>NZ_FOTP01000008.1:0-242500 GCF_900114605.1 Bradyrhizobium sp. NFR13 | reverse complement strand
GAACCCTTGGACTTTCGGCGACACTGTCTTTCACAGTGTTTGTCGTTACTCATGCCAGCATTCGCACTTCTGATACCTCCAGGCGCTCTCACGAGTCGCCCTTCGCAGGCTTACAGAACGCTCCGCTACCGCGTACGCTTGCGCGCACACCCTAAGCTTCGGCTCGTGGCTTGAGCCCCGTTACATCTTCGGCGCAGGAACCCTTATTTAGACCAGTGAGCTGTTACGCTTTCTTTAAAGGATGGCTGCTTCTAAGCCAACCTCCTGGTTGTTTTGGGATTCCCACATCCTTTCCCACTTAGCCACGAATTAGGGGCCTTAGCTGTAGGTCCGGGTTGTTTCCCTCTCCACAACGGACGTTAGCACCCGCTGTGTGACTCCCGGATAGTACTCTCAGGTATTCGGAGTTTGATTGGGGTTGGTAAGACGGTAAGTCCCCCTAGCCCATTCAGTGCTCTACCCCCTGAGGTATTCATCCGAGGCGATACCTAAATATCTTTCGCGGAGAACCAGCTATTTCCCAGTTTGATTGGCCTTTCACCCCTAACCACAGGTCATCGGAGTCTTTTTCAACAGACACCCGTTCGGTCCTCCAGTGAGTGTTACCTCACCTTCAACCTGCCCATGGCTAGATCACTAGGTTTCGGGTCTAATACAACGAACTTAGCGCCCTATTCAGACTCGCTTTCGCTGCGCATACACCTATCGGCTTAAGCTTGCTCGTTAAATTAAGTCGCTGGCCCATAATACAAAAGGTACGACGTCACCCAGAACGTATCTTGGGCTCCGTCTGTTTGTAGGTGTCCGGTTTCAGGTCTATTTCACTCCCCTCGTCGGGGTGCTTTTCACCTTTCCCTCACGGTACTAGTTCGCTATCGGTCAATGAGGAGTACTTAGGCTTGGAGGGTGGTCCCCCCACGTTCAGACAGGATTTCACGTGTCCCGCCTTACTCAAGGACATATCATTGCATTACCCGTACGGGACTATCACCCTCTGAGGTCCAGCTTTCCTGACTGGTTCCGGTTGTCTTTGATATGCCACTGGCCTGGTCCGCGTTCGCTCGCCACTACTAACGGAGTCTCTGTTGATGTCCTTTCCTCCGGGTACTTAGATGTTTCAGTTCCCCGGGTTCGCTTGAAACCCCCTATGTATTCAGGAGTCTCATACCTTCAACTGATAACCGAAAATCCAAAACCATCGGCACTTGCGTGATGATGATCTTAGAGTTTCGGCTATCGAAGGTGGGTTTCCCCATTCGGAAATCTATGGATCAAAGCCTCTTCGCGGCTCCCCATAGCTTATCGCAGCGTAGCACGTCCTTCATCGCCTCTCATTGCCAAGGCATCCACCGAACACCCTTAAGGCACTTGATTGCTCTCATTATCAATATCCACACACTCGGCAGAGTTGCTGCTGAACCGAAGTCCAACAGCTGGATATGATTAGAAAGACCAGTTTGCTTCGTAAGATCGAACCGATGATGAGGCGGTCAAGCTTCACCAAAAAGAACCACCATCCGGAAGCCTTGCAAGCAAGACGTTCGAACGTGCGTTCTGGAGATAATGGATCGGTACCCGCAATTGCTTGCAGATCCGAACCTCGGAACGATCTCCTCTTTACGATGTCATAAATCCCGCAGTCGATCTCGTAAGACCAACAAGCGAAGTTATAAGCGGACTAAATCAGGCGCTGCCCATGTGGCGCGCTCCGTGAACACACTGAATGTTTGCTTTGATACCATCGCCAACACCAAGTTTCTGGTGGAGGCAGACGGGATCGAACCGACGACCTCATGCTTGCAAAGCACGCGCTCTCCCAGCTGAGCTATGCCCCCGTTCCAGAAGACGAATGCTCAACGCTGTAGTTCGCGTTTTGCAGATGCGATGTCATGACGTCAGCAGCAGCCTTGAAAGCAAAGCGCGCAAATATGGTGGGCCTGGGAAGACTTGAACTTCCGACCTCACGCTTATCAAGCGCGCGCTCTAACCAACTGAGCTACAAGCCCTAACAACATAGGGCACGGCTCAACGCACAACACGACCTTTCGATCGACTGTCGAGCGTTACGAGCACGCCCCAGCGTGTGTTCGTCCGCGAAGAAAGAGAAACGAAGACGGCGGTGTCCCGCCTATGCAGCTCAGACATTGATCCAATGTCTGGCCACTGATGTTTCAAAAGAGGTTCGATAGATGCAAGCATCTGAAGAACCATCCTTAGAAAGGAGGTGATCCAGCCGCAGGTTCCCCTACGGCTACCTTGTTACGACTTCACCCCAGTCGCTGACCCTACCGTGGTCAGCTGCCCCCTTGCGGTTAGCGCACTGCCTTCAGGTAGAACCAACTCCCATGGTGTGACGGGCGGTGTGTACAAGGCCCGGGAACGTATTCACCGTGGCATGCTGATCCACGATTACTAGCGATTCCAACTTCATGGGCTCGAGTTGCAGAGCCCAATCCGAACTGAGACGGCTTTTTGAGATTTGCGAGAGGTCGCCCTTTTGCATCCCATTGTCACCGCCATTGTAGCACGTGTGTAGCCCAGCCCGTAAGGGCCATGAGGACTTGACGTCATCCCCACCTTCCTCGCGGCTTATCACCGGCAGTCTCCTTAGAGTGCTCAACTAAATGGTAGCAACTAAGGACGGGGGTTGCGCTCGTTGCGGGACTTAACCCAACATCTCACGACACGAGCTGACGACAGCCATGCAGCACCTGTGCTCTATGCCCCGAAGGGAAGGTTCCATCTCTGGTACCGGTCATAGACATGTCAAGGGCTGGTAAGGTTCTGCGCGTTGCGTCGAATTAAACCACATGCTCCACCGCTTGTGCGGGCCCCCGTCAATTCCTTTGAGTTTTAATCTTGCGACCGTACTCCCCAGGCGGAATGCTTAAAGCGTTAGCTGCGCCACTAGTGAGTAAACCCACTAACGGCTGGCATTCATCGTTTACGGCGTGGACTACCAGGGTATCTAATCCTGTTTGCTCCCCACGCTTTCGTGCCTCAGCGTCAGTTATGGGCCAGTGAGCCGCCTTCGCCACTGGTGTTCTTGCGAATATCTACGAATTTCACCTCTACACTCGCAGTTCCACTCACCTCTCCCATACTCAAGACTTTCAGTATCAAAGGCAGTTCTGGAGTTGAGCTCCAGGATTTCACCTCTGACTTAAAAACCCGCCTACGCACCCTTTACGCCCAGTGATTCCGAGCAACGCTAGCCCCCTTCGTATTACCGCGGCTGCTGGCACGAAGTTAGCCGGGGCTTATTCTTACGGTACCGTCATTATCTTCCCGTACAAAAGAGCTTTACAACCCTAGGGCCTTCATCACTCACGCGGCATGGCTGGATCAGGCTTGCGCCCATTGTCCAATATTCCCCACTGCTGCCTCCCGTAGGAGTTTGGGCCGTGTCTCAGTCCCAATGTGGCTGATCATCCTCTCAGACCAGCTACTGATCGTCGCCTTGGTAGGCCATTACCCTACCAACTAGCTAATCAGACGCGGGCCGATCTTTCGGCGATAAATCTTTCCCCGTAAGGGCTTATCCGGTATTAGCACAAGTTTCCCTGTGTTGTTCCGAACCAAAAGGTACGTTCCCACGCGTTACTCACCCGTCTGCCACTGACGTATTGCTACGCCCGTTCGACTTGCATGTGTTAAGCCTGCCGCCAGCGTTCGCTCTGAGCCAGGATCAAACTCTCAAGTTGGACTTGAAACTTTAAACCGGCTGATCACAACGTATTGACGAGGTCCCACCATACTAAGTCCGATCAAACCGTGAGGTTTGAGCGAACCTGCTGCCTGCGCTTCACAGCGCTGGCAACGATGGTGTTAACCTTTGTTCAAAACGTGTACCGCCGAAGTCTTTCGTCCGGTCTCAATGATAAAGCCGAAGCTCTACACCAAGACCCGCAAGGACTCCGCCGTCCACGTTTCTCTTTCTTCTTTTCAACTTGTCAAACAGCCCGACGCAGATGCGTCAATCTCCCCAAAAGGGAGAAAATCTTGCATTCAATCACTCGACGACAGATCAGCAGCCGACACCTATCGGCTACTGAAGCACTCTTCGCGGTGGTGAAGCTTCCAAGACACAAACAACCGCCCGGGCCGAAGGCCCCGGCGCCGCCGCGCTCAGTGGCCGGGTTATAGGCCCCCTCACCCGAAACTGTCAACGCCATTCGTCAGAAAATCGTCACGTGCTGTGGAGGAGGTATCAGGGCCCAAAAAGCGTAGGTTTTACAGGGGTAACGCCGTACAAGAGCCACATTCCTCCGACGTTCTGAGCATGCCTTGTGCAAAGATTCTGCGTCGCTCCTGAAACTTTTTGGGGTCGGCCGGACCGGGATCTGGGCTCAACGGTCTCTCGAAAGAACGAACTGCGCCATCGCAGCGCGCTTTTTGGGCCAACGATAACACCGCGAAAGAGTTTGCAGCATTGACGTTCGTCCATTCGGCCAGCATTTTGGCGCGCACTGTTCGACCGGCAATGCGATGTGCTTGGGGAAGACTCTTCGCATGATGCTGGGAATTCGGGGGATGTCGGCTTGAATCACGGACTGTCACGCAGTGGCGCCTATAATCGTGAAACCGGGATGATCGATCTCGGCCACGAGCCGCCGCTATCCGTTGATGGCTCCGAAGCCGCGGTGATCGATCGTCGCCGCGTCTCGGTACAGTGGTTCAGTGGTACTATCCTCACAGGTCTCTGCGGCGCAGCTCTGATCGGCGGCGCCGTTTTTGCGTCGCTCGACGGCGAGATGACCTTTGCGAAGGTCCCCGAACGTGTCGAAGGCGCGCTGCGCGGCGCCTTTAGTGCCACCGACAAACAAGCCAGCCTGCATAAGTCCGACCGCCTGCCGCCGCCGAGCGAAGCTTCCGCCGCGCGCCAGGTACTCAAAGTTTCCACCGTCACCCGCGTCGGCAATCGCGATGTCATGCGTGTGCGGCCCTTCATCCGGATCTCCGGCAATCTGGCGATGGCGACCAGCGATCTCAGCGCGAAGATCCCGCCCTTCAATGCACAGCGCCTGCTGACCGATGTCGGCAGCCCCGCTCCCAACAGCGACGACGCCGCGGCGAATCCGAATGCGGTCGAGCCCGACGCCGAAGTCTCCTTCGTCACTCGCGATCTCGGTCAGGTACTCCCGAAAGCCAAGATCGGTGCCAGCGTTGCCATCGATGAAGTCTTGATGCGCGTGCGCGATGCCTCCAACTGGCGCGGCAATACCGGCGTTCGCTATACGACCGTCGCCAGCGCCACCGGCGATATCGGCGGGCAGCCCGACATGAAGATGGCCTATGCCGCCGAAGGCACCACGGCCGATCCATATGCTGGCTTTGAGACCCGCATCGTGCCGGAAAACGTAACGCTGCTGGCCAAGACCAAGGATCAGGCGACCGGCGGCAACCCGAATGGCGAGCGTATCCATATCGTCAAGAAGGGCGACACCATTCTGACCATCCTGCGCGACCAGGGCGCAATGCCCGAGGAAGCCAAGGCCATCGCCACTACGCTGGGTGCCCGCGGCCGCGACGGCGGACTGAAGGAAGGCCAGAAAGTTCGAATTCTGATGTCGCCGGCCGGACCGGGCCAACGTTTGCAGCCGTATCGCGTGATCGTCGCCAACGACTCCACCATCGAAGCTGTCGCCGCCCTCTCCGATCTCGGCAAATACGTTGCCGTCGATGTCTCCAGCATGAACACCGTCGCCGAAGCGCCAAGCGCATCGGATGATGACGAGGAGGACGACGGCACCGGCGTGCGGCTCTATCAGAGCATTTACGAGACGGCGCTGCGCAACAAGGTTCCGGCCACCGTCATCGAGGACATGATCCGGATCTACTCCTACGACGTGGATTTCCAGCGCAAAGTACAGCCCGGCGACTCGTTCGACGTGTTCTTTGCGGGCGAAGACGAAGGCGCCACCATCACCGAAAAGACCGAAGTGTTGTTCGCTTCGCTTACGGTCGGCGGCGAAACCAAAAAATACTATCGCTTCCTGACCACCGACGACTCGGTCGTTGATTACTATGACGAGACCGGCAAGAGCGCGAAGAAGTTCCTGGTCCGCAAACCCGTCAACAACGCCATCATGCGTTCGGGCTTCGGCGGACGCCGCCACCCGATCCTCGGCTACACCAAGATGCATACCGGCGTGGACTGGTCGACGCCCTACGGCACTCCGATTTTCGCATCCGGCAACGGCGTGATCGAAAAGGCAGCCTGGGAAGGCGGCTACGGCAAATATATCCGCATCAAGCACAACAACGGCTACGAGACCGCCTACGGCCATATGTCGGCCTTCGCCAAGGGCATGGAGCCTGGCAAGCGCGTGCGGCAGGGCCAGGTCATCGGCTTCGTCGGATCGACCGGCATGTCCACCGGCGCCCACGTTCACTACGAAATTCTGGTCAACGGCCGCTTCGTCGATCCGATGCGCGTGAAACTGCCACGCGGCCGCTCGCTCGAAGGGCCGATCATGGCCGGTTTCGAGAAGGAACGTGACCGGATCGACGCCCAGATGACCATGAGAGGCCCCGGCGCCCGCGTGTCCGATGCTGGCGTGACCAGTGCGGTACCACCGGCACGGCCGACAACCAGCCGCTAAATCCGCATTTTTCGCCTTGTTCTGCGCGTCAGACCGACGCCGCGCAGGCGTGCCGAAAGGGACGCTGAGGTCCGGCGATCAATCCGCAGCGAGCTCTGCAGATCCGATCAGGTGAACACCAGGCGCGCCTGTCACGGCGGCCTCGATCAATGCATCAGCGATCTTGTCGGCGGGGCTGATCCGGTAGCTGCGCGGCAAGACCGGACCGAAGATACCGAGCACCACCGCCGCGATGCGTTCGCCCAGCCGGAATTCATCACGATCGCCGCCGATCAGGCCCGGCCGAACAATCGTCAACGACGGAAAACCCATCGCCTTCAGCGCTTCCTCCACTTCGCCTTTGGTACGCGGATAAAGCAGCTTTGAGCGCGCGTCGGCACCGAGTGAGGAATTCAGTGCGAAACGGCTAGCGCCGTGCTTGCGCGCCAGCCGGGCGACATCGAGCGGGTAATCATAATCCACAACGCGAAACGCCTCGTCCGAGCCGGCCTTGGCGCGCGTCGTTCCCAGCACGCAAACCACCCCCTCGACATCCCACCAGTCGGCCTCGGCAGGCAGCCGATTAAAATCGACCAGCGGGTTATCGAGCTTCGCATGCGCCTCGAGCGGCCGACGAGACCAGTCGCACCGGCGACGAGGATGCGGGTCATGAATGGCTCCCGAGAATATAAAAACGGCCTGAATCGAGAGATTCAGGCCGCTCATTCAGGTTGCGTCAAACCGCTCAATTCAGCTTCCGCTTCGGCACCGGTGCTTCGAAGGCTGCGATCTCTGCAGTCTGCGAGGCGTGGCCGTTGAAGGTCAGGACGTTGCCGGCGGCGCTTATGTCGACATGGTCACCGTCCTTGATGTCACCGGCGAGGATCATCTCGGCCAGCGGATCCTGGACGCTGCGCTGGATCACCCGCTTCAGGGGACGGGCGCCATAGGCGGGATCCCAGCCCTTGTCAGCGAGCCAGTCGCGCGCAGCGTTGTCCAGCACCAGCGTGATCTTGCGATCTTCCAAGAGCTTCTGCAGCCGCGCGAACTGGATCTCGACGATGCGGCCCATCTCGCTCCGCTGCAACCGATGGAACAGGATGATCTCGTCGACACGGTTCAGGAATTCCGGGCGGAAATGCCCGCGCACCATGCCCATCACCTGTTCGCGCACCGCCGACGTATCCTCGCCCTCGGGCTGGTTGACCAGGAATTCCGAGCCGAGATTCGAGGTCATGATGATCAGCGTATTGCGGAAATCGACGGTGCGGCCCTGACCATCGGTCAGGCGGCCATCGTCGAGCACCTGCAGCAGCACGTTGAACACGTCCGGATGCGCCTTCTCGACCTCGTCGAACAGCACGACCTGATAGGGCCGCCGCCGCACGGCTTCGGTGAGCGCACCGCCCTCGTCATAACCGACATAGCCCGGAGGCGCGCCGATCAGACGGGAGACGGAATGCTTCTCCATGTATTCGGACATGTCGAGGCGGACCATCGCGGTCTCGTCGTCGAACAGATAGGCCGCCAGCGCCTTGGTCAGCTCGGTCTTGCCGACGCCGGTGGGGCCGAGGAACATGAACGAGCCGATCGGCCGGTTCGGATCCTGCAGACCGGCACGCGAACGACGGACTGCCGTCGCCACTGCACGCACGGCTTCGGCCTGGCCGACGACGCGTTCGCCGAGACTCAGTTCCATCCGCAGCAGCTTGTCCTTCTCGCCTTCCAGCATCTTGTCGACAGGCACGCCGGTCCAGCGCGAGACCACCTGCGCGATGTGGTTGGCGGTGACCGCCTCTTCCATCATCTCGCCGGCATTCTCGTTGGCTTCGATATCGGCCAGCCGCTTCTCAAGCTCCGGAATCCGGCCATAGGCCAATTCGCCGGCACGCTGGTATTCGCCGCGGCGCTGCGCTTCGGCGAGTTCGAGACGCAAGCCATCGAGCTCGCTCTTGAGCTTCTGCGCATTCGACAGCTTGTTCTTCTCGGCCGACCAGCGCTGGGTCAGCGCGGCGGATTTCTCCTCGAGATCGGCGAGTTCCCTTTCAAGGTTTTCCAGCCGGGTCTTGGAGCCGGCATCGGTTTCCTTCTTCAGGGCTTCCTGCTCGATCTTGAGCCGGACGATCTCGCGATCCATCGAGTCGAGTTCTTCGGGCTTGGAGTCGACCTGCATCTTCAGCCGCGCGGAAGCCTCGTCCATCAGGTCGATGGCCTTATCCGGCAGGAAACGGTCGGTGATGTAGCGGTTCGACAGCGTCACGGCAGCAACCAGCGCGCTATCCGTGATGCGGACGCCGTGATGCTGCTCGTACTTATCCTTCAGGCCACGCAGGATCGAGACCGTATCTTCGACGGTCGGTTCCGCCACGAAGACCGGCTGGAAGCGCCGTGCAAGGGCCGCATCCTTCTCCACATGCTTGCGATATTCGTCGAGCGTGGTCGCGCCGATACAATGCAGCTCACCGCGCGCCAATGCCGGCTTCAGCAGGTTGGACGCGTCCATCGCGCCGTCGCCCTTGCCGGCGCCGATGAGCTGATGCATTTCGTCGATGAACAAAATGATGCCGCCTTCGGCCGAGGTGACCTCACCGAGCACCGCTTTCAGCCGCTCCTCGAACTCGCCGCGATATTTCGCGCCGGCGATCAGCGCACCGAGATCGAGCGAGAGAAGGCTCTTGTCCTTCAGACTCTCCGGCACGTCGCCATTGAGGATGCGCAGCGCGAGACCTTCGACGATGGCGGTCTTGCCGACGCCGGGTTCGCCGATCAGCACGGGATTGTTCTTGGTTCGCCGCGACAATACCTGAATCGTGCGGCGGATTTCCTCGTCGCGGCCGATCACCGGGTCGAGCTTGCCGTCCCGCGCGGCCTGGGTCAGGTCGCGGGCATATTTCTTCAGCGCGTCATAGGCGTTTTCGGCCGTGGCGGAATCCGCCGTGCGGCCCTTGCGCAGCGCATTGATCGCGGCATTGAGATTTTGCGGAGTGACGCCGCCCTTGTTGAGCAGGCTGCCGGCCTCCGAATCCTTGTCGAGCGAGAGCGCAAGGAGCAGCCGCTCCACGGTGACGAAACTGTCGCCGGCCTTCTCGGCTGCCTGCTCGGCGGCGTCAAAGGCGCGCGCAGTCGCTGGCGCCAGATAGACCTGACCAGCCCCGGCACCCGAGACCTTGGGCATCTTGCCCAGCTCGGTTTCTGTCGCCTTCAGGATGGCGCGGGAATTGCCGCCGGCGCGATCGATCAGGCCGCCAGCGAGACCTTCGCTGTCGTCCAGCAGAACTTTCAGAATGTGCAGCGGCGAGAATTGCTGATGGCCCTCGCGCACAGCCAGTGACTGCGCCGACTGGATGAAACCGCGCACCCGTTCGGTGTATTTTTCAATATTCATCGTGTGTTGTCCCTCGGCCTGCCCTGTCCGCCTCGAAAGCACGGATGGGGCATCTTCATTGGGTATCCGCAGGCCGCATTGATTGTCGTCAACCGGCTGCGGTCGTCGCTGGCGTCAAAACCAGCTTGATGCAAATGTGGGCAGCCAGTTCCTGAAACGGAAGGGGTCCGCATAAAATTCCAATCGGCCAGGCCATGGCGCCATGAGCCCAAATCTCTTAAGACCGGAACCATGCCAGAACAGTCTTACGCCAGCGTTGCCAGCATTTACCGCTATCCCGTGAAGGGCCTGACGCCCGAGCCCCTGGAACAAGTCACGCTGAAGCCCGGCCAGACCCTACCGGCCGACCGGCGATACGCCATCGAGAACGGCCCGATCGGGTTCGACCCGGCAGCCCCACAATATTTTCCCAAGACCCAGTTTCTGATGCTGATGCGCAACGAGCGCCTGGCGGCGCTGCGCAGCCACTACGACGACGCCAGCCATACGCTCACGATCCGGCAGGACAACGTGGAGGCAGCGCGGGCCAACCTGCAGACGGCCGAGGGACGTGCGGAGATCGAAGCGTTTTTCGCCGCCAATTTTACCGACGAGTTACGCGGACCACCCAAGGTGCTGTTCGCGGACGGCCATAGTTTTTCCGATGTGCCGCGCAAGGTGGTGTCGATCATCAACCTCGCCAGCGTCGAGGATCTCGAAAAGACCGTCGGGCAACCGGTGCATCCGCTGCGCTTTCGCGGCAACCTGTATGTGGCGGGCTGGCCGGCCTGGCATGAATTCGAGCTGATCGACCGAACGCTCGCTATCGGCTGCACCCGGCTCAAAGTGGTGAAGCGCATCGTCCGCTGCGCAGCGACCAATGTCGATCCGGATACGGCCGCGCGGGATCTGACGATTCCGAAAACGCTGTTGCAGACCTATGGTCATGCCGATTGCGGAATTTACGCCGAGGTCATCACCGGCGGCATGATCACCGCCGGCGATAAGATCGTCGTCGAAGGATAGACGAGCTTAGCTCGTCGGCATCACGTAGGCGTAAACGCGGCCCTTGGAATAGGTGGCTTCGGCGACGCGGTTGCCATGATTGCCCGACACGATGATCGGATTGCCTTTGGCATCGATGCCCGAAACGACACCGACATGACCGCCACGACGACCGCGCGACATCACGGCGATGGCGCCGACCTGCGGACCGGAGATGCGCTGGCCGTAGCTCGAGAACGAGCGCGCCATATCCGAACCAGTGCCCTGATGGCCGGTACGCTGTAGCACCAGGTTCATGAAACGCGCACACCACAAACTCGCGCGGCCGGTCGGATTGCCGCGACCGATGAAGCTGCGCGCTGCGTCGACGATACCCGAACCGCCGAAACCGCCGGAGGGCTGGTTCATGCTCGCATTGGCGTTATTGAAATTCGCGGAGTCGCCGAATGAAGGCGCCTGCTGCTCGACCCGGGCGCTGCGGCGCGCATAACGCGCGCGATGCCGGACGTGATGACGCGTGCTGTGTGTATATTTGCCGACGTGATGCGAATGACGCGATGCGCCGTGGTGAGGTCGTGCCGACGCAGGAGAGACTGACGCAAGAACTGCCGCCGAACACATCGCAAGAGCCGAGATGCGAAGTGCACGGCGATACGCATAGAACTGAACCATACCAGATTTTTCCTCTTAACACCCCCGAACCCCATCGATCCAAATACGCGGACCGAGAAACGGGACGGGCGTGGTAACGAAGTTGGTATGGCGATAACAAGACCTCTAACGGAACGGATGACGTTTTTTTAACGGCGACAACAGAGTGAATCGCCTCAACTTCAACGGTTGCAATACGTATAGACATAGCAGCCGCCCGCCTGACGCAAGTCGCACTTATATTACCTATTTGAATTAGCTTTTTAAGCGCACTTCATGCGTGCATCGGGTTGCGATACACGGCGGAAAGATGGCGCAGGACGCGGTATTTCTGCTTCCATCCTGCAGAAATCTACACGCGATCAGGGCTGTGCGGATTTATTCGCGCGGCTCAGCAGGAAAACACCCTGCTCTCCAAACATGTTCCAGAACCACCACGGCGCATTGAGCCGTAGCGGACGACCATAGAGATCGAGCGCAACGGCACGCTCCATCTTCACGTTGATCTCATCACACAGGACAACGAAATCCTTGATGGTACAGAAGTGAATGTTCGGCGTGTCGTACCACGTCGCCGGCAGGTTCTCTGTACGAGGCATGCGGCCGCCGACGAGCAGCTGGACGCGCATCTTCCAGAAGCCGAAATTCGGAAATGACACGATGGCGCTGCGGCCGATGCGCAGCAGATTCTCCAGCACCACGCGCGGCTGCCGCGTCGCCTGCAGCGTCTGCGACAGGATCACATAGTCGAACGCATCGTCGGGATAGTTGATCAAGTCCGTATCGGCGTCGCCCTGCACCACTGCGAGGCCTTTGCCGACACAGCGGTTGACGCCCTCGCGCGACAATTCGATGCCGCGGCCGTCGATGCCGCGGCTCTCCAGCAATTGCAGCAGATCACCGTCACCGCAGCCAACGTCGAGCACCTTCGAGCCCGGCTTGATCATCTCCGCGACCAGGAGATGATCGCCACGATAATCCTGCGTGCCGCGCGGCGCCGGCGTCGCCACTGCGGAGTTCAGCGGCAAGGTCTGTTGTGGAAACGCCATCTCTATGCCCCCGTCACAGGCAGGCCGCGCACGGAGGCTGCGGAGTTCAGGAATGCATCGGCGATATCGAGAAACTCGGGCACGTCGAGCAGGAAGGCATCATGGCCCTTGTCGGTTTCGATCTCCGCAAAGGACACGCGGACGCCGCCGGCATTCAGCGCATGCACGACGTCGCGCGATTCCGCCGTCGGGAACAGCCAGTCGGACGTGAACGACATCAGGCAGAAGCGCGTCTGCGTATCGCGAAACGCTTCCGAGAGCTTGCCGTTGTGGTCGGCAGCGATATCGAAATAGTCCATCGCACGCGTCAGATAGAGATAGGAGTTGGCATCGAAGCGCTCGACAAAGGACGAGCCCTGATAGCGCAGATAGCTTTCGACCTGGAAATCCGCGTCGAAGGAGAATGTCGGGAGCTCGCGATCCTGCATACGACGGCCGAACTTGCGGTGCAGGGCGGCATCCGACAGATAAGTGATATGCGCGGCCATACGCGCGACGCCGAGACCGCGATGCGGATGTGTGCCTTCCTCGAAGTAGCGCCCGCCGCGCCAGTCGGGATCGGCCATGACAGCCTGACGACCCAACTCATGGAACGCGATGTTCTGCGCGGAGTGCCGCGTGCTGCAGGCGACCGCCAGCGCGGAGAACACGCGCTCCGGATAGGCCGCGGTCCATTGCAGCGTCTGCATGCCGCCCATGGATCCGCCGACGACGCAGAACAGCTGGCCGATACCGAGTCTGTCGATCAGCATCGCCTGCGCACGCACCATGTCGGGAATGGTGATGACCGGAAAATCCAGTCCCCAGATCTTGCCGGTGGCGGCATTGGTGGAGGCCGGACCGGTCGAGCCCATGCAACCACCGAGCACGTTCGAACAGATGATGAAGTAGCGGTCGGTGTCGAGGGCCTTGCCGGGACCGACCAGCGTCTGCCACCAGCCCGGCTTGCCGGTGACCGGATGCGGATTGGCGACATGCTGGTCGCCGGTCAGTGCGTGACAAACCAGGATGGCGTTGGATTTGTCGGCGTTGAGCGTTCCATAGGTCTGATAGGCGATCTGGAACGGGGCCAGGTCGATGCCGCAATCGAGCCGCAGCGGCTGATCCATGCCAAAACCCGCGACCAGCGAGGTCGGATGATCGGCTTCATGGCCGCGCTCATCGGGGCGGACAACCGGACTCTTCACCAGTTCGACATTTACCATCTTGATACCGGCCTCCTCAGGAGGTGCTCAAACCAAAACCGGAATCAGGCCATAAAAAACCCGGCCTGAACAAATAGTTCGGCCGGGATCAAACTGTCCCCGGCCTGTTTAGCGAGTTGTTTAACGTGGCTGCAAGCCGGCCGGCTCAAATGACCACGGAAGTGACAAGATATTAGTCCCACACCTGCATGCCGTCAATATGGGCAAACGAAGCTGTGGCCCGGTCAAATTGACCAACTGCCCTGCGGGAAAATCCTCCATGTTTTCTTTGCTTTCCGGCACCGTCTTACCTAATCAATGGCCGTGCCCGCCGGCTCCCCGGAGCCGGCCCGGCCAAGCTTGACGGGACCTATCACGCCTCCCGTCCCGAAGGTTTTGAACATGTCGAAATTACCACCCGCTCCGCCCTCGCTGGACGAACTGCGCAAAGAGATCGACAGCATCGATGCGCAGGTTCACGCCCTGTTGATGCAGCGCGGCGACATCATCGACCGGCTGATCTCAGTGAAGCAGACCCAGGAGGTCGGCTCGGCCTTCCGGCCGGCGCGCGAGGCCGACATGATGCGCCGCCTGGTGCAGCGCCATCGCGGCATCCTGCCGATCGACACTGTCGAGAGCATCTGGCGGGTGATCATCTCGACTTTCACTTACGTGCAGGCGCCGTTCTCGGTGCATGCGGATGTGTCGCTGGGCGAAAGCGCGATGCGGGATTCCGCGCGCTTTCACTTCGGCTTCACCGTGCCGTATGTCGGGCATTTCAGCGCTGCTGCAGCGGTCGAGGCCGTGGCCAAGTCCAAGGGCGATCTCGCACTGGTCTCGGCCACGTCCAGTCGCACGCCGTGGTGGATCCCGCTGGAAACTCAGGGCGCGCCGAAGATCATTGCGCGCCTGCCGTTCATCGAACGCGCCGACCATCCGGCCGCGCTTCCCGTGTTTGTGGTATCGCGCGTCGCCGACAGCGCCATGGTGACCGAAGTCGAGATGTGGAGCGTGCGGGTCTCGGGCTGGAATGCCGAGACCGCGCGTGCACTGTCACCGCTGGCCGAGATCGTCGCCGTGCCGGATACCGCCTTTGACGGTGCGGCGCTGCTGATCTCGATCACCTCGGCCTCAAGCCTCGACAAGATCAAGTCGGCGCTGATCGAGGCCGGTGCCTCGGTGCGCTCCACGGCTCTCGTCGGCAGCCACGCAACCCGCTATACCGTGCCCGCCAACGGCGCACCGCGCTCGTAAGCCAATCTGACGTTCCGGAGTTGAAGATGTCCCGTCCCGTGCCGAAGCCCGGCATTCTCGATATCGCGCCCTACACCCCTGGCAAGAGCCCAGTGGTGGAGCCCGGCCGCAAGACCTACAAGCTGTCGGCCAACGAGACGCCGTTCGGCCCATCGTCGCGCGCCAAGGACGCCTTTGCCACCGCTGTCGCGCACCTCGAGGACTATCCGGAAGGCACGTCGAAGGTGCTGCGCGAGGCGCTCGGCAAGCGTTTCGGCCTCGATCCCACGCAGATCATCTGTGGCGCCGGCTCCGACGAAATTCTCAACCTGATCGCGCATGTCTATCTCGGCCCCGGCGACGAGGCGATTTCGACCGCGCACGGCTTCCTGGTCTACCCGATCGCTACCCAAGCGAACGGCGCCACCAATGTGGTCGCTCCGGAAACCAACTTCACCTGCAACGTCGATGCGATCCTGAAATGCGTCACGCCGCGCACCAAGCTGGTGTGGCTGGCGAACCCGAACAACCCGACCGGCACTTATCTGCCGTCCTCCGAGATCAAGCGCCTGCGCGCCGGCCTGCCGGAGCACGTGCTGTTGGTGCTCGACGCCGCGTATTGGGACTACGTGACCAAGGGCGATTACGACAACGGCCTGGAGCTGGCGAAGACCACCGAGAATACCGTCGCGACCTACACCTTCTCGAAGGTCCACGGCTTGGCCGCCTTGCGGATCGGCTGGATGTTCGGCCCTGCGCATATCGTCGATGCGATGAACCGGATTCGTGGGCCGTTCAACGTCTCGGCGCCGGCGATGATGGCCGCGGTGGGTGCGATCGAGGACACCGGCCATGTGGAGATGTCGCGCACATACACCGCCAAGTGGATCGGCATCCTGACCGAGGAAATCACCAAGCTCGGCATCGAGGTGACGCCAAGCGTGGCCAATTTCCTGCTGATGCATTTTCCGGCGACCGGCAAGACGGCAGCGGATGCCGATGCGTTCCTGACCAGGCGCGGGCTGGTGCTCCGCGCCGTGACCAATTACGGCCTGCCGAACTCGCTGCGCATGACCATCGGCACCGAGGAAGCCAACAGGCTGGTGATCGAGACGCTGCGTGAATTCATGGCATCGAATTCGGGGCAATGACGTGAGCGCCACGCCGCCCTTCAAACGTATCGCGCTGATCGGGCTTGGCCTGATCGGCTCGTCGCTGGCGCGCGGCATCCAGCAGCTCGGCCTTGCCGGTGAATTGGTTGCCACCGACAATTCGGCGGCCGTGCGTGCGCGCGCCGTCGAGATCAAGCTTGCGGACCGTATCGCGGACGACAATGCGAGCGCCGTGAAGGATGCCGATCTGGTCATCGCCTGCGTCCCCGTCGGCGTGGCGGGCGACGTGGCGAAGAGCGTCGCGGCGCATCTCTCGCCCGGCGCGATCGTGTCTGACGTCGGTTCGGTGAAGGCCTCCGTGCTGCACGCGATGTCGGAATATCTGCCGGACAACATCCACTTCATTCCCGCGCATCCGGTCGCCGGCACGGAAAACTCCGGTCCCGACTCCGGCTTCGCAGAACTGTTCAGCAATCGCTGGTGCATTCTGACGCCGCCCGAGGGCGCGGATCCCGCGGCCGTCGAGAAACTCACCGGCTTCTGGGCAGCACTCGGCGCCAATGTCGAGATCATGCAGGCCGCGCATCATGATCTGGTGCTCGCGGTCACCAGCCATCTGCCGCATCTGATCGCTTATACAATCGTAGGCACGGCCGACGAGCTCGAAGACGTCACGAGGTCGGAAGTGCTGAAGTTCTCCGCGGGCGGTTTCCGCGATTTCACCCGTATCGCAGCATCAGACCCGACCATGTGGCGCGACGTATTCCTCGCCAATAAGGACGCGGTGCTGGAAATGCTCGGCACCTTCCAGGAAGACCTGTCGAAGCTGACCCGTGCCATTCGCCGCGACGACGGCGATGCGCTGTTCGAGCACTTCACCCGCACGCGCGCGATCCGCCGCGGCATTGTCAGCATCGGTCAGGATGAAGCGGCGCCGGACTTCGGGCGCAAGCATCAGGCACTGACGAAGAAGGATTGAGCGTAGCGCTGCTTGCTGCTCGCTCGTCATTCCGGGGCGCGGGCGGCGCCAGCCGAACGCGAACCCGGAATCCCGAGATGTTCATCATCTCGAAATTCCAGACGGCGGCGAAGTGACTCTCATTTCGGGATTCCGGGTTCGCGAGCGCCTGACGGCGCTCTCGCCCCGGAATGACGGATCCGCCCTCAAAACAGCGGCGGAACCTGCGCCACGCGTAGCGGGCCCAAGAACACCGCACCATCGACAAACTTCAACGGGAACGACCGCGCCGGCTTGCCTTCGAGCGTCGCCGGCGAGCCGATCGAATTGACGCCGGCGGCAAGGCCGCTGCCGGCATTCTTGCGCACGACATTGCCGAGGCCGGGAATCGCGCGATCCAGCGCACCGAGGATGTTGTTGACGTCCTGCGATTTCACGCCGGGCGCAATGCGATCCAGCGCCTCCTGAGGCACGCCCATCTCCAGCAACTTGTCGATCCCGAGGGCGGCAATAGCCTTGTCGAGGCCGGCCACGGTCATCTGCAACTCACCATCAAGATTGCCGGATGCGGTCAGTCCCAGCGAACCGGTCGCCAGCGAAATGATCTCACCCTGCTGGACGCGCGACTGCACGATCTCGACGCGTCCACCTGCGGCCTGAAGCTCGCGGAAACGCTGCGGCCAGGGCTTGGGTGAGACATCCTTGAGGCCGCTGAGCAATGCGCGGATATCGGCATCGAAGGGTGCAGCGAGGATCGGATGAACATCGGCAATGCTGCCGCTTGTGATCTGCAGGGCCGTCTCGATCACCGGTTTGTCCGGCGTCGAATTCGCAGCCGTGCGGCCATGCAGTTCAACATGTTTGGCGCGCGCGGTCGGCGCCTGCACGGAGCCGGAGAAGCGGTCGAGCGATACGTCATCGAACACGATGTCGGCGCTGTCTGGCGTACCGGGCAGGCCGGTGATGCTGCTGCGCGCGGAGGCCCAGTTCATCACCATGGCCGGCTGGCCGCGATCGGACAGCACGGCAGGTGCCGTGAACTCAGCGATCAGGAGCCGCGGCGTGTAGATCTGCGCAACCACGACGATCTCTCCGAGCTTTGCCGTGATCGGTACCTGCGTCGCATTCTGGGTGGCCGTTTGCGAGGTCAGCGAAACACTGACACCGCTGCAGCGGACTTCGAGCCGGAACGGGAAGCCGGAGACCGAACGGTTGGCGCAATCATAGACGCGGCCGGCCGCGGCCTCCCGGGCGCGCCAGATATCGACGTTTTCGTCGACCTTGGACGCGGCATAGAACCAGAAGCCGCTCCACGCCGCCGCCAGGACGACGATGATGACGGGCAGGATGAAAATCGGCCAGAGGCGGCGCTGGGTGGGCTGTGCATATTCGGACATGGCGGACGTAGATCGCATGATTTTGTCAAATCGGCGATCCCTTTCATGGGGTTATCCTGCGGTCGCAGGGCCACATTGCAGGAAATCCGGATCGCCCGGGCCCAAGGTTTCTGCTAGGTCCGCAGAATGACCGCGAAAATCACCGCCGAGCCCGATTCCGACAGCGATCTCTGGGTGTTCGGCTATGGCTCGCTGATGTGGCGGCCGGGCTTCGAGTTCATCGAACAGGTCCCGGCCCGGCTGATCGGCGAACATCGGGCGCTCTGCGTCTATTCCTTCGACCACCGCGGCACGCCGGAAAAACCCGGCCTCGTGCTCGGCCTGGACCGCGGCGGCGCCTGCCGCGGCATTGCCTTTCGCGTGGCGGCAAAGCTTCGCCATGACACCATCGCCTATCTCAGGGAGCGCGAGCAGACCACCCATGTGTATCGCGAAGTGATGCGCTCGGTCTGGCTCGATGACGTCGAGCGCACCCGCGTCAGCGCGCTGGCCTATGTGGTCGACCGCGGTCATGTGCAATATGCTGGGCGACTGAGCCTCAGCGAACAATTGCATTTCGTCCGGCAGGGCCACGGCCGTTCCGGACTGAACCGCGATTACGTGCTCTCGACCGTGAAGGCCATCGAGGCCGAGGGTTTTCGCGACGCGCAGCTGCATCAGCTAGCGGCGATGCTGCACGAGTGAGTAAGCGCGGCTAACTCTCTTTCACCGCCACATTCGGCACGCGCCCGAAGATCTGCGCCTGCTCCGCCCGTGCTTCAGCAACGATGCGATCGGTGGCGGTCTCGATCGACGTGCTGATCGCCGCGATGAATTCCTTGCGTGGAAGGCCGGGCGGCAGCGGATCGAGGAATTCCACCACCAGCGTGCCGGGATAGCGCAGGAAAGTACGACGCGGCCAGAACAGGCCGGAATTCAGCGCCACCGGCAGACACGGCGCGCCGCATTTGGCATAGATCTGCGCGACGCCCGGTTTGTAATCCGGTGGTGCTTCGACGGGACGACGCGTGCCTTCGGGAAAGATAATGAGCTGACGGCCGAGCTGGACTTCCTCGGTGGCACGCCTGGCCATATCGATGAGCGAACGCGCGCCGCCTTCGCGATCGACGCCGATCATCTTCGATTTCTTCAGATACCAGCCGAAGAACGGGATTTGTCCCAGTTCACGCTTGTAGATGAACAAAGGCCAGTCGAAGAACGGCATCAGCGCGAAGGTCTCCCACATCGATTGATGTTTCGATGCGACGATCAGCGGCCCTGCGGGAATTTTCTCAAACCCGCGATAGTCAACCTTGGTGTTGCAGACGACGCGCATCAGCCAGATGCTGCTGGTCGCCCAGGCCTTCGCGATCGCCATGAAGGCGCGCGGCGGCATCACGAAGGTTGGAATCGCCACCAGGATCCAGAACACCAGCAGCACATAGAACAGCACGTTGTAGATCAACGAACGCACGAATATCGAAGTCATGGTGTTCCGATCAGCTCAATTGCAGTTCAATTCGCAGACGCCGTGGCCGGCCGGCGCTGCGGCGCGTCGCTCTGCTGGTCGCCGCCGGAATCCGGCATCAGATCAATGCCGATATTCGCCAGCCGCACCCGCGCTTCAGCTGCGAGATATTTGACATATTCCGATAGCAGCAACCGCAGCGTCGGGCCACTGGTCCACCACGGTTCGTCACGCCATTTGTCGCCAATCACCGAAAACGGAATCAGCTCGATATCCGGCATCTCGTGGGACATTTCGACGATCGCGCGCGGCATGTGATAATTCGAGGTCACCACGATCAGCGAACGAAAACCGCGTTCATGAACCCAGCGCTTGGTCTCCACCGCATTGCTGCGGGTGTTGACGGCGGAGCGATCGAGATCGACACAGCAATCCAGCAGCCGCTGGCTGTCCGGCAGTGTGCGCGAGATATTGGCCGCGCCATTGGTGGGATGCACGCCGGAGATCAGCAACCGTTTGCCGAAGCCATTGGCAAGCAATTCGAGCGCATCCGCAACGCGCGACGAACCGCCGGTCAGGACCACGATGCCATCGGCCTTCGCCGAGGGCTTCAGCTCGCCGCTGCGCAATTGCGCGAGAAACGCGACAAAGCCGATGGCGCCGACCATAAAGGACAGTGCAAATGCGACCACGAGGGCCGCACGGATGACCCGCCGCCGCGGCGGGGCGGCGACGTGCATCTCCGTGGTGTCCTGGTCGTCGAGCAAGGTCATCGGTCTGGCATTGCGTCCTTTGGCAGCAATCTTAATTATTTTTCGGCGCCTTGGCGATGCCACCGCCTGCGCCTGACGCGCTACTCGATATCGTTCAGCGTCGAAAACAATGTGCGACGCGATGCCCAGGCAGTGATTCCCGCGATCAGCACGGCCTGCCCCGCCACGGCGAGATATCCGGACGAGCGCAGCGAGAATGTCCCGAGCAATGCGGCAAACTGGTCGCCCACCGGCGTGCCGGAGAACCAGCTGGCAATCGACTCGGAAAACCCGAACATCAGCATCGCGGCACCGCCGCCAATGATACCGCCCTGAAAGCCGAGCCGCAGGAAATGGCGGAAGAAGCGGTTGGCAATATAGCGGTCGCCGGCGCCGACGAAATGCAGCACCTCGACGATGGGCCGGTTCGCCGCCATCGCGCCGCGCGTCGCAAAGGACACGGAGATAATGGTGGCGATGATCACAAGTGCAAGGATGCCCAGCCCCGCCAGCACCGTTGCCGACGTCATTGACCGCATCCGTTCGACCCAGGCGCGGTGATCGTCGACGCTGGCCGAGGGCACTGCCTGCGTCACCCGCTTGCGCAAGCCAACGATATCGAGCGCCGCGCCCGGGGTGACGCGCGCAATGATCACGCGAGGCACCGGCAGATCGTCGAGCGACAGTCCCGTACCGAGCCACGGCTCCAGCAACTGCGCCGATTGCTCCCTGCTATAGGGCTGCACCTCGACAATCCCCGGCTGTCCGCGAATGGCATCGGTCACCGCCTGTGTATCGCGGTCGAGATCGCGGCCGCCCAGCGGCTTCACCTGGATCGTGATTTCGCTGGCGACTTCCGATTGCCACTCCGATGCCGACGCGCTGATCAGCAGCACAGCGCCTGTGGTGATGGAAGCGAGGAAGGTCATGATGGCGACGACGGCAACCAGCGCGCGACCGGCGATCGAGCCGCGCGGCACGATCGGGGATGCGTTGCGCGCCTTCGCCGGGACCTGCGGGCGATCGGTACCGAGGTCCATCAGCGGGCCGTGTTCTTCGCCGATTTTACTCATAGATATGCAGCCGGCCTTGATGCAGCACCATGCGCCGCGCGTCGTATTGATCCATCAATGTAATATCGTGGGTCGCGATAATCACCGCGGTGCCGGACTTGTTGAGTTCGATGAACAGCCGCAGCAGACGCCGGCCCAGCGTGGGATCGACGTTACCCGTGGGCTCGTCCGCCAGCAGCAGCATGGGCCGCGCGATCACCGCGCGCGCAATCGCCGCGCGTTGCTTCTCGCCGCCCGACAGGATCGGCGGCAATGCATCCATGCGATCGCCGAGGCCGACCCATTTCAAGAGATCGATGACCTCGCGCCGATAGCTGGATTCATCGCGGCCCATCACCCGGAACGGCAATGCGACATTCTCATAGGTCGTCATGTGGTCGAGCAGACGGAAATCCTGCAGCACGATACCGATGCGCTTGCGCAGGTCGGCGATCTCGTCCTTGCCGAGCAGCGAGATGTCCTGCCCGAACAGATTGACCAGCCCGCGGGTCGGTCGCAGCGACAGGAACAGAAGGCGCAGCAGCGACGTCTTGCCGGCGCCGGAGGGCCCGGTCAGAAACTGGAACGAATGCGCTGGGATCTGGAAACTGAGGTCGCGCAGAATCTCCGGGCCCAGCCCGTAGCGCAAACCAACATTTTCGAACCGGACCACATTCAGCTCCGTTCGATGGGTTCAATCAGCCTCAAAAAGCGATCTGCCTTAAAACAACGGTCAATTGCTTGTGCGGCCGTTATGGTTTCCGATTCGTTAACGGTCGTCTTGTAGCCTGCCGGCCATGTCATCGGCTATCGGCTCCATGCATATCGTTTGCCCCAATTGCACGACGTCCTACGCCGTGAACCCGGCCACGTTCGGCGATGCCGGACGGACGGTGCGCTGCGCCCGCTGCAAGGAAGTCTGGCTGGCGCGGCCGGAAGACCTGTCCCGCGCCGAAGCCCGTGTTCCCGCCATGGCAGCGAAGGCCAGCGAGCCCGATCCGAACGAGGACATGAGCGCCTGGGGCGTCACCGAAGACGACGCCACAACGCCGGACGTCCCGGTGGTCGAAAGCCCGTCGATTTCGGCCGACTGGCCAGCCGACGCCAATGACCGCACGCAGGACGCCGACTGGGCCACGCTGGCGCAACATGACGCCGTGGCGGCGATGCGGGCCACTCCGCCGTCGCGCTTTGCGGCGCTCCGCCGTCTCAAACCGTCGCTGCCGCGCCTGTCCTTCATGCCGCGCCACAGCCTCCCCATCGCCACTGCTGCCATGGCAGCCTTGTTGTTTGCGCTGGTGGTCTGGCGCATCGACATGGTCAGACTGATGCCACAGACCGCAGCCTTTTATCAGGCGGTCGGTCTCGACGTGAATGTCCGGGGCCTCGCCTTCAAGGACGTGAAGGTGACGACCGAGACGGTGGACGGCAAGTCGGTTTTGCTCATCGAAGGCCTGATCGTGTCCGAGACGCGCACGCCCACCGCATTGCCGCGCCTGCGCTTCGTGGTCCGCGACGCCCAGGGCACTGAAATCTATGGCTGGAACGCCGTGCTCGAACAGCCCGGTCTCAATCCCGGCGACAAGACATGGTTCCGGTCACGGCTGGCTTCGCCGCCGGCCGAGGGCCGCAGTATCGACGTGCGCTTCTTCAACAAGCGCGACGTCGCCGGCGCTTGAAGCGTTTTCGAGCGAAGTGGCCTCCGGTTCGCGTGAAGAAAACGCGTCTAAAAAACAATAGAATCTTGGTCTGAGGAGTTGTCGTGGCGCGTATCCTGATTGCAGATGACGAAGAATCGATGCGGCTCTTGGTCGGCCGCGCCATCGCCATGGATGGCCACGAGATCGTCACTGCCGAAGACGGCGCCGAGGCGCTGGAAATCCTCACGGAGCAGGAGGGTGCCTTCGATCTGCTGCTGACCGACATCAAGATGCCTGTGATGGACGGCATTGCGCTGGCGCTGGCCACCGCGCGCGACTTCCCCGAACTCACGATCCTGCTGATGACCGGCTATGCCGACCAGCGCGAACGTGCAACGGGCCTTAATGCCATCGTGCACGATGTAGTGACAAAGCCGTTTTCCGTGGCGGATATCCGCACGGCGGTGGCGGACGCATTGGCGGTGAAGAACAAGGGATAGTTCTCTCGTCATTCCGGAGCGCGGGCGCATCTTTGCGCGCGCGAATCCGGAACCCAGAAGTGTTCAGCCATATCGAGATTCCCCGCCACTCCAATTGGAGTCGCTGAGGTTCGGCCCAGTCGCCTTTGGCGTCGGTATCGCCCCGGAATGACGGAGTGAACGCCGCGCTCAATAATCCTTCAGCAGCCGCTCGATATAATCCAGCTCAAGCTGCGGCCGCGTCGTGTCGCCGAGGCGACGGCGCAATTCTTCCAGGATTCTCCGCACGCGCTGCACGTCGATCTCGCCGGGGATCTTCACCGTGAGGTCGTCGCCAAGTTCGCGGCCACGCAGCGGACGCCCGAGCGGATCGCTCTGCCGACCACCGCTCTGCTGGCGGCCGGGATTGTTGCCGGGGCCTTCGTTCTGGCCTTCACCCTCGCCCTGCTGCATCGCCTGCGCGAGCTTCTGGGCGCCCTTGCGCAGCGCATCGAGTGCCCTGCCCTGCGAACCTACCGCGCCGTCGGCATTGCCATCACCGAGCTGGCCGCCGGCATCGCCCATGGCGCTGTCGGCATCGCCGAGACCATCACCGTCGCCGTCACCATCGGCGTCCGCCTGATCGTCGCCGCCTTGACCTTGCTGGCCTTGTTGCCCCTGCTGGCCCTTTTGCCCCTGTCCTTTTTGGCCCTTCTGACCCTGGCCCATGCCCTGCTTGGCGAGCTGGTCCTGCAGCTGCTTGAGGCGATCGCGCAGATTCTGCTGATCCTGCTGCAGATCGCTCATGCTCTGCTCGCCCTGCTTGCCGCGGCGGCGCTCGTTGCGCTGGTCCTGGCCCTGCTTGAAGGTCTTGTCGCGAAGCTGCTGCTGCTTGCGGATCATGTCCCCAAGCTCGTTCATCGCCTGATCCATCTCGCTGTCACCGGACTGGCCGGGTTGCGCCATCTGCAGGTTTTCCAGCATCTGCTGCATCTGTTCGAGCAACTGCTTGGCAGCGTCCTTGTCGCCGGAACGCGACAGCCGCTCCATGCGCTCGATCATGTTGTTGAGGTCCTGCTGCCGCATCACCTTGGTGTTCTTGTCGAGCGGACGCGCCAGCTGCTGCGGATTCTCGCGCATCTTCTCCACGAGCTGCTTCAGGAAATTGTCCAGCGCCGCACGCAGGTTCTCGGTGAGCTTCTTGATCTCCTCGTCGCTGGCGCCGCGCTCCAGTGCCTGCTTCAACGCGTCCTGCGCCGCCTTCAGCGCCTTGTCGATATCGGTGATATCGCCGTCCTCGATGGTGACGGCGAGCGCCCACAGGCTGGCGACGACTTCCTTCAAAGCCGCGTCGGTGCGAGCGCGTTCGATCTGGGTGGCAACGCTGCGCAGCCCGAGATACTGGCCGGCTTCCGGCGTGAACACTTCCGGAGCGATCATCAGAGCCTGCAGCGCGTAGGAGACCTGGCCGCGCTGGTTGGCGTCAAGCGCCAGGATACGGCGCTGTTCGATCAGCGCGCGCGGCAACGGCTTGGTGAACAGCCGCTCCGGCAGCCGCATGTTGAACGGTTCGCTCTTGCCCTCGTTGCCGGACTCATCCTTCGCGGTCAGCGTCAACGTCACATCGGCGCCAGCATAGGGATCCTCGCTGAGATCCTTGACGGTCTGGCCGACACCATTGCGCGTGCGCGCATTCGGCAGCACCAGCGCGAAGGACGGCGCATCGAACAGCGGGCGTGGCTTGGCGGCGTCCTTGATACCATCCTTGGTCTCGGCGGGACGCGCCGCGAATTGCGCATGGGCTTCGGTGACGCCGTAGTCGTCCTCGAGCTTGTAGGACATCTGCAGCGAACCGCGCGCCTGACGCTCCGGGTCCTTGGCGAGCGCGATGGTTGGCGGACGATCACCCGTTGCCGTGAACTTCCACTGCGGCTGGCCGGACGGCGCACGCACATGCGCTGTCCCGTCAGAGGTGATGGTGAAGTGCTTTTCACTGGTACCCTTCGGAGCTTCCGCCGTCGGCGCCACTTCAGCGACACCGCCGGTGAGAACGACATCAAGCGCGCCACCGCTGGAGCGCACGATCAGCGTCGAGCCCGACGGCACCGGCAACGCAGCGGCATCGGTCGTGGACGCATCCTTGTTGGCGGCGGAAAGGATGATCGGCGGCCTGCCGGTGTAAGGCGGCGGCGTGACCCAGGCATCGACGCGCACATTCGCCGGCGCCAGCACGCCGTTCCAGTCGAATGCCGCCATGATCCGCGCACCGCGCTCGCCACTGGCGGCAAACCAGGTGGCGAACAGCAGCACGACCACAATCGCGCGCAGCGCCCAGGGGTCATGGATCGCAAGGCGTGGCGACGGCAGACCGGCGCGAATTTTCTTGAGCGAGGCCAGCGTACGCTCGCGCTGAACCAGCCACAGCGCCCGAGCCATCGGGTCCTGAGAGGACAGCGTGTCGGTCAGCGCGGTGGCGGGGCGATGTGCAATGCCGGTGCCGCGATCGAGACGCGACAAGCCCTCTTCACGCGACGGCCAGCGAAACCTGATGAGAGGAACGAGCGTCGCCAGCGCGGCAATGACGAACAACACAAGACCGATAGCGCGCGCAGTGAAGGGAAGCGTCAGCCACAGACCGGCCCAGGACGCCACCAGAAACAGCCCGATGACACTGAGCAGCCGGGCCAGATGCGGCCATCCGCGCTCCCAGCCAATCGCCAGCCGGGCACGCTGCAGCGCCTGCGCCAGCTGAAGCTGCGCCGCCGCCTGACGATCGGCATTTGGATCGTGTGGTGGTTGTGGTCGGTCGGGGGGCGCAGCGCTCAACGACGATCTCCGATGTTACCGCACGACACACTAGCACGGCGGCGGCAATGAGGCATGGCTACGGGGCCATCCATTCACATGCAAAGCCTGAGCCTAAGTCGATTCGGAACGATTGGGGTCACGAAGGCGTGAGGGGCGAAATCTACCGCTGTCGTCACCCGGCTTGACCGGGTGACCTAGTATCCGGAGAGGCCAATGGTCCGCTCCCGAGGCCGGTGATTACTGGGTCGCCCGGTCCAAGCGCGCAATTGCGCGCAAGGCCGGGCGATGACACCGGTGGATGCGGGAAGCACCGACGGTCACAGCCAGGGCGCGGCCTTGTCCATGGCGATCAGCTGCTCGACTTCGATGCGCGGGCGGACCACCGCATACTGATCGTCTTTCACCAGCACTTCCGGGACCAGCGCGCGGGTGTTGTAGGTTCCCGCCTGCACGGCGCCATAGGCGCCGGCGGTCATGATCGCGAGCAAATCGCCTGACTTCAGCTCCGGCAGCTTGCGGTCGAGGGCGAGGTAATCGCCGGTTTCACAGACCGGGCCGACCACGTCGACGGCCGTCAGCTTCGCACCAGGCCTGGGCTCAGCTACCGGCAGGATCTCGTGATAGGCCTCATAGAGCGTCGGCCGGATCAGATCGTTCATGGCCGCGTCGATGATGACGAAGGTCTTGCCGTCGCCATGCTTCACATGAATGACGCGCGCGACGAGGATGCCGGCATTGCCGACGATCATCCGGCCGGGCTCGAACATCAGCGTGCAGCCGAGATTATGCGTGACGCGCTTGACCATCGCCGCATAGGCCATCGGCTCCGGCGGCGCGGCGCGGTCCTCGTAATAGGGAATGCCGAGACCGCCGCCGAAATCGACATGCGAAATCGTGTGGCCGTCGCTGCGCAGCACGGTGACGAAATCGGCCAGGATGCGGAACGCCTGCTCCATCGGGCCCAGATCAGTGATCTGGCTGCCGATATGCATGTCGACGCCGGTGACCTCAATTCCCGGCAGCTTCGCAGCACGGGCATAGACCTCGCGTGCCTTGCTGATGGGGATGCCGAACTTGTTTTCCGACTTGCCGGTGGAGATCTTCGCGTGGGTGCCGGAGTCCACATCCGGGTTCACGCGGATCGAGATCCGCGCCGTGCGGCCGGTCTCGCTGGCGATCTCCGACAGCAATGCGAGTTCGGGCTCCGACTCGATATTGAGGCAGAGAATGTCCTCGTCGAGCGCCAGCCGCAGCTCGTCAGCGGTCTTGCCGACACCGGAAAACACGATCTTACGCGACGGGATGCCGGCCGCCAGCGCGCGCTTCAACTCGCCACCGGAGACCACGTCGGCGCCTGCGCCGAGCTTCGCCAGCGTGCGCAACACCGACTGGTTGGAATTCGCCTTCATGGCGTAGCAGACCAGCGCCTTGGTATCGGCAAAGGCGTCAGTGAAGACGCGGTAGTGCCGCTCCAGCGTGGCGGTCGAATAGCAATAGAATGGCGTGCCGACGGCATCCGCCATTTCGGCAATATCAACGCCTTCGGCGTGCAGCACGCCGTTGCGATAGTCGAAATGGCGCATGGCGAGTTAGTCCAGGATCGGATCGAGCAGGAACGGTTTCTTGCGACCACGGGTCGCCGCCGGCGGGCCCTCATCGACGCCGTTCGAGGGCGCGAACACGTCCCTGCCCTTGTTGGCAGCCGACTGTGCATCAGGATCGGCCGCCGGAGCGCCAGTGCCCATCGGCTGCGCGGACGCCTGTGGCGGCAGATCGAGGCCGCCTTTACGGCCGCAGCCAGCCAGCGCCAAAGCAGAAACGGTCAGAACGAGAATGGCCCATCGCGCGGACGCAGGGCGGGTCGGACAAGTCACAGCGAAATCCCCAAATGCGAGCGCACCATACAAAGATTGCTTCGCTCTGGCGAGACCCCGAAATCCATTGAATTTTCGCACGCGAGGCCTGATCAGCCCAATTTCCGCTCTTTTTCCAGTCGCTTGAGCCAGGCCTTCGCCTGCGACGTCACATTCTTCGGCGCCGTGCCGCCATAGCTGACCCGGCTCTTCACCGAGGATTCCACCGACAGCACCTTCATCACTTCTGCCGTGATCTTCGGTTCCACCGTCTGCATCTCCTTCAGGTCGAGCTCGTGCAACGCGACGCCCTTCCTGGTGGCGATACCGACAATGCGGCCGGTGACGTGATGGGCGTCGCGGAACGGCATTTTCAACGTCCGCACCAGCCAGTCGGCGAGATCGGTGGCAGTGGCATAGCCCTCGCCGGCAGCAAGCTTCATGCGCTCCTCGTTGGGCACGAGATCGCGAACCATGCCGGCAATGGCGCGGATCGCCAGCGACAGCGCCGAATAGGCCTCCATCGCACCGGCTTTGTCTTCCTGCATGTCCTTCTGATAGGCGAGCGGCAGGCCCTTCATCACGATCAGCAAACCGTTGAGCGAGCCGATCACGCGGCCGGTCTTGGCGCGGACCAGTTCGGCCGCGTCCGGATTGCGCTTCTGCGGCATGATCGAGGAGCCGGTGGTGAACTTGTCCGACAGCCGGACCAACCCCACCAGCGGCGAGGTCCAGATCACGATTTCCTCGGCGAAGCGCGACAGATGCACGGCGGCGATGGAAGCCGCCGACAGCGTCTCCAGGACGAAATCGCGATCCGACACCGCATCGAGCGAATTGGCCATCGGCCGATCGAAGCCCAAGGCCTTCGCCGTGGCATGGCGATCGATCGGGAACGAGGTGCCGGCCAGCGCCGCCGCGCCGAGCGGGCTTTCATTGAGGCGCTTGCGCGCATCGGCGAAACGGCCGCGGTCGCGCGACACCATTTCCACATAGGCCAGCAGATGATGACCGAAGGTCACCGGCTGCGCGGTCTGCAGATGGGTGAAGCCGGGCATCACCGTGTCGGCATGTTCCAGCGCGCGGTCGACCAGCGCCTGTTGCAGCGATGCGAAAGCACTGTCGATCTCGTCGATCGTATCGCGTACGAACAGACGGAAATCCGTTGCCACCTGATCGTTGCGGGAACGCGCGGTGTGCAGGCGGCCTGAGGCCGGACCGATCAGCTCGCCGAGCCGGCTCTCCACATTCATGTGAATGTCTTCGAGCGCACGCTTGAATGTGAACGACCCCTTGGTGATTTCTGACAGGATCGTGTCTAGACCGCCTGCGATATTTTTCGCATCTTTCGCGGTGATAATCCCTTGCCTGGCAAGCATCGCAGCATGGGCCTTGGACGCGGCAATGTCCTGGGCATAAAGGTGGCGATCGACGTCGATGGAGACATTGATTTCCTCCATGATGGCGTCGGGGCTTTCATCGAACAGCCCGCCCCACATCTTGTTGCTCACACTGGAGCCCTTACCGTCGTTGCCGGACTTGCCGTTGCCCTTGCGCGAAGCCATGAATTCTCACTCATCTTTAACCGCAGCCGACGGATCGTCCGTCGCCAACCGTTGCATAGCCCTAACTGAGACCGAATGACAAACCCTATGCCAGACCAGCCCGCCCCCCGTCCGGTCAAACGCCGCCTGATCGTGCTCGGCGCGGTGCTCGTGGGCGCCGTGATCGGCTTTGCCGCGGTCTCCAACATGGATCGGCTGGGGCAGCAGGCTGCGCCGGGCGATCCGACCTGCGCACCGGCTGTGGCGCTGTCGAAGAAGATCGAACCGCTGGCGCGCGGCGAAGTCGCCGGCCTGACCATGGCCAGGACGCCGCTGAAACTGCCGGACCTCGCTTTCAGGGATGCCGACGGCCAGGAGAAGAGATTGTCAGACTGGCGCGGCCGAACGGTGCTGGTGAACCTGTGGGCCACCTGGTGCGTGCCCTGCCGCAAGGAAATGCCGGCCCTGAACAACCTCGAGACCAAACTCGGCGGCCCGGATTTCCAGGTCGTGGCGATCAATATCGACACCCGCGACGCCGAGAAGCCGAAGGCCTTTCTGAAAGACGGTGGCCTCAACCGGCTGGATTATTTCACCGACACCTCGGCCAAGGTGTTCCAGGACCTCAAGGGCATCGGCCGCGCACTGGGTATGCCGACCTCTGTGCTGGTCGACGGCAAGGGCTGCGAGATCGCGACCATCGCCGGCCCCGCCGAATGGGACAGCGAAGACGCCATCAAGCTGCTGAAAGCGGCGGTGACGCCGAAGGCTGCGGGCTATTGATCATCATAATAGAATATTGCCTTCAAAGATCGGCCGGTAGCGATGAACGCCAGAGCCAACCTTCTCCGACAACTGGGAGGCAGGATCGCTGCCGTGGAAGGTCGGACCGCCGTGGCTATCGATGGCGTGGACGGGTCGGGGAAAACGACTTTTGCCGATGAACTGGCTCCCATCCTCGCCGGCGAAGGTCGCACTGTCACACGAGCCAGTATCGATGCCTTCCACAATCCAAGATCCATTCGCTATCGGCGCGGCAAAAGTGACCCGGAAGGGTTCTTTCTCGACTCGTACAACTACGCCGATCTCAGGCATTTCCTGCTTGATCCTTTCCGCGCAGGCGCAGACGTCGTGGATGTCGCTCGTTATGACCATGCCGCAGATGTTAGTGTATCGAGACCGACAACTGTTGATCCGTCAGCTATTCTTTTGATCGATGGTATTTTTCTGCACCGGGATGAGTTGCGATGCTTTTGGGATTTCAGCATCTTTCTGTCGGTGCCGTTTCCGGTTTCTTATGAACGGATGGCATGCAGGGATGGGTCTCCTTCAGACCCGCTTGCTCCACAAAATCGACGCTACTACGAAGGCCAGCGGATCTATTTGCGTCGCTGCCAACCCGACAAGCGCGCGACCGTCGTGATCGACAATTCGGTCATCGATGCGCCGGTCGTGCTGACGGGCACGGCGGATGCGACGTGACGTTTCAAGTGGTGGTAACCCGTATCCTGCCCCTGCGACACACTGCCGCCGCTCCTCCTAGCGAAATCTGCCTGCATCCTGTCGGATGGACGCACTGACGTTCGTCTTGAAAACAACCGGGCCTCATGCCCGGCGCTTGTGCATGACAGCAGGGAGAGACGACCGATGGCCTATATCGACGGATTTATCGTTCCGGTGCCGAAGAAGAAGCTGAAAGCCTATGCCGCCATCGCACGCAAGGCCGGCAAGATCTGGCGCGAATACGGCGCACTCGACTATCAGGAATGTGCCGCCGACGACGTCAGCGTCGGCAAATGGACGTCGTTTCCGCGCAGCGTGAAACTGAAACCTGACGAGACGGTCGTGTTTTCCTATATCATCTACAAGTCACGCAAGGATCGCGACCGCATCAATGCCAAGGTCATGAAGGATCCGCGCCTCGCCAAGATGATGGATCCGAAGGCCATGCCCTTCGATATGAAGCGCATGATCTATGGTGGCTTCAAGACGCTGGTTTCGGTCTGATGCAATAACGGGAGGACGCCATGACGCCGCACGGTCACTTCAACTGGAATGAATTCGTGACGCGCGACCCCGAACGAGCCAAGCGCTTCTATCAGGAGACGATCGGCTGGACCTATCAGGCCAAGACGCTTACGGGCGGCGGGATCTACTGGATTGCGATGATGGACGATGTGCGCGTCGGCGGCATCTTCCACGCGGAAGGTCCGGGCTACGCGAATGTCCCCGACGGCTGGATGCCATATCTGGCCGTCGATGACGTCGATATCAGAGTGAAGAAAGCGGTCGCCGCCGGCGCAACGCTGATGCGGCCGGTGTTCGACATTCCCGATGTCGGCCGGCTCGCAATCCTGTTGCAGCCCGGCGGCGCCGGGATCGGCTGGGTCACGCCGTTCGCGTAAGAGAAGCCGAGAGGCAGCAAGCTGCTGCCTCTCTTCGCGCTTCAGGCTGGCACCTCGCCGCTGCGCGACAGCGACACGAGCAGGGCGCCCGCCGCCGTCGCCGCTGCGAGATAACCAACGGCGCCGAACGGACCGAGACCATCGACCAGAATGCCGCCGACGACGGCGCCGACCGTGATCGCCACCTGGAAAGCGGAGACGAGCAGACCGCCCGCGGATTCAGCTTCATCCGATGCGACCCGCACCATCCATGTCTGGAAGCCAACCGGCAGCACGCCGAATGCAAAGCCCCACAGGCCAACCGCGATGCCCGCGACAAGTCCCGAACTGCCAAAAACCAGCAGGACCAGCGCGAGGACGGCGATGGCCGCAGACCCCGTGACGATCGCAAGTTTCGCACTACGGGCGACAAGCACCCCACCCGCGAAATTGCCGAAGAAGCCGCCCACACCGTAGACCAGCAGGACGATTGAGATTGCAGTGACCGGAAGTTGCGGCACCTGCTCAAGGAAATGCCGGACGTAAGTGAAGCCTGCAAAGTGGCCCGAGATACTGACAGCGATGGCAACCATCACGAGCCGGACGCTGGGCCGACGTATCAGCACGAACAGCGTGCGCACATCCGGTGACGTGAGCGGCGGCAGACGCGGCAGCGTCAGCATCTGAAAGACAAGCACGACGGCGCTGACGGCGGCCGCCAGCAAGAACACATTCCGCCAACCCCAGAGATCGCCAAGATATGCACCGATCGGCGCAGCGCTGACGGTGGCGATCGAAACGCCGCTGAAAATCAGCGAGATCGCGCGCGGCAGCGCCTCCGCCGGAACAAGCCGCATCGCGGTAGCGGTTGCCATCGCCCAAAAGCCGCTGAGACTGATGCCGAGCAGCACGCGGGCAAACAACAGGATCGGCAGGTTGCTCGCCGTCGCCGACAGCAGGTTGGACACGATCAGCAGCACCGTCAGCAGCCAAAGGACGACGCGGCGATCCATGGCGCGCGTCACGATGGCCGTCGCAAGCCCGGCGATGATCCCGACAAGGGAGGTCGCCGTGACGACCTGCCCGGCAGCGCCGACCGAGACACCGAGATCGGTAGCGATCGGCGTGAGCAGGCTGGCCGGCAGGAATTCAGCAGTGACCTGGCTAAACGCACCAAGCATCAAGGAGACAACAGCCGCCCAGGCCGCGTCCGTCCGCTCAGTGGTTACGGGAGAAACATCGGCATCAAGTGCGGCAGTGGCGGAATCAGTCATGGCAGCCTCCAGAAGGGACCCCGGAGATGGAGGTGACCTTATGGAGTTTCCATGCTAGAAAACCCGCAATGCTTGATCATTCGTCCAGAGCTGTCACCATCCACCCCCTGACAGAAATGCTCCGGGGCTTGAAGATTGAGGGCGTCGATTACGTCCGCTGTCGCATGACCGAGCCATGGGGGCTGGTCTTCCCGGCGCGGCCAAAGGCGCAATTTCACTTCGTCGCCGAGCGCGGCTGCTGGCTGCGAACTCTGGATAACGCGTGGGTCCGCCTTGAACCGGGTGATGCGGTCTTGCTGCCACGCGGCGCGGAGCACGCACTGGCGAGTTCACCCGATGCCTTCCCCGCGCCTGTCGAGAATTGCCAGTTCGAGCCGGTGTGCTGCGGCATCCTCGACACCTGTAGCGGTGGCGGCCGCAACGGCGAGGAAACCGTATTGTTCGGTGCAGGCATGACCTTCAATCTCGACAGCCAGCATCCCTTGCTTCTGATGATGCCTGAGCTGATGCAGATGCACGAACTCGCCACCGACGAACCCGCCATCCCGCATCTGCTCGAGGCCATGACATCCGAACTGGCGCTGGACCGCGTCGGTGCCGGCGGAATGCTGACGCGGCTGGCCGATGTTGTCGCCGCAGCACTGATCCGCAACTGGGTGGAGAAAGGCTGCGGCTCCGACGGTTGGGTCGCAGCCGCGCGCGACCCCGGTATCGGCCGGGTTCTCGCTGCCATCCATCGCGATCCGACCCGGGACTGGACCGTCGAGACTCTGGCGGACGTCATGCATGCATCACGCTCGGCATTTGCGCTGCGCTTCGCCAATGCCGTCGGCCAGACACCGGCGCGTTACGTCGCGCAATTGCGGATGCGGGAAGCAAAGCAGTGGCTGGTTCGCGACCGTCTGAAGATCGCGGTCGTCGCACGCCGGCTTGGCTATGAATCGGAAGCCGCGTTCAGCCGCGCCTTCAAACGCATTATCGGCGCGCCGCCGAGCCATTTTCGCACGACACTGACTGCTGCCTCCAACGGCGAACGGCCAGACTAGATAGCGCCTTGGATTCTTTTTCCGCGTTTTCTTAACGCGAACCGGTATCCACTTCGCTCGAAAACGCTTTAGGCGGCGATATCGAGATTGCCGCCGATGCCTGCGCCGAGATTGGCCTGGGATGCCTGCTGTGCGCCGCCAAGAAGCGTGAGCACAGTGTTCTTTTCCATGTCGGCATTCGACTTCATGATCGAAGTCGAAATCTGCTGCTGCGTTCCCGCTGCCTTCATGGCAAGCGCGCTGGCGACCAAGGCCATATCCATGGAAATACTCCGTAACGACGTACCGCCGGTATAGCGGTGCGGGGTTAACGAATGTTGACCTTGGGGCAACAATCAGCCGGCATTCGCCCGAAAGGCCGCACCCAGCGTACGCAGCGCGCCGCGGGCACCGGCATCCGTGAGATTGGAATACAGGATGACGTCGCAATTCGGCAGCTTCGGCAACCCCAGGCGCGGACCGAGATCGACGCTGCCGGCCGGTGCGACGCGGCGGACCAGCGCGCCGATCGCAAGGCCCGCGGAAATGGCGGCGCCGATCGTTGCCACGCCCCCGCCGACGAACACTTCGGTCCACGGAATCCCCGCAGCATCAAGCGCGCCTACGGCCATGGCACGCACGCTGCATGGCTCGGCTTGGGTCGCCAGTCGCAGCGGCTTACCGGGCGGATGATTGAAATCCGGCGCTGCGATCCAGCCGAACTCCTCTTCGAGCAGCACCTCGCCACCGCGGCGATGCGCATCGTGGCGCAGCACAATGGCGGCATCCAGCTCACCGCTGTCAAAGGCCTGCAGCATGGCGCGCGAGGTTTCGATGCGCAGTTCGATCACCAGCGAAGGATCGGTGGCGCTCATGCGCTTCAGTACCTGCGCCAGATCCGGGCCAACGAGATGTTGGCTGATGCCGACGACGAGGCGTCGCTGCTCAACCGCAAAGGACCCGATCGCCGATTGATGCGCGGCGACCAGATTGCGCGCCGACGCGAGGAAAGCCGCCCCTTCCGCCGAGAGCCGCACCAGCCGCGGCGTTCGCTCCAGCAAGCGCTTGCCGAGCCCGCTCTCCAGCCGCTTGATCTTCAGGCTGATCGCCGACTGTGTACTGTCCAGTGCCTCCGCAGCGCGGGTGAAGCTGGTGAGATCCGCCACCAGCACGAAGGCCTGCACAGCCTCGATATCGAGCGTCTTCATGGCTTATCATTTCATTCTGAAATCACTGAAATATTATTTCATACGATTTTACAATGATCAATAGTGGAGTAGATCTTCTGCATCCGATTTGAACGACAGGAGATGACCATGCCGCTGGTTCGCATTTCACTGAAGAAGGGCAAGCCCGCCGCCTGGCGGCGGGCAATCGCCGACAGCGTTTATGACGCGATGATCGAGACCTTCAACGTGCCCAAGGACGATCGCTTCATCCTCATCCACGAGCACGACGGCGACGATTTCACCTATAGCCCGGATTATCTCGGCATCCAGCGCACCGACGATCTGATCCTAATCCAGCTCACGGTCAGCAACACGCGCGGCGTAGAGCAGAAGCAGCAACTCTATCGCGGCATCGTCGAGCGATTGGTGAAAGCGCCCGGCCTGCGGCCGGAGGACGTCTTTATCAACCTCGTCGAGGTACTGCCGGAGAACTGGTCGTTCGGCAACGGCGTGGCGCAGTACGTGACATGATTACGCAGCACGCGGCATTGCTGGCGCATCTGTGCGGAATCGGAATGGGCATGGCGACGATCGTCGGGATGGTGCCGGCGACGGTGAGCTTGTTGCGGGCTCTCATCTAATTGCACACGCCGTCATGGCCGGGCTTGTCCCGGCCATCCACGCCTGCACTTGCGACCAAGACGTGGATGCCCGGCACATCTAGCGAAGCCGCGCTTCGCGCTTTGGCCGGGCATGACGAGTTTTAGCAGAACGTTCGAGACAAGAGCGAAGCTTAGCGCGTCGGAACCGGCTTCTCGCCGCGATAGTCATAGAAACCGCGCTGGGTCTTGCGACCGAGCCAGCCGGCTTCGACATATTTCACCAGCAGCGGGCATGGCCGATACTTGGAATCGGCGAGGCCTTCATGCAGCACCTGCATGATCGACAGGCACGTATCGAGGCCGATGAAGTCGGCGAGTTCGAGCGGGCCCATCGGATGATGTGCGCCGAGCTTCATTGCCATGTCGATGGCTTCGACATTGCCGACGCCTTCATACAGCGTGTAGATCGCCTCGTTGATCATCGGCAAAAGAATACGATTGACGATGAAGGCCGGGAAATCTTCCGAGACGGCGATCTGCTTGCCGAGCTTGGTGACGAATTCCTTGGAGGCGTCGAAGGTCGCGTCGTCGGTCGCGATGCCGCGGATCAGTTCGACCAGCTCCATCACCGGCACCGGATTCATGAAATGAATGCCGATGAACTTCTCGGGACGGTCTGTCGACGCCGCGAGGCGCGTGATCGAGATCGACGATGTGTTGGAAGCGACGATCGCCTCCGGCTTCAGCACGGCACAGAGATCGTGGAAAATCTTGCGCTTGACCTCTTCCTTCTCGACCGCGGACTCGATCACGAGATCGCAATCGGCGAGACCATCCATCGTGTCGGATGACGTAATGCGGTCGAGCGCCGCCTTGCGGGCGTCTTCCGTGATGACCTTCTTGGCAACCTGACGCGACAGGTTGCCGTTGATCGTCGCCATGGCAGACTTCAGTCGGTCGGCGGAGACATCGTTCAGGACAACTTCGAGGCCGCCCAATGCAGCCACATGCGCAATGCCATTGCCCATCTGGCCCGAGCCGATCACGCCGACTTTCTTGATCATAACCGCCATCTTGCTTGTCATCTCTGGGAACACGCCGCCCGCGCATGCCGCGTTCGGAAAGCTATCTTTACATAAAATATCGGCCGGAGTCAGTCACTCCGGCCGATGTCGTTAATTGAGGCGCAAAGCCCTCATTCAGCAAGGCCTTATTTGCCCAATCCTTGCCTGCCCAGCCTCTACTTGCCGAGTGCTTCGGTCAGCTCCGGCACGGCCTGGTAGAGGTCCGCGACCAGGCCGTAATCGGCAACCTGGAAGATCGGCGCGTCTTCGTCCTTGTTGATCGCGACGATCACCTTGGAGTCCTTCATACCGGCGAGATGCTGGATCGCGCCGGAAATGCCGACAGCGATGTACAGTTCGGGGGCCACCACCTTGCCGGTCTGGCCGACCTGCCAGTCGTTGGGCGCATAGCCCGCATCCACCGCGGCGCGCGAGGCGCCGACACCGGCGCCGAGCTTGTCGGCAAGCGGCTCGATGTATTTGGTGAAGTTCTCGCGGCTCTGCATAGCGCGGCCACCGGAGACGATGATCTTCGCCGAGGTCAGTTCCGGACGATCGCTCTTGGCCATGTCCTCGCCGATGAAGGTCGACAGACCGGGATTCTCGGCCGTCTTGGCGCCTTCCACCGCCGCGCTGCCGCCTTCACCGGCTGCAGCGAAGGTCGAGGTACGCACCGTGATCACCTTCTTGGCGTCCTTGGACTTCACAGTCTGGATCGCGTTACCGGCATAGATCGGACGCTCGAACGTGTCGGGCGCAACCACCTTGGTGATTTCCGACACCTGCATCACGTCGAGCAAGGCGGCGACGCGCGGCATAGTGTTCTTCGAGCGCGTGGTCGCAGCGGCGATCAGCACGTCATAGGCGGGCGACAGCGACACGATCAGCGCGGCCAGCGGCTCGGCGAGATCGTGGGCATAGGAGGCGTCGTCAGCGAGCAGCACCTTGGTGACACCCTGCAGCTTGGCGGCAGCTTCCGCGGCCGGCTTCGCATTCTGGCCGGCAACAAGGATATGCACTTCGCCGCCGATCTGGGTCGCAGCGGTGAGCGCCTTGTTGGTGGAATCCTTCAGGGTGGCGTTGTCGTGATCGGCAAGCAGCAATGTCGGCATTAGAGCACCCCAGCTTCAGTCTTGAGTTTCGATACCAGTTCGGCGACGTCCTTGACCTTGACGCCAGCCTTGCGGCCGCCCGGTTCGCTGGTCTTGATGATCTCGAGACGCGGAGAGATATCGACGCCATAACCATCGGCGGTCTTCTCGTCGATCGGCTTCTTCTTCGCCTTCATGATGTTCGGCAACGACGCATAGCGCGGCTCGTTCAGACGAAGATCGGTGGTGACAATTGCCGGCCCCTTGAGCTTGACGGTCTGCAGACCGCCATCGACTTCACGGGTCACGGTGACGTCGTCGCCCTCGAGGACGAGCTTGTTGGCGAAGGTCGCCTGCGGCCAGCCGAGCAGCGCAGCCAGCATCTGGCCGGTCTGGTTGGCGTCGTCGTCGATCGCCTGCTTGCCGAGGATTACGAGACCCGGCTTTTCCTCATCGGTGACGGCCTTGAGGATCTTGGCGACGGCGAGCGGCTCGACGGAGCCGTCAACCTTGACGAGGATGCCACGGTCGGCGCCCATCGCGAGACCGGTGCGGAGGGTTTCGGACGCCTGTGCGGGACCGATCGATACCACCACCACTTCGGTTGCCTTGCCGGCCTCTTTCAGGCGCAGGGCTTCCTCGACGGCGATTTCGTCGAACGGATTCATCGACATCTTGACGTTGGACAGTTCGACGCCCGATCCGTCGCTCTTGACGCGAACCTTGACGTTGTAATCGACCACCCGTTTGACCGCGACCAGAACCTTCATCGATCCTCTTTCGTGTGAGTTTTATTGTTTCAGAGCTTGCTCGGAAGCTTGGGCGCGGAACCTAAAGCCCCTGTCACACGGGGTCAACGCGCGAAAGCCGAAAATCGAGTATCTCTAGGCCAGCCGATTTAGCCGAAATTACCGGTTCTGGCCGGGCACCCAGAGCACGTCGCCAGCGCCATTATCGTTCTGCGAGCGACTGGCGACGAACAAGAAGTCCGACAGCCGGTTCATATACTGGATACCAGCATCCGAAACCGGTTCATCGGGCTGGGCAGCGAGTTCCACCATGATCCGTTCCGCACGGCGGCAGATCGTCCGGGCGACATGAAGGTGAGCCGCAGCGGGAGTTCCGCCAGGCAAAACAAACGAGGTCAGATCGGCCAACGGCGCATTGAGCATGTCGATGTCGTTCTCCAGCCGTTCGACCTGGCTGGCCAGCAGACGCAGCCGCTCGACCTTGCCCTCACGCTGCGGAACCGCGAGATCAGCCCCGAGATCGAACAGATCGTTCTGGATCAATCCCAGCATCCCATCGAGCGATCGCGCATGGGCGAGATGCAGCCGGACAACACCGATCGCGGCGTTGGTCTCGTCCACTGTTCCATAAGCGCTGACGCGGAGATCGTATTTCGGCCGGCGTTCGCCGGTACCGAGGGCCGTGGTGCCGTCATCGCCGGTGCGGGTGTAGATTCGGTTGAGAACGACCATCGAATTGATCCGGTATCAGTGAGGAGCTTGCATCAGCGACCCATCGCCCAGACGGTGGCCATGGTGAGGATAATAGCGACGAATTGCAGCACCACGCGCCACCGCATCAGCTTCTGCGAGCGATCTGGCGAGCCGCCGCGCATCATGTTGAACAGGCCGAGCAGCAGGACCAGTGCAACGGCGCCGACCGCGATGGGGAGGATAATGTTGCTGAGCGTTGATGTCATATCGGCTACATAACACTGCGTCACAGGCTGCGCTATCGTCAGTCGTCAAAATGACACAGCGGTTACGCGCGCGCCGCAATGCAACGATCTGGCTTTTCCGCGTTAGATATCAGAAGCTAACATGAGGGCCGGTGATTTGCCGGGCCGATCCCGAACCAGGTGGCATGTGAGACAGATACGCACCGTCTACGATGTCGTACTGGACGCCTTCTATACGTTTCTTGCCGATGACGGCTGGGCGATCGCCAGCCATATCGCCCTCTCCACCCTGATGGCGCTGTTTCCGTTCCTGATCGTGCTGGCCTCGCTGGCCGGCTTTTTCGGCTCCAAGAATCTCGCCGATCAGGCCGTCGGCCTGCTGCTGGAGGTCTGGCCCGATCAGGTGGCCGGCGCACTGTCCTCGCAGATCCACGACGTGCTGACCACCACCCGCGGCGACGCGCTCACCATCGGTCTCGTGCTCGCAGTGTATTTCGCCTCCAACGGCGTCGAGAGCCTGCGCGTCGCACTAAACCGCGCATACTCGGTGATCGAGCTGCGGCGCTGGTACTGGTTGCGGCTGGAGTCGATCGGCTACACGCTGGTCGCTGCCGTCACTGCGCTGGCCATGGCGTTCCTGATCGTGCTCGGCCCGCTGATGCTGGAAATCGTGAGGCGCTATGTCCCGCTGATGGTGGAGAACAACGAGCGGCTGCTGACGGTGGCGCGTTACGGCATCACCATCGTCGCCATGGTGATCGCATTATTCATCCTGCATGTGTGGCTGCCGGCAGGCCGCCGCACCTTCAGTCAGATCCTGCCGGGCATCATCTTCACGATGCTGGCGTCGCTGGCCTCGGGTATCGGCTTCGGCCTCTATCTCGCGCGCTTCGCCAACAATTACGTGACGATGTATGCCGGCCTGGCATCGGTGATTATCGCGCTGGTGTTTCTGTACTTTATTGCGGCGATCTTCGTGTTCGGCGGCGAACTGAATGCCGCCATCATCAAGTCGCGGCTGCCCCACGGCGTCTCGCTTCAAGCAGCGCAGTCGCTAGCGCCCGCGGAGACACCGGTTTGATCAGAAACGCGTCGGCGCCCGCCTGACGCGACGCGGCTTCGTCTTCACTGCGACCGGACACCCCAATGATCGCGACGCGGCCATGCGGCGCCTTCAGCGCACGGATCTGCCGGATCGCCTCGACGCCGTCGATACCCGGCAGCACCATGTCCATGAGCACCGCATCGAACGTGCCCTGCGCGACGCGCTCCGCTGCTGCTTCGCCGCGACCGATGAACTCGGCCTGATGACCGAGTTCGGTGAGAATGGCATTGAGTACGACACGGCCGAACGGATTGTCTTCGACGCTCAACACCCGCAGCGCCTGTCCCGGCGCAATGGAAGCATCATCGCGCGACATGATGGCGATCGGGCCGTTGGCTTTGGCGAGGCCCACCGTCAGCGTGAATACCGTGCCACCGCCGCGGCGCTGCGCCACCGTGATGTCGCCACCCATCGCGCGCGCGAGTTGCTTTACCGACGACAGACCGAGGCCGGCGCCGCCGAAGCGCGAAGCAATAGAGACATTGGCCTGCGAGAACGGTTTGAACAGTCGCTTGATCTCGGCCAGCGTGAGTCCGATGCCACTGTCGGAGACGGCGAAGGAGACGCCGACCTTACCGGCCATGCGAACGGGCGAGACCTTCAGGGTCACGTTGCCTTGCTCGGTGAACTTCACCGCATTGTCGATCAGATTTTCCAGCGCCGCACGCAGCCGCACGGGATCGCCGACCACGAACACCGGCAGTCTGTCGGAGATCGCGACCCGCGACAGCAGCCCCTTGGCAGCCGCGCGGCCCGCGAGCGAGTCGCCGATGTTGCGGGCAAGCGCGCGCAGATCGAAGAAATCCTGCCGCAGTTCGAATCTGGATTTGCTGCCGCGTGCCGCATCGACGAACAGTGTCGCGAGACCCGCCAGATGTTCGGCGCCAGCCTTGATCGTCTCGACCCACCGCCGCTCACGCTCGTCGAGATCAGAGGTGGCCAGCAGATCGCTGACCGCAAGAATGCCCGTCAGCGGCGTGCGCACCTCATGGGCAAATACCGCCAGCGCAGCTTCCACCATCGTATCCGCGCGCACGGACCTGCGCTTGGCACGCGGCTTCGGCACGGGCTTCTTCACCACACGCTTCTTGGCCACGCGTTTCTTCAGCGTTTGCTTGGTGCGCGTCCGCATCTTGCGCGGAGAGCGCGATGTCAGCGCCATATGTTGCCACCCGTCCCAGCGGCACCATGCCACGGCGGAGCACACGGAGTCACGCAGCAGACCAAGTCAGGCTTGCGAATTTCTTGCGGCGCGCTTGCGGCTAACGTGCGGCGGCCGGGTCAGACAAACCGACCATGCGGCGGATATCCGCCGGTGTGGCACCGTGCGCCCGCAACTCACGCAGGCTGGTCGAACCGGTCGATTTGGACAGTTTGGCACCGGTGTCATCGCGCACGAGCAGATGATGCCGATAGACCGGTTGTGGCAGGCCGAGCAGTTGCTGCAGCAGCCGGTGAACGCTGGTCGACCAGAACAGATCCTCACCGCGCACCACATGGGTCACACCCTGCAGCGCGTCGTCGATCACGACCGAGAGATGATAGCTGGTCGGCGTTTCCTTGCGAGCCAGGATCACATCGCCCCAGGCCTCCGGCTGTGCGGCAACGATACCCGTCTCGCCAGCCGGACCCACGCCCTGCTCCGTCCATGTGAGCGGACCGCCGGCCGCAATGGCTATGGCCATATCGAGCCGCAACGCCATCGGAGCATCTGCCTGTCTGAGTTCGGCGACAGCCCGCGGCGACAACGATCTGGCAATGCCTGGATAAAGAGGCGCACCGTCGGGATCGCGCGGCCATGAGCCCTTCGCTTCTTCGGCCGCGATCATGCGCGCGATCTCGGCGCGGCTCTCGAAGCTGGGATAGAGCAGTCCCATGGATGTAAGCCGCTCGGTCGCGGCACGGTAGTCGGCGAAATGCAGCGACTGTCGCCGTACCGGCATCTCCCAGGCGATCCCGAGCCAGGCGAGATCCTCGTAGATCGCCGCCTCGAATTCCGGCCGGCAGCGCGTGGCATCGATATCCTCGATCCGCAGCAACAACCGGCCACCGACCTCACGCGCCATATCGAAATTCAGCAGCGCCGAATAGGCGTGGCCGAGATGCAGATAGCCATTGGGACTGGGTGCGAAGCGAAAGACAGGGGCCATCACAGGTTTGCCTAGATCAGATCGCGCGCGAAAGCACGCGTCAGCCAGTCCATGAATACGCGCACCCGCGGCGAGAGCTGGCGGTTGCGCGGATAGAGCAGCGACACCGGCGACGGCATCGGCGGATGTTGGGGCAGCACCTCGACCAGCGTGCCATCGGCGAGTTCATCCTTGATGCGATAGCGTGGCACCTGCACCAGACCGAAACCGAGTTTCGCCATCGCCGCGTAATTGTCGGCGCTGTTCACCGTGATCGCCACCGGCAAGGTGACATGACGCAACGCGCCGCTGTCCTGAAATTCCAGCGGCAAAACCGCGCCTGTCGCCGAGGAATGATAGCCAACCATGCGATGACCTTCGAGCGCATCAATGGACAAAGGCATGCCCATACTCGCGAGATAGGACGGCGCTGCACAGGTTACTTCGTCCATCATGGTCAGCCGGCGCGCCACCATATCGCTGTCGCGGAGCTCGCCGACACGTACCACGCAGTCGATGCCCTCGCGGATCAGGTCGACCAGCCGGTCGCCCTCGCTGAGATAGAGTTGGATGTCCGGATATTCGGCCAGAAAATTCGGCAGATGCGGCAGCACGAAATTGCGCGCCAGCGTGCCGTTCATATCCACCCGCAGCGGCCCCTTGGGCTTGGCCCCGCAGAACGCGCTTTCGGCGTCTTCAAGATCGGCAATCAGCGTCAGGCAGCGCTGGTGATAGGCCTCGCCGTCCAGCGTCGGACGCACCAGCCGCGTGGTGCGCTCGAGCAGCCGCACGCCGAGCCGCGCCTCGATCTGCTTCACGGCGTCGGTGACGGTCGACCGCGGCAGGCCGAGATCCGCCGCAGCAGCCGTAAAACTGCGCCGCTCCACCACCCGGGTGAACACCCGCATCGTCTCGAAACGGTCCATCGGTTTGTTCGCTAAATCCGGATTGTGATGCCAGATAATGCATCATTATCCGGAAAATGGAATGGCCTAAGTTTCTCCCATCAGAACGGCGCTGCCAGTCGGCCGTCTTATCGAGGAGAAGCGAAATGACCAACCAATCCAGCAAGGTAGCCATCGTGACGGGCGCATCCCGCGGCATTGGTGCAGCCATCGCCGAGCGACTGGGCCGTGATGGCTTCACGGTCATCGTCAATTACTCCGGCAATGCCGCGCTGGCCGAGGCTGTCGCACAAAAGATCGAAGCCGCGGGTGGCCGCGCGCTTACCGCCAAGGCCGATGTCAGCGATCCCGCCGCTGTGCGCGGGATGTTCGATGCAGCGGAGACCGCCTTTGGCGGCATCGACGTGCTGATCAACAATGCCGGCATCATGAAGCTCGCGAAATTCGCCGACGCCGACGACGCATCGTTCGACCAGCAGATCGCGGTCAATCTGAAAGGCACGTTCAACACCATGCGCGAGGCGGCGAAGCGGCTGCGCGACGGCGGTCGGGTCGTGAACTTCTCGACGGGCGTCGTCGGCACCAAGCTGGAAACCTACGGGATCTATGCCGCCACCAAGGCTGCGGTCGAAACCATGACGGGTATCATGGCCAAGGAGATGCGGGGCCGCTCGATCACCGTGAACGCCATCGCACCCGGCCCGACCGCAACCGACCTGTTCCTCAATGGCAAGTCACCGGAACTGATCGAACGTTTCGCCAAGGCGACGCCAATGGAGCGTCTCGGCACACCCGAAGACATCGCCAATGCCGTTGCTTTCCTGGTCGGCCCTGAAGGTGGCTGGATCAACGCCCAGGTGCTGCGCGCCAATGGCGGCCTTGTGTGAGATCGGAGCGACTGCCGCGGCTCATTACTTTTTCCAGGCGCGGTAGTCACTTTCCACCAGCTCCGACATTGTCTTAGCGGCCTTGCCGAGCCATCCTGGAGGGCGCTTTTTAAGATCGGCGCGCAAAGCCTTTGCGCCGATCCTGCTCGCGGCATGGATGGCGGCGAGATCCTGCCCCATCGCATTCAAAAGCTGCGTGGTCAGTTTTGCGAGTTCGGAGCCCGGGCGTTTGCCGAGTTCGATCTTCCGGGAGTCCGGCGCAAGCCGGCGGATCACGAACTTGCCGTCAATGGCCAGAAACGGATCCGGCGCGCGGTAGCGTCCAAAGGCCAGAGCGTGAAGATGCGAGACTCCGGATTTTGACCCATGCGCCCACAGCCAGGCCGAGGGGACGAGCGCCTTTGCCTCTCGCAACGACCAACCGCCTTCCGCTGTGGCGACGGCTACGTATCGTGGCCGGCCGAGGCCGCCGGTGCCCGCGACCCGGCTGCCAAATCTCTCGATCGTCGCCCCCTTCAGCGACTTCTTCAGCGCCCGGACGACGATGGCCGGCGGCTTGGCGGTCGGATACTTCTTCACCTCGTTCCAGAACTTCGCCGGCTTCTTGCGCGCACGAACGGCATAGGGCCGCATCCAGAATTCGCGTTGATCCAATAATGCCGGATGTGGATCGGTCAAACCCTTGCGGTAGCCGGCGAGAATGGCACGCGAGATCGCCGCTCTTCCAAGCCTCATGCCCGGCGCAAGCAGCGCGCTGGTCGCAAGACGAACGAGATCGAACAGATACGGCATCTTCGCCGCCTCATCGAAGTCGTTGATGCCCCATACGAGACGCCCTTCAGCATCGCGCCAGGTGCCGTAGTTCTCGAGATGCACGTCTCCAACGCAGAGGACATGGGGCGCGTCACATAAAGTCGGGCAGAGGTCTCCGATCTTCTTTGCCCACCGAAAATACGTGCCACGCAAAAAGACGAAGGCATCCTCGCGCATCAGCCTGTGCTTAAGCCTGAGGTCCTTTTCCACGACGTGGCACTGGCCACGCAGCCAATCCTCATACGCACTGTTGTCTTCGCGGAAAGACATCCGGGCCTCGCTCGCTAAAAAAACAATCAAAAGATGTATTTATAATAAACACACCATAAAGCCGTGAAACGAAACCGGCTATGGCAAAGTTCGCGGCACCGAACGCAGAACGCCGGGTATCAGGGACACCCGGCGTTTTGAATTCCCGGTCGAAGACGCGTCTCAGGAGTCAGCGCGGCCGCTCTGGATCACCACCACGCGGCTGCCGATCTTCACGCGATTATAGAGATCGACGACGTCCTGGTTCATCAGCCGGATGCAGCCGCTTGAGACGGCATGGCCGATGGTCTCGGGCTCGGTGGTGCCATGGATGCGGAACATGGTGTCGCGGTCACCCTGATACAGATACATCGCGCGCGGCCCGAGCGGATTATCGATGCCGCCCTCCATGCCGCCCGCCATCTTGCGGTAGCGCGCAGGTTCGCGGTTCATCATGTTTTCCGTCGGGGTCCAATGCGGCCACTCGGCCTTGCGCTTGATCGTGGCGTTGCCCGCGAAAGCGAGGCCGGCCTTGCCGACACCGATGCCATAGCGCATCGCCTTGCCGTCGCCCTCGACGAGGTAAAGATGTCGCGCGGCCGTATCGACCACGATGGTGCCGACGGGCTCCTTGGTGCGGTAAGCGACGCGCTGACGCAGCATCGCCGGATCGATTGCTGAGACGTCGATGGCCGGCAGCGTGTATCCACCGTCATTCAACTCGGCATAGCTGGCGGAGGAACCGCCAAAACCGGTGGACGACACCATCCCTCCGGTACTTACACATCCTGCCAGCAATGCGGGCAACATCAAAAGCGCCAGAAGGCGCAGCCCGCGTGATCCACCGAAACCAGTCATTCCCATCCCTTGCTGCAACGCGTCCAACCCGGACGCCTCGCACCTCATACAGGGCTGAGCGATCAAATCAGGCTCAACAGCGTGTCATTCGGGTCATGGAACAGCTCTGCAGTGCACTTTGCGCGCCGCTGTGGTGATCGCGCCACAGCCGCGCAGGTTCACAAATAACCTCAGGTTGATCGATCGCCTTTGAGGGTCCACCGGCGCGCAGCGCGAGCCTCTCCACGGAACCGCAGCTACGATGCCCGCCGATGGGTGCCCGAAGCGCTCCAGCGTGGCCTCACCGGCCTTGTTGGGATCGGCGACATTGAGGACCGCGCCACGACGATACGATTCAGCACGATGTCGTCCCGCAACTATCAATGCGCGGACGACCGCTACAAATGCCACGCGCATGACGGGATCGATATCATGTCTGTTGATCGAGCGACGCGCCCGATGAAGTACACGCGCATTGTAATGCGAAGCACTTGCAGCTGGATTTCACGGCTTGCATCGACGTGATCGGCATATTAGAGCACACAACCGCGTGAGACTTCGCGTTACCCCAACGAGATTTTCAGATGACAAGCGTTCGCAGTCTTGCGCAAGGCAGCATTGCCGTTGGCCTGTTGGTCCTCGGCATGAAATATGCCGCCTATTATCTGACCGGCAGCGTCGCACTGCTGTCCGATGCGATTGAAAGCATCGTCAATGTCGTGACGGCAATCGTCGTTTTGCTTGCGACCACGCTGAGCGCGAAACCGGCAGACGACGATCATCCCTATGGGCATCATAAGGTTGAATATTTTTCGGCCGTGCTCGAAGGCGTGCTGATCGTGCTCGCCGCGATCCTGATCATGCGCGAAGCCTATCAAAGCTATCTGACGCCCCGCCTCGTCGAAGCGCCCTGGCTCGGCCTGCTCGTCAATGCAGCGGCGAGCATCATCAATGCCGGCTGGGCATGGGTGCTGATCCGGCAAGGCCGCATCCATCGCTCGCCTGCCCTCGAAGCAGATGGCCGCCATTTATTGTCCGACGTGTATTCTTCGATCGGTGTTCTCGGCGGCGTCGGAGTAGCGGCACTGTCGGGGATCTCGATCCTCGACCCGATCCTTGCGGCGCTCGTCGCACTCAACATCCTGTGGGCCGGTTGGGGCCTGATGAAGGAGTCGCTCAGCGGATTGATGGACGAGGCCATCCCGCCAGCCATGCTCGCGAGCATCAAGCAGACCATATCGGCCCATGCCGACGGTGCCATCGAGGCGCATGACCTGCGCACCCGCCGCGCCGGCAGCATGACCTTTATCGATTTCCATCTGGTGGTGGCAGGATCGACCACCGTGAGCGCCGCGCACGACATTTGCGACAAGCTCGAGACCGCGATCCGCCAGGAGGTCGGCGAGGCGCTGATCACTATCCATGTCGAACCCGACGACAAGGCCAAGCATTCCGGGATCGTGGTTCTCTGACCTAGATCACCGAATCCGGTCACGAACGGCTTTGACAGGTTCCGCCCCCGTGTTAATCGGGAGGCGAGGATCGTTCCCGTGACACATGTTTCGCGCAAACGCTGGTTTGGGGCCGTGGCATCTTTGGCCGCTGCCTATGCGCTTGTGCTCAATGTCGTGCTGTCCAGCCTGTTGCTCGCCGCGATCTCGCCGACCGCGCAGGCCGCAGGCTTCGAGCTCTGCCTCACCCATCCCGACCTTGCCGTATCCCCTGATGACACCGGGAAGACCACCGGCGCTCCGGCGGTGCATTGCCCGATCTGCGTCGGCACCCATGCACCGGGCGCCCCGCCTGCCTCCGCGACTTTCCTCGTCTCGCGCATCGCCATCGCGATCGCTCCCGTGGCTGCCCGCGACGATCGCATCGTCGCGGAAGCCGCAACTTCCGACCACCGGGCCCGCGCGCCACCGCGCCTGAGCTGACGTTCCACGCCGTCAGACGCCGCGCATCAGCGCGCGCGTTGCCCAGTTCAATCCCGGTGGAGTTTTCCCCATGCTATCCGTTTCCATGCGGCTGCGCAGCGTTCTGCTGGCATCCGCGGCCACGCTCATTCCAGGCGCGGTGTCGGCCCAATCGGCCTCCTCGACATCGCTTCCGGCGGTCACCGTCGATGCGCCGGCACAGCAGCGCGCTGTCGCCGCGCGCAAACCGCGCCAAGCTCAAATTGCGCCGAACGCCCGCGCGGCCCGTACTGGCCCTGCGGCAACGCCAACACCTGCCGGCGCGCAGGCTCCGAGCGTCCCAGGCGCCCTCACGGTGCTGACCGCGCAGCAGGCGCTGCGCGAGATCCAGCAGACGCCGGGCGGCGTCGCGCTGGTGACCGCGGATGCGTGGCGGAACTCAACTCCGTCGAACACCATCAAGGACATCCTCGATTATGTGCCCGGCGTGTTCGCGCAGCCCAAATGGGGCGACGACACCCGCCTCTCGATCCGCGGATCGAGCCTGTCGCGCAATTTTCATCTGCGCGGCGTGCAACTCTATATGGACGGCATCCCGATCAACACCGCCGACGGCTATGGCGATTTCCAGGAAATCGACCCGACCGCTTATAAATATGTCGAGGTGTTCAAGGGCGGCAACGCATTGCGCTTCGGCGCCAATTCGCTCGGCGGCGCGATCAACTTCGTGACGCCCACCGGCCGCGATCCGTTCGTGAACGGCGCGTCAGTCGACATGGGCGCTTTCGGCTTCCGCCGGCTACAGGCCAACACCGGCGGCGCCAATGGTCCGTGGGACGGCTTCATCACGGCCTCGACGCAATCCGCCGACGGCTTCCGCGATCACAGCTACGGCGAGGCAACACGCGTCAGCGGCAATGTCGGCTACCAGTTCTCGCCGGATTTCGAAACGCGCTTCTATCTCAATGCCAACAGCGTGCGGCAGCGTATTCCCGGCTCGGTGAGCAAGGACAGCGCGCTGAATTCGCCGACCACCGCGGCGGCCAGCAACCTCACCGGCGACCAGCAGCGCAACATCGACACCGTGCGCCTTGCCAACAAGACCACGATCCGTCTCGACAATACCACGATCGACTTTGGCGTCTTCGGCGTCGACCGCCACCTGATGCATCCGATCTTCCAATATCTGGATTACAGCTATCAGGACTATGGCGGCTTCGGAAAAGTGACCGACGACCGCATCATCGGCGGCTATCGCAACGTCTTCGTCGCCGGCGTCAATGTGATCAATGGCCGGATCGACAACAACCAGTATGTCAATGTCGCCGGCCAGAAAGGCGCGCTGACATTCTCGTCCATCGATCGATCGAAGAACACCTCGGTCTATGCGGAAAATTCGTTCTATTTCCTGCCGACTGTCGCAGTGATCGGTGGCACTCAGTTTCTATACGCTACACGTGATCGCACCGATCGTCTCGTGCCTGTCGGAGGGGCCTCGGGATCAACCGAGTTCAACCTGTGGAGCCCGAAGGGCGGATTGCTCTGGAACATCGATCCGACATGGCAAGCCTATGCCAATGTCTCGCGCAGCGCCGAAGTGCCAAGCTTCGGCGAGAGCGTGTCTGGCAAGGACAGTTCGGGCGCGAGCAATCCGAGCATCCCATTCACCAGTATCCGGCCGCAGCGCGCGACCACCTATGAGATCGGCACCCGCGGTCGGCGTCCAGACCTGACTTGGGAATTAACCGGCTACCGGGCGGAAATCAGGGACGAGTTGCAGTGCATCTACAGCTCCAACGGCAGCTGCAACGTATCGAATGCCGATCGCACTATCCATCAGGGCATCGAGGCCGGGCTCGGCATCGCCGTCTTCAAGGGCATGTTCGATAGGGGACCGCTGCCGGACAAGCTCTGGCTCAACATGGCCTACACATTCAACGACTTCCGCTTCGATAATGACGCGACTTTCGGCAACAACCCGCTGCCGGGCGCGCCGCGGCACTATCTGCGCGCGGAATTGCTCTACAAACATGCCAACGGGTTCTATCTCGGCCCCAATGTCGAATGGGTGCCGGAAGCTTACTATGTCGACAGCGCCAATACGCTGAAGACCGAACCCTATGCGCTGCTCGGCCTGAAAGCCGGCGTCGACAATGGCGGCACTTATTCCGGCTATATCGAGGCGCGCAACGTGCTCGATACCCGCTACATCGCCTCCGCCAGCATTCTCAACCAGGCCACAGCGACGTCGCCGCTGTTCGAACCCGGCACCGGTCGCGCCATCTATGCCGGCGTCAAGGCGAGGTGGTGAAGATGACGAATTCCGCTATGCTTCAATTCACGAAAGGACGTTCCATGACCAACCGCTCCATGCTGTTGCTTCTCACTGCGCTGGGCGCAGTGGCCTCGCCCGCTTATGCCCATGTCTTCGTGCAGAGCGGTCCGGCCACAGTCGGCGGCTCTTATCGCGCGGTGCTCGCCGTGCCGCATGGCTGCGGCGCCTCGCCAACGACAAAGATCACCGTGCAGATTCCGGAAGGCATGATCGCGGTGAAGCCGATGCCGAAGCCGGGCTGGACCGTCGCAGTAAAGAAAGGCGCCTATGCGCAAACTTACGACTTCATGCACGGCATGAAGGCGTCGGAGGGCGTCAAGGAAATCACCTGGACCGGCAAGCTCGACAACGACTTCTATGACGAGTTCGTATTCTCTGCCTATCTGCCTGCCGCATTGAAGGCCGATGCGCCGCTGTATCTGCCGACACTGCAGAGCTGCGAGCAGGGCTCGGAAGACTGGGCACAGATCCCGGCTGCGGGGCAGGATCCGCAGAGCCTGAAATCACCGGCACCGGCCGTGCGCCTTGCCGCGGCATCACCACACGATGCAATGGCGCAGATGGCTGGCATGGTCCATGCGGGCGACCTGATGATCATGACTCCCTGGACGCGCGCGACGCCGCCCGGAGCCAAGGTGGCCGGCGGCTATCTCACCATCACCAACAGCGGCAAGACCAGCGACAAGCTGCTCGGTGGGACATTCACCGGCGGTAGCCGCATCGAGGTGCATGAGATGAGCATGACCGATGGCGTGATGAAGATGCGCCTGCTCAATGAGGGGCTTGAGATCAAGCCCGGCGCCACCGTGAAGCTCGAGCCCGGCGGCTATCATTTGATGCTGATGGATCTCGCCAAGCCGTTCGCCAAAGGCGACAAGGTGAAAGTGCAGCTACAGTTCGAGAAGGCCGGCAAGGTAGACATCGAACTCGACGTCAATGCCGTCGGCGCCTCGGCACCGGCCGGTGGCGGACACGCGCACTGATCACGTCGACACATTGCGCACCGCACATGTTGCGGTGCGCCTGATGTCTAGGACGAGACCGCGATTGGGTCGGGTGCACCGATCTGGATTGTCTTGACCGCACCACAATGGGCGCAGCCGAACAGCCTGGTCTCGAAACCCCGGGATCGTTCGATCCCCTGCAAGGACGTGCGCGTCTTGCACTGGTCGCATTTCAAGTGGCTGGTACGGATATTGTCATTGCCGAACGGCATGGCACGATGAGGCATGTCAGAACTCTTGACGACAAACAGTCCGCCCCGTTGCGAACTGTCAAATGGTGCACGTGACAATGACATTGACCTGCAATTGATGTGAATCAGGCCAGCACGAATCAGAAGTCGCTTCGTTCGTAATATTTAGCTAATTCTGATAGCTTGCAATTCTGGATGTCTCAATTTTTTGTCAGCGCTCCCTGACGCAACGGTCTGGCATGCAATCCACCATCGTTGCAGGCCACGGTTCTACCTGGCGTCAGTGCAGCCGGGGAGCCTTCAACATCTTGGAGCGGTCCGTGGATACCAATTCGACATCGAACGTATCGCCACCGCGATAGAGCGTCAGCGGCACGTCGACACCGGCCGGACCTAGCGCCCAGAGCGCGCGATAGAACTCGACGGAATCGGACACTTCCTCGCCGTTGACGGCAAGAATCACGTCACCTGTCTTGAGCTCGGCCCGGGCCGCAGGGCCCTTCTTGGCGATCCCGACCACGACGACCTTGTCCTCGACCTCGGCGGCATACAGGCCGAGCCACGGCCGCGGCGGCTTGTTGACACGACCATAGGTCTTGAGATCGTCGAGGACCGGCTTCAGCAAATCGATCGGCACGATCATGTTGAGATGCTCGTTCTTGCCGCCATGCTCGCGCTCGATCTGCAGCGAGCCGATGCCGATCAACTCGCCCTTGGCATTGATCAGGGCGGCACCGCCCCAGTTCGGATGCGCCGGATGCGTGAAGATCGCGTCGTCGAGCAGGTACTCCCAATAGCCGGCAAATTCCTGAGTCGCGGCGATCTTGCCGGCCACGGAGCGCGTGCGTCCGCCGACGCCGCCGATCACCACGCGATCGCCGATCTTCGCGATCGCCGACTCGCCGAGCGGCAGCGGCGCGATGTCGATCTCGCCGAGCGCCTGCACGAGTCCGAAGCCGCTTTCCTGATCGACGCCCAGCGCCGTGCCCTGCACCACATGGCCGTCACCCAGATGGATCCAGATCGTTTCAGCTTCGGTGATGAGATAGCCGATGGTGAGGATGAGACCGTCACCGATCAGCACACCATTGCCGGCGCGCTCGGTGCCGAGCGTTTCTGCCGTGAAAGCATCTTCCGGGACAATGCAATGCAGCCCGACCACCGCGTCCAGCGCCTGTTCGAGGTCGAAGCCGTAATCCTCAGCACGCGGCTGCACGTCCGGAGGGACTTTCCACTCGGTCAGTGAAGGCATGCAAAATCTCCTTTGCCCGGAATGGCCAGTCCCCGCCATATAAGAACCGATCGCTGACGTGGAAGTCCAGCCTGTGAACTTAACGGCTCTGCGGCGTTTGGTTACGCACCGGGACGTTGTGCGAGCCACGCCAGCAGCACCGCATTGATCTCGCGCGGATAGCAGTGGCTGAGATCGTCGATCTCGCGATAGGTGACATCGGCGCCGGCGATCGTGAGCGCCTGCTGTGCCTCGCGTGCGGTCTGCACCGGGAACATCCAGTCGAGACGGCCATGGACGAGATGGATGGGCAGACCGCGCAGGCGATCTGCATCGGCAAACTGCGCCATCAGCGGATGGAAGGTCGAGGCCACCGGCGCCAGATGGGTGAAAGGCGACTCGGCGCGGAGGCCGCTGACATAGCAGAAGGTGCCGCCATCGCTCATGCCGGTCAGCAGGAGCTCCGCGGGATCGATATGCCAGCGCGACTGCACCAGTTCGAGAATGCGCGAAAGATTCGGCGTATCGGCATCGTCGCCCATCAGCGCCCAGGTGCTGCCGATCGCCGTCGGCGCGATGAGGATCGCGCCAGAGCTGCGCGCATCGGCGAGCCAGCTCCACAAGAAAGCCCGGCCGTTGCCGCTCCCGCCATGCAACGCCATCACCAGCGGCCAGGCACGATCCGGCGTGTAGGTTTCCGGCACATACATCGAGAAACCGCCGCGACGTCCGGGCTCGCCATCATGAATGACGCCGGTGTTCTCTGCCGAAGGCAATGCCAGTCGTTCAAGCAGTGCTGTGTTCTCGCGCATGTCACGCGGAAGAAAGAACGTACTCACCGGCGGCAGCCGCGCCACCGTGGCATAGAGCGATTCCTGCGCGCGCGTGGCGTGACGTAGCGCACGAAACACCATCGGAAGATCGCCGCCGGGCTGCTGGGCCGCGCGCAGGCCGGTAAAGGCCGTCAGCGCCGCGTCGCTTGCCGCATCGAGATGGGCCCGCAGCTCACTAAAATCATCCGGCCATGCGTTGAGCTCTGCGCGCACCGTCTTGAGCGCCTGATCAGGCTCGCCCACCGCTTCCATGACGGCACCGAAAGTCGGCGGATGCAGATTGCGCGCAACGAATTGCAGCGCCTCGAGCGACTGCAGCAGGGGCGGCAGCAGAACAACGATATCGTCGACGACTATGTCGCTCATCGGAAGCTCCGGGCAGATCGTTTGGTCCCATCAATCCAGGACCGAGCAAGAAGCCAGAGACCATACTGATACGACGGCAAAGCGGCCATCTCCGCGCCGGCGAGATCTGTCACCCCAGTTCCGATTATCGAAATCCGTTACATCCGACACAATCGCTGCGACGCAACATTGAAATACCATAGACTTCTCGATTTTGTATACATATACAAAATTCATGAGCACCAGCCCGATCGCCGCCAGGCCCTATCTGAGAGACGAAGTCTATACGGCCCTGAAAGTTCGACTGGGGGTGCGTGCGGCCGGCCTCACGGCCCCCTTGCGACTTCGCGAAGAGGAGCTTGCGGCAGAGCTCGGGGTCAGCCGGACGCCCGTACGTGAGGCCATGCGCAGGCTCGAGCAGGAAGGGCTGATCACGTTTCGCCCGCGCCGCGGCGCACGGCTGATGCCGACATCGCTGCCGGAATATCTCGAATGGCTGTCGATCCGAGAAATGCTCGAAGGTCTGGCAGCACGCGAAGTCGCCCTCAACGGTGCGAATGATGTCGCACCCCGCCTGCGAGCCGTGTTTGCCGATTTCGATGAAGCCGGCGCGCTGGCACGCCCTGCCGAATATGCCGCTGCCAACACGGCCTTTCATGCCCTGATGATCGAAGAGAGCGGCAACGCCCTGCTCGGCAAGACATGGGACTCATTCGGCCATCTGAAAATGGCGGGGTTGCGCTTCATCGAGCGTCTCAATCGCGGCTCGCAGTCGTTTCACGAGCATCACGACATCATCGACGCAATCGCACAGCGCGATCCCGACGGCGCGGAAATGCTCGCGCGACGGCATGTCCGTTTGCTGCGCGACCAGGCAGCTGCATCGCTGAAAGAATTTGACCTCCCCGAACAGAATGAGACCACACCATGATCTTCCTCACTTTTGCAGCCGCAGACGGATCCCATCTGGGCCTCGTGATCGATGACAATGTTCTCGATCTGACGAAGGCGTGGCCGGGTGCAGGCCAGGCCTCCGCGCCGCGCCATGTCGGCGATCTCGCCGAAGCCGGCGAAGCGGGGCTCGCCATCGTGCGCGACCTCGCATCCACCGCGAATGCCGCGAACCTTGTTGCGCTGGCATCGCTGACGCTGATGGCACCGATCCCGCGGCCGAAGAAGAACGTTTTCTGCGTCGGCCGCAATTACAAGGACCATATCGACGAAGGCATGCGCGCGCAGGGCAAGGCGCCCGCGCCGCTGCCAAGCGTGCCGGAATTCTTCACCAAACCGCCGACCGCCGTGATCGCTTCAGGTGAAACCATTCCGCAGCATGCCAATGTCACCGAACAGCTCGATTACGAAGTCGAGCTCGCCGTCATCATCGGCAAGCCGGGCAGCAACATTTCCGCGCAGAACGCCTTCGATCATGTGTTCGGCTATTCGATCATCAACGATATCACCGGCCGCGACATGCAACGCCGTTACGGCCAGTGGTTCAAAGGCAAGGGCCTCGACCGCTCCTGCCCGTTCGGGCCGGTTGTGGTCCATGCGTCCGCGCTGCCGAATGTTGGCGACCTTCGGATCTTCAGCACGGTCAATGGCGAGGTACGCCAGGACAGCCGCACCAGCCACATGATCTTCGATATCCCGGCCATCATCGAACATCTGACACGCGGCCTCACGCTGGAGCCCGGAGACGTGATCGCCACCGGGACCCCGTCCGGGGTCGGTTATGCGATGACGCCGCCGCGCTTCCTGCTCAAGGGAGATCGCGTCACCGCCGAGATCGAAGGCATCGGCATCCTGTCCAACAGCATCGTGGCCTGACACGGCACCGCACGAGCCAAAAACAAGGACAACAACATGAGCGACTCCCGGACATTCCGCGTGCAGCGTGCAACGTCGGACTTTCGCTGGCCGAATGGCGCCCGCGTCGGCATCGTCTTCAACCTGGCCTATGAAGCCTGGTCGCCCGGCAAGGCACCGGGCATCGGGCCGATGGGCAATGTGTTGCAGCCCGGCTTTTTCGATACCAATGCACATTCCTGGGCAAGCTACGGCGCCGTGCGCGGCATCCAGCGCCTCACGCGCATCGCCGCCGCAAACGATGTGAAGACCAGCATCATGGTCAACGGCGTGCTGGCCGAAACCCACCCGACCGTGTTGAAGGAGCTGCATGCCGCTGGCCACGAGATCGTGGCGCATTCCTATGGCATGGACGTCATCCCGGTCTATTTCGACGAAGCCGGTGAGCGCGCCAATATCCGCCGCACCGGTGACCTCATCGCCGCCGTCACCGGCGAACGTCCGAAGGGATGGATTAGCCCGCGTGGCACCGGAAGCCTGATTTCGCCCAAGCTGCTCGCCGAGGAAGGCTATGTCTGGTTCGGCGACTGCAATGACGACGACCTGCCCTCGATCATCGCGCAGAAAGATGCGCCGGACCAACGCATCGTCGGCATTCCGCTGACGATGGACGTGAACGATCTGCCGCACAGCATCCGCTACGGCAATGCGCCGGCGACGCTGATCGACCAGTTCCGAGCCATCCTCGACAATGCAAGCCAGGCCGACGCCGCACCGTTCATGCTCGATGTCACCGCGCACACCCACGTGTTCGGTCGCCCGGCAGGTGCGTGGGTCTACGACGCCATGATCAAGCTGGCGCGCAAGCGCGACGATGTCTGGATCGGCACGCGTATGGAGATTGCCGAATACGCGCTGGCGCAGGGCCGGTGGTTCAAGGACGAGGTGTTCTGAACCACGCCCGTTGAGGAGGCGCAAAAGCCTCCCGAAAAAAACATCGAGGAGGAATATCATGACGCACTTCTTCAAGCGCGCATCCAGCGCGGTCGTCATCACCGCAGCGCTGCTGACGGCGATCGGTCCCGCCGTCGCCCAGCAGCCCTACCCGGCGCAGCCGGTGCGCCTGCTCGTCGCTTTCGCGCCGGGCGGCCCAGCCGATATCATCGCGCGCATTGTCGGACAGAAACTGAACGACCTGTGGCGCGAACCCGTCGTGATCGAGAATCGTGGTGGCGCCGGTGGCAATATCGCGGCTGCCGCGGCTGCAAGAGCCGAACCCAATGGCTATACTGTGCTGGTGACAACAAGCGCATTCGCCGTCAATCCGAGCCTATCGGCAAAGGCCGGCTATTCGCCGGATGAATTCAAGACCGTGGTGGTCGCGGCGACCACGCCCAATCTGATCGTCGGCGCGCCTAGTCTCACAGCATCGACCCTGCGCGAGGTGATCACCTCTGCCGCCAAGGAAAACTTCACCTATGGCACTGCCGGTGTCGGCACCACGCCGCATCTGTCAGCCGAAAAAATATTCAAGCTCAACGCCAAGGCCAACATCGTGCATGCGCCGTTCACGGGTGCAGGTCCCGCGCTAAATGCGGTGATGGGCGGTCACACGCCTCTGGCCAGTGTCGCCTTGCCCGCGGCGATGGAGCTGGTGAAGGGCAAACAGGTCAAGGCACTGGCGGTGACGAGCCGCGAGCGCATGCCATCGCTTCCGGATGTCCCGACCGCGCGCGAGCTCGGACTGAGCGACGACGAAGACGCAACCTGGGTGGCATTCCTGGTGCCGGCGAAGACGCCGCAGGCAGTCATCGACAAGCTCAACGCCGACGTGAACAAGACGCTTGCAGATGCAAGTGTTCGCGAACAATTCGACCGCATCGGCTTCGCGGCCGTTGGCGGTTCGGTGACCGACTCCCAGACCTATGTGCGCGGAGAGATCACCAAATGGGGTGATATCATCCGCAAGCTCGAGCTGAAGCAGGATTAGCGATCCTGGTGTAGCCCGGCTCCATACTAGAACCCCCGCTTGCTCTTCCGACGCTGTGAGGCCATCTTACCAATGATCTAGGACCCATTCGGTGAGGTCCAAGATCAGATCGTGCCATCGCGACTCCCGCGAGGTCTTGATCCATGACCTGCTCCCGTTGCGGTTTCGAGGTCCAGAGCGGCTTTGCTTTCTGCCCGAAGTGCGGTGCAAAGCAGCCGAACTCGTGCCCCAGTTGCGGCTATGTATGCGCACCCGATTTTACGTATTGCCCGAAATGTGGCGCCCACGTCGACGACGCCTCTAATGCCGGCGACCGACGGGAGGCGTCACCACCGGCGATTCCGATAGGGCCCGATCGACCGGCGCTCACGCCGAGCCCGGTTGTCGAGATCGAGCGAGCATCTCGGCGGACACCCCACAAGGTCGATACCGAAGCGAACCGCCGCACCGTTACTGTGCTGTTTGCGGATCTCAGTGGCTTTACCACGATGAGCGAGCGGCTCGACCCGGAAGTCATGCAGACACTTCAGAACGAATTGTTTGAGGAACTAACGGCAGCGGTGCAAAATTTTGGCGGCTTCGTGGACAAATTCATCGGCGATGCGCTGCTCGCACTGTTTGGTGCGCCGGCCGCGCACGAAGACGACCCTGAGCGGGCACTCCGCGCGGCTCTCGACATGATCAAGCGAACGGCGCACCTGGGAGAACATTTGAAGGCATACGCAGGTGCGCCGCTCATGCTGCATATCGGTATCAATACCGGGCACGTGGTTGCGGGGGGACTCGGTGCGGGCGCTGCCAAATCCTATTCAGTAACCGGTGACACGGTGAATACCGCTCAGCGATTGCAATCGATGGCAGCCCCGGGCGAAGTGCTGGTGGGGCCGCTCACCTACCGCCTCACGCGGCATGCGTTCTCGTATGAATCACTTGGCGACGTTGCGCTTCGCGGCAAGGTTGGCAGCGTCCTGGTACATCGTCTCAGGGGGCCGCTCGACATACCGCGCGCGGCACGAGGACTCGAAACACTGGGCCTTAGCGCGCCGCTGATAGGACGCGACGCAGAGATCGCCCGTATGATGGGGTGCCTTGATCTGGCGTGTGACGGAGCTGGTCAGCTGGTGCGGCTGGTCGGCGAAGCCGGCATCGGAAAAACGCGCCTGGTGAATGAATTCGTCACCCGCGCTGGCGAAGAGAGCCGCTTCGCGAGCGTCGCGGTCCGGCGGGCCGTTTGCTCGCCCCTGGGTGAGCAATCCTACGGTACTCTTGCCGCCGTGCTGCGCAGCGCCTACGGCATCGCGCGCAAGGCTTCGGCAGCAGAGGCGCAGGCCAGGCTGACCGAAGCGTTGTCGGAGCTTGGCCTCGCGGCCGAAGAAATCGAGCGGCTGATGCCCCTCTACTTTTATATTCTTGGTCTCGGCGACCCCGACGACGCCCTGCAACACGTTGAACCGGAACAGCTTCGGCGGCAGATTTTTTTCGCGATCCGCACCGTCTTCGAACGGCGTCTGGCCCTGTCGCCCCTCCTGATTATTGTCGAAGACCTGCACTGGGCCGACGCCGTGTCGCTTGAGGCGCTGCGGTTCGTGATGGATCGGCTGGAGCGCGGGCGGCTGATGCTATTGTTCACACACCGGCCGACGCTTGAAACGGATCAGCTCGACTCAAGTCGAATTAGTCATACAACACTGCGGCTGGCCCCCCTTGGCGTCGCCGACGGACAAAAGCTGCTCGCAGCGTTCTTCGGTCACGGTTGGAGTGGATCTTCCGGAGATCTATTCAATCGAATTCTTGAACGCGCGAGCGGTAATCCGCTGTTCATTGAAGAAATCATACGCGGTCTTATCGAAGCTGGCGTTTTAGCGCGTGACGGCTCGCATTGGCAGATCAAGTCCGATGAAGCGGCCTCTGACATCCCGGCGAGCATTCAGGCCTTGTTGCTCGCGCGAGTGGACCGACTGCCGCACGACGTGCGTCGGTTGGCTCAAGAGGCAGCGGTCATCGGCCCGCGCTTTGATGCTGCTCTTCTCGGTGCCACGGCAACCGACCCGGTAAAAGTAGAGGCAGGGCTTGAGCTGCTGTGCGACGCCGAGATCGTCGAGGAAATCGCGGGTGCGAACTCGATTTCGCTGCAATCCTATCGTTTCACGCAAACCCTGCTTCAGGATGTGATCTACCAAAACCTCCTTCTGCAACGGCGTATTGAGATGCATGGGCGGATCGGTACTGCCCTGGAGCGGTTGTGCGGGGGTGATCCCGAGCGGCTCGAAGACCTCTCACTGCTGGGACATCATTTCAGCCTCAGCACGAGCAAGCCGAAGGGCGCGCATTATCTGAGCGCGGCCGGCGATCGAGCACGTACGATTTACGCCAATGACGACGCCATCCGTCTCTATCAGCAGGCCCTCGCCGTCTTGTTGACCGCAGGCGATCAAGGACCGGAACGGCTTGTGCTGTACGAGCGAATTGCCGACCTGTGTGGAGCTGCTGGGCGGCGTGACACGGCCGACGAACACTACAAGACGGTGTTGGAGACTCATCGCGCGGCCGGGGACCGCGCCGCCGCAGCGCGGATACTGCGCAAACTTGGTCGATTGATGTGGGACGCTGGCAAACGAACCAAGGCGGAGGCGTATTACGCCGAGGCGGCTGCGTTGCTTGAAGGAACGGACGCGCCGATCGAGTGGGCGCATCTCTTGCAAGAGCGCGGCCGCCTCGCGTTTCGCACGGGCGATCACGCCGCGGCTGCGAGATGGGCAGACGATGCGCTGGGTTACGCTCAATCCGTGCCACCGAACGTAGATATTCAAGCCGGGCTTGAGGCGGCTCGCGCTACTGCAGAGGCGCTCAATACCAAAGGAGTTGCACTGGCGCGACTGGGCCGAAGCCGGGAGGCCGTGCGCGAGGTGGAACGTAGCGTCGCGGTCGCCGAAGCCGCTGGCCTCCTCAACGCAGCCTGTCGCGGTTACACGAATCTTAGTGTGCTCTACACGACGGTCGATCCGGCACAAGCCATGGAGGTATGCCGGCGCGGCCTTGATGTCGCGCGCCGTATCGGCGATCTCGGCTTTCAGGCGCGTCTTCTTGCCAATCTTGCTGTCGCTTGTTGCACTTTCACGGACAGATGTGCCGACGAAGGCGTGCCGGCTGCTGAAAAGGCGATCGAACTTGACCGTGCGCTCGATCAGCGCGAGCATCTCGCTGTACCATTGATTGTGCTCGGACAAATTCATCAATGCCATGGCCGACCGGAACTTGCGGCCCGCTGCTACAATGAGGCAATTGAGGTGGCGCGCGAAACGGGCGAGCCACAGCAGCTCTTTCCATGTTATGATGGTCTCGCAACGCTGAACCTCGATCGAGGCGACATGCCTGAGGCCGAGCGGTATTTTGCTTTGGCGCACGATGTTTGCGCCCATCACGGGCTTGATCCTGAAGCTCTGATCGTACTGCCATTTCTTGATTAGCAAACTGAAGGAGGTTGACCATGTCAGAACATCATGTCGATGGGCTACTCCACCCGGGCGACCGCGCACCGAACATTGTGCTGGATGCGATTACACGCGACGGCAAGATCGCGCTTGATGACTTTCGCGGCCACAGCCCAGTATTGGTCGGCTTATTTCGAGGCCTGCATTGCCCGTTCTGCCGGCGCCATCTTGCGGCGCAGGCGCAACTTGACCCAGCCTTGCGCGAGAAAGGCGTCGAGAGTCTGGTGGTAGTCAACACGCCGATCGAGCGTGCGCGGCTCTATTTCCGTTATCATCCGTTGCCCAATCTGCTCGCCGCGTCCGACCCCGAGCGCGTTTCGCACCGCGCGTTTGGCTTACCCAATCTCGAGTTCACGGAGAACGAAAGCGAGTGGCCGCACAAGATGGGGATGGACGCTGTTATGACCATGCGAATAGACATGCCGGGCGAGCTGCCCGAGCCGATGAATCCGATGGCCGCGGCTGATCTCCTCAACAATAAGGACGGCTACGAAATGACCGAAGCCGACGAGCACATGAAGGCAACTGGCCATGGCCAACTCTTTGGCCAATTCCTGCTTGATCGGGAGGGTATCGTGCGCTGGAGCTTTACCGAAGTTCCCGAGGAGGGCCGTCGCATGTTTGGGGCCCCGACCCCACGAGAGCTGATGTCGGCCGCCTCCCAGGTTGCAGGCTAAGTATTATAGCGCGTTTCGACGTGCAATTTTGCCGCGGGCGGCACCAGGACTGTCGCGATAAGCGTGTTCTGTCCGGCCAAAGCACGAGACCTGGCTGTGCTTCGATATCCGGTTGGGGTCATTCGCGTCCGTACGAGCGCGCTATGTACATGTCCGCTAAATCCTAACGAGCCTACATTCGCGCGATCAACGACTTGGTCAGCGAAACGCCATGAGCCGACCAGTCAAAGAATGAAGGCGTGGATCTCACTGGCGTCCGCAATTCCGGCTCGGACGGAGAAACCCATGGGGCACGGCACTCCTAAGGAACAACCGCCAGCCACCACATCGATCATCTAGACCAGAATCCGCCCGCTCGACATGCCGTTGAGGAATGAGTCCCACGACAGTAGCGCCCGACGCCCGCCCCTACGGATCCAGTTCCGTATCCCAGTAGAGATAGTCCAGCCAGCTGCCATGCAGATAGTTCGGCGGAAACAGCCGGCCGTTGCGATGCAACTGGTGCACCGTCGGCGCGAACGCCGTCTGGCGCGGGAACATGCGCGCCTGCTGAGTCGTCATGTTGCCCTTGCGCAGATTGCAAGGAGAGCACGCGGCGACGACGTTCTCCCAGGTGGTCTGCCCCCCCTTGGAGCGCGGGATGATATGATCGAAGGTCAGATCGTCATGCGAGCCGCAATACTGGCAGGAGAAGCGATCGCGCAGGAAGACGTTGAACCGGGTGAAAGCGGGATGCGTCGTCGGCTTCACAAACGACTTCAGTGATACCACGCTGGGCAACTGAAATTCGAACGAAGGGCTCCGCACCGCGTGATCGTAGTGCTCTACGATATTCACACGGTCGAGAAACACCGCCTTGATCGCGTCTTGCCACGACCACAGGGACAGTGGGTAGTAACTCAGTGGCCGAAAGTCCGCATTGAGGACCAGAACCGGCCAACCGCCTTGCGAGACATGTGCGTTCAAGTAACGCTCCTGACCCCCACATATGGCTGCGAAGCAACCCGTCTCCACATACTACAGGCAGCGTGACAGGGTTGTGAAGGGCATAGGACAGACCTTATCCCCTCACAAAAGCGCCGTGTTGGGTCGCTTTTCTGGGAACTGTGGGTGGTCTGTCGCAGCGCCTGCCGCTAAACCCCGTGGCGCGCGCCCGGTTCGCGGCCGCGAATACCGGACGCTGCCCGATGGTCCCTTCCTCCCGCTATCTCGAAGCCCCGCAACGGCTGCGCGCCTTTGTCCGCGCGCATGAAACCAGCCTTGCGGTTCTGGCGGCGCTGATCGGCGTGATCGGGGGTCTCGTGGTGGCCGCCATGAGCGCTGCGGTCAGTGTCCTTCACGCCGTGTTGTTCAATCTGGAATGGGGCCAGCGGCTCTCCAGCCAGTTCTGGATCGATCCGGTGCGCGCGATTCTGGTTCCCACCTTGGGCGGGCTGCTGCTGGGCATCGCGTTCCTGCTTCTGTTGCGCTGGCGACCGGCCCGCGAGGTCGACCCCATCGAGGCCAACGCGCTCCATGGGGGGCGGATGTCGTTCCGCGGCAGCGTCATCGTCGCGCTGCAAACCGTGTGGTCCAGCGGCGTCGGCGCCTCGGTCGGGCTCGAGGCCGGCTACACCCAGCTCGCCAGCGGGCTCGGCGCCTCCATCGGGCGCGCCTTCCATCTGCGGCGTGGCGATCAGCGCGTCATGGTCGGCTGCGGTGCGGCGGCCGCGATCGCCGGCGCATTCGGTGCGCCGCTGGCGGGCGCGTTCTATGCCTTCGAACTGGTGATCGGCAGCTACACATCGGCGAGCCTGATGCCGGTCGGCATCGCCGCGGTGATCGGCTATTTCGTCGCCCATGCCTTCGATCCGCTGTCACTCGGCATCGTTGCCGGACGGTTTGGTGACGTGCTCGGTCATGATCTCGCTGTGGCCGCCCTGCTCGGCGTCTTCGCCGCAACCTTCGGCATCGGCATCATGCGTGTCGTCGCCTGGACCGAAGCGCTGCTCACCAAAATCAATTTGTGGCCGCCGCTGCGTCCGGCGCTGGGCGGGCTGCTGGTCGGGCTGATGGCGCTGCTGACGCCGCAAATCATGGCATCCGGACACGGCGCACTGCATTTCGGCGGCATGACGGCCTATCCGGTCGCATTGGTGGCTTTTGTGATGGCGCTGAAGACCCTCGCCTCGATCGTTTCGCTCGGCACGGGTTTTCGTGGCGGTCTGTTTTTTGCCACACTGTTTCTCGGCGCTCTCGGTGGCCATCTGTTCGCGGTCGGCTTCAATGCGATCGGCGCCGGCTTCACCATCGATCCCGCCGTCTACACCATCATCGGCATGAGCGCGTTGTCCGCCTCGGTGATCGGCGGCCCGCTCACCATGTCGTTCATCGCGCTCGAATCCACCGGCAATCTCTGGCTCACCACCGCGGTGCTGATCGCCGTCATCATCTCCACCCAGCTGACCCGCGAACTGTTCGGCTACTCGTTCGCCACATGGCGCCTGCATCTGCGCGGCGAGACCATCCGCAGCGCCGCCGACGTGGGCTGGATCCGCGATCTCACCGTCAAGCGCCTGCTCCGCCCGGACGTGCCGACTGTCGATTCCACCATGCCGCTCGACGAATTCCGCGAGAAGTTTCCGCTCGGCTCGAAGAACCAGGTCGTCGCCGTCGATCCCGAAGGCCGCTATGTCGGCCTCGCCATCGTCGCTGAGGCGCATTCGCCTGATGTGACGGCATTCCGGCTCGACAGCCTGCTGCATTGTCGCGATGTCGTCCTGCATCCCGACATGAACATCCGCGACGCCATGGTGGTATTCGAGGGCGCCGAAGCGGAATCGCTGGCCGTCGTCGAGCCAGAAAGCCACCGCGTGCTCGGCACGCTGTCGGAAGCACACGCGACACGGCGCTATGCCGAAGAATCCGAGCAGCGCCGCCGCGAAGCGATCGGCGAGATGTGACGACCTGTCGTCAGCCATTCGCGAGTGACAACATATGCCCCTGATGCGGCGGCACCCGGCCGGCCAGTGTATCGCGATAGACCTTCTCCACGGCGACAGGGCCACGGCTCTCGGCAATCTCGAGCGACTGTTCCAGCAAGGGCAGGAATCCCGACCACGCGGCGTTGACCCGGGTATCGATGCCGCCCGGCCCCCATTCCTTGGCGCGTTTGCGTATCTGGTCCGGCGCGAAGAACCATGAGGGTTTGGCGCCGGGAAGCGCCTCATCCTCGGCTGCATCCTGATGGGTGAGCCCGACGCGCCCGCTATAGACGAGCTTGTCGCCGAAGTGCCGATGCAGCCGGCCACGCAGATCGGCATTCCCGGCCATATCGACGAAGGCCACCGGTTGATCGGCGGGCAGCGTATCGATGTGGTCGTAGAGCACGACGTCGTCGTAGCAGCCGAGCGACCACACGAAATCGGCATTCCCCGCCGAGGTCAGGCCGATCACGCGGAGCGGTTTGCGCTTACTATGCAGCAGATGCGCGAGACCGAAGGCGGTCTTGCTGGAGGCGCTGGAGAGAATGACGGTGCGTGCACCGAAGAATTCCTGCTCGGCGAGAAAATCATCGACCAGGAATGAGAGCATGAAGAGCGGTCGCAGCAGCGCCTGATAGTCGCCGTTGCGCCCGGCAAAGGCAGGATCGCCGGTCACCCGCGCATAGGCATTGTAGACTGGCGCCACGTCCTGCCGGTGCGCCGCGCCATCGCGCAGGCCGCGCTTGCTGACATCCGCGGCCTCGATCACCAGATGCGAGGCCATCGGGAAATAGCCGAACAGCCGCTCGCCTTCGGCGATCTGCGGATGCATCGAGGCAATCACTCTGCCAAACCCCCAGACCGGAATATTGCCGAAGCCGTCAGGCGCCTTGAACAACTGCCAGTATTTCATCCGGTCACCCAGCATCGCATAAGTGATGTTGTTTGCGGTGAAGGCGAAGCGCTCGACTTCGACCAGAAGGCAATCATCGGATAGTTCGTCCAATCGCGGCAGCGACATCTGCACCAGCGCGGTGCCTTGAAAATCATTCTTCGCGATATTGAATTGCGTGCATGTGCTCATGTTCGAACTCCGCAGCGTTTTGCTGCTGCGATCATTCCCGCGACCAATGTCTGTTTTGCGACAGCGGAGTTGTTTAAAACAACGTCCGTTTCAAACGCCGTTTAAGACAGACCGTCCTACGTCGTCACGTTTCCGATCACGCCTTCGCGCTTCTTGATCGCATGATAGTAAGCCCACCACAGATGCGCCGCGGCGCCGCGTAGCGGTCGCCAGGGTTCTGCCAGCGGCGCCATCTGCTTCACGGTCGGACGCTCGTTGAGACCAAGCCCGACCTTGATCGATTCCTGAATGGCGACATCGCCCGCGGGCCAGGCGTCACCATGACCGAGACAGAACAGCAGATAGACGTCGGCAGTCCATGGCCCGATGCCGTGAAACGCGACCAGCGTGTTATGCGCAGCATCGGCATCTTCCTCGGCAAGCACGTCGAGATTCAGCCGCTCCTCGACAAGTTCGCGCGCCAGCGCTTTCAGCGTCTTGATCTTCGCCGCCGACAGGCCGAGCCGGCCCAGGCGATCGGTGCGCGCCTTGCGGATGGCATGATGATCGAACGGCGAGAAGGCGCCGGAGACGCGGCCCCAGATCGCCGAGGCGGAGGCCACCGAGACCTGCTGCCCGCAGATGATCTGCGCAAGCCCTTCGAACCCCGGCGCGCGTTGCCGCAGCGCCGGCATCCCGGCCATGGCCAGGATCGGCTTCAGGCGCGGGTCCAGTTTCACCAGCTTCATCACGGCGTCGTCGAGCACGGACTGATCTGTGAGATGAACGGTCATGATTCCCAAGGATCACCACGCCGCGACCGCAAGATCAATGCCGCCAATGAATGCGCTGCGGCAATGGCGCACCACCCGGCCGGGAACCAAAGCCCTGGAAGACACGTTATCCACACTCAACGGAGGCTTATCGACATGCGGACGTTTTTTGGAATGATCCTGGGTGCGCTGATCCTGGGCATCGGCGTTTACATCTACGATTCGATGTCGACCTCGTCAGTGGCGAACGGCCAGACGGCGCAGGAGCGCCGGACCATCGTCAATTGGGACGTCGCCGCCAATGAATGGGAAGCGCTGAAAACGCGCACCAAGCAGGATTGGGCCAAGCTGACCTCGCAAGTGAAGTCGTAAGACGACACATCGCCCACGAAACAACCGGCTGAAGCCAGCCAAAAACGCCCTCGCTGATGAGCGAGGGCTTTTTTCTGTCGTGAACGTGCCGGCTTTTACTTCTTCGCAGCAGCGGCTTTACGCGCATCCGCTATCGCGAGAGCGAATTGTTCTTTTGTGATCGGGCCGGGAATGCGGAACTTGCCGACGATAAAGGATGGCGTGCCGTTGAATCCGAAGGCCGTCGCCTGCTCGTCGATCTGCTTCAGCTTCGCGACAATCGCATCCTGATTTTTCTGCAGATCGGCGACGGCGCGATCGACGTCGATCCCGGCCTTTGCGAGCCGGTCGCGGGCGATGGCCTCGGTCAGTTTGGTATCGAGGCTGATCAGGGCCTCCTGCGCCTCGAGGAACTTGTTCTGATACTTCGTCGCGAGCACGAGACGGGCGGCATAGACTGACACCGGCCCCAGGATCGGCCAATCCTTCGACACCAGGCGCACCTTGCCGTCTTCCTTCACCAAGGCGCGCAGGTCAGGCGCGATTTTGCGGCAGTAAGGGCACTGATAGTCGAAATATTCGACGATGGTGACGTCGCCCTTCGGATTCCCCGCGGCCGGGATGTCCGGATCGCGAAGCACCGCGGCTTCGTTGAGAACGTCATCGCCCTTGGCTGCACCGGCAGCAGCCAGCATCTCGCCATGGGTGCCCAACAATATGGCGCCGCCAAGTAGCCCCAGCGCGGCGCGGCGTGTCGTGACGATATGTGAGTTTTGGCGGGTTGCGGCGGTCATGATGTTCTCCGAAAGACGCATCAGGCGCCAGTGCTCAGGTCACGTAGATGTTGCGGGCCAACATATAGAGCGCCACCATAATAATGATAGACGCAAAAACGGTATTCAGCGCACCACGCCGCAGTGACAGATGCCGGGCGAAACTGGTTCCGACCAGGCCGCCGAGCAGACCACCGAGAATGAATACCAGCGCAAGCTTCCAGGAGATCAGTCCGGACCATGCATAGCTCGACGCTGTGGTGAGGCCGAAAGCGGTGACCGCCACCAGCGACGACGAGATCGCACTCATGATCGACATGCCCGTGGCCGCCATCAGCGCCGGCACGATCAGAAAACCACCGCCAATCCCGAAGAAGCCGGACAGCCCACCGGTGACAAGACCCAGCGCAAGCAGCGACGGCGTGTTCGACATGCTGATCTCGACGCGGTGCTCGCCGGCATGGGCGCGCGTCTTCAGCATCAGCACGGCAATCACCAGCATGAGGACCGCGAACAGCGCCAGCAGATTCTGCCCGTCCACCCGCTTGCCGAGGATCGAGCCCCCGAGCGCACCGGCGATTCCTGCGGCGGCAAATACCAACGCGCAGGACCAGTGCACATTGCCGCCACGCGCATGATTGCCGAGATTGACCGCCGCATTGGCCGCGACCGCAATGGCGCTGGTGCCGATAGCGACATGCGGCTCAGGCACGCCGACGACATAGACCATCAGCGGCACGGCGAGGATCGAGCCGCCGCCACCAACCAGGCCGAGCGAGAAGCCGACCAGCGCGCCCGAAGCCAGGCCGAGCGCCCCTTGCATCACAGTCATCATGAACGGTCGATTCTCACCTTTTCATTCGAGCATGATCTCCAGAAAAACCGGTGTCTACCTTTCCGGGTCACGTTCTGGCGACGGCGCGACCATAATGGCCTTTTGGGCCCGGCTCCATGCAGTCAGCATCACAAATCCGCCTGCCGGGAAAACGCTGTCGTGACCGTCAGCGCACCAGCAGGGTGACGGCCAGCGGCACCAGCAGGGAGGTCACCAGCGCATTGAGGCTCATGGCAATGCCGGCAAAGACGCCCGCCACCGCATCCACCTGAAAAGCCCTCGCAGTTCCGATACCGTGCGACGCCAGCCCGACGGCAAAGCCGCGGGCACGATAATCGGTAATGCCCATGCGATTCATCATGGGCGTGACAATGATCGCGCCCATGATGCCGGTGAGTACCACCGCCACCGCGGTCAGCGATGCGTCGGCGCCGAGCGATTCGCTGATGCCCATGGCGACACCGGCGGTGACCGACTTCGGCGCCAGCGACAACACCACGTTTTGCGGCAGGCCGAAGGCCCTTGCCAGCAGCACCACCGAGACGATCGCCGTGGCACAGCCGACCACCAGCGCAGCCAGCATCGGCACGATCGCTGCTGCCACTACCTTGCGATTTTCGTAGAGCGGCACCGCCAGCGCCACCGTCGCCGGACCGAGCAGGAAGTGGACGAATTGCGCACCGCTGAAATAGGTCGTGTAGGACGTCCCGGTCAGCAACAGGAACACGGCGATGATCCACATCGAGTTGAACACAGGATTGGCGAACGGATGCCGGCCGGTCGCCAGCGACAGCGCATCGGCCGTCGCATAGACCAGCAGCGTCACGGTCAGCCACAGCAGCGGCTGCTGCGAAAGATAAACCCAGAGCGAGAACGGATTGGCGCTCATGACGCGCTTCGCCCGCGGGTCGTCATCCGGCTGATGACAAGAAACGTCGCCACCGTGACCAGCAGCGTGATCACGACCGAGATCGCCAGAACGCCGACAATGGCCGTGCCATGCTCGGCCAGCAGATCGAGCTTCTGCACCACGCCGACACCGGCGGGAATGAACATCAGCGACAGATGCGCGAGCAGGCCCCTCGCGGCATTCTCCACGCCGCCGCCCTGCAGCGGCCCTTGCGCGAACAGCACGGCGCGGTCACGCAGCAACAACAGAACGAGCAGCAACAGCATGCCGAGCACCGGGCCGGGCACCGGCCACGCAAAAGCGCGCACAGCGATCTCGCCAGCGAGCTGGCACAGCAGGATCAGGGACAGACTGGCAATCATGGGAGCTCCGCGGGTGACGGATCGTTATCGCCCGCGAAGCAAGTGATGTCGATCAACCTCAGCGCACGGCTGATGCGATCAGGCGGCGCCCTTCAGCTTCTTGGTGCACTCGCTGTAGTAGCCGCCGCCCTTTTCGATCCACTTCATGCCACCATTGGCGTTGCTGGCCTTGTTGGCATTGTACTGATCCACGCAAGTATGCATCCGGGCCTTGCCAGCCGTCTCCTTGGCGTATTTGGGATCGACCGCCGAGGGGAAGGTGGCGGGGCCTGCCGGAGCCGCGGCTGTCGTGGCTGCCGGCTTGGGGGCTGCAGCAGGTTTCGGCGCAGCCGCGGGTTTGGTTTCGGCAGCCTGCGGCGCGGCTGTTGCAGCAGGCGCAGCGGCGGGCGTCGTCGCAGCGGCATCGGTCCCGCATTCGGCTTTGCGGAAGTCATTCCATTTCTGGCCCTTCAGTGTGCCGGCGGTCTTGGCCGCCTGATATTTTGCACTGCATTCAGTCGCGGTGAGTGCCTGGGCAGGGCTGAAGGCAAGCAGAGCAAAACTGGACATTGCAATCGCGCAGGCGAATTTGACGGGCATCGTCATGGCGTTCTCTCCCTTTGCTACACTAAGTAAAAGTAGACGACGGCATCCTATCGCTACCGCTGCATGTGGCAACGAGATCGCAGCTCCCTGCGAAAAATTATCGTGATCGCACCGTCAGATATATTTCAACTCATTCACCTGCCGTTCAGCCCGGCGCGCCCACCCTGTCCTCCCTGTTCAATTCGAGGTGCTGCCATGATCCGATTCGCTTCCAGCCTTGCCACTGCCGCCGTTGCCTCAGTCCTGCTGATGGGGGCGGCATCCGCTCAGACCACCGCTCAGGCACCTGCGCCGGCGGCCACCAAGACTGCGCCTCCCAAAGCGGCCCCCGCCGACAAGATGGCGCCTGCGGACAAGACAGCCGAGAAGCCCCGCACGGCGGCGTCGCTCGAATGTTCGAAGCAGGCTGACGCCAAGGGGCTGCATGGCACCGAGCGCCGTAAATTCCGCTCGGAATGCAAGAAAACCGCAAAACCGAACTAAACTCTCGTCATCTACCTGTCCCTCGCCCGAAAGCGAGGGACAGGTAGACCACATCGCATTTGTCGCCAGATGCGGACTTTGCCATAAAGCGGGCTCCTTCAGCTTCCCGTGCAAATGGCCATCGCTCTTCCCAGCTCCCTGCAGATCCGCACCACCCTTGAGACGCTCGTCATCGGCACGATCGGCGGCGCGCTATTCTATTTGGCGGAATTGCCAGGCGGACTGATCTCCGGCGCGATGATCGCGGTCGCCACCTACGGCATCCTCGGCCGCCCCGTCGGCCTGCCGCAGCCGATGGCCCATGTCATCCTGATGACACTGGGCCTGTCCCTCGGCTCGATGGTGTCGCCGGAGATGGTGCACAATCTCAGCGCCTATCCGGTGACCATCGCACTGCTGGCGCTGGCTACGTTCTGCGCCACCTTCGGCAGCAGCATCTATCTGCAGCGCGCCCATGGCTGGGACCGTACCTCCGCACTGCTGGCCGGCAGCCCCGGCGCGCTCTCGCAAATCATCATGCTGGCCACCGAGCGCAATGCCGACGTGCCGGGCATCGCGGTGGTGCAGATTTTTCGCGTCATCATCCTCACCGGCATGGTGCCGCTGCTGCTCGCTGCCACCGGCCTGATGGGCCATGGCCCGCTGCCATCGCGCGGACCGGAAGCCTCGCCGCTGGCGCTCGCCGAACTCGCCGCCGCGGCCGTCGCCGTCTCGCTGTTCATGCGCTGGATCAAGTTTCCGGCGAGTTGGATGTTTGGTGCGATGATGGCCTCGTCAGTGCTGCACGGCACCGGCTGGGTCCACGGCACGCTGCCGCAATGGGCCTATATCACCGCGCTGGTCGGCATCGGCAGCCTGATCGGCTCGCGCTTCGGCAAAATCTCGCCGCGCACCATTCTCAGCCACGTCTGGGCCGCGCTCGGTTCATTCACGGTAGCCATCGCCATCTCGGCCGTGTTCGTCACGATCATCGCGCTCACAACGACTGTGAAGCTGAGCGATGTCGTCGTCGCCTTCGCGCCCGGCGCCATGGACGCCATGCTCGCGCTGGCGCTGACGCTGCATATCGATCCGGTGTTCGTCGGCGCGCATCATCTGTCGCGCTTCATTTATGTCTCGATCGTCACGCCCGGCATCGTGCATCTGTTCGGCAAGGCGCAGGACGATATCGACGACTGATCTTCAGTCTTCGCAGACACCGATTGAAACAATGGAATCGATCTAACGATGTGAGCTTCTTGCAGAGTTGTAGATGCCTGGGTCGCAAGGTCTAGACGTATTCTACCGCGCATCGTAGTGCGCCACAGAACCAATCAAGTTAGACGCTCGATCAAACTGGTGTGACCAGCATCATCGAGGCGTTGAAATGAAATTGAGAACAAGAAAATCGACGAAGCAGACAGCACTGCTTTGCACTGTCAGTGTGATGGCATTGGCAACAGACCTTCCGCGCGACGCATTCGCGCAGGCCAGCCTGCCGCCAGTCACGGTGGATGCGCCGAAGCCCCAACAGCGCGCACGCAACACGACTGCAACGAGATCACAGACATCGGCACGCTCAACACAACGCACGCGCGCGACGGCGCCGCAGATTGCACCCGCGTCATCGGTCGACAAGCGCATCTATAGCGCCGACAACAACAGCTATGTGGCAGGTCAGGCCAGCTCGGCATCGAAGACGAATACGCAGTTGATCGACACACCGCGTTCGGTGAGCGTCATCGACCGCAAGGAACTCGATGATCGTGGCGTCACCAGTATTCCCGAAGCGGTGCGTTACACAGCCGGCGTCACCACCGGCGGTTTCGGCTACGATCCGCGCTTCGATCAGATCTATGTCCGCGGTTTCTCGACGACGACGCTCGGCGACTTCCGCGACGGATTGAAGCAGTTTCCCTCCGGCTTCACCACGTTCCGGACCGAACCCTATCAGCTCAACAGCGTCGAGGTGATCAAGGGCCCGGCTGCCGTGCTCTATGGGCAGTCCGTCCCCGGCGGCCTCATCGATCGCCGATCGAAATTCCCGGTCGAGAATCAGGTCAACGAGATTTCACTGGAAGGCGGCACCTTTGGCCGCATGCAGACCGCATTCGACATCGGCGGCGCCAATTCCGACAAGTCGTTGCTGTACCGCCTGGTGGGCCTCGGCCGCGCCGGCGAGACCAATTACGACATCGCCGACGAGCGGCTGATGCTGGCGCCGTCGATCACCTGGCGACCGACCATCGACACCACGCTGACGGCCTATGCCATCCTGCAGAAGGATGAAACCGACGCCAGCGTCGCCATGCTCAATCGCGACGGCCAGCTGGTGAACGTCAACGGCGCGACGCTCAAATTGCGCTCGAGCGATCCGAAATACGACTATCTGCGGCAGCAGCAGGCGCAAGTCGGCTACAAGCTCGAGCACCGCTTCGACGACGTCTTCACGTTCCGCCAGCACACGCGGTTCGGCGTGCTGCATGCGGAATCGCGCTATGTCAGCGGCAGCTTCGCGACGCCGACATCGACCGTCTATGACCGCGGTGCTGTAGCCGTCGGCGACGACCAGACAAGCTGGCAGACCGACAATGCGCTGCAGGCCGACTTCGCCACCGGCCCGGTCGTCCACCGCACGCTTTTCGGCGTGAATTACGATCACAATACCTGGGACTTCAAGCTCGGCCTGGGCCCCGTGAATCCCAGCTATGCGCTCAACATCCTCAATCCCGTCTACGGCATTGCCGGCCCAACCCCGGGCTATACGTCGGGCTCGCGTTCGACGCAGGAACAGGTCGGCGTCTATCTGCAGGACCAGATGCGACTCGGCAACTGGCACCTGTCGCTCAGCGGCCGTCAGGACTGGACCGATCGCACGCAAACCAATTCCTATACGGGCGCCGTCACAGGCGCGCGGAGCGACAGTGCATTCTCCTACAGCGCCGGCCTGCTCTATCACTTCGAGAATGGCATCGCGCCCTATGTGAGCTATGCGACGTCGTTCCAGCCGGAGACCTCGCTCGGCCTCAACGGCGTCGTGCTGGCGCCATCCGAAGGCGAACAGATCGAAGGCGGCGTGAAGTATCAGCCACGGCCCGACGTGCTGCTCACGGCGTCGATTTACGACCTCAAGGAGAAGAACGCCGCCAAGCTCGCTGGCTATATCAACGGCATCGCCTATTACGCCTCGGTCGGCGAGATCCGCGTGCAGGGCTTCGAATTCGAGGCGCGCGCACGACTCACGCCGGAACTCGAAACGGTGACGGCCTACACCTATTCCGACGCAGAGATCACCAGGAGCTCGATCGCGTCGGAGCTCGGCAAGACCCCTGCGGTGACGCCGAAGCACACCGCATCGAGCTGGATGAACTACACCTTCCTGAACGGTTCGCTCGAGGGCTTCGGTCTCGGCGCCGGTGTCCGTTATATCGACGCAACCTGGACGTCGAACGACAACACCTCGCGCAACAACGGCTATACGCTGTTCGATCTGGCCGCGCGTTACGATCTCGCCAAGCTTGGACCCAAGTTCGCGGGTTATCAGGCCTCGATCAACGCCAACAACGTCGCCGACGAGCAGGTCGCGGTCTGCAATTCCGGCTACTGTTATTTGAGCCAGGGTCGCACGGTGATCGGCACGCTGCGCTATCGCTGGTAGCGGTGCGCCAGCAGGCAGGACCGGCGGCGGATCAGCGCCGTGCGGTCTTGCCGGCGCCCCATAGTGCGATCGCCGCCATCAACAGCGAGATCAGCACGTTGTAGCCGGCCAGCGACAGGCCAAGGAAACGCCACTGCACCTCGTCGCAGCGGATCACCTTCACGGTGTCGAGGCGCTCCAGCAGGCTACCGGCCTTGCCGAGATCGACCACCGGACCCGAACAGTCCGTCGGCCCCTGCCAGAATTTCCATTCGACCCCGGCGTGATAACCGCCGAGCACTGCATTGGCGAGCGCCGCCAGCGCCAGCACAACGAGGCCGGCCACAACCAGGCCGCGCGGCGCGTCTCTGGCGGCAGCAATCGCCACCAGCACCGCCAGCGGGATCGCGAGATAATAGGCATAGCGCTGTTCGAGACAGAGCGGGCACGGCCGGATATCCAGCACCAGCTGGAAGAACCAGGCCCCCGCCAGCGTCGCCAGCGCGATCAGGCCGACCGCCAGTGCGGCGACCAGTGCCGGATTTGACGACGCAGAGGTAGGCGCGGATTGAGGGGCGGTCTGGGCAGTCACGGTGCTCTCCGGAGTGGCTGTTGCGTCCTATCCCGGGGCACGCCACCCTGTCGAGACAGCCCTGATCACACTGGAGTGTGCGCGGCGGCCCTATCGGCCAAACCGCAGGTTGACCCGCCGCCCGCGCCCGCTATATTCCGCCCGCTTCGCGACCCTCGGCCCCGGCCGGCGTCCGGATGCCCCTGTGGCGGAATTGGTAGACGCGCTCGACTCAAAATCGAGTTCCGCAAGGAGTGCTGGTTCGATTCCGGCCAGGGGCACCAACAGTCCATCAGCCATGATCCGTTGACGACGGGCTATATTCCGAGAAGCGCGTTACCCGCAAATGACGACTGGAAGATCTGTCCTCACGCTTGCAGGGGGGCGAGCTCCGCTTTCGCGACCGGCATCGGCCTGAATGTCATTGCGATCAGGAAGGCGCCAAGCCCCATGATCCAGGAGCCGATATAGAGCCAAGCGTAGCTGGCGAACGCGTCGTAGATCAAACCTCCGGCGAGAGGTCCGGTCGCCATGCCAAGACTGCCGGCCATGGCCGTTCCGCCGATCACCGTGCCCATCATCCGCAGCGGAAAGTTTTCGCGCGCGAGAACGGCGTAGAGCGGCATGGTGCCGGCATAGATGAAGCCAAAGACCGACGCCACGGTGTAGAACCCGCCGAGCTCACGCACGAAGACAAAACCGAGCGCGCCGAACGCCTGGGCGAGCAAGCCAAGGACCAGTATACGCTTGGCGCCAAAGCGATCGCCGAGCAGGCCGAAGGCGATACGGCCGCCCATCCCTGCCAAACCTTCGACGCTATAAATCGTGACTGCAGCGACAATCGGTATGCCGCAGCTGATCGCGTAGCTCACAGTATGGATGATCGGCCCAGAATGCGTGGCACAGCAGAAGAAATTCGTCAGCAGCAGGATGATGAACTGCGGCGAGCGTAGCGCCTGCGCGCGCGACATCTCTGCTTGCACCGGCTCGGCGGATGGAGCGGGAGGCGCGCCCTCCAGCGCCGGCGCGCGGCGCACCAGCAGCGAGACTGGAATCATGATCGCGGCCACGACGAGGGCTACAATCTGCATCGAGGTGCGCCAATCGTGGTTCGAAACGAGCCAGGCCGCCAGCGGCGACATGGTCATGGGCGCCATGCCCATCCCCGCCGAAACCAAAGACACGGCCAGGCTGCGATGCGTATCGAACCAGCCGGTGACGGCCGCCATCATCGGCGCAAAGATCGCGGCGGTGGCGCCGCCGACCATCAGCCCGAAGACAAATTGAAATGCGACCAGAGATGTCGCGAGACTCGCCAGCGCCAAGCTTGACGCAAGCACGACCGACCCGGTCAACACCACTGGGAGTGGCCCCATTCGGTCGGACAAGGTGCCCCAGATCATGCTGGTGACGGCCATTGCGAGGAAGCCAATGGTCATGGCACTCGATATACCGGTGACCGACCAGCCGGTATCCCGCGCGATCGGCTGCAGGAACACCGGCAGCGAAAACATGCCGCCGATGGCGACGCAGCCTAGAAGGCCGCCCGCGGCGACGATTACCCAGCGATAGTGAGAATTGGTCATTCCTGGTCTCCATATCAGCGTTCACTGGGTGAAAGACGCACGGGACGGGCCGGAGCCGACAGGCCGAGGGTCGTCGCAGCTCACGTTTTTGCGAGCGCGCGGGAGGTTTGCCAAAAGCAGAACCAGCGCGCGATTGATCGCTGACGAGAACATCTCTTGTCGATCGGCGGTTTATTAAGTCTAACAGGCCCAGACTGGCCCGAGGCGTCACTGGGGCTTCAAGTGTGCGAGATCGACATGCCCAGCCTGAGCAGGCGAGCACTCATGATCGGAGGAGCGGCATCGACGATGCTGCGCCCTGGTCCATTGACCGCGCTGCCGCTTCCCGGTCCGTCCGACAGCTTCACCGACAGTGTCGGCGTCAATGTGCATATCAGCAGCGAGCCTTACGCGAGTAACTTCGACCGTTTCCACGATCTGCTCGCGGCATCAGGCATTCGCCATCTGCGCGACGAGTTGCGGCCGGGCAACGATCTCGATCGCTGGCGTGCGCTGAACAAACGCGCGAACATCCTGTTCAATCTTGTCGTGTCGCCGGCGACCAACACCGTGCCGGAGATGATGACCTATCTCGCTGCACTGGGCATCGAGCGCGTCTCGGCGATGGAGGGTCAGAACGAGGGCAACAGCGACTGGTTTCTGTCGCTGCCGCTGGCGAAGCCGGGCTGGAGCAATGTCGTCGTCAACTATCAGCGCGAAGTGCACCACGCGCTCCGCGCGCGATATGCGGCGGCGGAGTTGCCGCTGCTGTCGCCCAGTGTGATCAACTGGAAGCCAGCCGACGTGGCGCTGCTGCGCCCGGCCGCGCAGTTCAGCGATGCCGTCGCGATCCATTCCTATGTACAGAAGGCGCAAGAGCCGGAAACAACCAACGACTACGCCGCCGTGTCGTGGTATCTGCACAACATGCGCGACGCTTTCAAACCCGGCGCGCCTGCACTCGCGACCGAATGCGGCTACTGCAATGTCGTGAAGCCCGGCACCTCCGGTGTCTCGGAGATGGCGGCAGCGCTCTATCTGCCGCGGCTGCTGCTCAACAACTTCCGCCTCGGCATTCTCCGGACGTTCCTCTACGAATTCTTCGATGGCGGTACCGATCCCAATGACGGAGAGCATCACTGGGGCCTCGTCCGCAATGACGGCTCGCCGAAACCCGGCTATCACGCGATCCGCAATCTCCTGTCCGCGTTGAAAGACGCGCGCCGCGCCAGCGACAATCAGCCGCTACGCGTGGCATCCACGGCACCGGAGCTGCGGCACATCGCGTTTCAGGATGCGCAGGGACAACCGCTGCTTGCGGTATGGCGCGCGGTGCGCTGCTGGAATGTGGAGAAGGCCGAAGACATCCCGGTGCCCACGGAACCGATCGACATCTCCGTCGATGGTCCTGCCGCTTCGCTCTCCTTCAACCGTCCGAATGACGATGCCGACTGGCGGCGCGTACCGGTAACGGACGGGCGCGCGACGATCCCGCTCGACGGGCGCGTGGTCATCGTCCGGCGTTCCAGCTGAGCTGCTATGACCTGCTGCGGCTTGAACCACCCCGCCGCGCTTTGTATCCTGCGACTGCGTACGAACTGACGGTGAGCAGCAAAGTCTTTCAGACAAAGTCTCTGAGACTCTGCGGTCCGGCCAAGCCTGCAACGGGCTTCGCCTTCTGCTCCAATATATAACGGATTCTTCCCCATATGGACTATGCGCCTTCCGCGCCGGCCCTTGCGGCCGAGACGCATTCTTTTCAGGTTCTGCTCGAAGACGGCGCCACCGCCAGCATACGTGTCTATGGACAAGGCCCACGGATCGTCTGCAGCCATGGCAATGGCCTCGCCATCGATGCTTTTCAAAGCTTCTGGCATCACTTCACCGATGACTACCAGACCGTGGTGTTTGACTTTCGTCATCACGGCCGCAGCAGTCCGTATCGTCAGCCAATCCCGCATGTCTGGCCGCAGCTCATCCGCGACTATGAGGCGATCATGCAAGGGATCACGCGCGAACTCGGCCCAGCGCCGAGCCTCGGTGCATTTCATTCGATGAGCGCCCTGACGACGCTGCTGCATGCCGCCGAATATGAAACGCCGTGGATCGGCATCGTCGGCTTCGAGCCGCCGGCGACGCCGCCAGCGAGCTATCCGGAGTTCGCAAGTTTCCTTGCGGAAAATACCAGACTCGCCGAACGCGCTGCGCAGCGCCGCACCAGCTTTCCGAACGTGCAGGAGCTGTTTGACTCCTATCGCCGCAGCAGGGCATTTGCCGGCGTCGACGATGCCGGACTGCAGGCACTTGCCGCATCCACGCTGCGTTGGAACGACGACAAGCAGTTCTATGAACTCGCCTGCGCCAGGGAATTCGAGGCCAGCATCTTCTCCATGCAGGATCTCCCGGGCGCCTGGGAGCGGATGTGCAGCGTCAGGCTGCCGGTGCTGCTCGTCGCCGGGGAGCCAAAGACGAGAACCAGCCCGTTCGTCGACATGGAGCGCGCCTTCGCACGCGATGGCGGCTTCGCCTTCACCACCGTGTCTGACGCCTCGCATTTCATGCAGATGGAAAAGCCGGCCGAATGCGCCGCGATCGTCCGGGCCTTCCATGCGGGCCTGACCTGACCGCTCAAGGGTAACGCCGGGCTGCCATGCCCGCCGCGCAACCGGCTGGCAATCCGCCCCAGCCATGCCCACATGGCAGGGGCAATGGGAGCCCCGTCATGACCGCACTTTCGATTCTCGACCTCGTCCGCGTCACCCAGGACACCGATGCGCGCGGCGCGCTCGACAATTCCCGCGATCTCGCCGGCCATGCTGAGAAATGGGGCTATCAGCGCTTCTGGGTCGCCGAACATCACAACATGATCGGCATCGCCAGCGCCGCGACATCGGTGGTGATCGGCCATATCGCGGCAGGGACCAAAACCATTCGCGTCGGTGCCGGCGGCATCATGCTCCCGAACCATGCCCCCATCGTCATCGCCGAACAGTTCGGCACGCTGGCCCGGCTGTTTCCCGGCCGCATCGATCTCGGCCTCGGCCGCGCACCCGGCACCGACCAGATGACCATGCGGGCGCTACGCCGCTCGCTCCAGAATTCCGACAATTTCCCGCAGGACATCCAGGAGCTGCAGGCCTATTTCGCACCGGCCGGCCCAAACCAGCGCCTGCAGGCGGTGCCCGCCGCGGGCACCGATGTGCCACTGTGGATTCTCGGCTCCTCGACCTATGGCGCGCAGCTCGCCGCCGCCCTCGGCCTGCCCTACGCTTTCGCCTCACATTTCGCGCCCGAGCAATTGCTGCACGCCCTGCAGATCTATCACCAGCACTTCGAAGCTTCCGAACAGTCGGCGAAGCCCTATGCGATGGTCGGCGTCAACATCATCGCCGCCGACACCGATGCCGAGGCGAAGCGGCTGTGGACCACGCAGCAGATGTCCTTCACCAACATGTTCCGCGGCACACGCGGCCTGAGCGCACCGCCCATCGACGATATCGAGACCTACTGGTCGCCGGCCGAGAAGATGCAGGCCATGGGCATGCTGCGGCGATCGATCATCGGCTCGAAGGACACGGTGCGCGCCGGCATCGCCGCGCTGGTCGAGGAGACCGGTGCGGATGAGCTGATGATCGTCTCGGACGTTTACGATCATGCCACGCGCTTGAAGTCTTACGAGATGATTGCGGAGTCCGCCGCAGGCCTGAGCAAGGCGCCGGCCGAAGCTGCCTGCTGAGACGTTTCAGAAATTGATCGTCGTGCGGACGCCGAATACCGCGGCGTCCTTGATGCGCTTTGTCTGCGTGGCATCGTTGGGATCGACGGCGCCGCCGGCGGGATGCATCACATATTGAAACACCGGCTGCACCGCCACGCCGGGCGCAACCATTGCGAGATAGGTCATTTCCAGCACGGCTTCGAAATCGCGAATGGGCGATTGAATTCCGGTGAAGAGCTGCACGTCACGATCAAGCCCACGCGCGCCATCCGAAATGCGCGCATAGGTCATCGCGATGCCGAACCTGTCATCCGGCCGTTCCGCCGAGAAACCCGACACCTGGATGCCGCCATCGAGATAGAAGCTGATCAGATTGCGATCGGACGGGCTGATCGACGTGCGCGCAAAGAAACCGATGCCCTTGTCAGGCCCGAGTGCACTGAAGGCGAGCCGCTGTTCATAAACGGCAAACACTCCGCGATTGCCGCGCCGCATCAGCGGCTCGCCGGTACCGGCAGGATCGGCCTGCGACAGGCCCTGTGAGGTCCAGCGCTCGTCATCGAATTCGGCGAGATGCACCCAGCCGCCGCCGGTGATCGACCCCGGCAACTCCGACGGTCCAAGCTTGTAGCTGTATTTCAACTGCCCGATGATCCACGGCGGATCGTTAACGCGAAATGCGAGGCCATGCGCGTTGGCGATTTGCGGATCGTTCGGGCCGGGCGCAGCCGCACTGCCATTGAACACCGCCAGATAGGCCGTGAACGCATCCGACAGATTGGCCTTGAAGCGAACGCCCGGCACTGCGAGCGGCGGCGACGGTCCGCCCGCCGGCAGGATAACGCCAGTGATGCCGGGCCAGCCCAGCGCCGAATTGACGAAGATGTCGTCATACTTGCTGTCGATGAATTCGATATCGGAAGGCTGCTGACCGACCTTCACCAGCAGCCTGCCGTCGAACAGCGACTGTTCGATCCAGAATTCATAGAGCCGCGTCGCCGGCGACGCTTCGATGCCGCTGACCAGCATCAGATTTCCGATATAGTCGCGCGACAGGCCAGGTCCGTGGATCTGATAGACATTGGCGTGAAAGGTCGCGCCGCTCCAGCCGACCGCCTTGTCGAGATCGACGTCGACGCCAAAATCGAAGCGTCCCTCATAGACCGCACCGCGCCGGGTGCCGCCGGACGCATTACCGAGCGCTTCGCCGATATAGGTGGCTGACAGTGCGACACCCCATTCGGCGAGCCGGTCATTGATCGGCTTCAATCCGCTATCGCGCCAGTCGCCCGCATAGGCAGATGACAGCGAGATCATGCAACACACGACAAAAACAGCGAGCGCCGTTATCGCACGGGCCATCGAGCACGGAAACGCACCAACCATGATAGCTACCTGATGATCTTGAGGCGCTTCATCACGGCATAGGCCGATGCCGACGACACCAGGATCAGTAACCCCGCCCAGAGGAAGCCGGTTTCGGTATCGGTCAGCGGCAGGCCCTTGGTGTTCATGCCGAAGATGCCGGTGACCAGCGTCGGCGGCAGCAGCAAAGCGGTGAGCACCGAGAGCACACGCAGGCTTTCATTGCCGCGTTCCTCGATCTGCAGATGCAACTCTTCCTGCAACAGCCGGCTGCGCTCGCGCATCTCGACGACATTGTGATCCAGCCCGTCGAGCCGCTGCGCCAGCTTGCCGGCGCGCAATTGCAGCGCAGGCTTCAGCTCGCGCAGGCCTTTGGCCTCAAGCCGCTGGAATACGATGCGCAGCCCGGACAACTGCCGATGCAGCCGCACGCAGGTCCGGCGCAGACGACCGAGCTTCTGCAGCAAGTCACGGGAATCGCCCGAGACCACCTGCTCCTCGATCTGGTCGAGTGACAGTGCGAGACTATCGGCGACGCCGTCCATGGTGTCGCAAACATTTTCGACGATGGTTTCAAGCAGCGCGGCCATGCTGTCGATGCGCTGGCCCTGCTCGAGCGAACGGCGCGTGGCATCGACGGCGCACAGCGCGTGATGCCGGCCGCTGACCAACAGACGCTCGGTCATCACGAAGCGCAGATAGCCGGTGTCTTCGGTCGCCTCGTCGATATCGCGCAAAAGGTCCGAGATCACACCATAGATGCTGTCGTCGGTGGCATGGAGCTGCTGATAGGTGTCTTTCGACAATAGCAGCGTCCGCGCCTGCTCCGGCGCATGCAACGGGATCTGCGCCAGCCATTGCAGCGCGCGCGTATCCGCGAGATTGAAATGCAGCCACAACAGACCGCCATGGGCAATGTCGATACCCGCATCGACAGGCAGCGGCTCCGGCTTGCCATCCGAATGGATGCGGAAGGCCCAGACCAGCCCCGGAATCGGATCGGACGGGTTCGGGGCGAAATCGCTCTGTGTCGATGCGACCGGGACCTCAAGCTGCATGGGGCACCAGCTTCTCTTCATGCCACGCAAAACGCATGCATCACCAAAATTGAAAAAATATGCCTGCGGCTTTCTAACTGTGTCAGTCCGCCGCAGGCACTTAATGACACCCTTGTTACAGGGGTGTGTCAGCCGCTGCTATTCAGCGGCTTCAGCGAGTTCGTCGCTCTGTTTGTTGTAGTCGTGGACGACACGGCCATAGGGCAAAGTCAGGTCGGCCAGGAAATGATGCGCGCCAAGCACGCGACGCACGGGGAGGTCGGCGACCGGCGCGTTGACATGCGGGATCAGATGCAGACGTCCGGGTCCGAACCAGGAGCCCTTGACGGTGATGTCGGTCAGGTTGATTGCGACGAGCTGACAGACTTCCGCGCTGCCATCGACGCCCGGGATCAGCTTCAGATTGATCTGGGTCTTGGACAGCGTGGCGAGGGTGGCCTCGCCGTTGCCGGCCATGGCGCCGTGCTTGTACGCCATCGTGCCCATGGCGACCTGCTGCCCGGCATATTCCAGCGTACCGGTCAGCGTGTCCTTGACCACTTCGAGTTTCGGATGGGCGTATTTCTTCGGAAAGCCCCAGATCTCGCGGCCGGCGGCGATCGGCGGATCATCGTCCAGATACATCTGCGAGACGAAATTGACGTCTTCGCCCTTGAAGCGCGCGGGGATCACGAGGCCCGTTTCCGTATAGCAGCCGAAGCCGGATGAGTCCGGCATCTTGATCCATTCATAGTGGACGATGGGCTGCTCGATCGGCTCCAGCGGTTCGGGCAGACCCATCCGGATCAGATCAGGATCGGTCTCATAGGTGATGACAAGGAATTCGCGATTGATGAAGCGATAGGGACCGGCGGGATAGCTCGGGCCGGCCATCGGCATCGACGGCAAACGGAGGATGTCTTCCTGGCGCATCGAAAACTCCTTGGTTGAAAATCGCAGGGTTGAAATCGCTGGGTTTGACTTCAGTGCGCGGTCCAGCCGCCATCCACCGGCAGCGTGATGCCGGTGATCGAACGGGCGTGGTCGGTGCAGAGGAAATTGACGACCGATGACAGTTCTTCGACGGTGACAAAACGCTTGGTGGGCTGGGCGGCCAACAGCACGTCCGAGATCACCTGTTGCTCAGTGATGCCTCGCGCCTTGGCCTGTTCCGGGATCTGCTTCTCGACCAGTGGCGTCATCACATAGCCCGGACATACCGCATTCACGGTGATGCCGTGTTCGGCGACTTCCAGCGCCGCCGTCTTGGTCAGGCCGGCAATGCCATGCTTGGCCGCGACATAGGCCGACTTGAACGGCGAGGCGACGAGCGCATGGGCCGAGGCGACGTTGACGATGCGGCCCCAGGACTTTGCCTTCATGTGGGGGATGGCGAGACGTGTGGTGTGAAACGCACTCGACAGGTTGATCGCCACGATCGCATCCCACTTCTCGACCGGGAATTCCTCGAGCGGCGCCACATATTGAATGCCGGCATTGTTGATCAGGATATCGACGCCGCCGAATTCCTGCTCCGCCTGCGCCATCATGGCCGCGATGTCATTGCCGTCGGCCATGTTGGCGCCGTTGTAGAGCACCCGGACCTGATGGCTGTCGGCGATCTCGCTGCGGATCGCCTCAATCTCGTTGGCGTCGCCAAAGCCGTTCAGCACGATATTGGCGCCACTGGCCGCAAGACCGCGCGCGATGCCAAGGCCGATGCCGCTGGTGGAGCCGGTGATGATGGCGGACTTTCCAGACAACATGCGTGCAGCCCTTCGTAAGCAAACGTTAATATCTGCTCCTTTGCTAGCGATCCTGTTTGACGGCGGTGTGAGGAATTTCCTTCAGCAGCGTGACGCGCTCATGGACTGATGCGCAGTCATCGAATTTGCCATTTGTCACAACGCCGTCACTGCTCATCTGAATTCTGCCGCCAACATCATGTGATCGTTGAGGAGAAGACGAAGATGGACGCGCGGACACCCGGTTCAGAGACGACCACCGAGACCAGCTGGCGCCCCGATCGCTGCGATCGTGTCGCGCTGGTGCTGCAAGGGGGCGGCGCACTCGGCGCCTATCAGGCCGGTGTGTATCAGGCGCTGCATGAAGAAGGCATGGAGCCGGACTGGGTCTGCGGCGTGTCAATCGGCGCAATCAATTCTGCGATCATCGCCGGCAACCCGCCGGAAGACCGGCTGGAGAAGCTGCAGATCTTCTGGGACCGCATCACCGCCCGCAAGGTCTGGCACTACACGCCGGACGGCGACGTCTATCGCAAGGCCCGCAATCTCGCGAGCTCCTTCATGACCACGACCCTCGGCCAGCCCGGCTTCTTCAAGCCGCACGAGGTCAATCCGTGGTTCAGCCCGGCCGGCGCGAAGACAGCGACGAGCTATTACGACACATCTCCGCTGCGTGACACCCTGCTCGAACTGGTCGACTTCGACCTGATCAATGCGCGCAAGACCCATTTCGCCGTCGGCGCCGTCAACGTCATCACCGGCAACTTCCTGTATTTCGACAACAAGAAGGAAGTGATCGCCCCCGAGCACGTGATGGCATCAGGCGCGCTGCCGCCCGCCCTGCCGATGGTGAAGATCGGCACCGATCATTTCTGGGACGGCGGCATCGTTTCCAACACGCCGCTGCAGCATCTGCTCGACCAGGACGACAAGATGAATTCGCTGGTGTTCCAGGTCGACCTGTTCAGCGCGCGCGGCGTGCTGCCGCGCGACATCCAGGAGGTTCTGGCCCGGCACAAGGACATCGTCTATTCGTCCCGCACCCGCCACAACACCGACATCTATCGGCGCATGAACAATCTGAAGTCGGAGCTCTACAAGGTCTTGCAGCGCATTCCCGACGACCAGCTCAGCGACGAGGAGCGCGCGCGGCGTGACAGCCTGTCGGATCTGCCGGAGATCACCATCCTGCAAATGATCTATCAGCAGAAGGCCTATGAGGGCGATTCCAAGGACCACGAATTCTCGGCGACGTCGATGCGCGAGCACTGGCAGAGCGGCCTCGACGATACCCGCCGCACGTTGAAGCGCCGCGACTGGCTGGCGCTGCCGGAGCAAGGCAAGGGCATCGTGGTGCACGACGTGCATCGCGAGAGCAGTTCGTAAAGGAAAGGCGTACTCTCTCCTCGTCATTCCCCGGCAAACCAATTGGTTTGCCTGAGGGCGCATGAAAGCGGCGAAGCCGCTGAAATGCGAACCCGGAATCTTGAAGTGTTCAACCATGCCGAGATTCCGGGTTCGCGCGCGCAAGTGCGCACGCGCCCCGGAATGACAGCCATTAAAGTAAAAAGCCCGCGCATCATCCGCGCGGGCTTTTCTTTCTATCGAGGTAGAAAGTAAGGTCGCCGCGTTTCCGCAGCCGCCTCTCTTGTCCTCAGAACAACTGGCTGAACAGCACGTAGAGGCTGGCCGAGAGCATGATCGCGGCGGGCAGCGTCAGCACCCAGGCCATCAGCAGGTTGCGGATGGTGGCCATCTGCAGGCCCGAACCGTTCGCGGCCATGGTGCCGGCGACGCCGGACGACAGCACGTGAGTGGTCGAGACCGGCAGACCGAACACGTCGGCCGCGCCGATGGTGGCGGCAGCCACGAGCTCGGCGGAGGCGCCCTGCGCATAGGTCAGATGCGTCTTGCCGATCTTCTCGCCGACGGTGACGACGATGCGCTTCCAGCCCACCATGGTGCCGAGGCCGAGTGCGATGGCCACCGCGATCTTCACCCAATCCGGGATGAACTTGGTGGCGGAATCGAGGGAGCCCTTATAGGCATTGAGGGTCGCGATATCTTCCTTGTTGAGGTCGTTTTCCTTGTCCTTCATCAGGAAGCGGATGGCCTCCGATGCGAGATACATGTCGTTACGGGTGTTGCCGACGGATTCTGCAGGCACCTTATCGAGAGTGCCGTAGCTGCGGACCTGATCGCCGACCTGCTGCACGAGAACGGCGAGCGACGGATAGGTACCTTCGCTGATCTTGCGCTGCGACACGTAAGTGGTCACCGCCGGACGGGGATCGCCGATGATGCTGTGGCCGGCGCCCTTGGCTGCAATCACCTTGGCGGCTGCGATGGAGTTGACCTGGAACTGCGCGACGCGGGATTCCGGCAACGCGCGGTTCAGCGCATAGGCGGTCGGCACGGTGCCGATCAGCACCAGCATGATCAGGCCCATGCCCTTCTGGCCGTCATTCGAACCATGCGCGAAGGACACGCCGGTACAGGTGGCGATCAGGATGCCGCGAATCCACAGCGGCGGCGCCTTGGCACCATCGGGAGCCTGATACAGAGCAGGATTGCGCACCACGAACTTCAGCATCAGCAGCAGAATGGCAGCGCAAGCGAAGCCGAACAGCGGCGACAGCAGCAGCGCGTAGCCGATTTCGGTGGCCTTGCCCCAATCGACACCCGAGGTGCCGTCACGACCGCGCATCAGCGCGTTGGCAATGCCGACGCCGATGATCGAACCGATCAGCGTGTGCGATGAGGAGGCCGGCAGGCCGAGATACCAGGTGCCGAGATTCCAGATGATCGCCGCAATCAGCAGCGCGAACACCATGGCAAAGCCGGCGCCGCTGGAGACCTGCAGGATCAATTCCACCGGCAGCAGCGAAACGATGCCGAAGGCCACCGCGCCCGTGGAGAACAGCACGCCGAGAAAGTTGAAAAAGCCCGACCACATCACGGCGAATTCCGCCGGCAGCGAGTGGGTGTAGATGACGGTGGCCACCGCATTGGCGGTGTCATGGAAGCCGTTGACGAATTCGAAGCCGAGCGCGATCAGCAGCGCCACGAACAGCAGCAGGTAAGGCAGAAAGCTGGTGACGCGGGTGCCCGTGGCGTTGACGTCGACATAAATGCTGTAAGCGACAAACAACAAGCCGGCGGCCAAAATGCCGAAAAACAGGATCATCGTCAGCGGGTTAAAGCCCTTGTCGAGATTGGGCCGCGATGCCGGCTCGACCGGCCCGCTTCCGGAAATGGGTTGATTGAGTGTGAAATCGGTCATGAAACGCCCCCGTTACAGGTTAAGAGGCGTTAATCTCTGCACCACGGATGCGAAACCCGGATGACAGGCGCGACAATTTGTCTGTTACAGGTTGTGACAGTCCTGCGTCGCCGATGGGCCGGCATATGACAGGCGATCAGATCGCCGACGCGACCTTTTCGAGCCCGATCATGCGCGCCAATGCACGGACTTCGCGCTTCTGATCCTCACGCAACTGAAACAGCAACGGCATCGCAGCGGATTTGAGCTGCTGCACCTCGTCGCTGTCGGGATCGATCGGTGGAGCACCGGCTGAAGGACTGGCCTGTCTGGTCTCGTGGATCCTGCGCGCCACGTTGCGCAGCGCCGCTTCGACGCCGGGCCAGTAGGATTCCTGCGACGCAGTCAGATTGAGCCGCGTCTTGATCGCCGAAATCTGCGCGTCGCTGAGCAGCGTATAGGTCTTCTGCACCGGCTTGGCTGCTGCCTTGGGCTTGGCGGTCGGCTGCGGCACCACGATCGGCGCGAGCACCGTCGAGCCGGGCGCTTCGATCGGACTGTCGGATGCAAAGGCCTGGCGCAATGGACTGCCATCGACAGTCGGGACCTGCTGCGGATCAAGCGACGCCATCATGGCGCCGGCCAACGGCAGCTTGTCCTTCTTGCCTTGTGTATTGGAAACCGGTCCACGCGAAACAGCGACCGAATTTTGCGCGGCGCTGTCGTCATATGAGAGCGACAGCGATGGGATGCTATCGCGACCGAGAATGCTCGCAACAGCCACGCCGGTCAGCAACAGGCAGCCCAGCACAAGAAGGGTCAGCGCACGCGTCAAGCCAGTCTCCGAAATTCAGGACCACCGCAGGTACCTGTCGTCACAAATGGAGATTAATTAAGGCCTAACCATACCGCAACGGTGTCATAATACTTAACAGAGACGCTCAGGCGGCGTTGGCGAGAACATAGGCTTCCTGGATGTCGCTCACGATATCGGAGGCTTCCCACAGCGCATCCGGGGCGACCGACTGCATGCTGATGGTCCAGTTTGCGCCCTTTCCGGCGCGAGGCGTACTGACGATGTCGAATTGCACATCGCGACACAACGGATGACGGCCGAAAGCTGCGGCCACGCGTGCCTTGATCTCCTCGATCGTGGCCGGCGTCTTCGCGAAATAGGCTTCGATATCCATGATGGCCCCTGAATCGGTTGATTCCCGATCAGGGCATTGTTGGTTCCACAGGATTTAATGAATGGTTAATTTCCCTGCACCACCGGCAGATTGATACCGCAGCTGCGGCGAGGGCTCAGCCCAGCAGTTGATCGAGCCGATCCCGGAGCTGATCCTGATGATACGGCTTGGCAAGCCGCGGCAGATCGAGCTGAGCGCCTTCGGGCAGATCCGCATAGCCGGTGGCGAGCAGGATCGGCAGCGACGGCCGCATTTCGCGGGAATAAGCCGCAAGCTCGATGCCCGTCATGCCCGGCATCACATGATCCGTCATCATCAGATCGAGCGGCTCGTCGCTTTTCAGAATCTCCAGCGCATGCCGCCCCGAACTCGCCGGGATGACCCGATGGCCGAGATCCTCCAGCATCTCCGTCGTCGACATCGCGATCAGGGGATCGTCATCGACAAACAGAATCACGGCAGAGCGCGCGGCATGGCGCAGGACATGGGCCGTTCCGGCCACCTCTGGCTTCCTGTCGGTGACCGGCAACACGAGGGTCGCCGTCGTTCCCTTGCCGACGACACTCGAAAGATCGAGCGTCCCGCCGAGCTGTACGGCCAGACCGTGCACCATGGACAGTCCCAGACCTGTCCCCTTGCCGACCGGCTTGGTCGAGAAAAACGGTTCGATCGCCTTCTTCAACGTCTCCGGCGACATGCCGGCGCCATTGTCGATGATCGACACCTTGAGATAGTCACCGGGCTTCAGAACCGGGTCGCCCTTGCCGGCCCGATGCTTCTTCACCTTGATATCGATGGAGCCGCCATCCTGCATGGCGTCGCGCGCATTGATCGCAAGATTGAGGATCGCAAGTTCAAGCTGATTGGGATCGATCTGCGCCCGCGGCAGACCGTCGGGAATATCGAGATGCAGCGCGACTCGAGGCCCAAGCGAGCGCTCCAGCAGATCGCTCATGCCACGGACCAGCGCACCAAGATCGACGGCCACGGCTTTCAGATCCTGCTGCCGCGCAAAGGCCAGCAGCCGCTGCGTCAGCGAGGCGCCGCGCTCAGCACCCTGCATAGCGCCATCGACGAGACGCTTCAGGCGCGGATCGTCGGGCATGCGCTTGCGCAGCAGATCGAGATTACCCATCACCGCCATCAGCAGATTGTTGAAGTCATGCGCGACGCCGCCGGTGAGCTGGCCGATGGTCTCCATCTTCTGCGCCTGACGCAATTGGTCCTGTGCTTTCTCGCGCGCCGCGACTTCCTTCATCAGGTCATTGGTGCGTTCCTCGACACGCTGTTCGAGCGTCGCCGTAAGCTCGGCGAGCGCAGACCGCTCCGCCGTCAATTGCTCCAGCAAATTGTCGCGATCGATATCGGCAGACTTTCGCGCCGTGATATCGACGGAGACGCCCACCAGCGTTTTCGGCTTGCCGTCGGGCCCGCGGACCATGCGCGCACGCGTCTCGACCCAATGCACCGAGCCGTTCGGCCAGATATTGCGGTATTCGACATTGTAATCCGCGCCGGTCATCAGCGTCGCATCGAGCGCCTGCTGGCGTTGCTCGCGATCATCAGGATGAACCGCGGCCTGCAACTCGCTGAACGTGAATGACTGATCCGGCCGGCGGCCGAAGCATGCCTTGGTCGTATCCGAGACCTCAAGCCGAAGTTCGGGCAGATGCAATTCGAGCGTCCCGAGCCGTCCCGCATCGAGCGCCGTCTGCAGCAGCCCCTGACTGTCGCCGAGATCTTCAAGAATGGCACGCGTCTGATATTGACGCCGGCGCGCACGAACGGCCGAACCGACAACCGATATCAATGTAGTCGGATGAAACGGCCTCTCGATGAAAGTGACGTTGCCGAGCAATTGGCCGAGGCGCGCCGCATCCGGATTGCGCTCCGGACCACCGCCGCGGCGGGTCAGCAATACGATGGGAAAGTCGGACCATGACGGCTGATCATGCAACCAGCTGCCGAGACCGCGCAGATCGACTGACTTGATCGCCTCGTCGGCGATGACGGCGACACCGGCACCGCCTTTGATTTCTTCCAGCAGCGTCTGAAAATCCGGGCAGGTCTGCGCGTAAAAACCTGCTTCGCGGATCAGTGCCGCGGCAACAGCGGCATCGCGTCCTGTCGGCGCAAGGACGACGGCGCGCTCGGATGAACGCCCCGGTTTCACTCCGGCTGCTCCTTGAGCAAGATGTTCTCGCCGCTATAGATCGGAACACCGCGCAGGACGCCTTGAAATGCCGTTAGCGGTGCACCGATCGTGAGCCCGCGACCGTCGATGCGATATTCGCGGATCGTCGGTTCGTGGGGGCCCGTTCGCTTCTTGATGACAGAGATGGCGCGACGGACGCTCCCGAGCGCCTCGAAGTAGCGGAGCAAAATCACGGTGTCGGCCAGATAGGTCACATCCACCGGCGCCTTCATGTCACCGACCAGACCATGCTGGGCCACTGTCATGAACGTCGCCGCACCTCGCCGGTTCAGATATTGCAGCAACTCGTGCATGTGCAGTATCAGCGAGTTTTCTTCCGGCATCGCCGCCTGATAGCCGTTCAGGCTGTCAATCACGACGATTTTGATATCCCGTTCATCGACCTGCTGGCGCACCCGATGCGCGAATTCACCGGGCGACAGTTCGGCCGCGTCGACCTGCTCGACAAACAGGTTGCCGGCCTCCTGCATCGCGCCCAGATCGATCCCGAGTTTCGTCACGCGGTCGAACAGCAGTCCGAGCTCCTCGTCGAACACGAACATCGCGGCCTTCTCACCGCGCTTGATCGCCGCAACGACATTTGTGATGGCGACGAGAGACTTGCCGGTGCCGGCGGGGCCGAGGATGAGCGTGCTCGATCCGGTTTCGATGCCGCCGCCCAGCAGGCCGTCGAACTCGGCACTTCCCGTCGATTTGGTGCTGCGCTTCAGGCTGCCACGGAATTCCGATGCGACCAGACGCGGAAAGACGTTGACCCCGCCCGTCGTGATGGTGGCGTCGTGGTAACCTCCGCGAAATTTAGTGCCGCGATATTTCATGACGCGTGCGCGTCGCCGTTCGGCGCCGTAGGACGGCGCGAGTTCTTCAAGCCGCAAGACACCATGAGCAACACTGTGGACGGTCTTGTCGGCGACTTCCGCCGTCAGATCATCGAGCAGTATGACCGTGGTGCCGAATTTGGCGAAGTAATGCTTGATAGCGAGGATCTGACGCCGGTAGCGCAGCGAGCTTTGCGCCAGCAACCGGATTTCGGAGAGGCTATCCAGTACCACACGGCTCGGCTTGATGCGCTCGACGGCCTCGAATATCTGCTTGGTGGTTTCGCCGAGTTCGAGATCGGACGAATACAAGAGGCTCTGCTGCTGGTGTTCATCGAGCAGACTCTCAGGCGGCAGCAACTCGTAGACGGCGATGCGATCGCCGAGCTCCCAACCATGAGAGGCCGCACCCTGGCGCAACTCCTGCTCGGTCTCCGACAGTGTAATGTAGAGGCTCTGCTCGCCGGCGCGCGCACCTTCGAGCAAGAACTGCAAGGCAACCGTCGTCTTGCCGGTGCCGGGCGCACCCTCGACGAGAAAAACATGTCCTCGGGAAAAACCGCCCGAGAGGATAGCGTCTAACCCCCAGATGCCGGTTCTAGCCTTTTCGTTTTGCACGTGCGTCGAACCCATACCGCCCCCTGACGCCAAATAACACGCGCAGTATCAAGTAGTTCCGAGCTAGTGCTAAAAAGTTATCGATCAGCGCAGGGCGGTCAGCGCTTCTCGATCACCAGGCTCTGCACGGCCCGGCCGAAATAGCCGTTCACGTCGGCCAGTTTGGAAGCTGCAAGACCGGTCCCGTCCGGCCCTATCCAGCTTTCGGAATCCAGCAGAATCCAGTCGCCGACCGGTGGGCGGGCAAGGCTGACGGAGAGGTCGGCATTGAGGAAAGTCCAATCCTTGAAGCTCAGCACGGACGACGAACCATTGCTGAAGTCGGCCGCGATCACCGCGCGCATCACCTGCGAGATCGGCTGCCCTTCGATGATGCTGCGATTGGCGCGGTACCAGATCGCGCCAGGCCCCAACGTCAGAAAACCGCCGCGCACGATACGGATCGTGACCCCCGACACGAACGAACTGCTGTGATCGCGCGGCTCCTTGAGGCCCTCGTGATCGGGCAGCGGCACAGTGACCGGCGTGTCCCTGATATCCGACGGTAGCGGCTGGGCTTCGACGCGCACTTTCAACACCGTGGCATTGACGACGACGGTGCCGTTGGACGACAGCCTGACGCCAACGAGCTGGATCTTGCGCCCGTCACGCAAGATCTCTGTCTCGAAAGTCAGCGGCGCCACCGGCACCGGCCGCAGCAGGTCGATGGTGACACGCGTCACATGCATCGGACCTGCAGTGGGCATCTGTTCAGCAAGCCATGTCACCAGCGCCGACGGCGCGGAGCCATGCTGCATGGTCTCGTTCCATGGACCCGCAGCATGCGGGCTGGTGACGACATGGTTGCCGTCCACGCGATAGATGGCGTCCATCAGATCGGCCTTCTCATGCAGGATCAGAGCGGCGGATCGATCGCTTCGTCATATTCCTTCTTGAAGCGCGCAACGAGCTCGGCCACCGGCACGACCTTCGACACGCTGCCGATGCCCTGGCCGCTGCCCCAGATTTCCTTCCAGGCCTTCGGCTTGGCGCGCTCGCCACTGGCGTCGGTACCGAAATTCATCTTGGTCGGATCGGACTCCGGCAGATTGTCCGGATCCATGCCAGCAGCGACGATGGACGGCTTCAGATAGTTGCCGTGAACGCCGGTGAAGAGATTCGAATAGACGATGTCTTCCGAGGCGGAAGCCGCGATCATGTCCTTGTAGCCCGGCACCGCGTTGGCTTCGGTAGTGGCGATGAAGGCCGAACCGATATAGGCGAAGTCGGCACCGAGAATACGCGCAGCGCGAATGGCGCGGCCGTTGGCGATGGCGCCCGACAGCGCGATCGGGCCGTCGAACCATTGCCGGGTCTCGGCGACGAATGCGAGCGGCGAGATCTCGCCGGCATGGCCGCCAGCGCCTGCCGCAACGAGGATCAGGCCATCAGCGCCCTTCTCGATCGCCTTGTGCGCGAAACGCTGATTGATGACGTCGTGAAACACGATGCCGCCCCAGGCATGGGCTGCCTGATTGAGTTCTTCACGCGCGCCAAGCGAGGTGATCATCATCGGCACTTTATGCTTTTCGCAAAGCGCCAGGTCCTGTTCGAGCCGGTTGTTGGACTTGTGCACGATCTGGTTGACCGCGAAGGGTGCGGAGAGCCGATCCGGATGCGCCTTGTCATGTGCGGCGAGTTCTTCCTTGATCCGGTGCAGCCATTCGTCGAGCAGCGCCGCCGGGCGCGCGTTCAGCGCGGGAAACGAGCCGACGATACCGGCCTTGCACTGCGCGATGACGAGATCCGGCACCGAAATGATGAACAGCGGCGAACCGATCACGGGCAGCGACAGGCGGTTCTTGAACAAAGCCGGCATCGACATGGAAAATTCCTCGACTTCTTTTCTTGATTTGTGCGCGATCGAACGCGCCCGCCCCCGGTAGATCCGGGAGGCCGCCGGACGATGCCAGAAGCCGAGGGCGGATGGCAATTGCGCTGCGGGAGAAAAAAGCCGGGCTGAACGGCGTTGGTTCGGTACGCGGAATAATGGACATCACATGATTCAGGCGATGTCCCATTATCGGAATGACTGCGCGATGGCAGCCATGCGCCTCATCAAGCCGGATCTGACATCGTCACGCGATTTTTGACGCTGGGGCGCTCCTGCATCCGCGTGTACCAGGCCCGAAGCGCCGCGCACTCCGCAGGTACTTCGAGCTTCACGAGGCCGGCGAAGATCAAACCGCCAATCACTGTGATATCGGCCATCGAGAAAAACTCGCCGGCAATAAACGGCTGCCTTTTCAACACCCCGTCGAAGTACGCCATTCCCCTCAGCGCCTTGTCGCGCTGGCGGAAGCCCCATTCGGCATTTTGATAGATCTCGACATGGGGCCCGAGCCCCGGTGTCGCGTGATGAAAATAGACACTGATGGCGTCGAGCAGCTCCAGCTCGGCACGCTTGCTCATCATGTGGATCAAGCCCTTCTCGCGCGGCGTACGGCCGGTGAGCAAGGGGGAGCCGTCAAGTCCGTCGAGATATTCCGTGATGGCGGTGCATTCGGCAATGAAAGTGCCGTCGTCGAGTTCGAGCACCGGCAACGTGCCTGAATAATTCTTGGCGAGGAATTCGGGCTTCTTGTGCTCGCCTTTCGTGAGATCGACCGACACAAAATTGATGCGCGATCGAAGGTTCTTCTCAGCCACAGCGATCCGGACGCGCGCCGGGTAAGGCCCCGTGCTCCAATCGTGAATCGTCATCATCGGCAGCTTTGTTGGGTCGCCATTGGGGATCTGAGTGCTCATCAATTCATCCTACCTATCAGTTGGTAGGCTGCACTTACGGCTTTGATTTGCCAGCGTCAATGCCTATCTATCACTTGGTAGGCTAGACACGGGATTGTGAGACCGGGATATGAATTCGAATTCCAAGGAAGCCATCCTGACAGCAGCGAAACTGACCGCGCAGGCCCATGGCTATAGCGGCCTGAATTTTCGTGATCTCGCGGCAGATGTGGGCATCAAGGCCGCGAGCATCTACCACCACTTCCCGAGCAAGGCCGATCTCGGCGCCGCGGTCGCCAGGCGCTATTGGGAGGACTCGGCCGCCTATCTGGAGGCACTGCTGGCCGAGTCCAGGGATCCGGCCGCCTGCCTCCGCCAATATCCCGGTACGTTTCGCAAGGCGCTGGAGAGCGGCAACCGCATGTGCCTGTGCAGCTTCATGGCCGCCGAATATGACGACCTGCCGGAGCCGGTGAAGAAGGAGATCCAGACCTTCACCGACATCAATGTGGCATGGCTGAGCAAGGTTCTCGCCGCCGTGACCGCTGCGAGCCCCGAGAAGAGCGAACCGCGTGCGCGCGCCATCTTCGCTGCCATCACCGGCGCCCAGCTAATGGCAAGAAGTCGTGCGGATGTCTCGCTCTATGACACGCTTATCGAGAGCTATCGCGCAACGGGTCTGTTGCCGGCATAGACCTACTGGCAGAGCGCCTGGGTGACGTAATTTTCCGTCTTGCAGTCACCCGGCTCCGGCGCGCGGCCGGGGATCATGGCCTTGGGCGAGCAGCTTTGCGCTGCGTCGGTATCGAGGCTCTTGCCGTCCTTGAAGCCCTTGCTCTGGCAGAGTTTGTCCGAGGCCGCCTTGCAGTCCGGCGCGCCATTGGCCGCGATCGGGCAAGCGACCCGCCCCTTCACCACCGTGTTCAGCTTGGTCAGGCTGTCGGTGCCAAGCGATGGCATCGCGGGCAGCGACGGCAACAGCGAGGTGGAATTCTTGAACAGCTTGCCGATCTCGTTGAACAGGCCGGGATTCTCGGGTGCCGGCGGAGGCGATGGCGGCGGCGCCTGTTGAGCCATCGGAGCCGGCGCGAAAGCCGCAGCAGGCGGGGGTGCTGCCGAGGGAGCCGGAACAACCTGAATCGTGATCGACTTCTGCGGCGCCGGTTGCTGCTGCATGGCCTGCGACCAGGCACAGACGGTGGCTGCGCCGACGGCCAGTGCCGCGGTCGCAGCGACGACGCAGTTACGGGTTACCGGAGCCAACAGACGAGTCAAATCGAACATGATGTGGAACGTATCCCGGCACCTGCGCCGGGGGAAGCATCCAGATCTAGAACAGCCGGAATGCGATGATGAAGCCGAGCACGACCACGCCCACCGCGAGCCCAACCCACAGGCCAAGCCGCTTCTCGATGGTCTCGCGGATCCACACGCCATAGCGGTTCATGAGGACCGCAACCACATAGAAACGCGCGCCGCGGGCGACGAACGAGAGCGCGATGAACATCCAGATATTATAGTTGGCGAAGCCCGACGTGATGGTGACGAGCTTGTAGGGAATCGGCGTCAGTCCCTTCAGCAGGATGATCCATGCGCCATATTCGGCATAGCCGGCGCGGAATGCCTCGACCTTGTCGCCATAGCCGTAGAAATGAATGACCCATTGGCCGACTGAGTCATACAGCAGCGAGCCGATGAGATATCCCACCACGCCGCCGGCCACCGAGGTCAGCGTGCAGATGCCTGCATAGAGCCAGGCCTTCTGTGGCCGGGCCAGCGCCATCGGAATCAGCATCACATCCGGCGGCACCGGAAAGAACGAACTTTCCGCGAAGGACACGATGCCCAGAATCCAGAGGGCGTAGGGCTTGTGGGCGGCGTCGATACACCAGTCATACATACGTCTGAGCATGGTCCGCGATGAACCATCCTGACGCCGATTTGTCCATGCTTGATTAGTGACGGCCGGATAACAAGGAACCGGCGACTGGCTCAAATCACCTTGCGGATACGATCTTCCAGCGCGGCAATTGGTCGCCGACCATCGGCGGAAGCACGCGACTTAACACCCTTTGATATCGACTTGGGCGATTTCGGCAATTTCTCGGCGATACCCATCATTCGCTCGCGCCGGCTCATTTCAGCCCAGACCTGCTCAGGACGCACACCAGCGGCCGCCCATAGCACAGTCAAATTGTAGAGAAGATCGGCACTCTCGCGGATCACGGCGTCCGGCTTGCGGTTGACCGCGTCGATGACGACCTCGATGGCCTCCTCGGCGAGCTTCTTCGCCATCTTTTCCGGCCCCTGCTGATAAAGCCGGGCCGTTCGCGAGACCGACGGATCGAGATCCTTGGCCGCGATCACCGCCTGATAAAGTCGGTCGAGCGAATCACTCATGCAACTACACTAACGCAAAGCTGTGGCCAGCGTGTTAACGGCTGGTCTCCAAGTGTCTGCAACAACGTCAAAACGCCGGCCGCGAGCGCGACCGGCGTTTGATAGTTAAGTGACGGTTGCATGACGGAACGAGGTGTGACCTATCGCGAACTACCAGGTCATGCGACGCGAATTGTCGTAACCATGACCACCGCCGTAGCCGCGATACGGTCCACCATAATAGCCGCCGTCATAATAGGCAGGACCGCCACCGTAATAGACCGGACCACCGCCATAGTAACCATAGCTGTCGTAATAGTCGCGACGGCTCTGCGTGGCAGCGATTGCGCCAATGGTGCCGACGATGGCGCCAAAGGCTGCGAGGCCCGCGGCATTGCCGCCACCGCGATAATAGCGGCGGCGCGCGCTGCTGAAATCGGTGGCGTCGCTGGTGCCATGTGTGGCGGCAGCCTGGCTCGTGCTCTTGGCGACAGGCGCCGCGATTGCTCCGGTCGGCGCAATTGCCGAGATGGTCATGGCCGCAACACTCGCCACGATGGCGGCGCGGCCAGTCGACTTAAACAATCCATTTCGTACGAACATCTCAATGTCCTCCGTGATCGTCTGGCCCTGCGGGCCTCTAGATAGCCAACCACTTCGGGCAGTATGAGTTCCTCAACCCCAACGGCAGCTGAACGATCGGTGTCCAAATCGGGGCAGTCATCTCCCGTTCAGCCTTTTACGGTTAGAAACGACGCGCAAGATGTCGCACCTTACTGCCATCAATCGAACATGCCCGGCGGGGTAACTGCCGGCCCAGTCGTTAAGTATCTTGATGCCCAGAACCGCGACCCACATTTCCCGGCGGCATGTCCTCCTCTCGCTGAGTGCGCTGGGCTCGGTGGCTTTTTGCGCATCATCGGTACAAGCCTCCGCCGACGACAAGACGCCTAATGACAAGACAGCTGACGACAAAACGCCGGCCAATATCCAGTTTGCACTCGAGCGCGCGATCGATGCGATTGCCGCCCCCTTCGTGCTGGCCGAGACCCACGGCCTGTACCGGGCCGAGAACGTTAATGTGACCACCACCGTGGCCGCGGGATCGAAGGAGACCATCGCGCGGGTCGCCTCCGGTGCCAGCGACATGGCGCTGGCCGATCTCAATGCGTTGATCCGCTATCGCGGCGATTCCGATGCAGCGACCGTGAAAGCCGTCTTCGTGCTACTTAACGCAGCCCCCTATGCCATCGTCGCCCGCAAGAGCCGCGGCGTGATCTCGCTCGGCAGTCTTGAAGGAAAAGTGCTTGGGGTCGCTGACCGCGATCTCGCGATCCGGCTGTGGCCGGCGCTGGCCAAGCGCAACAACATCAGGCTTGCAGCCGTGAAGCAGGAGAGGATCAGCGCTGCGGTGCGCGAACCGATGCTCTCGGCCGGTCAGGTCGATGCGATCACCGGCTTCTCCTATCTCTCGGCGGTCAACCTGCGCGACCGCGGCGTCCCTGCCGATGACCTCGCGGTGTTTCGTTTCGCCGAATTCGGTTCGGCCGCCTATGGCCTCGCGCTGATCGTCAACCCGAAATTCGCTGCCACGAGACCCGAGGCCGTGAAGGCGTTCATCCGCGCCGTCACCGCCGGAATGCAGTTGACCATCAAGGACCCGGCCAAGGCGATCACCGACGTCATGACCCAGATGGAGAACGGGTCGCGCGAGCTTGAACTGACGCGGCTGCACACCGCTATTACCGACAATATCCTGACCGACGATGTCCGCCGCGACGGACTGGGCGGCATGGATGCCGCACGTTTTGAAGCATCGCTTGACGAGATTGCCGAAGATTTTACCTTCAAGAAGCGCCCCTCGGCCGCGGACATCTTCGACGACAGCTTCCTGCCAGGCTCGGTCGGCCGTAAAATCAACTGAAGAAGTTCAACTGAACAACTTTTCCCGAAGCTGTATTCGGCTGCCGTCCCCGCTTAGACTATGCGCAATCGGTTATCCCGTTCGCGCTGCGCTGAGTGACCTCCCATGATCCGTCTTTACACCCGTGTGCTGGAGCTGCTCGGCAAGGAGAAGCGCCTCGGCTGGATCCTTGCGGGCGCGAACCTGCTGCTCGCCGGGGCGCAATTCGCCGAACCGGTGCTGTTCGGCCGGATCATCGACGTGCTGTCGAACAATCTCTCCACCGGTGCGATGCAATCCGAAAGCGCGTCGCCCTGGCCACTGCTCGCGGCCTGGGTCGCGTTCGGCCTGTTCACCATCGTCTGCAGCGCGGTCGTTGCGCTGCATGCGGATCGCCTCGCGCATCGCCAGCGCCAGGCGGTGCTGACCGATTACTTCGAACACATCATGCAATTGCCGCTGACCTTCCACACCGGCACGCATTCAGGCCGCCTGATGAAAGTGATGCTGGCCGGCACCGATGCGCTGTGGCGCGTCTGGCTCGGCTTCTTCCGCGAGCACTTCGCCTCCATCGTCTCGCTGCTCGTGCTGCTGCCGCTGTCGATCTATCTGAACTGGCGGCTGGCCATCCTGCTCGTGATCCTCTGCGTCGTGTTCACGGTGCTGACCACCATGGTCGTGCGCAAGACCTCGGGCATGCAGAGTGACGTCGAGGAACATTACGGCGACTTGTCCGCGCGTGCCTCCGACGCGCTCGGTAACGTCGCGCTGGTGCAGAGCTTCACGCGCATCGATGCCGAGGTGCAGGGTCTGCGCGGAGTCTCCAGCCAGTTGCTTGAAAAGCAGATGCCGGTGCTGTCATGGTGGGCACTGGTCTCGGTGATGACACGCACCTCCACCACCATCACGGTGCTGGCGATCTTCACCGTCGGCATCGCGCTGCATCAGCAGGGTCTCACTACCGTGGGCGAGATCGTGATGTTCGTCTCCTTTGCGACGATGCTGATCCAGAAGCTCGAACAGGTGGTCGCCTTCATCAACACCATCTTCATGGAAGCGCCGCGGCTGCGCGATTTCATGAACGTGCTCGACGCGGTGCCCACCGTGCGCGACCGCATCGACGCCATGGATCCCGGCCGGCTGCAGGGCATGGTCGAGTTCAACGACGTGTCGTTCTCCTATGACGGCAAGCGGCCCGCGATCCAGGATCTGTCCTTCACGGCCCTGCCCGGCCAGACCATCGCGCTCGTCGGTTCCACCGGCGCCGGAAAATCCACGGCTATCGCGCTACTGCACCGGGCCTTCGACCCGCAATCCGGCATCATCTCGATCGACGGTATGGATATCCGTGCGCTCACGCTGTCGGGCCTGCGCCGGAACATCGGCGTCGTGTTCCAGGAGGCGCTGCTGTTCAATCGCTCCATCGCCGACAACCTGCGCGTCGGCAAACCGGACGCGACGGATGAGGAGTTGCGCATCGCCGCCGCCCGCGCCCAGGCGCTCGATTTCATCGAGCGCAGCGATAACGGTTTCAACACCAATGCCGGCGAGCGTGGCCGCATGCTGTCCGGCGGCGAACGGCAACGGCTGTCGATAGCCCGTGCACTGCTGAAAGACCCGCCGATCCTGATCCTCGACGAAGCCACCAGCGCGCTCGATGCCGTGACCGAGGCCAAGCTCAATGTCGCTCTCGATGAAGTGATGAAGGGCCGCACCACTTTCGTGATCGCGCACCGGCTGTCCACCATCCGCAATGCCACACGTATCCTCGTATTTGAGAACGGCCGCGTGATCGAAGCGGGAACTTTCGATGAACTCGTGATGCAGGGCGGCTATTTCGCCAATCTCGCCGCCGCCCAGTTCATGGTTCAGGAGGACGCCCGCGCCAGCATGGCCCTGCCGGACGCCGCTCAGCCGCTGTGATGTCGCTCGGGCGGTAAAGCCTTTACGAGCGGCCGAAATTTGGCCCCTTTCATCACCGATTTAACCCGCTCGCCACTGTTCTGATGCTCTCGGCCGGTATAGGTTTGCTGCGGTCACCGCGTGACGACCAAACCGACATGAGAGTCCCGAACCTCAAATCCAAGAATTGCTGCGCGCGGTGTCACGGCACTGCAGGCGGGCCGCAAAGGACCGGAATCGGATAGTGCAATTTCACTTCGCATCGCGCCGCCTGCTATCACTCAACTGGTTCGTTCTCGCCGCCGCACTTGCGCTCGGCGTGGCCGCGCCTCGCGCTGCGACCGCTGAAGCGCTGCTTGTCGTCGAAGCCGATACCGGCAAGGTGCTGCAGGCCGAAAACGCGACCTATCCGTGGTATCCCGCCTCCGTCACCAAGCTGATGACGACCTATGTCACGCTGCAGGCGGTGAAGCAGGGACGCATCAGTCTCGATACGGTGGTCACCGTGTCGCCGATCGCCGCGGCGCAGTCGCCGTCGAAGATGGGATTCAACGCCGGCACGCAGGTCACCATCGACAACGCGTTGAAGATGATGATGGTGAAGTCGGCCAATGATATGGCCGTCGTGCTCGCTGAAGGCGTCGGCGGCTCTGTCGATGGTTTCTCGGCGATGATGAATGCCACCGCGCAGAAGCTCGGCATGACGCAGACCAACTACGTCAACCCGAACGGACTGCCGGCCGATGGTCAGGTCACCTCGGCGCGCGATCTTGCGATCCTCGCCCGCGCCATCATTCACGACCTGCCGGAATACGAATATTTCGTCCACATTCCCGCGATCAAATTCGGCCGCCGCATCACCCCGAACTTCAACAAGCTGATCGGCCGCTATCCCGGCGCCGACGGCATGAAGACCGGTTTCATCTGCGCCTCCGGCTACAATCTCGTCGCCACCGCCACCCGCGGCAACAAGCGGCTGATCGCCGTGGTGCTCGGTGCCTCCTCAGGCCAGGCCCGTGCCGTGAAGGCGGCGCAGCTGCTGGAGCGCGGCTTCAACAATGGCGCTGGCGGCCTCACCTGGCTGCGTCCGGCCCTCGGCACTGTGGACGCCCTCGCACCGATCGATGCCGCACCTCCGAACCTGCGCGACGAAATGTGCGGACCGAAGCGCAAGCGCCCGGCCAGCGACGCCGATGACGAAGTCGTCGCCAGCAACGAAGCCGGCAGCCAGGCCATGTCGTTCTTCACCGCCGGCCTGCAGCCGCCAACGCTGCGCCCGGTCGACATGATCGCCGCAGCTGCCGCGCCGGTCGAACCGGTGATCGTCTATACCGGGCCGAAGAAAGTGGGCGCCGACCTGATCGCCGCCAATGCGGTGGAAGAAGCCCGGCAGACGCCGAAGCCCAAAGGCAAGAAGGGCACCAAGACCGCCGCCAAGAAACCTGACGCGGCAGCCGACGCCAAATCCGCAGCAACCGCCGAAGCGAAGCCAGCCGCCAAGCCTGCGGCCAAACCCGCCGCCTCCAAACAGGCAGCCGTCAAGCCGGATGCCGCCGCGCCAAAGCCTGCAGCGGCAGCCACCCCCGCAACGGCGAAACCCGCAGCAGCCAAACCTGCAGCCGGCAAGCCTGCCACGGCAGCTACCGCCGCTCCGGCCACAACGCCGGCCAAGCCGAAGGCAGCGGCCAAACCCGCACCGAAGGCTACCACCGGCGAAGCCAAGCCGGCTGCGGCAGCTCCGCGCACTTAGACCTTCGTCGACAAGGCTCAATGATCATCGTTAACGCAGCCGGTTTCCGGCTGCATCATGTTGCGCCGCGCCTTGCTATCAAGGGCAGCTTTGCTCAATACTTCCCTTAAATAATCAAATCGAGGGGGAAGTGTCATGGAGCGTATCTGGCTCAAACAATATCCGGCAGGCGTGCCAGCCGACATCGACGTCAGCCTGTATCCGTCGCTAGTCGATCTGCTCGAAGAGAGCTTTGCCAAATTCCGCGATCGCAAAGCCTTCATCTGCATGGACAAGTCGATCACCTATCGTGAGCTCGACGAAATGTCCCTGGCGCTCGGCGCCTATCTGCAGAGCAAGGGCCTCGCCAAGGGCGCCCGTGTCGCGCTGATGATGCCGAACGTGCTGCAATATCCGATCGCCACCTCCGCAGTGCTGCGCGCCGGCTATGCCGTGGTCAACGTCAACCCGCTCTACACCCCGCGCGAGCTCGAGCATCAGCTCAAGGATTCCGGCGCCGAAGCCATCATCGTGCTGGAGAACTTCGCCTCCACGGTGCAGCAGGTGATCGCCAAGACCAATGTGAAACACGTCATCCTTGGCAGCATGGGCGACATGCTCGGCTTCAAGGGCGTGATCGTCAATCTGGTGGTCCGCCGCGTGAAGAAGATGGTGCCGGCTTACGAATTGCCGGGCGCCGTCTGGTTCAACGATGCAGTCTCCGCCGGCCGCAGCATGAAGATGAAGAAGCCGGTGCTCGGACCCGACGATGTCGCCTTCCTGCAATATACCGGTGGCACCACCGGCGTTTCCAAGGGCGCAACGCTGCGCCATCGCAACATCCTGGCCAATGTGCTGCAGAACGATGCCTGGCTGCAGCCGGCACTGCGCAAGCCGCCGCATGTGGACCAGCTGTTCATCGTCTGCGCGCTGCCGCTCTATCATATCTTCGCGCTGACGGCCTGCTTCCTGCTGGCCGTGCGCGCCGGCGGCGTCAATCTCCTGATCCCGAACCCGCGCGATATGCCGGGCTTCGTGAAGGAGCTGATGAAGTATCAGGTCAACAGCTTCCCGGCCGTCAACACGCTCTATAACGGATTGCTGAATACGCCGGGCTTCGACCAGGTGGATTTCTCCAAGCTGAAGATTTCCAACGGCGGCGGCATGGCGGTGCAGAAGGCTGTGGCCGAGAAGTGGCTGAAAGTGACCGGCTGCTTCGTCGCCGAAGGCTATGGCCTCTCGGAAACCTCGCCGACGCTGACCTGCAACCCGGCCGACGTCGATCAGTTCAATGGCTCCATCGGCGTGCCGGTGCCATCCACCTACATCTCGATCCGCGACGACGACGGCAACGAAGTCCCGCTCGGCGAGGCCGGCGAGATTTGCGCCAAGGGCCCCCAGGTCATGTCGGGCTACTGGAACCGGCCGGACGAGACCGCCAAGGTGATGACCGCGGACGGTTTCTTCCGCACCGGCGATATCGGCATCATGAGCCCCGACGGTTTCACCAAGATCGTGGATCGCAAGAAGGACATGGTGCTGGTTTCGGGCTTCAACGTCTATCCGAATGAGGTCGAGGACGTCATCGCCAGCCATCCCGGCGTGCTGGAATGCGCCGTGATCGGCGTGCCCGATCCGAAGACCACCGAGGCGGTGAAGGCCTTCGTCGTCAAGAAGGACCCGAACGTCACCGCCGAGGACATCATCAAGTTCTGCGGCACCCAGCTCACCAACTACAAGGTGCCGAAACAGATCGAATTCCGCACCGCTTTGCCGAAGACCAATGTCGGCAAGATCCTGCGCCGCGAACTCCGCGACGAGAAGAAGCAGGCCTCAGCGGCCTGACGCACTGCTATAGGGTGGGCCCGCTTTCGCATGGCCCACCCTATGGATTTCAGCATGACTGCAACGACTCCCGCCGATATCATCGCCTTCTGGACAGACGCCGGCTGGGACCGCTGGTACGCCAAGAACGACGATTTTGACGCCGAGATCACCCGTCGCTTCCGTTCGTTGTGGGACGAAGCTGTCGGGGGCGGACTCGCGTCATGGGAGACCAGCGACGAGGGCACGCTCGCGCTGATCCTCGTGCTCGACCAGTTTCCCCGCAACATGTTCCGCAACGACGCACGTGCCTTTTCCAGCGATCGCCTCGCCCGCGACCTCACGATCAGGGCCGTTGAGCGCGGCGTCGATCAGCGCGTCGACCAGCAGATGCAGCAGTTCGTCTATATGCCGCTGATGCATTCGGAAGACCTCGCCGATCAGGAGCGCTGCTGCGCGCTGTTTCGCGCCACCGGCGAGACCGACAATCTGAAATATGCCGACGAGCACGCCGATATCATCCGGCGTTTCGGCCGTTTCCCGCACCGTAACCGGGTGCTGGGGCGCAGCACCACGCCGGAGGAGCAGGCGTTTCTGGATGCCGGCGGCTTCGGCGGGTGACATCGTCGTGATACGCGTGGCAGGCCAAGCTTTGCGCAGCGCGTAATATTGCCCGCGTCATGCAGCCGGTCTAAACACACTCACCCTTACTTTCAGGAGAGACCGACGATGACCATTCAAGTTGGCGACAAGCTGCCCGCGTCCAAGCTCCGTGTCATGACCTCCGAAGGTCCGGCCGTGAAGACCACCGACGACATCTTCAAGGGCAAGAAGGTGGCGCTGTTCGCCGTCCCCGGCGCCTATACCGGCACCTGCCACAAGATGCATCTGCCGAGCATCTTCCTCAACGCCTATGCCATCAAGGACAAGGGCGTCGACACCATCGCGATCATCTCCGTCAACGACGTGTTCGTGATGAACGCCTGGAAGAAAGACACCGACCTGCGCGACGAAGCGGTGTTCCTGGCCGACGGCAATGCCGACTTCACCAAGGCCATCGGCATGGAGCTCGACGCCTCGGGCAACGGCCTCGGCATCCGCTCGCATCGCTATTCGATGCTGGTGGAAGACGGCAAGGTGACCAAGCTCAACCTCGAGCCGGCGCCGGGCAAGGTCGAAGTCTCCGGCGGCGACACGCTGCTGGGCCAGCTCTGAACTGAGGCCCTCTTACTTCCCCTCTCCCCTTGTGGGAGAGGGTGCCTGAGCGAAGCGAAGGCGGGAGAGGGGTAGCCACAAAGTACAGCGCTTGCGGCTAACCCTCTCCCGTCTCGAACCCGCTTCGCGTGTTCGATCCACCCTCTCCCGCGGCGCGCAGCTCCGCTGCGCTGGGGGAGAGGGGAAGAGAAGAGCAGCGCTCCGCTCCTACCTACCCCTATTCTCCGCCAGGCCGTCACGCGACAACTGATCGGCGCGTTCGTTCTCGGCATGGCCGGCATGGCCCTTGACCCAGTGCCACCGCACATCATGGGTCTTCAGCGCGGCGTCGAGCCGCTGCCACAGGTCGACATTCTTCACCGGCTTCTTGTCGGCAGTCTTCCAGCCATTTTTCTTCCAGCCGTGAATCCAGCTCATGATGCCGTTGCGTAAGTACTGGCTGTCGGTGTGCAGATCGACCGAGCACGGCTTCTTCAGCGCTTCCAGCGCGGAGATCGCCGCCATCAGCTCCATGCGATTATTGGTGGTGTGCGCCTCGCCGCCCTTCAATTCCTTCTCGGCATCGCCGAACCGAAGGATCGCGCCCCAGCCGCCGGGGCCGGGATTCCCGGAGCAGGCGCCGTCCGTATAGATCGTCACAGGCGTCGATGTCGTCACGCGGGCAATCTCATGCGGCAAGTCTTATGCGGGGAGTTTGGGAGCTTCGACGCCGTAATCCGCCATGGATGCCACCGACTGGTGGAAGCGCAGGATGCGGACATAGTCCAGCGGGTTCTTCGGCTTCACGAAGGCGCCTTCCGGCACGTTGAGAAAATCCACCAGACGCGTGAGCAGGAAGCGGATGGCAGCGCCGCGCGCCAGCAGCGGAAATGCCTTCTGCTCGGCTTCGGTCAGCTGCCGCACGCTGTTATAGGCGTTGAAGAACGCACGGGCCTTGGTGGCGTTGAAGGAATAGTCCTGCTCGAAACACCAGGCATTCAGGCAGATCGCCACGTCAAAGGCCAGCAAGTCATTGCAGGCGAACGGGAAGTCGATCAGGCCGGAGAGCTTGTCGCCGAGGAAGAAGACATTGTCCGGAAACAGATCTGCATGGATCACGCCGACCGGCAGATCGCCCGGCCAGCGCGCGGTGAGATAATCCAGTTCGGTCTGCAGAAAGTTGAACAAGCCGTGCTGCACGGTATCCGCGCGCGGCCCCGCCGCCTCGAGCAGCGTGTGCCAGCCATCCACCGAGAGCGGATTCTTGCGCACCAGAGGGAAATCGCGCCCGGCGACATGCATCTTCGCCAGCGCCTCGCCGACACCGGCGCAATGCATCACATTGGGACGGCGCGGCCACATGCCTTCGAGGAAGTTGATGATCGCCGCTGGCCGGCCGGCGAGCGTGCTGTAGACCTCGCCATCGCGATTCTTCTGCGGCTGCGGACAATTCACGCCGCGCGCGCAGAGATGCGCCATCAGGCCCAGAAAATACGGCAGATCATCCGCGGCCACGCGCTTCTCGTAGAGCGTGAGGATATACGCACCCTTGGACGTGTGCAGCAGGAAGTTGGAATTCTCGACGCCTTCGGCGATGCCCTTGTAGGAGAGCAATTCGCCGACATCGTAGCTTTTCAGGAAGTCCGCGAGATCATCGGCGGCGACGTCGGTGTAAACCGCCATCGCACTTATGCCGCGTCAGGGCGCAACGAACGCGGCAGCGGGAAGAACTCGTTCTCCTCGGCAGCCGACACTGTCTCGACATGCAGCGTGTAGCGCTGGGCGAACGCGTCCATGATCTCCTCGACGATCACTTCCGGCGCCGAAGCGCCCGCGGTGATGCCAAGGCTGTTGATGCCGTCGAACATCGACCAGTCGAGATCGCTGGCGCGCTGCGCCAGCACCGACACCTTGCAGCCTTCGCGCTCGGCCACTTCACGCAGCCGCTGCGAATTCGACGAGTTCGGCGCGCCGACCACGATCAACGCATCGACTACCGGCGCCACCTTCTTCACCGCGAGCTGGCGGTTGGTGGTGGCGTAGCAGATGTCTTCCTTGTGCGGCCCGTTGATGGTCGGGAAGCGCTCCTTGAGCACAGCGACAATCTCCGCCGTGTCGTCGATCGACAGCGTCGTCTGGGTCACGAAAGCGAGGTTGTTCGGGTCCTTCGGCTGGAAGGTCTGCGCATCCTCGGCCGTCTCGATGAGCTGGACGGCGCCCGGCGGCAGCTGGCCGACCGTGCCGACCACTTCCGGATGATGGGAATGCCCGATCAGCAGGATTTCGCGGCCGCGCTTGAAGTGGATCGCCGCCTCGCGGTGAACCTTGGTCACTAGCGGGCAGGTCGCGTCCAGCGAGAAGAAATTGCGCTGGCGCGCATCTTCCGGAACCGACTTCGGCACGCCGTGGGCGGAAAATACGACCGGTGCGGAGGTATTATCTGGAATCTCGGCCAGTTCCTCGACGAAGATCGCACCCTTGGTCTTCAGGCTGTCCACCACATACTTGTTATGGACAATTTCGTGCCGGACATAGACCGGCGCGCCGTGGATGGCGAGTGCGCGTTCGACCGTATCGATCGCGCGGACGACGCCCGCGCAGAAGCCACGCGGCGAGCAAAGCACGAGTTTCAGGGGCGGTTTGGTCGTCATATCGGGCGATCCAGGGGCCTTGGAGCAGGCTCAGTACCCGGAACCGCGGATGCGAGCGCTCAATTCAAAGGGAAAATCAGCCAAAGGGCTTGTTTGCATAAGGACTTGGGGCCGGTTTGCGGCGGTGTCAAGGCCGAACTGTCGGCCATTGCGTGGTTGCCCCCGGACAGCTTATATAGAGGCTTAATTCCCGTCATCCCCGATGACCAGACGGCTTCGCCTCCGAAAGAGGTGGGCGAGGCACAAAGGAGATTTGCCATGAGCAATGCCCCGCTGATGCCAAAGGCGACGGCCGTGTGGCTGGTTGACAATACGGCGCTGACCTTCGACCAGGTCGCCGATTTCACCAAGATGCACGTGCTCGAAGTCCGCGCCATTGCCGACGGCGACGCCGCCCAGGGCATTAAAGGCATGGACCCGATTTCCAATGGTCAGCTGACCCGCGACGAGATCGAAAAGGGCGAAAAGGACAAGAATTACCGGCTCAAACTCGAAGAGAGCAAGGTGATCCTGCCCCCGGCCGCCAAGAAGAAGGGTCCGCGTTATACCCCGGTGTCGCGCCGCCACGAGCGCCCGAGCGCGATCCTGTGGCTGGTCCGCAGCCATCCGGAGCTGAAGGACAGCCAGATCATGCGTCTGGTCGGCACCACCAAGACCACCATCGCCTCGATCCGCGACCGCACCCACTGGAATGCCTCGACCCTGACCCCGATGGATCCGGTGACCCTCGGCCTGTGCTCGCAGATCGAACTCGATTTCGAAGTCCAGCGCGCGGCCAAGGAAAAGCCGACCGATCAGGCTTACGGCGGCGCGACCCTGCTGCCGGCCTCGGAAACCACCCGCAAGGACGAGTTCGAGACCACCGAGAGCAGCCGCGACGACCTCAATGTCGACGCCGTGTTCGCCAAGCTGAAGACCATTGGCGGCGGCAAGAAGCAGGACGACGAGGAAGAATAGGCGCCTGCGCTACGCCCGGTTGCGCGGCGGTCCTCGCAGAATCAGAAACGCGGCGGTTCATCCCGCCGCGTTTTTCGTTTCAGGTGATGCGCCGCCGGCTCACGCCAGCGGGCGGCGGATGCCGACATTGATGCTGCCATCGTCGTCATAGGCCACCAGCTTGCCGATGAAATTCGAGAACGACGTGGCGACTTCGATGAAGCAGCCCTGCTGGTGGATCATATACGCAAGGACGTCATCGGCATTCTGTAAATCGACACCGGCCTCGGCCAGTTCATCGATCTCCGGAATGACCTCGTGATCGACGAAATAGATCTTGCCCTTCGCCTTGCCCTTGAAGATCTCGACGACCGGATCGCCGCCATGACTCTCTGCGACCGGATAGCAGAACGCACGAAACGCCTGATCCCAGAGATCGGCTTTGGCGAGGAACACCCGCATGTCGTTATATTCGAAGCCGGTATCGAGGCCGAACAGATAACGGATTGAATCGAATGTCTCGACGCCCTCTGCGAGCGGCTCCGCCCGATCGAGATCGAAATAGAAACCGTTCTGCGCCTCGAGAAAGGCAGTGTAGTCGGACGAGAATGCGATGCCCTGCTCTGCCGTAAAAGCCTTAATCGCCTTGTCCGTGACACGCTTGAAGGTCATCGCGTCCGTATAGTCTTCGAACCTGAACTCGTTCGCCATCATGTACTCCGCTGGTGCGAGAGAGGAGCCCGCCTGAGCGGTGCCTCCCTTGGTGCCGCAGAGGTAAAACAAGGTTCACGGTCGCGCCCGACGCATAATCTTCACTTTCCAAACGCCATCGAATCCTGCGACATCGCGCATGGACGGCAACGCATGGAGCGGCGACGATGGCATCTCTCTGGCTTGGTCTGGTGCGATTGCTGGCCGGCTTCCGCCGCGGCCTGCGCGATCCCGAATTTCGCGCGATCCTGTTTCTGCTGGCCATCGCCATGGCCGGCGGCGCCGTGTTCTTTCACGCCGTGGAAGGCTGGCCGTGGATCGACGCCGCCTATTTCAGTGCGATGGCGCTCACCACCGTCGGCGACGCCACGCTGTCGCCGACCACGGCCATCGCGAAAATCTTCACCATGCTGTTCTCGGTCTGCGGCATCGGCCTGATGCTGGCATTCCTGTCGCGGCTATCGACGTTCCGAGAGCATGAGGAAGGGCGGGAGTGATACCGTAGCCGTCACGCCTTCTTCAGAAATTCCGTGCGCAGCACCAGGCCCTTGACCTTGTCGGTGCGGCCTTCGATCTCGTCTTCATTGTCGGTGAGATGGATATTCTTGATCACGGTGCCGCGCTTGAGCACGGTGGAGGAGCCTTTCAGCTTGAGGTCCTTGATCAGTGTGACGGTGTCACCCTCGGCGAGCAGCGCGCCGTTCGAATCCCTGACCTTGATGTCCATGATGTTGTCCTGATGGTGCGATGGTTTGGAGCGGGGCACCCAACAGGATGGGAGCGCCGAAAGCAACAGTTGCGCGGCAAAATGGCAAAAAAGAAGGGCCGACTGAGATCGGCCCTTCAGTCAGAGAGAGACCGAAAGGATCAGAACTTGTAGGTGATGCCGGTGCCAACCAGCCACGGGTCGAGCTTGACCTGACCGGTGATCGCCGCGCCTGACGCCAGCGTGCCTTCCCAATCCGGGCGCATCCACATCTTCTTCACGTCGACGTTCCAGCCCCAGTGCTTGTCGATCATGTAATCGAAGCCGAACTGCAGCACCGGCGCAGCGGTGTCTTTCAGACGGCTGTTGGTCACGCCCAGGCCGCTGGCACTCTGGCTGAAGAACCAGGTGTAGTTCACGCCAGCGCCGATATAGGGCTTGAAGGCGCCGAACTGCGTGAAGTGATACTGGAAGGTCAGCGTCGGTGGCAGCAGCCAGGCCTTGCCGACATCGAGACCGGCGATGGCGCCATCACCGGTGACGTGGTGCTTGGTGACGCCGAGGATCAGCTCGGCTGCGAGGTTCGGCGTGAAGAAATACGAGATGTCGAGTTCGGGAACGACCTGATCGGAGGTCTTCAGGCTGGAGCCCGGCACCTGGTGAACCGTACCGCCATTCTCCGGAATGACGCCGAGCACGCGCAGACGGATCATCCAGGGATTCCACACCTCGACCACCGGCGCCTTGTAATACGGTGTCGCGGCCGGAAGATCGGCGGCGCCTGCCGTCGTCGCCATGCTGGTCATCGCCGTTGCCGCCATCAGCAACGACATGGTCGTCAAAATTCTCTTCATCACGAAGCGCCCTGTCTTTCGATTCGTTCGGAGTGAACGATCTCACCCGATCAAATCCGAAAGACGCTCACCGCGGCGCCTGCACGTTGATCTCCATCAAAAGCAAACGACCGCACAGCGTCTCGCTGCGCGGTCGTTGCCTTTGGGTGACACAGTCTTGCGGAATATCAATCCGCGGCGTTACGGCCGGTTCGGATTGTTCAGCATGTACTCGCCGAGATTACGCTGCGCGCGGTCGGCACGATTGATCGCATTGCTGCGCTGAACGTCGCGGTCCTTGCGGCAGGCTGCATATTCCGTTGACCCGACAGCAACCCCATTGGCGCGGCAGATCGCGTCATCGTCGTCGCCGAGACTCGATATCGGCACATCGGTACGGCGTGCGCAGGCGCTGAGCAGCGTCGCGGCCAGCGTCAGCGCGATGAGAGAGGTCGAGGTCAGTCGCATGCATGGTTCCTGTCACGAGAGTGACGCTGTGTTTAGCGCGAAATGCGGGAAATGTAAGGTCTGGTCAGACCCTGCCCTTCAGCGCCGCGCCGATTTCGTCCAGCGACTTCGGATCCTCGATAGTCGCGGGCATGGTCCAACTGTCGCCGTCCGCGATCTTCTTGATGGTACCGCGCAGGATTTTGCCCGAACGCGTCTTCGGCAGGCGCGACACGGCGATGGCGAGCTTGAAGGCGGCGACGGGGCCAAGCTTGTCGCGGACCAATGCCACGACTTCCTTCTCGATGTCAGCAGTGGAGCGCGCAACGCCGGCCTTCAGCACCAGGAAACCGCAGGGCACCTCGCCCTTGATCGTATCCTTGATGCCCAGCACGGCACATTCGGCGACGTCGGGATGCGAGGCCAGAATCTCCTCCATGCCGCCGGTGGAGAGGCGATGGCCGGCGACATTGATAATGTCGTCGGTACGGCCCATCACATAGACGTAACCATCGTCATCCAGATAGCCGGCATCGGAGGTTTTGTAGTAGCCGGGGAATTCGTTGAAATAGGCTTCCTTGCAGCGCTCGTCCTGCTCCCACAGAGTCGGCAGGCAGGCCGGCGGCATCGGCAGCTTGATCACGATGGAGCCCATGGTGCCCGCAGGCAGCGGCTTGGCGGCTTCGTCGACCACCTCGACCTTGTAGCCGGGCATCGGCACCGTCGGCGAGCCGTGCTTCACCGGCAACTGGCCAAGGCCCACCGGATTGCCGGCGATGCACCAGCCGGTCTCGGTCTGCCACCAGTGATCGATGACAGGCACCTTCAGCTGTTTCTCGGCCCAGTCCACGGTCGGCGGATCGGCGCGCTCGCCGGCGAGAAACAGCGTGCGGAACCGCGACAGATCGTATTTGCGAATGAAACTGCCGTCCGGATCGTCCTTGCGGATGGCGCGGAAGGCGGTCGGTGCGGTGAAGAAAGCAACGGCCTTGTGTTCGGAGATGACGCGCCAGAACGCGCCGGCATCCGGCGTGCCCACCGGCTTGCCCTCATACATGACCGAAGTCGCGCCATGGAACAGCGGCGCATAGACGATGTAGCTGTGGCCGACCACCCAGCCGATATCGGAGCCGCACCACCAGACCTCGCCCGGCTTCACGCCGTAGAGATTCTCCATCGACCAGGCGAGCGCAACGGCATGACCGCCATTGTCGCGCACGACGCCCTTTGGTTTGCCGGTCGTGCCGGACGTATAGAGGATGTAGAGCGGATCGGTCGCCAGCACGGGCACGCAATCGGCGGACTTCCTCGCCGCCATCGCCTTGCTGCGCAATTCGGCCCAGTCGTGATCGCGGCCGGCCACGAGATCGCAGCCATGCTGCGGACGCTGCAGGATGATGCAGCCATCGGGCTTCACGCTGGCGAGCGTAATCGCTTCATCCAGCAGCGGCTTGTATTGCACGATGCGGCCCGGCTCGATCCCGCAGCTCGCGGACAGGATCAGCTTCGGCCGCGCATCCTCGATACGCGTCGCGAGCTCCTTCGCCGCGAAGCCGCCGAACACCACCGAATGCACCGCGCCGATGCGCGCGCAGGCAAGCATGGCGACCACAGCTTCCGGCACCATCGGCATATAGAGGATGACGCGATCACCCTTGCCGACACCGAGGTCCTGCAGGATGGCGCCGAGCACCTGCACCTCATGCAGCAGCTCTGCATAAGTGAATTTCCGGATCTCACCCGTCAGCGGCGAGTCGTGAATCAGCGCGACCTGATCGGCGCGGCCACCCGCGACATGACGATCCAGCGCGTTGTAGCAGGTGTTGAGCACGCCGCCGACAAACCAGCGGCCGTAAAGACCCACGGACGGATCGAACACCTTCTTCGCCGGCGCGATCCAGTCGATCGCCTTTGCGGCTTCGCCCCAGAAGCCCTCGGGATCCGCAAGCGACTGCGCATGAACCTCGTGATAGCGGCTGGCATTGCAATTTGTCATTGGCGTCTCTCCCGCCCCGGCTTTACCGCCAGAGTTCATTATCTTGTCATTGTCACGGGATGGCCGGCTATTTCAAGGGTGCCTTAGGTTGTGGCTTGACCGACATCTCCACGCCGATCCGCTCGATCTCCTGCGCCAGCGCCTTGTAATTGGCCCGCGCTGTCTCGAATTGCGGATCAAGCTTGATCGCCGCGCCAAAGTCGCGGACAGCGCGCGGCCGATCGCCCTTTTTGCGCCAGAGTTCGCCGCGCGCATTGAACAGAACGGCCTGCGTCGGATCGAGCCGTAGCGCCGTGTCATAATCGGCGATGGCGCGATCGGTCTGCTCCTTGCGTACGTAAACACCCGCGCGCATGATCAGCGCTTTCAACCGGTCGGGCCGCTCTGTCTTCTCATTGTCGATCAGCGCGCCGCATTCCGCGACGATCCTGTCATCGTCGCTGGACGCGACAGCCGCAGCGCACAGCGCAGGATCGACCGGAGCTGTCGGCGCGGGCTCGTTGACCGCCGACCATGCGTTGTCGGGCAACGGCCAGCACAGCAAGGCCAGCGCCCATAAAAGGCGGCGCAGGCTTACAGATGAATCGATGCGCGTCATCGTCTATCGACTGCCAGCATCGGCGGATGGATGCAATCCGATCGCCGGCTTGCGCGCCGCCACGCGATATTTCTCAAGCTGCTTGCGATGTCGCAACGCGATATCCAGCGTTGAATCGATCTGAACGGCCGCGTCGAAATCGGCCAGCGCGCGCTCAAGGTCGCCCTTGTCGCGCCAGGCGACACCGCGATTGTTGTAGGCCATCGCCAGATCGGGCTGAAGCTGTATGGCGATGTCGTAATCGGCGATGGCGCGATCATAGGCGCCGCTGAGACTGAAGGCATTCCCGCGATTCATGAAGTAGCTGGCCTTCGGCTCCAGCCTGATCGCCGCGTCGAAATCCGCAATCGCGCGGGCATAGGCATTGTTGCGCGCATAGGACTGGCCGCGTGCATCGTAATGTTCCGCCGTCGGCTCCAGACGAATGATATCGCTCTGGTCGTCGATGACCAGATCGAAGCGCTTGACCTTGGCGTAGGCGGCGGCCCGGTCCACGAGACTTTGCACCCGATTGGGATCGAGGCGAACCGCTTCAGTATAATCGCGAACCGCCAGACGATTTTCATGCATGGCGGCGAAGGTCGCGGCGCGCCCTGCGAACAGCCGGGTATCATGCGGATCGAGCCTGATTGCCCGGTCGAAGTCATCCAGCGCCCGGTCAAATTTCTTGTCTGCAGCCAGCGCCCTGCCGCGCGCATCGAGTGCAGTAGTCGACAGGGGATCGAGACCGATGGCTTGATCGCAGTCCGCGATCGCCTTGCCGGGATCATCCTGCTTCAGCCGCAACTCGGCGCGCACGATCAAAGCACCGACGCGCTCGCGGAGGCCGGCGGTGGAATTGATGACCAGCCCGCAGATGCTGATGGTCTCATCAAGCGGAAGGGGGGTGTCGAGAGCACAGCTCAGCTCTCGATCAGCGGCCCATCCCGGCGCAGCCGTGTTCGTCAGCGCAAGCACTGATGCGGCAACACACAGACACAATGCCGTCCCGGAGAATTTCATCGATACGCCCAGCCCGTCATCATCCTAGCCCGGATGACGCGCGCCTCAAAGAGCGCCAATAGCCGCCGAAAGCCGACAACGATGACTTATTTGATCAGGCCCTTTTCCCGATAGTAGCGCAGTGCGCCGGGATGCAGCGGCACCGGGCTCTTACCCACGGCGCTCGCCAGCCGGATCTCGTGACCGGCGCGGTGCGCGATGGCCAATTCGTCGAGGCCATCGAACAGGCGCTTCGTCATCTCATAGACGAGGTCGTCCGGCACGGCACTGCTCGTCACCAGATAGTTCATCACCGATGCGGTCGGCACCGATTTGTCCTGACTGACATAGGTCCGGGCTGGAATCCTGTCCGGCTTGAACGGCGCACCGATCTTTTTCACCAGTGGCGGCGGCACCGGCACGATGACGATGTCCGTGGCCTCGCTGAGTTCCTTGATCGACGTGACGCCGAGACCGGCAGACTGCAACGTCGCATCCAGCTTTTTCTCGATCATCATCGTGGTGGATTCAGCAAACGAAATGTACCTGATCTCGCCGAGATTTTCGTAACGAAAACCCGCAGCGCCGAGAATGGCGCGGGCATTCAGCTCGGTGCCCGACCTCCGCTCGCCGACCGACAGGCTTCTGCCCTTGAGATCGCCGAGCGTCCTGATGCCGCTCTCCTTGGTGGCAACGATCTGGATGTAATTCGGATAGAGCGCGCCGATCACCCGCAGCCGGTCCTGCTTGCCGTCGAAACCCGCCGTGGCGTTGCCGGCCCAGGCGTCCTTCAGCGCATCGCCGAGCGCAAAACCCACCTGCCCTGTGCCTTGCTGCAGCCGCGAGAGGTTCTCGACCGAACCGTCGGTTGTCTGCACCTGAATTTTCGCGCCGGGAATGTCCGCATAGATCATCGCGATCGACACACCGAGCGGAAAATAGATCCCGGACGTATTACCGGTCAGCAGCGTGATGGACGACGGCTCCCCGCGCGCGGTTGCACTGCATAGGACGGCGACACTTGCCAGCGCCGCCAGCAGGCGCTTCCTCATATTCATTTTATTCCTGTCATTCAGGCCGCGAAAGTGAACCACGGCCCTCACGGGGTCAACGGCGTCCCCGCAGCGAACGCCGTTGCCGCGACGAAAGTTTCACCCGTAAGCCCTTGCGCCAGCCGGGTAAAACGGCATGAATGCCCCGCACTCAGAAGAATAAGGCCGGCAAAGCCGGCTGCGGGAAATATCCCGGGGGAAGAAACATGGCTGACCAGAAATCAAACGCGAGCGATGAAACCGTTGCCGTCTCAGACGAGGCATTGGCAAAGGCTGAAGCGTTCATCGAAGCCGATGAAGGCGCAACCAATCGCCTGCTTGGCTGGGCCGGGACGATCTCCACCGGCATCGCCGTGGTGATGAGCCTGTTTCATCTCTATGCCGCCTACGCCATCGTGCCGACGCAGGAGCTGCGTTATGTCCACGTCGCCTTCACCCTGATCCTGAGTTTCCTGCTGTTCCCCGTGGCGGCGCGTTTCCGCAATCGCGTGCGCTGGTGGGACATCGTGCCGGGCATCGTCGCCATTGCCACCATCGCCTATGCGCTGTGGGGCGGCGACGACTTCACCGACCGCGCCACCGTGCCGGATCATATGGACGTCATTGTCGGCATCGTCTTCATCGTGCTGCTGCTGGAAGCAACGCGCCGCACCACCGGACTGATCATGCCGGTCGTGTCGCTGTTCTTCATTGCCTATGCGATGCTCGGCCCGCATCTGCCGGCGCCCTGGACCCATCGCGGCTACGACCTGCCGCGTCTCGTCGGCCATCTGTTCATCACGCTGGAAGGCATTTTCGGCGTTGCGGTGGACGTGTCGGCCACGCTGATCATCCTGTTTACGATCTATGGCGCCTTCCTGTCGATGTCCGGCGCCGGCAAATTCTTCATCGACTTCTCGCTGGCGCTGATGGGCGGCAAACCCAATGCCGCCGGCCGCACCGTGGTGCTGTCGTCGTTCCTGCTCGGTGGCCCCTCGGGGTCCGGCGTCGCCACCACGGTGATGATCGGCACCGTGGCTGCACCCATGCTGTCGAAGGCCGGCTTCGAAAAGAATGCCGCCGGCGGCCTGCTTGCAGCGGGCGGTCTCGGCGCCATCCTGTCGCCGCCGGTGCTCGGCGCTGCGGCGTTCCTGATCGCCGAGTTTCTCAAGATCAGCTATCTCGACGTGATCTGGATGGCGACCATCCCGACCTGTCTCTATTATCTGTCGCTTCTGATCATGGTCGAGATCGACGCCAAGCGCTTCGGTGCGAAAAACGTCCAGATCAAGCCCGAGCTCTCGCTCGGCGAGATGACCAAGCGCTACGGCTTCCACTTCATCTCTCTGCTCGCCGTCGTCGTCTTCATGATCATCGGCTATTCGCCATCGCTGTCGGTATTCTACGCCACGCTGGTCACCTTCGCGCTCAGCTTCCTGCGCAAGGATACAGCGCTGGTGCCGAAGAAGCTGGTGAAGGCGCTGGCCGACGGTTCGATCGGCGCACTCAATGCGGCCACCACCTGCGCCTGCGCCGGTATCGTGGTCGGCGTCGTCACGCTCACCGGCCTCGGTCTCAAATTCTCGTCGATCGTGATTTCCTATGCCGGCGGCAGCCTGTTGCTGACGGCGATCTACACCGCCCTGATCGTCTGGATCATCGGCCTCGCCGTGCCTGTCACCGCGTCCTACATCATCTGTGCGGTGATCGCCGCACCTGCGCTGATCAAGCTCGGCGTACCCGACTACGCCGCCCACATGTTCATCTTCTATTATGCTGTGCTCTCGGAAGTCTCGCCGCCCACTGCGCTGTCGCCTTTTGCGGCAGCCGCGATCACTGGCGGCGATCCCTACCGCACCACATTGCAGTCGTGGAAATACACGCTGCCGGCCTTCCTGGTGCCGTTCGTCTTCGTCTGCGATCCGCAAGGCGTCGGCCTGTTGCTGAACATTCCGAAGGGCGGCTCGTGGGTGGATATCCTGGAAATCACCTTCAAGACCACCTGCGGCCTGCTCGCGCTCGCCGCCGTCGCGCAAAACTGGGGCCTGCGACATAATACGCCAGTGGAGCGCGGCCTGCTTCTGCTATCGGGATTGCTGCTGGTGTTTCCAAGCCTGATCGAGGCGATCATCGAATCGATCATCGGCCGCGACATCAGTTACACATTTGTGCCCGGCCTCATCATCGGCCTCGGCGTGCTGGTGTGGCAGGCAAGGACGAGGACGCAACCGTTACCGGCATGACCAACGACAGACACGAATAACGTCAAGTTATCGCATGACAGCGGACGCCGCAGATAAGCGGCGCCGCCGACTTCAGGGAGTGACGCGATGAGATGGACAGCTTTCAGACACGGGGCGTTCAGACATGGGGCGTTCAGCCTTGCTCTGCTCGGCATGGCCTGCGCCGCGACCGGCGCTTCTGCGGAAGACAGGACCATCGCCATTGCCACTGGCGGCACCGGCGGCATTTTCTATCCGCTCGGCGGCGGCCTTGCGAACCTGTTGTCGAAGAAGCTCCCGCACACCCAGGCCACCGGCGAAGTCACCGGCGGCAGCGTCGACAATATCAAGCTGCTGGAAACCGGCCAGGCCGATCTCGGCTTCATGACCGGTGACGTCGCATCCGACGCCGTGAAGGGCGAGAACAAGTTCAAGAAGCCGGTGCCACTGCTCACCATCGTCGCGGTCTATTCCAGCCCGGTACATGTGGTGACCATTGCCGGCACCGGCATCGAGAAATTCGCAGATCTGAAAGGCAAGCGCATTTCCGGCGGCGCGCCGGGCAGCGCCACCGAGGCGCAGACCTTCCGTTTGCTGGAGGCTGCCGGCCTCGACAAAGACAAGGACGTCAAGCGCGAGCGGCTGTCGGTGGCTGAATCTGCATCCGCGCTCAAGGATCGCAAGATCGATGCCTTCTTCTGGGGCGGCGGTGTGCCGACTGCCGCGGTAGTCGATCTCGCGGCGACGCCGGGCGTGACGATCAAATTGATCGATATCGACTACCTGCTGGATCCGATCGTGAAGAAATACGGCCAGATCTTCGCGCCCAGCGTGATCAAGGCCGGCAGCTATCCGGGTCAGACCACCGACAGCCGTGGCTTCGCCGCCTGGAATCAGATCATGGCCACCGACAAGATGTCGGACGAGACGGCCTATGCGATCACCAAAACCATCTTCGAGAACAAGGCCGATCTCGTCGCCGTGCATAAAGAGGCCGAGAACATCAATCTGGCGACGCAGACACCGGCGCAATCGCCGGCGCCCTATCACCCCGGCACGCTCAAATATCTCAAGGAAGTCGGCGCGGTGAAATAGTCACCGCGACATCACAGGAAAACTGGAGGAGAGGAACCATGTTCAAGCGTTTCAGAAAAACATCGATTGCCGTGGCGCTGGTCGCCACTGCCGGCCTTGCAGGCGCGGCCATCGCGCAGCAGAAAACCATGGCGATCGGCACCGGCGGCACCGGCGGCGTCTATTATCCGCTCGGCGGAGCCATCGCCAATGTGCTGTCCAAGGCACTCCCGAACACCCAGGCCACCGCGGAAGTCACCGGCGGGTCGGTCGATAACCTCAAGCTGATCGCCTCGGGCCAGAGCGAAATGGGATTCACCATGGCCGACGCCGCGCTCGATGCTTTCAAGGGCGAAGACAAGTTCAAGAGCGGCAAGGTTCCGCTGCAGACCCTGCTGGTGGTCTATCCGAACCGCATGCATGTGGTGACCGTGGAAGGCACCGGCATCGAGAAGATGTCCGACCTCAAGGGCAAGCGCGTCTCCACGGGCTCGCCAGGCAGCGCCACCGAGGTGATGGCGTTCCGCGTGCTGGAAGCCGCCGGCCTCGACAAGGACAAGGACATGAAGCGCGAGCGCCTCGGCGTCGCCGAAAGCGTCAACGCCATCAAGGATCGCAAGATCGACGCCTTCATGTGGGTCGGAGGCGTCCCGACCGCAGCCGTCACTGATCTCGCCGCCACGCCGGGCGTGAAGATGAAGCTGATCGACCACAGCGACCTCGCCGAGAAGATGAACACCAAATACGGCAAGCTGTATTCACCCTCGACCATAACCAAGAACATCTATCCCGGCATGGACAAGGACAACGCCAATACCGAGGTCTGGAACATCATCGTCACCGGCAACAAGATGAGCGACGACGACGCCTATAACATCGTCAAGACGCTGGTGGAGAAGAAGGCCGACATCGTCGCCGTGCACAAGGAAGCCGAAAGCTTCTCGCTCGACAACCAGGTGCAGGACCGCTCGCCGGTGCCGTTCCATCCGGGCGCGCTGAAATACTTCAAGGAAAAGGGCATCGGGAAGTAACACCGGCCCAAAAGACCTGATTTCAGGCCGCGACACGCAAGTGTCGCGGCCTTTGTCTTTAAGCGGTTGATCGCGGACCTCTCCTTTGTCATCCTCGTATCGACGACGACGGCTGATAGGCGGCGGCCAGCCCGAATGCCCTGGAACCGGATCACTCGACCGCCGTTGCCTGCCGGGCACCGCCGTGCCGTGAGGACCGACACGTGCACGACGACGCCGATACGATCAAACATCCCCTCGACGCACTGAACTTCTTTCTTGCCGATGTCCGCGATGGCCTGGGGCCCTATCTCGCCATCTATCTCCTCACAGTCCAGAAATGGGATGAAGCCTCGATCGGCGTCGTGATGTCGGTCGCAGCCCTCGCCGGGATCGTCGCACAGACGCCGGCCGGCGCCCTGATCGACAAGACCACGGCCAAGCGCGCTGCCATCGTCGTGGCCGCCGTCATCGTCACGCTCGGTTCGATCGTGCTGCCGCTCTATCCGAGCTTCCTGTTCGTTGCGACGACTCAGGCGCTGACCGGCGTCGCTGCCGCCGTCTTCGCGCCGGCGCTGGCCGCGGTCACCCTCGGCATTGTCGGTCCCAGAGCCTTCGCCCGGCGCATCGGCCGCAACGAGGCCTTCAACCATGCAGGCAATGCGACGGCGGCCCTGCTGGCCGGCATTTTCGCCTATTCTTTCGGGCCCATCGTCGTGTTCTGGCTGATGGCGGCCATGGCCGCCGCGAGCATCCTTGCGACGCTGTCGATCCCCGCCGGTGCCATCGATCACCAGATGGCCCGCGGCCTCGGCGATCTCGACGATCCGCACGATCATGATGCTGGCGAGCGCCCATCCGGCTTTCAGGTGCTGCTGACCTGCAAACCGCTCCTGATCTTTGCCGCTGCCACCGTGCTGTTTCATTTCTCCAATGCGGCGATGCTGCCGCTGGTCGGCCAGAAACTCGCACTGGTGAACAGCGAACTCGGCACCACGCTGATGTCGGTCTGCATCGTCGCGGCGCAATTGGTGATGGTGCCGGTCGCCGTGCTTGTCGGCCGCAAGGCCGACGTCTGGGGCCGCAAGCCGATCTTCGCCTGCGCGCTCGCCGTGCTGGCGCTGCGCGGCGCGCTCTATCCACTCTCGGACAATCCCTACTGGCTGGTCGGCGTGCAATTGCTCGACGGCGTCGGCGCCGGAATCTTCGGCGCGATCTTTCCACTCGTCGTCGCAGACCTCACTTACGGCACCGGTCACTTCAATATCAGCCAGGGCGCGATCGCCACCGCGGCAGGGCTCGGCGGCGCGCTCAGTACCGCCTTTGCCGGCGTGATCGTGGTGAAGGCCGGCTATAGCGCTGCCTTCCTGGCGCTTGCCGGTTTGGCGGGCCTGGGCCTTATCCTGTTCGTCCTCACCATGCCGGAAACGCGACCTTCCGACGCACGTCATCACGCGTTAGTACCAAATGCTTAAGGATGGTATTGCATTGCGGTAGCAACTTGCAGTGCAGAATAGTACCATCTACCCAGTACGTTCCCATGCATGTTGTCCATGGAAACGCCTGATCGGGAGAAGCTGAAAGGACCTGCCGGTTGCGCAGATGAGTCGCAGGAGCGAACCGCCCTCGGGTTCGTTACTCCAGCCGTGCCGGTTCCCACTTGATCCCGGCCTCCCGTCAATGTCTTAAACACCCTCAATCAGATCGCGCGTCGCAGCCGCGCGGCCTGCCCGATATGCAAAAGGACTCTTCGAGATGTCATCATCGACCCGCTTCCCGTCCCGCCGCTCCGTGATCCTCGGCGGCGCGGCTGCCCTCGGCACGCTGCCGATCCTGTCGCGCCGCGCCAGCGCCGCAGAGTGGCCCACCAAGCCGGTGAAGTTCATCGTTCCGTTCGCGGCCGGCGGCACCACCGACATTCTGGCCCGCGTCGTCGCGCAGAAGATGTCCGAAGAGATGGGCCAGCAGTTCATCGTCGAGAACAAGGCCGGCGCCGGCGGCAACATCGCCGCTGATTTCGTCGCCAAGGCCGAAGGCGACGGCTACACCTTCCTGGTCGGCACGCCGGGCACCCACGCCATCAACAAGTTCGTGTTCAAGAACATGACCTATGATCCGGTCAAGGATCTGGCCTCGGTGATCGTGATCGCCAAGGTGCCGAACCTGTTCTCGGTGACCAACTCACTGCCAGCCAAGAGCGTCAAGGAATTCATCGAACTCGCCAAGGCCAAGCCGGACGAATATTTCTACGGCACGCCTGGTCTCGGTTCGACCGCACATCTGTCGACCGAACTGTTCAAGTCGATGACCGGCGTGAAGCTCACCCACGTGCCCTACAAAGGCAGCGCCCCCGCGCTCACCGACCTGATCGGTGGCCGCGTCCATCTGATGATCGACAACCTGCCCGCCGCACAGCCTTTCGCGGAGAGCGGCCAGATCCGTCCGCTCGCCGTCTCCACCGCCAAGCGCTGGGAGCCGATGAAGGACATTCCGACCATCGCCGAAGCTGGCGTTCCCGGCTACGACGCCGCCTCCTGGTTCACCATCGCGGCGCCGGCCAAGACGCCGAAGGAGATCATCGCCAAGCTCAATGCCTCGACCGACAAGTTCATCAAGTCGGCCGACGGCACCGCCCGCCTGATCAAGCTCGGCGCCGATCCGACCGGCGGTTCGCCGGCCGACATGGATGCCTATGTGCAGTCGGAAATCGAGAAGTGGGGCAAGGTCGCCCAGTTCGCCGGCATCAAGCCGGAGTAAGGGCAGCGCAGGATTGGCAGGGCGTTTCACGCGCCTGTCTGTCTTGCTCTCTTCTTGAGCTCAACACATCGAAGGGCACGCGCATCTGCGCGTGCCCTTTGTTTTTAAGGCTGGCGATTGCACATCGTTGTCATTCCGGGGCGCGCGTCGCCGGCGAAGCCGGCAGAGTGCGAGCCCTGAGTTTCCACTGTCATTCCGGGGCGCATGAAAGCGACGCAGCCGCTGCAATGCGAACCCGGAATCCCGGAGTGTTTTGCGCTGACTAGAGACTCCCGTGCTGAGATTCCGGGTTCGCGTCCGGCAAGTGCCGGCCGCGCCCCGGAATGACGAGAGTAGGGTGGCAAGACATCACATAAACATTTTTTCCTATCTCTCATTGACAATACACCTACCTTGATTATATTCCCCTCCGTCCTGCCCCACCGAGAGGGGCGATCGCGATCGTCACGTTCGCGGGGTGGGATGCGGTGGACGCCGGAGATGCGGCGTTACGCGGTTCATGGGTGACGTCTGTCTTCGGGCAGGACGGATCTGCGCCAGCACTGCCACTGGCAAGGAGACGGCCGGCCTTGAGATGGAAAGATCCCTGGACAGTGTGACGGACGACCAAATCGAAATGTGTCCGGCTCAAGTGCTTTGCGGCTACCCTGTCCCTCCGCCCTGGGACACTAATTTTGGTGATGGGACCGTTCGCCATGGCAGATATGCAGGCAACCGAAAAAACACCGCAGGCGGAACGTCGGGCACTTCGCCCAGCGCGTCCGAAAGTCCTGATGCACTCTGCATTGCGGAAGACCGCATTCGCATCAGGCCCAAGGGTGCGACGGGCACCCGGCGTTCCGCACGCCCTCTCACAAGGGGGCGGGAATGCAAGACACGACGGCGCCCCCGCGCCGCAAACAACAGGGGTGATGACGCATGTCTGGAGAGTAGTGGCTGTTTGACAGTTGAATCGGAAATCGCGTGACGCGCGACTGCCCAAACCAAACGCCGTCATGCGCGGGCAGCGCGAAGCGGGCTTCGCTAGATGTCCCGGGTATCCACGGCTTGGCGACACACGAAGAAAGGCGTGGATGGCCAGAACAAGTCCAGCCATGACGACTGAGAGTGTCACCCCATCCTACGATAACTGCGCAGTGGGAAAAGGAATTCGCCTATTCGAACTTCATGTCGATGCAGCGCGACACATCGGAGCCAAGTCCCGACGGGATCGTGACGCAGCCGCGGACTTTCTGCTGGGTGTTGTCGCTCGCCCATATGACAAAGCCGCCATTGCCGAAGAACGAATTGGTGTTCGGCGGCTCGGTTTCGGTCGCATCGAACGAATAGCTGGAGTCGGTATCGAACACGCGCGGCTTCTTCACGCATCCGCCGTCGGTCTGCACATTGATGACTTCCTTGGCGTCACGCGTCATCGACAGCGACACCGAACACCGGAAATATTCGGAGGTCCTGGTGTTGAACAGATAGGCGTAGGAACGGCAGGTGGCCGTGCTCAGCTTGCCGGCGCTGAGGCCGCGGCCGCAGGCAATACGCTGATTGTTGCTGAGCTTGTAATCATCCGCCGCAGCAAGACCGGGCGCCAATACCACCGCACCCGCAACCAGAAGACTTTTCACCATCACGCGCATTGTCGAATCATCCCCATCGCCGAATTCATCGTGGACCGGCTTAGCCCGAATGCGAAAGATAGTCGCCGGACTAGGCTTGCGAAATAACAAACTCTGTCGCGACCGCATGTCGTATTGACGGCCTGTTGCCGTTCGTGATTTGTTCAAGACAACCGCGCAGTCGCGATGCACATTCAAAAACACTTTTCGGAGAATTGGGATGACCGCTCGAGCCTTTACGATGCTGTGCGCCGCCGCACTGATGACATCGGCCCTGGCCGACCCTGCACTTGCTCAGGCACCCACGCCGGGCACCGTCCCTTGGGTGCTCTCGCCCGACATGGGCTATGGCTACGACGCGTCAGGCAAAACCTTCGCGTACAAGATGGGCACCAGCAATGCCAAGTTCCTGCTGAAGGGCGCCAAGAAAGTGCCGAAGAACACGCTCTTCTTCATCGGCGAGAACGGCCAGCTCTATATGCGGAGCGGCCCCTTCCTCGAAGACGACGGTAAGTTCAAATTCGGCCCGGGCTAGTCCCGGTTTTCAGAGGATCATGCGCGACCGGACGGGGCCGCATGACGAAGCCATGACATTGCTCCCTTCACCATGAAGCCCTCTCCCACCATGGTGGCAGAGGTGATACAGAGCGCTTCATCTTTTTACGAAAGCTGAAAGCACTCATGGCCAAGCCGTCCCCCGTCTCCCCCCTCGCCCCGACCGACGTTCCCGAGATGCCCGCTATCGCAGGCGTGCGCCTCGCCACGGCCGCCGCCGGCATCCGCTACAAGGGCCGCACCGACGTGCTGCTCGCGGTGATGGACAAGGGCACGACGGCAGCCGGCGTGTTCACCAAGTCGAAGTGCCCGTCGGCTCCCGTGGAGTGGTGCCGCGCGGTGCTGAAGAACGGCAAGGCGCAGGCGCTGGTGGTCAATTCGGGCAATGCCAATGCCTTCACCGGCAAGACCGGCAAGGCCTCGACCAAGCTCACCGGCGACATCGCGTCCAAGGCCGTCGGCTGCAAGCCGGACGAGATCTTTCTCGCCTCGACCGGCGTGATCGGCGAACCGCTCGATGCCACCAAGTTCAACGGCGTGCTCGCCACGCTCGCGGAAAGCGCCGGACCTGACGGCTGGATGGACGCCGCCAGGGCGATCATGACCACCGACACCTTCCCGAAGGTCGCCACCGCCACCGTGAAACTCGGCAAGGCCAAGGTCACGATCAACGGCATGGCCAAGGGCGCCGGCATGATCGCGCCGGATATGGCGACGATGCTGTCCTTCATCTTCACCGACGCGCCGATCTCGGCGCCCGCGTTGCAGGCACTGCTGAAGGCCGGCGTGGAGGATTCGTTCAACGCCGTGACCATCGATGGTGACACCTCGACCTCGGACACACTCTTGATGTTCGCCACCGGCGCCGCAGCCGCACAGGGCGCACCGAAGATCACCAAGGCTAGCGACATCAGGCTGAAGCCCTTCGTGAAGGCGCTGAACGTCATTCTCAACGACCTCGCCGAACAGGTCGCGCGCGACGGTGAAGGCGCGCGCAAGCTGGTGGAAGTCGTCGTCGAAGGCGCGACGACCAAGGCCTCGGCACGCAAGATCGCCATGTCGATCGCCAATTCGCCGCTGGTGAAGACGGCGATTGCCGGCGAGGACGCCAATTGGGGCCGCGTGGTGATGGCCGTCGGCAAGGCGGGCGAGCCCGCCAACCGTGACAAGCTCTCGATCTCCTTCAACGGCATCCGCGTCGCCAAGCTGGGCGCGCGCGATCCGTCCTATGACGAGACCGAAGTGTCCAACGCGATGAAGAACCCGAAGGTGCAGATCAAGGTTACGCTCGGCCTCGGTAAGGGCCGCGACCGTGTGCTGACCTGCGACCTCACCAAGGAATATGTCGCCATCAACGGCGACTATCGGTCGTAGCTTCCTGCTGCGCCTGCGGACGAATGCCGATGAAGATATGCGCGATGGCTGGCATGACAGGGGCTCTGATCCTTGCCTGTGCCGTCGCAATGCCCCTCGGCACCGCCGAAGCGCAGGATCAGCCATCGAGCAGGACACGCACGCTCGCCCGCAGCGTCAAGGCCGGTCAGGAGGTCGGCCTTGGCTTCGCGGTGCGATGGAACGCGAAATGTGAGCCGGTACTGCCCAAGCTCACTATCGCCAAACCTCCGTCGCATGGCAGTCTGTGCGGACGGACGATCATGGTCACCCCGCAAAAGAATGTGGCCGGGGACGATCAGACCTGTGTCGGGAAACGCATGCGCGCACTGCAACTGGTTTACATGCCCAGCAGCGACTATTCGGGAGCGGATGCGGTCGACTACATCATCGAACTGCCGCGCGTCCAGCTCACGACCCATGTCGACATTCAGGTAACCCCGAACGATGCTGCAACCAAAACTCTCATACCGAACAATGAGAGCGCCCCCGGAAAAGCAGGCGACGCAATCGTTCCCTGTGCCCCACACATGTCCCAGACAACCAACAACAGCGTCATAGCCCTATGAAACTCGTCCTCGTCGTCGCCTGCGCATTGATCGATCCTGACGGCCGCGTGCTGATCGCGCAGCGGCCGGAAGGCAAGGCGCTGGCCGGCCTGTGGGAATTTCCCGGCGGCAAGCTCGAGCCCGGCGAACGGCCGGAAGCGGCGCTGATCCGCGAGCTGCACGAGGAGCTCGGGATCTCCGTGAAGGAAGCCTGCCTCGCGCCGCTGACCTTCGCCAGCCACGCCTATGAGGACTTCCATCTGTTGATGCCGCTCTATATCTGCCGGCGCTGGGAAGGCCTTGCGATCTCGAAGGAAGGCCAGAACCTCAAATGGGTGCGGCCGAGCAAGCTGCGCGACTATCCGATGCCCGCCGCGGATATCCCGCTGATCCCGCATCTGATCGATCTGCTCTAGGGCTTCAGCCCCTTCACCGCGTCGGCGAGACTTGCTTTCGCCGAGCCCGGCTTCAGCGGCTTCTGCTGGCTCTCATGCGGCGCCCAGCCGGACAACCAGATGACGTCGAAGGTCGCGCGGATGCGGCCGTCCGAATCGGCAAAACGCTCGCTGTAGATCTGCGCCATGCGCAGCAGCGTCGCGCGGCGCAGCGGTGCGCGGCGGCGCTCGACCAGCACATTGGTGGCGCCCATCCTGCGCAGATCCTGCATCAGACCGAAGGCGCTGTCGTAGCGCACCACGACGCGATCGACATCGGTCACCGGCAGCGCAAATCCCGCGCGCTGCAGCAAGGCGCCGACATCGCGCAGATCGGCCATTGGTGCGACGCGAGGCGAGATGCCGCCTTCGCGTTCGGCTTCCGCCGCGGCGAAGCTCTGCCGCAGTTCGGTCAGCGTGTCGCCGCCGAGCATCGCTGCCAGCAGCAGGCCATCAGGCTTCAGCGCGCGGCGAATCTGCGCCATCACGCCAGGCAGATCGTTAACGAAGTGCAGCCCAAGCGCGGAGATGACGAGATCGAGCGACGCCGGCGCGAGATTGAGACCGTCGCCTTCGACATCGGGCACGTCGGTATGTGTGAGACGGCCGACACGCCCGGCCACGATATCGCGCAGATGGTTGCCCGGCGTCGCGACGTCGGCGGCATTGTCGAACTGGCGCAGCACCGCCTGCAATCGCTCATCCATGTCGGCGACGACACGATCCAGCAGGAAATTCTCGGCGCCCAGCCGCGACGCACGCGCCTGCCGCGCCCGCAGCAGAGCGCGGTCGAACAGAACAGGTGCGGCATTTGGGGTCTGAGCCATGCGGCTTGGTACGCCGAAGACCGGGGATCTGGCAATCGCGCTTGAGATCAGCGCAGGAGGGCTCTAGCCTTCAACCTATGGACGCAGAGGCGACAGTGTCATGGTCCCTCCCCGCGCAATTGCGCGGCGCGCTGAGGCTTTGCCGGTCTGCATGGACGCAAACCGCCCGTCTTGCGCTCGACATCGCACTGCCGACGCTCTGCGTCGCCTGCCGGGAACCTGTCGCGGGCGAAGGCGTCTGCGCGGCCTGCTGGGGCAAGCTCTCCTTCATCGCACCGCCCTTTTGCAGCCGGCTCGGCATTCCGTTTGTCTATGATCCCGGCCCGGATATCCTGTCGATGCAGGCGATCGCCGATCCGCCGGCCTATCAGCGCGCCCGCGCGGCCGTGCGCTATGACGACGTCGCCCGCGCACTCGTGCACCAGTTGAAATATCATGACCGGACAGACCTCGCGCCAACCATGGGTCGCTGGATGGCGCGTGCGGGGAAGGAATTGCTAGTAGACGCCGATATTCTGGTGCCGGTGCCGCTGCATTGGCGGCGCGGCTTCAGCCGGCGCTTCAACCAGTCCGGCGCGCTGGCGTGGGCAATCGGCCAGCAGAGCGGCGTTGCAATATCCCGCGATGCCTTGCGGCGAATACGTCCGACCGAACACCAGATTGGCCTGTCGCGCGCCGAGCGCGCCAGCAATGTGCAGGGCGCCTTCAAGGTCCCACCTGAACGCCAGGTTGAAATCCAGGGCCGCCGCGTCATTCTGGTCGACGACGTGCTGACTTCGGGTGCCACGACGGACGCCTGCGCACGGGCGCTGCTGCGCGCCAAGGCGGCCCAGGTCGATGTGTTGGTCTTTGCGCGGGTTGTGGAGGCCCACAAGGTCCCCATATAATCAGACACTTCCTGCGAACCGGAGCACCAGATGGCCGCCGCGATTGAAATCTACACCCGCCCCGGCTGCGGCTATTGCAGCGCGGCGATCTCACTGCTCCAGCGCAAGAAAGCCGCATTCACCCATTTCGACACCGCGACCGATCCGAAGCTGCGCCAAGAAATGTTCGACCGTACCTACCCCGGCGCCACCTTCCCGCAGATTTTCATCGGCGGCACGCTGATCGGCGGCTGCGACGATCTCTATGCATTGGACCGCGAAGGCAAATTTGACGCCTTGATCGCAGGTGAAAAGGCCACCTCATGAGCCAGACATCCTCGACGTCCGAGCCCAAGACCTTCACCGCCGCCATGGTGCAGATGCGCACTGGCCTGCTGCCGGAGCCGAGCCTCGAACAGGGCCGCCATCTGATCCGCGAAGCCGCGCTCGCCGGCGCCGACTATGTGCTCACGCCGGAAGTGAGCAACATGATGCAGCTCAATCGCACCGCGCTGTTCGAACATCTGCGCCCGGAGGAAGACGACCTCTCGCTGAAGTCCTATCGCGCGCTCGCCGCAGAGCTGAAGATCTACCTGCATATCGGATCGCTGGCCGTGCTGGCCAATCCGGAACGCGCCGCCAACCGCTCGTTCCTGATCGGACCGGACGGCAATGTCCTGGCGAGCTACGACAAGATCCACATGTTCGATATCGACCTGCCGAACGGCGAGAGCTATCGCGAATCCGCGAATTATCAGCCGGGCGAGACTGCCGTCATCTCCGACCTTCCCTGGGGCCGCATCGGCCTGACCATCTGCTACGACGTCCGCTTCCCGGCGCTGTACCGCGCATTGGCCGAAAGCGGCGCGTCGTTCCTCACCGTGCCGTCGGCTTTTACCCAGAAGACCGGCGAAGCCCATTGGCACACGCTGCTGCGCGCCCGCGCCATCGAAACCGGCTGCTTCGTATTTGCGGCCGCGCAGGGCGGCGTGCATGAGAACAAGCGTGCGACCTATGGACACTCCCTGATTATCGACCCATGGGGCGTGGTTCTGGCCGAAGCGACCGGCGTCGAGCCGGGCTTCATTCTGGCCAAGATCGATCCTACGAAGGTGACGGAAGCGCGCAAGACCGTGCCGTCCCTGCAGCACGGCCGCCGCTTCAGCGTCAGCGATCCCAAATCGGGCCCTGACTATCTGCACCTTGTCCGGCAAGCGACATGATCCGTTACGACCTGCGCTGCGAGAAGGGCCATGCTTTCGAAAGCTGGTTCCAGAGTTCCGGCGCCTACGACTCCCAGGTGAAGCGCAAACTGGTTAATTGCCCGAATTGCGGATCCGTGAAGGTCGAGAAGGCCATTATGGCCCCGCGTATCCTGAGCAAGAGCAAGAATCACCCGGCATCCGCAGAGGCCCCCGCCCCTGACGCGGGTTCCGAGACCACGGCCCCGCTGATGATGGCGCCGCAGGAAGCCGCGCTGCGCGCCAAGCTGAAAGAACTGCGCGATCACGTCACCAGAAACGCGGACAATGTCGGTGAAAGCTTCCCGACCGAAGCCCGCAAGATGCATTATGGCGACATCGAACATCGTCCGATCTACGGCGAAGCGACGCCGGATGAAGCACGGTCGCTGATAGATGAAGGTATCGAGGTGACTCCGCTGCCCGTCCTGCCCAGCGATCGGAACTGAGCGCAACCTCCGCTCACCAGCACTCTTGTGCGCGTTTCGACTCATTCAAGCTGCGCCATCGGTACAGGACTCCGACAGCTTTAAAACATACGGCAACTTTGTGGCGTTCGAGTCACAGACGTGGACAATCGCTTTGCCGGCCCTTGAGAGATGGCAAAACTCGCCTAACTTATAAGCAAGTGCCTGAATATGAGTCGCGCACTGCACTCAGATCGCATTGCGCGATTTCGGACCTGGATGTGTCCTGAGGGCTATAGTGCTGATGTTGAGTCGCGATCGGAAAGACGCGTTCCGTTACCACCTTAGGAGCACCGCGACCAACAGGACGGCCGACCAGCAAGGAGAGAGGGATCATGTACAACGATTCTCTGTTCAATGCGTTCGCTAGAAGTTACGAGGCTAGAAGTGAGACGGACATGTCGATGTCCGAGTATCTGGAATCCTGCAGAGGAGACCCGATGCGATATGCGAACGCGGCGGAACGCCTACTGGCGGCGATCGGCGAACCTCAAATGATAGACACGGCCAAGGATCCACGCCTTGGCCGTATTTTTTTGAATCGTACCATCCGTAGCTATCCAGCCTTTGCCGGCTTTCACGGCATGGAAGATACGATCGAACGCATCGTCGCCTTCTTCCGTCATGCGGCGCAGGGCCTCGAAGAGCGCAAGCAGATTCTCTATCTGCTCGGCCCGGTCGGCGGCGGCAAATCATCGCTTGCCGAGCGCCTCAAGGCCTTGATGGAAGTCCACCCGATCTATGTGTTGAAAGCTGGCGACGAACTCTCTCCGGTTTATGAAAGTCCGCTCAGCCTGTTCGATCCGGACACGCTCGGCCCGATGATCGAAGAGAAATACGGCATTCCACGCCGACGGCTTACGGGCCTAATGTCGCCGTGGTGCTACAAGCGGCTCGAAGCTTTCGGCGGCGACATCTCGCAATTCCGCGTCGCCCGCATTCAGCCATCGCGGCTACGCCAGATCGCCATCGCCAAGACCGAACCCGGCGACGAGAACAACCAGGACATTTCCTCGCTGGTCGGCAAGGTGGATATCCGCAAGCTCGAAATCTTCGCCCAGAACGATCCCGACGCCTACAGCTATTCCGGCGGCCTCAACCGCGCCAATCAGGGCGTGCTTGAATTCGTTGAAATGTTCAAGGCGCCGATCAAGATGCTGCATCCGCTGCTGACGGCGACGCAGGAAGGCAACTATATCGGAACCGAAAATATCGGCGCGATTCCGTTCACTGGCGTGATTCTCGCCCACTCCAACGAGTCCGAGTGGCAGAGTTTCAAGGCCAACAAGAACAATGAAGCCTTCATCGATCGTATCTGCGTCATCAAGGTGCCGTACTGCCTGCGCGTCACCGAAGAACAGAAGATCTATGAGAAGCTCATTCAGGGCTCCGAACTCGCCACCGCACCTTGCGCACCGGCGACGCTGGAAACCCTGGCGCGCTTCTCCGTAATGTCGCGGCTTCGCAAGCACGAAAACTCGACCACCTTCGCCAAGATGCGGGTCTATGACGGCGAAAGCCTGAAAGAGTCGGATCCAAAGGCCCGCAGCGTTCAGGAATACAAAGACGCCGCCGGTGTTGATGAAGGCATGGACGGTGCCTCGACGCGCTTCGCGTTCAAGGTTCTGGCCGCAACCTACAATCACGACACGTCGGAGATTGGGGCCGATCCCGTGCACCTGATGTATACGCTGGAGCAGGCGATCCGCAGGGAGCAGATGCCTGATGAAGTCGAAAAACGTTATCTCGAATTCATCAAGGCCGAGCTGGTGCCGCGTTATGCGGAGTTCATCGGCCACGAAATCCAGAAAGCCTATCTGGAATCATATTCAGACTACGGACAGAACCTGTTCGATCGTTACGTCGACTATGCCGATGCCTGGATCGAGGATCAGGACTTCAAGGATCCTGACACCGGACAGTTGCTCGATCGCGAATTGCTCAATCAGGAGCTGAGCAAGATCGAAAAACCGGCCGGAATCGCCAACCCAAAGGACTTCCGCAACGAAGTCGTGAAGTTCTCGCTTCGCTCGCGGGCACAGAACGGTGGAAAGAATCCGACCTGGACGAGTTATGAGAAGATCAGGGAAGTCATTGAAAAGCGTATCTTCTCTCAAGTTGAAGATCTGCTTCCGGTGATCTCCTTCGGATCGAAGAAGGACGGCGAGACCGAGAAGAAGCATGACGACTTCGTCGCGCGGATGGTCGATCGCGGCTACACCGAGCGCCAGGTTCGTCGTCTCGTCGAATGGTACATGCGCGTGAAACAGGCCGGCTGACGCAAGGAGCCAACATAACGTGGCCATGCATATCGTCGATAGACGCCTGAACCCGAGCAGCAAGAGTCTTGAGAACCGCCAGCGGTTCTTGCGGCGCGCGAAAGCTCTGGTTCAGGGAGCCGTCAAGAAAGCCTCCCAGGACCGCGACATCAAAGACGTCCTGGAAGGCGGGGAAGTCTCCATCCCGCTAGACGGGATGAACGAACCCCGCTTTCATCGCGAAGGCGGAGTTCGCGATCGGGTATTACCCGGCAACGTAAAGTTCGTGGAAGGTGATTATCTTCAGCGGCCGCAATCGAAGAGCGGCAGATCGAACGATGCCGGTGAGGGTGATGGCGAGGATGCGTTCCGGTTTGTGCTCAGCCGGGATGAGTTCGTCGACATTTTCCTCGACGACCTGGAATTGCCGGATCTCTCCAAGCGCAAGCTGGCCGAAGTCGAAAACGAAGGCCTGCGCCGCGCCGGATATACGACGTCAGGCTCGCCTGCCAATATTTCGGTCAGCCGCACCGTGCGCCTGGCCATGGCGCGACGGGTTGCACTGCAGCGACCGCGACCAGAAACCATTGCACAGCTGGAAGCAGAACTGGAGCATTGTGGTGACGAGGCTCGCCCCGAATTGCTGGCAGAAATCGAGCGGCTGAAATCCAAGATGCGGCGGATTCCTTTCATCGATCCCATCGATATCCGCTTTCGCCGCTTCGAAACCATGCCGAAGCCGGTCGCGCAGGCTGTCATGTTCTGCCTGATGGACGTTTCCGGTTCGATGTCCGAGCACATGAAGGATCTCGCCAAACGGTTCTACATGCTGCTCTACGTCTTCCTGACGCGTCGATATCGCAAGGTCGAGATCGTCTTCATCCGTCACACCGACCGCGCCGAGGAGGTCGACGAACAAACCTTCTTCCACGGCCCTGCGTCGGGCGGCACGCTGGTCTCCAGCGCACTGCAGGCCATGCATGAGATCGTGCAGTCACGCTATCGCCCCGCCGACTGGAATATCTATGCCGCACAGGCCTCCGACGGCGACAACTCCTATGCCGACGGCGATCTCTCCGGCCGCCTGCTCAAGGACATGATCCTGCCGGTGACGCAGTTCTTCGCCTATCTGGAAGTAGGCGAAGCCGGTAGTCACCCGTTCGAGATGTCTGAATCCTCGCTGTGGACGCTGTATCAGCGACTGCGCGCAGAAGGCGCACCGCTATCGATGCGCAAGGTCAACGACCGCAGCGAGATTTTTCCGGTGTTCCACGACCTGTTTCAGCGTCGCCAGGCCAAGGAGAAGGTGGCTCCATGACAGACCGTCTCTACGAAGGCGCCGACTGGGACTTCCCCACACTCCAGCGCATCCACGATGCCTGCGAGGAGATCGCCGAAAAGGAGCTGGGCCTCAACGTCTACCCGAACCAGATTGAAGTCATCACCGCCGAACAGATGCTGGACGCTTACTCGTCGGTCGGCATGCCGCTCTATTACAAGCACTGGTCTTTCGGCAAGCAATTCGCCCATCAGGAAGCCTCCTATCGCAAGGGCCTGATGGGTCTCGCCTATGAGATCGTGATCAACTCGTCGCCGTGCATTTCCTACCTGATGGAGGAAAACACCGCGACGATGCAGACGCTGGTGATTGCCCACGCCGCTTTCGGCCATAATCACTTCTTCAAGAACAACTATTTGTTCAAGCAGTGGACCGACGCTGACGGCATTCTCGACTATCTCGATTTTGCCAAGGGCTATGTGGCGCAGTGCGAGGAAAGACATGGCCGGGCAGCGGTGGAGCAGACACTCGACGCCGCGCACGCGCTGATGTCGCACGGCGTCGATCGCTATCCCGGCAAGAAATCACTGGATTTGCGGGCCGAGGAAAAACGCGCGCGGGAACGCCGTACCCATAAAGAGGCCGCGTTCAACGACCTGTGGCGTACTGTACCGACCGGCCCAAGCAAGAGCGCGTCGGCGCTCAGCACCGAACGGCGTCGGGCTTTGCTCGGCCTGCCGCAGGAAAATCTTTTGTATTTCCTGGAGAAGTCCGCACCGCGCCTGAAGACCTGGCAGCGCGAGCTCATTCGCATCGTTCGCCACATCTCGCAGTATTTCTATCCGCAGGGCCAGACAAAGGTCATGAACGAAGGCACGGCGACTTACGTGCACTATCGCATCATGAACCGGCTGCATCAGAACGGGCAGATTACCGACGGCAACTTTCTCGAATTCCTGCAGTCGCACACCAATGTCGTATTCCAGCCGAATTACGACGACCGGCGCTTCTCGGGCTTCAACCCTTATGCGCTCGGTTTCGCGATGATGCAGGACATCGAGAAGATCGTCACCGATCCGACGGACGAAGACCGCGCTTGGTTCCCCGATATCGCCGGCAAAGGCGATGCCATGGCAGTGCTGCGTGATATCTGGGCGAACTACCGCGACGAGAGCTTCATCAGCCAGTTCCTGAGCCCGCGACTGATGCGCCACATGCGCATGTTCCACCTGCATGACGATCCGGCCGTCTCCGAAGGCATCCGAGTCGACGCCATCCATGACGAGCGAGGTTATCGCCGGGTCCGCCGTGCCTTGGCGCGGCAATATGACGTCGGCCTGATCGACGCCAATATCGAAGTGGTGGATGTCGATCTCGCCGGCGACCGCCGGCTGATGCTCCGTCACGCCGTACTCAACGGTGCCCTGCTCAATGAGCCCGACGCCAAGCGGGTACTGCAGCATCTCGCCGATCTCTGGAGCTACGACGTCTCGCTTGCCGAGGTCGATGCCTCCGGCCTGGTGCTTAAGGAACACGTCGCCCATCCTCGCGTGATGGCCGCGGCTGCCTGATCGATCCTCTTCGAGTTCTCCCGTAAACTCCCCCTGCCCGGCTTTTCGCCGGGCGGGAACTTTCACTCGGAAGAAATATAGGGTAGGGGGCTATCCTATGTCACATCTCGCGACCAACAAGACCAAGCTGCTCGCCCGGGTCCGTCGGCTCACCGGCCAGATGGCCGCCATTGAGAAGGCCATCACCGAAGACGCCGGCTGTGCCACGATCCTGCATCAGGTCGCAGGCGTACGCGGTTCCGTGAGCGGGCTGATGGATGAACTGATCGAGGACCATGTCCGCGAGCACGTCGCCCATCCCGGTCTCAGCGCCGACGCTCGTGCGGCCGGCGCCGAAGAACTCATCGCCGCCATCAGGCGCTACGCGAAATAAGGACCGGCAGCATGCGCACACACGCCGACATCGATACTCTGTCCCACGAGCACGTGTTTCTGGGTGACAACCATGACGAGAACACCCGCCGCACGCTGTGGGTGGTCGTCCTTACGGCGCTGATGATGGTCGGCGAGATCGTTGCCGGCACGGTCTTCAACTCGATGGCCCTGCTGGCTGACGGCTTCCACATGGCGACGCATGCCGTGGCGCTCGCCATTGCCGCCGGCGCCTATGCCTATGCACGCCGGAACGCACATAACCGCCGCTTTACTTTCGGCACGGGCAAGGTCGGCGATCTCGCCGGCTTTGCCTCCGCATTGGTGCTGGCGATTATCGCCATCGGCATCGCTGTCGAATCCGCGCAGCGGCTGCTCAATCCGTCCACCGTTGCCTTCGGGGAAGCCACGGTGATCGCCGTCATCGGTTTGATCGTGAATATCGCCAGCGCGTTTTTGCTGAGCGGCGGGCATCATCACCATGGACACGATCATCACGGACATCACGCTCACGGCCATGACCACGACCATCACCACGGCGCGCATCATCGCGACAACAACATGCGCTCCGCCTTCATGCATGTGCTGGCCGATGCACTGACCTCGGTGCTGGCCATCGCCGCGCTGCTAGCCGGCCGCTACCTTAACTGGGTCTGGCTCGATCCGGTGATGGGCATCGTCGGCGGCATCGTCATCGCCGCCTGGGCGTGGAATCTACTGCGCGACACGGCGGCCGTGTTGCTCGACACGTCAGATCCGCTTCTCGAGCAGGAAATTCGCGATGAGGTCGAGCGCCCCGGCGACGCCTGCATCTTCGACCTCCACGTCTGGCGCGTCGGCCCCGGTGCACATGCCGCGATCGTCGGCTTTGCCGGCGGAGCGAGCACAGAGACGGTGCGGCAGCGCCTCGCGGCCGTGCATGAATTGCAGCACGTGACTGTGGAAGCACGCTAGCGCCGGACGCACATCTCCCGTGTTACGAGCCATGCGGCGAAGCGGGTTGGCATTCGCTGCATGGCTGATTAACCTGACGTCATCATCGCCAGCGAAATGGCGGGGCGTGCCGACCACGGCGCGCAAAAAACGTCTGGGATGGACATGCAAGGACAAACCGCGCCGGACACCTCAACGCCGGCCACCCGCCATGAAATTCTCTACGGCGAACGCATCGTCACCTGTTTCTCCGATCGCCCGCCGACTCTCGACGCCATGCTGCGGGCCGCAGTCACGCGAAAGCCTGATGGCATTGCGTTGGTGCTCGGCGAAGAACGCGTCACTTATACGGAGCTCGACCGCGTCGCGGAGAATGTCGCCCGCAATCTAATCGCCTCCGGTTTCCGGAAAGGCGAGCGCATCGCGATGCTGCTCGGCAACTGCCTGGAATTCATCTTCTGCGCCCTCGGCGCCGGCCGCGCCGGCATGATCGTCGTCCCGCTCAATACGCGGCAACGCGCCCCCGAGATTGACTATGTGTTGCAGCAGTGCGGGGCTTCGGCGCTCGTCTATGATGCCGACTGCGAGACAAACCTGCCCGCACCGCGTGCGGACTTGCGCGGACAATGGGTCGTCGGCAGCGGACGTGCGCCATCCTTTGCAGAGTTGATGAAGGATGCGCCTGTCGCTGCTCTGCCTGAGCTCGCCCACGAGGATATCGCCTATCTGCTCTATACATCCGGCACGACGGGCAATCCGAAAGGCGCGATGCTTACGCATGCAAGCATCATCCATTCGTTGCTGAACTTCGAGTACGGCTATGGCCTGCACGACGGTGACGTCACCACGCTGGCGGTGCCCGCATCGCATGTCACCGGCCTCGTGGCGCTGATCCTCGCAACCATCAATGTCGCCGGCACCACCGTGATCCTGCCAGCCTTCAAGGCGCCGGAATTTCTCGCCGTCGCGGCGCGCGAACGCATGACTTACACGCTGATGGTGCCGGCGATGTATAATCTCTGCCTGCTCCAACTGGATTTCGATAGTCACGATCTGTCGTCCTGGCGCATCGCCGGCTTTGGCGGCGCACCGATGCCCGAAGCAACTATTAAGCGCCTCGCGCAAACGTTGCCGAAGCTCAATCTCTGCAATGCCTATGGTTCGACCGAGACGTCATCACCCGCGACCATGTTTCCGCCTGGCTCGCCCGTCAGCAAGATCAATTCGGTCGGGCGCCCCGTAACCGGCGCGCATATCGTGGTGTCCGATGACGACGGCCGTGAGGTGCCCGCCGGTCAGGACGGCGAATTGCTGATTGCCGGCGCGATGGTCGTACCGGGCTATTGGGACAATCCGGATGCGACTCGCACCGGCTTCGTCGGCGGTTACTGGCGCTCCGGCGATATCGGCCGCATGGATGCGGACGGCTATGTCTATGTGGTCGACCGCAAGAAGGACATGATCAATCGCGCCGGCTTCAAGATCTATTGCACCGAAGTCGAAAACGTGATGTCGCATCATCCCGCCATCGTCGAAAGCGCCGTGGTAGGCAAGCCTGATCCGGTGCTAGGCGAACGCGTGCACGCCTTCGCCTACAGCCCCGATGGCGGCAACGAGGCCGACATCCGCAAATACTGCGCGGAGCGGCTGTCCGACTACAAGGTGCCGGACAGCATCACCTTCCTGAAGGAACCGCTGCCGCGCAACGCCAACGGCAAGATCCTCAAGACTGAGCTACGCAAGATGATGGCGAGCTGATCACCAGGCGGCGACAGCACCATCCGAGCGCGGGTCCGTCGCGCCTTCGAGCACGCCATTCGCGTGCAGCACGATGGCGCCGGCATGGCCCATGGTGCCGGTGTAGCTGCCGAGCACCTCGACCACGTGACCGGCATCGCGAAGCTGCTGGATCAGTGCGGGTGAAAAGCGGTCCTCGACCTTCAGCGTGACGCTCTCGTCACCCCAGGTCTTGCCGAGCAACCAGCGCGGCGCGGTCACGGCCTGCTGCAGCGGCATGCCGAACATGCCGTAGCGCGAAAACACCGCCGACTGTGTCTGCGGCTGCCCCTCGCCGCCCATGTTGCCGTAGACCATGCGACGGCCGTCATCGAAGATCGCCATCGCGGGATTGAGCGTGTGGAATGGCTTGCGACCCGGCTTCAGCGCATTCCAGCCACTCTCGGCCAGCCGGAACGAGGCGCCGCGATTCTGCCAACAGATGCCGGTTTCCGGCAGCACCACGCCGGAGCCGAACTCGAAATAGACCGACTGGATGAACGACACCGAACGGCCCTGTCCGTCGATGACGCCGAGCCAGATCGTATCGCCGGGCTTGCGCACATGCGGCCATGGCAGCGCAATCTTGCGATCGATATGGCGCGCCAGTTCATCAAGCTTCGCGTCCTCAAGGAACGTCGCGGGATCCACCGTCATGTGATCGGGATCGCCAACATGCTCGTCGCGGACGATGAAGGCCTGCTTGGTGGCCTCGACGAGACCGTGAATGTGATCGAAACCTTCGGCCTGGGTGACACCGAGCCGATCGAACATCGCGAGGATCATCAGCGACGACAGACCCTGCGTTGGCGGCGCCATGTTGAACAACTGCGCACCGCGCACCGTGGTCGACAGCGGCGGACGCTCGCTGGCCTGATGGTTCTGCAAATCGGCGGCGGAGACCGGCGATCCCACCTTGGCAAGATCGGCGGCGATCGCATCGGCGAGTTTACCCTTGTAGAAACTCTCGAAGCCTTCGGCAGCCAGACGCTTCAGCATCGCCCCAAGCGCGGGGAGCTTCATCACATCGCCTTCGGCGGGCGCCTGACCATTCGGCATGAAAGTCCCGGCGAAATTCGGCTGGTCCTTCAGCTCGGCGGCTTTCTCCGCGGTGAGCTCAGACTGGCTGCGCGTAACCACGATGCCGCTCTCGGCATAGTAGATTGCGCTATCCAGCAGGCGTTCGCGCGACAGCGGCTTCTGCCAGTGCTTGGAAACATCCAGCGCCTGCTGCCAGCCGGACACTGTGCCAGCGACCGTATTGGCAGCGAGCGGGCCGCGGAACGGAATCGTCGCAGCGCCCTTCGCAGCATAGTAGGCCAGATCCACTGCCGCGCCGGCGCGACCGCAGGCATCCACCGTGATCGGCGCCTTGCCGGGCTCGGCGATCAACCAGAAGCCATCGCCGCCGATGCCGGTCATGTGCGGATAGACCACTGCCAGCGCCGCTGCCGTGGCAATCGCAGCTTCGACGGCCGTGCCGCCGTCCTTGAGCACATCGAGGCCGGCCTGCGACGCCAGGTGATGCGGAGAGGTCACCATGCCCCGTCGCGCGCGCGGTGTTTCAAGCATTCATCGTCTCCAAAGTCTCTGGCATGCCAGCGGATCGTCGGGCGCAGTCGTAACGGGTCTGGCCGATGATTCAAGCCTTTCGGACGACCTTGCCGTCGCGCGCCACCAGCCGCCCATTCTTGTAGACCGCGCGGCGCTTCGGCAGATCGACTACCGCTTGCGGCACATGCGGCGCATCGATGACAACGAAATCGGCTTTGGCGCCGACGCGGAGGCCGTGATCCTCCAGCCGCAGCGCCTTGGCGCCACCGGCAGTAACAATGTCGAAGGCCAGCGCCAGGTCTTCATCGGTATTGAAGCCCGAACGGTAGCCGATCATCATCGCACGGCCAAGCATGTCGCCATCGCCATAGGGCCACCATGAGTCGCGGATGTTGTCGCAGCCACCGAACACGGTGACACCGGCCTTGCGCAACAATTTCACCGACGGAAACGGCCGCGCCCCAGGCGCATTGGTCATGATGGCGACGCTGCTCGCTGCCAACAACTCGGCTGTTCGCTGCACAACATCAGGAGCGACATCGCCGAGCGAATACGCATGACTGATGGCGACATGGCCCTGCAGGCCCAGCGCCTGCGTGCGCGCGCAGATCTGCTCGATCTCGAAAATGCCGAGCATCGAGGGATCGTGTAGATGAATATCGACATCAACACCACGTCGCTCGGCGATGCCGAACACCACGTCGAGATGCTTCTCGACATCGCGGTCGAAGCCACCGGGATCGAGGCCACCGATCACATTCGCGCCGAGATCGAAAGCAGCATCGAGCAGATCCGGCGTGCCCGGGCTGCGCAGGATGCCGCTTTGCGGGAAGGCGACAAGCTGGATCTCGATGAGGTCGCGATGCGCCTCGCGCACGGCGAGGATGGTCTCAAGCGATTTGAGGCCTACCGAACCGTCCACCATCACGTGGCTGCGCATCCGCGTGCTGCCGTGGCCGAGGCAAAGCTCAAGCTGGCTCCGCGCCCGCTCAGCCATCGGCGCGGCCTTGACTATGTTGTCTGCCTGGATGGCGACACGTTCCTGCACGTTGAAGCCGTTCGAATACGGCACATGCGGCCGCCAGATATCACCGTGGAAACTGGTGTCGAGATGAACATGGCCTTCGACGAAGGATGGGATGACGAGCGTGCCGCCGAGATCGATGGTCTCTGCGGCTGTCGGTGCTGGATCGCTGCCGGATGCGATCCCGGTGATCAGACCGCCACTGACCGCAATCGTGTTGAGGCTGCCATCGGCGAACTTCGCCTGCGTAAATATCGTGTCGATGTCGCTCACGCCAACCTCTCGGACTGATCTGCTGCCCTGAGGTTACAGGAGGACGGCGCGGCATGCATCCGCATGCCAGGCGCTACATGGCCAACCTGCGGATCAGCTTTCGCGCGCAGCCTTGATGAGGTTGTCGCGCAGCGTGGCAACGCCCTGCTGCATCTTCTTGAATTCGTCGGGCTCAAGGCCGGATGCCTTCACGAGATTCATGGTCAGCCCCTTCTCGCGCAATCGCCGGCCTTCGTCGGTCAGGGTGATAACCACCTGCCGCTCGTCCTCGGGATCGCGCTGCCGGCGCAGATAGCCCATGGTTTCCAGCTTCTTCAGGATTGGCGTCAGCGTATTCGACTCCAGAAACAGCTTCTCGCCGAGGCCACTGACGGTTTGCCGGTCCTGCTCCCACAACGCGACGATGGCGATGTACTGGGTGTAGGTCAGACCCAGCTTTTCGAGGATCGGCTTATAGGCCCGGCCATAAGCCAGATTGGCTGAATAAATCGAAAAACACAGGAAATCGGACAGTTTCGGCCCGGTTTGCGCGGAATCGGTGGAGGTTTGTTCAATCGATTTGGGCTTGGTGGATGGCATGTTTGCACTCCGTCAGGGACACGAGAACGTGACCTGTCGGACCCATATATATCGGATGCGATTAAATCGGAAGAGTTGACAGGAGTGCCAATACCGCTACTTGTATCGCATTCGATTACATCGCATACGATACAAAAGGAAAGATGATCATGACCACGACCACCATTGAGAAGGTTCTCTACACCGCCCAGACCCACACCACCGGTGGCCGCGATGGCGCGTCGCGAAGTTCCGATGGTCGGCTGGACGTCAAGCTGTCGCCTCCCGGCTCGGCCGGCGCCGGCACCAATCCCGAGCAGATGTTCGCAGCTGGCTGGTCGGCCTGTTTCATCGGCGCCATGGGGCGCGCCGCCAGTAATCTGAAGGTCAAGCTGCCGACCGACGTCGCCGTCGACACCGAAGTCGACCTCGGTACCACCGGCGGCGACTTTTTCCTGCAGGCCCGCCTCAATGTCAGCCTGCCCGGCCTTGCACCGGACGTCGCTCGCCAGGTGATCGATGCCGCGCATCAAATCTGCCCCTACTCCAAGGCGACGCGCGGCAACATCAATGTCGCGATCAACCTGATCTGACCCACCCTTGCTTCCGCGGACCGTCAACCGGTCCGCGGATCGCGGCGTTCCCCGAACGGTCGTCGGCTTCACTCGTGTATTTCTGGAGATCATCGTGACGCTCTTCATCCTCGCTTATACAGCCGGCCTGCTCACCATCGCATCGCCCTGCATCTTTCCGATCCTGCCGATCATTCTCGCCCGCGCGGATGAGCCGTTCCGCCGCAGCGGATTGCCTTTGCTGATCGGCCTCACACTGACCTTCGCAGTGGCCGCCAGCCTCGCCTCTGTGGCCGGCAACTGGGCGATCGAGGCCAATCGATACGGCAGAACCATCGCCCTCATCGCGATGACGCTGTTCGGCCTGGCACTGCTGTTGCCGACTCTCGCCACGCGCCTGATGGCGCCGCTGGTGCTGCTCGGTGCGAGGCTGACGAACTGGGCGGACGCAAGCGACGCAAATACACGTCGCACACCACTATCCTCACTGCTGCTCGGCATTGCGACGGGCCTCGTCTGGGCCCCCTGTGCCGGACCGGTGCTGGGCCTGATCCTCACCGGCGCAGCACTGCACGGGCCGGGAATCGACACCGTGTTGCTGTTGCTCGCCTATGGTCTTGGTGCGGCAACGTCGCTCGCCGCCGGCATGCTGCTGGGCGGACGTTTGCTCGCCAAGGCGCGCGAACTGATGCCATGGAGCGACGGCGTGCGTCGCGCGCTGGGTGGTGCAGTGGTGCTCGGCGCCATCGCGATCTGGGCTGGGCTGGATACGCGCCTGCTGACGCAACTATCACTGCCGTCAACGACGGCGTTTGAAAGCAAGCTGATCGACACGCTACAGCCCGCACCATCCGCGCAGGCCAGAACGACAATCGGCAATTCCACGGTCCATGCGACGCTGTCGGGTCCGCTCGCGTCGGTCGTGGGCAGCCGGCAATGGCTCAACACGTCGCCACTGAAGGCTGAAGACCTGCAGGGCAAGGTCGTGCTGGTGAATTTCTGGACCTATTCCTGCATCAACTGCCTGCGCGTGCTGCCGCATGTCCGCGCCTGGGCCGAGAAGTACCGCGATCAGGGCCTCGTCGTGATCGGCGTGCACACGCCGGAATTCGCCTTCGAGAAGAACGTCGGCAATGTCAGCACCGCAACAACGAAGCTCGGCGTCGGCTATCCCGTCGCAATCGACAACGACTTCCGGATCTGGCGCGCCTTCAGCAACAATGCTTGGCCTGCCCTCTACTTCGTCGGCGCCGATGGTCGCATCCGCCATCAGGCGATCGGCGAAGGCAATTACGCGACGTCCGAACAGGTGATCCAGCAACTGCTCGCAGAAGCCGGCCACAAGCCGGCTGTTGAGGCTGCGAAGGTCCAGGCGGAAGGCACGCAGGTCGCTGCGGACGAGGAGCAACTCCGTTCGTCGGAGACCTATCTCGGCTATGCGCAGGCCAGCGGTTTCACGTCGCCGGGCGGCGCACGCGAAGACGTGCCAAGCCTCTATCGCGGCATCGACATGCTGCCACTGAATCGCTGGACGCTGGGCGGCACGTGGACCATCGGCCGCGAATATGCGCAGCTCGATGATCAATCAGGTCGCATCGCCTATCGTTTCCACGCCCGCGACCTGCATCTGGTTCTCGGCCCATCGCGGGACGGCAAGCCGGTGCGCTTTCGCGTCACCATCGACGGCGCGGCGCCCGGCGCCAGCCATGGCACGGATACCGATGCGGAGGGGTATGGAACCGTGACGGATGCGAAGCTGTATCAGCTGGTGCGGCAGGCCGGCGTCGTCGCCGACCGCACATTCGGAATCGAATTCTTAGATCCGGGCGTGCGAGCCTATGCCTTCACCTTCGGCTAATAACGACTGCTATTGATAGGTCGCCACGATATCCGCGACGGCGCGCTCGAGTTGCTGCGCCGTCGCGCATTGGCGCACGACATTGCAGAAGGTCGCATAGCGCGGCATTTCGGAATCGCCGAAGCCCCAGGCCATGCGCCCCTCGGGATTGAGCCAGACCAGCCGCTTCGAGCGCTCGCCGATGCGGCGCAGAATATCGGCGCGCGGATCCAGATTGTTGCTGCGGGCGTCGCCGAGAACGATGACCGTGGTCTGTGGCGTGATCGCACTCATGAAGCCCTTCTCGAAATCAACGAGGGAGCGACCGTAGTCTGACGAGCCATAACCGACCGAAGACATGATCTTCTTCATCGCCTCTTCAGGTTTGTTCTTCTCCAGAACCTCACTGACTTCGATCAGATTGCCGGAAAAAGCGAAGGAACGCACGTCGGACACAACTTCATGCAGGCTGTGGATCAGCAGCAGGAAGAAGTCGGAGACCTGCGCCACCGAGCCCGAGACGTCGCAGATGGCCACGATCTTCGGCTTGTCACGATGACGGCGTTTCCATGCCGTCATGAACGGTACGCCACCCCAGGCAGCATTGCGGCGGATGGTACGGCGCACGTCGAGATGGCCGCGGCGTTGCCGTTTGCGCGGCTTGCTGAAACGCTCGCGCAGCCGCCGTGCGATGTTGCGGATCAGTGCCCGCATCTGCTCGATCTGGCGCTGTTCCAGCCGCGCCATCGGGGCGTTGCGCAGTATCTCATTGCGCAGCGCCTCCTTCTCTTCGCTGCCATAGAGCAGCAGCGCCTGCGCTACCATTTCGCTGACGGTCTCGCGCAGACTGCCGAGCGCCGCAGTGAGCCGTTCGGCATCCGCCGAATTCCGGGCATTGAGGGCGTCGATATCATCGCGCAATTGCGCGATCCCCAGCTGTTCGAGCACCCGGCTGGCAAACAACCCACGCTGAGTGAAGACGCGGATATCGGTCAAGCCTGCGGCATTCGAGGCATTCGACAGCGCCGCAGCAATCGCCGCACGGTCCTGCGCAAGCAGCATCTGCGCGAGAGCGCCGAGTTCCGCAGCGGCCTGACCGGACGCAGCGCCTTCCGCAGTTTCGATGCTCTCGCTAGCACCCCCGTCCGCATCCTCCACGTCGTCGTTCGCCGCAGGAGACTGCTCGAAATCGGGGTGGGTGAAGAAGGTATCGAAACAAGCACCGAGCGCGGCCTTGTCATCGCCGGATTTCGCCAGCGTCAGCAGCAGCGCATCGCGCAGGATGCCGCGATCGGAGGGACCGACCTCGGCGACCGCGCGCATCGCATCAATACTTTCGGCGGGCGAGATTCTCACCCCGGCGCCGCGCGCCGCCCGAAAGAAACGATGCAGGGTGTCACGCATCGGCTAGCCGAACACGCCTTGCCGGCCGGACTTGGCGACAAAACCCGAGACCTGCGGCAGCGTGGCTTCAATGTCTCCCTCATACTTTAAAAGTACGTTGAGCGTATCCTTGACCATCTCGTGGCCGAGTTCGGACGCGCCGAGCAGCACCAGCACCTTGGCCCAGTCGATGGTCTCGCTGACCGACGGCAGCTTCTTGAGATCCAACGTGCGGACCTGATTGACGAAGCCGACGAGCTGCTTGCGCAGCGTAGCTGGGATGCCGGGCACGCGAGTTTCGACGATGCGCTCTTCCAGCTTGGGCTCGGGGAAGCCGATATGCAGATGCAGACAACGGCGCTTCAGCGCATCGCCGAGATCGCGTTCGCCATTCGAGGTAAGGATCACCGTCGGCGGCACGATGGCCACCACGGTGCCAAGTTCGGGAATCGTGACCTGGAAGTCGGACAGGATTTCGAGCAGCAGCGACTCGAATTCGGCGTCGGATTTGTCGATCTCGTCGATCAACAGCACACACCCCATCGGCTGCTCCAGCGCGCGCAACAGCGGGCGCGGTTCGACGAACTCCTTCGAGAAGAACACGTCGCCGAAAGTATGAAGTTGATCGAGCGCCTTGGCGAGCGTATCTGCATCGCCCAGCACTTCACCGAGCTTGTCTTTCAGTATCTGGGTGTAGAGCAACTGCTTGGCATACTTCCACTCATACAGCGCCTTGGCCTCGTCGAGGCCCTCGTAGCATTGCATGCGGATCATCTCGAGACCGCGCGAGGCAGCAATCGCCTTGGCAAGTTCGGTCTTGCCCACGCCGGCGGGGCCTTCGACCAGGATCGGCTTCTCGATCTTCTCGGCAAGATAGACGGCGGTGGCGATCTGCCGGCTGGCGATATAGCCGGCGGCCGCCAGGCTACGCTCAACGGCTTCGATCGATGCTGACGAACTGGTGCTCTCGGCCACGCGCTTCACTCCGGATTTCGCATGCTGGAATAAGCCAGGAACACGTTATAACGTGCTCGCCCGGCTCATTCCGGCGTCCTGATTTGCTACGTGGTTCAACCAGCCGCGTCCAGCGCCACCGGCTCATCGCTCAGTTGCGGCGGCTGGAGGCCTGACAGTTGAGCGCTTTGCGGTACCCTGCGGCGCGGGCGTCGTCCTCGCTGCAGAACCAGCGGTCCGGCTTCGGCTGGGTCGCGTAATTCTGGCACTGGGGGATAAGATAGACCCCGACATGGCCGGTAAACTTTGCCCGGCGGACCTGTTTCGCCCGAATGTTACAGCCGGCCGGCATCGAGAGATCGGCGGGGAACAGCGCCGCGCGCAGCTCTTTGTCCTTGTCGCTCCGACAGGCCGAACCGAGCAACGGGCTGTCGCTCGCCTTGCCGCGGAACTCTGCGGGTGTCACGAAGCATCCGCGCCACAGCCCCTGGCGATTGTCCTTGGCAGCCGTTTCATCGGGCTTGAAGCTGGTCTTGGCGCTTGCCTTGTCCGACGGTTCGACGCTCACCGCATAGCCCGATCGGATCACGGCCTGATTGAGGCTACCCGTCTCGCCAACGACGCTGCAGAGACCGGCGCGGCGGTTCTTGTAGATCTTGTCCTCGCCAAGGTCCTCGCAGCGAACCTCGCGCTTGCCGATCAGTTTCACCAGTTGGTCCCTTGCTTCGACGCCGCAGGTCCAGTTGTCGGCGTGCTCATCAACACAGGGCTGATCCACCTCCGGCGCGTCCAGGCCGGCGAGCTTGTACGCGACATTGCCGATCTGGATGGTGTCGCCGTCCTTGACGATGGCTTCGACCGCCGAGGCCGGGTTGGCGACAAGCAGCAGGAAGAGGAGGGAAAGGATACGCATCAATCTGGTCTCGGGATCGGCACGGGAGGGCTGCGATCAGTCCTATCGCAGCAGGCGCGCCCACGAAAGAGACATCACGCGCACTGCGCCGTCACACCGCTACCAGCATCGCCACGCCGACGACAATCAGCGCGATCCCCGACAACTCGCGTGCCGAAAGGGGCTGCTTGAACGAATAATAGGCGACAGCCTGCGCGAACAGCACCTCGACCAGCGCCAGCGTCCGCACGTTGGCAGCAGCCGTAAGTGCAAAGGCCAGGAACCAGAATTGCGAGGCGGCAGCACCCATGAAGCCGGCCAGCATCGATGGCTTCCACAGGCCGAGGATGTCGCTCAGCACCTTGGGTGCACGGGCCAGCAGGTAGATGGTCAGGATCAAGGTCTGCACGAACAGCGCCCAGACCAGCGCATATGATGCCGCCGTGACGAAACTAACACCGGGCACCGTAATGATGGCACCGCGAAAACCGACGGCCGAGAGCGCAAAAGCCGCCGCCGCAACCAGCCCAAGGACGGTCGGCCGGATGCTGGCGATATCTCGCGTGGCACCGGGCCTCAGCGCCGTGACGACAACGCCGATGGTAGCAATCAGGATCGCCGCAACCTTCAGCGCCGTCAGATGATCGCCGAGAAAGACGAAACCGAAAATCGCGGTCTGGATCGCCTCGGTCTTGAGATAGGCCGTGGTCACCACAAAGGAGCGATCATTCATCGCTGCCAGCATGAGCCCCGTGGCGAAGATCTGGCTCAGCGCGCCGAGTAGCAGCCACGGCCAGAATTCGGCTGATGGCCACGGCACCTTATCGCCCGTTGCCAGGATGATCACCACGAAAAAGACGATCGAAAACGGGAAGCCGAACAGGAAGCGGATATTGGTTGCGCCCCAGGTGCCTAGCGGGCCCGTCAGCGAGCGCTGCATGGCGTTGCGCGCCACCTGCCCCAGCGAGGCGATGATCGTGAAGGGGATCCAGAGTGAGGCGATGGTGAACATGAGGCAGGATGGGTCCGCGTGAGATGGCGCGGAACCTGACCGCGCAACGCCGCAGGGTCAAGCGGCCTATGCCCATGCCTGCGATGCGATCACGACCGCCTCAGAGCTCGCTTACCAAACGAAGCGAGCGACGCCCTTGCCGGCATGGCTGCGGGTGAGGTTGGAGAACTCGCCCTCATATGTCGCCGCGACCGACAACCCGCTGCCGAGCAAGATTTCCGCACTCGCGCTGGTTAGCGCCGCGTCGGGTGCCATCGCCGCGCCGTTGACCACGAAGCTCGCGCCAGGCAGCGACTGGAACGAGGCCTGCGCGACGCGGTCGCGATTGAAATCATGCGCCCACGCCGTTCGGCCACGAAGCGTGAGCAGCACATCATCGAGAACGAAGGATTTGTCGGTGCGGAGACCGAGTTCGCTACGCGTGGCAGTGACGTTGCGTCCGGTGTAACTGAGCGCGAAATCATTGCCGCCGGAGACGAGCGTCTCTGCATAAGCCGGCAGGTCGATACTCGTGACCTGCCCGGCCGCATACGGCGTCACGCCGACACCGCCAAGCCACGGCAGCACGCTGCGATGGCCGACTTCGGCGCGCGCCGAGAAAGCATGCGCGGTGAAGTTCGCGCGCAGCCGGTCGGCATCGACGATGGTCACCAGCCGCTCGGTGGTGATGTTCTGCCACCCGTAAGCGAGCGCAGCTGTGATATAAGCGGGGCCTTGGTGATGGCGAATGAAGCCACCTATCTGGAACAGGTCCGAATGACCTGAACCGAGATTATCCGACAAACCGAAACTGGTACCGCCGCCCGCCACGGCGAAGCCGACAAGCGTCCGCGGCGACAGCCAGGTATCGGCACCGACGGCAACACCCCCGATCCGGCTGCTGCTGTTATGCGAACCGACGAGTGTATTACCGTCAGTCGCCTGACCACCACCGAAGCCCGCGCCCCAGACGTTCCAGCGCGATTCAAAACTCGCCACTGCAGGTGGCGCTTTGGCGATCGCACCGTAGGCGTCCCGCCACGACGCCGTCGAACGATCGGCCGATGCGAAGGCGTTTGATACTGTGCCTGCTGCTGCGAGGCCGCGATTGGCTATGAAGGGATCTGTCAACACACCCATGAACTGCGTCATGGCCTGTACGGTGTTCTGCTGTACGCCGGTCGAGAGTTCGCCCGATGACTGCGTCAGATCTTCGGGCGCCATCGCGCCGAACGCGTAGGGAATGCCGCCATGGGCGCCGAAATAAGTGTTCAGCGACGAAGCGATATTGTTCTGGTTGATGTTGAGGCCGGTCAGCTTCAGATCGACATTGAGATAGACGTTTTGAGCATCGTAGCTCAGCGTCGTGATGAATGAGGGCGGCTCGTCGCTGACGATATTCCGGCTGAACGTGCCTGCAATGCCGCCTGCGGCGTTCAGAATGGTGTAGCGTTCGCGGACATAGGACGCAGGATCGAAGCTGACGCGAACGCTGGCGTTGTTGAGCGTTGCCGTGCCCGTGACATTGGTCCGGTCCGCCGCCAAGCCAGATACTTCGACCATGTAGCTCGAAGCCGCGGCAAACGTCAGATCGCCTTGTACCGACAGCAGCCCGACCGAATTGCCGGGCGACAGCGTACCACCATCGGCAATCTGCGTCGTGCTGACGACGCCGTTGCCGCCGAGGGTCGCGCCGCGCTCGACGGTGACCAACGATGATGCGGCGATGGAGCCGTTGACGCGGAGCGTACCGGCCTTGACGTCGGTGGCGCCCGTATAGGTGTTGAAACCATCAAGGCGCGCGGAGCCGTTACCAGCCTGCGTAAACGTGCCGCTGCCCGAGATGGCGCCTGCGAGCGTAAGCAGTCCCTCGCGATTGGCAACCAGAGCGCCATTGTTGATGATATTGCCCGTGATCGAGCCGGTCAGGCCGCCATTGCCGATCTGCAGGGTACCGTTCGTAATGACAGAGCCACCACCATAGGTGTTCTCGCCGGTGAGGATCGTGGTGCCGGCGCCGACCTGCCGGAACACGCCGCTGCCAGAGATCGTGCCGCCAAACGTGTAAATATCTGAACGGAAAATCTGGAATGTCCCGTTGTTGAGTACATCACCAACAATCGAGCCAGCGGCACCGCCAGCGCCAAGTTGCAGAGTACCCGCGCTAATCAACGTGCCACCCGTATAGGTGTTGTCGTTCTGAAGCGCGGTAAGGCCTGCGCCCATCTGGACGAATGAACCCGTGCCGGAAATGACATCATTGTAGGAGAGAGTGTTGGAGCGGTTGACGGCCAACACGCCATTGTTCGCGACATTGCCCGTCAGTGTGCCCGACGTGCCGCCATTGCCGATCTGCAGCATACCGGCCGCGACCGTCGTCCCACCGCTATAATTGTTGTTGCCAGCGAGAAGCAGGGTGCCCCAGCCGTCCTTAATCAGAGTACCAGTGCCCGCGACGTTGCCGGTGGTCGAGTATGTCGTCCCGAACAGCGTCTCGATCGCCGAACTGCCCGCGAGCAAGATGCTGCGCGTGGATGTTATGTCGGCCAGCGTCAGCAGCCTGCCACCGGACAAAGCAAGCGCGCCCGCGCCGAGATTAGCATCTGCCAATATGGCAATGGTCCCGCCCGAGATTGTCGTACCACCCGTATATGTATTCGTTCCGGACAACAGCAGCGTGCCGCTGCCCGTTTTCACGAGACTGCCGCCAACGCCTGTAATCGTGCTTGCAATGACCGTGTCGGCGGCCTGGTTGAGCGTCAGTTGCGCGCTCGCAAGCGCGATCTCGCCGCCGAAACCGACCAAGGAATTCGTCGTGGCATTGTAGCCGTTAAGATCGAGCTTGCCGCCATAGACGATGACATCGCTACCATTGGGCAACGCACCGAAGGTGCCGAGCTGCAGCGTGCCGGCCTCAAGCACGGTGCCGCCGGTCCAGCTATTGATATTCGTGAGGACCAGTGCGCCATCGCCCGTCTTGATGAGACTGCCGGCGCCGGATACCGTGCCAGTCAGCACCAGCGCGGTTGCCGCGTCGGTATCGATTTCGCCGATCCCGAGCAGCGACACATTGCGTGCCGAATTGATATTGGCCGTCGTGTGGAGGATGCCGTTGTCGAACGTCAGACCACCCGTGGCGGCGCCAAGGTTTGCATTCGACGAAATCTGCAGCGTGCCACCACTGATCGTGGTGCCTCCGGTATAGGCGTTGGCACCGGCGAGCACGAGCGTGCCGCCACCAGTCTTGTTGATGCCGCCGGAGCCGACAATCGGTGCCGAAATGGTCGCGTTCTCGCCTGACAGGACACGCAGCTCACCAATGCCGTCCGTACCACCGAGCGACGTTGGCCGCAACTCGCCGGTTCCCTGCGTGAGATCGTAGACACCGCTGACAAATTGCAGTCCATAAAACTTCTGCGACCCGTTTACTGTAACCGTTCCACCGGGCCCGCTAAACACGCCATAGATGGAGCCCCACTGCGTATTGGCGACACCGCCGAAGTCGAACCAGTTGTTGTTGGTCGCATTCCATGTCCCGCTGCCGCCAGTCGTGCCGCTCGACGCATCATCCCAGCGTTGAAGAATGTCAGTGCCGTTCGGGGACGCGACGAGATCGACGACATGCACACGCGAACTGTCGATCGCATAAGTGACAGGAAACAGCCCCGAGATCGGCGGGATGGCACCCATAGTCAGACCGGAGATCGACGCACCGCCGGAATAATTGATCATGCGGTAATAGCCGACGGGTGGCTCGCCGGTGGCACTGATATTGAACGTCACATTGTTGAGCGCGACATCGCCATTGACCCAAACCGAGGTCGAGGTCGACGACGCGGCGCCGGAGAAATGGCCGAGATTGAAATCGAAATTGCTACCCGCAAGCATCGACAGATTGCCGTTCACAGTCAGGTGGCCGGTTCCGTCAGGCGCCAGCTTGCCGCCGTTCAAGACCGTCGTGCTGCCCACCGATCCGTTTCCGATCAGTCTGCCGCCGTGATCCACCGTGACGGTGCCGCCGAGTTGTCCGGTCACGCCCAGCGTTGCGTTCAGGATTTCCGTGGTGCCCGTGAAAGCGGCACTCCGACCGGAAAGGATCGTGGTTCCGGCGAGTGCATTGATCGCACCATTGCCGGTGATCAGATTGTTAAAGAGATAATCGCTGCTCGTATGGTTGAAATTGAGCGCGCCACTTTGCGCGAGGTCAATCAGACCTGTCACCAAACCGGGCGCCAGAGCCGCCGAGCCCGCCTCGGCGCCGATACTCAATGTGCCGCTAACGCCGAGGGCGCCGATCTGAATCGTACGCGCCTTCGCAGTGCCCCCGTTGCTTACCGTGAGCGAACCGACAGACGCTGCCCCGACCTTCAAGGTCTGGGCATCGAGAACCGATCCCGCACCATCGACCTTCACAGCACCATGCGAGACATAGGTCGCATCATGGCCGATCGAAACGGTGGCTGCAGTTACATGCATGCCATCCGCAATCAGCAAAGAACCATTGCCATGATAGCCGACAAACAAATTGGTATTGAGCCACGATGCGCCGGTGCCCGCGACGGTGACATTGGCATCAGTGCCGCTGTCATAACCGACATACCCATTGGCCGTCGTTAGCCTGGCACCACTGGCGAAAGCCAGTGTGCCGGCATTGGCACGTAGATCGCCATCGAAAGACGTCGATGTTCCCGCAAGCGTCCAGACGGCGTCGCCATTTTTTTCCAGTGCCGAGAAGCCGCGATACTTCGTGCCGAGTGCGGAGAGATCAAAAGTTCCGTCCTGAGAGCCACCCAACGCAAAGATATTGGGATTGCTCGCATCCAGACCAACGACGACATCGCCGGTAATGTTCGAACCGGACCATAGTTCGAGCCTGTTGCCACCACCCGTGAATAGAATCGCCGCAGCGTGCGATCCATCGACATTGCGCCCGCCCTCGATCGTCCCGGCCGAAACGACCGTTATGCCGGCACTCTGCCCGAAGATGCCAGCTCCCCCCGATCCATTTGCGCCGGCGTGACCGCTGCTTCCATTACCCAGCTCCCATCCGCCGCCGCCCGGGCCAGCGGCACCGCCGATCCCGGCATCTCCGCCTTGCACCAGTCCGCCGCGGTCGACGCGTATGGTGCCGGGAGTCGCCATCACGACGCCATTGCCGCCGTTGCCACCGGCACCGCCATTGCCACCATTGCCGCCGGAAACGCCCTGGCCGCCCGATCCCCCGGCGCCACCGCCGCCCGCGGCTCCGCCGAGCACCGATGCACCGCCCTCGATAACCGTCATGCGCGCGCGAGAGACGACGATGCCGGCGCCGCCGTTGCCACCATTGCCGCCACTGCCGCCATCGCCTCCGATGCCGCCGTCGGTCGCAGTGGTGATGCAGGGCGGCTGTCCGCCGGGACAATAGTTGCCGATAGCATCGGGGGCGCCAGTGCCTCCACCGCCGCCAGCGCCGCCCCAACCGCCGAGACCTCCCCTGATCATCGGTGCCAGCGTTTCCAAAGTGTCTCCGCTCGAGAAGAGACCTATGCCGCCGCCACCGCCACCTCCGCCTCCTCCGCCACCACCGCCGTAACCGGGCTCCATGAAGGTGCCATAAAACGCCAGCACGCCATCCCCACCACCGGCGCCAACGCTGCCGTAGCCACCTCTGCCGCCTGCAATGAACTGATTGCCAGGAACGAATGACCCGCTGAAGATCGCGCCGGTGCCGCCGCCACCTCCACCGCCGCCACTGCCACCGTCATGACCCATTCCGTGAAACCAGTTGGTTCCATCCGCGCCTTTGCCCTTCTCGGGAAACCATCCGTATTGTCCGGCCTGGCCCTGGATTTCGCCGCCCACGAGTTGCGAGCCAATGAACCCCGGAGCCCCTCCCAGGCCACCCAGTCCCCCGCCTTTGGCATGCGCACCGCTGCCACCCTTGCCGCCGTTGCCGAGGTTGGCGTCTTTCGGATGCGTGTTGTCGGCATCCCTGCCGCCGCCGCCACCGCCGCCACCGCCATTGGCCGGGTCGATCACACCGCCTGCCCCGCCAGCCTTCGGATCGCTGGTGGAGTGAGCGCCGCCGGTGCCGCCAAGTCCAGAGGACTGAGCGTGAACCGCTTGCGACGAGGCAATAGCCGCAACAACCAGCAGCAGGCCAGCAAACGAAAGCGTCATAGCCGTCGACGACATCAACGTATTAGCGGGGCGCACGCCGGTGCCACTGCTCTTGCCCGAGCCACTACGGCGCGCTGCGCCGACGACTAAAAATACTGGGAGCTTCACTATCCAACTCCAGCTCGCAGATCGACGCGAGTGAGCTCCATGAGACACGCGATCGCATGATGAGTCGCAATCAAAGATCGACGAACCGACTTACAGGTTCGACGAATGCCCTGCAGGATTTTCGCGTGTTGAAACGCAGCAACATACGAGGCCTAAAACACTCAACGCGCTGACGCCGATAACTATTTATTAAGTCATGATCAGCAGGGAATTGATGGAAGTCCGAGCGCGAAAACGTGAGTCGTCAACGCGCTCACATTCGTCTCACGTCGTGTAGTTCAAACACCAAGGCGCGCACGCAACTCAGCTCGGCCGGCGCGAGACACCGGCCAATGATCTTCATAATCATGAACGCGCAATTGCCAAGCCCCGCTCGACCGGCGCACGACCTCGCGCACAAACTGATGATTGACGACGGCCGTGCGATGAATGCGCACGAACCAACCCGGCGGAATCAGGCCCAGCCACTGGGTCAGCGGCCTTGGATCGAGCACCATCGCGCCATCCATCAACCACACCTCGGTATAGTCTTTCGACGAGCGCAGGCCGACGATTTCGGTCAATGGCGTGCCGAGAATGCCATGCGGGCGGCGTAGATAGATCAGCGCAGGATATGCAGCCTGCGAATCTCCCCCAGCAGAGGCGATCGGCGACCGGCCATAACGCGCCGCCGCGATGAGATCTGCACAACGAAACAGATCACCGATTTCATCCGACCACCGCCGCGATGCTGCGACCGCATCGAAACCGATGCAGGCGACAAGCCTGCCGTCATGAAACACCGGCACACTGAGCACGCTTTTGTTGTTCTGCCGGATAAACTCAGCGCGCAACGCACCGGCACTGCGTGGCAGTGCCTCGATGTCATTGACCATCACAGCCTGCCCCAGGACCAGCCGTTGATGCAGCCAGCCGATCATAGTGACCGGCACATGCTGCAAATCCTGCACAAATGATCCGACCCCGCCGCGACTCCACTCATGGGTGTTGCGAAAGCGCAGATGGTCGGCATCGTATTCGAACATCCATGCGCGATCTGCTTCGGCGTCCGCACCTATGGCTTGAAGGATCTCGGCAATCGCCGCATCGAGCGGCCGCGTCAGCAGCAGCATCGCCGCGCCAAATACCCAGCCCGATTGCGACGCTGCGAAACGATCATCGCGGCTGACGAATTCCCAGGGCTGGACTGAAGCGGATGACAACTGCAATGCTCGCGGTAGTGATCACAAGACCTACCCAACCATCTTACCTGCGGCAACGTGTCAATCCCCGCAGCATAGCGACTGTTCCATGGCGGCACCCGAGCATCCGCCTCGCGCGATGCGCCGCGATCTTGGGCAGTGTCCGGCGCCACAACCAGCATTGCAGCGCCCGCTTTTGGCGATACATTGAAGCAAAGCGCATTCGGAGGCTGCCGGATCATGCTGCGATTTCTGCCTGCCGTCCTCGCTGCCCTGACTTGTTGGGTAATGAGTTGGCTTATTACCCCGGCACTCGCGCAAAATGCCCCGCGCGGCAGTGAGTGTCTGGCAATGGCCACACGGCCACCACTCGCAATTCCGGTCAGCTTGCGCCGGACTGCGGCGAAGACTGACGAGGTCGCTATCACCTATGCCGGACACTCCACCTATTACATTGACACTCCCGGTGGCGTGACCATCGCCACCGACTACAATGGTGTTTACAAGCTCGATCGCATCCCGGACGTGGTGACGATGAACCGGGCGCACAGCACCCATTACACGCTGTACCCCGATCCGCGCATCAAGACGGTATTGCATGGGTGGAGCGAGGATGGACAGCCGGCGCAGATCCATGAGCGCGTGGGCGACGTGCTGATCCGCAACGTCACGACGGACATCCGCCGTTACTATGGCGATGACGCGAGCGGCGAGATGGTGAAGGATGGCAATTCGATCTTCATCTTCGAGGTTGCCGGACTGTGCATCGGCCATCTCGGCCATCTGCATCACAAGCTCGACGAAAGCCACTTCGCCGCGATCGGCCGCCTCGACATCGTGATGGTGCCGATCGATGGCAGCTACACAATGTCCCTCGATGGCGTATCCGAGATCACTAAGCGGCTGCGGGCCTCGGTGGTGCTGCCCATGCATCGCTTCATGACACCGCTCAGCGACTTCATGACAAAGATCGGGAAACAGTTCGAGATCGACCAACGCAGCGCTCAAACGCTGACAATATCGCTCAATGCACTGCCCAAGGTGCCGACGGTGATTATTCTCAACGGGGTTTGACGACCTGTCGGGGCAGAAGCGAGCAGAACTGAAACGCTAGACCTCTTCCGCGACCACCATATAGTTCACGTCCATATCGGACGACAGCGTCCAGCGATCGCCGAGCGGATTGTAGACCACGCCTGACTGTTCGGTGATTTCCAGCTTGCTGCGTGACAGATGATGCGCGAGTTCGTCCGGCGTGACGAACTTGTCCCACTGATGCGTGCCGCGCGGCAGCCAGCGCAACACATATTCGGCGGCCACGATACCGAGCGCGAAGCTCTTCCAGTTCCGGTTCAGCGTCGACACCACCATCAGGCCACCGGGCTTCAGCATCGACGCGCAGCGATCGAGGAAAGCGCCGACATCGACGACATGCTCGACGACTTCCATCGCCAGCACGATGTCGAAGCGCTCACGTTTGTCCATGTCCTCGATAGTGGTGCAGCGATAGTCGATGGACAAATGACCCTTCTCGGCATGGAGCTTGGCGGCAGCGATGTTGGTGGCGGAGGGATCGATGCCGATCACCTGTGCGCCAAGCCGGGTGAACGGCTCGCACAGAAGACCAGCCCCGCAGCCGATATCGAGCATGCGCAATCCGCTCAGGCAATTCAGGCTGCGAACATTGCGATCGAACTTGCGACAGGCGGCGTCGCGAATATAGGTCAGGCGCAAAGGGTTGATCTTGTGCAGCGGCGCCATCTTGCCGCGCGGGTCCCACCATTCCTCCGACAGCTTTGAGAATTTCGCGACTTCGCTGGCATCGACGGAGGATGCGGAAGCGTCGGAGAAGTTTGCTTGGATGGCCATTGTGGAGCCGTTGTCCTATCGCGCTGTGATGTGGCTGCGAAATGCGAGTGGTGACGCGATCATCTTGATGACCTCTTCATCGTCACCCATGTTCTCGATGGCGATGTCACCATAATTCAAGATACGTCCCAGAATGCTCTGATTGACGCTGACGCTCGCGACTTTGTCGATACTGATCTCGAACGTCTTGCGCGTGATGAAGCCCTCCTTGTGCACGACCCGCAGCGTGGTGACATCCGTCTCGGTCGTCCAGCGCTGGAACCAGCCCTTCATCGACCAGTACAGCGCCGCGAAGGCCACTACGGCCGAGGATGCCAGGCAGAGCAGAACAAGGGTTTCGTTGACCGCGTAACGCGTCAAGACCAGCAAAGCCGCCGAGACGATCCAGGCCGCGATGGCCGGTACATAGACCACCCAGTGCAAGTTGCTGGAATACAGCACCTTCTCGCCCGGCTGCAGGATATCGTCGATATAGCGCCCCATAAACCGTCCAAAATGCCCGTCTCGGTGCGTTCTAAGGGACCAGGAACCCGGGTTGCTTGCCCCCACCCTCGCCGCTATGTATACGCGCGTTTTCGCCCGCGTGCGTAGTGCGCGGTATCTTTACCCACTGTCGTCAGGGAATGCACCACTCGTCATGGGCCGGCTCGTAATGAAATTCGGCGGTACGTCCGTCGCCAACATTGACCGTATCCGCAACGTCGCGCAGCACGTCAAACGCGAGGTCGATGCCGGTCATGAGGTCGCGGTCGTGGTGTCAGCGATGTCGGGCAAAACCAACGAACTGGTGGCTTGGTGCACCGAGGTGTCGCCGATGCATGACGCCCGGGAATACGATGCCATCGTCGCGTCCGGAGAGCTCGTGACCGCCGGCCTGCTGGCGATCGCGCTGCAGACCATCGGCATCCAGGCCCGCTCCTGGCAGGGCTGGCAGATCCCGATCAAGACGTCGGACGCCCATGCCTCGGCCCGGATCGACGAGGTCGACGGCGACAAGCTCATCAAGCGCTTCAAGGAGCGCAAGGAAGTGGCCGTCATCGCCGGATTCCAGGGCATCCATGCCGAGACCGGCCGCGTCACCACACTCGGCCGCGGCGGGTCCGATACCTCGGCAGTGGCAATTGCCGCTGCCGTCAGGGCTGACCGCTGCGACATCTATACCGACGTGGACGGCGTCTACACGACCGATCCGCGCGTCGTGCCCAAGGCACAACGCATGAACAAGGTCGCGTTCGAGGAAATGCTGGAACTGGCGTCGCAGGGCGCGAAGGTCCTGCAGGTCCGCTCCGTGGAACTCGGCATGACCCACAACATGCCGATTTTCGTACGATCAAGTTTCGACAAACCCGAAGACATCGACCCGCACGGCACCCCGCCGGGCACGCTGATCTGCAGCGAGGAGGAAATCATGGAAAGCCACGTCGTGACCGGAATCGCCTTTTCCAAGGACGAGGCCCAGATTTCCGTCCGCCAGATCGAGGATAAGCCGGGCGTTGCCGCCTCGATCTTCGTGCCGCTGGCCGAAGCCAACATCAATGTGGACATGATCGTCCAGAACGTCTCCGAAGACGGCAAGGCCACCGACCTGACCTTCACCGTGCCAGCCACCGACTATGCCCGCGCCAAGGAGACCATCACGGCGGCCAAGGCCAAGATCGGCTATGCCCGCATCGACAGCGCCACCGACGTCGCCAAGGTCTCGGTGATCGGCTCGGGCATGCGCAGCCATGCCGGCGTGGCCGCCCAGGCCTTCGCCGCCTTGTCGGAGAAGCAGATCAATATCCGCGCCATCACCACGTCCGAGATCAAGTTCTCGGTCCTGATCGATACGGCCTATACGGAACTGGCCGTGCGCACCCTGCACACGCTGTATGGTCTCGACAAAGCGTAGAAAATTTTTCCTGAAACATCCGTTATTTTGATGTGAACGGTGTGTTTCTTGTCTGGCAGGTGTTTTGCTTGGCAAAACAAGCCTCAATTCGCTATACGGCCTGCATGGGCAGCCGTTGCGGCTGAGGGCGCCGTTTCGGACAATCTGATACGGTTCTGTCGCTGCGCCTCTTGTTGCGCGGCGGTGCAAATTCTATTGTTTTCTGAGGCTTAGCGTCGGCGCACGGCTTTTGTCAGGTGTCGGCCTCGTGGGGAGGGTGTCGGCACATGCGGAGCGCGTCGGGTGGCCCCCGAGTCTTGCTGAGACGGCTCCGCGAAGTGATGGCGGAGCAGGTCAGCGCTCAGGAACGCCTCGACAAGATCGTGGTGCTGATCGCCGCCAATATGGTGGCGGAAGTCTGCTCGACATACGTGCTGCGCGTCGACAATACACTCGAGCTCTACGCCACCGAAGGCCTCAACCGCGACGCCGTCCACCAGACCGTGCTGAGCTCCCATGAAGGCCTGGTTGGTCTGGTCGCCTCCGAAGCGACGCCACTCAATCTCAACGACGCGCAGAGCCATCCGGCGTTCTCGTTCCGCCCGGAAACCGGCGAAGAAATCTACCATTCGTTCCTAGGCGTACCGATCCTGCGCGCCGGCAACACGCTCGGTGTGCTGGTAGTACAGAACCGCGCCAAGCGCACTTATGTCGAGGAAGAGGTCGAGGCGCTGCAGACAACGGCGATGGTGCTCGCCGAGATGATCGCCTCCGGCGAACTTTCGGCACTGGCGCAGCCGGGCGCCGAACCCGCTGCACGGCATTCCTTGCACAAGACCGGCGCCATTCTCTCCGATGGTATCGCGCTCGGCCATGTGGTTCTGCATGAGCCGCGCGTCGTCATCACCAATTACATCGCCGAAGACCTGCCGAAAGAAATCAAACGGCTGGATACGGCGTTGACCAAGCTGCGCTCGGACCTCGACCGCATGCTGGAACGCGGCGACGTCGCCGATAGTGGCGAACACCGCGACGTACTCGAAGCCTATCGCATGTTCGCCAATGACCACGGCTGGTCGCACAAGCTGCACGAAGCCGTCGCCACCGGCCTCACCGCCGAAGCCGCCGTCGAACGGGTGCAGTCGGATACCCGTGCCCGTATGCTGCGCTCCACCGATCCCTATCTGCGCGACCGATTGCACGATCTTGAAGATCTCGGCCATCGCCTAATGCGGCAGCTGGTCGGCCAGGATCACGCGCCGTCGCGCGAGCAGATGCCGGACAATGCGATCCTGATCGCACGCGCGATGGGCCCGGCCGCTCTCCTCGACTACGATCGCAAAAAGCTGCGTGGCCTGGTGCTGGAGGAAGGCACGGCCAATTCGCATGTCTCGATCGTGGCGCGCGCGCTCGGCATTCCCGCGATCGGCGAAGTCGCAAATGCGCCGGGCATTGCTGATCCAGGCGACGCCGTCATCGTCGATGGCACCTCGGGCTCGATCTATATTCGGCCCTCCGCCGAGATCGAATCCGCTTATGCCGAACGCGTGCGTTTCCGCGCGCGGAGACAGGCGCAGTATTCAGCGTTGCGCGACCTTCCCTGCGTAACCAAGGACGGCCAGAAGGTTGACCTGCTGATCAATGCCGGTCTGATCATCGACCTACCGCATATCGACGATACCGGCTCGGCGGGCATCGGCCTGTTCCGTACCGAACTGCAATTCATGGTCGGCGAAAGCCTGCCCCGCTCCAGCGATCAGCTGGCGCTGTATCGTGCGGTGCTCGATGCTGCTGGCTCCAAGCCGGTGACGTTCCGCACCCTCGACATCGGCGGCGACAAGGCGCTCCCTTACATGGAGACCATTGTCGAGGAGAACCCGGCGCTGGGCTGGCGCGCGATCCGTCTTGGCCTCGATCGGCCGGGCCTGCTGCGCGGCCAGATCCGCGCATTGCTGCGCGCCGGCGGCGGGCGGGCGCTGCGCATCATGTTCCCGATGATTTCTGAAGTAGCCGAATTCGATCAGGCCAAGGCGATCATCGAGCGTGAACTGACCTATCTGCGCCAGCATGGCCATGCGCTGCCAGAGCGGATCGATGTTGGCACCATGATCGAGGTGCCTGCGCTAGTCTATCAGCTCGACGAACTCCTGAAGAAGGTCGACTTCGTCTCGGTCGGCTCCAACGACCTGTTCCAGTTCCTGTTCGCTGTCGACCGCGGCAATGCCAAGGTGTCGGAACGCTTCGATACGCTGTCGGCGCCGATCCTGCGCGTACTGCGTGAGATCGTGCAAAAGGGCGACGCCGCCAAACGTCACGTCTCGCTGTGTGGCGAGATGGCCTCGCAGCCGATCGGCGCGCTGGCGCTGATTGGCATGGGCTATCGCTCGCTGTCGCTGTCGGCCACCGCACACGGTCCCGTGAAGGCAATGATTCTCGACCTCGACGCAAAGAAGGCCGAGACGCTGATGACACAACTGCTCGACGCGCCTTCGGGCAGCGTCTCGATCCGGCAGAAGCTGACCGAATTCGCCGAAGCCGAGGGACTGTCGTTGTAGCGAGGCTCTGCCCGTACGACGCGCTTGCCCTTCCCGCGATCTCCGAGATTCGACCATGTCCCTGCTGCCTGAAACCAAACTCGACGTACTCCTCGCACATCACGCCTCGCTCGAAGCCGCCGTTCTCGGCCAGCTTGCCGCCGAGGACTATGTGAAAATGACGCGTGAGCTCTCCGAGCTCAATCCACTGATCGATGCGGTGAAAACCTATCGCGGCGTGCTTGCAGAGATCAAAGACATCGATGCGATGATTTCCGATCCGTCGACCGACGCCGAGATGCGGGAGATGGCGGAGACGGAGCGCCCGGCGCTGGAAGAGCGTATCGAGGCCTTAGCGCAGGAAATTCGCGTCGCCCTGTTGCCGAAAGACGCGATGGACGAACGCAACGTAATGCTCGAAATCCGCGCCGGCACCGGCGGGGATGAAGCATCACTCTTCGCCGGCGACCTGTTCCGGATGTATGAGCGATTCGCCAGCCTGCAGGGCTGGAAAGTCGAGGTGATATCAGCCTCCGAAGGCACCATGGGCGGCTACAAGGAAATCATCGCCGAAGTGAAAGGCCGCGGCGCCTTCGCGAAGTTGAAATTCGAATCCGGCGTACATCGCGTCCAACGCGTGCCCGATACCGAAACGCAGGGACGCATCCACACCTCCGCAGCAACGGTGGCGGTGCTGCCGGAAGTCGAGGAAGTCGACGTCGAGATCAAGCAGGACGACTTGCGCATCGAAACCATGCGCGCCCAGGGCGCTGGCGGCCAGCACGTCAACAAGACCGAATCGGCGATCCGCATCACGCATATCCCGACCGGCATCGTGGTGATGATGCAGGACAGCCGCTCGCAGCATAAGAACCGCGCTTCGGCGATGAACATCCTGCGCTCACGCATCTATGACGCCGAGCAACAGCGCATCGATTCCGCCCGCTCGGCTGAGCGCAAGGAGAAGGTCGGCTCCGGCGACCGCTCGGAGCGCATCCGCACCTACAACTTTCCGCAGGGTCGCGTCACCGACCACCGCATCAATCTCACGCTCTACAAGCTGCCGCAGGTGATTGCCGGCGAAGCGTTGGGCGAACTGGTCGATGCGCTGACGACAGAGCATCAGGCTGCACAACTCGCTGCCCAGGGCGACGCGGCGTGAGCGCCGGCGACATCTTCGCCGGACAGAGCGTCGAGAACGCACGACGCTCACTGACCAATCTGCTCCGCACCCAAGGCATCGATTCCGCTGAACTCGACGCGCGCTTGCTGACTGGCGCCGCGCTCGGACTCGATCTGACCGGGTTGATCTCGGCTGCAAAGCGCATCCTGACGTCCAACGAAGCGGCCCAACTTGCCCGCTTCGTACAGCGCCGCATCGATGGCGAACCCGTCGCCCGCATCCTTGGCATGAAAGAATTCTGGGGCCTGCCGCTTCAGTTATCGCCCGATACGCTGGTGCCCCGCCCCGATACCGAAACCCTCGTCGAGGCGGCGCTCGAACTTCTCGATGCGACAGGTCCGCGCGACCGTCCGCTTGTGATCGCCGATCTCGGCACTGGCTCCGGCGCGATCCTGCTGGCGCTGCTTTCGGAGTTATCCAATGCCACCGGCATTGCGACTGATATCAATCTCGATGCCCTGCGGACGGCTCGCTCCAATGCTGCGCAACTCGGCTTGATCGAGCGCGCTCATTTCGTTGTCTGCGACTATGCCTCAGCCCTGGTCGGCGGCTTCGACCTGATCGTCTCCAATCCGCCCTATATTCCCTCGGCCGACATTGCCGACCTCGACATCGAGGTGCGCGACCACGACCCGCTCCGCGCCCTGGATGGTGGAACGGACGGATTAGATGCCTATCGGATAATCGCCCCTGAAGCCGCGCAGCTGCTGGTGCCCGGCGGCTTGCTGGTGGTCGAGGTGGGCCACGACCAGAGCGACGATGTCGCCGGCCTGATGGCGGCATCCGGGCTAACCCTGCCAGCCCCCCCAAAAGCTGATCTGGGAGGCATCCGCAGGGCGGTATCTGGACAAAAAAAGCCCCGATAAAGCCTTCTTAGGACAGAAAAAACCGCTTGGAATATCCCCGGGGAGCGACTACCTTCCACTCACAACATCGGTTCAGGGTTGGCTCGCCCCGTAGATTTACGGCTGGAAGCCAGAATTCTCGCTAGAGAGCCCGTCCGGGTGAAAGGTTCCAACAGGCAGGTTTGGTTGAGCGCGATGGCTGAGAGAGCTGCGCTGCTCGCGACCGCAAAGCGAACGAAAGCCTGATATTGCGCTTTAAACTTCACGCACAGAAGCCTGACCTTGTTTCGGCAGGTGAGTGATTTGGTCCGGCTGGCACGGTCAGCAGGCGGTTGGGGAACGCGTCTTTGTTGAACGCGAATGACGGCAAGATCGATGCAGCAAAGGTCTGCACGACGATTCGGATGCTTGACGCGTCCGCATCCCGCAATGTGCTGCGGCAATCATCTCTTTGAAACATAGCTCTGTGACACTCTGGATCGATAACTGAAGGCGACACATGCGAAACGGTCAGAACAACAACAAGCGGATGCGGAACAACAACAACCGCAACAATAATAATAACAACAATAACAATCGGCGCGGCCAGAACCCGATGACCCGGGTCTTCGAATCGAATGGCCCCGATATCAAGATCCGCGGTACCGCCTCCCACGTCGCAGAGAAATACGTCCAGCTCGCCCGCGATGCGCGCAGCTCCGGTGACCCAGTTGCCGCCGAGAACTACTATCAGCACGCCGAGCACTATTTCCGCCTGATCGCTGCCGCGCAGGAGCAGTTTCGGCAGAACCAGCCGCAACCACGTACCGAAAACGAGATGCCGCCTGAGGAAAATGATGACGAGAGCGAGAGCTTCTCGAACTTCGGCGCCGAGCCTGGTTTCGTACCGGTGCAACAGCAGCCCTTTGCGCAGCGCGAACAGCCTCAACAGCGTGAGGGTGGTCAGCCCTATCAGCAACGCGGCGAACAGCCTTATCAGCCCCGCGAGAACAATCACCGCGAACACCGCCAGCAAAATCAGCCGCAATATCAGCCGCAACCGCAGCCCATGATGCCGGTCGGCGACGGTGTCGATCGTCTGCCTTCTTTCATCACGGGTGGCGCACAACCTCAGCCCGGTGGTGCTCCAGGTGGCTTCGAGCAGAATGGTGGTGGAGAGCGCTTCCCGCCGCGTCGCCGCCGCCGTCCACACGGTCCTCGCCCCGACGTTGCTGCTGCTGGCGCGTCGGCAGAAGCACCGAGCGACGATTTCAATCCGGGCAACTCATAAGCTCAGCCACTCTCCGGCGAAAGCACATATTACGAGGCATAGATTGGCCGTGGCTCAAAAAGCCGCGGCCAATTCCTTTGCGCCTGGCAAATTGCTGTTGCTATCCATCCGCGCATTAGTGACTGCGAGCAGCTTAGCTACGGTATTGTGGCGAATCGCCACCGGATTGCGCTCATAGCCGCCACGCTGGAAGAAGTTCGCTGTCGGCACCTGTTCACGCATCGCCAATGGCATGGTCACCATATCGAAGCCGTTGCCATCGCCAGTGAGGTTCATCATCTCAAGCTCGGCTGCGCTGAGCGGACGATCGAAGCCACGGGCGCGCGCAAAATTCACAGAGGTCAGCAGTTTGTGGACCTGCAATTGCGGGCCGATATCCATGTCCAGCACGAGCGCATGCATGGCCCAGCCTTGCGGAGTCGTGCCAAGCTTCTCAAGCGCGCTCCAGTTTTGCGGAACGGTGCGTACAGTCGCCTGCATGCGCTTAAAGACCGCAATCTTGTGATCCATCGCCTTACGCTGCGGACCCGAGAGCGTCGATGCTTTCTCGATCAGCACTTTCAGAATATGAGATCCCTGTTCGGCAACGAGCGTGGTCGTATTGGCTGTGAGCAGCTGATTGTAACCGATCGCGGTAGAGATCGCGCGCGACCCCGGACGTGACGGGTTCAGGCCCGACTGCATGTCATGGCCGCCATTGCCACCGGTCTCGAAAGAATAGACGCGCACCGCAATGTCGCGTGTCAGCCCGGCCTGCAGGGCAGCACGAGCATAGGCGCGCTTGAACTCCATCTCATTGGCAGGCCGCTGCGGCACGAACTGGAATTGCTCCCTCGCCGCCGCGAGAAAATCCGCCACCACCGGAAGATCCTTGCGAACGCGCGGACCGGTATCTTCGGGCTCCGGATTCACCGGACGCTTCGGTCCTTCATAAAGTGGCGCCTGTTCCAGCACATAGTCATTCAGTGTGATCTGCTGGCGGTCGCGACGCTTGGCATTGCGGATTTTTCGCTTCTCAGAGATTGCATCCCAATAGGCACCGGCCTCCTGATCGAAGGCCGCGCGCGCTTCCTGATATTCCGCAAGCTTGCGTCGGTATTCTGCGACGGCCTGCGGCGAGGCGCCCTGCGCCATCGCATTGGCAACGCCTGCCGGTAACTGGGCGGAATCCAGCGCATACGCGACCGGCATGAACAAGAATACCGCGAGCGGGACAGTGGCAGTAAAGGTGCGAATCAAATGAGACATGGGACCTGTCGAGATGGCAGCCGGCATAGCCGGCCATGCAGAGGAATGAGGCGGGACGTCACCCCGCGCCCGTCCCAGGCGGGTCAAACATACCCCGCTTAAAATGACGTTGGATGAGTTTGGTGAACAATGTCTTTCCAAGGCCGGACGCTGCCTACGCTGACACGTCGTGCCGGGACAGAATCACTTCCAGGCGAAGACCGGCTGCTCCAGCTCGGCCACACGGGTGGTGCGCCCCGCAAGAACTTCGCTGAACTGATAGATCAGCGCGGCGGTCGGCGCGTGAATAAAGTGGCCGAAATGGCTGTAGCGAATCAGGCGCCGGTCGCTCTCGGGAATAGCAACGAAATCGAACGCCTGCGGCCGCGCGATCTGCGACAGCGCAATGCGATGAACCGAGGCGACCTCATCGGGGTTCGGCATCAATTGAACGCTGTCTTGCGCCCACATGACAACAGGCGTGATCAGATAGCCGGAGCGGGTCGGGTAATCGTCGAGGACACCGACGACATCGTCCCGCGTAAGCTGCAGACCGAGCTCCTCATGCAACTCGCGGATTGCCGCCTGCACGGGCGTCTCGCCGGGATCGCAGCGACCGCCAGGAGGTGCCCATTGATTACTGTGAGCGCGCAGACCGGACGCGCGTAACGTCAGCAACAGCGAGGTCTCCAATTCGGGCGCGGCTTCAACCATCACGAGGGCCACCGCCGCACGCTTCAGCCCCGAAGCGTACTGGCCCTCGTCGATCCGCGTGAATGCGGCCAGGCGCGTCTCGATCATTGTTCGGGTGGCGGCATTGAACGGCAGGATCATCCGTGATTGATAGCATATTCGCGGATGATCCGACAAAGCCGTACAAATTCAGCGCATCAAGCCAGTTCCGAAGCCGCGCGCTGCATGTTGTCCGACATATCGCTGGTCACAGTGCTCTGCTCCTCGACGGCCGCTGCCGTCGAGGTCACGAACTCGTTGACATGTTCGATCGCCTGCTTGATCGAGACCAGCGCGCCAACCACGTCTCCGGAGATACCGTTCAGGGCCTCGATTTCACTGCTGATCTTGTCGGTGGCCTGTTTGGCCTGGTTGGCCAAATTCTTGACCTCCGCCGCCACCACCGCAAAGCCCCGTCCCGCCTCACCAGCGCGAGCCGATTCGATGGTCGCATTAAGCGCGAGCAGGTTGATCTGGCCGGTAATGTCGCCGATAAGCCCAACGATGCCTCCCATCGCATGAGCCGCCGAGGTAAGCCGCTGCGCCTGGATGTCCGCCGTCTCCACCTGTTGCACCGCCGACTCCGCCGTCTGTCGCGACTTCACCATCGTCTCGGAGATTTCGCGGATAGAGGCGTTCATTTCTTCGCTGCCGGCTGCGACCGACTCGATCAAGGAACGAGCGCGCTCCGCTTTCACGCGGGCCATGGCCTGCGCCGTAATATCGGCCGCGTATTTGACCACTTTGAACGGCGTGCCGTTGAGATCGAAAATCGGATTGTAGGATGCCTGAATCCAGATCTCCCGTCCCCCCTTCCCGATACGCCTGTATTCCGCGGCCTGATAGGTCCCGCGATTGAGACTCGCCCAAAATTCCACATAGGCCGCGCCAGATCGTTCGATCGGATCGACGAACATGCTGTGATGCCGGTCGCGGATTTCGTCGATCGTGTAACCGACCGCATCAAGGAAATTCTGGTTTGCCGTCAGGATGGTGCCATCCATGCGAAACTCGATGACCGCCTGCGATTTGCGAATAGCCGCCATCTGGCTGTTGCTATCAGCGGCAAGCAGCTTCTGTTGAGTCACGTCGGTCGCGAACTTCACAACCTTGAACGGCTTACCGGCGTCATTGAGAATCGGATTGTAGGTCGCGAGAATCCAGATTTCCTTGCCACCCTTGCCGATACGCTTGTATTCAGCCGACTGATACTCACCCCGGCCGAGCCGCACCCAGAAGTCCCGGTAGGCTGCGCTATCGTGTTCGCCGGCTTCCACGAACATGCTATGATGCCGCCCCTGTATTTCGGACAGCGTGTAACCAAGCGTGTTCAGGAAATTCTCGTTTGCGGTAATGATAGTTCCGTCAAGATTGAATTCGATGACCGCCTGCGCACGGCTGATCGCGATCACTTTTCCAGAGGCTTCGAGGCTTTCGAGTTTCTGCGCCGTGATATCTGTAGCGAATTTGATGACTTTGAACGGCTTACCACTCTTGTCCATGATCGGGTTATAGGAGGCCTCGATCCAGATCTCCCTGCCGCCTTTGGCGACCCGCTTGAACTGCCCTGCCTGAAATTCACCCCTGTTAAGGTTACCCCAGAACTCCCGATAAGCGACACTCTCGTGTACGGCAGGCTCCACAAATATACTGTGGTGCTTGCCCTTGATCTCATCGAGAGTATAGCCGAGTGCCTTGAGAAAGTTTTCGTTCGCTTTGATGATCGTGCCGTCGAGGTTGAATTCTATGATGGCCTGGGAGCGACTGATGGCGGTCGCTTGCGCCAACGCATTCTGCAAATCGGTCTTGCTCTGTCGGTTGAACATCTGTCGCTCCGTGGCCCAAACGGCCGTTGTCTTAAAATAGTCAGCAATACGACATCGCGCGGCACTGCGCGTCGTGTCCTCAAATCAAATAAAGGGATGAGCAGCTGGCCTAGTCGGCCAGCTGCTGATTCTGCGATTCGACACGCCCCCAATAAGCCGCAACCTTTTCAGCCAGCTGGTTGTGGTTGGCATCCAGCTTGGCAGTATTGCTCACCGCCGGATGATCGGCGGTACCAGCCGTCAAGCTGCGTGCAGCAATCTGCTGAAAATACTCAAGTACAGCGATACGCAGGTTGGACGACAAATTTGGCGTTTCGCGCTTGCGCTCGATCTTCTCGATATAGTGTTCGATGGTGGTATTCTCCATGCGAACGATCGCCTGCAGGCTGGCCCAGAAACTGTCTTCCAGGCTGACGCTGGTGCGCTTCTTCGAGACGACAACCGAGCGCTTGCGATTAACGTTGGGGCGGTTCATTGCGGCTTCGTATCCCATTTTATCAGTCCTCTTCTGTTAAAGGTGGCATTGAAGTTCACGCGTTACTGCTTCAGTTCACCAACACTGCGCCGTCACAGCGAATGCCGGATACCCACACATCGGCCTGTCCAATTCCGACGCCGAGACCTGCCAACGTTGCCGCCAGCAATTGATCGATTGAACTGGTTGCCCCGCTGATGATGCTAGTGACGAGTCCACCAAGACCCGGGATCGCCAAACCCAGTCCAAGAACACTGATGTTGAGGTCGCCAAGCAGACTACCCGTCAGGGACGACGTGAAGTTTGTCGTGTTCACGGTCTTCTTCGTCTGCGACGTGATATCCGAATAGCTGAAATTGACGCTGACCGGCGTGGTGTTGCCCATGCCCGCATGGGCCTTTCCGGTCACAATTGGAACTCCCAGGAGATTCACAAGCGGTGCCGGCCCCGGGTTCGGTTTTGTCGTAACATTGTTGAGATCAGCTGCAGTGACATTACCTATCCATGCATCAACAATGCCGGGTGTGACGCCAAGCGTGACGCTCGATGTGTTGACGTTGGGATAGCCGCAACTGACCTTGTTCAGCGTCGCTGTGCCCGACGCGACCTCCACATAAACCGGCAGATTGACCAAAGGCGCCGAACCACTTCCGATCAACTGGATGGACAGCAGCACCCGTGTCTGGGCTGTATGGACACTGACGCCTTGCGTACCCACGGCGATCCAGCCGGATCCCTGTGGCCGTGCGCCAATGGTCGCTGTAAGTGATGCGCTGGCAATGCCCGGTAGCCCCAAATTGACCGATGCGGCGATCTGGTTGGTACCGTTAGCGACTCCAGCCGTTGCCTGCAGCAAGTCGTAGAGCGAGATGCTCACACCGTCTTTCGGCTTGACGCCGACGATCAGGTTTGCGTAAGGGCCCGCATCAATCAGCGTACCAGGCGCAATCTTGGTCGTCACAGACGCTGACGCCTGCGATATCGTCGAGAGCGCGGTGGTCGCCGTCCCGCTGCCATTGGCGGCCTGCTGCGCACTCAACGCTGCGGATAGAATGTCTCCGATCTTGATGTTCGATTTCAGCAGCGTGTCATATGTCACACCGGTCAGGCCGACGCGCGTCGCCAGCGCCGAGAGGAAGGAGAAAGCATCGATACGCGCGCCAAGAAGCGCATTGTAGTCCATGACCGACAGCGACAGGGTCGTGCCCAGCATTGATCCCAGAACGCTATTCAACAAGCCACCATTCAACGACGCCAATCGCGAACCGATCGAGAACGACGCGATGGCCGTCGTTGTTGCGGTCGCTGTCGTCTTGATGGTGAAATTGTTACTGCCGGTAAAGAAGTGGCTGAAGTAGAGCGGCGTCGCTGTTTGAAGACTGACCCGCGCCGCATTGGCTGTTCCAGTCGCTGGCGTGACAAAGCGGCTTTGCGCAACAACGGCCGAATTGGCTGTGTAAGTTCCGAGTTCTACACCGACGAGGGAACTGGCCGGATAGTTATTGCTGGTGACCGCCGCCCGCGCGGCGTTCGTCGCATTGCTTAAGTTGCTGGCCGCAACGATCGCGGCGAGATCCGTGGCAGCCTGCGTCTTGCGACGATCGGCGGCAATGGTCCCGATATCGACACCCAGTGCAGCGCAACAAACGGCCAGGATCATGCCGCCCGCAGACATGATGGCAATATTTCCGCGCTGGTCGGTGCGAAACCTCTTGAGAAGTGCGCGCATCGGTTCCATCGCTCAAAACCCTCCGTAGGGAATGGCGGCAGATCGCGCGACTTGCGATGGAGGCATCGGCACGAAAGGAAGTGAATAGATGAACATGGTCGACGCGTCGTAGTTGACCGTGACCACGAAGACGTTTGCGTTCGACGAGGATGTCGCCGCATTGACGCTCAGCTTTGACGCATTGATCAGCGGATAAGTCGCGGCATTCGACGTGACATAGGTCGATGCGATCGAGCCACGTTCGGTCTCGGTCAGCCCGGCGACAGAGGAACGTGCTGCCTCGGCAGCAAGCTGCTGAACACCGTGAACGACTGCAAAATACGACCCGAAGACGACGATGCCGAAAACGATCGACAGAAAGACGGGAAGCAGCATCGCGAATTCGACTGCGGAAGCACCGCGTCGACACGACAGAAGTTTTCTCATGCTGGTGCCGAATCTCAACATGCACTGAGATTCGCAAAAGCGCGTGAAAACTACCTATACAACTTCTGTTACCACCTATTGGGAACGATCATCTCCAATGCCTGGATAGCGTTGGATGACGGCATCGGACTTGATGAGGAGATCATGTTCTTTGATACGGCGCCGATGACAACTATATACCGAAGAATTTAACGCGCAGTTCCTCCATCAGAATACTATGTTTCTTGCGAATGCCCTCGCGCGCGCATAGCAAGAGTTTGGGTATCGCCAGCTTTGGAAGATAATATTCATTGGCCGCCAGGAGCGGCGCGGGGATCAGAGCCGTTGGCAGCAGGGTTAAACCGACGCCTGCCTTCGCAGCTTCGATCCGTGCATGATAGTCCGGGCTGGAGAATGCAATACGATAGATCATACCCTTGCGCTCAAGCGCTTGTATCATGACGTCATGCGCGATCTGCCCTGGCCAAGTCAGCAACGGAATGGGTGCGCCAGGACTTAACGTGAAATCCCTGGATCGGACCCAGGTCAATTCATCGTCGCGTTGCGCGACGACATCGACGGCCGCATCCACGGGCATATCGGAGATACTGAGGAACACGCCGACATCGATGTAGCCGTCGAGCATGCTTTTTGCGATCTCAGTCGAATTATCTGCATAGATGCAGACATTGCTCATCGCCGCCTTGCTCATCCCTTCCATTGCGCGTTGCGAATAGAAGTTGGCCAGTCCAAGCCGAATAGTTTGATCTTCGGGCGAAGCGCCACGCAGCAAGAGCAGCTGGTCATTCGCCTCCAGAATCTTCCTGGCCTGGATCAGAACGAGCTTTCCGAGCTCTGTTGTCGATGAACCATTGGCAGACTTCTGGAAGATACTGCCGCCGACCGCATGCTCAATGCGCTTGATCTGCGAGCTAATGGCAGGCTGGCTCAGGCCGAGCAGCTTGGCGGCCTTGGTGATGCTGCCGGCTTCGGAAATACCAACAACCGATCGCATGATTTCGGTTGGGATACTCGAATGCTGGTACCGCCGATGCATAATACGTTGTCCTTTGAGATCGACGTCTCTCCACGCAACGGAATTGTCCGCTTCGAGACATCACACCAAAGTCATCGGCCATCTACACCAACCTGACCGAAACGTTTCTTAGATCGTTGAAATTGTAGACACTGCGATACACACCTTCCCCGCAAGTTGTATCGGTGTCCTTTTACACATGCCAAGTACTTTCACGTGGAGGCATGCGTGATTTCTGCGATTCGCAGTCTCAAGGCGGGGTCGTGGGTAGAGCGCTACCGTACTCGCAAGTATTTTTAATGCCGCGAGATGCAGAGCATCGAAGATATCCCTTCACAGGCCGGAACTTATCAAACGCGATTCGCAAAAAGAGCTGACGCACCCTCAGCGAGATAGTTCAGATAACTCTCAACCTAAGGTGATAAATCTTTTTAGAGTCTGATGGAGCGCGAGCGACATCCCGATGCCGGTGACGCCGCCTGCAAGCTTGATCAGCGCATCCCGCACCTCGCCGTGCCGGTCCGGCGTCAGATGTTGCAGCACCTCAAGCCCAACTGCCGCCCCACCAACGAGCGTCAGGACAAGCCAGAGATGGCGGGGATAAGCGAGACCGAACAAAAGGCCCACGAGTGCGAATGCGCCGAAGCGCTCAAGACTGACACCGCCAAAATGCGGTCGCAGCCCGATCGGTGACAGAGTCGCAAAAGCAATCAGCGCAAGTATAGTCCATGCAATAGCAATGAGGGTTTTCCGGTACATCCAGCAGTCATATCCTATGCAACCGCGGGAGCGGCGATTTCTCACCTCTGACGGTTAATCGAACACGCAGAGAACTACCACCGGCATTCCGACGCACTCCCGGACAAAAAATTCCCTCAACGGGAGCCGCGGAGTTGCCAGGTGTCGAAACTGTCGGGTTTGATCTCGAACCGATCTTGCATCCGTGCATACATGGTTCCCGCGATGCGTGCGACCGGAAGATAGTGATCATAGTCCGTACGTAAGGTGACGGGGTCGACAACACCATCACGAACCTGAATGCCCAGGACCTCTCCGACCAGCAGGTCGCGTTCTGCGCCAAAGTTCATCATTGTCACTTTTCGGCATTCCAGTGCCGCAGGCGCCTTCGCCAAGTGCGGTACCGGCACATTGATGCCAGCCGTCATTGGAAGCTGCAGGGCATCCAGTTCGCCGATATCGGATGGAAAGCTGATCGAACAATCGACCATATCGTTAGCGAGGGCCTCATCCACCATGTTGATAACAAACAACCCATTGGCGCGCACATTGCGGGTCGTGTCCTTGACCGACAGATCGGGCCTGGCCTGCAGGCCGACCACCACCAGCGGCGGCTTCTCGGAGAACACATTGAAGAACGAGAACGGCGCTGCATTGACGACGCCGGCATCTGAGATGGTGGTAATTAACGCAATCGGACGCGGGACAACGAGACCACAAAGCAACTTGTAGCGCTCCGGTGCGCTAAGCTTGGCGAAATCAAAGTGGATCGTCATCGCAGGTTTTGCCTCTTGTGCCGCACCTTGCCGCAACGAGGCAGGAGCTTATCCGATCTTGAACAGCCGGCTCGCATTGCCGAACAGGACTTTCTGACGATCAGTGTCCGATAGCTTGGCCTTGTTGACCAGCCCCACCGGGTCGGGGTCCCCCATGTCGAACGGGTAGTCCGAGCCCATCATGACGCGATCGGCCCCCACCGTCTTGACGAGATTGTCGATCAGCTCCGCAGAGAACACGCAGGTGTCAAACCAGAGCCGCTTAAGATAGGTCGAAGGCGCATCTGCCGTGAGCCGGCGTACTTCCGGACGCACCTTCCAGGCGTGATCCAGTCGGGCTGCGTAGAATGGGTAGAAACCACCGCCATGAGCGATAACCACGTCAAGACCCGGATGCCGGTCGAGAATGCCGCCCATGATGAAGTGGGAGATCGCAATGGTTTCCTCGATGGGCTGGCCGACGCTATTAACCATGAAGAAATCGCCGAGCCGCTGGCCATGGGAGAAACCCAGGGGATGCACGAACAGCGGCACCTGTAGCTTGGCAAGCCGTGCATAGAGCGGATCGAACGAGGCGTGAGATAGTTCGAGGTTTTCGACGCGGGTATCGATCTGGAAGCCGCGCAAGCCGAGTTGCTCGACCGCATGAACCGCCTCCTCCACCGCGCGCGCGGGAAACCGCATCGGCAGCGTGCCCATCCCTGCGAAATGCGCAGGATCCTGCGCCACGAGCGCGGCAATGTCTTCGTTCTGCACGCGCGAGAGCGCACGTTGCAAATCTTCGTCGGCCCAGTAGTTCTGTTGCGCCGGGGCCGGCGCGATCACCTGAAAGTCGACGCCCATCTTCGCCATCATCTCGCGGCGCTTGGCGATGTCGATCATCAGGCCCGGGAGCAGCTTGCCCTGTTCCGCATCAGTTTCACGGCTCGCCGGCGACATGTCGCGCCGATAGGGGTTGTCCATCGGATCATAATGTCCAGCCACCAGCGGCTCGACGCGCTTGCTGAGAGCATGGGTGTGCATGTCGATGATGGGCATTCGAAATCTCTTCTCAGTTCAGTTCGGCACCAGCGGGGATGCGCTGATGCCAATCGGTCGCGCCCTGATAGGCGTGAGCGACGCGCAGGATATCAGTCTCCGCATAGGGGCGGCCGACCAGTTGGAACGCGATGGGCAGACCTGCCGCATCGAAGCCGCACGGCACTGAGGCTCCCGGTAGACCGAGATAATTGATGCCGCGGGTGCAATGTGTGAGTTGGCCGATCACGGCAGCGACGTCGGCAGGATCGCCTTCGGTGGTTGCCGCGATGGTTGGCACCGGAATCGAGATCGCCGGCAGCAGCGCGAGATCGGCGGATCCGATACAGGACGCGATCCATTGCTGGGTGATCTGCGCACGCAGCGACAGCGCTTCCACATAACGTGTCGCCGGATAGAGCAGGCCGGGCTCGATGCGCGAGCGCACCTGCTCGGCATAGTCCTGCGGTCGCTCGATCAGCCAACGGCGATGGATCGTCGCGGCCTCGACGCTCATGACGATCTGCATCAGCGCGTTGATCAAGGTCATATCCGGCGGCGAGGTCTCGAGGATGGTGACGCCGAGCGACCGGAGCACCCTCACGGCTTCGTCCAGCACTGCCGCCAAATTTGGATGCAGAAGTTCGCGGTAGTACCCACCGGGAATTGCGATGCGCATCCTGGCCACACCCGTATCGAGCGCAGCTTCATAGTCTCGCGCGGAGATCACCGACAGCAGTCGCGCGGCATCCCGCGCGGTACGGGCCAGAGGTCCCGTGCAATCCAGTGAGGCAGATAGCGGCATCACACCATCGGTCGGAACCAGTCCCCAGGTCGGTTTCAACCCGATCAGACCGCACATCGCGCCGGGATGGCGTAGTGAACCGCCGGTGTCCGTCCCGAGCGAACCGGCTACAAGACGTGCAGCCACGGCGACACCGGAGCCGGAGGACGAGCCGCCCGGCACATGCGCCGGATTCCATGGGTTGCGCGCATGCCCCAAAGACTCGTTATAGCCCGTCGGGCTCATGGCGAATTCAGCCAGCTGCAGACGGCCGAGATCGAGCGCGCCGGCGACGTCGAGCCGGGCGATCACCGTAGCTGTGACATCGGCGCGGAAGTCCGCTCTGATTTTAGAGCCGCCACCGGATAGATCACCGGCGCGATAGAAGAGGTCCTTGTGCGCAAGGGGCACACCATGCAGCATCGGTAATGCCGCCCCCGATGCGCGCAACTTGTCGGCGGCTTCGGCCGCGTCCAGCGCCCGTTCGTCGTCAAGCCGTACTACGGCATTCAGTTTGCGGCCGATCAGATCGAGCCGCTCGAGCGCCACTGTCGTCGCTTTTACGGACGTGACGTCGCCCTTGGCGATGGCATCCGCGAGGGCGCAGAGATCAAGAGTAGCGATCGCGCTCTGCATCAGCGCTTGTCCATGTCAGCGAGCCACGCCTGATAGGCGTAGGGCGTCGAATCGAACACCATGTCTTGAACAGCCGCAGTCGCGACGCGCGTGTTATTTTCCGCAACCAGCCCCGTCATGCACGGTGCGCGTTCAGCGGCGCCGGGCGCCTTGTTCAATTCGGCAGCGACTTGGCGCAACAGGTCTTCGCTCATGGTCACCTCAATGCACGCCGAGCCGCTTGAACAATACGTCCGTCTGCTGGTTCATTTCCTGCGACGTGCCGTGATGCACGATCTGCCCGGTTTCCATAATGTAGACGCGATCGGCGACGGCCAGCGCGCTATAGAGATTCTGCTCGACCAGCAGGATCGACAACCCTTCCTTTTTAAGATCGAGAATGATGCTTTCGAGGTGCTGCACCATCACCGGCGCGAGACCTTCGGACGGCTCGTCCATCAGGATCAATTCGGGATCGATCATCAGCGCGCGGCCCACAGCCAGCATGCCGCGCTCACCGCCGGACAACTGGCCGCCGCGGTGGTGGCGGCGCTCGGCGAGCCGCGGAAAAATGCCGAATACGCGATCGAGCGTCCAGCCGGCCTTGGCGCGTGCGCTCTTCAGCATGGTCAGATGTTCGGTCACCGTCAGCGACGGAAACAGCCGCCGCCCCTGCGGCACGATCGCAATCTTGCGATTGGCGATATCATGGGGACGCAGACCAATAAGGCTCTCGTCGCGCCAGGTGATCGTGCCCGAGCGCACCTGTGGCGGCGTCAGACCCATTATGGAACGAATGAAAGTGGTCTTGCCCATACCATTGCGGCCGAGCAGCGCCACGATCTCGCCAGGACGCACCTCGAGCGAGGCGCCGCGCACCACGACGGCGTCGCCGTAACCGCTGTGCAGATTCTTGACCTCAAGCATGACGCGGCTTCCCGAGATAGACTTCCTGGACCTTGGCGTTGCGGCGAATGCCTTCCGGCGGCTCCTCCACCAGCACGCGGCCTTCGAACATGCAGGTGACGTAGTCGACCAGACCGAGCGCCAGATCCATGTCGTGTTCGATCAGGATCACGGTAATTGCCGGATCGAGCGAGCGGATCACCTCGGCAATCATCGAGCGCTCCGACGGCGACAGGCCGGCCGCGGGCTCATCCAGCAACAACATGGTCGGCGTTGTCACCAGCGCAATCGCGATTTCGAGCTGCCGCTGCTCGCCATAGGACATTTCCTTGACGATGATATCGGCGCGCTCGGCGATGCGTGCGGCATTCAGCGCGGCCGTGATGCGCGTAGCCTCGCTATCGTCCGGATCGGGCGAGCCGAACAGCGAAAACTTCTTCGGCTTCAATCCACGCAGCGCCAGCATCATGTTGTCCTGCACGCTCAGCGTGGGGAACAGGTTGGTGATCTGGAAGGTACGCGAGATGCCGAGCTGCGCACGCCGGTGTGGCGGCAGCCTGGACACGTCGTGCCCATTGAACCTGATCTTGCCCGATGTCGGCGGATGCGCGCCGGCGATGGCATTGAACAACGTGGTCTTGCCGGCGCCATTGGGGCCGATGATGGCGCGGCGCTGGCCCCGCGGCACAATCAGGCTGACGCCATCGACCGCCCGCAAGGCATCGAAGGCCACTACCACATCTGTCAGCGTCAGGATCGGTTCGGACACGAATAATTCCCAGTGAACGAGACGCGGCGACACAGCCGCGCCTCGATGTCAGCAATATTGAATCAGGTCTTCTTGATGCCCTGGAAGGTCCGCGAGTAAGGCGGCTGCTTCAGATAGGTCGCCGGATCGTATTTCCAGAACTGCGAGACATTCGGATAGGTCTCGATCGGCACGTTCCAGTATTTGCCATCGGCGCGCTTGACGACCTTGCGAATGTAGACGTCGTAGATCGGGTTGCCGTAGTCGTCGAACTTCACGGTCTTGCCGAGCGGCGAATTGTCGAGCTCGGTCTTGAGCACCGTATCAATGAAAGCCTCACGATCCTCGACCTTGCCGCCCATCTTCTTCAGCGCGGCATCGATCCACATCATGCCGGAATACATCGAGAAACCGTAGAGCGACGGGATCTTGCCGTACTTCGCCTCATAATCCTTCTCGAACTTCGCCGTAGTCGGGACGTCCGAACCTTCGGCGAAATGCGCCGCTGCGATGATGCCTTCGCATTCGGGGCCCATGGTGCGGATCACCGACTGGTCGGTGCCGTTCATCGCCATCAACAGCGGCGTCTTTTCCTTCAGGCCGAATGACGCGTATTGCTGGATCAGACGAGTCGAATCGGCACCGGTTTCCATCGCGAAGATGGCATCGACCTTGAGATCGGCAAGCTGGCCGAGATAGGGGCTGAAGTCGGCAGTGTTCAGCGGGTGCCAGAACTGCTGCACAATCTGCCCGCCGCCTTCGGTGAAGACCTGGGCTAGACCGCCGCACTGTTCATGGCCGAAGGTGTAATCCTGGCTGATGGTAGCGATCTTCTTGTAGCCCTGCTTCAGGGCCCAATCACCGAACGGATGGGTGAAGGCGCTGGCAGAATAGCCGGCGACGCGGATTACGTTCTTGATGCGGGCGCGCTGGGTGAGATCGTCAGCCGCGATAATCGGAATGAAGTAGGGCGTGCCGGTGCCCTTAACGTAGTTGGCGACAGCAAGGCCGGTATTGGCGAGCAGGTTGCCGATCAGCATATGGCAATTGCCCTGCTCGACCAGGCGGCGCGCTTTCTGCAGAGCAGTGTCGGGATTCGACGCATCGTCCTCGATCACCAGTTCGACCTTGCGGCCGCCCATCTCGTTCTTCACCTGATCGAGATAGAACTGCACGCCCTCGACCATTTCCTTGCCGCCCGAAGCGACAACGCCGGTCAGCGGCGCCAGCAGACCGATCTTGATCGGGCCAGCCTGGGCCTGTGCGGAGCGCCACGGAGCGACGCCGACGCCCACGGCAGCGACGGCCGCCGTAGTGTTCTTGAGAAATTGCCTGCGATCCATCTCGAAGTCCTTTCGTGAGCAACCCGATTGAAACGTGAAACCGACTTATCGCACCTTGCGCGAGGTGATCGCGCGCAGCTTGCCTATGATGCCCTCGGGGGCGAAGATCATGATGAGAACGAAGGTAATGCCAAGCACCATCAGCCAACGCTCGGTATAGGAGCTGACGATGTTCTCCAGCACGATGATCGCAGCTGCGCCGACAAAGGCGCCGAACAGCGTGCCGACACCGCCGGCGATCATCATCAACACACCCTCCACCGATTGCGCGAGCGCGACGGTCGAAGGGCTGACGAAATTGTTGAACATCGCGTAGAGGCCCCCGGCGATACCGGCGAAGATGCCGGACACCGTGAAACCGATGAACAGATGCAGCGGCACATTGTAGCCGAGGCTGCGCATGCGGCTTTCACTGTCTCGGATGCCGCGCAGCGTCAGGCCGAACGGCGAACGCACGAACCGCCACATGGCAAAGGACACGACAATTGCGCCGGCCAGCACCGCCCAATAGAACGCGCTGTGGCTCATCAGGGCTGCCGGCCGCACATCGGCGCGCATGCCGTTCTCGCCCCCGGTGACCTGCGTCCAGCGCAAGCAGACGCCCCACACGATCATGCCGAGCGCCAGCGTCAGCAGCAGGAAGTAGACGCCGGAGGTGCGGACTGCGAGCAGCGCAAATACCGAGGCCACCGCGGTGGCCGCCAGCACACCAAGCGCGAAGCCCGCCCAGGGCGACAGGCCGGCCTGGCCAGTCGCATAAACGACGACATAGGTCGAGACACCGAAGATGGCACCATGCCCGAGGGAAGTCCGACCAGCAAAGCCGGCGAGAATATCGATCGACATGGCAAGGACTCCGAAGATCAACACTTCGGTGACGAGGCCGACCTGATAGCTCGACAGCACCATGGGCAGGCAGGCCGCGACGATTACCACTAGCCCAGCAATGACGAGCGCACGGCCGGTCATGCCGGCGAGAACTGACGTTTTGGATACGGGCTGCGTCATGTGGCACGTCCGAACAGGCCGAGCGGACGGAATGCGAGCAACACCGCCATCGGGCCGAAGATCACGAAATAAGCGAGTTCGGGGAACATCACTTGGCCGAGCGTATTCAGAAGCCCGACCAGCAGGCTACCGATACCGACGCCGACAAGGCTGCCACGCCCGCCGATGATAACGACGGCGAGACTGAAGGTGAGGATTTCCGCGTCCGCCGACGGATAGAGCGACAGGAACGCACCTCCCATCAGGCCGCCAAGGCCGGCCAGTGCCGAGCCGAACAGGAAGGTGAAGAGGAAGACGCGGCGGATATTCACGCCGGACGCTTCGACCATCTCGGCATCGTCCACGCCGGCGCGGATCAGCGCGCCGAGCCTTGTATGATTGAGCAGCACCCACAGGCCGATGAAGACGAAGATGCCCATCCCCAGCACAAACAACCGGTAGATCGGATAGAAGGTGCCGAACACCCGCGTGCCTCCGCGCAACATCTCCGGGATCGGCACTGTGAAGCTGTCGCCGCCCCAGATCACCAGCGCGAGATCGTTGAGGAAAAAGGCGACGCCGAGCGTCAGCAGCACCTGCCGCAGCTCGTTGCCGCGCACGAAGCGCAGCAGTCCCTGATCGAGCACGAAGCCGATGGCCGCGATCGCCGCCATGGCGCCGATACCGCCGAGCACAAAGCTGCCGGTCTTCACCGCAACGCTATAGCCGATATAGCCGCCGAACAGATACAGCGCACCATGCGCGAGATTGACGATGCGCAGCAGGCCGAAGATCAGCGTGAAGCCGCTTGCCACGACGAACAGCAACGCGGCGAAAGTCAGGCCGTTGAGGAGTTGAAAGAGACTCATGCCCTGCTGCTTGCCTGATCTATGCTTCTGGCGCTTTCGGTCCGACCGAAAGATACCAATCGAGAATCTCTTCGCCGGTCATGAAAGCCACGTCGGATTTCTTCTGGATGGTCTCGAAGATCCGGCGGAAATGCTTCAGGCGATGCGGCGCGCCCATGATGTAGGGATGCACAACCAATGCCATGACCCGGGCCGAATTCTCGGAATCCTCGTAAATCTGCTCGAACTGGTCGATGGCCCGGTCGTAATATTCCGACGCTTTGTGATGCTGGATCAGCATCATCGCGACGTCATTGCATTCCTGCGTATAGGGCACGTTGACGATCGGTGTCGTCGTGGTCTTGAGCCATACGGGCTGATCGTCGAGTACCCAGTCGGCGACGTAGTCATAGCCTTCCTGTTTCAGCAGGTCCGGCGTTTCCCAGGTCTCGGTCAGACCCGGCCCGAGCCAACCGCGCGGCCGCTTGCCGGTGGCCTTCTCGATCGCGTCGGCAGTCTTACGGATATCCTCGCGTTCGTTCTCAACCTTCTGCATATTGCGCTGGGTGAAACCATGACCCATGAATTCCCAGTTGCGCGCCTTGGCTGCCTCGACGATGGGCGGGTAAGCAGCGATCGCCGAACCATTGATCGCCAGCGCGGCGGGGAGCTTGTAGTCGTCGAACACTTTCAGCATGCGCCAGAAGCCGACGCGATTGCCGTATTCGTGCCAGGCCCAGTTCGGAACGTCCGGCGACGGCGAGCCGCCGGCCGGCGGTGTCAGCACCGTACGCGGCATCGGCTGCTTGGCGTCCCATTCCTCGACATTGACGATGATCCACACGGCCATGCGCTTGCCATTCGGCAGCTTCAGCGGTGGACGAGCGTCAATCGGCGAGTAGGAAATGCGTTCGGTCGGCAACATGATCAGGTCTCCGGCTCAACGATGGTAATGCCGAGCGACGGCAGGCCTTCGATCCGCGCGTCGATAACGTCGCCCGGAACGACGGGACCCACGCCGGCAGGCGTGCCCGTATAGATGAGATCGCCCGGCTCGAGCTTCATCTGCTTCGACAGCTGCGCCACGATCTCCGGCACGCTCCAGATCATCTGGCCGATATCGCCGCGCTGCTTCTCGACGCCGTTCACCGACAGCGTGATCGCGCAATTGTTGAAATGCCGGGCATCACGTGCCGGCGCAATTTCGCCGCAAGGCGCGGACGCGTCGAAGCTTTTGCCCATTTCCCAAGGCAGTCGCATATCGCGGGCATCGCGCTGGCGGTCGCGACGGGTGAGATCGATGCCAACGGCATAACCCCAGATGTGATCGAGCGCATCCTCCACCGCGATATCGCGGCCGCCGCGTCCGATGGCCAGCACCAGCTCAACCTCGAACTGGAAGTCTTCGGTGAACGCCGGATAAGGCACGCGCGCGCCGTCCGGCACCACGCTGTCGCGCGGCTTCTGGAAGAAGAACGGCGGATCGCGCTCGTCGGCTTCCTTCATCTCGCGGATGTGGTCGAGATAGTTGCGCCCCACGCAATAGACGCGGCGTACGGGGAAAAAACCGCCACCCACGACCGGCACGCCGGTGACGGGAATTGCTGGCAGCATCTGCTGGGACGTCACACTCACTTCGCCACCTGGGTATTGTGCCAATCGAGGATCTGGGCGCCATTCCAGTGCACCACGCCTTCGAACTGGTTGACGTAGTCATAGATCGCTTCGAGATACTTGATGCGGAACGGCTGACCCGAAATATACGGATGGATCGCGATCGACATGATCTTCGGCCGCTCCGCGCTCTCCGCATAGAGGCGATCGAACTGGTCCTTGGCGCGATTCAGGAGCTGCGTGCTCTCGTGATGTTGCACCATCATCATCGGGATGTCGTTCATCTCCACCGTGTAAGGCAGCGTTGTGAGCGGCCCCTTCTCGGTACGGATCACGGTCGGTTCGTCGTCATAGACCCAGTCACCGATATATTTCACGCCGGCTTCGGCGAGGAATTCCGGGGTCTCCAGCGTCTGCGTAAGACCCGGCCCGAGCCAGCCCACCGGGCGCTTGCCGGTGAAGTTCTCGATCACATCCATCGAGCGGTTGATCATCGCTTTCTGGTCGGCCTCCTTGTGGATGGGCCCCTGCTCATAGGCATGGCCCATGAACTCCCAGCCGACGTCCTTCGCCTCCTGGGCGACGCGTGGATAGTCCTCGCAGACGCGCGCATTGATCGACAGCGTGGGCTTGATGCCGAGCTTCTTGTAGAGATCGAAGAAGCGCCAGACACCGACACGCATGCCGTATTCGTGCCAGCCCCAATTGGCGACATCGGGCAGCAGCGGAATGCCGGTCGGCGCCGGCAGCACCTGACGCGCCATCGGCTTGGCAATATTCCAGACCTCGAGATTGACGATGGTCCAGATGATCATGCGGGCATTGCCCGGCAGCTTCAGCTTGGGACGATCGACGATGGCGGAATAGTCGCAACGCTCGCGCGGCTGCATGGGACCGGTCATGGCTGGATGCCCTTCGAAAGTGGGAAGTTGTATGGGATCATGCGGCGCGTCCTGCACCCTTGAGGCCATCGAGCTGCATCACGGCATCGGTATCCATCACGAAACCGAAGGCGGTGCGGATGCAGGCGAGGCCGGCGGCATGCAACTCCGGCCCGTCCATGCTGTCGACGCAATCCTCGACGACGATCACCGAGTAGTCCCGCACATTGGCAGCCGTCGTCGTCGCCAGCACACAGGAATTGGTGTTTACGCCGGTGACGAGCAGCGTGTTGATGCCGTGCGAACGCAACACGAAATCGAGATCGGTGCCCAAGAAGCAATCGTAGCGCTTCTTGGTGTTGACGATGAAGTCGCTGGGGTCCAGCAGCTCCGGCATCACGGTGCAGCCGGGGCCGCCCATGATATTGTGCCGCATCACATTCTTGCGCGTTGCTTTTGGATCCTCGGCGCGGGTCCGCCAGAACGGATTGGCGCGGATCTCGGCCTCGTCGCGATAGGACGTGACCTGGTGGATCACGGGAATGCCGACACTACGGCACCAGTCGAACAGCCGCATATTGGCAGCGATCACCGTCTTCGCGACATCCGGCGTGGTCGGCATGGTCGCCACCGACATGTCCAGATGACCGCGATGCAGGTCGATCGCGACAACGGCAGCCTTGATCTGATCGACACCAAAATTCATGATCACACCAGCGGGTTGAACGAAGTTTTCAGCAGAGTGCGCTGATCGATCTTGAATTTGTCGGCGAGCCAGTCGGCCAGCACTTCCTGACCAATCGTCGGATTGTCGTGCTGGCAATGTTCAGCGCCAGTCTCGTCCGGCTCAAGCACGCGCAACGTCGCATCGACACCATTGGCAATGGCGTGGTCATAGGTCGAGCGCGCCGCGGTGACCGTGAGCACGTCGTGGCCGCCATGCAGCACCAGATAGGGACATTTCATATGTTCGAGATGGCCCTTCAGCGTGAAGGGTTTCATCACCTCATGAGCCTCCTTCATGGTCTTGGCGCCAAATACCCAGCGGATATGCATCGCCAGACCGAAGTCGTCGCCCCTCTGGCCCCACATGTCATGCACCGACCAGACAGCCCCGTGCGAGATCACCGCCGCGAGGCGATGCTCGTAACAGCCGGCGCGCGCGGCGTAGTAACCGCCCATGCTGGAGCCGCAGACCGCGATGCGCGAGCTATCGACATCGGCGCGCTTTTCGAGCCAGTCGATACATTTGCCGACCGGCACTTCCGTATCGGCGCGGGTTGCAAGTCCGTGGCGGCGCAAGGTACCGCCCTGCCCGGGCAGATCGACCAACAGCACCGAGATGCCGCGCTGCAGGCAACCATGGGCCTGCATGAACCACATCTCGTCCTTGATGGAGTCGAGACCGCCCATGCAGATCAGCACCGGCAGCTTGTCTCCCGGAAATGGCGCACGGATGAAATAACCGCAGATCGGCTTGCCTGGCTCATAAGGGATCTCGACCACCTCGCCGGGCGGATTGAGATAAGAAATGAACTTATGCGAGCAGGCTTCCATCTTCTCGAAGGTCGGCAGCCGTCGCGGGTCGGTCGGCTCGAGATGGAATTCTGCCTGGCGGTAGTAGTCGGCGGCCCGCAGGAAGCAGTTCATCGCCGTGCGGATGTGGCCGAGCTTTTCTTCGGAAAGGCCGCGCTGCCAGTTGGCATCCGCGATCACCATCCACTCTTTATGCCAGCTTTCGAGGTCGCCCGGGATCATCCGCGAACCGGCCAGCATCACCTCGGACACGCTGCCGCCGCCCTCCTGGGTCTCACCGAGACCGCGGCGGAATTGATAGGCAAGCCAGGGATGCTCTGGCCAGTGATGCCAGCCAAACGGCTCATAATGCGGGGTGCGATCCGCCGTGATCTCCTCGATGGCGTTTTCGCCGATCGACTTCCCTGCCGCCATGAGACGCGTACCGCCTGCTTCTTGTGAACGTGACCGCATCATTGCGGGTTCGGGTTACGAGTCAATCGGAATTACATACACTTTTTTCAGATGCTCATCATTTCCGCGAATTGCCTCCCCTTTATGCGCGATATTTATGCAGTAAAATTGCGCTTTCCTGTATGCTGAGTAGCAAAGACGGATCACACTCGGATTGAATTGTATTCACTTTGCTGCGGAGCACCACCGATGCCCGACTCATCCCCCTTGCCGCCGCCTGAAGCTGGTGGCCCCGGCCGCGCCGCTAACCGGTCGCTATCGGTGACGGATCAGATCCGCGACGCCATTCTGGATGGCACGGTCAGCGCAGGCGAACGGATCAACGAGGTCCGTTTCAGCAAGACGCTGGAGGTCTCGCGGACCCCCGTCCGGGCCGCCTTGCAGGCACTAGCCGGCGAAGGGCTGCTCGACTACGCCCCCAATCGCGGCTTCACCGTCCGTGAATTCCCGCTCTCCGCCATCGTCGACGCCTACGAAATCCGCGCTTCGCTGGAAGGCGTAGCCGCACGCTTCGCCGCCGAACGTGGACTGAGCGCCGAGGAGCGCGCCATCATCGAGGAAAGCCTCGTCGCTGGCGACAAACTGCTGGCGCGCGGTGAGTTCGCGGAAGGCGATCTCACCATCTATCGCGGCATCAATGGCGACTTCCACGATACCTTGCTAGGCGCCGCCCGTAACCGCATGCTGGCGGAGATGATCCGGATCTGCCACCACGTCCCGATGTCATCGAGCCGCAACATCGTCGCCTTCGAGCATCGCGACGTGCGCAGGCGTCATGATGATCACCACCGGATCTACGACGCCATTATGGCCCGCGAGCCCTGGCGCGCGGAGGTACTGATGCGCGAACACGTCTCCGGCGTGAAATCCTCGCTGGTCAAATCGCTAATCGAGCGCGGCGAGCAGGCCGATATCGTCAATGGTTCGGCGGCGGGATAGGCCTCCGGCGCCATATTGAAATCGGCGTGACAGCTCAGCGTCTTAACCCATCGTTCACCGAAGTTCGTAACGGCGTGTTGGCGGTCCCCCCGGTACAAAAGTCCGCATGGGGCAAAACGACGCAAAGTCGGGGGAGCGGTCTGATAGCGCTGGTGGTCTTACCGGCTTTGCCGCGCTGCGCCGTTTTCGATTCCAAGGCGGACCGATCCAAGGCCTCATCCTGTGTGGCTGCCTGCTGATTACCGCCATCGCCATCGGCACGGCCTGCATCACCGTCCATTTCAGAGACCGCGCCATCGAGAGCAAGAAGCGCGAACTGGAAAACACGGTTCTGCTGGTCGCACGACACTTCGACCAGCAGTTCGGAGACCTGCAAGGCATCCAGAACGACGTTATCACCTATATGAAGTCGGCCAACATCCAGAACAGTGCTGCCTACCAGCATCTGATGTCGGGGATCGACGTTCACCGCATGCTGCGCACCAAGCTCAGCAGCCTGCCCTATGTCGGCGGCATCAACCTGTTCGATTCCGATGGCAAGCTACTCAATTCGTCGGAAACCTGGCCCGTACCGGCCATTAACATCGCCGACCGTCAGCACTTCCAGACGCTGCAGGCCGACAACGGACCCACGGTCGTATTGGCAGAACCCGTCATCAGCAGGGTGACCGGTGCATGGACCGCTGCGTTTGCGCGCAAGCTGGTCGGACGCCATGGTGAATTCATGGGCATGATCGGCCGCGGCGTCGAGCCCGTTCACTTCGAGAGCTTCTTCGCATCCCTTGCGCTTGAAAAAGACGCCAAGATCTTGATGATCCACCGCAACGGCACCGTGCTTGCTCGCTATCCGCAGAATGAGACCGTTATCGGCCAGAATCTCAGTAGCAGCTCAGTCTTCAAGGACCTCTGGTCGTCGGGCGGAACCTCGACGGGGCACTATATCAGCCCTATCGACGGGGAAGACGAGTTGGGCTCCGCAAGGCGCCTCGCGGCAGCTCCGGTGATGATCGTCGCGACCACCAGCATGCCCGCGGCCCTGCATGACTGGCGCGAGCAGACCAAATATCAAATCATCGGCGCGACGCTTGCGGCATTGGTGATCCTGGCGACGCTATTCCTGATCGTCCGGCAACTGAATCACCAGCACCGCTCGGCCGAGCGAATGCTGGCGCAAAAATCGACGCATCTCGATACTGCAATCAACAATATGACGCAGGGCCTGTTGCTGTTCGACGCGAATGCCAGACTGGTCGTCTGCAATCAGCGCTTCGTCGACATGTTCGGGCTCTCCGGCACAGTCGTGAAGCCGGGCTGTCATTTCCGAGACCTCATCCAGCATCGCAAGGACAATGGAACCTTCGTCGGCGATGTCGACGAATACTGCACGTCATTCTTGCGAAGCGTTGCCGAAGGCCCCGTCCACGACACGCTGCTGACCACACCGGATGGTCGTTCGATCCAGATCCTCGTTCAGAGATCGGAGGACGGCGGCTGGGCCTCGACGCTCGAGGACATCACCGATCGCAAACGTTCGGAAGAGCGCATTGCCCATCTTGCACACTACGACGCTCTGACAGATCTCCCCAATCGGGTGATGTTCCGTGAGCGCCTCGAAGCGGAAATCGCAACGATCCACGATGGCGCGCGATTTGCGATTCTCTATATCGATATCGACGAGTTCAAGAGCGTCAATGACACGCTCGGTCATGCGATCGGCGACGAACTGCTGAAAATCGTGGCCACGCGACTACGCAGCTGTGTCGGTAATGCCGGCTTTGTCGCACGACTTGGCGGCGACGAATTCGCCATCGTGCATACAGGGATTGCGCGCCGCAGCGACGTCACCCACCTCGTGGTGCCGCTCTATGACGCCATCCGGCAGCCTTATGAATGCCTTGGCCACCAGATCACGACCGATGCCAGCATCGGAATCGCTGTAGCCCCCGATGACGGTTCCGATCTCGACGAATTGCTTAGACATGCCGACCTAGCGATGTATAGCGCCAAGGCCGCTGGACGGCGCACCTTTCGTTTCTTCGAGCCTGCCATGGATGAAGACGCGAGAGCGCGCCGCGTACTGGAACAGGATCTGCGGAAAGCGCTCGCGGAAGGCGGGCTCGAGGTTCACTATCAACCCGTCATCGATATCGCCAGCAATGAGATCACTGGCTGCGAAGCATTGCTACGCTGGCGGCATCCGGTTCGCGGCATGATTTCCCCGGCAGAGTTCATTCCGATCGCCGAAGAAACCGGCCTGATTACCGAACTCGGCGAATGGGTATTGCGAACGGCATGCGCTGAGGCTGCCTCCTGGCCGGCCCCGATCAAGCTCGCAGTCAATGTGTCGCCGATTCAATTCACGACGCAGACCCTGGCCTTGAATGTCGCTCGAGCTCTCGTGGCAGCAAACTTGCCGGCTCACCGACTCGAACTTGAGGTCACCGAAACAGTGCTGATCCGCGATGACGAGACGGCTCTCGCGATCCTCCATCAGCTCCGCGGCATCGGTGTCGGGATTGCACTGGACGATTTCGGGACCGGCTATTCGTCGCTCAGCTATCTGCAGCGATTCCCGTTCGACAAGGTCAAGATCGACCGCAGTTTCATCCGCGACATCGTGGCGCCCGGCGGATCGGCATCCATCGTGCAGGCGGTTGTAACCATCGCTGCCGCACGCAACATGATCACCACAGCGGAGGGCGTTGAGACAGCCGATCAACTCGACGCACTGCGTATGCTCGGTTGTACCCAGATGCAGGGTTTTCTTTTCAGTGTCGCCAAGCCGTCACGAGAGATTCGCGCCATGCTCCAGAAGCGCGAGATCGCTGTCGCCTGACACCAGCAGGTCCGAAGTCGTCGCGAAAATGGCCTGTTTTGGGTTAAACAGAAGGAAGCTCTAGGATGCCAGCATAATGCGGACTGGCCCAATTGTAATTACTAGAGTTTTTCCAGCGCGGCGAGTGATAATTTAGACTTCGCGCCGACTAAGGCCGGACTGGACGGAGACAAAAGCCAAGAAAGTTTGGACTCGGCAGTTAACGGCCGAAGCAGCTTTGTCGCGACCGGGTTCCGAACAATTCGCAGCAATAAGGCGAGAGCTTGAGGTCGACGAGGGGCGCGATTAGTAAGAATAGCAATCAATATCGCTGTTGCGGCGGCTCAAAGTGCTTCTTGAACTCTGCAAATATCTCAACGACCTGCGCGCAGATACCCGCCCAGCGAGCGGGCTTGTCAAAGCTCAAGTTCTCCACCGATGTATATACGCGGAGCCAATCGTTGTCTCTTATCCACGTCAATTTAGGGCCAAAAACGGTCTCGATCTGGGATTTGCGCTGTAGCAGATCGGACTGCGCTCGGGGTGATTTGCGCGAGTTGCATTTTGGACCAACCCGCAAAGTGCCGCGCTCCCAATCAATCGTCATAAATAATCGAAAAGTACCTCTGCCTGTTCGAAACGCTAAGCCGTCGATTTGGCTCAAAAGCCTAAAGGTTGTTGTCTTTCTGACATGCTCGGCAAGCTCAGCTATGAAGGCCCGCTGCGAACCGATCGGCGCGGCATCGGGGTCTGACAGTAAGCCAAGCACGCGTCGGGCGTCGGCACGGTCAACGAGGTTAATGCCACCTCGGCTGTGTTCCAATCGAAGTACTCTTATCCCGAGATCACGTAAGCGACGCGGTAATTCCTGCGGACGGCACTTGAGAATGGGGGCGTAATGGCGAGAAGCGCAATAGGTTTTGCAGAAGATATCGAAGCCGTAGCGGTCAAGTAACTTGGGAGAGGATTTCGAATGTTTGAGAAATTCAAGTTTCCTCAATTCGACGATCGCTGAATGTTGGACCCCTAATGCCGCAGCTGCGTCAAGCATTCCAACACCATTTGCATCATCCTGAACCCGACGTCGCGGATAACGTAAGGTGCTCGGTTTAGATTGAGAGTTAATGGTAATGCTACCGAAGCTCTCACCTCGTCGTCCGAGAATCGGTATTACACCGTCGATTATTTGTTGCACGAGACGGGCAGGATTTGTGCGGGATGAGCGCCTGACTTCCTTTAGCATTCGCCCCGTCAAATGATCTGTTTCTAGCCTGTCTGCCCTCTCGATGAGAGAAGTAGCGAACGAATGAATATCCTGGGGCCGAAATCGGTCCATTCCCGGGCCCCTCATACGAGTGAATACGGGTACTAGGCCGAGGTGAACGAGGCTATCAAAAAAAGGGCGCGCGACGTCTAGAAATCTTGCTGCCTCGTCACGGTCAATAAGTTCGACGACGGTGCGCCGTAATAGGCAAGCCTCTTCTTTCGAAAATGCTACATAAGAACGCGAGCAACTCTGACGTATTCCTAATGCTACGGCGATTTCCCTTACCCGCTGTTTGGCTATGCCAAGCTCTCTTGATAGATCGGCAGCATCAATCAACTGGGCGCGCTGTTTGACTTCGTTGAGATTGCGAACACTACGAGCTAATCCGTCTTGGGCTGCCGCTACCTCAATCATGCGCGCCGTAAATAAAGCACCAAAATCTTGCGAGTATTTTGCAGCGGGATATGCCCAGCCGAAAAGATGGCTTAGACCGCGCTCCTTGTTAGGGGCCCTGCCATTTTTGTCAGCCGCTACGGTTTTGAGCACGTGATTGATCGCATCATCGCCCTTACTAAGCATGTCGAAGCCGGCGCGAAATACAGCATTCTTTCCAAAAGCAGACGTGGACGGCCGTCTCTCGCGACGACCCCTAAGCACGAGTTTGCCCGCGAATTCAATTGCGGAAAACACTTGCACAAATGTAGCAAGATTATCGAGTACGGGTACCGGAAGTTTGTCGATCAGGCCGAGCCGGCCGAGCGTATATGCTTCAATTGATAATCCAACGGAGCTTGCTCTATTTCGGTGCTCCGCGATTGCGTTACCAAAAGGCGAAAACTCGAATGATGGTGACCACCAAGGAACTTCATGTCCGGATGCATCAACGCAACGAAGCGGCTTGTCATGAAAGGGACAGTGACGAAAGATAGCTAAATCCCAAAAGGACCGATGGTAAGCGTCTTCCGCCAAACAGCCCGGACAAAAATACCTTCTGTCAATCGACCAGTCGCGACGCCGAAACGTCTCGCCGAACATTGTCACGGTCGTGGTGTTTACCGTCGGCGTAGCGGAGAGTAATCGTTCTTTGTTCTCAACTGGAAATGACATCGCGAAATCAAGGCACTCTGACGGCTGGAGGCCCCTACCATTAAGGCCAAATGAGCTTGCGACGACGCTGGCACTGAGTTGGTCGTTCAACCCTGCAAGCCGAACGAAATAGCCATGCGCAGGCTCGTCGTGCCGAGGATCATCCCAGCTTGGAAGTGGCGGCTCGCCCCGTCCATGGAGGTCGGTGTATTTCGCTAACATCATTTCTTTGAGAAGATTCCATCATCAAATTTGTTGCGGGGCGGCTTGGGAAGAGTTTGCTCCTCCTTACTTGGCGCATCTTTCAGATCGTCTACAAAGGGATTGAAGGTTTGTCCGATCGGTTTGCGAACATCCCACGCATCCGCCAGGAAGTGCATCTCAATGCGATCAGCATCAGCGTTCATTGCGCGGCAAGCAGCCGCGAACAAAAACTCCTTTAGAATTCCGATCACTCCGTCAGTTACCCAGTACAAACGTTGAGCGAGGGCAATCGATCCTAAATTGCTATTCTCCCGAAACGGCAGACGATCGTCGATCGAAGCACAAAGCAGGCGGAACAATTTCTGATCCGCTGGATCGTCCCATTCGTACGCGTGAAGCAAGTGGTGCGGCAATAATCCGCGCCCCTTGAGCTTTGCGTCGGCAGCGAGCAGTTCGTAAGTCTCGACGAGTCCCGCCGCACATACATTGAGAGAGCGCAAATTGAGAATCTTGCGGAGAAATCCGCGTGCATCCCTTAAGTTCTTTTTCCGGCTTACATCGAAGGCCTCCTGGAATTCATCTAAAATAAGGAATTCGACCGCTTGCTTCTTGATCTCAAGGAGAACAGCGCCTACCAGGCCGCGTGTATTCAACCGTTGCGAGTGGGGAAAGTTCAAGGCGTCCGCTATTTGTTCAGCCATAGCCCGAAGGTTGCAGTCGATGGGCATGTCACAATAAACAACGCGCCGGATGACACCCCTAGTGCCGTCGGAAGCCGGAAAGCGTTTTGCATAGCGTTCCAGAGTAAATGTCTTGCCGGTCCTGCTATCTCCACATAGCGTGGTGAGCACCCCAAAATCCGGGTCGCCTCCCTCCACCGGCATGTGAAAGCTACCGATCGCGGTAATCGCGTCCTTAAACCTATCGTGTTCGACGAACAGATTCTTAATTATGGACTGTCGTTTTGCAGGCGATAAAGCAGCGCGCTCCCTGCGGTTCAATGGAATATTGTCGTCATTAGCCATCGCTTGCGCTCCAGTTCTTTTCTGCCTTCAAGGCAGCCAGATCGTCCACTGTCTCGGCTCCTATCGAGAGGTGTGGACGACCGGCCTCTTGTCGCGTAATCCCGGACGAGGTCGATCCAGCCTCTGCCGACGGACCGCCTGCTCCATCCGCTTTTTGCGACTTCTGCCGCGCGGTGCCGGTGCCGAGGGCTATTGGGTCTAGATGCTCCGATCCAGAACCATCGCGGGGTGTAGGGCTCGGCGTAACCCTGCTCGCCAGACGCTCTCGTCGTTGATCGCCGATAAAGCGACCGAGCTTCCGATGAATTTGCTTTCGCTCCCGTTGGTCTCTGACGTTGGCGAGAGCGTCTCCCAAGCGGTCGAGAGCTTTCATTAGCTCGTCAAAATCGATGGCATCCTTCACCTTGCGCCCAGCCTCAGCGACCACGATGCTGTGCGAGTGTCGGTGCCTTCCGTTGGCGTATGGGAAATGCGATTGGGTCGCCGGCACGGTGAGAATGTTGCCTGGATTGTATGGATCGACCACGTAGATGCGACCAAGGTCAGAAGGATCCCGACAGCATTTGTATAACGTGCCGCTTCCATGCTCTCGCGCTGATCGGTGCAGTGGATGTGTTGTAAGCGTAAGAAGCTCTGGGCATTCATACGTAAGATAGTCCCAGACGATTCCATCGTTTTGAATCGTCCGCATTTCCCACTCACCGGCGAGTGCGATGAACAAGTCAGGAGGAGGGAGAGGACCCGCAGGGTGTAGCGCCGCCTTTTCGTTCCAGAGACGGATTGGTACGTCCCCAATCCCGCGAATTACTCCCAGCCCCTTTGATCCGCGTCTGTTATGGATCATGACAATCCAATAGACGAGGAGAGCTTCGAACTCTTTGAGTGTCAGCGTTGCCGGGCCGAGATCGTCGTGCTCGCTACGCTTAATAATATTTGAAAGGGTCGTCCCGGAGAGATGATGAACGAGCCCGGTATTCAACGATCCAAAGAACCGTTCCAGTGCGCCCTTGAGCCAAGGGCAGCGGGGCCGGAAGCGCACCTTTTCCATTTTGAGCTCGCGACCGGCATCGCGAATATCGTCGCCAACGAAGTGAAGTGCATTGTCGACACCGAGATTTTCGATCCGCCCCCAACATGGCCAGGGTTCCGTCACGGCCGGGTATGCCGACAGATCCTTCGGGTACATCGCATGGCGAAGACCGGCCACAAACGACGCGTAAGATGGCACCTCCCAGCCGATGTTGTAACCGATGACCATGCCGGTCGCCCGACATCGAAATATTATCAGATCGGGTCTTCCCAATCGGATGTTCGCGCTCTCATCAAGCAATTCGACATCGAGGGTGCAGTGGTCCACCTCGACGAACTGATTTGGACGCTCAGGCAGCGCCTGTTGACGATAGATTTTGTGAACCCTGTTCGCGTAGTAAGGGCCCTTTCGATAATAATCCCGGGTATATTTGTCGATCGATGCGCATCGACGCTGAAAGGTGCGAAAACTTGGAGTTTCGATCAGCAGAAGCTCGGCTTCCGTCAAGTAGCGTCGGCACTTCCGCTTGTATGCATTTACGGTCGAAACAACCTTTGCATATGCGATTTCCTTCGTCATGTTTGGGGTAAGCCAACGCCACAAGCCGCGCTCAATTGCCATGTCCCCAATTAGATCGAAGGTCGGTTTACGATTTCCCTTGAGGTGATGGCGGTTAACGAGCGCAGATTTGCCGTAAAGTTCACCAAGCCGAAGCCAGCGATCTATCCAGTCAAGGACAGTGTTGAAGTGACACCCTTTTTCTGCCCGACTCTCGGCGACCCGTGCAATTATAGGCTCCAAAATCACGCGCGTTCGCTTGAATTCATAGTAGGCCTTCTCCTCCTCATCAGCCAAATGACCGTCGAGACATGCATTTATATAGGTAAGTTTTCTGTCCGCCTCGGCCAACTGCGCATCGGTTAGCGTAATTCGATTTGGTATCGGCCCACGAGATTTGCCATACGATGCTGCCCCCGCGACAAACCGAAACTGACCTTCGGCAGAGAGAAAAGCCAGCTGCTGATCTGTGTAGGAGTGGAAGTCCTTGTTCTTTAGATCGATAAAATAGACCAAACCATCGAGACGTCGATCTATGATGCAGGTGTGGCCATATATACTTACGATCTCGCCGGAACGCAGGTCGAACCGCTGCGATACAGCTTGCTGTAGATGCGCGGCAGGTTGTGCGGAAGCTTGCGAAGGTGGAAATAGTGCGTTCATTGACCGCGGTCCCGAATTTCGGTCGCCAATGAAAATGACTTCGACAAATCCAGATCAATCTCACCGGAAAGTGCGAGATTCATGACTGCCGTGTAGATCCGATTGCATCCCTCGGGCGAATTCATCCGTGCAGCCTCCGTGACTTTGGCGATCGTGGTGGGCAAGCGAACATGTGCAATAACATCCCGAGTTCTCATAAGCGCCGCTACATCTTCTACGATGTATCGATGTCGCTTCATGATTTCGCAGTTCGACAAGCGCGGCTGCAGGCGAATAACGCCCTCGCTGAGGACGACGAAGGGAACATTATGATCGATATGGTAGGCGGCCGTGATATGCGGCTCGCACTTCTGCCACGCTTTGGCGGCGGTGAAGAACAACGCCTTGGCGTCGAGAACAGCGACACGACCATCACGATAGCGTAGTACGATATCGGGGACATATGTGTGCCTGGCGTGGCCGGACTCTGTGGGGATGAAGTACTCGAGCCTATGTGGCTCGATCGCATAACATTGGATTGCTGGATTGGCGGATAGCAGAGTTCTCAGGTCTCGTTCTAGTAAAGAGCGAAATGGCGATAGGCCGACTGCTTTGTGGTCGCTACCGTCACCGTCCACCGCGCGATAATAATTTCTGCGTTGAACCTCTCGGACCGGTCCCGAGCCCGCGGATAACCCCAAATCTGCCGGGGTCGTTTCCGATATCTTTCGTACAAAGAAGGATACTTCGCGAGGAGCCGTGCAGGATTGAGAACTTTGTCGCGTGGACATTGCTTGGCTGTCGGCGCGTTGTGGATCTCCGGTATCGCGAGAGCGAGGATGCGTGGAGTGATCAAATTGGTCCAAGGTTGCGACTCCCATTAGCTGATTAGCCGGCGTCAGACTTCTCCGACGGCAGTTTCTTCAGTTGTCAGGTGCGCACGGGCGGCAGTCGCCGAATAAGCTCTCCGCTTGACTCGCAAAGCAGAATCGGGCGAGCTAGTAACCGTCTCGATCGGGCGCGTGCTCGCAGAGACTGAGTTACTTGACGAAAGGTTTTCTAGGCCCGACGTCGTCAAGTAACATCTCACAGCGAGTGCACGATCGGTCTCCGGTCGTGCGCTTTTTTTTGATATATCTCTGTCGCGTTTAGATCATATGGCCTCGCTTCCGTTGGTCCGCATTGTCGGTGAACGGTGAATGAGACAAAATACGCAAGCGTCAATCACACTTGGACGACCTATTCCGGCTCAATCCTTGAGCCGCGAATCAGATCACGTCATACGACAATAATCGCGGGCTGAGCACAAGATGGTTCTTCCGCCAAGTATTTGATTAGATAGCAGAAATTCAAGGATTCAAAGTTTCAAGGATTCGATTGCCCTCGCGTTATCGGGCACGATCTCTGCGTTGAAATGTCATCGCCCGCGATAGACGCCTCGTTCTTCGATGTACATCCCTGACATAACCTTCAAGCTGGCAGGACGTCTGTCGATAGGAGATGGACATAAGATTGATGAGTTGTCGCAGCGATATCTGTAGGAGGATGGAGCGGTCGAATGACCGCAATCCCAAGATTGTAGACGTATTCAAGTCGATGAAAGTTACGGTGCATCTGTTGTACCGTCCATCGGATGGCACCTCTTCAATACGAACGATAAGGTTCAGGGTTTCGGGTCCAGGCGGCGGGCTATCGACATCGACGTAGCTCGTCGTATCAGCCATTTTGAGTTTGCTCCAATTCTTGAACTGTAATGCCTAGCTTACGAACTCCAATTGATCTTGATGAATTGACTGTCGTGAGCTCTAATTTCATTTCAGATGCATCGATAAGAGAGTATTGTAGTTGTTGACCGGAAGCCGATCTCAGCAGCAAAAAGCTCGACATTAGCCTTGTCGAAGCACCCTATCCTTGAGAGTTTCCGCAGTCGTCAGAACAAGCGGCTTTGTTCCGCATATCGACTATCGATCGATGTTTCTCAGGTTCGGTTTAGTTCGGAAAAATCCGCCTTCATGATTTCCTCGGAAGCCTTGGCCAGCAGCGCCCAAACGCACTGGCGGCGGTCGTGGCGCTTAACGGTGCAGCTCGCGTTGCGAGATTTCGCACCGGTCAGCGGATTCGCTCCTTCCGTCGCCTCGACGTCGTAGTCGGATACGTCCGCCAGATTTGAGATGTTGGCGATCCGCATCGAGCCGATGGTACGGCGGAAGGATTCGTATCCGCCTGGAACGAGGTCGATCGTGATGATCAGCATTAAGCCCTCCGTCTCTGCTTAACGATTGGTGGGTTCGGGTTGGTCGTTCGGAGCCGTTGCCTCGACGATGCGACGAACTTCCTCTCCCGAAAGTTGACGACGTATCCTGAGCTGATCGGCGACGGCGACGATGGCGTCACGGTGTCTGTGAACGATTTCTTCGGCCCGCTCCTGCAGAGCTCGCAGATGTTGCTCGACCTTGGACCGGAGTTCGCGGTCGTCGCGCACCGCCGCCAGCGCCTCCTTAAACGAGGTGATGTAAGTCAGGGTGTCGCCAAGGCCTGAGGAGGCGTGCAGTGTTGCGACGAACTGGGTGACTTGGGCAAGGTCGGATTCGTCGTCCCCGCCCGCACCGAGTCCTGCATTGCCAATCAAAAGCCGCTCCGCAGCGCGCGCGCAGAGCAAGACGACGGCGCGCCGTTCGACTGAATCTCGTGTGAGTAGGTCATCTTGGTCCATCTCGATCAGCGTCAGGCCGAACGACGCAGTGGCGGTTCCGACCGCGCAACGCTTGAGGATTCCGGAACGAACGACGAGCGAGGCGACCGCGTGCGCGGCTTCGTGAACGCTTGCGCGCTTGAGCGCGTTCGGCGCGATGTGCTCGACAGGCGTGATGGCCTGCAGAAGGTCATCGCGCTCCAGCCCGCGTCCCGCGTAACGCGCTATTCGCCGTGCGCCGCGAACTGCCATCATGATCTCAGCGCCGGTCGATCCATCCATCCAATGGGCGATATCGGCGAGATCCACATCGGACATTTCCCCGTTCAAATGGTGGCGCAGGATGTTCGTCGCACCTGCGTGATCGGGCCGCCTGATCTCGATGGCTCGCTCGAGTCGCCCGGGACGCAGCACGGCCGCATCGACGCCCTTTATATTGTTGGTAGCCCCGATCACCACGATTCCGGCCCGCTTGCCGGCGACAGCATTGTCCAGGCTGAGCATAAAATCGGTGACTACGCTGGTCCACCATTCCTGCGCCCGGCTGGACATAGTGGCGCGGTTCGGCAGAGCATCGATCTCATCGAGGAACAAAATGCACGGCGCTAGGGTGGCGGCGCGTTCAAACATCCCGCGCGACGCCTTAATAACCGAATCCAGATAGCCGGGAGAGCTTGCGAAAAGATCCGCGACCGAAAATGCTACCAATGGCACTGCGCAAGCCTGTGCCAAGATCCGAGCGAATAGTGATTTTCCGAGCCCCGGTTCCGAGAACAACACGGCTCCCCGATCAACATCCTGCCAATCGAGACGCCCGGCGCGGTAGTCGTTAAGGTCGCGCGCCAATGCCATGCCCCAAGTTCGCGCTGCGCCGTATTCGATCGCTCCTTCCAGTTTCGGCAGGCATTCCTTAGTGCTGGCGCCGCTCCTTGTCGCCGCCGCGTTCCGCAAGCGCCCGATGATTTCGGCCGGCGAAGAGTTGGCACGGAATGCGGCGACGAGGTCGTAGAATTCCAGTCCGAACAAGACTTCCTTGTCGATCTCTACCAACACTGGCTCGCCGGTGAACATCCGTACCGCGCGTCTGATCGTTGAACTGCCGGGAGGATTTATGCGGATCGTTAGGTCAGCGGCGATCGTCAGCGCTGTGGGGAGTGCTTCGCGTTCAACTGCGACCCCAACTACCGAATACCCGCGTGTAAGATAGTTAGCGACGTCCTTGTTGCGTTCAGCTTTCGGCTGGGGCGTCTTCAGCGTATCCGTTTCAAGCGCACACCACTGTTCTCCGAACCGCGCAACGAACAGCGCTCTGACCGGCTCGATCCAGCTTGGCCCGGGTACCAATACCACGAGCGCGAGTGCGGTCTTATCCTTCAACCGTCGCCGGACGCCGCCGCTCGTCGCCTCACGAAACGCGGCTGCCACGAGCGAGCATCGTGCTGAGGGGGACGTCTTCTTCGTCGCGGGTTTGCAAATCGCCTCCGCGTCGTCACTGTCAAAATCGTCGGGAACCTTCGAGGCCGGCTGAGTCAGCGAAGGGATGGCCGCCATTCTGCTCGGGGTGTTCTGAGATTTGAGGAGCGCGATGCCGGCAACGCCCGTTGTGAAGCTGCGTCTTATCGCAGCGGCTCGGGAGCGTTGCAATTTCGTGAAGCTCTTGCGGGTCATGTACAGCTCCAGGCGACGATGGAGGGCCGAGGCGCTAGACTTCGACGATAAGGTTCGGGTCGAAGTCCGGGTTTTCCCAGGTCTCGCCCACGCGCCAGGGTCCGTACCCTTTCGCGTTACTGATCACCCTGGTGGAGCCGACGCGGAAATCGCGCCTCTCATGCGTGTGCCCGTACACCCAGATATCCGCACCCTCGACCGGAGCGCGGCTGGTATAAGCGGACGAAATCAGATCGTGCTCGAATCCGCGGCGAACAGCCTCTGCATGAAAGCCCATATGCGTGACCACAACGCGCGGCAGAGTTTTTGGCCGACCCAACTCTCGCTGCAGGAACGCGCAGGTTTCCATATGGCGCTCAAGCGTGTGCGCCGGACGCAACCGCAGCTCATAATTTCTCACGCGGATTTTCTTGTAGTCATTCATCGCCTCGCCGACGGCCAGCATCGCGCGGTCAGGATCGCCAAAGAGATTGAAGTCTGTCCATCCGGTCGCGCCAAGAAAGATCGTGCCGCCGATGACTACGCTGTCGTTCTGTAGGACATGGAGTTTCGTTCCCGCCGCGGCGATGCGGGCCTTCTCGACGGTGCGATCAATATCGGAGCCGTAAAATTCGTGATTCCCAGCGACATAGACGATATCGCGATCCGGAACACGGTTCAGCAGCCACTTCACGCCTCGTTCCATATGGGTGACCAGGTCACCAGCGACGGCAAGGACATCGAAATCCGGACGAGCATCACCCGTCGGGAGATCCCAACCTCGGCTCAATTCAAGATGAAGGTCGGATATGATCCACAGGCGCTTAGATTTGGGCTTCATTCTTCAGCCTCGGTTAGTCCTTCTCGAGCTTCCTTATGGCACGATCAAGAGGGCGTTATTGGCAAGCTCTTAGATCGAGAGTGCGAACTGGACATCGACGGAGCCGCAGCGCGGGCCCTCATGTCGTCCGTCGTAGACGGACATTCCTTATCCACCGCACGTGCGGCAGCGAAACGCGCCATAGAGCACTCCTCATACTCCCATGGAGCTCCGATCGACGTCGACTAACCGGTCGTGGCATCGACAATTGCTAATGCAGATGAGGAAGCTGACGCGACCATCCCAAACCACGGTTACGAAGTTCTGGAGCCGGTCACCCGCTCCTCGCATGCTCCGAGCCGATAGTACCGGGACCATGTACGTGCCCAACCGTTCTCCGGATCGATGAGAATGAGCTGAGACGTATGAACGTGAGCACAGTTACCAAGGATTGGATGTCCGTGGACCGAGCCAGCAATGCAGCCCGCCGGTATGAGGCTGTACGACCATTTATCGATGATCGGAGCGACCCTCAAATCCATTGAGCACGGTATTTCCTCTGTCCGCAGATCGCGGATATCACCCAGCAAACTTGTCAGACTGTCCTGAAGAGAATTCAGACTACCGTATGGAGTGATTATAGACATCTCGGCAGCTCCGCGATTTACGTTGGCCGCAGTTCGTCGCTGGCTGAGCGGCGTGGGGCCGCCCGAGCGATTACGTATTCGATGAGGTCAGAATTTCGCGACCAGCCACAGGTCGCTAAGAAGTCTACAAGATGGGTCAGATTTTGAGCGACGCCGTAACGCGGAGGAGATCAGAATCGCTGATGCCGGATCACCCTCAAGTGCGCAGGCTAGGACAGCCGATAAGGCAAGATCGACCTCAACAGCCGTGATCGGACGCGCTTTCATTTGTTCGACCGCGACGCGAATTGCGACGGCGGCGTCGCCAAGAATTGCGCGAGACCAATCTGGTTCTTCGTGAATTTCGGTCCCCAGCAAAACTTCGCGGATCCCGCCAATGCCTCTGCATAGAAGAGCGCTGGGCCTGCGTGTACGCCACCAAATGAGCGGAGAGAACGGTGCGATATCTGAGGCCAATGACGATGGCGCGCGATTCCCCGATGCGAGCATGAGACACTCCCATAATGTTGCAGTCATGGATTTACTGATGCGCCGCTTGGCGGCGTAGGACTCGCTTTCAGTGAATGAGTCCTTGGGCGGAAAACTAACTCTCGTCAAAGCTCATCAGACTTAAATCCTCATCAAGGATTTAGTGATAAGAAGTCTAGCGTTCTGCTTTTGGAGCAATGCGGCCGCGGAGAATTGCCTCAGCCGCGATGGTTAATCTTGTCTTAATGCTACCACCGAAACTGGCCCGAGTCTCAAAAAGAGCAAGTTATGGTTAACGGCCCTGACATCGTGCCAGCACAATTGCGAGCGGCCAGAGCTTGGCTTGGGTGGAGCCAAGACGAACTAGCGCTCAAATCGGGTATCTCAAAGCACTCGATCGCTCGATATGAACAGGGACGTTCAATAGCCTACGACGACACTCTAGCTAAGCTCAAAGGTGCGCTGGAGGCGGCGGGCATAAATTTCCACTTTGACGGCGCAACAAAAGGTATCAGCGCAGGCCAGCTAGATAGTGGAGTGCAAACTCGTTTGGCAAAATGAGGCGCCACTTGCTGTTGACGACGTTGCAGCGCCCTAGAGGTCGTCCCACTGAGACGGGTTCGATTATTTGGATTGAAGCGCCCGTCCAACGTTTTGCTTCTGGCTGAAGGCTGCGGGTCGTGCGTAAATATCGGGACACCGAATGTGTGACAGGTGCCCAAATGGCCTTGCGCCGAAGATGTTATAATTTGTCCGAATTCGGACTATACTCACATTTGACAAGGGAGCGGCCCATGTCGAATAACCGGGAACCGACCCCCAGCTGAGGCAGTAAAAGGCCCTCAGCGTCTTGATAGTTCACGATTTGCTTCCGCCAATCGAAGGCGGCTCAGCGCTCCAGCTTTGCGGACCTTCCTCGCTATTGCGGATCTGTGGGATTGACGGAAGAGCAGCGCCTTCTGGTCCTCGGTTATCCATCCCATTCCACTCATTATAACTGGTGCAAGCAGGCGCGTGAGCACGGCGCCTTCACGCTTGATGTGGACATTCTCACGCGCAATTCAGCGGTATTCCGTATCCACCAAGCGCTCGGGCTTCTCTTTCCCCAAGAACGGCTCGGAGTTGACTGGCTGCGAGGTCCAAATAACGAGGTCGTCTTCGGTGGACATCCGCCGCTCGACCTCATCACTAATGGCTCTCAAGATGGGTTGCTCTCGGTGCGTCGTTTCCTCGACGGCGCGCGTGGCGGCCTCTACGTGCAGCCGAACACGATAGACGAGGCCTTCACTCCGTACGACGACACGGAGATCGTCTTCCTGTGATGGGCGCTCTCGCACCCTCTCCATCGATTTTGCCGATCCAGATGGACGACGCGTCAATATCCAATTCACGAACGGCACTATGAGCAGCTAGTACCCCGACCTACACCTTGGCGATAGCCACATTCGGGATCCCGAGCAATCAGCAGCGGGTCGACGATAGGTAACCACTGCATAATCGCAGCTTGAGACCCCACGCGACGGAAGTTGCTCACTGGCGCATCCCTCGTTTGCTCGATCAGCCGAGCAAAGAATTGCTCCGCAGTTTCAAGTTCGCCGTCCGAGCAGCTGCCACTTGCGACCTCCGCAAAGAGCTCCAGCATGACGTCTCCAACACGCGCCGGCTCATAAGCGAGAGCGATCTCCGTCAATCCATTCACCACAGCTGGCGAGATAGCATCTGCTGTCGCGAGCAATTTCTTGTCAATGAAATCGCGATGATGGCACCGCCAGTCGTGCCACATCCTTTGACTGTATTCGGGCGAAAATCTTTCCGGCGGCAACCCGTCGACGCGATGCTGATCGAGTTCGATCGTAATCGACAATCGCTTTAGAAAATCCTTGATGTCTTGGATTATTAGCGTCTTGGTCATTATGGTCGCACCTGGTTTTCGATCCGGCTCAACTCACTTATCGCGCTTTAGCCTCTATTCTTGAAGAGGATGATATCTGCTAAAAGCGGTACGCCTCAAATGCGATAGGGAAGCTAAGTGCGGTTAGCTTCCCTATCGCGGGCTTTTCCTCGATTTTGTTTCTGAAATCATTGACACCGTGCTCGCCTCAGCGACGGTGGAAAGCCGATCGTAGGGTCGCCCTCAACGCTCCTTATCACGGCCGTTCACCAGCTCGTCCCTCGAAATTCAGGGAACTAGAGTAGGCTACAAAAAATGACCGCGCGGCCAATGGTGTGGCCACTTACACCTTAGTTCAGCGTTTTCGCGCGCTTCGACTTGCCTCGCCATTTTGGATTGAGCGACCCACGTGCGTCTTTGGGTCAAAAAGGTCGACCATCTCGGCACCGAGCGCGGAGGCGATGGCATCCAACCACAGGAGACCGCACCATCAATTCTACTATTCCTTGAACTTGGTACATCGGACAGACGACGCTCAGCCTGATGTCCGAACGGACTGTCCCGGGCCACCGCTACGCGTTTGACGCCTCGCGCTCCGTCGCGCGACCTGGAAACAGAAGACGCTGTACATTGGCTTCGTCAAGCTCCTGTGGGGACCTATCGCCTTCCAGCCCTTTTGCTTGAAGAGATCTAAGAGGTTCGAGGCGACAAGCCTATGGTGAGGCCAGAACGCCAACAGCCGACGCGATGAGTAGGCTCGTGTCAGCTATTCCCACAATTGACCAACCGCTTGTGACGACCACGCGCGGTAAGCGTTTGTATCTGCGCTACTTACTATCTCCAGCGTTTTCAGATTGAATGGCGCCCAGGGCGCCTCCGCATTGGAACACACATGATTTTTTAGGTTGATCCGAGACGCTACCAAAGTCGATACCAACAATTCGCGAATGCTGACTGAGTTTTGCCGGGACAACGAATGCCCGGCCGCCAGCAGGCGGATATCGTCGACTAGCCCACCGGCAGGCAGACTACGGCACCGTTCCCGTACGGGTTGGGCGCGTTGCTTATCGATGAGACCGATCAGCTTGGAGCGTGCTTCGCCAAAAACCACTTCGATTTGGATCGCAGCGAACAGTTAAAGGAGGCCGATCAGGTCACTTGGGACGGCTTCAGCAGAGTCGCCGAAGTCCGACCGTTGTGGTCGCGAGATGTCCCGCTCCTATCAGTTCGTAGAGCTTCGTGCGTCCCAACCGATCGCCTCGCATGCTTCGTCGATCGTACAGGTGAACCGCTGGGAGAATGCAATCGTCTGCGGCTCAGCAGATTTCGGAAGGCACGGAGTAGCCTGTGACTGCTGCCCTCGTTCTTCTCTCGACGTCTGTATCTCACGAAGCCTCCCAATCGCAAAGCGTTCGACGGCGAGAGTTGACCGCGCGATGAGCAACGTCAATGCGAGCACCGAGGGCCCTCGCGTACAACGGCGTACTTCGATGGTCTTTTCGAGCATCTCGGGCACCGACGGCGGTGAAGAGAATTTTCGCTGACCGCATCGGCCACAACAACGAGTCGCGGGCATCCAAAGGTCGAGCACTATCCACGCCTCTTCGCGGTACTTATGCCGGCCTTCTAAAGGGACGAGGTGTCTTTTTGCCGTTTGATCTGCACGAACGCACTTTGGATTGAGTGGCCGTTTGTATGCCCAAGCGCACGCGGACATCGGCCCCTATGGGCCTTCAACCTTCCCAGTCGGAATCCTGCTCGCAGATGATACCGGCAGAGCGATGGCCGGGAATTCGAAGACCGGCCCATTTCGTTCGGAGCAAGAAGTCGGCGGGGGACAAGGAGCGCGCTCACTCTGCGAAAGCGACGCTCAGTATATCATTGCAGAAGCAGCGAGCTATGCAGCACGGCTAGCTGTTGCGCTGAAGATCGTTCTGCTGAAGGAACGAGAGGCTATGTACCGTAAGGCGGTGATGATTGGTCTCCCCCCTCACTGTGCAGTTGGTCAAGATGCTGGGAAAGCTGCGTGCGGACGCCCGGTGCTTCCGAATGTCCTGAGAGCGCGCCATAAATATCGATGGCTCAGTCATATTGTTAGTAGAGATGATGATCAAGTCGGTAAGGGTGCTGGCTAAGTCGCGGATTTAACGGGATCGGGTCGATTAAGACATCGACCTGGCGAAGGCAGTGCCGTTTCGGCAGTATCGTTTTTTGCCCAGCTGTTCCCGTCCCGACTGACGTCGGAAGATTGAGAGCGCTAGAATCAAGCCCGCCCAAATTGCCCACGACGCGATCTGTGGAACGCTATCCAATCGGGCAACTATCCGGAATGGGAGCTCTAGGTTCAGCTATTCGATCAACAGTTCGCCGACGAATTCGAATTCGACGTTCTGGATCCGACGAAGATTATTCCGGAAGAGATCTTGGCGCCGATCCCAGTCGGGCGCCTCGTTCTGGACCGCATGCCCGACAATTTCTTCGCGGAGACCGAGCAAGTCGCCTTCATGACGCAAAATGTCCCGCCGGGCATCGACTTCTCCAATGATCCCCTCCTGCAAGGCCGCAATTTCTCTTACCTCGATACCCAATTAAAGCGCCTCGGAAGCCCGAACTTTACCCATATTCCGATCAATGCGCCCAAGTGCCCCTTCGCCCATTTCCAGCAAGACGGCCACATGGCGATGCGCAATCCGGTCGGCGGGGCGAACTATCAGCCCAATTCCCACGGGATCGGGCCGCGAGAATCGATTGCAAAGGGCTTTAGGAGCTTCGCCGAAGCGGAGGAAGGTCAGAAGGCTAGATTGCGGCCAGAAAGCTTCGCCGATCACTATAGCCAAGCACGGCAGTTCTTCGTCAGTCAGACGGTTGGCGAACAGCGGCATATCGCTGCCGCGCTCACATTCGAACTTAGTAAGGTGAAGCTCCCTGAAATCCGCGAGCGCGTTGTGGCACATCTCCTCAACATCGACACCGACCTGGCCAGCAAAGTTGGACAGAAACTCGGTTTAGCGAATATGCCGAAGCCGGCCGGCGCGGCCGTACCGACACGACAGGACCTCGATGTATCGCCTGCCCTCAGCATCGTCAAAAACGGGCCGCAGCGGTTCGAGGGGCGCAAGCTAGGCATTCTGGTCACCGACGGCGTCGATGCCAACCTGCTGACCGCTCTAAAAGCGGCGATCGTAAAGGAAGGGGCCGTGTGCGAAGTTGTGGCCCCAAAGGTAACGGGCGCGAAGGCTGACGACGGCAGCCTCGTCGAAGCGGATGAGATGATAGATGGCGGCCCATCGGTGCTTTACGATGCAGTCGCGCTGCTGCCCGGCGCAGCGGGAATGGCGGATCTGCTCCAGGAGTCGACGGCGCGCGATTTCGTCGCCGATGCGTTCTCGCACTGCAAGTTCATCGCCTTTGTCGAAGCCGCGATACCACTGTTCGCCAAAGCTGGGATTGCGGACGCGCTCGACGATGGCGTGATCCCGTTGGCTGCCAGGAAGGACATCGCAACTTTCGTGGGGCGATTGACCGAACTTAGATTTTGGGAGCGGGAAGCTACGGTTAAGATGGGTTAGCTTGCCACCTTCGCAGTTGCGGAGCGGAGTTTCCCACCTCCGCTCTCGATGCGACGCGGTCAGTCTCGTCAATCAAACTCGTAGAAGGAAGCGCGAGAGTTGGCGCTTAGAAGTGGAGTAACGCGAGCTGATTGGAACGAGCGAGGTCGCCTTTGCGGTGATCTCCAATAGCGAAAGAACCCCCATATAAATATGGACGTGGAACCCGCTCCTCAATTCGGCATTGCACGTTCCAGCGCGCGATCCCGCGCCAGATAATGTGAGGAATCGACATGTTCAGAATTGCAATGGTAGCCACCGCCGCCATCGATAGGCAAAGTGATCGTCACCGTTCAGTCGTAGGTTTCGACGGCCGTTCTGAAGATTTCTTCTCCGCGCTCATCGACCACGGCCACGAAACGGCTAACGCCTGCATACTTCGGCGTTCCCTTCGCGACGCCTCGAGCGATGCGGGTCGCATGTTCGACCGCTGCTTTTCGCGTCGGAAAGTCGATACCTGAATCGTCGGCGAGACAGACGCCTCCGACTAAAGGAAAGAAATATTTAGCCATCTCGACAGGAATGATCTTTCAAGGCAGTCAATTACTGTCCGTACTATATTCGGTGAAGTCGGAGAGAGCGACGCGCGCCCGGGCAAGATCTTCGCGGGCCACTCCGACAAGTTGCTCAGCTGCGTGGAGCGCGGCCAAAGCGGCCGCGGATGGCTCGGGGCGCTGTGCCGTAATTCTGACCCACGCTGCATCGACCTCCGATAGTGCAGCGTGAAGATTAGCAATCGCCCGCCCAATTGCGTCGTATAGATCGGCTGCCTGATTTACCCATTGCGTTGGCTTTTGTGACATCGACGTAAACCTTCATTCAAGTGGGGGGGTGCCCCGCTCGACGTCCTCTGACTACGCTGTTATGTTAGTACCTCGCTCTTTCACTTTGATCTGCCGTTCGCCTTACCGGCGCTTTGGCAGGCCCAACCTCGACGAGAGCGTTGCGACTCATGCCATTGCGATCGAACCTAAGCTCCATCCGGCTACCCAGCGGCGTGAGACCGATTATATTACGAAGCTGAGACGCACTTCTGATCGGCGTGCCATCAACTGACTTGACGATGTCACCTTTCTGCAAACCTGCGTTCTCTGCGGGAGCCCCACCAACGACCTCGCCAATTAACGCACCTTGATACCCTTCCTTGGAAGCCATGGCTGCTGCTAGGTCTCGGATCGAAATGCCAATCTGCCCGCGACGAACCTCACCGTACCGCACCAGCTGCTCCATAACCCGGCGTGCCATATTGATCGGCACAGCGAAACCGATTCCAACATTACCGCCAGCCGGCGAAATAATTGCCGTGTTAATCCCGATCAGCTGTCCGCTAAAGCTGACCAACGCGCCGCCCGAATTTCCGGGATTGATGGAGGCGTCGGTTTGGATGAAATCCTCATAGCCCTGTTTGCCAAGACCGGTTCGCCCGAGAGCGCTGATAATTCCTGACGTTACTGTTTGGCCCAAGCCGAACGGGTTGCCTATCGCAATTACGAAATCACCCACCTCGATCTTGTCGCTATCGCCCATCGGAATGGCCTTGAGGCTTCCTTTCGGGCCTTGGAGCTGAAGAACGGCAATATCGGTTGCCGGGTCGCGCCCGACCAGTTTAGCGTCAAACTTTCGCCCGTCCTTAGTCGTGACCTGCGCCTTTGAGATTTGTGCCACCACGTGGTTGGCGGTCAGCACATAGCCGCGTTCTGCGTCGACGATCACGCCCGAGCCGGTTGCCTGCACCTCTTTTTCAAGCTGCTTGGGAATATCAAAGAATTCCCGAAAGACCGGATCGTTGTAGAGCGGGTTATCCTGTTTTACGCGCGCATATACCGAAATATTGACAACCGAAGGCGTCGTTTCCTTAACGACAGGGGCGGCCGTTTGAGTGGAGGCTCCGCGCGCGTCGGCCAAGCTCGCCGGCGACCAAACGAGGAGCATGCAAAGAAGCAAAGGCCATCGATTAGGCCGACGATTAATTGTCTTCGACGATGAACGAATGAACATTGCTGTAGCAGGTTCCTCAGAATGCCGTAGTCGGGCCTTTGAAAGGCCCGACTACAGCTTTTCTGTTAGCCATTGCGATTGATCGAGATCCGGCGGACATTCTTTGCTTCGGCAGATTTGGGCACCGTTATGGTGAGTATCCCGTTCTTGAATGTGGCCGAGGTCTTGTCGTCGTCGACGTCCTGTAAGGGGATGCGCCGCTCGAATCGGCCGTAGTACCGCTCGCTGAATCGACGCCCCTTGTCTTCGGACTCCGACTTCTTCTCGCCTGAGATAGAAAGGATGCCGTCAGCGATTTCGAGGTTGACGTCCTTCTCGTCGAGACCAGGCAGTTCAGCGGTGATGCGCACCTCCTTATCCGTCTCATCGATGTCGATCTGCGGCCACCCTAGCCCGCTTAGCGTCCGGGTCGACCCAAATGGGGCAAGATCAAAACCGCGGAATACGTCGTCGAACATGCGGTTCATCTCACGATGCAGCGTGAGGAAGGGGTTCGCGTCGGTTCCACGATGAACGCCGACATCGCGTCCATTGCTGTTCCAGGGAATGAGATCCTTGAAAGCCATATTGTCTCTCCTTCATTTCGAGCGACTTCCGCCGCGAGGGAGCCGCGGAAGTCTAGTCGTTGACGTGAGTTTCGCGTTCAGGCTGCTTTGCCGTCGATCTGCCGGACGTTCGAGCCCGCTGAGCCTGCGATCGAAATACGGCGCGGCTTCATGGCCTCTGGTAGCTCCCGGACCAGTTCGATCTGTAACAAGCCGTTGTCGAACGCGGCTCCTTTGACCTGCACGTAGTCGGCCAAATTGAACTGGCGCTTGAACGGCCGCGAGGAAATTCCCTGGTACAGGAACTCGCGCTGCTGCTTGTCTGCTTTGCGGCCTTCGACCGTCAGGATGCTCTGTTCGGCAGTGATTGCGATCTCGTCCGCGGAGAAGCCTGCGACGGCCAGCGATATCTGATAGCGGTCGTCACTCAGGCGCTCGACATTGCACGGCGGATAGTTGTCCTCCGTACTGGTTTGTTGCGCCGCGTCGACAAGATCAAACAGGCGGTCAAAGCCGATCGTGGACCGCCAAAGGGGGGCAAAATCGTAGCTAGTCCTCATAGCCAAATCCTCCATTGAGCAAGTTGGGTACGAGCGGGCGCCGGACACCCCAGGCGCCCGTCTCCACCGGGCCCTCGAATGGCGCCCGGACCGCTTCTCGCGGCACACTAAAAATTAGAAAAAGCCGATCTGGTTTCAAGTGGGTGTCCAAATCTTTTTGGAAGGGCGGCAACGTCGCAGCCCGTCCTTTGGCCGGGCGCTTCCTAATTCGAATAGCCGCCGCCATGAGACCTGAGCAGTCTCTCGTTGTCGCACGTGACGAATATTTATTGTCGCCGGATGCCGCGATCGCGGTAAACGCTACGAAGTATGTTGTGGGGAGTTTCGATAGTCAGGTGTCTAAACGTTGTAATTCCGTTTCCACGAGTTCGACCAACCGGGTCAAACGGCGGCGGTCCTCTGACGTAAGCTCGTTAGCCTTGAGAAGCCGGCCGCAATGTTCAATCACTTTGCGTTCGCTCCTAATCAGAAACGATTTGACGCCTGGGATCTGGATCCGTCCCGAAATGAGGGTTTCGTGTGGAGGTCGGACGTTGGTTGAGAAATTTGACATTGCTTGGCTGACGTGGGTTTCATTGAAATCCTTTGTCTTTGAGGGGAGCCAGAGATGTAAATCCAGGCTCCCCTCGTTGCTCAGAAGTCTATCGTGGGTGTTGCCGAAACGTTCGCCTTCTTCGGCGTGTCAGCCACGAGAGCCTCCGTCGTAATCAGCAACGAGGCCACAGAAGCGGCATCCTGCAGGGCTGTGCGAACCACCTTCGCAGGGTCGATTACGCCGGCCTCTACCATGTCTTGGTACTGGTCGGTCGCGGCATTGAAGCCCCAATTGTAATCACTGCTTTCCAGCAGCTTTCCGACCACCAGCGAGCCGTCCCCACCTGCATTCTGGACGATCTGCCGGGCCGGCACCTGGATGGCTCGGCGCACGATGTCGACGCCAGCCTTTTGATCTGGGTGCGAGGGGGTTACGCCATCCAGCGCCTTGAGGGAGCGGAGGAGGGCCACCCCGCCACCCGGGAGGATCCCTTCCTCCACAGCGGCGCGGGTCGCATGTAGCGCGTCGTCAACACGGTCCTTGCGCTCCTTGACCTCGACCTCGGTCGCCCCACCGACCCGAATGAGAGCAACGCCGCCGGCCAGTTTGGCAAGCCGCTCCTGTAGCTTTTCACGATCATAGTCAGACGTGGTTTCCTCAATCTGAGCCTTGATCTGCGTGGTGCGTGCGTCGATTTCGTTCTTCGCGCCTGCTCCATTGACGATCGTGGTGTTCTCTTTGTCGATGACGACCTTTTTGGCTCGGCCGAGCATACTCAATGTAACCTTCTCGAGCTGGATGCCGAGATCCTCCGATATCGCCGTGCCGCCAGTAAGGATCGCGATGTCCTCCAGCATGGCTTTGCGCCGATCGCCGAAGCCGGGAGCCTTGACCGCCGCAATCTTCAAGCCGCCCCGCAGCTTGTTGACGACTAAGGTCGCCAGCGCTTCGCCCTCGATCTCCTCGGCAATGACCAGCAGCGGCTTGCCAGATTGCACAACCGACTCGAGGAGGGGCAGCATCGTTTGCAGCCCCGTCAGCTTCTTCTCATGGATCAGAATGTAGGGATCGTCGAGTTCGACCCGCATCTTCTCGGCATTGGTCACGAAATAGGGCGAGACGTATCCGCGGTCGAACTGCATGCCCTCGACCACCTCCAATTCGGTGTTGAGGCTTTTTGCCTCCTCCACCGTAATGACGCCTTCATTGCCGACTTTCTGCATCGCCTCGGCCAGAAAGCGACCGATTTCAACATCCCCATTTGCTGAAATCGTACCGACTTGTGCAATTTCGTCGTTGGAAGTGATCCGTTTGGCATGTGATTTGAGATCGGCAACGATCGCATCCACCGCAAGATCAATGCCGCGCTTCAGGTCCATCGGATTCATGCCGGCCGCGACGGCCTTTGCACCTTCCTTGACGATGGCCTGCGTCAGCACGGTTGCGGTGGTAGTTCCGTCTCCCGCGAGGTCATTGGTCTTGGAAGCAACTTCCCGCACCAATTGGGCGCCCATGTTCTCGAACTTGTCTTCCAGTTCGATCTCCTTGGCGACGGTTACGCCGTCCTTCGTGATGCGGGGCGCGCCGAACGACTTCTCGATCACCACGTTCCGGCCTTTTGGACCAAGGGTCACCTTGACGGCATTCGCAAGCGTATCGACGCCGCGCAGCAAGCGGTCACGGGCTTCGCTCGAAAACTTCACGTCTTTGCCAGCCATGATTCTTAATTCTCCTTTCCCTTTGATGACCGCAATACCTCAGGCGGCATTCTTCAGCGAGCCTGTCTTTTCGACTACGCCTAGGAGGTCACTTTCCTTCATAATCAGAAGATCCTGACCTTCAATTTTCACTTCTGTGCCAGTCCATTTCCCGAAAAGGACACGGTCACCAGGCTTTACGTCCAAGGGTACTAATTGTCCCTGCTCGTTGCGCGCGCCTGGCCCGACGGCAATCACCTCTCCTTCCTGCGGCTTTTCTTTCGCAGTATCGGGAATGATGATGCCGCCGGCAGTCTTTTCGGTTGCTTCAATGCGTTGCACAACCACGCGGTCCTGCATTGGACGGAAATGCATAAACATTCTCCTTTACGGTCTAGCGATATCGTGAGCCCGGCAGTCGGACTGCGCGGGCAAAGACGACCTAGGAGCGGCCAAAATACGGTTCAAGGGGATATGCGAAATTTCGAAGTCCGTACTTGCCGGAAGGGACAGGAAGGTCGGAGTTCACTTAGGAATGTCCTTCAACTCGAAATCTGCGCCGGCGCTCCCGTCGGCCCCGAGAGGCTCTTTTTGACCGAGCATCATATGGTCCGGGCCCACTCGCAGTCATGACCCGGCTTCTGAAGTTCCTATTGCACTGCTGCTGGAATGCAGAGGAGGCCCGGTCGCGTTCCGTCAGCGCGCGGCCGGGCCTGACCGGCAGGGACATTGGGGTATCAACCTGGACCGGCCGGCGATGAATTTGGAGTCGCACATGCTTGACGCAAGATGGCCGTGAAATGTCGGCGGAAAATCTGCGCACCTATGGTGGCGGAGCCTTATGGAGCATGAGGCAGAAACGCCGGGACAATCCCAAAGAGATTAGCATCGGTGTTTACGAAGCGCAGTCACGCGGAGCCAAATGCGTTTGGAAACTCGCCGCGAAGACCATCAAGAATGAACTGCACAGCAAGCCCCGCAAGGAGAATTCCCGATATCCGCCCGACGACGTCCGCTCCAGTTTGCCCCAAGAGCCGGAGCAACGTGTCTGCCACGCGCATCGCGGCGTAAGTGATGATTAAACACAATACGATCATCGCGATAATGGTCGCGCCTTCGTGCCAGCCTTCTGCTCGGCCAGTCAACAGGACAACGGCCGAAAGCGCACCGGGGCTTGCGATCAGCGGAAAAGCCAGCGGGAATACGGCGATGTCGCCTGCCTTCTCGGCGTCTTGCCGTTCCCGATCGTTGATCGACGAAAGACCGGGGCTGGAAAACGTCAGAGTTAGCGCTTGTAGGAATAGCAACATTCCCCCGGCCACCCGAAAAGCAGGCAAGGACACGTGTAACAAGGAAAGGACAGTATTGCCCCCCACCGCGAACAGAAGCAACATTAGTCCCGCAATGGCGACCGAACGAAGCGAGAGGCTCAACCGCTCCGCATGGTGGATTCCGGTCGTCAGGCCGGCGAATATGACGGCGGTCTCAATCGGCCCAATGGTCACAAACAGTGTAACGAATGTCGATAGTAGACTTGAAGAACCGTGCATCGGATTTTTCGAGTACGTAAGCGCGCCTTAGGATCTTCATTGTTCATAAGGTCTGCGACTAACGCAGCTGACTTGATAGGCTTCCGAGATTTCAGTTTGTCGGGGACGGAGCCATCACATTTGGCTATCCGCGCGAGCGCTAGTTGGTGATAACAGCGGGCCCGAAGACCTTTGGCTATCCGCGACAGGCGCCGTTGTGAACGGCGAGTGATGGCTCCGACGAGCAGAACGTCGTTCAGCCGACTTCGTTCCGCTTCGGATTTATGGCTGCAGTTGCGTGATCCGCGAAATTTTGGGGATCCAATCCCCTCACGGCCGGGCATCATTCTAGTTGTTCTCGGTTCCGGGTCCCGACAAGTCGTCTGGAGATTTCTGCTAAGTGCTGATCCGTACGGCAGCAAAGCGGCTGGCGCCCTTATAATTTGGTGCTTTCGCGATCCCTTGAGCGATGCATTGTCAATGTTCGCTTCAGCTGCTCGGGTCGGAAGGCTAAATGCAAACGCCATCGCCTTGCAAAGGAGCGAAGTACTTCGCCGCCAGTCGAACACTATGCCTTTCAACGGACGGCGAAGTGTAGAAGCTCAAGCCATTTTTGATCTTGGCTGCGCCAGATCCAACGCGTGCAACGCTATTGGCCCGAGGGCCAGTCTTTCTCGGCCGCAGCTGATCTACCCTAGAGCGTACAAATTTTCACAAGCTCAAAAGCCGACCGCCGCCTTGGGCTCTTCGAATATGGGAAGCCGCTGCGCCGGCGCGCCGCTCAAGGGCGGAGGATCATCTTCCTCATCAAGCTCTCTTAACGCACTCAGGATGCGTCCCACAGGAATAGCAGCGGGCGAACCGGGAAGCTGTCTCAGCCACGGGCTGTTCTCGACGGCGAATGCGTCGGACGCCCATGCCGCCAACACGCAGCGCTTTTCCAGGCTTGAGAGGACCGGGTTGGCGAGCACCTCTGACGGGTCGCTGTAGGTTGCTGCAAGAAGTGAATTTGCATGAATGTCGAAGAGTGTCTGGTTCGATTTCATGGTCGCCTCCTTACTCCTTTCTGTTTAAGACGGCGACGAGCGATGTAGAGCGGTCGGCTGGCAGGTCAAGAACATCGCCTTCGCAGAAGCCCAAAAAAAATTGGCGCCACCCCCTTGAAACTTTCTCGCAGTTTTTTTTATTTTAGGTCCGCTGGACGCCAAAGGTTGGGTCCGGCGTGAGGCGGACGCCGGGGGTGTCCGGCGCCTGCTCATACCCATCTTGCTCATTGGAGGATTTGGCTATGAAGACTTACGACTTTACTCCGCTTTGGCGCTCAAGCATTGGCTTCGACCGCCTGTTTGACCTCGTGGATGCCGCACAGCGCGCCAACGAGGACCATTTTCCCCCCTACAATATCGAACGGGTCGGGGATGATCGATACCTCATCTCGCTGGCTCTGGCGGGTTTTTCGCCGGACGAGATCAGCTTGACGGCAGAGCAGAACGTTCTGACGGTCGAGGGCCGCAAGGGTGAACAGAAGCGGGATTACCTGTTCCAGGGCATTTCTGGTCGCGCGTTCAAGCGGCAGTTCAACCTCGCTGACCACGTCCAGGTGACCAGCGCGACTTTCGAGAACGGCCTGCTGCAGATCAATCTGATCCGCGAGATTCCCGAGGCCATGAAGCCGCGTAAGATCGAAATCAACGGCGCTTCCCGTTCTAACGTCGAGCAACTTGAAGCCAGGGCGGCCTGACGCCTTTTCAATCGCTTTATGCAATGGTCTGCGACGGCTCCGGCCGTCGCGGAGTTGCGTGACATTTGGCATCGCGGCTGATCACTCGCGAAATCGTCAGGAGGCAGGGGATGACCCACTTCGCACTTCCAGCCTTGGCCGCTGGAGAAGGCCTTACCAATTATCTCACCGCTATCAAGCAGTTTCCTCTCCTCAAACCTGAAGAAGAGTTCGCGTACGCCAGACGCTTACGCGAAGACGGCGACAGGAACGCTGCCTATCATCTCGTGACAAGCCATCTCCGTCTGGTCGCCAAATTGGCGATGCGCTATCGCGGCTATGGGCTGCCTATCGCCGACGTCATTTCGGAAGGCAACATCGGCCTGATGCAAGCCGTGAAACGATTTGATCCGGCCAAAGGGTTCAAACTTGCGACCTACGCAACCTGGTGGATCAAGGCGACGATCCAGGATTACATCCTGCGGTCCTGGTCGATCGTCCATATCAGCGCCACTTCCACCCAAAAGCGGCTGTTCTTCAACTTGCGGCGCTTGAAGAGTAAGATCGCAGCTCTCGAGGAGGCCGATATGCAGCCCGACCATGTCGCGACGATTGCGCATCGCTTGAACGTGCCCGAGAGCGAGGTGATCGATATGAATCGCCGGTTCCTAGGGGACATGTCGCTCAACGCAACGTCAAGAGAGAATGACGAAGAGGCAGCTGAATGGCTGGAGCGCTTGGCTGATCCCACCTCTAATTTTGAAGAAGGTGTTGCCGAACGCAGCGAGCTCAACTGGAGGCGGCAGATCCTCAGGCGAGCACTCGACCGGCTGAAACCGAGGGAGCAGCGAATTATCGAAGCGCGATGGCTATCGGACACCCCGCTTACACTTGATGAGCTGGCCGCAGAGTTGAAGATTTCGCGGGAGCGGGTACGCCAGGTGGAAGTCAGAGCGCTAGAAAGGACCCGAGCGTACGCAGCACACCTAGCGGCGCCATGAGAGTCGCCTGAAAGCGCTTTAAGCTTCCGCCCACCTCGGTGAGCCATGTGTAAGAAGTGTACCGAGATCGATTTGAAGATTGCAAACTATCGGCGGATGGTCGTGATGATAGCTGATCAGCTTGCCCGCGACGCAATCACAGGGCTGATTGATCAAATGACGAGAGATAAGGCCGTCCTCCACGCGGAAAGGAAGAAGTGAACCGGTCCCCGCCCCTGTAAGGGCGGGCCGGGGATTAGAGCGTTTTCCCGTACTGGTCTTTGCGCAATGCTGTCTGTAATATACCCTCAAGGACGGAGCCTGAGGGTTATGCTACATCGAACAGTTCAATACGACGTGCAGGAGGTCCAGCCGGGGCTTTGGCGCTGGAACATTTATCCAGGCAATCGCTCGGTACAAGGACCGGTCAAGTTTCGCTCGCGTGAGCTAGCTGTGGAAGCATGCCACGGCGAGATCAATGACGGCTTTGAACGGACGCGCCGGCAGGCAGTTCGTCGATAGTCACTACCGGTAGCGCCGGCCGTTCAGCGCGAGCAATTAGTTCGGCGACGAACGAGTGCCCAGCCTAACAACGACGAAGCAATGAAGAGTCCCGTCACAATAGGATCCCTTGTCTGCCGGCATCGGCTGACTGAAGAGTAGAGATCGCCGTGGGTGGCAACCCGTCCTCGCTAGAGGACGGAGGTCGGTGGCTGGGCCGTCTGAACGAATTGAATGCGCGCAAGGGCCGGCAGAAACGTTGCTTAGCGAAGGGTCAAGGCGAAACGTCGCGGAGCTTGCGATACAACACAGTGGATGAGAGCGCCGCCCAGCATGATCACCCAATCGCCTCTTAGCGCGCCGTAGAGGATCCAGACGGAAAGGCCAGCTGTGAGGATTCCGAGTGTCTTCAGCGAGAGGTCTTCCGTCGCGCCGCGCGGCAGGGCCTTCCTTACCTGCGGAACGTAGGACAGTGACGTTAGCAAAGCCGCGAGACCGCCGATCCATGGCAAGATCCTTTCGATTACCATTAACACACCGATCAGGGCTTCATCACGACTTTGATGCAGCCATCTTTTTTGGACCGGAAGGTCTTGTAAAGCCCGGGCCCGTCTTCAAGCTTTGCACTATGCGTGATTACGAATGAGGGATCGATCTCACCCTTCTCGATCCGCTCGAGAAGAATCGGCAGATAGTGTTGCACCGGCGTCTGTGCCATCCGGAACGTCAGGCCACGGTTGATAGCGGATCCCATTGGGATCTTGTCAACGAGGCCGCCATATACGCCGACAATCGACACGGTGCCGAAGTTGCGGCAGCAATGGATTGCCTGGCGCAACACGTGGGGCCGATCGGTCCCCATGAAGGTCGCTACCTTTAGGCGGTCGACTACGGCATCGAAACCGGAAGCGGTATCTGGCTCGGTTCCGACGGCGTCGATGCAAGCGTCGGCGCCTCGGCCATCGGTTAGAACCTGGATCCGGTCGTAGACGTCCTCGTTCCGGAAATCGATGATCACAGCACCTGCTTCACGCGCCATCTCCATTCGCTCTGGAACCGTATCAATCGCAATGACCCGCTCCGCGCCCAGCATGAAGGCGCTGCGAATGGCAAACTGTCCGACCGGTCCACAGCCCCAGATGGCGACCGTCTCGCCGCCTTTCAGGTTGCAGAATTCGGCAGCCATGTAACCGGTCGGGAAGATGTCCGAGAGGAAAAGCACCTGATCGTCGGTCAAATGAGCCGGGACCTTGATGGGACCGACGTCGGCATATGGGACGCGCAGGTATTCCGCCTGGCCGCCGGAATAGCCGCCGAGTAAGTGGGAGTAGCCAAACAGGCCGGCAGGAGAATGGCCCCAGAGCTTCGAGGCCTTCTCGGCGTTGGGATTCGAACGCTCGCAACCCGAGTAGAAGCCGCGCGAGCAGAAGAAACATTCTCCGCATGCGATCGTAAACGGCACCACGACGCGATCACCCACTTTGAGCTTCTTGTTGTCGGCGCCAACTTCTACGACCTCGCCCATGGTCTCGTGCCCGAGGATGTCGCCATGCTCCATCGAGGGAATCACGCCGTCAAAGATGTGCAGGTCGGAACCACAAATGGCGCACGCGGTCACTTTGATGATCGCGTCCTGCCCATGTTGTATCTTGGGATCCGGCACGCTCTCGCACCGGATGTCGTTCTTGCCGTGCCAGGTGAGCGCTTTCATCGGCGATCCCTCCGTTGACCTGCCAACACAAGGTTGGAGAAGCGTTCACGTTCCATCGAAGCAGGAACATGCTTTAAAGAATCGGGTTGGGCGGACGACACTTGAACAGGAGCTCCCAATGTCCGCCACCCGACCATTTGCCGTCGTCACCGGCGCTTCGACCGGCATCGGATTGGAACTGGCCAAGCGCTGCGCCAGAGAAGGGTTCGACCTTCTGATCGTCGCTGACGAGCCCGCCATCGAGGATGCCGCTGCGCTCCTTCGCGGAGGCGGAGCAAGTGTGGAGGCTCTGAATGCCGACCTTGCGACCACAGAGGGCGTAGACGCGGTCTATCGGGCTGTGAACGGCCGCCCGGTCGACGCGCTTCTGGCAAATGCCGGGCGCGGGCTCGGTCGCGCCTTCCTGGATCAGGATTTTGCGAACGCCAAGCGTGTTATCGACACCAACATCACCGGCACGGTCTACCTAATCCAGAAGGTCGGCACTGACATGCGCCGTCGCAATGCAGGTAGGATACTCATTACCGGTTCAATCGCGGGCTTCATCCCCGGGAGTTTTCAGGCCGTGTATAACGGTACCAAGGCCTTTCTGAACTCATTCGCCTTCGCGTTGCGGGAGGAGTTGAGAGACACTGAGGTCACCGTCACCTGCTTAATGCCCGGCGCGACCGACACCGAATTCTTCCGGCGGGCCGACATGCTGGATACCGATGTCGGCACGACGGAAAAGGATGATCCAGCGAAGGTCGCAGCAGATGGTTTTGAAGCGATGATGAGCGGTACCGGCGATGTCGTCAGCGGCATAAAGAATAAGGTTGAGTCCGCAGCTGCGAACGTGCTTCCGGCCGAGCTTCTCGCCGGGCAGCATCGCAAGATGGCTGAACCCGGATCCGCCAAGAGTTAGGAGGGTGGAGACCAGCAAGGCAATCCGCCAGCTCGATCTGCAAATCGAACCGTTTGGCATAAATTTCCAGCAACGCATCGTGCGTCTCGTCTGCCGACCTGCAAAGGCCACCCTTCGCGCGATGATGCAATAGCCCAAATACACTGCGGTGCGGATGATCGAATGGACGCAGACGGGGACGGTCTCGCAGACGCGATAAGGCCCGACGCAGGAACTTCGCCAGCATCGCAAGCGTTTCCAGATATTGGGAGGCTTTTCATGGCCAGCAAATCACTCTGGATGGACATTCAGGTATCGGCTGACGCGCCACAGCTCGAGGGCATTGCGGAGTGCGATGTTGCCATCATCGGCTCGGGCATCGCAGGAATTTCAACTGCTTATGAGCTTTGCAAGCGAGGCCTGTCTGTCATGGTCGTTGATCGCGGTCGCATTTGCGGCGGCATGACGTCGCGGACTTCGGCTCATCTCGCCCCGCTATGCGACGATCTGGTCAGCGAAATGACGAAGGTCCGAGGACGCGAAGCATCAAAGCTGTTTTGGGAGAGCCAAGCCGCCGCTGTGGATCGCATCGAGGAAATCCAGAAAGATGAAAGGATCGATTGCGATTTTCGGCGGCTTGACGGCTATCTGTTTCAGGGCCGCGACATGCCCTCCGAAACCATCGATCAGGAGATGGACGCGGTGCGCGAAGTCGGAGCTCCGGTCCACCGGCTCGTGGGTGTGCCATTCAATGGTTGCGCGGATCGTCATGCCCTCCGCTATCCCAGGCAGGCAACCTTTCATCCGCTCAAATATATCGCCGGGGTCGCGAAGGCCTGCGGTCATAGCGGGGTAACCTTCTTCAGCGAGAGTCCGGTGGAGGAAGTCAGTGAAGACAATGGGATTGTCACGGTGAAGACAGCGCGGGGCTCCATCCGGGCCCGGCACGCGGTTGTCGCGACCAATTCCTCGATCTCTGACCGCTTTGCCATTCACACTAAAACCGCCCCATACAGAACTTATGTCATCACTTTCGAGATCAAGCGTGGCGCTCTGCCCGATGCACTCTACTGGGATACTGAAGACCCCTATCATTATGTGCGTCTACAGCCCGGCCCAACGAATTCTGACTATGTTCTGGTCGGCGGCGAAGATCACAAGAGCGGAGAAGCAAACGACGCGGACGAACGCTTCAAGAAGCTGGAAACGTGGGCGCGCAACCTGATATCCGGACTTGGCACGGAAACACATCGCTGGTCCGGCCAGGTGCTCGATACCATTGATTACGCCGGCTTCATCGGGCGAGACACCGGCAGCAAGAATATCTACGTGGCGATGGGTGACTCCGGGCAAGGCCTGTCGCATGGTGTCGCGGGCGCGATGTTGAACACGGCCCTGATTCTCGGCGAGGATCATCCATGGACGGATCTTTATGCGCCGGGCCGCATCCCGCTCAAAGCCGCCAAGAACTTTGTTACGGAGAATGCCACGGCCTTGAAGAGTTTCGCCGAATATGTGGCCCCAGGCGAACTCGGTTCCCTCGACGATCTCAAGCGCGGCCAAGGCGCCATTGTGCGGCGAGGGCTTGAAAAAATCGCCGCTTATCGCGACGATTCGGGGGCACTTTACTTGTACTCGGCAAGCTGCACCCATATTGGCTGTCACCTGCACTGGAATAGCTTTGAAACTTGCTGGGATTGTCCGTGTCACGGCTCGATATTCGATGTAGGGGGGCAGCCGATCAATGCCCCCGCAATCGGTCATCTGCACAAGGTTGAAGGATAGCAGCGGACACCAGCCGACCGCTCGCGTAAACCGGGGCCCGACAGACAGTTGAATTTATGAAGCGACCGCTCAGCGCGTCGATCGCATTTGCCGAGGCGTTTTCGGAAGAGTCGCGGCTTTGGTGTTATCCGATCGCGCATCAGCGATCGCCTTGGTCACCTCGGATCCGAACAGGAATATTTGTGCGGAATAGTACGTCCAGAGCAGGATCACGAGCAGGGCGCCTGCCGCACCACTGCCCGAACTCGTGGCCGTCGTTCCCAGATACCAGCCGATAAGACTTTTTCCTGTCGTGAACATTAACGCTGTCAAAAGCGCGCCGGTCCGCACGTCCCGCCATGCGATGGGCGTGTCCGGCAGAACTTTATAGATGGCTGCAAACAGCGCCGTGAACAGTCCAACCGACACCACCGTGTTAATGATCGACAGAATGATAGGCGCCAGCACGTTCCTGCCGCCGAGATAGTCAGCAAGTCCCGAGAGAGCGGTGCTTACAGCAAGCGAAACCATCAACAGAAAGCCGAGGGCGCCAACCAATCCGAGACTCGTGGCCCGGCTCCTGATCAGTGAGAAAAAAGGCTCGTCCGGCGCTTCAGCCTGCCAGGTCGCGTTCAACGCGGATTGCATTTCTCCGAAGACGCCCGAAGCCGTGACGAGAAGCATGACGATTCCGAAGACCGTCGCCGACGTTCCGGTTTTCGGATCGCTCGACTTGGCGAGCATCGATTTGACTAATTGACCACTTTCTTGCCCGAGAACGCCACCTATTTCCCCGATCAGACCCTCGCGCACCACGTCGTTTCCGAAAGCAATACCGGCAACGGACACGACAATGAGAAGAACGGGGGTCAGGGAGGTGACGGCGTAAAAGGAAATGGCTGCGCCGCGAGTCAGGGATTCGTTGGCGATATAGCCGCGAACAGCCGACTTAAGAACTCTCCACACCGCCGACATAAGTTAATCTCGCACGTGCGTCGCCAATTCGCTGTCCCTCAGCGCCGTTCGTTCGATTAAGTAAGCAGCGGCAGAGGTCAGGCGGTGCGGTTGTTCGGCATTCGTCACCTCACTCCGCCTACTCAAGGGTTTCGCGTCGCCAGTTCCAAACTCTCGAATATTACCTATTGTTCCCGACGCGTTTTGACGCTCGATCCTTTGGCAACCGCGGCGACAACCGCCGCCAGCGAGCGCTGTCCATCATCGCTCTGTTGCTCCTTCTCAGCCTCAAACGTACTCCCCAACCGACAAACGATGATCTCCGCCGAAGGTACGCGTCGGGAAAACTTTCGGACGGTAAACGACGCCCGCGCGTCCGACACTTGCTCGAGAAAACAGATGCAGATCGTTTCCGCGTTGCCGACGTCAATCCCAATCGCGGCACCGGAAACATGGGCATTGAATCCCGCACGTTTTAGCGCATCTGCGACAATCAGCGCCGCGCAACCGTCGAGCCGCCCCAGTCCCGGTATGCAGAAAACCGGCTTGATTAGCTTGCGCCCGTCGATGCTAACAATCTTTCCCTCTTTAGCGGGCGCTTCACCAACCGCCTTTCCGTCAGTGATTTCGTGCGAGCCAATATCTTCAATGATCTCGGAAACTGTCTCGTGGATGTTCTTGACCCTTGCATCGTCCAGCCGCCCCTGCGCCGCATCGGCTTCAGCCAATCGTAAGGCACCAAGCAGAATCTCTTCGTAGTAAGCCACTGCGGTCCTACCCTTTAGGAACGACCGTGCCTGCTCGATTGCCTCAATCGGATCCCCGGCGAGCATGCGTTGGTATGCGGTCTGTTGGGGCGTCAGCGCCGGCTGATCCCCCAGTAGAACGTCGATAAATTGGAGACGGTCGACATGCCTTGCGAAAACGACCAGACAAAGCGTGAGCGGAGTCGACAGCAAAAGCCCTAGCGGTCCCCACAGCCATGTCCAGAACGAAGCGGCCACTACCACGGCAACCGGTGACAAACCGGCGCTTCGCCCACAGAGTAGTGGCTCTACAGCCTGCCCAATCAGCGGTTCCACCACCGCGAACAAGGCGATTGTCCACAAGGTCATCGTCCAATCACTCCCTACCGCAGCGGCTAAGAAAATTGGCAAGCCAGCTGCGAGGATCGCCCCGATATAGGGTATGAACCGAAGGATCGTCGCCAGCAGCCCTAACAGAGGCGAATTCGGGACCCCGATAACGACCAACCCCACTCCGATAAGCACACCAAATGTCGCATTCAAAACGAGTTGGGTGAGGAGAAGCTTGCCCAAGCGCTGCCCTGCGTCATCGAGCGCGGTCGTGGTGCGCTCCAAATCCTCGCTACCAAGCAGTCGGATGAACCGGTCGCGTAGGTCCTCTCTTTGAAACAGGAAGAACAAAAGGAAAATCACCACGATTCCCGCGGTGGTAAAGGGGGCGGCGAGTGGCCGCAACACTGCGATGAGTGCCTCGGACGCGCCCGGATCCGGCTGATGGATCTCAACCGGAATGGGGTTTTTTGCTGGACCGTCCGACAATGAGGACTTGCCCGTTTGATCGTCGTTACTTCCGGGTGATCGCAACTCCTTGTTTAAATCCTTCAGCAGGCTGGAGGCATTCTTGAGCACGCTAACGCTGCCTGCCCTATCCCGCAGGCCATGGATCTTTTCGCTCAGTGTGGATTGATAGCGCGGAAGATCATTTGCGAGTTGGTTGACCTCGACTATGACCATTGCCGCAAGACTGAAAGTGATAGCCACTGCCAGGCTAACAGCACCGAGCACCGCAATCGATCGCGGAAGGTTCAGGCGCTGAAGCGCCCTGACGAGGGGCGACAAGACGAAACTGAGGAGAATGGCAAGTGCGATCGGGACGAGGATTTCCCGCGCAAAATAAAGGGCGGCGACGATAATTGCGCCGATCAAAAAGTCTGAGAACGCCGAGCCAGCCGGGACCAACACCTCTGTCCACCGATGCGCGAGTTAATGGCACGGGTTGCGCCGCGTTGATTTAATGGAAATCCCGATCGGACGTTCCAGCGCACCAGTGTGGGGTTGTTGATCGCCCGAACAGTGTTTCGTTGTCCGAAAAAGTTACCGGGGACAACGGTAACTGGAAGCGCCCGATGCTTGTTGCTGATCTTCTTCGACAATGTGAAGGGAACAAAATCTCACTATTGTAGTTGCATGCGCGCATCATGAACCTGGAGGAAAGAATCATGATTTCCAAATATCTAGCATCGGCCGTGGTGATAACCGCCCTTATTACAGGTGCCGCGGTTGCGCAAACCCCAACTCCCCGGACCGATGCCGCAACTCCGGCGGCTGCCCGCCACGAAGGTGAGTGGCGCGCATCCAAGCTTGTTGGCGTTGACGTCTATAACGATGCCAACGAAAAGATTGGCGACATTAACGAAATCATTCTCGATAAATCAGGCAAGGTCGCAAACGTAATTATCGGCGTCGGTGGCTTCCTGGGAATGGGAGAGCACTATGTGGCCGTCGGCTACGACAAACTGAAATGGGTAAACGAACCGGTGCGATCGGCGAGTGCTGCCTCGGACCGGCCTGCCGCCGCTCCGGCGACGCGTGCTGACAGTAATGCCGCCACGGCGCCCGACAGTAGTGGGCGGACGGCGACAACTGGCTCGGCTTCCAGCTCGTCGCGCAGCGCCAATTGGTATCCCGATCATGTGGTCTTCAACGCCACCAAGGATCAGCTCAAGGCGATGCCGCAGTTCAAATACTGAATGAAATGGCCCGGCTTCCGGCGAGTCGGGCCATTCCCATTTCGGCTTACGCACTGTGAGAGAATATATTTGATTGAGGCGCCTTGAAGTTACGTGCAAACGATCCAATGCAGCACGGAGCGTAAGAGAGTGGTCGATCAGCATCAGGTGATTTCGATAATTGCAACGGCGATCCGCGAGTGTTTCAAGGAACGTTCGGAGCAAGAGATCGATGCGGAGGAAGCTAAGCAGATAGCCAAGTGCGCGATTGAGGCGCTGGTGGAGGCTGGGCTGGAGATTAGCGTGCACAACGGGATCGAACAGCCTCGCGGCGGCCGGACGGCAAAGGGTTATTCACGGTCGGCCATTCGGTTCTCTCGCGTTATCGTCGCGAATGGAACGGTCAGCGGCCAGCGGCGTTCCATTTGTCGTCACGAAAGGAGGCATTAAAATGGGAATCTTCACCAAGGACATAAAATCGATGGAGGACTTGCTGATCCATGGATTGCAAGACATCTACTACGCGGAGCAGCAAATCGTCAAATCGCTACCCAAAATGATCGACAAGGCAACCAACCGTAATCTTGTCGTTGGTTTGAAAGCCCATCTCGAAGAGACCAACAGGCAGGTCCAGCGGCTTCAGAAGGTGTTTGAAAAATTGGGTAAGGAAGCCAGCGGGGCGCAGTGTCCGGCCATCGACGGAATCATCAAGGAGGCCGACGAGATTGCGGGTGAGATCGAGGACAAGGCCGTGCTCGATGCCGCCATTGTCGCTTGCGCTCAGGCTGTCGAACACTATGAAATCTGCCGTTACGGCACGTTGATCGCCTGGGCCGAGGAGCTCGGCCACGACGAGATCGTGCGTTTTCTCACCACCAATTTAAATGAGGAGAAGGCGGCGAACACCAAGCTTAACACCGTGGCGTTGCGCAAGGGCGTTAACGCCAAAGCGTCAACCGCGGCGTGATGCGGCTGGTAACTCCGCGGCCTCGTCGAATCAACGAGCCGCTGACTCCTGTTCAGTGCGCACTCACCGTATGAAGCGCGTTTTGCGCCACAAGTACCATGCAGAGACCGAAATAGTCAGCCAGGCAAACGACGCGCCACTGAAGGCAATCGCGGCGCTAGCCTCTGCGATCAACGAAAAGACGATCGAAAAGGCCACCATCCCTATCGCGCCCAGCGCAGCGCCGCTGGAATCTACCGCCGCCGTCATTTGCCCACGGCGCTCGCCGGCGAGGCCCGCTTTCATCTTTCGACGGATTTCGTGCTTCTCGATTAGCGTGGCGCTGGCGCAAAAGATGGCTGGAAGGGCGAGAAAGAGCCCTCCGATGGATGCCCCGTAACGGCTGCTGACAATGCCGGTGAAGACGGTCGCCGCGCCGCCGAGCGCGAAGCGGATCAGGTATTCGTACCATCGTCCTTGCTTGAGAGATGACGGCGAAAAACGGATCGGGTTCATGTCTGACCTCCGGCGAAGATCAACAGCCCGAAGGCGACAATTAGCCAAGCGGCCAGTGACAACAACGTAGCCGTCACCGCTCGCAATTTCGCGCGAACAAGGAGTTGGCAGACGACGACACTGTAGATGGCGAGCGCAATCGCTCCTGCGATCATCGCCTGCGTTTGTAAGGCGGCATAACCGGTGCCGTGCTGATACACCGCGATCCCAAGTGTAGCGAGTGCGACAGAGGGCGCTGCCCCGAACAAGCCGGCGAAGCTCTTCGGGCGCAGAATATCTCCAAGCATCGCGAAAGCCGATACGACGACGCCACCAACGAGGAAGCGAATGACGTATTCGGTCATTGCGCTCTCTTCCAGAGTTTCAAGAGCGGTCCGCCGACCCCATAAACCGGATCCCTCCGCGGTACCGGCACTTTGGGGATGGCTTTCAGCGTCCGCAGACGGTCCTCGACGATCGAGCACTCGTCGTAAGTGCCGGTTGGCGGGTAGGCCCCGATGACGAGGAACTCGCTGTCGGCTGAAAGGCACTGATGACCCGTGCCGGCGGGCAGAACGGCGACATCGCCAGGTTTCAGCGTAAAGATCCTCCCCTTCTTACCGCCAAACCGAACACGGCCCTTACCGCGCGCGATGCCGAGCACCTCATGGATTCTCGAGTGATAGTGCACGTAGTCGTAGATGCCATCGCGCCAGGTGTCTCCCCATCCGTTCGCTTCGAACAGGTCTTCGATGACGGCCGCGGGATCATGGCGATCATCGAGAGCGACAGCGCTTCGATAGATGATCAGCGGCCACCGCGGATGGTTTGGAATGAGACCGTCATCCTTGAAGCGGACCCGGTGAGGCTTTCGTATTCGCGTTGCGTCCACGGCCTTCCGCTTGCCGGGGCGCCGCAGACCGGTGGCGCGCTCTGCGTATCCTTTCAGGTCTTCAAGGATTGGCATGATCGTCCTCCGTTGACGCTTCGCCCGGATAGCCAGCCCACAGCCGGACGGCACGTTCGAGAATTGCCCCCAGCGCGAAGCCGGCGCCGACGTCGCTCGCCCAGTGCGCCGGGACCACCACGCGCGTCAGCGAGAGGCCAATCGCAAGCGTGCGGAGGGCGCAGCGGGGGGCCGGTCGGCAACGCGCCGGAAGCGGATGCCAATGCGCCCATGTGGAGCGCGTGGCCGGATGGCAAGGCATCTTCACGTTTGCCGGAACATGGAACGCCATGGACGTGCCCGATGACCGTTCGGCGATCGGGCCTGGTCTGGTCGAACAGACGTTTCAAACCATGGGGCAGCAGCGATGCTGCGACCGTAACCAGCAGAGCATGATTGGCCGCGCGCCGCAGCAGTTGGCCGCGCCCGCGCGAGGCAAGCCAGCCGACTGCTGCGAGAGTCAGAAGGACCTTCTCGTCCGCGCCCAATGTCAGGGCGCGAGCCACTTCCTCCGGCGCCGGCGCAGTGTTGCGGGCGATAGAACGTGCGATCACGACATCCGCCCTGGTTGGCCGGAGAGTGATTGGAAGACTCGGCGCGAGGTTATGGCGACTTGCTGACGATCTAGCGGTTCTGAACATGACCAAAATGATCGAAACGATAGGTACTTACAACGCGCCACCTGGATCAAAGGTCCCCACCCTCTATTTTGTCGGAGTCCTTGATTTACAAGAAGTCCCTGACTCAAAAAGGAGTAGGTTCACTTCCAGCGTTGCTAGGGAATGCACCAAACTGCTCCGCCGAAAAGTGCGCGACCGGGATCAATTCGATCGCGGTGGATGCCGAGATTTACAAGCCGGTGCAGACAAGCGATGGAAGCGATTTGATCCGGTTAAAGGTTTGAAGCGCGCGACCTACACAACCTGGTGGCGGCAGGCGCGGTGTTCATTTCTTTGCGGACCGCGCGTCAGATCGCTCCTCCACTAAGCCGAAGACCGATCGTCCGCCGAGCGCGGGGGATGCCCCCAGTTCGCCATCCACGAAATCCTCGAACGACGGGCCGCTTGCCGATTGTTCGAGGCGGCGAGCCTGGTCGTCGAGCCGTTGCAGAGTCTGCATCTCCTCGTCTCGGCCGAGCTTGGCGTTCTGGACAGCTCTCTTCAGCACGCGGATGGTCTCGTCGTAGACCTGCATCGGCACCGGGTACGGGTGACGATCCTTGCCTCCATGGGCGAGTGAAAACCGCGCCGGGTCGCGGAAGCGGTACGGCGCGCCATGGACGACCTCGGCCACCATCGCAAGCGAGCGGACCGTCCGTGCGCCGACGCCCGGCGTGAGCAACAGCTCGGGAAAGTCGAGTGGTCCGCGCTCGGTAGCCGCGGCTAGCGTGCCATGAAGGCGCCGAGTGAACAGATCGCTGGAGCGGACATCGTGATGCGCCGGCATGACGAGATGCGGCAGGAGGGGCTGAGCAGGCGCGCTGCCGGTCAGCGCCGCGAACTCGTCGACGATGCCGTCGGGCCCCAAAGCCGTCAGCAGGTCCAGTTGCGCGGTCCGGGAAGGCGCGGCGCGCCCATCCGTCAGATTGACGACGTTTCCTTGAAACGGACCATCGATGGCGCTATGCGGTTCGTCGACGAAACTCGTGAGGTGCTCGGAGTGCCAATGGTAGCGACGGGCCTGTTTCTTGTCGCCGTTCATCCCCTGTTGGACCACCGTCCATTTGCCCTCGTCGGTGACGAAGAAGCCGTGCAGGTAGAGATCGAAGCCATCCTGGACGGCTGCGCTATCGACCTTGGCGACGAGACGGCTCGCGCGCGTCAGGGCGGCCCCGTCGAATCCGATACGGTCGCCGAGCGCGTGAAGTTCGTCGGGAGTTTTCCGCGAATGCTGGCCGCGACCTCCGCAGACGTAGATACCGAGTTCGTCCTGCAGCGGACCCAAGCCACGCTTCAGAGCACCGATGACGCTGGTCGTGATCCCCGACGAATGCCAATCCATTCCCATCACGGCACCGAAGGATTGGAACCAGAACGGATGGGACAGCCGCCGCAAAAATTCGTCGCGACCGTAATGGTGGACGATCGCCTGGGTGACGATAGCGCCGAGCGCTGCCATGCGCGAAGCCAGCCATGGCGGTACGCGTCCGCCGTGCAAAGGTAGATCGGCACTGCCGGTCCGTTTCGCCATTCGTTTCCGATATCCGATTCTTTGCTCTAGGGGCTTCCGACCATCGTCCGAAATGTGATCGAGTAGCGTTTCGCTTCGACGGCAGGAATGCTGTGTTCCCATACCGACCGCGCCTCGCCGGACATCATATAGATCGAGCGGGCTTTCGCTTCGAGGGTGAAACGCTCGAACTTGGTCGAAGCAGGCCTGCGAAATCGTAACTTGCACGTCGCGCCCAGCGACAGGCCGAATATCCGGTCGAAGTGCGGCTTATCCCTATGCCAACCGATCCCGACGCCGACGTCGTACTCGGTGCAGAGAACTTGCTGTATTCGCATATGGGATCCACCGAAAGTCTCGACGCGATGTGAGACATCGGAGAGCCATTCAGGAATCGGCTCGGCTTCAACGAGGCGGCGTGCCGTATAGTCGTAGCTGTACCCGAAGGAGGCGACACGCCGCTTGCCTTCATACTGGCCGAACTGAAACGGCTTGAGGGGCAAGTCGGCCACGTTGGCAGCGAGGTCGAGCGCTTCTGTTGCCGAAACGAAGTCCTCGGCATACCGAAGACCTTCAGGACTTGAAGTGTCTTGTGCGAACAAGCTGAATTGGTCGGACAGTGGATTTCCCGTGGCTATGGATCTACGATCCTAATACGCCATCGCAAAGAGAAGAAGCGCCAATGGGAAAGCGGTTGCAATAAAGATTGCATCGATGTTGCCGGGCTGCATGGTTGCGAAACCCAAAGATCGGAGATCGGTTCCAATTCCCCGCCTCAGCCGCCGCCTTCTTGGCCCGAGGCCCAGCTTCTCCCGTTGCTGCTCCCAGCGGCATCGTTCCGCTCGTTCCGCCTGGAGGCCGCGCTGGAAGTCGCCGTCCGAATGGAAGAGCAGCCTGTTATATGCGCTGCATGATTCCGCGCCTTTGCCTTTTGCAGTAGCTCGGAAAGATCCCCGGATGAAAATGGCTGATTTGCAGCGCAAAGATACAAAACACGAAACACGAACGACCTCCACACGCGTCAACGCCGGATTTCAGAGAGAGTTCAGTCGTGCCCAAACGACAACGCCCGCGTCCCTGGCCAGCGGGGGCCCTCCCTGACTTGTCAATGATTTACGGTACGGACCCCGGTGACGTTTCGATGAGCCATGGCTGGCGCCGCTCAAAAAGCAGCGTTACGCGGGAAGCGGATGTCCCTTTCAGATCAGCTTTGACGAAAGCAGCCGCTGACACCAGCTTTAGCCATTTCCCGCTTGTGTGAACGCCTAAAATGGTGAGGGATAGCTGTGTCCCCCTAAAGTGCAACGGGGCGCAACAACATCAAGGGGATATGGCCGTGAGGGCCTCGGTGTCTGACGAACCTTTCCCATTCGGCGGCGGTGAAAATGGCGCTCTTATTCGTGCGCTCGATTGGTCCAACAGCGGCTTGGGACCAATCCCTGAGTGGCCCGAAAGCTTGAAGACCACGGTTAGCGTATTGCTGCGCTCCCCAGTTCCCATTGTGCTCCTGTGGGGACCGGACGGCATCATGATCTACAATGACGCCTATTCTATTTTTGCCGGAGGACGTCATCCCCTCCTGTTCGGGTCAAAGGTGCGGGAAGGTTGGCCCGAGGTGGCCGACTTCAACGACAACGTGATGAAGGTCGGCTTGAGCGGGGGCGCTCTCGTACCGCAACCAAGAACTGACCCTTCATCGTTCAGGCGTTCCTGAGCAGGTCTGGATGAACCTCGATTACAGCCCAGTGTTGGGCGAGGATGGTCGTCCGGAAGGCGTTCTCGCCATTGTCGTGGAAACTACTCAACAGGTGTTGGCAGAGCGAGCGTTAGGCATCGCGGAGGAGCGACTACGACAAGCTCTGAACGCTTCTGGGATGGTAGGTACGTTCAGTTGGCATGTACAGTCCGACACCTTCTATTCCGACGCGCGATTTGCTGAGATGTTCTCGGTCGATCCCGCCAAAGGGGACAAAGGCGCTCCGTTGTCGGAGTATCTAGCTGGCATTCATCCCGAAGATGTTCGGCGGATCGCCGATGCCGTGAACCACGCTGTCCTCACCCGGGAAAAGTATGTTCAAGAATATCGGCTTCTTCAGAAAGACGGGAGTATCCGCTGGGTCGAGATGCGCGGTGAGTGCCTCTACAGCGAGAATGGTAAGCCGGGCCGCTTCGTTGGTGTAGTGATCGACGTGACCAATCAGAAGAACGCACAAGAGCGTCAACGATTGCTGGCTCGCGAAGCGGATCACCGAGTAAAGAACATTTTCGCCAATTTCCACTCAATGATCAGTCTGAGTGCACGGAGTGCCGGAAGCCCAAAAGAGATGGTTCAAGCTCTTCGTGGCCGATTGGACGCGCTGTTGCGAGCCAAGGATCTTGTCCGTCCAGGTATCATGGGTACTGAGCACGAGAGCGAGCAGACGACGATGGACGCGCTGGTGCGCACAGTGTTGCAGCCTTATGAAGATGGCTCGCCTGACCGCATCGTCATAAGCGGACCCAATGTGCCGGTGGGAGCAAAGGCCGTGACGGGCCTTGCTTTAGTGTTGCACGAGACGGCGACGAATACGGTCAAGTACGGGGCCCCGTCTCGGCCGGATGGTTCGATCCATGTCACATGGAACGCGAGCGGGGATTACTTCAGTCTGGACTGGGACGAAACCGGCGGTCCTGAAATTCATGTAGAACCGCAGACGCGGGGCTTTGGTAGCGCTCTCATCGACCGCAGTGTGACCGGAGAACTGGGAGGCCGGATCGAGCATGACTGGCTGAGAAACGGTCTTAGGCTAAAGCTGAGCATTCCTCTGCAACGCCTTTTAGTTTGAACGTGCATAGCCCATCGCCACCTGATCGAAGGTCCGCTTCGCACCCAGAAGCTGCCACAGCGGGTTATCGTTGTCGCCGATCCCCGATAGCACCCTTGTCTCGCAGATCGGCCCTTCTTGCGTACGCCTGGCAGCTGAATACCCCAATCGTACGCCTCCTTTTGACTGACGTAACGGGCCGGCGGAGCGCTGCTGCGGCACGTAGAGCAGACGCTCCGCTGTCGACCAGTGCTTTCAGCTTGGCAACGTCGTCCGTGTCCCATGGCTTCGCAAGGAGGTGCCTGCTCACGGCTATTTCTCCATCGGTCGAAGCTCGCCCTCCAACCAGCCTGCGGCCTGGATCGCGGGATTTGGCTCAACGGCGGTATTGATGAAGCTGCACTTTGGGCATTCGTAGGAATACACAACGAGGCCCTTTTCCGGGAGGGAGCATCCAGTGAGTGGCGACTCCGCAATTTGGACAAGGCGGAGTTCGGGTGCGCGGCATGGCAGCACGTCATGAGTACAAGAGTCCACGCTTGATAAGATTCTTCAAAACACTTGCTATCAAGGGGAAGTGGAGCCGTTCAGACTGAACTAATGCGCTCAATCCTGTTTTTGAACAGCGAGCGCGGAACAACCTTGGAGCGAAGTGCGTTCGCCAGCATCTTGCGGACGCACATCGGTTCACCTTTAACGGTCGTGCACCTGCACCTGTCTCCGTATGCAAATCTTATCAGTCTATCGATGTCGCGATCTGTGATAGCTGCTTCAATCTGGTTTTCATAGGTCAGGAAAATCTCGGCTGAAGAGGATGGTGATGAGCGCAATTAAGAAGGGTTTTGACCGCCAACGTTGAGAAGTTGTGCCACCGCTGTCAGCAGCTGTGCCGGTGCAAAAGGCTTTGTCAGGAGGACACTGTTCGGCACGCCTTAGGAAGCCCATTCCGCGGCGCTATCCCCGGTCATATATACGACAGCCAGTTCAGGATCGATCGCTCTTGCGTGCCTGGCTACATTCCCATGTCTGCAGCGATAACCCCTTTTCAGGTCGGCGGCTGACTTGTCGGTGGACGCGGATCAAGTTCTCCGACGTAGCGCGTTATCGATCAGCAGCGGGCTGACAAGTTTTACGATCGACGCTAAAGCCAACTGAGGCGCAAGTTGATCGGATCTCTAACCGATTAAGGCTTCCAGAAATTTGGCAGTGCGGCTTTCGGCATTGCGCGCAACCTGTTGGGGTTCGCCGGCGGTCACGACGGACCCGCCCTCAATGCCTGCGCCAGGGCCCATATCGATCACCCAATCACTTTCGGCGACCACTGCCATGTCGTGTTCGACGACGACCACGGTGTTGCCGGCATCCACCAGGCCTTGAAGCTGCGCCATTAGCTTTTCGACGTCTGAGGGATGCAATCCAGTGGTCGGCTCATCCAGTACATAAAGTGCCGCCCCCCGCTGAGCCCGTTGCAACTCGGTAGCGAGCTTGATCCGTTGGGCTTCGCCGCCACTGAGTTCCGTCGCGGACTGACCGAGTCTAATGTATCCGAGGCCGACCTCTCGAATGACGCCCAGCGAACGTCGTAGTAGCGCATCGTTCTCGAAAAAGGCGAAGGCATCGTCCACCGTCATGTTCAACACGTCAGCAATGGATTTGTGCCGGATCTTGATTTCCAATGTTTTCGCGTTGTAGCGCGCCCCGCGACAGGTCGGACATGGTGCGTAGACTGACGGGAGGAAAAGCAATTCGACGGTGACGAACCCCTCACCTTGACAGGTTTCGCAACGTCCTTTGGCGACATTGAATGAAAAGCGGCCGGCATCATAATGCCGTGCCTTGGCATGCTTCGTGGCCGCGAACAGCTTTCTGACGTGATCGAAAAGCCCCGTATAGGTGGCGAGATTCGACCGCGGGGTGCGCCCGATCGGCTTTTGATCGACGACTACGAGACGTCTTACGTGCTCCGTGCCCGCGACGATGTTGCCGCCTAGCGTTTGAACGGCGGTTTCCAGAAGGTCCCCTTCGTCTGGAGCGCGCCGGTCCTCTTCGCCGCTCTTGTGCCCCAATATTTCTCCAACCTTCTCGACTAGAAACTGAGTGATCAAGCTGGACTTGCCCGACCCCGAGATGCCGGTCACCGCGGTAAACACACCGACAGGAATGTCGACGTCGAGGTCCTTGAGATTGTTGCGGGTGACACCGCGAAGTTGAAGCTGACATCGCGGGAGACGGCGCCTGCGGTCGAAGGGTGTTGCGCTCCCGAATAGGTGGCGCCTTGTTTGAGACGCTTCAACGTCGGCAAGTCCTTTAGGGATACCGCTGTAAAGCACCTCGCCCCCGTGAACGCCCGCCGCGGGGCCGACATCGACTATCCAGTCCGCGTGGCGGACTACATCCAGTTCATGTTCGACGACGAAAAGCGAATTGCCCGCTGCCTTAAGCCGGTCCAGCGCTCGCAGGAGAGCTTCGGTGTCGGCTGGATGAAGTCCAGCGGAGGGCTCATCCAGAACATACACTACGCCAAACAGGTTCGATCTAACTTGTGTCGCCAACCGGAGCCGCTGCAATTCGCCAGGAGACAATGTCGGCGTGCTGCGCTCGAGCGCGAGATATCCCAAGCCGAGATCGAGCACAATCTCCAATCTCCCGTTTAGATCTTCCAGAATGCGCTGGACCACGAGAGCTTTTTCTGGATGGTCTTTGGGCCTATGAGCTTTGCCTTGGAGATACGGTGCGATCAACTCGCGAACGCCCTTCAAAGGAAGCTCAGACAGTTCTGCAATATCCAAGCCTGCGAATTTGACCGAGAGGGCTTCGGGCTTGAGCCGTTTTCCCAGACATACCGGGCAACGGTCGCTCAGCATGAATTGCGAAACCCGCCGCTTCATCATCGCGCTCTGCGTTGTTGCGAACGTCTGCAAGACGTATTTGCGTGCGCCGATGAAGGTGCCCTGATAACTCGGCTCTTCCTTGCGTCTGAGGGCACGCCTCACCTCATCTGGCGTGTAACCGGCATATACCGGGACGGTGGGCTGTTCCTCGGTAAAGAGTATCCAGTCGCGGGTTTTCTTCGGCAGTTTGCGCCAAGGCGTATCCACGTCATGACCGAGAGTTACCAGGATGTCCCTCAGATTTTGCCCCTGCCAGGCGCTCGGCCAGGCCGCCACAGCTCGCTCTCTTATGGTGAGCTTGTCATCTGGAACCATCGAGGCCTCGGTAATATCGTGGATCCGACCGATTCCGTGACAGTGAGGACAAGCGCCTTCGGGAGTGTTGGGCGAAAATGACTCGGCATAGAGCAGTGGTTGTCCACGCGGGTAGTCGCCGGCGCGCGAATACAGCATGCGCAGCAAGTTCGACAACGTCGTCACGCTGCCGACCGACGAGCGTGTCGTCGGAGATCCGCGTTGCTGCTGTAAAGCCACGGCTGGTGGCAGACCTTCGATTTCGTCCACCTCCGGGATGGACATCTGATTAAACAATCTTCTCGCGTAAGGGGACACCGACTCAAGATAACGCCGCTGCGCTTCGGCATAGAGCGTGCCGAAGGCCAGCGAGGATTTGCCCGATCCCGACACCCCTGTAAAAACGACAAGTGCATTGCGGGGGATGTCGACGTCGATATTCTTCAGATTGTGCTCGCGAGCTCCGCGAACCCGCACGAAGCCCTCTCCGAAGGCCGAGCCGGCATTGTACGAACCACGTCTTCCTGCGAACATCTTGCCCTTGGAAATTTGCCGGCGATTTCAACCATAGATGAAACTTTGGGGGAGGAGTGGGGTTCCCCCTCCAACGGAGATCTTTAGCGTTGCAGAAGCCTCAACCACAGAGGAGGACGAGATGGTCGACACGTCACAAATCAAAGAGCATATGGACGTCATCTCGTCGGACAAAAAGGTCGTCGGCAAAGTCGATCACCTGGATGGCGTGCATACGATAAAGCTTACCAAACAAAGCTCGCCGGACGGGCGGCACCATCACTTCATTCCCGTCGATTGGATCGACCACGTCGATCAGCACGTCCACCTCAGCAAATCGGGAGTGGAAGTGACGGCCAACTGGGAACACCGGCAGAGCTAGCCTACGAACGGAGCATTAAAGCGTCGGCCTGTTCTTCATACTCGTCAGCCAAAGCGCTTAGCGAGGCGGCCGCTTGCTGATAGCCGCCGCCAACCGCCGACACCGACGCGCCTGGTCTCCAAGAGCGGCGGCCTGCGTATGCACGGTTACGTCCAGAAGCAGATTGACGGCGCTCGTTACGTTGCCGTGACAGTCAACCAACGGTGTCGGAAATGGCACGAAGTTTATGCGCGTACCGTCGGGACGTTCCGCGCCGGCAGCGACGCGCGAATTGCGGTTCCAGTTAAAATCGCGTCGGCCATGGGGCATTTATCGTGCGGGAGAAACGCGCCCTCGTTCGTATTTAACTTCCATGTGACGCACCATCGGTCTTCACCTAAAGCCGGGATTCGTCCGGCGACCGTGACGCACGCTGGATTATAGTAAGTGATCATACCTTCTGCATCGGTGACGTAAATAGGCGCTGGAAGATCGCCGAGTTCAGCATGCGCTGGCTTCTGCCGAGACTGCGAAAATTCCGCGAGGAGCGACCGGATATCGAGGTGCGTCTCACGACGACTAATGTGCCTATCGACGAGCTTGCCGATACGTTCGATGTCGCGGCGGACCGGACACATTTCACGGCTTTACCTCCCGGCTATTCCTCTCGGAGCGACGGTTGCCGGTCCGCAGCCCTGTCTTGATCGCGATACAGCCCTTGAAGGACGTGTCGGATCTCGCCAGACACACGTTGCTGAATGTGACCTCGATGCTACGCCTCTGGCACGACTGGCTGTCGGAGGCCGGTCGACCGCACCTTGCGTCCACAAGCGCCCTGACCTTCGACCATTTTTACAATCCAGGCGGCGCTGGATGGCCTCGGCGTAGCCATGGGTACCACCGCTCTCGTCCAAGCAGATGTCGTTGCAGGACATCTCGTCACGCCGTTTCCGGAGATCAGCGTTCCTGCGCGCAGCTACTACGCTTACGTTACGGAGGCGAGACGACCAACGACCTACCTCACCACCGACGCCAACACCGAGGTATTCGCAATCCATCCGAAAGCGATGCCTGCCATCCTCACCAAGCAGGAGGAGATCGGCGTCTGGATGAATGCCCCGTGGGACGAGGCCAAGTATTTGCATCGCAAGCTTCCAGACGCCGACCTGCCGAAGAATCGGAATGGGCCCACCGCTAGATGGCGCGGCCACCCCTTCGACCGGACCTGCTCAGGTCATGGCATCGAGCATCACCTCACCAAACCCAACCATCCATGGACCAATGGTCAGGTTGAACGGATGAACCGAACGCTAAAGGAGGCGACCGTCCGGCGATATCACTACGAGACTCGGCGCCAACTGGAAGACCACCTCGCCGCCTTCTTGGACGCTACAAATTCGCCAGGCGGTTAAAGACCCTACGTGGCCTCACACCCTACGAAGCCATCTGTACCGCATGGGCAACCGAGCCAGATCGCTTTAGGCTCAATCCAACCCGCTTGACCTCGGGACTGAACACCTAGGCCTGAGTGCATTCAAGCCTGCGACCATCTTTGGAGGATCTCGGCACAATCAGCCAGTTCGATCTGTAGGTCGAAACGCCGGGCGTATAAGCCAAGCAATGCATCGTGAGTCTCGTCGGCTGAACTGCATATCGCATCTTGCGCAACGATGATGCGATAGCCCAGATCTACGGCACTCAGGATGGTCGAGAGTACGCAGACGTCTGTCTCCGCGCCGCTCACGATCAGAGTATTGACGTTGCCGTTTTGCAGAATGCCGTGAAGTCTCCCGTTCGAGAACGCAGAATAGGCAGGCTTGTCGCAGACAATGGCCGGTGGGACGTGCCGTTGCAAAGGCGGCATGAGCTCGAGAAGGTGCGGGTCCAGACGCTCGCGTGTGACCAAACGCCATTTTCGAAAGTAACTCCGCCACATCCCGTTCGCATGCTCGGGCGACGCCGGGGGAATAAAGCGCGTAAAGATAGTCCGTGCGGGGTCATGTTCGACCAGGCTCACCACCACCGGCATGACACGTTCGAGCCAAGGCGTCGGCCACGGCCCTTCCGGACCGAACAGCCTCTGCATGTCCAGACACAAGTGCACTGTCCGACTGGCATCGATCCTCGACCGAAGCTCGCCCATCTCAAG
>NZ_FOTP01000007.1 GCF_900114605.1 Bradyrhizobium sp. NFR13 | reverse complement strand
CGTTCCGCCTGCGGTGTTTTTTCGACTTGCTTGCACTTTGCCTCAGCGAACGATCCGATCACCGAATTAAAGTCCCAAGGCGATGGGAAGGGAGCCTCAAGCACTTAAGCCGGACGCATTTCGATTTGGTCGTCCGTCACACTGTCCAGGGCTCTTTCCATCTCAAGGTCGGCCGTGTCCTTGCCAGTGGCAGTGCTGGCGCAGATCCGTCCTGCCCGAAGACAGACGTCATCCATGAACCGCGTAACGCCGCATCTCCGGCGTCCACCGCATCCCACCCCGCGAACGTGACGATCGCGATCGCCCCTCTCGGTGGGGCAGGACGAAGGAGATAATAGTCCTTATAGGGATGGTGTCAACGGGAAATAGGAAAAATATCTGAGGGGCGTTGAGCTCGGCCCGCCCCACACTGTCATTCCGGGGCGCGAGGAGACGCCGAAGGCGGCGTATCGCGAACCCGGAATCCCGACATGTTCAGCGCCAAACACTCCGGGATTCCGGTTTCACGCTCTGCCGGCTTCGCCGGCGACGCGCGCCCCGGAATGACAGTCAATCGAGGCTTCTTAAGCCGGTGACGCGTCCATCATGCACCCCGCCACCGCCGTTTCCAGTTCCTTCATCAATTAACGGCACATTTGCCATGTCGGGCGCCGGCACCGCTGCGTATCTGCTTTTGTCGGCTTGTATCGTCCCGGAGTACAGGATGTCGTTTCAGTCGAAGCGTGCGCGGATGCGTGCGGTGTTTGTGGCCCGTGCCCTGGCGGCAGGGACCATGCTGTTGCCGGTGGGCGGTCTTGCGGCCCCTGCAGACGATCTGATCGCGGTCAGTGTCGATCAGGCCAAGCTCGTCAAATTTCCCGAGAAGATCGCCACCATCGTGGTCGGTAACCCGCTGATTGCAGATGTGACGCTGCAGCCCGGCGGCATGGTCGTGGTGACCGGCAAGGGCTATGGCGCCACCAATGTGATCGCGATGGATCGTATGGGCACTGTCCTGATGGACCGGGTGGTTCAGGTCGAGGGTCCGACCGACAAACTCGTTACCGTCTATCGTGGTGTCGATCGCGAGACTTACACCTGTACGCCAGAGTGTCAGCGACGCGTCAGGCTGGGTGACGGTGAGACCTTCTTCAGATCCGCGATCGGGCAGGCCGGGACTCTCAGTACTCAGGCCATAACGGCAGGAAATGCCGCCAGGCTCAACAACTGACCTGTGATCTCGTAAATGCGCAAATGGCACCGCATTCCATGCGGTGTCGTTGGGCGGAGACATGGTCAACAGCGGGTTAACCCATCGAGCCGTCTTGTCTCGATCCGGCGAAACACTTCAACAATCTGTTTCCGATACATCTCGGCGGTAGCTATTTCCTATCACCGAGGCACTTGCAGATGCTGTTACCGCTGATCTCGATGGCGATGCTCGCCAAGCGGCTGCGCCGCTTCGGCAACGACAGCGGCGGCTCGGCCGCGGTCGAATTCGCGATGATCGCGCCGGTCTTCTTCGCGCTGATTTTTGCCATCATGGAAACCGGCATGGTGTTCCTCGCCGGTCAGGTGTTGGAGACCGCCGTACAGGATGGCTCCCGACTTTTCTATACGAGCCAGGCACCGAGCCAGTCAGACTTCAATGCCGTCATCTGCGCGCGCGTTTCCGTACTGATGGATTGCACCAAGATTGGCACCGATGTGCGTTCCTACAATCCGGGCACGGCGATCACCATTACGGATCCGATCGACGCCGGCGGAAATTATGCCGGCACCACGCTCGCCTGGCAGCCGCCGACGAACACCAGCCAGACCGTCGTGACCCGTGGGTTTTATCAATGGCCTCTGTTCGTCACGGGGCTGGGCTACAACATCGCCAATATCGGTCGCGGAACGACGAGCAGCAAGCGCCTGCTGGCCGCGACGGCGGCTACCGGGCCGCAGTGATGGCAGGGATCGGGGCAATGCGCGTGCGTATGGCAGCACAGGCAGCCTGGCGACAGGCCTTGCTGTTGCGAGATGACACGAAAGGTGTATCCGCGGTCGAGTTCGCGATGATCATCCCGCTGATGTTCGTGATGTTCTTCGGCATGCTGGACCTTTCCAACGGTTTTGCCGTCGATCGCAAGATCAGCCAGATCTCACAGGGCATCGCAGACCTGGCATCGCGCTATACGACGCTGGCGGAAACCGATGTCACGAACTTCTTCATCATCGCCGACGCGATGCTGACGCCTTATGACAAGACGCAGCTCAAGGCGACCATCAGCCAAGTCTATATCGATCCATCGACCAAGACTGCCAAAGTGGTCTGGAGTCGCGGTGACGAGAAGAAGAACGTGGGCACGGTTGTAACGGTTCCCACCAACCTGATCGTCAAGGATGCCGCCGGGAATTATCTGCCGAACCAGTATCTGATCCTCGGCGAGGCCAATTATAAATATGTGCCGACGATCGGCTGGGTCGTGCCGAAGGGCGGGCTCACATTGACGGATGCGATGTACACGCGACCGCGGCAAACGTCATGCGTCGTGATGGTGACGAGCTGCACGCCGCCGTAACTGACGAATACGCTGCGTATTCGTCGTTGCAGCGAACGAACGTCGACCCACTGTTCCGGATCATGCTTCAGCAAAAAGGCCACGCTCGAGAGCGCGGCCTTTTCGTATTCAGTCGATCAATTCGCAAGCATCAAGCTTGCGGGTGATCGTTTAGCCTGCGGCGCGGAGATTGTCGGCCGACGACTTGCCGGAACGACGGTCAGCAACGATTTCGTAGCTGATCTTCTGGCCTTCACGCAGGGTGCCGAGACCGGCACGCTCAACGGCGCTGATGTGCACGAACACGTCGTTGCCACCATCGTCCGGCTGAATGAAGCCGAAGCCCTTGGTCGCGTTAAACCACTTCACTGTTCCCATGCTCATGGGGGTAGTCCCTTCTCAAAGATATAGTGTAGCCCACGCAACAAATGTGGGCTGGTGACATCGAATTTTTGGAAGGGTCGTCAGTCTAGACCGGCTGCACCGGGGGATAGATAATGTCGTCCGGCCGAAAATCGATTAACTCATATTAGGGGAAGCGTCCCTTCAAAACAATCCTGACGCGCACGATTTTTTGATTGCGCACGAACGGTCAGGAACGCTTACCCATCCGCGCATGGTGAGTAGTCCGATACGCGGATGGGTTGTTGTTTGCGATCTAAACTGTCGACAGTTTAAACGTTGAATGCGCTTAGCGGCGACGGAACTGACCACGCGGCGGTGCGCCACGCGGAGGACCGCCGGGACGCTCGTCCTTGTGGCGGAAAATCAGACGACCCTTTTCGAGATCGTAAGGCGACATCTCGATGGTCACGCGATCGCCGGCCAGCGTCTTGATGCGGTTCTTCTTCATCTTGCCGGCGGTGTAGGCGACGATTTCGTGTCCTGCATCCAATTGCACGCGATAGCGTGCATCGGGGAGGATTTCGGTCACCAGTCCTTCGAACTGGATCAGCTCTTCTTTGGCCATTGTTAGCTCCAGATCGATCGGCTGTTAGCGTGGCCGCTGGGTGCGGTTCGGGGTTGTGTTCGGTCGGCTTTCGCGGTGCAGGAAGGCAACGCCCTGCATCCCTTCTTTGGTCGTAGATCCAGCCTGATTGGCTGGACGTGAGATCGGCTCATGCCGTGCATTCTCGTGACGTCCATTCTCGTTCCGCGCATGATCGCGGTTCGGTTGCGATGCGCCGCCATTGCCGCCATGCGGGCGACGACGATTGCGCGCGTTCTTGCCCGGCGCTCCGTCATTGCTACGTGAGGCGTGCGGGGCGGAGCGGCCGTTGCGCTGACCACCACGATTCTGGGAAGGCGACGGCCCCACGTCATTCTTGCCGGGGGTGCGGCGATCTTCCTTCGGAAGCGAAATGCGGATCAGCTTTTCAATATCGCGCAGATACGCCATTTCCTCGCCCGCGCAAAGCGAGATTGCAATACCTTCGCGTCCGGCGCGTGCGGTGCGGCCGATGCGGTGGACATAGGTTTCCGGGATGTTCGGCAGGTCGAAATTCACCACATGGGTGATGCCGTCGACGTCGATGCCGCGGGCGGCGATGTCGGTGGCCACCAGGGTGCGGACTTCGCCGGTGCGGAACTGGGCGAGGGTGCGCTCGCGATGGTTCTGCGACTTGTTGCCGTGGATCGCGGCCGCCGCGATGCCGGCGCGCTCGAGGCCCTTCACGACCTTGTCGGCGCCGTGCTTCGTGCGGGTAAATACCAGCGCGCGGTTGACCTGCTCGGTCTTGAGGATCTGCGAGAGGTGTGAGGGCTTGGCGGAGTGATCGACCAGCAGGATCTTCTGGGCGATGCGCTCCACGGTCGAGGATACCGGGGTCACCGCAACGCGGGCCGGATCCTTGAGCATTGCTTCAGCGAGATCGGCGATATCCTTCGGCATGGTGGCCGAGAAGAACAGCGTCTGGCGCTTGATCGGGAGCTTGGCGACGACTTTGCGGATGTCGTTGATGAAGCCCATGTCGAGCATGCGGTCGGCTTCGTCGAGCACCAGGAACTCAACCATGTTGAGCTTGAGGCCGTTGCTCTGCACGAGGTCGAGCAGGCGGCCCGGGGTGGCGACGAGGACGTCCACGCCCTGCATCAGCGAGCGGACCTGACGGCCCATCGGCACGCCGCCGATCGCCAGTGCGGACGACAGGTTCATATGGCGGCCATAGGCGTTGAAACTGTCCAGGATCTGGCCGGACAGTTCGCGGGTCGGGCTCAGCACCAGCACGCGGCAGGTCTTGGGCTGCGGCTTGACGCGGTTCTCGAGCAGGCGATGGAGGATGGGGAGCGCGAAGGAAGCGGTTTTGCCGGTGCCGGTCTGGGCAATGCCGATCACATCCTTGCCAGTGATGGCAATCGGGATGGTCTGGGCCTGGATCGGGGTCGGGGTGGTGTAGTTTTCTTCTTTAAGCGCACGGGTGATGGGATCGGCGAGGCCGAATTCCTGAAAGGTGGTCAAAAGATTGGTCTTTCCAAAGTGAAAGCAGGCGCCCGGCCATGATTCAAAGACCATGGAGCCAGGAGCGCGCGAGTGTGTCTGGGACACCCGCGTGTTTGGGGCGTCAGTTCTGGTTAGCTGAAGGGGCAAGCCAGAAACCGTCGAACTGCCCTGAGGAGATCAGAGTAAAGACGGGATCAGAACACGCGGCTCGCAAGGACCTGATGATTCTCTAGGTCGTTCAGCTGATATGGAACAGCAAGGCGGCGGATTCAAGGTCAATCGCCGGGAGGGTTAAAACCAGCGACAAAATACCGCTGCATGAAATTTAGACATAGGGCAGTTTTTGGCTACTTTTTAAGCTGTTTGCCGTGTGCATGATCAATTTTTCTGCACAAGAAATAAACAGATAGATTTCAGATATTCCCGAGAAAAGGAAATACGTGAACAATCCAAGTCACTTAACGTGTGTTCGGGGGCTGGCACACTTCTTGCGATCTCCTTAACGCGCCGGCCGTGGGGCCGTTCCGCATTGATTTCGTCTGCGTCAGGGAGAGACCGCACATGATTACCAATTTGACTCACGCAATAGCCAAGCCGATCTCACGACGCAGCCTGATGGCCGCAGCGACGGGTCTGGCTCTGGGCCTGTCGGCATTTTCGCCGGCCAAAGCGGCAGACGACACCATCAAGGTCGGCGTCCTGCATTCGCTGTCGGGCACCATGGCGATTTCCGAGACCACGCTGAAGGACACCGTGCTGTTCATGATCGATCAGCAGAACAAGAAGGGCGGCGTGAACGGCAAGAAGCTCGAAGCCGTGGTGGTCGATCCGGCATCGAACTGGCCGCTGTTCGCCGAAAAGGCGCGCGAGCTGATCACCAAGGACAAGGTCGCCGTCGTGTTCGGCTGCTGGACCTCGGTGTCGCGCAAGTCGGTTCTCCCGGTGTTCAAGGAACTGAACAACATCCTGTTCTATCCCGTGCAGTACGAGGGCGAAGAGTCCGAGCGTAACGTGTTCTACACGGGTGCTGCTCCGAACCAGCAGGCGATCCCGGCCGTCGACTATCTGATGAAGGACGAGAAGGTGAAGCGCTGGGTGCTGGCCGGCACCGACTACGTCTATCCGCGCACCACCAACAAGATCCTCGAAGCCTACTTGAAGTCGAAGGGCGTCAAGCAGGAAGACATCATGATCAACTACACGCCGTTCGGTCATTCCGATTGGCAGACGATTGTGGCCGACATCAAGAAGTTCGGTTCGGCCGGCAAGAAGACCGCCGTGGTTTCCACCATCAACGGCGACGCCAACGTTCCGTTCTACAAGGAACTCGGCAACCAGGGCATCAAGGCGACCGACATTCCGGTGGTTGCGTTCTCGGTGGGTGAAGAAGAACTCGCCGGCATCGACACGAAGCCGCTGCTCGGCCATCTCGCGGCCTGGAACTACTTCCAGTCGATCAAGAGCCCTGAGAACGAGAAGTTCATCAAGGAATGGCAGGCCTTCACCAAGAATCCGAAGCGCGTGACCAACGACCCGATGGAAGCCACCGTGATCGGCTTCAACATGTGGGTGAAGGCGGTCGAGAAGGCCAAGTCGATCGAAGCCGACAAGGTCATCGACGCTCTGCCGGGCATCGAAGCCAAGAACCTGACCGGCGGTACCTCGAAGATGCTGCCGAACCACCACATCACCAAGCCGGTGTTCATTGGCGAGATCAAGGCCAATGGCCAGTTCGACGTGGTCTGGAAGACCCCGGCGCTGGTGGCTGGCGATGCATGGTCGAAGGAGCTCGACGGCTCCAAGGACCTGATCGGCGACTGGGTCGGCAAGAAGTGCGGCAACTTCAACACCAAGACCAACAAGTGCGGCGGTCAGGGTTCCTGATCTCGCTCTGAGGCTTGGTGTTGTCAGTCATTGCGGGCGCGCAGCGTCCGCAATGACGACTTACTAGTTTCTTCCCGAGACTCCCAAAACTGGAGAAGGCGGTGAATCCGTCGCCTTCTCTTTTTTCTTCGGCCGGGGTTTTTCCAGTGACTGATGTTCTCCATCGTTTTCGCGCGCTCGCAATTGCCTGTCTGCTGATCGCTGCGACCGCCATTCCGGCCCTTGCGGGTCCCTTCGAGGATGCCGTCGCCAAATTCGCCAATGATGATTTCTCCGATACGGACGAAGCCGTTAGCATCATCGCGAGTTCGGGAAATCCGCAGGCTTTCGCCATCATCAATGCGCTGCAGGAAGGCCGGCTTGCCGCCGATCCCGACAGCAAGAAGGTTTATCTCACCGGCACCGACGGTAAGGTGACCGATGCTGCGACCGGCGAGGCCGTCACCGAGGTGCCAGCCAGTGCCGCCGCTGTGCGTTTGAACAACCGTCTGCGCCGAAATATCGAATCCGCACTGGGCGGGTTGACGCTGATGGCGCCCGATCCCGCCAAGCGCATCGCGTCCGCGCAGTCGGTGTTCAAGAGCCATGAGACCGCGATGCTGCCGGTGATCGAGACCGCGCTGGAAAAGGAAACCAACAAGGCCGCCAAGCAGGCCTTCACCGAGGCCCGTGCCGCGATCCTGCTCTACAAGGAAGATGCGACCGAGGCCGAGAAGATCGAATCCATCGCGATCATCAAGGGGCGCGGCGATCAGGACGCACTGGCACTGCTCACCAGCCTGCCGCCTGATCAGACCGTCGGCGTTGCGCGAAGTGCTGCGAGCGCGGTCACCGCGATCAACAGCCGGCAGACATTGTGGTCGATCGGCCAGAACGCCTGGTACGGCCTGTCGCTCGGCTCGGTTCTCTTGCTCGCTGCCATTGGCCTCGCTATCACCTTCGGCGTGATGGGCGTCATCAACATGGCGCATGGCGAGATGGTGATGATCGGCGCCTATGTCACCTTCGTGGTGCAGGACGTGATCCGCACCAGCTATCCCGGCCTGTTCGACTACTCGCTGCTGATGGCGGTGCCGCTGGCCTTCATCGTCGCCGGTCTGCTCGGCATCGTGATCGAGCGCACCATCATCCGCTTCCTCTATGGCCGCCCGCTGGAAACGCTGCTGGCAACCTGGGGCCTGTCGCTGGTGCTCCAGCAGGCCGTGCGCACCATGTTCGGCCCGACCAATCGTGAGGTGGGCAATCCCTCCTGGATGTCCGGCGCCTTCGAACTCGGCCAGCTCACCATCACCTATAACCGGCTCTGGATCCTGTGCTTCACGTTGGCCGTGTTCGCGATCCTGCTGGCGATGTTGCGCTATACCTCGATCGGCTTGGAAATGCGCGCCGTCACCCAGAACCGCCGCATGGCAGCCTCCATGGGCATCGCGACCTCGCGCGTCGATGCGCTGACCTTTGGTCTCGGCTCCGGCATTGCGGGCATTGCCGGGGTGGCGCTATCGCAGATCGACAACGTGTCTCCTAATCTCGGCCAGAGCTACATCATCGACAGTTTCATGGTGGTGGTGTTCGGCGGCGTCGGTAATCTGTGGGGCACGCTGGTCGGTGCGTTCTCGCTCGGCATCGCGAACAAGTTCCTGGAGCCGGTGGCGGGTGCGGTGCTCGGCAAGATCGCCATTCTGGTGCTGATCATTCTGTTCATCCAGAAACGGCCGCGCGGCCTGTTCGCGCTCAAGGGCAGGGCGATCGAAGCATGATGACGGCCTCAGAAATGAAAATTTGCCGCGACGCGCTGATGTTCTCCCTCCCCTCTTGCGGGGGAGGGTCGGGGAGGGGGGTAACCCCAAGCTCCGGCGTTTGCGGCTTACCCCCCTCCCGGCGCTACGCGCCACCCTCCCCCGCAAGGGGGGAGGGGACCATTGGCGCCGGTGCCGGCCATGGTCTCGCGTATCGCGGAGTCTTCGCATGACGCCGCATTTCCTCACCCGCACGCTGGATCGCAGCGCGACGATCTTCCTGCTGATCGTCGCTGCCGTCGGCATCGTCATTCCGCTGTCGAATCTGTTGCTGCCCGCGGACTCGCCGCTGCAGGTGCCGACCTATCTGATGGCACTGTTCGGCAAATATGTCTGCTACGCCATCCTCGCACTCTCCATCGATCTGATCTGGGGCTATTGCGGCATTCTCTCGCTCGGACACGGCGCCTTCTTCGCGCTCGGCGGCTATGCCATGGGCATGTATCTGATGCGCCAGATCGGCTCGCGCGGCGTCTATGGCAATCCGCTGCTGCCGGACTTCATGGTGTTCCTGAACTACAAGGCGCTGCCATGGTACTGGTATGGCTTCGACATGTTCTGGTTCGCAGCGGCGATGGTGCTGATCGCACCGGGCATCCTCGCTTTCGTGTTCGGCTGGCTCACCTTCCGTTCGCGCGTGTCGGGCGTGTATCTGTCGATCATTACCCAGGCCATGACCTATGCGCTGCTGCTGGCGTTCTTCCGCAACGATTTCGGTTTCGGTGGCAATAACGGCCTGACCGATTTCAAGGATATCCTCGGATTCAACGTGCAAGCCGACGGCACCCGGGCGGCGCTGTTTGCGCTGAGCTGTCTGGCGCTAATCGTCGGCTTCCTCGTCTGCCGCGCCATCGTCACCTCGAAACTCGGCAAGGTGCTGATCGCCATACGTGACGCGGAATCCCGCACGAGATTCTTGGGCTACCGCGTCGAATCCTACAAGCTGTTCGTGTTCACGCTGTCGGCCTGCATGGCCGGTGTTGCGGGTGCGCTCTATGTGCCGCAAGTCGGCATCATCAATCCCGGTGAATTCGCCCCGGCCAACTCCATCGAGGCCGTGATCTGGGTCGCGGTCGGCGGACGTGGGACGCTGGTCGGCGCGGCGCTCGGCGCGGTCGTGGTCAACTACGCCAAAACGGTGTTCACATCCGGCGCCCTTGCTCCCTACTGGCTGTTCATGCTGGGCGCGCTGTTCATTCTCGTGACGCTGTTGCTGCCGAAGGGCATCATCGGCACCTTCAATGCGTGGTCGGAGTCCCGCAAGGCGAGCAGCAATGCCAATGCCGATAGTGCCGCAGCGGAAGATGGCGTTACCAAACCTCATCTGGCGGAGAAGGCGTGATGACCGTGATTGAAACGCCAGCCCCCACGACGCCGGCCTCCCACGCGCCTGCCGTGATCGATCCCGTGGTCGCAGCGCGCGAGGCGGAAGCGCGGCAGAAGCGCATCACCTCGGCGCAGCTCTATCTTGATGGCGTTCATGTCTCGTTCGATGGCTTCCATGCCATCAACAACCTGTCGATGGTGCTGGCACCCGGCGAGATGCGTGCCATCATCGGCCCGAACGGCGCTGGCAAGACCACGATGATGGACATTATCACCGGCAAGACTAAGCCGGACGAGGGCGACGTCTATTTTGACGGCACCCATGATCTCACGCTGCTGGACGAAACCAAGATCGCCGAGCTCGGCATCGGCCGTAAATTCCAGAAGCCGACAGTGTTCGAGAGCCAGACGATTTACGACAATCTGCTGTTGGCGCTGAATGTCGATCACTCCGTGCGCGGCACGCTGTTCTGGCGCGGCAGCCGCGCCGAGTCCGAGCGGATCGACAAGGTGCTGGAGACCATCCGCCTCACGGACTCGCGTCATCGTCTTGCCGGTAATCTCTCCCATGGCCAGAAGCAGTGGCTCGAAATCGGCATGCTGCTGGCGCAGGATCCGAAATTGCTGCTGGTGGACGAGCCCGTCGCGGGCATGACCGACGTGGAGACGCATCAGACCGCCGAGCTGCTGAAAGCGATCAATCGCGACAACAAGACCGTGATGGTGGTCGAGCACGACATGACCTTCGTGCGCGAGCTCGGCGTCAAGGTGACATGTCTGCACGAAGGTACAGTGCTGGCTGAAGGCACCATCGACGATGTGTCGACCAATGACCGCGTGGTCGAAGTGTATCTGGGGCGATAGAGCATGCTCAAAGTCGATAATATCAGCCTCTATTACGGTGCAGCCCAGGCGCTGCGCGGCGTCACGGTCTCGGCGGAGCCCGGCAAGGTCACCTGTGTCCTCGGCCGCAATGGCGTCGGCAAGACGTCGCTGCTGCGCGCCATGGTCGGCCAGCAGGCGATTTCGTCAGGCTCCATCACTTTCGATGGTCAGGACATCTCGACGCTGAAGCCGTTCGAGCGGGCGCGGCGCGGCATTTCCTTCGTGCCGCAGGGCCGCGAGATTTTTCCGCTGCTCACGGTGGAGGAGAACCTCAAGACCGGTTATGCGCCGCTGAAGCGCGCCGACCGCCACATTCCCGACGACGTGTTCTCGCTGTTTCCGGTACTGAACTCGATGCTCGGCCGGCGCGGCGGCGATCTCTCCGGCGGCCAGCAGCAGCAGCTTGCCATCGGCCGCGCGCTGGTGATGCGACCGAAGCTCCTGCTGCTGGATGAGCCGACCGAGGGCATCCAGCCATCGATCATCAAGGATATCGGCCGCGCCATTTCCTATCTGCGCTCGCTCGGCAATATCGCCATCGTGCTCGTGGAGCAGTATCTCGACTTTGCCTGCGAACTCGGCGACAACTTCGCCGTGATGGATCGCGGCGCGGTGAAATACACCTGCGACCGCAGCACGCTTGATCCCGCCGAGATCAGCCGCCAGATGGCGCTGTAACGCAGGCTCAAGGCCGGAGAGTGCATGCAGGCTGACAACACCACGCTGTCGTCATCGGCAATCTTTGCGGCCAACCGTGCCCGCGGCGCGGTGACGTTCGACGTGCATCTGGTGGAGGGCAAGACGCGTCGCCGCCAGCTGCATGAATCCGGCTCGCTGCGTGTGCGCTTCCCGTCTCCCGAAGACGACGGTCTCTCGGCGATGTTCGTCAACACTGCGGGCGGTGCGGCAGGCGGCGACCGTTTCGATATCGATATCGCGGCCGGTGAGGGCACGAGCCTGACAGTGACCACGGCAGCCGCCGAGAAGATCTATCGCTCCCATGGTCCCGCCGCCGAAATCAACATCGCGCTGAAGGCCGAGGCCGGCGCGCATCTGTCCTGGCTCCCACAGGAAACCATCCTGTTTGATCAGGCCCGCACCATCAGGCACATCGATATCGATCTGGCCGATCGCGCGACGCTGCTGCTCTGCGAGATCGTTGTGTTCGGTCGTGCGGCCATGGGCGAGGTGATGCAGGCGGGGTCTTTCGTCGACCGCTGGCGCCTGCGTCGCGGCGGCAAACTGGTGTTCGCGGAGAACGTGCGGCTGGATGGCGATATCACCGCGAAGCTGGCGCGACCGGCAATCGGACATGGCGCCGTGGCCATCGGCACGGCGCTGATCGTGCCCGGCGACGAGGCGCTCATTGAGCGGCTACGCGAAGCCACGGATGGCGCCGGCGGCGAAGTTGGTATCTCCTGCTGGAACGGCTTTGCAATGGCCCGCTTCTGTGCACAAGATGCGGCCAAGCTGCGCACCGACATGATGGCGGTGCTTGGACGATCGGGCGCGATGCTGCCGCGCATGTGGCTCAACTAAACTTATCAGAGTGTTCGCATGAATCTCTCCCCCCGCGAAAAAGACAAGCTCCTGATCTCGATGGCCGCCATCGTGGCGCGCCGCCGGCTGGAGCGCGGCGTCAAGCTCAACCATCCCGAAGCCATCGCCATCATCTCCGATTTCATCGTCGAGGGCGCGCGCGACGGCCGTACCGTCGCCGAGCTGATGAAATCCGGCGCCGAGGTCATCACCCGCGCGCAATGCATGGATGGGATCGCCGAGATGATCCACGACATTCAGGTGGAAGCGACGTTCCCGGACGGGACGAAGCTCGTCACTGTTCATGAACCCATTCGTTGAGGCCCCACATGATCCCCGGCGAGTTCTTCATCCAGGACGGCGAGATCGAGCTCAATGCCGGCCGCAAGACCGTGACATTGACTGTGGCGAATTCCGGCGACCGGCCGATCCAGGTCGGCTCGCACTACCACTTTTTTGAAACCAATCCGGCGCTGAAATTCGACCGCAAAAAAGCCCGCGGCATGCGTCTCGACATCGCCGCCGGCACGGCCGTGCGCTTCGAGCCCGGCCAGACCCGCGATGTGCAACTGGTCGAACTCGCCGGCAAACGCACGGTTTACGGCTTCCGCGGCGATGTGATGGGGAAGCTCTGAGCGCCTAGCCGCCGGCGCTGTCCATCATGAACGAGCGGAAGTATCGATCGATGGCCAGCGATATCAGGACGACCGAGACGAACAGAAGACAGCTGTACAATGACCAACGTCCGACATCGTCACGGAACGATCGGATGCCAAGGATCACGAACCAGATGCCCAGAGCGATGCTGAACCAGTTGAACCAGGTGACGAGGATCGCTTCAGCGGCGTCCAGTTCGGGAATGAAGCCGTCCGGAAATCCGAGCCACATGACGCGGGTCGTGTATAGCCAGGACGTCAGCGCGAACAGCAGGCACGCCGCGACAAATGGATAGACGTTCTTCCATCTCACGATATCGGTCTCCGTCTCAGATCCCGACGCCGCGCGCCTTGCTGGGGTGCGCGAAGCTATGGAAGTCGCGGGTCACGCCGTCAATGAACGAAGGCGCAGGCTGCACACTGATCGGGATGTTTGCGTTCCCCGCGGCATCGCTGCGTTCGAATCCACTCTCCTCATCTTCCATCGTTGGGAAGGCCTGATCTCATGCCCGTGAAAATCAAACGCTCCGTCTATGCCGACATGTTCGGCCCCACCACGGGCGACCGCGTGCGGCTCGCCGACACCGATCTGATCATCGAGGTGGAGAAGGACTTCACCATCTATGGCGAGGAGGTGAAGTTCGGCGGCGGCAAGGTGATCCGCGACGGCATGGGGCAGTCGCAGGCGACGCGCGCGCAGGGCGCCGTCGATACCGTCATCACCAACGTGCTGATCGTCGATCACTGGGGCATCGTGAAAGCCGACGTGGCACTCAAGGGCGGCATGGTCCACGCCATCGGCAAGGCCGGCAATCCCGATATCCAGCCGGGCGTGACCATCAATGTCGGTCCGGGCACCGATGTCATCGCGGGCGAGGGCAAGATCCTCACTGCCGGCGGTTTCGACAGCCATATCCATTTCATCTGCCCGCAGCAGATCGAACACGCGCTGATGTCGGGTGTCACCTCGATGCTGGGCGGCGGCACCGGCCCGTCGCACGGCACCTTCGCGACGACCTGTACGCCCGGTCCGTGGCACATCGCGCGGATGATCCAGTCCTTCGATGCGTTTCCGGTCAATCTCGGCATTTCCGGCAAGGGCAATGCCTCGAAGCCCGCGCCGCTGGTGGAAATGATCAATGCCGGTGCCTGTGCGCTGAAGCTGCACGAGGACTGGGGCACGACGCCTGCCGCGATCGACAACTGCCTCAGCGTCGCCGACGACTACGACGTGCAGGTGATGCTGCATTCCGACACGCTGAACGAGTCCGGTTTCGTCGAGGACACCATCAAGGCCTTCAAGGGCCGCACCATCCATGCCTTCCATACCGAAGGTGCCGGCGGCGGTCATGCGCCCGATATCATCAAGGTCGCGGGCCTCAAGAACGTGCTGCCGTCGTCGACCAATCCGACCCGGCCGTTCACGCGCAACACCATCGACGAGCATCTCGACATGCTGATGGTGTGCCACCATCTCGATCCGTCGATTGCGGAAGATCTTGCATTTGCCGAAAGCCGCATCCGCAAGGAGACCATCGCTGCCGAAGACATCCTGCATGATCTCGGCGCGCTCTCGATGATGTCGTCGGACAGTCAGGCCATGGGCCGGCTCGGCGAAGTGATCATCCGGACGTGGCAGACCGCCGACAAGATGAAAAAGCAGCGCGGCTCGCTGAAGGAAGACAAGGGCAGCAACGACAATTTCCGCGTCAAGCGCTACATCGCGAAATACACCATCAACCCCGCCATCGCCCATGGTGTCTCGAAGCTGATCGGCTCGGTGGAGAAGGGCAAGATGGCGGATCTGGTGCTTTGGTCGCCGGCGTTCTTCGGCGTCAAGCCGGATCTCGTCATCAAGGGCGGCTCGATCGTCGCGGCGCCGATGGGCGATCCCAACGCGTCCATTCCCACACCGCAGCCGGTGCACTACCAGCCGATGTTCGGCGCCTTCGGCTGCGCGCTGACGCAGTCGTCGGTGGTGTTCACATCGGGTGCGGCGGTGGCCGGCGGTCTAGCCAAGAAGCTCGGCATTCAGAAGTCGCTCTATGCGGTGGAAAATGTCCGCGACGGCATCTCGAAGAAGAGCATGATCCACAACGGCGCGACGCCGAAGATCGAGGTGGATTCCGAGACCTATGAGGTGAGGGCGGATGGCGAGCTTTTGACCTGCGAGCCGGCGGAAGTGCTGCCGATGGCGCAGAGGTATTTTATGTATTGAGGTACGCTCTCGCTCGTCATTCCGGGGCGCGGAACCGGCGCCGCAGGCGACGGTCGGCGAACCCGGAATCTCGCGCTGGAGCACGACGGCGTTTCACCATGTCGGGATTCCGGGCTCGCGTCGCCGGCTGCGCCATTGACGCGCCCCGGAATGGCGAGATCGGCCCCTTCCTCGTCCGCCTTTAACCCCTTAGTGTCGATCCCGGCATCCTTAGCCACAACAACAAACCGGGAGGACTCCCCTTGATCTACGTCGTTGCCACTCTGTCCGTGAAACCCGAAGCCCGCGCCGAACTGATCGAAGCTGCCAAGGCTTGTATCGCCGAGACCCGCAAGGAAGCGGGTAATATTGCCTATGATCTGCACGAGAGCGTCACCGATCCGACCCGCATGGTATTCGTCGAACAGTGGGAGAATGCCGAGGCGCTGGTGCCGCACCGGACGCAGGAGCATATGAAGACCTTCGGCCGCGTCGCGGTGAAATGCTTCAGCGCGCCGCCGAAGATCGAAATCATCACCCCGGCTGACGTCGTGGTGCGCTAACCAAACGAGAGATTCCATGATCCGCGCGACTGAGGTCAAAGGCCAATACAACTGGACAGAGGCGGCGGTGGACACCGTCGTTCTCGACTTCGACGATCGTCATCGTCGCCGCATGGCGATGACGGGGACGCGTGGACTGGAATTCCTGCTCGATCTCGAAAACGCCGTCGCCTTGCGCGGCGGCGATGCGCTGGTGCTGGAAGACGGCCGCCTGATCGAGGTGGTCGCAGCGCCGGAGCCGTTGATTGAGATCCGCGGCACCGATCCCGGCCATCTGGTGCGGCTCGCCTGGCATCTCGGCAACCGCCATCTGCCGACGCAGATCATGGCCAAGGGGCTGCGTATCCGCAGCGACCATGTGATCGAGGAGATGGTCAAGGGCCTCGGCGCGCGCGTGATCGAGATCGAGGCGCCGTTCGATCCCGAAGGCGGCGCCTATGCCGCTGCGCATGAGCCGGCCGGTCATGGGCATCACGGCCATCATGATCATGCCCATCACGATCATGGACACGGTCACGACCACCACGGGCATGATCATCATGGGCACAACCACCATGGCCATGGCCGCGACGCGCACGGTCATGCCGGTCATGGTCATGACCAGCATGTCCATGACGAGCATTGCGGTCACGATCATGATCACCACGACCATCATCATGATCACGACAGCACGCACGACCACCATCGTCACTCTCATGCTCATGACCACAAATAGACCGGCGAAGGATAGTTCGCTGAACGACTCTCCCGCCTTGTCTGCCGACGAAGGCGCTGCGCTGTACCGGCTGATGACCTGGCTGTCGCCGGCTTTTCCTGTCGGCGCGTTTTCCTATTCCAGCGGTATCGAATGGGCGGTGGAAGCAGGCGACATCACCGATGCTGCCAGTCTGCAGGACTGGTTGTCGGCGATGCTGTCCGATGGCGCAGGGTTTTGCGATGGCGTGTTTCTCGCGCATGTGCACCGTGCGGCATCTGACGGCGACGACAAGGCACTGCGCGAGATTGCCGAACTCGCCAGCGCCTTCGTGCCATCAAGGGAACGTCAGCTCGAGACGACCACGCAGGGCAGGGCCTTCATCGAGATCGCGCGCAATGCCTGGTCGCATGAGGGGATGGAGCGACTGATCGCGAGTTGCGACAGCCCGATCGTCTATCCTGTTGCCGTCGGACTTGTGAGCGCCGCCCATGGTGTGCCGCTGTCGGCAACCATGCATGGTTTTTTCCACGCGGTGGTCTCGAACTGGATTTCCGCTGGCGCGCGGCTGGTGCCGCTCGGTCAGACCGACAGCCAGCGCGTGCTTGCAGCGCTGGAGCCCGTCGTCGTGACCACCGGCCATCGCGCCATGGCCGCATCCCTCGACGATCTCGGCGGGGCCACATTCCGCTCTGACATCGCCAGCATGCGTCACGAGACGCAGTATACGCGGCTGTTCAGGTCATGATTTGCAACGATACCTTCAACCCAGAGAGCATTTGACATGTCCAGTTTTCACGGTCCGCTCCGCGTCGGCATTGGCGGTCCCGTCGGTTCCGGCAAGACCGCGCTGATGGATCTGCTGTGCAAGACCATGCGCGAGCGCTACGACATCGCGGCGATCACCAATGACATCTACACGAAGTGGGACGCCGAATATCTGGTGCGCTCGGGCTCGCTGACAGCAGATCGCATTGCCGGCGTCGAAACCGGTGGCTGTCCGCATACGGCGATCCGCGAGGACGCCTCGATGAATCTCGCCGCCGTCGCCGACATGCGCGTCAAGTTTCCTGATCTCGACATGGTGCTGATCGAATCCGGTGGCGACAACCTCGCGGCGACCTTCTCGCCTGAGCTGGCCGATATCACCATCTACGTCATCGACGTTGCGGCCGGCGACAAGATCCCCTCCAAGGGCGGGCCGGGCATCACGCGCTCTGACCTGCTGGTGATCAACAAGATCGACCTTGCGCCCTATGTTGGGGCCTCCTTGGAAAAGATGGACGTCGACGCGAAGCGAATGCGCGGGACACGGCCGTTCGTGATGACCAACATGAAGACCCAGTACGGCCTCGACCGGATTATCTCATTCATTGAGACGAAGGGCGGGCTCAAGGCGAAAGCGGTGGCTTAACGCTTCAGCTGCGGATCTGGGTCCGAGGCCTGGACTTGAGCCCTGCATATCTCGTTGGCTATAACGGCGAACCGCCCGGTACCCCGACGGGCATTGCGCGTTCAGTCATTTCGTTAAGCCTGTTTCTCTAGATTTATCCCGGTCCGGAGTTATTTCCAGAAGGCTGGGAACCAATTCATTCCGGCGTGATTGGCATACTCCTGAGCCGCTGAACCGGCAGCAACGTCTCTTATTCCGAGTAACCGCGTGGTCCGGCTTGGCTTCATCATCGCACTACTGGCACTGGTCGGAGTTCTGCTCTCCGGCCTCGCCGCGTTTCGCGTGCATGATCAGGAACTTGCGATCGAGAATATCGCGCTGGGTCGGGCCGTGGATATCCATGCCAGCCTGGTTCAGGAGCGTCTGACCGAACGCGAATTGCTGGCCCGGGTTGCAGCCGGGCTGTTTCGCTCCCCCACGGTCATGCGGGCCAATATGCTGCAGCCGTTGCGGGCTTCGATCTACGCCTTCAAGACCGATTTCGCCATCGCCGGCTGGATCGCTCGCCTGCAACCGAACGAATTGCCGGCCGCCAGCACGGAGCTCGCCAGTGCCGGCTACCGCAATCCCACGATCCGCAACTACAATGACGAGCGCCTCGATACCAAGGCGCTGGAGCAGCCGCTTGACGTGCTGATGGATGTCGAGCCGCGCAATTCCGTCACTGAAGGCTTTGTCGGTCGCGTCCTGAATTTCTCTCCCGTCACAGGGCCAACGCTGGCGCGCGCCCTGAACGAGGGCAAGCCGGTCGCCTCCAATCCCACGCCGCTGCAGCAGCCTGATGGACAATTGGGATTGGTACTGGTGACGCCGGTTGTGTCCGAGGGCAATCCCGCGCCGGCCGGCTTCGTGTCATTCTCCTATGAACTCGGGCCGCTGATGCTGGCCAATGACGAGATGTCATTGTTCTCGGTAGCGCTGAAAGATCCGCGTGTCGCCGATGGCGAAATCGTCGCCGACGACGACGGCAAGGTAACGGCGCGCCCGTTGGTGGGGAATGGTCCTGCGCTGGCAGTCCTGCGCACGGTTTCGTTCGGCGGGCGTGACTGGTCGCTGGGTTATTATCCGAAGGTCAATACCGAGCTGCGCGCGCAGCGCACCGCGATCATCGTCGGCGGGTTCGGCCTCGCGCTGACGGCGATCGTTTGCGGACTGTTCGGCTATGTCTCCTACGCCAATCTGCGGCTGCGGCGCGAGGTCGAGACCCGTATCGGCTTCGAACGTCGCCTGACTGCCGTCATCGACGAGCTCAATCATCGCGTGAAGAACATCCTGGCGGTGATCCAGTCCATCGTGACGCGCACGCTGCGCCATGGCTCCGATGTGGACAGCGCGCGCGATCTCCTGATCGGCCGCATTCACGCGATGTCGAATGTCGTGTCGCTGCTGAGCGAGAGTCAGTGGCAGGGTGTGCAGCTCAAGGGCCTGTTCGAGGCGCGTGCGATCCCGCATGCCGACCGTATCGCACTGGAAGGTCCGGACATCATTGTCAGCGCGCGCGCCGCGCAGAGCCTGTCGCTGCTGTTCTTTGAATTGGCCTCGCATTCCGACGAGGGCCTGTCGCTGGTGGGCAAACATCCGCATATCGTTGCGCATTGGGAGATTACGGGCAGCGAGCCGGATGCGCAGTTCAATTTCCGCTGGGAAGAGTTCAACACCAGTCAGGCAACGCGGCGGCCGGATAGCGATTTCGGTCTGGTGCTGCTCGATCGCGTGGCGCCGGAAGCGCTGGGTGGTACGGCGAAGCGCTACTTCACCGATGTGTCCTATGTCTATGAATTGACGGCACCGGTCGAGACGGTGATCGACATGACCGAGCGCGACCGGACGGAAGCGCTGGCGAAGCCGATCAGATAGTCGATTCCAGCCGCCGGTCGAAGGTGGGGCGTCAGAGCAACTGGCTCGCTTCACCCAACAAAAAAGCCGGCGTTTCCGCCGGCTTTCGCATTCCTTGTACGCTCAACTGCGCTTGTTAGTGCGCAGCTTCCAGCGCCGCAGCTTCCTGCTTGGCGATGGTGCCCTTGACCGCGGTCTGCACCTTTTCAAAGGCACGGACTTCGATCTGACGGACGCGCTCGCGCGAGACGCCGAACTCCGAAGCGAGATCTTCCAGCGTCATCGGTTCATCAGCGAGGCGACGCGCCTCGAAGATGCGCCGTTCGCGCGGGTTGAGCACACCGATGGCGCCGTTCAGCGCCTGACGGCGATGATCGAACTCCTCGTGTTCCGCCATGATGGCTTCCTGGTTGGGCGCGGTATCGACCAGCCAGTCCTGCCATTCGCCGGCTTCGCCGTCGTCACGGATCGGTGCGTTGAGCGACGCGTCGCCACCGAGGCGGCGGTTCATGTCGACAACGTCCTGTTCCGTCACGCCGAGACGCGTGGCGATCAGCTTCACCTGGTCGGGGCGGAGATCGCCTTCGTCCAGGGCGGAAATCTTGCTCTTCGCCTTGCGCAGGTTGAAGAACAGCTTCTTCTGGTTCGCGGTGGTGCCCATCTTCACGAGCGACCACGAACGCAGGATGTACTCTTGAATCGACGCCTTGATCCACCACATGGCGTAGGTGGCCAGGCGGAAGCCTTTCTCCGGCTCGAAGCGCTTCACAGCCTGCATCAGACCGACGTTGCCTTCCGAGACAACCTCGGAGATCGGCAGACCGTAGCCGCGATAGCCCATGGCAATCTTGGCAACGAGTCGCAGATGGCTGGTCACAAGGTGATGTGCCGCGTCGCGATCGTCGTGCTCGCGCCAACGCTTGGCAAACATATATTCCTGCTGAGGTTCCAACATCGGAAACTTGCGGATCTCGGCGAGGTAATGCGAGAGGCCGGATTCTCCATTGAGAACCGGAAGGGTAGCTGTACGGGCCATTATGATGCCCTCCAGTGGTTCAGACCCCCGATAGCGGCGGGCCAGGCAGCGAGCGCTTTGTTAAAGCCGCCCTGGCTGCGATGTTCCGCGTCTCATTTGACGCAGGTGCAACATACACCCTACTACAAGCGTATTGAAAGTGAATTCCCTGTCACGTTCCCGTGGGGCCCATATAAGCGTTTGGAAAAGCTTACTTTTTTATATGCATCTGCGTCATTCTGGCACGGCCATATGGGCCCGCAAAACCGCCAAATCGTGAGGAAGTTCGCTGGTCCACTCCAGAATCTCGCCCGTGCGAGGGTGCTCCAGAGCGAGCAAATAGGCGTGAAGCGCCTGCCGGTCGAGGGCGTCCAGCGCGGCGCGGCTCTTGACGCCGAGCGATGATGCCTTGGTCTTGAAATGCGAGCCATAAACCGAATCCCCCATCAGCGGATGCTGGATATGGGCCAGATGCACGCGGATCTGGTGGGTCCGGCCGGTCTCGAGCTGGCAGGCCAAGAGGGTGGCGATCGGCTTGCCGTGGCGATCGGGGAATTCCTGCAGCACTTCCCAATGGGTGACGGCATCGCGGCCGCCTTCGCGGACCGCCATTTTCTCGCGGGCGTGGGGATGTCGGTCGATCGGCGCCTCGATGGTGCCGCGCGGCCGGTTCGGAACGCCCCAGGCAAAGGCCATATAGCCGCGCCGCATCTCGTTGGTGCGGCCGTGGTCGGCGAATTGCGCGGTCAGGGACTGGTGAGCGGCGTCGTTCTTGGCGACTACCATCAGGCCGGTAGTGTCCTTGTCCAGACGGTGGACGATGCCCGGCCGTTTGACGCCGCCGATTCCCGACAGCGACGCCCCGCAATGGGCGATCAGCGCATTCACCAGCGTGCCGGTCTCGTGGCCGGCGGCGGGATGCACGACGAGGCCCTTCGGTTTGTTGATGACGATGATGTCCTCATCCTCGAACACGATATCGAGGGCGATATCCTCGCCTTCCGGTTCCGGTGCGATGGCGGGCGGCACGTCGATTGTGATCGTATCGCCGGCAGCGACGTGATAAGCGGGGTCGCGCACGGGTGTGGGGTCCTGCGACGACCGGGTGATCGCCACTTGGCCGGCAAGGATCAGCGCCTTCAGCCGCGACCGCGACAGAGCCGGGCTGCGCACGGCGAGCACGCGATCGAGCCGGGTCGAGCCTTCGTCGCCCTGCACCGTGACATCCAGCCGTTGATCGTTCATTCCGTAAAGCCTTACCTGACAGAAGCGTGTTGCTTCGAGAGCCGTGAATCAAGAGACGAGTGTTTGCATGACCCAGCCCGCCGCCGATAGTGCGCCCGAACCGACCCTTGAGCAGGCCGCCATGATTGCGCGCGTGCGCCGCATGATGCTGATCGCCGGCCTGACCACCGCTCTGGGCGTCGGCGCGCTGCTCGTCGTGATCGGCTACCGCCTTTTCCGCACGGATGGAAGCACCGTGACATCAGCCACCACGGCGACCCTGCCGAAAGGCGCCAAAATCCTCTCCACCGGGGTGGCCGGAGACCGGATCGTGCTGACCCTGGATGTCGGTGGCAGCACCGAAATCCGCACTTTCGACGCCAAGAGCCTGAAACCCGCGGGAACGCTGAAATTCGCCAGCGAGCCCTAGGCTCGTCCCGGACCAGTCTTCAACATATGGGGACCGGAATGACGTCTGCACCTTGCAGCCGGCTCCATTCGCGGCTATTCCCTGCCCATACGCTCCCTTCGTCTAGCGGTTAGGACGCGGCCCTCTCAAGGCTGAAACAGGGGTTCGATTCCCCTAGGGAGCGCCAGTAAAATCAACGACTTATGGTATTCGATCGATCGAATATGCGTCGAATAAACGCTTGTGAACTACGGACCACGTAGGCGATCGCGGGCGACCGATTTAGTCTTCTTTTCAACCAGTCAGTGGTCCAATAATTTATCGGCCCCGCAAGCTAAGCCCAGGCTGGCACCGACGCTCTTCCCGAAAACACAGGTCAATGCTCGCCATAACGGCGGCAATGGGGCTGATGATACGTCAGCTACAGGTGATCGGCGAATTAAGGAGTCCTTAGCTTAGCTTCGGCGGGCCGCTTCTGGCGTTAAGCGGATAGCGACAATCCTCAGCCTTGCTCCTCCAGAAATTCCGCGATCTGCGTCTTCAGCCAATGGACAAAACTGCGCGCCTTGCGGCCGAGCGGGCGGTTCTTCGGCCACGCAACATAATGGGCCATCGGTCGCTCGAACGGCGCATTGAACAATGGGACGAGCGTGCCGTCCTGGATCTCGTTGCGCAGCAGAAAGAGCTGTCCCACCGCAACACCGACGCCCTCGACGGCGGCCTGATAGGTCAGCACCGAACTCGGGAAACTGATCCCGGCATCGGTGAGCAGGTCCGGCCGCTTCACCGCCATCAGCCAGTCCGGCCAGTCGGCGCGACGATAATGCGAATGCAGCAGTTGCACCTTGCGGAGATCGTCGAGTTCGACGACGCGTGTTCGCTTCAGCAATTTGGGGCTGCAGACCGGCTGGATCAGATCCTTGAAAAGCAATTCGGTTTCCACACCGGGCCAGTTACCATCTCCGAACTGTAATGCCAGATCGACCTTGTCCTTCTCGAAATCGATTGGAGTCACGACATTGCTGATGTTCAGCTTGATCTGCGGATAGGCGACATAGAAGGACGGCAGGCGAGGGATCAGCCATTTTGCGGCGAAGGTCGTGTAGACCCGGATCTTCAGCGGCTCGGCCTTCCCGGTGGCGGTGAGGCTCGCGGTGGCATTGGCGATGATGCGGAAGGCCGGCGCGATCTGGCGCTGGAATTCCTCGCCTTCTGATGTCAGCCGCAATCCATGCTTGTCGCGCTCGAACAACCTGACGCCTAGAAAACCTTCCAGTGTGTTGATCTGCCGTGAGATCGCCGGTTGCGTCACGCGCAGCTCCGCCGCCGCGCGTGTAAAACTGAGATGGCGCGCAGCCACGTCGAATACGTGCAGTGGGTTGAGCGGCGGGATCACGGTCCAGTCGGGCAATTACATTATGTAATGACCGTATAACCGATCTGCAGTTGTCCGTCAAAGTCTGCGCTGGGAAACAGAGCCTGTAATTCAGCAGGTGCGCCAGACAGATGAATTTCGAACTCAACGAAGAGCAGCAGGCATTCGCAGATTCCGTGCGTCGTTTCGCCGAGGCGAACCTGAAGGACGGCGCTCTGGAGCGTGCGCATGATCCGCATTTTCCCCGCGGGGTTGCGCAGATGCTCGGCAAGCAGGGGCTGATGGGCATCTCATTCGATCCGGCTGATGGCGGCCAGGGCGGCACGCTGTTCGACAGCGTGATCGCCATTGAGCAAATCGCTTCGGTGTGTCCGCGCAGCGCCGATGTGGTGCAGGCCGGCAATTTTGGTCCGATCCGCACCTTTGTCGAATATGCGACGCCGGAGCAGAAGGCGCGCTGGTTGCCGGATCTCCTGGCCGGCAATATCTGCATCAGCCTCGGCATGAGCGAACCCGATGCCGGCTCGGCGGTGACCGAACTCAAGACAACGGCGACGCAGGACGGTGACGACTTCGTCATCAATGGCAGCAAGGTATTCGGCACCCACAGCCCGGATGCAGCGATCTATCTCGTTTATGTGCGCTTCGGGCCTGGCGTGAACGGCATTGGCTCGGTGATCATCGAGCGCGACACACCCGGCTTCACCATCGGCAAGCCGACGCCCTTCATGAGCGGCGAGCAGTGGAGCCAACTCTATTTCGAGAATTGCCGCATTCCCGCGCGCAACGTGCTGCTCGGCGTCGGCGGCTTCAAGAAACAGATCGCCGGCTTCAACGTGGAGCGTCTCGGCAATTCGTCGCGCTCGCTCGCCCTCGGCCGCTACGCCTTCAATCTCGCACGCGAGCATGCACTGATCCGCAAGCAGTTCGGTCGCCCGCTCTGCGAATTTCAGGGTTTGCAGTGGAAATTCGCCGACATGGCGCTGAAGCTGGAATCCGCGCAGATGCTGCTCTATCGCGCGGCCAGTGTCACCGAAGGCCTGCCATCGCCCTATCAGACGGCGATCGCCAAGCTCGCCTGCAATCAGGCCGGTTTCGAGGTCGCCAATGAGGCGGTGCAGGTGATGGGCGGCCTCGGCTACAGTCAGGAATCGCTCGCCGAATATTGCATGCGTCGCACCCGCGGTTGGATGATCGCCGGCGGCTCGACGGAAATTCTCAAGAACCGGATCGCGGAAGACGTGTTCGACCGCCGCTTCGATCAGCGTGGACAGGCCGCACGTGCAAGCTAGGACGACAAAGCCGTCGCTCGGACAGGCGCTGCTCGCGCCGCGCAGCATCGCGCTGGTCGGTGCGTCCGATGACGTGTCGAAGACGTCGGCACGGCCGCTGCAATATCTGCGGCGTGCCGGCTATGAGGGCACGGTCTATCCGATCAATCCGCGCCGATCGACAGTCCTTGGTGAGATCGCGTGGCCGTCGCTCGCCGAGCTTCCGACGGTGCCGGATCACGCCTTTATCCTGACGCCCACGGAAGACGCTGTGGATGCTGCCGCCGAATGCGCGCGGCTCGGTGTCCCCGTGGTCACCATTCTTGCCTCCGGCTTTTCGGAGGGCGGCGAAGAAGGTCAAAAGCTCGTTGCGCGCCTGCAGAAAATCTGCGCCGACACCGGCTTGCGTATTCTCGGCCCGTCGAGCCTCGGCGCCATCAATCTGCGTCACAAGACCATTATCACCGCCAATGCGGCCTTCGCCGAGCCGGACCTGCCGACTGGCGGCATCTTCGTGGCGTCGCATAGCGGCAGCCTGCTTGGTGGTCTGATTTCGCGTGGCAAGAGCCGCAATGTCGGCTTTGCCGGTCTTGTTTCGGTGGGCAACGAGATCGATCTCAGTCTCGGTGAGGTCTGCTCGGCGACGCTCGATGATCCCGATGTGACCGGCTACATGCTGTTCCTCGAAAGCATTCGTCACGCGCAGGATCTGCGCAGCTTCGCGCTCGCCGCTGCCGAACGTGGCAAGCCAGTGGTCGGCTACAAGCTCGGACGTTCCGCCGCTGCTGCGGAACTTGCGCTGTCGCATACAGGTGCGCTGGCCGGCGAGGACGATGTCGCCGCGGCGTTCCTCGCCGATTGCGGCATTGCCCGCGTGTTCAATTTCGAGACCTTGCTGGAAAGCCTGCCGCTGCTGCAACGGATGCCGGCGCGTCCGGCCGCAGCGTGCAGCAAACGCGTCGGCGTGGTGACGACGACCGGCGGCGGCGCAGCGATGGTGGTTGATGAACTCTCGATGCGCGGCATCGATGTGGTGAGGCCGAGCGACGAGACTTTCGCGCGTCTCGGGCAAGCCGGTGTCCGGGCCAATCACGAGCGCATCACCGATCTGACCTTGGCCGGTACGCGCTATGACGTGATGAAAGCTGCGGTTGACACCATGCTGTCGGCGCCGGAATTCGATGTGGTGGTCGCTGTGATCGGCTCATCAGCGCGGTTCAAGCCGGAACTTGCGGTCAAGCCGGTGATCGACAGCGCATCCTCGGCCAAGCCGCTGGTGACATTCCTGGTGCCCGATGCGCCGGATGCACTGGACATGCTGACGAGGGCAGGCGTGCCGAACTTCCGTACGCCCGAATCCTGCGCCGATGCGGTCGCGGCCGCCTTGTTACGGCGGCAGCCGACGGCCCTGGCGAAGCCCTTGCATGACACCAGGGCTGTCGCCACGAGACAGCTTGACGAAATGGCGGCGTACAAATTGTTCGAGACGATCGGCGTGCCGCACGCAGCCGCCGTGGCCCTCGATATCGACGCCGCGTCGATCACTCTACCGTTCGCCTATCCCGTTGCGGTGAAGCTGCTGTCGGCGGAGGTTGCACACAAGACCGAAGTCGGCGGCGTCGTGCTCAATGTCGCCGGTGAGTCCCAACTCAGGGCGGCGATGCGCAAGATTGCCGACAATGGCCGCACGCATCGGCCGGGCGCGAACATATCGCAGGTGCTGGTGCAGCCGATGACCTCCGGTCTTGGCGAGATGCTGCTCGGCTATCGCGTCGATCCAGAAGCTGGTCCGATTGTGCTGCTCGCGGCTGGCGGCATCTATACCGAAATCTATCGCGATCGCAGCATTCGCCTCGCACCGGTCACGCTCGACACCGCGTGGAGCATGATCATGGAGCTGTCAATCAGTCGTGTCTTCCAGGGATTCCGCAACAAGCCGCGCGGCGATATGGAAGCGCTGGCGCAGGCAATCGTGGCGATGTCGCAGTTTGCGGTGAATGAAAGTGCGGTCGTCGTGGATGCCGAAATCAATCCGCTGATTATCAATCGGGTGGGCGAGGGCGTCGTCGCCGTGGACGCGCTGGTCGCGCTCGCCTGAAGGGAGGCAACATGATTGAAGACCTGAAAAACAGGGTCAATGCGGATGAGATGCTGGTGAAGCGCGGGCGCTTCCTCACCACCACCTTCCTGCTCGAAGTCGGCGCGACCGCATGGTTGATCGCCATTGCAGAAGGCAAGGTCGTCTCGGTCACCAAAGGCCCGTTCGTAATGCCCTCATGGTCGTTCGCGCTGCGCGCATCCGACGACGAATGGAACAAGTTCTGGAGCGCGAGGCCGCAGCCGGGTTCGCACGACCTGATGGCGCTGATCAAGTGTCGCACCCTGAAGGCCGAAGGCAATCTGCAGATCTTCATGGCCAATCTGCGTTACTTCAAGGAAGCGCTGGTGAAACTGCGCGCAGGAGCCGCCGCATGACCGCCCGCTTTGAAAACACCGTCGGCCGCTACATGCATCTCGATCTGTTCGGTCGCAAGCACCGCATCTATGTCGAGGAAGCCGGCAAGGGCACGCCGCTGTTGTGCCTGCACACCGCAGGTGCCGATGGCCGCCAGTATCGCGCACTGATGAATGACGAGCGCGTCACGGCAAAGCATCGTGTCATCGCCTTCGACATGCCCTGGCACGGCAAGTCGTCGCCGCCGGCGGGCTGGCACAATGAAGAATATCAGCTCACTTCGGCGCAATATACCGAGATGATCCTCGCGGTGTCATCCGCGCTCGATCTCGACAAGCCCATTGTAATGGGCTGCTCAATCGGTGGCCGCATCGTGCTGCATCTCGCGCTCGAACATCCGGAGCGCTTCCGCGCCATTATCGGCCTGCAGGCCGGCGCGCATGTCGATCCCTATTACGATCTCAACTTCCTGCATCGACCAGACGTGCATGGCGGTGAGGTTTGCGCGGCCATCGTATCGGGCCTCGTCGGTCCTGATGCGCCGGATGCCGATCGCTGGGAGACGCTGTGGCACTACATGCAGGGCGGTCCCGGCGTGTTCAAGGGCGACCTGCATTTCTACAAACTCGACGGCGATATCCGCGCACGCGTCGCGCAGATCGACACGTCGAAATGCCCGCTGTTCCTGCTGTCAGGCGAATACGACTATTCCTGCACGCCGGAAGAGACGATGGCCGTTGCCAACAGCGTCAAGGGCAGCCACGTCACCATCATGAAGGGCCTCGGTCATTTCCCAATGAGCGAGGATCCCGAAAAATTCCTCAGCTATCTGCTGCCGGTGCTCGAACAGATCAAGTGAACCAAGCCTGACAATAAACTCGAGAGGGGAAACGCGTGAAGATCAACAAGCTGCTCGTGACGGCTGCGATGCTGTCATTCGTCACGTCTGCGTCTGCTGAAATCTCCAACGGCACCGTCAAGATCGGCGTGCTCACCGACATGTCCGGCCCGTATGCCGACAATGTCGGCGCCGGTTCGGTGCTTGCCGCGAAGATGGCGGCGGAGGATTTCGGCGGCAAGGTCGCCGGCATGCCGGTCGAGGTGATCTCGGCCGACCACCAGAACAAGGCCGATATCGGTCTCGCGCTGGCGCGGAAGTGGTACGACACCGAAGGCGTCGACACGATCACCGAAGTGGTGTCGTCGGGTGTGGCACTCGCCGTGCAGCAGCTGTCACGCGAGAAGGACAAGGTGTTCCTGGCCACCGGCCCCGGCACGCCTGATCTCACCGGAAAGGCCTGTTCGCCGAATGGCGTGCACTGGGCCTACGACAATTACGCACTTGCCAATGTCGCCACTGCGCCGCTGGTGCAGAAGGGCTTGAAGAGCTGGTACTTCCTGACCGCGGACTACAGTTTCGGTCAGGCGCTAGAGGCGGAAGCTTCCAAGGTCGTTCTCGCCAATGGCGGCAAGGTGCTGGGCTCGAGCAAGCATCCGCTCAATTCGTCGGACTTCTCGTCCTTCCTGCTGCAGGCGCAGGCCTCGAAGGCGCAGGTCGTCGGTCTCGCCAATGCCGGTTCGGACATGATGACGGCGCTGAAGCAGGCCAACGAATTCGGTCTCACCTCGGGTGGCCAGAGCATGGCGGCGCTTCTGGTCAATCTGCCGGATATCCACGCGCTCGGCCTTGCCAGCGCCAAGGATCTGATCTTCGCCGACAGTTTCTATTGGGATGCCAATGACAAGACCCGGGCATGGAGCAAGCGCTTCATGGAGCGTTTCAACGGCAAGGCGCCCGGCAGCCTGCAGGCCGCTGTCTATGGCGCGGTGACGCATTATCTCAAGGCGGTCGAGGCGACCAAGAGCGATGTCGGCTCGGTGGTCGTGCCAGAGATGAAGAAGCTGCCGATCAACGACTTCTACACCACCAATGCCTCGATCCGCGAAGATGGCCGCGTGATCCGTGACATGTATCTGCTGCAGGTCAAGGATCCCAAGGAATCGAAGTATCCGTGGGACTACTACAAGATCCTCGACACCGTTCCCGGTGACAAGGCGTTCCGCCCGCTCAAGGACGGCAACTGCCCGCTGGTCAGCGCGGCCAAGTAAGAGCCGAGCTTCAATAAACCTGTCCCCAACTCGCGGGCACGGCGTTGCCGTGCCCGTTTTGCTTACCAAGGGATCTTGTGATGATCGACTATCCAGCGCTCAGACTTTTCATAGATGGCCAATGGCGAAGCGGCGAGGGCCGCGCGAGCGAGCCGGTGCTCAATCCAGCGACTGGCAGCGTGCTCGGCGAGTTGCCGCATGCGAGCGCGGCGGATCTTGACGAGGCGCTGGCGTCATCAGCGCGTGGCTTCGAGCAATGGCGCAAGATGTCGGCGGTCGATCGCGGGACGATCCTGCAGCGCGCTGCGGCGCTGATCGTAGAGCGCAAGGAGGCGATCGCCAGCCTGATCACGCTGGAACTCGGCAAGCCGATCGCGGAGTCTCGCGTCGAGCTGGACACCGCCGCCGGCATTTTCGCCTGGAATGCGGAGGAGGGCCGACGCGCCTATGGCCGCGTGATCCCGTCGCGCAGCCGCGCCATCCAGCAGATCGCGATCCGCGAACCGCTCGGTCCTATCGCCGCCTTCGCGCCGTGGAATGCACCGGCCATCACGCCGGCACGCAAGATATCGAGCGCGCTGGCGGCCGGTTGTTCGGTCATCATCAAACCGGCCGAGGAAACGCCAGCCACGGCGCTCGCCATCGCCGCCGCGCTGGAAGACGCCGGTCTTCCTGCGGGCGTGCTCAATGTGGTGTTCGGCAATCCCACTTTGATTTCGCAGAAGCTGCTCGCGTCGCCGGTCACCCGCGGCCTGACCTTCACGGGTTCGACCGAGGTCGGCAAGCAGCTTGGTGCACTGGCTGTGCAGACCATGAAGAAAATGACGCTGGAACTCGGTGGCCACGCGCCGGTCGTGATCTTTGGCGATGTCGATCCGGAAGCCGCTGCGATCTCTGCTGTGACGGCCAAGTTCCGCAATTCCGGCCAGGTCTGCACCTCGCCGACGCGCTTCTTCGTACATGAATCGATCCACGATCGCTTCGCCGCCAAACTTGCCGAACTCGCCAATGCCATCGCCGTTGGCGACGGTTTCGCGGCGACGACGAAGATGGGTCCGCTGGCGCATGCGCGCCGCATCGAGAGCATGGAGCGTTTCGTGGATGACGCGCGCTCGCGCAACATCGCTGTGTCCGCCGGCGGCGAGCGCTGTGGCAATCAGGGCTTCTTCTATCGCCCGACCGTGCTGTCGCATGTGGACGACGACTGCATGGCTTCGAATGTCGAGCCGTTCGGGCCGCTCGCGGCAACCGCGCCGTTCCGGACCATGGATGATGCCGTCCGTCTCGCTAACCGTTTGCCGTTCGGTCTCGCCTCCTATGTGATGACCCACGACATGCGCAATGCGTCAGCGATCACCGAGGCGATCCAGAGCGGCAATGTCATCGTCAATCACTGGCAGGCCTCGCTGCCGGAGACGCCATTCGGTGGTTACAAGGATAGCGGTATCGGCTCGGAAGGCGGCATTGAAGGGCTGCAGGAATTCCAGACAGTCAAGTATGTGAGCCAGCGTGCGGAATGACGAAAAGGATCGCTGTTATCGCGTAGCAGGCTCAAATGTCCGCTTCTGGCGCAAAGCGGACATTCTGCACGACGTGCCGGTTGACGCGGCGCTTCTCCAGAAATGCGCTGCTCAGGTCTAAGGAATTATCATTACCAAAGTTGCGATCCTGCCATCGACGATCTTAGACTGCTAGCTGCGACCAAGATCGCGGCCTTGTTGCTCGAGCCAGTCGCAGAACACGGCGATATGTGGATCGGTCCGTCGCGCTTCCGGTAGATAGGCGAAGTAGCTTCGCGCCGAGAGACTGATGTCTGGAAACGGCGTCATCAATCGCCCGGCCGCGAGATCATCGGCGACCAATGCGGTCGGACCCATCGCCACGCCGAGTCCGTCGATCGCTGCCTGTATGGTCAGATAGAAATGATCGAAGGTCAGGGATGCTTCTGGGCGAAGGGTGGGCTCTCCGGCCTCAGCCAGCCAGTCGCGCCATAGCCGCGCCATCGAAGAGACGTGAAGCAGAGTGTGGTGCGACAGATCGCGGATATCGGTCAGCGGCGCCCGATCCAGGATGGCCGGACTGCACACGGGCAGCCGTCGTTCCCCGAAGAGGAAACGCGATGTGTAACCGGGAAAGGTGTCCGGGCCACCTCTGATCACGACGTCGAATGACTCGGCCAGAGCGTCGATCGTCTCATTCGACGTACTCAAACGTACCTCGATGTCGGGATGCTCCGCACGAAACGCGCCCATGCGTCGCAACAGCCATCGCAGACTGAAGGTCGCGAGCGCGTTGACATGCAGCACGATGGACGGCGCGTCATGCCGTCTGGTTCGATGCTGCTGCACGGCCGCCGAGATGCGATCGAGGGCCGGCCCGAATTCGGCCAGTAGCGCGGCGCCGGCTGGCGTCAGCACGACCCGCCGGACCGAGCGTCGAAACAGTGCCGGGGCTCCCAGCCAGTCTTCCAGGTGCCGTATCTGTTGACTGACGGCACCATCGGTCACGCTCAGCTCGACGGCCGCCTCCTTCAGACTGCCGAGACGGGCAGCAGCCTCGAAGGCGCGGACCGCATTCAGCGGCGGCAGGCTACGGCGTGGGACAAAGGTGGACATGATTGAGAATTTCTAACCCAAGTTTGAATATTACTGATTTGTGACGATCTCAAGTCTCGTTCATGGTGACTATTAGCAGCGTTCGCGCGCCAGGCTCCAGCTCCGGCACGTCAATCTTCAGATTTTCTGCGACTGCTGCGCCAGCGCCGGAAGACCCATGACACAGCACGAGACCACGACACTCCCCCCCTCGGCTCCTTCGCCCCCCACACGCGCCACGCGAACGCTTGCGCTCACCGGGCTCAATCACGCCCTGCACGACGGCTTCACCGATACGATCTACGTGCTGCTGCCGATCTGGCAGGCCGAATTCGCATTGAGCTACAGTCTCCTCGCCATTTTTCGCGGGCTCTATTCCGGCACCATGGCGTGTCTGCAAATTCCGGCAGGGCATCTTGCTGAGCGCATCGACGCCAAGATCATTCTCTGTTGCGGCACGGCGCTAGCGGCACTGGGCTACGCGTTCGCGGGCATTTCCGGCGGCATCGTCGGATTGAGCTTTGCGCTGGCAATCGCAGGCGCAGGCTCGAGCACCCAACACCCTCTGGCGTCCGCCGCCGTGTCACGCGCCTATGGGCGCGCTGCGCGCGGGCCGCTTGGCATCTACAATTTCACAGGTGATCTCGGAAAGGCGGCGATCCCGGCGCTCATGTCCCTGCTGCTTGTCAGCGTCGTATGGCAACACGCCGTCTTCACGCTCGCTGTCGCGGGCATCGCGGTGTCCGTCGCCATGGCTGTGTGGATGCCCGCCGTCGGCAAAAGACATGCAACCGATGCGAAGGAACGAGCCAGCCAGACAGGTCAAAACCGGGGCGGGTTCTATTGGCTGCTGGCGATCGGCATGCTCGATAGCGCCGTCAGAATGGGCTTCCTCGCCTTTCTGCCATTCCTCCTGATTGGCAAAGGAGCGACGCTTCCCACCATCGGCTTTGCGCTGGCACTTGTCTTCGTCGGCGGAGCCGCCGGCAAGTTTGCCTGCGGCTGGCTGGGCGACAAGGTCGGTACCCGGCGCACCGTCCTCTTCACCGAGATTGCTACGGCCGTTCTGATTGTCAGCGTTCTGGTGCTGCCCCTCGTCCCGGCCATCGTGCTTCTGCCGGCGCTGGGGGTGATGCTCAACGGTACATCATCTGTGCTGTATGGAACGGTTCCCGAACTGACCTCACCCCATCGCACCGAACGTGCATTCGCTTTGTTCTATACCGGCACCATCGGCGCGGGCGCCGGTGCCCCGGTTCTCTATGGTTTTCTGGGCGACGCGTTCGGACCCGTGACGGCAACGGCCGCGACCGCGATGACGGCGCTGGCGATCTGCCCGTTCATGATCGCGCTCTCGCGACATCTCCGCGACGACGTCGACATCGATGCGGCGTCGCAGTCGTCCGGACAGAAGGCATGAGCGTCATCCGTCTTTCGCCGGGAATGTCGATCAATTTTTATCTTACCACCACATGAAGGTTCGCTAGATGACGACAGCCTCAGAGACGCCGCTGATTCTGATCACGGGTGGAAGTCGTGGAGTAGGCGCCGCGACTGCGCGGCTTGCTGCCGCGCAAGGTTACGATGTCGCGATCAGCTTCGTCTCCAACGAAGCTGCCGCCCTCGCGGTGGCGGCTGATGTCGAAGCGGTTGGGCGTCGGGCTTTGCCCGTGCGCGCAGACGGCGCGGATCCAGAGCAGGTCGCTCAATTATTCGCCGCGATCGACCGAAAGTTCGGTCGGATCGACGTGCTGGTGAACAACGCCGCAATGCTTGCGCGGCAGTCCCGGCTGGAGGATCTCGGATTCGAGCGGATGCAGCGCATCTTTGCGGTCAACGCGATTGGTCCCATCCTTTGTGCACAGCAAGCCGCGAAGCGGATGTCCTATCGTCACAACGGGCGGGGCGGCTCCGTGATCAACATCTCATCGGCATCGGCCCGGCTCGGCAGCCCGGGCGAATATATCGACTACGCCGCGTCGAAGGGCGCCGTCGAGACATTCACGACCGGCTTCGCCAAGGAAGTCGCGCGGGATGGTATACGCGTCAACTGCATCCGCCCGGGGCACATCTACACTGACATGCATGCCAGCGGCGGAGAGCCGGGACGAGTGGATCGCGTCAAGGACTCTATCCCGATGGGCAGAGGCGGTCAGCCTGAAGAGGTCGCGCGAGCGATCCTGTGGCTGGCAAGCGCCGAGGCTTCCTTCGTGACCGGCACGTTCCTCGATGTCACTGGTGGTAAGTGAGCAACAATGTACGGCGGTGAGATACACCTGCGGAGATAGTTGGAGCCAAGGGCGGTCGTAGCGGATAGCGAGCTCGGCAGTTCCGAAGCGGAAAAACACGTGCTCGATGGCATTGCGTCCATCTCGCAGACCGACTTCTCGCAATGACCGTTCATGGCACTGATCGCCTGTAGGACGTGGTGAATCTGCACTGCGCCACCCACGGCAACGCTGGGTCTCGCGTGCCACCGAGAAGATAGGGTGGCACGCATTGTTTTCGCCGCAACATGTGCGGTCACATCCGCCGATCCGGCGGCTTGCGAGACAAAGGAATGTCACTTATTCGCTTGCAAGGTCCATGTCCGCTCAAAGCGCAAAGCGGACATCCGCAGTTGTTGGGAAAGATCTCCCACTCTCAATCTCGCCCAAAGTTTACGGAAGAAGTTCGACCACCTATCGAGGTCGTTCTCAAGTCTACTCTTGTTACCGCGACACCCAAGCCCTGGAAGGCGTTTTCATTCCATGACTAGCAAATTCCGCGTCCCTCCCTTCTTGAGCTATGACGCTACGATCGAGCGACTGGACTGGGCCGGTGCAGTGGAGGCGCTAAGGAAGGGCCATGACTTGCCCGTGGCTCAGATCAAAGACGCCTTTCTTGGCCCGCCAACTGGAACGATGGTGAGCCGCTCGGCTTACATCGAAGGGCTGGGATATGGCGCCAAGACCTTCACAGTCCTTGACGCAAACGCGGCACGGGGCCTCCCTACCGTGCAGGGCGCAATGCTGGTTTTCGATAAGGATGACGGCGGGCTCCGGGCCATCGTTGACAGCGCCTTGGTCACCGAATTCAAGACGGCCGCGGATTCCGTGCTCGGTGCCAGCCTTTTGGCACGTCCCGACAGCAAGCACCTATTGATCGTCGGCGCGGGAACGGTCGCGACAAGCCTTGTGAAAGCCTATGCGTCGGCGCTGCCTGGGATCGAGCGCATCTCGGTGTGGTCGCGCAGGCCGGAACAGGCGCAGAAACTAGTTGCTGGGTTCGATGACCGCGGCATCAATGTAGCGGCGGTCTCCGATCTGCAGGCCGCGGTCGGGTGGGCAGATATCGTCAGCTCCGCAACGATGGCACGACAGCCTGTGATTCTGGGCGATTGGGTTCGGCCTGGCACCCATGTCGATCTGATTGGTGCTTTCAAAGCCGACATGCGCGAGGCCGATGACGTGCTGATGGCCAAGGCGGCTTTGTTTGTGGACAGCCGGGAGACTACGCTCGGCCATATTGGAGAGTTGATCCAGCCGATCGCCTCGGGCGCGATCACCGCCGACAGCGTATTGGGCGATTTATACGATCTTGTGCGTCGCGAAGCCCGCAGGCGACAGTCGGATGATGAAGTCACGCTTTTCAAGAATGGTGGCGGCGCGCATCTGGATTTGATGATCGCGTCCTGGATCGTGCAGGTTGCGGTGGCCTAACTGGCGCCTCTCCGCGATCGGTACGGGCCGCTACCACGATGCGCCGGAAATTCGCAATGTCGTGCGAGCGAACCCTTATGCTGCGCAATGCAGTGCATTCGGGGGATTTTCCTGTAAGCGCTCGCTTTACACGTTTGCCGTGGTCGACGTGCCGAACCAACATAACAGGAGGAATGCATGCCGGCTCTGCCGCTTTCGGGCATCAAGGTTATCGATATGACCTGAACGCGATGATGCCAATCATGATTTTATTCGACGATGCACGCGAAGAACTCGACGAGAGGCTTCGTGCCTAGCGATGCGACACCAAACGGTGCTCGCCAGCGCGCCTAGCCGAACTGATGACAGGCTGTTTAAGCCGGCCAAGACGCTATGGACGATACGTCTTTCGACGTAATGTCGCGGCGATGACAAAGCGAGACGCAATGTTCGTCTCTGCTATTCTTCTGTCGTTGCTGCGAGGCTCGTCGTAATAGTTGGGGCGATGAAGGACTAGTGCGCGGAGGGGGGCTCTGTCGAGTTGCGGTACGTGGAGAGATCTCGACGCGATGGTTGGCAAAACGAAAGTGGAGGTCAGCGTTGCTTTCTCGACACCCGTGCGAGACAGGAACATCTGGCGTGTTGTGGAGCGAAAGGCGTTAGCGGCAATCGGTCTTCTGAAGACAGTACTCGCGTCCTTTGTTGTCCGAGCGGAAAGACTCGATGAAGCCGCCTTGTCTTTGGGTGACAAAGACTGTCCTGCCGTCGTTGCCGCCAAAGGCGAGGTTCGAGGGCTCTTTGTTCTTAAGGGCGATCTCTCGCTGAAGGAGGCCGCCGGGCGTCACGACCGCAATTGTCCCGTTCAGAATGCGAGCAATGAGCAGCTTTCCGGTCATGTCTGTACGGATCCCGTCGATAGTGTTGCGCTCGAACGTCTTGATCAGCTTTGCGTCACCAAGTGCGCTGCCGTGAATGCTATAGGACCAGATCTGGCCGCTTCCTGACTCCCCGACATACAGGGTCTTCTCATCGGGGCTGAGATCGATCCCGTTGGTCGTGCCCATCGTCCGCGGTGCAGTCATGACCTGGCCCTGCACCGATCCATCCAGCCCTTTCCAGATCCGCCAGATCTGGCCGCTGTGTTCTTTCCAGTTCGGATCACTAGCGTAGATCGTGCCGTCGCGCGCAATCGTCATGTCATTGGGCTGGTGCATTTGGTCGGAGTGAAACCAGACCTCTGCCACACGGCTGCCCTTCTTGATCGCGAAGATGTTGTGCTTCTTGTAGTCCGCGATGAACATCGTTCCGTCTCGGGCGAAGCGGATTGAATTGCCGACGCTGCCTTCCGGAAGTTCGATGAAATTGTCCGACGCAAGGCTTCCGGGCGCGAGCATGCCAATCGTGCCCTGTCGTCCAAAATTCACGACATAGAGATTTCCGTCGAGATCAACGGCAGGCCCTTCGATGCCCGAAGTGTACTCACCTGCGGGCGTAACTTGGACGCTTTCGAACAGTTTTTCTCCCGCAGGCGCCGGTGTTGCCGCCGCCAGGAAAGCGGCGGCGCTACAGCAAAGGCACGAGAAAATCTTGCCGTATATAATAGCCATCTGCGTCGCTGCACTCGCCGTTAAGGAAGATGTCGGCCGGTCGATAGAACCGGCTGAAGCCCGGCTTACCTACCGCGTTCTTTTGTGTCACCACGACGACCTTAGTGGTCGGGATTTCGCCGCATTCTCTGTCATTCCTGCTTACGAACATTCTCTGCACCGGACCGGGTTTGATCTTCATTCTCGTGCCGGGAACCATCGTCCCGGCGAGATAGTCGGCAAGGTTCAGAATCTGCGCGTAGCCCGGCTCCGTCTGGGGCAGCTTCTCCCCGCCCGGCGGCATCAACTTCTCCGCCCCGAATCCGCGCAGCCGCGTGCGCAGCTTCCCGGAGTCCGGGTCGCCGGGATAAATCCAGCCGTCCTGCGACAGCATAAAGCGCAGGACCGTCTGATCCTTCTCCGCTTCCGGCTGTCCCGCCCTCAGGCCGAAATCCGAGTGGCAGCCGAGGCAGTGCTTTTCGACAAGCTTGGTCCTAACGGCCGTCAGCCGCGCCTTGTTCTTGGGATCGTTCGCTACGAACCCGGCAAGCTCATCGATCTGCTCGGGCGTTCGCATGCCACATGGCAGCGCTTCAGGCAGATTGCCGGATGCCCGATCAATGCGGATGACGGACTTGTTCTTGTCCTCGACAATCCATATCGCACCATCGGCGGCCACGGTCATTCCGACCGGTGCGCCTTGCGGCCGCGCGCCGTTCACCCGATACCAGCCCGATATCAGCTCCTCGTACGGTGCCGCAGGAGCGTTACCGGCGTCGGTCTGAAAGGCGCGGCTCGGCTCCGCACCGCAGCTTACCTGAAAGCGCACAGGCGCCGCGCTCACTTTCGGGAAACCACGGCCGTCCACGTCGTAGATCAGCAGGCGGCTGCCGGTCGGCCGATAGCCGTGTAGGCCGACGAGAAGTTTGCCGTCCAGTTCGGGGAACTTGCTGCCGTGGTAGTATAGCATCCCGAGCGGTGCGCCGTGTGGCGGCAGCAGCGAATGCGGCGGCCTGTAAATCGCACCGTTGTTGCAAAGGTCCTTGTAGGGCCCGGCTTGCAGGACGGTCCTGAACTCGGGGCTCTGGGTCGAAAGGTCGTAGCAATACGGCCAGCCGTAATGCTTGCCTTTCTCGATTGCGTTCAGTTCCTCGTTAGGTTTGAAGATGTCCTGCAAGTCTCTCGCATTCTCTCCCTGCAAGAAGGCGTAGCCCGCATCGGGGAAGCGGGGGTGGACCGCAAGCGCCATGGAATTGCGCAGGCCGCGCGCGTAAATCTCGCGTGGCGGATTGACATCGTTCGGCCCGAGAGCAGCGAAAACGCTTCCGGCTCTCGGCGTGAACATCCAGATCGAGGCAAGCGGGGATGATCCTTCGCCGGCCGCGCATGGCTTGGTGATAGGGGCCTTTGTGATGCAGTCGTCGCTGTGCGATCCGACATTGACGAAGATGCGCCCCGTGCGGTCGAAAATGAAGTGCTTGAGCGAATGGCTGCTCTCGTTGACCTTGGTGCCGTCCGACAGGGTGACGTGGCGTCCCGGAAGGTTCAGAACGATCGTTTCGATCGTGCGCTGTGGATCCGCCGCCAGCGGGTCGAAGCGGAAGATCGTCTCCGCGGTTGATGCATACACCTTCTTGTCGGGGCCGACGGCGAGACCGAACGGATACTCGAGGCCGGTGACGATTTCCCGGATCCGCTTGCCCTCCGCCGCGCGCGGATCGAGCAGCAGCAACCGCCCATCCGCTCGATTCCATCCTCCCATGTCGGAAATCACAAACTGCTCATGACCCGGGATCTGCACGATGGAGCGCGGAAATCTTAGCCCGTCCAGTTCGCTCAGCACCAGACCGGCGCAGAACCCTTTCTTCATGTCGATCCTGAGCCTTGGAAAAGACATGTCCCGGTTGCCGCATTGCTCAGCGCCGATTGCGTATCCGCTCTTTCTTTCCGGTTCGGCTGGCCAGGCTGGCGGTGCCCACAAGGCGATCGCTGCAAACGCGAAAATCGCGCACATCCCGCGGTGTGCATCCGTCACGGAATCCTCCTCAACTGCCGAGATTGCGACTCGCAGATTGCCGGAGATCATATTGCCTCTATTGCTTGTGTTCAAAGACCGCGGCTCACCATCTGTAGGAGGCGCGCGGCAAGCGAGGTGTGGGCGAAGCATGCCGAGTGCGCGAGAGGGATCTCGATGAGCACGGGGGAATCAACTGTCCTGCGGTTGGCTCGTTGCAGGAAACGAGGCTTTCAATGGTGGTCGGTTGTCCTGAAAGGACTCAACTGCTTCAAGCATCGCCATAGATAGGATGTGTTGCAGGACGGGCAGCGTCAGTTCAGATGCGGTTCGCTGCGCCACTGCGATCTGAACCACCAAGACGCGGAAAACGTCGTCGCGGGACATATATCGACGCTGGCACGGAAACTATTACCCAATGTCGACTCCCTAGTGTGCTCCGGTGCGCGATCGAGCGGTCCATCGCCATTCGAGGATTTCAGCCATGTCTTCTCCATACTCGCGGATGTAGCGACCATGTTGGATCAGGCGATCGCGATGTCGCTGCTTGGCCAGCGCGCCAGCGGTTGCCAGTGCTGGGAGCGAATCGATCGCTTTGATGGCCAGATGGAAGCGATCCAGGTGATTCAGAACTACCATGTCGAACGGGGTTGTGGTCGTGCCTTCTTCCTGAAAGCCATGGACGTGCAGATTGTGATGATTGCTGCGGCGATAGGCGAGGCGGTGGATCAGACTTGGATAGCCGTGATAGGCGAAGACCACCGGACGGTCGCGGGTGAAGATGCTCTCGTAATCCCGGCTGCCAAGTCCGTGCGGATGCTGCGTCTGGTCTTGGAGCGTCATCAGATCGACGACGTTGACGACCCGAATCCGCAAGTCCGGGAAGTCTTGTTGCAGAAGATCCACCGCGGCAAGCGTCTCCAATGTCGGAACATCTCCGCAGCAGGCCATTACGATATCTGGCTCGCAGCCGGCCTCCTCAGTTCCTGCCCATGGCCAGATGCCGACGCCAGCCTCACAATGGGTGATGGCCTCGCGCATTGTGAGCCACTGCGGTGCGGGCTGCTTGCCGGCAACGATCACGTTAATCCGGTCGTAGGTGCGCAGGCAATGGTCGGTGACCCATAGCAGCGTATTGGCATCCGGCGGGTAATAGATGCGAACAACGTCTGCCTTCTTATTGGCGACCATATCAACGAAGCCGGGATCCTGATGGCTGAAGCCGTTGTGATCCTGCCGCCAGACGTGGGATGTCAGCAGATAGGTCAGTGACGCTATCGACTGACGCCAAGGCAACGCCCGCGAGACCTTGAGCCATTTCGCGTGCTGATTGAACATCGAGTCGACGATGTGGATGAAGGCTTCATAGCAGGACATCAGCCCGTGCCGGCCGGTCAACAGATAGCCTTCGAGCCAGCCTTGGCAGAGGTGCTCGCTCAGTATCTCCATTATGCGGCCGTCACGCGCAAGATGAACGTCGTAGGGCTTGATGTCCTCCATCCAGACCCGCTCCGTGACGTCGAAGACGGCGTCGAGCCGGTTGGACGCGGTTTCGTCGGGGCCCATGATGCGGAAGTTCCTGGCCTCGGAATTCAGGATAATGACGTCGCGCAGATATGCTCCCATGACTCGTGTTGCTTCGCCGTCGATCGCACCCGGCTCGGGAACGTCTACCGCATGAGACCGGAAGTCCGGCAGTTTCAGTTCGCGCTTCAGAAGGCCGCCGTTCGCGTGCGGATTGGATCCCATGCGGCGCTCGTTTTCAGGTGCTAAAGCCTGAAGATCGGGGAGCAATCGGCCTGCTTCGTCGAACAGCGTGTCTAGCTGATAACTGCGCATCCATTCTTCGAGCAAGGCAAGGTGGCCAGCGTCGGTTCGCGGGTCTGCGATCGGAACCTGGTGCGAACGCCAGAAGCCCTCGACTTTTTTCCCGTCGATTTCCTTCGGCCCGGTCCAGCCCTTCGGGCTTCGCAGGACAATCATCGGCCATTTCGGGCGCCCGCTAGCGGAGCCGCCGCGGGAACGCTCCTGAATGGCGCGGATACGATCGAAGGCGTCGTCCAGCGCCGCTGCCATTTCGCGATGCATCTCGTTCGGAACGCTGCCTTCGACGAAGATCGGGTCGTAGCCGTAGCCTACGAACAAACTCCGAAGCTCGCCGACTTCGAGACGACCGAGCACCGTGGGATTGGCGATCTTGTAGCCATTGAGGTGTAGGATCGGCAGCACGGCGCCGTCATGGGCAGGATCGAGAAATTTGTTCGAATGCCACGAAGCCGCCAGCGGACCCGTCTCGGCTTCACCGTCTCCGACAACGCAGGCGACGATCAGATCGGGATTGTCGAACGCAGCGCCGAAGGCATGAACCAACGCGTAGCCGAGTTCGCCACCTTCGTGAATGGACCCAGGCGTCTCCGGGGCAGCGTGGCTTGGAATGCCTCCGGGAAAGGAAAACTGCCGGAATAGCTTTTGAAGCCCGTCGGCATCCCGCGTGATCTCCGGATAAACCTCGCTGTAGCTGCCCTCGAGATAGGTGTTGGCAACCATGCCGGGGCCGCCGTGACCGGGACCGCAGACGTAGATCATGTCGAGATCGCGCTCGCGGATGGCCCTGTTCAGGTGTGCGTAGATGAAATTCAGGCCCGGCGTGGTCCCCCAATGTCCGAGCAGTCTCGGCTTGATATGATCGGCGCGCAGCGGCTCTCGAAGAAGGACATTGCCGAGCAGATAGATTTGTCCCACCGAAAGATAATTTGCGGCCCGCCAGTAGCGGTCGATAAGCTCGATATCGTGTGCGTTCAACATCAGATATCTTCCCTATGTGCGTGTCTTCAAACAGAAGACGCATCGACGGCGCCACGGAGCAGGTCGCGACGTGACACGATCCCGATGAGCCTAAGATCCCGGGCGATGAGGATACGTTTGATCCGATGACGCTTCATCAATTTCATAACGTCCTCTCAGGACCGGCCCTCGCTGAGTTGGCCTTGCTGATCGCCGCTCGCAATCTCGGACACCCGTCGAGCGGCAACGTCCATCATGGGTCGGGTCCTTGGCCCGTGTATTGATCCGTATCAACCGACTGAGGCCGATTTGAGCGGAAGATGCCGTGCATCGAGCGAGGCGGACCCTGCCGGAGGCGTCTTTTGAAAAACCCAATCTTCTGGATGCGCGGCGCTCTCATTGGAGCCACAGCTTTGGGGCTTTGTGCAGGGCTCGCCTCGCCTTGGATCGGGCTATCTGCATGGCGCGCAACCGTCTGGACAGTAAGTGCGATTCCGGTTCTGGTCGCGCTCTTGGCACAGATCGTGACAGGCCTGCGACGCGGCGAGTTCGGGCTCGACATCGTGGCAGCATTTTCGATGATTGCCGCCCTGAGCACCGGCGAGCAGCTTGCCGCGGTGGTCGTGGCGCTCATGTATGCCGGCGGGCAATTCCTCGAAGCCTACGCCGACCGCAGTGCGCGGCGCGAAATGACAGCGCTGCTGTCCCGCGTACCGCTGGTCGCGATGCGGCTGCACGATGGTCGTCTGGAGGAGGTTCCCGTCGACGCGCTCGCGTCCGGCGATCACCTGCTGATCCGTCAGGGCGATCCGGTCCCGACCGACGGGACCGTAACGGACGGAGTTGCCATCCTGGACGAATCCGCGTTGACCGGCGAAGCGATGCCGGTGCGGCGAAGCGCAGGGGAAAGCGTGTCGAGCGGCGTCTACAATGCAGGTGACACATTCACCATGGTGGCTTCGCGTCCGGCCGCCGAAAGCACGTTCGCCGGGATCGTCCGCTTGGTCGAGGCGGCGCAGCAATCGAAAGCGCCGATGTCGAGACTCGCCGACCGCTTCGCGATGGCATTCCTGTTGCTGACAGCCGGCATCGCGGGTCTTGCCTGGTACTTCAGCGGTGACGTTATTCGCGTCGTCGCGGTTCTTGTCGTGGCGACACCGTGCCCGTTGATTCTCGCCGTCCCGATCGCATTCATCGCGGGGCTGTCGCGCGCGGCCCGGCATGGCATCCTGATCAAGGGGGGAAGCGCCATTGAAGGTCTAGCTAGAATCCAGCGACTGGTTTTGGACAAGACTGGAACTCTCACCGACGGGCGTCCGAACGTCCTTGCGATCCATGCCAATGGGGTTTCAGACCTCGAAGTATTCCGTCTCGCGGCGTCGCTCGACCAGGTGTCGAAACATGTCGTCGCCGGCACCATCGTTGAAGAGGCGCGCCGGCGCGGATTAGAGTTATCCTTGCCCACAGAGGTGGTCGAGACACCGGGTGATGGCATCATCGGGCGGGTGGACGGCAGGCGCGTCGTAGTCGGGGGATCGGGCTTCGTCTCGCGGAATACGATCTGCGGCGTCTCTCCGATGAGCGCCCATCCGGATGCCGGATCGCTGGTGGTGATGGTCGGGCTGGACGGGCGGGCGGTCGGCGAGATCGTTCTTGGAGACCGGATCCGCCGCGGCATGTCGGGCCTGCTGGACGATCTTAGACGCAGGGGAATCCAACGCATCGTCCTCGCAACGGGAGATCGCAGGGATATCGCCGAGGCGACAGTGACCGGATTGGGTTTCGATGCGGTCCACGCCGAGCTGAGCCCGGACCAGAAGACGGAGATCGTGCGGGCTGAACGTAAGGGCGGGCGCGTCATGATGGTCGGCGACGGGATTAACGACGCGCCAGCCCTGGCGGCTGCGGACATAGGTGTCGCTATGGGGGCGAGAGGTGCCGCCGCCTCTTCGGAGGCCGCGGACGTCGTGCTTCTCGTTGATCGTCTCAATCGCGTTTTGGTGTCGATCGACATCGCGAAGCGATCCAGGGTGATCGCCTATCAGAGCGTTCTGTTGGGGACTGGCCTATCCCTCATTGGGATGATCGCGGCTGCTTTTGGGTATCTGGCCCCGGTCCAGGGCGCGCTCTTACAGGAGGCGATTGACGTCGCCGCTATCGCAAACGCGCTGCGAGCGCTTCGCGGGCCGGCGGCGAACGTGTTGCCTGTCGCCGAAGTTTCAGCTGTCCCCGTCAAGCGTTAAGTCGGGCGAGGGCGGAGCGCCTGCAAAGATCGATTTGTCTCGACGTGCGCAGCGAGATGAGGCCGGCCTGCTCGAAATGGGTCAAGGTGCGTGACACCGTCTCGATTGTAATGCCTAGGTAGTCAGCGATATCCTGACGCGACATCTGTAGGTTTACACTGCCTGGATTGCCGCCACGGTGTGACATCTCGAGCAAAAAGTGGGCGACCCGTTCTTCGGCGCTGCGAACGAGGAGGACCATATGATCCTGCATGCGGCGAAGTTCTTCCTTCACCATAGGCCAGAGATCGCGCGTCGTATCGACCGGTCCTGTCATGGTGCCCGAGGCGGCGTTCAGTCTGATGACGCATATCTGACTTTCGCAGATCGCTTCGCAAGAATTGAGGTGGTTGCTACCGCCCTCGAATCCGAACAAATCCCCCGGCAGATAAAAGGCCGTGATCTGTCGGCGGCCGTCGTGCAGAATTCTATAGGCCCGTACTGCGCCGGAGACGACACGATAAATGTGCGTCGCAGGCTCGTCTTCTCCGAAGATCTCGGCATTGCGCGCGAAGCATTTTGTGGCACCGAGATGCGGCCGACCCTCCCGCAGCTGTTGTGGTATGGCCCCGAAAGGCATTGAGGGGAGTGCGGCTGCGTGCGTGGTCTGGCTCAGCATGGACGGCTCCTCTGTGTCCGATTTTGTCGGTCAGACTGTGCGCCGGCTCGTGCCGCCCGGATATTGGGATGTTTCCCCTAGGTATTATTACGTAGTCGCGACGATCGTCACCAGCATTGTGCAATGGCAGCTGGATTTCGGCCGGGATCACGCCGCCCGACCTTGGACTGCCCGCGGGGGGAATGCCCTGCTCTGGCAAGACGGGGCGCAAAGATCTCGCGCCCGCCTATGATCCGCAATTCGGCGGTGTCTGCGAACAGATCCCAACGATCCGTCTTGCGCGCTTCGCAGAATGCGGTTTCGGCTTCTTCTAGCGCTTGGCCAGCCGACGCGCTATCGACGAGGAACTCGCCTTGGCAGGTCACGCATTCGTGCCCTGTGTCGTTGCAGATTTTCTTCAGAAATCGAATATGAAAGCGGGTCATGGTGACCTCCGGTGCAGGTCGCCCATCGTCGCGGTGGATACCGCGATGTCGTGCGACGGGGAAGAATGTCCCGATCCGAAGAGCGCTGGAATCAGGTCTAGATGTCGCGCCTCATGCTCCACCCAACGGCCGCGATGCCGAAACCGACGATCAGGGTAATGGTCACGAACGTCTGGACGATGCTGAAATTCAAGGCGTCCCCCGCGACGAAAAGCGAAGTGATCGTTGCTGCTGCTACCGATAGAATGCGAAAAATCCAAGCCACGTAAGCCCTTCCGATGGCATCAACCCGCCGCCTTCCTGTCCTCGGCGGATTCCAGATAGAAGCCGGACCAAGTGTCCACGAAGCAGAGGTGATCATGGACTTCCTTGACGCCGGCGACATTCCGAGCTGCGACGAGTGAAGCCTCCCGCGCGCGGTCGTCCACGATCAATCCGTGCAGATGAGCGATGCCACGCCGGACGGTGACCTGTAGACCGATGGGGCGCCAATCCTGAACTTCGATCGTTCGGATGATCCGTTCCCGCACGTGATCGTCGTCGGCCGTCGGATCCGGGACATCGCGGGCCATGCTCGCGACAGCTCGCATTAGGTTGGCTCGAGTGATAATCCCAACCAATTGGCGCCCGCGCGTGACGGGCAGACGCTTGATGTTCTTCTCTTCCATCAAGGTCACGATGTCATCCAGCGTGTCGTCTTCGCTGACCGTCACTGGATCCGGCGTCATAACATCGGAGACCGAGCGCCCCCGCTCGCGGACGAAATCCTCCGCGATCGCGCCAGGGCTCATGAAGAACTGAAGCCAGCGAGGCCGCTTGCGCTGAGTGCCGATCTCGGCGCGGCGAAGGAAGTCGCGCTCGGACACGATGCCGACAAGGTCGCCGGACATGTTGAGCACCGGAAGCCCGCTGATATGGTGGTCCAGCATCGTCTTGGCCGCCGTCTCCACTGACGTGGCCGGCGATACAGTCAGGACGTTCTTGGTCATGATCTGATGGGCGCGCATCTCAGTTCTCCCTTTTTTACCGATCCTGAAACATAGCGCTGTGTTGTCGCTTGCCTTTGATTTTGCGCAAACTGACCAGATTCACTCGAGGGATTTCAGATATGTGAGGAAATCGCTGATCTGATCCGGGTCGAATCTAAATTCCGGCATGGTCGGATGCCCCGTCACGATCCCCTCAGCTAGTGCTTCCTGGAGCGTCTCGACCGGGTATCGCTCGTGGAGGCTCCGGAAGGGGGGCGCGATCCGCAGAGGGCTCGGGCTGACCTTGTCGATCGCATGACACTTCATGCAATAGACGACCGCGAGGCGCCTGCCTTGCTCAACGCTCGCCGCGGATGCCGCGGACGATCCCATCATAACGAGAGTGAGCGCGATGATTGTGGAGCGCGCGATGATCGATGGACGCATGATCTCTTCTTTCCTCACCCCGAAGCTGTTTTGCCATGTTTCCGACCGCCTTGTCGTCAGTGCGACATCAAGGTCGGGACCGTCATCGACTCGAGCATGCCGCGCGTCACGCCTCCGAGGATGCGTTCCTTCAGTCGTGAATGGCCATAACCGCCCATCACAATGAGATCGAGACCGGTGTCCGCGGCGATCGACAGCAACATTGGCTGGATGTCAGCCGGCGCGGCGACACTACGGCTGATGGTTGCTCGTAATCCCTGGTGCGTCAGGCGCGACTGGAGCGCCTGGGCAGATGCTTCGGGATGAACCGTATCGTTCACGGTGATCAGGGTAATATTTTCTGCATTTTTCAGGAACGGCATCGCTTCCCGCGCGGCGCGCGCCGCCAGACGGCTGCCGTCCCAGGCGATGCCGATGTTGGATATCTTGAGCGGGCCGCGAAAGGTGTAGGGCACGAAGAGGACCGGGCCCCCCGCCTCGAAAAGGATCTCCTGTGGCAGTGTGTTGTCGTACGAGTCGAACTCGACCTCCGGCTGAGGCACGATCGTCAGGTCGTAGAGCCGCGCACGCGCGCCGATCATGACAGCAGCTTCGAACGGCGTCGCCGTCATCGGGATGCATTTGCATTGAAACGACCTGCGCTGTGCCTCTGCCACGACAATCGACAGCGCTGCCTCGGCTCTCGCCTGGGCGCGTTCGCGCTCGATTTCGTAGATGGCCGCGACGGCCGTGCCGCCTTCGACCGCCAGACCGATGCTCGTCGTTTCATAGCCGATGGCGACGGCGTCGAGCCGCGTGTCGAACATCTTGGCCAGTGAGGCCGCTGCGTCGATGAGACCCTGGAAGCCTCGTTCGGTCGGAATGCTCGCGAGAATGCTCTTCATGGCCGTACTCCTGCCCCTTGGCGGTGCGCCTCTGATGTCCCAGCAAACAGCAGTTCGCGGCCGGCTGTTTTGATCTAACGCAAGAAGAGGTGCAGGCGAGCGAGTTCCCGACTGCGTTTGATCGGGAGATGACGATGGCAAGAGTGGCGGTATCGGGCGGTACGCGCCGCCAGCCTATCCGGCGACAGCCGATCCGCGTCCGGAAGCGCCGGGGAGCTACGTTCATCAAGATGGAATGGCGATCTCTTTATCGGGAGTTCTGCCGACGTTCAGGTAGATAGCGCCTGCCGATCAGCGCGATCAATCCGAGGACAGACATGAATGCGATGGCAATCAACAAGTAGATGAGAATGGTGAGCAGGTAGGCGCCTTGGAAACGCCAGCTTGGCGGCATTGTTTCAGCGACGGCAAGCGGCAGGATGTCGGAAAAATAAATCTGGAATATCCACAACAGCAGCAAAGCCAGAGCGGTGGCCGTCACCGTCAGCAGGGTAAGGCGAGATATGATCGAAGTCTGTTTCATGGCCCATCATGTGTATTTCCCGATGCCGGGTCCATTTGGGGAAAACACGTAGGTCGGCGTCTCGGACGGTCTTTGCACCGGGCGAGTCGATGCGACCATCGCCTGAACCGATGCGGGGCGAACCGTTCGAGCGGGGTCTCGCGCAACTTGATGGCCTCGCTCGATGTCCCCAAGGCATGCGTGCGCGACCCGCTGGAAGGGACATTCACAAGTCGGGGGCGTTTCTTGGAGAGAGCCTTCGTCACGGTTCATACGCACGTTGTGCGATGAGCGGCACCAGATACGGCATGACCTTCGTGCGCGTTTCCTCTGGTGTACCGCCGGCATCGATGACAGGCCAATCCATATTGCCGGAATCGTGACCTTCCTGCATGAGAGCGACAGTTGCTGTCGCATCCGAGGCGTCGTTGCGCCGCCCCGCGATCCGCGTGACTCGTACATTGAGATCCGCCCGCAAGAACAGACCGAGGTGGGTCGACGAAGCCGGCTCTATCTCGGCGAATGCGCGTCGTTCCTCGGGGCTCAGGAAAGCGGCATCAATGATAGCGCAATGGCCCTGCGACGCGATACGGTGAGCCTTCGTCATGAGCGCATCGTAGACCTGCTGCGTTACCTCCGCGGTATAGGCGGACGCGGGGAGACGGTGATGCTCGGGCACATCGAATATCGCCTTCCGAACGGCATCCGACCGGATGACGACGGCGCCCGGAGCCGGCCCGAGAAAGGGGGCTATCGCGCGTGCGAGGACACTCTTGCCCGTACCGGACATCCCACCAACCGCAACTAAACCACCGGGCGGCGGATTGATGAGCTGGACTGCGAGTTCGAAATACTTTCCGGCTTCGTCAACGACCTGTCGATCGCCGTCGTTCTGCTCCGCTTTCGTGAAAAGGACATGCGCCCTGATCGCGGCACGGATCGACAGGAAAAGCGGAAACAGGGCGAGGGCGTCGAGATCAACAGGAGCGCTACGCGCGAGGTATCGATTGAACGACACATTTGCCGCGGTCCGCTGCTCGTGATGAAGCATGTCCATAAGTACGAAGCTCAGGTCATATAGAACATCGGTCGTGGCTATTGCGGGATCGAACTCGATGGCATCGAACAGAACGGGTTTCCCGTCGATCGTCGTGATATTCCCGAGATGCAGGTCGCCATGGCATCGGCGCACAAAGCCCTCCGCGGCGCGGCGCTCGAGGCAAGGTCTCTGGGCGTCGAGCATGGCAAGGCTGGAGTTGTGAAGGTTTTCGATGGCCTGCCGCTCCAGTCCGCTGACTTCGCGAAATCTGGCAGTGTTGCGGGCGATCAACGTCCCGATCGAGGCCAGCCAAGCGCTCCCATCGGCCGGCTTCGCACGATGATGCGAGGCCAGTATTGCGTCCGCGATCTCTTCAGCCAGCGCAGGCGCGATGCCGATCGCCGCGGCAATACGGTCCAGGCCCGCGTTTTCGTCGAATCGCTTCATCTCCACCGCCCATTCCACCGGTGTTCCCTGTCCGTCGATGGCGAGCCCGTCCGTCCCCTCTGTGATCGGAACGATGCGCCGATAGAGGTCTGGCGCGAAGGGCTTGTTGACATTGAGCTCCGCCTCGCAGGCGGTCCGTCGTTTCTCAAGGCTTGAATAGTCGAGAAATGGAAGGCGAACGGGACGCTTGATCTTCCAGACACGCTCAGCGCCGAGAAAGACGATCGATGCGTGAGTGTCGATGCGTTTGATGCCCGGTTCGATCGAACTCAAGAATGCGACGATCACGTCCTGTGCGGAAGCCTGCGAGCTCCTATCTTGATCGTTGGTCATGGCAACAATACCGCAGCGCCGACGAGCGTCCCGCTGCGCAGGGCGTTTAACGCGGTGTTTGCTTCAGCAAGCGGATAGGTGGTCGTATGGGTTTCGACCGGGATCTGGCGAACCAGCTTGAGGAATTCATCTCCGTCGGCCCTGGTCAAATTGGCAACCGAAGCGATCTGCCTCTCCCCCCAGAGATTGCGATAGGGAAATGATGGAATGTTGGACATATGGATTCCGGCACAGACGACGCGGCCGCCCTTTCGCACGGCGCGCAGCGCGATAGGTACCAACTCGCCTGCGGGAGCGAAGATGATTGCCGCGTCGAGTTCCTCCGGTAGCGTTGCTGCTGCTGCCCCTGCCCAGACGACGCCGAGAGACAGGGCGAAGTCCTGTGCTGCGGAATCGCCGCTGCGCGTGAAGGCATATACGCGGCACTGCTGCCTTACCGCGACCTGAGCGATGATATGTGCGGCGGCGCCGAAGCCGTAAAGTCCCAGAACCTTCGGTCCCCCCGCCATTTTTAGAGCGCGCCAGCCGATCAGACCGGCGCACATCAATGGCGCGATCTTGTCACTATCGCCAGCCTCTCCAAGTTCGAAGCAATAGCGCGCTTCGGCAATGACGTGGGTCGCGAAGCCGCCATCCCGCGTATAGCCGGTGAACTCCGGATGATCGCAAAGGTTCTCGGCATGCCGGCGACAATAGGGACACGTGCCGCAGGTCGATCCAAGCCACGGGACGCCGACGCGGTCCCCCGGCTTCAGATTTTCGACGTCGGTACCGACCTCGTCGATCCGGCCGACGATCTCATGGCCGGGGACGATAGGATAACGGATGCTCGGCAGATCTCCGTCAACTACGTGAAGGTCTGTGCGGCAGACGCCGCAAGCGTCGACCACGATCCGGACCTGTCCCGCTTTTGGAACGGGGGCGGGCCGCTCCCGCCAGACCAGCGGCGTCCCCGGAGCCTCGAGCACCATCGCGTACACTGCTGCTTCTCCTCTCGAAAGGTCGCACTGGAGCGTGGTCAGGTACCGAAAATGGGCATCTCCAGCAGATGATCGTTAACCGATGAGACACCGGGCTGCGCCTCAGCGGCGACGCGGATGGCGTTTCGCTCGTCATTCGATTCCACGCCCCCCCCAGATGTCGACGATGCCGTTGCTGACAGTGATGCTCAGGTGGTGAGGATGCGCCCAAGGCATTGCCTTGAGCTTGCTCATGAGATCGCTCCTGATTGTCTCGTCGGCAAGGGTGACTTCGATCCATGGCCGCGCGCCCGCGACGAGTTGCACAATGTTCGATCGGCTGATTATCCCGACAGTGGCTCCGTCCGCATCCAGGATCGGAATGCGTTTGACGTGTTTCTCCTCGATCAGGCCGGCAATGTCGTAAACAGATGTTTCAGGTGCCGCAGTCACGACGTCGCGGGTCATAACGTCACTGACCTTGACGCTATGCGATTTCACATAGTCTGCGGCCACAGCGTGACTTCCCGCAAGCATGTGCACCCACCAGGAATAACGATTCTCGGTCCCGGACTCGACCCGGCGCAGCAGGTCGCCTTCGGTCACGATTCCGGCCAGCTTGCCCGCGCCGTCCAAGATGGGCACTGCACTTATGCGCTTCTCAACTATCAGTTTTGCGACATCTCGAACCGTCGCGTCGAGCCCGACGCAGATGACCGGTGAAGTCATTAGATCACGTGCCCTCATGGCATGTCCTCCAAAGCGTGCTTTCCGACGATCGCCCGATGTTCCACGGATATGAAGTAGGATGGCACCGCCTCATCCAGCGGGACGAAACATCGCATGACGCGGCAAGCCTGCTTTGATCTTCCTCAAAGATAAAGAGCTTTGCGCGGATTAGCTTGGCTGCAATTGGTCAATTTCACGGCGGATGAGGTGCTGGATGCCATCCAGCAGGCGAGCCGGCACTGCACCGGTGCGTTGCTCGAAGTACATACGTCGACTGATAAGGAAGCAGAGATTCTGAAAGACGTAGCCGGGCTTCAGAAACAGATCTGCGACACGGTGCAGGCCTTGAGGGAGAGAATGATCTTCGCTCCTCTTTAATATTCCGGCGTGGTGCAAAAACGCTCAGGCGTTGAAGGTCATTCGCTCGGGATCCTTCTGCAGAAAAGGTCGACTACCTTTCTCAGTCGATCGTCCGCTGGTCATCGGTGCCGGCCTCGGCAGCCGATATGCTCTTCTTCGAACGTCGGATCGAAATCGTCGATGATGTCCTGTCTGAGCCAGCCGTTCATCACGGCTTTTCATGGGTTTTCTTCAGGGCCTTGAACCGCGTCAAACACAACGACATTCCTGCGCGTAACACAAGTTCCCGACCTCTGGCTGATCCCACTGGTTTGCCGATTATGTACATTTTGCCCCATCAACGAGCGGTTTTTTGATTTTGCGCAAAGCCGACAATCTGCCGTGGAATATCGTTCTGTCGGTATCAAGGCTCAAACAGGAGGCAAGTACATGTCCAAGCAATCTGTTGTTCCAGTCGGCGCCGAACGTCAGATACTGCGCCGTGAGTCCAATCCGCTGTCTTTTCTGCAACAGGAGATCGACCGACTGTTCGACGGTTTCACGCGCGGTTTTCCCGGCTTCGTCACCCATGCGGGCGTGGTCCCGAACATGGATTTGAGCGAGACCGACAAGGTGATCGAGATCACGGCTGAACTTCCCGGTCTTGAAAAGAAGGACGTCACGCTCAACGTCGCCGACAACATCCTGACCATCCGCGGCGAAAAGAAGAACGAGCGCGAGGAAAAGGAGAAGGACTATCATCTCGTTGAACGTAGCTACGGTTCGTTCTCCCGGTCCATCGAACTACCTGCGGGCGTGAAGTCGGAAGACATCTCGGCCGAGATAGCCAAGGGAATCCTGAAGGTGACGGTTCAGAAGCCGGCACCCAAGGTCTCGAAGCAGATCGAGATCAAGAGCGCAGCCTGATCCGATACGAGACGTGCCGTGCTGATCCGCGGCACGTCTCCGGCCGCCCGGGAGCGAACCATGTATGAGTTTCTTGAAGAGACTGCTGGCGATGTAATGACCAGGCCTTGCAGGCAGGTCTCTCCAGAGACGACCGTCGGCGACCTGCACCGGTTGTTCGCTATGGATGACGTCGAGTCCTATCCCGTGGTCCGGAACGGCGAAGTCATCGGAATCGTTTCGAAGTTCGATTCTCTGCGGCCCTTCGCTCTCGGTACGGATCAGATTCTGCCGCATTATGACGAGATCATGGGAACCATGGTCGAGGAAATCATGTCACGCGACGTGATCTCTGCGAATAGCGGTACCCGCCTGACCCGCGTCCTGCAGACCATGGTGCAGCACCGGATCAAGAGCGTGCCGGTACTCGATTGCGAGAACAAGCTCATCGGTATCGTGGGCCGCGGAGACATATTCCGAGCCTTGCGAAAATGCACGCTCCCCGCCAGCGTGCCCACCCTCGGCCCGGATGCTGCAGCATGTCAACGTACAGGTTAGAGAAGCTGCTGGCTCCCCAGGCACTCGCCCTCGTCGGCGCGAGTCCCCGTCCAAGATCATTGGGAGCCGCCGTTCTGCGCAACATCCGCGCGGCGGGATACGCTGGCAAATTCGGGGTCGTCAATCCCGTGCATCCGGACATCGAGGGCCACAAGACGTTTGCGTCCCTCGACGCTCTGCCTTTCACGCCGGATCTCGTCGTCGTCACGGCGCCGGCGGCGGCCGTACCGGGGATCATTGCCGCAGCTGCCATCAAGGGCGCGGCAGGAGCCGTCATCCTTAGTGCCGGTCTGGGTCACGGCGCGAATTCTTTCGCCGCAGCTGCACTCGATGCGGCGAAGAAGGGCGGACTACGGTTGATCGGGCCGAACTGCCTGGGTCTACTTGTGCCGCAGCATCGCCTGAACGCGAGCTTCGCCGCGCACATGCCAAGCGAAGGATCATTGGCTCTGATTTCACAGTCAGGTGCGATTGTAGCCGCCATGGTCGACTGGGCGGCGCGGCGGCCCGTTGGCTTCTCAGGAATCGTCTCGATCGGGGATCAACTCGACGTCGATCTTGCCGATTGTCTTGACTACTTCGCGTCGGATCCGGGCACCCGGGCCATCTTACTCTATCTGGAGGCGATCCCGGATGCGCGAAAGTTTATGTCGGCGGCGCGTGCTGCGGCGCGCGTGAAGCCCGTAGTTGTGGTCAAGGCGGGCCGCATGGCGCAGGGCGCCAAGGCGGCGGTCACGCATACCGGAGCGCTGGCGGGCGCCGACGCTGTCTACGACGCCGCCTTTCGCCGCGCAGGCCTACTGCGCGTGTTCGACCTCAGGGAGTTGTTCGACTGCGCCGAGGTGCTGGCAGGGGGCGTCGAGCCTCGCGGGCGGCGTCTCGCCATCCTCACCAACGGCGGGGGTCTGGGCATCCTGGCAGTCGATCGGTTGGTCGAACTCGGTGGCGTTCCGGCGGACCTTGGGAGGGCCGTCAGATCGCGGCTGGACGATGCACTTGGCGGATGGTCAGGGTCTAACCCGGTGGATGTCGGCGGCGATGCGGGTGCTGACGTCTACCGGGCGGCGCTGGATGCCCTGCTTGACGACGCCGACAACGATGCCGTCCTGGTAATGAATGTCCAGACCGCCGTGGCGGATCCCGTCGCCATCGCCCGTGCGGTAGCCGATACCGTATCGGAGCACAGGGGCAACGGGTCCGGATCACTGCCGAAACCGGTGTTGGCCGCCTTCGTCGGTGCCGACGCGGCGGTGTCGGCGCCCCTCGACTCCGCTGGCATTCCGAATTTCCCGACGGAGGACGATGCCATACGCGCTTTCATTTACGGCGTGCATCATCATGAGTCGATGCAAACGCTGATGGCGACACCTCCTGGAGTTATGGCGGGCGTCAAGGTCGATCGTGCCGCTGCGCAACGCGTCCTGGACCAAGCCATCGGGGAGGGGCGCGGTTGGCTCGACCCGTTGGAAATCGCGGCGGTGTTCGACGCCTACGACATCCCGATCGTCCCGACGCGGATGGCGGCGAATGTGGACGAAGCCGTATCACTATCGGAAGGCTTCTTCCGGAAGGGCCATGCGGTAGTTATGAAGATTCTGTCGCGCGACATCGTGCACAAGTCCGATGTCGGAGGCGTGGTGCTTGGCCTGCGGGACGCCGACGCTGTCCGCCTTGCCCACGGTGCGATGATGGAGGCGGTGACAGCCAAGTGTCCAGACGCCCGCATTGCCGGCGTTATCGTCCAGCCGATGATCATGCGGCCGCGCGCGCGGGAATTGATCGCTGGCCTTGCCGACGATTCGACGTTCGGACCGGTGGTCGCTTTCGGTCGTGGCGGAACTGCCGTCGAAATCATCAACGACAAGGCGCTCGCATTGCCGCCGCTCGACATGAAGCTGGCGGACGATCTGGTGAAGCGCACCGCGGTCGCGCGGCAACTGGCTGGCTACCGCGATGTCCCCGCCGTCAAGGAAGACGCCGTCCAGATGACGCTGCTGAAATTATCGCAGATGGCGATCGACCTTCCGCTGATCCGCGAACTCGACATCAATCCGTTGCTTGCGGACGAAGCCGGCGTTCTGGCGCTGGATGCGCGGATCGCGGTGGCCGTACCGGAGCGCCTTTTCGCAGGACAGACGCGGCTGGCCATCCGGCCGTTTCCCGCAGTATGGCAGCGCGACGTCGTTCTGCAGGACGGCGAGACCGTCCGCCTGCGTCCTGTCGTGCCGGAGGACGAGGCCGCCATCAAGCATCTGCTTGACCACACCGATGCCGGCGACTTGCATTCGAGGTTTCTCGGGGCGATCAAGGAATTCCCGCACCCGTTCGTCGCCCGGCTGACGCAACTCGATTACGCGCGCGCCATGGCTTTCGCCGCCGTGGCTCCCGGCAGCGGCGAAATACTCGGGGTCTCGCGTCTGCATTCGGATTCCCAGTACAGGACGGCGGAATATGCCGTTCTGGTCCGCTCCGACAGGAAGGGCCATGGCCTCGGCTGGGCCCTGATGACCGAACTGATCCGCTACGCGAAGAGCGAAGGTCTTCTCGAACTGCATGGCGACGTGCTGCAATCGAACGACGGCATGCTGCAGATGTGCCGGGCTTTGGGCTTCCAAGTCGGGAGCGATCCAGAGGATCCAGCCATCGCACTGGTTTCGCTGGATCTGCGGGCGCAATGATCGACCTTTTTGCCTCCCGATGTGCCTGAGACAATCGCTCGGAAACGTCCGCTATATGGATCGGACAAGATTACGGGCCATGCCTTCGCTGCCAAACCTGCCCGACGCGAGGACCGATCTCGGACGCATGGCTCAGTTTCTATTCCGAAAACATCAGAGCAGCTTGAAGCGCGGTCAGTTAAAGCGGGGTGACAGACGCCACCCGATAGGTATGGATCGCGTCGGCCTCGCGGAGCGAAATGTATTCGCCCTGCCGGAACGCTTCCTCCTCGAAATGGAATCCCACCTCGTCCTCCGCCGCTCCGGCCACGTCGTAGTGGAACGCCCAGCTTCCGCCGGGCCGATGAACGAGATGGCCGCGGATGTCATCTCCGCCTGGGCGCAGGCGCGTGACGCGGCAAGCCTCGCGGTGCGACTTCCACGACGTAGCATCGATTCGATCGTTTCTGTCGAGCGGCGCGGCGATCACGTAGCCGATCTCGGGGTCTCCCTCCGGATGCTTGGCACTGCGCGCAAGCTCAAGGCGGATTCTGCGGAAGGTCGCGGGGAGACTGCTGTTGCGGATGGGCTGGAAGGAGTGCTGCTGCATGGGATGTCCCTTTGGTCAGGATCGGTAATGGTCATGCCGGTCGGCGAGGCCGATCCCGACCTCCCGTTCGGTGGTCGCACGCAGTGCCGCGCCGACCAGAATGCCTATCATGACGGCGGAGACGACAGCGGAGGCGGATTGCTCGATCACCCTTCTCTCGAGAGGACGCCGACGATCGGTCAGAATCTTCTGTATGGCCGACCAACTTCGGGCGACGCCCGAGGCAAGCTCGTATTGCGGAGCCGTGTATCGATCCTGCTGTCCGACGTGTCCTGGCATCCTGCTCCCTCACCATCCGCAGAGTATGCCTATTTCCGTTCTGCCGATTGACCCACGTCAAACTCACCCACATCGATAGGGCGGCCACATTGCGTTTGATCAAGGCGCGGCAGGGGGCGATCCTTCTATCTGCGCTCATGCAAGACGCCATGAGCCCGCCTGATCCACTTCCGACGCTGACAGCACAGCCTGGGCGACCACTAGCCTTCGTCGCTGGTGGCTCTTGGACAGTGGAGCATGCCGAGTTGATGGAACGGCTGCTCCGCGAGGCGGAATTGCGTCTCCACCCGGCGTCTGGCGGCGAACTCGATCTGACGGCCGTGACGGCCCTGGATACGTCCGGTGCCTGGGTTCTCGAGAAATTGACCCGTGAGTCCGCCGGTGGCGCCGCCGTGGAAGTCCACGGCCTTACGACATCCCTGTCAGGGCTGCTCGCGCAGGCACATGGCCTCAACAGGCGGCCTTCGGACATCGAACCGCGAAAGGCCTGGCCGCAAGTACAGATCGAGCGCGCAGCGGACTACATGGCAAGCATGTCCCGTGATGTCGTGGCGTTTCTGCATCTGCTCGGGGCGGTCAGTGCCAGCCTCGGACTCATCATGCTGCGACCTGCGCGGCTGCGCCTGACCTCAACCGTCTATCAGTTGTTTCGGGTCGGTTGGCAGGCCATTCCGATCATGCTGCTCATCACCTTCCTGATCGGCGCGATCATCGCCCAGCAGGGTATCTTCCACTTCAGGCGCTTCGGCGCGGAATCCTATGTGGTCGATATGGTCGGCATTCTGGTGCTGCGCGAGATCGGAGTTCTGATCGTCGCCATCATGGTCGCTGGCCGCTCCGGGAGCGCCTACACTGCCGAGATTGGTTCCATGAAGATGCGCGAGGAGATCGACGCCCTGATCACCATGGAGCGGGACCCCATCGAAGTGCTAATCGTGCCACGCGTACTGGCGCTGATCATAGCATTGCCGATCCTCGCCTTCCTCGGCTCGCTGGCAGCGCTCTACGGCGGCGGTCTCGTCGCATGGCTCTACGGCGGAATGAGCCCGGCGATTTTCATCGCGCGGCTTCGCGAGGCGGTTTCCGTGACGCATTTCGAGGTCGGTCTCATCAAGGCACCGTTCATGGCTCTGGTCATCGGCATTGTCGCAGCGGTGGAAGGCTTGCGCGTGAAGGGAAGCGCCGAGTCGCTTGGCCGTCAGACCACTGCCTCGGTCGTGAAATCGATCTTTCTCGTCATCGTCATCGACGGCATCTTCGCCGTGTTCTTCGCCTCGATCGGAATGTAGTGATGTCCGAGCCCGATTCAGCCATCCAAATCGACGATCTGGTGGTCGGCTTTGGTCGCCACGTGGTTATCGATCACCTGTCACTCACCGTCCGCCGGGGCGAGACGATGGGGCTGGTCGGCGCCTCCGGAGGCGGCAAGTCCGTCCTCATGCGCGCGATGATCGGGTTGCTGCCGAAGCGGAGCGGCGAGATACGCATCGATCCGCAGATCGAACGTCGCCCGGTCAGCCGCCTAGGCGTCCTTTTCCAGCAGGGAGCGCTATTTTCGTCGTTAAACGCCCGCCAGAACGTGCAGTTTCCGTTGCGCGAGAACGTCAACATCTCGGACGAATTGTTGGACGAGATCGCCAATGCCAAGCTCGAAATGGTGGGCCTGACGGCGGCCGACGGCGAAAAGTTTCCCTCCGAACTATCGGGCGGAATGACCAAGCGCGTCGCGCTTGCGCGCGCGCTTGCGCTGGATCCGGCGATCCTGTTTCTCGATGAACCCACGTCGGGGCTCGACCCCATCGCTGCGGGTGAGTTCGACTCTCTTATCACCGTGCTGCAGAAGACGCTCGACCTGACGGTGTTCATGGTCACCCACGACCTCAGCAGTCTCGCATCGATCTGTGACCGCGTCGCCGCACTCGCCGACGGAAAGATCGCCGCGCTGGGCTCCCTCGACGACGTCCGGGCCTCGGATCATCCGTGGGTCAGGAGCTACTTCCACGGCGTACGCGCCAAGATGATCCACAGCCCTGCCGCCTAGGAGAAGAACATGGAAACGCGCGCGCCATTCGTGATCGTCGGAGCGTTCGTACTCGCCGTGATCGTCGGCGTGTTCGGTTTCGTCTATTGGCTGAAAAACGCCGGCGCCGTCGGACGCCGAGCGACCTATCAGATCGCCTTCGACGGTCCCGTTCCCGGGCTGTTGACCGGAGCGGCTGTCCTTTTCAACGGGATACGCGTCGGAGAAGTCACGTCGCTGCGTCTCGACCCTGCGCGTCCGCGGGCCGTGGCCGCGACCGTAGCGGTGTCCATCGAGACCCCCGTCCGCAAGGACACCAGAATCGGACTGGACTTCCAGGGGCTCACCGGCGTGCCGGTCGTTGCGCTGGAAGGTGGTAGCGACACCGCGGGTCTAAATCCCGGCGACGTCCTGCAGGCCGGCCCGGGCGCGGGCCAGAGCATGACGCAGGCGGCGCGGGATGCGCTGCGGCGTGTGGACGCCGTCCTGTCAGAGAACGCGGACCCGCTCCGCGATACGGTCGCCAACCTGAAGATCTTCGCGGAGGGTCTGGCGCGCAATACGCCGCGCGTGGACAGCATCCTGGCCGGGCTGGACCGGACGATGGGTGGCGGCCAGACGCCGCAGGCCAAGACGACCTACGACCTCGAAGCTCCTCCATTCGAACCGGGACAGCCCCGCATGAAGGGGCAGATCACCATCGGCGAACCCACAGCGATCGCGCGGCTGCAGACGCAACGCTTCCTGTTTCCATCGGGTGAGGACCGACCCGGCTTCGCGGCGGCGCAATGGAGCGACAGTCTGCCGGCCCTCCTGCAGGCGAAGCTGCTTCAGAGCTTCGAGAACTACGACGTCGATCATCCCCCGCTGCGTCCCGACAATGCAGGGCAGGGGGGAGTGCGGGTCTTGCTGGATATTCGCAGATTCGAGATCGAACCGTCGGCCGATGCCAAGGCCATCATCGTGATGTCGGCGAAAATTCTAGATGAGTCGAACAAGGTGACGGCGGCTCGGATCTTCAGCGTATCGCAGCCGATCGGTGCTATGGATCCGGCCGAGGCTGCGGCCGCCTTCAACAAGGCCTTCCAGTCTCTCGCGCGCGATCTGGTACGATGGACGGCGCGGGAATCGCAATAGGACGGCAAGAGCCGCGCTGGGATCTTACAGTCCCGCCGCGAGCGCCAGTCGCATGAGCTCCGACATGCTCCGCGCGCCGGTCTTCGCCATCAGGTTGGCCCGGTAAACCTCGACGGTGCGCGGACTGATCCCGAGATCGTGTGCGATCACCTTGTTGATCTTCCCGGATACCAAGCCCTGCAGCACGTCGCGCTCGCGCGGCGACAGGTCCGCAAGACGCGCCATCGCGCCGTCACGTCCGGCGTCCGAGCCAGTGCTCGGTTTTGCTGCCATGGCCGATCGCACGGCCGAAAGTAGCGCATCGTCGTCGAACGGCTTCTCGATAAAATCGGCCGCACCGGCCTTCATGGCCTCGACGGCCAGCGCGATATCACCGTGACCGGTGATGGCGACGACGGGACAGGGCACGCCGTCCGCCTTGAGTTTGCGGACAAGATCCAGCCCGCTCATGCCGGGCATGCGGATGTCGGAGACGACGCAATCGGGCGCGGATGTTCGGATATGCTCGAGGAACGCCGCGGCGGTCGCGTGCGCACGCGCCTTGAATCCGTTGACATCGAGCAGGAAGGCCAGGGAATCGCGCATGGCCGGATCGTCGTCGATGATGTCGACCGTAGGTCTATCATTCATGTCGCGGGACCTGTTCTGCAAAGGGCAAAGTGAACTGGAACCGGGTGCCGCCCTCTCGCACCGGCTCGGCCCAGATGCGGCCGCCATGGGCCTCGACGATCGTGCGGCAGATCGAGAGGCCGACGCCCATGCCGTCCGGCTTGGTACTGACGAAAGGCTGGAACAGGCGGCCTCGGATCTCCTCGCCGATGCCGTCCCCGGTGTCCGAGATTTCAAACAACGCGGCATCGCCGTCGCGGCGGACGGTGATGCCGAGATCGCGTCGATCCTGAGTCGCCATTGCTTCGATTGCGTTGCGGATGAGATTGAGAGCCACCTGCTGGATCTGGATACTGTCGACAAGAACCAGCGGCATGTCCGGTTCGGCACGCAGAGTCACGTGGATGCCGAGATCCCGCGCTCCGAAAAGGGCAAGCGCCGCCGCCTCTTCCAGCAGAGTGCCAGGATTCTCCAGTGCTGACTGCGTTTCGCCCTTGGCCACGAACTCCCGTAGCCTGGCGATGATCTCCCCTGCGCGTAGCGCCTGTTCGGCTGTCCGATCGAGCGCATCCGCTATCCGGGACCGGTCCGGATCCGGCTGCTTGAGCAACGTCTTGGCGCCGCGCACATAGTTAGTGATCGCGGACAGCGGCTGATTGAGTTCATGCGCCAGCGACGATGCCATTTCGCCCATCGCGGTCAGACGAGAGACGTGGACGAGCTCCGACTGGAGTTCCTGAACGCGGCGTTCCTGCGTCCGCCTCTCGGTGAGGTCGCGAACGAAACCGGTAAAGAACCGGGCGTCGCCGATCTTCGCCTCGCCGACGGAGAGCTCCATCGGGAACGTTGATCCGTCCTTGCGCTCTCCGACGACGATGCGGCCGATGCCGATGATGCGGCGCTCACCAGTTCGTCGGTAGCGGCCGAGATAGCCATCGTGCTCCGAGCGGTATGGAGACGGCATCAACATTGAGACGTTCCTGCCGATGGCTTCGGTGGCGTTCCATCCGAACAGCCGGATAGCTGCGGCGCTGAAGGATCGCATGATGCCTTCTTCGTCAATGACGATCATGGCCTCCGGCACCGTGTCCAAGATCGATTGGAGGTGCGCCTGCCGCTCGCGCGCGCGATCGGACTCCTTCAACAAGCGGTCTCCCATCAATCCCAGCACGGGGCCGACCACCGCGAAAAACGAAAGATCGATGACGTTGGCCGGATGCAACAGAAGTTCTCTACCGCCGACGATTGCCAAACTACCAATGATGCACAGCAAGGTGGCGAGAATAGCGGGGCCGCGGCCACCTACGAAGGCGGCAAAGACGACGACCGGTACGTAGATGACCGTAAATGTGCGGCCCTCGAAGTAATTTTCGAGCAGCATGTGCAACGTCATCGCCGTGGCCGCCGCGGCCGCGGCCGCGGCATACGGAATGAAGAGCCGCACTTCTTTGTTCAATGCATGTCTCCCCCGACCACCTCAGACCCGTACCCCAGCCGATACGAGTGTGGCGCAGCTGCTACACCTTGGTTCGACGGCACCTGAAAGTTCCTTTCCCATACATCCTTCCTGTGCGATGATCAAAGGACCTTCGTGGCAGGTCGGGAATTGAAGCTATGGATAAAAGCGTAGCCGATCTGAACATCGCGCACTTCAAGCGCCTGCTCGAGACCGAAACGGACGCCGACAAGCGGGAGCTGCTCACGCGATTGCTGGCCGAGGAAGAAGCCAAGCTTGCCGCATTGCCGGACACCGGACCGCCTGCCGGCAAGGCTTCCGGCCGTTAATCGGATCTTCGCCAAGATCGCCAATGGGTCGGCTCAACTTTAATGACGGCTTGGGTGTCCGAGTGTATCCAACCTCCCGGTCGGCGACGGCAGGGAAAGACGAGTGCATGAACGATGTCGCGCTCGATGACTGCGAGCTCAAGATCGCAGTCATCAGGAGCGGATTGGATGCCTTGCCACTGCTGTTCGATCGGCATGTCCGCCTCCCGTCGTATCCGCAGGCTGTTCGTGCTCACGGGGTACCGAATTCGGTACCATTTTCCGACGCTTTCGTTTCCATAGTGCCGACCGGCGAGAAGAAGCGCATTTCAAGCTCGCCGAGAGCCCTCGCACTGTCCAACGAGTAGCTGGCATCGTCGGCGGCGTTCTTCATCGCGCCCTCGATCCATTGTTCGCAAAGCTTGATCTTTTCGCCGACTGCGGGTGTTCCACCGAGCTTGAACAGCAACTGCCAGGCTTCGGTCGAATCTTTCTGAATCCGCTCAAGCCAATGCTGGTTGATCTCGCCCACCTTCTTGGCGAGCTCGGATTGGACTGCGGCCGTCTGCGCGGCGCGCTGGCGCAGCGCGGTTACGATTGCGGGGACGCTATGTGGAACGCCGTTGCTTTCAGACATTGATGCCTCCATGGGCGACCTGGTTTGATCATGAGCTTGTGCGCCATGTTGATCCGCGCGGATCCCGAGACTTTGACGTGAGTCAAAAAACTCATGAAATTGCCGGCCAAACGGACCGCTGCGCATGCGGCGGCTTCACGGATGTGTCCCGACGCAGCGAGCTCAACCATCTTCGGGCATCTAGGTGACGACCCGCCATTTGAGATCGTAGATCTTGCCCAAATGTGCGATGCTGCATCGGCTGCAGTCTCGCTTAGAACGAGGTATCGGCGGCCCAATATTGCATAAGCCGAAAGCACCGCCTGTATAAGAAACATGAATGTCTTATACTGTTCGTCGGTTGATCTGAATGACAGCTGATGGCGGAAGGCGGATATCAAGAAGCCGAATTCCTCATGAAATAAAGCCGACCTGCGCGCATGTCCGTGTGTCGCCAGCCCCCCTCTTGATCAAAACTAAGCCTTTAGCCTGTTTTTCGAGCGCTGGGCGCTGAAAACAGCAGCTTGACACGCCGCATCCTCTCGTCGAGATTATTGACTAACTAGTTAGTAATGACGGGATGGACGGTCGTGGCTATAGCGTCAGGCGGAAAAATCCGGGTTGCGGTCGATATTGGTGGGACATTCACCGACATCGCATTGTTCCTTGAGTCTGGCCTGATCCATCAGAGCAAGATCTCCTCGACACCTGAGGATCCCAGCCGGGCGGTTGTCGATGGCGTGCGCAGCTTGTTGGCGGAGCTGTCGATTGAGCCTTCCGCCGTGGCCGAAGTGCTGCATGGCACGACCGTTGGCTCCAACACCATCCTGCAGAGATCTGGTGCCAAGACCGGGTTGATCACCACTCGCGGTTTCCGCGATGTGCTCGAGATCGGACGCATCCGGATGCCCGATATGTTCGACCTGGCATGGGTGAAGCCGCAGCCACTGGTGCCGCGCCGCTATCGGATGGAGGTCACCGAACGCATGGCGGCCGATGGTACGACGGTCGAGCCGCTGTCCGAAGCCAGTGTGATCGCAGCCGGAAAGGCCCTGGTCGCCGAGGATATCGAAGCCGTCGCGATCGCGTTCATCAACAGCTACCGCAATCCGGCTCACGAATTGCAGGCTGAGGCGATCCTGCGAGCGAACTTCCCGCAATTGCTGGTGACGACATCCTGCGCGGTGCTGCCCGAGATGAAGGAATATGAACGGACCAGCACAACAGTCGTGAACGCCTATCTGTTGTCGGCGATGCGCACCTACTTGCAGAAACTCGAATCCGGCCTGCGCTCGATCGGCGTGGCCGCGCCCATTCTGGTCATGACGTCCAATGGCGGCATGCTGGCTGCCAATGTCACCTGCGAGAAACCGGTTCTGGTGGTGGCGTCGGGTCCCGCCGGCGGCGTCATCGGCGCAGCGCGACTCGGTATCGCGCGCGACGATCGCGACGTCATAGTGTTCGACATGGGCGGCACCACGGCTAAGGCTGTCATCATTGAGGACGGCCGTCCGACCATGACGTCGGAATATGAATTCCGCGATGGCATCTCGACATCGAGCCGCTTCATAAAGGCCGGCGGCTATATGCTGAAAGTGCCGGCTATCGATATCGCCGAAGTCGGTGCCGGCGGCGGCTCCATCGCAGGCATCGACAAAGGTGGCCTGCTCGTCGTCGGCCCGCAATCCGCGGGCGCCGTCCCGGGGCCGGCGTGTTACGGGCTCGGTAACGACAAGCCGACAGTGACCGACGCCAATGTCGCGCTTGGCTTCATCAATGCGACCTCGCTGGCCGGCGGCAATCTGAATATCGATCGCAAGCTGAGCGAGACGGCCATTCGTACCCATGTGGGCGATCCGCTTGAGCTGTCGCTATTGGACGCTGCTCATGGCATTCGTGCCGTCGCCAATGCGGCGATGGCGCGTGCAGTGCGCGCCGTTACGGTCGAGCGGGGCCGCGATCCGCGCGATCTCACGCTGATGGCGTTCGGCGGCAATGGTGGCGTGCATGCGCCCGATCTCGCGCGCCAGCTCGGCATTCCGCGCGTGGTGGTGCCGCCGATGTCGGGCATCTTCAGTGCGCTGGGGATGCTGGCCTCCGATATCGAACACACCGCGCTCAAGACCGTCAGTCTGTATCTCGACAAGATGCAGGTCAGCGATCTCAAGGCCATCAAGTCCGAGCTGCAGCAACAGGTAGCCGGGCAGCTCGCCGGCGATGGCTATCAGGCCGAACGCACGATGTTCCTGTGGGAGGCCGATCTGCGTCACGAAGGTCAGGCAACCGAACTGACTGTGCCGTTCGAGGGCGAAGATTTCGATCAGATTCGCGAACGTTTCATCGCCGAGTATTTCAAGACCTATGGCTATCGCGACGCCACGCCGATCGAGCTGATGAAGGTTCGCGTCGCCGGCCGCGGTTTACGCGAAAACCGCCTGGATTTTTCGGCCATGAAGATCGCGGCGCGACAGGGCGCATCACGCTCGGGAACGCGCGACGTTTCGTTTGCGCGCGGTGAAGCCGCTGTTGCCGTCAATATCGTGGATCGCAGCGCGGTGGGATCGTCACCGCAGCAGGGGCCGCTCATCATCGAAGAGTTTGACGCAACCATTATCGTGCCGCCCGATGCCAGGGTGCACAAGGATGCGATCGGCTGCATCGTGCTGGAGTTCGAAGTATGAAAGTTGATCCGATCACTTTCGCAGTTATCAAGAGCGGTCTGGATTCCATCGCCGATGATATGGCCTATACGGTCGTACGCATCGCGCGCTCGGAAATCGTCAAGGACGTGATGGACTTCTCAGCAGCGATCTGCGCCGGCGACGGTCAGATGGTGGCGCAGGCCAAAACCATCGCCCAGCATCTCGGCGCGATTCCCGAAGCCATGGCGTCCGTGCTGGAGAAGTACGAAGGCGATCTGCATGACGGCGACGTAGTCATCATGAACGATCCCTATCATGGTGGCATGCATCTGCCGGATATCTTCATGTTCGTGCCGATCTTCCACAGCGGCAAGCGACGCGCCTTTGCGGTTGTGATCTGCCATCACACCGACGTCGGCGGCCGCGTACCCGGCTCCAATGCATCGGATTCGACAGAGATCTATCAGGAAGGTCTGCGGATCCCGCCGCTCAAGCTCTATGATCGCGGTGTGCTGAACACGACGCTGGAGACGCTGATCAAGATCAATGTCCGGGTGCCGGATCGGGTCTGGGGCGATCTTTCGGCGCAATTCGCCGCAGCGCAGGTCGGCAAGCGCGGGCTGGAAAAATTGATGCAGCGTTACGGCGCCGACGATGTCGACGCCTATATGCAGGAGCTGCTCGACTATGCGGAGCGGCTGACGCGGCAGGAGATCAAGGCCTGGCCGAAGGGCACCTACAGCTTCACCGACTATATCGACAATGACGGCTTTTCAGATACGCCGATCCCCATCAAGGTCGCGATCACGGTCAATGGCGACGGCACGCTCGATGTCGACTACACCGGCTCTTCGCCGCAGGTGAAGGGCGCGCTGAACTCCACGCTCAGCTTCACCCATTCGCTGACCTATCTCAGCGTGCGCTGCGTCTTGGCCAAGGACGTGCCGAACAATGTCGGCCTGTTCCGTTGCATCAAGGTGAGGGCGCCGGAAGCGTCTGTGCTGAATCCCGTCATGCCGGGGCCTTGTGCAGCCCGCGCGTTGACCGGCTATCGTGTGTTCGACGCCATGCTTGGCGCGCTCGCGCAAATCGTGCCGGACAAAGTGCCGGCAGCGGGCGAGGGTGGCAATAGTGTCATTTGCATTAGCGGGCTGCGACCCAACCGACAGCCCTTCATCATCGTCGATATGATCTGCGGCGCCTGGGGTGGTCGCCCCGACAAGGACGGGCTCGAAGCCGTCACCAATGCCTCGCAGAATCTCTCGAACATGCCGGTCGAGGTGATGGAGGCTGAACATCCGGTTCGGATCGAGGATTATTCGTTCGTGCCCGACAGTTGCGGTGCAGGACAATATCGCGGGGGTGTCGGTATTCGCCGCAGCTACCGCATTCTTGCCCCCGAAGCGCTGCTGCAGCTGCGCACTGATCGCGTCAAATTTCATCCTTACGGTCTCAACGGCGGCGAGCCCGGTGGCCGATCGAACAACTACATCGAGATCGGCAACGAGCGTACCGCCATTCCCGGCAAGATCACGCGCAATGTGAGCGAGGGCGCGCTGCTGATCCACGAACAGGCCGGCGCTGGCGGCTTTGGCAATCCGCTGCTGCGCGATCCCCTTGACGTGCGCGAGGACTTTCTGGACGGCAAGATCACGGCGGAGTTCGCGCGAAAGCATTATGCCGTGACATTCGGCCCGCTTGACGTGCTAGACGTCGAGGCGACTGCGGCTTTACGATCCGAGCGTGCCGCTTCGCCAACACCGGAAAGGCGCCATGGAGCTTAGTGTGGCGGCACCCAGCAAGATCACCCGCAATCCGGAAGCGAGCCGCGCCAAGATCCTCGATGCGGCGCGGATCGAATTCGTGTCGAACGGGCTCAACGGCGCGCGGGTCGATCGCATCGCCGAGCAATCCGGCGTCAACAAGAACCTGATCTATCATTATTTCGGCTCCAAGGATGAGCTCTATCTGGCCGTGCTGGAACGCATCTATTCGGACCTGCGCGCCAAGCAGCAGGACGAGGATCTGCGCGATCTGCCGCCGGTCGAAGGCATGAAGCGGCTCGTCAGCAGCACGTTCGATCATTTCGTGGACACGCCGGATCTGATCCGGCTGATGAGCATCGAGAACATCCACTACGCGCAGAACCTGAAAAGATCGAGTACCATCAAGCCGCTCTATCGCGGACTGCTCGATACGATCCAGATCCTGCTCAAGCGGGGTCAGGCCGAAGGCGTGTTCCGCGCCAATGTCGATGCGGTCGATCTCTATATGTCGATCTCTGGCCTTGCTTACTTCTTCCTATCCAATCAGCACACCTTGTCCTGGCTGCTTGACCGCGATCTCGCGGCGCGCCGGCGGGTGCTCAAGCGACGCCAGCACGTCGTCGAGATGGTGCTGAGCTATTTGACGCAGAATTCGCCGGCAGAAGCGGATGGCGCCGACACAGAGTAATCAAACCGGAGATTGGGACATGAGAAGACTTTTTCTATCGACCCTGATGCTTCTAGGTGTTGCGGCCGGGGCGAGTGTTTCTCCCGCGCTGGCCCAGGATAAATTATCGGTGCGGCTGGATTTCTCGCCATGGGGCGTGCAGGCGGCCATGCATCTGGCGCAGAACCGCGGTTGGTTCAAGGAAGCCAAGCTTGACGTCGATATTCAGGACGGTCGCGGCTCCGGCAACACGATCCAGCTGGTGAATGCCGGTCAGGCCGACGTCGGCCAGGTTCAGGTCGGGCTGGTCGGCTCCGCACGGGCCAAGGGCGCGACCATCCGTTCGATCGCGACGTTTCAGCGCAAGACCGATCTCTGCATTCTGGTCGACAAGGCCTCACCCATGCAGAAAGTCGCTGATCTGCGCGGCAAGAGCGTCGTCGTCTTTGCGGCGAGCCCGTGGGCTCCCTTCATCGATGTCTATCTGAAGTCAGGCGGGCTGACGCGCGACGATCTCAAGGTCGAGGTTGTCGATCCTGCTGCATTGTGGGGCACTTATATTGCCAAGCGGTCCGATGGCCTGATGTCGACCGTCGGCTCGGCGCTCCCGCTCGCGGAAGCGACCCGCCCGTCGAAGTGTCTGCTGGCATCGGATGCGGGGATTGCATTCCCGAGCTACGGTCTGGTCGCCCGCGACGAAGTGATCGCCAGCAAGGGACCGGCGTTGAAGCGTCTGATCGAGGTGCAGCAACGCGCCTGGCAGCATCTGCGCACCAATCCCGAAGACGGCGTGAAGGCGATGATCGCGGAGCGCCCGGATGCAAAGCTCGATCCCGTTGTTTTGCTGGGACAGATCAAGCTGACGCTGGATTATTTCGACACGCCGGCCTCGCAGGGCAAGCCGATCGGCTGGCAGGCACAGGCGGATTGGGAAGCGGCAGGGAAATCGATGGAAGCTGCAGGCGTATTGTCGGCAGGCTGGAAGGCGACAGACTTCTACACCAACAGCCTCGTCGAGTAACATGACTGCTCCCGCTTCATTAGAAACGGCGGCCTATGTCGCACTCGGCCGCGTGGGGAAGACTTACGCCTCCCCGCGCGGGCCGGTCGCAGCCCTGGTGGATATCAACCTTGATATCCGGCCGCAGGAATTCGTCAGCGTGGTCGGCCCGTCCGGCTGCGGAAAGAGCACGTTGCTGAAGCTGGTAGCCGGCCTCGAGGGCGCGACATCCGGGATGATCGACATCGGCGGCAAGCCGCTCGATGGCACGCCGGATCGACTTGGTGTCGTATTCCAGCGCGATGTCCTGCTGGACTGGCGCACCATTCTCGACAATGTCCTGCTGTCGATCGAATTCACGCGCAAGCCGACTGCCGATGAACGCGCACGCGCGGTCGCGTTGCTGAATCGTTTCGGTCTTGGCGGTTTCGAACATCGATATCCCTGGGAGCTATCGGGGGGCATGCGTCAGCGCGCATCGATCTGCCGTGCATTGATGGCCGATCCCGATCTGCTGCTGATGGACGAGCCATTTGGCGCGCTTGATGCCATGACCCGCGATGACCTCAATATAGAGCTCGCGCAAATCTGGCAGGATACGCGCAAAACGCTGCTGTTCATCACACATTCAATCGCGGAAGCCGTCTTCCTGTCAGACCGCGTCGTCATGATGAGCAAGGCACCGGGCATGGTGGTCGATATCATCACCATTGATCTGCCGCGGCCGCGCCTGCTCGCCGTGCGCGACACGCCGGAATTTGCGGCCTATGTGCACCGGATTCGCCATCACTTCGCCGAGTTGGGGATCGTCAAGGAATGATGCGTTTCGCAAGGCGTTTGTTTCTGGGGGACAACGAAACGCGCGACGTCATCGTCGTGCTGGTTGCGGCTCTTGTTCTATGGGAGATCGGCGTTCGCGTGTTTCAGCCATCGCCGCTCATCTTGCCGGCGCCCTCCGCGATCTTGGCTGCATTTCTGGAGACACCGGGTCTGTTCCTGCGTCATCTCGGCTTTACGCTCTGGATGACATGCCTCGGCTTTGTATTGGCGGTCGTCATCGGCGTCGCGCTGGCAGTCGGTATCGTCTATTCCAAGTTTCTTGAACGGACCATCTATACGCTTCTCGTGGCGCTCAACTCGATTCCGAAGGTTGCATTGGCCCCGCTGTTCGTGATCTGGATGGGTACCGGTCCCGAGCCCAAGGTTGCAATTGCACTGATGCTGGCGATCTTTCCGATTGTCATCGACATGGTCCTGGGCCTGCGGTCGGTCGATCCCGATATGCTGGCGCTGGCCAAGGTATCGAAGGCACCGCCGTGGGCCATATTGATCAAAATCCGCTTTCCCTGCGCTTTGCCCAGCCTGTTTGCAGGCATGAAAGTGGCGATTTCGTTTGCGCTGGTGGGCGCAATCGTCGGTGAGTTCGTCGCCGGCAGTCGTGGCATCGGATTCCAAATCCTCGTTGCGCAAGGGCAGTTCGACACGGTGCGTGTGTTCGTGTCGCTGCTGTTGCTGGGTGTCGTTGGAACCATTCTCTTCTTCCTGGTCGACTATGCCGAGCGGCTCTCCCTGCCGTGGCACGTTTCGCAGCGGGGGCGTCATCAGGCGTCTCCTGATCGGGCATGACCGGTGGGTCGCGATCGCTCGGCACACTCGCGCTGATCGCGACGGCAGCACTCTGGGGCAGCAACCACGTGGTCGCCCGTGCCGCACGCGACGCAGCGCCTTTGCCAGCGCTGGTGTTCTGGCGCTGGCTTCCCGCCGTCATCATTCTCACTGTCATCGCCTGGCCGGTGCTGCAACGCGGCTGGCCTGATATTCGCCCGCGACTACGGGAATTGACGATCGGCGGCGTGTTCGGGGTGGGCTTGTTCTCGTATCTCCTGATCGGTGGTGCCTATCAGAGCCCGGCCATCGAAGTCGGTTTCATCAATGCCACGACGCCCGTATGGGTCGTATTGCTGGGCGTGATGATGGGGGGAGGGCAGATCACACGCGCGGGTTACGGTGGGCTGGCTCTGGCCTTCATCGGGACGATCCTGATCATCAGCAAAGGTGATCCAGTACGACTGGCCGGGCTGCAGCTTAGCCTCGGAAATCTCTGGTCACTCCTGGCTGCAGCCTTCTTCGCCTGGTTCTCAATTCGGGTGCGCGAATGGTCGCGCACGATCGAGACCTTGCCCCTCACAGTGGTGACCGCCTGGGCGGGTCTCGTCGTCGTGCTGTTCCCCGTCTATGTGATCTGGGTCGCCCGCGGAGGGCCTTGGTTCGCTTGGACCGATGCCGACATGCCCACCGCTCTGGGGGCGATTGCTTATACCGGACTTGGACCTACCATGCTTGGCAACGTGTTCTATCTGTACGGTGTCGCCACAAATGGCCCAACGCGTGCCGCAGGATTCCTGTATCTCAGCCCGCTATGCACAGCGATGTTTTCCATCGTCTGGCTGGGAGAGCAGCTAACCTGGTATCAAGCCGGTGGGATTGCCGCGATCTTGACCGGATTGGTGTTATTGAGCCGCCCGGAGCAAGACGCGAAAACGATCCCGTAGCTGTCGGTGATGGCGGTTAGCAAGAAATCCGAAATGGATTCCGGGGCAAGCATCGAAGAGATTTTGCCTTTCGAGCACGTGCACTTTTGGTGGCGCAAAGCGGATATGCTTAGTGTGGCTCGAGATGCGGATAGCGGGGATCTCGCAAAAAGTGGCCTTCTCCTGACCTCTTCATTCGGCTGCGACCTTTTGGCGTAAACCGAACCACTGCATAAGAAACTGCATTTTCGTATACAGTTATCGGCGATCAGCTAACTCGGTGTGATTTCGCCATTTTGCAATGAGTGACGTCAACCCGGCGCCAACGCCAAGCTGTAGCCGTAGAAACGAAATGGCTGCAAGGTGGGCTCAGTCCGTTGGCGCGGATCTCCAAATTCTCACTGAGGCGCATCACTACGTGATGCGCCTTTGGGCGTTGAGCTGACCGAGCGATCTAGTAATCCGAAATAGCTATGGTTTGCTCAAGAAGCTGCGACGTATTGGATTCCCGCCTACATGAGGAGTGACAGTGTATTTGGCCGATGCCTCATACTCCGTCATTGCGAGCAGCTGTTGTCTCGGACACCCGGTAAATCCGTGCGCCCAGCTTCATCCGCCGTTGCATGCCGCGCGCTGGCGCAGCAGCTTGACGAAGGCTTCCGCAGGCGGTGAGAGCACGAGACCGCGTCGCTGGTAGATGTAGTAGCGACGATTGATTTCCGGGGCGCGGAGCTTGATGAAGCGCACGTCGAAATTCGCAGCGAAGATTTGCCCGTAGTCCGGAACGGCGGCAAGGCCGGTGCCAACACCCACCAGCGCCAGCGCCGTGGTGAGATATTGGACCTCTACGGCGGTCTGCATCGACAGTGAGCGATCGTGTTCGTGCAGCAGGCGTTCCAGATGCCGATTGAACTCGCTGGAGTAAATCACCCAGCGCGCGTCGCGCAGTTTTTTCCAGGAGACTGCCTGTTGGCGCGCCAGCGGATTGCGCGCCGCGCAGACCAGGCGGATCGGCACATCCATCAGGAACGAACTGGTGACATCATCGCCGGTGGCGCGCTCGGGGCCGACACCCAGTTCCGCCTCGCCCCGGCGCACGATGCTCACCACCTCATCCGCCATCGCGTCGGTCACCCGCAGGCCGACGTCGGGATGAGCCTGTTCGAATTCGCCCAGCGCCGCCGCCACCCATGTACATGCCAGCATCTGCGGGGCGGCCACGCGTAGCAGACCGGTACGAAGCAGGCGAAGGTCCGAAGCGCCCTCGGCGATCTGCTGAACGTCATCCAGGATGCGGCGCGCAAAAGGGAGCAATTGCTGGCCGGCGGCGGTTAGCTGCACGACCGCGCCACGGTCAAAGAGCTTCAGGTGGAGGGTCTCCTCGAGCTGCTGGACCAGCATGCTGACGGCCGATTGCGTCAGGTTGATCTGCCGCGCGGCCGTCGTGAAGCTGCCGGCCCGCGCAACCGCGGTGAAGGCCCGCATCTGGCGCAGGCTGAGATTGGAGAGAACGTCGGGCCGCATGGGAGTCTCCCGCTGGCGTGGTTCGGGTATCAGAAAGCCTGATGAGAGTATTAGAAGAATTCGCTTGTGTGATGGGGGAGTTATTTTCCAGAATTCGTCCCCATGCACATTGTCGTCATAGGGACTGGAATCGTCGGCGCCTGCACGGCCGCATGGCTGCAGCGCGACGGACATGCGGTGACGTTCGTCGATCCGCTGGAGGCGGGCGAAGCCTGCTCGTTCGGCAATGCGGGCTCGCTATCGCCCAGCGCCTGCCTGCCGGTGGGTATGCCGGGCATGTGGAAGAAGGTTCCGCGCTGGCTGCTGGATCCATTGGGGCCGCTGACGGTGCGCTGGGCCTATGCGCCGCGGGTGGCACCGTGGCTCCTGCGCTTGCTGCATCATTCGTCACGCGAAGAGGTGACGCGTATCGCCACCGCGTTGCGTACACTGCTGGAGCCAATCTTCGATTGCTACGATCCGCTGCTCGCCCATGCCGATGCGCAGGAGCTCGTGCGGCGCAGCGGTTGCCTCTACGTCTTTTCGTCGCGGGAGACCGCAACGCAGTGGTCATGGGGCATGAACCTGCGGCGATCGTTGGGCGTCAAGATGCAGGACGTCGATCAGGATGAGCTCGAAACTCTCGAGCCAGACCTCAAGGGACGCTTCCGCTTCGGCATCCTGGCGCCCGAGAACGGCTCCACGTCCGACCCGTCTGCCCTCGTCAAGGTACTTTACAATCGCTGCATCACGGACGGCGCGCGCCACGTCCGCGACCGCGTCCGCGGCTTCGAGCGTGAGGGCAAGCGCGTCACGGCCGTGCGGCTGGAACGCGGCGAGCCGCTGGCGGCGGATGGCGTGGTGGTGGCGGCCGGTGCATGGTCGGGCGCGTTGGCCGCATCGCTCGACAGCCCGGTGATGCTGGAGACACAGCGCGGTTACCACGTCACCGTGCAGAGCTCGAACCTGACACTGCGCCACACCGTGATGGCGGTGGAGCACAATCTGATGGTCAACCCGATGGCCATGGGCCTTCGGCTGGCCGGCACGGTGGAATTCGCCGGCCTGAAAGCCGCGCCCAATATGGCGCGCGCCGATGCGCTGTTACGTCAGGGGCAGCAGCTGTTCCCGCACCTCGACACGTCGTCCCATACGCGCTGGATGGGTCATCGTCCCTGTCATCCCGATAGTCTGCCCGTGGTTGGTCCGGTCCGCGCGGTCGATAACGCCTGGCTCGCCTTCGGCCACGGCCATATGGGCATGTGCATGGGCGCGGCAACCGGCCGCGAGATTGCGCATCTGGTGGCGGGACGCCCGACGCAGGTGGATCTCACGCCGTTTTCGCCGGAGCGATTCCGTTGAGCCCGCCCTGGTCGCTTGCGGCGGACATGGGTGGCACGTTCATCGATGCAGTGGCCTTGCGACACGACGGACAGATCGCCTCACTCAAACATCCGCGCGCCGGAGGCCCGCTGGCGGAGACGGTCGTCGAAGCGCTCGATCTGTTGCGCGCGCAGGCGGGCATCGGGGCAGGCGATGTCAGACGGGTCGTGCACGGCTCGACCGTCATCACCAACCTGTTGCTGGAATTGAACGAGCCGCCGGTCGCCCTTGTGCTCACGCGCGGCATGCGCGATGTGCCTGTACTGGCGCGGCAGGATCGCAAGGAGCTGTACGAGCCCGTCATCGCGCCAGCCTTGCCCGACGCAAAACTGTTTCCGGGGCCGCTGCGTTTCGAAATCTCCGGACGGATCGATGCCGCCGGGCGCGAGGCCGAACCGCTCGACCTGTCGGCGCTGGACGCGATCGCGGATGCGGTGAGCGCAGCCGGTGTGCGCGCCGTGGCTGTCGGCCTGTTGTTCTCGCACCTCAATCCGAGCCACGAGCGTGCCGTGCGCGCCGCGCTGCATGCGCGTCTTCCGAGCCTGTACGTCTCACTGTCGAGTGAGGTCGATCCGCAACCGCGGGAGTTCGAGCGATGGCTGACGACAGCGCTGGACGCCTATGCCAAGCCGCTGGCAGGAGATTACCTGCATGCATTGGCCGACGCGTTGATGGCGCGCGGCCTGCCGGCACCGCGCGTGATGCGATCGTCCGGCGGCACCGCGCCATGGCGCGACCTCGCGGAACAGCCGATCGGCCTCGCGATGTCCGGTCCCTGCGCGGCGCTGCAGGGCGTGGCCGCCAGCATCAGCAGATGCGCGTCCGGACCCGCGATCATCATGGATGTCGGAGGCACCAGCGCTGACATCAGTCTGCTCCTGGAGGGCAGGCCGACATTCACCGATGCGCTGGAATGTGGCGGCTTGCCGATCCGCCAGCGCTGCGTGGACATTACCTCCATCGGCATCGGCGGCGGCAGCGTGGTGTCGGTGCTACCGGGCGGCGCACTGCGCCTGGGGCCGCGCTCGCAAGGCGCCTGGCCAGGGCCAGCCGCCTTCGGTCTGGGTGGTGATTTGCCGACACTAAGCGATGCGTTATGCGTGCTGGATCGTCTGCCGCCGCGATTGGCAGGCGGGATCGTGCTGGACCGTGCGGCGGCCGAGATCGCGCTCGGCGACGTTGCCGCTGCGCTCGGTCTGTCGGTATCTCGAATAGCCGAGGTCATCGTGAGCGCGGCCGCTGCGGAAATGGCAGAAGCACTCAAGACCCACGCCTTCCAGCGCAACCTCGATCCTGCCAACGCGGTACTTGTCGCCATCGGCGGCGGCGGCGCGCAACATGCGGCCGAAGTGGCCGAAACAGCCGGCATCCGCCGTGTGCTGGTGATGCCGCACGCCAGCGTGATCGCGGCGCTGGGCATGCTGTCCGATCCGGACGAGGGACTTGTCCAATTGGTGGCGAGCGATTGCCTCTGGGATTCGCTGCCGCCGCAAGGCGAGGGGCCGCATGCCCTATTCGCGTCGATGACCACCGTATGGGTGCCCGCAGGCTGGTCCTGGCGGCTGATGCCGGACCAAACACTGGCGCTGGAGGCGAAGGCCTGATGCCGCCCCCGCACGAGCACGCACCCGATCCAGAAATCGCCCTGCGCATGGAGCCGCTGCGAATGGCGCTGCAAGGCACCGCCGATCGCATGCAGGCTGGCATGATGCGCGCTGCCGTATCGTCCATCGCCCGCGAGGGCGGCGACTGCGCCGCCGCGCTATTCCTGCCGGACGGACGCCTGCTCGCCCAGGCCCGCTCGCTACCGCTGTTGCTGGGATCGCTGATTCCGGCCGTGGCCGGTGTGCTCGCGCGCTTCCCGCTCGCAGCGATGTCCGAGGGAGACGCCTATCTGCTCAACGATCCCTGGTCCGGCGGCACACATTTGCCCGATCTCGCGCTGGTGCACCCGATCTTCGTCGATGGCGAGGTGATTGCCTTGGCTGCAGCCAATTTACACCATCAGGATGTGGGCGGCATGGCCGCCGGCTCCATCCCGCCTGACGCCACCGAAGTGTATCAGGAAGGCTTGCGCATTCCTCCCGTGCGCTGGCGCAGCGCCGATGGTGTGCAGCCCGACATTGACGCCATCCTGGTGGCCAATTCGCGCATGCCCGATAATTTGCGCGGTGACCTCAAGGCGCAATGGATTGCGCTGACACAGGGCGCGCGTGAACTGCAGCAGATCGTGCGACACACCGGACCTCGTTTCATGGAGGTTTGCGATGCCTTGCTCGCGCAGACCGAACGCATGACCCGTGCAGCCCTCGCAGCAGCGCCCGATGGCGCGTGGAGCTGGCGCGACCAGCTCGACGGCAGCGACACCGACACCGCACCGGTGACCATTGCTGTGACGTTGCGCAAGCAGGGTGATGCGCTGGTCATCGACTTCGAAGGAAGCGCGCCGCAGGTCCGTGGACCGCTGAACGCATCGCCGGCGGCCATGCTGTCTGCAGCCCTGTTCTTCATGCGCACGCTAGCACCGGATGCGCCGAACAATGCGGGCTGCCTGGCGCCGCTGACGCTGCAGCTTCCGCCGGGCAGCCTTGTCAATCCGATGTTGCCAGCAGCGGTCAATGCGCGCACGGCAACCGTGAAGCTGGCCTGCAACGCGATCCTCGGTGCCTGGTCGCAGTCGGCAGGCGGGACGGGCGTGGCGCCACACGCCGGTGTGGCCACTGTCCTCGCGCTCAGCGGCACGCGGATGGACGGGCAACGCTGGATGTTCACCGAGATCATCGCGAGCGGCGCCGGCGCCAGCGTCAACGCGTCTGGCCGCGCCGGCGTTTCCACCGACGTCGGCAATGCCCGTAATACGCCGTTGGAGGTGATCGAGACCGAAGCGCCGCTGCGCGTGGAATGCTACGAGATCCGCCGCGGTAGCGGCGGCGACGGCATGCAACGCGGCGGTGACGGCGTAAGACGCGTCTATCGTCTGCTCGAAGGTGAGGGCTGGATCGCCTATCGCGGAGAGCGCCATGTCGGCCGCGCCCGCGGTGCGCAAGGCGGCGACGCCGGCGCAAATTCGGTGGCCCGGGTTTTGCGTGTGGGCGGAGCGGTGGAGTTCTTGCCAGCGCGCGCCCGCATCGCGTGGTCCGCAGGCGATGTGCTGATCATCGAAACCGCTGGCGGTGGTGGCTGGGGATCTCTGGCTCCAGTTGGATCCGCCGCCCCACTTGCAAGGAGTTGCCTATGATCCGCTTCCCGATGTCACTCCGCACGACGCTGGCGTTGGCCAGTCTCGCGGTGTTCCTGCCTGTATCGGGTTATGCGCAAGCAACTTACCCGAACAAGCCGATCCATATCGTTGTGCCCTTCGCGTCCGGCGGCAGCACCGACGTGCTTGCGCGGCGTCTCGGAGAAAAACTCGCCGCCGGCTGGGGCCAGCCGGTCGTGGTCGATAATCGCCCGGGTGCCGGCGGCACCATCGGGGCCGACTTCGTGGCCAAATCTGCACCCGACGGCTACACTCTGCTGGCGGGTGTGACTGGCAGCAACGCCATCGCACAGCCCCTGTACCCCAAACTGCCCTACGACGTGGTCAAGGATTTCGCGCCATTGTCGATCATGGTGAGCGCGCCGCTCGTGCTCGCCGTCAACCCCGACGTCAAGGCGACTACGGCGGCTGAGTTTCTCGCTCTGGCCAAGTCGAAACCGGACGCGCTGAGTTTCGGCTCGCCCGGCAACGGCACCTCGATGCATCTCACCGGCGAGATGTACAAGCAGGTTGCTGGCGTCTCGATGGTGCACATTCCTTACCGCGGCAGCGCGGCCATGCTCACCGACCTCATGAGCGGTCAGATCCAGTCCGCATTCGGTGACGTATTGGTGCTGATGCCGCAGATCCAGGCCGGAAAGGTGCGCGCACTTGCCGTTACCTCGAAGACGAGGCTTCCCCTGCTGCCAGACGTGCCGACCCTGGATGAAGCGGGACTTCCGGGTTTCGAGGCGTCGTCATGGCAGGGCTTGTTTGCTCCGGCCGGCACGCCGCCCGACATCGTCGAAAAGCTGGGCGCTGAGGTGATCAAGGCCATGCAATCTCCCGACATCAAGGATTTTTTCGCGGCGCAGGGTTTCGTCGTTCAAGGATCGACGCCAGCGGCATTCAAGGCCTTTGTCGCAAGCGAGGTGAACAAATGGACGCCGATCGTGAAGAATTCCGGCGTGCAGGCCAATTGAGCTGGCACGTCCCAACTCTGTAGCGCAACTGCATCGGAACGACCTCGAAGTGTATCGGAGTTGCAAGGGCGGGCGTTTGCGGTTATCGCGGTGAGCATAATCGATGACTTTCGTTTCTAGGCATCGTGCCGGAAACTTTATTACTGGCCCCTAATGGCGCAAAGCCGCCATTCACGCGTATCGTTCTCAATCTTAGCTTGGTCCAGACCATGTTGGATGAGGCGGCACTGCGAACTCTGCATGCGTGCATCCAAATCTCGTGTGCAGCAGCGACGATCTGCACAGAAGTTGGTCTCGAAGACAGAAGTAGCCTAGGGCGATCTATGCGTGCACGTTCTCGAGAGGCCACCGGGCAACCACCCGCCGTCTCGCCATCCACGTTGCGCAAACGCAGCCGGCGTCGAAACCGGCTGCGTTTTTATTGGAACTGAGCTCATGCGGGCCAGTCGACAAATTTTCGGATAAGTTGACGGCGGCTGTCATGTTACTAGTGGCGACTATCGGTGCTTCGTTCAACATCACGGGCATGCTCGCCGGCTGGCCGAGAGTGTTTCGCACGAAGTTGATGCGGTCGCGATTGCATCTGGAAAGGCCCTCAGCAGCGGGACCACGTGGCAGGAGCAGTCTACCACTTGGGTGATCAGGTTCGTACGTCTGAGGCGAGAATGGTCACGCGAGCGCGTCCGGGGGAAGCCGCCGTCAGTTCGACCTGGTGGCCCGCGGCCCTAGTCGTTCTCGTGATGCGAAGGGGAAGCAGAGGATCCATTCTCAGGCGACCAAATCGCTTGATACGTGTTTCGCGCGCCGCCTTCGGATTGAGGGTGGCTCGCGTCATATTCGGCTACGATAAGATGGCCGTAGGACCATTCAAGCACCCGTGAAACATTGAGTTTCCACGATGACCAGTTTGGCGAGTGCATGTCGCGTTCCGTTCGGTTGGCGGTTGAAGCATCCGACGAGTACAAGCAAAGGATATGCCACTACTTCCTAGTGTTGCTCCCAGCGCCCATCATAGAGAAGTGCGTTTCCCCGTGTATTTATCCACTGCTGGCCGCGAAAGGCGCCAGCGTCTTCAGAATTGCGTGCGCGCCGTAGAGTGCAAGCGCTGTCTTTGCGCAGCAGTCACAGCGTGAGTCATCGAGAAAGAGCTCGACAGCATGTGAAGTTTGCGGACGGCCAGCTCGGTTGAGGCGCCAGCTCCGTCGGGAATTCAACCGAGGTCTCTGTAGAAATCAGCGGGTAACCCACGTCGGCTCCGATTTAGAATCGCGTCGATCGATGCACGCAATACGCTGCCGGCGCTCGCGGCCGCTTAGCGGCTCATTTGAATATCCTTCACGACTACATCGCCATCGATCACGACGGGCTCGTCGTCGAGCAGAAGTGAGCAATTGCGCATCGGGATGTCCAGGTGGCAGGCGGTGTCGTTGGGGCCGCCCAGTTCGCTGTTCGGGCCCGTCGAGAACATGACGTTCCCGTAGAAGCTGCGTGGCTCCATTCCCATTCCGCCGGTAAATTCGCCCGGTACGAAGTTGTGCCATCTGGCCTGCGGGTTCATGCCCCAGCCGACGTGGCTCATGCCGAAACCGCGTTTGTCGTTGAACGAGGCCATGTAGGCCTTGACAATTTCGGCCTCGAGCCCGCCGCGAATGTCGGTGACCCAGCCATTCTCGATCGTGTAAGTGATCGGTTCCCGAACCATGATATTCTGCGGAAGAAGGATGTCACCGGTCGCGACCACGATCTGGCCATCGACCCCGTCATCGTCTCCACCGGTGAAGACGAAACCCGAAGGCCAATGATCCCACCGACCGGGCGTGTCGTTGCAGGCGTATTCCGCGATCGTATCGTAGGTGTTCAGCCTGTATGTCACGTCGGTGCCGTGTGGCGACGTGATCCGCATGACCTTCGCCTTGTCGAGAAGGCTGGCGGCGATTTCGACTTTCTCGCGCAGCTCGGGATAGGGAAGCATCCGGGCCAGCAGGTCCGGCGGCTCGACCGCGGTGAGGATGCGGGTGCCGGCAGCCTGGATCGCAAACTGCTCCGGCGAGAACAGCAGGAAGATGCAGTCGATCAGCATGTCGCAATTCTTCAGCGCCTCGATTGCATCGGGCAGAGCGGCAAGACCGGTTACGCCGACGTTCCAGCCGGCGGTCGGCATCGGCGCAGGGAGGCGCATGTGATACATCCTGGCGCCGAGGCGCTGCCCTGCCGCCATGAAAGCATCGGCATAGGACAGGCGATCGCTGCCCTGGGTCAGAACGACAAGGCGCTCGCCTTCGCGAACCCCGGACATCTTGAGCTGATGTAGGCAGATTTCAGTGAAGCTGGCGTGATCCATCACTTCTTCCTCTCGAAAGGCTATTGCGAAAGCTCGGCTCCCTGGTGGAGCGCCGCCGCATGATCTGTCTTGTCGTTATGCGCGCGAGCGCCGGGGCGCCGGCCGCGTCTTCAGCACGCGTTTTGGCGTCACGCGAAATAATTAAACGCACGATTAGTTTTCTTGCAAGCCGTTTTGATCGGCAGTGCGCCGGCAGAACAAGCAAGCTCCGGCAGCGCTCAGCCTTTGAAGCCCGAAGCCGTGAACCGAACGATTTCGTCGATCAGTTTGGCGGCAGACGGCGGCCGGCATCGCGTGCCGCTGATCTCGTCGATGCGATGGGCGTCCGACAAGATGTAGATGTAGATGCCGATGAATTGCGCAAAACGCAGATAAAGGTGCTCATCGGTGAGGCGCGGCAACAAGGCGGCCAGAATTTTCACATAGGCCCGCACCGGCTGGTCGTAAACCTCGCGGCGCAATGCGTAGGCCGTCTCATCAGGCTCGGCGTGAAGCCGCGCCTGCAGACGGAGGAACGCGCGCCCCTGAGCGGACTCGCGCAGCTGAAATGGCGGCGTGATGTAAGCGCGAAGAATGTCTTCGAGGGCGTAACGCTTCTTGGCCGTCACCTCGTCGAGCAGTTCCATGCGGCGCGTCGCCAGCCACGCACCGCGCCGAAGATAGACCTGTCGAAACAGCTCCTGCTTTGTTCCGAACCAGTAGTTGGCCATGGCTTGGGTGACATTGGCGTCTTCAGCGATTTCGCGTAGATTTGCTGCTGCATAGCCACGCTCGGCGAAGTAGCGCTCGGCGGCATCGAGCAGGGCCTCGCGGCTCTCGGTGCGTCCTTCCGGTCGCCCCAGGCTTCCCCGTTTCTTGGTCGCGCGAGCAGTTTTCGCTACCGCCATTTCAACCTCGGTTAGTGCCATCCCCGCGCCGGCAGATCCGACATGGTGACGGAGAAGTCTTGTCAGGCATAGCAATGGTGAGCTTGAGAGGCCAGAGGCGGGGAGCGATCATCGATATAGTGACTGGCCGTCATCGTCCCGATCCAGGTCCGGGACAACGGCACTTTCACGACGTTTTTCGCCGACGCTTGGCCTTCGTCGGCGCGGCGGCGAGAGGCGCGGTTGCTTCCCGGCACATGCCGCCAACGATGAAGGCGACGGTCTCGGTCATCAGTCTCGAGGCATCCTTTGGATCATAGGCGTCAGGTAACATGTCCTCCATGCGGTTGGTGTCGGAGAGCGCATAGAGATAAGTGCCGATCATGAGTGTCATACGCCAATGCACGTCGAAGCGTGAGAGATGCGGCAACGCCTTGTGCAGCGCCTCGATATAAAGATGCGTGGACTCGTCATAGGCCGTCTTGCGCAGCTCGTAAGAGAGATTGGGCGGCTCGGTATGCAGGCGGGCATGGAGTCGCAGGAAGGCGGGGCCATGCTCGGTTGAGCGCAGTAGCAGGACAGGTTGCAGGAAGGCCTCGACGATAGCGACGACGTCCCTAGCTTTGCCTTCGGTTTGTAATCTCGCCAGGCTTTCGACGCGGGCGTCGCCGATCGCCGTTGCGCGCCGAAGAAAGGTCTCGCTGAAGAGATCGAATTTGGAGCCGAAATAGTAGCTGATGAGCGCCTGGGTCACGCCGGCCAGTTCGGAGATCTCGCGCAGCGTCGTTCCCGCATAGCCTTGATTGGCAAACACAACCTCAGCGGCATCCATGATGCCGGCGCGCATCGTCCCGTTGCCGCCTTCCGGCCGGCCGGGACGCTTGGTCGGCGGTTCGGCAGAAGGAACGCCTCGGCGGCCTGAAATGCGGTTCATGCGGACCTCATCTGGAATCCGGTGCCGTGGCAGTAATTCGAGCAGGCCGGCGCATAAAATCGATGCAAGCGACGTCGCGGAAATCGCGAAGAAGGCATTGCGGAACCGTGAGTCGGTGTTGCGGAAGCCATTTCCTGCCTTTTCTCAGGCTGGCACGGAGATTGCAAATTGAAATTATATAGCTGGCCAACAAAATAATTATATGGCCGGCCAATTAATGTCAGGCTGCGGCCAGTGTTCGAGGAGCCACGAATGTCCGTCACGACTTTATCGGCCCAGCGGCCGATCACCGCGCAGGATGGCTGTCAGGATCCGGTTTTGCTCAACGACTGGCATGTCGTCGGCTATTCCTCCGATTTCGCCTCCGACAAAATCCATCCCGTTCGCTTGCTCGAGCGCGACTTGATCGTCTGGCGCTCGGCAAACGGCGATATCCATGCCTGGGAAGACCTCTGCATTCATCGCGGCGCCCGGCTGTCGAGAGGCTGGATCAAGAACGATCGCGTCGTTTGCCCCTATCACGGCTGGGAGTATGACGGCGGCGGTCGCTGCACCCTCATGCCTGCTGCTCCCGACGAGACGCCGATGAAAAAGGCGCGCGCCTTCCCCTATCAGGCAGTCGAGCGCTATGGCTTCGTGTGGGTGTGTCTCGGCGAGCCGACGGCCGACATACCGGTGTTCCCGCAATGGGATGATCCGAGCTTTCTGAAGGTCCATAGCGGCCCCTATATGTATTCGGCCAATGGCTTTCGCTCGATCGAAAACTTCATCGATGCCAGCCACTTCCCGTTCGTCCATGCCGGCCTGAACGGCGTCATGGACAATCCGGATCGGCTTGAGCCCTATGACGTGTATGAGGTCGATACCGGCCTCTGCTCGTCGGAAATAAAGGTGTTTCAGCCGTGGGGCGATGCGCGCGGCATTCCGCTGATGGCGTTCTACACCTATCACACGTTCCGTCCGCTGGTGGCCTACTTCTCGAAGCGAACCCAGCAGGCGGACAAGTCCGGCAATATCGTTTCCGACAAGTCCGATATCTTCGCCACCTTCTTCGTCTGCCAACCGGTCGATGAGAAGACGACTATCGCGCGCGTTTGCGCAGCGATGAACCTGAATCCGCATCCCGATCCGAAAGTCGTGCGTGATCGGGCGGACGTGGTCTTCAATCAGGATCGCGAGATCGTCGAGTCGCAGCGACCGGAGCGCATTCCAACGGAGCTGCGCTACGAGTTGCATCACCGAACGGACCTGATGGGGCAACGCTACCGGAGCTGGCTGCGCGCCAAGGGCATCACCTATGGCGTCATCTGACCTCGGCTTGAGGTTGCGACTGGTCGAAGTGCGATACGGAGTGCCGGGGATCAATCTCTACCGGCTCGCTTCGCCGGACGGCGCGACGCTGCCGGCTTTCGAGCCCGGCGCTCACCTCGATCTCGAGGTGGCGCCCGGACTGATGCGGCAGTACTCGCTGCTTTGGCCGCAGCCAGCTTCGGACTGCTACGAGATCGCGGTGCAGGAGGCGTTCGACGGAAGAGGGGGCTCGCGTGCCTGGCATCGGCAGTCGGTTGCAGGGGAGATCTATCAGAGTTCGATCCCGCGCAATCATTTCCCGCTCGGCACTACCAACGAGACGACACGTTACCTGTTCGCTGGCGGCATCGGCATCACGCCAATCGTCTCGATGTATCGCAAGCTTGTCGCCGATGGTCAGCCGGTACAGCTGCACTATTGGACGCGCAGCCCCGAAGCGACCCTGTTTCATGCCGAGCTCGCCGCCGTCGCCGACGGTAGCGTGCGGATTCATCACACCAGTGGACCAGCGCCACGTCTCGCCGATGTCCTTGCGGATACGCCGATGGAGGCGCCGCTGTATTGTTGCGGGCCGACGCGCATGATCGATGCCTTCGACGAACTGACTGAGCGGCGTTCGATCGACCTCGTGCATCGCGAGCGTTTTGCCGTGGCGCCGGCGGATACCGGCCCCGCGGGCAGCTTCACCGTTCGTCTGGCGCGCTCGGGGCGCACGCTCGATGTCGGGGCACAGGAGACAGTGCTCAGCGCCTGCCTCGCTGCCGGAATCGATCTCTCCTACTCATGCGAGGAAGGCGTCTGCGGTGCTTGCGAAGTCCGCGTTCTCTCGGGGCGCGTCGATCATCGCGACCAAGTGATTGCGCCCGCGGCGAGAGCGTCTTCCAACACGATGATGGCCTGCTGCTCGCGCGGGCTGACCACACTCGAGCTGGACCTTTAATTCACGTGACGTCCTGTGATCGGAGACAACATGAAACATAATTTCCAAGTAGCCATCATTGGCGGCGGTATCGGCGGCGCGGCACTGGCCCGCAGTCTGGACCGGCTCGGTATCGACTATCACATGTTCGAACGCGCTTCGGCTTTGAGCCAAGTGGGTGCCGGCGTGCAGATGACGCCCAACGCCGTCAAGGTGCTTGAAGCGCTCGGCCTAGGACCGGATTTGATCGCAACGGGCTTCCTGCCGGAGGCCATGGTGGGTTGGAATTGGCAGAGCGGCGAAGAGCTGTTTCGTACGCCGCTCCGTGAAGTATGTCCTCGTGTTTTCGGGGCCGAATTCTACCACGTTCATCGCGCCGACCTGCACACCATGTTGGCGAAAGATATCGCACCTGAGCGCGTCACGTTCGGTGTGTCCTGCACTGGGCTGCGTCAGCAGGCCGGGCGCACAATCGCTTGCTTTGACGACGGCAGCGAATATGCGGCCGATCTGGTGGTCGGCGCGGATGGCGTTCGTTCGGCTGTTCGTGCTGCGCTCTGGGGACAGGAGCCGGCCAGCTACACAGGCCATATGTGCTGGCGCGCGCTGGTTCCGGTCGAACAGTTTCCACTGCCTTTCGTCACGCCGACGTCTGCCTTCTGGATGGGACCGAAGGGGCACGTGGTGACCTATTACGTCAAGGGTGGCGCAATGGTGAACATCGTTGCCGTCAATGAGAATCACGATTGGGTCGAGGAGTCCTGGACCATCAAGAGCAGCCGGCAGGAACTGCTTGATGGGTTCGCGGGCTGGAACGACAACCTGATCCGTCTGTTCGAGCTCACCAATCCCGACCAGATCTACAAGTGGGGGCTGTTCGATCGCGATCCGATGCAACGCTGGTCGCGCGGCAATGCCACGCTGCTCGGCGATGCCGCGCATCCGATGCTGCCTTTCCTGTCGCAGGGCGCAGCCATGGCAGTCGAAGACGGCTATGTTCTCGCGCAGGCACTGAGCCATTTCGGCCCTGGCGATCTCGGCGCGGCGCTCGATGCCTATGAGGCCGAGCGCCGTCCGCGCACCACGCGTGTTCAGCTCGAGGCACGTGAGCGTGGCCGCACATATCATTTGTCTTCTCCCGAAGAATCGAAAGCGCGCGACCTCGCATTCAAGCTCGAGCAGGCGAAGAACCCCAACGCGGTCGGGATCAAGGCTGAGTGGGTCTACCAATACGACGCTCGCACCTGCCGTGATCGCTTCGGTAAATCCCCGGCCCTGAGCGCTGCTTCCTGAGCTGCGCCCAGTCAGACGGCATGCTCCAGATCGGCATTTGCCTGTTCGGCACGGTCGATCGTCGGGAGCCGCCACCACGTTGTTCCAAGTAACCACAAGCGTTTCACGATCGCATCACCAACCGGAGAAGGTAAGTCATGACCAAGCAAGTGAGTTTTAGACACGTCCTACTGTCTGGCCTGGCGACGATTGCCATTGGAGCCTCGGTCCCGGCCAGGGCCGAAGACACCATCAAGATTGGCGAGATCAACAGTTACAAGTCCCAGCCGGTCTTCACCGACGGCTACAAGAAGGGCATGATGCTCGCCATTGATCAGATCAACGCCAAGGGCGGTGTGGCCGGGCGCAAGCTCGAGCTCATCACCCGCGATGACAATGCCAATCCGGGCGAAGCGATCCGCCAGGCAGAAGATCTGGTCACCCGCGAAAAGGTCGACATCCTTGCCGGCGCCTTCTACGCGCATATCGGTACGGCATTGACCGACTATGCGAAGCAGAAGAAGCGCTTCATGCTGATCACCGAGGCGCTGAGCGATAACATCGTCTGGGCCGTCGGCAACAAGTACACATTCCGCCTCGACTCCTCGACCTATATGCTGGTTTCTTCGCTGGTCGACGAAGCGGTGAAATTGAAGAAGAAGCGCTGGGCACTGATCTATCCGAACTATGAATTCGGGACGTCGGCCGCATCAGCCTTCAAGAGGTTGATGAAGGAGAAGCAGCCGGACGTCGAGTTCGTCGCCGAACAGGCGCCGCCGTTCAACAAGATCGATGCTGGAAGCGTGATCCAGGCGCTCTCCGACGCCAAGCCCGAGGCCACGTTCAACGCATTGTTCGGCTCCGATCTCGCTCAGTTCATCCGCGAGGGCAATACGCGCGGGTATCTCGGCGACCAGATGCCGGTGTTCAGCATCATCACCGGTCAGCCTGAATATCTCGAACCGCTGCGCGATGAGATCCCCAAGAACTGGATGGTGACCGGTTATCCCTGGTACAGCATCAAGACGCCAGCCCATCAGGAATTCCTGACCGAGTACCAGAAGAAGTACGGCAAGGAGAATCTGCGGTTCGGTTCGATCATCGGCTATTCCACGATCAAGGCCATCGAGGCGGGTGTCGCGGCATCCGGCGGAAAGACCGACAGCGATTCGCTCGTTGCAGCGTTCGAAGGGCTCAATTTCGATACGCCGGACGGCAAGACCAGCTTCCGCAAGATCGATCACCAGGCAACCTGGGGCCTCTATGTCGGCAAGCTCGCCGTCGAGGACGGCAAGGGCGTGATGGTCGACTATCACTACACCCCGGGCGAAAAATTGCTGCCGTCGGACGACGAAGTGCGCAAGCTGCGTCCTGCCGACTAACCTGATGCCGGGCGCCCTCCTGTCGAGGGCGCCCGGTCGCGTTTGGATGCCACATCTGTCCCGAGCGAGACTGCCATGGATCTGTCTGCCCTCTTGGCTCAATTGTTGAACGGCTTGGCCGGGGCGTCGTCCCTGTTCCTGGTAGCGACCGGCCTGTCGCTGATTTTTGGCGTCACCCGGATCGTCAATTTTGCCCATGGCTCGTTCTTCATGCTTGGCATGTATGTGAGCTATTCATTGATCGAACGTATCGGCGTGGGGCCGTGGCGAGCGGTTGGCTTTTGGGGCGCGCTTGTGCTCGCAGCACTGGCTGTCGGACTGCTCGGCGCGCTGGTGGAAATTCTACTGCTGCGTCGGATCTACAAGGCGCCCGAGCTGTTTCAGTTGCTCGCGACATTCGCGCTGGTGCTTGTCTTTAACGATGCCGCGCTATGGATCTGGGGGCCGGAGGATTTGCTCGGCCGTCGTGCACCAGGACTGGAGGGCGCTATCCAGCTCTTCGGTCGTGCCTATCCGAGCTACAATCTGTTCCTGATCGTGATCGGCCCTGCGATTTTCGGCCTGCTCTGGATGCTGCTGACCAAGACGCGCTGGGGCGTCATGGTGCGTGCGGCAACACACGACCGTGAGATGCTGGGCGCGCTCGGCGTCAATCAGGCGTGGCTCTTCACCGGCGTGTTTGCACTCGGTTGCATGCTGGCGGGACTCGGCGGAGCGGTCCAGCTTCCGCGTCAGCCGGCGAGTCTCACCGTCGATATCTCGACGATCGGTGATGCGTTCGTCGTCGTCGTGGTAGGCGGCATGGGCTCCATCCCCGGTGCCTTTCTGGCGTCGCTCCTGATCGCCGAGGTGAAGGCGATTTGTATCGGCATCGGTACGGTTCATCTCGCGGGGATCGAGATCTCGTTCTCCAAGCTCACTCTGGTGGTCGAATTCCTGATCATGGCAGTGGTCCTTGTGATCCGGCCGTGGGGGCTGTTGGGACGACTTCAAGCGACCAGTCGTAACTCGGCGCCGGTTGAAGCACCGTTGAAGCCGGGTTCCAACTGGTTTCGCATGACGGTCATCGGCGTTTTCCTGTTGATGGCGATGTTGCCTATGCTCGATCAATCGCTGCCCTATGCGGCGGTGCTCGGTCAGGACATTCTGGTCGCGGCGCTGTTCGCGGTCAGTCTGCATTTCATGATGGGACCGGGCGGGATGCATTCCTTTGGGCATTCCGCCTATTACGGCCTCGGTTCCTATGGTGCGGCGATCCTGGTCAAACTGGCATTCATGCCCATGCCGCTCGCGATGCTGGTCGCTCCCCTGGTGGCCGGTCTTGGCGCCTTGCTGTTCGGCTGGTTCTGCGTCCGGCTGTCGGGCGTCTATCTCGCGATGCTCACGCTCGCCTTCTCGCAGATTGTCTGGTCGGTCGTGTTTCAATGGGATGCGGTCACCGGCGGCTCCAACGGAATGGTGGGCATCTGGCCGGAGGATTGGCTGAGCGGAACGCGCTACTACTACCTTACGCTCGTATTGGTCGGACTCTCGGTTTATGCATTGCGGCGGTTTGTGTTTGCGCCGTTCGGCTATGCGATGAGGGCCGGACGGGATTCATCGCTGCGTGCCGAGGCCATCGGTATCGATGTGAAGCTCGTGCAGTGGCTGGCCTTCACGATCGCCGGCGTGTTCGGCGGATTGGCCGGCACGCTCTACATTTTCTCCAAGGGCAGCGTTTCGCCGGATGTGATTTCGGTCAGCAAATCGGTCGACGGTCTCGTCATGGTTCTCTTGGGCGGCATACAGTCACTCACGGGGCCTGTGATCGGTGCGGCTGTGTTCGGCGTGCTGCAGGACTGGGTGATGCGCGCCACGGATTACTGGCGGGCCTTGTTCGGTGGCATTATTCTGTTTCTGGTGCTCGCCTTCCCGGAGGGGCTGGCTGGTATCTCGCGCCAGATCGAAACCTTATGGCAGCTGTATCGTCCAGCCGTGGGCGTTGTCCGACGGGAGAAGCTGACATGAGTGGCGCGCTGCTTGAGGTCCGCGATCTCTATATGGCCTTCGGCGGCGTATGTGCCGTCGATGGAATCACCTTCGACCTTCATCCTGGCGAATTGCTGGCGTTGATCGGCCCGAACGGTGCGGGAAAATCCACCACCTTCAATATGGTCAACGGCCAGCTGCGTGCCTCGGGCGGATCCGTCCGCTTGGCCGAGCAAGAGCTCGTCGGGATGAAGCCGCGCGCGATCTGGCGCCTGGGCGTCGGACGCACATTCCAGATCGCGGCGACATTCGCATCCTTCACGGTCGTCGAGAACGTGCAAATGGCGGTGATGTCCCATCAGCAGCAGATCTTTTCGCTGTGGCGTCCCGCCGCAAACCGTTATCGCGATGAGGCGCTGATGCTGCTCAAGCAGGTCGGCATGGACGCGCAGGCTGACCGAGCTTGCAGCGAACTGGCTTATGGCGACATCAAGCGTGTCGAGCTCGCCATGGCCCTGGCGAACAATCCCAGGCTGCTACTGATGGACGAGCCGACCGCCGGGATGGCGCCGCGCGAACGCAACGAATTGATGGCTTTGACCAAGCGGCTGGTGGTTGAGCGCGGCATGGCCGTGCTGTTCACCGAGCACAGCATGGATGTCGTCTTCGCCCATGCCGACCGCATCATCGTGCTCGCCCGCGGCAAATTGATTGCGGAAGGGGAAGCAGACGAAATCCGCAGTCATCCCAAGGTCAAGGAAGTCTATTTCGGCAACGGCCTGACTTTCGAACATCCGCCGGAACCGGCCGTCGCGGCAAGGATACCCGCATGACTGCATCCGTGAATCCGATCCTGCTCGACGTTTCCGGCCTGAACGCCTGGTATGGCGCAGCTCACATCCTGTTCGACGTTGCGCTCAACGTGCGCCGTGGCGAAGTCATATCGCTCATGGGGCGCAACGGCGCCGGCAAATCCACTACGCTCAAGGCCATCATGGGCCTGCTGTCGCGGAGCGAGGGGCAGATCAATTTCCTGGGGCAGGACATCGCTGGCAAGGCGCCTTTCCAGGTGGCGCGCATGGGGCTTGGGTTCGTGCCCGAGGATCGGCGTATCTTTCCTGATTTGACGGTGACCGAGAATCTGGAAACCGGCAGGCAAGCGCCGCGGCAGTGGGCGGATGGAAGTGCCGCACTCAACTGGACGCCCGACGCGCTCTACGAGCTCTTTCCCAATCTGGGCCGCATGCAGGATCGGCGCGGTGGCCAGATGAGCGGCGGCGAACAGCAGATGCTCACGGTGGCCCGCACGTTGATGGGCAATCCGCTACTGGTCCTGCTCGACGAACCGTCGGAAGGCGTCGCGCCGGTGATCGTCGAGCAGATGGCGCATATGATCCTGGCGCTCAAGGCACGCGGAGCAAGTATCCTGCTGTCTGAGCAAAATTTTCATTTTGCCCGCTTGGTTTCTGATCGTGCCTACGTACTTGAGAAGGGGCAGATTATGTACGAAGGTTCGATGCAGGATCTGACACACAACAGCGAGATACAGCGCGCCTACCTCAGCGTCTGACGCCCGAAACTCCTGTGGCGCGATTCAAAGCAGGTTCGCCCGTGGACTGCGCATGCAGGTCTTTTCGGACCGGTTCGGCGCTGACCGGTCGGTCCGGTGCAGAAGCTTCAACTCGGCCGCCAGACGCAGACTGCGCTTGCCTGTCAGTGCCGTAGCTTCCCAAGCCGCGTCGTTCGCTTCACAGCGACCGATGCGCGATCGCGAGGTAAAGTCTTACGTCTTTTTCGCGATCATGAAATCGAAGTCACAGCCCTCGTCGGCTTGCGTTACTGTCTGCTGAAACAGGCGAGCGTAGCCACGTTCAGGCAGGACTGCATGAACCTGTGACTGTGCCGCGCGGCGCCCGTCGAGTTCGGATTCATCGACCAGGAGGCTGATGGACCGCCCATCGACGTCCAGCTTGATCTGATCACCGTTGCGCACCAGTCCGAGCGGGCCGCCCACCGCGGATTCGGGCGTGATATGCAGCACGATTGTGCCGAATGCAGTGCCACTCATGCGGGCATCTGAAATGCGCACCATGTCCTTCACGCCTTGTCGGCCGAGTTTTTTGGGGATCGGCAGATAGCCCGCTTCCGGCATGCCCGGTGCCCCTTTGGGGCCGGTGTTCAGCAGCACCAGAACGTCGTCAGCCGTCACGTCGAGATCGGGATCGTCGATCCGTAGTGCCATGTCCTCGACAGAGGTAAATACCACGGCGCGGCCGGTATGCTGCAGCAGCCGGGGTGTCGCAGCCGAGCGTTTGATGATCGCGCCGCCAGGCGCCAGGTTGCCATACAGCACCGCCATGGAGCCTTCGGCCTTGATCGGATTGCTGCGCGGCCGGATGACGTCCTGACCGGGGACGATCTCAGCTTCGGCGGCAATCTCGCCCAGCGTCTTGCCTGCGATGGTCGGCGCACTGCCATCAATAAGGTCGCCAAGTTCTGCAAGCAATTTGGGCACGCCGCCAGCGTGATGGAAATGCTCCATGTAGTGCGCGCCCGACGGTTTCAGATCGATCAGCACGGGCGCAATGCCACCGATCTCGTCGAGCATGTCGAGATCGTAACCGTACGGCGTTCGGTTGGCGATGGCGGTGAGATGAATGATGCCGTTGGTGGAGCCGCCGATCGCCTGCATGACGACGGTGGCATTACGGAAAGCCGCAGGCGTCAGTAAATCCGAGGGACGTGGTCCGCCGCTTACCGCCATTTCGGCGGCTCGCTTGCCGCTTGCTTCGGCGAGACGGAAACGTTCGGCGTGCGGGGCAGGGATGGTCGCACTCATCGGCAGCGACAGGCCCAGCACTTCCGTGACGCAGGCCATCGTGCTGGCGGTGCCCATCACCATGCAGGTGCCGACGGAGGGCGCGAGGCGCTCGTTGACGATCTCGATTTCCTCGGCGTCGATTTCGCCGGCGCGGTGCGCGCTCCAGAGGCGGCGACAATCCGTACAGGCGCCGAGCACCTCACCCTTGTGATGACCGACGACCATGGGGCCGACAGGGATCACTACCGTCGGCAAATTGACGGATGCCGCGGCCATGATCTGGGCCGGTAGCGTCTTGTCACAGCCGCCGATGACCACGATGGCGTCCATCGGCTGCGCGCGGATCATCTCCTCGGTGTCCATGGCCATCAGGTTGCGCAGGAACATCGACGTGGGGTGCGCGAAACTTTCGTGAATCGAGATGGTTGGGAACACCATCGGCATCGCGCCGGCCAGCATCACGCCGCGCTTCACCGCCTCGATGATGGCAGGGACGTTACCGTGGCACGGATTGTAGTCGCTGTAGGTGTTGGTGATTCCGACGATTGGGCGCTCCAGCGCATCGTCCGAATAGCCCATCGCCTTGATGAACGCCTTGCGCAGAAATAGCGCAAATCCCGCGTCGCCATAGTTGGTCAGCCCTTTGCGAAGCCCTTTGGACATGTCGTCTCCCCTGCGGCCACCAAAGCCGATTTTCTTCGTTACATCGCTGGCGTCGTCGATATTGTCAATAATCTGACTGGATGTAGCGGGTATAATCGCTAATATCGCTTTATTTGATTATTTATTATTGACAATGTGGCTGGACCTGTTTCAGGGTCGGGCTCAATTAAAAAAAACGGACATCCGGAGGAGATCACCATGACGGCACGGAGAATTGGACTGGCTGCGGCTGTCGCGGCAGCCGCCATCGCGAGCGCTGCTCCCGCCTTTGCGCAGGCCACGCAGATCACGATGTGGAGCAACTGGCCCGACGAGCCCGCCAAGAAGGATTGGGTGACGACGCGGGTGAAGGACTTCGAGGCTGCGAACAAGCAGTGCTCGGTCAAGCTCAGCTTCATTCCGAAGGCGGATCTCTACACCCAGGCCAAATCGGCGGTGCGGACCGGGCAGGCGCCCGACATTTTCTACATGGAGCCGGATCAGCCGGAATTTCTCGCCGGAGGCTTCCTCGAGCCGCTGGATAGCTATGTCGATCTGGCGCAATACGAGGATTGGTCGAAACCGGCCTGGACATCGAAAGGCAAGGTCTACGGCCTGCCGGTCGAGGCCTATACGGTCGAGCTCTACTACAACAAGGACGCGGTCAAGAAGGTCGGCGTGGATGTACCGGCGTCGTTCCAGCTAACGCAGGAGCAGTTCACCGATCTGGTGAAGAAAGGCGTTGCCGCCGGCATCACCCCGGTGTCGCAGGGCGTCGGCGATCGTCCGTTCCCGGGTGGCTTGCTTCTGTTCGAGTCGCTGCTCCGCAAGCTCGGTACCGAGGACTATGGCAAGCTGCTCAATGGCGGGCTGTCGTTCAAGGATCCGCGCGTCGTTGAAGTCATGACCTGGATGAAGGGGCTCGTCGATGCCGGCGCCTATCCGAAGAGTTTTTCCACGCTGAAGCTCGGTGAGTCCCACTTCTATTTCTATAACACGCCGGGCGCGCTGACCTTCCCGGATCCGAGCTGGTTCACCGGTCGCGCCTTTGCGCCACCGGAAGGTGGCGGAATGCCGGCCAATTTCCCGCTCGGCATCATGCAGTTTCCGGCAATGGACAAGGGCGCCTGTCCGGACTGCAAGACGCTCGCCGTCGCCGGCAGCTTCGTGATGTACTCGAAGAGCAAGAACAAGGATTGCGCCGGCGCGCTGCTGAAATCCATGGCCACCGTCGAGAACGGCACCAAGTGGATGGAGCAGGTCTCGCTGCAGACCGGTCTGAAATCCGACGCGGCCAAGATCAACAGCCCACGCAAGGACTACTTTGCGGAGCTCAACGCGCGCAACAAGAACGTCAAATACTTCTTCGGCACGCCGCTGCTGTACTACCGGGCCAAGTGCGCGGAGACCTACACCCAGGTGATGAACAACGCTTTTCCTGCTGGCCTCCTGAGCGTTCAGGAAGCCGCGGAGAAGATGGACAGCGCCTGCTTCAAGAGCTGAGTAGTAACAATGACATCGATCAGCATTCCATCCGCTGCCGAGGAGGGGGCTCAACACGCGGCCCCCTCGCTGGCCGATCCGCGCCGGGCAAGCTGGTGGGTGCTGACCGTCTTTCTGACGCCAGCTTTGGCGGTGTATGTCGGACTGACCGCCTATCCGGCGTTTCGAACCTTCTATGACAGCTTCTTCACCATCGAAGGTCTCGATGCGACCTTCGTCGGCCTGGATAACTATCGCGCGCTGATGTCCGACGAGACGTTCTGGGTGTCGGTGCGGAACACATTCATCTGGTCGTTCATCGCGCCCGTACTCGATGTCGTGACAGGCCTGCTGCTCGCGCTGGCGCTGTACGCGGGCGTTCCTGCCGCGCGCTTCCTGCGGGTGGCGTGGTTCACGCCGGTCCTTCTGTCTTATGTCGTCGTCGCCATCCTGTGGATGTGGATCTTCAACTATGATTGGGGAATCCTCAATGCGATGCTGCGCGCCGTCGGACTTGGGGCACTGGCGTCGTCCTGGCTCGGGGATCCAAATTTAGCGCTCGGCGCACTCATCGTGACGCATGCCTGGAAATGGGCCGGTTTCAACATGGTCGTTTGCCTTGCGGCGATTCATTCGTTGCCGCGCGAGGTGCTGGAAGCCTCCGAACTCGACAATTGCGGCTGGGGCGCCAAGCTGCGCTACGTCATCGTGCCGATGCTACGGCCGACCTTGCTGAACCTCTATATCCTCGCCTTCATCGGCAAGATGAAGATCTTCGACCTAGTCTGGATCATGACCCAGGGCGGTCCGCTATGGGCGACCGAAACCGTATCCACCTATGTCTACAAGCGCGCTTTCAACTGGAACACCTTTGATCTCGGCTATCCCTCCGCGATCGCGTCGGTATGGTTCGTGGTGGTCTGCGCCGCTGTCATCATCCTCAATCGCCTTCTGGCGACCCGCGAACGTCTGGAGTACTGATCGTGGCTGCCATGCTTGCGGAGCGCGCGCCATTGCCGCGCTTCTTCAGCCGCGGAGCGCTTGCTCTCGTGCTGGGCCTCTACACCATCTACACGCTGGGTCCGTTTCTGTGGCTGGCCACGATGTCGGTGCGCACCACCGCCGAAATCAGCGCCGACCATTATGCGTGGCCGAAAGTGTTCCATTGGGAGCAGTTCCGGATCGCCTGGGTTGATTCCGATTTTGCGACCTATTTCTGGAATTCGACGATCGTGGTGGTAGGCGCTGTCGCCGTGGTGACTCTGCTCGGCGCGGCAGCGGCGCATGCGCTGGCGCGCTATCGTTTCCGCGGCAACCGCCTGGTCTACGGCATCCTGTTCTCGTCGATCATTTTCCCGCCGCAGATCACCTTGATCTCGCTGTATCAGATTTTGGTCGACTACAATCTCTACAACAGCCTGCTCGGGCTGACGCTGGTCTATGTGTCGCTGCAGCTGCCGCTGACAGTCTATCTGCTGGAGGGATTCTTTGCGCGCATTCCGCAGGATCTGTTCGACGCCGCCAAGATCGATGGCTACGGTGATCTCGAAATTTTCCGGCGCATCGTGCTGCCCATCGGCATGCCGGCGATCGCCACTACGCTGATTCTGAACTTCATACAGCTCTGGAATGAGTTTCTGTTTGCCGTCGTGCTGATCACCGACCCCGACAAGCGCACGCTGCCGGTCGGCATCCGTGCCTTCATGGGCGATCACTTCCAGGACATCGGCATGATCGCCACCGGCGTCATGATCTCCGTCATTCCGGTGATCATCGTTTACATCTTCTTCTCCGAGAAACTCATTCGCGGCATGACTGCCGGCGCAATCAAGTAAGAGGCAGCCATGGCCGTTGTCACCCTCGACAAACTCTCCAAACAATATGGGCCCACCGGTCCGGTGGTCGTCGACAAGGTCGATCTTCATATCGGCGACGGCGAATTCATGGTTCTGCTCGGGCCCTCAGGCTGCGGCAAGTCGACGACACTGCGCATGATCGCGGGCCTGGAAGAGATCAGCTCCGGCAGGCTCTCAATTGGCGATCGCGTGGTCAATCAGGTGCCGGCCAAGGACCGCGACATCGCGATGGTATTCCAGTCCTATGCGCTCTATCCACATATGAGTGTCGCAGACAATCTTGCTTTCGGACTGCGCCGACGCAATTTCGCCGCTGCCGAGATCGAGCGCCGGGTCCAGGATGCGGCGAATATCCTCGGTCTGACGCCGCTGCTGGCGCGCAAGCCCAGCGCGCTATCAGGCGGCCAGCGCCAGCGTGTCGCACTCGGGCGCGCCATGGTGCGGGAACCGATGGTGTTCTTGTTCGACGAGCCGCTGTCCAATCTCGACGCGGCGCTGCGCGTCAATACCCGTAGCGAAATCATCAAGCAGCACAAGCGGCTGGGATCGACCATGATCTATGTCACGCATGATCAGGTGGAGGCCATGACTATGGGCACCCGGATCTGCGTGATGAATGCCGGACGCGTTGCCCAGATCGGTGCGCCGCTCGACGTCTATTGGGAGCCGGCGGACACGTTCGTTGCTCGTTTCTTGGGATCGCCGCCGATGAATCTGGCGACGGCGGTTGTCACTTCGGCCAATGAAGGCTCTGTGGCACGAAGCCAGAGCCTTGAGACGGCGCTGACGCGCTGGTCGCCTCAGTTATTGGGAAAGCTGGTAGACCAGAAAGTGACGATCGGCGTGCGCGCGGAGGATTTGCATATCAACAAGGCGGCGTTGGGCAGCGAGCCTGCGGGTCATGTGCGGGGGCGCACGATCGCGGTGGAGCCGCTGGGCGCGGAAACCTTGCTGTTGGTCGAAATCGAACCGGGCGTGGAGTGGACGGCGCGACTGCCGCGTCATGTGCCTGTCGCCATCGACGAGACCGTCGATCTGTACTTCCCTGCCAATGCAGTCTTCGTGTTCGACGCGGCGACGGGCCGGGCCGTCATCGGGGAGAAGCGTCGGGACATCAGGCAATGAGCAAACCGTTGCGGATCGGATTGATAGGTGCGGGGTGGGTCACGCAATATCATCTGCTGGCCTGGCAGAAGCTCGCGGGGCGTGCTGCGGTCGTCGCGATCGCCGATCCCTCGTTGGAGCATGCTACCGCGCGCGCCCGGCAGTTCGAGATCGGGCAATGCTTTTCGCGCGCGGAAGACATGCTGGCGGAATGTGAACTCGATGCGGTCGATATTGCTGCGCCGCGAACCTTCCATGCGCCTTTGGTACGCCTCGTCGCCGATCTTGGTCTGCCGGTCCTTTGCCAGAAGCCGCTCGCTCCGACACTCGCAGAAGCCGAGGCGCTGGCTCGTGATGTCGAGGGGCGCATCCGGCTGATGGTGCATGAGAACTGGAGCTTTCGTGCATATTATCGCGATGCCGCATCCTGGATCAGGGACGGTCGTATCGGGGCGGTGACAGCTGCTCGCCTGACGCTGCTGACATCGGGCACGATTCCCGACGCGAACGGCCAATATCCCGCGATCGAGCGCCAGCCGTTCATGCGCGGCGAGTCCAGGATGCTGGTGGCTGAAGTGCTCATTCATCATCTCGATACTTTGCGCATGCTGCTAGGCCCGCTGGGTGTGACCGCCGCGGCGCTGACCCAAACATGTCCGGATATTGCGGGTGAAGACGGTGCCGTGATCCAGATGCGATCCCACACCGGCGCGGGCGTATCCTTGTTCGCAAGCTTCGCGGCCCATGGCGCGCCGATATCGCAGGCCGATCAACTCGAAGTCCTTGGCACGATCGGTTCAATTCGGCTCGAAGGTACGCAGCTAAAGTTGACGGGTGCGCAAAGCGAGATACGCGCCTACGATCTCGCTGCGACCTATCAGGGGTCCTATGACGCGACCATCGCGCATTTCATCAATGCGCTGCAAAGCAGCACGCCTTTTGAGACCTCTCCCGCGGACAATCTGCAAACCCTGCGCCTTGTCGAGGATTGCTACCGGTTGTCAGGGCGCGAAGCCTCAGGAGGCAATACCAGATGACTGTCACCAAAATTGCGTCGCGCGCCGATGAACAGGCCGAGATCATCCGACGTGTCGAAGAGGATATTATCTTCGGTCGATTGCCGCCGGGCGCGCGGCTGATCGAAGATAATCTGATGGAACGCTACGGCGCCTCGCGGCACTTCGTGCGCCAGGCACTGGTGCATCTCGAACATACCGGCATCGTCCAGCGGGAGAAGAATGTGGGCGCGACGGTGCGTTCCTATTCGACGGCCGAGGTGAAGCAGATCTATGAGGTGCGCGAGATGCTCACGCGCCAGGCTGCACTGATGATCCCGTTACCGGCCAAGGCGTCGCTGATCATGGAGCTCGAAACTATTCAGGCGGAATATGTGCGGTACGCCGAGCGCGGCGATCTGCGCGGCATTCACGATACCAACGACGCGTTTCACATCGCTCTGTTTGGGGCGTGCGGAAACCCGTATCTGGTGCGATCGCTGCAGGATTACATGGGCCTGACACTGCCCATGCGTGCCAAGAACCTTGCGGATCACGATGGCCTGCAGGTATCGATCCAGCAGCACGATATGATGATTTCACTGCTGCGTGGCCACGACAACTGGGCGCTGTCGCAGCTCTGCGTCGAGCACATGCACTCCAGCAAGGCCGATTACCTGCAACGCGTGGCCGTGCCCGACCCAAATCTAGGTCTGGACTGACGGGCCAACGCATATCGATTTCGCATCTCGACAAAGGACTGGACATGGATTTCGGACTTCAAGGCAAGGTCGCGCTGGTGCTTGGTGCCGGCGGCGGCCTTGGAAGCGCTATCGCGAAGACACTGGCGAGTGAAGGCGCGCGTGTTGCGCTCGCCGACATCGACGCGGCCGCGCTTGATCGTGTCGTCGCGGAGATTAAGCAGGGTGGAGGCGACGCGATGGCCGCCGCCTTCGATCTGGTCGATCGTGCCGCGATGGATGCGCGCGTCAGTGCCATCGAGGCGGCGTTCGGGCCGGTCGACATCCTTGTCAACAATACCGGTGGGCCGCCGCCGACTCCTGCTGCCGGGCAGGACCCGGCATTATGGAGCAGGAGCTTCGAGCAGATGGTGCTGTCAGTTATCACGCTGACCGATCGCGTCTTGCCCGGCATGCGCGCCCGCAAATGGGGACGTATCGTGACATCGACATCGTCTGGCGTGGTGTCGCCGATTCCCAATCTCGGCATTTCGAATGCGCTGCGACTGTCGCTCGTGGGCTGGTCCAAGACGCTGGCCCGCGAAGTCGGGCGTGACGGCATCACAGCCAATATCGTGCTTCCAGGCCGGGTTGCCACCAGTCGCATCCGTTTCCTGGACGAGCAGAAGGCAAAGCGTGAAAGCCGCTCGGTCGAGGACGTGTCTGCGGAGAGCACCGCCAGTATTCCTGCCGGCCGTTATGGCGAGCCACAAGAATATGCTGATGTGGTCGCTTTTCTCGCCAGCACCCGCGCATCTTACGTCAACGGCTCGGTCATCCGCGTCGATGGTGGTCTCATTACTAGCATCTGAAGGATCAAATCATGGCTCTCGACGCAACCGCCTCTGGCGTATTCCCAATCGCGCCCACCCCATTTCATCCCGATGGCCGTCTCGATGAAGCCTCGCTAGGCACATTGATCGACGGATATCTCAAGGCTGGTTCCACCGGCGTCACGGTGCTCGGCATCATGGGTGAGGCGCCGAAGCTCGAGCCCGAGGAATCGATCGCAATCGCCAAGCATTTCGTGAAGGGCTTCGGAAAACTGCCGGTGATCGTCGGCGTTTCGGCGCCCGGATTCGCCGCGATGCGTGCGCTGTCGCGGACCGTGATGGAGAACGGTGCGGCGGGTGTGATGATTGCTCCGGTACCGAGCCTGCGCACGGACGATCAGATCATAGGCTATTATCGTCAGGCTATTGAGGCAATCGGCGCCGACATTCCGTTCGTGATCCAGGACTATCCTTTGACACTGTCGGTGCAGATGGCGCCGAAAGTCATCCGCCAGATCGTCCAGGAGAACCCGTCCTGCGTCATGCTCAAGCATGAAGATTGGCCGGGTCTTGAAAAGATATCGACGCTGCGTGCGTTCCAGGCTGAAGGGTCGTTGCGGCCGATCTCGATTCTGACCGGGAATGGCGGACTGTTCCTCGATTTTGAAATGGAGCGCGGCGCAGACGGCGCGATGACCGGCTACGCGTTCCCGGACATGCTCGTCGAGCTGGTCAAGCTGCAGAAGGCCGGCAAGCGCGACGAGGCGCATGATCTGTTCGATGCGCACTTGCCGCTCTTGCGATACGAACAGCAGCAGGGCGTTGGCCTTGCCGTGCGGAAATATGTGATGATGAAGCGCGGGTTTCTGGCGTCGGACGCCCAACGCAAGCCCGGTTCCGCACTGTCAGCGAAGGCGCGCGAGGAGATCGATTACATGCTGCATCGCCTACAGCGCGCGGTAGCGTAAGCGCCCACGAGCGAACGTCAGCTCCCGGCGCAAAGCAGTCTTGAAGCAATAGGAGACCGAGAGCCCCCCTCTGGTTAAGTATGATTAGGCCTCTCGCAAAAGCTTCTGGGCGAGTTGTTTGGAGCCATGGATAAGCGCTTCAATGGCTCGACCGGATCTGCTGCGATTGGGCTTCACAAGCTCCTGCAGAATGAGACCGTCGATGCCAGCGAGAATGAAGCGAGCCAGAACGGTATAGCTCTGTAAGGATAGCTCGGGCTTACCCGATCTGCTGGCCAACTGGTCGCGGTACAGCCGCAGATACGCTTCGTACTGCTGGTCGGCCAACCACTGCGCTCCTTCTCTGAGCGCGTAAAGCGTTAATTCATATTGAACGATTTGCCGCGTCTGCGACTGCATGATCGATCGCCAAGTGCCGCGGATGAGTATCTCGATGCGTTCGTCCAGGTTGGGCTCGGTTTCTCCTCGGTCCTCGCGCAGTCGCTCGGCGATCTCGTCGATCAGTGCTTCGAGAACAGCGACAAGAAGGGCGCTCTTGCTCTCGAAATGATAGTGCAGCGTCGCGAGCTGGACATTCGCCTCCGCCGCGATCTTTCTGGTCGTGGTACCGATAACGCCAGTCTTCTCCAGAGCTTGCAATGCTCCCTGGATGATCTGCGCGCGGGTGACTTCGCTCTTTGTCTTCACGGTCTTCATAGGCAGGGTGTTTCGGCGATGCGCTGGGTTATGTCAATTCGCCGCAGCATCCGCCCGTCCCCCCAGAAGCCCAAAATGTCAGCAACGCTGCCTAAAATTGGTCGCTTGACGAGATTTGGTCATATGACCAGATTGCGAGGCAACGAACAGGAGGATAGATGTCGCTCGCTGACCAGGACAGCAGGAAGATCGCTGATGTCGTCGATCGGGATTTCGAAGACCAGGTCGAGCGGACCAAGCGCTTTGTCTCGATCCCGAGCACTCGCGGTGCCGAATGGCCCGCCCAGGATTTCATGGCGGGCGAACTTCGTGCGCGCTGCGCACTGCTTCCGGAGCCCACGGGACAACGCTTTGGCGATGTCTGCCTTGGCGTCATCTGGTTTCGCCTGCGCGTCGCCGGCGAGCCGACGCATGTCTCGCATGCTGGCGAAGGCTTCAACGCCATCAAGGCCGCCATGGAAATGGTGCGCGCGCTCGAAAGGCTTGAAGATAGCTGGAACGAGCGGGCGGCTGGCCATCCCATCTATGGCGAGATCGAGCATCCCCTGAATTTCAATCCCGGTATTATTCACGGCGGCGACTGGGCATCGAGCGTGCCGTCCTGGTGCGAGGTGGACTGTCGCATCGGACTGCTCCCGGACTGGAGCGTCGAGGCCTGTCAGGAAGAAATCGTCGCCTGTATCAGGACGGCTGCCGCCAAGATGCCCTTCCTCGCCAACAATCCACCCGAGGTTGAGTGGTCGGGCTACCTTTCGCACGGCTATGTGATGCGAGACGATCCCGCTATTCGGCACGTTCTCGAAGATGCGCATCGTGCGGTGACGGGCGAGCCTTTGAAACGCCGGCTGGCGACCTCCCTGAATGACGCTCGCTTCCACGATCGTCACTTCGGCATTCCCGCATTCTGCTACGGCCCCGTAGGCGAGCGCATCCACGGCTTCAACGAGCGCCTGAATCTGGAATCGCTGCGGGAGACGACCAAGACGATCGCGAATTTTGTCGCGCAATGGTGCGGCATCGAACCCGCGTGCTGACTTTGAAGATCAAGGCGACGGGAAACTTCTGATGACGGTTAAGGTAGGCGGCGATCGCTGTTGGTCGAACACCATGACGATGGCAGCCATCGGTGCCACTGCTCGAACGCGCACAGTGACCGGGCGATTGATGTCGCTCGATCGTTCCTGAGCGAACCGATAGTTCTGGAATTGAGAGCGAAACCAATTTGAGGAGGCAGGGAAATGAGTGACTTTACGTCGTGGTGGAGCGAGGAAACGGGGGCTCAGGAACTGAATGGCGATATTCGGTCGCCAGCTTCTGGGCCTTCGCGCCGCGCGTTGCTGAAGGCGGGTGTTGCGGCCGCTGCCGTTGCTCCGTTTCTCATGCGCGTTGATGATGCGATCGCGCAGGGTATTACGCCAAAGCGTGGTGGCACGCTGACCAGCCTGCTGACGCCAGAGCCACCGGTGCTGATGATCGGCGTTAATGCCCAGGGGCCGACGCTGACGGTGGTAAGCAAGATCTTCCAACCGCTGTTCACTTACTCGCCGACGCTGGACTTCGTGCCGGTGTTGGCGAAGAGCTGGACGATTTCCGACGACAAGAAGGTCTATACCTTCCGTCTGCAGGAGAACGTCAAGTTCCATGACGGTCAGCCAATGACGGCCGACGACGTCATCTTCTCCGCGATGAAGTTCTGGATGACGCTGTCGCTGCGGGCGCGCATCGTGTTCGCTCGCATCGAGAAGGCCGAGGCCACAGATCCATACACCGTCGTGATCACTCTGAAAGAATCGTATGCGCCATTCATGTACGGGTTCGGCGGCACTGGTTTCACCATCGTGCCGAAACACCTCTACGACGTCGCCGATCTTCGCAACAATCCGAACAATGCGAAGCCGGTCGGTACGGGTCCATTCAAGCTTGTCGAATGGCAGCGCGGCAGCTTCATCCGGTTGCGCCGCAACGAGGATTACTGGAAGCCGAACCAGCCTTATCTCGACGAAATCGTCTACCGGATCGTGCCGGACAGCCAGAGCCGTGCTGTCGCGTTGCAATCGGGGCAGGTACAGCTTGCCGGTGGCAACGATATCGAGCCGTTCGATCTGCCGCGGTTCCAGGCTCAGTCGAATCTGTCGGTCACCCTGAAGGGCTGGGAATATTACGGGCCGCTCGCCTGGATCGACATCAACAAGCGCGTCAAGCCGCTCGACGACGTGCGTGTACGCCGCGCCATGAGCATGGCGCTCGATCGCAACTTCATCCTGCAGAAACTGTGGTTCAACAGCGGCAAGGTTGCGACCGGTCCGATGTGCGAGACGACCAAGTTCTACGACGCTACGGTCAAGCTGCCTCCGTTCGACATCGCGGCCGCGAACAAGCTGCTCGACGAGGCCGGTCACAAGGCGGACGGATCAGGGATCCGTTTCACAATCCGCCACATGCCGCTGCCTTATGGAGAGGTCTGGACACGCCTGTCGGAGTACTTCCGTGCGTCGATGCAGAAGATCGGCATCAACGTGACCATGGATACCACCGATGCAGGCGGCCACACCGCTCGCATGGCGAAGTGGGACTATGAGACGTCGATCAACTACATCTATCAGGTCGGCGATGCGAATATTGGTCTGGAGCAGTATTTCACCTCGGAAAACATCAGGAATGTCGCGTTCAACAATGTCGGCGGCTACAGCAATCCGCGCGTCGATGAGCTGCTGGCAAAGTCGCGCTACGCCACGGACCCCGCCGAGCGCCAGAAGTTGTTGTCCGAGTTCCAGCGCATCGCGGTGGACGACATGCCGTATCTGTTTCTGATTCAGATGAGCTTCCCTACCTACACCACGAAGAGGCTCAACAACGTGATTACGACGGCAATGGGCATTTCCGGCGACTTCGACGATGTCTTCCTCGCATGACGGAGAGCCGCCTCCATGCGATGCCCCGCCTGATCGGATGGCGGGTACTGAAGATGGCGTTGATGGTCTTGGCCATCGTCGTCGTCAACTTCCTGTTGATCCACGCTGCACCCGGCGACCCGGCGAGCGCTATTGCCGGGCAGTCGGGGCAGGCGGATGCCGAATTTATGCGGCAATTGCGTGAGCAGTTCGGCCTCGACAAGCCGCTGCCGGTGCAGCTCTGGATTTACATCGAGCGCGTACTGACCTTCGATCTCGGCGTTTCGCATCGCCTGCAGCGGCCGGTGCTGACCGTGATCCTCGAACGGCTGCCGGCGACGCTGTTGTTGACCGGCTCGGCGTTCCTGATCGCGCTGTCGAGCGGTATCGCACTTGGCGTTCGCGCAGCCCGCAAGCCGGGCGGCATAGCCGACACGGTCATCATGGGCGTGTCGCTGTTCTTCTATGCTACACCGCTGTTTCTAGTCGGTATCGTGCTGGTGCTGGTGTTCGGGGTCTGGTTGAACTGGCTGCCGACCTTCGGCATGGAGACCGTCGATGTACCGCTGCACGGCTTGGCACGCGTGCTCGACGTCGCGTGGCACGCTGTGTTGCCCGTGGTGACCCTCGCGGTGTTCTATTCGGCGGTCTATGTCCGCCTGACGCGCGCATCGATGTTGGAAGTGTCGAGCTATCCCTTCGTCAAGACTGCACGCGCCAAGGGAGCCACCGAGCACCGCGTCACCTGGGTTCATGTGCTGCGCAATGCGCTGCTGCCAGTCATCACACTGGCGGGTATTCAGGCTGGGCACCTGATCGGCGGTTCGGTCCTGGTCGAGACGGTGTTTGCGTGGCCGGGGATCGGCAGTCTCGCGTTTGAGGCGTTGATCGCGCGCGACTATGACCTGTTGCTCGGCATCTTCCTTTGCACGTCGGTGGTGGTGTTGGTTTTCAATCTGCTCACCGATCTCTTGTATCTCGTCTTCGATCCGCGAGTTCAGGCGCTATGAAATCATTTGTCAGGCGCTTCCCTCGGATGGCGATCGGAAGCGCGATCATCCTGGCCGTGATCGCGATGGCGGCAACGGCGCCCATCTTCTTCCCGTTCTCGCCGTGGGATATGCGCGGCTCGCCGTTCGAGCCCCCGGGCAGTCCCGATTTCCTGCTCGGCTCCGACGCGCTCGGCCGCGACATCGCGGCCGGGATTGCCCATGGCGCCTGGGTGTCGCTGATGATCGGCGGCATCTCGACCATGGCGTCGCTCGGTATCGGCGTCAGCCTCGGCGCGCTGGCCGGCTATGTCGGCGGGCGCGTCGATGATGCGGTGATGCGCTTCGCAGAATTCTTCCAGACCATTCCCAGCTTCCTGCTGGCGATCCTTCTGGTCGCGATCTTCCGCCCCAGTATATTCTCGATCATTGCAGCAATTGCGCTGGTGTCCTGGCCCCCGGTCGCCCGCGTCGTGCGCGCCGAGTTTCTGTCGCTGCGCAAACGGGAGTTCGTGCAGGCGGCGGAAGTGCTCGGCGTCTCACATATGCGCGTCGTCTGGCAGACACTGCTTCCCAACGCGCTGCCGCCGGTCATTGTGCTCGGCAGCCTCATGGTCGCCAATGCCGTTCTTACAGAATCGGCGTTGTCCTTCCTGGGGCTCGGCGACGCCAACTGGATGTCGTGGGGCTTCCTTGTCGGCTCCGGTCGCAGTGTGATCCGAATTGGCTGGTGGATCAGCGTTCTCCCCGGCGTTGCCATCTTCATCACGGTGCTCGGGCTCAATCTGCTCGGTGAAGGACTTCAGACATGGCTCAATCCGCGTCTGTCGAAGCGGGATATGCCATGACCAAGAAGCTTCTCGGCATCGACGATCTGTCGATCGGTCTTCCCGTCTATGCAGATCGGCCACGCGCGGTCTCCAAGGTGAGCTTCTCGCTCAACGAGGGCGAAATCCTGTGCGTGGTCGGCGAAAGCGGCTCCGGAAAGTCGATGATTGCCAATGCGATCATGGGACTGTTGCCCAGGGAATTGCCGGTTCTCGGCGGCAAGATCGACCTGCAGGGCATCGATCTGCTGACGCAAACCCCGGCGCAGTTGCGCAGTCTGCGTGGCTCGCGGATGGGCACGGTATTCCAAGAGCCGATGGCTGCGCTCAATCCCTTGATGCGGATCGGCGACCAGATCGCCGAAGTGTTCTATGTCCATGGTCTTCCCGGCAAGCCGCAGCAGATCATCGATCTGCTGCGCGCGGTCAATCTGCCGGACCCCGAAGCGTTGATCCATGTCTATCCGCATATGCTGTCGGGCGGCCAGCGTCAGCGTGTGGTGATTGCCATGGCTATCGCACTTGAGCCAGCGCTGCTGATCGCCGACGAGCCGACGACGGCGCTCGACGTCACGACGCAGGCGCAGATACTCAACCTAATCCGTGAGATCCAGCGACGGCGCAATTCCGGCGTCCTGTTTATCACGCATGACTTCGGTGTAGTTCGCGAGATCGCCGACCGTGTAATCGTGATGAAGGACGGCGAATTGGTAGAGCACGGGACGGTCAGCGATGTGCTAAAACGGCCGTCGCACGATTATACCAAGAAATTGTTGGCAGCCGTCCCCAAACCGAACACCGGTGCGCCGAGGCCGCGGTCGGAGCGGACGATCCTCAAGGCCTCGCATCTGCGCAAGACATTTTGGCGCGGCAACAAGGAGGTGGCGGCGCTCAACGACATTAATCTTGACCTGCGCAAGGGCGAGACCATCGGCCTTGTCGGGGAAAGTGGCTCCGGCAAATCGACCTTCGCCCGCACTATCGTCAATTTGATCGCGCCGGACAGCGGCGAGATCAGATTCGAGGGCACCGATCTGCACAGTCTGTCGCGCAAGCAGTGGAAGCCGTTCCGCAAGCGCATCCAGTTCCTCTTTCAGGACCCCTTCGAGTCCCTCGATCCGCGCCGCTCGGTTGGGGACATCATTGCTGCCGGTCCAATGGCGCATGGCGCCAGTGCTGCCGAGGCGCGCGCTGTCGCCAAGGAAAAGCTGCGGCTCGTCAGCCTCGATCCGTCGGCGCTGGATCGCTGGCCGCATGAATTCAGCGGCGGCCAGCGACAACGCATTGGCATCGCGCGCGCTTTGGCGATGAATGCGGAATTGCTGATCGCCGATGAGCCGGTCTCGGCGCTCGACGTCTCCGTGCAGGCACAGATTCTCGATCTACTCGAAGGCCTACGCGACAAGCTCGGCCTCTCGATGCTTTTCATTACTCACGACATGCGTGTCGCCGCCCAGATCTGCGATCGCATCGCGGTCATGAAACTGGGGCAGATCGTCGAGGAGGCGCCCGCAAGGGAAATACTGTCGAACCCGCAGCATCCTTACACCAAGACACTGATCGCTTCCGTGCCTGGACTGTCCGGCGAAAGCGCCAATCATCGCACCGTGGAGGCCCTATGAAGATCATCTCATCTCCTGTTCAGACGCGGCACGACCCGCAGCAGATCATGCTGCGCGGCAGGATGATCAAGCCTTTCGAGCAGCCAGAACGGCTGCGGATTCTCGCACAGAGTCTGGCGGAAGAAGGACACGAGGCCGTCGAGCCAGGGCTGCATGCTCTCGACCCCGTCCGCTGTGTTCACGATCCGCTCTATGTCGATTTCCTCAGCCAGGCCTATGCGGAATGGCAGAAGCTTCCGGATGCAAGCATCGAGGTGCTGCCGAATACGCATCACTATCGGAGCGCGTCACAAGCGGGACAACCGCCGGGGCGGGTACCGCAGAACATCACCGGAAAGGCTGGATGGTATGTCAGTGACCTCAACTGTGCGATTGGCCAAGGGACGTGGGAGGCAATCGAGGCTTCCGTGCGCAGTGCTATTCACGCGTCTCAGCTCGTTATTGGCGGCGAACGAAGCGCGTTTGCCGCCTGTCGTCCACCCGGGCATCATGCCTATCGCGATCAGGCCGCGGGTTTCTGCTTCATCAACAACGCTGCGGTGGTAGCCGACATGCTGGCTTCCACTTTTGGCCGTGTCGCCGTCATCGACTTCGACACCCATCACGGGGATGGCACGCAGTCGATCTTCTATGGGCGGGACGACGTGTTCGTGGGGTCGGTCCATACCGATCCTGTCAACTATTATCCGTTCTTCATCGGTTATGCGGACGAACGCGGTTTGGGCCGCGGGGAGGGGTACAACATGAACCTTCCGCTCCAACCCGGCGCCGGCGACACCGAATTCATTGCGGCCTGCACGTCTCTGGGCGAGGCGGCAAGGAAGGCGGGCTGTCAGGCACTCGTCCTGTCTGCCGGTTGGGATGCCCATCGGGATGATCCGTTGTCGCTCCTTCGGGTGTCCGACGATGCCTATCAGCGGATCGGTGAAATCTTCGGCGCAATGCGGTTGCCTACCGTCATCGTGCAGGAAGGCGGCTATTCGCTCGACGTGATCGCGAAAGCACCGAAGCGGTTCCTCGCGGGGTTCTCCGCGCGGCACTGAGTGGGACAGTTTCTGAGAAATATGGAGTTTCGACAGGCCATTGGCATCGAGGATGCCGTCGAGCAGGTCGATCAATCGAGGAGAGCCGAGCAATGACCATTCGTCCGAATTCGATCGAGGCACGTGACGTCGCGTGCGTCCTGCATCCCTATACGAACGCTGTCGTCCACGAAAAGGTGGGGCCGATGATGATCGAGGGCGGTGACGGCATCTATGTCATCGACAACGAAGGCAATCGATACATCGAAGGGCTGGGTGGGCTGTTCTGCGCCTCGCTGGGATTCAGCGAGAAACGTCTCGTCGATGCCGCGCATCGCCAGATGCAGAAATTGCCGTTCTATCATAGCTTCGGCGGCAAGTCGCACGACACCGCCGTTGAGCTCGCCGAACGCCTTGTCGATCTCGCGCCGGTGCCGATGAGCAAGGTGTTCTTCGCCAATTCCGGGTCGGAAGCCAACGATACCGCGATGAAGATGGTCTGGTACTATCACAACGCGATCGGCAAGCCGAACAAGAAGAAGATCATTTCGCGTATGCGAGCCTATCACGGCGTGACGATCGCGTCCGCAAGCCTGACCGGTCTTGCCAATAACCACCGTGATTTCGATCTGCCGATCGACCGCGTCCTGCACACGGAATGCCCGTTGCACTATCGCTACGCCAATGCGGGGGAGAGCGAGGAAGACTTTGCGACCCGTTGCGCCGACGCGCTGGAGCAACTGATCCAGAAGGAGGGGCCGGACACGATCGCCGCATTCTTCGCCGAACCTTTGATGGCGTCCGGCGGATGCATCGTGCCGCCGCCCACTTATTACGAGAAGATCCAGGCTGTCCTGCAGAAATACGACATCCTGCTGATTGCTGACGAAGTAATCTGCGGCTTTGCCCGCACCGGAAACATGTTCGGCAGCGAAACGTTCGGCATGAAGCCCGATATCATCACCATGGCGAAGCAGCTTTCCGCGGCCTATCAGCCGATCGCCGCAGTGATGATTAACGAGAAGGTCTATCGGGCGGTCCGTGAGGGCAGCGGCAAGATCGGCACCTTCGGCCACGGCTTCACCTATGGCGGTCACCCGGTAGCCACAGCGGTCGCGCTCGAGACGCTCAAAATCTATGAAGAACGCGACATCGTGAACTATGTGCGCTCCATCATGGGCGATTTCCAGTCCGGCTTGCATGCCTTCGATGATCACCCGCTGGTCGGTAATGCACGCGGCGTCGGCCTCATCGGTGCGCTCGAAGTGGTCAGCAACAAGGAAACGAAGGAAGTCTTCGATTCCGCATGGGGCGTCGCCGCCCATGTCGGCGAGCGTGCTCTGAAGCACGGCCTGATCACGCGTGCACTCGGCGACACTGTGAACTTCTGCCCGCCGATGATCATCACCAAGGCAGAGATCGCTGACATGTATGCGCGCGCCCGGCTGGCGCTTGACGAGACCTATGCTTGGCTGCAGGCGGGCCGTCCCGGCGCAGCAGCCTGACGCCTTCATCGAGCGCCGGCTTTCGCGCCGGCCCTCGCGCAGCTCACGACACTCTTAACGCTTACGGTTATAACAAATGCGCAATTTCGAAATGCCGGGCCGATCCCTGGCCTATGGTCGCGGTGGCATGGCGGCGACGTCGCACCCGGCATCGACGCTGACGGCTGTCGAGATCATGAAGGCCGGCGGCAATGCGATGGACGCGGCGATTGCCGCTTGCGCAGTGCAATCGGTTGTCGAGGCCGGCTCCACCGGCATCGGGGGCGACTGCTTCGCGCTGTTCGCGCCAGCGGGAGTTTCGAAGCCGCTTGCCTACAACGGCTCGGGCCGTGCGCCCGCTGCGGCCAAGGCCGCCTGGTATCTCGGCCAAGGTATCCGCAGCATCGATCGGCAGTCGCCCCATGCGGTGACAATCTCCGGTGCGGTGGATGCCTGGGCGACGCTCGCCAGAGATCACGGAAGGCTGCCGCTCAGCGAGATTCTTGCTCCTGCGGTCGAGATGGCGCGTCATGGCTATGTGCTGACGCCGCGCGTCGCATTCGACCTCGCCAATCAGGTGGCTCTGCTCGACGCGGATAAGGGTTGCCGACAGACATTCCTGGTTTCGGGCAAGGCTCCCGAAACGGGTGCCATGCAGAAGCAGGAGAAGCTCGCCGACACGCTTGAATTGATCGGCCGTGAGGGCGCGCGCGCTTTCTACGAAGGCGAGATCGGCGCGGCGCTCGCTAGCTTCCTTGCCGACAAAGGCGGACTTCATACCCGCGCCGACTTCGCATCCGTCAAGGGCGAATACACCGATCCCATCGCCGTCGATTATCGCGGCCGCACGGTCTATGAATGCGGCCCGAACGGGCAGGGTATCATCGCGCTGATGATCATGAAAATCCTTTCCCGATTCAAACGGGCAGGCTCTCCGCGCGACATCGACAATCTCTATATCGAAGTTGAGGCGACGCGCCTTGCCTATGCGGCGCGTGACCAGTTGCTGGGCGATCCCGCGATGGCGACGGTACTCATGGACTACATGCTGTCGGACGAACTCGCGGCATCGCTGGCCGACAGGATTGACCTCAACAAGGCGGTCGCTGAGATGCCGGTGCTGTCCGGTGCCGAGCACAGCGATACCGTGTATATCAGCACCGTCGACAAGGACCGCAATGCAGTCAGCTTTATCAACTCCCTATTTCATCCCTATGGATCGGGCCTGATGGAGCCGACGAGCGGCGTTCTGTTCCACAATCGCGCGCAGAGCTTCGTCATCGCGCCCGGGCATCCCAACTGCATTGCGCCCCGTAAGCGGCCGTTGCACACGATCATTCCCGGCATGGTCTATGAAGGCGACCGGCCGTCGATGGTGTTTGGCGTCATGGGCGGACACTATCAGGCCATGGGCCACGCCTATTTCCTGACGCGCTTGTTCGATCATAGCCTCGATCTGCAGGCCGCCACGGACGAGCCCCGGCTGTTTCCACTTCCGGGAACCAATGCGGTCGAAGCGGAGGAGAGCCTCCGTCCTGTCGTGACCGAAGCATTTGCCGCGCGCGGGCTGGTGGTCCAGCCGCCGCGCTGGCCGATCGGCGGCGCGCAAGCCATTGCGATCGATTGGCCCGGTGGCGTCCTTATTGGCGCGTCGGACCATCGAAAGGATGGATGCGCACTTGGTTATTAATATAGGCCGCCGACCATGTGTGGCCCGAGCCGATGTCCGCATGTGGCGCAGAGGAAACGTTGTCGAGAAAGGCCGGTATCCGGAGGCTTTTCCGGCCACTAGCAACGTCTCTAGGTAACCCGTGTGCTAGACGGTCGTCATCCCTCGCCAGAATCAGGCGAGGTGAGGCATCGTGTACTCATCGAGAAGTTTCAGAAATTGTCTGGCCAGCACGCTGAGCTCCCCGACATTGGGCTTCAGCAGGCCCACCTCGTAGAAGACGGCAGGCGAAAAAGGCCGAACTACCAGTTTGCCGGTGTTGCCGGTTCGCCGCAGCGTGTCGGAGATGCTCAATGCATCCACCAGGCAGATGCCGGCGCCGTCGATGACGAGATTGAGCGCGATGGCAAAGAACTCGCATTCGATCGCGGGATGAAATGGCGTCCCGCTGGCCTCGAACGCACGTGAGATCGCCGCATAGGATGTGCGGCTCCCCGGCGTGATGATGAGATCGCTTCCCTCCAGCAGGTCGGGCGTGAGCGTTTCATGGGCAGCCAATGCGTGAGACGCGGGCAACACGCATTGCAGCTGGAACCGGTAGCGCTTCAAGACGGTGTTGGTGCGATCGAATGGCGGTTCGGCGATGCCGATGTCGAACGCGCGCGATGACACCAGGCTGCGCACATTGTCTGAGCTCCGCGTCAGCAGCCTGATCTTGGTGGCCGGGCGATCGCGTCGGAAACGGCTGACGATCTCCGGAAGCCAGGCGATGCCGGGGCCGGGGCTGCTGGCGATGGTCAGGACGCCGCGTTGGCCGGCCGAAATGCCTGCGGCCGCATCTTCCAGTTCGGAGAAGCCCGCAAGTGCATGCACCGCTTCGTTATGCAGAAGATGCGCTTCGGCGGTCGGAACGATGTGCCGGCTTTCCCGCCGGAACAGCACGAAGCCGACATTCTGCTCCAGACGCCTGAGCGCTGCACTGACGGCAGGCTGTGTCACGCCGAGCGCGCGAGCGGCTTCAGTCACCGACCGGTGCTGCATGACGGCGTTGAAGATCTCGATCAGCCTTAGATCCATAACCAAAATATATACATCGAAATGCCGCGAATATAAGGGTAGAGGCGCGATCTTAGCCCGATATCACCGGAATATATAGTGTGGCATCATAATTGCTTATGGATTTGGATCGTTGTTCGGAGCGCATGCGACATGAACGTATCCAGTTCGCCCATTCCCGCGTCCGGGCCGGTGCTGAAGGCCGAGGCGGTGGTGAAGCGCTTTGGCGCCAACGCCGTCCTGCATGGCGTGGACCTCGCTCTGGGCCTGGGAGAGTCGACCTGCATCATCGGGCCGAGTGGTTCGGGCAAAACCACACTGCTGCGCTGCATGGCTTTGCTGGAGGCTCCGTCCGACGGCCGCATTCTGATGGCCGGCGCGATCGTGGCGCAAGCAAATCCGTCGTCCGATGTGAGCGCCGCCGCCAAGAAGGTGCGGCCCGAGATCGGCATGGTGTTTCAGCAGTTCAATCTGTGGCCGCATATGACCGTGCTTCAGAATGTCATCGAGGCGCCGATGCGCGTGCGTGGCGTCAGCCGCGACGAAGCCGTTGCCACCGCAGAGAGCTTGCTGGACAAAGTCGGGCTCGCATCCAAGCGCGACAGCTATCCGGCACGGCTGTCCGGCGGCCAGCAACAGCGTGTCGCCATCGCGCGTGCGCTGGCCATGCAGCCGAAAATTCTGCTGTTCGACGAGCCGACATCCGCGCTCGATCCCGAGTTGCGCCGTGAAGTGCTGCAGGTGATGCGCACGCTGGCGCTCGAAGGCATGACGATGCTCGTCGTCACGCATGAAATGGGCTTTGCGCGCCGTGTCGCCAGCCGTGTCGTCTTCATGGATGAGGGCGTGATCGTCGAGCAGGGCGTTCCTTCTCAATTTTTTGACAATCCCACCACCGAGCGAGCCAGGCGCTTCCTGACGCATTTTGAGGACTGATGACTATGAAAAAGCTTCTGACCCTTGTCGCTGCATTGGCCGTCTCATCGCTGGCGATCGATCAGGCCAGCGCGCAGCAAACACAGTCACGTCTCTATGAGATTACCAAGGGCGGCAAGGTGAAGGTTTGCATCTGGCCGAACTACTACGCCATCTCGTTGCGCAATCCCGACACGGGCAAGCTCGAGGGCATCGATATCGACCTGTCCGAAGAGCTGGCGAAGGATCTCGGCGTCAAGCTTGAATATGTCGAGACCAGCTTCAGCACATTCATTGCCGATCTGCAGGCCAATAAATGCGACCTAGGCATGTTCGGTGTCGGCGCGACCATGAAGCGCGCGCAGGCCGTGGCCTTCACGCAGCCTTATCTGATCAGCGGCGTCTATGCCGTCGTCCAGAAGGACGGTAAGGTCAAGAGCTGGGCAGATATCGACAAGCCCGGCGTCAATGTGGGCATCGCGCTGGGCAGCTATATCGAGCCTTTCATGCGCGGCTATCTGAAGAATGCGAAGGTCGTCGCGGTTGCGCCGCCCGCCACCGTGCAGGCCGAACTGATGTCGCGTCGCGTCGATGTGATGGCGACCGACTACCCGGCATCGACCAAGATGAACGCCCAGTTCGACTGGTCGGTCACGCTCTCCCCGCCGGAGCCGCTGTCGGTCACGCCCTATGCCTATGTGATGAATCAGGGCGACCAGATCTGGCTGAACTACGTCAATCTGTTCGTCCAGAACATCAAGCTCGACGGACGTCTGAAGGCCGCTGCCGAGAAAAACAAGCTCGGCCCGATCGTCGCGCCATAAGGCCGTCCAATGCAGAGTTATAGTTTTCGCTGGGACGTTATCCCGAGAAATTTCGGCTTTCTCGCCGAAGGCATCGGGATGACCCTGTTCCTGTCGGTCGTCACGCTCATCGTGGCGACCGCCCTCGGGCTATTAATCGCGCTCATGCAGATGTCGCGGTTTCGCCTTGCGCGCATCGCTGCCCTCACCGTGGGCGAGATCATTCGAAACACGCCGATCCTGGTGCAATTGCTCTGGGTCTATTACGTGCTGCCGATTGTCTTCAACATCCAGATCGACGCACTGTCCGCGTCGATCCTGGGCCTGTCGCTCTACTCGGCAGTGTTTATCTCTGAGGTCTTCCGCGCCGGCATTGCGACTGTCCCCGTCGGACACCGCGAGGCCGCGCAAGTGCTCGGCCTGACCCCGCTGCAAAGTTTCGTCAGGATCGTCGGGCCGCAGGCCATTCGCAGCGTGCTGCCCCCGCTTGCTGCGAACTTCGTCCAGCTGATCAAATATTCCTCGCTGGCCTCCGTCATCTCGGTGAGCGAGGTGACGCGCCGAGGCATGGAGCTGTCGTCCTCGACCTTCCGGCCGCTCGAAATCTTCACCTTCATTGGGCTGATCTATTTTGTGATCTGCTGGCCTCTGACGCACTCGATCCGGATCTGGGAGGCGCGCCTTGCCAGACGTTGATGCGGCACGCCAGGCGGTGTCGCGCGACCGGGTCGATCAGGTGATCGACTTGGCGCTGCCGATGATTGGCACGCCATCGCCTAATCCGGATGGCGACACACGCGCCGTGGCGGCTCTCGCTGTCGATCTCATCAAGACGCATGTGCCCGGCGTGGAGATCGAACTCCATCCCGGCTCGGCCGACATCGTCAATGTGGTCGCCCGCATCCGCGGCGCCGGTCCTGGCCGGCGTGTCGTGTTCAACGGCCATCTCGATACCTATCCGGTCGGTACGCCGGCGCAGTGGTCGGTCAATCCAGCCGGCGAAGCTCGTGACGGTCGCCTCTATGGCCGCGGCGCCGCCGACATGAAGGGCGGCATTGCCGCCTCCATCGTTGCGATGGCGGCGCTTGCCGAACAGCGCGCGCATTGGAACGGCGAAGCCGTGCTGACATTGGCGGGCGACGAGGAAAGCATGGGACCGCTCGGTACCAAGCTGCTGCTCGATCAGGTGCCGCATACAACGGGCGCAGCGACGATTATCGGCGATGCGGGATCACCGATGGTGGCGCGCTTCGGCGAAAAGGGATTCATCTGGATTGACATCACTGCAGAGGGCAAGGCGGCGCATGGCGCGCATGTGCATCTCGGCACCAATGCCCTCGATCGGTTGCGCGTCACGCTGGATCGGGTCAGCGCGTTGAGAGACTTGCCGGTTCATATGCCGGATCAGGTCCGTAACGCGATCGCTGCTGCGAAAGCTATTTCCGAACCGCTATGCGGCGCTGGTGAGGCCGATGTGCTCTCGGCCGTGACCGTCAATCTCGGTATCGTGTCGGGGGGAACGTCGCCGAATCTGGTGCCATCTATCGCTCATGCTGCCGTCGATATCCGCCTCCCTGTCGGCGTGACGGCCGAGGCAGTTCTCGCCCGTCTTCGGCAGGAGCTCGATCTGCCCGGAATCACGTGGCACGCGTCGCGCTGCTTCGAACCGAACTACACCAGCCCGGACGACGAACTCATTCGCTGCTGTGCCAATGCCGCGGCGCAGGTTTTGGGAACGAAGCCCGCGGTGAATATGCGGGTCGGCGGTTCGGATTCACGATGGTTCCGGATGGCGGGTATCCCCACGGTCGTTTATGGGCCGACGCCTTATAATATGGGCGCTCCTGACGAATATGTGGAGATTTCCGATCTGGGCATTGTCTCGCGCGTTCATGCGCTGACGGCCTTCGACTATCTCACGACAAAAGCGAGTGACACATGAGTGACGTGGCAGAGTTCGTTGGTCCGGAGACATTTATGGGGCTGCCTGCCGGATTGCCGCAGCCGGGCTGTCGCGCAGCCATTCTCGGGGTGCCGTTCGATTGCGGAACGCATCCGTTCCGGGTTGGTGCGCGGCAGGGACCGCTGGAAGTGCGCAGGGAGTCGCGACTCATCCGCCGCTATCATCCCTCGCTCGCGGATGTTGATGTGCTGTCATTGCTCGGCGCCGTCGATGCCGGCGATGTGGCGCTGGTGCCGGGGCGCATCGACGATGCGTTTGCCCGGATCGAAGCTGCCGCGACACGCGTCCTGGAGACCGGAGCGGTGCCGGTCGGCATCGGCGGTGACGGATCGGTGTCGTTGCCGCTCATGCGCGCAGCAGCGCGCAAGCACAAGGGGCTCGTCGCGCTGCATATCGACAGCCATACCGACGCCTATCCCTATACGCCGGATGATCGCTACAACGCGGCGACACAGTTCACCAATGCAGCGGAGGAAGGCCTCGTAGATGCGTCATCCTCGTGGCATATCGGCGTCCGCGGCTTTACCTACTGCTCCGGAGTGCTTGAGTATACGCGTGGCCTTGGCTTCCGCGTCATCACCATCGAGGACCTGATCCGTCGTGGCTTCGCCCAGACCGTCGCGGAATTCAGCGATACGGTGGCGGGACGGCCGGTCTATCTCTGCTGGGACATGGATGTGTTCGATCCGTCGGTGGCGCCGGGCGTCTGCACGCCGGCATGGGGCGGTCTCTCGGCACGCGAAGGCATCGAGTTGCTGCGCAGCCTGTCCGGGTTGAATATCGTGGCGATGGACTTCAATACGGTCAGCCCGCCACAGGACGTCAACGGAATGGCCGCGCAGCTGTGTTCCCACATGATCATGGAAGCGCTGGTGCTGCTGGCCGCTAATCTAGGGCTCTTACCCGATTGAGGATCTCTTGTAATTTAACAAGAGATCTTCCTATGACCGCTTCTGGCGCGCAGCCGACATGCGGCAAATAAGATCTATCTGGTAAGAACTCCGTCGCCCATTAATGTGGCAGCTCTGCCCAAATCATGGGAGCGGACGATCCAAATTATTGTACGTCCCGGGACAAGCTTTCTGCGGGCATGCGCCCGTAGGCTTCTTCGAGGTTAGGAACATGGTTCAGGCCATGACAACGTCGAAGGAGCGATCGAATGGTCAAGTTGCATTTTGCCGGCAACCGTAGGCTTTGGCCCGAACCTGGCGCGATGATTGGATTGCGCGCGGCGGCAGTGGGCGCGTTATTGGCGGTCGGCACCTTTGTTCCGATGTCGGCGCAGGCGGCCGTGCCGGCGGCTTGCGCCGAGTTGCAGGCGAAGTATCCGGACTGGAAAGGCAAGACACTCGTCAACGCCATCAATCCGCATACGCCGGGCTATGAATCGATCGATCCCAAGGATCCCAGCAAATATATCGGCTTCGATATCGATCTCGGTGAGCAGATCGGGGAATGCCTTGGCTTCAAGCTGACCTACAAGGCTGTGACGTTCGCGGCCTTGCTGACGACGCTGGCATCGGGCCAGGCCGACATCGTGATCTCCGACATCTATGCCACCGAGGAGCGCGCTAAGGCCGCCGACTTCATCACCTATTCCAAGGTGTTCGACGGCGTGCTCGTCGCCAAGGGCAATCCGAAGAAGATTACCGGCATCAACACCTCGCTGTGTGGCACGGCTGCGGCGGAAAACACCGGCTATGTCGAAGTGCCGCTGATCCAGGCGCTGGGGCCGGAATGCAAGAAGGAAGGCAAGGCGGAGCCGACCATCCAGCTCTATGACAACAATGCCAACTGCATCCAGGCGATCCTCGCTGGTCGCGCCGACACTTACATCAACGACGTCAATACTGTCGACAATGCCGTGAAGGCCTATCCGGACAAGCTCGAAAAGGCGATCGCGGTGACGATTCCCTATCAAGTCGGCATTGCGGTGCCGAAGGACAAGCCGAAGTTCCGCGAAGCGGTGCATGCGGCACTGATGGAGATCTACAAGTCGGGGGATCAGGCAGCTCTGCTGAAGAAGTGGAATCTCGATCCGAACAATCTGATGGAGCCCGGCCTGTTGATGGTCAAGTAAGAAGGGCGGCGGCCTTCCATGGAGCTGTTCCTCCACTATCTCAGCATGCCGTATATGATCGAGGGTATTCAGGCGACCTTGCAGGTCACCGCCCTCGGTCTCGCCGGCGGGCTGATCCTCGGTGTGATCCTGGCATGGATGCAACTCAGCCGGTTCAAGCCGCTGGCATCCTTCGCCCGGGTCTATGCTGTGATCTTCCGCGGCACGCCGCTGATCCTGCAGATGGTGTTCGCCTACAATGCGCTGCCGCAGATCGGCATCAAGCTTCCCGCCATTCTCGCTGCCGGTCTGGCACTGGCCTGCAACGAGGCGCCCTTCATCGCCGAGATGCTGCGCTCCGGCGTGCTCGGCGTCGACCGCGGTCAGGTGGTGGCCGGCCAGGCGCTCGGCATGAGCCCGGGCGTCCTGATGCGCCGGATCATCGCGCCGCAGGCCATCCGTTCGATGATCCCGGCTTTCGGCAACGAAGCGGTCAGCGCGCTGAAGAATTCGTCGCTGGCCTCCGTCATCGCCGTGCAGGAGTTGACGCTGCGTTCGACGCAACTGGTGTCCTCGACCTTCGATTTCTTTTCGATCTTCTTCGCGTCGGGCCTGATCTATCTTCTGCTCACAGCGGCGATCGCCGGCATCCAACTGCTTCTGGAATGGAAGTTCGACCTCGATCGCACGACCAGGCAGAACCAGTTCATGCGCTTCATGCCGTGGTATCGCGCGCCTGGCAGCGACGATCCGCTGGCGCCGCAGGCCGACATGTCGCCGGAAATCCTGCCCGACGGCGGTGTCGCCGAACTGCCGCCGCCGCGGATGCGGCCGGAACGCGCCGATCGCGCCAAACGCGCGGAGATGCTGGCGCGCAACAATGTCGCCGTCGAGGTCTCCGATCTCCGCAAGAGCTATGACAGGAATGTGGTGCTCGACGGCGTCGACATCACGGTGCGGATCGGTGAAGTGATCGCGCTGCTCGGACCAAGTGGCTCCGGCAAGAGCACGCTGCTCCGCTGTATCAACAATCTCGAACTGTGGAACGGCGGCGCCATCAAGGTCGGTGGACGCCAGCTTGGCTTCAACACGCACGGCAGGCCGCTATCGCCGCGTTTGCTCGCCAATGCCCGTGCCGAGGTTGGTGTCGGCATGGTATTCCAACAGTTCAACCTGTTCGGCCACCTCACGGCCAAGGAAAACATCGCCGGCCCGCTGCGCTGGGTACACGGCGTAGCGCGTGCCGATGCCGATCGTCGGGCCGATGAACTCCTGGCCCGTGTCGGCCTCAGCCACCGCGCCAATGCGCTGCCGCGGCATCTGTCCGGCGGCCAGCAACAGCGCGTCGCCATCGCCCGGGCCATCGCGCCCAATCCGAGCGTGCTGTTGCTGGACGAGCCGACATCGGCGCTCGATCCCGAACTGGTCAACGAAGTGCTCGAAGTGATCCGCAGGCTCGCCGTCGAGGACGGTCTGACCATGATCATCTCGACGCATCAGCTGCGCTTTGCCAGCGAAGTGGCCGACCGTGTGGTGCTGCTCGCCGGAGGCGCGATTATCGAGGAAGGCCCAGCCGGTGAAGTCCTGACTAATCCGCGCAATCCCGTCGCGCAGCGTTTTCTCAATGCGATGGAGGCGGAAGTCTCGTGATCGTGATGCGTCGCAAGTTCGTTCAATGTCTATGAGGGCCTCAGCATGAAGCATCATCTTCTTCCAGTGTCGCCGAAGACCGTTCACTGGGGCTATTTCAGCAAGGTCGTGACGCCCGCGCTGACGCTGAAGTCGGGCGACCGCGCCACCATCGAAACGCTGACGCATCATGCCAATGACGATTACGAGCGCATGATCGAAGGCGATCCCGGCGCCGAGAGCGTGTTCAAATGGACCCGTGAGCACAAGGCCGTCGTCCGCCGCGGCTCGGGCCCCACCGAAGGCCCGTTCATCCGCGGCTCAGGCGAAGGCGTCGGCGTACATCTGCTCACCGGGCCGGTGGCGATCGAAGGCGCAGAGCCAGGCGATGTGCTGGAAGTGCGTATTCTCGACGTGCGCCCGCGGCCGGCCTGCAAGGCCTGTTATGCCGGCAAGTGCTTCGGCTCCAACGTCGCCGCCAATTGGGGATTCCACTATCACGATCTGATCGAGGAACCGAAGCCGCGCGAGGTCGTGACGATCTTCGAGCTCGATACGTCGGGCGAGCCGTTTGCCAAGGCGGTCTATAATTATGTCTGGACGCCGCAGATCGATCCTGATGGCATCCTGCATTCGACCATCGATTATCCCGGCGTACGCGTCGATCACGCGACCATCAGGAAACGCGAAAGCATCCTGCCCAATGTCAGGGTTCCGGCCCGATTGCATTTCGGCACCATGGGCCTTGCGCCATCCGAGGAGGATTTCGTGTCGTCGATCCCGCCGAGCTACACCGGCGGCAATATCGATGACTGGCGCGTCGGCAAGGGCGCCAAGATGTTCTATCCCGTGGCGGTGCCCGGCGCGTTCTTCTCGGTCGGCGATCCCCATGCCGCGCAGGGCGACAGTGAGCTCGGCGGCACTGCCATCGAGACTTCGCTGACCGGCGATTTCGAGTTCATCCTGCACAAGCATCGCGACCTCGGCGGTACGCCCCTCGAAGGCCTAACGCATCCGATGCTGGAAACGCCCGACGCCTGGTCGGTCTATGGCTTTACCTTTCCGAACTATCTCGCCGAACTCGGCGCCAATGCCCAGCTCGACGTCGCCAACCATTCCAGCCTCGATCGGGCCATGCGCGATGCATTCCGCAAGCTCAGGCGTTTCCTGATGACGGTGCACAAGATGAGTGAAGACGAGGCGATCTCGCTGATGTCGGTCGGTGCGGATTTCGGGGTGACGCAGGTGGTCGATGCCAATTGGGGTGTCCACGGCACGATCCGCAAGAACGTCTTCCGCTGCGACTAAGTGGATGAAATCGCAATAAATTCGATTGTGAGGATGATGGCGCGGTGATCGGGGAAGTTGCAGGGCAGGGCGCTGCGTCCTTCGGGATGGCACGGAGGTTGCTTCGCTTCGGCTATGAAGGTCGATGCATGAGCCTCCGTCCGTTCACCAGTGAATCCTACTCCGAAGACGACCGCCCCGAAGCATGGCGCGACGTCCTGAGTTCGATTGGTCTGCAGCCGACGGCTGCGACGACCACTCATCACGGCCACGCCACCGCAGTTCGTCGCACCTTCGAAGGCATTGCGCTGGCCAAATTGTCTGCCGGCGCACAGGCGATCTCGCCGCTGTCGGATCTAGCCAGCGATCATCCGCTGGTGTTGCTGCCGCTTGAGGATGGTGTCGGCCTGAAGACAGTCGCCGGACATCAGATCGTGGCCGCTGGGCATCTGCTGCTGCTGCCGCGCAAAGGGGACTGGAGCGTCGCATTCCAGCGCGACATGCGCGCGGTGGTGCTCTCGGTGACGTCCGATCCGCTGCACAGCCGCCGCGCCAGTGCACCCGCCATCGCCGATGTCCAGATCGTAGGCCCCGGCGGCTTCGGCGACGTGTTCGCGCGTATGATGGAACAGGCGGCCCGCAACCTTGAAACATTGTCCGATGCCGAATGGTCGGCGGTCGCACAAAGTCTTGCCGATCTGTTGCCGACCTTTACACGTCAACTGGCCGAGCCGATGGCCGATCTCAACAGCGGCACGGCGACCAAGGCTGCGACTTTGCATCGGCTGTGCCAGACCATCGAGCGACGCCTCGACGATGCGGATCTGACGCCGGCTAAGGTGGCGCAGGCCGAGGGCATCTCCGAACGCTATCTGCAGAAACTATTCGAAGGCACCGGCAGCAGTTTTACACATTATCTCCGCGAGCGCCGACTGCAGCGCACCTGGGCCGATCTGTCGAATCCGTCCGAGGCGCATCACTCGATTTCCGAGATTGCCTTTCGTGCCGGCTTCAATGACTCCGCGCATTTCAGCCGCACGTTCCGTCATCGCTTCGGCCTGTCGCCGCGCGAATTCCGCCAGAACGAAGCCGAGCGCTTGACGGCGTCGGCGACGGCGGTGGGACAACGCGGCTGGCCGCAGGAAGCGCTGGCGCAGTTGCGCGGTCAGCACGCGCCGTTGATCGCGGGGAAGATTGTGCAGCGGGAGCCGACCGCGACAATCACGCACGACATCGCGGATGCTTCGAAGAACCAGCGGCATCATCATCTCGCCGCCGATGCGTCCCGCGTGCACTGGGGCTATTTCAGCCGCTCGTTGCCGCCGCAGATCGAGATCAATTCCGGTGACACGATCACCATCGAAACACTGACGCAGCACGCATCCGACGATCCCGAGCGGATGATCAAGGGCGATATCGGCGCTGAGAGCGTGTTCCGCTGGACGCGCGATCAGAAGAATGTCGATCGCCGCGGCGCCGGTCCGATGGACGCCTCGATCTATGGCCGCGGTGCCGGTGAGGGCTTTGGCGTCCACATCTGCACCGGGCCCGTGGCGATCAGGGACGCGCAGCCCGGGGACGTGCTCGAAATCCGCATTCTCGACATCGTGCCGCGCGCCAGTCGAAATCCGGATTTCGACGGCCAGGTTTTCGGCAGCAGCGTCGCGGCATGGTGGGGCTATCACTACAAGGAATTTCTCGCCGAGCAGAATGCGCGTGAGGCGGTGACGATCTACGAAATTCTCGATCACGACGACGTGCCATATGCGCGCGCGCTCTATTCATATCGCTGGGAGCCGCAGACCGATCCATTCGGCACCGTGCACAACACCTACGACTATCCTGGCATTCCGATTACGCCGGCCTCTGTGCGGCGTCGGCATGACGTGCTCGACGGCATTCGCATTCCGCTGCGCCCGCATTTCGGTGTCATTGCCGTGGCGCCGCGCGAAGCCGATCTCGTCGATTCAGTGCCGCCAGCCTATTTTGGCGGTAATCTCGACAATTGGCGGCTCGGCAAGGGATCGACGGTCTATCTTCCGGTGTCGGTGCCCGGCGCATTGCTGTCGGTCGGCGATCCCCATGCTGCGCAGGGCGATGGTGAACTCGGCGGCACGGCGATCGAATGTTCGATGACTGGAACGTTCCAGGTGGTCCTGCACAAGAAGGGTAATCTCGCCGGCCAGGCGTTCGCCGATCTCACTTATCCGCTGATCGAGACCGAGAGTGACTGGGTGCTGATGGGCTTCAGCCATCCGAACTATCTCGCCGAATTCGGCGCCAAGGGGCAGAGCGAGGTCTATGCGACCTCGTCGCTCGATCTCGCGATGAAGGACGCCTTTCGCAAGATGCGGCGCTTCCTGATGAACATCAAAGGTCTCACCGAGGATGAGGCGATCGCGTTGATGTCGGTCGCGGTCGACTTTGGCGTGACGCAGGTGGTCGATGGCAACTGGGGCGTTCATGCCATTTTGAGCAAGCGTGTGTTCGACCACACGTCAAAATCATAAAATCCAGGAGACGCGCTGTTGCAATTTCACATGATCTCCGGCGGCCCGAAGCCGGTCGCGCCGTTCAGCCATGCTGTGGAGACCGATGGCTTCGTGTTCGTCACCGGGCAGATGCCGGATACACCGGCAATGCCGGGCGTGCTGCCCGATGGCATCGTGGCTCAGACCAAAGCGGTGATGGAGAATCTGCGCGTGGTGCTCGCGGGGCTCGAGCTCGGCTTCGAGCACATCACCATGACGCGGATCTATCTCACCGAGTTCAAGCGCGACTACGTGGCGATGAACGAGACCTATCGCAGCTATTTTCCACCGGATCGCCTGCCGGCGCGGACCTGTGTTGGCGTCACGGGCCTCGCTTATGACGCTCTGATCGAAATCGACCTGGTTTGTCGACGGCCCACATAATGGTCGGTGCGAAGAGATGGAAAACCTAGTTCGCCTTTTCGATCAGGCTTTCCAGCAGGCGCTTCAGATCGGCCGTGGCCTTGTTGCCGTAGTTCTCGGCGATATGGGCTTCCTGGCTCAGCGCCAGCGAGTTCAGCCGCTGGGTCAGTGTCTTGCCGCGGTCGGATATGAACATCACCACCTTGCGGCGGTCGTCGGGGTCCTGCACCCGGTAGACCAGCGCATCAGACACCATGCGATCGACCATCTTGGTCAGGGTCGGATGATTCAGCAGAACCGCATCGGCGAGGTCGCCCATGGAGTGGCCCTTGCCGTCGGACAGCACTTTCAGAATGCGCCACTGTTCGACCGGCACGCCTTCCTTCTTGAAGCGCGCATCGAGCTGGCGATTAATTTCCCGGTTCGCCTGCGCCAGCAGATAAGCGAGGTGTTCGGTGATGGGCGTGCTCGGCGTTCTGGCCACGGTTGGGAAACTTTGCTGGAAGGGGTGATGAATATTAAGCGACTTTGCCTGATCCATATGCACGGGAATCGTTGAATATTCAATATTTTCCTCTACGATATTTTCTTTCGCACGATTTTACTGCCGATAAATTGACGCCGCACCGCCGCTGACAACGTCGAAAGGAGAGCGACATGCTCTCGTCACTGCAGATTGCAACGACCGGCGCGCTGCCGATGTCAGCGCCATGGTTGCTGAAGGGCTTTCAGGACAGCGGGGGAGGTCGTGCCGCTATTGCACGTCCCGATTTGTTTCCGCGGCGTCGCAATCGCGAAAAGCTGCGCGTCGTCAATTTTATCGGGCTGTCCGGCCCGGCCGGGATCTGGGGCCTGGCGGGCACCAATAGCATGATGCTCGCGGCATCGGAGATTAATCGGCGCGGCGGCATTCTCGGGCGCGAGATCGAGCCGGTGTTTCATGACGCCGGCGGCGATATCGATGGCGTTGTCCGCACGGCAGCCGACATGATCGAGGCTGGTGATGCCGATGTCATCATGGGCTCTCATATCAGCGCGGTCCGCGTCGCGTTGCGCAAGGTGATCGCCGGGCGCGTGCCCTATATCTACACGCCTGTCTATGAGGGCGGAGAACGCACGCCCGGCGTGATGGCGATCGGTGAGACGCCGCGCGATCAGTCGCGCCCGGCCATCGAATGGCTGGCGAATGAAAAGAAGGCGAAGCGCTGGTATCTGATCGGCAGCGATTACGTCTGGCCGTGGCTGGCCCACAAGGCCACCAAGACATATATCGCCGGCGCCGGAGGGCGCGTGGTCGGTGAGGAATTCGTTGCGCTTGGCGAGCAGAATCACGATGCCCAGATCGCCCGCATCCGGGCCGCCAAGCCGGATGTCGTGGTCATCTCGCTGATCGGTACCGACAGCATCGTGTTCAACCGCGCCTTCGCCGAACATGGTCTCTCGTCGAAGGTTCTCCGACTGGCGGGGGCCATGGATGAAACGCTGCTGCTCGGCATGGGCGCGGATAGTTCCGAGGGGCTCTATTGTGCATCGGGCTATTTCGTCGACCGTGCATCGGTGGCGAATGATGCATTCCGCGCGCAATATGAAGCATCGTTTGGACGCTGTGCGCCTGTGCCGGGATCGGTCGCGCAGTCGAACTACGAGGGGCTTCGGTTTCTCGAATCCGTGGCGACCAAGGCGGGCTCATTCGACGTCCGGCCGATGTTGAACGCGGCGTCCAGTGTGGCCTATCATGGCGCCCGCGGTGAGGTCAGCATGCGCGGCGGGCGGGCGAAGATGCCGATCTATCTTGCCGAAGCAGACGGTCTGGATTTCAGGCTCATCCGGACATTCTAGGTCAGTCGCAGACGATCCGATCAGGACGATCCCGAAAATAATACTTGAAAAGGAAAATATTTCTCTTTCTAATGATGCGCGAAAGGCGACACCGTCGTCGCCTTGACGGCGTGGGCATCCCGAAGAAATGCCGCGCCGGTTGCATCGTGGATATCAGGAGAAATCATCGTGGCCGTTTCACTTCCCACTCCCGATCAACTCCTTGCCGTCGCCGATCAGTGCGGCCTCGCACTATCCACGGAGGACGTCACCTCGTTCCGCGCGCTGATGCAGGGATCCGTCGATGCCTACAACGTCGTGGCGGCGATGCCCGACGAAGTGCCCGAAGTGAAATATCCGCGCACGCCAGGTTATCGGCCCGTGCCGGAGGAGAACACGCGCAACGCCTGGTATCGCAAATCGGTTGTGAAAGGTGCGCCCAGCGGCAAGCTCAAGGGCAAGACCGTTGCGCTGAAGGACAACATCATGCTGGCCGGCGTGCCGATGATGAACGGCTCCTCCACGCTGGAAGGCTATGTGCCGGATTTCGACGCCACCATCGTCACGCGCATGCTGGACGCCGGCGCCGAGATCATGGGCAAGGTGCATTGCGAATCCTTCTGCATGTCCGGCGGCAGCCACACCAATTCGACGGGCAACGTGCATAACCCGCACAAGATGGGCTATTCCGCCGGCGGGTCTTCGTCCGGCAGTGCGGTCGTTGTCGCGCTCGGCGAAGTCGACATGGCGATTGGCGGTGACCAGGGCGGTTCGATCCGCATGCCGTCGTCCTTCTCGGGCACCTATGGCATGAAGCCGACCTGGGGTCTGGTGCCTTATACGGGCATCATGCCGATCGAGATATTCGTCGATCACACTGGCCCGATGACATCCAGTGTCGCTGACAATGCGCTGCTGCTGGAAGTGCTTGCCGGCGATGACGGTTATGATCCGCGGATCAAGTCGCCGGAAGTGCCGGAATACACCAAGGCGCTCGGCACCGGCGTCAAGGGCATGAAGATCGCCATCGTCAAGGAAGGTTTCGAGCAGCTCGGCGCCGAAGACGCGGTCAACCGCAGCGTTCGCGAAGCCGCCAAGCGCTTCGCCGATCTGGGCGCGACAGTGGAGACGATCTCGATCCCGATGCATCTCACCGCGGCGGCGGTCTGGACGCCGATCGGCACCGAAGGCATGACCCAGACCATGATGGTGGGCGACGGCTATGGCCTCAGCCGGTCGGATCTCTATTCGACGTCGCTGATGGACGCCCATCGTGGCTGGCGCGGGCAGGCGGACTCGCTGTCCGAAACCACCAAGCTGCTGCTGCTGTTCGGCACCTATATCAACAATAATTTCGGACCGCGCTTCTACGGCAAAGCGCTAAATATCTCGCGCCGCGTCACGGCTGCCTATGACAAGGCGCTGGCGAGCTATGATCTGTTGCTGATGCCGACCACGCCGATGAAGGCGACACCGCTGCCGGCGCCCGGCGCGCCGCGTGAAGAAGTCGTCGGCCGCGCCTTCGAAATGATCTCCAACACCTCGCCGTTCGATATCTCGCATCATCCGGCGATGTCGATCCCCTGCGGCATGGTCGATGGTCTGCCGGTCGGACTGATGCTGGTCGGCAAGCATTTCGACGAGATGACCATCTATCGCGCGGCTCATGCCTTCGAGCAGTCCGCCGATTGGAAGACGATGTGAGGCATCCATGCAGAAGCGAGGATCGGTGATCACGCATGGATAATCTGATCATGGCGGTCTTCGAGATCGCCAGTTTCGGGGCGATCGTCGTGCTGGTCGTGCTGGGGCTGGGGATCATCGCCAGCATGATGGGTATCTTCAATTTCGCGCAGGGCGAGTTCGTTCTGCTCGGGGCCTATGTCACCTATATCGTCCATTCCGCCGGCGCGCCGGTGTGGCTGGGCATGATCGCTGCACCCTTCGTGGTTGGTGCTTTAGGCTTCGTGCTGGAGCGGCTGATTGTCCGGCGCTTCTATGCCGCGCCGATCGTCGCCATGCTCGGTACCTATGCGCTCGGACTGATCATTCGCGAGATCGTGCGCGGCCTGATCGGCGGACTGTATCTCTCGGTGCCGGAGCCGGTCGGCGGCTCGGTGGCCATCGGCGGCATGCATTTCTCAACCTGGCGTCTGGTGATCATCGTGATCACCGCACTGGTGATGGCAGGGAGCTATCTGCTTCTGGCGCGCACCGCGTTCGGCCTGCGCATCCGCGCTTCGCTGGAGAACCCGGCGCTGGCGCGAGCCTCCGGCATTTCGACCAACGCAATCTATGGCGCAACCTTCGCGTTCGGCGCCGCGCTCGCAGGTCTGGCCGGCGCGCTGATCGTGCCGGTGTTCACGCTGTTTGCCGATCTCGGCATTCGCTTTCTGATTCAGGGCTTCGTGGCCGTCATGGTCGGCGGCATCGGCTCCTTTGCCGGACCGGTGGCTGGCGCCGGCCTGATCGGCACGCTGAGTGCGGCGCTGCCGTGGGTGATTTCGCCCGTTATCGCCGACGTCGCCGTATTCGTGCTCGCCATCATCTTCATCAAATTCCGGCCGCAGGGCCTCGTTGCAGGAAAAGGGGTTTAGTCCAATGTCTCAAGACGCCAACACTCTCAGCCGCCGCCGCTTTCTCGGCAATGCGGCCCTGTTCGGGACGGCCATCGCCACTGGTGTCGGCAGTTGGGTGATCCGGCCGGACTGGGCCAACGCGGCTGCCGGACCGATCAAGGTCGGTGTCGGTACCGATCTGACCGGGCCGATGGGCTATGCCGGCAATGCTGACGCCAATGTGGCCAGGATGGTGATCAAGGACATCAACGATGCCGGCGGTCTGCTTGGCCGGCCACTGGAACTGTATATCGAGGATACCGCGTCCAATGAATCCGTGGCGGTCGGTAATGTGCGCAAGCTGATCCAGCGCGAGAAGGTCGATCTGGTCATCGGCGGCATCACCTCGTCGATGCGCAACGCCATCAAGGACGTCATCGTCTCACGCGGCAAGACGCTCTACATCTATCCGCAGCTATATGAAGGCAAGGAATGCACGCCCTATCTGTTCTGCACCGGGCCGACGCCGGCGCAGCAATGTGATGAATTCATCCCCTGGCTGATCAAGAATGGTGGCAAGAAGTTTGCGCTGCCCAGTGCCAATTACGTCTGGCCGCATACGCTGAACGTCTATGCCCGCAAGGTGATCGAAGCCAATGGCGGTGAGGTCGTGTTCGAGGAATACTACCCGCTCGACCAGATCGATTTTTCCTCGACCGTGAACCGGGTCATCTCCAACAAGGTGGACGTCGTTTTCAACACCGTCATTCCACCTGGTGTCGGCCCATTCTTCAAGCAATTGTCCGAAGCGGGCTTCCTGAAAAATGGCGGCCGGCTGGCCTGCGTCTATTACGATGAGAACACGCTGAGCATCAATCAGCCGGCGGAGATTGAAGGGCTTGCAAGCTGCCTCGATTACTTCAAGGCGCTGACACCAGAAGATCCGTTCAGCGCGAAACTCCAGGCCGCCTATGAGAAACAGTTCCCCGGCAATTTCCTGTTCGCTGCGGGCAGCGCCGCGACGGGCACCTATCGCGGGTTGAAGCTCTGGGAGGCGGCCGTCAAGGAAGCCGGCAGCGTCGATCGCGACGCGATCGCCAAGGCGCTCGATCACGCCAAGATCGCTGAAGGGCCGGGCGGTCCGGCCGAGATGGTCCCCGGCCAGCGCCACTGCAAGATGAAAATGTACACGGCGGTCGCCAAGGGCGGGAAATATGAGGTCGTCGCGCGCAGCGCCGGTCTTGTCGATCCCAAGGAATGCTGAGCCAATAGTTCGAACCCGACGGGAGTGGCGGGTGTCACTCCCGTTCTCTCTTTCTCTCATGCCGGCGAACTGATGACCGAGACGACGCGACTTTCTGCCGTGACTGTGACGACCGCATTGCGCGCGGCGCGTCATTGGCAGGTGCTGCCGATGCTGGAAATCGCAGCACTGGTCATAGGCCTGCTGCTGCCGCTCGTGCTGCAGGACTATCTCACCGTCTATGCCACCCGCGTGCTGATCCTCTGCCTGTTCGCGCTATCGTTCGATCTGGTCTGGGGCTATGCCGGCATCATGAGTTTCGGTCAGGCCGTTTTCTTCGGCTCGGCCGGCTATGGCGTCGCGCTGCTGGCGCGCGATCTCGGCATCACCTCGATCCTGCTCGTGCTTCCCGCCGGTCTGTTGATCGGCTTTGCCTTCGCGCTCTTGCTCGGCGGCTTCCTGCTGCTCGGCCGCCATCCCGCCAGCGTCATCTTCGTGGCGCTGGGTACGCTGACCGGCTCCTATGCCTGCGATCGTCTGGCGCGGGGGTGGTATTATCTTGGCGGCCAGAACGGCATTCCCTCGATCCCGCCGATGACAATCGGCAGCTATGAGCTCACAGAGGGACCTGCCTATTACTACATGGCGATCGGTTTCCTGATCGTGGTCTATCTGCTCTGTCGTTTCCTGATGCGCTCGCAATTCGGCCTCGCTCTGGCCGGCCTGCGCGAGAACGAGCAGCGCATCGCCTTCTTCGGCTACAAGGTGCAGCACCTCAAGGCGATCATTTTCTCCCTGAGCGGGGCTATCGCCGGGCTCGCCGGCAGTCTCTATGCGTTTCATGAAGGCTTCGTCTGGCCCAACATGCTGGGCGTCGTGATTTCCACCCAGGTGGTGCTCTATGTGTTGTTCGGCGGTTCCGGCACGCTGATCGGCGCCGTGATCGGCACGGTTGTCATTGAGGCCGTCAGCTTCTGGCTGTCGAACAGCTATCAGGACATCTGGCCGATCATTCTTGGCGTATTGCTGCTGCTTGTGATCCTGTTCCGTCCGGCTGGGCTCGTCAGCCTGTTGCTGACGGAGCGCGAACGTGTCGGCAATTTCGGCCGTTCGCCGGGAAAGCGGTAGTCATGGCGCTCCTTGAAGCAAAGGGTCTCGTCAAGATATTCGGCAAGCTCACTGCGCTGAACGGCGCGGACCTGACCATCGCCGACAATGAGTTTCACGGGCTGATAGGTCCCAATGGCTCCGGCAAGAGCACGCTGATGAAATGTATCGCCGGCGCCGAGACACCGACGCAAGGCACCGTCACTTTCGGCGGCCACGATATCACGCAGGCCTCGCCGGCTGAGCGCGCCTGCGCCGGCATGAGCCTGAAGTTCCAGATCACCAGCGTGCTGCCGGCCCTGACGCTGTACGACAACATCCTGCTGGCATTGCAGGCGCAGACATCGCTGCTCAATCTGGCGCTGTCGCGCACCCGCGGCGTGCTGCATGACAAAGTCATGGCGATGCTCGAAAAGTTTCGTCTCGTCGATCGCGCCCACGAGCCGGCCTCCGCGCTGTCGCACGGCCAACAGCAATGGCTTGAGATCGCCATGGCGCTGGCGCCCGAGCCGAAGCTCCTGCTGCTCGACGAGCCGACCGGCGGCATGAGCCTGGAAGAGCGGCGCGTCACCGGCGAATTGCTGCAGCCGATCAAGGCGCATTGTTCGCTCGTCATCGTCGAGCACGATCTCGATTTCATCCGCGACATCTGCGACCGCCTCACGGTGCTGGATCAGGGCCAGATCCTGCAGACCGGCTCCGTGCAGCATGTGCAGTCGTGCCCGAAAGTTCAGGAGGTCTATCTCCGCCGTGCCTGATGACAAATTCCTCGACATCCAGAGCCTCGATACCGGCTATGGCCGCAGCCAGGTGCTGTTCGGCGCCACGCTGAGCGTGCCCTGGCGCGGCGGCGTCGCCATCCTCGGCCGCAACGGCGCTGGCAAGACCACGCTGATGAAGGCCATCATCGGTGAGTTGCCAGTGCTTGCAGGCGCCATCCAGTTCGACGGACGCGATGTCGGAAAGCTTCCGACCGAACAACGGATCCGCCGCGGTATTGGCTATGTGCCGCAGGAGCACTCGGTGTTCGCGAAACTCTCGGTGCGCGACAATCTCGCCGTCGGCGCGCTGACCAATCGTGACAGCCAGGCCGTCAATCGCGTGCTGGAGATCTTTCCGAAACTCGGCCAGCGGCTCGATCAATTCGCCGGCACATTGTCCGGCGGCGAGCGCAAGATGCTGGCGATCGGGCGCGCGATGCTGTCGGATCCGAAAATCCTGCTGCTGGATGAGCCCACTGAAGGCGTCTGGATCGGCGTTATCGAGGAGATCACCGAGCGCCTGATCGTGCTGGCCAAGGAGATCGCCGTGGTCATCGTCGAGCAACATCTCGATCTGGCGCTGCATGTCGCTAGCCGGGCCTATGTTCTGGACCGTGGCCGGGTTGCGCTGACAGGTTCGGCCGGCGAGATTCGCGACGATCCGAGATTGTTGCAGTATCTGGCGCCGTAGAACCAAGCGAGATCGTTGGCACGTACCTCTTTGCAGCCGTCGCATCAAGGTGAACAACAGCCACTTCTGGCGCTAAGCGGACGCTTTGGTCATCGATGCATAATTTGCTTGAGGAATGCACGGGTTCGATCCTGTTTCGGATCCGAAAAAAAGCTGGCCGGCGCGCCTTCTTCGATAATCCGGCCGGCATCCATGAACACCACGCGATCGGCGACCGTGCGCGCGAAGCCCATCTCATGGGTGACGCAGACCATGGTCATCCCTTCGCGGGCGAGGCCGACCATGACGTCGAGCACCTCCTGGATCATTTCCGGATCAAGCGCCGAGGTAGGCTCGTCGAACAGCATGATCTGCGGCTTCATGCACAGCGCACGCGCGATGGCGACGCGCTGCTGCTGGCCGCCGGAGAGCTGGTTCGGGTATTTATCGGCCTGTTCGGAGATCCGTACGCGCTCAAGAAAATAGCGCGCGATCTCGTCGGCCTCCTGCCTCGTTGCGCCGCGGATCTTGCGTGGCGCGATGGTGAGGTTCTGCAGCACGGTCAGATGCGGAAACAGGTTGAACTGCTGGAATACCATGCCGACATCGCGGCGGACCACGTCGACATTGCGCGTCGAGTGATCGAGCTCAACGCCATTCACCACGATGCGGCCGTCGCGATGTTCTTCCAGCCGATTAATGCAGCGGATCATCGTCGACTTGCCGGACCCCGAAGGCCCGCAGATCACGACGCGCTCGCCGCGCGCCACCGTGAAGTCGATGCCCTTGAGCACCTGAACGTCGCCATACCATTTGGTGACGCCGGACATCTGAATAATCGGCGCGGACGTCTCTGCAGGCGTTTGCACCATGGTGCTCTCCAAAACGTTGCTCATGACGCCATCCAGCCGCCATCGACGAGGATGTTTTCGCCCGTCATGAAAGTTGCCTCGTCGGAGGCCAGAAACAGCGCTGCATTGGCGACGTCGTCGGGACGGCCCAGCCGCGGCATCGGCGTGCGGCTGGTAGAGTAGTCCATCCAGCGCGGCTCCGCGGCGCGGCCCGGTTTACCGGTAACGATCTTGCCGGGTGCGACTGCGTTGCAGATGATGTGATCCTTCGCGTAGTCCGCCCCGATCTGCCGCGTCATGTAGACAACTCCGGATTTGGAGGTGCCATAGGCGATGTCTTCCGGGCAGGCAATCATGCCGTGTTGCGAGGAAATGTTGACGAGGCGGCCGCGGGCCTCGTTGCGGATATCCTGCGTCAGCATCTGGTTGACGGCGGCGCGGGACATCAGGAATACGCCAGTAAGATTGACCGCCAGCGTCCTGTCCCATTCGGCGAGGCTGGTGTCGGTCAGACGTTTGCCGGTGCCGATGGCGGCGTCGTTGACGAGCACGTCGAGGCGGCCGTAACGCGCAACGGTCTGTTGGACGGCGCGGACGGTGTCGTCCTCCGAGGTGACGTCGATCTGGATGAAATCGACCTCATAACCGTCGGCACGCAGCAGCTCCAATGTCGGAGTGCCGCCCTCGCGCACGTCCATGGTGAGATCCGCGAGCATGAGCCTCGCGTCCTCGGCAGCAAATCGGCGGGCGATGGCGCGGCCGATGCCCGAGGAGGCACCCGTGATCAGAACGGATTTTCCAGCCAGACGCTTGCTCATGCGGGTTCTCCTGCCTGCGACAACCAGCCGAGATAGTCGCGCGCCGCATCTTCCAGATGAAATTGGGGCTTGAAGCCGGCATCCGCAGCCAGTCGCGCAATGTTCAGCGGCGCACGGTCCTTCGGCAGGCCATAGATCACGTTGCCGTCTGCCTCGATCTCCGCCATCCGCCAGCGGAAACCGGGCATGCGCGTCGCGATGATCTCGCACCATCGTGGCAGATCGGACAACACACCGCCGCTGACGTGATAGGTGCGGTGCTTCAGCGCGTCGGAGGCGCTCACCTTCGCGATGCCGAGGGCAGCGTCGCGGGAATAGATCCAATCGCCGGTCATGCTGCGCGGGAGAATCGCTTCACGGCCGTCGAGGGCCATGCGGAGCACCTGATAATGCGGGCTGAGCGCATCGCGGACACTGGTCTGCAATTCCCATGGGCCAAAGACCGGCCCGAGCCGAATCACGCGCACATCGAGCTTGTGAAGGTCGGCGATCCGCAGCGCCGCCTGTTCCGATGCAAGCTTTGTGATGCCATAGAGCGCGGCTGGCGCCGGCGGCGACAAATCCTCCTCGAACAGGCCCGACGCGGCCGGTTGCGAGAAGCCGTATACTGCGACCGAGCTGAGCACGGTGACGCGCTTGATGGCGGGCCGCAATGTAACGCGTTCGAGCAGATTGACGGTGCCGCCGATATTGACGTCGACGATCTGGTGCGCAGCGTCATGCTCGCGCTGCGCATTCGGCGTCATCGCGGCGGTGTGGATCACGCGGTCGACGCCGGCCGTGTTCAACGCGCGGTCGACGTCGTCGGCGCTTGTGACATCGCCGGTGACCAGTGTGGCGCCGGCGAGTTCGGGGCGCGCCAGCATGTCGTGGCCGGGAGCTGAGAGGTCGAACAGGATAACGGTCTCGCCGTCGGCGATCAGGCGTTCGGCAAGCGCGAGGCCGATGAAACCGCTGCCGCCGGTGATCAGTGTGGCCATGTCAGCGGGCTTTCAGTGCTTGCCGCTCCAGCCGCGCCACCCAGCGCGCGAACGGATACAGGATGACGAAGAAGATCACGGCAGCGGCCATCAACGGCGTCGGGTTGTAGGTCTGCTCCTGGGCGACGCGGGCTGAACGCAGCAGTTCAGGCAGTGCGACCAAGGCGGCAATTGGTGTCGCCTTGACGAGTTCTAGCGAATTGCTGGCGAGCGGCGCCAGCACGTTGCGGATCGCCTGCGGCAGCACGATGAAGAACACCACATGCAGCGGCTTGAAACCGAGCGCGCGCGCAGCCTCAGTCTGGCCGTGGGGAACGGACAGGATGCCGGCACGGAAGATCTCGCCATAATAGCCGGAATTGTTGAGCACGATGGCCAGCACTGCCGCGGTGAAGCTGCCGAGCGTCAGGCCAAGAAACGGCATGCCGTAGAAGATCAGGATCAGCAGCACCACCACGGGAAACGATCTGAACAGGTCGATATAGATCAGCAGCGCGATATTCACCCAGCGGTTCTTGAAGCTGTACAGCACGCCGATGGCGAGGCCGGCGAGAATGCCGAGCGGCAGCGCCACCACCGCGAGCCAGACCGTATAGATCAGTCCCTGCAGCAGCAGCGGATAGACCCGCAACAGCGACTCCCAGTTGGCGAAATTGTCCAGGAAATCCTGCATGCGATCCGCTCAACGCCCCGTGCTGTAGCGATATTCGATCCACCGGCTGGTGATCACCAGCGGCAGGAAGAAGGTGAGGTAGAACGCCGCGGCCAGCGTCAGCGGCGAGGGATTGGCGACCAGCGCCATCACGCTCTGCGCCTGTCCAAGCGTTTCCGGGAGCGACACGGCGGTGCCGAGCGCAGTGCCCTTGCTGATGGAGATGGCGCGGTTGGTCAGAAGCGGTATCGCGAGGCGAATGGCTTGCGGCAGGATGATGGTGACCAGCGTCCTCAGCCGGCTGAAACCGAGTGCGCTGGCGGCGTCCCATTGTCCGCGCGGAAGCGCCATGATTGCGGACCAGAATATCTCGGTGGAAAAGGCCGACAGCACCATGCCGAGCGCCAGCACAGTGGTCGCGAAGGGGGACAGCGCAGGGCCCATATAAGGCAGGCCGAAATAGATGAAGACGATCACGACGAGCTGCGGCAGCGTGCGCAGCACGTCGACATAGGCGGTGATGATGAAATTGACCGGGCGCAGGCTGGCGCAGCGTAGCAGCGCCAGCGACAGGCCGAACAGCGTGCCGCAGACAATAATCAAAAGCGATACGATGACCGTCGTGCGAAAGCCCGCGAGCACCTGAGGGAAGGCGCCCGCGATGACTTCTGCATTGAAGTAGTATTCGACGATCCGATCCATCGGGTCTCCGCCAACCGCAGTCGGACCGGCTCTGGCCGGTCCAGTGTTCACAGCAATCTTGTCAGAGCCAGCGTGCTACTTGCACGCCGGAACGTGCGAAGTGGGCTCGAAACCCTTGAAGCCGGGAGGGCCATAGCCGAAATACACAGTGTCGATGGCCGAGCCGGCATCGGGCGCTGCGCCATACCATTTCTCGTGCAGCTTGCGCAGGCGGCCGTCCAACTTCATGCATTCGATGACCGCCTCGACCTTGTTGCGATACGCAGTATCTTCCAGGCGGAACGCATAGGCGAAGTTGCGGCCGTTGAAGTCCTTGAAACCGACCTTGATCGCCTTGTTCTGGCTGGCAGCATAGACGGTCGTCGGGATCTCATTTAGCGCTGTGAAGGCGCGGCGCGTCAGCACGGCCTGCACCGTGTCGGGGAATACATCGTAGCGCTGCACTTCGAAGCCGTATTTCTCGGCATTGGCGGTGGCCCAGGTATCCGAGATGGTGCCACGGTTGACGGCGACGGCCTTGCCCTTGAGATCCTCGAAGCCTTTCATCTCATCCGCAGCGCGGACGATGAAGCCGTTGCCGGTGGAGAACAGCGGTTCGGTATAGAGCATGCGCTCGGAACGCTCGGCGGTGAGGTTCAGCGGGTTGACGAGGAATTCGGCGCGCTTGGCGAACAGCGCCGCGAACAGGCCGGAGAAATTGATGTCGACGATCTCGACCTTCGGGCGGCCGAGATCTTTACCGATCTCGTTGATCAGATCCGCACCGAAACCCTCGGGGCCGTTGGGGCCGCGCACCATCCACGGCGCGACGCCGAAGTCGGACGCGACCACCATCGGTTTGTCGGATGGATGATCGGCTACCTGCGCGCTGACCCCGCCGGCGAATGCCGCAGTCGACAGCATCAGCGCGAACAGCCAATCCGTGGGTTTCAGTCTCATGGGGACGTCCTTTCGGGTGCGGATGTGGTGGAGATCAGGGCGTGGGGGGATGAGTGGCCTGCCAGTGACGGGCGATGTCGCCGCGCCGGCAGACCCAGGTGTTGTCGTGCTTGGCGACGTGATCGAGGAAGCGCTGCAGGCCAGCGGCCCGGCCGGGATGGCCGATCAGGCGGGTGTGGAGTCCGACTGACATCATCTTCGGCACGGTGGCGCCTTCCGCATAGAGCATGTCGAAGGCGTCGCGTAGATAGACGAAGAAATCATCCGCCGTTGCCATCGCGCCGCGGCTGAACTTTGCGTCGTTGTTGGCAAGACCGTAAGGTACCACGAGATGCGGCTTACCGAGCACACGTGTCCAGTACGGCAATTCGTCGTTATAGGCGTCGGAGTCGTAGAGGAAACCGCCTTCCTCGACCACGAGGCGCCGCGTGTTCACACTCGGCCCATAGCGGCAATACCAGCCGAGCGGACGCTCGCCGGTGGTGCGCGTGAGGCTCTCGACGGTCTTGCGAATGCGCTCGCGTTCGTCAGCCTCGGACAGCAACGGATGTCGCTCCCAGCGCCAGCCATGGGCGCAGACGTCGTAACCATATTCGCGAATGGCGGCGCAGGCCTCGTCGTTGCGTTCCAGCGCCAGCGCGCAGCCCATGACGGTAGCGGTCATGCCGCGCTCGGACAGAAGGCGCAGTATGCGCCAGAAGCCTATGCGGCTGCCATATTCGAACATCGACTCGGCAGCGAGGTCGCGGCCCTCGAAGCCGCCGCCGCCGCCTTCGGTCAGGGCCGTTTCGGTGACGCCGTCGCCATCGGCGAACGACGGCTCGGAGCCTTCTTCGTGATTGATGCAGAAGTTGAGTGCGATTCTGGCTGCGCCCGGCCACTGCGGATGCGGCGGGGTGCGGCCGTAGCCGACGAAGTCGCGGGTGAGGTGATCATCATGCGGCATCGTTGTGATCCCTATGCGCTCTGCGGCATCACGGCGCGAACGTCGCCAGCGATATCGACGAACACGTCGTCGTCCTGCCGGCCGGTCATGCCCATGGCGACAGCGAATTCCATGGCCGCGCCGAGAACGGTCATGGGATGATGCCAGACATTGCGGGCGAAGGTGACGCTTTGATGCGCTCCGGCGATGAAGCAACGCAGGGAGGCCACATCAGGCAGGCCATCCGGGCCGGCATGGCACACGATCGCCAGGTATTGGCTGCTGCCGAGCGGTATGAAGGTCTGGGCGGAGAACGGATGACGCTCCAGCGTCGTGATTGGCAGGGGCAGACTACCAAGCCTGGCGGCGCTGCTGATCCAGAAGGAAAAGATGGCGGCGTCCTCGGCGCGATCGTCCGATGTCGGAAGATAGCGCCGGCGCGCGTCGATCGGTCGCTCGGCTACATCGCCGAAGGCGGCAAAGGCGGCCGGGGACAGCGATTCGGCCGCGACGGTATGGGAAGCAGTGTGGTTCGGCGTCATTCAGGCGGTACATCTGGTTGGTCGGCCTGCTGCGAAGCGGCCCGATATTCCAATGGTATACCAGTGAACCGTCCATGCTGATTTCAGTCAAGCTGCGAAGCCCGGGAAGCTGCGTTAAATTTGGACGGAGTCCGACAAAATTGCGGGCAGCTGCAGAATTTTCGGACATGCAGCCGCAGGGATTCTGCCTGATCGTGGCCTAGCCGTGAGGCTCGGGCAGGAATATCCCGAACCGTTCGAGCAACCCCTGCCGCACGTTGGTGAGATGCAGGATCATCGCCTGACGGGCTGCGGCGGCATCACGATCGATGATGGCATCGATAATCGCCAGATGCTCGCGGGTGGCGGGCAGCAGCCGGCCAGGGTGGCGCTCCACATTGCACATCCGGATCTTCTGCCGGATTTCTCCAATCAGTTTCTCAAGCGAGCGATTGCCGCAATGCCGCGCGATCTGGTCATGAATTTCATCGTCGAGGGTCCAGTGAGCTGTCCCGGACACTGTCGACGCAGCAATGATCTTCTCCAACGAGGCCCTGATCGGTGCAAGAATATCCAGCGCGATGCGGGTCGCCGCAATGAACGTCGCTTCGCTCTCCAGCACCATGCGGAGATGGACCAATTCGAGCAGTTCCGCCATCTCGATTGTGCGGACCACCACGGTGCCGTTGGACAATTGCTCGAGCCGGCCTTCGCCCAGCAACCGGCTGATGCCTGCCCGCAGCGGTGTCCGCGAGACTTTCAGCCGCAGTGCAAGCCGGCGCTCTTCGATCACCTCGCCGGGCTGCAGCTGTCGCGACTCGATCAGGTTATGCAGCTTCAAATAGGTTGCGTCTGTTATGCTGCCATTGGTCCGTGCCGGGCGTTTGCTGGTTGATTTCTTTGCTTTGCTGACAGAAGGCACGGACGTTGCTTTCGACGATTGGATGGAAATGCCGCCATATCGGTAGACGTACGCTACGTTCTCGCCGCTGGCCAAGCCGAAACTCTGGATGAGCCACCTATTCTCAATTGGCAGCCCCTTTTATGCAAGACTTCGTCGAGCAACATCGAGACGTCCTTGTCGAATTGCTGCGCCGGGTCGAAACAGAATGAGATGTGCAATGGCGTGCCAGATCATGCGGATTGTGCAGTCTCTGATATAATCAGATTGCATACAGAAGAGCCGCGCACGTCAAATGTGCTATGTTGTTTGCGATGCAGGTGACGCTCGATCCGACAGGCGTCAATGCGCAGGTGAGGGGCACAACACGTTGGATTTCCGGCAGCTACGCTATGCTCTTTCGGTGTCGAAGGAACGCAGCTTTACCCGAGCCGCGAAGCGGCTGAACATCTCGCAGTCCGCCGTCAGCGAGCAAGTCAGGCTGCTCGAGGAGGAAGTGGGTTTCGATCTATTTACGCGGACCTCGCGGGGCATCGAAGCGACGGATCGAGGGCGCACTTTTCTCTATGAATCCGAACGTGTGGTCGGCGATCTCCTGAGCCTGTCCGATACCGCGCGGCGACTGCGTGGAGCGGTGCTCGACACGCTGACAATTGGGATGGGCTCGGGCATGGCGCAGATCTTCATGCCGCGTCTTTTCGCCGACCTCAAAGGTAAGCTCCCGGGCGCGCGGCTCGAAATCATCACCGCACCAACCCGCAACATCTTCACGGAACTGCATGAGGAACGGATCGACGCCGGTCTGGCCATCGAATCGGATCCGGACCGGTTGCCGTCCGGGCTGGTAGTTGACCGGCTGGTCGATGCCGAAATGGCGCTGATCGTTCCGGTCAAACATCCGCTCGGGCGCGGCAAGCAGCCGGTCGATATCGGTCGTCTTCTGGCCGAGCCGTTGATCATGAGCGAACTCACAGTCGGCTACGGTCAGGTGGTGATGTCGCTGTTCACGGACCTCGGCATGCGTCCGAACGTGATCGCCGTCGTCGATAACATCGAGACCATCAAGATTATCGTGCAGTCCGGCGGGGGCATCGCCATCGTGCCGCGCGCCTGCGTCGCCAATGAAGTCGCACTCGGTCTGTTGAAGGCGATGCCGATCGCGCCGGCGCGAAATGTTGCATTCAGCCTGTTTCGTAGGCGTCAGCCGATGTCCCGGCGCAAGGAAACCGCGCTCCAGAAGATGCTCGAGATGCTGAAAGGCTGAAAAGGGGGGCCATCTGTTTTTCCGATGGCTCTATCGATAATCGGATTTTGACTCCGCAGCGGCCGCGGACCCATGCTGGCACATCTTCATATCGGAAGTTGTCAGCATGTCTCAAACCGCCGCTCCTCGTTTTCGTATCGGAATCGATACCGGAGGGACCTTTACCGACATCGTGTCGGTGGATGCTGCCACCGGTGCGATGGCGGTCACCAAGGTCTCTAGCACGCCGTCCAATCCGGCAATCGGTCTGGTGCGCGGCGTCAACGACATTCTCGCGCGGGCGGATGCCGGGCCGGCTGACGTTGCCGGGCTGGCTCACGGGACGACTGTTGCCACCAACGCACTGCTGCAGGGCGGCATCGAATCGCTGGGGCTGATCGTCACCTCGGGCTTCCGCCATTTGCTCGAAATTGCGCGACAGTCTGTGCCTGATGGTTACGGCAATTCCTATTTCTGGGTGAAGCCGGAGCGGCTGGTGCCGTTGCAATTCGTTCGCGAGGTCGGCGGTCGCTTTGACTTCAAAGGAAATGAGTTGCGTCCCCTCGATGAAACCATGGTGCGGGAGGCCGCACGCTTCTATCGCAAGCATAAGGTCCAGGCGATCGGCATTTGCCTGATGCACTCCTACGCTAACGATAGCCACGAGCGGCGCGTCGCCGAGATCGTCGCCGAGGAATATCCCGAAGCGACGTTGTCACTGTCCTGTGTCGTGCTGCCGGAATATCGCGAATACGAGCGCGCGGTCACAACCCTCGTGGATGCGTTCGTAAAACCCTATCTCGACCGTTATCTGAAGCGTGTGCATGACGAGTTGGGTCCGCTGCAGAGCGTGCCGTTCCTGGTGATGCAGTCGAGCGGCGGCGTCGCCAGTTCTGAACAAATCCTTCGCAAGCCGATCACGACAGCGCTTTCCGGTCCCGCGGCAGGCGCGCTCGGTAGCGCGGTCATTGCCGACGTCGCCGGCTTCCCCGATCTGGTGACGCTGGATGCGGGCGGGACGTCGACCGATTTCTGCCTGATCGAAAACGCCAAGCCGCAACTCACCAACGGTGGCTCGGTTGGGCAGTTTCCGGTTCGCATCCCGATGATCGACATCTCCACCATTGGCATCGGTGGTGGTTCGATTGCCTGGATCAGTCGCGAAGGGCACCTCAAGGTAGGGCCGCGCAGCGCCGGCGCGGTGCCGGGGCCGATGTGCTATCCGAACGGCGGCAATGAGCCCGCGATCACCGACGCCAATCTGGTACTGGGGCGGCTGCCGCCGGCGCTGATCGGCGGCGGCATCGCGCTCGATGTCGCACGTGCCCGCGCCGGCATCGCCGCGCTGGCTTCGACGTTGCCGGGTAACATGACCGCGCAGCAACTCGCTCTCGGTATCATCGAAATCGCCAACTGGGCGCAGGCCAATGCGATTCGCCAGATGACTATCCAGCGCGGCATCGATCCCCGCACTTTCGCGCTGCTGTCATTCGGTGGTGCAGGCCCGGTACAGTCGCCGGCGGTGATGGACCTTCTGGGCATGAAGGCCTGCATCGTGCCGCCCAATCCCGGCAACCTCTCCGCCTTCGGCCTGCTCGCAGTGGACTGGCGCACTGACCACATGGTCACCAAGGTGATGCATGAGGACGCCATCGACCTCGCCGACATCGCGCAGCGCTATGCGGCACTTGAAAAAGAAGCCGTTGCCAATCTCGAACGCGATGGCATTCCTGCCTCGCAGATCCGGCTGGTGCGCGAGGCAGACCTTCGCTACGCGGGGCAGTCGATGGAGGTGCGGGTCACCGCGCCTGCAGGACCCACGGACGCGGGGTTCCTTGCGGGTCTCACCGGCGCATTCCACGCTGCGCATAGGAAGACCTTCGGCTACGATTATGCCGGCCAGCAGAAGATCGAACTCGTCAATCTCTGCGTCTCCGGTTTCGGTGTAATCGATCGGCCACAAATGCCGAAGCTCACCGCAGGCGACGGCAAGTTTGCCCCGAAGGGCACGCGTCCCGTTTATTTTGACTCCGGTTTTGTCGACACGCCGCTCTATGATCGGGCAACGCTACCACCCGGCGCAAAGATTGTCGGTCCGGCCGTCATCGAGGAATTCGGCTCCACGACGATGATATTCCCCAAACAATATGTCGAGGTCGATCCGCACGGCATTCTCGTGATCCGTCCGGAGTGGTCGAAGGAGGCGATGTAATGAACCAGCATAGCCGGCATCCCTGGCCTACTGCGCCTGCGCGTGACGTCGTCCATGTCGACCCGATCGTGTTGCAGATCGTCGAAGGCACGCTGAATTCCATCGAGGCGGAGATCGAATACGCCATCGAGCGCACCGCACGCTCGCCGATGATCCGCGAGGCGCACGACTATCGCGTCGGCCTGTTCGACCGCTATTGCCGCAAGCTGACCGGGCGTTCCTATTCGGCGATGCCGAATGCAGTCGTTCGTGACTTCCCGCCGGAAACCATGAAGGCCGGCGACGTGTTCCTGATGAACGACACCTATCTGACCGAGGGCTCGATCGGCCATCTGCCAGATCTCTGCAGTACGGTACCGGTATTCCACGAAGGCATCGTGGTCGCCTATATCCAGGCATTCGGTCATCACGACGACGTTGGCGGCAAGGTGCCTGGCTCGATGCCCGGTACGGCTGCCACGGTGTTCGAAGAAGGCATGGCGATTCCGCCGGTGAAGATCTACAGCGAAGGCGTCAAGAACGATGCCGTCTTCACTATCATCAAGCGCAACACGCGCGTGCCGGAAATGCTCTCCGCGGATCTCGACAGCGAGGTGCAGGCCTGCCTGATGGGCGCGCGCCGCATGCAGGGATTGTTCGAGCGCTTTGGCAAGGACCAGGTCGAGGCCTGCTTTCAGGCCATCCTGGACAAGTGCCGCGACATCTACCGCAACGAGTTGCTGAGCAAGATCGCGGATGGCGAATACGCGTGGGAGGACTATGTCGAACACGATGGTCTGACTGATCCCAAGCTCCACAAGATCGCGATCAAGATGACCAAGAAGGCCGGCAAGATTGTCCTGGACTTCAACGGCACCGATCCACAATCTACCGGCCCGATCAACTGGCCGACTGACTACGCCGACGGTGCCTTCCTGATCAAATGGATCGCGCCGATCCTGCGCAATCTCGCCGACACGCCGGAGCGCGCCGCCGAAATTCACGTCAATGAAGGCGTGTGCGACGTGTTCGAGATCGTCTTTCCGCCGAAGGGCACGCTGATCACGCCGGAATGGCCGGCGGCGACCAATGCGCGCTCATTCGTGCTGTTACGTAGCCTCGGGCTGCTGGCCGGCGTGGTGGCAAAGGCGGTCGACGGACGGATGCCGGCGGATCAGGAGACCATCCGCTATACCGGCTTCTACGGCAACGATGCGGACGGCAAGCCATTCCTGTCGCGCGAGGTGCTCGGTGGCGGGTCTGGGGGGCGTTACTATGCCGACGGCAACGACGCGATCCATATCGTACCGGACTCCCGTAACCAACCAGCCGAATTCACCGAGACCCGGTTTCCAGTAATGGTGGAGAAACTGGCGCTGTCGACCGATTCCGGTGGCGCCGGCTTGCGGCGCGGCGGGCAGGGTTATGAGAAACATTATCGTGCGCTGGTGGATTGCCGCACCATCGTCACCGCAGATCGCGTCCGCCTGGGCTGCTACGGGCTGAAGGGTGGTAAGGCCGGCGAGCCGTTCTGCGTCACGGTGGACGCCGAAGGCGAAGCCCGCAAGCTCGGGGGCCTGGTCGATGGCGCCGAGGTGAAGAAGGGCCAGGTCGTGCAGGTGGTCACCACAGGCGGCGGCGGTTGGGGCGACCCGTTAACGCGGGAACTGTCGTTGGTGCTGCGCGACGTCATCGAAGGGCGGGTCTCGATCGCCGCGGCGGGACGGGACTACGGTGTGGTTTTCACGGCGGCCAGCACGGCAGACGAACCGGCGATCGACGAAGCTGCGACTGCGGCAAAGCGTGCGGCGCTGGCCAAGGCGCGGCCAAGCGACCTGCCTATGATCGATCGCGGCGAGGGTTACGAAAAGATGCTGCGTGGAGAGTTTCGACCCCGGATGTAGCGGCGACAAAGCAGCCGCTGAATCCGTTCATGCGGCACGAGTCTTGCTCTGAAATGAGGCAGCCGCCCTATGGGGCGTGAACGTTCAAGGCGAGGGGGCTCGCCATGCTGGTAACAGGAGTTGCACGTATGAAGTCGCTGGTTCGTTTGACATTTGCCTTGGCCGTCGCCGCAACCTTGACTGGTTTTTGCACTGGACGCGCGTCGGCGCAGGACAAGGTTGCGGTCGGCGTGTTTCCGCTGAGTTCGTCCCTGCCGTATTTTGTGGCGCTGGAGAAGGGATTCTTCAAGGAGCAGAATATCGAGCCGGAAATGACCAAGTTGATGGGCGGTCCGGCCAATGTCGCGGCGATGATTACCGGTCAGATCGAGGTCTCCGCAGTGCTCGTCACGCTCGAGGGCCTCAACGCCAATATCAAGAAGCCCGGCGTCGCGATGTATATCGCCCTGAACAGCCAGACCCCTGAATTCAAGATGGAGCAATTCGTCGTTCGCAACGGCGTGAAGGCAGACAAGATCGCCGACCTCAAGGGCATGAAGCTGATGTCGGCGCCGGGACCGGCCAATCTCAACACTGCCAAGGGCATTCTCGCCAAGAACGGGCTGAAGGAGGGCGACTATACCATCGATCAGCTCGACATGAGCCAGCATGTCAATGCAATGACCGCAGGCACGTTCGATGGCGGTTATACGCTGGAACCGAATGCGTCGATGATGATCAAGGCGAGCGTTGCGCGGACGCTGGAGGCCGGTGTGATCTCGAAATACATTCTCGGGAATCCCAAAGCCGACGCCTATGCAGCCGGCTGCGCCATCACCAGCGATTTCATCCAGAAGCGACCGGACGTGGCAAAGCGCTTTGCAATGGCCTGGAGCAAGGCCTTGGACTACATCAACAAGAACCCGGATGATGCGCGTAAATATCTCGCCAAGAACACGTTCACGCCTGACAACGTCGTCGATATGGTCTCGATGCTTGGTTACACGATGGCCAAGGACATGACGCCGACGCAGATCGCCGATCTGCAAAAGCTGTCGGACTTCGGTACCTCGATCGGTGTCGTGCCGGAGAAGCTCGACGTCACCAAATATATCTACAAGTATTGAAGCTGGCGTGATCGTGACGTACCCCGCTGCAAGCATGGAACTGTCCGCCAACGCGCGGGCCGCGGCGACGCGGACCGCGCCGCATGTGACGATCCGCGGCCTCAGCAAGCGGTTCGCGGACGCCACGATCTACGACAATTTCGATTTCGACATTCCGCGCGGCAAGCTCATGTCGGTGTTCGGCCCCAATGGCTGCGGCAAGAGCACGTTGATCAACATGATCGCCGGGTTGTTTCCTGCCGACAAAGGCGAAATCCTGTTCGATGGCCAACCGCTCAACAAGATCAAGTTCGGTTACGTGTTCCAGAATTACCGCGAGGCTGTGTTTCCCTGGCTGAGCGCTTTCGACAATATCGCCTATCCCCTGAAGGTGATGGGCGTGCCGAAGAAGGAGCGCAATCTCAAGGTTGAGAAGATCGTTGCCAGTCTGAACGTCAAGATCGACCTCAACCTGTATCCCTATCAGATGTCTGGCGGACAGCAGCAGTTGGTCTCGATCATGCGCGCTCTGGTGGTCGACCCTGAAATTCTGTTCCTCGACGAACCGTTTTCGGCGCTGGATTACGAGATGACGTTGTTCATGCGTGAGCAGTTGCAGCGCGTATTCGTCGAGACCCATACCACGACCGTCCTGGTCTCCCACGACCTGGAGGAGGCAGTTTATTTGTCCGACCGCATCCTGCTGCTGTCACGGCATCCGGCGCGACCGGTCGAATTCGTACATTACGATGCGCCGCGCCCGCGCACCGACAAGACCATGACCGAGGCGGAGTTCATCAGCACCAAGGCGCATTGCCTCGAGATCTTCCAGCGCGAAGTGCGGAAGGGCTGACGAACCGATGAACTGGAAGCGCCTGGAAGTCCTGTTGCCACTCGTAGGCGTCGTTGTGCTACTGGCCGTCTGGTCGGTCGTGACGTCGCTGCGGATCGTCGATCCCGTTCTGCTGCCGTCGCCGGCTGCGACATTCAAGGCGCTGTGGACCGGCATGTTTCACGGCAAGCTTGGTGTCGATTTTATCAAAACGGTCGAGCGCACGATCTACTCGACGATCATTGCTGCGATCGTCGCCATCCCGTTCGGCATTCTGCTCGGGTCTTCTGAGCGGCTTTATCGTTCGGTTGAATTTCTGATCGACTTCTTTCGCTCCACGCCAGCATCAGCCATGTTTCCGCTGTTCCTGGTCCTGTTCGGCGTGGGCGATCGCACCAAGATCTTCGTCGCCGCATTCGGTGCAGCGCTGGTCATCCTGTTCAATGTCGCCTATGGCGTTATGAATGCGCGCAAGACCCGCATCCTAGCCGCGAAGGTGATGGGTGCCTCGCGCTTGCGGGTGTTGTGGGACGTTATGTTGCTGGAATCGATGCCGGCTACATTCGTGGGCTTGCGCAACGGCGTGTCGCTGGCGCTGGTCATCGTCGTCGTTGCCGAGATGTTCATCGGCTCGGTCGACGGCCTCGGCCAGCGTGTGTTTGAGGCGCAGCAGATGTTCGAAATGCCGGACATGTACGCCGCCATCTTCGCAGCCGGCGCTCTGGGTTACGGGCTCAACCTGCTTTTCCTAACCATCGAACGCCGCTTCGTGCACTGGTCGGGAAAATAACCAGCTTAACCGTTGTCACCGCCCGTAGTCGCTGACCCGCGATGACGAATGAGAGACCGCATGACTGACGACTTCACGCGTAAATCCGCCGTCGAACTCGCGTCGCTGATTGCGGGCAGGTCGGTCAGTCCCGTCGAGGTGCTGGATGCGCATCTGGATGTCATCGCGCGCGTCAACCCGAAGCTCAATGCCATCGTCACTTTAGCCGATGCCAGTGCACGGGCCGCGGCAGAAAATGCCGAAGCAGCGGTGATGCGCGGCGATCGCCTTGGCGCGCTGCACGGACTGCCCGTGGTGATCAAGGATATCACGCCAACGGCCGGCATTCGCACCACATATGGTTCGCCGCGGTTTAAAGACCACGTCCCTACGGAGGACGCTGAAGTCGTGCGGCGGCTGAAAGCCGCCGGCGCCATCATTTTAGGCAAGACCAACACGCCTGAATTCGCTGCTGGGGCCAACACCTTCAATGACGTATTTGGGGTCACGCGCAATCCATGGAATTTGGCGCTGAGCCCATCCGGCTCATCCGGTGGTTCGGCAGTCGCCGTTGCCACCGGGATGGCATCGCTGGCGCAGGGCACTGACTTTGGATGCTCGATCCGGATGCCGGCGTCCTTCAATGGTATCGTAGGTATTCGTCCGACACCGGGGCTAACCCCGAACTACCCGATGCCATTGGCCTGGGATCCTGGCCAGGTGCATGGCCCTTTGGCCCGCACGGCGGAAGACGCCGCGCTGATGCTGGATGCAATGATTGGCTTCAGCCGACGCTCGCCGATTTCAGTGGCGCCGCCCTGGGCGAGTGCGCGAACCAATGTCGCCAAGGCGCAGGACGTGAAGGACCTGCGCATCGCCTATGTCTCGGATATTTCCGGCATCGGTGTAGATCCGGAAATCGACGCCATCTGCCGCGCCTGTGCGCTGTCGCTGCGCGACGCCGGCGCCACCGTGGAAGAAATCAGCTTCGATATTGCCGACGGCAAGGGGCCGTATCAGGCGTGGCGCGGGCTGTGGATGGTCGGCCAGCAATTTGCCAATCTCGACCAGCTCGAAGAGTTCGGTGTCAACCTGAAGGGCAACGTCAAGGCCGGCCTGAAAGTGACGCCGCTGGAATTCGCCGCCTCCGAGCAGAAGCGGCAGGAGCTATTCCTGCGCTTCGCGAAGTTCTTCGAGAGCTACGATCTGTTGATCTCGCCGCAATCGCCCGTCAAACAGTTTCCGGTGGAGATGAACTTCCCAACCGAGATCAATGGCAAGAAGCTCGACAACTACACCGACTGGATCGCCGGCTCATTCCTGATCACGCTGATGAGCCTGCCCGGCGGCGCGGTGCCCGCGGGCATGACCGACGACGGCCTGCCGGTCGGCATCCAGATCGTCGGCCCGCGCTTCGAGGAACCGCTGATCCTGTCGGCCATGAAGATCGTGCAGCAGCTGCATCCGATCGGCTGGCCGCCCTGATAGACATACCGCCCGTTTCCTCGCGATGCGGTGATACGAATGACCGTGTTACTCGCCAGCAGGAGAGGATCGATGCGGTGAAGCTTGCATCGCACCGGTCCATTTCGATCTGTGTCCCAATCTACTGTGCGAAGTTCGCTGCGATACGCTGCTGGAGGTAATCGTGCGCGGAGATCGGGTCGTAGATCTTGTCTGGACCCTGAATCATCGCATCTTTGTTCGCCTGGCAAAAGAACGGGAGAGAATAGCGCGAGCCAAGATATTCGTCGACCCTTGGCATCCGTACGCGATGCAGAGTCGAGAGGAGCCGGTCGTCGCTCCAGCGGCGTAACATATCGCCAATGTTGCAGGTGATGACGCCCGAGGCCGGTTCAACGTCGGTCCATTCCAATTCGGCGGCTTCCTTGCCCGGGCACAGCTGTAAGCCGCCCTGGCCAGAGCGTTGGTGTAGGAGCGTCAGGCAATCAAAATCAGTATGGGCACCGGCCCGCCATCCGGTATAATCCTCAGGCTTCGCATTCGTCATCGGCAAGTAATGCAGCAGTCGCAGGGTGCTCTGATATTCCGCGGATTGCGGATCATGCGCTTCGGTAAAGAAATCTGGCTTGAAGCCGAGTTTGAGCGCGAAACACGACAGCACCTTCATGCCGACCGCCCAGTTGGCGCGCTCAAAGGCCAGCATCGCAGCCTTGAAGCCAGGGATTTCATCACCCATCGGCCACAGGTGAGCCATCCGAGGTAGAGTGATTTGGTAGGACTCTTTGTTGTCCGCCGTTCCCGTGGATGGGCGAACCTGGCTTTTGTACTCCCAGCCGGCATTGGTGCCTTTGCCGAGTGGGTACTTTGCCTTTACGCTTGGAGCGAGCGCGAAAAACTTCGCGGTCATATCGAAGGCCTCGTCGACCTGCTCTTGCGGAATGCCGTGATTAATCAGCTGGAAAAAGCCGATTTCAGTCGACGCAGTCCAGAGCTGTTCGGCAATCTCCTGCTTTCGAACTTCGAAACTGGCAAGGTCAATACGTGGGATGTCCCGGTGCTTGAGACCACCAATACCGCCAAAATTAGTTTCCTGGTTCAATTCGTCGAGGGCGTACCCGGCGTTGCTCTTTGTCGTCATATTACACTCCATCATCGGCCAAGGTGCGAAACTGCAGGAGCGAGGCGCAATAACCTAAACGGCATGATGATGCCGCATGATTATCGCTGCCCCTCCCGTTGAACAGGATCGCTGCAGATCTGACGGACTGGAAAATGAACGATAGAATTGCATCTTGCCGGCGCCAGAACGAAACAACGATCTTTGCCGAGCAATGTCCCGAACCGCACTGGTTCTGACCGCTTCTACTCTGAGGACAGTTCATCAAGATGCGTTCAACGCGGCAAGCCTATAGGTTGGGCAGTGCGCTGAAAAATTTCTCTGATCGCCTTCGGTATAACGTCATCCCGAAGCGGACTCACCAATGTCAGCCTATCGCTACAGCTCGGAGCGGCATTGCGGCGATCGTAGAACGGGATTATCGCTCTAGATCACCGATCACCGTAACGACAGGTTGGCCGCTCTCTGCCCGTCCGATCACACGCGCGTATGGATAACCATCCTCGACGATCTGGCGCGTGATCGCCTCCGCGCGATCTGCATGGCAGGCAATCAGTAATCCCCCGGACGTTTGCGGGTCGGTGAGGAGTTGGCGTTGCCATTCGGCACAACCAGGATCGAGGCGAACCTCGTGTCCGTAACTTGCCCAGTTGCGGCCGGAGGCTCCGGTCAGGAACCCCTGTTTGATCAACTGTTGAGCCTCGGGGAGGAGGGGAATATCCGCTGCGTTCAATATGATGCTGACGTCCGATCCGCGAGCCATTTCCAAACTATGCCCGAGCAAGCCGAACCCGGTCACATCCGTCATGGCATGTACCGACGCATCTGCAGCGAGCTTCGTTCCGACGCGATTGAGCCGCGTCATCGATCCAATCATATCGGCATAGGCGACGTCCGATAGCGCGCCTTTCTTGAAAGCAGCCGCATAGACGCCGACGCCGAGCGGCTTGGTCAAAATGATGGCGTCTTCGGCCTGTGCTTCGGAATTGCGGCGGATATCTTTTTCCTTGCAGGTGCCGATGACGGCAAGTCCGTAGATCGGTTCGGGAGAATCGATGGAGTGGCCACCCGCGATTGGAATGCCGGCGGTCGCGCAAACTGCCGCCCCGCCCGCGAGAATCCTGGCCGTCATCTCGGTGGGCAACTTGTCGATGGGAATTCCGAGGATTGCCAGAGCCATGATCGGCGTTCCGCCCATGGCGTAAATGTCCGATATCGCGTTTGTCGCGGCGATACGCCCGAAGTCGTAGGGATCGTCTACCATAGGCATGAAGAAGTCCGTCGTTGCAATAACGCAGGTTCCATCTTCAAGCCGCCACACCGCAGCATCGTCACCGGTCTCGGTGCCGACCAGCAGCTGCGCAAAAGGCTGCGCTGCGGATTGACGCGCGAGCAGTTGTTGCAGAACTGAGGGCGCCAATTTGCAGCCGCAGCCGCCGCCATGCGCAAGGCTGGTGAGACGTATGTCGTGGATATTCATGGTTCAACTCATGCGGTGTGGATGTGGCGTTCCTGCGGATCGGAAGAGGCGAATGCGCGGGCGACGAATTGCCGAATTCTTCGCGCAGGCAGGGCAGCATTGCGCTGAGGACAGCAGGATCGATGGGTGTCGTGGCGCTGTCGTTCAGGTCGATGGGCTTCATGGTGATCGTTGTCGGGTCGCGATCTTCAAGCAGAGATGTCCGGCGCGCATCTGCACCGTTGTCGCGATTAGGGCCGCTACGATCAGGCCGGCACATTCCACGACAAGACCGCGAAAGTCTGGATGCTATTCCGGCGTTTGACGGGGAGAAAACTGCTTCGGTGGCCCTTGCAGATCTTTGCCCGTTGCCATCGCAGGCTGATCCTTCGCCGCTTCGGCATCTTGCGGGCCGGTGGCTTGACCAGTCGTTTGAGAGTTCTGGTCGCGCGCTCCGCCAGTCCAGCCCGTCGAGCCCTTGCCATCCGGCGCGGTGCCGGAGCCGCTGGAGTGCGGAGTTGCTGCGGGCTGTTCCCTCGCATTGGCCGACGGATCGTTGTTCTGGGCAGACGAATACGTCCCTGACATCGTGACAACGGCGGCCAACAGAATAAGACCAATGTTTTTCATCATCGCCTCCGATGCGGGGTGGGATGAAAAACGGATGGCCGGAACAAAAGGTTCCAGGACTCGGAGAAGAGCCGACGAAATAAACCGGGTGCCGCAAGCGCGGCGCCCGCTGAATATGGTGGCAACTGCGCATCACCTCGCCGTCAGTTCCTTGGACGTGATCGTGTATTTGAAGGTATCAGGATCGAGGCAATCGAGGCGCATGCTGGCGGTCTCGGCCTGCGGATACATCAGGAAGCCAAGCTTCGGACCATTCGTTCCCGGCAAGGCGATGTCGTGTGCGAAATTATAAGCCAGCCAGTTCGTCTCCCATGATCCAAACAGGGCGTTGCGGGCTGCCACGACCTTGGGATCATCGAGTTGGAGATTGGCCGGCGGTTCCTCGAGTGCGACCTTGCGCACGTCGGCCGGATCGACCGGGACCCAGCCGAAGCCGGCGAGATAGACTTCCGAGCGGCAGTGTTGCGCCTTGGAGATCACCGCGGACCCGGCGCCGAGACTCTTGTAGCCGAATTTCGACGGAGCGATCCGCAAGCCGTAGACATCGCGGGCGGGAAGATCCGCTGCACGCGCAAGACCGACGTAGAGCGCGTTGATGTCCGCGCATTTTCCGCCAAGGTTTCCGCTTTTGAGCATCGATGCGATATCGCCGATGCCGCAACCGCGGACCTTGGCGTCGCGGAATGTATTCTCGACAACCCATTCGTAGATTGTGCGCGCTTTCTCGAGATCGGTGCCGGCACCTTTTACTATCTTGTCCGCGGTCTCCTTGACGATGCCATCGGTCGGGATCAACTCGGTTGAGCCCGTGTAGAGCTTTCGTTCAGCGGCGGATAACGCCGCCATTTTGCCGGGTTTGGACAGATCAATCGCTCTGTCCTGAACCTTGACGACACTGATGACCTCGATCACGGGCGCGGTCTGATCATCTCCCCATTGCGCATGAACCATACCGGCCCCGTATTTCGGATCATGCCTGAGCGCGGCCTTGCCGTTGGTCATCCATTGACTTGGAGAGGATGTGAACCAGTCCTTTTCGTTGACGGACGGGACAGGAATCCAAGCCTGGGTTTTGCCCTTGGCGTTCTCGATTTCCAGTCGGGTGACGATCTGGAATTCGCGCCACGCGCCCGGCTGCGGAGCGAGTGCTCCCTGAGCCATCGCGAGCCGAGGAAGTCCTGCCACCAGTGAGACCGCGGCACCGCCTTTCAAGAGATCGCGTCGATTAAAGGTCATGATCGCTTCCCCTTTTTTCCTGATGTGAATGATCGGAGGTGGTTTCACGCTCCCGGATCTTGTTCTTGATCAGCTTTCCGGTTGCGGGCTCGATGTCGACCGTGTCCCATGGAAATCGGCTTCGACCACGAGCAAGGGCTTCATGTTTGCGTCGAGAACGTAGGTCGTGGGGAGCGTGGTGACATTCCAGGACTTCGCCACGGTCCGCTCACGATCCAGCAGCACGGGAAAATTGACCGGCGTCTGCTCGAGGAAGCGGTTGAACCGTTGATCGATGTCGGCGACGGATATCCCGACGACTGATGCGTAGGATGCGGAACGGTTGAGAAAGCGGGTCAGGGCGGGCAGTTCTTCGCGGCACGGTGCACACCACGTCGCGAAGAAATGGACGAGGACCGTGCGGCCCTTAAAGGACGTGAGAGGAACGGTCGTCCCGTCCAAACCAGGCAAGGAAAAATCAGGCTTTGCAGGTTCGTCGATGCGCCGCAATTCAGTCGCGCGCGAGTCCGACGAGAAAGCCAACACCAAGAGTGTCGCCAGAATCGTGATTCTGAACGAGAGCCCTATATCTCCAAACTGCGCGCCCCGAAACTCGGGAGCCGATGGATAGGTCACGCCATAATTTGGGGATCAACGCTCGCTGGCGTCAACGCAATTCGACGTGTTTGCAGAGGCGTTTCAGCGCAGCTAATGAAATCGAGTGATTGCCGCACTGCAGCGACAACCTGTTACGACGCGATCCCGATCAGCTTGAATGTTGCGGCGCGGCAGACATTCTTCCATGCGCGACATTTGTATACGTTGACTTTAACTATCTCTGAACATTACGTTATCAATGCTTAGATGGATTCTACTTCCAGCGCGCTTATGGCGCGTCCGACATGGCGTCCCCCTGGAGGGGCCGTGATCTCGAAGGAGAACCAGCCATGAATATGGAAATCTCGCGACGTCAATTTATGAAAAGCGCCGGTGGTGGGGTAGCGGGTACTACACTCGGCGCTCTTGGTTTCGGCGGAATTGAGGCGGCTCTGGCATCGTCGATCCGCCCCTTTAAACTGACCGGGGTCACGGAAACCCGCAACACCTGCACCTACTGCGCCGTCGGCTGCGGCATCATCATTTACTCCAAGGGCAGCTTGGCGAAGGGTGAGAGGGCCGACATCTTCCACGTCGAAGGCGATGCCGATCACCCCACCAACAGAGGCACGCTCTGTCCCAAGGGTGCGGCACTTCTCGACATGGTGCATGCGGAGACCCGCCTGAAGCATCCGATGCTTCGCAAACCCGGCTCGGACAAGTTCGAGCAGATCTCCTGGGATGTGGCGCTCGACCGCATCGCACGGCTGATGAAGGATGACCGGGACAAGAACTTTGTCGCCAGAAACCGCGATGGCGTTACGGTCAATCGCTGGCTGAGCACCGGTTTCCTCGCTGCTTCTGCAACGACCAATGAAACTGCGTGGACGACCTACAAGGTCGTTCGCAGTACCGGGATGCTGGTATTCGATAATCAAGCGCGCGTTTGACACGGCCCCACGGTAGCCAGTCTGGCTCCAACATTTGGCCGCGGCGCGATGACGAATTCGTGGACTGATATCAAGAACACGGATCTCGTGATCATTATGGGCGCAACGCAGCCGAAGCGCATCCTTGCGGGTTCAAATGGGTTACGGAGGCGAAAGCCAACCGTGGCGCGAAGCTGATTGTCGTCGATCCACGCTTTACCCGTTCGGCGTCGGTCGCTGATGTGTATGCGCCGATCCGCCAGGGCACCGACATCGCGTTCCTGCTCGGCGTGATCAAGTACTGCGTCGACAACGACAAGGTGCAGTGGGAGTACACCAAGGCATTCACCAACGCGCCTTATATCGTGAAAGAGGGCTTCGGCTATCAGGATGGCCTGTTCACCGGCTATGACGAGGCCAAGCGCGATTATAACAGGTCGAGCTGGGATTATGAGCTTGGCCCGGATGGCTATGTGGTCTCCGACGATACGCTGCAGAACCCGCGTTGCGTGTGGAACCTGCTGAAGCAGCATATTGCGATCTACACGCCGGAAATGGTCGAGCGAATCTGTGGCACACCGAAGGACAAGTTCCTGAAGGTGGCGCAGATGATCTCGGAGTGCTCGTCGCCGACCAAGACGATGACATCGATGTATGCGCTCGGCTGGACCCAGCATTCGAAGGGTTCGCAGAACATTAGAGCCATGGCGATGTTGCAGCTCATTCTGGGCAATATCGGCGTGCGCGGTGGGGGCATGAATGCTCTGCGCGGTCACTCCAACATTCAGGGATTGACCGATATCGGGCTGATGTCGAACCTGATCCCGGGCTATCTGACCATCCCGACGGAAAAAGAGCCGACCTTCGACACCTATATGTCGACGCGCGGCTTCAAACCGTTGCGCCCGGATCAGATGAGCTACTGGCAGAATTACAAGAAGTTCTTCGTCAGCTTCTTGAAATCGATGTGGGGCCCGGCGGCGACGCCGGAAAACAACTTCGCCTATGACTACCTGCCGAAGCTCGATCTTCCGGGCTACGACATCTTGCGCGCCTTCGAATTAATGAACGAGGGCAAGATGACCGGGTACTTCTGCCAGGGGTTCAATCCCCTGTTGGCGTTCCCCAACCGCAAGAAAGTCACGGATGCGCTGTCCAAACTCAAGTTCCTCGTCGTCATGGACCCTCTGCAGACCGAGACGGCGCGGTTCTGGGAAAATCACGGCGAACATAACGACGTCAACTCGGCGAGTATCCAGACCGAGGTGATCCAGCTTCCCACGACCTGCTTTGCCGAAGATACCGGTTCGCTCACGAATTCGGGACGGCAGTTGCATTGGCACTGGGCGGCCGGCACGCCGCCGGGCGAAGCCAAGCATGACACATGGATCATGGCGCAGCTCCATCTGCGTCTGAACGAGCTGTACAGGAAAGAGGGCGGTGCATTTCCGGATGCGATGCTCAATCTGGCCTGGGATTACAAGGACCCGGAAGAGCCAAGTCCGGAAGAACTGGCGAAGGAGTTGAACGGTTCCGTGCTCGAAACGGTCATCGATCCGAACGATCCAACCAAGGTCCTGCTTGAGAAGGGCAAGCAGGTGGTCAGCTTTGCCGCTCTGCGCGACGATGGAAAAACGGCGTCCGCCTGCTGGATCTATTCCGGCTGCTACAACGAGGCAGGCAATAATATGGCCCGCCGCGATAACAGCGACCCGGACGAGACCGGTGCGTTCTCGAAGTGGGCGTGGTCCTGGCCTGTCAATCGCCGCATTATTTACAATCGTGCGTCGGCGGACACCAACGGTAACCCCTGGGATCCGAGCCGCAAGCTATTGTGGTGGGACGGCGCGAAGTGGACGGGCTATGACGTGCCGGACATCGCGCCCAACGCCAAGCCGGGTGTGGTGGGTCCCTACATCATGAACCCCGAAGGCACCGCGCGTCTGTTTACGAGGGGCATGATGCGTGACGGGCCGTTCCCGACGCATTACGAGCCGTTTGAATCGCCGGTCGTCAACGTCATCGCCCCGAAGATTCGTGGCAATCCTGTCGCCCGCGTATTCAAGGCCGATATGGAGCAGTTCGGCGAAGCCAGCGAGTTTCCATACGCGGCGACCTCCTATCGGCTCACCGAGCACTTCCATTACTGGACCAAGCACTCCCATATCAACGCGTCGCTGCAGCCTGAATTCTTCGTCGAGATATCCGAGCAACTGGCCAGGGAGAAGAACATCCAACTGGGCGGCTGGGTCCGGGTCTGGTCCAAGCGCGGATCGGTGAAGGCGAAGGCCGTGGTGACTAAGCGGATCGCGCCGCTGATCTGTGACGGCAAAACGGTCCACGTGGTCGGCATTCCCCTCCACTGGGGTTTTATCGGCGCGGCAAAGAAGGGATGGGGGCCGAATTCGCTCTCGCCCTTTGTTGGCGACGCCAATATCGAGACGCCTGAATACAAGGCATTTCTGGTCAACATCGAGCCCATCGCCGGGCCGGTGGCATAGGGAGGCACGCACATGTTTCCTCCGCTTCCCAACCCGACCGTGAAGCCGACGCCCGCTCAATTTGGCGAGCAGGATCTGATCCGGCGTTCGGCATCGAATGTAGCGCCGCCGGCGCGCCAACTCACGCCTGTTGCCAAATTGATCGATACATCCAAGTGCATCGGTTGCAAGGCGTGTCAGGCTGCGTGCCTTGAGTGGAATGATCTGCGCGAAAAGGTCGGATTCAATTCCGGCGTCTTGGATAATCCGCTCGATCTTACGCCAGCCAGTCTGACCGTCATGCGGTTCAGCGAGTGGATCAATCCCGAGACACAGAATCTCGAATGGCTGATCCGCAAGGACGGCTGCATGCATTGCGCGGATCCAGGCTGCCTCAAGGCGTGTCCGGCGCCCGGCGCGATCGTGCAGTATTCCAATGGCATCGTCGATTTCGACCACGATAGATGCATTGGTTGCGGATACTGCATCAAGGGATGTCCCTTCAACATTCCGCGCATCTCCCAGGTCGACCACAAGGCGTACAAATGCACGCTCTGTTCGGATCGCGTCGCCGTCGGACAAGGTCCGGCCTGTGCGAAGGCCTGTCCGACCCAGGCGATCGTGTTCGGCACCAAGGAGGAGATGAAGCAGCACGCGGAAGGTCGCATCAAGGATCTCAAGTCGCGCGGCTTCAAGAATGCCGGTCTTTATGATCCACCGGGCGTGGGCGGGACCCATGTCATGTACGTGCTGCATCACGCCGACAAACCGGAGATTTACGCGAATCTCGCAAGGGACCCGAGGATCAGCCCGATCGTTGAATTGTGGAAGGGTGTGACGAAGTATGCAGGCCTTGCCGCGATGGGTGGCTTCGCGGCGTTTGGTTTCCTTCACTATCTGATTTCGGGTCCCAACAAGGTTTCCGAAGAGGATGAAAAGAAAGCTGAACAATTGACCGGGAGTGACGTGTCATGACCGCTTATGACGTTGAACGGGGGGATGCTATTCACCCCGGCAAGCCGGTCACGGTCGACCGCTATACCGGCGGAGCGCGCATCAACCACTGGATCACGGCGACTTCCCTGGTCCTGTTGGCCTTGTCTGGACTCGCATTGTTTCATCCGAGCCTGTTTTTCCTGACCGGACTGTTCGGTGGGGGGCAGTGGACGCGTACGATCCATCCTTGGATCGGCGTTGTGCTGTTTTTCAGCTTCACCGGTCTGTTCATTCGGTTCTGGCGGGCGAACTTGTGGAAGGCTGAGGATGGCACTTGGCTCGCGCGTCTCAAGGACGTTCTGACCGGCCACGAAGAACGCTTGCCGGAGGTCGGCAAGTACAATGCCGGCCAGAAGGCAGTCTTCTGGGGGATGTCGCTCCTCATCCTGATTCTGATTGCGAGCGGCTTTGTGATCTGGGACCAGTACTTCGCTGCGTATTCGACGATTGACCAGAAGCGTATCGCGGTTCTCATCCATGCGATCGCCGCGGTGACGATCATCTGCGTCTGGATCGTGCACGTTTATGCAGCCATCTGGGTGCGTGGCACGATCAGCGCGATGACGCGAGGCCGCGTCACCGGCGGTTGGGCATGGCGGCACCATCGGAAATGGCTCCGGGAATTGGTCGGAGGGAAGGAACGTCGTTCTTGATCGCGGGTTATATCATGTCGGCTTAGGGAGTTGTCGAGGTGCACGTGGCCCGGCGGGTTCGTGAGGTCATTGATGGATAAGGTCGACACGCCTGGGCGCGCTCCTGTGCCGATCGGCGAGATCGCCGAGCCACCGTTTGTGCGTCTCCCCGATCCGTCGACACTGTTTCAACTCAGAGCAGAGCGTTTCCGCGATCTGGCTGTCGGAAATGAACTGGCGCCTTTTCTCTATTTTCTGGCGGACCTTTCGTCCTGTCAGCACCGGTTGCAGGACGATCTGCCTGACGTTGACCTCCCAACCTCCGAGGATCGCGAGCGTGCCCGCGCCTATGGGATGCCGCCGCTTGATCGCAACCGCTTCACGGTGGATGCAGCTTTTGATGTAACGCTCGGTCGCTTGCTGCAGGCAGTGTCGCTGATCGAAATGCCGGACACTGCGAGGACCGCACTGGCGCGTGTTACCGGCGCGGACTCTGAGGCGCGGATCGCCATGGCGCGGGCTGTGCTCGCGAACGAAATTCCCGTCGAGGAATTCGCGGAGCATGTCTTTGTGGCCGCGGCACTGCAGGTCCACTTCGCGCGCCTGGCTTCAAAACTCAATGCCAAAAAGCTGGTCCCGGTTGGCGATGGCGTGTGTCCCTCCTGCGGCGGCGCCCCCGTGGCCTCAATGGTGGTGGGATGGCGGGGTGCCCACGGCGCGAGATACTGCATGTGTTCGTTATGTGCGACGCAGTGGCATTATGTCCGGATCAAATGCACGCTGTGCAGCTCGACCAAAGGTATCGCCTATCGCGAGATCGAAGGAGGGGACGGGACCGTCCTGGCGGAAACCTGCGAGTCGTGCCGCGGCTATGTCAAGATTCTGCACCAGCACAAAAAGCCAGAGCTCGATCCGATGGCTGACGATGTCGCCAGCCTTGGATTGGATCTCTTGCTGCGGGAGGACGATTACTGGCGCGGTGGCCTCAACCTTTTCCTGCTCGGCTATTGAGGTAAGCGATGGCGAAAAATGCAACCGCCAACCTGCGAAAACTCCCCTCCGTCGATGAGGTGTTGAGAACCGTCAATGCAGGCGACGCGGTGAAACGTTTCGGACGCGCGGCTGTTGTAGGCGCGGTGCGTCGTGTCATCGCCGCATCCCGCGCGAATGGGGGCATCCCAAGCGAACCGGACGAGGTGACAAGCGGGGCACTGGCGCTACTTCAGGCGCAGGAAAAGCCAAAACTCCGGCCCGTATTCAATCTGACCGGAACTGTCCTGCACACCAATCTTGGCCGTGCTGTTCTCGCCGAATCTGCGATCGAGGCCGCGGTTACCGCGATGCGCTCGGCGATGGCGCTCGAATTCGATCTTGAAGGAGGGCGCCGTGGCGAGCGCGACGACCACCTGCGTGGCCTCTTGTGTGAACTCACCGGTGCCGAGGATGCGACTGTCGTCAACAACAATGCGGCGGCCGTTCTGATCGTGCTCAACACGCTTGCGCATCGGCGCGAAACGATTGTTTCGCGCGGGGAGTTGATCGAAATCGGCGGGGCGTTTCGGATGCCGGAGATCATGTCCCGTGCGGGCACCAAACTCGTCGAGGTCGGGACGACCAATCGCACACACAAGGGAGATTATGTTGGAGCGATCGGCGCGAAGACGGGGATTATCTTCAAGGTTCACACCTCGAATTATCGGATCGAAGGCTTCACCAAGGAAGTAGGCGCTCGCGAACTGGCGACGCTGGCCTCCGAACGCAAGATACCGATGGTCCACGATCTGGGCTCGGGAACATTGGTCGATCTTGCGCAGTTCGGCCTTGCCCATGAGCCGACAGTCGCTGAGGCGATTGCGGATGGCGCCGATGTCGTAACCTTCTCCGGCGACAAGTTGCTGGGTGGTCCACAGGCCGGATTCATCGTGGGTCGTAAGGATCTGATCGCCGCCATCAATCGCAATCCGATGAAGCGGGCTTTGCGCCTGGACAAGATGCGGATTGCCGCGATTGAAGCAACGCTGAAACTCTATCGCGATCCGGACAGGCTTGCCCAGCGGCTTCCCACTGTCCGGCTGTTGTCGCTTTCCCGATCGGCTATTGAAGCGTGTTCGCGCCGGCTGCTGTCAGATGTGCAGGCAGCGGTCGGCCCGTTGTTTTCCGTTGAGGTTACGGCCTGCGAAAGCCAGATCGGTTCGGGAGCTTTGCCGCTGGTCACCGTGCCAAGTGCCGGCCTTGCCATCCGCTCGTTGTCGGCACGTGGTGCGGGGCGTCTCCTGAAACGCTTGGCAGAAGGATTGCGCGATCTCGATATTCCTGTGGTCGGAAGAATCGAGGAGCAGGCGCTGGTTCTTGACCTGCGATGCCTCGATGACGAACGCGCTTTCGTGAGGAATCTCAAATCGCTCGACCTTTCGGAGAAGAGCAATGAGAGCGCCTGACGCCGTTGCCCGGACGATCGATGCACAATCGGTTTCGGCTCAGATGGATGCCGCCTCTGAAGCCGCGGACCGCGGAGATTATCCGAGGGCCCTCGAAATATGGGGACCGCTCGCTCACGCGGGAATAGCCCGGGCGCAGGCCCATATCGGAACATGCTTTGCCGAAGGCTGGGGTGTCGAGCCGGATTTCGTGCTCGCAGTGAACTGGCTGACATTGTCGGCGGATGCAGGTGACCCGGCCGGGCAACGAAATCTGGCTGCCCTCTATTTCAGGGGAGACGGCGTCAAGGAGGATTTCAGGCGCGCGGCCGCACTCTATCGCTCCGCCGCGGAGGCTGGCGATGGGCCAGCGCAGGACATGTTGAGTTGGATGCTGCTCGAAGGAGAGGTGATTGTTCACGATTACGCTGATGCGCGGAAGTGGGCATTGGCGGCCGCCGAACAGAACATCGCCTCATCCATGACCCGTCTTGGAATGCTCTATCATAACGCCATTGGCGTTGAGCGCGATCCTGCGCTGGCGGTTTACTGGTGGCGTCGGGGTGCAGAGCGTGGAGATGCGGACGGTCAGGCGATGCTCGGAGCCGCATATTATCTCGGAGCAGGCGTCGAACGGCATCCGCGCCAGGCTCTGATCTGGCTGTTGCGGGCTCATGCCGGTGCAAGTCCGCTCGCATCGCGATTTCTCACTGCGGCACGTTCGGTCCTTTCGGACTCCGAAGTCGCGGAGGTTGAACAATGCGCGGCGCTGCCGCTACCCGAACCATCATCATGATTATCGGAACCGCGGGCCATATCGATCACGGCAAAACGTCATTGGTGCGTGCGCTGACCGGCGTGGAAACGGATCGCCTGAAGGAGGAAAAGGCCCGCGGCATTTCCATCGATCTTGGCTTTGCCTACCTTCCGGCGCCGGATGGAACGGTCCTTGGGTTTGTCGACGTCCCGGGCCATGAAAAATTTATTCATAACATGCTCGCAGGGGCCACCGGAATCGATTTTGTGATTCTGGTCGTCGCGGCGGATGACGGGATCAAGCCTCAGACGCTGGAGCATCTGGCGATTGTCGACCTTCTGGGAATCGAGAGAGGCGTTGTCGCGTTGACAAAAACGGACATTGTTTCCCGGTTGCGGCTGGACGACGTGTCGAGGGATATCACGCAACTGCTGCAGCAATCGAAGCTGGCCGGCTCTGAGATCTTTCGGATTTCGACCGTTCGCGGCGAAGGCATAGCTGAATTGCGGGAGCATTTGTTCGGTCTCGCCAGGACAGTCGGCGCGCGAGCATCTTCGGACCTTTTTCGCCTTGCTGTCGATCGATCTTTCACGCTTCCCGGCACAGGAACCGTCGTCACCGGCACGGTTCTGTCCGGAGCCGTATCGAACGGCGATCACGTCATGATTTCTCCCCCCGGTGTGGCGGCTCGCGTGCGCTCCGTTCATGCGCAGAACCGTCCATGCGCGCGCGGTGTCGCCGGTCAGCGTTGTGCTCTCAATTTGGCGGGGGAGGGTATCAGCAAGGATGCGATTTCCCGCGGCGACATGGTTCTTGACCAGAGGCTGCACGCGCCGACAAGCCGAATTGATGTGGAGTTACAGCTGCTCGCTTCAGAGTCCAAACCGGTCACGCAATGGATGCCCGTGCATCTCTTTCATGCGTCCGCGGACGCCGCGGCGCGTCTGGTTTTGCTGCAAGATAAGCCGCTAATGCCAGGTCAAACCGGCGTGGTGCAGTTCGTGCTGGATCGGCCCATTGCTGCGGCGGTCGGGGATAGATTCGTTGTGCGCGACACCACCAGCCAGCGAACAATCGGCGGCGGGAAATTTCTGGATCTGCGCGCACCGGCCCGCAAGCGGCGGTCGCCGGAGCGGATGGCTCAATTGCGTGCTTACCATATCGATGATCCCGAGGTGGCGCTGGCGGCCTTGCTTGAGATCCCGCCGTGGTTTGTCGAACTGTCGGCGTTTGCGCGTGACCGCGTTTTTCCGGAGGGCCGCGTTCAGAGAATCGTTGATCATTTGTCCGCTGTCACCTCGCGCACAGCCGGCGGCGTGTTCGCCATGTCCGCGCCGGTATGGCTTGAGTTCAAGCGAAGTTTGCTCGCGACGCTGCAGGCATTCCATGCGGATAACCCCGATCTACAGGGGATGGGCCTCGAGCGCTTGAGGATGCAGCTTGAGCCGCGTCTGCCGGCACCGGTGCTGCTTTCGATTCTCGGCGGGCTTGTCCGCAACAAGGAGATCGCTCTGGATGGGGCGTGGGTGCGCCTGGCTGGGCATGAAGTGCGCCTGACCGTCGAGGATGAAAAGCTCTGGCCGAGGATAGCGATGTTGCTTTCTGGTTCAGAGCGTTTTCGTCCACCAAGGGTGCGTGACATTGCAGGTGTACTGGGATCGCATGAAGCCGATATACGGCGCCTGTTGAAGCTGCTTGGGCGTATGGGCAGAGTCGATGAGGTCGCACACGATCATTTCTTTTTGCGGGAGACGGTTGCCGAAATGGTCCGGATCGTCGTCGGCCTGAGCCAGAGCCAGCCGCTTGGACAGTTCACAGCCTCGCAGTTTCGCGATCGGGTGGACAATGGTCGCAAAGTCGCAATCCAGATCCTTGAATTCTTCGATCGTCACGGCGTAACGCTTCGCCGGGGCGATCTTCGCCGCGTTAATAGGCATCGGCTCGATTTGTTCAGCAGAACGATAGAAGCCATTCCAGACAACGCTTCGAATCCTGGAAGGGAATCGTCCCCGGTGGGGCGTCCGGACTTCAAATCCGGGAGGGGCCGCGAGCCGGTCCTTGGTGGGTTCGACTCCCTCTCTCTTCCGCCACGCTAGAAAGAAAATGCGATGGATCCCGCAGCATCCTTCATTGACGTGCTGAAACGATCAGCGGATCAAAGCTCTGTGGCGGAGGACGAGTTTCGCCGCGGTATCGCTGAGCGGATGAAAGAGCTGGAGAAGCAGCGTTCCTTCGCATTTCGTAGGCTTCATCTTATGAAGGAGGTCGCCGGCGTCATTACCCAGGCTGAAAGCGAAGAAATCGCGATCGCGGGCGCGACGGTCGTTCTGCGTGCAAAACTGGGATGGATGAATGATAGTGAAGCCCGGAGCGAGGTTCTGTCACGCTTTGCGCCGGTCGCTCAGGCCATGTTTGCGAGTCTCGTGCCCAGCGCAGATGACAACGAAGAGAAGCCCGATGTGATCGAGACTCTGGGTGAATTCGAAGCCTGGTACGCGGCAACGCATCCCAATCCGTTCTGGATACTGTTTGAGAATTACATGCCGGAGACGCCAGTTGTCGATTTCTGACGCAACTCTCACCGATTTCGATCGCTGGATCGTTACGGAATTTTCGAGGACGGGGGCTTTCACAGCGCTCGTGGTTCTGATTGAGATCGCCGACGATAAAGTCACTCCGCTGTGCTCAACCTATTTTAGCGTGATCGGCGACGACGTCGACTGGAGTGGAATCACGGTTCTGTTCGCTGGAGCGGGGCGGGAATGGGATGGAGCTGCATTCTTTCCGAACGTGGCTCCTTCCGGTGGGCCATTGGACAATTCTGCCGCGCGCCTGCAGTTGCGTGGACTTGAAGAGCGGCTTGATGATGACCGCTTGGTGCTGAATGAAGGGCACTGCTTCGACAAATGGGGACGAAGAATGATGATCGAGGAAGTCGAAGAGGAATGATTCGTGCCTGCGTCAGGCTCGCAGCTAAAGCTCGAGCCACTGGCGCAGGTCACCCCAAAAATTAGCAAGAAGCTCACATCAGAGGCCGATTGATGGGTGGCACTTCGGCGCCCCAACTCACGCGCTAATTTCCGCTATCGGCTGCGAAGCGCAGGAACTGCCGTTTCATTGCGTTGACCTTGGAGATGTAAGCCGCAACGAGATGATCCCCGCACCGCTCGCCGGCCATCATCTGAAAGCGACGGCGTGCGTAAGCGGTGGCGGGACCTCCGCCGCAGAGATGGATAAAGGCGGCAAGATCCTGCGTCTGTTGCGCGTTCGCGACAAGACCGCCCGCCCGGGTGAGGACGGCAGCCACATTGCGGTCGAGGTATATCGATGCCAGCTCAACGGCATGACTCGGGATTGCGCGAATATAGGGTCCGAAGCCGCAGCCCGTATCCTTGACAGTCTTCGCTCGGATGCAGAACCGCGCAACCTCGGAATAGGCCGGATCGGTCATTTGGAAGAGGCCAACAGCGCTGGATGCGGGCCGGTAGATCGCGAAAGGATTGAAGCTGAACCGCCAGCGCCAATAGGTGCGGTCGACCGGATTGCCCGAGCTTTCGACTTGCGCCAGCGCGGCCAGCAATTCGGGCGTGATCGAATGGGTCGAATAGGTGCGAAACAGCGGCCCGTATTGCCGCCAAGTCTCGGCCGGCTCCTTGTCGAGCTTGTGGCCGATAAAGAAGAACAACTCGGTCGGCTTGTGGATCACGTGATAAATGAAGTTTGTCACCGCAAGAGCGGCGAGCACGATCGCGGTGATGCCCACAATCCGAACGGCACGCGGCGCTTTCGCAAACTTTCGTCGCGCCCACCGTCCGCTGCGCCGCCAGCGGCGAAGGCGAGGGACGAAGCTCTTGCTCATTTTTGACATAGGTTTTGGGAGAGAAGGCCTGACAGTGGCATAGCCCGGTTAGTTAAGGTTGTGCGTGCCAAGGCAGCGGCTCGGATGTTGCGATAGCCCAAGCCAGCGCTCATGTCACCGCCGCACCATCGGATGCGATTTCTCCCGCGTCATGATGCTGAGATGACATAGCCTCGGATATTCAAGCCGGAATACGGCTGCCGGCGTTCGGTGCCATCATGGGCGATCAGCGCAGGCTGTCGGCGAAGATCTGGCGCGCTAGCGCATTGTGATGAGGCAGACCGATCGATATCCGCAGCCAGGTCGGCAGCGCGGGATAGGATTGCTTAAGCGCGATGCCTTGCGCAGCAAGGGCTGCAGTCACGTCACCGTGTCGCCGGCCGGCATCGAAGAACACGAAGTTGCCCTGCGCTGCGGAGAAGGAAACATCGCTCGCGCGAAACAAAGCGTGCCAACTCTCGCGCTCGGCGGCAACCGCGGTGCGGACTGCGGTGATATGTGCGTGATCGCCCAGACTTGCCTGAGCGGCGACGAGGCTGAGGCGGTTGAGGCCATGAAACGCGCCGATGCCGATCTGCCTGAGCGATTGGGCAAGCTCGGCAGGCGCCAGCACATAGCCCATGGCGAGACCGGCGAGGCCATGTATCTTGGCGAAGGTCCTGAACACGACGACCTCATGGCCGTCACGCACGAGACCGGCCACCGTGCGTCGTTCCGGATCTGGCGTGTAGTCGAGATAGGCTTCGTCGACGATCACCAGCGCGCGGTTCGATAGATCGCGGACGAATGCGATGAACTCAGCGGCCGGGCTCACGGTGCCGCTCGGATTATGCGGGTTGACGAGATAGACGGCGCGGGTTCGCGCATTCACCGCGCTGGCGACGGCCGGAAGATCGTTTTCGTGCCGATCATTCAGCGGCACGGCGATGACCTTGCCGCCAGCCGGCGCGACGGCATCGACCAGCGCCGTATAGCCCGGCTCTGAATAGATGAATTCGCCGCCGGGACCGCCGCGGGCGGAGAGAAACAGGCCGAGCGCATCCAGGATTTCGCCAAGCACGATTTGATCGGGCACGACGCGTTCGTGCGCGGCGATGGCGGCGGTGAGCTCGTCCAGCTCGTTGCGGACATAGCGGTCGAGATGGGCGAGGTTCTCCTCGATGGCACGAAGCGCCCGCGGCGAAGGGCCGAACGGACTCTCATTATGCGACAGGCGGATGATTGAGCTGGGTGTGTCGGTCATGGCGAGGGACTATACGCGCTTTGCGGCGATCCAGAGTCAGCGCAGTGCCAGCGGCAGTGAAGAGTTCAAGCGCCGTATGGGCGTCGAGCCGCTGATCACCGAGCGCGGTGAAACGGCGGTCAGCGCGCAGCTGGCGAAGGGTCAATTCCCGTAGCAACCGGCTCACCGCCGTCGTCACCTCTATAAGGAAAACTTTGCCCCGGCCAAAGATAAGAATATTTCACTAATTCCGTAAACTGGGATGTTGTTGGTGCGCGGACGCCGAACGGCACGACGCTTTGAAATAGCCCCGCAGAGGGCAGCGATGAGGGAACGGCTATGGATGAACGCGTGACATTGCGTTCGCATCTCGATCGCGCGGGGGCGAGGACGCCGAACCGACTTGCGATCGTCGCCGTGATCGAGGGAATCGCTGCCGCGTCCATCGACCTTGCCGACCTCATTGCCGACGGCCCGCTGGCCGGCATTACCGGCCGTCTCAGCGGTGTGAATTCCGACGGCGATGCGCAGAAGGACATCGATGTTGTCGCGGACAGGATGATGCGCCGCGCACTGCTCGTGACCCCCGTCGCCGCCATTCTGTCCGAAGAGGCAGAATTGCCCGAAATCCTCGACGTCGCTGCGCCGCTCTGTGTCGCGATCGATCCGCTGGATGGCTCCGCCAATCTTGAGAACAACATTTCGGTCGGAACCATCTTCTCGATCCGTCCGCGCGGCAACGACGTGGTTTCCACCTTCTTCGAGCCCGGCACGGCCCAATGCGCCGCGGGCTTCGTGGTCTACGGTCCCCAGACCACGCTGGTGCTGGCGCACAACGGGCGTGTCGACATCTTCATTCTGGACCGCTGCGCGCGTGAATTCCTGCTCGTCGCACAAGGCGTCAGGATTGCGCCCAATACGCCGGAATTCGCCATCAACGCGTCGAACCGGCGACACTGGCACGGTCCGGTGCGGAGCTATATCGACGAATGCCTGGCTGGCACTGGTGGCGATGGCGGTGCCGATTTCAACATGCGCTGGATCGGCTCGCTGGTAGCCGAGTCACTTCGCATTCTCGTCCGCGGCGGCGTCTTCCTTTATCCGGCCGACGCGCGTCCTGGATACCGCGAAGGGCGCCTGCGCCTTTTATACGAAGCACATCCGATGGCGTTGGTCATGGAGTGGGCCGGAGGCTCCGCAACCACCGGCCGTCGCCGCATCCTCGAAGTCTCGGCGCGAACGCCGCACCAGCGCGTGCCGCTGATCATGGGCTCGATGCGCGGCGTTCGCGCCGTCGCGGCCATTCACGAGGGGATCGAACCGATGTTCGACAATAGCGACGCGCCGCTGTTTGCGCGGCGCGGCCTGTTTCGCTGAACCGGGGACAGAGCAAAATGTCACGCAGCTATCCCATCATATCGATCACGGGTTCGTCGGGCGCCGGCACCACCTCGGTGAAAAAGACGTTCGAGAACATTTTCCGTCGCGAGAAGGTCGCCGCCGCCTACATAGAGGGCGATGCGTTTCATCGCTACAACCGTGCCGAGATGCGCACGAAGATTCTGGAGGAGGGCGAGAAGGGCAACAAGCACTTCAGTCACTTCAGCCCGGAAACTAACCTGTTCGAGGAGCTGGAGAAAGTCTTCCGCGACTACGGTGAGTCCGGCATCGGCACCGTCCGTCATTACGTGCACGACGATGACGAAGCCAAATTATACGGCGCGGCACCGGGGACCTTCACCGAATGGGGCCCGCTGCCGGAAAACTCCGACCTGCTATTTTACGAAGGCCTGCATGGCGCTGTGGTGACCGACAAGGTCAATATCGCCCAGCATGCTGACCTCAAGATCGGCGTCGTTCCCGTCATCAATCTGGAGTGGATCCAAAAGCTGCATCGCGATCGCAAGGATCGCGGGTACAGCCAGGAAGCCGTCACCGACACCATCCTGCGGCGGATGCCTGACTATGTGAACTACATCTGTCCGCAATTCACCGAGACCGACATCAACTTCCAGCGTGTGCCGACGGTCGACACCTCGAACCCTTTCATCGCGCGGTGGATCCCGACGCCGGATGAATCGATGGTGGTGATCCGGTTGAAGAATCCGCGCGGCATCGATTTTCCCTATCTGCTGTCGATGATCCCCAACAGCTTCATGTCGCGCGCCAACTCGATCGTGATCCACGGCTCGAAGCTGGATCTGGCGATGCAGCTCATCCTCACCCCGCTGATCCTGCAACTGATGGAACGCAAAAGGCGCACGGTATGAATATTCAGAGTCCCGCTCCCCAGATGGATCAAGCGACCGTTCCGCATGCGGATATGGCGAATGCGATTCGCTTTCTCGCGATCGACGCGGTGGAAAAGGCGAAGTCGGGCCATCCCGGCATGCCGATGGGTATGGCCGATGCGGCGACGGTGCTGTTCTCACGCTTCCTCAAATTCGATGCCACCGATCCGTCCTGGCCTGATCGCGACCGCTTCATCCTGTCCGCCGGCCACGGCTCAATGCTGCTCTACGCGCTGCTGCATCTGACCGGATCGGCGGAGGTGACGCTCGATCAGTTGCAGTCGTTCCGGCAATGGGGCTCGAAGACACCTGGCCATCCCGAGTATGGCCACACCGCAGGCGTCGAGACGACTACCGGTCCGCTCGGCCAGGGCATCGCCACGGCGGTGGGCATGGCCTTGGCCGAGCGCCTGATGAATGCACGCTTCGGCGACGGTCTCGTTGATCACTACACTTACGTGATCGCCGGCGACGGCTGCTTGATGGAGGGCCTCAGCCACGAGGCGATCTCGCTGGCGGGACATCTACGGCTCAATCGTCTGATCGTTCTGTTCGACGACAACCAGATCTCGATCGACGGTGCCACCTCGCTGTCGTGTTCGGACGATCAACTTGTGCGCTTCACTGCATCGGGATGGTCGGCCTGCCGCGTCAACGGCCATGATCCCGAGGCCGTGGCCGCGGCCATTGCTCAGGCGCGCGATAACGACCGCCCGTCGCTGATCGCGTGCCGCACGGTAATCGGCTTCGGCGCGCCGAACCGGCAAGGCAGCGAGAAGGCGCATGGCGCGCCGTTGGGCGCGGATGAGATCGCGAAGACGCGAGACGCGCTGCACTGGCCGCACGCACCGTTCCACGTTCCCGATGCGGTGGCGCGACAATGGCGTGCGATCGGCGCGCGTGAACAGACGGCGCATGCGGAGTGGGCCGGGCGCGTTGCGCGTCTCGACGGCGCTGTGCGGGACTACTTTCAGGCCGCGCTGAAGGGCCAGCTTTCCAGCGGATATGACGATGCGCTGACCAAGATTCGCGCCCGTTTCCTGCAGGAGCGGCCGAAGATCGCCACCCGGCAAGCCTCGCAACTCGTCATCGATGTCATTGCCGGTGTCCTGCCGAATCTGCTCGGCGGATCGGCTGACCTCACCCATTCGAACCTCACGCGCGCCAGGTTGCAGGCACCGGTCCAGCACGATGCCTTCGACGGCAGCTATGTCCATTACGGTGTGCGCGAGCACGCCATGGCGGCAGCGATGAACGGCGTCGCCTTGCATGGCGGCCTAATTCCCTATGGCGGCACCTTCCTGTGCTTTGCCGATTACAGCCGCCCCGCGATCCGGCTGGCCGCGTTGATGAGCATCCGCGTCATCCACGTGATGACGCATGACTCGATCGGGCTTGGCGAGGACGGCCCGACCCATCAGCCGGTCGAGCACCTGGCTTCTCTGCGCGCGATTCCAAACTTGCTGGTGTTCCGCCCCGGCGACGCGGTCGAGACCGCCGAGGCCTGGGACTGCGCGTTGCGGGCGCCGCATGCGCCGTCGGTGCTCTGCCTGTCGCGCCAGGCGCTGCCTGTGTTCCGCGATGGCGTCGATTCCACTAACCGGGTCGCGCGCGGTGCCTATGTCGTCATCGAACCGGAAGGTGGCCGCGACGTCACCCTGATCGCAACCGGCTCCGAAGTGTCGATCGCAATTGCTGCGGCCAAGCTGCTTGACGATGACGGCATTCGCGCGGCTGTGGTCTCGGCGCCGTGTTTCGATTTGTTCCGGCAACAAACCGGCGAGTATCGGGCCGCAATTCTCGGCAGCGCTCCGCGCGTCGGTGTCGAGGCCGCGATCGAAGGCGATTGGGCGCGCTGGCTCGGTGACGGCGGTGAGTTCGTCGGCATGACCGGATTCGGAGCCTCGGCGTCTGCGGACGATCTGTATCGCGAATTCGGTATCACCGCCGCGGCGGTCGCAACGGCGGCGATGCGCTGCATCGCCCGGTCCAGACTGGTCGCCGCTGAATGATGAATTCCAGACCGAGGAACGCAACGGAGGATTCATGGCACGCATTACCCTGAGGCAGTTGCTGGATCACGCCGCCGAACATGGCTACGGCGTACCGGCCTTCAACATCAACAACATGGAGCAGGGCCTGGCGATCATGGAGGCCGCCGCCAAGGTCGATGCGCCGGTCATCATCCAGGCGTCGCGCGGCGCACGCTCCTACGCCAACGACATCATGCTGGCGAGGATGATCGACGCGCTGGAGGAGATGCATCCGCAGATCCCGCTCTGCCTGCACCAGGACCACGGCAACGAAGAGTCCACCTGCGCCACCGCGCTACAGCACGGCTTTACCTCGGTCATGATGGACGGATCGCTGAAGGCCGACGCAAAGACCGCCGCGGACTACGACTACAATGTCAACATCACCCGCCGCGTGGTCGATATCGCGCACTGGATCGGCGCCTCCGTCGAGGGTGAACTCGGCGTACTCGGTTCATTGGAGCATGGCGGCGGCGAGCAGGAGGACGGCCACGGCGTCGAGGGCAAGGTCAGCCACGACCAATTGCTCACCGATCCGGATCAGGCCGTCGATTTCGTCCGCGCCACCAAGGTCGATGCGCTGGCGATCGCGATGGGGACGTCACACGGCGCCTACAAGTTCTCACGCAAGCCGGACGGCGACATTCTCGCGATGACGGTTGTCGAAGAAATTCACCGCCGGCTACCAAATACGCATCTCGTCATGCACGGCTCGTCATCGGTGCCGCAGCCGCTGCAGGATATCTTCAATCAATTCGGCGGCGAGATGCCGCAGACCTGGGGCGTACCGGTCGAGGAAATTGTGCGCGGCATCAAGCACGGCGTCCGCAAGGTCAATATCGACACCGACTGCCGGCTCGCAATGACCTCCGCCTTCCGGAAGGTCGCCGCGCAAACCAGAAGCGAATTCGATCCGCGAAAATTCCTGAAACCGGCGATGGACGCGATGCGCGACCTCTGCCGCGAACGCTTCGAACAATTCGGCACCGCGGGTCACGCCGCACAGATCAAGGTGATTCCGCTGGCCGAAATGGCGAAGCGTTATCGCAGTGGCGCGCTCGACCCGAAGATCGGCAACATCGCGCAAGCTGCCGAGTGAACAGACCTTATTCCATCCGGTGACGCCGGATCCAAACGAGGAGGCCAACATGAATGAACATGCTTCGATCACGATCCGCGGCAAGGATCGCTACAAGTCCGGCGTCATGGAATACAAGAAGATGGGCTATTGGGAGCCCGATTATGTACCCAAGGACACCGACATCATCGCATTGTTCCGGGTAACGCCGCAGGACGGCGTCGATCCGATCGAGGCTTCGGCAGCAGTGGCCGGCGAATCCTCGACCGCAACCTGGACCGTGGTGTGGACCGACCGTCTCACGGCCGCGGAAAAATACCGCGCCAAGTGTTTTCGGGTCGATCCGGTGCCGAATTCGCCCGGGCAATACTTCGCCTACATCGCCTATGATCTCGACCTGTTCGAGAACGGCTCGATTGCCAATCTGTCGGCCTCGATCATCGGCAACGTGTTCGGCTTCAAGCCGCTGAAGGCTTTGCGGCTGGAAGACATGCGACTTCCGGTCGCTTATGTGAAGACGTTCCAGGGCCCGGCCACCGGCATCGTGGTCGAACGAGAGCGTATGGACAAGTTCGGCCGCCCACTGCTCGGCGCGACAGTGAAGCCGAAGCTGGGTCTGTCTGGTCGTAACTACGGCCGCGTCGTCTACGAGGCGCTGAAGGGCGGCCTCGACTTCACCAAGGACGACGAAAACATCAACTCGCAGCCCTTCATGCATTGGCGCGAGCGCTTTCTCTATTGCATGGAGGCGGTCAACAAGGCGCAGGCGGCGTCCGGCGAGATCAAGGGCACCTACCTCAACGTCACCGCCGGCACCATGGAGGACATGTACGAGCGTGCCGAGTTCGCCAAGCAGCTCGGCTCCGTCATCATCATGATCGATCTCGTGATCGGCTACACCGCGATCCAGTCGATGGCGAAATGGGCGCGCAGGAACGACATGATCCTGCATCTGCACCGCGCAGGGCATTCGACCTATACGCGGCAGCGCAATCACGGCGTCTCGTTCCGCGTCATCGCCAAATGGATGCGGCTCGCTGGCGTTGATCACATCCATGCCGGGACAGTCGTCGGCAAGCTCGAAGGCGATCCTGCGACGACGCGCGGCTATTACGACATCTGCCGCGAAGACTATAATCCGGTGCGGCTCGAACACGGCGTGTTTTTCGAGCAGAACTGGGCCAGCCTCAATAAGATGATGCCGGTCGCGTCGGGCGGTATCCATGCCGGCCAGATGCATCAGTTGCTCGATCATCTTGGCGAAGACGTCATCCTGCAGTTTGGCGGCGGCACCATCGGCCATCCGATGGGTATCCAGGCCGGCGCCACCGCCAACCGCGTCGCGTTGGAAGCGATGATCCTCGCTCGCAACGAGGGCCGCGACTACCTGCATGAAGGCGAGGAGATTCTTGCCAAGGCGGCGATGACCTGCACGCCGCTGAAGGCGGCGCTGGAGACGTGGAAGAGCGTCACCTTCAACTACGAATCCACTGACATGCCCGACTACGCCCCCACCGCCAGCGTCTCGATGTAAGGAGCACGATCATGCGCATTACCCAGGGCTGCTTCTCGTTCCTGCCCGATCTTACTGATGAACAGATTTCAAAACAGGTGCAGTATTGCCTCGCCAATGGCTGGGCCGTGAACATCGAATTCACCGACGATCCGCATCCTCGCAACAGTTTCTGGGAAATGTGGGGGCTGCCGATGTTCGATCTGCGCGATGCCGCTGGCGTGCTGATGGAACTGACCGAATGCCGCAAGGTCTATGGTAACAGCTACATCCGGCTATCGGCGTTCGACTCCAGCCATGGCTGGGAATCCGTGCGGCTCTCCTTCATCGTCAATCGTCCGAAAGAAGAGCCGGGTTTCCGGCTCGAGCGGCATGAGATGGAAGGCCGCAACATCCGCTATACGACCAAATCCTATGCCGTCGATCGCCCCGAAGGCCAGCGCTACGGTGGGTCATGAGCACGCTGACGGTGGTCGATAGCGCCGAAGACGCGCCGCGGGCGACGCAGGTCGATCTGCGCCGTGAGTTCGACGAGGTCGGCATCGGCGAGGTGCTCGATCAGCTCGATCGTGAATTGATCGGGCTGAAGCCGGTAAAAACGCGGATTCGCGAGATTGCTTCGCTGCTGCTGATCGAGCGTATCCGTAAGCGCATGGACCTGGCGTCCGGCAACCCGACGCTGCACATGTCGTTCACCGGCAATCCCGGCACCGGCAAGACGACGGTGGCGCTGCGCATCGCCAGCATCCTGCACAAGCTGGGTTTCGTGCGGCGAGGGCAGGTGGTGTCGGTGACGCGCGACGAACTGGTCGGGCAATATATCGGCCATACCGCGCCGAAGACGAAGGAGATCCTGAAGAAGGCGATGGGCGGCGTGTTGTTCATTGACGAGGCCTATTACCTGCATCGGCCTGATAATGAGCGCGATTACGGCCAGGAAGCGATCGAGATCCTGCTGCAGGTGATGGAATCGCAGCGCGAGGATCTGGTGGTGATCCTCGCCGGCTATGGCGACCGCATGGACAAGTTCTTCGGCAGCAATCCCGGTTTCCGCTCGCGCATCGCCCACCACATCGATTTCCCCGACTATGCCGACGACGAATTGCTCGCCATTTCCGAATTGATGCTCGGGGATATGAACTACAAATTCAGCGCCGATGCGCGTGCGGCGTTCGTTCGCTACATCGCGCTGCGCAAGGCCCAGCCGCTGTTCTCCAACGCCCGTTCGATCCGCAACGCGCTCGACCGCATGCGGCTGCGTCAGGCCAACCGGCTTGTCGCCGATCTCGACCGTGTGCTGAGCGCCGACGACATCATGTCATTGGAGGCTTCGGATGTGCTCGCGAGCCGGGTGTTCTCCAACGGTGCTGGCGGGTAATGGCGGCCGCTAGGCCTGAACCGTCGATGCGGCGATCTCGTCCAGTACTTCGGCCAATCGGTCTACGGCCCAATCCACCTGTGACTTGTCGATAATCAAGGGGGGCGCAAAGCGTATCGTGTTCCGGTGAGTATCTTTGGTCAGCACTCCTGCCTGAAGCAAGCGGCTGATCACCGTACCGGCACTAGCCATGTTGCGGTGTAACTCGACCCCCGCAAATAAACCGCGACCGCGCACCTCGCGAATGATCGGATTTTTGATCGCAGAGAGCCGATCGAGGAGATGCGCGCCGACAGTCGCGGCACGTTCAATCAATCGCTCGTCGATCAGTGTGTCGAGGGCGGCTAATCCAACCGCGGATGCAATCGGGTTGCCTCCGAATGTGCTGCCGTGGTCACCGGGGGTGAAAACCTGCATGACCTCGCGACGGGCGAGGAAAAGCGAAACCGGCAACATCCCACCGCCGAGCGCCTTGCCGAGCATCAGACCGTCGGGTGTTACCCCTTCATACTGACACGCGAGCAGACGTCCGGTGCGTCCCAGACCGCTCTGGATCTCGTCGCACAGCAACAGCACGTTGTTCGCCTTGCAAATGCGCGCGGCCTCGGCGAGATATCCAGGGGGCGGCACGTTGATCCCGCCTTCGCCCTGAATTGGTTCGACCAGAAAGGCCGCAGTGTCAGGGGTAATGGCCGCGGCGAGCGCCGACGCATCGCCGAATGGCACGCATGTGAAGCCCGGCGGGAACGGCCCGAAGCCGTCGCGATATTGGGCTTGCGAAGAAAAGCCGACGATCGAGATGGTACGGCCGTGGAAATTTCCCTCCGCGGCAATGATTCCGGCCCGGTCAGTCGGCACTCCCTTGACCTTGTAGGCCCATTTACGTGCCGCCTTGAGCGCCGTCTCGACAGCTTCCGCGCCGCTGTTCATCGGCAATGCGGCGTCCATATCGGTAAGTGCACACGCCTTGGCGAGGAAAGGCCCCAACCGATCGCTGAAATAAGCACGCGAGATTGTATCCAGGCGCTGTGCCTGTTCTGTCAGCGCCTTGACGAGGCGCGGATGGCAATGGCCGAAGCTCGCCGCCGAATACGCTCCCATCATGTCGATGTAGCGTCTGCCAGCTTCGTCCCACACGTAGACACCAGCCCCGCGGACGATCGTGACCGGCAACGGTGCATAGTTTCCTGCGCCAAAACGGGCTTCAAGGCCGGCGAAATCGGTCATGACAAGCGCTCCTGCCGCGTTCCTCCCCCGCGCCGGCTCGGCATGCCATCCCGACCGTGAGCGAAGGCGCACAACCTAACAGCATCGTGAGATCACCGCTCATGGCGCGCGCTCTCCCGATCGGGCGCGCGTAAGGTAAGGCGCGCCTCAGTTCTGATGTAGGAAGGCCGGCGTAAAAAAAACAGGTGCGAGGGCTCACGACAGGCGCCGCCACCTCTCTCGTTCTGCTATAATTCGTTCATGACGATCGGGATTACCGGGCCCGAACGGAAGACGCCAGGGCGAAACGCCGTGGTCGGGGTGATTGTCACTGCCATCTTCACCGGAATTTGCCTGATCCTTCTCGCGATTGTTGGTGACTTCCTGGTCGACTGGATGTGGTTCTCCGCAGTCGGCTATTCGCAGGTTTTCTGGACATCGATCGGCGCGAAGGTCGCAGTCTTTTCCGTCGTCTTTGCGGCAACTGCCGTCATCGTCTGGGCGAATGCCCGGCTGGCACTTTTCCTTGCCCGACGGCGGCGAGGCCGGCTTCCCGTCGACTTCGACTGGAAGCTCGCGGCCACCGCGGTGCCGCCCGATCCGTTCGAATTCATACGCGATCGGTTGCCATGGCGCCTCGCCATCGCTGGCGGGGCCGGATTCCTCGCTCTGCTTGTCGCATGGGAGGAGATCGGCAACTGGAGCATCATTCTGCAATTCCTCTATCACGTGCCATATGGCGCGAGCGATCCGCTGTATGACAAGGATATTGGATTCTATCTGTTTTCTCTGCCGACCTATATCGTCATCAAGAACTGGGCGTTGCTCACGCTGTTCATGAGCGCACTTCTCGCCGCAGCGATCTATTGGCTGCATGGTCAGCTCGAGTATCAGGTCCAGCGGTGGTCGATATCACCGACAGCGGTTGCTCACGGCTCGGCGCTGCTCGGCTTGCTCTTTGCGGTGAAGGCATGGTCCTACGGACTCGACCGCTATTTGCTGCTCTACGGAGACAATGGCGTAGTGGTTGGCGCGAGCTACACCGATGTCCATGTGCAGCTACCCGTTCTCTGGTTGCTGATCGGGCTTTCGATCGTCGCGGCATGCGCCGCGTGGGCGAACCTGTGGGTGCGTACCTACTGGCTCCCCACTGCCGCGATGTTGCTCGTCTTCGGAGGCGCTTTCCTGCTGTCCGGTGTGATCCCGATGCTGTTTCAGCGGTTCTACGTGAAACCGAACGAACTGGAACTGGAGCGGCCCTATATCGAACGCAGCATCCGCCTGACCAGGGAGGCCTATAATCTCGACAAGATCGCCGCCAAGCCCTTTCCTGCAGAACAGGACCTTTCCTTTGCGACACTCGAGGCCAACAAGGCGACCATCGAGAACATCAGATTGTGGGACGGGCAGCCGCTGGCGGATACCTACGCCCAGCTGCAGGAGATACGCACCTATTACAAATTAAGCGACCTGGATGTCGACCGCTACTGGCTTCGCGGCACCTATCAGAGCGTGATGCTGTCGGCACGCGAGATCAGATCCTCACTGCTGCCGCCGAACGCCCAGACGTGGGTCAACCTCCACCTGCTGTTCACTCACGGCAATGGAGCGGTGATGAGCCCGGTCACGCACAAGAGCGCCGAAGGGCTTCCGCTGCTTTACCTGCGGGATATTCCCCCCGTTGCGGACGGCGGCCCCGAAATCCGCGAACCGCGCATCTACTATGGACAGGAGGAGAGCAACTACGTTGTCGTCAGGACGACCACGCCGGAATTCGACTATCCGAAGGGAAGTGAAAACATATACGCGGTCTATGACGGAGTCGGTGGCATACCGCTGCCGGGCATGATGCGAAAAATCATCTTCGCTCACCACTTCAACGACATGAACCTGCTGCTCTCCAGCTACATCACCGACGACAGCCGGATCATGATCCGCCGCAATATCGGGGAACGGCTACGCATGATCGCCCCGTTCCTCAGCCTCGACCACGATCCCTATCTGGTCGTCAGCGACGGGCGGATGTTCTGGATCCAGGACGCCTACACAATCAGCGACTATTTTCCCTCTGCGCAGCCTGTGCCCGGCCGTAGGCTGAACTACATCCGCAATTCCGTGAAGGCCGTCGTCGACGCCTATAACGGCAGTGTCGACTTTTATCTGATGGACCACGCAGACCCGATCGCGGCCACCTACCAGAAAATCTTTCCGGAGCTGTTCAAGCCGTTCGCGGTTATGCCGTCCGATCTGCAAAAGCACATTCGCTATCCCGAGGACCTCTTCCTGATTCAGGCGCAGCTTTACCAGACCTATCACATGGTATCTGCCGACGTTTTCTATAACCGGGAGGATCTTTGGCAGTTTCCGCGCCAGCCGGCTGGCGACGGCGGCGTCGCGCCGATGGTCCCTTACTACATCGTGATGCGGCTGCCCGGAGAAACCCAGGCCGAGTTCTTTATCATGATCCCCATGGTGCCAAGCCGACGCGACAACATGATCGCATGGCTGGCAGCGCGCTGCGACGCTCCCGACTATGGAAAATTGATCGTCTACGAATTTCCCAAGGAGAAGCTCGTCTACGGACCGTTCCAGATCGAGGCGCGCATTCATCAGAACACGGAGATCTCCCAGCAGATATCGTTGTGGAACCAGATGGGTTCACGGGTGATCCGCGGAAACCTGCTGGTGATCCCGATCGAGAATTCGATCCTGTACGTGTCGCCGCTGTATCTGCGCGCGGTCCACGGACACTTGCCGGAGCTCAAGCGCGTGATCGCCGCCTATGGCGAGCATGTCGTCATGAAAGAAACGCTTGCCGAGGCCTTGTCCGCGCTTTTCATCGAAGCTAACGCGTCGCCGGTATCGGCGAGTGCTGCAACGGAAATGCCACGTGCAAGCCCTGCGGAAAACAAGGCGCAGGAGGCGCTTGATCGCTACAACCAGGCAATGAAGCTGTTGAAGTCCGGGGACTGGGCAGGCTTCGGCACGCAGATCGACGCGATGCGCGATCTTTTGGAAAAAATGAGCCGGCAATCGGCCGGACACTGATCAACGCCGGCTAAGTGACGCGCCACTCGTATGAATAACGCGGTTTGCAATTTCGTTGGCTCTTCGAGCCGTTGCTGCGACGGATTTCGTCCGCTGTTTGCCGCGCAATTCCGGTGCGCAGGCGAGCATCCGCCCGGGTCCCCACGACGAACTTTACCGACCCCAGAATGCCGGCGTTGCCTTGAAGCGCCGCCATTTCTTTCGCAGCGTTTTCGCGGCCGCAATCTCGTCGCGGGCCTGCCAGCCGGTCACCGTGCCGATGGCGAGATGAAGCGGGGCTTGATCGTCTTGCCCTATGGAATCGAGCAATCCACGGATACTTGCGATGTCGCACACACGTCCCAGACTCTTTTGGAGCCTGGCAAGCCGAGCCACGTAGCGCTTGGCGGGCGCATGGCCGGCGTAAAGTGGCAAGAAGAATTCCGCCGCGTAGCGCAGCCTCTTGAGCTGGATCCTGAGACTGTGCCGTGCAGCGATGTCGAGCTGCCGGAAGTGTGCGCCACGCCTGCGCACCTTCCGCTGCTGTCGCGCCAGAATTTTGTCGGCGAGCGCCGGTACCGGCTGCGACAGGACAGCCAGCGCGTCGCTGTCGATATCGTTGCGCCACCTGCGGTGCTCGACCCAGTGTCCGAGCGACAGCAGAAATCGGCTGTAGCGAGGGTCATCGAGAACGGCCTGCAGGCTGCCGTAGCTCGACTTGCGCTGCCGCTCGATTGCCTCGCGCAAGGCGCCGAAGTCGACCGCCGGCGTTGTCGTCGCCACGCGAGAAACGATCGTGGTCGCGAAAACGTCCCACTCGCGGGGGCGGCCGAGCTGTCGCATCAGCCACTTCGCTTCGCTGTTGATCGCCTTGAACGACGGCGATGGGATCTCGCGCCGGAACAGCGCACAGATCGTGCGCAGACGACGCAGAGCGACGCGCATCTGGTGCACGCCTTCGGGGTCGGATCCCTGCTTTGCCACAGCATGATTGCGCAAGAGATGATGCCAGCAGGCACCTCCAAGCAGCGCAATGACGTCGTCAACTGCGTGCTCGGCAGTGATGCTGACGGGCTCGGCTTTCGCCGCCGGTTGCACGACGTCGAACGCCAGCGCATAGCCGCGTTCCGCCTTGCTCCGCGTGCCGACCTGCAGCGGCGCTGCGTCGAGCAATTGCGTTCCGAGATCAAACAGCGCGCCGGCGTTGCCGCTCTTTAATTCGAGTTCGATCTCGGACAGGACTTCTTGACGCGTACCGGCCTCGATGGTCCCCACGTCGAAGGCGATTTCGACCGACGCATCAGGCAGATCGAGCTGCCGTGCATGCCGGCGAACTTTTGTCGCAAACGCCGGCACGAGCGCATCGAGCGTAAGCGTCGTCAGCGGATCGCCGATCTCAGCAACAGGAAGTCGCGTCAGATCCGGAGTGATGCCGTCAACCGGTGTTTCCCACTGCCGTCGTGCCAACGGCCGCCCGATGTCGGGCAGAAGCTTCAATGTCTGAATGAAATGCTTGCCGCTGCGTCGCACGCGCAGCGCCATGCCGCGTTGAAACAGCGCTCTTTCCGGTGTGTCGTAATAAACTGTCTCCAGCTGGCGGACCACGCCGCGATTGCGCGCATGCTGTGCGATGATGGGCAGCTCGCGCAGCTTTTCCAATGTAGCTTGCGGCGCCAGCAACTTAAGTTCGATTTCTGCTTGTTCACCCGGTCGTACAGCAATTGCTGCGCCAGCAGGGTCGGGCACGATTGGCTGCTGGGCGTTCAATGGTCACTCCGTCGGAAGCACGCATCATGTTTTATGACACTAGCAAGACGTGCCCGAGATGGCGATGGGATGACGCGGCAAATTGCGATGGCAATTATGGATCGATCGGCGCCAGTGGGACCTGAGGGCTGTTCGATGGTGCGAACGCCTATATCCGTGAAAAGCGAAAAAGCTGCTTCAGCTGGGGGTCTTAATCTGTTTTTCGCTTGGCGGTTTGATCGGGATCGGCGCTACGGGATCGGTCACGACTGGAGATGATCTACTCCCGGATGGCTTATCATCGGAGGCGTGACTTCTGATTGTCTCGAGCACCAAAAAAAATTTCTCGGCAAGCATGGCGGTAACCTCGCTGGCGAAGTGTCTCCATCATTAATTGAGTCGAGTTGTTGAAAATTCAATCACTTACGGCAGGCGGCCGCAATTAAATTCGCGCGCCGGGATATCGCGCAAGGGCAGTGGTACTTACCTGGTTTGTCTCGTCGGGACGAAAGCCGATCACTCTCGAAGCAAGGGCAGGAGTATTTTGCCTTGCCGCTCGATCTCCGCCAGATAGGGCGTGTCGGACAGGATGAAATACTTGATCCCGAGATCGTGGTATTTCTGCAGCGAGCTGGCCACTTCGGATGCCGAACCGACCAGCCAGGTGGTGCCGGCGCCGGCTGCGCCGAATTTTCCTGGCGCCGTATAGAGATTGTCGTCGAGGACGTCGCCGCGCGCCTGCAGGTCGAGCAGTCGCCGTTGGCCGATTGCGATGGCAGGGCCGTGGTCGTTCCAGCCCGCGCCTGCTTTCCGCGCCATGTCGGCAACCTTGGCTTCCGCCGCAGCCCAGGCCTCGGCCGAGCTCTCCCGGACAAGCGTTGTGATCCTGAGACCAAACTCCAGGGGCGGGAGATCCCGATCGAGGCGCTGACTTAAGCTCTTGAGCCGTTCGATGCGCTGTTTGACGTCGCCAAGCGGTTCGCCCCAGAAGAGCTGGACATCGGCTTCGGTTGCGGCGACATGCTCGGCCGCGTCCGACGCCCCGCCGAAATACAGCTTCGGATGGCGGCGACTGCCGCGCTGGACAATGCGCGGCGCTGCGGTTGAGTCAGAGACGCGAAAATGTGCGCCGGAATAGGTGACGTTTTCTTCGGTCCACAGCCGCCGGACGATGCGCATGAATTCCTTGGTCCGCGCATATCGCTGCGACGAGTCGGCTTCATCATCCCCGTAAGCCGCCAGATTGTCCTTGCCGGAGACGATATTGATGCGAACCCGTCCGCCGCTCAATTGATCCAGTGTGGCTGCGGCAGATGCAAAATGCGCCGGCTGCCAGTAGCCCGCGCGGATGGCGATCAGCGGCTCGAAACTCGTCGTGCGGGCTGTCAGCACTGACGCGACGGTGAATGTATCCGGCCGTCCCCAGCCGGTTCCGATCAGCGCGCCTTTCCAACCATAGCGTTCCAGCGCCTGCGCCTGATTGGTAAGCGTCTCGATGCTGTTGTGATTTGGATCGACGGCATCGCCGCGGTGACCTGCCTTCACGTCATTCGGGATGTACCAAAGAAACTCCGAACGATCGCTCATGATGTCCCCTGACGATGTGATCGCATTTTTGCCTGCGGCTCACCGTCCCGTGCCTCACTGTTCTGTGTCGGTGTCAAAATGGGCGCACCGATGTCGCGCCGAACACGATGGCTGCGATCAGCGCAAATGCGCCGTAAACGGCGGCTGTGTGCAGGCGTACCGCCGTACGATTTGACGACGTGCGCGCACGGTTATGCAACCGGCCTTCCGCCGATAGTTCACGCATCATCGCTCTCCAACGCGCCATTTGCAGATAACAAGGCGATAAATCCGGTCGGCGCAAGCGCGCGCCGGAAATAATGATGATCAGCACGTCCGGGCGTTCCGGCGTGGAGCAATATTCTCCATGCCGTCCGTGCCGGGCAATTTTGTTCGTTGCCAGAGCCGGTTGTCATTCAGGTTGGCCCAGAACGCTCAGCGGGCCGTGGCGATACGGGATTGGCCAGCCTTTTGACTTCGCTGGTCCAGAAGCGCCTTCGCTGCGCGTTCCGCTGCACGGGCCGATCCGAAATGGTCGCCTTCGAGCGGGTCGAAGGCAGGCTCGGATGAAAAGAAACGAAACCCGCGCTCTTCGGCGACGACGATTCCGGCAGTGCGATTGAAGACTTCGATGACATAGGCATTCGACATGCGTGTTCTGTTCGCCGCCGAGGCAGCGATCCTATCGATAAGTGATGGGATATTCGGTGTGAGCTGTTACGCCGGAATCAACAACACGCGCCGGTGGCCGCGGACACGCAGCGGCAGGTCACGCACTTGCGCGACTGGCTCACTACTGTTGTCTCATATGCGGTCATGGTGCGGGTGTCCCCGCGGCGTCGGCTACGGTAATGGCTTTCGGAATCAGTCCGAGCGCGAGAAACGTATCGGCCAGTTGCTGCTGTTCGGTGATGACCTTGCGATCAATCGGCTTGATCCCGTAGGCCTGCCGCTTGAGCGCGACCTCAAGTACAGGAACCGGCAGGCCGACCGAGGGGCTGAGCTGTTCGGCCACGGCTTTGATGTCTGTCTTGGCCCAGTCGTCGACTTCCCGCAGGCCTTCGAGAATCGCATCGACCACCTTGGGATCGGATTCCAGGAATTTCTGCGATGACAGATAGAACTGGTAGTTCGACACGGTATCGGTGCCGTCGGCGAGAATCGTCGCCTCGATCGCGGCTTCAGCGGCAGCCTGGAACGGATCCCAGATCACCCAGGCATCTACGGCGCCGCGCTCAAAAGCTGCCCGCGCGTCGGCCGGCGCCAGGAACACCGGCGTGATGTCGGAATATTTGACGTTGGCTTTCTCCAGCGCCTTGACGAGGAGATAGTGAACGTTGGAGCCCTTGTTGAGCGCGACCTTCTTGCCCTTCAGCTCGGCAACCGATTTGATCGGACTGCCTTTCGGCACCAGGATCGCTTCGCCCTTCGGCGCCGGCGGCTCGTAGGCGACATAGCGGATCGGTGCGCCGGCGGCTTGCGCGAAGATCGGCGGCGCCTCGCCGGTGTTGCCGAAGTCGAGCGCACCGACATTGATGGCTTCAAGCAGCGCGGGGCCTGCCGAAAACTCCGTCCACTTGACGTTCCAGCCAAGCGCTTTCAGGCGTGTTTCCAGACTGCCTTTGCTTTTCAGCAGAACCAGCTTGCCATATTTCTGGAAGCCGATCCGGACGGTCTTCTCCTGCGCTTGCGCTGAACCGGAACCGATCAGTGAGGGAACGGAGACCATTGCCACGCCGAGACCCATGGCGATGGCGGCTTTCAAGATCATTCGTCTGGCATGCATTGTCGTTGTCCTGCATTGGGGCGTGAAAGGCACCATCACTGATGACGCATTAGAGTCCCAAGCAGACGATCTGGGGAATTCCAAAAACGAGGACGATCATGGGTTGATCGTTCTGCACAATGCCGCCATCCGGAGAACGTTGTGCGCCTGGCATTGTCGCCGCAGATTGCTCGCTCAGGCCTGCTCCTGGCCCCAGCGCTGAACGGTAAGCCGCGTCAGCGTCCGGAAGATCACCCCTTCGACGACGAGGCCGATCAGGATCACCGTCAACAGTCCCGCAAACACGCTGGCCGTTTCCAGCTGAGCACGGCTGGTGTAAATGAACCAGCCGAGGCCGCCGGAGCGCGCGCTTACGCCGAATACCAGTTCTGCAGCGATCAGCGTTCGCCATGCGAAGGCCCAGCCGATGCGCAAGCCCGACAGTATCTGCGGAAATGCCGCCGGCACGAGGATCTCCACGACGAAGCGGCCGCCCGACAGGCCGAGATTGCGACCTGCCATCCGCAGCGTTGGTGGCACGGCAAGAAAACCGCCATGGCAAGCGAGCGCCACCGGCCACAGGACTGAATGGACAATGACGAAGATCAGGCTCGGCGTGCCGACACCGAACCAGAGCAATGCGACGGGCAATAGCGCGATGGCCGGCAAGGGATTGAACATCGAGGTCAGAAGCCCGAGCGCCTCATTGCCCCAGCGTGATAGCGCGGCCAGTGTAGTAAGGATCGCGGCCACCGCTACCCCGATCGCATAGCCGGTAGTGAGAACGCGCAGCGAGGTCAGCGTGCGATCCGGCAGCTCGCCAGACAGGATTGCAGACCACAGTGCCGACAGAGTCGCGCCCATGGTCGGCAGCAGCAGCGGGTTGTCGAGCCAGCGCGCATAAAGCTCCCAGATGAGGGCGAAGCCGGCGAGGATGACAGCGCGCCGCCAGGGCGTGCCAGCGAAGGCGCGCTGCGACGCGGGCGCGCGCAACAGTTTTGGTGCGGCGATGTCAGACATATTCGGCTTCCGGATCGGCGAACACGCTCTGCTGGATCTGCCGCTCCAGCTCGGCGAACTGTGCGGTGCCGCGCACGCGGCTTTCGGGCAGCACGTCGAAACTTGCCGCCAGCCGGCCCGGATGGGGTGTCAGCGCGATGATGCGGGTACCGACGCGGATCGCCTCGTCGATGCCGTGGGTGACGAACAACGCAGTGCTTCCGGTTTCCTCGCACAGCTTGAGCAGCTCATCCTGCATCTGCCGGCGGGTCAGCGCGTCCAGCGCCGCGAATGGTTCGTCCATCAGGAGCAATGCGGGCTCGAGCGCGAAGGCGCGCGCGATGGCGACGCGCTGCTTCATACCGCCCGACAGCGTATGCGGAAAGGCGTCGACGAAATTCTTCAACCCGACCCGCGTGAGCCAGTGACGTGCGACTTCTTCGGCCTGTCCACGCGGCAGCGACTTGCCGCGCTCCAGCGCGTAGCGGACATTACCGAGCACCGTGCGCCACGGCAGCAACTGGTCGAATTCCTGAAACACCGTCATGCGATCGGGGCCGGGCGCAACAATGCGCTTGCCGTGCAGCCGTATCTCGCCGGCGCTGGGCTTCAGAAAGCCGCCGACGGTACGCAGAAGCGTGGACTTGCCGCAGCCCGATGGGCCGAGCAGCACCAATCGCTCGCCGGCGGAGAGTGTGAAACTGACGTCTTCAACGGCCGTGAGGATACCGTCGCGGGTGGGATAGCTGATGCTGACGTGATCGAGCGCGAGCAGTGGCGGCGACACGGCGTCGCCGACCAGGCCAGCCAGGCGCGGTGCGACGTTCACGTCAGCTTCCCGGCTTCTCTCCGAGGCCGGACCAGAACAGATCCCGCCACGACGCCGGCGCCTGCTTGATCAGGCCGACCTTGGCCTCGAAGTCGGCGAATTTCTGCGCGCCTTCTGGAATTGTGGTGAAGTTGATGTTCTTGTCGCGGATGATGCTTTCGACGAAATCCGGTGCGAGCTTCGAATTCTCCGCCTTGATGTAGAGCGCGGTGGCTTCCTTTGGATTGGCCTTGATCCAGTCATTGGCGCGGTCAAGTCCGCGCACGAAGGCCTGGATCGTCTTCGGATTGTCATTCACGAATTTGGTCGTGGCATAGACCACGTTGAATGTATGCGGCCCGCCGAGCACGTCGTAGCTGTTCAGCACCTCGTGCACTTTTCCGCTGGCGAGTTGCTGCTGTGAGAACGGCGGCGAGGTGAAGTGTGCAGTGATCTCGGAGCGACCCGACAGGATCTGCGCCGTTGCGTCTGGATGCGGCATGCTGACGGTGAGTTCGTCGAGCTTGTCATACTTGCCGAACGCCTTGTCGGCGGCCATCTGCAGCACGATGGGCTGGAAGCCGACCTTGACCGACGGCAGTGCGATGCGGTCCTTCTCGGTGAAGTCAGCGAGTGTCTTGATATTCGGGTTGTTGGTGGTGAGAATATTGGCCATCGATCCCAGCGCGGCGACGCCGATGATCTTGGCGGTGGTCCGCGTCTTGTCCCAGGTCAGGATCATCGGGGTGATACCCGCGGTCGCGAAATCCAGCCCTCCGGAAATCAGCGCTTCATTCATCGATGCGGCGCCCGACAGCCGCAACCATTCGATCTTCGGCGGCGAGATGCCAAGCGCCTTGGCTTCGTCCTCGATCAGGCCGCGTTCGCTGGCGACGATGAGCGGGAGATAGGCGATGCCGAACTGCTGCGCTATGCGGAGCTGAGCCGTCTCGGCGCGAACGCCCTGCAGGCTTGCCACTACGAAGCCAAAGGCGAGCGCGCCGACGTGCAGAAATTGTTCTATCTTCATGATGTGTTTCTTCAATGCCGGCTCGTGCGAGCCAAGTGTCGCGATTTTAACAATCCGCAATTACACTTCAAGAAATCAGCAAAATGGTCCAGCACGCAGATGCATCGCCATCATGTTCGGAAGAAGCCTGCTGGCACGATGGTGAATATAGGAGAGTTTTTCTCGGAATTGCTTGTATGGGAGAACGTCATTGACCCATCGGCCAGCAGTTTCAGGCCAAGGATCGCTGATTGGGGAGTGTCTCAAGCGAGACGTCCGGCGATTTCGACACCGCACGCCGCCTCCGGATGCCATACCTGGATGGTCGCACCTGGATCGTCGCAGCACTCAATCAGACAGCGGCGCTTCCGCCATGGGCGTCATTGCCGATCGGTCTTCCAGTCGCGCTTGATCTTCTTGGCGAGCGACCATTTGTGGACTTCGGTCGGGCCGTCATAGATGCGGAACGCGCGGATTTCCCGGAAGGCCTGTTCGACGATGGTTTCGCCGGACACGCCGGTGCCGCCCATCACCTGCACGCAGCGGTCGGCGATCCGCATCAGCGCTTCCGACACGGCGACCTTGGCCATCGAACTTTCGGCTGTGCCGAGCGAGCCGGTATCGAGGACGCCCGCGCACCAGTCGATCATCAGCTCCGACTGTTTGAGATCAATCAGGTTTTCCGCCAGCATAAAGCCGACGCCTTCGTGATCGACCAGGGCCTTTCCGAAGGCATGGCGACGACAGGCATAGTCGGTCGCGATCTCGTTGGCACGGATCGCAAGACCCAGCCAGCGCATGCAATGCGACAGGCGCGCCGGGCTGAGGCGGATCTGCGCATATTTGAAACCGTCTCCCGAGGCGCCAAGCATCTGGTCCGCGGGGACACGCAGGTTGTCAATCTCGATCTCCGCATGGCCGCCGGGCATCGAGTTGTCGATCGTATCCAGCACGCGCAGCGTGCGGATCGCAGGATCGGGCAGGTCAACGAGGAACATACAGGCGCCATCCTCAGACTTCGCCATGACGATGCCGACCTTGGCGCCTTCCGCGCCGGTGATGAACTTCTTCCGCCCGTTGATCACCCAGTGATTGCCATCGAGCCTGCAGGTGGTCTGCATCATCGACGGGTCTGAACCTGCGCCGCCGGCATCGGCAGGTTCTGTCATGAAGAATGCGGAACGTGCTTTCCCCGACACCAGCGGCTCCAGAAAACGCGTCTTCTGCTCGGCGGTGCCGACCTTGCCGAGGAGATACATATTGCCCTCATCGGGCGCCATCGTGTTGCAGGCAAGCGGGCCTAGCGGTGAAAGACCGGACTTGATCAGGGCTATGGCCGTTTCGCGCTGCGTTAGATGCGAGCCGTCCGCAAGAATGTGCGGGGTCAGAACGCCAGCCTTGCGGGCCTTGTCGCGCAGCTCCTGCACCAGTTCGTCGCTCGGGCCGTGCGCGCCCGTCCGTGGATCCTTCTCATAGGGAATGACCTCGGCGCGGATGAAGGTCTCGATCCTGGCGGCAATGGCGTCGGCGCGATCAGTCATGGAAGCGGATACTCCGGTCGCCCCTTGGACGAAGCCATGGGGCGGGGTTGAGGCATGCGCGGCCGATCACGGTACGGGCGGTGACCAGCAGCGAGGTGAGGGATAGCATTTACACGATCAGTATGCCCGATCGCATCGAACCCGGCTACGAGGCATCGATTACCTTGAGGGGGCGTGGCGCCGCTGATCCGCGCCTGGCGTGTTGATCGGCCCAATCCTGATCGGGTGATCTTGGCCGGTGGGAAACCGCTATTTCGGCGCTGGCTCGACCACATCGAGATTAATGCCCGGGAAACGCCGTCCCAGGTCCCGCTTCAGCGATCTGAAATGCTCGATATTGTTTTCGAGCGTTCGCAGCCGTGCTTCGCCGATGCGGATCTCGTCGTCCGATTTCTGCAGGAGTTCCGCCCGCGGGTCCGACTGGCTGTTGACGTCCTCGATCTCGTTACCGCCGACAATTGCGGCGATGGAGATGACATCTTCCAGCCGCCGCTTCAGGCCGTCATGCTCGTACTCTGCGCTGCGCAGGCCGGAATCGATGGTCGCCGCAATGGCAAGGACCAGCCGTTCATCGGTGATGCGATCGCGTTCCGGCGAGCGTGTCCGGAATGTCTCGGACGAGGAGCGAAAGATGCGCTTCAGCATGGCGGCATTTCCCTCTGGCTCAGGTGAGACCCTTGATCTTCTTACACGATGTCGCGGATCCTGACGACATCTGCACAATGCCCGATGTCGATTTCGTCAGCGCGAGTTCCTTGGCGGAGATGAAGCGAAGCGTCGCCCTGGGATTTGCGTCGCAGAAGCGCGATAGCGTGGCGGCGGTGGCAGGCACCGTGTCCTGCTTCGGAATCACCGCGATGCCGCCGTCCTTCAATATATAGGCGTCCTTGACGTTCGGCATCGTCGCCGTTGCCGTGCACACCCGGAACAGGCTTTCATAGGCCTGCGGCGGCATGGTGAGATCGCCTGCAAGACCGCCGAGCAGATACTCCCGGCTCTTGTTGCAATTGTCGGCATGCGCGGCACCTGCACTGAGTACGAGCAGGGCGATGACGGCAGCGAGCTGTCTCATGCCAATGCCCTCAGCTCAGATCCGGTCTGCAAGGCATCCTCCGATGGCGATGGCCGCTTCAAACCATAGGTTTCTGCGGCGCAGCGTTCCCACGACAGATCCCGCGCATGTGCGGCGGCACCAGCGCCGAGGCGTGCCCGCAGTTCATTGTCCTCGGCCAGTTGCCGGATCACATGGGTGATCTTGTCGACGCGGGGAGCGACCAGAAGGCCAGACTGGCCGGCGAGCACTGCATCGGGCACACCCCCGATATTGCTCGCGACGCTCGGCAGGCCCGTGGCGCCGGCCTCGAGATAGACGAGACCGAAGCCTTCGACGCGGCCGGACGAATCCGGCACACCGGTCAGACAAAAGAAGTCCGCGGCGCCGTAGATGTCGCGAATTTCTTCATTCGATAGTGCGCCGAGCAGCCTGACATCGCATTCGGACGCTGAGATCATGCGGCGAAGCTCATCGACATAATCGGCTTCGCCCTGCGGGCCGATGACCAGCCAGGTGATGCGCTGACGTAATTCGTCAGGAAGCTGCGCGAGGGCGGCGAGCGTGAGATGATGTCCCTTGCGCCGCGTGAGCCGTGCCACAGTGACCATGACGATCCGGTCTGGTGCAATGTCATAGATCGCGCGCGTCGCAGCGCGATCGCTGCGTCGGCCGGACCAGAAATCGGAGACACCAAGGCGAATGGCATGGATGCGGCGTTCTTCGATCGTGAATCTCTTGCGGAACAGTTCGCGTGTAAAGTTGCTGTTGGCAGCGACCTCGGTGCGTGGCCCGAACACGCCACTGAAGCGGATCGCCAGCCGCTTCAGTGGTGTCTGCGTCTCATTGATCTCTGTACCGTGCACGGTCATCAGCATCCGCGCTGGCGTGCGGCCGCGCGCGAGTGCGACCGGAATGAAGAACGGCCAGTCGGCGGCGTGCACCACATCGAACGGAGCCGTACCGATGCGGCTGCGCGCCAGCATGATCTTGGCGGGCAGATCGCGCGCCGAATGCAATCCGCCGCTGAAGCGGTGGATTGCGAAGGGCATGGCGCGATCGTCGGATGACATATCCTGTGCGTAATCGGGAGCGACCAGCGTCACCCGCGCGCCGAGTTGCGTTGCGGCCAATGCGATCTCGTGGGCGTAGGTGCCTATCCCGCCGCGTGCGGGAGCATATTCGCTCGTTAGCAACAGGATATTCACAAGCAACCTCAGTGTGCCGCGGAGGGCGTCATCGTCATGTTGCGCGCATTCTGGATGTCCTGATGATAGGTAAAGACGCGCGCCAGCTGTGTCGCTGGTGTGAAATTCTCGATCGCGCTGGCAACCTGCGCCGGCTTGATCTCGCCGGTGCCGATCGCGTCGCGGGTATCGAGGAAACGTTGGGCCAGGTTCTCGATCATCTCGTCGCGGGATGAACTGCGGGAGATGAGATAGCCGCTCTCGCCATCACGGATCACCGATTCCAGTTGCGGCAGGTGTACGGCGACGACCGGGCGGCCGACCGCAAGCGTCTCGAGCACGCAACGCGGCATGCCCTCGAACTCCGACGTCAGGATGCCTGCATGGGCATTGGCCAATGTTGCGGCCATGCCGACAGCATCCTTGAAGCCGTGCCGGATCGTGATGTCTTCGATAGCAGCGAATTCGGCAAAGCGATGCGGATCGCTGGTCCCGATATAATGGAACTCAACGTGACCATGCAGCCGCTCGCGCAGGCGGGCGATGGTGCTGAACATCAACGGCGGATCCTTGAACTCGTCAAGGCGCCCCGCGAAGATGATGCGGAACGGCTCGGTCATCGCCGGAAACGGCTGCGGCTTGAAGATGTCGGTGTTGACCCAGGTCCACAGCGTATCGATCTTGCCGCTCTGACCCGGATAGGTCTTTTGCAGCCGTTCGGTGATGAAGGGATTCACGCACAGAAATTTCGCGCTGGTCGTGACCGCGAAGCGCTCGCCGATATTGTGCACGAACGAATATTTCTTCAGGAGCGAATCCATCTGCAATTTCGGCGCGCCTTCACCATGCAGCATCTGGATGAAGGGGCGACGCAACAGCGTCGGCAGCCACGAGAATTCGACACGGCGAAGGTCGACTGTGCAGCCGCGTTCGCGGATCAGCCGCGAGACCCGGCCGAAATAGCGTAGCAAGGCCATGAAGAACTGGCCGGTCAGAGATGAGCGGATGGTGCGCGCGGCCTCTCGGGCCTGCTGGTCGGAATAGTGCAGGATCGGGAGAAAGTCGAAATCGCGCCCGCGAAAAGTCAGCCGTCGCACTTCGCCGAGCTTGAGGTCGCCGATCGAATCAACGCCGACGAACAGGATGTCCGTGTCGGTGGGATGAAAGGTGATGAAGTCGCGGATATAGGTCTCCAGCCCGCCCACCTTCTGGCCGCGCGGATCGAACGGGTGGATGAGACAGATCTGATAGCGTTGCTTGGCCGGTGCGGCGTTCCGGGCGCGAAGCCCCAGAGTCAGTGTCGAGGTCATGCGGCTTTCCTCATGCGGGCGTTCAGGATTTGTGGAAGCGTACCGGCGATCAAGCGTGGCACGGCGGCCGCGCAGCGTGCGTAACGGGGCGCAAGGCGGCGTGGATCTTTGAACATGCGCCAGGCCCATTCGAGGCCGGTACGCTGGGTGAACATTGGTGCGCGAATTTGTTTGCCTGCGATGAAGTCGAGCGCAGCGCCGAAACACAGGCAGCCCGTGCCGTCGAGTTCATCGATACAGCGTGATGCAAATACTTCCTGTCGCGGCGCGCCCAATGCAAGAAAGCAAAGCTTTGCACCAGATGCGCGGATCTGTGCAATTGCTGCATCAGCCTCTGCCGAGTAGGCGTCGAAGTTACGGCTGGGCGCAAAAGTCCCGACGATCTGCAAGCCTTGATATCTTCTACGCAATTCCGCTGCTGTCTTGTCGAGCGTCAACGTATCGGAACCGAACAGAAAAATGGGAAGCCCCTTCTTGCCTGCAGCTTCGCACAAGGGCGCAGCAAGATCAGCACCGGTTGTTCGTGAAATAGGCCTGCCAAGCAGATGGCTGAGCACAACGATCGGAAAACCATCAGCAGTCACGAAGCGTGCGCGGCGATAGGCCGCGCGAAAATCGGGCTTTTGTTGCAGATGGACAACATGATCGAGATTGAGCGTGCATACGCTGAAGTTATCACCGCGTTCGGCCGCTTCCATGATCGATGAAACGGCTTCGTCGAGTGACGAAATGTTGACGGTGACACCGTCAACGGTGAGATTTCGGGCGTCTGGCGCCGACGTCTGCAACATGTCGCTCCCCTGATGACAATGTGGCCGAGTTACGCTTGAACGAAGTGCACAACTTGCTTGCTACAGATGCAGCGAAGAAATGTGAGTCGAAAATTATCTCCTCGACGTGATGGACATCAAAACGAACTATTGCGACGCAACGATGGCGATGCTGTCGCGCAATATCGAAAAGATAGCAGTCACGATTTTGAATCGATGGAGAGTGGATATGTTCGAATGTTCAAGGAGAAAATCGCTCGCAGTCATCGCCGGCGCGACAGTCGCTATGCAACAACATGCACTCGGTGCGACGCAAACGCAGAGCCTTGGTACAATTGCGGCAAAAAATGGTTTGATGTTCGGCGCTGCTGCGGGGCCGGTGATCGACAAGGATGTCGGATATCGTGAGCTTTATACAACACAGACGAAAATTATAACGACGGACATCGCTCTCAAAATGGGCACGCTTGCGCCGATGGCCGGCCCCAAGCGATTCGAGAGCGCTGATCGATTGCTACAATTTTGTGCGAGCAATCGCATTCCCATGCGCGGTCATTGTCTGATCTGGAACGAATGGGTTCCGCAATGGATCAAGGCCATGAGCAACTCCGAGCGGCAGGCCTTCTTCGATAGTTATATCGATGAAGTTGCGGGACGTTATGCCGGCCAATTGCAGTCATGGGACGTCGTGAATGAGCCGTTCTGGCCCGGTCACAAGGCGCCTGGCGGCTATCGCCTTGGCCCTTGGTACGATGCCTTCGGAACTGATTATGTGAGACGGGCTTTCGCGCGGGCCGGTGCTGTTGTGGATAAGAAGACCAAACTTGTGCTCAATGAGGCACAGGCGGAACGCGATGACGATGTCGGTCTCGCGGTGCGCGCCGGATTGTTGCGTCTGGTCGATGAATTGCAGCATGCCGGCGTCCGGCTCGATGTGGTCGGCCTGCAAGGGCACTTACAGCCGCGCTATCCGCATGATCCCCAGCGGTTTCTGGAATTCGTCCACGCGCTCGCCGAACGCAAGGTCGACATCTACATCACCGAATTCGATGTCCGTGACGACACATTCCCGGATGATGTGGCCACGCGCGACAAGATGATCGCGGAGACCGGCGGGAAATTCCTTGAAACGGTGCTGCAGGTTCCGGCGGTCAAGGCCGTGATCGCGTGGCAGCTGTCCGATCACTATTCATTCTATACGGACGCCGCGAGAAAGAAGAATCCTCTCGCAGAGCGACTGCCACGGCCGCTGCCGTTCGATGAGAACATGCAGAAAAAGCCGCTGTGGTACGCAATGGCCCGTGCACTGGAGGGCGCCAAGCGGTCGTGAGGATTCTGCGACATCAGAGCTCCGAAAGCTGCGGCTGACGGCGCAGCATCCGGAGCAATGTCGGCCCGTAAAGGATGGCAAGGACCAGCACATAGATCGCCGCGCCCGCGGCGACATGTGCCGCCAGCAAGACATGGTTCGGCGCTTCGGGCAGTTGCGTCAGCAGTGCCGCCATGGCCCCGGTTGCGAGGACGATGCGAGCGAGATGCGCCCAGGGCAGGGTCAGGCCGAATTTGGAAAAGCCGATGACGAAACTGACCAGCGCTGCGGCGATGGCGGACAGCACTGTCGCGCCGGCCGCGCCAACGAGTCCCCAATAGTGGATGCAGACGAAGCTCGCCACAATCGTCACCAGCGCGTCGATGCTGGAGACGACGATCATCAGCTGGGTCTTGCTGTGCAGGAGAAACACCTGATCGCCGAAATGGGCGCGGACGTTGCGGATCGACCCGGCCAGGGCCGAAAGAGGCAGAATTGCCAGCGTCACCTGCTGGAACGGCGTGGCAATCAGCAGATGCACGATCTCGGCCCGTAGCAGGAAGATGCCTGCAATGCTCGGCGCCAGAATGCCGATCAGCAGTGCACTGTTGTCGGCGAGCTGGCGCATCGCGGCCTTGCTGCCGCCTTGCTCCATGCTCTTGACTGCCAGCGGAAACGCGGCTGCCGTCACCAGCATCGCGGCCACCGCCGCGGCGCGCTGGCCCAGACCATAACCAACGGCAAAGAGACCGGCGGCGGCGACGCCGAGCATATCATTGACGATAAAGCGCGACGCATTGAGACCGACCCAACCCAGCGCGCCGCCGATGATCAAGGGAATGCCATAGCCCATCGCATGGCGAACGATCTCGCGGTCGATCGGCCACACGCGGCGGCTATAGCCGATAACCGGCAGCACAACCAAAGCGGCAAAGAGTTGCGCGGCAGCATAGCCCAGCAGCGGCCATTCCGGTGACGGGCCGATCAGCTTGATGAGCACCAGGCCGAGAATGAAGCCAATCGACGGCCCGACGATCTGCTGGATCGAGTAGACGCCGATCTGGTGCCGGACCCGGGCGCGTTCGGCAATATAGAGATTGAGGGAGCGGCTGATGACGTAAGCGATGGTCGCGCCGAGCAGCGCCGGGTTGGTGTCAGTCGCAATGACCGTATAGAGAACACCGATGACGGCGGCGCTCTGCAGCACCAGTGAAATAAGAATGACCACGTTCTCGGTGCGATAGAAGCGTTCGGCGTGTTCACCGTCCTGATAGCGACCGAAGAAACGCAGCGCATATTGCGACCACCAGGCCAGGAACGCGATCTGCAGCAGTTCATGCGTCGCCGTGATCAGCGTGATCACACCCAGTGTATGCTCGTTGACCACATGGGTCCACACGATCATCGCGACCAGTTGGAACATCGGGCCGACGATCTGGGCGGGAAGATAGAGGATGGTGCGCTTCAACAGCATGGTCAGGCTCCGAGCCAGCGGGCCGCGCGCGGCGGCGCCCATCGCTGCACGGCGAGCAGTGCGACAACGCTCAAGGTGACGGTGATCGCATACATCAGGAATGTTCCCGCAACCGGGCCGAACTGGCGCAGTCCGCCATGATCGCGCAAGGCCATGACAATGAAAATATGCCAGAGATAGATGAAGTAGCTGCCGGACCCGAGCGTGGCCAGGACCGGCGCGCGGATACCGAGGGCGAGCAACAGCATACAGAGTGCGGCGGCATAGCCGAAGAACGCCATCGAATCATAGTCGGCGGCATCGCCGATACCCAGCAATCTGACTGCCGCATAGATCACATAGGCCAGCAGCGCCGCTGTGGTGAGTGTCAGGCGCATCTGGCGAAGGACAGGCATTACTGAAGATCTGCCAATCAGCATTCCTAGCGCCACGAAGCTGAACCAGAATGGAATATTGCGCATGCGCACTTCCTCGATCAGCCCCTCCGACAGACCGCGCCGCATTAGCAGGGGATCGAGATAGCTGCCGATAATCAGGCCGAGAACAAGAGCGAGCATCAGGACGATGCGCAGCCGCTCATCGGTTTGGGACGGTACTCGATGGGCGAACCACAGGGTCAGCCAGAGCATGAGCGTACAACCGAGATAGACGAAGACGTAATAATACACGAACACGTAAGCGAGCACGAAACGGGCGATCGTCGTTGTCGGGCGGTGATCCATCGCCGGGTTCTGCAGCGCCATGTAGAGATAGGCGGCAACGAACGCGATCGTGTAGGGAATCAATGCGGCCATCACGCGCTTGCCGAGCGGAACGCGGCCCGACAGCGCGGTCAGATAGCCGGATGCGAACAGGAAGATCGGCACACAGGGGCGTAGCGCCGCATCGAACATGGTCTTCCACGATGCATCGAGCGGTTGCTGCAGCGAATGGATGCCGATCACCATCAGAATGGCGAAGCCGCGCATGCTGTCGATGGCCGCATCCCGGCTGGCCGCTCTCGTTTGAGCCAGCGGCTGCGCCGTCCCGGATATTGTCTGTGTTGCATCCACCATCAGTTCAGGTCTGCCTTGGCACCGTTGCCGCGGCAATTCGCGTGCTGAAATGGCGATCATAAGCTTCATTGAGAGCACGCCGCATGGGCGTCTCGAAATAGCGCAGGGACAGAATACTGGCGGCGGCAAGAACGGCGATGGCTAGCGGCACCAGAGCGAGCTTGCCGCCGGGAATGACGGGGGCAAGGAAGCGTGCCGCCAGTGTAAGGACGACGGTCGCGACCGGAATATGCAGCATATAGGAGGAGTAGGTCAGCGACGACCAGCGCTCAAAGCCAAGCCGCGAGAACAGGGTGGTCTGGCCGGAGAGGTCGTGATGGATGGCGAGTACGGCAATGAAATAGATGACCGCCAAGGCTGCCATGATCGGAAGCTGCGCGCCGAGGATCAGGAACAGGACGAGGGCCGTGGTCAACAGGCCCGGTATCGCCGGAAGCCGTGCGATCCGGTCACGAAACAGCCAGCAGGCGATGCCGAGATTGAAGGCAGGCAAAGCGCGGAAGGCGCCCCCTTTATTGATCCAGTCAGGCCAGGGTTCGGTGCCCATGGCAACGGCATAGATGCTGTTTGCTAGCAACGGCAGCACGACGAGGGCCACAATCACCATCTTGTTCCGAACGATCGTCAGCACCATCAGCGGAAACAGCACATAGCAGAAGAACTCTGCCGACAGCGACCAGCTCGGGAAATTGAAGGTCAGCCGGTCGCCATCGATGGCGTGCAGCAGCAGGAACTGCGCCGGCAGGTCCGAGAACGGATAACGTGCCGGGTTGTCGGTCTTGGCGATGCCCGCATGAAGCGCCAGTGCGATCAGTATATAAAAAGCCAGCGTCGCAAGATGCAGTGGATAGATCCGCGCAAGGCGCCGCCACAGGAAGCGGCCGACCGCAGCGGGGGAGCCAACTTTCGCCAGATACTGGCTGGCGATGACAAAGCCGGAGATAACGAAGAACAGGTCGACGAACAGATTGAAGTGCCAGGTGTGGTCCACCATGAAGCGACCGACTGGCAGTTCCTTGATGTAATCGGAATAATGCAGGATCACGACGGCGCTGGCCGCAACGATGCGCAGCCCGTCCAGATGTCGTGTGCTGGTGTCGATATCCTGCAAGAAGCAATATCCCCTGTTGAATGGGCCAGGCGTGGCCCCGATCCGGCGTGCATGCCGGCGTCACGGTCCCTAATGCGCGACGTTGGGCTTCGCCGCCGAACGACGGCCGGCGAACTGCCCGCCCGCGAGTTCGGCGATCAGGTCGATGACAATGTCGTGGTCGCTCGCCGCCAGCGCATTCCAGCGCGCGAGGTTCTCGGTGGCTGCCGCAACATAATGCCTGCGCCACTGCGAAGCCGCGATGGCCCCGCCGATCTGTGACGCTGCGGTGCCATGGTCTGATGGATCGATGAAGATGCCGGATGTGCCGAGCACTTCATGGAAGACGGGCGCATTCGGCGCCACGATCGGCAGGCCGGCATATTGGGCTTCGAGCAGTGGCAGTCCGAGACCTTCATCATGCGAGGTGCACAGGAAAATATCGGCTTCGTCCAGAATGCGGGTCACGTTCTCGGACGACTGATAGCCATGCAAGGTCACGCAGGACATGCGTTCCAGCGTCTTCCAGTCATCGCCCCAACCCTTGCGGCCAACGATATCGAGGGTGGCGCCGGGAAAGCCGTGCTGGCGCAATTCACGTACGATATTGGCCGCGGCGATGAAATTCTTGCGTGGCTCAACGGTGCCGAGGGCCACGACGCGCAGCGGTGACGTCTCGGGTTCGCGGTCGGCGCGCTCGGCGGATTCCAGCTTGAACACGTTGCGTACCGGCGGGCGATACAGCGTGATCTCGGCGTCCGGGCGGCAATGCTCGGCGAGCTTGCGCTGGGTGTCGCGCGAATTGGTCAGGAAGCGTGGATAGTTCTTGAGCGCGATCTTGAAAGGCGTCGCCATATAGAGCCGCGCGCGGGCATTGAGATCGGCCTGTCGCGTCAACAGGAAGTCGTCGTGCATATAGGGCAGCACGCGTGATGAAAACATCCGCAGCAACGGGCTTGGCGGAAAGCCGGGGCACAGAAGGAACGACGACGGAGACGCCAGGCGCATCGGCAGGCCGAAAGTCTGCGTGGCTACCATCTGGCCGGTTCCGCGCGAGGTAATGGGTACGACATCGAGCGGCGCCAGCGCCTGCTCAGAGAATAGCTCCAGCGTGATCCGTTCGAGCCCGGTCACATGGCGTCCGAGATGAGTGTGATCGACATAGATAGTCATGCAAACTCCTGATCCCGGGGGACGGCGCGGACATGCGGGGCGGCCATCGGCGGCCTCGGGTGAATTGGTTGCGGTGGCGCGGTGGTCGGTGCCCGTTCGCGCGGCAGCAGCAGCGCGATGAGCAGGACGAGCTGCGCAAGCTGGATGTTCTTCGACGAGAAGCTCACCGAACTCGCGGCGATCATCAGAATTAGCAGCACGATGGCCCAGGCCGCGAGGTCAGACCGGCGCAGCAGTTCGATGAAGAAGCAGGTCAGGCCCAGCGTGATCAGGATGGTGTGGATCAGGCCGAATTGCACGATGCAGGACACCCAGAAATTCTCGATGCCATAGTTCAAACCGAGCTGCGACTGCAGCGCGTTCACGCGAACCGGATTGGGCCCGAGGATCAATTCGCTCCACTGGAAATGATTGAGCATGTCGAAGGTCGCAAAGCGCGCCATGGCGCTGCCTTTGTCCGACGAGAAGCGCAGCAGCATCTTGTCGAAGATGCCGAGATAGAGCGCGGCAAACACGATGCCTGCCGCCGCAAAGAGCAAGCAAAGTGCGCCAACCGCAAACAGCAGCGGCACGCGCTTGCCGCGGATCAGCCGGATCGTTTCGAGCAGACCGAGACAAGCCAGCACCAGCAACACGGTCATCAGTGCAGTGCGGCCGCCGAAGGCCATCAGCGAGCCAAGACTGAAGGCGATCAGTGGCACGCGGATCGTGATCGGCGGGCAGATGGCCGGTCGCAGCACCAGCGCCATGATATAGGCGCCGACAATGCCCGAGGCTGTCAGCGGATGGCCGAGGAGCGCAGCCGAGCGCCATTCACCGACCACCAGCACGCTGCCGAGTGTCAGCGGAATGATGCGATGGCCGGAAAAATATTCGTAATAGCCAATCAGGATGTTGAGCAGCAGCGTCGCATGGATGGCCCAAACCAGCGGCCGCCGCTGCGCCGGCGTCAGCCGCCAGATCAGCAGGCACAGCAGGACCGGCAGCAGGAACGTGTCGATGATCACCGTGAACGGGCGTTCCAGCACGAACATCTGGATTAACAGGACGAACCAGCAGAACAGATGCACCAGCAAAAGCTTGGCGTCCGTGAAGGCACGATTGATCTCGCCGATCGGATCACCGTCGCGCATCAACAGCAGAAGTGTCGCGATGAAAGTCGCATAGGTGCCGGGATGCAGCTTCTCCAGAAAATTGCCGCCGGGTGTCAGATAGTGAATCTTGAGATTGGTCAGAACGCCGCCGGACAGCGTGAAGATCGCGATGACGGCGCCCAGCAGGACGCACATGATCATTAGATTGACGAGCTGAGCGGCATTGACGATCTGACGTCGTTGCGGAACGCGTGCGCGCGAGCCCGCAGCGGCAATGGCGCCGTTGCGATGCAGCCTGAGCGGCGCGGTCCGGGCCAATGTCAACGAGCGGCTCCCGCATTGGCGGCGGCGACGCCATAGGGCTTCAGATAGGCCGAGCTGCGATAATAATCGTAGAAGCGGATCTTGCTGAGATCGACCTGGGTCAGCACAGTGCCGAGGATGCGGTCATGCACCGGGGCCAGCAGCTCCATCGTGTGGGCGACGACCTCGCGCGGTGTCTGGTTCCAAGCCATGGCCAGCAAAATCCGGTCGGCGAGTTCGGCCAGTGCGCGACCGTCGACCAAGGGGATCAATGGCGGCGAGTCGATGATGATCAGTTCATAATGTGACTTCAGACGGTCGAGGATTTCGACGATCTGCTCGGAGAACATCAGCTCGGTGATGGCATCGACGTCCTTGATGGCAGGGGAGGGCAGGATCGAGAGGCCGGTGCTGCGATCGTGCAGGATGGCGTGTTCCAGCGGCACTTCGCCGGTCGCCACCTGCAGGAGGCCGGCATCGGCATGAGGGCTGACGGCGCGGGTCAGGCCGGGATTGCGCAGATCGCCATCGATCAGCAGCGTCTTGATGCCCAGCGTAGCGAAGGACAGCGCAAGATTGCCGGCAAAGGTCGTCTTGCCTTCACTTTCGAGGCCCGACGTTACCAGCACCACCTTGACCGTGTCGATCTTGCGTGCCCGCTGGATCGCCAGACGCACGGCACGGATCGCTTCGGCGAAGAATGTGCCGGGCTCCTCGATGGCATAACGCATCAGAGGGGGCTGCAATGCGGCCGGCAGCAGCCGCATGGTGCGCGGATCGTAATTTCCGAGTTCGGTGCGGCCGCGTTTGGCTCGCCCGGCGAGTTCGCGGCTGCTGATCGACGGCAGCGCTGCCAGGGCGGGCACGCCCGAAATCTCTTCGGCCTGTTCGAGGGTCTTGATCCGTCCGTCGAGATAGTCGGTCAGGAACGCCAGCACGGCGCCGCCGCCGAGGCCGAGCAGGATGGCCAAACCGAGGATGAGGGCTGTCTTCGGCGCGGAAGGCTTGAGCGGGATGCTGGCAAAGCTGACGATTCGGGAGTCCGGCATCTCCAGGCTTTCCTGCGCGGTCGTTTCCTTGGAGCGCGCCAGATATGCCTCATAAAGCGTGCGATTGGCCTCGGCCTCGCGTTGCAGCTCATGCAACCGGACCAAGGCCTGACCGGAGGTGCTGGAGACGCCCTGCAGCTTGTCGAAACTGTCCTGCAGCGAGGCTTCCCGTGATTTCGCAACGTCATAGTCATGCGCCGTGCTCTGCACGATGCGCGCGATTTCCTCGTTGATCAGCCGTTGCGTATCCTTGAGCTGCGCCCGGACATTGGCCACCTGCGGATGCCGCGGACCGTATTTGCTGGTCAGGTCGGCTTCATTCTTGGCGATATCGGCATATTGCGCGCGCAGTTTGGTCACCATCTCCGAGGAGACGGCGGCATTGAGCCCGCCGGCATCGCCGCCGGTCTTTGCCAGTTGCTGCACCTGATCGAACTTGGCGCGTGCCTCGGCTGTCTGTACGCGAGCGGCGATCAGCTTGTTGTTGAGATCAGTGATCTGCTGGTCATTGACGGTCACGCCCTGCGCAACGGCCAGGTTGTTGGCGGAACGATATTCCGCGACTGCCTGTTCCGAGGCCACGACGCGATTCTTCAGCGCGTCGATCTGACTGCCCAGCCATTTCGCCGCGATACGGGTCGCGTCGTATTTGGCGCGGACCTGTTCCTCGAAGTAGGCGTCGGCCACCGCATTGGCGATGGTTGCGGCTTTCTGCGGAGATTCCGAGCTGACGGCGATATCGACCAGGAATGTCGTGCCTTGCCGTGTCACCTTCATGCGGCGCTGGAGCAGATATATAGAGTATGCGCGCGCGGCATCCTCGGGGCTCACGCCATCGACCGGGCCGCTGCTGCGGAACAGGTTCCGGATCGGATCGAGCAGGCCGGGCTTTGGCATGAACTCAAGGTCCTGCGTCAGCTTCAACTTGTCGACCACGCGCTGCAGGATCGCGAGCGACTGGATCAGTAGCGTCTGGCTCTCGATGGTCGCATCGTCGGTGCCGAAATTGGTCAGCACGGACTGGTTGGTCTCGACCACATTGGCGCGCCGGGGATCGACCAGCACGGTGGAGTTCGCAGTATAAAGAGTGGTCGCCGTCAGCACATAAGCGAGCGCGATGCCGCCTAGCACGGCGGCGGGCAGCACGACCGCGCGCCAGCGCCGGCGCAGGATGCGCGCCATTTCACGAAGATCGACGGTCGGCGCCTGCCAACCGGCAACAGCGGTCGGAACCGGCTCCGGTGCCGCCGGATAAGGCTGGTCAAAATTGCGCTGTAACATTGAGCCCTACCTGGTGTTTGTCGTAGCTGAAGGTGGGTATATCGCTGTCACGCGATGTGTAGCGGTGATAGGCCGAGATCGCGCTGAAGCGATTCATCAGATACTTCACGCTGGCATTGGTGGTGGTCACGCGGTCCTTGCGCGCCTGGCCGAAGAAGCGATCGATCTCATAGGCGCCGGCCAGCGACAGGATGACGTTGCGACGCAGTTCGTAGTCCATGCCGACCTGCACGGCATTGGCCAGCACGCCGGTCGAGCTCGTATCGGATGTCTGCGTGACCAGTTGTTCGGCCTTGACATGGATGTCCATTAATCGCGTCGGGCTCCATGTGAGCTTGGCGCGATAGGATGGCCCGTCGACGGTGCCGATCAGAGGATTGTCGAAGCGCTGCTCGACATAGCCGCCGCCAAATTCGCCGCGGATCAGATTGCCGAAACCGACGGTCAAGCCGGAGAGGGCACGATAGCCGGTGGAGTCCAGCGTCTGGCCAGGCACGCCGCGGATGTTGCGCTGGTTGCCTTCGACGCCGCCGAACCAGCCGAGCACGGGCGAGAACGCATAATCGACGCGGCCATGCAACGCATAAATCTGGCCGTCACGGCTGCTCTGGTCGATCAGACTGCCATCCTGCGCCCGGGCGGTGCCGTAATCGTAGGAGTCGACCCGCGCGCCGATCGATGTCGCCAGCCGGTTGAATTCCTTGCGAACGGTTAGGTCGCCGGACAACAGATTATAAGGTGTGGGCGTGATGGCATTGGCAGGCGAGCTCAGCGAGCCCACGCCCTCGTTGAGATGCGCGATCTGGAAACTGCCCAGCACGACCATGTCATTGGCGATATCGATCCAGCCGGCGCCCTTCAGGCTCACATCGGTCTGGTCGAGACTCGAATTTTCATTATAGGCCGTGGTTCGTGAATTGAGCTTGATGTCGATGCCGTGTTGTTCCCATAGCGTGTGAGCACGCAGGCTCGGCTCGATCACCGCCGCGACGTCGCCGCGCTTCTGGGTGTTCGATGCAAACACATTGCTGTCATAGAGTGCGCCCGTCATCAGCGACGGATTGAACATCCAGGATCCCTGGCGGATGCCGACGGGTTCATAACCAGGTTGCTGTCGTTTTTTCACTGGCATGTCCTCGGGCGCTACTTCTTCGCGGTTATCCCGGCCGACAAGATCGGGCAGCGCAGTTGGTTCGAAAATCCGCTGCGCATTCCAGGGTGGCGCGAGTTCGTCGCTGGTTGCCGGGATGGCCTGGGCATTGGCGGGTGATGCAATACCGAGCAGAATCGCTGTGACCGGCCATGGCGCGATACGGAGAGCGCGGCGCGTGACGGGAATCGGCCGCAGCCCCTCCGATCCGTCGTCGATCGCATCCGATCCTGCTGATACAAACGTACATTTCATCACTCATCCCTTGCGAAGGACATACATTCCTCCGCTATCGAATTGTCTCGAGACTTGATTGCCGCTCAGAAATTCACCCCGGCGCTTACAAACTCAGCAAGTCCGTGATGAATGTCGCGCCCCCACTAGCGCACTCAACACTCGTCTGATGAAACGTCCTTCTCTTTGCTGCCCACAATGTGAAGTGCGGATTAAACTTCGTCGCACTGCACAAGAATACGCATCGCAAAAAGTCGAGACTATGGCGACGCGCGACATGAAGGCGCGCGTTGCTCACTACACATCAGACAAAATCAAAAATGATGAGCTCAGAAGTATCGTTCCGGGACACGAACATTGTCGCCGGGAAATATCAGCACCGGTGAATCGAGAGCATAGATCTCTTCGACGGTTGAGCCCGACCGCCGCAAATACACTTTGTTCTCATTGGCGCGGTAAGTGAACCCGCCAGCAGTCGCGACGGCATCCATCACAGTCAGGCCCGTCCGGTAGGGATACTCGCCGCTCTTCTTCACTTCGCCGAGGATGTAGAACGGGCGATACAGCGCGATTTCAACGTTCACACGCGGATCCCGTACGATTCCCTTGGCCAAAGCGGATGTGATGTTCTTTTCCAGTTGCCGTGTGGTGAGGCCTGCGGCCTTCACGTGGCCCGCAAGTGGAATCGATACGAATCCGTTGCTGTCGACCTCATATTCGCCGGTGATATCACCTTCGCCATAGACCTTCAGACGAACGCGGTCCGTTGGTCCAAGAAGATAGGTACCGGACGGCGAGGCAGCAGAGACCCGCTGGTCCTGCGCGAACACGATCGACGGCGCGACGGCAGTCAGAAAAAGTGAGAGCACGGGCACTATCAAGACCCCGGCACATTTGTTCGTAGGCAGCATGTTAGACCCCCAACACAATACAATTGTGATCATCTGCATCAATTCGATGACAATTGATGCAGACGACAATCGCGCGAGAGTGTCCGGCAAAAAGCGGCGAAAAAATGTGGCATACTCAGAGAGTGCGCAGATTGCGTACTAGTGTCTCCTTAGAGAACCAGAATCTCTGTGCCTTCGATGGCGATGCATGTGAGAATGCCGCTGCGCCACGCACCTGTGTCAATATTCACACGGTTATCTCTAATATCAGCATGGGGAACCGGCGTGTGCCCATGCACCACATAGACGCCATGATCGCGCTTTGAATCCAAGAACTCATCCCTGATCCACATCAGATCATGCGGATCCTGAGACGACAGCGGAACATTGGGACGAATGCCCGCGTGAACGAAGAGAAAGTCACCGCATCTGATATTGTTCCGCAGGCAACGCAGAAAAGCGTCGTGTGCCGGAGGGAACGCGGCGTGAAAGGCGCGCTGCACATCGCTCGCCGTTGCCGTGCGCGATGGAGAAACGCCATAGGACGCGAGAGTCTGCAGTCCGCCCAGTTGGCGCCAGTGCTCGAGCACGCTGGCATCCTCCAGGAAGTCTTCCATGATGGCTTCGTGATTGCCGCGTAGGCAGATTGCATGGTTGTGAACCATGCGGACTGCCAGCAAATCGATCACACCTTTCGAATCCGCGCCACGATCGATGTAATCGCCGATATAAACCTCCGCCGCATAGGCGATCGGGCGACGTTGGATGTCCTCATCAATACGCGCGATGGTTTCCTGCAGCAGGTCGGCGCGTCCGTGAATGTCGCCGATGGCATAGATACGCGTATCGGGCGGCAGTGCCGCCTTGTTCGAACCTGACCTGGAGAGGGAGCGCGGCATTTCGCGCAAACTACGATCATGGAACCGTCGCGGTCAATTTCAATCGGCCGCGCAACGCCTTGGGACTCATAAAGCTTTGGGGATAGCGATGAGCTCAGAAGAAAATGATGCGCACCGCGACGATCACAGCGACCCAGACGGCCGCATTGAGAAGAAGAAGTCTATTTCGCAGTTTGCGGCCAGATGCGTTACGCCCATCCTTGGTCGAACTATCCACGGCGCCGGGGAGCGCCGCGGTATCCACGACGATCACACGCGAGGGAAATGAAATGTCCCCTGTATTTATCTGAGGTGTTCGTCGAGCGACCATGGCGATGCCGGCAGTATCTGGCGGAGTGAGCATTCTCAGTGCGCAGCGTAATGGGTGCGCTTTAGTACCGAGTGAAAAATCAAGCTCGAATCGATTACCGCTTGGTGTCGATTTGTTAATTGCGGAGATCATGCACCCGATCTCGCAGCGACGCGATGCAATTCATCGATTTGCGTAGCGTAATTATTTTGCATGGCTGCCGTGAGCTGGATGCAGCGCAGCAAACACACAAAACTATCTAAGCGCTTCCGTGCACAAAGAATTTTGCGCGCCGCACAATTGTATCAATATTGCGACCGCGTAATGTTACACGCCAATACCGTTTTGCCGCCCCAATTCGTTCGCAGAGTTAAGAAATCTTCAGGGATGAAGGTTCTTGCTGGTCGATGAACATGGTTTCGCATTTGCGAAGTTTGTCGAAAGGAAGGGTTCTGAGTTCGCATGCCTGCCACATGGGCATGTTTCATTTCGATCGTCGCGCACCAAAGTTCCAGCAGGGAGCGAGAGCATGGCCTCTACAGTTTCAGTTGGTTTTGAACGCAGCAAGGTGACGCCGCTCTGGAAGGAGCGGCAGTTCATTTCTGTTCGGCCGGTCGAGTTCGCCGGACACGGGTCTTACCGCAACAGCGCCTATCGCAGTCGTCGGACGAACCAGGTCGCCCGATGCGAGCCATCGGAGTCGATTGCGAAGCGACTGTTCGACATCGCCGCCGCAGGGTCGGCGCTGCTGTTCCTGGCGCCGTTGCTGATCGTCATCGCGATCATCATCAAGGCGACTTCGCCGGGACCCGTGTTCTTCACGCAGCTTCGCTACGGGTATCGCAACCGGTTCTTCAAGATCTACAAGTTCCGTTCCATGCGCACCGATGCCGGCGACAAGCGCGGCATTCAGCAGACCGTCGAAGGCGACGCCCGCGTGACGCGGATCGGAAAACTGCTGCGCAAGACCAGCCTCGACGAAATTCCGCAGCTCATCAACGTGCTTAAGGGCGACATGTCCCTGGTTGGACCGCGGCCCCATGTGCCGGGCATGCTGGCCGCAAACGTGCTCTATGAAGACCTCGTGCCATATTACTTTACGCGTCATAGCGCCCGCCCGGGGATCACCGGTCTGGCTCAGGTGAGCGGCTGCCGTGGCAGCACCGTCGAGGCGCCGCGGGCGATCTCGCGGATCGATTACGATCTCGATTACATCGAGAAATGGTCGATGCGGATGGACATCATGATCATCGTGCAGACCGTTCGGCGCGAATTCCTCTCCGGTAATGCCTTCTGATGCCGACGACCGATTGAGCGGCGGCATCGATCACACCACAGATTGCAGATATCGCGTCGGCGGACCACCGTCCGGCGCCCGGAATTGCTTTGCCTTGAAACCAGCCTCGAACGAAGGGTGACAACCATGACTGCGACGCAACGGACCAAGCAGCTCCTGAAAGATGCCTTCCCGTCGATGTATCTGCGCTGGCGCTTCATGAAGCGTCCGAAATCGGCGGAGCGTGAACTGGCCTATCTCGACAAGATCGTGCCGCAGGGGGCCGTCACGGTGGATGTCGGCGCCAATTGCGGTCTCTATACCCAGCAACTGGCGCGGCTGTCCGGTCAGGTCCATGCGTTCGAGCCGTCGCATGAGATGGCCGACCTGCTCCGGCGCACCTCCGCGTCGAATGTCCGCATTCACGAAGTTGCCCTGTCGGATCATGAGGGCGATGCCGAGCTCTACACGCCGCAAGGGGAAGATGGACTTGTCTACGGACGGGCATCGCTAGAACAGCAGTATGAGCCATCGGTGAAGCAACTGATCACGACGCATGTTCCGTTGGCGCGTCTCGATGGTGTCGTGCGCGAGGACGTGTCCTTCGTGAAGGTGGATGTCGAGGGGCACGAGTTGAGCGTCTTGCATGGCGCCGTCGGCCTGATCGACCGTTGCCAGCCGGTCTTCCTTGTCGAGGCAGAGGACCGCCACCGTGCCGAGGCGACGCGCTCGGTGTTCGATTTCTTTCGCGACAAATCCTATCGCGGCTTCTTCCTCCAGGACGATGAGGTGATCTCCATCGATCATTTCAACGCTGGGGAAATGCAGGACGCCGATGCGCTGCTGCCCAATGGTGGCCGCAAACCCGGGCAAGCTTACGTCAACAACTTCTTTTTCTTTCCGCAGCATCTCGACGGCGAGTTGATCCTCAACAGCTGAGGCGCATGCGGAATTCTCGGGGGATGTCCGGGTCGTTCTGACCGCGGACTGTTTGCAAGACAGGACATGCAATGCGAATTGCCATGATTGGCGCGGGCTATGTGGGGCTCGTGTCGGGGGCGTGCTTCTCGGACTTCGGTCATCACGTCACCTGCGTCGATACCGATCAGGGGAAGATCGATGCGTTGAACAAGGGTGAGATCCCGATCCATGAGCCTGGCCTCGATGCGCTGGTCGCGAGCAATGCAAAGCAGGGGCGGCTGAAATTCGTCACCGACATCACATCCGCTGTCGGTTCCGCGGAAGTGGTCTTCATTGCCGTCGGCACGCCGTCGCGGCGCGGTGACGGTCATGCGGACCTGTCCTATGTCTATGCAGCGGCACGCGAGATCGCGAAGGCAATCAAGAAGTTCACCGTGGTGGTCAACAAATCCACGGTGCCGGTCGGCTCCGGTGACGAGGTCGAGCGCATCATCCGCGAAGAGAATCCGAATGCCGAATTCGCTGTCGTGTCGAATCCGGAGTTCCTGCGCGAAGGCGCCGCGATCAGAGACTTCAAGCATCCCGACCGTATCGTCATCGGTTCCAGCGACCAGCGTGCCAAGGACGTCATGGCGGAAGTCTACCGGCCGCTGCATCTCAACTCGTCGCCTATCATGTATACGGATCGCCGCACGGCCGAACTGACCAAATACGCCGCCAACTCGTTCCTGGCGACCAAGGTCGCCTTCATCAACGAGATCGCCGATCTCGCGGAAAAAGTCGGTGCCAATGTGCAGGAAGTCGCGCGGGGCATCGGCCTCGACAACCGGATCGGTTTGAAGTTTCTCCATGCCGGACCGGGCTATGGCGGCTCGTGTTTTCCGAAAGACACGCTGGCGCTGATCAAGACCGGCCAGGATCACGAGGCGCCCTTGCGCATCGTCGAGACGGTGGTGGCCGTCAACGACCAGCGCAAGCGCGCCATGGCGCGCAAGGTGGCGCAGGCTTTCGGCGGCAATCTGCGCGGCAAGTCCATCGCCATTCTCGGCGTGACCTTCAAGCCCAATACCGATGACATGCGCGACGCACCGTCGATTCCGTTGATCACGGCATTACAGGATATGGGCGCGGAGGTGCGGGTCTACGATCCAGTGGGTATGGAGCAGGCCAAGAAGGTGTTTGAAAACGTCACCTTTTGCGATGGCCCCTATGAATGCGCCCGCGGCTGTCACGCCATGGTCATCGTCACCGAATGGGAGCAGTTCCGCGCACTCGACCTGAAGGAGATGTCAGCGATCATGGCCTGCCCGGTGATCATCGATCTCCGCAACATCTATTCGCCGGATGAAGTGACGCGGAACGGTTTTCTCTATAGCGGCGTCGGGCGGCCGCAAGCGGTGGCTTACTAGAGCACGATCCCGAAAAGTGGATGCCGGTTTCGCCGACAACCGAATTCGTTTGTCGAGAGATCAGGCTCCATCAAAGAAAAAGCGCGAATGCGAGGAAGGGCGCAGTAATTTACTGCGTCGCTTCTTCCGTGGTGCCGGGGGCGGTCGCGTGTTCGATGCGCGGCGTTGCTGAAGCGTCGCCATAGCTTTCGGTTTGATAGACCGAGTCGAGGTCGCTTCCGCCGAGATACCAGCTTCCGAGAAAATAAGTGGCGCCGATGATGGCTGCGGCCATCACGAGGCCGCGCCCGACAGAGAAGACGATGTCGGCCGTTGTTACCTTATGCGGAGTGATCTTCTGCATGAAGGATTCCCCATGGGGCATACCGTTATCCTGCAACGGTGTGGTCCAGTTGGTGCTCAGGAATTCGAGCGCAAGCAACAGCGCAATCAATCCCGCACAGTGTAGCGCTATCGACCTGACATGTCTGCTGGAAATGCCGAGATCGTCGAGTATCAGAGAACCGACCGAATAAGCTGACAATGCGGCACTCAGACCGCAGATCGCCAAAATCAGAATCAGTTTCAGCATCCGTCCCATTCGCGACCATCGCTAATGGGACTCATTCGTTCAACCGTCACAATTGCGACAATTCAACCCAGAATGTCGAAATACCGAACACAGGCGCGTGAGCATGAGCTTTCTGCGGGGAACCTGAAGATGACGAGAGAGTGACGATGCGTTGCTGGAGTACCAAGGTTATGATGACACCATGAAACAGACTGCACTTGCATTGGCACTCGCCACGGTCATCGCATCGCCAGCCTATGCGAACGAAATCGATCAGATGGCGAACAATCTGGAAACAAGCTGTTCGAACCACTTTCGCAAGCGGCCGAACAAACCTTCGAGCGATTCCAAAAAGTTCTGCAGCTGTTTTGCCGGAACCTTCACATCGACCTTCTCGCTGCGGGAACTCGACGCCGCCAATGGTGTGGTAACAGCGGAAATTCAAGAACAATTCGAGCGCGCTGCGGAGTTCTGCGGCCGCGACGTGGCGCCCTCTGTCGCGCAGGCGGGCAGGGCATGGATCATGGAATCCAACTAGCCAGCGAACCCGGCGATCATTGTCGGCTGTTGCCCTGACTCACTGTCGCCTCATTTGACCGCAACTCTTTACCGGTCGGCAAAGTGGGACACATCTTGCGCCGGCATTTGGGGACTGCTCATTGACTGACTCTCGTTTCAAGGCGCAAGTGGCGTCTCGCATGCCTATGCTCCGATGCAAGGAGTCGAAGCTCAGGCAGAAGATCGGTTCCGCCGTTGAGGCGGTTTCGATCGCATGTGCCCATATCCTTGCTATCGCGGCCCTGGTGATGATCGGCGGTCTGGTTATTTATGTGAGATGATCGTCGTGCGTACTATTCTACTCGGACTGTTCCTGACGGCCGTCGCCCAGCCGTGTTTCGCCCAAAAATTTCTCTCCTTCGAACCTCTGATGATGGACCCGTATGCGACCGTGTTCGTCGATAACGGTTCGTGTTCGCCGGGCAAGGTGTTGAAGGTGCAAGGTGCGCCGAACAACCAGCGTCGCAAGAAAAGCTGCGTGCCGATCAGCGACGTCCGCGGCCCGGGTGCCACCAGAAGCAAATAGCCAAGTCACCGTAACGGCGCTTACAGCCGGTGGCTGCTATATCGCCGGTGGCCCATGCCATAGGCGTGCGTTGACGGCGTCCAGCGGATCGCCCCCGCGCATATGCGATGTGGCTTCCGTGGCATCCATGCCCAAATGGGCGGCAATGGCAGAAAATGCGGGCTTAATTCATCGAAAATGCCCGCATCCGCGCGGACGCCCTGACAAGCGGGAACAGCGTTGCTATGGTCGCGCGTACCGGCCGTGACGTGCCGGGTTCCGAATCGAGATGGATCAGTTCAGGTGACATTTGAGCCTTCCGCGCGTCCGGGTGCAATGCAGGGCGGACTCGCGGCATCGTATATAAATATGACGGACGCTGAGGCCGTCGATCTCGCCCGCGAACGGTTCGGCATCGACGGCCGTCCGACACGCTTTGCCACCGAGAAGGACGACACCTTCAGGATCGCGCCGGCGAACGGCCCGCGCTTTATCCTGAAGGTTGCGAATCCGGTCGAAGACATTCCCGAGATTGATCTTCAGGTGCAGGTTCTCGATCACGTCGCGGCGCGTGCGCCCGATCTGCCGGTGCCGCGCGTCATCCCCAACGACAAGGGAGAGCGGCATTTCAATTATCTCGATCGCGCTGGCCAGAACCGCCAGGTGCGGATGATGTCCTATCTCGAAGGCCAGCCTTTGAGCGAGGTGCCGTCGACGGCGTCGGGCAGGGCGGAAATCGGCAAATTGCTGGCGCGGCTCCGCCTCGCGCTGGCAGATTTCAGCCATCCGTCGGATTCCCGGATCGTCGCATGGGACGTCAAGAACCTGCTGACGCTGCGCGATCTGCTCGCTGAGATCACCGATGCCGGCCAGCGTCGCAAGGTCGAGGCTGCGCTGGAGCGCTTCGCCGCCATCGAAACCCGACTTAAACAATGCCGCACGCAGGTGCTGCATAATGATTTCACCCGCTCCAACGTCGTCGTCGATGCGTCGCTGCCGGGTTTCGTCAGCGGCATCATCGATTTCGGCGATACGGTCCGCACTGCAATTGCCATCGATGCCTCGACGGCGATGCTCAACCAGTTGCCCGTCGCGATGGACGGCGATGTGTTTGCCGACGGCCGCGATCTCCTCAAAGGCTATCTCTCCATCGCCGATCTGACCGCGGAAGAGCTCAGCCTCATTCCGCACCTGATCTTCTCCCGTCTGGCGACGCGCCTGCTGCTGTCCACGGCCATGGCCAGCCGGGTGCCATCCGTCGCCGCCTATGTCCTGCGCAACAATGAGCAGACCTGGGTGCAGATGGACTGGTTCATCGCCCGCTCGATGGACGAGATCTCCGATCAGTTGATGGACCTCGCCAGATAATCTTCGCCACATCCGACCCTGCTTCCAGAGGAAACAAGAACATGACCGCAACCACCAGCGCCCAGCGCGGCAAGATGGTCAACGGCTTCGACCCCGCCACGGCAACCGGCCTCACCGAAGAGAGCCGCAAGCTCGTCACGCGCCGCAGCGAGCTGCTCGGGCCGGCTTACCGGTTGTTCTACAGCAATCCCGTCGAGGTCGCGCGCGCCAAGGGCGTGCTCCTCTATGATTCTGAGGGCAACGAATATCTCGACGCCTATAATAATGTGGTCTCGGTCGGTCACTGCCACCCACGCGTGGTCGATGCGATCACCCAGCAGGCGCAGACCATCTGCACCCATACGCGCTACATCCAGAAGGGCATTCTCGATTATGCCGAGGACCTGCTCGGCACCTTCGACGGGCCGAAGCGCCATGCGATGTTCACCTGCACCGGCTCGGAAGCCAACGATCTCGCCGTCCGCATGGCCAAGCATCACACCGGCAATCAGGGCATCATCATCACCGAGGAAGCCTATCACGGCAATTCGGAGCTGACCGCCGGCTTCTCGCCATCGCTTGGGCCGTATTCGCCGCTCGGCACCTTCGTGCGCCGCGTCCCGGCACCGGATTCCTATCGCATCGCGCCGGAGAAGATCGGCGCCTGGATGGCCGAGCAGGTCCAGATTCAGATCGTCGACCTGCAGCGCCGCGGCGCCGGCGTTGCTGCCTTCATCGCGGATTCGATGTTCTCGTCCGATGGCATCTTCTCGCATCCGACCGACGTGCTGAAGCCGGTGCTCGATGTCGTGCACAAGGCCGGCGGCGTATTCATCGCCGACGAAGTGCAATCCGGCTTCGGCCGCAGCGGCGAGAAACTGTGGGGCTATCAGCGCCACGGTATCACGCCGGATATCATCACCATGGGCAAGCCGATGGGCAACGGCTATCCGGTTGCGGCTGCCGTGATGCTGCCGGAGATCGTCGAGAAATTCGGACGTGACAACCGCTACTTCAACACGTTCGGTGGCAATACGGTGGCGATGGCGGCCGCACAGGCCGTGCTGAATGTCATTCGCGACGAGAAGCTCGTCGAGAATTCGCTCCGCACCGGCAAGATCCTGCGCGACGGCTTCCATGCGTTGGCGAAGAAATATGAGCAGATCGGCGATGTCCGTGGTTCGGGCCTCTATGTGGGCGTTGAACTCGTGAAGGATCGCAGCACCAAGGAGCCGGATGCCGCTGCCGCATCGGCCGTGGTCAACGGTCTGCGGGCGCGTCGCGTGCTGATCTCGGCGACAGGTCCTCATGCCAATGTGCTGAAGGTCCGTCCGCCGCTGGTGTTCACCGAAGCGAACGCCGATCGCCTCCTCACCGAGACCGAAGCCGTGATGGCGTCGCTCTGATATGACACGGGCGGATGCCATCGCGCGGGTCAACGCGCAGTTCACCTCGGGCGACTTCCTCGCCATGCTCGATCGCATGGTGAGCTACAAGACCGAAAGCCAGAGCGACAGACGCGCCGATGATCTCAGCGCCTATCTCGAGCAGGAACTGACGCCGACCTTCACGGCGCTCGGCTTCACGACGGAGATCATCCCGTCGCCATCAGGACGCGGGCCCAATCTGCTCGCGACCTATCATGAGAGCGACGATCTACCGACCGTGCTGATGTATGGCCATGGCGACGTCGTGCCCGGCATGGAAGGCGAGTGGCGCGATGGTCTCGATCCGTGGCGCTGCACGACATCGGGGGAGCGCGTCTATGGCCGTGGCACAGCCGACAACAAGGGCCAGCATGCCATCAACATCGCCGCACTCCGCGCCGTGCACGAGGCGCGCGGCGGCAAGCTCGGCTTCAATGCGAAATTCATCATCGAGATGGGCGAGGAGATTGGGTCGCCGGATCTTCCGAAGGTCTGCGAAGCCCATCGCGATGCGCTGAAGGCCGATCTGTTTCTCGCTTCCGATGGCCCCCGTCTCTCGGCCGAGCGTCCGACGATCTTTCTCGGCTGCCGTGGCGGTCGCCGCATCCATCTCGACATCGAGCTGCGCGACGGCGCGCATCATTCCGGCAACTGGGGCGGGCTGCTCGCCAATCCCGCGACGATTCTCGCGTCGGCGATCGCAACGCTGGTCGACAAAAATGGTCGCATCCTGCTCGATGCATTGAAGCCGCCGCGCATTTCCAATCAGGTGCGCGCGGCGCTGGCTGACGTGATCGTGGCGCCGTCGGCCGATGAGCCTGCACTCTCCGAGAACTGGGGCGAAGACGGTCTGTCGCCGGCGGAACGGCTCTATGCCTGGAATACGCTGGAAGTGCTGGCGATCAATGCCGGCAATATCAACAATCCCGCCAATGCCATTCCCGGCAAAGCGAGCGCGGTGCTGCAACTGCGCTTCGTGGTCGGCACCGATATCGAAAATGTCGTACCGGCTATTCAGAAGCATCTCGCTGAAAGCGGCTTCGCTGATATCAAGGTGAGCCAGTCGCAATATTTCTCGGCCTCGCGCACCGATATCGACAATCCATGGGTCGGCTGGGCCGTTGAGTCCGTGCGCAAGACCACGGGCAGCGCGCCGGCGCTGCTGCCGAATTTCGGCGGCTCGCTGCCGAATGACGTGTTCACGGATATTCTCGGCCTGCCCACCGTGTGGGTGCCGCATTCCTATCCCGGCTGCTCGCAGCATGCGCCCGATGAGCACATTCTCCTGCCGGTGACGGAACAAGCGCTGAACATCATGGCGGGGTTGTTCTGGGATTTGGGTGAGAAGGGGAAGGCGTAGTAGCCACCCTCACTGTCATTCCGAACGCGAACCCGGAATCCCGATATGGCTTGGCGCTATCGGAGACTCCGACTTCGAGATTCCGGGTTCGCGCGCGAAGATGCGCGCGCCCCGGAACGACGAGCGGAGATCAATCCTTTACAAACGCTAGCAGCACGCCGTTGCCCTTGCTCGGCGGCACGACAACGCCGACGTCGCTGCGGCTGCCGGCTGAACCCACGGCCTTCTCGGCCGCCGCCACATCCGCCACACCGAACACCAGCGAAATGCCGCCGCGGTCGGGAATGCCGGCGAGCGATGTACCAGGGAAGTGTTTCGCAAGCACATCCTTGGTGACGAACACAAAGTCGGCGCGGTCGCCACCCGATGGCACGGTCACGGCGCCGTCGGTCTCTGTCTTCGCCGCGCCGTCGATCAGCTTCGCCATATGCTGCGCGTCCTTCTCCGGCTCCGGCGTGACGATGAACACCTTCTTCAGGCGCTTGGCCGTATTGGCATGCACCTGCAGCTCGGGAATCCAGACGGTTTCGCGGGTCTTGTGCTGGCAGGCGAAGATGCGGAGGCCGCCAGGGGCTTCCTCATAGGGCCACTGATAGGTGGCGAATTTCGCCGCGCTCAGCGTACCGTCGGGCATCGTCACCGGCCGTTCGAAATCGGTCGGGCCGATCGGCGTGTAGCCGCGTGCGCGGATTTCCTCGGCGCCGACGGTTGCGTCGGTGGTTGTGAAGGCGATGCGCTCGATGCCGTCGCCGCGCTTGGCGAGAAATGCCCGCGTTGGCGCATTGTGCTCGGTCTCATTGAGCACGCCGAGCAGCTCCACATAGTCTGGGCCGAGCATCATGGTGTAATTGCCGGAGCCCATCTTGGCGCTGTGGGTGCCGCGCGGCGACACCGTAAAGCCGAGGCTCTTCCAGTTCGCAGCGGCCGCGTCGAGGTCTTTGACGACGACCACGGCGTGGTCGATTCCAACGATGTTTTTCAGCGTCACGTGCTCATTACCTTGCAATGGATCAGGTGCGTAAACTATGCAGAATGCAGTGGTGCCGCAAGAGAACGGTTATGTTCGGTCGCGCGGCGCAATGCATGATTGATGCTGCAGAAGGGCGTGATGATGGATACCGCAAATGTGCCCTGGCCGAAGTCGCTCTGGGCCGGCGTCACGCCTCCAGGGCCAGATTTGCCCGAGCTGAAAGGCGCTGTCGAAGCCGATGTCGTCGTCATCGGCGGCGGCTTCACGGGGCTCTCGACCGCGCTGCATCTGCGCGAGGCCGGTGTGGATGTCGCTGTCGTCGAGGCCATGGAGCCGGGCTGGGGCGCGTCCGGGCGCAACAACGGCCAGGTCATCCCGACGCTGTCGCGGCCCGATCCGGAAGACATCATCAAGCGCTATGGTGCAGCCGGCGAGCGCCTTGTCGGTCTGATCCGCGACAGCGCCTCGATCCTGTTCGATCTGACGCGCCGCTATCAGATCCAGGCCGAGGCTGAACAAAATGGCTGGATCCAGCCGGTGCATTCGCCGGGCCGCATCAAGATCGCCGAGCGCCGCGTGCGGCAGTGGTCGAAGCATGGCGCGCCGGTGGAATTGCTGTCATCAGAGCAGATGCGCGGGCTGCTCGGCTCGGACGCATGGTTCGGTGGCTTCTGGAACAGGACCGGTGGCCACATCAATCCGCTGGCGCTGGCGCGCGGCCTTGCGCGCGTGGTGCTGGAGCAGGGTGGTCGCATCTATGCGCGCTCGCCGGTGGAGAGCTACGAGCGCAAGGGTGACCGCTGGATCGTGAAGACGAAAGCCGGCGAAATCAGCGCGCGCAGCCTGGTCGTCGCCACCAATGCCTATACCGGGGAATTCTCCAAGCAGCTCTCACCAGGCATCGCCAGTGAAGTCATGCCGGTGCTGTCCTGGCAGATGGCGACGCAGCCGTTGTCGGACGAGGCACGCAAGACCATCATCCCCGGCCGGCAATCGATGTCGGACACCCATGGCGAACTGTATTTCGCGCGCTACGATGCGCGCAATCGTCTGGTCACCGGCGGCAATGTGGTCGGCCTTGGCGACAAGACCGAGCGGCTGAAAGTCATGGTGGCCGCGCGTCTGAAGCGGCTGTGGCCGCAGATCGGCGACGTCAAGTTCGACTATGTCTGGAACGGCTATGTCGGCATGACCACGGACTTCCTGCCGCGCATGCACAGACTCGGGCCGAATGCCTATGGCTGGACCGGCTGCAACGGCCGCGGGGTTGCGCTATCGGTAGCGCTCGGCGATGAACTTTCGAAAGCCGTGCGCGGCGTGCCGGAGAGTGAGCTGGCGCTGCCTTTCTCCGAGCCGGTGCCGATCGCAGCGCACGGGCTGATGCGCCTGCTCGCACCGTTCATGCTGCTGGTCTATCGGCGGCGCGATGCGAAGGAGATGGCTTAAGCCGTCAGCGGCACTCTGCTCCGCGCAAAATCCCCGCCCGGAATCGAGGCCAGCAGCGCCTGCGTATAAGCGTGCTGCGGGTTGCCGAACACCTCGCCGGCCAATCCATGCTCGACGACTTCGCCGTCCTTCATGACAGCGACGAGATCGCAGATCTGCGCGGCGACGCGCAGGTCGTGCGTGATGAAGACGATGGAGAGCCCGAGCCGCTCGCGCAGCTCGTACAGCATCTTCAGCACCTGCGCCTGCACGGAGACGTCGAGCGCCGAGACAGCCTCATCCGCCACCAGCACGTCCGGCTTCAGCGCGAGCGCGCGCGCAAGGCCGATACGCTGGCGCTGGCCACCGGAGAATTCGTGCGGGAAACGGTCGATGGCGGAGGGATCAAGGCCCACCAGCCGGAACAGTTCCTCTGCCTGCGCCATGGCGTCTGCGCGTGGCGTGCCGTGCACGATCGGGCCCTGCGCCACGAGATCGCCGGCCTTGCGGCGCGGATTCAGCGAGGCGAACGGGTCCTGAAACACCATCTGGATATGTTGGGTCTCGCGGCGCACCTCGTCGCGCGAGAGCTTTGCCCAGTCCTTGCCTTCCAGCAGGATTGATCCTCCATCGGGATCGATCAGCCTGATGATGCAGCGGGCCAGCGTCGATTTGCCCGAACCTGACTCGCCGACAATGCCCAGCGTCGCGCCGCGCGGCAGTTTCAGCGAGACGGATTTCACCGCATGGGTCACGCGCACGCCGCGTCCGAGAAAACCGCCGTTGCGATAGGTCTTCGAGACACTGGCGAGATCGAGGATGATGTCATCCGAGAGCGCACGCGGCGGCGGCGCCGTCAGCGGGGGCACGGCAGCGATCAGCTGCTGCGTATAGGGATGCTGTGGATTGGTCAGCACATCCTTCACCGAGCCCTGTTCGACGACGTTGCCGTGCTGCATCACCACGACACGGTCGGCAATCTCGGCGACCACGCCGAAATCGTGGGTGATGAACAGCACCGCCGTATTCCTGCGGCTCTGCAGTTCCTTGATCAGTTTCAGGATCTGCGCCTGCGTCGTGACGTCGAGCGCGGTGGTCGGCTCATCCGCGATCAGCAGGCGCGGATCGAGCGCCAGCGCCATGGCGATCATGGCGCGCTGGCGCTGACCGCCGGAGAGTTCGTGCGGATAAGCGCGCGCCGCCTGCGCAGGATCGGGAATGTGCACGTCGGCAAGCAGCCCCAGCACGCGCGCCTTGATCTCTTTCTTCGAAAGTTCGGTGTGGATTTCGAACATTTCGCCGATCTGGTCGCCGATGGTGCGCAGCGGATTGAGCGCCGTCATCGGCTCCTGGAAGATCATCGCGATGCCGGCGCCGCGCACCTTGCGCATCTCGGTATTGCTGGCGCTGGCGAGGTCCTTGCCTTCGAACAACACGCGGCCGCCATCGATGGCGACTTCGCCGGGCAGCAGCCGCATGATGGCATTGGCCATGACAGACTTGCCGGAGCCGCTTTCGCCAACCACGCAGACGATCTCATTGGCAGCAATTGCCAGCGAGACGCCGTTCAGCGCATGCGAGCGGTCGGCGCCTTTCGGCAGCTTCACGCTGAGGCCGTCGATGGTGAGGATCGGATTGTCCACGGCGCTCATCGGCTCTTCAGCCTCGGATTGAGTGCATCGTTGAGGCCCTGGCCGACCAGCGACACTGACAGCACGGTGAGTAGGATGGCGATACCGGGGATCGCCGAGACATACCACTGTACGCGCAGCACGTCGCGGCCGAGGCCGATCAGATTGCCCCATGACGCGACATTGGGATCGGAGAGGCGCAGGAACGCCAGCGCGCTTTCAAGCAGGATCGACAGCGCCATCACGACGCTGGCATAGACGATGACAGGCGGGAGCGCATTGGGCAGGATCTCGCCAAGGATCAGCTGGATGTCCTTCATGCCGAGCGTGCGTCCGGCCTGCACGAATTCGCGGCTGCGCAGCGACATGAATTCCGCGCGCGTCAATCGCGCCGGCGCCGGCCATGAGACGATGCCGACGGCGATGGTGACGGTGGTGATCGTTGAGCCGAACACGGCGACCAGCACCAGCAGCAGCACGAAATTAGGCAGCGTCTGGAACGCCTCGGTGATGCGCATCAGGATGGTGTCGACCTTGCCGCCATAGAAGCCGGCAAAGGCGCCGATCAGCACGCCGATGACGACGGCGATCAGCGTCGCGACGCCGCCGATCAACAACGAGATACGTGCGCCATAGAAAATCTGCGCGGCAATGTCGCGGCCGGAATTGTCGGTGCCAAGTAGAAAGCGCGGATTGGAGAACGGCCAGATCAGCGGCCGCCCGGCCAGCGCCAGCGGATCGCGCGGATAGAGCCAGCTCGCGGTGATGGCCATCGCGATGACCACCAGCAACAACAACAAGCCAACCACGGCGGCCGGGCTGCGGAAATAGCGTTTCACGGCGTCCATCGTCAGCCCTCCGCCTGGATGCGCGGATCGAGCCGCGCATAGAGAAGGTCGACGAGGAAGTTGACCAATATCACCAGCAGGGCCGAGACGAAGACGATGCCGAGCAGCGTGTTGAGATCGCGCTGTACTACGGACTCATAAGCGAGACGCCCGAGGCCGGGCAAAGAGAACACGCTCTCCACCACGACGGAGCCGCCGAGCATGGTGCCGGCCTGCAGGCCGATCAGCGTCACCATCGGCAGCAGTGCATTGCGCAGCACATGCTTGGCCACCACGCGGGTCTCGTCGAGCCCCTTGGCGCGCGCGGTGCGCACGAAATCGAGATTGAGCACTTCGAGCATGGAGGCGCGCATGATGCGCAGATAGATGGCGAGGAAGATCAGGCCAAGCGTCAGTGTCGGCAGGATCAGATGCTGTGCAATGTCGATGGTCCGGCCAAAGCCGCTCTGGACGGCGCCGATATCCTCGAAGCCACCGGCCGGCAGCCATTGCAGATAGATCGAGAACACCACGATGGCCATCAGGCCGAACCAGAATGACGGCGTGGCGTAGAAGACGAGGCCGAGCGTGGAGATCAGCGTGTCCGGCCACTTGTTGACGCCGCGTGCGGCGATGACGCCGAGCAGCAGGCCGAAGAAAAACGCAAAGGACAGCGACGCGGTCATCAACAGGATCGTCGGCGGCAGGCGCTCGATGATCACGGTGGCGACCGGCTTGCCATAGATCGAAGAGAAGCCGAGATCGAGGCGGATCAGCCGCCACAGATAGTTGCCGAGCTGCATCGGGATCGAGAGGTCGAGCCCGTAGAATTTGCGCAGCTCGCGGGCGGTTGCGGCATCGCCGCCGCCCATTTGCGCCATCATGGCATCGACCGTGTCTCCCGGTGCGAATTGCAGCAGCAGGAACACGCCGATCAGGATCAGAAACAGGGTCGGGATCGAGGCGGCGAGCCGCCGCCCCGCAAGGCTCAGGATGCGCATCTGGCTATTGTGGCGAAGTTTGGCTCAGGCGGAAAGCCAAAGATCGTGCCAGCTCGACGATCCCCAGCGCGGCGTGTTGGAATGGTTACGCGCCTTCGCGGTAATCACCGTGACGAAGATCTGTTCGATCGGCATCCACACCGGCAGTTCGGTGTTGGCTTCCTTGACGAAGGTCGCATAGAGCGCCTTGCGCTTGACCGGATCGATCTCGGTGGCCGCGTCGTCGATCACCTTGTCGATGGCGTCGTTCTTCCAGTCCCACTGGTTGGTCCAGGGCGCGCCCTTCGGCTGGCCGGAGCGATACCAGACCGTGGTCGAGACAGCGGGATCGTTGCGATACTGGTGCCAGCCGGTTGAGAGGTCGAAGGCGTGGTCGTCATAGACCTGCTTCAGGAAGCCGCCGCCATCGTTGCGGACGATTTCGACGGGAATGCCGACTTCGCCGAGCGACTGCTGGATGAAGGTCGCCCACAGCGAGATATCTTCGCCCCATGGCGCGGGCAGGAGACGCAGCGAGAAGCGGGTGCCGCCGGCGCCCGGCTTGAAGCCGGCCTCGTCGAGCAGCGCGATGGCCTTCTTCTTGTCATAGGCATATTGCGGCGTATCCGGGCCCGGATAGAAGTCGGTGGAGACCGACGGGATCGGGCCGGTGCCGAGCTTGGCGAAGTCGCCGAGGAAATTCTCGATGAAGAACGGCACGTTGATCGCATGCGCAATGGCGCGGCGAACGCGGATATCCGCCAGCTCCTTGCGGCGGAAGTTGAACTCGATGGTGTTGGTGCGCGCGTTGCCTTCATTGCCCTTGGTGGAGACGATGAAGCGCTTGTCCTTGCTCAGCCGTGCCGTGTCGGAAATCGTGAGACCCGTGAACGGGCTGTACTGGATGTCGCCGGCTTCCATCTGGGCGGCAGCCGCGGCGCGGTCGGTGACGACCTTCCAGACGATGCGGTCCAAATAGGGTGCATTCGGGCGCCAGTAGTTCTCGTTGCGCTCGGCGATGATGTACTGGCCGCGCTCGTATTTGACGAATTTGAACGGGCCGGTGCCGACCGGGGCAAGGTTGGTCGGGTTCTGGCGGATGTCGCTGCTGCCCTCATAGAGGTGCTTGGCGGAGATATAGCCGAGGTCCGGCAGCGCGCGCAGCAGCAGGCCGAGCGGCATCGGGCGCTCATATTTGAAGATCGCGGTCTGCGCGTCCGGCGTTTCCACGGCGGTCAAAAAGAGCTGCAGGGTCGATCCGTAATTGAGGATCTTCTTCCACATGTTCATGGCGGTGAATTCGACATCGGCCGAGGTGAATGGCTTGCCGTCGTGCCAGGTCACGCCCTTGCGCAACTTGAAGGTGATGGTCTTGCCGTCCGGTGTGGATTCCCAGCTCTCCGCGAGCACGCCGACCGGCTGGCCATTGGCGTCGAGATCGACCAGTGCTTCCTGGATCTTGCCGCCGATGATGTAGACGCCGGTGGAGGCCTGAATGCTGGGGTTGAGCTGACGCTGTTCTGCACCGTAATGGACATTGAACACGCCGCCCTTGCGGGGTGTTTCCTGCGCGAAGGCGCGGAACGGATTGGCGACATTGGCGGCAATGGCGGCGGAGGTCAGCAGTGCCGTGCGGCGCGTCATTTCCAGGCGGGTCATGGTGTCGAAATCTCCTGCGTCGGGCCTGCGCAGATGGAACCAGCGCATAGCCCGCGCAACCTACGGCACAAGGCCGGAGGGAGTCATTCTCTAATCCTCGGCGGGAGGGAGAATTCTTGCAGAACCAAGGTGTTCCCTGGCATGAATGCTGCGCCCGATTGTTAGGCAGGCAAGCTTTCGGACTAAGCAATTCCGGGTTTTTCCACGGGGTTGATCGCCTTCCCATTCGGCTCGAAGCCAGGGCCGGGACCTGATACAAGCCCCGATAGATGTCTCGACCACTCCAATCCGGATGATCCCATGCGCAAGCTGACCGTCGCCGCCGCCCAGTTGGGCCCGATCCAGAAAGCCGAAAGCCGCGAGGCTGTGGTCAAGCGGATGCTGGTGCTGCTGGACGAGGCCAAGGGGAAGGGCGCCGACCTTATCGTCTATCCGGAGTTGGCGCTGACCACCTTCTTCCCGCGCTGGTACATGACCGACCAGAAGGAAGTCGACACCTGGTTCGAGTCCGAAATGCCCAATGCCGCGACGCAGCCGCTGTTCGATGCCGCCGCCAAAGCCGGTATCGCGCTGTCGATCGGCTATGCCGAACTGACGCCCGACGGCCACCACTTCAATACCCAGATCCTCACCGACAAGACCGGCAAGATCGTCGGCAAATATCGCAAGGTGCATCTGCCCGGCCATGTCGAATTCGACACCGAGCGTGCCTTCCAGCATCTGGAAAAGCGTTATTTCGAACCGGGTGATCTCGGCTTCCCCGTCTTCCGCGCGCTGGGCGGTATCTTCGGCATGATGGTGTGCAACGATCGTCGCTGGCCGGAATCCTACCGCGTGATGGGGCTGCAGGGCGTCGAGATGATCGTGCTCGGTTACAACACGCCGTCGGTGAATTCGCAGAAGTCGGTCGAGGGTCCGGAGCAGCGCCTGTTCCACAATCGTCTGTCGGTGCAGGCCGGCGCCTATCAGAACTCGACCTTCGTCGTCGCCGTTGCCAAGGCCGGCGACGAGGACGGTCATCCGCTGATCGGCGGTTCGCTGATCGTCGACCCCAATGGCGTCATTCTCGCCGAAGCCAAGACCGAAGGCGATGAGCTTCTGGTGTGCACCGTCGATCTCGACGACACGAAGTTCGGCAAGGACACCATCTTCGACTTCAAGCGCCATCGCCGCATCGAGCATTATGGCCGGATCACCAGCCAGACGGGTGTGGTTCTGCCGCCGGAGTAGCCACCACACTCTGGTGTCGTCCCCGCGAAGGCGGGGACCCATACACACCGAGCTTGGGGTTGAGGCGCTGTGGTGATGGCTAAGCTTAACTTACTTCACTTGAGGCTATGGGTCCCCGCCTTCGCGGGGACGACAGGCGAGAGGCCTGCGTTCTAATCGCAATCCGCTACTGAAACATCACCGTGCCGATCGCCATGCTAACGGCGGCCTGGGTCGGATCGATCACCGGAATGCCGAGCGCATCCTCGAGCGCGCTGCGATGGCGCGACATGCCTGCGCAGCCCATGACGACGGCGTTGGCGCCGTCCTCGTCCTTCAACTGGCGGCCGACCTTGATCATGCGCGCCAGCGTGTCGTCGCCGGAAGCCGCTTCCGCCACCGTCATGTTGAGCGGACGTTCGCCGGCGAAGCGATCCATCAGGCACATCTGGCGCAGATAACGCATGTGCCGGCCGATCGAGCCCTGCGCGACCGCGATGACGCCGAAGCGGTCGCCGCGTGACAGGGCCGTCAGCACGCCGGATTCGGCGATGCCGAAGACCGGACGCTGCGTCGCCTCGCGGCACACATGCAGGCCGGGATCGGAATAGCAGGCGATGACGAAGGCATCGGCGGAATTGTCGGCGGCCACCAGCCGGCTCAGCGGTATCGTGACGCTTTCGAGATCGGCCTGCGTCTGCACGCCCAGTGGTCCTTCCGCCAGCGTGACGCATTCGATCTCGGGCCCGGCGTTGAACATCATCGGTTGCAGGGCTTCGGCAAGGTTGCGCGTCACCTGCGAATTGCTGTTCGGATTGACCACCAAAATCTTCTTGCGGGGCTGCATGTCAGGCTCCTTGTCAGGGCAGCAGTATTGCCGGAAAGTGCGCATCCTCAAAGCCTCTAAAATGTTCGACTAGCTGGAGTTCTGCCCTTGTCCGATCCCGTCTACGACCTCGTGATCCGCGGTGGCACCGTCGCCACATCGAGCGATGTATTTGCCGCCGATGTCGGTATTACCGGTGAGACCATCGTGGCGCTGGGCAGCGGGCTCGCAGCGGGCCGTCAAGAGATCGATGCAACAGGCAAGCTGGTGCTGCCGGGCGGCGTCGATGCCCATGCCCATATCGAGCAGCTCTCCGCCGCCGGCATCATGAATGCCGACACCTTCGAGAGCGCGACGCGGTCCGCGGCCTTTGGCGGCACCACCAGCGTGATCTCCTTTGCGGCCCAGCATGTCGGCATGGATGTGCAGGAGGTCGTCACCGGTTACACGGCGCTCGCAAAGAAGGGCGCGATGATCGACTACGCCTTCCACATCATCGTCTCGGACGTCACCGACAAGGTCATTTCCGAGGATATTCCGGCGCTGGTGAAACAGGGCCATTCCTCGATCAAGATCTTCATGACCTATGATCGGCTCAAGGTCGACGACGAGAAGTTGCTGGATATCCTTGCGGCGGCTCGCGAAGCCAGAGCGCTGGTCTGCGTTCACGCGGAGAACCACGGCGTCATCGCCTGGATGGTGAAGCGGCTGATCGACAAGGGCTACACCGCGCCGAAATATCATGCCGTCAGCCATGCCCGCGTCTCGGAATCCGAGGCCTTCACGCGGCTGATCGCCTTCAGCGAATTGCTCGATCAGCCGGTGATGATCTTCCACGTGTCGACGCGCGAGGGCGCCGCGGTGATCCGCGAGGCGCGCGGCCGCGGCGTCAAGATTTTCGCCGAGACCTGCCCGCAATATCTGTTCCTCACCGCCGAGGATCTCGACAAGCCCGGCGCCGAGGGCGCGAAATGGATGTGCAGCCCGCCGGCACGTACCAAGGACGATCAGGAAGCGCTGTGGCAGGCGCTGTCACTCGGCGACCTGCAACTGATCTCGTCGGATCACGCGCCCTATCGCTATGACGAGACCGGCAAGCTGCGCGCAGGGCCGAACCCGACATTCAAGCAGGTCGCCAATGGTCTGCCGGGTCTCGAAGTGCGCCTGCCATTGCTGTTCGACGCGATGGTGTCGAAAGGTCGCCTCGGCCTGTCGAAATTCGTCGAGCTCACATCGACCGCGCCGGCGCAGATCTACAACCTGCCGAAGAAGGGCTCCATTGCCATCGGCAACGATGCCGACATCGCAATCTGGGACCCGGCGCGCAAGGTCACGCTATCGGATGAGATGATGCACGATCTCACCGGCTTCTCGCCGTTCTCCGGCCGCACCGTCACCGGATGGCCCGAGAAGGTGCTGTTGCGCGGCCGCGTGCTGGTCGATGGCGACAGGTTCACCAGCAAGCCGGGCGAGGGCCGCCTGATGTTGCGCGAGGGCGGCAAGGCCGCCACGCCATCGGGCAGGCTCGCTGCCGAAATGGATCCGGCGAAGAACTTCGGCGCGAAGCTGCTGTGATGCCAAACACGCTCGATCCCAATCTGCCGGGTTTTGCGGATATCCAGACGCCTGCGCTGGTGCTGGATGCCTCGGCGCTTCAGCGCAACATCACCGCAATGGCCGAGTTCGCCAAAGCCAACGGCATCGCCTTGCGGCCGCACGCCAAGACCCACAAGTCGACGCGCATAGCACAGTTGCAGATCGAGGCCGGCGCTGTGGGCATTTCCTGCGCGACGGTCGCCGAGATCGAGGCCTTTGCGCAGGCCGGTATTACCGGTCTGCTGCTCACCACACCAGTCGCGGACCGGCCGAAGCTCGCGCGCCTTGCGGCTATCGCCGATCAATCCGACATCAGCATCGTCGTCGATCACACCGACCAGATTCACGTGCTGCACGAATTGCTCGATGCCGGCAGCCGTCCGCTACAGGTGCTGATCGATATCGATGTCGGCCAGCGCCGCACCGGCGTGGTCGATACCGCATCGACACTCGCGCTGGCGCAGCTGATCCAAGCCACGCCGGGCATGACATTCGGTGGCATCCAGGGTTTTGCGGGTCATGTGCAGCACATGATCGACTCCGGGGAGCGCAGGGCAGGCGCTGGGCGCGTGCGCGCCATGCTCGACGAGCATCTGCATGTGCTGACGGAGGCCGGCATCAAGGCGGAGATCGTCACCGGAAGTGGCACGGGCGCCTGCGCCTATGATGTCACGGGCACCTATACGGAGCTGCAGGTCGGTTCCTATGTCTTCATGGATTCCGACTACGGCAAGTTGGAGCACGAGGGTGGTGCGCTGCCTTACGATCCAAGCCTGTTCATTCTCGCGACGGTCACGTCGGTGAATCGTGCCGGCGAATTCACCGTCGATGCCGGCGTCAAGGCGATGGCCTTCAATGGGCCGGTGCCGTCACTGATGATCGGCGCCCCGGAAGGCTCGACCTATCGCTTCGGCGGCGACGAGCATGGCATGATCACCATGCCGAAGGGCAGCACCGCGCCGAAGCTCGGCAGCCGCGTGTTGCTGCTGACGACGCATTGCGATCCCACGGTGAATTTGCACGCGGACTATCAGGTGGTCGGGCACAACAACGGCGTCGAGACCTGGCCGGTGCTGGCGCGGTATGGGGCGTAGTTCTCTCGCCCGAACTGTCATTCCGGGGCGGCTCGGCGCCGCAGGCGACGTGCCGAACCCGGAATCCCGGAGTGTTTGGCTCTTCGGGGTTTCAGCGATCTCAAGATTCCGGGTTCGTGTCCGGCAAGGGCCGGCCACGCCCCGGAATGACGAGGGTGGCGCAGGGACCTAATGCGTCCCGCCCAGAAACGCTTCCGACAATGTCGGATCGTTGATCAGCGCTTCCGCCGAACCAGACGTCACCACGCGGCCGGTCTCCAGCAGATAGGCCCGGTCCACGATCTTCAGCGTCTGGCGCGCCTTCTGCTCCACCAGCAGAACCGTAAGGCCCTCATCGCGGAATTGCGCGATCATGCTGAACAGGCTCGCCGTCATCAGCGGGGCGAGGCCGAGCGAGGGCTCGTCGAGCAGCAGCAGCTTTGGCTTCGATAGCAGCGCGCGGCCGATGGCCAGCATCTGCTGTTCGCCGCCCGAGAGCAGGCTCGCAAGACCGTCGCGGCGCTTGCCGAGGATCGGAAAGCGCTCCAGCATCTTGTCCACATCGGCCATCGCCGCAGACTTGTCGCTGCGGGTATAGATGCCCATCAGCAGATTCTCATGCACGGTCATGCGCGCGAGAATGCCGCGGCCTTCCGGTACCAGCGCGATGCCGCGGCGCAGATTCTTCTCGGCGGTCCCCGGCGTCAGTCTCTCGCCTTCGAAGGCGATCTCGCCCTGGAACGGCAGCAGTCCCGCGATGGACCGCGCGATCGTGCTCTTGCCGGCGCCATTGGCGCCGAGCAGCGCGACGATCTCGCCTTTCCTGATCTCCAGATCGACGCCGCGCACGGCGGTGATGGCGCCGTAGCGGACTTCGAGGCCCTTGATCGTGAGCATCAGTCGTCCTTTCCGAGATAGGCGTCGAGGACAACCGGATTGGTGCGCACGTCCTCCGGTCTGCCTTCGGCGATCAGCACGCCGAAATCGAGGACATAGAGATAGTCGCAGAGCCGCATCACGAAATTCATGTCGTGTTCGATCAGCAGGATTGTGAGGCCGGTGTCGCGCAAGCGGATCATCAGCGCGCGAATTTCCTCGGCCTCGTCATGGTTCATGCCGGCGACGGGTTCATCCAGCAGCAGAAGCTTCGGCCTGGCGGTGACGGCGCGCGCCATCTCCACCTTGCGCTGGATGCCGTAGGGCAGCGACTTGGCCGGGCGATCGCGCAGTTCGGTGAGGCCGAAGAACTCCATCACTTCTTCCGCTCGGGCCTGCGCCGCCGGATTGGCCCAGGAGATCGGCAGCAGACGCCGCCACGCGCTCTCGCTGTGCGGCTGCGCCACCAGCAGATGTTCCCAGACGGTCATGCTGCCGAACAGTCGGATGTTCTGGAAGGTGCGGGCGATGCCCTCGCGCACGATGCGATAGGACGGCCACTGGGTGACGTCGACGCCCTTGAGTTTCACTTCGCCGGCATCGGCGCGATAGGCGCCGGTGATGGTGTTGAACAAAGTCGTCTTGCCGGCGCCGTTCGGGCCGATCACGCCGACGATCTTGCCTTCCGGCACTTCGCAGACCATGCCGGACAGCGCATGGATGCCGCCGAACGTCTTGGTGACGCCGGTGAGTTGAAGCAGCGCGTTGCTCATGCCGCGGCCCTCCGGAAGGTGAGCGTCCGGATCAGCGAACGATCGAGAATGCCCTGACGCCGCACCAGCAGTACCAAGATCAGTAGCGTGCCGAAGGCGGCGAGGCGCCAGTCGGCGATCGGACGCAGGAATTCAGGCAGGAACACCAGCAGCAACGAGCCGACCAGCGAGCCAGGTCCGACGGTGGAGCCGCCGAGGATCACGGCCAGCACGAATTCGATCGAGCGATCGAAGCCGAAGTTTGCCGGCTCGATATAGACGTTGTGATGCGCGAACAATCCGCCGGAGATCGCGGCCACCGCGGCGCCGGCACCGAAGGCGCCGATCTTGGTCACGGTGGTGTTGAGGCCGATCAGGCCCGCGGCCGTTTCGTCGTCATGGACGGCCTGCATTTCCAGCCAGACGCGCGAGCGCTCCAGCAGCATCACCGCGATGAGGATGCCGCCGGCCCACAGCCAGACATAGCCGACCGAGATGTGCTGCATGCCGCGATAGCCGCCGGAGCCGCCCATCGCGTCGAAATTGAGGAAGAAGCTGCGCACCATTTCGCCGAAGCCGACGGTGGCCATGGCGAGATAGATGCCCTTCAGCCGCAGCGCCGGGAAGGCGACGATGGCGCCGATGATGCCGGCGGCGATTGCCGCGATCACCAGGGCCAGCGTCAGCGGCACGTTCAGCGCGACGGTGAGATACGACGACAGATACGCGCCGATTCCCATGAAGGCGCCATTGCCGAGTGAGAGCTGGCCGGTGGCGAGGATGATATAGACGCTGAGTGCGCCGAGCAGAAGGATGCCGGACTCGGCGAGCAGGCTTGCGTAATAGGTCGACATCAGACGCGCTGCCCCTGATCGGATCGCGCGCCGCCGAGCAGGCCCTGCGGACGCAGCAACAAAATCAAAATCATGAAGCCGTAGACGACGAAGTCGCGCACCTGCGAGCCGCCGTAAGCGACGGTCAGCACTTCGGCGATGCCGATCAAGGGACCAGCGACGAGCGCACCCCAGATCTGCCGGGTGCCGCCGATCACCATCACGGCGATGGCCTTGAGGCCGATCTCGACGCCGAGATAGGGCGTGATGGTGCCGTAATGCAGGGCGATCAACACGCCGGCGACGCCGGCGAGCGAGCCCGACAGGATGAAGGCCAGCATGGTCAGGCGGTCAGCGGAGACGCCCAGGATTCGTGCGACTTCGCGGTTCTCGGCGACGGCGCGCAGCGCCCGGCCCATCGGGGTCTTCTGCACGATATAGGCAACCACCGCGACCAGCACGACGGTGGCGACGAGCACGATTAGCTGCATCTCGCCGATATTGATCGGGCCGAGCGCGTATTGCTTGCCGAAATATTCGTCCGGAAGCTGGGCAGGATCCGAGCCCCAGATATTGGTGGCGACGTTCTGCAGGATGATCGAGAAACCCAGCGTCGACAGCATCGGCGTCACCAGCGGCGCGTCGCGCAGCGGCTGGTAGCCGATCTTCTCGATGGCAATGGCGATCGCGGCTGCACCGAGCATGCCGCCGAGCACGGCGACCGGAAGCGGAAAGCCTGCGGTAATCAACGTGAAGCCGAGATAGCCGCCGATCATGAACAGTTCGGCAATCGCAAGATTGAGAATGCCGAGAATGCCCATCACGAGCGAGAACGACAGCGCCAGAAGCGTATAGACCGCTCCGAGCGTCAGTCCGTTGACGAGTTGCTGTATCAGCATGGGGATCGCAATCGTTAAATCAGGTGGTCGTCATCATGACTGCGGCCGGGAAGACTTCCCGGCCGCAGCGGCGTGGATGGTGCGGAAGATCAGCAGGCCGGATGGTTCGGCGCGGAGCTGCAGCCCTTGACCTTGGTGTCCCAGGCGCCGTTCTGACCCTGCAGCACGTAGAAGGCCTTGATCGCGTCGCCGTCGTCGTTGAAGCCGATCGGGCCGCCGAGACCCGGGAAGCCTTCGAGCTTGGCGAGATGATCGCGGATCTTGGTGCGGTCGGCTTCGAGATCGGCCGGCTTGCCGGTGACGCCGGCCTTCTTGATCGCGTCGATATACATCGAGACGATCTCGTAGATGTTGGCGTCATACATCGAGGGCTCGATGTCCTTCGGCAGGCCCGATTCCTTGCGCAGCAGCGGCGTCAGGGTTGCCGTGAACTTCTCGGGTGCCGGGCCTGTCATGGTGGCGTAGAAGGTTGCCGGCGCGATCACCGGGATTTCCGGCGCAGCCTTGAGAATCGCCGACGAGATCAGCTGGGTGGCGCCGACGACCGGCTTGATCAGGCCCTGGCGCTTCATTTCGCGCAGCACGGTGATGGCCTGGCTGTAATCGGCGCTGACAACGACGCCGTCAGGGTTCAGGGCCTTCAGCTTGGTGACCTGTGCGGAGACGTCGAGGTCGCCGGTGTTGAACGACAGCAGATCGTTCTCGTTGGCGACGGTGATGTCATTGGCCTTCAGCACGGCCGGCATGATCGCCTTGCCGACGGTGGAAGCCGTGGCGTCCTTGGCGTCGAAGATCACGGCGACGGTCTTGATGTTGAAGGCCTTCTTGTAGAAGGGCACGGTGGTCTTGGCGAGCACGCCTTCGTCGATGGTGTTACGGAACGCCCACGGACGGTTGAGCTTTGCCACGCCCGGCTTCGAGGAGGCCTGCGAGGTCGAGACCACCTTCATTTCATTGGCGACCGGGAAGGTCACTTCGGCGGCGCTCGAGGTGAGCGGACCGGCCACGGCGAGAACCTTTTCGTCGCCGGCCAGCTTGCGCAGCGAGCTTGCGGCCTGCGCCGGCTTGGCGGCGTCGTCGAGGATGGTGATCTTCAGCTTCGCGCCATTGATGCCGCCGGCATCGTTGGTCTGCTGTTCCAGCATCTTCAGCGTCACGGTGTTGCTGCGGCCCCACTCGGCGAACGGGCCGCTCGACGGCACCACGGCGCCGATGGCGATTTCCTGCGCCCATGCCTGGCCGCCAACCATGGCGGAGAGTGTGACGGCGGCAACTGTGCCCAATACGCGCGGCAAATTCGATTTGATCCGTGACATCGACGATCGTCCTCTTCTGCTGATGCTTTTGCTGCAGTGATCCGCAGCATAATCCAGATAAAGATTTCTATGCACGCCATGTGCCATCGCCAGCTGTGACAGCGGAATGACAGCGTTGGGCGGATCGTCCAATAAATTTCAGGTTTTGACAATCGTCATTCTGAGTATCTTTATAAAATAGTTCTCTTAAGAAGCTATTTTATGCGGCAGTGCAGCCCGGAAATGCAGCAATCTGCGGCTGGCGGGGATGCGCGGAAGTGCCTGTTTCACGAGTGTTTGAATGTTGGAGGCGCGTGGCGGTTGATTCCGGTGTCGCCGTTGGGCGGCAGGGGCCGCGCACACCGGTGCGTTTTTGTCGCAGCAATGGCGACGCGGGCTGCGGCTATCCCGGGGCCTTGGCCGAGTGCAACCGCTGGTTCTGACGCATGTACAGATTCCAGGCCGGATTCAGCCCTTGCGCGGCTTGCCGCGCTTGGCGACGGCGATTGAATGCGCCTCGGGCGAGAGCTGCTTCACATTGGTGTCGGCCAGATAGCGCTGCAGCGCAATGGCGCGGTCGCTGGAATCGACGAGCCGCTGCACCATGTCCAGCAACTGGTGGAATTCCCGGGTGCCGAGGCAACCGAACTGGACGTCGTTCACCTGGGCCTGGGTGGGGGCGAGGCGTTCGAGCAACTCGGCGCCATGCGGTGTCACCACAAGGCTGATGCGACGGCGGTCGCCGGTGTGCGAGGTCTTGGTGATCAGCCCTTTAGTTTCGAGCTTGTTGGTCACGGTGGTGACGAAGGCGCCGCTCAGATGCAGGTGATCGGCGACGGCGCGCACATGGACGTCGCCTTGCGCCGACAGGTGCCGAATCGAGATCAGGGTCGTGTATTCGATGCCGGCGAGGCCGATGACGGCGGCGTGGCCTTCACGCAATGTCTGATGGCGGACCAGAAAGCCGAACAGGCTGTGGACGAGACGGCGGAACTGGGCATCCGAACCGTCTACCAGCAGCTCCGGTCGGGAGACCGTCAATGCAGCGCGGGATGCCGGCCGGCCTGTGGCAGGCTTCTTGCTGATCTCCTTGCTAGCTGATTTGCCGATCAACGATTTGCCGATCGAAGTGGAGCGCGCTGCGGATTTGGCCACGTGATCATCCCATGTATCAAAACTTGCCCGAGCTTGGCGGCTTCGCGCTGCAATTGCAATCGCGACAAATGATCTATGTGGGTTAGATGATACGACGGGTCCCGCTTGACAACAGATTCAAAATAGCTTCGGATGATAGCTATTAATGAAGATACCGGCGCGCCGCGGGCAGCAGGTGACGGAGAAGAGTGATGAACAAGGCATTTGGATCCGGGGCGGCAGTTGCCGGCGTCAAGAACGGCGCACAGCATGTTGCCGCTGTGCGCGACGGTCGTGCGGTCTATCTCGACGGCAAGAAGGTCGACGACGTCTCGACCCATCCCGCCTATCGCCATGCGGTCGCCTCGGCCGGCGCGCTGTATGACTATCAGGCCGACCCCGCCAATATCGAACGCATGACCTTCGATGTCGGCGGCGGCCGCCGCGTCAATCGCGCCTGGCAATTGCCGACCACCTATGCGGAACTGGTAGAGCGCCGCAAGGCGCTGGTGGAATGGGCCGAACAGTCCTGCGGATTCCTTGGCCGCTCGCCCGATCACGTCGCGTCATCCATGTCCGGCATGATGATGGGCATCGAGGTGTTCGACAATTACGATCCGAAACGCGCGCAGGCGTTTCGCGACTGGTACGACTACGCCCGCAAGAGCGACCTGTTCCTGACCTATGTGATCAACAACGTGCAGGGCGATCGCTCCAAGGCGTTCGGCGATCAGGGCAAGAATGCCGAGGACATGGTGGCGCGCATTGTCGATGAGGATGCATCGGGCATCACCATCCGCGGCGCCAAACTGTTCGCCACGTCAGCCATCATGGCCAATGAGATCTTCGTCGGTTCCGGCCAGCCGTTGCGGCCGGGCGAGGAGCATCTGGCGTTCTCCTGCGCGCTGCCGATGGGGACCAAGGGTCTCAAGATGCTGTCGCGCAAGAGCTTCGAGGCCCACGCCTTGAGCGAATACGACAACCCGCTGGCCTGGCGCTATGACGAGAACGACGCGCTGGTGTTCTTCGACGACGTGAAGGTGCCGTGGGAGCGCGTGTTCCTGCTGCGCAACACCGACATGTGCCGCGCCCAGCTCCATGACACGCCGGCCCATGTCTATCAGAACTATCAGGCACAAATCCGCTTGTCGGTGAAGCTCCGCTTCCTGGTCGGCCTTGCGCGCGGCATCGCCAAGACCATCGGCACCATCAATTTCCCGCCGGTGGTCGATACGCTCGGCAAGCTCGCCTCGCAGGCGGCGCTGATCGAGGGCATGGTGCTCGGCATGGAAGCCGGCGGCGCGATGCGCGGCGACTACTATCTGCCGAACAAGCATCTGCTCTATGCGGCGCAGGTGCAGTCGCAGGAGATGTATGGCCAGATCATCGCGACTATCCGCGAACTCGCCGGCGGCGCCCTCTTGATGCTGCCGTCCTCGGTGGATGATTTCAGCAATCCGGAGATCGCTGATATTATCGGGCTGACCCAGATCTCGCCGGCGATGTCCGGCCAGGACCGCGTCAAGCTGTTGAAGCTGACCTGGGACGCCGTCGGCTCCGAATTCGCCTCGCGCCATCTGCAATACGAGATGTTCTATGCCGGCGCCCAGTTCGTGACGCGTGGTCACAGCTATCGTACCTATGACTGGGAGCGCGCAGCGGGGATGGCCGAGAAGATGACGGGGAAATATGATCTGCCGGAGTTCAAGGGCAGCAACTAAAGCGCAGTCGCGTCCTCCCTCTCCCCGTGCAGTACGGGGAGAGGGAGCCTACGGTGCGTGACGCTGCTTCTTTGTAATCCCGATCAATGCGCCGCCGCGCCCGAGAAATCCCGCGGCAATCTCGTCTCCGCCACGCGAACAGTCCGCATTCCTGCCGGCGTATTGCGGCTGCGGCCGACGAAGCGCGGCACGCCGTCAGTGATCACGGCGCTGACCGCGGGCACGTCGCCATTGCGCAGGCCCGACAGCGCATCGTTCTGAGAGCCGCCGGCGCAGGCGTCGATCAGCACCACGTCGGCATCCCTGCCTGTCTTCAGAAATCCGCTGTTGAGCCGATAGACCGTTGCATTGTTGCCTGTCGCTGCCGCGATCGCCTGTTCGGGCGGCATGCCGCCGAGGCTCGCCAGATGGCTGATGGTGTAGAACATGCCGAGCGGCATGATCCCGCTGCCGGTCGGCGTGTCCGTGGCGATCAGCAGACGCTCCGGCTGTTTGGCGTCGTCGAGCAGCTTCGCCGTCAGCAATGCGGTGCGGAGATTGCCGGCGGTGCAGAGCTGCAGCGCGATATCGCTTTCGTTTACGAGCCGCGCGAAGCCGGCTTCCGGCATTGCCACCGGTCCGCCATTGACGTGAAACGAGACGCTCGGATTGGACTTCAGCACATGTTCGGCCCAGATGCCCGATGAGCCGGGGATCGACGAGCCGCCGGTATGCATGGTGGTGACCATGCCGAGCTTACGTGCGGCGAGCATCAAGGGCGCATAGTCGAACGGTGTCTCGAACGCGCCGAAGCCGGCCTTGGCGAGCCACAGACCCGCCTTCACCAGTTCTTCCAGGTCGGCCTCTGTCAGGCCGGGCTCGAGGATGATCGAGCCGGCATGCACGCGCATGCCGCCGGGGCGATAATCGAGAAAACAGGCGCGCGCTGCCAGCGCCAGCGCTTTTACCCCGGCCGGATCCTTCGGGCGGCCCGGCGTATGCACTTCGGACGCCGTGATGGACGTCGTCGTGCCGCCATGCACGTAGCTCTCGAGATAGCCGACCACGCGCTGCCGTGGCGTGTAATCGCCGAAGGTGATGTGCACATGGCTGTCGATCAGGCCGGGAATCGCCGTCGTGCAGGCGGCGTCGATCACCACATCGGCCGATGACACCTGATCTGACGATAGCGTGCCGATCGCGCTGATGCGCCCGTCCTGCATCAGGATGCCATCGCCGTCGGCGAACGGCGCCTTGAGATCACCGGTGACGATGGTGCCGATATTGACGATGGCCGTTTTCATACCCGTCTCCGCAATCTCAAGGCCGTCCAAGGCCGCACAAAGCCGCAGCCTAGCGCAAGCCGTCCTTGCCGCCGATATCCTTGGCATTCAGTCCGCCGACCCGCGCATTGAGTCGCCCGCGATTGGCGAGACAGACGATCAGTGCAACTTCGTCAGCCGCCGGCGCATCGGGCGGTAGTGTCACCGAGACGCCATCGTAATGCGAGCGGACATAGAGCGCGTCCTTGTGCGCGAGGGGAACGTCGATCAGGCAGCCGGGGGCGGCAAGCTTGGTGAAGGAGGGAATCCAGGCTTCGGCGCCGCCCACGGCCTCGCGCAGCGGCGTGGCGAAAGTCGTGGTCAGCATCGCATTGGCGTGTTCGAGTTCGCCCCCGAGGCCAACGACGCCGCCCTTGCCGTAGCTTTCCACCTTGTACGAACCCATCGCCTCAACCGCGAGTTTCGCCAGCACGGCGCCGACATCGACGCTGGCGGCGATCGCCTCGGACAGATTTTCGACATAGCGCCCGGCATAGGGGTTGGCGACGATGGCCACCGCGGTGACGCGGCGCAGCGGCTGGTCGTGCCGGTGGCCGGCCTCGACCTCCTTGTGGTCGGTGAAGCAGAGCAAGCGCCTGATATCGAGTTTCATGATGTTCTCCCGTCAGATTTGACGCCGATCCTGACGCAGTAAATGCATTTGATCAATAGCTTCGTTCAGAAGGTATGCAGAATCGCTTGACGAAGCAGGGGACGCCGGCCAACCTGTGGTGGATCGTTCACTGGGAAGCGGTATGTCTCGTTCCAAGGTTGCGCCGCTCTCGAAGACGCCGGCACTGCGTAAATCCGAAAAGCCCGCTGTAAAACCAGCGGCCACGCCCGCGGCGAAGACGGCAGCCAAAGCCGCGCTCAAGGCCAAACTTCCGGCCCCGGCGCTGACCACATCGCGCAAGGCGCTGCTGGTCGATGGCTCCGATCATGCATTCCGGCAACTCGTGCACACATTGCTGGCGTTCCTCGCGCGACACGAGACCGTGCGTGAGGGGCATGCCGCCGCGATCGGTCTCGCCGGCATCGAATACACCGTGCTGATCTCGGTCAAGTATCTGGGGGCTGAAGGCGATGTCAGCGTGCGCGAACTCGCAGCGCATCTGCATCTCAGCGGCGCCTTCGTCACCACGGTGTCCAACAAGCTGCAGCAGATGGGGCTGCTGGACAAGCTCGTGGATCCCGCCGATCGCAGGCGCCTGCGTCTGACGGTGACGCAGGCCGGCGATGCGCTGCTCGCGAGCCTCAATCCGACGCAGCGTCAGGTCAACGACGTGCAGTTCGATTGTCTCAACGCGGACGAATTTCATCAATTGCTGGGAAGCGTCGAGCGTCTGGTCGAATCCAGCGAGCGCGCCATTGCGCTGCAACGCTATCTGCAGCCGCGTGGTCCGGATACTCCGGCGCCATCGCGTGGCGGCGACGGGCCCGCACGCCGCAAAAAGATATAAACCTGCGGTCTTTGGTACGAAACGCACCCGAATGCTGCGGCACCGGTATGGAATGCCGATATCGGGCGATTGAATCGCGTGCGACGACATGAGACATAATGTCACTCAGGTCGCTGCGAGGAAGACATGTCCCAGCTTGATGCATCCCCAACGCCACAGCCTGCGCCATCACAACCTGCTGCGCCGCCACCGGCGCAACCGGCCGCGCAGCCTGCGGGGCTGACGCCAGCGCAGCAGACGTGGCGTCGTCTTGCGATTCCGTTGCTGGCCGTTGCTGCCGCGCTTGTCTTCATCGTTCTGGCCACCACACGCTGGGATATCTGGATGGGCAACCGCGTGGTGCAGACCACCGACGATGCCTATATCCGCGCGGAGATAACGCGGCTGTCGAGCCGCGTGGCCGGTGCGGTCAAGGCCGTGGCGGTGAGCGACTTCCAGCGCGTCAAGGCCGGCGATCTCCTGATCCAGATCGATCCTGCCGACTACGAGGCGCAGGTGGCGCAGGCCGAGGCCAGCGTGGCCGCTGCGCAGGCCGCGCTCGACAATCTCGCCAACCAGGTCGAGCTGCAATATGCCACCATCGCGCAGGCCGAGGCGCAGCGCGTAGCGGCGCAGGCGACTGAAGTGCAGGCGCAGCAGGAGCAGGAGCGTCAGGCGTCGCTGACCCAGACCGAGGCCGGCACGCGGCAACGTTTCGAACAGGCGACCGCCGCCTATGCCAAGGCGCAGGCCGACGTGAAGGCGAGCGGCGCGGTCATCGCCGCCCAGAGGCATCAGCTCGACGTTCTCGCCGGCACCCGCAAGCAGCGCGCCGCCGATCTGCTCGGCGCCAAGGCGGCGCTGGAAACTGCAAAGCTGCGCCTGGGCTACACCAGGATCGTGGCGCCCTTCGATGGCGTGGTCAGCGAGCGTCAGGTGCAGCCGGGCGATTACGTCAATATCGGCTCGAGCCTGATCAGCGTGGTGCCATTGCCCGACGTCTATGTGATCGCGAATTTCAAGGAAACGCAGCTCACGCGCGTCAAGCCCGGCCAGCCTGTGGATATCGTGGTCGACACGTTCTCGGCGGAGACCCTGCGCGGCCGCGTCGATCGGGTCTCGCCGGCGTCGGGGTCGCAATTCGCATTGCTGCCGCCTGATAACGCCACCGGCAATTTCACCAAGGTCGTGCAGCGTGTGCCGGTCCGCATCACGCTCGACAAGGGGCAGCCGCTGCTCGACCGGTTGCTGCCGGGCATGTCGGTGACCGCCAGCATCAACACCGACACGCCGGCGGCCGGCAATGGCGGAAAGTAAGGTCATCGAAAGCGGCCCGGTCTCGACCGGGGGCGTTTCGCACCGTCCGATCTTTGCGGTTGGCGCGGTGCTGCTCGGCGCATTCCTTGCCAATTTCGACACGCGTATCTTCTCCATCGGCCTCGCCGATCTGCGCGGAGCGATGGGGCTGAGTTTCGACGAAGGCGCGTGGCTGTCCACCGCCGGCACGGCGTCGCAGATCTTTATTGCCCCGGCGGTGGCCTGGATGGCCACCGTGTTCGGACTGCGCCGCGTGCTCGGCATTCCCGCGCTGGTCTATGCGGTGATCTCGCTGGTGATCCCGCTGGTGCGCGACTACAACCTGCTGCTGGTGCTGAACATCGTGCATGGCCTGCTGCTCGGCACCTTCGTGCCGGCAACGTTGCTGATCATCTTTCGCAATCTGCCGATGCAATGGTGGCTGCCGGCCATCGCGATCTACGCTATTCGCGTCGGCTTCACGATCAATTCCGGCACCGCGCTGGTCGGCTTCTATGTCAGCCATGTCGGCTGGCAATGGATGTTCTGGCAGGACGTCATCATCGCGCCGCTGCTCGCACTGTTCGTCTGGCTCGGCACGCCGCGCGAGCCGATCAACCACTTCGTGCTGTGCGAGGCCGATTGGGGCGGCATGCTGCTGCTCGGCGCCGGCATAGCGATGATCTATGCCGGGCTCGATCAGGGCAACCGGCTGGACTGGCTGGGTTCGGGCACGGTGGTGGCGCTGCTCGGCGGCGGCACGGTGCTGACCGTCGGCTTCTTCATCAATGAATCGCTGGTCAAGCGGCCGTGGGCCCATGCCGAAGTACTGCTCTCGCGCAATATCGGCCTCGCGCTGCTGACGATCCTTCTCTACACCATGACAAGCCTGTCGAATTCGTCGCTTGCGCCGAACTTCCTGACCAACATCGCGCAACTCCGGCCTGAACAGTCCGGCATGTTGTTTCTGCTCTACGCCGTCGTGCCGATGATCGTGCTGCTGCCGCTGTCGATCTGGCTCATTCGCTACTACGACGTGAAACTGACGCTGATCATCGGCCTTGCTGCATTCGCCGCCGCGGCCTTGCTGGGCACGCAACTCACCCATGAATGGGCGCTTGGCGATTTCATTCCGATGGTGTTGCTGCAATCGCTCGGGCAGAGCTTCACGCTGCTCCCCATCATCATTATTGCGCTGTCGAACTCCGATCCATCGCGTGCCACGGCCTTTGCGGCCTATATCCAGGTGATGCGCCTCGGCGGCGCCGAGATCGGCATTGCGCTGATGGGCACCTGGCTGCGCGTGCGCGAACAAATCCATTCGAATCTGCTCGGCCAGCACGTCGCCAGCGGCGATGCCGATGTCGTTGGCATTCTCGCCAAACTCACAGGCCGCTTCGCCAGCCATGGTGAGGGTCTCGCACAAGCGCGCGGCATCGGCACGCTCGCAAGCCTCGTACAGCGCGAAGCCAATACGCTGGCCTATATCGACGGCTTCTGGCTCACCTTCTGGTTCGCGATTGTCGCGCTGGTCGTCGTGTCGCTGATCGGCAATGCACCGAAGGGACCGTTCACGCCGAAGCCGCGGGGGTGAAGGGAGGAGTAGCGAAGGGGGCTCTTTCCACCGTCATTCCGGGGCGCCGACCCACTTTCGTCATTCCGGGGCGCACGAAGCGGCAAAGCCGCGTAGTGCGAACTCGGAATCCCGGAATGTTTTACGCTGAACAGGTCGAGATTCCCCGCCACTCCAATTGGAGTGGCTGAGGTTCGTCTGCGCGAAGGCGCGCAGCCGCCCCGGAATGACAGTTTGAGGCCGGGACAGAGGCTGAACATTTTTTCCTATATCCCGTTGACAACATCCCCGTCAGGTTTATATTCCCCTTCGTCCTGCCCCACCGAGAGGGGCGATCGCGATCGTCACGTTCGCGGGGCAGGGTGCGGTGGACGCCGGAGATGCGGCGTTACGCGGTTCATGGGTGACGTCTGTCTTCGGGCAGGACGGGTCTGCGCCAGCACTGCCACTGGCAAGGAGACGGCCGACCTTGAGATGGAAAGATCCCTGGACAGTGTGACGGACGACCAAATCGAAATGCGTCCGGCCTAAGTGCTTGAGGCTCCCTTCCCATCGCCTTGGGACTTTAATTCGGTGATCGGATCGTTCGCTGAGGCAAAGTGCAAGCAAGTCGAAAAAACACCGCAGGCGGAACGCTGGGCACTTGCTCGTGATTCCGAAAGTCCTGATGCATTCTACATTGCGGAAGACCGCATTCGCATCAGGCCCAAGGGTGCAACGGGCACCTGGCGTTCCGCACGCCCTCTCACAAGGGGGCGGGAATGCGACAGACGACGGCGCCCCCGCGCCGCAAATAACAGGGGTGATGACGCATGTCTGATGAGCAGTGGCTGTTTGACATTTCGACCCGAGACGCGCCGCTAATCCTGCAGGTCGTTCACCTTGCTCACCCAGATCCGGACATCGGCGAGCACCTGCGGCAACACGTCCTTGACCTCCTGTACGGTCATGCCGGCCTTGATGCGGGGGTCGTAGAGGATGTTGAGGATGTACTGGTCGTAAACGTCGAAGAAGCCCATCTGGACATTGTCGTTGAACATCGTCCACGGCACCGAATTGGTATCGTTGATCGGGCCCAGCGACTGCAGCAATTCCTCATAGGCGCAATCGAGAAAGACGAAGTCGCCATTGTCGACGGTGAGGATTACGTCGGAGCGTTCGATTTCGAAGGCGTCGTTCTTGCGGAAGCCGGACAGGCATTGCGGGTCGAGGGAGTCGCGGATCTCGTTGGCGCGGTCGGTGCCGTAGAAGGTCGAGATGGTGCGATAGAGATCGCGGTCGCGCACCAGCTTCACCAGCACATTGGCGTCATCGCGGCTGTCCGCCATGGCGATGTTGAGGTGCTGCACCCGGCGCGCAATGTCGGTAACGACCTTGGCGATTTGAGCCTTGCGGTCGGCACGGCCGTCGGCGAAGACCCGTACCGGAATCTCATATTTGCGGATGCGGTCGACGCGGCCGGCGAGGTGATATTCGGCGCCAAAGGCGGTCTTGAAAAAACCGTCGATGATCTCGCTGTCGGTAAAGGTCTTCTTCTCGGCGCGTTGGCGCGAGGTGACGCCAGGCGGTTCGCTTGCGCCGGCATAAGACGGCAGCGGCACGAAGACGGTCAAAGACGCTAGCGCCAGCAGCGCGGCAATCGTCCGGACGATGAATCGATCTGGTGTCGGGGCGGGCATTATTACTCAAGTTCTCGCAATGCGCGTAGTTGCGCAAGCGTTCAGTGCCGCCCCCGCGGACAATTCGAAGGCTTCCCGAAGGAAGCCTTCGTTCTCAGGTCAAGCTCAGTTCTTGACGATGACCGTCGCGCCGACCGAGACGCGGTTATAGAGGTCGGTGACATCTTCATTGGTCATGCGGAAACAGCCCGAGGACACGGCCTGGCCGATGGTCTCCGGCTCGTTGGAGCCGTGGATGCGGTACAGCGTCGAGCCGAGATACATGGCGCGGGCGCCGAGCGGGTTGTCGATGCCGCCGGGCATGTGGCGCGGCAGGTCGGGCCGGCGGGCGAGCATCTGGGCCGGCGGGGTCCAGCTCGGCCATTCCTTCTTGGCGGTGACGCGGTGGACGCCGCCCCAGCGGAAGCCGTCGCGGCCGACGCCAATGCCGTAGCGCAGCGCCTGGCCCCCCGGTTGCACCAGATACAGCCGGCGCTCGGCGGTATTCACCACGATGGTGCCCGGAGCGTAATTGCTGTGGAAGCCGACGGTCTGGCGCTGGATCGGGCCGGAGCTGTTGCCGCCGCCATTGCCGAAATTGGAGAAGAAGTTGGAGAGGGACGGGGAATCGTCGACCTCGAAGTCCTGCGCCCGGGGCTGGTTGCGGACGCGTGCATCGGCAGGAAACGCAATTGTGGTGAACGTGGCTGCGGCAAAAAAGAGAGCAAAAAGGCGCTTCATCATGGTCCTCGCCAGAAAAATTGAGGCCCAAGACAGGCCATAAATCGCCATGATCCGCAAGCCACGGCCGTGTGAGCGGAGGGCCGGATGGAGCGATAATAACCGGCGTTTCAGCCCGCCCCGCAGGGCTCACAACGAAGCCTTGCGTTCCGACCCTTTGACGAGCCCCCCGAACAATGGTTCATCAGCCCTCGAGATCGAGAAACCGAGACTGCGAACCAAATCAAACGGAGTGAGACGATGAACGGTGCGGAAAGCCTGGTGCGGACATTGGTTGCGGGCAATGTGGATGTCTGCTTTGCCAATCCAGGAACGTCGGAAATGCATTTCGTTGCGGCGCTCGACCGCGTCGAAGGCATGCGCTGCGTGCTCGGCCTGTTCGAAGGCATCGTGACCGGCGCTGCGGACGGTTATTACCGCATGAAGGGCACTCCGGCCTCGACGCTGCTGCATCTCGGCCCCGGCCTCGCCAATGGCCTTGCCAACCTGCACAACGCCAAGAAGGCCAATTCGGGCATCGTCAACATCGTCGGCCAGCACGCCGTCTATCACATCGAATACAATGCGCCGCTGACTTCGGACATCGAGGGCCTCGCCCGTCCGATGTCGCAGTGGGTGCATACCTCGCCGGATTCCAAGTCGGTGGCCAAGGACGGCGCTGCAGCAATTGCCGCCGCCAGGGATCGCCAGATTGCCACGCTGATCCTGCCCGCCGACACAGCATGGGGCGCGGCCGATGGCGTGGCCCCGGTGCCGGCCGAGAAGCAGAGCGCCGGCTATTCGGCGCAGGCCGTGGACACCGCCGCCAGGATCATGAAGGACGGTGGCGCCTCGACGCTGCTGCTGATGACCGGTACAGCGCTAAGCGAGAAGGGCTTGGCGCTGGCCGAGCAGATTGCCGGCAAGACCGGCTGTAAGGTGATGGGCCAGACCTACAATCCGCGCATGGCCCGTGGTCGTGGTCGCTTCTCCATCGACCGCATTCCTTACGTGATCGAAGCCGCGCTACCGATCCTGAAGGACTTCAAGAACATCGTGCTGGTGGAAGCCAACGATCCCGTCGCCTTCTTCGCCTATCCGAACAAGCCGAGCATGCTAAAGCCGGAAGGCTGCGAAGTGCACCGCGTGACCGCCGGTGGCGAGAACTCGATCGCTGCGCTGGAAGCACTGGCCGGCGCGCTAGGCGCCAAGCCGTCGGATGTGAAGCCGCAGAAGCTCGCCGAACTGGTGAAGCCGACCGGCGCGCTGAACCACACCACGATTGCGCAGGCGATCGCCTATGCGATCCCGGAAAACGCCATCGTGGTCGACGAGTCGCTGACCACCGGTCGCGGCTTCTTCCCGCCGACCGCAGCGGCTGCGCCGCATGACTGGCTGCAGAACATGGGCGGCTCGATCGGCTTCTCGACCCCTGTCGCCACCGGCGCCGCCGTGGCCTGTCCGGATCGCAAGGTGATCTGCATGGTCGGTGACGGCAGCGCGATGTACACGCTGCAGTCGCTGTGGACCCAGGCCCGCGAAGAACTCGATATCACCACCATCGTGTTCGCCAATCGCAAGTATCAAATCCTGCTCGGCGAATTCGCCGGCGTCGATGCCGGCGAGCCCGGTCAGCGCGCGCTGGACATGCTCAACCTCGATCGCCCGGCGCTCGACTGGGTGTCGCTCGCTAAGGGCATGGGCGTCCCCGGCGTCTCGGTGTCCAACGTCGATGACTTCAACAAGGCGCTCGCCAACGCGCTCGCCGCGAAAGGTCCGAAGCTGATCGAAGTGGTGATGTAAGCAGCGGGTATCGCCGTAGCCGACAGATACCTTGCTACCGACAGGTAGCTGCCAAAGACAAAAGGCTCCGGATCGCTCCGGAGCCTTTTCAGTACTGTCCCTGCTGGCGAAACGATATCATCGCAATACGACGCAGCGCTTTCTCCGGCGGGGATTGTGCTCTGCAACCTGCGCGCATCGGGAACAATAGTTGTGAACATCGCGTTGCAAAGGGGCAGCTACCGTACAGACAAGTTATTTCAGCGCACTCATAAGATCAGATGGCAAAAAATCGTTGGGACGACGAACAGATTGAAATTTTGAAAGGGCTTATCGCGCGTAAAGTATCGCTGGCCAGGGCCGCGGTGATCATGAAACGACCGCAGAGTTCCGTACAGATCCAGGCGCGCCGGCTTGGAGCGCCTTTTCCCGGCGTTCGAGCGACCAAGGCGCGGTTGAAGGCGCAGATTGATGAAGCCGAGAAGAAAGCGTTGCGGTGAAAAGCGCGATTGAGCTTGTGGTTGCCGCCTATGTCGAGACGAACCAGCTAAGTGCGTTGCAGGATCTCAAGGTGCATCGTGAAACGCTGGCGGCATCCGTCCGCAACAGAATGGACTTCAATTTCGGTGTGCTGCTTGGGCAGCTCGACGACGACATCCGCGAAATCGAAGCTGGTATTCGGCGATTGCGCGCTTCGATGGAAGCGCGGCCAGCAGTCGAGTCCTGAGGTGGTGCGCGTCGGTTACGGTGCCAAGTCCGCCGTCTGTTCACTCCAGCGCAGATAGTCGCGTGGTGAAATCCCCATCGAGCGACGGAACATGGCGCTGAAGGCACTCGGACTATCATAGCCGAGATCGAGCGCCACCTTGGTCACCGGTTCGCGCATGGTCAGGCGCGACAGCGCCTCCATCAATCGCACCTGCTGGCGCCATTCGGCGAAGCTCATGCCGGTCTCCCGGCGAAACAGCCGTGTCAGCGTCCGACGGCCGAGGCCGCCGATCTGCGACCAGGATTCCAGGTCCTGATTGTTGCCGGGCTCGCGCAGGATTGCTTCACAAATTCGCGCGAGGCGGCGGTCCTGCGGCATCGGCGCACGCAGCGGCACCGCGGGCATGCGGCCGATTTCGGCAAGCATCAAATTCATGATCTGGCCTTCGCGGCCATCCATGTCGTATTCGGTCGGGAAGGTGACGGCCTCGTTGAGCAGGGCGCGGACCAGCGACGACACTTCCATCAACTGGCACGAAGTCGGCAGGCCGATCGTCGCGTCGGGTTCGACGTAAAGCGTGCGGAGCTGCACGGTGCCCCAGCAGCGGCTTTGATGGACGACGCCGGGCGGGATCCACAGCGCGTGCTGCGGCGATACGGTCCAACTGCCGGTTTCCGTGATCACGGTCATGACCCCGGTCAGGCCGTGCAGGAACTGCGCGCGGCGGTGGCTGTGCCGGACGCCGACGCCGCCCGAGGAGAATTCGGCGGCCATCGCAACGACCGGGCGTTGCGCGGCCTGGAGAGCATCCGCGCGGCGGCCGCTGGCCTCGAAGCCGGAAAAACTCACCATGGCCGGCGGCGCGACGCGCTGGCGCGGCGTGGCGCATGAAATTGAAGAGATATGGCCCATACGCGACAAATCCTGACCCTGTGAAGACGGAGATGATGCGCTGACATCGTACCCTAGGATAGAGGTTTTGAGCGCATCGTTCCCAACGTTGCCATTCTCAAAGCAGGCTTCATGCCAATGGCAGAAACAAACGCAGGAATTCGATGATCCGCATTACTCTCATGACAACCCTGTCCAACACCATGGGCTTTCTCGAAGACCACTTGAAACGGTCGGTTCCCGGCGCGGTCGTGACCACTTGGCCGGAAGAGGGCGCGCTGGATGGGGAGGTTGTGGTCTGCTGGAAACCGCCCGCGGGCGTGATGGCGACCATGCCGAACCTGCGGCTGATCCACTCCATCGCTGCCGGTGTGGACAACGTGTTGTCCGACACGGCACTGCCGAACCTGCCGCTTTGCCGGATCGTCGATCCGCTGCTGGGTAAGGCGATGGCCGAATATGTGCTGTGGGGCACGCTGTATTTTCATCGCGAATTTGATCGGGTCTCTACCAATGCCCGCAATGGGCACTGGCATCGCTACGATCAGGTAGCTGCTGCCGACAAGTGCGTCGGTATTCTCGGTCTTGGCACCCTCGGAATCCAGGCTGCCACGCTGCTGAAATCGGTCGGCTACAAGGTCTCCGGCTGGTCGCGCTCCGCAAAACAGGTCGAGGGTGTGGAGGTCTTCGCCGGCGACGCCGCGCTCGACGATTTCCTGGCGCAGACCGGCATTCTGGTCTGCTTGCTGCCGCTGACGCCAAGCACGGTGGGAATCCTGAATGCTGACCGCTTCGCCCGCCTGCCGCAAGGGGCGGCACTTATTCTCTGCAGCCGCGGCGAGCATTTGAATCGTCCAGACCTCGTCGCCTCATTGCGATCGGGCCATCTGCGCGGTGCGATTCTTGATGTGTTCGACAAGGAGCCGCTGCAGCCGGACAATCCGCTGTGGACGGAGCCGGGCATTCTGGTGACGCCTCACATGGCCGGATTGGCTAAACCGCGCGTCATTGCCGAGCAGATTGCCGAGAATATCCGCCGTCTCAAGGCTGGAGAGATTCTACTCAATCGCGTCGATCCGGCACTGGGATACTGAATGCCTGCTCATTCACGGAACATGCTCGGTTCTCGGACAAGGCCGGCCCGATCGCGATGATGATCGGCCCGGCGACGGCGGCGGCTTGAATTTTGCAAGCTCATCCTTGCGCGTCAGTGCAACCCTGACGTTCAACCCTCTGTCCACCGGGAGAGCTGAATGAATCGACGTGAGTTTGCGAAATTGCTGGGTCTGAGCGCTACGGCGCTGTCAGGCATCCCGCTCGGCATCACCCGCGCCACGGGGCAGACCAGAGGCGGTACGCTCAATACGATCATCCAGCCCGAACCGCCGATCCTGGTCACGGCGATCAATCAGCAACAGCCGACCCTCACCGTCGGCGGCAAACTCTATGAGAGCCTGCTGCGTTACGATTTCGATCTCAAGCCGATTCCCGGCCTCGCCAAATCCTGGGAAGTTTCGCCGGACGGGCTGACCTACACGTTCAAACTGTTCCCGAACATCACGTTTCACGACGGCAAGCCGCTGACGTCGGAAGACGTCATCTTCACCATGACCAAGGTGCTGATGGAAACCCATGCGCGCGGTCGCGTGACATTTGCGCGCATCGCAAAGGCGGAGGCGCCCGATCCACTGACAGTGATCTTCACGCTGAAGTCGCCCTTCGCGCCGTTCCTGACGTCGCTGGATTGCACCACGGCGCCGATCGTGCCGAAGCACATCTATGAAGGTACCGACTATCGCAAGAATCCCGCCAATGCGCAGGCAATCGGCTGCGGTCCGTTCAAGCTCAAGGAGTGGGTCAAGGGATCGCACATCCATTTTGTCCGACACGAAGGTTACCATCGGCCCGGCGAGCCCTATCTCGACGAAATCATCTACCGTGCGATCCCCGATGGTGCGTCGCGTACCGTGGCGGTCGAGCAGGGCAAGGTGCAGCTGACGCAGTGGGGCGATATCGAATTCTTCGAGGTGCCGCGGCTGTCGAAACTGCCGAATTACGAGGTGTCCACCAAGGGCTACGAATTCTTCGCGCCGCATCAATGGATCGAACTCAACAACCGCATCAAGCCAATGGACGACAAGCGTTTTCGTCAGGCCGTGATGCACGCGATCGACCGCAAAGCGATGTTGCAGCGAATCTATTTCGGGCTTGGCAAGCTGGCGACCGGCCCGATCTCGTCGAAGACGCGATTCTACGACAAGAACGTCAAAACTTATGACTACTCCGTCGACAAGGCGAAGGCGCTGCTCGACGAGATGGGGCTGAAGCCGGGTCCGGATGGTAAGCGCGTCTCGCTGCGCTATCTGATCTCGCCGGTCAGCGAGGCCAATACACGGGCTGCCGAATTCCTGCGCCAGTCACTCGGGCGCGTCGGCATTGATCTGCAATTGCAGACCACCGATATCGCCGGCTGGGCGCAAAAGTTCGCCGATTGGGATTACGATATGACCGCCAACCTGGTCTACCAGTTCGGCGATCCCGCGCTCGGTGTGGCGCGCACCTACATCACATCGAATATCAAGAAGGGCATCCTGTTCTCGAACACCGCCGGCTATTCCAATCCGGAAGTTGATCGCCTGTTCGAAGAAGCAGCCGTGGCGACATCCGATGACAAGCGGCAGGAGCTCTACAGTCAGGTCCAGAGAATTCTCGTCGAGGACGTTCCAGTGGTCTGGACGTTCGAGCAGGACTATCCAAACTTCATCGACAAGCGGCTGAAGAATGTGTTGTCGACCGCGATCGGGGTGCACGAGACGTTCGGGGCGGTGAGCTTCGGATGACGTTGAACGTTTCATATATCTTTGCTACAAAGGAATTAAGATGAACAGACGTGAATTCGCGAAGCTATTGGGTTTGAGTGCGACTGCGCTTTCGGGAATTCCCCTCGGCGTCACGCGCGCCGTCGGTCAGACCAAGGGTGGCACGCTCAACACGATCATCCAGCCCGAGCCGCCGATCCTGGTAACCGCGCTCAATCAGCAGCAGCCGACGCTAACTCTCGGCGGCAAGATCTATGAGAGCCTGCTGCGCTACGGCCCCGATCTCAAGCCGCTGCCCGGTCTCGCAGAGTCCTGGACCGTTTCACCCGACGGCCTCGTCTATACGTTCAAGCTGTTTCCAGGCATCACCTTCCATGACGGCAAGCCGTTGACGTCGGAAGACGTGGTGTTCTCGGTGACCAAGGTCCTCGTCGAAACCCACGCGCGCGCGCGCGGCACCTTCCAGCGCATCGACAAGGCCGAAGCGCCCGATCCGCTCACGGTCGTGTTCACGCTCAAAGCGCCGTTCGCGCCGTTCCTCAATTCATTCGATTGCACGACCGCGCCGATCGTGCCGAAGCACATCTATGACGGCACCGATTTTCGCAAGAACCCTGCCAATGCGCAGGCGATCGGCTCGGGTCCGTTCAAGCTCAAGGAATGGGTCAAGGGCTCGCACGTTCATCTCGTCAAGCACGAGGGCTATTACCGCAAGGGCGAGCCGCATCTCGACGAGATTATCTACCGCGTCATTCCGGACGCTGCATCGCGCGCTGTCGCGCTCGAACAGGGCAAGGTACAATTGACGCAATGGACCGACGTCGAACTGTTCGATGTCGCGCGTCTCTCGAAGCTCCCCAATGTCGAAGTGACAACCAAAGGCTACGAATTCTTCGCGCCGCATTTCTGGCTGGAGTTCAATCTTCGCGTCAAACCGATGGATGACAAGCGTTTCCGTCAGGCTGTCATGTTCGCGGTTGATCGCAAGGCGCTGCTGCAACGTGTGTTCTTCAATCTCGGCAAGGTGGCAACCGGTCCCGTTTCGTCGAAGACGCGGTTCTACGAAAAGGATGTCAAGCAGTACGATTACTCGCTGGACAAGGCGAAAGCCCTGCTCGACGAGATGGGTCTGAAGCCCGGTGCGGACGGCAAGCGCGTCAGCATCAAATTCCTGGTTCCGCCCTATGGCGAAATCTGGCAGCGCTCGGCCGAATATTTCAAACAGTCGCTCGGTCGTGTCGGCATCGATCTGCAACTGGAAAATCTCGATCTCGCCGGCTGGGCCGAACGCACCAGCAACTGGAATTACGAGATGACCTGCAATCTGCTCTACCAGTTCGGCGATCCTGCACTGGGCGTGTCGCGCAGTTACATCACGGCGAATATCCGCAAGGGTATTCTGTTCTCAAATATCGCGGGCTATTCCAATCCGGAAGTAGACCGGCTATTCGAAGAAGCCGCCGTGGCGACCTCTGACGCAAAACGCCAGGAACTCTACACGGCCGTGCAGAAAATCGTCGTAGAAGAAGTCCCGATCGCATGGATGGTCGAGCAGGACTTCCCCAACTTCATCGACAAGCGGTTGAAGAACGTCATCACCACCGGAATCGGTGTGCACGAGACCTTTGGAGCCGTGACGCTCGGTTGAAGCTGAAGTTACTGAAGGTCACTTGATGGCTTAGCTGTAGCCGGACGTGCAAGCGTCCGGCTACAGCCACTGTCAGGCGTCAATGTTTAAAGGAAGAGGCTATGAATAGACGTGAATTCGCGAAGCTGATGGGCGTGAGCGCGGTTGCGCTCTCGGGTATCCCCCTCGGCATCACCCGTGCTGCTGGTCAGACCAAGGGCGGCACGTTGAACACGATTATTCAGCCTGAGCCTCCGATTCTCGTGACCGCGCTGAACCAGCAGCAGCCGACGCTGACGCTGGGCGGCAAGATCTATGAGAGCCTGCTGCGCTACAGCCCCGACCTCAAGCCGATGCCCGGCATCGCGCAGTCCTGGGAGGTCTCGCCCGATGGCCTCACCTACACGTTCAAGCTGTTCCCGGGCATCACCTTCCACGACGGCAAGCCGCTCACTTCGGAAGACGTCGCGTTCTCCATGACCAAGATGCTGCCGGAGACGCATGCGCGTGCGCGTGCGATCTATTCGCGCATCGACAAGGCCGAGACGCCCGATCCGCTCACGGTTATCTTCAAGATGAAGGCGCCGTTCGCACCGTTCCTCACCGCGCTCGATTGCACCACCGGCCCGATCGTGCCGAAGCACATCTATGACGGCAGCGACTTTCGCAAGAACCCGGCCAATGCGCAGGCGATTGGCTCGGGTCCGTTCAAGCTGAAGGAGTGGGTCAAGGGGTCTCACGTCCATCTCGTCCGCCACGAAGGCTATTACCGCAAGGATGAGCCATATCTCGACGAGGTCATCTATCGCATCATTCCGGATGCCGCGTCGCGCTCACTGGCGCTGGAGCAGGGCAAGATCCAGCTCACGCAATGGAACGACATCGAGTTTTATGATGTCGTTCGCCTGTCGAAGCTGCCGAACTATGAGATGACCACCAAGGGCTACGAATATTTCGCCCCGCATCAGTGGCTCGAGCTCAACAATCGCGTCAAGCCGATGGACGACAAGCGCTTCCGTCAGGCCATCGCGCATGCACTCGATCTGAAGTCGATGGCACAGCGCGTCTATTTCGGCATGCCCAAGATCGCGACCGGTCCGGTGTCGTCGAAGACCCGCTTCTATGAGAAGGACGTCAAGCGTTACGACTACTCGCTCGAGAAGGCCAAGGCACTGCTCGACGAGATGGGCCTGAAGCCCGGTGCTGACGGCAAGCGCGTCACGCTCAAATATCTGATCCCGCCCTATGGCGAGGTCTATCAGCGCGCTGGCGAATTCATTCGCCAGACGCTCGGTCGTGTGGGCATCGACATCCAGCTCGAGAACACCGACGTCGGCGGTTGGGCCGACAAGTTCAGCAACTGGGATTACGAGATGACCGGCAATCTGGTCTATCAGTACGGCGATCCCGCGCTCGGCGTGTCGCGCACCTACATTTCGTCCAACATCAAGAAGGGGATCCTGTTCTCGAACACCGCCGGCTATTCCAATCCGGAAGTCGACAAGCTGTTCGACGAGGCAGCATCCGCAACTGACGATACCAGGCGTCAGGAGCTCTACAGCAAAGTGCAGAAGATCCTGGTCGAGGATGTGCCGGTGATCTGGATGTTCGAAGCCGCTTATCCGACCTTCATCGACAAGCGCCTGAAGAATGTCACCTCGACCGGTGTCGGCGTCCACGAGTCGTTCAGCTCGGTGAGCTTCGGATGACCTCGGCATCGATCAATAGCGGCGGTCGCGTTTTCGCGGTCGCCCTCGCGCTGGCGGGATGGTTTGTCAAATTCGTCGCGGTCGTGCTGGTCATTGCGACCTTCAACTTCATTCTGGTGCATGCCGCACCCGGCGATCCCGCGCAGGTGATCGCCGGCCAGAGCGGCGCATCGGATGAAAAGCTTCTGGCGCAGCTGCGCGCTGAATACGGGCTCGACAAACCCTATCCAATTCAGCTTGCCAACTATCTGAAGCGCGTCGTGACGCTCGACCTCGGCTATTCCTATCGCCAGCAGCGGACTGTGGCATCGCTCATTCTCGAACGTCTGCCGGCGACTCTGCTGCTGACGGCAACGGCGTTCACCCTCGCGCTTCTGTCAGGCATCATTCTCGGCACGCTCGCGGGCGTTCGCGCCGGCAAGTGGTCGGATACGTTGCTGACCATCGTGTCGCTGCTGCTCTATGCGACGCCGGTGTTCTGGCTCGGCCTGATGCTGGTGCTGCTATTCTCGGTGCAGCTCGACTGGTTGCCGGCCTTCGGTTACGTGACTATCGGTGTGCCGATGACGACACTGCAGCGCATGGGCGATATCGGCATGCATCTCATTCTGCCGGCGGTGTCCCTCGCGGCGGTATATCTCGCGATCTACACGCGCCTGATGCGCTCGTCGGTACTCGATGTCACCCATCAGGACTTCATCAAGACCGCCAAGGCCAAGGGCCTGAAGCAGGGCCGCATCATCATTCGCCATATCCTGCGCAATGCGATGCTACCGATCGTCACCGTTGCCGGCATGCAGGCGGGTGCGCTGGTGGGTGGTGCGGTGGTGATCGAGACCGTGTTCGCCTGGCCGGGCCTCGGTCGTCTCATCTACGACGCGCTGTTGCAGCGCGACTATCCGGTGTTGCTGGGCGTGTTCCTGGTGATGTCGGTGATCGTGATCGCGCTCAATCTTCTCACCGATACGATCTACCGGGTGATCGATCCGCGCGTATCCGTGCGTGCGGCGTCGTGAACGGGGTTATATGATGTCCACGCTCAAATCGTTTCTCCGCCATCCCACCGGGATGATCGGTCTGTTCGTCCTCCTCGCGGTGGTCATTCTCGCGGTGTCGGCGCCGTGGCTGTTTCCGGATGACCCCTGGGACATGGTCGGTGCGCCGTTCCAGCCGCCGCTCAGCGAGGGGCTCTGGCTCGGCTCCGACATGCTTGGCCGCGACGTCGCCGCCGGCATCGCGCATGGCGCACGCATCTCGCTGATCATCGGCGTCATCTCGACGCTGACCTCGCTGATCATCGGTGTCACCATCGGCGCAACCGCCGGCTATTTTGGCGGCAAGGTCGACGAGGTGATGATGCGCATCACCGAACTGTTTCAGACCATCCCGGGCTTCATCCTCGCGATCCTGCTGGTCGCGACGCTCGGGCCCAAAATCTCGAACGTCATCTTCGCGATTGGCATCGTGAGCTGGCCGCCGCTGGCACGCCTGACGCGTGCCGAGTTCATGCGGCTCCGCGGGCGTGAATTCGTCCAGGCTGCGGTTTGCCAGGGCCAGCGTCCGCTGACCGTGGTGCTGCGCCGTATCCTGCCGAACGCGATCTCGCCGATCATCGTCACCGGATCGCTCGCTGTCGCCAGTGCCATCCTGATCGAGAGCGCGTTGAGCTTCATGGGTCTCGGCGATCCCAATCTGATGTCATGGGGTTTCATGATCGGTGCCGCGCGCACCGTGATCCGTCAGGCATGGTGGATGAGCGTGTTTCCCGGTCTCGCCATCCTGCTCACGGTGCTCGCCATCAATCTCGTGGGTGAAGGTCTCAACGACACGCTGAACCCCCGCATCTCACGCAAGCGATAATATCCATGACCGACAAAACATTGCTTGCCATCGAGAACGTCTCCATCAGCCTGCCGCCGGGCGCGGATCGTCCTTTTGCGATCGAGGGCGTATCGCTGACTGTCAACCGCAACGAAATCGTCTGTCTGGTCGGTGAGTCCGGCTCCGGCAAGTCGATGACCGCGCATGCGATCCTGCGGCTGCTGCCCGACCGGACTGGCGTGGCGCAGGGCAGCATCAGCTTCAACGGCAACGATATCGCCAAGGCGGATGAGCCGACCATGCGCAAGCTGCGCGGCGGCGCCATCTCGATGATTTTCCAGGAACCGCTGAGTGCGCTCAATCCGCTGGCCCGCGTCGGCCAGCAGATCGCGGAATCAATCATCACGCACACCAAGCCGGCACCTTCCAGGGAAGCCGTGGACGCACGCGTGCAGGAGCTGATCCGCGGTGTCGGCCTGCCGGATCCGGTGGCACTTGCGCGCAGCTTTCCGTTCCAGCTCTCGGGTGGCCAGCGCCAGCGCATCATGATCGCCATGGCGATGGCCAACAATCCGGCGCTGCTGCTCGCCGACGAACCGACCACGGCGCTCGACGTCACCACTCAGAAGCAGATTCTTGCACTGGTGAAGAAGCTCCAGGCCGAGCGCGGCATGGGCGTGCTTCTGATTACCCACGACTTTGGCGTCGTCGCTGACGTTGCCGACCGCGTCGTGGTCATGCGCAATGGCCGTGTCGTCGAGCAGGGGACCGTCGATGAAGTGCTGCGCAATCCGAAGGACGATTACACCAAGAGCCTGATCGCGGCCGTTCCCGGCGCACGCTCGCTGACCAGGACCGATCGCAAGATCACCGGTGAACCGCTGTTGGACGCCGTCGGTCTAAACAAGACCTTCATCACCAAGCAGGGCATGTTCCTGCCGCCGCGACGAACCGATGCGGTGCAAAACATCTCGCTCGGTCTGAAGGCGCGCGAGACGGTGGCGATCGTCGGCGAGTCCGGCTCTGGCAAGTCCACGCTCGGGCGGTTGATCATGCGGCTGATCGAGCCCGACACGGGTTCCGTCCATTTCGGTGGCAAGGATCTGCTGTCACAGCGCGGCGAGCGGCTCCGCCAGATGCGTCGCAAGATCCAGATCGTGTTTCAGGATCCTTTCGCGGCGCTCGATCCACGCCAGAAGGTGGGCGACGCCATTGCCGGCGGCCCAATTGCATATGGCACGCCGGCCAAGGAAGCGATGGCCGATGCCAAGCGTCTGCTGGCCCGCGTCGGCCTGCAGGAGAGCGCCGCAAGCCGCTATCCGCACGAATTCTCCGGCGGTCAGCGCCAGCGCATCTGTATCGCGCGTGCACTGGCGCTGAAGCCTTCGGTGCTGGTGGCTGACGAAGCGGTCTCGGCGCTCGACGTCTCCGTACAGGCGCAGGTTCTGCAACTCCTTGCCGAACTGCGCGAGGAGATGAACCTGGCGATGATCTTCATCACCCATGACCTGCGCGTCGCCGCTGAAATCGCCGACCGCATCGTGGTGATGCGGCGCGGCGAGATCGTCGAGCAGGGCGAGACGCAGATGATCTTCCAGAATCCGAGCGACGCCTATACGCGCGCGCTGCTGGATGCGATACCCGGCCGCGCAATGTTTGCGGGTCCGGGCGCCAGACAGGCGGAAGCTGCTTCCGCATAAAAAAGAGCCCGCCAGACTTTAGGTCTGGCGGGCTTCGTCATTCTGCCGGTTCAGTCCAGCTTCACATTGGCCTCGGTCACCACCTTGCGCCAACGGGCGACTTCGGTCGACACCATCTTGCCGAAGTCGGCACCGGCCACATCAGGCACGTCGGAGCCGTTGCGCTCCCACGCTTCCTTGATCGCGGGCACCTGCAATGCGGCCTTCAATTCCTTCGCCATGCGCTCGACGACGTCGGGCGGCGTGCCCTTGGGTGCAAACAGCCCGTACCAGGTGGCGACTTCATAATTCGGCAAGCCGGCTTCAGCTGCCGTCGGCAGATCAGGGAAGGCCGCCACGCGCTTCGGCGCGGCGATCGCCAGCGCACGGAGTTGTCCCGCGCGGATTGGCGCAGCCGACGAGCCGAGCCCGTCGAACACTACCGGCACGTGACCGGCGATCAGATCCTGCATGGCCGGACCAGCCCCGCGATAGGGAACGTGCTGGATCTTGGTCTGGGTCAGGATCTTGAACAGTTCGCCGGCCAGATGATGCGTGGTGCCGGCACCGGCCGAACCATAGGAGAGCTTGTCCGGATTGGCCTTCGCATAGGCGATGAATTCACCCAGCGTTTTGGCGGCGACCTTGTCGGGGTTGACCACGATGACCTGCGGCGGCCGCGCGATCAAGGCGACCGGGACGAAGTCTTTTTCGATGTCGTAATCGAGATTGGGATAGAGCGACGGCGCGATCGCGTGATGCGCGGCGCCCATGAAGAAGGTGTAGCCGTCTGGTGCCGCCTTGGCGGCTGCCGAGGCGCCGACCGTGCCGCCGGCACCGGCGCGGTTCTCGATGATCACGCGCTTGCCAAGCTGGGTGTCGAGCTGCGCCGCCAGCGGCCGCGCAAAAGCGTCGGTGCCGCCACCGGCGGCGAAGGGTACGATGAAAGTGACTTGTTTCTGAGGCCATGCCTGGGCGTGTGCGCCGCTGGTGATGGCCGAACAGCCTGCCATGATGGCAAGCAAGGCGACGTGAACGGCTTTGATCCGCACGATAAATCCTCCCGATTCTGGTGCGTCATTTGGCGACGCTTTGGTCTTATGTTCGGCGAGATACGGCGCGGATGCAAGGTATCCGGGACCGGCATAACTCACACTAAAGTCGGTATGGTTACGCCAATGGAACCGGGCAAGGCCGACAGTTGAGGCCTTTCGCGGCTGGTCACCCGCGGCTAGGCGCCGGCGGCCATTTTTCCCGCGGCGATCATCTCGATATGCGGGACCGCATCGACCAGTTCGCGGGTATAGTCCGTCTGCGGATTGTCGAACAGCGCATGGCTCTCGCCCTGTTCGACAATGGCGCCGTTGCGCAGCACGATGGTGCGCTGACACATCATGCGTACGACGTTGAGATCGTGGCTGACGAACAGAAAGGCCAGATTGTCTTCGCGGCGCAACCGGTCGAGGAGCTGCAGCACCACGGCCTGAACGGAGACGTCGAGGGCGGCTGTCGGTTCGTCCAGCACCAGAAGCTTCGGCCGGCAGGCGATCGCGCGGGCGATGCCGATGCGGGCTTTCTGGCCTCCCGATAGCTGGTGCGGAAAGCGCTCCAGCAGGTCCGCAGGCAGGCCAACGCGATGGGCACATTCGGCGACGCGTTGCTTGAGCGCCGCCCCATTGCGCATGCCGAGCAGGCGGATCAGTGGGTGGGCGATACAATCGAAGGCGTTGAAGCGCGGATTGAGGCTGTCGTTCGGATCCTGAAAGACGATCTGGATCTCGCGCCGCTGCGGCGCACGGTGGAATTCGCGCGCGGGAATGTGGCTGATCGACTGGCCGCTGAAATTGATGGTGCCTTCGGTCTGATCGAGCAGCCGGCAGATCATCCGCGAGGTCGTGCTCTTGCCCGAGCCGGATTCGCCGACCAGGCCGACACTCTCGCCGGGCGCAATCGCCATCGAGAAATTCGCGACGCCGACGGTGCCGTCTTCGAAACGCTTGACGAGATTGAGCACCTCCAGCAGTGGCGGCGTGCCATGCGCCGGCTTGGGAGGAGGCGGAAGCGGAATGGCCGGCACCAGCAGTTTGTCGTCGTCGCTCACGAGGTCTTCGACCCGGGACGTCGCAGTCGGCGACGCGGCGACGAGACGCTTGGTATAGGAATGCTGCGGCGACCGGAATAGCGTCAGGGCGTCGGCTTCCTCGACCAGTCTGCCCTGTTCCATCACCACGACGCGGCGGCAATAGCGGGCGGCGAGGCCGAGATCGTGGGTAATCAGGATCGTCGCCATTCCCCTTTCGGCGGCAATGCTGGCGAGGAGATCCATCACCACTTTCTGCGTGGTGACGTCGAGGCCGGTGGTCGGTTCGTCGGCGATCAGCAGCGCCGGATTGCTGGAGATCGCCATGGCGATCATGACGCGTTGGCACATGCCGCCAGAGAGCTCGTGCGGATACGCGTTCATCCGCTTCTCGGGATCGCGGATTTTCACCGCCCGCAGCAATTCGAGGGATTGGGCGCGCGCCTCGGAGGCGGAGATCTTGCGGTGCGCCAGAATAGCATCGGCGATCTGCTGGCCGATGGCGCGGATCGGATTCAGCGCACCCCGCGGATTCTGGAAGATCATGGCCATCGCCGAACCGTGCATCTCACGCAGGCTGGCGCTGGTCATCTTGGTAATATCGCGGTCACGGAAATTGATGCGGCCGCCGGAGATCTTACCCGAGGCGTCCAGCAGGCGCGTCATCGCAAAACCGGTAACGGATTTCCCGGAGCCGCTTTCCCCGACGATGCCGAGCGTCTCGCCTTCGGCAAGCGAGAGCGAGATGCCGCGCACGGCCTCGACCGGGCCGCGGCGTGTCGAGAAGGTGACGTGAAGATTTTCGATATTGAGCAGCGGTTTTGGTGTCGTCATCACGTTCGCTGTCTCGGATCAAGAATATCACGCAGCCCGTCGCCGAGCAGATTGAAACACAACACGGCCAACATCAAAGCGAGGCCGGGAAATGCTACCAGCCACCATTTACCGGTGGAGATGAAGCGAGCCCCTTCGGCGACCATGATGCCCCATTCCGGCGTCGGCGGTTTCACGCCAAGACCGATGAAGGAGAGGCCGGCAGCATTGATGATGGCCCAGCCGAGATTGAGCGACATCTGCACCACCATCGCCGGCAGCACGTTGGGCAGCAGAAAGCGCAGCACCACCGAGACGTGGCTGTCGCCGCAGGCGCGCGCGGCCTCGACCCAGCCGAGATTGCGGCGAACATTCACTTCGGCGCGGGCAAAGCGGATATAGAAAGGTAGATTGATGATCGCAGTGGCGATCACGATGTTCTCGACGCGATTGCCGAGTGCAGCGACCATGGCCATGGCCAGCACAAATAGCGGAAATGCCATCAGCACGTCGACGAAGCGGCCAACGGCGCGATCCAGCTTGCCGCCCGAATAACCGCAGAGGGCACCGATGACGGCGCCCAGCGCGAAGGAGATGCCGACCGCAGAGACGGCGATGGCAAGGTCGAGCTGTGCGGCGACGATGATGCGGCTGAACACGTCGCGGCCGAGCTGATCGGTGCCAGCCCAATGCGCGGCACTCGGCGGCATCAGCGCGTTCTGAACGTTCGACGCGATGGGATCATAGGGCACGATCCACGGGCCGAAAATGCCGACAAAGATCAGCAGCGATGCGCCGATGGCGGCGATGCCGGTGATGGGATTGCCGCGCAGGATGAAGGCGGCGTGCTGAAGTGTTGCGCTGCTCATCCGATGGAGATCCTTGGATCGGCGATGCCATAGAGCACATCGACGACGAGATTGACGATAACGAAGACCGACGCCATCAACAGCACGAAGCCTTGCACCGGTGCGTAGTCCGACGACAGCAGCGCGTCGAGCGCGTAGGAGGCGACACCGGGCCAGGAGAACACCTTCTCCACCAGCACATTGGCACCGAGCATGGTCGAAAAGACGATGCCGGCAATGGTGATGACCGGCAGGATGGCGTTGCGCAGCGCATAAGTAACAATGATGCGCCACCACGACAGGCCGACGGAGCGGGCGGTGCGGACGAAGTCGCTGCCGAGCGAGGCCAGCATCGAAGCGCGGGTGATGCGCGCCAAAGGAGCGATCACGAACAGCGCCATGGTGCAGGCCGGCAGGATCAATTGCTTGAACGCGGCCCACCAGCCATCGAAGTCGCCGGCAAGCGCAAAGTCGATCAAGAGAAAGCCTGTATGTGCAGGCGGCAGTGTGGTGAAAATATCAACGCGTCCGGTCGGATCGGGGGACACGCCGAACAGATAATAGAAGATATAGATCAGCAGCAGGCCCGACACGAAGGTCGGGACACAGACCCCGAGCGCGCAGAACAATCGCACGCCGTGATCGATCAGCGATCCTGGCTTCAGCGCCGCAAGGACACCCAGCGGGATTGCGAGAACAAGTGCGATCAGAAGTGCCGAGAATGTCAGTTCGAGGGAGGCGGGCAGGCGTTCACGCAAGTCCTTGGTGACATTCTGGCCCGTCATCAGCGAACGGCCAAGATTGCCGCGGCCGACATCGTAGAGATACAGGAACAGTTGCTGCGGCACCGGCTTGTCGAGCCCCATCTGCTTGCGGATGGTCTCGATCTCTTCCTTGCCGGAGTTAGGTCCGGAGGCAAAGAACACAGCAGGATCGCCGGGCAATACGCGCATCAGCAGGAAGGTGAAGATCAGCACGCCGAACAACGCAGGCAAGGAGGATGCGAAGCGTCGCGCTGCACGGATGGCCGTTGCGCCGAGAGTCGTCATGGTCTGTTACTCGTAGTCATGGGCAGCTTGCTACGGCTCAGTTCGCAAGCTGCGTAGATCCGAAGCGCCGCAAAACGGCGCTCCGGGATTTCGTCGCATGGTGCTCGGACAATCACTTCCGGCTGAGGTCGCGGTAATCGACCTGGCGATGGAACTGATATGTGTAGCCCGTCAGGTTCGAGGCCATCACCGCGTCCTGGCTCGGCTGCCACAGCGGAATCTGAGGCATCAGGTCGAAGTTCATCGCATTCAGGACCTTGCCGTCGGCTTCGTACTTGGCCTTGTCAGCCTCGAAACGAGCCTTCTGCGCGACCGCGGTCAACTCGGCATTGTCGATGGACGAGTAGTTCCAGCGCTGATTGCCGGTGTAGAAATTGCGGTAGAAATAGTCGGTCGACGGCAGCCATGCGACGACGCCTTCGGTGAAGAACGGCAGCTTCTTCTCGGTGATCTGCGTCGACATCTGGGCATCGGGCAGCTTCTGGATATCGACCTTGATGCCGATCTTGGCGAGGGATTCCTTCAGCAGCGCAGCCATTGGTTCGGCGGTCGCTGCTTGTCCGACGTTGAAGCTGAACGTGGTCGAGAAGCCGTCCGGATAGCCGGCGGCCTTCAGATAAGCCTTGGCCTTTTCGAGATCGAGCTTGACGGGCTGAGGGATCGGGAATGCGCCTGATGGTGGCTTGCTGTCGGCCCAGGTCGCGCCGAACAGCGGCGCGCCGCGGCCGAACAGGGCCGCCTTGAACATGTCGTCATAGGGCAGTGCATAGGCCACGGCACGACGCACGTCCGGTTTGTCGAACGGAGCCATCTGGTTGTTCATCGAGATGAAGGTGAGCGCATTGTATTGCGGCGTCGAGATCACCTGCAGTTTGCCCTTGGCCTCAAGCGCCTGTGCGTCGCTGGCCTGCAGGTCGATGACGATATCGGCATCGCCCTTCTCGACCAGATTGGCGCGGGTCGCCGGCTCCGGCACCGACTGCACGATCAGGCGCTTGAAGAAGGCCTGCTTGCCGTCAGGGCCACGATTCCAGGCATCGTTACGCTTCAGGATGACCTGCTCGCCGGGCTTGAACTGCTCGATGATGAAAGCGCCCGATCCAGCTGTGTTTTCCTTGAGCCAGGCCTGTGCCCACGGATCTTCTTCGGTGGCATGGGCCTTGGCGACTTTCGAATTGATGATGATCGGATAGACGGTTGCCAGGTTCGGTAGCGCCAGTTTGTCGGGCTGCGGCAATGTCACTTCGAACGTCGTGGGATCGATCACCTTGAACTGGCTGGCATCGGTGAGCGAACCCGTGAGCAACTGCGCCTTGCCGAGGATCTTGGCGGTGACGGCGCGGTCGAGCGACCATTTGACGTCTTCTGCCGTGACCGGCGAGCCATCCTGGAATGTTGCGTCCTTGCGCAGCTTGAAAGTGATCTTCAAACCATCGGGACTGACGTCGAATGACTCTGCGAGTTCGCCGCGAATAGTGTCGAGATCGAACACCCACTTGCCGTTCAGCTGCTTGCGGCCGAACGAGACGAGACGGTCATAGGTCGAGAGGCTGACGGCAAAGGCCTCGCGGGTCGAACCGGGAATGTTGGGATCGAGCGTGTTGACGGCGGCGCCGGTCACATAGCGCAACGTCTCTGCGCGCGTTTGCGCCTTGGCAGGAACGGCGGCGGTGAAAAATGCCAGCGCTGCGGCGGCGCCGAGCATCTGCTTGGAATACATCAGTCCCATAACCCTATCCTCTGAATTCGACGGAAACTCTGAACGGACTCGCCAGTGCCGAGGCTGTCGAGCGACCCGTCCATTGAAGCAAGGAACGCGCCAAACGACGTCGATAGGTACCGGGCGGGAGGAGTTTTCCCGCTCGGGGATCATTTGGTTCGTTAGCTTTTCGCCGCAGCTTCCGGCTGCCTCGTGATGGTGACTTGTGGAATGTCGTAGGCCTCGAACGAGCTCCAGTATCGCTCGATATCCGCGCGGAACAAGCCGCGCGTCAGACCATGCACCAGTTTCGGAATCGCAGTGGTCATCGCATTGATCGATGACCCCGACGGACCGAAGCTCATGGTGGACGCAATTGCGAAAAGGTGGATGTCGGAGATCCACGGCGTCGTGCCGGGAACGCGTTCCATCAGCGCGTAATCGTCCGCGAGATAGGGAAAACGGCCGAGGCGCGGGCTGAGTTCGGTATCCGGTGGTTGGTAGCGATCAGACCAGATCGCGATATTGCCGGCACAGCTCCGTAGTTCGCGGCGACTCGCAAAATCCATGTCGATGCCGGTACCGCAGACGACGAAGTCTGCGGTGAAGGTACCCTGTGGTGTCTGCAACCTCACTTGGTTGCCCATTTTTTGTGCTGACTGAACGGGCGCGTTTTCGTGGAGATGGAAGCTGGCATGTCGCGCGCAGCGATCCCAGGTCGGCTGTGGAAAGCCTTCGCGTAAATCCATGAGCCGGCGCATGAAGCGCCAGCGCCAGGCATCGTCGAGTTCGCTGAAGTGACGTAGCAGGCCGCGGAAGGTGAGCCAGTGGTAGGGCTGCACGATCTGGATTTCCGCGCGGCGGCACAACAGGTGCACCTCAGCGCCGGCTTCGAGCGCGGTCGCTGCATTGTCGAAGGCGGATGCGCCAGCGCCGATCACGGCGACGGTCTTGCCGCGCAGGGCTTCGAAATCGATATCCGCGGATGCATTGACGCAGAGTGACCGTGGCAGGTGCTGGAGCTGCTCCGGAATCATCCAGTCGCCCATGCCTTCCTGGCCGGTGGCCAGAACGATCTTGCGCGCATGAATGACTTCGACGCCGCCGGCGCTTTGCACGGTGGCTGCAAGCAAGCCGTTTGCTGCAGGCGCGATGTCCAGGACTTCGCAGCTGTTGCGCACAGGCACGCCGGTGATGCGCCTGAACCACAAGAGATAGTCCGCCCAGTGTCCGCGCGGGATGCGATCGAGCGCCTGCCAGTGATCCTTCCCGAACACGGCTTCGTGCCAAGACTGATAGGTGAGGGACGGGATATCGAGATCGGGGCCGGTAAAGTGCTTCGGGCTACGTAGCGTCGGCATGCGGGCGTAGGTGAGCCAGGGGCCTTCGCGGCCTTCGGCGCTTTTGTCGACAACGAGTATGTTGGTGACCTGCGACCGCAACAGGCCAAAGGCCGCGGTGACACCGCCCTGGCCGGCGCCGACGATGAGCACGTCAAGCGCCGACGTGCCATCGGGAGCCGATTTCGGTGTGAGCCACGGCATGTTCGGATGGGCGATCTTGTGGAGATCGTCGCGGACCTGCGCTTCCAGCGCGGCAAGAGCCTCGTTCATGCTGCGAGCCACCCGCCGTCGACCGGCATCACCGTGCCGGTGGTGAAGGACGACGCATCGCTCGCCAGATGTAGCGCGGTCTGCGCGATTTCCTCGGCGAGGCCGAAACGCTTCATGGCGTGACGATTGCGCGAAGCGTCGCGCACGGGCTCGGGGTCCGCATGGCGCGCGAAGCTGCGGCGCAGCAGCGGTGTGTCGATCGCGCCCGGCGCGATCGCGTTGACGCGAATGCCGTCGGTGGCGAAATCCACGGCCATGGTGCGTGTCAGGCTGATGATCGCGCCTTTGGCTGCGATATAGGCGCTGTTGCCCTTGCCGCCGGCGATGGCCAATTGCGAGGCCAGCGTGATGATCGATCCCTTGCCCTGCTTCTGCATCTGCGGAATGGCCACGCGCGCCCATAGCCAGGTGCCGCCGACATTGGTGCGAAACACGGCGTCCCAATCTTCTGGCGCTGTAGTCACCACGGTGCCGCCGCAGGAAAAGCCAGCCGAGGTCATCAACACGTCGAGCTGACCGCGCCGGGCGACGATCTCCCCGACCACGGTCTGCGCAAAATCGCCGTCGCCGACATCACCGAGATGCGTCGACGCCTTGGTTGCATTGGGCAGTGTCGCCAGCGTTTCTTTCAGGCCGGCCTCGTCGCGATCGACCAGTGCGACAAACGCGCCTTCCTGTGCGAACAGCATGGCACTGGCCTGGCCGATGCCAGAGCCTCCGCCGGTGATGATTGCTGTACGTCCCTGAAGTCTCATGTCATCACCCTATGCTGTGCCGCGCCGACCAGTCGATCAGATCCGCGGCTGAGTCGGCGCAGCCAAATTTGGCGCGCCATCCGAATTCCTGCTCCAATCGCGCGACCGATAGCGGTGCCCTGTCGCTGTCACTGTGCAGATCGATGCTTGGGGTTTCGCCGGTGCTGGCCAGGCGGCAAACAAAGCCCGGATGGGATTCCGCCAATTGTTGGCCCCATTCCAGCGCTGACCACGGGGTGGCGGTTGAGATGTTGTAGAGGCGATGCTGCGTCTTCGGCGCCTCGATCAGCAAAGTCATGGCATCGGCGACATCGGGCGCATAGATCCAGTCCCGCACGCCGGAACGGACCAGAATGGCGGCGCTCTGCTTCGCGTGCGCCGTGAAAATCTGCATCAGCGGGCTGAGCGTATCCCGTACGCCTGTTACACGCTCCCATGGTCCAAATACGGCGCTGAGCCGCACGCTGATGAAATCGGTCTGCCAGAGCGCGGCAAGACGCGATGCGACCTTCTCAGATGCGAATTTGGTGATCGCGTAGAGCGAGACAGGATCGCAGGGCAGTTCTTCATCGAGAACAGGATATTTGAACGCGGAGGCGCCGTATGCACCGGCAGATGACAGATTGATCACGCGTTTGACGCCATGGCGGTGTGCTGCCGCGAGGATCGGTGTTTGCGCCATCAGGTTGACTTGCAGGATGCTTTCCGGATCAGCGGCATCGCGCTCTGTGCTTGCCGTGATCGCAGCGCCGAGAACAATGGCATCGAAGCCGGTGGTGACGACACTGTCGATCAATGTCCGGTCGAGCACATCGCCGATGATCACCGAAAGCCTGTCGCCATGGTCAGCGAAGGCAAGCTGCGCCGCCGGTGGCAGGCCCGAACGGTCGAACAGGGTCACCACATGGCCGCGCTTCAACAGGGCTTCCGCGATATTCAGCCCGACAAAGCCGGTGCCGCCAAAAACGAGAATCTTCATCGATCAACCTGTGAACCGCGAGGCGGTCCTTCGTCCCTGTTTGGACCATCGCGCTCGATGCCCCAAGCACGTTTTGCAGGCGTGTGGCGCACAGTTGAGTGGCAGTCGGAAGCAATAATTTGACGCAGCCTGAGCTTGTCGCATCTTGTGACTGATGTCACTCGCCGGCGAATTTTCGGCAATGGCCGCTTTCGCGATTGCCGTCCGCCATTCCTCCGGCAAGGATGGCATCAACGGCCGCGCAGCAACGCACGATCGTCGCGCGCGCAGGCCGTGATGAATTCCAGCACGGCGCGCACCGACGGCTGATCGACGAGGTCCGGATGGGCCAGCAGCCAGATGTCTGAGAGGCTGGCCAGCTTCTGCGGTGCGACGCGGACCAGATCCGGATGGGCGTCGCCGACGATGCATGACAGCACGCAGATGCCGATCCCTGCGCGGACCGCTGCGAGCATGTCGGCCTGCGACGAGCAGCGGATGGCGACGGTGGCGTCCTTGGTGATGTGGTCGCTCCAGCGTCCGAGTTCGGAATTCGACGATTTGTCGGCGAAGCCGATGACAGTGTGGTCCTTCCAAGCGGCCCGCTGTTCGGGCAGCGGGCATCGCGCTGCGTAATCGCGCGAGGCGTAGAAGCCAACGCCGAGCTTGGCAATTTTCCGCCCGGTGAGATTTTCGTCGCCGGTCTGATACAGCCGGAGCACGATGTCGGCCTCGCGCTTGCGCACGCTGACCGGGAAGGGATGCGTCACCAGCTGGATCTCGACATGCGGATGCTGGCGGATGAAGGCGCCGATATGCGGCATCAGCCAGAAATTCGCGAGCGTCGGCCCGATGGACACCTTGACCACGCCGCGTGCGCTCTGGCCCGACGCGCCGGCGGCGGCTTCCGCTTTCAGCGCGGCCTCGGCCATCGCTTTGGTGCTCTCATGAAAGCGCCGGCCACGCGCCGTCAGCACCAGCCCTTCGTCGGAGCGCACGAACAGCTTGGTGCCAAGTTGCTTCTCCAGCGCCGCGACCTCGCGGCTGACGGTCGGGTGGCTGGTGCGCAACTGCCTGGACGCGCCGAGATAGCTTCCGGCGTCGACCACGGCATTGAAGGTGCGACAGAGATCCCAGTCCATGTGATCAAATCCGGAAGGCTTATTGTTCAAATTCGAACAACACGCGGGCGGTCAACCCCTATAGTTCGATTATAAAAATATAAGGAAACGCTTATGTCGCTCCCCAAAGCTCTCGATGGCACCCTCGAGCTGCCTGTGCTCGGTTCCCCGCTGTTCATCGTCTCCGGTCCTGAACTCGTCATTGCGCAATGCAAGGCCGGTATCGTCGGTTCGTTTCCAGCGCTGAATGCGCGGCCGGTGGAAGTGCTCGATCAGTGGCTGACGCGCATCGAGGATGAGCTCGGCGAATACAAAGCGAAGAATCCCGGCAAGAAGGTCGCGCCCTATGCGGTGAACCAGATCTGCCACGCGTCCAACGACCGGTTGATGAAGGACATGGAAACCTGTGTGAAGCACAAGGTTCCGATCATCATCACCTCGTTGCGCCCGCCCTCGGAGATCGTCGAGGCCGCGCATTCCTATGGTGGCGTCGTGTTTCATGACGTTATCAACGTCAAGCATGCGCGCAAGGCAGCCGAGCAGGGCGTCGATGGACTGATCCTGGTCTGCGCCGGTGCGGGTGGCCATGCCGGCACGCTGTCGCCCTTTGCGCTGGTGCGCGAAGTGAAGCAGTGGTTCAAGGGGACTGTGCTGGTATCTGGTGCAATCTCCGACGGTTACGGGATTGCGTCGGCGCTCGCGCTCGGCGCAGACCTCGCTTATATGGGCACGCGCTTCATTGCGACCGAAGAAGCCAATGCCGACCCGGCCTACAAGAAGGCGCTGACCGAATTCGCCGCGCATGACACGGTCTACACCAACCTGTTCACCGGTATTCACGGCAACTATCTCGGCCCGTCCATCGCAGCCGCCGGCCTCGATCCCGACAATCTTCCGGTGGCTGACAAGACCAAGATGAACTTCGGCTCCGGCGGTAACATGAAGGTCAAGGCCTGGAAGGACATCTGGGGTTGCGGCCAGGGTATCGGCCAGATCGTTGATGCTCCCCCGGTGGCAGAACTCGTGGATCGCCTGAAGCGCGAATATGCGGAAGCGACCGGAGACTTTGCGAGACGGGCACGCGCATAAGCGCGGCCCGATAAAAATATAACGGGGAGAAGACAATCATGACATCAGTCATGCTGAGGACGCTTGGGCTTTTCGCTTTTGCCGTCTGCGTGAATGCGCCGACGCAAGCTGCGGCCAACAGCAAGGAAGAGATCAAGATCGGGCAGACGCTTCCCTATAGCGGTCCGCTCTCGGGCTTCGGCGTGATCGGCCGTGCGCAGGAAGCCTATTTTGCCAAGCTCAACGCCGAAGGCGGCATCAACGGGCGCAAGATCAAGTTCATCAGTCTCGATGACGCCTATTCGCCGCCGAAGACCGTGGAGCAGACCCGCAAACTGGTGGAGCAGGATGAGGTTCTGATGATGTTCGGGACGCTCGGCACCGCGACCAACAACGCGGTGCATCGCTATTTGAACAGCAAGAAAATCCCGCAGCTGTTCGTGCTATCAGGCGCGACCAAATGGGCGGATCCGAAGGGTTTTCCGTGGACCATGCCGGGCATGGCCGCCTATGAATCGGAAGGCGTTGTCTACGCCAAGCACGTGTTGAAGACCAAGCCGGATGCCAAGATCGCCATTCTCGCGCAGAACGACGATCTCGGCAAAGACTATGTGGCTGGCTTTAAACGTGCGCTGGGCGACAAGGCCGCCAGTATGATCGTATCCGAGGCGACCTATGAGACCAGTGCGCCGACGATCTCGTCGCAGCTTGCGGCGCTCAAATCGTCCGGCGCGAATGTGCTGTTCGGTGCGGTGGTTGGCAAATTCTCGTCGCAGATGATCAAGGGCGTTGCGGAAATCGGCTGGAAGCCGGACCTGATGTTCGTCCCCACGTCCGCTTCGTCGATCACCTTTCTGGAGCCGGCAGGTCTGGACAACGCCACTGGCCTGATCACGTCGAGTTATCAGAAAGACATCAACGACGCGTCATGGGCCAACGACGAGGACGTGAAGGCCTATTTCGCTTTCATGAAAGAGAGCCTGCCGTCAGCCGATCCGCGCAACACCAATTATGCAACCGGCTTCCTGAATGCGCATCTCATCACGCATATCCTGAAAGCGTGCGGCGATGACGTCAGCCGGGACAATATCCTGCGTCAGGCGACGTCGATGAAGAACGTCAAGCTGCCGCTGTTGCTGTCGGGTGTCACGGTCAATACCGACAAGGATGACTATCTTTCATTCCAGCAACTGCGGTTGCGCCGTTTCAACGGCAAGAACTGGGAAGGCTTTGGCGAATTGCTCGACGACCAGTGAGCATCTGTACCATCACATCGACAGAACAAGGATCGAAGCCAGCGATGGCTTCGATCGATTCAAGAACAATATAAGGGCGGACAATGATTATCAGCGGCGACCGGGCGATCAGCTATCCGGACATCATGCAGCGCATCGCCAAGGTGGCGACCGGGTTCAAGAGCCTCGGCGCAGGCGCCGATGCGCCGGTCGGCATGATGCTGCGTAACGATTTCGCGCTGTTCGAGACTGCGTTCGGCGCAGGTGCGCTCGGCGCGCGTGTGGTCCCGATCAACTGGCATCTTAAAGGTGAGGAGGTCAGCTACATCCTCGCCGACAGCGGTGCGAAACTGCTGGTCTGCCACGCTGATCTTTTGCCGCAGATCAAAGATAATTTGCCCGCGGGATTTCCGATCCTGATCGTCCGCACGCCGCCGGAGATCGCAGTCGCCTATGGTGTTGCCGAAGCTGCGACCGAGGTGCCTGCAGGCGCCACGGACTTCGATGTCTGGCGCGAGTTGCATGCGCCGATGGAGAACGTTCCCAAGCGCGCGCTGACCATGTTCTACACGTCGGGCACCACGGGCCGTCCCAAGGGCGTGACCCGCGCGGCCATGACGCCGGAACAGGCTGCGGCATCCGAGCGCGTCGGCGGCATCGCCTATGGGCTGAAGCCGAACGAGGATCAGATCATCCTGATGAACGGGCCGATGTATCACTCGGCGCCAAGCTCCTACGGGCTGATGGCATTCCGTCATGGCAGCACGATCGTGCTCGAACCGCGTTTCGATCCCGAGGATCTGCTGCAGCTCACCGAGAAGCACCGCATCACCAACATGCATATGGTGCCGACTATGTTCGTGCGGCTGCTGCGTCTGCCGGACGAGGTGAAGTCGCGCTACGACCTGTCGTCGCTGCGCTTCATCATCCATGGCGCAGCGCCGTGCCCGATCCATGTCAAGCAGGCGATGATTGCGTGGTGGGGACCGGTGATCAACGAATATCTCGGTTCCACCGAAACCGGGGTACCGATCTGGCATTCATCGGAGGAGGCGCTGAGGAAGCCGGGCACCGTCGGTCGCACCATCGAGGGGGGCGTGGTCAAGATCTTCGATGCGGACGGCAAGGAATGTCCGGTCAATGTGCCCGGTGAAATCTTCATGCGGCAGACCTCGGTGCCGGATTTCGACTATCAGGGCCGCCCCGACGCACGGGCCGAAGCCGGCCGCGAGGGCCTGATCAGCGTCGGTGACGTCGGCTATCTCGACGAGGACGGCTATCTCTTCATGTGCGATCGCAAGCGCGACATGGTCATCTCCGGCGGCGTCAACATCTATCCCGCCGAGATCGAGAACACGCTGATCGGCATGGACGGCGTGCGTGATTGCGCGGTGTTCGGTGTGCCCGACGACGAGTTCGGCGAACGGCTGGTCGGCTGCGTCGAGCTCGAAAGCGGCGTGACGCTCACCGTGCCTGAGATCCAGGCCTGGCTCAAGCAGAAGCTCGCGAACTTCAAAGTGCCGAAGGAGATCCATTTCCACGAGGCGCTGCCGCGTGAATCGACGGGCAAGATCTTCAAGCGCAAGTTGCGGGATCAGTATGGGTCAGCAGTCGCATAGGCACATTGGCAAAATAGTCGCCCCATCAAGCGATCGGTCTATCTCAGCAATAAAAAGGCGCGAGGCTGATAGCCTCGCGCCTTTCGTTTTTTCAGGTGTTTGGATCAGGTGTTGATCCCAAGGATCATGTATTGATCCAGACCGCCTTGATGTTGAGATATTCGTCGACGTGATGCACGCCGGACTCGCGGCCGTAGCCGCTCATCTTGTAGCCGCCGAACGGCACGGCGGGATCCATTGCCTGATAGCAGTTGATCCACACCGAACCGGCCTGCAGGGACTTGGCGAGGCGATGCGCCTTGCTGACATCCTTGGTCCAGACGCCGCTGCCAAGACCGAAGGTGGTGTTGTTGGCGCGCTGCACGAGTTCATTCATCTCGGTGAAGGCAATTGCCGAGATCACCGGTCCAAAAATCTCTTCCTGGGCGATCTTCATGTTGTCCTGGACATTGGCAAACACGGTCGGTTGCACGAAGAAGCCCTTGGCAAGGTCACCGTCGGTCAGGCGCCCACCACCCGAGAGAGCCTTGGCGCCTTCGCCGGCGCCGGTCGTCAGATAGCCGGTGACGCGGTCGAGCTGTTCCTTCGATACCAGCGGTCCAAGCTGGATGCTGGGATCCGCACCGTTGCCGACTTTCAGCTTCTTGGCGAATTCGGCGACCTTGCCGACGAATTCGTCATAGATTTTCTTTTCGACGAACAGACGGGTGCCCGCGCTGCAGATCTGGCCGGAATTGGCGAACACCGCCATCGCAGCACCCGGCACGGCCGCATCAAGATCGGCATCGGCGAACACGATGTTCGGCGACTTGCCGCCGAGCTCCAGCGAGACGCGCTTGAGATTACCCGCCGAGGCGCGGATGATCGACTGGCCGGTGAAGTGGGAGCCGGTAAAGGCGACCTTGTTGACATCCTGATGCGAGGCGAGGGCTGCGCCGGCAGTTTCACCATAGCCGGGCACCACGTTGATGACGCCAGCGGGGAAGCCGGCCTCTAGCGCAAGTTCACCAAGACGCAGCGAGGTCAGCGGCGCTTCTTCCGCTGGCTTCAGCACGATGGTGCAGCCGGTGGCGATCGCAGGGCCAATCTTCCACACGCTGGCTGACAGCGGCGAGTTCCACGGAATGATCGCGCCGACGACGCCGACCGGTTCCTTCAGCGTATAGGAGAAGATCTCGCCGGGAAGCGAGTTCTCGATGGTCTCGCCATAGATCAGCGTGGCTTGGCCGGCATAGAAGCGCAGCATGCCGAGAATTCGCTGCTTGCCCGCGAAGGTGCGCATGACGGGCGCGCCCATATCGAGCGTATCAAGCAAAGCGAGTTCATCGAAATGCTTCTCGACGAGATCGGCGAATTTCAGCAGCAGCGCCTGACGCTCATAGGGCTTGGCCTTGCTCCACGGGCCTTCGAAGGCGCGGCGCGCAGCAGCAACGGCGAGATCGATATCCCCGGCATCGCCTTCGGCAACGGTGGCCAGCAGCTCACCGGTAGCGGGGTTATGCGTCTCGAACTTCTTGCCCGACTTCGCATCGACCCATTTTCCGTCGATCAGCATCTGCTTGTAGGAGCCATTCGCATAGGGGTGCGCGGTGGCGGAGATTGGCTGCATCAAGCCCATTGTGATCCTCCCGGACGTTTGATTGAAGTATCGTTGTAGCGCGCGGAATATATCGTTTTCACGAAACGGGTAAAGGCCGGGAACCCGCGGCGTTCTGCATGGGTGATCTTCGCGAGGAATTCACGATCGTGAATTTGTTCGCGGTGTCGTGAATGCGGGCTAGTGTCATGCGTGATATTGAGAGCACCACGCTCATTATGTCCGGGCTATGTGCCGATCCATTGGACCCCCTTCTAAAATTCCGAATTGCTGGAGTGCACCATGCCCCACGCCGCTCTGTCCGCAGGTTCTGTTGCCGTCATTACGGGAGGCGCTTCGGGCATCGGCCTTGCTGCAGCGACGAGTTTTGCGCGGCTCGGCATGCGCATCTGCATCGTCGATCTTGGCGAAGATCGCCTCGCCAAGGCTGCCGCCCAGATCGCTGGTGCTGCGAAAGGTGGGGCCGACAATGTGATGACGGCCGCTGCCGATGTCAGCGACATTAGCGCGATGATCAGGCTTGCCGCAGATGTGCAGGCCCGTTTCGGTGGCTGCGACGTGCTGATGAACAATGCCGGCATTCAGGTCCCGACCTCGACGCTCGGTCCGCGCGACAATTGGGAGCAGCTCATCGGCGTCAATCTGTGGGGCATCGTCAATGGCTGCCAGGTCTTTGGAGCGGGTATGATCGCGCGCAAGCGGCCGGGCCTGATCATCAACACCGGCTCGAAGCAGGGTATCACGACGCCGCCCGGCAATCCCGCCTACAATGTCTCCAAAGCCGGGGTGAAGGCCTATACCGAGGCGTTGGCGCATGAGCTGCTCAACACTGAGGGCTGTCAGGTCTCCGCGCATCTTTTGATCCCGGGTTTTGTCTTCACGCCGCTGGCGGCCGGTGGCCGCACGGAGAAGCCCGAGGCGGCCTGGACTACCGAGCAGACCGTGGAGTTCATGATGCAGCGGCTCGAGGCCGGCGACTTCTATATTCTTTGCCCGGACAATGATGTGCCGCGCGCGCTGGATGAGCGCCGCATGTTGTGGGCGATCGGCGATGTGGTCGAGAACCGGCCTGCGCTGTCGCGCTGGCATCCCGACTACGCCGAGGCCTTCGCAGACTTCGTCAAACAGAAATAGAACACCAAGGGAGAAGCGCAGTGGATTATGTAAAGTTTGGAAATACAGGTCTGGATGTCTCGCCCCTGTGTCTGGGATGTATGACCTATGGCATCTCCGATCGCGGTGCCCATGCATGGACGCTGGACGAGGAAAAGAGCCGGCCGCTGATCAAGCAGGCCATCGAGCTCGGCATCAATTTCTTCGACACGGCGAATGTCTATTCGGATGGCACGTCGGAGGAAATCGTCGGCCGTGCGCTGAAGGATTTCACACGGCGCGATGACGTGGTGCTGGCGACCAAGGTGTTCAATCGCATGCGGCCGGGGCCGAACGGTATGGGCCTCTCGCGCAAGGCGATCATGACCGAGGTCGATCATAGCCTGCGTAGGCTCGGCACCGATTATATCGATCTCTACCAGATCCACCGTCTCGACAAGAACACGCCCATCGAGGAGACGCTGGAGGCGCTGCACGACGTCGTGAAGGCCGGCAAGGTCCGCTATATCGGCGCGTCCAGCATGTATGCGTGGCAATTCTCCAAGGCGCTCTATACGTCGCGGCTCAATGGCTGGACCGAATTCGTCAGCATGCAGAACCATGTCAATCTGCTGAACCGCGAGGAAGAGCGCGAGATGCTGCCGCTCTGCGCCGATCAGAAGATTGCCGTGATGCCGTGGAGCCCGCTCGCGCGTGGGCGCCTGACGCGCGCATGGGACGAGGTGAGCGAGCGCCAGAAGACCGACGAATTCGGTAAGACGCTCTATGTGCAGTCCGAGGCTTCCGATCGCAAGATCGTCGAGCAGGTCGCGGCTGTCGCCAAGACGCGCGGCGTTCCGCAGGCGCAGGTTGCGATGGCTTGGCTGCTGCAGAAGAAGGGCATCACATCACCGATCATCGGTGCATCGAAGCCGGCGCATCTGACCGATGCGGTGGCGGCCCTGTCGTTGAAGCTGACGAGCGAGGAGATTTCTGCCCTTGAAGCGCCGTATGTGCCGCATGCGGTGGCGGGGTTTGGTTAGACGAGCATATCCCGTCGCCACTCACACCGGCTGTCGTCGCCCGGCTTGACCGGGCGATCCAGCAAACGATGGCACCGGTCGTGTGCGCCATCGTGTCCCTGTCGATGGCAGTGTGTACTGGGTCACCCGGTCAAGCCGGATGACGACATTTGTGTGTGTTGAAGCTGTGCGGGTATCGCTCAGCTATACCGCTTCTCCTGACCATCGTCGGCATACCAGTCGAAGGTCTCGTCCGAGAGATTGACGATGACGTTCTGGATTTGGGTGTATTCCTCATAGGCGACGATGCCGTTTTCGCGGCCGATTCCGCTCATCTTGAAGCCGCCCCAGGGCGAGCAGGGATCAATGCGGTGGTGGTCGTTGATCCAGACGATGCCGCTCTCGAGCTGATGTGCCACGCGGTGCGCGCGGGTGACGTCGCGGGTCCAGATCGAGGTGGCCAACCCGAACTCGGTGCCGTTGGACAGCGCGATGGCTTGCTCTTCGGTATCGAACGGAATGACGACGACCACCGGTCCGAAGATCTCTTCCTGTGCGATCCGCATGGTGCCGGTCACATTCGTGAAGATGGTCGGCTGATGATAATAACCGTTCTCGAACAGCTTGCCCTCCGGCCGTCTGCCGCCGGCCGCAAGCGTGGCGCCTTCTTCCAGGCCGATCTTGACGTAGCGCTCGGTGAGTTCGCGCTGCTTGGCCGAGACGAGGGGACCCATCTGCGTTGCCATGTCCTGCGGATCGCCGATCCGGATCGCATTGGTGCGCTTCACCAGTTCGGCGACGACGGCGTCATGCATGGAGCGTTGCACCAGCAGTCGCGCGCCCTGCACGCAGGTCTGGCCGGTGGCGATGAAGGACGCGAACAATGCAGCCGCCACGCCGCGTTCGATGGGTGTATCATCAAACAGGATGACCGCAGCCTTGCCGCCGAGTTCGGCGGCCACCTTGGTGAGGTTGGCGCCGGCCAGTGAAGCCACCATCTTGCCGGTTTCGGTACCGCCGGTGAGATCGATCTTCTTGATCCGCTTGCTGGTGGTCAGCGCCTTGCCGGCGGTCGCGCCGTAGCCCGGCACGACATTGTAGACGCCATCGGGCACGCCGGCTTCCTTGAAGATGTCGCCGAGCAGAAGAGGTGTGATCGGCGCCAGTTCGCTCGGCTTCACCACCATCGTATTCCCGGCCGCCATCGACGGCGCGATCTTCTTGGTGAGGATCAGCAGCGGATGATTCCACGGCGTCACATGGCCGACGACGCCCAGCGGCACCCGGCGGGTATAATTCAGGAAATTGCCGCCGAAGGGCGGGACGGTGTCCTCATGGGTGCGCGCCAGAGCACCGAAATAGCGAAACCATTCCGGCAGCCGGCCGAGCTGCGCGCTCATTTCGCGGCGGGCGCGGCCGATCTGATCGACCTCGATGGTCACTAGTTCGGGGAGTTTTTTGGCGAGCAATTCGCCGGCCCGGTGCATGATGTCGCCGCGGACCGCGCCCGGTGTCGCCGCCCAGATTTTGCTGGCGCGTTCGGCGGCGTCGATGGCCAGATCGATATCCTTTTCGTCGCCTTCGGCGACATCTGCCAGATGGCTGCGGTCCTTCGGGTTCTCGATCCTGATGGTGCGGCCGGTCGAGGCTGGCTGAAACCGGCCATCGATATAGAGCCCGAACGGGCGACCGTTATTCATCATTGGCATGTCCTTGAATTCGCGTCGTGATCAGCCGGGCGGCGGTAGCTGTTTCTGCGGACTATGACTAATCAGAAACAGGTGATTTTGCGATCAACGCGCGGTTGCAGCGCGGCGATAGAAACGGGCGGCCCAAACCGATTGCAGAAAGTCGCCTGTGGATTCTTCGAGCTCGGAAAGGCGCTCTTAACCGGTATTCATGCACGTTGGCGATGACGCCGTGGACTCCGGCATCGTTTAATATTGATGCAACGCTTGGCCGATATTTGTAGGCACGCCGAAAGCGTGGCAGGAGATTTTTCAATGACCAAGCTTGTTGCGGAAGCCGATGATCTGATTGCCGCTTGCCACGGCGATGCCCGCGGTTGCGTGGCGGCGCTCATCCTCGTCAATCAGCAGCTCGAGACCGAACTGGCCGAGCTGCGCGCGAAGATGGCCGCACGGCCGTCCGATGAGCAGATGGTACACGCCGTTCTACACTGATTGGCGACTTGATGCAGCGCAAGTGCGCCACAAGATTCGCGGTGTATAAATTCAATCTCGGCTGGGATTCGGAACGCCCTTTTGGCGTAATCGGAATCCCGCGATGGAGGTTTGAATGCCCAGACAATTTGGACTGAAGACGACATCGATGGCAGCGTCGGCGCCTGCCGCGGGGTGCAAAACAACGCTCGGCCTGATCGGATGGATGTTTGCGCCGAAGAACCGCGTGTCGCGTGGCGCCGCAGCGGTGAGGCGCTCGCCGGCATCCACGGCGCTGCCCTATGCGCCAGCAAGCTGGCGCGGCTCCCGTGGCCGGCGATCGGTCTCGATCAACTGAAACCCGGACGGCGTCGCGCGCTAGCGCGTCGAGCGTTTGTCGGGAGTGGCTCGTTCCTTGATTGGCGGCTCTTCCAGAAATTTGTTGGTCGGGAATGGGTCGCCCATCAGCCAGTCCACGAAGTGGACGGCATTCTCGATCCAGTCCATCAATCTCGTCCAGGCGCGTGTCAGGGCATGTGGCATACCGATTAGTCGCAGATGGCGCGGCTCGGGTTCAGTGGAGCAGCAAGAGCAGTGGATTCGGCTGTCAGGCGGCCTTCATCATTGTCGGCTTATCGTTTCCAGTTGTGCAGTCGGCAGCGATCTGATCGTCACCCAGTTGCCTGCGACGCAGGGCGGACTGCATCTTGCCGAACACCTCCACGACAGTATGGAGCTCCCTGCGCAGCTCTTCGATCTGCGTCGGCCTCGGTCCCTCGTGATATCCCCGTAAATACCTGGCCGCGGCGACAATCTCCGGCGAAAGTGGCGCCTTCAGCTTGACGGCGAGCACGAGTCCTTCTCCGATCGCCTGTTGCAGGAATGCTATCGTATCTGCGAGCAACAGCTCGCGTCCCTCATGCCTTTCCATGATGTCGCTGCCGATTCGCTTAGGTTGATGCTGAGAGAAGGGTGCCGCGTTATGGGTAACGAACAGTCACGGAAAACCTTGCGCAGAGTTATGGGGTCATCAATCGCGCTTTATATCGACAGATATTGTCGTTCGGTTCCGCGCGTGGCTCATCGGCAAGCCAACTCTGGGGTAATGCGTCGGCTTGCCAGCCCAGCCTATTGATCCGTTCCAATAGTGAGCCAGCCCGGTAGTGCGCGAGGTGTGGTCGATTCCGGTACGGTGTGCTGAGAGAGATAGGGCCAGAGATTACGTTCGATGCACCACTGTGGTGGGCGGTCGGCTAAAGAATACTGTCTTCGCTCGGCTGGTGTAAGACACCGCGCTACGCGCGATCTGGCAAAATCGACGAGAGATTGGGTGGTTGTGAAAACCCGCCAACGGCTGACATTGCCGGATTCCGACGCCGCCATCAGGATCATTCCGTCGCGACTGAATGCAATGCTGTTGATTTCGCCCTCAAGCCTACGCGAATACTGCGCCAATTCGTTTCCCGTATCGACTTCCCAAAGTCGCGTTACTTCACCGGCTGCCGTCGCCAGAAAGAGGCCATCTGGACTAAAGGCCATTGCCCGAACGTTTCCGTACGGACGACCGTTCGATCTAAGCGCCTTGCTGGGGATTCTGTAGCGCGCGGATGACTTTGAACGGTCGTGCAATAGCGATGCTAGCTTTCGTCCGGTTGCTGCATCCCAAATATAGACGACATTGTCGGACGCCGATGCCAGGACGCGTCCATTCGGACTGAAAGCCACGTCGGTCACATCGCTATCGTGACTGAATTGGAATTGTTCCTCGCCCGTTCTTGCATTCCAGATTCGCGCCTTTTGATCATTGGATGCTGTAGCCAGTAAACTCCCGTTTGGGCTGAAGTCGACGCAGCAAACCGACTCTCTGTGTTTAAGGACGAAAGCTAACTTGCCCGTTCGCGGATCCCATAGCCGCGCCTCTCCTCTATATCCTTCTGAACCATCGTTGCCGGCGGCTGTGGCCAGGACACTTCCATCTCGATTGTAGACAGCGCTACGTACTTGCCGATCGTGAGGAAGATCGGAAATCTTGTTACCCGATCCGATCGCCCACAATTGAGCGGCATGAGTTGTTGAAGTTACGATGACCTGAGAGTCAGGGCTGAATAATAGCGGGCCGTTATGTGGAAGTTGCCTCAGCAAGGTGCCTGTTCCGACCCTCCAAAGGTAAGAGCCTTTGATGGCAGCGGTCGCCAACAGATTCCCGTCAGGACTGAACACGGCACGACTGACTTGGTCGCCATGGGAAAGCCGGGCAACAGTCATGTTTGTATTGGTATCCCACAGACGCGCCTCCCCTTGGAAAGGGCCGGGCCCGCCCGAAGAAGTCGCTATCAACCGTGCGTCAGGACTGAACGTGGCGCTTGAGAGCCAGCCGGCAGTCACGAGCTCCGGAAAATCAAGTTCTTCCGCAACCTTCCACAATTGCGCTAACCCGCTCACATATTCTGGCCCCGAGATGTTCGACGCTGTCGCCAGCACACGGGTTCGGTTATCATAAGAGCCAGTTGCGAGAATACGGCCATCAGGGCTGAAAGTTATACTTCGAACCTCGCCGCTATGAGGAAACTTTCGAATCTCGGCTCCCGTCTCTACGTCCCATACGCGAACGACTTCATCCCGAGAGCCTGTCGCGAGCAATCGTCCATCCGGGCTGAAAGCCAGCTCGGTAATATCTTCGGTTGACGCAATCCGGACGATTGTCTTTCCGGTCGTCGCATCGGATAGTCGTGCCTCACCCTTTTTATCCCAAGGGCCTCCACCGGTTTCGGTCGCGAGGATACGTCCATTCGGGCTGAATCTAACCGTGCGGACCGGACCATCGTGCGGCAATTTGACGAGTTCGTCACCCGTAGCTATGTTCCAAATCCGGGCTGTTTGATCATTTGAAGCCGAAGCAAAAGATTTCCCATCCGGACTGAAGACAGCGCTCAGGATCGCGGAGGAATTGTGGGTTCTCCGGATCAATTCCTTGCCCGTTGAGATTTCCGTTACCCGCGCTTCCCCGGGAGCATATTCTTTGCCGGACCGTGTCAACAATAGCCGGCCATCAGCGCTAAATTCCACGCTTTGAACATCATCGTCGTGGGGCGATCGCAACAATTCTGTAGCTGTTGTTACGTCCCACACTCGAGCATATGCCTTCGTGCGCCAGTCGCCGCTTTGGCCCGATGCCGTAGCCAATAATTTGCCATCAGGACTAAATGCAATGTCCAGAACGCCCCATCCGTCGTGAACCAGACGTGCAATTTGCTTTCCTGTAGCAACATCCCAGAGACGTGCCGTCTTGTCGCTTGAGGCTGTTGCGATCAGTCGACTGTCCGGACTGAATCGCACGCGATTGACCTGTCCGTCATGGGCTGATTGGGTAACTATCGCCCCTGTTTTCACATCGAAGATCTGAGTTAAGCCGTCCAGCGACGATGTCGCCAGCCACTGGCCATTCGGGCTGAAAGATATACTCGTCACCCTTCCGGCGTGGACTAGTCGCGCAAGCTCCTTAGACGCGCGGATTGCCTTCTCCAATGTGAGACGAGCCCCAGCGATGATGGGACGGTCGCTTCCACGGCTCTGATCAGGAAAGGCTTCTAGAGCCAGTAACAAGGCCCTGTCCGGATCATCGGCCAATAGATCGTTTGCCGCTTGCACGCGTGCTGCTCCCGCCTCCTTGCGTGCTGTCTCCTCCTGCATGCGAGCAATTTCGGCGACTACGCGCGCCGTCTCGGCTTGCAGGTAAAGATTGCTATAAACAAGCCACAGCCCGATGAATGGGGTGAGATAGATCGCGAGCTTGATCAGTCCCGCATGTGTGGCGAGCTTTTCGACGGACAAATCAAACCCCGTCGGCTTTGCTCGAGAGTCGAACACTGGAGCCGGATCCTCCGAAGTCAGCAGTGGCACCCAGTGCTTGCGTAGATAGTCGTCGTTCGGTTTGCCTGCCCCATCCAGGAAGTATCCTCTATGTCCGAACGGTGAGTATCTGTTGCGGAATTTCTCACCCATTGCGCCGTTGAAGCCGATCCTGCCTGCCATCCCGGTGAAAAGTACAAAGAACTGGCTTATCAGCAGAACGTAGTCCTTCGAGCCGCAGTCGTTGATGACGCGGACAACACGGGAGCCGATGTACTCGTGCCACGGAAACGTGGAGGGGAGCACACTGCCGGATAAAATGATCGTGTTGATCGTTATCTTCGTGTCGGGCGGTAGTGTAGCGATAGCCCGCGCGATGACGTACGTCCCGAAGCTATGTCCCACGAGGTCAATGCGGGTGCGTGGATTTATGTTGCACAACCTCACAAGATCAGTACGAAATCTGCGGACCAGCCACCATCGAAGGAACGGGATGGCGAATGAGATCGCTGAGAAGTAGCCGAACTTGTAATTTATGAATTCGACATCGCGGTCGCTGGGGTCCTTTTTGACCAGCCGTTCGAGCCGCTCTTGCCAATGCCCGTAGGTTCGAATTCCGTGTACGGTCACGATAAGGTGCGAATTCGTGGACATTGCCTATCTTCTCAAACGTCCGCGGTCGTCTTGAAGTGACATCGGAAGCGATCAAGATGCGTCATTTCAATCAACACCGCAATTGCTTCATCGAATCTCACCCGCGCGAAGCGAGCGTAATGTCTGCCGGAACAATACCGTGCCCATCGCTATGTGTGAGTGCACTCAGGTCGAATGTCTCTCCACGAATGCGCGACAGGGTGGATAGGGCGCGGTCGCGGTCGCTTTCCAGAAGTTGACCGAGATGTGTGACAGCAGCATTCGGCTTGCGTTGCCGGATCGCCTTCAACGTCGATGCCATCAGGTCAGCGCTGAACCGGCGGATGTCGCGGGTCTGATAATCCAGCGGTGTCTTCCAGATGGTTTCCCATACGGTCTGGTTGGCCAGATCGGTGAGCAGTTCGACAAGCAGTTCGTTGCCCGAGCCGCGCGCAATGGTCTTGACCGCCCGCGTCGTGGTGCGTGCGAAAGCCATCGGATCATCGATCTCGACGCCGGCTCTCAACTCATCGCAGCGGCGCGCCAATGTGTCGATGAAGCTTTCGACCGGCGTGGTCGCCATGGTGCGCACTGCCAGCATCGACAGTGCGGTGCGGACATTGAACAGGTCGGCCACCGATTTGAGTGATAGCGGCCTGATATAGGCGCCGCGCCGCGGAAAGATGTCGACCAGGCGCCGGCGCTCGAGAATGCGGATCGCTTCACGGATCGGGCCACGGCTGACGCCGAAATCGCGCGCCAGGTCGAGTTCGACAAGACGCTCGCCCGCTTTGCGGCGGCCAGAGACGATCTCGGCGCCGAGTTCCTCGGCAACCTGGTCGGGGATCGTGCGCGGCGCAAATCTCCGTTCGACGTCGCTTTCGTTGTCACCGGATGGCTTGCGAAATGTCGCTGCCATAACCCCTCCTGTCGGTGCTCGCATATCGAGCAATACAGGCCTAGGTATCGCAGAAGTCAATTGTTGACAATTGACAACCAGTCACCTTTCATTGGGGCACCGTCGCTTTCACACATACCGGCTCAAGCCGGAGCGCGATGGAACGTCCCGCGGGCAGTCGGCAAGATCTGCACAACCGGGATGGCAAGGGAGGTAACATGGCGACCATGTTCGCGCCGGCGCATGCCCGGCTGACAACGCCCCGACAGCCGCGCATCTGCGGCTTCGATCGCCATGCGCGGACGCTGGATCCGCGGCTTTCTCAACCACAACACGTGATGCGCATCGCACCTGTTCGCATTTTGGCGAGCGCGCTGCGATGACGGGCGTGATCGACATATCCGCTGTGCCCGCGTCACGAGCAGATGCGACCGCGCATGTCGGCGTTTCGCCGCAGCCGCTGCTGGAGGTCCGCGATCTTTCGCTGTCGTTCGCGACGGCGAAAGGCGCGCTGCCGATCACCCGCAATGTGAACTTCACCATCGCGCCGGGCGAACGCGTCGGTCTGGTTGGTGAGAGCGGATGCGGCAAGACCGTCACCGGTCTCTCGCTGTTGCGATTGCTGCCGCCGCAGTCGGCACGAATCCAGGGCGATATCCTGTTCAACGGGACCAACCTGGCCACGCTGTCGCCGCGACGTATGCGCGCGGTGCGCGGGCGCGAGATCGCGATGATCTTCCAGGAGCCGATGAGCGCGCTCGATCCCGTCTTCACCGTCGGCGACCAGATCAGCGAGGCCTATCGCATCCATTTTCCGGTCAGCCGTGCGGAAGGGCGCGAACGGGCCATTATGGCGCTGCGTGAAGTCGGCATCCCTGCGCCGGAGCGGCGCTGCGACGAATATCCGCATCAACTCTCGGGCGGCATGCGTCAGCGCGTGATGATCGCCATGGCGCTGATCTGCAAGCCCAAGCTTCTGGTTGCCGACGAGCCCACCACGGCGCTCGACGTGACCGTGCAGGCGCAGATCACTGATCTCTTGCGCTCGTTGAGCGAGCGTACCGGCACGGCATTAATCTTCATTACCCATGATCTCGGCGTCGTTGCCGAAACCTGCACCCGCATGATCACCATGTATGCCGGCGAGGTCGTCGAAGACGCGCCGGTGGACGATGTGCTGACGCGGCCGCGTCATCCTTACACGTCGGGGCTGCTGCGCTCGCTGCCGGGCCTGAGCAAGCGCCGCGGCGTGTTGGCCTCGATCCCCGGCCGCGTACCGTCGCCCAGTGCAATGCCCGCCGGTTGCCGCTTCCGCGCGCGCTGCAGCCACGCCGTTGCGAGCTGCGCACAGAACCAGCCGATGGTCGAGATCGGGAATGGCCGTTCCGCGCGCTGCTGGCGTGCTCCCGAACTCCTGCTGCCGGGGGCGGTGAATTGATGTCAGGCATGCAACGCCACAATCGCGACAGCGGCATACTCGCGGTGCGCGATCTGCGCATCCTGTTTCCGACCCGTGACGGCCGCGACACCGTCAAGGCGATCGACGGCATGGATTTCGACGTCCGCGCCGGCGAGACCTTCGGCATCATCGGTGAATCCGGCTCGGGCAAGACCACGCTCGGCCGTGCGCTGGTGTCGCTGCTGCGGCCGAGTCATGGCCAGATCCTGCATGACGGCACCGATCCGGCTGCCCTCGGCACAAGCGCGTTTCGCAAGCATCGCCGCGATTACCAGATCATCTTCCAGGATCCGAATGCCGCGCTCAATCCGCGCATGACGATCATCGACAGCGTGGTCGAGCCGCTGGAGATCATGGGCGAGGGCGATCATGCCTCGCGCCGCCGCCGTGGCATCGAGGTGCTGGAGCGTGTCGGCCTCGCTGCCGAAGCCGCCGATCGCTATCCGCATCAGTTGTCCGGCGGCCAGAAGCAGCGTGTTAACATCGCGCGCGTGCTGACGCTGCGGCCCAAGGTCATCGTCTGCGACGAGGTGGTGGCAGCGCTCGACGTCTCCATCCGCGGCGATGTGCTCAATCTGTTTGCCGATCTGCAGCGCGAATTCGGTCTGACCTATGTGTTCATCACCCATGACATCTCGGTGGTCTCGCACATCTCCGACCGGATCGCTGTCACCTATCTCGGCAAGCTGATGGAGCTCGGTCCGGCCGAGGATGTGGTTGAGCGGCCATTGCATCCCTATACGCGCGCGCTGCTGTCGGCCGAGCCGGTCCCGTTGCCGTCGCATTTGCGGGTCGACCGCCGCATCATTCTCGAAGGTGAAATTCCGAGCCCGGTGGCGCCGCCCTTGGGTTGCCGCTTCCGCACGCGCTGCCCGTCGGTGCAAGCGCGTTGCGCCAAGGAAGTGCCGGCCTGGCGCGACGTCAAGCCGGGACACCGCGTGGCCTGCCATTTCGCCACGGCGGACGGTCCACCGCCAGATAATCAAAAAGCGCAACGCGCATCATAATCATCGGGAGGATTTTCGAATGAAGACAATAGATCTGGGCAAGCGAACGCTGCGTCGTCGTGACATGCTGGCGCTGATGGGCGGCGCTGCCGCCACCGGCGCGCTCGGCCTGCCGGCCTGGGCGCAGGAGGCCAAGAAGGGCGGCGTGCTGAAGGTCGCCGCGCCGGCCAATCCGTCGTCGCTCGATCCGGCCACCGGCGGTGCCGGCTCGGACCACAGCATCCTGTGGACCATGTATGACACGCTGGTGGAGTGGGATTACGAGACGCTGAAGCCGAAGCCCGGCATGGCCAAGTGGTCGTTCCCCGATCCCAAGACCATGGTGCTCGACATCAGCGCCGGCATCAAATTCCACGATGGCACACCGATGGATGCCGAGGCCGTCAAATTTAACCTCGATCGCAACCGCACCGATCAGCGCTCCAACATCAAGCCCGATCTGTCCAGCGTGGATTCGGCCGAGGTCACCGGCCCGCTGCAAGTGACGCTGAAGCTGAAGAATCCCGACACCGCGCTCCCAGCGATCCTGTCGGATCGTGCCGGTATGATGGTCTCGCCGACCAATATCAAGGCGCTTGGCAATGAGACCGACCGCAAGCCGGTCGGCGCCGGACCGTGGAAATTCGTGCGCTGGAACGACAACGAGATCATCGTCGTGACGCGCCACGCAGATTACTGGCGCCCGGGCCGGCCGTATCTCGACGGCATCGAGTTCAACATCATCACGGAAAATGCCACCGCGCTGCGTTCCGTGGTCGCCGGTCAGAATGATATGGCGTTCGCGCTGCCGGCACGATTGAAGCCGGTGATCGAGCGTGCCAAAAATTTGACCACGGTCAGCTCGCCGACGCTGTACTGCATCCAGCTCTATCTCAATTATGCGCGCGCGCCGCTGGATAATCTCAAGGTCCGTCAGGCAATCAATTTCGCGCTCGACCGCGATGCCTTCGTCAAGGCTACGCTCAGCGGGCTCGGCGAGCCTGCGCGCATGACGCTGCCAAGCTCGCACTGGGCGTTCAACAAGGATGTTGCGGGGATGTATCCGCACAATCCGGAGAAGGCGAAGCAATTGCTCGCCGAGGCCGGTTACAAGGACGGCCTTGAACTGACCATCGGTGGCTACACCGACCAGGATTCGGTCCGGCGCGGCGAGGTGATTCAGGATCAGCTCGGCAAGGCGGGCATCCGCGTCAAATTCACTCGCGGTACGATCGCTGAAATCAGCGCGCAGTTCTTTGCGACCGAGAAGAAGTTCGACCTGCTGGTGTCGGCCTGGACCGGACGTCCCGATCCGAGCATGACCTACGGCCTCGGCTTCGACAAAGACGCCTATTACAACGCAGGCCGCACCGCAGACCCCGAGCTGTCCAAGCTGATCAAGGAAAGCCGCGTCAGCGAGGACCTGGCCAAGCGTGCCGAAGTATTCGCCAAGATCCAGCGCATCACGGTAGAGAATGCGCTGTCGGCGCCGCTCGCGTTCCAGTTCGAACTCGATGCGTTGTCGGAGAAGGTGAAGGGCTTCAAACCCAACCTGCTCGGCAAGCCGAAATTCGAAAACATCTCTCTTGGGTAAGTGATCGGGGCCGCGATGATCGCGGCGCCTTCATCTGGTGTGAATCTGCACATGTTTAATTCTGCACGTCTCCGCATTATCGGCCGTCGTCTGTTGCAGGCGATTCCGGTGATCGTGTTGTCCACCTTCATCGTGTTCGGCCTGCTCAAGCTGGTGCCGGGCGATGTTGCGGTGACGCTTGCAGGTGACAATGCCTCGGATCAGCGGATCGCCGAGATCCGCGAACTCTATGGCCTGAACCAGCCATTCTTCCTGCAGTACGGGTCCTGGCTGTGGAAGGCCATGCATGGTGACTTGTCGAATTCGCTGATTTCCAACGAGTCGGTACTGACCTCGATTCAGCGCTGCCTGCCGCATACGCTGCTGATCGTGGCGCTGGCGCTGCTGACGGCGCTGATCATTGGAATTCCGCTCGGCATAGCGGCGGCAACAAAGCCGGGATCGTGGATCGATAGTATCGTCATGGCCATCGCTTCGCTCGGCGTCGCGGTGCCGAACTTCTGGCTCGGCATGCTGCTGGTGGCGTTCTTCTCGCTGCAGCTCAACTGGCTGCCGGCCACTGGCGCGGCGCCCCTGATGAAGGATCCATGGGCCGCGCTCAGTCACGCCATTCTTCCGGCGCTCGCACTCGCCTCCGGCGGCATCGCCGAAGTGGCGCGACAGCTTCGATCGTCGCTGGTCGAAATCCTGTCGTCGCAGCAGGTACGTACTCTACACGCCAAGGGCCTGCCGCCATCGTCGATCCTGTGGCGCCACGGATTGAAGAATGTCAGCGTCAACCTGCTCACCGTCGTCAGCCTGCTGGCGAACCGGATGCTGGCGGCAACGGTGGTGGTCGAAGCCGTGTTCGCGATTCCCGGCATGGGCGGCCTGATCGTCAATGCCGCGATGCATCGCGATTTCCCTGTGGTTCAGGGCGTGGTGTTCGCGATGGTGCTGATCGTCGTCACGCTCAATCTGCTCACGGATATTCTCTATAGCGTCCTCGATCCGAGGATTTCGTCATGACGGATACCGTAATGATCAGCGAGCGCCGGCCGCGCCGTTTCTCGGGCTTTGCACGCTGGTTCGTGACGGACATTCGTGGCGCGCTGAGCCTGACATTTCTGCTCGCATTGTTGCTGATCTCGATCCTGGGGCCATGGATTTCACCCTATGCGCCCGCGGCACAGGATCTCGATGCGGCCATGGCCCAGATGTCGCCGCAGCACTGGCTCGGCGCGGATGATCTTGGCCGCGATACGCTCAGCCGCCTGATCTATGGTGGCATGGCATCGCTCTATGCGAGTTTTCTCGCGGTCACGATCGCCGTCATGATCGGCGTACCGGTCGGCGTCCTCGCCGGCTATCTCGGCGGCTGGGTCGATACAGTGATCAGCCGTGTCATCGACAGCTTCCTGTCGTTCCCGGCCATCGTGCTGGCGATCGCCGTGACGGGTGCGCTCGGCATCGGCCTCACCAACGGCATGATCTCGGTTGGCATCGTGTTTTCACCGCAACTGGCGCGGCTGGTCCGGGCGCGCACGCTAGTGGTGCGCAATGAGCTCTATGTCGATGCCGCGCGTTGCTTCGGCGGATCGACGCCGCGCATCCTGTGGCGACACGTGCTGCCGAATGCCATCCAGCCGGTGATCGTTCAGGTCACACTGCTGCTCGCAGCGGCATTGCTTGCTGAAGCCAGTCTCAGCTTTCTCGGCCTCGGCATTCAGCCGCCGGATCCGAGCTGGGGCGCGATGTTGGCGCGCGCCTATCAGAACATGGAGATCGCCCCGGAGCAGATGTATCCGCCCGGCCTGGCAATCCTGTTCACCGCACTGGCCTTCAACACACTGGGTGAATCGCTGCGCGTTGCGCTCGATCCGACAATGAAACGCAACTGACACAAGATCAAAAACAAGGAAGACGGTGATGACCGCAAGTGCCAGGGAAACTGGAACCGAGGCAGAGTATCTCGCCAGGCTGCATGAATTATGGGCCAAGGCCTGGCCCAAGGGTACGCCCAACAAGCCGCAATATCCGCATGGCGAAATCGCGCTGACCGAATATTTGCGCGCCTGGGCGAGGCGTAATCCTGAAAAGCCTGCAGTGATCTTCTATGGCCACGTCACCACTTATGCCGAACTCGACGCGCAGAGCGATCGCTTTGCCGCATTATTGATGGAGAAGGGAGTCCGCAAGGGTGACCGGGTCGCCGTGTTTCTGCCGAACTGTCCGCAATTCCACATCGTGTTCTTCGGCATTCTCAAACTTGGCGCCATTCATGTGCCAGTGAGCCCGCTGTCGCGCGCTTTCGAACTTTCCTACGAGCTCAACGACACCGATGCCGAAGTGATCGTGGCACTCGACCAGCTGGTGCCGGTGGTTGATCAGGTGCGCGGCGAGACCAAACTGCGCGAGGTGATCGTCACCAGTTTTGCCGATGTCATTCCGGCCAGGCCGACCATTCCCGTTCCTGACTCGATCAGCGCGCCACGTATTGCTGTCCCCGGTGCGACCGACCTGTTGCCGGCGCTGGCCGCGATGCCTGCGCCGACGCCGCTACCGCCGGCAGCGCTCGATGATGTTGCCGCGCTGAACTACACCGGCGGCACCACCGGTATGCCCAAAGGCTGCGTGCACACCCAGGGCGACATGGTCTACACGGCGGCAGCCAATTACGGCATCTCGGTGGTTGCCGACGAGGACAGTGTCTTCCTGTCGTTCTTCCCCGAGTTCTGGATTGCCGGTGAGAATTTTGGCCTCATCTTCCCGCTGTTCGCGGGCGCGACGCTGGTTTTGCTTGCGCGCTGGGACGCCGTCGGGGCGCTGTCGGCGATCGATCGCTACAAGGTCAATGTCACCGCGATGCCAGTCGATGGCGCCGTCGAGCTGATGGACCATCCGCGCTTCAAGGAATTCGACCTGTCGTCGCTTAATCAGGTGCGTGTCGTCTCGTTCGTGAAAAAGCTCAATCCGGCCTATCGCAAACGCTGGAAGGACCTCACCGGCACGATCCTTACGGAGGCTTCGTGGGGGATGACGGAAACGCATACGTCTAACACCCTCACTGCGGGATTCCAGGACGATGATTTCGATCTTCTGTCGCAGCCGATCTTCGTCGGTCTTCCCGTTCCGGGCGCCGAATTCAAAATCACCGATTTCGAGACTGGTGAACTTGTGCCGCTCGGAGGCGAGGGCGAGATCCGCGTGCGGACGCCATCGCTGCTCAAGAGTTACTGGAATAAGCCGCAGGCAACCGCGGAATCGCTGATCGATGGCTGGCTGCGGACGGGTGATATCGGCACCATCGATACCGACGGCTTCCTGCACTTCCTCGGTCGTCGCAAGGAGATGCTGAAGGTCAAGGGCATGAGCGTGTTTCCGCCAGAGATCGAAGCGCTGCTCGGGCAACATCCGAAGGTGCTCGGCTCAGGCGTTGTCGGCCGCGATGATGCCGGCAAGGGGCAGGTGCCGGTCGCCTTCATCCAGCTCAAGCCGGAAGAGAGGGGCACCGTCACGCCAGCCGAACTGCAGGCGTGGTGTGCCGAACGGATGGCCGTCTACAAGGTGCCTGAGATCCGCATCATCGATGCGCTGCCGATGACTGCCACCGGCAAGGTGAAGAAGCAGGAACTCGACGCCAACGCGTCGCAGTAGATCGAAAAATTACATGGCCACGGGTGCGGTCGGTGCCGCCCCGGATCGCGTCTGTTATTCACGGAGAGTTTTGATGCCCTTTCGCAAGCTACTGATCGCCAATCGCGGCGAGATCGCCATCCGTATCGCGCGCGCCGCGGCGGATGCCGGCCTTGCCACCGTCGCGATTTATCCGGCCGATGATGCGTTGTCGCTGCATGTGAGGATCGCCGATGAGTCCCGGGAGATTCCTGGCCGCGGCGCGCGTGCCTATCTCGACATCGAAGGCGTGATCAGCGCGGCGAAGGCGGCCGGCTGCGATGCGCTGCATCCGGGTTACGGCTTTCTCAGCGAGAATGCCGATCTGGCCCGCCGCTGCGCCGAAGAGGGCATCACCTTTGTCGGTCCGTCGCCCGCGGCATTGCAATTGTTCGGCGACAAGGTCGCGGCCAAGCAACTCGCCAAGCGTTGTGGTGTGCCGATCATCGCGGGCACCACGGGCCCCTCGACGCTTGATGAGGTGAAAGCGTTCTTCACATCGCTCGGTAGCAATGCCGCCGTCATGATCAAGGCCATGGCTGGCGGCGGTGGTCGCGGCATGCGCGTTGTCGAACGCGCGGAGGATCTCGATGATGCCTATGCGCGCTGCCAGTCAGAAGCCAAGGCGGCATTTGGCAGCGACGGTGTCTATGTCGAGCGGCTCTTTCGCAATGCCCGCCATATCGAAGTACAGATCATCGGCGATCGGCACGGCGATATCAGCCAGCTCTGGGAGCGCGAATGCACGATCCAGCGCCGTAATCAGAAGCTGGTCGAAGTTGCACCGAGCCCGTCGCTGTCACACAAATTGCGCAGCCGCATCGTTGAAGCCGCTAGAAACCTCGCGTCGGAGGCGAAGTATGACAGCCTCGGCACCTTCGAATTTCTGGTCGATGGCGAAGCCGGGGAGGGCGACGGCGCCTTCGCCTTCATCGAGGCCAATCCACGGCTGCAGGTCGAACACACGGTGACCGAGGAAGTGCTGTCGGTCGATCTGGTGCGGTCGCAGCTCGCCGTTGCCGGCGGTGCCACGCTGGCGTCGCTTGGCTTGGATCAGGCGTCGGTGCCGAGCCCGCGCGGTTTCGCCATGCAGCTTCGCATCAATATGGAGACCATGGATGCTACCGGCGCCACTAGGCCGACCGGCGGCACGCTCGCGATCTTCGAGCCGCCCGCAGGCCCGGGTGTGCGTGTCGATACGTTCGGTTATGCCGGCTACAAGACCAGTGCGGCATTCGACTCGCTGCTTGCCAAGGTGATCGTCCATTCGCCGTTGAAGTGGATGGATGTGGTCGCCAAGGGCACGCGCGCATTGCGCGAATTTCGCATCGAGGGCGTCGCCACCAATATCCCGCTGATCCAGGCGGTCCTGGCCAATGCCGATTTCCAGGCCAATCGGATCAGCACCAGTTTCATCGATCGCAACGTCGCCGATCTTGTCGCTGCCGCACCGGCAGCGAGCAAGCCACTATTCGCCGCGAGCGGATCAACCGGTGATGCACGGACGTCTGCCGACGTCGTGCAGCTCGCGCCGGAAGGATCGGTTCCGGTCGCGGCGCCGCTGCAGGGCACGGTCGTGTCCATCCCGGTGGCCGAAGGTGATGTTGTCAGGCCCGGCCAGCAACTCGCCATCATCGAATCCATGAAGATGGAGCATCTGGTGACTGCGGAGCAGGGTGGTCGCGTCACCCGGATCGCGGCATCGGATGGCGTCACGCTGATGCAGGGCGAGCCCATTCTCTATATCGAACCGCAGGACGTGGCCGGCGACCTCGCCACGGAAGAGGCCGATTTCGATCTCGACCACATCCGGCCGGATCTCGCCGAAATGATGGCCCGTCAGGGCAACACGCTGGATGAAAACCGGCCATCGTCGGTCGAGCGACGCCGCAAGACCAATCAGCGCACGGCGCGCGAGAACATCGCGCAACTGGTCGATGACGGCTCGTTCATGGAATATGGCAGCCTCGCCATTGCCGGCCAGCGTCGTCGCCGCGCGCTCGACGATCTCATCAAGAACACGCCGGCCGATGGTCTGGTCGCCGGTATGGCCACGGTCAATGCCGCGAAATTCGGCGAGCACGAAGCGCGCTGCATGGTGATCTCCTATGACTACACGGTGCTGGCGGGCACCCAGGGCCATATGAACCACAAGAAGATCGACCGCATGCTGTCGCTGGTCGAGCAATGGCGGATGCCGCTGGTGTTCTATGCCGAAGGCGGCGGCGGTCGTCCCGGGGATACCGACCGGCTCGGCATGACGGGTCTCGACGGGCCGTCTTTCGTGCAATTCGCCAAACTGTCGGGACTCGTCCCGGTGGTCGGCGTGGTGTCGGGCTATTGCTTCGCGGGCAATGCCGCGATGCTCGGTTGTTGTGATGTTATCATCGCCACGAAGAACGCTTCGATCGGTATGGGTGGTCCTGCGATGATCGAAGGCGGGGGCCTCGGCGTCTATCATCCGGCCGAAGTCGGGCCGGTATCGTTCCAGTCGCCGAACGGCGTCGTCGATATTCTGGTCGAGGACGAGGAGGAAGCGACGCGGGCTGCGCAGAAATATCTGTCCTACTTCCAGGGCGCAGTGACGGAATGGCGTGCGCCCGATCAGCGGCTGCTGCGCCGTGCGATTCCGGAGAACCGGTTGCGCGTCTATGACATCCGCGCGGTGATCGATCTGATCGCTGATGAGGACTCCGTGCTCGAAATCCGGCGCGATTTCGGCGTCGGCATGATCACGGCGTTCATTCGTATCGAGGGGAAGCCATTCGGCCTGATCGCCAATAATCCGAAACATCTCGGCGGTGCCATCGACGCCGCAGCCGGCGACAAGGCCGCGCGCTTCCTGCAGCTCTGCGATGCATTCGACATTCCGATCGTGTCGCTTTGCGATACGCCGGGCTTCATGGTTGGGCCGGAAGCGGAGAAGACTGCAATCGTGCGCCATGTCGCGCGCATGTTCGTCACTGGCGCGAGCATCACAGTGCCGTTGTTCGGCATCGTGCTGCGCAAGGGCTATGGGCTCGGCGCGCAGTCGATGATCGGCGGCGGTTTTCACGCCTCGTTCTTCACCGCGGCCTGGCCGACCGGCGAATTCGGCGGCATGGGGCTGGAAGGCTATGTCCGGCTTGGCTTCCGCAAGGAAATGGAAGCAATCACCGATCCGGTGGAGCGCGAGACATATTACAAGAACAAGGTTGCCGAGCTCTATGCCAACGGCAAGGCTGTCTCCATCGCGTCGGTGTTTGAGATCGATAATGTCATCGACCCCGCCGAAACGCGGCGTTGGGTGATGGCGGGCCTGCGATCGGTGCCAAAGCCGCCGCAGCGCGATGACCGCAAGCGTCCCTGTGTCGACACCTGGTAGCACCAATCTCGAGGATATCGTCATGACAACAGCCGCATTCGATACGCCGATCGACGACACAGGAGATGCACTGGTCGGCCCGTGGCGCCAGCCGCGCCAGATGCTGCATGCGCAGACCTATGACTCGCACGCCTCGATTCACGACGATGCGACAGCACAAAAGCTCGGCTTCAAGGGCGGGACCATCGAAGGCCCCACCCATTTCAGTCAGTTCGCGCCGCTCTGCGAACGGCTATGGGGCAAGGACTGGTTCGAGACCGGCTGCATTTCCGCGCATTATCGCGCTGCCGCCTTTGAGGGCGAGGACGTACAGGCCATTGTCGAAAAGCCGACCGATGGCGGCAATTGCGCCACGATCAGGATGATGAAAAAGGACGGCACCGAAGTGTTGCGCGGCAGTGCATCGATCGGCAGTGACGCGCCGGCCTCCGCCCTGGATATCCGACTCACTGAGCTGAAGCCGCTGAGTGATGCCGTAATCCTGCGCGACATCAAGCTCGGCATGACCACAGCACCGCAGATTGTCCGGATGGATTTCGATCAGAACATGGGCGAGCTCTATCCATTCTCGCTTGAACAGAAGCTCAAGGTCATCACTGAGCCGTCGCCCTATTACGCGCCAGAGAGCGCTGGCAACTCGCCATGGGGACGCGCGATCATTCCGATGGAAATGCTCAGTGTGTTATTTCAGCACGGCAGCAAGAAGGATCGTCTGCCGGTCAAGGGGCCGGCAGTCGGCCTGTTCGCCGATCAGGAAATCCGGTTGCTACGAGGTCCGCTGTTTGTTGGGGAAGACTACCGCATAGAGCGCAAGGTCGTCGCGATGTCCGGCAGCAAGCGCACCGAGAGCCTGTGGGTGCGCACCGAAGTCTTTGATAGTTCGAACGCGCTGGCCGCGACGATGCTGCTCAATCTGGCGACGCTCAAGGAATCCTACGCCAACTACGACCAGGAATACGCAGCACTTCCTCGAAGCCACGCATAGCATGATACGCTATCTCTTGGCTTAAGGCGGCTGGGGCGTTGTATTAGAAATTCCCATTGATCGCGCTGCCGGGCGATGAAAGCTGCGGCTAGAATTACTTCCGAGGTTCAAGAGCTGATCGCCCTGAACGATCGTACAGCATGCCCGGCAACGTGCATCTACAGTATCGGGCGGCGAGGCCGGAGCAAGAACATCAGTAATCAGACAAAAATCATCCCGAGATGTGACGCTCGTCACATCCACCTCCAGCGGGACGCAGTAAGGCTATATGCCTCATCTGGAGGCAATCATGAGTGCATCAGAAGATGAACTGAAGCAATCCTATCGTCGATTATACCACCGCTTGATGATCAGGGCTGGCGTGGTTTGCGTCGTCCTCATGTGTGCGATCGTGCTTGGGCAGACTGTCGCAGTACCTACCGTCGTGAAAAAAATCGTTTCAGGCTTTAACGATATGCACCCGTCGTCAGGATTGGAGGCGCCACAGCTACGCGCAGGTCGCAGTTGCCGGCTGAAGAATTCCTGGTCTATGATCGGGACAGCACCATTCGATCCGGCGGCAGGTATTGAAGACAACGGCTGGCGTATCCAAGTCGAGTCACGCGGCGACGTGGGAGCAATCTAGCTGTCAGGAGCGGCGTCCTGAAATCGCCGTTGTTCAAGTCTAGCTGACAAGTTCTAGGCGGGTAAAATTGAGTGCAATTCGCCCGCGGATGGTTTGCCTACCATTTAAGTCCTGATTATCGGCTTTCTCACGGCGCCTTGCAGTTGACCGAGCGTGATACCGAGATTGTGCGCGTTAGTACACAAGAGTGCGGATCAGAACAGTGACCAGCGTGGCTGATGGCTAGATCAAGCGCTTCACTTGCATTCGAGAGTCCGGAATGGGTGGTGCGCACACTGCTCTTCGTGGACGTGGTCGAGTCTGTGCGACTGATGGAGGAGAACGAGGCCAGTACCGTACAACGATGGCGACAGCTCGTTAAAACGATAGATGAAGATATCCTGCCGCGGTTCGAGGGGCGGCTTGTAAAGAGCCTTGGGGATGGGCTCCTGATGGAATTCCCTCAATCTTCCCTCGCAGTGAAAGCTGCCTTTGCAGTCCAGAATGCGTGTGCGGGCATCAATGAAGGCGTTCCGCAAGATCAGTATATCCTCGTCCGTGAGGGAGCTCACGTCGGTCATCTCCTTGCGGACGAGCACGATGTTTACGGGGCTGACGTTAATCTTGCAGCCCGGCTCACGGGGTTGGCTGGGCCGGGAGAAATTGTCGTATCGGCCGATGTTCGCGACCAGCTAGTACCTGTATTGGATGCCGACGTCGAAGATTTGGGAGCTTGTTACCTTAAACATGTGCATGAGCCCGTTCGAGCATATCGCGTCGGCCCACCGGGGCCGCGACCCGTGATCGAGCCAGGTCCTGTATCCATGCCGCAGTTGCGCCCCACTGTTGCTGTCGTGCCTTTCACCGGGCTCGATGATAGCCCGGAACACCGGGTCATTGGCGAAGTGCTCGCCGACGAAGTCATATCCGCGCTTTCGCGTTCATCGGAGCTGAACGTCATCTCGCGCCTGTCGACGTCTGTCTTTCGCGGGCGGGATAGTTCGGTCGAGGAGATCAGCAGCTATCTGACGGCGAACTACGTTCTGTCGGGCTCTTACCGCAAGGCCGGAAGCAAGCTGCGGATCAATCTAGAATTGGCGTCGTCGTCGAATCTGACGATCGTTTGGTCTGACTCATTCGTTTGCAGCGCGTCAGCTTTGATCAGCGGAAAGGATGGTGCCATTGCGGGTATCGTGACGGCGGTCAGCCTGGCGATCATGGCGCGCGAGCTTGAACGTGCACAGTCGCAATCACTCCCGACCGTCGAGAGCTACACCTTGTTGATGGGGGCGATCGCGCTCATGCATCGCCTTTCGGTGCAGGATTTTGACAGGTCGCGCCAGATGCTCCAGGTCCTGACCGAGCGTATGCCCCGGCAGGCCGTGCCATGGGCATGGATGGCCAAGTGGCACGTATTGCGGGTGCAGCAGGGATGGACCGATGACTGGAGTGCGGATACGCAACTGGCGCTCGATTGCGGGCGGCGAGCACTGAGTGCAGATCCGCGCTGTTCCCTCGCGCTGGTGGTTATGGGTTTTGCTCATACCAATCTGCTGAAGCAATTTGATGTCGCGCAGGAGCAGTATGACCTCGCGCTGAGCGTCAATCCCAACGATGCGATGGCGTGGCTGCTAAAGGGAACGCTTCTCGCCTTCAAGGATGCAGGAAAGGCGGCAGTCGAACACACCGAACACGCGCTGAAACTGTCGCCGCTTGATCCTCACAGATACTTCTACGATTCCCTGGCCGCAACGGCTGCTCTTTCGGCCGGACAATACAAACGTGCCATCGATCTTGCGAACCGTTCGTTGCGCGCAAATCGCACACATACATCCACGTTTCGTGCACTGGCGATCGCGCAGTGGCAGCTCGGCCTTCATCAAGAGGCGCGCAAGACAGTGACTGAGCTGATGAAACTCGAGCCGGGCTTGACGGTCACGAAATATCGCGAGCGTCACCCCAGTGGCGGATATGAAACCGGCCGCATCTGGTCGAGCGCATTGCAGGGAGCTGGTGTACCGAATTAGCAGAACGGGAGCGAAAGCATGTGCACGATGGGTCCTGAAGGCGGTGCGGGGGGCGCAGGAGGTGCTGGCGGGGCCGGTGGCGCCGGTGGTGCTGGCGGAGCAGGCGGCGCAGGCGGCGCCGGAGGCGCGGGCGGTGCTGGAGCTGGGCCCTATGGCAGTTATGGGTCGCCGCTGGTTGCCGATGCACTCGTCAAGCACCGCGATGGTATCGTCGGAAGCTGGCTCGGTCAGACCGTCAATCGGTCGCCACGCGGGCTGGACGACAAGAAGAACCTCGCGCTCTGGGAGCCGTGGGTGCGGGCGGCGGTCATCGACTTCGAACTGCTGTCGCACCTCCATTTTACGAGCCACTCGGAGAAATTCAGCTACAAGCAACAGGGCAAGAACGTCTCCCGGACACCGAGCGAAAAGTCGGTCACGGTCTGGCAGTTCCACGTTCAAACCACAGCGACAGATCCGTCCCCCAAAGCAAAATCGAGCCGGATCGCGACCTTGATCAGACCGTCTGCCGACATTTTCAAAGGCCAGCTGGAGTTTCTGGATCAATACTCCGATCTTCGCGAGGATCGTGTTTCGGAAATCGTGACCCAGCTCGGCCCTCAATACGCGTTCTGGAGTTCGGTGGTGAACCTGCATCCGGAGCGCACCAAGAAGACGATCGAGCTGCTCGATGCTGCGCTCCGGTTTGCGACCGCGGTGGAAATGCGCATCAAGCACGCTCTGGCGTGCTGGCGACCGTATGAGCTGTCGTCTCAGGTCCAACCGATCATTCTAACGCCGGGCCACGGGACATTTCCGAGCGGTCATTCAACCGAAAATCACATGATTGCGCGCATCCTGTGGGAGCTGTACGGGCGCGAACCGAAACTGGGTGAGCAGTTGATGCGACAGGCGGCCCGCATAGCGGTCAACCGCACAGTGGCGGGTGTCCATTTCCCGGTCGACACTGCGGCCGGTCAGGTGCTTGGACTGTCACTTGCCCGCTATTTCATTCTGCGGGCGAAAGGTGGGTCGAGGTTCAACGCCTGGCGTTTTGACGGCGGGCGATACGCAGCTACTCAGGATTTCGATTTCCATGATTTCTATAATCCAGCAAACGGGCAGGAAAAGCCGAGTCCCCTGATCGATCCGCCCTATGTCGATTTTCTTGCCTCCACGCCGCCGGCTGTATCACCGATTCTGAAGTGGTTGTGGGACGCGGCGTTGGCAGAGGTGAGGTAGTTGCTAGGTAATGGTGGTAGGGCGATCGCATTCGCGAGGTGTGCGTTATGGCAGAAGGACAGAAGCGGGTTTCGCCTTATCTCGAATGGGCAGTGCTGACCGAGTTCGCCTATCTGCCGGGTGAGTGGTTCTGGGTCTTGTTGGAGCTTGATGGACCCGCGGAAGCCTTTGCCCGTTCCGTCGTGAGCTCGGGGCTGGATCAGTCCATTCGAATTCCTGCGGTCTATCAAGGGGCGCCGCCCTCGCTGAGAGGTGCCGATCTAACATGCTGTATGGCGATCGCAAGGCGCGAGGCTCTTTCCGCAATTGTTGGTGGCAACGTATCGCGCGGAGAGGCCAAACGGTTTGCGCCCCTGCTGCCCTCGATCAATCGAATCGAGCTTGGAACGCCGACGACACATCTGTTCGAGAAGACGGACCCGGTCGAGCAGCCGTTGCTTGCCACAAGGCTGTCGCGGCGGGCAATTGTTGCGATCATCGATGACGGATTGGCATTCGCGCATGAGAGATTCCGCTTTCGGAATGGCCGATCACGGGTGAAGTACTTCTGGAACCAGGATGATCACACAAACACAGGCATGCCGACGGGCTTCGGCTGGGGGCGCGAGCTGCAGGAGAATGAGATCAATCGGCTGCTGACGTCCTGCACGCATACTGGACTGCTGGATGAGGATGAGTTCTATCGGTTGGCCGGCCAGAAGCTGGTTGCTCGCCGCGCTAAGCACGGAACGCATGTCATGGATATCGCCTGCGGGCGCGATCCGAAGCATGCGGTTCCTGAAGATCCCAGCCTTCCCTATATTATCGGCGTTCAATTGCCGAAGTGGGTGACAGAGGAGACGTCGGGCGCATTCCTGACTCCGAATGTCTACGCCGCCATCTCCTATGTGCTCAGCCGTGCGGATCAGATTTCGGCCGCTGAAGGGACGGGGCCAATCCCTGTGGTCATCAATTTGAGTTATGGGACCATTGCAGGCCCGCACGACGGAACGTCACAGCTGGAAGCTGCGATTGATCAGTTGATAGCGTCACGCACCGCACCGCTCAGGGTCGTTCTGCCGGCCGGAAATCACTATCTGGCGCGATGTCATGCCTTCGTCCAACTGTCTCAGGCGTCAGTCCGTAGCCAGCAGCCCGAGCGCTTGAAGTGGCGCGTGCAGCCTGACGATAAGGCCAACAGCTTTATGGAGCTCTGGCTGCCCAAACAGCCAACAGAGAAGTCCCGGCCCGAAATCGCCATAAGGATTACCACTCCGACGAACCAGCGTAGTCCCTGGATCGGGGCTAACCAGAACTGGCAGTGGCGCGTAGGAGGCCGGCTCCGGTTCTTCGCGAAATACGATGCTACAGTCGGGGAGCGATCACAGATATTCCTTGCCATGGCGCCCACCGCTGCTCTTACAACTCCTCCACGTACGGCGCCGTCGGGGACGTGGCTGATCGAGTTCAAAAACAAGAGGGCAGCAACGACAGTCGATGTCTGGATTCAGCGCGGCGACACGCCATTTGGCTATCCGTTGTCAGGGCGACAATCTCGCTTTGAGGACCAGGATTACGTGCGTTTCGATCTTGCCGGGCGACTGGAGCAAGACGACAGGGGCTCCAGCCCGGTCCGGAGGGAAAGTACAATCAACGCATTGGCAACAGGAACGCGCGCGATCGTTGCGGGTGCATATCGTCGCAGTGACAAGGATGTCAGCGAATATTCGGGGGGGGGAGGTCGCGCGACTGCGGGTGGCGCGTCCCCAATCCGCAGCCCCGACGTGTCGGCAGTCGGAGACGAGTCGTCAGTGTACAGAAATCTGCTCGCCGCGGGCACGCGCAGTGGGTCCGTTGTGGCGATGAATGGGACAAGTGTGGCGGCTCCCCAGGTGACGCGATTGATCTCGGAGTTGATGATCTCGCAGCTTGCCTGCGATCGTCCGGACGTACAGCGCATAGCGAGAACAGGAGACACGAAGGCGCCGGGTCCGGGCTCACCACTGGCTGTGCGGCTAGGGGCTGGCCGGCTGGATCGGTGCGGACGTCCAAACAGACCCTAATTATGGGCCGTGTGGAGCACAGGGGACACCGCGGTGTCGAAAGCGAAGGCAGCGAGATCTGCGAGCCGCCAGGCGGCAATACGTAAGAACGCGATCTTCAGCGACCTCGCGCCCGAAACGATTGCCCAGCTGTTTCAGCGGGCGTCTTTCCAGACCTTCGAACGGGGAGATTATGTTTTTCGACGCGGAGACCCTGGGACGTGCCTGTTCGGAGTTGTGGAGGGCTCGGTGCGGATGTGTGCATCCTCTCCTGACGGAAAGAGCGTGGTCTTGAATCTGATTGGTGCCGGTCAGACATTTGGTGAGATTGCCGTTCTGGATGGCCTCGACCGGACAACAGATGCGATCGCGAACAGTGATTGTGAGGTCTGGGGAATTGCGCGGCGCGATCTGATTCCCCTGGTTCGAACCGAGCCGGCTTTGGCTGCAAAGTTCATTGATCTGTTATGCGCCCGCCTGAGATGGACAAGCGAGCATCTGGAAGAGGTGATCCTTCACGGCCTCGAGGCGCGTCTTGCTCATATCGTTGTCAGACTTGCGGAGCGGAATCTGCGCATGGACGGCTCCCTCGTTGTGAATATGACACAGCAGAGCGTCAGCGAGATGGTGGGCATTTCGCGGGAGCGCGCAAATAAAATCATATCCGCCTGGGCCGACCGCGGCTGGGTTCTGGTCAAGAGTCGTACACTTGTCCTTCTCAATCCTCAGGCACTGAGGAACATCGCCTCGCGAAGTTAGAACGTGACGATGCCATTGCCGATCGGATGTTCATTTTGTCGCAGAGCCGTGAAAAGATCCTTTTGGTCTCCCGAGAGGAGCTGGCTAGAGGACAAAGGCCGTGCGGCGCGGGATCGACGAAGCTACTGGTACAAAGTTGCGATCGGACAATTGCTGAAGCTTTCCGTTGATATTGAGTTCGACCGCAACAACATCAATAAACTGACTCACATCTTCAGATCATCCGGCTTGAAATCGAGCCCGATGTCGAGAACACCGACACTATGGGTGAGCCAGCCGATCGAGATCAGATCGACGCCGGTGGCAGCGATGTGTGGCGCTGTCGTGGGCGTGATGCGGCCAGAGGCTTCGGTGACCGCACGACCTGCGACCATTGCGACGGCTTTCGTGAGCGTCGCCGGGTCCATATTGTCGAGAAGCACGGCGTCGACACCGTGATCGAGCGCTTCGCGCAGCTGATCGAGCGTATCGACTTCGAGTTCGATCTTGACCAGGTGGCCTACACCAGCTTTGGCCCGCTTCAACGCCTCGGTGACGCTGCCAGCGATGGCGACGTGATTGTCCTTGATGAGCACGGCATCGTCGAGGCCGAACCGGTGATTGCTGCCACCGCCGACGCGGATCGCATATTTTTCGATGGCGCGTAGCCCTGGCGTTGTCTTGCGCGTGCAGACAATTTGCGTCCGGTAGTCTCGGACTGCTGTAACCACAGAGGCCGTTGCTGTCGCAATGCCGCTCAGGCGACACAGGAAATTCAGTGCAACCCGTTCAGCGGTCAGAATACCTCGCGCGGGGCCGGTGATCGTGGCGATCACATCGCCGGGCGCCAGGATTGTGCCGTCGTTGCGCGCGATATGCATCTCGATCGCGGGATCGATCAGTTGAAAGGCGAGTCGAGCGAGGTCGAGCCCGGCCACCACGCCGGGCTGGCGCGCGACAAGAAGTGTCGTGGCGCGTCGGCCGGCTGGCACGATCGCATCGGTGGTGAGATCTCCGGCTCGTCCGAGATCTTCAAGCAACGCCATGCGAACCAATGGCTCGATCATGACATGGGGGAGCGGTGAGGGCGTCATGGCGATCCTTTGGGTCAGGCGACGAGTTCCGAGATGTCGTCTCGCGCGGTTTGAAGCGCGTCATCAAGGCGCAGCGTCGAACGCTGTGCCAGACTCGTGTGTGTCGGGAAGTCGGTGCGTGCATGCGCGCCACGGCTTTCCTGGCGGCGCAAGGCAGCGATCACGATCATCAGGCCGACAATTGCGGGGTCGCTTGCAGCCTGCTGCGAGATCGCGAGGGGGTAGAGCGCGCGGGCGGCGGCACGCAGGCCTTCGCCATCGCGCAACACGCCTGCGGCACGCGACAGAATAGGACGCACTAAAGTTGGGTCGCTGTCTGTGACTCTACTGGGCAACATTGGCTGGCGCCGCCGGATGAAGGTCGTTGCGGCAATATTCCGGGCAACCCAGCCGCCACACACGGCCGCCTCGAGGAGTGAATTACTGGCGAGTCGATTTGCGCCATGCAGGCCAGTGCAGGCAGCTTCGCCGCAGGCCCACAGACCGTCGACGGAGGTCCGCCCGGTCCGGTCAACCAGTATACCACCCATGTGGTAGTGCGCAGCGGGACGGACGGGGATCGGCTGCGTCACAGGATCGATTCCTGCGTCGCGACAAAGTGCAGTGATGGCCGGGAAACGCCGCGCAAAGTCGAGTCCCTTCACACCCCTTGCGTCGAGAAAAACCCGATGCCCCGCCGCCATGTGCCGCCAGACGGCACGTGCAACCACATCGCGGGGCGCAAGTTCGGCGCCGGGCGCTCCCGCCATGAAGCGATCGCCATTCCCGTCGACGAGGACCGCACCTTCTCCGCGTACGGCCTCACTGATGAGTTTGAGTGGAGAGGATTTGCTGTCGAGTGCCGTCGGATGGAACTGGATGAATTCAAGATCGGCCATGACAGCGCCGGCGCGTGCCGCGAGCGCGAGGCCCTGGCCAAAGGATCCAGCCGGATTCGTCCCGTGCAGAAACAGACCTCCGATGCCGCCGGTCGCGATGACGACACGATCGGTGGCAAAGAGCACAGGTCCTCGGCTGGTATGGCCAAGAAGACCCACCACTGCATTGTCTTCGACGACCAGGCGCTGTGCCGTAGCTCCCTCGATCACCGTGATCGAAGGTGTGTCGCGGACCTTGCGGACCAGGGCTCGAATAACGTCCCGGCCTGTTGCGTCACCTCCGGCATGAATGATCCGGCGACGCGAATGCGCAGCCTCGAGGCCGAGGACGATCCGGCCGCTGGCATCCCGATCGAAAATGACGCCGAGCCGCGCCAACTGTTCGATCGCGGCGGGCGCTGCGGCGAGGATTGAGGCCGCGATGGTCTCGTCGCACAAGCCATCGCCGGCGGCGAGTGTGTCTGCCAGATGCAGCGAAGCATTATCATCCGCCCCGATACTGGCAGCGATGCCGCCTTGCGCGAGTGCGCTCGACGATTCCGAGCCCAGCGGCGCGCCGGTCAAGAGCAGCACCGGTTGCGGCGCCAGCGCGAGGGCGGTCATGAGGCCGGCGATGCCGCCGCCAATGACGATGGGAGCACCGTTCGTATCGTGGAATGCTGTCATGTGACGGCCAGCATTCGCTCGACTGCGAGGCGTGCGCGCGCTGCGACACCGTCGTCGATCGTGACCTTGTGCTGCATCGTCTCCAACGCGTGACGGATATTGCCGAGCGTGATCGTCTTCATGTGTGGACAAAGATTGCACGGACGAATGAATTCGAGGTCCGGATACTGGATGGCGACATTGTCGCTCATCGAGCATTCCGTCAGAAGCACGACGCGCGGTGGTCGTTTGCTTGCGACATAGGACGACATGGCGGCCGTGGAGCCGGAGAAATCAGCCTCCGCCAGCACGTCCGGCGGGCATTCCGGGTGCGCCAAGACGACGACACCGGGGTGGTTGTCGCGCAATTGCCGCACCTCTTCGGCGCTGAAGCGCTCGTGCACCTCGCAGTGCCCGGTCCAGGTAATCACTTTCACTGCAGTCTCGGCAGCAATGTTCCTGGCCAGATATTCGTCCGGCAGCATGATCACGCGTTCAACGCCAAGCGACTCGATCACCGCCTTGGCATTGCCCGAGGTGCAGCAGATATCCGACTCTGCCTTCACCGCTGCAGAGGTGTTCACATAAGTCACGATCGGCACGCCGGGATAATTTTGCCGCAGCAGCCTCACGTCCTCGGGCGTGATGGAGTCGGCAAGCGAACAGCCGGCGCCGCGATCGGGGATCAGCACGGTCTTCGACGGATTAAGCAGTTTGGCCGTCTCGGCCATGAAGTGCACACCGGCGAGAACGATGACATCGGCCTCCACATGCATCGCTTCGCGCGCCAGCGCGAGGCTGTCGCCGACTATGTCCGCGACGCAGTGGAAGATGTCCGGTGTCTGATAATTATGGGCGAGGATGACCGCGTTGCGGCTCTTCTTCAACGCGATGATCGCGTCGATATCTTCTGACAGCACCGACCATTCGATCTCGGGGATCGCGTGGCGCACTTTCGCATAGAGGCGTTCCGAAGGACCCAGTTCAGGTATCGACAGCATGTCATATACTCTCGTTGAGCATATGTTATACTGTAATCGAGTATAAGCCTTGTCAAGCCCCCGAGACGGGGAGTTTGGTTCCGGCGATGGCGCGTTCCGCAAGGACGGCACGGCGAAAGCGGAAGAGTTTTGCCGGACGTCCGCCGGTGTCCTGGCTGGTTTCGCCAGTTTCCTCAACGAGTTCCTGCTGCTCGATCAGGCGGCGGAAATTCGGCTTGTGCACTTGCCGTCCCGCCAGCGCCTCAACACAGCGCTGCAATTGCAGCAGCGTGAATGTGTCCGGCATCAATTCAAATACGACAGGATGGTATTTGATCTTGGCCCTGAGCCTTGCAATTCCGGTGGCCAGAATCCGGCGATGGTCCAGGATCATGGGGTGACCCGGAGCGTTCGATAAAGCCGCACGGGTGGACGTGGATGCTGTGGAATTTCCGCGTGTCGCCTCGGGGATCAGTTTCGCCTCATACAGTAGTTCGTACCGCTGCAGAACCAGTTCCTCGTTCCAGCCGTGCTCTTCGAAACCGAACAGCATTGCGGCGCGCTGCCGACGTGCGCGCTGTGCTGCCCGATCGGAAGCTGCAGAAGCCCAGGCTTTGAGCCCTGGCTGCAGAGCTTTCTCCATCAGCGGCGGTGGGCCGTCACGATGATCCTCCCAGGGGAAGTAATCATACCAGCCGCGCCATCGGGCCTCGTGTTCGCCGAATGCCGGTTGTTCTCGTGTCAGGCCAAGATAGCTGATCGAGATGACATGCTGCCCGGTGGAGCCAGCGCGATCACGATCGGCAAAAGTGTAGAGCTGTTCGACATAACCGAGCGGCAACCGTGTCTGTCGTTCGACCCAGGCACGCAGCCCCGATTGCAGCGAACGATGGGCGAGTTCGAAGGGCCCGGAGGGCAGGGCGCGCTGATCCTGGATCGTTAGAACACGAGGCTCGCCCGAGGTCACGGATACCAGCACGGCAACAAGATCAGCCGCAATTCCTTGCGGTGATGACTGCGCTGCCAGACGCGCATTTGGCTTGGAAGCGGAGCTGTCGAGCGGGTCCATGAGCTGGTCTGCTTAAGTGTTTAGAGGGGCAGGTGAAAAAGGCTGCATCGCGAATCCACGTCGATATTTTAACACGAGGCTGCAACGCGACGTGCACGGCAATAGCGGTCCCCAGACTCGAGTGGGTCGCGTCAACGCACTTTTCCGATGTGCCATCCCGGTTGCGGCATGGTGTCCACGTGCTCTATTCCCACACGCGCCAGCCCAAGCGATCCAGCAGGCGCTTGATTAACATCGATGGGGGCCATCAAACGAGCCGCGCTGTTCATCCCACGCGATCTATGAAGTGATTGGATTTTATGAGATTTTTGTACTTGAATCTCTCCCTCATTTGAGGAAGGGTCCCGTGGCTAAGGACCAATCTGAAAACATAGCTCCAGTGCGGCCACAATGTCCTCTGCAGCCGTTACGCCCCTGCTAATTTCTTGCATGGTGATATTCGAGCCATTCCTGTGCCCAACGTTATGCCGAGCTGCGATGACGTTTGAGTAGAGCGAAACGTCACGGTCCGAGACCAGTCCGTTGAAGGCGGTCTTGAACTCATCACCGAAGTTGCCCAGGAGATTGACGATGTCTGATTTGGGGGTCCGTCGGATGATCTTATCCATATTTGACGTAAGAAACTTCCCGATCAGAGTGCCGGCATGTTTTTGCAGTTCATGGCTGATCACGTCTGCAACTCGCTCCTCCATCTCGGCGTAGAAGACAACAGCGAGATACTGAGCGAGGCAGTTCTGCATGAAAGGATCAAGATTCAACGCGGCAATTTGCGTTTCACACGCTTGAACGGCTGCTCGCGTTCTTGTGAGGCTCATGCAACGGATAGCGTTTTGAGCGCCAGCGTGATGCGCTCCTTAACGACCGCTTCGTCGCTAGTGTTAAACGACACTGCTTCGATGAATTTTTCTTGCTGAACTAGTTTTTTGTATTTCTCAGCAAGATCGGGAATTGAGCCGACACGCATGGCGGTGACCAGCGTGGCATCTAATGCACTGTAGTTCAGTCGTCCCTTTAGATGAAAAGGTCGCGGTCCTAGCGCCTGCGCAATTTGATCGATTGCGTCAATGAGAGCATTCACCGTTGAGTTCATCGGTCCTGGAGGTTTTGAATCTTCCAGCGCGTATTCCAGCGCACAGGCATTTAGAAAGCCCTTCATGGGCTTCTCATAGTGCTCGAAATCTTTGCAAAGCGCGACAACACGTAGGAGCAGTTCTACGTCCTTCAGACGCTTGTCGGGCTTAGGCAATCCAAGCAGATCCCTCCAAGACTTCTTCTCATTGACAGCTTTCAGTTCTGACAAAAATGCGCTTTGATACACGCACTGCCGCACTTCCATCGCATTGAGGCGGAGACCGCCGGTGTTCAACCTCTCGAAGATATGAAAGATGCTCGAGTGGTCCTTCGGATCTGTTTGCTGGATAACAACCGCGCGAAGAACGGATGTCTCAAGCGTGAAACGCTCTCCTTCCTCTAGCTCCTCGAAAGTTTTACCTAGCCACCTTGAATCTACCCCTTTGAGGCGAAACTTGCTCTCGCCAAAAAGTCCCTTCTGAAAGTCAACGATACTTCGTATGCGTTGCTGACCGTCGATGATCCAGAAGTTTTTCCCTCCGGCGGGTTTGAACAGGAAGACAGGAGGAACGGGCAGGCCAAGCAGGAATGACTCTACGAGCTTACTGGCGCGCGTCTGATCCCATACATAGTTGCGCTGGAATGGCGGGACGAAGAGTTGCTCGTTTCGCCACTGATCCAAATAGCCTTTGAGAGTGGTGTCAGCGGGATAAGAAAATATTTCGTAATGAGGCGCCTGAAGGGCTTCTTCTTCCGAAGCCTCTTCTGTCTCTTCAAATTCCAATTCGCTGAGAGCGCCTTCCGCGATGGTCATTCTAATTATCTTTCATTCGGTAGAGCGCGATGCGATTTGCAGCCACTAATCTGAGAATAGATCAGATGAAAGTAGGTTTATATACCGTCACGCGCGACTGAAAATACCGTCCACTGTTTTAGTGCGGTATGCAATCAGGGAGCGAAGCCCGATATGGAGAAATGGTGGGCGCACAAGGGATCGAACCTTGGACCTCTCCCGTGTGAAGGGAACGCTCTCCCGCTGAGCTATGCGCCCGGGATGCCGTACAGACCAAAAGGCCGGGCGGTAATGGCCCGGCGGGGACTGACGTCAGTGGCGCGATTTAGGGAATAGGGGGCGGGGGTGTCAAGCAAACCCTGCCGCAAGTTCTAACAATAAGTCCGCACAATAGGTCTCCCCGTCCGGCCGGGCGGCCGATCCGGGTTCCAGGCCCGCGATTTAGCCCGGCTGCGGGGCGCGGGAGGCGTGGGACTGCAGCGCCCGGATCCGGTCGGCGAGGGTGCTGTTGGGGGGGAAACCTGCGTCATTGGCCGGGCGCGGCTGGGCTGTGGGGGCCGGTTCGGCGGCCAGGATCGCCTCGATGGGGGAATTCGGCCCTTCCAGCGTCATGGCCATCTTGGCCACTTCGGCGGCGATGTCGTTGATGCGCTCGCGCAGCAGGGCGTTTTCCATGCGCTCGGTAGCCCATGCGCTCTCGGCCTGCTGGTGGATGCCGTTGAGGTCGCGCTGCAGCCTGGCGTGCTCCTCGCGGGCGGCGGCGAGTTCGGTCTCCACCGCGGCCTTCTCGGCACGCAGCTTCTCGATCACGGGCGAGGCCTTGGCGCCGTTCATGGCGGCGAGTTCGACGCGCAGGTCGCGCGCGATCTGTTCGGCGGCTGCATTGGCCTGGCGCAGCTGGCTGTTCTCGAAATCGCGCTCGGCCAGGATCTTGCTCTGGGTCGAGAGCTGGCTCTCGAGGTCGGTGACGCGGGTGCCGAGCTGTTCGGCTTCGCGGACCTGGATGGTCAATTGCTGATCGAGATCCGTCACGCGCTGGCTGAGATTCTCGACGCGGGCGCGCGCCTCGGTGAGTTCGCGCGTCGCAGTGTCGGACTCGCCGCGCTGCAGCTCCAGCCGGTGCTGCGTATTGGCGAATTCCTTTTCGGCATCGCCGACGCGGGCCTTCAATTCCTCGACCTGCGCGCGCACGGCAATGAGTTCGACCTGACGGCTGTCGGCCACCATGGAGCGGTCCGAGAGGTCGTGGTTCAGCTTGGCGAGTTCGGCCTGCTTGTCGCTCAAGGCCTGTTCGGCAGCGCGTAGCGAAGCGGTCTTGGCGGTGAAGTCGTTTTCCGTGACGCCGAGCTTTTCCTTCACGGCGGCTTCGCGGGCTTCCAGCGCGAAGATTGTGGCGTTCTTTTCGCCGAGCTCAAGCTTCATGCGGTTGATGGCGTCGGACTTCTTGCCGAGTTCGGCGAGCTGGCTGGTGGTCTTGTTCTTGAGCTGGTCGACGCTCATTTCCAGCCGCCGTGCCGCCATCGCGAATTCCGCGCGTAGCTGGTCCTTGTCGGCCTGGATTTCCGCCATCGACAGCGGCGTCGCGGCTTCGAGCCGGCGGGTGGTGAGGCGGACGGCGCGATTGTGCACCAGCGGCATGATCATCAGGCCGCAGAGCATCGAGACCAGAAAACCGATCGCCAGATACATGATCGGTTCAACCATGACGAATGCTCCCACGCTCTCAAAATGCAGCGGTTAGCATGCCACGGCACTGCCGGCAAAGACAGCGTAACGCCTCGTTAACCTTTATTCGTCCGTTCAGAAGCGCTTGATCGCGAGCGCTCCGATCGAAGAGGTCAGAACGGGTTCCACGTCGCGCTGGGAGTATATTTGAGATAGCCGATATTGGCGCCGAGCCGCAGGCCGAGACCCGAACGGATCGGCACCAGCACGACATTGTTGGCCGTCAGTGCCGTCATGCCGAAGCCGCCGATGATATAGGCGGAGCCATCGATGCCGGCGAAGCGCTGATAGATCGCCTGGGTCGCCGGCAGGTTATAGACCAGCGTCATGGTGCGGGCGCCGTCGCCGCCCCAGTCGAAGCCGACCGAGGGACCCTGCCAGTAGACGCGCAGGTCACCGGCATTCTTCGTATAGAGCGTGCCTTCGCCGTAACGCAGGCCTGCCACAATTGCGCCGCTGCCTTCCTCGCCCAGAATATAGCCGTTCGGCAGGCCCCACTGGCTGACGGCCTTCTCGATCACCGAGGCAAGGCCACGCGAGACGTTGCCGAAAAACCGGTGTCCGGCCGTCATCAGTTCCTCTGACCGATAGGTATCCGGTCCAGGCTGGCCGCGCGGTGGTTGCTGCGCGGAGGCCGGCGAGAAGGCGAGCGTGAACGCGGCTAGCGCCACCGCTGCCAGGCGTGATGCGAAGGTCATGAAAAGAACCCCTGGTATTTCAAATTTGCGACCGCGGCTTTAACCGGATGCTGACAAGCACGGTTTAACTCTGCAGTCATTGTCCCCGACTCCCTATACTATCGGTATCAACTATGACGGCACAACGGCGGGAATTGTCAGGCTGGAGCCGTGGAATTGCCTTGATTCTGCTGCTGACGGCCGCTCTCGTTCCGGCTGGAGCGCAGGCTGCGACCAGTGAGCGCGTGGTCACCGACAGGTATACGGGTCTCGCGATCAGTGGTTTCGATCCGGTGGCCTATTTCACCGAAGGGCGCCCGACGCTGGGGCAGCCGGACTTCGAAATGTCGGAAGAGGGCACCGTCTGGCGTTTCCGCAATGAGGGCAACCGCGCCTCCTTTGCCGCGCATCCGGATATCTATGGTCCGCAATTCGGTGGCTACGATCCCGTCGATGTCGCCCGCGGGGTCGCCTTTGCCGGCAATCCGCGTTTGTGGCTCATCACGGGCGAGCGCCTTTACCTGTTCGGCCGGGAGGAAACTCGAGACGCCTTTGCTGCGGCACCGGCCAAATATCTGCCCGGCGCGCGCAAGCGCTGGCCGGGTGTGCAGGATATCCTGGCGAAATAGCGCGCGGGTTCAGCCGCGCGTGCTCGCGGTGGGGTCACCCCAGGCGATGAATTCCGGCACGATGAAGTCTTCGCGGTTGCCGCCGAAGCGCACCGCCTTGCCAAAGGTGTCCGTCACCTTGCCGCCTGCAGCGACCACCACGGCATGACCGGCGGCCACATCCCACTCACAGGTCGGCGCCAGCCGCGGATAGATGTCGGCCTGGCCCTCGGCCACGCGGCAGAATTTCAGCGCCGAGCCGAACTCCTGTCTGACAGCGCCGGGACGGCTGGCGATGAAAGCCTCGGTTCGCTGGTCGCCATGGGAACGGCTGACCGCAGCGATCCATGCCGCGCCCGGAGCAGGTGCCGCGCGGGTCCGGATCGGTGTGACCTTGCGGATGGACAGGTCTGGCGCGAGTTCGACGCGTTCGGCGCCGCGGCCGACCAGCCCGCGCCAGATCAGCCCGAGGGCGGGGGCGCCGACGATGCCCAGCAGCGGAGTGCCATCGACGATCAGGGCGATATTGACGGTGAACTCCTGGCGGCCGGCGACGAATTCCTTGGTGCCGTCGAGCGGGTCGATCAGAAACAGGCTGCCGGCATAGGGTGGCGTGGCGAGATGGAGCCGCTCCTCGGACAGCGACGGGATTCCCGGGAACAGCCGGGCCAATCCTTCGCCGATGACATGATCGGCCGCGAGATCGGCTTCGGTCACGGGCGAGCCGTCCGCCTTGCCATCCACGGTCATGATATTGCGGTTGACCTTGAGGATGGCAGCGCCGGCCTGTGCGGCGAGCGCGGTCAGCGGCTCCATCAGGGTGGCAGCCAGCGCGGCATCCATGCGAGGTCGCGAATCATCCGTCATCGACTAGCCTTCATCCCCTGCATGCCATCCCTGTTCATTTCTACACGCGCCCGTTGCACCGGTGGACTGTGCCAGCCTTGCTGTGGTCGCGCCACCATCTGCGGTGTATCTAACCGTAAAGCAAATGCTTGATTCGCCGTTCATTCTGTGTGGCCCCAGGAGCGCATTTCATGTCTGACACTCCCACTCCCGGTCCAGCTCCCGATGCCCTTGAACTCGCGGCATTGCTGTGCTCGCGGGTCTGCCACGACCTGATCAGCCCCGTGGGCGCCATCGTCAACGGGCTCGAAGTGCTCGACGACAATCCCAAGCCGGACGACAGGGAATTCGCGCTCGATCTGATCCGGAAGAGCGCCAAGACCGCATCGGCCCGCCTGCAGTTCTGCCGGCTCGCCTTCGGTGCCGCCGGCTCGGCTGGCGCGCAGATCGATCTTGGCGACGCACAGACCATGTCGCGCGGTCATCTGGAAGACGCCAAGACCAAAATCGAGTGGAATCTGCCGCGGCTTCTCCTGCCGAAGAACAAGGTCAAGCTGTTGCTCAACATGCTGGTCATCGCGCAGCAGACGATCCCGCGCGGCGGCGTGCTCAAGGTCGATGCCATCGGCGAGGGCGAACCGCAGGGCTTCAAGGTCACGGCGACAGGTCTTAACGCGCGCCTCCCGCAGGCCATCGTCGACATGCTTGCCTCCGAAGAGGTGGGAGGTGTCGATGCCCATGCCGTACAACCTTACTACACGCGGCTGCTGGCGCAGGCTTGCGGCCTCAAGGTGACCCTGGTGGCCGAAGGCGACGCCATCGTCGTCACCGCGGTCTGATCGCAAACTCATTCAACTCTTAATGAACTCTTTACGAGTCCGCCGTTTGGCGGGCTCGTAAGCGTGCGCGCGCGTAGCTAATTGCGTTCATTGTTTTTGGGAATGCTCAACTAATATTAAACGCTTTGCGCGGAAAGTAGCCAGACTTCGAAAGGCGTAGCGAAAGTCGCGAGCCTGGAGTGTGAAGGCCTATTTTCATGGATGATCTTCTCCGCGAGTTTTTGACGGAAACCAACGAGAGCCTGGATACGGTTGACAATCAGCTGGTCCGTTTCGAACAGGATCCGAACAACGCGAAAATTCTCGATAATATTTTTCGCCTGGTTCACACCATCAAGGGCACGTGCGGATTTCTCGGACTGCCCCGTCTCGAAGCTCTGGCCCACGCCGCCGAGACGCTGATGGGCAAATTCCGCGATGGAATGCCGGTTACCGGAGAGGCGGTTACGCTCATCCTGACCACGATCGATCGCATCAAGGAAATCCTCGGTCAGCTCGAAGCCACGGAAGTGGAGCCGGAAGGCGTCGACGACGATCTGATCAATGAGCTGCATCACATGGTCGAAAAAGGCATGGAATCGATGACTGAGTCTGCTCCTCCGATTGCGCCAGAGGCGCCCGTTGTTGCGGATGCTCCCTTGGTCGTCCAGACGCTGGAGCGTGAATTGCGCCCAGGCGAAGTCTCGCTCGAAGAGCTGGAGCGCGCCTTCCAGGAAACCGCCATCGAAGTGGCACCGCCAGTCGCAGCTGCTGCGCCCGAACCGGCTGCGCCCGTTGCCCCGCCGGCGCCGGTTGCCGAGAAGCCCGCTGCACCCAAGGCCGCCGCGCCGAAGCCCGCTGCCAAGAAGACCGCAGTTGAGGCCGACCAGCCGGAAGCCGACAAGGTCGCGAACCAGTCGATCCGCGTGAATGTCGACACGCTCGAACATCTGATGACCATGGTCTCCGAGCTGGTGCTGACCCGTAACCAGCTGCTCGAAATCAGCCGCCGTCATGAAGACACCGAATTCAAGGTGCCGCTGCAGCGTCTGTCCACCGTGACGGCCGAACTGCAGGACGGCGTCATGAAGACCCGCATGCAACCGATCGGCAATGCCTGGCAGAAGCTGCCGCGTATCGTGCGCGATCTGGCCGGCGAACTCGGCAAGCAGATCGAACTCGAGATGCATGGCGCGGACACCGAACTCGACCGCCAGGTGCTCGACCTGATCAAGGATCCGCTCACGCACATGGTGCGCAACTCCGCGGATCATGGTCTTGAGACACCGGGCGAGCGCGCCAATGCCGGCAAGCCGGAGCAGGGCACGATCCGTCTGTCCGCCTATCACGAAGGCGGCCACATTCTGATCTGCATCGCCGACAACGGCCGTGGCCTCAACACCGAGCGCATCAAGGCGAAGGCCATCCAGAACGGTCTCGCCACCGAAGCTGACATCGAGAAGATGTCGGAAGCGCAGATTCACAAGTTCATCTTCGCACCGGGCTTCTCGACTGCGGCCGCTGTCACCAGCGTCTCCGGTCGCGGCGTCGGCATGGACGTGGTGCGCACCAATATCGATCAGATCGGCGGCACCATCGACATCAAGTCGGTGGCCGGCGAGGGCTCCAGCGTCACCATCAAGATTCCGCTCACGCTGGCCATCGTGTCGGCGCTGATCGTTGAAGCCGGTGGTGATCGCTTTGCGATCCCACAGCTCGCGGTCGTCGAACTGGTGCGTGCACGCGCCAACTCCGAACATCGCATCGAACGCATCAAGGACACCCCGGTGCTCCGTCTGCGCAACAAGCTGCTGCCGCTGATGCACCTGAAGAAGCTGCTGCAGATCGATGATGGCTCGTCGGCCGATCCGGAGAACGGCTTCATCGTCGTGACCCAGGTGGGTAACCAGACTTTCGGCATCGTCGTCGATGGCGTCTTCCACACGGAAGAAATCGTCGTCAAGCCGATGTCCACCAAGCTCCGTCACATAGGCATGTTCTCTGGCAACACCATCCTGGGCGATGGCGCGGTGATCATGATCGTCGATCCGAACGGTATCGCGCAGGAGCTTGGCGCTCTGGCGTCGAACGCCCACGAGATCGCCGACGAGAATGCGGCGATGCGTGCAATGAATGCCGAGCAACTGACGTCGCTGCTCGTGTTCCGCGCCGGTTCGACGCAGCCCAAGGCGGTGCCGCTCGGTCTCGTCACGCGTCTGGAAGAAGTGGGCGTCGACAAGGTCGAACTGTCGAACGGCCGCTACATGGTCCAGTACCGCGATCAGTTGATGCCGCTGGTGCAGATGGAAGGCGTGACCGTCCGCACGTCGGGTACCCAGCCAATCCTCGTTTTCGCAGACGACGGTCGCTCGATGGGTCTCGTTGTCGACGAAATCGTTGATATCGTCGAAGAGCGCCTGCATATCGAAGTGGCCAGCGGCCGCGAGGGGATCCTCGGCTCGGCTGTGATCAAGGGTCTCGCCACCGAAGTGATCGACGTCGGTCACTTCCTGCCGATGGCTTTCGCCGACTGGTTCAGCCGCAAGGAAATGCGTGTCTCCTCTACGGCACAGTCGGTGCTGCTGGTCGATGACTCCGCGTTCTTCCGTAACATGCTCTCGCCCGTGCTCAAGGCCGCGGGCTACAAGGTGCGCGTCGCGACCAACGCACAGGAAGGTCTCACCGTCCTGCGCTCGGGTCAGGAGTTCGACGTTATCCTGACGGATATCGAGATGCCCGACATGAACGGTTTCGAGTTTGCTGAAACCATTCGTGCCGATCAGCGCCTGCAGGCAACGCCGATCATCGCCCTGTCGGCAATGATCTCGCCGGCTGCCATCGAGCGCGGTCGCCTCGCGGGCTTCCACGACTATGTCGCCAAGTTCGATCGCCCCGGCCTGATCGCGGCGCTCAAGGAACAGACCACCGAAGTTGTTCGTCAGGCCGCGTGAGGGAAATCGCAATGACCGGCACCACCACGACCACCACCACTCCCAAGGCTCCGAGCGCTGACGGTGCGATCACCGAATACGTGACCACCATGATCGGTGGACAGCTGTTTGGTATGCCCATCTCGCGCGTGCAGGACGTGTTCATGCCCGAGCGTCTGACCCGCGTACCGCTGGCCTCCAGCGATGTCGCCGGCGTGCTCAATCTGCGCGGACGCATCGTTACTGCGATCGACATGCGTTCACGTCTTGGCCTGCCGAAGAACGATGACGGCAAGCCGCCGATGGCGGTGGGCGTCGATCTCCGCGGTGAATCTTACGGCCTGCTGATCGATTCGATCGGCGAAGTCCTGAAGCTCGCCGATGAGAGCCGTGAAGTGAACCCCGTCAATCTGGATCCGCGCATGGCCAAGATGGCCGATGGCGTCCATCGTCTCGATGGTCAGTTGATGGTCGTACTCGACGTCGATCGCATCCTTGAAATCTCGCCTGACAAGCTGGCCGCTTAAGACCAGCACTTGGACAATTTTGTCCGCGGTGGAAAAGAGGCTCACATGAAGACATGTCTGGTTGTCGATGACTCCAGTGTCATCCGTAAGGTCGCCCGTCGGATTCTCGAAGGTCTCGATTTCGAGATCACCGAAGCTGAAGACGGCGAGAAGGCGCTCGAAATCTGCAAGCAGAACCTGCCGGACGCTGTTCTGCTTGATTGGAACATGCCGGTGATGGATGGTTACGAGTTCCTGCGTAACCTGCGCCGCATGCCTGGCGGCGACGTTCCGAAGGTCGTGTTCTGCACGACGGAGAACGACGTGGCCCATATCGCTCGCGCCCTGCATGCCGGCGCGAACGAATACATCATGAAACCGTTCGACAAGGAAATCGTGTCGGCGAAGTTTCAGGAAGTCGGCCTGATCTAAGTTCTACGCCGGATTCCCTTATCTGGTTTCCGGCGCCAGCCTTTTTGTTTGTGCATTTGTTTCTTCAGTGCATTTGTCGTGTTGTGTTGCGTCCGGTGAGTTCATGAGTGTTGATGTGATAAGTCCTCCTGTCGTCGATTCGCGGTATGAGCCACTGCGAGTCATGGTGGTGGACGACTCCGTCGTCATTCGCGGCCTGATCTCGCGCTGGATCGAGGCCGAGCCGGACATGGCTGTCGCAGCCTCGCTCCGCACCGGTCTCGATGCCGTCAACCAGATCGAGCGCATCAATCCCGACGTTGCCATTCTCGATATCGAAATGCCGGAACTCGATGGCATTTCGGCGCTGCCGCAGCTTTTGGCGAAGAAGCGGAATCTCGTCATCATCATGGCGTCGACGCTGACCCGCCGCAACGCGGAGATCAGCTTCAAGGCGATGTCCCTCGGCGCTGCCGATTACATTCCGAAGCCGGAGAGTACGCGGGAGATTTCCGCAGCCGACGTCTTCAAGCATGACCTGCTGCAGAAGATCCGCCATCTTGGCGCGAAGGTTCGCCGCCTGAAGTCGGCGACGACGCCGTCGATCGTGCCGGCTCCCGCGGCGCGCGAGGCTGCGCCGTCTTTCAAATCCGTCACATCAGTCGCTGCGCAGGCGCAGCTCGTGAAGCGTCCTTTCAGCGCTACGATGCCGCGCGCGCTGCTGATCGGTTCGTCCACTGGTGGTCCGCAGGCCCTGATGACGCTGGTTGCCGAAATCGGCGCCGTGATCGACAAGGTGCCTGTTCTGATCACGCAGCACATGCCGCCGACCTTCACGACCATTCTCGCCGAACATCTCGCCCGGGCCAGCAAGCGTCCGGCTCGCGAAGGCGTCGATGGTGAACTCGTCAAGGCCGGTCAGATCTATCTCGCGCCGGGCGGCAAGCATATGCGCGCCGTCAAGCAGGGCGCCAACATCGCTATCGCGCTCGATGACGGTCCGCCGGTGAACTTCTGCAAGCCTGCTGTCGATCCGCTGTTCACGTCTGCCATCGACGTTTGGCACGGCGCCATTCTCGCCGTTGTGTTGACAGGCATGGGCTCGGACGGCATGCGCGGCGGCAAGGATATCGTTGCGGCCGGCGGCAATGTCATCGCGCAGGACGAAGCATCGAGCGTGGTGTGGGGTATGCCCGGCGCTGCCGCCAATGCGGGCATCTGCTCGGCTATCCTGCCGCTCAATCAGATCGGTTCGAAAGTGGTTCGTCTTTTCTCGGGAGATCGGTCATGACACCGGCAGACTATGATTTCCTGCGCAAGTTTCTGAAGGAACGTTCGGGTCTCGATCTGTCTGCTGACAAGCAGTATCTGGTCGAAAGCCGGTTGATGCCGCTCGCACGCAAGGCCAACCTGTCGGGTCTTGAAGAACTGGTGCAGAAGATCAAGAACGGTGCGTCCGCGCTTGCGTCCGACGTGGTCGAGGCGATGACCACCAACGAAACCTTCTTCTTCCGCGACAAGGTCCCGTTCGACCATCTGCGCGATGTCGTGCTGCCGGAGATGATCCAGGCACGGGCCGCCCGCAAGAGCCTGCGGATCTGGTGTGCGGCTGCGTCCACCGGTCAGGAGCCGTATTCGATCGCAATGACCATCAAGGAAATGAGCGCCCAGCTCGCCGGATGGCGGATCGAGATCATAGGTACCGATATCTCGCAGCAGGTGCTCGAGAAGTCGAAGTCGGGCATCTACACCCAGTTCGAAGTCCAGCGCGGATTGCCGATCCAGCTGCTGGTCAAATACTTCAAGCAGACCGGCGAGATGTGGCAGATCAATCCGGACATCCGCGCGATGATCCAGTATCGCCCGCTGAACCTGCTGCAGGACTTCTCCAGCATGGGCAAGTTCGACATCATCTTCTGCCGCAACGTGCTGATCTATTTCGATCAGGAGATGAAGACGCAGATCTTTGGCCGCCTTGCCAAGTGCATGGAGCCTGATGGCTTCCTGGCGCTGGGCGCTGCCGAGACCGTGGTCGGCCTGACCGACGCGTTCAAGCCGCATGCCGACAAGCGCGGCCTGTACCGTCCGAACGTTTTGCGTGCCGCACCGTCGATCGTGCCGAGCATGGCACCTGCAGGCCTCAAGACCGCCGCTGCACCGGCGCGCTGAGCGCCGTCACAAAATCGCGTGCGGAATAAACCGTGACATATTGCCGGTGATCGGATTCTCATCCTCGCGGATCGAGAGCCCGCATGGTACCTCGTCGACCAGCCAGCTGCCCAGCACCGGATACTGATCCGCAAAATTCGGCAGCGGCATCAGCATCTGCCGGATGAAGCCTTCTTCGCCATAGGGGCCGGGCTGCGCGTCGATGGCGCTGCCGCCACTCACGAGCGTGACATTGGCGCCTTCGCGCGAATAGAGCGGCTTGCGCACATAGGATGTGCCGAGTTCAGCGGCTGCAGCATCATCGTCGAAATAGGCCGGCAGCAGGTTCGGGTGGTTCGGAAACATCGCCCAGAGCAGCGGCAGGATGCCCTTATTGGACAGAATGGCTTTCCACGGCGGCTCGATCCAGCGCGTCGATGCGCCTTTCAGGCGCCCGCCGAATGCCTCGCGGAACATCCACTCCCACGGATAGAGCTTGAACATCAGGTCGATCGGCTGGTCCTTGAGATCGACGAAGTGTCCGGTGTCGGCATAGCCGATCTCTCTGATGTCGATCAGTGTTGGCGTGAGCCCGCCTTGTTGCGCCACATCGGCGAGATACTGCACGGTGCCGCGGTCCTCGGCATTGTCCATGGCGGCTGCGAGATGAATCGCTTTGTTGGTGCCGATCTTGCGCCAGGCCTCGATGAGCCGCTCATGCAGCGAGTTGTATTGATCGGCGCGCTTCGGGATGATCTGGCGCTCGATCGCCTGTTCGAGCCAGGTCCATTGAAACACCGCGGCCTCGAACAGTGAGGTCGGCGTGTCCGCATTGTATTCGAGCAGCTTTGCCGGGCCGTTGCCGTCGAACTGGAAATCGAAACGGCCGTAGAGGCTGGGATCGCTCCGTTGCCAGCTTGCGGCGATGAAGGTCCAATAGGCCTGCGGGATCTTCAGCAGCCGCAGATAGCGCTCATCCTTGACCGCACGGCTCACCAGCTCACGGCACATGTCATTGAGCTCGGCTGTCGGTCCCTCAATCTGCTGTTCGATCTCATCCAGCGTGAAAGCGTAGTAGGCGCGTTCGTCCCAATAGCGGTCGCCGGCCTCGGTATGAAATACGAAGCCCGTCGCGGCCGCGGTGGCCTGCCAATCGTCGCGCTCGGAACATGCGATGCGTTGCATGAGAAACTAGCCGCCGCTGGAGAAATGCGAGGCGAAGGAGCCGAAGCCACCGTGGGTGACGTGGCTGCTGCTGGATGAGGAGCCGTCATATCCGCTGCTGGATGACGATCCGGTGCTGGCGAAGTTGCTGCGCCCGGAGGAACTGCTGCTGCTCCCTGAAGAGCCATGGCCGCCGGAGGATGACGACGAACTGCGCTGCTGACACTCCTGTTGCTGTCCGGCGATGGCGGCGCGGTTCGGGTCGCACTGTTCGCTCGGCATCAGCGCATAGGCGCCGCTGCCCAGGGCTATGGTGCCCATGAGCAGGAGCGCCACATGGCTGGAGCGTTTGCGCGACGGGGCTTCCTCATGCATCGGCTGCACGGGTTGGCGCCTGCCGAAGTTCTTTGCGGGCTCGCTGGTCATGGCGAATACACCATGGAGGCAGCATTGAGCACGCCGGCGGCAAGGGAGGCGAGGCCAAGCCAGAGCGCTGGCGCCATCTGGCCGTCCGCAATGCGATCCGATAGTTGCGGCACCGGAATGCGGAGAATGAAATAGACGGCGATCTGCACGATCAGCGCGATGATCGCCCAGATCAGACAGTCGATCACATTGACGGAGTGGACGATGGCGCTGGCCACCGGCAGGACGAAGCCGAGCAGGCTGAGCCCGAGCGCGATCGAGGCCGGCGCGCAGTCCTTGCGGATCAGTGCGAACTCGTCATGTGCGGTGACGCGCAGATAGACGAACAGATAGAGCATCACGGCGACGATGCCGGTGCAGAAATAGACCAGGAAGGCCGGCAGCCCGACCAGTGATTGCAGAACCATTCCGCCCCCGAATGCGCTTCAAGCGACATTGCTCGATACCGCTCATTGTATTCGTCTCGGCGAGCAATGGGAGAGTTCATCCACGCAAACAAAAACCCCGCCTTTCGGCGGGGCTTTGCTGAGAACTTTCGGGGAGAAGAAGATCAAGCCGGCTTGAAACTCAAGCCGGGATGCGGATCTCGTCTTCGTTCGGCTCGCGGAGTACATAGCCACGGCCCCAGACGGTTTCGATGAAGTTGCGGCCTTCGGAAGCGTTGGCGAGCTTCTTGCGCAGCTTGCAGATGAAAACGTCGATGATCTTCAGTTCGGGCTCGTCCATGCCACCGTAGAGGTGGTTGAGGAACATTTCCTTGGTGAGGGTGGTGCCCTTGCGGAGCGAAAGCAGCTCCAGCATCTGATATTCCTTGCCCGTCAGATGGACGCGCTGACCGCCGACTTCCACCGTCTTGGTATCGAGATTGACCACCAGGTCGCCGGTCTGGATGACCGACTGGGCATGGCCCTTGGAGCGGCGCACGATCGCATGAATGCGGGCAACCAGCTCGTCCTTGTGGAAGGGCTTGGTCATGTAGTCGTCGGCGCCGACGCCGAGACCCTTGACCTTGTCTTCGATGCCAGCGAGGCCCGAGAGAATGAGAATTGGTGTCTTGATCTTGGACACCCGCAGCTGCTTGAGCACATCGTAGCCGGACATGTCCGGCAGATTGAGATCGAGCAGGATGATGTCGTAGTCGTAGAGCTTGCCGAGATCGACGCCTTCTTCTCCGAGATCCGTCGTATAGACGTTGAAGCTCTCGGATTTGAGCATCAGCTCAATCGACTGCGCAACGGCGCTATCATCTTCAATTAGCAAAACGCGCATGCCAGTCCCCTTTAGTCGCCGCTCCGGGCGTCAGGTCGGCCGCCATACTTGCGGCACCAAAAAACGCCTACGAACAACTGATTCGGATCCTGACGGGATATGGTTAACAAAACCTGATTCTTCAGCGCAAGCTCTAATCGTGCAATTTTTGTCGAATCGCCATAAGATGTTGCAGCAAAGACTCTTTTTGTATCCGTACCCGTTCAAGCTCCACATTAAGAGCCGGACTTAACCGACTCCATCGACTCGCCCCTTCATTCTGATGGCGCGAATGCTCTCAGTCATCCAAGACAGTGACGTAATGATTAACGATGCGGGTAAACACGGGGTTAAGGCCGAGCCGGCAATGAAGCGAAACTTAAGGGTTTTGCGATGAAAGCCCTTGCGGAACAGATTACTGACCTCGATGGCGTCAATATTTACGGCCGGGTGGTCGGTGTTCGCGGGTTAATGGTTGAGGTGGCCGGGCCGATCCACGCGATGTCGGTCGGTGCCCGCATTACCATCGAGACCGGCACCAGCCGCTCCATCCCCGCCGAGGTGATCGGTTTCAGTGGCGACAACGCCGTGGTGATGCCCTTCGCCGGACTGGAAGGCGTACGCCGCGGCTGCCGCGCGGTGATCGCCAATGCCGCCAGTCAGGTGCGGCCTTCAATGGCCTGGCTCGGCCGCGTCGTGAACGCCATGGGCGAACCCATCGACGGCAAGGGACCATTGCCGCAGGGCCCGGCACCGATGCCATATCGCGCGTCTCCGCCGCCTGCTCATTCCCGCAAGCGTGTCGGTGCACCGCTCGATCTCGGCGTGCGCTCGATGAACACCTTCCTGACCTGCTGCCGCGGCCAGCGCATGGGCATCTTTGCGGGCTCCGGCGTCGGCAAGTCGGTCTTGCTGTCGATGCTGGCACGTAATGTCGATGCCGACGTATCGGTCATTGGCCTGATCGGCGAGCGCGGCCGTGAAGTGCAGGAGTTCTTGCAGGAAGATCTTGGCGAGGAAGGTCTGGCCCGTGCGGTGGTCGTTGTCGCGACCTCGGACGAGCCGGCGCTGATGCGGCGTCAGGCCGCCTATCTGACGCTGTCGATCTCGGAATTCTTCCGCGACGAGGGCAAGGACGTCATGTGCATGATGGACTCGGTCACGCGTTTCGCCATGGCGCAGCGCGAAATCGGTCTGTCCGTCGGTGAGCCGCCAACCGCGAAGGGCTACACGCCGACGGTGTTCACCGAACTGCCGAAGCTGCTGGAGCGGGCAGGGCCGGGCACCGATGAAGGCTCCATCACCGGCATCTTCACGGTGCTGGTCGACGGCGACGATCATAACGAACCTGTTGCCGACGCCGTGCGCGGCATTCTCGACGGCCATATCGTGATGCAGCGCGGTATCGCCGAGCGTGGCCGCTATCCCGCTATCAATATCCTGAAGTCGGTGTCGCGAACCATGCCGCGGTCCTGCGATCCTGCTTATTTGCCGACGATCACGCGGGCGCGGCAGATCATGGCGACCTATTCGGATATGGAAGAACTGATCCGGCTCGGCGCCTATCGCGCCGGTTCCAGTCCGGAAGTGGACGAGGCGATCCGGCTCCATGAGCCGCTCGAGGCATTCCTGCGGCAACGGAAGGACGAAGTCTGCGGACTGGCCCAAGGTTATCAGCAACTGCAACAGATCGTTGGTAGTTTGGAAACGGAACGCTAACTTTGTCAGGCCATCATGACCCTCAGAGACGAGTTTCGGCTGGCCAACCCCTTGCGGGCGGCCGGTTGTGTCCCGCGTTGAGATTGGGACTTCTGGGGAGTATGAGTCGATGAAGTCACGTGACACCCTAATCCGCCTGAAGAAGTTCCAGGTCGATGAGAAGCGCCGCCGGGTCAATCAGATCGAAGGCATGATCGCCGATTTCCAGCGCATGTCGGTCGATCTCGAGCGCGAGATTCAGACCGAACAGGATCGCGCCGGTATTCAGGATCCCACCCACTTTGCCTATCCGACCTACGCGAAGGCTGCGATCCAGCGTCGCGAGAACCTGACGCGCTCGGCCGACGAGTTGCGCGTGCAGCTCGAAGACGCAAAGGCCCTGCTGACTGAAGCTTTCGAAGAGCTCAAGAAGGTCGAACTGCTCGACGAGCGCGACCAGGCCCGTGCGCGCGATGAAGAGAACGCACGCGAACAGGCCGACCTCGACAGCATTGGCCTGATGCGTGCCCGCATCGGCGCAGTGGCCTGATCCGCAACAGCGGCAAGCAACAAGCCTCCAGGATTGAAGTTCATCGAGCCCGGGCCGCAAGGTCCGGGTTTGCTGTTTGTGGTCTGTCCACAGCGTGAACAGCGACATGGCCCGTCTAACGTAATCTGTGTTACGACAGGGAATACCGCCGCGCGACACCTCCGCACGGCGAAAGGTATTTTGGGGTTGGGGAGACGTAATGCTGACGCCGGCTGAGCTGGTCTGGCTTCTTGCCGCAGTTGCCAAAGGGGATGAAGTCGCCTTCGAGCGACTCTATGCAGCAACGCGCGGGAAACTTTTTGGCGTCGTGCTCCGTATCTTGCGCAGACAGGATCTCGCGGAGGAAGTCATCCAGGAAGCCTATGTCAAGATCTGGAACAGTGCCGGGCAGTTCAATCCCGGTCTGGCCTCGCCGATTACGTGGATGGTGTCGATCGCTCGTAACCGGGCTATCGATGTGGTTCGCAAGAGAAGCGAAGTTTCTATCGAGGAAGAGCCGGCCGCCATGGAAGTCGCGGCCGATACGCCTGATCCGCTCGCACGTCGGGAAATGACCGAAGAATTGAAGCGCTTGTTGGAGTGCGTGGGCCGGCTGGAGCCGGACCGCCAGAAACTGGTGCTGCTTGCTTACTACAATGGTTGGAGCCGCGAACAACTCGCGACGAAGTTCGAAGCGCCGGTGAATACTGTGAAGACGTGGCTGCGCCGCAGCATGATGGACATCCGGGAGTGTCTGGGACTGACATGATGGCCTATAGCGAAGACCATATCGCGCTTGCCGCGGAATATGCGCTCGGCACGCTCGATGCCGAAGAGCGCGTGCAGGTCGAGGCCATGATGTCCGTCGACAAGGATTTTGCCGCTGTGGTCGAGGCGTGGGAGCGCAAGCTCGGCGTTTTGAATCAGATGGTCGGTCTTGTCGAGCCGCGTCCTGAGGTCTGGGAGAAAATCCGCGCTGCGACCGGTTTGGCCGGTACGCAGGAAGCGATCGTGCATCCCGAAGCACCGCAGCCGGTTGCTGCCGAGACTGCCGTCGCTGAACCACCTGCCGTTGATCGTTCGAATATTGATAGTGCGACGCTCGATCGTTCGAGCGTGATTGATTTCTCGGTCCAGGCAAAGCGCTGGCGCGGCGTCGCCACCGGCATGACCGCGATTGCCGCCATGCTTGTTGCGCTGATTGCCGTGCAGGCCTATCGCCCCGAATTGCTGCCGTCCAGTTTGCGCCCGAAGGCTGTGCAGCAGGTTGTTCAGGCGCCAGCGCCGGTCGCGCCGCCCGCAGCAGCTCAGGCGCAATATGTCGCCTTGCTGCAGACCGACGCTGCGTCACCCGCATTCATCCTCACTGTCGATGCGGCAACCAAGAACTTTACAGTGCGCAAGGTTGGCGCCGAACCGCAGGCCGGCAAAAGCTACGAGCTCTGGATCGTGTCCGACAAACTGCAGCGTCCGCGTTCGCTCGGCGTGATCGGCAGCAACGACTTCACATCGCGCGCCGCACTCGCGGCCTACGATCCTGCCGTCGTCAATCAGGCGACTTTTGCGGTGACCGTCGAGCCGGAAGGCGGTTCTCCGACCGGCGTTGCCACGGGCCCGATCGTCTTCACCGGCAAGCTGATCGAGACCGTGCCGCCGGCGCGGTGATCGTTTAGCTCTCTCGCCATTTGGCATTGGTCCTATGTTCGTCATTCCGGGACGCGCCCTTGCGCGGGCCCGGAATCCATAAACTCCACGTCAGCCGGAAAGCACCGGATACAAATCCATCCAGTTTGGATTTTGCTCTTCGATCAATCGGATCTTCCAGTCGCGGCGCCATTTCTTGAGTTCTTTTTCGCGGGCAATGGCTGACAGGATGTCATCGTAGACCTCAAACCAGACGAGCTTGTCGACGTCATAACGTCGCGTGAAGCCGTCAACTACCTTGCTACGATGCTCGTAGACGCGCCGTATGAGGTCGTTCGTCACGCCGATGTATAGCGTGCCGTATTTTCGGCTGGCCAGCAGATAGACGTAATACGTCATCGCGATCGCCGGGTTTATCGGTATTGGGTTTTGGAGAGGAAAGTGTAATTCGCGCAAAGCTGAGTGCAATGCGATTTTGAAGCTCCGGTTTTTCAGTTGTCATTCCGCGATGCGCCCGGCTGGCATAGCCGGCTGGGGGCAGGCTCGGAATCCATACGCGCGATCGTGGTTATGGATTCCGGGCTCGCGCAAGAGCGCGCCCCGGAATGACAACTGAGAGGGTAGAGCTTAAATATTTTTTCCTATCTCCTGTTGACAACATCCCTAAAATGATTATATTCCCCTTCGTCCTGCCCCACCGAGAGGGGCGATCGCGATCGTCACGTTCGCGGGGTGGGATGCGGTGGACGCCGGAGATGCGGCGT
>NZ_FOTP01000013.1 GCF_900114605.1 Bradyrhizobium sp. NFR13 | reverse complement strand
CCACGGCCCGAGATCGAGAACACGTCTTCCACCGGCATCAGGAACGGCTGGTCAACCGGACGCTCCGGCTGCGGGATGTAGCTGTCGACGTTCTTCATCAGCTCCTGGATGGCGTCGTGGCCGAGCGCGCGGTTCGAGTCTTCGAGCGCAGCGAGCGCCGAACCCTTGACGATCGGAATGTCATCGCCCGGGAAGTCGTACTTCGACAGCAGTTCGCGGACTTCCATTTCCACGAGCTCGAGCAGTTCCGGATCGTCGACCATGTCGCACTTGTTCAGGAACACGACCAGCGCCGGCACGCCGACCTGGCGGGCGAGCAGGATGTGCTCGCGGGTCTGCGGCATCGGGCCGTCGGCAGCCGACACGACCAGGATCGCGCCGTCCATCTGCGCGGCGCCGGTGATCATGTTCTTCACATAGTCGGCGTGGCCGGGGCAGTCGACATGGGCGTAGTGGCGGTTGGCGGTCTCGTATTCGACGTGCGCGGTCGAGATGGTGATGCCGCGGGCCTTTTCTTCCGGCGCCTTGTCGATCTGGTCGTAAGCGGTGAACGACGCACCGCCCGTCTCGGCGAGCACCTTCGTGATCGCCGCCGTCAGCGACGTCTTGCCGTGGTCAACGTGACCGATCGTACCAATGTTGCAGTGCGGCTTGTTACGTTCAAATTTTGCTTTGGCCATGACTCTCTCCGTTTAGTCGTCAACTGTCGCTAACGACAATCAGGCAAACTTCTTCTGGACTTCTGCCGACACATTGGCCGGCGCTTCCGCGTAGTGATCGAATGACATCGAGAACGTTGCACGACCCTGGCTCATCGAGCGCAGCGTGTTCACGTAACCGAACATGTTCATGAGCGGCACCATCGCGTTGATGACGTTGGCATTGCCGCGCATGTCCTGCCCCTGGATCTGACCGCGCCGCGAGTTCAGGTCGCCGATGACCGAACCGGTGTAGTCTTCCGGGGTCACGCATTCGACCTTCATGATCGGCTCGAGCAGAACGGACTTGCCCTTCTGCAGCGCATCGCGAAGGGCCGCGCGCGAAGCAATTTCGAAGGCCAGTGCCGACGAGTCGACGTCGTGATAGGCGCCGTCAACCAGCTGGACATGAACGTCGACCACGGGGAAGCCCGCGACCACGCCCGAGGTCATGACGCTGTTGAGACCCTTTTCAACGCCCGGGATGTATTCCTTCGGAACAGCACCACCGACGATCTTGGACTCGAACACGAAGCCCGAACCCGGCTCGCCCGGCTCGACCACGAACTTGACGCGGGCGAACTGGCCGGTACCACCGGTCTGCTTCTTGTGGGTGTAGTCGACTTCAGCGCGCTTCGTGATTTTCTCACGGAACGCCACCTGCGGAGCGCCGATGTTGGCATCGACCTTGTAGGTACGCTTCAGGATGTCGACTTTGATGTCGAGATGGAGTTCGCCCATGCCCTTGAGGATGGTCTGGCCGGACTCATGGTCGGTCGACACGCGGAACGACGGATCTTCCGCAGCGAGCTTCGCCAGAGCGACGCCCAGCTTTTCCTGGTCGGCCTTGGACTTCGGCTCGATCGCGATTTCGATCACCGGCTCCGGGAATTCCATGCGCTCAAGGATGACCGGCTTGTCCGGATCGCAAAGCGTGTCACCGGTGCGGGCTTCCTTGAGGCCTGCCAAAGCGACGATGTCGCCGGCATAGGCTTCCTTGATGTCTTCGCGGTTGTTCGCATGCATCAACAGCATGCGGCCGATACGTTCTTTCTTCTCACGGGTCGAGTTCACGACACCGGTGCCGCTCTGCAGAACACCCGAATAGATGCGGCAGAAGGTGATGGTGCCAACGAACGGATCGTCCATGATCTTGAATGCGAGCAGAGCCAGCGGCTCCTTGTCGTCCGCCTTGCGGATGATCTCGTTGCCGTCCTCGTCGGTGCCCTTGATGGCAGGCACGTCGACCGGCGACGGGAGATAATCGACGACGGCGTCGAGCAAAGGCTGCACGCCCTTGTTCTTGAAGGCCGAGCCGCAGAGAACCGGATAGAACGCGCCAGTCAGCACGGCCTTACGGATCAGCTTCTTCAGCGTTGCTTCGTCCGGCTCGGTGCCGTCGAGGTAAGCGGCCATCGCGTCGTCATCGAGTTCGACGGCGGCTTCGACCAGCTTCTCACGATATTCCTTGGCCTTCTCGACGAGATCAGCCGGAATGTCGACGGTCTCGTACTTGGCGCCGAGCGCCTCGTTGTTCCAGATATAGGCCTTCATGATCACGAGATCGACCATGCCGACGAAATCGTTTTCAGCGCCGATCGGCAGCTGGATCGCAACAGGCTTCGCACCGAGACGATCAATGATGTCCTGCAGGCACTTGTAGAAGTCAGCGCCGGTCTTATCCATCTTGTTCGCGAAAACGATCCGCGGAACCTTGTACTTGTCGCCCTGACGCCAGACGGTTTCGGTCTGCGGCTCGACGCCCTGGTTGGAGTCGAGAACGCACACGGCGCCGTCGAGCACGCGCAGCGAACGCTCGACTTCAATCGTGAAATCGACGTGGCCGGGGGTATCGATGATGTTCAGGCGCTTGCCGTTCCAGAATGCAGTGGTGGCAGCGGACGTGATGGTGATGCCACGCTCCTGCTCCTGCTCCATCCAATCCATCGTCGCGGCACCTTCGTGCACTTCGCCGATTTTGTGGCTCTTGCCGGTGTAATACAGGATGCGCTCGGTCGTTGTCGTCTTACCGGCATCGATATGCGCCATGATACCGAAGTTACGGTAGTCCTCAATGGCATGTACGCGAGGCATGGGATGTTCCTTAAATTCCGGAGTTTCGCCGTTACCAGCGATAGTGCGAGAACGCGCGGTTGGCTTCCGCCATCTTGTGCACGTCTTCCCGCTTCTTCACGGCGTTACCACGGTTGTTCGACGCATCGAGCAGCTCGGCCGAGAGACGCTCGGTCATGGTCTTCTCGTTGCGGGCGCGCGCAGCGGTGATCAGCCAGCGAATGCCCAGCGCCTGGCGCCGAATGCTGCGGACTTCAACCGGCACCTGATAGGTGGCACCACCGACGCGACGCGAACGAACTTCGATCGTCGGCATCACGTTTTCCAGAGCCTGCTCGAACACGCCGAGCGGACCCTGCTTGGTCTTCGCTTCGATCATTTCGAAAGCACCGTAAACGATGGTTTCGGCGGCAGACTTCTTGCCGTCATACATGATCGAATTCATGAACTTGGTGACGATGATGTTCCCGAACTTCGGATCCGGGTTAACTTCACGCTTTTCAGCTGAGTGGCGACGAGACATCGATCAAACCCCGACTTACTTCGGACGCTTCGCGCCGTACTTCGAACGACGCTGCTTACGGTTCTTGACGCCCTGGGTATCCAGCACGCCGCGGAGAATGTGGTAACGCACGCCGGGCAAATCCTTGACGCGACCGCCGCGGATCATGACCACGGAGTGCTCCTGAAGGTTATGACCTTCACCCGGAATGTAACCGATGACTTCGAAGCCATTGGTCAGACGCACCTTGGCAACCTTACGAAGCGCCGAGTTCGGCTTCTTCGGAGTCGTCGTGTAGACGCGCGTGCAAACACCGCGCTTCTGCGGCGACTGCTGCAGCGCAGGAACCTTCTTGCGCGACTTCTGAATTGCGCGCGGAGTAGCGATCAGCTGGTTGATCGTCGGCATGTCAGCCTTCACCCTTTAGTTCGCTCGAAACCGTAACGGTTTCCTCAAAATCACTCGGAGCAACCTGCCCCACGGTTCGCATCACGTGAAAGCTTCACGCAAAACGAAATCACGCCAACCATTCATCGCTGAATGGAAAGCGCTAAACGCCACAGAGGACCGCGACTTGACCGCCAGACTTACGTCTTTGGATCTGCATCGAGGTCATGCATTCGAATTTGATCTCAAGAGAACAAGTCTCTCAGGAGACAAACGTCGCTTTGGCATTGCCTTGATATAGCGACAGCGTCTGAGCTTCTGGGTCGAGGTTGGTGCCCAATTTATCCCGAAGAACTGATTGGGTGATCCGTTCCGACACTGGCGAAGCTCACCGCCTGTCGTTGAATGGCCGGGTTGTATCCGCAGGGGATACCCAAGTCAACAACAAAGCGCGATGAAAGAAACGCTTCTCGCAGAGGGCGTTCTAGCATGTCGATCATGACAGAACATACGCGATTTCGACGCCGCGCATGTCATCCACGAAAGAATCTCCGACTCGGATTCGTTGCAGTTTAATGAAGGAGAATCGCCTGGGTTGCGGCGATTCTCCGCCTCCCCTGCCGGCTGGTATCGCCTGCGAGCCGAATCCCGTCCCGAATCGGTACAATCCAGGAGCTTCCGGGCGTTATTACCTGCCCTGTTGCGGAGAGCAGTGACCTGCCCGCTTTTCATCGGTCAGGCGGATACGGGGATGCGCGCGATGACTTTGATTTCGAAATCGAAGCCCGCCAGCCAGTTGACCCCTACCGCCGTCCAGTTCGGGTAAGGCGGCTCACCGATCACCGCCGACCGGACCGCGTTGACCGCCGCGAATTGCGTAACCGGGTCGGTGTGGAAGGTAGTGACGTCAACGACGTCGTCGAAGGTGCAACCGGCCGCCTTCAGCACGGCCGCAAGGTTATCGAATGCGAGTCGAACCTGTTTTTCGAAAACCGGCTCCGGCGACCCGTCTTCCCGGCTGCCAACCTGGCCGGAGACAAACAGGAGGTCGCCCGAGCGTATCGCCGCTGAATAGCGGTTGATCTCGTAGAGGGCCTGTCGGCCGGCCGGAAAAATCGCGTCGCGTTTGGTCATGGTGTCAGTCCTGTTCAACGATTATATACGCCTCGTATGTCAGATTATTCGAACATACGATCCGTATGTCAATACGCATACGGCGCGTATGTTATCTTGCGGAGATGGCAGTGGTCGCGCGACGGCGAGCGGAAATGGTGGAGGAAACCCGGACCAAACTCATCCGGGCGGCCCGGACGGCATTTGCCACCAAGGGCTATGCCGCGGCATCGATGGACGACCTCACCGCCGAGGCCGGCCTGACGCGCGGCGCGCTCTATCACAACTTCGGCGACAAGAAGGGTTTGCTGCAGGCGGTCATCGACCAGATCGACGCAGAGATGCTGGCGCGGATGCGCGTGGCATATGGTCAGGCGGCGACGGCCTGGGAAGGATTCCTCAACGAGGGCATCGCCTATATCGAAATGTCCCTGGAGCCGGAGATCCAGCGCATCATGCTGCTGGATGGCCCCGCCGTGCTCGGCGATCCCTCGCAATGGCCCAACCAGACGGCGTGTCTGCGCACGACGACACAAGCGATCCAGCGGCTGATCGACGAAGGAACGGTCAAGCCTGTGGATGCGGAAGCCGCAGCACGGCTGATCAATGGCGCGGCGCTCAACGCCGCGCTCTGGATCGCCGCAGCCGACGATCCTCACGCAGTCCTTGCAAAAGCGGTCGATGCCTTCCGGCAGCTCGCGGCGGGCTTGCTGCGAACGGCGGGATGACCTCCTCACGCATCATCAGATGCGCTCACTCGTCGTCGTCATCCTCGTCGTCATCATCGTCGTTGGCAGATGACCTGTGCCGCTGGTCATCCCAGAGCTGGCGATAGGTGCCGTTCAGGGCCAGCAGCTCCTTGTGCGAACCGCGCTCGATCACCTTGCCGCCATTGATGACGATGATTTCGTCCATATCCACCACGGCGGCCAGCCGATGCGTCGACGAAATCAGGGTGCGGCCCTTGGCGAGTTTGAACAGCGTCTTGTTGAGCGCCGCTTCTGTCGTCTGGTCGAGGGCGGATGTCGCTTCGTCCAGCAGCAGCACCGACGGATTGCGGACGATGGCCCGCGCAATGGCGATGCGCTGACGCTGGCCGCCGGACAGCGTATCGCCGCGCTCGCCGACCTGGGTATCGTATTTGTCCGGCAGGCTCATGATGTAGCGATGAATCTCGGCCTTGCGCGCCGCCTGCTCGACTTCCTCGTCGGTCGCGCCTTCCTTGCCGAGCCGGATGTTCTCGCGGATCGACATGTTGAACAGCATGTTCTCCTGGAACACCACGGCCATGTGTCCGCGCAGGGTTTCGCGCGTGACCTTGCGGATATCGACGCCGTCGATGGACACCCTGCCCTCGTCCGGCACATAGAGCCGGAGGATCAGGTTGAGCAGCGTGCTCTTGCCGGAGCCCGACGGGCCGACAATGGCGACAGTCTTGCCGACATTGATCTTGAGGCTGAGATTGTCGAGCACCGGCTGCTGGCTGTTCTCATACTGGAACGAGACGCGGTCGAAGCTGATGTCGTTGACGATGCGCGGCAGTTCCGGCGAGCCGGGCTTGTCGGCGCCGCGGGTCGGCTCATCGAGCATTTCCTCCATGTGGCGCACGGCGGCCGCTGCCTGGATCGACACCGGGATGAAATGCATCACATGGGCGATGTTGTAGGACACCTCCCAGAACGCGCTTTCGAAGGTGACGAAGGTACCGACGGTGATCTGCCCCTTGGTGGCGAGATAGGCGCCGATCGCCAGCACCACCAAATGCAGCAACAGCACCGAGACGGTGACCGAGCGCTCGACCATGGTCGACAGGAAGGTCGCAGCCGCGATCCTGTCGCGCGTTTCGTTATTGCGCAGCCGGAACCAGCCCATGGTGCGGCGCTGCAGGCTGAAGGCCTTGATCACGGCCTGTGCCGCGATGTTCTCCTGCACCATGCCGAGCACGGACGCTTCGCTGAGCTTCTGGTCGTAATTGGCCTGCACCGCCTTCGGCGTCAGGATGCGCGGGCCGATCAGCGTGATCGGGAAAATCAATAACGCGACGGCGGCCAGCTGCCAGTTCAGATACAGCATCAGCACGATGCCGGCGATCAGTTCGAGGAACGGCAACAAGGCGCTGTTGGCGAAACTCTTGACGGCCGTTTCGTAAGACGACAGATCGATCGAGAAGCGTGACAAGATCTCGCCGCGCTTGGTGCGGGCGAAATAGGCCGACGGCAGATCCTGCACGTGATCGAACAGGCGCGAGCGAACATCCGTGATGATCGAGGCGGCCAGCTTGGCGTCCCAGCGCTCATACCAGATCGCAACGATCGACGTGACGACACCGGCGACGGCCAGCACCGACAGGATCTTGTACAGTGCGTCGAAGTCCTCTTCGCCGAGCGCATCGTCGATCAGATATTTGAGGCTGAGCGGCATGAAGACATTGAACAGCGTTTCGACCAGAACGCCGAAGCCAACGAAGCCTACCAGCTTGCGATACCTGCCGACGAACGGCCGTGTGAAACGATAGACTGTCCCAAAGGCGCCCGCAGCCTCGCGCGCGGTGAAGACGACCAGTTCCTCGTCATCATCGTCATCGAGCTCGTCGTCGTCTTCATCCTCGTCGTCATCATCGACGACAGGCTTGGCTTTTGCAGCCTTCTCGACAGGCGGCGGTTTGGTGCTGGGAACCGAAGCGGCGGCGGCGCCAACCGGGAGCGCAAACTTGTCATCGAGCGGCGTGGCCGGCTCGGCCGCATTCTTGTCGTCAGATGGAGGCTTTGGAGGTGGCTTCGACGCCATGGAACGAACCGTTGCTGCACGGTCCTTCGACCGCAAGAATCAATGAAGCGGCCCGGACAGCCACGGCAATGATCCTATGCGATCAGAATGTCGTCGGCAAAGCAACCGAAGGCAGATGCCAAAGATCAATCCTCGGCATCGACCTTGTCGAAGAACGAGTAACGCAGGCTGTCCGCGTCCGCATACCAGTGGCCCGGCCCCTTGCCGGCGGCCAATGTCGCTTCCCACACCGCCTCGGTGCAGTCGCGGCGATGCATGGACAGGTCGAAGCCGTTGCCGAAGAACAATTCCGACCATTCCCACCAGGTGCCGAGTTTCTTGACGCCGCGCAGCAGGTCGTAGCGATCGATCACCGCCGGCGCCATGTCGGATGTGACCGAGCCGAATACGAGGCCGGTCTTCACCACGCGGTTGAGCTCCTGCACCGCCTTCACCACCTGCCTGTCACTGACATGGCACAGGCTGGTCTCGAACACGAAATCGAACTGCTCGGCCTTGAACGGCAGATCGGTGATCGATCCGAGTTTATTGAATTTCTGCAGCGCCTTTGGCGTCTTGGCGTGGATCGCCTTGTTGTTCTCGACACCCCAGGCGTCGATGCCCCTGGCGCGCAGCGCACCGACCAGTTCGCCTGATGCCGAGCCGGCGACCAGCAGCTTGTAGCCCTTGGCACGGCCCCAGACGATCTTGATGAGATTTGTCAGATAGGCGGGATCGGTGAACTGGCTCCAGACCTCGCTGTAAGGACCGACGCCGCGATAGTTCTGGAAATAGTCGCGGTCGATCTTGTCGGAGATCGTCGTGCCATTCTGACCCTGCGCACGGCGCAGACGCATCATCTCGGTGAGGATGATGTCGGTCGCGGCGTCGGAGGAGTCGAGCAGACCGTTCAGCGTCGAGTCGAACAGATAGTCGCCGACCACGACGAGGCCCGGATGATCCTTCGGCTCCGGCCGGTGATTGGTCATGACGTCGCGCACCGGCATGCCGCCAGGGATCGCATTGACCGACGACAGCCAGCGATGGATCTTGCCTTCCAGCAGATGCGCACGCGCATCGCCGAATGATACCGGCAACGACTTCAGCGCGGCGTCGATCAACTCGTCATCTGTGAGGTTCGCAAAGGCCAGTGCGTCGGAGCCTGGCACCAGCCAGTTCAGCACACCGTGCCTGCCGACATCGTGGCGCGCACCCTCGTTATAGACGCAACAGCCGCCAAAGGCTTCCGACATGAACCAGGCGCCCGGAATCTGATCACCCCAGAACGGCGTATCGAACAACAGCGAGATGCGCAGATAATGCGCCGGACGGTCGAAGTAAGCGATGTGCTTGACCATCGACTTGCGCAGCTCTTCGCCGTCCCAGCGCATGGTCGCCAGCCATGAATGCGGCAGGCACATCACTACGAGATCGAAGTCACGGGTGTCCGGGCCCTTGCCGTTCATCATGTCGAGCTGATAGCGGCCTTTCTCGGTCTTGCCGACCTTCAGCACACGGTGATTGAGCCGGATGTCGGCATCGACTTCCGACTGCAGGCAGGAGATCAGTTGCTCGTTGCCGTTCTGGATCGAATACAGGCCGATATAGCCATCGATATCCATCACGAAGTTCTTCAGCGCATTGAGGCCGTTGGTGTTGTGCGTCTCGGTCGCGATGTCGGAGCGCGCCATCACCTTCAGGAAGCGCTTGGCGATGGGATCGCTGACTTCCTTATCAAGCAGCTCCTCGGCATTCATCCATGCCCAGGGGTGCTCGTTATCGTGCGAACCGACGCCCTCGTAATATTCGATCGGCGACACCATGCTCGCGCACTTCTTGCGGAAGGCTTCAATGGCGGCGGCGGTCTTCGCGCCGTATTTCTTGCGCATGCCCGGCACGTCATTGAGCAGCTCGCCGTCGAGCTGCACCTGCTCGGCATCCATCGGAATCGTCTGCAGGCCGAAATGCTGGATCAGTTCGCGCAGCGGATCCGGCCCGGTCATCGAGTAATCGTAGATCTCGGCGACGCCAGCTTCGTACACGGCTGGCGCGGTATCGAATGTGCGCGTGAGAATCTTGCCGCCGACGCGGTCGGACGCCTCATAAATGGTGACACGGCAGAGATCGCCGAGCTTCTTCTTGAGATACCAGGCGCTCATCAGGCCGCCCGGACCACCACCAACAATTGCAAGATCGAGCATAGGTTTCTTTCACGCGTCGTGTCTGCCGGCGGCAATATCCGGCAACGGTCGATGTAACGTATTCCCAGCCAAAGCGGAATCCGCTGACGCTGCAAGGCTGGCCCGTCGACCCCGTCGACTCGCGCTAACCCACTCCAAGTGAAAACATTTTTCAGCTGAAGGAAAGATGAACGAAAGCATGTAGTGCGCCGCAACACACGCCATACGCGAAAAAGGCCGGCTTTCGCCGGCCTTTTCCATGGCATTGATGTGATCTGCAGTGGCCGATTACTCGGCCGACGGCAGCATCAGCGGTTCTTCTGCCGGAGCCGACGGCACGATCGCCGCCTGCTTCTCGCGCTCGTCGAGGATCATCTTGTCGCGCTTCATTGCGACTTCGCGGATCTTCGCCATCGAGGCGCCGGTACCGGCCGGGATCAGACGGCCGACAATGACGTTCTCCTTGAGGCCTTCGAGCGGGTCCACCTTGCCGTTGACGGCAGCTTCGGTGAGCACGCGCGTGGTCTCCTGGAACGACGCTGCCGAGAAGAACGAACGGGTCTGCAAGCTGGCCTTGGTGATGCCCAGCAGCACCGGATTGCCGGTCGCCTGCTTCTTGCCCTCTTCCTTCGCCTTCAGGTTCAGCGCGTCGAACTCGATCTTGTCGATCTGCTCGCCCGAGATCATGTCGGTCTCGCCCTGATCGGTGATCTCGATCTTCTGCAGCATCTGACGGACAATCACTTCGATGTGCTTGTCGTTGATGAGCACGCCCTGCAACCGGTAAACTTCCTGGATTTCGTTGACCAGATAGGCAGCGAGTTCCTCGATGCCCTTGATCGCCAGAATGTCGTGCGGCGCCGGATTGCCTTCGACGATGTAATCGCCCTTTTCGACGATATCGCCGTCCTGCAGATGGATCTGCTTGCCCTTCGGAATGAGGTACTCGCGAGTCTCCTCAGTCTTGTCGAGCGGCTCGATCGAAATGCGACGCTTGTTCTTGTAGTCGCGTCCAAAGCGGATGGTGCCGCCGATTTCCGCGATGATCGCCGCGTCCTTCGGCTTGCGTGCCTCGAACAGTTCAGCCACCCGCGGCAGACCGCCGGTGATGTCACGCGTCTTCGCGCTTTCCATCGAGACACGGGCGAGAATGTCACCCGAGGTCACCTTGGCATCGACGTCGACCGACAGAATGGCGTCGGGCGACAGCATGTAACGGGCATCGCCGCCACGTGCGAGCTTGAGGACCTTGCCGTCCTTGCCCTTGATGACGATGGCCGGACGCAAGTCCGCACCGCCACGCGACGAACGCCAGTCGGTAACGACGCGCTTGGCGATACCGGTCGACTCGTCGAGCGTTTCCGCAATCGACTGGCCGTCGATCAGGTCCTCGAACCCGATCGTGCCGTCGACTTCGGTCAGCAGCGGACGCGAATACGGATCCCATTCCGCGATGCGCTGGCCACGCTTGATCATGTCGCCGTCGGCCACGTGCACGCGGGCACCGTACTGAATACGGTACGTCGCACGCTCGGTGCCATCGGCATCGCTGATGGCGATGACCATGTTGCGCACCATCGCGACCATGTGACCTTCGCCGTTCTTGGCGATGCTCTCGTTCTTGATCGTGATCTTGCCGTCGAAGTTCGACTCGATCACCGACTGTTCGTTGAGCTGCGCCGCGCCGCCGATGTGGAAGGTACGCATCGTCAGCTGCGTGCCGGGCTCACCGATCGACTGCGCCGCGATGACGCCGACGGCCTCACCGTGGTTGACAGGCGTACCGCGAGCCAGATCGCGACCGTAGCAGGTACCGCAGATGCCGTTGACCAGTTCGCAAGTGAGAGCCGAACGGATCTTCACTTCCTGGATGCCGGCCTGCTGGAGCAGATCGACGTCCTTCTCTTCCATCAGCGTGTTGCGCTTGATGAGCACCTTGTTGGTCGCGGGATCGCGAATGTCTTCGCAGGCCGAACGACCGAGGATACGCGACGCCAGCGATGCGACCACCGAACCGGAGTCGATGATGGCGCGCATCTTGATGCCGAGATTGGTGCCGCAATCGGTCTGCGTGATGATGCAGTCCTGCGCCACGTCGACGAGACGGCGGGTCAGATAGCCCGAGTTCGCGGTCTTCAACGCGGTGTCTGCGAGGCCCTTACGGGCGCCGTGGGTCGAGTTGAAGTATTCGAGAACCGACAGACCTTCCTTGAAGTTCGAGATGATCGGCGTTTCGATGATCTCGCCCGACGGCTTGGCCATCAGGCCGCGCATACCACCGAGCTGACGCATCTGGGCCGGCGAACCACGGGCACCGGAATGCGCCATCATGTAGATCGAGTTGATCTGGGCTTCTTCACCCTGCGCATTCTTCTTCACCGAGGAGATTTCCTTCATCATCTCCTTGGCGACTTCTTCACCCGCCTTCGACCAGGCGTCGACGACCTTGTTGTACTTCTCACCATGGGTGATCAGACCGTCGTTGTACTGCTGCTCGAAGTCCTTCGCGAAGGCACGAGTCGAGTCGACGATCTTCCACTTCGAACCCGGCACGACCATGTCGTCCTTGCCGAACGAGATGCCGGCCTTGAACGCGTTGTAGAAGCCGAGCGCCATGATGCGATCGCAGAAGATCACGGTCTCTTTCTGACCGCAGTGACGATAGACCTGATCGATGACGCCCGAGATCTCCTTCTTGGTCATCAGCTTGTTGATGACGTCGAAAGGCATCTTCGGCGACTTCGGCAGAACCTGACCGAGCATCGCACGGCCGGCAGTGGTTTCGATCAGACGCGTGACCGGCTTGCCGTCCGCATCCAGACCCGACCAGCTGTACTTGATCTTGGTGTGGAGGTGGATGACCTTCGCATGCAGCGCATGCTCGATCTCCGACATCTCACGATAGACCTTGCCCTCGCCCGGGAGGCCCGCACGCATGGTCGAGAGGTAGTACAGACCCAGCACGATATCCTGCGACGGCACGATGATCGGCTGACCGTTCGCGGGATGCAGGATGTTGTTGGTCGACATCATCAGCACGCGCGCTTCCAGCTGCGCTTCGAGCGACAGCGGAACGTGCACGGCCATCTGGTCACCGTCGAAGTCGGCGTTGAAGGCCGAGCAGACCAGCGGATGCAGCTGGATCGCCTTGCCTTCGATCAGCACCGGTTCGAACGCCTGGATGCCCAGACGATGCAGCGTCGGCGCGCGGTTCAGCAGCACGGGATGTTCGCGAATGACCTCGTCGAGAATGTCCCATACCTCGGGACGCTCTTTTTCAACGAGCTTCTTCGCCTGCTTCACCGTAGTGGACAGACCCTTGGCGTCGAGACGCGAATAGATGAAAGGCTTGAACAGTTCGAGCGCCATCTTCTTCGGCAGGCCGCACTGATGCAGACGCAGTTCCGGACCGACGACGATGACCGAACGACCCGAATAGTCGACGCGCTTGCCGAGCAGGTTCTGACGGAAACGACCCTGCTTGCCCTTCAGCATGTCGGCCAGCGACTTCAGCGGACGCTTGTTGGCGCCGGTGATGACGCGGCCGCGACGGCCGTTGTCGAACAGTGCGTCGACGGCCTCCTGCAGCATGCGCTTTTCGTTACGGATGATGATGTCCGGCGCGCGGAGCTCCATTAGACGCTTCAAGCGGTTGTTACGGTTGATGACGCGGCGATACAGATCGTTCAGATCCGACGTCGCGAAACGGCCGCCATCCAGCGGCACCAGCGGACGCAGATCCGGCGGGATCACCGGCACCACCGTGAGGATCATCCATTCCGGCTTGTTGCCGGAATAGCGGAATGCCTCGACGATCTTCAGGCGCTTGGCGAGCTTCTTGTGCTTGATGTCGGATTCGGTCTCCTTCATCTCGACGCGCAGCTGCTCGTCGAGCTTCTCGAGCTCCAGACCCTTCAACAGTTCACGGATCGCCTCGGCACCGATCATCGCGGTGAACGAGTCCTGGCCGTATTCGTCCTGCGCCTTCAGATACTCTTCTTCAGACAGCAGCTGACGGTCCTTGAGCGCGGTGAGACCCGGCTCGAGAACGACGTAGTATTCGAAGTACAGGATGCGCTCGAGATCCTTGAGCGTCATGTCCAGCAGCTGGCCGATGCGCGACGGCAGCGACTTCAGGAACCAGATATGCGCAACCGGAGCCGCCAGTTCGATGTGGCCCATGCGCTCGCGACGGACGCGCGACAGGGTCACTTCGACCGAGCACTTCTCGCAGATGATGCCCTTGTACTTCATGCGCTTGTACTTGCCGCACAAGCACTCGTAATCCTTGATGGGCCCGAAGATGCGGGCGCAGAACAGGCCGTCGCGCTCGGGCTTGAAGGTACGGTAATTGATGGTTTCCGGCTTCTTGATCTCGCCGTAGGACCACGACAGAATCTTCTCCGGGGACGCAATCGAGATCCGGATCTGGTCGAAGACCTGAGCCGGAGTCGTCGGATTGAAGAGATTCATAATTTCTTGGTTCATCGTCTTCTCCTCGCGTGCCGATCGCCATCAGCAGCAAATTCGAAATTCTTTAGAGCCACACACCCTGCCCCACGTCCCGGCTGGGTGCGGACGCCCGGCCATCAGGCCGGGCGTAACGCTTGTTCTTACTCGGCAGCCTCGGAGGTCGGCCCCGGCAGCTTGGAATTGTGCAGATCGACGTTGAGGCCGAGCGAGCGCATTTCCTTGACCAGCACGTTGAACGATTCCGGAATACCGGCCTCGAACGTGTCGTCGCCGCGCACGATCGCCTCGTAGACCTTGGTACGGCCCGCGACGTCGTCCGATTTCACCGTCAGCATTTCCTGGAGCGTGTACGCCGCGCCGTAAGCCTCGAGCGCCCACACTTCCATTTCGCCGAAACGCTGGCCGCCGAACTGCGCCTTACCACCCAGCGGCTGCTGCGTGACGAGCGAGTACGGACCGATCGAACGCGCGTGGATCTTGTCGTCCACGAGATGGTGAAGCTTGAGCATGTAGATGTAGCCCACGGTCACCTTGCGATCGAACTGGTCGCCGGTCCGGCCGTCATAGACGGTGGACTGACCCGACGCGTCGAAGCCAGCCATCTTCAACATCTCTTCGATGTCGGCTTCCTTCGCACCGTCGAACACCGGCGTCGCAATCGGCACGCCCGGCTTCAGGTTACGCGCGAGTTCAAGCAGCTGATCGTCGTTCAGCGACTTGATGACTTCGTCTTCGCCGTAGACCTTCTTCAGGGTGTCGCGCAGCGGCTTCAGGTCCTGCTTCTGGTAGAAGGCGTCGATGGTCTGACCGATCTTCTTGCCCATGCCTGCGCAGGCCCAGCCAAGATGCGTCTCGAGGATCTGACCGACGTTCATGCGCGAAGGCACGCCGAGCGGGTTCAGCACGATGTCCGCATGCGTACCGTCTTCAAGGAACGGCATGTCTTCGATCGGAACGATCTTCGACACCACGCCCTTGTTGCCGTGACGGCCGGCCATCTTGTCGCCCGGCTGGATCTTGCGCTTCACCGCGACGAAGACCTTGACCATCTTCATTACGCCCGGAGGCAGTTCGTCGCCACGCTGCAGCTTCTCGACCTTGTCGAGGAAGCGCTGTTCAAGGCCCTTCTTCGACTCGTCGTACTGCTTCCGCATCGCTTCGATTTCGGTCATCAGCTTGTCGTTCGCGGTGGCGAACATCCACCACTGCGACCGCGGATTCTCGTCGAGCACGGCGCGCGTGATCTTGCCGTCCTTCTTGAAGCCCTTCGGACCGGCGATGCCGACCTTGTTCTCCAGAAGATCAGCCAGACGGCCATAGACGTTACGATCCAGGATGGCCTGTTCGTCGTCACGGTCCTTGGCGAGACGTTCGATTTCTTCCCGCTCGATCGCCAGAGCGCGTTCGTCCTTGTCGACGCCGTGCCGGTTGAACACGCGGACTTCCACGATCGTACCCTGCACGCCCGGAGGCACGCGGAGCGAGGTATCGCGAACGTCCGACGCCTTTTCACCGAAGATGGCGCGGAGCAGCTTTTCTTCCGGCGTCATCGGGCTTTCGCCCTTCGGCGTGATCTTGCCGACGAGGATGTCGCCGGCGCGGACTTCGGCGCCGATGTAAACGATGCCGGCTTCGTCGAGGTTCTTCAGCGCTTCTTCCGACACGTTCGGAATGTCGCGGGTGATTTCCTCAGGGCCGAGCTTGGTGTCGCGGGCCATGACTTCGAATTCCTCGATGTGGATCGAGGTGAAGACGTCTTCCTTCACGATCCGCTCCGAGAGGAGGATCGAGTCTTCGAAGTTGTAGCCATTCCACGGCATGAACGCGACGAGCACGTTACGGCCGAGCGCGAGTTCACCGAGATCGGTCGACGGACCGTCGGCAATGATGTCGCCCTTGCGCACGACGTCGCCAACCTTCACCAGCGGACGCTGGTTGATGCAGGTCGACTGGTTCGAGCGCTGGTACTTCATCAGGCGATAGATATCGACGCCCGACTTGGTCGGATCGAGATCTTCGGTGGCACGGATAACCACACGCGTCGCGTCGATCTGGTCGATGACACCCGAACGGCGGGCAGCGATCGCAGCACCGGAGTCGCGAGCCACGACGGCTTCCATGCCGGTACCGACGAACGGAGCTTCAGCGCGCACCAGAGGCACGGCCTGACGCTGCATGTTCGAGCCCATCAGCGCGCGGTTGGCGTCGTCGTTCTCGAGGAACGGGATCAGCGCCGCGGCGACCGAAACGAGCTGCTTCGGCGACACGTCCATGTAGTCGACCTTGTCGGCCGGCAGCGGCAACACGTCGCCGGCATGACGGCAGATCACCATTTCTTCGGTGAACTTGCCCTTGGCGTCGAGCGACACGTTCGCCTGCGCGACCGAGTAGCGGCCCTCTTCCATTGCCGACAGGTACACCACGTCGTCAGTGACGCGACCGTCCTTGACCTTGCGGTAAGGGGTCTCGACAAAGCCGTACTTGTTGACGCGCGCGAAGGTGGCGAGCGAGTTGATCAAACCGATGTTCGGGCCTTCCGGCGTCTCAATCGGGCAGATACGGCCGTAATGGGTCGGATGCACGTCGCGAACTTCGAAGCCGGCGCGCTCGCGGGTCAGACCGCCCGGTCCAAGCGCCGAAAGACGACGCTTGTGGGTGATTTCCGAGAGCGGGTTGGTCTGGTCCATGAACTGCGACAGCTGCGACGAACCGAAGAACTCGCGCACCGCGGCAGCCGCGGGCTTCGCGTTGATCAGGTCCTGCGGCATCACGGTGTCGATGTCGACGGACGACATACGTTCCTTGATGGCGCGCTCCATGCGCAGCAGGCCGACGCGATACTGATTTTCCATCAGTTCGCCGACCGAACGCACACGGCGGTTGCCGAGATGGTCGATGTCGTCGATTTCGCCCTTGCCGTCGCGCAGATCCACCAGCGTCTTGATGACGGCCAGGATGTCTTCCTTGCGCAGCGTGCGATGCGTGTCCGGCGCATCGAGTTCGAGGCGCATGTTCATCTTCACGCGGCCCACGGCCGAGAGATCGTAACGCTCACTATCGAAGAACAGCGACTGGAACATGTTCTGCGCGGATTCGAGCGTCGGCGGCTCACCCGGACGCATCACGCGATAGATGTCGAACAGCGCGTCTTCACGCGTCAGGTTCTTGTCTGCCGAGAGCGTGTTGCGGATATAGGCGCCGATATTGACGTGGTCGATGTCGAGCAGCGGGAGTTCCTTGTAGCCCTCCTCGTTCAGCGCCTTCAGCGACTTCTCGGTGATCTCTTCGCCGGCTTCGGCATAGATTTCACCGGTCTTCACGTTGACGAGGTCCTCGGCGAGGTAGTTGCCGACCAACTCTTCGTCGGTCATGCGCAGCGCCTTGAGACCCTTCTCGACGAGCTGACGGGCAGCGCGCACGGTGAGCTTCTTGCCGGCTTCGAGCACGACCTTGCCGGTGTCGGCATCGATCAGGTCGTTGACGGTGGAGTAGCCACGGAAACGGGTTGCGTCGAACGGAACGCGCCAGCCTTCCTTGATCTTCTTGAACTGGATCTTCTTGTAGAACGTCGAGAGGATCTCCTCGCCGTCCAGACCCAGCGCGAACATCAGCGACGTCACCGGAATCTTGCGGCGACGGTCGATACGCGCAAACACGATGTCCTTGGCATCGAACTCGATGTCCAGCCAGGAACCGCGATACGGGATCACGCGGGCAGCGAACAGCAGCTTGCCCGACGAATGGGTCTTGCCCTTGTCGTGATCGAAGAACACGCCCGGCGAACGATGCATCTGCGAGACGATGACGCGCTCGGTGCCGTTGACGACGAAGGTGCCGTTCATGGTCATGAGCGGGATATCGCCCATGTAGACGTCCTGCTCCTTGATGTCCTTGACGGACTTGGCGCCGGTTTCTTCGTCGATATCGAACACGATCAGGCGCAGCGTCACCTTCAGCGGCGCAGCATAGGTCATGCCGCGCTGGCGGCACTCATCGACGTCATATTTCGGCGGCTCGAATTCGTAGCGCACGAATTCCAGCATCGAGGTGCCCGAGAAGTCCGAGATCGGAAACACCGAACGGAAAACAGCCTGCAGACCTTCGTCGAGGCGACCGCCGGTCGGCTCATCGACCATCAGGAACTGGTCGTAGGACGCCTTCTGAACCTCAATGAGGTTCGGCATCTCTGCGACTTCTTTAATATGACCGAAGAACTTGCGAACGCGCTTGCGACCTGTGAACGTCTGCTGACCCATCGTGGCCTCTCATTGCGTCGCCCGAAAGGGGCGAACCTTCCAGAGCGCGACTGCCATCGCCTCCGGGTTGAATTTCCAAGAACGCTCCGAATTCAGCACTCAATGTGAGGAACAAAATCCCTCCCCCAAGCATTTGAATCGCAGAACGCAAAACGACGTGCGCGATGCCCGACTGCATCCCGCCCGTCCAAACCGTCTAGCTACGGACCGAAAAGCCCGAAAATTGCCTGTCTCCCAACGGCTTAACCAGAGGCGTCGCCGCTCCTGCTGTCAGACCGCGTTTTCGTGCTGCCGTCCCGATATGGGATGGCAATCATGGAGATTCGAGGGTGGTTCCCAGCGCATCCCCACACATTCCTGTGTAGTACATCAGGTTCCCGTCCGAGGAACGGCCCGGAGGCCGTTCCTCTTGGGAACCCAAAGGGTCTTACTTGAGCTCGACCTTGGCGCCAGCCTTCTCGAGCTGAGCCTTGATCTTTTCGGCTTCGTCCTTGGCAACGCCTTCCTTGAGGGGCTTCGGCGCGCCTTCGACCAGGTCCTTGGCTTCCTTGAGGCCCAGGCCCGTGATCGCACGGACTTCCTTGATGACTTCGATCTTCTTGTCGCCGGCCGAAGCCAGGACAACCGTGAAGTCGGTCTTTTCTTCAGCAGCAGCGGCACCGCCACCACCAGCAGCCGGACCAGCAACCGCAACAGCGGCAGCAGCCGAAACGCCCCACTTCTCTTCGAGAAGCTTCGCGAGTTCAGCAGCTTCGAGCACGGTCAGGCTCGAGAGGTCGTCAACGATTTTATTGAGGTCAGCCATTGATCTATATCCTTAAGCGTATTTGGTTCGAACCAGGGTTGATTGCGAAGGGCGTCAGGCCGCTTCGCCCTTTGAGGCATAAGCCTGAACAACACGCGCGAGCTTCGCCGCGGGCGCAGTCGAGAGCTGGGCGATCTTGGTCGCAGGCGCCACGAGGAGGCCAACGATCTTGCCGCGCAGTTCGTCGAGCGAGGGCAGCGAGGCCAGAGCCTTGACGCTGTCGACGTTCAGGACGGTTTTACCCATCGAGCCGCCAAGAATGACGAACTTCTCGTTCGCCTTGGCAAATTCGACGGCAACCTTCGGTGCAGCTACCGGATCGTCCGAAGTGGCGATCACAGTCGGGCCCTTCAGCAGGGAACCGATGGCAACAACATCCGTGCCTTCAAGAGCAATTTTGGCGAGACGGTTTTTCGAGACCTTCACCGAGGCACCAGCCTGCTTCATCTGCGAACGCAGAGTCTGCATCTGGGCAACCGTGAGGCCGGAATAGTGGGCGACGACCGCAACGCCGGTGGTCTTGAAGACCCCGTTCAGCGCTTCGACCGCGTCCTTTTTTGCCGCTCTTTCCACAGCAAGCTCTCTCCGGTTGGCGGCCTCTATCAAGATAGGACCGCCGGGTTACACCCACCGCCCCACCTGAACCTGACCTCTAGGCACACGGCCTATAAAGACACGTCGGGCGAGACGATATGATAGCCTGCCCTCCCGAACCGCAGCTGCGAGCAGCCATGACGCGGGGTGTCGAGGTTCGAACCAAATACGCGTCGTGCCGCACAAAACGACACTGGCGAAATCCAGTCTTCACCCGTCTATGCTGGCTGCATCAAGTTTTACGATTAAGCCGTTGATCGAACTCGCGTTCATCTCAGGCGCCAGCAGTCTCGGACAGGATTCAAGATCATCGATAAGCCATCATCTGACCTATTGGTGACCCCTGCCCGCCTTCCTCAAATCCGCGTCGCGCGTTCCATCCCCTTCGAGCAATCCGAATGGATAGCCTGAAAGGAAAAGTCTCCTGCGATGTGGGTTGTCGGAATGCGAACACAGACGCGCCAGCTACCAGCCAGCACGCCCGGAAACGGTTGTTTAACGAGTCTTTTTCGTGTTGCCAAGCGCGAAATGCCGATCTGGCATCTTTTCTGCAAGGGAGCCGTCAGGAGCCCTTCCTGGACCGGAAGTGGAACCGGTCGGGCCGGCTCCACTTCCGTCAATATTACCCCTTCGGGCAGGCCGCTCCGGCATCGGCCCAGGCCTTGATCAGCTCACCGAACTGCTTCTGGGTACCCGGCGCCGGGGTCCGGTTGCCACCGGGATGCCAGCCCCAGCCGACCAGTTCGTCTTCGGCCATGTGCTTCACAAGCGCGGCCATGTCCTTGCCGCCATTGCGCTCCTTGTCCTTGATCTGGGTGCAGATCTGGCCAAGCGTCTTGCCCTGCCAGGCCATCTCGATGGGCGCCAGCGACCACTTCGGATTGCCGGGGACATTGGCGGCATCGAAGTTGTTCTCGTGGTGGCAGGTCGTACAGACGAGACCGCCGGCTGCTCCCATGCCGCCCTCGCCGCGCACCACCAGCGGGATATGCGGCCGCATGCGATCGGTCTGGGTCGGCCGGTCGGTGGCCGGATGGCAGTTCATGCAGCGCGGCGACTGGATAACCTTGCCGGCCTCCGTAAACAGCGCCACCGCGCGCTCGTTCTTGTTCTTGATCTTGGCGAAGACCGAGACCGGCTGCAGCTTGGTCGGATTGCTGACCGCTGCATCGGCCTCCTGGAAGCCCGGCTCCGCGAAAGCGAGAAGGCCAGCCGCGAGGCCGCCGGCGACCAACGCCAGCATCGAGGTCCTGAACAGCTTCATGCCGACGCTCCCGGCACGACCGGCAATTGCCGCGGCCTTCCCACACCCAATTTGGCCATCGCATTGGCAACGGCAGGCCCGAGCGGAGGCACACCGGGTTCGCCAACGCCCGTCGGCTTCTCGGTCGACTTCACGATGACCACTTCGACCTCCGGCATCTCGTTGATGCGCAGCGAACGATAGGTGTCGAAATTGCCGGACACCGGCGCACCGGCATCGAGCGTCTGTTCCGCATAGAGGATGTGACCGAGGCCGAAGCCGATGCCACCTTCCATCTGCGCGCGGATGATGTCGGGGTTCACGGCGACGCCGCAATCCACCGCGCACCACACCTTGTGCACCTTCGGACCGTCGTCGGTCATGGACAGTTCCACGACCTGCGCGACGAAGGTGTTGAAGCTCTCGACCACCGCAACGCCGCGCGCGCGGCCTGCCGGCACCTTGTAGTTCTTCCAGTCGGCGAGTTCGGCGACGGCCTTCAGCACGCCGGCATGGCGCGGCTTCTTGCTCAGCAGCGCGAGGCGACCTTCGACCGGATCCTTGCCGGCGGCTTCCAGCAGTTCATCGACAAAGGCTTCGACGACGTAACCGGTGTGGGTGTGGCCCACCGAGCGCCACCACAACACGGGCACGCCGACATCGACCTGATGCATGTCGCAGCGGAAGTTCTCGACGTCGTACGGGATCTCGTTCGAGCCTTCATAGGAGGTCGGGTCGAGGCCGTCCTTGAACATCATGGATTCAAAGAAGGAGCCCTTCATGATCGACTGCGAGACGATGGTGTCGCTCCACGCCTCGATCTTGCCGTCGCGCACCGCACCGCGCATGCGGTGGATGGCGTACGGCCGATAGTAGCCACCGCGCATGTCGTCCTCGCGGGTCCAGACCAGCTTGACCGGCTTGCCCGGCCCGATCGCTTTCGCGACTTCGGCGAGCTCGATGGCCTGATGCGTGCTCTGCTGCGCACGGCGGCCGAAGCTGCCACCGGCGAGAACAACGTCGATCTTCACTTTCTCGATCGGCAGCCCGAGCACCTTGGAAATCGCCATATGGTCAGGCGTAGGAAACTGGCAACCGTAGCGCGCATAGGCGGTGTCGCCGTCCCATTTCAGATAGGCGTTGAGCGGCTCCATCGCGGCATGGGCCAGATACGGGAAGACATATTCAACCTCGATCACGCGGCCACCCTTGGCCATCGACTCTTCGAACTTGCCCTCCGCTTTCACCAGCTTGCCGGCCGTCTTTGACAGCCCGCGGAATTGCTGCAGCAGTTCGGCACTACCACGCTTCTCCGCCTTGCTGTCGTCCCAGGTGATCTTCAGCGCTTCGCGGCCCATCTTCGCGGGCCAGAAACCCTTGGCATAGACAGCGACGCCGTTCGACACCTGCTTGACGTCGACGACACCTGCCACGGCCTTCGCAGCCGTCGCATCGAATGATGCGACTTTGCCGCCGAATTTCAGCGAACGCGCCACGACCACCGTGAGCATGTCCGGCTCGTTGATATCGAGCGTGTAAAATGCCTTGCCATTAGTCTTGTCGGCGCTGTCGAGACGCTTCACCGCGCCTTCCTTGCCGATCAGCTTGAACTGCGACGGATCCTTCAGCTTCGGATCGGTCGGCACCGGCATGGCCATCGCCTTCTCGGCGAATTGACCGAAGCTGCCTTCATGGCCCGACGCATGCTTGATCACGCCGTTCTCGACAGTGATCTCGCTCGCCGGCACCTGCCACGCATCGGCCGCAGCCGCGACCAGCATCTGGCGCGCCGCGGCGCCGACCTGGCGCATCTGAATGTAGGAATTGGCGATGGCCGTCGAGCCACCGGTGCCCTGCATGCCGAACGCAAGATTCTTGTAGAGCTGCGGATTCGACGGCGCGTGATCGGCGCGCATCTGCGCCCAGTCCGCATCGAGTTCTTCGGCGACCAAAGTCGCCATACCGGTGAACGGCCCCTGCCCGAATTCGATGCCCTTGCACAGCACCGTGACGGTGTTGTCGGGCTTGATGATCAGGAAGGTGTTCGGCGCGATATTGACCTGCGGCTTTGCCGCTGCCTGCGCGAACATTTTGTCGGCGCGCGCAACATAGGCGCCGAGCACGAGGCCGGCACCGCCCTTGAGCAGCGTGCGACGGGAGAGCTTGGTGTCATGAACGGTCATGGCTCAACCCTCCAGCGATTTGGCGGCGCCATGAATGGCGGCGCGGATGCGGACATAGGTGGCGCAGCGGCAGATATTGCCGTTCATCGCCAGATCGATGTCGTCGTCGGTTGGCTTGGGATTGAGGCTGAGCAGCGCGGTGGCGCTCATCACCTGGCCGGACTGGCAGTAGCCGCATTGCGGCACGTCAAGCGCGACCCAGGCCGCCTGCACCGCCTTGGCTTCCTTGGAGTCGAGCCCTTCGATGGTGGTGATTTCGCTGGTGCCGATGGCCGAGACGGGCATCGAACAGGAGCGGACGGTCTGGCCGTCTACATAGACCGTGCAGGCACCGCATTGCGCGACGCCGCAGCCATATTTGGTGCCGGTGAGACCGACTCCATCACGAATGGCCCAGAGAAGAGGTGTATTGGGATCGACGTCGACCTGACGGGCCTGACCGTTGATCTTCAGGGTGAACGCAGCCATCGCTGATGTCCTATGTCGTCGAATGTACGCCTACATTCGAGTTGTTCTAAAGAACCTGACATCTACATCCGCGTCGCAGAATGGCCCACTCAATTATTTTTGTACCGCCCGGGAACGAAAATACTTCAGCAGGATTTCGGGGGGTTTTCGGCCTTGTTGCAGGATCGGACATAAATCTCGCAGCATCATGCAAGCGTCAAAATCACCGGCCCTCGGCTAGTCGCGACCAGCGTGTGTTCGAACTGCACCGTGGGCTGGTTGAACGGCGGACGCAGCGTCCAGCCGTCGTCCTGCTGATCTACCCAGTCCGCGCCGAGCGACAGGAACGGCTCAATGGTGAAGACGAGACCCTCGGTGATCATGCGCCTGTCACGCGCCTCGTACCATGTCGGGATCTCGCCGGGCTCGTCGTGCAGCGAGCGTCCGACACCGTGGCTCGCGAGATTGCGCACCAGGCTGTAGCCGTTGGTCTTGGCGAATTTCTCGATAGAGCGGCCGACTTCGTTCAGTCGGCCGCCGGGCTTCACGGCCCTGATGCCGGCCCACATCGCGCGGCGTCCGTCGCGACAGAGGCGCTCGATACGCGGCTTGACCGGCGGCACGGCGAAGCTCGCGCCGGTGTCGCCGAAATAGCCGTCGAGCTCCGCCGAGACATCGATATTGATGAGATCGCCTGCCTTGATCACAGTGTCATCCGGGATGCCATGCGCACAGCCGGGACCGACCGAGATGCAGGTTGCGCCGGGAAAATCATAGGCGAGTTCGGGCGCGGAGCGTGCACCCTCCCGTTCCAGCATGGCGCGGCCGAGGTCGTCGAGCTCGCGCGTCGTCATGCCGGGCTCCAGCGCCTTGCCCATGGCGGCCAGCGTGCGCGCCGCCAGACTGCCGATGGCGCGCAGCTTCTCGAGTTGCGTCTCGTTCTCGATCGTCATCGCGTTTTCCCTCGCTGCTAGACCTTCACGGGATAGGGCAGCCCCTTCCCCGCATAAAACGCATCGAGATTGGCGATGACGCAGTTCTGCATTCCCATATGTGAGTCGAGCGTGTGACCGCCGATATGCGGCGTCAGCACGACATTCGGCAAAGCCGTGAGTGCATCGGGCGCATGCGGCTCTTTCTCGAACACGTCGAGGCCGGCGCCGGCGATGGTCTTGTCGGCCAGTGCCGCCGTCAGCGCCGCCTGATCGATCACCGAGCCGCGCGAGATATTCACGACCACGCCATTGGCGCCGAGCTTCTTCAGCATCGCGGCGTCGATGATGTGATGCGTCTCCTTGCCGGCGCGCACCGCGATCATCAGCACGTCGCACCATTCGACCAGCGCCTCGAGGCTCGGCTCATGGCGATACGGCAGGTCGTCATATTTCGTGCGGTTGGTATAGGCGACGTCGCATTCGAAGGCCGCGACGCGCGCGGCGATCTTGCGGCCGATCTCGCCCATGCCATAGACGCCGACCTTGCGGCCCGGATTGCCGGGCTGCGGCGACATCAGCGGCGACGGCTTGGCTGACGACCAGCCGCCTTCGCGCAGATACTGATCCGCAGGCAACAGGCGCCGCGTCACCGCAAGCATCAGCGTCAGCGCGAGATCGGCGACCGAGGCCGCATTCGCGCCCGGGCTGTTGCCAACCACGATCTTGCGCTCGGCCGCAGCCTTGAAGTCGACGCCGTCATAGCCGGTGCCGTAGCAGATGATGGCGCCGAGCGCCGGCATCATGTCCATCACGTCAGCCTTGAGCAACTGACCGCCCGCGGTGATCAGCGCGCGCACGTCTTTCAGCTGGTCTGCGGAAAAGGTCTGCAGCGGCGGCTTGCCTGCAGCGTCCAGAAGGTCGAAGTGCTCACCGATGCGCACCATCTGGGACTTCGGGAAACGCGAATAGATCAGAACCTTCTCGGCCATCGTGACATTCCTGCTGGATCAAAGAGCGGAAGACAAAAGAAAGGGCGGAACCGGTTGCCCGATTCCGCCCTGGTTTCTTGCAAGCCTCGTTCCGGCTTAGCCGAGCACGGTGCCCGGCTCAACCTTGATGCCGGGGCCCATGGTCGAGGACACGGCAACGCGCTGCAGATAGGTGCCCTTCGCGCCAGCCGGCTTCGCCTTGGAGACGGCGTCGGCCAGAGCCTTGATGTTCTCGACCAGCTTCTCTTCCGAGAACGAAGCCTTGCCGATACCAGCCTGCACGATGCCGGCCTTCTCGACGCGGAACTCGACCGAACCGCCCTTGGCACCCTTGACTGCGCCGGTGACGTCCATGGTCACGGTGCCGATCTTCGGGTTCGGCATCATGCCGCGCGGACCGAGCACCTTACCGAGGCGACCGACCAGCGGCATCATGTCGGGGGTTGCGATACAGCGATCGAAATCGATCTGACCGGCCTGGACCTTCTCGAACAGGTCTTCTGCACCGACGACGTCTGCACCGGCAGCCTTGGCTTCTTCAGCCTTTGGGCCACGGGCGAACACGCCGACGCGGAGCGTACGGCCAGTGCCGTTCGGCAGCGTGACGACGCCACGGACCATCTGGTCGGCGTGACGCGGATCGACGCCGAGATTCATCGAGACTTCGATGGTCTCGTCGAACTTCGACTTGGCGCGTTCCTTGACCATCTTGATGGCCTCGGCGACCGGATAGAGCTTCTCGCGGTCGATGCCCTCACGGGCTTTCTTCAAACGTTTTCCAATTGCCATGACCGTTTACCCCGCGACCTCGACGCCCATCGAACGGGCAGAGCCCTCAACCATCTTCATGGCCGATTCAATGGTGTCGCAATTCAGATCCTTCATCTTTGCTTCGGCGATCTCGCGCACCTGCGCTTTGGTCACCGCGCCGGCCTTGTCACGACCCGGCAGCTTGGAGCCGGAGGTGAGCTTGGCGGCCTTCTTGATGAAGAAGGACATCGGAGGGGTCTTGAGGGCGAAGGTGAACGAACGATCGGCATAGATCGTGATCACCACCGGGATTGGGGTGTTCTTTTCTTCCTTCTGCGTCTGCGCGTTGAACGCTTTGCAGAATTCCATGATGTTCAAACCGCGCTGACCAAGCGCGGGACCGATCGGGGGCGAAGGGTTCGCCGCACCGGCCGGCACCTGAAGCTTCAGGTATCCGGTCACTTTCTTTGCCATGTGTCACTCCTGTTGTGCCGATCGACGATCGGCTGTTTCAGGTTTCGTGGTTCGGTCGAAAACGGCTGGCAACCGCCCTCTTCCTCCCACGGCCTTCGAAACGCAGAGACGCGCTCTACGCTATTGCGATCAGACCTTCTCGACCTGACCGAATTCCAGTTCGACCGGCGTGGCGCGGCCGAAGATCGACACTGCGACCTTCACGCGCGAGCGTGCCTCGTCGATTTCCTCGACGACGCCGGAGAACGACGCGAACGGGCCATCGGCCACCTTCACGTTCTCGCCGATCTCGAACGACACCGACGCCTTCGGGCGCTCCACGCCTTCCTGCACCTGGTGCAGAATGCGCATCGCCTCGGCTTCCGAAATCGGCATCGGTTTGTTTTCGGCGCCGAGGAAGCCCGTGACCTTCGGGGTGTTCTTGATCAGGTGGAACGCTTCGTCGGTGAGCTGCATCTTCACCAGCACGTAGCCCGGGAAGAACTTGCGCTCGGCGTCCATCTTGCGACCGCGACGCACTTCGGTGACCTTCTCGGTCGGAACCAGAATCTGTTCGAACAGGTCTTCCAGGCCACGCTGCTTGGCCTGTTCCTTGATCGACTCCATCACCTTCTTTTCGAAATTCGAATAGGCGTGAACGATGTACCAGCGCATGCTCATAATTCAGTTCCGTCAGTGCATCGTGAGCAAAAAGGCGACGAGGTAGCGGATGATCTGATCCGCCGCAAAAAAGAAGATCGACGACAGCGCCACCATGACGAACACCATGATGGTCGTGATGGTCGTCTCGCGTCGCGAGGGCCACGTGACCTTGTTGGTCTCGGTGCGCACTTCCTGCAGGAATTTGAACGGGCTGAACGCCATCGTTATGTGATCCGCATCCGTCGTGAGACGATTGAATTGATTTCAGGAATCCGAACAGCCCTCTTTGCGCCCAACCCTTTTTCAAGGATGAGCCGCCAAGCGGGCTCGTTCGTTCGGGAATTTGCCGCGTCGGATATCCGGTCACCGGGCCGACAGCGAGTGCAGCTTCCTACTTCGGACCGGGCCAAAGGTCAAGGTATCCGGGCGAGACCGGCGGGACCCTGTCCCGCCCCTGATACCACCCCGATCAGCGCCCGCCTACCCCCGCCGACGGCTTGCCGACCGCCGCCCGGACGTGCCGGACCACGTGATCGGCGACGATGGCGTGGCCCTCCGCCGTCGGATGCACCGCGCCGCTATACATGGCCGCATAGACCGGCTGCAGGATATCGAACTGGGTGAAGCCCGTCGCATGGACGTTCGCGGTCAGAAACGCGTCATTCGGGGTCCGGAACAGGCGCCAGCGGGACGCATAGGGCAGATAGGCGGCCGGCGAATAGGGCGTGAACTCCTCCTTGCCGATCCAGCGCCGCGGCATCGCCATCGCCTCGCCGTCCGCCTGCGGCCGCTTCGGATCGCGCGCGCAAAGGCCGCGTTTGGTGAATTCGCTCTGGTGATCGGTGATGAGCTGGAAGCCGGTTCCGGCGCCGGTGGCCAGCGCCGGGCAGCCACCTCCCCGCCCGTTGGTGATGCAGGCGGTCCGGGTGAAGAAATCGTTGAGAAAGCTGACCGTCTCGGCCAGCCGTTCGCGCGACAGCGACAGCTTCTTGTGGACGTCGAGGCCGAGCGTCGGCTGCGTACCGCACAAGGCGCCCGTCTCGTCGAACTGGATCGGCTCGTAAGCCGTCTGCAGCACCTTCGCGGGCGCCACGCCAAAACCGTCGCGCAACGCATCGCGGAGCGCCACCATGCGCTCGTCGAGTTGCTCCATGTAAGCGCGCGACACCTGCGGCGAGAAGCGGATCTGCTTGCCGAGCAGGTTCGCGATCGGCGCAAGATCGCCGGCAGACTCGGTCATCGCATAGACCATCAGTGGCGAGAAGCCGACATCGTTGCCACCGATCGACAGCAGCAACGTGTCGATCGGCCGCTTGCGCTCGTTCGGCGCACACCAGGATTTCGTGACCGGCGTGTTCGCAACCTGCACGCTGCCGCTCGAATAGGTCGGCAGATTGTAAGTCGCGCGCTGCGTGCGGCCCGCGGGGCTCTTGCAGATCAGATCGGCGAGTTGATCGAGCTGCGAACGCACCATCGCGTTGCCGGCGCCCTCGCGCGCCTTCTTCTCGAGGAACAGACCTTCGGTGACCTCCGAGCCGGTGCAGGCCAGACTGACCAGAGTGATCGACCGGTGCGGGTTCTCCAGACTGAGCTGCAGGCCGACGCGAAACGGATAGCCGTATTGCGAGCGGTGACAATCGGGGCTGAGCCAGCGCGGGTTGGCGGCGTTGAAAGCCTTGTCGAACTGCGCGGACGCGAGCGGGAAATACAGCTCCTGCTCCTCGTCGGCGAGCTTGCGCCGCGGCAGGTTCTTGTAGTCGAAACTTCCTGTCGGGGCGACGGGGGTCAGCTTCTGCAGGGATTTGGACGTGCTGCGCGTCGCCATCTCCTCACGCATCAGGGTCGGATCGTAGACCATCTCGCGGACGGCGCTGAACGTCACCGGAACGTCCGGATTGCTTTCGCCCGAGGCAAAGGAATCGCCGAGCGCCACGATGAACAGATCCTCGACGACGACTTGCGGGTCGTTCAACACACGACCGTCGGGCAATTTGACCTGGACCGACGCACCGGACAGGCTGCGATCGACGGCATAAGGCAGACGCGTGATCTTCAGCGGCGTCGCGCAGGATTGCGTTGTGGTCTCGGTCCTGCTGCCCGGCCGCCGCGGCGTCCACCTCCACACGCAATCATACGCGCCGGCTTCGGCAATGCGCTCGGGTGACAGCCGGATCAGCACCGTATGCGCATCCGGCAACACGTAATCTTCCTTGGCCGTGCCCCACGAATAGCGGCGATCGCAACTCGCGAGATAGCGGCCCTGCCGGCTGTCGTAGCAGACGGCGTCAATGGTCTGCGACGCCCAGCCGAGACGCGAGCGATCGTAGCGCGCCCGCGCCGTGTCGGCGCAACTGGTCGGGCTGGTCATGTCACGGCAATCGGGATCGTTGAGCCGCCGCTCGGTGCGCCACACCACATCGGCGGGCGGCTGCACCAATTCGTTACGCGCAGCAGGATAGCCGCGCTCATACATCGCGAAGGACGCGGCGTTCTTGAAGAAGCGAAATGGACTTTCCACCTGCCAGAGCAGATCGGCGGCATGAGCGCCATGGCTCAATGATAAAAGACCAAAGGACGACAACAGCAACGTCGTGGCCCCCACGACGAACGTCACATGTAATTTCATTCTCGACTTCCGGCTGAATTCCCAACGGGTGTGTCGCGCGCGCGGCAAGCCAGGTTCATTGCTGCGACCGCACGCCGCAGGGACGCAGCGCAACGGAAACGCGGGGATGAGCACGAACGCGCATGATTAGAGGAATCCGGGCCGTCAGTGTGTTGAGCCAATTGCCACTCATCCTGATCAGCATTCGTTAACCTCCCAGCCAGACTTAGGCGCGGGAAAACACCCAAATGCCGCAAGGAGTTGATGCATTCGCAGACCCAAATGCTTTGATCGGCAATTGCTTGTTTGATCGGCAATGCGACGGACATCAGCGAATGACCAGCATCACCACCCTGTTCGAGGGAACCGACGCCCCCACGAGGGACCTCAGCCAGGATTCGGCATTGCGGATCGCGCGGCGGCGAACCGCCTATATCGCGCAGGCATCGAGCTATGTGATCGACGCCGCGATCCTGCTGCTTTACGCCGCGATCGGCGTGACTACCATGACGACGGGGGTCGTATATCTGGCCATCAGGCTCGCTGTGGTCGGCATTGCTGCCTATCTCTCGGAGATCCAGGTCAACGACCGTTTCAAGGACCCCTACCTCACGGTCCCCCTCTCCGTCGCCAGCATCATCGTCCAGATCGGCGCGATCTATCTGGTGCCGCAGATCGGCTTCTACTTCATCTCCATCATTTTCGTCGTGCTCGGCTTCGCCGCACTTCGCATGAGTGCGCGCCAGACCGCCATCGTCTGGTCCACTGCAACGCTGGGTCTCGCACTGCTGTTTCTGATGACCGACAAGCCGATCGGCATTCCCATGGCAACTGCGGCCGAGCGCGCTCTGGCGCTGGCCTGTTTCGTCAGCGCGCTTGGCCGCTGTGCCAGCGCCGGCCTCTACGGCAGCTCGATGCGCGAACTGCTGTATCGCCGCAGCAATGACCTCGCGGCTGCCAATGCGCGGATCGAGGAACTGGCGCAACTCGACGAACTCACCGGCGCATTGAACCGGCGCTACATCATGAAGTGCCTGAACGACGAGATCGCCAAGGCCCAGCGCAACGCCGCAACCTGCTGCATCGCGATCATCGACCTCGATCACTTCAAGACAATCAATGATCACTTCGGACATCCGGTGGGCGATGAAGTGCTGCGCGCCTTCGCCATCTCGGTCTTCGCCAATATCCGCCCCATCGACAGGTTCGGTCGTCAGGGCGGCGAAGAGTTTCTGCTGATCCTGCCGGACACCGAGATCGATCAGGCGATCCAGACACTGGATCGATTGCGCGGCCTGATCACGGAACTGAATTGGTCAGCTATTGCGCAGGATCTCGCTCTGACGATATCCGCCGGGATCAGTGCCATCAGGCCCAACGATACGCCGGAGGACATTCTGGCGCGCGCTGACCGCGCGCTCTATGGCGCCAAGGACGCGGGCCGCAACCGCGTGGTCGCAGCGCCGCACAAGCGGCAGTTCGGCTGACCGGGCATCGCCGGCTTCCCGAGACTTGCCAGAAGACTTGTCAGACATGGCTCGCGCCACGGTCGCCGCATATAGCTGTCGACATCCCTCCAGCGGCGTTGCATGCAGCACGTATTGGTACGAGAGTCGCAGACATGGCTGACGAACAATGGATCTACGCAAAAGACGGCACGGCCGCCTTTTACCGGATCGATGACAACATTTACGGTATCGACGGCACCCGCGCATTCTGGCGCGATGCTGGCTGGTGGCATTCCCCAAGTGGCGGCCCGCAGTTTTACGAGGACGGCACCTGGATCTACACAAAGGACGGTACAGCGTCGTTTTACTATCCTTAGAGCAGCTTGGGGCGCCGCATAGCTTGGCACCGCTCGCGCTGGTCGAACGCGCGCCAGTCACGACCGGTCTCGCGACATGTCATTGGGGCAGCATGAACCACCGCCGGTTGACTACCGCTGTCGCAGCAGCACTACCATCTGAGAGTGAATGGTACGGGAGGTGTCTGCGTGCTTTGAACATTATCAACAAGAGCTATCGCTGTTAGCGAGAGATTTTGCACGGCCGCACCGCCGGTCGGTGGGAAGTTCAGCGCATAGTACGGAATGAATATTTGCAATGGATCTGTTGCTTCCGAATTTGTAGCGACAGGAATCGGCGGTGTTCCGGTCGCAACTAATCCACCGGTGTCACGATAACCGGGTTCGAGCGGATTGGCTCTCAGCGGCGGGCCGTTTAGGTAGTTGAACTTAACGACAATCTGAAGTGATCTGTTAGCCGCGCCTGTAATTAATCCCGGGATCTTTATCTGCATTCCCTGAGCCATTCCCGTCGGCGTCGAGATCGGAACATTGTGCAGAACCATTGGCGTATTGAGCGATACGCTTAGCGCTTGCGGCGGTGATGGTGGTGGTGCCGGCTGAGGTGTTGGGCCGGGCGTCGGGCTCGGTGTCGGAGTTGGACCGGGATGGTTGACCACGATGTCCTGGGTTACGTAGGCCTCGCGGACTGTTTGACGAAAAGTGCTGTAGTCGATCCACCCAAAGCCATTATAGCCCCATGTCGTGCCCCACGAATTGATGACTTTGAAAGCGTTTTTCGAATCCGAGTAACCAACGACGACGAGCGCATGACCGCCACGCGATGGGCCTGGAGATCCGGAATATATCTGCTCCCCCGCGAGTTGGCTGAACCGTTGGTCGACCATCATCCCGATGAGTACCGGAAAATTCGAGGCCACCTGAGTTTTGACTTCCGTTACATCTTGAACGTTCACCCGACGCCAATCGGCGATGGCATAGGGCCGCGCCGATTGCTTCACGATGGCGCTAGGGATGTCTGAGCAGGAGCGTTCGTCATACGGAAAATCGGTGAGCGTGGCGTGCCCGTTTCTAAGCACGTTCAGAGCATCGATGAAGCTCGATCCGCCCTGACATGATTGAGCCGGGCCTTTAATCTGGTTGTAGATGTAGGCTGGGCTGAACTGATGATCCCTTGAAGCGAGCGACCAGTTGCGCTCAACTTTTTCCTGATATGCCTTCAAATGCGAGGTTGCCCACCCGACACAAGACGATTGCGCGCCCTGATTGCCGGGTATCGGAAAGCTGCCCGAGAGATCTATTTCGTCTGGCAAGTTGCCAAGAAGAGGTGTGCTTGCCAGCGGGATCGATCTGTATTGGCTCTCGTCTACAAAGTTTAGACCTGTGCCACGATCGACTTGCGCCATCGTCGGTCGAATTGACGCGGCAAAAGAGAGCATCATGAGCACCACAAGAAATAGGTACCGGCGCCGCCTTCCCGCTACTGTCATCATCCGCCCCTGGAATAATTTCCAAAATGTGCGATAGCGGCATGCTTTCGCGCTTTTCTCTAGAATATACTTCCGTGATAATCGGCAGCTTTGCTCAACCAAAACGGGTACGCAAGCCAAGAAGACATTCCTGCCGCTAACCGCCCATGAAGTGACGAGGAACGCGATGCCGTTCTGTCCGGAACTCCCGGCCAGATGCACCTGGCGGCTTGATGATGTTTGCAGGGGTGGCGCCGAAAGATGCGCTGACGCTCGCCGGCAGCTTTTACCGGCAGCAAGATCGCGATGAAGCGGCCGAACACCGGCGAGCCCGTCTTCTGGCTCGGGTTTCTGGCAGCCGCGCTGGCAATGGCACCGAACCACGCGTGGTGACGCCGGTCACCCCCTGAGGAGACCGGGATCAAATAAACAAGAAATTTCAATGGATTGGAATGGCAGGGGCGGTAGGGCTCGAACCTACGACAACCGGTTTTGGAGACCGGTACTCTACCAACTGAGCTACACCCCTACAGGAAAACGGCGCACCGTTATTTCCGCGCCGTTTGAAGCATATGCGACGCCTGATTTGCAAGAGGCGAAGCGCCCCTCCGAAATCAAATCCCGCCGGAATCAAAACGGCGGGCAAGGGAACTGCCCCCTGCCCGCCGTCTTTAATCGATTACTCGATGATCGAGGCCACCACGCCTGCACCGACGGTGCGGCCGCCTTCACGGATGGCGAAGCGCAGCTTCTCTTCCATGGCGATCGGCACGATCAGGTGCACTTCCATGGCGATGTTGTCGCCCGGCATCACCATTTCGGTGCCTTCCGGCAGATGCACCACACCGGTCACGTCGGTGGTGCGGAAGTAGAACTGCGGACGGTAGTTGGTGAAGAACGGCGTGTGACGGCCACCCTCTTCCTTGGTCAGGATGTAGGCCTCGGCCTTGAACTTGGTGTGCGGCTTCACCGAACCCGGCTTGCACAGCACCTGGCCGCGCTCGACGTCTTCACGCTTGGTGCCGCGCAGCAG
>NZ_FOTP01000006.1 GCF_900114605.1 Bradyrhizobium sp. NFR13 | reverse complement strand
CCCTGGACAGTGTGACGGACGACCAAATCGAAACGCGTCCGGCTTTCTCGCTTGAGGCTCCCTGTCCCTCCGCCGTGGGACCATAGTTTTGGTGATCGGATCGTTCGCTGAGGCAAAGCGCAAGCAGGCTGAAAAAACACCGCAGGCGGAACGCCGGGCACTTCGCCCAGCGCGTCCGAAAGTCCTGATGCACACTCACTTGCGGAAGACCGCATTCGCATCAGGCCCAAGGGTGCAACGGGCACCCGGCGTTCCGCACGCCCTCTCGCAAGGGGGCGGGAATGCAAGACACGACGGCGCCCCCCGCGCCGCAAACAACAGGGGCGATGAGGCATGTCTGAAGGGAAGTGGCTGTTTGAAGTTCAGACGATCGCTGAGTCAGCGGTCACGCCCCGAAATGACAGCTCACTTCGTCAGCAATGCAAACGCGCCGTTCCAATCCTCAGGCGGCGGGTTCTCCTGATAGGCACGAATACGCTTCTCATAGAGGTCGTAGAGCTTCTCCAGCGCATTCGCGACATCCGAATTGCGGCCACGCTCGATCGCAAACAAGGCTTCGCTCCAATCGCGATTGCGATAGCAAGCCAGCATCTCGATGGTCAGGTTGCGCAGCATCTGGAAGCGTTCCGAATGCGTCACGTCCTCACGTCCGGCGATGGCGTAGATCACTTCCGGTTCTTTCTTGCCCTTCACCATGATGAAATCGAGCTCGAGAATGGCGAACTTGTCCTTGGCGGCGAGTGCGGTCTTCGAGCCGACGATGATCGGAAAGCCGTATTCCTTTGACTGGCCTTCGAGGCGCGAGGCCAGATTGACGCTGTCGCCGAGCACCGAATAGTCGAAGCGCAGGTCCGATCCCATATTGCCGACCACACAGATGCCGGTATTGAGTCCGATACCGACATTGATCGGGATATAGACGTGGCCGCCATTCTCGGCCTCGGTCTGGCGCAGCCTGTTCAGCGCGTCGATGCGATCCAGCATGTCGAGCGCCGCGTCACACGCATTGATCTGGTGCTGGTCGTCGTCGAGCGGCGCGTTCCAGAACGCCATAATGGCGTCACCCATATATTTGTCGATGGTGCCCTTGCGATCGAGGATGGCATTGGTGAGCGGCGTGAGAAAGCGGTTCATCAGCGTTGTCAGGCCATGCGGATCGTGCTTGTAGGATTCCGAGATCGTGGTGAAGCCGCGCACGTCCGAGAACATGATGGTCATCTCGCGCTCCTCGCCGCCGAGCACCAGTTTCTCCGGCGACTGCGCGAGCTGAGCCACCAGCGCCGGCGACAGATACTGGCTGAAGGCCGAACGGATGCGGCGGCGCTGCGCCTGTTCGCGCACGAAATTGCTGAAGATCAGTGTGAGATAGATCAGCGTGGTCGAGAGCAGGGGATAAGTGAAGTCGATCAGCAAGCGATGCTGCGTGTAGAAGTACCAGGATGTGCCGGCGAGTAATGCTGCAAACACGGCGCCCATGATGACCAGCGTCACGGGACCGAACATCGGCGCCAGCGAGATCACCACAACACCAAGCAGCAACGCGACGCAGAGCTCGACGACGATCGCATAGTTCGGCTGCGACAGCACCTGCCGTGTCAACGCGCTTTCCAGCACCTGTGCGTGCACTTCGACGCCCGGCAGCACCGGATCGATCGGAGTTGTCTTGACGTCGAGCAATCCCACCGACGATGTCCCGATCAACACCAGCTTGCCGGCAATGGCACCGGGCGGGAAGCTGCCGTCGAGTACATCGGACGCCGGAATATATATCGACGGATCGTGCTTTGCGAAATGCACCCAGAATTGTCCGTTGCGATCGGTCGGGATTTGCAGGCCCTTGACGGCGATGCTGCGAATACCCGCCTCGTCCGATCTGGTCAGAATGGTATCCGTACCTGTGGCGACGCGCAGCATTTCGAAACTCAGCGACGGCAGCGTCATGCCCTGAGCTTGCATCAGCATCGGCACGCGCCGCACGATCGCGTCGCGCTCGGTACGAATGGTCAGCAGACCGCGGCCGGCCGCAGCGGATTCCAGCGTCGATACGTTGCGGAGCAGCCCCGGGAAATTGATCATGTACGGGGCAGGATCGCCGCCCAGCATGGCGAGCCCCGTCAGCGGCAGCGAATTGTCCAGCGTCCTGACCGGGTTGGGCAAGCCCGATTCACCCAATACCACACGTGACTGCCTTATCGCCTGTGCGAGTATCGCGTCATTGCTCGGAAGCGCGCGGAGCTTGGCCCGGGTCTCTTCATCCAGTCCCTGGAAGAAATCTGCGGCGATCGCAGGCGTCATTCGGTCCGGCTCGGGGAACACGATGTCGAAAGCGATCACCACTGCGCCGGCGCGTGTCAGCTTGGTGACGAGTTCGGCAACGCGGGTGCGCGGCCACGGCCATTGACCGTCCTTTGCAAGACTCTTTTCATCGATGTCGACGATCACGACAGGTCTGACCGTCTTCACGCGCGGTTCGATCACCTGATAGGTGTCGAAAGTCCGCATGCGTAATTCCTCGACGGCCGAAGGATCTGCAATGCGCAGCGCTGCGAGCCCGAGTAGCAGGAGTACGCAGAACGCCCGCGCTCGCCCAAACTTCTGCGCCAGCCGTCTCACTCGCCGCATGCGCTTCATGGGTGTCGGATCATTTCTCGCGGAAGGCGCGCATCAACTGATCGCTCAGCGGCTTGGCGAGATAGGACAGCATGGTGCGGTCGCCGGTCTGCACGAAGGCCTCGACGGGCATGCCGGGGATCAGGCGCACATCGCCGAGTTTGGCGACTTCCGATGCCGGCATTGAAATCCGGATCGTGTAATAGCTCTGCCCGGTGCGCTGATCCGTCGTCGTATCCGGCGAGACGCGGCTGACGGCGCCGTTGAGCTCGGGTGTCGTGCGCTGGTTGAAGGCGGAGAGTCGCAGCAGCGTCTTCTGGCCGATCTGCAGCTTGTCAATATCCTGCGGATTGACCCGGGCTTCCACCGACAAGTTGTCGGTCTGCGGCACAATCAGCATGATCGCATCGCCGGCGGTGATGACGCCGCCGATCGTGTGCACGGTGGATTGTAGCACCATGCCGTCCTGCGGTGCACGGATGTCGATGCGGCGCAGCTGGTCCTCGGCAGTAACCTTGCGTTCGACGAATTCGCCGATCTTGTCATTGGTTTCGCGCAGATCCTTGGAGACTTCGCTGACGAGATCCTTGTCGATCTGGAAGATCTGCAGCTCGATCTCGGTGATCTTGCCCTTGGCCTGGGCGCGGGCGGCGATGAACTGCGCGCGTTCGCCGGCGAGGCGGGCGGCATCGCGCTCCAGCACGGTCAGGCGCGATATCTGCACCAGCTGCTGGTCAAACAGGCCGCGGACGCCGACCAGTTCCTTCTCGACCAGGGCGATCTCGCGGGTCTTGGCGGTTTCCTGCGCCGTCAGACCGGCGATTTCCTCGTTGAGCTGGGCGATACGTTCACGTAGCTGCTGCTTCTGGCCGACGCGGCCGGTCGAGCGCACATTGAACAGCTTGGTCTCGCTGGCGATGACATTCTTGACGTCGTCATCGGCGATCTGCTCGAGCAGCAGCGGCGGGAAGGTGATGAATTCAGCACCGCGCTGCTCGGCTTCCAGCCGCGCCGCGCGCGCCCACAATCCGTTGAGGTTCTTGGTGACGATCGCGAGGCCGGCCTTGGTCACGGTGTCGTCCAGGCGCACCACGACATCGCCGGCCTTCACCACGTCGCCGTCACGCGCACGCAATTCCCCGACGACGCCGCCGGTCGGGTGCTGCACCTTCTTGACGTTGGAATCGACCACCACCGAGCCTGGCGCAATCAGGGCGCCGGAGATCTGCGCGGTCGATGCCCAGCCGCCCAAACCTCCGGCGAGAATGAGAACGACCGCAAGGCCGATCATCAGATGGAGGCGAATGGAACGACGAGAACCTGTCAGCGGCGCACTCATGGCTTGGCAACTCCGCCGTCGGCGACGATCTTGATCGGCTGCGGCGCCGGGCGCTGCAGCACCTGGCCGAGAACGGTCTCTTTGGGCCCGAAGGCCTGCATGCGGCCGTCTTTCAGCACCAGCAGCATGTCGACGCCTTCGATGCCGATCGGCCGGTGCGCAACCACGATGACGATGGCGCCGCGTGCGCGGGCGGCGCGCACGGCCTTGGTCAGCGCTTCGTCGCCTTCGGTATCGAGATTGGAATTGGGTTCGTCCAGAACGATCAGGAACGGATCGCCGTAAAGCGCCCGCGCCAGCGCGATGCGCTGCGCCTGACCGGCTGACAGAACACCGCCGTGATCGCCGACCTGCGTGTCGTAACCCTCGCGCATACCGACGACGAGCTCATGCACACCGGCCTGCCTTGCCGCGGCGATGATGTCGTCATCCTTCGCGTCGGGATCGAAGCGGCAGATATTGTCGGCGATGGAGCCTGCAAACAGTTCGACATCCTGCGGCAGGTAGCCGATATGGCGGCCGAGATCGTCAGGCGCCCATTGCTCCAGGGCCGCGGCATCAAGCCGGACATGACCGCGCACCGGCTTCCAGACGCCGACCAGACTACGCAGCAGCGACGATTTGCCCGAGCCTGACGGCCCGATGATGCCGAGGCCATTACCGGCTTCCAGCGCAAAACTAATGTCGCTGACGGTGACTTTCTGCTCGCCAGGCGGCGCGATACTGACGCCCTCGATGCTCAGCTTCTGCGACGGGCTCTGAAGCTGGGTCAGCGCCGCTTGCTCCGGCAAGGCATGCAGCAGCCCGTTGAGGCGCCGCCAGCTCTGCCGCGCGGTGACAAAACCCTTCCAGTGCGCAATTGCCAGATCGACCGGCGCCAGCGCACGTGCGCTGAGGATCGAGCCGGCGATGATGATGCCGGCGGTGGCTTCCTGATTGATCACGAGATAGGCGCCGACGCCGAGCACCGCCGATTGCAGCACCATGCGCATCACCTTGGCGATGGCGCCGAGACCGCCGGCCACATCGCTGGTGCGCTGGTTGCCGGCCAGATAGGTCTCGTTGGCCTCACGCCAGCGCTGCGTCAGACGCCCGGCCATGCCCATCGCGACGACGACTTCGGCATTGCGCCGGCTTGCCGAGGCAATCCCGCTGCGACGTGCCGCAAGGCTATTAGCTTCGCGCGCAGGTTCGCGGGTCATGATTTCCGTGAGGATCGTCAGGCCCACCAGCAGAACTGCACCGACTAGCGCGGTGACGCCGATCATCGGATGGAAGGCAAAGCAGATCGCCAGATAGAGCGGCAGCCAGGGCAGGTCGAACAGTGCGCTTGGCCCCATGCCGGACAGGAAGGAACGGACGTTATCGAGATCGCGCAGCGGCTGCAGGCCTTCGTTCTGTCCGCCGGCGAGCAGCGGCAGTCGCACCACGGTCTGGAAGACGCGGGGGCTCAGCGCCTCGTCGAGCGAACTGCCGATCCGCACCAGGATGCGCCCGCGCAGCAGGTCGAGCACGCCTTGGGCGACATAGAGGCCACCGGCCAAGATGATGAGACCGACGAGGGTCGGCACGCTGCGGCTCGGCAGCACGCGGTCATAGACCTCGAGCATGAAGAACGAGCCGGTCAGATACAGGATATTGATCATGCAGCTCATCAGCCCGACGCCGAGAAAGGCGCCACGGCAGGCCCGCAAGGCATCGCCGAGCTCGGTCCGCGCCGGTAGACTGGAGGTTCGTGACAGGCCACGCTGCATCGTCAAACCTTTGCGGATCATGCGGACGGTCGCTCGTCAGGCATCAAACGCCCCCCAAGCCCCGATCAGATAGCCATTATGCCATCAGTCAGGCGACTTGTGCAGATGCTGTCCACGGGACGGTTAACGGTGCCGCGTTACGCCACGTTGGAATAGGGGTGCACGATGAAGTCGCTGGCGTGCAGTTGGGACATGTGCACGTTATTGAGTTGCAGCGTGTCACCGCCATCGAGGTGGATCAGGGTGTTGTTTCCCTTTTGCTCGATTCCGCCCGACAATTCCCAAAGGGCCAGCTTCAAATCGCCCAGTGGGCCTGAAAGATTGGGCACACCACGAATGTGGTCGAGCACGATCTTGTCGATGCCGACTTCGAAGTCCGTGACGATATCCTTGTCGATCGATCCGCTATGCGACCCGAAGACGAATTGATCCGAGCCATGGCCGCCGGTCAGTGTGTCTTTGTTGACCGTTGCGAAGATGACGTCATTTCCGCCCGTGCCGGTCAGTGACACCTGCGTATTGGGCTGGAGAGGCGCCGTGTTGAAGATGAAGTTGACATGCTCGCTAGCGCCGAACCCGTCGGTGATGGTGACAGCGACGGTGGCCTGAGGCGCGTCTGAGCTGGTTGGTTTAAAGGTGAAACCATCTTCGAGATAATGATCGATAGAGGAGAGCGATCCCGACTTCACCACCGTGCCATTGATGTCCAGCTTGTAGTTCTCGCCGCTGGACCAATCCTTGTCCCACACCGATACGTCGGAAATCTTGAACGATCCATCGTGAAGCTTGGAAAGTTCAGCCGATGACGTGTCGAAATCCGGTGCGTCATTGGTCCAAGTGATCTCGGTGCCGCCGCGATGGTCCGAGTCGATGTCGAGATGTTTCAGCACACCCGGATCGGTCAGCGTGAAATAGTCGTTCTTGCCCCAGCCGTAATGCACATCGACGACACCGTCGTGCTGATCGAACCAGAGCTGCCAGGGCGAGATGCCCTTCAGGTCGATCGTATCGCCATAGGACAGACCGGAAACCGTGCCGACAAAGTGAGAGCCGCGATCGAGGATCAACTCGTCACTGCTGGCGCCGGAGAAGATGACATTGGCGTTCGACCAGCCGCCGAATTCGAGATTGCCGCCGCTGATCCTGGCGGTGCCGTGACCGGTGACGTCGCCGCCGATCTCGAACAGGCCGGCATAGGCTTCGATGGTCCCGTAATTGACCAGATCGCCCTTGATTTCGAGACCGCCTGACGCCATCGACGCGATGACACCGAAATTGATCAGGCTGCCCTTGCCGGTGTCGATGATCAGTGCGTGCGCGTAGTTGGATGCGATGATCTTGCCGTCGCACTCATTGACGATGCTGAGCTTGCCGTCGCCGAGCTTGCCATAGCCGTTGATCGTATTATCGGCGTTGATGAGTTTCGAGCTGAACGAGTCGCCGGTGATCCGGTCGGCGCTTCCGTCGAGCGTCACGGTGCCTTCGCCATCGAGCGTGACCGTGCCGTGGATCAGCAGGGTCGCGCCGGCCGTGTGATCATCGACCAGCAGAGTGCCGGTGTTTTGCACGACACCATTGACTTCGAGCGTCGTGCCCGGTGCGAGCTGGATATCGCCGTCGTTCACCAGCGTGCCGGTGACATTCAGCGTTCCGGTGCCGGTCAAATCGAGCTCGGCCTGGGCGCCGATGTGAAGCCCGGCAATTTCCAGCAGGCCGTTGAGATTGAAGGTCACCGTCCCCGCATTGATATAGACGATCTCGTCTGCCGTCGGGACGATGCCGAGCGACCAGTTTCCCGGCGTAGTCCAGTTGTTATCGTGGGCAGCACCGGTCCAGACGTTTGAGGCGCCGAGGCCGATGATCACGCCGGTTGGGCCACTGGCGACCGTCTCGGCGGTTCCACCGCCATCAGTGTAGCTGACGACCACATAGACGGTCAGGCCGGCATCTGCGGATGTGAGGACGTAGCTGCTACCCGTGGCTTGCGAAATCGCGACAGGTTCATTGGAGCCGGGGCTTGAGCGGTACCATTGATAGTGAAACGTCCCCAGCCCATCGACATCGGCCACGCTGCCAGTCTGGGCGGTGATCGTCGCGCCTTCCTGGAATGTCCCGGAGATCGTGACCTTGCCGCTCGGCAAATCATTGACGGGCGTGACGGCAAGCGTCGCGCCGCCGGAAACCGACGTCACGCCATCGGAGATTTGATACGTAAATGACACCGGCCCGTTGAAATTGGCCGCGGGCGTGAAGGTCCAGGTGCCGTCCTCGTTATATGTCAGCGTGCCGCAGCCGTTCGCAACTGCAAGGCCGGTCACGTGCAGCGCCTGGCCATCGACATCCGTGGCATTGGCCAGCAGCTGCGCCTCTGTGATGATCAGACAGTGGTCTTCCGCAATGGCTGTAAGCGCGACATCGCCCTCGACAACCGGCGCGTGGTTGTCACCCGGCGTGACCGTGCCGTCATAGGGGGCACTGAGATTGTTGTGACTGCCGCCATCGTCGACCTGCACCGTGAAGGTGGGTTGACTCGTGCTGCCGTCGCTGACGAAGCGGACATGATGTTGAGCGAGTTGCTCACTCGTGAAAGTGTAGGAGGTGCCCGTCTCGTTGGTTACACTCAGGCGTTCAAACACGGAATTCGTCGCCGGCACCCACTCGGCGCCGTCCCACACCTCAAATGAGCCGCCAATGACGTTGCTCACCGTGAAGGTGAAATCGGTCGTTCCGTCGGGGTCGCTGACCGCGAAGCTGGTATCGCTCAGCACCGTCGCGCCGCCGAGAACGACTTCGATCGATGTTCCGGTGATCACTGGCGCGTCATTGACGCCCGTGATCGTAATCGTCTCGGTCTGCGCCACGCTCGCGCCATGGGCGTCGATGATATTGTAGGTGACCTTGATCGTCGCCGTCTGGCCTTCGCCGAGATAGGCGAAGGCGCCTGGATCGACATGGAGCGTTGTGCCGTTCAGCGTCACGCCAGTCGGCGCAGCAGGCTGCGCGACGCCGCCGTTCAGCGCGAATTTGACATTGCCGACTGTCAATGTCGCCGTTTCGCCGAGATCGGCGTCGGAAGCGCCGGCCAGCAGGTTGAAACTCTGCGCCCCATCATCCTGGTTCGCCGCAGCGGTCAGTGCGGTCGTCACGACCGGCGCGTCATTGGAGCCATCGACCGTGAAGGTCAGGGTCTCATGGGTCGTGTCCGGTCCCGACTGGCTATCAAATCCGATGGTGTAGACGGCCTGTTGTCCTGCGGCGAGGAACTTGAACACTGCCGGATCGTAACTGACATGGCCGGTTTGCGGATCGACGGTGATCAGCGATTTGAGGTCAAGCGACGTTGGTGTACCGGTCGGGCCGCTCGCCGAAATGATATGCGCCGTGCCCGGCACATACGGTGTCGCAACGTCGCCGCTGTCGGGATCGGTGATGTGCACCTGATCCTTGATCTCGAAGCTCGTCTTGTCGACCGGCAGCATCACGACAACCGGCGCAACGGTGATGGTCGGCGCCGTGTTGAAGCGCGTAATGGTGACGTCGATCGGCGGCGTAATCGGGGTGTCGCCCGGCAGGTTGATCGGGACCTGGAAGTGCTGGCCCGGCAACACATCTGGCAGCTGAAAGAATTTCAGCGGGTCCGGACTGGTGCCCGAATTGGGATCGGCAGGCGATGATCCACCACCGGATCCGTTGCTGCGCGGATTGGCGTTCGGCACATAGTTCGGGAAGTAGGTCTGCAGCGTCTGCTCAATGATCGCCCGTGCGATTGGCGTCAGCGGATCGGCGATGCCTATGGCCGTATCGCCATTGCCGAGCACGCTGGTCACCTGACCGGCTGCATTCACGGTGCCGATGATCTGGCCGCTCGTCTTGCTATACAGAACATAAGAGCCGACGCGCCCGCCCGGCTCGACGAGTACCTGGAATTTCACCGGCGGCGCACTGCCTTGACCGGGCACCTCGAAGCCGATTTCGACCAGCACGGCGGTGCCGCGGATGCCCATGGTGGCAACCGGCGTGTCGACACGCATATTGCCATGCTTGGCCGTCTCGCCGGCAACGAAGGTGATCGTACCCTGCACGAGGCTGAGCAAGGATGAGTTCGACGATCCGTTGGGATCGTAGACCATCTCGTTCAACACCATGCGTGCATTGGCCGAGAGGCCAAACACGGTGCCATCGACGAAAGTCATGGTCAGCGATGAGTCTGCGCCGGCCTGGACCACGTCGCCTTTCTGCACCTGGTCTCCGACATTGAGCATCACAGAGACGCCATTGCGGATCGCAGTCGCGCTGCCGGCTAGCTTGCTAACAGTACCAATGACTTGCGCAGCGGCATTGGCGCCGCCGCCGAGCTGCGCGACCTGCACTTCGCCGACGAGGGCAGTGACGAGATCGCCGGACAACTGCGCGCCATCGGGCGACGACAAAGCTGCGCGCAGCGAACCCTTGAAGTAGTCGGAGACGACGTGTTCGTGCCCGTCTTTGGACAGGACGAGATCGACGCCAGAGCGCTTGTAGTCGCCGGAGAACAGCAGGTTGGCATCCTGCACGACAATCGTGGAACCGGCTGTAGAAAACGTATGGCCAATAGCATCGGCGCCAGCCGCCGGTTCGACCGGCGCATCACCAGATTGCGAAAATTCGAATGGACCCGCGTAGTTCAATGTCTGCCGCGCATGATTATGGTTATTAATTGGCTAATTTTCGAGCCATGCATACCACCGCGGGGTGCAATGCGATAGTGGACGTCTGCGCATGACTTTTTCAGCTTATCGGTAGCTTTGTGAAATCATCTCGATGCCACTGATCCATATAGTAAATTTTCATTAACGATGTTCCGAGTTCAGTTTGTGTTCCGATTACGGAACTCGACGCCATAGGGAACAAAAGAGGCGAGGTAATATAATCCCCTGATCCGGGATTTTCAGCCATTTCGATAAAATTGTCGCAAAGCCGGTCAGGCCCCTTTCAGCCTGTCCGCGAACTTCGTTGATCCGGCTAACCCCTTTTAATCCCGTCGAAAATCAGCCGCCTCAAGATGGCCCCACAAATGATCCGGTCACGTGCGAGCAGCCCTGCTTGCCGATGCCCGGACAGACGGGGCGTCTATGATGTGGACTTCTGCTTTTGCGCGGGTGCGCTGCGCGTCTGTGCTGGTCTTGGGGCTGGCGATTTTCGCGGCACCCGCTGATCTCCTGGCCGGAACGGCCTTTCCTGATCAGGCGATCGACGCTGTCGACCGGCCTGCGGAGCCGTTTGGCCTCGCCACATCGGCGCTGCCGGAAGGCGAGCTCAAAGCCAAGTGGCGCGGGGTGGAACGCGAGCAGGACGACGAGCAGCTTGCCCTCGAGCTTTGTGCCGAAACGCCCGCCCGCTGCTCGCCTGAGGCGGCGAAGTTTCTGGATATCGTTAGCGATGCCAGCGCGCGCGACGGTCGCGCCCGTATGGGTGAGGTTAATCGCGCGATCAATCTGGCGGTTCGGCCGGGTGACGATCTTGTGCTCTATGGCGCAACGGATGTCTGGCGTTCGCCGCTGGCACTGCTCGCTACCGGCGCTGGCGATTGCGAGGACTATGCCATCGCCAAGTTCAGCGCGTTGCGCGCTGCGGGCGTCGCGGCCGAGGATCTGCGGGTCGTGATCCTGCGCGACACGCTGCGCCAGGAAGATCACGCCGTTGCGGCTGCCCGTCTCGATGGCCGCTGGTTCATGCTCGACAACCGCCGCATGGCGATGGTCGAGGACGTCAACATGAAGAACACCAAGCCGCTCTTCGTGATGGATCACAACGGTATCCGGCAATATGTCGATGCGCCGCTGCTGGCAGCCACGCAGCGTCCCGTTGCGGATGAAGCAGCTCTGACCACGCTGGCATACAGCGCCAAAAAGGCCTCGGGCCGCCCCGCGCTGTAGGCGGAACGGCCCGTATCCGGTCGAAACATCAGTCGGTCGCCTGATTTAGGCCGCGCGAACCTTGGTCAGGAAGTCCGTCACCGCCGATTGCAGCATGCTCGCCTGCCCGTCGAGCTCACGCGCGCCGCTGAGAACCTGGCCGGCCGCTTGTCCTGTGGCGGAGGCAGCTGCGTTGACGCTGCCGATATTGGTGGCGATTTCGCTGGAGCCGGTCGCTGCTGCCTGAATGTTACGGGCGATTTCGCGGGTCGCGGCGCCTTGTTCCTCGACGGCCGATGAGATCGCCATCGAAATCTCGCTCATCTTCTCGATGGTCGCGCTGATATTGCCGATCGCCGAGACGGCATCGCCGGTTGTCGACTGCATGCTGGCGACCTGCGCCGAGATTTCCTCCGTTGCCTTGGCTGTCTGGGTTGCCAGGGCCTTCACTTCCGAGGCGACAACCGCGAAGCCGCGTCCCGCTTCACCTGCACGGGCGGCCTCGATGGTGGCATTGAGCGCCAGGAGGTTGGTCTGTGCTGCAATGGTGTCGATCAACTGCACCACAACGCCGATCTTCTCAGCTGCGCCGGACAGGAGCTGAACTGTTGCGTTGGTTCGGTCTGCTTCGCCGACGGCCTGCCGTGCGATCTCGGTCGATTGCGCGACCTGCCGCGAGATTTCCTCGACGGAGGCAGTCAGCTCTTCCGCTGCGGCGGCCACGGTCTGGACGTTGTTCAGCGCCTTCTCGGATGCCATGCTGACGCTGGCGACGCGATCGGTGGTTTCGCTTGCGGTGTTGGTCATGGACGATGCGGTGGCCTGCATTCCGGCCGCGGATGTTGCAACCGATTTCACGACGCCGTTGACGCTTTGCTCGAAGCCATCGGCAAGGCTGTTCATCGCCGACTTGCGTTCGGCGGCGGCGCGCAGCTGAACGGCTTCCTCTTCCTGCTCGAGGCCGTGCATGCGGATCGCATTGTCCTTGAACACCTGCACCGTCGTGGCCATCGCACCGATCTCGTCGCGACGGTCGGCGCCGGGTATCTCGGCTTCCAGCTTGCCATCGGCCAGATCCCGCATGCGGGTGCCGAGCTGGCTCAGCGGCCTCGTGATGCTGCGGGCGATGAACCAGGCGATCAGACCTGCAACAACAGCGATACCGAGGATCGCTGTCGCCAGTGACCAGATGATCGGCGTCAGCTTTGCATCGAGATCGTCGAGATAGGCGCCGGTGCCGACGAACAGATTCCAGTCGGGTACGGCCACCGCATAGGAGAACTTGCGGATCAATTCGGTCGTGCCTGGCTTCATGTATTCGTAATACAGCGTGACATCGCCCTTGGCGGCGACGCCGTCGCGCAACTCACGGGTCAGCGCACGGCCGTTGGTCGGGATGTCCAGCCGGTTGGTGCCGAACTGTTTCGGATCCGGTGTCACCAGCGCGATGCCGTTCATGTCATAGGAGAAGACGTAGCCGTTGCCCTTGTCATAGGTCATCGTGCGGGCGCGCTTGACGAATTCCTGGAGCGCAGCATCCTTCGTCAACTCGCCGGCTGTCACCTGCTTCTGCAGACCGAGCGCCAGATTGCGCGCCGTTTCGACGATGGCTTGCACCTGCTCCATGCGTGAGCTGCGCATCTCGGCGCTGACGAGGCGGGTTGCCTGCACGCCGGCGAGGCAGAGACCAAGCAGAGTGACGGTGACGAGAAGCCCAAGCTTGGCGGAAATCGGCAGGTTATTGAGCAGCTTCACGGAAAAGGTCTCCAGCAATCGCGAGCCATGCTTGGATGGCGGTACAATGCTGCACGATACGCAGATGCGTCTTAGAACTTCCTTAATCGTAATTCTCGGGAGTCTCCGACGGTTGTGGCTTGGAAAGTTCGCCGCTTCATCTGCAAATTCAGTGAGCTGCGCGTCGCACTAACTCCAAATACGCCTTGCGTTGTTGCGCGTCAGAGGCGTCAATACAGGCCATAAAAACAAATGGGGAAACGATATGGGGCGTCTCGACAACAAGGTCGCAGTCATCACCGGGGCAACCAGCGGCATCGGATACCGTACGGCGGAAATTTTCATCGCGCAGGGTGCGAAAGTTGTCATTGCCGGGCGTCGTGCGTCGGAAGGCAATGCGCTTGCTTTGAAGCTCGGCGCAAATTGCAGTTTCCGTCAGACCGATGTGACCGATGAAGCGCAGATGAGTGCACTGATCGGTCATGCGGTCGAGAAATTCGGTCGCATCGACTGCCTGTTCAACAATGCCGGTGGTCCGGCCCAGACCGGAGGCATCGAGGGGCTCGACGTCGATCGTTTCGATGCGGCGATGGGGACGCTCGTGCGCAGCGTCATGCTCGGCATGAAACACGCCGCCCCGCATATGAAGAAGCAGGGCTCGGGCAGCATCATCAACAATGGCAGCATCGCCGGCCATCTCGCCGGTTACTCATCCTCGGTGGTCTATGGCGCCGCCAAGGCTGCGGTGATCCACCTCACCAAATGCGTTGCCATGGAGCTCGGTGAGAGGGGCGTGCGCGTCAACAGCATCTCGCCAGGCGCTATCGCGACCGGAATCTTCGGCAAGGCGCTGGGACTATCGGTGGAAGCCGCCGAGCAGACGCCGGCGCTGATGCGGGATGCATTCAAGAGTGCACAGCCGATTCCGCGCGCTGGTCTGCCGGACGACATCGCCCATGCTGCCGTATTTTTGGCGAGCGACGAGTCCTCCTTCGTCAATGGAACAGACATTGTGATTGACGGCGGTGTGATTGGCGGTCGCAACTGGAGCCAGCAGCAGGCGGGCTATGTCGCGATGCGCAAGGCGTTTGGCCAGGACAATGGCTGACGGGCAGGGGAGCGAAGAATGTCCATCACATGCGACGCGATCGTACCGCGGCTGCCTGAACCCCCCTATGTGTCTGTTGCCGTTGCCGCAGGACTGATGTGTGCGATTGCCCTTGGTAAGGCACTTCCGACGACAATGGCCGCCTTGTCGACTGTTCTTGCGCCGCTCTGCGCCGTCAATAATGGCTCCAGCGCCAATCCCGGCGATGCGGTGGAACTGATCACGTCGCATGCGCTGCCGAATGTGCCGGGCAAGCGCGTGACCATTGTGCGCGTGTCCTATGGACCTGGCGGCTTCAGCGCGCCGCATCGTCATTCCGGCACGGTGACGGCCTATATCACCAAGGGTGAGATTCGCTCGCAGCTCGGTGGTGGACCGGTCGAAACCTTCAAGGTTGGGCAGTCATTCTTCGAGCCGCCGGGCTCCACGCATCTCGTCTCGGCCAATGCGAGCAATACGGAGCCGGCCGAGCTGATTGCGGTGTTTGTGGCCGATGAAGGCGCGCAGCTTACGATGCCACTGGACTAGTTGCGGTGGTCAGGGCTGGCGTCTTTGGCATGACCCGGCCATGCCGTTGCAGGAAGGACAAACCTGCGGCCGTCACCTGAACGACGGAGTCATGTCCGGCGACGTGCATGCGCGTGGCAAATCCGCGGTCGATGCAGTCTTCCCACACCGTCAGTCGTGGGCACGACGTCCGCCATGCATCGAGCACGTCGGCATAGGATCTGGGTTCGCGCGCGATCCACTCCAGGAGATCGAGGATCAGGGGATCGAGGTCATGGGGCATGGCGCTGTCTGCCTCCCGCGATCGAGGCCGGCGCAATCCGCACCGCCCTGTGCTATCGACACGCATACATGCAGATAATAAGAACCAGGAGATACTCCATGTCCAGAACTTTGCGGGTCCTGCTTGTTGCTGTGGCGACCCTTGCTGCCACGGCCAGTGCGCCCGGTGCGGCGCAAGCGCAGACCAAACCCAAGGTCACGTCGCTGGGGCCCGATTTTCCGAAGACCGAGATCTTCATCGGCAACAGCTTCTTCTATTTCAACAACAGCATGCACAGCCACGTGCTGGCGATGGTGCGCGCTGCCGACCCCGCCAACAGGACGAGCTATCAGGCAACCTCGGTGACCATCGGCGGCTCCGGCTTCGAATGGCACGATGTCGAGAGTTACTTTCGACCCAATGCAATCGCGTCCTATTCCTTCGACGATAACAACAACATTATCTTCAACAAGCGCGAGCGGCTGTTCGATGCTGCGATCATGATGGATTGCAGCCAGTGCCCGATCCATCCCAAGCTGAAGTCAGTCTTTACTGAATATGCGAAGAAGGATGCTGACATCGTCAGGGCGCACGGCGCGAAGCCGGTCTTCTTCATGTCCTGGGCCTATGAAGACAAGCCGGAGATGACGCAGCAACTGGCTGAGGCCTATACGGTTGCCGGCAACGACAACAATGCCTTGGTGATTCCGGCAGGTCTGGCATTTGCCAGAATGCGTGCGAAGCAGCCCGAACTCAATCTGTACCAGCCCGACAGGCGCCATCCGAGCATGGCCGGCACATACCTTGCGTCCTGCGTGGTCTTCACCGCGCTGACCGGGCGCTCACCGGTCGGCAATCCCTACCTCGCGGGTCTCGATGAAGCGACTGCGAAGATGCTGCAGACGGCGGCGTGGGAAACGGTGCAGGACTATTACGGGAAGTAGGCTCACTCGCGCGATACGCTTTCACCCATGTCTGTCGTCGCCCGGCTTGACCGGGCGATCCAGTAATCGCTGACATCGATATCGAGCATCGGCGCCTGCGTTTACTGGATCACCCGCTTTCGCGGGTGATGACAGTCAGGAGGGTGACACCCTCTGGCCAACCCGGAAGATCGCTAACCCTTCTTCTGCAGATCCGGTGCATTCACCAGCGGGATCGCCACGCGTCCCGGTCCCGTCAGCGGCAGCGCCGCCGCTGCCTTGTCGTTGGCCATGATCTTGGCCATCACGGCCTGACCCGCGCGCTCGAACACCTCGCGGTTCTCGGTCACGAATTGCTGCGATTTGCGCAGTGATGCGATGTAGCCGTTGATCTCCGGTACCACATAGCGCGCCACCATGTCCCAGCTGCGCCTCGTGTTCTCCGGATTGGCCCAGTCATGCACGAAGCCGATGATGGTGCCGACACCGCCCGAGACCTGCATCAGGTTCTTGATGGTCTTGATGAGGTCATCCGGCGTGCCGATGGTCGAAGCCGCGCTCTCCCCGCCTGCAGTCTTCTCGACAGCATCTTCCGGTGAGGTGAAGGGCTGCAGGCCCGGCCGTTGCAGCGTGCCGACATTATATTCGTTGTGCCAGCGCATCAGGCCGGGGCCGGCCTCACGCGCCGCCTGTTCGCGGGTCTCGGCGATGTGCCAGGAGAGCAGCACGCGCCAGTTGGCGCGGTCCACCGTGGTGCCATGCTTCTTCGCCGCATCCTCCGCAAACCCCCATTGCGTCGGCAGTGCCATCAAGCCCTGCGTCGACATCGAGCCCAGCGAGATGATGCCGATGCCGTATTTACCAGCCAGCGTCATACCGGATGGCGAGATCTGCGACGCCACTACGAAGGGCATCTCCTCCTGCAACGGCAGGATCTGCAATGCGGCGTCGTTCATGGTGAACCAGTCGCTCTTCGCTGTGACGCGCTCGCCGTTGAACAGCCGGCGGATGATAGCGATGGCTTCGTCCTGGCGGTCGCGCTGCGTCATCGGGTCGATGCCGAGCGTATGCGCGTCGGAAGCCAGAGCACCCGGGCCGGAACCGAATATAGCGCGGCCGCCGGTCATATGGTCGAGTTGCACCATGCGTTGCGCGACATTGTAGGGATGATGATAGGGCAGCGAGATCACGCCGGTCCCCAGACGAATGCGCTTGGTGCGTTCGCCGGCCGCGGCGAGGAACATTTCCGGTGAGGCGATCATCTCCCAGCCCGACGAATGATGCTCGCCGCACCAGAATTCATCGTAGCCAAGTGAATCCAGTTGCTCGACGAGATCGAGGTCCCGCCGGAACTGCAGCATCGGATGTTCGCCGATCGGATGATGCGGTGCGAGAAAGGCACCGAACTTCACGCGAGCCATAGTGTTTCCTCTTTGTAATGTTTTTTAATGTTTTTCGTCGCGCACAGCCTATGGCCCCATGTCGCGGCATTCAATGCAATCCGCTGCATGGCCGCGACGCGCTGCCGCACAATGCCGTCTTGCGGAACGATCGGGCGGATCACCATTTGATGCCTGCACCGCAGCGTTTCCCGCACATGTGCTGGCGCACGGGGGCAGGAGGACCAATGAGCTACTTCAAGACCGCGATTCTGCTGGCCGGCATGACCGCCCTGTTCATGGGCGTCGGCTATCTCATGGGCGGCGCGTCGGGTGCGATGATCGCGCTGGTGGTTGCCGCCGGCATGAACATGTTCGCCTATTGGAATTCGGACCGCGCGGTGCTGTCGATGCACGGCGCCCAGCCGGTTGATATCAGTAACGCGCCGGACTTGTATCGCATGGTCGGCGAGCTCGCCCACAATGCCGGCCTGCCGATGCCCAAGATCTACATCATGGACAATCCGCAGCCGAACGCCTTTGCGACCGGTCGTAATCCAGAGAACGCGGCCGTTGCCGTAACCACCGGCCTGATGCAGCAGCTGTCGCGCGAGGAACTCGCCGGCGTGGTGGCGCATGAGCTTGCGCATATCAAGCATCACGACACGCTGCTGATGACCATCACCGCGACAATCGCCGGCGCGATCTCGATGATCGCCCAGTTCGGCATGTTCTTCGGTGGCAACCGCAACAATAATGGCCCGGGCATGATCGGCCAGATCGCGCTGATGATCCTGGCACCGCTCGCTGCCATGCTGGTGCAGATGGCGATCAGTCGCACGCGTGAATATGCCGCTGACGAAATGGGCGCGCGGATCTGCGGCCAGCCGATGTGGCTTGCCTCGGCGCTGGCCAAGATCGACAACGCCGCGCATCAGATTCCGAACGAGGATGCCGAGCGTGCGCCTGCGACCGCGCATATGTTCATCATCAACCCGCTGTCGGGGCGTGCCATGGACAATCTGTTCACCACGCATCCGGCCACGCAGAATCGTATCGCCGCGTTGCAGCAGCTTGCGGGGCAGATGGGTGTTCAGTCGCGTGCACCTGCGCGTCCCGCACCGTCCCCAACTGGCCCGTGGAACGGTGGCCAGTCGCGCCGTGGTCCGTGGGGCTAGTGAACGGTTCGACTTAACGAGATTGATCGCCGCGCAGCACTGTCAGGTTCAATGAAAACCTGACATGGCTGCGCAGCTGTTCGCTGCGTGCGGCTTCGCTTGTTTCAGAATGGTTATCGTATTCGCAGTCGCAAGGGAGATGGAATGATAGCCGCGTGAAGGCCCGACATTCTCCGACTTCGACCAAAGCCCAATAGTGTCGAAGAAGCAGACGGAGATACTGTTATCGGAAGTTGATGGAAAGGTTGTTGCCCGGACAGATGGAAGGGTAATTGCATGACACCTAACGCCGTCGCCTTGGCCGCTATGGTCATTCTGCTTTTTCCGATGGGTTTCTTTCTGCTGTCGTCGCCGGCCTTTCTGCTGGTGAAGCTGGATATCCCGGAAGTGACCCAGCTGCTGCGGGGTCTGTTCAGTTCCTATTTTCTGATGGTGAGCATTGCCGGTGTCATCGCGACAGGGGCCTTTGCCTGGGCTGGTCGATTGGTTTTCACCATGGGCATTGGCTTGATCGCGGCGTTCGCGGTCTGGGCGCGAGGGTGGTTCTTGCGGCGAATGGATAGCCAGCTCAGTGCCAGAGATGCGGGCGATGCCGATGCGGTGCGCCGGCTGCGACGGATGCATTGGGGTGGCATGCTGTCGAATGCACTCCAGCTTGCCGCTGTGCTGGGGAGCACGCCCTACATGATGTCGGCCTGATCGGCTTCGCCACAGAACGAGGCCTCTGTCGCAATGGGGAATGCAGATGAGCAAATTCTCTTGGCGCTGGCTGTCACGGCGTAAGTCCAGATCCCCGGATGTCAGCGCGCTTTCTTGTGAACGATTTGAAGACGGAGATCGGCGTCAGCTGCTCCAGGCGTTGTCGGCCATCGCCGCCGGCGGCGCTTTGGCCGCAATGCCGCGAAGCTCGGACGCGAAAGATTCCAGCGACCTGCCACCTCCGAAACGGGCACTCACCGGCCGCGATGAAGCCGGCAAGTCGGTGTTCAAGTCCTTTGACGTCACGTCCAAGGTCGTGGAGATCGATGCCAATCCCGGCCTGACATTCTACGAACTCTACATGACCGAGGGAGTGCCCGGACTTACCGGCCTGGAGCCGGACCCGATGCTCAAGGGAACGCGCGCTTTTCCCGGCCCGGGAGGAACGATGTTTCGCTTGATTTCGCATCCGCCCAAGCGACCCGAAGGCTGGAAGCCGCCGCCCGGCGTCACGTTCGAGAGCGGGCTGAAAGAGATGTCGGACAAGGTCCCGGGCATGGGCGACCATTTCGAACGTGACGCGCCCGGCATGCATACATCGGACACCATTGACTATGGAGTCGTGGTTCGCGGCGAGATGACGCTCGAATTGGACGATGGACAGAAAGTTCATTTACGTCAGGGCGATTGCGTCGTGCAGAACGGGACGCGCCATCGCTGGCGCAATCCGTTGCCGGAGCCATGTCTCATGGCGTTCATCTCGATCGGCGGCAAGCGCGGCTAGGACCTGGGCATGCCACGCGGGACGTCAGGCGATGAATCCATGTGGCCAAAATCTACGTGACCATGGCGCTTCTGCGCTACCGCGCCGTCATCCGATTCCATGCATCCAGCCCGGCGATCTTGTAGGCCTCCGCCAGCGTCGGATAGTTAAACGTGTTCTGGATGAAATAGTCGATCGTGCCTTTGAGATTGAGCACGGCCTGACCGATATGGATCAGCTCGGTGGCGCCTTCGCCAAGGATATGCACGCCGAGCAGGCGGCGGGTCTTGGTGGAGAAGATCATCTTCATCATGCCGCTATCCAGGCCCATGATATGGCCGCGCGAGGTCTCGCGAAAGCGCGCGACGCCGACCTCATAGGGGATGCCCTTCTGGCGGACTTCCTCTTCGGTGAGCCCGGTCGTGGAAATCTCCGGCACCGAATAGATGCCGTAGGGGAAGAACTCCGGCGGTGCCAGCGGATCGATGCCGAGCGCGTGGCAAGCAGCAACGCGGCCCTGCTCCATGGATGTGGAGGCCAGCGAGGGAAAGCCGATGACATCGCCAGCGGCATAGATATGCGGCACGCTGGTCTGCAGCGTGACGGGATCGACATTGATTCGGCCGCGGTGATCGACCGTGATACCGGCGGCCTCGAGATTCAGCCGGTCGGTGGCGCCGACGCGGCCGGCGGCGAACAGCAGCATTTCCGAGGTTACGTTGCGGCCGTCTGCGAGTTTGGTCACGATGTGCCCGCTCGGTGCGTGCTCGATCGCATTGATCTTGGAGCCGAGCCGCAGCGCGACATTGCGATCGCGCAGCTCATGCATGAATTCGTCGATCAGCTCCTTGTCGATGAAATCGAGAAAGGTCGGCCGCGGCTCGATCAGTGTCACGGCGACATCGAGCGCGCTAAAGATGGTGGCATATTCAACACCGATCACGCCCGCGCCGATCACCGCGAGGCTGCGTGGCAGTTTCGGCAGGTCGATGATCTCGTCGCTGTCGAACACTGTCTTGTTGTCGAACGGGACATAATCCGGCCGGAACGGGCGAGTGCCGCAGGCAATCAGGATATGGCTGGCGGAGACATTCTTGATCTCGTTCTTCTCGTTGGCGATCTCGATCTGGTGCGGTCCGGTGAAACGCGCCTCGCCGAGCGCCGTTTTCACGGCATTGCGGCTGAACTGATGCTCCAGCACCTCGACCTCGTGGTCGAGTGTCTTCTGCAGCCGCACAATCAGGTCGTGGGCCTCGATGTCCTGTTTCACCCGATAGGAGCGGCCGTAGAAGCCGCGCTCGCGCCAGCCGGACAGGTTGAGCACGGTCTCGCGCAGGGTCTTCGATGGAATGGTGCCGGTATGGACCGAGACGCCGCCGACTCGCCGGCCCTTCTCCACCACCAGCACGGACTTGCCCAGCTTGGCGAACTGAACAGCTGCGCGCCGGCCAGAGGGGCCGGAGCCGATCACGATCATGTCGTAGTCATACATCGAAGAGGCCTCGAAACCGGAAGGGCCGGCATATGCAATCGCTTCGCCATGCAGCAATCGGGCCACAGGCGGTATCTTCCTGCACGAGGAATGCAAATTCGGTGTGACTTGAACGGGGAGATCGACCTGCGAAGCCGGGCCTGCGGTCCGCGCGCCACCAATTCCGACGGAAGAGTTCAATTGAATAAAGCTACCTCGGAGGTAATCGACGCGATGACTGGAAGCTGGGATCAAGGTGGACGGCCGCTTCAGGCCGAACCGTTGAGCGAGGGGCTACCATGCACCAGATCGTTGCCAATCCTGTCGACTCCGCGCGCCGCTGGTGGGTGCTGGCGATTGTCGTTGCGGCACAGTTCATGTTTGGGGTCGATGCCTTCATCGTCAACGTCGCGATCCCGACCATCGCGGTGGAGCTTCGTGCCAGCGCGACGCAGATCGAGGCCGTGATTGCGGTCTATCTGATCGGATATGCGACGCTGGTGATCACCGGCGGGCGGCTCGGTGACATCTATGGCATCAGGAACACCTTTCTCGCCGGTGTGCTCGGCTTCACCCTGACGTCGCTGTGGTGCGGGCTCGCGCAATCCGGACCGGAGCTGATTCTGGCGCGGCTGGCACAGGGTGCCACTGCGGCGCTGATGGTGCCGCAGGTGCTGGCCACCATCCATGTGCTGTTTGTGGATGGAGATAGCCGCGCCCGGGCCTTCGCCGTCTATGGCATCGTGCTCGGCCTTGCCGGCGCTGCGGGCTTTCTGCTCGGTGGCCTTCTGGTGACGATGGACCTCGCAGGCCTCGGCTGGCGTGCGGTGTTCTTCGTCAATGTACCGGTGGGGCTTGTCATCATCACGGCTGCGTGGCGGCTGATGCCATCCATTCCCCGCCGTCGAGGCACGCGGCTGGATATACCCGGCGCGCTGGTGCTGTTCGTCGGACTGCTAGGTCTGATCGGGCCGCTGCTGTTCGGGCACGAACTGCACTGGGTGCCGTCTGTGTGGCTGGCGATGGCTGTGGGAGCGGCAGTGATCGTAGGTTTCGTCAGGCTCGAGCGCCGCGTCGCACTGCGCGGTGGCATGCCGCTGATCGATCTGGCGTTGCTCGCGGATGCTGCTTTCATGCGCGGGCTGTGCGCGGTGTTCTTTTTCTTCTTCGCGAATTTGTCATTTTACCTCGTGATGACATTGTTCATGCAGAACACGCTGCACACGCCGCCGCTGCGGGCCGGTCTCATTTTCATACCGCTGGCGCTGGCCTTCATCGTCGCATCGCGTCACAGCGGTATGTGGGCGCGCCATCGTGGAAGCCTGGTGCTGATCGAGGGCTGCGTGGTGCAGGTCATCGGTCTTGCCGCGCTGGCTGCAATGGTGCTGGCCGTGAAGCCGTCATCTGCATCGCTGCTGGCGGTACCGCTTGCCGTGTTCGGTTACGGCCAGGGTCTGGTCATGGCGCCACTGTCCAGTGCCGTACTATCGACCGTGCAGACGTCGAGCGCGGGAGCCGGCTCGGGCATGTACGGCACCACGACGCAAATCGCCAACGCAGCCGGCGTTGCTGCGATCGGCGCGGTCTATTTCGCGGTGCAATCCGCGGCATCGGCCGTCATCGCGCTGCTCGCAAGCTTCGCATTGTGCGTGCTGTCGGTCGCCGCCTGCGCGGGCTTTTTGCTGTGGATGCGCCGCGCGGGTAACGCATAGAATTCCAGCACGGCGTTTGACCGCCCAGCACGCGCCTTGACAGGTCAATCGCGATGGCTTGATATTAAGGGCATGGGGACAAAGCGATCTCCCCACGAGGCGACATGCCCAAGTATCGCGTCCCGCACTCCTGCAAGGACGCGCCACATGTCATCGATTAACAGCATTTCCGTTGAAAAACTCGTTCGCCTGATCGGGACGCCGAAATGTCCCGCGCTCGTCGATGTCCGCACCGACGAGGATTTCGCCCGGTCGCCGTTTCTCCTGCCAGGGTCGGTCCGGCGGCCGTTCGGCGACGTGAATGGTTGGGCCGCAGCGCTGCGCGGTCGGTCCGCCATCGTAATCTGCCAGAAAGGTCTCAAGCTCAGTCACGGCGTTGCCGCGCTGCTGCGCGATGCCGGTATCCCGGCCGAGGATCTGGAAGGTGGGTATCTCGCATGGGAGAGCGCAGGCCTGCCGCGCGTTCCTGCCGGTAAGTTGCCGCCGCAAAACACGCAGGGCCGCACCCTGTGGGTGACGCGCGAACGCCCAAAGATCGACCGCATTGCCTGTCCCTGGCTGATCCGGCGTTTCATCGATCCGGCGGCGCTATTCATGTTCGTTGCGCCGTCGGAAGTGTCGGCCGTCGGCGAGAAATTTGATGCTGCGCCCTTCGATATCGAAGGCGTGTTCTGGAGCCATCGCGGCGAGCTCTGTACCTTCGATGTGATGATCGAGGAATTCGGCCTCGCCACGCCGCCGTTGCTGCGGCTGGCTACCATTGTCCGCGCGGCGGATACAGCGCGGCTCGATCTCGCCCCGGAAGCGCCGGGCCTGCTGGCGGCGTCACTCGGCCTGTCGCGAATGTATGCCGACGATCTCGAGCAGCTTGAGGCTGGACTGAATCTGTACGATGCGTTCTATCGCTGGTGCCGAGATGCCAGCACCGAAACCCACAACTGGCCGACAGCAAAGACGAAAGCTTGAGATGACGGAAGCAACTTCGGTCACGCCACCGGCCATTCCCGAGCCGCAGACTCACGGCGTTTCCTTTTCGGAGGCGTTTTCGGTGTGGCTGCGGATCTCGTTGCTTTCCTTCGGCGGTCCGGCCGGGCAGATCGCGGTGATGCACCGCATCCTCGTCGACGAGAAGCGCTGGGTCTCGGAGAGCCGGTTTCTGCATGCGCTGAACTACTGCATGCTGCTGCCGGGCCCGGAGGCGCAGCAGCTCGCCACCTATATCGGCTGGCTGATGCACCGGACCAAAGGCGGGCTGATGGCCGGCGGGCTCTTCATCCTTCCCGGTGCGATCTGCATCATGGTGCTGAGCTGGATTTACGCCGCATTTGGCAATGTCGGCATCGTCGCGGCGCTGTTCTTCGGCTTGAAGGCCGCGGTGCTCGCGATCGTGCTGCAGGCGGTGGTGCGGGTCGGTAGCCGCGCACTGAAGAACGACGTGATGCGTGCGCTGGCAGCCATCGCCTTCCTCGCGATCTTCTTTCTCGACGTGCCGTTCCCGGTGATCGTTTTCGGTGCGGCAGCAATTGGCTTTCTCGGGGGGCGGGCCGGTCTGTCGGCCTTCACGGTGGTTGCGGGCCACGGGTCATCAGGCGGCGACGCTGATAGTTTGCTCGGAGATCAGCTTCCTCTTCATGCCCGGCCGAGCGTACGGCAGTCCCTCATCGTTGCGGCCGTCTGGCTGGTGCTGTGGCTTACGCCTGTCGCCGTGCTGCTCGTGGCGTTCGGCAGCAACGACGTGTTCAGCCAGATTGCTGTTTTCTTCTCCAAGATGGCGATGGTCACCTTTGGCGGCGCCTATGCTGTTCTTGCCTATGTCGCGCAGCAGGCCGTCGATCACTATGCATGGCTGAAGCCGGGCGAGATGCTCGATGGCCTTGGCATGGCCGAAACAACGCCTGGTCCGTTGATCATGGTGCTGCAATTCGTGGGCTTCATGGCTGCCTTCCGCGCACCAGGGATGTTGCCGCCGCTGCTGGCGGGCACGCTTGGTGGATTGCTTGCGACCTGGGTGACCTTTGCGCCGTGCTTTCTCTGGATTTTCCTCGGGGCGCCGTTCGTCGAGACCCTTCGTGGCAATCGCGCGCTGAGCGCCGCGCTGGCGGCGATTACCGCCGCAGTGGTCGGCGTCATCCTCAACCTGGCGATATGGTTCGCCATCCACACGATGTTTCGTGAGGTGAAACCTGTTCGGACACTCGGACTGAGCTTCGACATGCCGGTTCTGCACAGCGTCAATGGATGGGCCGTTGCACTGTCGGTCGTGGCTCTGCTCGGGGTCTTCTATCTGAGGATGGGTCTGCTGCAGATACTGTTGGCTTGTGCAGGCGCGGGCGTGCTTTTGCACATAGCCGGCCTAGTATGACCTCGCGAAACGGTGTGCGGAACCGGTATTTGACGGCCGACGGAACAGGAACGTTTCGAAAGGCGTTGCGTTGAAGGCCACGTTCACTCAACAGGAGTTGACTATGCGGAAAACCATTCTTGCCGCGATCTGTGTCACGGCCATCGGTGCCACCCCGTTCGCGGCCTTCGCCCAGGCGACCGGCCCGTCCGGTCAGGATTCGACCAAGACAGGCACCATGGCGAAGGAAGGCGAATCCAAGGCCACGGGTACCCAGGGTATGTCGAAGGACAGCACGAAGAAGGACGCCATGCATAAGAACGGCATGAAGAAAGATCACATGATGAAGGACGAGATGAAGAAATAACGCGTCATCTTCTTCTCACCTTCTTCTCCCCGACTGCCCCGCAGGCTTGGCCATGCGGGGCTTTCTTTGCCAAATAGGTAATATTCGAAGCGTTCTGACCCGCCTCTCAATTCGTTGATAGGTATATTGAAACCGTATTTGTTTTATTTTGCAGTGCAGCAACCATATGTCGTGGGTACTGTTGTATAAGCCTGACGACCCTAGGAGCTGCCGTGTCTCTCGCCGATAATATCGATTTCCTCCGCAATCTCCCGAAACCGCCCGGAATCAATACGTTGGAAGGGTTGGTGCGCGGCCGCGCGTCGGCAGGTTTGAGCCCGATCAGCGAATCAACGGGTTTCGGCAGCAATCCCGGCGACCTCCGCATGTTCAGTTACGTGCCCGCCACGCTGGCAGCGAAGCCGGCACTAGTCGTCGTGCTGCACGGATGCACCCAGAACGCTGCGGGCTATGATAATGGCACCGGCTGGTCTGCTCTTGCTGAGCGCTATGGTTTTGCGCTGCTGATGCCCGAGCAGAAGTCATCCAATAACGGCAACACCTGTTTCAACTGGTTCAATGCCGATGATATCGCGCGCGATAGCGGCGAAGCGCTCTCGATCCGCGAGATGATCGAGCAGATGGCCGTGGACCACGACGTGGATCGCAAGCGCATCTTCGTTACGGGTCTGTCGGCCGGCGGCGCGATGACCTCTGTCATGCTTGCGACTTATCCTGATGTGTTTGCGGCCGGCGCCATCATTGCGGGTTTACCCTATGGTATCGCCACCACCATGCAGGAGGCGCTGAGCGGCATGTATCGCGCGGCATCGCGTCCCGCGAACGACCTCGGCAACCTCGTACGCAAGGCATCGCCTTACACGGGGCCGTGGCCAAAAGTATCCGTCTGGCACGGCAGTGCCGATCGCACCGTCAATCCGGCCAATGCCGGCGAGATCGTCAAGCAGTGGCTCGACCTTCAAGGCCTGCCGCCAGCGCCGATGTCGGCGGTGGATGTCGACGGCTATCCGCGCGAGGTGTGGTGGAACAAGGACGGTGAAACCGTCGTTGAATCCTACACGATCACCGATATGGCGCATGGCGCACCGTTGGCGATTGCCGGACAGGACGAGCCCTATGGTGCCGCCGGTGCCTTCCTGCTCGAAGCCGGCATTTCATCCTCCTATCATATCGCGCAGTTCTTCGGCCTTACCCGGCAGGTCGCACCGCGCAATGTCGGAACTGCAGCCTTAGAACCAGCGGCTCCGACGGATGCCATTGTCTCGTCGGCGATGCAAAAGAAGCGCACCTCAGGCGACCGACGCGCCGCGCGCCGCGATCCGGCAGGGCGGCGGTCCATCGATATCAATGGCGTGATTACCCGGGCCCTCACGGCCGCCGGTCTCATCAAGTCACCCTGACAAGTAAGTAACAGGGCGTGATTGGCGCCGATTTGCGCCAGGTCTGACAGGGCGCTAAGTTCTCGAAATCCGTCAGCCTGGTCCTGCGTACCGGTTGCCCGCGCATGTTGGATGCTCATCGACCGAATTGGCCCGATTTTCTCGCCGGTGGAGGCGAGATGGGGGCGTTGATGCGCGCTTACGATTGGGCATCGCATCCAATCGGCGCACCGGACACTTGGCCGCAGAGTCTGCGTACCGCGATCCGGATCGTTCTGAATACCAACCACCCGATGTTCATCTGGTGGGGACCGGAACTCTTCCAGTTCTACAACGACGCCTGCGCCCGGACACTCGATGCGCGACAGCATCCCGCGGCGCTGGGCGCGCGCGGTCGTGAATTCTGGCATGAGCTCTGGCACATCATCGGCCCGCAGATCGCGCAGGTGATGAGTGGTGGCGGTGCCACCTGGCACGAGAACCAGTTGATCCCCATCACGCGTGACGGCAAGCTCGAACACGGTTACTGGACCTACAGCTACAGCCCGCTTGATCTCGATGACGGTGTCGGCGGTGTGCTGGTGATTTTTCGCGATGTCACCCGGGATCATGAAGCGACGGTCGCCTTGCGTGAGCGCGAAACGGAACTCGCGCGCGTGCAGAAGATTGGCCAGATCGGTGGCCTCGAAGTAGATCTCCGCACCGGTTTTCACAATCGCCGTTCGCCCGAATATCTGATTGTTCACGGCCTGCCGCCGGAGGCAGCCAACGAGTCGCACGAGGATTGGGTCCGCCGTATTCATCCCGAGGATCGCGAGGCGGTCGAGCAGAAGTTTCGGGACGCGGTGGAAAGCGACGTGCGCGATTACACGGCGCAATATCGCATCATTCGCCCGAGCGATGGCCAGACCCGCTGGATTTCAGTGCGGTCCTATATCGAGCGTGACGAGGCGGGAAAGCCGTTGCGGCTGGTCGGCGCGCATACCGACGTGACCGATCAGGTGCTGGTCGAGCAGGCGCTGCGCAAGAGTGAGGAAGAGGCGCGCCAGCTCGCGGCAAAATTCGCGGACCTCAATGAGACGCTGGAACAGCGCGTGCGCGACAAGACGCGCGAGCGCGACCGGATCTGGAGCGTGTCGCAGGATCTCCTGATGGTCTCCGACTATGACGGCGTCTGGCGCACCGTCAATCCGGCCTGGACGCGCATGCTCGGCTGGAGCGAGGCCGAGCTTCTGAACAGGACCTCGCGCTGGCTCGAACATCCCGACGACCAGGCCAGGACGATGGCCGAGCTCGGAAAACTTGCTGATGGCGAACCGACGATCCGTTTCGAGAATCGCATTCGCCACAAGGATGGCTCCTATCGCTGGCTGTCCTGGACGGCGGTGCCGGATCAGAACCAGATCTATTGTGTGGCGCGCGATATCACTGCCGAGAAGGTTGCCGCCGAGCGCCTTAAAAACACGGAAGAGGCGCTGCGACAGTCGCAGAAAATGGAGGCTGTCGGTCAGCTCACCGGCGGCATAGCGCATGACTTCAACAACCTGCTCACCGGCATCGTCGGCTCGCTCGACCTGATGCAGACACGGCTCGGTCAGGGCCGCACCGACAACATCGCGCGCTATATCGATGCTGCGATGACCTCGGCCAATCGTGCGGCGGCGCTGACGCACCGGTTGCTGGCCTTCGCACGACGGCAGCCGTTGATTCCGAAAAGCGTCGATGTGAATGCACTGATCGTCTCGCTTGAAGATCTGTTGCGCCGGACCATTGGTGAGACGCTGAATCTCGATATCGCGGCGGCGCCTGATCTGTGGTGCACGCTGTGCGATCCGAACCAGTTGGAGAGCGCGTTGCTCAATCTGGCGATCAATGCGCGCGACGCGATGCCTGATGGTGGGCACCTGAAGATCGCGACACAGAATGTGCGCGTCGATGCCATCAATGCTAATGGGCCGGCTTTGACGCCTGGCAACTACATTTGTATCAGCGTCAGCGACAGCGGAACCGGCATGAGTCCGGAGGTCGTGGCGCGCGCCTTCGATCCGTTCTTCACGACAAAGCCGATCGGGCAAGGCACGGGCCTCGGCCTGTCGATGATCTACGGCTTCGCGCGTCAGTCCAATGGACATGTCAGCATCGATAGCGGGGTCGGTATCGGGACGGTCGTGAAATTGTATCTGCCGCGTCACGAGGGAGACGCTGCCGCACAGGATGCCGATCCGCTGAAGGGCGATCAGCACGTGGCCGCGGGCGAAACCTTGCTGGTCGTCGAGGATGAGCCGGTGGTGCGCTCCGTCATCGTCGATATGTTGCAGGATGAAGGCTATCGCGTGCTCGAGGCTGGTGATGGCTCGTCGGGCTTGCGGGTCCTGCGCGAGACGCCGCAGATCGATCTGCTGGTCACCGATATCGGGCTGCCCGGCATGAGCGGCCTTCAGCTTGCCGATCAAGCGCGCGAGGCGCGGCCGGAGTTGAAAATCCTGTTCATCACCGGCTATTCCGAAAGCGTCGTTATGGCGAAGGGCTTTCTGCAGCCTGGGATGGAGATGATCACCAAGCCATTCGACCTCGATCATTTCTTGCGACGCATCCGCGCGATGGTCACGAATTAAAGCGTTTCAAGCGAAGTGGGTACTGGTTCGCGTCAAGAAAACGCGTCAAAATAAAGACTCTGATCGTCCGGTTCCATATCTCTCCAGATATTTGAGCGTCTCTGCGCAGGCTCTAACAGTTCAATCTCCGGAACCATCGTGCGGTCGCGAACTTGTATCGGCGCAATATGGATCAATCAGAACTGGAGATCATCATGATCCGCCGTCTTCTTGGAACCGCTGCCATCGTCGCCGTGATGGCTCTTCCCGTCGTTGCTCAGGCCCAGGGTGTCCCTGGAGGCATTGAGCGTGGTGCGCGCGATGGCGAGCGCGCTGCGGGCCCTGTCGGCGCTATCGTTGGTGGCACCATTGGTGGTGTCGTCGGCGGTGTAGCCGGTGTGCTCGGCGTCGACGATCGTCCGCGGTTCCGTAACTACGTCGTGGAACAGCGTCGCCCATCCTACACCTATAGCAACGAGGTTCGTGTCGGTGCCGTGCTGCCCGAGAGCGGCGTGACCTATTACGAAGTTCCGGCGGAATACAATTCCGCTCGTGAATACCGCTACACCGTGGTCAATGGTCGCACGGTTCTCGTCGAGCCGCGCACCCATCGCATCGTGGAAGTGATCGATTAAGCCGATCGCGAAGTAACTTATGGAACAGGCTGCCTTCGGGCAGCCTGTTTTGTTCCGTCTATGGCCTGCAGCGTATCCGTAGTCAGCGCCGATCTTCTCGCGTAGAGAAGTGCAGGGGAAACACGCGAGCACCACGCGGCGATCCATCGCCCGGATGCGGAGTTAAATGGCCGTCAGCAATCGCGACCAGATCGCCCCTGCTATCGCACTCGATGTTCCGCTTGCTGATCGCGCTGAAACAGGTCTCTCTTTGCCGGAGGGCGTGCAGCCTTACCGGATCGACTGGCTCAACACGCTCACCATCGGCACTTTTCACGCACTCGCATTGCTCGCTCTGATGCCGGTGTTCTTCAACTGGACCGCGGTGATCGTGGCGGTCATCGCAGCGCGGTTGTTCGGCCTCATCGGCATCAATATCGGTTATCACCGGTTGCTGACGCATCGCGGTTTCAAGTGCCCGAAATGGCTGGAGTACGCTTTCGTTGTCGTAGCGATCTGCTGTGCCGAGGATACGCCGGCGCGCTGGGTTGCCATCCATCGCCGTCATCACGAGAAGTCCGACGAGCAGCCGGACCCACACAGCCCGCTTGCCAGCTTCTTCTGGGGCCATATAGGCTGGTTGCTGGTGAAGAACCCAGACCTGTCTCGCCTCGGCATCTATGAACGATATGCCAAGGACGTCCTGCGTGATCCGTTCTATGTCGCGCTGGAGCGTAATCTCTGGCAGCTGAAGATCCTGCTCATCCAGATCAACGTCTTCTTCTTTGCGGGCCTCGCCGGCAAACTGCTGTGGGGCGGCTCATGGGCCGAGGCCGTGCAGTTCGCTCTCAGCATCGTCGTCTGGGCGGTCTTCGTGCGAACCGTCTTCGTCTGGCATCAGACCTGGGCGGTCAATTCGGTCACCCACATCTGGGGCTATCGCAACTACGCGACCGACGAGGACAGCCGCAACAATCTGTTCATAGGCTACCTCGCCCATGGTGAGGGCTGGCACAACAATCACCACGCCGATCAGCGCTCCGCGCGCCATGGCCATCGCTGGTGGGAGTTCGATACCACCTATCTGACGATCCGCCTGCTGGAGAAGCTCGGCCTGGTATCGGATGTTGTCGAGCCGCGGCATACAACCAAGAGGTAAGGCCTGCCGAGCCTGAGCGTGCCACACGAGATGCAACTTTTCGTCACAATTCGCGTTACTACACCATGATGACGAAGTCCGATATCTGGTACGTGGCGTTTGGCCCCGACAAATCAGTGAAGTCCGACACCCGCGTGACAAATGGCGTGCGTACGACCAGGACCTTCAAATCCGAAATCGATGCAAAACTGTTCGCCCGGGAAATCCTGGCCAAGGGCTGGACCGCGACGGCCGGTACCCTGAATCCATATCAGCCCAAGCGAACCATTGCGGCATCGCAGATCGAGGACTGGACCAATCTCTGAAGGCGCTGCGGGGCGCTCAGATCACTTCATACGTCGCCTATGACGCTACGCTTCGCCGGTTAGGAACGGGTTGGTCATCCGCTCCTGGCCGATGCTGGAGCCTGGTCCGTGGCCGCAGATGAACCCAACATCATCGCCGAGCGGGATCAGCTTGGTCATGATCGAACTGATCAACGTTTCATGGCTACCGCCGGGGAAGTCGGTCCGCCCGATGGAGCCTGCGAACAGCACGTCGCCCACATGGGCGAACTTCATCGCCTTGCTGTAATACACGACGCTGCCGGGCGAATGGCCGGGGCAGTGCAATACGTCGAATGTCAGACCGCCGACGCTGACGGTGTCGCCTTCATTGAGCCAGCGGTCAGGCATGAAGTTACGGGTGCCCGTCATGCCGTATTTTGCGCCGCTGTCCTCGACATGTTCGAGCAGGAACGTATCGGCGACATGCGGGCCGATGATCTCGACCTTCAGCGTCTCGCGCAGCTCGTCGGCGCCGCCGACATGGTCGATATGGCCGTGGGTCAGCCAGATCTGCTTGACCTTCACATCGGCTTTGGCAATGGCGTCCAGGATCAGCGGCACGTCGCCGCCGGGATCGATCACCACAGCCTGCCGTGTGGCCTCATCCCACAGCAACATGCAGTTCTGCTGAAACAGGGTCACCGGAATGATGGTGCCGCCGGCCTGGGCTTTATGTTCGGTTTCGTTTGTCATCGCGCCACAATGCTGATTTTTGCGGGCGAGAAAAGGGGAATCTGGGCGCTTTCTTTCTTCCCCTCGCCCGCCAGACGCGGCTGCGCCGCGCCCGGGGGAGAGGGGAAAAAGATCACTTCTTCAATTGTACCTTCAACGTCGCCTCCACCTCGCGGTCGAAGGACGACGTCTTGGCCGGCGCCTTGTCGCGCTGGGTCATGAGGTATGCATCGCGCTTGGCCACCAGTGCGGTCAGCTTGTCGTTCAGCGCCTTGCGATCTTTCATCTGCTTGCCGAGTTCATCGGCGCGCTGCTGCGGCGACAGTTTGCGCATGGCCTCAGGCAATTCATCCTCTTTCACGCTGTCGAGCTTCTGCTTGCCGGCGGACACGTCGCTGACGAGATCACCGCCGCCGGTGACAGCTTCCGACGACACTTTCGCGCGCTTGTTGATGTAGCTCGCCATATCAGTCGCCGATGCTGGCGCCGCCGCAGCGACTTCCGAGAGCTGTCGGGTCTTGTTCTCGGTATGCTTCTGCAGTGGAGGGGGCCCGTAGGGGATCACCGTCTTGTTGATGTCATTCTGCAGGATGATGATCTCTTCGTCATAGGGCGTCTGGATGATGACGACCTGTCCGCCATCTTGGGGGATCGCAATGAAACGGCCGTCGCCGCGCTGGGCGATATCGCGCCACGCCCGTTCGGTGTCGCGCGCCGCACCGGCCAGAACAGCATTGACGATGATGTCCTTCTGCTTCGCGACTTCGAGCGTGGTCATGTATTTCGTGTCTTGCTGATAATCCATATGAGGCGGTGCGTCGCCGACCAGGAAGGCGATACGCCTGACATCGTTGCCCTTGGTCCATTGCAGCTTGTTGACGGCGACATCGAGTGCTTCGTTGACGCTTTCCGGCCAATCGCCGCCACCCTGCGCCCGGACCTGCAGCAGGTTGCCATAGAGATCCTGGATGTCGGTGGTGAGGTCAAAGGTCTTGGTGACGTAGTCGTCGCCGATGTCGCGATAGGCGACGAGGCCCATGCGGATGTCTGCATCGGGATTGCTGTCGAGGATCGTGGTTGCGATCGACCAGATCTTGCGCTTGGCGCCCTCGATCAGCCCGCTCATGGAACCGGTGGTATCGAGCACGAAGGCGACTTCGACGGTCGGCTTGGCCTGTGCGGAACCGGCGAAAATCGCGTGCGGCAAAGTTGCGGCAGCCGCGATCAGGATGACGCGACTGAGATGGGCTAAGCTCATGGGATGTCTCCGTAATCCGGGCTGCTACGACGAAAGGACACGCCCGCTGCCGCTTGCGGAACACTTGCGTCCGGCTGGCGACATTCGTGCGGCAGACCGGCGGGAGACGTGATGGCGGCCCCGCCGAAATCGGCTAAGTTTGTCGCCATGGAATCGAATGCCGTTCACACGCCCACGCTGATTTTCGATGGTCGCCAGTCGGAGACGGCGCTGGCGATTGCGCGCGGAACCACCCGGCTGTTGCGGTCGCTCGGATTTTCATGCGTCAGCGAGCTGCCGTTGCCGTCCGGGCGGCGTGCGGACATGGTCGCGCTGAACGAGCGTGGGGATGTCTGGATCGTCGAGATCAAGTCATCGATCGAGGATTTGCGGGCCGATCAGAAATGGCCGGACTACCGCGCCCATTGCGACCGGCTGTTCTTCGCCTTCACGCAGGATCTGCCCTGCGAGATTTTTCCCGGTGAGACAGGCCTGATCGTGGCGGATGCCTATGGCGCGCATATCCATTGCGATGCGCCGGAACATCGCCTGCCGGCGGCGACGCGCAAAAGCATGATGCTGCGCTTCGCGATGACCGCGGCGCACAGACTGAACAGGCTGCATGACCCTCAAGGTCATGCAGCGTGGCCGAACGAAATCTAGCTTTGAAAGAAGGCTTAGCGCGGCGCGCGCTTGGCGAGAATGCGCTGCAGCGTACGGCGATGCATGTTCAGACGACGTGCAGTCTCCGAAACGTTGCGATTGCACATTTCATAGATGCGCTGGATATGTTCCCAGCGCACGCGGTCGGCTGACATCGGGTTGTTCGGCAATTCGGACTTGTCATTGTCGATCGCAAGCAGCGCCGCAACGACGTCGTCGGCATCGGCCGGCTTCGACAGATAGTCGACGGCACCCATCTTCACCGCCGTCACGGCAGTGGCGATGTTGCCATAACCGGTGAGCACGATGGCGCGCGCATCGGGACGCTGCTGTTTCAGTGCGGATACGACATCGAGGCCGTTGCCGTCACCGAGGCGAAGATCGACCACGGCAAAGGCGGGCGCCGACTTGCCGATCTGCGCGAGACCGTCGGAAACGGAGTCGCAGGACGTGACCGTGAAGCCGCGTGTTTCCATCGCGCGCGAAAGACGCTCCAGAAACGGCTTGTCGTCCTCCACGATCAGGAGCGAGCGGTCGGTCTGTTCGGTCACTTCGGCGAGTGCACTCACGGTTCAAAAATCCTCCATATCCAATACCGTAACATATGGCTGCGCGAATTGCAGCTGCCAAGGGTGCGAGGCTTTGAATGGCTTGATTGTGAAGTTAATCTAGATGCGTTTTGGTCCGTAAAACGGGTGGTTAATTCTAATCACGATGGTACATCAGCGCGGCGTGTTGTCGCAGAGCAGCATGATGGACGAAACGTAATGAAAGTAGATCCGGAATGGACGCGACGCCAACTGGGCCGAAGAAGCCCGAGGTAAATGAGGAAACGTCGGCTCGTTACGACGGCTGGCGTATTGTAGGTGTCTGCTTCCTGCTCGCAACATTCGGCTGGGCGCTCGGCTTCTATGGCCAGAGCGTCTATCTTGCGGAACTTCAGCGGGTGCATGGCTGGCCGGCCTCGACCATCGCAACGGCTACGACCTTCTTCTATCTCGTTGGCGCATTTCTCGTCGCATTCGTGAGCGAAGCGATGCGTGCGCTCGGGCCGCGCAACTGCCTGCTGGCCGGTGTCGGCGTGATGGCCTTCGCCACCATCCTGCTCGGACAGATCACCTCGCCCTGGCAGCTCTACGCGGTGAATGTGCTGCTCGCGTTCGGGTGGGCCGGCACCAGCCTGGGCGCTATCACCAACACACTCGGTCTGTGGTTCGACAAGAAGCGCGGCATGGCCATCAGTCTCGCGCTGAACGGCGCGAGCTTCGGCGGCATCGTCGGCGTGCCTCTGATGGTGACGGCGAGTAGCGCATTCGGCTTTGGCGGCGCGACTATCGCAGCAGCGGTTGCGATGCTTGTACTGCTTGTCCCGGTGATCATCATCTTTGTCGGTCACCCGCCGCATCGTGCAGTGTCCGCTGCATCGGGCGGTATTGCCGCTACGACAAATGTACCGTCGTCGACACGCATTCGCGCGGAGGCGATGCGCGACGTGGCGTTCCTGACGCTTACCATTGCCTTTGCATTCGGATTGTTTGCGCAGGTCGGCTTCATCGTCCACCTGATCTCGTTTCTCGATCCGGTTATCGGCCGGGAGCGCGCGGCGGCCGCGGTATCGCTGCTGACGCTCATGGCGGTGGTTGGCCGCGTCTTGTTCTCGACGGTGATCGATAGGCTCAATCAGCGACTGGCATCGGCGCTATCGTTTCTCAGCCAGGCGACGGCGCTTGCGATCATCATCAATTCGCGCAACGACGCGCTGGTGTTCTTCGCCTGTGCGTTGTTCGGCTTTTCGGTTGGAAATCTGATCACGCTGCCGGCGCTGATTGTGCAGCGTGAATTCGATGCGCGGTCGTTCGGGGTGCTGGTCAGCCTGATCACAGCAGTGACGCAGGTCACCTACGCTTTCGGTCCGGGTATCGTCGGCTGGCTGCGCGATCTGTCGGGAAGCTATGCCGTGCCGTTTTATGCCTGCATGGCGCTGCAGGCGGCCGCGGCCGTGTTGATCATGGTGCGGGGACGGAAGAGCGCCATATCGTAGCGTGGGTCAGGCGAGTCCGTAACCCACCGCCAATTGTGGACGGATTACGCTTCGCTAGTCTGCCCTGTAAAAGTCCAGCGTTCAGCCCAGCCGCTGCTTCAGCAGACCCTCAACATCCAGCCGCTTTGTGAACATTGCAATCCCGCCATTTGCATCGCGTGGCCAATCCGCCTCCGGTCGATCCCAATACAGTTCGACGCCATTCTGGTCGGGGTCGCGTAGATACAGCGCCTCACTGACGCCGTGGTCGCTGGCACCGTCGAGCTGAATGCCGGCTTCGAGCACGCGGTGCAGGGCCTCAGCCAATGCCGCGCGGGTCGGATACAGGATAGCGGTATGGAAAAGACCCGTCGTGCCGGGCGCCGGCGGCTGGCCGCCTTTGCTTTCCCAGGTATTGAGGCCGATATGGTGATGGTAATCGCCAGCGGCGATGAAGACGGCCTGATCGCCATAGCGCTGCTTGACCTGAAAGCCGAGCACGTCGCGGTAAAAGCCGAGCGCGCGCTCGAGATCGGCAACCTTCAGATGGACATGCCCGATCCGTGTGCCTGCGGGGATCGGCGGGGTTGGGTCGGGCATGTGGGAGCTCCTGAGGACCGGGATGCGTCAGGGCGATCTAGTCACGATCGGAACTTACGCAAGCTCCGAGACCAGCCCATCCGGCAGGCCGAATTCGTAGGTGTTCAGCGTCATCGACACCATCGTGTAGTAGCCGCACAGGCCGATGATCTCGACGAGGCCCTGCGCGCCCAGCGTCTCAGTGGCCTCGTCATAGAGCGGCTTGGACAAACCCTGCGCCTCGTGCAGCGACCTGGCGACATCATAGATCACCCGTGCTTTCTTTTCGCCGAAGGTCGGCGTGCGGCGGTTCTTGATGTCTTCGATGATGGCGGGATCGAGACCACCATCCAGCGCCATCTTCTTGTGCGCATACCATTCGAAATGTGCGGTCCAGTGCCGCGCGGTGACGAGGATCGCCAGTTCCGCATGAGCCGGTGTCAGCGACGTGTCGTAGCGCAGAAACGCGCCGAGGCGTGTCGCGTGGCGGGCCATGGTGGGGCTCGCGAGCCAGGCCATCATCGGCTCCGGCGGCCGTCCGCGCTTGCTGGCGATCGACTCGTCATAGATGGACTTCTGGTCGGCAGACATTTCGCCAGGCGAAAGCCACTTGAGACGCATGTTGTTTCCTCGTGTGTTTTTGCTCGCTGTCCTCTGGCGATACACCGGAATGGCGAGCCTGACTACTTCCGCTTTGCAGCAAGCCATTGAATTCCACGAAGTGGCGAGTAAGCTTCGCTCAACAACATTGCGGATGCTCGGCATCCCGCGCACAAAACGGATGGAAACGCTGATGTCGGATCTCGATCAATTTCGCAGCGAGACGCGCGCCTGGCTCGAGGCCAATTGCCCGCCGGAGATGCGCAAGCCGATGAGTTCGGACGAAGATACGTTCTGGGGCGGACGTAATGCCAAATATTCATCCGAGCCGCAGCGTCTCTGGTTCGAACGGATGCGCGACAAGGGCTGGACCGTGCCGCATTGGCCAAAGGAATATGGCGGCGGCGGACTCGACGGAGAACAGACGAAGATCCTGCGCCAGGAAATGGCAGCGATCTCGGCCCGTCTGCCTTTGGTGTCGTTCGGAATTTCCATGCTCGGGCCCGCATTGCTGAAATATGGCACCGACGCCCAGAAGCAGGAGCATCTGCCGAAGATCGCTGCAGGTCTGATCCGCTGGTGCCAGGGCTATTCCGAACCCAATGCCGGATCCGATCTCGCCTCGCTCCAGACCCGCGCCGAGAGCGACGGCGACGACTATCTCATCACGGGCCAGAAGATCTGGACGTCCTATGCGAATTATGCCGACTGGATCTTCTGTCTGGTGCGTACCGACGCGTCCGGCAAAAAACATGATGGCATCAGCTTCATCCTGTTCGACATGACGTCGAAGGGTGTCTCGACCAAGCCGATCCTGCTGATCTCCGGCAAGTCGCCGTTCTGCGAAACCTTCTTCGACAATGTGCGCGTGCCGAAGTCGCATGTGCTCGGCACCGTCAATCGCGGCTGGGATGTCGCGAAATATCTGCTGCAGCATGAACGCGCGATGATCTCCGGCATGGGTGAGCGCGGCGCTGGCCGGCCGCTCGGCCAGATCGCGGTCGACTCCATCGGCGCCGATGCGCAGGGCCGTCTCGATGATGCGATGTTGCGCGGGCAGATCGCAAGCTTCGAAGTCGATGAGGCGGCATTGGCCTGCGCGGCCGAGCGTGCGGTCGATCTGGCGAAAGCCGGGCAGGCGCATCCGGCGTTTTCGTCGGCGATGAAATACTACGGTACCGAACTTAACAAAAGGCGCCATGAGATCCTGATGTCATCAGGCGGCATCGATGCGCTGGAATGGGAAAGCCAGCGATCCCATGAAGGCGCGCGTCCGCGTGCGTGGCTGCGCACCAAGGCAAATTCGATCGAAGGCGGCACCAGCGAGGTGATGCTGGGGATTGTCGCCAAACGCATTCTGGATTTGCCGGGGGCTTAGGCCTCACGCCACCCTCATTCTGAGGAGCGCGCAACGCGCGCGTCTCGAAGGATGGCGGCGGACATGAACATCTCATGGTTCGAGACGGCGCCTTGCGCCTCCATGAGGGACTGAGTTTCGGATCAATTCGGTCGAAAGACCTTCATTATCGGATCGCACCCATGCCTCTCCTCCTCAACGAAGAACAGACTATGCTGCGCGACAGCGCCCGTGGCTTTATCGGCGACAAGGCGCCGGTCAGTCACTTCCGGCAATTGCGGGACGCCAAGGATGCGACCGGGTTTTCGCGCGACTACTGGCGCACGTTTTCCGAGATGGGGTTTGCCGGACTGCTGGTTCCGGAGGCATTCGGTGGCAGTGGGCTCGGCGCAGTCGAGGCCGGCGTGGTGATGGAGGAAATCGGCCACACGCTGATGCCGTCGCCGTTCCTGTCCACGGCTGTGCTCGGTGTGTCCGCTTTGAAGCACGGCAGCGATGCGCAGAAGGCGGACTATCTGCCGAAGATTGCCGATGGTGCGCTGTTGACCGCGCTCGCGATCGATGAAGGTGCGAAGCATCGTCCGCTGCAGACGGCGATGAAGGCCGCGCGCTCTGGCAACGGTTTTAAGCTGAACGGCGCGAAGGCCTTCGTCGTCGATGGCCACACCGCCGACCTCCTGATCGTCGCGGGGCGTAGCGCAGGCGCGCCGGGTGAGCGCGATGGGCTCACGCTGTTTCTTGTCGATCCGAAGGCCAAGGGCATCTCCGTTGAGCGCACCGCGATGGTGGATTCGCACAATGCAGCGCGGATCACGTTCGACGATGTGGAGGTCACCGCCGACAGTGTGCTCGGCGATGTCGATCAGGGCGGCGCATTGCTGGACAGCGTGCTGAATATCGGCCGCGGCGCCGTCGCCGCCGAAATGGTCGGCCTGTCAGACGAAGTATTCGGCCGCACCGTGTCCTATCTCAAGGAGCGCAAGCAATTCGGCAAACTGATCGGTGAATTCCAGGCGCTGCAGCACCGCGCCGCGCATCTCTATACCGAGATCGAAGTGACCCGCGCGGCGGTGCTGAAGGCGCTGCAGCTCATCGACGACGGCGCGCCGACGGCGCCGGCGGCGATTGCCGTCGCCAAGGCCAAGGCCGGCACCACGGCGACGCTCGCCGTGCAGGAGGGCGTGCAGATGCATGGCGGCATGGGCATGACCGACCAGTTCGACATCGGCTTCTTCATGAAGCGGGCGCGGGTGTGTCAGGAATTGCTGGGGGACAGTAATTACCACGCCGATCAGCTGGCGCGGCTGAAGAATTATTGAGGCCTAACCACCTCAGTCTGTCATCACCCGCGAAAGCGGGTGATCCAGTAAACGCAGGTGTTGCGGTTCTCGTTGAGGAGACGGTGTGTACTGGGTCGCCCGGGCAAGCCGGGCGACGACAGTTGAGAATAATTGTTCATCTGATCGGCGGCGCGTATTGAATGCCACCGGCGCTCCAGATCTGGTTGAGCCCACGCGGGATTTTCAGCTTCGAGCCTTCGCCGATATTGCGGTCGTAGACTTCGCCGTAATTGCCGACATGGCGGATGATGCGGGCGGCCCAGTCTTTCGGAAGGCTGAGGTCTTCGCCGTAAGCGCCTTCGGTGCCGACCAGACGCATCACGTCGGGCTTCTTGGACTTCAGCGCTTCGTCGATGTTCTTCGAGGTGATGCCGAGCTCTTCGGCATTGATCATGGCGTAGAGCGTCCACTTCACGATCATCATCCAGTCGTCGTCACGCTGGCGCACCACGGGGGCCAGCGGCTCCTTGGAGATGACATCTGGCAGGATCAGGTGGTCGTCGGGCTTGCTCATGGTCAGGCGCAGCGCATAGAGCTGCGACGCATCTGCCGTGAAAGTGTCGCACTGGCCGGAATTATAGGCCTTGAGCACATCGTCCAGCTTCGGGAACTTCATTTCGGTGTATTTGATGTTGTTGCTGCGGAAGTAGTCGGCAAGGTTCAGCACCGTCGTGGTGCCGTCCTGGACGCAGACCTTGCTGCCATCGAGCTCCAGCGCGGAATCGATCTTGCGGGACTTCGGCACCATGAAGCCCTGGCCGTCATAATAGGACACGGCGGGGAAGTAGAGGTCGTAATTGGTTTCGCGCGACATGCTCCAGGTGGAGTTGCGCGACAGGATATCGACCTTCCGGCTCTGCAGCTCCTTGAAGCGGTCGGAGGCGTCGAGCGGGACGAAAGTTACCTTCTTCGGATCGTTGAAGATCGCAGCGGCGACGGCCCGGCAGAAGTCGACATCGAAGCCGCTCCAGGTGCCCTGCGCATCCGGCGACGAGAAGCCGGGCAGGCCGGTATTGACGCCGCACAACACGGCATCGCGCTTGACCGTGCGCTTCAGCGTCTTGGTGTCGTAGCGCTCATAGGTGATCGCAGCCGCAGCCACTGCAGTGGCAACCGCCAGGCCGATGGCCAGCCCGGTCGTGAAGTTCCGCTTCATCCCCATGCGAAGTCCGCCCCATTGTCCGTGATTAGGTGTGTCAGAGAAAAGCTGGATCGAAGAGCTGCGCGATCGCGCGCAGGATCAGATTTCAGGCTTTTGCCGCACGATGACCTTGGTGCCCACCGGGATCCGGTCATAGAGGTCGGCGACATCGGCATTGACCAGACGGAAGCATCCGGACGACACGGCGGTGCCGATGGTGTCGGGCCGGTTGGTGCCGTGGATGCGATAGACGGTGGCGCCGAGATAGAGCGCGCGGGCACCGAGCGGATTGCCGGGGCCGCCAGCCATGAAGCGCGGCAGATAGGGTTGGCGCGCGATCATTTCCGGCGGCGGCGTCCAGTCCGGCCATTCCGCCTTGCGCGAGATTTTTAGCAGACCCTGCCACTGGAAGCCGTCGCGGCCGACGCCGATGCCGTAACGCAATGCGCGACCATTGCCTTGCACCACGTAGAGATGGCGTTCGGATGTCGCGATGATGATGGTGCCCGGCGCCTCGGTGGTGCGGTACAGCACCATCTGCTTCTGGAATTCCGGTTCAAGCTGAACGGAGTCGTCGGCAATCAGCCCGGGCTCGTCGCCAACATCCGGACGCGGCTGCTGAGCGAGGCCTTGCGTGATCGACAACATCAAGCTGGCTGCGGCGACGAGCTGAAAGCCAAGCAGGCGGCGTATGTTGATCATCGCAGGCATCTCCGGTTTCGCGTCCGATATTCTGTATCATCCCAGCCAAATCACGGGAACCATGAAATCAGCTGGCATAGCGACGTCCGCGCGCGGACGTCGTGAGTCGCCGGCATATTTGCCGTCCGCGGGTGACGATTTGATTAAAGGTCACCGCGTCTATTTCGGTGCGATCCACAGTCGCAGCACGTAGCTGACGAGGGTCACACTGGCGACGCCGCCCAGCCACAGCGCAACAAACCACAATAGGCGCTGCATCAGCGGGCGCTTGCCCAAAGAGCCGGGCTTTTGCTGCGATGCAGGTGTCATCAGTGATAGCCCGCGCCGGCGCGAACCTTGCCACGAAACACGTAATAGGCCCAGGCGGTGTAGCCGAGGATGATGGGAACCAGCACGGCGACGCCATAGCTCATGAAATGCAGGCTGTTGTCGGGGGACGCGGCCTGCCAGATGGTGATGCTGCGCGGTACGATATAGGGCCACATGCTGATGCCCAATCCGGCATAGGACAATGCGAACAGCGCCAGCGACAGGAAGAACGGCCGGTAATCCTGTTTGGCCGCGAGGCTTCGCATCAAGAGCGCCGTGATGGCAGCAACCGCAATCGGCACCGGCGCCGTCAGGATGATGTTGGGCCAGGCGAACCAGCGCCGCGCATATTCGGCATCCAGAAATGGCGTCGCGATGCTGACGAGACCGATGGCGGCGAGCATGGCGAATAGCAGCCACCAGCTCAGCCGATAGGCCTGATCGCGCAACGCGCCTTCGGTCTTCAACACCAGCCAGGTGGCACCGAGCAGGCCGTAGCCGGCCATCAGTGCGAGGCCGGTCAGGACGCTGAACGGTGTCAGCCAGTCCCACCAGCCGCCGCCATAGTGGCGACCATTGACGACGATGCCTTGCAGGATCGCGCCGAGCGCCACGCCCTGCGCCAGTGTGGCCATCAGCGATCCGCCGGCGAAAGCGATGTCCCACAGATTTCGCTCGCGCGTGGTGCGCCAGCGGAATTCGAAAGCGACGCCGCGAAACACGAGGCCGAGCAGCATCACAATCATCGGCGTATAGAGCGCCGGCATCAGCACCGCATAGGCCAGCGGAAACGCCGCCATCAGCCCTCCGCCGCCGAGCACCAGCCAGGTCTCGTTGCCGTCCCAGACCGGGGCGACCGAGTTCATCATGACGTCACGGTCTTCCTTCTTCGGGAAGAGTGGGAACAGCATGCCGAGGCCGAGATCGAAGCCGTCCATCACGACATAGACGAAGACGGCAAAGGCGATGATGAAGGCCCAGACGACCGCGATATCGATCATGATGCGCGCCCCGATGCGGTTGCACCCACAGCCGGGGTAATGCCCGCCGCGCGACTCGGGACGTTGCCGGCCGGGCCTTGCTCATCATGATGCGGCGGCGCGGCCATGAGCCGGAGCAGATAAATCGTGCCGGCGGCGAAGACCAGGAAATAGACGATGGCGAAGGCGATCAGCGACGACGCAACGGCTGGCGCCGCCAGCGGTGAAACCGAATCACTTGTCCGCAGCAGGCCGAACACCGTGAACGGTTGCCGCCCCGTTTCGGTTGTCACCCAGCCGGCTAGCACGGCGATGAAGCCGGCCGGGCCCATCGCGAGCGCAAAGCTGTGAAGCAAGCGCGACTCATAGAACTTGCCGCGGAAGCGCATGAAGAGGCTCAGCAGTCCCAGCCCCAGCATCAGAAAGCCGATGCCGACCATGATGCGGAACGACCAGAACGTCACCGGCACCGGCGGCCAGTTCTCGCGCGGAACAGTATCGAGCCCGGCCATCGGCGCATTCAGGTCGTGCTTCAGGATCAGCGATCCGAGCTTGGGTATCTCGATGGCGTAGTTCACTTTGCCTTCGGCCTGGCTCGGGAGACCGAACAGGATCAGCGGCGCGCCATGGGGATGGCTCTCGAAATGGCCTTCCATGGCCATGATCTTGGTTGGCTGGTGCTCAAGCGTGTTGAGGCCGTGCTGATCGCCGGCAAGAATCTGCAGCGGGGCGACCAGTGTCGCCATCCACATCGCCATGGAGAACATCACGCGCGGGCCGGGCAGGCGCGTATCCTTGAGCAGATGCCAGGCGCCAACCGCGCCGACCACGAAAGCCGTTGTGAGATAGGCCGCCAGCACCATGTGCACGAGACGATACGGGAAGGACGGATTGAAGATCACCTTCCACCAGTCGGCGGCAACGAACTGGCCGGCAGCATTGATGCTGTAGCCGGCCGGCGTCTGCATCCAGGAATTCGCGGAGAGAATCCAGAAGGCCGAAAACAGCGTGCCAATCGCGACCATCAGCGTGGCGAAGAAATGCAGCCTTGGTCCGACGCGTTGAAGCCCGAACAGCATGACGCCGAGAAAGCCAGCCTCAAGGAAGAAGGCGGTGAGGACTTCATAGGCCATCAGCGGGCCGATGATCGGTCCTGCCTTGTCGGAGAAGGCCGACCAGTTGGTACCGAACTGGTAGGACATCACGATACCCGAGACCACACCCATGCCAAAGGCCACAGCGAAGATCTTGAGCCAGTAATTGAACAGGTTGAGAAAGACGTCGCGCCCGGTCCACAGCCAGAGTGCTTCGAGCACGGCGAGATAGCTCGCGAGCCCGATCGAGAACGCGGGAAAGATGATGTGAAATGACATCGTGAACGCAAATTGCGCTCGGGCTAATATGACAGGGTCAAAGCCTTCGAACATCTGCATCCGTCCAATTTTAGTTACCGGACGGATGCTATCATGGTGTTGCGGCTAAGCCTACTATACGCAGGTTTCGAGGTTTAGCTGTTCGCGCTCAGCAACTTCTTGATAATACTATCCATCTGCTCGTATTGGCCTTCCCCGTCGTGCTGGTAGACAATTTGTCCACTCTGGTCGACGATATACTGCGCGGGCCAATAGCGGTTGCTGTAGGCGTTCCAGGTCTTGGACTCATTGTCCTGTGCCACGGGATATGTGATGCCGTGGCGCTTCAATGCGTTCTGTACATTGCTGGCAGATTTCTCGAACGGGAATTCCGGCGTGTGAACGCCAACAATGGCGAGACCGCGATCCTTGTACTTGGAGTGCAGCGCCGTGACATGCGGCAGCGTGTTGACGCAGTTGATGCAGCCATAGGTCCAGAAGTCCACCAGTACGACCTTGCCGCGCAGGCTCTTGATGTCGAGTGGAGGGGAATTGAACCAATTGCTGATGCCGATGAAATTCGGTGCGATGCCTTGCACGGCAGCTATCTGCACCGGCGTAGTCTCAGCACTAAATCCCGGCGCTGTCGCGCCAAACAGGTACAGCGCGATCAGTGAGGCCGATGTCGCGAGCGATCGTATGGTCATGGCAAACTCCGTTGTCTCAAAGTGTCAAAGGCCGATCTGGCCGCTTGGGTAAAATCCAGTGAGCCACGCGACGATCAACGTGTCGTATTGGAAATAGGAAACGATCGCGAAGCCGATCACGATGACGCCGAATGCTTGCTGCAGCCGAGGCGTGATGCGAGCGAGGCTGCGCACGCGCGTCGTGATGGCCTGTCCGCCATAGGCGATGATGAGCATCGGGATAGCTGCACCGATGGTGTAGGCAATGAGCAGAACGCTGGCCCAGGCGACATCCTTGGACGTTGCGATGATGGTGAGGATCGAGCCGAGGACAGGGCCGGCGCAGGGCGTCCAGACGAGGCCCAGCGTGGTGCCAAGCACGAAGCCACCAAGATTGCTGAGATCTGTGGTAGTGGACTGTCTGGCGAGCCCGCCGATCCGGGCCGTCAGCCATTCGAACGGCGTCGGAAAGATCATCAACAGCCCGAAACCGAGCAGAAGCACTGCGGCGACGGTGCGCAGGATGTTCGGATCGAAGTCGAAGATCTGTGTGAGGCCGCCGAGCAGCAACGCAACGGCCGAGAACGACACCACGAAGCCAAAGGCAATCAGCGCCGGGCGAATGCGGCTGGTCTGGCCCACGGAGGACCCGAGCAGGATCGGTAATACCGGTAGCGTGCAAGGTGTCGCGATCGTTACGACACCGGCAAGCACAGCGAGCGGAAGATTGAGCATCGGCCTGATCCATTCAGCGTTGGCGGTCAGGCCCGTTGGCTTGATGCGCGCTTGATGGTCTTCGGCTGATACGGTGCTGATGTTACGCCCTGGGCGTCACGTATTTGTGTTCTCGTCCGGATGGCCAACAAAATACGACCCGGAAGGGGGCATCCCGTCCGGGTCGCTGGAGGCTGGAGGCTTAACGCGAACGCGGGGGAGGAAACGCGGAACGAATACGGATTACGCAGCGATACTGTCGATGCCCGCGGTCTTCAGGAGATCGGCGAGCTGCTTGCGGGCGTAGAACATACGGGTCTTCACCGTCGATGCGGGGATGCCGATCAGGCCGGCGACCTCTTCCACAGACTTCTCATGATAGTAGACGAGGTTGACGATCTCGCGATGCGCCGGCGACAGCTTGGCGACACAGGCCCGGAGAATAGCGCTGGTGCGGCTGCGATCGAGCGATGCCTCAGGTGTATCGGCCTCGTCAGCGATTTCCATGACATCGTCCTGGTCGATGTCTTCATATTTACGCTGGCGCAGCGCGGTCAGCGCCTTGAAGCGTGCGATCGACAACAGCCATGTGGAGACCTGCGAGCGGCCCTCGAACTGGCTGGCGGTCCGCCACACATCGAGGAAAACCTGGCTGACCAGATCTTCCGCCGCAGATGCGTCACGCAGCATGCGGAGAACGAAGCGATAGACCCGCACATTGTGCCGGGCATAAAGCGTGTGCATCGCCGTGCGGTCACCGCCCGCGATATTCTCCAGCAGCATCTCGTCCGAGGTGGCGCGGGCCGTAATGATACCCTGCTGACCGGCGGCATTGAGGGCGATGACGTTCTGCATGACTAACTCCCGTAAGAGACCGCGTGGCGGCTTCGTTGGGAGGATTGTTAAGGAGCCCCGGTTTCAGGACGTTGGCTCCAAAAGCGGAAAATGGTTTCATGGAACCGGAGAATTGTTTCGTCGCAGGGTTGGCGACGAAACATTCAGAGGTGAAATGCGTGCAAATTGAATGAGATAGATTCAAAAAGGGGTGCTCAGGCCTTCTCACCCGATGGGGAGAACAAATAGCCGCCGCCGCGAATTGTACGGATCACGGCGGGCTTCGTCGGATCGGGCTCGATCTTGCGGCGGATTCGCATGATCCGCAGGTCGACCGCCCGGTCGAAAGCCTCGGCATCCCTGGCATTGGCCAGTTCGAGCAACCGCTCGCGTGAGAGCACGCGCTTCGGATTTGCGGCAAATACCTTGAGCAGGCCAAATTCGGAAGCTGTCAGCGGATGTTCGTTGCCTTCGTCGTCACGCAAGGCCTGCGCTTCCAGATCGAGCCATTTCGTGCCGAAACGTACGAGATGATCCTTGCTCTCCTTGGCAGGCGCTGCATCTGCTGCTGCGCCTTTCACCGGCGTGCTTCGGCGCAAGACCGAGCGGATGCGCGCCATCAATTCGCGGAGTTCGCAGGGCTTGGCGATGTAATCATCGGCACCGAGTTCGAGGCCGACGACCCGGTCGATCGGGCTTGCGGTGGCGGTGAGCATGATCACCGGCACATTGATGCGGCTCTTGAGGTCACGGATGATCGAGAGCCCGTCTTCCTCGGGCATATTGAGGTCGAGCACCACGAGATCCGGCACCTTGGTCTCGATCTCGCTGCGCAGGCTCTTGCCGCCGTCGCACAGGGTCACGGCAAAGCCGTGCATCTTGAGATAGTCGCCCACCATCTCGCGGGCGGGTGCTTCGTCGTCGACGATGACGATATGGGGGCTCTGGCTCATGACAGGCCCTCGGTGGTGGCTGGCAGCAGGATGGTGAAGATGGCGCCCCGGCCGGGACCTGGACTGTCTGCATTGACCTCGCCGCCATGCATGTCGATGATGCGCTTGACGATCGACAGGCCGAGGCCTGTCGAGCTTTCGCCGCCGGTTGGCTTGGCTGAAAGCCGCTGGAAACGGCCAAACAGGCGGTCGAGATCTTCCGGCGACAGGCCGGGGCCTTCGTCGCTGATGCTGATGCGGACATAATCGGCGTCGCCCGTGATGAGCAGCGCGATCTTGCCGCCGATCGGGCTGTATTTGATGGCGTTGCTGACGAGATTGTCGATGGCTTCGCGGATCCGGTCGGCATCGCACATGGTGAGATCGTGGTGATCCGGCGCCGAGACGGAGAGATCCTGCTGCTTGTTCACGGCAGACGGTCGGTTCGCTTCCGCAACGTCCCGGACCAGCGTCGCCAGATCGACCGGCTCACGGCGGATGGTGATATCGAACGCGTCCGCCATGGCATCGGAGATCAGGTGATCGACCATCGAGGTCAGTCGCTTGGTGGCGTCACGGATGTGATCGATCTGCGCGGAGACGTTCTCCTTCGGTGATCCCGCCGATATCAATTCGGTCAGCATCTCGGTGCGCCCGAGGATCACACCGAGCGGATTCTTCAGGTCATGGGCGACGGTGCCCAGAATCTCGTTCTTGAAGCCGTTGGCGCGCTGCAGCCGCAGCCACTGCGCGGAAAGCCGGCGATTGGCCTGCATCAATGCGCGGGTACGCTGTGCCACGCGGTCTTCCAACTGCGTATTGGCCTCGTGCAGTTGCTGATAGAGGATCACGTTGTCGAAGGCGATCGACAACCGGCTGCCGAAGATCTCCACCAGCGAACGATCGGTCTCCGACAATTGCCGCTCTGCCTGCAGCAACACGACAACCTCGCGGCCGCTGCCGGTGCGGATATAGAGCGCCGTCCGATGGTCGGCGAAGTCATGCTTGCGGCGCTTGAAGGCCTCTTCGACCATCTGGCGCAGGTCCGGGTCGAGCGACTGCGAGGTCGCGGTACCCATGAAGCGGCTGTAGCAGCCTGATCCGGCGAGGACGGCATAGTCGTCGCCGACAACGCCGCCATCGCGCAACACCAGAATGCCGGCGCAATCCACATTCAGCAGCGAGGCGATCTGGGTCAGCACGCCTTCGGCGAGTCGCTGCATCGATTTGAAATCGTAGAGCGTCGAGGCCGCGTCGATGATGATTTCAAGGCCGCGTCGCGTCTGCACCATGCGTTCGAGCTGCTGATAGCTGCGCAGTGCCGCCGTCAGCGAGGTGAACAGCTTGTCGGCGGTCAGTTCGGTCTTCGCTTTGTAGTCGTTGATGTCGTAGTCGACGATGACGCGGCGCTCCGGCGCCTGACCGGGCTGGCCGGTGCGCAGGATGATGCGAACGGTTTCGTTGTGCAATTCGTTGCGGATGAACTCGACCAGTTCGAGGCCCGCTGCATCCGTCTCCATGATGACGTCGAGCAGTACGGCCGCGATATCCGGATGTTCGCGCATCAGGACCTGGCCTTCGGCGGCGGAATAGGCCGACAGGATTTCCAGCGACTGGCCGTTCAGCGTGTAGTCGCTCAGCGCAAAGCGCGTGCCCTCATGCACGGCCTGGTCATCGTCAATGACCGCGATCTTCCATTTTCGATTATTGGATTCTTCCGGGGCGTCCCCGGCATCTTCAATCAGGTAGAGGACATCGTCCTGGTCGGCCATTGCGTAGTCCCGTCAAATGATCCAGCGGCGCCAGTGGCGGCCCGCGGCATGATAATGCGAAATGTCGTGCCTTGTCCCAGTCTTGACTCCAGCATCATCCGGCCACCCAACTGCTGGGTCACCAGATTGTACACGATGTGGAGGCCAAGGCCGGTGCCGCCTTCGTTGCGGCGCGTGGTGAAAAATGGGTCGAACGCCTGCCGCTGGACGTCCGGGCTCATGCCCGCGCCGTTGTCGGAGAAGCTGATCTCGATATCGTCGGTACCGCGCGGCTTCGCGGTGATGGCAATGGCGCCGGGCTTGCCGTCCGGGAATGCGTGATTGGCTGCATTCAGGAACAGGTTGGTCAGGATCTGGCCGTAGGAGCCAGGATAGCCGTCGATCATGAGCCCGTCCGGCACATCCACCGTCAGCGTGATCGGGGCCTTCTTCAGGACGGGTCGCAGGCTGGCGATGATCTGATCGGTGGCCTCGGAGAGGCTGAACTGCCGCCGTTCAGCGTGGGAACGATCGACGGCGACCTGTTTGAAGGACTGAATAAGCTCGCCGGCGCGATGTAGATTGGCGACCAGTTGCTGCGCCGCATCGCGTGACGTCTTGACGAATTCCTCAAGCTGCGAGCGCCGCAGCGGGGCATTGGAGCGCAGCTCGGCCTCGAACATCTCCGAGCGCCGCGCGAAGCTCGATGCCACCGTGAGGCTGATGCCGATCGGGTTATTGACCTCGTGGGCCACGCCGGCAACCAGACCGCCGAGTGCGGCCAGCCGTTCGGCGTCGATCAAATTCTGCTGTGCGGCATTTAGTTCGAGCAAGGCGCTTTCGGCCTTCTCTTTCGAGGCACGCAGTTCGTTCTCGGCTTCGCGTTTGGCGACGGCGTTCTCACGGAACACTTCGACCGCGCGGGCCATGGCGCCGACTTCGTCGGTCGCGGCGGTGCCCTGAACCTTGCGATCATAGTCGCCGGAGGTGATTGCGCGCATCGACGTCATGATCTGCTGCAGCGGCAGGCGGATGCTCAGCGCGATGATAATGCCTGCGGTGATGATCAGCCCAAGGAATGCCGCGGCGATGACCATGACATTGCGGGAGATCGCCGTCAGCGTGCGGTCGAAAGTGGCCTGCGCGGACTGCTCGCGCTGGCGCATCTTGACGGACAGGCCATCGATCGCAGCAATCGTGTCGGCCTGGCTGGCATCGATCGAATTGCGCAGCAGGTCCGTGCGGCTGGAGAGTTGTTCGGACAGTTTTGCGAGCCCTTGGCGGAGTGCAACTGAGCGTCCCTTGAGTCGCTGCAGCGCAATGCGCTGCAGATCATTGTCGGCAAGGTCGGTCATGACCGGGATGGTCCGCTCGATCGTCTCTGTGTTGCGCCGCGCCTCCTCGGCCGCGGCGGATGCCAGCGACAGATAATAGGCGTTGGCCGCGACCAGCATCGCGGTGAATGCCTCACGCGACTTGCCGAGTGCGGGCCAGATCAGCGCATCGCGCTGGCCGGTGGCGCCTTCGATGATGGAATACAGCCCCGCCATGTCCTTGGCAGGCCCAAGCACCTGTTCCTCATAGGTCTTGGCGATGGTGGTCTGAAGCGTCCGCAATTCACCGAAACCGCTGAGAAACCGCTCGGTGACACGTTCCAGCTCGGCAACCGAGCCTGACAGCATGGGATCGGTCGAGGCACGGGTGTTCAATGTCCCCAGCACAGCCTCACGGAGCAGTAGGATTTCGGCGAACAGTTCGGGGCTGGGCTGATTGATGTAGCGATGGATCAGGTTCTGCAGCCGGCCGGTCTCGCTCTCGAGCAGGGCCAGAACCTGATCGGATTGCCGGACCTGGCGCACGTCGTCCCAGGCGGAGGACAGCACCCGCGAGCCGCTCCAGATCAAGCCCGCTAGGACAAGAACGACGGCCGAGTTCAGGGCTGCGATGGACAGAATGCGCCAGCGGATCGGAATCGCACGGACAGCCGCAACGATGCCGGTCCGGCCTCGCGCCGCCAGCTCGTCCTGTCCGTCGGAAACTCCGTTGTGCGGGCTCGTCACCACAGGTCTGTCATTCGGCCTTGCGAAAGGTTCAATCGGTGAGACAGCCGTGCGTCACAACCCGGCAACTCGATCTTTATAGTCTGAAAGAGTTTCGTTGAGGTTGCGAGACAGTTCAATCTAGCAAATAGAGGTGTTGCTGGCTATTGGTCTGCAACAGCTGGTTGAATTGCGACCGGTCCGATTGAACCGAATGACGCTTGGTCTCAACAGAGTGCTGCGGCAGATCGTGTCCGGTGAACGCCACCGTGCGGGGCAATTTCGATCAAAACTATAACGGAATCATTATTTTATTGGGCGGACGCTTTGGCCCCCAACAAGAATGATAGCACAGCAGGCCGGCAGCCGACGGCGTTGTAAGGGCAGGATGAAATGAAGTTGAAGGCGGCGCTCGGATATCTCGCGCTTGTGGTGACAGTCAGCCAGATGGCGACGCCCGCACGCGCCACCGACATTCAGTGGTGGCACGCGATGTCCGGAGAACTCGGTCGGCATGTCGAGAAGCTGGCCGCGGATTTCAACGCCACGCAGACGGGCTATCGCATCGTTCCGGTCTACAAGGGCAACTACACCGAGACGGTGACCTCGGCGATTTTCGCTTTCCGGTCCCGGAGCCAGCCGGCCATCGTCCAGGTCAATGAAATTGCGACGGCCACCATGATGGCGGCGAAAGGCGCAACCTATCCGGTCTATGAGTTGATGCGCGATCAGGCGGAAGCGTTCAATCCATCTGCCTATCTGCCGGCCGTTACGGGCTACTACACCGACATGGCTGGCAATATGCTCTCGTTCCCGTTCAATGCGTCGACGCCGATCCTTTATTACAACAAGGATCTGTTCCGTGCCGCCGGGCTCAATCCGGATGAGCCGCCGCGGACCTGGCCGGAACTCGGCGCCGCTGCCAAGCGGCTGCGGACGGCGGGCGCGGTTTGCGGTTTCACTACGGCCTGGCCGTCATGGATCAATGTCGAGAACTTCTCGGCATTTCACAACATTCCGGTGGCGACCAAGTCCAATGGCCTTGGCGGGCTGGACGCGGTTCTGACTTTCAACAATCCGTTGATGGCGCGCCATATCGCACAACTCGCCGAATGGCAGAAGACCAAGGTCTTCGACTATAGCGGCCGGGCGACAGCGGCTGAACCACGCTTTCAGAAGAGCGAATGCGGGATTTTTCTGGGCTCGTCGGGCACCCGCGCCGACATTCTCGCCAATGCGAAATTCGAAGTCGGTTACGGCCTGATGCCCTACTGGCCGGATGTCACGGCAGCGCCGCAGAACTCGATCATCGGCGGCGCCACGCTCTGGGTGCTGCGGGATCGCCCGCGCGAAGAATATAAGGGCGTCGCGAAATTCTTTGCGTTTCTCTCGCAGCCCGAAGTGCAGGCGGCGTGGCACCAGAAGACGGGTTACCTGCCGATCACGCGCGCCGCTTATGAACTCACGCGCCAGCAGGGCTTCTACGACCGCAATCCCGGCACGGTGAAATCCATCGAGCAGATCACGCTCAAGGCGCCGACGGAAAATTCGAAGGGATTGCGCCTCGGGTCGTTCACACTGATCCGTGACGCCATCGAGGATGAGCTGGAACAGGCCTTCAGCGGCAAGAAGCCTGCGCAGGAGGCCCTCGACGCTGCGGCAGAGCGCGGCAATAAATTGCTGCGCCAGTTTGAACGCGCCAATCCCGTGCAGTGATATCTGACCGGTCGCGGCGCATCATGATCTTCGTTAGTCGCTAACGAAGATCGTATCGCAGCGGAACGTTGAACGCTTCCGTACCGCCGGTCTTCTCCGGCGGAAATGCTGGAAATGGTTGCGCGCGGCGGATCATGGCGAGCGTTTCGGCATCGAGCGCCGAATTTCCCGACGATCCCAGGAGGCGGGACGACAGCACGCGACCGCTGCGATCCAGCGTAAAGGCGATCCTGACGACTGCCGTGCCTGACTGACCAGTGCGGGCACTCTGGGGAAATTGCTTGAAACGCTGCAAGTGTGATTGGACGAGCTGATTGTAAGATGCTGACGCTGCCCTCGATGCACCGGCGGCCGCTGCTGACGCTGCAGGCGCAACGCGTTCTGCGCGCGGTGCCGCAGTGGTCTGCGGCGCTGCAGGCGTATCGTTCGGCTTCTTCTTGACCTCGGCGCGTATCGGCTTCGGCTTGGGTTTTTCCGGCACCGGCTTTGGTGGATCGGGAATGATCTTGGCTGGTTCGGGCGGCGGAGGCGTCGGCTCGATTTTCTGCTCGGGCGGCGCTTCGACGACCGGCTTCTCCATCAGGGGCGTCGGCGGAATCTGTTCTTCCACCTGCTTCTGCTGAACAGGCTCCGGCGGCGGCTCGGACGGCGCTTCCGCTTGCTGCATCTCGGGGCCGGGCGCAATATCCAGCGGCTGCGTTTCGGGCGCAGCAGTGGCCGGCGCCATGTCGATCATGATGGTCGGGATCGCAACGCCAGGAGGGCTTGGTTGATGGTACCACCAGATGCCGGCGGCGATCAGGCCGGCATGAATCGCGACGATGGCGATCGCCGATCCTGTCCAGCGAAGACCGACGCTGTCGGTCGGCGCATGTAGCGCAAAGACATTCATGGCGCGGAGGTTCGTCCGTCGAGGCCGACCAGTGCGACTTTGAGATAGCCTGCATTGCGCAGCAGGTTCATCACTTCCATCAGATCGCCATAGCTCACGACCTTGTCCGCGCGCAGGAAGATGCGCTCGTCCTTGTTGTTCTTGGTCGCAGCATCCAGCGTGCCGCTCAGTGTATCGCGCGGGATGATGTCTTCGCCGACAGCGATTGTCAGGTCAGGCTTGACGGTGACGAAGACCGGTTTGTCGGGACGCAGCTGCGGCTCGACGGCGCTTGCCGGCAGATCGACACCGAGATCGACCGTCGCCAGCGGCGCTGCCACCATGAAGATGATCAGCAGAACCAGCATCACGTCGATGAAAGGCGTCACATTGATTTCGTGATTGACTTCGAGGTCGTCACCGCCGCCTGAGCGCCCACCTAATCTTGCAGCCATGATCTATTCCGCCGCCCGCGAGATCGGCATGCCGCGACGGCCGTGATCGCGGCTCATCAGCAGCATGACCTGTGCGGAGGCATCGCCAAGCAACGCACGGTAGGTCGTGATATTGCGAACAAGCTGATTATAGATCACCACCGCAGGGATGGCCGCGACAAGACCAAGTGCTGTCGCGAGCAATGCTTCTGCGATGCCCGGTGCGACGACAGCGAGGTTGGTCGTCTTAGTTTCCGAAATGCCGATGAAGGCGTTCATGATGCCCCAGACGGTTCCGAACAGGCCGACGAAGGGCGCAGTCGCACCAATCGTTGCGACGACGCCGATGCCGCGAGAGATCCGGCGCGACATTGCCTGTTCGACGCGCTCAAGCCGGAGCGCAATGCGCTCCTTGAAGCCGTCATCGAACAGTCCATGGGAGAGCGCAGTCTCGCGCACTGCCGAATGAATGAGCTGGGCCACGGGATCGCGGGCATCGGCGCTGTCGCGCTCGACCTGGGCCAGCGTCGTGTCGCTTTCCAGTATATCGAGCCGCCGTTTGGCGGACCGTGTTTCGCGGTTGAGTTCGATGGTCTTGGCGAGCCAGACTGTCCAGGTTACCAGCGAGGCGATGGCAAGACCGATCATCACGGCCTTCACCACGATGTCGGCGTTCATGAACATGCCCCATGGGGACAGGTTATGCGGCAGTAACGCTTCCGTGGTTGCCGCTACAGCAAACTGTGGAACCGCCGCAGTTCCGCTAACCGCCACCAATACAGTTGTGATGGGAGACCAGGATCTTGTCATAGGGGCTGCATTCCGTCGGTCGAAGTTTGCAATGTGAGATGATGGCGAAAGAATAGCTTCGCATGTGAACGATGTCGCCCTCTGGAGGCCGAGTTGAGGCCCAAACTGGAGCGATTCCAAGGTCTCGGCACTCAAAATCTCATACTCGTGAAGAGCCGCACGCCGCGTCCGGGCTGCAGCACTTCCGCCTTCTTGAAGGAGATGTGGTTGCGGACCTGTTCGTCGAGCAGATTGTCTCCGGTGACGCCGAAGGTGATGTCGCGCAGGCCGCCGTCGACCTTCGGGAATGTGTGGGTATAGCTCACCTCGGCCTTCAGCAAGTTGTAGCCGGCAGTCGAAGTTTCATTGAGCGCAATGTCATTCTGCGTGAATGCATGCAGGACACCCAGACGGGCATACCATTCGGCGCTGCGCCACCAGACGCCGCCGCCCACGCGCATCGGTGCAATGCGCGGAACATTGCTGCCATCGGCAAAGGTTGCGCGAACCACGTCGAACTGCGTGTCGATGCCGAGCATGCCGTCGCTGAGCGGTGTGACGTCGAGTTGTGCCATCAGCTCGGCGCCGCGGAAATTCGCGTCGCGTTGGCCATAGGCGACCTGCAGAAGCGGGCCGGTTGCGCCACAGCTTGCGAAAGTGTCGGTGCAGAAGTTGCCGGTCACCTGCTTGAAGATGAAATCGAGGTAGCGCGTGTAGTAGAGGCTGGCCTCGAAGCGAAGCTGGCCGCTGCTGCGTTTCAGGCCGACTTCGATCGACTCGGCGGTTTCGATTTTCAGATCTGGATTGCCGATGACGAAGGTGCCCGATGCGCCATCAGAGCCGCGCGAATAAAGTTCGGGCGCGGCAGGCGCGCGCTGCGCACGCTGTACGCTCAGATTGGCAACCATGTCCCAGGGCAGTGATTTCAGGAGTCCGAAGCTGAAGCTCTTCGGGGTGAAATCGCGTGTCGCCGCGGTCTCGGAGAATGTGTCGGGCGGTGGCAGGAAATTGCTGGGGAAGATCGGCGCCATGCCGGATACTGACAGGCTCTCGATACGGCCTGCGGCCTGGAATTTGAGTGTGTCCGAGAGCTGCAATTGCTCGAACACGAAGCCTGCGACCGTGTCCGTGTTGGTTGGTGCGAGCAAACCGCCGAGCAGGCCTGCGGTGCCCAGCTTGCGATTGCTGGCCTGCGCGCCCCAGCTTCCAGTCAATGCGCCGAGCGGTGTTGCGACCGAGGCGTGGTCCAGTTCGAAGCGGCCTTCGATTTCCTTGTTGGTGATGGTGTTCTGCAGGCCATCGACGCCATTGCTGCCAATGCCGAGCTCGCCGTGCTTGTAGTCGCTGACGCCGAATGTATAGCGGATCGCGGCGATGCCGTCGGTTGGCGCGCGCCATTCGCCTTTGCTGGTGATCTTGGTCTGCTCGAGATCGATGCGAGTCCGCGACGCGGATTCGGCGATGCCGGGGATATGATACAGGCTGGTGATGTGCTGGATCGCGGTGCCGATATAGCCGCCGTCGAAGATGTAGGAGCCGCCGACCGACTGGCCCTCCGAGCGCAGTCTCGTATTGGCCTGCACGCTGCCGCCGGGAATTCTGTAATCGCCGGCGCTGCGGCCGAAGGCATCGACGTGAATGGCGACATTGTTGCCACTGGCATCGATACTGGCCGCGCCGTCGATGCTGCTATCCACCGAGGAGCCGCCGCCCTTGATGCGTGCGCTGAAATTGTCCGGGACGAGATTTTCCGGAATGCGGTTGTTGCTGGCATTGACGACGCCGCCGATGGCCTGATTGCCATAGCGCAGCGTTGCGGGACCGCGGATCACCTCGATCTTATCGGCGGAGAGAGGATCAACCGGGACCTGATGGTCCTGACTGAAATCCGATGCGTCCTGGCTGCCGATGCCGTTCTCCTGAATTCGAACACGATAGTCGTCGAGGCCCCGGATATTCGGCCTGCTCGCGCCCGGCGCAAAGGTCGACGCGGCAACGCCCGGCTGGGTAGCTAGCAAGTCGGCGATGGAGGCCGAGGTGGTGCGTTGGAGGGCGTCACCGGTCAGCAGTGTGGTGGACTGGAAGCCGTCCGCTTCCTTCTGCCGCTCGGCACTGACCACGATTTCCGAGAGCGTCTGTCCCTCCTGGGCCGTCGCCTCTCCAATCCAGATTGATGAGAGGCATGCTGCTCCCGTGATCGACGCCCACAACCTCAAACTCACGCCATTCCCCAAGGTTCTTGATCTGATGCAAATGCTAATGCGAACTATTCGCAATAAGGAAGCGAGAGCCGGTGTATGTCAAGCCGGAAACAGACGACCAACGACCGGGCAGATCCGCACAACAGTCTAAATCTTGTGCACATCAATATCTTTGTATGCAATGTGAGCGGGTCTCTGGCGATGCTGACCATCGGAAACGTTGTGGAAATGCAAGTATTATCAGGTGCATAGGCGCGCATTAGGCGTTCGTTAAGCTCTGGCACGAAGTTTGCGATGTCTGTTCCCAAGCCGATCCACTCGCGCCCTTGGGGAGAGCAAGAATGAAGCGTCGTGATTTTCTGAAAACCGCCACAGGCGCCGCCGCCGGCGCGATGGTCTCCGGTCCGGCGATCTTCTCGTCCGCCAAGGCGGATGCCCGATCCGAAACCCTGCTGATCGTCTCCGAAAGCGGCCCCAACAACCTCGATATCCATGGCGTCGGCACCAATGTGCCCGGCTATGAAGTGTCCTGGAATTGCTACGACCGCCTGATCGGTCACGAGATGAAGGCCGGCCCCGGCGGCGTGCCCTATTACGACCGCGACAAGTTCAAGCCCGAACTCGCCGAGGACATGACCATCAGCGACATGTCGGCGACCTTCAAGCTGCGCAAGAACGCGAAGTTTCACGATGGCACGCCGGTGACGGCGAAGGACGTCAAGTGGTCACTGGATCGCTCGGTGAGCGTCGGCGGTTTTCCGACCTTCCAGATGAGCGCCGGATCGCTGAAGAAGCCCGAGCAGTTCGTGATCGTTGATGATCACACTGTGCGCGTCGATTTCGCCACCAAGGATCGCCTGACGATTCCGGATCTCGCGGTTATCGTCCCCTGCGTGATCAATTCCGAACTGGTGAAGAAGAACGCCACCGAGAAGGATCCGTGGGGTCTCGAATACACCAAGATGCAGACCGCCGGCGGCGGCGCCTACAAGGTGACCAAGTGGACCGCCGGCACCGAAGTCATCCTCGAGCGCAATGACGACTGGGTCTCCGGTCCGATGCCGAAGATCAAGCGCGTGATCTGGCGCATGGTGCCGCAGGCCGGCAACCGGCGCGCGCTGCTCGAGCGCGGCGATGCCGATATGTCCTATGAACTGCCCTACAAGGATTTCCAGGAGATCAAGGCCAACGGCAAGCTCGACGTGGTGTCGCTGCCGTTCAGCAACGGCATCCAGTATATCGGCATGAATGTCACCAAGCCGCCCTTCGACAATCCGAAGGTGCGCCAGGCCGTCGCCTATGCGCTGCCCTATCAGAAGATCGTCGATGCCGTGTTGTTCGGTCTCGCCAATCCGATGTACGGCGCATCAGCCGACAAGCCGACCGAAGTCGCGTGGCCGCAGCCCCATAAATACAATACCGACATGGCCAAGGCGAAGGCACTGCTCGCAGAGGCCGGCTATCCCAATGGCTTCGAGACCACGATCTCATTCGATCTCGGCTTCGCTGTCGTCAATGAGCCACTTTGTGTGCTGGTGCAGGAAAGCCTCGGCCAGATCGGCATCAAGACGACCATCAACAAGATCCCCGGCGCCAATTGGCGCACCGAGCTGAACAAGAAGGAGATGCCGCTCTACACCAACGTGTTCTCCGGCTGGCTCGATTACCCCGAATACTTCTTCTATTGGTGCTATCACGGGGACAATTCGGTGTTTAACACCATGAGCTACAAGTCGCCCGAGATGGACAAGCTCATCAACGGTGCGCGCACCGCCGCCGCAACCGGCGACAAGGCAGCCTATGATGCGGACGTGAAAGGCTTCGTCGATCTCGCTTTCAATGATGTGCCACGGATCCCGCTGTATCAGCCCTATGTCAACGTGGCGATGCAGAAGAACATCTCCGGCTACCAGTACTGGTTCCACCGTCGACTCGACTATCGCGCGCTCGTGAAGGCGTGATGTGTCATGCTCAGCCTGATCGGCAAACGATTGATGTTCGCGATCCCGAGCTTGATTGGGGTCGTCATCGTCACATTCCTGCTGACGCGCGCTTTGCCTGGCGATCCCGCGGCCTATTTCGCAGGACCGTCAGCGGACAAGCAGGCCATTGAGGAAATCCGCAAGAAGCTCGGTCTCGACAAGCCGCTGATCGAGCAGTTTTTCCGCTACACCGCTGATCTGGCCAAAGGCGATTTCGGCAACTCGCTGACCACCGGCCAACCAGTGGCGACTGAAATTCGCAATCGCCTGCCGGCATCGGCCGAACTGACGCTACTTGGTCTGCTGGTCTCGATCATGATCGCCATTCCGCTCGGCATTCTCGCGGCCACGCGGCCTGGCTCGTGGATCGATCATCTATGCCGGGTAACGACGACGGCCGGTGTATCACTGCCGGTGTTCTTCACCGGGTTGGTGCTGGTCTATGTCTTCTATTTCAGGCTCGGTTGGTCGCCGGCGCCGCTCGGGCGACTGGACGTGTTCGCATCGACGCCGCCTAATGTGACCGGCTTCTATCTGATCGATAGTCTCATCGCGCGTGACTGGGAAGCCTTCAGGTCCGCGCTTAATCAGTTGATTCTGCCGACGGCGACGCTGGCGATCTTCTCGCTGGCACCGATCGCACGCATGACCCGCGCCTCGATGCTGGCGATCCTGTCGTCAGACTTTGTGCGCACTGCCCGCGCCAGCGGACTGTCGCCACGCGCCGTGATCGTCACTTATGCCTTTCGTAACGCCATGCTGCCGGTCATCACCACGCTGTCGATGACGTTCTCGTTTCTGCTTGGTGCCAACGTGCTGGTCGAGAAAGTCTTTGCCTGGCCGGGCATCGGCTCCTACGCGGTCGAAGCGCTGATCTCCTCCGATTTCGCGCCGGTGCAGGGTTTCGTGCTGACGATGGCCGTCATGTATGTGCTGATCAATCTGATCATCGACATTCTCTACGGCGTGATCGATCCACGCGTGCGGCTGGAAGGGTGAGGTGTAAGCCATGAACGCTGTCACGCCTGTCGATTCCGAAGCCGTTCCCGCGCCGCAGCCTGCGCCGGCAAAACGCACCTCCGGCTTTGCTGCAACGCTGCAGCACACCCGCTACATCCTCGGCGAAAACCGCGTCACGGGTTTTGCCTTCGGCCTGCTGGTCCTGATCGTGTTCGCAGCGCTGTTCGGTCCCTATATCGTGCCTTACGATCCGCTCGCCAGCGACACCGCGCAGGCGCTGAAGGCGCCGTCCGCGGCGCACTGGTTCGGCACCGACCAGCTCGGGCGCGACATTTTCAGCCGCGTCATTGTCGCGACACGGCTCGATTTTTTCATTGCGATTGCCTCGGTCATCCTGGTGTTCGCCATGGGCGGCCTCGCCGGCATCGCGTCGGGCTATTTCGGCGGCTGGACCGACCGCATCGTCGGTCGCATCGCCGATACGATCATGGCATTTCCACTGTTCGTGCTGGCCATGGGCATCGTGGCAGCGCTCGGCAACACCGTGCAGAACATCATCATCGCGACCGCGATCGTGAACTTCCCGCTCTATGCGCGCGTTGCGCGCGCCGAAGCCAATGTGCGTCGCGACGCCGGTTTCGTGCAGGCGGCGCGGCTGTCCGGCAATAGCGAGATGCGCATCCTGCTGGTGCATATTCTGCCGAACATCATGCCGATCATGATCGTGCAGATGTCGCTGACTATGGGCTACGCGATCCTCAATGCGGCGGGCCTGTCCTTTATCGGTCTCGGCGTCCGGCCGCCGACCGCGGAATGGGGCATCATGGTCGCCGAAGGCGCGTCCTTCATGGTGTCAGGCGAGTGGTGGATCGCATTGTTTCCCGGCCTCGCGCTGATGATCGCAGTGTTCTGCTTCAACCTGCTCGGCGACGGTCTGCGTGACATCGTCGATCCGCAGCGACGCACGTGAGGGCCCAAGCATGACCGCTCAACCGCTTCTCGACGTCAGCGATCTCACCGTCGAATTCGCCACACGACGTGGCATCGTCAAGGCGGTGCAGCACGTCAATATCTCCGTCGCCAAGGGCGAAACTCTGGGCATCGTCGGCGAGTCCGGCTCGGGCAAGTCGGTCACGTCCTATGCGGTGATGCGCATTCTCGACCGCGCCGGCAAGATCGCCGAAGGCTCGGTGATGTTCTCCGGCGTCGATGTGAAGGCGGCGACCGAGAACCAGATGCGCGACCTGCGCGGCCGCGAGATCTCGATGATCTTCCAGAACCCGCGGGCGGCGCTGAATCCGATCCGCAAGGTCGGCGACCAGATCGAGGATGTGTTGCGCCAGCATGCGCAGGCCGGCAGCGCCGATCGCGCTGAAAAAGCCATCGAGGCGCTGGAGCAGGTCAAGATCGCGCGCCCGCGCGAGCGCTATCACGCCTATCCGTTCGAACTGTCCGGCGGCATGTGCCAGCGTGTGGTGATCGCACTGGCGCTGGCCTGCAATCCGCAGCTCCTGATCGCCGATGAGCCGACCACAGGGCTCGACGTCACGACGCAGAAGGCCGTGATGGATCTCGTCGTCGAGCTCACCAGGAGCCGCGGCATGTCGACGATCCTGATCACCCATGATCTTGGCCTCGCCGCTGCCTATTGCGACCGCGTGGTAGTGATGGAAAAGGGCAGGGTGGTGGAGACGGCACTGTCGGCCGATATCTTCGCTAATCCGAAACACGCCTATACCAAGAAACTGATGCAGGCCACGCCGCGGCTCGGCGTCTCGCTGCGCGATCTGCTGCCGGCCGAGGAACGCGCGGCGATGCCGGTGCAGCCGGTCGCAGATAGCGTCAGTACTGACGTGGCCGCAAAGCCGCTGCTGGTGGTGGAGAATCTCGTCAAGGAATATGCCCGCCAGGGCGCGACGGCCTCACTCGCAAAACTGTTCTCGCGCAAGCCGCCGACCGAGCCCGATAAATTCCGCGCAGTCGACGGCATCAGTTTCACGGTCGGTCATGGCGAAAGCGTCGGCCTTGTCGGCGAATCCGGCTGCGGCAAGTCCACGACGTCGATGATGGTGATGCGGCTGATCGACAAGACGTCGGGCCGTATCTCGTTCGATGGCGACGAGATCGGCGAGATTGCGCCGAACTCCTTTGCGCGGTTGCCGCTGCGCAAAAGTATCCAGATGGTGTTCCAGGATCCCACCGACAGCCTCAACCCCCGCTTCACGGCCGCACGGGCCATTGCCGATCCGATCATGCAGCTTGGCGATATCAAGGGCAGCGATGCACTGCGTGCAAAATGCGAGGACCTCGCGCGGCAGGTTGGCTTGCCGCTCGAATTGCTCGATCGTTTTCCGCACCAGATGTCCGGCGGCCAGAAGGCGCGCGTCGGCATTGCGCGGGCCATCGCGCTGCAGCCGAAACTGATCATCCTAGATGAGCCGACCGCGGCGCTCGACGTGTCAGTACAGGCGGTGGTGCTGAACCTGTTGCAGGACCTGAAACAGTCGATGGGGATGAGCTATTTGTTCGTGTCGCATGATTTGAATGTGGTGCGTTTGCTGTGCGATCGTGTCATCGTGATGCGCACGGGGCGGATCGTCGAGCAGGGCCTGACAGAGACTGTGCTGGATGCGCCGCAGGATAGCTATACGAAGGAACTGCTGTCGGCGATCCCGCATCCGCCGCTGCCGGTTCACTGATACGGACGAGTAAGAGAGGGACCGTGGCCGAACCGCTTGATGACTATATCGACGCCGTCGCCGGGGCGTTGGGACTGCCGATCGAAGATGCGTGGAAGCCGTCCGTCCGTGCCAATCTCGCGGTGACGCTGAAGATGGCTAAAATGGTCGACGAATTTTCGCTGCCCGATGAAATCGAACCGGCGAGCATCTATGCAGCTTGATCCCGTTATCACCCCCGAAGGCGATTGGCGCCCGGCCTCCGAAATCGCGCAGGCGGTTGCCACGAAGAAAATCTCGGCTCTCGCCGTCACTGAAGCAGCGCTGGCGCGCATCGCACAGCACAATCCGGTGCTGAACGCTTTCACCGACGTCACCGCCGATCGCGCCCGGGCCACGGCGAAGGCGCTGGATGCCGCGATTGCCGCCGGTCAAAGTGTTGGCCCGCTCGCCGGTGTGCCGTTCGCCGTAAAGAACCTGTTCGATGTCACCGGCCTGCCGACCCGCGCCGGATCGAAGATCAATCGCGATCGCCCGGCTTCGACCCGCGATGCGACGCTGGTCGAACGCATGGAGGCGGCCGGCGCCGTCTTGGTCGGTGCGCTCAACATGGGCGAATACGCCTATGATTTTACGGGCGAGAACATTCACGACGGGCCGTCGCGGAATCCGCATGACACGACCCGGATGACCGGCGGCTCATCGGGCGGTTCCGGCGGCGCAGTCGGCGGCAGTCTCGTGCCGATTGCCCTGGGTTCGGACACCAATGGCTCGATCCGCGTGCCGTCGTCATTCTGCGGCATCTTCGGCCTGAAACCGACCTATGGCCGGCTGTCGCGGGCGCGCTCGTTTCCCTTTGTCGCGAGCTTCGATCACCTTGGCCCCTTCGCACGGTCGGTGGAGGATCTCGCGCTGTCCTATGACGCCATGCAGGGGCCCGATGCCGAGGACGCTGCATGTTCGACGCGCGCCGTCGAGCCGGTGACGGCGCTGATTGGACAGGATATTGGCGGTCTCCGTATCGCCGCTGCCGGCGGATACTTCCGCAAGAACCTGTTTCCGGAGGCCCAGGAGGCAGTCGCGCGTGTCACGAAGGCGCTCGGCGTCACACGCGACATCGAGCTGCCCGAAGTCGCCCGCGCCCGCTCGGCCGCCTACGTCATCTCGACCGTCGAAGGTGCGTCACTGCATCTGGATCGCTTGCGCACGCGTCCCAATGATTTCGATCCGGCGGTGCGTGACCGGTTGTTGGCCGGCGCCATGGTGCCGGCACCGCTGGTCGACCGTGCGCAGAAATTCCGTCGCTGGTATCGCGCTAAGGTGCTCGAATTGTTTGGGGATGTCGACGTGATCATCGCGCCGGCGACGCCGTGCATCGCGCCGAAACTGGGGCAGGCGACGTTCGTGCTCGACGGCGTCGAACTGCCGGTCCGCGCCAATATCGGCATCCACACCCAGCCAATCTCCTTCATCGGCCTGCCCGTGGTTGCCGTCCCGGTGCCGCTCGATCCGATGCCGATCGGTGTGCAGATCATCGCAGCGCCGTGGCGGGAAGACATCGCGCTGCGCGTCGCCTATGCTTTGGAGCGGGCCGGCACCGTTGCCGCGCCGCGCGCAAAAGGGTTCTGATATGGAAATTGATCTGCCGGACGTCATCGCCGAAGTGGGCGCAGCTTTCGCACGTTATGAAAAAGCGCTGACGACCAATGACACGGCGGTGCTCGGTGAGCTGTTTCGCAACGATCCGCGGACGATCCGTTACGGGATGGGTGAAAACCTCTACGGCTATGACGAGATCCAGGCCTTTCGCGGTGCACGCTCGCCGGTCGGTCTGATGCGCCGCACCGCACGCACGGTGATCTCCTCCTATGGCCGCGACACTGCGGTCGCCTCGACGCTATTTTATCGCGACACGGCTCCGGGTAAGGTCGGTCGGCAGATGCAGACGTGGATCCGCTTTCCGGAAGGCTGGCGAATCGTGGCGGCGTCTGTCAGCCTGATCGACGAACCGCAGGGCGCCAAGGGATGAGTTTCGACGACATGCTGGTCCAGCCGGGGAAGCCGCGCCGCAAGGCGGGCATCACCGGGCCGGTCAGCCGGGTTGACCGCGCTGGGACGACCACCGGCAAGCTGACGCGCGCCGAAGAACTCCGACTGCAGCTGGCCGACGAGATCGTGCGTGGTGTACTGGCACCCGGCACCCCGCTTGACGAAACCGATCTGGCACAACGTTTCAATGTCTCGCGTACGCCCGTTCGTGAAGCACTGCGTCAGCTCACGGCGAGTGGGCTCGTCGACTCGCGCGCGCATCGCGGTGCCGTCGTGGCGCAGCCATCGGTCGATCGTCTCACCGGGATGTTCGAGGCTATGGCGGAGCTCGAAGCGCTGTGTGCAGGCCTCGCGGCCGAACGCATGCCGGCCGTGCAACGTCACGGGTTAGAGGCCATTCACGAAGAGCTGCGGGTGCTGAGCTATGACGGCAATCCGGATCGCTTCCACGAGGTGAACGAGCGTTTTCACAACGCGATCTATACGGGCTCCCAGAACGAATATATCGCGGAGATCACGCTCGCGACCCGGGTCCGTGTACAACCGTTCCGGCGCGCCCAGTTCCGCAATCTCGGCCGTCTCGCCAAGTCACAGGCCGAGCACGACCGCGTCGTCGTCGCCATCATGCGCGGCGATCGCAATGGCGCCGCGGCGGCCATGCGCGCCCATATTGAGCTGGTGCGCGGCGAATACGAGCATTACGCCGTTTCGCTCTAGGTCCCAATTCCCCGCATAAAATGGGAACCAACGCGTTCTTCGTGGGTTGCTTCACGGAGAACGTAACCCTTTGGCGCTGAATCACCCGTCACCGCAAGGTTCCGGGCGTTTTGCGTTGATATCGATTTCCGCTTGTCCGTGGGGGTGCGAGCAAATGCTCAGGAGCAAGGCGGCATGGCTTATCTGAGCAGCACGGAGATAGAGGCCTCGCCGGTGCCCCGCCGGACGCCAGCTTCTGGCTCGGATCGTACGATTGAAACCGACATTCCCGCACGCCTGGATGCGCTGCGCTGGAGCGGTTTCCACACGCGGGTTGTCGTGGCGCTCGGAATTACATGGATTCTCGATGGTCTTGAGGTGACCCTGGCGGGCGCGCTGTCCGGCGCACTCAAGGAAGATCCGGTGCTGCGGTTCTCGAACCTCGATGTCGGCTTTGCCAACAGCGCCTATCTTGCAGGCGCCGTGATTGGCGCGCTGGGCTTCGGCTGGCTGACGGATCGCATCGGGCGGAAGAAGCTGTTCTTCATTACGCTTGCGCTTTATCTCATGGCGACTGCCGCGACGGCGATGTCCTGGAATCTTGCCAGCTATGCCTTGTTTCGCTTCCTGACGGGCGCAGGCATTGGCGGGGAATATACCGCGATCAATTCGACGATCCAGGAGTTGGTGCCGGCACGCTATCGTGGCTGGACCGATCTGGTGATCAACGGCAGTTTCTGGCTCGGTGCGGCGATGGGCGCGGTCTGCGCCATCGTTCTGCTCGATCCTGCTGTCATTTCTCAATCCTATGGCTGGCGGCTCGCATATTTCACCGGCGCCATTCTGGGTCTCATCGTGCTGTTCATGCGGATGTGGATTCCGGAAAGTCCGCGCTGGCTGATGATCCACGGTCAGCCGCAGCGCGCGGAAGCGATCGTGGCCGATATCGAAACTTCAGTGCAGCAGAAAGCCAATCCGTCGACTTTGAGATCACTGCCGAAGATCAGACTGACCATGCGCGATCACACGCCGCTGAAGGAAGTCGCGCAGACGCTGTTCGTGCTGTACCGCCAGCGGTCGCTGGTTGGTCTCATGCTGATGGCGTCGCAGGCGTTTTTCTACAACGCGATCTTCTTCACCTATGCACTGATACTGACGGATTTCTTCGGCATCCCCTCCAGCCATGTCGGCTGGTATATCCTGCCGTTTGCCGCTGGCAATTTTCTTGGGCCGCTGTTGCTCGGCCGGCTGTTCGATACGCTCGGGCGCCGCGTGATGATTGCGGTCACCTATGGCATGTCGGGCATATTGCTTGCGATCTCCGGCTATCTGTTCTCGATCGACGTATTGAGTGCGCAGACCCAGACCGTCGCCTGGATGATCATCTTCTTCTTTGCGTCGCCGGCGGCGAGTGCGGCCTATCTCACCGTCAGTGAGACGTTCCCGATCGAGGTTCGCGCATTGGCGATCGCTGTCTTCTACGCGATCGGTACCGGGATCGGCGGCGTTGCCGGACCGGCTTTGTTTGGTGTGCTGATCGATACCGGGTCGCGCAACAGCGTGTTTGCCGGCTACCTGTTTGGCGCCGTACTGATGGTCGCGGCTGCGATCGTCGGCTGGCGCTATGCCATCGCGGCGGAACGCCAGCCGCTTGAATCAGTTGCACGGCCGCTGGCCGTCGTGGAGTAATCCTATGAACATGCCTCAGAAAATTATCGAAATCCCCGTCGACGACGCGCCGCATTCCGAAGAGGTGCTGTATCCGGGTGCGGAATTGCCGCGGCTTAGCGAATGCGCGCTGCTGCTCGATATCGACGGTACGCTGCTCGACCTGGCGCCGACGCCGCGTGAGGTTTGGGTGCCGCCGGATCTGGCGACGTCCATGGGCAAGCTGCTGCAGCGCACGAATGGCGCCATGGCGCTGGTCTCAGGTCGCTCGATCAACGATATCGATCTGATTTTCGCGCCGATGCAATTCCCGGCAGTCGGCGGTCACGGCGCCGAAATGCGATTGTCGGCAGAGAATGAGTCGGTTGCGGCAGGTGCGCCGCCGATGGACAAGGAATTGAAGCGTCGCCTTGCTGCCATTGCGAAGCTCAGTCCGGGTATCTTGCTCGAGGACAAGGGCTATGCGCTCGCGCTGCATTACCGTCTCGCGCCGCATGCGGAGAAGGCGATCTATGATGCGGTTTCCGCGATCCGCGCCGATCTGCCGAATGCGCCGATCGAAGTGCTGCCCGGCAAGGCTGTCTGCGAGATCAAGCCGGCTGGTGTGACCAAGGCGACGGGCGTGATCGAATTGATGACGCATGAGCCGTTCAGCGGGCGCCGTCCGATCTTCATCGGCGATGATGTCACCGACGAATCTGTATTTGCGATCATGCCCGGCATGAATGGTCTCGCATTCTCCGTCGGTCGCCGTGCGCAAGGTGTGTCGGGTCACTTCGACGAGCCGCGCGATGTGCGCGCATGGCTCGCGCGCTTGCTGATCGACGATGCAGCGAAATCGAAGTGATTCATCTCATGTCTTGATACCGATGCAGATGGAACTCACTGAAAGGTGAGTTCCATCGTCGCATGCCCGAATTTGGTTTCAATTGGGTCGAATGGTGACGAGGAACCATATTGATGAACGGACGTTTATCAATGTGTGCAATCAGGAGGGGACCCTGTGAATCTCGTCGTAGTCTCAAACCGAGTATCGCGCGCTTCGGCGAATGAGCCGATGACCGGCGGTCTGGCAGCAGCCTTGCTGCCCGTGGTGGAGAAATCTGGCGCGATTTGGGTGGGTTCCAGCGGCCGCGTGCGCGACGGCGCGCAAAAGGAACCGTTTGCCGAAATCGAGGCGCTTGGCGCCGGTGCGCTGGCAATGCTCGATCTGCCTGCCGCGCATTACGGTGGCTATTACGAAGGCTTTGCCAATTCGGCGCTTTGGCCTGCGCTGCACTCCCGTACCGACCTGATCTGCACGTCGCACGATGATTATCAGTCGTATCGCGAAGTGAATTCGTTCTTCGCGCGCGCGCTGCTGCGGTTCCGCAAGCCCGATACCGCGTTCTGGATTCAGGATTACCATTTCCTTGCGCTCGGCGCAGAATTGCGCGCACTTGGCGTGACGCATCCGCTCGGCTTTTTCCTGCATACGCCGTGGCCGGCACGCGATATTTTTGGCGGCGTGCCGCATCATCGCGAACTGGTCGAGGCAATGCTCGCTTACGATCTGATCGGCTTCCAGACCGAAGGTGATCGCGACAACTTCCTGTCTTATGTGGATGGCGATCTCGGCCTGGATACGACGGGTGGTGTGGTGATGTCGCGTTACGGCGTGTCGCGTTGTGCGGTATTTCCGATCGGCATCGATCCCGCGAAGTTTGCTGCGCATGCCGCCAAGGCGGCGTCGCATCCAGATGTGTCGCGGCTGCGCCGCAGCCTGAACGGCGAGAAACTCGCCATCGGCGTCGATCGCGTCGATTACTCCAAAGGTCTCGTCAATCGTCTCGATGCATTCGATCGCATGCTGACGCGGCAGCCGCAGCTCAAGCGCTCGGTCTCGCTGTTGCAGATCGCGACGCTGTCGCGCGGCACGATCGAGGCCTATGGTGATCTGCAGAACCAGCTTGCGAAGCTGGTGAGCGATATTAACGGGCGTCACGGCGAAGTTGACTGGACGCCGATCCGCTATCTCAACAAGGGCTTCAGCCAGACCGTGCTCGCTGGCCTCTATCGCACCGCGCAGGTCGGCCTGGTGACGCCGCTGCATGACGGCATGAATCTGGTCGCCAAGGAATATGTCGCTGCGCAGAACCCGGTTGATCCCGGTGTGCTGGTGCTGTCGAAATATGCCGGTGCCGCCAACGAGCTCGATACGGCCCTGCTGGTCAATCCGCATGATGTGGACGGCATGGCGCGCACCATCGCGACCGCATTTTCGATGCCGTTGCTGGAGCGCCGGATGCGCTGGGAAGCCATGATGGCGAAGCTGCGCGCCGGCACCATCCAGGACTGGTTCGCCGATTTCGTCGAGGCGCTTCAGCAGGCCCATGTCGCCAATGATAAGACGCCGGTGGAAACGCTGCCGGTTGAGCCGGCCGTACTCTGGCCGGTCCAATCGCTGGGCGCTGGGATCGGTAGCCGGTTCCACTGAGCCGCAGCGCCAGCCAGGTGAAATGCGGAGGCCCCCCGCGGTGGGCCAGCGCGGGGATTGCCGTGCCGACGCGTCGCAAGCCGATTCGCTGCTCGCCAGGGCGGGCAGGTGGCGCCAAGATCCCCGGAATTCCCTATATCCTTCAATAATTTGAGAAAAACCGCCGGGCCGGGCCGGCGGTCCCTTGCAAATCTCGCTCCGGCCCGTCATGAGAAGGCGCGCCGGAGAGATGGCCGAGTGGCTTAAGGCGCACGCTTGGAAAGCGTGTGTGCGGGAAACCGTACCGTGGGTTCGAATCCCACTCTCTCCGCCATAGACCATTGAAATCGTTTAAGTAATTGTATTTTTGTGGGTCACACCCATCGTGCAACCCATCAACGGCCGGATGGTTCTGCAAAGTGAAAAAGCTGTTCAATTTAAAGGAATGGCTGACCGTCGCAGACGCCGCTCGCCACCTGAGTATCCTGTTTGGGGAAAATGTTGCCGAAGCTGACGTGTTACGGCTCGCGTTGGACGGACACCTGACCCTGTCGGTCAACTTCATAAATCACACAAGAGGCCGCTGCGGGCGTGTGGTTTCCTTCGGGGACGCGAGGCGTACTTCGATCCCATTGCTTGATGGCGGCGGATCTGTAAGCGCGCTCGAAGGGGTCAGGATCGGTGAAGATCAAGTATTTGAGCGCGATCAGGAAGTCGTAGCTATCGTTGGCGTCTGGGATCTGACGATGTGCGGTGCCGAGCGTCTTGACGTTGAGCATCAATATCAACTTTTGACTGGCGGTCCGCCCGTCGAGCTCATTTTATTAGATGGGCCCATCGTGTCTCGCGAAGACGGAACGCACTGCCAACTACAATCGCACTTTTCAAATAACGAATTCATGGACCCAGGAAGCTTGGAAACGCCGAGGAACCATCGGGACAATTACTATCCGGCCGGTGGCCTTCCTGCTGATAGCGTTCTTGTTGTCCGAACCTCCGCGCTGCAAGAGCTTGAATCGCAATTGTCCGAGCCCGACGCGAGAGTTGAAAAGCCGCTCGAACGCCGCGAGCGCAACACCTTGCTTATTATCATCGCTGCTCTGGCTCGGTTGGCCAAGATCGACGTGACAAAGCCAGCCAAGGCCGGTACGGCCATTGAAAATCAGGCCGCTCTTATGGGCGCCGAAGTCTCTTCTCGAACTATCCAGAACCATTTGAAGCTAATTCCCGACGCCTTAGATCGGCGTAATAAGTAGCAGCTGCGCAATTGCGCATTTCGGTTCCGCAATTGCGCCATCCGGCCGGCGAGTCGTTGTTTTGTCCATGTCGCAGCAACCTAGCTCAGGAGGTCACGCGACATGGCAACAAACCCCGAAACTTACGGCGCGATGCCGGTCACCGGCTACATGCGCCAATCTCAATTGATCCCGGCGATCTTCCCATTCTCGTCAGCGACGCTCTGGCGCAAGGTCAAGGCGGGGACGTTTCCTAAGCCTGTCAAACTGGGGCCGCGCATCACCGCGTGGCGCGTTGAAGACATCCGCAAACTCATCGATACAGGTGGGGCCTAGTATGTGCGGGCATGGATATTGCCCAAAAGGCGACCGCATCGAGCGCGAGGTCGTAGATAGGCATCGCAAGTCAAGCGTTCATGCCAAACGATTTCCGGTGTCGGGTGCGAGCCAGCTCCTTGGCAGCGGCGACGACGCCGACAACCTCTCTTGGCACCACGCGAACGAGCCCGGCGCCTCTGGAAACTGCGAGGTCATCCGTCCCGCCCCGTGGCATACAGTCATGACCGCGCCGAGCGAGCACGCATGAGGAAGCGGCGCCGCAACAAAATAAGCGGTCAATTCTCTGCGCATCTGGTGGAGATGATCGAATCTCCGGCCTGGATGGTAGCGAGCTTGTCTTGCCGTCGCGTGCTTGACCGCATTGAGATCGAGCATGCGCACCACGGCGGTAACGACAATGGCAGGCTGCCGGTCACATTCAATCAGTTCCACGAGTACGGCATTCATCGACACTCCATCGCGCCAGGCATCCGCGAGGCTGTAGCCCTGGGCTTGCTTGTGGTGACGGTAAAGGGGCGTGCGGGGAATGCCGAGCACCGCGCAGCGAACCTATTCCGTCTGACGTATCGGGATGCAGACGGACTGCCTGGCGATGGGACTCACGAATGGCGGCGGATAGCGACGGTCGAGGAGGCGGAGCAGATCGCTGCTGACGCGAGGAAGGAAAAGGCGACTAAAAAAACACAAAGCCGATGGCGGAAAATGCCGTCTGCCAGTGACGAAAACCGGCACCGAAAGCCTGTTTTGCCAGTGATGGAAACCATCACTACAAATGTGGCAAAAACCATCACTACCTCTATATCTCGGATCGATACTGCCAAGCAGACGCCCCGCGAAGCGCGCCCGTCAGGGGGCGCCGAAGCGAGCGGGGCGGCGGGCAACGATCACCTCGCCCTCCTGCAGGCCGCCGTCGCACAGCGCCTTGGCCGCGACGGATGGCAGATCCTTCAAAGCCTAGACGACGATGGCTCACTCAACGATTTCCTGGAGCTAGAGCAGCGGGGCCAGTTGAACGATGCCGGACTCGCAGAGATGCGTCTCAAGTTCCTTAAAGCAATGAACGGAGCTGCAGCATGATGAGATCAGCGTCGCGCCGTCATGCGCGACTGCATACCGCTGACTATTGATCGGCAGCGGGCGGAAGGCCGCCGTGCGCCGAGAATCCGAAGGCAAACCGAGAAAGACCACTATGAAATCGAGGATAAGGGGCGGCGATGCCGCATGGGCCGCTGTCGCAACAACGGAGCGGCTTCCAGTTTCCCTGCAAGCGACCGACCTGCCGGGACCAGTTCAACCCTCGCTTGACGACGATGAGCGTAAAAAGCCGCCAAGGGTTCGAAAGCCGTCTGCGTCTCACGACCTTATTCACTCGCCTACGGCCGATCTCGAATATCACCGTGCTAGGTTGCGTGCCACGTTCGGTACGCTTTCCGAAGAGTTCGCCGACACCATGATGGGTAAAATTATCTCCGGTCTCCGCCCGAATGCCCACGACATTCTTGCCGAGGCAACCCTGAATGCCGCACTTGCCACTGTCGCTTCGTTGAAGCCGGCGTCAGAAATCGAGGCCCTTATGGCCGTACAAGCCGTGGTCGCCGGCTTCTCGGCCCTGCGCATGTTGGAACTCAGCCAGCGGCATCTTGGCGAGGTCAATATCGCGGTCTACGGCGGTTACGCCAACCGGCTGCTCAGACTCCAGAGCGACGTGCTCCAAACCCTCAACCGGCACCGGCGCGGAAACAGCCAGTCCATCGTGGTTAAGCACGTCCACATCCATCCCGGTGCACAGGGGGTGGTCGGAATTGTAAACCAGGAAAAAGGCGGACAACGGGGAGGAGACGAAAATTGACGGACAACCCCATGCGTCTAACTGAGACAGGATCTGTGTCAAAAAGCCAACAGTGCGGGGCTCGCACTAGGTCAGGCGCCCCGTGCAAGTCGGCGCCGGTGACCGGCCGGCGGAGGTGCCGAATGCACGGTGGCGCGGATGGCAGTGGGGCACCCACCGGTAGCCGCAACGGCAATTATCGGCATGGACGTTACACCAAAGAAGTCGCGGCGATCCGTAGTTGGGTGCGTGAGGCGACTCGCCTGGTCCGCGATTTGTCGAAACGGGTTTTATAACGACAGATCACAGCTCTGTTTTTGTTTCATCGATCTCGCGTGCCGCGCATTCCGTGCCCCTGCTGCACAGCCCAGAACACTAAAGCTCGTCTTCCAGCCGCCGCATCCCGATATCGCCGACCTTCGCCGTGGGCACCCGCAGTGTCATGTTTGCAGATTTGAAATGGATGACGAAAACCTCGAGCTTCGCACCGGCGATGTCTTGCTGTTCGATGGCGAGGATCTTGCCGACGCCGTGCTCGGGGTAGACCACATGCTCGTCGACTCGGAAGCCGTTCCGTTCGAGCACTGGCTCCTCATCCTCCTCTTTCTCATCGACACCAGCCAGAGCGATCAGATCCTGCAAGCGCGAGACCGGTACTCGCATATCGGTCTCCCAATCGTCGAACTCAATGACGAAGCGGTGTGTGTCGCCGTACTCGCTATCGAACTTCTCGATATCGACGATCGTCGCCCTCAGCCCAAACGGCCTGAAGTGAATCCCCTGACCGACCTCGAAGCCTTCGAGGTTTAACTCAGCGGTTTCGTCAGGCTCGTCGGGCTGCTCAGGCTCTTGATCCGGCGGTGGCGTTCGCTGCCATTCGTGTCGCGATTTTGGCTCCGGCTCTGGTGGCGGCGTTGGCGCCGCTTCTCGTCGGCGGCTTCCAACCGACACTCCGAGGACGTGATGGCCCTCAGCGGACTGCGTGTTCCTCGGGTTCGTCCGGCCGAGATCCGTCAAGTGACCAATAGCCATCGACCAGGGGCCACGCTGGCTCAACAGGACATAGGCCTCTCCCGGAGCCTTGCGGTACGCCGTGTGCTGCTGCTCGAGGCCGCCGGCGGTCTCATGGTGGAAGACGACGAACTCGTTTCGGACGCCTTCCTTGTCGAGGTAAAGGAAGTAGTGCCTCACGTAGCCGTCCTCGTTTCGGGGGAACGCCACGAAGTGAACCGGCCGCCAAGCCAATAGCGGATTCATCAGTTCCTGGATGTCGCGGCTGAGGCCACCGCGGTTGCCGCCCAGCCAGTCGCGGATGCCCATCACAGCGGCTCCCGCGAGGGGTTGATGAGGCCGGCGTAATGCAGGTAGAGGCCGAAGACGGCGACGATTGTGCCGGCGTTGAGCATGATGCCCTTTCCCGCGAGGACCGGCCACTTATAGGTGCACCAACCGGTGAGACCAATCAAGGCAGGTAGTAGCCCAGCGCGCCCCATATTCTCGTTGTCATCCGCCCCTCCGTCCATCGTATATACTACTGATTGCAATTTGGGCAGGGGAGAATGAATGAGCGGGTTTGGCGGAGGTTATCCCGCGCGAATGGTTTCTTGTCCCTCTGTTCGTCATCAACGAAGCGGTGAACCGGATCAGGGACGGAACGATCATTGTTATCTGTATGATCCCAAAACAGCGACGTTGGTGCTAGACAGGACCAAGGGGGCCACCGTGAACGAGATCAATCACGAAGAACGTAACCTTCTCATCAAGGCTCGCGCGTCTAAAAAAGCGATAGAAGGTGGCGTCGTCGGAGCTGCAGTCCCGTGCGAACGCGAGAGAGACTGGGCGCGATTGCAGGAGCTGAAGCACACACCACCACCCAAGGAAGCGCTCAACGCCGCCGCGCCAAACGTGCAAAGGCTCGCCACAGGCTTCGGAGCACAGACGCGGAAAACAATAGTGCTGCATCTGCAGTCCATGGCGCGGAATGTAACGTTAGAAACGGGCCACTGTACTAGCAACCTACCTAGGCTAACGAGATGATTGATTCATTCGACGACAAGGCATTGATCGAAGCGTTCAACGGGCCGTTTCGCACCTACCGAGAGGAGCCGTGGGCGGTGGAGTGGCGGCACAAATACGCCGCCCATGTCGAACTGGTGAAGAGTGTAGACGAGGCACAGTGGCTCCATCCAGCATTTCAGCGTAGGCTCTGGGACGAGAATCCAATCTCCAACATTGGGCCGGGGACTTCGGTCACAGTGGAAGGGGCGTATTCCGACGTCGCGATCTCGCGTGAGCTTCTTCAGCTCAGGGACACCCCCATCGGCAGCGATGTCGCTGAGCGCGGAAAAAAGCTCCAGGACATGTTTGATCATGTTCTGGCTAGGGTCTATCCGGCTCACGCGAAGCGCAGGCCGAAAGCGCGCTTGGTTCGGTTGATGGCCGCGATGTTTCCACGCGACATGACCTGTCTGATGGATGCCAACAGGGTATGGGCAACCCAGCGTCTGATCGCTGCGCCGCGACTGATTGGTGACTTCATCGCCCAACACCCGGCGCTCCGCCAGCGGATTCGCGATGCGGTCGGGAATGCTCCTGACATCGCCGGTGAGGTCGACCAATCGATATTCGCATGGTTTCTCTGGAATAGGTATTTGAATCGCCCCGACGAAGGAGCGGTCACGGTCGAGGCGCCACAACCCGAGGCAAGCGACATACCGCCCTTATCGCTGTTGCCCGTAACCGCGCAACGGCGAAGCCTGGCCTGCATGAAGGGGGCCGTCGGCGTGTTCGTGGCCGTCGTCCGAGAAGCGGAGAATGGGATTGCACGGGACGACCTCGCCAGCGTCATCCTGTCGGAAGCCCCGCAGTTGAATACAAACAGCGCGGCCAATGTGATCTCACAGGCCACAGGCGGACTGGGACTCATCCATCTCGTCGACGGGGCGTACCGGCCGACGCAACGCGGCCTGGAACTGCTGTCCGCGAACGAACCGGCAGAAGTGCTGCGCGGGCCTCTAGTCGGTCGTGTCTTCGGCATGGGGCATCTGCTGCTTCAGCTGTCACGGCGCTCCGAGGGGATGGGGACGACCGACGCGGCCAAATGGCTACAATCGCTGGTGCCGACTTGGACCACGACCATGCCGGGGTCCCACATCATCGCGTGGGCTAGGGTCACCGGTCTTGTGAGAGCCGAAATTGTCCAGGGCGTTAACCGCCTCTATTTGACAGATGACGGTGAGGAATATGTGTCCGCCCTTCCGCGGGATTTTGAGGAGCGCTGGAGGATCAATGCTTCGGCTGAGGAACTGGATGAGGGGGCTCCCGAAATCATCGTGGAAGAGACCGGCTCCGGCACTTCCTATACGATTGAAGCCATTGTTGACGAAGGCTGCTTCCTGGAGCGCGCAACGCTCGAACAGGCGATCGACCTGCTGAAGACGAAGAAGAATTTGGTTCTGCAGGGCCCTCCAGGAACGGGCAAGACCTGGCTCGCGAAACGCCTGGGATACGCGCTGATGGGGGAGAAGGATGCATCTCGGCTGATGGCTGTACAGTTTCAGCCCTCGCTGTCCTACGAGGATTTCGTCCGCGGCTACCGCCCCAACGGCATCACCGGCTTGCAGCTAGTCGATGGCGCCTTCCTGGAAGCCGTTGCGGCGGCGAGGGCGGTACCGGGACGGCCATATGTGCTCGTGATCGAGGAGATCAACCGGGGAAACCCGGCACAGATCTTCGGCGAATTGCTCACTCTCCTGGAAGCGGACAAGCGCTGCGAGAGCGAAGCGCTCCGGCTGGCATATCCGACGTCGCAGACTGAGCGGGTGCATGTACCGCCAAATCTTTATGTCATCGGGACGATGAATCTCGCCGACCGCTCGCTGGCGCTGGTCGACCTCGCGCTGCGGCGCCGTTTCGCGTTTGTGAATCTCGATCCGAATTTTGGAGCTGCCTGGCAAAACTATTGCAAGGCGCGAGGCGCTCCGGATGATCTGCTGCGGGCAATAAGGCAGGCCATAGTTGTGCTGAACGAGACCATTGCGTCGGACCAGTCGCTCGGTCCTCAATTTAAGGTCGGTCACAGCTTTCTCACGCCAGCGGCTGAGATGGATGCCGCGCGTTGGAAAACGTGGCTCGGCAATGTGATCCTGACCGAGATCAAACCGCTGCTGATGGAATATTGGTACGACGCCAAGCAGAAGGCGGAGGATCATGTCAAAACTCTGCAGGCCAGCCTTTAGGGACGGATGCAGATGTCCGATCAGGTCTGGCGGAGCCAAGCAGGCATCCCGATCCGGAATCTCTGGCTGTTGTTCGTCTATGCATCCGGTCTCGCCGAGTTCGAGAGCCAGTGCGGCGCCGGGACGGATGATGACATCGAGCTGGCCGATATTCTCGGCCGCCTGCTCGTTAAGTTGGTCAAGCGGCGACTGAAGACCAATTTGTCACGCGGCTTTCAGCGCAGGGAAGCCGTCATTCCACGGGTCAGGGGACGTGTGGACTGGCTTCAGACGCTATCGCGCCTGCATCTGCAGCGCGGCCGCCTTTCATGCCGGTTCGAGGAACTGTCCTTCGACACGCCGCGAAACCGGCTGGTGCGCTGCGCGCTCATTGCAATCGCCGGCCGGATAAGGAATCGTGCCGTCGCCGCCGATTGTCGCCGGCTCAGTGACGATCTCGGGCGGCTGGGCATTGCAGCGTCACGGCCGACCCAGCAGGAGATGTCCGCAGACACGATCGGAAGCCATCAATCCGAAGACCGTCTCATGATCAGCGCGGCCAGGCTCGTGTTTGAAACGCTGCTGCCGAACGAAACAGCTGCTGACATGAAACTGTCGCGGCTCAAGCGGGACGAGATCACCCTGCGGAAGATCTTCGAGAAGGCGGTCACGGGGTTCTATCGGCATCATTTGCGAGCCGCCGATGGCTGGTCCGTGCGTGAGCAGAATTATCAGAGCTGGCAGCTGGAGCCGGGCCGATCTGGCGATGTGGCCCTGTTGCCGGGAATGAAGCCTGACATAATCCTGGACAGAAAGCAGGACCGCAGAATCGTCATTGATACCAAGTTCACTAGCATCCTCGCGAAAGGCATTGCCGACAAGGACAGGTTCAAAAGCGCCAACATCTATCAGATATACGCTTATCTCCACTCCCAGCGGGGCCGCGGACACCTGTGCGACAGGGCAGAAGGCGTGCTGCTCTATCCGGCGCTAGACCATGACGTGGATGAGACATTCACCATCCAGGGCCATGATATCCGGTTCGTCACTGTCGATTTGGCTCTTAAACCTTCCGAGATCTTAGACCGGCTCCACTCCATCGCTCAGGATGGAGACTGAGGGGGTCAGAACCTGGCTTGACGAGATTGGCTCCCGAGGCAGCGAAATCCAGCAAGTTCGGCATAGTCGGTTTGCTTACCGGCCCGATGTCAGTGATCCAACTTAACAGAATTCCCCGGGATTATAGCGTCCAATGGAGCGTCCACTTAGTTCTCTGGGCTGGCACAGAAGTCCAGCCGGCTGGCACAAGGGCTAATTTAGCTGGCCAAGGCCATGTTTTGCTGTCACAGCAAAATGTAGGCGCGCGCGCGTGACACAGTCATTTACTATCCGCCAATGCCACTAGTATGCTTTGAGCAATGCCTTAGACATTGCGATCGCCGAATGCCGCAAATCTTAAACCAGCACCTCGCACCCCGCTGCCGCTCGACGCTTACTATTACCGGCAAGAAATCGAGTTGGTGCTTGGCACGATTACCATTGAAGCCATCCAGCGGCTCATTGCCGAAGTCGCAAGAGACTAAGCCTTGGGCTTCGAGCCGGACTCACTCAACAGCTCTCAATGGTTGTCTTCACAGCTTCATCGGCATGCGCATTATTGAAAAATCTCATGCGCTATCAAAGGCACGAACGCTTCTTTCTCGGCTTTCTGCAACTGTCCCAATCGCGCTCGAACGCCAAAGACGACACCTTGCTTTAGGTCGATTGATCGCGCGGACACTGGATCCCGATGGAAGTCTGCCCAAAATGGTGCGGTGACCCACAGACCCGCTTTGGCCAAAATTTGATCCAGTTGATGCCGGTTGAAATCAAGGGAGAGGGCATGCAGCGCGCCCTCGTATGTTGCGTCCACTACGGTGGTATAAGAAGCGTCGCCCAGGATAGTTACGCTGAATGCGTGGAAACTTTTGAAATAAAGCTCATCCGTGGAGAGTATTCCCTCCGCAACGAGGCGTAAGCCATAGTCGGGCTTGAATCCCATTACCGTCAACTCAACAACATGTCTCCGATGTACATACTATAGTTGGTAAACTTAGAATATGTAATCCTTTTTCTTCTGCGCATGGACATGCGCAGATTGGTCGCTCAAAACGTCAAGCGAATCCGGCTTGAAAGGGGCCTGACGCAAGAGCAGTTCAGTGAAATCTCGGGATTTAGCCAACAGTATCTAAGCGGCCTTGAGACTGGTCGCCGTAACCCTACGGTCGTCACGCTCTACGAGTTGGCAAAGGCTCTCGGGGTCAACCACCTGGATTTGCTGCAGCCGCCCGCGCGGACTAGACGCTAGCTGGGCTTGAGGAGATGTGTGGCCTAGCGTCAACGCGCCCTCCTGAATTTGCTGGGGACCATGATCGTGACAACCCGCTCGGGGCGGTCTCCGACGGGCGTGGATCTACATCTCATGGCAATTCGCTGAGGGCGCGAGCTGCCGGCTGCCGGTATGGGCGGGCAACGGAAACTATGACACCACGGCGGTCCACCCATGCCAACGAAAATCCTTGGTTAAGGATTGGCGGACTAGCGCGGGCACCCTCCTAATACTGTCTCTTGTTTCAGTCTCCGAATCGGTTCATCGTTAGATGAGTTCTCGGAGTACGTTTGGTGTTCGTCGGCTATGCGCGCGCTTCAACCCGCGATCAATCGCCAGGTGTCCAGCTCAATGCTTTGAGAGCGGCTGGTTGTGCAGCGGTCTTTGTCGAGAAGGCATCGGGCGTCCAAAGAGACAGGCCCGAATTGAAGGCTGCACTCCAAACGATCCAAAGCGGAGACACGTTGGTCGTATGGAAGCTTGATCGATTGGCGCGTTCCGTTCGCCAGCTGGTTGAGACGTTGGCCGATCTCCGGCGGCGTCATGTGGGCTTGAAGGTTCTAACCCAGCAGCTCGACACGGACGCAGCGGATGGGGAACTCATCTTTCGTGTATTCGAGACAGTAGCTGAGTTTGAACGGGAGCTCACTCTAGAGCGATCGTGTGCGGGACTAGCCGTGGCCAAGGCCCTCGGTCGCCGTGGTGGCCGAAAACCAGCCATGGGTCCTTCAGAAATCAAGCGCGCCAAAGCAATGCTGATGGATTCGAGCGTTACGGTGGAGGAAGTCGCCCGGCAGATAGGCGTGCAACCCTCGACCCTGTACCGTCACATTCCTGGTGGTCGCAGTTCGCTTGGCCAAATCACTGATGGCTGAGGGGCGTTCTATGAATTGTGGTAAAGACGGGGGCGCGGGTCGTTGAGTCTTAGCGAGCGAGATATCTGCACAAAGCTCATCACCCCCGCGGTGATCGCGGCTGGCTGGGATCTAAACACGCAGCTTCGAGAAGAGGTCACGTTGACGGATGGACGCGTCATCGTGCGTGGAAAGCTGTCCACACGAGGACGACAACTCCGAGCCGATTATGTTCTGTATCACCGTGCGAATGTCCCATTAGCGGTAATTGAAGCCAAAGATGCCACGCATAGCGCTGCAGCAGGCATCCAACAGGCCTTGAGCTACGCCGAGATGCTGGACGTGCCATTCGTTTTTTCATCAAACGGTGTGCGCTTCGTTTTTCATGACAAGACCGCGACGACCGGGCAGCTTGAACGTGAAATTGAGATGGACGCCTTCCCGAGCCCAGCGGTGCTCTGGGCAAAATATCAAACATGGAAGGGCCTCGACTCCGAAGCCTCGCGGCTTGTCGAACAGAATTACCATGCAGCTGCCGACGGCCGCTCTCCACGCTATTATCAAGCGACGGCCGTTAATCGCGCAGTTACGGCCGTGGCAAATGGCCAAAATCGCATCTTGCTTGTTATGGCAACCGGCACCGGAAAAACCTATACGGCTTTTCAGATCATATGGCGGCTTTGGAAGGCCCGAGCCAAGAAACGAATCCTGTTCCTGGCCGACAGAAATATTCTAGTGGATCAGACCAAAGGCAACGACTTCACCCCGTTCGGGGGTGCGATGACGAAGGTAGCAAACCGGCAAGTCGATAAGTCATATGAAATTTACCTTGCTCTTTACCAGGCTGTCTCGGGAACTACCGACGAACAGAATATCTACAAGCAATTCTCTCCCGATTTCTTCGACCTTATCATCGTCGATGAATGCCATCGGGGAAGCGCGGCGGAGGACTCGGGGTGGCGGGAAATTCTCACCTACTACAGCAGCGCAACACAGATCGGAATGACGGCGACACCTAAGGAGACCGCCGACGTTTCCAATACAGATTACTTTGGAGAGCCGATCTATACGTACTCGCTGCGCCAGGGCATCGAAGACGGCTTTTTGGCACCGTACAAGGTCATTCGCTACGACCTGGATCTGGATCTTACCGGCTACCGTCCGCAGGCCGGAACGATCGATCGGTTCGGGCACGAGGTAGAAGACCGTATCTACGGCCAGAGTGATGTCGATACTAAGATTGTATTTGATCCGCGCACGAGGTTGGTTGCGGAAAAGATCACAGAATTTCTAAAGGGCAACGACCGTTTTGGGAAAACCATTGTATTTTGCGAAGACACGGAGCATGCGGATCGCATGCGAAAGGAACTCGCCAATGCGAATCTGGATCTTGTCGCGGACAATCACCGCTACGTAGTTAGAATGACAGGAGACGACTCTTCCGGGACGGCCGAACTCGATAACTTTATTGATCCCTATTCCACCTATCCCGTGATCGCCACGACATCGAAGCTTTTGACCACTGGCGTTGACGTCAAGACGTGTAAGCTGATCGTGCTTGACCAGCGCATTCAGTCTATGACTGAGTTTAAGCAAATCATTGGTCGCGGAACGCGAATTGATGAAGCACACGGGAAGCGTTTCTTCACGATCATGGACTTCAAGCGCGCTACGGAGCTGTTCGCGGATCCTGCCTTTGATGGTGACCCCGTGCAGATCTTCGAACCTGAGATCGAAAGCGATCTCGCGGAGCTCGAGGCTGAATTCGATGGCGGTGATCCGGCAGGGGACGCAGTCGAGCAATTGGGCAGCTCTCTCCAGCCACGCAAATATTACATCGACGGAGTTGAAGTTGAGGTTCTGGCGCGCCGTGTCCAGTATCTGGACGCAGAAGGTAAGCTGATTACGGAGGCACTGAGCGCCTACGTAAAGCGAAAGCTCCAGGACAAGTATCTTACTTTGGGAAGTTTTCTCGCTCGATGGTCAGAGGCCGATCGTAAACAGGCTGTCCTGAATGAGGTGGAGGAACTTGGTATTCCGCTAGAGGCACTCCGCGAGGAGGCGCCGGACGGTGCTCGATACGACGCGTTCGATTTAGTCTGCCACATTGCGTTTGATCGGCCACTCCTGACGCGGAAGGAGAGGGCGGCTCGTGTGCGAGATCGCAGCCCCTTTGCCGCATATGGTGAAAGCGCCCGCGCGGTCCTTTACGCGCTTCTTGACAAATACGCCGACGATGACGGCGTCGCGTTGGAAAGCGGCAAGATTCTACACCTGAAACCGTTTGACCAAATTGGCACCCCGGTCGAGATCATTCGACGTGTCTTCGGGGGCAAGGATCAATATCAGGCCGCGGTCCGCGAGCTTGAGTCTCAAATTTACGCGGAGGCCTGATTATGGCGGATGTATCGAGCGCCCTTAAGGCTATCCAAGACACGATGCGCAAAGATGCCGGCGTAGACGGAGACGCACAGCGTATTGGGCAACTCGTGTGGATGTTCTTCCTCAAGATCTTCGACGACCGGGAGGAGGAGCTTGCCCTTCTTGACGATCAGTACAGTTCGCCGATGCCGCCAGATCTCCGTTGGTCGGCGTGGGCTGCTAACCCTGAGGGCATAACGGGCGACGAGTTGCTGTCGTTCGTAAATGACAAGCTTTTCCCGAGTCTCAAAAACATCAGCCTTGATGTGCCGGAGCGCGCCCGCGCCCTTGTGGTCCACGGTGTCTTTCAGGACGCAATCAACTACATGAAGTCGGGAACACTGCTTCGCCAGATTATTAACAAGATAAACGGGATCGATTTCAATAATCTGGGCGACAAGCATACCTTTGGCGACTTATACGAGCAGATCCTCCGTGATCTTCAGAGCGCCGGTAATGCCGGGGAATTCTACACCCCTCGTGCCTTGACTCAGTTCATGGTTGAAATGCTTGATCCAAAACTGGCGGACATCGTGTTCGATCCTGCTTGCGGCACTGGCGGATTTCTAGCCTGCGCTGTGGATCACAAGACCGACTTATACGTAAGTGGTGAGAACGACTACGAGATTCTTCAGTCGTCAATCAGGGGTGTAGAGAAGAAAGCTCTCCCGCATCTACTTTGCACCACCAATATGATGCTGCATGGGATTGAAAGCCCGACCAATATCGTTAGAGGCAACACGCTTAGCAAGCCGATCAAGGATCATCCTCTTCGCAGGAAGGTGGATGTCATTCTGACCAATCCGCCGTTTGGCGGGATCGAGGAAGATGGAATCGAGCGTAACGTACCGCAACTCTTCCAGACCCGCGAAACCGCTGATCTGTTCCTTGTTTTAATCATCGAGCTTCTCAAGGATGGTGGGCGCGCTGCCGTCGTGCTCCCCGATGGAACGCTTTTTGGCGAGGGCACAAAGACCCGAATAAAGGAAAAGCTTTTAACGGAATGCAACCTGCATACGATCGTTCGCCTTCCGAATGGCGTGTTCAATCCATATACAGGCATCAAGACTAACCTTCTGTTTTTCGAGAAGACCGGACCGACCAAGCAAGTCTGGTTTTACGAACACCCCTATCCCGACGGCTATAAGAATTACTCGAAATCTCGCCCGATCCGGCTTGAAGAGTTTGACGCGGAAAAGGCGTGGTGGGGAGATGCGGCGCGGCGCGGGAGGAAGCAGACTCCGTGCAGTTGGAAGGTGGGTATCGAGGAGATCAAGGCCCGCGGGTACAATTTGGACATCCCAAATCCGTTCAAGCCGGACGTCGATGAACGCAGCCTGGATGAACTGACCCGTGCTTACGATCACAGCCGGCGGCAGTTGATGGATGCCAACGCCGCTCTCCTCTCGGCGCTCCAGTCAGCGTTGGGCGAAGTTGGGCAGGCTAGGCGATGATGGATGGTCTCTTCGAACGCCTGGGCGGTTTAAGCGCTCTTCCAGGTGCTGGTCTCTACCTGCGCCGGCTTGCTCTGGAGCTTGCGGTCGGCGGTGCCTTCATTCCCAATCGGCCTTCGAATGGCGATGAGAGCACAGTCCGACTGGATGATGCGGTCGAGATTCTGACAGGCACGAGCGTAAATGCGGCTGAGAAGGAGCTTCGTTACGCGGGCTTGAGCGAAGGGCTGCCCTATATCGCAACGAAGGATGTCGCGCTCAATACGGGCGTCATCGACTATGACAACGGGGTTCGCATCCCCGTCGGCGAGCCAGGATTCAAGGTAGCGCCGTCGGGATCGATACTAGTTTGTGCAGAAGGCGGAAGCGCGGGAAAAAAGGTCGGACTGACCGATCGGCCCGTATGTTTTGGCAACAAACTCTACGCAATCGTTCCTGGTCCGACTCTGTCGCCGGTGTACCTTAGCTACGTAGTAAAAAGCCGGGCATTTTATGCGCAGTTCCAAAGTTATATGTCCGGTATTATCGGTGGTGTGTCCCTGAAGAAATTTAGGGAAATATTGATCCCGGTTCCTGCGCTCGAGGATCAGCTAACCACTATCGAAGCATTTGAAATACTGGAGCAGAAGCTGGCAGATGTCGAAAACTGCCATCTGCGTGAACGGCAGGCACAGAAAAGTGCGGTGGAAGCTGCAATCGCTTCACTTGTAGCAGCCGATGGCGCTGACGAGGTTGAGCGCGCCTGGGCACATCTGACGGATCACTTCGAAATGTGGTTCGATGATGCCGACTCCCTCAAACGGCTTCGCGCCGCCATTATAGATATGGCTATGAAGGGTTCGCTCGTTCCAGGTGATGGCAATCCGGTACTCGAGACGACGCTCTCCGCATTGACCAGTTTTGGCCCCAAAAACGGCTTCTCGCCCAAGCCTGTAGTGGGTCCTACAAACACTAAGACGATGTCGTTGTCCGCCATCACAAAGGGAGTGTTTGACGCCAGCGCCTTCAAGTACGTTCAAGATCGTCCGGCAATCGACTCCGACCTCTGGGTCCGCCCCAACGACATACTGCTGCAACGTGCGAATACCATCGAGTACGTTGGCGTTTCAGCTGTGTACACCGGCGAATTCGGCGACTTTATTTATCCAGACTTAATTATGCGCATCACGCCTAGGCCTGATGTCGACAGCCATTTTCTTCATCTTGCGTTATCGTGCACCAAGGCTCGCACGCATATGAGAGCGCGGGCCAGCGGCACATCAGGCACGATGCCAAAAATCAATCAGGCGACGGTCCGTTCAATACCCGTCCGCTTGCCTTCGTTGCAGCAGCAGCGCCGTGTAGTAGCTGCGGTGAACGACATTATGGCTCTTTGTGCAGACGTCGAGAAGAGAATCGAGGAGCGGACAAAGGACGGATTGGCGCTGCTAGGAGCTTGGACAAATAGTGGTAGCACAGGGGACGATCCCGATGGAACGGATCGCGATCGTTTGGCAGCAGAGGAAAACTTGGCCTCTGATAGTTCAATCGAGGCGGAAGGGCAGAATGCGGCCAACGCCACCGATGGAATCATCTCTGGGCGCCCGTTCGATCTGAGCCTTAAGCACGACGACGACCGGACTTTTGAAGCAGTCCTCGTCTCTGCCGTAGTTGGCGCATTCTTTGATCGATCCGCCGAGCCCGTAGGAAATTTTCGTCTTCAGAAAGCCGTTTATTTTGCGCGCCGCCGGATAGGAGACGATCAAGTCAACGGCGACTACCTTCGAAAGGCCGCCGGCCCTTACAATCCGAAGATGCGTTATTCGGGTGGGATCGCTGTCGCCAGATCGCTAGGTTGGATCAGAGAGGCGCGAGGCCGCTTCGGATTTGGACATATCAAAGGTGCAAACGCTGAGTGTGCGAAGGCTACGAGCGAGCTTCAATCCATCGCCATCTGGGTCCGCGACACGTTCGCACTGCGAAAAAACGAAGAATGGGAGCGCCTCGCGACGGTTGATTATGCCGTGTGTGCCTTGGGGAGCGAAGGCCAGCCCATCACGCCCAAACGCGTTCTCGCATACATCAGCGATCTTGATGTCTGGCGCCATAAAGTCGCTAAGCTGGGGTTAACCGAATTCAGCGTTCAGTCGGCGATGCTCGAACTCGGTCGGTTATTTCCCACCGAGGAGAAGGTGTCAGCGCGTGTCGGTAGGTAAATGGTGTGCAGACGACGATCATGCCGCCTACGAACATCGCAAGACGTTCAATGCTTGGCTGGACAGCGACGACGACGAGGCGAGCAGCCTTCTCAAAGCGCTAGGCATCGGAAAAGTAGTAGCCCCCAGTAAAGCACTATTTGCTGGGGATCGCGTCGCATATGGGGAAGAGCTTGAGCGCTTTCAGACGCGTCGCCTGGAATTCGCGCTCGGCTACGGACGCTTAGATGATCATTGGTTTGGAAAAAATCGAGCTCATTTCAACGCCCTTCTGGAGCCACTAAAGGTGCAGCATGTGGTGCCATTCGTCGGGGCAGGAATCTCGTGCGCTTCCTCCTTACCGACATGGACTGCCCACATCTTGCACCAGGCCAAGAGTGCGGGATTTGATCTGGCGACCGTTTTGAATCGCCTGCAAAATGGTGAGCATGAGGCGATTATCGATGAAACTATTGCATCAAGAGGTCAGGGCCTCTTTCTACAAGAAATGCGCGACGCATTTGACCGCACCGTCGTTGATGTAAGCCTCGCGACAATGGTGGTGCAGCTAACTAAAAGCGTGATCGTCACTACCAACTATGATCGCGTGTTAGAGCAAGCTTTGATCGGATTGGGCGAGTCCTCACCGGAGTTGGTAACCGCTACAGAAGATAATGCCCGCATAATAAGAGCGCAATCCAACGGGCAACGAGCCCTCCTTAAAGTGCACGGAGATATTCGCTCGCCCGCGAGCTACATTTTAAGCGGCAGCCAGTACGACGACAGTTACGGCGTAGGGATACCGGACATGAAACTGGCGCTTCCGCGAAAGCTGCGACACGTATTTGAACACGGATCGATCCTCTTCCTTGGTTGCAGTCTTGTCGAAGATAGAACGCTCAGCGTGTTCGAAAGCCTTGTGATCGAGGCCGGACTCGCGAACGTTCCCCGTCACTTTGCGATACTCGAAACCCCGTCAAATGAAGCTGACTTAGTGGCACGAAACGCTCGCCTCGCTGGATTGAGTATCGACGCAATTTGGTATCCCCATGCGGCCCATGAGTATGTGCAATTAATAATCTCTGAGCTCCTCGAGCAGGTCATATCAACAACTTGATTCTGGATCCCGAGGGAAGTCTTCCCGGGCGGCGGAGCCTACGTCTCGACCATTGTCTCAAATTCGCCCTTCAGCTACCGGCATCACGCCCAGTGATGCAGTTACCGCGGCAACATTGATGAGGCTCTGCTGGTTTTCAGCAACGAGACCTGAACCAAAACCAAGATCGCGCGGCTTCGCGGATGTCGCACTAGTCTCGCGATCTGAGCCAGTAGCGCTGACTTTCGATGAGCGACCCCGCTGTTGATGTTGTTAATTTGTGTGTCGTCTTTTCTTGAACGAGGCCCGAAACGACAATCGCATTGAAATACAGTGGTAGGGCAAACGGGTCGGCGTGGTTTGACTGAGCAGTCAACTTGCTTTGTCGCGCCTTATGTCTATCACATGACCTTTAGTCTGGGTGCGAAGACAGAAGGTTGCCCAGTCAGCCATTAGCCGCCGCCGCTTCTCGAATAGATCGCCGCGACGATAAGCGGCCTCCACCTTGTCGCCTATAGCATGCGCCAAGGCCATTTCCGCTACATCACGAGGGTAGTTGGTGCGCTCACTAGCCCAATCCCTGAAGGTCGAGCGAAACCCATGGGGCACCGCATTCACCTTCATCCGGCGAACTACCGCCGAGAGCGTCATATCGGACAGTGCACCACCTCGAGACGCTGGAAATATGAGGTCGGTGCCTACCATTCGAGGAAGCGCATTTAAGAGCGCGATAACGGGTGGCGATAACGGCACCCTGTGTTCGCGACCCATCTTCATTCGATCTCCCGGAACCGTCCAAACAGCAGCTTTCAGGTCGATCTCGGCCCAAGAAGCGCCCCTAACCTCGCCGGACCGAGCCGCGGTCAGGATCGCAAACTTTAGTGCATTTGCGCCCATGCCCCTCGTGTCACCTAGGCGCTGCATAAAGTCACCTATTTTCGCGAAAGGCAGAGCTGCATGATGTTCGGCCCGGGCAACCTTGGACGGGCGCGCTAATAGCTTATCGAGATGGCCGCGCCATCGTGCCGGGTTAAGACCTTCACGATATCCTCGCGCTGCTGCCCAATCCAAGACCTGTTCGATCCGCCCGCGCAGTCGAGTCGCGGTCTCGGTCTTTTCGATCCAAATGGGTTCGAGGACGGCCAGTATATGGGTCAATTCCACGTCCCGCACCATCAGGCCACCGATTTTTGGGTACGCATAACTTGCCAGCGTGTTTCGCCATTGCTGTGCATGCTTCGCGTTGCGCCAGCCTGACTCGTGCGCGGCGATGTAAGATCGGGCTGCTAGTTCAAACGTCACGTCCTTGGCTACAGATGCGCGTAAGGCATTTGCCATCGCCTTGGCTTCCGCAATGGGGTCTTTCCCGCCCTTGATCAATAAGCGAGCATTGCGCGCTGCCTCGCGTGCCCCCGCCAACGTTACGCTGGGGTATCCGCCCAAACCCATGTCGCGCCGCTTGCCGCCTATCGTGGCACGAAGGACCCAAGTTCGCCCGCCGGTGGGCAGCACCTGTAGGGCGAGCCCGGCAACACCACCGACAAAGTAAAGGCCGGGCGACGTGAGGCGCGAAACGGCGATCGGTGCCAACTCCTTGGCCTTTTTTCCCACGAGAATTCACCCATCATCACACCCATCAATAGGGCTGCATTTGTAGGATGCCTCATGAAACGAAGTGAAGCTATCTATTTCTAAATAAGCCTTTAAAATAGGGATGTCTGAGGCAGTCGGAGCCGCGATGACGTCCTTTGATGGCGGACACTCTCTCCGCCAGCACCCCTCCTAACCAGCTGATCTATTTGCGAGCCGGCCGTCTTCCTTCCGCGCCCCGCGCGCGGTAACAGGATGACGTCTGCGTCGACGGCTGGGTTTTTAGCGAGCCTCTATCGGCGGGGTGGGATTGGAAAAGGAACCTCACGCTCTGGAAGGCGGCCCATTCTTGAATGGCGCAAAGTCTGGCAAGGCCAAGATGGCCTAATACGTCAGGCTCGTTGGCTTGATTTAAGCTTGAATTATTGGGTAGCCTTTTTGCGTCGCGTCCGGGGCATCAATTGCGTAGATCTCGAATTGTTATCGCTGCTGCGTCTGTCGGAGCCCTCGCTGCGGCCCTGACGTTATGCGCGTATGTTCGAGAGCCTCAAAAGGTAGTGAGCTTCTTTAAGGCCAAAAATCCAAGTGGTCCCCAGCTCGACGACGTCTCGTTCGTTCAGCGTTTTCCGCAAGCGTTTGATTTTGAAGTGTCGGCTTCTAATGTCGAATTAGAAGTTCAGCGGGCTAAGTCGCAGCTCGCGCAAGCAATGCGATCGCAACCAGTGCTTCCCGCCGACAGCTCGCTCGGAATCTCGGCGGCGAATGGAAAAGTGCCGCTACCGAGAGTCCGGCCGTCGGCGGCCAATTTGATTGCTGTGTCTCTGCCCGATCAAGCGTCAACACCGTCTGATCCTTTGTCCAACGTAAGCGCAGCACTTAAAAAAGTCTTCGCGATGCTACAGCCGTCTGAAACTGTTTTGGCATCTGCGTCACCTGACGGTGGGATCGCCGGCGACGGAAAGGACAGTGCACCTCCAACATTGGCGGAAACGCGGACCGCGCTTTACGATATCTCTGCGCGCACCGTTTACATGCCCGATGGAGCGAGGCTCGAGGCTCACTCCGGACTTGGCGAGCTGATGGACGATCCGACGCAAGTCCACGTCCATGATCGAGGTGCGACGCCGCCGCAGATATATGAACTGAGCAAGCGAGAGAAGCCGTTCCACGGCGTCGAAGCATTGCGAATGAAGCCGGTGGGTCAAGGTGATCTGTTTGGCCGCGCCGGATTGCTTACACACAGCTACCTGATGGGACCAAAGGGAGATTCGAACGGTTGCGTATCGTTCAAGGACTACGCAACGTTCCTGCAGGCCTACAAAGCAGGCGCCGTGAAGCGATTGATCGTCGTACCGAGCCTGGCGGATCCGACTGTCATGGTGGCACAGAAAACGTAGGTGTGCCGTGTCTGTGAATACTCAGATATCGCACCGGCTTAAGATTGATCTTCAGAACTAATTTTCGCCCAGATTTAGATTGGTAGTATGCCAACGCCGAATCGGGGGATTCGCATATGACACCCAGTGACTACGCGCGAATGGCGAAAAATTGCGCTGAGCGAGCTGACGCCTTGGAGCCCGGCCCGAAGAGAGACGAGCTGCTCAAGAAAGCACAGCAGTTTCGTTTTTACGCGAAGGTCGAAAATTGGGTGGCGTCACCGGGACTGCAACCCCCGGATTAATTCCCGCGCAGTCAGAGCGGCAAACGACGCAGTGCCTGGAAGACGGGACGCAGATAGTCCAGCATTTTTGGCGGATTCTCGGTCATCGGAAAATGCCCGAGCTCCGGCATCTCCGTCACCACGGCGCCCTCGATCCATTCGGCGAGCGCGTAGGCGTCGCTCACGGTGGCAGAGAAGTCGTAGTGACCGATCAGGAGATGGACGGGGATCTTGTGGCCATCGATGAGCTTGGCGGTCTGCTCGCCGTCGAACTCGTCCGAATAGAAAGCCAGATCGCCGTCATAGATGCCCGGCGCACCCTGCGAATAGATCCATGCGGCGCGTCGGCGATCCTCAGCGGGGCTGGACGGGCTCATCAATCCGCGCACATAGGCTGCCGAATGCCAGCCGCCATTGACGCCTGCATGGGTGAGATAGTCGTTGCGACGTCCGCGTGGGCGCAGAGGCGCTTCGAGTGCGATCACGGCCTTTACGAGATCAGGCCGCTCTGCGGCGAGCGCCATGGCGATGCCGGCGCCCATCGAGCAACCCATCACCACAACGGGTTCGCCGATCGCCTGTTCGATAAAGCTCGCGCACCAGTCCAGATAGGTCGGCTGATCGAGCTGATAGATGCTGCCATCCCAACCGGCGGGCGGCATCGAGCGGCCGTGATGCGGCATGTCGAAGCCGATCAGGCGCCAGTCGCGACCGAGTTCGGGATCGCACATCACGCCGTGAAACTGCCGCGTGTCCGCGCCGGCCGTGTGAAGGCACAACACAGGCCTGCCGGTGCCCGTGGCCTCTGAATAGATTTCGGCAATCTGCCCGCCGGCGCTGTGCACGCGGTGATAGCGGCCCTCAAGACGCGTGAGATCGACTTCGACGGCATGCGCGGCCGGCATCGTCAGATTCGCGAACACGGCTTCGAGAAACGCGCGGGCCTGCGCAATAACCAGCGCATCGCCGGTCACGGTGAAGCTGGCGTTGCGCAGCTGGATCGATGAAAACGAATGATAGGTCGGTGGCGGGCAGGGGGCCAGCACCTTCTGCCATGCTGTGGCTGGTCCGGACAGCGCGATGTCTGGCGCATTGCTGGGTATACTGACAACCGGCTGGTTGTTTCGACAAGCAATTGCGACGGCGGCTTCGTCGATCCCAAACTGAACTTCAAGATCCAGTCCGCGCGCGAAGGACTGCACCTCCGGCGCGGCAATCGCGACCGCAAGTCGATTGCGAAGCTCGTCGATCAGGCCCATGCCCGGTGTCACCTACTTCCTGGCAGTGAGATAGCGGCCGATCTCGACATGGTCGGCCGACGGTCCGAGTTTCTCCAGCGCGGCATCCCACAGCGCGGCGACTTCATCTGCCAGCGGCGCGTTGACGCCGATCTGGTGGGCGAGTTCGTCGGCGGTGCGGATATCTTTCGCCATCAAAGCAAGCGCAAAGCCCGATGTGTATTTCTCGGGAATGATGAATTGCTTGAGCTTGTTCTCGGTCGAATTGTTGCGCCCGGTCGAGGCATTCAGCACGTCGACGAGGACATTCGGATCAATGCCGAACTGTCCACCGATGGCAACGGCTTCGGCGGCAGCGGCGAGGCCTGCTGCCGAGACGTAGTTGTTCAGCGCTTTGGCGGCATGACCGGAGCCGAGCGGACCGGTGCGGAACACTGAATTGCCCATGGCGTTCAGCACGGGATCGGCGCGATCGATGGTCTTGCCGTCACCGCCGGCCATGATCGCCAGTGTGCCGTCGATGGCGCGCTTCACGCCGCCCGACACCGGCGCGTCGATGAAAGCGAGACCCGCTGCGATCAGCTCTTCGCCGAGCGCACGCGTGCCCATCGGCGCGGATGAGCTCATGTCGATCACCACCGTACCCGGTGCGAGCTTCGCCTTGAAGCCTTCGACGGCGGCGCGCACGATCTTGCCATCGGGCAGCAAAGTAATGACGGCGGCTGCATCCTTGACAGCTTCATCGACCGTCGCCGCTGACGTGCCGCCGGCTTCGGCATACTTGGCACGTGCTTCGGCGAACGTATCGAAGCCAACCACCTGATAGCCCGCGCGCGCAATGCATGCGGCCATGGGGCGTCCCATATTGCCGAGGCCGATGACGGCGATCTTGGCGGGCGGATTGATGGTGGCTGAATTTGACACGGGCGTTCCTCTTCAAGTTCTTATTGTATTCAATTGGGCGCAGCAGCTGATCGCGCCGGTCAGGAATTATCGCGCCGCAACGCTTCCAGCGCGATCGCGGCGGCATTCTTGATGTGCTGAACGCAAGCCTGCTCGGCGCCATCTTGGTCGCCGGCCTCGATCGCGACAAGGATGGTCTCGATTTCGGCAAGACTGCGGCCGATGCGATTGGCCTGGGTCATCGATGTCATGCGCAGTACCGTGACGCGGTTCAGCAGCATCTTCAGAAAGCGTTCGACGAAAACATTGCCGCAGCCTTCGAGCAGCGCGGCATAGAATTCAGTCTTGGCGGCCAGCAGGTCGCTGCGGTCTTCCTGACCGGCAACTGCGCCCATCTGGATAAACTGTTTGCGCAACCGTCCGATAATCTCCGGGTCGCGTAGCCGCGCACATTCGCGGCCGGCATAACCCTCCAGCAGCGCGCGCAAATCATAGAGCTGCTCGGCTTCCTCGACGCTGATGGTGCTGACGATGGGGCCGCGATGCGGGATCGTGGTGACGAGACCCTCTGCCTCCAGTTGCCGGAGCGCCTCGCGGATCGAGGTACGGCCGACGCCGACCTGCTCGCACAACTCGCGCTCGATCAACCGCTGCCCGGGCTTGAATAGCCCACTGCCGATTGCAGAGCGCAGACGGTTTTCAACCAGCAGTCGCAAGCTGGTCGATTCCCGCGAGACATTCAGGTCCGATTCGATCTTTGCCATGCGTCAAGTTGACCGCCTATCAGACAATCTGTCAAGCAGCTTGACCGCTCGTCTGTTTTATGTCGAATTGCCGACGAAGCCGCAAAGGCCGTTATGCATTCGGAGAAAACGCCCATGTCCAAGACAACCTCCCATCGTGGTGGCCTGAGCCGCCGCACGCTGCTCGCCGGAACCGCGTCGCTGCTGGCGAGCCCGATGGTGCTGTCGCCCGCCCGCGCGCAGGCGAAGCCGGTCAATATCGGCGTGATCATGCCGCTGTCGGGCGCCAATGCGCAGTTCGGCATCAATTCGCGCAACGGCATCGAACTGGTGGCCGATGAGATCAACGCAGCCGGCGGCATCAAGGCGCTCGGCGGCGCCAAGATCAATCTGATCGTGGCCGACGCGACCTCGACGCCCACAACTGCGGGCACGGTCGCGCAGCGCCTCATCACCCAGAACGAAGTGACGGCGATCCTCGGCGCATTCGCGTCATCGCTAACCATTGCCATTTCGGAAGTCACGGAGCGCCGCGACATTCCGCTGCTCACCATGTCCTTCGCCGATCAGATCACCGGTCGCGGCTTCAAGAACATCTTCCAGATCGTCGCCAAGGCCTCTGCGCTCGGCAAGGCGCAGCTCGACTACACGCTGGCGATTGCGCAGGCATCCGGCGCCAAGATCGACAAGATCGCGATCATGTATGAAGACACCGCCTATGGCACTGCGCAGGCGGCTGGCCTTCGTGCCGCTGCCAAGGCAGCCAATATCGACATCGCGATGGACGATGCCTATCCGCTGGGAATCACCGACACCACGCCGCTGATCAACAAGCTGCGCGCGTCCGGCGCTCAGGCCGTCTTCCCGGTATCCTATCTCAATGACAGCCTGCTGCTGATCCGCACCATGCGCCAGCAGCGCATCACGATCCCTGCCATCGGCGGCGCTGCCGGTTATGTCATTCCGGATTTCGAGAAGGGTCTCGGCGAATTCGCCGAGAACGTGCTGTCGATCGCGCCCGCCAATTACGATCTCGCGCCGGACCTCACCGAGCGTTTCCGCAAGCGCTTCGGCTACTTCATGGTGCATGAGGCGCTGGAACATGCCGTCGCCCTCGACGTGCTGGTGCAGGCGATCGAGAAGGCGAAATCGGCCAAGGCCGAGGACGTCACCATGGCGCTGCGCGGTGCGAAGTTCACCGGTGGCTGGACCAAGGCGATGACCGGCGGCGCCGTCGAATTCGACAGCACCGGCCTTAACGTCCTGTCCGTCCCCGTGATGGCGCAATGGCGCAACAAGGAGCTCGTCACGGTCTGGCCGAAGGATGTCGCCAAGGGCACCGCGGTCTGGAAGTCCTGACGAACTGAAGAAAGATCGCAGTGTCATTTCTACAAGCAATAATCGACGGGCTGCTGGTGGGTGGCGTCTACGCCGTCATCTCCATCGGCCTGACGCTGGTCTATGGTGTCATGGGCATCGTGAATTTCGCGCAGGCGGAATTCCTGATGATCGGCATGTTCGTGTCCTGGTTCGCCTGGGCCTATCTCGGTCTTGATCCGGTGCTGGCCGCGCCGCTGTCCTTCGCGGTGGCGTTCGGCATCGGTTGGCTGGTGCAGGGGCAGTTGATTGCGCGCGTGTTGAAGGCACCGTCGGTAGCGCAGATCTTCCTCACCGTCGGACTCTTGATCGTCATCGAGAACGGATCGCTGTTGCTGTTCGGCTCGCAGTTTCGTTCGGTGACCACGTCTTATCAGACCATGTCGCTGTCGCTCGGCGCGCTGTTCATCAGCGTGCCGTATCTGATTGCCTTCGGCATGTCGCTGGCCTGCGGTCTGGCCCTGTGGTGGTTCATGCGCACGAGCTGGTTCGGCCGCGCCATGCGCGCGACTGCGCAGAACCCGATGGCCGCGCAGCTGATGGGGATCGATACGGCATTGATGTACAAGATCGCCTTCGCGCTCGGCGTCGGCCTCACGGCCTTTGGCGGCGCGGTGATCCTCCCTTATGTCACCGTCTTCCCCGGGGTCGGTGGCCAGTTCGTCGTGCTGATGTTCACCGTCGTTGTGCTCGGCGGTCTCGGCAGCGTTGCGGGTGCCGTGGTCGGCGGTCTGGCGGTGGGCGTCATTCAGGCATTGTCGTCGCTGTTCTTTCCGATCCAGCTGCAGAACCTCATTCTGTTCATCGTCTTTATTTTCGTGCTCGCGGTGAGGCCGCAAGGCCTTGTGGGAGCATCCCGATGAAACGCTGGATCGCAATTCTGGCAGCGATCGCCATTGCGGCTGTGTTGCCGCTGCTGCTCAGCCCGACCGGATACTGGATCCGCGTGCTCACCTTCACGCTGCTGTTCGCGGCGATGGCGCAGGTCTGGAACATCATCGGTGGTCTGGCCAACCAGACGTCACTTGGCCACGCCGCCTTCTTCGGCATCGGGGCCTATACATCCACGATCCTGGTGCTGAAGTTCGGCATCAGCCCGTGGATCGGCATGTTCGCCGGCGGCTTCCTCGGTGGCATCGCCGCGCTGATCATTGCCGTTCCGACCATGCGACTGCAGGGCCATTACTTTGCTCTGGCAACGCTGGCGTTCGGCGAAGTGATGCGCGTCATCGCCAATGTCTGGACGTCGCTCACCGGCGGGCCGGTCGGCCTCTCGGTGCCGTTCGTGCCGCCCAGCATCGCGGCCTATTCGTTCAAGCAGCTGCTGCCGCATGCCTATATCGCGCTCATCGCTTTGATCATCGTGACCTTCATCTTCGAGGCGATCCGGCGCAGTGCCATGGGCTATCGGCTGCGCGCCATCAAGGAAAACCCGGCTGCCGCGGAAGTGATCGGCATCGACACCACAAAGGTGAAGCTGCAGACCGCCGTGATCTCCGGCGTGCTGATGGCCATGCTGGGCACGCTCTATGCGCAGGTCGCCGTGTTCTTCGATCCGGATACCGTGTTCAGCGCCGCGTCCATCTCCATTCGCGTGGCATTGATCGCCATTCTCGGTGGCGTCGGAACGGCGATTGGTCCGATCCTCGGCGCGCTGTTTATCATTCCAGTCGAGGAGCTGATGAACGATCTGTTCTCGTCGGGCGCGGCGGGCCTGTCGCAACTGATCTTCGGCGTCATTCTGATCGCTGTCATTCTATGGCGTCCACGCGGCTTCATTACCGTGTTCGACTCACTGATGGCACGCTTCTCGAACAAGGCACGCTCATGACCATTCTCGATGTGCGTGGTATCTCGCGCCGCTTCGGCGGGCTTCAGGCGCTGTCCGACGTGACGTTTTCGGTGCCGAAAGGACAGATCGTCGGCCTGATCGGCCCGAATGGCGCCGGCAAGACGACGTTCTTCAGCACGCTGGTCGGCCTCATTCGCCCGGACAGCGGCTCGATCCAGCTCGACGGCACCAGCGTGGTCGGCCAGAAGCCGCACAAGGTCGCGGCGCTTGGCATGACCAAGACGTTCCAGAACGTGGCGCTGTTTGCGGAGAGTTCGGTGCTCGACAATGTGCTCACCGCAGGCCTGTTGCGCCACGATGTGGAGACGGCGCGGAGGGAGGCATTGATCTGCCTCGATCGCGTCGGGCTCAAGTCCGTTGCCCACAAGCTCGCCGGCAATCTCTCGTTCCCCGAGCGCGCGCGTGTCGAACTGGCACGTGCATTGTGCACCGGCCCCAAGGTGCTGCTGCTTGATGAGGTGATGGCCGCGCTCAATCCGGTTGAGATGCAGGAGATCATGGACCTCATCCGCTCGCTGCGTGACGACGGCATCACGCTGCTGGTCGTCGAGCATCATATGCGCGCGATCATGACGATCTGCGATCGCATCCTGGTGCTGAATTTCGGGCGTCTTCTGGCCGACGGCACGCCGGAGCAGGTTGCGAACGATCCGGTGGTGGTGGAAGCCTATCTCGGCCGTTCGATGGAGGCCCACAAATGAATGCGTCTCAGCCATTGCTCGAGATCAAGGGCCTCAATGCCGGATACGGCGAGATCGAAGTCCTGCACGGCATCGATCTGCAGATGTTCGAAGGCGAGTTCGTCTGCATCATCGGCGCCAATACTGCGGGCAAGAGCACGATCCTGCGCGCGATCTCGCGCCTTGTGCCGCATGTCACCGGCACGTTGCGTTTTGCAGGCAATGATCTGTCAAGCCGCGCTTCGCATGACATCCCCATGCTGGGCATCGCGCATGTTCCGGAAGGGCGTCATGTGTTTACGGACATGATGGTGGAAGAAAACCTGATGCTCGGTGCCTTCACCGCGCGGCATGCCAAGGATCTGTCGTTGCGCATGGAAGGCATCTTCGAGCTGTTCCCGCGTCTGCGCGAACGGCGCGGTCAATTGGCAGGCACGCTTTCGGGTGGCGAACAGCAGATGGTCGCTGTCGGGCGCGCGCTCATGCTGCAGCCAAAGCTGTTGCTGTTGGACGAGCCGAGCCACGGTCTGGCGCCAAAGGTCGTTGAGGAAATGCACGATGCCTTCACCAAGATCCATAGCCGTGGAACCTCGATCCTGCTGGTGGAGCAGAATGTCGGACTGGCGCTCGATGTCGCGACGCGCGGCTATGTGCTGGAAAGCGGTCGCATCGCACTGCAGGGCACGTCTGCAGAATTGAATGAAAATCCTGCCGTTCGCGCGGCCTATCTCGGCATATGATCGAGGCAGACGGGCGAACGACGTCGAATCCCGGCAATCGCAAATGGAAGGAATAAACATGAGCTACGATCAGAAGATCACCCTCGGCGGAATGTTCGACATCGGTCTTGCCGCACGGCGCGAAGTGCTCGGCGCTGCCTATGTCGACAAGTCGATGCAGTCGACCAATGACTTCATGATGTCGTTTCAGCACATCACCACCGAATGGTGCTGGGGCTACGCCTGGAATCGTCCCGGTCTCGATCGCAAGACCCGCAGCATGCTGAACCTCGCAATGCTGACGGCGCTGAACCGCGCCCCCGAGATCAAGCTGCACACCCGCGGCGCCATCACCAACGGCGTCACCGTCGACGAGATCAAGGAAGTGCTGCTGCACGCCACGGTCTATTGCGGCATCCCGGCCGGTCTCGATGCGTTCAAGGCCGCCAATGAAGTGCTCAAGGAAATGGGCAAGGTCGAGTAGGACGCTGGCCTAACAACGACACCTCAAGCGCAAATTCAAAAGTCCGCTCGTGCAAGATCGAGCGGACTTTGTCGTTCACGGCGACGATACGCGCAAGAGCACTGGCGTAGATCTACGCCGGGCGCTTCTATTGCGCCTATGCCAGTCCCGCAAACTCAGGCAGCGGGGTTGGATGCCGTGGTCGTGGACGCCGCTGGTGGTGCTGCCTGAGCCGTGGGTTCGGTTGTGGCCTTGGCGAGCGCGTTCCTGAGCGCCTGTTCCTTGGCATCGTCGAGGGACGTCTTCAACACGGTGCCGCCGGCATCCTGGATTTCCTTGAGGACCTTGTCCGCGGTGATGCTCTTGATGAGAACGAACAGTGCCGCATTTCCCGGCTGAAGGTTAGCCGATAGCTCCTTCATGAAATCATCGTTGATGCCATAGTCCGTCAGTGCGCCGCCCAATGCACCGGATGCGGCGCCCAGTGCCACGCCGAGAAGGGGATTCAGGAACAGCACGCCGATCAATAGTCCCCAGAAGCTGCCGGAGGCTGCGCCGGCCATGGTGGTATTCATCAGCTGGTTCAGCTTCACGGGACCGGCTTCGGTTTTCACCGCGATCACGGCATCGCTGATCGTGATCAGATATTCCTTCTGCAGCTTGAACAGACGTTGCCGGACTTCTTCGGCTTTTGCTTCGGTTGGATAGATGATCGCAACGAGATCTGACATTTTCAATCCTCCTGACTGAGAGATATTTCTATCGTGTCACATCGTCTGTTTCGTTGACGGCTCCTTCTGCGGCTATGCTGCCCTGGTTCTCAACTGCCATGCGTAAGCGAGCCACGCCAATCCGTGGGAGATCATGTCTATGGCCAGCAGAGTGCCGAGAACCCACAGGCCTGTCCTGGGAAAGCCGGTCAGAATGACTAGGCCGGCCAGAATGCCGAAGAGTCCTGAAGCCAGCATGATCCAGCCCCCTTTGCTCCAGCGGCTAAATCCAAGCAGCACGCGAATGAAGCCGGAAACCAGCAGCAATATACCGAGGACATAAGTGAGGATGATCGCGCTGGCGACGGGCTGCTGCACCAGAACGATGCCGAATGCGACATAGAGAACGGCGAGGAGGATTTGCCACAGAAATCCTCCCCATCCCTTGGTCCAGAACGCATGGATCATTTCGAATGCGCCAGCGACAATGGCCGTCCAGCCGATGAACAGCGTGCTGATGACTGTGGCGAGAACGACATCGCCGAGGATCAGGAGCCCGGCCAAAATCAGCACGATGCCAAGCAGTACGCACATCCAGAACGGCGGCGAAGGCAAGCCGGTGACGCTTACAGAGGAACCGCTGCCATACGTCGTCATCTTGTCCTCCCGGTCCTGCGCCGCTCTTGCGCTATGATTTGCGGCCGCATGTGTCACAGCGCATTTTCTTCACGTCATCAGCGCCACGCGCAGACGCGGCGACCATCGCGCCACCAGCACACACGGCGACGACGTCGCGACGATCGATGCGGCTGGTGAAGGACCCTCCGCGCCGGCCGGCCATCCACGACCACCTGGGCGTTCTCGGTGACAGGCTCCAACTTGTTGGCAACGTCTTTCTCCAGCGGGATTGGGGCGGCCTTGGCGGTCGTCAGAAAGACGCGCGTGCCGATGCCCGTGGCGACTGCGCTGAACAGAAGGCCCTGCAACAGGTTGCGCCGATCCATCACTTCCATCGGACTTCTCCTTCCAATCATGGAAAACGAACGCCAGGTTATGAGGCGCCGAGCTATATGGGGGACCAGCACTCGCACCGCCCTCCAACGACGAGGGATCGCAACACAGGGCGACTCGCATCATGTCGGAACGATGAGCTCGCGATGGGTATGCATTGCTGTCTCAATTTGTAGAAAGTTTAAGCGCGCGCGTGATTGGGACCAGCATGTCCGCGTCGTTGAATGATCTTCAGTCACCTTTCTTTATTTGCTGGGCTCATTTTCTTCAGCGAATACATCAAAACGAGCGATGGTCACATCGGGTCAAACCCTACATGCGCGGATGCTGCCGAAGCTGTGATAGCATTCCGGTGGTCAGGGAATGCGCCTGATCACGCGAGGTCCGTCATGAAGAGAGGGAATGCGGGAGAAGGCAAACCCGCGAAGGGGTGGAACGAAGAAACAATCGACCCGCGCCGGGGCGATATCGAGGACGATGCCGCCAGCCCTGAACAGCGGACCCTGCTCTCGATGGCCGGGAGCCTGCTTGTTGAAGTCAGTCTGCCAAAGCTCCTGTTCGCCTGGACGGTATCGTTGTTGCTGCCGGCGGTGTCGCTGGGCCTCGCGGCATTGGTCGCTTCTGCCTGGCTCTCAACCCTGTCGGACAAGGTTCTTGTACTGACGGAACTTGGCGCGCTGCTGGTGGCAATCGGGATCGTCGCGCTGGGGTGGATCGGCTGGAAGCCCCTGTTCCGGGTCGCGGAGATCAACTTCTGGTCTCTCAATGCGCTTGCCGTCCAGCCCGGATATGTCTTCGGCCGCGAAGGCCTGCGGCATCTGGCGGAGAAGGTGCTGGGGAAAAATCTGACCGTGCATGGAAGAGCGCGGGTGCGCGCGGTGAATTCGGCCGCAGCAGGAATCGCCATCTCCATTTGCGCCATGGCGATCGCAGTGTGGGCCTGGCCTGCCTCGCGATGGACAGGAAGCCTGGAAGATCTTGGTGTTCCTCATCGTTTGATCATTCCAACGCTGGCAAATGCCGCCGTCCTGATATGCGGCTACCTTGCTGGCGCATCGCTGGCCTGGGGTCTGGCCGATGCCCGGATGGCGCAGCCAGTCGATCTTGTCGCCTTCGATGCAGCGCCGGCGCATGCCAGGATCTGGCGTGTCGCTCATTTGTCGGACCTTCATGTGGTGGGCGAACGTTACGGGTTTCGCATTGAAAGCGGGCGCGCCGGGCCGCAGGGAAACGAGCGTCTCCAGCAGGTGATGGCGCGGCTGGCCGCCATTCACGCCGTTGATCCGCTCGACCATGTGCTGATCAGCGGCGATATGACCGATGCCGGACGGGCGACCGAATGGGCGGAGTTTCTGGACGTCCTGTCGCACTACCCGGACCTCGCTGCGCGCACGCTCGTGCTGCCCGGCAATCACGATATCAACATCGTGGACCGGGCGAATCCGGCGCGGCTGGATCTGCCGTTCAGTCCGGGCAAACGGTTGCGACAGGTCCGTACGCTTTCGGCCATTGCCGCCATTCAGGGCGATCGTGCGTTTGTTGTGAAAGACGGGAAAGGTCTTACAACGACACTGAACGACGCGTTGGCGCCGTATCGCCGTCCGATGGCCGATTTCGCAGATCTCGGTAGCTTGCAGCGTGCAGCCCGACTGGGTGGGGTCTTCGATGACTTGTATCCGATGGTCGTGCCGCCTCTGGAAGAGAATGGACTCGGCATCGCGCTTCTCAATTCCAATGCTGAAACGCATTTCTCCTTCACCAATGCTCTTGGCTTCGTTTCGATCGAGCAGACACGCCGGCTGGAGGCTTTCATCGCCGAGTTCCCGAAGGCACGCTGGATAATCGCATTGCATCATCACCTGATGGAGTATCCGATGCCAGTGACAGCCTTCGCTGAACGCATCGGCACGGCTGTGATCAACGGCAGCTGGTTTGTACGCCGGCTGGAGGCGCTTGCCGATCGGGCCATCGTCATGCACGGGCATCGCCATATCGACTGGATCGGCACCTTCGGATCGTTGAAGGTCATTTCGGCTCCGTCACCAGTCATGGGTGCTGCTGATGCGGCCAGCACGCACTTCTATGTTCACAGGCTTGCGGCCGGGCCGGATGGTCAGCTTTGCTTGCTTGAGCCGGAGCGGATCGACGTGCTGGCAGATGTGAGCGTCCACGTAGATGCGGCGGAGGATACGGCGGCCAGGCCAAAGATCGCGTAATGCTATCACTCGCAATCGTCCGCGGACATGGCTCGACCAGGAATCGCGCCGGGCCGCATCGCGTCGTAACTATTCGAATCGAAAGCGAGTCAGCTCGTTAGTTGTGTCTGACGGGACGATCTTGCGACGCCAGGTAGCCACTGTCATATTCTCGCGCAGAAAGTGGAGGCTCCCATGAGGAAGAAGGCCCTGCTTGGACTTTTCAGCGCATCCCTTTTGCTGTGCGTCTCATCGCTGCCGGCTTCCTCTGCCGCATTCAGGGCAGGAACGCTGACATGTATGAGCAATCCCCGGATTGGGTTGATTATCGGTTCACGTCAGACACTGCGCTGCGTGTTCAGACTGCGAAATGGGTCACGGCAGTACATCTATGAGGGAACGGTGCGCCGCATCGGCCTGGATCTCGGCATAACTCCCTCGAGCGCGCTGGTCTGGCGGGTCTTCGCCCGAAACTCCCAGGTCGGCCGGGGTACGCTCCGTGGAAATTACGTCGGAGCGAGTGGCAGCGTTGCGTTTGGCCCGGGTCTGGGCGCGAATGTTCTGATTGGGGGATCTCGCAGGACTGTGATGCTCCAGCCATTGTCGCTTGAGCGCCAGATTGGCGTGAGCCTTGCCGCGGGAATAGCGACGCTGACGTTACGCTAATATCACTGAACTGATTTCTGTTGCTGGCGCAGCCGCAATTGTCGCTCGCTCGGAGGCCGCGGCAAAGCGTGCGTGCGTGGTCGTCCTCTGCGGTGCAGTGTCTGTCCTTGGGGTTGCCGCGGTTGTTCTACGGTGAGCGGCGACGCTGGTGTCTTCAGGCGGTTGGTGCGGACATCGTCCCGAATTGCGTCAGTATCCAGTCTCTGGCCACGCTCGACGGAATCGCGAGGCTCCGCATGCGCAGATAGCGCAGCGCACAAGAAAATCAGTCCCGAACCTGCCGCGGCAATAAAACGCTTCATGACATCTCCTGTTAAGAATCGCTTGAACGGAAACTCTTAAATGAAAAAGATGCGCATCTCCATGCGGCCCAAACGCAGCTTCCCGATTTGTCAGATTCGCTAATCGTCACTCAGTCCAAGGCGCCGGCGAGCCGCTTCGATGTCCGATGTGTCATCGTCCGACGTATCCTGGTGATCGGCAACCGGGTCACCCGGTGAAGCGGGCCGTGAAGATGCTGTTCGCTCGGATCGACGCGTATCCGTCCGGAACGACCAGAAAGCCATGGCAAGGCCGATCACGAAAACTACAACCAGAATCAGAAAGAGCGCCGATTGCTTGATCCAGGAGATCGCGGGAACTGCCAGAGCCATCGAGAGGCCGAGGAACCCCATTTGCAGCGACATAAGATTCAGCCCGGCGAGAAAGGTGCCGAGCGCGAGTAACATCAGAAGTACGAGACTTGTCGCAGGCGCGGGCATAAGTTGTTGAACGCCCGCCAGCAGCATGATGTTCATCGTAACAAGAACGGCGATCCAGTGAAGCGCCTGCGTCCACACCAGTCGAACCCGAGCCTGCCTGTCATCGAGCTCGGTCCATTCGGTGACGACGCAGACGACACCAATTGCGAGGGCAAGGAACTCCCAATAGCCAATGAGTGGTTTGCCTGAAAAATTCGTATAGGCAACGCCTGCAATTGCGAGCGCGAGAATGGCAAGAAAGGGGAGCTGCCTGAGGACAATGCTTCTCGTTCTGAAGTGAAGGTCTTCAGCATGCCGACCCGGTGGCAGATCCAGTTCACTCATCGACGATCCAGTCGTAATCGCGCCTGTTGTCGCGAATTCCAAACGTCATGTCCTCCTTCAAAAGGCTAGCCTAGGCTTCTGTGAGGCCGATGCGATATCGGCTGATCACCTTAGGGGACCTAGGGGATTTTCCGATGAGCTCGCGGCGCCAATTCATCTCCGGCCTGGGTGAGGCGTCGCCGCACGCAATGAATGTCGGCGCCATCCGCGTTTTGCGATCCGGATCCAGCGTCTCGCCTAGGGAAAACACCTGATTGTCCTGGTGATGGCGTCAGTGATCTGCTGGGACGAGTCCGGCTCGTGCTGCGTTGCTCGAAGGCAATCGAGAAAGGCTTATGAGAAGGGGTTTGACTGAAGGTGCACAAGTCGGGCGAATAGAGATGAAGCTTCGTAAAGCATCGCAGCTCTTCGATACGCTCGATCCGTCTCCGTTCCGCGAGACTGATCTCGCGATTCAGGCTGAAGAATATATCGTTGATCGCGCGCTGGAGTTCTCCGACCGTGTTCACATTGAAATCGTCATCTATCTGCCGCCTGATGAACTCCGGAAAACGAATGTGTCTGATATAGCAGCCGCCGTCAGATACTACTTTGGCCTTCGAAGCCAGGCCGTCTCGCGTGAACTCAGCGAGTTGTTCAAGACCGGCCGGTTGTCCCTCGTCGTCGGAATGGTGATTCTTTTCATCTGCCTTTTGCTTGGCTGGAGCTTTTCCCAGCGAATGACGGAGGGACCGTTTTCAAGGGTTTTCTCGGAGAGCTTCCTTATTCTGGGCTGGGTTGCGATCTGGAAGCCTTCGGAGATCTTTCTTTACGCCTGGCCACCCGTTGCAGCTCGCATAAAACTCTTTGACCGGCTCTCCGGGGCGACTGTTCTGCTCGATGAGGACGACACCGTGTCATCGACTGCGGAAGGTGCGAGCGGATAGCTGGAACGATCTCGGAGGACCTGGAAACGGTGTCCTCGTATTGCTGCGTCTATGTTGATGCTTCTTCATTCGACCGATCGTCTTCGAGCGTCAGGTTCAATAGAAAATGGGAACATCATCCAGTTCATCCGATCAGAAGCTTTCGCGGGGGGCGTTGATTGGGCTCGTGGTCGGCTCGATGGTCGGCTCCGGAATCTTTGCATTGCCATCGGCATTCGGTCGCGCCACGGGCGGTCTCGGTGCCCTGGTTGCCTGGTGCATCGCCGGCACAGGAATGCTGATGCTCGCTTTTGTCTTTCAGACGTTGTCCCGCCGCCGGCCCGATCTCGATACTGGCATCTACGCCTATGCCGAGGCCGGCTTCGGCGAATATGCCGGCTTTGCGTCTGCGGCCGGTTACTGGATCGGATGCTGCCTTGCCGACGTTGCGTGTCTTGTGCTGATCAAGGCGACATTGGGACAGTTCTTCCCGGTGTTTGGCGACGGCACCACACCGGTTGCGATCGTGGCCGCGTCGGTGCTGCTCTGGAGCGTTCACATCCTGATCCTCCGGGGCATCAAGGAAGCTGCCGCGCTCAATACGATTGCGACATTTGCGAAGATGATACCGATAGTTCTTTTCATCGTCGTTGCCGCTTTTGCATTCAAGGCCGAGGTCTTCGCGGATAATTTCTGGGGCGGTGAGGAGCCGAGCTTCGCCAGTGTGTCGAACCAGGTTCGCAACACGATGCTTGTCACAGTATTCGTTTTCGTGGGGATCGAGGGAGCAAGCGTCTACTCACGCTATGCAAGAAACCGCAACGATGTCGGGATCGCGACGGTTCTCGGTTTTCTTGGTGTGCTCGCTCTGCTTGTCCTCGTCACCATGCTGTCCTACGGAGTTCTACTGCGCCCGGAGCTGGGCGCCCTCGCGACGCCCTCGATGGCGGGCGTACTCGAAGCGATCGTCGGGCCCTGGGGCAAGGTATTCATCAGCATCGGCCTGCTGATCTCTGTGCTTGGAAATTATCTGTCCTGGTCATTGCTTGCGGCCGAGGTTCTCCATTCCGCAGCCGTCAATGGCACGATGCCGTCTTTCCTCACGCGTGAGAACGTCAACAAAGTGCCATCGGGCGCGCTGTGGTTGACCAACTGCCTTATTCAGCTGTTCCTGCTCGTCACTTATTTCGCCGAATATGCCTTCACACTGGCACTGAAGATGACGAGTTCAATGACGCTCATCCCCTATCTGTTTGTCGCGGCCTACGGACTCAAACTCGCATGGTCCGGGGAAACATATCGGACGGAGTCGCATAGCCGCGCCATCGACGGGGTGCGCGGTGCACTTGCCACGGTTTACGCGGCTGTGATGATTTATGCAGGCGGTCCCACGTTCCTGCTGCTTTCGGCACTTCTCTATGCGCCGGTAACGATCCTGTTTGTGATCGCGCGGCGGGAACAGAAAGCGACGGTCTTTGCGTCTGCCGAGGGAGTCCTGTTCGGAGCGATTCTCGTGGCTGCTGCCGCCGGCCTCTACAATCTTGCGATGGGCAATATTTCAATCTAGTCGGAGTTTCCCGCCGCTATCCAAGGTCCTGACCGTTGTTCAGGTGATCTCCCAGGCAGTCCTCGACATAGAGTCGAAGAACAGCGACACGCCCGATCGCGAAGAGGGGCATCGCAAGCGCAATTCCCAGGACGCCGAACAGAGAGCCGAACAGGACGATGGCGACCAGCGTCCATGCGGGAGGCAGCTCCACTGCTTGTCGCTGAATGAGCGGGCCGATCACATAGCCCTCGATGGATTGAATAACGGTGTAGATCCCGATGGCCCAGATCACCATCGAGGGGCCAAGCGGCATTGCCACCAATCCCACGGGGATACTGGCCAATATCGGGCCGAGATAAGGCACAAAATTCGACAGACCGGCCTGCAGGCCGAGCAGAAAGGCGCTTGGAAGCCCGAGCAAATAGAGCGCCAGCCACACGCAGGCGGTCATCAGGACGATCCGGATCAATTGTCCCATGAGCCATGAGCGCAGCACGGCGCCCATTTCATCCAGAACAGAGCGCATGCGCTCACGCGAGGAGGGTTTGACCAGCAATACGACGCCGTCGCGATAGGCCTGCGGATCGAGCGAAAAGAGAAGGCCGAGAAATATGATGACAAGCGTATTGGCAAGAAAGCTCGAGGCGGTCCCGACGGCCGATTGTGCGTGGCCAAAGAGCTTGTCGTGATCGGGAAACCAGCGGGAGAAGTCGCGCCCTCCGTCCGGGCCGAACAGATCCACGCCAAAAGCCAGCAGGCGTTGTTGCAGGATATCCAGTTGTGCGTCCATGACGCGCATCAGGATCCGGGCCTGCTCGGGGATTTTTCCAATCCCCCATATTGTGCCCAGCACGACCACTGCAGTCAGGATGACGATCACGATGGCTAACCGCCACGCGCGCCCGATCGGAATGTATCGACCAAGCGACCGAGCGCAGGCATCGAGAAACGATGCAAGCAAGATCGCCGCAAATATGATGAGAAGGCTGGACGACGCGCGCCATGCGAGGAAGATGCCGCTGGCAACACCCAGAATAACGAGTGCTCCCCCGAGGGTCAGCCGCCGGCCGGCATTCGCGCCTGCCGTCGGAAGATCCCGACTTCGAACGTCCTTGGCTAAGATGGCTTGGTCCACTCTCGGCTCAGGCATGATCCCCCACATTTTCTATGGCAGCTAGGGTCCAATCAGTTTCATGCGAATTGCATACCGGACCAATTCGGCAGTGGAGGAAACTCCAAGCTTGCGCATGGCGGATGCGCGGTGGGCTTCGACAGTTTTCACGCTGAGAGTCAGAATTGTGCCGACGGACTTGTTGGTGTGTCCTTCGGCGATCAGCTGAACGACGTTCTGCTCGCGTAACGACAGCAGAACTTTCGATTTGTCCTTTTTGCTGGCCAGGTAGTCGTGAAGCAATTTTTCCACGACCACGCTGGTGAAGTAAGGCCGGTGATTGAGGAGTGCGTCGATCGCTGCAACGAGATGATGTCGCGCGTCTGACTTCAGCAAGAAGCCCCGCACTCCTGCCAGGAGGGATTCGGTGAGGATTTCATTGCTTTCGTGCATTGTCAGGATGAGAACCTCCGTCCGGGGGTGATGCAACTTGATCTGACGGCTCACCTCCAGACCATTCAGGACGGGCATGGAATAATCGACAATTGCGATATCCGGCTTCAAGTCCCTGATCATGGCGACCGCGGCCCTGCCATCGCTCGCTTCTCCGCTCACAGCCCAGTCCGCACGGCTTTCGACGATCGCGCGCAGTCCGGATCGCACGACTTCATGATCGTCCGCAATCAAGATCTGCTTCACAGTGCTGTTCCCATTTGTTGGAACCACTGGCCATATCCAAATTGACGAAAGCAGCTCGCTAGAACGGTCGCCTTAAAATGATATGCGTCACGACGGCCAGTTCCGTGAAGGCCGTCGACCACGTTTGCGCAGTCATGCTTCTACCAGATTGTTTCGAACGGCGTACCGCACCAGACCTGCAGTCGATTTTATGTTGAGCTTGCGCATCGCCGCAGCCCGGTGGGTCTCGGTCGTTTTGATGCTCACATTCAAGGCTTCGCTTACACGCTTGTTGCTGTAACCTTCGGCCACCAGTTTGACGATTGTCCTCTCTCGCGGCGAAAGCGACCGGCCTGCACCGATGTTTCCGTCTGCCGATCCGGCCATCGCGCCGCAACTATCGCCCGCATAAAACGATCTGTGATGCATCAGTGATTCAACAGCCGCCAGGAGCATTTTGTTGGCGTCGGATTTTCGCAGGAATGCGCGAACGCCAATTTGAGATGCCTGCAGCTCGAGCGCGATCGAGTCGTGCATCGTGAAGATAAGAATCTCTGTTGGTAGTTTGTACTCCTTCATTCGCCTCGCAACTTCGATGCCGGTCATGAATGGCATAGAGTAATCAACAATAGCGACATCCGGATGTTTCTCGATGGCGCAGGCGACGGCCTCTTTGCCATCGCGGGCCTCGGCGACGATCTCCCATCCGGGACGTCGTTCGAGAACCGCACGGATTCCGGCCCGCACCGCGTCATGATCATCGGCTATCATAATCTGCTTCATGGTTCTCAGCACTCCGATGTCATTTCTTTACGGACGGCGAAATACTTTCATCGAGAAAATCTAACCTCTGAAATTCCTTGTCCTCTCTGAGCGTTGGATTTTTGAAATCGTTGGCTGGCCTTCAGCCATGCGATTGTCGGGTTTTCGCCGGTCCCCGGCCGCCCTGGTGGATATCCACGGGCTTGTTTCCTTTGCGCGAGATGGCTCGCGGAATAGTCGCGTACACCGTGGTCCCGCTGCATTCCGCAGTGGATGACGAGTGGATCTCGAATGTGCCTCGCATCTGATCCAGTCTCGCTCTCATGGCCGGAATTCCAACGCCAAGTGACACTGCTTCATGGCCATCTCTCGTTTGGGAGAGCGGCATTCCGCAGCCGTTATCGCTAATCCGAAGCGTGATGTTGGTGTCTGTGGCCTTGATCGAGACGGTCACCAGCGTCGCTTTCGCGTGCCTAAAGACGTTCGCGAGGGCTTCCTGGACAACGCGCAGCAACGAACGCTGTGTGTCATTGGGCAATTTATCGACCGCGGCATCGATCTTGAGACGCGTCTCCAGCGATGTCCGCGATGAAAGGCCCATCGCAAACTGCTCGATCGCCGACTTCAGTCTGCCGTCGAGCAAGTTCTGGGGATGCAAGAGATAAGTAAAAGCCCTGATTTCCCTAAGGGCTTCACCGATTGACGCGTCGATCTCATCACAAACTTTTATGGCACTGCCGATATCAGCGACGGCGTGCCTCATGCGCATCATATTCAAACTCGCGGCCAGCAGATGCTGGCAAGTCGAATCGTGAAGGTCTGATGCAATCCGCTGCTGCATATCCTCTTGCAGCGCCAAAAGCTGGATCTCAAGGCTTGATTTGCCGGGTTTCGACTTTGTTCGCGCGCTAGCAGTGCCGTTGAAAGTGTCGTGAGCGACGACCTTTGCCCGAACATGAATTCGACACGATTCGTCTACGTGAGCCTTGTGGGCCATCATGTAGTCCGATGCATCTTGGATCGAGCGATGAGCAGATAACCACTAAGGTTAAATGCCATGGCTCTCTCGCGGGAAGTCCTCCCTACTAAGTACCTCTGATTGAATTGACGTCAAGTGAGATGTCGTCAGATCGTTTGATGCCGCGATTGACTATTCTCACGCTGAAAACATCGAAGTAACAATGGAAGTAATTTCAGTTAATTGCCGCGTTTGCTCTGCACAAGGAACCTGATCGCCTTCAACTGGACGCATGAATCTTGTTGCGATTTGGGAGTGTCCGGCAGCGCATCAGAGAATCGTTCGTGCGATCAGTAGTTTTCCCGATACCGGCCAGATGTCCGCAACCCCAGAATACTTTCAGTCATAGAAAAATTGGCGGGCAAGCGATCGCATAGACAGGAGCTGCTATCTGTTTCTGCATGGCGGTCGGGTGAATGTGGCGGCGCAATCATGGTCATCGAGGGTCCATTCATGCCTGCGTATGCCAGTGATGCTGACATATGCGGAGTGACACGATGTCGGACGATTATAGTTATTCTAATAATTCTGCCGGCATTTCTGCTGACGGCATGCAGCAGGGAGACTGATGAAACTGCTCCTGTCGTGCGGCCCGTGCGCGCGGTCACTGTTGCGAAGAGCGTAGCGGGCGCGCCGCTTTCATTCACCGGCCGTATCGAAGCGGAAGACGAGGTGGCGCTGGCATTTCGCATCTCGGGCCGGCTCATCGAAAACAACGGAAGAACCGGAGACCGGGTGCAGCCCGGTCAGGTCATCGCGCGGCTTGAATCCCAGAATGAGTTGAACACGTTGCGCCAGGCCCAGGCGGCAGTCGCGGCGGCGCAGGGGCAACTGACCCAGGCGCGCAATCATTTTGATCGCCAGCAGACACTGCTTGCACAGGGCTGGACCACGCGCGTCAACTACGACCAGGCAACGCAAGCGCAACAAACCGCTCAATCGCAGGTCGATGCCGCCGAGGCGCAGCTCAAGACGGCACATGATCTGGTGAGCTTTACCGAGCTGAAGGCGGACGCACCGGGCGTCATCACGGCTGTCGGGCCAGGCGCTGGAGAAGTCGTCCAGGCCGGACAAATGATTGTCAGGCTGGCACGTAAAGATGGTCGCGACGCAGTTTTCGACGTACCGGCTCAGTTCTTTCGATCAGCACCGAGCGATCCGCAAATAACCGTCAGCCTGACGGACGATCCCGACGTGACGGCTCACGGCCGCATCCGTGAGGTCGGCGCCCAGGCCGATCCCGTCACGCGCACCTTTGAAATCAAGGTTGGCCTGACGGATCCGCCGTCGACCATGCGGCTTGGCGCGACCGTCGTGGGGCGCATGCAAATGGATGCCGTCCCCATCATAGAGATCCCGGCATCGGCATTGACGCGGGCCAATCAACAGCCCGCAGTCTGGATCGTCGATCCCGCGAACCGGACGGTTTCGATCCGAAACGTGGACGTCCTGCGCTTCGAGCAAGCACAGGTCGTCGTATCGCAGGGACTCGATACGGGAGAGATCGTCGTGACCGCGGGTGTGCAGGCACTGCACCCCGGCCAGAAAATACGCCTGCTTGGGTCAGAGCAATGACCGGCTTCAATCTCTCGGAATGGGCACTTAGGCACCGTTCCCTGGTGATTTACGTCATGATTATTGCCGTTATCTTTGGTGTCCTGTCCTATTTCCGCCTCGGTCGCAGCGAGGACCCGTCGTTCATCATCAAGACGATGGTCGTTCAGGCGGCATGGCCCGGAGCAACGGTCGAGGAGACCGTCAAACAGGTCACCGAGCGGCTCGAGCGCAAGCTGCAGGAAACACCTCATCTGGATTTCCTGCGCAGTTTTACGCGGGCAGGCGTCACCACGATCTTTGTAAACCTGCAGGGGAGCACGAACGCCGCGCAAGTGGCCGACACCTGGTATCAGGTGCGCAAGAACATCGGCGACATGCGCCATACGCTGCCGGCAGGGGTGGTCGGCCCCGGGTTTGACGATGATTTCGGCGATACGTTCGGAATTATCTATGGCTTCACGAGCGACGGCTTTACGCACCGCGCGCTTCGCGACTATGTGGAAGACGTGCGCTCGAAGCTTCTTCTTGTCCCCGACGTATCGAAAATCGAGTTGCTGGGGGCTCAGGACGAGCGGATCTTCGTTGAATTCTCGATGAAGGAACTGGCAAGCCTCGGCATCGACCGCACGGCACTGCTGTCCGCTCTCCAGACGCAGAATATCATAAGGCCAGCCGGCACGATTCAAACGAGCGACGAGACGTTATCGCTTCGGGTGTCGGGCGCATTTCAGTCCGAGCAAGATGTCGCCGACATCAATTTCGTCGCCGGCGGGCGCATGATCCGCCTGAGCGACATCGCCCGGATTACCCGCGGCTATGCCGATCCGCCGCAGCCTCTGTTTCGCGTCAACGGCGAGCCCGCCATTGGCCTGGCCATCTCGATGCGTGACGGCGGAGACATTCTCGCGCTCGGCAAGAATCTGAAGCGGGCGATGGCTGCGATCACGGCGGATCTTCCGATTGGCATCGAACCGAAGCTCATTGCCGACCAGGCTGTTACGGTCGAGAGTGCCATTTCAGAATTCATGACGTCACTGCTGCAGGCAATTGCCATCATTCTCGTGGTGAGTTTTATCAGCCTCGGCGTGCGCCCGGGCCTGATCATTGCGCTGTCCATCCCACTGACACTTGCCATCGTGTTCCCGATCATGAAGCTTGCCGGAATCGACATGCAGCGCATATCGCTCGGCGCGCTCATTATCGCCCTCGCGCTCCTCGTCGATGATGCAATGACCACCACGGATGCCACCCTGAACCGGCTGGCCGCAGGCGACGACAAGGTCCAGGCTGCCAGCTTTGCCTTTCGCACCTATGCGTTTGCGATGCTGGCGGGAACGCTCGTGACCATCGCGGGCTTCGTTCCTGTCGGCTTTGCCGCGAGTTCTGCGGGAGAATACACGTTCTCCCTCTTTGCCGTTGTTAGTATCGCGCTGATCGTCTCATGGTTCGTTGCGGTGATCTTCGCTCCGCTGATGGGCGTTGTCATCCTCAAGCCGCCGACGGAACGCAAGACAGACGCCCCCGGCAGAGTTTTCAGGTGGTATCGCGGCTTCCTGATATTCGCCATGCGGGCGAAATGGCTGACCATCGCGCTCTCGCTGGTGCTTTTCGTCGGCTCGTTTCTTCTGCTCCCGTTCATCCCCCGGCAATTCTTCCCGTCGTCCGATCGTCCGGAATTGCTCGTCGATATCAGTCTGCCGCAGAACGCATCCATTCATGCCAGCAGGACAGCCGCACAGAAATTCGATGCCGCCCTGAAGAGTGATCCGGACGTTGCACGCTGGAGCACCTATGTGGGCCGCGGCGCCATCCGGTTCTACCTTCCGCTCAATGTTCAGCTGCCAAATGATTTCTTTACCCAGTCGGTGGTTGTCGCAAAGGATGTCGCGGCGCGTGACCGCATCCGCGCAAAGCTGGAGACGCTGCTGGCGAATGATTTTCCCAGTGCGATTACACGGGTCTCGCCCCTCGAGCTTGGGCCGCCGGTCGGCTGGCCCGTACAATATCGCGTCAGTGGTCCTGACATCGGCATGGTGCGCGAAATTGCGTTCAAGCTTGCCCAGGTCATCGCCGCCAACCCCAAGACGAATGGCGTCAATTTCGACTGGATCGAGCCGGCAAGGCAGGTGCGCATTCGAATCAATCAGGACAAGGCGCGGTTGCTGGGTCTGAGTTCTCAAGCTTTGGCAGGCGTGCTGAACACGGTCATCTCGGGCACCACGGTCACCCAGGTTCGCGATGATATCTATTTGGTCGATATTGTTGCGCGCGCGGTCGATGAGCAGCGCGTCTCGCTGGCCAATTTGCGTAATTTGCAAGTCCCGCTGCCAGGCGGGCAGACGGTTTCGCTCAGCCAGTTTGCAAGTTTCGAATACGAGCAGGAATATCCCCTGATCTGGCGGCGCGACCGTGTCCCGACCCTGACGGTGCAGACGGATATCGCCGCCGGTGCAATTCCGGAATCCGTTGTCACTTCGCTGACGCCGGCCATTGCCGCCCTGGCGAAGACCGTTCCAGCATCCTACCGCATCGTGGTTGGGGGCACGGTTGAAGAAAGCCAGAAATCGCAGGCGTCGGTCATCGCCGTTGTGCCGGCGATGCTGCTGATCATGTTTACGGTCCTCATGATCCAGCTCCAGAGCTTTCAGCGGCTATTTCTCGTCCTGAGCGTGGCGCCGCTTGGGCTTATCGGCGTGGTCGCCGCCCTTCTGCTGTCAGGCAGGCCGCTCGGCTTCGTTGCGATTCTGGGGATTCTCGCACTGATCGGCATGATCACAAAAAATGCGGTAATCCTGATCGGTCAGATTGATGCTGAACGCAGTGAGGGGAAAAGCGTGTGGGACGCGGCGCTGGATGCCTCGAGCTCACGTTTCCGCCCGATCATGCTGACGGCCGTGTCGACCGTGCTCGGCATGATACCGATCGCTCCGACGGTGTTCTGGGGGCCGATGGCCTTTGCGATCATGGGTGGGCTTCTGGTTGCGACGCTTCTCACCCTGATCTTCCTGCCGACATTGTATGTGGCATGGTTCAGGGGCAAAGAAGGGGCGGCGGACTCGCGCCCATCGGCGCAAGCATAGTCGGATCGTGCGCTATTCAGCGCCGGCGCCCGCTTCGGCACCTAGGGAAACTCCCGTGTTCGGCCTAGGGCATCACCCGATATCGTGGTGCATCCCGAATGTGCTCTTCATTCCAGTCATTGGTGTTGGAAAGGGGCACACGGTGCAGGACCTGATGTCGTTTGCGTCTGCCCGCGCCTTGCGCGCAGCGGTGTGTTTTCCGTGCCCGGCTCATGACGCTGCGCAACATAATCGATGCGCAAATTCTTCGTGGCCGAACTTTCCTCAATCCCGTCGCTTTCCTCGAACCCATCGTGATGTCTTGCATGCCCCGGTCGCAGGTGATCGCCTGCAGGCCCCATATGCAGGCCGGCTGCATCTGCCCTTGAGCGTGCTTTGGGGAGCGCTTCAGCCATGAGCAATGCTGGCGACCAGAAACTGCCGCTTTGGACGCTCACGGCCATGGTGGTCGGCGGGATGGTCGGCGCCGGTGTGTTTTCGATACCGCGTAACTTTGCTCAGGCCACGGGCATCTATGGAGCGCTGATCGCTTGGGCCGTCGCCGGTGCCGGCATGCTGATGCTGGGATTTGTGTTTCAGACGCTGGCCAACCGCAAGCCGGATCTCGATGCGGGCGTCTACGCCTATGCGCGGGAGGGGTTCGGGCCCTATGTCGGCTTCTTCTCCGCCTTTGGTTACTGGGCCAGTGCCTGCGTCGGCAACGTATCCTATTGGATTCTGATCAAGTCGACGCTCGGCGCATTGTTCCCCGCGCTCGGTCAGGGCAATACGGTCACTGCCATCGCACTATCGTCGGTCGGTGTCTGGGCGTTCCATTTCCTTGTGCTGCGCGGCGTCAAGGAGGCGGCAGCGATCAACAAGATCGTGACGATTGCCAAACTCATTCCGCTGCTGTTGTTCGTCGTCCTGTCGATCTTCTTCTTCAAGCCGGATGTGTTCGTCGGAAACCTCTGGGGCGGCGCAAGCGGGGACTACGGAAATCTCTTCGCGCAGATCAAGGCGACGATGCTGGTCACGGTCTTCGTGTTTCTCGGCATCGAAGGCGCCAGCAACTACTCCCGCTTCGCGCAACGGCGCGAGGACGTCGGTATTGCGACCGTGACGGGATTTTTGGCCGTGTTGGCTTTGTTCGCGTCGGTGTCTATTCTTGCATACGGCATCCTCCCCCGCGAAGAACTGGCGCAACTGCGTCAACCCTCGGTTGGCGGCGTGCTCGAAGCGGCCGTTGGTCATTGGGGTGCCATCTTCATCGGCATCGGCGTAATTATCTCGGTGCTCGGGGCCTATCTTGCCTGGACCCTGATGGCCGCCGAAGTGCTGTCGGTTGCGGCGAAGAGGCAAGACATGCCGGCCTTCCTGGCGCGCGAAAACGCAAATCAGGTTCCGTCAATGGCGCTCCTGATGAGCACGTTGCTGGTTCAGGCTGTGCTCATCGCGACGTTGTTTTCCGACGATGCCTTCACCTTCGCTCTTTCGCTGTGCAGCCACCTGTCGCTGATTCCGTATTTCCTCTCGGCGGCGTTCGCGCTGATGCTGGTCTATCGCAAGGAGACTTACGAGACCGATCCGAGCGATCTGCGCAAGGACACGATCATCGCTGTTCTGGCGACAGCCTACACGATCTTCCTGCTGTTCGCCGGCGGTATGAAGTTTCTGCTGCTTGGCTTCATCATCTACGCGCCCGGCACAATCCTGTATTTCATCACACGGAGGGAGCTCAAACAGCAGCTCTTCACTCCGGCAGAATGGGTCCTGTTCGGCGTCGCTGTCGTCGGATGCATTGTCGGCATCCATGGCCTCGCCACCGGCTATATCAGCATCTAGGAAATCGATGGGAGTTCACGATGGCCAGCGCAAAAAAAGTCTCGTTTGGTGTGCACTCCGAAGTTGGCCAGCTGCGCAAGGTCCTGGTCTGTTCTCCGGGCCTTGCTCATACACGCTTGACCCCGTCTAACTGCGATCAGTTGCTGTTTGATGATGTGCTCTGGGTCGATAATGCGAAGCGCGACCACTTCGATTTCGTCACCAAAATGCGAGACCGCGGCGTCGATGTCGTCGAGATGCACAACCTGCTCGCCGAGACGCTCGCAGTCCCGGAGGGCAAGGCCTGGATCCTGGATAATCAGGTCGTGCCGAACCAGGTTGGCCTTGGCTTCATCGACGAGCTCAAAAGCTACTTGTCCGGGCTGGATAACCGAAAGCTCGCGGAAACGCTGATCGGTGGCCTGTCGACTCATGACTTTCCCGAAGCGCATGGAGGCGCTGCACTCAGGATGGTGAAGGAGGCCGCGGGGGCGACTGAATACCTTCTCCCGCCGCTGCCGAACACGCTTTATACGCGCGACACGACCTGCTGGATCTATGGCGGTGTCACCCTCAACGCGCTGTACTGGCCTGCGCGACATGAGGAAACGATCCTCACCACCGCGATCTACAAGTTTCATCCCGATTTTGCCGGCAACGTCAATGTCTGGTGGGGCGACCCGACGGAGGACCACGGCCTGGCCACGCTAGAGGGGGGCGATGTGATGCCTATCGGCAAGGGGGTGGTGCTGATTGGCATGAGCGAACGCACCTCCCGTCAGGCGATCAGCCAACTTGCCGCGACCTTGTTCAAAAAGAAGGCCGCGGAGCGCGTGATTGTTGCGGCGATGCCGAAGATCCGCGCGGCCATGCATCTCGATACTGTTTTCACATTCGCCGACCGCGACTGCGTGTTGCTCGCGCCGGATTTCATGAACCAGACGCGTACCTATTCCTATCGTCCGAGCGATCATCCGAGCGGGGTCGAACTGCATGCGGAGAAGAAGTCATTTGTCTGCGTCGTCGAGGAAGCACTGGGCCTCAAGAAGCTGCGGGTGGTCGAAGCCGGTGGCAGTGACTATCAGCGGGAGCGGACTCAATGGGACAGTGGCGCAAATCTCGTTTGCGCATCGCCGGGTGTCGTCTATGCTTATGATCGTAACACCTACACCAACACGCTGCTTCGCAAGGAGGGCATCGAGGTGATTACGATCGTCGGCGCGGAACTCGGTCGCGGCCGTGGTGGCGGCCACTGTATGACCTGTCCGATTATCCGCGATGCCGTGGACTACTAGCACTATCGGCCATTCTCCGCTCGGGGGAGCGAGATCATGGGGCTGTCATCATCGAAGCCAGCGCCATCGACCGACGGAGAGTAATTGTCTGGGGAGTGTGCAATGCGTGGATCGGGAATTGTCCTGGCAGCAACCAGCTTCCTCTATGCCGGCGGGGCAGTAGCTGCCGACATCGACCTGACCGAGCTCAGAAAGGTCGAATATACGTCGATGAGTCCGACCTGGAGCGTGGTCGGATCCCTATCGCCCACCTACACGGCCAATGCCCTGTTTTCGCGCGATGACCGGCGCGGGGACTTTTACTATGAGCCTGATGTGAGCTTGCGGCTGGACGGCAAACTTGCGCCGGACCTGTCCTACCGCATTTTTGCACGTGCCCAGTTCGAAGCATTTTCCAGAGAGCATGATGCCAACGCCGCCATTGCGCGTCTGGGAGCGCGGTTGACGAAGAATCTGTATGGCTGGAGAATAAGCGCCACCTACGAAAACAGATATGATTACGACGGCGTCTTTCGCGATCTCGCCTTCACCTCTCACGACATAACGGGTGCCATCGCGCGCGATTTCAGCTTCGACAATGTCACGCTCTCGCCGCTTCTCCAGCTCACCTATCGGTTCTCCGATCTCGCCGAGGCCAGGCGCTGGCGTTTCGATGCGCTGGTCGGCATTGAGGTGGAACTGAATTCGAAATGGTCCATCGTCAGTACGCCATTTTTCGAGGCATTCTGGTTCACCGATGGTTTGAACCGGGACCGGGAGGATCAGATCTATTCGGCCTCTCTCGGCTTGAAATACAATATCGCCAGCAATGTATCGCTCACCACCAACGTGATCTACGAAGCGCGGAATTCGAACGTGGCGCTGCGTCACTATAGGGACTGGATGATCGGCCCACGGCTGGACTTCGCGTTCTAGAGATCAGGATACGAGAGGTGATGATGCGGCGGTTGATTGCGACGACAGGCACGGCAATTCTCTTCATCTGCATGGCATTTGCCGCCAGTGCGGAGCCACGCGATTCCGTCGAGCGCGGTGACCGGATGGACCGGGATGCCCTGCGGGACGACGTTCGCATCGATCGTCTGAAGATTCCGCAGCACCCGATCATTGTCGAGGAGCCCCGGCAGCTGCCCGTCTATAATACGAAGGCCAAGCAGAAATCAAAGCGGAGCACGGACAGCAGTCGCTAGCTGTATGGACCTGCCTCACGATCTCCATGGTTGAAAGGGGCCTGATGATTTCGTGGGCGTATCGTGCAGGGTCGTTCGATATGCAGGGGGACTCATCGCGACCAGATATTGCGGAAACGGGTGGCTTCCATGAGCGCTATCGAGACCGGCAATAAGGGAGAGGCGAGGTGGTCGGAGGTCATCGGCAGCGCTGCGATCCGCGCTACCGGTTTCTTCTGCTTCTGGCTGGTACTGACGCGCGGTGATCCCGGCGATTTAGGCCCCGGCCTGATCGCAGCTGCCGCAGCGACCTGGGCAAGTCTCAGGCTGTTTCCTGCCGACCAGTGGGGCTTCCGCCCGATCAAGCTCGCCGGATTCGTCCTGCACTTTCTCCTTCAGTCCATTGTCGCGGGAGCGGACGTTGCGCTGCGGGCGCTTCACCCGCGGCTGCCATTACAGCCGGGCTTCGTCGCCTATCAGGCACAGCTGCCGCCCGGCACGAAGCGGAATATGTTTTGCGCGATCATGAGCCTGATGCCGGGTACGCTCCCGTGCGGAACATCTTGTGACGGCGATCTGGCCATTCATTGTCTCGATGTGACGCAGCCGGTCGTCGAACAGTTGTCGGTGGAGGAAGCCCTGTGCATAGCGGCGCTCGGCGGCGCAAACTCCGATGTCTAGCCTGTTGTTCGCGGCCTCGGTCTTTGTGCTGCTGACGGTGGCACTGGGTTTGTTCGCCATTCTTCGGCGGTCGGCCGATGTCGATCGCCTGATGGCCGTCCAGCTGCTTGGCACCGGAGGAGTCGCCATCCTCCTTTTGCTCGCGGTCGCGAGCGAGATGCCGCCCGTCGTGGATGTTGCCGTGATGCTCGCGCTGTTCGCGGCATTTGCGGCTGTTGCATTCGTCAGAAACGCGTCCGGTGTATCACGCGAAGCCAGAGGGGAGTGAGTGGCGCATGAGCCTTGTCATGGATATCTGGACCATTTGCGCGGTCTCCGCAGGAGCGCTGTTCTTCCTTGCGGGCACGGTGGGTCTGCTGCGTTTCCCGGATACGCTGACGCGCCTACACGCACTGACCAAGGTTGATAATCTTGGTCTTGGCTTGATCACCCTGGGCTTGCTGCCGCAGACGAGCAGCCTGCTGCTTGCGGTCAAATTGGTGATCGTGTGGCTGCTCGTCCAGCTATCCGGGGCGGTCGTCACACAACTGGTCGCCGGTGCGATACGTCAACACGGAGCAGACGGATGAGCATCGCTTCCGTCTTCGATATCGCTCTCGTTGCGTTAATCCTGGCGATCGGCGCGTCAACGATTCTTGTGCGCACGGCGTTCGCCGCAGTTGTCATGTTCGCTGTCTATGGGCTGCTGCTGTCCATTGCATGGGTTCGCCTCCACGCTGTCGATGTGGCGCTGACAGAGGCGGCGATCGGCGGCGGAATGACCGGCCTGTTGCTGCTCGGCGCCGTTGCGCGGTCCCGCTCCGACGATGTCGATCGTGTGAGGGTTGGTTATCCGGTTCGCCTTGCTGCAGGTGGATTGTGTGCGCTGGTCGTGGCGGGTCTTGCCATCGTCGTGCTCCATCCGCCCGCGGCCGTTCCGACACTCGCACCGGTGGTGATGGAAAACCTGCCGCCGAGTGGTCTCGGCAACCCCGTCGCCGGCGTGCTGTTCGTGTTCCGCGCGCTCGACACGTTGCTCGAAAAGGTGGTTGTGCTGCTTGCCTTGCTCGGAGTCTGGTCGCTGGCGCCGGATCGTGCCTGGGGCGGAACACCGGGTCTGCAGGTTTATGCAAAGCCCGATCCCCCGCTGATCTTTCTGGCCCAGCTTTTGCCGCCGGTGGGAATCGTGTTCGGAATCTATATGTGCTGGGTCGGAGCGAAGGACCCGGGTGGCGCCTTTCAGGGTGGCACGGTGCTGGCCGCGATGTGGCTCCTTGTCATTGTCGCGGGATTACAGAAGGCCCCTGCGATCAGTCGGCTCTGGTTGCGTGGTCTGCTCATCGCCGGGCCGATGCTGTTCCTTGCCATCGGCTTGGCGGGATGGGTATTCGCCGACGCTTTTCTGGCTTATCCGGAAGGCTACGCCAAACCGCTGATTGTCGCTGTGGAAGCCACTCTCACGCTGTCGATCGCTGTCGCGCTTGCCATGCTGGCCGCGGGACCGCCGGAACGGGCGCAACAGCAATGAACGCGGCAACGCTGTTCGGCTTGTGTGGTGCTGCGCTGGTGGGCATCGGACTGTACGGGCTCATCACGAATCCCGAACCGCTACGCAAAATCCTTGCATTCAATTTGCTTGGGAGCGGCGTATTTCTGCTGTTCGGTATGATCGCCAGACGGGCGGCAGCGGCTGGGCTCGGCGGTGACCCGGTCCCCCAGGCGATGGTGATCACCGCGATTGTCGTCGCCTTCGCGGCAACAGCCATGGCCATCGCGCTCGTGCAGCGTCTTGCGGATGAGACCGGCCGGGCATCGATCAGCTCCGACAGTTCCGACGCCGTCGATGGCGAGGGCAAATCCTGATGCCGGCGACAACCGTGCTTGATGCGACAACTGCCGACGGCGCGCTTCTTGTTCTGGCCATCGTATTGCCGGTCGTCGGCATCCTGCTGTCGTTTGTCCTTGGCGGACGGTATGCCGAAAGAATTGCCGGGGTTCTGTTGCCCGCAGGCTTTATCGTAGCATGCATCATCTTCCTGAAAGTGTGGCAGGGCGGAGAGCCGCTGATCTACATTGTGGGTGGTTGGCAGCCTCCACTCGGAATCACGCTGCGCGCCGACGGACTTTCAGTCGCGATGATGGTGGCAATGGCTATCGTGATCTGCCTCATCGGCGTGTTCGCGCATGCGAATTTCGGCAGTCGCGCAGCGTCAGTTGAAACCCGCGCACCGCTGGTGTTCTGGGTCATGCTCATGGCGATCTCGGGCGCGATGAACATGATCTTTCTCGGCGGCGATCTGTTCACATTATACGTTGCGCTTGAGCTGCTGACCTTCGCTGCGGTGCCGCTGGTCTGCCTCGATGGCCGCGTGGAGACCTTGCAGGCAGCGTTGCGCTATCTGCTCTTTGCGCTGCTGGGCTCGATCCTCTATCTGGTCGGAACGGCCTTGCTGTACGGAAGCTATGGGACCCTCGACATCGTTTTGATGTCGCAGCGCGTGCGTCTTGAGCCGGCGACGCTGGCTGCTGCCACGCTGATGACGCTGGGGCTGTTCGCCAAGACGGCGCTCTTTCCACTGCATCTCTGGCTTCCCCCGGCGCATGCCGGCGCACCGGCGGCTGCCAGTGCGGTGCTGTCGGCAGTCGTCGTGAAGGGATCGTTTTTTCTCATCGTTCGGCTCTGGTTCGATGCCCTGCCGGGGCTCTTGAGTGTGGCCGCCAGTCAACTCATTGGCGTGCTGGGAGCGTCAGCGATTATCTGCGGCAACATCGTCGCGCTCCGACAGAAGCGGCTTAAGCTGCTGATCGCCTATTCGACGGTCGCGCAGATTGGCTATCTGTTTCTGATGTTTCCGCTCGCCTTCAGCGCCGATCCGTCGCCCCACCATTATGGCGATGCCCTGACGGCAGGCATGCTCCAGACCATTTCGCACGCGACCGCGAAAGCCGCCATGTTCATGGCTGCCGGACTTATCTATGCAGCGCTTGGTCATGACCGGATCTCGGAGCTTGGCGGGATCGCGCGCGCGCTTCCCATGACGATGTTCGCCTTTGGTCTCGGTGGCCTATGCCTGATTGGGTTGCCACCAACGGGCGGCTTTCTGGCAAAGTGGCTGTTGCTGGAGGCGACGATTGCAACGGCGCAATGGTGGTGGGCAATCGTGATCATCGCAGGAGGGCTGCTCACGAGCGCCTATATCTACATCGTGCTATCGCGCACGATGGGTCCGCCAAACGCGCCGCTGACACTGTATGCCGCGGTGCCGAAGTATCAGGAAGTGGCGGCGCTGGGGCTGGCCTGTCTCTCGGTCTTGCTGGGGCTCGTGGCGCTCGGTCCTATCGATGTATTGCAAGTTGGTCGTCCGGAGGCACCGATGGCTGGGTTGCGATGATGGAGACCTATCCCTTGCTCGCTGGCGCCTTGCTTTTTCCGCTCGGGATGCTGCTGGCGTGCCTCTGGCCAGGGGCTTTGCTGCGAATGCCCTCGTATCTGGCCTTTGCTCCGATCCCTGCATTTGCGGCCGTCCTTTTTGTCGCCGACGTTTCTCCGCTTGTCGTCGGCCCGCCCCGTCTGCATTTGACTTTCACGCTTGATCTCCCCGGCGCGCTGCTGCTCGGCGTTGCTGCGCTGCTGTGGATCACGGCCGGGGCCTACGCATCGCCATATCTGCAGGGCAGGCCGAACCGCGGGCGGTTCGCTGTGTGCTGGCTCGCCGCACTGACGGGGTGCATCGGCGTATTTCTCGCTGCCGATATGGTGGGCTTCTATTTGTTCCTGGCGATGCTGACGCTCGGCGCCTGCGGCCTCATCATCCAGCATGAAACGGCCGATGCGTGGCGTGCGGGCGCGCTCTATATCGGTCTTGGGCTGCTGGCGGAGACATTGTTGCTGATCGCTTTCGTGCTGCTCGCGGCAGATATTCCCGGCAATGGGCTGTTAATCGCTGATGCCGCCGCCGCACTACCGACATCGCCGCACCGCGACCTGATCATCAGCCTGTTGATCGCAGGCTTTGGCATGAAGGCAGGTCTTGTTCCATTTCACGTCTGGATGCCACGCGCCTATGCGGCAGCGCCGACGCCGGCTGCCGCCGTGCTGAGTGGCGCAGCCGTCAAGGCAAGTATCCTCGGAATGATCCGCTTTCTCCCCCTCGACACGGCGTTGCCCCATACAGGGACGTTACTCGCAGCTGCAGGCTTGTTCGCAGCGCTCTATGGGGTGGTCATTGGAATGACGCAACGCAGGCCCAAAGTTGTGCTGGCCTATTCGAGCGTCAGCCAGATGGGATTCATCGTAGCTGTCATTGGCATGGGCATGATCGCCGGAGATGGCCGTGCTGCACTGGCGGCGATCTTCTATTCTGCAAACCACGTTCTGGTCAAAGGCGCGCTATTTCTTTCCATCGGCGTCATCGCCGCGACCGGTCGCCGGTATCTGTGGCCCATGCTGCTTCCTGTGGCGATCATCGCAGTCGGCCTTGGCGGTCTCCCGCTGACCGGCGGTGCCCTGGCAAAGATCGTGGTCGACGGACCGCTCGGGGACGGGGCTGCCAATACGGTTGCAACGCTGTCGGCTGTCGGCACGACGCTGCTCATGTTGCAGTTCGTACGAGGCCTTATCACGACCGTATCAACGGATCAGGAGGCGACAGCGGCGCCGAGCCTGTTCTGGCCATGGCTGTCGACCGCTGCAGCGTCGCTCGTCGTACCATGGGCCCTATTCCTCGCGGTCCCCGAAGGAATGTTGCCCAACCCTCTGGCGCCAGAGTTGCTGTGGAAAGCCCTGTTCCCAGTGCTGTTGGGCGCCATATTGGCGGCAGTGGTGTGGCGCTGGGTGCGGCGGCTGCCACATATTCCCGAAGGAGATATCGTCGTCGTTCTGGACAGCTGCGTGAAGATCGCTCCGGCCTGGGGCAAGACGATCGAGCAAGCGGAGGGCATGCTTCGCCGATGGCATGTCGCAGGAATTTCACTGCTCGCACTAACGCTGGCTCTCGGAGCGGCACTGTTGGCCCAGTGAGCACGCCGGAAGATCGACATCTCCATGAATGCGATGATCGTGTCGTCAGGCTGTCACCGCGGCCAGATTCTTGATGCCGGCGACAACACGCTGTCGAAGTTCGACGCGCTGCCGGGACGATACACCCAGAAGGTCTGCCGCGCGCCAGATCGCGTTCTCTTCAAATTCGTTGACCCGCTGATCCGCGTAAACGATCTCCCACATCAGTTGAACGATCCGTCGACGTCCATCGTCATCGAGCGATTCATTCAGCTGCCGCGTAAAGCGATAGAGATCGACGGCGCTGCGGGCGACTGCATCCGCATCAACGAGCACCTGAGCCGTTGCCGTGTCATCGAGCCCATCAAGCGATCTGAAAATAGCGTGCAATCTGGCGCGCCTGAGGTCCGATAGCTCGCTATGGACGGTGGCAACGCGGATGAGCAATGCCGCAGTCGCGACGAGAAGCTCTCTCTGCTCGATGTGCTTCCGTTGATTGGCGTCTTCGATCGCACGCGAGATGAACGCCTTGATTGATCCAAACATCACTCGACCATTCTCTCCAGGGACGATGATGACTGTGCTCTGACGGCTGGCCATCCAGGCCCGCGATATCTGGGAAGTTCAGGAGCAATCGTCCAAGCTGGAGATGGCGTTCATCCATCTGCGCTGCAACTTTCTTACAGAATTTTAAAGTTTCGGATTCAGCCAAAACAGGGGCAAAACAGCCGCACTTGTGGCGCTCTGGTCCCTGCGAATGACCTGAAGCTCTCCACGGGGCGCGCGCTGCGCACCTGAATCCAGGCCGTTATTCCGGGCAATCCGGGTACTCATCATGACCTCTTCAGGGTTTTTCCCGATTAACTATTACGTGCTGACGGCTAGCCTCGTGCGGCAGATATCAGGTTGTTTTTGGCGCGGCTTCGAGAGGGGGGCAAATGTTCAGCATTCGCATATTGACGGTGGTATGTGCCTTCCTGATCCCGCAGATGCTACCCGCACCGGCTCACGCGCAACAGCTTTTGCGCGTCGGCGGACTGACATGCAGCACTGGTCCAAGGGTCGGGCTGGTTCTTGGCTCACGCCAGGAGATGCAATGTGTCTTCCTGTCGAGCGTGGATGGGCGGCGATATAATTACAGGGGCACGATCAGGCGGGTTGGCCTCGATGTTGGCGTCACCCGCGGAGGGACACTGTTCTGGGGTGTCTTTGCACGAAACAGTAATATCGGCCGCGGTACATTGAGAGGCAGCTATGTCGGGGCAAGCGGAAATGTTGCACTCGGCCTGGGCCTTGGTGCGAATGTGCTGATTGGCGGATCACGCCGTACGATCACGCTGCAGCCGCTGTCTGTCGAGGGCCAGATCGGGCTGAATCTGGCACTGGGCATATCCAATCTCGTTCTTCGATAGTCGGCATTTAGTATAGGTTATCGCCGGTATCGGAGCTGGAAATCCCGAGGCGAAGGTGATCGCGAACGAATTTCGGAATGGAGACTGATCATGCTGTTTCAGGGTGGCTTCACATTCGCGAATTTCGTGGCCGATGTTTTCGCAGTGTTCATGTTCGTGCTGTGGTTCTGGCTCTTTATCGTTATCACCGGCGATTTGTTTCGCCGCCATGACGTGTCCGGTATCGGCAAGGTATGTTGGGTGATACTGCTCATTGTCTTGCCCTATATCGGCATCTTCGCTTACCTGCTCGTGCATGGCCGCAGTATGGCTGAGAGGAATGCAGAGCGGGCCAAGGAGGCTCGCGACGACTTGCGCCGGATGGTGGGATTCAGCGTTGCCGATGAGATCGAGAAACTCGATCGCCTGAAATCGGCGGGGTCTGTTACAGAGGCGGAATATACGCGCCTCAGGACCAGTCTGGTCCGATAGGTCCGATATCGCTCTACCGGGCGGGTGGGGCGGTCTTTGCAGGGATGAGAATGCTCTCGCCGATCCGGCCGACCATATAAGGGAAGAACGGGTTTGATGACGCCCGCATCAGCGAGTCGAGGCTGGCGATCAGCACATTGCGTTCCCCGCGCGGCGCCAGGGTCCCGAGATTCTCGCCAAAATCTTCGGACTTGTCCGGCTCCGCCCCATAGAGGGAATCGCTGACCGGAAATGGCAGCGCCACGTGTGACAGCGAATAGAAGCCCCGTGGATAGTTCAGGCCGAGCGGGCGGGAATGCTCGTCGACGGTGCCAGCCTCGGTCACACGCTCGATCACGTCGTCATTATTGTCACCGGAATTGGTAATGACGGCGAGGCGGTAGCGCCGCGGGCCGGCAGGTACAATGCGTGCCAGCGCGGTATCGGTGCTGGTGCGGAGCAGCGGGCCAAATCGGGCGGTGCGGTTGACGTCGAACAGAACGAGTTCGCTCCCATTGGCCGGCAGATGGGCATAGAGATCGGAGACGATGGCCCGCGTGCTAACGGTGAAATCCATCAGCGACTGGAATGTCAGGATGGGTGGAAACCGGTCCAGTCTGCCTTCACCCGCATAGCGCGCGAGCCTCCGTTGCAGAGCTCTGGTCAGAAGATGCGATTGACGCGCGCCGTTCACCGGGAATGAATTGTACTTGAAGGGATTGAACTCCGGAACGACATCGAGCCATGCGGCCTTGGCGAAGGCGGGCAGAATTGCCGGAAATCCCGCGAGGCCGGCAAACCGTGCAAAACTGGTGATACCCACCATCGGCGAGATCAGTATCAGGCGGTCGGGTCGCGACAGTTTTTCGTCGTCGATGGCATCCAGCGCATACATGATGGCCAGTGCACCGCCATTGGAAAATCCCACCAGATGCAGCGGTACAGACGAATCCATACGCTTCTTGACTTCCCGCACCGCGAGCCGCGTGGCGGCCAGCCAGTCTTCCCATTCGACGTCGGTCAGCGCGGCCGGAACCGTGCCATGTGCCGGCAGTCTTGGGACGATCGCCAGGAAGCCCTGATCGCGATAGAAGCGCGCAATATGGCGCTGGCTATAGGGAGAATCCGTCAGGCCATGAAGAAGTACGACCGCTCCGATCGGCTTGCCCTTCGGCTCCAGTACAAAGGAGCGGTTGAAATCCTGCACGAAATGCGGGGGATAGACCGGGCTGCCTTCGAAATATCGGTTGGGTGGCACGCGTTCTGTCGCATCAAGTTTCTGCGATACCTCGCGCTGGACTTCGTCGAACAGCACCGCCTCAGCCGCCATGTATTGCGCCCAGTCGGCAGTATCCAGCTTGCTCGCATGGAGCTCATGCGGAACGTAGGTGTGCCATGTCTCGAGTGGCAGTCCGCGCTGCGAATCGTAGATGCGCACAGCGAAGATCGTCATCAGCGCGATGCCGACAAACGCCATCAGGATCTTTGCAAATCTGAAGATTCTGGCCCGCACGACCGATCCCCGGAAATGACGATGTGGTGCAGGATAGCCCGGAAAATTTGAAGCGCGACAGGAGATATAGGGGAAAGCACCCGAGCGGGTATCGGGCTTTACCCTGATACGCGGCAACTTCTTCGGTGATGTCCCGATCCGCATATATGGCGGCAGCCATGTGCGAGGCCGTTCAATGCGGAAAAATCTATCAAACGCGTTAGGGAAGAGCCATGCGGACTAAAAATGGTCCGCCTTGCGACTGTCGATCAGCTGGCCGGTATCCGAAGATACGGTTGCCGTTCTCGTCGAGAACGAACACCAGATGGGACCTGCAAAGCGCGCCGGCCTTGCTCAATTCCGTAGCAAGGGCCCGCGCCTGCGTGATCGCGAGCGTCGGATTTGCAAGGCGGCTTCCTACCTCATCGGGAAAAACTTTCGGCCCGTCCAGGATATGGAAAAAATATCGCATCGCGCTCCAATAATTCGGAAGGGCGGCGTGTCCCAGTGAATAATTGGTAAGGCGCTGGCACATGCGGTCGGCATTGGTTCCGTGACCGGATGGCGGCGTACGGGATCGCCAGTCGCATCAGGCGAAGCGACCAAGGGTTTTCCCCGATAGCTATGGCTCTGCAAGTGCATTTCAAATTGGGACAGGTGAGGGGCGGGCCACAGAGCATCAATTGTCAGGGAGTTACGCATGCGCCGGATCTCAACCTTGCTCGTTCTACTCACGCTGTCTGCAGTGGTTCCGCTGGCGGATGCGCTTGCCCAAAGCGCAGCGGGGCGCGGCGCAGTGTCCGGTGCCATCATTGGCGGCGCTGTCGGCGGGCGACGCGGCGCGGCCATTGGTGCTGCCACTGGAGCGGTGGTGGGGGGGCAGAGGCGGCATATGCACAGCCGGTACTACTGGCGCCATGGTCGTTGCTGGGTTCGGTCGTCGCACGGAAGATCCCACCCGGTATCGCATCGCTATTGCAGGTGAGCGATACGATTGCACCGTTGTGCCTGCGATAGCCATTCCGGCGCATCACGATCGCTCGTTGCGATCGTAGGGGTGATTCCGCGGCTCAGATCAGGTCAACACCTGATATCGTGATGCAATCGCGTCATCCATTATTTCGACGATTGAAAAGGAGGATGCGATGCAGAACCTGAAGAAGCGTTTTTTATTGTCCCTGCTTGTTTCTACGATACTCGCGAGCGCGAGCATGGTCTTCGTAACCACGCAGAGCGAAGCCAAAGGAAGGGCGTGGTGCGCCAAATCGCAGTCGCGGGGCACCGATTGTAGTTATGACACGATCGACCAATGCCGTGCAGCGGTCAGCGGAACAGGTGCCTCCTGTCGCAAGCGCGTCCGTTAAGGCGTTGCGTCGTTTTTGAATCGGCGGCCGTCGCCATGTCGTTTGGCGACGGTACATTTATGCACAAACGAAGCGGCGGCCTCCCGGCAAGAGGGCTTCGTCAAACAGATCGTTGCTCTGGCGAGACGGAGCGGCGGATATAGTCTGTGTGTCTCAGCGTCTCGCGCTCTCTCTATTCCGCCGCGACCGCGACCTGACCCAGTCTGTCGAAGACGACGTCGCCACCGAGAATGGTGAGGTCGCAGCGGGTGTCCTTTTCGACCTCTTCCGGCGCGACCGTAAACACGTCATGGCTGAGCACGGCGATATCCGCGAGCTGGCCCGGCACCAGACGGCCCATGCGATCTTCGGCGAACTGCGTATAGGCGCCGAAATAAGTGTAGGCGTGGATCGCCTCCGCCATCGACAGTTTCTGACCTTCGCCAAGCAACGTATGGCGGTTGGACATGCGCGTTGTCATCGTGAACAGGTTCTTGAACGGATCGGTGGTGGAGACCGGCGCGTCCGAACTCGCGGCCGGATGCAGGCCGGCATCGAACCACTTGCGCATGGGATAGGCGACGTCGGTGCGCGCCTGGCCGAGATTGGTGATGTAGAGATCTCCGAATTCATACATGAAGACCGGCTGCGGCACCGGATCGATGCCCGCGGCTGCCATGCGCGCGATCTGGCTGTCGCTCAGGAAGCCGCAATGTTCGATGCGATGGCGGCGGCCGAGGATCGGATTGTCCGGCGTGCCGGCCTTCTCGATCCCTGACAGAACCTGCTCGATGGCGGCATCGCCGATGGCGTGGATCGCGAGCTGGTAGCCGAGGCCATGATAATGCGCGAGATAGTCGTGCATCTCTTTGTCGGTGTAGCAGAAGATGCCGCGGTTATCGGGATCGCCCACGAGATAGGGCTCGGACATCGCAGCGGTGAGGCCGCCCGCGCTGCCGTCGCCGAACACTTTCATCGCGCCATAGCGCAGCATGCCGACCTCGCGGCCGAAGCGATAACCGGCAGCATGTGCCTGATCGCCGATGCCGTCGGTGTTGCCGTAGATACAGACCCAGGTGCGGATCGGCAACGTGTTCGATTTGGCAAGATGCTCGTAGGCATCGATCTCGTCCATGCCCGCGGTCATGCCGACCGCAGCATCCATCACGCTTGTGAAGCCTTGCTCGAGCATGAATCGGCTGGCGCGGTCGATCGCATCGCGCAGGCGTTCGGCGCTTGGCTTCGGCGCGGCGTCGACGATCAGGCGCAGCGCGCGTTCAGCGAGCAGGCCGGTCAGCTTGTTGTCACGGCGCTCGATCATGCCGCCATCGGGCTGCGGCGTGTTGTGGCCGATGCCGGCCGCGCGCATCGCCTGCGTGTTGATCACGGCGACATGGCCGCAGGTGCGCTTGAGATAGACCGGATTGTTCGGCGCAACCTGATCGAGCTCTTCGGCGGTGGGATGTCGCTTTTCCGCAAGCTCGTAATGGTCATAGCCACGGCCATTGATCCATTCGCCGGGCTTGGCCGTCTTGGCCTTCTCGGCGACGCGGCGCAGGATTTCGCCAATGCTGTTGGCGCCGGTCTCCGGCCGCAGATTGATCTCGGTCATGGTCAGGCCGAGCGGCAGCAGATGCATATGCGCATCGTTCAGACCCGGGATGGCGGTGCGGCCGGCGAGTTCGACGATGCGCGTATCCGGCCCGGCAAGCTCGGCCATGGTCTCGGCTGAGCCGGTCGCCAGCACGCGGCCGTCCTTGATCGCGATCGCTTCGACGAAGCCTTCGTTGAGGCCGCAGAAAATGCGACCTCCGGTGAGGATCAGGCTCGGCTCGTTCATATGCATTCCACCTTCAGTCAATTGGCCACGCGCAGCGAATGACGCAAATTCGCGCGCGCGGCAAGATTGCACATTGGGCAATGCAAGCCCGCGGTTTCAGCATTGCCCCACACATTGCCTTGCAGCGACATCTGTGATGGATTCCGGTGTTGGCAGCATGTTCAGATAACAAGTGATGTGAGCTCGCGTGATGACGACCAATACCCAGGCTGCAACCCGTGCGACGGTCGAAATCCCGAGCATTCCCTGCGACGCCGAGGGGCCGGTGTTTCGCGAGCCGTGGGAGGCGCAGGCCTTCGCCATGGCCGTGACGCTGCATGAGCGCGGCGTGTTCACCTGGACGGAATGGGCCGCGGCGCTGGCTGCCGAGATCAAGCGCGCCCAGGCGGGTGGCGATGCCGACACCGGCGAGACCTATTATCGCCACTGGCTGGCGACGCTGGAAAACCTGATCGCCGAGAAGGGTGTGACGACGGCGGATGCGCTGCACCGCTATCGCGATGCCTGGGACCACGCCGCCGATCGCACGCCGCATGGCCAGCCGATCGAGCTGACCCCGGCGGATTTCGCGCATCACACCTAGCGGTCTGCTCCGCGCATCGGACGCCCACGGTGCGCGCTGCGCACCACACGGCCCCTGTTTGGCATCTCCCGCAATCGTCCGGGCAATTCGATGATCCCTTCGTGGACGCTGGCCCTGTCGTGGCTGCTCGGCGTCGTCGGAGAAAAACATGCTCGATACAACAAGAACAACCGGCGATTTGCAGGCGCTCGACGGCGCGCATCACGTCCATTCCTTCACCGATCCCGCCGTGATCACCGGCGGCAAGACCCGCGTCGTGGTGCATGGCGAGGGCTGCCAGATCTGGGACAGTGACGGCCGCCGGTTTCTCGACGGCATGGCCGGGCTGTGGTGCGTGAATGTCGGCTATGGCCGGCAGGAGCTGGTCGATGCCGCCGCGCGGCAGATGACGGAGCTGCCGTTCTACAGCAACCATTTCCAGTCGACGACGCCGGCGATGACGGAGCTGGCCCACAAGCTCTCGCAGCTCACGCCGGATGGTCTCGACCACTTCCTGTTCACCTCATCCGGCTCCGAGGCCAACGACACGATTGTGCGCATAGTGCGCTATTTCTGGAAGCTGCAGGGCAAGCCGGCCAAACGCACCTTCATCAGCCGCACCATGGCCTATCACGGCAGCACGCTGGCTGCCGCGAGCCTGTGCGGAATGCCGCATATGCACGCCATGGACGGCGGCACGCTCCCCGGCTTCGCGCATATCCAGCATCCGCACTGGTACATGTTCGGCGGCGAGCTGACCAAGGAGGAATTCGGGCTGCAGGCCGCGCAGGCGCTCGAGCAAAAGATCCTCGAACTCGGGCCTGAGAATGTTGCGGCCTTTATCGGCGAACCCGTGCAAGGCGCCGGCGGCGTGATCGATCCGCCATCGACCTACTGGCCGGAAATCCAGCGCATCTGCCGCAAATACGATGTGCTGCTGATTGCGGACGAAGTGATCTGCGGCTTCGGCCGCACCGGCAATTGGTTCGGCGCGCAGACTTACGGCGTCACGCCGGACCTGATGACCCTGGCCAAGGGCCTCTCCTCCGGCTATCTGCCGATCGCCGCGGTGGCAATGAACAAGCGGGTGTTCGAGACCATCGGTGCCGGCGGGTTGCTTGCCCATGGCTATACCTATTCGGGCCATCCCGTCGCTTGCGCGGTGGCGCTCGCCAATATCGACATCATTGAACGGGAAGGCCTGGTCGACCGCGTTCGTAATGACATCGGTCCCTATCTGCATCAGGCGCTGGCACAATTCGAGCAGCATCCGATCGTCGGCGAGGTGCGCGGCATCGGCACGCTGGCGGCGCTGCAACTGGTTCGGGACAAGGACACGCGTGAGATATTCACAGTCGAGGACGGCGCCGGCATCTTCTGCCGCGAAACCTCCTATAATCAGGGCCTGATCGTCCGCGCCGTCGGCCAGTCCATCGTGCTCAGCCCGTCACTGGTTATCACTCATGCCGAGATCGACGAGATCGTCGACAAGCTCAAGCGCGCGCTCGACGAGACGGCCCGGCATTTTGACCTGTAAATATTTCAACCTGATTTGGAGAACCGCATGAGGATGAGATCAGCTTTCGTCGCGCTTGTTGCGGCCTTTGCTTTCGCGGGCCCGGTCGCCGCCGAGGAGCCGATCCGCGGCGGCACCATGCGGATCGTGATGACGGCGGATATCCGCACGCTTGACGCCTCGCGCAGCGACAATCTCACCGATCACGTCCTCAACCACATCTATGAGCAGCTTGTCGCGCACAGGAACGACATGACCATCGGTCCCGCAGCAGCCGAGAGCTGGACCGTGTCGCCGGACGGCAAGACCTACAGTTTCAAGCTGCGCGACGGCATGACCTATCACAACGGCGACAGGGTGAAGGCTGCCGACGTCAAATGGCTGTGGGATCGCCGCATGGCCGCGCCGAAGTCCGGCGCACCATGGGTCTGCGCCGCGAGCTTCGACGGGTCGCGCGGCATGAAGGTCGAGTCGGTGGAAGCACCGGACGATGGCACGGTTGTCTTCACCCTCGATAAGCCGAACACGCTGTTTCTGATCCGGCTTGCCGACATCGTCTGCAATTTCTGGATCGCCAGTCCGAAGAATGTCGATGCCGACGGCAACTGGATCGCAGGTTCGGCGATCGGCTCCGGCTCGTTCAAGCTGAAGGAATGGCGCAAGGAGCAATATGTCTCGCTGGAACGCTTCGCGGATTATGTCCCGTCGAAGCAGAAGCGTGACGGTTTTGGCGGCGACCGCACCAGCTATTTCGATGAGGTGCGTTTCGTCGTCATTCCCGACAAGACCGCGGCGGAAACCGCGCTGCTTGCCGGGCAGGTCGATATCGTCACCTATCTTCAGGTCTCGCGCATCGAGGAGATGAAGAAGCGCGGCGCCATCGTGAAGACCGCGCCGGGCCTGTCGCTATCGGCGGTCCTGATCCAGACCTCCGATCCCCTGATGTCGAACGTCAAGATTCGCCGCGCGCTGGCGCATGCGATCGACTTCAAGGAAATGGCCGAAACCAAGCTGCTCGGGCTCACCGAGTTCAACCCGTCGGGGGTGGCGGAATCCTCGGCCTATTTCGACAAGTCGTTCCAGGCCTGGCCGAAATACGATCCGGAAGCCGCGAAGAAGCTGTTGAAGGAGGCCGGCTACAAGGGCGAGCCGATCAAGATGCAGACCAACAAACGCTATATCGGCATGTATGAGAATGCCGTTGTCGTGCAGGCCATGCTCAACGCTGCCGGCTTCAATGTGCAGCTCGATGTGATCGACTGGGCCGCGCAGCTCGAGAACTGGATGAGCGGCAAGTTCCAGCTGCAGTCCTTTGGTTATTCCTCCCGCGCCGACCCGATGCTGATGTATGGCACCATCATCGGCAACAAGGTCAAGGCGCCTACCTCGCAATGGGACGATGCGGAGGCGCAGGCGCTCTATCTCAAGGCACTCACGACCACCAGCTTTGATGAGCGCAAGGCGCTCCTGAAGCAGCTCCATGCCAAAATGGCGGAGGAGGTGCCAATCCTCGGCCTTTATTATTATCCCGTGATCGAGGCGGTCTCGCCGAAACTCGTGAATTACGAGTCGTGGCCGCTCGAAAAACCGCGCGCCTGGGGCGTGTGGAAGAAGCCGTAACGCCCCGCAGCGTTACGGCAGACTTGAAGACCCGGAGCCAGCGACGGCTTCGGGTTTTTTCGTGGGGCGACACGATTAGAGCTGAGCCGTCGCCACCGCCGCTCCTTCAAACGTCCGATCCAGCAGCATCGCCGCGTTCAGCAGCCGCTTCGTATAGTCATGCTGTGGACGATCGAAGATATCATCCCGGCTGCCAACTTCGACAATCTTGCCGTTCTGCATCACCGCCACGCGATCGGCCACCTGTTCGACGGCGCCGAGATCGTGCGAGACAAACAAACATGCAAACCCGTAGCGGTCCTGCAGATCACGGATCAGTTTCAGGATCTGCTTCTGCACGGTCATGTCGAGCGCCGAGACCGGCTCGTCCGCAACCACGAAGGCGGGACGCCTTGCGATAGCGCGGGCGATGGCGACGCGTTGGCGCTGGCCGCCGGAAAGCTGATGCGGCAGCCGGCGCAGGAAGTCCTGGGACAGGCCGACCTCGTCGAGCACCTCGCGCACGCGGGCATCGCGCGCCTTGCCATCCATTGTGGTGTCGAGGCGCAGCGGCTCGCCGACGATATCGCCGATACGCTGGCGCGGGTCGAGCGACGAATATGGATCCTGGAAGATGATCTGCATCTCCTCGCGCTGCAGCCGCGCCGCGCGGCCACGCCAGGTCATGATCTGTCCGCCGCGGAAGGCGATGCTGCCCGAGGTCGGCGTGATCAGGCCGACGGTGGCGCGCCCGAGCGTTGTTTTGCCGGACCCTGAGCCGCCGACCAGCGCCAGCGTCTCGCCCTCGCCGATGGTGAGGTCAACGCCGTCGACGGCGCGCTTGGCCTCCGTGCGGCCGAACAGGCGCGGGCGTCCTGCGTAGTCGATCACCACGTCGCACAGTTCGACCAGCGGCTTGATCGTGCGGGCGCTACGCAATCCGCCAGCGCTTCGCCGCGGCAACGCATCGACCAGCCGCTGCGTGTAGTCGTGCTGCGGCGACGACAGCACCTCATAGCTGCGGCCCTGTTCGACGATCCGGCCTTTCAGCATCACGGCGACATCGCGCGCGTAATGCGAGACCATGCCGAGGTCGTGGCTGATCAGCAGCACCGCGGTGCCGTTTTCCTGCGTCAGTTCGACCATCAGGTCGAGCACGTCGCGCTGCACCAGCGTATCGAGCGCTGTGGTCGGCTCGTCCGCGATCAAGAGATCGGGCTTCAGCAACATCACCGAGGCCAGCATGATGCGCTGGCGCATGCCGCCGGAAAACTCATGCGGATAGGCGTCGAGGCAATGAACCGGATTGGGAATGCTGACGCGCTTCAGCATCGTGAGGCAGCGCTCGCGGATCTCGCCGCGCGACAGCCGGCGATGATGCAGCTTGAGGCCTTCGGCCATCTGCCGACCGATGGTCATCGACGGATTGAGCGACACCATCGGCTCCTGGAACACCATGCCGATATGCGCGCCGCGAATTTTGCGCAGCGCCGGCGGTGCGATGCCGACCAGTTCGGTGTGGCGGAACCTGATGCTGCTGCCGGGCGCGGCGATCAGTGGTGTCGGCAACAGGCCGAGCACGGCGCGCGCGGCCATGGTCTTGCCGGAACCGGACTCGCCGACCAGCGCCAGCATGCTGCCGGGCCTGATGGAGAAGCTGGCGTCGTCGACGAGCTTGTTGCCGCCGGGGCCGACGGTTACAGTCAGATGCTCGGCGGCAATGACGGGCTGCGATGGATCGGATTTCATCGTCATCGCATCACGCCTGCATTTTCGGGTCGAGCCAGTCGCGCAGCGCGTCGCCCAGCATGTTGATGCCGAGCAATGTCAGCGAGATGCAAAGACCGGGTAAAATGAGCAGATACGGCGCCTGGGTGATGAACGGCCGGCCCGAGGCCAGCATGTTGCCCCAGCTCGGCGCCGGCGGCGGCACGCCGAGGCCGAGAAAGCTCAGCGCGCTCTCCGACAGGATCACCCAGCCGAACATGGTGGTGGCGAGCACGGTGATCGGCGCCATGCAGTTCGGCAGTACATGGCGCACCATGGTCACCAGTTCCGAATTGCCCATCACCCGCGACGCCTCGATATATTCGCGCTCGCGCACCGACAGCACGCTGGCGCGGGCGACACGCACCACCGCCGGCATATAAGCAACGCTGAGTGCGAGGATCAGCGCCTCGCGGCTCGCCCCCGAGATCGCCATGATGAACAGCGCCAGCAGCAGGCCGGGAAAGGCCAGCAGCGAGTCATTCAGGATCATCAGGATGCGGTCGGTCCAGCCGCGCAGGAAGCCGGCGACGATGCCGAACAGCAGGCCGAGAGTGACTGCGATGGCAACTGTCGCAAGCGCGATCCAGCCGGTGGTGCGTGCGCCATAGATCAGGCGGCTCAGCACGTCGCGGCCGAATTCGTCAGCGCCGAACAGATGCGATGCGGAAGGTGCTTTCAGCACGGCGCGCAGATTGAGCTTGAGCGGATCATAGGGCGCCAGCATCGGCCCGAAGATGGCGAGCAAGGCCAGCAGCAGGACGAGGCTGCCGCCGATGACAAGATTGGCGCGGCCGCGCGCGAGGCGGGGAAGGAGTCTCGTCATTGCGCGATCTTCATTGTGCGATCTTGGGGTCGAACAGCGGATACAGCATGTCGACGATCAGATTGACGATGACATAGATGACGCTGATGAACAGGATGCAGCCCTGCACCACCGGATAGTCGCGCGCATAGATCGCCTCGACCAGCAGGCGGCCGAGGCCGGGAATGGTGAACACCGTTTCGGTGATGGCGATGCCGCCGAGCAATCCGCCGAGGATCAGGCCGATCAGCGTCCAGGTCGGCGCAAACGCATTACGAAATGCGTGGCGCCACATCACCTCGGATTCCGACAGGCCCTTGGCGCGGGCATGGGTGATGTATTCGAGCCGCGACACCTCAATTGTGGAGGCGCGCGCCATGCGCACGATCGGGCCGAGCTCGACCATGATCAGCGTCAGCACCGGCATGAAGATGAACAGCACGCCCTGACGAAAGTTTTCGCCGAGCGACACATATCCGATGACGGGAAACCATTCGAGCCACATGCCGAATACCAGCAGGATCATCAGGCCGAGCCAGAAGCTCGGGATCGACAGCAAGAGCGTCGACAGCGCGACGGTGCCGTAATCGGCGAACGAGCCTTGTTTCCATGCCGCGAACATGCCGGCCGGCACTGCGATGAGCGCGGCAAACACCACGGCCGTGACGACGATGGTCGCGGACACCGCGAAACGATCCAGCATCAGCGGCAGCACGTGTTCGCCTGATGAGATCGACTTGCCGAAATCGCCGGAAAAAATATGACCGAGCCAGGTCAGATATTGCGACGGCAGCGAGCCGGACAGACCCATCTCCCGGCGCAGCGCCTCGACCTGTTCGGGTGTCGCGAGATCGCCGAGCATCACCGAGGCAGGATCGCCGGGGATCAGTCGCATGGCAAAGAAGATCGCCGCCGATACGATGATCAGTGTCGGCACCGCCTGCAGCAGACGTCCGAGCAGGAAGCGGCCCATCACGCTGCCTTTCGGTTATCGTGTGAGCGCATCGCGGATCGCATGCGCGGCGGCGACGGCCTCGCGGGCGCGCGGCACGCTGGTGACGTCGGGCCAGGTCGAGAGCTTGACGAAAGCGAATTCGGATTCCGGATCGATATAGATCAATTGCCCGAAAATGCCGCGCGCCAGCATGGCGCGGCCTTTCGGGTCCTCGATCCACCATTTGTTGTGATAGGCGCCCTCGGGCAGCGTCTCGCGGAAGAAGCCCTGGAACAGCTCGGTGTTGCCGTTGTTGCGGGTCTCGTCGATCCACGCCTTCGGAATGACCTGGCGGTCATTGGCGCGTCCGCCATTGATGATCATCTGCGCGAAGCGGCCATAGTCGCGCAGGCTTGCGCAGAAGCCGCCATCGGCCAGCGCGAAGCCGCCGTGATCGACAGTGAAATAGCCGTCCTCCTGCGCGCCTATCGGCGCCCATAATTCGCGGCTCACCAATTCGGAGAGCGAAGTTGCGGTGGCGCGTTCGAGGATGAAACCAAGCACGTCAGTCTCGATGGAGCGATACTGGAACAGCGACCCGTGCGGGCGGTCTTGTTCGGTCAGCGTCAGGATCAGTTCCCACATGGTGCGCGGCCAGTCCGGCTGGTCGTTGACGCGCCAGCCGCAGGCATAGCCGAGCTTCACCATATGCGAGCCGGGCGTGGTGTAGGATTCGTCGAACACGACGCCGGTGGTCATGTCGAGCACATGTTGCACGGTGGCGCCGGCGTAAGCCGTGCGCGCAAGCTCCGGCAGATACTGCGTCACCGGCGCTTTGGGATCGAGCACGCCGCGATCGGCGAGAATGCCGGCCACCATGCCGACCATGGATTTGGCCATCGACATCGACAGGTGTTGGCTGTGCGGCTTCATATCGTTGAAGTAGCGTTCATAGACGATGGCGCCGTGATGCAGCACCAGCATCCCGTCGGTGGCGTTGTCGGCGAGAAACTGATCGAAGCTCAAATCGCGGCCGTCGCAGCTGAATGTGACCCCGCCGAATTCCTGCAGATTTTCGCGCAGCGGCATCACCGGACCGGGCCCGCGCCAGACCTGCGCGGTCGGCGTCATCTCGCGGATGTGCTGGAAGGTCCAGCGATGCATCGGCGCCCGGCTCCAGCCGGAGCGCGGCAGCAGCGGACCGCCGGGATTGAGCGGGTCGCGGTAGGGTGGCCGTTGAAACAGGTCGGTCAGTGTCGTGGTCCCCATGCAGCGGCCGCCGCGCAGCGCGCGATGAGCCATCGTTAGACCTCACGAGGGTAGCGCCATCAAGATGGCTCGGAAGATGCCAATGAGGGGCATGGTGGTGCACCGGGCGCACCGTGCTAGACTGCCATCTTGCCGCAGCCCTGCCGACTTGCCTCTGCGCATACCGGCATGTCTCTTGCTTCGCTGAATGTTTGTCTCACTGGCACGATCCGCCTGGCGGTCGTACCGCCAACCGAATGTGGATGGATGATGAAGCCGGTCTCCGGTCCAGGCCCCAATCCTGTCGTGATGGACGATAGCGGAGTCGCGCCGGCCCCGGCGCTGAACCCGCCGTCGCGCAAGTCGATCCCGCCTTTCGAGGCGCTGCGTGCCTTCGACGCGGTGGCGCGGCTCGGCGGCGTGCGCCGCGCGGCTCAGAGTCTCGGGCGCGATCACGCGGTGATCAGCCGGCATCTGCGCACGCTGGAATCATGGACCGGCACCAAGCTGATCGACCGGACGTCGTCGAGCATTTCGCTGACCGACGATGGCGTGCGCTATCACCGGCATATTGCGGCGGCGATGGATGCCATTGCCGATGCCACTATTGACCTGATGCGGCGTGGCGACAATCATCGCCTGCTGATCTGGTGCGCGCCGGGCTTCGCGCTGCACTGGATGTCGCGCAAGATCGGATTGTTCGAGAAGGCCAATCGCGACGTCGAGATCGAGCTGCGCCCCACCGATCGCCGTCCGGATTTTGCATCTCATGAAACCGACATCGATATCCGCTTCGAGTCGGTCTATGGCAATCCGCTGCAGCTCACCCCCGGCCTGCGCTGCATCGAGGCGGCGCGGGTGCCGATCGTCGCGGTGGCGAGCCCTGCCTACCTGGCCTCGATGCCTCCGATCGAGACGCCGCGCGATCTGCTCAGCCAGCGCCTGCTGCATGAAGAGGATTTCGACAGCTGGGCGCACTGGCTGGCGGCCCATGGCATCTATGACGAGCTCGACCTCGGCGGCCCCCGCCTGTGGCAGGGTCACATGACGCTGGACGCTGCGATCCACGGCCGTGGCGTCGCACTGTCCAACCATATGGTGGTTGCGCATGAGCTGGAATCCGGCCGCCTTGTCGAGATCGGAAAGGACAATGCGAGCTTTCAGCCTTATTCCGACGGCATCTATTACTTCATCACCCGCGCCGACCGCTGGGATGCGCCACTGATCCGCCGCTATCGCAACTGGCTCATCGAGGCCATCGCGCAAGACTGGCCCGAGCTGAGCGTCGCGGCTCAGGCGAAGCGGAGCAAGGTGGGGTAGGGCATAAACCGATTGGCGCACCTCTCTTCATGTCATCGCCCGGCTTGACCGGGCGATCCAGTAAACGCTGCCGGTGCTCGTTGCCCATTGTAGAGGCCGAATTGCCGAGGCCTTGGTTTACTGGGTCACCCGGTCAAGCCGGGTGACGACAAACAGGGGCCGCTCACTTCAGCGCCTTCACCACCGCATTGAAGAAATCATTGTCCAGAATCGGTGCGTTCAGCGTGGTCGGTTTTGAGCGTGCGCTCAGCACTACGCAGATCACGCGCTGTTTCGGATTGATGTACAGCATCTGGCCGAAAATGCCGCGCGCGACGAAGGCGCCGTCATCGAGCGTGCCGTCGGGCGCCGGAACGATCCACCACATATAGCCGTAATCGACGCGCTGGCCGTTGATCTGTCTGGAGGCCCCGGCTTCGCGGACCCAGCCTTCCGGCAGCACGCGTTCACCGTCGATCACGCCGTCATCGAGAATGAATCGCCCGAAGCGGGCATAGTCGCGCATGGTGGCGAACATGCCGCTGCCGGCAACCTCGAGGCCATCCGGTGCTTCCAACCACCAGGCGCCGTCCTGCTCCATGCCGAGCTTCGACCAGATCTTCTCGGAGAGATAATCGCTCAGCCATTTGCCGGTGGCGGCCTTCACCAGCGCGCCGACAACATGGGTATCGCCGGTCGAATAGGTCCATTGCGTGCCGGGCGCCGCAGCGCGCGGGCGCTCCGCCATGTAACGCATGACGGCGCCGGGCTCCTGCCCGACCTGCAAGGCGAGCATCGCGCGGCGTTCGGAATTCGCATCGGTCTGGTCGTCGCTCCAGCGCAGGCCCGACGTCATCTGCATCAGCGTCTTCACGCTGACGCCCTCGAAAGCGGTGCCGGAAAATTCGGGAAGATACTTGGTCAGCGGATCGTCGACGCTGTTGATGTAGCCGTCCTGGATGGCGGCGCCCACCAGTGTGGTGCTGAAGGATTTCGCCATCGACATCGACAGCCAGCGTGTGGCGGCATTGATGCCGAGGTCGTAGTGTTCGAGCAGGACCTCGTCATTCTTCATTACCAGAATGCCGGCGACGCGATTGCGCGAGACATAGTCGTAGATGTCGAATCTACCGGCCGTGGAGACGATCGGAAAGTCAGGCAGGTCACGCTTCGCATAAGTCAGCGGCCGCACCGGCGCGCCCGCCTTGATGGTGCGCGTCGCGAAATTCATCTCGGGCGTGACGAAGGTCCGCAGATGATCGATGGGCATCGACCGGCCGGCATAGGAATTGATGATCGCGTCGGTTGCGGTGCTGTTCGATTCGCCTGCACCTGGCGTCACATGTGTCACACTCAACGGTCTGTCCTGCACGTCCCGCGCATTGCCGCGCCGCAGGTTGATTATGGCAGAGCAAGTGGAGTGTCGAGGGTGCCAAGGCGGGACGCTGCGTTGCGCTGGGATCACCGGCGCGTGCCGCTCGTCCCGGATCAGCGGCACATCACGCTGATTTATGTCAAACCGATCCGGTGTCCTGACGCGACAATCAGCGAACGGCCGTCGTGTTCGAACTGGTGAGCGCGGTCGGCTGGCCGGCCTTGATGACGCGGGCCGTCTGGGTGCCGTCGCTGGTGCTCGTACGGGCGGCAATGCCGAAACCTGCAACCGCGATACCGGCAACCAGGGCGACAACGACGATCTTCAGATGCGTGCTGCGGTCTGCGCTGTGGATCGAGTGGTTCATGGCGGCCTCCTGCCGTCTACGCGGCTACCTGTTGCATGGAGGTGTAGTCCCGGCCGGTTTCCAGCCGATGGCGTCCGTGTGGAAAATTGTTTCGTGGGTGCAGAGATTTGTTTCGTCGCGTAACCGGATACTCATGGATGCGGCGGTTTTGGTTGTTGGGCGGTATGGAGCGACCTCTATTTATGGGTGCTGCCTCACACGTCATTCCGGGGCGGGATCTCAGCGAAGCTGAGAGCACGAGCCCGGAATCCCGGAGTGTTTTGCGCTGAACATGTCGAGATTCCGGGTTCGCGTCCGGCAAGTGCCGGCCGCGCCCCGGAATGACGAGTGTGGGGTGGCAAGACAGTGATTAAACATTTTTTCCTATTATCCGTTGACAATATCCCCGTCTTGATTATATTCCCCTTTGTCCGGCCCCGATGAGAGGGGCGAGCGCGATCGTCACGTTCGCGGGGCTGGATGCGGTGGACGCTGGAGATGCGGCGTCACGCGGTTCATGGGTGACGTCTGTCTTCGGGCAGGACGGGTCTGCGCCAGCACTGCCACTGGCAAGGAGACGGCCGACTCTGAGATGGAAAAATCCCTGGACAGTGTGACGGACGACCAAGTCAAAATGCGTCCGGCCTACTCGCTTGAGGCTCCCTTCCCATCGCCTTGGGACTTTAATTCGCGATCGGACCGTTCGTCGAGGCAACGCGCAAGCAAACCGAAAAAACACCGCAGGCGGAACGTCGGGCAATTGCTCGTGCTTCCGAAAGTCCTGATGCACTCACACTTGCGGAAGACCGCATCGCATCAGGCCCAAGGGTGCAACGGGCACCCGGCGTTCCGCACGCCCTCTCGCAAGGGGGCGAGAGGGAATGCTCATAGCTCGGACGCCATTGGCGCCGCGAGATCGCAGCAACGCGTTCTCGCTTCACCGACGTACGCATCAAAGCGAGTATCTCCGCGTTCTACTACCGATCGTCATGCGCCGCTGATCCATTCAATTTAGGTCAATACCACTGCTTGTTATTGCAGAGGACGGACCTAAAAACTTCCTCGACAAGCTCATGGGCAGACGAGGATCATATGATCATCAAGCCCAGCAGATCGTGGCATACCCGCTCGACGCTCAGCAGGTTGGCGCACATCCTCGAACGGACCGGACTCGCTTTGGTTGGGGCTGCCTGCGGGTTGTTCGTTGCAGAGGTCGGCCGCTTCATCGACATCATCGGTTCGGGTGAAGTCGTGTTCGCCATGATCATTTACGGGGCTACCGGCTTCTATCTCGGGATCGATCTGCCCCAGACCCCTCCCGATTACCGCATGCATCTGCCGGTATGGCGCGGGCTGGGCACCAGCGCGGATATGGTGGAGCTGCTCACAGCCGCCGGTACGTTCATAACGTCGGTGACGGCGGTCACATCCGTCTCCAGTATCATTCTGGGTGAAACTGTGAGCGTCAGGACGGCTGGCATCATCTGTTTGAGCTGGGCCATCGGCGCCACCATGCAGATCGCCGCCGGTATCATCGCGCGCGTAAATTTAGGTCGTGCCGTGAAAATGGCGAAGCTCGCGCTCTTCTCCCGGTGAAAGGTCAGGACAATCCCGGCTGACGGAGGTCGACCATGCCGCTCTATATGTATCAGGCTGCCTACACGCCGGAATCATGGGCCGCGCAAATGAAGAATCCGCAGAACCGCGTTGAATCCGTCGGACGGCAGACGACGGAGGTTGTCGGAGGAACCTTGATCGGTGGTTGGTACTGCCTCGGCGAATATGACGTGATGCTGATCGCTGATGTGCCGGATATCGAGAGCATGGCGGCCATCGCCGTCGCGATTGCAGCGGGCGGCGCCATCAAGTCCAGCCAGACGACTGCATTGATGACCGGGGCAGAACTTGTGACGGCGCTGCAGAAATCGGCGTCCGTCATCAGGGGTTACAAGCCCGCCCGATAGACATCGGGGCTTCGATCGCTCGCTATCGTCCCGGCGTCGCATTCACCAAAGCGAGGATCTCGTCGCCGTAATGCTCCAGCTTCTTGTCGCCGATTCCCGGGATTTCGCGGAGCTGGCTGAGCGTGGTGGGGTGTTCGCTGGCGATGCCATCGATGGTGGCGTCGTGCAGCACCACATAGGCCGGGACGTTGCGCTTCTTCGCGACTTCCGAACGCCAGGCGCGCAGCACGGCGAGTAGATCGGGATTGGCGTTGTCGCTGCGCGGTGCCGCGAGATCGCCGCGGCGAGATTTGCTGCGCGGGGCACGGCCGGTGCCGCCGGTTTCCTCGCGAAACATCAGCTCGATCTCGCCCTTGAGCACACCGCGCGCATTCTCGGTGAGCTTCAGCGCATTGAAACTGTCTGCATCCGCATAGAGAAAGCCGCGGGCCACCAGTTGCCGCATCACGGCGCGCCATTGTTTTTCGGTGAGCTCGCCGCCGATGCCGAACACCGACAGTCTGTCATGGCCGAATTGCTTGACCTTGTCGGTAAGGCGGCCGATCAGCACATCGACCAGATGCATGGCGCCGAACTTCTGTCCGGTGCGATAGGCGCAGGACAACAGCTTCTGCGCGGCGACGCTGCCATTCCAGACTTTCGGTGGTGAGAGACAATTATCGCAATTGCCGCAGCGCGTGCCGGTGGCTTCCTCACCGAAATAGCCCAGGAGCCGCGTGCGCCGGCAATCGACGGTTTCGGCGAGGCCGACCAGCGCATCGAGCTTGCCGATGGAGACGCGCTTGAAGGTTTCGGAGCCGGTGGACTCGTCGATCATGCGGCGCTGCTGCACGATGTCCTGCAGCCCATAAGCCATCCATGCATTCGATGGCTTGCCGTCGCGCCCGGCGCGTCCGGTCTCCTGATAATAGGCCTCGACGCTTTTCGGCAGATCGAGATGGCAGACGAAACGCACGTCGGGCTTGTCGATGCCCATGCCGAAGGCGACGGTGGCGACGATCACCACGCCGTCCTCATTGATGAAGCGGTCCTGGTTGGTCTCGCGGGTGCGTGCATCCAGCCCGGCATGATAGGGCAGGGCGAGAATGCCGGCCTTGTTGAGCGCGGCGGCGGTATCCTCGACCTTGGCGCGCGACAGGCAATAGACCACCCCGGCCTCGCCTGAATGCCGGTCGCTGATGAAAGCCTGCAACTGCTTCTGCGCGTTGGTCTTGTCGACGATCTCGTATTTGATGTTCGGCCGGTCGAAGCTCGCCACGAAATTCGGTGCGTCTTCCAGGTGGAGGCGTTGCACGATCTCCTGCCGGGTCAGATCGTCGGCGGTGGCCGTCAGTGCGATGCGCGGAATGGTCGGGAACCGTTCGGCGAGCACCGAGAGGCCGATATATTCGGGCCGGAAGTCATGGCCCCATTGCGCCACGCAATGCGCCTCGTCGATGGCGAACAGGGCGATCCTGGCGCGGCCGAGCATTGAGAGACAGCGCGGCGTCACCAGCCGTTCCGGGGCGATGTAGAGCAGGTCGAGCTCGCCGGCGAGCAATTGCCGCTCGACCTCGTTGGCTTCGTCCCATGACAGGGTGGAGTTCAGCACCGCCGCCTTGACGCCGGCTTCGAGCAGGCCCGCGACCTGGTCGCGCATCAGCGCAATCAGGGGCGATACGACGATGCCGCAGCCCGGGCGCAGCAGGGATGGCAATTGATAACACAGCGACTTGCCGCCGCCGGTCGGCATCAGCACCAGGCAATTACCGCCATCGGTCACGTGGCGGACAATATCTTCCTGCGCGCCGCGAAAGCCCGGCAGACCGAACACCGAATGCAGCACGGACAGTGCCGTCGGCATGCTCTCGGAACGGCGAATCGCAGCGGGGGACGTCATCATGTCTGCACGTCTAACCCTGATTCGGCTGTCGTGCATCCCGGCGTGCGGACAGGGAACCTGCTAGATTTTCTCGACGCTCCCATAGCCCGCAACGTCGCAGGTGGCCGGCGCTGCGCCACCGAGGTCGGGAAACTGCTTGGCGATTGCCGTGACATTGGCCGACCGTCGCTTGACGTCGGTGGCATGGTCGCTGCCTGAACTGGCGTCGAGAATGCGCTGGATCATGGCTTTCTCGATATCCTCGACCGATTGCGAGCGTGCGAGCGACTGGGCATAGCGCGCAAGCTTGAGAGCCGTTGTCGGCCCCTTCTGGTTGGCGACGTCCATCACATAAAGTTGGGCAAACGGGCTCTTTGCGAAAACGCCACCGCGGGATCGAAGCACAGCCATGCAGCCCGTGCTGGTGTCGAGGAACTTGCGATACAGTCCGGCATATTCTGTCCGGCCCTGCGACGATCTCAGATCCTTGGTCAGCTCGTCCGAGACACGATAGAAATCGCCCCAGGTGGCAATCGAATAGACCCGCCCCCAGGTTTCAAGCGGACGCACGGTCTTGCCGCCGACGGCACGGTCACGGATCGCGCCCAGCGTTGCCGCATCGTGTTTGGCGAGAACGCGCGTGAGCGATATCCGGAACGGGCCGAGGTCTCCGCCATCGTTGGAGCCGATGTCGATCTGGTGTGCGCCATAGCTGGGGGAGCTGTTCCACAGCACAGCGTCAACCAGCTCGAAGGGCGAAGCGTAGATGAACTTGTTGTCCGGCACGGGACCGTCGGTCACGCTGATTTCGTTGAGCATGATCGCGCGGTGCAGCGCCTTCTGTCCAAGCGTCAGATCGTGGAATGTCGTCAGAAAGCCGCGGACATCCTCGCGCCGGTCGGCGACGGGGAGTGCGCCAAGCCGATGCTGCCGCAGTGCTGTCAGGAGCGACTTCTCGGCGGCGACAATCTTCTTGTTGCGACAGGTGGCGCCGCGGCCGCAGGCGATAGCGCCGGCGCGTTCCAGCGCGATGGCGCCTTCATCGCGCTTGCGGCCGTAGCGATCGATCCGCCGGCGCGGAAGCAGCGCAAAATACTTGCCGTTCTGCGGCGGTGTCACGTCTCCATTCTTGTCAACCTTCAGGATTTCCTCGCTCGCATTGCGGGTCATATCCACGCGCATCGTCACGAGAGTTGCGTCACCGCTGATTTCCGATTTGACGACGCAGGCGGTGCGGACCTTCACCTTGTTGCAGCGCCATTCGCCGTCGGGTTTGTCAGTTGTCAGGATCGGATAGAAGTTGGCGGAGCCGCCGTTGGGAAGGCTGATGCGCACGATGCCTGCGCCCAGCGTATCGACCAGCTCGGTCCTTAATCCGCAGCCCTGGGTAAGCGTCGGTGCGTAGGTCGTTGTTGCCGGCGGCGGCTCGGGAGTCTCGACGTCGGCTTCGACGATGCGGGTCGTCGCCCGCACATATGCGGCCTCCTGTTCCCAATCGCATTTTGGCCCTTTGGCCGCCGCGGCAGGCGATGTGAGCAGAAAGCTCACTGCGAGCAAACCAAGTATAGCTTTCATGGCAATGCCTCTGTTCGGGAACATCCCCGTCGCAGCTCAAAAATGAAGTGTCTGAAAACGCGATCCGCCGGTCGAACAGGAAGGCGACCGGCGGATTGTCACGCGATGGATCTATCGCGGGGTGTTGGCAGCAACGACCTGTGGAGCACCTGGCCATGGCGCGCTCTGAAAGGAGAGGGCGCTATCGAACGGCCTTGCCCAGCCGCGCTTCGCCAGGAGCTTGACTTCTTGCGTATTGAGGCACGTGCGATTGGCGACTTGTCCATAGGAGTCGGAATTGGCCGCGGCGTGATAGTAGAGCCCGACGGCAATCGAGATCGTGTCGGAATGTGCGGCCGCCGACAGCGTGTTGCGAAGCGCCGGGCAGAAGCGCGCCATGTTCTCCCAGAACGCGGGATGGGCATTGAGGACGTCCCGTACGACGTCATTCCAGTCCTTGCCGGCGACACGGCTGAAGTCGGCGGGAATCGCCCAGTATGGTTGCGACGGCTCGGACTTGATCAACGCGTCATAGTAGGATTTCTGGACCGCGAAGACCTCCCTCTGCTGGGCGCGGTAGCTCGCGCGACCGGTCGATCGAGCGATCTCAGCGACCACGCCGCGCGGCTTGCGATCGCGGTCCAGCAGTTTCAGCAGTTCATTGGTTGCGTCGGTCAGATCCTTGAGAGGCTTTGTATTTGAAGCCAGGAACGACACCGCGGCGGCAGCTCCCGTAAAGACCACGCCGCCGCCCGGCGCTGCCAGTCCGCCCACGGCGCCCGCGAGCTTGCCGAACGATGCAGCGGCGCCTGAAGCATCGAGAAAGCGTACGCCTTCTTTTGTCGAAAAGTCGAAACGCGCAGTCACTTCCTGATTACGTGGAATATCCTTGACGGTGATCGGTGCGCAGTTCTGAACACCGCGATCGCCAGTGTTTGCGACCGCGATTAGAGGGATCGTGATGTTGGATAGATTTGGATAGCTGTTTGGGAAGGTGTAGGTTACCGACATGGCGACCGCTTTTTCCGTGATCGCCCATTCATCGACCCAGGTAGTGGCTGCCTCTGTGATGCTGCCGGCGCCACACAGATTTTCGATTTTGAGTTCGTAATAGGCATAATCACCCGCCCCGCTCACGGAAACGGGTTTGGGTAATTTCTGAACGGCTGCAAGGATACGGTCGGTCGGTGAAGACTGCGCATGGGCCGGGTGAACGATCTCGCAGATCGATGTCACGCCGAGCAAGGTTGTCAGGCAAAGCCCTAAAGTCAAACGCTGCATGATGATCTCTCGAAATGAGTAATCGAATTTGGGCGGATGAAACGCGGAATGGATGCGGACCACCGACATTGTCGACATCCACAAAATCCCAGCATCAAACAAAGGCAGGCCGTGTGCAATCTAAAATTGTATGACTCCGGCGGGTTTCCGTGCGCCTTTGTCCTTGCCATGTCGATACGGGCCTGCCGTCAATGCGCGGCGCGTGGCCATGGACCGCGTGTCCCCGATCGCCGCGCGCGAACGTCGCGACGTTTCGCCTTGATCGCGCCGCTTTACCCCTGTCGATGATCCGTTCTAAGAGAATGAGCGCGTGAGCGCGCCAGCGTCGCTGCAATCGGGCAAAAGAACAGCCGTATGCCATTCATTTTGCGAATCTTTTCTTGGCTTCTGAACCGCCGGCGTGGGCCGCGGATCCGCTGGCAGGCGGCCAATGAGAATGCCGCGCGAAAAGTACGCCGGAAATTCAGGAAGGGGCCGAAATCCACGGTCCTGTCTCATGTCATCGCGCATCGGCCACCTGTGACGCTGGTGGGGCGGCTGCCGGCGGTCGAAATCTGGAACCTGTCCGATCCGAAGCGCGTCGCGCTGTTGTATCTGCAGCATGGCCGCCGGTTGCGGCTGCCTGCGCCCAAGGCGCTGATGGACGACGCCGTGAAACGGGCTCGCGCCGCGGAATAGTGGAAGTGGTCCACGCGGGGCCACTTGTACCGTGTGGCGTCATGGGCTTGACGCGCCAGTTCCGAGCGGGGATGGTCGCCGCCGGGTCACTCCGTTCCACATTCAATGAAAGACTTTCTGCATGATCAAGCGTCTCGGTCCCGGCAAGCGTCTCAGCCAGGCTTCCATCCATGGCAACACCGTCTATCTCGCCGGCCAAGTGCCGGATGAATATTCGGGCGACGTCAAGACGCAGACCAAGCAGGTGCTCGACAAGATCGACGCACTCCTCAAGGAAGCCGGCACCGACAAGAACAACATCCTCAGCGCGACCGTCTGGTTGCCGAATATCAATGACCGCGATGCCATGAACACGGTGTGGGATGCCTGGGTGCCCGACGTCGGTCCGGCACGCGCCTGCGTCGAGTCGAAGCTCGCCGACCCCGCCATCAAGGTCGAGATCGCCGTCATCGCAGCGATTCCGTAAATCATGCCCCCCGTTGCCATTGCGGTCGCCCCCAACGGCGGCCGCAAGGTCAAGGCCGACCATCCCGCCGTGCCGTTGACGCCGGCGGAGTTGGCGGTGACGGCCGCGCATTGCCTTGAGGCAGGTGCGGCGATGGTCCATGCCCATGTGCGCAATGCCGATGGTAGTCACCTGCTCGATGCGGCGGCCTATCGGGACGCCATCGCGGCGATCCGCAGTGCGGTCGGCGAGCGACTCGTCATCCAGATCACTTCCGAGGCGCTCGGCAAATACACGCCGGCGCAGCAGCGTGCGGTGGTGCAGGCGGTGAAGCCGGAAGCGGCGTCGCTGGCGCTGCGTGAACTGGTTCCCGATGCCGGTGAGGAGCAGGCCTTCGCCGATCTGCTCGGCTGGATGAAGCGCGAGCGCGTGACACCGCAGATCATTCTCTATGATGCGCAGGATGCCATCAGGCTGGCGGAGTTCCGCAAGCGTGGCCTCGTGCCGTTCGAGAGGCTACCGGTGCTGTTCGTGCTCGGCCGTTATACGACGGGGCAGACGTCAAGCCCGGCCGATCTGCTGCCGTTCGTGGATAGCGCCGCGCCAAAGTTCGAACACTGGAGTGTCTGCGCCTTCGGTGCGCAGGAGACGGCCTGCGTCACCGCGGGCGCATTGCTCGGTGGCCATATCCGCGTCGGCTTCGAGAACAACGAATTGCTGCCGGATGGCTGCCGCGCCAAAGGCAACCAGGATCTGGTTGCGGCGGCGCGACGCGCGATCGAAGCTGTCGGGCTGAAGCATGCGACGGCGGATGAGCTCAGGGCCGCGACGGCGGACTAATCAAACCATGGCCATTCCGCGCCGCCGTCATGCGTGACGGCGCCGCCCGGTGCCTGTCCGACGAGCTTGGCATATTTTGCCAGCGCACCGGCGCGGTGGCGCGGTGGACGCTGGGTCCACGCCGCCTTGCGCGTCGCAAATTCCGCCTCACTGATCATCAGATCCAGTCGCCGCGCCGGCGCGTCGATGCGGATCTTGTCACCGTCGCGCACCAGTGCAAGCGGGCCGCCGATATAGGCCTCCGGCGAGACATAGCCGATGCACATGCCTCGCGTGGCACCGGAGAAGCGTCCGTCGGTGATCAGCGCGACCTTCTCGCCCATGCCCTGGCCGTAGATCAAAGCGGTGACGCCGAGCATCTCGCGCATGCCGGGGCCGCCGACCGGGCCCTCATTGCGGATAACCAGCACGTCGCCTTCCTTGTAGTTGCGGTCCTTCACGGCGGCGACGCAGGATTCTTCATCTTCGAACACGCGCGCCGTGCCTTCGAACACCGTCTTCTTCAGACCGGCGACCTTGATCACCGCGCCATCGGGTGAGAGATTGCCCTTCAGCACTGCGACGCCACCATCGGGCATGATCGGCTTCGACGATGAATAGATGATCTCGCCATCGGCCTTGTTGGCATTGCCGTACTCTTCCGCGATGGTCCGGCCGGTGATGGTCAGGCATGAGCCGTCGATATGGCCGCTCTCGATCAGAGCGCGAATGACGACCGCCGTGCCGCCGATATCGTAGACGTCCTTGGCGACATATTTGCCGCCCGGTCGCAGGTTGCCGATCAGCGGCGTGCGGGCGAAGACCTCGCCGACATCGTCGATCGTGAACTTGATGCCGGCCTCATTGGCGATGGCTGGCAGATGCAGTGCGGCATTGGTCGAGCCGCCGGTGGCGGCGACGATGGCGGCGCCGTTCTCAAGAGATTTGCGCGTGACAATGTCGCGCGGTAGCGGGCCATTCTTGCGCAGCATCTCCATCATAAGGCGTCCGGCGCGCCGTGCGAATTGCGCACGCTCGGCATAGACGCCGGGGATCATCGAGACATTGGGCATGGTGATCCCCAATGCTTCGGATACCATCGCCATCGTATTGGCAGTGAACTGCCCGGCGCAGGCGCCGATGGTCGGCAGACATGCGCGTTCGATGGCGTCCAGTTCCTGCTTGTCGATGTCGCCGGTCATGAAGGCGCCGACGGCCTCATAGGAATCCAGCGCGGTGAGCGTCTTGCCCTTGTGCAGCCCCGGCAGCGAACTGCCGCCATAGATGAAGATCGACGGCACGTTGCAGCGGACCATGCCCATGATGACGCCGGGCAGCGTCTTGTCGCAGCCGCCGAAGCCGATCAGCGCGTCATAGGCAAGGCCGTGCATTACAGCTTCGATGGAGTCGGCAATGATCTCGCGCGACAGCAGCGAGAATTTCATGCCTTCATGGTTCATGCTGATGGCATCGGAGACGGAGATGGTCGAGAACTCGCGCGGCGTGCCGCCGGCTTCCGAGATGCCCGTCTTGGCGGCGTCGACCTGAAAGTCGTGGGTCATGTTGCAGGGCGTCTGCTCGCCCTTCATCGACACGACGCCGATCATCGGCTTGGCGATCGCCTCGTCGTCGAGGCCCATGGCACGCATGAAGGCGCGGTGCGGCGCGCGGTCAAGGCCGTCGGTGGTGACGCGGGAGCGGAGCTTCTTCATGGGTCGTATCTTTCGTTTCTTGGTCTTGTCGTCCAATGCATTGAGGCCACGCCGCGGGGGCGTGGCCTCAGGACATCATACAGGGAGATGTCGCGCCTTGCTTTACTGAATCGGTGCCACGATGGTCGGGTGTTTGAACTGCATCACGTCCATCTTCGGCAGCATGCCGGCCTCCTGGTAGATATCGAGCATCTTCTGCATCGCCGGGAAATTCGGCGCGGCGCCGGGATCGCGGCCGAAGTCGTTATCCTTCAGAAGGTACGTTTCGAGCACCGGGATCGGCGCCTTCAGCACTTCGTTGACGACCTTCAGCGTCTCGTCGCGATCCGCCAGCGCCTTCTTCATGCCGAGCGTGATGTCGGCAACATACATCTTGGCGAGTTCGGGGTTCTTGTCGACGAAATCGGCGCGGCAGGCTTCGAGGATGTGCACGATGTTCGGCATCGCCTCGTTGAGTGCGAACAGCTTGCGCGTGCCACCCTTGGCTTCCATGCGTGCGGCGAATGGCTGGTTCATGTTGATGGCGTCGACGCGGCCCTGACGCAGCGCATCTTCCGATGCGGCGAAGCCGATCTCGATCAGCTTGATGTCCTTCTCTGGATCGACGCCGCCACCCTTTAGCAACATCTTGAACGGCCCGTAGGTGCCGCCGCCGATCACCGAGATGCCGACATTCTTGCCCTTCAGGTCCGCAATGGTCTTGATCGGCGAGTCGTCCTTCACCGCCCAGTAGACCGAGAACCCGCCCGGCTTTTCGAACACGTGCTGTGCAACGATATAGGCCTTGAGGTTGCCGCCGGTCACGCCGTTGGCAAGCGACAGCACGCCCTGCGTGGCGCAATCCAGCGCGCCGGCGGCGAGCGCCTGCGTCATTGGCGAGGTGCCCTGAAACTGGGTCCACTCGATATTGTATTTCTTGCCCAGGTTGGTGAATTCGGTGGGCCGCTTCATCATCCAGTATTTGGATTCCTCCGCCGGAATGGTCCAGCCAACCTTGATGGTCGGAATCGTCTGTGCGTGTGCTGCACCCGACAGCGCTCCAGCCGCGAGAGCCGCCGCCACCAGCCACTTCGAAGAACCCCGCTTCATGCCCGCTCACTCCGTTTGATGATGGCCAGACACGGCCACTCATGGATCGTGGCCCGGCCAGGCCACATGAAAAGCCGCTAGCTTGAAGCCTTTCATGCTTCAAATAAGCTGGCAAGCGAACTGCGTGCCCAACATTCATTCGTGTTGTGGCGCAACAATTGGCAGTCCTGCAGGCGGTGATATCACCGTTGCTGCGGGTGCGGACGCAGCGTAGATAGCTCGCAGAGGCGAGCAGCGCGGCTCGGCGATAGAGGGACAGTGGCGTGACCATGGCGGATTCGGCAGGCGGCAAAGAGAAGCTCGGTTACCTCGGTCTCGGTCTGATGGGATTGCCGATGACCAAACGGTTGCTGGGTGCCGGCTTTGACGTGGCTGTGTGGAATCGCTCGCCGGGCAAGGTTAACGCGCTCGTCGAGGCCGGTGCGAAAGCCGCAGCAAGTCCGCGCGATGTCGTCGCGCATGCCAGCATCATCTTCATGTGCCTCACCGATGCATCGGCGGTAGAGGAAGTGGTGTTTGGCGACAACGGCCTGTCCGGCACCGACGGCAATGGCAAGCTGGTCGTCGATTTCTCCTCGATTCATCCGGACAAGACCAAGTCCATTGCGGCACGATTGAAAGCCGCAAACGGCATGGGCTGGATCGATGCGCCGGTGTCGGGCGGCACCAAGGGCGCTGAGGAAGCCACGCTGGCCATCATGGCCGGCGGCGAGGCCGCCGATGTCGAACGTATCAGGCCCTATATTCTGGCGATGGCGCGTAACTTCACGCATATGGGGCCGACCGGCGCCGGGCAGATGACCAAACTCTGCAACCAGGTGATCGTCGGCTGTGCCATGGCGGTGCTGGCCGAAGCGACGCGGCTTGCCGTGAATGCCGGCATCGACGCCAAGCGCCTGCCGGAAGCGCTTGCGGGCGGTTTTGCGGATTCGATCCCCCTGCAATTGTTCGTGCCGCGGATGGCGCAGGGGATTCATTCGCCGCCGCTCGGCCACATCCATACGATGCTCAAGGATCTCGATACGGTCGTCGACGTGGCGCAGGACACCTCGACGCCGGTGCCGATGGCAGCGCTGGCGGCGCAGATCTTCCGTATGGGCAAGGCGGTGCGCGGCGCCGATGCCGATGCGCTCGAGATCTATAAATTGTCGGCACCGAAAGAATGAAGGTTCTGGTGATCGGTGCGGCCGGCATGATCGGCCGCAAGCTCTGCGAGAGATTGCTCAAGGACGGTCGGATCGGCAGCGTTGCCATCACCGACCTGGTCATGGCCGATGCCGTCGCGAGTGATCTCGGGGCGGGTTCAGGCTTTGCACGCAGCATCACCGTCGATCTCGCGCTGCCCGGTGCACCGGCAAAGCTGCTGGCGTCGAAGCCCGGGTTGATTTTTCACCTCGCGGCTGTCGTCTCCGGCGAAGCCGAGCAGAATTTCGACAAGGGCTATGCGGTCAATCTCGATGGCACGCGCAATCTGTTCGAGGCGATCCGCGCGGCGGGCGACGGCTATCATCCCCGCATCGTCTACACGTCGTCCATCGCGACCTTCGGTGCGCCGTATAACGGGCCGATCGTGGACGAGTTCTTTCACACACCGCTGTCGAGCTACGGCACGCAGAAGGCGATTTGCGAACTGCTGCTGGCGGACTATACGCGCCGCGGCTTCTTTGACGGTGTCGGAATTCGCCTGCCGAACATCTGTGTGCGGCCGGGAAAACCCAACGCTGCGGCGTCGGGCTTCTTCTCCAATATCATCCGCGAGCCGCTGGCCGGGCGCGAGGCGGTGCTGCCAGTTTCCGACGATGTCGGTCAGACCCATGCCAGTCCGCGCGCAACGACGGAGTTTCTGCTGCACGGTGCGCAGCTCGACAGCGCGCAGCTCGGCGCGCGCCGCACGCTGATGATGCCCGGCGTGCGGGCCTCGGTCGCCGACATGATCGCTGCGCTGCGCCGCGTGGCAGGTGACAGTATTGTGACGCGTATCAGACGCATGCCCGATCCTGTCGTGATGGCCATGGTTGCCGGATGGCCGACGATGTTCGAGACCAAACGCGCACTGGCATTGGGCTTCCTGGCGGAACCGGATTTCGATTCCATCATTCGTGCCCATATCGAGGATGACCTCGATGGCGTCTTTGTGCGTTAGCGGTTAAGGACAATCATGGCGCGCGATATCATCATGGCAGCGGGAGGCATTGTCGTGCAGCGGGGCGAAACGCCGCTGTTCGCCGTGGTCTGCCTGCGCAAGCGCGGCGACTGGGTGCTGCCGAAAGGTAAGCTCGACAATGGCGAAACGCCGCGCGATGCGGCCGAACGGGAAGTGTTGGAAGAGACTGGCCACGCCGCGTCGGTGCATGATTATCTCGGCGCGCTGGCCTATCCACTCGGCGAGCGCACTAAGGTTGTGCATTTCTGGCACATGGAGGCCGCGCCCACGCCATCACGCAAGCTGATGAAGGATATCAGCGAAGTCGCGTGGCTGCCCTTCGACGCCGCGCTGGCGCGGCTGACCCGCAGTCATGAACACGCGTTTTTGGCGCAGGTCGGACCGATGGCGCTTGCGGCAGCAAGAACGGCATTGGTCGTCGACGGCGAGCCGGTGCGGCCAATTGCTGTAGGCCCCGTCATCGCGCGGCGAGACCCGGGCTTTTTCGCGAAGATCAGGAACTGGCTGAACGGGTAAGCTCCATCGTCGCCGCGAACGCCGGTATGATGACCTCAATGCCTGTTGGTCTCGTCATCGAACCGCAGCACATTACCGAATGGATCTGTGATGGCTGGTGCCTTGTCCGTCGGGCTCGGCCGCGCGAAGCGGGCCTGCTTGTCATGCAGCTCCTTCGCGAAAGCCGCGATATTGCTGCCACGGATATAGACCACGCTACCCGGCGTGCCGTCGCCATAGTGCTCGCTGAGATGCAGCTTCACGCAGCCGCGCGACACCTGCATGTAGAGCGGGGAGTCCGGCTCGTAGCGATGTTCCCAGTCGATCGCAAAGCCGAGGAAATCGACATAGAACTCCCTGGCCTTGGCGATGTCATAGATACGCAGAACCGGAATTGCCGGTTCGAAGGTAACGTCGGTCATCGCGATCTCCCGTATGTGGTGTGCGGGATAGTATCGCGGGGCTATGGCCGAAGGCCAGAACGCTCGATCAGGCGCCGCGCATGATCACGCCGTACCAGCCGAGACCCTTATAGGTCTCATAGCCCGGTGTGGCATGGAAGGCGACGAGGCCGCCCGAACGGTCGTGATAGAAACCGCTGCGACGACCGTTCAAGGCCAGCGGGATTCGTTCGGTGAGCAGGCCCTGACCGTCGGACGAAGCGATTACGCGCAGGTTCGAATCCACCAGCAGCACGCGCGTCTTGTCGTCATCGACGCGAACGCCTTCGACGATGGCGCGCGCCTGGGCTTCCCAGTCGAAATGAATCGCGAGCACGCCGATGGCGCGGCCATTGGCCTTGCCGCCTTCGCGCACGCTGGCGCAATAGGTTGCGACCTGTGCATTGTTCAGGAGCGGCTGGCGCTCGACATCGCCCGCGGTGTAGTCGTCGCCGGAGCGCAGCGTACGGGCATCGCGAAACCAGGCGGTGCTAGCAATGTTCTGACCCGTGACATTGAAACGATCGCCACGGCCGCTGGCGATGACATTGCCTTGCATGTCGCACAGCCAGAGATCGAGATAGACGGTGTAGGCGCCGAGGATCACGGCAAGTCGCTCGGAGACATGCGCGACGGTGGCATCACCCGGCGCGGCCGCGCAATCGACGACGGCGGAGTCGGTGGCCCACCAGCGCACGTCGCAGGTGCGCTCATAGAGATTGCGGTCGATCAGCTCGATGGCGTTCAGCGACAGATCGACCATGCGTTCGCCGCGCGAGCGTTCGGTCATCTTCTCGATCGAGGCCATCAGGCTGCCGGTGCGCGCGGTGAGCTGGGATTCCAGATCGCGCGCGATGGTCTCGACCTGCTGGCCGACATTGCGCACTTCCTGCGCCACGACGGCGAAGCCCGCGCCCTGTGCGCCGGCACGCGAGCTTTCGATCAGCGCGTTCAGCGCCAGCATCTTCATCTGGTTGGTGATGTGCTGGATCGACTTGGTCTTTTCGCAGGCGATCTCGTTGACCTCGGCGGTCAACCGCCCGATCAGCGCGGAGATATCGGAGCTATCGTCGTTCTCTTCGGTTGCATTGGCATGCGCAGAATGACTGCTGCGGTTCATTGCCAAGACCATCGTCGTATCCCCGTTGACAGCAATCAGTTACCTCCCGGTTATCGCCCGATCATGGTTAATCGTGGCTTAATTTTCCGTGTGCCGGGTTCCGCCGACTTGCACGAATAAGCGGCAGGAGTGCGCAACAGGCACTATCTCATTGCGTCTGGTCATGCGCGGCCGCATCCGCAGGACGTTCGGTGCCCCTAGCGGTACAAATTAGGGCGTCATTAGTGATGCTTATGCACGCGCCCCCGATTGCTCTGACGAACAACGCGATATCAACCACACTCGTGCAGGCTCAAGGCTTCATAGGCCGAGCCATTGTGATGAGCGTTCTCGAAGACCTGACCGGTGCGACCACGTCGGAGCTGTCCGACGAATTGATCTTCCAGATCGCCTCGGCGTCCAGCCCCGAGCAGCGCAAATACGCGGCTGACCTGTTCCGGTATTTCGCCAAACAGCTCGAATTCGAATCTTATCGGCGCGGGCAGCAGAGCATGGCCGTTCCACAGCTTCCGTCGCCGGCCATGACTATCGACGCGACGCCTGAACAGGACGAAGCGCCCACGATCCAGCCGTCGGATGACCCTGGCGATGACCCGTCCGTCGGTCTGATCCCGCCGGTGAGCTGGCAGGATTGACGGCGGCGCGACAGTTTTACGTCAGATCCGTTGCTTCCTACCGATTGGCTTAACCATTCGCAGGCCAAATGAGTCGCGAGTGATTCGAGCGTTGCAATCGTGAAGAGCGGGCGTGCCAGTGAGTGTAGTTATCCCTTTCCCCATGCGTGTAGCGGCCCCCCAGGCCGATGAGTGTGAAATCGATCTGCTGAGCGCCGTCGATCTGGCGATCCGCGATCTCCGCGAAATCTCCCAGACCGCGAACGACATCGCGCAGGCGCGTGCGCGTGAATGCCTGGCCATGCTGGAAAGCGCCTATGCGGGCGCGTTGCAGGGCTGACGCGTTCTGAGCGCGCCAACAGGAGATCAGCGATGCTGTTTCTGGTGATCTCGAATCCGCGCGCCGATCGTCCCTCCGACATGGCGGCCGCGCGCCAGGGCTTCTGGCCGTGGATGGCGGGGTATCAGGCGTCGGGCATCTGCCAGCACATCTATCCCCGCGTCGGCCGCGGCGTGGTCGCGGTGTTCAAGGTCGATGGCAATGAAGTGCTGCATCGCATCCTGAACGAATGGGCCGATATCATCCCGGCGCAGTTCGAGGTCTATCCGCTGGTCGATCTCGATGCGACCACGGCTCTGCTCGCATCGCAGGTCGCTGCTTCAAAATAGCGTCGCGAGTTTCAGTTCCCGATCAGCCTTTTCGCGCGGAAACCATCGGTTCGCACCATGGACTTGGCAAATCCGCGTCGCTATATGCGTGATCTCTCCCTTACCAGTATCGGGCACTTTTCATGACGACCACTGACACCGCTGCACCCGTTTCCCAGCCGTTCCAGGCCGAAGTCGCCGAATTGCTGAACCTGATGGTTCACTCGGTCTATTCCGAGACCGATATCTTCCTGCGTGAACTGGTCTCCAACGCGTCCGACGCCTGCGACAAGCTGCGCTATGAGGCGATCGCCAATCCGCAGCTGATCCCCGACGGCCAGTCGCCCAACATCACCATCATTCCGGACAAGGCGGCCGGTACGCTGTCGATCGTCGATACCGGCATCGGCATGGACCGCCAGGAGCTGATCGACAATCTCGGCACCATTGCGCGCTCCGGCACCAAGTCGTTCCTGTCGCGGCTCACCGAAGCCAAGGATGGCTCGAACCTGATCGGCCAGTTCGGCGTCGGCTTCTACGCGGCCTTCATGGTGGCCGAGAAGATCGTGGTCACCAGCCACCGGGCCGGCACCCATGACGCCTTCACCTGGACCTCAACCGGCGGCGCCGGTTTCGAGATCGGCCAGGTCAGCGACGGCATGAGCGTGCCGACCGGCACCTCCATTGTGCTGCATCTGAAAGAAGACGCGAAGAAATATCTCGAAACTTACGAGATCGAGCGCATCGTCGGCGCCTATTCGGACAACATCCAGTTTCCGATCATGCTCAAGGACGGCGATGCTGAGCCGCGCCAGATCAATTCGGCCAGCGCGCTGTGGCAGCGTTCCAAGTCCGAACTGACGCCGGAGGATTACAGCGCGGCTTACAAGTCTATCGCGCATGCCTATGACGAACCGGCGATGACGCTGCATTACCGTGCCGAGGGCCGCTATTCCTATGCGGTGCTGCTGTTCGCGCCGTCGCAGAAGCCGTTCGACCTGTTTGAGCCGAACCGCAAGGGCCATGTGAAGCTCTATGTGCGTCGCGTCTTCATCACCAACGATGCGGACCTGTTGCCGTCCTATCTGCGCTTCATCCGCGGCGTCATCGATGCCGAGGATCTGCCGCTGAACCTCTCCCGGGAGATGTTGCAGAACAATCCGCAGCTCGCGCAAATCAGGAAGGCCGTGGCGACCCGCGTGATCGGCGAGCTGGAGACGCTGAGCGAGAAGGATGCCGAGACCTTCACCAAGATCTGGGACGCCTTTGGCCCGGTGATCAAGGAAGGCATCTATGAGGATTTCGAGCGTCGCGAGAAGCTGCTGGCGCTGTCGCGCTTCACGACGACCACGGGCGAGAAGCGTTCGCTGAAGGATTATGTCGCCGACCTGAAGCCGAACCAGACCGAAATCTATTATCTCGCTGGTGACAGCCTCGATCGCCTGAAGTCAAATCCGAAGCTAGAAGCCGCCAAGTCGCGTGGCATCGAAGTGCTGCTATTGACCGACGCGGTCGATGCGTTCTGGAGCTCGGCGCCGCTCGATTTCGACGGCAAGCCGCTGAAGTCGCTGAGCCAGGGTGAGATTAATCTCGATCTGATTCCGCGCATTGATGAAGATGCGACCAAGGACGAGCCGAAGACCGAGACCGACGAGGCTGCGACCATTGCCGTCATCAAGGAAGCGCTCGGCGAGCGCGTCTCCGACGTGAAGGTCTCGACGCGCCTGACCACCTCGGCGTCGTGCCTTGTGGCCGGCGGCGCCGGTCCGGACCGCGAACTTGAGCGTATGCTGGCGATGCAGAACCGCGGCTCGGTGACCAAGCCGATCCTTGAAATCAATCTGCGCCATCCGCTGGTGGCGAAGATCGCCGGCGCGGACAAGGCAGCGGGCAGTGAGGCGTCGGACATCGCGTTCCTGCTGCTCGAGCAGGCGCAGATCCTCGACGGCGAATTGCCAGAAGACCCGGCCGCGTTTGCGAGCCGTCTCAACCGGTTGGTGCTGCGCGGTTTGTGATCGCCGATCGTTTCACGGCGCGGGGCATCGCTCCCCCCCGCTTTCGATGCAAGGAATTCCTTATGAGCACCGTCTTCGAGAAACTCATCGCGAAATACGCCGAGCGCGGTGATTTCGAACGTTTGAAGGGCTACAAGACCGACCGGATGGCCATCCTGAAAAGCATCCAGGATGGCACTTACGAGAAAATGCATCTCATTTCCGACGCCGATCCGGTGTCGATGGTCGCCGAAATCGAGCGGGAATTGGCCTGTATCGAAGCGGCGCTGAAGAAGCAGCATTAGTCGAGTGCGTTGCAGCAAATGGTGCAACGACTGCGCTCCGCAACGACGCAAAGCTGATCTGCAAATTCTGTCTAGGCCGAAAGATTATCTGGTTCGACCTCCGCTTCTAAAATAGCGTGCGCCCAAATTAAAACCTTGGGAGGCATTGATGAAATTCGGACTATTGTCGACAGCTGCGCTGTGCGGTCTTTTCCTGGTCGCTCCGGCCTCGGCGCAAGGCGTCAAGATCGGCATTCTCAACGATCAGTCCGGTGTCTATGCCGACTACGGCGGCAAGTGGTCACTCGAAGCCGCCAAGATGGCCGTCGAGGAATTCGGTGGCGAGGTGCTCGGCCAGAAGATCGAGGTGATTTCCGCCGACCACCAGAACAAGCCGGATCTCGCCGTCACCATCGCGCGCAAATGGTACGACGTCGATGGCGTCGATATGATCACCGAACTGACCACCTCGTCGGTGGCTCTGGCGGTGCAGGAGCTGTCCAAGGAAAAGAAGAAGATCGATATCGTCGTTGGTGCCGCCACCTCGCGCATTACCGGCGACGCTTGCCAGCCCTCCGGTTTCCACTGGGCCTACGACACCCATGCGCTCGCGGTCGGTACCGGCGGCGCGCTGGTGGAGGCAGGCGGTGACACCTGGTTCTTCCTCACCGCCGACTATGCGTTCGGCTATGCGCTTGAAAAGGATACCGGTGAGATCGTGACTGCCAAGGGCGGCAAGGTCCTCGGCGCCGTACGCCACCCGCTCAATTCCTCGGATTTCTCATCCTTCTTGCTGCAGGCGCAGAGTTCGAAAGCCAAGATCGTCGGCCTTGCCAATGCCGGGCTCGACACCTCCAATTCGATCAAGCAGGCGGCGGAATTCGGCATCGTTGCCGGCGGCCAGAAACTTGCCGGCCTGCTGTTGACGCTGGCAGAGGTGCATGGGCTTGGTCTGCAGGCTGCGCAGGGCCTTGTCCTGACGGAGGCCTATTACTGGGATCGCGATGACAAGTCGCGCGAATTCGCCGAGCGCTTCTTCAAGCGTACCCAGCGGATGCCGAACATGATTCAGGCAGGCACCTATTCGGCGACGCTGTCCTATCTCAAGGCGGTGAAGGCCGCCGGCACCAAGGACACCGAAGCGGTGACGAAGAAGCTGAAGGAGCTGCCGGTCAACGACGCCTTCGCACAGGGCGGCAAGGTGCTCGCCAACGGTCGCATGATCCACGACCTCTATCTGTTCGAGGTCAAGAAGCCTGCGGAGTCAAAGAAGCCGTGGGATTACTACAAGCAGCTCGCCGTGGTGCCCGGCGACAAGGCGTTTCCAACCGCGGCCGAGAGCGGCTGCCCGCTGACGAAGTAGGCTCGCGAACGGGGTTTCATAAAATAGAAACTCGTCATGGCCGGCTTGTCCCGGCCATCCACGGCTTCTGGCTCTGTCATCAAAGACGTGGATGCCCGGGACAAGCCCGGGCATGACGGAGCTTCTGGTAGACTTAAAGCGTCAATACCCCGTCATTTCCAGATAGCCCGTACCGCTATGGCTGCCGGTGAAGCTCACCGGCCCTTCCCAATACGGGAAGCTCGTCGTCATCCAGCTCTTGGCATTCAGCGGCGAGGTCGCGATCTGTAATCCGCGCGATGGGATCGATACCTTCCATGACGTCGGAATCCTGCGGTCGGCGATCTCCGTCATGACCGTCGGCGCCATATCTATGGCGCCTGGGGTGAGCTGTTCGGATTTTCCGTCCGCGGTGATCCAGTTGCCGGCAAAATAATGCGCGCCATCCTTCTGCCTGAGACGAAACAGCATCAGCTTCGCATTGTCAGGCAGATGCAGCGAGAACCAGTCCCAGCCGGTCTGGTCGGAGGCCAGCGGTTGGCTCGAATATTCCCTGTCCATCCAGGCGCGGCCGGTGACGGCGATCTCCTTGCTGTCGATGGTCAGCACGCCCGATGCGGTGAAATAGGGCTGGCTGTAGTAATACGATGCTTGGCCGCGTTCGGATTTGCGGCTGAAGCCATTTTCGCCCTGCAGCACGAGCGGCTGCTTTGCATCGAGCCGTAGCCGATAGCTGAAATCCGCTGACGATGCCGACACATCGAGCGGTGCAACCGACCTGTCGTCGAAGTTCTCAAGCCCGCGCATTTCCCATGCATCGATCCATGCACGGAACGGTGTTGTCATGACGCCGGCCTGACCGACGCCGCCGCGAGCAAAACTCTCGGCCGCATGATGCGCAGTCGCCGATGTCACCGCCGCATGGCCCATCCAGATCTGCGGCGTCGCCCAGCCGTCGCCTTGCGCGCCCGCTGCCATCGCCTGACGAAACAGCGTCCACTGCACGCCATAGGCATTGCCTGACGCATCCGTGAGATTGGCGGTGAGGTACCACCATTCGATGCGATAGTCCGGATGTGGGCCGTGATCGGCAGGAAAGGTGAGGGGGCGTCCCGGCACGACGCTGGCAAACCCCTCGGCATCGCGGCCGAGACCGGCGAACCCTTGCGCGAGCGCGCGCGCGCCGCCGAGGCTGAGCAGGGCGATGCCGCCGATCAAACTGCGACGCGTGATGAGGTTAGCGCTCATTGGCGAATACCTTCACCAGTGTGGCCGGCTGCATGCGCAGCAGTTTGAGGATCGGCAGCAGAGCCGCGAGCAACGAGGCCAGCATGGCAACGCCGAGCAACTGGACCAGTTGCAGCGGAAACACATGAAACGGCAGGCGCCAGCCGAAAGCCTTCACATTGACGATGGCGATGAGACACCACGCCACCAGGAGGCCGAGCGGCAGCGCCAGCAGTGAGGTAATCAAGGCGACCGACAGCGTCTTCAACAGCTCGATGCCGGCAAGGCGGCGACGCGTGATGCCAATGGCCCAGAGCGGCGCCAGCTGGGGTAGCCGCGAATTGCTCAATGTGAGCAGGCTGGTGAGCAGTGCGACGCCTGCGACGCCGAGCGTGAAGGCATTGAGCGCTGCAGTGACCGCGAAGGTGCGGTTGAAGATTGCCAATGACTCCGTCTTCACCGTCGTCTGATCTGCGAGGTTGCGGCCGTCGAGGCCGAAGCGCGTGCGGATGGCGTCGATCAGCGCGGGCACGGCCGCGGGGGTCACGCGCAGGCCCATGCGAGTCTGCGAAATGTCAGGGACATGTTTGACCAGCGCATCGATGTTCACGCCGATCTGGCCCTTTGGATTGCCGTAATCCGCATATACGGCAACGACTTCCATCGGCCATGTGCCGGTCGGCGTCGACACCCCCAGACGATCGCCGAGTTTGAGTTTCATCCGCAGCGAGAGTTGTTCGCTGACGAGTGCGCCGTCGCCGCTGCGTACGCGATCCCACGCATCGCTGGTGGAATCCAGCAGCGGCCATTGATCGCGATAGGTAGCGTGATCGGCGAAACCGAGCAGCTCGATCGGCGCACCGTTGAACTGCAGGTCGGTGCGGCTGCCCGGCAGAACTGCCTGCACGTCGGGGCGCGTCTTCAGCCAGGTCTTGATCTCAACCGCCTGCTTCTCACTGGTCGCGTTCAGATAGATCTCCGACGCCAGCCGCCCATCGAGCCAGCCTGTGAAGGTGCGGCTGAAACTCTCGACCATGGTGCCGACGCCGACATTGACGGCGAGCGCCAGCAGCAGCGCCATCAGCGCGAGAGACAGGCCCGAGAGTTGCAACCGGCTGTCAGCCCAGAACCATGTGGCGAGTGGCCGTCGCGTGCTGCGTTCGCCGCCGACAAGGACGATGCCAAGGATGACCGGCAATGCGAGCGCGGCGCCGAGCAGCAATGCGGCAAGCACGAAGAAGCCGGCAATCAGCGAATCGCCAAGCCAGAGCGCGAGTCCGGCAGCGGCGAACACGAGCAAAGCGCCCGTGCCTTGTAGCCGCAGCCAGCGATGCTGCGCCTGTTGCCAGGCATAGGGCTGCGCGGTGGCGAGCAAAGAGAGGCGGACAGCTTTCAGCAGGCTCGATGTCGCCGCCAGCAGCGCGCCGACGATGGAAATCGCGAGACCAGCGAACCACCATTCCGGCTTCAGCGTGAGTTGCCCCGGAATCTGCGCGCCATAGAGCCCGCGCAGGCTGGCGGCAACATCGGGCAACAGCGATGCGGCGATGAAATAGCCGCAGATGAGGCCGATGGCGCCGGCGACGAGTGCGATGCTGACAAGCTCCAGCACGAGCACGCTGTTGAGCTGCCGCGCCGAGACGCCGCAGGCACGCAAGGTGCGCAGCATCGGCAGGCGCTGTTCGAAGCCGAGGCCGATGGCCGAATTGACGATGAACAGCCCGACGAAGAAGGACAGCAGGCCGAAGGCGGTGAGATTGAGATGGAAACTGTCGGTGAGGCGTTCGAGGTCTGTCTCGGCATCGGGCTGCACCAGTCGCAACTGATCGCCGGCAACGCTGCCGAGCGATGCGCGGGGACCTTTGGCGCTGCCGATCAGCAGTCGCGAAATCCGGTCCGGCATCTTCAGGAGCTTCTGTGCAGTGCCGATATCGACCACCAAGACGCCGGGCGTGAGCTGCGGTTGCAGTTTCAGCGGCGGGAGTTTTGTGGCGTCATCGAGCGCAGGTGTCGCGCCCTCAGTAAGGCCCAGTCTGGCCAGCGTTTCCGGCGCGATCAGCGCCTGACCGGGCGGCGTGAGAAACGCCTGCGCGCCGGCCTTGCCGATCTCCGTCGCAGCGCTGGCTTCGACAGGCATGGTTACCGGCTCAATGCCAAGCAATCGCACCGAGCGGCCGCCGATTTGCACGCGGCCTTCGACGACAGGCGAGACCGGCCAGCCGGCGCGGCGGAGATCGACGAAGAGTTGTTGCGCAAATGCGCCGCCATTGGTCGCGACCAGCATCGGCGTGCGCGTCCCGCCGAACGCGGCGGCGGCGCGGTCATAGCTGATGCGGGCCTGCTGATTGAGCGCCTGCACGCCGCTCCACAGCGCGGTCGCGGCGATCAGGCCGATCAGGAGCGTCGCGAATTGCATCGGATGCCGGCGCCAGTGACTGAGCAGTACCGCGAGGATCCAGAGCGCGCGTCTCACGCGATTAACCCCGCATGGAGATGGACATGACGATCGAGCGTGGCGGCGAGGCGCTCGCTATGGGTCACCATCAGGAAGCCGCAGCCGGTGCGGGCAACGAGATCGCGCGCCAGTTTCAGAACGTCGTCGGCGGTATCTTCGTCGAGATTGCCGGTGGGTTCATCTGCGAGCAGTAGCACCGGTTTCGAGGCCAGCGCGCGGCCGATGGCAACGCGTTGCTGCTGGCCGCCGGAGAGTTGTTCGGGATAGCGCTTGAGCAACGCGCCGAGGCCAAGGCGCTCGGTGAGTTCGTGCTGCCAGGCCGTGTCATGCTTGCCGGAGATGCGCGACTGGAACGCCAGATTGTCGGCGACCGACAGCGACGGGATCAGATTGAACTGCTGGAACACGAGCCCGAGCCGGTCGCGGCGCAAGGCGGCGCGGGCGGAATCATGGAGACCGGTGACGACGATGTCGCCGAGCTGGATCTCGCCGCTGTCGGCCTCATCGAGACCGGCGATTAGATGCAGCAGCGTGCTCTTGCCGCTGCCGGATTCTCCGGTCAGCGCCACGCTCTCACCGGCGGCAACGCTGAGATCGACACCGCGCAGAACGGCGACCTGTTCCTGGGCTGAACGATAGGATTTGGCGAGATGGCGAACCGTGAGCATGCGGCATCATCATAGCAGATGCATGTCGCGGACGCGATGACGCCAGCGTTACCGCTTGCGTTCCGATACCAGCGCCAGCAGCACCGTCGCCGCCATGAAGCAGGCGGACGCGCCGAACACCCAGTGCGGCAAGGCGTGGTCCATGAACCAGCCGAACAGGATCGGGCTGATGATGCCGCCGAAATTGAAGCCGGTGGAGACGATGCCGAAGGCGCGGCCGGCAGCGCCGGGAGGGGCGGCCTCGCGCACCAGCATGTCGCGCGAGGGCGTCAGCACGCCGCCGAGGAAACCCGCGGTGGTCATGGCCGCGACGATCGCCGGCGTCGGCAGGGTAAATACAGCGATGGCGCAGATGATGGCGGCATTGATCGTGAAACACACCGCGGCGACGCGGCTGTGGTGTCTCGTCCGATCGGCCAGCCAGCCGCCGGCAAGCACGCCGACGGCGCTGGCCGCGAGGAAAGCCGTGAGCGCGATATTCGCGGATGACAGCGACGTGCCGTAGCCATTCATCAGCGCGACGATGCCGAAGCTGTTGATGCCGTTCTGCGACAGAGAGAGCAGCGTGAAGAACAGCGTCAGCATCAGGATCGCCGGGGTCATCATGCTGACCTTGGGCGTTTCCGCATTTTTGGCGTCGTCGCCATCCGCCATCGCGCCGGCATCGGGAATGCCGACCACGATCAGCATAAGTGCAATCGCCACGCCGATGGCGCCCGCGACGATCAGCGCGCCCTGGCCGCCGATACCGACGAGCAGCGCGGCCATCACGGGAGGCGCAACCGCGCCGCCAACGAATCCTGCGAATGTGTGGATCGAGAATGCACGGCCCATCTTTGACTCGTCCATATGGGCGGCAAGGATGGCGTAGTCGGCCGGATGGTAGACGCTGTTGGCAAGGCCAAGCAGCGCGGCGCAGACGATCAGCGCGGGATAGCTGAGCAACAGGCCGAGGGCGATCAACGCGCAGCCGCCGAGCGTGACGCCGAGGATCAGGATCTTGCGCGCGCCGATGCGATCGACGAGATAGCCGATCGGCGCCTGGGTGAGGCCGGAGACAACCGCGAACGTGGTGAGCGCGAAGCCGAGCTCGATATAGCCGACTCCAAGCTTCTCCTTCAGGAAGGGAAACAGCATCGGTAGCACGAAGATGTGGAAGTGGCTGACCCAATGCGCAGTGGAGATCGCCGTCAGCGTGCGCGTCGCCGAAGGGACGTGATGGCGCGACGCGAGATGCGAGGTCGAGGCCGGGATATCGACCATATGCGTTTCCACCCAGGGCGGCTGATGGCCGCTTGTTGCAGCCTCGAAAAGGTGCGTTATGCCTACGTTCGCAGCAGGTTAATGTCCATGAGCGCTGCGACATGCAGGTGTTGCGGCCCGTGCAGGGCGGCACTGGGGCGGGCGACGGTGGCCCGAAAATGCGACATGATTGAGCATGATGACGAGCCGCCCGCTTTTTAAGCCGCTGCGCATCCTGCTGTCGGAAGGCACCAGCACCTCCGCGCGGGAGGCTGTTACCCTGCTCGGCCTCGCCGGCCATGTGGTGGATGTCTGCGATCCCGCCGCTGCCGGACTGGCGCGGTTCTCGCGATTTGTCCGCAGATATCGCCGCTGCCCTGGAATGAGAGACGATCCTCTGGGCTTCCTGCGGTTCATCGAAGGCCTGCTGGTAACAGGCGACTATGACGTGCTGCTGCCGATCCACGAACAGGGCTTTCTGTTCGCCAGGGCGCAGGAGCGGCTGAGGCCGCTGGCCGGCCTGGCCTTGCCGTCCTTCGCCAGCTATCGGACGGCGCATAGCAAGGCCGGCTTCAGCCGTATGCTGAGCGAGCTTGGATTGCCGCAGCCCGAGACGCAGATCGTCGCCAGCGTCGATGCGCTTCGTGCGGCAGTCCGTTTTCCCTGCATCATCAAGACCACCATCGGCACTGCGAGCCGCGGCGTCTGGATGGTGCGCAATAATGCTGACCTTACGCTCGCAATGAAAGAGCTTGAGGCCAGCAACGGCTTTGCCGGCGAAGTGCTGGTGCAGGCCCGCGTCGCGGGCGCGACCGAGAAGGCGCAGGGCGTGTTCTGCCGCGGCGAACTGGTCGGCTTTCACGTCTATCGCCAGCTCATGGAAGGCGCCGGCGGCGGCGATGCCATCAAGCGTAGCGTGCGGCGTGACCGCGTGCGCGACGATCTCGCCGCCATCGGCCGGCATCTCGCCTGGCACGGCGCGCTGTCGATCGATTTCATCATGTCGGACGATGACAGTGGGCCATTCTATATCGACTGCAATCCGCGACTGGTTGAGCCGATGGCGGCCTATCTGGCCGGCGTGGATCTGGTCGATCTGCTGCTGCGCATCTCGCTTGGCGAGACGCCGGATGTCGCACCGGCGACGCGCGAGGACGTTGTCACCCATCAGGCCATGCAGGTGCTGCTCGGCAGGGCGCAGCGCGGTGGCGACAGGCGCGATCTGCTACACATTTGCCGCGATATCTGGTGTCGTCGCGGCGACTATGCCGGCAGCACCGAAGAGCTCACGCCGGTGCGAATAGACTGGCTCAGCGCCGTACCATTGGTCACGACCGCACTGTTGCTGGTGATGTCGCCGAGGCTGTCGTATGCACTGGCGAAACGCGGCTGGGGCCAACATCTCCTCGATATCAGAAGTGTAGCAATCATCGAAAGCGAGACGTTCTAACATTCGAGGCCGTACGGATTGATGTGTATCAATGTGTGCCGCGCCAACCCGGCTATCGTATGGTGCCTCGCAACTCCGTGAGGCCAACGAAACCCGGGAAGCGCATGACAAAGCTGATGGCTGCATCGTCGTTCGCGGCGCCTTGTGCGAATGCGGCCACACAGCCGGGCGCCTTCCTGTCCCAACTTGGTGCGGCTGATCTGCGCCAGTTGAAGGCTCTGGGCGAGCGGGTACCCCACGCCTCGCAGGATGTCCTGTTCACGCAAGGAGCGCCGGCCGCCAAATGCTTCAGCGTGGTGGAGGGGGTCGTTTGCGTCTATCGCACCGAGCACGACAATCGTCGCCAGATCACGGGCTTCGCGCTGCCCGGCGACGTCCTGGAGATCGCCGCACAGGGGTATCATGAAGTGTCGGCCGCGGCCGTCGGGCCGGCACTTGTCTGGGAAATCCCGCGCGAGAAATTCGCGCAATTCGCCACTCACCGGCCCTATGTGCTGAACGAGATCGTCGCGCTGATGGCTGCCGAGATAGTCGACGCACACGACAAAATGTTCTCGCTCGGCCGCCGTGCAGCGGAAGAGAAGCTTATGGTCTTCCTGACATGCTGGCGCGACCGGCTGGCGCGGCTCGGCCGCGATGTCGATCCGCTTCCGGTGCCGATGAGCCGACGCGATATCGCCGATCATCTCGGCCTCACCGTCGAAACGGTGTGCCGGACGCTGGCCAAGCTCGAACGTCGCGGCGCGATCGAGATTCTGCCCGGTCGTATCCGGCTGCTGGACACCGAATCCGTCGCGGCTCCCGCTCTCGCCTGACCCGTCGCGCTACGCATGCGTGACCTTCTCCCGACTTTGATTTCAATCAATTCGCCGAACGCAGTGTCGTGATTGATGGACGCGTGTTCGGGAAAGAATCATCATGACCAAACAGACTGACAGCGTGAAGTGGATGACGATCGGCGAGGGCGGTCTGACCGTGATCCTGGCGGCCGCCGTGTTTCTCTCCATCATCGCAGCGGCAAAAGCGGAAGATACGGCCTACGCCTTCCACGTAACGCTGGCCGGTTTCGCCAGCCTGGCCTCCATATTCGTCATCCTCAACCGTTACTTCGAACGCGGTGCATTGCCGCCGCAGGAAATTGATGGACGGCCGAATTACAATTTCGGGCCGATCAAGTTTGCCGCTGTGGCCTCGGTATTCTGGGGCATCGCCGGCTTCACGGTGGGTCTGCTGATCGCCATGCAGTTGGCGTGGCCGGACCTGAACTTTAATCTGCCCTGGACCTCGTTCGGCCGGCTGCGGCCGCTGCATACGTCGGCGGTGGTCTTCGCCTTCGGCGGTAACGTGCTGATCGCGACCTCGTTCTTCGTGGTGCAGAAGACCTGCCGCACAAGGCTCGCCGGCGATCTCGCGCCGTGGTTCGTGGTGCTCGGCTACAACTTCTTCATCGTCATTGCCGGCACCGGTTATCTGCTCGGCGTCACGCAATCCAAGGAATATGCCGAGCCGGAATGGTATGCCGACCTGTGGCTGACCATCGTCTGGGTGACTTATCTGCTAGTGTTCCTGATGACGTTGGTGAAGCGCAAGGAACCGCATATCTTTGTCGCCAACTGGTTCTATCTCGCCTTCATCATCACTATCGCCGTGCTGCATCTCGGCAATAATCCGGCGCTACCCGTCTCGATCTTCGGCTCCAAATCGTACGTCGCCTGGAGCGGCGTGCAGGATGCCATGTTCCAGTGGTGGTATGGCCACAACGCGGTGGGTTTCTTCCTCACCGCCGGCTTCCTCGCCATCATGTACTACTTCATCCCGAAGCGCGCCGAGCGGCCGGTCTATTCCTATCGGCTGTCCATCGTGCATTTCTGGGCGATCATCTTCCTCTATATCTGGGCCGGTCCGCATCACCTGCACTATTCGGCGCTGCCCGACTGGACGCAGACGCTCGGCATGACCTTCTCGATCATGCTGTGGATGCCCTCCTGGGGCGGCATGATCAATGGCCTGATGACGCTTTCCGGCGCGTGGGACAAGCTGCGCACGGATCCGGTGCTGCGCATGCTCGTGGTGTCGGTCGCGTTCTATGGCATGGCGACCTTCGAGGGTCCGCTGATGTCCATCAAGGTGGTGAATTCGCTCAGCCACTATACCGACTGGACCATCGGTCACGTGCATTCCGGTGCGCTCGGCTGGGTCGGCTTCGTCTCCTTCGGCGCGCTCTATTGCCTGGTGCCGTGGCTGTGGAATCGCAAGGGACTCTATAGCCTCAAGCTGGTGGAGTGGCACTTCTGGATCGCGACGCTCGGCATCGTTCTCTACATCTCGGCGATGTGGGTGTCGGGCATCCTGCAGGGGCTGATGTGGCGCGCTTACACGTCGCTGGGCTTCCTCGAATATTCCTTCATCGAAAGCGTCGAGGCGATGCACCCGTTCTACATCATCCGGGCAGCGGGCGGCGGGCTGTTCCTGATCGGTGCGCTGATCATGGCCTGGAATTTGTGGATGACCGTGCGCGTCGGCGAGGCGGAAGAGGGCGTGCTATCGAGCCCCGGCGCCAAGTTGCAGCCGGCGGAGTGAGGATCAATCATGTCTTTCTGGAGCCGGCACCAAATCTTCGAGAAGAATTCGATCGTCCTGATCGTGGGTATCATGCTCGTCATCGCTATCGGCGGCATCGTCGAGATCGCGCCTTTGTTCTATCTCAAAAGCACCATCGAGGCGGTAGAGGGCATGCGGCCTTACACGCCGCTCGAGCTGGCAGGGCGCAACATCTATGTCCGCGAAGGCTGCTATCTCTGCCATTCGCAGATGGTGCGGCCGCTGCGTGATGAGGTCGAACGCTACGGGCACTATTCGCTCGCGGCGGAGAGCATGTACGACCATCCGTTCCAGTGGGGTTCGAAGCGCACCGGCCCGGATCTGGCCCGTGTCGGTGCCAAGTATTCCGATGAATGGCACGTTACGCATTTGAGCAATCCGCGCGCCATCGTTCCGCAATCGGTGATGCCGTCCTACAAGTTCCTGGCCGAGACGCCTGTCAGTACCGAGAATATTGCCGACCACCTGCGCACCAATCGTGCGGTGGGCGTGCCCTATACGGACGATCAGATCGTCAATGCGGTCGCGGACCTGAAGACCCAGGCCGATCCCGACAATGGCGACACTGACGCGCTGCTCAAGCGCTATCCGAAGTCGGTCGCACGTAACTTCGACGGCAAGCCGGGTCTGCCCACAGAAATGGACGCACTGGTCGCCTATCTGCAGATGCTGGGCACGCTGGTCGATTTCAAACTCTACAATGAAAAAGCAAACCTCCGCTGAGGAGATGGAAGCATGCGCGCAATCCTGACCGTCGAGAACTTCGCGTCGAACCTCGTCCTGACATTCTGGACGCCGGTCTTCGTCGGGATCTTCATCGCAATTCTGACCTATGCATTGTGGCCCCGCAACAAGGCGATGTTTGACGCAGCGGCGCGCCAGCCGTTGCGAGAGGATTGATCAGATCATGAGCGATCACCAAGGCGAATTCGACAAGGCCACAGGCAAGACAACAACAGGGCACTCCTGGGACGGCATCAAGGAACTCAACACGCCGCTGCCGCGCTGGTGGGTGATGACCTTCTATCTCACCATCATCTGGTCCATCGGCTATTGGGTCGTGTATCCGTCCTGGCCGCTGGCGCAGGGCTACGCGACGGGCGTAATGGGCTATTCGTCACGCGCGGACGTCGCGGTCGATCTTGCCAATCTCGAAAAGATCCGCGGCGGCAAACTGGCGGCGCTCGGCGCTACGCCGCTCGCGGACATTCAGAAAGATCCGGCCTTGCTGGCACTCGCTCGGGCCAGAGGCCGTGTGGTGTTTGGCGATAATTGCGCGCCGTGTCACGGTACCGGTGCGGCCGGGGCGAAGGGTTTTCCCAACCTGAATGATGACGACTGGCTATGGGGCGGCTCGCTGGAGCAGATCGTGAAGACGATCCAGTTCGGTGCGCGCTCGGGCCATGCCGAGACGCGTGAGGGAGCGATGCTCGCTTTCGGCCGCGATGGCATCCTGAAGAAGCCGGAAATCGAGACCGTTGCCAACTACGTGCGATCCCTATCGGGCCTGTCGACGGCAAAGGGCTACGATGCCTCTGCCGGCCAGAAGCTGTTCGCCGATAATTGTGCCTCATGTCACGGCGATGCCGGCAAGGGCAATCCCGATATGGGGGCGCCGAACCTGACCGATAATATCTGGCTCTATGGTTCGGATGAGGCGACCATTGTCGAGACCATCACCAATGGCCGCAACGGCGTGATGCCGGCCTGGATTGGCCGTCTCGATCCGGCGACTATCAAGGCGCTGACGATCTATGTCCACTCGCTGGGGGGTGGACAATAAGTCATAGTGCGCGCGGCCGATCCAGCGCGTGCGTTTGACGTACATCAATTGCATCGCACGGGCGAAGCCTAGGGTCATTCCAAAGACGAGAGTGACCCCATGACCAAGCCCGTTGCGCCAGAGGAATTCGACTACGGCCCGCTCTATGCGGCGCAGAAAAAGGTCTATCCGCAGAAGGTCTCTGGCAGGTATCGCAACGTCAAATGGGGGCTGATGGCGGTCTGCCTGGGCATCTATTATCTGCTGCCTTTCGTGCGCTGGAATCGTGGTCCCGGTGCCCCCGATCAGGCGGTGCTGGTCGACCTGCCGAACAGTCGCTTCTATTTCTTTTTCATCGAGCTGTGGCCGCAGGAAGTCTATTTCTTCACCGGCCTGCTGATCCTTGCCGCCCTCACGCTGTTTCTGATGAATGCCGTCGGTGGCCGCGTCTGGTGCGGTTATCTCTGTCCGCAGACGGTCTGGACCGATCTGTTTTTCGCCGTCGAGCGTTTGATCGAGGGTGATCGCCGCGAGCGGATGAAGAAGGAAGCGGAAGGCCTCACGCTGCAGCGGGTCGTAGAACTGACGATGAAGCATTCGATCTGGCTTCTGATTGCGTGGTGGACCGGCGGCGCCTGGGTACTCTATTTCAACGACGCGCCCACGCTGGTGAGGGAGCTTGTCACCTTCCAGGCGCCGGCGCTGGCCTATATCTGGATCGCGATCCTGACGGCGACGACCTACATACTGGCCGGCTGGATGCGCGAGCAGGTCTGTCTCTATATGTGCCCGTGGCCGCGCATCCAGGCGGCACTGACCGACGAGTGGGCGCTCAACGTCACCTACAAGACCGATCGCGGCGAGCAGCGCACCTCGCTGAAGAAGGCGAATGAATTGCGTGCGCGCGGCCAACCCGCAGGCGACTGCATCGACTGCTATCAATGCGTCAACGTCTGCCCCGTTGGCATCGATATCCGCAATGGCTTGCAGATGGATTGCATCCAGTGTGGGTTGTGTATCGACGCCTGCGACGGCGTGATGAGCAAGATCGGCCGACCGACCCGGCTGATCGGCTATGACACCGACATCAACATCGCCAGGCGCAAGGCGGGCAAGTCCGAAATCTATCGCATCATCCGGCCCCGCACGATCGTCTATGCAGGCCTCATCGCCGTCGTCGGTGCCGTCATGCTCTATGCGCTGCTGACCCGCTCGCTGCTCGATATCAATGTGCTGCATGACCGCAATCCGGTCGCTGTACGCCTCAGCGACGGTTCGATCCGCAATGCCTATACGGTTCGACTGCTCAACAAGCGTGGCGCCGGCCGCGTGGTCACGCTCGACGTCAACGGGCCGGCAAATGCCACAGTGCATGTGATTGGCATGGATGCAGCGTCTTCGGGCCGCCCCGAGATCGTGCTGGGCCGTGACCAGACCACGGAACTGCGTGTGCTGGTGACGGCGCCGGCAGCAGGCAATTCCGAGAAGTCGATCCCGCTGGTGATGCGCGTCATCGATGCCGCCCATGGTGACATGGCGTCAGCGATCGATCATTTCGTTGCACCGTGAAGGAGAACAACATGAGTGCCTTCGTTGCCGCGTCTCGTCCGATCACTGGCCGGTTCGTTCTGATCTGCCTGGTCTTGTTTTTCGGCATGATCATTGGCGTCAATATCGTCATGGTGAAATTCGCGCTGGAGACGCTGCCGGGGGTCGAGGTGGATAGTCCCTACACAGCAAGCCTCGCTTACGGCAACGAGATCGAGGCCGCGCGCGGCCAGAGCGGTCGGGGCTGGAAGGTCAGCGCGCATGTGGAGCGCGATGCTGCAGGTGATGCCGCCGTCCGTGTCGAGGCGCGCGATCGTAACGGCAATCCGATTGCGGGGCTGACCTTCACCGGGCGGCTGGAGAGGCCGGCCGATCGCCGCGCCGACCGGCCGGTTGAGCTCGTCAGGGCTGGCGGTGTGCTCTATCGCGGCAAGGTCGCCGAACTTGCGCCGGGACTATGGGATCTGGTGCTTGAAGGCGAGGCCGGTGGACAGCGCATGTTCCTGTCGAAGAACCGCCTTGTGCTGAAATAGGTCCCGTCATGCAGTCCCTCGTCGTCCTCGTGCCGCTGGCGCTCGCGCTCGGGTTGCTCGGTCTGTGGGCCTTCATGTGGTCGCTGAGATCAGGCCAGTTCGATGATCTCGACGGCGCAGGTTGGCGCGCCATTCTTGATGACGATCCGCCTGCGAAGGAGCCCGGCGATCCTGTCTGAGGCGGCTCTTTCCGTTCAATTCATCACCGCCACAACTTACGGCCATATCTTTCTGACCGCCATGCCTTTGCCGCGCGTTGCCTCTGCAGCGTGCCTGCTGGCGTCTGCCGCGCGCCCGGCGCATAATGACGGGAATGGATTTTGCACGCCGTCGGCCGGTCAAGATCGGCGCAAGGCGCCGCAGCAGAGAGAAATGAAGCACTATGTATGATGTGATCGTCGTCGGCGGTGGATCTGCCGGCGCTGCCGTGGCCGCCAGGCTCTCTGAAAATCCCGCGACACGTGTGCTGCTGCTGGAGGCCGGCCTTGACTGGCGCGCGGCGGATGCGCCCTGGGAAGTGACCACGCCGAACCCGATTCCGATCATTCACCAGCGCGAATTTCAGGAGAAGTGGCAGTGGCCGCAGCTGCATTCGCGCCGCGTTGCCGGGCAGGACCAGCGCTTCTATTGGCGGGGCAAGGGCCTCGGCGGTTCGTCGATGATGAACGGCCAGATCGCGATCCGCGGCGTTGCCGACGCATTCGACGAATGGGCGTCGCTGGGGTGCACCGGCTGGTCAGCCAAGGAGATCATGCCGCTATTCTCGGCGATCGAGGACGATCTGGAATTCGGCGACAGGCCCGGTCATGGCCGCGGTGGTCCGCTGCCGGTCTATCGCGCGCCGCCGCAGACATGGGGACCGATCGACAAGGGCTTGCGCGATGCGGCGCTGGCCTCCGGCTACGCGTGGTGCGACGACGTCAACGGGCCGGATGGCGAAGGCGTTGCCTGCTATCCGATCAACAGCCGCGATCTGCGCCGTATTTCCACCAATGAAGGCTATCTTGAGCCGGCACGCGCCCGCGCCAATCTCGAAATCCGCGGTCATGCGCTGGTCGATCGCGTTGTGTTCAAGGACGGTCAGGCGACCGGTGTGATCGTGCACTTCGAGGGGCAGGGCACGCAGGAAATCAGCGCGCGCGAGATCGTGCTATGTGGTGGCTCGATCCACAGCCCGGCGATCCTGCTGCGTTCGGGCGTCGGTCCGGCGGACGAGCTGAGGGACATGGGCATTGCCGTGGAATGCGATCTGCCCGTCGGCCGGAATTTCTTCGACCATCCGCTATTCCGCACCACGATCAAGCTGCAGGACGCCGTTGCGCCGACGGACAAGGACACCCGCCACACCAATTGCTGCGTCACCTATTCGTCAGGTTTGGCTGAGGGCGGCAAGCGCGACATGATCCTGATCGCGTTTAATCATCGTGGCATCGGCAATCCTGGTGCCATCGGTGCCGGTCTGTTCAACGCCTTCTCGCGCGGCACGCTGAAGCTCGCATCGACCGATGCGTCGATCGACCCGATCGTCGAGGAGAACATGCTGGCTGACCCCCGCGACATGCTGCGGATGGTCGATGCCGTGAAGCGGCTTGCCGTGATCACCGCGCAGCCGGCGCTCGCTGGCATCGCTGACTGGATCCGCCTCACCGATACCGACATGACGCTGACGCAGGCAGCGGCGCTGCCGACGCGCGAGCTCGAAGCCGTGCTGCGCCGTGAGACCGGCGATATCCAGCACGCCGCCGGCACCTGCCGCATGACCGGCTTCAAGGACACCGGTGGCGTGGTCAATCCGGATGGCACGGTGAAGGGTCTCAAGGGCCTGCGCGTGGCCGATGCGTCGATCATGCCGTCGGACTGCCGCGCCAACACCCACTTCACCACCGTAGTGATCGGCGAGGCCATTGCGCGGATGATGATGCGCAGGCAGGACAGCGTCGCGCCTGCCGTGGCGATGGCGAAGTAAGAACGCGCAGCGCAAGCGCCCAAGAGTGACCGAAGGACAACTCATGTCAAAAAATACCGAAACGCAAATCATCGAATGGCTGGCCTCGCAACAGCAGCCGATGATCGACCTGCTGCGCGACGTCGTGAACATCGATTCCGGCTCCTTCGACAAGGAAGGCGTCGATGCCGTCGGCGCTCGTTTTGAACAGCACTTCGCCGAATACGGCATCGAGACCTGGCGCGAGCCCCATGATGTCTATGGCGATGCGGTGCATGGGCTGATCACCAAGCCTGGCAGCAACGAGAAGCCGATCCTGCTGATGGGCCATCGCGATACCGTGTTTCCGAAGGGCGAAGTGGCCAAGCGTCCTTTCACCATTAAAGGCAACCTGGCCCACGGTCCGGGCGTTGCCGACATGAAGGCGGGCGTCGTCATCAATGTGTTCGTTGCTGCGGCGCTGAAGAAGTTCGATGCCGCGCCGTGTCCAATCAAGCTGCTGATCACAGGCGACGAGGAAATCGCATCGCGCTCATCGCGGCCGATCATCGAGCGCGAAGGCCGCGCCGCCCGCGCGGTCTATAATTCCGAGCCCGGGCGTCCGACCGGCAATATCACCACCGGCCGCAAGGGCGGCGTATTCATGCGTTTCGAGGTGTTCGGCAAGGCCGCCCATTCCGGCAATAACTTTGCGGTCGGCATCAGCGCCATCGGTGAGCTCGCGCACAAGATCGTGCAGATTCATGCGCTGACGGATATGGACAAGGGCATCACGCTGAACGTCGGCCTGGTGTCGGGCGGCCAGTCGGTGAACACCACGGCGCCGCATGCGGAAGGCGAGATCGATTTCCGCTACATCGAGCCGGCCGATCGCGCGACCATCATGGCGGCGATCGAGAAGATCATCGCGACGTCGACCGTGCCGGGCACGACGGCAAAGCTGCACATCAACGGTGAATTTTTGCCGCTGGTGCAGGACGCTGCAGCCAAAGCGATGTTCGAGGCCTATCAGGCGGCGGCTGTCGACTCGGGTCTCACCACGCTGACCGGCGAATTCGCCGGCGGCTGTGCAGATTCCGGTTTCACCGCCAGCGTTGGCACGCCGACACTCTGCGGGCTCGGACCGGTCGGTGGCAATGTCCATACCGATCTGGAGTGGCTGGATATTGAGAGTATCGTTCCGCGTGCGCAGACGCTGGCGCGGGCTATTTTGCGGACGGAGATCTGACGACGGGAGATGCCGTGTGGCATGGTTCTGGCACGGCGATGGTTGCTGACAACGCCTTTGTTTGAAGAGACACTCGCCTGACCATGACATCACCTTCTCCCGATACTTCGGTTCCCACCCATCTCGAATCCGATGTCCTCGTGATCGGTGCCGGTGGTGCCGGTATGTATGCCGCGCTGGAAGCCGCGAAGGGGGGCGCGTCGGTGATCCTCGCCGATCGCAGCCTGATCGGGCGCGGTGGCGCCACCGTCATGGCGCAGATGACGGTGGCGGCAGCGCTGGGCGAGCAGACGCCGGATCACTGGGAGCATCATTTCGCGGATACGCTAGCCGCCGGCCGCGGGCTTTGCGATGAGCGTCTTGCCGCGCTGCTGTGCGAAGACGGCCCGCAGCGGCTGCGCGAGATGGATGCGTGGAAGGTCGGCTGGGCGCGCGAGGACGGCCATATCAAGCAGGCGCAGGCGCCGGGCCATGATCGGCCACGCTGCGCCTATGTGGATTTTCTCTCGACGGGTCCGGCGGTGTCGAAGACGCTGCGCACGCAGCTGAACAATGCGAGCGGCATCCGGCGTATAGGCGATCTCACCATCGTCGATATCGCATTGCGTGATGGCGAAGCCTGCGGCGCGACGGCACTGCATCTGCCGACCGGGCAGGCGGCGACGCTGGCGGCGAAGGCGGTGGTGATCGCGACAGGCGGGCTCACCGGGCTCTATCGGCGCAACAGCGCATCGTCGAATATGGGCGGCGATGGTTATGCGCTTGCCTTGCGCGCAGGTGCCGAGCTGATCGACATGGAGTTCGTGCAGTTCTTCCCGATCGGCCATCTCGCGCCGCGCCTCGTCGGCATGGATCCGATCATGTGGGACCCGTTCCGTTACAAGCTCGGCGGCAAGCTGCTCAATTCAGAGATGCGCGAATTCGAAGAGGATTATGCGACGCGCGACGAGCGCAGCGATGGCACTTATGTGTTGACGCGCGATCTTGCCACCTATGCGATCACCAAGGAAGTCGAGGCCGGCCGCGGTAGCCCCTCCGGCGGCGCCTATCTGAGCTTCCAGCATGTGCCCGAAGCCGAGATACGCAAGGCGTTCGGGCCGGTGGTGGATCGGCTGGCGGAGAACGGCATTGATCTCGCGCAGCGTCCTGTCGAGGTCGCGCCGATCGCGCATTATCATATGGGCGGCATTCGCGTGGACGAGATGATGGCGACCGGCGTGCCAGGACTGTTCGCTTGCGGCGAAGCGGTCGGCGGCGCCAATGGCGCCAACCGGCTGTCAGGCAATGCGATCACCGAAGCCTTTGTATTCGGCGCGCGAGCGGGCCGTAGCGCGGCGGAGCGCGCGAAGCAGGGGGCCTCCGTGTGGTCCACTGAAGCGGCGAAACCGGCACTCGATCTGCTGCGCAGTGCCAGCAAACGTGATGCGCCTAATCCCGCAGCGGTCATGGTGAAACTGCAGGCGGCGATGGCCGATGATGTCGGCCCGTTCCGCACCGATGCCAAATTGCGTGCGGCGATATCGGCCATCGCGCAATTGAAGGCCGATATCGGCGATACGCCGTTCGCGTCAGCGGAAAGCTTCGATCCCGTGCTGGCCGACTGGCTCGACCTCCGCAACATGCTCGCCGTTGCACAATCCGTCGCCGTCCCCGCACTCGCACGCACCGAAAGCCGCGGCGCGCATCAGCGCGACGATCATCTCGGTCTCGACGACGCATGGAGTGTCAACCAGATCGTGGCGCTGTCGGGCAGCGACATGACCCTGCGCAAGATCGTGGCCACCACCGGAAAGGCTGCCGCATGAAGGCGACCCTCAGCATTCAGCGCGGCGCCTTCGGTGAAACGCCGCGTCAGGACACGTTCGATATTCCCTTCGAGCACGGCCAGTCCATCCTCGACGGCCTGCGCGCAGTGCGTCGCAGCATGGACCCGTCGCTGGCGTTCCGCTTCGCCTGTATCAATGCCAATGCATGCAAGGAATGCATGATGCTGATTGACGGCAAGGTCGATTACGCCTGCACGGTGCGCCTGAAAGAGGGGACGACCACCCTGGCGCCGCTGCCGAAGAAAGCGCTGATCCGCGATCTCGTCACCGAAATTGCGCCGCCAGGTGAGCGGTTGGTGCTGCGACCCTGACTATCTGTCTGCCTCTAAGGCGGTCAGCCTGATTAATTTATAGCCATTCTAATCTAGCGAAACTGTTCCTTGGTGCGCCTATTCCGCGAGATCGGGCGCCGCATTGCGAGTGGTGTTCTCTGCGACAATGCGCTGCATCAGCGCAATGAAGGTGGCCTGTTCCGGCTTCGACAGGCTGCCAAGGGTCGCGAGATGCGCGTCGCGGGCGGCGGCTTCGATCTTGTTCAGCAGTGCCGCGCCGGCGGGAGTCAGCCGACAGACGCGGGCGCGACGATCGTCGTCGCTGACCGGACGCTCGACCAGTTTGCGCGCTTCCAGCCGCTTCAGCGCGCCCGTCGTCGTCGTGCGATCCAGAGCAATATCAGCGGCTAAGGTCGTTTGATCCGCAGTCCCGCGCACCGCCAGCGCCGACAGCAGGCTGTATTGCAGCGGCGTCATCTCGAAGGCGCTGCACGCCTCATGGAACAGCGCGACATGGATCTGGTGCAGCCTGCGGATCAGAAATCCGGGCCGCTGTTCCAGTGGCCAGGGCTTGTGGGCGGCCTGATCGCGCCGCGGCTTCGCTCTCGGCAAGGTGGTGTCTCCTGTTATCGGCCGCTTCTCGCATGGTGCAAGCGCTCTGAAAAGTTGCCGCACTGCAATCCTATGGCACGGACTTTGCTTTTGTAAAATACGAAGTATGCTTCGTATTTTGGTGGACCTCTAATGTCCGCCGGAACGCAAGGAGACCGCCATGTCCGTTACTGCCTCGTTCGACCTGCTGCTGCGCGGTGGTCGTGTTATCGACCCCGCCGCCGGTGTTGATGGCATCAAGGATGTTGCCATTCGCAACGGCAAGATCGCCGCTGTGCAGGCCGATATTCTGCCGACCAGCGCGCGCGACGTGATCGACGTCACCGGCAAGCTGGTGCTGCCGGGCCTGATCGATACGCATGGTCATGTCTTTCAATATGTCTCCGGCCGCTTCGGCATGAATCCCGACATGGTCGGCGTGCAATCGGGCGTCACCGCGCTGGTCGATCAGGGTGGGCCGTCCTGCATGACGCTTCCCGGTTTTCGTCACTTCATCGCCGAGCCCGCGAAGTCGCGCGTCTACGCGTTTCTCTCGGCCTATTTGGTCGGCGGCCTCGAAGGCCATCTCTATCCCAATCTCTACAGCCCCGACTGCGTCGACATCGACGCCACGGTGAAGTCGGCGGTTGCCAATCGCGATCTCGTGCGCGGCATCAAGGCGCATGCGGAAATCGGCGGCTTCGCACGCTGGGGCATCAAGGTGATCCAGATGGCAGCGGAGATCGGCAAGCGCGCCGAACTGCCGGTTTATGTGCATTTCGGCCAGCTCTGGGGCCTGCCGGAGTCGGGCACCAATGGCGAGGATGTCGATACGATCCTCGAGCGCGTGATCCCGCTGCTCAAGGAAGGCGATGTGCTGGCCCATCCGTTCACGCGGCATCCCGGTGGCTTCGTCAATCGCGAAGGTGAGGTGCATCCGGTGATCCAGGCGGCAATCGATCGCGGCCTCAAGGTGGATGTCGGCCATGGCAGCCACTTCTCCTATCGCCTGGCGAAGAAGGCGATCGCGGCCGGCATCGTGCCCAATACGCTCGGCGCCGATATCCATGGCTACAACACATCGATGCCGGCGCCTGCCGGCACGCCGGAAGAACATGAGGACGACGAGAACCATCCGTTCAAGGGCCAGGCCAAGTTCAGCCTGGTGCAGGCGATGAGCTCGATGATGGCGCTCGGCCTGACGCTGGAACAGGTGGTGCCGATGGTGACGTCAAACCCGGCCAAGATGATCGGCCTCTCCGACACCATCGGTTCGCTCAAGGTTGGCATGGACGCCGACGTTTCGGTGCTCTCGCAGATCCCCGGCAAGTTCATCCTGCGCGACAACGAGGACACCAAGACGGTGTCGGACGGCCTGCTGCAGCCGGCCTTCTGCCTGCGCGGCGGCACCCGTCACGACGCCGTCGCTCCGATCCTGCCTCAGGCCGTCGCGGCCTGAGGTTTGCAAGCCATCTCGCTAGTCAATCCGGAAGACGCCGGGAGTCCGTCGATGCGTAATGAGCGAGATATCTCGCCCGCCGCGCCTGCTTCAAAGCAGGGCGTCGGCGCGCGCGTGCCGCGCAAGGAGGACGATCGCCTCATGCGCGGGCGCGGGCAATTTGTCGGCGACATCAGGCTGACGGGATTGCAAGACGTCGCTTTTGTCCGCAGTCCGCTGGCGCATGCGCGAATCCGGGCGATTCATATTCCTGAACGCTATCGCGATGTGGTGTTCACGTCCGCCGATCTTATCGGCATCAAGCCGATCCGCGCGATCACGGGGCTGGCCGGTTTCAAGCCGTCCGATCAACCCATTCTGGCTACCGACAAAATCCGTCAGGTCGGCGAACTCGTCGCCATGTGTGTCGCGCCCACGCGCGCCGAGGCCGAGGATATCGCGGCCTCCGTCACGCTCGATCTCGAAGAGCTGCCCGCTGTCTATGACATGCTCAAGGCGCGCGAACCCGGTGCGCCGTTGGTGCATGAGCATTGGGGTGACAATGTCTTTCTCGAAAGCTTCTTCGAGCTCGACATCACCAAAGCTCTCGACGCGCCGATCAAGGTGACGCGCGAAATCTCGACCGCGCGGCAATGCATGTCGCCGCTGGAAGGTCGGGGTGTCATCGCCACGTTCGATCATCGTCTCGATCAGCTCACGCTCTATACGGGCAGTCAGATGCCGCACATTGTGCGCAACGGTCTTTCTGATTGCCTTGAGATGGATCAAGGACAGATCAGGATCGTCTCGCCGGATGTCGGCGGCGGCTTCGGCCACAAGGGCATCTTGCTGCCGGAAGAAGTCTGCCTGTCGTGGCTCACCATGAAGCGCGGCTTCCCGGTGCGCTGGATCGAGGATCGCCGCGAACATCTCGTCGCGAGCTCGAACTGCCGCGAGCATCATTACAAGATCACCGTTTATGCCGATCGCGACGGCACACTGCGCGGCATCGATTGCGAGGCCACGGTCGATTCTGGCGCCTATTCGTCCTATCCGTTCTCGGCCTGCCTCGAGGCGGCGCAGGTCGTCAGCATCCTGCCCGGGCCCTATCAGATGCCGGCCTATCGTTGCCGCACCTATTCGGTGGCCACCAACAAGTGCCCGATCCTGCCCTATCGCGGTGTTGCGCGCACCGGCGTGTGTTTCGCGCTGGAACTGATGCTCGATCTTGTCGCGGCGGAAGCAGGGCTTGAGCCCGGCGACGTCCGTTTGCGCAATCTGGTGCGGCCGGAGCAGATGCCGTTCGACAACATCACCAAGAAGCATTTCGACAGTGGCGATTATCCGGAAGCCTTGCGCCGCGCGGTTGCTCAGATCGATATCCAGGGCATCCGCGCGCGTCAGCGCAAGGGCGAGGATGACGGCCGTCTGATCGGTGTCGGTCTTTCCATCTATTGCGAGCAGGCGGCGCATGGCACCTCGGTCTATTCCGGCTGGGGCATTCCCATGGTGCCCGGCCATGAACAGGCCACCGCGCGCCTGACGCCCGATGGCGGGCTTGAACTCAAGGTCGGCGTGCATTCGCATGGGCAGGGCCTTGAGACGACGCTGTCGCAGGTCGCGTTCGAACTACTTGGTGTGGATGTCGGGAAAATTCGCGTCGTCCACGGCGACACGGCAATGACGCCCTATTCGACCGGTACCTGGGGCTCGCGCTGTATGGTGATGGCCGGCGGCGCTGTCGCGACGGCGTGTCACGAACTCGGCGAACGTGCCAAGAAGATCGGCGCCAAGCTGCTGCAGGTCGATGAAGCCAATGTCGTTTTGGTCGACGGCGAAATCCGCGGGCCGAACGGCAGCGTAACGCTGAAGGAAATCGCCCACACCTGGTATCGCCGTCCGCAGGATCTGCCGGGTGATGTTGATCCCGGCGGGCTTGAAGCGACCTCCGGTTACAAGCCGCAGCGCGACAGCGGCACGTTCAGCTATGCCGCCCATGCGGTGACAGTCGCCGTCGATCCCGATCTCGGCGATGTGGAAATTCTCGATTACGTGATCGTCGAAGACGGCGGCGTGCTGGTCAACCCGATGATTGTCGACGGCCAGATCTATGGTGGTCTCGCGCAAGGCATCGGCACGGCGCTCTATGAAGAAATGCCGTTCGATCGCGCCGGCCAGCCGCTCAATACTACGCTTGCCGATTATCTGCTGCCCGGCCCGACCGAAGTGCCGGCCCCATGGCTGGACCACATGGAGACGCCGTCGCCCTACACGAAGTTCGGCGTCAAGGGCATCGGCGAGGGCGGCGCCATCGCGCCGCCTGCCGCGATCGGCAATGCGGTGAACGATGCGCTGCGTGGTCTCGGCGTCGAGATGCTGCAGTCGCCGATCACGCCGCGCCGCGTGCTCGAAGGTATTCTGGCCGCGCGAGACGCAGAAAGGACAGCCGTATGAAACCGGCGCCTTTCGCCTATGAGCGTCCGCGTGACATCGCTTCGGCACTGGCCGTGATGGCCAGCACCGATGGCGTTGTGAAGATCATGGCTGGTGGCCAGTCGCTCGGGCCGATGTTGAATCTGCGTCTGGTCGCGCCCGATACGATCGTCGACATCACCGGACTCGCTGAACTGAAGCATGTGGAAGTCACCGGCGATGAGCTGGTGATCGGTGCTTGCGTCACCCATGCCGATATCGAGGACGGTCGCATTCCCGATGTCACCCGCGGCGCGATGCAGCGCGTGGCGTCAGCAATAGCCTATCGCGCGGTGCGTAACCGCGGCACCGTCGGCGGTTCGCTCAGCCATGCCGATCCGTCGGCGGACTGGGTCTCCACTTTTGCCGCACTTGGCGCGACGCTGTCGCTGCGCAGCGCCAAGGGAGCGCGCCGTGTGGCGATGAAGGATTTCATGCTGGGTGCGCTGGAAAGCGTACTGCAGCCCCGCGAAATGCTGGAAGCTGTTCGCGTGCCAGTGATGTCTGCGTCGGCGCGCTGGGGCTATGTGAAGAGCTGCCGCAAGACCGGTGAGTTCGCCCATGCCATCGGCGCGGTGCTGATCGACCCCGAAGCCGGCAAGGCACGCGTCGTGATCGGCGCAGTCGAGGCCGCGCCCATCATCGTCGAGAGTGCCGAAGAGTTGTTTGGCGGCCGTATCACCAGCGATTTCGGGACGAAATTCGATGCACGGGTCGCCGATAATCTGCTGTCGAAAGCCGGCATGAGCGACGCTGCCGACCGGCACATCCATGTCACGGTGCTGCGCCGCGCCGTTGCGGAGGCTGCGGCATGAATTCGGTAGAGCTCACCGTCAACAAGCGGGTAGTCCAGAAGGCCGTCGAGCCCCGCACCAGCCTTGCCGACATGATGCGCGATACGCTGGATCTCACCGGCACGCATCTTGGCTGCGAACATGGCGTCTGCGGCGCCTGCACAATCCTGGTCGACGGCGTGCCGACGCGCTCCTGCATTACTTATGCAGTGGCCTGCGATGGCGCTGATGTCACCACCATCGAGGGCCTCGATGACGACGAGATTGCTGGCGAATTACGCGCCGCCTTTACGCGCGAACACGCCTTGCAATGCGGCTACTGCACGCCGGGTATGCTGGTCTCGGCCCGTGATCTCGTGAAGCGCCTGCCGGATGCCGACGAGAAGAAGATCCGCATCGGCATGTCAGGCAATCTCTGTCGTTGCACAGGTTACGTCGGTATCGTTCGCGCCGTGCAATCCGTGATCGCCGAACGCCGTGCCCGCGATATAGCGCCGGAGCCGGATGGCGGGCGCAAGGTGTTGGGGCCGGCGGGGGCGGGACACAATGTTTGCGTCAGTGCGCAGAAGTCGGCAGTTGCAAAGTCTGCGACGCGCGACGCTACTGAGGTCATCGCGCCGCTTGAGATCCCCGACTTCACACCGTCCACGACGCTGGATCAGCAATTCACCGTCGCGCATCCATCGGCGACAGTCTTCGCGCTGTTCGATGATATCGCGGCTGTCGCCTCGTGTCTGCCGGGCGCCACGCTGGTCGGCACGCCTAGGCCGGAGCGCGTCGAAGGTGCGATCCGCGTCAAGATCGGTCCCATCTCCGCGAACTTCAACGGAGCTGCGCGTGTCGAGCGCGACGAAGCCAATCTCTCCGGCCGCATTCTCGGCGTCGGCAATGATCAGCGCAGCCGCTCCACGACACAGGGCGAAATCCGCTACCGGCTGGTACCCCTTGATGACGGTGCATCGACGCAGGTCGAGTTGACCATCGGCTACAGCCTCACAGGCATGCTGGCACAAGTCGGCCGCAGTGGGTTGGTGCGGGATCTCGCCGCGCGGCTGGTCGCGGAATTCGCCGGCAATCTCGATCGCCGTCTGTCGGGCGATGCGACGTCGGCGCCGCCGGCGGCCGCCGATTTGAATGGTGTTTCGCTGATTCTCGGTCTCCTGCGTGAGCGCGCGACGCGTTTCGTTCGTCGCTTCGCCGGGCGCGGAGGATCAGCGTGAGAGATCGACGTTCGCTTGGACATGCGAACGGCGAGGTTTGGACTGCGCAAGTTTCATCGGCGTAACACTGGAGGACCACATGATACGGACCATCAAGGCAGCTTCGGCGACGGCCCTGGCAATTGCTTTCCTGAGCAGCGCTGCGACCGCGCAAACCATCAAGATCGGCGTCAATGAGCCGCTGACGGGCGCCTTTGCCGCGTCGGGCACCTATGTCGTTAACGGCGCCAAGATCGCCGCCGACGAGATCAACGCCAAGGGCGGCCTGCTCGGCAAAAAGATCGAACTCGTTATCGAAGACAACAAGAGCAACCCGACCGAGGCTGCTGCCGTCGCCGAGAAACTGATCACCCGCGACAAGACGCCGGTGATGCTGGGCGCCTGGGGGTCCAGCCTCACCCTCGCGGTGATGCCGAAGCTGGTCGAATATGAAACCGCGATGGTCGTCGAGACCTCGTCGGCCAGCAAGATCACCACGTCGGGCAATCCCTACGTGTTCCGTATCTCGCCGCCGTCCTTCGTCGAGGCGGCCGCCTTCAAGAATATCGTCGACAAACTGGCACTGAAGAAGGTCGACTTTCTCGTCATCAACAATGATTGGGGCCGCGGCACCGCCGAGGACTTCAGCAAGATGATGAAGGAGAAGGGCATCACCATTGGCCTTGTCGAGACCATGGACCAGTCGGCCCAGGACATGAGCGCGCAGCTCGCCAAGATCAAGGCGACGGATTCCGAGACCGTGATCATCACGGCCGCGGTTGATCAGTTGACGCTGATCTTCAAGCAGGCCGCGGCCCTCGGTCTGAAGAAGCGGATCATCACCACAGGCGGTTCGCAGAATCCGGACCAGATTATCGCGCAGGCCGGTGCCGCCGCGAACGACACCATGCATCTGACGACGTTCCTGCCATGGATGCCGGAAAAGACGCCGAACCCGGAAGCCACGACCTACTTCATTGGTGAGTGGAAGAAGCGCGGCTTCGATTTCGCCGGCTGCACCGAGAGCTTCCGTGGCTATGACGGCATCCGCACCATCGCGGCGGCCATCGAGAAGGCCGGCAAGGCCGAACCCGCAGCGATCAAGGACGCGCTCTGGAAGATCGACGTCAAGGGCCTGAATGGCGACATCGTGTTCAAGAAGTCGGGCCCGGCCGGCTCGGAGAGCGGCCAGAGCTTCCCGAACGTCTATCTGGTCGAGATCGCCGGCGGCAAGATCGTGATGAAGGATCTGTGATCCCACATTCGTCGTTCCGGGGCGCTCGCAGCGCAAGCTGCGGGCGAACCCGGAACCTCGAAATGAGATTCACTACTCCGAGATTCCGGGGGCTCCGCTGCAGCCGGCAAGCCGTCTGCAGCGAATCCCGGAATGACCAAGAAGGATAGATCGTGGACCAGCTCCTGCAACATGTCGTCAATATGCTTGTGCTCGGCGGCACCTATGCGCTGCTCGGCATCGGGCTGACGCTGATCTTCGGCATCATGAACGTGGTGAACTTCACTCACGGCATTTTGTACACGTTCGGCGCATATATGATGTTCATCGTCGTGCATCAGCTCGGTCTGAATTTCTTTCTCGCGCTGCCGGTGGCGATCGTCGCCGGCTGGCTGCTGGGTGCCGCCATCGAAATCACGCTGCTGCGGCCGCTGCGCGGCGCGGATATCGACACCACCATGCTGGTGATGATCGGCGCATGGATCGCCATGCAGTCTGGCGCGCTGTGGATCTGGGGCGGTGTCGCCAAGTCGATCGACAACCCATTCCCCGACGCGCCGCTGGTGATTGGCCCTGTGTCCGTCTCCTGGCTGCGCCTGTTCGTTCTGTTCGCAGCGGCGTTACTGATCGTGCTGGCTTATTCACTGATCAATCTCACGAAACTCGGCAAGGCGATGCGCGCGACCTTCCAGGATTCCGACACGGCCGCACTGATGGGCGTCAATGTCAGTCTGATCTACACGTCCACGTTCGCCATCGGTTCGAGCCTTGCCGCCGCCGCCGGTGCCTTGCTTGGCCCGGTCTATGTCGTGTTCCCACAGATGGGTGATCTCGCTGCGGTGAAGGCCTTCGCTATCGTCATTCTCGGCGGTCTCGGCAACATCACCGGGGCGGTCATCGGGGGCTTCATTCTCGCATTGGCGGAAGAACTTGGCGCCGGCTATGTCTCGTCGGGCTATCGCGACGCCATGGGCTTCCTGATCATCATCATGGTGCTGATCTTCAAACCCACCGGGCTGTTCGCACGAGCGGAGCGCGTCGGATGAAGCAGATCGTCACGCTCCTTTGTCTCGCCTTCTTCGTCTCTGTGCCCATGTGGCTGACGGACCCGTATCTACTGAATGCGCTGATCACCACCGGCATCTTCATCATCGGTGCCATGAGTCTCAATCTGCTCCTCGGTTTCACGGGGCAGCTCAGCTTAGGTCACATCGCCTTTTTCGGTATCGGTGCCTATGTCAGCGCGCTGACGTCGTTGGGCTTCGACGTCCCGATCCATGGCGATTTCCACATCGTCCACGTGCCGTGGCCGCCGATTGTCGGCTTCTTTCTGGCGATCGTCATCTCGGGCTTCTGCGGCTATCTGGTCGGACGCCTGTCCTTCAGCGTGCGCGGCGCGTACTTCGTCATCGTCACGATCTCGTTCGCCGAAGTGGTGCGGCTAGTGGCGCTGAACTGGGTCGAGCTCACGCAAGGCCCGCTGGCGCTGACCAATATTCCGTCGATCACCATCGGTCTACCAGGGCTTGGTTATCTCGTGCTGAAGACCAAGTTTCACAACTACTATCTTGTGCTCGCCGTCGCCGCGATTTCGTACTTCCTGATCTCGCGCCTCGTTCACTCGCACTATGGCCGCGCCATGCGCGGGTTGATGGAGAACGAGACGCTGGCTGTCGCCGTCGGCATTAACGTGACGAAGACGCTGACACTGGCCGCCGTGATCTCTGCGGGCATCGCGGGCGCCGCGGGCAGTCTCTATGCGCATTACATCCGCATCATCGATCCCGACGTCTTCGCCTTCATCTCGACGGTGACCATGGTGATCATGGTGGTGTCGGGCGGCAAGGGATCGCTGGCCGGGCCTGTGGTCGGCGGCGTCATCTTCGGCCTGCTGCCGGTGTTCCTGCGGCCGATCATGCCGCCGGAAGCGCAGTGGATCACTTATGGCGTGGTGCTCATCGTCATCCTGTTCGTCATGCCGCGCGGCATTGTGCCGTCGCTTGCCGCGAAACTCGGTTTGGCCCGTGCCGGTGGAACCAGACGGGCCTCCATCGCCGTCTCCGAACGCACCGTCGAGGAGCACGCGTGATGGCCGAAACAGTACTCAGCATCGAACATGTCGCGGTCCATTTCGGCGGCCTCGTCGCGATCTCGGACATGAATTTCCATGTCAACAAAGGGGAGATCGTCAGCCTGATCGGGCCGAACGGCGCCGGCAAGACCACGGCGTTCAACGTCATGACCGGCTTCCTCACGCCCACCAAGGGTGCAGTGAAATATTGCGGAGCGGACCTCAAGGGCAAGAAACCGCATGAAATCGCGGATCTCGGCCTGATCCGCACCTTTCAGCGCACCAGTGTGTTTCCCAACGACACTGTCTACGACAACGTCCTGATCGGCCTGCACCGTCAGGGCAAGCTTCGCCTTGCCGAAGCCATTCTCGGACTGCCGCGGGCCCGTGCCTCCGAGAAGGCGCAGCGCGCCCGTGCCGCCGAACTGGTGCGCTGGATCGGCCTCGAAGCTCGTGCCAACGATCTTGCGGGCTCGCTGTCCTACGGCGAGCAGCGTCTCGTTGGCGTCGCGCTGGCGCTCGCCGCGCAGCCGAAGATGCTGCTGATGGATGAGCCCGTATCCGGCATGAACGCATCGGAGACGCACACCTTCGTGCAACTGATACGCAAGATCCGCGATAGCGGTGTCACGATCCTTCTCGTTGAGCACGACATGCCGATGGTGATGAGCGTGTCGGATCGCATCGTGGTGCTGAATTACGGACGGATCATCGCTGAGGGGCCGCCCGACGACATCAGAAGGAATCCTGCGGTGATCGAGGCCTATCTCGGTCAGAGTGCGAAGGATGTGGTCAAGGAGGTCGCGGTTCATGCTTGAGATCCGTGACATGGTCTGCGCCTACGGCCAGATCTCGGCCCTCAAGGGCATCTCACTTTCGGTCAAGGCCGGGCAACTCGTGGCGCTGATCGGCGCCAACGGCGCTGGCAAGAGCACAACGCTGCGCGCGATTTCCGGCCTCGTCCCGTCACGCTCCGGCAGCCTGCATTTCGACGGCGAAGACATCACCGGGATCGGCGCGCAGCGTGTGCTCGCCAAAGGCATTGCGCATTGCCCGGAGGGGCGCCGGGTATTTCCGCACATGACGGTTGCTGAGAATCTCGATATGGGCGCCTATCTGCGCTCCGACACATCCGAAGTCGCAGTGGACCGCGACCGCATCTATGGCGAATTTCCGCGCCTCGCCGAGCGTCGCAAGCAGGCGGCCGGCACACTGTCCGGCGGCGAGCAGCAGATGCTGGCGATCGGTCGCGCGCTGATGTCGCGGCCACGCCTGGTGATGTTCGATGAGCCGTCGCTTGGTCTCGCGCCCAATATCGTTGAGCGAACCTTTGCGATCATTCGTGCGATCCGTGACGCTGGCACGACTGTTTTGCTCGTTGAGCAGAATGCCTTTGCCGCGCTCGAGATGTGTGATCATGCCTATCTGCTGGAGTCCGGCCGTGTCGTGCTGTCCGGTGCGGGAGCGGAACTGATCGAGAACGAGCATGTGCGACGGGCCTATCTTGGCGGATGACGAAGATTCCGCCCGATGGGTCGCGGTCTGCTCGCGCGAGCGCCTGACCGAACAGACAATCGTCTGCGTCAATGTGGCTGGCCTCGGTGTTCTCATCGTGCGGGATGGCGAGACGGTCTACGCCTGCGAGCGCGCCTGCCCGCATGAGCAGGCCGATCTCAGCCTTGGCCGTGTCGCCGATCGCCGGCTGCACTGTCCGCGTCATCTGGCCTGGTTCGATCTGGCAGACGGCAGCATGTCGCCGGGCTGGCCGAGCAGGGGCTTGCGACGCTATCCGGTGCGCGAAAGCGATGGGCAAATCTGGGTCGACTCACAGGCCATCGTCCCGAAGTAACAAGCCTTCGTGAGGGTTACGCGGTATCGGGCCCGGATGCAGAATTCGTTGGCGCTGCAGCATTCAATTAGTGCAGTTGCGGTATAATAATCATGCTTGCCCCCTCGTAAAGCGCGGATAATACTGCTGAAAAGTCAGTCTCATGAGTGTGTCTGGCCGTTACAAAAATGGGCGTAAGACCCATGCTTCTCGTCGATCTTTCAAGCGATCTCCGTCAAGGGCTAGGGATGTGACCATTATCGATTTCGGCAGGGCCATCCCGTCGTCGCAGGCACGTGGCTGGCAGCAATGGCCTGGCCATGAAGATTTTTCGCTGCAGTTCCTGCGCGTGCTTCGTGCGGCGCAGGAAGGCGGAAGTACTGTTTCGGAATGTTTTCTGGCGGCGGAGCGCATCAATCCGCGCGATGACGAGAGCTGGTATCGCGAATGGCACAGCGCGGCTGATGTCAACCGTGAGCGCGCCGCGGAGGCGCTGGAGAGCGGCCGTATCCCGACGGCGCTAAGCAACTGGCTGCGCGCTGCCAACTACTATCGCACGGCTCAGGTTATGCTCGCTTGCAGCGATCCGCGGCAGGGCGCTGCCATTGCCTCGATGCAGGATTGCGCCCGACTTTACGTGCAGCATGCAACGCCTGCCGGAGAGGTCGTCGAGATTCCGTGGCGCGACGGTGTGTTGCAGGGATACTTCGTTCCTGCGCCGTGCGCGACGCAGCCGATGCCGGTCGTTCTCTGCGTCGTCGGACAGGGCCACTACAAGGAAGAGCATCTGCACAGGGTGCCCAGCTACGCGCTGGAACGCGGTCTCTCGCTGTTGCTCGTCGATTTACCCGGTCAATCCTATAGCCAGGAGATGATCGGGTCGCCTTGTCGGTATGAGGTCGAAACGGCGATCAGCGGCTGGGTCGATTTCCTGGCCGACCGCAACGATATTGATCAAGAACGAATTGCGATCTTCGGAGACGGCCTGGGAGCTGCCTTTGCGACGCGCGGCGCCAATCTCGACGATCGCTTTGCGGCAGCTGTTTGCGATGCCGGAATCTGGGAGCTTCACGAGCGCGCATTTATTGCTAGCCGCATTTCAGGCCGGGCTGGTCTGGGCTGTCCGAGTGAAATCGAGGGCTTCAACAGCAGCAGCGTTGCTGCCAATATCAAATGCCCGGTCCTGGTCGCGATGGGCGAACGCGACTGGCTCGATGTCGATCACGTCACGGAATGTTGCCGCGTCCTGAAACAAAACGGCCTCGACATTGAACTGAAGATCTTCCGTACGTCAGAAACAGTGGCCCCGCCCGCCCAGATCGATATTCCGACAGTGGGCAACGAGTTCATTTTCGACTGGATTGTCGATCGTTTGAACTCAAGGACAAAGTAGGGGGGGCTCGGTCGATTGACCCGCCGCTCATCCGGCGATGTTCAGCTCTCGACTTCCAGCATCAGTGTCGCTTTTTCGAGGCGATTCTTGAGCCGCGACATGTGCTGCGCGATCTCCTTCAGGGCCTGCTCGTCGAAATCGCTAAGAATGAAATCCCCGAGCGACTCCCTGCGGGTCGATAGCGCGGATATCTTCTTGCTGGCCTTGTCGGACAGCGACATCAGCACGACGCGGGCATCCTCGCGGGACGCGACGCGCCGCATGAACCCATTCTTCTCGAGCATCTTGGATTGGGTGGTGACGAAGGAGGGGTCGACGTGGAGCATGGCAGAGACATCCTTGACCGGTACGCCGTTGCCACGATCGAGATCGCTGACGGCCATCAGGATCATCCATTGCGGTCCGCTAATGCCGAGCTCCTTGGCCCAGAACTGGCGGATTCCCTCAAGATGAACGTTGATCGACGCGATGTCCCAGATGAACTGTCGGATGATCTCCTGATTCTGGCCGGTCACCCAAATCGAAAGCTCATTTTCGTTCCAGCCCGCAGATCCCCCACGCATAGTCGCTGTCGCCCCGCCGGCCATTCCCACCGTCTCACAGATTTCAGATTTCTATAATTGTATCAGTGAATTGTGACGCGCAAACCACGATTTCGTGTGTTGCCGGGAAACCACACTGCATCGCGATAAAGTTACCTGAGTTCATAAAGTATTTTGCTTCTAAGAATTGCGCAGGCATTCTCAGTTCCGGCGATGGGGAAACCCTCAGTCGTCCCGTTGAAGTAGTTCGCTTGAGTGCCTCGCGTTATGCGGGTGTTTCCGAAAGCGCGAAGTGCTCTAGCGGTTAGTTTGGGGACTTGGGGGACTAAATCTTCGGGCGCTCGCGCCTGGCAGATCCGGAACCTTCCCTTTTGGACAACTTGGAGGTTTAACATGACGATGATTAAGAGCCTTATCCTCGGCTCGGCGGCGGGTCTGATCGCCATCGGCGGAGCTCAGGCAGCCGATCTTCCGGTGAAGGCCAAGGCAGTGGAATACGTGAAGATCTGCTCGCTCTACGGCGCAGGCTTCTACTACATCCCGGGCACCGATACTTGCATCAAGATCGGCGGCGCGATCCGTTTGGACGTTGCGTTCAACGGCAGCACCTACGACGTTCCGTTCTGGCAGGGTGGTGCCGGCGGCAACAATCTCTGGACCAAGAACTATTTCTCGACCCGTGAACGCGTCAACTTGACGACGGACACCCGCACCGCGACCGAATACGGCGTGGTTCGTACCTACGCGAACATCCAGTTCGACTTCCTCCAGGATCGTGAATCGATCGCTGGTGGTTACACCGAAGTCGACTACGCGTTCATCCAGTTTGCCGGCTTCACCTTCGGTAAGGCCGTCTCGCAGTTCGATCCCCAGTGGGCGCTCGCTAAGCCATACATCTCGTCGGGCTTCAATGCTGGTTCGAACAACGCGACCGGTATCCCGCAGCTCGCTTACACCGCTTCGTTCGGTAACGGCGTGTCGGGCACGATCTCGATCGAAAACGCCTCGCCCTACCGCAATGCCGGTCTCTGGAACACCAACGCGTTCATCGTTGGCCCGGGTGCACCTTCGTTCACCGGCGCCTTCTACGGCACGACCTCGAACACCTTCCTGGGTAACAACCTCGGCGGTAACCACATTCCTGACATCGTCGGCAACATCCGCCTCGATCAGGCTTGGGGCACCCTGCACTTCGGTGCGGCGATGCACGCAATTACCCCGGGTCTCTACGGCGCGACCGAGAACCTCGGCCATGCTGACGACAGCTACGGCTTCGCTGTGACCGGTGCGGTCGAATTCAAGAACCTGCCCACCGGCGCAGGCGACAGCTTGAAGATCGAAGCATCGTACGGCAAGGGCGCAGCCAAGTACGTCTTCGGTGGCACGACCGACACCTCGGGTGGCGGCCGCTACGCGAAGGTTGATGGTAACAGCCTCGGCTTCGGCTACGTGCTCGATGGCGTCTACTCCACCAACGGCCAGGTGATCCAGAGCTCCGCTTGGGAAGTCAGCGCTTTCTACGAGCACTACTGGAACCCGGCTTGGCGCACCTCGCTGTTCGGTAACTACAGCCATATCTCCTATGGTTCCGGCAACGACCTGATGATGGCCGCCTTCACCGGTGTCAGCACCGGTGGCCCGGGCTTCAACTCGTCGTCGGCTGCTACCGCTCGTGCGGGTGTGTTCGCCGGCACGGGTAACTTCGACCTGGGTCTCGCCCAGATCGGCACCCGTACCGCCTGGACCCCGGTTCAGAACCTGACCCTGTCGGCTCAGTTCACCTATAGCCGTCTCGATCAGAACCTGAACGGCACCTACACCACCACCGCTGGTGGCATGTCGGGCAAGCCGGCCGGTACGGTCTTCAACACCGCCGATCAGAACCTGTACAACGGTTCGGTGCAGATCCTGCGCTCCTTCTAATTCTGATCGTCTCACGACGACCAGTCTTTGAAACAAAGACCCCCGGCAGGAAACTGCCGGGGGTTTTTGCTTTATGGAGCCGGCCGGATTTCATCGGCTCGAGCGGGCGTTCTCGACGCCGCGGAGGCGGGCGTCTATACCGGGCGGCGTGGCCACCGACCACACAAGCCGTAAAGCCCGAAGTCCGCAGGATCATGGTGTCTCCAGCTGAACTGTTTCAAAGCGCATTCGCCGCCTTCCAGCAGGGCCGCCTCCAGGAGGCCGAGCGCGGGTTCAGCAAGTTCCTGCGCAAGGATCCGAAGCATTTCCCGGCGCTGAATATTCTCGCCATCGTCCTGGTCGCGCTGAAGCGCCATGCGGAAGCCGAACCGCATCTGAAAGCGGCCCTGCGCATCAATGCGACATCGGATGCCACGTTCTACAATTACGGTCTGGTGCTGAAGGCGCTGAACCGGCCGGATGAGGCGCTGCTTCGTTTTACCGAAGCGCTGGCGCTCAATCCCGGCAATGCCGAAACGCTGAATAACCGTGGCACGGTTCTGAACGATCTGCGCGACTACCCCGCCGCGCTGGCGGACTTCGATCGCGCGCTGGTGCTCCACCCGCGCTATGCCGCAGCCTTCTTCAACAAGAGCAAGTCGCTGGCTGAGCTGAAGCGCTATGACGAGGCGCTTGCAGCCTGCGAGTCGGCGCTGGCCTTGCAGCCCGATCTGGCGGAAGCTTGGTTTGGCCGCGGCTACATCTTTGGCCAGATGCGGATGCCGGCTGAAGCGGTGGAGGCTTATGGCCGCGCGCGCCAGCTCAATCCGGACATGCCGCTGCTGAAAGGCAATCTGCTGCATCAGAAGATGCTGGTCTGCGACTGGCAGGGGGCCGACGCGCTGATTGCCGAGATCGAGGTTGATCTCATAGCCGGCAAACTGGCCGCCGAGCCGTTTGGCTGGCAAGGCGTGGCCACTTCGGAACGCAGCCTGCAGCGCTGCGCCGAACTGACCAACGCCTCGCGTTTTCCCATGCAAGCTCTACCGCTGCGCGCTTCCCCGACCGGGCCGAATGCAAAAATTCGCGTCGGCTATCTGTCCGGTGAATTTCGACAGCAGGCGACCTCGCTGCTGCTGGTCGGTGTGCTGGAGCAGCACGACAAAGGCGCGTTCGAGATTTTCGCCATCGATAACGGGTACGACGACGGCAGCGACATCAGGCGACGCATCACTGGCGCCGCGAATGGGATCATCGATATCTCCGCATTGAGCGATCCGCAGGCGGTGGACGCCATTCGCGCGCACCGCATCGACATCCTCGTCAATCTCAACGGCTATTTCGGTGAGCAGCGCACCGGCGTATTCGCGCGCAGGGCCGCGCCGGTGCAGGTCAATTATCTCGGCTTTCCCGGGACGCTCGGCGCGGGCTTCATGGATTACATCCTCGCCGATCAGCACGTCCTGCCGCCCGAGCACCGGCAATTCTATAACGAGAAAGTCGCCTGGCTGCCGAATTGCTATCAGGCCAATGACGATCGCCGGGAGATATCGACGCGCGTGTTCACACGTGCCGAGGTCGGCTTGCCCGTGCAGGGCTTCGTGTTCTGTTGCTTCAACAATGCGTACAAGATCACGCCCGACGTCTTCGATAGCTGGATGCGCATTCTCTCAAGCGTCGACGGAAGCGTTCTCTGGCTGCTGGAGGACAGCGCTGCTGCTGTGGCGAATCTGCGCCGCGGAGCGCAAGCGCGGGGCGTCGACCCCGCGCGCCTGGTCTTCGCCGGCCGCATGTCGCCGGCCGAGCATCTGGCGCGACATCGTTGTGCGGATCTGTTTCTCGATACGTTGCCGTACAACGCGCATACGACAGCGAGCGACGCATTATGGGCTGGATTGCCGTTGCTGACGTGTCGTGGAGAAACTTTTGCAGGGCGCGTCGCTGCGAGTCTTCTGCAGAATCTCGGTGTGCCCGAGTTGATTGCGACGAAGCGAGACGACTATGAGCGCACGGCGATCGAGCTGGCGGAAGATTTCGAGCGGTTGTTGTCGATCCGGGAAAAGTTATCGGCCAATCGCCTGAAAATGCCGACCTTCAACACACGGCGTCTGGCGCGTGATATCGAAACGGCATTTCGCAAGATGGCCGAACGGGCCCGGGCAGGGCTGGCACCGGGTCATATAACGGTTCCTGCTAACGATAGCGGCCAATAATATATTTGATTGAGCAAATCAGGTATTGCGCTCAACATTCTGGCTCATGTAATATTTTCGTGCGCAGCCGGCAAATTTTTGACGGCCCTAAGTCTTCAAGGAGACTCGCGCACTCTGCTGTAAATCTCCGAAACCACCGGCAATGCCCTGCCGGTGGTTTTTCGGCTTTTTGGAGCCAATTTCGGGTGGCCCGGCTGGTATTCCATGATTATTGCTAACGCGGAAAGGGAGCGGGAACTGTGTCATGGCGGCACGCCCTTGAATCAGTCCAACCCCCTCTGAAAACGACAGAATTGCTGCTGACCGGATCGGCAGCATGAGATGGAATCTGTCGCAGCGGCGTCCAAATTATGACCTGTTGCCCATCGTTGCATATCAGGACTGACGAGCTATCTGACCGAAATTGCTAGAGATTTCTTGCTTTTTGAGCAAGTTGTGGCTAAAAGCCGCTCATCGTGGAGAGTATGAATAATGGCGCATAACTACGCAATTAATGAGGACGTTCACCACCAGCTGCAGGGGCCGCAGGGCCGTTCCACCATCAAGGAACGCAGCATCTACACCATCACCTCTCGCCTTCCGATCGAAGCCGATGGTCGCCCGCGTTACCGGATCAAGAGCAAGTCCGAGAACATCGAGCGTGTCGTGACCGAAGAGCAGATCAGCCGCCTGGGTTGATCTCGGATCAGCCTTCTGGCTGATCGTACTTGCCGTTTGCTGTCGTCGCCGGGGCCTTAGACCCCGCGACGAAGCAGACCGCCCCAAAGACCCTAACCAGATTCTATCTTGAAGCGGGAAGCTTGGCCGGGGCTGATCTCTGCGCGTCCTGCTGCGATGGTTGCGGCAAAGCGGCTTCGCACCATATGCTTTGCCTCGAGGGCGGGCACCGAAGGCCACACACGCGATCGTCGCGCCGCACCTCGGCAAAAATGATGTGGTCGGAGCGGGGCGTCCCTTGATCGAAAAACTTGAACTGCTGTTGTCGCTGGCGAAGGAACGGCATTTCGGCCGTGCCGCCGAAGCCTGCGGCGTCACCCAGCCGACCATGTCCACCAGCCTCAAGCAGCTCGAGGACATGCTCGGCGTGATGCTGGTGCAGCGTGGCTCCCGTTTCCAGGGGTTCACGCCGGAAGGCGAGCGCGCGCTCGATTGGGCGCGGCGTATTGTCGGCGATGCCCGCGCAATGAAGCAGGAAATCAACGGCCTCAAAGACAGTCTGTCCGGCGAGATTCGCATCGCGGCTATCCCCACGGTGCTTGGCATGGTCGCCTCGCTGACAACACCGTTTCGCGCGCGGCATCCCGATGTGCGCTTTCGCATCGTGTCCTGCACCTCCGCGGCGGTGCTCGGTCTACTTGAAAATCTCGAAGTCGATGCTGGGCTGACCTACATCGAGAATGAACCGCTCGGCAAAGTGCGTTCGATCCCGCTTTATAAAGAAAGCTACCGGCTGCTGACCTCGCCGGACGGCATGTTCGGTGATCGCAAAAGTGTCACCTGGGCCGAAGTTGGCGAGGTGCCGCTGTGCCTGCTGACTCCCGATATGCAGAACCGCCGCATCATCGATCGTGCCCTGAAGTCGGTTGGCGCCGAGGCGATGCCGATGCTGACGTCGAATTCGATTATCGTGCTCTATACCCATGTGAAGACCGGCCGCTGGGCCAGCGTGATGCCGGCCAAGCTGGCGGAAACGCTGGGTCTGACCGCCAATGACTCCGTGCGCATGATCCCGATCGTCGATCCCGTGGTAAACTACGGCGTCGGCCTCGTGGTGCCCCAGCGCGATCCCATGACCCCGCTCGTGGCGACTCTGGTGCAGATCGCCCGGGAAGTCGCGCCGTCGCTGGAGGCGTAAGACCTTCGTTTCGGGTGCTGCAATTGCTGCGCTGCAACCAAGCTAACCATTTCAAATTCATCGATTTCGTCGGGTGTCGATACCGTTTCCGTATCGCAGCATGAGACAGCTTTATTGATCTTTGGATCGATTCCAATTTTGATTGGTTCTCCAGTCATAAGATCAATTGAGTACCGGGATGAACGCAGCCTACGAGCCGAATGCTTATGAGCCTTGGAGTGCCGACCGAGGCACCGAGATCATCGAGAGCCTGTCCCATGTGGAAGGCGGCGTGATCGTGATCCTGCATGCGATGCAGGAAGCCTTCGGTTATGTGCCGGAGGCGGCAATCCCGATGATCGCGCTGGCGCGTAACCTGTCGCGCGCCGAGGTCCATGGCGTGTTCACCTTCTATCATGACTTTCGGCATGAACCGGCTGGCAAGCATGTGCTGAAGATCTGCCGGGCCGAGGCTTGCCAGGCGGCCGGCGGCGACGCGCTGGCTGCGCGCGCGGAAGCGAAATTGGGAGTAAAATTCGGAAACACGACGGCGGATCAGCGTGTTACGTTGGAGCCGATCTATTGCCTCGGGCTCTGCGCCACGGCGCCATCGGCGATGCTCGATGGCCGTCTGGTTGGCCGCCTCGATGAGAAGCGCATCGATGCGCTGGTCGCGGAGGCACAGCGATGACATCGTCTGATAAAACTCTGAAGATCTACATTCCGCGCGATGCGGCCGCCGTTTCCGTCGGCGCCGATGAACTCGTCAGTGCCTTCGAAGCGCAGGCTGAAAAGCGCAAGCTCGCAATCGAGATCATTCGGCCGGGCTCGCGCGGATTGTTGTGGCTGGAGCCGATGATCGAAGTCGCGACGCCGGAAGGGCGCGTCGCGTTCGGACCAGTCGAAGAGAAAGACGTTGCGTCGGTGCTCGATGCGATGGTCGCAAACGGCCCTCACGCGCTGCGTCTTGGTGTCGCGGAGGAAATTCCGTGGCTCAAGAAGCAGACGCGTCTGACCTTTGTGCGCTGCGGTGTCGTCGATCCCCGGTCGGTCGAGGATTATATAGCGCATGGCGGCTACAAGGGCCTCGCGCGTGCGCTGACCCTGGATAGCGCCGGCATCATTGCCGATGTCACCACCTCCGGCCTGCGCGGTCGTGGCGGCGCCGGCTTCCCAACCGGCATCAAGTGGAAGACCGTCGCCGATACCAAAGCCGACCGCAAATTCATCGTCTGCAATGCGGACGAGGGCGATAGCGGTACCTTCGCTGACCGCATGATCATGGAAGGCGATCCCTTTGTGGTGATCGAAGGCATGACCATCGCCGGCATCGCCGTGGGCGCCACCAAGGGCTACATCTATATCCGTTCGGAATATCCGCATGCCATTGAGGCGATGAATGCGGGTATCGCTGCCGCCAAGCGCGCCGGTTATCTTGGTGACAATATCCGCGGCTCGGCGCACGCATTCGATCTCGAAGTCCGCGTCGGCGCAGGCGCCTATGTTTGCGGCGAGGAGACCTCGCTGCTGGAGTCGCTCGAAGGCCGTCGTGGCATCGTCCGCGCCAAGCCGCCACTGCCCGCTCATAAGGGCCTGTTCGGCAAGCCGACGGTCATCAACAACGTCCTCTCGTTTGCGGCGATCCCCTTCATTCTCGACAACGGCGCCAAGGCCTATGCCGATTACGGCATGGGTCGCTCGCGCGGCACGATGCCGATCCAGCTTGCCGGCAACGTCAAGTTCGGCGGATTGTTCGAGGTGGCCTTCGGCATCACGCTCGGCGAACTCGTCGATGACATCGGTGGCGGCACCTTCACCGGCAGGCCGGTGCGCGCGGTGCAGGTCGGCGGTCCGCTCGGTGCCTATTTCCCGCGCGAATTGTTCGACACGCCGTTCGACTATGAGGCCTTCGCCAAGCGCGATGGCCTGATCGGTCATGGCGGCATCGTCGTGTTCGACGATACGGTCGATATGTCGAAGCAGGCGCGCTTCGCGATGGAATTCTGTGCCATCGAATCTTGTGGCAAGTGCACGCCGTGTCGCATCGGTTCCACCCGCGGTGTCGAGACCATCGACAAGATCCGCCGGGGCGAACGCGTGGCCGAGAACATCGCCGTGCTGCAGGACCTCAGTAACACCATGAAATTCGGCTCGCTCTGCGCGCTGGGCGGCTTCACGCCGTATCCGGTGATGAGCGCATTGAAACATTTCCCTGATGATTTCGGCCCGGCGCCCACGCGCCTTCAGGCCGCAGAGTAAAGGAGCAACAGATGTCGCTCGTTCACGAAATCGATTTTGGTACACCGCGCTCGAAGTCCGAAAAGATGGTCACGCTGACCATCGACGGGCAGAGCGTCTCGGTGCCCGAGGGCACCTCGATCATGCGCGCCGCCATGGAGATGGGCACGCAGATTCCGAAACTCTGCGCCACCGACATGGTGGATGCTTTCGGCTCCTGCCGCCTCTGTCTCGTCGAGATCGAAGGCCGCGCTGGCACGCCGGCCTCCTGCACCACGCCGGCAATGGACGGCCTCGTGGTTCATACTCAGAACGCGCGGCTCGCGGCGCTGCGCAAGGGTGTGATGGAGCTCTATATCTCCGACCATCCGCTCGACTGTCTCACCTGCGCCGCCAACGGCGATTGCGAATTGCAGGACATGGCCGGTGCGGTCGGCCTGCGCGACGTGCGCTACGGTTATGACGGCGAGAACCATGTCTTCGCCAAGTCTGGCCCGAAGCACAATCACAATTCGCCGGAAGCTTGCGAAAACGATCACTGGATGGCGAAGGACGAGTCGAATCCGTACTTCACCTATGACCCCTCCAAGTGCATCGTCTGCTCGCGCTGCGTCCGCGCCTGCGAAGAAGTTCAGGGCACTTTCGCGCTGACGATCTCTGGCCGTGGTTTCGAGAGCCGGGTCTCGCCGGGCATGAGCGAGAGCTTCCTGGATTCGGAATGCGTGTCCTGCGGCGCCTGCGTGCAGGCCTGTCCGACCGCGACGCTGACCGAGAAGGCCGTGATCGAGATCGGCCAGCCTGAGCACTCCGCTGTGACCACCTGCGCGTATTGCGGCGTCGGCTGTACCTTCAAGGCGGAAATGCGTGGCGAAGAGCTGGTGCGCATGGTGCCGTACAAGGACGGCAAGGCCAATCGAGGCCATTCCTGCGTCAAGGGCCGCTTCGCCTGGGGCTATGCGAACCACAAAGAGCGCATCCTCAATCCGATGATCCGCGAGAAGATCACCGATCCATGGCAGGAAGTGTCATGGGACGAGGCGTTCAATTTCGCAGCGAAGAAGTTCAAGGGCATTCAGGCCAAGCATGGCCGCGACTCCATCGGCGGCATCACCTCGTCGCGCTGCACCAATGAAGAAGTATTCGTGGTGCAGAAGCTGATCCGTGCCGGCTTCGGCAACAACAATGTCGATACCTGCGCGCGCGTCTGTCATTCGCCGACCGGCTACGGTCTGTCCTCGACCTTCGGCACCTCGGCCGGCACGCAGGATTTCGACTCAGTCGAAGATACCGATGTCGTGATGATCATCGGCGCCAACCCGACCGATGGCCATCCGGTGTTTGCGTCGCGCCTCAAGAAGCGTTTGCGCGCCGGCGCCAAGCTGATCGTGGTCGATCCGCGCCAAACCGATATCGTGCGCTCGGCCCATATCGAGGCACAGCACCATCTGCCCCTGATGCCCGGCACTAATGTCGCCGTGCTCACGGCGCTGGCCCATGTCATCGTCACCGAAGGCCTCGCCGACGAGACCTTCATCCGCGAGCGCTGTGATTGGAGCGAGTTCGAGGACTGGGCGGCCTTCGTCGCGCAGCCGAACCACAGCCCCGAAGCCACCGCCATCATGACCGGCGTAGATCCGAAGGAGCTGCGCGCCGCCGCCCGTTTGTTCGCCACCGGTGGCAACGGTGCGATCTATTACGGTCTCGGCGTCACCGAGCACAGTCAGGGTTCGACCACCGTAATCGCGATCGCGAACCTCGCGATGGCGACCGGCAATATCGGCCGTCCCGGCGTCGGCGTGAATCCGCTGCGCGGCCAGAACAACGTGCAGGGCTCCTGCGACATGGGCTCGTTCCCGCACGAGCTGCCGGGCTATCGCCACATCTCGGGCGATGCGGTGCGCGAGCAGTTCGAAGCGATGTGGAACGTCAAGCTCAACAGTGAGCCGGGCCTGCGCATTCCCAACATGTTCGATGCCGCCACCGAAGGCACTTTCATGGGCCTCTACGTGCAGGGCGAAGACATCCTGCAGTCCGACCCCAACACCAAGCATGTGGTCGCGGCGCTGTCGGCGATGGAATGCGTCATCGTCCACGACCTGTTCCTGAACGAGACCGCCAACTACGCCCACGTGTTCTTCCCGGGCTCCACCTTCCTGGAGAAGAACGGCACTTTCACCAATGCCGAACGTCGCATTCAGCGCGTCCGCAAGGTAATGTCGCCGAAAAATGGTCTTGAGGATTGGGAAGTGACCTTGGGATTCGCCAAGGCACTCGGCTATGAGATGTCCTACAATCATCCCTCGGAGATCATGGACGAAATCGCGGCGCTGACGCCGACTTTCGCCGGCGTCTCCTATGCGAAGCTGGAGGAGGTTGGTTCGGTGCAGTGGCCGTGTAACGAGAAGCAGCCTCTGGGCACCCCGATCATGCATATGGATGGCTTCGTGCGCGGCAAGGGCAAGTTCATGCTCACCGAATACATCGCCACCGACGAGCGTACCGGCCCCCGTTTTCCGCTGCTGCTCACCACCGGCCGTATTCTCAGCCAGTACAATGTCGGCGCGCAGACGCGGCGCACCGAGAACGTCGTCTGGCACGAGGAGGATCGGCTGGAGCTGCATCCGCATGATGCCGAACTGCGCGGCATCCGCGATGGAGACTGGGTGCGCCTCCAGAGCCGCGCCGGCGAGACCACATTGCGCGCGCTGCTCACCGAACGCATGGCGCCGGGTGTGGTCTATACGACCTTCCATCACCCGACCACGCAGGCCAACGTCATCACCACCGAGTTCTCGGACTGGGCGACCAATTGCCCGGAATACAAGGTGACGGCGGTGCAGATCTCGCCCTCGAACGGTCCGTCCGAGTGGCAGAAGGAATATGACGAGCAGGCCCGCCAGTCGCGCCGGATCGCCATGCCTGTCGTGGAAGCTGCGGAGTAGGTCTGGAGACCAGACATGCACGAGCCGGTTCGCTCAGTCCCCCGCAAGATCTGGCGCCAGTCCGGCGTCAGCGAGGGGCTGCGCGCGGTGCCGGAAGAGACCGCGCTGGCGATCACCTATAATGGCGGCACCTATGCCGTCATGATGGGGACGCCGCAGGACTATCGCGACTTCGCCTATGGCTTCAGCCTAAGCGAAGGCGTGGTCACCTCGATCAACGAGATCGAGAGTTTCGAGGCCGTTGAATTCGACGATGGCGTTGAGCTGCGCATGTGGCTCGCAGGCGAGAAGGCCGAGAGCATCAGCGCGCGGCGCCGGCAGATCGCAGGGCCGACGGGCTGCGGTCTGTGCGGCATCGACTCGATCTCGGAAGCCGTTAAGCCGGCGGCCATCGTCGCGCCCGGCGGCGTGTTCTCCTTCGACCAGATCATGGCGGCGATGGAGACGCTGTCGCCGCTGCAGAAGGTCAACATCCAGACCCGCGCCGTGCACGCCGCGGCGTTCTGGACGCCGGCCGACGGCATCGTCGCGTTGCGTGAGGATGTCGGCCGTCACAATGCGCTCGACAAGCTGGCCGGCGCGCTGGCGCAGGCCAAGGTCGATGCAGGGCATGGCATGGTGCTGCTGACCAGCCGCGTCTCTGTCGAGATGGTGCAGAAGACGGCTGCCATCGGCGCGCCGCTCATGGTGTCGGTCTCGGCACCCACCGCACTGGCCATCCGCATGGCGGAAGCCGCAGGCATTACGTTGGCCGCGATCGCGCGCAGCGACGGGTTCGAAGTTTTCACACATCAGCATCGCGTGCGTCAGCACGGCGTCACCGCGGATGCATCAGGGCAAGAGCATGGACACCCACACATCGACGTCGCCTGACCGGCTGATCTATATGGCCAACCAGATCGGCGACTTCTTCAACAGCCAGGGCCACGATCACGCCGTGGCCGGCATTGCCGAGCACATCAAGAAGTTCTGGGATCCGCGCATGCGGAAGAAGATCTTCGAACATCTGGATGCGGGCGGCGCCGGGCTGAAGCCGAACGTCCTCGAGGCGATCGCGTCGCTGAAGAAGTAGGACCAGCCCACACTCGTCATTCCGGGGCGGGGGCGCGTCTTCGTGCGCGCGAACCCGCAAGCTGGACATGGCTTGGCGCTGTTGGAGACTCCCATGCTGAGATTCCGGGATCGCGATCGCCGAGTGGCGCTCGCGCCCCGGAATGACGGCGTTGAGGACTACGGCAAAGCCTAACCCGCTTCCTTCGGCGTCTGCGGTTTCAGCGCCAGCGCATGTACCGTTCCCGCAAGTTCCGCCGCCAGCAGTTCGTTGATCATGCGATGGCGGTCGATCCGGCTCTTCCCTTCGAAGGCCTCCGACACAATATTGACCCTGAAGTGGGTTTCACCCCCCTCGCGGTGGCCCATGTGACCGGCATGCAGATGCGATTCATCTGAAACGTCGAGGCTGAGGGGCGCGAAAGCCTCTGTCAGCTTCTTTGTGATGTTATCTTTCATGGTCATGATGGCCGGCTTAGCGGTTCGCCCCACTCATGGTCAATCACGATGTGGCGACCATATTGGTGCGGCGCAGGGCGCCGAATGAGGTAATCGGAATGTCAAGACTTGAAGCTTTTTGCATTGCGTTGTCATAGTCAGCCATGCCCATCGACTCATCCAAATTCTTCGACAGCATCCGTATCAAGCCGAACAAGCTGAGCGCGAAGCAGCAGGCCGCTGCGCGCGAAGAAGCCATTATGTGCGAGTGGCCCGAGTGCAAGAACAAGGGTCCGCACCGCGCGCCCAAGGGCCGTGCGCAGGACAAGGAATATTGGCACTTCTGCCTGAACCATGTCCGCGAATACAATCAGGGCTACAACTTCTTCCAGGGTATGGCCCCGGACGCGGTCGCCAAGTACCAGAAGGACGCGCTGACCGGCCATCGTCCGACCTGGAAGATGGGAGCCAACGGCTCCGCGGACAAAACCAAGGCCGGGCAGCCCGACCTCGACGGCGCGATCGATCCATTTGCCATGTTCAATGAGATGAACGGCATGGGTATGGGGCGCGGTCGGGCCCGCAAGCCGCAGCAGCCGATCAAGGAAGAGACCCGCAAGATCTTCAATGCCGAGCGCAAGGCGCTGCAGGTCATGGGTCTCGGCCCCAGTGCCACGCTCGACGACGTCAAGGCGCAGTACAAGGCGCTAGTGAAGCAGCACCACCCCGACGCCAATGGTGGCGACCGCTCCACCGAGGACCGGTTGATCGAAATCATCAAGGCTTACAACTACTTGAAGACTGTGGTCCGGGGCTCCTGAGGCGCTCCGAGATCGTCCACGCGATTGCCAATGTTCGTCGTGCCCGGCCAGCGCGAAGCGAGCTTCGCTGGATGTGCCGGGCATCCACGTCTTTGGCGGCGAGTGAACAAAGACGTGGGTGGCCGGGACAAGCCCCGCCATGACGGTCGAGAGCGCTGCCAAACTATTAAGCATAACCCATCGCCGCCTGCTTAATTCGCCTTCCCGCCAGATACCGCCGCAATTCCGCCCGGCCTGAGATCTTCAATCTCTGTTGACCATCGCCGGAACGGAACCTGTTGCTCACGGCCAGTTGCCTTGCGAGCAGGGGGCCTTAAGGCTAATATTTGCGTACGAATAAGGGCTCATTTGTCTTTATTCCGGGACTTCAGAACTTGGGGTGTCGGCGTCCTGCCGGCTGCGGAGCTTGGCTTTGAAACATCGCTCGCTTGTTCGCGCGCTGCTGACGTCGGTCGTACTTGCGACAGGCGTGGTGCTGGCCGGCTGCAACGGCGAAGACATGTCGCTCGCCAGCAACGCGAAGGCGAACCAGCCCGTTCCTCCGAAGCTCGTCGCCGAGATGACTGAAAAGGACATGGACCTGCAGTCGCCGATGCTGGTCCGCGTGTTCAAGCAGGAAGCCGAACTCGAAGTCTGGAAGCAGAACCGCTCCGGCCAGTTCGCTCTCTTGAAGACCTATCCGATCTGCCGCTGGTCAGGTGATCTCGGTCCCAAGGTCAAGGAAGGCGATCGTCAGGCGCCGGAAGGTTTCTATGCGATCACGCCGGCGCAGATGAATCCGCGCTCGTCTTACTATCTCTCCTTCAATACCGGTTTCCCCAACGCCTTCGACAAGTCGCTCGGACGCACCGGTTCGCAGCTAATGGTGCATGGCGATTGCTCGTCGCGCGGCTGCTTCGCCATGACCGACGAACAGATCGCCGAGATCTATTCGCTGGGGCGTGAGTCCTTCTTCGGCGGCCAGCGTTCGTTCCAGTTCGCGGCGTTCCCGTTCAAGATGACGCCGGTCAACATGGCCAAGCATCGCAACAATCCGAACATGCCGTTCTGGAAGATGATCAAGCAGGGCTATGATCATTTCGAAGTGACGCGGCAGGAGCCGAAGGTCGAGTTCTGCGAGAACAAGTATGTGTTCGATCCGGCCGCGCCCGCGGGATCGACCAAGCCGCTGGTGTTCAACGCCTCGGCCAAGTGCCCAGTCTACCAGATCCCGTCCGAGATCGCCGATGCCGTCAGTGCCAAGCAGGCACAGGATGATGCGAAGATTGCCGAACTGGTCGCCAAGGGCACGCCGGTCGCGCAGCGCCGTCCCGATATCGACGGTGGCATGAACCGCGTTTTCGCCGCCAAGCTGCCTGATGCCTCCACCGGCCTGTCGGATCCGGAGCTGCCGGGCATGCAGACCGCCGCCTATTCGCGCGCACCCGGCACCATCCCGCCGCACGTCAATCCGCCGAAGGCGACCGCTGCGGCTTCAACCTCTTATTCGGCGTCGCTGTTCGCGGCATCGGAAGAGCCGGTCGTCGCCGCACCTTCCACGCGTGTCGCGTCGGCCTCGTCGGATGGCGGCTTCTTCAGCAATCTCGCCAAGAAGGTCGGCATCGGCGGTTCGGACACGACGGCCACCACCACTGCACCGCCGGCTGCCGCACCGGTGCCGACACCGGCCGCCAAGCCAAAGGCTGCGACCGCTGCCAAACCTGCCCCGGCGCCCGCCATCGTCGCTGCACCAAAGCCGGCTGCTGCGCCTGCGCCGGTCGTTGCAGCAACCCCACGCCCGCCGCTCAAGCCGACGCTGTCGGCCGAAACATCCGCGCCGGCCTCCGGCGGTGGCGCCGGCACAGCCGCGCTGTCGGGTGCAGCCCCGGTGGTGTCAGCGAATTCGTTCTCGGATCGCTTCTCTGCGATGCGCTAGGCGCGCGTCGCCCTTCCTGCAGACATATCGCTTACGTGTGATTGGCGCCGTTGTCGCTGGCACGCTTCACGATGCTCACCCGGTTCACGCCATCAAGCTCCTGCAGCTTCGAAGGATAGCTGGCGATATCCTGTGACGACACCTTGCTGAGCAGGATCGAGAGTTGGTCAGTGCCTTGGGGGTCGCGACTCTCCACCAGGAAGCGCTTCACCTGGCTGGGGCGCAGCGACAATGTCTCGCGCAGCAATTCCGGCGTCAGGCCATTGTTCTCGACTTCCACCTTGAGCATGCAGGTCTGGTTGCGCGAGCGATAGGCCTCTTCGAGCGGTTTGATGCCGACGAGGATGATCAGGATGATCACGGTCGATGCGCCGGCTGCGAGATACAAGCCGCCGCCCACCGCAAGCCCGATCGCCGCCACCGTCCAGATACTTGCTGCCGTAGTCAGTCCCTTGACGATCTCGCCGCGCGCTAGGATCGATCCCGCGCCGAGAAAGCCGATGCCCGACACCACCTGCGCTGCGATGCGCGACGGATCGAGCACGACATGATCCTGGGCGAGAATGTTCGAGAAGCCGTATTGCGAGACCAGCATGATCAGGCAGGAGCCGACGCAGACCAGCATATGCGTCCGAATGCCCGCGGCCCACAGTAACCGCTCGCGCTCGAAGCCGATCAGGCTGCCGAGCGCTGCAGCGGAAATCAGGCGGATCAGCATCTCGGAATTGGACATCATCGGGACGCCTCCTCATTCCTGCGGCCGTTCATGTAGGCGCGGCGGATTAGGCTAGTCCTCTGCGACGCGTTGTCCAATCGTCGTGAGCGATATCCAGCGCAGTGCTTGGCTGCGTGAATGCGTGGAACCAACAGCTCAAAAGAAAAATCCCTCCCGCAAGGGGAGGGATTTCAGATGGTTTCGCGATCTACCCGGTGGTGAGCTTACGCATACCGCCCGTGGCAGTGCTTGAACTTCTTGCCCGAACCGCAGGGGCAATCCTCGTTGCGGCCGACCTTGCCCCAGGTGTCCTGGTTGTTCGGATCGCGGGCGGCGGCGGGCTGCTGCTGGCCCATCGGTGCGAGCGCCGCATTGGCGAAGGCCATCTCGTCTTCGCCGGTGTTGTAGTCGAGCTTGTGGGCTTCCATGACAGGCAGTTCGGGCTGCACGTCCGGCGGCACGATCTCGACGCGCATCAATTGCGCGGTGACGGCTTCGCGCAGATTGGAGATCATGGCCTCGAACAGGTTGAACGCTTCCGCCTTGTATTCCTGCAGCGGATCGCGCTGGCCGTAGCCACGCAGGCCGATGACCTGACGCAGGTGATCCAGCATCACCAGATGCTCGCGCCACAGGTGATCCAGCGTCTGCAGCAGGATGGTCTTCTCGACGTAACGCATCACGTCGGGGCCCCACTGGGCGACCTTCGCCGCCATATGCTCGTCGGCCTTCTGCTCGATACGGTTGAGCAGTTCCTCGTCGGCGATGCCTTCTTCCTTGGCCCATTCGTCGACCGGAAGATCGAGGTCGAGCACGCGCTTGAGCTCTTCCTTCAGGCCGGCCACGTCCCACTGCTCGGCATACTGGTTTTCCGGCACGTGTTTGGTGACGAGGTCCTCGACGAAGGCGCGACGCATGTCGTTGACGGTCTCGGCGACGCTCTCGTTCTGCATCAGGTCGACGCGCTGTTCGAAGATCACCTTGCGCTGATCGTTCTGTACGTCGTCATATTTGAGCAGGTTCTTGCGAATGTCGAAATTGCGCGCTTCGACCTTCTGCTGGGCTTTCTCGAGTGCCTTGTTGATCCACGGATGGATGATCGCTTCGCCTTCCTTGAGGCCGAGGCGCGTCAGCATCGTATCGAGACGATCCGAGCCGAAGATGCGCATCAGGTCGTCTTCCAGCGACAGGAAGAACTTGGAGCGGCCGGGGTCGCCCTGACGGCCGGAGCGGCCGCGGAGCTGGTTGTCGATGCGGCGTGACTCATGGCGCTCGGAGCCCATGATGTAGAGGCCGCCGGGCTTCTCGACGGTTTTGGCCGGCTTGCTGCCCTTGGCCGGCTCGATCTCGACGATTTCTTTGGCGTTCAGCACGGTCTCGCGGAAGCGCTCGATCTCGGCCTTGATCTCGGCAATCTTGGCGGCCTTCTCGGCTTCGTCGGTGATGTCAGCGGTTTCGATCTGCGCGCGCATCTCAACCGAGCCGCCGAGTTTGATGTCGGTGCCGCGGCCGGCCATGTTGGTGGCGATGGTGATGGCGCCGGGGACGCCGGCTTCGGCAACGATATAGGCTTCCTGTTCGTGGAAGCGTGCATTCAGCACCGCGAACAGTTTTGCAGGCTTGCCGGAGCGCGCAGCCGCATAGAGCTTGGTCATGCCCTTCGGGTCGGTGAAGTCGATCAGCTTGTAGCCGTTCTTCAGTAGATATTCACCGAGCACTTCGGACTTCTCGATGGACGCCGTGCCGACCAGCACAGGCTGCATGCGCTTGTTGGCGCGCTCGATCTCGGCCAGGATCGCGGCATGCTTCTCGTTCTGGGTGCGATAGACCTCGTCGTCCTCATCCAGACGGGCGATGCCGATATTGGTCGGGACCTCGACGACTTCGAGCTTGTAGATGTCGAACAGTTCGTCGGCTTCGGTCAGCGCCGTACCGGTCATGCCGGCCAGCTTCTTGTACATGCGGAAGTAGTTCTGGAAGGTGATCGAGGCCAGCGTCTGGTTTTCCGGCTGGACCGTCACATGTTCCTTGGCTTCCAGCGCCTGGTGCAGGCCTTCCGAATAGCGGCGACCCTGCATCATGCGGCCGGTGAACTCGTCGATGATGATCACCTCGTCATCGCGGACGATGTAGTCCTTGTCGCGGGTGAACAGCGAGTGGGCGCGCAGCGCCTGATTGATGTGATGTACGACGGAGACGTTCTCGACGTCGTACAGCGTCTCGCCCTTGAGCTGGCCGGCGTCGCGCAGCAGGGTTTCAATCTTCTCCATGCCGGCTTCGGTCAGCGTCACGGTGCGCTGCTTCTCGTCGACCTCGAAGTCGGCGAGCTTTTCGAGCTTCGGTAGGAAGGTGTCGATGGTGTTGTAGAATTCCGAGCGGTCGTCGAGCGGACCGGAGATGATCAGCGGGGTGCGCGCTTCGTCGATCAGGATCGAGTCGACTTCGTCGACGATGGCGTAGAAATGCGCGCGCTGGACCATATCCTCCAGCCGGTACTTCATGTTGTCGCGCAGATAATCGAAGCCGTATTCGTTGTTGGTGCCGTAGGTGATGTCGCAGGCATAGGCCGCCTGGCGCTCGGCATCATCGAGACCGTGCACGATCACGCCGGTGGTGAGACCCAGGAACGAGTAGATCTGGCCCATCCAGCCGCTATCGCGCTTGGCGAGGTAGTCGTTGACGGTGACGACATGCACGCCCTTGCCGGCGAGCGCGTTGAGATAGACGGCGAGGGTGGCGACCAGCGTCTTGCCTTCGCCGGTCTTCATCTCGGCGATGTCGCCCTCATGCAGCACCATGCCGCCGATCAGCTGGACGTCGAAGTGACGCTGGCCGAGGGTACGCTTGGCAGCTTCGCGGACGGTGGCGAAAGCGGGAACGAGCAGATCGTCGAGGGTCTTACCGGCCTCGAGCTGCGCCTTGAACTCGGCGGTGCGCGCTTTTAGCGCATCGTCTGACAGCGCCGAGACTTCCGGCTCCAGCGCATTGATCGCGGCAACGCGCGATTGATATCCCTTGACGCGGCGGTCGTTGGCAGAGCCGAAGAACTTGCGGGCGAGCGCGCCGATCATCACGAAATCCTGTCTTTAGCAATGCGGCCCGAAGGCCGTGGAATGGTGCAGCGGTCGCCCAGCCTCGTCATATCCAGAGTCTGTGGCGGATTGCTGTCTGGACCCCGGTGCGGGAGAGCCAAAAAAGCAAGACCCCGGGAGATGAGTGGGAGCAGGGCAATCTGGGGTTCAATGACCACGGCGCGGCCGAAATCGCGCCTTCGCCACCGGCCCGGTCGGGGAGAGATATGGCCCGTATGGGGGGTTGTCAACGGCGCGAACCTCTCAAGGATTTCATCATTTTGACAGAGTTTTCGCGTTGCCAAGACGGTACGTTTGGGAGAGTGTCCGCCGTCCCCAACAGGCTCTTATCCGAGATAAGGATTTTCCATGACCTTCGTATCGCCCGCTCTTAAGCCGGGCCAGCGCCCGGTCCGCACTCTGGCTGCCCTGACCGGCGCTGTTGCGGTGGCCTTCTTCACCAGTTTCCCGGTTTACGCGCAGGACGCCAATCCGGTCCTCGCCAAGGTCAATGGCCAGGAAATCCGCCAGAGCGACGTCACCATTGCCGAGGAAGAACTCGGCCCGAGCCTCGCCCAGATGGATCCCGCGACCCGGAAGGACAATGTCCTGTCGTTCCTGATCGACATGAAGATCGTTGCCAAGGCGGCCGAGGACAAGAAGATCGCCGACCGCGACGACTTCAAGTCCAAGCTGGCCTTCGCCCGCAACCGTCTGCTGATGGACAATCTGCTGGCCGTCGAGGGCAAGGAAGCCCTGACCGACGACAACATGAAGAAGGTCTATGAGGACGCGGCCAAGCAGATCACCGGCGAAGCCGAAGTCCATGCCCGCCACATCCTGGTGGAGAGCGAGGCCGAGGCCAAGACGGTCGCGGACGAGCTGAAGAAGGGCGCCGATTTTGCCGAACTCGCCAAGAAGAAGTCGAAGGATCCGGGTGCGGCCGATGGCGGTGATCTCGGTTTCTTCACCAAGGACCAGATGGTGCCGGAATTCTCCGCCGTCGCTTTCGCGCTGGAGCCGGGCAAGATCTCGGACCCGGTGAAGTCGCAGTTCGGCTGGCACATCATCAAGGTCGAGGAAAAGCGCAACCGCAAGGCGCCGGAATTCGAGCAGGTAAAGCCGCAGATCGAGCAGTATGTGGTGCGCAAGGCGCAGGCCGACTACGTCACCAAGCTGCGTGAAGGCGCCAAGGTCGAGCGCATCGACCAGGCTGCTGCGAAGCCCGCGGACGCTGCTCCGGCAGCCCCCGCCGCCAAGGACGCGCCGAAGCCGGCCGACAGCAAGATGGCCCCGGCCAAGAAGTAATTCGGGAATTGAAAAGCCCGCCCTCGTTCGAGAGGGCGGGCTTTTTGTTGTCTGTAACACATCATGGCCGGGACAAGCTCGGGCATGACGGAGTTTTCGTTGCCGGGCTTAACGCTTATGCTGGCACTTTCACCCGATAGCGCGGTGCTGGCTTCGAATGACCAAACTTCGCCGATAGAGCGCGACGATCCGCCTCAAAACTGGTCCAGTCGTCGCCGTCCTGCAGACCCGGGATGGTGACGCGTTCACCCTGGTCGAGGCCGGCCAGTGCCGCATCCACCATGTCGTTCACGTGCATGACGATGGCCTGGTCCATATTCTGGTGCGGGAAGCCCGCGATATCCCAGAACTCCGTGGCCGTTGCTCCGGGCAATACCGCCTGCACGCGGACGCCCTTGTCGGCCAGTTCATGCACCAGCGAGTGGCTGAAGCTGAGCACATAGGCCTTGCTGGCTCCGTAGACGCCATTGAGCATCTCCGCGGCAATGCCGACGATCGACGAGATGTTGATAATCGTGCCTTTGTTGCGCGCGACGAAGCCGGGCACCGCAGCATAAGTCAGCCGTGTTAGCGCGGTGACGTTGAGCGTGATCATGTCTTCCATTTTGTCGACATCGGCATTGAGTAACGGTGCCACGGCGCCGACGCCAGCATTATTGACCAGCATCGTGATGCTCGCGTCGTCGCGCAGCACAGCCTCGACCTTGGCGAGATCGGCCCTGGCGCCGAGATCGGCGGTCAGCGTGCGGACCGATCGTCCGGTCTCACTGGTCAGCCGTTTGGCGAGTGCCGTGAGCTTGTCCTGATTGCGCGCCACTAGAATGAGATCATAGCCGCGCTTGGCCAGCCGGTCCGCATAGACGGCGCCAATGCCCGTCGAGGCGCCTGTAATAAGTGCCGTGCCCTGATGTGAAACAGTCATTGTCGTTCTCCTGAATGCTCTCGGCCGCAGCGGCCGTGTCAGGAAACCTAGTCTTGCGTGGGAATGTCTTAAATGTCATATAAGCGGCGTTTTAGGACGTATTTCTTGCGGGAGCCACACATGCAGCGCATCGGTTTGGTTGTATCGCCTGGCTGTTCGCCGATCAGCTTTGCGGCGCTCTCGGTGTTCGAACTAGCCAACGTCTTCATCGATCCAAAGCCCTACGACCTGCGCATTCTGTCGGAGAAGGGCGGTCCGGTCGGCATGTCGCTGGGCATGAACGTGACGACCGAAGCGTTCGATGACGCCGCTTACGATACGCTGATCGTCGGCGGCGGACTCACGGTCGAGACACCACCTCCCGGATTAGTGGACTTCATGCGCGAGGCTCCAGACCGTGCTCGTCGGGTTGCCGCAATTTGCGTCGGGGCCTTCGTGCTTGCCGAAGCGGGCGTGCTCGATGGTCGGCGCGCGACCACGCACTGGGCCTATGCCCGCGACATGCAGACACAGTATCCGCAGGTGAAGGTCGAGGAGGATCGCATCTTCATTTGCGACGATGCGGTATGGACCTCTGCCGGCATGACAGCGGGTATCGATCTGGCGCTTGCTTTGGTCGAAGCCGATCTTGGCGCTGATGTGGCTCGCAATATCGCGCGTAAAATGGTGATGTATCATCGCCGTGCGGGCGGTCAGTCGCAGTTCTCGGCGTTACTTGAACTGTCACCAAAGTCGGATCGCATCCAGAAGGCGCTCGCCTTCGCGCGTGACAATTTGCAGAAGCCGCTGACGGTGAATGATCTTGCCGATGCCGCAAGTCTCAGCCCGCGTCAGTTCAGTCGCGCCTTTCATGCCGAGACAGGTCAGTCACCCGCCAAGGCGATCGAACATCTGCGGCTGGAGGCTGCGCGACTGATGATGGAGCAAAGCCGGCATCCGATAGACACTGTCGCGGAGCAAACGGGCTTTGCCGATCGCGATCGCATGCGACGCGCGTTTCTGCGCGCCTACGGCCAGCCGCCGCAGGTGATCCGCCGCAACGCGCGTTCGCCAATGGATGCGTGAGATAAGTGCCTATCAGCCGATCTTGCGGCCGATATCCAGAAACTTCTGCCGCCGCTGCTGACGCACCGTCGTCGCATCCATGCCGCGCAGGTCGTTGAAGGCCTGGGCGATGGCGTCGCCGGTGGTGGCAATCATCGCGGCGGGGTCGCGATGGGCGCCGCCGGGCGGTTCTTTCAGAACGGAATCGATCACGCCGAACTTCAGCAGATCCTGCGCGGTGATCTTCATGTTGGTCGCGGCTTCCTGTGCTTTCGAGCTGTCGCGCCACAGGATCGAGGATGCGGCTTCCGGCGAGATCACGCTGTAGATCGCGTGCTCCAGCATCAGCACCTTGTTGGCGGTGGCAATCGCGATCGCGCCGCCCGAGCCGCCTTCGCCGATGATCACGGCGACATTGGCGACGCCGAGGCCCAAACAGGCATCGGTCGAGCGCGCAATGGCTTCAGCCTGACCGCGCTCTTCCGCGCCGATGCCAGGATAGGCGCCGGCGGTATCGACCAGCGACAGCACGGGAATGTTGAAACGGTCGGCCATCTCCATCAGGCGTACCGCCTTGCGGTAGCCCTCGGGGCGGGCCATGCCGAAATTATGCTTGAGCCGGCTTTCGGTGGTGTTGCCCTTTTCCTGGCCAAGCACGCAGACGCTCTCGCCGCGGAAACGACCGAAGCCGGCCACCAGCGCTTCGTCTTCGCCGAACTTGCGATCGCCGGCGAGCGGCGTGAATTCGGTGATCAGCGCTTCCACGTAATTCATGCAGTGTGGGCGCTGTGGGTGGCGCGCGACCTGGGTCTTCTGCCACGGCGTCAGATTCGCGTAGAGCTCGTGCAGCGCCGCGACGGCCTTGTCCTCGATGCGCACGATCTCCTCGCCGATGTCGCTGCCGCCGGCAGCCAGCGTGCGCAATTCATCGATCTTGGAATCAAGCTCGGCGACGGGCTTTTCGAAGTCGAGATAGCTGCGCATGGGTTCGGACATTCACTGGATATGGGGAGGACGGATGGCGGGCGAAACTGCCGGTGCAGGCTTTTCAAGTCAATCGGGGCTGCAAGTCAAGCCGCTATGGCGTCATTTGCTCTGAAAAATCAAAGAGATATTTCAACGTTGAAATGCCTTTTTATGACGCTTCCATCGCTGTGTTGCGTTTGCGGCGATGCCACCACCAGATGGTGGCGCCGGCCAGCGCGGCCGTCACGATCACCGCCTGAATCCAGTAGTGTTTGGCCTGGCCTTCGAGGCCGGCAATGCCGCCATAGCGGTCCAGGACCGACACTGCGAGCACGCCAGGCAGCACATGCGCCGGCGCCCAGAGCAATGCCGCGGGGATGTTCACGGCATAGAATTTTGCCGGCGCGGTCCCGAGCGCGCCGGCTGTGACTGGCACAAAAGCGCGGATCGGCGGCACGAAGCGGCCGAGAAACACAGCCAGCGTCCCGAAGCGGTGGAAGAAGGCCTCGCTCTGCGCCACCACGCCCGGATAGTTCGACAGCGGCCACGCATCGAGCAATTGCTGCTGCCGGACATGGCCGATCCAGAATGCACCGCCGTCGCCGAGCACGGCGCCCGCCACGGCAGCCACCAGCACCCCTACCAGGCCGAGATCGCCTGCCGGGATCAGGGCGCTCAGCGCCAGAATGATCGTGGTGCCGGGAATGAACGTGCCCAGCACGGGCACCGCCTCGAGCAAGGCGGCGAGGAAGATGGTGAGGTAACCCAGCCAGCCATGCGCGGCGACGAAATGGGTCAGGGCATCAATGAAGGACGTCACGAATATCCGATCCGGCGCCGGGCGCCTCAATCAACGGTAATGCCAATATACGGATCAAATTGCGCGCTGCCCGGATTGATCCCCGAATAGTCATGCAAATTCATCGGCATGCCAGCCGCGCCCGATTCGCAGGGCAGGCTTCCAAAAATCGTCATTACAACCTATCTCGATGATAACATTTGGGAACTTTGATAGCGCCCATCATGTTGTCTTGGGCTTTGTCCGGCCGCGGCTCTCTGCTACGTTCCACAAAGCACCCCATCCGCAGCCGTAACTAGACTGGTTTCGGGATATCCGGGACCACGGAGGATTGATGACCGCCGCCTCGACCAAACTGCAAGAAAAGCCCGACGCGTTGACTGGCATACCCGACATCAAGGTCTCGGTGCGCAAGGTATTCGGCATCGATTCCGACCTCGAAGTGCCTGCCTTCTCCGAATCCGATCCGCATGTGCCGGACGCCGATCCCGATTACCGGTTCGATCGCGCCACCACGCTTGCCATTCTCGCCGGCTTCTCGCGCAACCGCCGCGTTATGGTGACGGGCTTCCACGGCACCGGCAAATCGACCCATATCGAACAGGTCGCCGCGCGCCTCAACTGGCCGTGCGTGCGCGTCAACCTCGATAGCCACATCAGCCGTATCGACCTCGTCGGCAAGGACTCCATCGTGGTCCGCGACGGCAAGCAGGTCACCGAATTCCGCGACGGCATTCTGCCCTGGGCGCTGCAGCACAATGTCGCGCTGGTGTTCGACGAATACGACGCCGGCCGCCCGGACGTGATGTTTGTCATCCAGCGCGTGCTGGAAGTCTCCGGCCGCCTGACGCTGCTGGACCAGAACAAGGTCATCAAGCCGCATCCGGCGTTCCGTCTGTTCGCAACCGCGAACACGATCGGTCTCGGCGATACGTCGGGCCTCTATCACGGCACCCAGCAGATCAACCAGGGACAGATGGACCGCTGGTCGATCGTCACGACGCTGAACTATCTGGCACATGACGAGGAAGTGCAGATCGTGCTGGCGAAGGCCAAGCACTATCAGAACGCCGAGGGTCGCGACATCGTCAACAAGATGGTGCGCCTCGCCGATCTCACGCGTAACGCCTTCGCCAATGGCGATCTGTCGACGGTGATGAGCCCGCGTACGGTGATCACCTGGGCGGAAAACTCCGACATCTTCGGCGATATCGGCTTCGCCTTCCGCGTCACCTTCCTCAACAAGTGCGACGAACTCGAGCGTCCGCTGGTCGCCGAATTCTATCAGCGTTGCTTCAATGCAGAGCTGCCGGAAAGCTCGGTCAACGTGGCGCTGAGCTGATGTAATGGCGCAGGTCACTGTAGAGCGCACGATTGGAGCAACCAAGCGCGCGGTTCAAAGTGGCCTGTTTCGTTACAATGTCGAGAAGATGGGGAAGCAGAAGCACAAGAGCTTCGCCATCTCGTTGCGCGACAAGAAAGTGGTCGTCGGCGGCATTGTTGGCGAAGTCTGGATGACCGTACTGTTCATCCAGCTCTTCTGGATCGATCAGCAGTTTCGCGGCAAGGGTCATGGCAAGGCGCTGATCGAAGCGATCGAGGATCAAGCGCGAAACTTCGGCGCGGTGCGTGCCTATGTTGATACGATGAGTTTTCAGGCGCCAGACTTCTACCGCGCCTGTGACTATGAAGCTTTAGGCACCATTGATGGTTATCCAGATGGCGTGACGCGCCACTGGTTTACCAAGGCGCTGTAAGGACTGGCGATGAGCACGACGACGACCAATAAATTCCGTCCCGGAGCCAAGGAAGCACCGACCGAACCGTTCAAGCGCGCGGTGACGTCGTGTTTGCGCGCGATCGCCAAGACGCCCGAGCTTGAAGTGACCTTCGCAGCGGAGCGCCCCGGGCTATCGCCGGGCAAGGCTCGTCTTCCCGAACCCGCGCGAAAAATGAGCAAGCGCGACGCCGCCATCGTGCGTGGCCACGCGGATTCTGTTGCGCTCAAGCTCGCCTGTCACGATCCCAAGGTTCACCGCAAGCTGATGCCAGGCAATCCGCAGGCGCGCGGTGTGTTCGAAGCCGTCGAGCAGGCTCGTGTGGAAGCGCTCGGGTCGCGCCGGATGGCCGGCGTGGCCAAGAACCTGACCGCGATGCTCGACGATCATTTCCATCGCGGCAAGTTCGACGAGATCACCGACCGTGCCGATGCGCCGCTTGCCGATGCGCTGGCGATGCTGGTGCGCGAGCGCCTCACGGGCCTCGCGCCGCCGGCTGCCGCGAAGAAGATGGTCGACCTCTGGCGGCCGATCCTCGAAGATAAGATCAGTGATCGCCTCGACCAGCTCGATCAGTTCGCGGAGAATCAGGCCAAGTTCGGCGATGCCGTGCATGACCTGTTGTCGGCGCTGGAGCTCGGTGACGATCGCAATGCCGAGCCGGACGACGAGGAGAGCGAGGACGACGAGCGCCAGGGCGAGAACGATCAGGCCGGTGCCGAAGGCTCGCCGGAGAGCGACGCCTCGCAGGAAATGAGCGCCGATCAGGCGCAGCAGTCGTCCGAGGAAATGTCCGACAGTTCGATGGAGAGCGCGCAGGCCTCCGCATCGGACACGTTCGACGAAGACGGCGAGATGGGCGACGACGAGACGCCCGGCGAAGCCACGCGTCCGAATTCGCGCGGCCAGAACGAACGCCTCGGCCCGGAATATCATGCCTTCGCGCCGAAATTCGACGAAGTCATCGCGGCCGAAGATCTCTGCGATCACGACGAACTCGAACGGCTGCGCAGCTATCTCGACAAGCAGCTCGCGCATCTGCAGGGCGTCGTTGCGCGCCTTGCCAACCGGCTTCAACGCAAGCTCATGGCGCAGCAGAACCGCGCCTGGGATTTCGACCTCGAGGAAGGCATCCTCGATCCCGCGCGTTTGTCGCGTGTGGTCACCGATCCGTTCTCGCCGCTGTCCTTCATGCACGAGAAGGAAGCGACCTTCCGCGATACGGTTGTGACGTTGTTGCTCGATAATTCCGGCTCCATGCGCGGTCGTCCGATCACGGTCGCTGCGACCTGCGCCGATATTCTCGCGCGGACGCTGGAGCGCTGTGGCGTCAAGGTCGAGATTCTCGGCTTCACGACGCGTGCATGGAAGGGCGGGCAGTCGCGCGAGGCGTGGCTCGGCGCCGGCAAGCCGGCCAATCCCGGCCGTCTCAACGATCTCCGCCACATCATCTACAAGTCGGCGGATGCGCCGTGGCGCCGGGCGCGCAAGAACCTGGGTCTGATGATGCGCGAAGGTCTGCTCAAGGAGAACATCGACGGCGAGGCGCTCGACTGGGCGCACAAGCGCCTGCTCGGCCGTCCCGAGCAGCGCAAGATCCTGATGATGATTTCCGACGGTGCGCCAGTGGACGACAGCACGTTGTCGGTCAATCCCGGCAACTATCTGGAGCGCCATCTGCGCTACATCATCGAAGAGATCGAGACCCGCTCGCCGGTCGAACTGATCGCCATCGGCATCGGCCACGACGTGACGCGCTACTATCGCCGCGCCGTGACCATCGTCGACGCCGAAGAACTCGGCGGCGCCATCACCGAGAAGCTGGCGGAATTGTTCAGCGAAACGGCAGTGCCGGCACCGACCCATGGCCGGCGACGCAGGACGCATTAGGCTTTACAGGATGGGTTTTGCTTTGCTCTACCCATCCTCCGGGGCCATCACTTGACCGCTGATCTCACACGTCGTCACTTTCTTGCCATCGCGGCTTCGGCAGCCGCGCTGCCGTCGATTGCCCGTGCGCAGCCCGTGCCGGTGCCGGCAACGCCATTGGCGCGTGCGCCGGTGTCCATCGAGGTCGAAGCCCGCCCAATTCCGGCTTTCGACACGCGTGATCGCGCGCATACAAGGTTCGGGTCGCTGCAATATCGCAGCGGATTGATTCTGACGTCGCGATACAAGGACTTCGGCGGCATCTCCGGTCTTCGCCTGGATGACAAGGGCGAGGGTTTCATCGCCATCAGCGACAAGGGCAAGTGGTTCACCGGCAAGATCACCTATAGCGGCGATGCCATGGTCGGCATTGTCGATGTCGAGGCGGCGCCGATGCTGGGCGCCGACGGCAGGCCGATCACCGCGCGCGGCTGGTACGATACCGAGTCGATCGCGGTGGATGGGCCGACAGTCTATATCGGCCTCGAACGCGTGCATCAGATCCTGAAATTCGACTTCGGCCGCGATGGCGTGCGCGCCCGGGGCGAGCCGATCCCGCAGCCGCCGGGCATGCGCAAGCTGCCCAACAATGGCAGTCTCGAAGCGCTGGTGATGGTGCGCAAGGACAGGTTCAAGTCCTCGTCGCTGGCCGGCATGCTGCTGGCGATCTCGGAGCGTGGGCTCGACAGCGCCGGCAACATCTCGGCCTGGATCATCGGCGGCAAGGCGCCGGCGAGTTTCTCGGTCCGCCGCACCAAAAACTATGACATCAGCGATGCGGCGCTGCTGCCATCCGGCGATCTGCTGCTGCTGGAACGCAAGTTCTCGCTGTTCGGCGACACCGGCGTTCGCATCCGCCGCATTTCCCTCGCATCGATCGTACCGGACGCCGTCATCGACGGCCCCACCATCTTCGATGCGGATCTCGGCTACGAGATCGACAATTTCGAAGGGCTCGACGTCCATGTCACGCCGGAGGGTGACACGGTGCTGACGCTGATCTCGGACGATAATTTCTCGATGTTGCAGCGAACCCTGCTGATGCAGTTCACGCTGCTGGAGTAGGCCGTCACGCCGCAGCCTCGGCCTTGTTGGCCTGATGGGCGATCAACAGATCCCGCAACTCTGCTGCGGGTTTGGCGGCGCTGAACAGGTAGCCCTGCATCTCGGTGCAGCCGAGCGCGCGCAGCAGCTCTTTCTGCCGGAGCGTCTCGACGCCTTCGGCTGTCGTCGTCATGTTGCGCGAACTCGCGATATTGACCACGGCCTGCACGATCGAGGACGACCCCTGTGCATCGGCGATATCGGAGACGAAGCAGCGATCGATCTTGATCTTGTCGAACGGGAAGCGCTGCAGATAGCTCAGGCTCGAATAGCCGGTGCCGAAATCGTCCAGCGCAATGCGCACGCCGATCTCGCGCAGCCCGTGCAGGATTTCCAGTGCGGTTTCGTCGTCGCGGATCAGGACGGCCTCGGTGATTTCGAGTTCGAGCCGCCGTGCCGGCAGGCCGGAGGCGGCGAGGGCGGCGGTCACCTTCAGGGCGAGCGACGCGCAGCGGAACTGAACCGGCGAGACATTGACCGCCACCCGGACCTCGTCGGGCCAGCTGGTGGCCTCGGCGCAGGCGGTGTTCATCACCCATTCGCCGAGCTCATTGATGACGCCGATATCTTCGGCAACCGGAATGAACTCGGCCGGCGAGATCATGCCACGTTCGGGATGACGCCAGCGCAGCAGGGCCTCGCAGCCCACGACAGTGTCGTCGCGCAGCGTCAGCAGCGGTTGATAGTAGACTTCGAAACCGCCTTTGGCGAAGCCGCCATCCCCGGCGGCGTGACGCAGTTCAAGCTCCAGGGAGCGGCGGGCCCTCACCCGCGCATCCATTTCGGGTTCGAAGAAACGGAACGTGCGGCGGCCGTCGGCCTTGGCGCCATACATCGCAAGGTCGGCGTTCTTCAGCAGCGTATCGAGGTCTGCACCGTCGCGCGGCGCCAGCGCGATGCCGATCGACGCGTCGGTGAGCAGGCTGTGGCCGAGACAATCGAATGGCTGGCGGATCGCATCATAGATGCGGCCGACAAGATCCGTGATATCGGAATGGCTCTCGACACCGGTCTGCACGATGGCGAATTCGTCGCCGCCGAGCCGCGCCACCACGTCGGAGCCGCGCACGCAGGCGCGCAGCCGTAGCGCAATGCCCTTGAGCAGTTCGTCGCCGACGGGATGGCCGAGCGAATCGTTGATGCCTTTGAATTCGTCGATGTCGATATAGAGCACCGCGCATTGCGCACCGCGCGCGACGCGCTTCAGTTCGCGTTCGAGCTCATTGCGGAACAGCGTGCGGTTCGGCAGGTCGGTCAGCGCATCGTAATGCGCCAGATGCGCGATCTTTTCTTCAGCATTGCGCCGCTCGGTGATGTCTTCATGGGTCGCGACCCAGCCGCCATCGGCCACCGGGCGCGACGAGATCTGGATGGTGCGCCCATCGGCCGTCTGCATGATCTGGATGTGCGACCGCCCGACATCGCGCATCACCTCTGCGATATAGGCATCCACATCTCCCGCAAACGAGCCGGTTTCCTTGCGATGCGCGATCACGTCACGGAATGGACGGCCGGCTGTGATGACCTCGCGCGACAGCCTGTACATGTCGAGATAGCGCTGGTTGCAGACCACCACGCGCGCCTGCGCGTCGAACAGCAGCAGGCCCTGCGTCATGTTGTTGATAGCGGTGTCGAGGCGCATTTTCTCCAGCGTCGTTTCCAGTGCCGCTGCACGGCTCTGCCGCTGGATGTGACGGATCACCAGATAGATCAGGCCCGCCAGGATCAGGGCCGACAGCGTCGCGAGGGTCACGAGAAATTTGGTCTGGTCGCGCCAGTTGGCCAGCGTGCCCTCCACCGTCGTGGTTGCGACCAGCGCGATCGGAAAGTTCTGCAGCAGGCGGATCGAGCCAAGGCGATCGATATTGTCGATGGGGCTGACGGTGCGGATGGTCGCGGGCGCGTCGCTGAAGCGCAGGTGCTGCAGCAGCGGGCCGGTATTGAAAACCTTGCCGATCGATGCGTTCATTTGCGGGTAGCGCGCCAGCAGCGTGCCATTGCGGTGGAACATTGCGATGGTCCCGTTCTCGCCGAGCGAGACGGAGGCAAAGAATTTTTCGAATTGCACCGGCTCGACGCTGCGCGTCACGATGCCGAAGAATTCGCCCTTGGGGCCGGTGATGCGACGCGCGAACAAGGTCTTCCATTTGCCGGTGATGCGGCTCAGGACGGGCTGCACGATCTCGTCGTCCTGGGTGTAGCTCTGCGATTTCAGCTTCTGGAAATATTCACGGTCGGCAAGCACCAGGTCCGGTCCGGGCCAGGCGCCTGTCCAGTTGACCAGACGGCCTTCGGCGTCGAGCACAGTGATGTCGTTGGCGAATTCATCATCCACCTTCGACTTGAGCATCATGTGAGACTCGTAGCTCGACATGCTGCTGGCGAAGCTGTGCACCGACATCACGCCATTGGCGAGAAGATGAGCCGTGAGGCTCTTCTGGATGCGCTGCAGATCCTGGAATTGCTGATCGAAATGCCGGCTCAGTAGCAGCACGGTGTTTTCAAGTTCGCGATTGGAATTGTCGATCGTGCGCTGACGAAAATTGTTCACGGTCATCGCCGTGCCGGCGGCAATGGTGATGACCAGTACGACGCCGACAAGCACGAGCCAGCGCACCGGCGCACGACGGGGCGTCGAGCGCCCATCGCCATGCTCGGCGGAGCCCGGCGCCGAAGCGCGCGCGTCGTTCGTCATTCGCCTCCCCGGCACCCGCATGAATTCCTACCCCTCGTGCATAGAAATACCCGGGCAAGGGTGGAAGACGCGTTAGCAAGTCAGGTGAACCGCGGGTTAATTACAACCGTACAAGTGGTATTTTATTACGCAGCAAGGCTTTTCTGCCGCGGAGCAGCCGGCCATGTCTGGTTGCGACCGTGCGCTTTTGCGGCATAGAGCGCACTGTCGGCATTGCTGATCAGGTCGTTCGACGTGGTCAGCGATGACGGCACGAGACACGCTGCGCCGACGCTGATCGTCGTCGTGGTCATGCCGTCGCGCTCGAGATGGCCCACCTCGACGCGGATCCGTTCGCCGAGCTCGATGGCGTCGGCGAGGGAGAGGCCCGGCAGGATCAGCGCGAATTCCTCGCCGCCATAGCGCGCGGCGCAATCGCTGGCGCGTTTGGCATGCCGGGCGATGCTCCAGGCGATCCCGCACAGAACGAGGTCGCCGGCCTGATGGCCGAAATTGTCGTTGAATGCCTTGAAGTGGTCGGCGTCGATCATCAGCAGCGAGATCGGCGCGCGGGCGCGCAGGGCGCGCTGCCATTCCTTGTCCATCACCACGTCGAAGTGACGTCGGTTGGCGAGACCGGTGAGGCCGTCGGTCATGGCGAGACGCGCCAACCTGTCTTCCATCTCGCCGCGCTTGCCCATCTCGCGCGCCAGGATCAGCATCAGCGCGCAGGCGATCAGGCCGAGCGCGGCCATGGCGCCGCCGATCTGCAGCGCTTCCTTGCGCCACTGGCCGAAGATCACGTCAGTGGACCGCCCCACCAGCACGATCAGCGGATGCGAGCCCTCACGCCAGACAAAAAGACGTCGCACGCCATCAGTTGCGGAATTGCCGATATGGAAGCCGGAGAAATAGGCCAGCGCTTTCTGTACGCCCGGGACCCGACTGAGATCGCGGCCGATGATCTCCATGTCGAACGGTGCGCGCATGATCAACACGCCGTCCTGCCGGACGACGGAAATCAGGTCGTTCGGTTCGAGCTGCAGGCGATCGGATATCTCGTGGAAATAGCTGTAGCGGATGAAGCCGGCGACGATGCCCAGAAAAGTCCCGTCGCGCGCGGCGAGGCGGCGGCTCAGCACGATGCCGTAACTCCCCTGATGCAGCATCGGCACGGAGATATAGAGGCCGAACAGCGGATCGCGCTTGTGGACCTTGAAGAATTCCTCACCGGCGAAATTCTGCGGCTTCGGATCCAGCGTCGATGAATCCAGTGTGACATTGCCGGCGACGTCCGTGACCTGGATGGCGCCGAAGTGGCGCGCGGTGGCGGCATGGTCGAACAGGATCAGTTGCCGCATCGGTCGCGAGATCTCGACCAGCTCCGGCGAGGTCATGTTGCCGACCACATTGCGCAGCGAGAGGTCGTAGAGTTCGATATTGCGGGCGATATCGGCATCGATGCTGGAAGCGAGATTGCCGAGCGTCTGGTGCGCCAGCTTCTCGTCGCCGTGCCGCATGCTGAGCAGCACGCTGCCGCAGATCGCCGAGAACCCGACAATGATGATCGCCGCAGCGGCCAGCAGCCAGCGTGGGGAGATCCGGCGGGTCATCTCGGATGCGTGGCGGGCCAGCATTGGCTTTCGTCGCTCAAAAAAACTGCGTTGCAATCGCCGTGGCATAGCATCAGAACCCGTAATTCTTTGACAGCGATGCAACGATCAACAGCTTCGGTTCGCCGTTTTGTAACGGGCGGTTAACGGGATGTGAAGAATTTCGCAGGCTTTGACGGCCGAGTGCGCAAAAAGAAACGTGGGCGTGCCGCGCAGGCACGCCCACAACGTCGGTGGGAACCTGTAAAGCCGGTTCCCTGCCGTCACCGCATGGCGCCGGCCACCACGATGTCGCGGCTGGAGCGATTCGCGTTGTCGTCGCAGGTCAGCGCCACGGCGATGTCGGCGATACTGTCGGGCGCATGGTTCCGCGCAGCGGGCAAAGCGATGAACTGCCGATTGCACACGCTGCCGTCGAGCACGTCGATGGCGGCGGGTTCCTCCGGGCCGAGCATGCCGGGCGCGATGGTGCTGACACGGACATTGCGCGTGCCATAGGCGCGCGACAAGCCGCGCGTCATGGCATCGATGGCGGCGTCCGCGCCGGGATCCGGCAGCGATACAGGCGCTGTCGGAATGCCGTCGAGGGCGGTGAGATTGACGATGCTGCCGCCGCCCGAGCCGAACATCCGCACCGCCTCCTGGCACAGCAGCATGGCGCCGAACACCTTGAGCTCGCGCGCCTGGCGCTGGTCGTCATCCGCGAGAGCGTCCTGCAGTTCGGTTCGCGCGAGGGCGCCGTTATTGACGAGAATATCGAGCCGGCCGAAGGTCGCCGCGATTTCCTCATACAGCCGTCGCACGTCCGGCCAGCGCGCGATGTCGCCCTGCACGGCGATGGCGCGGCCGCCGCGCCACACGATTTCGGCGACCACGCGCGCCGCGCCGTGGGGATCATTCGCGTGATGTACGATCACCGCCGCGCCTTCTGCGCCGAAGCGCCGTGCTATGCCCGCGCCGATGCCGTCCGCGGCGCCGGTCACGAGCGCAACTTTTCCTGCCAGTCTTGTCATGGCATGTCCTTGGATCTGGATGATGTCTGTCTTGATCGTCTGTCGTGTGCGTCAATCGCGTGTCGGAATCGATCCGGACGGGATCGCGCTCCGGATATACTCTGGGAGCGCAAGGCGGGGATGACGACCCGATTGCCGCGATTGTCGTGCATAGGCCCTGGCAGATCCGAGGCCCGCAGGCGGCTCGCCGATCAGCTCTGTGGCTGCATCCTTTATCGCAAACGCAGCCGCATCGGCGTTAGCGCGATCCTGCATCTGTTTTGCACGATCCTGCAAAAGTGATCCCGCAGCCATTTCCCTGCCACGGCACTGCACCTAGATACACCTCGGCATAAAAGGCCTGCCGCCTGAGGGGTTTGTGTGTGACCGAGACGATTCGTGAGATTGCCGACATCATTGCCCGTTACGCCGCCAATGGCAGCGACCACCCGGCCGGGCTCCCCAGCCTCTATCTGAAGCGGCAGGCGGAACCGACCCAGCTCGTGCATACCGCGCAGTGGCCGTGTTTCGGCCTCGTGGCGCAGGGCGCCAAGCGGCTGCAACTGGGCACCGAGACCTATACCTATGCCGCCGGCGACTATGTGCTGGTGTCGCTCGACCTGCCGATGTCGTCCTGCATCGTCGAGGCCTCCGAGGCGGAGCCGCATCTCGGCATGGGCTTTGCGATCGATCCGCAGCTGTTGAAGGAAGTGCTCGGCCGTTTCGGCAGCGGACCTGCCGATGGCCATGCCCATCCGCAAGTGCCCGAGCGCGGCGTCGTCGTCGCCAAGGCCTCCGCCGATCTGCTCGACGCCACGCTGCGGCTGCTCCGCCTGCTCGACCGGCCGCAGGACATTCCGGTAATGGCGCCGCTGCTCGAACAGGAGGTGCTGTATCGCCTGCTGGTCGGCCCCTATGGCGCGCGTCTGCGGCAGATCGCGCTGGCGGAAAGCCCGAGCAACAAGGTTGCCAAGGCGATTTCCTGGCTGCGCAGCAATTATGCCAGCCCGCTCCGCATCGAGGATCTCGCCGACCGCGTCGGCATGAGCGAGAGTTCGCTGCATCACAATTTCAAGACCGTCACCGCGATGACGCCGATGCAGTATCAGAAGCAGCTTCGCCTGCACGAGGCGCGCCGCCTGATGCTGGTCGAACGCCTCGACGTCGGCAGCGCCGGCTATGCGGTCGGCTATCAGAGCCCGTCGCAATTCTCCCGCGAATATGCCCGGCTCTACGGCCAGCCCCCGATCCGCGATGTCAGCGCCGCGCGCGGCCCCGTCCTCGGAGGCGAGGCGCGTATCGCGGGGTGACGTCGTCACCCTGACTTTTTACGGACACCTGCGCTCTTGCTTCACCTCTCCCCACCGGGGAGAGGTCGGCGCGTAGCGCCGGGAGAGGGGACTTTCCGCAAGCTCTGACTTCGCGTACCCCCTTTCCCTGACCCTCTCCCGCCCAGCGTTGCGGAGGAGAGGGACAGAAAAAGGGAGCAAGCGCGTCCATGATCTCTGCGGTGATCTTTGATTTCGGTGGTGTGATCACCTCCTCGCCCTTCGAGGCCTTTGCGCATTACGAGCAGAGCCATGGCCTGCCGAAGGACATCATCCGCCGCACCAATGCGGACAACCATTTCGAGAATGCCTGGGCGAAATTCGAGCGCGCCGAAATCGATCTCGCCACCTTCGACGCACTGTTCGCCGCCGAGTCAAAGGCGCTCGGCGCCGAAGTGCCGGGCCGCGATGTGGTCAAGCTGCTGAAGGGCGAGATCCGCCCCGAAATGGTCGAGGCGCTGCGCCGCATCAAGCAAGGGTTCAAGACCGGCTGCATCACCAACAACCTGCCGGCCAACGCCATGGGCTCCACCGACGGCCGCGCGCTCTATGTGGCCGAGGTGATGGTGCTGTTCGATCACGTCATCGAGTCAGCGAAGATCGGCCTGCGCAAGCCCGATCCGCGCATCTACACGATGATGACCGACAAACTGTCAGTCGATCCGAAACACTGCGTCTATCTCGACGACCTCGGCGTCAACCTCAAGCCCGCGCGCGAACTCGGCATGACCACGATCAAGGTGACGAGTGCCGCGCAGGCGCTGGCCGAGCTGGAAGCCGCAACGGGATTGAAGCTGACGTAAGCGCTGACGCCACTCCGGCGTCACGACGTACCAGCAGTTATGCTCCCTCCCCCCAGGCGAAGCGAAGCTTCGCTAGGCGGGGGAGGGTCGGGGAGGGGGGCGCCACAAACTTCGGCGCTCGTGGCACCCCTCTCCCGGCGCGGAGCCTGTCATCGGGCGGCGCGAAGCGCCGACCCGGTGGCGCCCACCCTCCCCCCTAGCGAAGCTGCGCTTCGCGCGGAGGGGGGAGGGGACGACGAACACACGCAGTTGCGCTTCAATCGCAACCTCGCAAAACATAAAAAACAAACGGCGCGCCTTTCAGCGCGCCGCCTGCTCACTTCCCCCCGATTAGATGATCGAACGGTCCACGTTCCTGATCTCGCCGGTGCGCGCATCGATGTCGACCTCGATCCACTTGCCATAGGTATCGCGGCCCTCGATCTCCCATTCGTTGCCGTCGAAATGGGTGTTCTGCACCGTCACCAGGCCAATGCCATAGGCGATGCCCAGCGCCTGCTCCAGCGTCAGCGGCCCGGCAGGCACCGGGGCCACGACAGCGCGGGGCGCGCGTCCGCCCACATAGACGTCGGCGGCAAACGTCGGCGCAGCGGCGCCGATCGCGCCCGCCAGTGCCAGCGGAAGCAACGCCTTCAAAAACAGGGGCTTTTTCAAAATCTGTGGCATCGAAATCTCCTCATCTGTCCCGCGCGCCGCATGCGGCGTAACCGGGTTAAGAACGATACACGCTGCACTGCGTTCCCGGAGGAAATGAGGCGATGTTGTGGGAATGAAGGGAGAACCAATTTCCTAAGAGATGTTGCGCAGTGAAAGTCTGACGTGGGACAGTCGAGGCTCGACTGAACAGAAAATCCCATTATGCCTTGGGATTGACCAGCGGCTTAGCGCCCCAGTCCGGCTCCAAATCTAGAACAAGATCATCGTCATCCTCGTCAATGCCTGACTTCTCTAGTCGAGCTGACTGGATAGTCATGCCACTCTTCAAGTAACGTTCAAAATGATTGTGGTCACGGCCAAATGCAAAATTCCGGAATTGCTCTTCGGTGATACGGCCCGCAAGCAGCTCAAGAACTAAGCGCGATGAAACGCTTATCGATAACGATCCAAGTTTAGTTGTCATCTTCGTTCCTAAATAATTACCCATTCCTTGAGGGTCAAACATTCCCTGTTGGTGCCAGGATCGAGCTTGGTAGCCCTCTAACTTTGGCCATGGCATATCGCCCACCATTTTATTGAGACGAGCATAGGTTTTGTCTCTGTCAGGGGTAGGGTTGCGTTCGTAAAGAGTTGCCTTCCAGCGAGGCGCGCGGCGATCAGCCGAGAGCGCTTGCCACTGTTGTCGATGTGGAGAGAAAACGCACACGATGTCGATCGTGGAGCGGCTCAGAAAATGCCGGATCACTTGATCGCCGCTAACTTCGAAAGGGCCGAATGGCGTCAGCTCGCGGAGCATTCTGCATCCGGCATCGCCGAGAAAAATGCACTTCAGTGTACCCTCTGGCGTACGTGAAACTTGGCGCTCTTTTCTCTGAAGTGATTTGAATACTGGATTATCCTCAATGTCATCTGCCACTGCAGGCATAGAACTAAAAGTTCTGCCATGCGGATGAACATTCTCTTTCCATTGGATAACAACATCAACTGTATCATCTGTTAGACGGATGGGGATTTTAGGCCAATCGTAAGCGTTGACCCAATCTTTCAGATTGGTTTCAAATTCCTTTGTCAGCTCAAACTTAGAACTTACTCGCCGCACTCGGCGTATCTTGCCGTTCTCTCTAGATTTTCCTTCTAAGAACTCAAAGTAAAGGTGGGATCCGACACCTTTACGAATGCGATTGCAGAAATGAGAAATTATGTCTGCAACTCGCTCCATGTCGGTTTTGCCAGAAAAAGCGTCATCAGAGATGGCCGTGATTTCAATAATAGCCGGCGCGTTCAGAAAGATGTTGTTTGAAAGAGCGTCGGGTCGAGAAGCTGTATTTGGGAGCTCGGGGTCAATTTCTAGATGCGCTACCTTGCTTATCGCCCAAAGAAGGCTGAGCTCAACCTCTGCCGCAAGTGCATCTTTGGCATTCTTGTGTTCAAGCCTTCTCAATAAGTCGTGACATTTTTCTTTGGACGTAAGTGCGGCCAAGTCTACGAGCATAGCCTGCAGTCGACGTCGTGCAAAAACAGGCATTAGATTTCCTGGTCAATAGGGCTCATTGTTATCTGGTTCGTAGTTATGCATTTCGTCGTCGTTCGGGGGGGCGTAATATTCCCCTGCGTCGTATGAAAAGGTCTGTGTATAAACATCGCCCAGACCTGCGGCACTCAGTTGTGAGAGGCCAGCTATCTTCATTCCGCAAGCGATACATTCGAATTTACTCGGGAGGTGTTGTTGTTTCTCGGTAATGAGATCGTCCTTGATAGCCTTTGTTGGAGCCGAAATAGGGTCGCCAAAGACTATTGAGTCAGAGGTGCAGGCCGGACACTTAACTCTGTGGCCCAAATGCCTAGTAGCCCAGAGTGTCGCTTGTGTAGTTAGTTTTTCACGGTCTGGCGCGTCTTTCTTTGCCCAAACGGTGGCGTGAGCATGGATAGTAGCTTTTACCGTCTTGGCTGCGTCGTCTGCCAGAGCCGCTATGAGTTTCTCGGCCGTAGCAGCTTCTTCTGATCCGAAGACGATCTCAAGTTCGCGGTCGGTAGAAGCAAGGAGGGCCTTGCATGTCTTATAGTAGAGCGGAAGCCATGTTGACTGCTTGACGCCATCAAAGGCGGTAGCTCCTGAATGGAGTTCGGAATTTCTTCGTGCCGTATGCCGAGCGCTAAATCCGGCGAGCTCTGAATCGAATTCGGGTAAGATTGCTGCTAGGCGATCTATGACTTCTTTGACAGAAATTGATTTTGGAATGAATTTTTTTGCCGTTGGTTCGTAACCCAACGCACTAAGCAGGTTGTTCCAGTCCCGGGTGTCTGCAAGCAGTGCAGGGTTGAAATTGGCAAGGGCTGTACGAAGTATGAACTCCAGCGCAAGGCTCGACCACAACGCAAATCGCCAATCGTCGCGGTCTGCCTCAAGCATAACTTCGGCGTACCTTTGCGCCTTAGCGACCAGCGCGTCCTCATCCCACGATAACGATTCTCTCGAACCTTCGGCTTCGCTCAATGCAATTCCTCCAAATAAGCTCGGTCAATTATTCGGTCTACGTGGGCCTCGGGTACCACCGATCGTCCGTGCAGCATCCGCCAATTGTCAATCACCAGCGTGTCTCCGCGATCAGCTAGAGCGACGGTAGTCTTCTGGATAATTGGCAGTACGATTCTGATTGCTCTCATGGCAGATGCGCCCGAGCGAGAAGCCGGTACTATAAATTTTTCGTCCCAACGTAGCATCGATGGTTGGTCTAGGCGGGGGGGACGATACAGAGGAAGTAGAGGCAGGCTTCCTTGTTGGGGGCGCCGAGGTCGAACTAGCGCAGTAAGCATAGATGTCAGCATGGCACGAGATACTATCTCGTTCCCATCAGCAACGATGGTGTGAACATCTCGGCTTCCCTTGAAACATCTCAGGAATAAGTAGCGGGGTGGCTTTCGCCAGTGTGCCATGTCGCTATGTAGTGGAAATGAATCCAAACCATACATGCCGCTGTATGTGTTGGGGGGAGCGCTGGCGGTCGGTGCGATACGGTGAAAGCTGCTCGCTTTGCCGAATGTTAACGGGCGACCTAAGCGACTAACTATCTCTTGAGTAGGCTGTTCCGGGTGCCATTGCTTCAAAAATATGTAGCCATCATCGGAAATCGTCTTGCGAAGATGTTCTTCGCTTTCTCGTCCAGAGTGAGCCTGTGCCACTTAGAACTCCGAGCACTTCGCAGAAGCGTAGCGACATGGTGAGCAAGGCAGTGTCGCTTGCTGAATTCTATCAATAGTTGTTTTCCTGTGTCGCGCACTTAAGTCAACAAAAGAAACGGCCGGATCTCGCGATCCGGCCGTTCTGTATTCTCAAACTTAAAGTCTGATCGAAGTAATCAGGCGGCCGCTGCGGGAGCGGTCTCGGCCTTCTTCTTCTCGATGGCGCGCTTGAGCAGCACGGCCTTCTGCGACAGCTCGCTCTCGCGGGCCTTGATCAGATAGGCATCGAGGCCGCCGCGGTGGTCGACCGACTTCACGGCGTTCGCCGACACGCGCAGGCGCACGCCGCGGCCGAGCACGTCCGACAGGAAGGTCACATTCACCAGGTTCGGCAGAAACCGGCGCTTGGTCTTGATGTTCGAGTGGCTCACCTTGTGGCCCACCTGGGGGCCCTTCAGTGTCAGTTCACAGCGCCGAGACATGGCGAAAATCCTCTGTCATCCCCGCAGCTAAAAGGCGAAGAGCCCAAAGCCGGGCAGGGGGTCAAAATCACGTCCATTTCAGGAGTGGCGGACGTATAGGGGGCTTGGCCACGGCCGTCAAGATATCGAGCCTGCGAAAGTCGCGGCAAAACCGGCAAAAACCGCCATCTGCGGGCGCTGTATAACCCGTCCCGTCGGCGGAAACCACATGGAAATCAACGCGGTTCCCATCATATAAACGACGTATTCGGGCTGGAAACACAGTTCCCAGCCTTATATGCGATGCGACCCGCGCCCCGTGCGGGATTTGCCGACCAGGTGATGCCCCAAGTGAGTTCCCAAGAGAGTTCCAAGGTGAGCCCCCGAGTGAGCCCTCACGCGACCTTGTCTGTGACCCCTCCGGTGTCTGTGACCCCTCCGGTGACAGGCCGGATGGCGCGCGCCGTTGTCGCCGCGGGTCTCTTGCTGGCGTTGCCAATGGTCGTGTCCGGCGCCGCGCGGGCGCAAACGCCGGCTGCCGCTCCAGTGCAGCCCTCCCTTCAGGGCCCCGCGCAGGCGGTGACCCTCGGCGGCAAGCTGGAGGCCAAATATGAAGCCAGCCTCGCCGGCATCGCGGTCGGCAAGGGCCAGTGGGCCATCGACATCAATGACGACCAGTATTCCGCGACGGCCAGCGGCGGCACCGCCGGTCTGCTGAAAGCCTTTGCCGGCGGTTCGGGCTCCGGCCAGTCCATCGGCCGCGTGGTCGGGGGCGCGCTGGTGCCGTCGAATTATCAGGCCGTCACCACCTCCGTGAAGAAGTCCGAGACGATCAGGATGCTGATCACGCCGGGCTATGTGAAAGAGTACTCCATCGAGCCGGAGCCGCCGGCCGATCCCGAGAAGATTCCGATCACCGATGCGCATCGCCGCAATGTGATCGATCCGATGACCGGCTCGCTGCTGCGTGTCGCCGGGACAGGCGAATTGCTGACGCCGGATTCCTGCCGCACCGGCACGTCGATCTTCGACGGCCGCATGCGCTACGATCTCAAGCTCGACTACAAGCGCATGGAAAATGTGAAGGCCGAAAAGGGCTATCATGGCCCCGCGATCGTCTGCGCCGTCTATTTCACGCCGATCGCCGGCTATGTGCCCGACCGGGCCGCCATCAAATATCTTGCCGCCCAGCGCAATATCGAAGTGACCCTGGTGCCGATTGCCGGGACCCGCGTGCTGGTGCCCTACCGCATGACGGTGCCGACTCCGCTTGGCGTCGCCATGCTGGAAGCTACCGAATTCGTCACGTCCGCCGCGCCGCCGAAGGCCGTGGCCAAGACGAACTAGGGACGACAACTGAGCGGACAGAGGCGCGCTGCGGAATCGCCGTGGAACGGCGCGCGTGTTGCCGCCGGAGTGCCGCAACATGGCCGCAAGACCGGAGGCCAATTGAAGGCTGTTATCGCCGGTTGTCCTGCGACTTTCCTGCAGCAAGGCCGCAGCATTCTTGCGACAGGGCGCTTGACTCAAAGCCGGTTCGGAGTCCGTGCGCTGTTCATAACTTGAGAGATTTGTCGGCCCTTGTTGCGCTGTCACAAACTTGATCTAGTCAGTCTTGTTGGACGTCAGCGCGAGATATTGGGGTGATGCGGCCGAGGAGGTGCCGAGTCACCGATTCGGGCCGCTTTCGTTCCGGACTCGTTCCAGACCATCCAAATGCGCGGCTCTGAAGCGTCGCACGCTGTTCCAGTCTTGAAAGTCGGCGACGCGGAAATACCTGAAAAACATGGCCTTTTCTTCTTCTCCGCCCATGCCCTCGAACGGCAGGGCCCCCGGCGCCGGCGTCACCGCGGTGCTCGGCCCCACCAATACCGGCAAGACTCATCTCGCCATCGAGCGCATGCTCGCGCATTCGTCGGGCATCATCGGCCTGCCGCTGCGCCTCCTGGCGCGCGAGGTCTATAATAAAATTTTGGACCGCGTCGGCCCTGAAGCCGTGGCGCTGATCACCGGCGAGGAGAAGATCAAGCCCGCCAAGCCGCGCTATTGGGTCTCCACTGTCGAGGCGATGCCCAGGGATCTCGACGTGTCGTTTCTGGCCGTCGATGAAATCCAGATCGCCGCAGATCTGGAACGCGGCCACGTTTTCACCGACCGCATCCTGCATCGCCGTGGCCGCGACGAGACGCTGCTTTTGGGCGCCGCCACCATGCGCCCGATCATCGAGCGCCTGCTGCCCGGCGCCAGCATCGTGACGCGGCCGCGTCTGTCGCATCTGGAATTCGCCGGGGATCGCAAGATCACGCGGCAGCCGCGCCGGACAGCGATTGTCGCGTTTTCCGCCGACGAAGTTTATGCCATCGCCGAACTCATCAAGCGCCAGCACGGCGGCGCTGCGGTGGTTCTGGGCTCGCTGTCGCCGCGCACCCGCAACGCGCAGGTGGCGATGTTCCAGAATGGTGACGTTGACTACCTAGTGGCAACCGACGCGGTCGGGATGGGCCTCAATCTCGACGTCGACCACGTCGCCTTTGCCAGTGATCGCAAATATGACGGCTACCAATTCCGCCGCCTGACGCCGTCGGAATTCGCGCAGATCGCCGGCCGCGCCGGCCGCGCCACACGCAACGGTACCTTCGGCACCACCGGCCGCTGCGAGCCGTTCGAGCCTGAACTGGTCAATCAGCTGCAGAACCACATCTTCGAGCCGGTGAAGGTGCTGCAGTGGCGCAATTCGAAGCTGGATTTCTCCTCGATCGCCTCGTTGCAGGTGTCATTGGCTCAAACGCCGCGCCACGAGGCGCTGACGCGTGCGCCGATCGCCGAAGACCTTCGCGTGCTCGATCATACCGCGCGCGATGTCGACGTGCGCGACAGGGCCCAGGGCAAGGATGCGGTGGAGAAGCTGTGGGACGCCTGCCAGATCCCCGATTATCGCCGTATCGCGCCTGCTGCACACGCAGAGCTGGTAGTCACCATCTTCAATTTCCTGATGCAGCGAGGCCGTGTGCCCGATGCGTGGTTTGGCGCTCAAATCGCGCAGGCAGACCGAACCGATGGCGATATCGACACATTATCGGGCCGAATCGCGCAAATCCGGACCTGGACATTCGTGGCAAATCGTCCCGATTGGCTCTCAGATCCGGATCATTGGCAGGGAATCTCGCGCGAATTGGAAAATAAACTGTCAGATGCCCTTCATGAGAGGCTCACAGAGCGTTTCGTTGATCGTCGTACCAGTGTATTGATGCGCCGCTTGCGGGAAAACACGATGCTGAATACTGAAATTGGTAAGACGGGCGAAGTGATCGTAGAGGGCCATGTGATTGGCCGTCTCGACGGATTTACATTCTTGCCCGATGCGGCCGAGGCTGGCTCGGATGCGAAGGCCTTGCAGGCCACGGCGCTGAAGGCGCTGGCCGGCGAGATCGACGCGCGCGCCGAGAAACTTGGCAACGCGCCGGACGATCAGTTCGTGCTCGCCTCCGACGGCACCCTGCGCTGGACTGGCGACGCGGTGGCCCGTCTGGTCGCAGCCGACGATGCATTGCATCCCCGTCTCCGTATCATCGCCGACGAGCGCCTCTCCGGCGCGCCGCGCGATGCTGTTCAGGCCCGCCTCGATCTCTGGCTGAAGACGCATATCGAGAAGCTGCTCGGGCCGCTGTTCGATCTCACCAAGGCCGAAGATATCACCGGCATCGCACGCGGCATCGCATTCCAGCTCACTGAAGCGCTGGGCGTGCTCGAACGGCAGAAGATCGCGACCGAGATGAAGGATCTCGATCAGCCGTCGCGCGCCGTGCTGCGCAAATACGGCGTCCGTTTCGGCGCCTATCACATCTATATTCCCGGTCTGCTGAAGCCTGCCGGGCGTTCGCTCGCGGCGCTGCTCTGGGCATTGAAGCAGGACAATGTCGACATGTCGGCGCTGTCGAGCGCACAGCATCTCGCTGGATCAGGCCGCACATCCTTCCCGGTCGACAAACTGCTCGATCGCGATGCCTATCGTGTGCTCGGCTATCGCCAGTGCGGCGAGCGCGCCGTGCGTGTCGATATTCTGGAGCGTCTGGCCGATCTGATCCGTCCCGCGCTGGCGTGGCGTGAAGCGTCGCCGGGCGAGAAGCCCGCTGGTGCGTTCGATGGCCGCCACTTCGTGGTGACGCAGGCGATGACCTCGCTCACCGGTTCGGCCGGCGAAGATTTCGCCTCGATCCTGCGCGCCCTCGGCTATCGCATGGAGAAGAAGGCGCCGCTGCCGCCGGCAGCGCCGAAGCCGGTCGCTGCGACGACGCCGATCGAGGTCAAGGCAGACGACAACACGGGCGATCAGCCCGACGCGCTGGTGGGACTTGCCGAGGCCGACAAGCCCGGCGAGGACAATGTCATTGCGGTCGAGGCTGCCGCTGAGGCCGCCGCGGCGGCTGATGTCGCATCTGCGGAGGTCGGACCGGCCGAGGTTGCGACCGAAGCGGCCCCAGCCGAGGAAGCTGCAGCCGTGCCGTCGGCGTCGCTGTTGCCCGAAGTCGCATTGGTAGCGAGCACCGAGCCGGAAGCGGCGCCTGTTGCCGAGGCCGCGTCCATCGATGCGCAGCCGGATTCGGCGCCGGCCGCTGCCGAGGCCGACGTGGCCGCTGCGGAAGCTGATGCTGCCGTGGCTGAAGGCGAAGCCGCTGCGACGCCTGCCGTCGCCGCCGAGCCCGAGCTGGTCGAAGTCTGGCGCCCCGGTGGCCGTTCGGAAGAACGCCGTCCGCCGCGTCACGATCGCAACCGCCACCACCGGAACAACACGGCGTCCCAGGGTGGTGCCCAAGGTGCACCGGCCGAAGGCGCTGCAGCCGATGGCGAGAGGCGCGAGCGCCAGGACCGTGGCGGCCAGGGCCGCCGCGATCGCAATAACAACGAGTTCCGCCGTCCGCGCAGCGATGCGCCGGGCGCCACGGCCTCCGCTGAAGGGGCGCCGAACCGCGACAACCGTGGCAATCGCGGTCCACGCGACAATAAGGGCGAGGGTGGTCGTCCGCCGCGCGAGCGCGAACGCTTCCAGGGCAAGGGCAAGGGCGGCGACAAGGGCCGCGAGGGCCGAGGCAACGACCGCGGCGGCGCAACCCGCCCGTTCGCCACATCGGCCGCACCGCGCGAACGGGACCGTCCGATCGATCCGAACTCCCCCTTCGCGAAACTCGCTGCGCTCAAGGAGCAACTGAGCGGTCGCAAGGATTGATACAGGTCATGTAGGGCGGTACCGCGCCGCCATTTGATGGTGTGTTGATTGGAGCGCCAGCGTCTCGATAAATGGTTGTGGCACGCGCGGGTGGTCAAAGCCCGCACCAGTGCCGCTGCGCTGGTGGAAGGTGGTCAGGTTCGCATCAACGGCGCGCGCGAGAAATCGCCGGGCCACGGTGTGAAGATCGGCGACGTGCTCACGGTGGCGCTGGACCGCACTGTGCGGGTGATGAAGGTCGAGGGCTTCTCGGAACGGCGCGGCGATGCCAGTGCGGCGCGCGTGCTCTATACCGATTTGCAACACCTTCCGGAGTAACTATCTAGGCCAGACGCTGCGTCCAATGATGGTTTCGTGGCAAGGCTTTTCCCTTGGTCGAAATGCCCTGACCTATGCCGGCCGCATCCCTTGCGGCAGCGGGGTTGGTGCGCTACGCAAACACTGAATATCGATCGTTTCCGGAGTTATGGATGACTTACGTCGTCACCGACAATTGCATCAAATGTAAATACACCGACTGCGTCGAAGTTTGTCCCGTGGACTGCTTCTACGAGGGTGAAAACATGCTGGTCATCCATCCGGACGAATGCATCGACTGCGGCGTGTGCGAGCCCGAATGCCCTGCGGATGCGATCAAGCCGGATACCGAAGGCAATATCGAGAAGTGGCTGCAGATCAATCTGGAACACGCCAAGAAGTGGCCGAACATTACCCAGAAGATCGACGAGTTGCCTGAAGCCAAGGAATTCGACGGCCAGGAAGGCAAGTACGAGAAGTATTTCTCGGCGGCACCTGGCAAGGGCGACTGAGTTTTCCGGTCGCGTCGATCAACTCACGATTTGCGTTATCCCGGTACCTGTGACCACGGGAAATTTACCCTAGCCCCGATTATGCTCCGGAAGCGGCCGCCAGGCGGCCGTGATAGGGCATAAATCATTGATTTTTGCGGGAAATGTGCTATAATAGGCACAATTCAAGAGGCTGGACCGTGTGGTGCCGCTCGATATGGCTCTGCCAGGTTCCCGTTTAAACATCAAACAGGGGCGTGGCGGTTTCCACGCGCAGGCTGTGTCACAGAAAACGCGTAAAAAGAGTGTTTCCAAGGCTGCTTCGAAGAAGGCTACTGCTTCGAAGGTTTTGGATCCGAAGGCTTCCAAGAAAACAACTGCGGCGGGCCGCGTTGTGAAGGGTCCTGCTGCGAAGAATTCTGTCACCAAAGGCCGTGCCCGGGCCCCTGTCAAGGACACCCGGACCGCCGCGAAGGCTGCGGCTGAAAAGTCCTCCAAAAATAAAAGAAGTGCAATGCCCAACAAGACTGCCAAACCTGCCCCGAAGGCTGCTGCTTCAAAGACCACTGCTGCCAAGCCTGCTGCGCCGAAACCGGCCGCGAAGGCCCCTGCTGCCGCTCCCGCTGTGAAGGCCGCTGCGCCGAAGGAAGTTGCCAAGGTTGCTGCGAAGCCTGTCGTTGCCAAACCGGTTGCCGCCAAGCCGGCGCCCGCTGCGGCTCCACGCGCCGAAGAGCCCAAGAAGCCACTGACTCAGCGTCAGGGCTTCAAGACCAACGAATTCGTGGTCTATCCCGCGCATGGTGTTGGCCAGATTCTCGCCATCGAGGAGCAGGAAATTGCAGGCGCACGGCTTGAACTCTTTGTGATCAATTTCATGAAGGACAAGATGACCCTGCGCGTTCCGACTGCAAAGGTCATGAATGTCGGGATGCGCAAGCTGTCGGAGCCGGCGCTGGTCAAGCGTGCGCTCGAGACGCTGAAGGGCCGTGCGCGCATCAAGCGCACCATGTGGTCGCGCCGCGCACAGGAATACGAAGCGAAGATCAATTCGGGCGATATCGTTGCCATCGCCGAAGTGGTCCGCGATCTGTTCCGCTCCGACTCGCAGCCCGAACAGTCCTACAGCGAACGTCAGCTGTATGAAGCTGCCCTCGATCGTCTGTCGCGCGAAATCGCCGTGGTTCAGCACGTCACCGAGACCGAAGCGGTCAAGGAGATCGAAGGCCAGCTCGCCAAGAGCCCGCGCCGTGGCGCCAAAGCTGAGGCAGGCGCCGAAGTCAGTGCTGACGATGCTGACAGCGATGGTGACGATGATGTCGCCGCCGCGGATGAGGCTGCATAAGCGGCGTCTCGCGAGTTGAATACGAAAAGCCCGGCCGAGAGGCCGGGCTTTTTTATTGTCGATGAGCAAGTACCTGGGTGGATCTTAATCCACCACGATCTTGACGCGGTCGCGGGCTTTCACGCTGGCATTGTTCTCGAGCCCGTTCAATACGCGGAAGCGCTCCAGTGGACGATCGACGCCGCTCATGCGATGCGACAGCGACTCCACTGTGTCTCCGGGCTGCACGGTGATCACCTTGATGCGCAGCGGACGGGCGGCCTGAATCTCAGCCAGCGTCAGGCGGCGGAACGAGTTGACGGTCTCGCGAGCGTTACGTTCGCTCTCGGTGCTCTTCTGCTTGGCTGCGAAGATGAAGCGGTAGACGTCGCTGCCGAAGCGCAGCGCGTAGACGCGGAATTGCCACTGGTCGCCGCGTGCGACGGCAGACGCTGCCGGGAAGCCGTTGATGGTCAGCTCTTCCGTGGTGGCCTTGTCGACATTCTCCATCCATCCGGAATTGAGGTAGTCGCTCAGCGTTTGTTCGGACGGTACGCGCACTACGTCGAAGCGCATGGCCTGATTGCCGCCCTCACGCACACCGATCACCGCCTGCGCCGTATTGTCGAGGGTGAAGGCCTCCGGCGCCTGGAAGGTGAAGCCGAGCTTGGGATGCAGGAAGCGGCGGCCGCGCACGAAACCTTCGCTCGGGTCTTCGCCATAGACGATGCCGTCGATGGCCGTGAGATAGGTCTCGCGATCGCGCTCGCCACCGTCGGGCGAGGAATATTGCCGCGCATTGGCCTGCGCATTCTGCACGCGCTCGGGCGTCGCCGGATGCGACGACAGGAAGTCCTGCGCGCGGGGATCGAGCGGCGTGCGGCTGGCCTTCAGCGCCGCGTTACGCTCCATCGCCGCGAGAAAGCGCGACGCGCCATAGGGATCGAACTTTGCGCGGGCCGAGATGCCTACGCCGATGCCGTCGGCTTCGAATTCCTGCGCGCGCGAGAAGCTCGCCATTGTCAGTTTGGATTTGGCGAGTGCGAGCGCTGTGAGATCGGGATCGCTGCCCATATCGGTGACGACGCGCGTGACGATCGATGCCTGCCGTGCCTGCTCCTCGCGGATGGACGCGTGCTTGGCGAGCACATGCGCCATCTCGTGCGACAGCACCGACGAAATCTCGGATGTATCGCTGGCCAACGCGATCAGGCCGCGCGTGACATAGAGTTGTCCAGTCGGCAGGGCAAAGGCGTTGACGGCGCCCGAATTGAGGATCGTGACCTTATAGGCTAGGTCCGGTCGTTCGGAGGCTGCGACCAGCCGATCGACGGTCTTGGTGATCAGTGCTTCCAGCCGCGGGTCGTCATAGGCGCCGCCATAGGATGCGAGGATGCGCTCGTGTTCTTTCTCGGCGGCCGGGGTCTGCACCACGGCTGGCTTCGGCGGCTTGGCCGCTACCGTTGGCTTGACCGACGAGGCGGCCTCGAACCGGCTGGCATCGCCGCAGGCCGATAGAGCGAGCGCAGCGCACAGCAGGGCCGGCGCAGCCCAAAGGCAGCGGCTCAAGCTGGTTTGCCGTCCCACACCCGTCACGTCGTCCACTTTCTGCCCAAACAGCCCATTCGCCCAAATCATCTTCGCTCAAGCGATCTTGCTGCCCAAGTGGCCTAATTGTCCCCGACCACTTCGATCTGCTGCACCCCGAGCGCCTCGATCCGCGGCCCGCCGCGCCTCTCGATCCATCCCCGAACGCGAATATGTCGTCTTTCTAGGGACTTAAGCGTGATTCCGGCCGTCTCGAAGGCGGCCATCATGCGCCTTGAGACAGTCACCGCAAAGTCCTCAGTCCAGCGACGTCCGAAATTGACGTAAGTTACCGTCCCGGCTTGGCGAACCGACAGAACTCGCCCCTCGACCACCCCGAAACGCCCCACATCGGCCAAGATATCGCCGGGACTTTCCGCGTTTTTTATGACGTTGGTTTGAGCCCAGATTCCGCGCTTCAGCCGGCGGGCCGAGCCTTCTGCAGCGGCGAGTTCCGCCGCGCAGGTTTTATCCGAAATCGCACCGGACGCGAGGGCAGCGCCCTGCGCCAGAAGCTGCGCCTGCAGCGACGGTGCAGCGGGATCGACGAAGACAAAAGCCGGCTGCCGGCCATAGCGATCCGGCATGTCGCTTTCGCCGTACAAGGTGACATCGCGGCCGGAGACCAATGCGACAAGTTCGCTCGTCGACTTCGATGAGCCGGCTATCGGCTCGATCCCCGCCAGACGGACCACGTTGCCGTCGCTCAAACGCAATGTCCTGACATCGATCACGTCGGCGACACGACCTTCGCCCTGCGCGGCGAACATGCAGGCGGCGGACGCAGACTGCATGGATGTTGAAATGCCGATCACTGCCAGCAACAGCGTTGTAGCATGCGACACGTCACATTTTGCAGATGCGGCACGCATCACGCCACCTTGCGAGCTCCGGTCAACCTCTCGTCGATCATAGCAAGCAATCCATTCCGCTTTGCGGAAAACCTTGATGTCTTTGCAGCTATTCTTGGCAGCACCGCCGCTTGCCGCTGTTGTTCCATTGCGGCATGATTGCGATAACAACAAGCACCGCGCACGAACAATAACGGCGCGTCTAAGGGAGGGACTTTTGAAGAAGATCATTTCAGGTCTGCTGGCGTCAGCAATGGCATTCGCGGCCACAAGTGCCATGGCGCAGACCAAGCCACTAAAGCTCGGCGCCATTCTCGATATGTCGGGCCTGTATGCCGATATCACCGGCCCGGGCAGCGAGACCGCTGCGAAGATGGCTGCAGAAGATTTTGGCGGTGAAGTGCTGGGCCGCAAGATCGAGATTATTGCCGCCGACCATCTCAACAAGGCTGATCTGTCCGCCAACATCGCGCGCGATATGCTCGACAATCAGGGCGTCGAGGCGATCATGGACGTTGCGGCATCGGCGACCGCACTGGCCGCGAGCGAAATCGCGCGCGCGCGCAACAAGATCATCATCTTCAACGGCCCGGGCTCAATCCGCCTCAGCAACGAGGCCTGCGGCCCCTATACGGTGCATTACGTGTTCGACACTTACGCGCAGGCCAATGTGACCGGTCTCGCCACGGTGAAAAACGGTCTCGACACCTGGTTCTTCCTGTCGGCCGACTATGCATTCGGCGCGGACCTCGAGAAAGACACCACGGCTGTCGTCACCAAGGCCGGTGGCAAGGTGCTGGGATCGGTCAAGCATCCGCTGAATACGTCGGATTTCTCGTCCTTCCTGCTGCAGGCGCAGAGCTCCAAAGCCAAGGTCGTCGGCCTCGCCAATGCTGGCGGTGATACGATCACCGCGATCAAGCAGGCGGCCGAGTTCGGCCTGACGCGGAGCGGCGGACAGAAACTGTCGCCGCTGCTGGCCTTCATCTCCGACATCGACAGCGTCGGTCTCGATACCGCCCAAGGCCTGATCCTGGCGGAAGCGTTCTACTGGGATCTCAATGACGAGACGCGCGCGTTCACCAAGCGCTTCCAGGAGCGCACCAAGCGCGTGCCGACATCGGCCCAGGCCGGCGTGTATTCATCGGTGCTGCATTATCTCAAGGCCGTGAAGGCCGCCGGCACGACGGATTCGGCTCCGGTCATGAAGCTCATGAAGGAGACGCCGATTAACGACATGTTCGCCAAGAATGGCCGGATTCGCGAGGATGGCCGCATGGTGCATGACATGTACCTGTTCGAGGTGAAGAAGCCGTCGGAATCCAAGGGCCGCTGGGACGACTACAAGCTACTCGCGACCGTTCCCGCAGAGCAGGCATTCCAGCCGCTGGAAGCCTCGCGCTGCCCGCTGGTGAAGAAGTAATCGTCAGGGTCTGAACCTTGCCGGACGATCAAGAACAACAACAAGGAGCGCAATCATGAGCGACATCGTCCTGCAGGACCTCGACAGCGGTCTTCTAACCATCACCATGAATCGTCCGGATCGGCGCAATGCGCTCAATCCGGAGATGACACAGGGCCTGGTCGCGGCAGCACGCCGCGCGCAGGAAGATCACGACGTCCGCGCCGTGCTCATCAAGGGCGCGGGCGGCACCTTCTGCGTCGGCGGTGACGTCAAGTCGATGGCGGCTGGCCGCGCGCCGCTGCCGTTCGAGGCCAAGCGCGCTAACCTGCGCCGCGGCATGGAAGTGTCGCGCATTCTGCACCAGATGCCGAAGCCGGTGGTGGCGCAGCTCGACGGTGCGGCCGCAGGCGCCGGTCTTTCGATCGCGCTGTCCTGCGATCTCCGTGTCGCCAGCAAATCGGTGAAGATCACCACGGCTTTCGCCAAGGTCGGCTTCTCCGGTGATTATGGCGGCACCTATTTCCTGACCAAGATGCTTGGCAGCGCCAAGGCACGCGAGCTTTATCTGATGTCGCCGGTGCTCTCCGCACAGGAAGCGCTGGCGCTCGGCATGGTGACGAAGGTCGTCGATGACGCCGAGGTGGAGACAGCGGCACGCGACTTGGCAATGTCACTCGCACAGGGCCCGAGCATCACCTACGGCTACATCAAGACCAACATCAATAATGCCGAGACGATGACGCTCGAAGCCTGCTTCGATGGCGAGTCAATCCATCACACCCGCTGCAGCGATACTGACGATCACAAGGAGGCCGCCCAGGCCTTCGTCGAGAAGCGCAAGCCGGTCTTCAAGGGGCAATGACCATGAGCCAGATGCGGTTGCGGCAAGTTTGTCTGGTCGCTCCGCATCTGGAGCCAGTGGTGAGCGATATCGCGGCCATTCTCGGCCTCAATGTCTGCTACCGCGACCCCCATGTCGGCAAATACGGCCTCGAAAATGCACTGATGCCGGTTGAGGCGACGTTGCTCGAAGTGGTCGCGCCGACGCAGCCGGGCACGGCGGCCGGGCGGTTTATGGAGAAATCCGGCGGGCGCGGTGGCTATATGGTGATCCTGTCCTGCGAGGATCCCGACGAGCGTGGGCGCTTCGCCGCCAACATCGGCGTGCGCACCGCCAATGTGATCGATCATCCGCCCTATCACGGTGTGCAATTGCATCCACGCGATTGCCGGGCCGCCTTCATCGAGTTCAATCATACCAAAGACAGCGACGACGATTTCGGGCCGTATCCGCCGGCCGGTCCGGACTGGCAGGAGGCGATCCGCCACGACATCACGCGCGCGCTGACCGAGGTCGAGCTGCAGAGTCCGGACCATTACGATCTGGCGCAGCACTGGAGCAATATCATCGGTGTGCCGCTGACCTCGGCCCGCAACGACGATCCTCAGATCGCGTTCACGAACGGCTGTTTGCGCTTTGCCAAGGGCAAGAGCGAAGCGATGACCGGGATCACTTTTCGCGTCAACGACGTCGCACAGGTGCTCGGCAGCGCACGGGCACGCGGATGTCCCTGCGCCGGGGATGCATTTCTGCTGGCCGGGGTCACGTTTCGCGTCGTTGCGTGATTGCGGCAATCGCCGCACGATCCCTTCTTGTTCTGACGCGTTTCCTTCATGCGAACCGGTATCCACTTCGCTCGGAAACGCTACGGCAACAATAATAAACGGGAAACGCCATGACTGTGACATGTCCGCATCCGCTGGACTCGTTCTTCAACCCATCTAGCATCGCCATCATTGGCGCCTCCCGCGATGTCACGAAGATCCCGGGCCTGCTTCTCTCCTTTCTGCGCAAGAACCAGTTCTCCGGCGCGATCTATCCGGTCAATCCGAACTATCCGGATATCGATGGGCTCGCGTGCTATCCGACCATCAAAGCCATTGGGCAGCCGATCGATCTCGCCATCGTGATCATTCCTGCGCGTGTCGTGCTTGGCGCGCTTGAGGAGTGCGCGACGCTCGGCGTCAAGCACGCCATCATCATCTCCTCCGGCTTTGCCGAGGAAGGTGGCGATTCCATCGCCATGCAGGATGCCATCGCGGCGTTGGCGAAGCGCACGGGAATGCGGATCTCCGGACCGAACGCGGAGGGGTACTACAACCAGATTGCCGGCATCGCCGCGACCTTCAGCCCAACCGTTGATGTGAAGCGGGATCAGCCACGATTGATCGCCACGCAAAAGCGGATCGGTATCGTCGCGCAATCCGGTGGCATCGGCTTTGCGATCTATAACCGCGCCAAGTCGCTCGGCATTGCTCTGAGCACCGTGATCTCGACCGGCAACGAGTCCGATCTCGGTGCAGGCGAATTCTTCGATTACATGGTGCAGGATCCGGCGACTGACGTGATTCTGCTGTTCATCGAGGGCATTCGCGACGTCGACAAATTTCTCGCCGCGGCTCGCAAGGCGGCGGAGCTCGGCAAACCGGTCATCGTTGTAAAGGTCGGCCGCTCCGGTGCTGGCGAGCGCGCAGCAGCCTCGCATACCGCCAGCATGGCGGGCTGGACGGCCGCCTATGATGCGGTGTTCGCGCGTTATGGCTTCATCGTCTCCAACGATCTCGACGAAGCGGTGACCATTGCCGCCGTGCTGACAACGTCGCCGCTGCCGAAGGGCGATCGCGTCGCTGTCGTCACCGTCTCGGGCGGCGCAGGTATCTGGGGCGCTGATGCCGTGTCGGCGCAGGGGCTGCAGGTGCCCGAATTGTCGGACGGCGTTCAGGCGACGATTCGCGGGCTGATCCCGTCCTACGGGTCGCCGTGCAATCCGATCGATATCACGGCCCAGGCAGTGCATAGTGGCGGGCTGCAAAAGACCATTGAATTGCTCGACAGGTCTGACGAGGTCGATGTGATCTTGGTGGTGATCTCGCTGTCGAGCGAGACGCGGATGCCGTTCAAGACGCTGGAGCTGAAGCCCGTCATCGCTGCGCAGAACAAACCGGTCGTGTTCTGGTCCTATACGCTGCCGTCGAACTTTGCGCGCACACGTCTTTCTGAATCCGGCGTTGTGGTGCTGTCGGGTCTCGCACATGTCAGCGTCGCGTTGCGACGACTTGTCGATCACGTCAGGTTCAAGCTGGCAGAACCGGTCGCAACAGCTGTCATCGCGCCAAGCGATCTGGCTGAGCAGCTGATCGCGTCGACTTTCTCCGAGCATGACAGCAAGACGCTGTTACAGATTGCCGGTATCGCGCTGCCAGGCGAGGTTCTTGTCACCGACAGATCGGGGCTGGATGCAGCGATTGCCAAGATTGGCTTCCCGCTGGTGATGAAAATCCAGTCGCGCGACATTCCGCACAAGAGTGAGATTGGCGGCGTGAGGGTCAATATCACGACGAAGAATGAAGCCGCAGCTGCCTATGATGCGCTGACTGCCGGCGCTCGGCAGCACCGACCGCAGGCCGCGTTGCAAGGCGTGCTCGTTTCGCCGATGGCCAGGAAGGGTGTCGAGATCATCGTGGGCACACTACTGGACGAGACCTTTGGGCCAATGGTGATGGTCGGTCTTGGTGGAGTGACGGCGGAATTGTTCAAGGACGTGGTCTATCGCCCGGCGCCCGTGAGTGCCGCTGAGGCTGCTTCCATGCTGGGCGAGCTCAAGGCCGCTCCGTTGCTGAACGGCTTTCGCGGCGCGCTGAAGGCCGACGTGTCGGCGGCGGCGGAGCTGATTGCGCAGCTCTCGCAGCTCGCAGCTCAGTTCAAGGGCGAGATTGCCGAGATCGAACTCAATCCGGTACTGGTGCATCCGGCGGGCGAGGGCACCACCATCGTCGATGCGTTGGTGGTGCGGAAAGACTAGAGTGCCCATGACATAAAAATGGCCGGGCGAACCCGGCCATTTCCAAGTGAGGTTTGAAAAACAAACCCGACGGGGACTTAGCGCCCCTTGAAGTTCGGCACCCGGCGTTCGGCAGTCGCCGCAACGCCTTCCTTGAAATCTTCTGTCTTACGCAGGCGCGTCTGCTCGGCCAGTTCGTGCTCGGTCGCCTTGGCCACGCGATCAGCGAGGCCGCCCCGCATGGTGGCGCGGGTCGACAGCAGGCCAAGCGGCGAGCATTCCGCGATTTCTTCCGCAAGCTTGATGGCGGCGTCGCGGACCTCGGCCTGCGGCACCAGCACATTGGCGAGGCCCATCTTCAAGGCTTCCTCACCGCCGACGCGGCGCGATGTATAGAACATCAGCTCGGCGTTGTTCTTGCCGATCAGCTCGGTCAACGCCACAGTGAGGCCGAAGCCGGGATGGAAGCCGAGCTTGGTAAAATTGGCAGCGAAGCGCGTTTCCGGGCAGGCGACGCGGAAATCGGCCGACACGGCAAGGCCTAGGCCACCACCAATGGCCGCGCCCTGTACGGCGGCGACGATCGGCTTCTTGGCGCGGAAGATGCGTACGGCTTCCATATAGAGATGGCCGATGGAACCGAGATTGTCAGCGGGGTCGCCGCTCTTGGCGGCTGCCTCGGTCTCCTTGCGGTTCGGATCGCTGAAATCGGCGCCGGCGCAGAACGCCTTGCCCTGCGCGCACAGAACCGTCGCGCGGATTTCGGGATTGGCATCGATCTCGTCCAGCGCGTTGGCGATCTGCTGGATCAGCAGGATGTCGAAGAAATTCAGCGGCGGCTTGCGGATCTCGATAATCGCAATGTGGCCACGGGTCTCGACGGCGATGTCTTTGTAGGTGGTCATGATGGCTCTCTGTTGAATGGATGGATCAGCGCAGACCAAGTCCGCGCGCGATGATGCCGCGCAGGACTTCGGTGGTGCCGCCCTGAATGGTCAGTTTTGGCGCCGTCTTGATGGCGAAGCCCAGCATCTCGTCCAGCGTGGCGTGATTGGAGGTACTGTCGTCGACGAAGGCCGCGAGTTCGCGCACACGATGGGGCAACTGCTGCTCCCAGATTGTGCCGATATCCTTGACGATGGACGCTTCCACCACCGGCTCCTTGCCGGCCTGCAGCATGCCGGCCACCGACACCGACATGCGCCGCATCGTGTGCAGCTGCGCGACAAGGCGGCCGATGCCTTCGGCGCTGCGGGTGTCCGGCTCCGGGCCGACAGCGCGGACCAGTTCGGTCAGCACGTAATAGGTCTCAAGGAAACGTTCGGGGCCGGATCGCTCATAAGCGAGCTCGCTGGTGGCTTGTTTCCAGGCGCTGTCGATCTCGCCGAGCATGTGGTCGTCGGGCACGAAGTGATCGGTGAACACGACTTCGTTGAATTCGTACTGGCCGGTGATCTGCGCGATCGGGTTCACCGTGATACCCGGCTTCTTCATATTGACCAGAAACTGCGTCAATCCGTGGCGGCGATTTTCCTTGGTCGGGGCCGATGTGCGGAAGATCGCGATCATGTAGTCGGCCATATGCGCCGAGGTCGTCCAGATCTTGCTGCCATTGATCAGCCAGCCGCCGTCGGTCTTGGTGGCCTTGGTCTTGGCGGCGAACAGGTCGGAGCCGGAATTCGGTTCGCTCATGCCGATGGAGAAACAGACCTCGCCCCGGCAGATGCGCGGCAGGATGTCCATCTTGATATGCTCGGGCGCGTATTTCAGCAGCACCGGGCCGCTCTGGCGGTCGGCGACGAAAAAGCGGCGCACCGGCGCGTTGGCCACGCGCATCTCTTCGGTAACAACGTAGCGTTCAAGGAACGAGCGCTCGTGGCCGCCATACTTCTTGGGCCAGGTCATGCCGAGCCAGCCGCGCTCGCCGACGCGCTTGCTGAATTCAGGATTGTCCGAGTCCTCGCGCTGGGGCTTGTGCGGATCGAAAGTGCCGGCGGCGATTTCCTCGGCGAGGAAAGCGCGCACTTCCTTGCGCAGCTGCTCGCATTCGGGCGGCAGGCGGATCGGATCGAAACGAAGGGCAGCAGTCATGTGAAAGATCTCGTTTCTTGTGTTCGATCAGCGCGAAGCGACCAGAGGCCACAGCTCGTTGGCACCGCGCGCAGCGACCAGTTTGCCGAGTTCGACTGCCCAGTAGCTTTCGCTGCCGAAATCATCGCGCCATGCCAATGCGCGCAGCGTGTAGCGATGCAGGATGTGTTCCTGCGTGAAGCCGATGGCACCAAGAACCTGATGCGCAATGGCGGCGCCCTTTTCGGCGGCCTCCGAGCAACGGATCTTCGCAGCGGCGGCCTCGAGGAAGAGTGCGTCATCGAGCGGCGCGCCGCTGGAGAAGGCGTCAGCCGCGGAACTGGCAGCGGCGAGGGCCGCGGAGGTCTCGCCCGCGAGCCTCGCCAGATTGTGCTGTACTGCCTGGAATTTCGAGATCTTCTTCTCGAACGCCACGCGTTCGCCGGAATAGGTCACGCCAATGCCGAGCATGGTTTCCAACGCACCGGCAATTTGCTGGCTGCGCACCAGTGCGCCCATCAGCAGCAGCGCGTTCTGATCGAAGCCCGATGGCGCAGATTGCATGGTGACCGGCTTCACAGTGTCGAAATGCACCGTGTCGGACGGGTCATCGGCCAGACCGAGCCCGGCTTCAATCCGGCAGGCGCTGGCGTCCACCAGTGCAATAGAGGCGCCGCCAATGCCGGAGGCGACGACGGCGATATGTTTCGCATCCTTCGCGAACGGCACGCCGCGTGCGCGGCCGGTGATTGTACCATCCGCATTGAGCGTGAGGCGATCGCGCGGGTTTGCCGGCGCGACGGTCATCATGCCGTCCGGTGATTTAATCTGGACCTGCGCGAGCAGCCAACCCGCCAACATGGTTTCCGCGAGCGGCACCGCAACGCCGGCGCGGCCGGCGACGCTGAGGACGCTGAAACCTTCGGCCATGCTGGTGCCGGAGCCGTCGCATTCTTCAGGCACCCAGGACAGCGGCAGGCCGGCATCGGTCAGCGCTTGCCAGAGCGGTGCTTTCCACTTGCCTTCTTTGTCGTGGTTGATGGTCTGTGCGTCCGCTAGATCGGTGAAGATACGTTCCGCGGTTTCCGCAACGATATTGTCTGTATCCGTCAAGGCGTTCCCCGTGTGCTAGCGCATCTCATTCGGCAGGGAATGCCGGGCATGGGCGCTGCCACTTTTCTTGCATTGATGATGCGGAAAAGGCGAAGGGAAGACAAGCGGGCTGGCCGCAGAGGGGCCTGCGGTGGCGGCATGATGTGTTGGTGCAGCGCAATTTAATTCCGCAAAGCGAACTTGCGCCGCGTTGTATACCAGCGCAATCGCACTATGGTAGATCGCATCGGCGTCAGAAACAAAGCAGAGGAAATGCAGATGGCAAGTGACGGTTTGTGCGTCGTGATTACAGGGGCGGCATCGGGGCTTGGTGCTGCGACTGCGACCATTCTCGCCAGGGACGGCGCCCGTATTGTCATCAACTATTCGTCGAGTCAGAAGGAAGCCGAAGCCACTGCCGAACTGTGCCGTGATGCGGGTGCAACCGAGGTCATTGTGGTTCAGGGCGACGTGTCGAAGGACGACGATTGCAAGAATATCATCGCCGCCGCCCAGCACTGGGGGCGGCTCGATGCGCTGATCAACAATGCCGGGATGACCAAGCATGTGCCGCATCACGATCTCGATGGCCTGTCTGCGGAAGATTTCCAGCGCATCTACGCGGTCAACACGATCGGGCCCTATCAGATGGTGCGTGCGGCGCGCGCCTTGCTCGAAGCCGGCGCCAAGGCGTCGGGTCGTGCTTCGGCGGTCGTCAATGTCTCGTCGATGGCCGGTATCACGGGCGGCGGTTCGTCGGTCGCCTATGCCGCCAGCAAGGGCGCGCTGAATTCGATAACGCTGTCGCTTGGCCGTGCACTGGCTCCGTTGATCCGTGTCAATACGGTCTGCCCTGGCTATATCGATACGCCATGGTTCACCAAGGGACGCGGTGCGGACGGTGCTGCCAAAGTTCGCGATGCCGTGATCGCGCGAGTTCCGCTGAAGGTGGCCTCGACCGCGGAGGACGTCGCCGCCCTGATCTGCTTCCTCGCCACGTCGCCGTCGAGCAATATGACGGGCGAATTGGTGCGGATGGATGCCGGCATGCATCTGCTGGCCTGATCGGAAGCCTACGTCAAACAGCAAAAAAGCCTCGGGTGATGCCCGAGGCTTTTTTCATTCTCGATTGCTCGCAGATCAGCGATTGCCCGGATCCGAAATCACGTTGCGGGCGACCAGCCTGTTCCAGATGAACAGCACCACCAGGGCGCCGATCGTGGCGGCGATGAAGCCGGCACCCTGGTTCGGGCCGTAATGGCCGATCTGCTGGCCGATGAATGTCGCCAGGAATGCGCCGGCAATACCCAAGATCGTGGTCAGAATGAAGCCGCTGGGATTGTTAGGTCCTGGCGACAGAAGGCGGGCGACAATGCCAGCAACAAAGCCCACAACGAGAATCCAGATCATAGCAATATCCCCTCTTTCAAGTGCGCGTTAAACCCAGCTGGACTTAACTTCGTCTTCCGTGGGTAGCCGGCCATGCGGTGTGAACTGATTAACGGCATCGGGCAGTTCGTTGCTCAGCTCCGCGAGAAGCTGCTCGCGGGACATGCCGGTGCGCGATGTCAGTTGCGCGATCTGATCCGCGCCAAGTGCTGCGCCGAGATCGTTAGGCGAAATCTGCTTGTTCGGGCCGGAACTGACCCAGGAATCCGCGGCGTCGCCGTGGCCGTTCTGCTGGAACTGCTTGAGCAGGTCGCCGAGGCCGCCGCTGAGCACGCTGCCTGCGGCACCGCCCGCCAACAGACCGCCGAGCGGGCCCTTCAGAAGGTCGCCGAGGCCGCCGCCTGCTGCAGTGCCAGAATTTCCGCCGAGGAGACCGCCAAGCATACCACCAAGGCCGCTATCTTGCGCGCTGGCCTGCGTCGTATTTGGCGGCGGGATCTCTTGCGAGTGCCCCTGTGCCGCCGGTTGGCTACCAGTGAAGTGCTTGTAGCCTTTGTAGGCGAGCAGCGCGAGGATCGCCATCGTCATCGGCGACATGCCGCCGCTCTTGTCGTCGGGATCGCTGGGGCCACGCGGCCCGTTGGCCATGCCATTCAGAATGTCGAGCAAACCCATGATCATCTCCTGTTCTGCCAGCCCGGCGAAAGCATAGCTGCGCGGTATGACGCCTACAAGGCGCGTCGGTTCCGCCGATAGGCAGCGCTGCGGCATTTTGCTAGTAACGGATGCCGGATGAACGGGAGATGACGTGATTAAAACGCGACCCATTTGTATCGCCGGTGCCGGCAGTATCGGCTGTTTCGTGGGTGGCGCCCTGGCGGCGGCCGGCCGCGACGTCGCCATACTGGGGCGGCGGCGCATCGTGGACAGTATCGAGGCGCACTGTCTGAGGCTGACGAGCTTCGAGGGCTTTGATCAATGTCTTGCCCCCGGTCAGCTGCGGCTGTCGGATGACCCCGCCATCATGAGTGAGGCGAAGATCATTCTGGTCACGGTCAAGAGCGGCGATACCGCGGAGATGGCAAGGCTGATCGCGGATCACGCTGCGAAAGACGCGACCGTCGTCAGCCTGCAGAACGGCGTCGGCAATGTCGAAGTCCTGCGCGCAACTCTGCCCGGGCGCCGTATCCTCGGCGGAATGGTGCCATTTAATGTCATCGCAAAGGGCGATGGCCATGTTCACCGCGCGACATCCGGAAACATCGTCGTCGAACGCGATGAGGCCGATACCGCTTCGGTGCTATCCGTGCCGTATCTTGCCGTCCTTGCGGGCGATGACATCGTCGGTGTCCAGTGGGGCAAGCTGCTGGTCAATTTGAACAATGCGCTCAATGCGCTGTCGGATATACCGCTGCGGTCGCAGCTTGCGCAGCGCGCATGGCGCTCGCTATTCGCCGATCAAATGGCGGAAGGTCTGGCCGTTCTGAAGGCGGCTGGTATCAAGCCCATCTCGGCGACACCGATTCCCGCTTGGCTGACACCGCATTTGCTGCGGCTGCCTGACGGCCTGTTCAGTATGCTGCTCGGGCGGACCATGAAGATCGATGCAAATGCGCGCTCGTCTATGTGGGAAGATCTGCAGCGCGATCGCCGCACCGAGATTGATTATTTGCAGGGTGTCGTCGTTGAGCTGGCGGCGAAATATCAGATCACAGCTCCGCTTTCGCTCCGCGTGATGACACTGATCAAGCACGCGGAGACGTCAGGCAGGGGATCGCCCGCACTCACGCCAGATCAGATTCGCAGTTAGCGTGAAATTGATTGAGCCGAAGGGAGTGTTGGACCGGATTCGGCGCTATCATTACGAGAATGTTACTAATCATTTCGGCTACTATCGGCGGACTCAACTATCCGAATGTTCAAATCGCGTCTGCCGGTCAATGCGATGGTACCATTATCCGTTGCATTCACGTCAAACCGATGATTCTCCGTTAAATATCAATTGCCGATACGCGTCGGTGAATTCTCAGTAAATGAGATGTAAAGAGTCTTTTAGTCCATCATTACGCGGGCAAGTAGCAGTTCACATCGTGAAGAAGGCTCGCAGGGGGCGGCTGGTTCAATACTGAACATCATGATGTGACATCAGGGGCTATGTCATTCGCGACATCTTTAGTATAGAAGGCCGCGTGATTTGACGATGGTTCGCGCCTCGCGCGCTGGGCTGAACGTTTGATCCTTTCATATCATCGGCAAAGCGTGTGCCGGTCGAATTACTCAACTAACAATCGGAGCTACAATGGCCAAGAAAGCGAAAAAGAAACTCGTCCGTCGCGAGTACACCAAGGAAGACGTAAAGATCCTGAAGGCGCATTCGAAGGCTCAGACTCCGCTTGAGAAGATTTCCAAGGAGATGAAGCGTACCGGTGGTTCGCTGCGTCAGAAAGCCATCAAGCTTGGCATTCCGCTCGGTCATCGTCGCCGTAAGGCGAAAAAGGTTGCCACGAAGGCTACCAAGGTGACCAAGACTGCAAAGGCCAAGAAGGCCAAGAAGGCCAAGAAGTAAGCTTCCGTACTGAACGAAGCCGGCCTGAAGTGCGTTAGCGCTTCGGGCCGTTTTCTTGGGTGGAGCGATCGATGCGAACCTTATTTTTGAAGGTCTTGAAGCGGAAATCCTTCGCCGCTATCGCTGTGGTTGCGGCGATACTAAGCATGGGTGCCATCACACCCGCATTTGCGGTTCCTCCGACGGTCACTCCCTCGCCGGGTTATGATGCCCGGCTTGCCGAACGACGGCGTGCGGCTGAAGTGCAGGCGCCTGCCCATGTCCGCAAGCCGTTGCCGCGACCTCCTGCGCAACGTCGTCGCTATAGTCATTGAAGCTGACCCGTGAAGCGATTTTCATGAATTATGGCCACATAAGATTATTTGTGCTGTGTGGCGTGTTGGCCGCGGCAACCATGGGCGAGGCCAGAGCGGCTGATTATGCGAGCCAGATCAGTGCCTTCCGCCGGGCGCACAAGCTCTCCTCTGTCACGCTGGACAGTAAACTAAATGCGGTCGCGCTTGCTCAGGCGCAGGCGATGTCATCCAGCGGCAAGGTCAGCCATGAGGTCGGCGGTATTTTCTCCGCGCGTGTGGGGAAGCTCCGCAAATCCAAAGCAGCAGAGAACATCGCGGCGGGCTTCCTGACATTTCCCGAAACGTTGAAGCAATGGGAAGAGAGCCTAGGTCATCGCGAGAACCTGCTCATGTCCGGCGCGCGCAAGGTCGGCGTCGCTTACGTCGCCAATCCCAAGTCGCCCTACCGGATGTTCTGGGCGATGGTGATCACGGATTGATACTTGATGGGGCGTTACGCCTCAGGTGCGCTTGGTCTTGGCCGGCGCGGGCGTGCCGAATAGGGCGTCCTTGATGTCTTTCAGCCCCGATGACAATTTGGACCACCCGCAGGCAAGCGGCTCGGTCGTGCAATCTGGCTCCTTGGCGCGCACTTTGGGCCGAGGCCTGGGTAGCACAACAGGTTTCACGTCGCTTGGGGTTTCCGTAGTCTGCCGAAAGTCCGTTTCGAGCGCAGCCTGGGTTTGCGCCTCGCGCTGCTTTTCAGCGAAGGCCGCGACGATGACGCTGCGACGCTGATTGTCCAGATAGATCTTGTACTGCTCGTCGATCGCCTTCTGTTCAGCCGTGGTTGGGTTCGGGCCAGCGATATCAAAGCTGCGGTTCTGCATGAAGTCGTGATACGTATAGCCGCCACCGCGCTTGCGCCGTCCCGCGAACTTGCTTTCGCAATCCGACAGCGCCACAGCCTTGGCGTCTTTCGAAGCCGTCGATTTTTCGATGCGCTCGGCGCAATCTTCATAATCCGCAGGCGCGGCAGTCCACCATTGCGCACGAGCAGGCGAAGACATCAACGCGAGACCGGAGAGTGATGCGGTCGTCAGTAGCGCAAATATGAGTGACTTGTATGCGGACAAATGAGCCACGTGGGTTCCGACATGGATAACAAACCCAATTCTCGCCATTTGTGGGCCATTTTTCAACCTCGGATGTGTTACTTCTCCCCGCTTTTGGAGCAAGTGCAGCATGACTGCATCAGTGCGGTCATGTGGTCAGCAGACCGGCGTTATTTCGCAATACAACGCTGATGTGGAAGTGTTTTCAGGCAGAGATCTGTTGCTGCTCTCATATCACTGAAATTGATGACTTCAGAGTTTTGAGTCATTCTTGACAGTAGTTTTCGGATCGCGCTGCTACTCGGCGCGCAATCACCTACACGGGACCACACGTGGTCGCGAAGCGATGGGCTCACGTCCGATGGAGCGGTGCCGTCGTTTCTCGCGCCTGGGACTCTATCCGATAACAGACACGAAAAAGGGCGGTCCTTTGGGCCGACCTTTTTCTCAGATGTCAGTTGTATTACTGGCAGATGTGTAGTCGGCCATCCTCGCCGCGGAACCAGGTTCCCGGCTGACAAACGAAGCCCATCCGCTGTGCGTAAGAATCGCGCGGAACGCCATTATAGCCATCATAGGAATTGTGGCTGTTCCGGAATGACGCAGTTGCGATGGCCCCGGCGGTACCCACAGCCGCACCCGCTACACCGACTGCACCGCCAACCACGCCTGCCGCGACGTCACCCGGCCAGAAGCCCGAATCACGATAGCCGCCATCGACCGTGCTGGCTCGATATTCCTGCGTGGCCTGTGCCCGGCGATTCATCGGATCCTTTGCGATCGCCGGCGTAGCCATCAAGCCAGAGACCACGGCAGCAGCAGCAAGAAGTTTCATCTTTGTCATGCGGGATTCTCCATCGTTATTGTGACAACCAGCCAACGATGGGCGGTCTGAGACGTTCCGCGATAGATGTCCCGATCTTTTAAGGGCATGTGACGCCGGTTCCGGCCCGCCCTATTTGAACTGCCAACGGGTAGCGATGGTCGAGCGGCTCTGGTATGGAACTGTCCATGCCCGGTGTTCCTAACCGGGATCGCGGTCCCGTAGCTCAGCCGGATAGAGCGACGGTTTCCTAAACCGTAGGTCGCATGTTCGAGTCATGCCGGGATCGCCAGCTTCTGTTGGACGCCACATAAGTCTGGACTGGTGCCGTCCAAGGTGGACTTCGCGCCACATAAAACTAGATGATTAGTCTCAATTTCGCTGGCGTGTTTGCTACTGCAACAATTTTTCGAGGGTCTAATAATGATCCCTCGATGGGCATCTGGACGCCGGACGGAGGCGCCAATTAACTTTGGTGCAGCACTTATGGGCGGATGTTTCCGCCGAACTACCTGCACGGCAGCTGGCTCGATTATCTCTATTCGGACGTCCAACGTTTTTCGGCACCATCCTCACTCAAATGTGTCGTGGGACTCATAAGAGTGTCAAAGGACACATAAGAGTGTCACGTTTTCGGCGCCGCCACCCCTGCCAAAATCACAATCTATAGGTGTGTCGGTTAGTGGTAGGCGCGCTTTGAGGCGCAAAACGCGGGCTATTAGACCAGCTTCAGTCTCGTAGGTTTGCGTTTATGCCGCCTTGAACGACCCTGAGTTTCGGTACCTTTCCACTATCTAAGATCCGAATCTTCACCTTTATGCTGTCGATGGGAAGATCCGGAATGTAAATGTCGCGGTCCGTATCTTTTCCGGGGGATCCCGCGCGTCGGGCGATCGACCATGATTTCGCCGCGCCCGTGCGGCGGAAAGGCGTCATCCGAAAACGAGCGGCTTGGTGCCGTCAGGCGCAGCAGCGGCCGTCGCGTGTATCGTGCGATCTATCGGCTAGGTCGGCAGAAATATCGAGGCGATCTTTGGCATCGCGCGCGTCCACTACGCCGCGTTCGCGCGAACATGTCGCTGAATCATATCACTGGATTCAGTAGGGAGAAACTGCGATCCACTTATCGAAGCGCGGCCGCAAAGGCCTTGAATTCTGGAAAAGGATTGTGAGGAGCACACTATGCCAACCACACGACGCGCACTTCTCGCCGCGGGCGGAGCCGGGTTTGCATCCCTCGCGACGCGTAGCTCAGCCCGGTCCGGAAAAAAACTCGTCCGTCGACCAAGCGATCACCGACCTAGTCGGACGATCCGAAAGAGGCGAACGCCGCACTCATGCGCGGTGATATCGGTAGCTACCGTGCCCTGATCACGCTTACAGACGATTTCACCCTGATGTCGCCGTTCGGCGGCAAGCCGTCGCGCGGAGTGGATATCACGGAGGCTAGCTGGGAGGCGATCAGCCGGCTCTTCAGGAACGGAACCCTGAAACAGCAACTGGTCCAAGCTTATGGGACGACCGACATGGTGGTCCTCGCCGTCATCGAGCACGGGCATGGGAGATCGGCGGCTTGCCGGCGCAGGATTGGCCGCTGAAGGTCACCCTGGTCTATCGCCACGATGGCACCGATTGGCGGCTGGCGCATCGCCACGCTGATCCGCTGGTCGCGCAGATTTCGCTGGCGCAGTCCGCAGCGTTGGCCAGAGGCGCCTGAATAACCGCCTCGATCGAGGCCGCGGGCTTCTTGGGAGCCATTCCATCATATGCGATGGCGCGGCCCAGTCAGGGATTCCTAGCATTAGAGGGCCGGCGCGGGAAGGGCAGACCCCAACGATCGCTCCAGCCGACGGCTGTTCAAACGGCTGGCGTCGGTCGGCGCCGTCCGCGAACTGACGGGGCGGCCGAGCTTCCGCCTCTACGGGCTGTAGGATGGGACGCCAACAGAAAGCCAGCATCACGCTGGATACCAGGCTGACGGATTTGCCGACCGCGCTCCGCTGGCGCGAATGGATCGGCCGCGTCGAGGGGGTGAAAGCAAGATAGCTTCTCGTCTACCGAGCGCCCGAGCTCGATTTTCATATTCGCCCTGCAAGACTCGCATCGGCACGCTTCAAGGGGCGGATGATCTCGGAACGCGACTGGCAAAGCTGTCGGACCTCTTCCTCGATCATCGCTTTGATGGCCAGAACCGCGCGCCCGAGCGGACGATCGCGGTGATGAAATAGGCCGCGGGTCAGGACGAGGCCCTGCAATGGTGCGCCAACGAATTCTCCTGAACGGAGCTCGCGGTCGACAGACGAGGGCGGGACCACTAGAAACCCGGCACCCGCGCGAAGTGCTTCTCGACACAGCGTCAGCGAATTGGCTTCTGTCAGGACGCGGAGCGGAACTTCCCCCGTATCTCATGTTTCTTCAGCAGCGTGTGCATGAAGCTTCCAGCGATCAGGGGAAGGTCGTTCAGAACACCGGCCCTGAGTGACGCGTTGCTATCGCGGAAAGTCCAGTTCCCCGGTGTGCCAACCAGCCACATGGATTCCTCGAACAGAGCTTGCGACGCGAGCTCCGGATGCTGCGCTTCGACGCTCATGATGCCCAAGTCTATCTTGCCGGCAAGTAAAGCATCACGAACCGCGAGAGCGTAGTCCTCCTGCAGATAGAGCTCGATCTTCGGACTCGGTGCTGTTGTCACTGACGATCATGCGTGAGCAACCCGCTTTCGATGATTCGGCCAAGCTCACGAACAACGCGTAACGCCGTGAGCGAGGTGTAGACGACCAGGCCAAACGGGCGCGGCATTCTACTGAGCAATTTCTTCATCCGCACCCTCGCAATCTGCAGGAACAGAAAGTTCCGGGGCCCGTTGAAGTTCCTCACATCTGGAGGTTCGGAATGGCGCCGCGTGCCTCGCTGAAATTCTCGTTAGTCACCTGTCCAATCGCGATGTATCTCGCGTCGACGCAGACGGAGCAGATGCATTTTCGGTCGCAGGAAGCCGGCGAAGCCGACGGGAAGGGTAAAGCGGTCAACGACGCGCGGCAGCAAGAGCAAGGCGCATGAGAAAAGCGTCCGCTCCACTCGCTGCCATGGAGGCGCGGTCGGTCCCCGAGATTCCGCAAGGACCTGAGTGGCAATACGAGCCTAAGTGGGACGGCTTCCGCTGCATCCTCGTGCGCGATGCCGACGACGTCGCGATATTCTCCAAGAGCGGCCAGAACCTGAAGCGCTATTTCCCGGAGATTGTCGCCGCTGCGCTCGATCTGAAGGCCAAGAGCTTCGTTCTGGATGGCGAGATCGTCGTGCCAGTCGAAGGCCAGCTCTCGTTCGACGAACTGCTTCAGCGCATCCATCCGGCGGCAAGCCGCGTGAAACGATTGGCCGCGAAAACACCTGCGTTGTACCTATCTTTCGATCTCCTGAAGGAGGGCACGAAGGACGTCGCCGCTTGGCCGTTGTCCAAGCGGCGGCCACTCCTTGAGAATTTCGCGACGCGTCAATTTCAAGGAAGTGCTTTTTTCCGGCTCTCGCCTGCGAGCCGCGGGTTGAAGGAAGCGAAGCGCTGGCTCGGCGCGGCGGGCGGGGGCAGCGACGGCATAATCGCGAAACGGCTCGATCTTCCCTATCAGCCCGGCAACCGGAAAGGCATGCAGAAGATAAAGAAATTCCGAAGCGCCGACTGTGTGATCGGCGGCTTCCGCTACTCCGAGAAGAGGCAGGCGAGCCGCAAGGTCGTCGGTTCGATCCTGTTGGGTCTTTACGATGCCGGCGGTCTACTTCATCACGTCGGCTTCTCTTCCGCCATCAAAGCCAAAGACAAAGCCGCGCTGACGGCCAAACTCGAGGACGTCGCTCAAAAGCAGAGCTTTACGGGAACCGCACCGGGCGGTCCCAGTCGATGGTCCACGAAGCGATCGTCCGAGTGGACTCCAGTGAGGCCGAAATACGTCGTTGAGGTCTCGTATGATCACTTCACCGCAGGACGATTTCGGCACGGTACATCAATCCTCAGATGGCGGCCGGACAAACGGCCGGACCAATGCACCATGGATCAGGTAAAGCAGAAGGCGGTCAGCGGGCTTATGAGCAACGTTCTGGCGAACGCCTAAGGTGAGACGCGTAAGATCCCAACGCGAGTCGATCGCTTGATAGGCCAGCACGGTTGCCGGTGAGTTCTATCGGCATAATGACTTCTTCAATACTCGCCCCATGCAGGTGCGGTCCGGACCGGACGGTTCGCGGTGATCCCGCCGCAAAGCGAGCTGGAACCTATTTGGTACTCGGGGCTTGATCTAAACCTTAATTCTGTCGGTCGAGACAAGCTAAGCCCCAATTTCATCCCCTTAACTTGCGATAGGTATATGCCAAAGCCGTTTGGCCGTGCGCCAATATCCGCTTCACATCTTCGTCAGATTATCAATGGTGCCACTGACACGGCCATCATCAGCGCCGATTCCTCTGGGAACATAAATTTCTGGAGCTTGGGTGCTGAGCGCCTTTTCGGTTGGTCTGAAACAGAAATGTTCGGGCAAAAGCTCGACCGACTATTTACTCCCGAAGATCAAGAGCGTGGTCTACTCGCCAAGGAAATGCATGACGCCCTGATCTATGGGCGCGGCGGGGGAGATGAAGGATGGCGCATTCGTAAGAATGGCACTCGAATGTGGGCCGCCGGTGAGATGTCGCCAATTCGCGACGGCGAGGGGGCGGTCATCGGATTTACGAAAGTAGTCCGGGATAGGACCGCCCAGCGCACCGCCGAGCAAAATGCCGCAGATGAACGTCAGGCTCTCGAGATTCTCAATCGCGCCGGTTCGGCGCTGGCGGCCGAAAATGACCTAACGCGGCTTGTGCAAATCGTTACAGATGAAGGCGTGGCGTTAACCGGTGCCGAATTCGGAGCGTTTTTCTACAATCTCGTCGATAACAGCGGCGAAAGTTATACGCTGTATACCCTGTCCGGGGCTCCGCTCGAAGCCTTCTCCAGGTTCCCGATGCCGCGCAACACGCAAGTGTTCGCGCCGACATTCAATGGCGATGGCATCGTGCGCTCCAACGACATAACGAAAGACCCACGTTACGGACACAACGCCCCGCGTAGCGGCATGCCGGAAGGCCATCTGCCCGTTCGCAGTTATCTCGCGGTGCCTGTAAGGTCACGGACGGGTGAAGTATTAGGCGGCCTTTTTTTTGGCCATGCAAAGACCGGCGTCTTCACAGAACGCTCGGAGCGGGGCCTTGCTGGGTTAGCTGCGGAGGCCGCGGTCGCGATTGACAATGTGCGCTTGGCCCAATCGGCGCTACGGGAGTTATCGGAGCGCAAGCGAGCTGAAGAGGAGTTGCGCGTCTTAAACGCGACGTTGGAACAGCAGGTCATCGAACGAACCGAACAGCTCCATGCAAAAGACGAAGCGCTCCGCCAATCGCAAAAGATGGAAGCTGTGGGCCAGCTGACCGGAGGCATAGCACACGACTTCAATAATTTGCTGCAGGTTATTGTCGGAAACCTCGAGGCCCTTCTCCGTCACTTACCCGCGGACTCAGCGCGTTTGCAGCGCGCCGCCACCCAGGCAATGAACGGCGCTCGCCGGGCGGCCGCTCTAACCCAGCGCCTTCTGGCATTTTCCCGGCGTCAACCGCTCGATCCAAAGCCGGTCAATGTTAACTCTCTCGTACAAAACACTGCGGAACTTATGCATCGGTCGCTAGGAGAGCCGATAGCAATCGAAACGGTCTTAGGAAGTGGACTCTGGCGAGTTGAGGTCGATGGCAACGAGCTGGAGGCGGCGCTTTTGAATCTGGCGGTCAACGCGCGAGACGCCATGCTAGACGGCGGGAAGCTCACTATCGAAACATCGAACGCTCACTTGGATGAAGTGTATGCTGCAAATCACGCTGAGGTTCAGGCGGGACAATACGTCGCGATCTGTATCTCGGACACGGGCGTCGGGATGCCAGCCACGACTCTTAATCAAGTGTTCGAGCCCTTTTTCACAACCAAGCCGGTAGGCAAGGGCACTGGTCTTGGACTCAGCCAAGTCTACGGCTTCGTCAAGCAAAGTGGTGGGCATGTCAAAATCTACTCAGAAGTAGGGCAAGGCACAACGGTTAAGCTCTATCTGCCCCGCTTCCTGTCCGAAACCGATAGTGAACCGGTGGACGCAAATCTGCTGCCTCCGGAAGGCTCTACTGAGGAAACCATCCTTGTCCTTGAGGATGATGATGATGTTCGCGCTTATTCCGTCGAGAGTCTGCGGGAGCTCGGATACCGAGTCATCGAAGCACACGACGGGCCGTCCGCTCTAAGGCTACTGGAGAGGCAGCCCCGGGTCGATTTGTTGTTTTCAGATGTTGTATTACCGGGCGGTCTGACGGGAGCTCAAGTGAGTAGTCAGGCGCTGAGTATTCGCCCTGGGTTGAAGGTTCTTTTCACGACCGGCTATGCCCGCAATGCGATCGTTCATCAGGGGCGTCTCGACAGAGGCGTAAATCTCCTAACCAAGCCTTTCACGCTGAGCGAACTTGCTGTCAAGGTGCGAGACGTATTGGATGCTCCCACTGGGAGTGATGACCATTAGGCATCTTAACGGTCACTTAGGGATCGTCCGGAGTATTAACTCAATCGGATGCGGCAAGACTACATGGATTTTGGCAGATGAAGACGACCCCCATGGCTCTGATGTTTGATGCGGCTGAAAGCATGCTTGCCGAGGCCGTTCACATATTGGAGACTGGGCATCAGCCATCATACAAAGGGCTCGGCGAGCTTACGGCTCCTATATATGTCACCGATGCAGAAGGTATGATCACTTACTATAATCCAGCCTGCGTCACGCTCGCCGGACGAACCCCGACTTTGGGTGAAGACCGATGGTGCGTCACATGGAAGTTATATACGAACGAAGGCGCGTTTCTCCCGCACGATAAGTGCCCCATGGCCGACGCGATTTTAACTGGAACCGCTATTCGCGGCGTCGCTGCCGTCGCGGAACGTCCCGACGGTACGCGCATAAACTTCGTGCCATTTCCGACACCGTTATTTGACCGTCGCGGCAACGTAACGTGCGCCGTCAATCTGCTTTTGGACGTAACCGTCCACAAGCGGGCCGCCGCTCTTAGAGACCAGGCGCGTCGGTGTCGGCGGTTAGCGGCGGCTATTGATGATCAGCAAGCGGCCGCGTCGCTAAGCGCTTTGGCTGACGAGTATGAAGAACAGGCCGACGCTTTAATGCTCCGTTCGTAGCGTTTCCCACACAAACCGGCAGGCTAGCTCTGCCCGTGTTCCCAGTGCGCCGTCACTTCCACACCTGATTTGCTCAGGTGGACGTGCTGATCGATGTGGTCGATCCAATCGACGGGGATGAAGTGATGGTGCTGTCCGTCTGGTGAACTCTGTTTGGTAAGCTTTATTTTATGCGCGCCATCCAGGTGATCGACCTTGCCGACCACCTTTTTATCGGACGAGATGACATCCATATGCTCTCTGATTTGTGACGCGTTGACCATTTCGTCCTCCTACGTTGCTCAGGCGTCTGCAACGCTAAGGAGCGCGAATAGTTGCTTCGTAATCCCGGAGCGGATGCTACATGCCAGCTTATCAGCTAGGGGATGGACGATTTCCGCGCCGCAACGAGAGAGCCCATCTCTAGTCCCGACCCGCTAGCATCCCACTTCCAGGCAACGCGACAAGGTCAACTTGTGGCGGCACTACGGTGTAAAGCATCAATCGCCTGACCGCATTGATCCTGGCTGACTTGCTCTGCGATCAAGCGATACAAGGCGATTTGACCTGCGGCCCAGGTTTCAAACTCCCACAGAAAGTCGGGCATGACCGTCACTGCGCGGCCGCCGGGATCGACTGCAAAGCAGCCGCGTCCCTCGGCCTCACTGAAGATGTTGCCTATATGCTGGCGTGAAAGGCGGAAGCGTTCTGCCAAGGCGCCGTAGGAAAGCAGCACCGGTTCAGCGTTATCAATGCCGCGGCCATAATGCGCGCTCAGCACGGCCGCGAGAACCGGGTAACCGCAATCCTGTTCAGTCAGCCGAACAATGTTCACGAAAGGCGAAAAGTATAGGTCTTGCTGAACGAACAGATCGTAGGAATAGCCGAGCCAGTCGCCAAGCATGGCGCCTTCGGCGCGCAGATGCGCGGCGAGCGGTCGTCGCGGGGGATCAATGACCTCGGAGGCTTCCAGAAACGTCAGTGGGGAGCGAGCAATTTCCAGGAAAAGCGCCGTCGTAGGCTGCAGCCGGACCACGCGCCGATCGTGAGATGAGCGGATTGCGACGACATATCCGCCTAGCTTCAGCGATGCGACGAGATTAGACACCTGTCGGGCGCTCGCGTGGGCCGCCCGTTGAAGCGAGGACAGCGTCGGCAGCTCTCCTTCGCTCCTCCGCCAACGGGCATCTTGACCGATCAAGGCATAGGACACGAGATAGCGCAGCTTCTGCCCGAAGAACTTGTCCGCCGGCCAGGCCATCTCCGGCGGCTGCATCATTGTCCTGCAATAGGCGTGCAAAGCGGGACGGAACGATGCGAGGCGGAGCAGATCTCCGGCTCGGGACCAAACCAGCGATTCCGCATAAGCATCCACCGCGGGATGAAGGCGCCCGGAGTTACAAGCTGGCTCGATACCGTGGTTCATCGTGCGATCCCTGCAAAGTTTGGACTTCGCCGTTTCCGGCATCTGTACGAAAAACCGATTAATCCAATGCGGCTTTCTCGCAGGTTTACGCGAGCAGGGACTTCTCACGCGTTTCCATGCTTCCGACTCCGCCGAGCCACTTAACATTGACGTATTCAACATGACCGCGGCCGTGCAGAGCCTACGTTTCATTACAAAGAACATGCGACATTCGCACATGCGCGGAATTGCTCACACCGTTGCTACCCTTGTCCTTATTGCGCCTCAACTCGCTGCCGCTCAGTCCGGAGGCAATGGCGGATTTGGCAGCGGCGCCCAGTCGGGCGGTGCAGGCGGCGGGCCCTTTATGGCTGGAAGTCCAGGCAGCGGCGGAACCGGAGGCGGCGGCGGAGGAGGAGGCGGAGCTGGTCAAGCTGGCGGCATCTCATCCTCCGGCTCAGCCGGCGGCGCGGCTGGCGTAGACGGGCACTTCAGCAACGGTGGTAATGGTGGAAACGGCAACGGTTCCGCGGGCCCGGGCCAGAGCGGCAGTGGCGGTGGCGGCGGCGGAAGCGGCTTGGCGACTGCCGGCGGGCCTGTGAATGTTAACAGCTCCTTCGCCGGAGGTGCCGGTGGCCGCGGCGGATTGGCATTAGAGGGTGGCGGTGGCGGTGGCGGCGCCGGCGGTTACGGCATACTTGCGACCGGAGCAGGCGCGATCGTAGTCGATATCGGAACATCCGGTGCAATCGGCGGGGGGGCGGGCGGTAATGGGTCTGGTCCGGCGTCTCTTAACGCAGTTACGAATATCGGCGGCGGGTTTGGAGGCGGCGGAGGTGCAGGCGTCGGCTTCACCGCCGCCGACTCTCGTCTCGATCTGTTGTCTGGCACCCTTGCAGGTGGAGCGGGAGGGATCGGCGGCGGTTGGGGAGGGGCTATGCAGGGGTCCACAATCGCGGGAGGGGATGGAGGAGCTGGGGGAGCCGGGGTGCTGGGCTCTGGCCAGGTCATCAATTCGGCCGGCACGATTGTTGGCGGTGCGGGCGGAAGAGGCGGCAGCTCATACGACGCGCCCGCCAGTTCCGGAGGGGCGGGTGGAGATGCCATCCACGGATCGGGCAACACCATCTTCAACAGCGGGACTATTTTGGGCGGCAACGGCGGTGCAGGCGGATCCATTTATAACACTTCGACGACGGGCGCCGCTGGCCTCGGCGGGATCGGCATTTCAGGTTCGGATCTGTCGGTCATCAATGCCGGGTCGATCAGTGGCGGTTTGGCGGATGTCGGCGCCGGCGCGCGAGCCAACGCGATATTGTTCAGCGGCGGCGTGAACCGGCTTGAACTGCAAGCCACGAATGCTGGCAGGACCTATTCCGCAATCACCGGCAATGTTGTCGTCGATACAGGCGCAGGCGCCAGCGGAACGCTCGCCTTCGGCGGGACGAATGATGCTTCATTCGACATCTCGGAGGTCGGCGCATCCGGGCAATATCGCGGCTTCGCTTCGTTCGAAAAGCTGGGGGCCGCAACCTGGACCCTGATTGGTACCACCTCGAATGCCACGCCATGGTCCATTAACGGCGGTACATTGTCGGTTGCATCGAATGGCGGTCTGGGCGCCGGTGCGGCGGGCCTGAGCTTCGACGGCGGAGCACTCCGCGTGACCGGAACGGGATTTCCGGTTCTTGCCCGCACGATCACCCTGGGTCCGGGAGGCGGCACGATCGATGTCGCGGATTCGACTCACACATTGCTGCAATCCGGCGTGATCAGCGGGACCGGCGCGCTCACCAAGGCGGGCCCGGGATCGCTGCTGTTGAGCGCGGCGAACTCCTATTCGGGCGGCACGACTATCGCAGACGGTTCGGTCACGCTGGCGGCCGCAGATGCGCTCGGCACGGGCGGCCTGACCATGGCCGGCGGAACACTGAATGTCGGCGGGTTCGACTTGCGGTTGCCTTATCTGCAGGGGAGCGCAGGCCGTATCAGCAACAATGTCGCTAGTTCCGCAACGCTCGGTGTGGGGGCCGGCTCTTTCAAGGGATATCTGGAAGATGGGGTTGGCCGTCTGTCTCTGGTCAAGGAGACTTTGGGCACACTGACATTGGAGGGCAATAGCGCCTATACCGGCTCGACCCTCGTCAATGAGGGGAAGCTGGTCGTGAACGGGTCGATCGCGTCGTCGTCCGGCGTGACGGTGGCAGCAGGGGCTCGGCTTGGTGGCTCCGGCGCGCTCCCTACGACAGTCGTCAATGGTGGCATCCTGGCTCCAGGAAATTCGCCGGGAACGTTGACCGTGAACGGCAATCTGACGCTCGGTGCAGGCTCCGTCTACGAGGCAGAGATACAGGGGGCGGTCTCGGATCGGATCAACGTCACCGGCACGGCCGCGCTCGCCGGCACGCTCAAGATCATTCCGCTCGGCGGCACCTACGTTTTCAACATGCCCTATACGCTGCTTTCGGCGGCTGGCGGCCGCACCGGCACGTTCGGCCCGGTCAACGTGACCGGCACCTTCGGCGCCGGCGTCGCGATGGCGATGGGCTATACTCTGACCGACGTCCAACTGACGCTCGCGCCCCAACAGCTGGCGCCGACCATTGGTGTTCTCGATCCCGCGGGCGTCGCGCCAGCCAATGCCTATTCGGTGGCAACGGCGATCGACAGGGCTGTCGCGGCTGGGGGTGATCCCTCCCTTCTGTTTGCGATCTACAACCTGCCGGCTGCGGCGATCCCGGCTGCGATCAACCAGCTTTCCGGCGAGGTCCACACCGCCGTTCCGGCCATGGCCAATGTGGCAGCCGACCAGTTCCTCCGCGCAATGCTCGATCCGATGGCAGCCGGGCGACGGGGTGCCGGTACTGGCACAGGATCTGCGGCCTTCCCGGGGCCGGTTCACAAAGGCACTGAGAAAACGGGCGCCGCGTCGCGGCTCGATGCGTCCGATTATTCGGTGTGGGGCTCGGTGTTCGGTTCCCACGGCCGCACCGACGGCGCGGCGGCGACCGGTTCGGCCCAACGCGTCATTGACGATACCCATGTTGCTACCGGCATCGATATGCGACTGACGCCGGGCACGATCGCCGGCTTTGCCGTCGCCGGCGGCAAAGCGCGCGCCTCGCTGCCGGGACTCGTCGGCAAGGTCAACGCCGATGTCTTCCAAGCGGGCATCTACGGCACGACCCAACTCGGCCCGGTCAAGCTCGGTGCCGCAGCGGGATATGCAAGGCTCGACAACGACGTCAGCCGCAGCATTCCGGCGCTGGGCTCAAGCCTGTCCTCATCCTACGGAACCACGGCCTGGAGCGGGCGCTTGCAGGCAAGCGCGGCTGCCTTCAACGGCAGCGGATTCGGCCTCTCGCCTTTGGCCGCATTGCAGGCGACGCATGTCCGCAATCCGGCGGTGGTCGAGGCCAACTGGGGCGGCGCCGGGGCGCTCGCCTTGAGCAGGCGTAGTGAGACCGCCTCGCGCAGCGAGCTTGGCCTCCAGCTCGACGCCGACGGCGTCTTCGGCGGCATTCCCGCCACCGGCTATGTTCGAGCGGCCTGGGCACATCACTTCCAGCGCGAGGGCGACCTAACAGCAAGCCTGGTGGTGCTGTCTTCCGCCGCCTTCAGGGCCACGGGTGCGGCCGCCGACCGCAACAGCGCGCTTATCGCCGCCGGCATCAGCACCCGCCTCAGTGAATGCATCACGCTCGGTCTCAATCTTGACGGAGAACTTTCCGCCAACGCACACCGCGTCGGCGGATCAGCGCAGATCAGGGCCAGTTTCTGAAGGGCAGTCGTACTGGAACGTGTCGCCAGTTTTGGCTACTGGCTTTTGTGTTGTGACTGCTGAGTCCATCTCCGGCGGAGAAGCGAATTCGCGGCGTGGCCAAAACTAACATCATCGCGTGCGTATCGACTCCCACACCACACAGAGGCAGACGAAGGAGTTGTTGAAGCCCCTCCGCCGTCGGGTTAGCTTCTAAGTCACCCACCACGGAGTGGGGCAGCAAGGGAGCAGTCGCATGAAGTCTCCGGTAGCCAAGAGGTCAATTGTCGTTGGCGGTCACAAGACGAGCGTCAGCCTGGAAGAAGCGTTCTGGAGCGGCATCAAGGAGATCGCGGATGTCCGTAGCATCACGATGACGGATTTAGTGAGCGAGATCGATCGTAAGAGAGATCAAGGAAACCTATCGTCGGCCATTCGGCTTCAAGTTCTTGCGCATTATCGCAATCAAATCACTTCTCTCTGAGATTCGAGCATGCCCTGAGAGGCAAGAAAAAAGGGCTCGACGAAGGCGGTTCTGAAAACTCGCCGAGCCCCGGCCGTCAGGAGAACTTTGGGGGCAGACCTTCCGGCCTGCGGCGACAATCATAGTAATCCATTATTGTTCCGAGATGGCCCGGCAGGTAGGTCGCTCTGCTGCTGGGCGACCGGAGCGAGACTTCCGGGGTCAAGAGTCGGTCGCCGTTATTTGATCATATGCTGTTTAGCCGCGCTGCTGCGCGAACAGCCGACGCCCCCTTTCAATGTCCACGGTTGACGACAGCGGTTCGGCGACCGCGCAGACGCTTTCACTAGCGAATGCCTTTCAGACCGAGAGGAACCCCGGAACAACTCGGCGGTTTTCCAGCAATCTCTGACGATGACAAAATTCCCGAGATGCAGCGCCGCCGGTAGCTGTCGAGGAGGCCAATGCGGGAGGCGACATGCGCTGACGAGTAGGTCGGTGGCACTCGCCCCCGCCAATACCGACGTAGATGCGCGTCGCATCGCGACTGCCGCGGAAGGTCGCGATTAGCGAGACGCATCGCGCTTCGTCGCCGACAGCATAGAGACGCCGGAACGGCACGTCGTCGGCGATGCTGTTTCCAGGTCAACGCCCAATCCGTGCTCCGGAGTGAACGCTAGAGAGATATGATCATGCGGAAGAAGAACACCAACGACGTCGAGGCTTTATCCATGTGGGCGACGGACATCCTCCTTGAGGCACACGCCATCGCGCCGTGTCCGGATCAGCATCGGAAGTTTTCCGGTAAGAACAAGGAGCTGCGAGTGAAGGCCGTTGAAGAGGTGCTTGATAGCCTGGCAGACACCTGTCCGGCCTGCGAGTGATGGCTCGGAAGCTCAAGACCTACCAAACGTCGATCGGCTTCTTCGACTTGGCCGTCGCCGCGCCGTCCATGAAGGCCGCGCTCGAGATTTGGGGCGCCGACAGCAACCTGTTTCATCAAGGCTTCGCTAAGGAGACCGACGACCCTGCAATCGTCTCGGCGACATTCGCGCATCCTGGCGTCGTCTTGCGGAGACCGGTAGGCACCAATGGCGCGCTCAAGGAGACGAGCGACCTCCCGAAAGACCTGACGGCTGGAAAGAAAGTGTCAACGCCGCGGAAGCGGGCGGCGCCTCAGGTCAAAGCGGCCAAAGTCGACAAAGCGGCAGCACGAAGCGCCGCGGCGGCCTTCGACAAGCAGGAGCGTAAACGGGAAGCCGACCAACGCAAGGAGGAGCTGGCCAGAACGAAGGAGCGCGAACGGAGAGCAGCGCGGATCGCGAGGGCACAAGAAGTCTTTGATGAAGCTGAAAAGGCGCACGACGTGAAGGACGCCGCGATACAGGCGCAACGAGACTCAATCGACAAGCGCGCCGACGCGGAACAACAGCGCTGGGCGCAACAACGCGAGAAGCTACTTGCCGCGCTACATCGAGCCAAGAGGAGCGGCGGCTGAGCGGCGATGGGAACGGAACTCCGATCGTTCGGTTCCTTACCCATGCAGTTTCGCAATATCGATACACTGTGCATCGCTGCCGCGTTTCCGCTGGCGCTCATTCTCCTGGCGATCGCGTATGCACCGTTTTTTTTCGGCTGGCTATGATCTGCCAACTCCGCCTGACCTTTGACTTCGCGCTACGGCTTGTCATTTACCACTCGCTCAGGCGTGCTGACTCAGCCTCGTCGATCGGCTCTCAACGAGTGGCAGCGCAAGGACCAACGCCAGCGACAGGCTTTGGAAATAAAGGCTCATTCTCGCGCTCATGATGAGGGACCCCCGCCCGGCTACCCGCTTTGGCTCGAAGACAAACCTAACGGAGCGGCTGACGACGGCCTTCGCCCTCTGGCGGCGCCCTCGGCCGTTCGAGCCCCTCCCGCGCCAGATGGCACCGATGGTATCGATTGAGTGCCGCTACTGATTTTCGCTGCCGGCATAGAAATATGCGCCCTCCTCCCCGGAACCAGCCTCGTTTTTGCCTATTGCACTGGCAACCGAATGGGAGAAAGCGATGTATCATCACGTCAAAAAACTAATGTTCACAGTACGCGTGGATGAACCCAGCGTGAGTTTCGGCAACATGTTGCTGGAGCAGTTCGGAGGCGCCAACGGCGAACTGGCTGCCGCCATGCAGTATTCCATTCAAGGCTTGAACTGCGAGGATCCTGAGAGGAAGGATCTTCTCATGGACATCGGCACCGAGGAACTCAGTCATCTGGAAGTTGTCGGCTGTCTCGCTCGGATGCATCTGAAGCCGTCCAAGTTTGACCGTCAGGCTGCCGAGGCGGATCCCCTCATTGCGATTGCTGGCGGCGGCGGTGTCAATCTCTTTAATTCTCAGGGTAATCCATGGACCGCCGACTACCTCAAGATTACGGGCGAATTGGATGTTGATCTGCGCAGCAATATTGCGGCCGAGGCCAGAGCGAAGATTGTGTATGAGCGGCTGATTAACTTTTGCGACGATGCAGGCACAAAAGACGCCTTGCAGTTTCTAATGACTCGAGAAATCACGCATATGAAGGCGTTCGCCGCCGCTCTGGAGAGCATGAAGAAACCTTCGTTCTCGATCGGGAAGCTCGCGCCTACCCCCGGCCTGGTCGATCAATTCTTTAATGACTCCACAGGCGCTGGCGACGACGGTGAGATCGATACGCGGGGTCCCTGGAATGAGGGCGGTGATTGGGACTTCACCGAATCCCCGGCGCTGTCCGAAGCTTCGACTGGGACGTCTCCGATCATGGTCGAAAGCTCACCGCCGGTGGCTCCGGCAGGCATTGCTGAACTCTTGGTCGAAGAGCTCCGGGATATTCTTCACGCAGAGAAGCAGCTTATAAAAGCCCTCCCCCAGATGGCGGAAGCTGCTCGGTTCGACAAGCTCAGGGAGCTGTTCGAGCGCCATCTCGCCGAGACGGAACTACAGATAGATCGCCTGAATGAATGTTTCACCCTCCTCGGCGAGACGGCCCGGGCAAAGCCCTGCAAAGGCATGGCGGGACTGGTCGAAGAAGGCCAGGAGGTCATGGCAAAAGGGGAAAAGAAGGAAGACGCGGCCTCTGACCTCGGCCTCATAGGGGCGGCTCAGCGGGTGGAGCATTATGAGATATCTGCTTACACGACCGCGAAGAACCTCGCGCAGCAGCTACGACATAGTGCCGTGGTCGAACTGCTCTCGATGTCGCTGGCCGAAGAAGAAAACGCCGACCAGCTACTTAACCAGGTCGCCCGTTCGTTGATGTCGGTCGCACGTATGCCGGCCCCGGTCGAGCAGACGACGGTGGAGACCTAAACCTATAGGAACCAAATAAGGTCGTGCCCGCGACCCGCCGGATCTCACGCCTTCCTCTACGGCGTCCTGCTAGCGCACAACGATTGCTTGTTTCAACGAGGCGACCATGACTGATGAACACGCACCTACCGCAACTGAACAATTGTCAGAAATCAAATCGACCGTCGTCGATGGCGTCAAAACTGCGGCGACGACCATCAGGGATGCGATCGAGGAGGGCAGGAAGCCTGGGAACGCGCTGGATACCTTGAGCAAGGTAGTCCGGCAGGCGCCTTTGGCCGCATTGGTCGTGGCGTTTCTAATCGGCCTAGCCTCTAAGAGGCGCTGGTGATGCTGGGCGTGACGCTGGGTCTGAAGTTTGATCGTGCGAAGCACGCCGGCCGGTCGTACATCCAAGACCGAGTAAATCAGTCGGAAGCCGCCGCGATATCGTACCTCATCGCGATTGGCTTATATGCTGCAGCCGGTGTCTTCCTCATCGCAGCACTCCTAGTCGGAGCCACCGCATTGTTCCGGTGGATCGAAGTCCGTTATGGCTTGTTCCAAGCTTTTGGGGCCATGGGCGGGTTGCTTATCGTCAGTACCATTCTGTGCGCACTTTTCGCCATCTATTGGATAAAGCGGCCCGCGAAACGCGTCATACCACTTGCAAGCCGATTGCGAGTTGCCATCAGCAGGCCGCCTTCCCGCGATGACGCCTTGCCACCTGCGGCAATCTCTACCGTGCGGTTGCCCAATGCTGGCAGACAAAGCGGATCTGTAATGACGGGTCTTGTTATCGCTTCATCGCTGTTAGGTTGGGCGCTCGTTCGTCGCCAGACTGACCGCTAACTCTGAGCCGGAAATCAGCGCCCGCAACTCCCGATCCGGCGACCTCACCATCGAAACAAGGCAAAATGCATGAACGATGTACAACTTTTCAGTCTGCTAGGACGTGCTACGGCCGATGTATGGGGCGATCTTTCCCGGGATCCGCAGGAAGCCATCTTCGAACTGGCAACCCGGAACGCGCCTGAACTCCGAACGGATTTGGCGACCTATCTGCACGACCGACATCCCCGGACGCAGCACCCGCCACGTCCCAGCGCAGTAGTGTAACTGCATCGCGCGCCTTTAAAGCCTGACAGCCGGATCTCGTTCTCAGCGATACCAGTTTATTTGTGCCGCCTTCGCCCCTAATCGTTGGAACAGTGTGGTGAATAGTCCGTTAGCCGCGCATTCGTTGGATACGGAGAGAAACATGGCCCAGACCGCTAAGGACATCTATATCGTCGGACTCCGCAATGCACACGCTATGGAGGTTCAGGCCCGCGAACTGATGGAGCGCCAGTCCGAGCGGACGGACGACTACCCCGACGTCAAACTGATGCTGACGAAGCATTTGACGGAGACCAAGGATCAGCTCGCTCGGTTAGAGCGCTGCCTCACGGCGTGCGGGGAAGGCTCATCCTCACTGAAGGACACGGCACAATCGCTGGTCGCCAATGTCACAGCCCTCTTCCATTCCGCAGCCGATGACGAGATCCTAAAGAACACGTTCGCCAATAACGCTTTTGAGAACTTTGAAATCGCGGCCTACAAGTCCCTCATCACTTTGGCAGAGGCGGCCGGATGCAACGGTGACACCCAGCTCTTAAAGATGTCGTTGGCCGAAGAGCAGAAGATGGCGGACTGGGTTGATGCAAACGTCGAGAAGGTGACCACCGCATATCTTCGGCGCGCAACACTTTAAGGAGCGCACATGAAATACGTCGAAAAGAATGATCCGCGAGAGACACCCAAGGACGATCCGCGAGAAAAGACCGACTGGGCGCCTTATCCGCAAAGCAATGAGCCCTGGAAACAGAACGCCCAGAACACTACGGATCCTAGCCTACCGGATACCCCAAAGCCTGATCTTGAAAAGTGGCACCGTACGAATACGCACTGAGGGGGCAGAGGCCTGACACCGACTCTGGCTTCCCTGCGCCTAACCGAGAGATGCCTTGAGCGCTACAGTAGATTGTATTGTTATTGGAGGAGGCCCGGCCGGGTTGACGGCGGCTATTTATTTGGCTCGCTATCATAGGCGGGTGACCGTCATTGACGCAGGTGAAAGCCGGGCGATGCTCATTCCCGAGAGCCATAATTATCCCGGCTTTCCTGATGGGATATCTGGGAAGCGGCTGCTGTCACAACTCGCAGCACAGGCGCAGACGTATGGCGTGCCGATCATCTCGGCGTCAGTGAATGATTTGATCCGGATCGACTCCGGCTTCCGTGCGGTGCATGATCGGGGTTTCCTTGAGGCCCCCTACGTCCTCCTGGCGACGGGCATTGTGGATAAGCGTCCTCCGATCGAAGGCCATGCGGAAGCTGTTTCGCACGGCTTGCTGCGCTATTGCCCGGTTTGCGACGCGTTCGAAGCCACGGACAAAACGATAGCGGTCTTTGGCGACGGGCCGGAGGCGACTGACAAGGCTGACTTTCTCCGCACATATTCCTCTGACGTAACCCTGTTGAGGCCGGTCAGCGCGAGACCCGCACCTAGCACCACGAGACCCGCGGCCGAGGCGGGTGTCCATATTCATGAAGCGATAGGGCCGCTGCGCAGGCGCGGTAACAAGTTGTGGGTCGAGACACCCGAAGGGGCATGTGACTTTGATGTAATCTATCCGTCAATGGGATGCGAAGCGGGCTCGCAGATGGCATTGAGGCTGGGCGCAGACGTAACAGAAACAGGCTGCGTGAAAGTTGACGAACACCAGCGGTCGACCGCCGAAGGTTTGTATGCGGCGGGAGACGTAGTCTCCGATCTTCACCAAATTGCGGTCGCAACAGGTCACGCCGCCATCGCCGCAACCCATATTCATAAATCGTTGCCGTTAAGGCGGCGACTGGCGCGGGTCGAGCTGGCGCCAAACACCTCTCCGGCTCACTGATATGCCACGCGAAATGTGCCTCATCGAAGTTTTTCTTCCACTGTCCTACAACGATGGAAAGAAAATAGAACGGTCAAAATTCGTAGATCTCGAAGAGAACCTAATTTCCAATTTTGGTGGAGTAACTGTCTATGCTCGGTCACCGGCCTTCGGAAGTTACGATGACGGAGAGCAGAGACAGCGCGATGAGATCGTTGTCGTGGAAGTCATGACGGAGAAATTCGATCGTGAGTGGTGGCTTAAGCTGCGTGAGGAGCTAGAGCGCAGCTTCGAGCAAAAGGAGATTCTCATTCGATTTTCTAGCATTTCGCAGCTTTGACGTGCTGACTTTCGCCAGGATGCTCGGCGGACCTCATCGGCCGCGTCCTCATCATTTAAAACGATTGGTGCACGTCTCGTGCGCTGTCAAGGAACGAAATCCATCGCTTGCTTTCCCAGCCAGAGGAAGGATTCAGCCCGTGTAGAGTTTGCACACCGCGGCATAGGGGATGATGTGCTTGATCTGCACGTCGACCGCTCTACATCGCTCATCGCCCTCTTTAACTGAAAGGAGTAGATGGAGGCGACCATGAACTCGAACCAGACACTATTCGATATTCGTGCAAATCCACTTCTTGTAGGGACCTATAGTGACCCGTTGGACGTTTTGGCCGACCCTGTCCTGTCACGCGTTGAAAAGCGCTGCGTGCTGGCCGCCTGGGCGTCGGACGCGTTCACGGTCGGAAATAATCCGTGGCTGAGGCAACTTCCGGGTTCTCCAACTGCTATCCCGGTTGGACGCATCTTGAGTGCGTTGAGAGGCCTCGATGAGGAGGATGACGATCCTCCGCCTCTGAGCGGAGCGCCGGCCATGAGGTTTCCCACGTTGGAGGAGCCCAAAATGGCGGTCGGCTTTTAACCGCAGGTAGCCTCCGAGCCCACGTATTAAGGGACGATCAGCCGGCTGACGAGTCCGCCGCAATTGTGGCGGGCTCAACGCGCTGCAAACTATCTCCTCCATATGACTCGGTACTTCTTTCCTTTGCTAGGCGGCATACGGCTCTCTGACGACTCAGGGATCGACCTTCCGAACCGACGGGCAGCGATCGAACATGCAGCACGCATCGCTCGTGGGATCGCGAAAGGCACTCCGAACTACGCCGGGCCTAGCCGCTTTGTTGTCGTCATTAATGAAAGCGGGGAGGAAGTCTTCAGAGCACCTGTACAGCACCGCAACTGACCCAATTGCGGCGAACTGGTCAACGAGCGAAAAATCGGTCGCTGGTTGCTCTATTCGGCAGCTTCCCTCGTCGCCGCCGCTGAATGCCACAATTCGGCAATCTCCTTTTCCATGAGCCGCTTGGTCGCCTCTTCCAGCAAGGGCCGGCGGGAGAATGTCTAATGCACGCTCAGCCGGAGTCTGCATGATCGACCGGACCACTTGTCGATCAAGCAGCCGTCCGCTCAGCAAATCCGCGGTCACGGTATATGGGGTCTGGCGCGGGAACGAAAGCCGGGCTCTCGCGGTCGTAGGTACGTCGCCCTGTTTTTAGGACATGCCATGTTGCGTGAACCATGCTTCGGGCGATGTCAGTAACCGCAAATCGTCTGCGGCACGCCCGCCAAGCAAAACCGCCATCTTATTTTGGCGCTCTTCCCGCGTCATGAGGAGCGATCGTCCGTCGGGCGTTGTATGGTGGCGTGTTTGATTGTTCATGATCCCATTGGTATCGGTCACGCTGCCAGGCCAGGTGGCAGCACAGCACCTCCATCATCCCTTCTCTTGCCCTTTTGGAATAAGGCGCCGGCGAGATGCGGATCCTCCAGATCGAGCAAGGCATCAATTACCTGCTGCAGGCGGGACGGCTCGTCTAGCAATTTCGCTTTTGAGTGGTTGATCTCGATTTGATAGGCGTCGAGAGCCCAGCGTCGCAGCACGTTGCTTTTCTCTTCCTCCGTCAGTGTGGGATCCCGCAGGACGTCTTGAGGGTCCGAGTAAGTTACGGCCGGATTTCCTGGACCGGACTGGCCGAGTACGTCAGGGCCAAGCGTGCGCTCGACCCACTCCAACCGCTGACGGCGCTGAATGGTTGCAGGCGCTTCTCCAGAGCGGCGATTGTCGGAGATTCGGAACGGCTTGGCTTCCCATTCAGGCACACCTCGCACGGTATATTGAAGGCCTTGGCGGCGCGCATAGGCGATGGCGGATTCTATGGAAGGAAACGAGAGCTCCACTTGGCTAAGCGTATCATCGTCTGCGGTCCAACCCATTAGAGGCTCGATGTATGGTGCAGCACGTCGTTCGAAACGCAGCTTCCATTGGGGCAGACGGGCCCGTCGGGAGGTCATCGGAGATTGATAGATCACAACGTGCGCATCCGAAGGGAACACCGACTTCGTCGGTGCCGCCTCGCGCGACGTAAGGTCCGTCCACGTGGATAAAGGCACAACTTTCTGCATGGGTTTACCTCCTCGGACTGGAGCGAACGGGGCAGTCGCTCACCGCCGCCCCCTTTTCCTCACTTGCCGTTTATCGCTATCCGTTTCGCCTTCTGTTGTGCAGTTAATGCTTTCGGCAGCGTAATTGTGAGAAGGCCGTTCTTGAAGGACGCGGCCGCTTTGTCCTGCTCTACATCGTCGACCGCGATGCGCCGCTCGAAGCGTCCATAGTACCGCTCGCTAAAGAGCCGCCCCTTGTCTTCGGTCTCACTCTTTTTCTCGCCGCTGATGGTCAATGTGCCGTTGGCAAGCTCGACGTTGACGTCCTTTTGGTCGAGACCGGGAAGTTCGGCCATGACCCGGATCTCTTTATCGCCGTCGTCGATTTCAATGTTGGGCCAGCCTAGCGACGGCGATCCGAATGGACGATCAAGGCTGCGGAAGGTGTCTTCGAACAGCCTATTCATCTCGCGATGTAACGCGAAAAACGGATTGCCCGATTCGCCGCCGTGAGCGGTCGCGTTGCTGGACCTGTTGTTCCACGGAACAAGATCGCGAAGTTCCATGACTTTCTCCTTTCTCCTTTCTGTTTAAAATGACCTGCCGCTTAAGGCCACAACGGCGCACACTGTGGCTAAGGCCAGCCGATGTTCGTCAGACCTCTAAAGCGATCGTCCTGCGCCGCATGTCCTGAATCCGGCACCCCACACTCAGCATGTGGCCATCAAAAAATTTAGAAGGCCATATTTTGGTTTCAAGCGAGTGGAAAATTTGCCGCACCTGGATGGGGCGGAATTGAACCGGTAGCGCGTGCTTGGTGATCGGATTCCCGCTGAGTAATGCCACTCTGGAGTAGTCTTGTGCGCCAACAATTTTCGCGGGCGGCTATTGTCGTCCTACTCGTCCTGCTCGCCGTCGTGATCGGACGACCCTACGTCGACAGCCCGCTGTTTTCCGGGACATCGCCGAGGCCCATTGCAGCACGAAGCGACTTGGCGGAGGCAGAGCGCGCGACAATAGAGCTTTTCAAGCGGGTATCTCCTGCCGTGGTTCAGGTGGTCGGTGCGGCAAATGTATCCAGTCCCCTATACGCTGAGAGTGAGGGTGGAGGACAAAGCGGGACCGGTTTCGTTTGGGATGGCGCCGGTCACGTGGTTACCAACAACCATGTGGTGAGCGGAACAAGGGAGGTTGCGATCCGCTTAGCCACCGGCGAAGTCGTCGCTGCCTCGATTGTCGGAACCGCTCCGAATTACGATCTGGCCGTGGTCAGGCTCCGAAGCACGCGAAACTTGCCGAGCCCCATCGCAGTCGGAAGCTCGGCCGACCTCAGAGTCGGCCAGGCAGCGTTCGCGATCGGAAACCCCTTCGGCCTTGACCAATCCTTAACGACCGGCGTGATCAGCGCCCTCAAGCGGCGGCTGCCAACGAACGGCGGACGCGAAATTGGCAATGTCATCCAGACCGACGCCGCTGTTAATCCCGGCAATTCTGGAGGCCCTTTGTTGGATTCTGCAGGCCGGTTGATCGGTGTTACCACTGCTATCATTTCGCCGTCCGGGTCCAATGCCGGCATAGGCTTCGCTGTCCCTGTCGATACGGTGAACCGCGTCGTTCCCGAACTGATCAAAAACGGGCGCGTTCCGACGCCGGGCATCGGCATCGTCGCCGCCAACGAGGCGGTCGCAACGCGGCTCGGGATAGAAGGCGTCGTCGTGGTGCGCGCCGTCCCCGGTTCGCCTGCGGCGCAAGCCGGGCTTCGCGGCATCGAGGAGATCGGTGAACTCGGCGACGTTATCGTAAGCGCAAACGGACAGCCTGCAAGGCGGCTGTCAGACTTGACTGACCAGCTCGAGGCCGTCGGCGTAGGGCGCGAAATCGAACTCTCGGTGAAGCGCAAGGACGGCCTGACGACTGTGCGCGTCAAAATCCAGGATATCGGCCGAGCGGGATGATATACGAGAGTAGAAAGTCCAGCCACTCGCCTAATTAGTGCGCAGCCTAGGAACACGCGGCGACCGATTCGGGTTACTCGACATTCAACACCATAAGTCTACCAAGGCTATGCACCGTGCGTGCCCGCCTTGTTGCTGACTTGTAACCTGTCCGTTATGCGCGGGCGGAGAGACCGCCGCCGGAACTAGTACAATGAAGACCCGTAATATCCGACTCTTCGCGACAGCTCTTACCTTCCTTGCGACAACCAGTATTTCGCAAGCGAAGGAGGGCGAACCTCGATCAGCCAGCTCATCCCGGGACCGGCCTGCGTCTTCCGTCTCATCGCCTGACAAGCGCTTTCCTGTACCTAAAAGCCCTCGCCGCAAAGCGACGGACAGGAGCGTGGAAACGGTGATCCCCGACATCTGCAGGGGCTGCTGAGGGAAAAACGGAAGGGGCCTCTGCGGACCGCGACGCTGGGCAAGGACCGCCTCGCAACGCTTCTGCCTTCCCGGCCCAAGCACAATGGCAGACTGTCTGTTGAGCTTCATTGCCCGAACGGGTGGTACTGAAGACCGCCGAAGACGAATTGTACGGCAAGGCCAGCAAGAAACACGCCGGATATTCTTCCGACAACATCCGCTCCCGTCTGCCCGAGGCAGCGGAGGAGCGCGTCGGCGGCGCGCATCGCAAGATATGTGAAGATCAAACACAAGCCGATCATCATGATGATGAATGCTGTTTCCACCCAGTCGCGCGCGCGGCCTGTCAGAAGGACCGCCGCTGAAAGCGCTCCGGGGCTGGCGATCAATGGAAACGCGAGCGGAAACACCGCGATATCGCCCGGCTTCTCGGCGTCCTTCCGTTCTCCCTCCTTATCGACGACAGCCCTGGGCTGGAAAATGTCAGCGTCAACGCCTGCAGAAATAGCAATATGCCGCCGGCAACGCGAAAAGCGGGGAGCGAGACGTGCAGCAACGACACCAAGTTGCCGAGCAATGCAAAAAGCGGCAGCATCAACCCAGCGATGCCTACGGAACGCAGGGCAAGGCTACGCTGGTCTTTATGATGCACACCCGCTGTCAGACGGCAAATATAACGGCGGTCTCGATCGGCCTGATCGTAACGAAGAGCATGACCAAGCTCGACAACATGCTGGAAGGGACCTGCATCGGACGTTCCCAAGTGACATAAAAGCTCGCTTTCGCGGGACTTGCTACAGGTTGACCGATGATATGACGACCGAGCGGGGCGTAGTGATTTCTGGCGGGTCTGGCCTTGTCACAAGGTAGAGCTCGCCGGCCACCAAAATCGCGGCAGCAATCACCAAGGTGAGCATGGCTAGCACCAATTCGTAGACGTCGTCCATTCGCAACGAATGCGATCTCGGTTGGCGGGGGCGGTAGCCATCGCCTTTGGCTATCCGCGCGAGCGCTAGGTGAATAACAGCGGGTCATTTTGACCTTTGGCTATCCGCGACAGGCGCCGATGGGAACGGCGGGCGATGGCTCCGCGGCGGTGAACGTCGCTAGTGGGGATTTGTTCCACGCGGGTTCGACGTCGGCGTGACAACCTCGGCTGACGGGGCCGTGCTGGTGCTTAAACGCCCATCTTCGATACCCCGCAACTTCTGGCACTGATTTGAGTTTTCCGAGCCTTAATTTTTTTAGGAGGAAAAAATGAAAGCTAAGGCTGCCTTCCTTGGTTTGGTCGTTATCGGCGCGATCGCCTCTATCCCGCAGTCCGCGGCGGCACTGCCTAACGGATTGCCATACACCCATCATGCTTCGAACGTTGAGCACGTGAGATGGGTGTGCAACCCGTGGGGGCGGTGCTGGTGGCGGCCCCACTACTATCGGTCGTACAGCTACTACGTTGGCCCGGGCTTCCGCCCAGGCCCTTTGGGATGGCGTGACCGCGGTTGGTATCGTTGGTAGGTCTACTTTGGCATGGCAGAATACTCTGAGCGCGTAATTACAGAGGCGGAGTACACAATGCGAACATGAGCGCCGCGCCTTTAATGGTCGCCTTCGCACCATACGTGGTTGGGTTGACCACAAGGATCCGGCCCAGCGCAGACGGCCATTGCTGGCGCTGCGCTGATTCTGGCCGAAGCCTTCGCCTCCCGAAGAGATCGCGCCTTCCGGCGTGCGAACCTCTGGAACTCCAAGCTCGGGGAAGCTGTTAATGCTCCGCGTTTCAAAGGAGTAGGTAATATGCCCGGCGAGATCGAACCCCTTGAGGAGCCAGAGCTACCCAAGATTTCAACGGGAAATATCGGGCTGGACAACATATTGGGAGGCGGTGTCGATCCCGAAAGGGTTTACTTGTTCGAAGGGCAGCCGGGTTCGGGCAAGACCACGCTCGCGCTGGAATTTCTCCTGGAAGGCGGCCGCCGCGGCGAGCGCACCCTCTACATCACGCTCTCGGAAACAGAACGCGAGCTACGTCTCGTTGCGAAGCGGCACGGCTGGTCTCTTGAGGGCATCACAATCTTTGAGCTAATTCCAGCGGAGGCCAGCTTGGATTCCACTCGTGAGCTCACAGTGCTTCACCCCGCAGAGATGGAACTTAGCGAAACTACGCAAGCGATTTTCGACAAGGTAGACGAGCTCGCGCCCAGTCGCATTGTGCTCGATAGTTTATCGGAGCTGCGACTGTTAGCACAAAGCCCGCTGAGATATCGTCGCCAGATTCTAGCACTAAAGCACTTTTTTTCTGGAAGACGGTCCACTGTCGTTTTGCTGGACGATCTGTCATCGCAGCAGAACGAGCTACAACTTCATTCCATTGTTCATGGAGTCGTCTTACTTGAGCAATTGGCCATCGACTATGGCGCGCAGCGGCGACGGCTTCGCGTAGTAAAAATGCGTGGCATCGATTTTAAGGGCGGATTCCACGACTTTACTATCCGGTATGGTGGTCTAAGGGTCTATCCCCGTCTTGTTGCTGCCGAGCATCAAAGCGACTTCAACCCCGAGGTAGTCTCAAGCGGAATTTCGGAGCTTGACTTGATGCTCGGCGGAGGAATGGAACGCGGAACGAACGCGCTCTTCATCGGTGCGGCCGGCGTGGGAAAATCGTCGTTGGCTCTTACATATGCGATTGCAGCAGCGTCCCGCGGCGAGCGCTCCGCAATTTTCACTTTTGACGAGGGGCGCGGTACGATCAAAGCGCGTGCCAAAGCTCTGGGCCTTCCGCTCCAGACAAGCATCGACGGCGATCTCATAGAGATTCAGCAAATTGACCCCGCTGAGATGGCGCCTGGCGAGTTTGCGGACGCCGTTCGCCGGAGCGTAGAGGTCCGGAATGTGCAGGTAGTCATCATTGACAGTCTTAACGGTTACCTCAACGCGATGCCTGACGAACGCTTTTTAATCCTTCAGATGCACGAGCTTCTTTCCTACCTTAGTCAGCGTGGTGTCTCCACGATCTTGGTACTCGCTCAACATGGCCTAGTTGGTCCCATGGATACCCCGCTCGATATCAGCTACCTCGCTGACGGAGTTTTGATGCTTCGGTATTTTGAGTTCGACGGTATCGTCCGGCGCGCACTTTCTGTCGTAAAAAAGCGAAGCGGTACGCACGAGCATACAATCCGAGAATTCAGGCTTAGCGAGCAAGGAATTATCGTCGGTCCTCCCTTAAGGGGGTTTGCCGGCATATTCACAGGGACGCCGCTCTACAAGGGGGAGGAGACACCTCTGCTGTCTCAGACCGATGCAAGGCGCTAAAACTAAGGAAGGCGCAGCGCTGATTATGATGCCCGTCGGTCGGGACGCCGTCGCTGTCGCTGATTTGGTTGAAAAGGTAGGGTTACGTCCTATCATCTGCGATAATGCACAACAATTGTTGGACAATCTGGAGTGTGTCGTCGATGTAGTTCTGTTGACGGAGGAGGCCCTGTCCAGAAGATGTGTCGACATGCTGGAAGAATGGGTAAACCGCCAGCCTCCTTGGTCGGATCAACCATTTATCGTAATGGCAAGTCAAAACGTGGGATCCAGACTCGCTGCCTTCCGGCGCGAGGTGGCCAAGCGCCTGCGGAACGTCGGATTTCTTGAACGTCCGATGCAGGGCTTCACCATTCAGGCGACCGTTATTGCGGCTCAACGCGCTCGAACGCGGCAGTACGAAACCCGTGCGCATCTTGAGGACCAGCAAGGCGCGGCTAAGGAGCTCGAACGGTTGGTTGCCGAAAGAACGCTCGAACTAGAGCGGGCTAACCGCCTTCTTCGTGAAGAAATTGCCGAACGCGAACGGGCCCAAGCTGCATTGCTTCAGGCTCAGAAGATTGAGGCGTTGGGACAGCTCGTCGGTGGCGTTGCTCACGACTTCAACAATTTGCTGATGGCAATCACCGGCAACCTCGACCTTCTCTCAAAGAGAGTCGGCGAGGATGCCCGCCTGAAAAGACTCGTGAACGGCGCTATGGAGGGCGCTCGCCGCGGCGCCGGGCTCACTCAACGTTTGCTCGCATTTGCTCGCAAACAAGAACTAAAAGCCGAAGCGACGGATATCCAAACGCTGGTCACCGGCATGATGGATTTTATTGATAGATCGGTCGGCCCTTTGGTTCGAGTGGATCTAAAATCTGACGAGCAGCTACCAGCTATCAACATTGATCCGAACCAACTTGAGCTTGCGCTGCTTAATCTGGCCCTAAATGCGCGAGATGCAATGCTCTCCGGCGGCGTCCTCACGATCGAGCTGAGCCTGAACTACGCGCATGGAGGCGATCAACCTGACGTTTCGCCTGGCGAGTACGTCGTGCTGTCGGTTAAAGACACCGGTACAGGAATGGACACTGAAACACTGGCGAAGGCGGTCGAGCCTTTTTTCTCAACCAAGGGTGTGGGTAAAGGCACCGGTCTAGGCTTATCCATGGTATTTGGCTTGGCGCAGCAATCGGGCGGTGCCCTACGTCTCGAAAGCTCTCTTGGGAAGGGTACTACGGTCCGGCTTTGGTTACCTGTCGCAACGAACGCGACACCGGCAGCTTGCCTTGGTTTCCCTACCCCCGCGAACACTGCGAGAGCAAGAATACTGTTTGTCGACGATGATCTCCTGACAGCGGCAAGCACCGTCTCGCTATTGGAAGATTTAGGCCACGACGTAACTGAAGCTCACTCGGCGCGAGAGGCCCTACAACTTCTGGAAGGAGGCTTAGTCGCAGATCTTCTTATTACAGATCATGCGATGCCGGATATGACAGGGAGCGAACTCGCCCATGAAGTGCGGCGCCGATCTCCAAGCCTTCCCGTTCTGCTGGCAACGGCCTTCGCTGAATTGGAGGGAGACGACGTCGCTGCGCTTCCCCGGCTCTCGAAGCCATATACTCAGGATCAGCTTTCAAGAGCGATCGCGAGTCTTGTTCCAGCTCTGCCTGAAGGGTGAGCATTGCAGGACACTTCCTGGTGTGTCGTCGCCTAGGGCGATCGCTTTCCGCCGCGTGCAGGCGGTTGAACTCGCTACCGCGTCGCCCGCTTCACAGGATCCTTCAAAGGCATTCCGGCGGCGTCGAAAACTTGAGCATCGTCCTTGGTTAAATATTCCAGAAACAGTTCGCGAGCCATAGTCCGGTCAATGGGCCCTGCTTTCCGTAGAGGGGATCACTTCCCGGCTTCTGGACCCTCGCGATTCGTTTCACCGCATCCAGACGATCTCGGCCGTCCGTGCATTCATCGTACTTGCCGGCTGCGGGGTATGCTCCGACCACCTGAAAGCCGCGGCTCGCCTTGATGAGCCGATGTCCTGTACCAGCAGGCAGGACGACGACGTCCCCTTGCTTGATGGTAAGCAGACGCCCCTTCGGTCCGCCGAGTTCGAGAACAGCACTCCCAGTCGCTTTCCCGCAGCGCAGCGAACCGTGCCGGTTCCATTGTCTTACTTGCGCTGCAAGCCGCAAAATGGCTTTCCCCGAACTCTCGATCTGTGCTGAAGTGTCGCACATGCTTCGTGGAGACCGCAGTTGTGCCTGATCATCCGAAAGCCGACCAAGCCAACGGCTTCGCTCGCTTTTTTGGAGATATCGCCAACAAGACGTCGCAGGCGGCAGGCCGGGCGAGCACCTTTATGCTGGCTTCGGCCGTGGTGGTGATTTGGGCAGTCACGGGTCCGCTTTTTAAGTATTCGGATACGTGGCAATTGGTGATCAATACAGGCACCACCATTGTCACCTTCCTGATGGTTTTTCTAATTCAGAATTCCCAGAATCGCGACAGCGCAGCGATTCAAGTCAAATTGGATGAGCTGATCCGGGTCAGCACGGCACACAATTCCTTCGTTGGAATTGAACACCTTACCGACGAGGAACTCGAGGAAATCCGCTCCAAGTGTGAGCTGCGAGCACAAGCGGAAAAGGTTGGCGAGGACTCGGTCCAGCGCACCGGCGATAAGGCCAGAAGGGCCGCCGATAAGGCGGTCGGTTAGCTTGTCCTCCGCGCAGCCAGTCGAACGCTCAGGTTCGGAAGCTCGCAATATCGAGTCTATCCTAAAACTTGAACATGAAGATCAGCAGTCGATGTCGGCGCTGCAAAAATCATTTCATGCGGTCGGCTGGTTCGTCGGTACCGTGTATTTCATTATTCTCCAATGCTTCTGCCTGGTCGTATGGGTGGTGCTGAATGCGGGTCCTCTCAGTCTTCCGGGCCCCTTCGACCCCTACCCGTTTCCGTTATTATCGGCCGTGCTCGCCCTGGAAGCCGTGTTGCTCACGTCCTTCGTGCTGATCCGGCAAAGCGCCAATGATCTGCAATCTGACCGTCGCAATCACCTTGACCTGCAAATCAACCTGTTGGCTGAAGAGGAAGCGACCGCGATCCTCCGGCTCCTGCGTAAGGTGGCCGAAAAGCTAGATGTCGAAGAAGAGCAAAAGGACGCTGTCCTCGCGGGCGAAACCAATGTGGAAAAGATCGCCCAACATATCCGCTCGCGGGAAGAGTGATGGTTTTTGCGGCCGGCCCGGTGCGGCGTGCCCGCGGCCGTCTGTGTCGCCTTTGCATATACATGCTGCTTGGATGCATCGTCCCGGCGGGCGCTTGGGCGCAGGAAGACAAAAAGACCGACGACGACAAGCCCGCCGATCCGGACACCGGCCAGAGCACCATCGAAGAGACGACGCTTGGAGTGCTGCCAAATCCTTTCGTTGACCGCGGCGTCAAGTTTGCGGCGACTTACATCGGCGAGACGCTTGGGAACCTCTCCGGCGGCGTCCGTCAGAGCGCTAGATACGAGGGGCGGCTTAATCTCGCGGTCGACGCGGATCTACAAAAGCTCGTTGGCCTACCGAAAACGACATTTCACGCTAACCTGTTCCAAATTCACGGAGACGGGCTGTCGCGCAGCTATCTGCAGAATTTTATGGTCGTGAGCGGCATCGAGGCCCTACCGGCCACACGTCTCTACGAGATGTGGTTCGAGCAAAAGTGGGGGGGCAACCTCGCATCGCTTAAAGTCGGTCAGCTGGCGGCCGACAGTGAATTCTTCAACACAAAATACACCGACGTTTTCACCAATGCCTCACTGGGCTGGCCGGCGATCGCCTCGATCAACCTTCCAAGCGGCGGACCGTCACCGCCCCTCGCTGCGCTCGGAGCGCGGCTCCAGGTCAACCTGTCAGAATCGTGGACGGTTCAGGGCGCGGTTTTCAATGGCGATTCCTCGGGACCCGGGCTGGACGATCCGCAGCTGCGCAATCGGTACGGCGTCAATTTCCGTATCAATGATCCGCCGCTACTGCTGGGTCAGCTGCAATACGCGTGGAACAATCACAAAGGTGACGAGCATCTCGCCGGCACCCTAAAGCTTGGCGGTTGGAGACATTTCGGCGCCTTCGCTGACGCACGCCTTGCGACGGACGGGCGATCTCTGGCGGATCCTGCTGCGTCTGGCATTCCGGCGCATCTATCTGGCAACTACGGTTTATGGGCGGTCTTGGAGCAACAGCTTTACCGCGTACCAGGCAACGACGATCGCGGCGTCGGTGTCTTTGCGCGCGCATCGATCAGTCCGCCCGACCGTAATTTGGTAGATTTCTATGCGGATGGTGGGTTCGAATGGGTTGGGCCAAGCGACGCCCGGCCGAACGATAAGTTCGGCATCTCGATCGGTTACACGCACGTCTCAAAGCGAGCTCGCGCCCTGGACGTGGATTACCGTCTATTTGCCGACCCGTCTTGGCCCGTAAGAACATCCGAGGTCATGATCACGACGGCCTACCAGTACGAGATCCGCCCCGGCTGGTCACTTCAACCTAATGTGCAATACATCGTTCGGCCGGGCGGCGGAGCAACCAACCCGTCGGGCTCAACGCCAGGTTTGGTCTTGAAAGATGCCGCCGTTCTGGGTTTGCGGACGGTCGTCAAATTCTGAAACAAGTCGCGCTATTAAGCGGCATCTGGCCGCTCATGGCGCGTTTTATCCGCGCGCCAATGGTTCAATGCATGTAGAGAGAGAGCTCGTCGTCCTCCGCGCATATTTTTGGGGTTTGTGTACTAAATGGTACGGCCGAATTCGCGAAGCGGCCAGAGCGTTGAGAGATCTCTAGGCACCAGGCCATACCGCTCGATGATCTCGGCATGGCCGACTCGCCACGATCTAGCTTATGCTGTGTCGTTTTTTCGCCCGTGGGGCACACTTGTTCGCATCGAGCCTGCGTTGCTGTACCTGCAAACAATGAGCTTTGGTCGAGCCAACGTTTCCATAAAATCCGAAGAGCGAACTTCGCGTGTTGAAGGAATGAAAACCGATAGCCTACATTGCGGATTGGCTGGCCGATGACCCCATTGACCTGTAGTAAAAGAGACATATAGCGGTTACCAGACCTGGAACAACGAGGGCTGAGACACTCCAGGTGCCAAGCGCAATCAACGTCGCCTGACTTACTATCGCTAGAGACATGTAAGCGATAACGCTCCATCGCCTCATCATCCAAAGACCACCAAAGCAAATGAGGCCAAGAGCGGCGCTCAGCAGTAGGAATAGCGGATACAGGTGACCGATGGCTTGGGCTTGTGGTGAAAACGCCATAGGGATGGCAGTAAGTCCGCCTACAAAACCGATGCAGCAGACTACGGTGATAGCTAATGGCCGCTTGCGGATCATTGATGCTTTCTCTCATTTCATCATTCTTCTGACTCTTGACTTCAGCCCTGCGCGTTCGAGATGCATTTCCGGAAACCACAAAGTGTTTCGAACAAACGATTCGATCGGGGGCGACAGATCGTTGGAGTGGATCGAACGACAGGGATGCCACACAGCACGAGCTTGCAGTAATTGGACTCGCTGTGTTTTCATGTAGATGTCGTCGGATTGAGAGTTTCGTTTCAAACCGAAGCTTTTGTCGTGGGACTCATAAGAGTGTCAAAGGACACATAAGAGTGTCACGTTTTTCGGCCTTCCTTAGCGGCCTAAAATACAACTTCTAATCACAAGAACTCGTGAATCCGGCCGAATTGCAGGCATTTCCTGCGATTCCGATTTGCAGGATCCCGCCGTATGCGCAGTACTCTGATCCACCACGTTACGGGCGCAGGCTCCGCTGAAGGAAGAACCGTATCAGCGATCGACCTGGCGCGAACGGTGGCGTCAAATCCCATCCAATAGCCGGGGGCTGCGGATACACAGGCACCAAAGGCGGCCGGGTCGAATGGTTTCGCCTTGCCGTCGATCAGCAAGGCCGGTCGCTTGGCCCGAGCAGGATGAGTGGACATTTCTTCGTGCTGACGTTGTCCGGATCGAAGCGCGCGATGACCGTGGCTGAACGATTGTTCTCGGTGAAACCATCTCAAGGCGCGCATGACGAAGCCGAGACGCTGGCCGTCCTGCGCCGTAAGGCGGGATACCGGCGCATCGCGAAACACGAACAGGCGAATCCTCACGTCGTCATTGAGCGCAATGCGCATTGAGATGCTGTCGGCGAAGCCGACGTCCAGATAGTGCCGCCGATAGTGCTTGCCCTCGAACCATCGTCCATCAAGACCCGGCGGCGTCCGCGGCTTCGCGAGCTTTCTCGCCCATGCGTTGCACAGTCCTTTCACCGACCTTCTCGGCAGCAGCGCGTGCCTCGCACTTGGTCCGGATATCCTCTAATTCCTCGTCGGTCAGATGCTCGATGCCCACGAATGAGTTATGAGCGGCACTCGTTCGGATGAGTTCGTCTAGCTTCACCTGGATGGCGGCGCTGTCTCGATTCTGAGAGTTCTGGATGAGAAAGACCATCAAGAACGTCACAATCGTCGTCCCAGTGTTGATGACAAGCTGCCACGTGTCCGAGTAACCGAACAGAGGACCGGTCACGGCCCAGATGATCACGACGGCGAATGCGACGATGAACGTCGTGGCTCGACCCGCGAGTTGAGAAGTCTTGTTAGCAAGGTCTCCAAAAAAGCGGGAAAATCCGCTGCGACGTTCGTTGTTTGACGCTATTGAATCCATTTGCCGGTGCGACCTTCCACAACATGCCGTAAAAATTAAGGCGATGGTAATTTATTGGTCGAGCGCTTGGTCACGCCAGGCGCCACATTTCTTGGCACCCATGGATGACGTGACGCTCACTAGCCCAACAATCAGTACGCGCAAACGCTGTAGCAAGCTCACCACGTCAAGGGTAGTTGCTCGGAATCCTCAGGTTGCATCACTTGTGGCCTTGAAATGCGCCGGCTTGCATAGTTCGGCGTCTGGCGTATCTTACGCCGGCGGGGCGTTTCTGTGACTTGGCGGAACTCAGTTGGCTTGCGCTCGGCGGTGTTTGTAGAGGCGAGGATAGGTGTCGGCTTCGCCGGCTCGACAGCAGCCGGTTGTAGGTGAACTTGACGCGGAGCGGATCCGCCGCCTTCGCCGCGCAGGCATTCTTCGGAGTAGTATGGCCAGTTTTGCTTTTCGCACACGCTATCGGCAGCAGTTTGCGAAACCCGTGCGGCGTCTTGGTCCATAGGCGCTCGGCCCGATGCGATTAGCGCGTCAGAAGCTCCTGCGGGGGCATTAGGCACCGCGGAGCCCTGGGTCGCAAATGCTAACGTGATGAAACCAGCGAAGATGATTAAGCCAGCTGCACGTCGATCGAATGTCTTTAGAAAAGTCATGCGGATAACCTTGTCAGAAAAGGAGAGGTGGCCCATGCGGGCCACTTCGTAGGATCATTCCCAACGATGACGGCGCTGCTTAATCACTACCACCCGGTCGCGATTGCGCCAGCCGCGGTGCCATCCATGATCGCGGCGATATTCCGCGCGAGGGCCGCGGTAGCCGCCGTCATAGTCGCGGGACATTCCGTGATCCTCGCCGATGCGAACGCGCACGTCCTGCGCACTTGCAAAGGTCGGGGTAGTTATGGTCGCCACCACGGCAGCGGCAAATGCGTAAGTTGATAACTTCATCTTCAAGCTCCCTTGTTCAACCGAGACGCCAACGGGATAAAGTGGCAATCGTTCCGCTGTAGCTGCATTGATCCGCACAAGGCCAAAAAAACTGCCCGCGGATGTGGACCCGGGGCAGTAGAGTGAACGAGGAACGAGTGTCTAGCGCCACAAGGCGGCGCCGGGCCTAACCTTCGATGATGTAGACGATCTCATGCGTCTGCGGTCGAAGGATAACGTAACGACCATTGACCAGAATGAAGTCGTATCCGCGCCATTCTGGATAGATTTCGATTACTCGCGTTGGGAGCGGGTGCACGCGTACTGTAGACGGTACCGTCACGCCTACTGAGATGTTGAAGTTCACATTGCGAACTTCCTCGACCTTTTCTTGCCGGATCGCACTAGTGATCTGCGTGCGCTTTTCGGCAGGAAGGGCAACGGTTGCAGACGTCGCGGCATTGCCCGTCGTAGACGCGGAGCCGGCCTTGCCGTCGCCGGTCTTCGCGTCAGTGGCGGCCTTGGTATCGCTTGTCGACTTGGTGTCCGTCGCGGACTTCGCGCCCTTAGTGTCGGTGCGCTCTTGCGCAGAGGTCCCGGCTTTATCCGACGGAGCGACGGCAGGCTTATCCTGGGCGGTCGTTGCTGGTTTGGCAGGCGCGGCCTTCTGGTCGGAGGCGGCCTTGGCATCAGGTGCAGACCTGGAATCGGTCATCGACTTGCCGTCACTTGCCGTCCCCTTTGCAGCGGGCATGTTGTTCGAAGGAGCCTCGCCGGCCCGCGGTGCTGATGCGGCAGGTGCATCGCCGCCCTTTGATCCGCTCGCGCCGCCGCCCTGCGCCAGAGCGAAAGCAGTCGTGGCAATCAAGGCAATGGCCGCAGCCGATCCCATCAATCTCCTATTCATTTTATGACCTCCACTGTCGAGACCGCTCATTCGGTCTTGCGCAACAACAGCGAAAGCAGTTTCCTGGTTCCGTGCTTGGATGACGATTCCGGGTAAAAGAAGCAATACGGGCGGCGCCATATTCCAAAAGACGCGCTGATGCCAGCAGTTGTCTTCGTAACGCCGATTCAGGAACCCATCGCAGCCCGGGAATTTGTGTCAACGGCCGCATGGTGCGGTCAAAGGAGAGCAATATGAAACGGATGATGATCGCCGGGGTCGCGGCCCTTTGCTGACGGCGGGAAGTGGAGCGGCCGTGGCTAGCGCCGATGACAGCTTCGGGCGATGCGATCGAGATAAAGGGCGGCCACGGTCATGGTCATGGCCACATGCATCGTGGTGGACGCGGACATCATTACGGCTGGTCCCGCGGGCGCGGGCATCATTACGGCTGGAGCCGCGGCCGCGGTCATCGTCATCATTGGTGATAAGTCCGGCGGACGCGATTAAGCGTCCGCCACTCGTTCCGCGCTTGGCGCTGTTGTTGCGCTGCGCCCACGCACGCAATGCAGCATTTCCACAGTGAATTTCGCGCGGCCGGCGACAGGCGTGGCGCCTCCCTAAGACTGTGGCGGCACTTCCCATGTCATAGGAACGCTAGCCACTTGTCGATCCACGTCCTTAGGCTTTAAGCCTGCGGCTGATGGGAGCTGTGCCGAAAAAAGTGGCCAAGACTTGATCGTGAAGAACTCTAATTTAAGCCCATCTCGACGGCTATACGGATAAGATCGGAGTGGTTCCGTGCGCCCAGCTTTTGCTTCAGTAGGGACGTGGTATTTGCTACCGTCTTGTAGGAGATGCCGAGCGCGTCGGCGACCTCAACGATCTTGTCGCCCCGGCCGAGGAGCCGAAGAATTTCCAGTTCCCGGGCCGACATGCTTGTGGCCGGATTTGCCCGGATAGCAGCGCCTGAGAACGTTACTGTCTTTGCGAGATGCGGAGAAATGAAGTTCTCACCCGCAGCCACTTTGCGTACTGCCTTGATGAGCAGACGCGGATCGTCGCCCTTAGAGACATAGCCTTGGGCACCGAGCTCGATGGCTCGGACCACAAAGGCTGGATCGTCATTCATGCTGAACATGATAATCCGCGCGTCGGGATCATCCTTGCGGATACGACGCATCAACTCGAAGCCGGAAAGATCCGGCAGATTGATGTCGATGATCGTCACGTCGGGCCGTTTAGATAGATAGGCGCGGTGCCCCGATTTCTCATCGACCGCCTCATCGATGGATATTGTAGGGTCCGACGCAAACAGCGAACGGCAGCCCGACACCACGACGGGGTGGTCATCGACAATCAGGAGCTTCACAGTCTGTGCCATCGGCGGGACAATCTCGCAATTATGCTATGCATATTGGATTTCAACGCTTTGACCAGAGGAATGGTGCCGGGTTGACCAATTTAATGATTCCAATGTGGACGACTTTGTCGCTGCGTGCACGCATTTGCGTGCTGCTCGGCGGCATGTTTCTGAGCGCCCTGATCGCCGGCCTCGCTTTGCTATGGATTTTCTCCTCGGATCAAATTTTGGAGGAAAACGAGCCATCGGCGCGGTCGGCAATCACCGTCGCGGCGGGTTTGAACGCCGCTCTCGCGGCCTCCACAAGACCCGACGCAATCCTTGCGGCGTTCGTCGATCAGCTCGGTTCGACACCTGCGGACGCGATCCGGTTTCGCCGTGATGGCGAGGTGCATGCACCGGAGCAGGGCAAGACGTCCGGCAGGGTCCCGGAATGGTTCGTGAAAGCGCTGTTCGTGCCTGACCTTGCGCAGCATATTCCCGTCCTGGTCCAAGGTCGCCGGGTCGGCGATCTTATTTTCGAACCAGATCTCTCTGCGCAGATCTACGAGAAATGGATCGGCTTTCTCTCGCTTCTCGGGTCACTCGTCGGCATGGCATTGCTTGCCGGCCTCTTGTCGTTTGTGACGATTGGCGCAGCGCTGCAGCCCTTACGCGATCTCGCTGAGGGGCTGGCACGGCTCCGCACTGGTGACTTCTCGAAGAAAGTCGATTGTTCCGGCCCCCCTGAAGTTCGGGAAAGCTGCTTGTCCGTGAACGAGCTTGCTTTGACTCTCGGTCGCCTCAGTTCAGAGAACCGAAGTCTATTACGAAGGATGATCTCCATCCAAGATGAGGAGCGACGTGACATCTCGCGTGAGTTGCACGATGAACTTGGTCCGCTTCTGTTTGCTATCCGGGCTAACGTTACTGCTATGATCGACGACCGCGGCAGCGGCACCAACCGGTCCATGGGAGAGGAGCGTGTGCTGCAGGCGGTGGAGGCTTTGCAAATCGCCAACCGCCGCATTCTTGAGCGGCTGCGACCAATGCTCATCGAAGAGCTGGGTCTGGATGCTAGCATTCAAAAGCTTTTGCGTGACGTACACACGCAGGTGCCTGAAATGGCCGTGACATTCGAGATCGATCCCCGGATCGTCACGGCGGACAGTGTGGTCGCTCAGACCGTATACCGTTTGCTGCAGGAAGGCATCACCAACGTCCTGAAACATGCCGGTGCGTCTAAGATGAGCGTGAAGACCGAGGTGACGAACGAAGCTATTCTGGTCGAGGTTGCCGATAATGGTGCGAGGGCGCCCCTAGAGCCGAAATTCGGCCGGGGCCTGACGGGGATGCACGAGCGCCTCCGCGCCTTAGAAGGAAAGTTTGACTACATCCGTGCCGACGGATGGACAACAATCCGGTGCAGCCTACCGCTGGCAGCGCCGGATTAGGTTGGACCCGCCGTCTTTGCCATCGGCGTGATCTCAAAACCGGCCAGCGAGAGAGCCGTGATCACTACCTTTGCAACGCAGGTCGCTTGCTCGCTCGTTATCGGCAATTTTTCTCCGTTGCGGTTCTCGATAGCACAAGTGCTAATAGCCTCGGCTATGATCGTCATTAGCTGGAAGTCATCCACCTCTAGCAACTCCTGAACAAAGCAACGACCTGATTAAGTCTTTAGGAACGGCACGTTGAATAGACAGTGCTTGGGGCCTCCGATCTATTATTTGACGATGCGAAGCGCCGCGTCCCGGGCACGTGGCGGGTCTTCCGGCTGACGATGATGCGCCATGCTGCGCAATGAATCGGTGGGCCTCCAGCCCTTTGCGGAGGAGCTTTTTGTCGGAGAGCTGTCGCTTTCGCCGATGGCAAATAGAACTCCCAGGAGTACGGCGCCGACCCGCACGAAATATTGAAATATGGGCAAGATGATCCTCCCATAAAGACGCACCGAACTGGTCGAGGCGGCCCTTTCGGCCCGCCTCGAAAAGCGCGCTTAGTCGATCACTTCGACGATACGATGGGTGCCCGGGTCGACCAGTACGGTCCGATCGTTGACCACCGTGTAGCGATAGGCAGTGGAACCGTACTCTCGCGGAACTTCATAATAGGTGACGCCGCTGTCGGGCAATACGGCACCGACGCGTAGCTCGCGGTCATACCGGTACGACGGGTGACGGCGCTCGGTGACGTAGCTGTGGAAGCGGGGACGGTTGGCCTCGGAAATGCCGCCTGCCGTGGCGCCGGCGGCAGCGCCAACGGCGGCACCGACAGGGCCGCCGACGGCGCCACCGACGATTGCGCCGCCGACGGCTCCGCCCGCCGCTCCATTCTGAGCGAGGGCATGCGAGAAGTAGGCCAGCGAAGCGATTGCAATGGCAGCCGTGGAAATGAATTTCATGATCGTCCTCCTGGTGTGTTGGCGGAGTGAAAACTGCCAACACTTAAGGTCGTTCCGTCGAATTGCCGCTTTGTCCCGACATTTTCCATCGACCGTGTGGAAGGCGGGGAAACGGTTTCTAACTGAATGATCGGGGACCGCGCGCCACGTTGGTACTCGTCAATACATTGACTTATATGACCTATCATAACTATTGGATTGATTCAGAAAACGTGGTGCTGACTATTGTGAGCCCTGGCAGAAATGGACGAGCGGGAAATCCTGGTATCTCGATTGCGGCCGAGGAGGAAGACAGCTGCATATAGAGCGCGGGGATTTGGACGCGCATCCGGCGTCGGAGGAATTGTTTGTCGACATCCCGAGGCGGCTGACGCTCCATGCCGGGATTGACCGCTATGAGCTGGTGGAGTTCTGACATTAGAAAATAGTGGGACCGATAGCCGACTAATGCATAACCGAACTATGAACAGAAATCCTAGGCGCGAAATGAACGCAGACAATGGTGCGGACGAACACGTTATCTACCAAACGAGATTTCAGGGAAGGGTACTGGATTTCCGCGGGCGTCCCGTTTTCCTGAGATACGACTGCTGTGAGTTCGTCAAATGCCAGATACTGCTCGATGAGGGGACCACCAGCGTCGCTTTCACGTACTGCACGTTCGAAGATTGCAACATCGATGCAATCCAAGCCGACGAGCATCGAGGCGTGGTCGCTCGCGATAATATTTTCAAGCCGCCAATAGAAGATCGCAGGCTTGACTTAGAACGACGCTTAGCGTTGGCGCTCGCTGCGAGGGATGTGTCACGCGGACGGAGGTTCCCTTAATCGATCGATGTGCTCCTGAAATTGTTAATCACAACAGAGGCGTGTTGCCCACTCGATTAGCACTTCGGCAACGGGACCCATTGAGTGATCGAGTCATGCGTGTCCCGCTTTCCGCTACGCGCGAAGGCGGCTGGGCACTGCCGTTCGCTAAGGTTCAAGCCGCGCCGACATGTGCTGCAAGCGCGAGACGTCGTGGAGCGCTGGACACGCGGTTGCGCATCCTTGCGATTGGTCGCGTCGACTCTCGCTAATCGGAACCGCGATACCGTGACCGGTCGGCACAAGCACCCGTCACCGATCGAAGTGACGGGTGCTGACGCGCGTCAGTTCTCTGTGCAGACCTTCATGGTCTTCATGCCGGTTTCGGCTTCCGTTCTGGTCTTGAACGTTCCGTTGTCGACAATCGTCGTTGTCGTGGTCGTTGGCTTCTTATCAACGATTGTGCACTTCTTGGTGGTGGCATCGCGCACTACGTAGTAGTCGCTGGAAACCGTCGTCGTTTGAGCGAAGGCCGAGGTACAAGCGAAAGCAGCTAGGGTTCCGGCGAGATAAAGTGTTTTCATGGTGTATCCTCCAATTGCAAAATTTGCGAGACGCAAACGCGTCAATCAATCCGCGCAATTGCCGAAAGTTCCCGATCATGGTTTGGCGGTGAGTCAAGCAAAGGCACGCAAGCCGGCCATATGATCCGCCGTTACGGGAAAGAATGGCATAAGCATGGGATGTCGCGCCGCTATCGTAGGTCCAGGCCTTTTTTCGGCAATCAATGGAACGCGTCAGCTAACAGCTTGTTGGAGGATCCCAAACACCAACCTATGAGGGACCTATGAAATGCGTTTCGACTATCTGTGTCGCCGCTCTCCTGATCTCGGGAGTAGCCCATGCCCAGAGCCCGGCGGCAAAAGATCGTCCGGGCAACAATGCCGTCAACAGCGAGCAGAAGAACTCCAATGCGCCGGTCGCCGGACGCAACTCCTTCACCGAGGGGCAGGCCAAGAGTGCCATTGAAAAGGCTGGGTACACGAACGTCACCGAGCTGAAAAAAGACGACAACGGCGTATGGCGCGGCAAAGCGACCAAGGGGGGCTCGACCAGTGCGATCAGCGTCGATTTCCAGGGTAACGTCAACGCAGCAAAGTAACCGGAAGGTAATCTCATGACCGTGACCATTTCGCGTTTGTACGATTCGTATACGGAAGCGCAGAAAGCTGTCGGAAGCCTTGAGGCCGCCGGCGTTCCTCATGGGGACATCAGTATCGTGGCCAACAACTCCGAGGGCTGGTTCGACGGCAAGAAGGACCGCGACGGTGATGGCGTCGATGATCGCGCCGAAGCAGCCGGCACCGGTGCCGGAATCGGTGCAGGGATCGGCGGCGCTGCGGGCCTTCTAGCCGGACTAGGGCTGCTTGCAATTCCTGGCCTTGGACCAGTTGTCGCGGCAGGATGGCTTGCCGCCACGGCAGTCGGCGCTGCCGCCGGAGCAGCAACCGGCGGCATTGTTGGTGCTCTGACCGAGGCTGGCGTCTCCAAGGAAGATGCACCCCTTTACGCGGAAGGCGTTCGCCGCGGCGGCACGTTGGTCTCGGCAAAGGTCAACGAGGCCGATCGCGCGCGCCTCGAGGCGCTGATGAGCCCATCGTCAGTCAATCTCAATGATCGCCGTGTGGCCTGGGAGAAGTCGGGCTGGAGCGGGTATGACCCGGCAAGCCCGCCCTACGATGCGGGGCAGGTGCGCAAGGAGCGAGAATTGTACGGTCGTTCCCGATAACACGATGGCCCGCTTCGGCGGGCCATTTTTTTCACCGGAGGTCAAGCTCAGCAGTCAGGGCGGAGTGGTGTGGCGTGTCAGGCGGCCGATGCGAGACACCGGGCTACGCGACGGGGAATTATGAACAACCGGCGGGATAAATTGGCAGCACTAATGCGGATCAATGCAGCATCGTCGAAGCGCTGCGTCCGTCGTGGAAAGCTGATCTTGAGGGTTTTTGTGAGTCATCCGGCAGGGGGCATCTTGGCTGCCGCATTGAATGGTGACTTAGCGGCGTCGCACGGCGTGAACCGAGTGATTCAACGTCTATCGGTAACCGGACAGCGCTATTTTTACTCGTTCTATGGTCAGTTCGTGCGCCGTCGACTGGCGTTTGACACCGGCCAACCGCGGGTTGGGAAACGCCCGCGTTTAGTGAGGTAGAGTCGGGAAACACCGGCAATCACGGCAAGCGCAGAGCGCTGAATGTTCCAGCTCACGGAACTCGATGGTGCAGCGCGTGTTATTGCATATCACTCTGGCGTTTGGAGACACCTTGAACCGCAGACAACTTCTCGGCGCTTCGGCCGCTTTGCCATTGATGACGATTATCCCGCGCAGCGCCCGCGCAGCTCCCGGGCCTGTGCCGTTCGACGCCGCCGTGGTGCGGCAAATGGCGCGGGAAGCCGCCGCCAAGGCGTTCAAGGCGCCAGACAACAAGCTGCCAGACTCCCTCAAGGATCTGGACTACGACCGATACCGCGCGCTGCGCTTTAATCCGGAGAAGGCTTTGTGGCGCGGCGAGAAGCTGCCCTTCGAGGTGCAGTTCTTTCATCGTGGCTCGTTCTACACCAATCGCGTCGATATCTATGAAGTGGCCAATGGCCAGGCGACCCAAGTCCCTTATCAACCTGAGAATTTCTCCTTTGGCGCTACGCCGCCCCCGCCGGCCGGGGCTGACTTAGGCTTCGGCGGCTTCCGACTGCATGCCCCGATCAACAAGCCCGATTACTATGACGAGGTTTGCGTTTTTCTCGGCGCCAGCTATTTCCGCGCGGTGGCCAAAGGCCAAGTATACGGCTTGTCCGCGCGGGGCCTGTCCATCAACACCGGCGAGGCGGCCGGCGAGGAATTCCCACAGTTCAAGTCCTTCTGGATCGAGAAGCCGGCGTCCAACGCCAACTCGATTGTAGTCCATGCGTTGCTCGACAGTGAAAGTGCCGCGGCCGCCTATCGGTTCACCATCCGGCCAGGCGATACGACCATTTTCGATGTAGAAATGGTCATTTATCCGCGGGTGGAAATAAAAAACACTGGCCTCGCGGCGATCACGAGCATGTTCTTCTTCGGTCCGAACGACCGCAAGGAAGTGGACGATTTCCGCCCTGCCGTGCACGATTCCGACGGTCTGGCAATTTTCAACGGGCGAGGCGAGCAGCTCTGGCGACCCCTGCATAACCCGCGCGATCTGCAGATCAGCTCTTTCGGAGACCGAAATCCGCGCGGCTTTGGACTGATGCAACGGCAGAAAGACTTCTCCGACTACCAGGATCTCGAATCAAGTTTCGAACGGCGCCCCAGTCTCTGGGTGGAGCCGATTGGCGATTGGGGCGAGGGATCGGTGCAACTGCTGGAAATTCCGACCAAGGAAGAGATTCACGACAATATCGGTACCTTTTGGCGTCCGAAAAACCCGCTTCCAGCAAAGGGCGAACTCGCGTTTACCTACCGCCTGCATTGGGGGCCCGATCAACCGAAGCCGTCGGCGCTGGCGATCTTTTCACGCAGCGGCATCGGTGCGCGCGGGGACGATACTAAGCTATTTGTGCTCGATCTGATTGGCGACAAGCTCAAATCCATCGATCCCACCAAGATCAAAGGTGTTGTCACGGCCGAAAAGGCTGAAATCCGCAATATCGTAACACAGCGGAATCCGCAAAACGGCGGCTGGCGCCTGAGTTTCGAGATGCCGGTCAAGAGTAAGGCGCCGGTCGAATTGCGCGCTTCTTTGATGCAGGACGATCAGGCGATCTCCGAAGTTTGGGTCTATCGATGGACACCGTGAATGTGAAGAACCCAATGCCGTTGGTTACCGTGCCTGCGGCTGCGTTGCCGGCCGGCGCGGGCGAGGGGTTTCTACCGCCAGAGATGCCGCTGACGATGATATCGGATGGGCTCGCAGGGCCAGCTTCCTCCCAACGACGCGCGCAGTTCAGGCCCATGCCGACTGTTCTGCGGCGCGCTTACATCCTCCTCGGCACCGTGGCCCTGACCGCGGCCGGCGGCTACGAGATGTTCGAGGTGCTGAAGGTCGGCGGCGTGACCGTCCTCGAAGGCATGGTCCTGGCGCTCTTCGTGCTGCTGTTCGCCTGGGTCGCGTTCTCGTTTATGTCGGCGCTGGCCGGCTTCGCCCTACTGTTGATGCGCGCACGGGATCCGCTCGCTATAGAACCGCTTACGCCACTTGCGATGATCTCAAGCCGCAACGCGATGCTGTTACCGACCTATAACGAAGATCCCCATCAGATCACGGCGCGGTTGCGGGCGATGTGGGAATCTATATCGGAGACCGGTTACGCCGCGCAGTTCGACTGGTACGTGCTGAGTGACAGCACTGACCCTGCAATCTGGGTGGCCGAGGAAAAAGCCATTTTGAAACTGCGCCGCGAGACTGCCAGCGATCGCATCTTTTATCGCCATAGGATGCGCAACACCGCGCGCAAATCGGGAAATATTGAGGATTGGGTCAAGGGATTCGGCGCTGGGTATGATCACATGATCATCCTGGACGCCGACAGCCTCATGACTGGTGACACGATCGTGCGCCTGGTCGCCGGTATGGAGCAGCATCCCGGCGTCGGTCTGATCCAAACGCTGCCTATCGTTGTCAATGCGCGGTCGCTGTTCGCACGGATGCAGCAATTCGCTGGCAGGCTTTACGGCCCAGTAATCGCCTCCGGAATCGCTTGGTGGCACGGCTCGGAAGGCAATTACTGGGGACACAACGCCATCATCCGCGTGCGCGCCTTTGCAGAACATGCCAGCCTGCCCGAACTTCCCGGGCGCAAGCCGTTCGGCGGCCATATTCTCAGCCATGACTTCATTGAAGCAGCTTTCATGCGGCGCGCCGGATGGGCGATCCACATGGCACCGAAACTGGGTGGCAGTTTCGAGGAATGCCCGCCGTCGCTCCTCGATTTTGCAGCGCGCGACCGCCGATGGTGTCAGGGCAATCTGCAGCACCTGGCTGTGCTGGGAGCGCCGCGGCTTCATTGGGTCTCGCGGTTGCATCTCCTGACCGGCATCGGTTCTTATTTAACTGCGCCGCTGTGGCTTATGTTTCTGGTGCTCGGGATTCTCATCTCGCTGCAGGCCCAGTTTGTGCGTCCGGAATATTTCGCAAAGGGATTTTCGCTGTTTCCGCAGTGGCCAGCCCAAGATCCGGTTCGCGCGGCCTGGGTCTTCGCCGGCACGATGGGTCTTCTGATCGTACCAAAACTGCTTGCCTACGTTTTGCTGCTCACCCAGGCCGAAAATCGAGCGCGGTTCGGCGGCGGCTTTCTTGCTTTGTCCGGCATCATCGTCGAGACTTTGCTGTCCGGCCTGATCGCGCCAGTGATGATGATCTTCCAATCGTCGGCGGTCGGCGAGATTCTGCTTGGTCGGGATGCCGGCTGGCAGGTTCAGCGCCGCGACGACGGCGTTGTCCCGATCCGCGAAGTGGTCAGAAAGTACGCGGCACCGACCGTGTTCGGTGTACTGATGGCGATTAGCGCTTATGCGGTGTCGCTACCGCTATTCCTGTGGATGACGCCGGTAATCGTAGGTCTGTGGCTGTCGATGCCGCTGGCCATCGTGTCGTCGCGCGCGCTGCAGCCAGGCCAGCACGCCCGCTTATTCGCAACTCCCGAACAGAATCTACCGCCGAAAGTACTGATTCGCGCAAAAGAGTTGGCCTTGGCGGCACCGATCTACGGCGCAAGCTCGCTGCACGAATTGCGTAAGGACATGGATCTGTGCGCGGCCCATTTGAGATCGCTGGTTGATGAGCCACGCAGCCGTGGCCAGATCGATTCCGACCTCGCCATCGCGCGAGCAAAAATTGTAGAAGCTGAGGATTTTGACGAAGCCGTCAGTTTTTTCAGTACGCGCGAGACTTTTGCGGCGCTGAACAGTCGGGTCGCGCTTCAGCAATTGGCTGCACTGCCCGATAAGGCACACGCCACGAAGTCAATCTGAGTAGGACCTGCCAAAATATAATACGGAAAAGTGCGCGAGCCCCCATATGAGAGCCATCGCACCCGAGGTTTCGGCCTTTGTAATGACATTGCGAAAAAGAGGCGGCCCATTGGCCGCCTCGATTCACTTTGTGAAGTCGTGTCAGTCAATTTCGTCGATCACCACGCGCTCTCCGGGGTCGACCAGATAGGTGCGATTTTCGCGGTGGATGTAGCGGTAGTCGCGCAGTGAAGGAGCTTCTCGGTAAACGACGTCGGGAAATTCTTCAATGTCGACCGTTTCCGGTAGACGCTCGCCGCGGCGGATAACCGTCTTGGTCGTACTGCCGGTCGTTTGGCGCTCAGTTGTCCTCGTCTTGACGTGCTTGCGCACAACGTCCCGGTCCTTGTCGGTAAACGAGACCTTGGAGCGGGCCGGTGCAGGCGCGGCGGCCGTTGATCCACCGGAGCGCGGCAGCACAGTTACGATTTGCAAGGTCGAAGGTTCGACGATGACGATTTCGTCGCGCACCACAAAGAAGCTGTAGCCTCGATATTGCGGTACGACTTCAACGACCTCAGAGGGAAGCGTCTGCAGGCGGGTGTCGCGGGGAACAGAGGTGCCCACGGTCAGGGAAAAATTAACGTTGTTCAGAGGCTGCACGTTGAGCCGAGAAATCGACTGGGTAACACGCGTGCGCTGCTGGTCGTTGATATTGACGGAAGCATTGACGCTGGTCGATTGCGACTGCGCATTGTTGTTCGTCGAGGGAGCTTGCGCCGCGTTGTTAGAAGGAGACTGCGCCGTATTATTCGTTGTCGTTGCCTGCGCTGCAGCGTTAGCACCGCCGCTGGTCGGAGCCTGCATCTGGCCGCCGGCCGTTGCGGGCGCCGTGTTGGTCTGCGCCTGCGGGGGCTGCGATGTCGAAGACCCGGCCGCCGACGATGGAGCAGTCGTCTGCGCCTGCGAAGAGCTGGTGGATGTGCTTGGTGAGGTGGACGTGGACCGATCGTTGGTCGTATCGGGTGCCTTCTGAGTCGTAGGCGAAGAGGTGCTCGGGGACTGCGTTTGTTGTGTGCTAGGGGAGGTTGCTGTCGCGCTTGGTGACTGAGCAATTGCTGCGGTGGCGAACACCAAGCCGACCGCCGTGCTAAATAAGAAACGCGCCTTCATGATCAATTCCTCCATTCTTTGTAGTCATCGTGAACGAGGAAGACACACAGTAGTTCCGATGAAAATCGGGAATAAGTGGCAAATTCTAATGACGAGGGTCTCTTCTCGGTCGCGTATGCATTGATGGCCGCGTGGCAGAGCCGGAGAGCGAGGGCCTGCCGCAATTGCACAGTGCCTGCTGATCATCACCGTCCCTGCGAGTTCAAGCCTGCTAACCGGCTCACTCCTTGTATTCTCGCAAAATCCGCCGGACTGCTCCGGCAATCAAGCAACCATTATAATTGGGGAGTACGTCAAGGCAGACACACGCTCGTGGTGCACCGGCGACGCGCAAAGGGCTCAATCGCCCGACAATGACGTGACGGGAACCGTATCATGGGCTTTTAGCGGGACCAAAATTATTTGTAGGCGGGACGCATTGCGGGCCTACTGGGAACGGCGTCTCAACGACTGCCCGGCCTCGGAATTCGACGACCTTCAGCCGGTCCGCAGCGGGGCCGCAATTGCATACCTTTCCCGCGACGGACTCGTACTGGCCACGCTGGAGTTCACCGTAGAAGGTCAAATAGGCGTTTCAAATGTGGGCCATCGAAACGTGAGTCACTGGGAACAACGCTCAATTAGAGCTCTTGATCCCACGTCCTTGCATGCACGCAAACTCTTGCATAGACGAACTCGCCGCGCGGACCTTTGGGTTGGCGCGGCTCCTTTATGTGATCGTAAGGCTTTTACAGAGCGCTAACCTGCGCGACTGGCGGCAGCAATTCGCTGACCGTGCCAGATGGCTTTGAAGCGGTCTTGGCGGGAACTTGATGCCGCTGTCCGCTGTTCTGACAGGCGAATCGAGGCTGCTATGGACGATCTTAAAAAGAAAGCTCGGCAAGATCGCAGCAAGATCAACATGCACGAAGAGCATGAAGTTCGATACTGGACCAAGCACCTCAAGGTTACGAAGGAGGAGTTGCAAAGCGTTGTCGAAAAAGTTGGCAACTCTGCCGCGACCGTGCGTAAAGAGCTCGCAATTTCATAATGGGAGGCGACCCTGACTACTGTCTCGCTCGCTGCGCTTCTTGATGAGGCCGTCGATATCGCTTTCGATTTTCTGCGGCGCTCTGGAGACCTGGACGATGCTCGTGAGGCTAACCAGTTCCTCACATTTCACGTAGCCAGACTGATGCGAGAGGGCATCACGAGCCGCCTTCTGTTATCCAATCGGGCCATCGCAGCATGTCGATCTCGAGCGGCCAATGGCCCGCCAAGGGATGTCAAGCGCTCAGCAGGCTAGCGTGGAGTCTTACCGGTCCAACCTTCGCGCGTCGCCGAAGGTTGGAGGTCTGACGCCGACTTGGCCTTCGCCAACTGGGAGTCCCCGGCTAAGTCCTCAAGTCTAAGTCTGCGCTCATTCTGGCCGCAATGCTCGTTGGATGGGCCCTCATTCAACGTCGAGGCCAAGCTCACGCAACGCTCGGCTGGCTCAACCGAACCGAATGCGTCTCGGCGCTCCTCGGGATCATAGCGTCCTAACCGAAATGGAGAGCGGCGACGCTTTTGTACCGCAGTATCCGGAATCCTCTCGGCCAGATGAGATGGGAATGCCGTTCGACGACGGGCCGAGGAAAGCTTCCGGCTCCGTGAAAAATCAGCACAGACTAATTCGTTCCTCGGGAAGGATTGGCCCGGCGGCGGATGGATTTCGCCGCCGGCCGCCTCACTGAACTCGGTTCGGAATGATCCCGAGCCCAGCGATTGAAACTGGAGACGCTCCCCGACGGTTGAGTTGGGTGGCAGGGAACGCCGCGGAGCTCGGCCAACAGCTTCTGCAAAAGCTGCCGGCTCGTGAAAATTGGGATCAAATGGTTTCGTTCCGGCGGCGCTTCATCAAGCCCCCAATAACATAATGGAAGGCCCGCCGCCTGAGGTTGAGGGACATGGTGAGCCGCCGAGCCCGGCGACAGCTTAAGGGATCATCTGCTAACCGCCGGAAAGAACAGAATTCTTGGAATCCTTCCTGGGCCGACGGAAACCGGATTGTATGACCTTGGAAGAACGACCATCGGCTCCTCAAATAATCAGATCTGATCGACAAGGTTCCGGTCAACATCCGCCTAGCTTAGTGGGGCCGCTCATATTGCAATTGAGCGACCCCGTGCCACGCAATTGAAATGTTGCCGGTACGAACGACAAGTCCGGCAACGTCACGCGACACTTTTGACGCTAAGCCCTTCGTTCATGTGCACAACACAAGCCGCTCCTTAACCTAACTACTCAACCTTACCGGCGAAATTCGTTAGCTTCTGCGGCTTGCGGAGCGGATTTCGCCATCGCCTGTCACCGGCGGCGCAGGGCACATCAGCTGGCCGACAGCACCACACAACTGCCGACCGCAGGAAAAAGCGGCAATAATAGATTTCGTTCCATCAAACAGCAGCCAATGAAATGGCCTGACGCTCAGCCGAATCCCTGAGCGGCGGGCCGACCGTCGCGTGTGCTTCCTGGGATCGCTCCGGCCGGGAAAATCTAGCATCAACACAAATGGAAACTCAATGACCCACCTTTTAGCGGCAGCCTGGCTGTGCGTGCTCTCCGTCAGGCCTGCTGCTGCTCAGAACTTCCTCGAAGGCGTCGTATCCCTCAACCTCACCATGACCAAGGAGGAAACATGCATCGCTAGCCATACGGCGTAGGAGATGGCCATCACGGCCGCAGGACGGCCTCGGGCGAACGGTTCAACTTACGCCCTGGCGGCCGCACACCGCACTACGCGCTTCGGCAGCCACGTCACGATGATAAAGCCAATGATCGGTCGGTAAAAGTCCGGATCACGGGGGCCCGTTTATCAAGGGGCGTTGCATCGATCTGTCTCGAGCAGCAGCCAATGCAATCGGCGTGGGTGGTATCGCGCGCGTCACCGTCCGGTAGCCCCATGAGCGGGTGACCCGGTCGTGTTTGCCTCCGCAACTTGTCCGGCTGTCGAACGGAGGCCGGGCTTTTTGTAATCCGTTGCGATGGAGTGTCTAATAGCCGGACAGGCACGGTGCCGACAGGGAGGTTGCAATGCGCGAGCAAAATCCATCCCGGACGATTAACTTTGGTCAGGCCATCGTTTTAATCGTTCTGTTCGCCATGCTGCTCTTCGCAATTGTCTGGTCGATGATGGCATGGACGTCAGCTGAGGACGCTGAGATGTCGATCCATGGTTGGATCGCCTTGGCGCTCGGGACGGTTTTCTCACTCGTTATTGGATGCGGCCTGATGGCCTTGATGTTCTACAGTAATAGAAGCGGCTACGACGACACGGCAAACACCGATTGGCGCAGCGAAAAAAAACTGCCAGATGATGAAGTCGGGTAGGTACCCGCGATTAGCCTGCGGCCGCTCTTGCTCGGCGCCGGCGATGGTGGCCGGGCTTTTTATTCGACCAGCCTGATGACCCTTAGCCGGTTTGCGCGGTCAAATGGCCCTAATTTGGCGGGCCGCATTTTTGGAAGGTGATCTGGCCAGCAGCATCAAATTCAAAGCCAGCCCGGATATTTGAGCCGTGGCAAACGTAAGTAATGGCAACGCCATCACGGGCCGGTTCGAGATTGTCCAAGTCCGCGGCCGGAGAATCTCTTAGGCGCTGCTCCCAATATGCACGTAAAGCCTCGCGACCATTTATCGTCGTCGCGCCGCCGCAACCACATTCGATCGTAGCGGCGTCGGCATAAAGGCCGAGAATACCTTCAAGGTCGCCGGAGCGATAAGCATCGAGCCAATCCACTACTGCGGCCATCGGGTCAAAGGACATGCTTCCTCACCTAGCCAGACTATGCGTCCAACAAGCAGTTTAGAAGAGACTAATGAATGCGTGCTGAATGGTTTATTCAGTGAGCGGGAAAGTCGCCATGTCGGGTCTAAGCGCCCCGGCACCTGTTTTTAAAGGCGCGCAGCCCTTCTGCAGAAGGGTTGGCAGGACAACTCCGCGTTTGCTAGATACGATGGATGCTGACTAGACCGATAAACCTGAAGCCTAAGAAAAGCCGCAAGTGGACAGAGGCTGATTTGGCCCGAGTAAAGTCTCTGCTACTGGCCGGAAGATCGGCTGAAGACGTGGCGAAAGCGCTAGATCGTTCAGCGAACGCGATCCGCATACAGGCGACCAAGCTTCGCTTGTCGGCATCGAGCGATCTAAGACGTCGAAATATGCGCAACGAGGCGTTGCAAGGCAGGCAGGCGCGTTAACCGTCTCACGGAGAGCGAAGCGTTTGTTTTCCACCCTCGGGGATCCTCTGGGGCAGACTTGTCTGCGCTGTCGATCGTAGCAATCGCTCGTCGTTCTGGATGGCAGCGGCTTTTGCTAGGCACGATAGAAAATCGATTTACGGGTTCTTCAGTGGCTGACGCTAGCCTTTCGAAAAAGACAAGCTATAGGCGGCTGGAGTGGAACACCTAAAAAATCCGGGAGAGAAGCGGGTTCGCTTCGAGCGCGGCGTGGACGTTCACATCATGGCAATTGACGGGACATGGCGCCGTTCATGCGTCATGAGGGACGTATCGGCAGAGGGGGCTACGCTCACTACCAAAACGTCCATTGAAGGCCTCAACTTGAGCGAGTTTTTTCTTCTGTTATCGACCACCGGACTCGCTTTTCGCAGGTGCGCGTTGGCTGGCGTCAACGGTGATGAATTAAGAATCGCGTTCTTGCTGCCGGGGAAGAAGAAGGCGCGTTCGATTAGCACGGATGAGCGAAGTATCTAGGAAACCGCGGGTGAGGATGGGCCTTATCATTTCATCGATCGGAGCCGGCCGCAGCCTATGGACAGTCGAATGCCAAGATCGCGCGCCTTGTTTGTTACAGAGGGAATCGGTCGCCCGAGCGCTTCCGCTGCTCGCAGGGGCAGTCACTCTGCTGTCGGCCAACGCTTTCAGCCTCGTGAGAGCTTCTTGGTCCCACGGTTCGCAATCAGGCGCCTCAACATTATTTCTCCGGCGGTTGCAGCTCGCCCTTTAGCCAGCCTTTGGCTTTTATGATGGGATCTGGCTCAACAGCGGTGTTAATGAATGTGCACTTTGGACACTCGTAGGCATGGATGACCATGCCCTTGTTCGCCGGCGTTGACCGCAGCCAAACGGTGAGAGCTCCGCATTCCGGGCAGATTGGAGTTCGGGTACGTGGCATGGCAGAGGAATTTAGCAGAAACAGTCAGGAAAGCGATTCGGACGCCGGTACCATCATCGCCGCTGCTTACGTCGCTCACGCTCGGCGTTGCGGTGCCCTCTGGGATTGGCGGCGCGATGGGTGCCTTAACATTGCGCTAACCAAGCTCGATCGGCCAATCTGGGAATGCGGCGGAACCGGACAGCGGAGAGCCGGCAGCCACATCAGAAAGCCCTCCGGTGTCATGCCCGGGCAGCTTTTTTGTGGGCTCAGCAGATGTTTGTGGAAGATACTGCCGTATTTCACCGGCGGAATTTCCACAACCTTAAGAGTTGTTTTGCATTTCTATCGCGCGCGTTCGCCGCGCTAACAATTGCATGGGGCACTCTACATGAAGCGTTTAATTCAGAAGTTCTGGTCAAACGAATCCGGCGCGACTGCGATCGAATATGGGCTGATTGCTGCGGGCATCTCGCTGGCGATCATTGCCGCCGTCAACGGCCTGGGCGGCACTCTCAATACCAGATTCTCAGACATCAACACGTCGCTTAAGTGAGGAGATAGTCGGCTGTTCTCAGCGGCTCGCTAGCGTCCTTAAACTTCGTGTGCATGCATTAAAGTCGCCGTCCAGGCAGCGAGTCGGCTTGTTGCGCTTCTTCCGTCTTTGCTTTGGCGTCGGCAATCATCCAAGAGCCGTCCGGTCCTCGCCGGGCGGCTCTTATTCATTCGACCAACCGGATAACCTTGCGCCGGTTCAGCCGATCGAGCGTGGCGACGAAGTCCCGATCGTCGAGGATGTCGATCAGCCGAGCCACAGTATCCGCAGCGTTCCTCGGGCCGGGCTTTAGGTACCAACTGAGCACCGTCCTAGCTTCTTCGACGCCCTTGATCCTGTGGTCGATATCCTTCCGCTCGCTCATCGGTCCCTCACAAGATTCATCCGGTTGCGCCAGACGGGATCTTTCTTGCGGGAATGATAGACGGGCTCGCCCTTCGGAAACAGGGCCTGGCTCATACCGAGCCGCGCGTCCTAGTTTAGCAGCGATATCAAATCAGGCCGCTGACATTTTCAAACTTGGCCACTGACGCCAACGTCGGTGCGGTTCAGCAATTTTCGCAGGTCTTGGATGGTCTTCTCTGCCTGTCCAATGCGCGCGCCGAGCACAGCAAATCGCTCATCCCTCGAAAGGAGTACTTCTTATTGGCGGGTGTTCTACTGGAAAGCACATCCTAAAATTGCCATAGGGCAGGGCTGGAGAAACCTAGAGCTGGAGAAACCTGATGCCTAAGAAACCTACTCAAATCACGCCGGGTGACTTAGTTGGCCGCCAATTTGGTTCTGACGACGACCTTGCGGGCGACCCGACAGCAACAATCCTCATCGGCGATGCCGGAGGCAGCTTTTTCAACTTCTCCAAAGGCGGAAATGATTCTTTTCACGCACTCGGACCGTCTACATACACGTTTTATGGAGATGCCGTCGGCAGCCTATTTAACTCCGCTCAAGGTGGTGACGACACTTTCGAGGGTCTCATAATGTCCGAGGTCACCGCATACGGTGACGCTGGGGCGGATATGACAAACCACAGTAAAGGCGGCAACGATACTTTCGAAGCGCTTGGCGGCCGACGAGAAACCAACACGTTCTTCGGCGATGCCGGTGGTACGATGTCTGGTCAGGCTCAAGGCGGCAACGACATTTTTATTTCCTCGACTGCTCAAGGAGCAACGCACACTTTCTATGGTGATGCCGGCGGAGACATGTCCAACCACAGCAGCGGCGGCGACGACACATTTCAAGGCTCCAGGCAGGCCAATAACATTTTTTTTGGCGATACTGGAAGCAACATGCTGCACTTCGCCCAGGGCGGAAACGACACATTCACCGCAAGAAACGACTCGAACAACCTATTCTACGGTGACGCCGCGGGTGACATGTCCGGGCACGCTAGAGGTGGCGATGACGTTCTCGCAGGGGCCAGAGACGGTACACACACTTTCTATGGTGATGCCGGCGGCAGCATGTACGGCTATTCCGAAGGGGGCAATGACAGCTTCACGGGGTCGGGTTTACCTGTGAGAAATAACACCTTCTACGGCGACGCTGGTGGAGACATCGCCGGCTTTGCCAAGGGCGGCGACGATACTTTCACCACTGTAGGAGGCCACCAGGTTTCCTTTTACGGCGACGCCGGCGCGGTACTATCCGGGCATGCACAAGGCGGCGACGACACAGCGCTCTTGCTGGGGAGCGAAAATTTCGCGGTTGGTGATGCGCTTATCATGCTCGCCAATGCGCAAGGCGGCGACGACAATCTTACCGGCGGCACAACGGCCGGGACCGATGGCGTTAGCCGCCTTTATGGCGACGCACAGGTTATGGCCAGCGCCGCACAGGGAGGCGACGATATTCTCGTCGGTGGCCACGCCGGCCAGTTCGGTCGCGTCGATAATTTTCTATGGGGTGATGCCGAGCTAATGTCCGGTCGCGCCATGGGCGGAAACGACGTCCTCTGGGCAGGAACCGCTGCGCCCGGTTTTGAGGTGCACAATGATATGTGGGGCGATGGCGAACTGCGCGGCAACGCTCAGGGCGGGACCGATACGTTCGCATTCAGGGACGATGGCGAATCCACCGTCGGTACCTACAATGTCATCCACGATTTCAGCCAACAGCAGAACGATATTATTTCATTCGTCAACGTATTCGGCGTTCAATCGTTCGATGACCTTGTCATCGCACAAGATGGGACGACAACCATTATCACGGCAGGAGCTGATGAAGTCGCGCTCCTCAACTTCACGGGCGCGCTGACGGCGGGTGACTTCCTGTTTGCCTAACAAGGGCGACGGAATACCTTTCATGAGTTTACGCTAGTCAACGTGGTGGTTCCGCGCTCATTATGCTCAGTGTGGAGGAGGGGGAGGCCACTTTCGCTGGCTTTGATAGATCGTTCGATCAGGAGATAACTTCACAAGATCCTGCGCGAGTGCGGTAACTAACTCCGTCCCTAAATCCATCTTCGAGCTCCTCAAATGAGTTGCTTAATGCCGCGCACCCATCCCATGATCGCGGGGCACGAGCAGATTGCAGTGGCGTTAGGACTTCTTGCGCTGTTGGGTGTCGACCATGTCTTGAACAGTCGCGCTGATAGGCAGTCCGTGTTGTCGCAACACTGTGCAGGCCACAATAGCAAGAAAAGCAGCCCCCATAATTGCGGCGACGACAATGGCGAGAAGACACCCGTATCTGAGTGCGGGAGAGATAGGGCTGCCCAACGCGCCAATTAACGAACCAGCGCGACGTAGGATCAAGCCCTAAACTTCATACCTAACTTTTCACGAAATCCCATACTCTGGCCCTTACTTCCATCCTAGGGAATTAACACCACCTTAGGCGTCACGAATGCTCTCGAAGAGCTAGCGGACAAGGTAGGTGAAGCCCTCGAAGCCCGGCGTGAGCATCCGCACCGGCGCAAGTAAAACGGCCCAGCGGCGGATGGGTATCGACCGCTGAGCCGCCGCGCCGAACTCGGTGCGGAATGATCCGAGCCCAGCGATTGAAATTTAGAAAGGCCCGGCGGCGGTCGAGTTGGGTGCAAGAGGGCGCCGCCGAGCCCGGAAGGCAGCCCACGACAAAACTGCCGACCGCGAAAAAAATTGGCAATAACAGATTTAGTTCCAACCAATCCGGCAATGAAACGGCCCGGCGCTCAACCGAATCCATGAGCGCCGGGCCTGGCCTAAGCGTGACTTCTGGAGTCACGCCGACAATCGACCTCTAGCATCACAACCAAAGGAAACTCAATGATCCGTCTCTTTGCGGCAGCCTTGCTGTGCGCGCTATCCACAACACCTGCTGCTGCTCAGAACTTCCTCGAAGGCGTCGTCTCGATCAACGTCACCATGACCAAGGAGGAAACCTGCATCGCCAGTCAGTATGGCGTCGGGGACGGCCACCAAGGCCGCCGGACGGCGGTATTGCGCCCAAGCGATAAAGGGTCGGGACTGAGCTTTCGTGCCTTCAACAGAACAGGCCGCGCATTTCGAAAGGTCGGCAAATGTTATTGAAGTAGGGCCATAGGCCTGCGCTCATATGGAGGACCCCGGCGCTTTCGTCCGGGGCCCCAGTTGTCTAGCAGAGTACATCCGTCCAACTAGACAGAGTTAGTTTCCACCACCCGCGCCGCCACCAGCACCGCCGCCTGCGCCGCCGCCAGCACCACCTCCGGCACCTCCGCCCCCGCCGCTCGTGCGGCCTTGGTCGACGTTGTTCATCGAGTTAGCGCCACCAGCTGTTCCCGTAGCGGCGTTCGATCCGCTGAGAGAACTCGCGTTGTTACCACGTTCCGAACCAACCGCGCCGGTGGTGCGATCAGAGGTCGTTGGCGCGGATGGTGAGGTGGGCGTTGTCTGGGCGAACGCTGGTGCGGCGGTCAGCACCGCCAGAGTGGTGCTTGCAATAAGTAGTTTTCGCATGTCGTTTCCTCTCGTGGATACCCCGACCGAGAATGCGAGCTAACTGGACCTGTTCCCTGGCACCTTTCATTTTTGCGCTTGGGAACGATACCCAGTTCTCCTGTTTTTTAGCGTGCAGTCTGCTGCCTGACCCAGCGCCAAACGTTGAAAGCAGCTTCGCATGATGAAAAGGCCGCGACGAGTCATCCGCCCCATTTACGGCTACGCGCTGGGGGTCATCTTGTTGCTAGGTCTGGTCGGAGGGGCGGTTTCAATAATTAGAAACGAGGGCAGAGCACCTGTCGATCCGCCTGGCAGAACTACGGGGAAATAGGCGTGTCTCATACGAAGCGGAGAAAGCAGGCGCTCATTAAAGCCGACGGGTCTAAGTCCAGTATCAGCCTTGAGCCGGAGTTTTGGAGTGCCTTAAAGGAAATTGCCCATGAGCAGGGGACCAATGCTACAGCCTTGGTCAGGCAAGTCGACACCTTTGCTCAGATTAACTTAACGTCGGCAGTACGTGTGTTCGTATTGCAGCATTTCAAGGCTAAGCTAAAGCATAGCTCGAGGACCGGCAGTCACGAGCCACCGCGAGAGGCCGCACCATATCAAGTTGAGTGAACTTTTTACGGTCTAGAAAGGGCTCCCGCCACCAACAGAACTGCACCCACTGCCACAAGGAGAAGGCCAGGCCAGTTCGTTCCGAGCCCGAGGAACCTCATGCTGCGTCGCGGGGGCTCCAGAGTGTCGCCAAGTGGCCGGAAGGAATTTTGACCGCTAAGCGGTCCCCGCCATATCGCAGCGCGGGCCATGTACACGACGCCGGTGAAAGCGAGCAGCACGCCAAACCCGATCAGGAACATTCTCGCCCTCCCATCGCTGCCATGCGCACTCGTTCAAGAGCGCGACGGATGTTTCGTTCCGGGCTCTGTGCATCCTGTTGCCGGCTCCCGCAGCTTGGACTCTGCGCCGGGAATCTGGGGATTGGATGCGGATGGCTTTCACCAGCGAGATAATCAACGATCGCCTACCAAACGCGAGACTCTGCCTTGGTCTGCCGGTACAGAACATGTCCGGGAAGAGGTGAGAGAGTTGTTAACAGACAGTGGCAATCGCTAAAGGACAGCTGCGACAGTGATCATTTATGAGGACCGTGGCGCCTTCCTCGCAAAGTGAACGAAGGCCGGGGGGGCAAGACCAAATCCGTTCGAGCGCAGGCCGGCGCAATCCTCAACCCTCCGGGCTTGTTCCTCGTATTTTGCCGCCAGTGCAATAAGTTGATCGGCGACCGATCGATATCCAGCGAGCTCCGCAAAGGCCTTGCACCTTTGAGAAATCGCTCTCAGTCGCGCAGCCGTTACGATCGCTTCTCGTTGCAGCTTCGTGACAGCCATCGATGTCCCACGAACATGGCGACTAACCGCCGATTGGTGGCTTGCACGAAAGCTCTCTTTAAATTTGTCTCCGTTGAGCATGAGGATGCATCCCGCGAGCCAAATCGCAGAAACGTTAAGCTCCGTTATGGGACGGTAGCATCATGCATTTGAATGACAATGGTCGCGAAAGTTTTCCAGTTTAGGGGGCATCGACCGCAGGCCGCAATGATCAGGAAGCAGTCCACCAGGCAATTGACCGCCCTATCGATCCTACACCCGCCTAGTGGCTCAATTTCCGATATACCGAGTGCTGCTGAATCGAAGGTCAAAAACGGGCGTGCCGATGGCATCCGCAACGAGCAGCCTCAGGTCTCGGCCCCATCTAAGATCGCCGTCGAGTTCTGTGATCAACTCACCGAACCCTTTGGTTGCTTCATCCCAGGCCTCGTCGAGATTTGCCGCCTCCACTTCCCAGTTTTTAAACGGCTGCCCGGCACGTTCAACAACAAAATTATAAGTCGTCATGGTCGTCCCTTTCCACTGAGCCGGCGATTAAATTGCGGCAAAGCAGGAAAGGTTCTACCGATCGCGCACGGGCTTGTGGCGGTTGCGCCAGACCGCGTCCTTCTTCACGGAACGGTAGATGGTCTCGTCCTTCGGAAACAACGCCCGGCTCATGCCAAGCCGCGCGAACTCGATCGGCCCGCCATGGTCGGCTGCCTGGATCAGGACATGTGCAGCAGCCTGCCATGCCGTCGTGGCCTCCGTCTTTTTAGGTAATTTGGTGATGTAAGCACCGGCGTCCTTCAGGGTGACAAGCTTACCGCCATCGGGCAGGGCTATGGGCTCGGGAAACCGGGCAGACCAGGACACAACGCACTCCGCAAACTCGACTGACACAACTCAGCAACCGACCAATCTCGGCAAGCAATGTTAGTTCCAGAATTTGGTCGGCATCGGCCGCTAGGGGAGGCGAACTACCATTGCGCATTTGCACACATGATTTCGCTCACTGGTCTAGCAATTGCATGAGACAGAACAGGTAGGTCGACATCAGGAGGGAACGATGGCGATGATCCACCGCCGTTGGACTGACGAGGAAACGGCAATGCTCCGAGCATTGGCCGGAAACCGGCCGCCCGAAGACATCGCTAGAGCGATCGGCCGGACGCGAGCGGCGGTCATGATCAGGGCACACGAGATGCATTTATCTCTGAGGCGCTTAGATCCGGACGGGGTAGAGAGAAATTGGGCGACGCCCTGCCCCACGGGAGGTGTGAAGCGGCTGTCGGCGCCGTCTCTGGAGGGCTCTTCATGCGAGAGATCGGCGCAGTCCGTCTAAAGAACCGCCGCATTCCGGTATCTCGTTGATGCCATCGGCTATGCCGCACAGGACCGGTTGAACAAAGTTTATGGGTGCCGGAGAGTTGTTACGTAGTCGAAAAGGGAGAAACGCGTGGCTAAGAACCTGGTGAAGCAGAGCACCCCGACGCGACTGATCGCAATGGAACTGAAGCAGACGGTTACCTCGGTCTACGGCAAAGCGACTCGTGAAGGCATCTCACTGGCGCCGACAAACCGAAGCCCAAAGGATTAAGCGGAGACAAAAAGCCCCACGGCTGCGCGGACGGCTTTCCAATGTGGGGGTGCCGGTTCGATGACCTCGTTGCTGGGTACATACATTGAGCCCGGCCCACGCGATCCAGAGGCTGTCTTGCAGAGCATGTCAGTGCTTGAGCGTCGTGCATCGCCTTCATGATGACTCGATGTCGCGCATTACAAATCCTCCCGGAATCCTTTGAACACCGGATGTCGTAACTTCCCCTCAGCTGATTTCGCTCGATACTCGACCTCCGCCGACAGGGATGGCCTTACCCAGATGGCGTGAGGTTTCTTGATTTTCTGACTGTAGGCTTGGGCATTCTGCACCAAAGGCGACAGGCGCTTACGAACGTCGGTCACCGTGCCGGGCGTAAAACCATGGTCGACTTTGCCTGCATAGATCAGCTGGTCGCCATCTTGGCGCCCGGCGTAAAGGCCGTCGAAGCGGTTATCCTTCAGAGAAAATCCGACGATCGGAAGCGTCTCTCGCTGTCGGCATGTCATCTTGACCCAGGCGTCAGTCCGGTCGGATGTGTAGCGGCTATCGCGTCGCCTTGAGACGACCCCTTCCAGGCCCATCTCACATGCGGTCTGGAGCATGTGCGCGCCATCGATATCGAAGCTCTGGCTGAGCAGGATGTTGCTCCCTTTCAGAAGAGTGGCCAATTCGGCTTTGCGTGTGGTCAACGGCGCTTTCCGAAGGTCGTAGCTGTTGAGATACAGTAAATCGAATGCGTACATGACCAGTTGATCGGAAGATTTGCCAGCCCGAAGTACCTTTTGGATCGGTGGTGCCGTCCTCAGCCGGGACGACCACCTCACCGTCTATGATTGCTGACTTGGTTTTCAGGTGCCACACGTCAGTCGCGATCTTCTTGAAGCGAGCGGTCCAGTCATGGCCGCGGCGGGTGTAGATGTGGATGCTCTCGTCGGCGATGTGTAATTGCACCCGATAGCCGTCGAACTTACTTCGTGAATCCAGCGATCGCCGCTCGGCACCTTTCCAGTCGCTGTTGCAAGGCAGGGGTTACAAAGCCGGGAAATGAAGCTGGCACGCCGCCTTCCGGCTTTCTTGGCTTGGGATGCGCCGCCGTCACCGTCCCCAATACCGCGGAGTTGGAGGGGATTGCCCGGTCGGAGGGGCGAGGGGTGTTGCCTGAGTGCAGGTCTCAATTGCCAGGGCTTTCTGCGACGGAGGATGCAGTACTCCCTTTTCTGCTTCGTCCGCGAGGAGCCGGAGGACCCGCGCGGTATCAGGGTTTGTTTCCCGCAATGCGAGCCTCCGGTATCGCGCGGCGCGATCGTTACTCATGCTAACCTCAGATTCAGCTGCTGTTCCAAACCTGCGTGGCGGACCACGAAATCTTCTATGGTCGACGAGAGATCTTCATGCGCAGCGTCGGCACGACGCCGTATTTCCTGCGCCACATCTTCAGAAACGTCGTCTGCCCAATGTTCGGAAGTGTTGAAGGCTATGATCCGCTGCGGGTCGTTGTACTGACCGGACATCAGATCTCGGACCACCGTTTCGAGGTCGGTCTTGCCGGCATCCGCCTCGCGCCAGGCGCATCCGGATCGCTCGAAACAGTCAAGAACGAGATAGACGTTCTGATCGCCGGCATCCGGCACAATGGATGGGGTCCAACGGGACTGACGCATACTTGAACTCCGACGCAACGCTACTGACGGCGGACTCAAGCCCGTTTTGAGCGATTCGTTCCGGAACCTATTGGTTTGAATCGGGTTTTCGCCCCCACGGTGCGATGTTAGGGAGACCAAAGATGGCAACGAACAAGCCGACGGGCGACAATGCGCGCAAGGGCGCTGTGAAGAAGCGCAGCCAGACCAAAACGACGATGGGTGACGCAACTACCTGGACGAAGCGGGACAAGACGTCTGGCGAGTTCATGGCCATCAAGAAGGCTAAGAAAGCTGCCCCGACGAAAGGCGCGGCCGCGAAAAAGAAGACCGCTAAGAAAACGACGGTCGCGAAGAAGTTCAAGGGCGTCCGCCGGGAGAAGGGCTCCCAGTGAGTGCGCGGTACTTCTTCAATTTGACGGACGGCACGGAGCTTCCAGATCTGATCGGCACTGATTTGGCAACGGACGAGGCGGCGATCGCACACGCGCGGGAGATCGCCTCGAACCTCGCGGTCGTATCGCCAGCTAACAACGGCCCGCAGCGCTACGTTTCAGTTATCCACGAGGACGGTCATGAGGTAGGTAGCGTGCCGGTCTATAAGGAACAATTCCCCCCTAATGACTGAACCCCTAGGCCGTGTAACTTAGTTGTCATGTGGCCGATGACACGTCCCTTTGCTTCTATAGCAACCACGTTCGTGCCGTAGTGCGACCACCTGGCTTAGGTCTACTTCTTCCGAGGCTATCGGATCGTCTTCGCCGATGGCAGAACGTGCCGCCCGCGGCGCCGCATGTAGCGCTACTTCTTGAAAACGAGGGCTGCGACTATCACGACGGGGATGAGACCGGCCACAATGATAAACGCGCTGTAGAGGTGATCTTTCGTCATGGCGAAATCTCGAGTGCTCCCTACGGGAGGACATGTGCAGTTTGTACCCAAAGTCGGCGCGCGCGGTTTTCGAAGTCGAGCGCTTCGCCTCGGAAGCATTGGTCGCGATGGAGGGGATAAAAGCCACATGACCATTTCCAGATCCCGGACCTCTCCGGGTTCGGATCCCAGTCTTGTTGAGCGATGGTGCCGACATGCACGTCGCCGTATCAGATCTCCCAGGTCTCAAAACGATCATTGGTGCGCCGCCGCGTCAACTCCGGCATCATGGCGCCTCCTCAGCGTGGCGCCGTCGAGGCATTAACTGCAGCAATGTCGCCAGTGGACGCTTTCGTGCGTTGGCGCATCGCTCGCAGCGCAGGCGGGTGGCGAGATCGTGGATGCAAGTGCTGTCGACATGCGGAAGTTCAGCCAGGCTCACGTCGCGCTTGATCCGACATCTCGAGCATTCAATTTCGAGCCACGGGAAGCCGCCGTTCAGCGCCTGGTCCACGGTCGGTGACGGGTCGATCGGCTCGCCATCCGCCCACATGCGCTCGTTCCAGCTTTCGCACAGAAGGCGGTCCGCCTGTCGGATCAGCGCATCGGCCTTGGACCGTAGCTCATCCGACTGGTCCGCGAGCATGCGCGCCATCCCGTGCGAAGCGCGAAGCTCCTTCTGCAGTGCTTTTCGATGGCTGCCCGATACGGGCGTGGGGTGATATTTCGGAGCCATATGGGCGTCCAAACGAGGCGGTCAAAAATGAAAAATCAAAAAGCGCTATGTCGTCTCAAATGACGGCCAGCAGCCGTCCTCTTCGAGGCGTCCTGTGCGTTCTCGGCAGCCGTCGTCGAGCAACTTCATCCCGACGTCTTTCCAGGTGGCATGGGCCCCGTAGAGACGCACTGCATCAACCGTCTGAATTTCCACGATGCGATCACAGCGCCGGCAGGTCACGCGCAGGACGTGCCGGGGAATTTCGGAGAGGCGTCGCTGCTGGATAGGCACGCCGGTACGGATCTGGCCGCGAGGGTCCCGGACGATGGAGTCCCGATACGCCTCCGGCAGATCGTCCGCCGGGCCGGGCGTCGGGATACGCGGCTCCGGAGGGCGGCTTGGCTTGGACGCCAGCTTTTCCATCTGTTCAGGCGTCGGCATGCGCCAGCTTGCGGGTCTATCGCTCATGTCCTCAGTTAGAACATAAGAAGAACAAAAATCGAGTCCGCGGAGGTTGAATCTGCAGGCCTCGGAGGTGCGACTTTAGATCGGATCGCGACGGGCCTCCGACCTCGGATCGACGCGTTAGCCGTTTGGCTTCGTGTAATCGTGGTCTTGTAGCGCTTGGCAAGAGCCGATTGGTACTGGCAGCACGTCGTGGCAGGAGCATAAGATGGGCGACGATTTCGATGAGCATCGGCATCGTCAGGCGGAACAACATAGGCGTCATTGAAGGTTCCGACACAATGGAAGACAGGCTCTACCGAGTCCTTCTCGCGTTCGGCATAGTCGGGCTGATTGCAGCATTCGCGGTTTTGATCCTCGTACTGCTTTATTGGGCAGTAGGTAGTATTTGAGCGGCCGCCTCAGTGGCGGCCTCTTTCATTATGACTCGATGTGACGTCTGCGGATCGCGCCAAATCAAAACGCGGCTCCTACCTCTTTAGACGATGGCCGGTGGGTATCGCCCTCGCGCATCAGAACGAGCCGTCATTTGGCTCCTGGTGTGTCTGAAGGATCAGCGCTATGCCGAAGAGTAAGATGCCCAACGTTAGAAGATCGAAAATATGGTCCTGCACCGCGTTCTGCGTCCCCGTTAGTATAAGGATCGCTGTGTTGACGGGAACCATTGATAGCACCAGCAGTTTAATCGACTTCATCCGCACGGCCAAAGTAATTGCGGCTCATGTAGTCGATGGATCTTTTCTTCGCGTCGAGCTCTCATGGTTCAGGACTGAAAACGGCGGTGGGATTTGGACGTCTGCGCCGTCGGCAAGCTCCAACGATACCGAGTGAGTCCCGGCTGATTGACGCGACCCGGTCGCGACACAACCACGGACCAAGGGGCCACATGATCGACGACCTCTGGTACAAGAACGCCGTCTTCTACTGCCTCTCCGTAGGCAGTTTCATGGATGCTGATGGCGACGGTTGCGGCGACTTCAAGGGCCTCACGCGCCGGCTCGACTACATTCACGGCCTCGGCATAACCGCGATCTGGCTGATGCCCTTCCAGCCTTCGCCCGGCAAGGACGACGGCTACGACATCTCCGACTACTACGGCGTCGATCCGCGCTACGGCACGCTAGGCGACTTCGTCGAATTCACCCATGGCTGCCGCCAGCGCGGCATCCGCGTCATCATCGACCTTGTGGTCAATCACACCTCGGACCAGCACGCCTGGTTCAAGGACGCGCGCAGCGCCAGGGATTCGCGCTATCGCGACTGGTATGTGTGGTCGGACAAGAAGCCGCCCAATGCCAATAAGGGTATGGTGTTTCCCGGCGTGCAGAAATCGACCTGGACGCATGACACGACCTCGAAGTCCTGGTTCTTTCACCGGTTCTATGACTTCCAGCCGGACCTCAACACATCCAATCCCTATGTGCAGGCCGAGATCCTGAAGATCATGGGGTTCTGGCTGCAGCTTGGCGTCTCCGGCTTCCGCATGGATGCGGTGCCCTTCGTGATCGCCACCAAGGGACCGAAGGTCAACAAGCCCACCGAACAATACGACATGCTGCGCGCCTTCCGCGAATTCCTGCAATGGCGCAAGGGCGACGCCATCATTCTCGCCGAAGCCAATGTGCTGCCGGAAACCGACATGGAATATTTCGGCAGCGACGGCGACCGCATGCAGATGATGTTCAACTTTCACGTCAACCAGAACCTTTTCTATGCGCTGGCCTCCGGCGACGTGCGTCCACTGGCTGCGGCGATGAAGGTGACCAAGCCACGCCCGGCGACGGCGCAATGGGGCCTGTTCCTGCGCAATCATGACGAGCTCGATCTCGGCCGACTGACCGAGGAGCAACGCCAGACGGTGTTCGCGAAATTCGGCTCGGACAAGGACATGCAGCTTTACGATCGCGGCATCCGACGTCGGCTGGCGCCAATGCTCGGCGGCGACCGACGCAGGCTCGAGCTTGCTTACAGTCTGATGTACACGCTGCCGGGTACGCCCGTGCTGCGCTATGGCGACGAGATCGCCATGGGTGATGATCTCACGCTGCCTGAACGCAACTGCGCGCGGACGCCGATGCAATGGTCGACTGAACCCCGTGCCGGCTTCACCAAGAGCGAGAAGTCAAAGAATCCTGTGATCGACAAGGGCCCCTACGGCTACAATCATGTCAATGTCGCCAAGCAGCGCCGCGATCCCAATTCGATGTTAAACTGGACCGAGCGCATGATCCGGATGCGCAAGGAGGTCCCCGAAATTGGCTGGGGCGACTTCACCATCATCGCCACGCGCAACCCTGCCGTGCTGGCGATCCGCTACGACTGGCGCAACAACTCCGTGCTGTTCGTGCATAATCTCGACGAACAGCCACGCGAAGTGTCATTCGCACTCGGCCTCGATGGCAAGCAGGGCGACCACCTGATCAATCTTCTGGCGGAAGACCATAGCCGCGCCGATGCCAAGGGCAAGCATCACCTGATGCTGGAAGCATATGCCTATCGCTGGTACCGCGTCGGCGGTCTAGATTATCTGCTCCGGCGCAGTGACATCGACAGTGATACGGATGCGCATCCGGCGTAAGGGTGCCTGCGCCCGGATCGCGGGACCAAGCCCGCGGCCATCAGCGAGTACGCCGACATCAGCGGAAGGCAGATGAAGAAGCTTCGCTCTAAAACCTGGAGAGCGATACGACCTGGAACATGGACAGGCCTTCGCGCCATGCTCTTGATAGAGTAGCCGCTGCGGCCCAGCTGAGGGAACATGCATCGAACCTGGCGATTAGCAGGCGCCCTATGCCAGGACGCTCCGCCTTATGAATACGAACATCGAGCCTTTCGCGATCGTCACCATTCCGGCCTGCAACGAAGCCGACCGGATCGAGCGGTGTATCGCTGCGCTGGCCGTCCAGCGCGACCGTTTCGGCGCGCCCCTTGCCGCGGACGCGTTCGAGATCCTGGTGTTCGCCAATAATTGCACTGACGGTAACCTCGGCAGTCGCCAGACGTTTCGCCGAATCGGTCCCGCAGAGGGTGCTGGTCATAGAGGAGGAATTGCCATCGGAGATGGCTAACGCCGGCTGGGCGCGGAAGCGTGCAATGGACCTTGCGGCCGACCGCCTCGATACGCTCGGCCCGGGCGGTGTAATTATGAGCACGGATGCCGATAGCTGCGTCGGCCTCGCGTGGTTTTCGTCTAACCTCCATGAGTTGGCGAACGGCGTGGAGTGCGTGGCAGGCCTTTGCTGAGGAAATGAGGTGGTTCGAAACAGGTCGACTAGCCGTTCCGTTGCGCCGGTATGGACGGCGCAGAAGCGCCATGCGCCGCCCGAGAAGTGCGGCTGTCGCATGAAGTCGCCGGGAGCGCCGATCCGCTCAAGATCCGTGATGCGTCGCCCGGTGAAGTCGACCGTCCCGGTCGCCGTCGCGCGCATGCCTTGCGCCTGCCAGCGGGACGTGTCGTGCGCATATCCGATCTCGAGGTCGAGCAGGCACATCTGCTGCCCCTCCGGTGCTGATGCGGTAACCAGGGGACGCGTCACGTACCCAGCGCCCGACGCCATGATCTTGCGGCCTTTGAGGACGTTGCCATCCCGCTCCGGGGTGATCCTCAGGCCTTGCGCGTCGTCGGCGCCCCATACTGCGGACAGCGCACCATCACGCGCGCTTCCCGCGAGACCTTCGATCTGCGCTTGTGTTCCGTAACGGCAGACCAGCCCGCGGCGTTGACGTGGCCCTCAAATATACGGGCAAGCGAGAGGTCCGCTCCGCCGAGCAGACGCAGGATGGCGCAGAGTTCGGCGCCGAACCGCGGGTCCCAGAGACTGCTGCCGCCGAACTCATGAGGCAGTGGGCTCATGGCCAATCCGCTGAAGCGGAAGTCCGTCCAGACGTCCGGTGCGATGTCAGCAGTTCTGTCCGTATCAAAGGCGCGGCTTGAGAGCTCCGCGGCGAAGGCCTGCGCATTCTTCAGCAGCTTATGACGTTCGGAAGGGGCGAAAATGGCGGTGTCCTCACGACAGTTGGCGAGCATGCGATGAAGTCCGCAGCGCACTGATAGTTCCGATCTGCTGGAACGACTCCCAATCTTAGCGTTGTCCTCGAGCACTCCTTTGGACGAACTATATGGCGACCATCGAGCTGCAGCCACACAACGAGAACTCCGAGACGTGGCTGCTCGTCTGGGCCGAGCGTCAGGAGATCGTCGGACGCGTCCGACGGGGGGAGGATGGGTGGTTCCATATCACCGCTCATGGACCGCACTGGAGCCCCATGAAGAGTTTCGCCGGCGACAAGTTCGACGACCCGTCCGAGGCTTTGAAGCAGGCTCAGGCGTATTTCGGAAACCGGTAGGGCACCGTCCTACAATAAGCAGATAGGACAAAGGCCACGTCGTCATGGGCGATGCGGCCTTTCTTTTTCAGCATTATCTAGTCGATCGAAGAACCATCCGCACATCCGAAGGGCCGTAGGCGCCAGCGGGCCGCGGCCATCCTAATGCGGTTTGAATAAACTTACGACGAAGTCGTCGCCGACAAGGCGAAACGACGCTAGGTCCAATCCAGTCCGGTCCATTTCCTCGATTGGAATCCGTAATGGACCGCCGCCAAGCCGCTTCAACATAACGATCAGCAACTGATCTTTGAAACGATCGACGAGACCGTCGCCGTTAAGTCTCGGATCACTTCCTAGTGCAGTCTTCATGAAACGCTCCGCGGCCGCTTAACGGCCCTTGCTGGTGAATCGCGGGCAAAGACGCTGCCTCTAATGAGACCCAAGCGATAGTCAGCGCCCAGGCGCAAGCACGCCGGAAAAGGTCTGTTAGATGGCCAAGGCTCAAGTGGCGGAGAGCTAGGCGAACTATCGTTGAGACCGCGAAAGATAGTTCAAGAGTCCGGCGCCTTCACGGTATGACTAAGCGAAAATGGTTAGCGTTGTTCCCAAGACGTACCTCTGACATGGTCCCTCGATCGAGCAGACCCGTCTGCTATCGGTTCCAAGCGAAAGACAGATTGATTGAAAAGAGAAATGCTAGCGTTCGAGAATAAGACGGCGCGCATATGCAGACGGCCCGCAAGGCCGGCGTTGAGGGCTGATAAAGAAGCCAAACAGTTAAATTCGCTCGACCGCCAGCTTCGTAATGCGTCCGGCAAGAGCCGTGCGCGCAGCCGCACCGGTGGCGGCCACGTCACGCTCTATGAATCCGAGGACGCGCATTATTACTACTGCCGCGGCGGCTCAAACGTCACCAAGATCCCCAAGTCCCGCCCAATCAACGCGATCCGCTGGCGTCCCATTGCCGACCGCTGGCCGCAAGATGGGCGCAACCGGGCAGGCCGTGAATGCAGGGAGCGAGCGAGGCCTAGTTCTTCGCCGCCTTTGCTAGGATAGCTCGTGCCTGCTCCAAAATCCGACGCGCAATTTCAAGCTTGGCCATCTGCTCGCCGTCTATCCCGGGAATTGTAGTTCCGTCCTTTGTGACCATGGCAAACTTCCACACTGATGAACGCGAAAACAATTCGGTGTTCAAAAACACGTTCCAAAGCTACCGCGAGACGGCGTCGCGGCCCTCAAGGACAACGAAAACGGCCGCACGCAAGACGATCTGCAACGTTGGCTCTGACAGAAGGGACATGGCGCCCTTACTACGTTCATTTCGCAGATGCGTTCCAATTCAAACTGCGTTCTCAACACTCTGCATTTAAATAAAATTACGGCCACGCCATCGAAGGCATCGTCGGCAGGAGCGAGCTCGCTAGAAAAGAAGCAGAGAGAGCAAAAGCAGTCGCAATCAACAGACCGCGCAGAACGGCCACGACAGTGCTCAGTCCCCTTCATTAGGCACTACATTCCTCGAATTTGGCAAACGTCGCGCGCGGCGTGCCCATAATGCCCCGCACACCACTATTCCCCGCTTTGGCTTTTACAATATACGCCACGAATCTTTCCCTTAGACGGTGTCTACTGAGCCACTCTGACCGGAATGGGAAAGCTAGAAAAGAGCGTAGCCGCTTATCGGCGTGACGTTCGTTGGTGGTTGGCATCGATGGCGAGTTCGTCCAAGCGCAGGGGTCAGATTGAGATCGAGATCAGGCCTCCGGCGCATCGGTGTCGTTCAGTTCGACAACCGTGAGTTGTTTTTCAAGCTCTACGGCTAGGGCCTCTAATCGCTGCAAGGTCAGTGGGTCAAGCGGCCCGGCAATCAGCCGACGCGCTTGCGCTAGGCGCCGATAGAGCTCGTTCTTGTCGCAATCGTCCGGCACGCCGCATCTCCATCCCGGCGCCCCATTTACGGCGGAAGAGACGTTTGGTTTCGATACCGGACTTGGATTTGTGCTTGAGCACTGCAACCTTGCGAGCAAGTTGCAGAGTTCGACGTCGTGACCATCGACGAGCTTCTCGGCAACCTTCATGGCTGTCGTCGGAATCCGCCTGGACGACTTCGAAGCTTTCGAAATGTCCGTTCTTGCCTACGATATGGGCGCGATAATCAGGCATCGTTCCGCTCCTTTTAAAGACGGGAGCAAGCAAATCTCAGCACCGATAGTTGTCCTTGGTCGGGCCGTGATCGCTCACCGTAGCATGTTTTCCGGCGGCAGGCGGCTGCAGCGAAGAAGAATGTCGCCAAGAAAACGACCAAGAGCTTAGGGGGGCGTCGCGAGAAGAAGTAACGCGATGCTCCATAGGCCGTACCTTGTCGGCGCTGTACTCCTGCTGTTGCTACTCGGCGGGGCGCTTATTCTGCGTGACGCCGGCTCGCGCGGACCGCCGGACCAGGGTTTCAATGCGCGGAAATGATCGCCAACCGGGAACAACTCTCTTAGTGAGTGCTTGTGCAACGACCGGATGAGGATGCGCCATGACCGATCAAGACACGCCATCTGTAACCGACCAATTGTCTGATCTGAAAGCTACTGTGGCGGATGGTGTCAAAACCGCCGCATCAACAATCGGAGAAGCAATTGAGGAAGGCAAAAAGCCAGGCAAGCCGCTCGACATATTAAGCAAGCTTACGCGTGAAGCTCCACTCGGCATGTTGTTGGCAGCATTTCTCATTGGCCGGGCACTGGCACGGCGGCGATGATTAGGCCGTTTGCCATTTGAGATCGTCGAGCGAGGACGCTTTTGGGAAACATGAATCTAGCAGTGGCTTGTGACCGACAGTCATTCCGGAGGACACCTATGGGTTTAGCAACTTATGCCGTCATCGAATCTAACGATGGCTGGGGCGTTCTGCACGATGGAGATGTGGAGGGGAAATTCCTGACCAAGGAGTCTGCTTTCGAAGCAGCCGTCGCTGCAGCGTCTCTTGCGATCCGCCAGGGACACGAAGTCCATGTCAGCGCGCCGAGCAGCGAAGCCGGAAACAAGACAGCGCTTGGCGGCGCAACAAATTGACGGGGGCTCAAGCTTCGTGAAAGGATATGAATTGGGACGAGATGATGATGGCGCCCAAGTAAAGTCAGCGCGCAAAGCACGCGGGGCCGAGCCAGGGCCGTCGGTTCGCAAAGTTTTAATTTGGAGCCTCGGCCTAGTTGTGGCCGCCTTTGCCGTCGTATATTTCCTGTTCTTCAAAACCTAGCCGACGGTCAGATGGTGGCGGTGTACCCGCTTCGAGACGCCGATCAGGTTGTCGTCTGTTACGTAGGACCGACTTACATTCCTTCCTCTTTTGAGGTTTGAGCGTCCTATTCGCATGGTAGCCGTTCCGATGGCCCTGCCATCGCTCCAAACGTGGCGGAGCTTCTGCTGTCATAGCCGTTGGTATGCAGTAGCCGGACGAACTCGTCCATCGAGCATTAAGCTGCTTGGTACGCTCGGCGGCTTCCGGTGTGAGGGGGCGGCCAAAAAGCCGGCTGACGGATTCGCGAAAAGCCCATGCGAGCCCCCTTTTTTCGTGACAACGCTTTGCTGCGCGAACGAGAGAACGGTTCATTCGGGAGCGATAATCCTAACCGAACTATTCTTGGGCGGGAACTGGTCACATAATGGCGTCTTAAGCGCACAAGCAATTATAGCGATCGATTACATGAAGCCCGGAAGCGCGATCATCAATACCGCGTCGGTCAATTCGGATATGCCGAACCCAACCTTGCTGGCCTATGCAACCACGAAGGGGGCCATTCAGAATTTCACCGGCGGGCTGGCGCAGATGCTGGCTGATAAAGGCATCCGCGCAAACGCCGTGGCGCCGGGACCGATTTGGACGCCGCTCATTCCGTCCACCATGCCGGACGAGGCCGTGACAAATTTCGGCAAGCAGACGCCGATGCAACGCCCCGGGCAGCCGGCAGAGCTCGCAACCGCCTACGTGATGCTCGCAGATCCACTCTCAAGCTACGTGTCCGGGGCGACAATCGCCGTTACAGGCGGCAAACCTTTCATCTAGCCGGATCGCGCGTCTCGCGACCCGTGTCAGACAGGGGCGGCTCGTAAGGCCAAATTGGGCGGCTCGCGGGGCGCGTTAAAATCTTCCAAGCAGTGGGGTTTCATGGGTGTCGAGCATTTTGCCATGGGTGGGTGGGCTCGCCGCTGTCCTGACTTCACTTTCGTACATTACAGGTCCGGAAAGCATTACCGCGGGGCTCAACCAAAGATCTGT
>NZ_FOTP01000005.1 GCF_900114605.1 Bradyrhizobium sp. NFR13 | reverse complement strand
GAGGTCCGGAGCGAGGACGAATACTTCGACGACATTCAGGATGTGAAGGTCACGAAGGACATGCTCGACCTCGCGCAGCACATCGTCCAGCAGAAGACCGCCGAATTCGATCCGAGCAAGTTCGACGACCGGTATGAATCCGCGCTAGTCGATCTCATCAACCAGAAGCGCGCCGGCGCTACCATCAAGCCTCACGGCAAGGCGCGTCCCGGCACTAATGTGGTTGATTTGATGACCGCGCTTAAACAGAGCCTCGCGGGTGGCACTGCGGCACCAAAGGCGAAAGCGAAGAAACCGGGCAAGCGCGCCGCTGGCCAAAAGGAGATGCTGCTGCCGATCGGGGGAACGCGCGCCGCAGCCAAAACTGAGCCCAAAGCGAAACCCTCTCGTCTGTCCGCCAAAGCCAGAAAGGCAAGCTGACATGCCCGACTTCAGTCCTTCCATTGCTCCCGATGATCCGCACCAGCCAATCCGCAGCGAGGCGGAAACTTTGCTCGAAATAGTGGCCCAGCTTGGCGCTGCGCTCATTCGGCTTAAGCCAAGCGACGATCCAGTGATTGTCGATCATGTCCGCACCGCTCACCGGCTCGCACTGGATCTATACGGAAAGTCTCAAGGAAGTTCCACATTCCGTGAGGTGCAAGAAAGTGCCACGTAGCCCTTCGATTCCATCGGACCTCGTCGCGCGCCACGCCGGCCGCGAGCAGCAGCTTTCCTTGAGCCTGGCATGATGAACTGGTCCACCAGATTTCCAGAACCCATCCCGCTGCCCGATGGAGGGCAGTTGCGCACGCTGCAGGACGCCGGGGCCTACATCACAAAGCTTCCGAAACAAACACACGACAGCGAGCCATGGCAGAACGCGATGCACGTCTTGATTCAAGCGGCTGACCACGGCGGCCCGATCGAGTTCGCCCGTCTCGGCATGATGCAGGCGCTGTGGCCCAAGGGCACGCCGGTCTATCACTCGGTCGACAAGGATCCGAAGTGGCGTAACCGCTATACTCCTGTGAGGGATCGATGAATCTTTCCGACCAGGAACTCACTCTGTACGCTTTGCGGGAGGCGCAGCTGATTTTAGCGGATAGCGATCAAACCAGCCCGCGCGAACCGGACAAGACCGTTCAAGAACTGAGAGCGCTTCTCAACCGTACAGACGTAGTTGAGGCGGTCGATCGGCTGGAAGCTAGCGTAGGATTACGGTTGGCTTAAGTGGAGGCCGGGGTGATGCGCGACATCGACATCGTCATTCAAGCAGTGGAAGACGCGCAGGCCGAGGTCGCCAGCTATATCGAGGCCGGCCCGCGCCACACCCAGGTGACGCTGGAGCGGATCATGGGGATACTCGAACGCGATGATCTGATCGCGGCGCAGGAGCGGCTGCGCAAAGGGTACGGTCGCCTCCGCGTCATCAAGTAACTACATAACGCCCCCTGGATATTTTCTCGCAGACCGATTGCCGCAGAAGCAAAAGTCCCTGACTATGTCAGCTATAAGGGCCACGGATTCAACCGCGGGCATCATTGTGAGGGCGCAACACGCAGGCGCATCGCGTTCCTGACGAACGATGGAATTTCCGTTCGCGAAAGAAAATAAAAAGCGCTGGTATTCACACACGTAGAGCGCGAAGGTTCACAGACAGGAACTACAAGAATAAACTACAGGTAAGACTTGATGAACTCTCTGGACCAGGCATCTTTGCTTCGAACCGATGCTCGCATCATCGCCGAAGACGACACGCACGCCGTCGTGGCACTACGCATCAATTAAAAATGGATTAGCCGAAATCTTCCCTTCCTTGCCGCGATCGCTGATCTGAGCGCTGTTCTCAGACAGAAAACGAAGGCCTGAGATGCAACGAAAAGCCTGCGACCGGGAGAGGTTGCGGGATTTCGCGCCATCACGAGCGCCGTGCCAAGAACCAAACTTTACGCAAGCGGAAAGCGACCGTCACGCCCTCACCGAGACTCGCAACGAGTTGAGAAGGCGCAATAACCAGTCAACACCCGCAAGACTTTGTTAAGCGTCTCTCGTTGCGCAAACGGCACACGCCGCGCGTTTTTGTGGTCGAGCAAGGATCTGTAGTTGTCCGATGTCAGCACCTCGGGCAGTATGATTTTACTGCATTTCTGGTCACCGTCTCACGCCGCGCGAAAAGTTCTCTCATTCTCGATCGGTGCGGATCTGAAAAGGACAGGAGCGAGTCCCCCATGCGCGAATGCATTGGCAATGTAACGATTCGACGACAGCCAGATGACCTCGTTCACAAGGGGCCGGACCGCGCCCGGCGATCCCCTCCAGCCAATACCCGAACGCGTTTGCTTCGCCTGCTGCTGGCGAGCGTCTCAGCGACGGCGCTGACTGCTCTGTCCGCCGGTTCGGCGGCGGCCCAATGGACGGGAGCCACTAGCACCGACTGGACGATCGGATCGAACTGGAATAGCGGCACGGTCCCGTCGGCCGGCACTACAGTCGTCATTAATTCGCCAAATCCGGCGGTCCTGGGCCTGGCGGGTCCAGCAAACGGGATGTCAGGCAGTTTCAGTATCGGCGTAAGTGCACCCGGCAATCTAACAATTCAAAACGGCAGCACACTCACGAGCAGTGGCGGGGCTGTCGTTCGACTTGGCCTGGGAGGCACCGGGATCGTCACGGTCACCGGCGCCGGGTCGCAGTGGATCGTATCGGGTCCGCAACTGAACGTCGCGATCAACGGCACCGGGATACTCAACATTCAGGACGGCGGGCAGGTCGTTGCGCAAAACGGGCTTGGTCTCGGCAGTAACGTCGGGAGTTCCGGCACGCTCAACATCAGCAGGGGCGGCGTCCTGCAGACGACGGGCATAATCGGGGGCGCCGGCACGCGGCAGATGAACTTTGATAACGGCACTGTCCGGGCATTGGCCAATAACGCCTCATTTTTTGGTGGATCGATCAACCAAATCAATCTTGCCGCCGGCGGACTGACCTTCGATACTAATGGGTTCAACGTCAAAACGCTTGGCTTCGGCGGCGTCGGTGGGTTGACCAAGATCGGCGCCGGGACCTTCACGCTGGGCGCCGGCAGTACGTATACCGGCGAAACGGTGATCCAGCAGGGCACGCTCGCGCTGGCGGGCCCGGCATCCTCTGCTGACGATGCCCTCGCCAATTCGAGCCGGGTGGTCGCGAACGCAACGTTCGACGTTTCAGCGATCACCGGCACCGGCTCGCATATTCAGAGTCTCGCAGGAACTGGTAGTGTCAATATCGGCGCCAAGAACCTGATCATCACCAATGCGAATGATTTGTTCGCCGGCGTCATCTCCGGCACCGGCGGACTGGCGGTCAGCGGCGGCATGCAGACCCTTTCCGGCGTCAACACCTATACCGGTGGCACTACGGTGAGCGGCGGCACGCTCAGCGTCAACGGCAGCGTCTGCGGCGCCATGACTGTGCTGGCCGGCGGCACGCTGCAAGGCACCGGCACGGTCTGCGACACATCGAACGCGGGCATCGTGGCGCCCGGCAATTCCATCGGAACGCTCACCGTCGCCGGCAACTACACCGGCAACGGCGGAACGCTGCAGATCGAATCCGTGCTCGGTGGCGATGCCTCGCCGACCGATCGGCTTGTCGTCACCGGCAACACCGCAGGCAGTACCAATGTGCGGGTGATCAATCTCGGCGGCGGCGGCGCGCAGACCGTCGAAGGTATCAAGATCATCGATGTCGGCGGCGCGTCGAACGGCGCGTTCTCGCTGCTCGGCGATTATGTGATCCAGGGCCAGCAAGCGGTGGTCGGCGGCGCCTATGCCTATACGCTGCAGAAGAACGGCGTCAGCACGCCGACCGATGGCGACTGGTATCTGCGCTCCAGCCTGATCAATCCGCCGGTCTCGGCGCCTCCCGGTCCGCTCTATCAGCCCGGCGTTCCGCTTTACGAAAACTATGCGCAGGTGCTGCTCGGCATGAACGAGCTGCCGACCATGCAGCAGCGCGTCGGCAATCGCTATTGGGGCGGCAGCGATGCCATGGCGCGCGCCGGTGTCGCACTGGCGCCAGGCGAGGCGTCGCCGACGCCCACGGCGTTCTGGGGCCGCATCGAAGGCGGCCAATCCAATTTGCAGCCCTCCGCCACCACAGGCTCGACCTATAAGACCGACGAGTTGAAAGTGCAGGCCGGCCTCGACGGTCTCCTGATGGAGAATGAGCGTGGAAGGCTGATCGTCGGTCTCACCGGGCAATATGGCCTGACAACCGCCAATATCGCATCGGCCTTCGGCAATGGCCGGATCCGCGTCGAAGGTTCGGGTGTCGGCGGCACGCTGACATGGTTTGGCGACAACGGCTTCTATGTCGACGGCCAGGCGCAATCGATGTTCTACCGCAGCGATCTCTCCTCGGTGCTGGCCGGCAGCATGACCCACGGCAACGAAGGCGTGGGCTATGCCTTCAGCGCTGAAACCGGCAAGCGGTTCTTTGTCGGCAACGGCTGGTCGCTGACGCCGCAGGCGCAGCTGTCCTATGCGAAGGCGGAGTTCGATCGCTTCACCGACCGGTTCGGCGCGCCGGTGTCGCTGCGCGACGGCGACAGCCTGCTCGGACGCGCCGGCCTTGCGCTCAACCACCAGAAGACCTGGAACGACGGCGCAGGCATCGTGCGCTCGGATATCTACGGCATCGGCAACCTACGCTACGAGTTCCTCGACGGCACCCGTGTCGATGTCGCCGGCACCGGCTTCGCCAGCGCGCAAGACCGGCTGTGGGGCAGCATCGGCGGCGGCGGCACCTATAGCTGGGCCAACGGTCGCTACGCTGTGTTCGGCGAGGTCTCCTATAGCGCGAGCCTTGAGGACGCGGCGGCGAACCGCAGCTACAAGGGCACTGGCGGCTTCCGCATCGTCTGGTGAAGTCTACCCGGCGTGGCAGCGAATAAGCCGCTCGCCGCCAACTATCTTGCCTTCGTTCAACCCGCGTCAATCAGGCTATGGCTGCGCCTTAATGAGTCCGCGTCCTAGTTCAAGGCAGTTCGGGCATCGGTCGTCGCTCGAGCAAATCTCGCACCTCTTCACGGACCTCCTCCCGGCCGGCACAACAGCCAAGATAAAGGCCCGCATACCCACCTACCAGAAAACAAGCGAAGCACGCTGCCAGTGTCAACCACATCGCCGAGCCTCCACGCTCAGCGCAGCTTATTTCATTGCCTCTCATGCGCAAGCTTCAGCCCACAAAGCAAAAAAGCCCGGACACCTTTCGGCACCGGGCAAGTTTTCAGAGATAAACAGGACCGGGTCGTCCGGTCGCCCTCTCGGGCCTGGTGACGGGCGGTAGCCCGAATTACTTCACGGCACTCCGGCCACCCGATATCGGGCATGGCGGTTCGTGTATTCGACTTCACGCCAGCCGCGACCACGCGTACTGGGGTTCCAAACAAACACCCGTGAGCCCTCGACACGCGAGACAATGGCCACATGGCCGCCCCCTCGCCTGTCAGTAACCGCCACAGCGCCTGGGACCGGCTGCGCTACACGGACGCCCCAGCGATCGTAGGAACGCGCCAGCGCGCTCCCGGTGCCTTTGATGCCGCGCTCCGCCAGCGCAGCGCCGACGTTGATGGCGCAGATGAGCCGGCCGGCAATGTACCGGGCTGGCCGCGCGATTCTGTAGTCAATGTCCGGCGATGGGATACCGAAAGAGCTGATTTCTTTTGGGTCCGAAACAGTCGACTTTTGCCCATGCCTATTGGCTTTCTGGGTGATTTCCTTCCGCCGCATTTCGCGCTTCATAATCACCCGGATCGATCGCACGCCGGCGAGGAAATTGGCGGACTGGCCCATGCAGCTTGGTGCCATCACGGTGCCGGTCTCGGTGCAGGCGGACCTCCGGAGTTGCTTGGCTTCTGCAGGCATGGTGAAAAACGCGCACAGCAAAGCGCACGCCGAAAACAGGCGGGTCATTGAGATTCCTTCGGTTGTGATGCTAGAGATTCAGGGCCTGCGTGACCCCAGAAGCCACGCCAAGGCTCGGCCCGGCGCTCATCGATTCGGTTGAGCGTCGGGCCGTTTCAGGCCAATCGGGAACGATTCAAAAAGCTTCGTATTTTGCTAACGGCCGGCAAGGTTGGTCCCCCTGCACTGTCGGCCCGGCTCGGCGGTCTCCTTAGCCCCCGAACTCAACACCGCCGAGCCTCATCCATCGGATCATCTCCGCACGAGGGGTTCGCGGTTGGTTTAACCGCTCAGGCGAGTGCCTGCACAGCAACAAGCACCGGAACGAAGCACACTTCCCTCAGTTTTACCGACACACAAACGAGGGAGAGCCAGAATGGCAAACGAATCGGGCAATCTAATTAGCAGCGAGAAGGTTGAAGGTACCGCCGTTTATGGTCCCGACAGCGAAAAGATCGGCTCCATTGAAAGCGTCATGATCGACAAAGTCGATGGCAAGGTCGCTTATGCCGTACTGAGCTTCGGCGGTTTTCTTGGCATGGGCGATGAGCACTACCCGCTCCCGTGGCAGACGCTGAAATACGACACTGATCTTGAAGGTTACGTCACAAACGTAACGAAGGCTCAACTCGAAGGCGCGCCAAAATACGCCAACGAGAATGATTGGGATTGGACTGATACCAAGCGGGCCCGCTCGCTCAACGATTACTACGGCGCCCCCTTAGTCTAAGCTATGCTCTTGGCCCCGGTTCGCCGGGGCGTTTTGTTCTTTAGGCCGATCTGTTCCGGCTGAATTACTGCCGCTTACTCCGCTTGCAGGAATGATTCCGGAAATTTCGTGTTTGTTTCCCGGTTGGCACCGAGTTCCCGGCCAGGCTCGGCGGCCCCCGACTCCGACCGCCGAACCTTTTAATTATCTTCGGCGGGCTCGGATCGTTCCGCACCGAGTTCGACGAGGTGGCCCAGCGGTCCTTCGCTGGGCCTCCTTTTACTTCCGGCGGTGCGGGTGCTCGCGTCGGGCTTCGAGCGCTTCATCCACCTTGTCCGCGAGTTCTTCGAGCGCGTTGGTGAACTTGACCTGATGCTGGCGGTCCAGCGCCTCGGCGTGGCCCTTGAGGGCAATCGCCAGCTTGTCCAGCACCTTCATGTAATCGGCGAACTGGTTGGCCTCGACTATCCCCGTCGCGATGTTGACCATCGGCGCGGACTGAATGGCCTGTTTCTTTGCGCTGTCCCCCTGCGAGGTGCCCCGGACCATGGCGACGATCGCGCCGGCAATCGTGCAGAAGACAGCAGCGTCAGCTAACGTGATACCGAGCATCGAAGGCCGCCCTGTTGATCGAGAAAAGCTCGAACGCTGCAAGCAGGGCGTAAACCGCGCACCCGGTCGTGATCGGGGTATTGTTGATTCCTGCCGCTTCGTAGAGAAGAACTGACACTTGCACCCACGACACGGCGCCGAACAATGCGCCGACCATTCGTATGTGTGGTGACCGAGGCCACCGTCCGTTGATGTAGAGCGCCACGAGGCGAGCCGATCCTACAAAGGCGAACAGAACCGCCCATGAGGTCTCGGTCATCCCGAAACGTCGAAACGCGACGAACTCGGGCTGACTGAGCATATCGCCAGGCAGCGCCAACGTCGCCCCCCACGCGATCATCACCAGCGACGAAAACCATTCGTTAGTGCGATCGGCCAAACTTTTAAGAGCTGTTCTCATCGCCTCCCCCACCCGCAGGCGCGCTTGCCGGCGGCGTTGATGAGGTCGGCGCGGTTCTTGGTCTCTTCGGTATCGTTGCGCGACCAGCGCACCGGGCCGCCCTGCCGGTTCATGACGTCGCAGAACGACGCGGCATTGACCGGCGGGTCTTTGGTCTCGCATTCGAATTCCATGAAGCCGTCGAACGTCGGGCGGCAGATGGTCTTTGCAGCCGTGGCCGGGCTTACCCCGGCAGTCAGCAGCAGGACGGCTATCCAGCGCATCAGTCCCTCCGGAATTGTATGTCACGACCTTCGTCGCCCGGCGTGGCCGCCTGCTTTGCGCGGGCTTCCTCGACGGACTCGTCGATCTCGGCAAGCTGCTTGACCATCAGCTTGACGCCATCGGCCACCGCCTGGTCGTACCCGACCCCTTGCGCAGCCTTGGCGTCCGCAGACGCCTTGAACCGCGACACGAGGTCGAGCACGACAGGAAGCGCCTTCGCCAATGCGGCTATGAAGGCGAGCCAGGTCACGAGGTGACAGCGCCGGTCGCAGCCGAGACCGTCGGGACGTCCGGCCGAGCGGCGGTCGACGCCGGGACGGTTGCGGTCCCTTTCTTAACCACGAGCCCCCAGATCGCGACGCCAAGGGCAACCAAACCAGGGCCGATGTTGATGATGCTGTCGACGAGAGTTGCGACGTGTTCGGCCGGGATGATGCCCCGACCAGCGAGGAACATGCCGATGCCGATCAAGATATAACGAAGCGTCTGCCAGAACTGGTCAGTCATAGTCTTATCTCCAATGATGTTGGGAGGTTGTGCGCGATACCGTCGCGCGGCGGTTTAAGAAAATCTTCGAGCTTGACGACCGGAAAATTCGAATTAGCTTTTTCGGTCCGAGGCTAGCTCATAGGGTAGGAAGTCCACCGTGTAGGGTGAGGATCATGAGTGATAGAAGGCTCGCGCTTCTGCTTTGCTACAGGGCCAACATTGTTCGATACATTCGGCTACTCAGAACAGAACTGACGACCATCGAGCGCGACTTTATCGTAAGGCGGCTTGATGAAGAGCAATCCAAATTGGACGCTTTCACCGCGTCGACCTTTCCGCTCGAGTTACCGGTGAGACGAACTTCAGACACCACAGAAGCAGCAGCTTAACTACGTTTCGCTGCCAGCTTTCACCGCCTGCCCGGTAACGCCCAGTTTGCGGCCCGTGGTCGGCAGCGGCACGCCAGCCGGCCAGCGGATCGCCTTGATGGGTCGAGACTTCGGGATCTTGGTGACGTTGACGCTGTCGGCCTGGTTGCCACCGCGGCAGTAGTAATAGTTCGCGTCCTCGGACTCATACAGCGTGACGTGGCCTCCCCCGGTGCGGCTGTAGACCATCACAGCGCCGGGCGTCGGCACTTTGAGGCGCTGGCCCCAGGTCGCCCAGCCAAGCGCTGAGAGCGGAGCGCTGGCCGGCTTGATGCCGTTCACTGCCATGACGTAACCGATGCCGAGACCGCACCACGGGACGCTGTCGTGGTTGTACCAGCCGACGTTCCCCTTCAAGTCCGGATAGCGACGCACGATCTCGTGGGCCATCTCAATAATGAAGGGATTGTCCTTCGAGGATGGGGCTTCTTTCGTGCCGGTGATGGCGCGCATGGTCGAAAGCCAAGGTGCCACCGTTAGTACTGACGGCGGCGGGGCGATCTTGTCGAGGGCCTGAGCCGTCGGCGCGTCAACCACGCCATCCGGCTGCAGCCCGTGGCTCGCCTCGAAGGCCTTCAGGGCCGTCTGCGTGATGGTTCCGAAGCCGCCATCGGCCTCTAGGTCGTATCCCGCATTGCGCAAAGCGAGCTGAACGGCGGTCACTGCCGGCCCCTTTGCGCCCATGCGCAAGGGTTCCGACGCAACGAGTGCGGCGATTGTCATGGGTTTTCTCCGTGGGTGGGAATGCGGCTGGAAAACTGTTTCTGCCACGCAACAGTGGACGTGTTCCGCAAAGGGATCTCAAAATCCCTCTTCTCAAAATTGTGTGGACAGATTTGAATTTGCCTTGCGCGTAGAAATGGCCGGAGGGGGACAACCCACGACCAGGATTTCAATTACGCGCAAGGGGGCCGCTGACCCTGCAGGCGGCGGCCCCCGCCTAGTTCAAGAGGTGCGTCGTGGGCCGCTTTGAAAAACTGATGATTGGCCTGATGCTACTTGCAACTGCCTGCGCCGCCCCCGCTGCGGCTTTTATGGCGATGATCATTCACGGCTGACCGGCCCGGCTGTTCTCTCACTATGAGCGCCGGACCGCGCCGCCACAAGGGCAGCGATGGTCGTCATTGAGTGCATCTCCTATGGACTTCATTGTCCTCAAGATTGTCCTCCAACCGAAGCGCGGGTTGAGGCTTTACGCTTAACAGGTGCCGAAGTATGGTCCCGCCCCGGACAGGGGAACCCATGAAAGCGCACACCACACTCAAGACCACTTATTCGGGGCGAACCTTCGATATCGTGGGATCTGACGCTGACGACAGTGTCTTCAACTCGATCAAGCAGCACGATGGGGCTTGGGAGCCTCAGATCATGGATTTGCTTGCCAAGCTGGTTGGACCCGATGATGTCTGCCTGGATATTGGCGCCAACCTTGGCGCGCACACCCTAGTGATGTCCGAACTCGCGAGAAAGGTATATGCCTTCGAGCCGTCGTTTATCAATTCGGGGTTTCTCTCCGAAAACGTGACGTCGAATGGTCTCGATAACGTCAGCGTGCAAACAATTGGCCTGGGAAGCTCTTCTGGTCAGCAGGAATTTACTCATCTCGTAGGACTCGCAGGGTGTTCATTCCTCTCGCCCGAAGAGCCGGTCGAAGACGTTTTAATGAAAGCATGGGGGCAGAACCTTGAACGCGTGACCGAAACCGTACAGATCGAAACCCTCGACCAATGGGCCACAAGCACCAAGATCGATCGCCTAGATTTTGTTAAGATGGATGCCGAAGGCAGTGAGCTCGCCGTGCTCGAAGGCGGAGCGAAGACGTTCGAACGTTTCAAGCCTAAACTGATCGTTGAGCTGAACAAGAATACCTTGTCGCTTTACTATGGCATTCAGCCTGAAGCGTTCTTCGACCGCCTGTCCTCTATCTACAAGTACATCTACATTATTAGCGATGAGCGGCATGCTGTCCCGGTTCGGGCCAAGTCTTTTCGGGATGTAGAGAAAGAACTTGTCCCGGGCCACCATTGGGCAGACCTCCTTTGCATGAGCAAACCCTATCAAACTTTATCCGAAAGACTGATGCATCCATTTTACAAGGCGATTGGCCGCAAGTAGGTATTTCAACTTTGAAGAATGACAGCGGCTGCCGAATAATGGGGTCACCTTCATGATCAAGATGCTGCGTCCACCAGATCCAATTCCCCAATACGAAACGAAACCACTGAACGAATTGAAACGAGAAGCACTTTCGGTTCGAAGACCGATGTGGCCGTATCCCGGTGGCCCCACAGACCGGCCAGAAAATGCGGGCAATTTACGCGGCCCCGATGGCGTGGTTCGGGCGATAGAACACGACGGCCCAATGCGAGACGCCGCAAAACGGCTTCAACAAAAGGTTATGTCTCCCTCCAACAACGATCAGATGTTCCCGGCCTGTAAACCTTCGGAGTAGACACACAATCATTGGACCAATGGAGCGAGTTCTTCGGACCATCGAGTTTTTTGGGACGATATATACGCTTCTGATGAGGCAATCATCGAACCGCTAATTGATTCAAGTTCATTTCGGTTCCCAATAACGCGCGCCACGAGACTTGCAGCACGCTTTCCATCACCGAACGGGAAAGCCTGAGCGCCCTCGATGTAGGGGAGACATTCCAGCGCTTCGCTACTGGAAATGAGCGGCGTGCCGTAAGCGACCGCTTCAGCCATTTTGAATTTCATCCCATATGTATTCTTGATGGGAGATATCATTGCATCGCAGGACCGGAACAACAAATCTACTGTCACACTATCAGAGAAACCGAGGTACTCGATCTTTGGATGCAGCCATTCCTTTGGCACATCGGCGGAGCTTGCACCGACAATCTTGATGATCGTCGAGGGCGAAACTGCCTCCAGCTGCGGGGCCAATCGAGTCGCAAGAAATTCTATCGCCTCACGGTTTGGATAGTGCCCAATGTTGCCGACAAAGAACAGCGCATTAGTATTCGTGAAAGACCAACGCAATCTAGGGTCAAGATACGGCACGATGACGGACTTGCGCTCCGCTGGGACGTAGCTCGGCAGGTCATTCGCGCTGATTGCAATAACCTTATCGCATTGACGATAGGCGTTACGTTCAAATCTGGCGAGGCGCCGCGCGCTAATCTCCGCTGAGAAACGATCATGCTTTATCATCCCCAAGCCAATCATATCACGGTAGAATTCCGCCTCTCGGTTGAACGTCACGATGGCCTTCTTGATGGGACCTCGCATGACCCTCGGGCAAAACAGCGCGCTGAACGTGTAGTCGATTAAGATAAGATCAGCCTGCCAATGCCTCATCGCCCACTCCAGCGCATCGTCGTACTGGGGCTGCGCGTGGGCTTCTAATTCCCAGGGAAAGTATACTGCGCTCAAAGCGGCAAAGCGAAGAGTGCTTGCAACGGTGTTGTCTGCTTGGTGGAAGTTTCCTTCTTTGCGGGGAATAACGATGTGCTCGATCTCGGCCTTACGCAAATACTCTTCAGTGGCTACCGAATCTTGAAATGTCGGGGCCGCTAATACTCGCAGATCGATATTAGGGTCGCGATTGAGGCGATCGATGTGATTCCTACACGCAATGTTGCCGCCGTTCGCCGCAGAGGAAATAGGAACCACGGTAAAGTAGATCACTGTTAACTTTGACATAGCCATCCGGGACATTGCGGCAATCAGCCCAGCACTTTACACATTCATACAGCCTCACCGCAAGCAGCGCCTCAGTGAGCCTGTATAGCGGTGACGTGCAAGCCCGCAGCCGTATTGGCCTGAGCCTGAGTAAATTGGAAGTTGGCGGTATCACCTTGCAAAACGCCCGTTCGGCCGTATTCAATACGTCGCAAATCCCATCGAAATTGATGGGAGAACTTGCGCTCGCTAAGCCTGACACGATCGCGCGCCGGATAACGAGGATGACAGGCACGTCAACATCGCCTTAAAGCGTGATCGCGACGATCCGAAAAATCGAGAATGTTGTGACGCGAGAGATCACGGCAGTCGTTTACAATGGCCAGGGCGTGGATATCGACCGTCGGACGGGCAAGCCGAAGTGATGCACCGGAGGCAACTAGCCTACGCTGCGCCGAATCGGCTCCCATTCTGTCGCGCGTTCCAGTGAAAGTGCTGCACTAGGGCAGTACCGACACAAGTGCGCTCGCTGAGAAAACTAGCTGGAATTGTGCGGTGCGGTTTTCTGCAGCCGGCCTTTACATTTCTGATTGTGTCGGTAGTTTCCCCGCCGGTTGGGGACCTGTTCCGTGCATTATCTTGGACCACTCAGACTCTTTCTCGCGATCTCTGTTGCCGCTTTCCATATTTGGACCCCTCTGTTTCCAGATACGGGTCGCCACGCGGTAATGGGGTTCTTCGCTATCAGTGGCTTCTTGATCACGATGATCGCTAACGAAGTTTACCGTGACAGACCTGGCGCATTCCTACTGAACCGGGCCCTGCGGATTTACCCGACTTACTGGGTCTGCCTGATCCTTGCACTCGCGACCGCTGTACTATTTCCGAGGACCATCGCTGAAGAAGTCTGGTTGACGACGCCATGGCCGAGCGGCCCATCAGGATGGCTCACGAATATTGCGATCTTTGAGATTGGGTCCAACGGGCGGACAATTACGCAAACATGGTCCCTCTACATCGAGCTCATCATGTATCTGGTCGTTGGCCTTGCAACGTTTAGGTCTTTAGCCCTCACGCTTATCGGCTTTGTTGTATCGATCGGATGGGCCTTCTACGGCATGTTTCACATGGCCGAGTACCCATTCTACTTCTATCCGATGGGCACGGCTTTTGTATTCTTCTCAGGATCTCTCGCCTACTTCGCCTCAAAGAGGATCAGGGTGCCAAGAACCGCTGCTCTGATTTGTTTGGCATTGTACGGAGTATCGATGTTTGGTCTCCCGCATTTTATGCGAGTTGAGCAATACGCCGGTCCCATTCCACATTTCTTTCTTCTGATCAGCGTCGCCTCTGTCGCGATAATATTGACGGCGCTACCGACCTTCCCAAAGCCGTCACCGAGCATCGAAGCCGCTGCGCGATTGGCAGGAGATTTTTCGTATCCTCTTTTTTTACTTCATCTCGCGTGCGCAGTGCCCGTGGTGAGCGTTTTCGGTCCCAGCCGGCCCGTGGCATTCTTCGGAAGCCTTATTCTCGCGGCACCAATATCGTACTGCTTGATAAGAGCCGAAAACTCGCTCGAAGGGATTCGATCTCTTATCAGAATGGGGTCACTCGGTCGGCTTACGTCGTCCAAACTAGCTTCGGCGCGGGCGGAGTCTCAATCGTAGTGCTCTTCTACAAAGATGGCGCCAGAGCCGCCGACGCTTCCTGCAAATCCGCCAGTCCCGCCAGACCCAGCGGTCCCCGCTGCGCCGACTGCATACGCATAAGTCGCGCTTGGGTTAGCGAACGTCTTTTCGAAATAACCTCCCGCTCCTCCTCCAGACCCTGGCGAGGCTGTGGACACGGCAACCGCTCCACCCCCTCCTCCACCGTGTAGGCCGGCGTTTCCGGACAGACCAGCTCCGCCAAATGAGCCGCTGCCGCCACTGCCGCCGAGTTGATTGGCCCAACCAGTCACAACATTCTGTCCGGGTGCTCCTGCTAAATTGATGTCGGCACCACTCGCCGCACCGCCGGCGCCACCACCGGTACCGCCGGCGCCTCCAGCCCCACCACCACTTCCGGTCAGGCTGCCAAACGTGGTAACTCCGCCAGCGCCACCGTTTCCAGCGGATGAACCGCTACCAGAGCCTCCGCCCCCTCCGCCAATGCCTCTCACCTTGATCCAAGTGCATCCAACCGGCTTGGTGTACGTTCCGCTTCCGCTTAAAAATGACTGGGTGGTGACCCCTTCTTTGCGGCCGGCGTTAAGATTGACTCGCGCCTGCGCTTGTTGCGCCGCGTTGAGATTCTGAGGATCGACGCCCAAGTTTCCGCCGGCCGGCGTGTATTCAACGCAGCGAACGACACCGGACGCATATCCTCGGAAGACAGCAAAGGCGCCAAAGACTGTCGTGATGTTGGCGGCTCCTGGCAGGACCAGCGACGCACCATGTGTGAGCGTCAGCGCGCCGGTGAAGCGCACGGTACGTTCGTGACCTTCCGAGAGCGTGACGGCGGTGATGGTGGTCGTACCCGTGACATCAACCAGGTCACCCGTGGCAGCCTCGAGATCAATCGTGGAAGCCGACGCAACATCCGCACCATGAACCGAGATGTTGTCCTTGGCGGACTTCTTGTTCGTGACATCAGAGAGGTTGTTCGCGCTCGATAGATCGCCCGCGCCCGGCTCGCCAACGACGTTGAGATTCCAGCTGGCAATCGTGCCGCTGCCATTGGTCTTGTCCACGTTGATGGTCAGCGTCGTTCCTGAGTAGGTAACAATGCCCTCCATCCAATTCGAGGTGTTGGCCGACGATGTGGCTCTGACGCGGGCTCCGTTGGTGTAGGCCAGCGCAGCCTGCGTCGTGAGCGCCTTTGCCCCCGTTCCAATCGTGAGTGAGGTTGCGCTCGTGCCACCGTATCCCGGACCCGTGGCACCGGTCGGGCCGGTCGCGCCGATCGACGCCAGCACCGCCCAGTATGTCGCGTCCGGCGGCGCATGGCCTGATCCTGGCGTCGCGTTAATCCAGACGTAAGAAGAACCGCCGGATGTCGCGACGTCATTCAGGGAATAGATTGCGCCATTGTCGTAAGGCGCCGGGACACCAAAGCCCTTGAAGATGCCGTCATAGAGCCAGAGGCCACCTTCCTTGTGCCATTGCTTGCCGGTCGACGGCTGATAGGCCCACTGCCCCTCGTCACCTCGGGATGGGTCGGGGTTGGTTTCATTGGGCCCAACAAACCAGATGAAGCCCTCTTTGTTCAGGGCAGCGACCAGCGTCGAGACATCGCGAGCAATCGCCGTGCCGTCGTCGCGGGCCGAGAAGTTGTTGTAGACGACATAAGGGACGCTGACCTTGTCGCCCCCCTGCCAAGGCGGGATGACAAGGTGGGTCATGTCCGTGACGGTCAGGATCAGCACGGCAGGCGCGCCATCGATTTCGATCCAGTCACCTTCTTTCACGTTGGTGCCGGACCAGATCGGCCCGCCAAGGCCGGTCACAACGGTGCCGTCTGCCGACACGGAAACCGTGCCGGTTGAGTATGTCGGGAGCGTCATCGATTATCCTTGCGGGAGATCGGCGGGTGTCGTTGCTGCAGCAATCGCCAGCAGTTCTCGCTGGCGATTGAGTTCACGCTGCGCGGCTTCGTTCGGCTTGCTATTGATCAGATTGGCAAGATCCAGAGGCGTGATATTGCGGAGTGCGGCTTCGTCAGCGAATTCGGCCGGAACGTACCCGCCTTCAATGATCTGAGCGGCAAGGGTGCGCTTTATGAAATGAGCGTGATCGCGGTGAAGATTCGCTCTCGCTATTTGATTGTAGCGCTCGTTGACCTGGCGAATGGCCTCATCGCGGAAGTCGGCCATCGGCGATATCGTGACCGTAACGCGGCTCATGCGACGGCCTCGATCTCTTGTGCGAAGTCTTGATAGGGCCAGAGCGAAATGCGAACCGTGAACAGGCACGGCATGTCCATTCCGATTTCCAATTCGCCATCTGGCAGTTTGCCGGACTGGACGTTCTGGACCCCAATGCCCGGAATGTTCACGTCAAAGGAGTATTCGGCCTTCTTGGGTGCCCCGGTCAGAACCACGGTGTCGACACCTCCCGCCTTGATGACCTTCTTTGACACGTCGATCGGCATCACGGGGCGCTCGCGCACTTTGCGACGCCCGACGTAGAAATGATCCATCGAGACCAGCGTGCTGCGGTCCAACTTGACGAACTTGTGGCCGAGCTCCCGTATCGACGCCTCGTAATTCTCTGGCGGGTCGTACACCTTGTTGGTCTGGATGATCCGGCCGCTCGCGTCGTAGATGCAGAATACGGTCACTGCTCAACCCATGTTTCGGAAGATGATGAAGCTGATGTTGTAGGTGCTGACGCCAGACGAAAGGTTTGTGAAGTTCATGCCGTAGAACCAGCCATTCGCCAGCGCTCCACCAAACCCGTTGCCAGGTGGAGGCGGAGCGGTGTTCTGTTGAAGGAACGGATTACGCGCCCGTCCTCCAGCAGGAATGCCACCGCCGGCAGTCAGCGGCGGTAGATAGTCCGCCAATGCGAACAACGGAAACAGGCCGGGCGGCGCCGTGTAGCCGACTGCCGACTGAGTGAAGACCGCCGGCGCGATATTGCCAGCAGTGCGGTTCGCAGCTACCTGCCCGTGCGTCAAAACTCGTAGTGGCGACTGGTTGCCGTCAAAGATCAGGGCGAATGTGTCGTCAGCGTCCACATTGGATGCGGACACCTTGAATGGACTCGATGAGCCACCTTGGATGCGCAGGCGTGCGGGCATTAGCTGAACGGTATGTTGTAGACGGCATACGCGACGCGATTCCCGCCTGGCACGGACACACTCATCGCGCTGCCATCAGAAGCGACATCGGCATAGGCGAATCCAGTCGGCGCTCCATAGGCGAAGTTTGGCGATGGCCTCACCGGACCATCAAGGGCTCCGTATCCAGGAACGGTCCCCATCGACTGACGATTGGTCAAGAAAACATAGGGGGCGCGGCCGACGCCCAACGGGACCGATTGCGAGCTAGCGACAGCACCCAGCAGGATTAGTTGCGGGATTTTGCTGCTGATGTTGAGTAGAAGCTGGTCATCTGTCGCGGTGAACGCATCGATTCCCACTGGAGAGACGAACACGCCAAGGGTGCCGTCCGCACGCTTTCCGAAGACGACGCGCCGGTCAGACATTTACTGCAGGTCCGTCGGGTATCGATAGACCAGATAAATGGCGTACCAGGTAAACGAAGCGAAGCGATTGAAACTCATGGCACCTGGAAAGCACTCTACGCGCACGCCATAGCCGTCACCTGAACCAAAGAAGTCGTCGTAGACGCGACCGCCGCCGTCCCAGCCACGCGCCTCGAAGTGCGGGATATAGCCACGGTCCGGTATTGGAACAACGGTATGGGCGCCCTCATAAGGCGTGGCGGCTGGCGCCGCGGCAGGAACTGTGACCTTGCCGAATGCTGAGTATTGGACGATGTCAGTCCAATCGCTACTGAACGAGAACTTCGTCGCATCACTGCGATCTGCGGTCAGAGCGTCATATCCCGGCAGAGACACGTCGAGACCAAAGGTGCCATCGAGCCTTTTGCCGAGAACGACGCGTCTGTCACTCACGACCAAACCTCGAGGCGGCTCTCATCCAGCAGGATGCGGAACTTGTTGTCGGAGCTGCGAATGATGCCGGCAATGACTTCGCCAATGTTCCCGCTTATCGCACTCAGGTAGCCGACGCTCATCTTTCCGGCCGTGACCGAGCCGTCGATAATGACGTCGCCGCGGATGCCGACTTTCGGCGCCCCGCCGACCGTCGATACGGTGAAGATTGGAACAGGGGCACCGCCGGTCACACCCGGCGCCGCGATCTGGAATTTATCGACGGTCCAAATCGCGGCCGACGTGCTCGGGCCGCCGTTGAAGAGGTTGAAGCCGATGCCGTAGCCATTGACGTCGAGCGTCACCGCATACTGCGAGGCGGCAAAACCATCGAGGGTCGCGACGGCCTCCGAGACCGTGTTCACGCTGGAGAAGTCGGGACCGAACGTCGCGGAGACTTCCGTCGAGAATGACGCGAAGGCGAGTGCTTGGTCGGCAACTACGACGCTAAGCTGTTCGATCAGGGCCTTGGCATTGCCGGCCGTGGCAAAAAGTTGGGTCCGGACTTCCTTCTTGTTGATGTCCGTGCGCGCTGCGATCTGCTGTGCGATTTTCGCAAGCTCGTTCTTTGCCGCATTGATCTGGGCAAACTCGCGGTCGAAAATCGTCGTAATCTGATCGCGGATGCCAGCGACGACTGACGACAACGCCACTGTCCCAGGCGCGACAACGATCGTTGGCGCACTCAGATCGACAGATGAATAGGGCCCGGCGACGGAAGCGGACACTGCCTGCACGCGAAGCTTCAGCGCCGCAAGCGTGACAACCTGCGAGAACTTGTTGTCCTGGCCCTCGTAGACCTGCTGCCAGGAATTGCCGCCGTCGAAGCTGATGTCGGCGACGTAATAGAGCGCGCCGGGCGACGGGAACCAGCTGGCCTCGAGCTTCGGCTCGGCCGTGCCCTGCCCGAACGTGGCATTCAGGCCGATGAGCAGCGGAACGTTGGCATTCGTCGGAAATTGGGAGGACGGGAGCGCCGGAGGCGAGCCAAGGTCCGTCGTATGCACCCGGATGTCGTCGACAACGAGGTTCAGCGTGCAGGTGTCGCCATTCGGCGTTCCGTTGAGGACGACGCACAGCTTGGACTGGCTTTCTGCGGTCCCGAACTCGAAGGACGGATCCTCGCCGCCATCCTCGCGCGCCAGCACGTCTGCCAGCACTATTCCCTGCGCGGTTTCGACATCGGCGAGATCGTCCGCGTCCAGGATCGCGATCGCGTCGCCAGCGCCCTTGGTGACGATGACGGGGCCGAACCACTTTCCGTTGGGACGGCGGAGCCGGATATAGAACGGGCCATCTTCCCAAACAGGCGACGGGCTCAGCGTCAGCGACGTGCCGGCCGCGCCGGTGACTGCGCCGCCGTAGCCATAAGCCATCGGCAGTTCCGACTGCACCCGCAGGACTGAGCCGAACGTGATCGCCCTGCCCTCGTATTCCGTGCCGATCTGGACGTTCTCACGCCGATAGATCGACTGCAGATAATAGAACGCCGCCTCGCGATAGGCCTGGTCGCGCTTGATGATGCCGTCGATGCGCTTCACTTCGGCATGGGTTGCCTGGAAGAACATGTCGTCCGGCGGATACTGCACCTGCGCAGGGCGCCATGTGTCCTGATCTACGTATTCGACGACGACCGCATCAGGGTCCTCGTCGCCAAGCATCGTGAACGTGACCTGGGTGGAATCGCGGACGATCTCCCGGTCAGTCAGCAGCATCGCCGGCACATCGCGCCATTCGTCGCGGACAACCGAGATCGTGTCACCAAGCCAGAAGTGCCGCGCGCGCGCCGGCGTCAGGATCTTGTCGAAGGCCTCCGGGACCGCCGTCGCCGCGGAGAAGCAATAGTCGAAGGTGTCCCCGCGCGTGTCGCAGTTCGCAGCGAAGCTCGCCAGCGTGTTAAAATCGACCTTGGCAAGCGAGAGTCCTGAGCCGTATTGCGCATTCGAGACGGCATCCAGAAAGGCCCAGCCCGGGTTGCGGGTGGCCTGTAGCACGAAGGTGCTGCCGTTCCAGACGGGCAACTTCCGGGTCGCCAGCACGCCGAACTTGTACGAGCCCTGCGTTGATTCCGATGCTTTGATCCGGATGGCAATGGTCGAGACATCGGGGAACGAGTTGTCGCCCTTGAGGAAGCCGCGAAGGCCGGCCCAGACGACCTGGTTGGAGCCCTGCTGCGACGGGAGCGCCGCGTCCAGCCGGCGGAAGCGGACGAGATAGCGCCCCTCGCCGACGTCGACTTTGATGGTGTCGCGGATCGGAGCCGTGCTCGCATAGGAACGCTGCACCTGAAACAGCGTGGCATATGAGCCGATCGGAGCGCCGGCGTCGTTGACCGGGCAGATTTCCGCGCCGATGCCGACGATGGCGGAGCCAATGTTGTTCCGGTTGGGATCGTCGCTGTCCGTGTTGACCGTAAAGCAGCCACCGGGAAGGACGTAATCGATTGCGATCGACTGAACCAATGTGCCGGCTGCGTTGACGATGAAACCGCCAATCCAAGCGCCCGGCGTCTGGGCGCTTGGCGCCTCGTACTGGCCACCGAACGTTCCGGAGCCATCCGGCAGCTGCGGGCCGCTCACCTCATCCGACGAGACTACGCTTACCGGGAAAAGTGTCACGGGCGCGCCGGGCTCATAGAACTCGATCTGCGCCGTCGAGAAGGACGGTAATACACCGTCGGCAGCGGTCCACATCGGCGTGTCGGACACGAACACGGTCTCGTAGTCCATCGAGCCCATGCTGACCGACAGCAGAACGTTCAGATATTGATCATTGCCGACAAACTCGCCCCACGGCGTGGCCGCGAAATCCGGATAGCGCTTCAGGCGCCCATGCCAGACAGGCAGCGGCTCGCCAAGCTTCGCCGCGTTGCCCTGCGCTGAGACGCTGTAGATCTGATCCTGCGTCGCATCCGGAGCATTCGTCGCGCCAGCCTTCGGCGCCGTCAGCGCATTGATGAGCAGCGAGCCGCCGATGCCGATCGCCGCCGTGGCCAGACCGCCAACTACTGCCGATCCGCCATACCCTATTGCTGTTGCAAATGCCGGCCCCGCCCAAAGCGCGAACGCGGACACGGCCACCAGAGCGACCAAGCCGATAACCTGCTTGGCGCTGCTGCCCTGCCCGCCGAGCGGATACGAGACGAACCGAACGTTGTCGTTCGCGGCGATGCGCTTGGTCGTCCAGAGCCGACGCACCACCCGCTCGCCGTTGATCTCGAGGACGGTTGGAAGTCCCTTCCTGAACTGCCAGCCGTGCTTGCGGTCTCGCGATGCCCACCCGACACGGCGCAGGAATGATGAGATCGTCTCCCAAGGCTTGATCTCCGCGCGTGCAATTTCCTGCCCTGGCATGACGACCAGCAGGACGGGTTTGCGTGCGGCATCGCTACGGCGTTCCCGGCGTGACCGGGAGCGCTGCGGCGACGGCAAAGCCGGCAGCTTGTGAACGGGTGCGTGCATTTCTTCACTTGTTCAGGCTAGGATTGCTGAAATGTTCAAAATCAAACAGGAGGGACTGTGCCGAAAAGCAAGAAGCTGTTCTCGCTGCAATCGCCCCGAAATCTTCTCGAAGCTCAATTTACGATCGTCGCCCTCAGCGGCGCTATTGACACTCTCCTTACGCGCCTCGCTGAGCATCACGGTAATGCTAACGGCCCATGGCTAGATGAGTTGGAGCAAGAGATCTTGCGAGAGGCCAAGAGCACCGTCGCGGAAGGTGTCCAAATTGAAGTCGAGGCCGAGGGCATGAAAATCGGCGTTGATCTTCTTGACGCCCTCATAAAGCGCGCTCGCTTCCGTCTCGTTACCAAAGACGAATAGCCTACCGTCCTTAGGGCCATTGACGATAACGACGCATCCACTCTTTACGGCGGTCAGCATTCTCGACTCCTCGGCTCATAATACGTCCGCTTGATCCATCCCTGCTGCTTCAGGGACAGATCGTCTTCGAGACAGACTCCTCGCTTGCGGTCGCAGTGGATAACCTTGCGCTGGTCCGCTAGCCACACGCCAACGTGACCGGGACCACTGAACCGCCCCATGAGGCAGAGCGCGCCGTCGACGGCCTTGACAAGGCCGTGAGGACCTTCAGGAACGGCCATCCAATTTTCACGCTCAGGATGCCGGCCGATTTCGGCGACCATCCACTTCCATTTCGGATCGTCCGGGACAGTGATGCAAGGCAACGCTCGGCCGAACAGTTCGCGCTGGACGTGGCAGGCGAAGTCCCAGCAATTACGCGTTCGCCATGCCCACGGCTGGCCGATGAGCGGCGCGAGGAAATCGGAGCGGGTCAAGGCAGCAAGCTCGGAAACTGCGTGTAGCTGTAGTTCTTATCGAGCCGCGGGAAGCGCTTATTCTGCAGATTCTTCACCATGGCGGTCCCGGTTAGCGACGCGCCCGTCATCACGACATTCGACAGCAGGAACTCGATCGGTCCATACGCGGGCTCGCTCAGATCGCTGCCGAGATACTCGCGATAGAGGATCTGGATGTATTGGCGCGTGCCGAGAGCCGCGCGGATTTTCGGCACCAGCTCGCGGTTGACGTTGTCGATCTTGATCTTCGTCGACGGCGGTTGCCCTTCCCTCTGCTCCGGATACTCAGCCGAAAACGGACAGGCCAAGAAAGTTACCGTCTCGCCGGCGTTGAAAGGCGCACCGGCCTCGATTCCAAAATCCATGTCCTCCCCGACGTTCGCGACAACCCGCGCCGGGACATCGAAACTCGACTGCCAGATTTCCAGCGTGAAATACACCCGCGAGCTCGGCGGACATGATGCATACGCCTCGAGCAGGGCTTCGTTGTGCGTCGGCATCAGACGTCGTAGACCCGCAGCGTCATGGTTACATCGATCGTATTGCTATCGATGAACTGATCCTGAGGGATGCCATCACGCGTGAATTGGCACACCTTGTTTGCGCAAACCGAGCCGAGAAATACGTGAGCCGTGAACCGTGCTGTCGCGTTATTGAGCGTCGTTTTCCACCAGTTCGTGAAGGTGTCGAACTGACTGAAGGTCATCCGGACACGCAGTGGCAGCTTTCCCACGTTATCGCCTGGTCGAGACCGCAGGCGCGTATTGCCACCCTCCATATCTGTCGCGATCGGCGGAAGAAGCCTCTCAATGGGCTGGAATTCTTCGAGCCGCGGAATGATCGGCACGCCGGCTGGCCAGGTTGGTAGCGCCATCATCCACCTTTGAAATTAGAAGCGGCCGAGAATGACTTCAGTGACCGCGCCACACCGGTGCCACTCGCCAGATCGTTGTCGATGACGCCGCGCACCATGTCCCGGAGCGTGATTTGAACATCGCCGTTCTGCCCGGTTGAGGCCGTCGCCGTCGCTGGCTGGCTCGTCTGGTTGATGATCTGGACGCTCGGCGCCGCCGACCCGCCGCCGGCCTTAGGGACGCGCGGCAGCGACGGCATGGCCACAGCGCCACCATCGGCGTAGCCTCGAAGGCGCATCCCCTCCACGGCGCTGACCCCGCCGGCCCGCGCCACGTCACGCTGCGAGAAAACGACCTCGCCGGCATGCACGACGCCTTTAGGAGTGTATTTGCCGCCGGGACCGGTGTAGCCGCCATCAGCGTACAGACCGCCGGTGCCAGTCAACGAAAAACCGGTCCCTCCTCCAAGGCTAAGCCCTCCGATGCCCAGAGCGCTGAAACCCGTCTGGATCGCTCGCATCAACGGGCCGACGACCGTCAGCTTGATGATGATTTGTTCGATGTCTCGGATGATCGACGCCGCCATATCCTTGACGCCGTCCTTGGCGGACTTGGCCCCGGAAACAATATCCGTAAGCCCGCTGGTGAGATTGTTGCCCAGCGACGAGGCCCCTGCTCGAAGCGCGTCGTTCAAGATGATCGCCGCGGCATACGTCGAATTCAGCGCCGCCGTGACGTCGTTTCCGTAGATCGACGAGAGTTGCTGAGCGACCTTGACATCCTGGTCCGAAAGGAACGCAGTTCTGCCGGCGAAATCAATTTGTGAGGCGACCTTGGCCTTGGCCAGCGCGTCAGCTGCCTTGCCGGCGGCTTCAGCCTGCGCCCTGATTTTCGCCGCCGTTTCGTCCGTTACCTTGCCGAGGGTCTGCTGGGCGGTCTCGGTCAACCTTGCTTGCGTCTCCAATTGAGCGAGCGCGCCGGCTCCAAGCCCGACTGCAGTCGTGGCACCGGTTATCGAAGCAGTGCGGCGCCCTGTTGAATCGAGCGCACTGTCAAACCGCTTCTGAGCCGACTCCGCCTCCTTCGAAGCGTCCTCTGCTGCCTTCTTGCGTTCGTTGGCGGACAAGATCGACAGCTGATCATCGCGCGTGCGCGCCGCCGCACGCCTCTCTTCCGTAGCGCCAGCCTGCTCCATGGCCTTGTTATAATTCTCCATGATCTTCTGGCGATCAGAGAGGTTGGGCGCGACGGTTGTTCCGAGCTTTTTCAGAGCATCCGCAAACTTTTCGCCCTGCTCGGCTGCGGCGAGTGACTCGACGCTAAGATTACGCACCGCCTTCGCGGTTCCGTTGATTGCGGCCTCCGCCTTTGCTGCACTGTCTGTCGAATCGAGCAGCTGTTGAGCGAGCTTCTTGATCTTTTCATCGGACGTCGACTGCTCGATCTGCGCTACCGCTTCACGAAAGGCCTTAACGTCTGGAGTCCCGTTCTTCAGGCCCTCCCGCAGATCGTCGATAGGGCCCTTGAAGGCCTGAAACTTCTTGGACGTCGATTCAATCGTTATGCCGGCCGCGTCACCCAGGTTCTCAAATGACGACATCGACCCCACGGCAGACTGGGCAAGCGCCTTGAATTGCTTCTGCAGGTCCGCGGTGCTCAGCCCGAGCAACGACTTTAAGACTGCGATGCTCTCCTTAACCGCAGTGTCGACGCCCTTGCCGGCTTCGCCATAGGCGTCCTTTAACGACTTGATGAGATCGCTATGGGCCTTCAGCTTGTCGTCAAGATCTCCGACACCACCGATTGCCTTGACGGCGTACTGGATAGCGGCACCGCCGAGCGCGATGATCGCGATGGTCCCAAGTGCGACAGGGTTTAGCAGCGAGGTGAACGCCCCGCCGAGCAAGCCGACGGCGCCGGCCGCACCCTGCTGGCCGATAACCTGGCTGATCTGCGTGCCCTGCTGCAAGGCGACCGTGAATGGCGACTGACCGCCCTGAAGCTGCACAGCAATGTCCTGAAATTGCGCAGCAAGATTGGCCGTTTCAAAACGCGTCTTGCCGAGCGACTTCGCAACATTGTCGATCTTCGGCGTAGCGGCACCGAAGGCCTTGTCGACGCCGTCGGCGGCCTGCTGCGTATCGGTTGTGAGCCGCTGCAGAGCGCGCTGCATCTGCCGCGTATCAGCGGAGATGGAGAGGACGAGTTGTTCGAGATCAGCCATACTTCTGCTTCAACTCTTCAAGCCGTGCACGCGTCGGAGCGCTGCTGATCTTTTTCAGACCGTTGACAACGGCCCAGAAATCCATCGCTGACATAAATTCCGTCATCGTTGCCGACCAAAAGTCAGCCGGACGCCACTGAAGGCGTACCACTGCAAAGCCGAGCCAATCCCGCCAAGGAATGGTCAGGTCGTCGCTTCCTTGGCGGTTTGCGCGTTTCCCGAGGGCTTGTCCGCGTGATGGAGCATTGCCGCCAGGAACGCATCCTTGCATGCCGGCAGGTCAGCAATCGACATTGCCGCAATAGCCTTCGTGGCATCGCCCTTCACAGCGAGGATTTCGACGGCCGCAACCGTGGCGCCGATCTCCACGCCAGCCAGCTTCAGGTAGAGCTCCATGAAGCTCTGGCAATTGAGCCGGCCGGACAGCGATGCGAGCCGGCCCATCTCAGCGGCGATAACGAGATCGACGCCTCCGACGGTGAGCGGGACTTCGCCCCGCTCTGCGTTATAGGCCAGCGACATTAGGCGGCCGGGGTGAATTCGAGGGCATCCGCCGACAGCGGCACCCAGGTTGCTGAGAAGGCGAGCGGATCTTCCATGTCGCCGTTCCATTGGAAATCGGAGATGAAGAACGGGCCCTCGAACGTCCCATAGCCCGGCACGATGACCTGATAAATGGTGTCCGTGGTCTGCAGGCGGGCGTCATCGGCGATCGACTTGCCGACTGCGTCGCTGTCGAAGAGACCGTCACCGGAGAAGGTGATCGTTTGCCGGCCAGGTCGAGCCGTCGCGACGATGGGATTGGCTGGGTTCTCACAGCTCGGCACCGTGGTGTCGATTTGGGCGCTCGACATCTGGAACGTGCGGGTCCGGATGCCGCACACGAAGGTGAAGACCTCCGGGCTGGCTCCGTTGCCGCGCTTGATGACGAGCTCGCGTGCATTCTGTTGGCTCATAGTCAGGTTTCCTTTTGGCCGAAGTGGTTGACAGACAATGTGACGACGCCGTGGACGCTCTCTCCGTCATCGTCGGTAAAGACCCTGGTATTGGTCACATTGGCGAGTGCCGCCGACCGACCAGAGACGGTCAACTTCTTCGCGTGGAGTGCGTCGCGGATGCGAGACATGATCTGCTTGGCCGGAGCGAAACTGCCGGGCATGGTCCAAACATGGATCGTGATCGCCTCTGCCAGTCCGGCACGCGTCTGCACATCCGCACCGACCGCGTCACTCTCGCCGATCTCCACATATGGAAGCGGATTATCCTGCGGTGCCGGAGCGTGGATGCCGCCAGAGACCAGATCGGGAGAAAGAGCGCTCAGCACGGTGAAGACCGCCCCTTGAAGCTCGAAAGAACCGTCGCTCATTAATTGGACGCCTTCGCCTTGATCGCCTTGTTGATGGCCGTCGCCACACGGCGACGAATGCTCTTTTTCAGTGCGCGATAAGTCGGGAAGATGTGCGGTCGCGCCTTCATGCCGGGATGAGCCACCAGAGGCGTTCGTATCAGCCTGTCGCCGATCCTAAACGCCAGCCGTCCCTTCTTCTTCGCCGCAATCGTATGCGGCCTAGTTCCGAATTCGATGAATCGCCAGATGTAGAGCGCGACAATTCCCCATGCGTTCGGGTCCTTGGTTTGCTCCAATCCGACCGGCTTTAAATCGTCGTTGCGGCCGGCGAGTTTCACGGCCTGGATCGAGTTCACATACTCACCGCTGAACCGCGGCGCCCGGCCTTTGATCGCTTCCGCTAGCTCCTTGGCGGAGATCTCTTGCGCCGCCGCCGCTGCGGCCTCGGCTTCAGGCACGATCTCGCGCAACCGCTTCATGACCGCATCACGGCTCTCGCGCGTGATTCTAGCTCTCAGTGCCATCTGTCTCGACCGCCAGCTCGATCATGTCGTTCTGCTGATCGGGAACGGTCACAGATCGGACGTTCATCAAAACATCGTCGACAACGACGCGGAACGTGTCATCGATCTGTTGAGACCGGCGCGATAGCCTTACGCGCAGCACCCCTGCCTGAGCGGATGAGATGCGACCGTTCTGAATTCGCTCCCTCGCCCGCTCGGGAGAGAACTGCGCCCACAACTTCGCAAAATCCGTCCAAGCCTTAGTCGCCCCCCCGGCGCCATCTGGCGTCGTCGTGAAGCTCTGGAACGTGACACGTCGGTCGAGGGTCCCAGCCTTCATCACATCCTCTCGAATGCCAACCACGTCCCCGCGATATGCACGATCTCGGCTCCCTCGTCAGCCAGGCCATCAAGCGCCAGACTCACGTCGACGACCTCAAGGCCGTTGTCGTCGTGATAGACGACCAACCCGCCGGGCCGGACAATGGCTTTTGCCAGTTTCCGGTCATTCAGCACCGCCGGGCGGCTGTGATCGGCATCGATAAAGACGACATCACAGGACGGCAAATCATCGGGCGTCAGATCGAAAGTGCCGCGGTCACGCAGAAGCAACTCGAACCGCTTGTCACCGATCGCAAGCTCGCCCGGGACCGCCGGAACCTCCCTTGCCTGAACCTTGCAGGCGAAACTGTAACCGGGCCGGACATCGACTCCGACGTAGCGCTCGACACTATCGACGTTGCGAAGAATGGCGGCGGCAGTCCGGCCGCTGTTGCACCCGAACTCCACGACGGTGCGAGCCTCGGCGCTTCGGATGAGATAGATCAGAATGTCGAGCTCGCCCGGATGAACGTATCGGCTAGGCAGCCCATTCAGATCCGCCTTCGGCGCTTCGATGATGACGGTCGATCGCTTCGCGGGCGAATAGTTCAAGGCGGGATTTGGCTTGCTCAATGTCAATGCTCTTTTTGCATGCGTGGTGGTGACTGAAACAGGAACAGGGCTCGATCGGGTCGATGCCCAGCACCGGCCCAGACTGAGCCCCCTCGAAGAAGAACGCGCTCCGCTCGTACCCGCCGAATGTCATGGCCGCCGGCGTGCCTACGGCCTGGGCGAGGACGCCCGCGAAACCCGGTGAGCAGAACACCATCGCGGTCATGGACGTCAGAGCCGCCAGCGTCTCGAATTCGAGCTCACCCGCGTGACATGTCGCATCGGCATGGACCTGCTCACCGACCATCCACTCCTTGCCCCGCGCGAGATCGGCAATGGAGACAACGAAGAACCGATCCCGGATAGAGCGGAATAGGTCAGCGTAAGCCGCATGATCGGGATTGCGCGCCGCGCAGCCACCCCAATCGGCCGGACGATCAACAAGCGGCCGATACAGCATAATCGGCAGATCCGTGTTCCACTGTTCAAGCCAGACTGCGGCCTTGGCCTTCCAACTCATCGGGATGGGCAGACGAAAATCCGCCGTCGCGATGTCGGTCCCAGTCACCGCGCACATCGCAGCCATCACGGACCCGTGGCGGCGGACATCATCCGGCGGATAGTTGACGGCCAGGGCACGCGTGCCCGCTGGCGGGCGGGATCGCAAGAACAAACCACTCTCACGCGCCGCGTTCTTGGCCTGCGTCCGGAGCCGAGTTGGCTTGTTAATGACCCTCAAACCATCAACGATTAGGTCGTGATAGACCGAGACCCAGCTGCTCTCGAGCCAGACGTCGTGTGACGCCATCAGCTGACGGATAATGGCGCGTTGGCGGATGTTATCGCCGAGCCCGTGCATTCCACGGATAAGAAGCGGCGTCACAGAGATTCCTGCTCGACGATCGCCAGCGAAGTCGTCCGATCAAGAACCATGATCTTATTCTCCAGACCCGGAAATCCGGACAGATGCTGCGATTTCAACCGCGCGGTCATCTCCGTGGAGAGATGGCCGTCAACCTTAACCACGAGGATGTCTTTCGGCCCAAGCGTCAGGCGCTTCACGTCCTCGATGTCGATCATGCGTATGCCTCTTCAAATTTCATTTTCGGATAAGCGCTTAGCGCCGACTCCGGATTGCAGTTGATGACCTCAACGCCCGCTGGCGTCGACCAGTCGGCGGACAACCACTTTCGAATATTGGACTGACGCGGGTTATTCATCCCTGCGGGGTGCAGTCCGTGCCAATGCTCCCCGCGGTCGAGCGTCATGTCGTAACCGACCAATAGAATGCGCTTTACGCCCCAGTTGATCGCGAGGTTCAGAGCCTGAAACCCGCTATTGCCAGCGTCGCCGACCACATCACCGCCGGTTAGGATCGCGTTATTGCCGCGATCAATTGCAACCCGCGTCAAAGTGAACTGCCGGGCTGCTGCTGCCTCGTAGGTCAGCTTCAGCCCCTTGAATTCCGGAACGCCGCGATACTTCCGCCACCACGCGCCATCGCATGCATACAGCGCGTCCGCCCAAGGGCAGAGCAGCCAACTATCATTGACTGCGATGAACCTTGCCTTGCCAACCGCTGTACTGAGCGGAGCATCCACCGCGCTCGGCCCCGACGCCACGACAATTGCCGTCTCGCCCGACCAGTCAGGCACAAACAGGGTCTCGGTACCGATGCAGAAGCGCCTTGACGGCAGCGGAGAGATAACCCTCAGCTTCCGCTTCTTCTTCGCCGCGATGCTCCCAGAACCAGGCAATAATCATGAGGGTGGCCATCCTTACAGGCGGAGGCACCGTTTCCTCGTCCCACTCGGGTTCTTCACGCTCGATGTAGCCGGCGATGTAATCCTCGACCGCGCCAGTGGCTGCAGCGATCATACGCTCGACCTCGGCAAGGCGGATATCACCCGAATAGTCCGGCGGACTGCCGCCATCGCTCTCCAGATCCAGCCGAAGCTGATCGTTGGCTTCCTCGATCGTGATCAGGTCCATCACGCAGCCTTACCGTCTTTGCCGTTCTGACCGCGCTTCACGGCAAGTCGCCATGCGTCGGACGTCTCGGGCTTGTCGGACGTATCACGCTGGGCGATCCAGAACGAGCCGCTCCAAGTCACCCCGGCGCCTTTGGTGTATTCCTGCGGACGCCAGACACCTCGATCGATGACAACCGGCAGCGGGAATTCCTTCACGACCGCGCCGCGGGCAAAGCGGAGTGTCAGGCCACGTTCTCCCTCGATCAGGTCGAAGTCGTCAAAACCGAGACCGTCGGCACCGTCGCGACCATCGGCCCCATCGGCTCCTGGCGCGCCATCGCGCCCATTGGCACCATCCTTGCCCAGCACAGGACCAAGATTCTTGTGTTCGCCATTCGTCAATGTCACGATGAGATCGCCAGCGCGATCAATCACCGCACCGGCCATCCCGACGCCATCGCGGCCATCTGCCCCCTTTTCGCCCGGAGCCCCGTCGCGGCCATTCGTGCCGTCGCGGCCATCGACGCCATCGACACCGTCGCGGCCATCGGCTCCCTTCTCTCCCGGCAAACCGTCAACACCGTCACGGCCGTTCGTGCCGTCGCGCCCGGCGGCGCCGTCACGGCCGGCGGCGCCATCAAGCCCGTCGCGGCCGTCGGCTCCCTTCTCTCCTGGCAAACCGTCAACACCGTCACGGCCGTTCGTGCCGTCGCGCCCATCAGCCCCAGGCTGCCCATCGACGCCGTCGCGCCCATCCTTGCCTGCTGCCGGCGGATTGACCTCAAGATAGCGGGCCACGGCCGCAGCAATCTGTTCGTCTGTGACTGATGAGCCATCGACGCCATCCCGGCCGTCAACGCCATCGCGACCGTCGACGCCATCGCGACCGTCGGCGCCCTTCTCTCCGCGTGCCGGATGCCGCGCCTCGAGTTCAGCAATGCGCTTTGCGAAAGCGTCAAAAGACCGATCAACATAGCCTTTGAGCGCGTCAAAGCCTTCATCAAAGGCCTGTTGCAGGTCCATTAGGCAGCCTTCTCATAATGACCAGCACAATTCGACTTGACCTTTAGCGGCGAAACATTGCGCACCGGCTCGGACGGCGCGACATCAACCGGAGTCTTTTCATTCGCGAACGGATCGTCCTGGGAATCTCTCTTTGCGAGCGCCGCGAGGCTGAAATCCTGCTGCTGGCGATAAACGACGTTGCCGCCTGGCGTCGGGCCAAGATTGATCCGCGCTCGCGCCTCGTCGGGCGTGAACGTGTTCTTGCCCTTGTCGATCACTTCCATCTGCGTCACGCTGTCCATGCGGAGCAGATTATCGGTATCGAACTCAACCCCAAGATTTGAGCCGTAGCCGATGCCGAGGCCGGCATCGAGACATTCCTCGGCGGCCTCAATCAAGTGCTGAAGTGCCTGCGAATAGTATTCGAGGTTCAGCGCCTGGACGTTAGATACCGACGGCATCTGCCCGATGCCCACCTTGTAAGGCGGAACGTGATAGGTCGAGCAGACCACCGTATCGGCCCACTTCAGTTGCTCGATCAGTTGCGCGTCCGTGGCCTTCATCGCCATGGACTCGAACTTCAGGTTATCGCCGAGCACCGCCACTTTGCCGACATTCTCGCCGGTGTAGTTCTTGTCCCAGTTTTCCTTCAGACGCTTCGCGGTTTCATCGGAGATGACCCCGGGAGCGGTCAAGATGCCGCTGGGCATGGAGCGGTTGCCGAAAAACCTTGCCGAACCGTTCTGAATATTCAGCGCTTGGGTTGCGGCCACGCCGTTCGCGAAAATCGGCGACAGACCAACGAGCGGGTGAAACAGGCAATTATATCGATCGTGGATGATCTCGCTGGCCGGAACGACCACGTCGATGTTGACGCCCGAAAGATTGTCCTGCTGCAGCTGATAGAATACCGAGCCGTCCTCGGAGACGAGCGGCGTCACGAGATTTGGATCGAGAACGTAGAGAGCCTTGACGTTGCCGAACCCCTGACCGCCGCGATTGTCGCGCTGTTTCAGAGCGTATGTATTGCCGTGCCCGAGCTTCGAAAGAACCCAACTCTCCCAAAACTGATTGCGCGTCTGAAAATGATTGGGCTTCCGCAAGACCGGACCATAGGCCGCGTTATCGACCTCGGTCCAGATGCCGTTCGAGTCCTTGGCGACAAGCTTCACGCGCAGCTTCGCGATATCCGACGCGATCAGGGTTTTGCAGGCGAAGTTCGCCGGATTCGATAAAACGTTGTCCCGGTTGACCTTGATATTCCGCTGCCATGCACCGGCGAACGGCTCAAGGATCGTGTACCAGCCACGCGACTCCGCGACAGGCGAAAGCGCCTTTTGCGACGTGCTAGTGAATGGTACCGGCAGACCGAAGATGCGCAATGTCTAGCCCTTGGCCTTGGCTGCCGCAATTTTCTTGGTTAGCTGCTCAACGTTCCAGCCCATGAACGGCGGCTTACCGGTGAGCGCCTTGTATTCGGTCCGCAGATCCCGGATGGCGGAATCGACGTCATGTTGTTCACGCTTGGGCTCGACAGGCGCGTCGGCCGACGCGACACAGCGAGTTGCCTTGCCGAGAGCCACGAGGACGCGCTCGTCCTTTCCGGATCGCGCGATAAACCCATCACCCGCCTTCAGCCGGCGGGTGGCATACACGAACGGCTTGGTCGCGATCAGATTCCGCATGATTTATCCTCACAAGAGAGGAAGCGGGCGGCGAACCGCCCGCTCCTATTTCGATTAGCCCGAGAACGCGCCGTAATCGGCATCGCCGATATACTGGACGGCCGACGCGCGACGCTTGGCGAAGTTCAGAGGCCGGACGACCTTGATGGCCACCGACTCCGTCTGGAACATCGACACGACACTAGCGTTTGCCACCGGCGTATCGCTGGCACCATCGGGAGCGTTGTCCATCTGGATGGCCGCTTCGGTCGAGAGGGAGACTTCCACGCCGCGGTCGCCGATCTTGTAGATATCGGACGGCTTCAGCAGGATCAGGTCGCCGGCGCCGACGTTGCCACCACCCGAGATCGGGTCACCCTTAAGCGTGCCGCCGTTCGCCGAAATGCCAGGGAAAGCATCCTGGCCAAGCGGGTTCTGCATCAGGCCGAGCGACTTCGCCAGAGATTCAGTCGTGACATACTGAAGGCCCTTTGCGTTGTTCGCTGCGATGAACGGTGCGTAGAGCGCCTTGATGTCCGCGATCACCCCGTCGATGTCGTTGCCAGCGGTGGTCTTCGCCGTCACGCCATTGAGAATACCGGCCGGAGACACGTTGGCGACGGCAGCGGCGGCGCTGAAGAACGTGGTGTCGACGCGCTGAGCAGACGCCTCTACCAAAGCATCGCGCACCAGCTTTTCAGCCGACGGAGACGAGTCCCGCAACAGCTCCTTGGAGACCACGGCGAGCGCGGCGACCTTGAGCGGCGTCAGGTTGACGTCCATAAAGTCAGCCTTGCTGACCGGGATGGACTTCGACTGACCGACCCAGTAGCCCGTGGCCGCACCGTCCTGACCACCGATGTTAACATTCGCCGGCACCTCGCGGAGCGGCAGCTTGTCGAACACCGTCTGAGCGTACAGATACTCGATGAAGTCGCCGGTATAGCGATCGATGTGGACGAGCTCAGCGCCCCATTCACCCGACTCCGTGCCACCACCGGCAACCGCAGCCTTGATCGTTTCGACCAGCTGCGGTGCCGACTGCCCCCACCGCTTGAAGGCGATGCCGACCGCCGACACGTCGTCGATGCGCGCCAGGGTCTTGGCGATGACCATACGGGTGTAGTTCTGGCCAGGAAATGCTTCTTCCTTGTCGCCGCGCTTGATGACGGCGGGAGCAGCCAGCGTGCGGGACTGCGTGCCCTGTTCGCCATTGCCACCGGCGACCGGTCGTGCGGTCTCAGCGGCCTTGCTCAGCTTGTCGAGCGTGCGAAGGCGCTCGAGGTGCTGGTCGACAGCCTCAACGTCCTTGGCGAAGCCATCGTATTCTTCCTGCTGGGACGCATCGAGGGTCGTGCCGTCCTTGGCCGACTTGTCGATGACGCCTTCCATCAAGGCGACGAGGGACGCGCGCTTGGCCTCATAGGCCGAAATCTGTTCTGCATATTTGCTCATGGCTGATTACCTTTTGATCGAGCGGATAACGAAGGGTGAAGCCCGATCGCGGGCGGGGTCAGCCAGCCGAACCACACGAGCGCCCTTGCCTGTCGCGGCAACGCTCTTGGGGTCGATTGGAATTTCGGAGTCGACCACGCCGGCTGCATCACGCAGGCCGCGATCGATGGATTTGACAGCGGAGATGATAGCCTCCGCGTTGGCTGGGATTGACACGGTGGAAAGCTCGAAGATCTCGATCTCCTGAAATTCGATGCCACCATCTTCCTTGAATGCGTATTTCAACGGGCGGAAGCCGATGGACACAGCACGCACAAGGCCGTGCTGGATCTCGCCCCAGGCAGTATCGACACGGTCCTTGAGTGGCCCGGCGTCGCCGATGACGGGCATCTCCGCTTCAAACTTGATGCCCTTCGGTGTCGGCTTCTCAAACGTGACGTTGCCGATCGGCGCATCGTGGTTGTGCTGATGCAGCAGAACGAGCGGATTGGCGAACTTGGCGCCCATCGGGTTGATGGTGTCCTGCACGCGGTCCATTGCCGGGGTGGTGGCCCAGCCAGAGAAACGGCGGCGCTTCTCGTCGAGGGCTTTCACCTCGATGACTGAGTAGGCGCGTGTGAGCGCGGTCATGTCATTGATCCTTAAACGAACAGCATCTGATATTCGGGGTCCCGCTTGGGCTCGGGGTTTCGAGCCATCAGCATCACGGCGTTGAACGCCGCGATCAGCGGGTCGATCTTCGCTTTGCCGGCGATCTGCTTGGTCACGAGCGTGGCATTGCCGCGCTTCTCAGCCTTGGCGTTGCCGACCACCCAATTCATCATAGCCGAGCCATCGTGCTCGATGGTGCCGTCGGCGAGCTTCCGCTCCAACCCAAGCACGGCCCCATTCAATTTGTAGCCTTGGGCGATACCCAAGAGCTGCTTCTCGTCGATTCCGCGAGAGACCATCTCTTCGATCATCGCCGTGACGCCGAATGGATCGAGTCCGATTGCTGCCTCTTCGGGCAATAGTCCAGCCTTGTGGACTCGCTCGATGATGTCCGCCAGTTCCTCGAGATCCTGGGTCGGATGCTCACAGATCGTCAGCGAGCCCTCTTTCTCAAAATCCCGCAGCCGGGGCGCAATCTCCTGGCGGAGTTTCAGCACATCTGGATGGGCCCATGCATGAGCCCAGAGGAGCCATTTGCGCGTATCGCGATCACGGCCGAGGAGAACAAGCCCGAGCAAATCGTCCAGACCGCCGCCGTCGCCACCGACGACGACCACGTCACAACGTGCGAGGAACGTATTAAGATCGCGGAGCGAAGGGTTCGCGCACTTCTCCCAATAGTTTGCGCCCGACCATCGATTGTTGGCCAGACGCAGCCCGATCTCGACATTCAAGTGTTTGGCGAGGAAGACCTGATATTCGCCGCCGGTCGCGTCCTTGACCTTCTTGAGTTCGTCGACCAGCCATTCGAGGTCGACTGAGCGTCCGATATTCGGGTTGGTCACATAGAAATTTATCGGATCGAGATAGGCCTCATTCTCAATCATCAGATCCGGGAACTCGTAAAGCACTGGTAGGCTCTTGCGGTCGTCAACTTTCCCATCCCGGACGGATCGGAAATACTCCAGCTTCGCCTTGAACACACCGGCAGGCTCAGCGTCAGCCTGCGTCGAGAGATAAATGACGAAACCCTCCGGGCGCGACACCTGCCCGCCGGTCGCTTCGCGAAGCATAGCGTCGGCGTGGGGCTTCTTGCCGAACAGCCAGAGCTCATCGACTAGAACGAACGCGGCCTTCTTGCCGGATACAGTCTCGTTGTCGGCCGCCACCACTTTCAGGACCGCGTTCGTGGTCTTATGGGTGATCGATCGGATGTGATCTTGGACGTGCAGCAGGCCACCCTGCGCCCAATCAAGCTCGGGATCCTCGCGGATCATATCGCGCGCCGGTTGAAACGCGTTGTTTGCTACCTCGATCGTAGGCGCCAAGATCAGCAGCTCGGCCGAGTGGCGCCAATTACGGATCAGCGCCGTCACCATGATGCCGGCCGCGATCGTGGACTTCGCATTCTTCTTGCTAATCAGCAGGAAGAATTCACGGATCAGTCGGCGAGCACTGTCCGGGTTATACGCCCCGAAGATGGCGGCGACGAAATCGAACACCCAAGGTTCGCACGATTCCCCGAACGTAGGCTTACCCGGGGCATCAACGATCTTCAGGGACTTGAAGACGTCGAGCGCGACCGCGGCCTCATCGGCAAACAGCGGACTCGGTATAAGCGATCGACGCTGGACGATCCGCTCGCGCCAATCCAGGCAAGCCGTCGTCCATTCGAGTTTGGACATCAGTGCGTCGAAACCGTCTTAGGCGGCGCCGGTGGTGCGAACTTGCTGCCAGGCTGGGCCACCTGCTCCGCGGATCGCTGGCGCTGGGCCTTCTTGCCACCGTCGGCGGCGGCGCCGGACTCGTTGAGGGTCTTGGCTGCGAGCGCCAGAGACTTCAGCACCTCGGCCCGCTGCTTTAGCGAGATCGCCTGCTTCAGGGCTTCCCGCTTGTTCTCTGCATCCTCGCCATCCACTGCGGTGTCGATGATCGCCTCGAGCTCACCGAGCTTGGATGTGGTGGCGTCCAGTTCATCGAGCAGGCGGAGCGTCAGATTGCGCCCCCTGCCGACTATGGCTTCAGGGCTGGTGGTCTCAGGCGTGACCGGTGTCGGAACAATGGATATCCGGGCCGGCTCGGTACGCGCTTTTGGCTGCGTACCAGTCTTCACCCAATTCTCTTTCTTGGCGCGCTTACGAATGGCACCTTCCGAGATCGAATACCAAGCCGCCAACTCGCGGTTAGACATTGATCCAGCACAGAAATCTCGCTTGATGCCCTCCCAATCAACGGGCTCTTGCTTGTCGCTCATTGAAAAGTACGCAGAGCGGTACGCACCTCTGATTTCTCCACCCAGGAAAAAATCTGTGCGTGAGGGGGCCGCCGGTGCCTAAGTGAAAGCAAAAGCAAAATCGGACTACCCCCCCGGATACCGCTTCCTTTCTTCTGATTGGATCAGGCTGTCATGAGCAGCCTTCGTAACTGTCTCGATGTTGTTGATGTCCCAGAATAGATCCGGGCTGCCTCGGTGCGGCACCTTATGGTTCGCGACCGGGCTGTTCGGTGCGGGGTACTTGCCTGTGCACATCTCTCCGGTGCGCTGGCACTTGTATAGGTCACGCACGAACACCTGTTGGCGTAGCTGATACCAGCGCTTGGTCCGGTACCACTCACGCCAAGGCGACATCATGTTGCGATGACGATCGGCAGCTACCGCGTCTCCTGGATCGTAGCCTAACCTAGGCTTTCCTACCGGCAGGCCGGGCTTCAGTGTCTTCAGCGCCAATGGAATGCCTAAGTGGTCAGGATGCGGGGTTCATCTCACATGGTGCGGTATCAGCCTCACGCATGGACAGGTCGCAGGCGCCTTCCTGTGGGAAGATGAGGCGACGACGGGCTCTTATGCGAGCCCTGCCGCCATCCATGGTCTTCCGACCGAAGGCCACCACGACGACGTTGTCTCCAGCTTCAGACGCTAGGAATTGCGGGACGATCACTGGCTCTCCAGCGACGCGCAAACGAGCGGAACTGTCACTAAATCCGGTCGTTTCTACCAAATGTCAGATGACGATGAGCCAGTCGTAGAGGTCGCCGCTCCGCCGGTCCTGGTTTCTGAGACCAGCCGGCTATGGCGCCTCACGCCTGCACTAAACCTCCTGGAAAAGAGCAGGCAGATAGCGATCGTCCCCGCTGAAACAGAGGATGACGCCCGCGCTATAGCCACAACAGCTGATCCAATGGGTCGGAATTGGCGCGATCCGCTGGTTTTCACGGCGGATAGCATCGAGACGTCGGAGCGGCACGTCATCGGCGACGTGATCTTTCGATCGACACCGCAGCAACCTCCTCCCAAACCGAAGCGAACCAAGAAGGCTTGACCATGCCTAGGAAGAAGACTGACAGCACACTCGAAATGTGGGCCGCTGACTTACTGATGGAAGCCCAAGCCATAACGCCCTGTCCGGAACACGGTTACATGCGCCTGCGACACAGCCATCACGCGGTGGACTACGCCCTGTCTCTGGCAGAACACCGTAAATTCTCAGGCAAAAACAAGAAGGAGCGGATCGCCGCAGTAGAGAGCGTACTAGACGGCCTGAGCGATCAGTGTCCCGCGTGCTGATGTTCGGTCCGTTGCGCCTCAGCGGCGCCAGCCTTTCAACAATGAAAGACTCAGTTCTATGACAATGAATCCGAAACTGCCGAATACACATAAAGATCCGCTAAATATGCCCGACGATGGCGACATCGAGTCAATCGTGGCGTTCGAGGTCGGCGCGATGGCAATCAGCGACTCGCCACTGTTAGGCCTGTTGACCTTCGTGACCCGAGACGGTCATTACGACTTCATGATCGACGAGCAGATGGCCAACGCAATCGTCCAGGAAGTTCGGACGTTCCTGCGAGGCGATAGCCCACCGCTTCCAGAAGACGAGGAATAGTCAGCTTGCCTTTGGTCCGTAGAGTTTGGCGCCGACATTCTTCAGGAACTGGCGCTCGAAGCTGTCAAGGCGCGGATCATCGACGCTGGCCACAACAATCCCTTGATCGTTGAATGCGTGAACCTTGATGGCGTGATGATCGACAGAACGACCGATTGAACGGTTCGGATAATTGGTGTGCAGCGACATTACATAGCTGTGCCCATAGAAGCGGAAACCCGCCGCGGCGGGTGCCGGGCGGGTCACTCTTTCAGAGAAGTCTGGATGATCCGCACCATGTCAATGATTTGCCCCCAAAGCAAGCTTTTTGATACTTACTCACAGGTCGCTGGCATAGGATACTGATCGATGCCCTTAACTTATGTCATCCCCGATCTGCACGGCCGGCGCGACTTGCTAGATCTCGCACTCGTTCGAATCGAGAGCCATCTGGCTGGCGAACCTGCCACGCTCGTTTTGCTAGGCGATTACGTCGATAAAGGACCGGACTCGCGCGGTGTGATTGCGCGGCTGCGCCTAATTCATGCGCCAGCTTTGCGGCTAGCGATGCTCAAGGGCAATCACGATGCGCTGATGGTGGCGGTACTGCGCGGCGATATGGCCGTGGCGAACTGGCTCACGAAGGGCGGCGATACCGCGCTCGCCTCCTATGGAGGCGACATCGCCGATGTGCCGGTACACGATATCGACTGGCTCGACGCGCGCCCACTGTGGCACATGGATGAGCATCGCATCTATGTCCATGCCGGCGTCGATCCGGCATTGCCGATGGCGCAGCAGGATCCGGTATTGTTGATGACAAAGCGTTATGCGGATGATGACGCGTCCGGCCATGATGCTGGCGAGGGCGCGCGCCATGTGGTCCACGGTCATGACCGCCATGCAGATGGGCCGCTGCTGAAACAGGGCCGCAGCAATTTCGACACCTATGCCTGGAAAACCGGCCGGCTGGTGATCGGTGTGTTCGATGACGCGCTGCCCGGCGGGCCGGTGGAGCTGATCGAGATCACCGGGCCGCCGGCGCCCTGATGAGGCGGATGTGACTTCGTGAACCAAAGGCCGCGCTGCGACGCCTAACCGGCAACGCAACTGCAATCGGCACCTTGTATGTCCTCGATTATTGAAGCCGTCGTCGAATTCCTAGCCGAGTTGTTGTCGGATTGGGTCACCGCGCGATGGCCATGGGTCGAGGACGTCGTGGGCGCGACGTGTCTGGCGGCCGGCCTAGCCTTGGGACTGTCGTCATCCGGCACCGAATATGCCCAAGCGCTGCTCATTTGTGGTTTTGTCGGCATCGGCTTTGGCCTGCTGCTACTGGTGCGCGCCTGGCGCCTGCGCCGCGCGGCGGTGAGGCAGTGACCTCACAGCCGTGAGGCGGCAAGGCTGGGCGCCAGCCAAGCTCTGCCTTACATGATCTGGCTTTGGCCGGGCGACGGGCCGTCGTCCGTCGGGCGACGGGATCTATGGTTAGCAATAGCGGTAGTTGCAGCCAAATTGCTGGCGGCCAACAAGCAGCTCCGGCGGCACACCATAGTGGCTGTAGTAATAGGAAACCTGCGGCGGGCCGAAATAGCGGTGAAACTGAATTGGAGCTCCGCCCGGGGACGAATAAGTGGTGACATTGTCCCACGGCGGAGACTCGACGGCAAGATAACGTCCGCGGCCAGCCAGCGGTGCCGGCTCCGCTACCTGACCATTGCCATAGCGCGGAGTACCCGAGAGATCAGCTGAGGCGGCGGGCAGCGTCCCGGCGGCGAAGATACAGGCGAAGGCGAGCGGGCGTAGCAGACAGCGCGTTCCTTCAATCCATGGGCACTTTGCAAATTCCATGAGTCACATGGTGCTGCAAAGAGCTTGTGCGAGGCTGGTCTTGCGTGCCCAAGGCGCACATCCCGTGTCTCGCTCTGGAGAATTTCCCCTTCGGTGCGGTTCTAGAGTGAATCGCGGGGGAGCGAATGATGGGCGACTTTCAGGCGGTCTACCACCTCTGGCGAAAGGAACCTTCCACCCGCCGACGTCGTTACCTCCGTTCACGCAAGGTTGGGAGAACGACAATGAGACTGACCGAACGCGTCGCGACTGCGGCGCTGATTGCCGTGACGGGGACCTTTGGGGGATTGGCGGCCCAGGCTGCTGACCAGACCTTTACGGGCGTCGTCACTATCCTTGATCGCACCACCAGCGAAGTGGTGATCAAGCAGGCGCCGGCTGGGGAGACCATTGGCGCGAATACGCCGGGGGCGGTGGAGAAATTCAGGCTGCGCACCGTGCCGGAGTCGCTGCATGCCGGCGAGCGCGTCACGGTGACCTATACCGAAAGTAATGGCGTCAAGACGATCAGCAATGTGACCGAGAAGAAGGACTAGGCTAAATGGGCGCATGCTGCAGCATGGGCCCGAAAGCCTGGTCACCGGCAGGTTCACTCCTTCAACACGAATTTCTTGCGCAGCTCGTTGGCGACTTCGTCGGCAAGCTGCTGCGCATAGGTGGCGTGTTTCGGCGCGGTGATCACCATCGGCCGCCAGCCGAGCAACGCATCTCTGCGTACCGAGACATAGACGCCGCCGACAACGATGCGCTGGGCGATCATTTCCTCGAGTTCGGCTTCGGTCTTTTCTTCTTTTCCCACAACCGGCTTCCCGTGCTGCTCTGTGACAGCTACCGCTTAATTGGGGCGGCGTTTCGGAGACGCAGTTCACAAGAATGAGAGACGCCAATATCAAGATGTCGCAGGCAACCGTTGTCGCAGTCTGGAACTACGGCGGTCCGCGCGGGTTCCGCGCGGCGCTCAACAATAGCCGTAATAGCCACAGCCATAGGGCGCGCGACTGAAAATCGTCTCGGACGGGGTGCCGTAATAGTTGCGGTAATAATAGGAATTCGGCTTGCCGTAATAGCCGTGCACGATGGAAGGGATATCCACCTCCGGCGCATATTGCACGATCGGCTCTTCCATCGGCCGCTCGTCTTTGACCACGACGGCGCGACGGCTCTTCACCACCGGCTCGTCGAACAGGCGACCGATGCGGCCCTGGTCGGCCATGTCGGCGGCCTGCGCGCCCGCGATCAGGGCTAGCGTCGAGATGGCAAGGATGAGCAGACGCAGCAAATCGGAGACCTCCATGATTCGCGGATCATAGCGGAGAACCTTTCACGGATCTTAACGGCTGCCTTGCGCGGCGCTGGCGATCAGAGCGGCGTGCCCCAAGCGCGCGCGGTCTGCACGATCCAGTCGCGATACAGCGTCAGCGGCGTCACTCCGGTGAGACCGCCACAACCGGAACTGCTCTTCGCGCCGGTGGACCAAGACACCACGCCGATCACGACATTGCGGCCATTCTGCTGTTGCAGCACAGGCCCGCCGCTGTCGCCGGTGCAGGCGCCGAGACCGTCTCGTTTATTTTCGGTCGCGGGATCGACCAGCCTTATCTGCAACTTGCCGGGATGGCTGGTGGAGACCAGGGACGCCGCGCGCACGGTGCCACCGCTCTTGCCGTCGCCGCGCTCGGCAACGCCGATGCCGGCCACCATGTAATTCTGCCCGGCAGCGAAGGGCTCCGTGGGCACACCGAGCGGCAGAGCGCTCTTGCCCGGCAATGGCTCGGCGAGTTGCAGCAGCGCGACGTCGGCGCTGGCGCGGTGCGCCTTGATGCCCTGCGCATTGAAATCTGGATGATCGGCAACGCGCTTAACCGCAAGCAATTGCGGCTGCTTTTGCGCATCGTAAAGCACGATCTTGTAGCTGGCACCAGGCGACACGCAATGTGCCGCAGAAAGGACCAGCGTGGGCGCGATCAGCGCGCCCGAACAAAAATTGCCGCGCGAACCAACGATGGTGATGACACTTCGACTGATCACATCAGTATCGACACTTGCGCCTCCAACGAGTGCGTGTGCCGGAAATGAGATCAAGGCAACGAACAAAGAGACTGAGAAAATCCGCATGACTGACCATCGAACATGCCGCGCTGGAGTGTCAAGAGACTCTCAGTTGAAGAGGCCGCGACTAAGCGTCGGCCTCCTCTCTCCTAAAAACGGTCCCTTCATTACCAAGCCGATAAACGCGTCTTTGAATTGCTCGACAAAACCGGGCCAATTGGTGTCGAAGTACGTCCTCATCGCCCCCTGACCAAGCACCGGGAAGAGATATTTCCATGCGACCACAAATTCGAAAGGTGCGTCAGCTTCTTGAGATCCAAAAATGGTTGTCATGCCCTCAGAGCGAAGCCGGTCGGGAATCTTGTCAGCTTTCTCGCGCAAGGCCAGTTCAATGAATGCAGGATCCGCGACAATAGCGCGCACAATACCGAGGACATGAGACAACTGCGCTCGCCTTGCGATCTCTTCCTCTTCCACCGTCTTGGCCTTTGCCGCCCGATACGCGCGTGCGCGCTGCCTAGCGATCTCACGGGTTCGGGGCATCCAGCTCTCCTATTGGGCTGCAAGAGCAAATTCGCAACAACGGATCGAGCGAGCGTGCCCGAAACGCCTTCATTCGGCTCAGCCGCCGAGGCGTGAAAGTGAGCCAAGTTGGATTGGTCAAAAAGAGCGCGGGCACAAACGTGTAATCCTCTACCGCTACGCTGTGATCTGCGATGCGCGCGAGCACGATCACGTCCGGCTTTCTCCAGCTTGAACGGTTGACCTGCCACTGGTTCTTTCCGCACATAGGCCGGGCTGACACGACCACGACGCCAATAATCAGATCTTCGTTCACGATTATCTGAGAACTGCCCGATGGCCACTCGACCGAACAACCGCTCGCCTTCAATTGAGCGACCATTTGGCTCGTGATGATGATACGGGATTGCGTCGCGTGCCCGCTACGGAACGCTGGCCGATATCCTATTCTTTCATACGCAGCAGCAAGCCCCCCAAAATGCTCCTTGTAGGCGTTCACGCAAGGCGTCACTGGAGACGCGCCGATTGTAGCCGCTGTAATTCCGCCTTTAGCGCACCAGATCGCCGATAAGGAATCCAAAAGCTCGTTGTCGGTATAAGCACGGGCGTTAAAGGCAAGCTGACCGCGAGCCTTGAGAAACACACTTTTCGGAACAAGAGCCTCATACGCATCAGCCGTCTCTATCCAACTCTCCCTCCGGTTTCTCATCGAAGGCGTTCCCAACTTCCGAGATGTCTTGTTGAACTGAGCCGCACCGATATACTTCTCGTTCGTCAAGATCTCGCGGACCGAAACATCGTTCCAGCTTCGGCCGCTCGAGTTCAGAGTTCCGTCTTGGTTCAGCCGCCTGGAAATCGCAGAGAGCGATAGTTTCTCGTTCAGGAACCAACCGTATATCTTCAGGATTACTTCACGTTCGTCGTCGGGACCTGGCACCAGAATGACGTGATCAGTGGAGAGTCTCTTGCGTTGCCCGTCTCGAAGCACAGTCCGTTCATTGGTTAGGCTATCGATAAGGCATCTTCGCAGTCCGTAGCCCGCGACCGATCCTCGGTGAAATCCACGGGCCACCGCCTTCGCTTGCCCCGCGAATACTTTCGCGGAGAGCTCCCGGCTGAATTCACCCGCCATGGCTCGTTTCAATGTCTTCAGGATAGAAGCAGAAAGACTTCCATCGTTTCTGAACGGCTCGGCACAATATTCCACGGTCACACCATGGGAACGGCAGACATATTCGTAGTAGGCACTCTCATCCGTATCTTGAAACCGGCCCCACCGACTAACGTCGTAAATCAGGATCGTTCCGAAATCGGCGCTCCCAGACCGCACATCCGCGACGAGACGCTGAAGCTCTGGCCGGCGATCAAACTTCAACCCACTTCGTCCCAGGTCCTCATAGCTACGAACGACGGCTAAGCCGTGACGTGCGGCGAACAGCGCGATTGCTTCCGCCTGTATGGCGATCGAGCTCTCCTGCATGTCGGTCGACATACGGAGGTACTGTACCGCTCGGTTGCTAAGCAGCTGCATGGATCTAGCTGACAACAACCAACTCAAGGAAAGGTCTAGATGACAAATACAATTCGACACTCATCAATATCGAAGTTTGTCTAAGGTGGCACATCAGTTACCAGGTGCTGGCCTTTCCCGCAGGAATAGCGGATCTCGGGTTAATCAGAGGTCGCCTCAAGCGGATATCGCACGGGGCTCGCTTTAGACCGCCGCAAAGGAGACCGCGTCCGTTCGCGCTCGGGGCTCAATGGCAGAATACTGTGCGACGCTGGCCAAAGATTGGAAGGCCGGAGAACCCGCGATCTTTCTTCTACCTCATCTTCAAACCATGGCGTGGCTGGCGCTTTGGGTGGGAGCGCCACAAATTTCTCAAGCTCCAAAGTCTCGCTGAGCACCAGCAGCCCACGATGCCACGCTGCATAGTCTGCCCGACTATGCACTACCGTCATCGGCGACGGATCATATCGAAGCGGACAGTAAGATCCGACCGTGTATAGATCCTTGCCGCGACATTCGCCGATGATTTTGGCGTTAACGCCGCGCTCCGCCTGGACGCGCTTGGGCTGGGGTTGCTCCTCGAACCAGTCTGGCCGCGTTCCCTTGATGGCATGCATGGCGACCAGCACGTCAGTCCGGATGCCTGCCACCATGATGACATCGCGCGGACGGTCCTGATGCAGCCGCTCCGCGCCGGGCCCGAACATGCCCTTCAGCGCCCTGTTGCCGGCGGCACCCCAGCCGACCTTTGGCACCCGCTTCGGAGCCGTCGACGGAGCGACATCGTTGATCGTGATCAAGCCACCAAGGTCACCGGCAATTATGTCGATGCACTTGTCCCATTCGACGACCAGCATCTGCAACCCGGTCACGGCGCGCTCAATGCGCTCTGCGTCAGGGTGCGGCAGCCCGATCTGAGCGTATCGCTGGCCGGCGCCGTGATGGCTGCGGTCAATGCCGCCGTGGTGTTGGTTCTCCTGGATACGATCCCAGATGCCCTCCGCTGCGGATACCGCCCGCTTCGATAGCTCGTCACGGAACGCCCAGTGCAGCAACTTCTCAATGTCCATTTCGATCTTTGGCACGGTCGTATCCCCTCTCAATCTCAATTGCAGTGCGAACGGCCCGGAATACGCCGGGCTACTTTTTGCGCGGGCGTGGCGGAGGGCCAGACATGTAGCGCTCGACGTTGGCCAGCCGTTCTTCGAGGTCTTTGACGCGTTCCTCAAGCAAGTGGCCTCGGCGCCGAGCGCTGAACCATGGCCACTTGACGGGGCCGCGCCAATCAGTCCCATCGTCGGGCGGCGGCAATGGACGGAAGCCGTTAAGCGCACTCATGTCGCATCCTCGGATTGGTTCGAGGCCGTCGCCGGGAACCGTGCGAGCAGACCGTCGTAAATCTCGCCCGCCTCGTTGACGAACATCCACCAGTTGGCCGAATCGTCACCGGTATCGACTGGCTCAATACCGACCACCCGACAGAAGTATTTCGCCATCGCTTCTGTGCAGACCTTCCTGCGCTGATCGGCGCGCTCCTGGCCCGTCATGCCGCATCCTCTGCTGATGGGGGAATCCGTTCGCCGAAGTCGTTGAAACCTGGCGGGTAGAGCGTCGGGCACTTGGCGGCTCGCTCGTACACGGTCCCGTCCGGACCGACCTGTTTGCAGAGGAACAGCGGCATCTCGTTGCGTTCACGACGCACGATGTTCCAGCACGTATGCTCCTGCGTGCCCTCGACGACGATTTTCCAATCGCTGCGATCTATTTCAGGCACGGGCGGTGGCACCGGCCTCCAGTCGGGGTTCTTTTCTCGCTTGAACTCCAGCCAGCGGTCGCACCACAGCTTGAAATCCATATCCGGATTGAAGCTGACCTTGCGCACGGTCATGGCCTTGGCGATGAATTTGCTAAGCTCGGAACTCAGTTCCGCCTTTTTCATGCCGAGGCTATACGCGTATTCGACCGCTCGATCCGACGGTTCGTAGTTCAGATCGATTGGGATCGCCTTCTCTTCCGAGACCAATTTCAATTTCGAGGGAGCGGGCTTCTCTCCCTCCTCTTTTTCATCTTCCGATTCCTCCTCCATCATCCCTCCTCCCTCCTCCCTCTGCGGAGACTTTCCCGTACCAGTACCTGACCGGTGGGTTACCGGTAACGAACCGTCGGCATTTAAACCGGCATAAAGGAACAACTCAGGAGGGATGGGGTGGACGTAGTTCGGTTTTTTTGGCTTCTGATACCTGCAGAAGTTACGAACCAGTCCGTAACTCTTGCCATCTATGAAGCGCTTTATTACGTCTGCGGCCTCGCATTCCGCGAGCAGCTCCGGAATGTTGACGTTATCGACTGGCATGACGCGCATCTTGAGAGTGACCGGCTTCCATTCGAACACGCCGTGGTCGTCAGATTCCGTCCAGATACCCATCAGCAGCACGCGCGCAGCCATGGAGAGCGACACAAAGCCCTCGTCTGTGAAAATCGGCGGATGAATACTGCGGATGCGGGCCATTTAGACGTCTTCTCCGTTGGCTCTTTTGATTTTGCGCCAGCAAATGCCACAGAAATAATTGAACGCCGGCACGCGACTGCTCATCTTCCGGGTGGCGATTTCCATGGCCTCGACCACCTCGTGATAGTCAAGGCGATCCAGGAATGTGCCGATGCTGGCGAGGCGCGTTCGGAGGATGTTGTCGTCTCCGAACCGCTCCATGTAGATGTCTGCGATCGACCACAGTTCATCGTCCTTGCGCTGCTTTTTGGCGTCCAGGATCTCGTAATAGGCCCGGATCTGCGCTTCCCGCTCCGCGACCTCCAGCGCCTTCTCTTCGAGAGTTGGCGGCACGCTGGTGAGCAGCCGCGCGCCCTTGCCGCGATTGCAGGCGTCACAGGCGGTGACGAGATTGTCTATATCGTTCGTGCCGCCCGCAGCGACCGGGTGGATGTGGTCAGCCTCAAGCAGCACGGTTTCCGACGGCGTGGCGCCGCAATAGACGCAACGGAAGCCATCTCGCTTAAAAACTTCGAACCGGGTCTTTTTGGAAAGTGCGATCCGCTCCATCACAGCATTCCCAATGCCTGCAAATAGGTCTCGAGCACCGTCTCCTGCTCGGCACGTTCGTTGGCATCCTGCTTGCGCATGCGGATGATAGTGCGCAGCGCCTTCACGTCGTAGCCGTTGCCTTTGGCTTCGCCGTAAACGTCCTTGATGTCGTCGGAGATCGTCTTCTTTTCCTCTTCCAGCCGCTCAATCCGCTCTACGATCGCCTTGAGCTGGTCCTTGGCGAAGCTGTGCGTGGCCTGGTCGTCGAGGACCGATGAGGCGCTGACGCCGGTGTTGCTGCCGTCGAATGTCATGCTGCTAGCCTCTTCTGAATGGCGGTTCTGACGATGTCGCGAGACGGCGCGGGCATCTCATAGCCCTCGCCCCAGCGAGCGTTGATGACGATTCCAAGCGGACCGAGCTTCTCCCGCATTTCACGGATATGACGGCGCACGATCACCCGCTGGCTCTGCGGCTTCGCGCGGGTGCCGGTGACAAACAGCAATTCCTGGTGCGTGATGGCGCCGCCTGGCGCCTCCAGAAGCATCAGCAGGATGCGCTTCTGCGCCCCGTGGACTTGCCATTCATTCGGAAGCGTTGGTTGGATCGACATGTCAGACGCCCTCCGGCGCAGGTGCGCGGGCGAACGACAGCGGCACGACCGGCGGCTTGTCGCTCTCCCAGGAAATGATGCTGAAGCCCGGTACCTCGGCGGGTTCGACGTAAGCCCAGCCCGCGTCGTACAGTCCCTGCAGATCGGCGTCATGGACCTGAAGCACCTGATAGCCCGTCGGTACCATCTTCTTCGATGCTTCGGTCATGACGCCTCCGAAACACGGCTGGCAGCTTCGCCAGCAACGCTTGACCATCCGGCCGCGTCGATGTGGTTGTCGATGCGCAGGGGACCCGTGTATGCCCTCGCCTGCTTCAGGCAGACCATCATTTGCGCCACGTCATGCGCGTTGATCGGCTGTCTCGGCGCTTTGCCGGCAATGGTCAGCAGCGCGTTCCACATCAGCGCAATGCGATCGAGCCCGAGCAATACGTCGCCATAGGCTTCCTTACGGTCGCCACCGACGAGTTCCATGGCGGTTGTGAGTACCTCTTTCGCCCTCATGAGGCACCACCCCTCTGTCCGATGCCATGGTGACAAGTGCTTGAGCCGTACCTATCCTCGCTAAAGACGATGGAAGGTTGCCGATGAATAAGACGCTGCTCACGAAATCCGCGTTGGAACGCACGGCACTTGTTGAAATCAGAGCGTGCCACGGATGCGAATGCGTCACCGAACTCACCATCCGCCATGAACCCCAAGGCCCTGCCGGTGCGAATTGGACGATCGCGGATGTCCGTAGGACGGGCGGCAATCCGGCGGAAGACGAGCGGACGTACCGCGACGTCGCAAGAGCTGTGGCGGCAACTGAGAAGAAACTGCGGGAGATCTACGATCTGCGTTTGGATTGAATTCAAGCACGCCTCCCGGAGAACAGGCCGGAGGCGTAGACGGGATACCGATGGCGACGCTTCTTCGGGTCCTTTGAGCGCAACGACTCGTTCGTCTCGACGATCACCTTGTCCGCGATCAGCTTGGTCCACACCCAGCCAGCCGAGTTCGGGTGTAGAGGCTTCACTTTCAGCAAAGGCAGCACATCGTCGATATGCACGGTGCACTGGTGAATCGCGACATGACGGATTGCAGCCTCCAATGCCTCTGGATAGTCAGAGCCGGACAGCGTCTCCGCAAAGGAGGCTTCGATCATGCCCGCGTCACGAGCGCGCGCGCCTTCAGCCCAATCAAATAGTGCGCCGGGGGATTCCATTAGAGACGGGCCTCCGCTGTGTTGCGACGATCGAGGGCAGACTGACCGGGCGCCGGGTCACCGAGCAGCGAGGCTGTAACCGAGCGCGGCGCATAGTTCCGGTGAAGCGCTGTTTCAAGTTGATCGCCGCTGGGCTGCGGGCGCGATGCGATGCTGACGATCTTCTTTGGCGCCGCGTACCGCGCGGTCGCTTTGCGCTCCTTCGCAGCAAGTCGGAAGCCCGCATCATCGAGATAACGCAGGCGCAACCGCGCAGCGCGCTTGGTTCGACCAAGCTGCTCACGGAAGGTCTCTTCCGAAGCCTCGATCTGAAACAGCCGGCGGGCCAGCGCGTCCTGATCTTCCGTCCATTTCACGTTCATGCGCGCGTCTCCCTTCTATCAAGGGCTGAAAAACCGGGCGGAGGATCGCCAAACAGCAAGGCTGTTACGGACCGAGGAGCCATCTCGCGGCGGCGCGCATCTTCCATCATGGCGGCATGCGCTAGTTCTCGCGGCGTAGGCTCAAGTGCGACCACGCGCTGCGGCCGGACCAGCACCGGCGACGGGCGCGGTTGCTTCAACTTGGCGATATTCTCCTGCTTAACCCTTTCGGCACGAGGGAGCTTCCCTCTGCGCCTCCCGGCCAAACGCCGGGTGTAGTCGACGCCAACCCCGATATCCTTCTGTAGCTCCCGCATTTCGGCTTTGCGGCCCGCTGCGTGGAGATCCAGCAATTGCCGACGCTGCTCCTCGGTCGTCTTCTCGACGATGCACGGAGGGCAGCCTTTCAGAATTCGCCGAGCACCGTGGTAGACCTTGTAGTATGCCGACCGCTTCTCTCTAGTCTTGGCTTTCTGCCAATAATTGACAGTGGCGTGGTCACGGCGCATGGCACGGGCGATCGCTGCCTGGCTCAAGCCGGACGCAGTCAGATCGTGAATCGCCTGAACACGCGCCGCCACAAGCTCCTTCCAGCGACGCGGGCCAAAGAACATCTCTTCCGAGATGTTGGAGCTGCGCATCACAGCGATGATGATTGGGTGAATCATGCGGCCGCAAAGCTCCGGCTGAAATTCGCTGCTCCTTGGCCGCGCAAACTTCTGGTGGCCCTGAATTTCGGTCGGCTGTCCGGCTGATGAGCCTTCTCGTGACAGTGTCCGCACCACGACGCACCTGGCGCCGTAGGATTGCCGCAGTAAAGGAATGCCGGTCCTTCACCTTCTGGGAAACGACACTGATTCACCTGCTCAGTGCTGAACGGGCGCAGGTCTGCGAACTCAAGGCTCAGTGATCCCGCGAACGGCGGCGCCAGTTCAAGTGGCTCCGGCTCCTTGAACGGCAGCGGTTTGGCGGACGGCTTGACCGCGCGCGGCTTGCGGCCGGTGGGTTTGCGCCCGGCGCCGGGCAACCCGCGGCGGTCGGTCTTGATGCCCAAGCGATGACCGCGGCCGATTGCGGCGTTGCGTGAGAAGGTCGTGCCGAAGTCCGCGTTGATCTGCTCGGCAACCGCCGTATATGAGCGTCCAAGCTCTAGCAGACGGCGCAATTCGATATCCTGCTCAGGCGTCCACTTCGGGTCGCCGCGCATGTCACGGCCTTCCATCGGCTTCGTCATCGGCCCCTCCCCGCGTAGGCTCGCTTGGCTGGAGCCACGGCGCGACCCGATACGCCAGCGCCGTTGCTCGACGCATCAGCATTTCGGCCAGCCATGTCCGGGCGCTGAAAGCCCAGGGCAGTTTCAGCCCGGTCGACAGCGGCCTTGATATTTCGGTTGGCATCGAGGGCACCTTTGATGCGACGACGCGCACCGGTCTCAGCAGGTGCACTCGTTTCCAGTTTCAGGATTTCTTGCTCGTCTTCGGCTCGGCGGCGCTTAATGGACGCGACCGTCATCACCTGCTTGGCCCACCACCACCACTTCGGCTGGGCGTCGGCCATGAGCACCGCTAGGAAGTCGAGGCCGTCTTCTGACTGCAGCATCGCCTGCAGTTCTTCGACCGAGTAGTCACGCGTGTTCGAAAGGCGGTGCTTCGCAACGCGCTCGGTCATCTCGATGCGCTTCGTGTCCCAAAGCACTTCGCAAAGAATTGCCCATGTTTTCAAGGGCCATTTGATCTTGATGGCCTCAGTGAGCGCGGAGTTGATGTTCTTTTCGATACCCAAAACGGAGAAATCGATACCCGTTTCGGCACCCCCGCTTTTTGCGCAACGCGCTGTGATCGCCGATGCTATGCGCATGGATTACGCCTTCGCCAATGATGTGGAATTCGAAAAGCTCTCGCTCGCGGCGATGGTCGCCAACGTGGCAGCGTTCATGACGATGCCGCAGCGAAGCCACGAGATCTCAAGCGCAACTATTGCAGCTTCGAGATCGGCGTCGATATCGCCGATGCAGTCTGAAAGACCGGCGACGCCGAACGACGCCGCCGGTAAGTCACGGGAGGAAACGCCCATGCGGGCTGGCGCATCGCGACCGATTTCCGCGACGACTGAATTAGGTGTGGCGACTACGCCCTGGGGCTGGGAGGCTTCAGACACAGTCGCCACGGTCTCGGAGCCGCTTGGAGCCGGCACCGAGAAGCTGCATTGTGACTTCACGATTGCGCCGGTCATGCGGCACCCGTCAGGGCTGCAGCAATGCATTTGATTCCGAAAGCTTTAATCAATTTGTCCGCACCATCGGCGGGGGCCGAACTGACAGGTGTGTCATGCGTACTGATCGATACGACGTTCCCGAGCGATACCTTGCGGTCACCGCTGCGGGCATCTTCCTGCTCTGCGGAAGCTTCATCGCATTGGCGTTTGGGTAGCTTAGGCAGCGACAACCACGCGCGTTCTAAGGCGACGACCTCAGCATCAAAGGAAAGAACGGAGCTGGCGGATCGCAGCCCTGCTTTCACAGGCTGGAAAATAGATGTGCTGACCGCCGATGGGGATTCAGCGGCCAGCACACGCACGTCGGCCTTGGGGGGCACCGAAGTGCGATCTGAATCGGAACGAATGTGACCACCGGTCATGCGGCACCCGCCTGCTCGGCAACAGCTGGGCGAACGAGATCAACAGGCCACTGCGCTGTAGTTGGCCAATTGTCCGAGAACCATTGAATGATCTCGTCGTATTTGCGTGCAGTGAACGATTTGTCCTCGTCGAGGAGCCGGTCAAAGAAGCGCCAGTCACCAGCGGCAAGCCGACCGACGGTTGGAAGGGCTATCGTCCTGGCAGCAGCAAATTCGCGCGCGAGGGAAAGCAGGTTGTTTCGCAGCTCTTGCTCCATAACGACGGAGCATGATCGAATTTTTCCTACTTTTCAAGCAGAATCGTCGAATAAATCCCATTGGAAATTTGCGTGGCCGCGTCGGATAAGTCCGACATGATCACCGACGCTGAACTGACAGAGCGAATTCGGGCGCGACTGCAAGAACTTGGTCGCAGCCCGATCACGGCCGCGGTCACGGGCGGCTTAGAGCGAAGCTACCTTCGCGATCTGCTCAACGGCAGAAAGAAGACAGTGAAGCGCGACGCCCACCCCGGTATCGCTAAAGGGCTCGATTGGACCGAGGAAGAGCTTCGGAATGAGGTGGCTGGACCTAGCCCCCAACTCATTCGTCCATCAGGACCGGAAATCAGCAACGTCCAAGTCACGGAAAACGCCCCTGCCCTATCCCAGCTGGGCGACTTCGACGTCGAGGTCCGCGGGATTGCATCAGGAGGAGCTGATGACGAGTTTCACTTTAACGGTGAAATTGACGGGCTGGTCCGCCGCCCGCCGGGCATCCGCCGCGCGAAAAATGTGTTTGCCCTTACCGTTTCCGGAACAAGCATGTGGCCACGATACGAGGATGGGGAGCTGATTTACGTGCAGCGGGCGCACGCGGCTATAGATGACTTTGTGGTCGTTGAACTTTATCCGGAGACGGAGGGGCAGGCTGGCAAGAGCTTTGTGAAGCAGCTTGTTCGACGAACAGGCCTCCGGGTGACGTGCAAGCAGTTTAACCCCGCCAAGGAAGTCGAATTTGACGCCGGCGAGGTCAAAGAGATCTATCGTGTATTAAAACCGAGGGACCTCTTAGGCTGAAGCGGTCTTCTCGGCCGGCAGATCTGACTACCTGCAGATAAAAGATCAATGGAGGATGGTTTGGAGTTCGGACACGCTTGGGGCCAATCGAAGGAAGTGGCTCCACTCTTGCCCCAAGAACCGTTGGTCGCTGCCGTCCTTCTTGTCTCGGGGCACCTCCTGAAAGTTCGCGGGGTGACTCTGTATCCAGCCGACAGGCTTGCAGAGATCGTCCGCCTTCGCGAACTGGCATCTACGAAACTCGAGGGCGTTTCGACGGGAGTCGGATTAGTAGGCTCGCCCGGATGGGCAATCGGAGGCGGCCTCGCTTTAGGCTTGCTCGAACGAGCCATGTCATCCTCCGCGCGGAAGGAGGGCGTGACTATTCTCCGTGAAGCCGAGCGAAAAAGCCTGGAGCTTGCTGCTTCAGGGGAAACATTCGCGATCGGAACCATCGCTAACCGTGAACATCCATCGCCCAATCTCTGGTTGGCCGAAAAGCGCATCCCGCGGCGGATCGACTACGCAAATCTCTCCCTCTCTGAGAAGTCTCAATTCCTTTTGACCTATGGAAAGGACAAGGGCGACGTCGTCGATGGGCTCGTGGACGTGGTGGACACCATGCAATTTGCGCATGATGGCGGCGAATTTGTAGCCGTCGATACATCGGCCGGTACCATGAAAATTCGATGGCAACACGTCGCGTCGTACTCTGTCGCGCCGGACACCGAGAAGACATGACAGTCCTACCGTGAGAAACTGGAAAGATGACATCGATCTCGCTTGGACACTCCGCGACATTTACGCGGGTCGACTAAAGCTGTCGCCGATCACAGAAGACCAACTTAGCGAGTTGCTCGAAATGGGGTTCGTTGAAGTCGTGAACGACCAAATGAAACTGACCGAAGCCGGATACCGAAAAATTCATTGAGCGATGCCATGGCGAGACGCTTGATTACTAAAACCTGGACCCCCGAAGATATCGCTCGGTTGATCAGTCTCGCCGATAGCGGCGCAACGGTCCTCCGAGCTGCAGCCGCACTCGGCAGGCCTGCGACCGCAGTGCAAAGCAAGGCCCGTGAATTGGGGAAGCCATTGGTTGGTGTTCGGAAGTCGAGGGAAACACTTCGAGCCGGCAAGGACGCCACGTAGCGTGCAGCAGCACCTTAAACAGCGCTTAGTCATGGGCTCGGCACAAATGCAAAGGCCCGGCGACGAGCCGGGCCTTTGTCGTCTTTAAGATGCAGAGTGGACTTAGAAAGCTGTCCCGCCCCAGTTAAAATGATAGTTGATGCCGCCCTTGACGGTATGTGTGGTCAGGCCGAGATCGGCGAAACCGTTGACCACATCGCCGTAGCGCTCGCTGCTATAGTCGGCATACATGTACTCGCCCTTGAGCGACCAGTTGGGGGCGAACATGTATTCCACGCCTCCGCCAACGGTCCAGCCCGAGTGAACCTTGCTCTGCGAGTACAGGGTTGCTGCCGGGATGGTGAGCGAGAGGCGATTGTCGGCCCAGGCGTAACCGCCCTTGACGTAGAACAGCGCTGCACCGGCGGTAACGCCCAGGCGGCCCGTCACGCTACCAAAGGCGCGGATCTTGTCTTCAGCGGTAACCGGAACGAGGCCGAAGAAGCCCGTTTCACTGTACTTGATGTCGCTGCCAGCCGCGTCCACTTCGAGGCCCCAGACGAAGTTGCTGCCCGGCGCCTGCCAGTTGTAGCCGATGGTGCCGCCGCCGAAGCCGCCATTGATGTCGCCGTTAGTGGCAGTGGTGAAGCCGTCAACGCGGACGCGATCAGACCAGCCGTAGCCTCCCATGACGCCGGCATAAAATCCGGACCAGTTGTAGCCGACCGCTGCAGGGGCCGGCGGAGCTTTGGTGTATGGCCGAGCGGCCAGATCTGCTGCGGACGATGCACCGACGCTCATGAGCGTGATCGCTGCCGTCGCGAGGAACAATTTTTTCATTTCGGAACTCCCGTGAATCTTTGAGTTCGCCATATTAGGCAACGCGGCGCCTCTGTGCTGTCACCAAATCGCCACACACGCGCAGTTTCAGACCATGCAACCTGCGGGCCCGCTTGAGTTGCAGGGCCGGTAGGATCGATTCTTCGGCACTGCTTGCCGGCGACGAGGGCCAAGTAGCATGCAGGACTTTAAACAGAGACTGGAGAAACTGCGTGTCGACGCTGAGGAGTGTCAGCTCATCAGCCAGCTTGCCACGAACCCGGTCAAACGGAACGCATTCGCGCAACTAGCCGACGAATACCAAAAGATGGCCCGCGACCTAGAGGCACTCATCGCATCCGGGAATGTTCCGGGTGACCTGGGCATATGACCGAGGCACCATGTCCACGTTCAGCCGCTCCAGAGAGGCATCGCCGAACGACACACCGTAACTCATTGAATTTTTGCGGGGATATTCGCGCGCCCGGCGGCGCTGAAATGTTCCATTCCTGCCGACTCAAGGTATTCTGGAACTTCCGACGATTCGTCGCCGGATAGCCGAAAGGCGGCCCTGCACCACCAGGAACCGCCCTTCAATCGGAAACCGGACCGCTTGCGCAGTACAGCCATCCCCCGACAAGATTCCTTTTACAACCCTAAAGGGATTCTTCAAGCGCGTAGCGGTCGCAATCTACAGGACATGCGACCATGACGTTTAAGTTCATTCCACCAAACCCGACTGAGGAAATCACCCTAAACGCCAATCGCATCAGCGTGTTGGCACCGAAAATGACCCCAAAGGAAATCACCCCCTCTCAAGGAGTTCTGGGCCTCGACATCGACAAGGACACTGATGTTAACGGGATTGGAATGGGCGTGCTCTCGGACGGCACACCCTACCTAAACCAACGAGGGCTAGCGGCCCTGTGCGGCGTGCAGAATGCACACATCGGCACCATCAGTGCGCAGTGGAGCGAGCCAGATCAAAAGCCACGCATCAAGGCGATCAAGGCGATCCTCGAGAAGGCTGGCTACACGGCGCCGGCGGCGCACATCGAGATCATCCACGCCAAGCAGATCAACTATTGCTACCCGGTCGAGATCAGCTTGGCCGTTCTCGAATACTATGCATTCGACGCTGGGGCCAATTGCCAGCCTGAGGCACGAGACAATTTCCGTCTGCTCGCCGGATCTAAACTGCGCGAGCTCATCTATCGACAAGTTGGCTACGACCCCACCGGGGCGAACCGCTTTGATAAATGGCACGAGAGAATTGCGCTCAACTATCAGTCAGCGCCGCGTGGCTTTTTTCATGTATTCAATGAAGCGCACACTATGATTTATGAGATGATCCTGGCCGGCATCGATATCGGCGAGAAGATGGTCGTTGATATTTCGATCGGACAACATTGGGCCAAGCACTGGACCGACAACGAATTGATCGATCAATTTGGAGATCGATCAAAATACCCGCATTGCTACCCTGCCAGCCACCCGCAAGCGAAATCAAACCCGCAAGAGTCTTGGTGTTACCCTGTCGCTGCGCTCGGTTATTACCGGGAATGGCTTCAAACTGAATACCTAGAAGGCGGGAAATTCGGGACCTATCTGAAAGGCAAGGTCTCTAGCGGACAGATTGCGCCGTCGGTCGCACAGCTTGCGATTGCTGCGCTCGCGCCCCCATCGATTTCAGGCCCAAGGTAAAGGGCTAAGCGCACGGAGCCCGCCCTCACCCGGCGGGCTTTTTGCCATTCGAAATCCCGTGGCACATCGCCAAAGCGGCCCAAGATCACCGGCTCATCGAATCGCCGAACTCCATGTCCCCGCCGCGGCTGAAGGCGATGGCCCCTCCCCGCTCCTGAGCCACTACTCTAAGACGTGGTCCATACGGCAAAAAGCCGCCCGGGCATGACACCGAACGGGCTTTTCAAAGCAGCTGGGAGTCGACGCGCCGATTGCGTTGAAATGCGAATTTCCCAGCGGCCGACTTCAACTTCACCAGCAAACGTTCACGGGCACAACTCGCCAGCCCCAACTCGTCCAAACCTGTCGATGGCGAATACATGGGTCGCGCCAACCCCAACCTGGACCCCAACCGCCCCAGCTAGCACTGGCAAGGCCCAGGCCGAGTCCGGCGCCGATAAGAGCCGGCCCTCCCCAGCCCCAGCCACCTCCACGCCATCCACCGCCATGCCAACCGCCTCCACCATGCCAGCCGCCGCCCCGAAAACCACCGCCATGAAACCCGCCGCCGCCGAACCCACCGCGAGCCGAAGCGTCGGTCAGTGGAAGAAGACTCATGGCGGCAACAGCACCTGCAACGAGTACAGCTTTCCGTAACATCGCTTGTCCTTTCCCGATAAGGGTCGCTCCCGGGACGATGACGCAACTCGAGCCGTTTTGTTTCAAGGGATGCGCGCGCCGTCACTCTTTAAGAAGCTGTACGGCGTAAGCCGTCTGCTGGGCCGCAGGTAGTGTCCAGAGTTGAAATCCTGACCCGACGGCCGAGGCCGCCGTCATCGACGCAGAGGCTGCAATAGAAGCGAGACCAGTATTCCCGGGTCGCTTCCTTTGGGGCTTTCAACCGGCGGCCGTGGCCGCAATCACGACATTCAATCCAGACCACCTGCACCACCGACGCCCCGTCGCATGTTCTTTTTATGTTCTCATTAAGGACTCAGGTCTAAGCTGGAGTCGAGTCATTGATTCGGTGTCACGGCCAAATTACATCGTCGAATTTTTCCTACTTCCGTATTGACCAGTCGAATTTTTCCTACTACGCTCTCTCCCATCAAATCGGAGAGAGACATGGCGAAAGTATCCCAGCGATACGCCGACCTCGAAGAAGCAAACCGCGAATTCGAAGGCCCTGACCAGGAGCCACCAACCGACACCATGTCGGTCGCCCTCCCCGTTCTCGCTGAAGTCGTTGCCGCCCTCCTGATGTTTGCCTGCGCCGTCTTGTGGTGCGGCATCGGCGCCGGGAGGATCTGATGGAGCGATACAGCGTCTCCCAACTCGCGCGCGGAAGGGATTACGGCGCCCCGCACGAAACGGTCTGCATTCTCGCCGATGTCCGCGTTAACGACCCCGCGCGCAAATCTGTGCAGGTCTGGTCATACGGCAGAAAGCGGATCGTCAACCTGCCCCGCTCTCTGATCCGGAACCACACGCACGAAGCACAGCATTGGGCTGCGATCTCGCTGCCGCGCTGGCTCGTGAACAAGGAATTGCTTTGGGACGAGCCCGAGGCTGCAGAGAGCGTCGACGCAGAACCGAACAGCGAGCGTAGGACGGCTGAATATGTCGTCGGTCGCGAGAACAAATACGTCCTGCGGCCCGGCCAGCGGCGCAGCATCGCTGCCTATGGAGGCCGGGCATGAGCAACGTTGTCACGCTCTCTCAGTTTCGCATTCCTGTGCCTTCGTCTGCTCTGGCCACTGAGTTAGGCGCCGACCTGCACCGTGCGCGCAAAGATCCTTCCGACCCGGAAGAGTGCCAAGTCTTTCTGCTCGACCTCTATCCTCACCGTGTACGTGATGTGCTTGCGAATCTCAGCGGCGCGATGGACGTCGCAGGCCAAATGTATCTCGACGCCGTCAACTCTGCCATCACAGAGGAGATCGGCTGATGGACTTTGCTCTCGGCATCGCGATCTTCGTTTTCGGTTTCACTGGCGGGGCACTTGTGACCTACGCTTGGCTGGCTGACCGCGTTAGTGCGACGCCGGACGTTCCCGTTGACGCCCTCACCGTCGAGGATGTTGCGCGCGGAGCCGGCGCATGAACATCAGAGGCCAGGAACGACGCGAATTCCCGCTGTCTGTGCGCAAGGCGGCGTTCAAACGCTGCTGCCGTGATGGCGTCCCGCACTGTGAGACATGCGGGTGTGAGCTCAACGGGCGCACATCGACGATCTACGAGCATGTCGTGCCCGATGGCCTGGGCGGCGAACCCACCCTGGATAACTGCAAGGTTCACTGCCGCACGTGTGCCGACGTCAAGACCTTCACCGAAGACAATCCGCGCATGCAGAAGGCTGACCGCGTTCTGAAGAAGTCGTTTGGGCTCACTCCACGCAAACAGAAGATTGTCTCGCTCGGGTTTGCAAAGCGCCCGCCACAGAATTCAGCAAGCCGACCTGTCGCCCGTAGCTTCGCCTCGGAGGAATCGCTGTGAGTCTTCCGCCGAACGTAAACTCATCTGGTGTCGCCTCTTACGGAAGAAGCGGGATTGCACCCTGGTCTCAAAGGCCAACACAACAAAGCCGACGATCATTCCACAGGACAGCACGATCACGCCGATATCAACCACTTGGGGACTGTGCATCGGCCGCCCTCCTGCGAATTCATGATGTGCCGATGCTCTTAACGATCCGTTGTGAGATGCAAGTACCAAAGCGGTACTGGAATGCATCAGTGGTGTCGGGTGCGGATCGCAACGCCGGAGGTCAGCGGTCATGAACATCGCAACAACTGGCCCCGCCGCCGAAGGCGATCGTCCGTCGATCCACGGGAAGATGCTGGGCAAAGCGTTGTCCATCATCGCAGAGATGGGTCGCCGCGATGCGCCTATGGCCATCCCTGACCCTTGCCTGACCTGCGCCTTCCGCGAGGGCACGATGCCAAACATGACCGCCGGCACCGGCATGGTCGCGCTCAACATCGTGCTTCGCATCGATACCGACCGCTTCGCGTGCCATCACGGGCTGAAGGAAGGCGAGCCGCAGAAGCTTTGCTCGGGCTATGTCGCGGCGATGCTCGCACCCTTCGGTAACGTCAGAGAGATCCTCGCCGCATTCCATGCAGAGCTGGCCACCGTTGGCGAACAGCCTGACGACGTGCGCGCGGCCTTCGACGCTTGGCTGAATAGAGCCGATCCTGAACGACGCCTCGATGTCTACCAGGCTGCGCGCGAGTACGCGAAGGCCGAAATCGCGAAGGAGCCACGCCCGTGAGCACGCAAGCCGAACTGCTGGCCGAACGGGCCGAGCTGATATCCAAGAACGAAGCCGCTACAAGCTGGGGTGCCGCTGTCGGCGCGCGGTCAGAGCGCATCAAGGCTATCGATAGCGAGCTACGGCGTCTGGAGAGTGCTGTACCCGAGCCTGTGCGCGTTGCTCAAGGAGGGAATGAGCCCACCCAGACGAAGGAAGATTTTGCCAAGTGGTCGAGGGTTTGGCACGACGCATGCGAAACCATGGTGACGCTATTGGGATTGCCAGGTGGCGGTTCTCCACAGGAACTGCTTGCACAGGTCCAATCTTACGTTTCCGCCGCTCAATGTGCGCCGCAGCCAAGTGATGCGCTGGGCGACGAACTGAATGTCCTTTTCGAAAACTACCTGAACAACCCGGCCGCTTCGACGCGGGACCGAGCCGAGACTAGACTCAGGTCTGCGCTATGGGACAACAAGGCTGGAATTATCGCGCGCCTCCGTGCGCAGCAGCCAAACGGGGAGCCAGAGGTGGATGAACATCTTTGGGGCCGCTTCGTAAATCACTATTGGGACAGCCTGGAAGGCGACAAGGCAATTGTGCTGCTGCATGTGAGAGCAGTTCTCGACTACCACGCGGCGAACGCCCTCCCTGCAGGCGCCGTCTCATGCGCAGCGAGAGAGGCCGTGCAGACTGAGATCGACAAGTGGGAGCATGATCGCCGAACGCTGTACCCGGATAACGAAGTCATCGCATCTCTGGAACGCGTCCGCGTCGCCCTCTCCCTCCCCGCAGCAGGTGGCGAAGCTTCGAAGCACGAGGCGGAGATCGTCGAGCGGTGCGCGCAAGTCGCAGTTGCAATGACGCAAAAGTGGGGCGACCCGAACGGCAACGACTACCAGCAAGGCGCGCAGGATCACGGCATTCGGATCATCCACCAGATCCGCGCCCTCGCGTCTATTCCAGATGACGGCCAGACCGGAGATGCACGCTCATGAAGGTGCTCGACGTTTCCGCCGGCAATCGGGCTGTTTGGTTTAACAAAGCGCACCCGTGCGCGACATTCATCGACATTCGCCCCGAGGTAAAGCCGGACATCGTTGCGGACTCCCGCGCGCTGCCGGCGGGGCTTCCCGACGACTTCGACCTGATCGTGTTCGATCCGCCGCATAAGAACAATGCGGCGACCGGCAACATGGTGCGCAGCTACGGTCACTGGACGGCCCAACAGATCCGCGAGATCGTCGCTGAGACTGCCAAGGAAGCTCATCGCGTCGTCCGCGACGATGGCCTAATGGCCTTCAAGTGGAATGAACACTCGCGCACGCTGACCGGCATCCTTGGCCTGCTGGCCCCGTATTGGGAGCCGCTGTTTGGCCATGGCGTTACACATCAGCAACGCGGCACTTCGTGGGTGATGCTGCGTCGGATCGACTGCTTCAATCCGGCACCGACCACCCAATCATTATCAGCGACGGAGGGTGGATCATGACTCCAGCCGCCAGACAGCGACGCATCGCGAAGCGCGAACAGAAGCGAAGCGAGATGATGACGGCTCTATCGGTGCTTCGGCAGGCAGGCCAGTCATGCGCGAGTTGCAAGCACATCCGCAAGGCACCTTTTGGTTTTGGCCCAGGTGTAAAGGTCTGCGAACTCGATAGCGACAGCGAAGGCTACGCCATCGTTGAGCAATCCGGTCTTTGCGTGCGTCACACATCCGCGCTCACCCCTCCAACTCTCGAGACTCCCGAGGCACAGCCATGACCATCAGCGATGAAATGGTGGAGCGTTGCGATCTGGCCGCCTGCAAAGAAGACAGCATGTTCCATGAAGTTTTCAGCATGGGAGATCGGCAAGACATCATTCGCGCGATCGTCACCGCCGCGCTCCAGGACTCGGTCGTCGTGCCGGCGGAGCCAACCATTGCAATGATCGAAGCTGCTGATATTCGGGACGATGAATATTACATCAACGATCCCGCAGCCTTCGTCACCGAGATTTGGCAAAAGATGGTCGCGGCGTCACAGGTCACGCGCCATGATGGCGACACCGCTACAGGTGGTGCTGCATGAATAAGCATGTACCAACCCTGCAGCGCAGCCTTTCAGATGTCGTGGCTGAGTACGATACGAAGAAAGCTGCCCTTAAGGCCTCTGTCCAGGCTTTCGAAGACGCAGGCAACGAAGTCAAGATGGCGGCCACAGTCGGCGGAACTTACGGCCGGCAGCAGATCAACGTCGGCCACGTTTGGGAGAGCACATTAGAGAGCAACCTGCTCACCTCGGCTTGGCTGCACATCTATGGTGGCCTTAACATCGATGTGATCGCCAGCCCGACAGACAAGAAGCTGTTTGAGCAGGCGATGGCGTCGCCCCCGCCCTTCACAATCGATAACATCCGCGGCACTTTCGGAAAATACATTCTTGATCCGCGCGGCAATATCCTGCGCGGGCTTGCCGAGGTATTCTGCGGCCTCGACCAAGCTTTCAAGAGCCACGACAAGGTCAAGATCGGCGTCGCCGGGCTGCCTAAGCGCGTGGTCATGAGAGGATTTGGCGGGTGGGACAGCTACGGCAAGAACCAGATTCAGGCCATGCTGAACGCCCTTGCAGCGTACCAGGGACGCCCGCTTACCACGTATGACGAACTAGAAAAGCTGGTGCTGCATGGCTACAGCGCGACGCGCGGCGTGCAGCTCAAGACCTTCAAGAATGGCAACGGCCATCTGCATTTCGAGTCGGGCACCCTCAATGACATCAACAAGGCGCTGGCCGAATATTACGGCGACGTTCTGCCGGATACCACGGACGAGAAGCCGACGAAAAAAGCGGAATCGACCGCTGTCTCTAAGGATCTGCAGTATTACCCGACCCCCGAGGCAACCGTTGAGCGGGTGCTGAGCGACATCTACGGCTTGGCGGGCAAGCGCGTGCTCGAACCGTCATGCGGCGATGGGCGTTTCATGGACGCCCTGCGGAAAGCCAAGGCGAAGCCCTACGGAATCGAGGTTGACGTCAGCCGCGCCGCTCTATGCCGCGCCAAGGGTCACAATGTTCTGACGGCCAACTTCCTGGAAACCGTCCCTACCCGCGACTTCGATTTTGTCGTCATGAACCCGCCTTTCTACGGCAAGCACTACGCCAAACACGTTCGTCACGCCTTCGACTTCCTCAAGCCCGAAGGCACGCTGGTAGCAATCCTGCCCGTGACGGCCCGGTACGATCACGGCTTACTCGAAGATCTCGGCAGCCACAGCCGGTACGACGGGCCGTGGAGTGATCTCCCTGTCGGCTCGTTCAGCGAGAGCGGGACGAACATCAACACGACGGTTTTCAAGGTGAGGGCCCCAGCGCTCCCTCCGCAACAACCGGGTGGCGGCGCATGAGCCGGGCCCTGTCCAAGATCCGCGCCGTTGCGCTGCCTCGCCGGGGATTGTCCCGAGAGGAAGCGGCAATGTATCTGGGCGTGGGTGCTGGGACGTTCGACGAGATGCGCGCGGCCGGCAAGATCGAGCCGCCGCGGCTGATTAAGGGCCGGAAGCTGTGGGACATCCGGGACCTGGATGTGGCTTTTGATGCTCTGCCGCGCGAAGATGCCCCGGCATTGGGCACGTCATGGGATGACGTCTGATGCCAGCACCGGGGCAGCGCATGGCCAAAATTCCCTACGTGAAGGAATACACGGACAATTGCGGAATTCAGCGACTCTATTATCGCCGTAAGGGCTTCAAGGGCGGCCCCCTACCCCTGCCGGTCGGTTCGCCTGAGTTCATGGAGGCCTACAAGGCCTATTCAGAGGCGCGGCCGGCTCCGCTCGCCCAGCCGACGACGCAAGCAACCGGCACGTTCGGCGCTCTGATCGCGTCCTATTATCAAACGGTCGATTTTGCCAATCTGAAACCGTCTTCCAAGAAGGCCTATCGCTACGCCCTGGAACCGCTGAAAAAAGACCATGGGCACCGCGCCGCCCACGACATGCCGCGCGACAAGATTTTGAAGATCATCGAGGGAATCGGAGCCCGAGCCCCTGGAATGGCCAATTTCACGCAATCGGTCCTACAGAAAGTCTTTGCCGGCGCCGTCGAGCGGGGCCAGATAAAGGTCAGTCCGCTGGCGCAGAAGCTGACCTCCTACAAGGGCGGGTCGCGACATACATGGACCGACGAGGAAATGGCGCTGTTCGAGGCGCGCTGGCCCATCGGTACCCGTGAGCGGCTGATTTATGCCCTACTCTTTTACACCGGCCAGCGTGGCGGCGACGTCGTGCGCATGTCTCGCCGGGACATCGTGAAGGGCCGGATCAAGGTCAAGCAGGACAAGACCGGAACCGAGTTGGAAATTCCTATCCACCCGGATTTGGCCGCGGTCTTGAAGGCCACGCCGTCCAAGGGGCTTTCGTTGATCGGCGACGAGATGGGCCGTCCGATCCAGCGGGCCCGGCTGACATTCCTGATGCGCCGGGCGATCAAACAAGCCGGCTTGGACGCTCGTTGTAAGCCCCACGGGCTGCGCAAGGCGGTGCTGAGGGTCATGGCCGAGAACGGCGCCAGCGCGCGCCAGTTGGCCTCTGTGTCGGGCCACAAGACCACCAAGGAATTGGACCGTTATACGGCTGCTGCCGACCAACCGACGCTGGCAACTGGCGGAATCGCGACGATCAAAAAGCGAACGGAAGTGTCTAGTCCTAAAAAACGAAGTGTCTAATTAACACGAAAACCCTATAGAAATAGGCGAATCCGCGATGAAACCCTATAGAAGGCGTTGAGGAACCGGGATCAGGCCGCCGCCCAGATGCCCTCAGGGCTGCGGCAGGCGGTGCCGCGGACGGTCTTGAGATCACCATTGACCGTGACGGTGTGGGAAAAGCCGCGGCATTCCCGGCCCTTCTGGTTATAGGCCGGTCCGGCAACGATGTTGCCATAGCGTCCCGACGTGGCGTTGCGCCAGGGCACCGGAGCGCCGGGTGCACCGCGGTCGAGGGCGGCGATCTGGGCCTCATAGGCCAGCCGGCGATCCTCGTCGTTCAGCTGGGCGCCGAGCTTCGCGCCGATCAAGCCGCCAAAGGCGGCATTGGTCACCGCCGCCGCTGCGTTCTCCTCGGACAGGCCAACGGCCGACTTGGTGCTGCTATAGGCCCGGGCGATCGTATCGGTGCCGAGGCTGAGCCCGCCGTCCGACGTCGTCATATCGCAACCACCCAGCGCCAGCGCGACGGCGGCAACACAGAAGGCGTTGAACTTGACCATGGACCGCAGACCCCAAACGCAAACCGGAACACAGAAAACGTCAAAGACGTTACGAACGGGATAATTCGGGCGACAACGGGGCGCAAGAAGGCCGGAACTCAGACACCCGGCAGCACCAGTTCGGCCCGCAGCCCGCCGATCGGCGCCTTGCCGAGCGTCAGGCTGCCGCCATACAGCGCGGCCAGATCGACCACGATGGACAGGCCCAGACCTGATCCCGGCTTGGTCTCGTCCAGCCGCTGGCCGCGGCGCGCGACCTGGGCGCGTTCGGTATCGGACAGGCCGCGTCCATCGTCATCGACGATGATCCGCAGCTTCGACGCCGGATCGGTGCCATTGGTGCGCTCGACCTGCACGCCGATGGTGACGTGGGAGTCCGCCCATTTGCAGGCGTTGTCGACGAGGTTGCCGACCATCTCCTCGAGGTCCTGCTTCTCACCGCGAAATTTTGCGGCGGCATCGGCCTCAAGGTCGATGGTGATGCCGCGATCCCGGTGAATTTTCTGCATTGTCCGGCACAGCGCCTCCAGCGCCGGCGCGACATCGGTGACGGTGCCGACGATGGTGACGCGCGCCGCGATCCGCGCACGCTCCAGATGATGCGCGACCTGATCGCGCATCACATCGGCCTGTTCCAGGACCTTGTTCGCAAAGGGGTCGACGCCACGGCTGTTCGCCTCGTTGACGATCACCGACAGCGGCGTCTTGATCGCGTGGGCGAGATTGCCGACATGGGTGCGTGCGCGCTCGACGATGGCCCGGTTGGCATCGAGCAGCGCATTCATCTCGCCCGCCAGAGGTGAGATCTCGACAGGGAATGTGCCCTCCAGCCGCTCGGCACGGCCGGAGCGGATATCGGCAATGGCACTCGACATGCGCTTCAGCGGCGCAAGGCCGAAGCGGACCTGGAAGATCGTGGTGAGCACGAGCACGATCGAGAGTGCAGCGAAAGTGCCGCCGAGATAATAGTCGAAAGTGCGGGTTTCCTCGAAAATCTCGGTGGCGTCGCCAGCGACGCTGATGCGGAATTTGCCGTCGGCGCCGAGATCGACGGGACGCTCCACCATGCGCAGGCGCTGGTCTTCCGGCCCGTCCACATAGCCCTGGCGGATTCCCGACGCCGTGAGCTCGACGCCCTGGTCCTCGAGCTTGGGCAGCTTCTTGTCCCACAGCGAGCGCGAGGCCCGCATCTCTGTCTTCGTCCCTTCGGTGGGCGCAATTTCCCAGTACCAGCCCGACAGCGGCAGTTCGAACAGCGGCTCGCCGAGCGATGGCATGTCGTGATCCGGCGCGTCCGGCGGATTGGCGACTTCGGCGACCAAAGTGCGGAGATAGAGATTGAGACGGCGATCGAAGGCGCGTTCGGTGGCGCTGCGATAGACCGAGGACAGGACGATGCCGGTGAGCAGGAGGATCACCACCACCCAGGCCGTCGCCGACAGGAACAGCCGCGTTGCGAGCGAGCTGTTGCGCATCAGCGCATGATCCCGAAAAGTGCGCAGCGGTTTTCGGACAGGATCATGCCAGGAAATGCCCCGATCAACATCAGGCCGGCGGCTGCGGGGGCGTGAGCAGATAGCCGAGGCCGCGCACGGTCTGGATAATATCGACGTCGAGCTTCTTGCGGATGCGGCCGACGAACACCTCGATGGTGTTGCTGTCGCGATCGAAATCCTGATCGTAGAGATGCTCGACCAGTTCGGTGCGCGAGATCACGCGGCCGGTATGGTGCATCAGATAGGACAGCAACCGGTATTCGTGCGACGTCATCTTGATCGGATTGCCGGACACGCTGACGCGACCGGTGCGGGTATCCAGCGACACAGGCCCGCAAGTGAGTTCGGACTGGGCGTGGCCGGTGGAGCGGCGCAGCAGCGCGCGAATGCGGGCCAGCACCTCTTCGAGATGGAACGGCTTGGCGACATAATCGTCGGCGCCGGCATCGAAACCCTGCACCTTGTCGCTCCAGCGGTCGCGCGCGGTGAGGATCAACACCGGCATGATGCGGTTGTTGCGGCGCCAGGCCTCCAGCACCGAAATGCCATCCATCTTCGGCAGGCCGATATCGAGCACCACAGCGTCATAGGGCTCGCTATCGCCGAGGAAATGCCCCTCCTCGCCATCGAAGGCGCGATCGACGACATAGCCGGCATCGGTCAGCGCCGTGGTGAGCTGACGGTTGAGATCGGGATCATCTTCGACGACGAGCAGGCGCAAGTGACTTCTCCGCGTTCAACACGCCCGAATTGATGCCCGGGCGCGTGAACACTCCATGAATGGCGGCAGCCGCCACCTTACTTTTTCTTCACGACCGCTTTCACCAGCTTCTCGACCATGCCGGGCGTGTCCTGCCCGGTGAGCGCACTGACCTTTTCGCGGGTGCGGCCGCTGATATAGACGCCTAGCACGCCGAAACGGAACCCCCAATAGGTCACCAGCAACGCGGTAGCATTGACCAGCGCATTGATGGTCTGGATATCCCCGGTCCAGAATTCGTGCATCAGCACACACCAGAGCGCGGCGCATTCTACCGTCAATTCTCCGACCAGCGCGATCCGTTCCGCAACCTCATAGGCGAGCGGTGGACGGCCCATCGCCTGCGCGCGCACCCATTCGGCGCCGGCGCGGGTCTTGCCCGCACCGCGACCACCGATCATCAGCCAGGTCAGCCACGGCGCGTTGTTGCCGGCCAGCACAGGCGGAAGCTGATGCGCATGCGCGAACACATGCCAACTCTCATTCAGGAACGTCATCTCGCCGCGCGTTAGCCCCGCCAGCAGGAAGTCGCGCTCCTCGCTGGAGGCGTTTTGCAAGACGTTCAGAAAGTCTTTGACGGAGTTCGTCGAGGTCCCGGGGGCGGTCGTCATCTTCTGCAGACCCTTGTTCGTCGTCGACACGTCCCTTCTTCAATTCGATCAGCGTACGCGCCAGCACCGCCAGCGTGCGGGCGCGGCGTTCGGCTTCGGTGCGCAGAGCTTCATCCCCGCCTGTGCGCCCGACAATCTTCTCGATCAGATCCAGTTCGCGTTCGATGACTTTGGCGACACGCTTAACCAGTGGACCGCGCGACCCAGTCTTCGCCCCATCATCGGACGTCATGTTGTCAGCAGGTGCGTCATCAATTGCATCGGGCAATACGAGTGCCGGAGTTTCCTCAGCCCTCACGGCAGCAGCCCGCGCCGGCTTTCTCGCCGGGCGGGGTATTGGCTTTCTGACCATGTTGGAAACTCGTTGCTGCGTCAGTCGCTCATGCCGGACTGACTGAAATTGCTCGGCCGATCGCCGGAACCGCTTACGTCCTGAAGAACACGAACCAGACCACACCGAGGATCAGCACTGCAAGGCCGAGGCTGATCGCCAACAGCGCGAGGATCGACGGACCCGGTTCGGCCTGGCGTGCCTCGGTCGCGGTTTCGACGATCTGCCCTTTTTCCTTGGTTGCCGAATTCCTGATCATCATGGCACCCTCATTTCGCTTGCTGCTGGACGCCATCACGAGATTCGTTGCGGCACCGTATGAAGAGCAACGCGGGATCCGGACCGATGTTCCGGGTCATTCACCGCCACACGGGGTGAACAGAGACGGCGCAGATTCACCGCCAATCAGCAGCGGCGTTTCCTGCGAACCCAATTGTGGAGCATGCCGTAAAGCTACTTCGACAGCGCAACGCTGTCAAGGCTAAAAATCCTAGATTTTGAATTTAGTCCTTAAAACGGAATTTTATCCGCGCAATCAAGGCACTGGCTATCGCGGCTGCGACCACGCCGCTCCCGGCGCGCCGGTGATCTTGCCGGGATAGTCGATATTGACCACGCAATTGCCGCGCAGGGCGGCCGCGGCCTGCAGGCATTGCTGATAGTCGAAGAACCGGCAGATTTGGGGCACACTCCCCGGCCCGCGAGGGCCGCCGGTCAACACGCAGAACGGCGGAATACCGGAACGGGCCGCGACCGATGGCCGCGCCTGCGCGGGCTCCAGAGTCGCGAACGAGACCGACGCGATGGTGATCGCAGCCACGGCCCATAGGGGCCCGCAAATCCTTGTTGTCATCGATGCGTCCTTTACGAACGGGCGATCACTTACCGCGCGCGCCGGCGACGTTGTGGCGCCGGCTCCGTGGCAGCTCCGCCGCGATAGTCGATATTGCCCACACAGTTGCCTCGCGTACCGACGGCAGCATTGATGCATTGCTGGTAGTCGGAAAAGATGCAGTTGCTGACATAGGAGGATTCGCCGTTGGCGCCGCTCTGGGCGATGCAGAATTGCGCACCTGCCGCCGAGGCCGGGGTCGCTCCCGCGAGGACGAATGCGGCAAATCCCAAACCGGCAAATGCCGAAAGATTCAAAAGCGAATTCAAAGTCATGATGGTCATCCATATGAAAATGCGCAGGCTCGAGGCCCACGCAAGATCATATAGGGTGCTGCACCGCAATCGATAGGACATTCACAACATTGCGTTCCGACAAGACAGCCATGTCCCTTGTCGGTTGCAACGGCGGCGTGCCCGGCACCGGCCGGTCTTCGCTGCCCTATTTCAGCGATGAATTCACAGCGGCATAGCGGCCGTTCAGCGTGGTACCAAGGCCCTGCACGGTGACGATGATCGCGAGGCTGATGCCGGCAGCGATCAGCGCATATTCGATGGCCGTTGCACCGGACTCATCGTCGATAAATTTCGAAATCAAACGCAACACTGAAACCTCCTGATACGGCCGCGGATTTCTTCCACGCCGTCCCCCTGAAAACTGAACTCAACCTAGGCGGCAGAGGTTGCAGGAAGGTTCACTAACAGGCTCAATTATGAATTAATCATGCGGTAACTATGTGTGAGCCCGGTTCGTCACCGTAGGGCGGATTAGCGCAGCACCCGTAGCCCGGATGAGCGCAGCGACGTCCGGGGATGACTGCTGCTTAAACCGTGAAAAAATGACCCGAAGCGGACTCTCGCATCACCCACTAGTCAGCTTCAACGTAGCGAATGATGCTCTGATTTTGAACTTTCGCAACCAATTCATCCGCGCGAGACAAAAGCCGGTAGAGCAAAGGAGACGAATTTGCCTGGTTGTAGCCGAGAGTGAGATCGACGGTTGGTGGAACGCCCTCGAGCGCTCTAGCAACAACGTTTGGCGCCAGCATATTTTGCGCATAGAGCGGAACGAGAGTCACTCCGCCTGTGGATGCGACCAGCGACATGGCCGACGATATGTTCTCGCCTTCATACTTTGCCTTGAGCACGATCCCAACCTTCGACGCATAATCCTGAATTACAGCGTGCAATACCGGAGACGTTCTCGCCGAGCTGACATAGATCTCGCGGACAAGATCCTGTGGGCGAATCCTTTTGCGCGAGGCCAAGCGATGGTCTGCCGGCAGCACTGCGATCAAGGGCTCCTTCGCCAACAGCTTGAAGGTCAGGCCTGCGTTCTGTTTCTCAGGGCGGAGAAAGGCTATGTCCAGCTTCCCGCGCGTTAATGCGAGGGCGAGTTCTGGCGAGGACTGACTACACAGGGTGACTTCGATCTCCGGCTCTTCCTCGCGGAGGATACGCAATAAGTGGGGGAGCCACATCACCTCCAACCCGACCATGAACCCCATGGAAAGTGCTGGCTTTTGCGGCTGTGCGGTCCGCCGCGCACCATCTGTCGCCGCTTCGACTTGCGACAGCGCCAGCCGCGCGTGATCGAGAAAAACTCTTCCGGCATCGGTAAGCGCCACGCCACGCGCCTGGCGCTCCAGCAACTGCACGCCAACTTCGGATTCCAAATCACGAATCTGCCGGCTCAGCGACGGCTGCGAAGTGTTCAGGCGCCGTTGGGCAGCGGTCAAAAAGCTACCTTCCTCTGCGACTGCAATGAAATAGCGCAAATGCCGAAGTTCCATCCGCCCCTCGATATGCTTCCAAGGCATACATCGCAGCCTACTAGGTCTTTGTCTTTAGCTGAACCAAGACTTACCTTCGCAGCGGTTCAACCAAAAGGGGTAACAACCATGCCTTCAACTTCCAAGCCGGCAATCTTTTTTGCCACGGCCTTTGGGCCCGAGGGTTCGTGCTTCAGCAAAGTCATTCCGGCCTTGCAGGCGGATGGGCACGAAGTGATCGCTGTCCAGTACGCGGATGACGTGGGCCTTTAATTCTCAAACTCCGCCCGCAAAATTGAGTAACGCGTGGCTCAATGGATCAATCTAACAGCGCAGATGGAGCGACTCGATGTCCACGATCACTACTACAGACGGCGTAAACATCTTCTACAAGGACTGGGGCTCAGGTCAGCCGATCGTTTTCAGCCACGGCTGGCCGCTGTCGGCGGACGACTGGGACGCCCAGATGACCTTCTTCCTTCGCCACGGCTACCGGGTGATCGCCCACGACCGGCGCGGCCACGGCCGGTCCGACCAGCCCGGCATCGGCAACGACATGGACCGCTGGGCTGCCGACCTCGCGGCACTGACTGAACACCTCAACCTGCGCGACGCGATCCATATCGGGCACTCGACAGGTGGCGGTGAGGTGGCTCGCTACGTCGCTCGCCACCAGGAGCGCGTCGCGAAGGCGGTGCTGGTCGCTTCACTGACGCCGAACATGTACCGGAGCGAGGACAACCCGTCCGGTCAACCGCCGGAGTGGTTCGAAGCGATCCGCGCGGGCGTGCTGGGTAACCGGTCGCAGTTCTTCCGGTTCGTCCCTGAGAACCCGTTCTACGGTTACAACCTCGACGGGGCCGAGCCCTCGGAGGCGATCATTGCGAACTGGTGGCGCCAGGGCATGACCGGCGGTGCCCTCGCTCACTACGCGACTGTCGACTCTTGGCTGGAAGATTATACCGAAGACCTCAAGAAGATCACCGTGCCGGTGCTGGTGATGCATGGCGAGGCCGATCAAGTCGTTCCCTTCGCAAGTACCGTGCCGCGTGCGGTCGACCTGCTCAAGAACGGGTCGCTGAAGACCTATCCCGGCTACCCCCATGGCATGCTCACCACTCATGCGGATGTCCTCAACCGCGACCTGCTCTCGTTCATCAGGTCTTGACGACATCTCTCCTCCGTCATCGCCTATCCCGCGCGAAGGAGATGCCGTTTGCAAGGCGGTCTCTCCTTCCAGTTCAAGAGACGGTGTGCGACGGCCGCTTTTGGCCCGTCGCGTCATTTTCTGCTGTTGCACAAAAGCGGTCGGTCTCGGAGCAAAGCGGACGTAGTCACCAGTCACATGGCGCCGCCGGATTTATACAGCACCCGTCGCCCGGATGAGCGCAGCGACATCCGGGGATGACTGCTGCTTCCCGCATATCGCTCTGCTCATGCGGGCTACTGTCGATTACTCCGAAACCAGTGACGGCTTCGCCTTTGCCGGCCCGGCCAGCGGGCGTTCTTCCATCAGCAGCAGGAACGTTGTCGACAGCGCCAGCAGGGCTGCCGCAGCTTCGAACACGTAACGGAAGGCGGTGACCATATCGCTGGCTGCGATCGGATGCGTGCTGCCGGCGTGTTCGCCTGTGATCGAGATCTCCGTGCCCAGCGCCATCAGCAGGATGGTCGTGAAAGCGGCAACGGTGAACGACGCCATCAGCGCGCGGAAGAAGTTCATAGCGCCGGTGGCGGTCCCGATCTGCGGCCGCGGCACGGCATTCTGGATCGAGACGAGGCTGACGGGAAACACCGTGCCGAGCCCAATGGAGAACAGGCCGAGCATCGTCAGCAGCGCCCACAGCGGCAGCGGCGTCATCAGCGCCAGCAGCAGGCCCATCAGCGCCGACATGCCGGTGCCGGCGATGGCCACGCGCTTGTAGTGTTTCGCCTTGGTCATCATGTGGCCGGCAAAGGCAGCGCCGCCGACCGATACTGCCGCGATGGGAATGAGTGCGACTCCCGCCTCGCCTGCGGTCAGGCCGTAGACCACTTCGTAATAGAGCGGCATATGCACAGTGAGCCCGAGCATCGCGCCCATCGCGCAGCCGCCGGCGGCCATCGCGAAAGGCACCACCGAACCGGACATCAGCGGCAACGGCAGGAACGGCTCGTCGTGATGGATCGCATGCCAGATGAAGGCGAAAGCCATCACCGCTGCTGCGCCGATCATTGCGACGATCGTCGGCGACGCCCATGAAAATTTGGTGCCGCCCCATGTCAGCACCAGCATGAAGACAACGGCCGAGGCCATCAGCAGCAGGCCGCCGAGCCAGTCGACCTTGCGGCGGCGATGAAACACAGGAAGCTTTTTCATCTTCGGCAGCAACAGCGCCAGCGATCCGACGCCGAGCGGAATGTTGATCCAGAAGATCATCGACCAGTGCAGATGTTCCGCGAACAGCCCGCCGATGATCGGGCCGCCGATGCCGGCCGCCACCCACACGCCGCTGAAATAAGCCTGATACTGGCCGCGCTCACGCGGCGACACCACGTCGGAAATCACCACCTGGACGATGGGCAGGATGCCGCCGCCGCCGAGGCCCTGCAAAGCGCGCGCGATGATGAGCACGATCATGTTCGGCGCCAATGCGCAGAGGATCGAGCCGACCATGAACAGCGACATCGCGGTGATGATCATGGCGCGGCGGCCATAGATATCGCTGAGCGTGCCGAACACCGGCGCCACCGCGGTCGATGCCAAGAGATAGGCGGTGATGACCCAGGACAGGTTGTTCACATCGGCAAATTGCCGGCCGATGGTCGGCAGCGCGGTGGCGACGATGGTCTGGTCGAGCGCCGCCAGGAACATGGTCAGCAGCAGGCTCATCAGGATGGTGCGGACTTCGGCGGGGGTGAGCGGCGCCTTCACGACAGCAGGCGCGTCGCCGGGTTCGATGACTTCAGTGGGGATCCGCGACAGTTCCTGCGCGAGTTCGTCCGACAGGAGCTCATCAGACAGGATTTCGTCCGACGGGATGTCCTCGGGCAATGTCTGATCATCGGCCGTTGACCGGCTCTGCCGCTCGATCTTGTTCATGAAACTTCGGATTCAAAGGATTTGGGAGGTAACCCGAGAGCCCAACCGGCACGCGGCATCGCGCACAGACTCTCTTTGGAAGAAATCTATTCCCCTGCCCCGTGCAGCAACAGTTGTTTCCTTGCATGGGAGCGTCCCGCGGCGATCATCTGACCGTCATATGCGCGTGACCAGACACCGCGCATCGCGGATTCTAGGCCGGCCGCTTCTTCAGCTTGGCCTTGCGCGGCAGCAAAGCAGGCCATCGAACAATGTGATCCTGCAGCTCGTCGTCAGAGATCGTGTCCTCGTTGCCCTCGACCCGCCCGCGCACCGAGACGCCGGCCTCATGGACGGTGTCGCGGCTGCCGGAGATCAGCGGATGCCACCAGTAGAGATCGCGCCCCTCGGCCGCGAGCTTGTAGCCGCAGCTCGGCGGCAGCCAGCTCAGCGTGCGGACATTGTCGGGGGTCAGCCGCACGCAATCAGGAACCTTGTCGGAGCGGTTCGGATAATCCTTGCAGGCGCAGAGGCCGGCGTCGAGCAAGCGACAAGCTACATGGGTGTAATAGATCTTGCCGGTATCTTCGTCTTCCAGCTTCTCCAGGCAGCAGCGTCCGCAGCCATCGCACAGGCTTTCCCACTCGCCGTCGGACATCTCTTCCAACGTCTTGGTTTTCCAGAACATTCCCGCTTGTGCGGAAGGACGCGGGGGACGCGCTGTCATGCGATTTGAATCGATCCAGTTTGGGGCGAAAAGCCGTTCTAGGTGCAGCCGCATCACCTCTGCAAGCGACATCGTGTCGGGTACCGCGCAAACAAGGGCAAAACCCGGCAGGCCGTTAGCCCTTTCGTGCAAATGATAAGCAATGCCATTGGTTTATCCGCCCTGCTCGGCTAGAACTTGAACGACTCTCTGGCGGCCGTAAACCTGCCGCCGGGTTGCCGCATTATTTCAGCATGACGTCCGCGCGGTGCCCGGTGGGTGGCACGCGAGCGCTGCAGCAAACCAAGGGCCCCCGTGCCTCAGATCGTGCCATCCCGTTGGAAGACCAAATTCCGGCATTTCCTGCTGGATCTGGATGCGCGTATCGATTCCGGCCTGTTCTCGTCCGGCCGCGGCACCCGCGAACTGTGGGAGCGCTACTCCACCTTCATGGACCGCTTCTATGTCGGTCGCTGGAAGCGCTGGGTGCTCATCGAGCCGCTGTCGGAAATGGCCACCATCGGCCTCGGCGGTCTGATCCTGATGCTCGCGCTGGCGCAGCCGGCGTTTCGCGAAACCGCCGATGAAGACTGGCTGAAGAAATCCGACCTCGCGGTCACGTTCCTCGATCGCTACGGCAATCCGATCGGCAGCCGCGGCATCAAGCACAACGACTCGATTCCGCTGGAAGACTTCCCGGACAATCTGATCAAGGCCACCCTCGCCACCGAGGATCGCCGCTTCTACGATCACTTCGGCATCGATATCGCCGGCACCGCGCGCGCGCTGGTGACCAATGCGCAGGCCGGTGGCGTGCGCCAGGGCGGCTCGTCGCTGACGCAGCAGCTCGCGAAGAACCTGTTCCTGTCGAACGAGCGCACCATCGAGCGCAAGGTCAACGAAGCGTTCCTCGCCATCTGGCTGGAAACCCGCCTGACCAAGAACGAGATCCTGAAGCTCTATCTCGACCGCGCTTACATGGGCGGCGGCACGTTCGGCGTCGATGGCGCCGCGCATTTCTATTTTAACAAATCCGCACGCGACGTTAATCTTGCGGAAGCCGCGATGCTCGCTGGCCTGTTCAAGGCCCCGACCAAATACGCGCCGCATATCAACCTGCCCGCCGCGCGCGCCCGCGCCAACGTGGTGCTCGACAACCTCGTCGACGCCGGCTTCATGACCGAAGGTCAGGTGTTCGGTGCGCGGCGCAATCCCGCCGTCGCCGTCGATCGTCGTCAGGAAATCTCGCCGAACTACTATCTCGACTGGGCCTTCGACGAGATGCGCAAGCTCGTCGATACGTTCCCGAAATCCTATGTCGAACGCGTCTTCGTGGTCCGCACCGCCATCGACATGAATGTGCAGCGCGCCGCCGAAGCCGCCGTCGAAAACCAGCTCCGCCAGTTCGGCCGCGACTATCATGCGACGCAGGCCGCCACCGTCGTGTCGGATCTTGAAGGCGGCGTCCGCGCCATGGTGGGCGGCCGCGATTATGGCGCCAGCCAGTTCAACCGCGCGGTGGACGCGATGCGCCAGCCCGGCTCATCCTTCAAGCCCTATGTCTACACGACGGCGCTGCTCAACGGTTACAAGCCGACCTCGATTATCCTCGACGGCCCTGTCTGTATCGGCAACTGGTGCCCGCAGAACTACGGCCACTCCTATTCCGGCAACGTGACCCTGACGCAGGCGATCACCCGTTCGATCAACGTCGTGCCGGTGAAGATCTCCATTGCGCTTGGCAAGGGCGCGCAGAATCCAGCCAAGGCCGGCCGCGCCAAGATCGTCGAGACCGCGCGCCGTTTCGGCATCAAGGCGCCGCTGCTCGATACGCCGTCGCTGCCGATCGGCTCCACCGAAGTGACTGTGCTTGAACACGCCGTCGCCTATGCGACCTTCCCGAACAAGGGCCGCTCGTCGACGCCGCATGCCGTGCTGGAAGTCCGCACCGGCGCCGGCGACCTCGTCTGGCGCTTCGACCGCGATGGCCCGAAACAGTTGCAGGCTATCCCCACCTCCGTCGCCGCCGATATGGCGAGCATGATGAGCCACGTGGTCAGCGAAGGCACCGCGCGCCGCGCGGCGCTGGATGGCATTCCCACCGCCGGCAAGACCGGCACCACCAATGCGTATCGCGACGCCTGGTTCGTCGGCTATACCGGCAACTTCAGCTGCGCAGTCTGGTACGGCAATGACGACTACTCGCCGACCAACCGCATGACCGGCGGCTCGCTGCCGGCGCAGACATGGCACGACATCATGGTCGCCGCCCATCAGGGCATCGAGATCAAGGAAATCCCGGGTGTCGGTGCAGGTACCAAGAATCCTACCGCAGCAGCCTCGTCCGTCACGGCCGCCAACGCGCAGGACGCCAAGCCCGGCCCGCCGCCGGTGCTGACGCGCCGCGGCGCCGACATCCTGCTGCGTGTCGAGAAGCTGCTCGACGACGCCGGCAAGACCGCCGGCCGCACATCCTCCAACGAACCATTGAAGCCCCGCGCCTCCTCAGCGCTGGCCTTCCCCGAAAGCTACGCGTCGGCCAATGATGCAGCGGATGTCAAACCAGTGACCTCCGCGACCACATCCGCAACCGCCCCCGCGTCGCGCAAGAACTGAAGCTGCTATCATGACGGTGCGCACGTGCGGCTGATCTTCCTCACGCTCCTGGCGCTCGCGATCGCCACTATTGTCGGTCTCGGTCTGACCTGGACCACCGCGACCCGCGGCACAGACCTCGGCACACTCACGATCGGTGCATGGACCGCGCGCCCGCGCACCGGCACCAGCGAAATCGATCCCTATGCGCGTGCGTCGATTGCACGGTCGGGCGAATTGCCGATCGGCACCGGCGACGGCGTCACCTTCACTGCCACCACCGACGACAAGAAGAAGCCGCTGGACGGTCGCTGCGATGTCGTCGTGTCGGGCGTGACACCGGCCGCACGCTTCTGGACGCTCTCGCTCTATGACACCAAGGGCCGCCTGGTCCCCAACACATTGCAGCGCTACGGCTTCACCAGCCAGGAAGTGGTGCGCAATGCCGATGGTGCGTTTGAGATCCGCATCGCTGCACGCTCGCGCGCGGGCAACTGGCTGCCGACATCAGCGCTGGAACGCTATGTGTTGATGCTGCGGCTGTACGATACGCCGGTGGGCGTAGCCACCCGGACGCAGAAAGACGCACCGATGCCCGCCATTGCCACGGTGAGCTGCCCATGATCCGGCTGCTGTTCGCAATCATCGGTGGTGTCGTACTCGGCGGCATCGTGCATCTCGTCAGTGTGCTGGCGCTGCCGCGCATCGCGACGCAGGACGCCTATTCGCGCCTCGCCTCGGTGACGAAAGAAAACGCGGTAACTGCACTGCCGCAGACCGAACCGGCCAATGCGCTGCTGCCATTCATGGACCCGGCCTTCGCTATGGCTGTCTGCCGCTACGATCTGTCGAAGGGACCGATCAAGCTCACGGTGCCGGTCAGCCAGTCCTACACATCGGTGTCGTTCTATACCCGCAGCGACGTCGCTTACTACGCGATCAATGATCGTTCCGCCGGCCGCCGCGTCATCGAACTCGACCTGATGACCGAAGCGCAGCACGAAGCCCTGCCCGAGGAAGAGGACGTCACGTCCGCCGACCGCCTCATCATCGACTCGCCGACCCCGACCGGCCTGATTGTGCTGAAGGCGCTCGCCGCCGAGCCCGGCCTGATGATCCAGGCCCAGGCATCCCTCGCCGCCTCGAATTGCCGCGTGCAGACCGATCCGCCGGCTGCGCCGGTGAAGGGCAAGCGCTGAGCGCTCGCTATCGCGCAATCGGCTATCCCGCTGCCAACGGCGTGCCGATATCCGCCACGAGTTTCACGAGATCGGCCTGCCGTGACCTGCCGGTCTTGGCGTAGATCCGGTTGAGATGTGTCTTCAGCGTATTCTCCGAAATCCCGAGCGAAGCCGCGGTCTGGGACGGGTTGAGCCCCTTTCCGGCGCTCACGAGCACGCGCGCTTCGGCGGGCGTGAGTTCAAACAGCGTTGTCAACACAGCCTCCGGCATTGGAGAGGCCGAGGTCGTCGTCGAAACGAAGACGGCCGCACATGCAGGGCGGAAAGCGGCGCGCGCCGTGCCAGCCGTTAGGGGCAAGACATAGGCGACCGCGGGCGGTTGCCCTGCCGCCGACACCGGCAGGCCAATGCCTTTGGCGCCGAGCGAGAGGTCCGATGCAGCGCTTGCGATCGCCTGCAGCAAGGCATCGCCCATCAATGCGTTCTGTGCCTGAATGGTTCGCCCCTGACGCAGGATCGGACCATCCGTTGCAAACATGCGTTCGGCACTGGCATTGGCATGGAGCACCGATCCGACCGCGTCGGTCAACACGACGGGCACTGCGAGGTTCTCGAGGGATTCGCGAAACAGATGCGCCGTCACGCGCACGTCATCGAGCAGGTCGCTGATCATCGCCGCCCGGCGCAGATGCGGAGACAGCAAGGTCAGAAACCGTTGGTCCTCGACAGATACGGCAGCCCTCTCCGCCCGGGTGGTGCAGCCGAGCAGACCGATACGATCCGGCGTATGCACGAACTTGACGATGCACCCTTCCCGCAATCCCTGCGGTCCGGCCCAATTGCGAAAGAACGCGGTCTGCTGCAATTCACTTTCGGGCATCAGCGACAGCGTCGATACGGGCGTATCGATATCGCCGACCACCGCAACTTTCAGGCCCGGAATATCATCGAAACTGTAGTCCTGCAGCGCGCGCATGCGCTCGGCATCCCATGGCGATTGGGCGGCAAACCGCCCGTGATTGTCCGACGTGCCTGCCAGCGCGATCGTGGTGTAGGCCGCATCCATCGTCTGCGTGATACGGGTGAGAACGCTCGCCCATCCCTCACGGTTCAGAACACAGTCGTAGATATCTCCGATGATTGAGGAGAGTACGTCATTGTCGACAACGTCCATGAACATTCCAAACCAGTCATTGCGCGCGCTCTGGTGTGGCACAGCGAAGCCAGAGTCAATTTCCAGACACGCACACGCGGCATATTTTACCACATCATACTTCGGGGTGACGACACGAAATCCCGCACCACGTAGCGGTGGCGATGGTGACTCCGGGTGATCCGGATTCGCCAGCCGAAAGACCTGCTGCGTGAGGGCTTTCGTATCTGGAATTCACGCCTCGACGTATCTGGAGAGCTTGATGTCGACATCTGCGAAGTTCGCCTGCGTGATGGGTTGCGTTCTGTTGGCTTCAACTCCGGCGCTATCCGCAGACAATCTCGCTGAGCCGCATTACAAGGCGGCGCTTGCTCCACTGCCAGGCTGGGCCGGCGCCTATATCGGCGGCACCGTCGGCTATCGCTGGGCCGAAAGCGCTTCGAGCGTTTCGGCGCTCGACCCGGTCTTCATGTCCTTTTCCCAGTCGCAAGGATCGATCCCCACCTCACTCGACTCCCGTCTGAAGGGGGTCATCGGTGGCATCGAAGTTGGCTACAACTGGCAATTCGGCCACTGGGTCACGGGCCTGGAAGCCGATTTCTCATATGCCAAATCGACCAGCGTTGCGACCCATCACGCATTGGAGGTCGGTGCGCTTCCAGAGATGATAACCAGCCACAGCACCGAGCTGACCTGGTTTGGCACCGCGCGCGGACGACTGGGCTATCTCGCGACACCGGATACGCTGCTATTTGCAACGGGCGGCCTCGCCTATGGGCAGGCAAAGGTGTCGACAAACGTCGTGCCAGATCCGAGCCAGCCATGCCGAAGGAACGTGATGTGCTCCAGCGGAGAGGCCTCAGACACGCTGGTCGGCTGGACGATCGGCGGCGGCCTGGAAACGAAGATTGCATCGAACTGGACGGCCAAGATCGAGTATCTGCATTTCAATCTCGGATCCATCGGTAATACGGCGACCACGCTGACCAGCAACACCTTTTGGCGCGGGACAAAAATGATCGGTGTCGACTCGAACATTACCGGCAATATCGTCCGCATCGGCGTCAACTATCAGCTGTAAGACGATCTCGGCCGTGACGTTTTTCCGCATGGAAAACATCTAAAGAGCCCTCTGGCGTAATCTGCCTGCCATCTGCCGCAGCGAAGCTCCGCATCGATTGCCGATCCACGAATCGGCCGAATGCGGGGCCTCCATGCAACACGACCAAGCGACGTCCGATACGGCCGTCACATATCTCCTGTCCCTGATCTGGTGGCCGCTGCTGTATTTCGGGGCGCTGATCGGTGCCGGCATGGCCTTCGCCAGCGAGGCGCCGCTGTTCTGGTTCAATACCGTCTATGCCGTGCTGTTTCTCGCCATCGTCGCCCTCGAACGGCAGAGGCCGCATCGCGCCGAATGGCTGCAGCATGACGGCGAAACACTGAATGACATCGGGCATACGCTGCTGACCAAGGGCACGGCGCAACTGGCTGTCGCGGCGACCTCGATCATGCCGATGGCGGTGGCGACCGTGACGCGCGCGAACGATCACGCCTCGCATCTGTGGCCGACACAGTGGCCGCTGATCGCGCAGGTCGTGCTCGCGCTGGTGATTGCCGAATTCGGCCTCTACTGGTCACACCGGATCGCGCATGAAAACCTGTTCTTCTGGCGCTTTCATGCGCTTCATCACAGCGTGGTCCGGCTCTGGGTGGTGAATACCGGACGCTTCCATGTGATCGACTCGCTGATCAAGATGGTGCTCAGCCAGGCGCCGCTCTACCTGCTCGATGCGCCGCTGCCTGTCTTCCTGTGGGTCGGCGCCGTGACGGCCATCACCGGCCTGCTGACCCATTGCAATGTGGAGACGCGCACGGCACTGTTCGATCCGATCTTTGCGACGCCAAAACTGCATCGCTGGCATCATTCAAAGACGCTCAAGGAAGGCAACAGCAACTATTGCGAGAACATCATGGTGTGGGACCATGTGTTCGGCACCTATCTCAATCCCGCGAAGGCATCGCCGGATCGGCTCGGCATCAGCGGCAAGGTTGCACTTGATTTTCTGGGACAGATCGTGCAGCCGTTTTCGCGCAAGGGCGCGCGGCAGATTCTTGGCCGCCAGACCGTTCCGGACGATCAGGTGAAGCCAGTGGAAAAATCCGACGCCGTAGCGCGGATCAGCGAGGCGTAATCCGCCTGCTCTTCCCTATCCGCCGACCTGGAGCACCTTGCCGGGGCGTACCGGCGTGAGGCTGCCGGCCATGGCGGTGGTCTGCGCCGCCAACTCGCCGATCAGCATATCGGCGCTGGATGCCATGCCGTCGGGGGCGTGGATCACCATGCGTTCGAGCGCCCACTTGTAGGACGATACCCGCCGCTGCAGGCATTGCTCGACCCACTGCACGATCAACGCATTCTCATCCATGCGCGCGATAGCATCGGCGCGCTCCTTCGGCTCCAGCGCCGACACCAGCTTCAGGCTGGCATTACGCTTGCGATCGAGCTCGATGACCTTTGCCGCCGTCGAATAGAAGGCTTCGAAGCGCAGGATGTCGTCGCGCGCGTCGTCCATCAGCACGCTGTAGCGCGACGTATGCGAGCGATGCGGCTCGTCGATCAAGAGCCGGCCATAGGCCGTGCGATCGAAGGTGACGTTCTGCCGCCATGGCGATGCGATCGGCTTGTAGTCGCCGAACACACTCTTCCAGAGGGGGCGCGAATGCGGCGGCTCGATCAGCGGATAAGCCAGATCGCGCATCTGGCGTTCGAGATCGGTGAGCTGGAATTCCGACGACTTCAAGCCGACGCTGCCGGTCGCCTCGACGCCGATCCAGCGATGCATGTCGTCGGTCACCGCATTGTTGCGGGTCCGTCCGAAATCGCCGCCGGCGCAGCCGCCGAGCGTGCTGCCGATCAAACTCGCAAATATGAAACACGGCGCAAGAAACGACGTCTTGCGCCGAAGCCGTATCCGGTTCGGATGGGATATCGCCGACATCAGAACAGGTCCGGGGTCAGGAACGGGCGCGGCGCTTGCGGCGGCGTCCCGGCGCAGTGCCCTCTTCCGGGCCGCTGCCACCATTACTGTCATCTATCTGACGCTCGATTCGGATCACTGGCAGGATCAGGATTTCGGCGGAGGTTTCGCGGAGGGATGGCGCCACATTCACGCCCAGCCTGCGCGCTGCCGCATCCGCCGGGAACTTGATGATGGTGCTCATTATCCAGTCTCTCCGCGCCGCTTCGCCCATTTGCCAACGCATCGTCATTAAGGACAGTCATGGTTAATGGCGTGTTAACGCCGCCATGCCGCCATATGCTGGCCGCCTTGAGGAACATGATTGGGCGTCGCAGCATTGACCCAGAGCGGAATGATACAGGGGCGCATTTTCCTCATGAACGACATTGCCGGAACCCGGATGGAATGCACCCATTCCACGGACTGGAAATTCCGCATGCGCTGCCCGCGCTGCGGCTCGTCGATCTCCGACATTCAGACCAGGCCGTCCTGCGTGAACTATGACTGCGATTACAGCGACGCCGGCTTCCCGGTTGTCGATGGACAGCCGGTGCTCATCGACTTCGAGTCCAGCGTGTTCGACCGACGCCTGTACCATCGCGACAATGGCTCGGTGATGCCGCGGGATGTCGCCGGCCAGTCGATCGGTACGCGCCTGCATCGTTTCACCTTCGGTGAAAATCCTGTCGCGGCCAGGAATTGCGAGAAATTCCTCGACCTTCTCAAGAAGGAGACTGCAAGGCCCGTCGTGCTCGTTGTCGGCGGTGGCACCGTCGGCTCCGGTGCGGACTGCCTCTATGATGATCCGGATGTCGAAGTCGTCGGAACCGACGTCTTCTCCACCGACAACACCGTACTGGTCGCCGACGCGCACAGACTGCCATTCGAGGACGCAACTTTTGACGGCGTCTGGATTCAGGCTGTGCTCGAACACGTTCTGGAGCCGGCCACCGTCGCGGCCGAAATCCATCGGGTCTTGCGCAAGAACGGGCTTGTCTATGCCGAGACGCCGTTCATGCAGCAGGTTCACGAACGCGCCTATGACTTCTCGCGCTTCACCCAGAGCGGGCATCGCTGGCTGTTCAAGAAATTCACCGAGATCGATGCCGGAGCCGTCAGCGGCGCCGGTATCGGCCTGCTCTGGTCGATCCGGTATTTTTCACGCACGCTGGGTGCCGGCGACAAATTCTCGCGCCTCTTCACCCTGCCATTCTTCTGGCTGCGCTACTTCGATCGCCTCGGCCGCTCGCGTGCCCGCGCCGACGCGGCGTCAGGCGTGTATTTCATGGGCCGCCGGGCCGAACGGGCCATCAGGCCGCGGGAGATGCCGCGCTACTATAATGCTCAGGCCTGAAGCGACTCGCCCGGAATCAGATCTGCCTCGGCCAGCGGCCCATGGTTAAACACATATTAATGCGTCCGCGATAATTTGAGGCAAGGTTCCCTTAGTAAGCGTATGCCATGCCTGCCTCACCTCCGATGTTTCCGGGCTTTGACGGATTGCTGACGCTCTCGCGTCGCGAAGGTGTGGACGTGCGACCGACGTTGCTGCGCGTGCTGACGGATCTCTATGTCCAGGCGCCGAACCATACGATCGACGAAGAGAAGCAGTTCGTCGAACTCACCGCACGCCTGATCGATCAGGTTGATGACGCCACCCGTGCCGCGGTGCGCGCGCGGCTGTCGATCTATCCGAACACGCCGCGTGCGATCCTCCACCGGCTCAATCTGCGCCCGACCGAACCCGGCCAGTCCGTGCCACTCGCGCAGCCCATTTCTTCCGCCGAGTCTCCCGCGCCGACCGTGAAGCAGCCGAACGAAGCCCAGATGCGCGTCGCCGCCAATATGGCCATGGCCCCCAGGGACGCGTCCGAGATCAGCACGCTGTTCTTTGCCGCATCGAGCGGCGAGCGTGCGCAGATCCTGCATAACCTCGCCGAAACGCCGCTGCGGTCGTCAGCACGGATTCCGCAAGCACGTGCCGCGCGCGCCATGCATATTCTCGAAATGGCAGCCTTTGCCGAAGATCGCGACAACTTCGCGCGCGAGCTCAGCGAAGCCCTGATGCTGCCCGCCGCTATCGCCGAGCAGGTGGTCAGTGATCCCGGCGGCGAGCCCCTTGCCTGCTGCGCCAAGGCGCTCGGCATGAAGAGCGATATCTTCCAGCGCGTGCTGCTGTTTCTCAATCCGGAATTCGGCACGTCGGTGACCAATGTCTACCGGATCGCGCGCATGTATGACGTGCTCAGCGAGCGCTCGGCGCTGATCATGGTCGCGGCTTGGCGCGGCGCGCATATGGCGGCAACCCGCGCCAAATTCCGCCCCTCGCTCTATGACGATGAACGTCAGCGTGCGCGGCCAAGCGCGCCGCAGACACGGCCGAGCGTTCAGCCGGGCGAGGATATCACGCGTGTGACGCGGAATTCGTCGGGGCGCTAACCCTTCGCCAATTCGAGAAAATGCCGCCCGGCCTTGTCCTCGGTCTCGACGATCCAGACGTCGGGATCGAACGAGATTTCCTTCTGCAGACGTTCCTCGATCTTGCGCTCCTCGACGGGCTGCGGCGGCGATGGCGCGAAAACGCGATCGGTCGGGCGGCTCTCGTCATAGGCGCTTTGCGGTGCCGGCGTGTAGAGCATCGCGGTGCCATCCAGCAGCGCGACCTTCACGAACACGGCGCCCGCCTCCTCCGCACCGCGGCGACGCACGGCGCCGAACACGCCCTCGGTCTGGCAGCGGCGCAGATATGCGGCCACCCATATTGCTGACTTCAATCTCATAGAATCGACGATAAGCCAGCCGCAGGGCTGGCGCTAGTCGATCGCGCGTCCGGTGACGGAGGCGAGTTCGCGCACCATGCGATCGGACACCTGGCCGGTGACCGGCAGCTTGCGTTCACGCTCGAAGCGCTGGATCGCGGCCGCGGTATCGGAGCCGACATTGCCGGTCGGCTTGAGCTGGCCGTAACCGTATTCAGTGAGCGCACGCTGAACGGCGGCGACACGGCGCGTATTGGTGATGAGGTCGCCGAGCGGATCGGTGCGGGTCGCGTTCGGAATCGCCGCCGGCGGGCGCGCCACGGCGCCCGTGGTCGCCGGTGGTGCCGGCGCCTTCAGGAGATTGCCAACTGGATCGGCCGCGCGCTGCTCGACGGGCTTGGCCGCGAGGGATGGCTTGGGCTCGTTGGCGCTGTTGACCGGTTTGGAATCCAGCATGCGGGAATCGAGCTTGGTGTCCGACGCTGCAGCGTCGAGCGGACGCGGCTTGGGCAGCGGATTGGCGACCTGCGCGGGCGCCGGAAACGCAACGACGGTGCTGGAGCCGAACATCGGCGACGGATGATGGCCCTTCTGCAGGAAAATCGCATTGGCGATGATGGCGCTGACCGCGGAGAACGCGATCAGGCCGGCAACCAGATCCTTCGGACTGTGCAGCAGCACGCGCAGGACAATGCCACGCTCCGCGGGCTCATCGACGATGGCGACGGCACGGCCACGTTTGGACTTGGTTGCTTTGGAACTGGCTTTAGGCACTCTTCTTCACCTGATGGGCTTGGTCGGATGGCGCTGTGCGCGCCACAGGATTCAAGGTCGCGATATTGCTGGCACGCTCTGCCTGCGGCGTGAATTCCAGCGGCAGCGCGATCGTAATGGTGGTGCCTTCGTCGATCCGGCTCTGCACCTGCATCTCGCCACCATGCATGCCGACGAGGCTCTTCACAATGGACAGACCGAGGCCGGTGCCCTCATGGCGCCGTTGATAGGTCTTGCCAGCCTGGAAGAACGGATCGCCGATGCGGGCGAGATCGTCCGATGCAATGCCGACGCCGGTGTCGCTGACGCGCAGCAGCAGGCGCGATCCCTCGACGCCAGCAGCCACGGTAACGCTGCCACCACGCTCGGTGAACTTGATGGCGTTGGACACGAGATTGAGCAATATCTGCCGGAACGCGCGCGGATCGCCATTGATCTCGGGCAGATCCTTTGGCGCATCGGTGATGAGATCGATGCCGTTCTCGCGCGCCTTCAGCGCCAGCAGGTTGCAGCAATTGATCAGCGCCGGACGCGGCGCGAAGGGCTCAGGCGAAATCTCGAAATTGCCGGATTCCAGCTTCGACATGTCCAGGATGCCGTTGACCACCGACAGCAAATGCTGACCGGAATCGTTGATGAGCTGGGCATATTCCTTGCGCTTGGCTGCATCGAGCATCATCAGCTCTTCCTGCACCAGCATGTCCGAGAAGCCGATAATGGCATTCAGCGGCGTGCGCAGTTCGTGGCTCATGGTCGCGAGGAAGCGCGTCTTGGATGCATCGGCGCGCTCGGCCTCGACACGGGCCTGTGCCAATGCCTCTTCCTGCAGCTTGCGGTCGGTGACATCGCGCAGCACGGCCACAACTTCCACATCGGCATTGGCAGGCACCGACATATCGGCGCCCTGCTCCATCGGCCGGCAGCGCATTTCGACCCAGATGAATTCGGACCCGGACGGGCGCAGGCGCTCATTGCTGCGCGCGACATCGCGGCGCAGACGAAATTCGACGCTGCGGGCTTCGCCACCACGTGCGGCGTCGGACAGAGCCGTGAGATAGGCCGGACGATCCGCGACATGGACGCGATCGAACAGGCCATGGCCGAGCAGCTGCTGTGCCGGGGTGCCGACCAGTGCTTCTGCCGCGGGCGATATGAACTGCACGGCGCCATTGTGACGATGGCGCGAGATCACGTCGCTCATATTGCGCGCCAGCAGGCGATAGCGGTCTTCCTCGACATAGAGCAGCGAGACGCTGGTCCGCGCCAGCGACTCCGCGCCGAAGGCCAGACCAGCTGCATAGATGGTGGCGGATGCAATACCAAAGCCCATGAAGACGCCATGGCCGGCGACACCGGCTTCGGATGCGGGCAACCAGTCAAGGCTGGTCAGCGCGATGAGAATGCCGACGCAGGACAGCGCCAGCGCCGATGCAAAGGCAACGATGCGGCGCGAAGCCGAGAGCGCCGCCTCGATCGGCACCACGACGAGCCAGATCGCCGCGAACGAATTGATGCCACCGGTGGAGATCGCCATCATCATCACGAGGCTGGCGAGTGCGATGGACGACAGCACCTGTGCGCTTTCATAGCGACCGGTGCGCGACAGAAAATATGAAACGAGGATCGGCGCCATCAACCAGGCAAAGGCCGCAACCTCGATGGCACTCGGGGCGCCGCGCAGCACGAGATAGACAGGGAAAGCGGCAAAGGCTGCAAGGCTGCCGAGCAGACGCGGCGCCATGAATGCGCGATGACGTGCGCTCGTCAGCGCATCGTAGCGCACTGAAGGGTGCAGCATGGCATCAAGGCAGTCGCGAATGATGGTCGATACTGTCACTGCTCTCGCTTCGGCTCGATCGTCAAACTCAGACGCGCCGAAACGCCTCCTTTTATCGTTGCGCCAACGTGTCAGAGCGACATTAAGCGAACACTAAAGTGAACGCCGCGATCGCCATGCCTAATGCGCAAGTGCTGATTTAAGAGGAGTTTTCGCATTTCCATTCGACAACGATGGTGAACGAGACGTTTCAATCGCGGCGTCCGTATGGTTTCGAAAGTGTGCATCCCCAACATCGTGTCGGAAAACGCACGCGCCGCTCATCAATGGAAAATTTACGCCAAACCGAATGAAGCGAATTTTCATCGATTTAACCGCATCGCAAATACTTGCAGTTTATCGACGGCTGCTAACTTCGATCCCAATTGCGACAAATCGCAACGGTTCAAAGAGACTAACGGGGTTCGCGATGTTCTTCCTGCTTCGCATGGCATTCTGGCTCGGGCTCGTGCTCGTGCTGCTGCCAAGGGACAAGACGCCAGAGTCGGACAAGCTGCCTCAGATCGGCGCGTCCGATGCGGTATCGGCTGCGAGTGCGGCGATGTCCGACATGGCGCAATTCTGCAAGCGCCAGCCGGCCACCTGCGAAGTCGGCGGCCATGCCGCCACCGTGATCGGCGAGCGCGCCAAGGACGGCGCGAAGAAAATCTACCAGATCATCACCGAGAAGAAGCCGGATACCACCGGCTCCATCGGCGGCGAAGGCGAAGACCAAGGTGCCGGCCAGAGCGCGGTTGCCATGGCCCGGCGCGATACGCTCACCCAGGACGACCTCGCCGCCGAATGGCAGCCCCCCACCGCAGCTCCCTGAACGGCTGATTGCGGCGGATAAATACCGCAAACGGCGGTCGCTTTCGGCGCTGTTCGTCCTTATATAGGGCCTGACATTACTTGCAGGTCCCGATGACCACGATTGACGATATCCGCGATAATTTCGAGCTGCTCGAAGACTGGGACGACCGCTACCGGTACGTCATCGAGCTCGGCCGCGGCCTTACGCCGATGCCGGATGAGGAACATTCCGCCGCCAACAAGGTCAACGGCTGCGCGAGCCAGGTTTGGCTGTCGCGCCAGGTTGCCCGCGACCACGGCGCACCGGTCCTCAGCTATCTCGGCGACAGCGACGCGCATATCGTTCGCGGGCTGATTGCGATCCTGCTGACGCTGTATTCGGGCCGCAAGGCCGAGGAGATTCTGGCCACCGACGCCATCAAGGTGTTCGACGAACTCGGCTTCAAGGAACACCTCACGCCGCAACGCTCCAACGGCCTGCGCGCCATGGTCGAGCGTATCCGCCGGGACGCCAGCGAGACGCTGGCGGCGGCCAACTAGCTCTCGAACGCCGCATCATCCGCGAGCCAGGTGCGTACTTTCGATTGCTGCCCCCTGACCTCACCGGCGAAACCGTAATGCCGCGCGAGGCGATCCAGCGCGAGCTGCAACACGACCTTGGCGGAGCGCGCCGGCCAGTTGCGTTCGCGCTCGATGTCTTCGAGGCCGCGCAGAAAACAGCATACATCCATCAGAACCCCTGAAAACTCGGGCCCACAGGCATCCAGCGCCTGACTGACGCGCTGGCGCGATGTCATCATGATATCCGTCATCTCGCCGGGACTGCTGCCAGCCCCGCGCGGGCGGCCGCCGGTCGGCGCAGCCCAGTTCGCCGTCATGCGCGGCGCCATGTTGCCGCGCGTGAAATCGGCGCGCAGCTTTTCGCCGGCGATGAACTGATGCGGGCTGATCATGCTGCGACCATCGCGCCCCTTGCGCCGGGCCAGCCAGCCGAGCGGACTTTCACTGTCATTGACGAGGACGCTGGCGACGCCGTCCTCGGTGAGGATCTGTCGCGTTTCCAGCGACAGATGCTGCGCGCGGTGGTGATCGACGTGGTCGGGATGCTTGGTGGTGCTGCGGGATGTCTTCATCGGAGCGACTCCATTTAGGACAATAAGCTCACATCCCGAACGGTCCGGCAAGCAGAATTTTAGACTTTATTCCTTCATGGGCTTTTATTCAATTGAGCCAATGCCTTCGCCGAATGCGGTCAAGCGCGCATGATAAAATGAAGCAGGTTTCCTGCGGCGACTGCGATTGATCCGCACCGGGGCGCGCGAAGAGTTCATCGCAGTCCTGGGCGGCTACGATCTGCGGGCACGTGCCCGTCATGCGACAGATCACATCGAGAATTCGCGGGACGATATCGATGCGCTGGATGCGTCAACGTCCGCTTGAAAGTCCTCCGTCATGCCCGCCAAGCTGACCTATCGCCCGCCTGTGTCGTCAGACACCAATAGCGCGTGGTGCGAGATGTATCCCGCATCCTGACATAGAACTTTCTTCGTCTCCGATTTGTTCTATATTGGTTCCGGCGAATGGAACCTGACTTTATTGCTTAGCTTTACTTGTGCGGAATACTTGCCCGGACCACTCGCCCAGATCGCGCTTGTTCAGGTCTCTTGCTCAGGTCATTTGCCGAGATCACTTGCGCCGGCGGCGCTGCTGGCCAAGTCCCATTTTCTTGGCGAGCTGCGAACGCGCCACCGCATAGTTCGGCGCGACCATCGGATAGTCGGCCGGCAGCCCCCACTTCTCGCGATACTGTTCGGGCGTCATCGAGTACTGCGTGCGCAGATGGCGCTTCAGCGACTTGAAGCGTTTGCCGTCCTCCAGACAGACCAGATATTCGGCGGTCATCGATTTCTTGACGGACACCGCCGGTTTGGCCGGCTCTGCCGTGACTTCCGGCCGGCCGTTCGACACCCGCACCAGAGCGGCGTGAACCTGACCGATCAGCGACGGCAGTTCGTTCGCCGGGGTCGGATTATTGCCGACATAGGCCGACACGATCGTCGCCGTGAGATCGATGAAGCTCTTGCCGGCGATGTCGTTCATGGTCCGTCGTCTTTCAAGGATTGGAGCTGCGCTTTACTTGGCAATCATGTGGGTATTACAGCCACAAGGGCAACACCAACGTATAGCGCGCCGGTTTCATTCTGCGTGCAAGATTAGTCGAGATCAGCTGAAAGTGACCGGCAACGGGCTGAGCGGCGTCAGCCCCTGTTATCGAGATGCTCGCGCAACTCGTCGATCGAGGCGAAGCGCATCATGCCTTCGGGCATCTGCGCCTCGATGGAGCCGTCGGAATACAGCGAATAGGCCATGCCATCGACGACCCCCGATTTCAGCACGGTGACGTCCGGTGCCTGCGGCGGCTCTTCGGCCGGCGTCGGCGGAACGTAACGATCCGGGATCAGCGCGGCATCCGGCAGCTTGTCGCTTGGCGGGGACGACGTCCGGGCGGCGCGACGGATCGCGTCGGAGCGTGACCGATCCGGCTGCGGCCACGCATCCTCGAAACTCTTCGGCTGCTCGACGGGCGTTTCCGGCTTTGGCATGGCCGCCTCGAATGCGGCAGCGGCTTCGGCCCTCTCCCGCTCCCGGCGCGATGACTGGAACAGCAGATTGCGACGCTTCGGCTCTTCAGGCGCCGGTGCCTCGGCGGCAGCGGACGCAAGCCGCTCGCGGTCGCGCAGCACTTCGTCCTGCCACGGGGGAACGCCTGGCTCGGGAACGGCCGGTCGCGCGGGCGGCTGGTCGCGGCCGAACAGCGGGGCCGGCGCAGGCGCCTCATCCGCCTCCTCGACGCCTTCCGGCGGAACCGGTGGCAGTTTCAGTTCCCGGCGCGGCAGCCGGGGCGACGGAACCGGTTCATCGATCTCCTCCTGCGGCCGGAACTTCTTCAGCTCCTGAACCGCAAGCGCCATGCTGACCATGATCAGGCCGGTGCACGCCCCGACCGTCCCGGTCAGGATCAACGTGTTGCCAAAGCCGAATTCCTTGACCGGAATCCCGAAGCCGATCGCGGCAAGGCCCGCCAGAATGACCCCGATCCCAGCAATCAGCAGCAATTTCATAGTCTTCGAACTCCTCGACGGACCACTCGCGAGTCTCGCCATGGGTGCCACGATAGCGTCATATTGCGTGCACCGCCAAACGGGATTTTGCGTTCATCCCTTGTACATCGGCCTGGTGGTAGGTTTTCGGAGAGTTTTCTTCCACCGGAGACAACAGGTTTGGGACAGCCCGCGCCGATCTATCCCTAAACGGTAAAGCTTTTACCTTGTCCTGTTTGTTGCAACGCATTAAGAAACTTCAGCCACAATTCTCAATTACTTCAAAAGAGAAGTGCGCTATATCGATGCCGGGGAAACGAGGCTCAAAGAGCGCTAAAGCCGAGCCATTGGGGACACCGGGTTATCAATAGCCATGTCATCGATTACGACTGCGGCCATCGACACGCCAGTACGGCGCTCGGTGGAACGGACGTGTGACGACCTCGCCATCCTGGCGCTTGTCGTAGTCAGTATTGTCGCAAGCTTCACCTTCCGGGACTACGGACTCGGATGGGACGACTATACGCACGCTGAATATGCCGATCTTCTATTGAAGATGTACGGATCGGGCTTCACCGACACCGGCGCCTTGTCGTTTGCAAACCTCTACATGTATGGCGGCGGCTTCGACATGGCCGCGGCGCTATTGCACAAGATCATCCCGCTGGAGCTGTTCGAGACGCGACGCCTGCTCGGCGCGATCGTCGGCGTCATCGGCCTCGGCGTCACCTGGCGTCTTGGCCGCCGGGTCGCCGGCCCCGTGGGCGGCCTCGCCGCGCTGCTGCTGCTGGCGCTGTGCCCGACCTTCTACGGCCATATGTTCATGAACCCGAAGGATGCGCCTTTCGCCGTGGCGATGGTCATCCTGATGCTCGGGCTGGTGCGCCTTGCGCAGGAATATCCGAACCCGTCGGCACGCACGGTCCTGATCCTCGGCCTCGGCGCCGGCTGCGCGATCGGCTGCCGCATTCTCGCCGGCCTGACGCTGATCTACGCAGTGATCGGCTTCATGCCCCTGTGGATCGAGGATGTGCGCACCAACGGCGTCCGCGAGAGTGCGCATCGCTTGCTGCATGTCCTCTACGTGCTGCTGCCGGGCCTTGCTTTCGGCTATCTGGTCATGGGTCTGATCTGGCCGTGGTCGATCCTCGAGCCTGCGAATCCGCTGCGTGCCCTCACCTACTTCTCGCACTTCTTCGAGAAGCCGTGGAAGGAGATGTTCGACGGCGCGATGATCTCGGTGCCGGACATGCCGTGGTCCTATCTGCCGACGCTGTTCGCGCTGCAGCTTCCGGAAGTGCTGCTCAGCCTCACCTTCGGCGGCATCGCGCTGACCATCATGTCGCTGTCGCGCGACACCGTGCCCGCGCGTCGCAAGACCATCCTGTTGATGCTGACCTTTGCCGCCACATTGCCGCTGGTGATCGCCATGGTGAAGCGCCCGGCGCTGTATAACGGCATCCGGCATTTCATCTTCGTGCTCCCGCCGATGGCCGTACTCGGCGGCACAGCCTTCGCGGCGCTGATGGACTGGCTGCGCGTCAATCATCGCGGCGCACAGGCGGCTGCCGTCGCCGTGTTCTCCTTCGGCCTGATGCTGCCGACGGCCGAGATGATCCGGCTGCATCCGTATCAGTACACCCACTTCAATTACATCGCCGGCACCGTTCGCCAGGCCGACGCGCTGTACATGCTGGACTATTGGGGCCTTGCGCTGAAGCAGGCCTCCGACGCGCTGCGCGAGCAGATCGTCGAGCGCCAGGAAAGCCCGCCGGCCGGCCGCAAGTGGAAGGTCGCCGTGTGCGGCCCGCAGCGTCCGGCACAGGTCGCCCTCGGTCCCGACTTCACCATCGGCTGGGACAGCCAGTCGGCCGACTTTGCGATGACGCTCGGCGAGTTCTACTGCAAGGGCCTCACCGCCCCCGTGATTGCCGAGATCAAGCGCGACGACGTCGTCTTCGCCAAGGTCTACGACATCCGCGGCAGCAGCATTTCGAGCCTGCTTGCGATCCCTGCGCCGTAATGTCCCAGGCGTCAAAAATCTTGCAAGCACATTGCTTCTAAGCTTCGTCATGCCCGGCCTCGTGCCGGGCATCCACGTCTTGGCGACAATGAAAGACGTGGATGGCCGGGACAGGCGATCGTTGGCTCCTTCAGCGCGCCGCCTGAAACCTGATGTCGCCGTTGTTCAGAAAGCATGTCTTGCTGAACAGGCCGAGATCGACAGGATTCGGCAGCCGCACATCATCCAGATCGGGATATGGCTTCACCGCCGGATCGTAGGACCGGTGGATCTGCGAGATGAAGACGAAGATCAGCCCGCGTTCCCTGGCGAATGACTGCAGTGCGCGCACCTGCACCATCAAGGCCGGGTTCTCGCGTTTCTGATCGAGTAGTTGCAGATAGTCGATCACCACAAGCGTGCCGCGCGGCGCGTCCGCCAGTTTCCGGGCCACGTAATCCGCACAGATGTCGTCGGAATTGTCGAATTCGAACAGAGTATCGAAACGCGCCCGGTCCACGCCGATGGCACTGAAACGATCCAGCACATCCTTTTCAGCGTATTCCAGCGAGAAGAACACGCTGCGATGGCCTGATTGCATCGCCTCCACGGCAAGCTTCAGGCTCATCAGCGTCTTGCCTTGGCCCGGGCGCGCGCCGACCAGCACGAGATCGCCGGGAGACAGTTGTTCGAACAGTTTCGCGGCAGGTGTCACCGAAGACATCCGCGCCGCGAGCAGGCTCCAGGCGCCGAAGCCTTCTCGCACGGCGATCCTGTCGAGTGCCTCGTGCAGCGGAATGTTATCGGTGCGGGAGAGAAGCCTGGCCTTGCGCTTCAATTGATAGACAGGCGCAGAAAGACGCATCGTGAGAACCTCCTGGTGCGAGCGTTGTCACAACCCCTCCTTATGCTTGATGCTCGAACAGTTGGTTCGGTGATCAGAGAGCCCGGTATGATGGATACTTTCCCGCTGGAGGGGGGAGGCGTAGGCCGCGCCAGAATCAGAGTGTAGCGCAATCCCCTTCCCCGCGAAATTGCCGATACCCGATCGCCCGCCATCAATTCTCCCTCTTCGCCCGCGAATGACACGCCATGATGATCAATCGACGAACATTGCTGGCGGCTGCGCCGGCGCTCGCAGTGTGGCCCGCTTTTGCAAAAGAAAAGGAGAAAGACGCGCCAGCGGCCTTGCACGCTCCCTTGCAGGCCTATGAACGCGACACCGGCGGGCGGATCGGCGTCTATGCCGAGAACCTGAAGACGGGGACAAAGATCGCGTGGCGCGCCCATGAGCGCTTCGTGATGTGCAGCACGTTCAAGGCCTCGCTTGCCGCCTGCGTTCTCGCCCGCATCGACCGCGGCGAGGACAAGCCCGATCAGATGATCCCCTATGCCGCCGCAGACCTGCTGCAATATGCGCCGGTCGCGCGCGACAATCTTGCCAGGGGCGCGCTGTCGGTCGCCGACATGTGCAAGGCCACCGTCGAGCTCAGCGACAACACCTGCGCCAACATGCTGCTGGCGCGCGTCGGCGGTCCGGCTGCCCTCACCGCCTTCTGGAACAAGACCGGCGACAGCGTCTCGCGCCTCGATCACAACGAACCGCTCTTGAACCGTTCGCGTCCCGGAAATCCGCAGGACACAACCACGCCCGCCGCCATGGCCGGCAACGTCAAGCGCTTCATCACCGGCAATGTGCTGACACCCGCCTCGCGCGATCAGCTCATCGACTGGATGGTGAACTGCAAGACCGGCGACAAGCGCCTGCGCGCCGGACTGCCCAAGACATGGAAGATCGGCGACAAGACTGGCAATAACGGCAAGGACGCCGCCGGCGATATCGCCGTGACCTGGCCGAAGCCGGACCAGCCTGTCGTCATCGCCGCCTATACGCAGGGCGGCACGCCGACGGCTCCGCAATTGGAGACGGTATTCACAGCGATTGGCGAGATGGTTGGGCGGCAGCTGGGATAGGCTGCGCAGCCGCTGCTGCATCCGGTCTCTTGAGCGACATCGTCCCCATGACGATTCCGCCGAGGATCATGGCCATGGCGGCGATCAGCGACAGCTCGATCGCCTCGCCCAGCACCAGCGCGGAGATCGCGACGCCCATGACCGGCGTCGCCAGCAAACCGAGCGACGTGATGGTCGCCGGCAGGCTGCGGTTGATGATCACCATCGCCCAATGCGCCAGCGCCGTGCCGAAGATCCCGCCGAACAGCAGCGCGCCAACAATTTCGCGCGTCCATGCGATATCGGGGACACCTTCGCGCATCAGCGCCAGCACCGTCAGCAGCACGCTCGCGAGCAGCGCCTGCCAGAACACCAGTTGAAACGGTTCGGAGATCCAGCGGTGGCCGCGGACATAGACGATATTCGCCGCCCAGCACAAAGCCGCGAACAGCAACAACCCGCTGCCGATCAGCGCATTGCCGTTGCCCCAGTCGAAAGCCGAGGGGTTGAACATGACCGCGATGCCGGCAAGCCCGAGCACGATGCCCGCCAGACGTTCTCGCGGAACGGGCTCACGCAGCAGCAGCCACGCGGCGGGCGCAACCCAGAGCGGCGTGGTGTAGCCGAGCACGATGGAGCGCCCGACCGGGACGAATTGCAGGCCGAACGCGACCAGCACCGAGAACGCGCCCATATGCAGCAGCGCGACGCTGACGATCACCGGCATGTCGCCGCGGCGCGGCACGATGAATTGCCGGCGCGCGAGCGTAATGGCCGCCAGAGCGAGCGTGGCAACGACCGCGCGGAGGGCGACCGACCATAGCGGCGGAATGTGCTGCACCAGAAATTTCGTCAGCGTCCAGTTCAGCCCCCACATGGTCACGACGACGGCAAACAACAGCAGCGCCGTGCGGCGCGACAGGGGATATTCGGACATGGCTTCATCTCGCGGCTTCGGTGCATGGCGCACTCGACAGAGCGATGACACTAGGTTTTACTGGCCCTAATCAAAGATCCATTCTAGCAAAAATGACTGAGCCAGTTTGATGGGCGACATTCTCGCGGGGCTGATCGATATCGAGCGCGGGTCCGCGAGCGGCGAGACTTTGACGCGGCAGCTCTACGATCAGCTCCGCGCGGCGATCCTGAGCGGCGCGCTGCCGCCCGGCCATCGCCTGCCGTCGAGCCGCGACTGCGCGCTGCAGCTCGGCATCGCGCGCAACACCGTCTCGGCCGTCATCGATCAACTGGCCATGGAGGGCTATCTCGACGTCGCGCAGGGGCGACGCCCGACGGTTGCCGCTGCCGAGCGCCAGACGCTGCTCACCGGACGCAACATCGCAGGCCGAGCGCCGAAGCCGCTCGGCCTGTCGCGCTGGGCCGAGCGCGTGCGGAAGTCGGACTGGCCGTTCGTCAACAAGGGTCCGCCGCAGCCGCTGGCCACGGTGCTCGCCGATAGCCGGCTGTTTCCCCATGACATCTGGGCGCGCTGCCTGCGCCGCGCGGCACGGCGGGCGCCGACCGGCGATCCCGCGATCAATCGCGCATCGCTGCGCACCGCCCTGCTCCGCCATCTCACCGAGCATCGCGGCGTCAGGGCCGAGGCGCGGCAGATCATCATCATGCCGTCGGCGCAGGCATCGCTGGAGCTGATCGCCCGCGTCCTGCTCGATGCCGGCGATCTCGCCTGGGTGGAGAGCCCCGGCTATGGCGGCGCCCGCGCGGCGCTGGATGCGGCCGGCGCCAGCGTGCGCGGCATTGCGCTGGATCGCGGCGGTCTCGCCTTCAAGGGACGCCGCGATCGTCCGCGGCTGATCTTCGTGACGCCGTCGCATCAGCATCCCACCGGACGGCTGATGCCTGTCAGCCGCCGGCAACAACTGCTCGGTTTTGCGAATGACATCGGCGCGGCGATCGTCGAGGACGACTACGACAGCGAATTCCACTATGACGGCCGCCCTGTCGCCGCCCTGCAGGGCCTCGATGACAGCGGCCGCGTGTTCTATGTCGGCACCTTCTCGAAATCGATGTTCTCGGATGTGCGCAGCGGCTACGCCATCGTGCCGCCTGATCTCGCCGATCTGTTCGAAAAGGCGCAGCGCCACGGCAGCCATATCGTGCCGGCACCGGTGCAGGATGCGCTGGCCGAATTCATCGACGACGGCCACTTCGCGGCACATATCCGCAAGATGACGCGTGTCTATCGCAGCCGGCGCGATCATCTGCTGCAGGCGCTGCGCATGCATGCCGGCGATCATCTGACGATCGAACCGCCGGCCGGCGGCATGCAGCTTCTCGCTTATCTGAATCCGCAATACGACGACCGCACCATTTCGGCGCGGCTGGCCGAGCTTGGCGTCACGGCCCGCCCACTCTCCATGCATTTCGCCGGACCGGCCAGCGCCCAGGGACTGTTCCTGGGCTTTGCCGCCTGGAACGAACGGGAGATCGACAAGGCCGCTGCGATCATCGGGCAGGTCCTGCGCGACACCGCCACGCCGCGCGGCCGCTCCGGCAAAGCACCGAAACGGCCGAAGGGTTGACGCTGTCTACGCGGCTGCGGCCAGCTTCTTCTCGACGGCCAGCGCCGCTGGCAGCGGCCGCCACAGTACCGTCATTTCCTGAATGAAGCCGGCATCATTCAGACGCCAGTAGTCGACGCCATCGAGTTGTTCACTACCGACGGTGATGCCGAAGAATGCCGAAACATGTTCCGGCCCTTGCAGGATCTCACGGAAGTCGAATGCGTCGACGACACCCAGCAGCGCTGTCACCACCGGCCGGATCGCAGCCTTGCCTCTGAAGGGCTCGGCAGCGAGTGGCGTCTTCAGCACGATGTCGTCGGCCATGTGACTAAGCATGGCATCGAGGTCTTTGCGCTGCATCGCTGCGGTGAAAGCGTGGACATGGGTGAGGTTCATGATCGTATTCCCTTCTGATTGTCGTGCAGGCGCGCGGGTGCCGCTCACTCCGCTGCCGTCGGCACAATGATGCCGAGTTTGGTCGCGATCCGTTGCGCCGTCGCCTCACGCTGCGCCGTGATCTTCGCCACCGACTGACGGGTCTGCGCCAGTACCGCGGCCGGTGCTGTTTCAGGCGTCCCGCTGTTGAACGGCGGCTGCGGCGCATATTCCATGAAGAGCTGTATGCCCTGCGCGACCTCATCGCCGCGCAGTTCCGCAGCCAGACGCAGCGCACCGTCGATGCCCGAGGTGACGCCGGCGGCGAATATCCAGTCGCCATCGATCACCACGCGCTCATTGACCGGCGTCGCGCCGAAGTAACGCAGCAAATGAAACGACGCCCAATGCGTGGTCGCGCGGCGCCCCATCAGCAGGCCCGCAGCGCCGCAGATCAGCGCGCCGGTGCAGACCGAGAAGATGCGCGCATGCCCGGCCTGTGCCCTGATCCAGTCGAGCACGACCGTATCCTCCATCAGCGCTTCCTGACCGAAACCGCCAGGCACATGCAGCACGTCGAGCTGCGGTGCATCGGCAATGGCGGCATCCGGCGTGATGCGCAGCCCCCTGTAGTCGCGCACCGTATCGGCGGTCTTGCCGTAAACGCGATAGGTCGAATTTGGAATTCGCGATAGCACTTCGAACGGGCCGGTGAGATCAATCTGGTCGAGGCCCTCGAAGAGCAGCGAGCCGATCTGGAGATGCTGGTCTGGCGGGATCATCGGTTCCTCCGGATATTTGTGAATGGACAAGCCGACCCTAGCCCGGCACACTCTGGCGGAAATGCCAAAGAACCCTCGTTCTCCGCCAAACATCGTTTCAACGACCCCGCGCGCCATCGACGTGCTGGCGTTCCCGATGGTGCAATTGCTCGACGTGTCCGGCCCGCTGCAGGTCTTCGCCTCGGTCAACGAGATCATGCAGCGCCAGGGCAAGCCCGCGCCCTACAGACTGCGCGTGATCGCGCGCGGCGGCCAAGGCGTCACCGCCTCTGCCGGCCTTGGACTGGCTGCCAGCGATCTGCCACGCCACGCCGAGCCGATCGACACGCTGCTCATTGCCGGCGGTCCCGGCGTGCATGCCGCCGCGTCCGATCCAGCCATAGTTGCCTGGGTGCGCAAGCGCGCGGCCAAGGCGCGCCGCACAGCGTCTGTCTGCACCGGCGCCTTCCTGCTCGCGGCGACCGGCGTACTGGACGGCCGCCGTGCCGCGACCCACTGGTCATGGTGCAGCGACCTCGCAAAGCGCTTCCCGGACATCAATGTCGAGTCCGATCCGATCTTCGTGCGCGACGGCGCGTTCTGGACGTCAGCGGGCGTGACCGCAGGGATCGATCTTGCGCTGGCGCTGGTGGAGGAAGACCTCGGCCGCAGCGTCGCGCTGATGGTGGCGCGTCATCTCGTGGTGTTTCTCAAACGCCCCGGCGGACAATCGCAATTCAGCGCGGCATTGTCGCTGCAGACCGCGGACGACAAATTCGGCGCGCTGCATGACTGGATCGGCAAGCACCTCGCCGACGACATCTCGCTGCCCATGCTGGCCGAACAGGCCGGCATGAGCGAACGCAGCTTCAGCCGGCACTATGCGGACGCCACCGGCATCACGCCCGCCCGCGCAGTCGAGCAGTTGCGTGTCGAGGCCGCGCGGCGGCTACTCTCGGAAACGAAACTGCCGGTGAAACGCATTTCGCAACGCTGCGGCTTCGGGTCCGAAGAAACCATGCGGCGCAGCTTCCTGCGATTGCTTTCTGCCACGCCGCAGGACTATCGCGCGCGTTTCAGTTCCTGACGGCAATCGATTGCATATTCGTCTGCGATCACGGTTGCGTGACGCCCGCTAAAGAATACGCCGGCGACGGAATATCCAAGACGCGACTGCGTCTATCTCCCTGAATGCATCATTCACAGTGAATGCTCGTTCGCAGCATGCAGCAGAAAGGGATCGTCGCTTGTCACAGTTCCATAAATTACGACTATCCGCCCTCCTGATATCCATTGCCTGTCTCGGCGGCGCATTTGGGCTGCATGCGCAGTCCGCCGCGCCTCCGGACGAATCCGCGTTCCTGGCCGAAAACAATGCTGCCATGGACAAGATGATGGCAGACATGAACGTCAAGCCGACCGGCGATGTGGATGTCGACTTCGCCGCGATGATGATTCCGCATCACCAAGGCGCCATCGATATGGCGCTCGCCCAGTTGCGCTACGGCAAGAACGAACAACTCCGCCGCATCGCGCAGGAGATCATTGTCGAGCAGCAGCAGGAAATCATCGCCATGCGGATGGCGCTCGGCCAACCGCTGCCGCCATCGGCACCGGCGCCAACGCAAGTGTCATCGCCGACGCCGTCCGCGACCACGGCGAAAGCACCCGCCCACAATTACTCCGCGATGTCGCATGACGCGATGTCGTCCATGAAGAAGTAGGACTTCACCATGCAACGTCATCTTGTTTTCGCGACCCTGCTCGCCACCACCATGATCGCTTCCTCAGCTATTGCAGGCCAGGCGCCGGGCGCCGCCTCTGATGCCGATATTCCGGTCAGCCACCGCGACCGCATCTATGCGGCCGAGCAATTCTCCAACACGGTATCGGTCACCGATCCCGCCGATAACAAGCTGCTCGGCGTGATCCGTCTCGGCGATCCTCAGCCAGGCAATTTCAGCCCGCTCTACAAGGGTCAGGTCTTGGTCCACGGCATGGGCTATGCGCCCGACCACAAGACCATCGCCGTGGTCTCGATCGGATCGAACTCCGTCACCTTTATCGACACTGCGACCAATGCCGTGAAGCACACAACTTACGTCGGCCGCTCGCCGCATGAGGCATTCTATACGCCTGATGGCAACGAGATCTGGGTCACCGTGCGCGGCGAGGACTACGTGTCGGTGATCGATGCCAAGACCTATCAAGAGAAGACCCGCATCAAGACGCCGAACGGCCCGGGCATGCAGATCTTCTCGCCCGACGGCAAATACGGCTATGTCTGTTCGTCCTTCAATCCGGAGGTCGACGTCATCACGGTCGCCGATCGCGCCATCGTCGCGCGCGTGAAGCAGGAAAGCCCGTTCTGCCCGAACATCGCCGCAACACCGGACGGCAGGCAGGTCTGGTTCACGCTGAAGGACACCGGCAAGACGCAAGTGTTTAATGCACAGCCGCCATTCGATCTGATCAAGACCATCGATACCGGGCCGATCACCAATCACGTCAACTTTGCGCGCAACGCCAAAGGTACTTTCGCCTATGTCTCGATCGGCGGTCTCAATGAGGTGAAGGTGTTCCGTACCGACAATTTCGAACGGGTCGCCACTGTCCCGGTCGGCAATCTGCCCCATGGCGTCTGGCCTTCGGGCGACGGCAGCCGGATCTATGTCGGCCTTGAAAACGCCGATGCACTGGCAGCGATCGATACGATGACCAACAAGGTCATTGCCAACGTACCGATCGGTCAGGCGCCGCAGGCGATCAACTATGTGCCCAATGCCGTCCCTGAAGGCGTGGCCGGCACCGACAATCTGCAGCCGCTCGGCGTCGCCGGGCAGACCGCGCATCTCACTCTCGCTCCGAAAGGCGCGAAGGCCGGTGACAGCGCGCCGACCAGCGTATCGCTGTTCGATCAGGGGCTGATCCAGGTGTTCCAGGCCGCAGCCACGGGCCTGCAGCCGAAGAAGCCTTATGTGCTGGGACTGGCCGAACATGCCGATGGTCGCGGCCCGATCCAGCCGCTCTCGGCTTTCATGACCAATCCGGCAGGTTCGGCCATCGTCAATGCCGCCGGACCGATCCGGCAGCTTGTCCTCGGCGACAGCAAGGCCCAACGCCGCTATCTGGTCATTGCGGAGGGCACGCCGGCGCAGCCGGGCACTATCGTCCAGCTTCAGGCGCACTGATCGGTTCACATGCGATGTCGCCTCCCCGAGGCGGCGTCGCTGACACGGAGCACATCGCAGGGTAGCGACCATGAACGACATGCTGCGCCAGATCGAACCATTGATCCCCGCATTGCGGCGCTATGCGCGCACGCTGCTGCGCGATCGTGCCGGCGCCGACGATCTCGTGCAGGATTGCCTCGAACGCGCCGTCAATCACTGGAGCCAGCGCCGCGATGACAATCCGCGCGCCTGGATCTTCACGATCCTGCATAACCTCGCGATAACCCGGCTGCGCAGCAGTGCCAGCCGGCCGCGCCATATCGCCATCGACGACGCACAGGAGGAGACGTTCGCCCGCGCGCCATCGCAGGAGGACGGCTTACGCTATCGTGAATTGCTGGAGGCGGTGGCGCGCTTGCCCGAAGATCAGAAGTCGGTGCTGCTGCTCGCCACCGTCGAGGGGCTGAGCTACGCGGAGACGGCCGGCGTGCTCGGCGTTCCCATCGGCACCGTGATGTCGCGGCTGTCGCGCGCCCGTGAACGGCTATTGAAAGAGAGGGACGGCGACCGGGGCGCGCAGCCCGTCGCGCAGTTGCGGAGAGTGAAATGAGTGGCCGTCCCATCACCGAAGAAGACCTGCATGGTTTCGTCGACGGCGTGCTGGCGCCTGATCGCATTGTCGAGGTGCAAGCCTATCTCGACACGCATCCCGATGCGGCCCAGCGCATCGCCGGCTATGCCGGCCAACGCAGCATGTTGCGCGCGGCATTGGCGCCGATTGCCGAAGAACCATTACCGCCCAATCTCGATCTCGCGCGCATGATCGCACAACGAAGCCGGCCGCGCTCCATCTCGCGCAGGGCCCTCGCCGCTGCGGCCGTCGTGCTGCTGGCGCTCGGTATTGCCGGTGGCTGGACGCTGCGCGGCCCCATCCTTGCACCGCAGGAAGGCATCGCCGCCGTCGCGCAGGAGGCTGCGGACAATTACGCCGTTTATGCACCTGACAAACAGCGCCCGGTCGAGCTGCGCGCAGCGGATCGCGCCGAACTGGTCGCCTGGACCGCGCAACGCCTTGGTCGTCCGGTCGCGGTGCCGGACCTCGCCGCCTCCGGCTATCGCTTCATGGGCGGACGCATCGTCAGCACAGCGCACGGACCGGCCGCCCTGTTCATGTATGATAATGATCGCGGAACGCGTCTGGTGATGCTGGCGCGGGTGATGCAGGGCGCCGATCAGAATGCATCCATGACGCCGCACGGCAGCGGCTCGATCAATGGCTTCGCCTGGGCCGACAATGGGCTCGGCTACAGCGTCGTCGGCCCGGCCGCACCTGACGCGCTGCACCCCATCGCCAACGACGTGCGCCGACAATTGTCGCGGAACATCTGAACCGCCACCGCAAAGAATAAATGGCTCGATTGCGGCGACGTTGCAGCATGCTCGCGCGCGTTTCAGTTCGCGAGTGTCGCGTTCGGGCCTTTGCGTGCTCTTTGCGGCACGCGGAAAGCATGACTGGCCCGCAAACCGTCCGGCTTGCTGCCCCGCCGGAGCGGGACTAGGCTTGTGTCAGCGAAATGCCAAAACACTGCCAGTCAATTCGGGAGCACTCATCATGTCACCAGCCGAAGCCCGCCTCAAGGAAGTGCCGTCGCATATGAGCGAGGGCGAATGGGCGCAGCGCGTCAATCTCGCCGCTGCCTACCGTCTCGTTGCGCTTTACGGCTGGGACGATCTGATCGACACCCACATCTCCGCCCGCGTGCCCGGCCCCGAGCATCACTTCCTGATCAACCCTTACGGCCTGATCTTCGAAGAGATCACGGCATCGTCGCTGGTCAAGGTCGATCTCGACGGCAACCAGCTCTCCGAAAGCGAATACAGCATCAACCCCGCCGGCTTCACCATCCATTCGGCGATCCACGAAGTGCGCGAGGACGCCGGCTGCGTGATGCATCTGCACACGCCGGACGGCACCGCGGTCGCGTCCTGCATGGAAGGCCTGCAGCCGCTGAACCAGACCGCCCAGCTCGTGATTCCCGAACTCGCCTATCACGACTATGAAGGCGTCGCGCTCGATCACGACGAACGCCCCCGCCTGCAGAAGGATCTCGGCACCAAGAACGCGATGCTGCTGCGCAATCACGGCACGCTGACCGTCGGCCGCTCGGTCGCCTCGGCCTTCGAGCGCATGTATTATCTGGAACGCGCCTGCACCATGCAGGTCCGCACCCGCATGCTCGGCCCGACCGCCTATCCGGTCGACCAGATCGTCATCGACAAGAATGCCGCGCTGGTGGGCAACCCCGACAAGGCCGAATTGCGCTCGACCAAGCTGGTCTGGCCGCCGATGCTGCGCAAGCTCGACCGCCGCGATCCGTCTTACAAGACCTGAGATTCGGTGCTATAGAGGGGTTACATACCTCTACACAGCGATTCAAAACGCCGTCCAATTCCGGGCGGCGTTTTTTATTTGCGCTTCAGCAACACTCGTCATTCCGGGGCGCCCGCTCTTGCGGGTGAACTCGGAATCCCGGCATGGAAAGCTCCGACCGCGGCATCCGCGGACGCTAGGCCACATCGAGATTCCGGGTTCGCGCCGCATCGCCTGCGGCGACGCACCGCGCCCCGGAATGACCAGGAAATCTCACGGCCGCATGAACGCAAAGTCCGTATCGGGATCGCAATTGTCGGCAACGAAACGCAGCTCCGATTGAACGTCAGCCGCGGTCCTTGTCTCCAGATATTTCGAGACAACCAGATTCACCAGGGAGCGACAGACGCTGTCCTGATCGACCCCGGCGGCTTGTGCGGCGGCCATGGCCGCAGAAAAATGAGACTGCGCAATTTCGGATGCGGACACGGCGTTCTCTCCCTTTTTGTCTTTCGATCAGGAAAGCCTGACGCAAGCCTTGATGTGGGTCAACGCGAAGGCATATTCGTCATTCCGGGGCGCGAACGCCGCTTGGCGATCGCGAACCCGGAATCTCGACATCGGAATCTCCGACAGTGCCAGGCTACATTGGGATTCCGGGTTCGCCCGCAAGAGCGGGCGCCCCGGAATGACGAACGCGCGGCTTACTTCTTCACATCCGCCAGCGCTGCGATGATGCGCGCCCACGACCGAATGCCCTTGTGGAAGCTCTTCAGGTCGTATTTCTCGTTCGGCGAATGGATGTTGTCGTCGTCGAGGCCGAAGCCGATCAGCAGCGAGTCCAGACCGAGCGTGCGCTTGAAATCGGCAACGATGGGAATCGATGCGCCGGAGCCGATCAGCAGCGCCTGCTTGCCCCATTCGTCGGTCAGCGCATCGCGGGCAGCGGCGAGCGGCTTCATGTTCCAGTCGAGCGCGATGGCCGGCGCGTTGGAATGGTCGAGGAATTCGGCCGTGCAATCGCCCGGCAGTTGCGACGTGACGAAAGCCCGGAACGCATCGCGGATCTTGCCGGGGTTCTGACCCTCGACGATGCGGAACGAGACTTTCGCCGAGGCATGCGAGGCGATCACGGTCTTGGAGCCCTCGCCCGTATAGCCGCCGACGATGCCGTTGATGTCGCAGGTCGGGCGCGAGGTGATCTGCTCGATCAGTTCGCGGCCCTTCTCGCCGGCCGGAATCGAGAGACCGATCGGCTTGAGGAAGCTCTCCGCGGTGAGACCGAGGCCCTTCCACTGCGCCAGAATATCGGCCGGCAGATCCTTCACGCCATCATAGAAGCCGGGAATGGTGATGCGGCCATCGTCGTCATGAAGCTTGCCTAGAATATTGGTCAGCACGCGGATCGGATTGCGCGCGCCGCCGCCATAGATGCCGGAATGCAGATCGCGATTGGCCGCGGTGATCTTTACCTCTTCATAGACGAGCCCGCGCAGCGAGGTGGTGATGGCCGGCGTCTCGGGGTCCCACATGCCGGTGTCGCAGACCACCGCGAAATCGGCGGCGAGATCTTTCTTGTTGGCTTCGAGGAACGGCACGAAATTCTTCGAGCCGACCTCCTCCTCGCCTTCGATGCAGATGGTGAGATCGATCGGCAGCGAGCCCGTGATATTCACCCAGGCCCGGCAGGCTTCCACGAAGGTCGAGAGCTGGCCCTTGTCGTCCTGCGCGCCGCGCGCAACGATGATGTCGCGGCCATCGGCATGTTTGGTGACCACCGGCTCAAACGGCGGACGATGCCACAGGTTCAGCGGATCGACCGGCTGCACATCGTAGTGTCCGTAGAACAGAACATGCGGCCGCTTGCCGGTATTGCCCTTGGCGGTGGCGACGATGGCCGGATGGCCTGCGGTCGGCCGCACCTCGGCGTTGAAGCCCAGGCCCTCGATCTCGCCAGCCAGATGCTTTGCCGCCGCCTTGCAGTCCTCGGCGAAAGCCGGATCGGCGGAAATCGACTGGATCCGCAACAGCGTAAACAGCCGCTCCAGAGCCTTGTCGAAATCGGCATCGACGCGATCGAGAACGGATGCAAGCTGCGTATTGGACATGAGCGAATTTCCTTAAGCGTGATGGTCCGGAACTTCGGTGGAATCTAGCAGCACCGGCGGGTGGTGCATATGCCAGATCAGGCCGCCTGCCAGCAGCGCGGTCGCCAGAAGATTATTGCCCCAGGCCTGCAGCATCGCCGGGAATACCGGGATCGACAGCGCCATCAGCACGCCAATGATGCCAAGCAGCCACCATGTCCCGGTCCGTACATTCGGCCTGGGATCATCGGCGGCGCGATGCATCAGCACCGTAAGCGGCAGAAACAGCCACATGAAGTAATATTGCCGCGCCAGAGGCGATGCCACCGTCATCAGGCAGAACAGGATGCCGAGTTCTTCGGCACGCGCGCGCGGCGTGAGTTTCGATCGCGGCAAAAGCGACCAGATGAAGCCGAGGCCGATCAGACCGGAGACTGCGAGCACGATCAGGTTCGCGGTCTTGTAGCTGACATCGATCACGTTCATCGTGGCCGATCCACGCTTGCGATCGTCCTGGAAATAATCGATCGGCCGCACCAGGCGATGCGTCATCGCGATGATCGACTGATTGACCCATGACCAGTTCTGTTCGTCGCGCTGGCCGAACCCCTTCTCGGAGCTGGAGCCGACCATTTCGGTGTACCAGGTCTTCACCTCCGCCGCGTTGCGCTCGAAGCCGCGAAACGGCGCCGGCACCACGTAAAGCAACAGCAGCGTGCAGATGATCATGCTGGCCGAGGCCGCCCAGTGCCGCCGCCACAATAGATAAGGTAGCACCGCAACCGGGAACACCTTGATGGCGGTTGCCAGCGCGAACATGCTGCCGCCGAGCCACGGCCGATCCTTCTGCATCCACCAGAAGCCGAGCAGCATCATCGCCAGCAGCACCAGATTGGGCTGGCCGAGATCGTACATGTCGAACACGAAGGTGATGGTCGCAAAGCCCGGCAGCGCCGCAAGCCACGCCGCCGGAATCTTCTTCGAGCCGGTCATGGCATTGGAGAGCTGGCTGGTGATCGCCCAGGCCGCCGAATTCAGGATCGAGAGCAAGAGATAAAGCGGGATCTTGCCGAACCAGCTCGGAAGCGCCAGCAAGATCGCCGACAGCGGCGGATAGATGAAATCGAGCGCGCCATTGGTCTTCGCTTCATAGAGCGGGGCACCATGCAGCACTTGCTGCCCGGCCCAGAACCACAGCGCATAATCCTTGGTCTTGCCCCTGCCGAAGATTTCCGGAACGAGCACATCCGCCGTCAACAGGACGCAGGTCAGAAGAAACAGTACGTCCAGCGGCTGCCGCAAGGACGGCCACCGCAAAACCGGCATCTCGCCGTCACTTTTCGTCACTTCGCAGTCCCACCTCAACGACGCGCCAGGGCGGCGCGTCCAGTGCGCGGTGGGGTAGCAGATGGCGCCGGGCCTGCAAAGTCGCGGGTGGGCGCATGGCGGATTGTCCGGACGCCCCTTACTTACCGTTTCAAAATCCCGCCCAGCGTCCCGCGCACGATCTCGCGGCCGATCGAACTTCCCAGCGAACCGCCGATCTGCTTGCCGACATTGGCGACGATGCCGCCGACGACCTTGTTGGTCACGCTGCGGGTGACGCTCCGCGCAATCACCTGGCCGGTGGAGAGCCTGTTGCGGCCGGTATTGGTGCCGAAGATGGTACCGACGATCGCACCGAGCTGGCCCAGAAATCCGCCACCACCGCCCGCCGCGTCGCCAGCCTCGGCGGGCGTCGCCGCCGTCCCGGCGATGCGCTTCTGCAGCGTCTCGTAAGCGGATTCGGAATCGATCGCGGTGTCGTATTTGCCCTTCACCGGGCTGGCATTCATGATCGCCTTGCGCTCCTCAGGCGTGATCGGCCCGATACGTGCGGTCGGCGGACGCACCATGATGCGTTCGACCATCGCAGGCGTGCCGTTGCCTTCCAGGAACGAGACCAGTGCCTCGCCCTTGCCGAGTTCGGTGATGACCGTGGCCGTATCGAGTTTCGGATTGGCGCGGAAGGTCTGTGCTGCCGCCTGAACTGCCTTCTGATCGCGCGGTGTGAAAGCGCGCAAGGCATGCTGTACGCGGTTGCCGAGCTGGGCGAGTACGCGATCGGGCACATCGATCGGGTTCTGGGTGACGAAATAGACGCCGACACCCTTGGAGCGGATCAGGCGCACCACCTGTTCGATCTTGTCGAGCAGCGCCTTCGGCGCATCGTTGAACAAGAGATGCGCTTCGTCGAAGAAGAACACCAGTTTGGGCTTCGGCAGGTCGCCGACCTCGGGCAATTCCTCGAACAATTCCGAGAGCAGCCACAACAGGAAGGTTGCATAGAGCCGCGGGCTCGACATCAGCTTGTCGGCGACGAGAATATTGACCATGCCCCGGCCATCGCGGTCGGTCTTGAGAAAATCTTTCAGCTCCAGCGCCGGCTCGCCGAAGAATTTATCGGCGCCCTGGTTCTCCAGCACGAGCAATTGACGCTGGATGGTGCCGATTGTCGCCTTGGTGACGTTTCCGAAGCTCAAGGCCGACTTGCGGACATCGGCAAGTGGATCGACCTCATCTTTCTTGGCGGTCATCGGCACGATGGCATCCAGCAGCGCGCGCAGATCCTTCATGTCGAGCAGCGTCAGACCGTTTTCGTCGGCGACACGGAAGGCGACATTGAGCACGCCTTCCTGCACATCGTTGAGATCGAGCAACCGCGCCAGCAACAGTGGCCCCATCTCCGAAATGGTCGCGCGCACCGGATGGCCCTGCTCGCCGAACACGTCCCAGAACACGGTCGAGAACTGATCGGGCTGGAACGTCAGCGCCATCTCCTTGGCGCGCTGCAAAATGAAGTCCTTGCCCTCGCCGACTTCGGCTATCCCTGAGAGGTCACCCTTGATGTCCGCGGCAAAAACCGGCACGCCGGCGCGCGCAAAGCCTTCCGCCATGACCTGCAACGATACGGTTTTACCCGTTCCCGTCGCGCCCGTGACGAGACCGTGGCGATTGCCGAGGGCCAGTGTCAGCCATGCCGGTTGGTCGCCCTTGCCGATGAAGATCTTGCCGTCGGTATCGCCTGACTTCAGTTCGGTAGTCGCCATCGGATCGCCTCTGTCGCACGCATCAAGAAAAAGATTTTAAAAAATTTGCGGCTCACCATGATCTTACCGCATCTTGGCGAGCGATTGAAACGCAAAGCGTTCCCGCCACACCTGAAACCCGTTCACCGTTCCTGATGACGAAACGCAAGCCATATCTTTCTGCTGTTTCCAAAGTGCGGCGCTGACGCATCTGCGAACAATTGACCAAAATTTCACTTTTGCTCTTGCATTGGTGCAACACTCGATGCGCGATCACACTTAATCGCACGTCGGGCGAGTTGCGCGCTTGAAATTCGAATCGCAGCGGCTCAAGATAACTTCTTCAACATAAGGGCATCGGCACTCAACCGGTGTGAGGCGGGGCATCATGGACGAATTGATCAAAGCGCTGACCGCCAAGGTCGGCATTGATGAAGCCGTGGCTGAAAAGGCTATCGGCATTATCTTGGGGTTCCTGCGCAAGGAAGCACCGGCTGCGCCGGTCAATGCACTCATCGAAAAAATTCCGGGTGCGGACGCAGCCATCGCATCGTCGGAAGGTGGCGGTGGATTGAGCAGCCTGATGGGCGGCGGCATCATGGCCCTGGGCAGCAAGCTGATGGGTCTCGGCCTCGGCATGGGCGAGATCCAGAGCGTCGCGCGTGAACTGTTCAAGTTCGGCCGCGAGAAGATCGGCGCCGATGCCATGGACGAGATCGTTGCCGGCACACCTGGCCTGAGCCAGTTCTCCTGACCGTCTGTTACGTCAGCAGCCGCGCGTAAGCGTCCAGCATCTTCCTACGTCCGACCTTCATACGTCTGAGTACCATGACATATCCCATCTCCAAGATTGACGGTTTGACGGCCTTCGCCGCGACCAAACTGAAAAAGGCAGGCATCCGCACTATGGAGGGGCTGCTGGACGCCGCTCACTCTGCCAAATGCCGCAAGGAACTCGCCGCCAAGACCGGGTTCAGCGAACAGCAACTGCTCGAATGGGCGAACCTCGCCGACTACCTGCGCATCCCCGGCATGGGCAAGGCCAAGGCCGAACTGCTCCGCGCCTCCGGCGTCAATACCGTGCGCGAATTGACCCACCGCAATCCCGCCCGCCTTGCTCAAGCGATGCGCGAGGCCAATGACAAGCGCAAGCTGGTCCGGGTGATGCCCTCGGAGAAGTCCGTCGGCGATCTGATCGAAAAGGCCCGCCAGCTGCCGCTGAAGATTTCGTATTAGACAATCACTGTCATTCCCCAGCACACCAATTAGTGTGCCTGAGGGCACACGCAGCGTCAGCTGCGGGCGAACCTCAGCCGCTCCGATTGGAGTGGCGGGGAATCCCGGGATGGCTGAACGCCGCTGCCTCCCGTTGCGAGATTCCGGGTTCACATGCGGCTCGCGCCGCACGTGCCCCGGAATGACGACACTGTCCACCTTGACTCCCTCCCCCCGACCGCGCAAAGCGACCTCATGATCGCGCGCCCCACCACGTCTGCTCCGACGGCCCATCCGGTGCTGGCCGCGCTGCTGGCATCGCCGGTGCCCGCCGTGATGGGCATCCTGAACGTCACCCCGGACTCCTTCTCCGATGGCGGCCAGTTCGATGCCCCCGAGCGTGCCCTGGCGCAGGCCAGGCGGATGATTGCCGAGGGCGCAGGGATCATCGACATCGGCGCCGAGTCCACGCGGCCCTACGGGTCCCGGCCGGTCACTGCCGATGAAGAATGGGCGCGGCTCGTGCCGGTGCTGGCTGACGTCGTCGCGCTCGGCACGCCGGTATCGATCGACAGCATGAAGGCGTCCGTCGTCGCGAAAGCACTCGCTGCCGGTGTCGCCATCGCCAACGACATCTGGGGGCTGCAGCGCGATCCGGACATGGCGCGCGTCATCGCCGAGCACAGCGCGCCGGTCGTCGTCATGCATAACCGTGACGACGTCGATGGCTCGATCGATATCATCGACGACATCAAGAGCTTCTTCACGCGCTCGCTGGAGATCGCTGCCAGCGCCGGCATCCCCGCGGGCCACATCGTGCTCGACCCCGGCATTGGCTTCGGCAAGACACCTGAACAGAGCATGATTGCGCTGGCGCGGTTCGACGAGCTGACCGGTTTCGGCCTGCCGGTGCTGATCGCCGCCTCGCGCAAGAAATTCATATCGACCGTCGTGCCATCGGAGCCGCAGCAGCGCATCGGCGGATCGCTCGCTGCGCATCTGCTCGCGGTGCGGCACGGCGCCAAAATCGTCCGCGCCCATGACGTCGCGGAAACCGTTCAGGCCCTGCGCGTCACCGCAGCCATCGAGGAATTAAGATGACCGACATGATCTTCATCAAGGGCGTCTCTGTGCATGCGCATCACGGCGTGCTCGATTACGAAGGCGTCGTCGGCCAGCGCTTCGTCATCGATCTCGAACTTGACGCCGATATCGACCTTGCCTCGCGCAGCGACCGCCTCGCCGATACCGTGTCCTATGCCAATGTCGTCGCCACCGCGATCGCCGCCTTCAAGGACACCAATTACAAGCTGCTGGAACGCGCCGCCGGGGCCGTGGCCGATGCGGTGCTCAAGGATTTTCCGCGCATCAGCTCCGTCAAGGTCACCGTGCACAAGCCGCACGCGCCGATTGCCGCGATCTTCGACGATGTCGGCGTGGTGCTGCGCCGATCGCGAGCGTAACGAATGGCCAGCGTCCTCATCGCGCTCGGCGGCAATGTCGGCGACGTCCGCATGACCTTCCGCAAGGCGATCAGCAATATCTGCGGCATGACACAGGCCGCGCTGATCGCACGCTCGGCGGACTATAGAACGCCGCCGGTGGGCGATGTGCCGCAGGACCACTTCGTCAATGCGGCCATCGAGATCGATACCGAACTCGATCCGCACGCGCTGTTGTTCACGCTGCACAGGATCGAACATAAATTCGGCCGCAACCGGGCCGCCGAGGGGCACTGGGGTCCGCGTCCGCTCGATCTCGACATGATCGCCTATGACGACGTCGTCATGGCCAAGCCGGAACTGCACCTCCCCCATCCGCGCGCCACTGAACGTGCCTTCGTGCTGGTGCCGCTGGCCGAAATCGCGCCGGACCGGGTGATATCAGGCAAGACGGTTGCCGATCATCTGAAGGCCCTCTCAACCGATGGCATCGAGAAGCTGCCGGATCTGGATTGAGCGCAGGCTTCTAACCTCTCCCCGCCCCCGTGCGAAGCGAAGCTTCGCTAGGCGGGGAGAGGTCGCCGCGCCTTCGCGGCGGGTGAGGGGCAGCGCGCCGCCCCATCGTCACGACGTCATCGCGGATCCCACCGTGCGATCTGCTCCGACCAGATTGGTTTAGCTCTGTGCCCCGCCTCACCCGTCGCGGACTTCGTCCACGCCACCCTCTCCCCGCATTGCGGGGAGAGGGAAGAACGCGCCAATTCCGCGCATCCCCATGCCCGAACAGGCATTGGCAACCCCTTCTCGGCATGGCATTTTCCGGCTCAATCACGAAGCAATGCCGGGAGTGAAGTTCCTAAATGTCGACTGCGACTGACGACCTGCGGCTGGCCGCCGATTTTGCGCCTGCGAGTTACGATGACTGGCGCAAGCTCGTCGATGGCGTGCTGAAAGGCGCACCATTCGAGAAGCTGATCAGCAAGACCTATGACGGCGTCAAGATCCAGCCGATCTATCCGCGCGCCCAGGATGCGGCGCCGATTGCCAGCCGGCCGGCCGCTGCGCCCTGGCAGATCATGCAGCGGATCGACCACCCGGATGCCGGCAAGTCGAACAAGCAGGCACTGCACGATCTCGAAAATGGTGCCACCGGCCTGACGTTGGTGTTCGAAGGCGCCAATGGCGCGCGCGGCTTCGGCCTCGTCGCCTCGCCCGAAACCATCGAGACGCTGTTCGACGGCATCTATCTCGACGCCGGCATCGGCATCGAACTCCATGCCGGCCCGCAGTCGCGCATGGCCGTGACCTATCTGGCCGATTACATCAAGACGAAGGGCATCGATCCCGCCACATGCGATATCCGCTTTGGCCTCGATCCCATCGGCGCCACCGCGGTGTGGGGCACCAGCGCCTATAACTGGTGGGAGATGGCGCCCGCCGTCACCGACACCATCAAGAAGCTCGCCGCGCAAGGCTTCAAGGGCCCGTTCGCCGTTGCCGACGGCCGCATCATTCACGATGCCGGCGGCTCCGAAGTGCAGGAACTGTCTTACGTCCTCGCGGTGATGGTGTCCTATCTGCGCGCCATGGAAGACCACAACATTCCGCTCGAGACGGCCCGCAGCATGGTCTATGCGCGTCTCGCGGCTGATGCCGATCAGTTTCTCACCATGGCGAAATTCCGCGCGCTGCGCCTGCTCTGGGCGCGCGTCGAGGAAAGCTGCGGCCTCACGCCGAAGCCGCTGTTCATCGCTGCCGACACCGCGTGGCGCATGCTCACGCAGCGCGATCCCTATGTGAACATGCTGCGCGCGACCATGGCGACCTTCGCCGCCGGTCTAGGCGGCGCTAACTCCATCTGCGTGCTGCCGCATACGCTGGCCCTTGGCCTGCCCGATGGCTTTGCGCGCCGTGTTGCGCGCAACACCCAACTGGTGCTGCTGGAAGAGTCCAATCTCGCCAAGGTCACCGATCCCGCCGCCGGCGCCGGCGGCATCGAGGCGCTGACACGCGAACTGTGCGACGCTGCATGGGCACAGTTTCAGGACATCGAAAAAGCCGGCGGCGCCTTCCCGGCGCTTGGCAACAATGTGATCCAGCCGAAGGTCGCCGCGACACGCGCCGCACGTCAGGCCAGCGTGGCCAAGCGCCGCGAAGTGCTCACCGGCGCCAGCGAGTTTCCCAACCTGCATGAAGCGCGCGCCAGTGTGCTGAAGGTCAAGCCGATCCCCGGCAAGCCCTATGGCAAGGACAAGATCAAGTTCAACCCGCTGGAACCGATCCGGCTGGCCTCCCCCTTCGAGGCGCTGCGCGACAAATCGGATCACCTGCTGGCGCGCAAGGGTGCCCGTCCGAAGGTGTTTCTGGCCAATCTCGGCACGCCCGCCGATTTCACGGCACGCGCGACCTTCGCCAAGAGCTTTTTCGAGACCGGCGGCATCGAAGCCCTCGACAGCGACGGCTTCTCCGATCCGGCCGAACTCGCCAAGGCCTGGAAGGCCTCCGGCGCGGCGTTGGTATGTATCTGCTCGTCCGACAAGCTCTATGTCGGCCAGGCAGCGCCCGCAGCAAAAGCGCTGCAGGCCGCCGGCGCAAAGCATATCTATCTGGCAGGCCGCCCCGGCGACCTCGAAGCGCCCTTGCGCGACGCAGGCGTTAGGGATTTTATCATTGCCGGCGGCGATGCGCTGGCGATGCTGGTGCAGGCCCATGACTTAATAAATTCGGCCTGATGGAGTAAGCCATGACGGCAACGGCGAGCAAACCCGCGCTGACCGGCGGTTGCCAATGCGGCAACATCCGCTTCGCGCTGTCGGCTGCGCCAACCCGCGTCAGCATCTGCCATTGCCGCATGTGTCAGAAGGCCACCGGCGCGCCATTCGCCTCGCTTGCCGATATCCCGCACGAGAACTTTGCGTGGACCCGCGGCAAGCCGGCGGCGTTCAAGTCATCATCGATTGCGGAACGCGACTTCTGCGCCAAATGCGGCACGCCGCTGAGCTACCGTCTCATCGGCGGCCCCAAGATCGAGATCATGACCGGCGCCTTCGACCGCCCGGACCGCGTGGTGCCGACACAGCAATTCGGCACGGAGTCACGCCTGGGCTGGGTCGGCAATGTGTCGAACCTGCCGAGCAAGACGACGATGCAGAATTACGGCCCGGAGAAATGCGCCGAAGTGTTCAGCTATCAGCATCCGGATCATGATTAGCGTGTTTCAAGGATCGCGCGCATGGCCAGTTTGCTATTCGACTTGCTGATGTGGCCGATCGAGAAGGTGCTTGAGAAGGTGTTTGACGTGGTACTCTGGCGGAAAACTGAAACGCCCCCGTCAGACGACCCGACCTACAAGAAGAACGTTCAGAGACTCATCGAACGCAATCGAGAATTCGAGAAACGACCATGACCAAGATTCCTGACTTCACCAACATCGCCTTTGCGCCCATCGCTGCCGGTGCGCCATCGCAGGGCGAACCGTGGCTGACGCCGGAAGGCATCCTGGTGAAGCCGGGTTACGGCGAAGCCGACGTCGCGGGCATCGATTTCCTCGACACCTATCCGGGCATCGCGCCGTTCCTGCGCGGCCCCTACCCGACCATGTATGTCAACCAGCCCTGGACGATCCGGCAATATGCCGGGTTCTCCACCGCAGAGGATTCCAACGCTTTCTATCGCCGCAATCTCGCCGCCGGCCAGAAGGGTCTCTCGGTCGCCTTCGATCTCGCCACCCATCGCGGCTATGACAGCGATCATCCGCGCGTGTCGGGCGACGTCGGCATGGCCGGTGTGGCGATCGACTCCATCTACGATATGCGCACGCTGTTCGCCGGCATTCCGCTCGACCAGATGAGCGTGTCGATGACCATGAACGGCGCGGTGCTGCCGATCCTCGCGCTTTACGTGGCTGCCGCCGAGGAACAGGGTGTGCCGCCAGAGAAGCTCACTGGCACCATTCAGAATGACATTCTGAAAGAGTTCATGGTGCGCAACACCTATATCTATCCGCCAGCCCCCTCGATGCGGATCATCTCCGACATCTTCGCCTACACCTCAACGAGGATGCCCAAATACAATTCGATTTCGATCTCCGGCTATCACATGCAGGAAGCCGGTGCGACGCAGGATCTCGAGCTGGCCTATACGCTGGCCGACGGCGTCGAATATCTGCGCGCGGGTCTTGCCGCAGGCATCGATGTCGACCGCTTCGCGCCGCGGCTGTCGTTCTTCTGGGCGATCGGCATGAACTTCTTCATGGAAGTCGCCAAGATGCGCGCCGCGCGGCTGCTCTGGGCCAAGCTGCTGACGCAGTTCAATCCGAAGGATCCGAAATCGCTGTCGCTGCGCACCCATTGCCAGACCTCGGGCTGGTCGCTGACCGCGCAGGACGTCTATAACAACGTGATGCGCACCACCATCGAGGCGATGGCGGCGACGCAGGGCCACACCCAGTCGCTGCACACCAATGCGCTCGACGAGGCGCTGGCGCTGCCCACTGATTTCTCGGCGCGCATTGCCCGCAACACGCAGCTGTTCCTGCAGCAGGAAACCGGCACCAACCGGATCATCGATCCGTGGGGCGGCTCCTATTATGTCGAGCGCCTGACCCACGATCTCGCCACCAAGGCCTGGGCGCATATCCAGGAAGTGGAAGAGCTCGGCGGCATGGCCAAGGCCATCGAGGCCGGCGTGCCCAAACTGCGTATCGAGGAAGCTTCCGCCAAGACGCAAGCGCGCATCGATGCAGGCCGGCAGGCCGTGATCGGCGTCAACAAGTATAAGCCGGAGAATGAAGAAGCGCTCGACGTGCTCAAGGTGGAAAACTCCACCGTGCGCCGTCTGCAGATCGACAAGCTGAAGCGCCTGCGTGGCGAGCGCAGCCAGGCCGACGTCGATGCCGCGCTGGCGGCGCTGACGCGCAGCGCCAAGGACGGCAACGGCAACCTGCTGGCGCTGGCCATCGATGCCGCGCGCGCCAAGGCCACTGTCGGCGAAATTTCGGACGCGATGGAGAAGGTGTTCGGCCGCCACCGCGCCGAAATCAAATCCATCACCGGTGTCTACAAGCGCGAGGCGTCCACCATGAACGACAAGGTCCAGAAGGTTCAGGCGCTGATCGACGCCTTCGAGGACGCCGAGGGCCGCCGCCCGCGTATCCTCGTCGCGAAAATCGGTCAGGACGGCCACGACCGCGGCCAGAAGGTGATCGCCTCGGCCTTCGCCGATGTCGGTTTCGACGTCGATATCGGGCCGCTGTTCGCCACCGCCGATGAAGCCGCGCGGCAGGCCGTCGAGAACGACGTGCATATTTTGGGCCTCTCTTCGCTGGCCGCAGCCCATCTTACTGCCGTGCCGGAGCTCAAGGCCGCACTCAAGAAGCAGGGCCGCGAGGACATCATGATCATCATCGGCGGCGTCGTCCCCCCGCAGGATTACGACGAACTGTACAAGGCCGGCGCGGAAGCGATCTTCCCGCCCGGCACAGTGATCTCGGAAGCCGCCGAAGAGCTGATCCACAAGCTCAATGCGCGGCTGGGACATAGCGAGGCGGCGGAGTAATCAAGACCACAATCAACCAATCGGGTGCCTGATGAGCTGGTCCATGGAAACTGGCACAATTCCGCCACCGTCCGTTGCAGAGCGTTTCTCACACATCTACGAGAAAATTGCGCTGGTCAAAGAAGCTGTCGCTGGTCGCACGCTGGCGGATCTCGCCAAGGACAAGAGGACTTGCGTGGCCATGGAACGGCTTTTCGAGATTATCGGAATTGCTTCGGATCACATCCCGAACGAGATAAGGAAGCGCGAAGCTGAAGTAGACTGGACAGCTATCGCCGAGATGAGTGATCGTCTCGGCAACGTCGCAATCAGAGTTGAGCCAGACACTCTTCCACATTGGGCTCACGATTTGATGCCTCCTCTCGAACGGTGCGCCGCGCGGCTCAGGTCTCCAGAATGAAACTTGCTTATATCCGTAATATTTCTCGTCTCGCAGGCTTGGCCTGTGCCTTCCTAATCACTTCCATAGCGATCTCCCTCGCCGCCGAGCCCACACCCGACATCCAGCTCAAGGCCAAATACACCGAGGTTGCCGTCTTCTTCGATGCCGCGATCAAGTCCGATGCGCCGCTGCTGAAATATCTCACATCCGCAAGCAATGGCTGGGCTGCGAAGACGCTCAAGGAGCTGGCCGAGCAGCGCAAGGACCTCCGCGATCTGCCTGCCGATATCCGCAACCGGCCATGGGAATCCGAGCGGTCCTATACGCAAAGCTCGCTGGTCGCGGGTCGCTATGTCAGCATCATTCGCGCGGACTACAACTACACCGGCGGTGCGCATCCCAATCGTGTCAACGACACGCTGCTGTGGGACAGGCAAGCCGGCAAGATGATCGGCATCCGCCCGTTCTTCACCGAGCTCGCCGATAGCGGGCCGGCGATGACCGCGATCCGCGATGCGGTCGTGGCGGATCTGAAGGTCGAGAAGAAAAAACGCGACAACGACAATCCCGACATGAGCCTCGTCGACGCGCTGGAACCGAAGCTGCTCAAGATCGGGCCGGTATCGCTGACGCCATCGACATCGGCCGGCAAGAGCTCCGGCCTCAGCTTCCATTACGGCCCCTATGCGGTCGGCTCCTATGCCGAAGGCGATTACGACGCCTTCGTGCCATGGGAGAAATTGAAGCCATATCTGTCGGTCGAGGGCAGCGCGATCTTCGCCGGCGAGCGGCCGAAGGACGACGACAAGTGACGACAGCGTCCATCGACATCGGCGCCCTCGCGCGCGACGTCCGCGCCGGCTCCCGCGCCGCACTGGCGCGGGCGATCACGCTGGTAGAGAGCCGCCGTGCCGATCATCAGGCCGCGGCGCGCGAACTCGTGCAGGCGCTGCTGCCGGATACAGGCCAGGCATTCCGCGTCGGCATCACCGGCTCGCCCGGCGTCGGCAAGTCGACCACCATCGATGTGCTCGGCATGTATCTGATCGACAAGGGCCACAAGGTCGCGGTGCTGGCGGTCGATCCGTCATCGGCGCGCACCGGCGGCTCGATCCTCGGCGACAAGACGCGGATGAACGATCTGTCCGCCCATCCGAACGCCTTCATCCGTCCCTCGCCGTCCTCCGGCACGCTCGGCGGCGTCGCGGCGAAAACGCGCGAGGCCATGTTACTGTGTGAAGCCGCCGGCTTCGACGTGGTGCTGGTGGAAACCGTCGGCATCGGCCAGTCGGAAACCGCGGTCTGCGACATGACCGATTTCTTCCTCGCCCTAATGCTGCCCGGCGGCGGCGACGAGTTGCAGGGGATCAAGAAAGGCCTGATCGAACTCGCCGACATGATCGCCATCAACAAGGCCGACGGCGACAATCTCAAGCGCGCCAATATCACCGCGGCGGATTATCGCGGCGCGCTGCATATCCTCGCGCCGCGCTCGGAGCACTGGCATCCGCCGGTTGTCACCTATTCGGCGCTGGCGAAGACGGGCATCGCCGAATTGTGGGACAAGGTCGTCGCGCATCGCACCGCCATGAATGCCTCCGGCGATTTCGCTGCCCGCCGCCGCGAGCAGCAGGTGAAATGGATGTGGACCATGCTGGAGGATCGTTTGAAGGCGCGGCTGCGCGGCGATCCCGCGATCCGCAGCAAGGTCAAGCAGACCGAACGCGACGTCGCCGACGGCCGAATGACGCCTGCCGTCGCGGCGGAGGCGATCGTCACGCTGTTGAAGGATTGAGATGGGCAGCGCCCCGCGCATCCTCATCACCGGCTTCGGCCCGTTCCCCGGCGCGCCGGTGAACCCGACACAGGCGCTGGTGCGAAAACTCGCAACGCTGCGCCGTCCCGCTTTCGCCGACGTCACCCGCATCGCGCATATTTTCGACGTCACCTATGCCACCGTCGACCGCGAATTGCCCGAGCTGATCGCGCGCCATCGCCCGGATGCGCTGCTGATGTTCGGCCTCGCCGCGCGCACGCCCTATATCCGGATCGAGACGCGCGCCCGCAACGCGGTGTCGATGCTGTGGCCCGATGCCGGCCATACAACGGTACGCCGCGCCAGCATCGTGCCTGGCGCCGGTGCGCAGATGTTCGGCCCGCACACGGCGCGTCTGTTCCGGGCTGCCCTCGCTGGCGGCGCCGATGTGCGCCCCTCACGTGATGCCGGCCGCTATCTCTGCAATTACCTGTCCTGGCGCGGCATCGAGGCCACCCGCGCGCCGAACAGGCCCCACCTCGCGGCCTTCGTCCATGTGCCACTGCTGGCACAGGACGCCGCCTCGCATCGCATGACCTCCGATGAACTCACGGATACCGGTGAAGCGATCCTGCTGGAGATGATCCGCCTGACTCGGGTCAAACTGCGTGATGCGGCCCGGAATTCCGGGGGTTGAGACCGCCGGAACGACGCTCCCGGTCATTTTCTGAACATTAATTCATAAATTGAGAATCCGCCGGTTTCCGCGACGCAGCCATGCCGAAAGTCAGCTTGTGCATCGCAGCATGAAGACCCTAATGGCGGGAGTGCTTTCAAGGACAGTTTTGTGACCGACATCAACGCCGACGCCCCCCTGGCGGTGTCATCGACCCATAGCCCTATGAAATTTGGCGAATTCGTCGTCGTGATCGCTTCGATCATGGCGCTGAATCCGCTGGCTATGGACATCATGTTGCCGGCGCTGCCGCATATCGGTGCGGCCTTCAAGGTCCCTGATGCCAACCACCTTCAGACTGTCCTCTCGGTCTTCCTGCTCGGCTTCGGCGTGGCCCAGTTCGCCATCGGCCCGCTGTCGGACCGCTATGGTCGTCGCCCGATCCTGCTCGGCGGAATGGCCGTCTATTGCGCGGCGAGTGTGCTCGCACTGTTCGCACCGTCGTTCGAAATCCTGCTGCTTGCCCGCCTGCTGCAGGGCGTCGGCACCGCGGCCACGCGTGTCATCGCGGTATCGATCGTCCGGGACTGCTATGCCGGCGGCCGCATGGCCAGCGTCATGTCGCTGGCCATCATGGTTTTCATTTCCGTGCCGGTCATCGCCCCGTCTATCGGCCAGGCGCTGATGGTCCTCACGGAATGGCGCGGCATCTTTGTCGTGCTGATGCTGTACGGCCTGCTGACGCTGGCCTGGAGTGCCTGGCGCATGCCGGAGACGCTGCCGGTCGCCAAGCGCCGCTCGCTCGCCATTCGCGATGTGCTCTATGCCTATCGGCAGACCGTCAGCCATCGGCAGACGATCGGTTACGGCCTCGCTGCCGGCATCCTGCAGGGCGCACTGTTCGCTTTCGTGTTTACGTCGCAGCAGGTGTTCACCGAGATTTTCCATCTCGGCCCATATTTCCCGCTCGCCTTTGCGTCCATCGCTTTCGGCGTCGCTGCGGCCAGCTTCTTCAACTCGCGCGTCGTCCATCGCTTTGGCATGCGCGCACTCTCCCACGGCGCCCTGCTCGGATTTGTTACTGCTGGCGCGGCGATGCTGCTGGCGGTCGTGACGGGCTTCGTGCCGCTATGGCTGTTCATCGCGCTGTCGATGCTGATGATGTTTGCCTTCGGCCTGATGTTCTCGAATTTCACCGCACTGGCGATGGAGCCGCAGGGCCACATCGCCGGCACGGCCTCCTCGCTCTACGGGACGCTGACCACGCTGCTGGGTATCGCCATCGGCACGGTTATCGGCCAGCACTATGACGGCACTCTGCTGCCGTTCGCGACCGGTCTTTTTCTTTGCACCCTCACTGCATTCGCGGTGATCCTCGTGGTGGAAAAGGGCCGCCTGTTCAAGCCTCACAAGATGGTGAGCTGAACGCTCTCGCGACGCAGCCGGATGGCCGTCGCGCAATTTTGAAATGTCTGGGAATACGTCGGGGCGAACCCGGCGCCGCCATGAACGTTATCAATTTTTACCGGAGCAATCCGATGCCCTACGCACTGTTCTGTGACGACGCGAAGCTGAGCAAATCCTATCCGACCGAAGCCGATGTGTGGAAACTTGCCGCCGAGAGCGGCCTTGTCACCGATGTCGAAGCCAAGAATTCGCAGCCGACACCGCGCCGCGTGCTCGACAACGATTACGAGATCCGTCCCTGCCAAGCGGAGCCCGGCGAATGCCCGGAAGAGAACGAGCGCGACGCCCAGGCCGAGAAGGATTTCCAGCTCGCGCTGACGGGACGATAGCGCGCGGCGCTATACTTTTTATACGCATGTCATTCCCCGACACACGGTCGTCATTCCGGGGCGCGTGAAGGCGGCAATGCCGCCGAAGCGCGAACCCGGAATCCCGGAGTGTTTTGCGCTGACTAGAGACTCCCATGCTGGGATTCCGGAGTCGCGTGCGCGAAGGTGCGCAGCCGCCCCGGAATGACAGTTTGGGGCGACAAACAGCACCTAAACATTTTTTCCTATTCTCTGTTGACATCATCCCTATAAGGTTTATTTTCTCCTCCGTCCTGCCCCACCGAGAGGGGCGATCGCGATCGTCACGTTCGCGGGGTGGGATGCGGTGGACGCCGGAGATGCGGCGTTACGCGGTTCATGGGTGACGTCTGTCTTCGGGCAGGACGGATCTGCGCCAGCACTGCCACTGGCAAGGAGACGGCTGATCTTGAGATGGAAAGATCCCTGGACAGTGTGACGGACGACCAAATCGAAATGCGTCCGGCTCAAGTGCTTGAGGCTCCCTTCCCATCGCCTTGGGACTTTAATTCGGTGATCGGATCGTTCGCTGAGGCAAAGTGCAAGCAGGTCGAAAAAACACCGCAGGCGGAACGTCGGGCACTTGCTCGTGATTCCGAAAGTCCTGATGCACACTCACTTGCGGAAGACCGCATTCGCATCAGGCCCAAGGGTGCATCGGGCACCCGGCGTTCCGCACGCCCTCTCACAAGGGGGCGGGAATGCAACAGACGACGGCGCCCCCGCGCCGCAAATAACAGGGGTGATGACGTGTGTCTGAAGCGAAGTGGCTGTTTGACAGTTGAATCCGATGAGCCCGACGGGTAGAGCGCGAGCGCATCGCGCAGGTGAGCGCCCCATTAACCCTACCCTGCACATTCATCGCAGCCGCTCTCGCCTGGCAACGTCACACGCATCATCTTGCGTTACGCCATCTGCGGACATCCACCGGGACCTTGAACCATGGACCTGCATCGCCGCCATCTGCTGACTGCGTCCGGCGCGGGCCTCGCCGCCGGCGCATTTGCCGCATCGAACGATGCGGCGCGCGCCGCGCCACTCACCTCGACGCTCGGGCGCGACGCCACCCAATACGGCGTGCGCGCCAATAGCCAGGACGACCAGACCCGCGCATTGCAACGCGCCATCGACGAGACCGCACGCGCGCAGGCGCCGCTCGCATTGCCGCCCGGCAACTATCGCACCGGTACACTGAAGCTCGCGCGTGGCTCGCAGATCATCGGCATGCGCGGCGCAACGACCCTCACCTTCAGCGGCGGCGCGTCACTACTGTCAGGCGAAGGCGCGGACTATGTCAGCCTCAGCGGCCTCACGCTGGACGGTAACTTCGCCAGACTGCCGCCGCGGCGCGGGCTGCTGCACATGGTGCAGGCGCGCGAGTTCCGCATCGGCGATTGCACCGTCACCAATAGCGGCGGCGCGGGCATCTGGCTGGACAACGCGGCGGGCGCGATCACCGGCAATACACTTACCAACATCGCCACCACGGCGATCGTCTCCTTCGATGCGCAGGGACTGATCGTCGCGCAGAACACCATTTCCGGCACCAGCAGCAACGGCATCGAGATCCTGCGTACCGCCATCGGCGATGACGGCACGCAAGTGATCGACAATCGCATCGAGGACATCAAGGCCGGTCCCGGCGGCTCCGGTCAGTATGGCAACGCCATCAACGCTTTTCGTGCGGGCAATGTCATCGTCTCCGGCAATCGCATCCGCAACTGCGACTACTCCGCGGTGCGCGGCAATTCGGCATCGAACATCCACATCACCGGCAACAGCGTATCGCGCGTGCGCGAAGTCGCGCTCTATTCGGAATTCGCCTTCGAGGCCGCAGTGATCGCCAACAACACCGTCGATGGCGCGGCGCTCGGTGTCTCCGTCTGCAACTTCAACGAAGGCGGCCGCATCGCCGTCGTACAAGGCAATATCATCCGCAATCTGCTGCCGAAGCGGCCGATCGGCACAGCCCCCGACGACGATGCCGGTATCGGCATCTATATCGAGGCGGACGCCAGCGTCAGCGGCAATGTCGTCGAGAACGCGCCGTCATTCGGCATGATCGCCGGCTGGGGCAAGTATCTGCGCGATGTCGCCATCACCGGCAACGTCGTGCGCAACAGCTTCATCGGCATCGGTGTATCGGTCGCGCCGGGCGCTGGCACTGCGCTTGTGAGCAACAACATGATTTCAGGCGCGCCACGCGGCGCTGTCGTCGGCCTCGATCATGCAAAGCCGGTGACCCCTGACCTCACGGCGGATGGCGCACAGCGCTATCAGCAGGTTGCGGTGTCGGGCAATACGGTGCGCTAAAGCGCTGTCCGCAGCATCGGATAGCGCGCGCTGATCACCAGAGGATCCAGCGCCTTCTGCCAATCCAGATCTGCCGGAGTCACCGTGACCTGCCGAGGCGGTGCCTGCCGCAACAGGGTCTCGATCGGGATCAGGACGGGTGAAGCCGCTTCAGCTTCAGCCACCGGCTCGATGTCGGGCTGCAAGGGCGCAACCGCAGGCGCTGCAACGGCAGGAGCCGCGACGGCAGCAGGCCGTGGTTCAGGGGCGCGCGGCGCCCGGTAGATCACGCCTTCCGGAGACAGCACGCGCCTCACGGCGGCAGTCTCGCCCTCGACCATCAGCCGCCAGCGTTCAACCGCTTCCTTGGCTTCCTGAATGTTGTCGAGAAACTCAGCCTCGCTGTGAAAACGGCGCCACCGCCCGCTCTCGAACAGTTCTGTCAGGTAGTCCAGCCGGCTCTCGGCAAGAGCACACCAGCGCTGGGCCAGTGGCCGACCAATGCCTGCATGCGGGTAAGGAAAATTCAAGTGAGATGACATGGAAATGTCCGCAAGAGAAAAAACGGACGCAAAGCAACAAACGAATCACTCACCAATACTTGGAGAGTTTCTGTGGAAAAGTTTCCCCGGTCCAGCGCGATGTGGTCAAACCTGAATAATTGCGTTGGAAACACGTGAAAAAGCCCCGTCAAACCTCAGGTATTGCAGTCAAGCCTTGCTTGAGCCTTGCTCGATGCCGGGCCATGCACCGGCAATCTATGACCTGAAGGTTAAAATTTTTGGTTAACAAAAACGAAAGACCCGTCCGGGGGGACAACCGGACGGGTCAAGCTATACCGGGCGCGAATGTTTGGGCGCATGCGCCGGATATGGCCTCGTTGGGGAGGGAATGCCGCTCCCACATCCATATGTCCGGTCCACCCGGCCAAACGTTCAACGATCAGGCGATTATTTTTGGGCGTCTGATGCCATCGACGGCGACGACGCCTCGATCGCACGCGTCGTCGGCGCCGGCGCCGTGACGACAACAGGCGTGACAGGCGCGGGCGCTGTCGCCACCGGTTGTTGCTGGGCGCCCTGCACTGCCGATACCGCACTATAGGCATCCGCCGCGCCGGCACCGAACAGGTCGTCACGGCCGGGCGCACCAAGATCACGCGCGGTTGTCATCAGGATGCTGCGGATCTCGTTCGGCCGCAGTTGCGGATTGCGCTCGATCATCAATGCGGCGAGCCCGCTGATATAGGCCGCCGAGAACGAGGTGCCCGACGTCATCTGGTACTTGTTGTCCGGTGCGGGCAGGAAGATATCGACGCCCGGCGCAGCCACCGCGATGTGGCTGCCGCGGTTCGACGCAGTGAACAGCCTGTCATAGGCATCTGTGGCGCTGACTGCGATCACGCTGGGGCTTGCGGCGGGATAAAGCGGCGGCGATTTCGGGCCGGCATTGCCTGATGCCGCGACCATCACGATGCCCTTGCTGGCTGACGCCGCAATACCGCGCTCGATCAGTGGATCCTGCGGGCCGGCGAAGCTCATATTGATGACCTGGGCGCCATTCAATGCCGCGTGGTTGATGCCCTTAAGGATGATGAAAGACGAACTCTCGGCACCGCCCTGCGACACACCAAAAGCGCGAATGGCCAAGATGCGCGCGCGCGGCGCGCTGCCCATCAGCCGCGCATGCGATACGATCGCCCCCGCAATGCCAGTGCCATGCACATGCGCACCTTCCTTACTGCCAAGCGCATCGAATGATCCCACGATGGCATCAGCGAGTTCGGGATGCGCAACGTCGATGCCGGAATCGATCACAGCGATTGTGACATTGGCACCGGCGGACAGCTTGTGCGCCTCGGGCAGACGAAGCTTCGCCACCGCATATTGCGCGGGATCGCCCTCACCCGGCGCTGGCACTGTCACCTGGTCCTGCAGCACATAGCGGAAATTGGGTTGCACAGCGCGCACGTCAGCCTCGGCGCGCATCTGGGCCTCAACAGTTTCGACCGAACGATTATCGGTGATCCGGAAAAGGTTGATCGTCGCGCCGATCAACGGAAAATCCTGCGACGACAGACGCTCCAGACGCAGACGGCGCGCCAGCGCATCTGTCTGATCGGGCGTCAGCGCGCCATCGAGTTCGGCGATGATCTGGCGGGGGACGTAACGCGTATTCAAGCCCGCTTGCGGACCATTGCTGCGCGGTCCACCACCGGCGTTCTGACTGCGCGGCGTCGGACCACCGCCGCCGAGATCAGCAACGAATGGCTTCTCGTTGCACTCGCCGGATGCCGCACGATTGGCATAGGCGCAACTCGGATAGGTGTTCGGCGAATAGCGCACATAGGGAATGGTTGGCAGCACGCCCACGATCTTCGGCGGCGGCGTACGTCCTGGCCGCGAGGATATGGGCGGTGTCCGGCTGGCTGTCGTCCCGATCGCCGCCCCGCGCGGACCGGTGCTGGTGATACCGACGCGACCAGCAATGGGTCCGCGGCTCGCGATATTCGGGCCACGGCCGGCGATGCGGCCCGCCCCCGTAGCGATATTCGGATTGATACGCGGCGTTGTGCTCGGAGCGATCGTGGGAACGCGCGATCCGATATTGAGGCTTGGCGAGCGCATCATGCTCTGCGCGCCGGCGACCGAAAGGCCGAACGACCATGCAACGGCAAGCGAAAGCACAGCGGCCGTGCATTTCATCATTGGTCCGGAGGCACCACGATCATGTCTCATGGAACAGGCCTCGCACGCACAATGCGGATCGGATCAACCGACGGCGCCTACTGCGCCTGAACCGCCATGCTGACGATCTTCTCGTTCTCCAGCCGGCGGATCAGCCCGGCGATCTGGTCCTTGGTCATCACCCGATTGCCGAATTGCAGCCGGAACAGCCCGTCCTTGCCGCTGTCGACAATCGTGCCCTGATAGCCGTCAAGCAGCGCCGTGATGTCCGACACCCGCGCAGTCGGCGCGAAACGGACGAACAGTCGCGTCGGGGCTTCTACCGAGGCAGGTGCCGGTGCCGGCGCGAGCGACCGGGTGACAGTGGTCGGTGCACTTGCTGGCGACGGCGCGGCTTCATAGGACGCGGTCTGGAATGTGCGGGTATCGCGCTGCATCAGCACGGTGCCGATCACACTGGCCTGCAGCATGATCGCGAGCGCGCCAACAGCGGCCGAAGCCGCGAGCGTCCGCGGCGACAGCGATGCGAAAAATCCGGAGATCCGCGCCGACAGATCCACCGATGTCGATCCGCTGCGCGCCGGCTCGGCGTCGATCGCAGCAAACAGCTTCTGCATTGCCCGTGAGGACGGCGCACCGAGGCTCTCATTGAGGCCAATGGTCTCCGCGTATTCTTCCTGGATCACGGCATATTGCCTCGCCAATTCAGGATCACTGGCGAGCGCATCATCGACGCGGCGAGCATCACGCGCGTTGAGCGTGCCCGCGGCGTGCCAAGGCAGCAATGCCTCGATCTCGCCTGGCTCCTGGTTCGGCACCTTCTTGCTCATCGCCATCATGGCCAGCCTCGTTCAATGCCGGCTGCCTTGAGCAGATCGGCTAATTTCTTGCGCGCATAAAACAAGCGCGTCTTAACGGTGTTCTCGGGAATTCCAACGATCTCGGCCACCTCTTCCACGGACTTCTCGTGGTAGTAGACGAGATCGACGATTTCCCGATGCTCGGGCGAAAGAGATGTCAGGCACTTCCGCAACGCGTCACTGGTATCCTTTTTCTGAACCGACACTTCGGGATTATCGGACGTATCCTCGATCGCGTTGGCCGTCTCGTCGTCCAGTTCGGCGTCCTTGCGTTTGCGCAGCGCGGACAGCGCCTTGAACCTCGTAATCGCCAGCAGCCATGTCGATACCGCGGAGCGACCCTCGAATTTGCCTGCCTGCCGCCACACATCCAGGAACACTTCGCTGATAAGATCCTCAGCAATCTGTTCGTTCCGCACCAGCCGAAGGCCGAAGCGAAACACCCGGACATGGTGCCTGCCATAAAGCACCTGCATGGCAAGACGGTCGCCTTGCGCAATCCGGGCGATCAGAATGTCATCCGATGCCGCCTGTGTTGCACTCACTGCCCGTCTCGCAAGGTTGGTCTGAATGAGGATGTAAGAGGTTCGATTGACAAGATAAAATCTTCTCGAATGGGCAGGAATATACCGGTCGCGGCTGTTTTAACCGCTCCGAACGGGCTTTTACCGCCCTTTTCTTGGGCGGAACGGGTAACAGGTAGCATAATGCTGGGGCATTTCCGACCCGAATGCCAGCGATTCACACGGCAACCTTACCAAGTCGTGGCTTCCGGAACAGCCTTGAGACGGCGGAACCTGCATTTTGCAGCTGTATCCCGCCCCCCTCGTAAATGGATACCGTCACTTGTCCTGGCGGCCTGTCCGCCACGTCAGGTCAACTCGTCCGGGCCCATCATTGGCCCGGGTCATTTTTACTTAAATAACAAAGCTATGTTTGCTATCCTCTGACGGTTCGCAGAATTCGATCTGTCAACATTGTATCGCCGAGAACAGCGAATGAGTAGCCGATTACCAGATTGGCTCACGGCAATAGATACCAAACCTAAAGGCTTTGAGCACTAGAGTTCCGTCATCGAAACCCATCGATGGGCTCAATGACCGCAGCCGCCTCATCAGTCTTCAATCCGCTAAACGGCGACTTCGAAGCCGTCGATGGAGAGTTGCGGTCAGACATGCTGGCGCGCCGCCTGAAGCGGCGACGGCAAATGCTTGCACTGGCGGCTGCCAGTCATGCCGTCAACGTCGTGCTGCTTTTCGTCTTCCTTGCCGCAGGCACGATCGATGGCACCATCGTCGCGGCCTATGCCGGCTGCGCTTCCGCATCCGTCCTGATCTTCCTCGCGATCTCCGAGAGCGGCTTGACGGATGACTGGCGCGATCATTTCTTCGCAGCGCCATACACCGCCGTCACCTTCGCATTGCAGCTCGCCTTCATCTACCTGGCGCCTGATGTGGCCGTCGTGTTTCTCTGCGCGTTGTTTCTCGTCGCTAACGTCGTCGCTCTGCGCACCACGCCGCGCGAAGGTGTCGGCGCCTGGATGATCATGACCGGCGGCCTCGCGCTGCTGTATTTCCTCGTCGATCTGCCCCTGACGCTCCCCTCCGGCAATTCCATCGAGCGCTTTGGCACCTTGCTGACATTCTCGATGACCATCGCCCGCAGTATGTTCATTGGCATTTTCTCCAGCTCGCTACGCGATGCGCTGTTTCGGCGGCGGGTTGAACTCGAGGCCGCATACAAGCGCATCGAAGAGCTCGCAGAACTCGATGAACTGACGGGGTCGTTCAATCGCCGCTGCATCATGCGGCTGCTCGACGATGAAATCATTCGGGCACAGCGCAGCAATACGCCCTGCACCGCCGCGTTGATCGACCTCGACTGGTTCAAGCGGATTAATGACAATTTCGGGCATCCGACTGGCGATGAAGTGCTGCGGACCTTCGCCATTACCATTTTCGCCAATATCCGCAGCATCGACAAATTCGGCCGCTATGGCGGCGAGGAATTCCTTTTGGTGCTGCCGGACACGCCGCATGACAAGGCCGTGCAAATGCTCGACCGTCTGCGCGCAATCGTCGAAGCACTGGATTGGAGCGCATTTTCCGACGGTTTGACCGTAACGATTTCGGGTGGCGTTGCGACATTGGGTCCGAACGACACGCCAGACACCTTACTCGCACGCGCCGACAGCGCACTCTATGCCGCCAAGGAGCGCGGACGAAACCGAATTGCAAGCGCCTGAACGAATTTCACGAACCCTGCCCGCGACATATTCGCGGCAGGACACGATTAGAATTACGGGATTTGATTTATGTCTTCGAAGTCACCGTTATCGGCAAATTTACTCGACGAACTTGACGCCGCACTGGCCCACGGAACGGTCGCACGGCGCGTGGAAACCCTGCGCCGCGTCACGGATCTGTTCGTCAACAATGCCGTGGATTACTCCGATGCGCAGATCGCAGTGTTCGACGACGTTTTCGATTGCCTGCTGACGCATATGGAAGCGTCTGCAAGGGCCCTTCTGGCCGAGCGGCTCGCACCCGTCTCTGTCGCACCGCCCCGGGTCGTCCGAACCCTTGCATTCGACGATTTGATCGAGGTCGCCGCACCCGTGCTCTCCCAGTCGGAGCAACTCGACGACCATGCGCTGATCGAGAATGCACGCACCAAAAGCCAGGACCATCTGCTGGCGATTTCGACGCGCAAGGTCCTGAGCGGCGCCCTGACGGATGTTCTCGTCGAGCGCGGCAACGACGCCGTCGTTAGCAGCACCGTCAACAATCGCGGGGCGGAGATTTCAGAGCGCGGTTACGACACCCTGCTCTCCCGTGCCGAGGGTAGCGACGCGATTGCAACGTGTGTTGGCCTGCGTCCCTCAATTCCGCGCCACCACTATCTGAAGCTCGTCGCCAAGGCGTCCGCCTCGGTCCGGACGAAGCTGGAAGCCGCCCGCGCCCACCACACCGCCGACATATCTCTGGTGGTTCAGCAGGTCGCCCGGCGGGCTCGCTCAGCACCAGGCAGCATCAGTCAGCAGACCATTATCGCCCATGGCCTCGTGCGCTCGCTGTTTGAAGACGGTCGGCTGGATGAAAACGAAGTGGCGAAATTCGCCGAAGCCGGCAAGTTCGACGAGGCTAACGCCGCGCTCGCGTGCCTGGCCAACGTGCCGGTTTCGGTCGCGGAAACCATGATGGTTGAAGCCCGCAGCGAGGGCATTTTCATTCTGTGCAAGGTCGCGAATTTTTCGTGGAAGACGGTCAAGACTATCATCAACATGCGTGAGCAACTCGCTGGAGCGCAAATGTCTGACAGCGCGACCGACCGCGAAACCTATGAGCGCCTCCGCATCTCCGCGGCGCAACAAGTCCTGCGCTTCCACCGCATGCAGCAGGCAACGTCCAACCTACCTGCCGCCTGACATTTGTCAGTCAACATGTTTCCACGCGAATGGCCGCAGTCTGGCCATTGCGACCGGGCGCCGCAACGCCAATTGCGCTGAGCAGCCATTCCGTCAGCAGGCATCGACTTGCCGGTGAAGGCGCTGATAGTGATGCCTCGATCACGGCGAACAACGCCGGAACGGGTTGGCATCAAGCAGGGCGGGATTCATGCGCGTCTTGATTACAGGCGCCGGTGGCTTCATCGGCAGAACGCTCACTTCTGCGCTGCTTCAAGCAGGCGCGCTCACCAATGCGGCAGGCACAAGCGAAACAATCGAGGAGGTCCTCCTTCTCGACACACATTTGCCGCCAGCGTCCGACCGGCGTGTGAGACATCTGGTAGCCAGCATCGCGGCGCCCGATGCGTTGAGGCAGATCGCTGCCTGGAAGCCGCATAGCGTGTTTCATCTCGCCGCTGTGCTGACCAGTGCCGCAGAACAGGACCCGGCGCGCGCGCTGGCGGTGAATGTTTCGGCGCTGGCGGAATTGATCGACGCCATCGGCGCGAAAGACGCTCCGCCGCGCCTGATCTTTCCAAGCTCGATCGCGGTCTTCGGCGGGCTATTGCCTGATCATGTCGATGACGACCACTTGCAGCGTCCGCAAACGTCCTATGGCACACACAAGGCCATCGCCGAATTGATGTTAGCCGACGCCACGCGTCACGGCATGGTCGATGCACGTGCCCTGCGCCTGCCGATCGTATTGGTGCACCCCGGCCCGCCAACTCAGTCGGTATCCGACCGGATCGCGGGCATCGTTCGTGATGGCGTCGCCGGAAAGCCGTCGATTTGCCCATTGCGCGCCGATACGAAAGTGCCGGTCGTCTCGGTCGAGACCGTTGCGCAGAATTTGATCACGCTTCACAATGCCGATCCGGTCAAGATGCGCGGGAAACGCGTGCTCAACCAGCCTGCCCTGACGATCAGCATGAACGACATCATTGAATCCATCGCACGTGTCACCAACACTACGCCGAACATGACATATGCCCTCGATCCCGATCTCAAGAAGATCGTCGATAGCTGGCCGAAAGGTTTCATCTCCACCCGCGCGCCATCCCTCGGCGTCGTCGCTGACAAGAGTTTCGAGGATATCGTGAGCCAATATCGCCAGCGTCTTGCCGAAAAATCGGCTGCATGACCGAACCTGCAGTCGACATCTGCGTCATTGGCGCCGGCTCATCCGGCATTGCCGTTGCCAAGGCCCTGCATGATATCAAAGTCGCCCTGCCCAGCCCTGGCGATATGGCGCTGGAGGTCCGCGACTTTCACCAGAAGAAGATCAGCACCTGGCTGAATTCCCCGCGCTACACGCTGGAAGTCGACTTCAACGACTATGCCGGCGAGCTCAACGGCGACATCGCGAAGGCGGCGAGCGGCCGTCCTGCGGCCGCCTGACCGGATTTACTTTCGCGGACGCGTGGCTCACGCGCCGCTCAATAGCGCAGCACTTTCGAACCGATGGCTGCACCCAACGCCGCCATCACGAGGGCTGCGAGCGTGTACCACGTCGCCACAAACAGCGGCGAGTCGTCCGCACAATGCGCGGCGTAAAACGTCGCCCCCAGCCCGGCTGACATCAATCCCGCGAGCGCACCGGCAATAGCGGGGCGTGACGGCGCGCCGTGGCGCAGCGCGATCATCGCGCCGCCGAGGATCGGCAGCGACAGCAACGTGATCGCCGCCGAACACAGCGACGAGTTTCTGCCGATAATGCGTACCATCATCGGCGCACGCTGCGGCATCGTCATCTCGACGATCAACGCGACGATGAGAATGAACGGCGACAGCAGCAACAGCCAGATCCAGCCCCCCAACGACGCTTCGGGCTTCGAGAGATGAACGCTGATCACAATCGCGGGAATAGCGAGCGCCAGGGTCACCAGAAACTTCGCATCGAAGAACGGATTGCGCATCGCCGACATGAAGTCCGGGCGAATGCCAAGCGTCACCAGCAACATCGCCGCTACGACCGGCAGCGTGACCAACAAGGCCATCGCGAGCTGTGTGCTGACGGGACGTGCCCTTTGATCGTTGTCGGCGGCCAGGGCCTGAATCAGGCGATCGGTATCCATGGTCAATCCTTTCGCAGCTTGGCTGCGAGGCTCGCGAGCCCACGATGCAACGCCACACGCACGGCACCTTCGGTCATCGACAATTTCGACGCCGTGGTCTTGATGGATGCGCTGTCCACCGCGATCGATCGCAACACGTCGCGCTGCCGCGGCGGAAGGTCAGAGAGATGATTGGATATCTCGACGGTGGGCAATGTTTCAGCCGGTGGCTCGCTCGGAATCGTTTCCGCAAAATCGTCGATATTGACGAAGACGCGACGTCCGCGGCGGCGCAGCGCATCAATCAGTTTGTTGCGGGCGATCGCAAACAGCCACGGCGCGAACGGCGCGTTCGCGTCCCAGGTGTGCCGCTTCAAATGCACCGCCAGCAAAATGTCCTGCACAATGTCCTCCGCCTGATCGGGCGGCTGGCCAGCCCGTGACAGGCCCTGCCGCGCTCCGGCACGCAGCACGGGCGTAACCGACTTCAACAGGCGATGATAAGCAACGCTATCCCCTGCATTGGCCGACCGCATCAGATCGGTCCATTCGTCGTCACGTCCGCGCACACGCGCTCCTAAAGCCAATTCGGCGGATAATTCAGTTTGTTACGCCAGCCGAGAGAAAAATCACGGAACCGTGAAACCTTGCCTGCGCCCCAACCCCGAGCCGAAGATTTCAAAGACAGCCGGCTCATACCATCGAACCGTCAGAGTGACATCCGTCGCCTTGATTTCAAAGGCAGATTTTTGCTGATGCCTGTGGAGACGATAACTGCGGCTGTGCTCATGCCCCGTTTTTGCCGGACTCGCCCGAAGATTCCCTTTTTCTGCCCCGGTGTGAACACCTGCGCAGTTTCCCTTGCGGCCATTGGGGGCCGGTATTTTGGGGAGATTTCCATGAACATCAGAGCCAGCGGGCGTGCGGCATTGGTCATCGCAGCCGGATTGTGGATCTGCACATCGGCACCGCTTCACGCGACCGAAAACGACACCGCGGCATCCGAGCCGGCCGCAGCGGTCGGCAGCGCCGCAGACACATCCGCCGAACCAGCAGCGAAGGCCACCAAGCACCGCAGTGCCAGGAAGAGCGAGACGAAATCGCGCAAGTCCGACCGGCAGGCAACCAAGGCGTCGAAAAAGCCCGCTGAGGAGGACACTGCCAAGACGGAAGACGCGAAGCCGGGAAGCGGTAATACCGCCATCCCATCATTGGTCGCCAATGCCAATGCGCAGTGGCCCTCTGAGACCGCAGCGACCAACACCTACAACATGTCATCGCAAGCCGGCAGCGCGCTTGGCCAAATCGGCGGCCAGCAGGAACAGCCCGCAACGACCACACCGGATTCCAGCGCCAGCAATGCGCAGCTCGTGGCCGCTGACCAGCTCAACGACCTTGATCGTGCCATCAGCGACGACAAGCCACCGCTGACGCTCGCGAAGGCCACCATCGATACGCCGGCACCGGAAGTCGCCAGCGAGAACAGCACGACCTGGGACAAGACCTCCCTCGTCGGCAAGATCTTCATCGCTTTCGGCGGCTTGCTGACCATGGCCTCTGCCGCCCGTATGTTTATGGCTTGAACCCCATCCCCCGAGCGGGCAAATTGCGCGGGGCCGCCGATCCTGGCGGCTTCGGCAAAAATCCGCGGGATGGAACATGAGCAGCTACGAACACCTCATCGTTGAGCGCAAAGGCGCGGTCGGCATCATCACGCTGAATCGCCCGAAGATGCTCAATGCGCTCTCTTTCGGTGTGTTCAGCGAAATCAAGATCGCCATCGACGAGCTGGAAGCCGACACCGCCGTGGGCTGCATCATCGTGACCGGCAGCGAGAAGGCATTTGCCGCCGGGGCGGATATCAAGGAGATGCAGCCAAAGAGCTTCATCGACATGTTCTCCAGCGATTTCACGTCAATCGGCGGCGACCGTGTCGCCACCTGCACCAAACCCACCATTGCTGCAGTCAGCGGTTACGCGCTCGGCGGCGGCTGCGAACTCGCCATGATGTGTGACATCATGATCGCCGCAGACACCGCGAAGTTCGGCCAGCCGGAAATCACCCTCGGCACCATTCCCGGCATCGGTGGCACCCAGCGCCTCACCCGCGCCATCGGTAAATCGAAGGCGATGGACCTCTGCCTGACGGGCCGCATGATGGATGCGGCGGAAGCCGAGCGCTCCGGTCTCGTCAGTCGCGTTGTCCCGGCCGACAAGCTGATGGAAGAAGCCATCGCCATGGCGGAAAAGATCGCCGCCATGTCGCGCCCGGTGGCGACGATGGCAAAGAACGCCGTTAATCGTGCCTTCGAGACGCCGCTCACCGAAGGCCTCAAGGTCGAGCGCGATCTGTTTCACGCGACCTTCGCGCTGGAAGACCGTTCAGAAGGCATGGCCGCCTTCATCGAGAAGCGGAAGCCGGTCAACAAGAACCGCTAGGTCGAGCCGCTGCGCGCGAGCGCGGCGGACACCAGCACACGATAGGCACGTTCGGCCCATGTGGCCGGACGATCGAGCCCGAGCCGCGCCAGCGCCGCTTCATCTGACGCGCTTGGTGCGTGTGTCATGCCCTGCCAGAACAGGCCTGCGAGCTGTTGTGACGACACCGATGCTGCGCTCAGGACCTGCAGCGCAGGGATCAGGCGCTGCTCCACGTCAGTGAAATCGCTGCCAAACGGGAACATGGGCAGCAGGCCAGCATCCCGCGCCGGCCTGAGCGCAGCGGAAACTCGCTCGGGTACATTCTCACGATACGCCGCAGGAATGTCATAGCTCTTGGGAAGCTTTCCAGCCGCCTTGGCCTGCCGCATCAGTTCCGGCTGAAATCGCGAGTCGGACACCTGCAGCATCGCCGCGATCACGTCGGCATCCGATTTCCCGCGCAGATCGGCGACACCATACTCTGTCACGATAATATCGCGCAGGTGTCGCGGGATCGTGGTGTGACCATAATTCCAGCGAATGTTGGAAATCGGCTTCTTGCCCGCGCGTGTGGATTCGAGAGTCAGGATGGAGCGCGCGCCTTCCAGAGCGAAAGCCTGTGAGACGAAATTATACTGTCCACCGACGCCGCTCACGACCTGACCGCTATCGAGGCCGTCCGAAATCGCGGCGCCCATCAGCGTCGCCATCATTGTGTTGTTGACGAAGCGCGCATCGACGCGCGCACGGCGTTTGGCATCTTCGTCACCATAGAGCTCATTGGTGAACGACACCGGCATCATCTGGATTTTCGCCAGACGCTCCGGCACCATGTCGCGCAACGCCTGATAGAATGCCTTCGGCCCGAGAAAGAACGCGCCATGCACGATGGTGCCATCCACCTCACGCTTCAGAATGCCGGCGTCGATCAAGCCGAGAAAGGCTTCGAACAGCATTTCGCTCACGCCATAGAGGCCACGTTCGAACGTCGCGACTTCCTTCGGAGGCGCATCGGGGGCAAGACGCTGCATCAGATGGCGAAACGCCGCATTGTCGCGGTGGCGAACGATCAAGCCCTGCGCTAGTGCATCGCCCACTTGCCCAATGCCGATCTGCAACGTGCCACCGTCGGGCACCAGGCCCGCAGCGTGTAATCCAATCGCGTATTTGGTGTCGTTGACCGGTTCGGACGGCGGCGCAAACAGCGGAAATTCAGTCTCCGGGCTTTCGAGCACCGCGTGAAACTCATCGCCGATGAGATCACCCTGCCCCGGCATGAATGGCAATTCCGAATTGACCTGACCGATCAACTTGAACGCGACGCGCCCTTCGTTGCGCGCCCGCATCAGATCAAGCGTGGTGTCGGTATTGCAGCTCAAACTATAGCGCGCGGCGCCATCGACCACACGCTTCGACACCAGTTGCGTGATTACGTTAAGCCCACGCGTCAATAGATAAGACGCCGCATGGGTGTAGTTCGCTGAAATATAGTGCTGCTGAGCATCGGCGACCCGCAGCCATTTTCCCGCAAGGAAGAAGAATTCGTTGACCTGAATGTTTGGCGGTAGCTCGCCTTTGTGCAGCGCGTTTGCATAAGCGAGATCGGGATAGCCCCCGAACAACCGCTCGATCACCGGATTGATGAAGCGCTTCTCTAGCTCGCTGGATGGTTTCGGCTTCTCCAGTGTCAGGGCAGAGAAGAACGTCAGCCTGATGCTGCGATCGGCCAGCGCGCGCTGATAGAGCGCATTGATGATATGGTTGGCCTTGCCAAGCCCGAGCGGCAGCCCGACCACGAGCGTCGTCCCCACGTCGCGAATGATGTCTTCGGCGATGGCGTCGGGATCAGTGAATATCTTGGGCATAGGCATTCCGGCTGAGCAGGATCGACAGCTCCTCAGCGCCATCGCGCAGCAAAGCCGGACAGAGTTACCACTGCGCGCGGTTATTCAGAAATGTGCCCGGCATGCAACACACGCGGCCATGTGAAGCGGGTTTATTCGTCGCATTCACGGAGCACCTGCTCCACCCTAGAGTCCTGATCAATCAAGCAAATCGGGGCAGCCAAATGCCCTGTGGGGAAAGCGCAAAAGCCCGGAGGTTCTTCGCCGGATGGTTTGCCTGCAAAGGCAACGCCCTCTAAACATACCTAGACGTCAGCGGGGGCGGACGTCCGAAGATTGCTTTGGGATAATATGGTTCGTCACGGCATATTTGGCCTCGCCGCAAGGCGCGCGCTTCGGACAGGCATGGCCCTGAGCCTGACTGGCTATGGCATTTTTGCTACGGTCGATGCCCGTGCCGAAACGGTGTCGGAAGCCCTTGCCAAAGCCTATCAGTCCAATCCGCAGCTGAATGGCGAACGGGCCCGCCAGCGCGCCACCGATGAGAACGTCCCGCAGGCGATGGCCGGCTACCGGCCTCAGGTGACAGCCACGCTGAGCTATGGCCTTCAGGCCGTACGCAACCTGCTCGTAGACAACACCATCCAGGGCGCAACGCTGAAGCCATGGACCATCGGCGTCACGGTCACCCAGACGCTTTATAACGGAAACAAGACAGCCAACAGCGTCCGCGTCGCGGAATTGCAGGTCCAGTCCGGCCGTGAAGCGCTGCGCAATGTCGGCCAAGGTGTGCTGCTGGACGCGGTCGTTGCCTATACCAATGTTCTCGCCAATCAGTCGCTGGTCGAAGCCCAGCGGGCCAACGTCGCCTCCCTGCGCGAAACCCTCGGCATCGCCCAGAAGCGGCTCAACGCCGGCGACGTCACGCCCACCGACACATCGCAGGCCGAAGCACGACTGGCGCGTGGCCAGGCCGATCTCAATGCCGCTGAGGTCAATCTCGCCATCAGCCAGGCAACGTATACGCAGGTGATTGGTGCTGCACCCTCGCGGCTCAGTCCGGCGGAACCGATGGATCGGCTGCTGCCGCGCAACCGCGACGATGCCGTCAATCAGGCTTTCAAGGCGCACCCCGCCGTGCTGGCAGCCGGCTACGATGTCGACGTGGCGACCACGACGATTAAGGTGGCGGAAAGCAGCCTGTTGCCCACTCTGACGCTGCAAGGCAGCGCCAGCAAATCCAGCCAGTCAGATCCGACACTTGGCACTTTTGGCACCGATCAGGCTTCGATCGTCGGCCAATTGACCGCACCGATCTACGACGGCGGCCTCGGCGCTGCGCAGACGCGCCAGGCCAAGGAACTGTCATCGGTCAGCCGCCTGGTGCTCGAGCAGGTCCGCAATCAGGCCCGCACCGCAGTCGTCGGTGCATGGGTATCAAATGAAGGCGCCAAGACCGCGGTGAGTGCCGCGGAAGCCGAAGTACGCGCCGCTGGCGTTGCACTGCAGGGCGTGCAGCGCGAGGCCCAAGGCGGCCAGCGCACCACTGTCGACGTCCTGAACTCACAGCAGGATCTCGTACAGGCAAAGGCACGCCTGATTGGCGCGCAGCGTGACCGGGTCATCGCATCCTATTCGCTGCTCAGCGCAATCGGCAGGCTGGATGTGAAGACGCTTGGGCTGAACACGCCGGACTACTTGCCAGAAGTTCACTACCATCAGGTGCGCGATGCCTGGCACGGGCTGCGCACGCCCTCGGGGCAGTAAACTATCCGGCTGAACTCTTCTTCGCCATCGCCGTGGTCATCGCGGCGACCAGCGATGCGAGGTCGTAGGGCTTGCGTACGATCGGCACGTCATCCATCGACGCCGGGATCAGGCTGGTTTCGCCATAACCTGTGGCGAAGACGAAGGGGATGCCCCGCTCGCGCAATGCCTGGGCCACCGGCACCGAACTGCCATTGCCGAGATTGACGTCGAGGATGGCCACATCAGGTCTCATCATCGTCAGCGCGACCAATGCCTCCTTGACCGAGGACGCCGTCTCGACCGATGCCGCGCCCTCCTGGGTCAACATGGTCTCGACGTCCATGGCAATCAGAAGCTGGTCCTCGACCATCAATACCTTCAAGCCGCGCATCGACGCCATCGGCTTGTCATCCCCGCGTCGGGCGCGCACGTTGCGCGCCGCCACCGGTGCGGGCCAGACAACGAAGCGCGCCGGTATGAGCAGCCGCACGCGCGTGCCGGCCGGCTCATAGTCGACATCGCTTTCACCCCCGAGGTCATAAGGAATGCTGCGGCTGATCAGCATCGATCCAAAGCCCGGCCGCAATGGCGGCGCGACAAGGGGGCCGTCGCGCTCAAGCCAGTGGATTTCGCAATCGCCGATATCGGTGCGTTTCCACTGGAGTGACAAGCGCCCCGTGCTTACGGAAAGCGCACCATATTTGGCGGCATTGGTGGCCAGTTCGTGCAGCACCAATGCGAGTACCGAATAGGCCCGAGCGTCGAGCGAAACATCGGACCCGGTTACCTCGATCGCTTTCACCGACTCGCGATACGGCGAAAATTCCGCATCGAGCAATCCCTCTAACGCACCGCCACCGGCGCCGCGGATGACCTGATCATGCGCAAGCGACAAGGCCTGAATACGTCCCTTCAGGGAGGCGACATAATCCTCGATGCTGCGGCCATCCTCGACCGGGTGGGAGACCAGCGATTTGATCAGTGCCAGGATATTCTTGACGCGATGATTGAGCTCTTCATTCAACATTTTCTGGCGCAGGTCAGCCTTGTGCCGCTCATCCGCCAGTAATTCGTTGTGGCGAAGCACCACTTCCACCAAAGCCGAGCGCACAGCCTCGGCGGTGTCGCGCTCGTTTTGCAGCCATGGCTGGGACTGGCGTTGCACAATCTCCTTCCAGATCGCGAAGCTCCTGCGCGGTGTCAGCCGATCGCCCAACGGGCCAATTTCGTATGTCTTGTTGGGATCGCCTGCCCAATTCAGGGTTTGCGTCACTTCGCTGCGAAAGAACAGAAGATAGTCGCGCGGCAACTGCGACAATGGCACCGCCAGCACGCCGGAGACGGTAGCGGCATAGTCTTCAGCCGCCGGTAATCGATCTGACAATGCGCTCGTCGCCCACACCCTGCCCTCGGCCACTGAATTGATGAAGCCCATCAGCGCCGGCGCTGCGGCAGCCGGTGGCGCACTGCCATAAGACGTCCAGGTCTTGTTGAGATATAGGCCAATACCGTCACACGGCATCAGTACGCTAAAATCGCGAATGCTTTCCTTGAGCAGGTCTTCGACATCGCCGTGATGCGAAACATTGTGCAACAGCTGGTCGAGATAGCGCCGCGCGCTTTCGCTAGCAGCCAGTTTGCGTTTTTGAAGAAGCCCGGCCAGTTGCATGGAAAAGAACTCGCCAAACATCTCTGCAGCAACGCGTTTCTCCATGGAAAGCGCGCGCGGTGCATAGTGATGGCAAGCGATCAGCCCCCACAGCGCGCCGTCGTGGATGATGGAAATCGACATCGACGCACCGACGCCCATATTGCGCAGATACTCGCAGTGGATCGGCGAAACGCTGCGCAGATGTGCAAAGGACAGGTCGAGCGGTTCACCAGATGTGTCGAACTCCGGCTCGATGGCCACGCGCTCACCGCTTGCATCCGAGACGATACGCACGGTGTTCTGGACGTAGAGCACCCTCGCCTGCTGCGGGATGTCGCCGGCCGGGAAGTGCTGCCCCAGAAAGCTCTCGAGATCGCCGCGGCGCGCCTCGCTGATCACCCGGCCGGAACCATCATGAGCGAATTGATAGACCATCACCCGGTCGTAGCCGAGTCCGCCACGCAGCAGCCGCGCCGCATTGTCAAACAGCACGTCGAGATCGTTGCATTGACCGATGCGGCCGATCAGCAAGCGCGACAACTCCAGAGGCGGTGTCGCCTCGCTGGCGTCCACAGGCTCGAATTCGATGATGTTGACGCCCTTGTGCCGATGCACAGCGACGTTGAACGCGGTCTGCGAATGCGCGACCTTGAAATCAATCAGCAGTCCCGGGCGCTGCTGGTTGCCCCATTTGGCGATGGCATTGCGAACGTCGTGCGCCGGCCCCTCGCCGATCAGATCGTCCAGCCTGCGGCCATTGATGTCGCCTGATCCCACACCAAGCATCGCGCCGGCATTGATCGAATGGCGCCGGACCATCCCGACAGAGCCATCGCAGGCGAGCAGACAACCATAGGGTTGAACACTGCCGGGGATGTGGATTGGCTCGCGGTCGCAATTGGTCAGGTCGACAGAGGCGGTCTTGGTGAGCATCAAAAAGTCTCTGAAAAGATGCGGCGCTCGAAACGACGGCCGCCAGCATGGCACGGCTGCATCTTTGAAAAAAGATCAGTAAATACAGCGTTCAAGAGCACCTACCGAAACGCCACGGGGGCTGGAATAGCCGGGTGGGGAACCGGTCAACGGGCAAGCGCCGGTTTCGATCCATGCCGAGGCCGGTTTTTTGGATATGGCCATTGGGCTGCCTCAGGGACAGCCCGAGCCGCTCCCGTCGCAAGCTGGTTTAACGCGCCCGGCTTGAGAAGAACGAGATCAGCACCGGCAGGGTGATCAGGATCACCAGCGGCGCCAGCATCATGCCAGTGACGACGACAACCGCGAGCGGCTTCTGGACCTGAGACCCGATTCCCTCCGACAGCGCCGCCGGCAGCAGGCCGACGCCCGCAACGATGCAGGTCATGAGCACCGGCCGCAGTTGCAACTCGCCGGTCCGGATCACAGCCTTGATGCGCTCATAGCCCTCGTCGATCAGCTGATTGTATTGTGACAGGATCAGGATGCCGTCCATGACAGCAATGCCGAACAGCGCGATGAAGCCGATCGCCGCCGATACGCTGAACGGAATACCCGTGATTAGCAGACCGAGCACGCCGCCAAAGATCGCCATTGGGATCACGCTCATGGCCAGCAGTGTGTCGGCCATCGAGCCAAAGTTGAACCAGAGCAGCACGCCTATCAGAGCGAGACTGATCGGCACGACGATGGAAAGCCGTGCGATAGCGTCCTGAAGATTGCCGAACTCGCCGACCCATTCGGTCCGCGAGCCCGGCGGCAGCTGAACGAGCGCTGCGACCTTGTCCTGCGCTTCCTGAATGGCGCTGCCGAGATCGCGTTCGCGTACCGAGAACTTGATCGGCAGATACCGCTCCTGGTTCTCGCGATAGATGTAGGCTGCACCCGAGACGAGATTGATCGATGCCACTTCACTTAGCGGGATCTGCGCGATCGTGCCGTTCGGACCTGGTGCGCCGATGCGCAAATTCTGGATCGCCTCAGCGCTACGGCGATATTCCGGCGCCAGCCGCACCATGATCGGGAAATGCCGATCGCTGCCGGGCTCATAGAGATCGCCCGCGGAGTCGCCGCCGATGGCCACCTTGATGGTGGCGTTGATATCGCCGGGCGACAATCCGTAGCGCGCAGCCTTGGCACGGTCGACGTCGATCTGGATGGTTGGCTGCCCCAGCGATGTGAACACGGCGAGATCCGTCACGCCCTGCACCGTCGACAGTACGGCCTTGATCTCGTTAGCGGTCTTGGTGAGTGCATCCAGATCGTTGCCGTAGAGCTTGATCGAGTTCTCGCCTTTCACGCCGGAGACGGCTTCAGAAACGTTGTCCTGCAGATATTGCGAGAAATTGAACTCGACGCCGGGAAATTTCGTCTGCAGTTCCTTGAGCAGGCGCGCCGTCAGCGCATCCTTGTCCTGCGGCGCCGGCCATTCGGAGGCAGGCTTCAGCGGGGCGAAGAATTCCGCGTTAAACAAGCCAGCCGCGTCGGTGCCGTCATCGGGACGACCGTGCTGCGAGACGACGGATTCTACCTCAGGCTGCTGGCGGATCAGCCTGCGCATCTCGTTGACGTAAGTGTTGCCTTCCTGCAGCGAGATCGTCGGCGGCAGCGTGGCGCGGATCCAGAGATTGCCCTCTTCCAGCTTCGGCAGAAATTCCAGGCCGAGGAAACGCGCCATGAAGAAAGTCACCACGACGAGACCGATCGCGATGCCCAGTACGATCTTTCGGCTGGCGACCGCCCAGTGCAGCACCGGCATGTAGAGGCGATGTAGCTGGCGCATGATCCAGGTTTCGGTCTCCTGGACATGCGCCGGCAGAATGATCGCGCTCAGCGCAGGCGTGACGGTGAATGTCGCGATCAGGCCACCGGCGAGCGCATAAGCGTAGGTCCGCGCCATCGGTCCAAAGATATTGCCTTCAACACCGGACAGCGTGAACAGCGGCAGGAATGCGGCGATGATGATCGCGGCGGCAAAGAAGATCGAGCGCGACACGTCAGCGGATGCGCTGAGGATGCCATGCTTCTTCATGCCCATGATGGTCTCGGGCGAGATGTGGCTGCGCTCCGCTTCGGAAAGCTCTGTGGTCTGGGTCAACCGTCTGAAGATGGCCTCCACCATGATGACCGTACCATCGACGATCAGGCCGAAATCGATGGCGCCCACCGATAGCAGGTTGGCGGATTCGCCGCGTAGCACCAGAATGATGACAGCGAAAAACAGGGCAAACGGAATAGTGGCGCCAACAATCAGCGCGCTGCGCAAGTTGCCGAGGAACATCCATTGCAGCAGCACGATCAGCAGGATGCCGACGACCATGTTGTGCAGCACCGTATGCGTGGTGGTGTCGATCAGGTCCTTGCGGTCATAGATACGTTCGATCCGCACGCCGGGCGGCAAGATGCCTCCGCGATTGATCTGCTGCACCAGCTGTTCGACACGCGCGATGGTCGGTGAACTCTTCTCGCCGCGGCGCATCAGCACGATGCCCTGGACGATATCGTCCTCCTGATTGAGACCGGCAATGCCGAGGCGCGGCTTCTCGCCGACCGACACCGTGGCGACATCCTTGACCAGAACCGGATTGCCGTTGGTCTGGGAGATCATCGTATTGGAAAGGTCGTCGATCGAGCGAATGAGGCCGACGCCGCGCACCACGGCCGATTGCGCGCCGATATTCACGGTGTTGCCGCCGACATTGATATTGGCGTTGCCGACGGCGGTCAGCAGTTGCGGCAGCGTCAAGCCATAGGCAACGAGCTTGCTGAAGTCGACCTGGATCTCATAGGTTTTGGTCTTGCCACCCCAACCAATGACGTCGATGACCCCTGGTACCGCACGGAAGCGGCGCTGCATGATCCAATCTTGCAGGGTCTTGAGATCGAGCACGCTGTAGTTCGGCGGCCCCACCAGACGATAACGGAAGATTTCCCCTACCGCAGAGATCGGCGATATCGTCGGCTGTGCATTGCCCGGCAAGGTCCCGAGCTGCGACAACCGGTTCAGGACTTGCTGCAATGCTTCGTCATAGGTGTAGTCGAACGAAAACTGCAATTTGACGTCGGAGAGACCGTAGAGCGAGATAGTGCGGATCGTTTTGAGGTTCTTGATGCCCGCGACCTGCGCTTCGATCGGAATCGTGATGTAGCGTTCGATTTCCTCGGCAGAGAGACCGTTGCTCTGGGTCACAATATCGACCATCGGCGGGGTCGGATCGGGATAGGCCTCGATATTCAGCTGATTGAAAGCAAACAGACCACCGATGAAAACGACGGCGAACATCGCCACCATCAGGAAACGACGGTCGACGGCCAGAGCAACAAGACGATCCATCCAGATCGGACCTTTCAGAAGAGCCGAAGCTGGGGGTTAGCTGGCGGAGGCCGCGCGATCGATAAACAAGCTGCCTTTGGTGACGATGCGTTCGCCGGCTTTCAGGTTGCCATGGACCTCGACGAGATTGCCATTGGTCATACCGGTCTTGATCGTGCGCAGCTCGATGGTCTTGTCGTCATGCGCCACCCAAACGCGGACCTGATCGCCTTCATAGATCAGCGCCGTTTTCGGCACGCCTATCGTCGGCTGGTCGCCGGGCGCGTAGATCGTCACGGTGGTGAACATTTCGGGCTTCAGCAGACCGTTGCTGTTGTCCAGCGTGGCACGTACCAGCAGACGACGCGTCGCGGGATCGAGCGCAGTCGCGACATAGCTGATGCGGCCAGTGAGCACACGGCCCGGCAGCGCGAGTGCGGTGAAACTCATTTCCTGACCGATCTGTACGGCAGCAGCTTCGGTCTCGCGCACAAAGGCCGTGAGCCACACCGATGAGAGATCGCCGATCACGAAGACCGGATCGGCAGCGCCGGCGCTGATGTACTGGCCGGGACCGATCTTGCGCTGAACAACCGTGCCGGCAAGCGGCGCGTAGATCGTCGTTTCCGGATTGATGCGGCCCTTCTCCTGAAACGCCGTGATGGCATCTTCCGAGAGGCCAAGAATGCGCAGGCGATTGCGTGCGGCTTCGAGTGCCGTGTCGGCGGTGCGCAGATCGTTCTGTGCCTGCAGCAGCGTGGCCTGGCTCTGCTGATAGTCTTTCAGCGGCACAGCCTTGCCTTCGAACAGGTCGCGGGCACGCTTGTCCTGGATCTGTGCGAGGTCGACTTGCGACTTCGCCTTGTTGAGAGCCGTGGTCGCGGCAACGAAATCATTCTGCGCACCGACAGTGTCGGCCGCTTCGATGACGAAGAGCGGCTGGCCCTTTTCGACGTGGTCGCCTGGTTTGGCGAGCAGCTTGGTGACGCGGCCGGCATAAGGTGAGAAGATCGGGGTCGAGCGGTCCTCATCGACGGCAATCTTGCCCTCGGTGACGTGTTCGGCGCGGAAGGCACGCACGGTGACCGGCTCGATGGTCAGGCTCGCCCATTCCGACGGCGACGTCGTATAGCGCTGCGGGTTCTTCCGCGATTGGCTCGAAACGTCGGAATGCCCCTTCGACGGGGTGGACAGCCGCACGTAGCCGATGCCTGCGGCGACCAGCATGGCAGCAATGCAACCGCCCGCGATCAGGCGCTTTCCGCTAAACAGCTGAGATCGTTGATCTAAATTCGTCACTGTCCAGTCCTTGGTAGGAAACGCACTTATTCCGCGGCGATTTGTCCCATTCACGCGCTAATAGTGCGCATCTGGGCGTTCAGACAATCTAAAAACGCGTGTGCACTTACGAATCTTCGTTAAAATTTTGAAATCCTGCAAATGGGTTTCAATTACCGGACGGCCATACCGCCGGATGGCTGCCGAGGGGCATGGCCGGACGCGCCCACGATGCCGGGGTTCGCGATAACACGGCTGCATGACGGACCGCCGACAACTGACCAAATCCGGACGGCATATCCTCGGTAAAGGCTTTGACCATCTCTCCCTTCAGGTCTTCGACCACGAGACCCTCCGCGATCCTTCCCATATCCCACAGCCATTGACCGGTGCGGGCAAGAGAGACCTGCACGTGCCAGCTGCCACCTTCACGCGCCTGACGTGCACGTGCAATCATGGCGCCGAATGCCATTAAGTAGCCTGTGGCGTGATCGAGCATCTGGGCCGGTAATTCCTTCGGCCCATCGACGCCGGCCGCCTGCCCTTCGGCATGGTTGAAGCCGGTCGCGCATTGGACAAGGGAGTCGAAGCCGCGGCGCCCGGCCCACGGCCCGGAACGGCCATAGGCGGAGAGCGAGACATAGACGATACCGGGACTGACACGGGCCGCCTCCTCCGGCGAGAAGCCAAGCGCCGCGAGCGATTGCGGGCGGTAGCCCTGCGAGAAGATATCCGCCTGCGTGAGCAATCCTCGCAAGGTGTCGCGCCCCTGCCCACTCTGGAGATCCACGAAGCTCGAGAGCTTGCCGCGGCCGGTATCGATGGTGAGCCACGGGATCGCCGGCAGATCGGGGCTGGAGACCAGCATCACATCCGCGCCATGGGCCGCAAGCGTGCGACCAGCGACGGGACCGGCGATAACGCGTGAGAGATCGAGTACGCGCAAACCGGCAAGCGGCCGGGCGCCGATCGGCCACAGCTTCGGTTCGGCGTCACCAATCCGGGTGATCTCGACGAGCGGCAGTTCAGCAACGGCTGTGGCCTGCGGCAACGCCATCCATTCGTCATGGGATCGCATCAGCGCCACGACACCGCCGGCTGCATAGGCCGCGGTCTCGAAGGCTTCGCCGTTCCAGTGCATCAAAGCCGCCTGCACCGCCTCACGCGTCGGCGCGCATGACAACACCTGGCAGACAGCGTCGCGATGATGCGGAAAATTTGTATGCAGCCGGACGAACTTGCCGTCACCGGTCTGGTAGACGCCGGCGATCGCATCCCAGGCGGGCGGCGGCGGATTACCGTCGCAGCGCAGATAGCGCTCGCTGCGGCATTCGACGATGGCGTGGCGCATATCGACAGAGACGGTCTGCGTCTGCCCGCTGCGTAGCCGCCAGATTTCGGCAGCCGCCATTCCGGCCGCAGCGATGCTGACCTGAGCGGCCGCACCGACATGGAATGACGATGGCAATTGCGGCTCATTGCCGGTCAGCGTGACACGCTGGAGAGCCGCAATATCACCGCCAGCCTGCCGCCAGAGGTCGGCGAGCGGTTCACGAATGCCGTACATCAACACTCTCCCCCTTTCCCACGCCACCGATTCAGCTCACGCTTCCAGGTGACCACATCCGTCATCGCATCATCCTGTACAAGCATGGAGGAGAGACCATGGCCACCATCGATCCATTGACAGCCGGTGCCGTGGTGCTGGCCACGGCTGCCACCGACGCGGTCTATGTGATGTTCACCTCTGCGGTGGTAGCCCGTCGGCGCATACCTGCGGCCACCTGGAGCAGCGTCTGGTATGTACTCTCGTCCTATGCCGTCATCAGCTATACCGAAAACTGGATGTATGTGGGTTTCGCCGCCGTCGGTTCATGGATCGGCGCCTATGCCACTATTACTTTCCTGCACCGGCCACCCGGCGGACCGCCAGTCGGTGCATCACCTGAATAGGTAAGAACGGCTGAATGGTTTCTGAATGGCGCTTAATGGAAATCCCGCGAGCGCGGCAGAATCCGGACATTGCGCGGATGGCGAATGCGCTGGGCGGGGTTGTCGGGATGCTCGCGGCGATCGTCATTGACCGGTTCGGGGCCTGACAGCATTTGTCGGGACGGCCCGAGCGCATCGTTGCCAAGATGCTTCAGATCGTCCGAGCAATCGATCAGCCGTTCGGCAACCAGATGGACGACCTTTTCCGGACTACTCTGGATGCGTCCCTCGACCAGGATGAGCCTGGAACCCATGACCTCCCTGCGAAATTGCTCCATCACCTTCGGCCATACCACGATATTGGCGATGCCGGTCTCGTCTTCCAGCGTCATGAAGACAACGCCATTGGCGCTGCCCGGCCGCTGCCGCACCAGCACGACGCCGGCACAACGCACCCGCCGTCTGTCATTGGCATCCACAATGCTCGCGCAGGTCACCACTTTTTCCCGCGTGAAATTCGCGCGCAAGAACTCCATCGGATGTCCCTTCAGTGACAGCCGGATAGTCTGATAATCGGCGACCACCTGTTCGGGCAAAGGCATCTCAGGCAGAGGCTTCGCATTCTCGTCCGGCTGCTCGCGCGCGGTCGCAACTTCGAACAACGGCAACGGCACATCATCGGGCAGTCGCCTTACCGCCCATAGTGCGGCACGGCGATCGAGCCCGATCGAGCGAAATGCATCGGCATCGGCGAGCATGATCAGCGCGCGTTTTGGCAAAGCGGTATCGCGGGCGAAATCTTCCAGCGAGGTGAAAGGCTGTAGCTCTCGCGCGGCAACGATGCGCTTGCCCCAATCTTCTCCCGGCGGCTTGCCAGCTTTTGCACGTTCGCGCTCCTCATCCGGATCCGCCCATTTGAACCCATCGATCTGGCGAAAGCCGAGGCGAACGGCGCAATAGTCTCCGCTCGGTTCTTCTAGCGTATTCTGCGAATGACTGAAGGACACATCGATCTCCCGCACATCGACGCCGTTGTCGCGCGCGTCGCGCACGATCTGCGAAGGTGCGTAAAATCCCATCGGTTGCGAATTCAAGAGCCCGCAGCAGAATACATCCGGATGATAATGTTTCAGCCATGACGAGACATAGACCAGTTGCGCAAAACTCGCCGCATGGCTCTCGGGAAAACCGTAGCTGCCAAAGCCCTTGATCTGATCGAAGCAACTGGTGGCGAAAGCCTTGTCGTAACCACGGTCGATCATCTTGCCGACCATCTTCTCCTCGAACGTATGCATGGTGCCGACATTGCGAAACGTCGCCATGGCGCGGCGCAGACCGTTCGCCTCCTCCGGAGTGAAATGCGCCGCTTCAATCGCGATGCGCATGGCTTGTTCCTGGAACAACGGCACGCCGAGGGTTTTGTGCAGAACCTTGCGCAACTCATTTTCATCCCCCCCTTTGGGGTGTGGATATTCGATATCTTCCGGCTTCATCGCCCGCCGCTTGAGATAGGGATGCACCATGTTTCCCTGGATCGGCCCCGGACGAACGATCGCCACCTCGATGACAAGGTCGTAGAATGTCTTCGGCTTCAGCCGCGGCAGCATATTCATCTGCGCGCGGCTTTCGACCTGGAACACGCCCAGAGATTCACCGCGTTGGAGCATCGCGAAAACCGGTGGGGCATCCTTGGCCTCCGCTTTGATGTCCTTGAGTTCGTAGCGCCTCTCCTTGTGACGAAAGATCAGGTCAAAACATTTCCGAATGCAGGTCAGCATGCCCAGCGCGAGCACGTCGACCTTCATTATCTTCATCGTGTCGACATCGTCCTTGTCCCATTCGATGAAGGTACGGTCATCCATCGCCGCATTGCCGATCGGCACATAGGTATCGAGCCGGTCCTGCGTCAGCACATAGCCGCCGACATGCTGCGACAGATGGCGCGGAAATTCGATCAGCTCGGTGGCCAGCTCGACCGCGCGCATGATCATCGGATTGGATGGATCAAGCCCCGCCTGTTTGACCTGCATCTCGTTGAGACCCTTGCCCCAACTGCCCCAGACGGTGTCGGCCAGCGCCGAGGTGACGTCCTCGGTCAGCCCCAGCGCCTTGCCGACATCGCGGATTGCCGAGCGCGGCCGGTAGTGGATGACGGTGGCGATGATTGCCGCGCGATGACGGCCGTATCTTTTGTAGACATACTGCATCACCTCTTCGCGCCGGACGTGCTCGAAATCGACGTCGATGTCCGGCGGCTCAAGCCGTTCCTTGGAGATGAAGCGCTCGAACAGGAGATCAACCTCGGCGGGATTCACCGAGGTGATGTCGAGCATATAGCAAACCGCTGAATTGGCCGCCGAGCCCCTGCCCTGACACAGGATGTTCTGGCTGCGCGCATAGCGGACGATATCGTGGACAGTCAGAAAATAATGCGCATAGCCGAGCTCCTTAATGAGCGCGAGTTCCTTTTCCAAGGTGGCAACAAGCTTCGGATCTTCTGTCTTAGGAAAATGCCGTTTCATTCCTTCCCAGGTCAGATCTTCAAGATGCTGCTGCGCGGTCTTTCCCGGCGGCACCGGTTCGTCGGGATATTGGTATTGGAGTTGGTTCAATGAAAACGTGATGCGATCGGAAAAACGGATGGTTTCACGGATCGCATCGGGATAATCGCGAAACAGCCGAGCCATCTCAGCAGCCGGCTTGAGATGCCGCTCGGCATTCATTTCCAGCACGCGGCCGGCCTGCTCGATAGTGGTCTTCTCGCGAATACAACTGACCACGTCCTGCAGGATGCGGCGATTTGGCGTGTGATAGAGCACGTCATTGGTGGCGATCAGAGGCACGCACGCAGTGGATGCGATGCGCTGCAGCTTTGCCAGACGACGCCTGTCATCCCCGCGATGAAACGGACTGGCGCCAAGCCAGATGCCTTCCGCTGGCAGGCCCGATAGTGCATCGAGCGTGCACAGGACAAGATCACTGTCGATCCGATAGCTCGGCATTAGAACAAGCAACACCCCTTCGCTGAGCTCCGCGAGATCGCCGAGCTGCAGCAGGCATTCACCCTTGTTGCCGCGCAGCTTGCCCATGCTGAGTAGCCGACACAGTCGACCATAGGCAGCGCGGTCGCACGGATAGGCAAGGATGTCAGGCGTGCCGTCATTGAAGACCAGCCGTGTGCCGATCAGAAGCTTCGGTTTGTAGACAAGATCCTTGTGGTCCAGCTCGGCAAAGGCACGCACCACACCGGCCATGGTGTTATGATCGGCAATGCCGATGGCATAAAGCCGTTCGATACTGGCCTGATGCACATAGTTCTGCGGATGCGACGCGCCGCGCAGGAACGAGAAATTGCTGGTGACGCCAATCTCGGCATAATCAGGCGCGCCGGCGCCGCCCGTGCTCATGCGAACAGCCCATGCACGAACCATTGCGGCGAAACGACTTGATTGTCCGCATCCCTGATCTCGCCATACAGCCCGTCGCGGAAGAGCCAGAAGCGTTGACCTGCCTCATCCTCGACACGAAAGTAATCGCGCGTCGGCTTCGCCTCCTGCGAGCGCCACCACTCCATCGACACACGCTCCGGACCTTCCACATAAACGACGTTGTGAGAGACGCGTCGCCAGGTGAACTTCTTCGGTGGCTTGTCTGGAAACTCCGCAAGCGGGACGTCGATCAGTTCGGGCTGCTCGAACAACCGTAATGGCCGCAAAGGCGGTTCGTCTTCACGCACTGGCCATGCTGCCTGCATGGCGGCAGCCAGATGATGCTGTGCCGGCACACCCAGCATCGCGCGTTCCGGAATGTGACTCTCGACGGGCAGATAAACCAGCACACGCCGCGGCCCGATCCGCGCGGCGATACGATCGATCAGGTCGGCCAGTTCGTCATTGGCGTGAACATTGGCATCGAGGTCGCGCTGCTGCTGCACGACGATTTCCGTACGGCTGGCTGACAGGCGGATCATATCGAAACCGAATCCGGGATCGAGTGGATCTGCAATCGCGTCCAGTCGCTCGCGGAACAACCGGTCGATCACCTCGCCTTTGGTCACCGGCAGGCCGGTTTCCGCGGTGATCACCCGCACCGCGCCATCGGTGCGGAAGAACGCCGCTTCCAGTCGTCGCGCGCCCTTGCCCTGCCTGTCCATCGCATCGATCAGCGTGCGTGCCAGCTTGGCCAGTGTCAGCGTAATCACGCCATCGGTGGCAATCGGTTCGGCGAAACGTTGCTCGATGATATAATCCGGTAGCGGCTTGCGCGGCGAGATCGGCGCATCACTTTGCCCCAGCGCCTGCTCCAGCAGCGTCGTGAATTCCGCGCCGAAACGTGCGGTGATTTCGGGGCGCGACCGCGAGGCGACATCGCCGATGGTCTTCAAGCCGGCACGGCGCAATCCACGGATGATTGCTTCATCGGCGCCGAGCGTGAACAGCGGCAGCGGCGTCACTGCCTTGGCCTCCTCGCCCGCGGCGACGATCCGGCCATGTGCATATCGACTGAGCGTGCGCGCGCATGTCGATGTCCCCGCAATCGCCGCACTGACAATAAAACCCTGCCGCGACAGCGCCGCGCAGAGCTGCTGCATCAGTGCGGCCTCGCCACCGAACAGATGGGCACAGCCGGTGATGTCGAGAAACAGGCCATGCGGCAGATCCAGCGCCACGAGTGGCGTGAAGCGGTCGCACCAATCGGCGATGTCGGTCAGTACCTGCGTATCGGCGACAGGATCAGCATCGAACACCTGAATGTCCGGACAGACCGCACGGGCATTGGCGAGCGGCAGACCGGGTTCAAGGCCGAGCTTCGCCGCGGCATCGTCCAGCGCGGAAATCTGCAGCGCATTGCTTTGCTTGGCGACGACAATACTTGCTTGCAGATTAGCTGGCGCGCCGTTGCGCGCGAGCTGACGTTTGATGCGATCGGTTGGCAGGCGCGGCAGCCACAGGCTGAGGATGCGCCGATGTGTCACGGAAAACGCACTCATCACACTTCCATTCCATGATCCATTGCCCGTTCGGGCCGTGACGATTTCGAACCAGTTGCACGTCGAGCATGGGCGCGCCCCATGATTGCCAGGGCCTGAATGGCGGCGAATGCGCGGAGCGGATGATCCAGCGCGTCTCTGCCGTACTCGAGGCCGGAACGCCTGCAGTCCGCAGCAACAGGCACGTGACGCCAGAGCCGCGCGCTGCCAGCGTGAGTTTGCGGCTGGCGACGAGATCGAACTGTTTGCTGTCGCCCCAGGTCTCGAGCACGACGCTGCCCAGCGCGTCGCAGGCCAGCGCATCAGCCGTGGTCCGCAATGCCGTCTCGACATCGGGCGCGCGCACGGTGACCAGCAAGCGCGGATCGAGACCGAGCTCGCGCCAGCCGCTCATGGCCAGCGCGCCGCATTCGCGTTCGGAGAAATCCTGCCGGATCCACAGCAGCGGCCGCTTTGCCGAGACACGATGCGCGAGGCCGGCGACAAAGCCCGTGGCCGCCGCGCTGTGACGACCTTCGGCGAATACCTCATGCATGGTGCCACGCGCGAGGCCGCCTTGCAGCGCCGCGTCCGCCTCGGCATGACCGAGCGACACGCGATCCGGCGCATAGGTATCGCTGTGGGTCTCGATGCGTTCGATGCTGCCGCGCAATTGCGCGAGCGTGGTCATGCGTGCGCCGGTCATGCGCCGCTCCTCGAAATTGTTTTGCCGTGGCGGGTTTTTAGTGAACCCATTGCCGGCCCATTTGTTCATGATATGTTCTAATATAAAGCTAAGATGGCAAGCCGAGTCAATCGGGATCATCAGCCACTTTTTTAGCGTTTGGAATCAAAGGGATTTTTGAACATGGACGTGAAGCGCAAGCTGGAGATCCTGGCGGATGCCGCGAAATACGACGCGTCCTGTGCGTCCAGCGGTACCGAGAAACGGGACTCCCGCGACGGCAAAGGCGTCGGCTCGACCGACGCAGGCATGGGGATCTGTCATTCCTATGCGCCGGACGGCCGCTGCATCTCGCTGCTGAAGATCCTGCTCACCAATGCCTGCAATTACGATTGCCTTTATTGCGTCAACCGCGCCTCCAGCAATGTGACGCGCGCCCGCTTCACCGTCGATGAGGTCGTCCAACTGACGCTGGATTTCTACCGGCGCAATTACATCGAGGGACTGTTTCTCTCGTCGGGCATCATCCGCAGCGCCGATTACACGATGGAACAGGTTGTCGCCGTCGCGCGAAAACTGCGCGAGGAGCATCACTTCCGCGGCTATATCCATCTCAAGACCATTCCAGAAGCCGACGATGTACTAATTACCGAGGCTGGCAAACATGCCGACCGCCTCTCCATCAATATCGAGGTGCCGGAAGAAGACAGTCTGGCGAAGCTGGCACCGGAGAAAAACGTTCGCGCCATCCGACGAACGATGGGACGCTTGCGGCTGAAACTCGACGAAGCCCGCGAAGGGCGCAAGCCGACGCCACGCGGCAAAGTCGGGCCGCGTTTTGCGCCGGCCGGCCAGAGCACGCAGATGATCGTCGGCGCCGACAGCGCCAATGATTCAACCATCATCCGGACCTCGGCCAACCTCTACGGGTCCTACAATCTGAAGCGCATCTATTACTCCGCCTTCAGCCCGATCCCCGATGCGAGCCGTTCGCTGCCGCTGCGCGCGCCGCCGCTGATCCGCGAGCATCGACTGTATCAGGCCGACTGGCTGATGCGCTTCTATGGCTTCGAGGCCGATGAAATCGTCGACGACGCCGACGGCATGCTGTCGCTGGACATGGATCCGAAGCTCGCCTGGGCGCTGCGAAACCGCGAGCGCTTCCCGCTCGACGTCAACAGCGCCAGCCGCGAAGACCTTTTGCGCGTGCCCGGCTTTGGCGCCAAGGCCGTGCAGCGGATCATCGAAACGCGCCGTATCTCGTCGATCCGCGTCGGTGATCTCGCCCGGCTGCATATCCCGCGGAACAAGGCACTGCCTTTCATCGTTCTTCCGGATCACCGCCCCGCCGTGAATTTGCTGGACGGCGCGAATCTGGCGGAGCGGTTCAAACCGAAGGCAACCCAATTGGGATTGGGATTCTAGAATTTCATTTCAGGAGACCCGATGCACACCATCGTGCTGGAGAGCGACACCGACTTTGAAGGCTGGCGCAAGGCGGCGCGCAAACTGGCGCTCAACAACATTGCTCCCGGCGATGTGACATGGACGGTTGCAGGCGCCGAGCCTGAATTGTTCTCTGCCTCACCAGCAACGTCGCTATCCGACACTGCAAAAGACACGTTCAACGTTCCGGCCAAATTCGTCGAGCTCGCCGAGACTGCGATCCTGCATCGCGATCCCGAACGCTTCGCCTTGCTCTATCGCCTGCTGTGGCGGCTGCGCGACAATCCCGATCTGATCCATGTCGCGATCGATTCCGACATCGCTAAATTGCAGGCGATGGCCAAGGCTGTCCGGCGCGACGAGCACAAGATGCATGCTTTCGTGCGGTTTCGCGAAATCGGCCGCGAGCCGAAGTCGCATTTCGTCGCCTGGTTCGAGCCCGAACATCACATCGTCGAACTCGCCGCGGCGTTCTTCGCGCGGCGCTTTGCCGACATGGCGTGGTCGATCCTGACGCCAGATCTCAGCGCGCATTGGGACGGTCACGCGATTTCCATCACGCCCGGCGTCAGCAAGGCCGATGCGCCGACCAAGGATCGACTCGAAGAGGTGTGGCTGACCTATTACGCCAACATCTTCAATCCGGCGCGGTTGAAGACCAAGGCGATGCAGAACGAGATGCCGAAGAAATACTGGCGCAACCTGCCCGAAGCAGCACTGATCAAACCGCTGATCGCGCAAGCTGAACGCATCACAGGTGACATGATCGCGGCTGAGGCCAGCGCGCCCAAGAAACCGCAACGTCGGGAGGAGACCATGGTCAAGTCGCATACGACCAAAACGGCCGAACATACCGGGAAGGAAAGTCTTGCCGCATTGCGCGACGAAGCCGCCGATTGCCGTGCCTGTCATTTGTGGAAGGATGCGACGCAAACCGTGTTCGGCGAAGGCCCGCAGCATGCTTCTGTGATGATGGTCGGCGAACAGCCCGGCGACAAGGAAGACCTCGCCGGAAAGCCGTTTGTCGGGCCGGCCGGACAAATGCTTGACAAGGCGCTGAAGGAAGCCGGCATTGTCAGGGACAAGGTCTATGTCACCAATGCCGTGAAGCACTTCAAATTCGTGCCACGTGGAAAATTCCGTCTGCACCAGAAGCCGGCAACGCCGGAGATCAAGGCGTGCCGTCCCTGGTATGAGCGCGAAAAAGCGTCAGTGAAACCCGAGCTCGTCGTCGCGATGGGCGCGACAGCCGCCCAAAGCGTGCTCGGCAAGATCACGCCGATCGGCAAGACGCGTGGCCGGATCATCGAGGCTGACGATGGCACACAGGTTCTCGTGACCGTGCATCCCTCCTATCTGCTACGACTGCCCGACGAGGATGCCAGAGCCCGCGAATATGCGCACTTCGTCGATGACCTGCGGATCGTCGCCCAGCATCTGAGCGCGGCAGCGCACGCAGCTTGACGATCAGATCACGAATTCACGCATCACACGCCGCGTATCCATCTCGAATTCGAGATCGACCACCGGCGGCCGCGCGAAATGCCAGGTCATGCCTTGCCGAGACGCACCGCGCTTGACCAGCTCATCGGCCACCACGGGATGGAAATCCTGCACTGTGTAGATCTGCGTCGCGGTGGTGTCCTTCCACGAGAAGCCGAATTCGCCCAGACGCTCTTCCATATTGCTCATGGTCATCCGCGTTTTCTCCCGGAATGCATCTAGCGAGGTCTCGCGATAGCGCGTGATGCGCTCAGGATATGTTCCAGGGCCACCGCGCGCTTCAGCGCCACCCGCAATCACGAAAGTCGGCTTGGCATTGAGCGAAGGCCGCGTGAACGAGAAGGCGTAAAACGACGGTTCACTCGGCGGATCGATCTCGAGGCAGACATTGCTGCGTGCGACGGGATTATTGGTGCCGTCGAAGATGCCCCATTCGGCAAGCGTCTTGACGTAATGCTCGTTGAACTTCCGGAAGCCGGTTTCGTCGACCACTGCAGGCGAGCGCAGTTCGCAGGCGCAGAACGATGTCAGCGGGCGATCAGCCGCAAGAATGTAATCGGAAATACGCGCAAACCCGTCGGCCAATGGCAGCCATCTATCGAAACGAACGCGCTCGATCTCGAAATCCGCAGCGGCTGCAACGCCGCTGGAATACTGAAATACTGCGGGAATGTAACGATAATTGCCGGCCGGAAAATCGCGCGTCATGGGGTGGGTCCTGTGGGGGCCATGCGGGCCGCCAAAAGATAATGGCGGATCGCTTGAAGCGATCCGCCATCCAACCTCAAACCATGTGCCCCCGCAAGCTCAGCCTTGCAAGGCAACCTCGTACGATCAGGCCGTTCGCGTGTGCTCCAGATCGAATTCCTCGATCTGCTTGGCACGTTCCGTTTCCCTGCCGGCGCGGTGATCGGTGGCGATAGCCACGTAAACTGCGGGCAGTACGAACAGCGTGAACAGCGTACCGATCATCATGCCGGAGACGACCACGAGGCCGATCGAGAAGCGGCTCGCTGCACCTGCACCCGCCGCGGTGAGCAGCGGCAGCAGGCCGGTGACCATTGCAGCCGTGGTCATCAGGATCGGACGCAGACGCACGCGGGCGGCCATTTCGATGGCCGAACGCCGATCGAGACCTTCCTTGAGCTGCAGTTCGTTGGCGAACTCCACCATCAGGATGCCGTGCTTCGAAATCAGACCGACGAGCGTCAGCAAGCCGACCTGGGTGTAGATGTTGATCGTCGCCACGCCGAAGAACAGCGGGATCAACGCGCCCAGGATCGCCATCGGCACAGTAATCATGATCACAAGCGGATCGCGCAGACTTTCGAACTGCGCTGCCAGCACCAGGAAGATGATGATCAGCGCGAAGCCGAACGCCACCGCGAGCTGGTTTCCTTCCTGCACATACTGCCGGGAATCCGCGAGATAATCGTGGTTGAAACCCGACGGCAGTTGCTTGGCCGCCCCTTCGAGGAAGTCGACCGCCTGCCCCACCGTCACGCCGGGCATCGGCACCGCCTGAAAGGTCGCCGAGTTCAGCTGGTTATAGTGCGACAGCGCGTTCGGGTTGGTGCCGGTCTCCACCTTCACCAGCGTAGACAACGGCACCTGCTGGCCCGTCGTCGTCGGCACATAGTAGTTCGCAAGCGAATCCTGCGAAATGCGCATGCCGCGCGGCACCTGCGGGATCACCTGATAGGAGCGCCCCTCAAGATTGAAGCGGTTGGTGTAGTTGCCGCCGAGCAGCGTTGCCAGCGTATTGCCGATGCTCGACATCGTAATGCCGAGATCGTTGGCCTTGGAGCGATCGATGGAGACGCGCACCACCGGCTGATTGAAATCGAGATCGCTGTCGCTGACGATGAACAGGCCGCTCTTGCGCGCGGTGTCCTTCAACTTGACCATCTCCTCATAGACCGACTGGAAACCGTTGGTCGAGCTGATCACCATCTGGATCGGCAGACCGCCGGGACCGCCCGGCAGCGCCGGAAGGTTGAATGCGAAGGCGTTGACACCCTCGATCTTGCTGAGTTCGGCCTGCACCAGCGGCTTCAACTGCGTGGACGAGCGTTTGCGTTCGTCCCACGGCTTCAACAGCATGCCGGCGATGCCGTTGCTCGGACCGTTGGTGCCGTTGATGATAAAGCGCAGATCGGTTTCTGGGAACTTCTTGAACACCTCGTCCATGCGATCGCCGTAGAAATCCGCATAGTCGATATTGGCGTATTTCGGCGCCTTGGTCACAGCAAACAGAATGCCCTGATCTTCCTCGGGCGCCAGTTCCTTCGACGTGTTCACGTACATGAAGCCGACGAGACCGAGGATCACAACGGCGAACATAGCCGTGATCGGACGATAGTCCAGCGAGCGGTCGAGCTGCCGGCCATACCAGCGCGTGGTGGCGCCGAACACCTTGTCCACCTTCTTGGCGAACCAGCCCGGCTCTTCCTGCTTCAACAGCACCGAGCACATCATAGGCGACAGCGTCAGCGCGATAACGCCGGACACGATCACCGAGCCCGCCAGCGTGAAGGCGAATTCGCGGAACAGCGCACCTGTCAGACCACCGATAAAGCCGATCGGCGCATACACCGCCGCCAGCGTGATGGTCATGGAGATGACCGGACCAACGATCTCGCGCGCGCCTTCGAGCGACGCCTGCACTGGTGATTTGCCCTCTTCCAGATGGCGGTGGATGTTCTCCACCACCACGATGGCGTCGTCGACCACGAGGCCGATGGCGAGCACCATTGCCAGCAAGGTCAGCAGATTGATGCTGAAGCCCATGATGAGCATGAGGCTGCAGACGCCAACCAGTGACAGCGGAATCGTCACCACCGGGATGATGACCGAGCGGAACGAAGCCAGGAACAGGAAAATCACCACGATCACGATGCCGACGGCTTCGATCAGCGTGTGCTCGACTTCCTCGATCGACGACGTGATGAACTTGGTGGAATCGTAGGCGACCTTCATCTTCAGCGATGGCGGCAGATTGCGCTCAAGTTCGGGGAACAGCGCGCGCACGCCCTTGACGATGTTGAGTGGATTGCCGAGCGGCGTCGCCTGCACACCGATGAAGATCGCGCGCTCACCACTAAACGCCACGCTCGCATCCGTACTCTGCGCGGCAAGCTCGATGGTGGCGATATCCTCCATACGGACAAAGCCGCCATCCTTGGCTTTCACCGTCATGCGCTTGAATTGCTCAACATTCTGCAGGTCGGTATTCGCCGTCACATTGGAAACGATGAAATAGCCTTTGGTCTGACCGGCTGCGGCCTGGAAATTGTTGGCGCGGATCGCCGCCGAGACATCATCCGGCGACACGCCGCGGCCCTGCATGCGCAGCGGATCGAGCCACAGGCGCATGGCGAAGGTCTGACCGCCGAGGATTTCGGCCGACGCCACGCCGTCAACCGTCGACAGGATCGGCTGCACCGCGCGCGTCAGGTAGTCGGAGATTGCCGAACCGGACAGTTCCTCGCTGGAGAAGCCGAGATACATCACCGCCGTCGTCGACCCCGTGGACTTCAGAATCACAGGGTCATTCGCTTCGCGCGGGATCAGATATTTGACCGAGTTGACCTTCGACAGCACTTCGGTAAGCGCGGCATTGGGATCGACGTTGAGCTTGATATAGACCGAGATCAGGCTCTGGCCCTGCGTCGACGCCGACGTCATGTAGTCGATGCCTTCGGCAGCCGCGACGGCCTGCTCGATCGGCGTGGTGATAAAGCCCTGCATCAGGTCTGGCGACGCGCCGGGATATACCGTGGTGACGGTGATCACGGTGTTCGACAGTTTCGGATACTGACGGATCGGCAGGCTCGTTGCAGCCTTGAAACCGATCAGCAGGATCAGCAGGCTGACGACCAGCGCCAGCACCGGGCGCTTGATGAAAATATCCGTGAAGACCATTGCGGTCGCTCCGTCATCGGCACCATCAGCCGGCCATCACAGGCCGCGCGACGATGCGAGAAAATTCATTCAGATGAACCGGGACGGACCGCGTTCGCGGCCCGTCCATCGGGGTCTCAGTTCAGCGGCGTCTTCGCCGGAATCTGGGGCAATGGATCGGTCGAGATCGACACCAGCGCGCCGGACTGCAACTTGAGCTGTCCGACGGCCACGACGCGATCGCCAGCTTTCAGGCCCTGCGTGATCACCGCACGGCCATCGATGCGGTCGCCGGTGCGCACGAAGGTGCGTACCGCCGAGAGCTCGGTCTTGCCATCGTCGGTCTTCTTCTCGGTGATCAGGTACACCGAGTCACCATAGAGCGTGTAGTCGACTGCAGTCTCCGGCACGGTGATGACAGCCGGCTTGTTCGGCAGCACGACGGTCGTGGTCGCGAACATGCCCGGCTTCAGGATGCCTTCCGGATTCTGCAGCGTTGCCTGGACGCGAATGTTGCGCGTATCCGCGCTGATCTGCGGCTCGATCGTGGTGATCTTGCCCTCGAACTTGCGGCCCGGATAAGCGTCCACCGAAATGCGCACAGCCTGACCGACCTGCAGCTTGCCGGAGTCTTTCTCCGTGACCGTGAAGTTGTTGTAGACGGCGGACAGGTCGGTGAGCGACACGATCTGCGTGCCGGCCGTCAGGTATTGGCCGACTTCGACCCGGCGCGTGCCGAGCACGCCATCGAACGGCGCGCGCACCTGCTTCTGCGAAATCACCGCTTCGGTCTTGGCGATATTGGCCTGTGCCTGATCATACGCCGCCTGCGTGGTGTCGACGGTGGCCTGCGGACCAACCTGACGCTCGGCGAGTTGCTTGGCGCGGTCGAGATTGATGCGCGCCACGGTGGCGGCCGCCTTGAAGTTGGCGAGGTCGCCCTGCTCCGGACCGTCGAACAGTTGCACCAGCGGCTGGCCAACCTTGACGGTCGCGCCCGCGGTGAACTGGATGTCGGTAATGCGGCCGTTGACGTCGGAGGTGACGTTGACCTGATGCACGGCGGCGAGATCGCCGACGGCGCTGATCAGGTTGGGCACCACTTCGGACTTGGCATCAGCAACGCTCACCACAGTCGGCGGCGGCTTCATGGTGGCGAAGAACTGCTTGATCATGTGGGCGCGGAACGCGTTGAAGCCCACCAGGCCGCCCACCAGGATCGCCAGCAGGATGCCGACGATGATGAACCAACGCACCATCCGCGGACGCGGACGGGGCTTCTCGACAGTCGCGCGCGGCGCCGTGCTGCTGCTGGGTTCGGTCGTGAGTGTCATGTCATGCGCTTTCTGTCGTAGTCGCTGGCATCAGGTACGCCGGAAGCTCGCGATCGATATACGTCGCGATCGCCGTGTCTTTCAGTCCGATACCGCGGAGAATAAACTCACAAAGTTGCCGCTCGTTATCGGCGGTGCTGGCATAAGGCAAACAGGGAACCGAGGGAAGGCGCGATAACGCCGCCATCATCGCGGTGTGGTGCGCGAACCAGAAAAGACCCATCGGCTCTTTTCCGATCCGGACCGCGTCGCCCGTCCGGACAGCGTCTTCAAGTGATGCCGTAAAGGTCGGGCCGATCAGTTCGCCGATCTTGTCAAACAGCAGCCGGGCGAATTCGCCGTCCTGCAACTGGCTGATGACCATTAGCCGCAGGCGCTGCGCCTCTTCATGATCGGGATCGGGATCGCGCGGAATGTCGAGGAAGTGTCCGACCATGCCGCGAATCAGAATCACCAGCGTCTCGGTCGACGGCGGCAGACCGAGCAGCTTGTTCAGTGCGGGATCGGCTTCGCATTCCTCCGCCAGGATCTCGGCATAGAGCGCCGACTTGGTTGGGAAGTGCTTGAACAGCAGGCCTTCCGAAATCGACGCTGCAGCCGCCACGCTCTTGGTCGTGGTGCCGGCAAATCCATTGCGCGCAAAGCATCGCTTCGCCGCGCTGAGGATCAGCTCGCGCCTGAGGTCATGGGTCATTCGAAGTGTGCTCATAGCGTCGTGAGTAAGCACTCACCTCTATTCGTGTCAAGAAAATGGTGCGTTGCATCCGGAGAATGACTGCAGGTGGTATTTGGCCGCCACAGTGTTGCATTCTCGCGACGCCAATGCGCCCGAGCTATGGGTTCCCTCAAGATGAGGGGTGGCGGCGCGCCGTGAAACGCAAAGGGTGGTTTCTGTCGCGATCCGCTCCACTCGAGCGCCGGTAAGCCACAACCGCGCAACGCCTCAGGGCGCCAGACCGCAGACAAGTTTACGCAGTCTGCGACTGCTATGGGCAATTTCCGTCCCTGGGGCCGCGCTTCCTGGGACGTGGCGCCAGCAGGTTCCCCGCTTTTGCCTGTCGCAGTCCAGCCGTTTCGGCAGAGCCCCGTGTGGGCCCGGACGGCTACCCAGGACCTCCCGGGTGCGTGGCTGCGAACCACACCCGCGGGCGCCGCATCCTTGCTCCACCTCAAGACGCCTCATGAAGCGCCCCTCGCGATCAGGATGAGCGGAGGATAATCCTTATGGGTATACTGTCAATAGAGATAGGAAAAAATGTTTGAGCATCCCAGACCGTCGTTCCGGGACGCGGCCGGCACTTGCCGGACGCGCCCCCGGAATCACGACCTGTTTTGCGATGAACATTTTGAGATTCCGGGTTCGCACTTCCGCGGCTTCGCCGCCTTCGTGCGTCCCGGAATGACGCGCGTGGGTTTGTCTACACCACCGTCTTATGCCGCTCGATGCAGGTGTTGAGCACCTCGTCCATCGACTTGCTCCACCAGTTCTCCGAGAAGATCTCGATCTCGGAATAACCAGCAAAGCCCTGCGCCTCGACAGCAGCGCGGGCGGATTTGATATCGATGACGCCGTCGCCCATCATGCCGCGGTCGTTGAGGATGTCCTTCGTCGGCACCAGCCAGTCGCAGACGTGAAATGCGAGCAGACGGTCCTGCCCTGCCCGCGCGATCTGCGCGTGCAGTTCCGGATCCCACCAGATGTGATAGACGTCGAGGGCGACGCCGAGCATGCCGGTGCGGTTGGGATCGAGCCGATCGCAGATATCGAGTGCCTGTTCGGTGGTGTTCACGCAGGCCCGGTCGGCGGCGTAAGCCGGATGCAGCGGCTCGATGGCCAGCGGCATCTTCGCCTGCCTGGCGTATTCCATCATCTCGGCGATGCCATCATCGACCTGCGCGCGCGCATTGATGATGTTCTTCGACGGCGCAGAGCCCGGCCGTGAATATTGCGGCAGGCCGCCGACGACCAGCACGATGCACGGTGAGCCCAATGCCACCGCTTCATCGACGCAGCGCTTGTTGTCGTCGCGCTGCTGCTGGCGATGGGCTTCGTCCGAGACGAACATGCCGCCGCGGCAGTAGCCGGACAATTCGAGATCGTGATCCCGCACCGCTTTCACGGCCTTGTTGAGGCCGACATGAGCGACCTGATCGCGCCACGGCGAGACGCCGCGGATCTTGTGACGGGCGCAGGCCTCGGCGATGGCGACGAAGTCGCCCTGCTTGCGGACTGTCGCCGTGTTCAGCGACAGCCAGCGATGGTCATTCGAGAAGTCACGCATGTCAGGCTTCGATCCCGCGTGCGGCCATGATCGCCTTCATGCGCTGCGTCGCCAGTTCGGGATTGGCGAGCAGACCCGCCTTGTCGGCGAGACGGAACAGTTCGGCGAGATGCTGCGTCGAGCGCGTACTCTCCTGGCCGCCGATCATGGTGAAGTGGTCCTGATGGCCATTGAGATAGGCCATGAACACGATCCCCGTTTTGTAGAACCGCGTCGGCGCCTTGAAGATGTGACGCGACAGCGGCACCGTGGGACCGAGCACATCGTGGAAGCCGACCTCGTCGCCAGCGGCAAGACGCGACAATGCATAGGACGCGGCAGGCGCGATAGCGTCGAAGATGCCGAGCAGCGCGTGCGAGAAGCCCTTGTCGTCGCCGGCGATCAGTTCGGCATAGTTGAAATCGTCGCCGGTATACATCTTGACCTTGGGATCAAGACGGCGACGCATGTCGATTTCGCGCTGCGCATCGAGCAGCGAGACCTTGACGCCATCGACTTTGGCAGCGTTGCGGTTGATGACGTCGACCGCGATATCCATTGCGGTGTCGAGGCTCGACGTGCCCCAGTAATTCGCCAGCGCCGGATCGAACATGTCGCCGAGCCAGTGGATGATCACCGGCTGCTTCGACTGGGACAGGATACGGTCATAGACGCGGCCGTAATCTTCGGCGCTCTTGCCGAGCTTGGCCAGCGCGCGCGAGGCCATCATGATGATGCGACCGCCGACCTTCTCGATGGCTTCGAACTGCTGTTCGTAGGCCCTGATCACGTCGTCGATCGACCTGGCATCTTCCACCGCGAGGTGATCGGTGCCGGCACCCGAGAACACCAGCGCGCCGCGCGGCTTGGCCGCCGCGACGGAGCGCGTGATGAGTTCGAGCGAGGTCGGCCAGTCCATGCCCATGCCGCGCTGCGCAGTGTCCATCGCTTCCGCGACGCCGAGGCCGAGGTCCCAGACATGCTCACGAAACGCGATGGTGCGGTCCCAATCGATGGTCTGATTGAGCCACGGGTCGCATTCCGCCAGCGGGTCGGCAACGATATGCGCCGCCGAGAAGGCGATGCGATTCAGCGTGCCGTCCAGCTTGGCCGGGAACGTGCGCGACGCTGCGAGACGATAGGTCTCGATCGACCGATCGGCCTTCGGCAGTTTCAGCGAAAGCGTCGAGCCGGTAGACGTGGGCATGACTGGCTTGTTCATGGCGAACCTCAGACCTTGAGTGCGGGAACGTCGATCCAGCGGCGCTCCTTCCAGCTTTCCAGCGCGCATTCGACGAGCTGCACGCCCTTCGCGCCTTCGAGCAGCGTGTACTTGTAGGGCGCATCCTCACAGACGTGACGGATGAACATTTCCCACTGCTCCTTGAAGCCGTTGTCGTAGACGGCGTTGTCCGGAACCTTCTGCCAGTCGGCATAGAAATCGTGGGTGCGCTTCTCATCGGGATTCCAGATCGGGCGCGGCGTCGCCTGACGCGCCTGGATCATGCATTCGGTGAGACCGGCTACAGCCGAACCGTTGGTGCCGTCGACCTGGAAGGTCACGAGATCATCGCGATAGACGCGCGTGGCCCAGGACATGTTCATATGGGCGATGACGCCGCCCTTCAACTTGAAGGTCGCATAGGCCGAGTCGTCAGCGGTCGCGGTGTACTTCTTGCCCTGCTCGTCCCAGCGCGCCGGAATGTCGGTAGTGCCCAAACAGGTGAGGCTCTCGACTTCGCCGAACAGGTTGTCGAGCACGTAACGCCAATGGCAGACCATATCGAGGATCATGCCGCCGCCGTCTTCAGCGCGGTAGTTCCACGACGGGCGCTGGGCTTCTTGCCAATCGCCTTCGAACACCCAGTAGCCGAACTCGCCGCGTACCGAGAGCATCTTGCCGAAGAAGCCAGAGTCACGGAGCATCGCAAGCTTCTTCAGGCCGGGCAGGAACAGCTTGTCCTGCACTGTACCGTGCTTAAGGCCCTTGGCATTGGCCTTCTTGATGACGTCGAGTGCTGCTTCGAGATTGGTCGCGATCGGCTTCTCGCAATAGATGTGCTTGCCGGCCTCGATGGCGCGGTTGAGCAGACCCGGACGCGCCTGCGTGGTGGCGGCATCAAAGAAGATGGTGTCGTTCTTGTCAGCGAAGGCCTTGTCGAGATCGGTGGTCCAGCGCTCGATGCCGTACTTCTTGGCGAGACCCTCGATCTTCTCGGCATTGCGGCCGACCAGGATCGGATCCGGCATCATGCGATCACCGTTCTTCAGGGTCACGCCGCCCTGCGCACGGATCGCAACGATCGAGCGCACGAGATGCTGGTTGAGACCCATACGGCCGGTGATGCCGTTCATGATGATGCCGAGGCGGTGGACAGCCATAGTCAGGACTCCTGGAGGACTTTAGTTTGGGGGACTTCAAGCGGCGCCAGCGCCGACCAGTCCGGATGTGCGCCGGATGCAAATCCGGCAGAGGTCAGTGATCCCGTGAGGAGATCGCCGTCGTGGATCTGCAACCGGACGATATCGCCGTCGCGGTTGTAGAGATCGGGATGGGCTTTGAGGAACGCTTCGGCCTCGCCTTCGGGCGCGGTACCGAAGCCATCGACGTAATGATGGCCGTTGCGCTCGGCATGGGTGACGCCGATCAGCGCGCCGAGCGCCAGATCTTGCTGCACGCCAAGGCCGGCCTGGCAGGTGAGATCTTCACCGGTGATGAAGTGGCCGACGCCTTGCGCGCTCCACGCGGCAGCACGGGTCGCATTCGCAATGGACTTGTAGAACCCCTTACAGGATTTGGATGAGATACCGCGATAGCCGAGCGCCTTGGCGGCGGGGAATGCGTCCCAACTGTCGTCGGCTTCGTCGATGATGAAATTGCGCGACGACAGCCCGCCGAGCGGCGACTCACGCGTGATGTCGCGCGGCATCGGCTGTTCGATATAGAGCAGCTTCGAGGCCATGGGCGATAGCGCAGCATCATGGTTCAGGCGATCGACCAGTGCACCGAGCGCATTGAGATCGGCATATTGCTCGTTGGCGTCGAGGGTCACCTGATAGTCGTAAGGCAGTGTCGTCAATGCCTGGCCAATGCGCGTCAGCCGTGCTGCATCCGCTTCCGGATTGCCGTTCATCTTGAGCTTGAAGTAGCGCGCACCGCTATTCTCTCTGGGGTCGGCGACACCGCCCTCGCCTTCGATCACGTCATCGAGGCCGACGGTATGGCGCAAGGCGACGCGCGGCAGGCGCTCACGGCTCGCGAGGAAAGTCGCAATATCGTCGGCGCCGAGATCGGGCGCCAGACGCGGGGTGAGCCCGGCGACATTCGCCGTCATGCCGGTGAAGAAGTCGGTGCCCAGTCCGCGCAGCAGCGCATCGAGCACAGCCTTGTCGATTTCCGCTGGACCGAAGCTTGCAGCCAGCGGTGGGATGTCCAGTTCGGCGCAGGCCGTCATCTGGTCGCCGATGCAGGTCGCATGCAGACCAAAGGCCGAAATGAAACCCGACTGCGCGCGATAGAGCTCTTTCGCGATGACCAGCGACTGCCGCAGTTCATTCACGGTGTCATCGATGGCCAGATGCGGCCGCTTGTCGAACCATTTCGGCACCATCAGTTCGGCCGAGGCGCCGACGAACACGCCCCTGCCCTCGACCTCGAGTTCGATACGCACGAAAGCCTGCGGCGCGGCATTCACCGTCACCGCGCCAAAGCGAAATGGCCGCACGAACGCCACGTGGCGTTCGAACAGCGTAATGTCTCGCAAGGCGATCCGTGGCGACATGGAAATGGGCCTCAATCCAGCGCGCTGTTGGTCATGAAGTGCTTGCGGATGCGTGCGACCAGATCGGTGAAGATCGGGTTCGACATCGCGTCGAGCGTGCGTTCGCGGCCGAGCGGCACGTCATAGATTGCAGCGATGCCGCCGGGGCGCTCGGTCATGACCAGCACCTTGTCGGCGAGGAACACCGCTTCCGGAATCGAATGGGTGATGAGGAGGATTGTCTTGCCGGTGGTGCGCTGGATGCGCGACAGCTCGACATTCATCTTCTCGCGCGTCATGGCGTCGAGCGCGCCGAATGGCTCGTCCATCATCATGATCTTGGGATCATGCACCAGCGCACGGCAGATCGAGGCGCGCTGTTGCATGCCGCCGGACAGCTGCCACGGCAGCTTCTTCTCGAAGCCTTCGAGGCCCACCATCTTCAGAAGCTCTTTCGCGCGCGGGATGTATTTCTCGCGCGACAGGTTCTTCATGTCGATCGGCATCAACACGTTGTTGAGGATGTTCCGCCACGGCAGCAGCAGCGCGTTCTGGAACACGATGCCGACATCGCCATGGGGCTCGGTGACTTTCTTGCCGTCGACGTGGATTTCGCCTGATGTCGGCGCAAGAAGGCCCGAGATCAGTTTGAGCAGCGTGGACTTGCCGCAGCCGCTTGGTCCGACCACGACGAAGAACTCGCCGTCATTGATGTGGAAGTCCAGGGGACGCAGCGACTGCACCTGGCCGTCGCCGGTCCCATAGGTCTTGGAGACGCCGGAGAGATTGATCCCCGACGCCTTCGATTGTGCGGACTGCTCGGATACGACGCGAAGATGCGCACTCGGTTGATCGACGCTCATGGTCCTCATCGCTGCAGTCATTAAGGCTAGTCCTGTTGGTTTCGTCAGTTTGGTCGAGATAGCCGGCCGGTTACTTCGGCAGATACTCGTTGGTGTAGAAAGCCTTCGGATTGTCCTTGGCCTTGGCTTCCAGACCACCGTATTCGACCATCAGTTCCACCGAGTCCTTCATGTTCTGGTCGGTGACCTGGAACGGGCGCTTACCCTTGGTTTCCGGCGTGGTGTAGAGCGGGATGGTCAGTTCGAAGCCCTGGGTCAGGGTATCAATCTTGCCGCCCTTCGGATTGGCATCGAGGATCGACTGCGCAGCAGCCTTCGGCTCCTTGGACGCGGCCTCGACGGCCTTGGTGGTGGCCGACATGAAACGCTTCACGAGATCAGGATTGGCCTTCACGAAATCGGTGTTTGCGATGATGCCCGACGACACCAGATGGATACCGTAATCGGCGAACTTGATCGGGTAGACATCCTTACCGGTGGCGTCCTTGATCTTCATGGACTGGTCCATGACGTAGCCGAGCAGCAGATCAGCCTGACCGTTGATGACGGCGTTCAGCTTGGTCTGTCCGTCACCGGCGACGGTCTTGAAATCGGATTCCTTGAGGCCGGCCTTCTTGAGGAACAGCGGCCAGATCTGGGTCATGGAATCCGCCGGGGTGATCGCGACGGTCTTGCCCTTGATGTCATCCGGCTTCTTGATGTTCTTGTCGACGAAGCCCATGGCGGACATCGGCGAGGTCTGCAGCAGCACGCCGGTGGCGATGACAGGCGCACCCTTCACGGCCGCGCGCATCATGGTGGGAACGTCGACATAGCCGAAGTTCACGCTCTTGGCGGCGACGGCCTGCGTGGTGGCAGCCGAACCGCGGCCTTCCTGGATCTCAAGATCGATACCTTCGGCTTCATAGATGCCCTTGGCCTTGCCATAGTAGAACGGCGAATGCTCACCATAGACATACCAGTTGAGCATCAGCGTCACCTTGTCGGCCGCAGCGGCCGGCGTGGCCAGTGCGAGCGAGAGCGTGATCGCGGCAGTCGAAACAGCAGTAATCCATTTCAGCATTTTTAGCCTCCCATTGAAGCAGGTGATTGCGGCCCGTTTCGCCGGACCGCTTGTTTGGAAATTGCGCGTCCCCGATCAGGACCCGATGAAGACATCCGCGCGCTGGCTGACATGCCAGGGAATCGCAAAGCGTTCGATACGATCGACAAGCCAGAACAGAATGACGCCAAGCAGCGCGAGGATCACGAGGGCTGCGAACATCGTCGGCAGATCGAAGGTGCCGATCGAGCGTTGCAGCACATAGCCGATGCCGGAATTGGAGCCGACAAATTCGCCGACCACAGCGCCGACGACGGCGAGCGTAACCGACACCTTGAGACCGGAAAAGATCGCCGGCAGCGCATGCGGCAGGTTCACGGCGCAAAACACGCGCAAGCGGCTGCCCTTCATGGCGCGGGCGAGATCGACCATATCGGGATCGACTGACTTAAAGCCCTGCACCGCCGACACGACGACGGGAAAGAAACCGAGCAGGAAAGCGGCGATGATCTTCGGCACGATGCCGAAGCCGAACCAGACCACGAACAAGGGCGCGATGGCGACTTTGGGAATCGACTGCGAGAACACCAGCAGCGGATAGACATAGCTCTCGACGGTCCGGGAGCCCGCAATGAGCATGGCGATGGGAATGCCGAACACGGCCGAGGCAAGAAAGCCGAGCAGCGTGGCGTAGGTCGTCGGCCATGACTGCGCGAGCAGTTCGGGCCAGTCGGTATAGAGCACCTTCACGACGTCGCCGGGCGCAGGGATCTGATAGGCGGGAATGCCGAAGATGCGGATCGCCAGATCCCAGCCAACCACGATCATCACCAGCAACAGGAAGGGGCGCAGCCATGAGGCGTTCAGCAGCTTCGATACACTGCCGGGTGCTTTCTTCTCACTCACGCGTCTCGTCTCCCAGGTACCCGCTTCGCGGTCGCATTTAACTTGTTGGATAAATACACCGCATGGCTTCGCCGTTGTCAATTGGCCGCTTAACTAGCGAAAATTACACAATGATTTCAGGCGCTTTGGCGGGCCGGCGTGTGGACAACCGTCGCTGGCGGCAGCTGGAATTCAGCAACGGATCGACCGGTAAGCGCTGCCAGGACCAGCGCCACCATATGGGCCAGCCGCTCGTCCCTCGCCTCTTTCGCCAGGAGATCCCTGCCGAAGATCACGCTGAGCGTGGCGTTGTTGCCGATATAGAAAAAGCTCAGCGCAGCGATGGAAATGTAGAGCTGCACCGGATCCATCGCGACCTTGAAATCGCCCGTCGCCACGCCGCGCAGAACCACCGTGCGGATCATCTCCACGAAGGGCGAATGCATCGACTTCACCTTGGTGGAGCGCTTGATGTGCTTCGCGCGCTCCAGATTCTCGGTGTTGAGCAGCGCGAGGAATTCCGGATTGCGGATAAAGTAGTTCCAGGTGAAGGCGATCAGGCTCTCGATAGCTTCCGGCGGATCGAGATGTTCGAGATCAAGCGTACGCTCTTCGGCACGGATCTGCTCATAGGCACCTTCGAGTACCGCAAGATAGAGATCGTCCTTCTTGCCGACATGGTAGTACAGCATGCGCTTGTTGGCGCCGGCCTGTGCAGCGATGCGATCGACGCGCGCACCGGCAAGACCTCGGCTAGCGAATTCCTTCTTGGCAGCCTCGAGAATGCGCAGCCGCATCCCTTCCGGGTCGCGCTGCCACTTCAATGCTTTCTTCGGCGCTTTTTTCGTTGTTTTTGCCAAACCAGTATCCCGTCGCTCAGCGGAATGACGCAACAGCCGCACATCTATCGCGTGTAGCATGCGTTTGCGCGCTTGAGAACAAAGCATGTTCTGGGCCATATGTGCAAACGGACATCGCCTTTTGCGGGTGCCGTCGCTATCACTGCCCTGCCCCAACCGGACCTCCCTGTGCCTGCGATCATCACCGACCCACTCTTCTACGCCGTCGCCATTCCGGCGGTGATTTTCCTCGGTCTCTCAAAAGGCGGCTTCTCCGGCGTCGGCATTGCCGCCACGCCGCTACTGGCGCTCTATCTGCCGCCGCTCGAGGCGGCCGCCTTGCTGCTGCCGGTGCTGATCACGCAGGACCTGATCTCAATCTATGTCTATCGCCGCGAATGGGATGCCTCGAATCTGAAGATCATGCTGCCCGGCGCGGTCGCCGGCATGACGCTGGCGTGGCTGCTCGCCTCCTATATTTCCGACAATGCCGTTCGTATCACCGTCGGGCTGATTGGCCTCATCTTCGTGATCGACGTCTGGCGCAAGCGCGCCAGGATCGAACCGACCCGCATGGGTCCGGCCGGTGGCGTATTCTGGGGTGCGGTATCGGGCTTCACATCCTTCATGACCCAGGCCGGCGGCCCGCCATTTCAGGTTTATGTGCTGCCGCAGCGGCTGCCGAAGCTGGTGCTGGTCGGAACCACCACGATCTTCTTCGCCGTCGTCAATGCGCTGAAGATCGTGCCCTACTTCGCGCTCGGCCAATTCCACGCCGGCAATTTCGCGACGTCAGTAGCACTGCTGCCGATGGCCATCATCGCGAACTTCATGGGCATCTGGCTGGTGAAACATACGCCGACCAACCTGTTCTACAACATCGCCTATGCGCTGTTGCTGGTGATCTCACTGGTGCTGCTGTGGCAGGGCTGTTCGGTGGTCTTCAAATAAGCGACGGGCTCAGCTCACAAATCCTTCCCCGTCCGTTCGATGAGCAGCGTCGGAATTCCCAGCGTGCCGTCGCGCAGGCTGACGACGCGGGTGCCCGGCTTGCGGCCATTACGCACCTCCGACACATTGATATGCGCAGCGAGCAAACGCTTGCGCACGGCATCGGCATCGGCGACGCGCCAGGTCATGCCCCAGAGCTGGTCGCGATTCTTGTCGGCCTTGTCGTCGGGGCGGTGCACGACCTCGACGATCAGATCTCCGCAGCGGAAGAACATCAGATGGCCCCACTCCGGATTGGAGCGATCAAGCGCCATGTCGAGGCCCAGTCGCGCGCCATAGAGCGCAGCGGCGCGTTCCGGATCCTGCGTGGCCACGACGATGTGATCGAGGCCAAGGAATGGCGCATCACCCACCACAGACGATAGCGGGCGCTCGCCCGAGAGTTCGAGAAAGAATTGCCGGACGCCGCGCGTCGCATCAGTGGCCGCACGGGTGCGTTTCCACGACAGCGTGGCGCCGGTCTCGGTGTCCCTGCTCTCGACCTCGGCGATGGGATCGGGCTTCAGCGCCAGGCGATCGAGCCGACGATGCATCCCGGCGATATCTTCGGTCCGGAAACAGATGCTGGCGAGGCTCGCGCCCTGTTCCGGCAGCACGGCCCTGATGCGATCGGCGGCGGGACCATGGCCGACAGGCGCCATCAGCTCGACCGACATATTGGCCACCGTGAAGATCGCCATCGCCGCCCCATCGCTCGTGCTGCGCCAGGCGGGCGCACGGGCGAACAGGGTCTGATAGGTAGCGATCCCTGCCTCCAGGTCCTCCAGCAAAATGACGACATGATCCAGCCCGGTGATCATCGCATCCCTCCCGATTTCGCGGCGTTGTTGTGATCCGACTATGCCAGTTTTCCGGCGGAAGTGCTGGAAACCGCGTTCAACTGGCTGCGGCATCCTGCGGCATCGCACAATTTCGGTGGTGACCTCGTCGCAGGCGCTGTTAAGCTGACTGATGCGCCGTCTCCGGACGAGTGCAGCCATCCCTCAGGCGAGACGGACGGATTCATGAAGGCACTCTTTATCGGACAGACCTATATCGACGTCACGTTCATCACCGACCATATGCCGACCGGCGACGAGAAGCATGTCGCCTCCGACTATGCGGTGTCGTTCGGGGGCAATGCGGTCACCGCCGCCTTCTGCTGCGCCAAGCTGGGCATCGTGCCCGATCTCATCGCCACCGTCGCCAATGACTGGCTCGGCCGCATGTTCATGGACATGTCCGCGAAGTACGCCATCGAGGTCCATCCGCGCAAAGTAGCGAGTTCATCGCTGTCCTTCATCATGCCGAAAGACGGCAAGCGCGCCATCGTCCGCTGCCGCGACGACGAGCATATCCATCCGTTCCCGCTGCTCAATCTCGGCGCCTGCCGTGCACTGCATATCGATGGTCATCAGCCCGATGCCGCGATCCACTACGCGAAACTGTGCCGCGAAGCCGGCATTCTCACCTCACTCGACGGCGGCGGCTTGCGCACCAACACGCATGAGCTGCTGGAATTCATCGACGTCGCCATCGTCGCCGAGCGTCTCTGCGAACAGATGGATCTGACGCCGGAGAAGATGCTCGATTATCTCAAGAGCCGCGGCTGCCGCGTCGGCGGCGTCACACTCGGCGAGAAAGGCCTGCTCTGGTATGACGAGGCCGGCACCGTCCATACGCTGCCCGCGCTGCCGATCCCGCGCGAGAAGGTGATCGACACCAACGGCGCCGGCGACGTGTTCCACGGCGCCTATGTCTATTCGTACCTCGCGAATCCCGCACAGAGCTGGGCCGAGCATTTCAAATTCGCGCGGGCCGCATCGACGTTCAAGATCCAGCGACTTGGTAATGAAGCGGGACTACCAACATTGGCTGACATCGCAGCGGTGCGTGAGGAATATCGGGCACAGGTGTGACCGCCATGGGCCGGATTGTCGTCGCCGGCAGCATCAATATGGATGTAGTCGCGATCGCCGACCGCCATCCGGCGATCGGCGAAACCGTGACGGGCCGCGAGGTGTTGTATTTTCCCGGCGGCAAGGGCGCCAATCAGGCGGTTGCTGCGGCGAAACTTGGTGCGGCGACCATGCTGATCGGCTGTACCGGTGCGGATGCCTTCGGGCGTGACACCAGGACATTTCTGGCCGTGCAGGGCGTTGATCTCGCTCACCTGCGTGAGGTCGCTGGCGTTGGCACTGGAACGGCGATCATCACCGTCGCGAATGCCGACAACACCATCGTTGTGGTTCCCGGCGCCAATGCGCTGGTGAGTATGGCCGATGTCGCCGCGCCCGCACTCCGACGGGGGGACGTTGCCGTCAGCCAGTTCGAGATTCCGCTGCCCGCCATCACCGCTTTCTTCACGCAGGCGCGCGCATCCGGCGCAATAACGATACTCAATCCGGCACCGGCGATGCCGATCGACCATAAGCTCATGGCTCTGGTCGATGTCTTGATCCTCAATGAAAGTGAGCTCGGCCTGCTCGCAGGCGTCGAGCTGCATGAGGCAGATCCCGATGCGCGATTTGTCGATGCCGCTTCGACACTACAGACTGATCATCGGCCAAACATCTGCGTCACGCTGGGAAGGCGTGGCGTCATCGCGCTCGTGGATGGAGAGATTCATCTCGAAGCCGCCCGCCTCGTGAAGGCGATTGACACGACTGGCGCCGGCGACTGTTTCGTGGGCGCTGTTGCCGCGCGGCTTGCGGATGGGCATTCCCTGCAGAGTGCCATTGGCTATGCCAATGTCGCTGCGTCGCTTTGCGTACAGCGGATGGGTGCCGGACCATCGATGCCGACCGCGGAAGAAGTGTCAGCGGCCGCCGGCTAGCGTCAGCCCTTCCCCTCCGCACGCATGAAATCGAAGTCGCAGCCCTCATCTGCCTGTGTGATCGTGGTGTGAAACAGATGCGCATAGCCGCGCTTCGCCCAGTCCGGCGTTTTCGCCGGCGGGAGCGCAGCCTGGCGTTTCGCAAGCTCGGCATCGTCGACCAGAAGATCGATGGATCGTTTCGCCACATCCAGACGGATCATGTCGCCGTTCTTCACAAGCGCCAGCGGGCCACCCACAGCGCTCTCCGGCGTGATGTGCAGTACGATGGTGCCGAAGGCTGTGCCGCTCATGCGCGCGTCGGAGATGCGCACCATGTCCTTCACGCCCGATCGCGCTAGCTTCATCGGGATCGGCAGATAGCCCGCCTCGGGCATACCCGGCGCGCCCTTCGGGCCGGCATTGCGCAGCACCAGCACGTCATCGGCATTGACGTCGAGATCGGGATCGTCGACGCGGTTGGTCATGTCCTCGACGGACTCGAACACGACGGCACGGCCGGTGTGCTGCATCAGCTTGGGCGACGCAGCGGAATGCTTGATGACGGCGCTCCGCGGCGCCAGATTACCATGCAGGATGGCGAGCCCGCCTTCCCACTTGATCGGATCGTCCTTCGAGCGGATCACATCCTGGCCCGGCACCTCTTCGGCATTCGCCACGATCTCGCGCAATGTCTCGCCGGTGACAGATTTCGCGTCGAGATCGATGAGATCGCCAAGCTGCGCCATCAGTTTCGGCACGCCGCCCGCGTGATGGAAGTGCTCCATATAGTGATCGCCAGATGGCTTCAGATCAACCAGCACCGGCACGTCGCGGCCAAGTTCGTCGAAAGCGGCGAGATCGATCCGGTTCGGCGTGCGGTTGGCCATCGCGGTGAGATGGATCAGTCCGTTAGTCGAGCCGCCAATTGCCTGCAACACGACCTGAGCGTTACGGAACGAGCCCGGCGTCAGGAATTCGCTCGGCTTCGGCCCCTTGTTCTTGGCGAGCGTCGCGGCAACCTTTCCGCTCGCTTCGGCCGATCGAAAACGCTCGGCATGGGGCGCCGGGATCGTCGCGCTCATCGGCAGCGACAGGCCCATGGCTTCGGTGATGCAGGCCATCGTGGAGGCCGTGCCCATCACCATGCAGGTGCCAACCGACGGCGCGAGACGCGCATTCACGTCGTCGATTTCCTGCTGGTCGATCTCGCCGGCGCGGAACTTGCCCCACATGCGCCGGCAGTCGGTGCAGGCGCCAAGCACCTCACCCTTGTGATGGCCAACAACCATGGGGCCGACCGGGATCACCACCGTCGGCAGATCCACGGACAGCGCCGCCATGATCTGCGCCGGCAGCGTCTTGTCACAGCCGCCGATCACCACCACCGCATCCATCGGCTGCGCCTTGATCATCTCCTCGGTATCCATCGCCATCAGATTGCGCAGATACATCGAGGTCGGATGGGCGAAGCTTTCGCCGATCGAGATGGTCGGAAACACCATCGGCAGCGCGCCGGCCAGCATCACGCCGCGCTTTACGGCCTCGATGATCTGCGGCGAATTGCCGTGACAGGGATTGTAATCGCTATGGGTGTTGGTGATGCCGACGATGGGCCGGTCCAGCGCATCGTCGGAATAGCCCATGGCCTTGATGAAGGCCTTGCGCAGGAACAGCGAGAACCCGGCATCGCCGTAACTGGTCAGCCCCTTGCGCAATCCGTCGGCCATGTCGCGTTCCCATTCCAAGCTTGTTTTGAATGCTTCTTATGAAGCCGCCAAAATTCTTGTCAATGCGCGGGACGGACTGGCTGGGCCCCTAATTCGGCTCCCAGACCTTGCTGAAATCGCCAGCGAATTCGGCGCTGCAAAATGCGCCGCCCTGATAGAAATCGCCGACCGCATCGGGCTTCATCTTCGCCTGTTCCGCCATTGCGTGCTCGCGGTAATCCTCGGCCTTGCCGATCGGGCGATAGCCGAGCTCATAGGCGCGGGAATTGTCCCACCAGGCGCGCTCGTTATAGGAAGCGCCATACAGCACCTCGAAATGAATGGCGGGATGTTCGAGCCCGATCTGGCAGAGCTGCACCAGATCCTCGGGCTTCAACCAGATCGACAGCCGGCGCTGGTCCAGCGGCTTGTCGCCGAAATTGCCGATGCGCAGACACGTTACTGACAGCCCGTATTTGTCGGCATAGAGCGAGCCGACCGCTTCGCCGAACACCTTGCTGACGCCGTAGCGGCTGTCCGGCCGCGCGGTGACATCCGGCGGGATCTTGCTGTGACGCGGATAGAAGCCGACCGCATGGTTCGACGACGCAAAGATGATGCGCTTGACGCCCTTCTTGCGCGCGGCCTCGAACAGATTATAGCCGCCGATGATATTGGCCTGCAGGATGGTGTCCCACGGACCCTCCACCGAGAAGCCGCCGAAATGCAGGATGCCGTCGACGCCCTCGCAGATCGCCTCCACCGCGGCGAGATCGGCGAGATCGGCCTGTTTGAAGTTTTCATGCGGCTTGAGATTTGGCGGCGCGGTGAGATCACTCAGCACGAGGTCCGGATAGATCGGCGGCAGCAATTCCCGCAAGCGCGTACCGATTCCGCCTGATGCGCCCGTCATCAAGATCTTTGGCATTCCGTCCCTCGCCATGTTGTCAGTTGTCAGACAAGTATGGCGCGGCAGCGGCGTAACGGCAAGGCAGCGCAACCGGCATTGCTTGCCGCCTGTCCTCGGCGATGTTAGCAAACGTCTCCGAGGAAACGATAACGAACGAGACAACAATGTCCGATGCAACTACCTCCCCCGGCTGGCGTCCCGCCACCTATTATCCCGATCCCGCCATCCACGCCCTCGACCCCCGCTTCGAAAAATACTGGATCAAGCTCGGCGCCATCGAGCGTATCGCCACCGGCATGCGTTGGGCCGAAGGGCCGGTATGGTTTGGCGATGGGCGCTATCTGTTGTGCTCCGACATTCCCAACAACCGTATTATCAAATGGGAAGAGGAAACCGGCGCGATCAGTGACTTCCGGCGGCCCTCGAATTACGGCAACGGCAACACGCGGGATCGCCAGGGACGCCTGATCACCTGCGAACACGGTCGCCGCATCACCCGCACCGAATATGACGGCACAATCACGGTGCTGATGGACAATTTCGAAGGCAAGAAGCTGAACTCGCCGAATGACGTTGTGGTGAAGTCCGACGGTTCGATCTGGTTCACCGATCCGCCGTTCGGCCTGATGAGCGACTATGAGGGCAACAAGGCGCCATCCGAGATCGGTCAGAACATCTATCGCATCGATGGCGATACGTTGACGTCCACCATCGTCGCCGATGATGTGCTCGGCCCCAATGGCCTCTGCTTTTCACCGGACGAGAAGCTGTTCTATGTCGTGGAATCCCGCGGCGTTCCAAACAGAAAGATCTTGGCTTACGACGTTGCTGCCGATGGCAAGACACTCAAGAACAAGCGCGTGCTGATCGATGCTGGCCCGGGAACGCCTGATGGCATGCGCTGCGATATCGACGGCAATCTGTGGTGCGGCTGGGGCATGGGCAAGCCGGAGCTCGATGGTGTCTTCATCTTCGCACCAGATGGCGAACAGATCGGCCGCATCGCGCTGCCCGAGCGCTGCGCCAATGTCTGTTTCGGCGGCGTGAAACGCAACCGGCTGTTCATGGCATCGAGCCAGTCGATCTATGCGGTGTATGTGAACACGCAGGGGGCGTTGGGAGGATAGCGCGCGCCTCTCTTCGCCCGGCGAAGCGTCAGAAACAAAAACGCCGGCGTGGATTTCTCCGCGCCGGCGTTTTGTTAGTGGTTCAGCTTACGCGACGTTGTAGCCTGCGATCGCCTTGACCTCGAGGAAGTCCTCGAGACCGTGCTTGCCCCATTCGCGGCCGTTGCCCGACTGCTTGTAGCCGCCGAACGGCGCGGTGCGGTCGTTCGGCGCGCCCTGCAAGTTGACGTTGCCGGCGCGGATGCGGCGACCGAACTTGCGGGCGTTCTCGACCGTGTCAGCCGAGACGTAGCCAGCGAGGCCATAGGGCGTGTCGTTGGCGATGCGGAGCGCGTCAGCCTCGTCCTTAGATCCCATGATCACGAGCACCGGCCCGAAGATTTCCTCGCGCGCGATGGTCATGTTCTCGGTGACGTCGGCGAAGATCGTCGGACGCACATAGAAGCCCTTGTTGACGCCTTCCGGCAGGCCGGGGCCGCCGGCGACCAGCGTGGCGCCTTCCTCGATGCCCTTCTGGATCAGGCCCTGGATCTTGTCCCACTGGCCACGATTGACCACCGGACCGATGACAGTGCCGTCGGCACGCGGATCGCCGGCCTTGGTCTTGTCGGCCTGCGCCTTCGCGATGGCGGCGATTTCCTTCATCTTTGCCTGCGGCACGATCATGCGGCTCGGCGCGTTGCACGACTGTCCGGAATTGTTGAACATGTGCGCGACGCCGCCGGTGACGGCCTTCACGAAGTCTGCGCCGTCGAGGATCACGTTCGGCGACTTGCCGCCGAGTTCCTGGCTGACGCGCTTCACGGTGTTCGCGGCGCGCTTGGCAACGTCGATGCCGGCGCGGGTCGATCCGGTGAAGGAGATCATATCGATGTCCGGGTGTTCGCTCATCGCGACGCCGACATCGGGACCAAGACCGTTCACGAGATTGAACACGCCCTTCGGCACGCCCGCTTCATGGAGAATTTCCGCGAAGATCAAGGCCGAGGTCGGGGTGTATTCCGACGGCTTCAGCAGCATGGTGCAGCCGGCGGCGAGCGCAGGCGCGACCTTGCAGGCGATCTGGTTCAGCGGCCAATTCCACGGGGTGATCATGCCAACGACGCCAATCGGCTCCTTCGTGATCATGGCGGCGTTGTGCGCCTCGTCGAACTTGTAGGTCTTCAGCACGTCGAGCGTGGCGACGAGGTGACCGAGGCCAGCACCGGCCTGCAGCTTCTCGGCCATCGGCAGCGGAGCGCCCATCTCGTCGGAGACCGAAGCGCCGATATCCGACATGCGGGTCTTGTAGACCGCGATGATCTTTTCGAGCAGCGCGATGCGCTCTTCACGGGTAGTCTGGGAGAACGTCTCGAAAGCGCGCTTGGCAGCGGCGACAGCCTTGTCGACGTCGGCCTTGGAGCCCAGCGCAATGTCATACATCGCTTCTTCGGTCGCCGGATTGACGACGGGGGTGGTCTTCTTGACGACGGGATCGACCCAGGCGCCATCGATGTAGAATTGCAGGCGGTTGACCATTGGTAACCTCTTTGATTTCGGGAACGTCTGTCGTCGGAAAACGCTGTGCAGCCGGGTCTATCTGGGAAGGAACGATACGTCCGGCAAGCATCCTTGCGCAGCCATTTCGCCTCATGAGCCCGTCATGCACGGGATGCCGCGTGAAAGCAGCAAATGCATATAAATCCAGCTGCGTGGCGGGAGCAAGGCCTCGTGATTTGCGCGCGTTCTAAAATCGAAATGTCGCAACTTGCCAGCAAAGCGCAGTGTGCATTGCAACAAAATTGACCGAAAAATCAGCGCGACCTTGCGCGGACGGCGATGGGCGCATCGGGATCGGCTTCATCATCGGCCATGGTGGAAATCGGCGACATCGGTGTGTCGCGCAGGCGCTTCAAGCCGAGATGGCGTTCGCGCAGGATGACGAAGATGCCTGCGCCCGCGACGATGACCGCGCCGCCGACCACGTAAGGCGTCGGCACCTCGCCGAACATCCAGAAGCCGAGCAGGAAGGCCCACAGCATCGCCGTGTAGTCGAACGGCGCCAGGAAGGAGGCCGGCGCGTAGCGATAGCTCTCGGTGAACAGCATCTGGCCGAGCCCACCGGAAATGCCGATGCCGACCAATAACGCCAGTTCGAAACCCGTCGGCCAGCGCCAGCCGAATGGCGCCGTGAGCAGCGACGCCGCCATCACGATCAGCGTCATGAAGATGACGATCGCGGATGAGGACTCCGTTGCGGTCAGCCGGCGGATCTGGATGGTCGCACCGCCCGACGAGAAGGCATTGAGCAGCGCCAGCGACAGACCGATGATCATCGACGTGGTCAGCGCCGCGTGGTCGTGAAAATACGGCGACAACATCAGGATCACGCCGGAAAATCCGATCGCCACCGCCGACCAGCGATAGGCATGGACCTGCTCCTTCAGGAAGATCGCGGCGAAAACCACCGTGATCAACGGCGCGATGAAGGCGATGGCGGTCACATCCGCGATCGGCAGCCTCGCCAGCGCCCCGAAGGTGCAGAAGGTGCCGATCACGCTGAACGAGCCACGCACCAGATGCGCGGAGACGCGGTTGGTGCGCAGCGCGCCGCGCAACTGACCGCGCCAGCCGAAGAACAGCACGATGGGGATTAGGGCGAACAGTCCTCGGGCAAAGACGATTTCGCCAAGCGGCATGTCGCTGCCGAGATAGCGGCCCTGCGCACCCATCAAGGCGAACGCCATCGTGCTCGCAATCTTCAGCGACACGGCTTTAAAGATGTTCATGAGATCGTGGAGACGGAGATCAGGGGAATCGTGCGAGCCTTCATGCTGCAGCACACAATCACGTGAGACCCGTCACGAAAACCACCGATGCGACATGGCTTTTCGGGTTTCCATGCAGGGCTGCACCGCGCCACAACCCAACCTTGCGCGGGCGGCGTTAGCCCTTTTTGGCAGGCTTTGGTGGCCCCTCCACCGGGGGTAGCGACTTCAGATAGAGCGCCATCGCCGAGCGATCCTCGGCGCTCAACTGGGAGGTATTGCGGATCACGCGGGCCATGGAGCCGCCGGCGGTGTCGCCTTCGGGGTTCTGCCCGGTTTCGAGGAAATACGCGATGTCTTTCTCGCTCCAGTCGGCGAGGCCCTTCTGCGTGATGTTGGGCACCCAGCCCTCACCGTCGGAGTTCGGACCTCCGGCAAAGCGCTGTGCCGTCACGATGCCGCCCAGCGCATTGCGCGGGCTGTGGCACTCGGCGCAGTGGCCCAGCGCATTGACCAGATAGCTGCCGCGATTCCACTGCGGTGACTTCGACGGATCCGCCACGAACGGCTTGCCATCAAGGAACAGCAATTTCCAGATACCGAGGCTGCGGCGGATGTTAAATGGAAATGGCACCGCATGATCCGGCGCCTTGCTGGCCACATGCGGCAGTGTCTTCAGATAGGCAAACAGGTCGCTGATATCCTCCACCTTCATGTGCTGGTAGGACGTGTATGGGAAGGCCGGAAAGTAGTGCGAGCCGTTTGGCGAAGTGCCTTTCAACAGTGCCGTGACGAAATCAGCCTCACTCCAGCGGCCGATACCGGCGGCAGGATCGGGCGAGATATTGGGCACATAGAACGTACCGAACGGCGACGTCAGCGGGAGCCCGCCCCCGAGCTTGAGCCGATCCTGCTGCGCCGGCGTCGCATGGCATGACGAGCAACCACCGGCGTTGAAGATCAACGCGCCATTGCCGGGATTGGGCGTGTGCGGCGGGAGCGTGCTCGCAGCCAACGTCGCTGGAATCGTCAGCCACCAGAACACGCCAAGGCCGATGACGGCCGCGACAAGTGCGAGAATAAAAAGCCGTTTTAGCACACGCATGTCCAATCGGTATCCTGGTCAAACTTCAGCAAATACAGCGCGTCGAACAGCCGCTGCCGGAACGAAATCGTGATCCATCCCTTAAGCCTTCGGGGAATGAATTGGCGTCTCGGATGTTTCCAGCCATGACGACCTCGCCACCATCAGGGAGAAAACCATGTCATCTCGTTCGATCATGCTCGCATCCCTCGCGCTCGGCAGCAGTATCGCCCTCGCTGGCCCCGCTTTCGCTGACAAGATGAGGGCGACCCTCGACAGCGCGTCCGAAGTGCCCGCCAATACCAGCCCCGGCAAGGGCACCGCCGATATCGATTTTGATCCCGCTACCAAAAAGCTGACCTGGAAGCTGATCTATTCCGGCCTCACGGGTCCTGCGACCATGGCGCATTTCCACGGTCCCGCCGAACCTGGCAAGAATGCCGGAGTGGCCGTACCGATCACACCAGCCACATCCGGCTCCGAAGGCAGCGCAACGCTGACCGACGCGCAGGCCGCCGACCTGTTGGCCGGCAAGTACTATGTCAACGTCCACACTGAGGCGAACAAAGGCGGCGAGATCCGCGGACAGGTGACGAAGTAACATTCGTGCCGAACATGGCTTGGACACGAGGGCGAGTGCTACAGCACTCGCCCTCGTGCTGTCGGGAAACATCTCATTTCCGGAGCAAGACATCCACTTGAACAATGTAAGGACTTTCCTTACATTGTAATCTGAGGATGCTCGATGATCACCAGCAAGATGACCAGCAAGGCTCAGACGACGATCCCCCAACCCGTGCGCGCGGCGCTTGGGCTGAAGGAAGGCGACGAGATCGCCTATGCCATCGAAGAAGGCCGCGTCGTCCTTACGCGTGCCGAGCAGAGCAAACCCGAAGACCCCTTCGCGACATTCGACGAATGGGATAGCGCCGCTGACCGGAAGGCCTATGGCCGACTTTGAGCAAGGCGATATCATCCGCGTCCCATTTCCTTATACAGATAAGGACACGAGGCAACGTCGCCCCGCTTTGGTCGTGTCTTCCGGCCCGATAGGAGAAGCCAGCGCGTTGCTCTGGGTCGTCATGATTACATCCGCAGAGAACAGGCCATGGCTCGGCGATGTACCCATCCCGAACCACGAGCGTAGCGGCCTCCCCGTCGCATCAGTCGTTCGCCCGTTCAAGATCGCGACCATTGAAGTTCGGCACGCTGACCGCATCGGCAAGATCGCCAAGCCTGCGCTTCGAAATGTCATGCACCAACTTCAGACAATCTTGTCCGTAAATAGCTCTGCCGACTGAGGTCTGACTCAGATCTTGAGCCTGAACGTCTCGTGACAGCCACCGCATGCCTTGCCAATGCCGCCGACATTCGCCTTGAGGCTGTCGAGATCCTTGATCTTGGCCTTGGCGTCGGTGACGGCCTTGGCGAAGGTGACGATGTGGGTATCGAAACCGGTCTTATCCTCCCAGACCTTCGGCGACGTCGAATAGTCACCCTCGGCCTTCAGACCCTTGGTGCTGTCCGGAAACAGTGTCGGCAGCTTCTTGGCGGTTTCGTCCAGCACGGTCAGCGCGGCCTCGACCGCGGCCTGATCATAGGGTTTGTCGCCCTTGGCCATCGCGCTGAGCGTGCCGCCAAGCGCGCGACCATTGGACTTCATCAGCGTCTGGCGTTCCTTGACGATCTCTTGCTGGGCCGAGACCGCCCCCACACTCAACAGCAAAGCTCCGACAACGAGAAGCGCACGTTTCATCAACCAATACCCCTGTTTGGAATTCAATTAGGACTAGTTCGCAACATGTAGATGAACCCCGCCGCCATCCGGCTATTCCCGGCGGCGGCGCTTTACAGCGTGTGGAGACGTTCGTGCTCGCGGATCGCCATCCACACCCGCTCGGGAGTTGCGGGCATGTCGATGTGCTCGATTTTGTATTCGCGATAGAGACCATCGATGATGGCGTTCATCACGGCCGGACAGGAGCCGATGGCGCCGGCCTCGCCCGCCCCCTTCACCCCCAGCGGATTGGTCGTGCACGGGATGTTGTGGGTCTCGAACGAGAATGCCGCACCGTCGGCCGCGCGCGGCAATGCGTAATCCATGAAGGTGCCGGTGACGAGCTGACCATCCTTGGGATCATAGACCGCCTGCTCCATCAGCGCCTGGCCGATGCCCTGCATGGTGCCGCCATGAACCTGGCCGGCCAGCAGCAACGGGTTCAGCGTTACGCCGAAATCGTCGACGATGACGTAATTGACAATGGCGATCTTGCCGGTCGCCGGATCGATCTCGACCTCGACCAGATGGGTGCCATTCGGGAAGGTGCCGTCGGCGCTGCTGAAGGTTTCCGACGCATTGAGCTTCGACGGATCGGCCTTCTTCGCGAGATCGGCAAATGACACCGAACGGTCGGTACCGGCGATCTTCACCACGCCGCCATCGATCTCGAGGTCAGCCGCGCTGGTTTCCAGCACATCCGCCGCGAGCTCCTTGAGGTTGATACCGAGCTGCCTGGTGGCGCGCTGCACGCTGACACCGCCGGTCGGGATCGATGCGGAGCCGCCTGTGCCGAGGCCGGTCGCCACCTTCGCGGTATCGCCCTGAACAATGTGGACGCGGTCCGGCGTCACGCCGAACTGTTCGGCGACGATCTGGGCATAGGCCGTGTGATGGCCCTGCCCGGTGGACTGTGTACCGATCAGGATGGTGATGTCGCCGTCGGCGCCAACAGCAACATTGGCGGTCTCGTCGCCCATGGTGCCGCAGACCTCCACATAGGTGGCCATGCCGATACCGCGAACGAGGCCCTCTTTCTTCCCGGACTTGGCACGCTTTGGAAATTCCTTCCAACCCGCAACATCCATCGCGCGTTTCATATGCGCGGTGAAATCACCGGAGTCGTACACCTTGCCGGTCGCGGTCTTGTACGGCATCGCCTTCGGCGAAATGAAATTCTTGCGGCGGATTGCATCCGGCGACATGCCGAGCTTGCGCGCACATTGATCGACGAGACGCTCGACCACATAGGCCGCCTCGGGCCGGCCGGCGCCGCGATAGGCATCCACCGGCACTGAATTCGTGAACACCGTGCGGACTCGGCAGTGGAAGGCCTGGATATCGTAGAGCCCCGGCAACATGCCGGCGCCGCCATGCGGGATGTAAGGTCCAAAGGTCGACAGATACGCGCCCATGTCGGCCATCAGGTCGACATCCATGGCTAGAAACTTGCCGTCCTCGCTAAGCGCCATGCGTGCATGGGTGACATTGTCGCGGCCCTGCGCATCGCCGAGAAAATGATCAGTGCGATCGGCGGCCCATTTGACGTTCTTGCCGAGCTTTTTGGCGGCAAAGGCCACAAGCGCATATTCGCGATAAGGAAACAGCCGCGTGCCGAAACCGCCGCCGACGTCGGGGCAGATCACGCGCATTTTGTCGTGCGGAATCTTGAGCACGTTGTCGCAGAGAATGTCGCGCAGGCGATGGCTGCCCTGGCTGCCGATGGTCATCGTCATGTAATCGCGCTTGGCGTCGTATTCGCAGATCGCCGCGCGGGTTTCCATGTAGTTGATGATGACGCGCGGATTAACAATCTTCACTTCGGCCACGACTGGCGCCTTGGCGAACACCGCATCGACCGCCTTCTTGTCGCCAATCGGTACATCGAACAGGATGTTGCCGGGATGCTTGGCCCACACTTGCGGCGCGCCCTTGGCGACGGCATTGACCAGACCGTTCACAGACGGCAGCGGCTTCCAGTCGACCTCGATCGCCTCAATCGCATCGCGCGCTTGCGCAACAGTCTCCGCAACGACGAAGGCCACGGCGTCGCCGACATGGCGAACTTCACCGGCGGCGAGGATCGGATAATCCGGCCCGGTGAAAGGATGATCCTCGAGATTGAACAGGCACGGCAGACCGCCGAGGTCCTTGGTGTCCTCCGCCGTCAGAATCGCAGCGACACCAGGAAGCGTGCGCGCCTTGCTGATGTCGATGGTGAAAGTAGCGTGGGCATGCGGTGAGCGCAGCACGAGGGCATGCAACGTGGCGGGCGCATGATCGTCGGTATAGCGGCCACGGCCACGAATGAGGGCGTCGTCTTCCTTGCGCAGGACACTCTGTCCGACGCCGAATTTGATGGGGGCCATTGGTCCTCCGACTGCAGTTTAGACTCAATCTACACTGCAGGAGGACGGCGGCAAGTGGCATAGGGCGTCTCCCTGCCCGACTTTGGGACACGATGAAGCGAGCTATCGGGCGCGAACCAGGCTGCGTAGCCAGCTTTTGCCGAAAAGCGCCAGGACCAATGCCGAATAAACAAGGGCGGTCACGATGATGAGAATTCCCAGCGTCGCTTCGTCGCGGAGGCTGGTGAGGCCCGCAAACCGCTCCGCCGCAACACGCGCGGTCCCCCACAGCACCGCAGCGAGGACCACGCCGGTCAGCGCGAATTTGCCCAGCGCCAGCAGAAACGCGCGGTCGAATTCGAGATAGCCTGCGCGCATGGCGAAGAAGATGACCAGCAACAAATTGATCCAGGCACCCGCCGCGGTGCCAAGCGCAAGGCCGATCTGCGCCAGAGGCCCCATCAGCAGAATCTTCAGCGCGACGTTGACTGCAATGCCGGTAAGCGCGGCAATCATCGGCGTCGTGGTGTCCTTGCGGGCATTGAAGGTCGCCACGGCGCTGCGGATCATCACGAAGGGGATCAGCGCAATAGCATAGGCAGCGAGCGTCGCTGCAGCGACGGCAGCATCGGCCTTGGTGAAGGCCCCGCGGGCAAACATCGCGCGCATGATGACGTCGGGCACCACAAGGAATGCAGCGACGAAGGGCAGCGAGAACAGCAACGTGAACAGGAAAGCGCGGCGCTGCGCGCCCATGGCGCCGATGTGATCGTCTGCCGCCATCCGCCGTGACATTTCCGGTAAGAGCACCGTGCCGATGGCGATGCCGATCACCCCGATGGGTAACTGGTTGAGACGATCGGCATAATACAGCGCGGACAGCGCGCCGACCGGCAGGAAGGTCGCGATGATGGTGTCGGCAAACAATGCGACCTGCGTGCCCATGGAGCCCAGCGTCGCCGGGCCGAGCGCGCGGAAGAAGCTGCGCACGTCCTCGTCGAGGCGCAGCGGCGCGAAACGCGGTAGCCCGCCATGGCGCTGCAAGTCACCGGCGAGGAGCAAATATTGCAGCACGCCGGAGATCAGCACGCCCCAGGCAGCGGCATGACCCGCGCTCGGAAAAAAGGTGGCGAGCGCCAGGGTGGCCATCATCGAGATATTGAGGAAGATCGAGGCCGCCGCGGCGCTGGCGAACCGCTGCATCACGTTCAGCATGCCGCCATAGAGCGTGACCAGCGTGATCAGCAGCAGATAGGGAAAGGTGATGCGTGTCAGCTCGATGGCAAGATGGCGCTGGACGGGGTCGTCAGTGAAGCCCGGCGCGAGAATGCTCATGGCCTGCGGCATAAACAGGATGGCCAGGATGAGCAGCACGACCTGCGATGCAAACAGCAGCGTGAAAATGCGGTCGGCGAACAGATGCGCCGATTGCGGGCCGCCCTTCCCCGTCACATGGGCATAGGCCGGCACGAATGCGGCATTGAACGCCCCTTCGGCGAAAATAGCGCGAAAATGATTGGGCAGTCGCAGCGCCACGAAGAAGGCATCGGCCACCGGTCCGGCACCGAGGATCGCCGCAAGCATGATGTCGCGCGCGAAGCCAGTGATCCGCGAGAGCAGCGTATATCCGCCGACAGTGAAAATGCGTCCCAGCATCAGCCGCTTCTACAGCATGAAGCGGCTGTGCAAAACGGCCAAATCAGGCCGCCAGCGCGTCGCGCACAGCCTGGATGACACGATCCTGGGTGGCTTCGTCGAGATAGGCATGAACCGGCAGACTGATGACATCGGCCGACAGCGCCTCGCAGATCGGCAGCCCGCTATCGACGACCGGGTAGTCTTTGTAGGCCGTCTGCATATGCATCGACTTCGCGTAATAGATCGCTGATGGGACGCCCTGCGCCTTCAGCGCGTTGGCAAACGCGTCACGGTCAGTGCCCTTGGGCAAACGGATGGTGTAGCAGGCCCAGATCGACGTATTACCTTCGGCGACTCGTGGCACGGTGACGAGATTACCGAGACTGCGGGCGTAGCGGTCGGCGACTTTGTTGCGGGCGGCGATTTCGTCGTCGAAGATCTTCAGCTTTTCCAGCAGCACCGCAGCCTGGATCGTGTCGAGGCGGCCGGTGATCCCCAGGCGAACATTGTCGTATTTGTCCGAGCCCTGGCCGTGGATGCGGATGCTGCGCAGGTCCTCGGCGAGCTGGTCGTCATCGGTGAAGATCGCGCCGCCGTCGCCGAAGCAGCCGAGCGGCTTGGCCGGGAAGAAGCTGGTGGTGGTGGCGAGCGCCGAGGTGCCGATGCGCTTGCCCTTATAGGTCGCGCCGAAGGCCTGCGCGGCGTCTTCCAGCACGAACAGCCCCTCAGCCTCGGCGATGGCGTTGATCGCGTCGAGATCGGCGGGCTGGCCGAACAGATCGACCGGGATGATCGCCCGGGGCTTCAAGCCAGCCTTCCTGGCCGCGGCAATGCCGCGCTTCACGGACTCCGGGCTGATGTTGAAAGTGACTTCGTCGACTTCGACAAATACGGGCGACGCACCGACCAGCGCCACAGCCTCGCCGGTGGCGCAGAAGGTGAAGGACGGGCACAGCACGGCATCACCGGGGCCGACCTTCTTGGCCATCAGCACCATCATCAGGGCATCGGTGCCGCTGGCGCAGCTGATCACATGCTTGGCGCCGCAATATCCGGCGAGCTCGGCCTCGAGCTTGGCGACTTCCGGACCATTGATGAACTGGCAGTGATTGAGCACACGGGTGACAGCCTCGTCGATCACCGTGCCCAGCCGCTGACGCTGTGCGCCAAGGTCGATGAAGGGAACGGGGTCGATGCGCGTGTGCTGGTTCATGATAACTGGCCTGCAGAATGTCGTGTTGAAGTCTGGATATTGGACGCTGGCGCGTGTATGCGCGCCGGGTCGCACTTGCGTTAGCCAACCACCTTGCGGGGTGCCGGACGCGTCGCCGTCGCCGCGCGTGTCTTCGGCGCTTCAAGGCACCGGATCGCGATTTCGAGCGAAGCGACGCCCTCCTCGCCGGTCACTGCCGGCACGCCGCCGGTGCGCACCGCATCGAGAAACGCAAGAAGTTCGGCGCGCAACGGCTCGTCCTGCCCGACCGGCAGATGCCGCATCGAATAGCTGCCGTCCGTCTTGAAGCCGAAACATTCGGTGACCTGCCGCGTCAGCAGATCGCCCATGACATATTTGCCGCGCGTCGCGACCGTGACGGTGCGCGCCTTGAACGGCGTCAGCCAGTTGGTGTTGATATGAGCGAGCACGCCGGAGGCCGTGCGGAACTGGAGCAGCGCAATGTCTTCGCGCTCGGCGACGGCGGAGGCCAGCTGCGGCTGCACCTCGACGATATCGCTCTCGGTGAACCAGCGGATCAGGTCGATGTCATGCACGGCGAGATCGATGACAACGCCGACATTGGACATGCGCGGCGGAAACGGGCCGACCCGCGTAATGCCGATGGAGAGAATGTCCTCGCCCTCGATCGCCTTCTTGATGGTGGCGACCGCCGGATTGAAACGCTCCACATGGCCGATCATCAGCGTGACCTTGGCCTTGCGCGCAGCCTCGACGATCTCGCGTCCCTCTTCCACGGTCGATGCCACCGGCTTCTCGACCAGGACATGAATGCCCTTTGCGATACAAGCCAGCGCGACTTCGTGATGCAAGTGAGTAGGCGCCGCAATGGTCACCGCATCGACGCCAGCCGCGAGCAGCGCGTCCAGATCGGCAAAGGTCTTGCAGCCGATCAGTTTCTCGGCGCGGGTGCGATGTTCGAGCATGGGATCGACGATGCCGACCATTTCAATGCCCGGCAGCCCGGCCAGCACGCGCCCATGATTGGTGCCCATGACACCTGCTCCCACGACGCCGACACGCAGCGTGCGAGCAGCATCCTTCGCTGCGGAACTTTCTTTCGACACCATCAACAAACCTCAGAATTCTTAAGGGTGCGCACGCGGCGATTCACCATACCGGCGCCCGGGAGTCTCCTAGCATGCCCGCCACAGATGTGGCGATTGCCCTGCAAAGCTACCCAAACACGTTTTGATTCAAAGAATTACACCCTGCGGCCGGTTCGGACCGAATCGATCCATGGGGCTCTGGATTGCTTGTGATCGATTGATATTGCAGCGCTTTTACGGCATCCTCAATGCGGGCGGGTCGTCTCGATCGCGCGCCGACATCAGAGTGATTCCATGTTTCGCCGACATGCCATCGCGACCGGTCTTGCCGCGTCGCTAGCAATCGCCAGTTCCAGCCACGCAACCTCCGCGTTTGCGCAAACACCGCCTCCCGCGGCCGCCACACCACAAGCACCGCCCCCCAAGCCCGATACCCCGAAGGTTGTCGAACGCAATGCGCGCGGACCATCGGCGCGCAATTTCCAGGTCGGCGTCTATCTGAATGTACAGCCCGACTGCACCTCGGGCACCCTGCCCGCATTGCGCATGGTTACGCCGCCAATCAACGGCACCGTCAGCATCAAGCGCGGTAAGGTCAGCGCCACCAATTACAAGCAGTGCCTCGCTCTCGAAGTGCCGGGGTTCATTGCCTTCTATCAATCGAAGGCAGATTTCGTCGGCAGTGATGAAGTGACCATCGAGGTGAAGTATCCGGCGGGCCGCACGGAGGTGCAGCGGATCAGGATCGATGTGGGCGGCAGTGGTGGCGCGCCGAAGATGCCGCAGGGGCAGAAGATTTAGCAGACCCGACAAATTCAATAGCAATATCCCAAAAGAAAAGCCCCCGATGATCGGGGGCTTTTGCAATTCGTTGAAGCGACACGGCCGGGATCGCCGGCCGCGTCGGTCATCAGACAGTCATCGTGTGATCTGTGTTCTTGAACACCATGTTCACAATATCAGCGTTGCTGGTTCCGTAGCCGACCAGCGTTGCGACATCATGCGTGTTGCCGGAGAAATTACCGGTTCCGGTCGTGTCGACCTGCACGACAACGTTATTCCCGCTTTGCGCCAGATGAACGTAGCTATTGATGTTCGATCCATCCGCCTGCACGCCGGCAATGCTATCGAGCAAGCCCGATATGTCGATCTTGTCGCCTTCAGCATTGCTGAAATCGAGGATCGAATCGAGGTTCGCCGCGCCAATGTGACCCGCGCCGAACTTAAACGTGTCGGCTCCCGAGCCGCCCCGCAAGACGTCGTTACCAAGCCCACCCATCAAGATATCGTCTCCGGCTCCGCCCTGGATCAGATCGTTGCCAGCACCGCCCGACAGTGTGTCATTCTGGCTGCCGCCGAAGATCAGATCCTTGGCACTGCCGCCGGTGATAACGTTGGAGGTGCCATCCTCGCCCGCGATGAAGTTGTTTACCGATGTCGCAGAAAGGTCGACGGTACGGGCACCACCTGCATTGTTCGGGTCCAGATTGCTAATGGCGTAGGAAGCGGTACCAAGATCGTAGCCGTAGACTGAGCCACCATCGAATGCGATCGATTCGATCGAATTGGCTCCCGACGCACCGCCGTCGAAATGGTTCACCACCGTGACCTGCTGTCCATTGTACTGGATCACCAGATCGCCGTGGCTGTTACCATTGTTGTTGTCGGTCGCAGTAAGCATCGACATCGCGGCACCACGGGTCGCGATGAAGATCGCATCGGTTCCGCTGGTATCCGTAATCGTATCGGTGCCGTCAGTCATGCCGAAAGCGTAGACGTCGTTGCCGGTGCCAGCGCCCAGCGTGTCGTTGCCCTTGCCGCCGACGATCAGATTGTTGCCGTTACCGCCGGTGAGGATATCAGCCTGGTTGCCACCGAAGATGATGTCGTTGCCGCTGCCACCGGTGATGCTATTCGCGGTATCGATCTCGCCGGAGATGAAGTTATTGCCGGACGCGATTGATATGGTGCGGTAGCCATTGACCTCGAACGGATCTGCAGTGACGCCGGTCGGGATCGCATAATCCGTGCTTCCCAGCGCGTAGCCATACACCGACCCGCCGTCGAAGTTGATGGCCTCGATTTCGAACCCATTTGCGAAGAAATGGTTCTGAACGGTGATCTGCTGACCGTTGTACTGGATCACCAAATTACCGGTAAAGAAGCCGGTATTGTCGTCAAAAGCGGTTAGGCCAGACATCGCCGCACCGCCGGTCTTGATGACGATGCGATCGGTGCCGGTGAATTCGCTAATGGTATCGTTGCCGTCGGTCAAGCCAAACACGTAGGTGTCATTTCCTGACCGGCCACCAAGCGTATCATTCCCGAGGCCGCCAACAATCAGATCGTTGCCCGAGCCGCCGGTGATGGTGTCGCTGCCGCCATTGCCGAACAACAGGTTGTTGCCCGTACCATTGACGGTGCTGATGGTGTCGTTGCCTTCAGTGCCGGCGATGATGAGATTTGAACCGCTGCTGGACGTCAGGCCGGACAGCAACGTGTAGGCGCCGCCGCTCGACGTTCCCGCCAATGTGTAGCCGGCGTAGGAGCCGCCATTCTGGAAGTGGAACGTCTCGAAGAATTTGGAGCCGGCTCCGTACTGATCAAGCAGCGTCGCATATCCGATGCCGCCACTGGCGGACCAACCGATCTCCAGATTGTTGTCGCTGCGCAGGAAGTTCAGGCTCGTATACGTCGTGGCCCCACCCGTTGAGATGCGGAAGATGTCGCCGCTTCCGCCGCCCTCGTTGTACGAACCGAATCCAGAGTTCAGCGCCGCCGCCGTCACAGTCGTGCCCAAGCTGCTCGAAGTTGCTGCGTCGAACTGATCTACCCCGATAGCCAAAGTCATCGTCCGCGACGTGGCATCAGTCATGCCGCTGCTGTCGGTGACCTTGAAGGCGAACGTTCCATTGGTGCTATTGCCACTCCTGAGGTCGTCAGCAGGCGCGAAAGACAACATGCCTGCGAGAATATCGGCCGCGGAGATGACCTGATTGTTGGTCACCTGGGAGGTGCCGTACAACAGCTTGCCGTTGGTGATCGATATCGAGCTGATCTTGACGCTCGCCATCGCGTCGCCGTCGGCATCGCTGTAGCCAAAGTCGCTCAGCGTCAAGACGCGCGTCACGTCTTCGGTAATAGCGAGTGTACCTGTTTGGCCCGTCGGCGCGACCGGCTCGTTGGTGCCGTTGATCGTGATTGTCACCTGCTGGGATGTGGTGCCGCCCTGGCCGTCATCGATCGTGACCGTATAGGTCTCGGTCAAGGTCTGGCCTGCGTTCAGGAACTGGATCGCGCTGTCGGCGATGCTGTGCTTCCAAGCAACCGATCCCTGTCCGGTCCCCGTGCTGTCGGTCGGGTTCAGCGTCAGCGAACTGGCGTTCGTCAATGCGTCGATCTGGGCCTGCGACAGCGAGCCACCCGACCATGTGAATGTCGGCCCGCTCGCCGCCACAGTGTGGGTGTCACCCAAGTCGGCGTCGGTGTAGGTGATCGTTCCCGCGTTCGTTTCGATCCCCGCGACGATGTGCTTGGTTCCCGCTTGGACCGAGACTTCGTCAATATCGGCGCCGTTTACGCCCGTGGTGGCGAAGGACAACACGGTCGATGTCGACGTCGCAGTGAACGTCACCGAATATTCCGTCCAATTCTGGATGACGTTGCTCGTTGTCCAGACCGGTGTTCCGTTGACGTTGACGCTGAACGGCGTGCCGTAATTGTGCAGGAAGAAGTCGATCGTATAGGTCGTTCCGATCTGCGTCGTGATGGTCTGGCTGAGCGTCGTGTTTTGATCGAGGTAAGCCGCATCAACGCTACCGTTCGCGCCGCTGCCATTGATGTGCACTTGCCCTGCGCCACTGACGGTCCACGGCGTCAGCACGGGATTAAAGATGTCGGGCAGTTCGAAAGTTGGATTCTGGACAAGATTGACGACACCGATCGAGGCGTCCTCGGTCACGGAGCCGGTCTGTGCCGATGAGGTGATGACCGGCGCCGCGTCGACATGCTTGGCAACCATCACCGTCACGTCCTGCGTATCGAACCCGCCGTGACCGTCGCTGATCTTGATGGTGTAGGTCTGATTAGCAGTGCTGCTGGTCATCGCCTGCAGATCGGTGTCGCTGGCGTAGAAGGTCCACTTGACCTGATGAGTCACGTCATCGACCATCGGCACGAAAGTGCCGATATAGTTGCTGCCCACCGGCGTCGACACCGTCACCGAATGGGTATCGGCGGCATCCAGGTCGGTGAAAGCGATCGTTCCCGACGTGGATTCGTAATGTGCAGCCGGCGTTAGCGAAACCGCATCGAACCGCCAGGAATCGAAGGTTGCAGGATTGTTGTTCGGATCATCGACAGCGAACTGAAGGGTGTCGTGTCCTGTTCCCGTGACCGTGGCGGTGAAGGTGTGATAGCTGCCTGAAGCTTGAGCCGTCGCAACGGCCAGGACCTGAACGCCATTCCAGTTTACATAGACGTGGGCACCCGGGGTCAGCGACACCGAAAGCACCTGGAACGACAAGGTGTATTGGAGGCCCGGAAGCGTATCGACGACCTGCGTCAATTGCGTCTTGATGCCTGTGGCCTGGCCGAACGAATTGGCGGTGAAGTTCCCCGAGCCATCAGCCGGGAAGTTCGACGAGAAGCTCGCTCCACCTTCCTGGCTTGTGACAGTCCATCCCGTCCCCCCGGACTCGAAGCTGCCGTTGACCAGCGCGCTGGCCGGCAAAGCATGCACCTGCCCCGTCACCGTGCCACCGTAAGTGCCATTGACGAGATCTGGCGCATGATTGTTGTCGGCACCGAGAATGTTAACCGTCAGATCATGCGCAGTGCCGTCGGCCGAATGGACCGTCAGCTTGTCGGTATAGGTCTGACCCGCGACGAACTCGCTATGCGCCGAGTTCATCGTGTAGGTCCAGGTGCCGTCGGCGTTGACGTTGAAAACGCCGTAATTGTTGCTGCCCGCCGCGTTGGCCTGCGGCACGAGCGTGTCGGCGCTGTCGACGTCATTGACAACAAGCGTGCCGCCGGTCGACTGAGCCACGTTTGACTCAGTCAGACTCGTCGTATCGGTGCCGGTGAACACCGCCGGATCGTTGCCGCCGGTGATGTGGAACATCAGGAAACCGCCGTGGGCACTGTTGCCGTCCGACGCGCCGTACTTGAACACGTCGGTGGCGGTGACGCCAGCGGCGAGCGCATCGTAGGCCGCGTTCGGCGTATAGGTGTAGGTGCCGTCCGTATTGATTGTGAGATCGCCATAGACGCCGTGCGCGACCGTCGTGGCGCCGTTGAGATAGGTCGGGCCTGACTGCGCGTCGGGCCGGATCGTGATCACCGTGAGCGGGTCGTTCTCCGCGTCGTGATCGTTGGCCAGAACACTGCCGGCAAACGTTTTTACCGTACCCGCGTCGATAGCCGCGGTATCGGTCAGGTTCTGATCGTCGTTGACCGGGACCGGCGTATCGTTGACGCCGGTGAGGTGGATCGTCAGATATTGCGCGGCCTCGCCGCCGTTCCCGTCCATCGCAACATACTTGAAGACGTCGGTCTTCTGGACGCCGTCCGCCAGCGCATCGAAGGCGGCATTCGCCGTATAGGTGTAGCTGCCGTCCGAATGCATCACGAGATCGCCGTAGATACCATGCGAAGTCACATTGCCGCCCGGAGCGATGGCGATGGGACTTTCATCGGTCGGGACGCCGTTCGCCGCACGGATGGTCTTCACGCTGAGCGTGTCGCCATCGACGTCGTGATCGTTGCTCAGGATATTTCCGGTCTTGCTCAGCAATCCAGCGTCCGCACTCGCCGTTTCGGTGAGCGTCGCATCGTCCGCCGTCAGCACCGGCAGATCGTTCACCGCATTGACCGTTACGGCGATCGTGCCCGTCGAAGTCGCGGTATCGGTTACGAGACCGGTGGTGAGCGTGGCGTGATCGACGACCGTCACGCTGACACCGAGGTTGAACGCACCATTGTAGTTGTTTGGCGGGGTCATGGTCAGATGTGCCAGGTCGATCCCGGCGGGATTATCGATCACCCAGACGCTGCCCTGCAGCGAGCCCTGATTGAAGGTCGCGCCGGAGGGATAGCCGCTGAGTTCGATATGGGTGGCCTTCTCCGAACCGTCCGTATCGCCCAAGGCAATGTGGATGGCAAAGGCGTTGTCTTCGTTGCCGCCCGATGCCGACAGCACCGCCGCATCGGCGATGGGACGAACATTGATCGTCACGGTGGCCGGCGTCGTTCTGGACCCATCGGAGACCTGATAGGTCAGGACTGAGTAGCCGCTCTCGTTCGCGACGGGTGTGTATGTCAGGTCGCCAGCGGGCGTAACCGACGTGGAACCGGCGGGGCCCCACGGATTACCGGTCACCAGGCCGACGCGCGTCAGGGCGTCGCCGTCCGGATCGCTGTCGTTGGCCAGCAGATGGGCGTTCGTCAGGACCTGGTCTTCGTCGATGAAGTAGACCTCGTTCTGCGTCACCGGTGCATCGTTGCCGCCATGGATGGTGATCGTCACCGTCTGGCTGGCGCTGCCGCCGTGAGCATCGGTCACGGTCGCGACGAAGTTCAACGTCACGACCTCGCCAACATGCAGCGCCTTCGTTGCAGCGAGGCCGTTGTCGAGATCGTAGCTCCACACACCGGTCGCCGGGTCGATCGACATCGTGCCGTATGGCGACGCTGTCGTGTTCAGCGACCAGGTCAGAAGACCTGCGTCATTGGTGTCGACATCCGTGGCCGCGAGCTGGCCGCTGATGATCTGGTGCGTACCGCCCGGCAGCAGGCCATGCGCCGCGTCCCATTGCTGCGACGGAGACGCAAATGAATCCTCGTATCCGGCATAGTACGGCCGACCGCTTAGACCCGCCGCCGCGATCTCCGCGATCAGCTGATCATGCAGCGCCACATCGGCAACACCGTTCGGCGGTCCGTTCGAACCGCCGGCGCCACCGGGCAGGAACTTGTCGTCGATCGAGGCCTTATCGAGATTACCGAGCAGATTGTCATGCATTGACTGCGCACGGTCCGGCAGGTTTCCATAGTCCGGGCCGTCAGCTTCGTATTTCACGACCACGCCACTCAGCGGTGCGCCACCGTCCTGGACGTATTTGGCATATTCGATCGCAAGGCGAACACCGGCCGCATTGATGGCCGTATCGTAATAGCTGTAGTGATCGTCGACATAATCCCACACCGCAGCGATCGCATCGGCGAAGCCGGCGGCATGGCCAAGCGCAGCCTGCACGCCCACCAGAACCGCATGCATGTCGGCCGGCGTTGCCGCCAGCAGCGCACCGATCTGCGTGTCGATATTCTGATCAATCTCGAACTTGTGGTCCGCGGCGGTGGTCGCCGTCACCGCGTAGTCGAGGAAACCAGCGGCATAGATGTCGGCATGCGTCTGCAGCGGTGCCGAAGTGATGACCGGCGCGTCGTTCACGCCCTCCACCGTGAAGGTGAAGGTGCCCGGGACCGGCGTCGAGCCGTCCTGGTTGCCATCCTCAACAGTGACCTGGAAGGTCGTCGTCGAATCTTCCGAGCCGTCATGGGTGAACTTGATCAGGCCGGCGGCCAGCTCGGCGGCCGTGAATGACGTCGCCGGAGCGCCGCCATTCGTGATGGTGCCGTGCTGGACGTTCGATACGTGGAAGACGACCTCGGAGGCGGTGTTGTCCGGATCGGTGTAGCCGAGTTCGGCGGCCGTAAGGGTATGGATGCCGCCCTCGGTTACGGTTGCCGCGAGCGGCCCCGCCAGCGACGGCGCATCGTTCATGGGCAGCACATGCACCGTTGCCGTGTGCGTGATGCTGTTATCCAGACCGTCATTGACCACCACGGTCACAGTGCGGTCGCCCGTGCTCGGGGCATCGCCGGTGTACTGATAGACAACACCGCGCATGATGGTCTGGTAGACGGCGTTGGACGCATCGCCGGTCACGGTGAGAACGCCGGTGGTCGCGTCATAGCCGTAGGTCAGGCCAGCCGTTGTCAGAGCATTCATCGCGCTCGTATTAAACGACAGCCCCTCGACACCGAGCCCATCCGGCTGCGCTGTCAATGTGACCGTCATCGAATGCATCGTCGTGGAGTCGACATCGGTGAGGGTCGCGCCGTTCAGAATCCACTGCGGCATCTGCTCGACCACGGTGACTGCGACGTCGTTACCCGCTGTTGCAGCACCGTTCAGATCGACCACAGGCGCGTCATTGGTACCATGGATCTTGATCTCGACCACATGGCTGTCCACGCCACCGTGACCGTCCGAGACCTGGATCGTGTAGGAGATCTTCGATTCCCAGCCATTCGGCAGGAAGTCGAACGCTTCACCCTGCGAGTTGAACGTCCAGGCGATGTCACCAATCGTGCTACCAGCCGCCTTCACCTGGCTCGCGCCAAGCGAGAGGAAGCTCAGCAACTGCGCTGACGTGAAGTGGTTCTCGATTCCTGATCCCGACGCAGAGACGGACAGGACATTTGCCGTGACAGTGTCGGAGACATCGACATCGGTCACGCTCAGCGTGCCGCTGGCGGTCAGGCCGACGTTGGTTTCAGTGAGGAACTTCGCGTCGCTGTCCCCATTGTCGACGTGAATCACCGGCACATCATTGGTGCCGACCAGCGTGACGGTGATCTCGCGCGAGGTGGTGCTGCCATGGCCATCGGCGACCGTGATCGTGAACTTCTCGACCTTGGTTTCGCCTTGCGCCAGCGGATTCAGGTCGGCGTCGGTGACGTGATACTGCCAGTTAACGAAGCCTGCACCGTCGTTCACCGTCTCTTCCGAGACGACTGCGGTGAGATGCCCAAGATAACCGGCGGCCTGCGGCGTCACGGTCAGCGTATGGGTATCGCCCTGGTCGTCATAGATCCAGAAGCCGCCACCGTTGAGACCGCCATATCCGGGAGGTGCATCGAATTCGACGCGATCGGTCGAAGAGCCTGCGCGCGGATCGGTCTCCGCATATTCGGTCATCGTCCCTGCGTCAGGGAAGCCTTCCGACGTCCTCACGGCATCGTTCGTGCCGTGGATCGTGAACTGATAGATTCCGGTCTTGGTATCGCCATCCGAGTCCGTGACCGTGAACGGCACCGACAGGGTTGCGATCTCGCCTTCGCTCAGGCCGTTGAAGCCCCAGCCCGGATTGACCGTCACCTTGCCGGTGACCGGGTCGTAGGACATCGACGGCACACCGATCAGGGTGCCGGTCGGGGTGGAAATGGTGGCATGGACGGTGTCGAACGCCACCGAGCCCGGGCCATCGGCACCGAAGCGGTAGTTGGTCCCGCTGACCAGCGACACGACGGACGAGCCATCCTCGCCAATATCCGCGTGGAAGAGCGGCAGCGACGTCGACGACGCCTGAACCAGGCTGACATTCGCCAGATAGGTGCCGGTGTTGTCCGATGCATTGCCGACTTCCTTGAAGGTGGCGGTGTTCGGACCGCCCGCCGCGATGAGGTCGAGCGTCTGGATGGCCATGGTCGAGCCCGGCGCATAGGTGCCGACGAGCTGCCCGTTCCAATAGACCTGGAGTCCTGAGGACGACGGATCGTAAGTGCCGATTTCGAAGCTCAGCGTATAGTGCTGGCCGACCGTCAGACCGGTCAGGGTCTGGGAGATTGCGATGTTGCCCGGCGATGCACCGAGGTCAACCATCGGCTCGCCATTCGACGTCACAACCCCGAAATAGCCGCTTGGGACGCGCTCGAGCTGAACGCCCGTCTGACCGGGTACCGTACCGGAGATCTTCCAGCCGGTCGCTTCGGTCGCCCAGGCGCCGTACGACGCGTCGTGCCAGGCGCTGCCGCCCGAGAAATCGCCATTGCTGAGCAGATTGACCTGCGTCGCGTTGCCAATGATCACCGGCACGTCGTCGCCGACCACCACGCTGAGCGAGCCGTCCACGTAATCGCCGTCACCATCGGTCACGCGATAGGTGAGATTGAAGGTTTCACCGAGTTCGCCGGCGCCATCCGGATGATGGACGGCTGCGAACTGCTGCACCTGATATTCACCGGTGGTCGGATTGAGGGTGACCGTGAAGACCTTCACGTTCACGCTGTTCTGCAGCTGGTAGATCTCGAAAACGTTGCCGTTGACAACGCTCGTGAACCCGCTGTTCGGCAGGGTCGCGCTGACCCATGACAGATGACCGTTGCTGTCCGCGCCGAAGTTGAAGCTGAGCGTACCCGACGCCGTCGCGGTATCGCCGGCCTCGGGATTGCCGTTGACCAGCGCATCGTCCTGCACGTCTGCGCGCTGCACAGTCGTCACCGGAATGGTCGGGACGGAATCCGTCACGTTGACGTGGATCGCCTGATCGACATAGTCGCCGTCCCCGTCGGTCACGCGCACCGTGAAGCCGAGATCAACCGTGTTCGAATTCGCGGCGTGATCGAGGTTCTGGTACAGCGTGAAGATATAGGTCGGGTTCGTCGGCGAGCTGAGCGCCACGATGAAGACCGGATTGTCGGCCGTGTCGCCATGCTTGAAGGCGACGAGCTGCTTCTCGCCATACTGGGTCGTGCGCAGCACGTAGTCCAGGGCCACGTTGTCCGAGGTGAGGCCCGTCGGATGCAGCGGCTGACCGTTGCTGTCCGTGCCGAAGTCCAGATGCGCGCCGATCTTATCCGCGCCGATGCTGACTTTCAGGCTGCCATAAGCGACCTGCACCAGGGGCGTATTGGTCTCGTCGACGGTTCCAACCACCGCGGAGCTGACGATCACGGGAGCATCGTCGGTGATGGTCACAGTGAGCTGGTCGTGCAGCGCAAGGGTATCACCATCCCCGTCGCGGACGGTCACCGCCGAAGACAGATCGAGCGCAATCGCATCTGTTCCGCCGGTAGCGACGATGTCCTGATGACCCGAATTCACCGTCGTCTGCCCGTTCGGGGCACCCGGTCCGGTCAGTTCGAAATGCGCGTTGGGCGGCGTCGAGATTTGTCCAACGTTGATAAAGATCGTCGTGTTTGCAGCAATCGACAGCGGATAATCGGTGCCGCCGCCAGTGTTATGCAGAACCCAGTTGACGGCCGTGTTTCCGCTGTTCGTGACGCTGATGATGACATCGCCGTCCGGCAAGCGGCCTTCAAAAGCACGAGGATTGCCGTTGATCGCCGCGACCGCATAGATTTCGCCGGGCTGGTCGATCGCTGCGACCGGGATCGAGGCATTATCGATCACGTAATTCGCAACGTGATCGATCTGCCCCTTAAGCGTGAACGTATAAGCGCCGGTCGTCGCATCGACCGCGAAGGTGAAGATCTGGTTCGTACCAGCCCAGGCGATCAGCGTGTTTCCGACGACCGTATAGGTCAGCGCAACGCCGCCCGAAGTCAGCGAAGTGAGCGACGCCGACAGATTCGTGGTCTCCACCACAAAGGTACCTGGCGAGTCCGCTCCCATTGAAACCAGCGAGGACAGATTCCCGACCAAGATCGAATCGTCGGTACCTGCATCGCCATTCTTGTTATCTGCGTTGCCGGCCTGAGTGCCCGTCGACAAATCGTCGGTAGCGGTGCTCAGTTCGTTTTCATAGACCGCGCCCGTAAGCACGGCAGCAGTCGCGACCGGAGCGTCGTCATCGACGGTGACCGTGAAATGTCCATTCGCCTTGTCACCGTCACCGTCCTTGGCAGTGAAGTTGAAGGTGAAGGTGAGATCGTCCTCCTGGCCCGCGATCGGATGATCGAGGTTTGCGACCTGCGTGAAGGTGTAGGAACCGTTCGCCGAGGCGCTCGACAGAACGGCCGAGAACACAACGCGCGGGTCGGTCAGCGACGTCGGCGCGGTGGCACCGGTGTAGCCGACCAGGGTCACGGCATCGATCATCGCATAATGAACGGCCTGCCCGTTCGACGTCAGCGACGCAGTCACGTCGTTGCCATTGGCATCCTTGACGACGATGTTGGCCAGTCCGTTCGAATGATCGCTGAAGGTGACGGCGGCATCGACCACGATCGGGCCGCTGGCGGTGTTCTGCGTGACGACCAGGTTGTCGGCCATCACGTAACCGCTGAAGCCTGCACCCGTATAGATCTCGAGTCGGTCGATCAACACATTCGCGAAGGGTGTACCCGTGGCATCGAAATGCGTGGGCGTACCCGACACAAGCGATGCGACATTGGCCACGCTCAGCGTATAGGTCGCGACGAGATTGTTGTTGGCATCGTAGCCCTTCAAGATGACGGTCGGCGTCGTCGCAGCGCCCGACAGTCCGAGATCGATCGCATCCAGCTTGAACGGCAAGCTGTCATTGGCATTGATGATGATCGGATTGTTGAGACCGCCGAACACGATGCCCGAGGCGGACGGATGATTGACCGTGCCCTGGGTGACGATCAGATCTGCGGTCAGCGTGCTGTTGCCACTGAACGTAAATGTCTGCGTCGAGGTGCCGCCGGTGACGGTCGCAGCCTTGCCGTCGGCGCCGAAGGCGATCGCCAGCGAACCGGATGTGGAACGCGTGCCGTTGTCGCCCTGGGCTGCCGTCAGATCGCCCGGATAGCCGTCATTCTTGTTGCCGCCCGCCAGATTCTCTTCATCGACGAAGCCAGCCACGGCAGTCCCGAGAACGACGGTGTCATCGTTGACATTGACGGTCAGCGAACCGGTCGCCGTGTCGCCATCGCCGTCGGTGACAGTGAAGTTGAAGGTCAGTGCCTTATTCTCTTCCGTCGTGCTATTGGTCGGATGGACGACCGGGGCGTTGACGATGAAGCTGTAGGAGCCGTCGGCATTGATGACCAGAACAGCAGCAGACGTGTAGTGGGCGCTGGTTGCCGTCCAGGTCGTGAGGCCATTGGCACCCACCACCGGCGAGCCCCAGGTCGCGGTCTCTGTCTGAGCGAAACCGTTGGCATCCTTGTAGATGACGCCGAAGGTAGACGACGTCATCGCAACGGACTTCACGCCGTCTGCGCCTGCGCTGAAGAGGCTGCCGGCAGCACCGGAGACCGTCTTGGTATCCGGGCTCACGTCGCCAGACACACCTCCGGCGTTGGCTGGGAACACCGTCTGTGCTTCGTCGTCGAGCGTTGTCGCGGCCGTCACGATACCCTTCGACACCGGTGTGTCGTCATTGACGTTGACCGTCAGCGAGCCGGTGGCGGTGTCACCATCGCCGTCAGTGACCGTGAAGTTGAAGGTCAGCGCCTTGTTCTCTTCCGCCGCTCCAGGCGTTGCATGCGCGATCGGCGCGTTCACGGTCAGCGTGTACGAACCGTTCGCACCAATGACCAGAACCGCTGCAGAGCCGTAATGCGAGCTAGTCGCCGTCCAGGTGGTGGCGCCATTGGCGCCCACCACGGGCGAGCCCCAGGTCGCGGTCTCGGTTAGAGCGAAGCCGTTGGCATCCTTGTAGACGACGCTGAAGGTCGCGGATGTCATTGCGACCGATTTGAAGCCATCAGCACCGGCGGTGAACAGGCTGCCGGCGGCTCCCGACGTGGTGTTGGTGTCCGGGTTTACATCGCCAGACGCACCTCCGGCATTGGTCGGCGTGAAGACGGTCTGCGCTTCGTCATCGAGCGTCGTCGCGGCCGTCACGATACCCTGGGATACCGGGGTATCGTCATTGACGTTAACCGTCAGCGATCCCGTGGCTGGATCGTTATCGCCGTCGGTCACGGTGTAGTTGAAGGTCAGCGACAGGTTTTCTTCATTGGCTCCGGCCGCCGGATGCACCAATGGCTTGGAGGTTGTGAAGGTGTAAGAGCCGTTTGCGCCGATCGCCAATGTTGCCACGGTGGTCCCACTGACGGCACCGATCGCGGTCCAGGTGGTTACACCATTTGAAACGTTCGCCGATCCCCACGTGACGGATTCCTGGTGAGCAACGCCGTTGGCATCGTTGTAGATCGCGTTGAACGCCGTAATCGAACCCAGCGTGACGCTCTTGAATCCGTCCGCGCCGGCCGAGAACAGCGCACCGGCTGCGCCCGTTGCCGAGGTGGCATTGGTGACATCGTCGGCGCCGCCGGCATTGCCGCCAGCGAACGCATCGTCGTCCAGCACGGTCGCCGCGGTGATCGCACCCGTCGTAACCGGCGAATCGTCATTGACCGTGACGGTGAAGGTCGACGTCGCAGTGACATCGCCGTCGGCATCCGTCGCCCGATAGCCGAAGCTGAGGGCGATATCGTTCTCGTTGTTACCTGCCGGGTGATCGAGATGCTTGAGCAGGTTGAAAGTGTAGCTGCCCGCGGAGAGATCGCTGAGCGAAACCGTGAACACCTGACTGCCAGCCGATGGCGGCGTCGAACCGTTCGCTGGATTGCTGCCGGTATAGCCATAAACCGTATTGCCGACGACCCACAGTTTGACCTGCGCCCCATCGACGGTCAGGAGACCGGCGTTGGACGTCGCATTCTGGCCATTGCTGATGCCGAAGAACGCGACCGAACGGTCAGCCGATCCGGAATTGTTGTCGTCCGCCCCCCAGGAGATGGAAAGCGATCCTGTCGCTGACGTCGCAGCACCAGGGAGATCTCCGATGGCAGGCTGGGTATTGCCGCCCGTCAGTCCGTCTTCATCGACCGAAACTGTTTCCGCCGTTCCGATGGACGGCCGGCCGTTATCATCGTTGATCGTAACCGTGAAGCTGCTGCTGTCGGTGTCGCCGTCCGCATCCGTAGCGACGAAGCCAAGCTGCAGCGACAGTGCACTTCCCTGACCAGATCCAACGTGATCCAGATTATCCAGCAGCTCGAATGTGTAGGTACCGTTGCCCGTATCGGACAACGTGATGTGGAACACCTTGCGATCGTTGATCGTCAGCGAGCCGCCGTTGTCGTTGGCCATGCCCCAGATCTCCGTATCGGAGATCCGCAGGAACTGAACGGTAACGCCATTCGACTTCAGAACCGGGCTTCCGGAGCCCGTGGTATGCACGCTGTCGCCGGAGTCGATGGATGACGAGAACGCCACCGAGCGGTTTGCAGTGCCGCTGTTGTTGTCGTCCGCACCCCAATTGATGTTGAGCGACTTGTTCAGCGCAGTCTGGGTCACGAATGTCTCGGACCCGGCCGCTCCCGTCGTATCTTCCGTCAGGCTCGAAGCAGCCGGCGCACCGATTTCCGGCACATCGTCGCGAATGGTCACCGTGAAGACGCTGTTGCTGGTGTCGCCGTCGCCGTCCGTCGCGGTGTAGTTGAAGGTCAGGTTGACGATATTGGTGCCGCTGCCGGCCGGGTGATCGAGATTGCCCAGCAGCTTGAACGTATAGGAGCCGTCATTGGCATCGCTGAGCGTCACTTCGAAAATGCGCGTGCCATTCGCCAGGTTGGCGCCGATATAACCAACCAGCGTCTTGCCGTCGAAGGCGTATTGAACTGTCTGGCCGTCTGAACGAAGCGTCAGGTTCTGGCCGAAGCTGTTCTCTGCGTCGACATTGTCTCCCGCCGAGCTGAAGCGGAAGCCCACAGCACGGTCGCCAAGCCCGCCTCCGCTGGTCGGATTCGCATCGTCCGACCCCCATGAGATGTTGAGACCACCGGTGGCGGTCAGACCCGACGCGTTCGGCGACGTGCCGTTCGAGAGATCGTTTTCGTTGATGGTCCGGCTATCGCCGGTATGTGCCTCAGGCGAGTCATCCACGATGGTGACCGCGAAATTGGCCGTCGCAGAATCGTCGTCGGAGTCGGTCGCCTTGATGCCAAAGGACAGAGTCCGGCTGTCATCGTTCGGCCCGGACGCAGCGTGATCGATGTTGTCGAACAGCGTGAACTTGTAGCTGCCATCGCCGCTATCGGACAGTTCGATGGTGAATACCGTACGGCTGCCGGCCTTTGCGGTCAGCACCGTGCCATCGGCGGAGATCGAATAGATGATCGCGGTGCCGTCCGACGTCAGACCCGTGGCGCCGGCTGCGGTCGTGAAGACGACCGAACGGTTGTTCGTGGTGCCCGAATTATTGTTGTCTGCACCCCAGTTGATGTTGAGATCACCGAGCTGAACGGTCGAGTTCGGCGCGTCCGGGAATGTCGCGTCATAGATCGTGGTCGGCAGACTGTCTTCACGAACGGATTCCGACTCCGTGTTACCGATCGTCGGCACGTCATCCTTGACCGTAACGCTGAATACGCTGCTGCTCTTGTCGCCGTCCGAGTCGGTGGCCGTATAGTCAAACGTAAAGGTCAGGGTGTTCTGACCATCGGCGGTCGGATGATCGACATGCCCGAGCAGCGTGAACGTGTACGAGCCGGTGTTGTCATCGTCGAGCGAGACGACGAACACGCGGTTGAAGAACGGATTATTGCCGGTATAGGCGACAAGATCGTTACCGAAGAGCGCATAGTGCACCGTCGCCCCGTCGGAGGTCAGGTTCACCAGATTGTTGCTGGCATCGCGCACCGCGACGTTGTCCGCAGCCGTCGTGTGCTCGAACGAGACCGAACGATTGGCGACGTTCCCACCATCGTGATCGTCGGAGTTCCAGTCGATGTTCAGCCGGCCGGCGACCTGCAGGTCGAAAATGTTCGGCGACGTCCCGCTCAGGAGATCATCCTCATCCACACCGCGCGTGTCGCCCACGCCTGCCACCGGCACGTCGTCGGTCACATGGACGGTGAAGCTGGCGGGCGCTGTCGTGTCGCCGTCGCTGTCGGTCGCCGTGAAGCCGAAGGTGAGCGCCAGGTCGTTCTTGTCATTGCCCGAGGCATGATCGAGATTGTCGAGAAGCTTGAACGTATAGGTGCCGTTGGCCGTATCGGACAGTTGAACGGTGAAGACCGTCGTTCCACCTGCCTTGGCCGTCAGCAACTGGCCATTGTCCGACAGGCTATAGGTCAGCGCCGTGCCGTTCGATGTCAGATGCAGCCCATTCAGGCTCGTCAGCGTCGCGGCAGTGAATGCCACCGAACGATCGGTCGCTCCCGGTCCCGACACCTGGTTGTTGTCGTCCGAATTCCAGTCAACATTCAGCGAGATAGCGTTCAAGGTCTTCGCGATGAATGCATTGGAGCTCGCGGCTGATGTACTCTCGACGAGGGTTTCGTCAGCAATGGCGCTGGTCGTCGGCACGTCGTCGGTGATGTTGACGGTGAAGGACGAACCAACCGGGTCGCCGTCGGCATCCGTCGCCGTGAAGTTGAAGCCGAGCGCGATCGACGCGCCGTTGTTTCCAACGTGATCCAGGTTATCCAGCAGTTTGAAGGTGTAGGTGCCGCTATCGACGTCCGACAGCTTCACGGTGAAAACGACGCGATCACCCGCCGAGGCAGTCAACAGCGTTCCGTTTTCCGACAGCACATAGGTGATGGCCTCACCATTGGAGGTGAGCCCGGAAGGCGCTGCGGCGGTCGTGAAAGCGACCTTGCGGTCGATCGACGCGCCGTTGTTATTCGCGTCGTCCGCGCCCCAATTGATATTCAGCGAAACATTATCGAGCGAGGTCGAGACAAAATCGTTCGTCTGACCGTTCTGTGTCTGCTCTGAAAGAGTCCGCGTCTCTACTCCGCCCGCGGTCGGCACATCGTCGGTGATATGGACCGTGAAATTCGCTGGAGCCGTTGAGTCGCCATCGCTATCGGTCGCAATGAACCCGAATGTCAGCGCCTGGCTGCTCCCGGAGCTACCCTTGTGGTCTAGATTGTCCAGCAAGGTGAAATCGTAGCTGCCATTTCCGCTGTCGGACAACTGCACGGTAAAGATCGTACGCGCACTATGGCCTTCGGTAGCCGCAGTTGTCGCCGTCAGCAACGTACCGTCGGCAGAGATCGTGTAGATGATCGTCGCGCCATCCGAGGTCAGACCAAGCGCCTCAAGAGCGGTCTTGCCCGCAGCGGTGAACGTGACGGAGCGATCATGCGCGCCGCCAGCAGCAGTCGGATTCTGATTGTCCGAACGCCAATCGATGTGCAGCGATACAGCGCCCGTGTCCTTCGGCGTAAATGAACCGCCGACCACCAGCAAGGAGGGCATCTCCTCGCCGCCTTCGCTGGGCGGCGTTTGGCCGTTGCCTTCGCTCAGGGTGCTGTCGTCGGCCGGGGCGGTCACGACCGGCACTGTATCCGTGATTACAGCATGCAGCGTACCGTTGACCGTATCGCCGTCACTGTCCGTCGCTGTGAAATTGAAGGCCAGGTCGATATTCTGGAATGTGGTCGAACCGTTGTCGTGATCGAGCGAGCGATATTGGGTGACGACATAGCTACCGCTATTGCTGGCGTCAGACAGCGTGGCAACGAAGACGATGTTGCTGGCAATTCCGCCTTCGCTCCCTTCGCCGCTCTGCTGGAGGCCGGCAAGACTCGTCGGCGCCGTGTCGCCGGTATAGGCGACCAGCACGGTCCCGTTTTCGAGCAACACATAGTGCACCGTCTCGCCGTGCGACGTCAGCGTACCGATCGTCGTCGTGCCGTCGCCGGTAGCCGTCACCTGCGCGCCGGCAAACACGACCGAGCGATCACCCGTTCCGCCGGTGGTCGCGGATACGCCACCATCGACATGATCGTTGTAGCGATCGGCACCCCAGGAGATTCCCAGCGAGCCCGTCTGCGTCGCCGGATTGCCGGACAACGGATCCGTCAGCGCTGCATCCGCAGGCGTGCCGATAACCGGCGTATCGTCATTGATGCCAATCGAAATCGTCACGGGCGCGGTGTCACCGCTGCCATCCGTGGCGATCACGTTGATCGAGAGATTGATCGTATCTTCGGTGCCATGGATCGGATGATCGAGCGGGCGCAGCAGCGTGAATGTGTAGCTGCCCTGCAGTGACGAGGCATCGAGCGACACCGTGAAGACCTGATTGGCAGCCACGGTGAAATCGCCACCGACATAGCCGATCAGCACCGGCTGGCCGTTCACGGTGGTGAATGCAAGTTGAACTGTCTGACCATCGGAGGTCAGGCCCGCCAACGTAGGTTGATTGAGCGAGAACGCGAAGCTGCGGTTCACAAAATCGGTGCCGAAATCGACGTTCAACGATCCCGTGACCGACGTGGCGGTGCCACCGGAATCGCCCGTGCCACCGGGATTGCCTTCTGCAAAGCCATCTTCATTCAGCGTCACAGCCGTCACGCCGCCGGGAATCGGCGACGGGTTGGGCGTTCCATCGTCCAGATTGTCGAAGCCGCCGCCAGTGTCTTCGCCCGTCAGCAGCGCGAGACGCGCGCCCGAGGCACCGAGCGCGCCAACGGTCGCATCACCGAAATTCGCGCCACCCGTCGGGCCCGTAGCACCGCCGGCTGCAGGCAGGACTGACTGATCGGTGGTGATCGGAAATGTTTGCGCGAACTGCTCGCCCGTCAGCGTACGATCGGAGCCCATGTCGAATGCGAGATCGGTGAGCGGCTTGCCCATCGAGTCGAACACCGGATCGACAGTCACTGTCGACTGATTGTCGAAGAGGATGATCAGCTTTTCGCCGACCCGCACAAAGGTCAGCTTTTCACTCGCGACGTCGGCGAAATCGAGTTTCGTATTGCCGTCGAGATGGACTGTAACAGCCTGCCCGTTCTGCGGCTTCTCGAGCTTCAGGTTCTTCGGAGACGGCGGTGTCTGCGTGCTGGAACCGGCGAGTTGAGCGAGCAATACGGGAGCGTTCATGACTACAACCTCAAGCTGATCGGACCGAAAAACGTCCAAGTCGTGCGAGGGTTAAAATATTCTTAAGAACGCATAGACGTCAATGAATACCTGTCAAATTTGAAGCGTTTCCGTTGCATTGGTTAAGTTCAAAAATGAAACAGCGCATTAATAAATGTAAATCGTTCGACAGTAATACTTCATATAGACAGTCTATTTTTGGGAATGCCCGGAAAAATCCGCATATATGGGCGTATGTATTGTAGAACTAAAAAAATATACGGAAAAACGACTTATTTTATACTTGGAGAAACGGCTTCTCATATCGTGCCGAACAACGAAATCAGCTCACAACCACCAGCACCCCCGCCAATATTAGAAGAGCGCCTGCATTTGCTTTCGCGAGCCGATATCGACGGTGGCGCGAACCGCCGCTTCACAGCCGCCTATCGCGTGCAAATTCCGAAATGGGACAGTTGCCTGAAGCGCATTCGTGTCACTGCCAGATAGGCAGGACACCATTTGCGGTTGCGCGTTCCGCGATTCGAGATCGCGGACTTGCTCTCTAAGCGCAGACGCGCATCAACGAGCTGCGCAGACACGCAACTCGCTATCGCAGAAGTCTAACGATAGGATAAAAGTCTATATGCGGGTTACGACGCAGGCGACCGGACTATACTTGGCCCGATACAGAAGCGCGCGCTCGCGAATGCCATCCAGCCACACGCCATGGCCTGCATAGCGATATCCCTGCCCCATCGGGATCAGGCGGACCGGCATGGCGCGGTGCGGGGTCAGGTACAGGTGGCCGGTGACGATATCACCCGGAAAGGTCACCCGTCCGGAGGTCAGCTTGTAGGCCGCGCCATCCTGACAATCGATGGAGAAGGCGGCGCCCGGAAGCAGGCCTTCGGCATGCGAGACAGTTGCACCGGAAGCCATTCCGACAGCCACCAACAAACCCAACAGCGTGTGCTTGAAGCGCATCTCAATCCCCTCGTCGACCTCACCCGGGCGCATTAAGAGCCCAAGATGCACGGAAGTACAAGATCGCGAAGCGCATAAAACGCCGATATCAGGCCGATTGTCGACGTTGTGTTGTCGAACTATCTCAGAGCGCCAGCGGCAAGGAAGAGCCGCCGCCGAAGCCGTCGACTTCGGCCGCAGGCAACATGTCGGTCTCGCTCTCATGATGCGGACGTGCGGCATAGGGCGCAGCGAACAGGCTGACGCCTTTGTGGTCGATAGCGAAAAGCGGCATGAAATGCGGCAGATCACGTGTTTCCGACAGTCGGGAGTAGCGATTGTCGAGCACCAGCCAGCGGCCATCGACGCGGACTGTCAGCACCGCATGGTCCTGGCGCACCGCCATGTCACGCACCAGCATCATCTTGATATCGGCCTCAGGCACGCCCGTTGCGACGAGCATGGCGAATTTGGCGATCGCATAGTCTTCGCAATCGCCGATGCCCGTGGACAGCGTCTCCAGCGGCGAGCTCCACAGATCGGCGACGCCATGTTGTTGGTAGTCCCCGACATAGCGGATCGCAGTGTTGACGTCGCGATTGATCGTCTCAACGCGCATGCGCAGCCCCATATCGGCAGCCGACCGGGTGACGGCGACAAACTTGCGCGCGCCGGCAGCACAATTCTCGCCATCGACCTTGCAGTCCTCGATCGATTTCATCTCGGCGCGCATGCGCGCTTCGACACCGCGCCACTTCGTCCACAGCAGCCCTTCGGGCGCGCGGAAGGTGAACAGGCCGAACGGCTCCTCGCTGGTGGCAGGCAGGACCGCGGCCGGAGACGGCGCATCGCTGATCACCTTGGCGTCGGATCCTTGCGACGCATCTAAGGATGCAATTTCTATATTGCCGGGCTTCGGACGGTTCTCCCCGTCACGCTTGGCCAGCACCTGGTTGATCGTGAAGAACCGAACCGGCGGCGCGGTCATGCCTGCGATGGGCGACTCCATCACGGGGCGCTCGAGCACGGTCTTCTTCGCGCGCGATTTTGCGAATGCCCCATCGCAAGCGCTGACGCTTACGACACCGGCGAGCACGAACCCCAGCGCACGCGGGAATGCCCGCGCCTGATCGATACGCAACATGACTGACGCCCCGTTGTCCGGAGCATCGGCCGACGTCATTGCGTCGATCCCCGTCCGGATCTTGTGGCATCAGGGATAAATCGGGGGCTGCTTCAGGCCGGTTAAAACACGTCAACCTGTGCGGGTATGTCGTTGAACGCGCTCAATCAGCTACCAACGCATTCGCTCGAATTTTATCGAAGCCAGCGTTTTAAGAGTTCGTTGACTCTGATCTGCTGGGGCAAGGTAACATGCGGAGCACCAGCAACGCTCCGTAGCATCTATCAGCGCTCGCGGAACGCTTCATCACGCAGCATGCGCGCAGGCTTCACCAGATAATCCAGCACCGACTTCTTGCCGGTCAGGATTTCCACCGTTGCCACCATGCCGGGAATGATCGGCAGCGGCTGCTCGGCCGTGCCGAGGTGGTTCTTTTCGGTGCGAACCATGACGCGGTAGAACGTCTCGCCGCGTTCGTTCTTGTCGCCCTTCTCGTCCGTGATCGTATCGGCGCTGATCCGTTCGACCCGGCCGTGAAGCGATCCATAGACCGAGGAGTCGTAGGCGCTGAGCTTGACCACCGCCTCATGGTCCGGACGGATGAAGGCGATATCCTGCGGCCGAATGCGGCCTTCGACCAGCAGTGTATCTTCGAGCGGCACGATCTCCATTACGCTGGCGCCAGGCGCCACGACCGCGCCAATCGTTGTGACGTTGAGCTTGTTGACGATGCCGTAGACTGGCGAGCGCAGTTCGGTCCGCCGAACGCGATCTTGTGCCGACTTGATGTTCTCGTCGAGGACCGCAAGATCGCCGCGCGATTTCGCGAGGTCATCTTCCGCCGTCGAACGGAACGCCGTGGTGATATTCAAAAGCCGCGACTGCGCTTCCTTCACGGCGGCCTCAGTCTTGACGATGGTCGCTTGCACCACCGCGAGCTGGCCACGCATGTCGGTGGCCTGCCGGTCGGACCGCAGCATCTCGATCTCAGGAACGACCTTCTGCTCATAGAGCCGGCGCGTCAGCAAGGTTTCGCGGGTCAGCAGCGTCAGTGTCTCGGAGAAGCGCGTTTCGGACGCACGAAGCTCGTCGATTTCCTTTTTCTTCTGCCATTCCTGCTGGGCAATCACGTCGATATCCTGCGCAAGCTTGCGCATATGGGCGTCGAACACGCTGCGTTCGGTCTGCACCGCACGCGGTGCAAGTTTCGTGAGATCTTCCGGAAACTCGACGCTGGTCTTGCCGAAGGTCTCTGCTTCCAGTCGGATCACGCGGGCGGCCATGGCACTGCGCCGCTCACGGATTTCGCCGAACTGCGCCGCGAAATTGGTATCCTCGATGCGCGCCAGCGGCTGATCTTTTCTGACGATGGCGCCTTCCTGGATCAGCAATTCGCTGATGATACCGCCTTCGAGCGATTGCACCACCTGGGTCTGGCGCGACGGCACGACCTTGCCGTTGCCGCGCTTCACTTCATCCAGCACGGCGAAGTGTGCCCACAGGAGGAATACGACGAGCAGACCGGTAACGGTCATCAACAGCATCCGCGACGTCCGCGGCGTGCGCATTTCCATGGCCGCGCGAACGTCGTTCGAAAATGCGAAATCAGACTGCGACATTGACCGGCCTCCCTGCGGCTTGAGGCGCCTGCGGCTGTGGACGCAACCGCGTCAGGATCTGATCGGCGGGGCCGTCGGCGACAATCTTGCCGTTATCGAACACAAGAATGCGATCGACCAGCGACAACAGTGAAGGGCGATGCGTCGAGACAATGATCGACATCTCGCCCTTGGCGAGCGTCTTGAGGCGCTCGAGGAACTCGCCTTCGCTGCGTACGTCGAAATGGGCGGTCGGTTCGTCGAGAAACAGCACGCGCGGCTTGCGGATCAGTACACGCGCGAGGCCGATCGCCTGTTTCTGGCCTCCGGACAGGCTGCGCCCGCCCTCGGCGATCATCATGTCATAGCCCTGCGGATGGCCGGCGATGAAGGTCTCGACGCCAGACAACCGCGCAGCGGCGAGCACTTCCTCGTCCGTCGCATCGGTGCGGCCGAGCGTGATGTTGTCACGCAGCTTGCCGTAGAACAGATCGGTGTCCTGCAGCACGAAACCGATGCCTGCACGCAGATCCGCCGGATCGTATTGCCGGATATCGATGCCGTCGATCAGGATGCTGCCTTCGCTCGGCGGATAGAACGCCGTTGCCAGACGGCCCACGGTGGTCTTGCCAGAACCGACACGACCGATGATGCCGATCTTCTCGCCGGGCTTCACATGGAACGAGATGCCGTCGAGCGCTTTGGCCGGGCTGTTCGGATAGGAAAAGCTGACATTGCGGAATTCGATGCTGCCCTTGGTGATCTCGCGGGCCACGAAGATCTTTTCCGGCGGTCGCTCGCGCTCCGTCGCCATCAGGCGATCGATCGACCGCAGGGCCGACATGGTTTGTGTCGCGCGCGTCATCACGGCCGCGATGCCGGCGATGGGGCCGAGGATGCGGCCGGACAACATGTTGGCCGCGACCAGCGCGCCGACCGACAGCTTGCCATCGAGAATGAGGAACACACCGACCACGACCAGCAGCAAGCTGCAGAGCTGCGTGGCGACGCTCGCCGCAGTCATCGCCAGCGATGACCAGAACTGGACGCCCTCGCTGGAGCGTGCCGTCGCTGCGACGGAACGTTCCCACACCGTCTGCACGCGGCTCTCGCCGGCCACGGCGCGAACGGTCTCGATGCCGTTAAGCGATTCAATGAGGATGCCGTGGCGTGCCGCCGACTCTGCCTGCAGGCGCTTCATCGCGCGATCGAGCGGCCGCTGGATCAGCAGACCGACGAGGATCATCACAGGCAGCATCGCGAGCGGGATCCAAGCCAGGGGTCCAGCGATCACGAACAGCACCGCGATGAAGATGATCGCAAACAGCATGTCCGTCGCCGTCACGACCGTGCCTGACGTGAAGAATTCGCGCACCGAGTCGAAATCGCGCATCTGGTTGGCGAGGATACCGACCGAGGGTGGCCGCTTGTCCATCTTCAGCGCCATCACGTGCTCGAAGATGTTCGACGCGAGAACCACGTCGATCTTCTTGCCGGTCATGTCGATGATGCGGCTGCGAACTACCTTGAGCAGGAAGTCGAAGGCGATCGCCAGCGCGAGGCCGATACCGAGCGCCACTAGCGACGGGATCGCGCCGTTCGGAATGACGCGATCGTAAACGCTCATGGTGAACAGCGGCGCGGCCAGCGCCAACATATTGACGATGAAAGCCGCGATGGCGACGTGGCTGTAATTCGCGCCGAACCGGCTGACGACGGACCAGAACCAGTGCGCCTTCGGCAGATCGCCGGCTGCGACAGCGCGCGGATCGCTGACGGACGCCGGCCGAACGAAATAGACGAAGCCGGCATATTTCTCTTCGACGGCTTCGATGCGCTCCATCGCAACCGCACCGTCACCCGCCGGATTGGCCAGCGTGACACGGCCGCTTGCCAGATCGATACCGCGCAGGATCCGCGTCGAACCATCGTGAAGCAGAAGTACGGCGGGCAGGACCAGCGCTGGGATATCCTTGAGCGGTCGCTCGTTCAATTCGGCTTCGAGACCTGCTCGCTGCGCGGCGCGCTCATACAGTGCCGTTGTCAGCGCACCGCGCTCGACCGGCAGACCGGCCAGCAATGCACTTCGGCTGACAGCACGGCCGTGATGCGCAGCGAGATAAAGCAGACTGTCGGTTAGCGGATCGGCATGAAGATGCTCGACCTCCGCTACGGGCGCAGCCGGCAGGTCCATTGCAATATCGAACTTGGGTGAGGGAATGTTCAATGCAGCCTCGGAAATTCCAGGCGCCTTGTATGACCCGTACGGGGGTCTACTGGCCTTACAAAATATGACTTGCCAGCTTTACAGGCGATCTTTGCAAAGCGCCTGCACTATTTCGCGGTTCAGACGAATTGCTGAACTTACGGTAAACCCTACCGCGGATTGTCAAACTGCGTACTTAACTGGTTAACGGCGCCCTGCAGAAGCATCGGCCGACACGCTGCCCTGCCCGACCTGACCCGACGTCATGAACAATGCGTTGGTGTTCGACAGATCTTGCGAGGCCCAGCGATCGCCGAACAGCACGACTTTCGGTTCCAGCGCCGGTGCGAAAGGCGAATTCCAGGTCTGGAAGGGCAGAACCGTATTGAGCGGCTCGGATCCCGGTTCCGGCGCTGTCAGCAGGATCGGTGGCAAGCGGTACGGGATCAGGCCGGTTGCACGGCTCTCGATCGGCTCAGACTCCGGAGGCTTGCCGGTCTTCAGATAGGACAGCAGCTGCCCCATGGCCGCAAGCAGCTGGTAGTCAGCGAACACCGTGACGCCACGTGCCGACACCAGCGAGACGTTGGCGTTGAAGTACTGGTTCTGCGAATTCAGCAGATCGATCAGCGTGCGCTGACCGAGCTCATATTCCTTGTTGTAGGCGACGAAGGTGCGACGAGCGGCTTCAACTTCACGCACCAGCGCTGCTGCACGCTCCGTGGTGATCGTGCGCGCAGCCCACGCCTTGTCGAGCGACTCCAGCGCATCGCGCTGCAGACGTGCATGGCGCTGCTGCTGCTCGATCATGCGCTCGCCAGCTTCGGCGCGCTTCCATGCATCCTGACCGCCGCGGAAGATATCCCAGCTGACAACGACCTTGCCGCTGACTTCGTCACGGTTACCGGGATAGGTGATCGAATCCTTGCCGCGCAGCGCGCGGCCTTCCAGAGCGACATTCGGAACGAATGCACCAGCGGTCGAGTCGAAGGCTTTCTTGGCCGCCTCGACATCCGCACCGGCGGCGCGGATCGTCGGATTGTACTTGAAGGCGACGTCAAGCGACTCGTTCTTGCTTGCCGGCATATCCGGTAGGCGGCCAGGGAAGCGCACATTGAACGGCTCAAGACCGACGGTCTTGCGATACTTGGCGCGCGCGAAATCGAGGCTGAGGCGGAAATCCGACAGCACGGCTTCCGCCGCAGCCACCCGCTCTTCCGCCTGCTGGGTATCGCCCTCACCCGCACGACCGCCGGCGAAACGCGCGCGGACGTTAGCGCGCAGTTCCAGATGAACCTTGAGATTCTGCTCGGCGAGCGCAACCAGCCGCAAATAGCGCGTCACATCGACATAGGCTTCAGCAGCATCGAGCGCGATCAGTTCGGTCCGTTCAAGCACCCTGAACGCCGCAGCATCGACGCGCGCAGCCTGACGCCAGATGTCGTTGATCGACGCAAAACCGTCGAATACCAGCTGGCGTACCGTTACTGACGCTTCGCTGCCGTTGACATAGGAGCCATTGCCGGCAGGCGCAGGAATGATCGCCCGGTTCAACATCTCGGGGCCGGTATTCGCCTGCAGCCTGATCTGAGGCAGCAAAGTACCCTGGCTCTGGCGAAGTTCCGCTTCGGTGGCGCGGCGATTGGCAGACGCCTCGCCGACACCAGGATTCGTCTTTACCGCCTGATTGATGGCGTCAAGAATGAAAAATGGCTCTGCTGCATGAGCGAGCTGGCCGCTCGATCCTAGCGATACAACTACAAGGAAAATCTTTGCGATCTGCTTCATGGATTGAGCGCTAACAAGAAACGGTACTTGCCGCAATCCGAAAGCCACATTTTGGATCGAAAACTGACTCATTGTTGCAAGAATGCATTACTTCGCCCGGAGGCGGCACGATCCGCTTATCCGTCACGGCCCTGTCATTTTCGCCCCTGTTTTCAAGCGTTTATCAATGCCTAACAATAGGTTAACACGTTTTCGTGAAGAGCGGAACCGACCTCAGGACCGATGAATGCGCGCTGGGCGGCCAGAGCGCGTCCAATTGTGGCAAACATCGCTATTTCGTAAAATGGAAAAAGATACGACGCAAATGAGCGTACGGCATGCTGTCAGCAAAGCACTCCGCCAGAATACACCCTCTGGATGTATTGATTCGAGTGTGACGTGTAACGACAGCTAGCTCCGCTTGTAGTCATCCTCGATGCGAACGATGTCGTCCTCGCCAAGATAGCTGCCCGTCTGCACCTCGATCAGCTCGAGCGGAATTTTACCAGGGTTTTCCAGACGGTGCGTGGCACCGAGCGGGATGTAGATCGACTCGTTCTCATGGACGGTCTTGATCTGGTCGTTGATCGTCACCTTCGCGGTACCACGCACAACGATCCAGTGTTCGGAACGATGGTGGTGCATCTGGAGTGACAGCCGCTCGCCGGCTTTCACCACGAGACGTTTCACCTGATAGCGCTCGCCATCCTCAAGAGCCTGCACAGATCCCCATGGGCGATGCACCTTGAGATGATCCTCGGTGACCTGCGGCGCCGTGACCTTCAGCTTCGCCACAAGCCGTTTCAAGCCGTTGGCATCCTTCTGACGGGAGACCAGCACGGCGTCGTGCGTCGCCACCACCACGAGATCGTCGACGCCCTCCAGCGCCACCACCGGACCATCGCTGGCCACGTTGCAGTTGCGCGAGTCCTCGAACACAGCCACGCCCTGCGCGGCATTGCCTTGCGCATCCTTGTCGGACAGCTCCCACACTGCGAGCCACGAGCCGACATCCGACCAGCCGCAGGACACCGGCACCACGGCCGCCTTCCTCGTCTTCTCCATCACGGCATAGTCGACAGAGATCGATTTTGCCTTCCCGAAAGCGTCCGCATCGAGCGTAAAGAAGCCGAGATCGCGGCCGGCTTTCGCCACAGCGCTGGTGATGGTCTCGACACTATCGGCGTCGACACCACGATATTCATCGAGCAGCATCCCCGCCCGAAACATGAAGTTGCCGCTGTTCCAGAGATAGCCGGCCTCAATATAACCGGTTGCCGTCTGCAGGTCCGGCTTCTCGACGAATTTGGCGACGCTCTTCACCTTGTCAGAAAGCGACTGGCCTGGTGAAATATAGCCGTATTCAGTGGCCGGACGCTCCGGCTGCACACCAAACGTCACGATATGGCCGGCATCGGCAACCACCAGCCCAGCCCGGCACGCCGCGACGAAAGCCGGCACGTCGCGCACCACGTGATCGGCGGCAAGCGCAAGCACGACGGCGTCCTCATCCCGAGCCTGTGCAAAAGCAGCGCCGGCGGCAATGGCCGGGCCTGAATCGCGCCGCGCCGGCTCGAGCAGGATGTCCGCATCGAGCCCGATCTCGGCGAGTTGTTCGCGCACCATGAACCGATAGGCGGCACTCGTGATGACAATGGGACGATCGAACAGGCCAGCATCGGATACGCGTATCACGGTGTCCTGAAAGGTTGAGCGCGGCCCGAACAATGGCAGAAACTGCTTCGGGCGCCCCTCGCGCGACGACGGCCACAGGCGCGTACCGGCACCGCCACACATGATCAGGGGAATAATGCGCTTGCTCATCAGTCGCTCTCAACCCTTCGCGTTCAGATTACCGTAGTGGCTGCGATACCACGTAACGAATTGCCGAATCCCCTCCTCGATCGGGGTATCCGGTTTGAAGCCGACGTCGCGCATCAGATCGTCCACATCGGCAAAAGTCTCAGGCACATCGCCTGGCTGCATCGGCAGCATCGTCTTGATGGCTTCCAGCCCCAGTTCTTTCTCAAGGACCGAGACCACATGCAAAAGGTCCTCCGGCTTGTGGTTACCAACGTTGTAGATTCGCGCTGGCGCCTCATCCTCGCTCCCCGTCGGCACGTGATCAATCAGCCGCCCGATAGCACCGACAACATCATCCACAAAAGTAAAGTCTCGCCGCATGTTACCGTGGTTAAACAGCTTGATCGGCTGCTTGTCGAGGATCGCCTTGGTAAACAGGAATATCGCCATATCCGGCCGGCCCCATGGACCGTAGACGGTGAAAAAACGTAGTCCTGTTGTCGGCAGGCGATAGAGATGGCTGTAGGAATGCGCCATCAATTCGTTGGCCTTCTTCGTCGCGGCATAGAGGCTGATTGGATTATCCACCCTGTCGCTGACGGAGAACGGCTTCTTCTTGTTGGCGCCATAAACCGAGGATGACGACGCATAAAGCAGATGCGCACAGCCGTTGTGCCGGCATCCTTCTAGGATATTGAGAAAGCCTTCGAGATTGGCATCGGCATAGCTGTGCGGCTGCTCGATGGAATAGCGCACACCTGCCTGCGCAGCGAGATGAATCACAACAGGGAATTTGTATTCGCTGAACAACGCCGAGATCGCAGGACGATCTGCCAGATTCGCCCTCACAAAGGTAAAGCGGGGCAGGCCCTCCAGTAGCTTCAGCCGCGCCTCTTTCAGCGCCGGATCGTAATAGCTGTTGACGCTATCGAGGCCAACGACCGTTCGGCCTTCGGCCAGCAGCTGCCGCACCACATGGAAACCGATGAAGCCCGCAGCACCGGTGACAAGAATGGGTTGTTCAGACATCGTGTCCCCAGACATTCGCTAGGAATCGTCACGTTGCATGACGATCCGTGTCGCATTCCATTAGCCATCCAGGCGATGATGCTGCAACACTTCGGTATCGCAGCACCCGATTGCGTCAGAAGCACGGCCTTGATCGCTAGCTATACCGTGAAAACAGGATAAGAAGAGCCGCCGTGCATAACTCCGAACACTTTGTCCCATTGCGACCCAAATCTTCCCTGCAACGCATGTCATTCCTGCGCCCAATGTCATCCCTATGTCGTCATTCGAACTGATTACAACCTTCGTCGCTCTGGTTGTGGCCGCCGTTCTGTCCGCGGTTTGCATCAAGGCCATTCATCCGCTGCTGATCCGCTACGCAATGGCGCGACCGAATGCCCGATCGTCCCATAAGGTACCGACACCGCAAGGCGCCGGTATCGCGGTGATATCAGTCACACTGCTGCTAGCCGGGCTTTCGATTGCGGTTCTCCCCGTTTCAGCGACACCGGCACTGTGGGTGCTGTTTGGTGCAACAATTCTGATTGCCACCATTGGCGCTATTGATGATCTGCGTCCGATTTCCGTGACGCCGCGACTGCTGTTGCAAGCCGCCAGTATTGCCGCGATCCTGTATGCCCTGCCCCCGACACTGCAGATCGCACGAGACCTGCCTCTCTGGATCGAACGCGGCTTGCTGCTGCTGGCCGCGCTCTGGTTCGTCAATCTCGTGAATTTCATGGATGGGCTCGACTGGATCACAGTGGCCGAGGTGATTCCGATCACCGCGGCGCTGGTGCTGATTGGCTTCTCCGGGCAACTGCCAATATCGACAGCCCTCATCGCCGCTGCGCTTTGCGGCGCCACACTCGGCTTCGCGCCTTTCAATCGGCCGGTTGCTAAGATGTTTCTGGGCGACGTCGGCAGCCTCCCTATCGGGCTCTTGCTGGCCTGGTGCTTCCTGCAACTGGCCTATGCGCATCATCTGGCTGCCGCCATCCTGCTGCCGCTCTATTACCTTGCCGATGCGACCATCACCTTGCTCCGGCGACTGGCAAAACGCGAGCCCGTATGGCTGGCGCATCGCTCGCACTTCTATCAGCGTGCGACGGACAATGGCTTCAGCGTGATCAAGGTGGTGCGAACGGTGTTCGTGCTCAATATCGGCCTAGCCGCGCTCGCTGGCGTCTCGATCTATTGTCGCTCGGCTATCGCCGACGTTGCGTTGCTTGCGCTGGGCGGTGTCGCTGTCGCCCTGGTATTACGGGCCTTCTCGACACCGCGCCGCTGACGCAGCATCACTGCACCAGCGCGCGATATTCCGGCACCGCATCCTTCAGTGTTGCCACAGCGACCTCGTGCTCGTCCGCCTCAATGGCTTTCCGCAAGATCGCAAGCCAGCTATTTAGCGTCTCCAGCGGCAATTCATTCGGGCGCGCGGCAACGATGCCGGCAATACCAATCTCGCTGGTCGGCTCCTGCTCGGCGAACAGGATCTCGTTGAGCCGCTCGCCCGGTCGAACACCGGTGAACACGATATCGATATCGTAGCCGGGCTGAAGACCGGACAGCCGGATCATGCGGTCGGCGAGATCGACGATCTTCACCGGCTGCCCCATGCTGAGCACATAGACCGACGCGTCGGCATGCTGCGCATTCATCGCATGGGTGGCCGCGGTGACGACTAGATCGCAGGCCTCGCGGATGGTCATGAAGTAGCGCACCATATCGGGGTGCGTCACCGTCACCGGCCCACCGGCCTCGATCTGCGCCTTGAACTTCGGCACGACGGACCCATTCGACGCCAGAACATTACCGAACCGCACCGAGATTAGCCGCATGGGTGATTTGGCGTCACTGCCGCTGATGGCGTCGCCATCGAGCGCCTGGCAATACATCTCGGCAAAACGCTTGGTGAGGCCGAGCATCGACACCGGCTCGATTGCCTTGTCGGTCGAGATCATCACCATCGCATCAGCGCCCGATGCGAGCGCCGCATCGGCGACATTCACAGAACCGAAGATGTTGGTCTTGACACCCTCGCCCCAGTCACGCTCCAGGATCGGCACATGTTTCAGCGCGGCTGCGTGAAACACCGCATCCGGCTTGAAGGCGATCATCAGTTGATGAATTCGCTCGCGGTCCCTGACATCGGCGATGCGGCCCTCGATCGCCGCGCTGGTGACCTTGGCCGCCAGCTTTTCCATAGCTGCATGAAGCGCCGGCTCCGAATTCTCGATAATGAGCAGCCGTGCCGCGCCGAAAGTGATGACGCGGTCGCAGATCTCGTAGCCGATCGAGCCGCCACCGCCGGTCACGACGATCGCCTTGCCGCGCACGAAATTCTCCAGCCGGGCATAGTCGATCTTGACGCTCGGCCGCAGCAACAGATCCTCGACTGCCACCGGCGCCAATTGCGGCGTATCGCGGCTTTCCTCGAGCGACGGAATCCGGCTGACCGTCAGCCCGAGCTTGCGCGCACGCATCAATACCGACTCAGGTAACGCCTCTGCTTCAAACGCCGACGGCGTCATCACGATCCGTTCGATCGGGCGTTGCCGCGTGCTGAAGTCATCAACGACATTGCCGAGATCGTCGATGCCGCCCAGGACCGGCACACCTCGGATCGCCTGTCCACGATCGGACATCGCCGGCGACAAGATGCCGACCGGCCACATGCGCTTGACGGCACCACTCTCAATGCCGCGCAAGAACACCTCGGCATCGGCCGCACGACCAATCAACAGTGCGGGTGACGCATCCATCGCGCGCGCCTGATTGCGCGTACGTGTATAACGAAAATAGCGATAGGCCAGTCGCGATCCGCTCAGAAAGAAGATCTGGATGAACCAGTAGATGATGATCGTTGTCTTGCCGAGGAAGAACGTGCCGTACACGTTCGGCGCCAGGAAGATATAGTCAAGCACCAGAAGCGCGCCCGTCAGCACCGTGGATGCCTTGATGATATTCAGCAAATCGGGCAGCGAGATGAAGCGCCACTTCGTCGTCGTCAGATTGAACAGGTAACAGACGAAAAAGCTGAAGACGACGAAATACGGCAGGATCTTCAGGAGCAGCGGCAGCCGATCCCACAGATTTTCGCCATCGAAACGCAGCACGAAGCTGAGAACGACCGCGGCCGCCGTGACGATGGCGTCATGCGTCGCAATCAGCCAGTTACGGGCAGAAAACTGTGTGATGCGTGTCATGACTGTCCGCTGCGCGCGCGCTCGACCAGCGACGTCGTGCTGTGGCCTTGCAGGATATCGATCAGGATCACCTCTCCGCCGTTGGCGGCGACAACCTCATGGCCGACCACCTGCTCTCGCGTGTAATCGCCGCCTTTGACCAGCGTCGCCGGCGCGATCTGCGTAATCAGGTTCAGTGGGGTATCCTCTTCGAAAATCACGACCAGATCGACCGCTTCCAGCGCCGCAAGCACTTCTGCGCGGGCGCGTTCGTCCTGCACCGGGCGCCCTTCGCCCTTCAGCCGTTTCACAGAGGCATCGCTGTTAAGGCCGACGATCAGGCGATCACAGGTCGCGCGCGCTGCCGTCAGAACCTTGACATGGCCGGGATGCAAGATGTCGAAACAACCATTAGTAAAGCCGATCCGCAACTGCTGCTTGCGCCAATCCGCGAGATGCGCGTCGAGCTCAGTCGATGCCACGATTTTCTCTTCGGCGGCCAGAAACGCATGCGGCAAAATCCGGCGGCGCAGTTCTAACGGTGTCACCACCGCCGTTCCCTGCTTGCTGACCGCAACCGCGGCAGCAGCAGTCGCCGCCCTCAATGCCGCTTCCCAGTCAGCCCCGGCCGCCAGCGCCACAGCCAGCATCGCCGCTACCGTGTCACCGGCACCCGAGACATCCCGCACCTTGACCGGCAGCGCCGGAACATGGATGGCCTCGCCGTCGCGCGGCACCAGCGTCATGCCATGCTCGCTTTGGGTGACCAGCATCGCGGCGCAATCCGCCAGGATCATCGCTTCCTGCGCCGCCGTCGCGATGTTGATGTCGCTGTCCGCGCGGCTGCGCGTCGCTTCGGCAAATTCCTTGCGGTTCGGCGTCAATAGCGTCGCGCCACGATAAATCGCGAGATTGGCGCTCTTCGGATCGACGATGACACGTTTGCCGAGCGCCTTCGCCGCATCGATGACATTGCGAATGACCCGCGCGGTCAGCACGCCCTTGGCGTAGTCCGACAACAGCACGATGTCGGCACGTGAAATCTGCGGCAGAATGGTATCGATCAGTCGCTTCTCAATGGCGACAGATACCGGTGCTGCCAATTCCCAGTCGGCCCGCAACATATGTGTTGAGAAATGCTCGGAGACGAAACGCACCTTGCGTGTCGTCGGACGTGATGAATCGGCGACCAGCAATGCTTCGATCAGAGGTTCCTGCGCGAGCGCATTCTTGAGCGTTACGCCAGCATCGTCCTCACCAACCAGACCGACAAAGATACATTTCGCGCCAAGGGCGGCAATATTGCGCGCCACATTGCCGGCGCCACCGATATTGATCTCGCTGCGCTGGACTGCGATCACCGGCGCAGGCGCTTCCGGCGAAATTCGCGACACCTCGCCATAGACGAATTCGTCGAGCATCAGATCGCCGACACAGAGCACCGTCTGATCGGCAATCGCATGCGACAGGGTGTCGAAATCAAACATCAAACCGGTACCTGTTGCGCCGTTAGCGGAAGCGATCGGGCTGGTCGAGGAAGCCCTTCACATAGTGCGAGACCGCATCTTCCAATGTTGTAAAACCGCCATTGTAACCGGCGCCGCGCAGCCGATCGACTTCACTTTGTGTGAAGTACTGATAGCTGCCGCGAATCTGTTCAGGCATGTCGATATAATCGATGTTCGGCCTGGTGCCGAGCGCAGTGTAGGCGGCCAGCATAAGGTCCTTGAAGCTGCGCGCAGTTCCCGTCCCGACATTGAAGATTCCGCTGACATTGGGTGACGCCAGCAGCCACATCATCACGCGCACCACATCGTCGACATAGATGAAGTCGCGGCGCTGATCGCCATCGGCAATGCCGTCGCGATGCGACTTGAACAGCTGGATGCCGCGGCCGGCCTTGATGTCGTCGAAGCGCCGCGTCAACACGCTCATCATCGAGCCCTTGTGGTACTCGTTCGGCCCGAACACGTTGAAGAACTTCAGTCCGGCCCATTGCGGTGGCATCTTCTCGCCCTTCGCGACGCGCTCGGCGACCGCGAGGTCGAACAAGTGCTTGCTCCAGCCGTAGAGATTCATCGGTCGCAGCTTCTTGAGTTCGGGAACGGTCTGCTCGTCGCGAAAACCTTGCGCGCCATCGCCATAGGTCGCGGCGGATGATGCATAGATCAGCGGCGTCGCATTGGCCGTGCACCAGTCCAAAAGGCGCATCGACAGGCGGAAATTGGTCTCGATGACCAGATCTCCGTCGGTCGCGGTGGTTTCCGAAATCGCCCCGAGATGAATGACCGCATCGAGCTTGCGGCCCTTCAGCCAGTCCATCAGTTCGGCCGGCGGAACCACATCTGCAAGTTGCCGCTTGGCAAGATTACGCCATTTCCCATCATGGCCGAGCACGTCGCAGACGGCCACATCCGCGCGGCCGGCGTCATTCAGCGCGGCCACGACGTTCGATCCGATAAAACCGGCTCCTCCGGTCACAAGCAGCATGAAGTCCCCGATCTCATGATTGACCCACCTTTGCCTCAACCCTGCTCCACAGGCAACTTGGGCAGCGGGGTGTCATGAAGACCGTGGGGACATATTTGGAAGCAACCCAAATAGCTTTACCTGCTGGATTGGAGCGGGTACCGACGTGAGCCGGATATGGCCCGCGGCAGAACAGCGAAGTCCTTGAAAGAATGAATGTAAATTCCCCATACCAGGGAGTGATGGTCGATCCGGACGATACCCGGCCGATCCTGATCGTGCCCTATATGTGGATCGGCGATTTCGTCCGGGGCCATACGGTCGTCCGGGTGCTGAAAGAGCGCTGGCCGAACCGGCCGGTCGATTTGCTGGTGACCAAACTGGTCGCCCCACTCGTCGACTACATGCCGGGCGTCCGCTCAGGCATCGTCTGGGACCTGCCGCGCGGCAGCCTCGCCCTCGCGAAACAATGGGAGTTGGCTGCCGTCCTGCGGGCCCGGAACTACGGCACGGCTTTGATTATGCCCCGGACCTGGAAGTCGGCGCTGGCCCCTGCCCTGGCCGGTATCCCGGAACGGATCGGATTCGTCGGCGAAGTTCGCTTCGGTCTGATCAATCAGTGGCGCTGGGGCGAAAAGAAACTGCCGCGCATGATCGACAAGAAATGCGCGCTGGCGCTGCCAGACGGCACGCCGCTGCCGCCGGAATGGCCGGTGCCGGATTTTCGGGTCCCGGCTGACGAGATTGCGCGCTGGCGGCAGGCCAATGGGCTCGGAACCGGCCCGGCCGTAGCGCTCGGTCCTGGCTCCGTCGGTTCCTCCAAACGCTGGACCTATTATGCCGAGGCCGCAAAACTGCTGGTTGCGCGCGGGCTGGACGTCTGGATCATCGGCGGCCCCGGCGAGAAGGACCTCGCCAATGAGATCATTGCAGCCGCCGGTCCTCGTGCCCGCGATCTGACCACCAACGACCTGCGCAACGGCGTGATCGGCATGGCCGCCGCCAATGTCGCCGTGGCCAATGATTCCGGCCTGATGCATATCGCTGCGGCTGTCGGCACGCCGACCATCGGCATTTTCGGACCGACCAGCCCGCAGCTATGGGGACCGCTCAATCCGCTGGCGGCCACCGTGCAGACGAAGACCATCGTTCCGTGCCAGCCGTGCCACAAACCGGTCTGCACCATGAACAACCACGCCTGCATGCGCGACATTCCGGCCGACGATGTCGCTGGGATTATCCAGAGCGTGATGGCCGAGGCGTCCAACAGAAGCGCACAGATATGACGACCACGCAAACAAAGCCCGCGGCGTTTCTGGATCGCGACGGCGTCATCAATTACGACGACGGCTATATGGGCACATCCGATCGCATCCGCTGGATGCCGAACGCGGCCAAGGCCATTCGCCGGCTCAACGATGCCGGCTATTTCGTCTTCCTGTTTTCCAACCAGTCCGGCGTTGCACGCGGTTATTTCACTGAAGACGAAGTCGACACGCTGTTCAAGTGGATGCGTTCCGAGCTCGCCGCACAAGGCGCCCACATCGATGACGTCCGCTATTGCCCGCACCATCCGGCCGGATCGGTTGCGGGCTATCTGGAAGATCATCACTGGCGCAAGCCGAGCCCCGGCATGATCCTCGATCTGATGCAGCACTGGCCTGTGCAACGCAAAGGCAGTTTTGCCATCGGCGACCGCGATACGGATATCGAAGCGGCCAAGGCCGCGCATCTGCCCGGCTTCCTGTTTGCCGGCGGCGACCTGGACGCGTTCGTTGCGGATATCCTGCAGGGTCAGAGCAGCCTGCGATAAACCTCGGCAATTCCCCGCGCTTCCGCATCGAGACTGAACTTGTTGAGCACACGCTGGCGCGCACGCGTGCCCATGGCTGCAGCGGCATCGGGATCGCGCATCAGCGGCTCCAATGCCACCGTGAGTGCCGCCGCATCACCGGTCGGCACAAGCTTCCCGGTCACGCCCTCCTCGACTGCGATCTCTGCGGCGCCCGCACGCGTTGCGACCAGCGCGGCCCCCACCGACATCGCCTCGATCAGTGTCAGACCGAAACCTTCATTGCGCGAGGTAAATGCGTAGATCGTGAGGCGTCGATACCATCGCTCGACCTCTTCGATCGGCAACTCGCCGGTGATGACGATGCGCGACTGCAGACCGGCGTCAGCGATCTTCTTCTTGAGCTCATCGACGAAGCCGATCTGGTCCGGCGTGATCGCGCCGACAATGACGGCGGTGAAATCAGGATAGCGCGGCAACAGCTCGCACATCGCATCGACGAACAGGTCAGTGCCCTTCTGCGCCCGCACACGGCCGAAGCATCCGATCGCATAACGCCCCGGCAAATTCGCTTCTGCAAAGGCCGCTGCACGATCGACGGGCGGCGCATAGCGATCAGTATCGACACCATGCGTGACCACAGTGGCCGATCGCTTCAGATACGACGCAGAAATGTCACTGGTAGCGATAATGGCATCCATCCGGTTGATCAGCCAGCGCGTGATCCACGTATGATGGCGCTGCGCAGCCGAGGTGAAGAGGAGCTTCAGCGGCCATCCGAGGGCCTTCAGCACGACACCGGCAATCATCTCGTTGTTGCGCCGCGCGTGCCAGATCACAGGCTTGCGGCGCAGCCACAATTTCACGAGATCGCGGATCTCCATGCGCGCAATGCCGGTGGGCGCGTCGGATCCGAGCCATGCCGCGTCGAACATGTTGGCAAGCTTTGGAGCAACCATGCGGTTGGTCGCTGTCACGCCGGAGTAGCGCCAGTGCAGATTCGTGACGATCAGCTGCAATTTATCGGCCGTTTTGCCCGCAATCGGCACAAGTGACTCCATTTCGCCCGATTTCCTATACGCAACATTAAGCATAGTGGCCAGTTGCCGGCCGTCGAAACCCACTCTTCACCCCCGACGCGATAGCGTTCCCGAAACGGGAGAGTGAGTAAATCCAATGACCGTCCTTGTCACCGGCGGCGCCGGTTATATCGGAAGTCACATGGTCCACGCGCTGGTCGAAGCTGGCGAGAGCGTGGTTGTGATCGACAACCTGTCGACGGGCTTTTCCACCTATCTCCCTGAGGGCGTTCCGCTGTTCATCGGCGATGTCGCTGACGAAAACCTCGTCGAAGGCGTCATCAATGCCCATGGCATCGATGCCATCATCCATTTCGCCGGCTCTGTCGTCGTACCAGAATCGATGCGCGACCCGCTCTCCTATTACCGTAACAACACGACGACGACGCGCAACCTGCTCAATGCAGCGGTGAAATGCGGCGTCAAGAAATTCATCTTCTCGTCGACCGCCGCGGTCTACGGCAATCCCGATTTCACGCCGGTGGCCGAAGATGCCGCTACACGGCCGCTGTCACCTTACGGCTCATCGAAGCTGATGACCGAAATCATGCTGCATGACATTGCACCGGCCTACGGCATGGAGTTCGTCGTGCTGCGTTATTTCAACGTCGCCGGCGCCGATCCGCAGGGCCGCACTGGTCTTGCCACCATGGGCGCAACGCATCTGCTCAAGATCGCCGTCGAGGCAGCGACCGGCCAGCGCAGCAAGATCGACGTGTTCGGAACCGATTACCCGACGCCCGACGGAAGCTGCATCCGAGACTTCATCCATGTCAGCGATCTCGTCCAGGCGCACCGCGCTGCACTAAGCTATCTCCGCGAAGGCGGCGCATCCACGACCCTCAATTGTGGCTATGGCCGCGGTTATTCGGTGCTGGAAACCATCGAAGCCGTGCGACGCGCATCGGGCCGCAACTTCGCGGTTCAATACGCGCCGCGCCGCGACGGCGACATCATGACCATGATCGCCGATACGTCCCGGATCCGCGCCACGCTGAACTGGACGCCGCAATATGACGATCTCGAGACCATCGCCCAGCATGCGCTGGCCTGGGAAGAGAAGCTTGCCCGCGAGCGCCATGGCATTGAATTATTGGCCAAGTCAGCCTGAGCGGCCGGATCATCGCCGGCTTTGCGTCGGCGTCTCGCCGAAACGACGGCGGAAGCGCTGGTTGAAATAGGAAATCTCGCTGAAGCCACTCGTTAGGGCGATCTCGCTGATCTTCAACCTGTCGCCCTGTTCGCTCGTCAGCATCTGCATCGCATGCTGAAGCCGACGCTCCAGCAGCCGTTCGGTGAAACTCAATCCCGTGTCCTGCAACAGATCCTGAACGTAGCGCGGCGACAAATTCAGCCGCTGCGCGATCGTCCCGACCGAAAAATCTGGATCGGCGAAATTGCGGTCGATCTCCGTGATGATTTCCTGCGTTCGCGACGCGCGCAGACCGCGCATCGACGCAAGTTGCGCGGTGTCACCGCGGGCACCTAGCGCGAGCGCTGTCAGATCCAGCAATGTCGTGCTGATATGACTGTCGAGCTCCACATCATGCGGATCGCGCAGCAGATCGACCGAGATTTCGATGTAGCGCCGCAAATGAGCCACGGCTGCGCGCCGTTCGTCGAGCGGCTGGATCAGGAGATCGTCCACATTACCAATGAGCGGCAACAGACGCTCTCTACTGACGGTGAGTGTTGTCGACGAGAAATCCGCATCCGATTGTAAATCGGCCGGCCGTCCGTTGGTGCCAAGAAATGCGCGGTCAGACGGCAAGGCCGTCTCACGCCCGACCTGATCGACGACCAGCGTTCCCTCACCCCGATGAAACATCAGACAGAAGTCGTCATCAGGCCCGCGTGCGATCGCTGTCTTCGATCGGCGGATGCGGCGGATGGTGCCGCCGAAACGGCTGACGCTGACGCCTGCATAGTCGGCCCAATGCACGAAAGCCGAGAAAGGCTGCTCCTCTGCGCGGGAAATGTCCACGCAGCACGTGATTGCTTCCATGTTCTCGCACCATCGTGCGAATTTCTGCTGGTCATTAAGTCCGGGATCGAAGTCGTTCGAGACAAAACTGGCCTGATGCATGCTGCCACACTCACTTCCACAGCAACTGTAGTAACGCCAGACGATCAAATCACGGACAAAGTTTCGACAGTACGTGACCGCGCCTCATTGCCGCACGCGCCAGTGCGCATATGTGCTGTTGCGACAACGCCACATCGCCGCGAAGTTTGGCGACAGTGCGCAAGAACTAAAATCTGCTACGCGCATGAACAAGACCCCTCGATCAGTCCTGTCATTGTGAAAACAAGGGTCGCGAGTCCCGGCATCATATTTGTGATGTGCAGCTCGTCGACGCTTTACATGCGATCGCTCATGACGGCGATGCATCGGACATCACCTGCCATGGGCAGACATCGAAGGGCCTGACAATGAAAAGACTCATCCTTTGCGCCGCACTTTGTATCGGCGCGACCATTCCCGCCGTGGCTGCCGATCTGCCTTATCCCGTGAAGGTCCCGGTTGCCCCCGTGCCGGTGTTCTCCTGGACCGGCTTCTATGTCGGCGCCAATGTCGGTTTCGGCGGCGACAAGTTCGACTATCCGTTTCAGGCTACACAGCGGCAGTTGCAGGCCGAGGCACCCGCGCTTGTCGCCAGCACCAACGGCAATTTCAGCCTGACCTCGAGCGGCTTCTTCGGCGGTGGACAGGCTGGCTACAACTATCAATACAACGGCGGCTTCGTCCTTGGCATCGAAACCGACTTCCAGTGGTCCGGCATCAAGGGCCGCTTCGAGGGCAATCAGACGCTGAACAACAATGGCGTGATCACGTCCGCGGCATTCGGCACCGGCTCCGAAGTCGAATGGTTCGGCACGATTCGCGGCCGACTAGGCTACGCATGGGACCGCGTGTTCCTGTACGGCACCGGCGGCGGCGCCTATGGCCGGGTCAACACCAACGGGAACTTTACCCTGACCGGCCCGAATGGTGTGCTCGGCCAGGTTGCGGCGGTATCGGCCGGCCAGACACAGTGGGGCTGGAGCGCTGGCGCAGGCCTCGAATACGCATTCACCCCGCAGTGGTCGTTCAAGACCGAATATCTCTACGTGGATCTTGGCCGGAGCACGTTGTTCTCCACTGCCGTCAACGACGTCGCCAATGGCTTCTCCTCAAACTCCAGCATCTCGGTCGATACCAGGTTCCACACCATGAAAGCAGGCGTGAATTACCGGTTCTGATCGGGTTACATCCCGCCAAGTGAAAGCACGGCGCGCCCCGTCGCGTGCCGCGCTTTCGATGGATTCCTGGACAAAATCGGCCCCAAACCGACGGCGTCCGCCGCCGGGCCAACGGGTTAACAAAGTCTTGGCAAGCCCGATTTTGGCTTGAAAAACCGCGATTTAACGGGCAATCAGGCGGCTGTTTCGCAAGCTGACCCTGACGCCTCGGCAAATCCCTGCCCGGCGCCGTCGCTGGACCGCGGATGGCCAAGATTACTCGCAAAGTCACTGACGATCCGTACGGCGCCTGGGCGCTGATCCGCCGCCTCGTCGCCGAACAGGCGGTCACTTATTGGCGGCGCTACCTTCTAGCCTTCCTGCTGATGGCCGTCTCCGCCGCGACCACCGCCGGCGCCGCCTACATGCTTGGCGAGGTCATCAACCAGGCTTACGTGGACAAGAGCATCGAGCGGATCGCACTGTTCTCGGGCTTCGTAGTGCTGATCTTCCTGGTCAAGGGCGCCTCGACCTACGGCCATACCGTCATCCTGTCGAAGATCTCCAACGCCATCGTCGCCAACAACCAGCGACGGCTGTTCGCCAAGCTGATGAATGAGAGCATCGGTTTCTTCTCGGAGCGGCATTCGTCGGAATTCCTGCAGCGGCTCACTGCCGGCGCCAATTCGGTGACACAGGTACTCAACCTGCTGATCAACGCCTTCGGCCGCGATCTCTTGTCACTGATCGCGCTGGTCGGCGTAATGGTGATGCAGGACCCTTATATGGCGCTGTTCGGCTTCCTGGTGGCGCCGCCCGCGATGCTGGTGCTCCGCAAGCTTGTTCGCCGCATCAAGGGCCTCGCCCGCAACCAGTTCACCGGCACCACCGAAATTCTGGAAGTGATGCAGGAATCGCTGCAGGGCATCCGCACGGTGAAGGCCTTCACGCTCGAACAGACCATGCAGCAACGCATGGAAGCGAGCATCACGGCTGTCGAGCAGAACGCCAACAAGATGGCGCGCGTGTCCAGCCGCTCCAGCCCGCTGATGGAAACCCTCGGCGGTTTCGCCATCGCCGCATCGCTGATGTATGGCGGCTATCGCGTGGTGGCGATGGGTGCGACACCCGGCCAGTTCTTCTCCTTCGTCACCGCCTTCCTGCTGGCCTATGAGCCCGCGAAGCGGCTGGCGCGGCTGAACATCGATCTCAACAGTCAGATCATCGGCGCGCATACATTGCTGGAGATCGTGGACAGCCCGGCTTCCGAGCCGAATGACGACCACAAGCCTGCGCTCAAACTGACCGATGCGCGCGTCGAACTGCATGACGTCACGTTCCACTATCGCCCGGGCGAGACGGTGCTCGACCGCATGAGCTTTGTTGCCGAACCCGGCAAGGTGACCGCGCTGGTTGGCCCCTCCGGCGGCGGCAAGTCCACGGTGCTGGCACTGCTGCTGCGGCTGTATGAAGTCAGCGAAGGCGCGATCACCATCGATGGCCAGTCGATCGGCCAAGTCTCCCGTCGCTCGCTGCGCGGCCAGACCGCCTATGTCGGACAGGATGTCTATCTGTTCCGCGGCACCATCCGCGAGAACATTGCGTTCGGCAAACCGGGCGCCACGGAAGACGAGATCGTTGCCGCAGCCAAGGCTGCTTGTGCACATGATTTCATTCTGGGTTTCCCGCTGGGCTACGACACGCCTGTTGGCGAGCACGGTGCGCAACTGTCTGGCGGCCAACGCCAGCGCATCGCCATTGCGCGCGCGCTGGTGAAGAACGCGCCGGTGATCCTGCTGGATGAGGCAACAGCGGCGCTGGATTCCGAATCCGAGAAATCAGTACAGGAAGCCATCGAGCATCTCTGCCAGAACCGCACCACCATCGTCATCGCGCATCGCCTGCACACCATCATGCATGCTGACGCCATTCTGGTGGTCGAAGGCGGCGAGATCGTCGAGCGCGGACGCCACGACGACCTGCTGCGCCGTGGCGGGCGCTACGCCTCGTTCTTCCGCTTGCAACATCGTGATGCCTCGCCGCTGGCACCGCTCGATGCGTCGGCGTAAGACTTGCTCCTGTTTTCTGCCGCGCAAGCGTGGCATCCATTTTGATCCCCGCCTTCACAACCAGCCCGAGAGCCGTCCATGACCGCATCGTTCGTTATCGCCCCTCCGCCGCAGGCCGCCATCGCCGTTCAGGGCGAGACATCGAAATTCCCGGTTCGCCGTGTCTGGTGCGTGGGCCGCAATTATCTCGAGCACATCCGTGAACTCGGCAATGACGAGCGCAACCCTCCCTTCTTCTTCGCCAAACATGCCGACATGATCGTGCCTAATGGCAGCGAAATCCCCTACCCGACGCTGACCAAGGACATGCAGCACGAGGTCGAGCTCCTCGTGGCACTGAAGAGCGGCGGCCTGAACATCTCGCCGGAAAAGGCGCTCGACCACGTCTGGGGCTATGGCGTCAGTGTCGACCTGACCCGCCGCGATCTGCAGACCATCTCGCGCAAGAAAGAGCAGCCCTGGGAAATCGGCAAGTCGTTCGACATGTCAGCACCCACCGGCGCACTCGTCCCGGCATCCAAGGTCGACCATCCCTCCAAGGGCAAGATCTGGCTCTCGGTGAATGGTACCGAACGCCAGAAGGGTGACCTGTCCGAGATGATCTGGAACATCGCCGAGATCATTTCGAAGCTTTCGCTGCAGGTCGAACTCGGCGCCGGCGACGTCATCCTCACCGGCACCCCCGCCGGCGTCGCGGCGCTGCAGCCGGGCGACAAGGTCGAGTGCGGCGTCGATGGCATCGGCACCTTGAAGTTCGAAATCACCGCACCCAAGTAAGGCCCGCACGCCTTCATTACAAAAGGCCGCGCATGATGCGCGGCCTTTTTCGTTTCGGCGCTCGTCAAGGAAACGGCTCATGTCTCTCGAACTCGGTCTTGATACATTCGGCGACGTCACGCGCAGCGTGAACGGCGAAATGCTGTCACATGCACAAGTCATCCGGAATGTCATCGACGAGGCCGTCCTCGCCGATCAGCTCGGCGTCGACTTCTTTGGTGTCGGCGAGCATCACCGCGCAGACTTTGCCGTATCGGCGCCCGAAGTCGTGCTCGCGGCCATCGCCGCACGCACCAAACGCATTCGTCTCGGTTCCGCTGTGACCGTGCTGAGCTCCGACGATCCGATCCGCGTGTTCCAGCGTTTCGCAACGGTGGACGCCGCATCGAACGGCCGTGCAGAAGTCATCCTCGGCCGCGGCTCATTCACGGAATCCTTCCCACTGTTTGGATTCAAGCTCGATCAGTACGAGACGCTGTTCGAGGACAAGCTCGATCTGTTTGCAGCACTGGCATCCGAACCGGAAGTGACCTGGAGCGGCACGACCCGCCCGCCGCTCACCAATCAGCGCGTCTATCCGCCGATTGAGGCCGGCACGCTGATGACCTGGATTGGCGTTGGCGGCAGCCCTGAATCAGTCGTTCGCGCGGTGCGCTATGACATGCCTCTGATGCTGGCGATTATCGGCGGCGAGCCTGAGCGGTTCAAACCCTATGTCGATCTCTATCACCGCGCCTATGCGCAGATTGAACAGCCGGTGAAGCCGATCGGCGTGCACTCGCCGGGGTATGTTGCCGCGACCGACGAACAGGCGCGCGAAGAACTGTGGTCCGACTATAAAGCGATGCGCGACCGCATCGGCAGGGAGCGCGGCTGGCCACCGATGCAGCGCCGCGAATTCGATCAGGAAGCCGAACACGGCTCGCTCTATGTCGGATCTCCCGAAACAGTCGCAAAGAAGATTGCGAAGACAGCAAGGACGCTCGGCATTTCGCGCTTCGATCTGAAATACAGTGCGGGATCATTGCCACACGAGAAGCTGATGACGTGTATCGAGCTATACGGAACAAAGGTCATTCCGATGGTCCGAGAGATGCTCAAATAGCAAAAAGCCCCGGATCGCTCCGGGGCTTTTCTCGTTCAATTCGTCACGCCGAACTCAGTAGCGGTAGTGGTCCGCCTTGAAGGGGCCTTCCTGCTTCACGCCGATATAGTCGGCCTGGTCCTTGCGCAGCTTCGTCAGGTTCACGCCGATCTTCGAGAGATGCAGCATGGCCACCTTCTCGTCGAGCGACTTCGGCAGCACGTAGACTTCCTTCTTGAACTTGCCGTCCTTGTTGTTGGCGAAAAGCTCGATCTGCGCCAGCGTCTGGTTGGTGAAGGACGCCGACATCACGAAGGACGGGTGGCCCATCGCATTGCCGAGATTCACAAGGCGGCCTTCCGACAGCAGGATCATGCGCTTACCATCGGCGAAAGTGATTTCGTCGACCTGCGGCTTGATGTTGTCCCACTTCAGGTTCTTCAGCGCACCAACCTGAATCTCGTTGTCGAAATGGCCGATGTTGCAGACGATGGCACGATCCTTCATCGCGCGCATGTGCTCGATGGTGATGATGTCCTTGTTGCCGGTCGCGGTGACAAAGATGTCGGCGCGTGGCGCGGCGTCTTCCATGGTCACGACTTCATAGCCTTCCATCGCCGCCTGCAGCGCGCAGATCGGATCGACTTCCGAGACCATCACGCGACAGCCGGCCTGGCGCAGCGAGGCCGCCGAGCCCTTGCCGACGTCGCCGAAGCCGGCGACCATGGCGATCTTGCCCGACATCATCACGTCGGTGCCGCGGCGGATGCCGTCCACCAGCGATTCACGGCAGCCATAGAGGTTGTCGAACTTCGATTTGGTCACGGAGTCGTTGACGTTGATCGCGGGCCACAGCAGCGTGCCGGCCTTCTGCATATCGTACAGGCGGTGAACGCCCGTGGTGGTTTCTTCCGAGACGCCCTTGATGCTCTCGGCAATCGCCTTGAAGTAGCCCTTCGGCTTTTCCTTGAGCTGCTTCTTCAGCAGCGCGAAGAACACTTCCTCTTCTTCCGAACCCGGCTTGTCCAGGAACGCCGTGTCGCCATTCTCGGCACGCAGGCCAAGATGGACATACATGGTGGCGTCGCCGCCGTCGTCGAGGATCATGTTCGGATGACCACCGCCATGCCAGTCGAACAGCTTTGCGGTGTAGTCCCAGTACTCGGTCAGGGTTTCGCCCTTGATGGCGAACACCGGAATGCCGGCAGCGGCGATCGCTGCAGCGGCGTGATCCTGGGTCGAATAGATGTTGCACGAGACCCAGCGAACGTCGGCGCCGAGCGCCTTCAGCGTCTCGATCAGCACACCGGTCTGAATGGTCATGTGCAGCGAGCCGGCGATGCGCGCGCCCTTCAGTGGCTGCTTCGGGCCGTATTCCTCGCGGGTGGCCATCAGGCCCGGCATTTCGGTCTCGGCGAGCGAGAGTTCCTTGCGGCCGAAAGCGGCGAGCGAGATGTCCTTGACGATGTAGTCGGTGAAACCGTTGGGGGCGGTCATGTTTGAATCCTTGATAAGAGAGTCATTCCGGCGTGCTCGCGCCTTCGCGAGTGAACCCGGAATCTCGATGTGATAGTCACTTCTAGGTTCCGGGTTCGCATGCGCGAAGATGCGCATACGCCCCGGAACGACGAATTTGTGGTTAGACGTTGCGCTTCAGCGCATCGACGAGATCGGTCTTCTCCCAGGAGAAGCCGCCATCGGCATCCGGCGTACGGCCGAAATGACCATAGGCCGACGTCCGGGCGTAGATCGGCTTGTTGAGGTCGAGATGCTTGCGGATACCGCGCGGCGTCAGATCCATCGCAGCAGCAACGGCCTTCTCGATGGCATCGTCGGCGACCTTGCCGGTGCCGTGGGTGTCGACATAGATCGACAGCGGGCGCGCCACGCCGATGGCGTAAGCGAGCTGCAACGTCGCCTTGTCGGCGAGACCAGCGGCAACGATGTTCTTGGCAACGTAACGTGCAGCGTAAGCGGCCGAACGGTCCACCTTGGTGGAATCCTTGCCCGAGAATGCGCCGCCGCCATGCGGGGCTGCGCCGCCGTAGGTGTCGACGATGATCTTGCGGCCGGTGAGACCTGCGTCGCCATCGGGACCGCCGATGAAGAACTTGCCGGTCGGATTGATGTGCCAGATCGTCTTGTCGGTGATCCAGCCGTCCGGCAGCGCCTTGCGGACGTAGGGCTCAACGCGCTCGCGCACCTGGTTCGAGGTCATGTCCTCGACGAGGTGCTGATGCGAGACGACGATTTCGCGCACGCCAACCGGCTTGCCGTTTTCGTACTGCACAGTGACCTGGCTCTTGGAGTCCGGACCAAGCACCTTTTCGGTACCGGCATGACGGGCTTCCGAGATCAGGCGCAGGATCTTGTGCGCGTAGAAGATCGGCGCCGGCATCAGCTCGGGCGTCTCATTGGTGGCATAACCGAACATGATGCCCTGGTCGCCAGCGCCTTCTTCGGCATTGGTCGGCTGCTTGGCATCGACGCCCTGTGCGATGTCGGCCGACTGCGGATGCAGCAGGATCTCGATATCGCAGTTCTTCCAGTGGAAGCCGTCCTGCTCGTAGCCAATATCCTTGATGGCGTTGCGGACAACGGCTTCGATGTGGTCGTTGGTGACGGTGGACGGACCGCGGGTCTCGCCGGCGATCACGACCTTGTTGGTGGTCGCGAGGGTTTCGCAAGCGGCGCGGATGTCCCAGGGATCGATGCCCGCCTTCGGGCCTTCGCGGAAGAACAGATCGACGATCTCGTCGGAGATACGGTCGCAGACCTTGTCGGGATGGCCTTCGGAAACCGATTCACTGGTGAAGAGATAAGACGCGCGCATCAACTGGTCCTCTAGGTTGCGCCGGAGCCCGGCAGCCTTCGTCAAATTGTTCCGGAAATGTCAGTCGCGACGCCGCGAGATGACGTAGGATTCGTCGTAAAACCAGAGACCGTTGTGCTTGCGCAGAACCTCTCGGGTGGCATCCAGGTAACGGCCGCTCTGGGTCACTTCCGTCAAACGGTCATCCTCGATTTGAGCCACGTAGACCGCCGCGTTCCATGCTGCAAAAGCCGTCGATGTTCCGATCGATCCGGTCACCTCATTCGGCAGCGCCTCCATGGCGTAGCGAAAGATCGACCGCTGGTCGGAATAGGCATTGAAGTTCAGATCGCGGCCGGCTGAGCCCAGCTCATATTTCACCGCCCGCAATAGCTCATGCCGGCTCACGGCGAAAGGATTTTCTTTGGGCCAGACGGCTTGGACGATCTCCATACCGGGGTCCTGCCCATGCGAATGGATACCGATCAGTCGCCCACCGGCTCGCAGTGCCCGGGCCAGCGGCGCCATGATCCGTTTGGCCCGAAATTGCACCGAAGACTTCGCCCGATAGGGTTGGGAGGCTATAATCAGGTCGAAATTGGCCTCCGTGCGCCCTGCCCGCGGGATAATCGAATCCAGCAGGAACCGGTGATCCTCACGATAAACCACCAGCGCCACAGGCCGTTCATAGGTCGGCATGCCCGATCTGGGGTTGATGCTGGCCCGCCAGTTGTCCTCAAGAAAAGCTCCAAGTCCGGCGATCTGGTCGGCGAATTCGCCGGACGACGCGCCGCGCAGGGGAACCTCATGCCAGATCATGGCGGCGGCAGCAGCCGGCGATGCCGGGGTGAGCGTGGGCGCCTCGGCATAGTGCATGTTGGTCAGGACGAAGACCGTGGCGGGATGTTCGAACAGCCGATCCGGCACCTTGTCGAGGGTCAGCCGAACGTCCTCAAGGCTGAGCTCCTTGCCGGCGATATAGAACGGCATATGCGGAAAACGGCCGTGCATCGAGCGCATCACGCGCGCCAGCACCGTGCCGTCACCGACGCCCGCATCGAACACCCGCAGCGCTGGCGGACGCGGATGGATGCTGGCCAATTCGAGTCCGACGCGGTCGGCGATCACCCGTTTTTCCGAGCATGTATGGACGAACAGCAGGTATTTCTGCCGGTTCTCGAAGAAGCGGAAATTGCTGCGCGGATCGCGACGCTCGATCGGCGGTTCCAGCCCGCGCGGCGGCGGCACGCCCTCCGGCATCGACTGGGCGATGAAGGCCTGGATCCGCTCCAGCGTGTCGATGGTAATGCGCTTGCCCTCGCGCAGGCGGTTGACCAGCTTACCGTCATTGACGGCCCGGCGACCGAAGGTCGACTCCGCCATCTCCGCCTGGCGGCAGAAATCGGAGATGATTCCGAGGATCTGATCGTTCTTCATGTGTGGGGATATGATCAAAGGTGGGCAGAATTATCGTCGGCCCACTCTCTAGCACAATCTGCCCACCGATGAAATGCCCCTTCGATCCTGCCGTCGTGTGAAAGTCGCGCGCTTCTGCTAGGATTACGGCAGCTTCAAATTCTCGCCTTTCGACCACTCAAAACGGGCTTTCTCCATGCGCATTGCGATGATCGGCACCGGTTACGTCGGCCTTGTGTCCGGCGCCTGCTTCGCTGATTTCGGCCACCATGTGACCTGCGTGGACAAGGACAGCAGCAAAATCGACGCCCTGCTGCGGGGCGAAATCCCGATCTTCGAGCCCGGCCTCGACGCGCTGGTGGCCAGCAACGTGAAAAGCGGCCGGCTTGGCTTCAGTCTTGATCTCAGCGAAGCCGTGAAGGCCGCCGACGCTGTGTTCATCGCGGTCGGAACCCCGTCCCGCCGTGGCGATGGCCACGCCGATCTCAGCTACGTCCACGCTGCCGCACGCGAGATCGCCGCCAACCTGCGCGACTTCACCGTGGTGATCACCAAGTCGACCGTGCCCGTCGGCACCGGCGACGATGTGGAACGCATCATCAGGGAAGCCAATCCCGAGGCCGACGTGGCCGTGGCCTCAAATCCGGAATTCCTGCGTGAGGGCGCCGCGATCCGCGATTTCAAGCATCCCGACCGCATCGTTGTCGGTACCGACGACGAACGCGCACGCACAGTCATCTCGGAAATCTATCGTCCGCTTTATCTCAATCAGGCGCCGATCATGTATACGGGCCGGCGCACGGCCGAGCTGATCAAATATGCCGCCAATGCATTTCTCGCTACCAAGATCACCTTCATCAACGAAATCGCCGATCTGGCCGAGCGGACTGGCGCGGATGTGCAGGACGTCGCGCGTGGCATCGGCCTCGATAACCGCATCGGCGCGAAGTTCCTGCATGCCGGTCCCGGCTTCGGTGGCTCGTGTTTTCCGAAGGACACCCGCGCATTGGTCAAGACCGGCCAGGACTATGAAGCGCCGCTGCGGATCGTTGAGGCGGTCCTCACCGTCAACGATAACCGCAAGCGCGCCATGGCCCGCAAAGTCCAGCACGCGCTCGGTGGCAATCTGCGCGGCAAGACCGTCGGCGTACTCGGGCTGACGTTCAAGCCGAACACGGACGACATGCGCGAGGCGCCGTCGATCCCCTTGATCACCGCGCTTCAGGATCTCGGCGCGACCGTGCAAGCCTATGACCCCGTCGGCATGGAACAGGCCAAACACGAACTGCCAGATATCATCTATTGCGACGATGCCTATGCCTGCGCAACCGGGGCCGACGCGCTGGTGATCGTGACCGAGTGGGAGCAATTCCGCGCGCTCGATCTCACGCAACTGAAGCAGAAGATGAAGCAGCCGGTCATCGTCGACCTGCGCAATATCTATCGTCCGGAAGAGATGCTGAAAGCCGGCTTTACCTATGAAAGCGTGGGGCGCGGCAAGGCCTGAGCGTTCATCGTCAGGAGACCGAAATGCAAATGCCCGGCAAAGAGCCGGGCATTTTTATTGGCGAACCGTAGATGAGTTACTTGCCCCAAAGCTCGTTCGCGACATCGACAGCGAGCTTCAGCTTGGCCCACTGCTCGTCTTCACTGAGGATATTGCCTTCCTCGGTAGAGGCGAAACCGCATTGCGGCGACACAGCCAGTTGCTCAAGCGGCGCGAATTTCGAAGCCTCCAGCAGGCGTGCCTTGATGTCTTCCTTCTTCTCGAGCTCACCGAACTTCGAGGTAATGACACCGACCACGACGACCTTGTTGCCCTTCGGCAGGAAGCGCAGCGGCTCAAAGCCGCCAGCACGATCCGAATCGTATTCGAGGAAGTAGCCGTCATAGTTGGTGCCCGCGAGCAGCGTTTCAGCCACCGGCTCGTAGCCGCCCGACGAAATCCAGGTGGAGCGGAAGTTGCCGCGGCAGACATGCGTGGTGATCACCATGTCCGCAGGACGCTCTGCGATCGCGTAATTGATGATGCGCGAATAGATCTGCTGCAGATTGTCAGCATCCTCGCCACGCGCACGGACCTTGTTCAGCTCATCTTCCGAGCAGAGATAAGCCCAGACCGTGTCGTCGAACTGCAGATAACGGCAACCGGCGTCGTAGAACGCCTTCACTGCCTTGCGATAGGTCTTGGCGAGATCCTCGAAGAACACTTCGATATCCGGATAGACTTCCTTCGAGATCGCCTTGCGACCGCCGCGGAAATGAAGCACCGCCGGTGACGGGATGGTCATCTTCGCGGTGACGCCGGCGGTGTCGCAATGCTTCTTCAGGAACTTGAAGTGCGCCAGCATCGGATGATCGTCGGGGAAATCCACCTTGCCGATCACGCGCACCGAGTCATGACGGGTCTCGACGCCGGTGAACTGGATGCCGGTGTCGGGATGATAGAGCTCGCAGCCGGTCAGTTTGGCGAGGAAATCGAAGTGCCACCACGAGCGACGGAACTCGCCGTCGGTGGCGAGCTTGAGGCCCGTCGAGGCCTGGCGATGCACAACCTTCTCGATCTCAATGTCTTCGACCTTGCGCAGGTCGTCGGCCGAAATCTCGCCCTTCTCCAGCTTCGCGCGCGCTTCCTTGATCGATGCGGGCCGCAACAGGCTGCCGACTTCGTCGGCACGGAACGGGGCTTTGGTTCTCTGCATAGTCGTTACTCCAGAATGCTCGGTTTGCAGATCAGCCGGGTGTGCCGGCCGTGTGTTTGTTCTTGCTGCCGGCCGCGCCGGAGACGCCGAGGAAATGCTCCAGCACGGCGGGATCGGATTTCAACGCTGCACTCGTTGCATCATGCACGATGGTGCCGCGTTCCAATATCACGACACGATCGGCGAGCCCCAGTATTTTTTGGGCATTCTGTTCCACGATGATGGAACAGATGCCGCCGGCGCGTGTGATCTTGCCCAGCGCTGCCAGCAACTCATCGACGATGATCGGTGCAAGGCCTTCGGTCGGTTCGTCCAGCAGCAGCACCTGCGGATTGAGCGTCAGCGCACGGCCAATCGCCAACATCTGCTGTTCACCGCCGGAGAGTTGATTGCCGAAATTGTTCTTGCGCTCTTCGAGCCGCGGAAACATCTCGTAGATCTTCTTGACGTCCCATGGCCCAGGCTGCGCCACGGCGGTCATGTTTTCTTCCACGGTGAGCGAGCGGAAGATATTGCGCTCCTGCGGCACCCAGCCGATGCCGGCTCGCGCACGCTGGTCCGGCCGCAGCGACGTGATGTCCTTCCCGCCGAGCTTCAGCGTGCCGCTGAAGCGGCGGGTAACGCCGACAATGGAATTGATCAGCGTGGTCTTGCCGGTGCCGTTGCGCCCGAGCAGTGCCAGTACCTGGCTTTCGCCGAGTTGCAGCGTCATCTTGGGAATGACCACGGCTTCGCCATAGCCCGTGCGCAGGTCATTGATGTCGAGAAGGTCAGACATCGGCGCCCTCGCCCAGATACACGGCCTTGACGCGCGGATCGCGCGCCACTTCATCCGGCGGGCCTTCCACCAGCATGGCGCCCGCAACCAGCACCGATATGCGATCGGCAAAGGAGAATACCAGATCCATGTCGTGCTCGATCAGCAACACGGTGACGTCGCGCGGCAGGCTGGCGACGGCCGAGAGAATATCGTGGCGCTCGCTTTCCGGCACACCTGCAGCCGGCTCGTCGAGCAGCAGCACACGCGGCTTGGTGGCGATGGCGACGGCGATCTCGAGAAGGCGCTGCTTGCCATAGGGCAATGTCGCCGTCGGCTCATTCATGACGTCGAGCAGATGAAAGCGCGCGAGGTTTTCCGCGATCGCGTCATTGACGTCACTGCGGGTGCCCATGCGACGCCACCAGTCGCTGCCATGGCCGAGATGTTCGGACGCAGCGAGACCGACCGTCTCCAGCGGTGTCATGTCGGGATAGAGCTGGTTGATCTGGAATGTCCGCGACAGCCCGCGCAGCACGCGCTTGTGCACCGGCAGACCGGTAATGTCGTTGCCTTCGAGCAGAATGCGGCCGGAATTCGGCTTGAGCACACCGGTCAGAAGATTGATCACGGTAGTCTTGCCGGCGCCGTTCGGACCGATCAGCGCATGGCGCGCACCGGCCTCGATCTTCAGCGACAGGTCACGCGTGACCCGCAGCCCGCCGAAGGATTTTTCGAGATTGACGGTTTCCAGCGCGATGGTCATGGCGCCTTACCTTCCGACACGACGGCCGGCGTTTTGGGGCGGCGGAACTTGCTGGCAATCAGGCGGGGCAGAAACATTGCCCAGCGATGCATCCGGTCCCGGCCGATCAGCACGATGACCACCAGCACGGCGCCGATCCAGAACTGCCAGTATTGCGGCGTGATTGTCGAGAACAGTTCCTGCAGCAATTTGAAGATCACCGCGCCGATCAACCCGCCATAGAGATAGCCGGTGCCGCCGATGATCAGAACCAGCATCAGGTCGGCCGAGCGATCGAAGGCAAAACCGTCGAGCGAGGCGAGCGCCGTCGTTTGCGTCGAGAGTGCACCGGCAACGCCCGCATAGAAGGCGGCGATGGTGTAGATCGCGATCAGCCGGCGATTGACGGGAATGCCGATGGCCGAGGCACGCAGCGGATTGTTGCGGATCGCTCGCAGCGACAGGCCGAACGGCGAATGCACGATGCGCCGCGCCAGCAGGAACAGGACGAACAGCACGCAGAGACAATAGATGAAGCCGACCTTGCCGAAGATATCGAAGGAGAACTGGCCGAGAACCGGCGCCATCTCGATGCCCTGAAGGCCATCGGAACCACCGGTGATATTTGAAAAGCGGTTGGCGAGTTCGCGCAGCAACAGCGCGATACCGAGCGTGACCATCAGCCGTGTCAGATCTGACCCACGCATGACGAGGAAGCTCGTCACGAAGCCAAGCGCCATCGCGGCAAGGCCAGCAACAACCAATGCGATCACCGGTTCGGTGACGATGCCGTGCAATGCGAGGAGTCCCGCCGCATAGCCACCGAAGCCGAAGAATGCGGCGTGGCCGAGCGAGACGATGCCGGCATAGCCGAGGATCAAATCCAGCGACAACGCAAACAGCGCAAGCCAGGCGATCTCGGTGAGGATCAGGTAGCGGTTCGGGAACAGTAGGATGCAGCCTGCGGCGGCGAGCCAGAACACGACTTCGGGCCAGCGCCATTGCGCGCGCGCCATGGCGAAGGTGCCGACTTCCGAATGGGTGGTGCTGTTTGCGGTCATGACGCCCTCACCGCGCCGCCGTACGGCCAAACAGGCCGTTCGGGCGCCAGATCAGGATCACGATCATCATGGTGTAAATCACGAAGGCGCCGAGCTTCGGCACGTAATATTTGCCCGCGACATCGCCAATGCCGAGCAGCAGCGAGGCCAGGAACGGCCCGGTGATGCTGGACGAACCGCCGACCGTCACCACGATCAGGAAGTAGATCATGAACTTCAGCGGGAAGTACGGATCGAGGCCAAGGATCTCGGCGCCAAGTGCGCCGCCCATGCCGGCCAATCCGCAACCAAATGCAAATGTCAGCGCGAAGACCTGCGGGACATTGATACCCAAGCCCGACGCGGCACGCGGATCATCGACCGCAGCGCGCAGCCGGCTGCCGAACCGCGTTTTCGAGAGGATCATCTGCAATGCGATGGTGAGCAACCCGCAGATCACGATGATCATCAGGCGATAGCGACCGACGCCAAGGCCGAACAGATTGATCTGACCCTGCAGATAGTCCGGAAGATGAATGAAGGTCTGCGCCGAGCCCATGAAGTAGTCCATCGCCGTCACGGACATGAAGACGAGACCAATGGTGAACAGCACCTGATCCAGATGGCTGCGCGTATAGAGATGGCGATAGAGAGATCGCTCAAGCACGGCACCGATCGCCGCGCTCACCACGAAAGCAATCGGCAAAGCCGCAAAGAATGGCAGGCCGGCGCGATTGACCAGGATCGCGCAGGCATAACCGCCCGCCATGGCGAAGGCGCCGTGCGCAAGGTTGACGAAGTTCATCAGACCCAGCGTCACCGCCAGCCCGCACGCCAGCACGAACAGCAACATGCCGTAGGCGACGCCATCGAACAGAATGGTGAGAAGGGTCATGAAAGCGAGTTAGCCGTGATTAGAGAAACATGAGATCGAGATTTTAAAGCGACGTCATGGCCGGACTTGTTCCGGCCATCCACGCCTTGGCCAAGACGAAGACGTAGATGCCCGGGACATCCAGCGAAGCCGCGCTTCGCGCTTTGCCCGGGCATGACGTGGAGAGCGCGGTGCCAAACACGCGCTCCCTCCCCGCAGCATTACTTCTTCGTCTTGCCGGGATCCTTCACGGCGTCGAAGGTCGCGAATTCGACATTGTAGAGTTCGCCGTCCACCTTCTCGACCTTGCGGATATAGATGTTCTGCACGATGTCGCGGGTATCCGGATCAATCGAGATCGGGCCGCGCGGGCTCTCCCACTTCATGCCCTTCATCGCTGCGATCAGGCTGTCGCCGTCGGCCTTGCCGCCGGTCTTCTTCAGCGCCTCGTAGACGAGATGGATGCCGTCCCAGCCGCCGACGGCCATGAAGCCCGGGCGCGTGTTGTAGGCCTTCTTGTAGGCCGCAACGAACTCCTTGTTCATCGCCGACGGATGCGCTGCCGAATACAGATGCGCGGTCACGGCGCCCAAGGCTGCATCGCCCATGTTGTTGAGCAGATCGTCGTCCATCACGTCGCCGGGTCCGATCACCTTGATGCCGGACTTGTCGAGGCCACGCTCGGCATACTGCTTCATGAAGTTACCGCCCTGCCCGGCCGGCACGAACACGAACACCGCGTCGGGCTTCGAGTCCTTCATGCGCTGCAGGAACGGCGCGAAATCGGGATTGGCCAGCGGCACCTTGACCTCTTCGACGATCTCTCCGCCGCCGGCGATGAAGTGCTCCTTGAAGAACTGCAGTGCGTCGTTGCCCGGAGCGTAGTCGGAGGTCAGCGTCGCGACCTTCTTGATGCCGTTCTTGGCAGCCCAGTCGCCGATGATGGTGGAGGACTGCGCTAGCGTGAACGAGGTACGCACGATATAGGGCGAGCGCTCGGTGATGATCGAGGTGCCGGCGGCCATCACGATCTCGGGCACCTTGGCCTGCGTCGCGAGCGGCGCCGCAGCGAGCGCAGCCGGCGTCACGCCGAAACCGGCGATGATGTTGACTTTGTCGTTGACGATCAGCTCCTGCGCGAGGCGCTTGGTATTGTCGGGCAGCGCCGCGTCGTCCTTGAGGATGACTTCGACCTTCTTGCCGGCAACGGTATCGCCGTTCTTCTGCTGATAGAGCTTGATGGCGTTATTGATCTGCTGGCCGGTCGAAGCCTGGCCGCCGGTCATCGGCACGATCAGGCCGATCTTGACCGTCTCCTGCGCCTGCGCAAAAGCGCTGATCGACAGCACGCTGACGGCGGTCACGGTCGCGGAAATAAAATTCCTCAGCATCAATTCCTCCTCTGTGCGTGATGTCGGCTCTTCAAGGCCGTGAAGTCATAGTCCCCAAGCGCTATCGCCCGCGATGACGGCATCGCCCGCGATAACGGAGCCATGTTGACCTGTCAACGGCTGGGTTGACAACACAACGCGGTCTGTTGAACTGCGTAATTCCGACGCATCGTGGCATGCTGCTAAAGTCTAGCCAAGCATTCACGGGGCGCTCGATTTCCGTTCATTTCAGATTGCAGATCGTATCCAGATGACAAAACCGGTGATCAATCATGGACGATATGTACCGGCGCTCATCAATTTCCTGGGCAACAAGCTCGCTGCCGGCGCCTCGAGCGCCTATCGCCGCGAATTCGGCGTCGGCGTCACCGAGTGGCGGATCCTGTCGAAACTCGCCAGCGAAGACGCGTGCACCGCACAAGAGATTTGCCAGTATTTCGACCTCGACAAGGGGCTGGTCAGCCGCACACTTAAATCACTGGTGGACAACGGCAGCGTCACGGTCAGCGATCTGGCCGGCGACAACAGGCGCGTCGTCATCCTGACCAAGTCCGGCCGCGCACTGCATGACCGCATCATCGAGCTGGCGCTCGACCGCGAAAAGGTGCTGCTCGATTGCCTCGATGAGAAGGAAGTCGAAGCGCTGATCGATATGCTTGGCCGCCTGCTGGCACAGGCACCGGCGGTCAACGCGGTACAGGTTCGCAAACCCGCTGCCTTGAAGCGCAAGACCACGGCGTGAGACGACATGGCTGAGTGCGGCCACGCGCCGTCCTTGCCCGCGCCTCAAGCGCGTGAGTGGCAGTCCCCGGTGGTCTCCCTCGAAGGCGAGGGAGATGAAGCGCCGAAAGGCGCGACGTGGTAACCGTGCCGCAGCGTAGTGTCCGGATCGCCGGACAGCAGAGGCCGCGGAAACGCCTTTCGACGCTCCATCGTGGCGATTTCTGTCCCCGGGACCGTTCTTCCGGGCAAAGGCGCAGACCTCCGCAGTCCGCTTATCCCGACGGTTTCCCGCCGTTCACCAATGCCACGTCCAGCCAGCATGAGTGGCAGACCCCCGTAGTGGGGCCGGACGGTGACCCAGGGCCTCCCGAGTGCGTGAGGAAACGTCTTCCTCCCGCCCGCAGGCGCCACATCCCGCCCCGCGCTAACAAGCGTCCCTGGCAACGCCCCTCAAAGTGGGACGGGATGCAATGGAATATAATCTCCTCGAAAACAACGTCAAGGATTATTTTCAAATTCCTGCCGAACGAATGCGCGCAGCGCAGCGCGCCCTCGGCGCCTGCTACCACGTATAACGCGCAACACCCTTGCCGGCATAGCTGCGCGTGACATCCGAGAACTCGCCCTCGAACGTCGCTGCCAGCGAGAAGCCGCTGATGAAGCTCATCTCGGCCGAGGCGGTTGTCAGCGCCGCATCGCGTGCCGGCGCTGCGCCGGACACCGTGAACGATGCGCCGGGCAGTGACTGGAACGTGGCGGCGATGCTGCGATCGCTGTTGAAGTCGTGCGCCCACGCGGCGCGGCCACGCAGCGTCAGGATTGCATCGTTGACGGCGAAGGACTTGTCGGTGCGCAGGCCGAGTTCGCTGCGGGTCGATGTCACTGTTTTGCCCGCGTAGTTCAGCGCAAAGGTGCTGGCGCCGCCATTGACGGTTTCCGCATAGGACGGCAGGTCGAATGCGATCACCTGCGCGGCGACATAGGGCGTCACGCCGACGCCGCCGAGCCATGAACTCACAGTGCGGTTACCGCCTTCGACCCGCGCCGAATAGGAATTCGCATTGAATTGCGCATGCAGGCGATCGAGACCGGCGACGGTGACGATGCGATCGGTGGTGATGTCCTGCCAGCCATAGGCGGCGGCGGCGGTGATATAGGCCGACGACACGCTGTGGCGCACGAAGGCGCCCATCTGAAACATGTCCGAATGACCGCTGCCGCCATTGGCCACGGAGAAATTCGTGCCGGCGCCCGCAAGCGAGAAACCGGCCACCGTGTTCGGAGATAACAGCACGTCGGCGCCGACAGCGATGCCGCCGATGCTGCTGCGCGCGGTGTTCGATCCCGTCGCCGCATTGCCGTCGGTGGTCTGCGATCCGCCGAAGCCCGACGCCCAGACGCTCCAGCGCGTCTCGAAGGATGGCGCGCGCGGCGGCGCCTTGGTCAACATCGCGAAGGCATCACGCGGCTTGCGCGCATCCGCGTAGCCCATCGCGCCCGGCGTATCAAAGCCCCTGCTCGCGCGGAACGGATCGGTCATCACGCCCATGAACTGCGTCATGGCGTTGAATGTCGTCTGCTGCGATCCCGTCGCGGTTTCCCCCGAGGTCTGCGTCAGCGCGTTGCGCAGCGCGTCGCCGGTGAGCGCAAACAGCGCGTTGAACTGGCTCGGCATCGTGCCGCCGCTCATGAGCGCATTGTCGATGGCGGTTGCGACGGCCTTCTGATTGCGGCTGGCACTGTCCGGCAGGTTCGGGCTGAGCAGGCCGGGATCGACGGTCAGCAACACGTCGTTGCCCACATAGCTCAGCCGCGCATTGCGCGCGAAGTTGTTAAGCAGGGTTGTCGTGTCGAAGCTGCCGCTGATCGTGCCGGCAGTCAGGATCGTATAGGTCGTCGTCGCGGCGATGCGCGCCAGCGGATCGACCGTGACCTTACCAGCCAGCGTCGCGGTGCCGGTGACGATGGTCTTGTCGGATGATGCTCCGGAGATCTGCACCAGATAGGTCGATGCCGCCGTCATCGTCAGGCTGCCAGTGACATTGAGCGTGCCGATAGAATTGCCCGGCGCCAGCGTGCCGCCATTGATCAGCGTGTCGCCGACAAAGCCGTTGCCGCCGAGCGTGCCGCCTGAATTCACCGTGGTCAGCGACGACGATGCGATCGAACCGTTGACGCTGAGCGTGCCGACGTCGACCGTCGTCGTGCCGGTATAGGTGTTGATCCCGCTCAGCACGGTGTTGCCCGCACCGGTCTTCACCAGTTTGCCCTGGTCGGCGCCGCTGTCGGAAATGACTCCGTCGAAGCTGTAGAAGTTCGAGCGATTGAAGATCAGCGTGCCGCCGTTGGCGACATCGCCGACGATCGAACCGGTGGTGCCGCCATTGCCGATCTGCAGCGTCGAGCAGAAGCAGATCGCGGTGCCGCCGGTATAGGTGTTGGCGCCGGTCAGTGTCGTGACGCCGGTGCCGTCGATCCACAGCGACATCTTCGCCGCCGCGCCATCCTTGATCACACCGGCAAAGGTCGTGCTGCTGTTGTTGAGGCCGACGACCAGAACCGCATCGGCGGCGTTGGCATTGGTCACGTTGCCGGCGCCGGCCAGCGAGCCGATGAACTGGAACGGGCTGTCGAGGGCCAGCGTGGCGCCGGCCGCGATCGCATAGGCGCTGTCCGGGCTGAGCGAGCCGCTCGCGAGCAGCGTGCCGGCAAGAATATTGGTGGCGCCGGAATAAATGCTGTTGCCGGTGAGCGACAGTGTACCGGCGCCGGTCTTGTTCAATGCGCCAGGCGTCCCGCCGCTGTCCGCGATATTGCCGGACAGTTCGAGAGTGCCGGTATCGACCTGCAGGGTGCCGCCGCCAGTGCCCAAAGCAATGCTGCGCGCCGATGAAAAGCCGGCAGTCGTCTGCAGCGTGCCGCCGGTGAAGGTCAGCGCCCCCGCTGCGCCGCCGAGATTGGCATCCTGCGCGACGCTAATCGTGCCGCCGGCAAAGGTCGTGCCGCCGGTGTAGGTGTTGATCCCGGACAGGATCATCGTGCCGGCGCCGGTCTTCACCAGCGAGCCGCCGGTGCCGCCGTCGGCGATGACGCCGGTGACGTTGGTGGAGAAGTTGTTGCCACCGACCGTCAACTCGTTTTGGCCCAGTCTGAAAGTGCCGCCGCCGTTGATCGAGCCGGCGCTGAGCTTGTTGTCGCCAAGGGGGCCGGTCGATCCGCCGAAATCCGTGGTACCCGCCGCGCCATTGGTGATAGCCGCGTTGCCGGCCGTGCTGGTGTTAATGAATTGCAGTTGGAAGTTGTTGGCGATGGTGGCACTGCCGGCCGTGCTGGAGTTGGCGAAAGTCATGACGCTGTTGTTGGTGATGTCGACTGAGCCGCCGTTGACGACGATGCCGGCGCCGACGAAAAAGAGACTGCTGCCGACGGTGAAGCTGTAAGCCGAAGCACCGGCATAGAAGGTCCAGCCGCCGAGGGTCGTAGAGGCCGAAAATGACAGCGCAGCGACGCCGGACGTGCCGAAGAACGCGGTGCCGGTCGGCACCGCGGCCGGGCCCCAGTTCGCTGCCGTGTTGAAGTCGCCCGAGCCAGGCGCGCTCAGCCAGGTTGCGTCCTGCGCCGCCGCCGGCAGCGCCGCCCAAAAGGGCGCCAAGCACAGCGCCGACGACGCCAGCAAAATGGCCCGCAACCGCCGCGCCGCGCCGAATCGATCGTTGAGACCCCGTATCGCCACCCGCTCACCCCGTTGCATTTCGACGCCCAAGGGCGCGGCGAAGCCGTGTATCGGAGCGGACCCTGCCACAATGGAACCGCGCCGTCCTCGCATTTTGCGCAAAGCGACGCGCGGCCCCCAAAAATGGGCGGTTCGACAGGAGATTCCCCCGGCAATGTCGCCGGAAAGTCACAACCCGTTGGCGCGTCCTTGCACGACGGCCAAGCCGACGCACCCGTGAAGGTTGGTTCAATCACCATGTGTAGCGAACCGTCCCCTTGCCGGCATAGGAGCGCGTCACGTCCGAGAACTCGCCTTCGAAGGTGGCGGCGAGCGAGAGGCCACTGATGAAGGCCATCTCGGCAGAGGCCGTGGTCAGGGACTAAAGGCTGCGGCCCGGCACGACGGCGCTCAATGTCTCGCCGCCGAGCAGGAACGCCAGCTCGGTATTTCTCGAGGCGAGTCCTCGGGTCGTCCAGTCCATGGTCGATGCCGGATTGCCGGAACACTGAGGCCGCCCAGCCACGCTCGGTAATATTCGACCATTGATTTGCCTTCAATTGTCGGCAAAACCCGTCGCAGATCTGCTATATTCCGCAGACCGCCTCAAATGATGTTGCCGCCATGCCAGTAGCCCGCCGCGTCCCCGCTTTTGTCTGTCTTGTACTGCTGTCCTGCAGTCTTGGCGGTTGTGGCTCGATCAGTTCGTTCATGGCCGGCGGCATGGCCGACCTGATCCCGGCATGGGCTGGCGGCCTGCCCGCCGATGCGCCGCCGCGTCCGGGCTCTCCCGAATACGAAGCCTATGCGAAGCGGCACGAGCAGCAGCAATCCGGCGCCATGACGGGACCGGACCCGGCTACATCGCCCTCGGCAGAGGCTGTTCGCTGATCGCGCTATCGTCCGACGCCGCGACGGCGTCGCTCAATTCACGAAAACGACGGTCTTCTTGCCGTTGAGGATCACGCGATCCTCGAGGTGATAGCGCACGGCACGCGCGAGAACGCGGCGCTCGATGTCACGGCCCTTCGCCACCAGCTCTTCCGGCGTATCGCGATGGCTGATGCGCTCGACGTCCTGATCGATGATCGGACCTTCGTCGAGATCACTGGTCACATAATGTGCCGTGGCGCCGATCAGCTTGACGCCGCGCGCATGGGCCTGGTGATAGGGACGTGCGCCCTTGAAGCCCGGCAGGAACGAATGGTGGATGTTGATGCACTTGCCAGACAGCTTGGCCGACATCTCGTCGGACAGGATCTGCATGTAACGCGCCAGCACCACGAGCTCGGTCTCGGTCGTGCCGACCAGATCCCAGATCGCCTGCTCCTGCTCGCGCTTGGTCTCCTTGGTGATCGGCATGTGGTGGAACGGGATGTCGCCGAAATCGAGATCCTTGAAGGCTTCGCGCGGATGGTTCGAGACGATCGCGGTGGGGATCATGTCGAGATCGCCGGTGCGCCAGCGATACAGGATATCGACGAGGCAGTGATCGGACTTCGACACCAGCAGCATGACCCGGCGACGCGTCGCCCGGTCCCGCATCTGCCAGTCCATCTTGAAGCGCTCTGCAATGGCCCCGAAGCCGGTCTTCAGCGCTGCCAGCTCGACATTCACATCCGCGGCATTGAATACGACGCGCATGAAGAAGTGGCCGGTCTCGACATCGTTGAACTGCTGGGCATCGAGAATGTTCTGGCCATTTTGGGCCAGGAAGGTCGATACCGCGGACACGATGCCGGGGCGATCTGGACAGGACAGGGTCAGAACGTATTGATGAGACATGGCTTGAACGGACATGGGCGGGCTGATCTGCTTCAGGTGAACCGGAAATTGAAGCCCTGCTCTATCATCCGAAGCAAGCTTGCGCCAATCCAATTGCGCGCTGCAATATAGACGTCATTGCCAGCGAATTAACGTGCGAAAACAGGCAGAAAACAGAGATGGCTGACAAGCTCAACGGTTACCGCATCCTGATCCTGGAGACCCGCGAGGAAGCGCAGTTCTCCCGCCTGCTGACCGAACAGGGCGCCAATGTGCTGCAATGTCCGATGTTCACCATCGAGGACGCGCCAGATCCTGCCCCGGTCGAGGCCTGGATCGGCCGGTTTATCGCTAACCCGTTCGACGACCTCGTTTTAATGACCGGCGAAGGGCTTCGCCGGATGATGAAAATCGTGCGTCACCGCGGCATCGAAAAAGAGTTCGTCGCCGCGGTCGGCAAATCACGCAAATTCGCACGCGGACCAAAGCCCGGGCGCGCCTTGCGCGAGATCGGACTCGAGGCTGACATCACCACCGAGAAGCCGACCTCCGAAGGCGTCGCCGAAATGCTGTCGAAGCTCGATCTCAAAGGTCACCGTCTCGGCCTGCAGCTCTATCCCGAGAAGGACCACAGCGTTCTGATATCAGCGATCACCGCCTGCGGCGCCGAGGTCGATACCGTGCTGCCTTACGTCTACGACTCCAAGGCGGCCGAAACGAACATCCTCTCGGCCATCGACGAAATGGAAGCCGGCCGCGTCGATGCCATCGCGCTGACGAGTTCGGGTCAGGTGCGTCGTCTCGTCGATGCTGCGAAGGCGCATGACCGCGAGGATCAATTGCGCAGTGCACTTGCGAAAACACCGATCGCGTCGGTCGGCCCTGTCGTGTCAGACGAGTTGAAATCGTACGGCCTCGAAGCCGACATCACTCCGGCAAATGATGCGTTCTTCATGAAGCCGCTGATCTCGGCGATGTCGATTGCGCTCGACAAGGCTGCAGCGCGCGCCGAATGACTTGACGCCCGCACACATCTCGACATGATGCCCCGACACATAAAAAAATGATCGGGCGGAAATGCCAAACTTGCCATTATCGGATTTGCGCGTCGCGGAAATCGGGTCCGGCGATACGCTGGATTACTGCGGCAAACTGTTTTCCGATTTCGGCGCCGAGGTCATCAAGATCGAACCGCCCGATGGCGATCCTGCGCGGCACTATCCGCCGCTCGTCGATGCCGGCAACGGCCGCCGCGAGAGTGGATATTTCGCCTGGCTGAATACCAACAAGCGCAGCGTCATCGCCGATCTCGACAAGCCCGATGATGTGGCGCGTGTCCGCGCATTGCTTGCGACATGCGACCTGCTGATCGACGCGCGCGCGCCTTCGGAGATTCCCAAGTCGCTCTTGACGCATGACGATCTGCGCAAGGAACAACCCGGCCTCGCCATCACCGCGATCTCATGGTTCGGCGAACACGGGCTCTACAGCAACTACCAGGCAACGGACTCCGTCTGTCGGAGTCTCGCGGGCAGCGTGAAACTGGTCGGGGCGCAGGAAGGCCCGCCGGTGCTGCCGCGCGACGGACAGATCGCTGTTATGGCCGGCCTCACTGCGTTCATCCCGACGCTGGCCGGCATGTATGGTCGCAAGACCGGCGCACGACGCTTTGCCGTCAGCGCGCATGAGGCGATGCTGCAGATCAGCGAGTTCGACACAGGACTCGCGCTGGAAGTCGGGTTCACACGGCCCCGCATGGCCCTCAATCGCTTCGGCCGCGGCTATCCCGTCGGCAATTTCCCGACCAAAGACGGCTGGCTCGGCATCACCGTCGTGACGCCGGCGCAATGGGCCGCGTTCTGTCAGATGATCGGGCTGCCCGAACTGGAAACCGAGCCGCAGTTCAACGACGGCCTCGCACGCACGAATAATTCCAAGGCGCTGTTCGATATCTTCCAGCCGATCCTGATGCACAAGAGCGCCCATGAGTGGTTCGAGATGGGCATCGAGCTGCGTCTTCCGCTCGCGGTGGTGCCGGACATGGAGACGCTGCTGAAGCAGCAATACTACCGCGATCGCGGCGCCTTCGCGAAAGTCGAGATTGGAACAGCATCATTCGATGCGCCGGTGCTGCCGCAGACGCTTACCGGCTCGCGGCCGAAGCCGAACGGCCGCGCGCCATTTGCCGGCGACGACACGATCGATGCCCTGCCAGCGCATCAGCGCCTCGCGACGAGGCAAGCAACGCCGGATGATCCGCAACCGCTGAAGGGCCTGCGCATTATCGATCTCACCATGGGTTGGGCCGGGCCATCGGCAACGCGGCAGATGGGCGATCTCGGCGCCGACATCATCAAGGTCGAGTCCTGTCAGTATCCCGACTGGTTTCGCGGCACCGATCCACGCGGCCCGTATTTTCCAGAACGCACCTACGAGAAAATTTACTGGTTTCAGCAGATGAATCGCAACAAGCGCGGCATCACGCTGGATCTCACCAATCCCCGCGGCAAAGAGTTGCTGAAACAACTGCTCGCCGGCGCCGATGCGGTGATCGACAACTATGCTGCCGATGTGCTGCCACGCATGGGCCTCGATGCGGCAGCGATGCACAAGATCAATCCGCGTCTCGTCGTCGTGACTATGCCGGCCTTCGGCATGACCGGTCCATGGAGCGGTGTGCGCGCCTATGGCTCGACGCTGGAACAGGCCTCTGGCCTGCCCTCCGTCACCGGCCGCGAGGGCGACCCGCCGACCATGCTGCATGCTGCACTCGGCGATCCCTTCGGCGGCGTCAGTGCCGCGGCAGCATTGATGCTCGGCTTCATGCATCAGAAGAATACCGGACAGGGGCAGCACATCGACCTTAGCGCAACAGAAGCCCTGCTGCCGCTGGTCGCGCCTTCTGTCATCGAGCAATCCGCCACCGGCAAATCCGGCCCGCGCATCGGCAACCGGCATCCGCGCTTCGTGCCGAATGGCTGCTTCCCGTGTCTCGGCGAAGATCAATGGATCACCATTGCTGTGCGCAGCGACGATGAATGGCAGGCGCTGTGCAAGGTGATGCATCGCGCTGATCTGGCCGATGACGCCGCACTCGCCAGTGCCGAGGGACGCCGCGCCGAGGAGGACCGTATCGAGGTCGCGATCCGGCATTGGACGACGACCGTGCGGCCTGACCTCGCGATGGTGACGCTGCAGGACGCCGGTGTGCCTGCCGGTACCGCGCGGCTGCCGCTGGACCTGGCCGGCGATCCGCACCTGCTCGCAGTCGGACATTGGCAGCCCGTTACCAAGGTATTTATGGGCCCGCATCTGCTGCCCTCCGTTGCCTATCGCGAAGGCAGTGCAAAATTGCCCTACCCGATCGAGTGCCTGGCGCCGACACTCGGCCAGCACAATGAGGAAGTCCTGCGCGACATCCTGGGCCTCAGCGCAGCCGAAATCGACGAATTGCGCGCTGCGGAAATCATCGGCGACACGGCAATATCCAAGAAAGCGAAAGCTGCGCCCAAGCCTAATTGATAGTGCAAGTGAGGCTTGCAGCTTCTACTGCCTTGGCTCACACTCCCGACCTAAGGCCAGCGGCGGATGGATCAAAAGATTCGGCGTCGCGAAAACGGTCAGCACAAATGCTTCCAGGGAGAAACACCATGCGCAAACTAGCCCTCATTGCGTCCATTGCGCTGCCGATGCTCGGCGGCACGGCGATGGCGCAGGAGACCGTGAAGATCGGTTATATCGATCCACTGTCCGGCGGCGGCGCCAGCGTCGGCGAAGTCGGCCTCAAGACCTTCCAGTTTCTCGCCGACGAGCTGAACGCCAAGGGCGGCATTCTCGGCAAGAAGGTCGAGATCGTCCCACTCGACAACAAGACCAATCCGCAGGAAAGCCTGATCCAGGCGCAGAAGGCGATCGATGGCGGCATTCGCTACATCACCCAGGGCAACGGCTCGTCGGTCGCCGGTGCGCTGTCGGATTTCGTCACCAAGTTCAATGACCGCAATCCCGGCAAGGAAGTCCTGTACTTCAACTATGCCGCGGTTGATCCGGTTCTGACCAACGAGAAATGCAGCTTCTGGCATTTCCGCTGGGATGCCAATTCAGACATCAAGATGGAAGCGCTCACCAACTACATCAAGACCGTGCCTGCGGTGAAGAACGTCTACCTGATCAATCAGGACTACTCGTTCGGTCAGTCGGTGCGCAGCCAGGCGCGCGCCATGCTCGGCGCCAAGCGGCCCGACGTGAAGATCGTCGGCGACGAGCTGCATCCGCTGCTAAAGATCACCGACTTCGCGCCCTATATTGCGAAGATCAAGGCATCTGGCGCCGACAGCGTCATCACCGGCAACTGGGGTCAGGATTTTGCCCTCTTGCTGAAGGCTGCGGCTGACGCGGGCCTGAAGGTGAGCTGGTTCACCTATTATGCCGGCGGCACCGGCGGCCCGACCGCGATCAAGCAGGCCGGCCTGAACCATCAGGTGTTCCAGATCGCCGAAGGCATTCCGAATCTCGGCCACGCCTCGGCCGACGTGTTCGAAAAGGCACTGCGCGCCAAGTATGACTTCAGCCTGTTCTATCCGCGCGCCGTGAACGAGATGCGCATGTTCGCCGCAGCCGCCGAGAAGGCCAAGTCGCTCGATCCGGTGAAGGTGGCCGCAGCCCTCGAAGGCATGGAGTTCGAGGTGTTCGACGGCGGCAAGGGCAATATGCGCAAGGACGACCATCAGTTCTTCCAGCCGATGTATATCGCCTCGTTCGGCGAGCGCACCGACAAGGAGCCGTTCGACGAGGAAAAGACTGGCTGGGGCTGGAAGCTGGCCGCGAAGATCGACACGCCGCAGACGGTGCTGCCGACCACCTGCAAGATGGAACGGCCGTAAGCCCTGCCTTCTCCCCGCCTGCGGGGAGAAGGTGGACCGAACTTGCAGAGCAAGTTCGGGACGGATGAGGGGGACTCTCAGTTTCACTCACTGCCTCCCCCTCACCCGGATTGCTGCGCAATCCGACCTCTCCCCGCAAGCGGGGAGAGGTTAAGACGCCGCCGCACTCCGGCACACTCCTCACCCGAGAGGCAGATACTTCGTGCTTGAACTGATCGTCATTTCCACGCTCAACGGCGTCCTCTACGGCATGCTGCTGTTCCTGATGGCCTCTGGCCTGACGGTGATCTTCAGCATGCTCGGCGTGCTGAACTTCGCCCATGCCAGTTTCTACATGCTCGGCGCCTTCTTCGGCTTCCAGATCAGCCGCTGGTTCGGCTTCTGGCCCGCGCTGATCCTTGCGCCGCTGCTCGCCGGCGCGCTCGGCGCCGCCGTCGAACGCTACGGCCTGCGTCACGTCCACAAAAACGGCCACGTCGCCGAGCTGCTGTTCACCTTCGGGCTTGCTTTCGCCATCGAGGAGATCGTGCAGATTATCTGGGGCAAGAGCCCGGTCGATTTCCGCGTACCGCCGCTGCTCGACTTCCCGGCCTTCACGCTGTTCTCCACCAACTACCCGGCCTTCAAGATCTTCATGCTGGTCGTCTCCATCGTGATCTTCATCGGATTGCTGGTGGTGCTGAAGCGCACGCGCATCGGCCTGATCGTACAGGCGGCGCTGACCCATCCGCATATGGTCGGCCATCTCGGGCACAATGTCGGTCGCATCTTCATGCTGGTGTTCGGCGTCGGCACAGCGCTTGCGGCCGTCGCTGGCGTGATCGCAGGCCCGGCCCTAGTCACGCAATCCAACATGGCCGGTCTGCTGGGTCCGATCCTGTTCGTCGTCGTGGTCGTTGGTGGCCTCGGCTCGCTGCCCGGTGCCTTCATCGCATCATTGCTGATCGGCCTCGTGCAGACTTTTGCTGTGTCGATGAACGGCTCGCTGGCCGGCGCCTTCGGCCCGCTCAGCCCTGACTACGCCGCCACCTGGCTGTCCGACATCTGGAACGTCACCGTCGCCCAGATCGCGCCGATCATGCCCTATCTGCTGCTGGTGCTGATCCTGATCTTCCGCCCGATGGGCCTGCTGGGAACACGCGACACATGAGCGACGCCACCGCCAAAATTCCAGCAACCATCGCGCCGCCCCGCCCCGCCGCCTCCGACCGGCTGAAGTTCTACGGCATCTGGATCGCCGCCGCACTGGCGCTGCTGGTGCTGCCGAAACTGTTCTCGTCGGGCGGATCGCTGACCACCTTCAGCCTGATCGGCATTTCGATCATCTTCTCGCTGTCCTACAATATCCTGCTCGGCCAGACCGGCATGCTGTCGTTCGGCCACGCGGTCTATTACGGCCTCGGCGGCTTCCTCGCGATCCACGCCATCAACATCATCGCCAGGAACAAGTTCGCGATCCCGCTGCCGCTCGTGCCGCTGGTCGGCGGCGCGGCTGGCCTCGTCTTCGCCATGCTGCTCGGCTGGGTGTCGACGCGGCGCTCCGGTACGGCCTTTGCGATGATCTCGCTTGGTGTCGCAGAACTCGTCGCATCCTCGGCACTGATCCTGCGCACCTTCTTCGGCGGTGAAGCCGGCGTCTCCGCCAATCGCACCAAAGTCCTGCGTCTGTTCGACTGGAGCTTCGGCCCGCAGATCCAGATCTATTATCTGGTCGCGGCCTGGACGCTGATCGCCGTCATCGCGATGTATGCCCTCACCCGCACGCCGCTGGGCCGCATGTGCAACGCCGTGCGCGACAATCCCGAACGCGTGCAATTCGTCGGCTACGACCCGCATATCATCCGCTATATCGCCTTCTGCTTCTCCGGCCTGTTCGCCGGCATAGCGGGCGCGCTAGCCGCGATCAATTTCGAGATCGCCAATTCGGCCTATCTCGGCGCCGTGCAATCGGGCACCGTGCTGTTCGCCACCTATATCGGCGGCGTCGGCTTCTTCATCGGTCCGATCGTCGGCGCGATCTTCGTCACGCTGCTGTCGCTCGGCCTCTCCGATCTCACGCAGGTCTGGCAGCTCTATTTCGGCCTGATTTTCATCGCCGTGGTGATGTTCGCGCCCGGCGGCATCACCGGCCTGTTGATGATGCATCGTCCGCTGCTGAAGGCCGGCACGCTCGGTCAGGTGCTGCCAAGCTATCTCGTTGCCTTCATACCGACGCTGGCAATGATCACCGGCCTGATGCTGGGGATCGAGACCATCGTGCACTTCACCGTCAATCCCGGCGAGGACTCACACATCAAGGCGTTCGGGATCCCGTTCGATGCAGCGAACCCTGCGATCTGGGTCGTTGCGGCTGTGCTTCTGATCGGCGGCTTCATGATCGCGCGCAGGACATGGGCACGCGTCGCGGCAAGCTGGGACGACGCCCTCACCACTGCGCGCGAGAAGGGAGTGGCCGCATGAGCACCGCCATTGAACTGCGCGGCGTCGAAAAGACCTTCGGCATCACCTCCGTGATACGCAACGTCAATCTGACGGTCGCGCAAGGCGAACGCCACGCGCTGATCGGCCCCAACGGCGCCGGCAAGTCGACACTGTTCAATCTGATATCAGGCTATATGAAACCATCAGTCGGCAGCATCCTGCTGCGAGATCAGGTGATCTCCGGCCTGCCGCCGTTCCAGATCAATCGCCGCGGGCTGTCACGCAGCTTTCAGGTCACCAACGTCTTCGCCAAGATGAGCGTCTGGGAGAATCTGCGCTGCGCCGTGCTGTGGGCCACCGGCCATCGTTACGCATTCTGGAAGAATGTCGACAACCTGCCCGAGGTGCGCGACCGCACTGCGCAGATTCTGCAGGATATCAATCTCGTGTCGCGCCGGGACGTCCCCGCGGGTCTGTTGACCTATGCCGAACAGCGCGCGCTTGAAATCGGCATCACCATTGCGGGGGGCGCCGACGTCATCCTGCTGGATGAGCCCACCGCCGGCATGAGCCATGCCGAAACCGAACGCGCCGTGGCGCTGATCCGACGTCTCACTGAAGGACGCACGCTTTTGATCGTCGAGCACGATATGAGCGTGGTATTCGGCCTCGCCGACCGCATCTCGGTTCTCGTTTACGGCCAGATCATCGCCTCGGGCACGCCTGAGGAAATCCGCGGCAATCCGAAGGTCAAGGAAGCCTATCTCGGCGAGGAGGCTGCCTGATGCTGCAAGTTCAGGACCTGCACGCCTATTACGGCAAGAGCCACATCCTGCAGGGCGTCGACCTGCATATCGATGGCGGCGAAGTGGTCAGCCTGCTCGGCCGCAACGGCGTCGGGCGTTCGACCACCGTGAAGGCCATTATGGGTGAAGTGCCGCCGCACGGCACGATCACCTTCAAGGGCACCAATATCGCCGGCCTGCCGAGCTTCAAGATCGCGCATCTCGGCCTCGGCTATGTGCCGGAGCATCGCGACATCTTTCCGGGCCTCACGGTGCGGCAGAACCTGATGCTGGGCATCAAGGATCCGCGTCATCCCGGCAAGTGGAAGCTCGATGACATGCTGGGCATGTTTCCGAACCTCGCCGCGCGCGCCGATACCGCAGCGGGCGTGCTCTCCGGCGGCGAGAAGCAGATGTTGACGATCTGCCGCACGCTCATGGGCGATCCTGAACTGGTGATGATCGACGAGCCGACCGAAGGCCTCGCGCCGATCATCGTCCAGCAGGTCGGCGATCTCATCGCCGAGATCGCGCGCCGCGGCGTCGCGATCCTGCTGGTCGAGCAGAAGCTGTCGATCGCACTGCGCATCTCGCACCGGGTCTATGTGATGGGCCACGGCCGTATCGTATTCGAAGGCACGCCCGCCGAACTCAAGGCCAATGACGCCGTGCGCAGGGAATGGCTGGAAGTCTGAGCATCACCTAATCGCCGTAGCTGCCCAGCTTTTCGAGATCGACCACTGTGACGCCGCCATATTCCAGGCGGAGCAGGCCCTCCTTCTCCAGAGTCTGCAGACACTGGTTGGCCTTCTGCCTCGAAATGCCGGTGATGGCGCCGAGCTCCTCCTGGGTGATCTCCAGATGGCGGGTCGCGTCGCGATAGAGGATCGGGTTGAAGAGCGAGGCAATGCAGCGCGCGAGACGCCCGGTGGCATCGAGCCTGCGGCCATATTCAGTCAGTGCGATGAACTGACCGAGCCGTTCGTTCAACAGCGAGACCAGGAAGCGGTTGAAACCGACACTGTTCTCGAACAGCCACATGAATGCCGGGCGCTCCATGAAGGCGAGCTTGGAGTCGCGTAGCGGGACAATGTCGTAACGCCGCGGTTCGTTCTTCAGCACGCTGCCCTCGCCGAACCACGCGCCGGCCGTGAGACCAGTGATGCTGACCTCCTTGCCACTGCGTGAGATGGTGCCGATCTTCGCCAAACCACTCACCACGCCGGTCCAGTATTCGAACTGGTCACCGCGCATGCAGACGAATTCATTTGCCTTGAACGACTTCTCGACGATGCCCGCGCGCGCGACCTCGATCTCCTTCTCGTTCAGGTCCCGCGCCCAGGCCGCGATACGCTTGAGATGATCTGCAGCAATCATAGGGTCTGGCTTCACTTCGAATGTTGCGACGCAAAAGAACGCCCGCGCGACAAATTGGCAGGCAGATTGTCCGCCGCGAGACATTTCAGGATACCGATTTGACGTAGGGAAGACCATCACGAAAGGTCATTAGTAGAATGGCTTAGCGTGACCGGGCGATGTAGGCTCGGAACCGTTCGAGGGACATGGATAAAGAGCGCGTTAAGCGCCGTATCTGGGAGGACGCGAGTGACGGTTGCTTTGGACGTACGCGCGGTGTCGCTGCGCTTTGGTGGCGTTCGCGCGCTCACCGATGTGAGTTTTGCCGTCAATGACGGCGAGCTGTTTTCGATCATCGGGCCGAACGGCGCCGGCAAGACCTCCATCGTCAACTGCATCTCGGGCCGCTATCGCCCCACCGAAGGCCAGCTGTTTTATCACGGCAAGGACATCACCGGCCTCAACCCGAATGCCCGTCCGGGCCTCGGCATCGGCCGCACCTTTCAGAACCTCGCGCTGTTCCACCATATGAGCGTGCTCGACAATATCATGGTCGGCCGCCATCACCTCCTGAAGAACAACTTCCTCACCGGCTCGCTGTGCTGGCTGACCGGCGCGCGCAAGGAAGAGCTCGAGCACCGCCGCAAGGTCGAGGAGATCATCGACTTCCTCGATTTGCAGAGCGTACGCAAAGCCACCGCCGGCACCCTTCCCTACGGGTTGCGCAAGCGCGTCGAACTCGCGCGCGCGATGGCGCTGGAGCCGAACCTTATCCTCCTCGACGAGCCGATGGCCGGCATGAACTTCGAGGAGAAGGAGGACATGGCGCGTTACATCGTCGATCTCAACGAAGAATACGGGATGACGGTGATGATGATCGAGCACGACATGGGCGTCGTAATGGACATCTCCCATCGCGTGATGGTGCTGGATTTCGGCCGCAAGATCGCCGAGGGCGATCCGGCTGCCGTGCTCGCCGATCCGCACGTCAAGCGCGCCTATCTCGGAGAAGAAGACGAAGCCCTCGTCGATCCCGACGATACGCCTATCGCTGCGGAGACTGCCGCATGATGGACTACGCCGGACGCGTCAAACAGGCCGATACCTATCCGAAGCTGCTGCGCCTCAATGCCAGGGAGCATGGCGGCGAGATCGCGCTGCGCGAGAAGGATTTCGGCCTGTGGCGTGAATTCACCTGGAACGACTACCACGCCCGGGTGAAGGATTTCACACTCGGCATGGTCGAGCTCGGTATCGCCCGTGGCGACGTCATCGGCATTATCGGCGACAACCGGCCGGACTGGGTCGCTGCCGAGATCGCCGCGCATGCCATCGGAGGCATGAGCCTCGGTCTCTATCGCGACGTGCTGGATGAGGAAGCCGCCTATCTCCTGAACTACGGCGAAGCGAAGATCGTATTCGCCGAGGATGAAGAACAGGTCGACAAGCTCCTCACCCTCGCCGACCGAGTGCCCGCGCTGAAGCATATCGTCTACAGCGACCCGCGCGGCATGCGGAAATACGACGACCCACGGCTGCTGGAAGCCGACAAGCTTGCGCAGATGGGCCGCAACCGCGCCACATACGAACCCGGGCTTTACGATCAACTGGTCGATGCGACGCGGGGCGAGGATGTCGCGATCCTCTGCACCACGTCAGGCACCACATCCAACCCGAAGCTGGCGATGCTCGCTGCGGGCCGCGTGCTCGGCCATTGCGCGGTGTATCTGTCGTTCGATCCGAAGGGACCGGATGACGAATATGTTTCGGTCCTGCCGCTGCCCTGGATCATGGAACAGGTCTATGCGCTCGGCAAAGGCCTCTTGAGCCGGATGAAGGTCAACTTCGTCGAGCAGGCCGACACCATGATGAACGATTTTCGCGAGATCGCGCCTACCTTCGTGCTGTTCGCGCCGCGCGTCTGGGAGGGGATCGCAGCTGACGTGCGCGCGCGGGTGATGGATTCCTCTCCCCTCAAGCAGAGCCTATATGAGCTCGGCATGAAGTCCGGCCTGTCCGCACTCGCGCAAGGCAAACGCTCGGCCGTGGCCAATACGCTGTTGTTCCGTGCCCTGCGCGATCGACTCGGATTCACGCGGCTGCGCTCGGCCGCCACCGGCGGCGCGGCGCTCGGCCCCGACACTTTCAAGTTCTTCCGCGCCATGGGCGTGCCCCTGCGCACGCTCTATGGCCAGACCGAAACACTCGGCGCCTTCACGCTGCATCCGCCGGACGCCGTCGATCCCGACACCACCGGCATCGCCATGGGTAGTGGCATCGAAATCGAAGTCCGCGATCCCGATGTGCAGGGCGTCGGCGAAATCGTGGTGAGGCACCCCAACATGTTCCTCGGTTACTACAAGGCACCGGAAGCCTCCGCTGCCGACCTGCGCGACGGCTGGATGCATTCCGGCGACGCCGGCTATTTCAACGACGCTAAACAGCTCGTGGTCATCGACCGCATCAAGGATCTCGCGCAGACTGCCCGCGGCGAACGCTTCTCGCCGCAATATATCGAGAACAAGCTGAAGTTCTCCCCCTATATCGCCGAGACCGTGGTGCTTGGTGACAACCGCGACGCGCTTGCGGCGATGATCTGCATCCGCTTCTCGATCATCTCGAAATGGGCCGAGAAGAACCGCATCTCGTTCACGACCTATACCGACCTCTCCTCGCGCCCGGAGGTCTACGAGATGATCCGCAAGGAAGTCGAGACGGTGAATGCCACGCTGCCGCCCGCGCAGCGTATCGCCAAGTTCCTGCTGCTCTACAAGGAGCTCGACGCCGACGACGGCGAGTTGACCCGCACCCGCAAAGTCCGCCGCAGCGTCATCAACGAGAAATACGCCGATATCATCGACGGCATCTATGGCGGCGCGCGGGATATCCCCGTCGACACCACCATCCGCTTCCAGGACGGTACCTCCCAGCGCATCCGCACGCGATTGGTCGTTGTGGATATGGCGCGGGATGCAGCACACGCACAGGCCGCCGAATGAGACCGACAGCATGAACACGCAGTTCCTCCTTCAGCTTCTCGTCAACGGCCTCGTAGTCGGCACGCTCTATGGCGTGGTCGCGATGTCGTTCGTGCTGATCTACAAGGCGACACAGGTCGTCAACTTCGCGCAGGGCGAATTGCTGCTGATCGGCGCCTGGGTGTGCTGGACGCTGCTGACCAAATACCAGGTGCCGTTCTGGCTGGGCATGCCGATGACCCTGGTCTTCATGTTCGCTTTCGGCATCCTCGTGCAGGTCGTGATCCTGCGGCCGCTGATCGGCGAGCCGATCATCTCGGTGATCATGGTGACCATTGCGCTGTCCGCCGTGTTCCAGGCGGCGCTGAAGTGGATCTATGGCGTCAACCCGCAACCGTTCCCGCGCGTCTTCACCAGCCAGTCGGTGACGATCGGTAGCCTACAGATCCAGACCGTCTATGTGATGAGCCTCGTAGTATCGGTCGCGATGATGATCGGCATGGCGTGGTTCTTCAAAGTATCGAAGTGGGGTCTGGCGATGCGCGCCACCGCGTTCAACCAGCAGGTGGCGCAATCGTTGGGCATCTCCGTCAAGACGGTCTTCGCCATGGCCTGGGCGATCTCGGCGATGGTCTCCGCTGTCGCCGGCGTGGTGGTCGCCGTCGTCAACGGCGTGTCATCGGGCCTGTCGATCTACGGCATCAAGGTGTTTCCGGCGGTCATCCTCGGCGGCCTCGACTCCATCGGCGGTGCGGTGGTCGGCGGCATCATCATCGGGCTCCTCGAGAACTTCGCGCAGTTCATCGATAGCGAATATCTGCACTGGGGCAATCTCTATGAAGTCGCCCCGTTCTACGTGCTCATCATCATCCTCATGATCAAGCCTTACGGCCTGTTCGGCACCAAAGACATCGAGCGGGTGTAACACATGGCCAGTCCCTCCCTCATCCCGGCCGGCGACTTCCGCACCAGCTATGCGGTCGACACCACCATCTTCCCGACCACGACCAGCCGCAACTTTGCGATCCTCGGTATCGTCCTCGCCTGCTTCGCGCCGCAACTGCTCAGCGAATACTGGCTGAGCCAGCTGATCATGATCGGCATCTACGGCATCGCGGCGCTGGGGCTCAACATCCTGGTCGGCTTTACCGGCCAGATTTCCATCGGCCACGCAGCGTTCTTCCTGTTCGGCGCTTTCACCTCGGCCTATATCTCCAACAACTATCCAATCCCGGTGTTTTTCTCCATTCCCATCGCCGGCGTGGTAACGGCCATCGTGGGACTCGTTTTCGGCCTGCCGGCGGCACGGTTGAAAGGGTTGTACCTCGTCATCGCCACGCTGGCCGCGCAATACATTTTGCTCGACTTCTTCTCCCGCGCTGACTGGTTCAGCGGGGGCTCGGTGCCGGCGACGGCCAAGCAGTTCTCGATCTTCGACTATACGCTGCGCGGCGACCGACAGTATTTCTATGTGGTGCTGGCCTATGTGGTGGCGAGCTATCTGCTGGTTACCAACTTGATGCGCTCGCGCGACGGCCGCGCGCTGGTGGCTGTGCGTGATCACTATCTCTCGGCCGAAATCATGGGCATCAATCTCACCAAATATCGCACGCTGTCCTTCGGCCTCGCGGCGTTCTTCGCCGGTATCGCCGGCGCGCTCTACGCGCATAACCAGCTCGTGGTCTCCAACGAGGGTTTCGGCATCGAACGCTCGATCCTGTTCCTGGCCATGGTCATCATCGGCGGGACCGGCTCCATCATGGGAACGCTGATGGGCACAGCCTTCGTGGTGCTGGTGCCGGAAGCGATGGAATGGATCAGCATGGAGCTCAAGGGCGGCGTCATCGACAAGGCGCTGGCGCTCAACAACAACCTGACCTTTCTGCGCGAGATCGCCATCGGCGTCATCATCATCGCGTTTCTGGTGTTCGAACCGGACGGGCTCGCGCATCGCTGGCGGCAGATCAAGACCTACTGGAAACTCTACCCGTTCTCGCATTGACGCTGGAACGGGACAGACTGGACGAGACGACAAAACATAAAAACCAACGGGAGAATGCTCATGACGATGAAATCATATCTTGCGTCCGCATCCATTGCCCTTCTCATCGCGGGCGCGTCCGCCAGCGCGCAGGCGCAGATCGCCGTCGGCCATCTCGCCGACTACTCCGGCGGCACTTCCGACGTCGGCACGCCCTATGGCCAGGGCGTGGTCGACACCTATGCCTGGGTCAACAAGAACGGCGGCATCGGCGGCAAGCAGGTCAATCTCGATAGCAACGATTATGGCTATCAAGTGCCGCGCGCGATCGCGCTGTACAAGAAGTGGTCCGGCGCCGACAAGGTTGCAGCGATCATGGGCTGGGGCACGGCGGATACCGAAGCGCTCACCGGTTTCCTCGCGCAGGACAAGATCCCGGACATCTCGGGCTCCTACTCGGCCGCACTGACCGACCCGACCGGTGCCGGCGGCAAGGCGAAGCCTGCGCCCTATAATTTCTTCTATGGCCCGTCCTATTCGGACGCGCTGCGTGCAGAACTCACCTGGGCAGCGGAGGACTGGAAGTCCAAGGGCAAGTCGGGCAAGCCGAAATATGTCCATATGGGCGCCAACCATCCCTACCCCAACGCGCCCAAGGCCGCGGGTGAAGCGCTCGCTGCCGAACTCGGTTTTGAAGTCCTGCCGCCGCTGGTCTTCGCACTGACGCCCGGCGACTACTCCGCACAGTGCCTCAGCCTGAAGAGCGCCGGCGCCAACTATGCTTATCTCGGCAACACCGCAGCTTCGAACATTTCGGTGATGAAGGCCTGCAAGGCAGCCGGCGTCGACGTGCAGTTCATGAGCAATGTGTGGGGCATGGACGAGAACGCTGCGAAGGCGGCAGGCGATGCTGCCGACGGCGTGATTTTCCCGCTGCGCACGGCGGTGGGCTGGGGCGGCAACGCGCCAGGCATGAAGACGGTGCAGGAGATTTCCAAGATCTCCGACCCGTCCGGCAAGATCTATCGCCCGGTGCACTACGTCGCGGCGGTCTGCACCTCGCTTTACATGAAGGAAGCGCTGGACTGGGCCGCGAAGAACGGCGGCGCCACCGGTGAGAACGTCGCCAAGGGCTTCTACCAGAAGAAGGACTGGGTGCCAGCCGGCATGGAAGGCGTCTGCAATCCCTCGACCTGGACCGACAAGGATCACCGCCCGACCACCAAGGTCGATCTGTATCGCTCGAAGGTTTCCGGCTCGACCGATGGCGATCTCAACGACCTGATGGCCAAGGGCACGATCAAGCTCGAGAAGGTCAAGACAGTCGAGCTACCGCGCAAGCCGGAATGGCATGGGTGGTAGTTTGAACTGACCAATCGCCTCCCTCCCTCAAGTGGCTTCGCCGCTTGAGGGAGGGATAAGAAAGACGGAGTTCATCCTGTGCAGCCAACCATCGACACCGGCACGCGACCAGCAGTGACGCCCGCCACTGCCCCCCTGCTCGACGTCCGTAACATCGAGGTCGTCTATGACGACGTGATCCTCGTGCTGCGCGGGTTGAGCATGGAGGTGCCGAAGGGCGCGATCGTCGCGCTGCTCGGCGCCAACGGTGCCGGCAAGTCGACCACATTGAAGGCGATCTCCGGTCTGTTGAAAACCGAGGACGGCGAAGTCACGCGCGGCGAGATCCTGTTCGATGGCGCGCGCATCGACGGCATCGATCCCGACAAGATCGTCCGCCGCGGCATCTTCCAGGTGATGGAAGGCCGCCGCATCGTGTCCGACATGACCTCGCTGGAAAACCTCCGCCTCGGCGCCTTCACCCGGCGCGACAACGAGGTCGCCTCCGATATCGACATGGTGTTCGATTATTTCCCGCGCCTGAAGGAACGTACCGGCCTTGCCGGCTATCTCTCCGGCGGCGAGCAGCAGATGCTGGCGATCGGGCGTGCACTGATGGCGCGGCCGAAAATGATTCTGATGGACGAGCCGTCCATGGGCCTCTCGCCACTGCTGGTGAAAGAAGTGTTCGCCATCATCAAGAAGATCAACCGCGATCTCGGCGTCACCATCCTGCTAGTCGAACAGAATGCCCGCGCGGCACTCTCCGTCGCCAGCCATGGCTACATCATGGAACAGGGCAAGGTGGTGCTCGACGGAACCGCCGACGAACTCCGCGACAACGAGGACGTGAAGGAATTCTACCTCGGCGGCGCCGGCGACCAGCGCAAGAGCTTCAAGAATCTGAAGAGCTTCAAGCGACGCAAGCGATGGCTTTAGCTGCTGGCAGACTCTGCCGTCATGACGCCGGTCTTGCACGCAAGGATCGCGCGAATGCGGCGCGCCACCAGCAACAGGATGACGAGCACAATGACCAGGGTCATGGCAATCAGCACACGGTTGAGCGGCATTGGTCCATCATCAAGCAACAACGCCCGTCCGGACGCACCGAGATACACGTAAAGCACGATCTGCGGCAGCGTGAACAGGAACGTGACCAGGGCAAACGGGAGCAGTCCGATATTTGTCAAACCAAACAGATAATTCTGCACCGAGTTGGGCAACGGTCCGCCGAACCGCATCAGTGCGACAATGCGCCAGCCCTCGTCATCGACGGCCCGGGCAATGAGACGCCAGGCCGCGCGTTTCTCGGTCTGCCGTTCCACCCAACCGCGCAGAACAGAGCGCGCCAGCATGAAGGCCAGAGCGGATGCAGCCGCGGCGACTGGAAGAATGACGACGAGAGAGCGCAAACCGAATGCAGCACCGGCGCCGAGCACGATGAATGTTCGCGGGACCGGCAAAAACGAAGAGCCAACAACCAATGCGGCGAGCACAACGGCAGCAGGAAGATCGAGTTGGCCGAAGCTTTCGAGCCATTGGACGATACGTTCTGACAACATGATTTCCCACTAGCACGGCGCCACAGGCTACCGGAACAACCGCGACGACGCCAAACCACCAGGACACACCCAGATGCGCCACTTCGACACACTCGAAAATTGCGATCCGTCGCAGCGTCAGGCCAATCTGTTTTCGCGCCTGCCGGATGTGCTGCGCCACGCCATGCAGGCGCCCGCTTATGCGGAGCATCTCAAGGGCATCGATCCCGCGGCTGTTATCAACCGCGCGGCGCTGGCGCAATTGCCGGTGCTGCGCAAATCCGACCTGCCGGCCCTGCACAAGGCCAACCCACCGTTCGGCGGCTTCGTGTCAGGCGCGACCGGCTCGTTCGGCCGGTTGTTCACCTCGCCGGGCCCCATTTTCGAGCCGGAGTCGAAACAGGCCGATCCCTGGCGTGGCGCGCGGGCACTCTATGCCGCAGGTTTCCGCGCGGGCGACGTGGTGCTGAATACTTTCAGCTACCACCTGACCCCCGGCGGCTTCATCTTCGACGGCGCGGCACGGGCACTCGGCTGCGCCGTGATCCCCGCCGGCCCGGGTAATACCGAACAACAACTCGAACTGATCGAGGCCTATCGTCCATCAGCCTATAGCGGCACGCCGGATTTCCTGAAGATCCTGCTCGATGCCGGCAACGCCGCCCAGCGCGACATTTCCTCGATCAAGCGCGCCATGGTGTCCGGCGCAGCCTTCCCGCCATCGTTGCAAGCCGAAATCGCCTCCCGCGGTGTCGACGCCTATCAGGCCTTCGCCACAGCCGATCTGGGCTTCATCGCCTATGAGAGCACTGCCCGCGATGGCCTGATCGTCAACGAGGACCTGATCCTGGAAATCGTGACCCCCGGGACAGGCGACCCCGTGGCCGAGGGCGATGTCGGCGAGATCGTGGTGACGTCGCTGGATCCGCATCACCCGTGGATCCGGCTGGCTCTGGGCGACCTGACGGCCGCCTTGCCCGGCCCCAGCGCCTGCGGCCGGAGCAATATGCGCATCAAGGGCTGGATGGGCCGCGCCGACCAGGCCACCAAGGTCAAGGGCATGTTCGTGCGGCCCGAACAGGTCGCCGAAATCGGCAAGCGGCACCCGGAACTCGGCCGGCTACGGCTGGTCGTGTCCAGGGACGGTGAAAATGACGCCATGGTGCTGAAAGCCGAAGCGGCGGCCCAGGACAAGCCCGGCCTGCAGGAGGCCGTCACGACCACGCTCAGGGCCGTGAGCAAGCTCGGTGGGGCCGTGGAGCTGGTGGCGCCGGCCTCCCTCCCTAATGACGGCAAGATCATCGCGGACGAGCGCGGGAACTGACCGCGCAGGACCGCCGCGGCGCATCATAAAAAGCCGGACTTCCCCGGGCGATCCTGCTATGCAGCCGCCCAGATCGAGGATGCCTGCTTCCGTGAGACTGATTTTACCACAAATTGTCGAGACCTGGCTGTCGCGCCCCACAGTGTCGAAGATCATCAGCTTCGGCGTGATCGGTCTCGGCAACACCGTCATCGATCTCGGTGTCTTCACCCTCGCCTATCAGGTGCTGCAGCTGCCGCTGGTGCCCGCCAATGTCATAGCGTGGCTGGTGGCCGTATCGTGTTCCTACGTGATGAACACCATGATCACGTTCCGCGCCGAATCCGGCCGCGTGCTGCGCCGGAAGGATTATCTCAGCTTCGTTGCCTCGGGCATATTAGGCGTGATCGCGACCACCACCACGCTCGTGGTGCTGTCGCATTTCATGCCGGTCTATGCCGCCAAGCTTCTGGCCATTTTGGTCAGCTTCATCGTGAATTTCACGATGTCGCATTTCGTGGTGTTTCGGACCAAGCCGACGGATCGGAACGAAGCCATCCGCTAGATCGCGCAGGCCGTCAGGCGCCAAGCACCCGTTCGGCTTCGGCGACCGCGCATAGAATATGATAGAAGGATGACGCCGGGATCGCATCCACCAGCGAGCGTCCCTCACCGTCGAACTGATCGTACCAGCCGCCTTTGACGGGATGCTGCAGATAATATTTGTCCAGCCGCGTCAGCGCCGCGCGTGCCTCCTCGGCCGCGCCCTGGACCCCTGACTCCGCCTGCGCGACAAAGGCCTTGATGATCTCGGTCTGCGGCCAGCAGCGCCGTGTTGCCTTGACGATATTGCCTTGGGCGTCGCCTTCGTCCACCAGACAGCCGGTGGCATCGCGATAGCGCAGCGCGGATTCGAGCAACGCGGCACGTTGCTTGCCGGTCGGGCAGCCGGTGATGCGTTCGAATCCCTTGAGCAGCCAGACCCATTCTGCCTGATGGCCGGGCTCGACGCTGACCGGCTCGATCCGCGACCAGTCCTGTTCGAAATATTCGCCGAGTACGCCCTTCTTTGCATCGAACAGATTCGACGAGAACAGACCGAACAGATCACCGGCCCGCGCCTGAAATGCCTGATCATGGGTCGCGTCAAAGGCAGCGATGAAGGCCTCCAGCAGATGCATCTGCGGATTCTGCCGACGCGGCATCGAAGCCGGCACACCCTCGAGATAACCGCCGTCGGGCGAACGCAACTGCGTATCGATGAACTGCATCAATTCGTCGATCTCGGCGCGCACCTTTGCATCGCGATCCATCTGATAGACCGTCGCCAGTGCCAGCAGGACGAAAGCGTGGTCATAGGTGTCACGCAGCGGATTCAGCACCGAACCATCGGGCGCGAGAATATGCACGAAGCCCGGCTTGCCATCCGGCGCCTTCGCCTTCGCGAGCATATAATCGAGGCCTTTGCGCGCGATCTCGGCGCCCTGCGGATACCAGCCAAGCTGCGCGGCCTTCGCGAAGCAGTAAATCTGGCGGGCTTGGACACGGACGCGGCGGGGGGCGTCCGCGTCAGCCCGACCAACAGCATCGAGCTTTTCGATAAAGCCGCCGGCTCGGAAATCCCACCCTTCGGAGGACCACAACGGCAGAGCATAAGTAACTATCTGGGACTTCAACGTTTCAACGATACCGTGTAGGTGAGTGCGTGTCTCTCCTGCGGTGCTGCCAGCATCAGCCATTTCGATCCTAGGCCTTTCCAGATGAACTCGAATAAACCCGCTCGAAGTGAACGGGCCATTGACCTCATGCATCTATTTCGTGTCAACGTCGTGGCTTCGCTCAAACTATCAGCCCCGCTCGAGAGATAAAAGGCACCTTCAGGAAGCCGCCCTTCACTTTGGACCCACACGGTAATAACCCCATGAGCTTGATCTTTCGTCTCCAGGCCGTCGCACGTACCATCCGTCTCAAAATATTACGGCTGGCAAAGGCCAAGCTCATCGCACTCCGCGATCGTATCGATGCTTTTGTGGCCGCAAAAAGCAGCAGTTCGGGAAAGCCGCCTGTCGATACCAAACTTCCGGATATCAATTACACGCTGCACGATTCGCGCTCTGCGAGACTTCGGCAGTTGCCGCAGTTCTCAGGAACGATGTTGAGTGCCGGATGCGCCGGGCGATGGTACTTCGACTGGATCGAAGCGCGGACCGGCCATCAGGGTCGGCATATCGGCATTGAATTCTATAGCCCGAAGCCGGCAGACCTGCCAGCCAATGTCGAGTGGATCGCAAACACCGCCGGCGATATGAACGCAGTGGCGAACGCGACCTGTGACGTTGTGTTTTCCGGAGAGAATCTTGAACATCTATGGCCGCAGGATGTGGTCGGGTTCTTCCTGGAAAGTCATCGCGTTCTGAAACAGGGAGGACTTTTGATTGTCGACAGTCCCAACCGCCTCATCACAGAGCCGCTCGTATGGAGTCATCCGGAGCACACCGTCGAGGTGACACCGGCGGAAGCCCGCAGACTCGCAGAACTGGCCGGTTTCGAGGTGACCACGGTTAAGGGCATATGGCTTTGTCGCGATCCCCGAACTGGCCGGATGCTGCCGCTTGATCCGGCAATCGTGGATCCGGATTTCACCTATGCCGAACGTCTCCTAACGGCCGAGAACGATCCCGACAATTCGTTCATCTGGTGGCTTGAGGCACGCAAGGCCTCGGAGCCGCGCCCGACAGAACTCAAGGCCGAGATGGATCGGATTTTCGCCGCTGCATGGCCGGAACGTCAGCGCAGATATCTGTCTCTCGCAGGCGACCGTGTGCAAGTTGGCGATCAGGAGGCCATCCAGTGCCCCGCCGGTACCAGCGGCGTGATGGTCTATGGCCCTTATATGCCTTTGGAGAGCGGCGACTACACTGCATCGTTTCATCTCCGGGTGTCTGACCCGACAGACTCCGGCAACGCCGTCCGATGCGACATTCTCGGAGACCAGGGACGCGTCATCGTGGCGCAAGACTATTCAGGCCAGGATATTCAAGCTGCGGCGGGTCAGGTAAGCCTCGCCTTCACTCTGAAGGATCTCGAATTCGGCATTCAGGCGCGCTGCATTTCGCGCGGAAGAATCAAGGTGGAATGCGATTTGCCCATACGCTTCTCACGCGCGTCCAGTTGAAAGTATTTGCCCGGATACCGCACGGCTCTGAAGGATGTCGCGGCGGCGCGAGAGACTATCTCGCGTCCCGCCACACCACAGCAAATTCTCCTTCGGTCACCACTCGCTGCGTGCCGAGATATTTAACGCCAGGCAACACAAGCGCCCACTTGATACCGTCCGACAGGTTTGTGTCATCGAACCGATCGTGAGATGGCGCAAACCGACCCTGGCTAAGCGACTTCAGATAGAACAAAGCCCGGGCGAGTTCATCCGCCTTCGACTCCCGGCCAATCACAACACCGTCGGATCGGCCGATCAGTTGGCCCAACTGGCTCGTCGGAGGCGCATTGAGGAACGCTGCATCGAATGGCTTCCGGGCCAGAGTCAGAGGCGCAGCAAGGACGAATGCGCAGGTCGTCGCCAATGCGAACAACACGAACACGGCACATGAGATCGCAACAAGCCGCCGTGCACTCGCGTAAAACCAGCCATAGATCGCGAGCCCTGCCTGTAGCCCGATGAAGGCAATCGAAACCGGCAGCAAATAGCGCCCACCCCACAAAGCGAGATCGGGGAAATCGACCGGGCCGACCTCGTAGAACAGCAGGATCGCTGCGCCGCACAGCGGCGACGCGATCAAAAATGCCATTGGCCACATCTTCGCGGAGATGGGCGCCGCTGGATTGCGATACAGCGCAACCGCTCCGATCAGCAAAAACAGTGGGAACGCATACAGATAATAGCGGCCGTGGAGGCGCGTAATCCGCTCGGTTGCCGGCGCGATCTGGTAGACGCCCTGCGAGAAATAAACGGTCATGGCGAGCATCGCCAAAAGAAGGCATATAGCGAGCAGGCTGAACTGCCCCATCGCGCCCGACCGATCGCGCCACCAGACGACAACGGGCACGATCACGAGCGGTCCCAGCAGCGTCGCGAGCGCCGCGCTATGGCCCGCCATGTTGATCAGCGCTGCCAAAACGTCGACGCGTGTTTGCATCGTTCCGGCATAAGACCCACTCGAGAGCGACCAGACGGGATGTCCCGTGAGCAAATAGCCAACGCCGGCGTGCACGAGCAGGAACAGGCCAAATTGCACGATGGCGGCCAAGACGCCTCGGAGATTCAACTGTCTCAACGCAAGAAACAGCGACAGCGCAACCGCCAATGCAACCGCGTGCGGCTTGACCAGCGCCAGCAAGCCGAACACCACACCGCCGGCAATCACGGCGGCAAATGGAGACCAGTCCAGCGCACGCCAGATCACCCATAGTGCGAACCAGAACCCGAAAAAATACATCGGTTCCGGCATTACATAGCGCACGAATGACGCGATCGGCATTGCGATGACGAAGCAGGCGAACAACAGTGCCGCCGTCCCCGTCATAAAGCGCTTCGCGATCAGATAGGCCGGCGCCGCCGCCGCCGCGATAAAGATGGCGTTCAGCGCCTTGATCCACAGATGAAGATTCTCGCGCGGCAGGAATGAATAGAGCCAGAAGTAGAGGTAGGCCGGATACTCCATCACGGCTCCCCATTTCTGGTAATTTGCCGGCGATGTCCCAAAGATGATGGGCAAGAAATAGCCGGCCTCGTCGCCGAACACGAAAGCGGACGAAGTCGCCCGGGCGCTCAGGAACAGGACACAACACCATGCGCTGGCGGCCAAGGCCAACAGGGCTGAACTAGTAATTCTCATCAAAACGCCCCAGGCAGCAACACGCACGCGCGCAACGATAGTCGCGCCCCCTATAACATCCCCGGGCCGTTTCCAGGATGTTACGAGCCTGAGACAGGGCTACGAATCCAACTACCGCCGGAAGCAACTATCTTGCGAACAACCGTGACAAAAGGGATTTCGGACCGAGCTCGGTGAGCGCCTGCGGAGCGGCCGGCGGCGGTGCTGGCTGCGGAGCTAGTCTGAGCGCCTGCTGTGCCTCTGCCAGATCGTAAATCGGGTTACGAAAAATTCCGTTAGAGTACCGGTTGAAGCTGAGTTTCGGTGCATTCCAGGCCAACGGCTCAGCTCCGAAATAGACTGCAATCAACCCATCACCGCTAAAGCTCTCATGGACATCGTGCTCCGCCAATATCTGTCCGCCAAAATCTTTCAGCATCGAAAGACATTTTTGATGCGTCAGGGCATCGCCGCTGATCTGGTAAGCATGCGTCGAGAATATTCCGAATCTGATCTTCCGCGCCTTAAATAGGGCCTCACAAGACGCGATGACGGAGGTCTCTGCACCTTGCGTATCGCAATGCAAAATATCCAGCACGCCGATTTCCCGGCCAGCAAGGATATCGGTTACGGCGAATTCCGGAATCTCCAGCGTACCCGATGTCTCAGTCGGAAAAGGCTGCGGGCCAGCAGAGACGGCACCCACACTACCCTGGACAAACTCGATGCGAGCGGCCCCGTTAAGCGATGCGTTGGCACGACCTACCGCCAGATGGGACGGATCTGGCTCCAGGACGACGGCGCGACGTTCTTCAAATCCGCGGAGAAACCAGAGGGAGTAGTAGGACCAGAACCCTCCCAACTCGACCATAGTCGCAGCCGGACCGACATGTCGCAGTATCTCGTGAAAAATGACCTCTTCCTGAGGCTCGTGATGCCCTTCGAGCCGTTCGATGATCTCCGACATCCAGCCACCATGGTAGCCGCCCGAAATCACGCGTAGGCCATTATGCATCAACTGATACTGTGTGCCCGCCTCCTCAAATATTTTCCCCGCACCACCAACTTTGGGTATAGACGCGCAATCCACGCAACTGACCGTGAGCTCTATTCGAAAGCGGTTTGGATCTTGGTTCATTCAGAACAATATCGCGACGCATATGGCTCGGCAACTCGACCAGTTACGTTTTGACCGCTTCAAAGATTTCATGCTAAAAAATCATGCAGAACCGGCTGCGAGCCACGCGTCGGAGATTCAGCCCATCGTTTGACGGCTTCGCAGTTTTCGCTCGCAGATCCGAGCCAAGACACCAAGCCTAGAGACTCTTAGACACACCCACATTGTCACCCAGCAGAGCACTGACCTCGATGGCAGTGCTACATGTCGTAACGGCCTTAACTGATCTCTATCTTACAATAAGGACTTTGACTTTGGAGCTCGTTTCATACGCTCAGTTTCTGGAGGACATCCGCCTTCATCGTGCTCTCAAAGATATTGAGAATGGCTTCTATATCGACGTTGGTGCGAACCACCCGCTCGATCACTCTGTCACCAAGCTTTTCTACGAAAAGGGTTGGAATGGGATCAACATCGAACCAAGCCCGAGCTGGTTCGACGAATTGGTCAAAGACCGCCCGCGCGATATCAATCTGAAGCTTGCCGCATCGTCCGCTGCGGGCGAAGCCACTTTTCACGATATTGCTGGGACAGGCTTGTCGACGCTTGTGGATAAATTTGCCGAGCGCGGAGCCGCAGCCGGCTATCCCGGTACGACGATCCGTGTTGAAACACGACGGCTTGAAGATATCTGCAATGAGTATGTGCGCGGCGACATTCATTTCCTGAAGATCGATGTCGAAGGCGCCGAAAAATCAGTCATCGACGGCAGCGATTTCGCAAAGTATCGGCCATGGATCGTTCTGATTGAAGCGACCGAGCCAATGACGACGACTGCCAATCACTTCGATTGGGAACCGACACTCATAGCTAACGGATATCTCTTTGCAGGACACGACCGGGTTAACAGGTACTACGTCTCGCGCGAACACTCCGAACTTTTGCCCATTCTGCAGATTCCTGCTGACCAATACACTCTAAGAGAGGCTCAGCTGCAGAAAGAGCAACTCATCCAAGAAAACGCGACGCTTAAAGAGCAGCGTCAAAACCAGCAAGAAAAAAGCACTGAACTGCAGCAAGAATTGTATGCTCTTAGAGGCGAGCTTATTGCGATAACAAACAGCTCATTTTGGAAAGCAACAGGCCCACTGCGCGCTCTTGGTACAGTTCTCAAAGGCAAAAGACGGTAACCAAACTGGCCGCACGCGCTCACTAAACTTGCGCCAGCCCGGCACGATCCGCGTACCTTCGCAAAACCACAAGATAGCTGCAACTCAGACATCGCTTCTGTCTGCCGACCGCAAACATCGCAGTTATTTCACAATCGGCGAGATGGTCTCTGGGATTTCAAGGCGTAACGATGAGCACTCGGCGGATCGACTTATGCGCCTCGAAAAAGCGAGCCAAGAAACCATAAGCCCAGCCGCGAATATTACCCAATAAAAACAATACGATGCCCCCTATTTTCAAAGCACACGCCCGTTTTCGTTGCTGGACGCGGCCTTCCATTATTATCTGGAACTCTAGTACGTTGCGGAAGCACCATAAAATGGGCAACTGACGAGCGGCGCCTTTCGGCCGCGACGTGCCTAAAGTCCCCTTTCCCCACCCGCAGACATTGCCTAAAAGCCTCCCCGCGGAGTAGACCTTGGCGACAAGGACACATAAAACTGTCGTAACTTCGGGCTAGATGCCCCCTGTTATCTCGACAAGGAAGCAAATGAATAACGTTGGATATCGCCGAATCGATCGCTGCCGATTGAGTGGCAGCACGAATCTCGTTTCGGTCCTGAATCTCGGATCGCAACAGCTCACCGGCGTCTTCCCGAAGAATCGTGACACCGAGATCACCAACGGCCCACTGGAGCTGCTGTGGTGTCCGGACAGCGGGCTGCTGCAGCTGGCCCATTCCTATGACGCCAACGAAATGTATGGCGATAACTATGGCTACCGATCAGGCCTCAATCAGTCGATGGTCGAGCATCTGACGCGCAAAATTCGTGCGCTGGAACGGCGCGCCGATCTCAAGCCCGGCATGGCCGTCCTCGACATCGGTTCGAATGACAGCACCTCGCTGCGTGCCTATGAAACCGCGAATCTGACCCGGATCGGCATCGACCCCACCGGAGCCAAGTTCAAACAATACTATCCCGACGATGTTACCCTGGTTCCCGATTTCTTCACCGCCGAGAACTACCGCAAGTCGACCGACAAACCGGCCCAGATCGTGACATCGATCGCGATGTTCTACGATCTTGAAGACCCCGTTTCGTTCGCACGGCAAATCGAGGAAATTCTGGCGCCGGACGGCCTGTGGCATTTCGAGCAGAGCTACATGCCGTCAATGCTGCGGACGTGTTCCTACGACACGATCTGCCATGAGCATATTGAGTACTACTCGCTCACGGCCGTCGAAACCATTGTCAAGGCCGCGGGAATGAAGGTCGTCGATGTCCAGATGAATGCTGTCAACGGCGGCAGTTTCGCGGTCACCGCTGCGAAGCAGAGCAGCAAGGTGGCGGTCAACCGCGCGGTGATCGACTGGATGCTTCAGCAGGAGGACCGCATGGGCCTCAAGACGCCGAAGCCGTTTCGCGATTTTGAAGAACGCGTTTATCGCCATCGCGAAGACCTCATGCGCCTGCTCGATGGATTGATTGCAGACGGAAAGAAGATCGTGGGCTATGGCGCCTCGACAAAGGGCAACGTGCTTCTGCAGTTCTGCGGGATCACCGAGAAACACCTCATGGCTATCGCCGAGGTCAATCCCGACAAGTATGGCGCGTTCACGCCCGGCACGAAAATTCCAATCGTGTCGGAAGCTGACGCCAAGGCCATGAAGCCCGACTACATGCTCGTGCTCCCATGGCACTTCAAGGAAGGAATTCTGCGGCGCGAGAAAGAGTATCTCGACAAGGGCGGCAAGCTGATCATTCCGCTGCCTGAGATCGAGATCATCTAAGCCGCCGTTCCTGACGGCATTCCGCGTTCACAGATACCGCCGGCATATTCGAATTGAGCAAAAACATGAAGCGCGCACTTATCACTGGCATCACTGGACAGGACGGCGCGTATCTGTCGCAATTCCTGCTGTCGAAGGGCTATGAAGTCCACGGAATCGTGCGGCGCAGTGCGTCGGCGGACGTGATCAATTCACGTCTCGTCTGGATCGGCGTCGCGGACAAGGTGCATATTCACGATGGCAACCTGACGGACCTCGCAAGCCTGATCCGCATCGCCCAGGAAGTGAAGCCGGACGAAATCTACAATCTCGGGGCTCAGTCCTTCGTCAAGTCGTCGTGGCAGCAGCCATATCTGACGGGTCTGGTCACCGGCCTCGGTGCGACCAACATGCTGGAAGCCGCCCGGATCGTTTGCCCGGAAGCCCGCTTCTACCAGGCGTCGTCGTCGGAAATGTACGGCTTGATCCAGGAGCGCATCCAGTCCGAAACGACACCGTTCTATCCGCGTTCGCCTTATGCAGCAGCGAAGCTTTACGCCCACTGGATGACGGTCAATTATCGCGAAAGTTTCGGGATGCATGCGTCCAGCGGAATCCTGTTCAATCATGAGTCTCCCCTGCGCGGCATCGAATTCGTAACGCGCAAGATCACGGACGGTGTGGCGCGCATCAAGCTTGGCATGCAGAAGTCAATCTCGCTCGGCAATCTCAGCGCGATGCGCGACTGGGGTCACGCCCGTGATTATGTCAGAGCAATGTGGTTGATGCTGCAGCAGGACACTGCCGATGACTATGTGATTGCGACCGGACGCACAGCCTCAGTGAAAGAGTTCTGCGATCTGGCTTTCAACCACGTCGGTCTCGTTGCGCAGGATCATATCGTCGTCGATCCGCGCTTCATGCGCCCCGCCGAAGTCGATATTCTCCATGGCAACGCAGATAAGGCAAAGAACAAGCTGGGCTGGTCATGCGAAACCCAGCTCGAACAGCTGGTCGCCGAAATGGTGGATGCGGATATCACGCGCCTGAAGAAGCGGGAGCATCTCTGATCATCCGACCGACCAACGGCGCTCCGACTCGTGAAGATTTGACATGAAAGTTCTCGTTACGGGTGGAACCGGGTTTGTCGGCGGGCATCTGATCGGTTCGCTCAGGCAGGAATTTGGAACCGACGTCGATATCTGCCTGACGTCGAAGTCCGGCGAAACGTCATTATCGGATTTGCCCGTTGTACCGCTGGATGTCACCGACGAAGCCGCGGTGATGTCAGCGATTGCGCGTTTCCGCCCTGATCATATCATCCATCTGGCCGGTCTTGCGGCGGTCCCCGCGGCGAGCGCCCAGGCGAATGTTGCCTGGCAGGTTCACGTGTTCGGAACGCTGAACCTTGCAAACGCGATCCTGCGCCATGTGCCTGAATGCACTCTCGTGTTTATCGGCTCCGGCCAGGTCTACGGGTCCACGGCACGGCTTGGACTGCCGCTGACCGAGCAAGCCCTGCTCGCTCCTACCAACGATTATGCCGTCACCAAGGCTGCGGCGGATCTCGCGCTCGGTGCCATGGCAGAGCGTGGTCTGAGATGTGTCCGAATGCGGCCCTTCAATCATACCGGGCCGGGACAAAGCGAGGAGTTCGTCATTCCGAGCTTTGCCATGCAGATAGCACGGATCGAATCCAACCAGCAGCCGCCGGTTATCCATGTCGGAAATCTGGACGCGGAACGCGATTTTCTCGACGTGCGTGACGTCACCACGGCCTATGCATGCGTTGTCGCTCGCTCGGCGGCGCTTTCTCATGGGATGATCTTGAACATAGCATCGGGTGTTCCACGCCGGGTCGGCGATGTCCTCGACCGCCTCATTCAGATCAGCGGAACGAAAATCGCCATTGAACAGGACAGCTCGCGGCTACGGGCCGTGGATACACCTCGCTTTGTCGGCGACGCGGCTCGCGCCCGAGATGTTCTGGGCTGGCAACCCCGTTTTGAGTTTGATGAAACTCTGAGGCAAATCCTGGAACACGCGCGCAAGACCGTCACAGCGACGTCCGACAAGCCGTAATACATAGCGGTTGCCACGCGCGATCCGAAAACAGCATAATAGAACAGTTATAGTCTGGGCCAGAATCAACGTCGGTCTGGTGTCCCGAGGCGGCAATCCGTTGTTGGCGCATGTCGATATCTTTGGTTGAATTGGAGCAAGATGCCTTTGGCTCATCGACTAAACTTGGGAGGTATTCTGCGTCGGTGCGCGCAAGCGGCACGATCGCGTGCGCCCGGGCTTTTTGAATACATCGCGTCAAACCGAATTCTTCGCGGGGTCTATCGTCGTCTGGCGCATCCGGGGCTGTACCGTTCCGCTGTATATGCCGGCCAAACCGCTCCACTCCCCGCACCAGACGTCGATGAAACGACTGAAGCGTACAAAGCCATGATGATTTGCCTGAACCGAGAAACAGCCATCTGGAACCCGGGAAAGCGGATCGATGCGTGAAATCGATATTCGATCGATCCGCATTGCGTTGGACCTGCAGGCTTGCCAGACGGCGGGCTCCGCCCACCGTGGCGTTGGCCGATATTCGCGTTCTCTGTTCCTCGAAATGGTCCGCCAGGCTGGGCATCGCGAGTTTCTAGGGCTTGCGGCTCCGCATCTGCCATTCGCAGTGTCATGGCCGGAAGTTCCCGAAGAGCGAATGATCCGCCCACCGGTCCTGCCTGAACTGGCGGGGCGACGCAGCTTCGAGGGTGGAGAACAGGACGCACTCGATGCTGCGCTCTATGCAAGCATCGTCGCCTCAGCCCTGCCGGACATCGTTCACGTCTCACATCTGTTCGAAGGATATAGCGACAGGGTTGCTATCCCTTTTATCAAGAACCGCCCGATCGGTCAGGTGTTCTCGGCGACGCTTTATGACCTCATACCGATGCGGTTCAGCGATTACTATTTCCGGGATAAGCGGTTTCAAGCCTGGTACATGCAGCGCGTGCAATTGCTGCGGCATGCTGACCTGCTTCTTGCGATTTCGGAATCGAGTCGTCAGGACGCGATCGATTTGCTAGGGCTCGATCCGTCCAGGGTTGTCACGATCTACGGCGGCATCTCCGACCACTTCCAGCCGGTCGTCGATGCGATAACTGTCCGCGCGCAACTCGTGGCACGTTACCAGATTTCACGGCCGCGGTTCATTCTCTACACTGGCGGCGACGATCATCGAAAGAATCTGCAGGGAGCAATCAACGGCTATGCCGAGCTGCCGGCCGAAACGCGAGCTAACACACAGCTTGTGATCGTCTGTGCGCTGACGCCCGACCGCAAGCTGGCTCTGGAAGCCGCTGCAAAACAGGCAGGCCTCGCCGACGACGACATCCTGTTCCTGGGGTATCTCCCCGAGGAAGATCTGGTCGGCCTCTATTCGACCTGCGACCTGTTCGTGTTCCCATCGCTTTACGAAGGGCTTGGCCTGCCGGTTCTCGAAGCCATGGCTTGTGGTGCTCCGGTCATCGGCGGCAACAATTCCAGCATCAAGGAACTGATCGACCGTTCCGATGCGTTGTTCGATTCCAGCAAGCCGGCTGCCACCGCCGAGGCCATGCATCGTGTCCTCAGCACGCCCGGCCTTGCTGCAGATCTGCGTCAGTACGGCCCCAAGCGGGCGGCCCGCTTCAATTGGCCATCTGCTGCCAGTCAGGCGATCGAGGCCTTTGACGAGGCCGTTCGCCGCAAACGGCACGCCGGTATTTCGACCGCCGCCGCCGGCTGGCTGAAGCGCAATCGTCTTGCAGTCTTGACGCCACTGCCCCCGGCCCGCTCCGGGATCGCGGATTACAATGCGCAGTTCCTGCCATTTCTGGCCGAGCATTTCGATGTTGATGTCTACATTGTAGGCGACAATGTTACCGGGTCAGAACTCAATGCAGCATTCCGCATTTTCGATGATGCCGACTTCGCAGCCAATGCCAAGGCATATGACGCGATCCTCTACGAGTTCGGGAATTCGGAATTCCATGCGCATATGCTGCCGCTGCTGCAGGAATTTCCCGGTATCGTCGGTTTGCATGACGCTTATCTCAGCGGCCTGTTTGCTTACCTCGACTACCATCTGGGTGAAACGAACCGATATCCGCACGAAATGCTCGAAGCCCATGGCGGAGTCGCGCGGAAGGCGTTCGCACCAGTCGCCAAGAATCCCGATCCAGTCGGCGAGACCGTCGTCAATCTGCCTTGCACGAAAAGCGTACTAAACCAGGCGATCGGCGTCATTTCTCACTCGCCATTCAATCTGGAAGTTGCCCGCCAGTTTTATCCGGAGGGTTGCCGGGCACCTTACCGCACCATTCCGCAAATGGTGATCGTTCCGGAAGCCTGGAGTCCCGCGCGCCGCGACGCAGAACGCGCAAAGCACGACTTTGCGCCCGCCGATGTCGTCATCGCAACATTCGGCCACGTGGCCTGGACGAAATGTGGCGATCGTCTGCTGGACGCTGTGCTGGATTCGACCCTCGCTGATGATGCCAGATGTCATTTGGTGTTCGTGGGAGAATTGGCGAAGGATCACTTCGGATTTGATCTTGGCGATCGGATCAAGAAGTCCAGACTGGGCGAACGGATCAAGGTCACCGGCTTTGTGTCCGACGAGGACTACGCGACGTATATGCGTATCGTCGATATCGCGGTGCAACTCCGCACCAAGAGTCGCGGCGGCACGCCGAAAGGCGTCCTCGATTGCCTGGCCTATGGCGTACCGGTGATCGTGAATGAAGAAGCGAGTTACCGCGACTATCCGGACAACGTGGTTGTCAAACTCAGCGCAGATCCGGACGCCGCCGAAATCGCGCAGAGCCTTCTGACGCTTCGTCAGTTGCCGGAGCAACGCAGAGAACTTGCCGGCAGAGCCCTGGATTATGTCCGCACTCATCACAACCCTCGTCAGTGCGCGCAGGAATACGCGGCCGCGATCAATGAATTTGTCAGCCGTAATGCGGCAGCCAGGATCGAGGGACTTGCGACCGAGATCGGCCCTTATCTGGCGGCCACTCCCCAACCGGCGCGCGCGGCAGCTTCCGTGGCAAATTTCGCCAGCGCCTTTAAGGCTCCAGGGTTCCTTCGCCCTCGCTTGCTGATCGACGTCAGCCATATCGCAAAAGGCGATCATGGCACCGGCATTCCGCGTGTCGTCAGAGAAACACTGCGCGCCGCATATCTGCGCGGGCGCAACGATTTCGACGTGGTCGCTTTTCAACGCGAGGGCAACGAGATCTTCCCGGCGACGTCATGGCTCGAACAGCAGGGATTGACCCTGCCGTTCGAAGGGTCTCCAGCCATCCGAAAACCCATCACATTCAGGTCCGGAGACCGTTTGCTGATGCTGGATTCGTCGTGGGCCGAATACGATCAGTTTGCGGAGATTTTTCAGCGCGCCCGCGCTGCGCATGTCCCCATCACGACGGCGATCTATGATCTGCTGCCCATTACGCTGCCGCCAACCGACGTCGTCAGCGGTGGCAAGATATGGTTTGAGGGATGGGTACGCAGTGCGATTGCAGCAAGCGACAATCTGCTTTGCATATCGCGCACGATTGCCGACGAGCTCATTGCGTATATGACGCAGCACGATCTCGGAGCCCCGGGTCTGCAGGTCGGCTATTGGCATCTCGGGTCATTGCCGCCGCTCTCGCCCGATCAGGCGAACTCGGATTCGACTCTGGACGCCGCTCTGCCCTACGCGCTCATGGTCGGGACGATCGAGCCTCGCAAAAACCATGAACTTGCCCTCAACACATTCGAACGTCTCTGGCAAAAAGGTTCGAAACTGTCGCTCGCGATCGCCGGTCGCAAGGGTTGGCTTCTCGAAGAATTCATGAACCGGCTGCGCAACCATCCTGCGCTTGGCACGACTCTGTTTCTTTTCGAGGATTTCGACGACACCCAGATCGCCGAACTCTATCGAAAGGCATCGGTATTTCTCTTCCTGAGCAAGGGCGAAGGGTTCGGCCTGCCGCTCGTTGAAAGTGCAAGTTACGGCACACCGATTATCTGCTCCGACATCGCGGTGTTCCGCGAGATCGCCGACGGACACGCAACCTTCGTAAAGACTGAAGATCCGAACGCACTTGCACAGGATATCGAGCAGTGGCTAGCCGCATCTGCGGCCAAAACATCTCCTTGTTCGACCGGCATGAAGCGCCTGACATGGGAGCAAAGTACGGAAGCGTTGATCGAGGTCGTCGTGAAGAATAATTGGTACTGGAAAAAGTGACTCCAATATCGGTCGGCTTCGAAACGGACATCCTGCGCGGCTCGATGACCGGGATCGGCAACTACTGTTTTCATCTGGTGAAAGCCCTGTTGGAGCAGAAGGCAGCGCTCGAATTCTATGAATTCTCGCATATGGCATGCCGCCCTTTCGGTCCGGAAGATCTCGCGCGGATCGAGCAGATGCAGGGCAAACACGCCGACAGCCAGAAGCTGTCGCTGCGCGCGTCGCTCGCCCGCAAGGCCTCGCTCGCCTTGCGGGCGAAACTGGCGCAGGCGCCGACTGCTCGCCGCCTCTATCGCGAGTTTCAAGCCATCCGGTTTCAGCGAATTCCCCAGAATGTATCCCTCGACGTCTTCCACGCCTTTCGCTACGTGCCGTTCGCTGACCTGAACGTCCCGGTACTTCCTGTCGTCTACGACCTCTCTTTTGTTCGATATCCCGACGCACATCCCAAAGACCGCCTTCGCCAATTGGAAAAGCTGCCAAAGGTCGTGGAACGCGCCGCGGTCGTGCATACCATCTCTGAATTCAGCAAAGCCGAGATCGTGGATGTCTATGGATGCGCGCCGGACAAGATCGTTGTCGCACCACCCGCCGCCGGCAGCATCTTTCGGCCGCTGGGACAGGCCGCGACCGAGCAGGCGCTCGCCAGGTTTGACGTACCCTACAAGGCTTATTTCCTGGCCGTAGGCACTCTGGAGCCCCGCAAGAACCTTCGGACGCTGATCATGGCCTACGCCCAGTTGTCTCCCGCCGAACGCCGCCGAATGCCGCTGGCAGTTGTTGGCAACAGTGGTTGGGGGCAGCTCGAATTGCCACCCGAAACCGCAAACCTGGTAAGCGAAGGCAGCCTGCGTTTCCTCGGGTCGGTCTCGGACACCGAACTGCGCGCGTTGTATGAGGGAGCTGTAGCCCTGTTGTTTCCGTCGATTTACGAGGGCTTCGGTATGCCGGTCGTCGAGGCCCTCGCCTGTGGCACCGAGGTCGTCCATGGTGAAAATACATGCATGGACGAGATTACACGCGGCCACGCCATCACCGTCGCGGCGACCGATGTTCACGCCTGGGTCGCCCCGATGCGCCGACTGATGGACGAGTCCACGAAGGATGACCAACGCGTGCAAGAGCGAATCGCACTGGCCAGCGCATTCAGTTGGCGCGGGAGCGCCGAAATCGTCACGAAAGCCTACGAATTAACCGCTGAATCAATGGCTTAAGAACATCCACGCGACATTCTCCCTCGGCCTGAAACGGTCATATCCAGCGACAATAAATGACTTTACTTAGGGCCGGCGCCGGCCCAATACCCCGCTTCAGGGACAGGTAGATCGCGCGCGGACGTCGGTAACCCGATGGCCACCGATCTTGTCATTCGATTTCCGAGGTTTCTCCGCGCCATGAGCGCCGCACTGAAAGTCCTGCACAGCTATAAGGTCTACCGGCCCGACGTGGACGGCGGGATCCCGTTCGCAATGGCGACCCTGAGCAGACCATCGCCTGCGGGCACGCAGAACGAGATTCTTGTCGCGCGACTGCTCGGCATGGCCCGGGAATTCGAGCTCGATGGCGTGCCAGTACGTGCAGTGGCGTCATTGGGCAATCTGTTCTCGACACCGATTGCCCCCGGTTACCCTTTCACCTTGATGGATCGCGTCAAATCCAATGACATTCTGGTCCATCATGCGCCCTTCCCCATCGTGGACGTCACGGTTCCGTATCTGCCCCGCGAAAAGCCGCTGATCGTTTTCTGGCACGCTGACATCGTCGGCAGGGCGTTGCTGAAGAAGCTGTTGTCGCCCTCGATTGTCAGGACGCTGGCGCGCGCGGACAAGATCGTCGTCGCCGACCAATCCACGATTGACGGTTCGCCGTTTCTGCCTGCGTTTGCGGATAAATGCGCAATCGTACCGTACGGAATCGATATCGATTACTGGGCAACCTGCACGGCGGAAGAACAGGCCGAAGCGGAACGCCTGCAGCATAAGCATCCGCGCATGATCATCGCGACCGGCCGCCTGGTATCTTACAAGGGCTTCGACGTCCTTCTGGAAGCACTCCGCCACATTGACGGGCATGTCGTGTTCATCGGTGAAGGGCCGCTTCGCGAGAATCTGCAGAAGGTCGCGAACGAAACCGGTATCGCAGAGCGTGTGACATTCGCCGGCCGCGTAAGTGCAGGCCAGATCAAAGCCTATCTCCACGCGGCAAAGGTGTTTGCCTTTCCATCGGTGACGCGTGCAGAAGCCTTCGGCATCGTCCAGCTCGAAGCGATGGCGGCCGGCTTGCCGATCGTGAATACGTCGCTCACAACTGCGGTCCCGCATATCGCGCGGCACAACCAGGAAGCCCTGACGGTGAAACCGCAGGATTCCCGGGGGCTTGCCGAGGCCATCAGCCGTATTCTGGATGACGCAGCCCTCGCTCAAAGGCTGAGCGAAGCCGGCAAGGCGCGTGCGCGATCGGAATACAGTCAGGAAAAATATGTTTCGCGGATGGAAGAGGTCTACGAGGATGTTCTTCGTCGGAAGCCGCGTAACAGCATGCAGGACAAGACCGGATGCCCGTAACCGATAATGTCGAGTTGGCCACGATGCAGAAGCAACCTGTTGTTCGCGGGCACAACAAATCCTGGGGCCGCGCCTGGCTGGATATCAGGACGGGCCTTACGCTGTGGCCGCTATGGGGGCGCCTCGGCTGGAACGACATTCTGCAGCGTTATCGCCGCTCGATGCTGGGCCCGCTGTGGCTGACGGCAAGCATGGCAATCATGGTCGTTTCTCTCGGCATCCTTTATGCGGAACTGTTCAAGACGCCGATCAACGACTTTCTGCCGTTTCTCTGCGTCGGACTTCTCATCTGGAATCTAATGTCCACTTTTCTGATGGAAGGCGGCACGCTGTTCACGGGCTCGGAATCCTACATCAAGCAAGTCCGGCTGCCGTACACTGTCTATGTTTTCAGATCATGCTGGAGCAAGCTGATCATCTTCTTCCATAATTTTCTGATTTACTTTGGCGTCATTTGGTACTTCGGCATCTGGCCGGGCGCGACCGCGCTGCTGGCCGTTCCGGGCCTCGCTATTCTCCTCCTCAACGGCGCGCTGACAAGTCTTACCCTCGGCATGATCTCGGCACGCTTCCGGGACATTCCGCAGCTCGTCAACTCTGTCGTACAGATTGTGTTCTTCGTAACTCCCATCATGTGGAAGCCGGAACTTCTTCAGCATCGGACGTATATTGCGGACGCCAATCCGTTCTTTCACCTGGTCGAGATCATCCGCGGGCCTCTGCTTGGCAGCGTGCCGGATCCGAAACATTATCTGGCTGCTTTCATCATCACCCTGCTCAACCTCGTCGTTGCCGGCATGTTCTTTGCTCGCTTCCGCTCTCGCATTTCGTACTGGGTCTGATTCATGACCGATCAATCGACCGTAACCGAGCTTGTCCTTCAAGACGTCAGCGTCTCGTTTCCGATCTATCATGGCGGCTCGCGCTCGCTGAAGAAGAGCCTGATGTTTCGCGGATCCGGTGGCCATCTCGCAACCGACGCCAGCCACCGCATCACAGTCGAGGCGCTGCGCAACATTTCGATGAACATTCAGGCTGGCGACCGGGTTGCATTGATCGGCTCGAATGGCGCCGGCAAGACCACGCTGCTACGCGTCATGGCCGGCATCTATGAGCCGGTCTCGGGGACCGTCACGAGCCGCGGGCGCATCTCCCCGATGTTCGATATCGGGCTCGGCATCGACCAGGAAATCAGCGGGTACGAGAATATCCGGCTGCGCGGACTGATCCTCGGGCTGCGTCCGGACGAGATCGAAGAACGGATGCAGGACATCATCGATTTCACCGAGCTTGGTGACTACCTCGATATTCCCGTGCGCACCTATTCATCGGGCATGATGACCCGCCTCACCTTCGCCGTGGCGACCTGCTTCGCACCCGAAATCCTCTTGATGGATGAGTGGATCATGGCGGGCGACGCTGGCTTTATTTCCAAAGCCGAGCATCGCATCCAGCGTTTCGTTGAAAAAGCGAGCATCATGGTGCTTGCTTCGCACAGCCAGGCGATCTGCCGCCGGTTCTGTAACCGCGGTATCTGGATGGAAACCGGCCAGGTGCGCGCCATCGGTCCGATCGACGAGATTCTCGACCAGTACGCCGCCCATACCGGTCAATAATTCAGGCGAGCGAGAAGGTCGAGCGAGCCTCGATGTTCTGCCACAGCAACAGAACATCGTCGTACCAAGCCGGGCCTCCGCTGCCAGGGTGAAGCAGAGGGTTGATTAGCCCTTGTAGCAGACCTACGCGGCTGTCGAGCGCATTCGGCGTCGCCATGCGGGCGTCGTCCCCGAACGGATCACGATTGCCGAACCGACGCTTCTGTGGACCGCGGGGCGACTGAGCCTGAATCACGAACTCCGTGACGTCTGATCTGCAATCGACGACGATCCGACAGTCCGGCAGGCCCTTGCCCGCAACCGTGGCGGTCCATCGCATGATTTCCTGTTCGCTTGGCCCGAACGAGTGGCTTTCGGCGACCTCCCGATAGCCGAGTTCGGCAAGTACTGCGATCAGTTGAATGCCATAGAAGCGGATCGCGCCGCCGCCTTCGGGATGCGATCTTTTCCAGTTCGGCAGATCGTGCCGGTAATGGTGCGCCATGAACTGCCAGTCAATCGCGAGCAAGCCACCCTGATCTTGAGCGACGAACTCGCGAATGTCCGCCGCCCACGGCGTTCCGCAAAACGTGTAGCCGATGCGAAACGACTTTCCACTGTCACGCAACAGCTTCTGCAATCGCAGGGCTTCGTCGGGCGTCTGCGCCAATGGCTTTTCAAGCATCAGCCTTGCAAGCTGAGGCTGCGTAACGCAACGCGGAAGCCACGCTGCCTGATCGCCGGGCCGCAGTGCGACAACAACGCCATCGGCACGCGCCAATGCCGCCGCCTCGTCGGTCGCCCATTCGATGTCCCCGGAAAATCGCACCAGCTCCGTGCGCGTCAGAAAGCGCTCACGATATCGCTCTGGAAGAACCACATGCTGACCGCAACCGATCAACGCCGGAAGATAGCCGTAAAGCCCGAAGCCGGATCCGAAGATCGCGAAGGTCACCGTCGCTCCAGAAAATCTTCCGGCGCAATGATGTCTATGATTGGACCGTTAAAGCCGCGCTGACGCAGGTATCCCTTGATCTCATCTGCGATATGCCAGGCTAGATTCAGCAGCGGAGCATCGCCAATCAGCGCCGGCGTGAATTCGTCGTCCGAGCGAATGGGAATCCGTGTGCCCGGAATGTAGTGTCCAATCTTGGCGGAGGACGGCTTCTCATAGGCAGCCGAAATATGATCGGTCGATAGATTGAGCATCTTCACCGGAATCGCGGCACGTCCGGGAAATGCCTTGACGGCAAGCGGCCCGTACTTGGCAACCTCTGCCTGAATCTGCGCGTATTTGTTGTCTTTCCAGATGGCAACCTGTGCCGCCAGCTTCGTCAGTCCGTCGCCGAATCCGCCTTCCAGGCTGTCGATCTCCGCAAGCTTCTCGCGAACAGCCCCATCGCCCGATGCTGCTCGGAGAAACACGCGAACATTGCCACCATAACGCTTGGGAAATTCGGCCAGCGCGATTTCCATGCCAAGCGACTTTGCGATGTGAACGAAAGAAGTCAGACTGTAGGTGCGCGGATGCTCATGATAAAATGTATCGAACTGATTTCGTTCGAGGATCGCGCCGAGATAGTGGTTCTCAATAACGATCAGCGTTTTGTCATGCGCAGCGATTTTCAACGCGCGGATCACGCCCTTCAGGTCTTCGATATGAGCAAAGACGTTCGTGAACGTGATGACGTCAGGCTTGCCGTTCTTGCGCACGAATTGATCCGCAACTTCTTCGGAAAAGAAATCATTGATGACAACGTGCCCGCGCTCCGCGGCATCGGCGGCAGCACCGGTCGGTTCGATGCCGAATGTCTTGGCGCCTTTTTCTGCGAAAAAGGACAGCAGACTTCCGTCGTTACAACCGATATCGAGTACTTTCTTGTCCGATAGATTTCCCAACGTCACTTCGCAGGCAGCGACCAGATCCTTCATGCCATTCAGCACGTCCATCGTATGGCGCGAGCGATAGTGATAGGTGGCTGGAAACAGCTCTCGTTTCGGAATCTGAAAGCGCTGGTGCGCGGTACGGCACGAGCTGCAGTACAGAATGTCGATCGGATATTCCTTGCAGACATAACCATTACCAACAGGAACGAGATCATCGCACATCGGGTGCAGGCCAAGGTCGATGGCGGAGCTCAGGTCCGAGCTACCGCACACTTCACACGACTTAATCTCAACGATGGAACCCAGCACCCTTAATCTCCTGCATGTCGTTTCGAGGCAGCCGTCAAATCTGTCAGCGGCCGCCGATTGTCTCGTTGATCTGGCGAAGGGTCAGCGCGCGCATATCCGCGTGCTCATGAAATGCGCGATACCATTCCGACGACAGTTGCAGCGCGCGATCAAATTCGATGACCGGGCTCCATTCAAGCCGCGCACGCGCCTTGCTGCAATCCAGTTTCAGATACGCGGCTTCGTGCGGATTGTCACCCTTGTCCAGATCCCATCGGGCATCCGCTCCCCAATGCGCCGCGAGTTGCCGCACAAGGGTCGAGACGGGGACCTCGCTGTCCTCATGTGGGCCGAAGTTCCAGCCTTCGGCAAATTGACGCCCCCCCTGAACCAGACGTTGAGCCAACGTCAGGTAACCAATCACCGGATCCATGACGTGCTGCCACGGGCGCACCGCGTCCGGATTCCGGATCCGAACCACCTGCCCCGCCATGAATGACCGCATGATATCCGGCACGAGCCGGTCGCGAGCCCAGTCGCCGCCGCCGATCACGTTGCCGGCGCGTGCGCTCGCCACAAGCGCCGATGATCCATCGTGGAAGAAACTACGCTGATAGGCTGCCGTGACGATCTCGGCGCATCCCTTGCTGCTGCTATAGGGATCGTATCCGCCCATGGCATCCGTTTCATTGTACCCCCGCAGCGTGCCAGTGTTCTCGTAACACTTGTCACTGGTCACCACCACGATGGCACGGACTTCTGGAACCGAGCGGGCCGCCTCAAGAAGATGCACTGTACCCATGACATTGGTTGCATAGGTCTCGACCGGCTCATCGTAAGACAGGCGGACCAGCGATTGTGCCGCCATGTGGATCACGATTTCCGGCTTAGCCATCCGTAGCGAATCGCGCAGGAGCGGAAGGTCGCGCACATCGCCGATCTGGTGTTCCACATCGCTCTGCACACCAGCGACGTTGAACAGATCTTTTTCGTTCTCCGGCGGCAATGCAAAACCGGACACCTGCGCACCAAGCGAGCGCAGCAGCAGTGTCATCCACGCACCCTTGAAGCCCGTATGCCCCGTCAGAAAGACGCGGCGGTTGCGCCAGAAGTCCGGATCAATCACCAAACTCTCCACTCGGCTTTCCCGCCGGTCCACTGCGACTCGAGGAACGTGCGGTCGCGAATGGTATCCATCGGATGCCAGAAGCCATGGTGGACGTAAGCGCGCAACTCATCAGTCCGCGCCAGCGTTTCCATCGGTTCCCCTTCCCAGACCGTACTATCGCCCGCGATCAGTTTGCCGACGCTCGGCGAGAGCAGAAAGAAGCCTCCATTAATCCAGCCGCCGTCGTCAGCCGGCTTTTCCTGGAAACTCTTGACGTGATCACCCTCGATCGAAATCGCGCCGAAACGCTTGGCGGGACGCACCGCCGCCACCGTGGCCTGCTTGCCGTGAGACCTGTGAAAAGCCAATTCGGCCGCCAGATCGATATTGGCGACACCGTCGCCATAGGTCATCGCAAATACTTCTTCATCGCCGACATAGGGCAGCACTCTCTTCAGGCGCCCACCGGTCATCGTCTCGTCGCCCGTGTCCACAAGCGTCACGCGCCAGGGCTCCGCTGTCTCGCGATGAACTTCCATGCGATTCTCGGCCAGGTGAAAGGTCACATCGGTCATGTGCAGGAAATAATTAGCAAAATATTCCTTGATGACGTATCCCTTGTACCCAAGGCAGACGATGAAATCGTTGAAGCCATAGTGGCTGTAGATCTTCATGATGTGCCAGAGAATCGGCCTTGCTCCGACTTCCACCATCGGCTTCGGCCGCACGCTGGTTTCCTCAGCCAGGCGCGTACCGAGGCCCCCTGCAAGGATGACAACTTTCATCGGACTACTTTCGAAAATGCTAGATAAATCGGGCTTTTAGGTTCAAGTAACTGCACGTTTCCAAGCGTTTTTGTCAACTGCAGCTTGGCCGCCTATTGTCGCTTGAATTCGGCCAATCCCTCCCATACAGAGTGGATCCCAGAATAGAACGACAGCTCAGGCAGGAATACGCGTTTCCTGTCGAACGACGGCTAAAACAACCCCGTGTTGACGACTGGCTACATCCAATGATCCCTGCCGACCGCAGACGGACGGCTGGTCAATTTGCCCGTTTCCTGATCGTTGGCCTGTTGAATACCGCATTCGGCTATCTGGTCTACGCCGTGGGGATATTCGCGGGACTTGCGCCGGAGCTGGCGCTATTTGTAACCGTCGTCATCGCCGTCGGATTCAACTATATGACGACAGGCCGCCTTGTCTTTCGCGGCAATGGCGGCGGCAAGAACTTTCTCAAATTTGCGCTCGCTTACCTCGTCATCTATGGATTTAACGTCCTCCTGCTACGCACTGTGCTTGCCTGGGGCATTCATCCGCTGGTCGCACAGGCCCTCGTTTTGCCGCCTGTCGTGATCGGCACATTTTTAGTTCTTAAGCTATTCGTGTTTCGGAGTTCGCCAAGTGCGTAAAACGATCAGCCTCGTGACACCATGCTTCAACGAAGAGGACGGGATCGCCGAGTGCTATCAGGCTATCAAGGACCTGTTTGCGCGCGAGCTACCTGATTACGATCGCGAGCACATATTTTGCGACAATGCATCGAGCGACCGCACGGTCGAGATCCTGAAGGCGATTGCAGCAGAGGATCCATCGGTCAAAATCATCGTCAATTCCCGCAACTTCGGCATTCTGCGCAATACCTATAACGGAGTCCTCAGCACGACTGGCGACGCCATCGTATTGTTCGTGCCGGCCGACCTCCAGGACCCCCCAGAACTGATCACCACCTTTGTCAAACACTGGGAAGCCGGCAACGAGGTTGTGTTCGGAATTAGAGCGGAACGCGAAGAACCCATCTTGCTACGTACGGCGCGGCATTTTTACTATCAGTTCATCAGCCGCATGTCCTACGTGACCTATCCGGCAGATGTCGGCGACTATCAACTCGTGGACCGTAAAGTCCTGGATGCCATGAAGCGCTTCGAGGATGTACAGCCCTTCATGCGCATGATGCCATTCGACGCAGGCTTCCGATCGGTCGGCATTCCCTACAAGTGGCAGCCCCGCAAGCACGGAATTTCGCGAAACCGGCTCTGGCAGCTTGTCGATCAGGGCCTGAACGGGATCATCAGCTTCAGCAGCGCGCCGCTGCGTATCGCTTTTTTTGCAGGCTTCGGAATCGCGTTCCTGAGTTTCGTCTACGCCTTTACTCTACTTGTCTTAAAGCTGCTCGGCTTTGACCTTGGTCCTCAGGGAACACCGACAATTGTCATCGCGATCTTTTTCTTCGGCGGCGTTCAGATGCTGTTCCTCGGCCTGCTAGGCGAATACATCGTCGCGATCTTCAATCAGGTCAGGCGCCGCCCGATGGTCATCGAACGCGAGCGCGTCAATTTCGAGTAGTACAACGCCGCTCCGCGGCGCCCCCCTCGCCTCCGAGAAACCCACCTTCGGTACACTCGAACCTGTAACAGGACTGATGCTCGCTTCGATGCAAGATACCCGTCAGCGGATAGCCGCAGTTCACGCGCGTCTGATACAGGCAATGTATTTCGTCGGCATCGATGGTCTCGCCATTGCGCTTTTGCTGGCCTGTCTGTGCCTACGATTGTGGGGCATGGGACCCATGCATACCGACGACGCTGCTTGGGCGTTGCATGCGCATCAGCCTGCCTCGGATCCGATCGGAGACTGGGCGCGAAGCCAAGGGCGCGTGTGGGCCTTTCCTATCGGAAACATGATGCTCCGCGCCCTGTTTTGGGAAGGCACTCCCTTGGAGAGCATCCTGAAACTAGGCAGCTTTGTCATTTTCTTCGTCAGTTTTTACGGAGTTGTATCAGCCTACTGGGGCCGTCGGACGGCTGGTTTTGCGGCCTGCCTCTTTTTGGGTCTGCTGGCGCTGCGCTGGGAAGGCTCAGCACTAACCGCGTATCCGCTTCTGGTGTGGCCTTCCGCAACCCTCTGCGCCTTCGCGATATTGGCGGGACGTCGCTACTATCTTTCAGCCTCGAGAGCCGCACTCGCATCGAGCGCCCTGTTCTTGTTTGCGGCACTATTCAACAATGAAGGAGTGGTCCTACTCTTCTGTCTTCTGTTCGTTTTCAGCGTTGTGGGTAATCTCGCTGTCGAGAAATCGATCGCGAACTTCAAAGTCAGCGACTTCACGCATGGCCGCTCGCGCAACCTAGTCCTCGTCAGCATCGTCGTTCCGGCCCTGTATGCGTTGCTGGCGGTTGGATGGATGGTTGCACATCCGTCCAAGTATAACGGACATTCGCTCGCCCCATTTGATGCCGCCAACATTACCACGACGCTGCTGAATTTCTCGCTCAGTGGCTCGGTCCTCTACGATCTCATTATTCCCTACAAGGTCCTGTATGCGGACACCCTGACGGGTGCGGGTACCGCGATCGTCTACGACATCTATCTTTACGTAAACGAATTGGCCGCCTATCCGGGCACGATCCTCGTCGGGATCATGACAGCCTACGCAGCATTCATCACACTACGACGAATGCCCGGACAGGGCGTAACAGTCTGGAGGTTCATCCCGCTCATCCTGATCGGAGGTATGATCACGTTCTTGCCAATTCTGCCCGTTGCGATGACCCAGAAATATCAGACTTGGTGCCTTGAATACGGCATCAACTCATACGTCATGACAATTCTGTCGCACTTCGGCGTCAGTATGATGCTTGCCGGCATCCTCATGCCGTTCGTGCACCTGCGCCGCCTTGGAATTGTCATCGCGCTCCTGCTGGCAATCATATTGGGTGCCTTTGCTGCCGTCGGCAGCAGAATGAACGATGCCGTTGCAGCGGATATGCGTCCGGAGGCAGGCCGCTGGCGTATCCTTGCATTGGCCCTCAAGACGATCGATGCCACAGGTCAGACCTCGCCGGTCATTTTTGCGCCAAGGTTCGGAAGCGGATCTTGGTTCACAGTCGTCCCCCCTGACTACTGGACGGCTTACGTCAAAGCTAAATACAAGCGCCCGGTCCAGATTTATACAAAGCCGTCCGAAATCGCCGCCTCAAGCGAGAACATAGCATCGCTCGACTACCAGCTTCTGGATAATGAGCGACGCTTCGTTTTCTCTATCGCGCACATAACGGGGGACACAGGCAATCGACATATCGACAGCATATCCGTGACCATCGAACGTATGGATCCGTCAGTGCTTGCCAATTATGTGCTGTCATATCGGGACCAGGACGGCATGCTCGTGCAGAAAAGACTGGTCGATGTGCCAGCGCTATCTGACCCCCGCATTCGCTTGACGTCCAATATCAATGCCCGGCTGAATACGGTGCGTGTCACAAAGGGATCAATCCTGGCTGATTCAACGATCCCACAAAAATCCAACTAAGGGAGCGCAACCGTCTACTGAAGCCCGAATGCCCGCTCAAACTGCGGACGAAAGCTGCGCGGGCTCCAGCCAAAATCCCTGATCGCGGGCGCGGCATCGAACACCATGTCCTTCGCCATGCGCTCGCCCATCGCCGCATTGGCATTCGGCAATAGCGGCGCCGCCAGCGCAAATGCAGCCCTCCACAGCACGGGCGGCACCGTAACGATACGCCGGCGCTTGCCGAGTCCGTCGAAGATGCGGCCGACCATCTCGCGATAACTGATCGCATCCGGCCCCGGCAGAGCATAGATCTTGTCGCGAGCCGCCTCGCTGGATGCGGCGTTCAGCGCGCCGATCGCAAGATCTTCAGCGTGAACCGGTTGGCGCAATCCGGCTCCCCGTCCCGCAAGCGGCATCACCCCGACCTTTTGAATCAGCCGCGCCAATCGCGAGACATTGGCATCACGCCCCTCGTCATAGATCATCGTCGGCCGCAGCACAGTCCAACCGACACCCATGCGGGTGCACAGATCGATCGTCTGTTGCTCGCCCTCGGCCAGCCGCTGCAAGCCTTCGCGCTCGGCCGGAATGTCGGAATTGAGCTTGGTCACAATGCTGGTCGATGTAAACAGGACGACCCGCCGCAATTCGTCGCTGAACAGACTGGGGAGCGCTTTCGCGAGCAAAAGCGAATGTGCCGTACAATAAACGGCGGTGATGCGCGGCAGTTGCAGGGTTTCGGGACGGGCCAGGTCGCCCTGAACCCACCGGACCGCTCGTTTGTCCGCCGGCGGCGATCGCGATATGGCGATGGGATGTTCGCCAGCCATGATCAACTTCGAAACAATGTGACCACCGACGATGCCGGAGCCGCCCAACACAATGCTCTGCATTCCAAAATCCGATCCAACGCGCATAATATCAGCGCCACGACAAGAAGGCCGCGCCTGCGGAAGCCACCGGAACGGTCAAAGGCAAGTAATCATTTGGCGGGTGACGTACGCGCCACCGCAAGTGACTAGCACCAAACCGGGAAGCGCTCCACACGGACATACATTCGCCGTGACGACACATCGACCCGACGTGCCCGTCACGGCGCGCAGCCATGGATAGGCGACAGCCCGGGCAATAAATGCGACAGACATTCCTGGGACAGTCGAAGGATAAACGATGAAGAACAGCATAGTGGACGTGCGGATCGTCGTAGATGGATGGATGAAGGTGTTTCTGGCAGACGTGAAATCCGCGACAGGCCAGTTGTTCACACGGCACATCGAGCATCACGGCGATGCGGTCGCGGTTCTCCCCTATGATGACGAACGCCGGGTCGCTCTTGTCATCAGCCAGTTCCGGACACCGGTCGAGCACATATCGCCAGGGGCCGACAATGTTATCGAGCCAATTGCCGGGGTGAACGACGATGGCGATGCCGAGGCCTGTGCCCGGCGCGAAGCAATGGAAGAGGCAGGCGTCCGCCTGGGAACGCTGGAGAGGGTTGCGAATTGCTGGTCCATGCTGGCCGTTTCGACTGAACGGCTGGTATTGTATCTGGCGCCGTACCGCGCTGCCGACCGGGTCGCGTCCGGCGGCGGCCTCGCCCACGAGAACGAGGACATCGACGTCGACGAGATATCGCTCGCGACGCTTGCCGATCACGTCCGGACAGCGTCAACCGTCGACATTAAATTGCTGGCACTCGTGCAAGCCTTGCAGATCAGGCGCCCGGATCTTTTCACACCCAAGTCCGCGTGAAGGCCCCTCAGCCGGCATGGCGATGGCGCAGGACACTCAGTGAGTTGTCTGGCTGCGCGTTGCCGCACGCGACTGCGCGAGTTCGCCCCCCAATTGCAACCGGACGTGACGGCCCGGTCACAGCGATTTTTGCGCGGGATGGCGGGGATGCACGCCCCGACCGCGACGGCGGGGCATGACAAGCCCGCCGGTTTGCGCGAAAGGTAGTGTCTCGGCCGAACATTGCGTCATTCCGGAGCCCTCTGAATGCCCTTCCCGCGCGCCTCCTCTGCCCTCTCCCGCTTTACCGTGCTCGACCTCACCCGGATCCGTTCCGGCCCGACAGCAGTGCGCCAGTTCGCGGATTGGGGCGCCAACGTCATCAAGATCGATGCGCTGAGCGATGACGCCGGTTCCGAGCAGCCGGGCGGCCCCCGGCAGGGCTCGGACTTCCAGAATTTGCACCGCAACAAGCGCGCCATGACCCTCAACCTGAAGGACCCGCGCGGCCTTGCCGTGTTCAAGCGGCTCGTTGAAAAGGCCGATGTGGTGGTCGAGAATTTTCGTCCGGATGTTAAAGCCCGGCTTGGCATCGATTACGAGAGCCTGAAGGCGATCAATCCCGGCATTGTCTATGCCAGTATTTCCGGCTTCGGCCAGGACGGCCCCTACCACAAGCGGCCGGGCTTCGATCAGATCGCCCAGGGCATGGGCGGCCTGATGTCCATTACAGGCGCCCCCGGCGAGGGCCCGATGCGGGTCGGTATCCCCGTGGCCGACCTCACCGCGGGGCTTTTCTGCGCGCTGGGCGTTCTTACAGCGCTGCTGGAGCGCGACGTCTCTGGCCAGGGCCAGTGGGTCCAGACCTCGCTGCTGCAGGCCCAGATCTTCATGCTGGATTTCCAGGCCTCGCGCTGGCTGATGGAAGGCGAAGTCCCGCGACAGGCCGGCAACAACCACCCGACCAGCATTCCCACCGGCGTGTTCAAGACGTCCGACGGCTACATCAACATCGCCACCACCGGCGGCAAGATCTGGGAACGCTGCGCGCAGGCGATCGGTGCCCCCGAGCTGATCGCCCATCCCGATTACGCCACCGGCCCTGCCCGCTCCAAGAACCGCGACGCCCTCAACGCCGCAATCAGCGCCTGCACCGAAAAGCGCACCACCGAGGAATGGGTCAACGATCTCAATGCCGCCGGTGTGCCGTGCGGTCCGATCTACTCCGTCGATCAGATGTTCGCCGATGCGCAGGTCAAGCATCTGGGCCTCGCGCAGGACGTTCCCAACGACCAGAACCGCAAGATCACACTGGTCGCTCAGCCCTTCACGCTGTCACGCACGCCGAGCCACATGGCCGCCCGGCCGCCGGAAGTCGGCGAGCAGACCGAGGAGCTACTCGCCGAATTTGGCTTCGGTGCCGACGAGATCGCCGAATTGCGACGAGGCAAGGTGGTCTGAGGCCGCGAACCGTCAAATACCGTGAAAATTAACGCCATAGGCTGCATTAATCGGGAGCACATCTTCGTCCAGGTGCAGTCGATCGGAGATCGCGCTTCGCCTAGAACCTGCCGGAAAGCTCCATGACCGCACCGCACCGCGTCGCTATCCTGATCCCCTGCTTCAATGAAGAGGTCGCAGTCGCAACAGTCGTGAACGATTTCCGCAAGGCGCTGCCGGCCGCCACGATTTACGTCTACGACAACAATTCGACAGATCGCACGCGCGAAGTCGCGTCGCAGGCGGGCGCGATTGTTCGCAGCGAGCATCGCCAGGGCAAGGGTCATGTCGTCCGCCGCATGTTCGGTGACGTCGATGCCGATGTCTACGTTCTCGTCGATGGCGATGCGACCTACGACGCGACATCGGCACCAGCCATGATCGAAGCGCTGTTAAACGATCGCCTCGACATGGTCGTGGGCCGTCGCATCGAGCAACAGGTTGCTGCCTATCGCCTTGGTCACCGCACCGGCAACTCGCTGCTCACCGGCTTTCTGTCAATGACGTTCGGTCAGAACTTCAAGGATGTGCTGTCAGGCTATCGCGTATTCTCGCGGCGCTTCGTCAAATCCTTCCCGGTGCTGTCCGATGGCTTCGAGATCGAGACAGAACTGAGCGTTCATGCGCTGCAGCTTGCTCTGCCGGTCGCTGAAATCGAGACGCCGTATTTCGCGCGGCCGCAGGGCTCCACCAGCAAGCTCAACACGTGGAGGGATGGCTTCCGGATCCTCGGCACCATCATGAAGCTCTATCGTTCGGAAAAGCCGCTGCGCTTCTTCGGCACAATCGGCCTCTTTTTCGGCATCGTCTCCATCGGCCTCGCGATTCCCGTCACCGTCACCTATCTGGAAACGGGGTTGGTGCCTCGGCTGCCTACCGCGGTGCTCTCGACTGGCCTGATGATCGTCGGCGTGCTCTCATTTTCATCGGGCCTCGTGCTCGACACAGTCACCCGCGGACGCCGCGAGATAAAACTCCTGGCGTATCTGGCGCAGCCGTCATTGCCGGATTAAGCCTACGTCCAGTCAAACGCCGCGGCGCGGTATGCCGCCCCACCCTTGATCGTCCCTTCAGTAGTTGACATCGCCGCTTCCGCCCAGCACCGAGACCCGCCCTGCAGGGCGCACGTGTTTGCCGGCTTGGTACGACGGTGTGAAGCAAACGACTTTTTTACGTCCGGGTACGAGATGGAAGTAATTGTCGTCGGGCACAAAGTTGTCGTCCGCGATCTCGACGAATCGCATTGTTGCGTCCGTCTGGAGCTCCAGGAAGAAACCGTTTCGATCTTCGCCAAGCACCGCATTGATGGCATGGTTGGATTCGACCGTAGGAATCCCAATAAAATGGAAAGCCTCGACAGGCTGACCTGCGGTTGGCATCTCGAACGTCGCATGAACCACGTCATGCGCAGCCGGTCCAAACCGATAACAGTGACCCGCATCGAAGAAGCGATCGAACAGGTCGAACGCCCCGATGGAAAGCCCTGCATGGGCCGCGAGCGTCACGTCACGGGCCGCTTCGATCACCGGTATCGTGCCGTCTTTCAGGCAACGCAAAACGAGCCTGCCGGTGACGGCGTGTGGCGTGTCGTTGACGAGGTGCAGGTAAAGCCCATTGGTGCCCTCGTCGGTGATGGATAGTCGCAGTGGCAAGGAAGCCCGCCGAAGGGCGTAGACCGCAGACTTGGGGCGCCCGTCCGAATCCACCAGACCCCAGCCGGCACCAGGCCACAGGTCGCGCCACAGCCATAGCAGTGCGCCCGCTGTCGCGGACGCGGGACGGCGCCATTCATCGATGGTGCGTTCGATCACCTCGGCGACGACCGCTCGCGACAATTGGCGCCAGCGCATGGGATCGCTGTGGCGCAGACTGCGGCCGTCTTCGTTCCAAAGTGCCGTTAGATAATACTCGCGGACGTCCTCGAAATCCCAGGATGCTCCGCCGTCGCGGGGCACACGTCTCAGCCAACCGACCGGATCAGCGCTCGGATCAAGTTGACAGGATTCAAATTGGCGATTGTCCGGCAGGTTGGCAAAAGCCAGGCATTCGGACGCAAAGCGGACATTAGCTCGGCGTGCGTCGTCGAGTGGCCGCATATAGGCACCGACGCCGTAGTAGTGCGATGGCCCCGCTTCCGACACAAACGGAAGTGCTCCTCCCGACGGCGAACCTGGCGCATAGACGGCGTCCGACCATTGCGCAAGAATCTCGGGGATCACCCTCTCGGCAAGTGGTGTGTCGCGCATCTGGCGCGGCAACCCCATCATTGCTGCCTGCTGTCCAACTTCGCTCCCGCCGCACATAACGGCCAGAGACGGCGACGCGCTCAGTCGGCGCAGGAGCGTCGTGATCTCGCTGCGGACAGTATCTGCGAATGCGGTATCCGATGGATAATCAAAATTGGCCATCATCGCGTCCTGCCAGACGAGGATGCCCATCTCATCGCAAGCACGATGGAATTCAGACGTCTCGTACAGCATCGTGCCGCTAAGGCGCAGCATGTTCAGGCCGGCGCTTTGCACCAGGCTAAGCTCTCGGATGTAGTCGGCATCAGACGCCTGCAGATTGACGATATCGACCGGGGTCCAGCACACGCCGCGGCAGAAGATCCTCACGCCGTTCACAAGGATCGCAAATCCGTGGCCATCCGGTCCCCGGTCGAGTTCGATTTTGCGAAAGCCCGTCTGGCCGAGATCGACATGGACGTCGCCGATTTGGATGCCGACCGCATGGAGCGTCGGCGTGCCATGCGTGTGCGGCCACCATGGCGCGACATCGGGAATACGCAGCATCCCTTGCCAGGTCGTTTCCCGATGGGACCGGATGAGCCGTGCGCTCGCTCCGGCGCATCGGAGGACCGGAATCGCGTCCGCCGGTACGCCTTCCAAATCCAGCGAGATGGAAAGCACGCCATCAGCTTGTTCCAGCTGCGCGCGCAGATCGACATTGCGGGCCACGATCGGCCCCTCCTCGATCAGGAGGACCTGGCGATACGGGCCAACGACCTCTACTGGAGGGCACCAGCCGGGCATATGACCGATCAGCGTGGTGCGCAGAAACCGCAGCCGCGGCTCCTCGATCATCATGGTCTTCCAGCGTGCCCGGGGGCCTTTGGTTTCCGCCAACACTCTGCGGAGGCTCCTGAAGGCGATATGGACCCAATGCTCACCGCCGAGAACGATCTCGGCCTCATATGGCTCGAACATCGAGCTGCTGGCCAGGATGAGCCTGTCGTCGAAGAAGACCTCAGCGAATGTCGCGAGCCCCTCAAACCGCAACTTGCGCTTGCCCTGCCCTCTGATGCGGAGCCGGTACCAGACGTCTTTTTCGTGCAGCGGCTGAGGGCTATCGAAACTCCATTGACCGAGGGCACGCAGCGCTCCGGCGGCCGTCCCGGGGACGATGGCGGGCAACCAGACGGCCTCACTCAGCGCGCTCGGCTCCAGCCAGGCCTGAGGTGCCGACAGCGCCAGTTCCCAGCCATTATCGAGCGGCTGCACCTTTCGTTCCGTTATGGCGCGGATGTCGGTCATGGCAATAAATGAGCCGAAAACGTCATGGCGAGACCATGCCATGATGGGGCGCCGGCATAGGTGATCGTGCTGCGATCACAGAGCGGTGCCACGAGCAACAAAATCGTTCGCGAGACCATCGAGGACGATGTCGTAGTCGGTCGCGAGCTGGCGGATGGCATCCGTCACATCAGGAACCCTGCCTCGGGCCGATGCGCGGGCGAACTGAAACTGCATAACCTTTGTGCCACTGGCAATCGCTTCTGCGGCCAACCTGGCGCGCTCTGGTGCCGGGTGACCCCGCTCTTGCAACCACGCCAAGTAGGACGCGAGCAGTTCAAAATTGGCGCCAGCCTGGCGCAATGTGCTGAACGCGTAAGTGTGAAACCACTCGGCTGGACGTTCCATCAGCCGAGCGATGTCGACACTGATCACCTCGCCCCATGCCGTGAACGGATTCTGCGCCGGACGACGACGCAGATGGTGCGCCAGCAGCATGCGCGACATTTCCATTTGTTCGCGCGCAGACGGGGCCGGACCAAACTTGATAAATTCGACATAGGGGAACAGCGGCAGTCCCTTGTCATGTGCCGGCCGCAATAGCGCGTCGAAATCCTCGCCTTCCAGGCGGAAGTATCCGGCATTGTGAAAGTAATCGAGCCGGCGGTTGGCCGAATCCAGAACGTTGACGCCGATTGTCGTTTTGCTGTGGCTGCGGCGATAGGTGATGCCCCGGGTATCCGGCAGATAGTAGGAATCGACCTCGATCAGCGGCAGACGCCCCCGTGCCAACTGTACGCGCGCGTGATCTTCCAATTGATCGAAGATCGCGAGCTCCAGGATCTCGACACCGTATAGCAACGCAAGATCGGCGGACGGAACCTTGAAAAATGTGAACTGGTCGCCTTCGTAATCTTGTGCGACCGTGAAAGCCAGCGCGGCGCGAGGATCATGTCCGCGCTGGGCCAGCACTTCGATCAGCAGATCGACATAGCAGTTGGTCTCGGGCCAATTCCGCGCGGCGTCATGCAGACCATGCCGCGTGTAAGTTGCGGGATCCAGTCCCTCGATGGCGCAAACGGATTGCAAGGCCTAGCCCCACAATACGCGGCGGACATCTGCAGGCCATGCTTCGACCTTGGTGCCGTGGTGACGGAACAGGGCCAGCGCCGTCCGCTCAAGGCCGAAGCCGACGCAGGCCGAATGCGCGACATCGCCGTCCGCAAAATGCATGCCCCACAGACTGCCGAAATGGTTCTGGTGATAGTTGAAAGATAGACAGGCCGTCGGATTTTCATCGCTCGCGACCGGGATCAACAATTCAAACTTCAGCCCCTGGTCACGCTGGCTCGACGCCAGAACACGGCCGGTACGCCCGAAGAACGGATCGTTGGCGAGATCGATGACGCAAGGCAAGCCCAACGACGCGATGAGTTTTTCGCCCCGCTCGAGCCACGTGGCCCGGAAAGACGTCACTTCGTCGGCAGTTCCGATACGGACGAATTCGCGCATCCGGAACAGCTGCATCCGCGCCGGATCTTTCGAAGGTTCATGACGGAAGCAGTATGACTTGAGATCGAATAGCCGCCCCCCCTCCGGCACCGGCCCCGCTGCCGCGACGGTGGGATATAGCGGGTAACAGGCAGCCGGCGTCAGGGCGACTTCCGTCGCGTCCTGCATCCCGGTCCAGTCTTCGCCCCGCTCGATCATCCCGACAAGCTTGGCATGGTCGGTATTGTCACCCATGAACGAATGGACGCAACCTGCCAATTGCGGAAAGCTCTTCAGGTACCCTGCTTTCTCGAGATTCTTGCGTGGCATGCCCGGGGGAAAATGAATCCGCGTAGCCTGATCGCCAACAGCCATTTTCGTCACCGCGTCTTCGAACCGATCGATGACATCTTCGAACACACCGGCGCGCCCATAGAGGCCGTCGACACCAGTCTTGATCAGGATCGATTCGTCGAACAGAGCGTTGAGAAATGCTTCCGGGCTTTGCATGGGTTTAGCAGGCGCGTTCATCACTATCACTCCAGACCTGAGTCAAATCGGCTCGCGACCACCAATCCGGCGGTATTGGCGAGGATACGGTCGTTCGCCACCATCAGCGGCGCCGACAACACGTCTCTGAGATGGCGGCCGACAGAAAACGGTCCATCGTTGCGATAACCGGCGATGCCAGTCACCATCAACGCTTCACGCACGACATCGACGGCCATGGTCGAGGCCATGACTTTAAGATTGTTCATCTCGATCGCGAAATTGATCGAGCTGAGATCATCTTCGTTACGTTTCGCCGTTTCGAACCGTTCGATATGCGCAACGAGCGTCGACTTGAAGGTCTGTAATTTTGCGGTGGCCTCGGCCAGTCGAGCGGCGCCTGGCAGCGGCCCTGGAAAATCCGACGGCATGCGGCGCGCTGTTGCGCGAACCGAGGCATGCGCGCGCGACAGTGCATTGGTCGCGATCCCAAACCAGACGCTAGCCCACAATACATGCGCGGTGGCTAACATGGATTGCACTGCTATCTCGTGAAATGGCTTTGGAAAGATCTGATCGACCCCGGCCGTTGCCGTCAGCAAGAAACCCTCGGAACACGTGGCGCGCATGCCCAGCGTGTCCCACTCACCGGTACGTTCCAGTTGATAGTCGCCACGACGCAGTGCGATCAGGACCTGATCGGAACCGACCGACGCCGGACTGCGGCGTGCGGTCGCCATGATGATGTCGGCCTCCATGGCGTATGACAGGACGCTTGCCTGCTTGGTCAGCGAAACCCGGTCGCCCGCGGTCTCGATCGCGCAGTTCGAGATCCGCAGATCGCCGCCGATGCCAGCCTCTGTGGTCGACGACGCGATCAACAACTGCTTCGCGGCCACATCGCGCATCAGAGCACGATGATAGTCCGTTTGCATACCATGCGCGACCAGACTTGAAAGCTTGATCTGATGCATGGCGTAAATCATGCCGCTCGCACCGCATGCACCCGCGAGAACAGCGCAAAGATCAGCGATCTTGCGCAATCCTAATTCCTGGCCACCAAGGCTTTTGGGCACCATCAAGCCGAGCATGCCGTTCCGGCGAAGAGCTTCAAATGTCTGCGCCGGAAACGTCGCGGTTCGGTCCGCAAGAACGGCGTTTGGCGCTGCAACGTCGGCGGCAATCCGCTGCATCGCGTCACGCCAGGATGCGATTTCGGGGACGTTAATGTCTTGCTTCACCGCGCCCGTGATCATGACGTCAGACTTTCTGACCGACGAGCTGATCGACAGCAGAAATCAATCCACCAAGCGTCGCGAATGTCTTGCGAGTCAGCAGACTGTTGGGAAATTCGATATCGAATTCTTCCTCGATCGCCATCATCAGCTGGACAGAGCCGAAAGATGTCATGCCCGCATCGAACAGATTGTCCTGATCGGACAAGCCATCAACCGGAACGGGGAGAAGGTTCATTGATCCGACAATGGCGCGGACACGATCACGCATAACTTTTCCTCCACAATTATACAAAGCCCACCGCTTCGCCAAAGGCTGGGAGCGGCGTTAAAGCAAATCGAGCGATATCAGCTAAATGTCGAGAAAATCGTAAAAAGTCTCAAATGCAACAGATCGATCCGGCACCAAGCTTAACAAAATGAGGATGCAAATGCGCAAAATTGACGCCTTGGCGATTTGCTGCGAGTTACTGCGGTTGCGATTCTGTGCGCCACAAAAACCACTGAGGCCCGAGGATGGGACCTACAAATCGTCCGACGGAGGCCTAGTGATTGACGAAAGGTTATCGAAACGGCGACATTTGTCTCCGATCAGTTAGCGAACGGCTAAACGCGCAGCGCTGAACATACATTAATGATAGAAAGTGATATTGGATGACAGTTTCGTCACCGGTGGGTTAAGGCATGGACATCATCCAGGGCTGATTGCTGATAACTAAAATAATCAAATGCCAGCCAATTCGACGAACGAACTTTTTAGACGAACGGCGATGCTTCCAGATCATGACTTCCCGATATGGCATACCGGTAACGTTTGATACTTTTGGCGGCTTCTATCATGCAGGCCGCATTCATCAGCAAGGTCGCAAGGCGGTGCTGTTGCTAGCGCCGATCGGGTACGAAGAATTCTGTACCCGTGCTACATGGCGCGCTTTGGCCGAGAACATTGCTGCAGCAGGCCATGCCTGCCTCAGATTCGATTATCCCGGCACTGCAGACGCCGTTGATCCAGTTGGCGACGCCGAAGGCGTCACCGACTGGCTCGTTGCGGCCCGTCAGTGCATTGCATTCTTGCGAGAACACAATCCCGGAATCGAACTCGTTCTGGTCGGACAGGGCTTTGGCGCGAGTCTGGCCGCTCAGCTCGGCTCCGAAGCGCCCGGCGTCGCAGCAACGGTCTTGATGGCGCCATTGGTAAAAGGCCGCACCTATCTTCGTGAACTTCAAGCCTGGTCGCACATGTTGACCGAGCGGATCGGTATTGGGCCGGACCCTCTCGGCGACAACCAGTATCGCGTCGCGGGCATTTCACTGGCAAGCAGCCGCGTCGCAGCGATCCAAGCAATCGATCTCACGCGAGCTACTCGGCCTCCTGCCAACAAGGTCCTTTTGGTCGAGCGCGGTCAATTGTCTCGCGATAGCTCGATCGGCAACCACTTCAAGACGCTCGGAGTCGATGTTTCATACATCGACTACGCGGGTTACGAAATGATCCTTGCAGATCCGACTCTGGCTGAACCGCAGCTCGGCACGCTGACACGCATCGTGTCATGGATCGACAATCTCGCGCATCTTCCAACGGCAAACGTCGATTCTTCAGCCAAGGCGCTCGAGCCGGCGCGGCCAATCGCTGGTCCTCACTATCAGGAATTACCAACTCGATTCGGTCCAGACGAGCGGCTCTTCGGCGTTCTCTGTCAGCCGCTCGGCCGAAGGCCTTCAGCTATCGCGATCCTCGCTAATTCCGGGCGCGATTATCACATCGGCTGGGGTCGCACGACGGTAGAACAGGCGCGCTCCCTCGCTCAGCGCGGTGTCGCTTCGTTTAGATTCGACGCTGGCGGCATCGGCGACAGTCCGGCTTCGGCAAGCGCCCCGGCCGAAGTAATCTATTCGGACGAGCAGATTGCTGACCTGAGTCATGCGATCGATTATGTTGAGAAGCTCGATGCCGGCCCTATCGCTCTGGTCGGACGCTGCAGTGGCGCCTACACCGCATTCCAAACAGCTGTGCAAGACGAGCGCATTCGAAAAGTTGTCGTCATCAACAATATGCGCTTTGTTTGGGACCCCCGGGAGACTGTCGCAGAAGCGCTGCTATCGGCCCATCGAACCATCGGTGGTTCGATGTCGATGCTTTTCAGCAAACGCAGCCTGAGACGACTGCTGTCAGGCAATTTGCGCGTCAAAGCTGCAGCCATCCGTGTCTCGACACGCCTCATTCGAATGATGTCACCAAAACCTGTCCAAATCCCGGCGGGCGCACCCGGCCTGAACCTCTTTAAAGAAGGTCATCGCCGGTTCCGAATTCTCGAAAATCGTGGTGTTCGCTTAGCGATGATATTTTCGGAAGGAGATCACGGGCTGAGCGAATTCCGGACCTATATGGGAAGAAAAGGTGCCCGGCTGCGCGACTACCCGAACGCATCGATTTCAATCATCCCGGATGCCGACCACAATTTCACGCATTTGGGTCCCCGTGCGCGACTGACGAACGTGTTGTGCGACGTGCTCGTGCCACCTTCGCCGCCAGCCCCGCTCGTAGCATCGCCAGACTTGGCAGTGTCAGCCCCTCTCGACTGCTTCGCGGCGCCTTGCGTCTATCAGCAAGCATCAAATGACCGGAGCGGTTCTGGCGAACATCCAACCCGTGACGGCCTAGATCACGGGGCAGCACAAGCACTATGACGTTTGAGCAGCCGGCTTCAGCATCCGCCCCACCCCGCTGAACACTTTGTCGATCACCGGCCAGAACAGCAGCGTGATCGCCAGCGTGGTGATGGTGCCGACGAGACCGTTGGACCAGAACACGCCGACGCTGCCGCCGGAGCCGATCATGGCGAGGCGGAACGCATCTTCGGCGCGGCTGCCGAGCACCAGCGCCAGCGTGAACGGCGCCAGCGGAATGCCGATCTTCTTGAACACATAGCCGACCACGCCGAAACCGAGCATCAGCCAGATGTCGAACATCGCGTTCTGGATCGCATAGGCGCCGATCGCGCAGGAGACCACGATCATCGGCGCCACCGCCGCGAATGGCACGCGCAGGATCGAGGCGAAGATCGGAACCGTGGTCAGCACAATGACGAGGCCGACCACATTGCCGAGATACATCGAGGCAATCAGGCCCCAGACGAAGTCCTTGTGCTCGACGAACAGCAGCGGCCCCGGATTGAGGCCCCACACCATCAGGCCACCGAGCAAAATCGCCGCAGTGCCCGAACCGGGAATGCCCAGCGCCAGCATCGGCAGCAGCGCCGCGGTGCCCGACGCATGCGCTGCGGTCTCCGGTGCGAACACGCCTTCGATCCGGCCCTTGCCGAAACTCTCGGAGTCCTTGGAGAAACGTTTGGCGAGGTTATAGCCCATGAAGGACGCCGCGATGGCGCCACCCGGCGTGATGCCAAGCCAGCAGCCGATGACGGACGAGCGCAGCAGCGTCACCCAGTATTTCGGCAGATCCATCCAGACCTTAAGCACGGTGCGCAGGCTGATCTTGGCGGCATGGCCGCGCAGCGCGAGACGTTCTTCCATGGTCAGCAGGATTTCGCTTATGCCGAACAGACCGATCACCGCGACGAGGAAGTTGATGCCGCGGAGGAGATTGTCCGAGCCGAAGGTCATGCGCAGATTGCCCGACACCGTGTCCATGCCGATGCCGGCGATCAGCAGCCCCAGCGCCATCGAGATGACGGTCTTGTGCTTAGCCTCGCGGCCGAGACCGACGAAGGAGCAGAAGGTGAGAAGATAGACCGCAAAGAATTCCGGCGGGCCGAACTTCAGCGCGAAGGATGAGATTATCGGCGCCAGAAATGTGATCAGCATCACCGCCACCAGCGACCCGATGAAGGACGAGGTAAACGCCGCCGTCAGTGCCTCCGCAGCCTTGCCCTGCTGCGCCATCGGATAGCCGTCAAAGGTCGTGGCCACCGACCACGCTTCGCCGGGAATATTGAACAGGATCGAGGTGATGGCGCCGCCAAACAGCGCGCCCCAATAGATGCAGGACAGCATCACGATGGCCGAGGTCGGATCCATGGTGAAGGTCAACGGCAGTAGGATGGCGACGCCATTGGGCCCGCCGAGGCCCGGCAGCACGCCGACAAAGATGCCAAGCACGAGACCGACGACCATCAGCGAGATGATCTTCCAGGTCATCAGCACGGCGAAGCCGTGCATCAACAGTCCGAAGGCTTCCATATCTTAAGTCCTAGCGACCGAGAGCCGATTCGATCGGCCCCTTCGGCATGATGACGTCGAAGGCGACATCGAAGGTGACGAACATGATCGCAGTGAACACGAAGGCGGTGAGCAGCGACTTCCACAGCGCGATCTTGCCGACCATGCGCATGAAGCCGGCGATCAGCACGAAACTCGCGACATAGATACCGAGAAACTGCGTTGCGAGACAGAACAGCGCGGTAGGCACGAAGACGAGCGCCACGCGTCGCAATTGTGCGCGGGTGACGAAAGTGTCGGTGCCGCCGCTGCGGGCGAAGAATGTCGCGATCAGTCCGTAGAGGCTGGCGCCACCGAGAATGACCGAGAGATAGAATGGAAAGTAGCCGGGCTGAGGCCCGGTGGCATCCCAGGCAATACCGGTGCGCCAGTTGTCGAAACCGAGCGCGACGGCCAGCGCCAGCAGCACCAGCGAGACGATGATCTCGATGGTGCGCGTGCTGACGACGGAGGGAGAGTCGTCCTCCGGCGCGGTGGGATCTTCGACGATGATTTCGAGGTCGGTATTGGACATGGTTACGGCTTCTACAGATGGAGAAAGGATGCACGCTCGCGCGTCAAAGAAACTCGTCATCACCCGCGAAAGCGGGTGATCCAGTATGCGGTGCTGTCAGCAGCCTTCTCGATGTCGGCGTTTACTGGATGCCCCGCTTTCGCGGGGCATGACAGTCGTTGGGTTTACTTCGCAACAAACCCCGCTTCGGTCATCAGCGACTTGTTGAGTGCGTCGTCCTCTTCGAGGAACTTGAGCATCTCCGGCCCCTTCAGGAAGATCGGCTTCAGCGCCTGCTTCTCCATGTAGTCCTTGTATTCCGGAGTCTTGGTCACCTTCTCGAACAGGTCCACATAGAAGGCCTGCTGTTCGGGTGTCACCTTGCCGGGCAGGAACATGGCGCGCAGCATCAGATACTGCACGTCGAGGCCCTCCTCCTTGCAGGTCGGGATGTCGTTCCACGACTGCGTCTCGGTGACCTTGGTCTTGTAGGAGATGCGCTCCTTGTCGAACACGCAGAGCGCTCGCACCTGACCGGCGCGCCAGACTTCGAGATTTTCGGAGGGGTTGTTGACGTTGGCTTCGGTGTGATTGCCGACGAGCTGCGTGGCCGCCTCCCCCCCCGACTTGTAGGGCAGATAGGAGAACTTGGCGCCGGTCTGTTTTTCCATGAACACCGTCAGCACATGGTCTTCACGCTTGGAGCCGGTGCCGCCCATCTTGAACGGCGAGGACGCGGCCTTCGCCGCCGCGATGAATTCCTTCACCGTCTTGGCGCCTGATGCATTGTCCCACAGAACGAACTGATCCATGGCAACGACGGAAACCGGCGTCAGGTCGCGCCAGTTGAACGGGATTTTGGCGGAGAGCGGCAGCATGTAGATCAGCGAATAGGCGATCAGCACCTTGTTGGCGTCGCCTTCGCTGGACTTCATATAAATCAGCGCTTCGGCGCCGGATGCCCCGCCCTTCAGCGACACCACCACCGGCGCCTTCATCAGACTGTTCTTCTGGATCGCGGCCTGCATCATGCGCGCCATCTGGTCGGATGCGCCGCCGGCGCCCGCTGCAACCACGATTTCGACGGGTTTGGTAGGTTCCCAGGCTTTTGCAGACGAGAGGATGGGCGCGCTGGCGAGCACGGCCGCGAGCGCAGCTGTAGCCCGAATCGACTTGGACATTGGTTTCTTCCCTGTAGACGCGGACGTTGGCTGCCCGCCACTTTTCGTTGGTTCTATTGTGCGGGGTATTGACCGTGACTTCAAGCATGTCCCGCGCATGCGAAGGCCGACTTTGGTCAGGGGGCGGCCCCCTTTGCTTTTCACGGAACAGCCAGGCGGCGACATAAGAAATCGCCGCCCCTGTTCTTAAACTTGTCTGTTATTTGCCCTGCCAGTTGGGCTTGCGCTTGTTCAGGAAGGCATCCATGCCCTCGCGGAAGTCCTCGCTCATATAGGCCTTGAGCACGAGGTCCTTGCCCTCTTCGCGGGTCAGGGTCGGGCGCAGCCGGCGGACGGCCTCCTTGGTCACTTCGAGAGTGATCGGGGCATGGCTGGCGACCAGTTGCGCGAGTTCCAGTGCGCGGCGCTGCAGCGTCTCGACATCGTGCACGATCTCGTTGATCAGGCCGAGCGCCAGCGCCTCCTCGGCCTCGATCAGGCGCGCAGTGAAGATCATGTCCTTGGTACGTGCCGGTCCGACCAGCGCCATCACGCGGCTGATATTGGACATCGACAGGCAGTTGCCAAGGGTGCGGGCAATGGGGAACCCCATACGCGTGGCAGCCGTGCCGATACGCAGGTCGCAGCAGGCGGCGATGCCGGCACCGCCGCCGGTGCAGGCGCCCGCGATGGCCGCGATGGTCGGCACCCGGCAGGTCTCCAGCGCGGTCAGCACACGGTCGATGCGCGCTTCGTAATCGAGCGCGTCCTGCGCCGTCTTGAATTCACGAAACTGCGAGATGTCGGTACCCGAGGCAAAGGCCTTGTCGCCGGCGCCGGTCAGGATGATCGCCTTGATCGAGCGATCCTCATTGGCCGCCTGGCAAATCTCCGCCATCCGCTCATACATCGAGAACAGCATCGCATTGCGCGCCTGTGGGCGGTTGAACGTAATCTTCGCGATCCCGTTCTCGACGGAATAGAGCAGGTCTTCAGAAGCAGGCATGGGCGCGTTCATGTTGATTCTTCCTCTGGTGCAGAATTCTGCTGCAACATATTGAAAAGGCTGGAGCGATTATGCTCCAGCCTCCAGTAGATTGTTAGGCCTCAAAGACGGGAATTCGTGGGCTTCAAGCCACCGCCGCCTTGGTCATCGGCACCACGCTTTTGCCGGTCAGCACATCCATCGCCGCCATCACGCCGCCGGCACGGTGCGGGACCTTGGCGAGTTCGAGACCCATCTCGACGCCGGCCAGCGTGCCCATCAGCATCAGGTCGTTGAAGTGGCCGATATGGCCGATGCGGAAGATCTTGCCCTTCCACTTGTTGAGGCCGGTGCCGAGCGACATGTCGAAATTGTCGAGCACCACCTTGCGGAAGCTGTCGGCGTCATGCCCGTCCGGCATCAGCACGGCGGTCAAAGCCGGCGAGTGATCATGCGACTCGATGGAGACCGTCTCGAGACCCCATGCCTTAACGGCTGCGCGGGCGGCGGCGCCGTGACGCTTGTGGCGGGCAAATACGTTATCGAGCCCCTCCTCCTCCAGCATCGCCACGCCTTCCTTCAGCGCGTAGAGCAGATTGGTCGCCGGCGTGTAGGGCCAGGAGCCGAGCTTGTTGGCGGCGATGATCTCCTGCCAGTCCCAATAGGACCGGAACGAACTGTTGGCCTTGGAGGCCGCGAGCGCCTTCTCGGACACGGCGTTAAAACCGAGGCCCGGAGGCAGCATCAGGCCCTTCTGCGAGCCGGCCACCGAGACGTCGATGCCCCAGGCATCATGTTCATATTCCAGCGAGCCGAGGCCGGAGACCGTATCGACCATCAGCAGCGCCGGATGCTTGACGCGGTCCAGCACCTTGCGCACGTCCTGCGGATGGGTGACGCAACCGGTCGAGGTCTCGTTATGGACGATCATCACGGCCTTGATGGCGTGCGACTTGTCGGCGGCGAGACGCTTCTCGATCTCGGCGAGGTCGGCGCCATGGCGCCAGTCGCCCGGCACGAAATCGATGTCGAGCTTGAACTTCTCGGCGAGGCCCCGCCACAACGTGGCGAACTGGCCGGTCTCGGCCATCAGCACCTTGTCGCCCGGTGACAGCGTGTTGACGATGGCGGCTTCCCAGGCGCCCGTGCCCGAGGAAGGATAAATGAGGACGGGCTGCTTGGTCCGGAACACACGCTGCATCGCAGCAATGACATGGAGACCGAGCTCGGCGAATTCGGGACCGCGATGGTCCAGCGTGGGCATATCCATCGCCCGCAGCACCCGGTCGGGTACGTTGGTCGGGCCAGGAATCTGCAGGAAATGCCTTCCGGTATGCACGGTCATGTCTCGTCCTTCCCAGATCGATTTTTTGGAGCCTATTTGATTGAAGCGCCCGGATAGCACCTTTCAGAGAGCTTGTCCCGTTTCTGGTATACCAGAGCGCCGAAGAAAAACGTGGGGCAGCCATGAGGATTTCTTATCCCTCCGGTATCCCCTCATTGCCACCGCCGGGGCGCGGCACCTCCGGGTTGCCAAGCCGGAATCCGGATGCAAGACAGGACCATAGAGGGGCAAGGCGGTAATCCATGGCGAAGGCGGCAATCATTCGGAGCACGGCTGCGGACAGCGCGCTGGCGGCCAGGCTGTCTCGGGAAGTCTCCGGCGACGTCTTCTTCGACGCATTCAACCGCGGCCGTTATGCCACCGACGCGTCGTTCTACCAGATCGTACCGCTCGGCGTGGTCGTCCCCCGCACCATCGACGAGGCGCTGCGCGCGCTGGCGATCTGCCGCGACGATGGCCGCATCGTTACGCCGCGCGGCGGCGGCACCTCGCAATGCGGACAGACCGTCAATGACGGCATCGTCATCGACCTCTCCAAGCACCTCAACAAGCTGATCTCGGTCGACGTCGAGAACCGCACCTGCATTGTCGAGCCCGGCATCGTGCTGGACGACCTCAACCGGCAGCTCAAGAAACACGGGCTGTGGTTTCCGGTCGACATCTCCACCGCGTCACGCGCCACCATCGGCGGCATGGCCGGCAACAATTCCTGCGGCGGCCGTTCGCTGCGCTATGGCACCATGCGTGACAACACGATCGCGATGGATGCCGCATTGGCTGACGGCAATCTGCTGCATTTCGGCGAAGTGAATGCCGGGGACGATGCGCCTGCCCTGTTTCGCGACATGCTGGCGCTCGGTGAGCGCGAAGCGACCGAGATCGCGGAGCGTTTCCCGCAAGTCCAACGCCGTGTCGGCGGTTACAATCTCGACGCGCTCACGCCGCGCAACACCGCCAACAACATGGCGCATCTCCTCGTGGGCTCCGAAGGCACCCTCGCCTTCACCACACAGGTCGAACTCAAGCTGTGGCCGCTGATCGGCAACAAGGCGCTCGGCGTCTGTCACTTCGGCAGCTTCTATGAGGCGATGGATGCGACCCAGCATCTGGTCAAGCTGAAGCCCATCGCCGTCGAACTGGTCGACCGCACCATGATCGCGCTCGGCCGCGACATCGCGATGTTCCAGCCGATCATCAAGAGCGCCGTGCGCGGCGATCCCGATGCGCTTCTGATCGTGGAATTCGCCGAAGCGGATCAGGCCGCCAATGCCGCCAAGCTGAAAGAGCTTGGCGAATTGATGGGCGACCTCGGCTTTGGCTGGAACAACCCGACGCGCAAATGGGGCGGCGTCGTCGATGTCACCGAGCCTGCGCTGCAGTCGGGCATCGCCGAATTCCGCGCGGCCGGGCTCAATGTCATGATGTCGATGAAACAGGACGGCAAGCCGGTCTCCTTCATCGAGGACTGCGCGGTGCCGCTGCCGCATCTCGCCGACTATACCGAACGCCTGTCCGCGATCTTCAGGAAGCACGACACCACAGGTACTATGTACGCGCATGCCTCCGAAGGCTGCCTGCATGTGCGCCCGGTGCTGAATCTAAAGCTCGACAAGGACGTCAAGGCGATGCGCGCCATCGCCGAAGAAGCCTTCGCGATGGTCCGGGAATATAAGGGCTCGCATTCCGGCGAGCACGGCGACGGACTTGTGCGTTCGGAATTCCACGCCGAAATGTTCGGCCAGCGGATCATCGGCGACTTTGCCGAAGTAAAGCATCGCTTCGATCCGCAAAACGTCCTCAACCCCGGCAAGATCGTCGATCCCCCCAAGATGGATGATCGTTCGCTGTTTCGTTACCCACCAGACTATCGCGTCGGCGAACTCAAGACTGCGCTCGACTGGTCCGCCTGGCCCGGTGCCGGCGGTGGTTTTCAGGGCGCCATCGAGATGTGCAACAACAATGGCACATGCAGGAAGCTGGAGGGCGGCGTGATGTGTCCGTCCTATCGTGCGACACGCAACGAAAAGGACGTCACCCGCGGTCGCGCCAACACGCTGCGGCTTGCGATCTCCGGCCAGCTCGGGCCGGATGCGCTGACATCCGATGCCATGGCCGACACGATGAAACTCTGCGTGTCGTGCAAGGCGTGCCGCCATGAATGCCCGACCGGCGTCGATATGGCGAAGATGAAGATCGAGGTGCTGGCCGCTCGTGCCGCGAAGCACGGCCTCACGCTGCGTGATCGCCTCGTTGGCTATCTGCCGCGCTATGCCGCACTGGCCGCCCGCGCTGCGCCGCTGGCGAATTTGCGCAACAAGAGCCCGCTGCTCCGTAACCTCTTGGAACGCTATACTGGCATCAGCGCCAAACGCAGCCTGCCGGAATGGCGAAGCGATGTGTTTCACAGGGATGCCGAAGCCGTCGGTCCCGCCGGTGGCCGCGAGGTCGTGCTGTTCGCCGACACGTTCAACCGCGCCTATGAGCGCGAGAATCTCGACGCCGCGCTGCGCGTGCTCACCGCCGGTGGCTATCGCGTGCATCTGCCAAAGCCGGTGGATCGCAGCAGTCGCGCACTGTGCTGCGGCCGCACGTTTCTCTCGGCGGGCCTTGTCGATCAGGCCCGCGCCGAGCTTGATCGTCTCGTCGCCACCTATGCCCCCTTTGCGGCACGCGGCGTGCCCATCATCGGCCTTGAGCCAAGCTGCCTGCTGACGCTGCGCGACGAATTGTTGTCGCTACGTTCGGATGACGCTGCCAAGAGCGTCAGCGCCCATGCCATGCTGTTCGAGGAATTCCTGGTGCGCGAGGCCGAGGCCGGCCGCCTGCAATTGCCGCTCAAGCCCGTTGCACCAAAGGCCATAGTCCACGGCCACTGCCACCAAAAATCCTTTGGTGCGTTCAAGCCGGTCGAACAAGCCTTGCGCCTGATCCCGGATCTGAAGGTCGAGACCATTGAATCCAGTTGCTGCGGCATGGCGGGCGCGTTCGGCTATGGCACCGACACCTATGACGTCTCGATCCAGATGGCCGAGGCGTCCTTGCTACCCGCCGTGCGCAAGGCTGACGCCGATACGCTCATCGTCGCCGACGGCACATCCTGCCGGCACCAGATCGCTGACGGCGCTACGCGCCATGCGCTGCATGTCGCGCGCGTCTTGGCCATGAGCCTCGACAGTGCTTCCACAAACGCCCATTCTTCTACGCTCAACTAGGAAACAACCGACATGGCCGACCTCACCCTCGACACAGCCCGCAAGATCCTCGATGGCGCCCTCGCCAAGGTGATCGAGATGAAGTTCAAGCCCATGGTCATCACCGTGCTCGACGCCCGCGGCTGCGTGAAGGCCACCGTCGCGCAGGACGGCACCAGCCTGATGCGCGGCGAAGTCGCCCATGGCAAAGCCTATGGCGCATTGGCCATGGGGCTCGGCTCGCGGGCGTTGTTCAAGCGTGCCGAGGAACAGCCGTTCTTCATCGATGCCGTGAACACCATGGCGCGCGGCGCGCTGATCCCGGTGCCCGGCGGCGTTCTCATTCATGACGCAACGGGCAGCCTGCTCGGCGCTATCGGCATCTCCGGCGATACATCGGACAATGACGAGATCGCAGCCGTCGCAGGCATCGAGGCGGCCGGCCTCAAGGCCTCGACCGGCTAGAACGGCGTTGTCCCGACGACCGCATCTTCCGGTCGACGACAGCGCGCTCCGCGCGTTGGTCGACCGTATCGGAGATGCGCACGTGAAAGCACGGCTGGAGATCGAGACCCATCGCGATCACCAGCTGTTCGGCCAGGGCCGCCTGTTCTTCAATCTGGAGAACTGGCTCACAGCACCGCCGATCGTCCGCACCGCGCTGCAACTCGCCGGTCTCTATGGCCGCGCCCGCCGCGAGGCCAATCGCGTGTTGGTCCGCGAGAATGTCGTCGCCTCGCCGCGCCTGCCCGCGGCGTTCGACGGCTTCACGATCCTGCATATCAGCGATCTCCACGTCGATCTCAGCGAGGACGCGCTGCGCCACCTGATCTCCTTCGTCGGCGATCTCGATTACGACATCTGCGTGCTGACCGGCGACTATCGCGGCAAGACCTATGGGCCATATCAGCGCGCCACCGAAGGCGTTGGTGAGTTACGTGCGAGGCTGCGCGATCCCGTCTATGGCGTTCTCGGCAATCACGACAGCATCCGCATGACGCCAGCGCTGGAAGCGATAGGCATCCGCATGATGTTCAACGAATGCGAGACGATCGCTCGCGGCGACGAGAGAATCTATCTCGCCGGCGTCGATGATCCGCATTTCTACCTTGCTGACGATATCCCCAAAGTCGCATCGCAGATTCCGAAGGACGCCTTCTCGATCCTGCTATCGCACACGCCGGAGACCTATGCGGAGGCGGCCGAGCACGATTTCGATCTCATGCTGAGCGGCCACACCCATGGCGGCCAGCTCTGCCTGCCCGGCGGCTACGCCATCAAGCTGGAGGCCGTGCTGCCGCGCCATATGGGCAACGGCGCGTGGCGCCATGAAGGCATGGCCGGCTACACATCCGTCGGCGTCGGCACCAGCCTGCTCCCGGTGCGACTGAACTGCCCGCCGGAAGTGACCCTGCACCGGCTGACACGCGCGGCGTGAAGCGCCCTATTTGCCCGGCCACACCGGCTTACGCTTCTCGCCGAACGCCTTGAGCCCCTCTTTGGCATCCTCGGTCATCGACAGGATCGCGATCTGGCTTTCGGTATAGGCAATGCTTTCGTCGAACGACATCGCGGCGATGGCGCGCATGGCATATTTGCCGCGACGGATGGCCGTCGGCGATTTGTCGGTGATGCGCGCAATCAGCCAGTCGACCTTGCTGTCGAGTTCGGCCGCCGGCACCACGTGATTCAGCAGGCCAGCGCCAAGCGCGGTCTGCGCGTCGAACGGCTCCCCGGTGATGCACCACTCGTTGATCAGACGGCGCGGCGCGATGAATTGCAGCAGTGCCAGCACCTGCATCGGAAACACGCCGACCTTCACCTCGGGCAAGCCGAAGACCGCATTATCCGCAGCCACCGCCATGTCGGTCATGCACAGCAGCCCCATCCCGCCCGCCATGCAGGTGCCATTGACGCGCGCGATCGCGGGCTTGGTGGCGTTTTGCGACAGCCGCATGAGATCGGCGAGATCGCCATTCGGCTTGGAGAAATCCATCGAGAAAGCCGCGCCCGCATTCGCCAGATCGGCGCCGGCGCAAAACGCTTTATCGCCTGCGCCGGTCAGCACGATGACGCGGACCTCTGCGTCCGCGTGGGCCGCGCGATAGCCATCGGCGATGCCGGCAATGACCCCGGCATTCATGGCATTGCGCTTCTCCGGCCGGTTGATGGTGATCCAGAGTGCGGCGCCCTTCTTCTCCAAGATTACACTGTCATTCGCCATCGGTCTGCTCGCTCTTTTAGATCGGACGCTGCAGGTATAGCGGCTCAGTCGCGGCGCGCCAAACCCTGCTCGTCTCCGGCGCGATTTTCGGAGTCGACCGCGCGCTTGTATCCGTCGCGCTGCTGCAATCGAGCCCAATAGGCTGTCACTGCCGGACCAAATTGCGATGTCAGCCCGAGGCGCTCCGCGAGCAGAAGCGCATAACCAACCGAAATATCGGCAGCCGTAAAGCGACCGGCGCAGATATGTTCATTGGCGGCCGTGATGGTCTCGATGATGCGCAGGCGGCCGAGAAACCACTTCGAATAATCCGCCACCACCTGCGGATTGCGGCGTTCTTCCGGCTCCAGCTCCGAATAGCGCAGCACCAGGGTCTGCGGAAACGTGAGCGTGGCCTCGCCGAAATGCAGCCAGTTCAGGAAAGCGCCGAAATCCGGTTCGTCGACGCCGACGGCCAGCGGCGTCGGCCCATATTTGGTGACCAGATACTGCGCGATCGCCGCCGATTCGGTCATCCGCGTTTCGCCATCGAGCATCAAGGGGATCGTGCCGAGCGGATTGATGCCGAGATATTCCTTCGCAAAGACGCGCGGCGGGAACGGCAGCATTTTCAGCTCATAGGGAAGTCCAAGCTCCTCAAGCGTCCAGAGCGGGCGGAACGAGCGCGCGCGGGCGCAATGGTAGAGCGTGATCATCGGGCGAGACCTCCAGGCAGGCACGGACTAACGCCGTACTGCCAACCAATGAGAAGCAGCCGCGAGACTTCGTCAAGACGGTGCTGCCGGCATTATTTCGCCTGACTGCGACGAACTCCTGGCCAGATCGTCGTCAGCTGCGGGGACTCATCGGCCGGTCTGGCACCATCCTCGGAGGAGAGAAACGCTGCGCGCGCAAATCCGGCAGGCAGGCGGCCCTGGGTGACGTTTACTCCCTTGGTGCTGACCGGCTCCACCGGCCTGGTGCCGCTGAAATTCTGTTTCAGCTTCGCCACCGGATTTTCCAAGAGATAGTAAGACAGGATCGACAGACCAAGTGTGATGCCGAAAGCCAGCGCGACCTGGAGAATCGGCATCTTGGTGCCATGGGTCGCAGCGTCGTTAAGGCCGAGATAGAACAATACCGGCAGGTGGAACACATACATCGCGTAAGACAGATGGCCGAGCCCACGGAACAGGGATAGCGACAAGATCATCGTCATCACGCGCTTTACAATACCGCGATCGAACACCAGCGTCGCGACGAAGGATACGCTCACCATCGAATAGGCGATCAGTGCAAGGGTCCAGTAGACTGGTTGCGAGGTAATGATGCCGAGGTCGCGACCCTTGCGATCGATCACGAGGATCACCAGCGCTGCGACCACCAGCGCGGCACAGCGCCAGCCACGCAGTGGCCGGTTGTCGAATTCACGCAAGCCAGCCAGCCACCGAGCGACAGCGACAGCGACAGCATACGGGTGAACAGCGACATATAGACGACGTCGCCCGCTTCGCGCGGCTCGTGATTGATGAGCAGCAGCGCCATCAACAAACCGCTCGCCACCGCCAGCAACGGGATCACCCGCCCGGTCACAAGATTAAGCCAGCCTGGCGCCACGATGAGGATCAGCAGCGGCCAGAAGAAATAAAACTGCTCCTCCACCGACAGTGACCAGGTGTGTTCCATCGGGTTCGGCACCGCATGCAGTGGATGATAGAAATTGAAGGTGTAGGTCAGGAGGCTCAGCGTGTCAGCCGGACTGAATCTGAAGATGAAGTAGCAGGCGAAGACCGTGAGGTAATAGACGGGGAAGATGCGCAGCGCCCTGCGCATATAGAAGTCCTTGAAGGAGATGCGGCCGGTCTTCGCCCACTCCCGCAGCAACAAACGCGTGATGAAAAAACCAGAGATCACGAAGAAGATGTCGAGCGCAATGTATCCGACGCGTGACAGCTGATTGACGTACCAGATCGCATTGTAAGCGCTGCTTTCCAGCACCTGCGGGCAATGGGTGAACACCACGACCACCACGCCGATTCCCCGAAAGCCATCGAACGCCGGAAACTTCTCCAGCTGCCTGGCGATGCCTGCATTCTCCGACATTGCGACCTCCCGTTTGAACCGGGGATAGCAACGGCGCGAAGAGCGAGAGTGAAGGCGATTTACATGTCTACCGCTTCAAGCGAATTGTTCCGGCTTAACGTGAATGCCCGCTTGTGCGGGAGTGTTAGGGTTAACGCCCTCTGCTTGCCACAACGAGGACAATCTTCTCTGAGACTCCAGCGCTGCTTACGATCCGTTAAGCATCGGGGGACAGGCTGGGAACGATCGAAATTGACTCAACTTGTATCGTCAAGTGTGGGGACAGCAGATGACCAGGGCTCAGCATCTCAGAGAACAAGCGATCCGCGCCGAACGATTGGCAAGAACCATTATGGATGCCGTCACAGTCACGCGACTGGTCGAAGCATCGCACGCTTACCGGCAGGAAGCCGATCGCCTTGAGCAATACGAGGCCAGCGATCAGACGATAACGACGAGGATGCCTCACTAACGCGGCGGGAAGCATCGGAATAACCGATACCGTGTTCACATCGCACGAACATGGCCGAGCGCCAGGCCGATGGTGCGCGCCGCTTCCATCACGTGAACGGCGTATTCCTTGATCTGCTTTCGCTTGACCCGGATGTCCGGGCCGGACATGCCGATAGCTCCGACGAGTTCGCCGGAGCGTCCGACGATGGCGCAAGCGCAGGCGGCGATACCTTCCCGCCATTCGCCGTGCAGCACTGACGAATAGCCTTGCGCCCGTGCCGCATGGATGTCTTCGCGCAACTCCTCGATGGTCGTTCGCGTCGTATCCGTATAACGCCTGAGATGCGGGCGAAAGTTCTCCAGATACTCGTCCGGCATTTGCGCAAGCATCGCCTTCCCGGTTGCCATGGTGAAAGCAGGCGCACGCATGCCGACGCTGGTATGCGCGCGGATATGATGCGCGCTTTCAATCTTGTCCACATAGACAACGTCGGTGCCCTCGAGCACCGACAGATGAACGGTCTCTCCGGTCACTTCAGCCAGCGTCATCATCGCCGGGCGTGCGATACGGATGAGATCCATGCGCTGAATGACGTGGTTGCCGAGCACCCATAGCTTGGTTGTGAGCTCGTAGGTGCTGTGCGGCGGAATCTGGCGAACGAAGCCCTGCAACTGCAGCGTCGCCAGCAGTCGATGCACATTGCTCTTGGTAAACTTCAGCTGATTGGCGAGATCGGTGACCCCGCGCGGCTGCTCGCTCATCGCGAGCGCCTCGAGGAGCCTCAATCCCTTGATAAATGCCTTATCCATCCAAGCAGCCGATATGGGGTCGTTCTCTGTTGCGAACAGACCGGCGGCCCTGGGCCACCGGTCTCATTGTTGTATGGCCCGAATTACTGGGCAAGCAGTGCGTTCAGCTTTTCCTGCGCATATTCTTCATTGGTCGAATTGCCCGCGGGCGACGTCGCTCCCCAGAAATCCGGGCTCCATTCGATCGCCTTGGAGACGTTCTCGGGATTGTTCGCCCAATAGCGCGCGATGTTCTTGTCCGTCGCCGCATCGAACACGACCTTCGAAGGAAGTGCGACCGGGAAAGTGGAGGTCAGCTGAGCGGCGCGCTTGGGGTCGAGACGCCAGGACAGCAGCTTGAGAGCGTTATCATAGTTCGGCGCGCCCTTCGGGATCGAGAAGAAATCGTAATAGACGAAGCCCTGATTGAAGGTGAGATCAATCGGAGCGCCTTCCAGCGCCAGCTTGCTCATCGAGCCCGTATAGGCCTGGCACATATCGGCTTCGCCATCGAGGATCAGCTGCGGCGGCTGCGCGGCAGTGGTCCACCATTTGACGATATGTGGCTTGATCTCCTTGATCTTCTTGAGCGCGCGCTCCATGTCGATCGGATACAGCTTGCTCTTGTCGACACCGTCGGCCATCAGCGCGGCCTCGAAAGTGAAGCGCGGCCAGGCTGGCATGCAGCGGCGCCCCGGAAACTTCTTCACGTCCCAGAAGTCGGCCCAGTTCTGCGGTGCCTTGTCGCCCTTGAACTTGTCCTTGTTGTAGACGAGGCCGACGCCGATCACCTGCAGCGCGACGCCCTTCTTGCGCTTCAGGTTGTCCGGCATCGCCGCCAGGGTCTTCTGCGCGGATTCCGACAGCTTGGAATAGTCGATGTCGGCCAGGCAGCAGTCGCCGAGCAGCTTGGTTTCCTGATCGAAGATGAAGGTCAGATCCCACTGCGCCTTGCCGGCTTCGGCCTGCGCCTTGATGCGCGGACCGCTGCGCGCTTCCTGCACGGTGACGACCTTGATGCCAGTTTCCTTCTCGAACGGATCGTACATCACCTTGCGCAGCGCGTCCCCGTAGCCGCCGCCCGGATCCTGCATGATGACGACATTGCTCTGGGCAACGGCCAGACCCGTCCCCATGGAGATGAGCGCCGCCGAAGCCAAGGCCGGCAGCCTGAAGCGTTTCATTCCCAGCATAGTGTGTTTCCTCCTGTTTGATCGTTTGTCATCAGGTCGCTTTTTGCGACGTTGCGAGCACTGGCCGGGCGAGGAACAGTCCTCCCACGACCAGCAACACTTCGAGCGTGGACACGACAGCTAGTACCGGGTTGAGCCGGTAATTGATGTCGCCCCACAGCATCAACGGAAGCGTCTTCAGCTGCGCGCTCGACAGGAACAGGGTCAGCACCAGTTCGTCGAACGAATGCAGGAACGCAAAGAAGGTCGCGGCCGCAAGGCCCGGCGCAATGGCCGGCAGCGTCACCAACCGCAGCACCGTAAGTGACGATGCGCCATGGACCGAAGCGGCCTGTTCGAGCCGCGAGTCCACGCCCTGCAGCGCAGCAGACAGGATCACCACCACGATCGGCAACCCGCCGATGGCATGAGCTGCCGCGAGGCCGAACACCGATCCGACCAGATCGAACTTCAGGAACAGCGTGTAGAGCGACAGGCCGAGCACCACCGGCGGCACGATGATCGGGCTGACCAGCAGCAGCATGATCGCGGATTTGCCGCGCACATTGCCCCTGACAATGCCCAGCGCCGCGCATGTGCCGAGACCGACCGCGATGATAGCTGAGACAGTCGCGATCAGCGCGGATGTCCAGAACGCGCGCATCCAGTTGCTGTCGGAAAAGAACTGCTCGTACCAGCGCAGCGAGAAGCCCGGTGGCGGGAAGGTCAGATAGCTGGCGCTGCTGAACGAGATGATCATCACCACGATGATCGGCAGGATCAGCACCGCGACAACGAGGCCGCCCATTAGCCGCACCGTCCAGGTGCCGCAACTGGCCGGCAGCATGCCGAACAGCCGGAGCAGCGGCCAGCCGATCATGTCTGCGAATTTGCTGCCGAAGCTGCGGCTCGGAGTGCCGGACACGGCCACCGGCGCGACATGCGTCACTGCCGTCTCAGTAAGCTTGCGGCCGCCCCAGATGAATTCGAGGCCGAGGAAGCGACCGGCGACGGCCACGACTGCCAGCGTGATCAGCAGCAGCACGACGCCGAGCGCTTGCAGGAAGCCTTCGGACGTCACCGAGTCAGCCTGCTGCGTGATATGCATGGCGAACATCTGATCGCCGGGGCCGCCAAGCAGCGTCGGCGTGATGAAGAAGCCGATCGCGGCGACGAAGACGAGCAAGAAACCGGCGCCGATGCCGGGCAGCGTCAGCGGCAACAGCACGCGCCAGAAGATGGCGAGCGGACCCGCGCCGCTGGCCAACCCGGCGCGCGTCAGCGCAGGATCAAGCCGCGACACGCTCGAATAGATGGTCAGCACCATCAACGGCAGCAGCACCGCCGTCATGCCGAGCAGCACGGTGCCGCGGTGAAACAAGAGCTGAACCGGCTCGCTCAGAATGCCGATCGACACCAGGAACTTGTTGACCGGACCGTTGCGGCCAAGCAGCACCATCCAGGCATAGGTGCGGATCAGGATCGCGATGAAGTATGGCAATACGATCGCGGTGGCGATCAGTGCGTGGGTGATGCCGCGGGTGCGATGGATCAGCAGCGCAGTGGGATAGCCGAACAACAGGCACAGGAATGCGACCGTGACCGAGATCTGCATGGTCCGGACCAGCGATTCCCAATAGAGCGGCACCGCAAAGACGCGCTGGAAATAGGTCAGCCAGCTTGGCCCGCTGATGCTGATGCGAATGAGATCGAGCAGCGGCAGCAGATAGATGAACGACAGGAAAGCGACCGCGGGCAACAGCAGCAGCGCGGGGTTCTTGAGCTTCATGGCCAGGCTGGAACTCGCCTGATGCCGCGGCTCATCGGACAGCGAGATCGTCGTCATGTCAGCACCCAGCAGTCTTCCGGACCCCAGCTCACATGCAAGCGATCGCCGATATCCGGCAGCGGCCGCCTGGCGGTGTCGGTGCAGCGGATCAGCAGCGTGTCGCCGCCTTCCATCTGTGCCTCGATGCGCAGGATCTCGCCGAGGAAGATCGCCGACGTCACGATCACCGGCGTCGAGCTTGCGGTCGGCTCATTGGCAATCGCGATGCGCTCGGGCCGCACCAGCACGGTGACGCGGCCGACATCGATGGCATCGCGGCTCTCGGCATCGAACACATAGCCGGCGCGGTTCTTCAGCGTCACGGTGGTGCCGCGCTTCTGCATGATCTCGGCTTCGATGAGATTGCTCTCGCCGACGAACGACGCCACGAAACGATTGGACGGGTGGCGATAGATGTCGAGCGGGCGGCCGATCTGCACGATCCTGCCGGCATCCAGCACGGCGATGCGATCGCTCATGGTGAGCGCTTCGCCCTGATCATGCGTCACGAACAAGATCGTGCTGCCGATGGTCTGATGCAGGTCACGGATCTCGATCTGGATCGATTCGCGCAGGCGACGGTCGAGCGCGCTGAGCGGCTCGTCCATCAGCACGACCTTCGGCCGCATCACGATGGCGCGCGCAATGGCGACGCGCTGCTGCTGTCCGCCAGACATTTCCGACGGCGATTTGTTCGCATGATCCGACAGGCGCATGATTTCCAGCGTCTCGGCCACGCGCCGCTCGGTGGTGGCGCGATCGACGCCGGCCATGCGCAGCGGGAACGCGACATTCTGTGTCACCGTCATGTTGGGAAACAGCGCATAGCTCTGGAACACCATGCCGAATCCGCGCTTATGCGTGGGCACGTTGTGCACCGGCCGGCCGTCCACGAGAATCTCGCCGCCGTCGAGGCTCTGGAAACCGGCTAGCAGGTTCAGCAATGTGGTCTTGCCGCTGCCGGACGGGCCGAGCAGCGTGATGAATTCGCCGGGCTCGATATCGAGATTGATGCGATTGACGGCGTGGAACTGGCCGTATCGTTTCTCAGCATCGCGAACTGCAATGCGCGAACCGATGACCTGACGCTCGCTTGCGCCGCCCGACTGCGATGCCGGAACACCCGCGGCGGAATCTCCCACGCGCAGCGCCAATGGCTCAGCCATCATCAACCTCCCTGGTCGTTCTATATTATGAGACGTTATTCCAATTATTGTTGGCTGAGTGCTAAGCCTTGTCAAGAGAACGGACGTTGCGAAGACAGGCGCACACCAACCGAAATTCCCTCCCGTAAGCATTGATGCTGTGAACAAAGCAGTTTCCCGCTCAGACCGATTGACAGGCGGATGAACTCGCGACTAATTTTATTTAGAACTATGTTCTACAATATAGAACAATAAAATCGGGAGGCGAATTGTGGTAAGCGATCTTCGCGCGTTGGCGAAGTATGTGGAGCCGGGAGTCCGGCTGGCGCTGCCGGTGGATTATGCCGGCGTCTCGATGGCGATGACGCGCCCGATCATGGAGCGCAACACGCGCAATCTCGATCTCGTCTGCGTGCCGACCGGCGGCCTTCAGGTGGACCAGCTGATTGGCGCCGGTCTGGTTCGGTCGGTCGAGACCAGCGCCGTATCGCTCGGCGAAGCCGGCGGCGCACCGCGCTTCAACGCAGCCGTCAAGGACGGCGCGATCGCATTGAAGGACGCCACCTGCCCCGCTATCCATGCCGGCCTGATGGCCGCTCAGAAAGGCAGCCCATTCATGCCGATGCGCGGATTGATCGGCAGCGACCTGCTCCGTCACCGCAGCGACTGGCACGTCATCGACAATCCGCTGGCGGATGGCAGCGATCCCATCGTGCTCATCCCCGCGATCAAACCCGACATCACGATCTTCCATGCACCGATGGCCGACCGATACGGCAATGTGTGGATCGGGCGACGCCGCGAACTCGCCGCGATGGCCTATGCATCGGCCACCACGCTTGTCACTGTCGAGCGCATCGTGGACGACAGCCTGCTCGCCAACGAGATGAGCGCGGCGGGCGTGCTGCCGGCGCTCTATGTCACCGAAATCGCCGTCGCGCCGAAGGGCGCATGGCCCTACGGCCTGTGGGGCGAATATCCGACCGACACCGCCGAGATCCTGCGCTATGCGCGCGCCGCGCGCAGCGCCGAGGGCTTTGCCGACTACATGACGAATGCGCAGATGGAGCCCGCATGATGAGCGAGGTTCACCCGCGCGAGATCCTGATCTGCACCATCGCCAAACTGCTCGACGGCGTCCGGCATGTCGCTGTCGGTGCGTCCTCGCCGATCCCGGCCGCCGGCGCCATGCTGCTGCGCGCGCTGAAGCAGCAGGCCGGCGAGAAAGGTCCGCGGATCTCGATCCTCGGATCGGTGGAACACAATTTCTTCACCAACGGCTCGGCCGAACTGTTCGATTGCGCCGGCCAGGGCCGCATCGATGCCTTCTTCCTCGGTGGCGGCCAGATCGACGGCCGCGGCAATATCAATCTGGTGGGCACCGGCGACTATCCGCAGACGCCGGTGCGATGGCCCGGCTCGTTCGGATCGGCCTATCTGTACTACGTCGTGCCGCGCGTGATCTTGTTTCGCGAGGAGCACACGCCGCGCGCTCTGGTCGAGAAGGTGGATTTCATCAGCACGCCCGGCGTCAGCGACAACGGCGTCTACCGCAGTGGCGGCCCGATCGCGCTGTTGACGAGCAAGGCGCTGTTCCGCTTCGACAAGACGCGTCCGGGCTTTGACCTGCAGAGCATCCATCCCGGACACGACCTCGCGGGTATCAAGGACGCCACCGGCTTCCAGTTCGCCCATGAAAGCCAGCCGGAACAGACCGCGCTGCCGGATCAGCAGACGCTGGCTTTGCTGCGCGGGCGTGTTTACGACGAGGTCGCCGAAACCTATCCGGACTTCGCCGCGCAGATGCGGCGCGAGATCGAACGGCCGCTGTCCCATGCATCCTGACAGGACCGGTGAGCAACGACACGGAGACGATGCGTGAGTGAGATCAAGCGAATCCCGCATTGCAGCCACTGGGGCGCCTATACGCTGCTCGTGCAGGACGAACAGATCGTGGGCGTCGAGCCGTTCGCCCATGATCCCGCCCCCTCGCCAATCATTCATTCGGTGCCGGAATGGGCCAATCCCGAACGCCGCATTCTGCGCCCCATGGTGCGCTCCGGCTGGCTCAACAAGCGCGAGCGCAGCGATCGGCGCAAGCGCGGCGCGGAGAAGTTCGTGCCCGTCAGCTGGGATGAGGCGACCACGCTGGTGGCCGACGAAATCCACCGCGTCTCCAGCACCCATGGCAATGCGTCGATCTTCGCGGGCTCCTATGGCTGGACCAATTCGGGCCGCCTGCATCATGCGTCGTCTTTGCTCAAGCGCATGCTCAATCTGGTCGGCGGCTTTACCCGGCATGTGGATACATATTCCATTGCTGCCGGCCCGGTGATCCTGCGCCATACGCTGGGAAGCTCGGATGCCTGCGACGGCCGGGCCAATACGCTCGACACCATAGCTGCACACACCGAGACGCTGGTGGTGTTCGGCGCGCTGTCGCCGCGCACCGCGCAGACCGAAGCAGGCGGCATCGGCGCCCACCGCCTCGAATCCTATCTCAGGAAAATCGCCGCGCGCGGCATCCGCATCGTTCACGTCTCGCCGCTGAAGGACGATATGCCCGATTGGGTCGATGCCGAATGGTGGCCGATCCGCCCGAACACTGACACCGCGCTGATGCTGGGCCTCGCCGGCGAGATCGTGAAGGCAGGCCGGCACGATCGGGATTTCCTTGATCGCTGCACCAGCGGCGCCGAGCAACTGCTCGGCTATCTTGACGGCTCGTCCGATGGCGTCCGCAAGGATGCAGCCTGGGCCGCGGAGATTTGCGGGCTCGATGCCGAGGGCATCCGCCAGCTGGCGCGGCGCCTCGTCGATACCCGCAGCATGCTGACCGTGAGCTGGAGCCTGCAGCGCGCGCATCATGGCGAACAGCCATTCTGGGCAGCGCTCGGCCTCGCCTCCATCGTCGGCCAGATCGGGCTGCCGGGCGGCGGTGTCGGCTACGGCTACGCCTCGCTCGGCGGCGTCGGCTCGCCCTTCAATCTCGGCAAATCACCGGCCATCTCGCAACTGACGCGCCCGATCGACAGCTTCATCCCGGTCGCGCGCATCAGCGACATGCTGCTCAATCCCGGCGCGAGTTTCACCTATGAGGGCGAGACGCTAACCTATCCGGACACAAGGTTGGTCTACTGGGCCGGCGGCAATCCCTATCACCACCATCAGGATCTCAACCGGCTGTCCGAAGCCTGGACGCGGCCCGAGACCATCATCGTCCAGGATCCGATGTTCACCGCAACGGCGCAACGCGCCGATATCGTGCTGCCGGCGACCACATCGATCGAACGCAACGACCTCGCCGGCAACAGGCGCTCCGACTTCATCGTCGCGATGAAACAGGCCATCAAGCCGGTCGGAGACTCGCTGCCCGACTTCGAGATTTTCGACCGCATCGCCGGCAAGCTCGGCGTTGCCGATCGCTTCAACGAAGGCCGCGACGAATTGGGCTGGGTGCGCTATCTCTATGAGGAGAGCCGCAAGGACGCCGCCGAGCGACTCGGCTTCGACATGCCCGACTTCGAGACATTCTGGCAGGACGGCTACGCGCGCTGCCCGGTGCGCGACGACCATACTTTCCTGGCCGATTTCCGCATCGATCCCGAGGCGCATGCGCTGAAGACCGAAAGCGGCAAGATCGTGCTCGGCAGCGAGACCCTCGCCCGGCTCGGTTATGCCGATTGTCCGTCACATCCGGCCTGGGTTGAGCCGGCGGAATGGCTCGGCAACGGCAGCGATGCCTCCGACTTGCATATGATCTCGCATCAGCCGGCCGGCCGGCTGCACAGCCAGATCGAAACCGGCGTCGCCAGCGTGGCCAACAAGCGCAACGGCCGCGAACAGGCCCGGCTGCATCCCGACGACGCCGCGGCGCGCGGCATCAGCGACGGACAGACCATCCGCATCTGGAATGCACGCGGCGCCTGTCTCGCCACCGCCGATGTCACCGACAGCGTGCGCTCCGGCGTGCTGGTGCTGCCGACTGGCGCCTGGTTCACCCCGCGCGCCGAGACCGGACTCGAAGTCGCCGGCAATCCGAACGTGCTGACGCTCGACATCGGCACCTCGCAATTCGGCCAGGGCTGCTCAGCGCATACATGCCTGGTTCGCGCCGAACCCCATATTGCAGATCAACGCGACGCTTTTGAAGAATACCAGGACAGACTGGTTGCACTCGCGACCGCCTGAGAGGAAACAGAGATCATGACCAAGCCCGCCATCAGCCGCTTCCCCGTCCCCGAAATCTCCAGCCTGCCGGAGGACATCCGCACGCGCATCCTCGCAGTGCAGGAAAAGTCCGGCTTCGTACCCAACGTGTTCCTGACGCTGGCGCATCGGCCGGACGAATTCCGCGCCTTCTTCGCCTATCATGACGCACTGATGGACAAGCCGGGCCCGATCACCAAGGCCGAGCGCGAGATGATCGTGGTGGCCACCAGCAATGCCAACCAGTGCCAGTATTGCGTGGTGGCGCACGGCGCCATCCTGCGCATCCGCGCCAAGAACCCGCTGATTGCCGACCAGATCGCCGTGAATTATCGCAAGGCCGACATCACGCCGCGGCAGCGCGCGATGCTCGATTTCGCCATGAAGGTCTCGATGCAGGCTTACGAAGTCGGCGATGCCGATATCGAGACGCTGGCAGGCCATGGCTTCACGGAGGACGACGTCTGGGATATCGCCGCCATCGCCGCCTTCTTCGGCATGTCGAACCGGTTGGCGAATGTCACCAGCATGCGGCCGAACGACGAGTTCTTTTCGATGGGGCGCTAACACGCCCCATCCGATATCGCGACCACCCGCAGCGGCCGGTAAGAGCCGCTCGACCATTTTCGAGGAACACGCCATGACGCATCCAAGCGCCGCAGACGTCGCAACCCGGCAGGCCATCATTGATGCCTGCCGCGAAATGTCGGCTGCTGGCATCAATCAGGGCACGTCCGGCAATATCAGCGTCCGCACCGAGGACGGCATCCTGCTGACGCCATCCGGCGTTCCCTATGACACGATGCGGCCGGAAGACATCGTCGCGATGAAGTGGGACGGCTCGTGGACGGCACCGGCAGGCCGCGTGCCCTCGACAGAGTGGCGTTTTCACCTCGACATCCTCAAGGCCAAGCCGGAGACGAATGCCGTCGTGCACGCGCATCCGATCTTCTGCACGATCATCGCGATCATGAACCGCACCATTCCCGCGATCCACTACATGATCGCGGCGGCCGGCGGCAACGACATCCCCTGCGCGCCCTATGCCCAGTATGGCACCGCGGAATTGTCGCAAGCGGCACTGGAGGCGCTGCGCTATCGCCGCGCCTGCCTGCTCGCCCATCACGGGCTGATCGCTATCGGCCCCAATCTCCGCAAGGCGATGTGGCTTGCGGTGGAGGTCGAGGTACTCGCCAAACAGTATCACGGCTGTCTGCAACTCGGCACGCCGCCGCTGCTGCCGGATGCCGAGATCGACAGTATCCTGAAGCGATGGGGACAATACGGCCTGCGCGACAGCGACGGCACGCCGAAAACCTCGACCTAACAAACCAGCCCTAACAATTGCGAGACTTGCCATATGGCCCATCCCCACGACGTCAGTGTCTGCGGCACCTACATCCTGGACATCCTCGGCGTCCCCGTCACTGAAATCCCGGCCGGCGGCGGTCGCGCGCTGATCGACGAAATCAAGCTCACGGTCGCCGGCACTGCGGGCGGCACCGTGGTGCCCTGCGCGCGCCTCGGACTGAAGGCGCTCGCCGTCGGCGCGGTCGGCGCCGACGAGAAGGCCGACTGGGTGCTGAATGCAATGGAGCGCGAGGGCATCGATATTTCGGTAATGGAGCGGATGGCCGGCGCGCCGACCTCCGCCACCATCCTGCCGATCCGCCCCGACGGCTCACGCCCGGTGCTGCATGCGCGCGGCGCCTCGGCGCGCTGGAAGATTTCGCCCGAGGCGCAGAAGGCCGCCTGCCGCAGCAAGGTGCTGCATCTTGGCGGCGTCGGCTCGCTGCTGGCGATGGACGGCGAGCCGACGATCGCACTGCTGCGCGATGCCAAGGCGGCCGGCTGCATCACCACCGTCGATCTGATCCAGGCACGCGCCGAGACGTTGAAGCTGGTCGAGCCGCTGATGCCCTACACAGACTTCTTCATGCCGAGCATCGACGAGACCCACGCGCTGGTCGGCACCGACGACCCGGCGGCCTGCGCGCAATATTTCATCGGCAAGGGCGCCGGTGCCTGCGCGATCTCGCTCGGCGAGCACGGCTCTTTCGTCATGACGCGCGACGGGCGGCAGTTCACGGTGCCGGCTTTCGAGGTGACGGTGCGCGACACTTCCGGCTGTGGCGATTCCTATACCGGCGGCTTCATCGCCGGTCTCGTCCGTGACTGGGATCTGCTGGACTGCGCAAAACTCGCGACAGCCACGGCCGCCACCGTCGCGACGGGGCTCGGCTCCGGCGCCAATCTCGTGTCCTTCGAGGAGACGGTCAAGGCGATGAACTCACTGCCCGTCCGCGGCGCACGCGCCTGATCCGCTGAACCACAGCTTTTACTGTATCAGAAACGTCTCGAGGAAAATCCCATGACCAGACATGCCATCGTCACCGGCGCCAGCCGCGGAATCGGACGCGCCATCGCCCTTGGCCTCGCCAAGCGCGGCTACAATCTCGCTCTGACCGACATCGCAGCGCAGGAGAGCACGCTGCTGGAGACTGTCACGGATGTGAAGAAGCTCGGGACCAAGTGCATTCCGGTTCTGGCCGATGTCAGCAAGCTCGAGGATTGCCAGCGCTCGGTTGCTGAGGCGGTCGCGGGTCTCGGCCATGTCGATGTTCTCGTCAACAATGCCGGCATCCTGCGTCTCGCGACAATCGACGAGACCACGCCCGAACACTGGGACCAGACCTTCGCCGTGAACGTCCGCGGTGTGTTCCAGATGACCCAGGCGATGGTTGTCCATATGAAGGAGCGCAAATACGGGCGCATCGTCAACATCGCCTCGCTGGCCGCGCGCACCGGCGGCCCCGGCCAATCGCACTATGCCGCGTCGAAATCCGCCGTGGTCGGCTTCACACGGGTGTCGTCGATGGAATTCGGTGGCCACGGCATCACGGTGAATGCCGTATGCCCCGGCATCATCCTCACCGAGATGGGCCGCAACAACCTGCGCGATCCCGAGCGGGTCACCTATTTCGAGAAGATCACCGACCTGCATCGGCTCGGCGAGCCGGAAGATGTCGTCGGCCCCGTCGCATTCTTCGCCTCGGATGATTCCGCCTTCGTGACGGGCCAGGCCCTCAACGTGGATGGCGGTATCTTCTATAGCTGAGCGATCTCTGTCCGAGATCGACGTCCGGCAGCGCACGCACCACGCTGCCGGGCTTCGACCTCGACGATCTTGATATTCTTCGGATTCTCGACGACCGACTGCCCCTGTCAGCTCGTTCCGAGGTCGATATTCTTGAGCGGCAGATTCCGGACCCGCTTGCCGGTCGCTGCGAAGACGGCATTCAGCACCGCGGGTGCGGCGACCGCGATCGTCGGCTCGCCGACACCACCCCAGAAGCCCCCCGACGGCACCGTGATCACTTTCACCTCCGGCATCTCGTCGAGCCGCATCACGTTGTAGCTGTCGAAGTTCTCCTGCTCGATCCGGCCGTCCTTCACGGTACACTCGCCATACAGCATGGCTGAGAGACCATAGACAAAAGAGCCCGCGATCTGCGCCTCGATCTGCTGCGGATTGACAACGTGGCCTGGATCCGTAGCTGCAACAATACGGTGGATCCTGAGGCGCCCCTTGGTTACCGAGACTTCCGCCGCGGCAGCGACATAGCTGCCAAAGCCCATCACCTGGGCGAGGCCGCGATAAACGCCCGCCGGCGGCTTGCTGTCCCAGCCGATGCCCTTCGCGGCCGCTTCCAGCACCGCGAGATGCTTCGGGTGATTGGCCATCAGCTTGCGCCGGAACGCCAGCGGGTCCTGGCCGGTGGCGTGGGCCAGTTCATCGACGAAGCATTCGAGATAGACGGCGTTCTGGTTCAAGTTCACTCCGCGCCAGGCGCCGGGCCGTACATGCGGATTGTACATCGCATGATCGATCAGAAGATTCGGGAATGTGTAGCCGATCGCCATTTCGGCACCGCCCGGCATCAGGCCCTGAAATGCGATGGGATCGCCATTCGCCGTCATGACCGACGGGCGCATATAGGCCATGATCGACTGACCGGAGATGCGCATATGAAGTGCTTCGACATTCCCCGCCTGATCGAGCGCCGCGCGCATGCGGCACTGGGTGACCGGGTGGAAGCGGCCCTGCACCATGTCTTCCTCACGCGTCCACATCATCTTCACGGGCACGTCGGGGATCTGCTTGGCGATCAGCACAGCTATCCGCACATAGTCGGTGACAAGGCGTCGGCCGAAGCTGCCGCCGATCCGCATCGGATGAACCACGCAGGACTCGATCGGCAGGCCAGATGCAGCAGCCACGGCTTCGAGCGCCGCTTCGGCGACCTGGGTGGGGCCCCACATCTCACAGCGTTCAGGCGTCCAGCGGATGGTGGCCGACATCACCTCCATCGGGGCGTGGTTCTGGTACGGGAAGCTGTAATCCGCCTCGATGACGCGGCTTGCCTTGGCAAGCACGACTTTCGCGTCGCCCGTCTTGTTGCCGACGAAGTTCGTCTCGGCAGAAAGCCCGTCGCGTAACTTCGCGGCGATCGTCTCGCTTGAAACCTTCGCATTGTCCCCTTCGTCCCACACCACCGGCAATGCGTCGAGTGCGGTTTTGGCGCGCCAGAATGTATCGGCGACCACGGCGACGGTTTCATCGTCGACGCGCAGCACATGCTTCACACCGTGCATCTTGGATACCGCGGCAGCATCAAAGCTCTTCAGCTTGCCACCATGCACGGGACACGCCTTCGGGATCGCCACCAGCATGCCGGGCAGCCGGATATCCATGCCATAGACCAGTGAACCGTTCAGCTTGTCGCGCGTGTCCAGCCGCTTCAGCGGCTGTCCGGCGATAGTCCATGTCCTGGGATCCTTGAGCTGGACCTGCGCGGGTGGCGCGATCTTGTTCGCCGCGGCGGCGACAGCCCCATAGGTCGTGCTGCGCTTGCTTGCCGCATGGGTGATGACGCCCTTGGCAACAGTGCATTCCTCGGGCTTGACGCCCCAGCCCTGCGCCGCTGCCTGGACCAGCATAGAACGGGCGGCGGCGCCGGCCGTGCGCACATATTCCTGCGAGCCGCGGATCGCGCGCGAGCCGCCGGTGGACATGTCGCGCCAGACCTTGCCACGCTTCAGGTTCTCATGCGGCGACACGAGATCGAAACCGACCTTGCTCCAGTCGCATTCGAGTTCCTCCGCAACGAGTTGCGCGAGACCCGTCAGCGACCCCTGCCCCATCTCGGCGCGGGCGATGCGGATCTGGATGCTGTCGTCAGGATGGATCACCACCCAGGCATTGACCTCGGCAGTCGCCTCTTGCGCCGCTGCGCTCATGCGCGGCGGGATCGTGAAGCCGAGCACGAAAGAGGCAGCGGCGGCACCGGCGAGGAAACTACGGCGCGAGACGCTGCTTGGCGCAACATCGCCGCGGGAAAGAGTTTTCGTATTCATTGTCACGATCTCCTCAGCCCTTGTTCGCAGCCATGCGCTGCGCTGCGAGTTGCACGCCGGCCAGCACCCGCGGATAGGTGCCGCAACGGCAGATGTTCGAGATTTCCGAGCGGATATCGTCCTCGCTGGGCTTCGCATTCTGTGCGAGCAGCGACGACACCGCCATGATCATGCCGACCTGGCAGTAGCCGCATTGCGCGACATCGAGTTCGGCCCACACCTCCTGCACGGGATGCGGCTTGTCGGCACCGAGGCCTTCGATGGTGACGATCTTCTGATCCGCGGTCACCGCACTCACGGGCAGCGCGCAGGAGCGCGTCGCAACGCCATCGACATGCAGCGTGCACGCGCCGCACTGGCCAACCCCGCATCCATATTTCGTTCCTGTGAGACCGACATGGTCGCGGATCACCCACAAGAGGGGCGTGTCCTCTTCGACATCCACGTCGAGGAACTTGCCATTGATGTTGAGTCTGGCCATTGGATCTCCCGATCGGTTTCAATATTGCGATTGCTAATTGGGCGGGGTCAGGGTCTGGAGATAGCTCATGATAATGGCGCGGTTCTGCTGGCTTGACACCGCGGAAGTCACGATCGCTACACTGATCGACAGGAAACCGCACTTCACCATTGCGTATTACGGTTTCATTTTCGGTTGACTGGCGCCGTGATGCATCCGGTATTGCTCGTCGGTGACTTTCTCGAGCCAATCAACCGACTTTCCATCCTGAGCCTCGGCAATTGCGATATGGCTCATCCCCGACGATGCCGAGGCGCCGTGCCAGTGCTTGACGCCCGGAGGAATCCAGACCACGTCGCCCGCGCTCATGGTCTGGATGTTGCCGCCTTCATGTTGAACGAGCCCGGCGCCGGTGACGACGATCAGCGTCTGCCCCAATGGATGCGTGTGCCACGCCGTATGGGCACCCGGCTCGAAGGTCACGATGCCGCCACTGATGCGCGCAGGAGCTGTGCGCTGGAAACGCGAGCCGACGCGCACCTTGCCAGTGAAATTTTCCGGCGCGCCGACGCTGTCCGGCTGCGAACCGCTCCGGAGAATCTCGACCTCACCTTCGGCCTTCCTGGCTGGCGCGGGAGATTGGACGCCCTCGAACGCCGCTTTCGCGAGCGGCACTGCCGACATGGCCTTCGGCCATCCGGCATAGAATGCCAGATGCGTGATGGTTTCCGAGATTTCGGTTTTCGTCAGCCCGTTATCGATGCCTCTCGACAGATGAAACGGCAATTGCGCTGCTTCGCCTGTCGCGATCAGCGAGGAGATCGTCACCAGACTGCGGTCGCGCGGCGACAGATCGGGTCGTCGCCACAGGTCGCCGAACAGGACATCGTTGGTATAGGTTGCGAGTCCCGGGATGACAGTGCCAACCGCGCGGTCCACCGACGCCGCGCGCCGGGCTTCACTCTTGGCGTCCAGCTTGACCCGTTCGTCCGCAGCGGCGACGAGGTCGGATTGAGCAATCCCGCGCTTGTCGAACACATCCTTCGCGATGGTGACCGCCGATATGGCATTCGGCCAGCCCGAATAGAATGCCAGATGCGTGATGGCCGCGGTGAGCTCGCCGGGCTTCACGCCATTGTCCAGGGCACGATTGAGATGCCCCGTGAGTTGCGCGGTCTTTCCGCCGGCGATCAGGGCGGCCACCGTGACGACGCTGCGATCGCGGTGCGACAGACCGGGACGTTCCCATACCTGTCCGAACAGCAGTTTCTCGGTGTAGTCGGCAAGTTCCGGCGTGATGTGTCTGACATCGGCCGGGGCTTTGACTGCGGCCGTCTGCCGTTCCTGGGCGACGGCTTCTCCGATCATCGTCGTCAGCGCCGTTGCCAATATCGCGGTCATCTTCATCCGTGGTTCTCGTCAGCTGGGCCGAAGCAGGACTCGGTCCTGCACCGGTTAGTGTAACGAGGCCCGCCGGCAACGATTAGGTCGCGTCCACGGCATGGACTTATGTCTCCGGCTCATGAATTCCGCGCCGGATTGTCACGGCATTCCGCTTACGACCGCCTAGGCCGGAGCTTTTTTTGCCATGCGCTGCAACCAACGAGGTTCACGAACGTTGCAACATTTGCTGGGCGGCCGTCCATAGGAGCGCATCCATGTGTGATTACAGCCTGCACGCGGTCGCTAACCGTCCCGCGGAGGTGGCGGATAGGTTGGTATCGGCAAGATTTCCTTCGACGACAACTAAAGGCTTCGCAAGCTGCAACGATCCACACGTTGCGGTATGCCTTCGCCCTGGCACCGAAATCGCGTTTGAAGAAAACGTCCGGATCGATGGATGGGTGTTTCGCCGTCATGTGAACGATCGACTAGCCCGTTTTCGTCAGATCAATACGGGGCGTGACCAGCACCACGACGCGCTGGAATTCTCAAATGGCAGGATTGTTCTCGTCACAGACCTGAGGCCCGGGCAGAAGGCAGTCGTGCTGCAATTACCAGTCAGTCAGGCGATCGAAAAAACCAGGACCACTGCGCCTGCAGCGATGCCGCGGGTCGCCCGGACCACTCCCTGACGCGCCATGTCGCCAATAGGTAGAAGAGACCCGCCGGTGCTACTCGGCGGGTTTCATTTTCGTGGTAGGGCCTCGGCTATTGCTCGAAGTCGCGGGCATACCCCCCGAACCGAAGACCGCCATAACCCGCCCGATACCCTCGGGCGTTTTTTCTTCGATTCCCTTGAACCTTTTAGCCAAATCCATCGTACCAATTTGCACTGGGGATTTGAGGGCCCAGTGTTTAGCCAACGTCGCCGGGGCGATCATACTCCGCTCAGGGCGGCGTTGCGCGTGCGATCCCCACCCGCCCCTCACTTGCGGGCTTTCGCTGAGCGCACGCTATCGGCTAGAATGGCAATATGACGAACACAAAAGCATGGCAGTCCAAGCTGCTCGACGAACCCAGGATCGGCTTTGTTGAAGAGCACGGTTCGCGCGCGGCCAATGCCGAGCGCGCGATGGTCGTCGAGCGCCGGCACAAGCCGACGGCATCCCCTCGGACAGCTCCGAAATACGATCCTCTGGCGAAGATCCTGAACGAACCGCGCGTGGGCTTCGAGACAATCCACCGATCCGCCTCAAGGTCGCCAAAATAAAAGAGCCGCCCACTGAGGCGGCTCACGGCGAATAGCCTAGAGCTTTGCTTGGACCGTCCAGAATGACGCCTCCTTGTCGGACAGGTCATTGTGGATGGTGCTGTCGCTCGGAGCGTGTGGACGCAGCCGCCAGGCCTCCGAATTGATCTCCACTTCGAGCTCGTTGTGCGAAGCTGAGATCACCTTACCTGACACCCGGCCTTTGTTTGGGTATTCGAGCGCAAGCGTTTCTCCCGGCGCGACCGATTTGGCGGCGACAGAAATCACAGTGCCGGTTCTGATATCCTTCTCGTTGATGTAGGCGCTGAGCATCGGCAAACTCCCATTTGCTATTTGGTGATTGGGGACTTGAATGCAAAGCGCGCCGCACTTCGCGGCGTAACGATGAACGCAGTGGCGCAGATGGCGGCCACCAGAGTGACAACTTGCGCAAGGGTTGAGGTCATCGCGTCCTCCATCTAGCTGCGGAGGTAGCCTAATCCAAACAGGCCACTTGTGAAATCAGACTAATCAATTGCGGTCGGCAACCGGGCAATAGCTAGACGTGGATCGCGAGGAAGCCTGCCGGTTCGGCAGTCCCGCTCATTGAGTAGCGCCGGGCGCGCTGCAACGCACCATCAATTCGTTCTGGACCCTGCGCTCTACCGTCGTTACGCTTTGCACAAGCTCGCCTCAAGATGCGGGCGCTAACGATAGATTACAGGGAGAGATCATTGAACGTTCTACAGAAGACGAATCGGAATACCCCAGATGAAGCTACGATTATTGCTTGGGGGCTTTTTTGCTTCATCTTGGTATCCGCAATTACCATGCTCGGTCTCTACGTTGGTTTTCGGCATTAGATTGTGAAAAGCCCGCGCGGGCGATCCGGCGGGCTTTTAATTTTCCAACTCCGCCGGCGACGGCCCAGCTAGATGAAATACTGGAAGGACGATATCGAGCTCGACTGGACGCTCCGTGACATTGACGCCGGCAGGCTCAAGCTGTCTCCAATCACGGAAGATCAACTCGGCGAGCTGCTTGAGATGGGATTGGCCGAGGTCGTGGACGACCAGGTCAAGCTGACTGAAGCGGGATATCGTAAGATCCAGTGAAGCCATATACCGCAGCAACGATCTGCCGGCATTATGATTGGGCTGAACAAGAGAGGTTGCGATGAACAGGCTTGTTGCAGGTGCTCTCTGTGTATCCCTGCTAATGGGCGCATCAACTATGGCGCGAGCTGATCAGCCTAGCCCAGACTGGATGCCGGCAGAGCAAGTGAAGGTGAAGGTCCTGCAGACCGGCTACTCACAAGTTACTAAGCTTGAAGCCGACGACGGCCGATGGGAAGGTGAAGGCATTAAGAACGGTCAGAAGATGGAGTTTCATGCAGATCCGAAGACCGGCGTAATCATCTCTGAGAAGCTGGACGATTAGCCTGCGTGGCCTGGGTTAGGGCGAAGTTACTTCTTCGCTTCCCCTTTTTCTTTTCCACGCCGTCATGGCAGCCCTACCGCCGGAAATCACGACGAAGCGCACCGGCTTTGCAAAAGCAGGTGACGGGTCAGAATGACGGACGACGTCCGCTCGGAATGACCAACCACCGAAATTCTAACAGATTGATATGTTGAGATTTTTGGTGGGCGCACTAGGGCTCGAACCTAGGACCCGGTGATTAAGAGTCACCTGCTCTACCAACTGAGCTATGCGCCCGGATCCAGATCCGGATATCCCCGCGGGGACGGCGTCGTTTAGCAAAGCGATGTGGCGATGTCCAGCGACGCTGTCACAAAAAATGCACCGATTTTCGCAATCGCAAAAATGCGAAAAAGCCGCTGAAATTCAGCGGCTTCCTCGTCATTGCGACCGTGGAAAACTGCTCCGGATCAGAGCCTCTCGGCGCCCGGCGCGGGGTTGTGCTCGAATCTGTCGCCGCGGCCGCCGGGACCGCGATCGCCGTCATCGCCGAAACGTGGGCGATCGAAGCCGGGAGGGCCGAATCCCTCGCCTTCGAAGCTGCCGCGCTCGAAGCCGGGACGCGGACCGCGGTGACGCCAGCCGCCCTCGCCGCCTCCGAAGCCGCGATCCATATGGGTCAGCACCGCCAGTCGCCGTTTCTGGCCGTCATCGAGGGTCTTGTAGAGCGGGTCGGCCGCGTCGGCGATCTTCTTCAACGCTGCAGCCGTGGTGGCCATGTCGCCGGCGCGCTGCTGCAGGCGGGCGACCGGATTGTCCGGCGTGTCGGTCCGCCTTGCGTCGTCGTCGCGGTTCTTGCGCTCTTCCATCCGCGCATTGGCGCGGTCGATGCGCAGCTTGGCGAAATCGCGCACCGCGCTCTCCACCGCCGGCCACAGCTTCTCCTGGTCCGGTGTCAGCTTGAGCCCGGCCTTAACGGCAGCAATGCGCGCATCGGCGAAGGCAGCGCGGTCTTCCGGATTCATTCTGGCATGATGATGCATCCATGGACGGTGCTGGGCATAGACCGCGGTGGAACCGGCGATCACGGCAACAGCGGCACCGGCGAGCAAGATCTTCTTCATGGCAACCTCCTTTGGAAAGTTACCCGAAGATGATCCTGCGATGCCGCGCGTTCAACTTACGCTTTGGCCATGTGTTTTCCGAATGTGTTCGGTTTCTGAATATGCATTCACGATGGAACACACTTCAGAATTCTTGCGTCACAGCATCCCGAGCATGCGCGGCAGCCATAGCGAAATCTCCGGGATGAAGGTCACCGCCACGAGGAACATCAGCATGGTCAGCAGCCACGGCCACACCGCGATGGTGAGTTCGGTGATGCCCATCTTGGCGATGCCCGAGGCGACATAGAGATTGAGGCCCACTGGAGGATGGCACATGCCGACCTCCATATTGACCACCATCAGGATGCCCAAATGCACCGGATGTACGCCGAGCTTCACCGCGATCGGGAACAGGATCGGCGCGGTGATCAGCACGATCGACGACGCCTCCATCACATTGCCGGCGACCAGCAGAAGGATGTTGACGAAGATCAGGAACGTCCACCAGTTGACGCCCATGTCGACGATCCAGGCGGTGAGCTGCTGCGGGATCTGTTCCGACGTCATCAGGAACGAGAACAGCACCGCATTGGTGATGATGTAGAGGATCATCGCGCTCATGCTGGCCGAGCCGAGCAGTACCCGCGGCACGTCCTTCAGGCCCATGTCCTTGTAGACGAATACCGCGATGATGAAGGCATAGACGGCGCTGACCGCCGCGGCTTCCGTCGGGGTGAACCAGCCGCGATAGATACCGCCGAGCACGAGGAAGATCAGTAGCAGCCCCCAGATACACTCACGGAACGCCTTGAAGCGCTCGCCCCATGACGCCCGCGGCAGCCGCGGATAATCGAACTTCCAGGCACGATACACCGTGGTGGCGCCGAGCAGCGTCGCCAGCATCAGGCCGGGAATGACGCCGGCGATGAACAACTGGCCGACGGACGCCGAGGTGACGCGCGCGCCATCGGGGCCGAGCGCAACGCTGCCGCCGGTCGCCACCGCATAGATCACCATCACGATCGACGGCGGGATCAGGATGCCCAATGCGCCCGACGTCGTGATGACGCCGGCGCCGAACCGCTTCGGAAAGCCCTGCGCGACCATGGCGGGCAGCAGGATCGAGCCGATCGCAATCACGGTCGCTGGTGACGAGCCGGAGATCGCCGCGAACAGCGCGCAGGCCATCACGCCCGCGAGACCGAGACCGCCATACCAGTGCCCGACCATCGAGGTCGCGAAATTGATCATGCGTCTGGCGACGCCGCCATGGGTCAGGAAGTTGCCGGCGAGAATGAAGAACGGGATCGCCATGATCTCGAAATTCTCGATCCCGGTGAACAGTTTCAGCGCCACCGCCTCGATCGGCACCTGGGTCAGGAAGAACAGGAAGGTCAGCACCGTCAGGCCGAGCGCGATCGAGATCGGCATGCCGGTGAGCATCAGCGCAATGAGCAGCGCGAAGATGATGAGTGTGGTCATCGCACGCCCTCCGGCGTCGGACCAACCGCCGTATCGACCTCAATGCCCTCCACATGGCTGTGATCATGATGCGGCAGGTCGTCGAAGCGGAAATAGCTGTAGGCGACCTGCAGGAAGCGGAAGCACATCAGATAGGAGCCAAGCGGAATACAAAGATAGACGATCCAGCTCGGCAGCTCGAGATCGGGCGATGTCTGGTCGGTCTGCGACAGACCCATCACGAAGCTCGCGCCCATGGTGCCGATGATGCCGGTGAACAGCGCGCCACAGAGAAGGCCGAACAGGATGGTGCCCTTGCGCCATTTCGGCGGCAGTTGCAGCACCAGCACGTCGACGCCGACATGGATGCCGGTGCGCACGCCGTAGGCGGCGCCGAACTTCGCCATCCACACGAACATGTAGATGCAAAGTTCCTGCGCCCAGGACAGATGGATGCCGGCGAGAAACTTATAGGCCGCCATCGCACCGGGCAGATTGCGATACGACACCACGAAATCGGTGGTGTAGCGATGCGCCACGGCGACAAAGATCACCACCGTCGCGGCGCCGATCAGCGTCGCGATCAGGGTTTCCTCGAGACGATCGAGGATGCGTAACAAGAACCGCACGGAATATGTCCCCTTCCCCCTGGCCGCCTGGCGGTGGCCTCATGGTGACGAGCGCGCCTCCCGGTGCGCGTCTCGAACCATGAATATCGTTCACTCACCCTTCGAGACGCGGCCCAAGCGGGCCGCTCCTCAGGGTGAGATCTCGGCTATGCGCCTCAATTGGTCTTGGCGTTCGCTTCCTTCTGGAACGCCGCGATCAGATCCTTGCCGACGCGCGAGGCCATGTCCGCGGTCACCGGCTCCAGCGCCTTCATCCATTCGGCGCGCTCTTCCGGCTTCAGCTCGTAGAAGGTGGTGGTACCGGCCTTCTTCATGGCGACGATGGCATCGTCGTTTTCCTTCTGCGACAGGCCGTTGGCGTAAGCCGTGGCTTCATCCATCGCCTTCTCGACCTGCGGCTTCACGTCGGCCGGCAGGCCATCCCAGAACTTCTTGTTCACGATCACCGCGTAGCCGATATAGCCGTGGTTCGAGATCGTCATGTGCTTCTGCACTTCGTGCATCTTCTGCGTATAGACGTTGGACGGTGTGTTCTCGTTGCCATCGACGACGCCGGTCTGCATCGCCTGATACACTTCCGAGAAGGCCAGCACCTGCGGGATCGCGCCGAGCGCGCGCATTTCGGCTTCCAGCACCTTCGACGACTGGATGCGCATCTTCATGCCCTGGAAGTCGGCGACCTTATGCATCGGCTTGTTCGAGGTCATGATCTTGAAGCCGTTGTCCCAGTAAGCGAGACCCTTGATGCCCTTGGGCTCGAGCTTCGCCAGCAGACCCTTGCCGATCGGCCCGGTGGTGATCCGCGCGAGCGCCGCCTTGTCCGGCAGGATGTAGGGCAGGTCGAACACCTCGAATTCCTTGACGCCGAGCGGGCCAAACTTGGCGAGCGACGGTGCCAGCATCTGCACGGCGCCGAGCTGCAGCGCCTCGACCTCTTCCTTGTCCTTGTAGAGCTGCGAGTTCGGATAGACCTCAACCTTCACCTTGCCATTGGTGTATTTCTCGGCGAGTTCCTTGAACTTGTCCGCGCCCTGCCCCTTCGGCGTGTTCGGCGCGACGACGTGGCTGAATTTGATGACGATGGGCGATTGAGCGGAGGCCGGACCGGCCAGCGCGAGCGCTGCGATCGACGCAGCAGCCAGAATAAACTTGCGCATGATGTTCTCCCTGTTGGCCACGCGGAGCTGGTTCAAGAAGTCGCTGCGCTTGGATGCCACAGGGAGCTTTATCGTCATCAGCGGTCAAACGCCATCGCTCCCTTCGCAGGGGTTGCGGCAAAAGCTTTGCCGCAATGCAAAAACGCGGTGTCTTGCGACACCGCGTTTCGTTGCGCGTATAGGTTTTGGGAAGCGATCAGCTCGCGGCGGCGACCGGCGCCGGCATGTCGCGATCACGCTTCATGACGATCTTGTTCAGCGCGCCGAGATAGGCCTTGGCCGAAGCGACCAGCGTATCCGGATCGGCGGCGCGCGAGGTCATGGAGCGGCCTTCATGGGCCAGACGCACCGACACTTCCGCCTGCGCGTCGGTGCCTTCGGTGACGGCGTGGACCTGATACAGTTCCAGCTTCGCCACATGCGGCACCAGCGCCTTGATGCAGTTGAACACCGCATCCACCGGCCCATTGCCTTCGGCCTCCTCGATCTTCACCACGCCGTCGATGTTCAGCTTCATCGTCGCGCGCTGCGGACCGTGGGTGCCGGCGATCACCGTCAACGACACCAGCTTGATGCGATCATGGGCGGCGGTCATTTCCTGATCGACCAGCGCTTCCAGATCCTCGTCGTAGATGTCCTTCTTGCGATCGGCCAGGGCCTTGAAGCGCACGAAGGCATCTTCCAGCTGGTTCTGGCCCAGCTTGTAGCCCATCTCCTCCAGCTTGTGGATGAAGGCATGGCGACCGGAATGCTTGCCCATCACCAGCGAGGTCTGCTTCACGCCCACCGTCTCCGGCAGCATGATCTCGTAGGTCTGCGCGTTCTTCAGCATGCCGTCCTGATGGATGCCGCTTTCATGCGCGAAGGCGTTACGGCCGACGATCGCCTTGTTGTACTGCACCGGGAACGAGGTCGCGGCCGAGACTTCCTTCGACGCGCGCATCAGCATGGTGGTGTCGATGTTGTTCCAATAGGGCAGCTTGTCGTTGCGCACTTTCATCGCCATCACAACTTCTTCCAGCGCGGCATTGCCGGCACGTTCGCCGATGCCGTTGATGGTGCATTCGATCTGACGCGCACCGCCGCGCACGCCGGCCATGGAATTGGCGACGGCCATGCCGAGGTCGTTGTGGCAGTGAACCGAGAACACGGCCTTGTCGGAATTCGGCACGTTCTCGCGCACGCGCTTGAACAGGTCGTAATATTCCTCGGGCACCGAATAGCCGACGGTGTCGGGAATGTTGATGGTGGTGGCGCCGGCCTTGATGGCGGATTCGACGCAGCGGCACAGGAAGTCGAATTCGGTGCGGGTACCGTCTTCCGACGACCATTCGACGTCATCGGTGTGGTTTCGCGCACGCGTCACCGACGAGATGACGAGATCATGGACCGCGTCCGGCTCCAGCTGCAGCTTGTACTTCATGTGCACCGGCGAGGTGGACAGGAAGGTATGGATACGGCCGCGCTTGGCCGGACGGATCGCCTCGGCGCAGCGGTCGATGTCCTTCTGGCCGGCGCGCGACAGACCGCAGATCACCGAGTTCTTCGAGCGCTTGGCAATCTCGTTGACGGCCTCGAAGTCACCATCGGAGGCGATCGGGAAACCGGCCTCGATGACGTCGACGCCCATGGCGTCCAGCATCGCGGCGATCTCGAGCTTCTCCTCGAAGGTCATGGTGGCGCCGGGGCACTGCTCGCCGTCGCGCAAGGTGGTATCGAAAATGATGACGCGGTCCTTATCGGACGGGGTGGTGGTGGTCATGGGGTATTCCTTAGGTCGGGGCGCTGCGGTGTGAACGCCGGAAAAAGCTGATGGTTCTGACTGTCACGATCCCCTGAGTACCCAGGCCAAATGGCCCAGACGGCGCTCAGGGGCAGATAAGCAGAAGCAGCCCGCCAAGAAGGAGGTTGGAACGCAGCGCAGCCGGAATCGCGTCGGGACCAGCGGCAACAGCCACTCCCCCGGAAACTCCAACCATGTCGCTGCGAATCAGCATTGCCACACCTTCAGGCCCACACCCTCGGCCAAAACCAGTCTCAAGGAAAACCCTTGATGGTTCGTTGCCGACGAGGGCCTGCGGTCGTTCTAGACGACAAATGCAGGCCCCTGCAACGGCTAAGAGGGTCAGGAAGACTGACCTAAATCCTCCGGGGAGGCGCTCGGGCACGTGACCGACTGGCCCAGCCAGAACACCCGGAACTGGACGTTTTCCCGACCACCCTTTTGCCCTAAGACCGAACGGCAATTGCAAGGACAGGACAATGACTTTCGCTAGGGGATTATCCGCTTTCCCGATCACGCCGATGAATACGAATGGCAGGGTCGATACGCCCGCGCTACGGCGGCTGGTGGCGCCGCTGGCGGCGGCCAAGGTCGATTCTATCGGGCTGCTGGGCTCGACCGGGTCGTATCCTTTCCTCAGCCGTGACGAGCGCCGGCGTGCCACCGAAGCCGCCATCGCGGAGGTGAACGGCCGCGTCCCCGTGCTGGTCGGTATCGGCGCGCTGCGCACCGACGAGACGATTGAACTCGCCCGCGATGCCAAGGCGGCCGGCGCTGCCGCAGGCCTGCTCGCGCCGGTGTCCTACACGCCGCTCACCGAGAACGAAGTGTTCGAGCATTTCAGGACGATTGCCGAGACAAGCAAATTGCCGATCGTGATCTACGACAATTTCGCCACCACGCATTTCAAGTTCACACCCGACCTGGTCGGCCGCATCGCGCGTATTCCCGGCGTCGTCGCGGTGAAAGGCACCTCCCCCGAAGCCAGCCTCGCCGCAGATCACCTGAAGCAGATGCGTGCCGCCGTGCCATCAGGCTTTTCAGTCGGCTATGCCGGTGACTGGAATTCGATGGAGACGCTGCTGGCCGGCGGCGATGCCTGGTATTGCGTGGCGGCGGGCCTGTTTCCAAGGAGTTGTCTGGCCATCACCCGCGCGGCGCAAACCGGCAATGCCGAGGAGGCACGCCGCCTCAACAATGCGATGCAGCCGCTGTGGGATCTGTTCAAGCAGTTTTCCAGCCTGCGCGTGATGTATGCGGCGGCCGAGCAGATGGGGATCACCGATGCGCAGCCACCACGCCCGGTGCTGCCATTGAACGATGCGGCACAGGACAAAGTTGCCGCGGTGTTGAAGGAATTGGAGCTGAGCTAAAAGCCCCATTCGTCATTCCGGGGCGAGGCCGGCGCGAGCCCCGGACGCGAACCCGGAATCCCGATGTGTTCAACACGGCTAAATCCCAGGCGGCAAAGAGGTGGCCTCCATACCGGGATTCCGGGTTCGCAATCCAGCGGCTTCGCCGCTGTCTTCCGCCCCGGAATGACGAGCTAAGCCTACTTCTTCGCCGCTTTCTTCTTCGCAACCTTCTTCTTGGCCACCTTCTTCTTAGCGACCTTCTTCACCACGTCCTCGCGCTCCCGCGGCGGTCCTTCCTTTTCCAGTGCCTCGCGGATCAGCGTGAAGTCCTTCTTCGCCTCGCCGTCCACGGTTGGGAAGTGCAGGTCCAGCTTCTCCAGCGCGTTGACGATGGCCGAGCCGATCACCACACGCGAAAACCATTTGCGATCCGCCGGCACCACATGCCACGGCGCCTCCGCGCAGGACGTATGCCTGATCAGGTCCTCATAGGCCTCCTGATACTTGTCCCACAACGCGCGCTCGGCGATATCGGCCGTCGAAAACTTCCAGTTCTTCGCAGGTTCCTCCAGACGATCGAGGAAGCGCTCGCGCTGTTCTTCCTTGGAGACGTTGAGAAAGAACTTCAGCACCACGGTGCCGTTGCGCGCGAGATATTTCTCGAAGGCAGTGATATCGTCGAAGCGATCACGCCAGATGTTCTTGGTCACCAGCTCCGGCGGAATCTTCTGCTTGGCAAGAATCTCCGGATGCACGCGCACGACCAGACATTCTTCATAGTAGGAGCGATTGAAGATGCCGATGCGACCGCGCTGCGGCAGCGCGATGGTGTGGCGCCACATGAAATCATGATCGAGCTCGCTCGACGACGGCGTCTTGAACGAGTACACTTCGCAACCCTGCGGATTGATGCCGTCGAACACGTTCTCAATGGCGCTGTCCTTGCCCGCCGCGTCCATGCCCTGGAAGATCAGCAGCAGCGACCAGCGGTCCTGCGCATAGAGTTTTTCCTGCAGCTCCCGCAGCCGGCGGCGATTGGCCTCGATGATCTTCTTGCCGGTTTCCTTGTGCAGCCCGCCGCTGGCATTGGTGTCATGCGCCTTGAGATGAAAAGCCTTCGACCCGTCGATGCGATACGGCTCGATATAGGACTTCAACGCAGACACAACTGGCTTGGCAAACATGAGATCGGCAACTCCGGGACACGGGAAAGCCAAGCGTAGCGTGCCGACGGCACCGGCGCCAGACGTCAGAGCTTGGCCGCCAGGAAGGCCCGAATATAGGCCGGCATCGTCTCGGTAAAATCGCTGACGCTTCGCACCAGATGAATGGCGCTCAGCTCCTGATCGTCCTGCTCGGCCAGGCTGGCCTCGATCCGCGCCCGCACGGCGTCGCCTGGCACAGCCAGATCGAGAATACGGATCATCGCGGTCAGCGATCCGGCCTGCACGACATCCCAATGATCGGCCGCGCGGTAATCGTCCGGCGTCAGGCCGACCTCCTCCGCCGTCTCACGCATCACGCTGCCCGGGATGTCGACCGCGTCGCCCCGCAGATCGTTGAGATCCGGTGTGCCGGCCGGAAAGTAGATCTTGCCGGCGTTGGCGGTGTGCTGGCCCATCTCGCCGAGCACGAAGGCGCCGTCGCTCGTCCTCAATGCACCCATACCGAAGCCGTTGAACACCGACGCGTCCGGGAAGCCCCAGTCGCGCCAAGCGAGAAAACTGGCGAAGTCGGTCTGAAAATAACGTGCGCTGAACGTATCGCCGGCAACGACCGGATCGCGGGCCATCAGGATCTGTCCATTGAACATTTCCGGCTTCGCACGACGCGCCTCGGCAAAGTGCGCGTCGATCTTGTTGCGATGCTCATGTGCAAACGGCCACTGCCACTCACGATAGACGAGATCGAGCTCTTTGACGGGAAGAAGAACGAGTTCTGCCGTCATTGCGTATCTCTACTTCGCATTCGTCCCCATCGTTCTGGCAAACTGCTCAACATACTTGTTCGTATAGGTCTTGCTGACATCGATATTGGCCTTGGCCACCTCAGGTGAGCCCTCGCTGAACACGGCGAGTACGGCCGCAGCGCCCTTCGGATCCATCAGCCCGGTCTCCGAATACATCGGGATCGTGTTCTTCAGCGCCGCGAGATAGAGCTCCTTGTCCTTGCCGACGATGCCTTCGGGCATCTTCGCCATGATCTCTTCCGGCGTATGGCTGTGGATCCACTTCAGCGTGTTCATGATCGCGTTGGTCAGCCCCTGCACTTCCTTCTCGTGGCCCTTGACCCAGGCCGTCGTCGAATACAGCGCGCCGCCGGGATATTCGCCGGAGAACACGGCCATCGTGTCCTTCTGCGTGCGGGTATCGCTGAGAATCGTGAGGTCTTTGTGGCTACCCTGCAGCACGGTGACGGCAGGATCGAGCATCACGGCGGCTTCGATCTGGCCCTGCTCCATCGCCGCCACAGCCGTCGCGCCGAGGCCGACGCCGATCACCGCCGTGCCGGCCGGATCGAGGCCGTTTTTCTTGAGCTGATACTTCAGAAAGAAGTCCGTCGAGGAGCCCGGCGCGCTGACACCGACTTTCTTGCCGGCGAGATCCTTGATGGATGTGATCTTGCCGGTGTGCTTCGGCGACACCACCAGAACGAGACCGGGATAGCGGTCATAGACCACGAAGCTTTGCAGCTCCTGCTTCTTGGCGGCGAGGTTCACGCAATGATCGAAATAGCCGGAGACCACATCGGCGCTGCCGCCGAGCACGGCTTTCAGCGCATCGGAGCCGCCCTTCAGATCGACCAGCTCGACGGCGAGACCCGCCTTCTCATATTCGCCGAGCTGCTTGGCCAGGACCGTCGGCAGATAGCACAGGCAGGCCCCGCCGCCGACCGCGATGGTCACCTTGGTTTGCGCTGCAGCGGGATGAACGAGAAACAGCGACAGCAGACCAGCCAAGAACAAACGGCTTGAAAACAAACGGTTCGGGAATAAACGGCTCAAGCTGGTTTTTATGTTTTTTGTCATTGTTTCCTCCGCTGCTATCGGGCGCGGAGGATAGATGAGCCTCTGCCGGATGGAAAGTCGGCACTGGTCAACACACCCGGCGCGACATAGCATCCGCGCGGCAAATCATTGTCATCAAGGGGGAACGTTCATGAAGCGCATCACCGCAACACTCTCGATCACCGCCGCCTTCGCCGCCGGCTGCCTGATCACGCATATGCTGCCCGAAGGCATCACGCCGGCACAGGCCGCGGAAAACATCACCGCTCAGGTCCTGCATGTCCCCGAACTCGTCGGTGACGCACTCGGCCCGGCCTCGCCCACCGGCTTCCGCTCCAAGATGTTCATGGCCGCCGACGGCGCCACCATCTCGGTGCAGGACGGCAATGTGGTGAAGCACATGCATCCCAACACCAATGAGATCCAGTACATCCTGGAAGGCACCGGCACCGTGTGGCTCGGCGACAAGGAAGTTCAGGTCAAGGCCGGCGACCTCATCATCATCCCGAAGGGCACGCCCCATGGCGGCACCAAGCCGGACGGCAAGCCGTTCCGCGCCATCGCCATCAAGACCCCGCCGCAGGCACCGGACGATACCAAGCCGCTGCCGTAAGAACTTTCTACTCGTCGTTCCGGGGCGCGGCCGGCACTTGCCGGACGTGAACCCGGAACCTCGACGTGTTCATCACCTCTATAACGCCCGGCATCAAGAGCTGATGAACATCCTGGGAGTCCGGGTTCGCGCGCGAAGATGCGCGCGCCCCGGAATGACAGTGTTAGGCGATCTAGCTCCGCCCGTCACTCACCACTGGCTTCCACACCAACAGACGTTTCTCGACAATCGACACCAGCACGTCGATCACGATGACAAAGGCCGATAGCACAAACATGCCCGCGAACACGCCGGCCACATCGAATGTGCCCTCCGCCTGCTGGATGACATAGCCAAGCCCCGCCGCGGAGCCGAGATATTCGCCGACCACGGCGCCGACGACGGCAAAACCCACCGCGGTGTGCAACGACGAAAACATCCACGACAGCGCCGATGGCCAGAACACATGGCGCATCAATTGCCGCTCGCTCATGCCCAGCATGCGACCATTGGCGAGCACCGTGGGCGAGACTTCCTTGACGCCCTGATAGACGTTGAAGAACACGATGAAGAACACCAGCGTAACGCCGAGCGCGACTTTCGACCAGATGCCGAGCCCGAGCCACAACGCGAAGATCGGCGCCAGCACCACGCGGGGCAGCGCATTGGCCATCTTCACATAGGGATCGAAGATCGCAGCTAGCCGCGGCTGACGTGCAAACCAGAAGCCGATCAGCACGCCCAGCGTGGAGCCGATGACAAAGGCCAGCACGGATTCCAGCAGCGTGATGCTGAGATGCTTCCAGATGATGCCTGACGAGAACCAGCTATAGACCTGGCTACCGACATCCCAGGGGTTGGAGAAGAAGAACGGCGGCAGCAGGATACGGCCAAACATCGGTATGGTTGTGAGCACATGCCACATCACGACAACCACGACGGCGACGAGCACCTGACACAGGAGCAGCACGGGACGCGTCATGACGCAGCTCCCATGCCGGCGGACTGCGCATAGCCCTTCATCACCTCGTCCTTCAGCACGCTCCAGATCTCGCGATGAAGCGCGTGAAAATCCTTGTCGAGCCGCACCTCGAAAATATCGCGCGGCCGCGGCAGCGGCACTTTCCAGTCGCCGATGATGCGCGAGCCCGGCCCCGCCGACATGATGACGACGCGATCGGCCAGCGCGATGGCCTCCTCGAGATCGTGCGTCACGAACAGCACCGCCTTGCGGTCCCTGCTCCACAGATCCAGCAGCAGGTTGCCCATCACCTGTCGGGTCTGTGCATCGAGCGGCCCGAACGGCTCGTCCATCAGAAGGATCTTCGGATTGCGGATCAGCACCTGCGCGAGACCGACGCGCTTGCGCTGACCACCGGACAGCATATGCGGATAGCGCCCGGCAAACGCACCGAGACCGACCGAGGTCAACCAGTCCTGCGCACGCGCCAGCGCCGCGTCGCGCGCGATGCCGGCGATCTCCAGCCCGATGGCGACATTGTCGAGGGCGGTCTTCCAGGGAAACAGCGCGTCGGCCTGAAACAGGTAGCCGGCCTGTGCGTTCAGTCCACCCAGCGGCTGACCGAAGATCCGGACAGAACCGGAGGCTGGCGCCAACAGCCCGGCGGCGACATTCAGCAAGGTGGATTTCCCGCAGCCGGTCGGCCCGACAATGGCAACGAACTCGCCATCCGCGACCCGCAGTGTCGCCTTCTCCACCGCCGTATAGATGCGATTGTCGGCGACGCCGAAGGCCACCGTCGCGTCATCAAGCGCCACCGCCATCGATGCCGCGGCCCCACCTGCCTGCACGCGCTTTCCCCAAAGTGTTTTTGTTCGTGCACAGGCTTAGCGCTGGAGGGCGGACAATTCAACGTCTGGGCCGAGCTTGGTCGGTCGTCGCGCCTGTGATAGTCCGGGATATGACCTCCGCCCTGCCCCTGATCGCCTTCAAGCATGTCAGCAAGAGCTTCGACGGCGGCCGCATTCACGCCGTCGACGACGTCTCGCTCGAGGTGGCCGAAGGCGAGTTCCTCGCCATCGTGGGCAGCTCCGGCTCCGGCAAGACCACGCTGATGCGGCTGGCCAACCGGCTGATCGCGCCGGACGCGGGACACATCGCCATCGCTGGCGAGGACGTGGCGCAGGTCGATCCCATCACCCTGCGCCGGCGCATCGGCTATGTGTTCCAGAGCGGCGGACTGTTTCCGCATATGAGCATCAAAGACAATATCGGCATCACGCCCAGGCTGCTGGGTACGCCCGCCAAAGAGATCGCCGCGCGTGTCGATGAATTGCTCGATCTCGTGCGCCTTGATCGCAAGCAACATCGCGACCGCTTCCCGCACGAACTCTCCGGCGGCGAGCGCCAGCGCGTCGGCGTCGCGCGGGCGCTGGCCGCGAAGCCGCGCATCGTGCTGATGGATGAACCGTTCGGCGCGCTCGATCCGCTGACCCGCGATGCGCTTGGCGACGACTACCGCGCGCTGCATCGCAAGCTCAAGCTCACTACCATCATGATCACCCATGACATGACTGAGGCGATCCTGCTCGCGGACCGGATCGCCGTGATGCGTTCAGGCAAACTGGTTGCGGAAGGCACGCCCGCTCAGTTATCCGAAAGCAACGATCCCTATGTCGGCGAGCTGCTGGGCACACCGCGCCGGCAGGCCGAACGGCTTCAGATATTGCTGCCGAAAGACGGTGCAACGCCGCAAGGCGGCGCGACATGAGCCTGTTCAGCGATCCGCGCTGGAGCGATGCGCTCGGTCACCTGCCGGATTATCTCGGCAGCCATGTCCGCGTTAGCCTTGCAGCACTGGCGCTCGGCCTCATCATCAGCCTGCCACTGGCCGTCATTGCGCGATATCGGCCGGTGCTGCGCGGCGCCCTGCTCGGCATCGCCAGCATCGTGCAAACCGTACCCGGACTGGCACTGCTGGCCCTGTTCTATCCGCTGCTGCTCGCGCTCGCGGCGCTGTCGCTGCAATATCTCGGCGTCGGCTTCTCGGCCTTCGGCTTCCTGCCGGCCGTGCTGGCGCTGGCGCTGTATTCGATGCTGCCGGTGCTGCGCAACACCATCACCGGACTGAACGGCGTCGATCCCGCATTGATCGAGGCTGCCCAGGGCGTCGGCATGACGCCGCGGCAATCGCTGACCATGGTCGAATTGCCACTCGCACTGCCCGTCATCATGGCCGGCATTCGCACCTCCGCGGTGTGGGTGATCGGCACAGCGACGCTGTCGACACCGATCGGCCAGACCAGTCTCGGCAACTACATTTTCGCGGGGCTGCAGACACAGAACTGGGTGCTGGTGATCTTCGGCTGCGTCGCCGCCGCCGTGCTGGCACTGGCCGTCGATCAATTGCTGGCCCTGATCGAAACCGGCATTCGCCTGCGCAGCCGCAGCCGCACGGCCATCGGTGTACTCGGCATCGCGGTCCTGGTGATCGTCACACTCGCGCCCTCCTTCGCCCGCTCCGGCACGCGCATCGTGGTCGGCGCCAAGACCTTCACTGAACAGTATGTGCTGGCCGCGCTGATGTCGCAGCGGCTGCAAGCGGCCGGCCTGCCCGCCACCACGCGGCAGGGTCTCGGGTCCAGCGTGATCTATGATGCGCTGACCTCCGGCGATATCGATGTCTACGTGGATTACTCCGGCACGCTGTGGGCCAACCAGTTTCACCGCAGCGAAATCCTGCCGCGCGAACAACTGCTCACCGAGCTGAAGACGACACTCGCGAAAGCAAACATCACGCTGTTCGGCGAACTCGGTTTCGCCAATGCCTATGCACTGGTGATGCCGCGCGCAAAGGCGCAGGCGCTGGGGATCAGGACGGCAGCCGATCTCGCGGCGCTGAGCGGCACCATGACCATTGCCGGCGACTACGAATTCTTCTCGCGGCCGGAATGGGCGGGGCTGAAAACGGCCTATGGCCTGTCGTTCAGGACCCAGCGGACCATGCAGCCGGACTTCATGTATGCCGCCGTCGCCTCTGGCGAGGTCGACGTCATCGCCGGCTACACCAGCGACGGGCTGATCGCGAAATACGATCTTGTGGTGCTGGACGATCCCAAACACGCGATCCCGCCCTATGATGCGATCATGCTGCTGGCGCCGAAACGCGCGGGCGACGAGAAACTGCGCAGCGCGTTGCAGCCGTTGCTTGGCAGGATCGATCTGACTTTGATGCGCGAGGCCAATCTGCGCGCGGCGGGCAATGATGCGACGAGTTCGCCGGAGAGCGTGGCGCGGTGGATGTGGAAGAAGATCGGGAAATAAGCTACAAATCCTTAATCAGCCCCGCATCGATCAGCCAGCGATTGAACCGGCTGGCCTCATCGCCGTCCTTGCAGCCATAGAACACGCCCTTGCAGCGGAGCATGATCTTCTTCTGCTCGACGAAGGACGGATCGAGCGGCACGCGCGCGGCCTCCTGCACCATGAGGGGCAGATAGGCCGCATCCAGTGTCGGCAGCGCCGACGACAGTTCGGGCCGGTAGTTCAGCGCGTCGATGGCGTAATAGGTCGTGTAGTAACGGATATCATGGGTCATGATCCGGTTGGCGCGCTTCGGCTGCGCCAGATCGGGCTCCATCAGCTTCTGCGCGATCGCCGGCTGGTGATCGCCGAACCGCACCAGCAGGAACGGCTCGGCCGGATGATCCTTCTGGAGCTGCGCGACGAAGGCCTTGTAGTCCGCAGCTGTCATCGCCTGACGGCGGATATATTCGTCGACCTCGGCCGTATTGCCCGGCGCCTGCCAGGAGGCCGGCGTCAGGTCGTCGCGATAGGTCGTGGTCCACGGAAAGTGATTGGCGGTGAGATAGACCAGCACAAAGACCGGCTGGTCGCTCTTGCTCTCGCGCGCGATCAGGTCCCTCGCCTGATCGAAATAGAACCTGTCGGGCTGCATGTCCTCGCTGACGCCCATCGCCGCCATATCGATGAAGCCGTCGATGCCTGCGCCCTGCTGGAAGCTGCGGGCGCTCAAGAAATTGCCGTAGGTCGGATACAGCGAGAAGGTCTTGTAGCCGCAGCGCTGCAGCGCCTGCGGCAGGCCGCGCGAGATCTTTCCGGCGGCAATGCGTGTCACATAGAATTTCAGCGCACCGAAGGAGCGCGCCGACAGTCCGGTGAAGATGTTGAATTCGGTGTACCAGGTCGGCCCGCCGCTGGATTCGGTGATCAGCGCACGCTGCTGGCCATCGGCAGATTTGAAATAATCATGATAGCCCACCGGCACCTTCACGCCGGGTGCCGCGGACACGTCGAATGAGGACTCGTCGAGCACCATCACGATATTCGGCCGCTTCACGCCCGGCTCGCAGGTGGTCATCGGCGACGCCTGCGCCGAGCTCACCAGGCTCTTGGAATCCGCTTCGATCCAGCCGGTCGCGGTCAGATGCGAGACCGAGACGACGCCCGAGCGCGCCAGATTGGAAATATGATTGACGCCCTGGAACGGCTCCCATGGCTTCTCGGGATTGGCCGCCGACAGGCCGACAATCCCCGCCATGCAGGCGCCTGCACAGGCCAGCGCGCTGCGGCGGCGCAGGCGGAACGGGTCGGAACGCCAGATCAGCCACAGGATCGGTAGCGCGACGGCGGTGGCGATCAGCAGCCAAGTGCGCAGTTGCGGGAAGATCGAATGCAGGAACGAGATCGTGTCGCGATCGATGATCAGGAAATCGAGAAACGTCAGCGTGAGCTGCGTGATGCCGAACTTGAACTGCGACAGCACGATCAGCGCCGTGACCAGCAGCAGCGACAGCACCGCGCTGACGCCGGGTCGCTTCAACAGCGCGAGGAACAGGAAATTCAGCAAGGCCCAGGTGAGCAGCGCCAGCGTCATGGCGAACGGGCCATATTCGACCGAGGCCAGCACATAGATCGCAAGCATATGGATCGCAGCAATCAGCGCCGTGCGCAGCGGCCACTGCCGAACATACTGCCAAGCGGCCGCCAACCGCTCCTTGAAGCGGCGGCCGGCTTGCGCCGGAGAGACTGAGATCGAGGGCGGCAGCATGGCTTGCCTGCGAACACCCGGCAAGAAAACTGCCCTGTCTGGCAACGGCCAGCCGGCTCACACCGCGACCCGGACCCTGCGGAATGTCATAAAAACGTAATACAAGCGTCATGAACGGACAATGAACCTTTCGACGCAGGCGGTGCCGGTCCGGGCGCCGCCTGCCGTCGTCATCCCTCGCCTACCGCACTGCGGCCGGCGTCTCGCCCTTGATGATCTCGCCGAAGCGCTGCCAGCGCTCACCCTTGAAGCTCATCATCTGGAACTGGTCGATGGGCGAGAAGTCGGTCGGGCTGGTATTGACGGTCACGCCCGGCAGCAGCCCGTCGAGCTGCACATTCTTGAGGTTGGCGGCCTGTTTCATCAGGTTTTCATGGGTGAGATCGTCGCCGCACTGCCGGAGCGCCTCGACCATGGTCTGGGCGATGCTGTAGCCGGACAGCACGGTGCTCTCCATCGCTTTGCCTTCCGGAATGTACTTCTCGACATAGGCGTAGAACTTCTGCATGCCCGGATCGTCCTTCCATTGCGGGTCGGTCGGATCCTTGGCGAAGGTCGCGGACACAACGTCCTGCGCATTGTCGAGGCCGGCCGGACGCAGCACGCTGCCCAGCGACGAACTGGCATTCGGCACGATGTGCAGCGGCTTCCAGCCGAGCTCGGCAACCTTCTTGATCGACTGCGCGGCAAACTTGCCGGTGGCAAAGGAGAAGATCGTATCGACGCCAGCGGCCTTCAGCTTGACGATGTGCGAGTCGACGGTCGGCTCAGAGACCTCATAGCTCGTCTCCATCACGATCATCGTTGAGGCCTTGTCGCCAAGACCTTCCTTCAATCCCTTCACATAGTCCTTGCCGAAATCGTCGTTCTGATAGAACACGCCGATCTTTGCACCCGGCTTCTCCTTCAGGAGATACTTCGCATAGGCCGCAGCCTCGGCGTGGTAGCTCGGCAGCCACCCCATGGTCCACGGAAACTGCTTCGGATCGTTCCAGCGGGTGGCGCCGGTCGCGAGAAACAGTTGCGGCGTCCTCTTGGCATTGACGTATTTCTGGATCGCGGCATTGGCGGCGGTGCCGACATTGCCGACGATCGCCATCACCTCGTCGCTCTCGACCAGCTTGCGCGTCTGCTCCACGGTCTTCGGCGGCGAATAGGCGTCGTCATAGGAGATGAAGGTGATCTTGCGGCCGTTGATGCCGCCCTCGTCATTGATCTTCTTGAAATAGGCGCCGTAGGCCTTGCCGAGAATGCCGTAGGCCGAGGCCGGGCCGCTATAGGGCACGGTGTTGCCGATCTTGATTTCGGTGTCGCTGGCGCCCGGGCCATATGTCTTCTGCGCCAGTGCCGGGCTCGCTGCCATAGCCATCGCTGCTGCGAACGCAGCTATGGACGTGATCGTGATACGCATCTTCTGTCCTTCTTTTTGCGTTTCCACTGTTACGGTCGTTGCCGTATGCGATCGGAGCCTTCCCGTTGGTCGGGATTTGTCGGCAGGCCCGTTGATTTTTCAGAGCATGATCTCTCGACAAACGAATTCGTTTGTCGGCGAAAACCGGTATCCGCTTTTCGGGATCATGCTCTAGGTCTGTTTGTCCGGTGTCCCCGCGTCTTGCGCCACCGCCGCAGCCTCGTTCAGCGCCCAGATGTCGGCAGCGGCCGTGTATACATGGCTATGCACGAGCGCGGTTGCCGCAGCCTCATCGCGCGCCTCGATGGCGGCGTAGAACGCGCGGTGATCGTCGAGCGAGCGCTGGCGCAGCGCCGCGGATTCGAAATAGCGCCGGCGTCCGCGCGTGCTCATCAGCATCAGCGGGGTGATCGTGCGCACAAGAATGCGGTTCTGGCTCGCAGCCGCGACGGCGAGATGGAATTCGACATCCTCGTCGGCCATGTTGCGGCCATTGGCGGCGAGCGCCGCATAGGTGTCGAGCAGACCGTGCAGCTTCGCGAGATCGGCCTCTGTACGGCGCTGGCAGGCCAGCCGGAACGCCTGCTCCTCGCAGATGATGCGCGCCTCGATGGCATCGCGGGTGAGCTGCGCATCGAAGGTGACGCCGAGATCGGCCTGCAGCACCAGCGCGTCGAGGCCGCCCTCATCCGGCGTATTGCGCAGGAAGATGCCGGACTTCGCCTTGCGCTCGGTAATGCGCATGGCGTCCAGCACTGCCAGCGCCTCGCGGACGGAGCTGCGGGTGACGCCGAACCGATCCGACAGATTGCGCTCCGACGGCAGCCGGTCGCCTTTGGCAAGCCGGTGGTGCCGGACATATTCAAGCGTTTTCCGGACGGCGTCGGAGGTTTCGGTGCTGACTGCGGTAAGCATGGACTGACCCTACCAATCTGGTAGGGCCAGATCAAGGCCAGATGATGTGGTGTGCGTGCGTGGCCGATCGACGCACTAATCGCTTGCCCGGTCGGGACGAATGCGACAAACATATCGAGGCAGCATGATACCTTAACTTCCAACCACTTTGCGATCGGCTGAAAGCCCTCGCTGTGAAGGACCGCCCGGATGGCCACTGCATGGCGGCCCGCATCGAACGTTCTGCAGGCATTGAGCGTGGTACTGCTCCTGTGCGCCATGACGGTCGGCGCGGAAGCTCAGTTCGCGCCCATTGATCCGGCAGCATCGTCCGGGGATGCGGCCATACGCGCCTGGAAGCAGCAAGTATCCATGCGCATTGCCAGATCGGCGCGCCGCCTTGCAGATGCAGGGCTTCATGGTCGAGCGACCATCTGTGTGGCGATCGATCGCAATGGAAGGCTGGTCGAGATTACGGTTTTGAGGAGTTCGGGAAACTCTGACGTCGATGGTGCCGCTCTTGCCGTTGTCCGGAAAGCCGGTCCATTTCCACGCCTACCCCGGACCTATACAAAGCCGGTTTTCGCAGCGGGCCAGATCATCAATTTCGTTGGACTATAGCCAGGCCGGCGCCGCTGCCTGCACCGCGCGGCGGCACGGCATAAGACTCACGTCCGCGCAGTGTCGGGTTGATGATATTGGCTCAACCGCGCGGACGAGGCCCCAGTCCAAGTTGCCCGGCAATGACCCGATCGGCCCAGCGTCTTGGCAGCAGCCCGGCGATGAACGTCTGGACCGGCTCCGGCGATGTCACGACACGCGCCTTGGGGCGTAAGGCGGTGAGTGCCTGGTGAACCAGTTCAGCGATCTTTTCCGGCGCCAGCCCTGCCCGGCCAAGCTTGAGCATCATCGTGCGCAGCTTCTGCAGCGGCGGCAGGAATGGCGACGCGCTGAAGCGGGCCATGTCGATCGCCTCCGCCTTGTCCCAGATCGGGGTGCGTACGGGCCCCGGCGCGATCACCAGCACGTCGATGCCGAACAGCATGAATTCACGGCGCAGGCATTCGGCCAGTCCTTCCAGCGCGAATTTCGAGGCGGTGTAGGGGGACAGCATGGGATTGCCAAACTGACCTGACAACGAACTCATCATCACGATGCGCCCCGGAGGTCCTTTCATCACGGGATCGGCACCGAGTAACGGTGCGAAAGCCTTGATGGCAATCACCGGACCAACGACGTTGACGTCGAGCTGCTGGCGGAATTCAACCACCGACACGTCGAGCAACGCACCGGACACGGCCACGCCCGCATTGTTGACGAGGCCTGCGAGCGTTTCGCCGTTGAGTGCCGCACGGACCTGATTGGCAGCTGCGAACACCGCAACCGCATCGGTCACATCGAAGAGCAGCGGGATGAAGTTTTCACCGAACTCCGCCTGCAGTCGCTCCGCATCCGATTGCTTGCGCACGCTGCCGAAAACGCGAAATCCCCGGTCGAGCAGAAACTTGGCCGTGGCGTGCCCGATTCCGGTGGAAGCGCCGGTAATGACGATGGATCGCATGGGACATCTCCAAAGAAGCGACTGATTGATAGCACTGGGATCATGGCAGTGAGAAAACCATGCGCGCATCCGGAAGGCGCGAGCGCGCATCTCCATCGCCCAACGCAGGCGCTCCCGCCTCATGGCACAGGATGATGCACTGGCCGGTGAGATAAAGGTTTGCCGGAAGACAAATACAAGTTGCGTCACGATGTCTTGTAATCATCGCGATTGCGCGTGACGCAGCTGCTGCTTTTGCGGCAAGGTACCGGATTGGAATCGCTGTTCAGACAGGCTTTGCGATCCCATCAACGAACAGCGTGATGATCTCCTCTGCCATCACGACAAAAACCTCATTCCGAACTCACGCGATCAATGTCCGAAAACCAAGACGCGACACTATCAACATGTATGCAGTCGCAGGACCCTAACTCTTTCAATATCTCCCTTTCGTCGTAAACCACCAGCAATGTGCCTGGAATGTTGTCATCGTTGCTTATGATCGCAGCCACCGCCCCTTCACTTCCATCTGCTACGAAAGCAATTCCGATCAGCGATACTCCAACCGCAATAGCGCTTGGAGGAATATCCGCAATCTTACCCTGGTCCTGCACGTTCTCGTCCCAGTCAACAGGCACTTCACCTGCCTGCGCCGGGCGGCTCCACTTGGAACGCATCATGCAAACAAGACGATTCCATCCCTGAATAGGAGCACCGATTGCAACGGCTCGACCATCATCAAATGCGCCCTGTGAGAGCAACTCGGCCGAAACGCCAAAGCATTCGAGCCTGAAGACAACATCACCCCATTCCACAGACAACTCTACGAACGACCTGCCGGAGACAAGTGTGAGGGCGTCCGAAGTCGGACCTTTGCTCAGGACATTTACATCGCCTTGAAGCGTCTTCAGGGAATCGATGGTCAGAGCGGACGGAACAAACTTGGTTATCTTTGCCATCGCCACTAGCTAGCCTTGCCATTGAAGCCGAATGCTTCCGCGTCGCGAGATCCGTCAATAAAATTTGGCGCATATCTGATGCGGACGGCACGCGCGGACTTTCGCAATGGCCGCTTCAAGAAAAACGGGACCGCGTTGCCGCGGTCCCGTCGATAACTGCGTCTGAAGAGGCGCTTAGTTCTTGGTCTTGTCGACCAGCGCCTTTTCCTTGATCCACGGCATCATGTCGCGGAGCTTGCTGCCCACTTCCTCGATCGGATGCGCGTTGTTGCGCTGGCGGGTCGCCTTGAACGAGGCCTGGTTGACCTTGTTTTCCAGCATCCAGTCGCGGGCGAACTTGCCGGACTGAATGTCGGTGAGCACGCGCTTCATCTCGGCCTTGGTCTCGGCGGTGACGATGCGCGGGCCGGTGACGTATTCGCCGTATTCGGCCGTGTTGGAGATCGAGTAGTTCATGTTGGCGATGCCGCCTTCATAGATCAGGTCGACGATCAGCTTCAGCTCGTGCAGGCACTCGAAGTAAGCCATTTCCGGCGCGTAGCCGGCTTCCACCAGCGTCTCGAAGCCGGCGCGGATCAGTTCGACGGTGCCGCCGCAGAGAACGGCCTGCTCACCGAACAGGTCGGTTTCGCACTCTTCCTTGAACGAGGTCTCGATGATGCCGGCACGGCCGCCGCCCACTGCCGAAGCGTAGGACAGGCCGAGGTCATGGGCATTGCCCGAGACGTCCTTGTGAACCGCGATCAGGCAGGGCACGCCGCCGCCGCGCTGATATTCCGAACGCACGGTGTGGCCCGGGCCCTTCGGCGCGATCATCAGCACGTCCAGGTCTTCGCGCGGATCGAGCAGGTTGAAGTGCACGTTGAGGCCATGTGCGAAGACGAGCGCGGCGCCCTTCTTCATGTTGTCGTGCATGTGGTCGCGATAGATGTCGCCCTGCAATTCGTCTGGGGTGAGCATCATCATCAGGTCGGCCCACTTGGCGGCCTCGGCGACTTCCATCACCTTGAAGCCTGCGCCTTCGGCCTTCTTCGCCGAAGCCGAGCCCTTGCGGAGCGCGATCACGACGTCCTTGACGCCGCTGTCCTTCAGGTTCAGCGCATGGGCATGGCCCTGGCTGCCGTAGCCGACGATGCAGACCTTCTTGCCCTTGATCAGGTTCAGGTCGGCGTCGCGATCATAATAAACTCGCATGGGGTCGTTCCTCTCTTCGGCAACTTTATTTCAAGCGCCCGGTCGAATGGTCACTGCCGGCTGGCAAATGACCGTGAATTGCCGCCGGTTTCTAGGGCGACGGATGCCGCGAGACAAGCCCGCGACGGTGATTTTGCTGGCGAATTTGTGCTCATATCTCGGCCAGCACGGGATACAGCGAAGCGAGCAATAAAATTGCCATCGTGACATTGAAGATGCGGACGGCACGCGGCGATTTGACCAGCGATTGCAGCGCGGTGCCGGACAGCGCCCAGGCGATGGTGGAGAGCGAGCCCATCACGAAGGACAGCATGACCTGCACGACCACGTTCCAGGGATAGATAGCGACAGCCGCATAGGCCGTGATGGTGCCGATGGCCATGACCCAGCCCTTGACGTTGACCCACTGAAACAACGCCGCGCCAAGGAAGGTCATGGGCTTGCGCCGCTCGACCTCGCCCGGGTCGGGCGGGCCCGACAGGCCAATGGCGACGGCGAGATAGACCAGATAGGCCGCGCCGGCATATTTCAGGATCGTCTGCAGCATCGGGATTGACGTGAAGACCGCCCCGAGCCCGAGGCCGGTGACGGCGATCATGAAGGCAAAGCCGAAGGTCACGCCGGCCATATGCGGGATCGTGCGGCGGAAGCCGAAATTCAGACCGGAGGCGAGCAACATGATGTTGTTCGGCCCCGGCGTGAAGAACATCACCACGGCAAAGACGAGGAAAGCCCAGAGCAGATGCGGCGACAGTTCCATCACGCCACCTCGACCATCGCGGGTGGACGCTTCGACAGCAGCATCACCGCGATCCCCAGCACGACGACGATCATCCCCGCGAGACGTAGCGGCCCGAATGTTTCACCGAACGTGACGCTCGACGCGGCCGCGCCGATGAACGGCACCAGCAATGCAAACGGCACGACCTGCGCCGCGGAATAGTCGCGCAGCAACCGGCCCCAGATCCAGTAGCCCAGCGTGGTGCCAACCACCGCGAGGAACAGCACGCAGGCGAAGGCCTTCAGCGATGCATGTGTGAGCGACTGCCACGTCGTACTGGCGCCATCGACACTGAACAGCACCACCAGCAACGGCAGCAGCGCAACGAGACTGATCCAGGCAAACAGGTCGAGCATCGGCACACCCTGCGCACGCCGCAACAGCAGGTTGGAGAACGCAAAGCTCACCGGCGCGGTCATCAGCACCATGAAGGGGAACACACTGAAATCATAGCCGACCGTGAAGCAGATCATCATGAGGCCGCCCATGGCGATGACAATGCCCACGACCTGCTGCAGCGTCGGCAATTCGCGCAGAAACAGCGCGGCGGCCCCCACCGTGAACAGTGCCTGGCTCTGCACGATCACCGAGGTCAGTCCCGCCGGCACGCCATGCGCCATGCCATAGGTCTGCGCCAGGAATTGCGCCACCAGCAGCCAGCTTGTGGCGACGATCAGCAGCCATGACATTTTCGGCTTCGGCAGGAACAGGCATGGCAGTGCCGTGATGCCGAAGCGGATTGTCGTGAGCAGCGTCGACGACATCTCGTCGACCGCCATCCGGGTCAGCACGAAGCCGACGCCCCAGATCACGGCCACGGCTATGGCCAGTGCGATATCGAGAGGTTTCATGACTGCGATGCGCGGAGGCTACATCCCCTCCGGTCCGCGGCTGATGGCGGCGACGCCGGTGCGCGAGATCTCGACAAGGCCAAGCGGCCGCATCAGGTCGATGAACTGGTTGATCTTGCCGGTGTTGCCGGTGATCTCGAACACGAAGCTCTCGATGGTCGCATCGATCACACGGGCGCGGAACGCTTCGGCGAGGCGCAGCGCCTCGACGCGATGTTCGCCGGTGCCGCGCAGTTTGACCATGGCAAGCTCACGCTCGATGGAGCGGCCGGTCAGCGTCATGTCGACGACGCGATGCACCGGGATCATGCGATCGAGCTGATGCTTGATCTGTGTGATCACCATCGGCGTGCCCGTGGTGACGATGGTGATGCGCGAGACGTGCTTGTGCGCCTCGGTTTCCGACACCGTGAGACTTTCGATGTTGTAACCGCGGCCCGAGAAAAGACCGATGACGCGCGCGAGCACGCCGGGCTCATTGGCGACGAGCACCGTCAGCGTATGCGTCTCGTTGGGATCGTGACGCTCTTCCATGAAATAGGCGGAGGCAGGCTGTTCCATTGTCGTTGTCTTTCCAGAACTTATCAAACCAGCGCTTTACCGCCGGCGAACGCCGCAGCCGTAGCTTCGTCATTCGCTTCCAGCGGCAGCAGCATTTCGTTATGGGCCTTGCCCGAGGGGATCATCGGGAAGCAGTTCTCCAGCGCCGCGACGCGACAGTCGAACAGCACCGGCTTCTTCACCTTGATCATCTCGTGCAGCGCGCCGTCGAGATCGCCGGGCTTGCTGCACAGAAGACCCACGCCGCCATAGGCTTCCGCCAGCTTGACGAAGTCCGGCAGCGCTTCCGAATAGGAATGCGACAGACGGTTGCCATGCAGCAGCTGCTGCCACTGCCGCACCATGCCCATATACTGGTTGTTGAGGATGAAGATCTTGATCGGCAGTTCATGCTGAACCGCGGCCGACATTTCCTGCATCGTCATCTGCACCGAGGCGTCGCCCGCGATGTCGATCACCAGCGAGTCGGGATGCGCGACCTGCACGCCGAGCGCTGCCGGCAGGCCATAACCCATGGTGCCGAGACCACCCGACGTCATCCAGCGATGCGGCTCGTCGAAGCCGAAGAACTGCGCCGCCCACATCTGATGCTGGCCGACTTCGGTGGTGATGTAGGTGTCGTGGCCGCGCGTGGCCTCGAACAGTCGCTGGATCGCATATTGCGGCAGGATCACATCGTTGTTGGTCTTGTAGGCCAGCGAATTGCGCGCGCGCCAGACCGCGATGGTCTTCCACCAATCCTTGGTGTCCGGCTTCTTCGCCTCGGATTTGAACACCTGCAGGATGTCGCCGAGCACATTGCCGCAATCGCCGATGATTGGAATATCGACACGGATGTTCTTGTTGATCGACGACGGGTCGATGTCGATATGGATCTTCTTCGAGTTCGGCGAGAACGCATCGGTGCGGCCGGTGATACGGTCGTCGAAGCGCGCGCCGACGCACAGCATGACGTCGCAATCATGCATCGCCATGTTGGCTTCGTAAGTGCCGTGCATGCCCAGCATGCCCAGCCAGTTCGGGCCGGACGCCGGATAGGCGCCGAGGCCCATCAGCGTGGAGGTGATCGGGAAACCGGTGACTTCGACCAGCTCGCGCAGCAGCTTCGATGCCGCGAGGCCCGAATTGATGACACCGCCGCCCGTATAGATGATCGGCTTCTTGGCACCCGCCAGCATCGACACCGCCTTGCGGATCGCGTTGGCATCGCCCTTCACGCGCGGCGCGTAGGAGATATGGACGTCCGACTTGCGCGGCGGATGATAGGTGCCGGTGGCGAACTGCACGTCCTTCGGCACGTCGACGACGACCGGACCCGGACGGCCGGTGGTGGCAACGTAGAACGCCTCATGCAGCACCTTGGCGAGATCGTTGACGTCGCGGACCAGCCAGTTGTGCTTGGTGCAGGGCCGCGTGATGCCGACCGTGTCGCATTCCTGGAACGCGTCGTTGCCAATGAGATGCGTCGGGACCTGTCCGGTGATGCAGACCAGCGGGATTGAATCCATCAGCGCGTCGGCCAGCGGCGTCACCATGTTGGTGGCGCCCGGACCGGACGTCACCAGCACGACGCCCGGCAAACCCGTCGAGCGTGCATAGCCTTCGGCCGCATGGCCGGCACCCTGCTCGTGGCGGACCAGAATGTGCTCGACCTCGGACTGCTGGTAGATCTCGTCATAGATCGGAAGCACGGCACCGCCGGGATAGCCGAAGATGTGCTTGACGCCATGATCAGCAAGCGCGCGCACGATCATCGCTGCGCCGGTCATCTGATTGGGATCGTGAGGCTTGCTGTCGCTCATGGTTCGCTCCGGATGCGCTCTGCTGCGCGGCTTGGTCTGGACGTCAGGGTCGTTGTGGGTCGGACGTTGTTTCGTTCAGGCAATAAAAAAGGGCCCGTTCAGGACCCTGTGCACACCGCTCGGTTCGTGGGTAGCCGTCAGCTACCCCCGGCGGTGCGCCAGGGTACCACGATAATAAGAAGGCTTGTAACTTTATTGCGCACGATCTCGGTCCAACTTTTCAAAACTTGCGCGGAACATACCCGGCAAACCGAGGATGTCAAGGGAAGTTGCTGTGATCGCGCCTGAATCGAAGCCTAACCGGGTCTTTCGCATTCGGCGAGCGGAAAAATCGGGCGGGCTGATATGCGCCCGCCGCCTGATCCCGGCCAGGCTGCTCCCGCCTGCCGGCTCGTGCCCCACACCACGCCTATGCAAAACCAGCCGGGGCGCTCTGGAATTCCTATGACCGGCCGCGCATCTCCCCGGATAAGGGCGGCGTCTTTCAAGGGAATAGAACCATGACCAAGAAACGTCTTCTGCTATCCGCATCGCTGGCACTTGCAGTCATCTCGAGCCCGGCTTTTGCCGGTACGACGATTTCGGACGAACGCTACTGGCCCGACGAGACTCATGCGGCCGCAATGAGCGCCGCCGCGCAGCCGCAGAACGCGTTCGACTCCGTCGCGGCGCCGCAACGGACCGAACAGTCCCATCGTTATGAAGGCGGACCGCGATCCATCTACTGACGCCATTCGGGGCACAGGAGCCGCGAGACGGGCGGCTCCCCCGGATGTCACTCTGCTCATCCGGGCCGGGCCTCCGCAGCCTCCGGCGTCATCCATTCAAACTCGGGCAGTTGGTGCCGAAACCACGTGAACTGCCGCTTGGCGTAGTGCCTGGTATCGGCGCGGCCGATCTCGGCCGCCTCCTCACGCGAGAGCTCGCCGCGGATATGCCGGATCAGCGCCGGCACGCCATGCGCCTTCATCGCGGGCAGCAATGGATCGAGACTGCGTTCTGCCAATGCAGCGACCTCGTCCAGAGCGCCCTCATTTAGCATGCGCTCAAAGCGCGCATCGATCCGCGCATAGAGCTCGTCGCGCTCCGGCGCGAGAAACAGCGCGGTCACGCCCTTCGGCGGCAACAGTGGCGGCAGGCCCTCACTGTGCCAGTCGGTGAGCGATCGCCCGGTCGCCTCCACCACTTCCAGCGCACGGGCGATGCGCGTGCGATCGCGCAGGTTCAGCCGTGCGGCAGAGACCGGATCGACCAAAGCGAGCTGCGCATGCAGCGCCTCCGGCCCATCCCTTTCCAGCCGTGCGCGGACATCGTCGCGCACCTCGGCAGCGACCGGCGGCACCGCCGAGAGCCCGCGGGTCAGCGCCTTGAAGTACAGTCCGGAGCCGCCGATGAAGATCGGCAATTTGCCTTGCGCGCGCACCTCGGCAAGTACCCGGGCCGCCTCCTCCACCCACGCGCCTGCGGAGAAGTTCACGGCAGCGTCCACAGTCCCGTAGAGCCGGTGCGGCGCCAGCGCCTCCTCTTCGAGCGTTGGCCGCGCCGTGAGCACGCGCAGGTCGCGATAGACCTGCATACTGTCGGTATTGATGACCACACCGTCCCGCGCGCGCGCCACGGCCAGCGCCAGCGCCGACTTGCCGCTGGCGGTCGGCCCTGCGATAAGCAGCGCTCTGTTGTCCGGACTGGAACTCACGTCATGTCTCTCGTTGCGACCCTGATCTGCAACCCCGCCGATCCCGCTCTCGATAGCACGGTGGTCGATGGTCTGCGCGCGCTTCTGCCGGGCGACACCGAGATGCACTGGCTGAGCGACGGCGTCGCCGCCGACATCCTGTTCGCCAGCGACCATAATATGCTCGCGCTCGGCGACCGCCTGCGCGCAGCCCGCGGCGACATGCCGATCGACGTTGTCGTGCAGCCTGTTAGCGACCGGCGCAAGAAGCTTTTTCTCGCCGACATGGACTCCACCATGATCGGCCAGGAATGTATCGACGAACTCGCCGATTTCGCCGGCCTCAAGGCCCATGTGGCCGCCATCACCGAACGGGCCATGCGCGGCGAGATCGAATTCGAGCCGGCGCTCCGCGAACGCGTGGCGCTCCTGAAAGACCTGAAAGTCGGCGTGGTCGACGAGGTCCTGGCCTCGCGCATCACGCTGACGCCCGGCGGCCGCGAGCTGGTACAGACCATGCGCGCCAATGGCGCCTATACCTGCCTCGTTTCCGGCGGCTTCACGCTGTTCACAGCCAAGGTTGCCGAGCTCGTCGGCTTCCAGGAAAACCGTGCCAACGTGTTGCATGTCGCTGATGGCAAGCTGACGGGCACCGTCGCCGAACCAATTCTGGGCAAGGCCGCGAAACTCGCGACGCTCGTTGAGCTGCGCGAGTCCTTCGATTTCGACAATCTCGACACCCTGGCTGTCGGCGACGGCGCGAACGATCTCGCCATGATCCAGGAGGCCGGTCTCGGCGTTGCCTACCACGCCAAGCCGGCAGTGGCCGCCGCGGCGGCGGCGCGCATCGACCACGGCGATCTCACCGCGCTGCTCTATACGCAGGGATATAAGCGCGCAGAGTTTGTGAGCTGAGGCTCGCTGTCATTCCCCGGCAAACCAATTGGTTTGCCCGAGGCCTAGGGTCGCCGCCCTCTCGTCATTCCGGGGCGCACGAAGCGGCGCAGCCGCGTAGTGCGAACCCGGAATCCCGGAATGTTTTGCGCTGAACAGGTCGGGATTCCCCGCCACTCCAATTGGAGTGGCTGAGGTTCGTCTGCGCGAAGGTGCGCAGCCGCCCCGGAATGACAGTTTGAGGCCGGGACAGAGGCTAAACATTTTTTCCTATATCCCGTTGACAATACCCCTATAAGGACTATTATCCCCTCCGTCCTGCCCCACCGAGAGGGGCGATCGCGATCGTCACGTTCGCGGGGTGGGATGCGGTGGACGCCGGAGATGCGGCGTTACGCGGTTCA
>NZ_FOTP01000014.1 GCF_900114605.1 Bradyrhizobium sp. NFR13 | reverse complement strand
AAGTGCTTGAGGCTCCCTTCCCATCGCCTTGGGACTTTAATTCGGTGATCGGATCGTTCGCTGAGGCAAAGTGCAAGCAAGTCGAAAAAACACCGCAGGCGGAACGTCGGGCACTTGCTCGGCGCCTCCGAAAGTCCTGATGCACTCTCAATTGCGGAAGACCGCATCGCATCAGGCCCAAGGGTGCAACGGGCACCCGGCGTTCCGCACGCCCTCTCACAGGGGGGCGGGAATGCGACAGACGACGGCGCCCCCGCGCCGCAAACAACAGGGGCGATGACGCATGTCTGAAGGGAAGTGGCTGTTTGACAGTTGAATCCGTGAATGACGTGACGCTCCGTCGTCACCCCACACTCCGCCGTTATGCCCAGCGCATGCCGGGTATCCACGCCTTGGCCACACACGAAGCAAGACGTGGATGGCCGGAACATCTAGCGAAGCTCGCTTCGCGCCATCCGGCCATGACGACTGAGAGCGTTACGCGAGATCGCAGGATGCATCGCGCATGAGCAGGACGAGCGCCCTACTGCTTGAACGGATAGACCAGCTGGCCGGTGAATTCGGTCGGCAACGGCTCGCCATCGACACCGTAGTTGTCCGGCAGCTCCCCCGCCGGCATGCGGAAGGTCCCGAACATGATGTCCCAGATCGGAAACGTGCCGGCGAAGTTGGTGTTACCGCCGCGCTCCAGCGAGGTGTGGTGCCAGCGGTGGAACACCGGCGTCGCCAGCACATATTTGAACGGCCCGAGGGTCCAGTTCAGATTGGCGTGCACGAAAGCCGAGTGGAAGGTCGTGAACGGTCCGACCCACAGCATGATGTTCGGCGAGATACCGGCCATCAATAGCAGCACGTCGACCGCGACGGTGCCGAGAAACAGATTCACCGGATGAAACCGTGCCGCGGAGATCCAGTCCACCTCTTCCGACGAATGATGGATCGCGTGATATTTCCAGAAGCCGCCGCCGTGATACATCCGGTGCAGCCAGTACAGCATAAAGTCGGACACCACGAGGAAGAAGAGCGCCTGCAACCAGAGCGGCATCTGCGCCAGCGGCCCGTGGCCGTTGTCATAGAAGGCGATCAGTTCATCGGCATCGTGAATATTGAAGACGACGGCAGCGCCGACCACGAGGAGCCCGATCCGCACCACCCGGGTGATCAGCGGCACGAAGAACCAGTAGACCACGTCGGTCACGATCTCCGTCTTGCGCCACCAGTGCTTGCCGGGATTGCAGGCCCAGAAATGCGTCAGCACCGTAAAGACCACCGCAAGAACCAGCGTGATCGGCACCACCTTCATGATGGTCTCGCCGAACATGTTCAGGACTTCCATGGGGAGTGTCGTCATCGCGGCCTCGCGGTATTCGGAGGCCAAGAGTTACCGCGCTATGCTTAAGGAGCGATGAAGCGAAAAGGACATGCTTGGTGTCATCACACCCAAGTCATTCTAAAATCGCCTTAAGTAGGTATTTACCGTGCAAAAGAAGAGACAAATGCGACCGACTTTCATCAATCGAATTAACCGCACTGCAATTCCCCACTCCTAGTGTTCGCTCATGGTCACGGTGCTGAGAACGCCGGGGAGACCAGGCATCACGATCGACAGCCACGTGCACATATGGAGTTTTATATTATGAAGAACCTCGTTTCGCGTTTCATGAAGGACGAGTCGGGCGCCACCGCTATCGAATACGGCCTGATTGCTGCCGGCATCTCGCTGGCCATCATCGCAGTCGTTAACGGCCTCGGCTCGAACCTGAACGGCAAGTTCACCTCGATCAACACCTCGCTCAAGTAAGCGACTGTTACGAGTGCATCAAAGGCTCCGGTGTCCGGAGCCTTTTTTGTTTCCGAATGCTGCTGACCGCCAGCCGCCAGGATCGTTCTGCGTATGAGACACCCGGGCACACCCCGCTCCGTTCTGGAAGGACTCCAGCTTTCGCTGCGCGACCCCGCCGGTCTGGTCTGCGCCGCATTGGTCCTTGCGCTGGTCGCGGTTGCGATTCGGATCGCCAGCGTTTGGTAAATTCTTTCTTGTTGTCCGATTGTTCATTTCTGCTGGCTAGGTTTTCCGTCGTCGCCGCAACGGGCCTTTGAAGCCATGATCCTCGATTTGACGCGCCTACTGCTGTTCCCGGGCCTGATGGCCTATGCGGCGATCAGCGACCTTTTCACGATGACCATTTCGAACCGTATCTCGCTGCTGCTGGTGGCGGGCTTCGCCGTACTGGCAATCTTCGGCGGCATGGGCCTTCACGATGCGCTGTCACATCTCGGCGCGGGGGCGACCGTGCTGGTGGTCGCTTTCGCCTGTTTCGCCTTCGGCTGGATCGGTGGCGGCGATGCCAAGCTGGCCGCAGCGGCGGGACTGTGGTTCGGCTTCGACCATCTCCTGAACTACCTCGTTTACGCCTCGTTGTTCGGCGGCGCGCTCACATTGCTGCTGCTCCAGTTCCGGCAATGGCCGCTGCCCTATGCGCTCGGCGGCCAGGCCTGGCTGATGCGTCTGCATCACAAGGAAACCGGCATCCCCTACGGTATCGCGCTCGCCCTCGGCGCACTGCTCGTTTACCCCGACACAGGGTGGGTGAAGACGATCGACCTCGCGCGTTTCGCGCTTCACTAGGGCCGGAACTTTCTATTAACGCGATTTAGATACCGCTCATTAACCATGCTTTGACGAATAACTGGTCAACTCCCGTTACAGCGGCGGCAGCGTCGCGGCGTAATGTGGAAAGTGAAGCGTATGAATACCGCACGCATTGTGGTCCTCGCCATTGCACTCGGCGCTGGCAGTGTGGCGCTATATCTTGCGAGCACATCGGACGCACCGCCGCCCCCTCAGGTCGCCGAAGCCCCGACAACTGACGTTCTCGTTGCCAAGGCCGATATCGCGCTCGGTCAGGCGCTCGGTCCCGATGATGTCCAGTGGCAGTCCTGGCCCGCATCAGCGGCGAGCAGCAACGTCATCAGCCGTAACAGCCGCCCCGACGCCGCGGTGCAAATCGCCGGCTCCATCGCGCGTTCGGCCTTTATTGCCGGCGAACCGATCCGTGAACCGAAGCTGGTGCGCGCCAATGGCGCTGGCTTTATGGCCGCTGTTCTGCCGACCGGCATGCGTGCGGTCTCCACCGAAATTTCGCCGGAAACCGGCGCCGGCGGCTTCATTCTGCCGAACGACCGCGTCGACGTGATCCTGTCGAAGCGCGAACGCGGCGGTGATCGCGGCGGCACGGAGGTCATCAACTCCGAGATCATCCTGAACAATATCCGCGTTCTCGCCATCGATCAGGCGCCCAAGGAAAAGGACGGCCAGAACTCAGTCGTCGGCAAGACCGCAACGCTCGAATTGAAGCCCGAACAGGCCGAACTGCTCGCCCGCGCGCGGCAGAGCGGCACGATCTCGCTGGCATTGCGCGCGCTGGTCGACGCCAACGCGCCTGTGCCGGTTGAAGATCCCAATGGCGGCAAGCGCGACAGCATTAACATCGTGCGTTACGGCATCCCGTCGACCGCGACCGTGACGAAGTGATCGAGAGGACGCACGCAATGAGGCGCATCACAACAGGCGGATCGATACGGGCTCTTGCCGCCCGCGCGCTGTCGCTTACCGCCATCACGGCGTTCACGATCAATCCCGTATTGACACCAGTTTTTGCAGCCGACTCCGCCTCCATGCAAGCCGGCAGCGCCGGCGCCTTGAACGCGAAATTCCTGCCGCTCGGCATCGGCAAGTCGATCGTCATCGACCTGCCACGCGACATCAAGGATGTGCTGGTCGCCGACCCCAAGATCGCCAACGCCGTCATACGTTCGGCGCAGCGCGCCTACATCATCGGCGCGACCGTAGGCCAGACCAACATCGTATTCTTCGACGTCACCGGCCAGCAGATCGCCGCCTATGATATCGCCGTCACGCGCGACCTGAACGGCATTCGGGCCGCGCTCAGGCAGACCATGCCCAATGCCGATATTCGCATCGAAGGTCTCGGCGATAGCGTGATGCTATCGGGTACAGCATCGAGCCAGGTCGAAGCGCAGCAGGCTACGGACCTCGCGGCGCGCCTCGTCGGCGGCGTGGACAAGGTCGTGAACAGCATCTCGGTGCGCGGGCGTGATCAGGTCATGCTCAAGGTCACCGTTGCTGAAGTCCAGCGCAACATCGTCAAGCAGCTCGGCGTCGATCTGTCGGCATCGATGAGCTACGGCACGTCCGTCGTCACCTTCAACAATACCAACCCGTTCACGGCGCGCGGCAGCAGTCTGGTCCCCGAAAATTTCCTCAAGGGATCCTTCGGATCGACGCCATCCGTCACGGCGACGCTGAAAGCGATGGAAAACGCCGGCGTCATCCGGACGCTCGCCGAGCCCACGCTGACCGCGATCTCCGGCGAGACCGCCAATTTCCTGGCGGGCGGCGAATTCCCGGTCCCTGGCGGCAATACCTGCGATCCCACGACGCGGATTTGTACGACGCAGATCACCTTCAAGAAGTTCGGTATCTCGCTGGGCTTCACACCGGTGGTTCTGAGCGAAGGTCGTATCAGCCTGCGGGTCGGTACCGAAGTCTCCGAGCTGTCGCAGGAAAATTCCGTCACGATCAGCGGAACGTCGATCCCGGCGATCAAGGTCAACCGCGCGGACACCACGCTTGAGATTCCGTCCGGCGGTTCGATGGTGATGGCCGGCCTTATCAAGCAGCAGACCAAAGCCGCCATCAGCGGCCTGCCGGGCATGTCGCAATTGCCTGTGCTGGGCACGCTGTTCCGCAGCCGGGATTACGTCAACAACAACACCGAGCTGATGGTCCTGGTCACGCCCTATGTGGTCCGCGCCGTCGCGCAGAAAGATCTTTCGCGTCCGGATGACGGCTTCGTGGATGCCTCCGATCCGCAGGCCGATCTGCTCGGCAACGTCAACCGCATCTATGGCGCACCGAAACGTGCCGAGTCGGCGCCGGCAACGCGCGGCTATCGCGGCGCTTTCGGCTTCATCACGGATTGAGACGGGACATGTATCCGATGACCATGATCAATCACACAGCAATACACTCTTCGCGCACGCGGATTGCCACTGGCACACTGCTGTTCCTGGCGCTTGCGCTCAGCGGCTGCAAGACCGTTGCGCAAGATACCACATCGAGCATACCGGACGATTACCGGCTGCGGCATCCTATCGTTGTCGAAGAACGGGCCAAGACCACCGAGGTCTTTGTCGGCAGCCAGCGCGGCGGCCTGTCGGCAACACAGCGCGCGGATGTCATATCGCTCGGTCAGAACTGGTTGCGCGAAGGTACCGGCGTCATCACCGCGGAGGTGCCGGTCAATACGCCGAATGCACGCGCCGCCAAAGAGTCTTATCGCGAGGTTCATTCGCTCCTGATGGCGGTCGGCGTGCCGCAGAACGGCGTCCTGATGCGCAGCTATCAGCCGGGCGATCCGCGTATGTTGCCGACCATCCGCGTCAGCTACCCGCTGATCGCGGCTTCGGCCGGTCCGTGCGGCACCTGGCCCGACGACCTTGCGTCGTCGATCAAGAACAAGGGCTATCTCGCGAACAAGCCGTATCACAACCTCGGCTGCTCCCAGCAGCGCAATCTTGCCGCCATGGTCGCCAATCCTTCGGATCTGGTTCAGCCGCGCGCCGAAACCCCTGTCTATGCCGGCCGACGTACCGTCGTGCTGGACAAGTATCGCAAGGGTGAAAGCACCGCGACGACCTATCCCGAAGACAAGACCAAAATCAGCAATGTGGGCCAATGATTAGCTACGCGCAGAAAACCGCAGACGAAGAACCCACTGCCGCAACACCCGCAGCAGAGGAGCATATTGCGCCGGCACCGCGGGTGTCGGTGCAGGCGTTTTGCGAGACCGTGGAAACCGCTGCCGCTGTGCAGGCTGCCGCCGAAGACAGGCGCTTGGGCAAGGCTCACATCAAGATTCAAATGGGCGGCATGCCCGCGGCCATCGAGGCCTATCGGTCGGCACCGACGCCGAACGTCATTGTTCTCGAGACCGAGCCGCGCGGCGACATTCTCGCTGGTCTTGATCAACTGGCGACGGTCTGCGATGCCGGTACCCGCGTCGTAGTGATCGGCAAGGTCAACGATGTCACCTTGTACCGCGAGCTCGTTCGTCGCGGCGTCAGCGACTACGTGATCGCGCCTGTCGCGACGATCGACGTCGTTCGTTCGATCTGCGGACTGTTCTCGGCGCCGGAAGCCAAGGCGGTGGGCCGCATCATTGCCGTGGTCGGCGCCAAGGGCGGCGTCGGCGCGTCCACCATCGCCCACAATGTTGCCTGGGCGATCGCGCGCGATCTGGCACTGGACTCCGTTGTCGCCGATCTCGATCTCGCCTTTGGAACTGCCGGTCTGGACTACAACCAGGATCCCCCGCAGGGTATCGCTGACGCTGTATTTTCGCCGGATCGTGTCGACACCGCCTTCATCGACCGACTGCTGTCGAAGTGCACCGATCATCTCAGTCTGCTGGCCGCCCCAGCCACTCTGGAGCGCGTCTACGACTTTGGCAGCGAGGCTTTCGACTCGATCTTTGATACCCTGCGGTCGACGATGCCCTGCATCGTGCTCGACGTGCCGCATCAATGGTCGGGCTGGACCAAGCGGGCTCTGATCGGCGCGGACGACATCCTGATCGTCGCGGCTCCCGATCTCGCCAACCTGCGCAATACCAAGAACATGTACGATCTGATCAAGGCCTCGCGCCCCAATGATCGTGCACCGCTGTACTGCCTCAATCAGGTCGGCATTCCAAAGCGGCCCGAAATCAGCGCCAGCGAATTCGCCAAGGCGATCGAGACACCGCCGATCGTCACGATCCCGTTCGATCCGCAGATGTTCGGCTCGGCCGCCAATAATGGCCAGATGATTGCCGAGATTGCGGCCAACCATCGCACCACCGAACTTTTTCTGCAAATTGCGCAGCGGCTGACGGGCCGCGGCGAGGCCAAGAAGCCACGAGGATCCTTCCTGGGTCCGTTCCTGGAGAAGTTGCGGTCGAAGTAATCCGCCGCATGGAGTGTTGTCGTGTTTGGTAAGCGTAGCGGAACAGATACCGACGTCCGGGCCGTCAAGCCCGCCAGTGCGCCCGAGCCCTCTGCCGGCGCGATGGTTGCGTCTGCGTCACCGGCTGTGTCATCGCCGCCGCTGTCACCCGCGCGCGCCGCACCGGCCCCCATTATCGCAGAGCGCCGCTCCGAAAATTACTATCAGGTCAAGGCGACGATTTTCGGCGCCCTGATCGAGGCGATCGACCTCGCGCAGCTTGCCAAGCTCGACGGTGAATCCGCGCGCGAGGAAATCCGCGACATCGTCAACGAAATAATCGCGATCAAGAATATCGTGATGTCCATTGCCGAGCAGGAAGAGTTGCTCGACGATATCTGCAACGACGTGCTCGGTTACGGGCCGCTCGAGCCGCTTCTGGCGCGCGACGACATCGCCGACATCATGGTCAATGGCGCCGGCACAGTGTTCATCGAAGTCGCCGGCAAGATCCAGAAGACCGGCATCCGTTTCCGCGACAATCAGCAGCTGCTGAATATCTGCCAGCGCATCGTCAGCCAGGTCGGCCGCCGCGTCGACGAATCCTCACCGATCTGCGACGCTCGTCTTGCCGACGGTTCGCGCGTCAACGCCATCGTGCCGCCGCTGGCCATCGATGGTCCCGCGCTGACCATTCGTAAGTTCAAGAAGGACAAGCTGACACTCGAGCAGCTGGTCAAATTCGGCGCAATCTCGCCGGACGGCGCCCAGATCCTTCAGATCATCGGCCGCTGCCGCGCCAACGTGCTGATCTCCGGCGGTACCGGTTCGGGCAAGACCACGCTGCTGAACTGCCTCACCAACTATATCGACGACGACGAGCGCATCATCACCTGCGAAGACGCCGCTGAACTTCAGCTGCAGCAGCCCCACGTGGTGCGGCTCGAAACCCGGCCGCCGAACATCGAGGGCGAAGGCCAGGTCACGATGCGCGAACTGGTGCGCAACTGTCTGCGCATGCGCCCGGAGCGGATCATCGTCGGCGAAGTCCGCGGACCCGAGGCATTCGACCTGTTACAAGCGATGAATACCGGCCATGACGGCTCGATGGGCACCCTCCACGCCAACAATCCGCGTGAAGCGCTGTCACGCTGCGAATCCATGATCACCATGGGTGGTTTCTCGCTGCCCTCGCGCACCATTCGCGAAATGATCTGCGCGTCGATCGACGTCATTGTGCAGGCTGCGCGTTTGCGCGACGGCTCGCGCCGCATCACGCACATCACCGAGGTGATGGGCATGGAAGGCGACACCATCATTACGCAGGACCTGTTCGTCTACGACATGGTCGGAGAGGACGCCAACGGCAACATCATCGGACGGCACCGCTCGACCGGCATTGGCCGCCCGCGGTTCTGGGATCGTGCCCGCTATTACGGCGAGGAGAAGCGGCTCGCGGCGGCGCTCGATGCTGCCGAAGTCATAGCGCCGAACTGAGGAGCGAATGATGAACATGCAGGCGCTCGCATTGGCATTCATGGCCAGCATCGCTGTCGGCGGTGTGGCCTGGGTTTTTCTCTATCCGCTGTTGTCCGGCGAGAAGAAGGCCGAAGCCCGCCGTGCATCGGTCGCGCGGACGGAGCCCGTGGCGCGCCAGGTCGATAAAAACCAGCGCTCCCGGCGCGAGCAGGTCGAAGGATCGCTCAAGGAAGTCGAAGCACGCCTTCAGAAGGAAAAGAAGATCCCGCTCGGAATCCGGATAGCGCAGGCCGGCCTCGACTGGAGCGACCAGAAATTCATGGTGATCTCCGGCATTCTGGGAGGCGGAAGCTTCCTAATGACCATGATGTTTGGCGGCGGTCTGCTCGCGGCCGCCGGTCTCGGATTCGCCGCCGGCTTCGGCCTGCCGCGCTGGATCCTCAGCTTTCTCAAGAAGCGGCGCGAGGCGGCCTTCCTCAAAGCGCTTCCAGATGCCGTCGACGTCATCGTTCGCGGTATCAAGGCCGGTCTGCCGCTATTCGACTCGATCAAGGTTGTCGCCGCCGACGCATCGGAACCCCTACGCAGCGAATTTCTTGCCATCATCGAAACTCAGACGATCGGTATGCCGCTCGGCGAGGCTTGTGCGCGGCTCTATGAGCGCATGCCGCTTCCGGAGGCCAACTTCTTCGGCATCGTCATCGCGATTCAGCAGAAATCGGGTGGCAACCTCTCGGAAGCTCTTGGCAATCTCTCCAAGGTGCTGCGCGACCGCAAGAAGATGGCCGAGAAAATCCAGGCCATGTCGATGGAAGCCAAGGCGTCCGCCGGCATCATCGGCTCGCTGCCGCCGATCGTGATGTTGCTCGTCTATCTCAGCACGCCTGAATATATTTCGCTGCTGTGGACCCATCCGACAGGCCGCCTGATGCTGGCGGCCTGCGTGGTCTGGATGTCCTGCGGCATCTACGTCATGAAGCGCATGATCAACTTCGACTTCTGATGGTGCTGGCATGCTCGATCTCCTGATAGCAAAGCTTCACGACATCCGTTTCATGACGATGCTGCTTGCCGCGATCGCGGTTGCAGCAACAGCCTACAGCCTGCTTACGCCGTTGTTCGCCGGCGACGGTCTCGCCAAGCGGATGAAAGCGGTCGCCAGCGAGCGGGAGCGGCTGCGGCAGCGCGAGCGGGACCGCATGGCCAAAGGCGAGAGAGTGTCGCTGCGCCAGACGCCGAAGCAACTCGTCTCCAAGGTTGTGACCGACTTCAACCTCAGCAAATGGCTGGCGCAGGAAGCCGCGCTCGACAAGCTGGTCATGGCCGGCTATCGCGGCCAAGCGCCCTATATCACCTTCCTGTTCTTCCGCGCCGTCACGCCGATCGTGTTCCTCGTCTTCGCGATCCTCTATGTATTCGTCATCTCGCGCATGGAACAGTCGATGCCCATCAAGATCGGCATGTGCCTCGGTGCCGCCTATCTTGGCCTGCAGGCGCCGATGATCTTTCTCAAGAATGCAATCACCAAACGCCAGCTTTCGATCCGCCGCGCATTTCCGGATGCGCTCGATCTGCTGCTGATCTGTATCGAATCCGGCATGTCCATCGAAGTCGCGTTTCGCCGCGTGTCCATCGAGATCGGAACGCAGTCGGTGGCGCTGGCCGAGGAATTCACACTGACCACGGCCGAACTGTCCTATCTGCAGGATCGCAAGGTTGCATATGAGAACCTCGCAAAGCGTACCGGATTGGAGGGCGTCAAATCAGTCTGTCTGGCGCTGATGCAGTCGGAACGCTACGGCACTCCGCTCGGTCAGAGCCTTCGCGTGATGGCGCAGGAAAACCGCGACATGCGCATGAACGAAGCCGAGAAGAAGGCCGCCGCGCTGCCGCCGAAGCTGACGGTGCCGATGATCCTGTTCTTCCTGCCGGTTCTGTTCGTCGTCATTCTCGGCCCAACGGGCATCAAGGTCGCAGCGATGCAGTGACGCCGGTGAGCTTGGCCTTGCTCAACGTCATTTCGAAATTTGACCTGCGAGAAATTACGACCGACGCGGTGCGTCGTCGTCCCGGGCGCCCAGGCGGGGCTGACCTTTACTGCTCAGCATCTGCTTGAGATAGGCGACATTCGCCGCTGCTTCGTCTGGCGGCAGGTCTGCCCTCACGATGGATTCCGCTTCACCGAACCGGCCTTGCAGGCCAACCACGAGACCGAGATTCTGGCGAACGCGCGGATCGACATTGCCGCGGCCCTGCGCGCGGCGCAGCGTCGCCTCGGCCTGCGGCAGATCCTTCGAAAGCATGTAGGACAGACCGAGATTGGAGAGCACGGACGGCTCCTCCGGCCTGATCTTCAGCGCGCTGTCGTAGTAACGGCGAGCTTCGTCATGCCTCCCCATCTGGTCAAGGACGGCGCCTTGTGCCGACAGGATACGCCAGTCCGGATTGGCTGGGCTATGTGCGGTGGTCAGCACATCGAAGGCGCGCTGGAAGCTGCCGGCGTCGGCCAGCGCGCGGCCGTAGCCTGCCAGCAGCGGCCTGTTGCCGGGATTCGTCAGCGTCGCCTGTTCGAACACCGAAACGGCCTGGGCCCGCTGGCCGTTGGCCCGGAGCGCCTGGCCGTAACGCAGGGCAGCGTCAGCATCCTTGGGATTGGCGCGATAGCGTTCGCCATAGACTTCGGCGGCACGGGCGGGATCGGCATCGGCTGGTACTTCCGCCCGAGCGCCAAGGGAACCGGTGATATCGGACATGCCCGCGGTCTTACAGCCGGCAAGGCCGGTGGCCAGGATTGCCGTCATTGCCGCGGTTGTCAAAAGCCGGGCAAGACAAGGGGGCTGACGCATGGCACTTTGACTCAACAATGGAGCGGACGGACGAGCCGGATGCCTTCAGCAATAGAGTGTTAACCCTAATGGCTGGTTAATCGGCGCGGGCCACGCCATATCCTCCCATACCGTCGCTTGACGCCCTTTGCGCTTCAGGTGTCATTGCCGCTCCCTTTCGCGAGATTCTGCATATGCATTCCGCCTTCGAGACCGCTGCCGCTGCCGCCGCATCCACCATTCCGATCACCTTCGCAACCAAGACGACCTGGCCCGAAATCAGCGCAGCACTCCCCGCGCGGGCGAGAGCTTTCGCCATGGCCCACGGTTTTGCGGCGAAGCCCGGCGCCTGGCTGGCGCTGCCAGCAGACGACGGCGCAATCGCCCAGGTCATCTTCGGGCTGGAAGACGACGGCGCGATCTTCCGCGACCTGTTCCGCCCGGGGCAATTGCCCGGCCTGCTGCCACCGGGCACCTACCGTTTCGCCAACGCACCGCACGACACCCGCCTCGCCGTGCTCGCTTTCGCCCTCGGCAGCTATCGTTTCGGCCGTTATCGCAAGAATGATGAGCCCAAGGTGAAGCTGGTGCCGCCTGAGGGCGTCGATCTCGCCGAGATCAGCCGTATCGCCGAGGCCGCAGCACTGGCGCGCGATCTCATCAATACGCCGTCGAACGATATGGGACCGGAAGAACTCGCCGCGGCCGCCAGGGATCTCGCCGGGCGTTTTGGTGCAGACTTCAACTGCATCGTGGGCGACGACCTCGTGCAACAGAATTTCCCGTTGATCCACGCCGTGGGCATGGCCTCGACACGTGCGCCACGACTGATCGATTTTTCCTGGGGTGATCCATCGCATCCGAAGGTGACGCTGGTTGGTAAAGGCGTCTGCTTCGATACTGGTGGCCTCGACCTCAAGCCATCGAGCGGCATGCTGATCATGAAGAAGGACATGGGCGGCGCCGCAAATGTTCTAGCGTTGGCGCTGATGGTGATGGACGCCAGACTGAAAGTGCGATTGCGCGTGCTGATCCCCGCGGTGGAAAACGCCGTCGCTGGCAATGCCTTTCGTCCGCTCGATATCTTCAAATCGCGCAAGGGACCGACGGTCGAAATCGGCAATACCGACGCCGAGGGGCGCTTGGTGCTGGCCGATGCGCTGGCCTATGCCGACGAGGAGAAGCCGGACCTGCTGGTCGATCTGGGCACGCTGACCGGCGCTGCACGCGTGGCGCTCGGACCCGATCTACCGCCCTACTACACCAATGACGAGACGCTGGCGCTCGACGTCGCACGCTGTGCGAAGGAGCAGAACGATCCGCTCTGGCGACTGCCGCTCTGGGCTCCGTACGATGCCTGGCTCGACTCCAAGGTCGCCAATATCAACAATGCGCCGTCTGGCGCCTTTGCCGGCTCGATCACCTGCGCGCTGTTTCTCCAGCGCTTTGTTGAAGCCGCAAAGAGCTGGCTTCACGTGGATATCTATGGCTGGACGCCATCGGCAAAACCGGCGCGCCCCGAAGGCGGTGAATGTCAGGCTGCGCGCGCAATTTATCAGCTATTGAGCCAACGCTATGGATAAACGCGACCCCAGGCTCACGCCCGCGCGACCAGACGTGGCCGCGCGCTATCTTGAAGGTCTGGTCGAGGCCACACGTTTTGTCGACGGCGAAGAATTCGAAATTGTCGATGGTGTCACCGCGATGCGGCGCGAGCCATTCGCCGGCGCCATGCTGGACACGCAAGCCCTGAAAGGCGAGCGCTTCACCGTTTACGACCGCAATGACGAAGGCTGGGCTTGGGGCCAACTCAATGGAGATGGCTATGTCGGCTGGCTCTCGGATCTCGCGCTCTATCCACCCGGACCGACACCGACACACAAGGTGACCGCGCTCCGGACGTTCCTTTTTCCTGGTCCCTCCATCAAGCTGCCGCCGACAGATACGCTGCCGCTCGGCGCACGCCTGGCCATCATCAAGATGACCGATGCGTTTGCAATGACAAATGCCGGACATTGCGTCCCGAGGCGGCATGTCACGGAGATCGATGCGTTCGAGACCGATTTCGTTGCGGTAGCTGAGCGCTTCGTCGGCACGCCCTATCTATGGGGCGGCAAGAGCAGCCTCGGTATCGATTGCTCCGGGCTAGTGCAAATCGCACTGACCGCCGCGGGAACCGGATGCCCCCGCGACAGCGACATGCAGGAGAGCGGCCTCGGCCGCGCCTTGTCAGACGCCGAGATGCAGCATCTGAAGCGCGGCGATCTGATCTTCTGGAAGGGCCACGTCGCCATCGCCCGCGATGCCGACACGATCGTGCATGCCAATGCGCATCACATGGCGACGGCTATTGAAGACACGAAGGGTGCTATTGCGCGGATCAAGGCGGCGGGCGGCAGCAATGTCACGAGCATCAAACGGCTGGACTAGGCACCGCGCGCTCGTAGTAATCCTGCAGTCGGTCACGATGCAGCGCCAGCCATTGCAGGGCGCTAACCATCAAGCCGTTGTGAATTGCACCGCTGTCCAGTGCCGCGATCGCGTCGTCGATAGAGACCACGAAGGGCCGCGTATCCTCGTTTTCTCCGACGAGACCACCCTGCGCGGCTACCTTGCTGCTGTCGACGAAGCCGAGAAAGAACGTGACATACTCGTCAGTGAAGCCCGGCGTCGGCAGCACGCTATAGAGTTCAAACAAACGCTGCGGCGTTACGCCGATCTCTTCCGCGCATTCTCGCGCAGCAGCGACGAGCGGCGTTTCAACCTCATCGACCCGTCCGGCGACGATCTCGACCATCTCGCCACGCCCCGTAGCCAGATGCGCCGGCAGACGGAATTGATGGATCAGTACGACCTCGCCACGCGCAAGATCGATTGGAAGGACCGCAGCCACCTTGCTGGCACGCAAGATGTCACGCTGCTGCCGCAACGTCTCATCGTCCGCGCGAATGATTGCGATATCGTACCGCTCGTAGGTCATGAAGCCGCGTCCGACAACCGTCGGAGCCGAGACTGCTACATCGGCAGCACGGTCGGCAATAGCGGGAGATCTATTGTTATCCTTCGTCATCGCAACCTACTGCGCCGCGGTTCCGCCTGGCGTCGTCTCGATCCGGAACGCCGCAGCAAACAGCGCACGGGTGTAGTCGGTCTTCGGATTCTTGAACAGCTCCGCGGCAGGCCCTTCTTCGACCACCTTGCCATGGCGCATCACGATGAGATGGCTGGCCAGTGACGCAACCACACGCAGATCGTGCGAGATGAACATATAAGTCAGATCCCGCTTGCGCTGCAGCTCGCGCAGGAGATCCACCATCTGCGCCTGGAACAACATGTCGAGCGCGCTGGTCGGCTCGTCCAGCACGATAAAGCTTGGTTCCAGCACTGCAGCGCGCGCGATCGAAATGCGCTGCCGCTGGCCACCGGAGAACTCATGCGGATAGCGGAACCGCGTCTTCGGATCGAGGCCGACATCCTGCAGCGCCTTGACGACACGCGCCTCGCGATCCTCCGCAGAAAGCGACGGCTGATGCACGCTCAATCCCTCGGCGATGATATCGCCAACCGACATGCGCGGCGACAGCGCACCGAACGGATCCTGAAACACGATCTGCATGTCGCGCCGGATCGGCCGCATATCCTTGAACTGCAATCCCTGGATATTCTTGCTCAGGAACACGATCGGGCCTTGCGAAGAGATCAAGCGCAACAGCGCAAGACCGAGCGTCGTCTTGCCGGAACCGGACTCCCCGACAACACCGAGCGTTTCACCCTGTCGCACCTTGAGGCTAACGCCATCGACTGCTTTCACGTGGCCAATCGTCTTGCGCAGCAGCCCGCGCTTGATCGGAAACCAGACCTTGAGATCGTCCGTCGACATCACGACTGACGCTTCCGGGCGCGGCGGCGCGGGGTCCGGTTTTGGTTCAGCCGCGAGCAGGTCGCGCGTATAGGGATGCTGCGGTGACGTGAACACCTGCTCTACCGGCCCCTGCTCGACGATCTTGCCATTATTCATCACACAGACGGTATCTGCGATGCGGCGGACGATGCCGAGATCGTGGGTAATGAAGAGGAGGCTCATACCGAGCCGCTGACGAATGTCAGCCAGCAGTGCGAGGATCTGCGCTTGCACCGTAACGTCAAGCGCCGTGGTCGGCTCGTCGGCGATCAGCAGATCGGGCTCGTTCGCAAGCGCCATCGCGATCATGACGCGCTGGCGCTGCCCGCCAGACAGCTGATGCGGATAGCTGGCGAGACGTGTCTCCGGGTCGGGAATACCGACCTGAGTCAGCAACTCCAGCGTTCGTTCGCGTGCCTTGCTGCCGCGCATACCGTTATGCAGCTGCAGAATTTCGCCTATCTGCGCGCCGATCGTGTGCAGCGGGTTCAGCGAGGTCATCGGCTCCTGGAAGATGATCGAGATGTCGTTGCCGCGGATACCGCGGATTTCTCGTTCCGACATCCCCAGGAGTTCATGGCCCTTGAAACGGATATGGCCGGACGGGTGCGACGCCGTTGGATATGGCAGTAGCCGCAGGATCGACATGGCGCTGACGGATTTGCCCGAGCCGGACTCGCCCACAAGCGCAACGCACTCGCCCCGTTTGATCTCGAACGACACTTTGTCGACCGCGACCGACGTATTGCCGCCATGGTGGAACGCGACCGAAAGATCGCGCACATCGAGCAGCGGCTGGTTGATGGCATCCATGCTGCGGCCCTATCTGAATGTCTTGCGCGGATCGAAGGCATCGCGGACGCCCTCGCCGATGAAGATCAACAGCGACAGCATGATCGCCACCGCAAAGAAGCCGGTGAAACCAAGCCAGGGCGCCTGCACATTGGCCTTGCCCTGCGACAGCAGCTCGCCGAGCGACGGCGAGCCTGGCGGCAGACCGAAGCCGAGGAAATCGAGCGCAGTCAGCGTCATCACCGAGGACGAGACGATGAACGGCAGGAAGGTCATGGTCGCGACCATCGCGTTCGGCAGCAGATGCCGGATCATGATCTTGGCGTTGGAGACACCGAGCGCCCGCGCCGCCATGATATATTCGAAGTTACGGCCACGCAGAAACTCAGCACGCACGAGACCGACCAGCGCTACCCACGAGAACAGCAGCAGGATCCCAAGCAGGACGAAGAAGCCGGGCACCAGCACCGACGACAGGATCAGCAGCAGATAGAGTGACGGGATCGCGCTCCAGATCTCGATAAAGCGCTGGAAGGCCAGATCGACCCAGCCGCCGAAATAGCCCTGCACGCCGCCTGCGGCGATGCCGATGATCGACGAGACGATGGTGAGCGCGAGGCCAAACAGCACCGAGATGCGGAAGCCATAGATCAGCCGCGCAACGACATCGCGGCCCTGATCGTCGGTGCCGAGCCAGTTATATTCGAGATCGCGGCAGCTCTTGAGGCCCTTCTTCTCGACCACCGGTCTGCACTGTTCTTCGGTGAGCATCCAGGTGGGCTTTGACGGTGCAGGCGTCGGCAGATCTAGATTGTGCGTGTCGTAGGAATAGCGGATCAGCGGCCAGAGGATCGTGCCGTTCTTCTCGGCGATCAGCTTCTGCAGGAACGGGTCGCGATAATCCGCGGCCGTCTCGAAGTCGCCGCCGAAGGTCGTCTCCGAATAGGTGACGAAAGCCGGGAAATACATCTTGCCGTCGAACTTGATGAAGAACGGCCGGTCATTGGCGATCACCTCGGCGAACAGCGAGATGAAGAACAGGAACAGGAAAATCCAGAACGACCAGTAGCCACGGCGATTGGATTTGAAGTTCTGCCAGCGACGCTGGTTGAGCGGCGAGATACCGAGTGGATGGCGCGACGGTGGCACGGCTTCGCCGAGCGGCGACTGCGTGGTGCTTTCCACAGGAAGGGGCGCGGTGATGGTCATCAGACTTCTCGCGCCTCAAAGTCGATCCGCGGATCGATCCACATATAGGCCAAATCGGACAAGAGATTCACGACGAGACCAACCAGCGAGAAGATGAACAGCGTGCCGAACACCACGGGATAATCGCGATTGAGTACGCTCTCGAAACCGAGGAGACCGAGCCCATCGAGCGAGAAGATCGTTTCGATCAGCAGCGAGCCGGAGAAGAAGGCGTGGATGAATGCGCCGGGGAAGCCGGCAATGACGATCAGCATGGCATTGCGAAAGATGTGATTGTAAAGCACCTGCCGCTCATTACAGCCCTTGGCACGTGCGGTCATCACATACTGTTTGCGGATTTCATCGAGGAACGAGTTCTTGGTCAGCAGCGTCATGGTGGCGAAGGCACCGAGCACCATCGAGATCAGCGGCAGCGTCATGTGCCAGAAGTAGTCAATGATCTTCCAGTACCACGGGAACTGGCTCCAGCCGTCCGAGGTCAGTCCGCGCAGCGGGAAGATGCTCCAGAACGATCCACCCGAGAACAGAATGATCAGAAGAATTGCAAACAGAAAGCCCGGAATCGCGAAGCCGACGATGATGACGGCCGAGGTCCATGTGTCGAAGCGCGAGCCGTCCTGCACAGCCTTGCGGATGCCGAGCGGGATCGAGATTAGATAAGTGATCAGCATCATCCAGATGCCGAGCGACATCGACACCGGCAGCTTCTCCTTGATCAGCTGCAACACCGTCGTGTCGCGGAAATAGCTCTTCCCGAAATCGAAACGTGCGAAATTCCACAGCATCAGCGCGAAGCGTTCCGGCGCAGGCTTGTCGAAACCGAACTGCTTTTCCAGGCTCTTGACGAAATCCGGATCGAGCCCCTGCGCGCCGCGATATTTCGAATTCACCGCGTCGCCAGTAGCGCCCGGCTGTGCGCGATTCCCGAAGTCGCCGCCGGACGAGCCGGAGACGCGCGACGCGCCGGTATCGGCACCGCTGAGCTGTGCGATCACGCGCTCGACCGGACCACCTGGTGCAAACTGCACCACGACAAAGGAAACGAACAGGATTCCCAACAGCGTGGGAAACATCAGCAGCACGCGCCGTGCGATATATGCGCCCATGCTATTTGGCCTGCTCGCTTGAAGGTTTTGCGGAAGCCCACCACAGATCGGGGGCACCGACGCCGATATATTTCGGCAAATTGGCGGGATGGCCGAACACATCCCAATAGGCCACGCGATGCGACGCCGAGTACCATTGCGGCACCCAGTAGCGGCCGGCGCGGATGACACGATCCAGCGCTCGCGCCGCGAAAACCAGCTTGGGCCGCGTATCGGCGGCGATGACTTCGTTCATCAGGGCATCGACGACGGGATCGGAAATGCCGGCGAGATTGTTCGAGCCTTTGGTGGCCGCCGACTGCATCGAGAAGAACGAACGCAGGGAATCGCCGGGAATGGTGGAAAAGCTGAAACGTTCGATGGCTGCATCGAAGTCGAAATCGTCACGGCGTGCGCGGAATTGCACGGGATCGACAAGGCGCACACTGGCCTCGATACCCAGCGTGCCGAGATTCTTGATATAGGGCATGTGATGCGCCTGGAAAGCAGGCTCATCAAGCAGAAATTCGATCTTGAACGGCTCACCCTGCGCCGTCATGCGCTTGCCGTCCTTCATTGCGCAACCTGCGTCGTTCAGGAGCTGGATGGCCTTGCGCAGCAGCGCACGGTCCTGACCTGATCCATCCGATGTCGGTGGCAGATAGGGATCACCGAACACGTCGCTCGACACCTTGTCCCGGAACGGCTCCAGCAATGCGAGTTCTTCCGACGACGGCTTACCGACTGCCATCAAGTCCGAATTCTGGAACGGCGACACCGTGCGCACATAGGCGCCGTACATGATCGTCTTGTTGGTCCATTCGAAATCGAATGCGTTACCGAGCGCCTCGCGCACGCGGGGGTCCTTGAACTTGGCGCGGCGCGTATTGAGGAACCAGCCTTGCGCGCCGGATGGCGTATCGTCGGGCAGCATCTCCTGCTTGACCCGGCCATCCTTCACCGCGGGGAAATCGTAGCGCGTATTCCAGATGCGCGAGGTGAACTCCTCGCGATACAGATAATTGCGGCCGGTAAAGCCTTCGAAAGCCACGTCGCGGTCGCGATAGAAATCGAACCGGACCGTATCGAAATTATAGCTGCCGCGATTGACGGGCAGGTCCGCGCCCCACCAGTCCTTCACGCGATCGAATTCAATAAAGCGCCCCACCTCGAAGCGGCCAACTTTATAGGGCCCGCTGCCGAGCGGCGTCTCCAGCGAGGACTCGTCGAACGGGCGCTTGTCGTAATAGGCCTGCGAGAAGATCGGCATCCCGGCCACGAACAGAGGAACGTCGCGACCACGCTTCTCGGCGAAAGTCACGACCAGGGTCGCGTCATCGACCGCCTCGGCCTTCACCATGTCGCGCATCTGCTGCGTGATGATGGGGTGGCCCTTTGTCTTCAGCGCCGTCAGCGAGAAGGCCGCATCGCGCGCGGTGAGCTTGCTGCCGTCATGGAAGCGCGCCTCGGGCCGCAGCGTAAAACGATAGGTCAGACCATCGGCGGAAATTTGAACGGTCTTCGCGACCAGCCCATACATCGCATCGGGCTCGTCGCCGGCGCGCACCATCAGCGGCGCAAAAGTCATGCCCATACCCTGCGCGCCGTCGCCTTTCAGAATATAGGCGTTCAGCGAGTTGAAGGTCTGGAATGACTGATTGAACGCGCGACTCGACGGCACCGTCGAAAACGCGCCGCCTTTCGGCGCCTTGATGTTGACGTAGTCGAAATTCGGAAAATCCGCCGGATACTTCAGATCACCGAAGGCCGACATGCCGTGCGATTCACTTGGAGCCTGTGCCAGTGCGGGACTGAAGTGTGACACCGCGATGGCGCCGATCCCGAGACCCAGCACGTGCCGACGATTGAGCTGCGCCATGCGCGATGTGCTCCTCAAGAGCGCTTGCCGATCTTGGCCGCCTTGTCAGCGTCGTACCACCAGATGGTGGGAAAGCCGGACTGACCATATTTCGGCAACTCCGAGGGCCGCCCAAAGCGATCCCAGCGTGCCGTGCGGACCTTGTTGTAGGTCCATTGCGGCACCACGAAGTGATTCCACAGCAGCACACGATCCAGCGCCTTGGTCGCAGCGACGAGATCGGCACGATCCTTGGCGAAGATCACACGCTCGATCAATTTGTCGATCGCCGGATTCTTGATGCCAACCAAATTCTTTGAGCCCGCCTGATCGGCGGCCTGCGAGCCCCAATATTCCCGCTGCTCGTTACCCGGCGACAGTGACTCCGGCCATGACGCGATCACAATGTCAAAATCCCAGCTGCGCATCCGGTTCTCATACTGCGCAGCATCGATGGTGCGCACAGTCACACCGATGCCGAGACGTTCCAGCGATGGCTTGAAGAACAGCATAATGCGCTCATAGCTGGGATCGTTGATGAGCAGTTCTATCTCGAACGGCGCCCCCGTCTTGACACTGACAAGCTTGCGGTCGCGCACCTCGTAGCCGGCCTCCTTCAGGAGCCGCAGCGCCTCGCGCAGGTTCTGGCGCACCGCGTCCGAGTTGCCAGCGACTGGATTCGTATATGCTTCGGTAAAGACTTCCGGCGGCACGTCGGCGCGCACGGACTCCAGTATCTCCAGCTCTCTGCCTTGCGGTAAGCCAAAAGATTCCAGTTCCTCGGTTCCAAAAAAATAGCTGGAAACGCGCTTGTACTGGCCGAAGAATATCTGCTTGTTCATCTCCTCGAAATCGAACGCATAGTTCAGGGCACGGCGGACGCGCGCATCCTTGAACTTGTCGCGACGGATATTCATCGCAAAGGCCTGCATGATACCGGACGAGCGGTTTGGGAACTCCTCAATGATCACGCGCTTCTCGGCGACGGCCGGAAAGTCATAAGCAGTCGCCCAGTTCTTAGCACTGTTCTCAATGCGCCAATCGACTTGATCGCCCTTGAAAGCTTCCAGCGCAACGAGACTATCGCGGAAATACTCGTAGCGTATCTCATCGAAATTGTACCGGCCCACATTCACCGGCAGATTGCCCCCCCAATAATCCTTCACACGCTCAACGACAACCGAACGACCCGGTGTAAAATCCTTGATGCGATAGGCCGCGCTACCGAGCGGCATTTCCAGCATCGTATTACCGATGTCACGCTTTTGCCCGGAGGCGCTGGTGCCCTCCCACCAGTGTTTCGGAAGCACAGTGAGCTGGCCGACGATCTGCGGCAATTCACGATTGCCTGGGCCGTCGAAAGTAAACCTGATCTCGCGGTCGTCCACCTTCTCCGCCTTCGTCACGTGACGATAATAGGCAGAGTAGAACGGATGATGCTTTCGAAAGGTCTCTAACGAGAAGATCACGTCTTCAGGGGTTACCGGCTTTCCGTCATGCCACTTGGCTTCCGCACGCAAACGATACGAGACCCAAGAGTAATCGTCGGGATGACTGACCGCTTCCGCAAGCAGGCCATATTCGGTCGAAACCTCATCAAGCGACGAAGTGGTCAAGGTTTCGTAGATCAGCCCAACGGCACTGGCGAGGTTACCCTTTACGCCTGCGACGACAAGGTTGAAATTATCAAAGGTGGCGCCCGGCGCGATCTGGCGGACGGTGCCCCCCTTGGGCGCTTCCGGATTGACGTAGTCGAAGCGCTTGAACTCCGGCGGATACTTGATCTCCCCGAACAGCGACAGCGCATGGCGCCATTCTGCACCTTTAGACGTAGACTGGGCACTTGCTGCGTCGATGACGGAGAGGCTGCCCGCACCACCGATGACAGGGGCAAGTGCGGCGAAGGAGCTGGTCTGGAGAAGGCGGCGTCGGGAAATCGTCAATGTGCTGAATCCTGTGAACCGAAGCAGTCTATTAGAATGGCCATATAAGGCGAGGGTTCGACCGATTATGCCGGCTTTTCCGCAGGATACCACCCGTCATGCCGGTTGCATCCTAACGCCTTGCGGCCAAACGTCCCGCTTAAGCTTTGGTAATGCAGATACGAAAACGGCCAGGCTGAGCCTGGCCGTTCGATCGATGATAAATTACCAAGGAACAGCGTTACGACGCCGTCCTCATTTCGCCGCAGTGGGCAGTGGCACCGGCTTATCGGCGAGAGTTGCCAGATAGGCGATCACGTCGGCGCGCTCGCTATCCTTTTGAATGCCGGCGAAGCCCATGGCCGTGCCCGGCACGGTGCCCTTCGGATTGGCGATAAACTTGTTCAGCTCCTCGAAGGTCCATGTGCCGCCCTTGGCCTTCATGGCCGCCGAGAAATTGAAGCCGCCCTTGCCCTGGCCGATATGGTCGTTGACGGTGCCGAACAGGTTCGGACCGACGCGGTTCGGACCGCCCTTCTCAAACGTGTGGCAGGCAGCGCATTTCTTCGCAGCCGTGGCGCCCTTTTCAACCGACGCGGTCTGCAGCAGCTTCTCGATCGGTTCGGACGGCGCTATGGCCGCCTTGGCGCCACCGGCAGCCTCTTCCTTCACGGCGATATCAAAGCCGGGCTTTTCCATATGCTTCGGTGAAAACACGGCCTGGGCGGTGAAATTCGTCACCATCAGAACCAGGCAGGTACCGAGAATGGCGCCCATAATCTTGTTGAGTTCGAAGGAGTCCATAGTCGAAAAGCCCCACGCCGTTTTAGGTCATTGGAAGGCCGCTCCAACGGCCTCGACACACTCAGGAATCACGTTCCTGCGGCCCTTGGGCCTGCCGTTTTGAGATAACGGTTTGCCCATCCTCTGGCAACCCGTATAAACGCCGCGCCCTTTGATCTGCATCATACTTTTCGGGGGGAAGATCACTGGAATCCAAGCCGATTTTGCCATGACAGACCCACGCACCCTGGTGCTCATTCCTGCCCGGATGGCCGCCACCCGCCTGCCCGGCAAGCCGTTGCTCGATATTGGCGGGCTGCCGATGATCGTGCATGTGGCGCGACGCGCCAAAGAGGCCGGTCTGGGCCGTGTGGCCGTCGCCACCGATACGGCCGACATCGCGGACGCCGTTAAAGCCCACGGTTTCGAGGCGGTCATGACCTCCCCGGACCATCCATCAGGGTCCGACCGGATATTTGAGGCCCTGTGCAAACTGGACCCGGCCGGGCACGTCCAGACCATCGTCAATGTCCAGGGCGACCTGCCCACTATTCCGCCGGGTGACATTAGCGCCGCGGTCCGCCTGCTCGACGACCCCGCGGTCGACATCGCGACGCTGGCGACCGAGATCCACAAGGATGAGGAACACACCAATCCGAGCGTGGTGAAGCTGATCGGCTCGCCGGCCGGACCGGGCCGGCTGCGCGCGCTGTATTTCACCCGCGCCACAGCGCCCTATGGCGACGGCCCCCGCTACCATCACATCGGCCTCTATGCCTATCGGCGCGCCGCGCTCGAAAGCTTCGTCAAGCTAGCCCCCTCGACGCTGGAGGTCCGCGAAAAGCTCGAACAGCTCCGCGCGCTCGAAGCCGGCATGCGGATCGACGCCGCCATCGTCGATAGCGTCCCGCTGGGCGTCGATACACCCGCGGATCTCGAAACCGCCCGCCGACTACTGGCAAAAACCTGAGCGACTGATACAAGGCCCGCCATGACCATTCCCAAAAATCAGATCATGAAGATCGCATTCCAGGGCGAGCCCGGCGCCAATTCCCATATCGCCATCGTCGAGGCGTTTCCGAATGCCGAGCCGCTGCCCTGCGCCACCTTCGAGGACGCGCTGGCCGCGATCACCTCGGGCGAAGCCGATCTCGGCATGATCCCGATCGAGAATTCGATCGCCGGTCGCGTCGCCGACATCCATCATTTGCTGCCGCAGTCGGGCCTGCATATCGTCGGCGAGTGGTTTCTGCCCATTCACCACCAGATGATGGCGCTGCCCGGCACCAAGCTCACCGACATCAAGACGGTGGAAAGCCATGTCCACGCGCTCGGCCAGTGCCGCCGCATCATTCGCAAGCTCGGCATCAAGGCCATCGTTGCCGCAGACACGGCCGGCTCGGCCCGCGCGATTGCAGAACGCGGCGACAAGAGCTGCGCCTCTTTGGCTTCGCGCCTCGCCGCCGATATTTACGGGCTGGAAATTCTCGCCGAGGATGTCGAGGACGAGGATCACAACACCACGCGTTTCGTGATGCTGTCGAAGGACGCCAAGTGGGCACCGCAGGGCTCCGAACCGCTCGTCACGTCTTTTGTCTTCCGCGTCCGCAACCTGCCCGCTGCGCTCTACAAGGCGCTTGGCGGTTTTGCCACCAACGGCGTCAACATGACCAAGCTGGAAAGCTACATGGTCGACGGTGAATTCTTCGCCACGCAGTTCTATGCCGATGTCGACGGTCATCCGGATGACCGCAGCCTCGCTTTCGCGCTCGAAGAGCTGAAGTTCTTCTCACGCGAATTCAGGATCGTCGGCGTCTATCCGGCGCATCCGTTCCGCGCGACTTTCGGCGAGCCGACGTCGTAAGCGGCTTCAGGACGACGCCGGCCTGACATGATCGGTCAACGCATGCGTCGCCGCCATCGGCGATCCCGGCAGGAATAACTGAACCGGCCGGATCTCATAGACCGCAGTCGGATTGACGCGGCGCAGATCGCGCGCGGTCGCGATGGCGTCCTCGCGGGTGGCGCGATCGACCACATAGAAGCCGAGCAACTGCTCCTTGGTCTCCGCAAAGGGCCCGTCGATGACCACGCCTGCACCGGGTCCGCGCAGGGTGAATGCACCCTTGGTGCTGCCGAGCCGCGCAGCCGGACCCATCTGGCCATCGGCTGTCAGTTTCTCGTGAATCTCGTGAAGACCAGCCATCACGGCAGTGTCCTGATCGGCCGTCCAGGACACGACAACATCTTCGACGTGATAGGCCAGGATTGCATAGAGCATGGGTTATCCTCTGTTTCTTGGTGGCGCCGCCTCAAGGACGTTTCCGCAGTCCCGATTCCGACATTCCTCTCGAAACCTTACGACGCCTCGCAGATCGACGCATCCACCGCAACCAGCTCGACGATATTGCCGTCCGGATCGGTGACGTAAATGGAGCGCCAGCCGATCCATCGGTGTTCGTAGGTGTTCGGCTTGAAACCTGCTTTCGTCAGGGCATCGAGAGCAGGCTGATAGTCCGATAACGCAATCTCCAGCGCAAAGTGGTGCAGAGTGGGCGCCCGCAAATCGGGGGCCAACCACTCTGTGTCATCACGATTGGACGGCTGATCAGCCCGGAAAAGACCGATGATGCGGTCATGGCCCTCAAAGCCATCCTCCACTTTGAGAAATACAATCCGATCGTCGAAGGCGCGGAGCAGACCAAGGCCCAGTACATCTCGGTAGAAACTGATCGCGCGCGGCATATCGCTGACACGTAAAACGACTTCGCCAAGGCCGCGCGGTGTCACCAGAGGCGCCATCATCCCCTCCCATTGTCGTGGCGCTCGCTGACCTCGTCGCTGCGCCTAGGCTGCTGCTCTCTGCAACTGAAACACATCCGCCAGCAGATCATAGGACCGCTTCCGGGCCTCATGATCATACATCGCGGTGATGACCATCAGTTCGTCGGCCTGGCAGTCGCTGATGAGTGGCTGCAGTTTTTCCATCACCGTCGCCGGACTGCCGACGAACAACCGCGACCGATTGTGTGCGATCTTCACCTTCTCGGCGTCGCTATAGGGATAGGCCAGTGCTTCCTCGACACTCGGTAGCGGCGCGTATTCGCCGCGGTCGCGGCGCAGGCGATTGAGGTCAGCCGATGAGGCAAGCCGCTCGGCTTCGGCGGCCGTCTCGGCGCAAATCACGGCGACGGCGAGAATCGCATGCGGCACCTGCCGCCAGCCCGAGGACTTGAAGCGCGCGCGGTAATGCACCATCGCGTCAGCAGCGTCGTGGGACGCAAAATGATGGGCGAAGGCGAAGCCCATACCAACCTGCGCAGCCAGATCCGAACTGTAGTCGCTGGAGCCGAGCAGCCAGAGCGGCGGCAGCCGCACGTCATTCGGCATCGCCACGACGTTGTTATAGGGATGACCTTCCGGGAATTGCCGCGTCTCCCACAGCACCAGTTCGCTCAGCCGCTCGAGGAAATCATCGCCCTCGCGGCCGGCAAGCCGGTTGCGCAACGCATAGGCTGTCGCACCATCGGTGCCCGGCGCACGGCCGAGGCCGAGATCGATGCGGCCGGGAAACAGCGCCTCCAGCATCTTGAAGCGCTCGGCCACCATCAGCGGCGCGTGATTCGGCAGCATCACGCCGCCGGAGCCGACGCGGATATGCTGCGTCACCGCCGCGATCTGCCCGATCATGATTTCCGGCGCCGGGCTCGCGACCGAAGCGAGGTTATGATGCTCGGCCAGCCAGTAACGGACATAGCCGAGACCATCGGCATGTCTGGCCAGATCGATGCTGTTGCGGAGCGCCGCCGCGGGTGGCGTGCCGGAGGTGACGACCGAGAGGTCGAGAATGGACAACGGGATCATGGGGCCAAGCTAGTGCGTCCTCTCGGGAGGGCAAAGGGCGTTTTGGATAGCCGGTGGCTCGTCTCGATCCCCGGCAGGCAGGAAGTCCCTATCGATGGGATAAATTGAGACATAAACTCAATTTCATCGCATCTGCCCACATTCCAGAAGAACCGCCCCAAACGAGTAAATATGGATAAATATCAATATAATTAGCTATTTACAGTCCATTTCGTTGCAGAACCGTCCCTGCCCACCCACCTTCATTCCTGCGAGAATACCTGGACGCTTCAGCGTCCTTTGGGCCAATTCCCACCCCATAAGTACTCAGGATGGGCTATTCCACTCCCCACCCGTAACCTATCTTTGTGCAGTGCAGCCAAAATCTCCGGATCTAACCTTCTGAAGACCTGGCGCCAGATGACAACCGGTACCGCCTTTGGGCGGTGGAGTTCGATGCGATGACCGAGATCAACCCGGCCACCCCCACCAAGCTTCCCAATATCTCCTTCGAATTCTTCCCGCCGAAGACCGAGGAGATGGACCGCACCCTTTGGGAGACCATCGAGCGCCTCGCCCCCCTCGCCCCGTCTTTCGTCTCGGTGACCTATGGCGCCGGGGGCTCGACCCGGGAACGCACGCACGCCACCATCGTCCGCCTGCTGAAAGAAACCAGCCTGATCCCGGCGGCACATCTCACCTGCGTCGGCGCGCCGAAGAGCGAAATCGACGATGTCGTAACCCGCTATCATGAGGCCGGCGTTCGCCACATCGTGGCCCTGCGCGGCGATCCAACCACGGGCATCGGCACGGAATATATACCGCATCCGGATGGTTACAAGACCTCCGCCGATCTGGTCGCCAGCATTCGCAAGCGCTATTCCGACATCGACGTCACCGTCTCCGCCTATCCGGAAAAGCATCCGGAGAGCGCCGACTTCGATGCCGATATCGACGTGCTTGCTGCCAAGGTCGATGCCGGCGCGACGCGCGCGATCACCCAGGTGTTCTTCGATAACGACCTGTATTTCCGTTATCTCGACAAGGTCCGCGCCCGCGGCATCGACATCCCCGTGCTGCCCGGCATCATGCCGATGCATAACTTCAAGCAGGCACGCAGCTTCGTTACCCGCGCCGGCACCACCGTGCCCGACTGGCTCGCCGCCAAGTTCGATGGCCTCGATGACGATGCCGAGACCCGCAAGCTCGTTGCCGCCACCGTCGTTGCCGGCCAGGTGCAGAAACTCGCCAAGCACGGCGTCTCCGATTTCCATTTTTACACCATGAACCGCGCCGATCTGGTCTTCGCGATCAGTCATTTGTTGGGCTTCCGCCCGAACGGCGCGCGCAAGGCTGCCTGATCCCATGAGCGTACCCATATCGTCGACCCGCACCGACCTGTTCAAAGCCGCCGCCGAGCGCATCCTCGTGCTCGACGGCGCCATGGGCACCGTGATCCAGGGCCTGATGTTCGACGAGGCGGCGTTTCGCAGCACCCGCTTCAAGGACTTCCATCGCGACGTCAAAGGCAACAACGACCTGCTGATCCTGACGCAGCCAGAGGCCATCGAGGACATCCACGCGCAATATCTGCGCGCCGGCGCCGACATCGTCGCCACCAACACCTTCTCCTCGACCTCGATCGCGCAGGCCGATTACGACATGGCCGATCTCGCTTACGAGATGAGCCGCGACGGCGCGCGCCTGGCGAAAAACGCCGCGATCAAGGTCGCTGCCGAGGACGGCAAGCCACGTTTCGTCGCTGGCGCCATCGGCCCGACCAACCGTACCGCCTCGATCTCGCCGGATGTCGCCAATCCCGGCTATCGCGCCGTGACCTTCGACGACCTGCGCATCGCCTATAGCGAGCAGATCAACGGCCTGCTCGACGGCGGCGCAGACCTGCTGCTGGTCGAAACCATCTTCGACACGCTGAACGCCAAGGCGGCGCTCTACGCGATCGCCGAAATCTGCGAAGCGCGCGGCATCGACGTGCCCGTGATGATCTCCGGCACCATCACCGACAAATCCGGCCGCCTGCTCTCGGGCCAGATGCCGGAAGCGTTCTGGAATTCGGTCAAGCACGCGCGGCCCGCCACCATTGGCTTCAACTGCGCGCTGGGCGCCGAAGACCTGCGCGCGCATATCGCCGATATCGGCCGCGTCGCCGATACACTCGTCTGCGCCTATCCGAATGCCGGCCTGCCCAATGAATTCGGCCAGTATGACGAGAGCCCCGAATATATGGCGCGCCTGATCGGCGAATTCGCCGCCAGCGGTCTCGTCAATATCGTCGGCGGCTGCTGCGGCACCACGCCGGCGCATATCGCCGCCATCGCCAAGGCTGTCGCGCCGCACAAGCCGCGCATCGTGCCCGAGATCGCACCACTGCTGCGTCTCTCCGGCCTCGAGCCGTTCGAACTGACCTCCGCAATCCCGTTCGTGAATGTCGGCGAGCGCACCAATGTCACCGGCTCGGCGAAATTCCGCCGCCTGATTACCGAAGGCGACTACGCCTCCGCGCTGCAGGTGGCACGCGATCAGGTCGAGAACGGCGCGCAGGTGATCGACGTCAATATGGACGAAGGCCTGCTCGATTCCGAGAAGGCGATGATCGAGTTTCTCAATCTCGTCGCCTCCGAGCCCGACATCGCCCGTGTTCCGGTCATGGTCGACTCGTCCAAATTCCATGTCATCGAAGCCGGCCTGAAATGCGTTCAGGGCAAGCCGATCGTCAATTCGATCTCGATGAAGGAAGGCGTCGAGAAGTTCATCCACGAGGCCAAGATCGCGCAGCGTCATGGCGCCGCCGTCGTCGTCATGGCCTTCGACGAGGTCGGACAGGCCGACACCTATGAGCGCAAGATCGAAATCTGCAAGCGCGCCTATGACATTCTCGTCAATGACCTGAACTTCCCGCCGGAAGACATCATCTTCGATCCCAATATTTTTGCCATCGCGACCGGCCTGGAAGAACACAACAATTACGGCGTCGACTTCATCGAGGCGACGCGCTGGATCCGCCAGAACCTGCCGCATGCGCATATTTCCGGCGGCGTTTCCAACCTCTCCTTCTCGTTCCGCGGCAACGAGCCGGTACGCGAGGCGATGCATTCGGTGTTCCTGTATCACGCCATCAAGGCGGGCATGGACATGGGCATCGTCAATGCCGGCCAGATGATCGTCTATGACGATATCGATCCCGAACTGCGTCAGGTCTGCGAGGACACGATCCTCAACCGCGACCCGGGCGCCGGCGAACGCCTGCTCGAACTCGCCGAGAAATTCCGCGGCCAGACCAAGCAGGCCAAGGAGCAGGATCTTGCTTGGCGCGAATGGCCGGTGGAAAAGCGGCTCAGCCACGCGCTTGTGCATGGCATCACCCAATATATCGACGAGGACACCGAGGCCGCGCGCCTCACCGTCGAGCGTCCGCTGCATGTGATTGAAGGCCCGCTGATGGCCGGCATGAACATCGTCGGCGACCTGTTCGGCGACGGAAAAATGTTCCTGCCGCAGGTGGTGAAGTCGGCCCGCGTCATGAAGCAGGCGGTCGCCTATCTGATGCCGTTCATGGAGCAGGAAAAGGCCGACAATCTCGCGAAGGGCATCGCCGGCGACGGCCGCAAGAATGCCGGCAAGATCGTGCTCGCCACCGTGAAGGGCGACGTCCACGACATCGGCAAGAACATTGTCGGCATCGTGCTCCAGTGCAACAATTTCGAGGTCGTGGATCTCGGCGTCATGGTGCCGGCATCGAAGATCATCGAGACTGCCAAGCTTGAGGGTGCCGACATCATCGGACTCTCGGGCCTGATTACGCCATCGCTCGACGAGATGACGTTCCTCGCAGGCGAGATGGAACGGCAGGGTCTGAAAATGCCGCTTCTGATCGGCGGCGCGACCACCAGCCGCGTGCATACGGCGGTGAAGATCGACCCCAACTACCGCGCAGGCGCCGTCGTGCATGTCAACGATGCCAGCCGCGCGGTCGGCGTCGCGTCGTCGCTGCTCTCGCCCGAGAAGCGCGAGGCCTATGCGGCCGATGTGCGCGCTGACTATGCCAAGATTTCTGCGGCGCATTTCAAGGCGCAGCAGGACAAGAAGCGGCTGTCGCTCGCCAAGGCGCGCGCCAATGCGCATGTGGCGGATTTCAGCAAGACCGTGCGCAAGCCGACCTTCCTCGGCATCAAGACCTTCAGCGATTATTCGCTGGAGGAGCTCGCGCGCTATATCGACTGGACGCCGTTCTTCCAGACCTGGGAACTGGCCGGCCGTTTCCCGGGCATCCTGACCGACAGTGTCGTCGGCGAAGTCGCGACCTCGCTCTATGCCGACGCGCAGAAGATGCTGAAGCAGATCGTCGAGGAGAAGTGGTTCACAGCGAAGGCGACCATCGGCTTCTGGCCGGCCAATGCCGTCGGCGACGATATCCGTATCTATGCAGATGACAGCCGCTCGACCGAGATCGCGACGCTGCACACGCTGCGCCAACAGCTCGAAAAGCGCGAGGGCCGCTTCAACGCCGCGCTCTCCGACTTCATCGCGCCGAAGGCCTCGAATGTGCCGGACTATATCGGCGGCTTCGTGGTCACCGCGGGCATCGGCGAAGACATCATCGCCGACCGTTTCAAGAATGCGAATGACGACTACTCGTCGATCCTGTGCAAGGCGCTGGCCGATCGTCTCGCCGAAGCCTTCGCCGAACGGATGCATGAGCGCGTCCGCAAGGAGTTCTGGGCCTATGCGCCGGACGAGGATATCTCGACCGACGATTTGATCCTGGAGAAGTATCAGGGCATCCGCCCAGCCCCCGGCTATCCCGCGCAGCCCGATCACACCGAGAAGGCAACGATCTTCAAGCTGCTCGATGCCGAGAACACCGCAGGTGTGTCGCTCACCGAAAGCTACGCCATGTGGCCGGGCTCATCGGTGTCCGGCCTCTATTTCAGCCATCCCGAGAGTTATTATTTCGGCGTCGGCAAGATCGAGCGCGATCAGGTGGAAGAATATGCCGCGCGCAAGAACATGAGCGTGGCGGACGTCGAACGCTGGCTGGCGCCGATCCTGAACTACATTCCGGGTGCCGGTGCAGAGCCTGCACCGGTCGCCGTGCCTGCGCCGGCCAATGACGAACTCGCGACGCATCCGCCGGGATGCAATTGCGCGGTGCATCTGATGTATCGCGGCAAGAAGGTCGGTGCGAAGTAGCGCGACGTCCGGCACCTCGTCATTCCCCGGCGAACCAATTGGTTTGCCTGAGGGCGGGATCGGCGCCGCAGGCGCCGAGGCCGAGCCCGGAATCTCGACATGGGAGTGTCTCGACAACGCCAAGCCATCTCAAGATTCCGGATTCATTCCGGCCCGCTTCGCGGCCCGGCCTGCCCCGGAATGACGAGTATGGCGCACGCACGATCACTTTCCCAAATCTCCTGATTCAACTGTCAAACAGCCACTTCCCTTCGGACATGCGTCATCGCCCCCATTGTTTGCGGCGCGGGGGCGCCGTCGTCTGTCGCATTCCCGCCCCCATGTGAGAGGGCGTGCGGAACGCCGGGTGCCCGTTGCACCCTTGGGCCTGATGCGAATGCGGTCTTCCGCAAGTGAGTGTGCATCAGGACTTTCGGAATCACGAGCAAGTGCCCGACGTTCCGCCTGCGGTGTTTTTTCGGTTGCCTGCACATCTGCCATGGCGAACGGTCCCATCACCAAAATTAGTGTCCCAGGGCGGAGGGACAGGGTAGCCGCAAAGCACTTAAGCCGGACGCATTTCGATTTGGTCGTCCGTCACACTGTCCAGGGATCTTTCCATCCCAGGGT
>NZ_FOTP01000004.1 GCF_900114605.1 Bradyrhizobium sp. NFR13 | reverse complement strand
ACAGATCTTTGGTTGAGCCCCGCGGTAATGCTTTCCGGACCTGTAATGTACGAAAGTGAAGTCAGGACAGCGGCGAGCCCACCCACCCATGGCAAAATGCTCGACACCCATGAAACCCCACTGCTTGGAAGATTTTAACGCGCCCCGCGAGCCGCCCAATTTGGCCTTACGAGCCGCCCCTGTCTGACACGGGTCGCGAGACGCGCGATCCGGCTAGATGAAAGGTTTGCCGCCTGTAACGGCGATTGTCGCCCCGGACACGTAGCTTGAGAGTGGATCTGCGAGCATCACGTAGGCGGTTGCGAGCTCTGCCGGCTGCCCGGGGCGTTGCATCGGCGTCTGCTTGCCGAAATTTGTCACGGCCTCGTCCGGCATGGTGGACGGAATGAGCGGCGTCCAAATCGGTCCCGGCGCCACGGCGTTTGCGCGGATGCCTTTATCAGCCAGCATCTGCGCCAGCCCGCCGGTGAAATTCTGAATGGCCCCCTTCGTGGTTGCATAGGCCAGCAAGGTTGGGTTCGGCATATCCGAATTGACCGACGCGGTATTGATGATCGCGCTTCCGGGCTTCATGTAAGGCACGGCGGCCCTCGTCAGGTAAAACATCGCATAGATGTTTGTCCTGAACGTCAGATCCCACTCCTCATCGGAAATGTCGCCAATGTCCTTGAAGGTCGCTTGGTGCGCCGCATTGTTAACGAGGATGTCGATCCCGCCCAATTCCTTTACCGCCGTATCGATAATATCGTCGCAATGGCGCCGGTGCTGGATGTCACCTGCGACCATTATGGCCTTGCGGCCTTCGCGCTCGATCAAAGCTTTGGCCTCGAGCGCATCCTCGGTCTCATCGAGATAAGAAATCAGAACGTCAGCACCTTCGCGTGCGTAGGCTAACGCGACGGCGCGGCCGATTCCGCTGTCGCCGCCGGTAATCACTGCTCTCATGCCCAGCAATCGACCAGCCCCCCTGTAACTGCTCTCGCCATGATCGGGACGAGGCTGCATGGCCTCTGTTCGGCCCGGCATCGGTTGTTTCTGTGAAGCAAACGGAGGTGCGGGATAAGAATGGGACATGAGTTGGATCCTGGATAAGGCCGAACGCCCAACGCTTGATGTTATGCAGCGTTCCGCGGGCAACGGCATCGTCTTGACGATGGAGGAACAATCGGATGTTTCGGCGGCAGCGCTCTTTTACTAACTCGGGGCCAAGAGAGCTCGTGCGGCCCTGATGTCTCATCTACTGAGAAGGTGATGTGAAAAAGCAACGCTGCTTCTTGTTCCGCTCGCTGGAACCCGGATGATTCTTCATCAATAGAAATCTGTATGCTTGTTTAGTTCGCCGGAGCGGGAAGTTTCAGTACCAATCAATTTTGGAAGAACTCCGGTAGCCGCCGCGCGAAAATGCCGGCGGTTTTTTTCTGCTTGCGGCGGTAGTTGATCGCAATCGGCCGCTAGAATGCGAAATTTTCAGCGGCCGACTTAGGTTCACCAGCAAACGTTCACAGGCACAATTCGCCAGCCCCAACGAGTCCAGACCTGGCGATGGCGAATACACGGGTCTCGCCAACCCGGCCCCCAACCGCCGACTCCCCAGGCAGTACTGGCAAGTCCCAGACCAATTCCTGCACCGACAAACGCCGGTCCGCCCCAGCCGCCGCGCCATCCACCACCACGCCATCCGCCATGCCAGCCGCCTCCATGCCAGCCGCCTCCATGAAGCCCGCCGCCATGAAACCCGCCGCGAGCCGAAGCATCTGTGGGTGGAAGAAGACTCATGGCGGCAACAGCAAGTGCAACGATTACTGTTTTCCGTAACATCGCTTGTCCTTTCCCGAAAATCGTCGCTCCCGGGACGATGACGCGGCTCGGACCATTTTGTTTCAAGTGACGGCGGAAGCGACGCCCCGATTTCCGACGGGCGGTGTGAAGCAGAAAAGAGCTGGTGAATGTGATCGCGCTCCTGCGCCAAGCGCTCGGCTCACCGGAGCGGGATCATACGGTTTCGGTTCCCGAGTCGCTCGATTGAACCTGGGATTGGCTCCGCATCGGCGCCTGTCCTCCCGTCTCGCAGGAGATAGCTGTTGCGACGGATCAAAACTGCCCCCGCCTTGGGCAAGAAGCCGCCCGGGTCCAAGCCAGGCGGCTTCTCTATGCGGTCACCAGTTCCCCAAGATCTCCAGTCCACCGCATGGCCGAAGGCTGCCGCGGCCTAATTATAGAAGGTGAACGCACTCGCTCTAATTCGCGCGGCGCTTCTCCAAGGCACCCAAAATTCAACCTCAGCGGCCTCGATTTTTGTTCCTCCTATGCTCTAGTCGGGCATGAGCGATAGACCCGCAAGCTGGCGCATGCCGACGCCGAAACAGATGGAAAAGCTGGCTTCCAAGCCCAGCGCCCGCCAGAGCCTGCGAGCCCGACGCCTGACCCGGCAGACGATCTGCGGAGGAGTATTGGGATTCAATAATCCGGGATCCAAGGGGTCAGATCGGCTCCGGCGTTCCCATCCAGCAACGCCGCCTGTCGGAGATTCCGCGCCGCGTCCACAGGGTTACGCCAAGCCAGAAGCATTCGCCGCAAGTCTATAGAGATCGCAAAGGCCATGCGAGCAGATCGGAGGGCGCACCAACCGCGACAGCCTGATCGCCGTCGGCATTATCGTAATGTGAGTCGGGCGGATTCTTTACGTGGAAGAACGGAGCGCCGGACGGCGAGCGGCCGGGAACTCAACCGATATCCTGAGAGTTTTAACGAAGCTCTGAACCTTGCTGCGTAACGGCTCTAGTACGAGTACCGGCCATGCGACGCATCCGAACCCTACCCTGTCCTAATTGCGGAGCTACCTCCTATTGGATCAGATGCTCCCTTCCTGAAAATGGCCTCGTTGCACACACCTACGAGTGCCCCAAGTGCAGCTTCATCCATGCCGCTGTTGAGCCAGATCCCGCGATGCAAGCTGCATGCTGGTTGAAGGGCGAGCTGCGACCGCCGGAGACGTAGCTATGGTGAGGCGCCTTCTTGCCAAACCTTGGGATACGGAAGACGTCGCCAAGCTCAAAGCGCTCGTCGACAGCGGAGCTTCTGCCCTACGTGCCGCAGCAGCGCTCGGTCGGCCCATCACGTCAGTAAAGAGAAAGGCGTCCGATCTGGGCATTCCGCTGGCCGGCGTCCGCAAGGTAAGGGCGGACCTGCGAGCTAAGGGCGTCATCGAGTATCGTCGGCACCAATAGTCTGCGAGTGTAGCGCTCAGGAACCTTCAGCAATTCTTCTTATTTGATTCAAGCGGGGATTGTGCACCCGCATGCGAATGGAGGAATGTTATGAAAAAATTTCTTATAGTATCCGCCGTTTCAGCTTTCACCGCTTCCGCGGCATTTGGCCAGGCAGCCGTTTCGACTGAGTATTACGTGGTCCGCGACACCACTACCAAGAAGTGCACAGTCGTCGATAAGAAGCCGACGACAACGACCACCACGATCGTCGGTAATGGCATCTTCAAGACCAGGGCTGAAGCCGAAACCGGCATGAAGACCATTAAGGTGTGCACCGAGAACTAGCTGTCTCTCGGCTGCTGCCGATATTTGGGCGGCGGCGGATCGCCGCCGCCCCGTAGGCCAGCATTAGCTTGTTCGCTCCAGCCACCTTGAAAGCCATTCTCGGCCTTGCGGTACAGTAGCGGAGTTGCGTTGTGTCCTGGTCGACCAGATTTCCCGACCCTATTGCCCTCTCCTGACGTTTCAGTCCGATACTACCATTGCCCAGATCGTAGAATTGACCGGCCACCATCGAAAGCCTTGTCGCACGCAACATCCCATGGAACGGCTCTGCCCACGCTAATTGTAAGGCAGACGCTCATAGCAATTCCCGTCCCCCGCGATGGAACACGATCTAAAATTTCGCATTGCAGGTTCTCAGGGAGCGCGATTACCGCGCCATATCTTCGCAGGATGTAACATGATCAAAATAGCAATGCTCGCCACGGCCATGACATTGGCAATAGGCTCTGCCGCGTTCGCCCAATCAGTCGGTGAAAAGATCGGCGTTAACTCAGTGCTGGGCGTCGCTCCAACTACCACGGACTTCGTCAAGCAAGCCGCCCTTAGTGACATGACCGAAATTGCAGCGAGTAAAATCGGCCAAGAACGCGGGAACGCTGCAGAGAAGGCATTCTCCGCGCAGATGATAACGGATCACACCAAAACATCGACTGAACTCAAGGCGCTTGTAGGCGGCGGCGTGAAAGCCGAAATCCCCGCGGGCCTGGATGACGCCTCGCAGAAAAAGATCGATAAACTAAAGAATGCAAAAGCCGAAGATTTCTCCGCCGATTTCGAATCCATGCAGGTTAGCGCACACAAGGACGCGGTGTCGCTCTTTGAGCGGTATGCAAAGGGCGGTGACGACGCGAAACTGAAGGACTGGGCCAGTAAGACGCTCCCGCACTTGCAGCACCACTTAGAGATGGCGCAGAATCTGGGGAAAAAAAGGTAACAGCTGTCGCATCAAACCTTCCCTCGGCAGGCTTCGAGCTTCGCCGACTGGCAATCGCCGTTCGATGGCCTGAGCGGAGGGGACGCACACTGCTCAGAGCCAAGCATACAGATATTTGCTCAATGGCAATGTCAGGCAGACCACGTTCGCCGAGCGCCAACCATCGCCGCGCAAATTGAAGAGGAGAACACATGAGGTTCTTTAAGCCGAATGACGAAGGGAATGAGCCTGCCCCGCTGATACTGATCGGATTCGCCTTAGTTCCTCTGTTGGTGGTCTTGGGGTGGGTCTTCGGACTGTTTGGCTAAGCCTTCGGTCTAAGCCAAACAACTATTGATCATTCGAGCTGATCGCATTGGTTTGCGCAGAGCCTACGACAGGTTGGCTCTATCGCGGCTTCCAGCGATGAGATTGCCCGATCGGGGGACGCGCCTGCCACGACCATGGCCTTCAGACGCTCATTGTCGTGTTCGGTCCAAGCATTCTTCATCTGACGCATAAGCTAGCGCCGCGAAGACGAACTTTAAAGATTTTGTATCCCGCATGCCTCTGGAAGACGCCCGGAACGAAACCAATTTTTCTCAGTTCTGTGGAAACGAACCGATGGAGGGTCCCATGCCTCGTGGAGATAAATCGAGCTATACTGGCAAGCAAAAACGGATGGCCGAACACATTGAGGAAGGCTACGAAGACCGTGGCGTATCTAAAGACGAAGCCGAGCGGAGAGCCTGGGCAACTGTAAATAAGGAGACCCACGGCGGTAAAAAGAGCGGCTCCGGTCGCGGCACTGAGGAAGACCACTCGTCGTCCCGTAAAGGTGGCCACGTCGGCGGCGAGGCATCGGCGAACAGGCCCGCCTCGGAGCGTTCCGCGTCCGCGAAAAAGGCTGCACGCACGCGCAAGCGAAAAGCTGCCTGACCCAAGCGAGCGACAAGCTTCACGCGCGTGTGAACTGCCCAACCCCGCGGGTGAACAGCATGGACGTCGTGAAAAGTATTCTAACACTTACCAGATCCGGCGCTAATGCGGACGAGCCAGATGATAGGCGAGAACATTTTCTCGCGATCGCCGAGATAACCCGGAAAGCCTCGCTTCGCGACGAAAAGATTAGCGAGCTTGCCCAGCACAATTCCAGCGACAGATAGCTGGACCAGCGGATGGACCGGATAGTACGATGAGTGAGCGCGAAGATATCGAACATCTGATACGCAGCGTTACCGCCGCGCGAAATCTTTTGCGACAGTACGTCCAACCCGGTCCGCGGAGCGCCGTGGACACCGTAGACCGGCTGATCGACATCCTGGACGACCGGGATTTTGTCGCCACGCTTGATCGACTAAACCGTCGCAGAGTGGTCCGACTGGTCGAATAAACGAAAAAGCCCTCAGGGCATGACACCCGACGGCTTTCGGACGACAGTCACGCTCGCAAAACCCGCTGCCGTCTCCGAAACACTTGGCTGAAGATATTTAACGATCCCCAAACAGAGCCAGTCGTCCTGTTGCAAAAAAACCGGTCGGCTCTGGGCAGCAGGGCTGAGACGCGCGCGATGCCGATTGCGTTGGCCACCACTCGAGACGGGTCAATGCACCGCCCACGGGTTAACGCCCGCGATTCATTATTCTTCAAACGCACGATACCGCCACGCCCGGAAACAGCTTATCGTTTCCGTGATTCATCTCGCAGGACGTATCCTTATGCTCAATGGAGGCAAGTTCAACGAGAACTACCGTTCGAGTCACCAATCGGCGGATTGTCGCGGTTTGCCAAGGACGTCGATGGCTGTGACGAAGCTCCAGCGAGAAGCGATCATAGTTGCTGCGCGACTGCGAGCTATGTCTCGAAGGTGCAGGGCGTTCGCGAAATTCGTCGGATATCGATCGGTATCCGACCGGCTAAATTCACTAGCGGCGAAATACCAGGAACAAGCCCGGAGGCTCGAGGAATGCGCCGGACTGCACACGAACGGAGTCGATCCTGACGACCGGCCTTCGTTGCGTTTGCGAAGAAGGCGCCGCGGTCCTCATAAATGATTACCATCGCGGCTGTCCTTCAGCCAAGGCCACCGTCTGTTAAGTAACTCTCGAACCTCCTCCCGCACCTCTTCCGTACCGGTGTAGTAACCGAGGCAGAGGCCCGCATATCCGCCGATCAGAAAACAAGCGAAGCAAGCCGTCAATGTTATCCACATCGCAGAGCCTCCCATGCTTCACGCATGTTACTTCATCGCCGTACGCGGCCAAGCTTCAAGGCGCCAAAGCAGAAAAAGGTCCGCCCACCATTTCTGGCGCCGGGCAAGTCTACAGAGATAAGCGGGACCAGGTCATCCGTTCGCCCTCTCGGACCTCGTTGGCTACTGGACGGTGACGCGCTCGGTCCCGCCCAGCCGATTGCGTTGGCTGCTGCCCGAGACCGGCGACAAAGCCCTGTTGACTGGTTCCAAGCCTCTTCGCACCAGATTGGGGTTTTTACCGATACCGAACGATTGGATCGCACTTAAGCTACTACAGCGATGGTCTTCTCCGAGGAAGTAAGGATGATTGAACATCCTGACCGCCGGTCGTTCCTTCGTTTAGCGAGCAATGCGATCGGGCTTGCCGCAGTCGGTGCCGCAGGCCTTCGCTTCGTTGATATTGCAGAGGCAATGCCTGTCGCGCGCAATATGGGATCCGCTGAAAAGCGTGCTGATCTCATCACGCCGGTGCAATGGGGACCGCCGCACGGACCCGGCTGGCGAAGACGTTCCCGGCGCGGGCGCCGCTGGGTGTGTTGGTGGCATCGCGGGCGTCGTCGTTGCGGATGGCGATGGTAGCTTGCGTTCGCCCCTATCGGATTGAGCCGAGAAATATGGGAGGCTTAGAATGAATAGATTAGCCGCGTTCGCTCTCTGCGGCTCGGTGCTGATGGGCGCCTTCACCATAGCGCGAGCTGACCAGCCTGGGCCGGATTGGATGCCAATGGAGCAAGTGATCGCGAAGGTGCTTCAGTCGGGCTACTCGCTGATTTCCAAGCTCGAGGCCGACGATGGCCGGTGGGAAGGTGAAGGCATCAAGAACGGCAAGAAGATGGACTTTCACGCCGACCCGAAGACTGGCGTAATCATTGCCGAGAAGCCGGCCGACTAGATCGCATACCCGCCGCCTATCCCGACTTCAGACCTACTGGATGGTCACCTTCGCGATACCGCCCATGACGATTGCATTGCATTGACCGTCGCTCGAGGCGAGACCGATGCGTCGCCCTTGAGCCTGGCCTCAGGCCCTGCTCCACGGAGATCAAAAGCGTCACTGAACGTCGTCAGGACACCACCCGTGCCCCAGATGCTTGGAACTACTCTCGGGCGGTTTTCTGCTGTCGTAGCCGTTAGTTTGCAGGAGCCTCACAAATTCACTCATGAGCTGCTCATTGTCTTCGTCGGCTTCCGGTCGGGCGCGGCCGAACGCCTCGCGCAGGATTGCAAAGAAATCCATACAAGCCTCCCTCGACGGAGAAGTGCGCATTAGGCACATTATTGCCGACCAAGTTTAAGTCGGGAGCAAATCAATTGCGTGATGGTATTCTTTGCCGGCGCAACGATCGGCTGAGCACGTAGAAGTCGCAGTCCGCCGCTTCTCGAACTGGACGAATAGTGTGCTTGCCTCTGACGATATTTGTCAGGGATTTGCTGATCCCAGCCACTAGTCATTTCATTGGACCGCCACCCTCGCCGTCCCGTCCATGCCAATTGCCTTGGCTGCTGCCCGAGACAGGTAGATACAGCGCCCTTGATGAACGGGCCGCAGTCATTGATGCGAACCCGCACCGATCGCCCATTGGCCTTGTTCGTGACCGTGACGTGGCTGCCGAAGCTCCTGATCCTGCGCGCAGCCGTCAGGGCGTAGGTGTTGAACCGTTCGCCGTTGGCTGTCCGCTTGCCATGGTAGCCGTTGCCGACGCCGTACTGACTGGCGATGCAGGTTTCCTCCTTGGTCATGGTGACGTTGATCGAGACGACGCCTTCGAAGCGCGCACAGCGAAGCGCACGCCGAAAACAGGCAGAAGCCACGCAGGCCCGGCGCTCATGGATTCGGTTGAGTGTCGGGCCGTTCCGTTGCCTGTGGAGGCTGGAACGAATTCTGTTACTGGCAATTTTCACGGGGTCAGCAGTTACGGCATCGACTGCTGGCCCGGCTCGGCGGTCTCCCTGCCCCCCAGCTTCAGCCGCCGAGCCTCCTTATTCTTCTGTCGGACTCGGACCATTCCGCACCGAGTTCGGCGAGGCGGTCCAGCGGTACGGTCTCTGCCGCTGGACCGTTATTAAAGTGTGGGCGCCAGACGGCCCTTGACGCTCACCACTGTGGCAAGTTGTTCGTTGAACTCGCCTTCCATGATCCGAATCTTGGCGCCCACAGGAATGGGGCCCTGCGCAACCTCATCGAATTCGCCGGCCATGTATCTCCGAATCGCGCTCTCCACCCAGTGTCGAGGGAATGGGATCGGTGCGCCCAAGTTCGACACCATGTGGTCGACGTCCGGAAGCGCGCTCACGGTCGAGTAGGATTGCTGCGGATGATCAACCTCAACGAAGAGATACTGGCCCAGGATCGGTCGCTCCACGGCCTTTTTGACCCGCGCGTGCGACACCCATATCCGCCTTCTTGGATAAAACGAACGAAAACCCTGACGCGCCAATTCGAAAGCCAGCCGGTTATGGCACTGCGGCCTGACGACAGCGCAATACCAACGCGCACTATCGCTAAGCCGGATGTCGAATTTGAAGCGGCCAACACCTCTAGAGGCACGAACTCGACGAAATCACCGATCTTTAATTGCAGAAGCTGCGTGTTCTGTCCCTCGTCCAATCTCAATTGCAGTGCGAACGAACAAGACGCCGAAACGCATGGCGGTTTGCTGCCTAAACTTTCGTCTCCATCGGCCTTAGCAACCGGTGCTATACTTTTGCTCATGGCACCCCCGACGATCAAAAAGCAGATCTCGGCGCTTCAGCTTGAGAAGATCATAAATTCTCGGCTGTATGGGACTGGCATCATTGTGTCGGTGAGCAGCGATCCGGACAACGGGTGGACAGCGAAACCCATCATTGCGCCGCGGACGGTCGCGCATCCCCAGCTTGATGTTGAACGGATCGTTGACCAACTCCGGACTATCTACGAACTCAAGTAGGATGATCGAAGAACGGCGCATCATGCTGCGTTCTCGGATGGGTGCGGAGGCGACGCGGGAAACCGCGCCAACAACCCTTCGTAGATCTCGCCTGGCTCGTTCGCGAACATCCACCAGTTGGCCGATCCGTCGCCGCTGTTGATCGGCTCGATACCCGCCACCTGGCAGAAGTATTTGGCCATCGCTCCCTGCAGACCTCCCGGCCGTGCCGCGGCTTCGTACTGCATGATCAGCCAGTCACCCCGGCACACTCGGCCATCAAGACCTACTTCAGGTCGTGAACGCCCATACTCATCCCCATCAGCCGGGCGGGTGGAACAACACCGCGGGTTCGGCGATTGGAAATGCCTATCCAGCGCGGCCAGAAGGCGTAGTCGTTGCTTCTAAATGGGCTCTACAGCATCGAGTTCAGTGCCGGCCCCGACAACCCCACGGGCTCTGGGGTCGTTGTGCTATGCGATGGCATTTTGCTCGGGGGCGATTCATCGCTGCTCTACAAAGGGACTTACAGCCAACGGGATGGGAAGTTCTACGCGACTGTCCGAACATCGCGCCACGCCCACCATACCCCATCCCTATTTGGCCTGGATGAGGCAACGCTCAGCTTCGCTGGCACTATCATCCGCGGCGACGCACGCGGCTTTGGCGCATCCTCTCAGTTGGACGTCAAACTTGAAGTACATCTAAGGTTTAGGGCGCACATCTCTTAGGCGATTAGGTTTGACTCCTGCTGCACGCCAGCAGGAAATCGAGCGCCGACATAGCGTCCAGATATCGCAATTTGACCCGACTATTCACCCCGACAGCCTCGTCAACTAAAGTCTGGTCCGGCACGCGTTTGAAGCCCATCGACCAGTTCGGAAACAGCCGATCCCCATATCCAAGGCCCCGCTGAAGGACGCTGACGTCCCCGTGCCGTGGATCACTGATAATGCGATCATAGATGCCGGTGACGCTCTGGTATTCGCCTTCAAGTATCTGAAGAAAGTCGCCATCCGAATAGACCAGCATTCCCGTTACGTGGACTGCTGTGTTCTTCGATCTTGCCGCGCGCAATAGTTTGGCGAGATCGTTGGTCGAAAATGGCTGATTGGCAGTGCTGAGATATAAAATGCGAAACATAAAGGGCCTCCAATCTCCGTTAACGCCGGATTTCAGAGAGAGTTCACTGGCCCCATAAAACCACGACGCCCGCCGCGGACATCTCCGGGGCGGGCGCATTTCTTCACTCAAGGTGATTTGTCCGTGAATATATGCTTCGCGGATGAAGGTCAATACGGCGGATTAATTGCCCCCGTTTGCACCATCCGAAACATTCTGAAACACTCAGGGCATGTCCGGCCCATCACAACGAAACGAACAGCTTGACGGCCTGCGAGGGTATGCAGCCCTCATAGTCCTCTTCTTCCACGCCATCCTGGGCGCAGATCCCGATCTTGTTAGCCGAGTGCTCTACCGGAACTTCAGCCAGATCAATGGATCGAGCGACTGGCTGTCAAAGATCGGACTAACCCTCATGAACGGCCAGACTGCGGTCGTCCTATTTTTCATTATGAGCGGCGCGGTCCTTTTCGAAAGCCTCATGAGAGATTCCTCCCCGACTCCGCTGTCTATTCGCAATTTCTTCATCCGGCGCTTCTTCAGAATATACCCCGTGCTGTTTGTCTGCCTCGTAGCGTGCTGGCTGGTCTTCAACGCATCCGGAACTCCTCGCACATTAGACAACCTTCTTCTCAATTTGGGCTTGCTGGAATACCCCGTGAACGGTGCCACCTGGACCCTCGGTGTCGAAGCGTGGGGGGCGGTCCTGCTTGCGCTCGGCTTCCTGGCCTTCAAACGCTTCAAAGAGGCCGGACTGATAGTCGTCGCGCTGATATTCGCGTGCCTGTACCTGCCGCCTTTGAAGGGCTACCTCGTCCAGTTCCGCATGTTCATCTATTGCTTCGCCTTGGGTGCACTAATTCCGACGCCGCTTGGCAGAGCCGTGATCAGCCGTATCCCGACGTGGTCATGGCCCATCTTCCTTATCGGAACTATTTTTGCGCGTCACACCATTCAGGAAACGATCGCAGTGTTTCTGGTTGGGCTCATTTACTACCGTAAAGCCGGCGCCTTCGGCGATTTCCTGGCCAAGCCGATATCAGTATTTCTCGGTACCATCAGCTATAGCTTGTACCTGTGGAACGTGTTGTTTCTGGAAATAATCAATCACCAACTCCATCAGCTATCAGGCTTGCCGCATCCGCTGGTGGCCGGCCTGATCTCTGGCTTGGTAATTACGGCATTCACCGTGCCTGTGGCCTACCTCTCGGTGAATTACATCGAGCTTCCGTTCATCGGCGTCGGCCGTCTGCTTACCTCCCGGAAGAAAACAATGCAGGCAACATTCTCGCCCCAACAAAGTGGCACGTAGGAAGTTCAGTCCACTCTCCTTGCCCAGCGACTGACAAGCTGATCATGCGGCACGGTCACCGCCTCGGGATATAGCCGCACCGTCGTCAGTCCTAGCTCGCCGGCCACCGACGCAGCTGAAATGTCGTGCCATCCGCCCGCAGCCCCATGCCTGGCAATGGTCGTCGCTATCCCGCGGTCAGGCACCCACATGACCTCCTCGACCTCGATCGGCACCGGTGACGTCCGCTGGAAGCGCTGGAGTGCTGCCTGCAAGTCCAGTACATAGCCGACCCGGCACGCCTTCCCCGCCGACGCCACATAGACGCACGCGAACCCCGCCTTCTTCAGTCCAGCTTTCAGCGCCGGTGTGTAGTCCCCCAGATCGGACTTCAGCGCGGCGTGGAATAGGATGGCCTGTGGACGAGCCGGCATGAGCTGTCCCCACCGGAACTCTCTGCGTTTTTCGCGATTTAAGCCGAAAGCGACTGGAGATGAAGGCATGATCAAATACACGCCGCACGACCTTGAGATGTTGGTCAAACGTGAACTGGCGAAGACGAAACCGAGCGCGGCCGAGGAGGTGCGGATACAGATACTGAGAGGCCGCGAGGGGTGGTATCCCGTCTGCCACTTCAAAAAGGACCGTTCGAAAGAAGATCAGAGTGCTATCGCGGACCTGGTCTCCTCCATCGGGCGGCAGCTGGCGCCGGACCACGAATTGATCGGTTGAGGTCAAAGAGCCGTGCAAGCCAGTTCTGGTGTCAGACACGGAACGGGATCTGTCGGTTGCGCATTTACGGTGCCGATGAGATTCCAGGTTAGAAAAGGGACGAAGGGTTGGCTGGTCTGGGATAATGAAGCCAAGGCCATAGCTGTGGTCGACCACTATCAAGCCGTCGGGCTTTCCGCCGAAACAGCAAATCAATTCGCCAAGCGCTTGAACAAGCTGCACGAAGCAGTTTCCCGCCTGAGATCGCAGTCCGACCGGTCGAGCAGCTCCTAAGATACTCCAATGGTTTTCGGCCCTTTCACCGTCCAATCCCCGCTGGGCAAGCTTAAGATCATCAACACCGCCGGTGCGTCCGCTTACTTGCGAAGCGTCGAGGGCAACGCCCGCCCGCACTGGCGCATCGCACACCGCATGCTTGAATTCGCATGGATGAGCGACGCCGACCATGCCGCGGCGGAATACGCCTTCCGCCACGCCTTAGAGATCGACGGTCTGCTCATCGAGTGATCTTTGCGTGAATTGCGCATGGCGCCGTGATCCCTTAGAGGAATCAGTCTCCGACCACCTCCTGACGTTTGGCCACCATGCCCAAGAAGATCGTTACCGCCGATGAGCTGATCTGGCTTTTTCACGAGAAGCTTGCCGGCTCCGCCTTCCCCAATGCCAAGATTGCGATTATCCCGATCGGGGACGGCAATTGGTCCGCGCTCACCAACGCCACCGAGCGCCGGCACTATCCTGATCTTGCGAAAACTGTGGCGCGCATCGAGAAGCAGCTTCGAGCTCGCTTCCTCTTGCGAGAGGATTGATCTGCCTTTATCTGCGGGAACTAGTCCGGCAATCGCATGTTCTATGGTCTCATCGACCAAGGCTGTATCTTGAATAAAACCGACCAGTTTGACTTTCCTACGCCGCCAAATGTCCAAGTCTCCGAGCGCGCTCGAATGAGCGACGACCAAAGCCTCATCAAAGCCCGCTATTGCAGATCCATCCTGAAGGTTGCCGCGATCAGCACCGATCAGGAAGCACGCGGACTGCTGGAAGGCCTCGCCACCGAGCAACCGACACCCAACACGTCTCCTGCCATGGCCGAAGCTGAACGAGCGGCACTGTCCGCAATTCGCGATCTGGCCGGTTATCAGCACGGCCGAAGCGTTCCCCAAAGCTCCAGCGAGTGGATGCGCGCCGCTCGCGCGGTCCAGCTGTGGCTAAACGTTAACGACAAATAGCATTGTGCGGCATGCGGGATATTGGACATATCCGATGGCAAAACAGCCAAAAGGACAGTTCGCGAGCTGCAGCTTCCTGTATCGGATGTGGCTTGGCTGCCTCCTCCTCTCCGCGCCGCCGACACTCTTCTCCTTACCACTTCCCCTTGCACTCTGCCGGGCACTACAAATGCGTGCCCCATCTCCCAACGAACGCATTGCGTAGCGCTTCCGCATCTCTCTGGTAGGTGAAGGAGAAAACAGCCCACCGTCTGTCTCCGTGCATCACACTGGGACCACGCACACGCAGCGACAACTGTTTCCGTGAACTGAAGCTCGTCGCCTTAACGCAAGTCTCTTCGTCGTCAGGAATAGCGATCTGAAACGGCCAATAGCCGTAGGTATCGGCCATGGCCCAGATAAGAAAATTTAGAGAACATCATCAAGTCTTGACCGCCGAGTTCGGAATCGGATCGAACGGCAGCATGAGCAAGTCGTCCGAGAAATTCGCCAAAGACCGCCCCTACGCCAAACCTGACGCCGCCGCGGCCCGCCTCCTGGAAATTGCAAAGGCGATAGGCGCCGACCGCAGAGGCATGATCCCGATCGGCGCCTGGAACGCGACCTTTCTCAACAGGGACAAGGCCAGTGCGGCTGAATACGCCCTCGGCCGGAACCAGCTCATAGCTAGTGGCCTCATCGAGATGCACGCCAGTGGCGGCTACATCATCTGGGGCCCAAATTGCGACCCAGCTGACCGAACCGAGATGGGCGAAGAATTTAAGCTGCCAGCCGCCTCGCTAGGGCTTTAGCACGACGGCCAGCTACCGGGAACGAATCCACCACAGGGCGTTTAAATCCGCCGTTCAGTTGCGGAGTTGCGTTGTGTCCTGGTCGACCCGATTTCCCGAGCCCATGGCTCTGCCCGCCGGTGGTAAGCTCGCCACCCTCCAAGAAGCCGGCGAATACATCACTCGCCTGCCAAAGGAGGCGCACGACGCCCTACCGTGGCAGAACGCGATGCACGTCCTGATCCAAGCTGCCGAGTACGACGGGCCGATCGAATTCGCCCGGCTCGGTATGCTGCAGGCACTATGGCCCAAGGGCACGCCGGTCTACCACTCCGTCGACAAGGATACTAAGTGGCGCAACCGGCCCAAGCTCGTGAGGGATCGGTAATGCGCGACATCGACATCATCTACAAAGCGATGGAAGACAGGCGGTGCTGCTTTTCTCGATTATCCGATCGAGAAGATGTTCGGAGACCAAGCGCCAGCTCCGAAACGGCCCGCAAAGCGCTAGCCCCCCTCCGCACCCATTTGAGTAAGGAACCCAGCCTCACCTAATGGATGAGGGGTCGCCCCTTGCTCTCGCGCTCTGGTTGCGCTCTGATGCTCCCAATAATGGGGAGGGAAACATGGCAAACATCAAGGGACCGCGGGATCATTCGCCAGCCATTGAAAAGCTGGCTGCTCAGAAGCTGCGCGATCCAAACGCAGGACGTGACACCAAGCGGCTGGCTGGCGCGGTCTTAGCTCATGCCGATGGGAAGCCGGCCAAGCCTGCGGCCAAGCCCCCCAAGCGGAAGTAGCGACCTGTCCGAGCTCGAACGCACCAGCACTCGAAGGCTCAGAGCAATCACCGAGCATAAAGATCAGTACGAGGTGCCATGGGGCTCTTCCGGCAGAACGCTTCGTGGGAGCGAACATTTCGCCTACGCACACATCACGGCACCGGCAGAGGTCTGCTCACCGTGCTGTTCTGGTTCTGGGGCGGGCTAGGCTTCCTTTACAACGCTGGCACCCTCTTCGGCTTAACCGGCTCAATCGGCATGGGCACGTCCGCTTATCTAGCCGCCACAGCACTTGTTTGGATCGGCGGCATGGTACTCTTCGGAATAGGCGCCCTACTTGCCGATGGAGACTTCGACGGCGAGCGCCCCGTCGTCGAAGAAACTGGCGATATCCGCATTACGCAGTAGGTTAGCACCACGTCGGAAGATGCCATGGCCATTCGGTTTCGAAAGTCGTTCTCGATAGCGCCAGGCATCAAGCTCAATATTGGCAAGAAGAGCGCGAGCGTGCGCATCGGCGTGAAAGGACTAGGCTTTACGACAGGCACGGCGGGGAACACAGTGACAGCCGGCATCCCAGGCACCGGCCTGAGTGCCTCACGCCACTTCCTTGCTTCAAGCGGAGGCACGGTCCCGGATACTGATCTGAAGCCAGAGTCAATTCAGGCGCCTGCACGTCATCCTTGGAGCGTGTTGATATTGGTCTATGCGATCGCTGGACTCACCTGGTGGGCGGTCCTCCATCAATAGCCTCCCCGTTCAGGCTAAAGTCTCGTTGCGCTCGCCTTGCGGTCGCTATCAATCTGCTATTTTAAGCGGGGCTGGGGGTTCATGACCGACACGGAATTGAAGTATCTGTTTTCGGTCGAGTTAAGCCAACGAGAGCTAGGGCTCATCGGCCTCGTCGTGGCTCACTGGGGTGCTATGGAATACGAGATATTTCATCAAACACTCGCTCGGTTCGACGAAGACGGCACGCCCGAACTGCCGAAAGCGATGAATAATATGCAATTTTCCCAAGTGCTCGAACTTTGGGAAGCGAATGTGGTCGAAACTTCGGAGGATGAGCGACGCGATATCCTTAGGAAGCAGATCGCCGAAATTAAGCGTTTGTCGGATTATCGCAACGCGCTGGTGCACGGAATGCTACAATGGAGCACCGGCGATCTAAATCGTATCACCGCCGTCAGGGTCCGCAAGGACCAAGTGTTAAGCGTTCATTTTACGGCTGATGATTTGCTCGATTTTCAAACTCAATTAGCATCGATCAACTTCCGGATCCGCTATCCTTTAGGGATCGCAGACCGCGCGGCGGAAATGGAAAAGGTCGGCAGTTATATAAGTCGGGCCGCGGCGGCGATGTTCTCCAACCATCCAGTGGCCGATGAACTGATGCCCTCAGGTAAGGATCTCGACAAATAGGCCCTGTGCCTGCGCCAGACCCCTTTAAGATTTTCATGAATGCGGAGCGCTTCCGGATCGCCGATCGATTATTGCGATCCGATCAACACCGCGATCTGCTGGTGACGGTTGCTTCCCCATCGATGGTGCTGTCTGCCTTCGCTTCCGAATTGTACTTCAAGTGTATCATTGCAATGGAAACGAAGGGCAAGCCGACGCCTCAAAGCCATGATCTGGAGGCGCTCTTCAAGATGTTATCGCTGGCGTCACGCAAGCGGCTGGAGCAACTATGGAATATTGCGGAGGCAAATCCACAGGTGGCCCGCATGCGCGCGGCGTTACTTGCGACGACCGGCGACACGATTCCGACGGATCTGGCTTGGTCCTTAAAAAACGGGCGGAGCGCGTTCATCAGGCTCCGCTATGTTCACGAGGACGATGGCATGGGCACAAGCTTCATGCTCACCGACCTTCCTGAAATGCTGCGGCAGGTCGTGGTGGAGATGCAGCCTGTTTGGCAGTTCATCACTCACGGTCCACCCAAGCTCGTTCCCGGATTCGGTCCGTTAAATGGCTCCGAATAACCGGACGCTGCGCTAAGCACCGCCAGGACGGCAGCCTGAGTGTCTTTCGGCCAAGCCGTCATGCATCTCCTGTGGGAAAGGCAGGCCCAGACGAAACCCGCTAGAATTGTGCAGCGCGGATTTATGCAACCAGAGCTTTACATTTCTGATTGTTTCTATAAGTTCCCGCCGATGTGGCGGGGCAGCGCTTTTGCAACCAGATAGAGAAGTCCAGGTTGACGCGTTGCGCGGCGTGGCAGCCATGTGCGTCGTCGCAGAACATGCTTTCGTTTCGATGAAGCCGCAGACGGTCGGCATGTTTTCAGGACCCTTCGAAACTCAAGAGCTTTTGCAGTGGCTGACCCACGTTGTCTTCAGTGGGCGAGCTGCAGTCTTACTGTTCTTTGTCATCAGCGGCTATGCGATGAAGCTGCAATGGGATCGGCAATCCGGCGATCTCGTCCCGCGCTACTTCGCATTTCTGACGCGTCGAGCGTTCCGCATACTGCCGGCAATGTGGGCGGCGATAATCACAGCATGGATCATCGGATGGGCTTTTAGCCTGCCCCTAGATCTCAGTCTTAAAACATTCTGGCAATCGCTGGCCGCACAAAGCCACGCACTGAACGCCCCTCTATGGTCGATCATCGTTGAGATACACTGCAGCATTGCGCTGCCCTTCGTCATCGTGCTGCACAAGCGGATCTCCGCGATAGGTCATGCTGCGGTGTTCATCGCGCTGCTGGCGCATTTGTACGTCACCGGCCCGCTATCCACGGGCTTCCTGGTTTTTTTCTATTGCGGCGTCCTGCTGCATGACTACGGCAGCAAGGCCCTCGATCGCATGGGCCGAGGGGCAGTCCCTATCGGCATAGGTGCACTGTTCGCTTATTGCATCATTCCGCAGTTGTGGGTTTTCCCAAACCGTTTCCTGCATCCCGGAGACGTCAGCCTCTATATTTTCCTTGAGATCATCCCGGCAACAATCATCCTGATGCTTGTTGCCGGCAGGCGTGTCGCAATCGTGGACAGAGCACTTAATACGCGTCCGCTCGCCTTCCTTGGAGCGATTTCATACAGCATCTACTTGCTGAATTGGCCGATCACCCAAGCATGGTGGACCAGCTTCCTGCAAACCGCGTCGCCTTTCTGGGATCTCTATTATTTGGTCCAGGTTGCGTTCTTCATCGGAATCGCCAGCATCAATATATTGGCGGCGTGGCTGCTCTATCGAAGCGTTGAACTCCCTCTGAACCGACTTGGGCGGACCGTAGCTGACCACGTAGAGTATCATTCTAATCAGTGGTTATCGCCGAATCCGCCCGCCCTGGAAAAGCCGCCTAAGAGCAACCGTCAAATTTCAGCGCTCAAGAATACTTTGCCGACATTATCGAGGTAGCCACACAAGGCATTAGCTGTGCCAGCTGCAGTATTAAGGTTCATGTATCCACCGCTATCGCCAAGAGCAGCCGCAGAGAACGAAACTAAGTTTATATTTGCAACGCCGTAATCATTCAGCGCTGCTGTACCGAACACGACGGTAACGCTGGGAGTTGCACGCATTTTGGTCCAGAAAGACCCTGATAACTGACAAGCGGTTGTACTGATCCATTTGCCAACCCAACCCGGCAAAAGACTGAAATATCTTTGAGAGAAATACAGTTCTTGTCCGTGAATCCTCTGGTCGTAAGGCGTTGCAACACCTCCTTCTTCCAGCTGAACATTCGTAATGCCGAAGTTGTCGCCGGCAGTATACGACTTGTCGTCGTTCCAGATCATAACGGCGAGATTGGTGAAGGTCGATCCAAGCGTCGCCGTAGCTGAATAGGTAGCCGAAGACGTCGTGACGTTCAGATTGGTAGGCGTGTTCTTGAACGCCCAGTTGGCAGCGAGCGTCGGCGTAACGCCATCCGCGCCCCACGATGAAACAGGGTCACCTGTCGTCGCGTCCTCGGTGCCTGTCCACTCGAGAATGCCGATCTTCATGTTGCCAAGGCGTGTGTTGTTGACCACCAGCCGCATCGACAGCGTGACGATCTTGCCTCGCAGGTCTTTACAGTTGCGGCCCTCGATGACCTGAAAATAGCCGCCCTTGTCCGTCGTACCGCCAAACTGCAATGCGCCACCAGGAACGCTGCCGCCCGCTGCGTCGAAAGCGTCGGTAAAGATCGTGCCTGTGGCGAATTCGCCGATCACTCGGAATCGATCCGGGCCGTATGCATTATCTGCGACACTAACAGCGCCGCGCTGATTGATGGCGAACTGGCCGTTGATGACGCGATTGCGACCGAGCACGCCCGCATTGGCGCGCACCTGCGCCTGCTGGGTGCTGCTGAGAGACAGCGACTGGTCGGCGAGTTGCGATCCAGAAGCAGGCTTGACGAACAGACGCCACACGCTGTCTCCGTCCGATCGGGCGGTAACAAGATCGCCCGCCTTTCCAAGATAATCGACGCCATTGGGACAGATGAGCTTCGCGGAGTTTTTGAAGGTTGGAGTCGCCAGCAATCGCAACGAGACACTGTTGCCTGGGGGCATCACCGGCAGGGACAGCACGGTGCCACTGCCTTCAACCTCGTAATCATCGCCGAGCGCATGAATTGGCAATTCAGCAAGCGCTGTGAGCTTGCCGCCGTAGCCATCCCCTAGCTGATGTGAACGGGCCGCGGGGAACGGTGAGCCCATCTGATCGGGTGACGGCATGGTATTTCTCCTGTTGTTGTTGATCCGCGCCAGTGCATCCGTAGTCGCGAAAGCTGCTGGATCGAATTCCAAGTTTTTCTAGAATAGTGCGGAAATTGACGTTGAATTACCCGTCCGTCCAACCATCTGGACCTCAAGGATTAATCCCCTTTGCTCATCAGGTAACCACGTTCACGTTAACCGCCTTGGGCTTCGCGCTCCTCGAAGAACGTATTGATTCAAAGATCACGCGGGCACCCGGAGCGGCGACGTTCTCGCTCCCCAAATCCATGAAGTGGAAGCACAGATCTGGCTCTCCATCGTCACGGGCGATGAATCCGGCCCCACGCTCGTAGTCAATCATTGCGATCTGACCTTTGGCCATCACTGACGTCCCGCGTGTTGCATCTGTGCAATCAGGACGCCTTCTTTGAGCTCAAGGCGCTCGAGCGTAAGGTGATAGCCGTCGATTACTTTGTCGATCGCCGCAATTTGATCATCAGGCGCGTCGCTGAGCATCAAAGTGCGACGGCGCTCCGCACTGCCCCGAAGCGCTGCTTGCGTTACTTGTCGCTCTGCCCGGAGCTGATCAATGCCATCACCGACAGACGAGGCACGGGCGCCTGTAACAAGACTGGCTATTCCACTTAACAGATTCATGTTCTGCCCATGTTGATGAGACAGCGGGCATGAGGTGCGCCGTGTCAATTTAACTACGGACGAACTCTGAACCAGTTGAATTTGAGAAACACGGGGGGTTTTCTCAAATTCTATTACCGCGGTGACCGAGCAAAATATTGCGGATCTGATGGTAGCCGATGCTATTTCCACTATTCGCCATGGCTATCTTGAAGAGGAGGACACCATCCATCGGTGCGTTTTCGGCTGGACCGGTGTCACGCTCGCTGTGCCACGCATTACCCAGATAGCGAGAGTAAGCGGCAGTGACGCGCCGGGCGCTGGTTGCCGCTCCGTAGATGGCAGCGAGCTCCCGGATTGCTTGGTCTCGCACGGCGAGCGCCAACGTCCTCGACAGACCGGGCGTTTCGTCGACTACCGCCCGAAGTGCGACGTACATCTGCGCATTGTTCAGCTTCGCCAAAGTTTCAAGATACCCCGTGGAGAACGAGATGCAGCTTTGGTGCGCGGAGTCCTCGGCCACTCTAGACCTCCACACAGCTTATCGCTGCCACTTCCGACGACGCACCGCTATTGGAGCGGTGTTCTGTCACGCACGCCCGCGAGCAGAACCGACCCTCTCTGCTTTTGCCGGCTCGAGCCGCTCCCGAGGGATTCCGCATGATGAACGGCCCCTTGCAATGCTCGCATACCCGCGCGCGTCGAGCGGCTGCATTTACCGATCGAGTCAAGTGCGCCGTCCGTTGAGCGAGAAGCCAGCCACAACGACGGCTACAACACTTCGTCACGGGGTTTACAGTGCGAAATGGAAGCTGACATGTCTCGCAGGTTCTCTCGTATTTTGCCTCGCGGGCCGTGTGAGCACGCGAGCGGTACCTGCCGTCGGAGCGATATCCCGCATTCAGTTCGGCCACCCGCGCGGTTCTGCAAAATTCTGAGCAAAACAAACGAGGTCGCCCGTTACTACGGGACCGTTCGTAGGAAAAAGTTTCGCCGCACTTTTTACAGCCACGCGTTTCTTGCATATCTAAGTCCGACCAATTTCAATTATGTGGTTTCCAGTAGTTCGCAATGGAAACCCCTGCGAACCTCGTTGATTGATCAAGACATTCCTCTGTTTTCATTCGCGATCAGTTCGCACATCCCCTCATTGGAAACCCCTGCGAACCTCGCAAGAAGTTTTGAAAAGCACTGAAATGCAGGTGCTTCTTCAGTTTCGACTAAGGTTTCCACTCTCAAATCCCCACAGAGGGAAAAATTCTGTAGGTGAGATAACGTGCGGTAGAGGCTCTTCTTTGCTCCAGACATTTAATCCCCCCTCCCCCCTGCACATGTATCGCGCTCACGGTCGCACTGCCGACCAACCGCGCAAGTAACCGATGCTGGTCAATCGAAGTGCTCATCGCGCTCCTCCGTAGCAGGTTGAACAGCGCGCTTGCGTTCGTCCGTCAGCCCGAGCTCGCTCATGTATCCACGCATCTGGCTGTGCTTGGCCGCCTGGAACGTCGTCGGTGCCATTCGCATCTCCTTCCAGAGTTCGCAGAAGGCGATCGCCGCCGGCTCACGAGAAGCATCAAGCCACACAGCCGGTGCGACGTACCGCTCCCAAGCCGCCTTCGCGGCGCCCGTCAGGTACCGCGGTCGGGACAGTGGCCCAAAGCCCGCCGCCGCCTGTGCCACAGCTCTCTGCGCCGCCGCAGGGTCTCCGTGTCGTTCTGGTCTGTGCGTGCCATCCACGAGGCGGAGGTGGGTCGCCTTCGGCTTTCTGCCCTTAGCCACAATTGATATCCTTGGATTTTAATTTGGTGTTTTGAGAAGTTTCGAACCCATGCGGTCCAGCAGCCCTCTTGCGATAGAAATCCGGCTACCCCTCCCCCTCACGGTCGTCTGAGGCTCTATCGCCGTGGATGTCGCGCCTGCGCTCAAACGCCAGACCGTGATTGGCGTAGTGTTCCTCGATCTCCTGTAAAGTGGGCGCCGGCTTCGGCGGCGTGTCGTGCAAGCAGGAGAGCTCGCGAGACCTGGCAACGAGCCCTGCCCTGATTGACTCCCAGACTGCCGGGTCAGCAGGCCGCAAGATCGGCGCGTGAAGCACCTGCTTGATCTGCTGCGCCTCGTGATGGACTTTGGTCACGTAACCGTTCACGACCAGTCTTAAGCGCGGCGATGTCGGCGGGAAGTCGGGGTTGAGTCCCGGCACCGACCCTCTCGAAATATCTCGGCACGCGTCCTTGATAGCCCACAAGGGCACGCCGAGCAGATCCTCGGCATACTTGCGCACCTGCAGCTGCACCTCGATCACAGGCACCCCGCGCGTCGACGGGAAGCCCAGCATCAGCTTTGCAACTTCCTCCTCAATCGCCTCGACGGCAGCGGGCCTCGAGCACGATCGAAGCAGCTCCAGTCGCTTGGTCAGGCGCTCGCGCACCGGCTCGGGCAAAGGCGCCGACAGGTGGCCGTCCTCCCACCCGAGACGGATCGCCGCGAGCTCGCTCGCCAGCGGCAGATCGGTCCCAGGCGAGCCTTGGCTAGTCCTGGTGGTCGTAGGCGTCGGCAATCGGCTCACCGCTTCGCTCCATGTGTCTGGTGAACAAGATCTGCGCATAACCGCTCATGCCGGCAGGCGACGTGTGACCGAGCGGGCTAGTGGGTTCATCGGCCCAGCATCCGGCGTTCAGCCACGTCGACGGGTGTTTGGTGTAGCGAGGGTCCTGCCCTGCCCGCTCGATTGCGTACCGGCGCATTGCTGCGGTGATTTCGGCAGGCGTCGCACCGGTGGCGATCGCCTTTGGCCAGGCCTTCAGCGCCGCCGCTCGGGATTTTTTCAGCGGGCATGCGGACCAGAACTCGTCGAAGCCGTCAGAGTTCGTGATCGGCGTGCGTGGTTTGACTGCCCTGGCTTTCGGCTTCGGTTTTTGGTTGTCCGTCTCTGCGTCATCCGAAGGATGCGCGAGAGAGTCTGTCTTGAAGTTGTTATTGATATTGAAGTTGTTATTGGCTTCGGAGGGGCTTGGAAGGGGCTTCGATGCTCCTTCATCCTGTGCCTCACTCCACGGAGGAACAGGCGGGGCCGTCAGATGGTACGACGATCCGTACTTCTCGAAAAAACATTGCTGTATCAGCTTGTTCTCTATCTGATCGAAGATGCGCTGAATGTGTTTTTGCCGCTTGTCCTGCGGCTTCAGGTCGGCGCCGATCTGGTATCGCGCCATCTCGTGGACCCAGATCGTCTCCGTCGCTTCATCGAAGGTGCAGAACCCAATCTCGCAGAGCCTTCGAAGCCCCTTCAATGCACCTTCGATGGGGCATCCTGTTTCCAGCGTGATGTACTGGAGAGGGCAACGGTAGATGCCCAGACTGTTCCCGTGCGGCGACGTCATCAGATACAGCGAAACGAGTTGGGCATTGGCATCGCCGCGAAGCCGCCGGCCCGTGGAGCCGGTCCAGAATGATGGCCAAACGACGCCGTAGTTCATGCTCATGCCACACCGCCGATCGGTGCTGCAAACAGCAGATGAGCTCTGAACTCGTCCACATCGTAGCGCGAGAACGCCCCGCACGACCTCATAGGGCACCTTGCGATGGCGCCGACCACTGCCGCCGGAAACAGGAACTCGAGATCGTCCGAGATGAATGGCGCCAGATCCGGACGGCCGTATAGCATGGCCACAAAGGCACCGAGTCGGCGGTTCACCGCGGCCCGATAGTCCGCCGACGTATCCGTCAACGTCTCCACCACCAAGCGATCGATGCCGGTCGGATCCAGCACACGATGGCGCGGACCCATCCTTCCCACAATGCTGGCCACATCGGACGCAGCGACGGCTCTTCCCATTGCTTCAGTCATTGGCTCTCTCCTGTCGTGTCAAGGTTCGCAATAGCCTCAGCCTCAAGTGTTGGATCGATCCACAACGCGAGGCTCTCCAGCCATCTCGCTGAGTTGCTGCCGAGCCGCAGCAATCGACGGGCTGTGGAACGCCGGATCTGTTGCTCCCAGCAGCCGCTCGATGCGCGAGACCCGGTCGCGTAGCGCTTCCAGTTCATTGACTTCTGCTTTCTGTTCCTGGCGCCGGCTCACCAGCGCGCGCAAATACTCGACCTCGTAGGCGCGGATACGCACGCGCCGGTCGCGATACCAGACGTCCTTGATGCGAGATGCCGTCCAGTCTTGGACTTCACGCCCCACCCGCCGAAGCACCGCCTTCTTGGATTCATCGGCACGACGATCGCCGGCGACTTCCCGCAACAGACTCGATGCCTCACTTAAAAGCAGCTCACTCATGGTTTCCGACCGAATTTCGGATTTTTCCGACATCACCTGTGTCCCTATGGTTGGGACGAAAGGCGTCACGCAGAACATCGCGAGTTAACGACAACCAGGCAGCGCGCCGACAAAGTTTGGCGACGACGAAGGCGACTGCCGAAGAGCTAGAGATTTTCGATTGGGCCCAACGCGGCGGCATGTGCCGGGCTGCGATCGGGAAACCGTTGCCTGCAGGGTGAGCCCCGGCCCTACCAGGCGCACGAGGGCGGACAGGCGCGCACCACCCCGGCGCGTCTGTCCGTCGCCTGGTGGCAAAGGATAAGCCTGTGACATTGCGACGACTGGTCATCACACCTCCCGCCCGGATCCGGACGCGGGCCGCCGAGGGTCACACCCTGGCTGCCGTCGCGCGGTATCGGGCATGGGATCAGGAGATGATCCGGCTGCACGGCCCGCTGTACTACAAAGAGATGGGCTGGACGCTTCACTGATGCTGCAGCGCCCATGTGTATTACCGGGATGCTTGCCGGATGAGCCTTGCGACTCACCCGGCTTACATCCCTCGTTGGTGGTGCCAACCGAACCAACGGAGACTGAAATGGTCGACTTGAATCCCGAAACAAAGACCCTTGCTGAGATAATTGGAAAAAACACTGGCGCATCTCTTGCCGGCATCAGCGATGTGGTCTCTGCGCTTGTCGGCAGCCGGGCAATATCACCACGGCAGGGAGCGGCCATTTTGGACGGGATCGGCAAAAGAGCCGACAGCGCACCGCTCGCGGAATTGATGAAGCTAAAGTCGGCCCGGCTCATGACACAGCGCCGCCTCAAGCAAGTCTCGGTACGGAAGGGATGAAAGGCGGTCATGCCGGGCCGTCCGAGACTGGAACAACAATGCGATCGCCGAGCCCATGAACGGGCTGAGGCGATTCTAAGCTTTCAGGATTGGGATCGGCAGATGCAGCGGACTCACGGCCGGCCGTTTCACCGAGCGTGGGGGTACACACCGCACTGAAACGCGCCGAGCGAACGTCTCGCCACGAATCCAAGGTGACCAAACCTTCGCTCTTCTCCGAGATGGTGCTTACGACATTGAGCGGGGGCTCAAGTTCACCAGTCTCCCAGCGCTGCCAAGTGCGAGCGGGATTGCGGCCAGCCACGCCAACAAGGCGGGCGGCGGCAAACAGTGTCAGACCTCGATCAAGGCGCCATTGTCGTGGTGATTTGCTCATAAGACGTATACTTAGCGGTAACGCTAAGTTATTACAAGGCTCGACCTAGCGTTAGCGCTATTGATGCGGTCGATTGACATAGTAGAACAGCTAAATGGCAAGACACCCCAATAAGATAGCGACGGTTCGGAAAAAGCGAAAACTCTCCCAACAACAACTGGCAGAGAAGATCGGGGCTCACGCAATCACGATATCAAACTTGGAGAGGGGGCAAACGCCCCTCTCCCCCGAATGGCTTGAAAAGCTCGCGGGTGCGCTTCAAGTCGAAGAATCTGCACTCATGGCAGACGAAAAGCCCTTGAGGGTTTTCTTGGGCGGCGAAATATGGGCCCGAAAATTTACTATCTATGGGTTCAACGAGGATTATCCGGTCGTCATCGCTCGAACACCGCCCTTGAGAGCGGATACGCCGATATGGGCTACCGTGCGGGATGATTCTCTTTACCCGGTTTTCCGGGAATTCGATATCATTCGCCTTATTCCAATCCTCGTCGATGAAATTGACGAGGTTCAGTGGGCCGCTCGCCGTCTCTGCGCCCTCGTTTTTAACGAAGGACCAAAAAGCTCATTTGGCGTGGACGAGGTGAATCTTGAGATAGTGGTCGGCTATCTGCAGATCGGCTCCATTCCAGGGAATATTTCCTTGGACACCATTGTCGGCCCCCCTTTAACCGATATCCAACCAGTGGCGATTTTCGTAATCGACAGAGCTATTTACGGCCCGGATTATCCCGGCTAATAGGAGCTTAGCGTATTGGCTAAGTATTTCTTGACAGACAGTTAGCCGTTTCGCTAAATTACTCCCGTCACCACCGGGAGCCGCCGCCTTGTCGCCTCACCTTCCAGCCACCGCCGCGTCGACTGATCAGCTCCTGAAATCAATGGCGCTGCTTCTTGCGCATGCCGACGTCGACCTGGGCGACGAGCGCGAAGTGATGCGCAGGCTTCAGACTGCCGGCAACGACATGACCGACATCGTCATGCTCACCGACGACGCCACCGAGTTGGCCCGCGTCATCCGCGCCAACAGCCGCAAGCTGGAGGTGTCGTAATGCTCGACGCTCCCCGCCTCACCTTTGCCTTTCGAAGCAGAATCCCTGAGCCGGTTCGCAGCAATCACGTTGCGAATGCTAACTCAGGGAGACCTGCAATGACCGTTCAACTGGAGAACTACGATCGCGTAAAACTATCATGCTGCACAATCTGCCCGCACGTTGCTGACTGCTCGAACCTCGGCAAATGTCTGACGGATATCGCTCGTGAGCAGCTGTCCAAATCCCATTCGCCGAGGGTGATGATCCCTACCCAGGCCACGCAAGTGATCGGCCTTTTGCGAGCGGGAAATTCGCTGCGCAAGATCCACATGGCGAACGTCGTCACAGTCTCGAAACTTGCTAATCACATAGCGAATTATCCATTGTTCGGTTCTGAGATCAGTCGATTGGCAGAGGCCAACCGGAAGGCTGCGGATGCTCTCAAGGCGCCGAAAGGGTCGAAAGAGAAGACGCACTGCCTGCGCGGGCATCCACTTTCAGGCGATAACCTTGGATTTAAGCGTCAGGGCACTGGGCGATATTGCAAGGCCTGCAACCTTGCACGATTGAAGACTGCCGGCACATTTCATCCCGCTCAGATCGAGCGCGTCAAGTTACTTCTGACGAACGGTGTTCCGTTAACGCATATAACCGGCAGCAGGAAGAAGGGCGGCGACTTCTACACTGCACCTAATAATGTCGTCGAGCGATACCGGCGGGAGAATCCGGAATTCCACGCCTTCGTGCTGGAAAAAGTCACGGGATCAAAATCACGAGCGCAACAGCGCCGATGGGATCGTTTGCGCAATGTGCAAAGGCGAGAGGAAGCGAACGACTACACGCGGATATCGTCGCTTGTGCCGACCTATCTTCCTCACCGTGATGACGTAATCAATTCGATCTTCCTTGCAATTTGTGATGGAAGCCTGAAGCGCGAAGATGTCAAAGCCCGCATAGGCTTTTTTATCACGCAAGAAAATAAGTTTGCCCCTAGCAAATTTGGCGTGTCGCTTGACGCTCCCGCATTCCGCGACGGTGCCACGCCGCTCGTGGAAACTATTTCACATGGGCTTTGGCAGGACTACTGACGCTTAGCAGAACGACCAGACGCGTCCAGCCAGTTGGACGCGTCTCCACAAAAAGGGGATGGGAATGACTTCATCACAAGCGACCGCCGATGCCTGCAAACGGGCTGCGCCTCCGCGCCGCAGCTTAACGAACAAAAACATTGTTGCGGATACGAATCCATCGATCATAACCCCGACGGCGGGGCCATCAGTTCATCCCATCTATGGCAGCATTCCGATGGGCCGGAACGGCTTCGCTCTCGAATGCCAACCGGTGCACATGCTCGACCACTGGCACAAGAAGGCCGACGAGATCTGCCAGAAATTCAATGAGCCGGGGGATAAATCGGAAGAAGACGAGGCGCTTTTTGAGATGGCCATGATCGTGGCCTGGGATATCTTCAGATCTGCGCTTAAGGCGAAGTTGTACAACTCGCGAGAGGTGTCGATTCTACTTGCCCTGGTCGCAAGGCACATCGACACCCACACCGGCGACGACTGCGAGGTGCTCAGCGTCAAAGAGCTGGCAAGCATCGCGGACAAAGCCAGATTGTTGACTGAGCCTCCCCGCCCGACAAAGGTAGTCGGAGCGCTTCAGCGCGGTACGCGACTCACCCGCAGCGGCCTGCTTCACCGCTATCATGCGTTCCTCGTCAACGAGTTGCTGTCTGTTGGCCTTGAGCTCTACGGCAATCACAAATACCCGCTGACGAGCATCCCGTTCGAGGATCCCGTTCAGGACGTCTGTGCCAGGCGCACCGGGCGCGGAAAATCGTATCCCTTCCACGATCAGAGCAAGCTGACGGATCGTGCCCGCGCTGTGTTCAAGAAGCTCGGCATCGATGCATCGAGCGCGCCGCGCGATCGCGTTCCCGCCAAAGGCGCCAAGGCACTCCGCGCGGGTCGTGGAGGGTCGCGCTGATGCTACAATTGCCCGAAACGGACTCGTCGATCGCTCGTCCCCGGCAGGTAACCAGGAGCGCAGCTCAGATACTGGCCGGTGACATGGCAGTGCTGGCCGCGATGAAGCAGCTGGAATACGGCCTTGCCGACATGGTGCAGATGACGTCGATCGCCGCCACTTTGGTGGAGAGCTACGCCCAAGAGGCCATTAACGTCGCGGACACTCCATGGTCCGCAAAGCAGGCCATGGCGGAATTGAAGAAGACGGGCGATCAGCTGATGTTCATGGTCTACGAGGTGGAGCAGAAGGCGCTGGCTCTTCGCGATGAATGGGAGGCGGCGGCGTCTGCCGGAGATCACACGTTCGGCGAGTCCGAGGAGCATAAGGCGAAGCCCCGATCGGCGGGGCCGGAGCAATAGCCGGCCACGCTGGGTAAAGGACACACGATGGCGCGTGAACAGGCCCCCATCCCCATGCATCCCGATGCCGCGACCACCCCATCAACTTCAACTGGCTCTTTTTGTCGGAGCTGCCAAAATGAGACGGTCTAAGCCTGAGCTTTCTCGTCAACGCGTGAAGGTGGCGGTCGCCGTTTCGATTACGGGGCTTGAGCCGCGCACCGTTCGCGACATGGCCCTCGCCGGCCAGATCCCAGGCGCCGCCAAGCTGCGCGGCTGCTGGACTTTCGACCTCGTGAAGCTTGAACAGTTCAACCGGGATGCTGAGGCCACGGTATGTCAAAACGCAAAGCGCCTCCGGGTTGTTTCTGGCGCAACGGTGTCCTCTACGGGCGTGTTCAGACCGGCGGCGGCGACGTCAAATGGTCACTACGGACAGACGATCCAGCGATTGCGCGAAGTCGCCGCAAGGCGGAACGAGCCCGAGCGGTAGCAGCGCAGCGGTACGGCGATCAGCGACGCACCGTTGCGGAGGCCATAGAGTCGCGGGGCAAGTTCATCGCGGATCAGATCAGCCCGAGGGCGCTGGATCGCTACGTCTCATCGCTGGGCGTCCTGCAGTCCTTTCTCGACGGACTCTATATCGACGAGGTCGATAAGACGCTGATCGGGACAATCGTTGCCACCAGGCGCGACGTACCCTCCACTCCCCGCGGTCGGAAAACGCCGGTCACAGTCACCATCGCCACGATCAAGCGCGACCTGACTGCGCTATCGAGCGTGATGGGGTATTGCGTCGACGAGGGCTGGCTGGAGACCAATCCAGTCACGGCCTGGCTGAAGCCCGGCGGCCGGCGCAAATCGCGGCTGCAGGAACGGCGTGATCCGATTGTGCTTCCTGAGCATGCCCATATTCAGATGGTGATCGACCGAGCCCCGGGGCTGTTCGCCAAGATGATCACGGCAGCCCTGAAGACCGGTGCGCGCCTGGACGAGCTCGCCATCAGCGAAAGGCAGCACTTCGACAAGGCCCGGAAGCAACTGACCATCGTCGGCAAGCGCAACAAGCGGCGCGTGATCGACCTGGTCGATGGCGGAGAGGATTACGGGTTTCAGCTGCTGTCCCGCCTGCCCGTCAGCCTCGAGACCCGCGCCATGTTCTGGCACAAGGCCAAAGCAAAATTCGGCCGACGCTCGCCAAGCGCATCTCCCTACAAGCAGGCTTCGACCAACTTCGGCAGGATCGTCGAATCCGTCGTGATCCGGGCCGGCCGCGAGGGTGTCGACTTCAGGCCCTTCACCTTCCACCATCTGCGGCACCGTCATGCCGTGGATTGGCTCAAGAGCGGTCGCTCGATCTATGTGCTGCAGAAGCGGCTGGGCCACACCAGCATCAAGACCACCGAGATGTACCTCGAATACCTGACGCCGGAAGAGCAGCAGAAGGTCATGCTGGGGCGGACGGCCTAATGGCCCAGATGGGGCCAAGGAACTTTTTCTTGTACGCCGTATTATCATACTGCCGACATCGGAGCGGCAGTCATGCATATGTCTGAAAGCATTTTACCTGCTGACAAGCAGCGACTTACGATAATCGGCGAGCAACTTCGCCAGCACACCATCACATCGAAATGCGACCTTGAGGGCTGGCGGCTATCCCGGCTTCTCAGAGATGTAGAGACCCGGGGTGAAGGTCGAGAGGCCGAGCGGCGCTTGGCGCTATATCGGCAACAGTCTCGAAAATAGGCTGGTTCGAAGAACTGACGTCGCGAAGAGCAGCAGCTGTCATGCTCGGGAGGTTGAAAGCGTTCTGGGGCGCCTGCCAGCGCCCTGAATAGCTGCCGCTAACCGTTGGAAAGATTACTAAGCCCGTAGCGTGTCCTGAATTGCGTCTACGATATATCGGATGTCGGCGGCAGGCGTGTATTCCGCGTACTCACTGCACATTGCCTGCCATAGCGCATCGCCGCCACACATAAGCTGGTTCGCGGCGAACCGCACCCAATCCCGGTGGCTTGTTAAGGTCATCGCGCGCTCGCAGGCATCGGCAACGCTTGAAACGTCGCGACCTATTCTGGTCCAAAGATGCCTCCATTTTTGAGTCCGTAGCGCCGCAAATACGACGCGCTCAGGGGCGTCTCCACCCGGCAAGAGGATACATCCGATTGCTGCTTCTTGGTCGCCATCCAGAAAAACGACGGTAGGTCGGGGAAAGCGGTTAGCGTTAGTTATTTGCCCCAGAGCAACTCCCAGGTTCGCCGTCCCGTAAGGGATAATGGCACACCTCACAAAGATGTCGCTCGCGTGCCGACTTAAAATCTCCCCTAGGAGGGTTGCGCCGCGCGCGTCCTCAACAAACAATTCGCACTCAGGATGATGTTCATCATCCATCTTAGTCATAGCAAATTCTGGACTGACGCCGCTTACAATCTCTCTCAGGCCTGACGTTTCAAGAATATAGGCACGGGCTTTTAATGGCAGCTCGTCAAGAACGTAGGGCGAATGAGTAGTCAGGATTATCTGGCATTCCCGCTCGCGCGCAACGGCGGCGAGGTCGCGGACGAGACGACGCTGAGCGCGAGGATGAAGTGATGATTCAATTTCGTCGATCAGCACCAAACCGTACTTTGGCAGCTGTGAGCGGAGCAATTCCGCTATTGTAGTTTCCCCAGATCCTTGGTGAAAGCCCGAATAAACGCGCCCACTTTTCGAAAGCACTGGTATCTCACGATTTTCATCGATGGAAGAGATTGCCATCCGGGCGTTGTCGTAGTCTCGTCCCATGATATGTGACAGCCGCGAAACTTGCTCCGACGTAAACTGAGTGGCGGAATGCTCCATGTGCTTATTTTTTGCTATGCGGGCATAGCCAACACGCGTTCCTACCGGCTGTAATCGGCTGAGGTCTATATACTCAACAGGCCGCTCCGGTCGGTCGGGTTGTCCCAACCATCGAGTAGTCGGTTTCCGCACCGAAGACGAGAAATGCTCTCCGCCCTGCTTATAGCCATACGCCAGCCGAACATCGGTAAAGTTGTCCCATGCGGTTTCAGGGAAAAACTCAGAGGGAAACCAGCTCTCTCCGCCGGTGTTTAAGTAGGAGCAAGCGGCAGACTGCAGGATCGTACTTTTGCCGGAGCCGTTTTCTCCAACAATCGCTACCACTGGAAACGAGAAATTTACGCGCTGACCGCTCCACCCGCGGATGTCCTTAATCTCCAGCCATTCCAAGAATTTAGGCCAGCTATTGCCTGTCTGCCATTTCGTTTCCAAACGACGTATTTCATTACTGATTGCCATCGGACGCCCCCAAATGCCTTTTGAACGAGTCTTTGGTCGCTCAGGTGCAGCATCAGAGCTATGGCAGAGCCCAATTAATTTATCAATGGAAAAAATAATAGGCGAGTGCTCTCGCTCGAATGCCCCGCCAGGCCCATTCAAAGCTCGCTCAGAGGTGCCGAGTCCGCAACACATCCGAACTTAATTCTTGACGCTCGAACTGAGAGACTACTCCGAAAGAGAACGGACCAAGATCAGAAGGTCCTGTTTTTGGGGCTGGAAAAACCGTATTGGTTCGCCGTCTGTGCCGGCATTGCCAAGCCGATATGCGGCCAAAACACCAGCATTTTCAATGAATTGGTGGTGCCGGTTGAGAGGATTGAACTCCCGACCTTCGGTTTACAAAACCGCTGCTCTACCGCTGAGCTAAACCGGCAACAAGATCAATGGGTTAGCTAACGACCCGAGATCGAAACAGGACATCCGGATCAGTCGCCTGCCCGCGTCGCGCAGTCAGATATCAGAGTTGCCCGGCGACGGCTACTCCCGCGCGCGCCAAACCGGCGCACGCGCTCACAGCCACGCATAAAGCAGCAGCAGATTGACCGCACAGGCGGCCATCAGGGCGACCGTGAGTGCCACCTGCACCCCGTCACTGCGGATATTGTCGATCATTTTCATCGCCCGATGACCATCAAGCGATTCTGGCAAGAGAGTCTCGAACCTTATTTTTCCCGGGATTCAGGACTCGTTTACTTTCGATTCCTGGGTCCGAGGGACGGCGCAAGCGCCTCCACTCCCTCGTCATTCCGGGGCAGGACGGACCGCGGAGCGGGCCGGATTGAGCCCGGAATCTTGAGGTGTTTTGCGCTGATTAGAGACTCCCATGCTGAGATTCCGGGTTCGCGTCCGGCAAGTCCCGGCCGCGCCCCCAGGCAAACCAATTGGTTTGCCTGGGAAAGACGAGTATGGGGCGGGCCCGCGCTTAAGGCTTAAACATTTTTTCCTATCTTCCGTTGACAATATCCCTACATTGATTATATTCCGTTTCGTCCTGCCCCACCGAGAGGGGCGATCGCGATCGTCACGTTCGCGGGGTGGGATGCGGTGGACGCCGGAGATGCGGCGTTACGCGGTTCATGGGTGACGTCTGTCTTCGGGCAGGACGGATCTGCGCCAGCACTGCCACTGGCCAGGAGACGACCGACCTTGAGATGGAAAGATCCCTGGACAGTGTGACGGACGACCAAATCGAAACGCGTCCGGCTTTCTCGCTTGAGGCTCCCTGTCCCTCCGCCGTGGGACCATAGTTTTGGTGATCGGATCGTTCGCTGAGGCAAAGTGCAAGCAGGCTGAAAAAACACCGCAGGCGGAACGCCGGGCACTTCGCCCAGCGCGTCCGAAAGTCCTGATGCACACTCACTTGCGGAAGACCGCATTCGCATCAGGCCCAAGGGTGCAACGGGCACCCGGCGTTCCGCACGCCCTCTCGCAAGGGGGCGGGAATGCAAGACACGACGGCGCCCCCGCGCCGCAAACAACAGGGGCGATGACGCATGTCTGAAGCGAAGTGGCTGTTTGACAGTTGAATCTGGAGAGGCGTGGCGCGCTATCGGCGCCACACGCAGTGGCACAACGACGCTCTCAACAAAAAAGGCCGGCGTGATGCCGGCCTTTCCGTCGAAGATTGAATCGGTTTTGTACTTGCTCAGTACTTGGCGACCACCGGGCCACCCCAGCCGAAGCGATAGTTCAGGCCGGCCTTGATGGTGTGCTCGTCATTATTGAAGCGCGTCGAGCCGCCGGGAATGGCCGTCGAGGTGATCGTGGTGTTGCCGAAGTTGTAGTACTGATATTCGACCTTGCCCGACCAGTTTGGCGTGAACATGTATTCGAGACCGCCACCGACAGTGTAGCCGTCCTTCTTGTTGCCATCGATGACAGCAACCGCGGGAGCCAGAGCGGCAATGGTCAGGTTGTTGTTATCCTTCCAGGCGTAACCGCCCTTGGCGTAGAGCAGTGCCGGACCCCAAGTGTAACCGAGACGGCCGGTGACCGAGCCGAGCTGATCGTTGCCGCCGCCCGTGATGGTCGTGCCATTCGGGAAGACGAGGCTGGTATTGCTGTTCGTCAGCCAGCTGTACTGGGCTTCAACACCGATCACCCAGTTGGTGGCGAACTGATAGTCGAAGCCGCCCTGCACACCGCCCATGAACCGGCCGCTATCGCCGACGAGGCTGTTGCTGTCACCGAAGGCGCCGCCGAGATGGCCGCCGATGTAGAAACCGGTCCAGTTGTAGACCAAGGCCGGCGCCGTATAGGCCGGGGCCTTGGTATAGGTCCGCGCCGGAAGATCGGCAGCGAAGGCTGAAGACGAGATCGCGGCCACGGCAACGATGGCCGACGCGCTGAGCAGAAGCTTCTTCATGGTTGTTCCCCTGTGTTGCGTAATGACCATCGAAAAACAACGTGGCGGCAGTTTGGTTGCTTCACGGCAGGCGTTGCCACATCGATGTTTGCCGACTGCGACAAAGCAGCAACACTTTTGGATTTATTCATTTTCAGGCGGAGCGAAATGGCTTTTGGTTCAATGCTCACACGAACTTGATCGGGTTTTTCAGTGTCCAGATACCCACGCCGGGCTGCGGCAATCTTGTGGCGACGTTGCGGTCAGTTGAGGGCGCCAACGCCGGCATCGTGCGTGCTCGCATCGAGCACCGACAGCAGATCTAAAGAGCTGCCAACAACTCTACCGCGTCATCTTTTCCATTTCGGGGAACGGCGCGTAGGTGGCGCCGGCGCAGGCTTCGGTGACATTCTCGACAATGCGATCGAGGCGCTTGTCGACATAGGATACCGCCCGCTCCTGCGGCGCGGTGTATTTGCCGTCAAAATCCTTCGCCGTGTAGCGCACGCAGCTGACATAGCGCAGCCGGCCGCCCACGGTGCGTTGCACCGGCTCCGCCATCATGGCGTCACGAACGCCGACCGGATTGTTCAGATAGGTCTTGAAGAACGCCAGAAGGTCGGTGCGATAATTGGTCGGGAATGGCTGGGCGGCAACGCCCTGATCGTCCGTGAAGCTGATACCGCCACCGGCGCCCCCTCCCCCGCATGCTGCAAGCCAGAGCGGCAACAGCACCGCTGCTGCCCGTCTCGAAGATATCCCCAAATGTGGTCTCATCCGTCGTGCCGTCTCGCTTGCGCAGGCATATCCCCGTCATGCCTCTCCTAGACGGTTCGCTCCCGAATTGGAATTCGCATCTCGGTGACGGACCCGCGCAAACGAACCGGCCTGCTGCGCCTCAGGGATGTTATGCATCCCAGGGGATTAGGTGCAGCAGACCGGCCCTTGAAACTCCGCAATCACGGCTGGGCAATATGAGACCGCGACCGCGGAGCCCCCTCAGCCGCGTTTATGCACGACTGTGGTCTGGATGGCGGTGTGCTTGTGAACCTGGTGAGTGCTCATCTTCTTGTGGACGCGATGATGAGGACGGGCATGGCGGTGATGGCGGTCCATTTTCGCATTTGCTTTCAGCACGCCGGGCTTGGCCTGCACCCTGTTATCGGCCGACGTCACAGGCTTGGTGATCGGTGCTGGCGTGGTCTTGGCGATACCCGCAGCCATCGCGGGCGCGACAATCATGGAAGCCACAATCAACGCGGCGGAAATTTTCTTCAACATGGTCGTCTCCTGTCGGTGTCGATCACGAAGCTGACCGGTCGGTTGGCCGGGCTTGTCGATCAATGCAGTCAGGCTAGCGACGCTGTGCTGAACCCACTCTGAGGGAGCCGGACAGGCTTCGTTCATCTCGGTGACATCCTCGTCATAATCGGCTGGGTCAGGCGTCCTGCCCCAAGTCTGATGCTCCGAACCTGCTCCCCTTGTCGGCAAAAGCGGGAATGAACACCCAAGCCCGGTGTTCACAACCTGAGACTTCCGTGTCAGATTATTGCTGTTGCAAACAGGAGCGCTGCATGACCCACTTCGCGATCAGGCTGACGACGCTGGCAATGTTTTCCGTGGCCGTTGCCGCCACGCCCTCGTTGAGCCCGGTATTCTTTACCCCGGCCTATGCCGCAGGCGGCGATACGCCTTCCGCACCGCCGGCGTCCGACACCAAGGGCACCAAGGACAAGAAGAAGAAATCCGAGACTAGGAATCCGAACACCGAGAATGCGGCGTTCCTCGCCAACTATCGCACCGCCTATGCCACGGTCTATGACAAGCAGGACTACACGGCCGCCATCGCGCAGCTCAAGGCGCTCGGCCAGGACGACCGCGCCGATGTCGCCAACCTGATCGGCTACTCCTATCGCAAGCTCGGCGACTACAAGGTCTCGCAAATCTGGTATGAGCGCGCGCTGAAAGCCGACCCTGCCCATGTCCGCACCTGGCAGTATTACGGATTGTGGCAGGTCGAACAGGGCAACCGCGATCAGGCGCAGTATCATCTCAACAAGATCGCGATGCTGAGCGGCAAAGACTCAGCCGAATACAAATCGCTCGCTGCTGCGCTTGAAAAGGCGCCCGGCTCCGGTCCCACCTACTGATCCCATTCGCGGATCAGTCAGCCGGTGCAATCCTTCGGATTGTGCCGGCTTTGTTATGGCTGAGAGATCAGCTCATATTCGCGGCTGCGACGCTCTCCTCACATTGAGACCTCTGATGGATCCCTGGCTGAAGCCCGCGCTCGACTACATCCACGACTGGCTCTCATTCCAGATGGCAACAACGCAGCAACCCGGCTGCCTCGTCGCCATCGCGCATCGCGGCAAGATCGTCGCAGAATATGCCTTCGGTCACGCCGACCTCGCGACCGGCGAGAAGCTGACGCCGCGGCATCGCTTCCGGATCGCCTCGCATTCGAAAAGCTTCACATCTGCCGGACTGATGAAGCTCCGCGAGCAACGCAAATTGCGCCTCGACGATCCCGTTGGCGACCATGTGAAAGGCCTGCATCCGCAGGTCGCTGCAACGACTATCGGACAATTACTGTCGCATAGCGCCGGTCTCACGCGCGACGGCGTCGATGCCGGGCAGTTCATCGACAGCCGCCCCTATCTCGACAAGAAGGAGCTATTGTCCGAGCTGCAGCAACCGCCCGCGATTGCGCCCGGCACGCGGCTGAAATATTCCAACCATGGCTTTGGCCTGCTCGGCCTCGTCATCGAAGCTGTCACCGGCGAGCCCTATCGCGACTGGATCAGGCGCGAGATCATTGATGCGGTCGGCCTGCGCGAGACCCAGCCCGACATGCCGCTGACAAAGGGGGCGCCCCTCGCGCAAGGTCATACGCCGCGGCTTCCGCTCGACCGCCGTCTGGTCATTCCCGGCGACACGCCGTGCCACGCCATCACGCCTGCTGCGGGCTTCGTCAGCACCGCAGCCGACATCGCGCGCTTCTTCGCGCAGCTCGCACCCAATGCAAAGCACAGCGTGCTGTCTGCGGCGGGCCGGCGTGAGATGACGCGGCGGCACTGGCGCAATCCGCACGCAACTATCGAGAGCTATTACGGCCTCGGCACCATGAACGGCACCACCGCCGGCTGGGACTGGTTCGGACACAATGGCGGATTTCATGGCTATATCTCGCGCACCGCCGTGATCCCGGCCTGCGAGCTAACGATCTCGGTTTTCACCAATGCCACCGACGGCTGGGCGCCCATCTGGGTTGATGGCGCCATGCATATCCTGCGTGCATTCGCCCAGCGCGGTGCACCGCAGAAGCGCGTCCGCGACTGGACGGGACGCATGTGGACCTCAGGGAGCGCGTTTGATCTGGTGCCCATCGGAGACCGGGTGCTGGTCGCCACGCCTCAGGCGATCAATCCCTTCATGGACGTCGCCGAGATCGAGGTGACCGGCAAGGACAAGGGCACGATCGCCGCGGCAGCAGGTTATTCCAGTTATGGGGAAGCAGTCCGGAGAGTTCGTGGCAAGACCGGGAAAGTGACCGAGGTTTGGCTCGCCGGCAGCAAATTAAGGCCCGAAAAGGCGGTCGCGGAGGAGCTGACCCGCAAATATGGAGCAACCGGGCGCCGCTCGCCCCGTTAACGATGCGGCGCTCCCTGCAGCCCGGCCGTCTCAAAGACCTGCTATCCTTTCGCTCGACAAGCCCCAGCGAGGTCGGCTAGACGACCCCGCGCAATCACGCAGCATGAGCCGGCGATCCCCCGATGACCACGTCCAAGCGCTATGACCGGATCGCCTTCGTGGCCAGCACCAGTGCGGAAGCGCAAACAGCGCTCGACCAGCTGACGCAGCTCTATGGCAATGCCGATCCGGCCACTGCCGAGATCATCGTAGCCCTCGGCGGCGACGGATTGATGCTGAAGACGCTGCACGACTTCATGCGCACCGGCAAACCGATCTACGGCATGCATCGCGGCACCGTCGGTTTCCTGATGAACGAGTTCTCGACGCATGATCTGCATACGCGCCTCGCCGCGGCGCGCGAGACGTTGATCAATCCCCTGCTGATGCGCGCCACGGACGTCCATGGCGGCGTGCACATTCATCATGCCATCAACGAGGTCTCGCTGTTTCGCCAGACGCATCAACTGGCGCGCCTGCGCATCCTCATCGACGAACGCGAACGGATGGCCGAACTTGCCGCCGATGGCATCCTCGTGGCCACGCCCGCCGGCTCCACGGCCTATAACCTGTCGGCGCAGGGCCCGATCCTGCCGATCAATGCCGCGCTGCTGGCGCTGACGCCGATCAGCGCGTTCCGCCCGCGGCGCTGGCGCGGCGCGCTGCTTCCCAATACGGCGATCGTCACGATCGAGGTGCTGGAAGGCGAAAAGCGCCCGGTGGCCGCCGTCGCCGACAACGAGGAAGCCCGCGACGTCCGGCGGGTCGAAATCATCTCCGACAGGTCGATTTCGATGCGCATGATGTTCGACCCCGGCCACAGCCTGGAAGAGCGCATCCTGAGCGAACAGTTCAGCTATTGAGGCGGCCGCCCGCCTCAACCATTCGTTAAGACGCGGCGCGGTATGGTTAACATCGGGTAACGGTCCTAGCCCGGTTCGAGCCGCATCATGTTCCGTATCGACTTCAACAAGCTGCGTTTTCTGGTCTGCGACGACAATCCGCACATGCGGCGCATCCTGCGCACGCTGCTGCATTCGTTCGGCGCCCGTGAAGTCTATGAAGCCGAGGACGGCGCCACGGCGCTCGAAATGTACAGTCACTATGTGCCGGACATCGTGATCGCCGACTGGGCGATGCCGATTTTCGACGGGCTGGAACTGGCGCAGATGATCCGGCAGCCGGATTCCAAGGGCAATCCCTACGCGCCGATCATCATGCTGACCGGACATTCCGAGAAGCGTCGCATCACCATGGCGCGCGACGCCGGCGTCACCGAATTTCTGGCCAAGCCGATCTCGGCCAAGGGCCTCTATCTGCGCATCATGAGCGTGGTTGCGCATCCCCGCCCGTTCATCAAGACGAAGAACTATTTCGGGCCCGACCGCCGCCGCAACACCACCGTCGCCTATATCGGACCGGAACGCCGCAACGGCGGCGAAGCCGAGGTTCTGCAGCAGCCCTCGCTGCTCGATAAAGCCCGTGTCACTGGCTAGCGCAATGTTCGGAGAAACGACCATGGCCAAGAACAAGGCGCCGGCGCCGCCGAAGGTGCAGGCTTTCGCTGACCACCACGTCATTACGCCACCGAACACGCTGAAGCACGCGATCCGCCGCGTCATCGATCGCGACCTCGACGATCCCGTAGCGCGCGCCGAACAGGCGCTCGCCAATCTCTCCGGCGAGTTCAAGACCTGGATGCGCAGCGAATGCGACCGCCTCTCTGCGGCGCATACCGCTATCCTGAAAAAGGGTTTCGACACGCACACCCGCGGCGAGCTGTTTCGTGCGGCTCACGATATCAAGGGCGACGCCTCGACTTTCGGCTTTCCCGCGGCCGGTGCGGCCGCCGAGAGCCTGTGCCGGATTCTCGAACACGCCCCCGATCTCGATGCCGTGCCGCCGGATCTGATCCAGCATCACATCGATGCGATCCAGGCGATCGTGCGCGAACACAACACGATCGAGAAGGCTGGCGTGGCCAACGAACTCAGCGCCCGGCTGCGTGCCGTCGCAGATGATTATCTGATGGTGGTCAATCGCGATCGGCCGGACCATCTCGAGATGATCTCTGCGCCAAGCATCGTTCCGAAGGAATAGTTGTGCTCGATCCAGCTTCGCTTTCCCGTCGCGCCCGGGCATGACGGAGTTAACCGCGTAGCTACGCCGCGATCAGCTGATATTCGTCACGCGCATTCGCCTGATCGGCCAACTCGTCGCAGAACAGCCGTGCTTCCTCGCGGGCCGACTCCGTTGCGAAACGCCGCAGCAGGATCAACAGCGGCTCGGACGCCGCTTCATCGGTCTCGCACACCGTCAGCACGCGCTCGACCATGCGACGGCGCAGCCGCACGGCACCGCCGACGGAGCCGATGAAGCCAATTTCATCGCGCGCAGCGAGGGCAGCGCGGAAGGCGGGAAAAGTCGACTCCGGAAAGCCCGCACGTGTCAGCAGCGCATTCAGCCCGGCACCAACGCCGTCATAGACCAGTGCGGCCACGCGGCTCTGCGGCAGGCCGGACAGTTCCACCAGCGCCTGATCGAACAGGTCGAAATTGCCCGACAGCAGGGCACGGAGGATCAGTCCGACGGTCAGTTGTCCTGTTTCACGCAAGTGATGCACGAGATCACGCATTTCGTCGCCGCGCGAACGCGAGGCGATGTTGACCGTGGAGCGCGCCATGGCCTCATCCGCAATGCGCTCAGCGCGATCCGGCGACAGCCAGTTGCGTGCAACGACGAAGCGGGTCAGTGTTTCGGAGAGCTTCGCCACCAGCGCGAGACGCGTCGTGGCTGGCAGGTTGTCGAGGGCCAGCATCGCTTCGCGGATGGCGGCGAGATGGCCGTGACGCTCGACGATACGGTCCCAGGAGAATTGCGCCAGTTCGGCATATGGATTTTCAATGAGCTCGAGCGCTGCAGCGGCAGAGCCGACTTCGGCAATGGCGGCGCAGATCGAGATCGGCAGATTGACGCGGCGCGCGACGGCACATTGCAGTTCACTGTTGCCGGTGGCGACAATATCGACCAGATCGGCATCGATCAGCAGTGGCGAATGTTCGAGCACTGGAAGCGATACGCAGGACTGATCCACCGACAGCGCCTGCACGATGGCCGGGGGCGCCGACGGCGCCCGGGCGAAAACCTGCGCCATGGCCTGGCGCACCAGCGGCGATGCATCATCGAGCAACATCAGCAGCGCGCCTTCGGCGGCAGCGCGATCGTCGTCTGAAAGGTCAGAAAAAATCCAGGCCCGCGCCAAAGAGCGCGTTGCCTCTGCCCGCTCGCTGGCTGGAGCGGTCCGTACCCAACTAATGAACTGCCGAACAATCATGGTTCTGCCAGCCTACGCAACAAGATCAACACCGAAACGCGATGCCACTGTCAGAGAAAATAAACCATCCCACTTAACAAACGGTTCACCATAAGCTTATGGGTTTGTTGAGGTTTTATTAAGGGGTCGGACACGGCGAGAAATGTGCGACCTGCCGCAGAAGCCTGCCACGCGGATAAAGCGCGGCTCAATCCGACATACGGTCGTCGGAAGACAGTAGTGTATTTGAAAGTGTAGTTCAGGCTTGTGGGATCAAATCTGGACTGCGCCACGCCGCATCCGAACTGCGTCAGCGAACTACTTAACTACTAAAAGTCCCGGCGCGATCGCTGAACAGATCGAGAGGCTTGGGTACGCCAACCTCCGGAGCCTTCGGCAGCGACACGGATGTCAATGACGTGCGGTTGCCCCACAATTCCTGCACGGCCGGCGACACAGGTTGCGTACGATCGCCGCCCTGAAACAACGACCGGAAAATCGGCTGTTCCTGCACGGCCGTCGATGACTGATCGGATGCAAAGCTTGCGACCTGCGCCGTGCTCAGATCCGGGAAGCGCGACAGGAACGTTGCATTGCTGGACGGCGTCAGTGGCGAGACCGCCTGCGCCGTCACCACACCCGCAGATGCCATCGCCGTCCGTGTCGCCGTGGAATTCGCGGCACTGTCATAGCGCGACGACAACACCGAATAGACCTGCGACACGCTGCGCGCGCTGCCGCTCTGATCGTAGAAGATCGACCGGTTCGCTGCGGCGGCATTCGGAAACAGCGCAGCGCCCGATGCGCTCGGATTGTTCGCCGCATTGTTGATCAGCTTGGAGGCGCCGCTGACGCCCATGAAATGCGCCATATAAAGTTCAGCATCGCTCGGACGACGACCGATCTCGCCAGTGAGCTTGAAACTGTTGGACTGCGTCAGCACACCGGCCATCGCTGAACTCGCAACGGGATCGTCACGCAGTTTCAGGATCTCGGCCTTCGCAGCCGGATCGCCCACCGAATAACTGCCCGATGGCGACTTGGTGATGGCGTCGGCATATTTGCCGTAGCCGAGCTGCGTGCCGGCTTCCTTCACGGTGCCGAGCCAGGTCTGCTCGATGAACTGGAACAGGCCCTTGGCCGAGGACGTCGACGCCGTGGCCGAGGGATTGAAATTGGATTCCATCTTGGCGGTGGCGAGCAGATATTCGAAGCTCGTGCCCGTCGTGCCGGCAGCATTCTTGATCGCGCCGGTCACCTGACTGCGCGTTGACGAGAGTGCTGATGCGAGGTTGGTCGCGTCGACCGCCATAGTGTAGTGCCCCGCTGCCGCGAAACGACCACCGGGAATCGTGCCCTGTCAGCCGTGCGGAAGCCGCGGACACAGTGGGACATTCATGGTTAACGAAACGCTAAGGCGGTTTTGACGCCCAACACCTCCATCCTTGGTTGAGTATTTTACAGCGCATTAACGCAAGGGTGTTTCCGTGTGTGTCTGACGGAGATTCGCTGCCGTCGGCAACAGGAATGGAGATCACGATGGTTGCGGTCGCAAATGGCGCAAACGCGCATTCGACGTCGGCACAACCGCTGGACAAAGCGACCCCCGCCGCCATCGCCTCCACCAAGCCATCTGTATCATCGGACAAGCCTGCATCGGCGCCGGTAGCTCCTGCCGCCTTCGTATCGTTGTCAGACCGCGCCAAGGCCGTCATCGAAAAGGCCAAGGCTGATCAGGCCGCGACCGAAGGGCTCACCGATACATTCGACGAAATGCTGACAAAGCGGACCGACGCGCTGGCCGACCGCCTCTCCAAAGCGTTCGAGAAAATGAACATTCCGCCGGAATATGCGACGCATATGAAGGTCGACAAGTTCGGCAACGTGACTGCTGAAGGCCCCTGGAAGGCCAAGATCGAGAAGATGTTCAGCGACGATCCGGCGCTCGCCAAGGAGATGAAGGAGTCTCGGGCCTGAATGCCCTGAAGGCGGCGCAAGCTTCGCTCGATCTCTACAACGAGCAGAAAAAATCGACCAATAGCGAAGCGAAACAGGCGGAAGCCTGGAAGAACTACAATATCCGCTCGATGAACATCCAGACCCTGTCTGGCGTCATGACTATGAAGGACGGCAAGCTGCGGTCGGCGGCCGTCGATTACATGGACATGATCGCCGATCCAACCGGTATCAGCGCCGCCAAATCCCGGCAGGATTTCGCCAGCCGGCTGGCGTGACCTGAGCCCGGAGCCAGCTCAGCTCTTGTAGACTGACGCCGGATCGAAAACCTTGTCCGCATCGATGAACGAGACCTTCGCTGCCCCGCCCTCACCCTTGGTGATGGCGCGGTAGAAGCACGAGCGACGGCCGGTGTGGCAGGCGGCTCCGCCGATCTGCTCGACCTTGATCCAGATCGCATCCTGATCGCAATCCATCCGCATCTCGACCACGCGCTGGGTCTTGCCCGAACTCTCGCCCTTGCGCCATAGCGCCTTGCGCGAACGGCTGTAATACCAGGCATCGCCGGTTTCGATGGTGTTGCGCAGCGCCTCTTCATTCATATGCGCCACCATCAGCACGTCGCCATTCGCCACGTCGGTCGTCACGACGGTGACGAGACCGGCGGCGTCGAATTTCGGCGTGAGCGCGAGGCCTTCTTCGAGTTCATGGCTGTGCGCGTGCGATGTATTGGACACGGGAAAATCTCTCGCTGTGGTCGTCAAACGAAAATCGGGCGCCTGATGCGCCCGATACTCTAGCAGCAAATCACGATCGTCGCGCGATCAGCGCGACATGGACTGGATCATCGACATGAACCGCGCCTGCTCGGCAGGATTGTCGCGGAAATTGCCGGTGAAACGCGTGGTGAAAGTACGCGAGCCTTCCTTGCGAATGCCGCGGGCCGACATGCAGGTGTGTTCGGCTTCAACCATCACCGCAACACCGCGCGGCTTCAGCACTTCATCGACCGCGGCAGCAAGCTGCGCGGTCAGATGCTCCTGGGTCTGCAGCCGATGGCCGAAGATATCCACGAGACGCGCCAGCTTGGAGAGACCCACGACGCGCTCCACCGGCGTATAGGCGATATGCGCCTTGCCGTAGAACGGCATCATGTGATGCTCGCAATGGGAGACGAAGGCCATGTCGCGGATCAGCACGAAATCATCATAGCCCGCGGTCTCGCCGAAGGTCCGGTTCAGGACCTCGGCCGGGCACTGAAGGTAGCCCTGGAACAGCTCGTCATAGGCCTCAACCACGCGCCGCGGAGTGTCCATGAGGCCTTCGCGCTGCGGATCCTCACCGATATAGGCGAGCAAGGTCTGCACGGCCTGCTCCGCCTCGGCGCGCGAGGGGCGCGGCTGGTCGGGATTTACCGCCGCAGCCAGAAACTCAGCGGGATCGAGCTCCGCCGGCCGGAATTCCTGCACTTTGCTGTCGGCAGATCTGATTTCAGAAGATTTGCCATCCGGGGATTTGCCGCGAAGCGGCTTGATCACTGCGTCCATCTTTACTCCGTTCGACCGGCCCCATGGGAGGCCGGAGTGTCACCGGGCAGACGGGGCGGCCGGGCCGCCGGACGCCTGAGTCCGTCAATAAAACATCGTCTTGCGACAATAACACCGAGGCCGCCGAACTGAATTCTCAAATTCCGGCGATCTGGAGAATGCCCGGCATTCTCATGGCTGGGCTGTCATCCTATATAAGGTCCAGTTCCTCGCCCGCCAAGGGCACGATCCCGGCGCGTAAGGGCACAGTTAAGGTCCGAATCAGATGCTGAACGACATCTATAACAAGCGCATCATCGAGCTCGCCGGTAACATTCCCCGGCTGGGCCGCCTCCCTGCCCCCGATGCGTCAGCCACCGCCCATTCCAAGCTCTGCGGCTCGACCGTGAAGATCGATCTCATGATGGATGCCGATGTGGTCACCGACTTCGCCCATGACGTGAAGGCCTGCGCGCTTGGCCAGGCCTCGTCGTCGATCATGGCCAGCCATGTGGTGGGTTCGACTGCCGAGGAATTGCGTGCGCTGCGCGAGACCGTGCGCAAGATGCTGAAGGAAAACGGCGCACCGCCATCGGGCGGAAAGTGGGCCGATATCGCCCTGCTCGAACCGGTGCGCGACTACAAGGCGCGCCACGCCTCGACGCTGCTCACATTCGATGCGGTCGTGGACGCCATCGGGCAGATTGAGGCCAAGTCAAACACCGGAGCCAGCCAACCGACGCCGGCGTAACACCAGTGCGGCTATTTCCCTGACGGTGCCGATACGACGCCGCCGGTCGGCACCGAGGCCTCGGCCGTCTTGGTCGACTTCGTCGAAGATGCGACCGGCGACGAGGCGACGGGGGTGTTTTCGTTTTCCGGCCCGCTCACAAAACGATCCTGTACCGACTTAGGCGCCAGTGAGGCGACCGGCGTCTCCTGGCTGCGAGGCTCGGACAACACATCGTCGACACGATGAGTCGTGATCAGATTGGTCATCTTCAATTCGGTTTCCGTAAGCCGATGCAGATCGTCCCACGGCGGCACACTGAGCGACAATGACAAGAGATCGCCCGTACCTCCCATGTCGAAGGTATATTTGGCGAGACGGCCGATATCGCGCTCGACGATCATCAGATCGTTTGCCGTATAGCTCGCAGCCTTCGGATCGTCGGCGCGGTCCCCCATCCAGATCTGATGGACGCGCACCTGGGATTCCTCGGGCACGTAGCGGGTCTTGCCCGCCAGCAGCAGAAACACGCACATGGATTCGCAATAGGCCTGCGGCACGACCGCCGGCTTCATGGCGCCCGAGGACGATTGCAGATCGACCGTGATACCGACCGTAGTGCGCAGGCCAAGCTTGCGCCAGCGCCGACCCATGGTGATGGCGTCATTGACCGAGCCACCGCTGGAATCCAGCACCACTGTCGCCTCTGTCAGATCGCGGCCTTTGGAAAACTCGTCGAAATCCCTGACGGTGTCGCCGGTGACAATCCCCACCGCTCCGATCCAGCCACGGCAATTCGGCTCGCAGGCAACCCAGGTGAAGCGCATCGGGAGCTTGCGTTCTTCGAGAACCGCTGCAGCTTGGGCAGAGGACACGACCGAAGCCAGCAGGCCGGCCGCGAGGCCGGGAAGAACGATGCAAAAGGCCGCGGCGCGAAACAGCGCCGAACTACCTGATCGAAGCGACCTTATACGTCCCAAGTCGGTTCCCCACACTCTCATGAGCAATGGCAACGGCCCCAAATAACGCTCATGATTCCGTCACACAGGCGTCAAGTGAAAACCTAGCTGGCTTCGCCGCAGCGTCCAGTTACTTTTGCTGCACTGCGTGTGATAAATTGGCAGGTGTGTCTCCGATGCATAAGTAAGCGAGTTCCATGCAAAGGAACCGGGCAAAACCCGGCTGATCTGATAGCAAACCGACCATGAAACATTCATCCGTGTGCCCGAACTGCGTCGGTACTATTCAACGGCTGCCGCGCAATGCCGGTCGCGGCATGATCTGGATATACCGCCACACGCTGTCTCCGCTCGTTGGCTACAATTGCCGGCACCTCCCAACCTGCTCCGTTTATGGCGACGAAGCCATCGAGCGCTACGGATTGTGGGCCGGCGGATGGATGACACTGGCTCGGCTGCTCCGGTGCCAGCCATGGGGCACTTCGGGTATCGATAACGTGCCGGCCAAGCTGTCGTCCGATGCCCGTTGGTATACGCCGTGGCGTTACGCGCGCTGGCGCGGTGTCAATGACAGCGCAAACTAGAAGCTTACGCAGACATTGCCGACCTTTGTGAGTACGGACTGCTGATTGAACTGCCGCTTATAGCTTTCCGCGATAGCAACGAGGTCGGCACGTTTCTGAGCGTCGTCGGCAAACGTGATCAGAACGACCTTTGCCCTTTCGCGGACATCAACATTGCGAGCAGCGTCGCGCCACTGGCCGTCTCCATCGATGACGGTGAGACCATCGGGAAAGCGGGGCGTGATTTCCCTTGCGACGAAATTTGCAAATGCAGATTCGCTGATAGCAGGCCGATCGCCAATGTTGCGGCCGAAGATCATCTCCGCAGACACCATGATGCGCGACGGCGGCAGACAGGCTTGCGGCGGCAGCCATGCACAGCCGCTCATCAACACACTGACTGTTAATGTAGCAACGCATGCGGAGAACAGTTGGCGGATATCTCGCGGCACACCGAACCTCGAATTATCAAAGCTATTTTTAAAAAATGTCTGCTGGCGGGATTGTTGAATAACATTTGATACCATAGGGTGCCGCCACTTCATCTCGCAAAATTCATCTTCACTTAACATCATTGCCCGGGGCACTCAGGTGGAAGACGGCCTATACGAAGTACATTTTCACACTATTCACGGCACCGGGACCGGCGTCGTCTATGCAATCGGCGGAAAGCTGCGCGGTGGAAACTCCGCTTTCGCCTTCATGGGCAACTATCAAAACAGAGGCGAGACCATCTCCGCCAAGGTGTCATCGAAACGCTACAACCCGGATCAGAGCTTCAAGTCGGTCTTCGGCTTTGAAGGTGTCACACTGGCACTGACCGGCCGCGTCAATGGCGACCTGCTCGATTTCGAAGGCAGTGCGCTGCAATTGCCCGGCGTCCCGTTCAAGGCGCAACTGACCCGCATCTGCGACTAAGCGATACGTCCCTACATTTTACGGCTGAATACGATAGCCGCCAGTGCCGTCGTCAGGAAACCCATCGCGACAAAGCCCGAAGTCTGGAAGTATCCGCCGGCGAACAGCGCACCACCGATGCCCGATCCGATCGCCTGGCCGACATAGAGCATCGACGTATTGAGCGACACCGATGCTGCTCCGGCCGATGGCGCAGCTCCAATCAGCCGCACCTGCTGCATCGACGTGATGGCACCGAAGCCGAGCCCCCAGATTGCGACGCCGAGCGCCATCACCGGCAGCAGGCCCGCGCCGAAACTCCACACCGTTATGCCCGCAAGCGCCAGCGACGTGGACAGGATGGATGTATTGAGCGCGCCCCAGCCATCGACGATCCGCGTCGCGGTCATGATGCCGAGAAATCCGCAGACACCATAGATCGCAAAGACGGACGCTGCCGCATCGTGCCCTGCCCCCGCGAGCCGCTCGAGGAGCGGCGCCATGAATGTGAAAATCGCAAACTGCCCGGAAAGCTGTAGCGTCGTGATGATCAGCAGCAATACGACCAGACGATTGCGCGCCAGCGAAGACCAGGTGCTGAGATCGACAGGCGCGCCGAACAGTCCGCGCGGTAATCGCCACGCCAGCAGCATGAAGCTCAGGCAGCTCATCACACCGACGGATGCGTAAACTTCGCGCCAGCCATAGCGGCTGGCAATGAAGGTCACCAGCGGCAGACCGACCGCGGCCGCCAGCGTCCAGCCGAGAAACACATAGGCGACGCTGCTGCCACGCCTGTCCGGAGGCACCAGCATCCCGACTGCGCCCGCAGCCTGCGGCGTGTAGGGCGCGGCAGCGATGCACATCATCAGGCGGATCGCCAGCAGCACGGCAAAATTCGGCGCGAAAGCCGATGCGAGATTGGCCGCCGCAACCACCGCAATGATGCCCAGTAGCAGAGGTTTTCGCTCGATCCGGCTGGTCAGCCACGACATCAGGGGCGAGCAGATGCACAGCATCACTGCGCCGAAGGTGATCAAAAGCCCCGCTTCGCGGATACTGACACCCAACCCCGCCGACAACTCGCCAAGCATCGCCGTCGGCCCTATCAGGCCAATGCCGGTGACGAAATTGCCGATCATGAGTGCGGTGGGGGCGTAGGGGCGAGCGACTGTCAAGATGTCACATCTTATGGATGCAACTGCATGCAAGTCAAACCTGCCCGCCGAGCGTGCAAATCAGGTCAGCCAGACTGGTGTTGCAACGCCCGAATCGGCTGCTATACCGCTCGTCCGCTTACCTGCGCCCGTGTGCAGGAGTGAGCCACAGGAGAGAAGACATGACAGAGAATGAAGGCTCGGGATTCAAGTTCGGCCTCGCCAACCTCACCCCCGCCGAAACCAACAATATCACCGTTACATTCCCTGACGGCGCCAAGCGCGAATTTGCGAAGGGCACGACCGGTTTCGAGATCGCCAAGGGCATCTCGCCGTCGCTGGCCAAGCGCACCGTCGCCATGGCGCTGGACGGCACCGTCTCGGATCTCTCCGATTCGATAGACGCCGACGCCAAGATCGATTTCATCAACCGCGACGACCCCCGCGCGCTGGAGCTGATCCGGCATGACGCGGCGCATGTGCTGGCCGAAGCCGTGCAGACGCTGTGGCCGGGCACCCAGGTGACCATCGGTCCGGTGATCGAGAACGGTTTCTACTACGACTTCTTCCGCAACGAGCCATTCACGCCCGAGGACTTCGGCGCGATCGAGAAGAAGATGCGCGAGATCATCGCGCGCGACAAACCGTTCACCAAGGACGTCTGGGATCGCGAGAAGACAAAGCAGGTATTCCGCGACAAGGGCGAAGCCTTCAAGGTCGAACTGGTCGACGCCATTCCCGGCAACGAGCCGATCAAGATCTACTACCAGGGCGACTGGTTCGACCTCTGCCGCGGCCCGCATATGACGTCGGTCGGCAAGGTCGGCAATGCCTTCAAACTGATGAAGGTGGCCGGCGCCTATTGGCGTGGCGACAGCAACAATCCGATGCTGACGCGGATCTACGGCACGGCCTTCGCCAAACAGGAAGACCTCGACGCGTACCTCAAGCAGATCGAGGAAGCGGAGAAGCGCGACCACCGTAAACTGGGTCGCGAACTCGACCTCTTCCACTTCCAGGAAGAGGGCCCGGGCGTCGTGTTCTGGCACCCCAAGGGCTGGACCATCTTCCAGGCGCTGATCGCCTATATGCGGCGTCGCCTCAATGGCGATTACAGCGAAGTCAATGCGCCGCAGATCCTCGACAAGGTATTGTGGGAGACCTCAGGCCACTGGGAATGGTATCGCGAGAACATGTTCGCGGCGCAGTCCGCCGGCGACGAAGCCGAGGACAAGCGCTGGTTTGCGCTCAAGCCGATGAACTGCCCCGGCCACGTGCAGATCTTCAAGCATGGCCTCAAGAGCTATCGCGACCTGCCGCTGCGCCTTGCCGAGTTCGGCGTCGTGCATCGCTATGAGCCGTCGGGCGCCATGCACGGCTTGATGCGCGTGCGCGGCTTCACCCAGGACGACGCCCATGTGTTCTGCACGGAAGCTCAGCTCGCCGAAGAATGCCTCAAGATCAACGATCTGATCCTGTCGACCTATTCCGACTTTGGCTTCGGCGACATCGTGGTCAAGCTGTCGACGCGGCCGGAGAAGCGCGTCGGCACCGATGAGATGTGGGATCACGCCGAACGCGTGATGGCCACCGTGCTGTCAGTAATCGAGAGCCAGTCCGGCGGTCGCATCAAGACCGAGATCTCGCCTGGCGAGGGCGCGTTCTACGGACCGAAGTTCGAATACGTGCTGCGCGACGCCATCGGCCGCGACTGGCAGTGCGGCACCACGCAGGTCGACTTCAACCTACCGGAACGCTTCGGCGCGTTCTATATCGACGCCGACGGATCGAAGAAGGCGCCGGTCATGGTGCATCGCGCGATCTGCGGTTCGATGGAGCGCTTCATCGGCATCCTGATCGAGCACTTCGCCGGCAACTTCCCGCTCTGGCTGTCGCCGACGCAGGTGGTCGTGACCACGATCACTTCGGAAGGCGACGAATATGCCAAGGTCGTCGCTGCGGCCGCGCGCAAGGCTGGCCTCCGCGTCGAGATCGATCTGCGCAACGAGAAGATCAACTACAAGGTCCGCGAACACTCGCTAGCCAAGATCCCTGCTCTTCTCGTGGTCGGCAAGAAGGAAGCCGAGACCCACTCCGTCTCGGTGCGCCGTCTCGGCAGCGACGGCCAGAAGGTGATGTCCACCGAGGAGGCGATCGCTGCATTGGTCGATGAGGCGACGCCGCCGGATGTGAAGCGCGCGACGGCGGAGGCCTGAGCCGATGAGCGACGACGCGGAAATCGAGATCGAGGCCTACCCGCTCCGATCCTACCAGCTGATCCCCGATCCCAACCGGCCAGACGTCGTCGCGCTGGCGCTTGAGACCGAGCGTGGCCATAGCCTCTATCTCGCCTCACGCGCAGTGCTGGAGGATCTGGGCCGCGATCTCTTGGATCGTGCGTCCAAGATGCCGGAGCGCAAGACGGCCGGTTAAGCGGGCGCCCAATCACAGGGACGCGCGGTCACAATCCGTCTAAATCAGCAAGGCCCGCCTCGTGGCGGGCCTTTTCGCGTGGTAAGCGGTCAACCAAATCTTGTAGATCCTGCACATCCTCACCTGTGAGAGCTGCCCGTGCCCGACACCATCGACTTCCTGAAGACCCGCCGCTCCGTCAAACCGCGCGAGATGACCGGCTCCGGTCCCTCCTCCGCCGAACTCGAAGTCATCCTGACCATCGGGGCACGCGTGCCGGATCACGGCAAGCTGGCGCCATGGCGTTTCATCATTTTCGAAGGTGACGCCCGCAAGCGCGCCGGCAATGTCATCGCTACCGTGTTCGCACGGAAGAATCCCGATGCACCGGTCGAGGATATTGAGGCGCAGAAGCACAAGCTGACGGAAGCGCCGCTGGTGATCGGCGTAGTGAGCATCATCAAGCCACATCCGAAGATTCCGCCATGGGAGCAGGAACTGTCCGCAGGTGCGAGCTGCATGAACATCGTGTCAGCCGCCACAGCTATGGGTTATGGCGCTAACTGGCTGACCGGCTGGATGGCCTATGACCGCGACGTGCTCGATGGCCTCGGCCTCGCCGCCAATGAAAAACTGGCCGGCTTCATCCATATCGGCGGCAAACCCGACAGGGTGATCGAGGACCGACCGCGGCCAGAACTCAAGGACGTGGTGAGCCGGTTCTGAACCGGATTTACGCAGCCCGGGACGCCTGGCTGCCGAACCGGCGCAGCAAGTTCTCGATTTCCGACGCAGGCTTGGCCGGGCTGAACAGAAAGCCCTGCACCTCGTTGCAGCCTTCCGCACGCAGCCAGTCGAGCTGATCGATCGTCTCGACACCCTCGGCCGTTGTGGTGATGTTCATGCTGCGACCGAGTCCCGAGATTGCGCGCACGATGGCGACACAATCGGGACGCTCGATGAGATCTTTCACAAAGGACCTGTCGATCTTGATCTTGTCGAACGGAAAACTCCGGAGATAGCTCAGGCTGGAATAGCCGGTGCCGAAGTCGTCCATCGAGATGCGGACGCCCAGCGCACGGAGCTGATGCAGGATGGCCAGATTAGCCTCGGTCTCCGCAAGAAAGACCGACTCGGTGATTTCCAGCTCCAGGCGATGCGGCGACAGGCCGGAATAGGCCAGCGCGGCTACCACGACCTGCACCAGATTGCGGCTGCGGAACTGCACCGGCGAGAGATTGACCGCCACTTTGATGTCATCAGGCCATTTGGCAGCTTCGGCACAGGCTTTGCGCAACACCCATTCGCCGAGCGTGACGATGAGGCCTATATCCTCCGCAACCGGGATGAAATCCGCCGGCGAGATCATACCCTTTTCAGGATGCTTCCAGCGCAGCAGCGCTTCGAATCCGGTGATGCGGTCCGCGGCCAAATCCACCAACGGCTGGTAGTGCAGTTCAAAGTCGCCATCGGCGAAAGCGCTGCGCAGATCCAGCTCCATGTCGCGGCGCTTTTGCGCCTGGCGATCCATCTCCCGCTCGAAGAAGCGATGCACGCCTCCGCCTTCGGATTTGGCCCGATACAGTGCCATATCGGCATTGCGCATCAGCTCTTCGCTGGTATCGCCATCGCCCGGCGACATGGCGATACCGATGCTGGCGCCGATCACAACCTCGACGCCGTTCATGTCATAGGGTGCGCTGATGATTTCAATCAGCCGTGCGGCAAAATCATTGGCTTCGTTGGGTGTGATATCGGCCGCCAGCACCACGGCAAATTCGTCGCCACCGAGCCGGGCTGCGAGATTGTTGCCGCGGACCTCGGCGCGCATCCGCGCGGCTACCATCTTCAGCAGCCGATCCCCCATCGGATGGCCGAATGAGTCGTTCACGTTCTTGAACAGGTCGAGATCAATGCAGAGAACCGCCACATGCTTGCTCGGATCGTCGTGATCGAGCGCCTGCGCGAGACGTTCCTGATAGAAAATACGGTTCGGCAAATCCGTCAGCGCATCGTGATGCGCCATATGCGCAACCCTCGCCTCGGCCTTGCGACGTTCAGTGATATCGACGACAGCCACCAGGAAGCCATCGCGGCCGTCGAACATCACGCGGCGGCCATAGGTCAGCACCTCGATCTCGCTTCCGTCGGCCCTCAGGTGGCGCCAGTTGCGATCCGACTGATAGATATCTCCGAGCTGCATCAGCGCGCGGGTATGAATCTCCCACTCGTCACGCGGCCAGATTTCCTTGAGCTGCATACGGAGGAAAGTTGCGCGATCGTATCCGTAATGCGCGATAGCCGCGTCATTGACGCTGAGAAAATCCATCGTCTCAGCATCGAACACCCACATCGGCATCGGATTGCTGTCGAACAACAGCCGAAACGAGGCCTCGCGGCGCTTGATGTCGGTAACGTCGGAGACCGTGAGGGACACGAGATCGCCGAAGGCCGTCGCGCTGAGCCGAAGGTTGCGATCGTCGCTGTCGATTTCGAGCTGACCGCTCTGGCCGTTAGCGATCATCGACAGCAGCCACTGCGTCACACTGGGCAGCGACAACGCGTGGCCACCTACGCTCAGCTTGCGCCATTGAAGGTCTGTGGGTGACACTTTCAGCAGGCGCGATGCACCCTGATTATGATGCACGATCTGGAAATCGAAAGCCTTGCTCGCGGAATCCCGGATCGCTGCAAGCGACACGATGCCCTCATCGGTCGACGAAAAGATCGCATCGACCAGATTGTAGCGGGTACCCTGCTCATTGACATAGACGCCGACCAGTCGGCCGCCCCAGCGCGACGCTGTCGGCAGCGCGAGAATGTCATAGGTATGAACCAGACCGTCACGCACGCAATGCGCCACCATCAAATGCGGCCGGTTGGCCTGCAGCGCGCAATTCGCAGCTTCCGTCAGCGCACGCACGCAATCAGGCGCCAGCACGTCGAGCGGAATGTCCCAGCGATCGTCGCCCAGCCACTGTTGCACATAGCGGCCGCTGCGTGACACTTCAAGCGTCTCGCCCTCGACCTTGAGCAGGACGATGTGATCGGCCATCCGCCCAAGACTGCCGAGCATCACTTCTTCATAGCCGGGGAGAATCTGGCCCGGGCGAACGGCCGCCCGCCATTTACGCTGCAAAGCGGGAATGTCGTCGAACAATTTGACGTCCGGGCTTCCGGATAACTGCCTTGCCGCGGTCACGACATCCCCTTCGGAACACTTATAGCGATACACGCTAATCGGCCCGTCGGGATTAACGCCATGTAAACGTTCCGCCGCCGCGGATAGCAACGACGCGTTGAGGCGCGACAAACTGGCGCGATGGTTAGTTCGCGATTCAGGACCATGACACACGCGTGACAAATCGATCGTGTTTGAGACGTGTTGTCTGCGAGACAGATCTGATTTTGAAATCGTTGGCGTAAGAAGCGCCGTCGAAAATTAGCGCGCGATGACTTCGATCTCGCCGTCGACACCGTTCACGACGTTGAAGGGGCGCTCGAACACCTTGCCTTCGTTCTTGGCGATGGCGCGATATTCGCCTTCCGCCAGCGTGACACGCGGGAATGCGCCGATCGATTCCTTGATGACGTCGCCTGCCGGCGTGATCACCGACCATGCGGTGTTGGCCAAAGCTTCGCCGCCCTTGTCGCTCACCAGTTTCATGGTGATGACCGCCGCACGATGCGTGATCGTCACGTCGGTGAGTTTGCTCGCCTGCACGCGGATGTCAGAGCGCACCACCGAATTGGCGTCGCCGTAATTCGAGATGATGTAGTAGGTGCCTTCCTGCAGCAACACCACATCGCCCGCAGGAACGCTTGGCAACAGCGGCGTGCGCTCGCCGCCTTCGAACTGGCTGCCCTTGTAGATCGAGAACGAGATCTGGTTCTGCGGAATCTTCGAGGTGCCAACGCGGCCCTCGATACGCAATCCGCCCGCGGGCAGCACGAACGCTTCACGATCGGTCTCGGACTTGATGGTCACCGGACGAACGGCGCTCACAAGGCCCAGCGCCACATGGACCACATAGTTGCCCGGGGGCAGCACGATGTTGGGCGTCGCGCCGCGATCCTCGCGGATCAGCTTGAAGGCACCGGTCTCGTCCGGTCTGTCGGAATAGACCCGCCAGACCAGACCGCTATTGATGACCGGCATATCCTTGCCATAGCGCGCCGTCAGGGCCAGCACGCCCTGCGCGGGGCCCGTTGGAGCAGCCTGGACCGGCGACGGCACAGGCGGCGCGACATTGGCAACCGGGGGCTGGGTCAACGGCGCCGGCAACAGGGGGGTGGAAGCAGGACCGGACGGCGGCGCGAGGCTGATGGCCGGACCCGACGGGACATCCGGGATTGAACCCGGCGGAACCGGTGCCGGGCGATCCGAAAAGAACTGTGCGGACGCGGCCTGCGGCAAGGCAACAGCCTGCAGCAGAGCGAGAGCCAGCACCATAGCCAGCCGTCCGCTCCGGCCGGATGTTCGCAAATCGGGGCCCCGTGCAGTCATCGTCATGCTTTTCACCCAAAACGCGACAAATTCAAGCCTTGACGCGGCTGGCCCGCCACCAGACCCACAATCGCGTGAGGTCCCCAGGAACCGGTGCACCGTGCGGTAACGGGTCGCTCTGAAGTCACATTTGGTGCCTAAACCTCGCAAACGCGACATAAATCATGAATTAGCTACCGTCTGGAATGATGACGTTGCTGCATTTAATATCGGCGGCGTCGAGGAGCTTTGTGTGCTGGAGATTTTGATGGGGCGTAGCCAGAATGGCGCGAACGGTCGCGACAAGCCTGGCTTGGGAAGCGTTCGACGCCCGATCATAGGTCTGGCGCTCGGCGGCGGTGCGGCGCGCGGTTTCGCCCATATCGGCATCCTCCGCACTTTGCTTACCCATGGTATCGTCCCGAACGTCGTGGTGGGCACCTCGATCGGTGCCGTCGTTGGCGGTTCCTACGCTGCCGGACACCTCGATACGCTCGAGGAATGGGCTCGCGGTCTGCAGCCCCGTAATATTCTCAGCTATCTCGACATCCGCCTTAACGGTTCCGGCCTGATCGGTGGCAACAAGCTGGCCGCGCAGCTTGAAGCATCGCTGGGCCATACGCTGATCGAAGACCTCCCGCTGAAATTCGCCAGCGTCGCCACCGAAGTTCGCACTGGTCATGAAATCTGGCTGACTCATGGTCGCCTGGTCGATGCGATGCGCGCGTCCTATGCGCTGCCGGGCATCTTTTCGCCAGTTCTGGTCGGCGATCGCTGGCTGGTCGATGGCGCGCTGGTCAATCCGGTACCAGTATCGGCCGCGCGCGCACTGGGCGCGGAAATCGTCATCGCAGCCAATCTCAGCAATGACGTGTTTGGCCATTCGACCACGATTTTCGACCATGGCACAGGACCGGAAATGGCCGAGCCCATCATCGAAGTCGAAGCGCCAAAGCGCGGTTTCAGCAAGTTCTTCTCGCCCGAGCGCGCCATGAAGCGCGAATTCTTCGGCGGCGGCGGACGACCGGGCATTTCCACAGTGATGGTCGATGCCTTCAACATCATGCAGGATCGCATCACCCGTGCGCGCCTTGCCGGCGATCCGCCGGATCTTCTGATCGCACCACGCGTTGGCCGCATCGGCTGGTTCGACTTCCACCGCGCAGAAGAAATGATCACGCTCGGCGCGCGTGCCGCAGAACGCGCCGTCGAATCCATTCAAGAGGCGATCGAAATTCTCGCCCCCGAAGTGGCAAACTCGCCTGCGCCCGTCGTTGCGCAGAAGCCGACCGCTTCGCAGAGCTGAGCGCGACGGACTCAGGCCGTCGCAATATATTCGCGCAGCGCTTCCTGTTCGCGTTCGAATTCACGCAAGCGAAATTTGACGACGTCACCGATCGAGATCAAGCCAACAACCTTTTCGTTCTCGATAACGGGCAGATGCCTGAATTTTCCGGTCGTTATCTTTTCCATGATGGCACCGACCGTATCGGACGGTTTGCAGCCAATGACCTTGCGTGTCATCACGGCGCTCACGTCTTCATCCAGTGCGCCGGCGCCGCGCTCTCCGATCACCCGCACGATATCACGCTCGGACAGGATACCGTCGATGTGGTCATGGCTCATCACCAGCACGGCACCGATTTTTCGCTGTGACAGCAGCTGCACCGCCGACGAGACCTTGTCGCTCGGCGAAACGCTGATGATCTGGTGGCCTTTGGAATCGAGAATTGCACGTACCGTCATTGTCGCCTCCTGAACCGACCGTGCCCTTTGCCGGGCGCGGTCTTTTATTCTTGGGTCGTCAGACAGATGCAGTGTGACAGCGCAGTTCAACAGTCGTTCAGATGCGGTGATCGAGCTAACACACCATTCGCGCCGGGAACGGGATCGACCTCAAGGGCCGAACCTGCCAACGTGAGTCACCTGTCGAACATATAAGATGGATCAAATGCGTCGGCCTCGCAAGAAGCCGGTACACGCTCAATGCAGGTCGGACATGTCCGGAGACGATGTCTGCGAACCCGTGCGCTGCAATCTCGGAATGGGATCGAACAGCGAGAACAGCAGCAGCCCTGCGAAGAAGCCGCCGATATGCGCCTGCCATGCAACGCTCGCCCCTTCCGCGCCGATCGCAATCGAGCCGACGCCGAAGATGATATTGACGCCGAACCAGACCGCCAGAAATCCGATTACGCGCGGATCGCGCAATGCACGCAGCAGCGGAAGCGCCGGCACACGCGCCGCTTCATCGGCATCGCCGCGATTGAACGACAGGAAGCTGCCGCGCACGAAGGCAAAACGGATGGCCGCCGCCATCGCGCCGGAGACCGAAGCCGAGGCGCCGATCATCGGGGCGAGTTCGTGTTCATGGGTAACCAGATGCGCAGCGGCGCCAGCCACAGCAGTCACCGCCATGAAGACGAAGAAGCGGACCGCGCCGAAGCGCCGCGCCAGCGCGCTGCCGAACGGCAGCAGCCACAACACGTTGAAGCCGATATGGCTGAGATTGGCGTGCAACAGGGAGTAAGTGACGAAACTCCAGACCTTGGCGCCGTTGCCGCCCGGAAACGGCATCGACAGCAGCGTCTGGTCGTAGCGCTTCGGAATGAAACCAAAGACCTCGATGGTCCAGTATTCCAGATCCACCGGCAACAGCATGCGGATAATGTGGATCACGGCGAGCAACCCGACATAGGCCGTCAGCGCCCCCGGCAGGGTCAGGATCGGTTCACGCGGAGGAGCGGGGGAAGCCAATGTGTCCAAGGGAATAACGGCCTGTCAGCAGCTCTGGCGAGCGATGCCCCAGATAGTCGGCTTTGGCGGTGCGGTGCAAGCTCAGGATCGCCGCGGGACGGCAAACTCGCTCAAAAGAAAAAGGGAGAGCCTCTGAGAAAGGCTCTCCCCGGGTCCGTTTTGATCTTTTCCCGCGAATGGATGTCCCGGTACGTCGGACAAGCCGACATCCCCACCCCTCCCCGCGTGACGACCAATTCTGCTTTCAGCCACCTGTTTATCGAAGCGCGTCACGAACCGCTGGAGACAGTCCGCTCCGCTCTGGAGTGAGACGATCCTACCCATGATCCGGCCGACCGCAAGAACATGCTTAATTTAACGTTAATTCGGGAGACCTGCCCGAACACGGTGGAAAACGCGCCTTCGGCATGGACGCTGCAATGACTGATCTGCACAACATGTAGCGGCGAGCGGTGGATGGATTCGGGACAGAAATGTCCCCGATCCGCTGCAAGCCGGGTCAGGATCAGGCGAATGAAACATCCATCCAGCCGCGCGTTCTTCGCCTATTGGGACGACAAGCGCGGTTTTGCGCGCGCTCCCGATCGGAGCGAGCTGGAACCCGGCCCCGTGCGCGAGTTGCTCGGCGACATCTTCGTGCTGTCCTGTGACAAGCCCATCGAATTCCCGTTCCGCGTGGCCGGCACAAGAGTTTGTGCCCTGCTCGGCCGCGATCTGAAGAACCAGGCGTTTCCGTTGCTGTTCGCGCCCGAGTGCCGCGACGAGATTCGGGACATGATCACCGTCGTGTCCGAGGAACAGCTCGTCGCCGTCGCGGGCGTGACCGCAATGACCGAATTCGGCCAGAAGGCGCATCTGGAACTGCTGTTGCTGCCATTCGCGGCCCGCGCGCATTCCCCGATCAGCGTGACCGGCCTGCTGGCGCCCATGTATGAAGTCCGCGGCCGGCTCGGCGCGTTCCAGCTGACCTCATTCCGCTATCTCGCCCACCAGCCACAGCGCTTCGCCCCCCGCGCCCTGCGCAAGCTGCAGGTTGCCCGCGGCCTGATGGTCTATGAGGGGCTGCGCTAGGCAGCCTTCCATCGCCTTGCCCACTGTAGCTGTCGCACAGAACATGCACGCCACCTGGTTGCGCCAAGCCGGTATTTGCTAACGCGGCATTAACCCTGCGGGCCGTAGGGTCGGTCGAAACCCGACCCGCATGACCGGCACGGCACTGATGGCGTTCGCGCAAACAAAATCGATTCTTCCGTCTGCAGAAGAACGCCGTCGCTTTCAGCGGGTGAAAGTGCACCTGCTCGGCCGCTACATGCTGCCAGATCGCCGCGAATTTCCGTGTCAGGTCATCAATATGTCCCCCGGTGGCCTCGCGCTGCTCGGTCCCGGCATCGGCAATGTGGGCGACCGCGTCATCGCCTATCTCGACCATATCGGCCGCGTCGAAGGTAAGATAACCCGCATCATCGACAACGGCTTCGCCATGACCGTGGGCGCTACGCCGCGCAAACGGGACAAGCTGGCAGCCCAGCTGACCTGGCTGGCCAACCGCGACATTCTCAATCTGCCGGAAGACCGCCGCCACGACCGTATCGTGCCGCGCAATCCGATCGCGCTCCTCACCCTTGAGGATGGCGTCCAGATGAATGGCCGCATTATCGACCTGTCGCTCTCCGGCGCCGCCATCGCCGCAGAGAAGCGTCCGCCGCTGAACTCGATTGTCATGCTCGGCCGGATCCAGTCCCGCGTGGTCCGCCATCTCGAAGAAGGCTTCGCGCTGGAGTTCTTCCACGAGCAATTGGCAGAGACGCTCGAAGATAGCGTCAACGCCCGGTAAACGGCGGAACGCCCTCGATCCCTGTTTTTCAATGATCCGAAGGCGCTATCCGCGTCAGCGGATACCGCTGCGCCTCATCTGTACCCTGCTACGAGCGGTTAATTTCACGCCGCCTTGCGTGTGCAAGTTCCTGAATTGCAGCATTCAAGCCATTAACGCGTAAAATTTGAATCAAATGCAATTAGCTAAAATTTGAATCGAATTCGATTCAAGTATAGTTCGAATTCGCCGCTCCTTTTACTAGTAATCGCCTCAATTGTACTTGAGCGATTTAGCGGCGACGAAAATCCTTTGTGCGAAACATGGTCCCAACAAGAAAACGGGGGCCACAATGTTTGGTAACAAGGGGCGATACTTCGGACTGGCCGTTTTAGCAGTCCTTCTTGGGGTGACTTCGTCGGCACGTGCCGGCAACGAAAAACTCTACGCAAGCCTGGGCGACAGCACGCGCGCACCGATCGGCTGGGTCGAATTCTGTTCAGATAATCCGACCGACTGCCGCGGCGGCGCAACCCAGCCACGCGACATCGTCATCACGCAGACTGCGTGGAAGGATCTGGTGCGAGTCAATCGCTGGGTCAACGAGACCGTCAAGCCGATGACCGACATGGATCATTGGGGCGTGATCGAGAAGTGGTCGCTGCCGACTGATGGCTACGGTGACTGCGAAGACTATGTGCTCCTGAAGCGCAAGATGCTGATCGAGGCAGGCTGGCCACGCGAGGCGCTGCTGATCACCGTGGTGCGCGACAAGAAGGGCGAAGGCCACGCCGTGCTCACGGTGAAGACTGACAAGGGCGAATACGTTCTGGACAACCAGAATGAGAACGTCCTCGCCTGGACCGAGACTGGCTACCGCTTCGTCAAGCGTCAGTCACAGAGCGATCCGAATGTCTGGGTTTCGCTCGGCGACAACCGTCCTGCGGTGGCCACGGCCAGCGCGCGGGATCGCTAAACAACACGAATTGGAGACACGCGACCCGGTCACATCCCCACCCCTCCCCGTCCCAGACCGGATCGCGCGCGGCCAGCCTCCCCCAAGGCTGGCCGCAACTTTTTTGGGGTGGTGGTCACGCAACTTCCGACAGGAAGCTGCGACAATGCGTGGAAACAGGGTCTGGCTGACGTACGACCAAGTGCGTTGCTCATCTCGGACTGACAGCCGAGAAACACGAGCTGACATGAAAATCGCCGCACTATTCGCGGCGATTTGCGTTTCGGTCGATGGTGCCGTCGGGCCGATAGCCGAAGCGGGCCAATGCGATTGCGGCAAACCGCTTCCCGAAGCGGCGTTCGAACTCACAGAACATCCAGACGAAAGCCATCGCCAGCGCAAAAACCGTGGTGACAAACAGCAGCGTGAGGTTGGCAATATTATCGAGGGTCATGGTCATCGTTTCGATTTTGCAAAACGCGTACCAGACAATCTAACCAGCCATGATGTAGCTCCAGTATAGCTATACTGGAGCCGACGAGGTAATCAGGTGGCGTCGCTAAAGGCCACTCACTCACAAACCTCGACACGACGCACCCGATATCCAGCCGGTGTCCATACGCGTTTACGCGTTACATAACATCCGCCTTCGTCATCATAACCGCCATAAGCGTAAGGGTACCCACCGTAATACGCATAGGGGCCGTAGCCGTAGTAGCCGCCATAAAGGCCGGCGCCGGCAAGACCAAGCCCGAAGCCGATACCAGCACCGCGCCATCCGCGACCGAAGCCGCCGCCATGCCAGCCACCACCGTGAAATCCACCGCCATGGAATCCGCCACCGTGGAAGCCCCCGCCGCCACCGTGCCCGCCGCCACCGCGCGCCGATGCGGCCGTCGGCGCAACCAGCGCGACTGCGGCGAGGGTCACCAGACCAAACACCAATTTGCGTAACATCAACTACACTCCGTCACGGGTCATTCCAGCGCCGCCCCTGTGAAATAGGTAGCTCTTTCGTTCGTGAACCGCCACGGTGTGACGATCAATAGCCGTCACTTGTTCGCGACTGTCGATTACGGTGTGTTGCTGAACGCCTGTCGCGCAACGTTGCGCTAGCACCCCTTGCAAATACTCCTCACCTTGCGATCGACGGCGCGATCCTGCGCATCGACCGCTGCATCGCCTGTCGCCGGCTTGCCATCGGGCGACGCCTGCCCGGTCCCGCTTGCGCCTGTCGTTATCCCGGTCGCGGCGCGTCCCCCGCCCGCATTCGCCGTGCCTGCACTATTGGTCCCTGCCGTGCCGCCGGTCGCGCCGACGCCTGAGCTGCCTGCACTGCCGGATTGGGCGAGTGCCACGGCCGAGGACAACAGGACGACAGCCGTTGCAGCCATGATGAGTTTCGAGGAATGCGCCATTGGAAATCTCCTTCGGCGTTCAACGAGGCCAGCGGAAACGGGTTCCGGAGCGGGAACGAATTTGGCGCCGGCGGCTTGAATCCCTGACATGGTCGAGGAGAAGTCTGCGTGTCCTGGGACGGGCCGTAGTTAGCAGATGTCATGCGCAAACTGATCGACTTCGACGACGAAACCCTCGACAAGCTCATCCAGCTTGGACGCGATCGTATGGCGACGACGCAAGAACTCGCCGATGAGGCCTTCGCCGATCTCCTGAAAAAGCACGGCGTGCCGATCGATCTTACGGACGCCTTGCACAAGAGCGCGAAAGCCGCCGGTTCATCATCAGCATCCCGCCGCAAGACTGCGATGCGCCCCGCCCCGTCACGTCCAGCAAGGAAGAAGGCCCATGCCAAACGATCCGCAAAAAGATCCATTTGAGGAAGGCGAGCGCGCCGCCAGCGAGGGCATTCCTGCCGAGGCCAATCCCTATCAGGACGGCACCGAGGAGCATGCGCTATGGAGCGCGGGCCACGAGCGCGTGGCCGGTAATACAGAAGCCAGCGAGTCCGAAGGGACGTGACCGCGCGCAGCGCGATCAAAATTAGCCGATCTTCTTGAGACCCTTTGTAAAGCGCGGGCCGTTTGCCGCGTAGAACCGCGCCGCGCCGCCCATCGCCGTCACCTGCTCCGGCGACAGCGTGCGAATGACGCGCGCCGGCGATCCGATGATCAGCGAATTCTCCGGAAATTCCTTGCCCTCGGTGATCACCGAGCCGGCGCCCACGATGCTGTTCTTGCCGATCCTGGCGCCGTTCATCACGATCGAGCCCATGCCGATCAGCGCGCCGTCCTCGATCGTGCAGCCGTGCAGGATGACGTTGTGGCCGACGGTGCAGTTCTTGCCGATCGTCAGGGGAAAGCCCTTGTCGGTATGGCATGTGCAGTTGTCCTGCACGTTGGAGCCTTCACCGATCTCGATCCATTCGTTGTCGCCGCGCAGCACCGCGCCGAACCAGACACTCGCCTGCTCCAGCAAACGAATCTTGCCGATCACATCGGCCGTGTCGGCGATGAAGTAATTTCCGCTAGCCGGAAGATCCGGTCCCTGCCCGTCGAGTTCGTAGATTGCCATGATTTAGTGGTCTCCCTTTGCGGGAGACACTGCCACGGATTCTTGCGCTTAGGCCAGTATGCCCAGCGCTTCCAGGGTCATCACGATGAAGGTGCCCGACATCAGGCTCCAGATGCCCGACAGCACCGTCGCGATCATCACGAACTGAATGCGATGCTGCTCGGCTGCACCGTTCCGGAGCGTGTTGCGCATGATGATGAAGGGCGCCGTGAAGACCAGCAGCGGCACGGCTGCGAAGGCTTCAGGGGACGGCCCCTGCTGGAGCAGGCTGAAGCTCGGGGGGCGTTTGGCAAAGGCCTGGTAGGCGCTTGCAATGGCGCCTGCGAGCGCGAAGCCAATGCATAGCTGGAAGAATGAATTCAACGCATCGGGGGACATCGAGGCTCTTTCACGGCACATACAGACACCGCCCTGCATCGCAAAATGCGCAGCTCCACGCCAGCATAACGTTAATAAAGGGTTAATGGCGCGGTCGGGAACCGCGCGCGGTGCATGGCTCCCGGATACCTCCCGCGGCGGGGTACGCGAGGCCGTTAACCATCGGCTGGCATATTCGCGGTTGATTCGCCCACCCGTTACACCGCCTCCCAGTTCCAATTTAGCGTGCGCATGTCTCTGCTGTTTCCGACCCACCCGACGACGCGGCCGCGGCGCCGCCATCGCCGCCGCAACCACGTCGTACCGATGCTAGTCGGTGCAGCGCTTGCAGCCCCCGCTATCGCAGTAGTGGCCTATCTGTTGTGGCCCACCTGGCAGAGCCAGAAGCCCGGCGATCCCGACCGCATTCCGGTGAGCGTGGGCGCGACACTGTTCAATGTCCCGACCCATGCGTTTCGCCGCAAGGTGCAGAAACATTCAGGGCCGCAGGAACGCGTCGATCTGAGCTATGTCTATCCCTCGCTCGAAGCGAGCAATCAGCCGAGGCATGTCAGCGTCGAGAATTTCGATGAGAACGCGCAGCCGATTGATCGCATCTTTGTCTCGATCTCTGCGCATCACGATGCCACCTCGCCCGACACGCGCTTGCGCACCATCTATCCGCGTTACATTGACCGCGCCGCGGGCAGCGAGGACGGCCTGACCGTCCAGCCATTCCGCGACAACTCGCCCTACAGCAATGAAGATCTGTATCTCGGCACGACGCCGGCACTGGTGGCGCGCTGCACGCGCGATGGGGCCACGCCTGGCATGTGCATGAGCGAACGCCGCGTCGGCGGCGCCGATCTCATCTTCCGCTTTCCACGGAGCTGGCTCGAGCAATGGCGCGATGTCGGCAATGCCATGGATCGCCTGACGACGCAGCTCAGCGGGCTGCGGTAAACGCCTCGTCGTGATTGCGTTGATCGTGGGATGGGGTGAGCGTCGCCTGCGCTCTAGCCACCGGCTTGGTCGGATTCAACTGTCAAACAGCCACTGCGCTTCAGACATGCGACATCACCCCTGTTGTTTGCGGCGCGGGGGCGCCGTCGTGTCTTGCATTCCCGCCCCCTTGCGAGAGGGCGTGCGGAACGCCGGGTGCCCGATGCACCCTTGGGCCTGATGCGATGCGGTCTTCCGCAAGGGGTAATGCATCAGGACTTTCGGAATCACGAGCAAGTGCCCGACGTTCCGCCTGCGGTGTTTTTTCGACTTGCTTGCACTTTGCCTCAGCGAACGATCCGATCACCAAAACTATGGTCCCACGGCGGAGGGACAGGGAGCCTCAAGCGAGAAAGCCGGACGCGTTTCGATTTGGTCGTCCGTCACACTGTCCAGGGATCTTTCCATCTCAAGGTCGGTCGTGTCCTTGCCAGTGGCAGTGCTGGCGCAGATCCGTCCTGCCCGAAGACAGACGTCACCCATGAACCGCGTAACGCCGCATCTCCGGCGTCCACCGCATCCCACCCCGCGAACGTGACGATCGCGATCGCCCCTCTCGGTGGGGCAGGACGAAGGAGAATATAAACCTCGTAGGGATATTGTCAACGGTAAATAGGAAAAAATGTTTGGCGCCTTTCCAACCCCAAACTGTCATTCCGGGGCGGCTGCGCACCTTCGCGCAGACGAACCCGGAATCCCGGCGTGCTTTGCGCAAAACATTCCGGGATTCCGGGTTCGCGCTCTGCCGGCTTCGCCGGCGACGCGCGCCCCGGAATGACGAGATCCGACCGTCACTCCAGGTGGAGCCGCGCGGAGCTGACCTTCGCGACGGCCATTGCCCCTACGGCGCGTCTTTGGCTGGCAGGACGGGCACGGGCAGCGGGGCGAATGTGATGGACTGGGAGTCGCCGCGCATGAAAGCGGGGTCCAGCAGACCACCGCCGGATGGATCGCCGCCGGGCTCGCCGCTGGCGAACAACGCGCCTTGTGGACCGCCAGGGGGCAACTCGCCGTCACCGGATCCGAATTGCGCGGCGCGGCCACCTTGCGGATGCCCAGCAGCAATCTCGGTGCGCGCACGCTCGGCCTTGCGCGCCAGCGCGGTGGAGTAAGGCCGCCGATAGGCCCGTGGCGCCCCGCTCGGCAGATTGTCGTCGTCGAGGGCCTCGACCCACATGTGGATGGCGCCAGGCTCGCCCTGCGCAATGTTGGGTTCGACGCTGCGCACCCACAGCAACTGGAAATGCGGCGGCAGCGGATCGTCCGCCGACCAGCCGAGCAGGCCCTGGGTGCGGAAGAACACCAGCACGTAAAACCCGGAGGTCACCACCACCGCACCGGCCTTCACCAGCCACGGCAGCCGCGTCCGCACCACCGCCAGCAACAGCAACAGGCCGAGCAGCGCGTAGCCGAATGACAGACCGAGAATGCTGGCTTGCAGGCTCATCGCTTCATCCGGCCTTGCGCTCCCTGTACCGCTTGTTCAGCATCCGCACGAGCGATGTCTGGTCGTGATTGACCTCCGTCACGTTGCCGGCCTTGTCCATGATGAAGCGCACCGCGGTTGTCTCGGCGCCGCCATGATCGACATTGACGGTGTCGTAGTGCACCACCTGTACTTTCGGATTCAACTTCTCGACCTTGACCGTCACTGGCACTGGCTGTCCGGTCAGCGCCGCGAAATGGTAGATGTTGACGATGTATTCGCCGGCCACGATGCCGCGCACGCTGACGATCTCCTGCCGGATCGGCGAGAGCACCTTCTGGCCATTGACCATGATGAAATCGTTGAGCCCGCCGCGATCATCGCGGTCGAGCACCATGAAGCCGGTCTCACGCCGCCGGTACCACACGATATTGCCGATCGGGTCCTGCACGAACATGTCGATGTCGTCCGGGTGCTTGTCGGGCCAACTCACCGTGATCAAGAACTCCAGCTTGGGATCGACCTTGCCTTCGTCGTCCTTGGTCTTGATCGCCAGCAGCGCGATGAAGAACAGGAACGCGATCACCTGCAGCGCCTTGAACAGCATGACGCCAAGCGGATCGAACGGCGCTTCCTTGTCAGCGAATTCGAACTCGTCGATCACCTCGCGTGCTCCGCTTCGCGTTCGAGCAGCGACACGGCGTGGACGTCGATGACGCCGACGGCAAAGGCGAACAGTTTGGCCGTTGCGTCCTCCAGCATGTAATACTGGATGCGGATCAGGATCGAACCGATCAGTCCCGCCAGCGTGGTGTACATCGCCACCGCCATACCCTCGCTCATCAGGTTCATGGAGGCCTTGATGGCGCCCTGATTGCCGGTGTCGAGGCCGGCGATCGGCGCCAGCATCATGATGAAGCCAACGATCGTGCCGATCAGGCCGAGTTTCATCAGCGTATCTCCGGCAAAGCCGCCGAAGCCGTTGGAGCCGCGCAGATTGCCGGCGAGACGACGCAGCAGCAGCGTCTGGTCGAGCCGTCGCTCACTTTGCAGCGCGGACTTCACGGCGAGGTCGCGGATATGCGACGCCATCAGGCCTTTCGGCAATGCGCCCACACCATCGATCGCGACACCGTCGCCGGCCACGACGATGCGTTGGCCGCCTTGCGCGAACAGCTGCGCTGCTCCCCGCGCTGCATCGGCTTCGCGCGACACCGCGATCAGGCGCCACAGGCAATGCAGCGACGCACCGAAATAGAGCAGTACGATCACCGACGAGATATAGGTGCGATCGACGGCAAGCATCTGCCGCACCAGGCCATAGTGCCAGAGCAGAACCGCGGCGAACAGGCAGAGCCCGGTAAAGATCAACCAGTGCAGCAGCGGCGCACGATCCGCCGGATCGAGATGATGCCGGCTCACCACATGTCCCTCCTGCTGGTTGTTTCGCTGATCACGATCGGCGGTTGGCTTCAATCTGCCGTCTGTACGACTGAGCCTCCAAGGGCATTGCACCCGTCACATGCCGGGCAAATTGCCCAAACGACGCAGGGACGGCTTGCCAGACCGCGGCGCGTCCCGCTTTAATATCAACGTCTGACTGCGGGGAATGTGATCATGCGCCTGCTGATACATCTCGTCCTTCGTCTCGTCGCTGTGGTGCTGCTCTGTCTGGCCTGTACGGTCGGATGGATTCTGGTCGATGCGCACCGCACCATCGAGGCCGACACTGCCGCCTCCGCCGACCGCGTCGCGGCAACCCTGCAGAACCTGTACTGGCGCGAATTGCTGTGGCGCGATGGCACTTACCGCGATGCACTGCTGCCGCTGCCGGACTGGAAATCCATGGCCACCATGAGGGTGATTGCGCCAGGCGTGTGCATCGACTTCCGGCTCGGCAGCGCACCGCCCTTCGATCTGTGCAGCCAGACCGAAGATATCGGCAGCCCGGCGCCATCATGGTTCGTCAGTCTCTACGGTGCGCTGTTCGGGCCACATGCCACGCAGACACGGCCGCTGACCGTGCGGCAGCGCGATGCCGGCACCGTGCAAGCCCGTGTCGAACCCGGCGCTGCCGTGCGTCAGGCATGGCGGCAGGTGACCGTGATGGTCAGCGTCGCCGCAGTGATGGCGCTGGGCATCAGTCTGCTCGCGATCCTCCTGATCGGCCATGCGCTGATGCCGGCCCGGAGCATCGTACGCGGCCTGCGCCGCCTGGAACTTGGCGACCATCGTCATCGCCTGCCCGCTTTCGGCGCCACCGAATTCAGCCATATCGCCCGCGCCGTCAACGATCTCGCCGGCCGTCTCGCGGCCACCACCGCAGAACGCGTCGCACTGACCAAGCGACTGTTTCAGGTACAGGAAGAAGAACGCCGCGCGCTGGCGCGCGACCTGCACGACGAGTTCGGCCAGTGCCTCACCGCCACCGCGGCGCTCGCCGCAGCCATCGAGGCCGGCGCCACGCCGTCCCGTCCGGATCTCGCCGACGATGCTCGCGCCATCGCCCGCATTACCGGCCAGATGATGACGACACTGCGCAGCGCGCTGGCGCGGCTGCGCTCGCAGGATCTCGAGGAACTGGGATTGCAGGCCAGCCTTGCGCAACTGGTGGCGCAGTGGAATGCGAGCACGACGCGGCGCGCGGTGTTTCATCTCGACGTGACCGGCGATCTCACCGCCGTCCCCGCAGAAGCCGCCGTCAACATCTACCGCATCGCGCAGGAGTGCCTGACCAACGCCGCACGCCACGGCAAGCCGCAGCACGTTCATCTCCGCGTCAGCCATGGAGAAGAGGTCCTCGACGCCGTCGCCGTCAGCGTCGAGGATGACGGCGGCGGCGACGCCGCGCAGGCCCACACCGCCTCCGGCCACGGCATACTCGGCATCCGCGAACGCATCGCCGCGCTCGGCGGCAGCCTGTCGATCGCTCCGGCGGCACACGGTATCCGCGTGGCCGCGGTGATTCCGCTGCTGCCGCGACAGGCGGCGGCATGACCTCCGTCAGCATCCTGCTGGTCGATGACCATCCGGTGGTGCGCGAAGGCTATCGCCGGCTACTGGAGCGGCAGGCCGGTTTTCGCGTCAGCGCCGAGGCCGAGGATGCCGCTGCGGCCTATCGCGCCTATCAGGCAGAGCGCCCGGACGTGGTGGTCATGGATCTGTCGCTGCCCGGCCCGGGCGGGCTGGAAGCGATCCGGCATATCCGGCAATGGGATCGCACCGCGCGCCTGCTGGTATTCACCATGCATGCGAGCGCCGCGTTCGCGCTGAAAGCGTTCGAGGCTGGCGCCTGCGGCTACATCACAAAGAGCAGCGCACCGCATGAACTGGTGCGCGCCATCGCCACCGTCGCCGGCGGCGGACGCGCGTTGAGCGAAGACATCGCGCGCGAAATCGCCAGCGAGCGGCTCGGCAACGAACGGTCGCTGGTGGAAGATCTTGGGCCCCGCGAAACGGAAATCCTGCGGCTGGTGGCGTCAGGCTGGACCACGGAGCAGATTGCGACATCGCTCAATCTGAGCACCAAGACCGTGCAGAATTATCATTACCAGATCAAATCGAAGATCGGCGCGCGCACCGACGCACACCTGGTCTGGCTTGCCACCGCCGCCGGCCTGGTCGCGCCGGACAACGCGGCCTAGCGTGCACAGAGCGCGAGGCCTGTGCAGCGCTTGCGTGACCTCGCCGCCGCCAAGCGGGGCAAGGCGCAGCCTCAGCCGTTATCGACGAGGTCTTCTTCCAGGATCGCCATCTGGAACTGGAACGAGCGATCGTCGTCTTCGTCATCGACGAACAGCACGCCGATGAATTCTTCGCCGATATAGACTTCGGCAGAGTCGTCTTTCTTCGGGCGCGGCACCACACGGAGCTTCGGGTTGCCGAACACGCGCTTGAGATAGGCGTCGAGCTTTCTGACTTCCTGAACGTCCACAGGTGTCTCCAATGCAGTTGATGTCTGTTGAGCTGATGGAGAGAAGCTTTAATGCGAGATGACGGCCACGGCTAGGCCGTTTCTCGAAAAATCACGCGATCCCACAGGTGACCGAAAACGCGTGCGAAATCAGTGCCGGAAATCGGAGCTTGAACATCCGAGATCGAGCATCAAAGCCCGATCGCATTCAGCATCTGGTTCATGGTGCGCGACGGCTCCGCACAGCCGGCTTCGCCGACGATCTTCGCCGGCACGCCCGCCACGGTGACGTTGTGCGGCACCGGCTTGACCACGACCGAGCCCGCGGCAATGCGCGCGCAATGGCCGACTTCGATATTCCCGAGAATCTTGGCGCCCGCGCCGATCAGCACGCCGCGGCGAATCTTCGGATGCCGATCCTCGTTTTCCTTACCGGTGCCGCCGAGCGTGACGCCGTGCAGGATCGAGACATCGTCTTCAACGACAGCGGTTTCGCCAACGACAAAACCGGTCGCGTGATCGAGAAAGATTCCGCGGCCGATCTTGGCGGCGGGATTGATGTCGGTCTGGAAGGCGGCCGACGAGCGGCTCTGCAGATACCACGCAAAGTCCTTGCGGCCCTTGTTGTGGAGCCAGTGTGCCAGACGATGCGCCTGGATGGCATGGAAGCCCTTGAAGTACAGCAGCGGATCGATGAAGCGCGTAGTGGCGGGATCGCGGTCGAACACGGCGACGAGATCGGCGCGGAACGCATTGCCAAGATCTGGCTCATCGCGCAGCGCTTCGTCGAAGGTCTGGCGGATCAGGTCGCCGGACAGCGCCGCGTGATCGAGACGTTCGGAAACGCGATGCACCACCGAATCTTCCAGACGGTTGTGATGCAGCACGGTCGAATAGATGAAGGACGCAAGTTCAGGCTCGCGATGGACAATGTCCTCCGCCTCGGAACGGATGCGATCCCAGATCGGATCGAGCGTTGCGAGTTTTGAGTTCTGCGGATTGATGCTCTGCACGGCCATGGCGGACTCGCAATTTCCTGAATACGGCGTCGACTATAGCACAAGACGCATCGCTGTCGTGACGCGGCTCCTGCCATCGTGAACGGTGGCTTACCCGGCAATCCCTCGCTAACACCTTGAAAGCGCAGACGTTCCCGGGACAACCCCACCCCGCCCACAAACCGGGCGTGCATCAGAAGTGGGCGCTCGTGTGATCAAAACAAGATGCGGCCCTTACCAATTGTCATCACGGGCGGCGGGACAGGAAATCCAGCACGCCTTCCTTGTAAACGCGATCGCCGACTGCCCGCATGTGATCGCGGTTCGGAATATCCAGCACTTCGGAGCCGGCGATGACCTTCTGCAACTCCTGCGCGGAGCCACTGATCTCATCCGTCGTTCCCACCGCGATCAGCAGCGGCACCTTGATGCCGGCGGCTTCCTCATTCGTCATCAGCCGGCGCGAGCCGCGCAGACAGGCTGCGAGCGCGCGGCGATCCGAACGGGTCTGGTCGGCGAACGCGCGGAAGGTGCGGCCGACAGGATCGGTGACGTCATCGAGCGAGTCCGCCTCGAGCGCGAGCGCGACATTCTCGCCGGGACCGCCGCCCTTGATCAGGCCGATGCCGAGACCGCCGAAGATCGCGCTGCGGATCAATTCGGGATGACTATAGGCGATATAGGCGGTGATACGCGCGCCCATCGAATAGCCCATCATGTCGGTGCGTGCGATGCCGAGATGCGCAAGCAGTGCGCGCACATCGGCGGCCATCGCACCGATGCTGTATTGTTCGGAATCGTAGAGCTTGCTGGAATCGCCATGACCGCGATTGTCGAGCGCGATGACGCGGCGATTGTGCTTCTTCAGCTCCGACACCCAGGTCGGATAGACCCAGTTGACGTTCTTGCTCGACGCAAAGCCGTGCACGAGAACGATCGGATCGCCCTCACCTTCATCGAGATAAGCAATTTCGACAGCGCCGTTGTGAAAGCTCGGCATCCAGAATTCCGTTTTGACTGAGAGAATGAATGTGGTGGGAAGCGCGCAGTTTACCCGTGGACGAGTACCGGCGCCAGTGAGTGAGCCGGCGCCGCGTGGCGGAGAGCCATGTCCCTGAGTAATGCGTCCTGTCGTACCGCCAGCTCGCGCTGCGCCCGCTTCGCCTTGGAACGCTGCAGCCACGACCAGGTGATGCGCTCGGTGGTGGCCTTGATGGACGCGACAAATCCAAGCAGCGCAAACAATGCCCAGAACACCCACATGGACAGATTGAACGCGCCAGCCGCCAGCAGCAGCGCACCGCGGCCGAACATCTTCATGATGGCGCGGGTCTGGCCGCCCTTGGCCGTCGCAAGGCGCGCCGCGCGCGTGACGTCCTTCGGGCTCTGGGCGATGCGCAGCGTATCCAGCGCGCCACGCGTGCCGGCCTTCTCGCCGACGCGGCCGACATCCCCGGCGAGACGGACGATGCCGCCGGCCTTCTCGGTGCGAAACGCGGCTTTCACCGCGGTGATCGTCTTGCCCGGTCGCAGCACGGAGGCGTCGGCCACCGCCGCGCGCAGCATCGGTCCATCCACCACGCCGCGCGCCGAACGCGCCGCCCATGTGGTGAGGCCCTCGCCGATCCGGCCGACCTTGCGCGCATCCTTGACCAGTGTGAGGCCTGCACGCACAGGCGCCACGCCGCCAACGCTGACATAGGTCGCGGCAGTCACAGCAAGGCCTGCGGCAGCAAGGCCGAGAATGAGGTGATCGGTATCCTCCCCCATCGCCATGTGCTTGCCTTCGCGCACCACGTCGCGGATATCGCCGAACACAAAGAGGTCGCCGGCCACGGTACCGGACAGGCTGCCGACATCATCGGCAGTACCGGTGACTAACCCGGTTGCAAAGCGGCTGGCAAAATGGGAGGCGGAATTCTCGTCCGCAACCGCCTCGGTCACGCGCCGGGAGAGATCCTCCGGCAGTTGAATACTCCTGGCGGCGGCAACATCGGCAAAGCTTTTCGCCAGATCGGCGTCCTTTGCAGCAAGCGCATCTTCCACGCTGCGCGCAAGTATCGCGGGATCATTCCGCAATGCAGAGCTGAGTTGCGCATCGGCCAGAGCGACGGGGTCATCCTGGGCGGCCAGCATGGCGCCGGCATCGCGGGCATGCGGCCACAGCAGCAGTCCAGCGGTCGCGCAGACCGCTACCCCCGTCAAAGCTGTGTCGAGCCGGAACCCCATCGCGGAAAAACCCCATTCATCCCTATTCATGCACCTCTCAGACATGGTGCGCCATCTCGGGGACACAACCGCCCCGACGAAAGAAGGGCTATTCGGAGACACCCGAATTGTGTCGAATTTCCACGACTGAATGAGTCCTGCGCGGTCTAGGAATCATGGTTCCGGACCAGTATGGTGCGCCGCACTGAATGGCGCGCAGGCTCATAACGCCCGCGGCTGTTGCGAGCAAAGGTAGAGAAGATGTCCGACCACGTGGTTCCGCACTTTCACAATGACGCCGGCGTTCCGATCATCGAGATCGGCTCGCAGGAATTCATGTGCGTGGGTGCCAATCCGCCGTTCGACCATCCGCATGTCTTCCTCGATCTCGGCAACGACAACGAAATCATCTGCCCGTATTGCTCGACCCTGTATCGCTTTGCCGCCGATCTCGCTGCCGGCCAGTCGCGTCCGCCGGAATGCGTGGTGAAAGACAAGGTCGCCTGATTTCCGGCCGTGACGGCCCCGCGCACCATCGTCATCGCTGGTGCGGGCATCGGTGGCCTCGCGGCCGCGCTGGCGCTGGCCGCCAAAGGGTTTCGCGTCCTCATCTGTGAGAAGACCGGGCGGCTCGAAGAGGTTGGCGCCGGACTGCAGCTCTCGCCCAATGCGACCCGCATACTGATCGGCCTTGGCCTGCAACCGCGCCTGGCGCCTTATGTCACGACACCCGCCAGTGTGAGCATCATGACCGCGCGCAGCGGCGGCGAAGTGATCCGCCTGCCGCTCGGCAGCGCTCGCGATGACGCCCCCTACTGGCTGGTGCATCGCGCCGATCTGCAATCGGCATTGCTTGGCGCTGTCATGGCGCATCCCGACATCGAACTGCGCCTTGACTGTCCGGTGGACACATTCCGCGTGCAGCCCGGCGGCATCGCCGTCAACGACGAGTCTGCGCTCGCATTGGTCGGCGCCGATGGCGCATGGTCGACCGTCAGGCGACAGGTGTTTCCCGAAACGCGGCCGCAATTCTCCGGCCTGATCGCCTGGCGCGGGACGCTGGAAACGAGCCGGCTGGACAGCGCGTTGATCCCCCATGGCGTCCAGCTCTGGATGGGGCCAAAGGCTCATCTCGTCGTCTATCCGGTGTCATCGGGCGAGCGGATCAACATGGTCGCGATCATGCCCGGCGCCGTGATGCAGCCCGGCAGCAACGATGCCGGCGACGCCAGCGAGATTCGCCGACATTTTGCAGCGTCGCGCTGGCCGGCCAATGCGCGCGCCATGATCGAGCGCATCGATAACTGGCGGCGCTGGCCGCTATTCACGATACAGGATGGCGGCATGTGGCACGAAGGCCCCGTGGCGCTGCTCGGCGATGCCGCCCATGCGATGCTGCCTTTCGCCGCGCAGGGCGCGGGCATGGCCATCGAGGATGCGGCGGTGCTGGCGGAATGTCTCGGCGTGGCCTGCGACGATGCGGCAGCGATTCCGCCCGCACTGGCGCGCTACGCGGCGCTGCGCCAGCCACGCGTGGCCCATGTCCAACGCACCGCCCGGCAATCCGGCCAGATCTATCATCTGCGCGGGCCCGTGGCGCTGGCGCGCGATCTCACGATGCGCGCGCTGGGTGCGGGACGTCTGCAGGCACGGCAGGACTGGATCTATAACTGGAAGCTTTGAGCCGGACGGCTCAGGAGCGCGCACCTGCCCGCGGGCGCGGTGCAGCCGGAGGCGGCGCGACCGGCGCGCTCGCGACGCATTTGCTTTTCTGCCAGTTCTCTTCCGCGAGCTTGGCCTGCGCCCGCGTGGAGATGTAATCGTTGCGATAGGCGAGTTCGCTGACCACTGCCCCGCCCGCGCCGGTCTGGGCCTTGTCGATCAGCCCCTGCAGTTCGACCGTCCGCGTCGCCAAAGTTTTGCGTTCGGTCTCGAGCTGCTTGCAGTCGTAGAGGTCATATTTCGCGGGATCGACGAAGGCGCCCGACACCATGCCATCCCCCATGCTCGCGCAGCCGCCGAGATAGCCGGCCAGAACGAGCAACGACACCATCGCGGCAGCACGCGTCGGCAGGCGGGAACGGGATGGAGATGCGATCATCGGGACTTTCTAGCCGGGCAGGATTGAAGTTGCGTAAAGCAGCCGCCGGTGGCCGGATTGAGGCTGAAGTTCCCCTGAAGGCTGGTGCGGACGGCGGGAATCGAACCCGCACGACGTTGCCATCGAGGGATTTTAAGTCCCTTGCGTCTACCAGTTCCGCCACGTCCGCCCTATTGATCTGCATAGCTTTTTCGCCCCGGGCCAGCAAACGTTTTCCAACCGAAACCGTTGCGGTTCGCGAGATCCCGACAATCGCGTCAGCGCGGGCACAGCGTTCGGTTCTAAACGTATCGGGAATAGCGGCTGTTCGGAGGATGGTACCCCCGGATTGCTGCAGTTTTATCGAAAGATGCGGGGTCGACCTTAGCGGGCTCTTAAGCGGGCGCACACTCTACTCGCCTGACATGGAATCGCTTCGAAGGGACCGAGTTGGTCCGCTCACCGACAATTCGGGCTCGGCTGCCATGGATCGTGCGCAAAAGACTCAATTTTCTTCCGGGTTCGCCTCGTCATCCGTTGTCGAGGACGATGTCCAGTCCCTCGATCCCGGTGCCAGGGGATTGCAGCGGGATCTGGAAGATCGACTGAAGCCGAATATCGACGAGCTGGCAAACCGCAGTTCGCCCGATCCGACAACGCCTCCGCGCTCATACAGCACCGTTCGGCGGGTGCTGAAGATCGCTGCCGGTCTCACCATTGTCGCCGTGTTCGGATGGCTCCCACTCAGGGCAATCCTGCAGACCTCCAGCGTGGAGGCGGTGGTCAATGCCAGGCTCGTGACGCTGAGGTCGCCGATCGATGGCGAAGTCAGTTCGAAGTCCAGCCGTTCGACGTCGAGCGCAGTGAATGAAGGCGACCTCCTCCTTCGCGTTGTGAATGCGCGAGGCGATCGAAACCGGCTGGATGATCTGAGACGACAGATGTCGCGACTGGACAATGAGCGTCCAAGTCTGGCGACCAAATTCGCCTCGGCTCAAGCCGCCCAGCAAGATCTCGCGCGACAGGCCTCCCAATTCAAGGAAGGCCGTAGCCTCCAACTGGAAGCACGTATCGCTGAAATACAGTCGGCGATCGAAGCCGCTACGTTCCGGCGGGAAGAAGCGACCGCCGCCGTTGAGCGGGCATCGTCGCTGATCAAGTCGGGCAGCGTTTCCAGCGTGGAATTCGCCCGCTTGACCCGGGAACAGTCGATCGCCCAGCAAACTGAGATCGGCGCACGCCGAAGACTCGATGCGGCCAAGATCGAGCTCATTGCCGCGCAGAAGGGCACGTATCTGGGCGATAGCTACAATGACCGCCCGAGTTCGGTCCAGCGCGAAGAAGAGATGCGGCAACGCGCGAATGATCTCCAAGCCGATCTGGCGCATGCGAATGCCCAAGTCGCGTGGCTCGCAAGCGAGATCGCGTCCGAGCAACTACTTTATGTCGGTCGATCGGAAGCGGACATCAAAGCGCCCGTGACCGGCCGGATCTGGGAGATGATGACCTCGCCAGGCGAGGATGTCCGGGCCGGACAGCCATTGCTGAAGCTACTTGATTGCAGCGGCGCTGTGGTAACGGCGAATGTCACCGAACGTGTTTACAACAGGCTCAGGCTGGGCGAGCAGGCGACCTTTGAGCCGAATGACGGCAGTCCGGCGATAGAGGGGTCGATCGTGAATCTCACTGGCGCGTCTGGTGCGCCCGCGAACCTGGCCATCAATCCCGACACGCTGAACAAGGAACCCTATCGTGTGACGGTCTCGATGCCCAATCTCGACACCACGGGCAAAGACTGCGCAGTGGGGCGCACGGGACGGGTCGTGTTCAATCACGGCACGTCGAACCCATGATTTCGGCCTTCGCACCAGGCATCGCCACTCTCGGTGCTTGTCTGGCGATCGCGCCGATGCTGAAGCGCGACAGCACGTTCGCCCGATCATTGATGGCCGGGATATCCGTCATTCTGCTGATCCGATACTTCGCGTGGCGTGTCACGCAGACGCTTCCGCCACTCGGCTTTACCGCCGACTCTCTCGTCGGATACCCCTTCATGCTGGCTGAAGCCGGCTCGCTACTTGCCGTCTGCCTGTCGATGCTGTTTCTCAGCCGAACGATTGATCGCTCTGCCGACGTCGAGGTTGCAATCAAAAAAGTCGCGGCCGCCGCGCGGGTTCCGCTCGTCGATGTCTTCATCTGCACGTACAACGAGGAGCAAGCGATCCTCGAACGCACGATCATCGGCGCCACGGGACTGGAATACGGCAACTATCGTGTCTGGGTCCTGGATGACGGACGACGGCTATGGCTCAAACGCCTGACCGAAGTACTCGGCTGTCATTACCTGACTCGTCCGGACAATCGGCATGCAAAAGCAGGTAACATCAATCACGCTTTGCGCCACGTCGCTGGATTAGAAAACAAACCGGATTTCGTTGCCATCCTGGATGCCGACTTCGTTCCCCTGCCGGAGTTTCTCACGCGCGCGACCAGTCTGATGGAAGACAAGACCATTGGCATTGTGCAGACGCCGCAGCACTTTATCAATCCGGATCCGATCCAGTCCAATCTGGCCGCCACCGAGGTATGGCCCGACGAGCAACGTTTCTTTTTTGATATTCTGATGCCGGCCAAAGACGCCTGGGGCGTGGCTTTCTGCTGCGGCACGTCCTCGGTGATCCGCTTTTCAGGCCTCATGGAGATCGGTGGATTCCCGACGGACTCGGTGACCGAGGACTATCTCGTCACACTGCGTCTGAAGGAGCGTAATTATCACACGGTCTATCTGAACGAACGGCTCACGCTTGGATTGGCGCCCGAAGGCCTCAAGGAATACATCACCCAGCGCGGTCGATGGTGCCTCGGCTTCATGCAAATCGTGAGAGGCCGAAGCGGACCCTTTTCATCGCAATCAAGACTCGCTTTCATCGACCGGCTTTCGCTCGTCGACGCTTTCATGAGCTGGGCCGGCGCTTATGGAACGAAGATGCTTGGCCTGATCGTGCCGTGGCTCTATCTCCTGTTCGGGATCAAGGCGATTTACGCCGATCTCTCCGAGCTGTTGTCGTACTTCCTGCCTTTCTACGTCTGGCACGCATTTACGATGACCTGGATTTCCCGCGGTCGCTCGCTGGCGATCATGACGGATGTCTCGCAATACATCGCGGCACCGGCGGTCCTGAAGGCAATAATCACGGGTCTGATCAGACCAAAGGGTCACAAGTTCAAGGTCACCGCCAAAGGTGGCGATCGCAATCAGAGGTTCATCGAGTGGCCGCTTCTGCGGCTTTATGGATCCGCGCTGCTGATAACCATGCTGGCGATCGCTTACGCTTTCATTATCAATCTGAAGGGAGAGAGCATTGCTTACGGCGGACTAGCGCTTGGCTGGAGCTTGTACAACTGCGTCGTCCTCGCAATCGTGTGCTTCATCTGTATCGAGCAGCCTCGCCGTCGGAAAGCCGAGCGATTTGAGCGCAATGAGCCCGTCCTCATTCACGAGGACAGCGCCCCGCGGCTGGTTCGCATGGCAGACATCTCGATAACCGGTGCTCGCTTCATCGATCCTGCGCCGCCGCAGGTGGGGACTGTTCTCAAGTGCAATGTATACGGTCAGAATGTGTCGGCAACGGTCATGCGACGAACGAGCGATGGTTTCGGCGTTCGCTTCGAAGAAGCCGCTGCAACGCGAATTCGCGTCGTACGCGCCTTTTACGCCGGAGAGTATGTTCGCGCTTTTCACGGTGTCCGGGCAGTCCCGGTTGGCAAAGCCTTACTGATGCGACTGTTCAATTGAACCATAGCCGTATCGGCACAGTGCCAGAACGGGCCTACGGCCGCGCTATGCGCCCGCCACGACGATATGCGCCCCTGCACTCTCCATCAGCCTGCGCTGCTCCGCAGAGGCGCCGGCGCCTGTCACGAGGGTCCAGCGCGGCGGAAGCGGCGCCCAGGCGTCCTGTTCGGCACGACCGAGCTTGCCGGCGTCGGCGAGCACGATGACGTCCTTGGCCTGCTGCATCATCAGCGACTTCAGCGCGACCTGATCGAGATCGGCCTCGCAAAGGCCACGGGTGCTGACGACACCGTCGGCGCTCATGATGGCGCGGTCGGCCGTCATGCGGCGCAGTCCTTCACAGGCGAGCGGCCCCATGGTGCTCATGCTGGTCGAGCGCAGCGCGCCGCCCAGCACCACGAGCTCGATGCCTGGCGCCTTGGCGAGAAACGGCAGCAGCGCAATATTGTTGGTGATGATGCGCAGGCGGCGCTGCAGCAGCAGCTTGCCGAAAGCCGCAACTGTCGATCCGGCATCCAGGATCAGCGTGTCGCCATCCTCGATCAGGTCGATCGCAGCGCGCGCGATGGCCTGCTTCTCCTTGCCCTGCACGGCGAAGCGCTGATCGAGCGTGGTCTCTGCGACATGGCCGGTGAGAATCGCGCCACCGTAAGTGCGGCGCACGGCGTTGTTCTTGGAGAGATGCTGCAGGTCGCGCCGCACGGTGGAGCCGGACACGCCGAAGCGCCGCGCCAGATCGTCGACATCGATCTCGCCGGCATTCAGGGCGTCCAACAGGCGGGCGTGCCGTTCCTTGCTGCGCATCGACATGGATGTCCCTGCCCCTCATCACACTCGTCGTTCCGGGGCGCCGCCGCGCCTTCGCGGCGGCGAACCCCAGCCACTCCAATTGGAGTGGCGGAGAACCTCGATATGTGACCGACACTTCGAGATTCCGGGTCCGCGCGCAAGGGCGCACGCCCTCAGCCACACCAATTGGTGTGCCGGGGATGACGACGCTGAGTTACGCCGCCTTGGATCCCGGTGCGAGATCCACCGCCTGCCGCAATGCCTCCAGAAGGCTGCGCTCATCGGCAATGCCCTTGCCAGCGATGTCGAAAGCGGTGCCGTGATCGACCGAGGTGCGGATCACCGGGAGGCCGACTGTGATGTTCACGCCGGATTCCAGACCCAGCACCTTGATCGGGCCATGACCCTGATCGTGATACATCGCGACCACCATGTCGTAGTCGCCGCGACCGGCGAGGAAGAACAGCGTGTCCGCCGGCAACGGACCGCGCACGTCCCAGCCCTTCTTCTGGCAGGCTTCCACGGCCGGCGTGATCTTCTCGGCTTCCTCGCCGTAGCCGAACAGGCCGTTCTCGCCGGCATGCGGATTGATGGCGCAAACGCCGATCTTCGGATTCTTGATGCCGGCCTTCACCAGCACCTCATGGCCGCGCGTGATGACACGCTCGACCAGGCCCGGCTCGATTTTCTTGATGGCGTCGATCAGGCCGATATGCGTCGTCACATGGATGACGCGCAGCTTCGGCGACACCAGCATCATCGACACTTCCGGCGTGCCGGTGAGATGCGCCAGCAATTCGGTGTGGCCGGGATATTTGTGGCCGGCCGCATGCAGCGCTTCCTTGGACAGCGGCGCCGTGCAGATGCCCTGCGCGATGCCGGCCTGAACGATTTCCACGGCCTTCTCGATGAAGCGATAAGCCGCCTCGCCTGCGATCGGAGAGTTCTGTCCAAACGGCAGGTCATCGGGCACGATCTTCAGATCCACGCACTGCACCGCGCCGGAGGCGAAATTCGCCGCCTTGGCATCACTCAGCGAGTCGACAGCGATCTTGGCGCCGACGATCTCACCAGCCTTGCGCAGGCGATTGGCATCGCCGATCACCAGCGGATTGCACATCGCGAGCATTTCCGGATGGGCGAAGGCTTTCATGATCACTTCGGGCCCGATGCCTGCGGGATCGCCCATGGTGATCGCAATGGTCGGACGGGTCATGTGAAGCTTCCTTGAGTTCGGACGATGTGAAGACGTTCGCGAATTTTGATCAGGCTGTTCTCGTCGCCGAAGGCGCCGGCCTTGGTGGCGATCGGCACGGACAATGCGCCGAGCGTAAGCCCGAGCGAAACGCCGGGCTCGATCTCGTCCGCCAGACGGATGCCGTTGACACCGAAGCGCGACAAGAGTGCTGCGGCAGTCTCGCCGCCAGTTGCTGCAAAGGCGCCGATGCTGGACGCCACGGGCATCAGCGCATCGGCAAGATTCTGCGCGAGCTGCGGGCCGAGCGACATTTTCGGATTGTCGTCCATCACGATCTCAACCAGGACATCGCCGCCTGCGGTCAATCCTTCGGTCACGCGTGCAGCCAGCGCCGCCTGCCCTGCCTTGTCGCCGAGCAGGACTTCCGGTGTGACCGGCAGATGGGTCACGGTGCCGCTGGCGACCAGCTTGCGCGCTGCAGAGCGCGACGCGCCGGCGAGCGAGCCGACCACGATCAGCGTGCCATATGTGCTAGTGGGAATTTCCAGCTTCTCGGTGGCACTGGTGTCATCGAGCGCCGCCAGCGCATGTGCAAGCCCGGCGCTGCCAATGAACACTGTCGCCGGTGAAATCTTCAGACTGGCTTCGGCGATCAGATGCAGGTCGTGCTCGGTCTCCGCATCGCAGATCGCAACAACGCTGTCACCGGACGCAATACGCGCAAGATGCGCCTTCAGATCGCCGCCGCGGATGGTCGCAAGCAGCACCTTCTCGCTGCGAATACCAGCCGATGCCAATACATCAGCGATGTCGGCATTGTCGTAGGTGTGATCGCGCTTCCAGACCTCGGCTTCCTCAAGCGGACGGCCGCCAACGACGACGCGGCCATTGATCGTGGTGCGGTTCGTCGCGGGGAAGGCCGGCGCAAAGATGCCGAAGGCCGAACCGGACTGCGCCTTGAGATGCGCGAGCGCAGCCGCCGTCTCGGAGGCCGGCTGTCCGCGCAGCGTCGAGTCGATCTTCTTGAACAGGAGCCGATCCGGTTCCATCAACTGTTGCAACACGTCGGCGTGGCGACGCGCGGCGGCCTCGGCCGTCAGGCCGCGGCTCGCTGCATCGTAGGAGAGAACCGGATGCTGGCGATCCCCGGCACTTGCCCCGGCGCCTGCGATCTCGCCCCAGGTCACGGCAGCCGCAAGGCCCCGACGACCGAAGGCGATGGCGCAGTCCGCTGCACCGGTGAGATCATCGGCGAGGATCAGCCAGCGTCCCGCCATCTTAGCGCCCAGCCACTGGTGCGGGTGATGCGACGCTTGGCGCAGCAGGCGTCGTCGCCTCCGCTTCCGGCTCGACATCACGGCCGACGATGCCGGCAACCCACGAGGTGAGGATCGGCGTCAGGATCGCCGTCACGACCACGCAGGCCGCGATGAGGATGGTCGCCGGGCCGGCAGCAGCCGCATAGGCCGGATTGGCCGCAGCGACGATCGCAGGCACGGCCGCCGCATTGCCGGCGGTCGACGCCGCAGCAACACCCGCAACGCCGTTGCCGCCGGTGAGACGGTCAACGAAGAACAGCGGGATGCCGGTCACAATCACGACGGCCACGCCCATGCCGACGCCGAGCAAACCCGCCTGCCAGACCTGCGTCAGGTTCAGGCCGGTGCCGAGCGCGAAGGCGAAGAACGGGATCATCACAGGCACGGCCTTGCTGAGGAAGTCACGCAGCTCGCGATCGAGATTACCAAGGATCATGCCGGCCACCAGCGGCAGGATCGCGCCGACGAGCGCGGGCCACTGGAACGACGACAGACCGGCAACGCCAAGCGTGACCATGGTGAGGAACGGACCGCTTTCCAGCGTCATGATGCTGTAGGCACCCACATCGCGCGGACGGCCATACTGGCCCATCAGTGCCATGTAGAGACCGCCATTGGTGTCGTTCATGGCGGCGACGATCGCGAGCGTCGAGACGCCTGCGAAGATGCCGGCGGTGACCGGAGCTTCGCCGAGGAAGCGGCCGAAGATCAGGCCCAAGATAATTGCGGTACCGACCTTCACGATCATCAGGGCGCCGCCCTTCTTCACGATGTAGGGCGTCGCCTTGAAGTCGATGCTCGCGCCCATGCACACATAGAACACGGCGAGAATGCTGAGGGCGCCGCCGGAGAACAGCGCGCCGGTGAAGGAGCCGAAGAATTTCGGGGTGTTGGGGGCAAAGGTCGCGAACAGCGCGCCGATCAGCAGCGGCACCGTCATCATGCCGCCAGGCACCTTCTCAATCGCCCGCTTAATTGGAATCTGCATGGTCTATTTCCTTCCCGCGTCCTGCGCGTCACTGATTATTCTGCGCAATTTCCCTCAGGAGCCCCTGCGCACATCGCCCGATATGCGCAAATTGCGCAGACATCAAACACTTTTTGCGCAAATTGCGCAATTTCTAAAAATTAGTTAAGCGACCAAGGTATGCCTGTAAGCCATCCAAAGCGGGCGTTTCGCTGACCGGAACGTCGGGCCCCGTAATGCACAGGATCGAACGCAAACAGGCGGCAACGGATGAACCGTTGCCGCCTGTTGCCTGTCAGATCGGTGAATTAGAGGTCGAGAACCAGACGGTCTTTTGCGGAACCCGCCACGCAGACCAGCAGGCTGCGTTCGCGCTCGGCCGGCGACAGCACGCGGTCGCGATGCACCGGCTGTCCTTCGAGCCAGTCCACCTTGCAGGAGCCGCAGATGCCGCCGCAGCACGACGCGGGGACATCGACCCCGATATCGATCAGCGCCGACAGCATGGTCTGCCCTGCGGCCACAATGATTTCCCGCTGCGACTTCGCCAGTGCAAGCACGTAAGGCTTGGCGTCGGGATCGACCGGCAGCGGCGGCGGCACAAAGCGCTCGATATGAACGCGATCGGCCGGCCAGTCGCGTGACGCCTGCTCGAAGTCGTCGATCATGCCGTCAGGACCGCAGCAGGCGAGCGCGACATCCGACAGTGGCCGGCCGACCAGTGCCGCGATATCCGGGCGCTGGCCGCTCGACGTGTCGTGGATCACCAGATGGCCGGACTTGCGCAGCGGCGCGAGCAATTCAGCCAGTGGCGGCTCGCCGCGTGCAATCATGTGCAGCGTGAACTTCGAACGGCCCATGCGCTTCAGCCAGGCCGCAGCCGAGAGGAATGGCGTCACGCCGATGCCGCCGCCGACGAATGTGAAGCGCGTCACGTCAGTGGACAGATCGAGCCCGCCGCGCGGCAACGTGACGCCGATGGTGTCGCCGACCTTGACCTCGTCATGCAGCACGATCGAACCGCCCCGCCCTTCAGCCTCGCGTTTCACCGCAACGACATAGCGCTTGTTATCGACCGGATCGTTGCAGAGCGAATAGGTCCGCACTAGTCCGCCGGACAGATGCAGATCGATATGCGCGCCCGGCCGAAACGGCGGCAGCTCCCAGTGATCGGGATCGACGAGCGAGAACAGTTTGATGCCTTGGCCGCCATCCTCGATCTTGTCGACGATGGTCCTGACTTTGGTGATCGGCAGCGCGCTCATTGCATGTTCCGCACGGCATCGCCGACGCGCACGGTGCCACCCTGCAGGATCTTGCAGTTGAGGCCCGAGCGGTTGATCAGCGGATCGAAGATCGCCTTGCCGGTGATCTCCTCGATATGCCGGCACGGAATCGACAGCCGCGTCGACTCCAGCAGGGTCTCGCCGAGCCAGAACTGACGACCAACCAGATGCGTCAGCGGCACGCCCGATACGGTGACATTGCGGCGATGCTCCTCGGGACCGAGATCGATATTGTGATCGCGCTTCAGCGCTATCAGCGTCTCATATTCGAACAGCGTCACCTGCCGCCCCTCTTCCGGCTTGTGCGAATAGAACCCTTCCTCGCGGCCGATCATGTAACGATCGCCCTCGATGCCCTTGCCGGCGACCAGCGTGAGTTCGGGCATTTCGCGCATCGGCAGAAAAGCGCGTGGCGTGATGTGGAGATAGCGCACCACGCCGGTCCAGGATGGGACCACGGCGCCGGTTGCGGATTTTGGCGTCAACGTATCGAGCATCGCTCAATTCCTTCTGCAGATCAGATCATCGCAGCGATTGTTGGACGGGTCGGGGCGACAGACGCGCTGCCGCCCCGATGCTGTCAGGCAAGGACCGTCAGGTCAGTTCCTTGTTCGCCATTTCCGGCGCAAAGGATGTCGCGATCGCAGTGATGCAGGCGCAGACGATGAGGAAAATCGACACCGGCCAGGTCGCGCCGGCCCATGTCATCAGTGAGGCCGCGATCAGCGGGCTGAGACCGCCCGAGATGGCCGCGCCGACCTGGAAGCCGAGCGAGGCACCGCTATAGCGTAGCTTCGCGGTGAACAGTTCCGAATACCAGGGCGCGCCGATGCCGAACATCACCATCTGGCCGAAGGAGATTGCGACAACGATGGTGAGGATCACGATGGTCGGATCGCGGGTGTCGAGCAGCCAGAACATCGGGAATGCGAAGGCGGCACAGAACGCGCAGCTCGCATAGAACATCGTCTTGCGCCCGACCTTGTCCGACAGCCAGCCGAAGAACGGGATCGAGAACAATGCGACAAAGGACGCGATGAAGGCGCCGTTCAGCACCAGACCGCGCGACAGGCCGAGCTTCGACGTCGCATAGGACATGATGAACACGCCGGCGATGGAGGCATAGGCGATTTCCGAGATCTTCAGGCCGACCGCCGTAAAGAACGGGCGGCGGTGATACTTGAAGATGTCGACGATCGGCATCCTGGCGACCTCGTTCTTGGCCTTGATGGCGCGGAACGCGGGCGTCTCTTCCATGCTCATGCGAATCCACAGACCGACGCCGACCAGAAGGATCGAGATCAGGAACGGAATGCGCCAGCCATAGCTCATGAAGTCTTCTTCAGGCAGTTGCGAGACCAGCGCGAACATGCCGATGGCTGCGAGATTGCCGACGGGATTGCCGACCTGCACCATGCTGCCGAGGAAGCCGCGCTTATGTGTCGGGCAGTTCTCGACCACCATCAGCACCGCGCCGCCCCACTCGCCACCGAGGCCGATGCCCTGCAGGAAGCGGAGTGCGATGAGCAGGATCGGCGCCGCGATGCCAATTTGTGCATAGGTCGGCAGCAGGCCGATGGCGAAAGTGCCGAGGCCCATCACCATGATGGTAATCGCCAGCATCGCCTTGCGCCCGACACGGTCGCCATAGTGACCGAAGATCGCCGCGCCGAGCGGACGTGCGAGGAAGCCGACGGCATAGGTGCCGAAGGCCGCGATGGTCGCGAGTGCCGGATCGCCCGCCGCGAAGAACACCTTGTTGAACACCAGCGCGGTCGCCGCGCCGTAAATCAGGAAGTCGTACCATTCGACGGCGGTGCCGATCACGCTCGACCAGACGATCTTGCGCATGGCCGCGTCGTCGGGATTCTCCGACACGGCGGTGACTGTATTGAATTCTTCTGCGACGGTCATGTTCACTCCTTCAAAAGACATGTTCAGTTTCAGGCGCGTGGGCTCGTTCTGCGCCGCGACATCTCGCGGCGCAGTCCGGGTCTTCTCGTGAACTTTCGCTGTTCTTTCAGTCGCCTCAGCGCAGGCGTCGGGGACGCTTAAGGAATGGCAGCGATAGCTGCGATCTCGATGCGGATCGACGGATTGGCGAGCCGCGCTTCGACGCAGGCGCGCGCGGGCGATGCGCCTGCCGGCACCCACTCATCCCAGACCGTGTTGAAAGCCGCGAAATCGGCAATGTTCGGCAGCCACACCGTGGCGCTCAGGATCGATGACTTGTCGGTGCCGGCTTCGCTGAGCAGCGCGTCGATCTTGGCGAGCACCTCAGTGGCCTGCGCCTCGACGCCGACAGACAGATCGTCCGGCACTTGTCCTGCGAGATAAACGAGACCACCATGAATAGCGGCCATGCTGAGCCGCTTACCGGGCTTCAAACGCTTGATCATATATCTGCCTTCGTGTCGTTTTCTGAGGACATATTCGCGTCATCAAAATCCAACAGGTTTACTGACAGAAATCAACGTCACGAAAATCGGCATCTGATGACTAAACTGGCAGAAGGCAGCCACTGCACATACGGAAGGCGGAAAATCCGCACTTTCGGGCAGTTTTGCCTAAATTATCCTTGCCCGTGCTGGAAATATCTGCAGCAATGTTTTCCAGCAGAAACACTCCGGCACCGCCCTCGAGTTCTTTCAAGGAGATGAGCGAGACGACCCTTTCGTCATCGCCGCGCGCCATCTAAAAGAACGGGTGCTTCATCAGGAGATCGACGTTGCTCGACGTCAGCAAGAATGCGGTTGGCTTCAACCTGCGCCAGCTACGCACAGCCAAGGGACTGACGCTGGATCAGCTCGCCACCCAGAGCGAGCTGACGCGCGGCTATATCTCGCTTGTCGAGCGCGGCCTGAAGACGCCGTCGGTGAACGCGCTGCTGCGCCTCGCCGCCGCACTCGATGTCAACGTCACCTATCTGTTCGATCCCAACCCGACACCGGCGCCGCGCTACACGCTATTCCGCCAGGACGAGCAGCAAACGCCCATGCAGGACGACGGCGTCGATCTGCTGGCGCTGGCTGCGGGACGCACCCGCAAGATGATGGAGCCGTTCCTGATCCGGCCGCCGCTGAAATTCGCGCCGCGCGCATCGCATGCAGGCGAGGAATTCCTGTTCGTCATATCGGGCAAGATGGCGATCAAGATCGAGGACGAAGAGATCGTCCTGAAGAAAGGCGACTGCCTGTATTTTTCCGGCGAGACGCCGCACTGGGTACGCAGCATCGGCAAGCCGAAGGCCGAAGTGCTGCTGGTGGTATCGGCGGCATCACCCGAGCGGTAGTACCGGCCCATCCTCGTCATTGCGAGGTCATTCGCAAAAACAAAAATGCCGGCCTGATCACTCAGGCCGGCGCTCTCTTATTCAAACCTGCCCGCCGCAGCGGCGCCGGTTATTCCTTCTTGTCGATGTTCCAGAACACCGGAGTGGCGGCGCCCGGCAGCACGCCGGTCAGCGATTTCCGCCATATGCTGGGGACCGTGTATTCGCCAAGCGGCAGATACGCGACCTGCTCAAGGGCACGGGCCTGAACTTCCGCAGCAATGGCCTTCTGATCTGCGGGCGTCGATGCCCGCGCATACTTGTCGCGCAGTTCTTCGATCTTGGCGTCCTCGAACCAACCGAACCAGCCGCCCTTCGTGCCGCGGCCCGAGGTCGAGACGTTCGAGATCGGATTGAGAATGTCCGCACTGACCCAGTTGGTGAAGAACATGTTCCAGCCGCCCTCCTTGACGGGCTTCTGGCTGGCACGGCGGGTCACCACGGTCTGCCAGTCGGTCGCCTGCACTTCGACCTTGAAGCCGGCATCGCGGAGCAACTGCGCGGCAACGATCGGCTGCGCCTTCAACGTCGATACGTCGGTCGGCGCCATGATGACAACGGGGGTGCCATCATAACCGGATTCGGCCAGTGCCTTCTTGGCTTCAGCCATGCCGTTCCCCTTGACCAGGGTTTCCGCACCGACGTCAGCGGCGTTCGGCGTGCCGCAGCCGAACATGGCACCACAGACCTTCATGTATTCGGGATTGCCGATCAGAGCATCGAGTATCGGCTTCTGGTTCATCGCAAGGAAGGCCGCGCGGCGAACCTTGACGTTGTCGAAGGGAGGCAAAAGGAAGTTCATGCGGCCCAGCGTCTGGTAACCAAGCGTGTTCAGAACCTCGATCTTGAGGTCCTTGTCCTTTGCGAGAATCGGCAGCAGGTCGTAGGGACCGTTCTCCATGAAATCGATGTCGCCGGACTGCAGCGCGTTCACCGCGGTCTGCGCATCGGGCATCGTGACCCATTCGACGCGGTCGACCTTGACGACCTTACCACCGGCCGCCCAGCTCGCGGGCTCGGAGCGCGGCACGTAGTCCTTGTTCTTCTCATAGACCGCCTTCACGCCCGGCTGGAATTCAGCCTGCACGAACTTGAACGGACCCGAACCGATCTGCTCGGGGATCGCCTTGCCGGCGGGCGTCTCGGCGAGGCGCTTCGGCATCATGAACGGCACCAGCGACGATGGCTTGGCGATCGAATCCAGCACCAGGCCGTAGGGCTCCTTGAGGGTCAGCACGATGGTCTTGGCGTCGGGGGCTTCGATGCTCTTGGTGAAGTCCATGAGCTTCTGGCCCATGCCGTCATTGCGGCCCCAGCGCTGCAGCGAAGCGACGCAATCTTCCGCAGTGACAGGCTTGCCGTCATGCCACTTCAGGCCGTCGCGCAGCGTGAAGGTGTAGACCATCTTGTCGTCGGAGACCTTGTACTCCGCCATCTGCGGCTGGACTTTGAAGTTTGCGTCCGTCGCCAACAACGTGTCGTAGACCATGTAACCGTGGTCGCGCACGATATAGGCCGTGGTGATGCCAGGATCGAGCACACGCAGATCGGAATGCATCACTGCGGTGATGGTCTTGCCGGCCGCATGCGCGGGCGACGACAGCACCGGCAGCGCGAGCGCAACGGCTACCGCCAGACCCGGTAACGTCAATTTCGTGAAGGCCGCAGAACGCTGCCAACGTGACATGTAGGACATTCGATCTCTCCTGACTTGAAACTGACCATCGGTCGATGATTGCTTGTGCAACGCGATAGAAATTTAGGCGCTACCACGCATTGCCTTTATCTTTTAGACATCAAAGACTTGCATCAAGCATGATGCGCGTCAATCGCGATTTCGACGTGCGACTTCCACATGCTGCAGAATGCATCGTCATGCACATCATCAATTTGCAAAGGGGATTGCCTGCTGCTGCCAAGTCACGCACGCAGTCAACGGCATGCTCGACCCCGCTGCACGCGACATGACAATCATGGGTGCGACCATCGAACGCATCGCTCGTGGAGAGGTCATACGCAAAAACAAAAACGCCGGCCTGATCACTCAGGCCGGCGTTCTGTTACTTCACACGGACCGCCGCAGCGGTGCCGGGTTAGTCCTTCTTGTCGATGTTCCAGAACATCGGAATCGCAGCGCCCTGGGTGACGCCGGTCAGCGAGGTGCGCCAGATGCTCGGCACCTTGTATTCGCCGAGCGGGATGTAGATCACCTTGTCGTAGATCTCCTTCTGGATCTCGGCAGCGAGCTTCTTCTGCTCTTCCGGCGTGGTCGCCCGCGCATATTTGTCGCGCAGAACTTCCAGCTCGGCATCTTCGCTCCAGCCGAACCAGCCGCCATTGCTCTTGCCGCGGCCGGAGGTCGCGACATTGCTGATGGGATTGAGAATGTCGGCGCCGACCCAGTTCGAGAAGAACATGTTCCAGCCGCCTTCCTTGACGGGCTTCTGGCTCGGACGACGGCTAAGCACCGTCTGCCAATCGGTGGCCTGCACTTCGACCTTGAAGCCGGCATTGCGGAGCAACTGCGCGGCAACGATCGGCTGAGCCTTGAGCGTCGTCACATCGGTCGGCGCCATGATCACCACCGGGGTGCCGTCATAACCGGCCTCGGCAAGCAGCTTCTTGGCTTCCTCGACGCCATTGCCCTTCACCAGGCTTTCCGAACCGACATCCGTCGCATTCGGCGTGTCGCAACCGAACACCGCGCCGCAGACCTTGTAGTATTTGGCATCGCCAACCAGCGCATCCAGCACAGGCTTCTGGCTCATGGCCAGGAACGCGGCACGGCGAATCTTCGGATTGTCGAAGGGCGGGTTGAGGAAGTTCATGCGGCCGAAGGTCTGGAAGCCCAGCGGGTTGAGCACTTCGATCTTGAGCTCCGGATCCTTCGCCAGGACCGGCAGCAGGTCGTAGGGACCATTTTCCATGAAGTCGATGTCACCCGACTGCAGCGCATTCACTGCGGTCTGTGCATCGGGCATGGTGATCCATTCGACGCGATCGACCTTCACCACCTTGCCGCCTGCCTGCCAGTCGGTCGGCTCGGAGCGCGGCTTGTACTCCTTGAACTTCTCGTAGACCGCCTTCACGCCGGGCTGGAATTCGGACTGCACGAATTTGAACGGACCCGAACCGACCTGCTCGGCAATCGCCTTGCCGGCCGGCGTCTCAGCGAGACGCTTCGGCATCATGAACGGCACCAGCGACGATGGCTTGGCGATGGAGTCAAGCACGAGGCCGTAGGGCTCCTTCAGCGTCAGCACGATGGTCTTGGCATCGGGGGCCTCGATGCTCTTGGTGAAGTCCATGAGCTTCTGGCCCATGCCGTCATTGCGGCCCCAACGCTGCAGCGAGGCGACGCAGTCTTCCGCGGTCACCGGCTTGCCGTCATGCCACAGCAGGCCGTCGCGCAGGGTAAATGTATAGACAAGCTTGTCGTCGGAGACCTTCCAGTCGGCCATCTGCGGCTTGATCTCGTATTTCGAGTTCATGCCGAGCAGCGTGTCATACACCATATAGCCGTGGTCGCGGACGATATAGCCGGTGGTGATGCCAGGATCGATCACGCGCAGATCGGAATGCATCACTGCAGTGATGGTCTTGCCTGCAGCATGCGCGGGCGACGACAGCACCGGTAGCGCGAGCGCAACGGCGACCGCCAGACCGGGCAGCGCAAATTTCGTGAAGGCTGCAGAATGCTGCCAACGTGACATGTAGGACACTCAATCTCTCCTGACTGGAATCTGATCATCGATCGACGATCGATTATGCAAGGCGATAGAATTTTAGGCGCCTTCGCGTATTGCCTTTATCATTTAGGCTTCAAAGACTTGGCATCAAGCGTGATGCGCGTCAATCGCGTTTTCCACGCGATACATCCACACGGTGTAGAATGCATTGCAATGCACATCGTCGATTTGCAAAGGCGATTGCGCTGCTGCTAAGTCACGCCCGAAGTCCCGCCAACGAACTCTCGCAATGTGCGCAGGCACGGAGCGCCTTAATCATCCATGACGAAATTCTCACCCAAGAGGAATGACTTGATGAACCCCGCCGAACTCCCGTTTGATCTCGAGAATATGTTGCAGGGCCTGCGCGTCTGGGTCGAATGCGAGAGCCCCACATGGGACGCGAATGCGGTCAACGGCATGCTCGATCTTGCCGCGCGCGACATGCAGGTCATGGGTGCGACCATCGAGCGCATCGCGGGACGCATGGGCTTCGGTGGCTGCGTTCGTGCGCGTTTTCCACATCCGAAATTCGGCGAGCCCGGTATTCTGATCGCGGGTCATATGGATACGGTGCATCCGGTTGGAACCATCGAAAAACTGAAGTGGCGCCGTGACGGCGAACTCTGCTATGGCCCGGCGATCTGCGACATGAAGGGCGGAAATTACCTGTCGCTCGAAGCCATCCGCCAGCTTGCGCGCATCTCCTACACGACGCCGCTGCCGATCACCGTCCTGTTCACACCGGACGAGGAAGTCGGCACGCCATCGACCCGCGACATCATCGAAGCCGAGGCCGCGCGCAACAAATACGTGCTGGTGCCGGAACCCGGCAGCGCGAATAACGGCGTCACGTCAGGCCGCTACGCGATCGCCCGTTTCAATCTCGAAACCATCGGCCGGCCCAGCCATTCCGGCGCGACATTGTCGAACGGTCGCTCCGCGATACGCGAAATGGCGAAGAAAATCGTCCAGATCGACGAGATGACCGGACCGGACTGCACCTTCAGCGTCGGCATCGTGCATGGCGGACAGTGGGTCAATTGCGTTGCCTCCTCCTGTACCGGCGAAGCACTGAGCATGGCCAAGCGCCAGGAAGACCTCGACAAAGGTGTCGAGCGCATGCTCGCGCTGTCGGGCACCGAGAATGACGTCACCTTCAAGGTCACCCGCGGCGTCACCCGCCCGGTATGGGAACCCTCCGCTGCGACCCTGGCGCTGTTCGAGAAAGCCAAGGCCATCAATGCCAGCCTCGGCCTGCCCGAACTGACCCATGGCAGCAAGGGCGGCGGTTCCGACGGTAATTTTACCGGCGCGATGGGCATCCCGACCCTCGACGGGCTCGGCGTTCATGGTGCCGACATGCACACGCTCAACGAATATATCGTTGCGCAGAGCCTGGTCGATCGCGGCCGCCTGATGGCGGGATTGCTGGCGACCCTCGATTGATGCAATCGTCGCCCGGTTCGCGCGGTGCATGGCATGGCGCGAACCGTGAGGTGGCACAGGACTTGCTCCCTCTACTTTCAGGTTTAGCGAACTTCGGGTTGAGGCCAGTTGCGACAGTGAATCAGCGTTTCTCGAAAAATCCACGTTTGTCACAAACCCGGCGTTTGTCACAAACCCTGTGTTTTTCACAAACAATGACGATCAGGAGCAGCGAGCCCGTGACGTTTCCGGTTGACCGACGCGGTCCAGTTACGTTCGATCAACACCACCAATAGGAAAGCGCCATGCTCGGATACCTCATTCGCCGGATTCTCGCGGCCATACCCGTCATGGGCGTGGTGGCCCTGTTTGTCTTCCTGCTGCTTCGGCTGACACCCGGCGATCCTGCTGCGATCATCGCCGGCGATAACGCAACGCCCGAGCAGCTCGACCGTATCCGGACCCAGCTCGGCCTCAACGAGCCGCTCTATACCCAGTTCTTCAGTTGGGTCTGGCGCCTGCTGCACGGTGACTTTGGCACCTCGCTGATCTCCAACGTGCCTGTGCTGCAGATGGTCAACCAGCGCATCGAGCCCTCTCTGAGCATTGCACTATGCGTTATGCTGGTTTCGATCCTTGTTGCGATTCCGCTCGGCGTCATCGCCGCATGGAAGCACGGCACATGGATCGACCGCTTCGTGATGGCGCTGTCGGTGCTCGGCTTCTCGGTGCCGGTGTTCGTGATCGGTTACGTGCTGGTTCAGGTGTTCGCGATCGAACTGCGCTGGTTTCCGGTGCAAGGTTTCCGCAGCATCTCGCGCGGCTTCGGGCCCTTTGTCGAACGCATCACGCTGCCGACCATCGCGCTGTCTTTCGTCTATGTCGCGCTGATCGCGCGCATGACCCGCGCGGCGATGCTCGGTGTGCTCGGCGAAGACTATGTACGCACCGCGCGCGCCAAGGGCATCAACGAAGGCGGCGTACTGTTCCGCCATGCGCTGCGTAACGCCGCTGTGCCGGTCATCACGGTGATCGGCACCGGCTTCGCACTGCTGATCTCCGGCGTTGTCGTCACCGAAAGCGTGTTCAACCTGCCCGGCATCGGTCGCTTGACGGTCGATGCCGTGCTGGCGCGGGATTTTCCCGTGATCCAGGCCATGATCCTTTTGACCTCAGGTGTCTATGTCGGGGTCAATTTGCTTATCGACCTTGCCTACGCACTGCTCGATCCCAGAATTCGTTACTAGGAATCTGTATCTGATGGCGATCGAATCCCTTCCCAACCCGGCCCTCCCCTCCCGCAGCGGTCCGTCGCTCGGCTTTCTCACCGCGACGCCGATTATCGCAGTGGCGACGATTTGCCTGACGCTGGTGATCCTGTCGGCGATCTTCGCACCGTGGCTGACGACGCACGATCCGCAATTGCTGGCACCCGCCTTGCGGCTGAAGCCGGCCAGTTCGGAATATCTGCTCGGCACCGACGCTTACGGCCGCGACGTGCTGGCGCGCATCCTCTATGGCGGTCGCATCTCGCTCCTGATCGGCCTCGGCGCCGCCGTCACCAGTATTGTTATCGGCCTGTTCATCGGCCTGTTCTCGGGCTTTTTCAAATTGGCTGACGCTGTGATGATGCGTGTCATGGACGGCCTGATGGCGATGCCCGGCGTGCTCCTGGCCATCGCCGTCGTGTCGCTGTCAGGCGCCACCCTGACGACGGTGCTGATTGCGATCACTATTCCGGAAATCCCCCGCGTCGCGCGACTGGTGCGTTCGGTGGTGCTGTCGGCGCGTGAGGAGCCCTATGTGGAGGCGGCGATCTCGCTCGGCTCCAGCATGCCGAAGATCATGTGGAAGCATCTGATGCCGAACACCGTGGCGCCGCTGATCGTCCAGGGCACCTTCATCGCCGCATCCGCCATTCTCACCGAGGCGATTCTGTCGTTCCTCGGCGCCGGCATCAGCCCGGAAACCCCGACCTGGGGCAACATCATGGCCGAGGGTCGCGCCTTCTTCCAGGTCAAACCGTCGCTGATCTTCTGGCCGGGATTACTGCTCTCGATTGCCATCCTCTCCGTCAATCTGATCGGCGACGCTGCCCGCGATGCGCTCGATCCCCGCATGAAACAGCGTGAGGCCGGCAAGTGAGTGAACTAGTGAACCCCACCGTGAATACCCGCCCCATCGCACTGGAAATCGAAAATCTCGTTGTCGGCGTCGGCAAGACCGGCGCCGGCAAGAAGATCATCGATGGCATCTCGCTGCAGGTCCGCGAAGGCGAAACCCTCTGCGTGGTTGGCGAAAGCGGCTCCGGCAAATCGGTGACCTCGCTCTCCACCATGGGGTTGCTGCCGCGGGATTCCCTGAAGGCGATCGGCGGCAGCATCAAGCTGGTTGGCGAGGACGTGTTGCAGGCGACCGATCGACGCCTGCGCGAGCTCCGCGCCACCACCATGGCGATGATTTTCCAGGAGCCGATGACCGCGCTCAATCCGGTGGTCACCGTCGGCAAGCAAATCGACGAGGTGTTGCGCACCCATACCAATCTCGGCGCCGGCGCGCGGCGCGCCAAGATCCTCGACATGATGGAGCAGGTCCACCTGCCGGACGTGAAGCGCATCTTCGCGTCCTATCCGCATCGCCTCTCCGGCGGCCAGCGCCAGCGCATCATGATCGCCATGGCGCTCGTGCTCGAACCCAAGCTGCTGATCGCCGACGAACCGACCACGGCGCTCGACGTCACCACCCAGGCGCAGATCCTCAAGCTGATCCGCGAGCTGCAGAAGGATCACGGCACCGCCGTGCTGTTCATCACTCACGACATGGGCGTCGTCGCCGACATCGCTGATCGCGTCGCCGTGATGCGTCATGGACGGCTGGTCGAAACCGGAGCATTGAAGGATGTTCTGAGCGCACCCACGCAGGACTATACCCGTAACCTGCTGTCGTCGGTGCCGAGCCTCATTCCCCGCGCGGCCCGCGAGGAAGTGGGCTTCAATCCCGTCGTGCTCGAGGCGAATGAGCTCGGCAAGGTCTATCGCGAGCGCTCCATGTTCGGGAAACCGCGCGAGGTCCACGCAGCCCAGGACGTCACGCTGACACTGCGCAAGGGTCGCACGCTCGGCATCGTCGGTGAAAGCGGCTCAGGCAAATCGACCGTCGCGCGCTGTATCGTCCGACTGATCGATCCAACCTCGGGCGGCATCCGTCTCGCCGGACGCGAAATCTCCGACCTGTCACGTCACGCGTTGCAGCCGCACCGCAAGAAGATACAGATCGTTTTCCAGGACCCCTACCGTTCGCTCAATCCGCGCATCACCATCGGCGAGTCCATTTGCGAAGGTCCGATCAATTTCGGCACCAAACATTCGGTGGCAATGGCCAGGGCGCGTGAACTGCTCGAACTGGTCGGTCTTCCACCTGACGCCGTGTCGCGCTATCCGCACCAGTTCTCCGGCGGCCAGCGCCAGCGCATTGCCATTGCGCGCGCGCTTGCCCTCGATCCGGAAGTTCTGGTGGCCGACGAGGCCGTCTCGGCCCTCGACGTCTCGGTGCAGGCCCAGGTGCTGCGGCTGCTCGACGACATCCAGACCCGGCTCGGCATCGCCATCCTGTTCATCACCCACGATCTGCGCGTCGCCGCCCAGATTTGCGACGACGTTGCCGTGATGCAGCATGGCCGGGTGGTGGAACAGGGTCCCGCGGCAGAAGTCCTCGCAAATCCGCAACAGCCCTATACGCGCCAGCTGCTTGACGCGGCGCCCGGACGAGGATGGGATTTCTCCAACTTCCGCGCGGTCGATGGCAGCGCGGCTGTACCGGCGGCCGTCTAGTATCCCCCGTCAATCCGGGTTCGCGCGCAGCGCAAGCTGCGCGCGAACCCGGAATCCCGATATGTTCAAAACACTTGGAGATTCCGGACCTGCGTCATCCGGCTTCGCCGTTTGTCGCATCCCGGAATGATAGCTTGGCTTCAATTGGAATGACTTCATGACCCGTATCGCCGTCGGCGGCTTCCTCCACGAGACCAACACTTTCGCGCCGACCAAGGCGACCTATGAGGCCTTTGTGCACGGCGGCGGATGGCCTTCGATGACCCATGGCGCCGACGTCCTCAAGGTGATGCGTGGCATCAATGTCGGCCTCGCCGGCTTTATTGAGGAAGCCGAGACACGCGGCTGGGAGCTGATCCCGACCATCGCCTGCGGCGCCAGCCCTTCGGCGCATGTCACCAAGGACGCGTTCGAGCGCATCGTCGGCGAGATGATCGACGGCATCAGGGCAGCGCTGCCGCTGGATGCGGTCTATCTCGATCTGCACGGCGCCATGGTCACCGAACATCTCGACGACGGCGAAGGCGAGATTACCAGGCGCGTGCGCGAAGTGATCGGGCCGGATATCCCGTTCGTGGTCAGCCTCGATCTGCATGGCAACATCTCGCCGGAAACCGTCGAATACACCGATGCGCTGATCGCCTATCGCACCTATCCTCATGTGGACATGGCCGACACCGGCCGCGCCTGCGCGCGCCACATGGAGCTGCTGCTGGCCGGCAACCGCTTCGCCAAGGCGTTCCGGCAATTGCCGTTCCTGATTCCGATCAGTTGGCAATGCACCAATGACGAACCGACCAAGAGCATCTACCAGAAGCTCGCCGCGCTCGAACACGACCAGGTGCCGACGCTGTCGTTCTGCCCCGGCTTTCCTGCCGCCGATTTCCCGCATTGCTGCCCGAGCGTGTTCGCCTATGGCGTGACGCAGGCCGATGCTGACGCTGCCGCAGACACCATCGTCAAATTGGTGATGGGCCATGAGGACGATTTCGACGGCAGGATCTACAGGCCGGACGAAGGCGTGCTCCACGCCATGGAGCTGGCGAAGACCCTCACCAAGCCGGTGGTGATCGCCGATACCCAGGACAATCCCGGCGCCGGCGGCGACAGCGACACCACGGGCATGCTGCGCGCGCTGGTGAAGAACAAGGCAATCAAGGCGGCCCATGGCGTGATCTACGATCCCGCCGCCGCGAAGGCCGCGCATGAAGCCGGCGAAGGCGCCACCGTAAAGCTCTCCATCGGCGGCAAGTCCGGCATTCCCGGCGACGCGCCCTATGAGAACACGTTCGTGGTCGAGAAATTGTCGGACGGCAAGTTCGTCGCGCCCGGCCCCTATTACGGCGGCCGTGACATGGATATGGGCCTCTCGGCCTGTCTGCGTATCGACGACGTTCGCGTCATCATCTCCTCGCACAAGGCCCAGCTCGCCGACCAGTCGATGTATCGCTATGTCGGCATCGAGCCGACTGAGCAGAACATTCTCGTCAACAAGAGCTCGGTGCATTTCCGAGCCGACTTCGAGCCGATCGCCGGCAAGCTTTTGATCTGCGCCGCGCCTGGCGCGATGCCGGCGGATACGTCGGTACTGCCCTGGAAGCATTTGCGCCCGGGCATTCGGCTGAAGCCGAATGGCGAACCATTTACGCCCCAGACCTCATCACCTGCCCTCGTGCCGTGAACGGATAGACCCATGCCCACACTCGAACGTATCGACGCTTTCGCCGACGAACTCACCGCCATCCGCCGCGACCTGCACGCGCATCCGGAAATCGGCTTCGAGGAAGTCCGTACCTCCGGCATCGTTGCCGACAAGCTCACCTCCTGGGGCGTCGAAGTGCATCGCGGCCTGGGCGGTACCGGCGTCGTCGGTGTGCTGAAGGGCAAAGGCTCGGGCACCAGGCGCATCGGCCTGCGCGCCGACATGGACGCGCTGCCGATGGAGGAGAACACCAACCTTGCCTGGCGCTCGACCATTCCCGGCCGCTTCCATGGCTGCGGCCATGACGGCCACACCACCATGCTGCTCGGCACCGCACGCTATCTCGCCGAGACCCGCAATTTCGACGGCACCGTGCATTTCATCTTCCAGCCCGCCGAAGAAGGCCTTGGCGGTGCCCGCGCGATGATCAAGGACGGACTGTTCAAGCAGTTTCCCTGCGACGAAATCTACGGGCTGCACAATGCGCCGGACATGAATCACGGCGAAGTAGGCATCTTCCCCGGCCCCGCAATGGCGGCAGCCGACTTCTTCGACATCACCATCCGCGGCTACGGCGCCCATGGCGCGATGCCGGAACGCTCGAAGGACCCTGTCGTGATCGCGATGTCGCTCGGTCAGGCCATGCAGTCGATCGTCAGCCGCAACGTCAATCCGTTCGAATCCGCCGTGCTGTCGATCACCCAGATCCATTCCGGCTCGGCCTATAACGTCATCCCGGATGACGCGAAGCTCTGCGGCACCGTGCGCTGTTTCTCCGAGAAGGTCCGGATGCAGATCCGCGAGCGGATGCATGCGCTCGCTGCCGGCATGGCGACGGCGTTCGACTGCGAGATCAAGGTTGATATCCGCGACGGTTTCAGCGTGCTGGTCAATCAGGAAGAACATTCCAAGGCTGTCGAGGACGTGGCCCGCACCATCGTCGGCGACGCCAATGTGATCACCCGCGCGAAGCCGAAAATGGGCTCGGAAGATTTCGCCGACATGCTGCATGCCGTGCCCGGCGCTTATTTCTGGGTCGGCCAGGAAGGCTCGGTGCCGGTGCATAATCCCGGCTACTATCTCGACGACAAAATCCTGCCGATCGGCGCCAGCATGTTCGCCCGCATCGTCGAAACCCGGCTGCCGGTATAAGAAGCGGCGGCCAACGCTTCCGGCATAATTCCGCAGGATGGGTTGAGCGCGGCCGCGCAAGCTGCTGCCCGACAACCCATCACGGCTCCGCGCATGACAAGATGGGTTTCGCTATCGCGCAACCCATCCTAAAATCGGCGGCGAGCAACCGCCCAACAAACAAAAAACAGGGAAGAAACCACCATGGCCTATGAGACCATCCTCTACAGCGTCGACGAGCAGATCCTCACCATCACGCTGAACCGCCCTGAAAAGCTCAATGCCTATAACGCCACCATGCAGGCCGAGCTGATCGACGCTTTCGACAAGGCAGATGCGGACGACAATGTGCGCGCGATCATCGTGACCGGCGCCGGACGTGGTTTCTGCGCGGGTGCAGATCTCTCCTCGGGCGCCGACACTTTCGATCGCGACGCGAAGCGTGGCCCGGTGAAGCGTCTTCCCAGCGGCGATGTCGATTACAGCGATCCGATGGTGCGCGACGGCGGCGGTCAAGTGACCCTGCGCATCTTCAAATGCCTCAAGCCGGTCATCGCTGCGGTGAATGGCCCGGCCGTTGGCATCGGCGCCACCATGCAGCTCGCGATGGACATCCGCATCGCCTCGGAAGCCGCGCGCTTCGGCTTTGTGTTCTCCCAGCGCGGTATCGTGCCGGAAGCCGCGTCGAGCTGGTTCCTGCCGCGCCTCGTCGGCATCTCGCAGGCGCTGGAATGGTGTTTTTCCGGCCGCGTCTTCCCGGCACAGGAGGCCCTCGCCGGCCGCCTTGTCAGCAAGGTTGTGCCGCCTGATGAATTGCTGCCAACCGCACGCGCGCTGGCCAAGACCTTCATCGACAAGACGGCGCCGGTGTCTGTGGCGCTGATCCGCCAGATGATGTGGCGCATGACGGGCGCCGACGATCCGATGGAAGCGCACAAGATCGACAGCCGCGGTATCTATACCCGCGGTCGCTCGGAAGACGTCAAGGAAGGCGTCGTGGCCTTTCTCGAAAAGCGCCCGGCCGAATTCAAGAACAAGGTCAGCACGGACATGCCGAGCTATTTCCCGTGGTGGGACGAGCGCGACTACAAATAGGACCGTCAATGAAACCGGCGCCCTCTCATCGTCCGGCTGAGGGCGTCATTTTCCTGCACGGCATCAGCCGGTCGTTCCGATCCTTCATCAAGATGCAGCAGGCGGTCGAAGCCGCAGGCTTCGCGACGCGGAATATCGGTTATCCCAGCCGGGGCAAGACGCTGTCTGCACTGGCCGATGACATTCACCCTGCCATCGCGCCATTCGCCGAGGCCAACGAAGGCTGCACGCATTTTGTCTGCCATTCGATGGGAGGCCTGCTGGCACGGGTCTATCTGGCACGCCATCGCCCGCCGCGTCTGGGCCGCGTGGTGATGCTGGGCACGCCGAACGGCGGAAGCGAGATTGCGGACCGTCTCAAGAACTGGCGGGCCTATCGCCTGTATTTCGGCCCGGCGGGGCAACAGCTCGTTACGGTGCGGGATGACTTAACTGAGGCGATGCTTCCCCCAGTCGACTATCCGGTCGGCATCATCGCCGGCGATCGTACGCTCGATCCGATCGCTTCGCGCTTGATGTTGCGTGGCCCGAATGATGGCCGTGTCACCGTCGCGCGCACGAAGCTTGAAGGCATGACCGACCACCTCGTCATCCACGCCTCGCATGCGATGATGATTCGGAACAGGGAAGCGATCATGCAGACCATCGCCTTCCTGAAACATGGGCGGTTCGACGTGTGACGAGCAATCACATTCCGACGTAAGCGCATAAGCGCCACATGCGGTTCATCCACCCCCAGCAAGGGCCGGCTGCGAGCGCCTCGCAGCTTCTCAGGCCGACTTGATCGCCGCCAGAAAGCCCTCGACCTGATTGCGCATCCGGGCCGACTGCCGCGCGAGGTCGTCTGACGCGCTCAGCACCTGGCTGGCTGATGAACCGGTGTCGCCAGCCATGTCGCTGACGCCGCTGATGGTACGCGATATCTCGTTGGCGCCCTGGGCCGCGTGCTGGACATTGCGCGCGATCTCCTGAGTCGCGGCGCTCTGCTCCTCCACCGCGCTGGCAATCGACGCGGCTATCTCGTTGATGGTGCCGATAGTGCCGGAAATCGCACGGATGGCGACGACCGCATTGCCCGACGAGGACTGGATCGCCGCGATCTGCGTGCGGATCTCTTCAGTCGCCTTCGCCGTCTGGCCGGCAAGGCTCTTCACCTCGGAGGCGACGACCGAGAAACCACGGCCGGCCTCACCCGCACGCGCAGCCTCGATGGTGGCGTTCAGCGCGAGCAGATTGGTCTGGCTGGCAATCTCTGTAATCAGATTGACGACATCGCCGATCTTTTCGGCGGCCGATGACAGAGCTATCACCGTCTCATTGGTGCGGCTGGCTTCTTCCACTGCCTTCTGCGCAATGGCCGACGAATGCGAGACCTGCCGGCCGATCTCCACCACCGAGCTCGACAATTCCTCGGCCGCAGCCGCAACGGTCTGCACATTGGTCGAAGTTTCGGTCGAAGCGGCCGTCACGACGGTTGCCTGACGAATGGTCTCCCCCGCCGTGGACGTCAGCGATTCCGCCGTCCCGTGCAACTGCGACGACGCGGTGGTCAGCAATGAGAGCAGCGTGCCGATCTCGCTGTCGAATTCGTTGGTCAGCTCGGTCACCCGCGCCGTGCGGAGGTTACGCCGGTTGATCTCCTCCGCTTCGCGGGCGCTCAGCTCGTTGGTCTTGATCATATTCTCCTTGAAGAAAGCGACAGCGCGCGCCATGCCGCCGATCTCGTCGCCGCGATCCGTGCCGCCTATCTGCGTCGAGACATCGCCCTTCGCAAGGTCGGTCATCGAGGTCGACAGTTCGCCGATCGGGCGCGTGATGCTCCGGGCCATTGCCACCACGGCACCACCGCTGGCAAGCAGCGCCAGAAGCATCAACACCGAGGCAATCGTCAGTGCGCGAGCGGCGTCGGCCTTCTTGCCAGTCACCAGCGCGGCGAGATCGTTGGCGAGACCGTCCTCGACCGACTTCAGGAGATCGATCCGCACGGTGCTCGCGTCGAACCAGCTCTTGCTGTCGAGCGACTTGAAGTCACCGGTGAGACCGCCCTGCTCGATCGTCTTGCGCATCGTATGAACGCGATCGATCGCCGGACCCGACATGTTGCGCCCGAACAATGCAATCGCTTGTGGCGACGCGGTGGCACGGAACGCTGCGAAGAAACCGTCCTGAGCGGCGGCGAGGCCGATGCCGCGGGAGAAAACCGGCAGTTCAAATTTGCCGGCTGCAATGCCGCCCGCATTCAGCGCACGCTCCTGGCCTGCGCGCTCCTTGCCTTCGATCACATTCGCATAGGCTGCTATCGCCTTGGAGATGTCGTCATCGGTGCTGAGATTGGAGATGCCGGTGATCACCGAAATCTGACGTGCAATTGTTTCCGTCAGACGACCGAAGGCTACCGGCGCGGCCACTGTTTGTGCGTCGATCTCGCCGCGCAGGGCATCGAGCTTGCCGAGACTTTCGTCGCTTGCTTCCGCAGCCTGCGCAAGATCGGTCAGCGTCGAGCGTTTGAGCTCCCTGAGCGCACCCAGAGCCATCGCCCGCTCGGCATCGCTACGCTTGCGCTGCTCCGCCAGCTCGCTGCGCATCTGCGCGCCCTTGCTGCTCAGGAAGGCCGTGGTCATGCCCCGTTCCTTCTGCAATTCGTGAACGAGACGACTGAGTCTGGTAACACCTGCCGCGACCGGTTCGAGCCGCGACATTTCACTATGCACGGCGGCCTTGGTGGAAATCTCATAGGCAGCCAATACGGCCAGAATGATCAGAGGCAGAATTGCGGAAAGAGCGATGCGGTAGAGTATTTTGGTATGCTTCAACATGATCACTCTCGTTCAACAACATGTCATGCTCGTGCAACAACACTCGTTTTACGTGCAATTCGTAAAGGAACCCTCGTTCTACCTTGACTAAAAATTAGTCAGTCCATCATGAGCGCGACGCGACCGATGGCCTTGCGTTCGGTGAGGAGTCGCATGGCCTGCGCAACGTCAGCTAGCGGCAATCGATGAGAGATATTTGGCCGGACTTTTCCGGCCTCGGCCCATTCGAATAGCGACTTCAAACGCGCCTCGCCGATTGCGGGATCGCGCCGCGCCGCCTCGCCTGCCCGAACGCCGAGCACGCTGGCACCTTTGATGAGCACGAGATTGGTTTTCGCCACACCGATACCACCGGTGAAGCCGATCACCAGCAGGCGGGCTCCCCAATTGATGCAGCGCAGGCTTTGCTCGAAGATCTCGCCACCGACCGGATCGAAGACCACATCGACACCGCGCCCCTCGGTGATGCGCTTTACCGCGTCACGGAACGGTTCGGAGCCATACAGCATACCATGATCCGCACCGCGCGCTTTGGCGACTGCAAGCTTCTCTTCCGAGGATGCAGCCGCGATGACCGTGGCGCCCAACAGCTTTCCGATCTCCACCGCCGCCAGACCGACGCCGCCACCGCCGCCATGCACCAGCAGCACTTCACCCGGCTTGATCTGGCCACGGTCGACCAGCGCGTGATGCGCGGTGCCATGCGCCGCAAGGAACGTCGCCCCCTCCGCGTAGTCGAATGTCGACGGCAGCGGAGTGAGTTGTGCCGGCGTCACCACGACCTCGTCGGCATAACCGCCATGACGAAGCTTGACGATAACGCGATCCCCGACCGCGAGGCCCGGCACATCGCCGGCGACTTCGCTGACGTCGCCCGCCGCTTCCATGCCCGGCGTGAACGGCAGTTCGGGCTTGAGCTGATATTCGCCGGCCGCCATCAAAATATCCGGGAAGTTGATGCCCGCGGCGCGCACGGCAACGCGGACCTGCCCGGGGGTCAGCGGCACCGATGCAAATTGTTCGAGGCGCAGGCTTTCAGGCGACCCGAGCTCACGGCAAACGATTGCTCTCGGCATCAGGCGGCACTCTCGGCGCTTGCAGCGCCAGCCTTGCGACGCTGCAGCGCCTCGCGGATCAGCGGCAGGCGATCATTGCCGAAATACATGTCGGTCTTGCCGAGATAGATGGTCGGCGAGCCGAAGCCACCCCGTGCGATCACGTCGTCGGTGTTCGCCTTGAGCTGATCCTTGATCGCCTGATCGCCAATACCCGCGAAGAATTTCGCAGGATCGATGCCGGTGCGCGTACAGATCTCCGCGAGAACATCATCTTTCGAGATATCCCTGTCCTCGCCCCAATAGGCTTCGAACACCGCGCGCGCAAATGGCACCATCGCATCGTTTCCAAGCCAGATGCAGCCGCGCATCGCCTTGACGCTGTTCACCGGAAACACCGTCGGTGGCATCTTGATGGCAAGGCCCGCCGAGCGCGCCCAATCACCGAGATCCTTCTTCATATAGCGCGCCTTTGCCGGCACCGGGGTTTCGCGCGAGGCATAGACGCTGGGATTGATCGAATTGAAAATGCCGCCAACCAGAATGGGCCGCCACGAGATCTCCTCACCAAACTCCTTCGCGAGCGGCTGGATGTTGTGGAAGGCGAGATAGGTCCAGGGGCTGGAACAGTCGAAGAAGAATTCGATCATGGGTGTTTCCTCGTTTTGTTTCTTTGTTGTTTCGCTCCTTTTGTCATCACCCGCGAAAGCGGGTAATCCAGTAAACACTGCTGCCGGTGTCTACTGGGTCACCCGGTCAAGCCGGGTGACGACAGTGGAGTTAATATTACTGCTGCTGTGCCTGCGCATGCGCCGGCGCATCGACGCCGAACATGATCTTCCGCGCCTGCTCATCCATCGGCTTCTTCTCCTGCTTGCCGACAGCAAGGCCGGCCTGCACCTGCGGCCGAGCGCGGACCAGCGCAAACCAGCGCTTCACATGCGGGAAATCATCCAGCGTGAGGCCCTGCGCCTTATGGGTCATGATCCAGGGAAAGCACGCCATATCGGCGATGGAGTAGTCACCGGCGATGTAATCGCAGCCCTCGCCGAGATGCGCGTCGAGCACGCCATACAGACGCTTCGCCTCGCGGGTATAGCGATCCATCGCATAGGGAATCTTCTCGGGCGCATAGAGCAGGAAATGTCCGTTCTGGCCGAGCATCGGACCGAGCCCGCCCATCTGCCACATCAGCCACTGCATGACGTCGAAACGCTTGCGCATCTCGGTCGGCATGAACCGGCCGCACTTCTCCGCGAGATAGATCAGGATCGCGCCGCTCTCGAAGATCGACACCGGATCGCCGCCATCAGCGGGCGCATGATCGACAATGGCCGGCATCCGGCCATTGGGGCTGAGCTTGAGGAAATCCGGCTTGTGCTGGTCGCCGCGGCCGAGCTGCATGGGGACGACTGTATAAGGCAGCCCGCATTCCTCCAGCATGATCGAGATTTTCCAGCCATTCGGCGTCGGTGCGTAATGCAGGTCGATCATGGTGTCCCTCGAGGCGTTTTGGTCGATCCTAGCCCTCCCTTATGGGTGCGCCAATCCCATATACGGAGGGTCAGGAACGTGGCAGATAGGCCTCCGCAAAACACAATTTCCGGGGAGCGAACAAATGCTGTTTCCAACCACCATCGCCGGCTCGCTGCCGAAACCCGAATGGCTCGCCGAGCCCAACAAGCTGTGGCCGACCTGGCGCTCCTCTGGCGACGAACTGGCCCGCGCGAAGCGCGATGCGACGCTGCTGGCGGTGAAGGTGCAGGAAGACGCCGGCGTCGACATCGTCACCGAGGGCGAACAGGCGCGGCAGCATTTTGTCCATGGCTTTCTGGAAAAGGTCGACGGCATCGACTTCGCCCACAAGGTCGAGATGGGCATCCGCAAGGATCGCTACAAAGCGATGGTGCCGCAGGTGATCGCACCATTGCAGCTCAAGGGCCGCGTTCACGCCTTCGAGGCGCAGGCTGCCCGCGCACACACAAAGAACAAGTTCAAGTTCACCCTGCCCGGCCCGATGACCATCATCGACACCCTGTCCGACAGCTATTACGGCGACCGCGTCAAGATGGCCTTCGCCTTTGCGGAGCTTCTCAATCAGGAAGCGCTCGCCCTGCAGGCCGACGGCGTCGACATGATCCAGTTCGACGAGCCGGCCTTCAACGTCTTCATGGACGAAGCTGCCGACTGGGGCGTCAAGGCGCTGGAGCGCGCCGCGCAGGGCCTCACTTGCGCGACAGCCGTTCACATCTGCTACGGCTACGGCATCAAGGCCAATACTGACTGGAAGGAAACCCTCGGCAGCGAGTGGCGGCAATATGAGGAGATCTTCCCGGCCATCGACGCCAGCCCGATCCAGCAAGTCGCCATCGAATGCCGCAATTCGCGCGTGCCGCTGGAATTGCTGGGGCTGCTGAAAAACAAGGTCGTGCAGGCCGGCGTGATCGATGTCGCCAGCGATACGGTCGAGACGCCGGAGGATGTGGTCGCCACCATCGAGGCCGTGATGAAACACGTACCGAAGGACAAGATCGTGCCGACGACCAATTGCGGCATGGCGCCGATGCAGCGGGATATCGCCGAAGCGAAGCTGCGGGCCCTGGGTGCGGGTGCGAAGTTGGCGCGGCAGAAGCTGGGATAAGACGTACGCTTAGTGCCTCAGCCGTCATTCCGGGGCGCGGGCAGCGCCAGCTGCACGCGAACCCGGAATCCCGTGCGGTTAGGCGCTGAACATCTCAGGATTCCGGGCCTGCACTCCAGTCGGCTATGCCGACTTACGTGCATCCCGGAATGACGAATTTGACTACAGACCGGCACTCTTGTGCAGCAGCGGACGATAGCCGGCGCGAAATGCATTCAACGTAGCTGGCGGCGTCAGCAGGTGCGCATCGACGAGTTCGACATCCGCCGCGCGATAGCCCGCAAACGACCATCGCAACGCCCGCCCCTGCGCGATCAGATAGCTTTCGTCACCCGCCTGCACCATCGCCCCATCCGGCAATGCCTCAACAGGTCCATCCAGCAGATGCAATCGCTTCTTCCTGTTATCCAGCCGCTCCCGATGCAGCACCGCATCGATCTCCGTCGCCCGCACACGCATGACGTCGTTGCCCTCCTCCCACGCTGCGCGAAAGCGGTTCGCGTCGTCGCGGCGGCAGTAGAAGCATGGGCGGTGACCGGCCGCGAAGGATGTGGCCTCGTCGAGGAAGAACAGCTCGGTCCAGCTGCGTGTCGCCATGACATCGCGGCGACGCCCGCGAAATTCGCAGACACAGGTGATCCAGGCAGGATTGGACCAGCGCCTTTTCAGGAGTGTCTTAGTCGACGGATCATGGATGATGCCGCGATTGCCGGTGAACGTTCCGCGCTCCGGCGTCGCAACGATATCGCCTGTCGGCGTGACACGATTTTGCAGTGGCAATCGCGTCTCCTCGCAACGAAAGCCTAGCCTGCGCCTTCGCGCATCGGCGGCTGGAACGACAGGCCGAGATCCCACGGGAAGAAGATCCAAGTATCCTGCGAGACTTCGGTGATGAAGGTGTCGACCAGAGGGCGCCCCATCGGCTTGGCATAGACCGTCGCAAAGTGCGCTTTGGGCAGCATGTCGCGGACGATGCGTGCCGTCTTGCCGGTATCGACGAGGTCGTCGATGATCAGGAGGCCCTTGCCGTCGCCGCCACCGAGTTTCAACGCATCGGCCGAAAGCCCCTTCAGCACCTGCAACTCGCCGCGCTTATTGTGCTCATAGCTCGCGATGCACACCGTATCGATGACGCGGACGCCGAGTTCGCGCGCCACGATCGCCGCTGGGACAAGCCCGCCGCGTGTGATGGCGATGATCGCATGAAATGGACCGGCGCTGCTCAGCCGCCAGGTCAGCGCGCGGCAATCGCGATGGAATTGATCCCAAGACACCGGGAATGCCTTCCCGGCGCGCTCCTCAGCACTCAATTCCGGATGATCGGCCATATTCGTCTCCTCACATCGGTCGCCCTCGGGCGGCCGGACTTATGTTGATCTGCTCGTTTAATTTCACTTGGGCGCGTTGATTGTCGCCAACATCGCCTTGACGGCCTCCATTGCCGCATTGAGCTTATCCTGGTCGCGCGAACGCACCACCAGATTGGTGTTCGGCTTGCCCTGTTCGTCCATAAACGGATAGCTGCCAATGATCGTATCCGGATGCGCCTTCGCGATATCGCGTAGCGGACCGCCGACATCGCCTTCACGCGCATTGGCCTTCACCGTGTCGGACAGCATGCGTACGCCGGACTTCAGCTTTGGCGCAACGATATCCATCATCGCCTGCATGATCGACGGCACGCCGGCCATCACGATCACATTGTCGATCTTGAAGCCGGGCGCCAAAATCGTTGCGCTCTGGATCAGGTCGGCGCCGTCGGGAATGCGGGCCATCCGCAGCCGGGCTTCGTTGAGGTCAGCGCCGAAACGCTCCTGAAAGCGCGCGACCACTTCGGGATGATGATCGATCTTGACGCCGAACGCCTTGGCAACCGCATCCGCCGTGATGTCGTCATGGGTGGGTCCGATGCCGCCAGTGGTAAAAACGTAGGTGTAACGTTTACGCAGCGCATTGAGTGCCGCGACAATATCCGGCTCATCGTCGGAGACGACGCGGACTTCCTTGAGGTCGATGCCGATATTAGTGAGATACTCGGCAATGAAGCCGATGTTCTTGTCCTTGGTCCGACCTGACAGAATCTCGTCGCCGATCACCAGGATGCCCGCGGTCACAATCTCGGTCATTCGTCGTTCCTCACCATTCCCGGGACCATGCGCAGGCAAAGTCCTGATGTCACGGGGTTTTGCTGCCGAAACGAGCAGCGTCCAGCCGTTTTTTCAGGCAGCTTTACACGCATCTCATACGAATTGCTCTTGTTGAATGCATATCGTGCTGGCCCGCCCCTTGCTACCATCCCTTTCAGTCGTGCAATCTCCGTACGGCCTCGAAACAACAGTCAGGGTACATGGCAGTCGCGTTCGACGAAATGAACGGGCCCCAAGGCGAACTCCGCCCGGCCTATGAAGAACTCTCCCGCTGGCTCAAGGAGACGCCTCCGGACGCTTTGGAACATCGCCGCCAGGAAGCGGAGCTGCTGTTCCGCCGGATCGGCATCACCTTCGCGGTTTACGGCGACTCCGAATCCACCGAGCGGCTGATCCCCTTCGACGTCATTCCGCGGATCATTTCCGGCAAGGAATGGACCCTGCTGGAAAAGGGCCTGAAGCAGCGCACCCGCGCCATCAACATGTTCCTCAAGGACATCTATCACGGTCGCGAAATCCTCCGCGCCGGCCTGATCCCGGATGACCTGATCTTCCAGAACCCGGTCTTCCGTCCGGAGATGAACGGCCAGGACGTCCCCCACGATGTCTATGTGCATATCGCCGGCATCGATATCGTCCGCACCAATCCGGATGAATTCTTCGTCCTCGAGGACAATGCCCGCACCCCCTCCGGCGTCTCCTATATGCTGGAGAACCGCGAGATCATGATGCGGCTTTTTCCCGACCTGTTCGCGCGGCATCGCGTCGCGCCGGTCGAGAAATATCCGGACGAGCTGTTGTCCTGCCTGCGCTCCGTGGCACCACGCAGCGCCTCGACGGAGCCGACCGTCGCGCTGATGACACCCGGCGTCTACAATTCGGCTTACTACGAACACTCATTCCTGGCCGACAAGCTCGGCGTCGAACTGGTCGAGGGCCGCGACCTCATCGTCAAGAACGATGAAGTCTTCATGCGCACCACCGAAGGGCTCAAACGCGTCGACGTGATCTATCGCCGCGTCGATGACGATTTCCTCGATCCCCTCACCTTCCGTCCGGATTCAGCACTCGGCGTCCCCGGCCTGATGTCCGCCTATATGGCCGGCAACGTCACGCTGGCCAACGCGGTCGGCACCGGCATCGCCGACGACAAGGCGATCTACAGCTACATGCCGGAAGTGGTGAAGTTCTATCTCGGCGAAGAGCCGATCCTGAAGAATGTGCCGACCTGGCGCTGCCGTGAGGCCGGCGATCTCGCTTATGTACTCGATCACTTAAGCGAACTCGTCGTCAAGGAAGTCCATGGCTCCGGCGGCTACGGCATGCTGATCGGTCCGGCCGCCACCAAGGCGACCATCGAAGCCTTCCGCGACAAGCTCAAGCGCGAGCCCGAAGGCTTCATCGCCCAGCCGACGCTGGCGCTGTCGACCTGCCCGACCTGCACCGAGTCGGGCCTCGCACCGCGTCACGTCGATCTGCGCCCCTTCGTGCTCACGGGCAGCAAGAGCGTGTCCATCGTTGCAGGCGGCCTGACCCGCGTGGCGCTGAAGGAAGGCTCGCTGGTGGTGAATTCCAGCCAGGGCGGCGGCACCAAGGACACATGGATACTGGACGAATAACTCTCGATATAGGCAACCGGACTTCGACCGACGACCCAATTTTCAAAGAGTAACATTCCCGCATGCTCTCGCGCACCGCCGAAAACCTGTACTGGCTAGCCCGCTATGTCGAACGCGCTGAATATCTCGCGCGCACGATCGAGGCGACGCTGCGTGTCACCGCGCTGCCGAATACGTATATCGGCCAGACCAATGAGTGGGACTCGGCGCTGCTCACCGCAGGCGTCAGCGCGTCCTTCTATGAACTGTACGAGGAAGCCAACGAGACCAATGTCGTCGAATATCTCTCGTTCTCGACCGCCAATCCCTCCTCGATCCGCAACTGCATCGAGGCGGCGCGGCTGAATTCGCGTTCGGTCCGCACTGCGCTGACCGGCGAGATGTGGGACACCATCAACAGTGCGTGGCTGGAGCTGCAATCGGTCTGGAGCGGCGGCGCCAAGACACGCGAGCAGCTGGCAAACTTCTTGCGCTTCGTGCAGGAGACATCGCTGCGCTTCGACGGCTCAGCCTACCGCACCATGCTGCGCAACGATGCCTACTGGTTCTCGCGGCTCGGCCTGCATCTGGAACGCGCCGACAACACCGCGCGCATTCTCGATGTGAAATATCATCTGCTGCTGCCCGAAGACGAGCATGTCGGCGGTCCACTCGATTACTATCAGTGGACGTCGATCCTGCGATCGGTGTCGGCGCTCACGGCCTATCACTGGGTCTATCGCGAGACGCTGAAGCCCTGGCTGATCGCGGACCTTTTGATCCTCAACGACACGCTGCCGCGCTCGCTGGCGAGCTGCTACGGCAATCTGGTGCGGAACCTCGACCAGATCGGCGTGTCCTATGGCCGCCAGGGCGCCGCGCAGCGCCATGCCCGCGGTGTCCGCAACAGGCTTGAACACAGCAATATGCAGGATATCTTCCAGCACGGCCTGCATGAATTCATTCAGGAATTCATTGCGGACAATAGCCGCCTTGGCGACATCATCTCCAAGCAATATCTGATTTGAGCCAGCCTCACGGCTCTTTCGGCAGATTCGGACACGTTTCCATGCGCCTGCGTATCGCCCATTCGACGACCTATCGCTACGAGCCACCGGCTTCGGGCGTGATCCAGATTCTGCGCATGACCCCGGGCAGCCATGACGGCCAGTATGTCGCCGAGTGGCAGATCGACGTCTCCACCGATTCCCGCCTTGATCTGCATGAAGATGCATTCGGCAATATCACCCATGTGCTGACGCATGGACCGATTTCGGACCTGACCGTCAGTGTCGAGGGGCTGATCGACACCCAGGACACCGGCGGCGTGCTGAAGGGCACGGACGAGCGGTTTCCGCCAAGCCTGTTCCTGCGCCAGACCGACCTGACCGACGTCAGTCCGGCGATGCAGGTCTTTACGAAGGACCTTGTGCCGGGCGCGGACACCGACGTGCTCGGCTTCCTGCACGCGCTGATGATGGCCATCAACGAGCACATGACCTTCGACACCGATCCGACCAGCACCGGCACGTCGGCCAGCGAGGCCTTCATCGGCAAGCGCGGTGTCTGCCAGGATTACGCGCATATCTTCATCGCCTGCGCCCGCTCGGCCGGCGTGCCCGCCCGCTTCGTCTCCGGCCATTTCTGGCGTGCCGATGGCGAGGTCAACCAGCTCGCCGGGCATGCTTGGGCCGAGGCCTATGTGCCGGATCTCGGCTGGGTCGGCTTCGACCCCGCCAATGCCATCTGCACCACCGACGCCCATGCCCGCGTTGCCATCGGCCTGGATTACCTCGGGGCAGCCCCGGTCCGCGGCACCCGCTATGGCGGCGGCACGGAAACCCTGACCGTGGCCGTCAAGGTCGATCAGGCCAATGGCCGCGGCCAGTCGCAATCGCAGAGCCAGTCCTGAACAACCTCAAATCGGTTTTCCGAGGTTGCCCGGGCGATACCCACCGCGTAAGACGCTTCCCTATATTATTCTGGAGCGCGATCGGACGCAAAACCGTGGTCCACTTTTGCTGATCGCGCTCGCAAGGGACCAAAGATGACCTATTGCTGCGGAATTCTCGTCAAGGACGGGCTGGTGATGATCGCGGACACGCGCACCAATGCCGGGCTCGACAACATTTCGACCTTCCGCAAGCTGCACATCTTCAACCAGCCCGGCGACCGCATCATGGCGGTGGCCTCGGCGGGCAACCTCGCCATCAGCCAATCGGTGCTCTCCACCCTGAGCGAGGGGCTGGAGAACCCGGCCACTGGCGAGCTGGAAACCCTGCTGAACGCCCCGACAATGTTTCAGGCTGCGCAGCGCATCGGCCGCGCTATCCGGCACGTCAACGCGACCGAGGGCAAGGCGCTGGAAGCCGAGGATATCAATTTCGACGTCTCGTTCTTGTTCGGTGGCCAGATCAAGGGCGCCAAGATGCGCCTGTTCATGGTCTACCCGGCCGGCAACTTCATCGAATGCACGGTGGACACGCCCTATCTGCAGATCGGCGAGCACAAATACGGCAAGCCGGTGCTCGACCGCGCGATGCATTACGACGTCGAACTCTATGAGGCGCTGAAGACGGGGCTGATCTCGATGGACTCGACCATGCGCTCCAATATCGGCGTCGGCCTGCCGATCGACGTGCTGGTTGTCCGCACCGACGTCTGCGACGCCGATCTCAATCACCGTATTGAAGCCGGCGAGCCCTATTTCCACGACCTGCGCTCGCGCTGGTCGGCAGCACTGCGCGCGGCGCATCAAAACATTCCGCGCCCGCCCTACAAGAAAGACAATTGAGCGCGGCCGCGATGACCGCAGTTCCGATGAAATGGCGCATCATGACGGAGGCGGACCTGCCGTCCGTCCTCGCCATCGCCGATGCCGTTCATCCCGATTTTCCCGAAGACGAGGTCGTGTTCGCGAACCGCATGGCGCTGAATCCAAGCGGTTGCGCCGTGCTCGAAGCCCAGGACGGGATCAAGGGTTATCTCATCAGCCATCCCTGGCAATTCAAGGAACCGCCGGCACTGAACAGCCTGCTCACAATGCCCGCCGCGCCCTCGACCTTCTACATTCACGATCTCGCATTGCTGCCCGACACCCGCAGATCCGGCGCGGCGACTGTGGCCGTCGATATGATGGCGGCACGCGCCAGGCTGATGCAACTGCCCAACATGACGCTTGTTGCCGTCAACAATTCAGTTCATTTTTGGCAACGACACGATTTCACCATCCTGCGCGATTCCGAACTGGATCAGAAACTGCAAAGCTACGGCGACAACGCACGTTTCATGGTCCGGGATCTCTCAAAATAAAGACCTTGCTCAAAAAGACCTCTCGTAAAAAGAACACAGGGACGAAACAGATGACCAACAAGATCGCACTCGTGACCGGAGCTGGCACCGGCGTCGGCCGTGCCGCATCGCTCGCGCTGATGAATGCCGGTTTCACCGTCGTGCTCGCCGGTCGCCGACTCGAACTGCTGCAAGAGACCCAGAAGCTCGGCGCAGCCAATGGCGGCAAGAGCCTCCCCGTGAGCGCCGACATGGCAGACCCGGCCTCCATCGCCGCGCTGTTCGCCAGGATCATGCAGGAATTCGGCCGGCTCGACGTGCTGTTCAACAATGCCGGCATGGGCGCGCCGGCAATCCCGTTCGAAGACCTCGGCCTCGAACAGTGGCAGGCTGTGGTGAACACCAATCTCACTGCGCCGTTCCTGTGCACGCAGCATGCCTTCCGCATCATGAAGGATCAGACGCCCCGCGGCGGCCGCATCATCAATAACGGCTCGATCTCGGCGCATGCACCGCGCCCGTTCTCGGCCGCCTACACGTCGACCAAACACGCCATCACCGGCCTGACCAAGGCCAGCAATCTCGACGGCCGCGCCTATGACATCGCCGTCGGCCAGGTCGATATCGGCAACGCCGCCACACCCATGACCGACCGCATGGTCAACGGCCCCGGCGTGCTACAGCCCGACGGCACCTCGAAGCAGGAGCCGCGCATGGACGCCAAGGCCGTCGGCGATGCCGTCGCCTATATGGCCGGCCTGCCGCTCGACGCCAATGTGCTGACCATGACGGTCATGGCAACGAAGATGCCGTTCGTCGGACGCGGATAAAACGTAACCCGCCTCAGCGGCATTGCGATTGCATGAATTAAGGAGCCGCGGCATCATCGCCGCGGTTTCGGGGGATTCATGCTGCAGCTACAATCGGCGTTCGGCGTCATCGCGCTTTTGGGGATCGCCTGGGCGCTCGGTGAAAACCGCAGCAAGGTATCGCTGAGACAGGCCGTGATCGGTCTCGCATTGACGATCGTCACTGCCGCGGTCCTGCTGAAGCTTCCCGTCGTTACCCGCGCCTTCAGCAGCATCAACGATGCTGTCAGCACCATCGCCGCGGCGTCGCGCGCCGGCACGTCTTTCGTGTTCGGTTATCTCGGCGGCGGCGCATTGCCGTTCGATCTCAAGAATCCCGGCGCGGATTTCGTGCTGGCGCTGCAGGCGCTCCCCGTGGTGCTGATCATCAGCGTGCTGACCAGCCTGCTGTTCTACTGGCGTGTCCTGCCGCCGATCGTGCGCGGCATGGCATGGCTGCTTGAACGCACACTTGGCATCGGTGGCGCAGTCGGGCTGTCAACGGCCGCGAACATCTTTCTGGGCATGGTCGAGGCCCCGTTGTTCATCCGCCCGTACCTCGCACAGCTCACGCGCAGCGAACTGTTTCTGGTGATGACGGGCGGCATGGCGGGGATCGCCGGTACCGTGCTGGTGCTCTACGCCACTTTCATGGCGCCGCTGATCCCCGATGCATCGGCTCACTTCGTGATTGCTTCTGTGCTCTCAGCGCCGGCTGCCATCCTTGTCAGCCTGATCATGGTGCCTGAGACGGAGGATCGTCGCACCGGTGGATTGCTAGCCAATCCGGACGCGTCGGCCACGAGCACGATAGATGCAATCGTCAAGGGCACGAGTGCAGGCATCGAACTGCTCGTCAACATCATCGCCCTGCTGCTGGTCTTCGTGGCGCTGATGTATCTGATGAACGCCATCCTCATGATGATGCCGACGATCGGAGGAACGCCGATCTCGGTCCAGCGGATGCTGGGTTACCTGATGGCGCCGATATGCTGGCTGATGGGCCTGCCGTGGGACCAGGCGTTGACCGCGGGCTCGCTGATGGGCGTCAAGACGATCCTCAACGAGTTGATCGCCTATGTTCAATTGGCGAAACTCGGTCCCGATGCGCTGGATGCGCGCTCGCGCCTCATCATGCTTTATGCGCTGTGCGGATTTGCAAATTTTGCCAGCCTCGGAATCATGATCGGAGGCCTGGGCACCATGGCGCCGGAGCGTCGCAACGAAATCAACGCGCTCGGTGTGAAGTCGATCGTCTCGGGGACGCTGACGACCTGCCTGATGGGCGCGATCGTGGGTGTCCTGACATAAGGATCAGCCCTTGACCTCGACGGTCCTGAACTCCGCCGGAAGGATCACTTCCAGCAATTCGCAATTGTCGGAGTAATCGCGGATCAGGTGCCTGATGCGCGGCGGCTGGGTCCAGCTCGAGCCCTGACGCATCAATGTCTCGCCCTCGCCCTCCATGTAAGTCTTCACCCAGCCGTTCAGCACATAGACCAGCTGAAATTCGGCGTCGTGATAGTGCAGCTTCGAGACCTCTTTCGGATCGCAAGGTCCGATCAGCCGGATGACATGCGCCTGCGCCAAACCGCCGGTCGCAGCGGCGACGCCGAGATCGCGATACTTCGCATAGGCACGCAGACCGTCGCCGAGAAATGCTTCTTCCTGATAGTGACTGATCGCGACGCGCTGCTTGCGGCGCGGGCCGGGTTTCACGGCGGCTTTGGCGACAGCTTTTGTACTCGCCTTGGCTGGCTTACCAACAGAGAGCTTCGTCGCTGCATTCGCCACCGCCTGTGCCGCAGGCTTCTTCGTCGCAGCAGTTTTCACCGCGCTCTTTGACGTTCGCTTCAGCTTCGCCATGTCGTGTTTCCCACCCGGCGCAATGCCAAACAAGCGGCCAGCGCGTTTGGGAACCTAGCTGTAGTTCAGCGCAGCGGCAATTCATCCGTCGCGTTGAGCGCACCGAGCTGGTACAACTTGCGAGACGTCGCTTTTGCCAAGCGGGGTGAGAAAGAAACGCGTGATCGCCTGCGTATCAGCAGATCGTTCGCTGCAGAAGATCCAGCCAATTGGTCGCACCGAGTTTGGTCAGCAGGGACTCGGAATATCCTTTATCCCGCAATGCCGAGAACAGCACTTGCAGGCCTGCGACCGAGCCGATTTTTTCGGGCACGGTCGCGCCGTCGAAATCCGATCCCAGGCCGACATGGCCCTCTCCGACTTTCTCGAGCAAGTAATCGATCTGCTGCACCATCAGGTCTATGTCGGTATCCGGCCTCATGGCACCGTCAGGGCGAAGAAAGCAGGTCGCAAAATTGAGACCGACCATGCCTTCGGTGTCGCGGATCGCAGCGAGTTGCCGATCGGTCAGATTGCGCGGTGACGGACACAGCGCGTGCGCGTTGGAATGGGTCGCGACCAGCGGCGCCTTGCTCAGGCGCGCTACATCCCAGAACCCCTTCTCGGTGATGTGGGACAGATCGATCATGATCTTCATGTCATTGCACGCTGCCACCAGCCGCTCGCCGGCAGCGGTGAGGCCTTCGCCCAGATCAGGTCCGGCCGGGAAATGAAACGGTACGCCATGGCCAAAAATGGTGGTGCGGCTCCAGACCGGTCCGATCGACCGCAGGCCCGCTGCATAGAGGATTTCGAGGAATTGGAGTTTCTCGTCGATCGCTTCCGCGCCCTCGAGATGGATGACCACAGCCAAAGCCCCGCGTGCCATCGCCGACCTGATCTCGGCCGTCGTCGTGCAGATGGCGACCGCTCCGTGGGACGCGCGCACGATTTGCAGCAGGATTGCCAGTTCGGCGACGACGGATGTCCGCGCTTCTTCCAGCGTCAAGGGATCCGGAAGTGGCAGGGCGTAGCGCCCGCCGGTCATCTGCTCGAAAAACGCAGCAGGCTTGCTGGCAGCCGGCGAGTACAGTGCGAAAAAGCCACCCGCAAACGAGCCGGCCTTCGCCTTCTGCAGATCGAGGTGACCGGCTTGTTCTCCGGCCAGAAAATCGGCGACGGGATCGGCCGACTTCGATTTGTAGAGACGCAACAGAACGTCGTTGTGGCCGTCGAAAACAGGGATCGCTGCCGTCATCGCACTCTCGCTGAGAACCGAAACAGAGGTGTTTCGATACTAGCCACCATGTGACGGGCAACAAGCAGTTTCGACGATTGACCGTTAGTGGAGTCGAAACACGCCATCCACCGCGCGCAGTTCGGCCGGCTTGATCAGCTTCGAATGCACGACGGTTACCGCGAACAGCGGGCCATCGAGCTTTTCCTGCCAGAAATCCAGGAAATCCTTTAGCGCGGGAAACTTCGGAAACAGATCGTAGTCCTGCCAGACATATGTTTGCAGCAGCGAGGGGTGGTCGGGCATGCGGTAGAGGATCTGCGCCGTCGTCAGTCCGTAGCCAAGCACCTGCTTTCTGAAATCGTCAGAAGCTGCATTTCTCGAGACCATGTTCAACCTCCATGGACAGAGCGCATTCGGCTAAGTGGATTCCGGTTTGACGTCGAACTTCGCTCTGCTCTCCTTTGACCGCGCTGACTGCAGCGAACCGGCTTCCACTTCGCCCATGACAACACGATGCATGAAATGTGACGCAAGCAACGCCTTCATCACAAGCTTAAAAGTTTAATAATGAGTTGAAAACCGAGTGTTAGCAGCAGCTTACCGCGAATGCTAACGCGTGCGAGGGCCACTGTCGGAGGGCTTTAACCAATTCTGGCACCCGTCATATTTGAGTGCCAAAAAATTTGGTACAGACCCTTGCCGGTGGGGAACGTTCGGCCTATGTCCGGACCATCTGCGCTGGCACTTGCTGGCTCAGACTGCCAATTTAAATTTCTCAAGCATCTACAGAAACTTAGGAGGACTGCATGAAATTCCGTCCGCTTCACGACCGCGTCGTGGTCAAGCGTATCGACGCCGAAGAGAAGTCCGCTGGCGGCATCATCATTCCGGACAGCGCCAAAGAGAAGCCCTCCCAGGGCGAGATCGTCTCCGTCGGTCCCGGCGGCCGTGACGAAGCCGGCAAGCTGGTCCCGCTGGACGTCAAGGTCGGCGAGCGCGTCCTGTTCGGCAAGTGGTCGGGAACCGAGGTCAAGATCGACGGCCAGGACCTGCTGATCATGAAGGAAAGCGACATTATGGGCGTCCTCGAAGGTGCCGCTCCTGCCAAGAAGAAGGCCGCTTAAGCGCCTTTCCCCTCCATCCTGATTTTCAAGGAAGCAAAACATGTCAGCCAAAGAAGTAAAATTCGGCGTTGATGCCCGCGACAAGATGCTGCGCGGCGTCGACATTCTCGCCAACGCGGTGAAGGTCACCCTCGGTCCCAAGGGCCGTAACGTCGTCATCGACAAGTCGTTCGGCGCGCCCCGCATCACCAAGGACGGCGTCACCGTCGCCAAGGAGATCGAGCTCGACGACAAGTTCGAGAACATGGGCGCCCAGATGGTGCGCGAAGTGGCCTCGAAGTCGGCCGACGCAGCCGGCGACGGCACCACCACCGCCACCGTGCTCGCCCAGGCGATCGTCCGTGAAGGCGCCAAGTCGGTTGCTGCCGGCATGAACCCGATGGATCTGAAGCGCGGCATCGACCTGGCTGTGGAAGCCGTGGTTGCCGACCTCGTCAAGAACTCCAAGAAGGTCACCTCGAACGACGAAATCGCCCAGGTCGGCACCATCTCGGCCAACGGCGACTCGGAAATCGGCAAGTTCCTCGCCGACGCGATGAAGAAGGTTGGCAACGAAGGCGTCATCACGGTTGAAGAAGCCAAGTCACTCGAAACCGAACTCGACGTCGTCGAAGGCATGCAGTTCGACCGCGGCTACATCTCGCCCTACTTCGTCACCAACGCCGACAAGATGCGCGTTGAATTCGACGACGCCTACATCCTGATCAACGAGAAGAAGCTCTCCTCGCTGAACGAGATGCTGCCGCTGCTCGAAGCCGTCGTGCAGACCGGCAAGCCGCTCGTTATCGTCGCGGAAGACGTCGAAGGCGAAGCTCTCGCCACCCTCGTCGTCAACCGTCTGCGTGGCGGCCTCAAGGTTGCTGCCGTGAAGGCTCCGGGCTTCGGCGATCGCCGCAAGGCCATGCTGCAGGACATCGCGATCCTGACCGGCGGCCAGGCGATCTCGGAAGATCTCGGCATCAAGCTCGAGAACGTCACGCTCGCCATGCTCGGTCGCGCCAAGAAGGTGATGATCGACAAGGAAAACTCCACCATCGTCAACGGCGCCGGCAAGAAGGCCGACATCGAAGCACGCGTGGCGCAGATCAAGGCGCAGATCGAAGAGACCACTTCGGACTACGACCGTGAGAAGCTGCAGGAGCGTCTCGCCAAGCTGGCTGGCGGCGTTGCCGTCATCCGCGTCGGCGGCGCGACCGAAGTCGAAGTGAAGGAGCGCAAGGACCGCGTTGATGACGCGATGCATGCGACCCGCGCTGCGGTTGAAGAAGGCATCGTCCCCGGCGGCGGCGTCGCTCTGCTCCGCGCTTCGGAACAGCTGAAGAAGATCAAGACCGCGAACGACGACCAGAAGACCGGCGTCGAGATCGTCCGCAAGGCCCTGTCGGCTCCGGCTCGCCAGATCGCCATCAACGCAGGCGAAGACGGTTCGGTCATCGTCGGCAAGGTGCTCGAGAACGCGAGCTACAGCCACGGCTTCGACTCGCAGACCGGCACCTACGGCGATCTCGTCAAGAAGGGCATCATCGACCCGACCAAGGTTGTCCGTGCAGCGATCCAGAACGCAGCTTCGGTTGCCGGCCTCCTGATCACCACGGAAGCCATGGTTGCCGAACTGCCGAAGAAGAACGCTCCGGCCGGCGGCATGCCTCCGGGCGGCGGCATGGGCGGCATGGACTTCTAAGTCCAAAGCTGTTCAAGCAAACTATCAAATGCAGAACCCCGGCAGCGATGCCGGGGTTTTTGTTTGCATTGAGCGAAGCGCTATCCGGAGAGGATCTTATAATTGGTCCCGGATGTCGCTTCGCTCATGCGGGCTACTCTTTGACATAGGTTGTGCTTTTTACCGCCAACCTTATGCCCCCGCCTCCGCCACTGACGACTGCAAGATCGCCATCAACAGCCCGGGAAACCGCGCTTCGATATCGGCCGCCCGCACGGCGTTCTGATGCTCGACGCCCTTTTTGCTGGTCTGGATCAGGCCGGCCTCGCGCAACACGCGAAAATGGTTCGACAAAGTGGACTTGGCGATGGTCGGACATGGCGACGCCGCCGTGCAGGACAGGCAACCGCTCTCCTGCAGCAAGCCCCGGACGATCTGCAGCCGAATGGGATCAGCCAGCGCCGAGAGCACACCGGCCAGCGTGATGTCCTTGGTCGCGGGGTGAACGAACTGAACCATAAAAAAGATATAGGCGCCCCCTTGCGCTGGTTCAATAGTCCCATACTTCCGAACTATTGAAGCATCCAAGAGGGATCACGACCATGACCAAGACATTCGAAGGCAAAGTTGCGCTGGTGACCGGCGGCTCCAAGGGCATCGGCGCTGAAATCGCCATCCAGCTCGCCGCCGGGGGCGCTGCCGTCGCCGTCAATTACGCATCGAGCAAGAAGGGCGCCGACGAGGTCGTCGCGAAGATCACAGCCAAGGGCGGCAAGGCGATCGCGGTGCACGGCAATCTCGCCGAGCCGGACGGCGCCAAATCCGTGGTGGCCGAGACCGTCAAGGCGTTCGGGCCGATCGATGTTCTCGTCAACAATGCGGGCGTCTACGAATTCGCACCACTCGACAACATCACGCCGGAGCACTTTCACAGGCATTTCGATCTGAACGTGCTCGGGCTGCTGCTGGCCTCGCAGGAAGCGGCCAGACACTTCAGCGCCAATGGCGGCAGCATCATCAATATCTCATCGGGCGTCTCGACCATCACCCCGCCGGGCTCGGCGGTCTACACCGCGACCAAGGCCTCGGTGGATGCGATCACATCGGTCCTGGCGAAGGAGCTTGCGCCGCGCAAGATCCGCGTCAACGCCGTCAATCCCGGCATGATCGCGACCGAGGGCGTGGTGTCAGCAGGCTTCCATGAAGGCGATATGCGCAAGTGGATCGAATCCGCCACGCCGATGGGCCGCATCGGCAAGGTCGAGGAAATCGCTTCCGTCGTCGCATTCCTCGCCTCTGATGCTGCATCTTACGTGACGGGCGAAACACTGCACGCCACCGGCGGCTTCAGGTAACCCACGCGCTCTGCTCAACAGTCTATCCGACATAGCCATGGGCGGTGCGATCAGCACCGCCTTTGCTTGTTATCGCGAGAGCAGATCTCTCCTTGCCTCAATCGTCATCACCGCCGGCCGGCGGCATCTGCGGCATCGACGGTGTCTGCATGCGATCCGGAGCCGAAGGTCGCGCACGCTCGCGCATTGGCGCCTGGCCACGCGTCATCTGGGCCTGATTGTTGGCCGACTGCGGAAAGAACACATCGTAACAGGCGCGGCTCAAGCGCGGTCCTGCGCTGCGCAGACAGTTTTCTACGCGCCCCTCATCCGGCATCGCGGATGTACAGAGACGAAACGCATCGGGCGTGCAGGCTTCGCGCTGTGCGTCCGTGCCGTTTCCCAAAGCCGCGGCGCTGGAACCCGCAATCAACGCCACGGCGGTCGTCAGGCTTGTCAGAGTGTTTGCCATCGGTCCTGTCCTTACGAAGTGATGACAGGTGAAATTCTCGCCCGAGCACTCGGTTCCTTGCCGGCCGCTCACATGCTGCTGAATGCAGGCTTAAGCGAAGGTGCGACAGAGCCGACAAAGGAAATCAGTGGGCGGCCTGCGTGGTTTCATCAATCTCGTCGGTCCACACCTTGAAACTCACCAGCGTGTTCGGCCCAAAAGTTTGCGTGATCGGCACATCCGCCGCATCACGGCCCTGTGCGATCAACACGCGGCCGATGCGCGGAATGTTGTTGCGCGCGTCAAACGTATACCAACGACCACCGAGATAAGCTTCAAACCAGCCGGCGAAATCGCCGTCGGCCCATGGCTTCGGCATGCCGATGTCGCCGAGATAGCCGGTGCAGTAGCGCGCCGGAATATTCATGCAGCGGCAGAAGGTAATGGCCAGATGCGCATAGTCGCGGCAGACGCCCTTACCCTCGTTGTAGGCGTCCCAGGCGGTCTTCGTGGCGCGTGCATGCTCGTAACCGAACTGGATATGGTTATGCACGAAATCGCAGATCGCCTGCACGCGCGCCCAACCTGGCGCAGTCTTCTCGAACAACTTCCAGGCGACGTCCGATAGCCGATCCGTCTCGCAGTAACGGCTGCCGAGCAGATAGACGATCGTCTCGGCCGGCAGATCCTCCACTGCGTGCTGCACGGCGGACGGCACGATGATATCCGGCTTGCCGCTATCGTTGACGATCCCGTCGGCTTTGAACGTGATGCGGCCCGGCGGCGCGACAATGCGGCTGCACCAGTTGCCGAAGCCATCGCGATACGGCGTGATCGGAACTGAGGGATCTATCGTGAGATAGTCGGGTACCACCACGTCGGAGGCGCGCGTGAAATGCGTGCCCATCACAATCATCACAGGCGTCGGCTGCGGGAAATCATAGATCATCTCGTAGCCAACGCGGATCTTCATGCAAAACACCTCATCCTGGTAAGATCTCCGATTTCAAAGGCAACGCAAACGTCGCACACCAAGCGACGATCTTGCGAGAAAACTCAGCGCAAGCCTCGGCCAGACCGTCGTCAATGTCGGATACATCCTCAAAATGGCAACGAAACGTCCGATAACAAGACAACAGAAGCGATATTCGGCGAAATACCGGATCGCGCAAAGAAATCGATAGCTAATGCCCATGAATAAGCGCACGCTGGCCTCATGCCAGATCTCAGCAGCGACATACGCGCGTGACGACGAGATCGCGCCGCGAGACCGTTACTTTCAAACATCCTTTCCAGTTGAAAGGCCTCGATCGATTGATCCCGGCGGGATCATATGAGGTCATCACCGATGAAGAGATGATCGAGGGACTGTCCTTCGCCAGCTATCGGCGCACGGCAACCATGATCATCGTGCCAGGCGCACCGCCCCATACGAGATCCATGGAAATGATCTCCATTGGCTCGCTTGAGCTGGCAGATGCGCAGCGCATCGATGCGAGCGCGCCATGACCGACACTCCCGTCGAGCTGGACAGCCGCCGCGGCTTGGCGGCACAGAAAGCCACCGACCTCCGGCGTAGTCTTGCCGAAGTCGAATCCAATGCCGCAGCACTGCGGGAGCGGCAGCAGGAACTTGAAGAGCAGCTCCTTACCGCGCCTGCCGCAACATGGCCGGAGGCCGCTGCCAAGGCACGCTATGTGCTCAATCTCTACGCTGCTTCCCTGAGTGTGCAGGATGCCCGCCACCGCGATCTGATCGCGATCGTGCTGGACGACTTCACGCGGCTCGCCGCCAACGATTGATCCTTATCATTACACAGGTCGCAGCGATCCTGCAGCAGCCAGCGCTCAACCGAAGGCATCCTCATGCGGAACCTCTTACACCGTCACGTTCAAGTCGCAGAATCTCTCCGCTTTGGCGTCGAGTCCGGCTGGTACAGCACCAAGATCAGCAGTACATTTGTCGCAGGCCCACATCACACCGAGGCCGAATGCCTGCGCAAGATCGCAGAACTCACGCCAGTCGTACCGAAGCGCAAGCTCTGACGCTGGAGGACCATCATGGCGCTCACACACGGTGTTTTCCAAAGCTTCGAATATAATCGCATGGTCGTTCTGTTCTCGATGATGAACGACGCGACCGAAGTGACCTGCGCGATCAGCACCAGCGCGATGGACGAGCTTGAAAAAGCAACACGCACCAAGCCCGAACAGCGCGAGGAGCAGTTCGCACGGCTGCGCGATCGCATCGAGGCCTGCGCGGCACGCAAATTCGCGAATTCCGAATTTGAGGGCAGACCACCGGGCATCGTGCTCCGGAGCATCGATTTCCGGTAGCCTCTTCCGCGATTGAACCCTTCCTCCTCGCCGTGTGACCAACGCCTGTCACACGCGAGAGGTCGAGCCATGCGCCACTTTCCAAGCCTGAACCGTTGCGCCATACGCGTCCTGTTCGCTGCCATGCTGGCGAGCGCAGCAATGCCGATCGCGCAAGCTGCTGCCGACGATGCACAGCAATGTACCGATGCCTCCGGCGTTCTCGCGATCGCAGCCTGCGACCGCGCCATCGCGTCAGGCAACTACCGCGGCCGCCAGCTTGCTGAGCTGCATTTCAACCGCGCCTTCGAATATCACGAGCGGCACGAGAGCGGCCCAGCCATGGCCGCCTTCGACGAAGCCATCCGCCTGAACCCGGATTATGCCCGCGCCTATTTCATGCGCGGCAATCTCTGGCTCGCCCGCGGCGATAATGACCGCGCCATCAGCGACTTCAGCGTCGCGCTGAATCTCGATCCCAACAACACCGATGCCTATGTCAATCGCGGTGTCGCCTGGTACGCCAAGGATGACAATGATCGGGCGATTGTCGACTACGACATGGCAATCCGTCTCAATCCGCAGGAAGGTGGCGCCTATAGCAATCGCGGCGGCGCCTGGCTGGTGAAGGGCGATCATGCGCGTGCCATCGCCGATTTCAGCGAAGCGATCCGGATCAATCCGAACGACCCCTGTCCGGTATTCAATCGCGGCTTCGCCTTCAGCCTGAAGGGGGACAACGATCGCGCCATCGCCGACTATAGCGAGGCGATCCGCATCGCACCTACCTATGTGGCGGCACTGACCAATCGTGGCGGCGTGTGGTCCGACAAGGGTGACAACGACCGCGCGATGGCCGATTTCAATGCGGCGCTGCGCATCAATCCGAAATACGCCAAGGCGCTCTATCTGCGCGGCATGACACGGCTTGAAATGGGCGACAACGCCGGCGGCGCAGCAGATGTCGCGAGTGCGCGGAAGATCGATCCGAAGGTCGGCTCATAGTGACTGAACATGCATCGCCCTCGTAGGCGGCACGTCAGTCATATCGATCAGTCGAGTTTGGCGACCACGATGAGGCGCTTCACTTCGCCATTGCGATAGGCCTGCAGGAACTTGTTGTAGTCCCGGAACGAGACGCAGCCGTTGGAATCGCCATTGGGGCCGAGCATGTAGGTATGCGCAAGCAGACCCGTGCGGCCATGGATCGCGCCCTCGCCGCCAACCGGTGTCAGGCGCAGCGCGGCCACGCCGTGGAACAGCGCTTCCCGTGGCTTCAGGTCATAGATGTGCGGCGGCGTCACCCCGCGCATTTTCTCATGGGCATAAGCGGGATTGTCGAGACGGCTGCCGAGGCCGGAATGCGCTTCCAGCTTGGTGCCGTCGGGCATGTACACTTTACGCGCGGAGATGTCATAGACCGCGGTGGTGCGATCGCTCACGGTCGGCTCATTGCTGGCGGCCGCATCGGTGCCGTTGGTCAGCACGCCGCCATCGGAGCCGGCATAAGCGAGCACGGGGCCGGACTGCGGAGCACTGCCGCCGAACAGTTTTTCGAAGACGTTGAAATTGCCGGACTTGGGCTGCGCGGCCAGCGCCAACCGCGCCTTCTGAACCAGCGAGTCGTGGCCATAGGCGCCGCCCTTGGCTGCGCGCGCCTGTGCGGCCGGCTGTTGCGGTGCTTCAGCCACCTGCGGCGCGGACGCCGTACGGGCTTCAGAGGGCCGTGCGGCGGGCATCGGAATGCTGTCGACGAGCTGGCGCACCGTGGGCGCCGGCTGCATCAGCGCGACCTCCTGCGGCTTCGCAGCCGGTGCAGGGACCACAGCTTCAGAAGCCGGGGTGCGCTTGACGAAGCGCTCGGGCGCGGCGCCCATCGAATAGGTCGGGTCGAACCACGCGACCTGGCGCTTCGGCTCGGGCTGTGCCGCAGCGAGCGGCGCATTGACGGCCGGCTCGAAACGCTCGGAGAAGGATGTGCGCTGTTCGGTGCGCGAAAAGCGGCTGTCGAAGCGTTCGGCGAAGGACGACTGGCTAACGCCTGCGTCATTGCCGAGATTGGCGGAGACCATGGCAGGCTCCACGCCGTTCTGGAAAAGCTTGCCGGCGAGCGTCCATCCACCGGTCAATGCGACAGCGGCAAGAGCTGCGCCCGTCACGAACATGCGTGAACTGGATTTCGACACCTGGTGCGGGCCTCGGCGTGAGGATGCAGAATGGTTCAACGCACGTTTACTGCTGCTCATACGCCTGACGTCCGACACACATTTACTAAGCTCCCTGCCCGTTGTGCCTGACGAGACACACAGGTCTCGAAAAGCACCGCGCAGGGATGCGAAACGCCATTAAGGCGAGTTTTAGTTAAATGCGGATTAATTGGAGGTCCCCCACCGATGCCTACCTAAAGGCCTGCCAATCATGGCCTTTTTGAGTAAGTCACAGGACAAATTCGGGGAACCTGCGAGAGCTTCCAGCTCTCGCAGGCCGGTCTCAGGCGCGCTGGGGTTTTGGGTCACGCCCGGCCCGAACTATTGGCGCGCTGTGATTAGGCCATTGGCCTAGTGTGGGGCTGGTGCGCCGGGAACCACACCGGGTTTACGGTATTTAGGTAGTCAAATCATCGACTCGGGCCGGCGTAAGCCGCCAAATAACTGTGACCTTAGTAGTTCAGCTTCGGATACCAGTCGGTGCCCCGCCCCTCCGGCGTGACGTCCAGAACCGTCCACAGCGGCATCAAGTCCGGTGCGCCGCGCGGGTCCTGGCCGGGATCGGCCGTAGATCCATCCATCTCGCCGCTCCAGAAATGGCGAATCTTGCCACTGCGGCGGGTAAAGACGTTGAAGGCCGCGTCGTCGCCGCCGTCCTTGGTCAGCCCGTGATAGTCGCGGCTGAATTCGCCCGACGTGTCCGAGAACAGCGGCAGATAATGCCAGCCACGCTGCTTCTTGAAGGCGACCAATCGCTCGATGGGCGAGCGCGCCACAACGGCCAGCGCCACGCGCTGGGTGATGTCAGGCACCTCGCCGTCCCATGCCGACAGCAGCGACGTGCACATCGGGCACGGCTTCTCGCGCTGGGGCCCATACATGTAGGAGTAGACGACGAGCGTCTGCTTATCGCCGAACAGGCCCGCGAAATTCACGGGGCCCTTCTCGCCGATGAAATCGTAGTCCCTGGTCACCTCGCCGCCATCCGGCAGCGCACGGCGCAGCTCAGCGACGCGCTCGATCTGACGCCTCAATTCGATCTCCTCGACAAGCAAGGCATTGCGCGCATCGCGGTATTCACGGCTCTCATTGGGATAGCGAAAGCCGGCTTTCTTCACGAGTTCGGCTGCAGGTATCAGGCTGGAACCGGTCATGACATGATCCTCCCTTGGTGAATTTCAACGTGTTCCATCTGAAAGACGTTCCGGGACGGGCCAATCCGACATGACGATCCGCAAGTTCATCATGCACAGCTTCGTGAACGGCCAGAGCACGCATGACGGTCATTGACGCACAGTGCGCGGATGCCCATGAGTGCGCCATGCGCCTGTTTCATTTCAGCGAAGAGAACAATATCGACGTCTTCATGCCGCGGCCGGTGAAGGTCGCGTCATCTCGTGCCCCTGGTCAGGAGTGGCTCAACGGCCCGCTGGTCTGGGCGATCGATGACTGGCATCAGCCGATGTATCTATTTCCGCGCGACTGTCCGCGCGTTTTTGTCTGGCCAACAGCATCAACGACGCCGGAATACCTCACGGCCTACAAGAAGATGACCTCCTGCCGCATGGTCGCGCATATCGAGCTCAGCTGGCTGGACAGGCTTTCTCAGACAACGATCTATCGTTACGAACTTTCACCAGACGGCTTCGAGGATCTCGGAGATGCAGGAGCGTGGGTGTCGCGCGCACCATCCATGCCGCTCAATGTCGAGCGGATCGACAACATCGAAAAGGCACTGGAGAAGGCTGGCGTCGAGCTGCGCGTCCTGCCGTCTCTGAAGACGCTGGCGCCCCTATGGGACACCTCGCTCCACGTCAGCAGCATTTGGCTTCGCGATGTGTTGGATTGACCGATCAAGCTGCCTCAAACCGACAAGGATACCTAGACGTTCAGGGGCAGTAGCGTTGTAAAGCGTCTTCGCGACTTTCATCGCTTGTTGTCACTATGACTGACGGATATCGCCTCGGCGAAGCACCGACGTTTTACTCATCTCGTAATGACCCACGAGCTCAGGCCGCTGTATCGGCTTTCGCACGGCGATGACTGACCACGACGCGGTTGCGGCCCTCGCGTTTGGCTTCGTAAAGCGCAGCGTCGGCGGCCGCGAGCAGGTCTTCGCCATTAGCGACGTGCACCGGCATCACCGCGAGACCGATCGACAGGGTGACGCCATCGAGCACAGCCGATGGCAACGTCACCTGCATGCGATGCACGGCATCGAGCACCTGCTGCGCCCGCTGCGCTGCAACCTCGGCCGTGACGCCCGGCATCAGCATCAGGAACTCCTCGCCGCCGAAACGGCCGATGATATCCGAGGCGCGTGTCGTCTCGCGCAATATCCTGCCGAGGCCGCGCAGCACGGCATCACCCGCCTCGTGGCCGTGGCTGTCATTGATGCCCTTGAAGTGATCGATGTCGAGCATCGCCAGCGCCAGCGGCTTGCCGTCCTGTTGGCTGCGCGCGGTCTCGCGCACCAGGGCATCTTCGAGGTAGCGGCGGTTATGGAGATCCGTCAGCGGATCGCGCACCGCCTGCTGACGCAGCAGTTCGCGGAGTTCGAGATTGGCCATCGCCAGCGATACCTGTTCGGCCAGCATCGTCGCCAACTGATCCGCTCCCTCACCGAACACTGACGTGTGCTCGCGGTACAGCAGACCAAGCAGGTTGTTCTGCGCGATCAGCGGCTGACAAATGAACCCCGTACCGGTGACACCGCACGGACCGGCATGATTGCAGACCAGTCCCTGGCTTGCCTCTGAAATCGGGAATGTCGTGCCACGACGCAGCGCCCAGCAGTCATCGACAGGAAACGACACCGCATCAGCCTGTAGTGCGCCCCAATGGGCGCCGCGCTGAACTGCATTGCGTGCGTTATTCAGATAGTACAGCGCGCCGGCCTCCTCCGTGAACAGGTAGCCCGCATAGGTCTGAACCGCCGCAAAAATCTCTTCGCGCGACTGACACGACTGCAGCACGCCCGAGAGTTCCGTGAGCAGGACGATTTCCTTGGCGCGAATTTCCGCCAGCTGCAGCGAGGTCGTCAACCGTTCGTTGGCCTCCTCCATGGCCTGCGCATGGGCGCGCCGCTCCGCTTCGACAGCGAGCGCGTCGGTCTTGTCCTGGATCACCCAGAGGATATCGCCGGTCGCCAGCGGCTTGCCATAGGCATCGACCAGCAGCGTGGAGCCGTCGCTGCGGCGCAGATGCAGTTCGACTTCCGTCGCCATGGCGCTGTCACGAATGCGATTCAACGCCGCATCGAACGCCTCCCCGTCCGCCTTCGTCGCAACCAGCTCGTCGATCGTGTTGCCGGGAAGCGCAGCGGAGCTGCGGCCGCAGAGTTCGGCGATCCGGCGATTGCCGCGCAAAATGCGATGGCCGGCCGTAAACAGGATGCCTGCCAGCGGATTGTCGACCAGCGCGCGCTGCTCGGCATCGAGCGTGCTGAGATTGCCGGACAACCGGCGCGATCGCATCGTGATCACGGCGAGCAGCATCATCAGGAGGCTGATGGCGCTACCGCTGGCGAGCACGACGTTCGGCACCGTATGGCTGACCTCGTAGATCGAGCCAGGATTGGCGGTGAACAACACGCGCCAGACGCGCTCACCGACAACCAGTGAGCGATCCACCGAGATCCCCGCCGACATCACCATCTGCGTGACGAGACCGAGGTTGGGCTCAAGGCTGTCATACATGAGGGTCGGCGTGACGGTCGCATCTTCCGGCTCGCCAGTCATGACGCCTTCCTGCGTCGGCTTGGCATAACCGCGATCAACCACCTGGATATGCATCTGCTGCAGCGTGCGCGGATCGAGGATGCCGCGCATCAGGTCATTGGTACGATAGACCGATGCAACGAAACCGTGGAGCGCCGCGTTCCGCTGCGAGACGGTCTGCGTGGGCTCGCCGGCCCGGTAGATCGGCGCGCGGATGATGAAGCCAAGTCCGCCCGAGGTGTCCTGCACCAGCTTGACTGGCGGCGTCGCGACAATCCGGCCGGTCTCTGCGGAACGTCGCAGCGAATCCAGTTGCGCAGGATTGGCACCGGCATCGAAGCCCAGCGCGCTTTCGTTGCCGCGCATAGGTTCGACGAATTCGACGACGTTGTAGATTGATCTCGGCCCCGGCGGGCGCACGGCGAAATCTGGCTGCCCCGAATGCTCGATACTCTTGTCGGCGCGAACTTCGGCAACGAAGGCATCGAGATGGTCCGGCGTCACATGACGCAGCGACTGCAATGCCTGGAAGCCGGGATAGCGGCGGCCGAGATCGAGCACATCGATGTAGCGACGGAACTGGGCGCGATCGACACGGCCGATCGAGGCATACAATCCCTGCATGCTGACCAGTACTTCGGCGTGGGTGCGCAGCCGCTCGCTGATCGCGCTGGAAATATCGACGGCGTCGGCAGCAAAGCGACGCTGCATATCGGCCGCGATCAAACGTTCCGAAAATTCGCGAATGGCGAATGTCGCGGCGAGGCCGGCTCCGAGAATGGCTGCTGCAACGAAAGTCGTCCGCCGCGCCTGCGGCGCCAGCAAGTCACGCAATGCCATGTCGAGTTCCCTGAACTGACCCGGCCCCCGGCTTCGGATCAAAGTACCTTAAGGCGTCATACCGGTATCGGGATTTAGATTCTGTTGCACTGCCACCTGCGAACCACCTCAGTCACGGACACTTGACGACACCCTTAATCACGGATAATAAATATCCACGATAGAGATGGAAATAGAGCCATGAAGATGAGCGACGGGGTTGAGCAGGCGATCCACAGCGTGGCGATGCTCGCCGGCCTGCAATCGAACGGCGTGTTGTCCGCCGGCGCCCTCGCCGAGTTCCATGGCGTGTCCACGAGCTATCTCCTGAAACATCTGCAAGCGCTCTCCGGCGCCGGCCTGCTCATTGCACAGCCCGGCCCGACCGGCGGCTATCGCCTTGCCCGGACGCCGGACCAGATCACCCTGCTCGATGTTGTCCTTGCCGTTGAAGGCGATGCGCCCGCCTTCCGCTGCAGCGAAATCCGCCAGCGCGGCCCCAATCCTCTGCCCGGCAAACCCACCGCGCCCTGCGGCATTAACGCCGCGATGTTGCGTGCTGAGCGCGTCTATCGGGATGAGCTGGCCAAGGTGAGTATCGCTGATGTGCTCGGCGATCTCCGCGCCAAGGATACTGACGGCGCCATCGCCGCCCGCGGCTGCGCCTTTCTGGAACTCAACGAACGTCGCCGTAACGCCAACTGAAACCGCACACAAGGAGAAAGACCATGCAAGCTCGTCTCAACATCGCCAAAGCGGCCCCGGACGCCTACAAAGCCGTCGCCGCACTCGATCAATACGTCGTCAAGGAGAGCGGCCTCGAGCCGGCCATCGTCCATCTCATCAAGCTCCGCTCATCGATCATCAATGGCTGCGCATTCTGCGTAGACATGCATGTGAAGGAATCCCGCCACGACGGCCTCAGCGAGCAGTGGATCAACATGATGTCGGTCTGGCACGAGGCCACGGTCTATACGCCACGCGAACGCGCCCTCCTCGCCTGGGTCGATGCCGTCACGCTGATCGCGCAGACCCGTGCCCCCGATGCCGATTATGAAGCGCTGCGCGCGCATTTCTCGGAAGAGGAATGCCTCAAGATCACCGTGGCGATCGGCGCCATCAATGTCTGGAATCGCCTTGCCGTCGGCTTCCGGCTCCCGCATCCCGTGGACAAGCCGAAGGCCGCCGCCTGAGCGCAGGCTTCAGCAGATAATCGATAAGCAAAAGGCCGGGTTGAAACATCAACCCGGCCTTTCTTGCGCTTCTGCTTTGCCCGACCGATTTGTCAGGCAATATGGCTAGTGGTCAGAAAAGTTTCGCGCCTGACGCGTCGACGACGCGTCCCCAGCGGGCGTAATCGTCCTTGATCGTCTTGGCGAAAGCCTGAGGCGTCGAGGTCGTGATGCTGAGGCCCTGCTTTTCGAGACGCTCGCGAACATCCGGCAGAGCGCCAATGCGCACCACTTCGGCGTTCAGGCGATCGACGATGGCATCGGGCGTCCCTGCAGGCACAACGAGGCCGAACCAGGAGTCGACGACGAAATCAGACACGCCTGCTTCCGCCGGCGTCGGCACATCGGGAAGCTGCGCCGAGCGCTCGCGGCTGGTGACCACGAGACCCTTGACCTTGCCATCCCGGATCTGGGGCGCGAGCACCGTCAGCGTGTCGAAAGACAGGTTCACCTGGTTTCCGAGCAGTGCATTGACGGCGGGAGCGCTGCCCTTGAACGGCACATGCAGCAGATCGGTCTCGGTCAGGCTCTTGAACAGCTCGCCGCTCAGATGGCAGAGCGTACCGGGTCCGCACGACGAGTAGGTGAATTTGCCGGGCTCACGTTTGGCCGCAGCGACGAGCTCCTTCACTGACGACACCGGCGTATCGGGGCTGGCCGCGAGCACGTAAGGCACCGACGTCAGCACGGCCACCGGCGTGAAGCTCTTGAAGGGGTCGTAAGAGATGGTCTTGTTGATATGCGGCAGGATCGTGAGCTGCCCTGCGGGCGCCAGCGACAGCGTGTAGCCATCCGGATCGGCCTTGGCGACGGCGTCGGCAGCAATGGCCGTACCGGCACCGGGCTTGTTCTCGACCACGATGGTCTGCTTCAGTGCTTCGCCGAGCTTGTCGGCATAGACCCGCGCCGTGATGTCCGCAGCGCCGCCCGGCGGGAACGGAACGATCAGCTTGATCGTCCGGCTCGGCCAGTTGTCAGCGAGGGCTCCCGTCGCACCGGAGACCAGCAGCACTGCCGCGAAAGCGCCTGAGAGGAAGCGAGAAGACATGACGGACCGCACGGTCGTATTCCTTATGATCGATGATGAGAGTGTTCTGCCCGGGGCTCCCGCGAGGTTTCGCCGAGATTTCGCAATCATTTCAGCGATGTGGGAGCACGTTTGTTGCCACTGAAAATGTCATCGAGACGGGGTTCCGACAAGGAAACGCCTTTGCAAATGCAATGCAGAGGGTGGTGGATTGCTGTCGCCGAACAAGTCCTTGTAAGAAGTTGCTTCTCTTGACTGAACTATTTGACGGCGGTGCCTTATGTTTTGATTGAAACATCGAAGTCGGAGGGCGTCATGACCGAGCTGAACCATTCGACCGAAAAGAGCCGCTATCTCAGCGCCCCGAAACGCCCGGACTTCACGCTGGACCAGGACTGGGGCTCCTATTCCGCCGCCGAGCATGATCGCTGGGACCGCTTGTTCGCCCGCGCGCAGACCGTCCTGAAAGGCCGGGCTTGCAACGAATACCTCGCTGCGCTGAACACGCTGCAGCTGTCCGAATCCGGCATTCCCGATCTGGAGAAACTGAGTGCACGTCTCAGGCCGCAGACGGGCTGGCAGGTCGTGCCAGTCGCCGAACTGGTGCCCGACGAGATCTTCTTCGATCATCTTGCCAATCGCCGCTTCCCGGCGGGCGCCTTCATCCGCCCCGAACACGAAATGGACTACCTGCAGGAGCCCGACATCTTCCACGACGTCTTCGGGCACGTTCCGCTATTGGCCAACCCGGTCTATGCCGACTTCATGGAGGCCTATGGAAAAGGCGGCCAGCGCGCGATGGCGCTCGGCCAGTTGAAAAACCTGGCGCGATTGTACTGGTACACGGTGGAGTTCGGACTGATGAACAGCGCGGACGGGCTGCGCATCTTCGGCGCCGGCATTCTGTCGTCAGCAACGGAGTCGGTCTTCGCGCTGGAAGACGCCTCGCCGAACCGGATCACGTTCGACCTCGAACGCGTGATGCGGACGAACTACATCATCGATGATTTCCAGCAGAGCTATTTTGTCATCGAGAGCTTCGAGAAGCTGCTGCAGGACAGCTATCAGGATTTCGGCGCACTCTATGCCCGCCTGGCCAAGGCAGACGACATCGCGGCCGACGAGGTGACCCCTGAGGATCACGTCATCAGCCGCGGGACGCTGGACTATTTCAAGCGCAAGCGCGCGTCAGCCATTCATTGACTGGATGCGGAATTTAGCCGGCGACGCGCCGAAGCGGCGGCGGAAGCTGCGGTGGAAATAGGATAGTTCGTTGAAGCCGCAGGCGGCCGCGACTTCGCTGATCTTCAGGCTGCACTGCCGGTCGCCCGTGAGCATGCTGCGGGCCTTTTCAAGCCGTAGCTCCATGATGCGATCGGTGATGCTGAGGCCGGAGCCCTGCAGCAGGTCCTGAACATAGCGGACAGACAGGCCGAGCTTCTCAGCGACCACCCGGGTCGAGAACTGCTGGTCAGCGAAGCTCTCATTGATCTGACTGATCACGCTGGCGATCCGCGCTCCGCGCAGGCCGCCTACCTCCGTGAGGTTCACGGGGTCCGGCTTTTCGATGCTGTGCACCTTGGCACGATCGGATCCGAAGTCGGAGTGGCTGCTGAATGCGAGATTTGTGTTTTCCATGTTCCCAATCACCGCCCATTTCAATGTGTGCGGAGATAGGTCGTCCGGACCCCTGACTTTGGTTCAACGCCAAAGACGATAATTTATCATCTTTTGAAACCATAGCTGCGCACTGCGCCCCGATGGGTGACCCGAGTCGTTGACCGGTGGTCGTCGTGTGGTCCCACGATCGCGCTCCCCAGTAGTACTTCCAGGTGAGACCGAGCGGCGACATTCGCTCACAATACGACGCCGAGCGCGCGATCCTGCACGAAGGAAGCGCGTAGGACCACGACGTGGGCGGTATTTTTATACATGGTCGCTGCCGAAATGACGCGCGAAGCAGCCCCGATTCCTCGAAGGCTGCCAGCGCACCTGCAAGGAAACGACATGAAACAGCTTCTCCTCGGCACCATCGGCCTCCTCAGCCTCGGCAATGCCGCCATCGCCGCAGACGTGCCGGCCCGCGCCTATACCAAGGCCCCCGTGATCGATCCTGCCTATAACTGGACCGGCTTTTACGCCGGCTTTCATGCCGGTTACGGTCTCGGCGCGACCGAATTGCAGATCCTGAATATCCGGACCGACGGCGCGCTGGGCGGCGTGCAGGCCGGTTACAATCAGCAGATCGGCAACCTGCTGCTCGGCATCGAGGCCGACATCAGCTTCAGCGGCATCAACGGCAATCGCACGGTGAGCGTCCTGAACCAGGCCACCCTGACCCAGACGTCGCAAATCAATTGGCTATCGACCGTGACCGGACGCATTGGCTTCGCCAATGGCCGCTGGCTCACTTACGCCAAGGGCGGCTTCGCCTGGGCCAATGAAGATCACGGCTACGACGTCCTGGTTTCGGTGCCGGGGCCGGACAGAATCACACTGTCCGGCAGTGAGACGCGTCGGGGTTGGGTCGTCGGCGCCGGCATGGAATACGCCCTCGCCAACAGCTGGTCGCTGCGCGGCGAGTATAATTTCATCAGCTTCCCCGACCACGACTTCGACTTTAACGGCACGCGGGCCTCCACCGGGCCGATCGTCTCCACGGCGTCGACCAAGCAGACGCTGCATCTCATCAAGCTCGGCGCGAACTACCAGTTCGGTGCTCCGAATGAGGCCAAGCCGATCCCGCCGCTGCAATACGCACAGACGGGCTTCAACTGGACCGGGCTCTATCTCGGTGCCCAGGCCGGCTACGGATCGGGACGCGGCGACTGGCGCGACTACACGCCCGATGGGAAGTTCTCGATGACCGGTGGTTTCGGCGGCGGCCAGATTGGCGCCAATGTGCAACTCGGCGTGATCGTCATGGGTGTCGAAGGTGAACTGGTTGGCGGCAATATCGGCGGCGGTGCCCACACCAACTTTGATAACAATCTCGAGATGCGCTCGCGCACCGAATGGCTCGCAATGGCCACCGCACGTATCGGCACGGTGACCAACGAGCGCTGGCTGACCTATCTCAAGGGCGGTGTCGCCGTCGCCGGGGATCATCACGCCATATCACTGTCGTCGGGTCCACAATATGCAAATCTCGACGGATCCCGCATTCACACCGGTTACGTGGTCGGTGCCGGCGTGGAATACGCCTTCGCACCAAACTGGTCCGTCAAGGCGGAGTACAACTACATCGGCTTTGGTCATGACAAAGCGAGCCTCGAAGGCGTGATCAATGCCCCTCCGCTGGTCGGCCCTTATTATCTGAATGCCGATATTGCCCAGACCATGCAGCTCGGCAAGATCGGCGTGAACTATCACTTTGCGCCATAAACGCGACGACCGACCACCATCGCGCTATCAAGCGCATGGTGGTCGCGTCTCCTAGCGCGGCAACATCTCGGGTGGCGGCGACCGATCAAGCACGTCGCCTTTCGCGCCTTCCAGCAGGTTCAGCTCGACATTTTCCACGACCAGCGGGCCGCGTTTGCGTTTGAGGTCAGCCACTTTCTCGATATTCGCGAAAGCCGTCCGCCATTCCGGATTGGCTGCAGCATTTTGCTCACCAACCAGCAAAAGCTTGCCGGACAGCTGCTCTGCACTCGGCTCCGGCATGTTCACCCAGCGAATGCGCTGGGTGCGCTGGAAGACACAGGTCCCCTTCGGCAGATAGAAGGTCAGCCAGCCTGTGGTGCCGTAATCGGGAGCCACCACGCATGTCGCCCCGACACGAGAGCGAATGGCTTCGATCTCGGCCGCCAGTTCGACGAAGCCCACGCCGATGCTGCGTACTGTCGCGTCACGCTTGTAGCCTGATAGCAGACCCGTATTGGCCTGCACCACCAGTGCCGTGAACATGACGACGCCGGTCGGCCCCGCCCAGCGCAGGCAGAAATCCACCATACGCTGCTCGCGCGGCTTCCATTGCACGATGGTTGCCGCGACGGCAGCAATGATGGCCAGCGTCGGATAGACCGGCGCAAACCAGTTGGCCTCAACGCGGCTGTGCAGCGCATGCCAGCCGAAATACAGCACGATGACCCAGAACATCGCATTCAGCAGCACCCGCGCCGGCCACGCTCCGGGCCTACGGACGGCCAGAGCATAGAGCCCCATCATGCCGAGAATGAACACCAGCGGTGTCGCGAAGGCGAATTGCGTCGGAATCAGTTCAGCGACGAAGGCCGGATTGAAGTGATCGATCCGGGCGCGTCCGAGTTGCTTGATGAAAGACACCCAGCTGTGTTCGGCATTCCAGAACAGCACCGGCGAGAATACCGCGAGCGCGACGAGACCACCGAGATAGGGCCATGGCGAGACCAGCCAGCGCCGCATCTTCGGCACGACAACCAGCCAGATCAGGATCGCCGGTCCGAAAAACAGCGCGGTATATTTCGACAGCAGCGCGACGCCGACCGCGACGCCGACCGCGATCCACCAGACGCCCCGCCCCGTGGCCAGCACCTGCGCGAGCGCCAGCAATACGAAGCTTGACGCGACCAGCACCGGCGCATCCGGCGTGACGATCATCAACCCGACCGACGTGATCATGGTCGCGTTGAGCAGGATCACCGCCGTCGTCGCGATCCGCTGACCGCCGAACAGCAGTTCGGCCGTGCGATACACCGCCCAACTCATCGGCAGCGCCAGCAGCACTGAAAACACGCGTACACCGAATTCGGTATCGCCCCCGATCATCGTGCCGAGCCGGATCACCACCGCAACCATCGGCGGATGGTCGTAATAGCCGCCCGCCAGATGTTTCGACCACATCCAGTAATAGGCTTCGTCGAAGGTCAGCGGCGTCCAGGCAGCCGCCGCGAGCCGCAGTAGCACCAGACCGATGATGACAGCCGCGGTGCCGCGAACCAGCCGCAGTTCCTGCGCGGTCATCTCGCGGTTACCGTTTCCGCCAGACGAACAGGCCAGACATTGCGTAGTTCCAGACCACGCCCATCAGCGCGCCGGCAGCGCCCGCCAGCCACCAGATCGGCTCCTGATCGAACACCGACCAAGCTACGCCGACATTGGCGAGCAGTCCCACGCTGCAGACCACGTAGAAGATCAACAGACCGCGGAGGATGCCGAGACCTTTCAAGCGCTGGTCGCGATAGGTGAGGAAATTGTTGAGCAGGAAGTTGCTCGTCATGGCGCAGAGCGCCGCGATGGCCTGCGCCTCCGCGAATGGCAGATCGAACGCTTCCAGCGTGACAAACAGCACGGCGAAATGCACGAACAGGCCGATCGAGCCAACCAGTGCGAACAGCAGGAAGCGCAGCGACACGGTGTCGTTGGTCAGCTTCGCCAGCACGAGGCCCAGAAAATCCAACGCCACCATGGAGTCGAGCTTGCTCTCGCCATGCAGGCGCGAGCCGAACGTGTAAGGCACTTCGATGACGCGCAGGTCGCCCCCGGCTGTCGCCACGACATCAAGCAGAATTTTGAAGCCCTGAGTGGACAGTCTCGGTGCCAGTTGTTCAAAGCGATCGCGGCGGATCATGAAGAAGCCGCTCATCGGATCGGCGATCTCGACCTTCAGCACCCGCTGCGCCACAGCAGTCGCGAACTTGCTGGCGCCAAGGCGCTGCTGGTTGAAACTGTCGGCGCTACCGCCCTCGATATAGCGGCTGCCGATCACCAGTTCGGCGGCGCCGCTTTCGATCAGACCGAGCATCTTCGCGAGCTGGGTCTCATCGTGCTGCAAGTCTCCGTCGATCACCGCCGCGCAGGGCGCGCTGGAGGCGAGCATGCCCTCGATGCAGGCGCCGGACAGGCCGCGCCGGCCGATGCGCCGGATACAGCGGACGCGCGAGTCGGCGCGCGCCAGCTCACGTACCGCGTCGGCCGTGCCGTCCGGCGAATTGTCGTCGACAAAAATGACTTCCCAGGAAATGCCGACCAGCGCCGCGTCCAGCCGCTGCACCAGGGTGGCGACATTGCCGCGCTCGTTGAAAGTGGGGACAACGACGGACAGCTGCAGCGGAGCGCCCGCCTGCAATATCTGTCCGGGCCCCGGTCTGATGGCTTCGTTCATGGCGCCAGCATATATCTGCCGCGCCGGACCATGCCAAGGCAGACAAGGAACAGCGAGGCCTTAACAGGCGCCGGAACAAGCCATCAGAGGGGGAAAACGGCCAAAAGTGGCCCCAAAATGCCAACGACCCCGAACAACAGGCGCACGTACATCCGGCGCACCGCGTTATTCAAGGTCGTTCCAGCGCCGGAGCTATGAAGCATCAACGTCGCCGTTGAAAACAAGATAGGAACGCTGGAGACATTCCGCAAGGGGTGTCCCGGGACTGCTTTCAACGCCACATTCCGGCCGCGAACACCCCATCCCGGCACCATTCTGTTGCTGGCGAGCTATAGCCAGTCCTGCGGGTGCCCGTTACCTTGCTCCGATCAACAGCGGCGCGTTCGCGCGGTTTTCTCGAGGCTGAAGCTTCGCCTGAACCGCGACCACAATCGTCTCCGCACGTGATAACCGGAGATGCCATGCGACGCTCCCTCGGACCATGCCTATTCGCTGCATCGCTGACGCTGGCGTCCTTCGGCGGCAGCCATGTCGCCGCGCAGACAATCGATGCTGTCACGACGACGCTGCTGTCCGATTCGCGCGTCACGGCTGCGCTCGACGCCATCAAGGCCGACGATGCCCGCACCCTGAAAGAGCAGATCCGGATCACCGAAATTCCCGCGCCTCCGTTCAAGGAGAACGTGCGCGGCAACTACATTCTGTCACGATTTCAGGAACTGGGCTTCAAGGACGCCGTGATCGACGCCGAAGGCAATGTGATCGCCCGGCGCAGGGGCAGCGGGGGAACGCCGAAGCTGGTCATCTCAGCACATCAGGACACAGTCTTTCCCGAAGGAACCGACGTCACGGTGAGGGAAAAGGACGGCGTCTATCTGGCGCCGGGGATCGGTGACGATGCCCGTGGGCTCGCGGCTCTGTTGTCCTTGATGCAGACCCTCAACACCCAGCAGATAGCGACAGTCGGGGACATCATGTTCGTCGCCAGCGTCGGCGAAGAGGAGCTCGGCAATCTGCGCGGCGTCAAAGCCCTGTTTCGCGACAACAAGGACATCGACGGCTTCATCTCGATCGACGGGCTCGGCGTCACGCGGATCGTCAACCAGGGAACGGGAAGCCATCGCTACGAGATGATCTTCAAGGGTCCGGGCGGTCACAGTTTTCAGGAATTCGGCTTGCCGAGCGCGACCCACGCGCTGGGTCGCGCGGTCGCAAAAATCTCGGAGCTGCAGACACCAGCGGATCCGAAAACCACCTTCACGGTCGGAACGGTGAGTGGCGGAACATCCGTCAACGCCATCGCTGCCGAAGCACGCATGACGATCGACATGCGATCGAACTCGACCGAAGAACTGTTGAAACTCGAAGCGAGGCTTCTCGATCAGGTGAAGGACGCAGTTGGTGAAGAAAACAAACGCTGGGGATCGGACAAGATCACTGTCGAGATCAAACTGATTGGCGACCGTCCGGCGGGCATTGTCACGGAAGACTCTCCCCTCGTGCAGGCGACCGCGCGCGCTGTGACCGCGCTGACCCGCGCACCCCATGTCACCTTTGCCGGCTCCAGCACGGACTCCAATCTCGCGATGTCGCTCGGCATTCCTGCGGTGACCATCGGCGGCGGCGGCCAGGGCGGCAACTGGCATTCGCGCAATGAATGGTACAAGCCCGTGGATGCGTATATCGGGCCGCAAAATGCACTGCTGACCATGCTGGTACTGACCGGCGTGGAGGGCGTGACCAAGCCAGTGCTGCCGGCGCGGCACTGAGTGATACGGCGAATACTGAAAGGATCGGACTCACAATGGCTGCGAAATCCGGACAAATCCGTATCGGCATCGGCGGCTGGACCTTCGAGCCGTGGCGCGGGACCTTCTATCCAGAGAAGCTGACGCAGGCCAAGGAGCTCAGCTATGCCGCGTCCAAGCTGACCTCGATCGAGATCAACGGGACCTATTACGGCTCGCAGAAACCGGAGAGCTTTCGCAAATGGGCGCGCGAGGTGCCAGAGGATTTCGTGTTCTCGCTCAAAGGCCCTCGCTTCACCACCAATCGTCGCGTCCTGGCGGAAGCGGGCGACAGTGTGAAGCGCTTCTACGATTCCGGCGTCCTCGAACTCGGCGACAAGCTCGGACCCGTGCTGTGGCAATTCGCGCCGACCAAGAAATTCGACGAAGCCGATTTCGGAAAATTTCTCGAATTGCTGCCGGCCGAACTTGGTGGCCGCAAGCTGCGGCATGTGGTCGAGGTCCGTCACGACAGTTTCTGCGTGCCGGCTTTCATCGCGCTGCTGCGTCAGTTCAAGACCCCCGTGGTGTTCTCCGAACACGCGACCTACCCGGCCATCGCCGATGTCACCGGCGACTTCGTCTATTTGCGTTTGCAGAAGGGCGAGGACAGCATCAAGACTGCCTATCCCCCGAAGGCGCTGGATGCCTGGGCCAAACGCTTCGAGACCTGGGCTGGCGGCGGCGAGCCGACAGACCTGCCGCGCGTCGATGACGCCAAGATCAAGAAGCAGCCACGCGACGTGTTCGCCTATGTGATCCACGAGGCCAAGGTGCGCGCGCCGCATGGCGCGATGGCGCTGATCGAGCGGGTGACGTAGCGCACACCGGCGTTACTCAATCGAGCTTGATGCCGGCCTCGCGGATCAGCTTTGTCCAGGTCGCGTGTTCTGATGCGATGAAGCCGTCGAGCTTGTCGTCGGGCATATCCCAGGGCTCGCCGCCGCTCTTCTCGAAGCGCTCCTTCAGATCGGGCAACACAGCCCGGATATCCTGACGCAGTTTTGCGATCACCGCAGGTGGCGTCTTGGCCGGCACGAAAATGCCGAGCCATGAATCCACATCGAGGCCGGGCACACCCGCTTCCGCCATGGTCGGCACGTCAGGCGCAAGCGGGCTGCGCTTCGACGACAGCACCGCGATGCCCCTCACCTGCCCCGTCTGCACATAAGGCAGCCCAGCGGCGATCGAGTCGAAGAACAGGTCGATACGACCTGCCAGCAGATCGGCAAAAGCAGGCGGAGACCCTCTGTAGGGCACCTCCTGCAGCTTGACGCCAGCGGACCTCATGAAGGCCGCGGCTACAAGTTGCTGGCCGGTTCCGACGCCAGCGGTCGCCACGGTGATCGATCCCGGCTTGTCCAATGCGGCAGCAACGATCTCCTTCGGCGACTGCTGCGGCAGATCCTTGCGGCCAACCATGACGTAGCCAAATTTGTAGACCAGAGCGACCGGCACGAAATCCTTGAGTGGATCATAGGCAAGCTTGGCGTAAAGCGCGGAGTTGAAGGCCATGTTCGAAAGGCCGCCAACCATCAGCGTATAGCCGTCGGCGTCGCTCTGGGCCGCAGCCTGCGTACCCACGACGGTGCCTGCCCCGGGCTTGTTCTCGACGAAGAACGCCTGCCCCGTTCGCTTTGCCAGCGCGTCGGCGAGATGCCGTCCGACCAGATCGTAGCTCCCGCCGGGGGCGATCGGCACGATGATCCTGACCGGACGATCCGGATATGCGCCTTGCGCCAATACCGCAGAATGAAGGGATACAAGCGCGAGTGCAACCGCACTCAGAGCACCAACCATGCGAACCATTGTTCCCCCGGTGATATCAGCCATTGAACTGGCAGAGTTTGTTGAGTTGACTATGTGTCATGTTGCAGATCGGAGCAACGTCTCGCGGCTGCCCGCGACATTGTGCCAATCATTTGCCGATCACCTGGATGCTCACATGGCCCGCAAGATACCCCGCCTCTTCACCGTCGGTTACGAGCAGGCGCCAGCGAAGGCCGTTCTCGACGAATTGCAAAATGCCGGCGTCAAGCTGCTGGTCGATGTGCGTGCCGTCGCGGCATCGCGGCGGCCGGGCTTCTCCAAGAACCAACTCGCTGCTGGCCTCGACGAGCGCGGCATCGGCTACATCCATCTGCGCGGACTGGGCACGCCTAAGGACGGCCGCGAAGCCGCACGCAGCGGCAAGATCGCGGCGCTTGAGAAGATCTATATGGCTCATCTCAAGACACCGCAGGCACGGGAGGAGATGGATGAGCTGGCGGCGCTGGTGACGAAGTCCGGACCGGTCTGCATCCTTTGCTACGAGCGCGACCACGAACACTGTCATCGGCGCTGGATCGCGGAGATCATCGAGGAGCGCGAAGGCGCCAAGGTTCAGAACCTGCTGCCGTCGCAGCTTTGAAGCCGCGGCGGCTCATCAGCAAAATTTCTCCCTCACCGGGTTATCCACACTGGACATCAGCCTATCCACAGAATAATCTACCTTAAGTTGTATTTTACGATTGTGTTTCTGTTGCGTTGGGTGGGGGCTCGATGCGTTGGAGACTGGCGTTACACGCATTATGCGTTGCAGTGGCCGCATACGCCTGCAGCACGGCCTCGGCTCAGGATATCGGCGAGATCGATGCAACGATCGAGCCGGCATCCGGCTCATCCAGCTTCTGGTCGCCTCTGTTCGACACGCGTATCAAAAAACGGCGCGCCTTCGATTTTCTGTCCGGAGGCATGCCGGACCGTCTGATGTATTTCGGCGGTGTCGACGCGTCGCATTGGAGCCTCGGTGCCTATGGTGGCCTGCAATGGGCCCCCGCCGGCCTGAACAAGGATGGCTTCATCCTGCGTTTCTTTCTGTCGGAAAACCTCGAGCGCTATACGACAAGCACGCGCTCCGACTACACCCAGATCAGCCGCGCAGCGATCCTGCCGGGCTACCTCATCCGAAGCGGCAATCTGGAAGTTCAGCTATTGGCTGGCCTCGATATGGAAGCCGACTATTTCTACCACGATCAGCACCGCTCCCGGCTTCGCGCGATGCTCGGCGCGCGGGGTACGATGGATGTCTGGTGGGAGCCGACACGCGAGCTGATGCTGCAATATGCCCTCTCAGGCACGACCATCGACACCGGCTATACCACGCGCATTGCGGCCGGCTGGCGCCTGTTCGATTTGTTCTGGATCGGCCCGGAGGCCGCACTGTCAAACGATTATTTCAGCCAACAGACCCGGATCGGCGGCCATCTGACCGGCTTGCGCACCGGTCCCTACGAATGGTCATTCGCCGCGGGACATGTGCGGGACAATTTCGAGCGCCAGGGAGTCTATGCGCGCTTCGGCATGGTCATGCGACCGCCCCGCGCGCCATTCTTCGAGAACTGATATCGACTGAATCACCCAGGATATCGAATCTCCTACATTTTATCTTAACCGTTCAATCCAGCGTGCGGCGGAAACGGCTCACTGCGATGGTCATTGCTAGCAGCATCAGCGCAACCAGCGCGATTGCGTCGTAGCGCAGATTTTCCAGCGCCGCCCCCTTCAGCATGATGGCGCGGACGATCCGTATATAATGCGTCAGCGGCAGGCCCTCACCGATATACTGCGCCCATACCGGCATGCCGGCGAACGGAAACATGAAGCCGGACAAAAGGATGCTGGGCAGGAAGAACATCATCGACAGCTGCATGGCCTGCAACTGGTTCTGCACGATGGTGGAGAACGTGTAGCCTATCGACAAGTTGGTGGTGATAAACAGCGTGCTCAGCAGCGCCAGCAGCAGCAGGCTTCCCTGCACCGGCACGCCGAACAGCAGGACACCGATGCCGATGATCAGCGTCGCCTGGATGAATCCCACCAGCACGTAGGGCACGATCTTGCCTAGCATCACCTCTACCGGGGTGATCGGCATCGACAGCAGGTTTTCCATGGTGCCGCGCTCGATCTCGCGGGTTACCGACAGTGCGGTGAAAATCAGCATTGTCATGGTCAGAATGGTGCCCACCAACCCAGGCACAATATTGAGCCGCGATGATGCAGCAGGATTGTAGCGCGCATGCGCCCGGATCTCGAAAGGCAGCGATGGAGGATCGCCGACGAACAGGTCGTGCTGCAACGCCGTCTGCATGAGGGTGCCGAGCGCGCCGAGTGCCGAGCCCGCCGCCACCGGATCGGTGGCATCGGCGGCGACCAGCAAAGCCGGACGGTCGCCACGCCGCACCGATCGCTCGAAGCCGCGCGGGATCTCCACGCCAAACAGCACTTTACCCGACAGCAACAGGCCGTCGAACTCGGCCACCGAATGTACCTCGTGGGTAAACTGAAAATACGAGGTGTTTTCCAGCGCCTTGAGAATCGAGCGGCCGAGATCGCTATCCTCCTGCAACAGCACCGCGGTCGGAAGGTGGCGCGGCGTGGTATTGATGGCATAGCCGAACAGCAAGAGCTGCATCACCGGGAGCATCACGATCATGGCGAACGAGACCCGGTCGCGGCGTAGCTGGATGAACTCTTTCACCAGCATGGCGTAGCAGCGCCGCCAGAAACCGAACGGCGGCTCTTTGACCTCCCGGTCCGGTCCCTCCACGACACTCACTGGAAGTTGTCCTTGGCGCGCGTCATCAGATCGATGAACACGTCCTCGAGCGACGGCGCGCCGTGCTGCCAGTGCTGTCCCGGCCGATCGCGATACGACGAAACGGTAACTTCAAGGGCAGCATGATCGCGCCCGGAGACGTGTAGGCTGGTGCCGAACGGCGCCACCATGTCGACGCCGGGCTTGTCGGCAAGGTCGGCAGCAAGCCCATTGAGATCCGCGCCGGTGACAGTCCAGGTCGCCAGCGACGATGCCGCAATCACCTGCTCGACCGTGCCGTGCGCCAGCAAATGTCCATAGGCGATGTAAGCAATCTCATGGCAGCGCTCGGCCTCATCCATGTAATGGGTCGAGACCAGCACAGTCAGCCCCTGCGCGGCCAGCGCGTGAATTTCGTTCCAGAAGTCGCGCCGCGCTTTCGGATCGACACCCGCCGTGGGCTCGTCGAGCAGCAGCACTTGCGGATTCGGCAGCGTGCAGGCACCCAGCGCGAGTCGCTGCTTCCAGCCGCCGGATAATTCCCCAGCCAGTTGCTCTTCGCGGCCATTGAGTCCGAGCCGCTCGATCATGTCGCGCGCCGCCTTGCGCGGATCGCGCACGCCATACAGCCTGGCGACGAATTCCAGATTTTCGCGCACCGACAAATCCTGATACAGACTGAAGCGCTGGGTCATGTAGCCGACCCGGCGTTTGATCTTGTCGGCATCCCGCAGGATATCGAAGCCAAGGCACGTGCCCGTCCCGCTGTCCGGCGTCAGCAGGCCGCACAGCATACGGATCGTGGTGGTCTTGCCGGAGCCGTTGGGACCGAGGAAGCCGTAGATGGTACCGCGCTTCACCTGCATCGACAGATCATGCACCACCTCGCGGCCGTTGAAGGACTTCGACAGGCCGGTCACCTCGATAGCGACGTCGGACGTGGCGATGGAGGCCGCGGTCATCGCGTCGTCGCCACGGGAATGGTCGGATGGGCGAACACGCTGACCGGCTGGCCAACACGGACGCTGGCCGGCTTGTTGGGCCGTGCCTGCACGAGATAGACCAGCTTGTTGCGTTCATCGAGACTGTAGATCACCGGCGGCGTATATTCCGCCGTGGTCGCGATGTAGTAGATCTTGGCCGTCAGATCGGCCGCGCAATTGTCACAGGCGACGCGGACCACGTCGCCGACGGCGAGCTTGGCCAAGTCGGTCTCCGGAACATAAAAGCGTATCTTCATATTGCCCGGCGGCAGGATCGACAGCACGGGCCGCTGCGCCGGCACCATCTCGCCCTCTCGGAAATAGATCTGCTGGATGGTGCCGCTGATCGGCGCGAAGGCCTTGCGCCGCATCAACCGCGTTTGCGAGGTGTTTACCCGTGCCTCGGCGACGCGCAGCGCCGACACTGCCGCGTCCAGATTGGCCTGGGTGCCGGAGCCGGTCTTGCTGAGCGACTGGGCGCGATCAAAGGTCTGTTTTGCGTTGGCCAGCGTGGCGTTGTTCTGGTTGAGATCGGCCTGCTGCAGATCGTCGTCGACCGCATAGAGCGGAGCGCCGATCTGCACTTCGTCGCCTTCGCGAATGTCGAGTTTGGTGATGCGCCCGGATTCGTCGGGGCTAACAAAGATCATGTCGGCCTCGACCCAGCCCTGATAGCCGGGGTCCCTGCGTTCGTTGCAACCGGCAAGAGCCAGCATCAACGCCAGTATGGTGAACAAACGGCAGGTCTTGTGCGACGACATCATACCGTTCTCCGCTCGCCAAAGATCAGGTCGATATGAGCCTGCAACATCGCCATGGCGTCGAGCGGCGCCAGCCGGGCAAACAACCCTTGCCAGATCACCGCGACCATGGCCGGAGCCACGAGAAGCTGCGGGAACTTTAGCAGCGCGGGATTGCGAATCTCGCCGCGTGCGATGCCGTATTCGATCATTTGCCGCATGCCAGCCATCCCCCGTTCCACCACTTCGCGGTAGTAGAATTCCGACAATGATGGGAAGCGCGCGCCCTCCGCTATGATCAGGCGCAAAATGTCGCCGCGCCGGGTTTGCACGACGTCGCGCACAAAGCTTTCGGCGAAGCCTTCCATCATGGCGCGGGCCGAGCCACCCGCGACCGGCGGCTCGCTCATCCGGCTGATCAGCGGGCCGAGCGCGCTACGCACCAGTTCCTGGAACAGCGCCTCCTTGTCGGTGAAGTAGAGATAGATCGTGCCCTTGGCGACGCCGGCGCGTTTCGCCACGTCGTCGAGCCGGGTACCGGCAAAGCCACGGGCAACGAATTCGTCGAGCCCGGCAGCGATAATCGCCGCCCGCCGCTCCTCGGCTTTGGCTTCGCGTTTCGATGGCGGCTTCGACGTGGCAAGTTTCGGTATTGCCGTTCTGGCAGGCTTGGCGACAGCCTTCTTCGCACCGCCTCGACCAGTGGCCGCACGGGCTAATCGCACCGCCTTCGATTTCGCTTCGGATGCGCTCACGGGCTGAATATGACTGACCAGTCAGTCATATTCAAGGCCTTTCGAACGATTTCAGCAACCGCACACTTGGTGGCTACATGAGCGTGCCGGACATGAAAACTGATCGGGAATCTGCTCAGCCGAGCCGCCAGATCGCCTGCGGCAGATCATAGCCGCGGATCGGCACATCGCCGAGCAACTCCGCATCGCTGCAGGTGTCGCCCAAGGCATCGCGTATGGAGGCGGAGATCAGCAATTGCGAGTCGAACTGTTTGTTGAGCGCCTCAAGCCGGGCTGCGAAATTCACGGTATCGCCGATGACCGTATACTCCTTGCGGCGCGGGGAGCCAACATTGCCGGCAATCACGGTCCCGATATGAAGCCCGATGCCAATGCGCAGGGGCCATTCACTGTCCTGATTGCTTTTCTCGACAGCTATGAGCATCTCGCGTGCTGCCTGCACGGCGCAATGCGCCGCATTCGGGTCCTCAATGGGCGCTCCGAACAGCGCGAGAAAGCCGTCACCGAGAAATTTGTTCACGATCCCGGAATGTCGATCCAGCACATCGACCAGCAATGCAAACGTCTCGTCGAGCCGCTCCACCACCTCGCGCGGCGAATGCACACGGGTTGCCGCGGTAAAGTTACGGATATCGACGAACATCACCGCGACCTGACGTATTTCGGTCGTGGAGCTCGTTCCCGACGCCAGCAACTGTTCCACCACCTGCGGCGAGACATGCTGACCGAACAGATTGGTGACACGATCGCGCGCCGAAGTTGCCGCGATGCTCGCCTCGAACTGGCGACGAAGTTGCAAACCGACCGCGCCTGCGAGAATACCGCAGAGCAGGACCATGGCGCTACGGATAAGCTGAAACGCAAAATCCGGTGCGGGTTCCGAAGCGAATTGCGCCGGATGATACAGCATGGCCATCGCGAGCATCTGGGCAGCCGCGACAAAACCGGTAAACGTCGACAGCCAGAAATCGAGCCGAAGCGTGGATAGAATGATGAAGATGAAATAGGACAACGGTGCCGCAAATGCCAACGCCCCCGCCGGCCCCATCCAGCCCATATGGAGATGCAGTGCGGCCGTCGGAATGCTGGTCTCGATGAGCGCACTCAGATAGCGCCGCCCATGCGCAATATCTTGCCCTGCAGCGATGCGCTGATTGACTTTGTAAAGAACGAAGAACTCGAACAGCAGCAGCGGGCCCGTGATCATAAAAGACGATGCGAGATCGAACTTGCCATTGGATATGCGCGCGAAACTCGACGGCGCCAGCAAATAGCTGATGGACAGTGACAGCGTCACGATCACCACGGTGCCGATCACCGTCTTGACCCGCAACCGCTCGGTCAACAGCATCTCGCGGCTCAGCGCCTTCCGAAACTCCCGAACGGACGGATCGGCGTCGGCGGCGGGCTTCAAAAGTGTCCGGAAAAATTGAATCATTGCAGCAGTCTAGCCGCCGCAGGCGCGTTGAACGAGATATTTGTCGGGGAGCTCTAGCCCTTGGCGTCGCAGGCCCAGGCGCGGATGACGCATTCCTTACCGCCGTAGTCATAGCATTTCTTGGTCGCCTGATTCAGCGAGCTGGAAATGCGCGGCGCCACCGCATAGCCATGCGCGCCGCAGGGATTCTTCATATCCACGGCGAAGGCGGCGCAGGCGCGCTTCATCGTTACCGTCGTGCACTCGCCCTTGCACTGCTTTTTAGCGGCCGCCACCGCCGCCGCCTGCGCCGAATAGTCGAATGCCTGGCCATAGGCACCACACTTGCCTACGGCGAGGGCACCAGCGGCTGAGGCCACATCCATGGCGCCCAAGCTCATCAACAAGGCAACGGCGAGAATCGCGCGACGACGCGCGGCAACAAACAGCGACAATTTCCCCTCCCCCGAGGCCGATCGAGGCAGACGCTACAGGGAAGGGCGTTTCAACTTGGTGAACGAAAGTGAAATGCGACGGCCCGCCGCATCCGGGATGCTCACCCGCTCCGCGCGTCTTCCAGCGCCTGCGGCGTATCGATATCGAGGAAGGCGCCGTGGCCTTCCACCGCCACATCGGCAACGGCTTCGGCGTGCTTCATGATCAGGTGCCGGGCGCCGATATCGCCGTCCAGCGTCATCAACTCATTGAAGAAGCGCCGAGACCACAACACGGGATTACCGCGACGGCCCTCACTCACAGGGACGACGATGAGGTTGCCGCGATCCGGCGCGAAGGTCTCTATCAGATGATCTATCAACTGGGCATCGATCAGCGGCATGTCGCCGAGACAGACCACGGCTCCATTGGCATCCGCCGGGACTGCCGCGATGCCGGCTTTCACCGAACTGGCAAGGCCATCGGCAAAATCAGGGTTGTAGACAAAGGTGACTTTGAGTCCGGCCAGCGCCTTCTCGACCTCCGGCGCCTGATGACCTGTCACCACCGTTACGCTCGACGCTTTCGATGCGATCGCTTGTTCGGCGACGATCCGGACCAATGCCTTGCCGTTGAGTTCGGCGAGCAGCTTGTTCGGCCCGCCCATCCGGGTCGAACGGCCGGCGGCCAGAATAACGGCGGCGACATTGCTGTTGCTATCGCTGCCGACGGGCACGCGTGGTTGCGGCCGGGTCACGATTTCCATCAGCAAACCGCCGACACCCATGCCGGTGAGATCGGCGCGGGTCACCTTGAGGCCAGCCAGCAGCCGCATCAACACCCAGTCGAAACCGTTTTCCACCGGCGAACGCGCGCAGCCGGGCGCGCCGAGCACCGGCACGTCGCCGGCCCGGCCGATCAGAAGCAGATTGCCGGGATCGACCGGCATGCCGAAATGTTCAATGGCGCCGCCGATGTGTTCGATGGCCGACGGAATCACGTCACGGCGGTCGGCAATGGCCGAGGCTCCGAACACGATCACCAGCTCGGCGCCGAGCCCGAGCAGTTCCTTGATTGTCTTTGCCAGCACTTTCTCGTCATGCGGCACGCGGCGCTCGGCGATGATCTTCGCACCGGCAGGCGCGAGGCGCTCTTCGGTCACACGCAGCGTCTTGTCGATCACCTTCGGCGACAGCCCCGGCAACAGTGTCGAGACGATGCCGACTTTCCTGACCGTGTAAGGCGCGATCCGCATTGCGCCGCCCGAGGCAGCCTGGACGGCCGCGTCGCGCAGCGTGCCGGCGACGCCGAACGGGATCAGCTTGACGGTCGCGATCATCTCACCTTCGACCACCGGCTTGTAGGCCGCCAGCGTTGCAAAGGTGATCGCTTCGTCGACGGCATTGATGCGATCGACGATGGCGCGATCGACGACCAGCACGCCCGGCGTCCCCGCAAATAGATTGGCGCGGCCCGTGAAGGCGCGCTCAACATTGACGCCCTCGCCCGCCACGGCCTGCGCGATACTCGCAGCTGCGACGTCCTCAGAGACGTCACCGTCTTCGAGGCGCACGACAACGACGTCCTTGACGCCGGCGCTCGTCAGCGCTGCGACTTCATCGGGACCGATGGTGGTGCCTTTCTTGAGAACGAGCGAACCCTGACGCAGCGTATGGACGGTCACGCCGCCGAGTGCATCCGCCGGACTGGCGGGACCGAACTTCATGCCCCAGCCGCCTTCGCATCCCTGGGCATACGCAGCTCGGCCGTAATCTCCGCCATGATCGACACAGCAATTTCCGACGGCGACACGGCACCAATATTCAAGCCGATCGGCGCCTTGATCCGCGCGAAATCAGCCTCGCTGACGCCCTGCGCCTTCAGCCGGTCGCCGCGCTTGGCGTGGGTCTTTCGCGAGCCTAGCGCACCGATATAGAAGCAATTCTTCTCGAAGGCATGTAGCAGCGCGGGATCGTCGATCTTCGGATCGTGGGTCACGGCGACGAAGGCCGTGTAGTGATCGATGTCGAGGCCCGGCAACGCCTCTTCCGGCCATTCGGCGATCAGTTTCACGTCCGGGAAACGCTCGGGACTGGCAAAAGCTGTGCGCGGATCGACCACCGTCACATCGTAATCCAGCGACCGCGCCAGCGGCGCTAGCGCCTGGCTGATATGGACGGCACCGATGATCACTAGCCGCGCGGTCGGCGCGTAGACGTTGAGAAACAGCTTCTTGCCGTCCGCCTCGACCATCGCGCTCTTGCCCATGCGGAGCTGCTTCTCGAGCTCGGCATGCAGCGGATCGGCGCCGAAATCGGCGGCCTTCACCAGGCGTTGTGTTCCATCGGATATATCGGTGATCAAAATGACAGGACGCCGGGCGGCGCGCTCGGCGTTCAGAGTGGCAAGTGTCTCGGCTTTCACGACTGGCCCACCTTCTCGACGAACACGCGGATGGTGCCGCCGCAGGACAGGCCGACATTCCACGCGGTCTCGTCAGCCACGCCGAATTCGAGCAATTTGGGCTCGCCACTCGCAATCACATCGAGCGCCTCGGTGACCACGGCGCCTTCGACGCAACCGCCGGAGACCGAGCCCAAGAAGGTGCCGTCGTCATTGATGACGAGATTCGAGCCTGCGGGACGCGGCGCCGAACCCCAGGTCTCAACCACGGTGGCCAGCGCCACGCCGTGTCCGGCCTTCTGCCACGCTTCCGCGGCCTGCAGGATGTCTTCATCGCGATTGAGCATGGAAGCCTCTCTTAAGCTGCGGGCCGGATCAGGCTGCGGTGATGGACCGGAGGCGCCGATGACAGCGCCTTGATCAGTCCGTCGATCGAACTCAAATTATGCACCGGGCGGAATTCGTCAACGTGCGGGAGCATCATTTTGATGCCCTGCGCTTTCGGCTCGAAGCCGTCGAAGCGCAATAGCGGGTTGAGCCAGATCAGCCGCCGGCAGGAGCGATGCAACCGGTCCATCTCGAAGGCCAGTTGGGAATCCGCTTCGCGCTCCAGCCCGTCCGAGATCAGCAGCACGATCGCCCCTTGGCCGAGCACGCGGCGTCCCCAGAGCTTGTTGAAGTTGTGCAGCGACGCGGAAATGCGCGTACCGCCGGCCCAGTCTTCCACCGAGGCCGAGCACGAGGCCAGCGCCTCGTCGGGATCGCGCGAGCGCAGCGCCCGCGTCACATTGGTCAGCCTTGTGCCGAACAGGAAGACCGAGACGCGCTTGCGGGCGTCCGTAATCGCATGAAGGAAGTGCAGAAACAGTCGAGTATATTCACTCATCGAGCCGGAGATATCGAGCAGCGCGACAATCGGCGCCGGCTTATCGATCAGGCCTAGCCTGCGGATGTCGATGATGTCGCCGCCCGTGCGCAGGCTGCCGCGCAGCGTGCGCCGCAGATCGAGCCGCGCGCCGTGCTTGTCCGGCTGGGTGCGGCGCGTGCGCAGTTCAGCTTGCGGCAGCCGCATATTGGCGATGGCGCGCGTGACCTCGGCGATCTCCGCTGCGCTCATCTGCGCAAAATCTTTCTTCTGCAAAACCTCACGGTCGGAGACCGACAGCCTGATCTCCTGCTCCTGCGGTGCCTCGCGTTCTGCGCCCTGTGCCGGTTGCGCCATCGCCTCCTGCACGCGGCGCGAGGCCGGCGGCGGCTTGCGCTTGGCATCGTCGGGCAGCGGCACCGAATCCAGCATCTGCTTCCATTCGTCGGCCGCACGGAAGAACAGATCAAAGGCCTGGGCAAACACCAACGCGTGCTCGTGGCGTTTGACGAAGATTGCTTCCAACGTCGTGAATACGTCGGCGCGCTTGCCGATCTCGATCATCTGCAAGGCATTCAGCGCATCGATCACCGCACCCGGCCCAACCGGCAGGCCGGCGGCGCGGAGCGCACGCGCAAAGCCGATGACATTGTCTGCCATCTGGCCGGTCGGTGGGTTGAGATGGTCGATGGGCAAACCTAACTCCGTCGTTCCGGGGCGGGCGCGCCATTTGCGCGACCGAACTGCCACTGTCATTCCGGGGCGAGCGCGTCTTCGCGTTCGACCCCGGAATCCCGCCGTGTTTGGCGCGATCAACACATCGAGGTTCCGGGTTCGACGCAAGTGCGGCGCCCCGGAACGACGAGTTTGTGGCCCCGCGCTTCAGCTAATCGCTCGTCGCTTCCTTAATCACCTTCGCCAGCGCATCGCCCTGCATGCGCTGGATGTCGTCCTGATACTTCAACAGTGCGCCCAGCGTATCGCCCACCACCTGCGGCGTCAGCGAGCGGGCGTCGAGTTCGGTCAGCGCGGTCGCCCAGTCCAGTGTTTCGGCGACGCCCGGCGACTTGTAGAAATCCTGGTCGCGCAGCGCCTGCACGAACTTCACCACCTGCTGCGAGAGCTTTGCGGAGATGCCCGGCACGCGCGACTTGACGATGGCGAGTTCGCGCTCGGCGGCGGGATAGTCGACCCAGTGATACAGACAGCGCCGCTTCAACGCGTCGTGGATTTCGCGGGTGCGGTTCGACGTGACGATGACAATCGGCGGCGATGGCGCCTTCACCGTGCCGAGTTCGGGAATGGTCACCTGAAAGTCGCTGAGAATTTCGAGGAGATACGCCTCGAACGCCTCATCTGCGCGGTCAAGTTCGTCGATCAACAAGACCGGCGCGCCATTCACGTCCGGCTCCAGCGCCTGCAGCAGCGGACGCTTGATCAGGTAACGCTCGGCGAAGATGTCGCTGGAGAGCTGATCGCGGTCGGTATCGCCGGCGGCTTCCGCCAACCGGATCGCGATCATCTGCGAGGCGCTGTTCCACTCATAGACTGCAGAAGAAACGTCGAGGCCTTCATAGCATTGCAGCCGGATCAGCTTGCGGCCGAGCGCTGCTGATAACACCTTCGCGATCTCGGTCTTGCCGACGCCAGCCTCGCCTTCGAGAAACAGCGGTCGCCCCATTTTCAGCGACAGGTAAGCCACCGTCGCCAAAGACCGCTCGGCGAGATAGCCGCGCGATGTCAGCAATTCCAGCATGCCATCGACGGAAGTGGGGAGCGCCGATGGCTTGGTCATGAGAGAACCGATCCGAGGAACTGCGAGCCTGACAAATATCAGGCCCGGTTGTTAGCGGCTTCGACCGCACGCTTGGCCAGCACGCCGATCAGATGCGCGCGATATTCGGCGCTGCCATGGAGATCGCTGTTGAGGCCTTCGGCCGGCACCGTAAGCCCGTCCAGCGCCTTTGGCGAGAACCGCTTCTGCAGGGCGGCCTCGAACGCCTCGACGCGGAACACGCCATCCGAGCCCGCGCCCGTGACGGTAACGCGCACGCCTGACGGCAGCCGCGCCACGAACACACCGACCAGCGCATAGCGCGAGGCCTGGTTGCGGAACTTGATATAGGCTGCCTTCTTCGGCACCGGGAACGAGACCTTGGTGATGATCTCGTCGCTCTCCAGCGCGGTCGTGAACAGACCCTGGAAGAATTCTTCCGGCTTCAGCTTGCGCTTGTTGGTAACGATGGTGGCGCCGAGCGCCATCACGGCTGCGGGATAGTCCGCGGTCGGATCGTTATTGGCGAGCGAACCGCCGATGGTGCCCTTGTGGCGCACGGCGGGATCGCCGATCAGGCCGGCGAGTTCGGCCAGCGCGGGGATCGCTTCGCCGACGATCGGCGACGCCGCGACATTGGCATGCTTGGCCAGCGCGCCGATCACCAGGGAGCGGCCCTTCATCTCGATGCCGTCGACGCCCTCGATATGCGAGAGATCGATGATATGCGGTGGTGCCGCCAGACGCTGCTTCATGACCGGCACCAGCGTGTGACCGCCGGCGATCAGCTTGGCGTCTTCGTTCTTGATGAGGAGATTGGCGGCCTGCCGCACGGTCGACGGACGATGATATTTGAATTCGTACATGGGTGGGGATCCCTGATTCGCGGTGCGCGATTATCGTTGTGCGTCGTTATGCGAGATCGGACTTCGCCATCGCTTTGGCGCCGGCTGCGATCGACGCCACGATGTTCTGATAACCGGTGCAGCGACAGAGATTGCCTTCGAGTTCTTCGCGGATCAGGTGATCGCTGAGATCATGCCCCTTGCGATGCACGAGGTCGACCGCGGTCATGATCATGCCCGGGGTGCAAAAGCCGCACTGCAGGCCGTGATGCTCGCGAAACGCTTCCTGCATGGGATGCAGCGGCGCGCCATCGGCTGCAAGACCTTCAATGGTCTTCACCTCGTGGCCATCAGCCATCACGGCGAGCGTGGTGCAGGACTTCACGGCCTTGCCGTCGAGATGCACAACACAGGCGCCGCATTGCGACGTGTCGCAACCCACATGGGTGCCGGTGAGCCGCAGATTCTCACGCAGAAACTGCACCAGCAATGTGCGCGGATCGATATTGCCGGTGACGGGATTGCCGTTCACGATCATCGAGATTTTGGCCATATGCACTCTCTTGGTCCGCGCCCCATTGCGTGGCAACACGGTCATTAAAATCATTCCAAATGCATAATATGGCCCATCCCGGCAATGAGCAACCTCAAGTCGGGACGGTCTCTTGTGTGTTTTTCTGCGGTATCAAACATACTTGATCGCCGCTATCAGACGCTGCGGGCCTTAACCCTGAACGGCCTTGGCGAAGTTCGCGAAGAACTCGTCGGCGATCTTCTTGGCCGAACCGTTGATGAGGCGCTGACCGAGCTGGGCCAGCTTGCCGCCGATCTGGGCTTCCACATTGTAGGTCAGGAGCGTGCCACCATCCTTGTCGGTCAGGCCGACGACGGCGCCGCCCTTGGCAAAGCCGGCCACGCCGCCCTCGCCTTCACCAGTGATCTTGTAGCCGTTCGGCGGATCGAGATCGCTCAGCGTGACCTTACCCTTGAAGCGGGCGGAAACCGGGCCGACCTTGATCTTGGCGGTGGCACGAAAGCCGCCTTCCTCCGTGGTCTCGAGCTCTTCGCAACCCGGGATGCAGGCCTTCAGCACTGCGGGGTCGTTGAGCTTTCCCCACACCACTTCGCGGGGCGCGGCAAGCTGGACTTCACCGCTCATCGTCATGGCCATGGGTCTGTCTCCTGAATTTGTCGCCGTCCGAAATTAAGGCTGTGATCCCCGAGGGGAATAGACCGTCGATCCCAAGTAATGCACAGACGGCACAAAGGAAAGACCGGCCAGCGGAATGGATGCACTGCCTATTCGCAATGCAACAAGCGATAGCGGTAGGCTGTTTGCAGGGGATTGGCAGACTCTGCACGGAATGGTTAGGGTCCCGCACAAATGAGCACATCCCTATCCCCTCTGCTGGCGCCCCTGCTGTCGAGCCCCGCGATGCGCGCGGTCTGCGATGATACCGCCCATTTGCAGCATATGCTGGACTTCGAAGCCGCACTGGCGCGCGCCGAGGCGTCAGCCGGGGTGATTCCTGCCAGCGCAGTGGCGGCCATCGAGGCCGCCTGTAAAGCCGATCAGTTCGATATGGCCGCCCTGGCCGATGCCGCCACGCGTTCCGGCAACCTCGCCATCCCGCTGGTCAGGGCGCTCACTGCCAAAGTGGCGAAGGCCGATGCCGAGGCCGCGCGCTACGTGCATTGGGGCGCCACCAGCCAGGATGTCATCGATAGCGCGACGATGCTCGGCCTGCGCGCCGCCATCGACGCCCTGCTTGCAGATCTCGATCGCGCCGTCGCCGGCTTCGCAGCCCTTGCGGTCAAGCACCGCAACACCGCCGTGGTCGCCCGCACATGGCTGCAGCATGCGCTGCCAATGCCATTTGGGCTGAAGCTCGCCGAATATGCGTCGGCGCTGCACCGTTCGCGTTTGCGGCTGAAACGATTGCGCGCCGAAGGCCTTGCACTGCAATTCGGAGGCGCCGCCGGCACGCTGGCTGCGCTCGGTGACAAGGGGCTCGTGGTTGCCGAGCAACTCGCCAAGGAATTGCAGCTGCCGCTGCCCGATGCGCCATGGCATACCCATCGCGATCGTATCGCCGAAGTGGCCTCAGTGCTGGCGATCCTGTCCGGTAGTTGCGGCAAGATCGCCCGCGATGTCTCGCTGATGATGCAGACCGATGTCGGCGAAGCGTTCGAACCATCCGGTGAAGGCCGCGGCGGTTCGTCCACCATGCCGCACAAGCGCAACCCCGTGGCATCGGCCTCGGCGCTTGGCGCCGCAACCATGGCCCCCAATCTCGCCGCCACCATCTTTGCCGCGCAGATCCAGGATCACGAACGGAGCGCCGGTCCATGGCACGCGGAATGGCCGACCCTGCCGATGCTGCTGCTGGTGACATCGGGCGCGCTGGCCGCAATCGTCGATATTGCCGAAGGGCTCGAGGTCGATGCCGTCAGGATGCGCGCCAATCTCGACACCACGCACGGCCTCATCATGGCGGAAGCCGTGACTTTTGCGCTGGCGGAAAAGCTCGGCAAGAGCGACGCCCATCATCTGGTCGAGGCCGCCACCAAGCGCGCCGTCGCCGAGAAGAAGCATCTGCGCGGCGTGCTCACCGCCGATCCCAAGGTCAGCACGCAACTGAGCGCTGACGCCATCGCCAAACTGTTCGAACCGATGGATTATCAGGGCGTCTCGCAGACCCTGATCGACCGCCTGCTCGCCTCACTCGCTTAAGAAGAAACTCGGGAGACACACCATGCCCATGATCGACGCCGACGGCTGCCTGCTGAATGTCTCCGTGGAGGGCCGCGACAGCGGGCCGACGCTGATGATGTCGAATTCGCTTGGCTGCACCATGGCGATGTGGGAGCCGCAGATGCCGGCGCTGACAAAGCTGTTTCGCGTGATCCGCTACGATCGCCGCGGCCACGGCAAGTCCGGCATGAACGGCCCGACCTCGATGGAGCGCTATGGCAAGGACGTGCTGGCGGTCCTCGACGACCTCAACATCGACAAGGTGCATTGGTGCGGACTGTCGATGGGCGGCATGGTCGGCCAGTGGCTCGGCGCCAATGCGCCGGAGCGTTTTAACAAGATCGTTCTCGCTAATACCAGTTGCTATTATCCGGACCCAACCAACTGGCACAATCGTATCAAGGCGGTGCGTGAAGGCGGTCTCAGGGCTGTCGCCGATGCCGTCATCGGTGGCTGGCTGACCGCCGACTTCCGCGAGCGCGAGCCCGAGACCGCGGCGAAGATGAAGGCCATGCTGCTGGCGTCCCCGGTCGAGGGCTATCTCGCCGCCTGCGAGGCGCTGAGCACGCTCGACCAGCGCGCCCTGCTGCCCAAGATCCAGAGCCCGGTACTGGTGATCGCCGGCCGCCAGGACAACGCCACACCGGTTTCCGCTGGCGAACTCATCCGCAGCGGCATCCCCGGCGCCAGCATGACGCTGCTGGATGCCGCCCACATCTCCAATGTCGAGCAGCCGCATGCCTTCACCGAGGCCCTCGTTGGCTTCCTGACGCAGCGCTGAAGGGAGACTTGAGATGGACGAGCAACAGCGCGCCGAAAAAGGCACCGCGAAACGCCGCAAGGTTCTCGGCAATGCCTGGGTCGACAAATCGGCCGCCGGCAAGAATTCATTTAACGCCGATTTTCTGGATCTGATCAGCCGCTATGCCTGGGGAGAGATCTGGACGCGGCCGCATTTCGACGATCGCACACGACGGGTGCTGGTGATCGGAACGATGCTCGCGCTCGGCCAGTGGGACGAATTCCGCATGCATGTGCGTGCTGCCCTCACCGAAGGCGGCTTCACACCGGACGACATCAAGGAAATCCTGTTGCAGCAGGCAATCTATTGCGGCGTGCCGGCAGCCAATCACGCCACCAGGGAAGCCGGCGCGATTATCAAGGAGCTCGGGCTCCCTATCTAGCCCGCCGCGCTGTTTACGCGACCTTTCGCAAAGGTTGCGCGTCGTTGGCTGCCTTGCCCGGCTGCCCGGGGTCCAGCTCATGCGCCGCCGCACGGCGTAGTGGCGGCTCGATCGCCAGCAGCACTGCAGCGCCGAGCATCAACAGCAGTTCGGTGATGTGCAACCGCATCGCGGCGATCTCGCCGACCTTCGATGCCATCACCATGCTGGCGAACGAGATTGCGCCGCCGATGCCAAGCGCCATCATCAACGCTTCGTCGCAGCCGCCCGTCTTGCGGATTTTCGGCCGTGTGATGAACACCAGGAATACCGTGAAGAAAGCGACCACCGTCAGCTTGCCGACGGCGAGCAGCCACGCATAGCGCACCGTACCCATGCTGGAAAATTGCATGTAGTCGCTGAGAAACAGCGCCAGCGAAATATTGGGGCGCTCATAGAAGCCCTGGATCGGCGAGACCATGATGCGGAACGCAGAGATCGTCCAGGTCGGGATGAAATAGCAGGCGATCAGCGCGCCCGTGAACGTGCTGATCCGCCAGGTCTGAAACGTACCAGTCTGAAACGTGCCAGCCTGGAGAGTTCCAACCGGATGGGCTCCGGTCTGGTCTGCGCTGCTCTGATCCATGACGTCGTCCACCGCTCCGCCGGCGACTCGCAGGAGTCGCACGCCTGCGCCGACGTAACGCCCGTTCAATCAGACGGACAACGTAAACCAATTGGTAACCTTAATTCGAGAAATGCCGGGATAACGGCGGGCGAGATACGCTCAGGACTTGCCAAACGAAAAGCCCCGCCTTTCGACGGGGCCTTCCATATGGGTCGCTGAATGACCCAAATCTCGATTGACGTCCGTCTGACGGCCTATCTCTGGCCCTGCCGGTGGTCCGGGTCCTGCTCATGGCCGGGTTTCATTCCACCGCCCTGCTGCTGGCCGGGCTTCTGGCCCTGCTGCCCCGGGTTCTGGCTCTGCTGGCCCGGCTTCTGCTGACCGGGCTTTTGCTGGTTCTGATTGGACATTCTTCAATCTCCTTTGTTGAACCATTCAACGCCCGACAACGTGCAGCCCCGGTCTTCGTTTCGGTTCCCGCGTGATGATTGCAAGGCCGTTGCACGGCGCAACTGTGACACCGGAACAGCCGCAAAATAAGGTGCGGACTTGTGTGCGCTGCGGCGCAATAGAAGGGATGTAAATCGCCGCGAAAAACAGCATGTACAGGCTACTTTAGCCGCACCGCCCCCTGTTGCCGCCTCCAATGGCCGCTGTTAGAAAACGATACAACGACGCAATGATCCGGCTGCCGGATCATGGTGGCGCCTCACTCGAATTCGGCAGCGCATGGATTATTTCGCCCAGCAACTGATCAACGGACTCGTGCTCGGCTCCATCTATGGCCTGATCGCGATCGGCTATACGATGGTCTACGGCATCGTCGGCATGATCAATTTCGCCCATGGCGACATCTTCATGATCGGCGGCTTCATCGCGCTGATCACCTTTCTCATTCTCGTCTCGATCGGCCTCACCGCGGTACCGGTGATCCTGCTGCTGGTGCTTCTGGTCTCGATGGCCATCACCTCGCTCTATGGCTGGACGATCGAGCGCATCGCCTATCGTCCCTTGCGCCATTCCTTCCGTCTCGCGCCGATGCTGTCAGCGATCGGCATGTCCTTCGTGCTGACCAATTTCTCGCAGGTCGCGCAGGGCGCCCGCGTCAAACCCGTGCCGCCCATCATCACCGGCGGCTACACGCTGCATGAAGGCGCCGACGGTTTTGTGGTGCGCCTCTCCAACATCCAGATCATCGTGGTCATCACCACCATCGTGCTGCTGGCGCTGTTCACCTGGCTGGTGGCGCGCACGCGCCTCGGCCGCGACATGCGCGCCTGCGAGCAGGATCAGACCATGGCGTCACTGCTCGGCGTCGACGTCGATCGCACCATCTCCATGACCTTCGTGATCGGCGCGGCACTCGCCGCCGTCGCGGGGATGATGTACCTGCTCTATTACGGCCTCGTGGATTTCTTCATGGGCTTCGTCGCCGGCATCAAGGCCTTCACCGCCGCCGTGCTCGGCGGCATCGGCTCGCTGCCTGGCGCCATGCTCGGCGGCTTGCTGATCGGCCTGATCGAGACATTGTGGGCCGCCTACTTCTCCACCGAATACAAAGACGTCGCCGCCTTTTCGATTCTGATCGTGGTGCTGATCTTCCTGCCGACCGGCCTGCTCGGCCGTCCCGAAGTCGAAAAAGTCTGACGGGATCCAAGTGGCAGCAAACGCATCACAAGCAAAGACTGCCCGCGGCCCGGACGCCGCATTCATCCTGAAGAAGGCCGTGATCTCCGCGCTGGTGGCGCTGGTGCTGTTCTCGCTGATGATCGGCATCCGCACCGAGGCCGGCTCCGACGGGCAACTGACCTGGTGGACCCGCTTCGGCGATCTCGCCGCCATGGTCGCCGTGGTGTTCGGCGGCAGTATCGCGATGGAGTTGCTGCGCCGCTGGTGGGGCCCAGTGGACACCGTGCGCGTCGTGCCGCCATCGGCGCAGAAGGTATTTTCCTTCGCCGGCCGTGCACTGGTGCCGGCGCTGTTGATCTTCACCTTCCTCGTCCCGGTGATCTTCTACGACGAGCGTTACATCCTAGATCTCGGCATTCTCGTGCTGACTTACGTGATGCTCGGCTGGGGCCTCAATGTGGTTGTCGGCCTCGCCGGTCTTCTCGATCTCGGCTATGTCGCTTTCTATGCCGTCGGCGCCTATTCCTACGCGCTGCTGGCCACCAATTTCGGCCTGTCGTTCTGGATCTGCCTACCACTCGCGGGTATCCTCGCCGCGTTCTTCGGCGTGCTGCTCGGCTTTCCGGTCCTGCGGCTGCGCGGTGACTATCTCGCCATCGTTACGCTGGCCTTTGGCGAGATCATCCGCCTCGTCATCATCAACTGGCAGACGCTCACCGGCGGCCCCAACGGCATCTCCGGCATTCCGCGCCCAACCATGTTCGGCATTCCGCTGACGCCCGGCGATGACGGCCTCGCTACCCTCCTTCGCATCGAGTTCTCGCCGACCCACCGTATCGTCTTTCTATTTTATCTGATCCTCGCCCTCGCACTGCTCACCAACTGGGTCACCATCCGCCTGCGCCGCCTACCCATTGGCCGCGCCTGGGAAGCACTGCGCGAGGACGAAGTCGCCTGCCGCGCGCTGGGCATCAACACCACGACGACGAAGCTCACCGCCTTCGCCACCGGTGCCATGTTCGGCGGCTTCGCCGGCGCGTTCTTTGCGACCCGTCAGGGTTTCATCAGCCCGGAATCCTTCACCTTCCATGAATCCGCGCTGGTGCTGGCCATCGTCGTGCTCGGCGGCATGGGCTCGCAACTCGGCGTGGCGCTCGCAGCGCTGGCGATGATCGGCGGCTTCGAACTGTTCAGAGGACTCGAGCAATTCCGCATGCTGGTGTTCGGCGGCGCCATGGTGCTGCTGATGATCTGGCGCCCGCGCGGCCTGATCGGTCACCGCGCGCCGACCGTCTTTCTCGAACGCAATACGGCAATCTCGTCCGACCTCGTCAAAGAGGGACACGGATGAACATCAACGACATTCTCAGCGTTGAAAATCTGACGATGCGCTTCGGCGGCATCGTCGCCGTCAACGATCTCTCCTTCACGGCCGAACGCGGCAAGATCACTGCACTGATCGGCCCGAACGGCGCCGGAAAAACCACCGTCTTCAATTGCATCACCGGCTTCTACAAGCCGACATCCGGCACCATCAAGCTGCGCCACAGCGATGGTGAATGGCGGCTGGAGCGACTGAACGACTTCCGCATCTCGAAGATCGCCAGGGTCGCGCGGACCTTCCAGAATATCCGGCTGTTTCCCGGGATGACCGCACTGGAAAACCTGATGGTGGCGCAGCACAACACGCTGATGCGCGCTTCGGGCTTTACGTTTCTCGGCCTGTTCGGCGTGCCCAGCTACCGGGCCGCCGAGAAGGCTGCGATCGACCTCGCGCGCTACTGGCTCGATCAGATCGGCCTGCTGGAGCGCGCAGACGATGCAGCCGGCAACCTGCCCTACGGCGACCAGCGACGCCTCGAAATCGCGCGCGCGATGTGTACCGAGCCGGCACTGCTCTGCCTCGACGAGCCCGCTGCCGGCCTCAATGCACGCGAAAGCGCCGCGCTCAACGAGCTGCTGCTGAAGATCCGTGCCGAGCACGGCACCTCGATCCTGCTCATCGAGCATGACATGTCGGTGGTGATGGAAATCTCCGACCATATCAACGTGCTCGATTACGGCGTGAAGATCGCCGACGGCACGCCGCGGCAGATCCGCGACAATCCAAAGGTGATCGCCGCCTATCTCGGCGCGGATGAAGAGGAAGCGATCGCGGTGATGGAGGGCGAGACGTGAGCACCGCCCCCATGCTCGCCATCACCGGCCTCCACGCATCCTATGGCAAGATCGAAGCGCTGAAAGGCGTCGATCTCGATATCAAGCACGGCGAGATCGTTGCGCTAATCGGCGCCAACGGCGCGGGCAAGTCGACGCTGATGATGACGATCTTCGGCAAACCGCGCGCCCGCGCAGGTGCGATCAGCTATGACGGCATTGATATCACCGGCCTGCCGACCCATGAGATCGCGCGGATGCGCATTGCGCAATCGCCGGAAGGTCGCCGGATTTTCCCACGCATGAGCGTCGCGGAAAATCTGCAGATGGGCGCCGACGTCAATGAGAGTACGCCGGTCGAACGCGCTGAAAGCCTCGACAAGGTGTTGACGCTGTTTCCGCGCCTCAGGGAGCGCATGACCCAGCGCGGCGGCACGCTGTCTGGCGGCGAGCAGCAGATGCTGGCCATCGGCCGCGCACTGATGAGCCGCCCGCGCCTGCTGCTGCTCGATGAACCCTCGCTGGGTCTGGCCCCGCTGATCGCCAAGCAGATTTTCGATGCAATCCGCGCGCTCAACAAGCAGGACGGATTGACGGTCCTGATTGTCGAGCAGAACGCCAATCACGCGCTGCGTCTGGCCCATCGCGGCTATGTCATGGTCAACGGGTTGATCACCCTGTCGGGCAGCGGCGCCGAATTGCTGAAGGCCCCGGAAATCCGCTCCGCCTATCTCGAAGGCGGCCGGCACGGCTGACGAATCGATATCCTTCATCGCATGACCATCGAACACGCAGAGCGATGCAAACAATCGACACTATTTTGAAGGTAGAATGATGCGCCGATCGCGATTCCGTCACGGCGTCGCAACTGTCTGCATTCGAACGGAACACGGGGACTTCCTATGAAATTCATCAAACTCATCGGCCTGACGGCGGGTGCTTCAATTGCGCTGGCGTCCGTTGCATTGGCACAGGATATTCCTGTCGCCGTCGCATCCTCGATGACCGGCAGCGAATCCGCCTTCGGCCGCCAGTTCAAGAATGGCGCCGAACTCGCCGTCGCAGATATCAACGCCGCCGGCGGTCTGTTGAACAAGAAGCTGGCCCTACAGGTCGGCGATGACGCATGCGATCCCAAACAGGCACGCTCGATTGCCGAGAAATTCGCCAGCGCGCGCATTCCGTTCGTCGCCGGTCACTATTGTTCGTCGTCGTCGATCCCGGCATCGGAGGCCTATGCCGACGGCAATGTGCTGCAGATCTCGCCGGGCTCGACCAATCCGCTATTCACCGAACGCAAGCTCGCCAATGTGCTGCGCGTCTGCGGCCGCGACGATCAGCAGGGTTTTGTCGCCGGCGAGTACATTGCCAAGAACTACAAGGGCAAGAATATCGCGATCCTGAACGACAAGACGACCTATGGAAAAGGCCTCGCCGACGAGACCAGGAAGGCGCTGAACAAGGCCGGCGTCACTGAGAAGATGTTCGAGAGCTACAACAAGGGCGACAAGGATTTTAATGCGATCGTATCGCGTCTGAAGCGCGACAGTATCGATCTGGTCTACGTGGGCGGCTATCACCAGGAAGCTGGGCTCATCGTGCGCCAGATGCGCGACCAGGGCCTCAAGACGGTGCTGATGGCGGGCGACGCTATCAACGACAAGGAGTTCGCCTCGATCACCGGCCCGGCTGCGGAAGGCACGCTGTTCACCTTCGGCCCCGACCCGCGCAACAAGCCGACCGCCAAGGCGATCGTCGACCGCTTCAAGGCCAAGAACATCGACCCCGAGGGCTACACGCTTTACACCTATGCGGCGTTCCAGGTCTGGTCGCTGGCCGTCGCCAAGGCCGGCACCACCGACACCAAGAAGGTGATGGACACGATCAAGGCCGGCGAATGGGACACCGTGCTCGGCAAGCTGGCCTTCGACGCCAAGGGCGACATCAAGGCCATCGACTACGTCGTCTACAAGTGGGACGCCAAGGGCGACTACGCCGAACTGAAGCAGTAAGCCTGCCGGCCGCACCTCTCCCGCATAGCGAGAGGTGCGGCTCGCACAGCGAAAGCTCTTGCGACGACCTGCCGCAGCCGGACTCACAGGCTGGCTGTTTGCGGCCGAAAATTGCCGATGACTCGGCATCAAAATAAGTTGAGAATGATCCTATCGTTCGGGCGGCCGGATTGCGTTGTGGCCGAAAACTCTTTGCGAGGATCATCCCCATGAAACCATTGAATGTGATCGGCCAGCTGACCGGGCTTGCCTTTGCCGCGTCGCTGCTCTCAACCGCAGCTTTTGCGCAGGACATCAATGTCGCGGTCGCCGGCCCGATGACGGGCGGCGAATCCGCCTTCGGCCGCCAGATGAAGAACGGCGCCGACCAGGCTGTGGCCGATCTCAATGCCGCTGGCGGCGTGCTCGGCAAGAAGCTGGCGCTGCAGGTCGGCGACGATTCCTGCGATCCCAAACAGGCCCGCTCCATCGCCGAGAAGCTTGCAAGCTCCAAGGTGCCGTTCGTTGCCGGCCATTTCTGCTCGTCGTCGTCGATCCCGGCCTCGGAAGCCTATGCCGACGGTAACGTGCTGCAGATCACGCCGGCGTCGACCAATCCGCTATTCACCGAACGCAAGCTCACCAATGTGCTGCGCGTCTGCGGCCGTGACGACCAGCAGGGCCTCGTTGCCGCCGACTACATTGCCAGGAACTTCAAGGGCAAGAACGTCGCGATCCTCAACGACAAGACCACTTACGGCAAGGGTCTCGCCGACGAGACCAAGAAGGCGCTGAACAAGGCAGGCTTCACCGAGAAGATGTTCGAGAGCTACACCAAGGGCGACAAGGATTTCAACTCGATCGTCTCGCGCCTGAAGCGCGAAAATATCGATCTCGTTTACGTTGGTGGTTATCACCAGGAAGCTGGCCTGATCCTGCGCCAGATGCGCGACCAGGGCCTCAAGACCGTGTTGATGGCCGGCGACGCCATGAACGACAAGGAATTCGCCTCAATCACCGGCCCCGCGGCGGAAGGCACGCTGTTCACCTTCGGTCCCGACCCGCGCAACAAGCCGACCGCCAAGGCGATTGTCGAGAAGTTCAAGGCCAAGAACATCGATCCGGAAGGCTACACGCTCTACACTTATGCGGCGTTCCAGGTCTGGTCGCAGGCCGTCGCCAAGGCTGGCACCACCGACACCAAGAAGGTGATGGACACGATCAAGGCCGGCGAATGGGACACCGTACTCGGCAAGATGGCATTCGACGCCAAGGGCGACATCAAGGCGATCGACTATGTCGTCTACAAGTGGGACGCCAAGGGCAACTATGCGGAGATCAGCAACAAGGGGACGTGAGCTGGCGCCGCGAGCGCTTTCCTCAACCTCTCCCCACTCTTCGCGGGGAGAGGTTGAGAGAGCTCCCTACCCGAAATTCTGTAGCGCGGGAAACGTCTCCAGCAGCCAGGTGCTGGCATTCGACACGGCGCCGGTGAGAAACGCGATGCCGGTGATCACCATCAGCACGCCCATGGCGCGCTCGACATGGACAAGATGCTTCTTCATGCGTGCGAACATGCTGGAGAATTGCTCCACCATGAAGGCCGCGATTAGGAACGGGATGCCGAGGCCGAGGGAATAGACCGCGAGCAATCCCGCGCCCTTGGTCACCGTTGCTTCTGCCGCCGCCACCGACAGGATCGCCGCAAGGATCGGACCGATGCACGGCGTCCAGCCAAACGCGAAAGCCAGCCCCATCACATAGGCGCCCCACAGTCCCACGGGTCTGGGCATGCTCAGACGCCCCTCGCGCATCAGGAGACCGATCCGGGTCAGGCCAAGAAAATGCAAGCCCATCAGGATGATCAGGACGCCGGCGATAACCGACAGTTCCGCCGCATAGGCACGGACCACACTGCCGACCAGGCTGGCGCTGGCGCCGAGCGCCACGAACACCGTGGAGAAGCCCAGCACGAACACGGCCGCCGAGATCATCACCGCGCGCCTGGAGGCCGCTTCCTGCTCGTCATTGGCGACGTGCTCGATGGTCGCGCCGGTGAGATAGATGAGATAGGGCGGCACCAGCGGCAGCACGCAGGGCGACAGGAATGAGACAATGCCGGCAATCAATGCGGCGGGGATCGTGACATCGGAGATCATGCGGCTAGATGCACTGCTGACATGACGGGATGCAAGCGGGATGGATCAAATGCCCGCCACTTCCGGCTGTTGTGATCACGCGTGATCGGTTGACCGGGCAGCCTTGCTGCGGTCTGGTCGGGCCAAGAGGGAACCGCCATGAAGAACCTGCTCACCGATATCGCCGGCGTTCGCGTCGGCCACGCGGACGACGCCCAACTGGCCTCCGGCGTCACCGCCATCCTGTTCGACCAACCGGCCGTGGCCTCGGTGGACATCCGCGGCGGCGGCCCAGGCACGCGCGAAAGCGCCCTGCTCGATCCTGTGAACACTGTGGACGCCATCCACGGCCTCGCGCTGGCCGGCGGCTCGGCCTTCGGCCTCGAAGCCGGCGGCGGCGTACAGGCCTGGCTCGCCGAACAGGGCCGCGGCTACCAGATCGGCAATGCCGTCGTCCCCATCGTGCCCGGCGCGATCCTGTTCGACCTGCTCAATGGCGGCGACAAGGCCTGGGGCCGCTTCCCTCCCTATCGCGATCTCGGCTACGCCGCCGCGGCGGCCGCCAGCGATGGCTTCAAGCTCGGCAGCGTCGGCGCAGGGCTCGGGGCCACGACAGTCAACTACAAAGGCGGCATCGGCTCGGCCTCCGCCGTCACGCCATCGGGCGTGCGCGTCGCCGCACTCGCTGCAGTCAATGCGGTCGGCAGTATCACGATCGGCGATGGCCCACACTTCTGGGCGGCGCCATTCGAAGTCGGCAACGAGTTCGGCGGACACGGCATGCCGAACAAGTTGAAACCCGAGGTGCTGGCGATGCGTATCAAGGGCGGACCGGCGGCAACCGCGATCGAGAACACGACGCTTGCCGTCGTTATTACCGATGCGATCCTGACCAAGGCGCAGGCACGGCGTCTCGCCATGATGGCGCAGACCGGATTTGCGCGCGCGATCTATCCGGTGCATGCGCCGCTCGACGGCGACATCGTGTTTGCGGCCGCGACGGGCGAGAAGCCGATCGATCCGCTGGTCGGGCTTACTGAACTCGGCATGCTCGCAGGCAATGTCATCGCACGCGCCATCGCGCGTGGCGTCTACGAAGCGACGGCGCTGCCGTTTGCCAGCGCGCTTCCGGCGTTTCGCGACCGGAACTAGGTCACCGCTCCGCAACCAATCGCGCCGGTAATCGTTTCTATCCGGGAGACATTCGGAGGATGTGCGATGCCGTCGAGTGCGATTCGACATCTCGCTTACGATCCGGTGAGTCGCGAATTGCGCGTCACTTTCACCAGCGGCCGCCGGTATGCTTATGCGCAGGTGCCGCCGGAAGTTCACGCGGCCTTCAGCAGCGCCGCGTCACGCGGCGCGTTCTTCAATCACCGTATTCGTGATCGCTTCGCCTATCGCGAACTGGCGCGTTCGGGATCGGAACGCAGATCAGGCGCTGATCGCCAGCGTCGACTTCGCATTTGAGATCTGCTGCGCCTGACGCGCGATCATCTTCTCGATTGCGTTATAGGACGAGCTTGCGGTTGATGACGTGGACGACGTGGGGACGGCCGTGGTCGAACTCACCGTCGATCCGTCCGCATAGGCGATAGACGTCGTGGTGCTGCCATCAGCATTCACCGTGGTCGTTGTGGTCGAACCGGCAGTGTCAGAGCCACCCCCAGATCCACCGCCCATACCGCCGCCGCCGCCGGCGTGATGTGCCTTGCCGCCATTCAGCGCCGGGCTCAGTTCATCGATATTGACCGAGCCGTCACCGTTCTTGTCGAGCTCGGCGAATACCTTGTCGGCATTGGCGGTGTTGGTGCCGCCGGCGCCAAGTTTCTTCTCGAACTCCGCCTTGCTGATGCCGCCGCTGCCGTCGCTGTCGAGCATCCCCATCAGTCTTTTCAGCGAGTCGGCTCGTTTCGCCGAAGAGGCTGCCGTCGCGGGCTGGCTCTGGGCATCGAGCAGCGTGCTCATGGTGCCCGGGGCCAGCTTGTAGGAACTGTTCGTGCTGCTGGTGGCGGAGGTTGCCGTCGACGACGTGGCGCTCGCCGCCGTCGACGTGCTGGCGACATCGAACGGGCTGGCGGTCTTCTGGGTGACACCGGTCGTGGTGGTGGCGGCCTTCGACTTCGACTTCGACTTGGTGAGTGCCTGCAGCGCATCGATCGCGGTAGTGGCAGCAGCAAGGGCTGGCAGCATCGTCAAATTCCTGATCATGCCGCAGCGTGCGGCGTGAATTCCCTGGGGAACATGGAGCAAGCCCCATGCCAGCGAAAAAAGTTCGATAAAACAACGGCCTTGGTCGCACAGGCCGCGCGCGTTTCCCGGCAAATCGTGCCCTTGCGGCAGAATGTGCCGGGACTATCCTGCTGCAGCGCGTCGATGGCGCGGCCGTGGCTGGCGCGTTGCCCGCACCCCGGCCCCATGTTACGCGAGGCGGTCCATTCGCCGCCGCCCAAAAATGTTCAGGAAACCCCAGGAAACCCCGATGTCCCAGAGCTTCACGCCCCGCCCGCTGGTAATCGCCCCGTCCATCCTGGCGGCTGATTTCGCGAGGCTTGGCGAAGAGGTCCGCGCCGTGGATACCGCCGGCGCCGACTGGATGCATCTCGACGTCATGGACGGCCATTTCGTGCCGAACATTTCCTACGGCCCCGACGTCATCAAGGCGATGCGCCCGCACACGACAAAGATCTTCGACGCGCATCTGATGATCGCACCATGCGATCCCTATCTCGAAGCCTTCGCCAAGGCCGGCTGCGATCACATCACCGTTCATGCCGAGGCGGGCCCGCATCTGCATCGCACGCTGCAGGCGATCCGCAATCTCGGCAAGAAGGCCGGCGTCTCGCTCAATCCCGGCACGCCAATCTCCGCCATCGAATATGTGATCGATCTCGTCGATCTCGTGCTGGTGATGTCGGTCAATCCCGGCTTCGGCGGCCAGGCGTTCATTCCGTCCGCGCTCGGCAAGATCTCGGACCTGCGCGCGATGACCGCGGGCCGTCCGATCGACATCGAAGTCGATGGCGGCGTGTCCGCTGCAGTCGCCGGGCAACTCGCCGCAGCAGGTGCCAATGCCTTCGTCGCCGGCTCGGCCGTATTCAAGGGCGGCACGGTGGAAAGCTACAAGGCGAATATCGACGGCATCCGCGCGGCGGCAGCGAATGCCCGCGGCGAGATGGTGTAGCCCGAAGACGAGGACTCAGATAGCGAGCCTCATGCAATCCCATGAGGTCACCGTGCATATCCGTCTGCTCTCGTTCCTTGCTATCTTTCTTTGCCTGACCGGCTCCGCTGCCTTCGCTGCCGCTTTGCCCGTTGATGATCCCGATCGCTTCGCGAACGAGACGTTTACGCTGATCACCCAGAACAAATTTCACGATGCTGCACACAAGCTGTCCGAAACGGTCGGACAACCCGACACTGCAAAGAAGCTTGAGCGCGGGCTGAAGGCATTCGAGGGCAGGAAGTTCGACTTCGGCAAGAAGGTCTACGACAAGGACTATGGCGGCGCGCTGCGCCAGATCATCCATTACGCCTATTTCGAAAAGACCGGCTTCATCTATTTTCGCTTCACGTACAAAATGACCAGCCGGGGATGGTACCTCACCAATTTCCTGTTCAAGGACGCCGGGCAAGACCTCTTCCCGAAACGCTTCATCGAAGGGCCTATGTAGGTCGCACAAGCGGCAGGCCGGTCCGGCACGGAGCGCAGCGTAATGCGATGACTGAGCCAGAGTAAGCCTCCTCACCCGCGTGAACTTTCAGTCGCCATGCGCGACCAAAGCCCATGACATATCCATGGATCATGGGCGCGACGCGCGCCTTCGCTATCGCCCTGCTTCCCATCGCCCTGCTGAGCGCGGCTCACGCCGGTGACGCCGCTGCGCGAAAAATCATCGGCTTCTCGCCGGACGGCAGGCATTTCGCTTTCGAACAATATACCCAGCTCTATGACGCCACCGAGATCGTCGCCGACATTCAGCTGATCGACACAGGCAAGGATGATTTCGTCAAGGGCTCGCCCTTCTCCATCCGCACCAAGGACGATGACGAGCGCGAGGTGGACGCGGTGCGCGCCGAACTGATGGCGAAGGCAAAGCCGACGCTCGACAAGCTTGGTATCACCGAGCCCGGCACACGCTTCGCCGGCAAGCCGTCGATGGATTTGGACGAGATCGGCATCTATCAGATGGACCCGAAGCCGCTCGCCGCCACGCAGGCCATCACTTTGCCTGACGGCCGCAAGTTGCTTCTGACGATCTCCGATCAGGCACTCGGCAAGGCATCATGTTACGGCGCCGGCGGCCGCGGCACCACTGGCAGCATCATCGTCACCGGCGCGAAGCTGCAGATGAGCATCGATGGCGCCGCGCCCGTCACACTGGCGCAGGACAAGCAATTACCGAAGCGCCGCCGCTGCGTGACCGCGTACGGGATTGCGGAAGTCTATCATCACCAGGCCAAGGACGGCGCGCAAACGCTGGCCGTGCTAGTGGAGACCGTGGACGCCCATGAATTCCACGCCGGGCCGAACCGGCGTTTCATGGCGGTTACGACGAGGCTGCCAAAGCCCTGAATTCGGCAGGAAAATCAGTCCTCCGGACGCTTCTGAGGTGGCCTCCCCCGCCCCGATCTGCTAAAGCGCGGCGTAACCCCCAACAGTCAGAGACGTCGATGATCCCTCGCTATACCCGTCCGGAAATGGCCTCCATTTGGGAGCCGCAGACCCGCTTCAAGATCTGGTTCGAGATCGAGGCGCATGCCGCCGATGCGCTGGCGGAACTGGGCACCATTCCGAAGGATGCGGCGAAGACGATCTGGGCCAAGGCCAAGGACGCCACCTTCAATGTGGAGCGCATCGACGAGATCGAGCGCGAGACCAAGCATGACGTGATCGCCTTCCTGACTCATCTGGCCGAGATCGTCGGGCCGGAAGCGCGCTTCGTGCATCAGGGCATGACGTCGTCGGATGTGCTCGACACCTGCCTCAACGTGCAGCTCACGCGCTGCGCCGATATCCTGATCGCCGATATCGACCGCCTGCTCGCCGCTCTGAAGACCCGCGCCTTCGAGCACAAGATGACGCCGACCATCGGCCGCTCGCATGGCATCCATGCCGAGCCGGTCACCTTCGGTCTCAAGCTCGCTTATGCCTATGCCGAATTCACCCGCAACCGCGAGCGCCTCGTCGCCGCGCGCAAGGAAGTCGCGACCTGCGCGATCTCCGGCGCCGTCGGCACCTTCGCGCAGATCGATCCGCGTGTCGAAGAACATGTCGCGAAAGCAATGGGCCTCGTGCCGGAGCCGATCTCGACCCAGGTGATCCCGCGCGACCGCCACGCGATGTTCTTCGCCACGCTCGGCGTCATCGCCTCGTCGATGGAGCGCCTTGCCGTCGAAATCCGCCACATGCAGCGCACCGAAGTGCTGGAAGCCGAGGAGTTCTTCTCCGAAGGCCAAAAGGGCTCGTCGGCGATGCCGCACAAGCGCAACCCGGTGCTGACCGAGAACATCACCGGCCTTGCCCGCATGGTGCGCGCCTATGTGACGCCGGCGCTGGAAAACGTCGTGCTGTGGCACGAGCGCGATATCTCGCACTCCTCCGCCGAGCGCATGTTCGGCCCCGACGCCACCGTGACCCTCGACTTCGCGCTCAACCGCATGGCCGGCGTGATCGAGAAGCTGCTGGTCTATCCCGCCAACATGCAGAAGAATCTCGACCGTCTCGGCGGCCTCGTGCATTCGCAGCGCGTGCTGATCGCGCTGACGCAGAAGGGCGCGTCGCGCGAGGACAGCTACAAGCTGGTGCAGCGCAACGCGATGCCGGTCTGGCGCGGCGAAGGCGACTTCCAGACGCTGCTGAAGAACGATCCCGAGGTGAAGAAATATCTCACCGACGACGAAATCTCCGAGAAATTCGATCTCGGCTATCACCTCAAGCATGTGGACACGATCTTCAAGCGCGTGTTTGGCGCAAGCTGATCGCATGATGAGCCGCGTCGCCGCCGTATGCCTGCGGCGCGGCCATCACTTCAGCAAGACGCCGAGCCTGAGCATCCGCCTGCTCGCGGGCCTCGGCGTCGAAGGCGACGGCCATATGGGCGCATTGGTGAAGCACCGCTACGATCGCCGCCACGATCCAACCCGGCCGAACCTGCGCCAGGTGCATCTGATCCCGTGCGAGCTGTTCGACGAATTGCGCGCCAAGGGCTTCACGATCCAGCCCGGCGATCTCGGCGAGAATGTCACCACATCGGGGATCGACCTCGCCGCACTGCCGACCGGCACGCGGCTGCATCTGGGCACACATGCGGTGATCGAACTCACCGGCCTGCGCGAGCCCTGTGTGCTGATGGATCGCTTTCAGCAGGGATTGAAGGCAGCGACGCAAGATCGCGACGCTGATGGCAACGTCATCTGCAAGGCCGGAGTGATGGCGGTTGTCGTTGCCGACGGCGAAGTAGCAGCGGGCGACGCGATAGAGGTCGAGTTACCGGCCGGAGCGCGGCAGCCGCTAGCGCCGGTGTAACAGGTCGAGATGCGTGAGAGCGCTCCCTCTCCCCGCATCTTGCGCGGGGAGAGGGGTGGGGTGAGGGGCGAGGCATTGGCCTGTCCTAAGCGTCTCGTTTTCGGATCGAAGATTCCGATCCGAGAGAGCGCAACAAGCGGTGAGCGCGTGCCATGCCCCTCACCCGCCCGGCTTCGCTGCGCTACGCCGGGCGACCTCTCCCCGTAAAGGACGGGGAGAGGTTAAGAGCCGCCGCCCTTCCCGAAAAAGCCCGAATGCCCCTGTCTTGATTGCCAGACCCGCAGCAACTCCGCAGTAACCATCCTCCCCTAGGCTCTCATGATGCCGACGCGTCCCACCATCCTTGTGTTCGACTCCGGTCTCGGCGGCCTCACCGTCCAGCGCGAGATCGCGAAGGCGCGTCCGGATGCCCGCTATGTCTATGTGGCCGATGATGCGTTCTTTCCCTACGGCCAGCACACCGAGGAGGCGCTGATCGGCCGCGTGGTGCCCCTGATGGGCGAACTGATCGCTGCGCACCGACCGGATCTCGTGGTGATCGCCTGCAACACGGCCTCGACGCTGGTGCTCAGCCATCTGCGCGCCGCCTATGCCGTGCCCTTTGTCGGCACCGTGCCGGCGATCAAGCCGGCCTGCGCGCGCTCGGTCAGCAAGCGCGTCTCCGTGCTCGGCACGTCAGGCACCGTGAAGCGCGAATATACCCAGACGCTGATCCGCGAATTCGGCGGCGGCTGCATCGTCACGCTGGTCGGCTCCGCCGAACTCGCCGCACTGGCGGAAGGCGCACTCGGCGGCCAAGGCATCGACGACGCCGATCTGTTTCGCGAGATCGCGCCCTGCTTCGTGCAGGACGCCGCCGGTGCCCGCACCGACACGATCGTGCTCGCCTGTACGCATTATCCGCTGTTGCTCGACCACCTCAATCGCATCGCGCCCTGGCCGGTGGCATGGATCGATCCGGCTCCCGCCATCGCACGGCGCGTGGTCGGCCTGATCGGCGATCATCAGCCCGGCGTGCCACCCGGCGATGCCGTGCTGCTCTACACGTCCGGCAAGCGCCACGCCTGGCCGGAAGCACTGGCGCCGTTCTTCGGCGGACAGGTCGCGGCATAGCACCCCTCGACAGTCGCTTGCGCACTGGTAGTCTCCCGACTCCCAGGGAGGAAGAACAATGCTCAAGAAAGTCATACTCGGTCTGACCATTGCGACGATTGCCGGCATCGGCACGGTCTCCGCACAAGGCATCAAGCGTACGCCGCTACAGAAGGTCGAATTCCCGGACGGCTACGAGACCGTCACCGCAATTGCCGAGATTCCGGTCGGCGGCGCATCGGGACGGCACACGCATCCCGGAGCCGAAACCGGCTATGTGCTGGAGGGTGAACTGGAGCTCGTGATTGATGGCAAGCCGCCGCTGAAATTGAAGGCCGGCGACAGCTATCAGATCCCCGCCGGCACCGTACACGATGCACGCGCATCCGGAGACAAGCCGATGAAGGTGCTCGGCGTCTATATTATCACCAAGGGCAAGCCGCTCGCGGAAGCCGCCAAATAAATCGAAGGAATGTGCTGCAGATGACGACCCCCGCGCCATTTCACGACCTCAAGCAGAAATGGCGCGAGGGCCGCCCCACCTTCGGGGCCATCGCCACCATCCCGTCGATCCAGACCGTGTGCATCATGGCGCAGACGCTGGACTGGATCATCGTTGATCTCGAACACGGCCCGATCGATCTCAACACAGCCCACGGGATGATCATGGCCACCGCAGGTACGCCCTGCACGCCATTGGTGCGGATCGCCGCCAACGAGCCATGGCTGGCAAAAGCGCCGATGGATTTCGGCGCCATGGGCATCAACGTCCCGATGATCAACAGCGCCGACGACGCTGCAAAAGCCGTCCGCAGCCTGCGCTATCCGCCTACCGGAGAGCGGCTGTGGGGGCCATTCCATGCGCCATTCCGCTGGAACGTGGGCATGCCCAACTATATGGCCCGCGCCGATGACAGCATGATCTGTATGATCACCATCGAGCATATCGATGCCGTGAACCGCATCGACGAGATCATGGCCACTCCGGGCATCGACATCGCGGTGATCGGTGTCGGCGACCTCGCCACCTCGATCGGCAAACGCGGCCAGCCAGGCGATCCCGAGGTGCAGGCGCTGGTCACCAAGGCCGAGGCGGGAATCCTCAAAAGTGGTGTCCCGCTGGGCGGCGCGGCGCTGAATGCCGATATGGGCAATGCCATGATCGAACGGGGCTATGTGGCCCTGGCGCTGGGCTTCGACTGGTCACTGTTCCAGCGCGGAATCGCCGCCGGATTCGAGGGGATCAGACGGTAAACTGCCCTTTCGAGATCGATTTTGCGCCAAAATCGGCCGGATTGGCGCTATAAGCCCGCCAAACGGCAAAAAGCCTGTCTTTCAATTGACATAACCGGGCTCTGCCCCTAGAAACCGCCTTGCTCGCGGGCCGTTTTCGGCCCGCGAAGCGTTTCGCACCCGTGGTTCTCCGCCCAGCTTTGGGAATGAACCTGTCGGTGCCGAGATTTTCCAGACCTCTGTTTTCAGACCATGGACTGATCCCGGTACACAGGAGGGCGCGTCTCCTCACATCCACCATTAGCCATCGAGGACGCGATGACAAAGCGTAGTGAAGCCAAGTACAAAATCGACCGCCGTATGGGCCAGAACATTTGGGGTCGCCCCAAGTCTCCGGTCAACAAGCGTGAATACGGCCCCGGCCAGCACGGCCAGCGCCGCAAGGGCAAGCTCTCGGACTTCGGCACGCAGCTGCGCGCCAAGCAGAAGCTGAAGGGCTATTACGCCAACATTTCCGAGCGCCAGTTCTACGCCGTGTATGTCGAGGCTTCGCGCCTCAAGGGCGACACCGGTGAGAACCTGATCGGCCTGCTCGAGCGCCGCCTCGACACGGTCGTGTATCGCGCCAAGTTCGTCTCCACCATGTTCGCCGCCCGTCAATTCATCAACCACGGCCACGTCAAGGTGAATGGCAAGCGCGTCAACATTTCCAGCTACCTGGTCAAGGTCGGCGATGTCGTCGAGATCAAGGAAGCCTCCAAGCAGCTCGCTTTCGTTCTGGAAGCCAGCCAGCTCGGCGAGCGCGACGTTCCCGATTACGTCGAAACCGACCACAGCAAGATGACCGCCAAGTTCATCCGCATTCCGCAGCTGTCGGATGTTCCGTTCGCCGTGCAGATGGAACCGCATCTGATCGTCGAATTCTATTCGCGCTAATTTCTGACGGCGCAGACGCAATCAAGGCCCCGGATTTTCCGGGGCCTTTTTTGTTGTGTAAGCTCGGCACTCACGAACACGGACGTCACCATGCCCTTCACCCCTGCCCGCCCCGATCCGTCACAGCCAACGGTCCGCATCAACCTGCTGTCTGACACGCAGACGCGTCCAACCGCAGCGATGCGCGCGGCGATGGCCTCCGCAGAAGTCGGCGATGAACAAGTCGGTGATGATCCCACTGTCAACTCGCTGTGCGACCGCGTTGCCGATCTGCTCGGCAAGGAAGCCGCGGTGTTCATGCCATCGGGCACCATGTGCAACGTCGCCGGCCTGCTGGTGCATTGCCGGCCCGGCGACGAGATTCTCGCACATCGCACCGCGCATATTCTGTCGCGCGAAGGCGGCACCCATGCCGCGCTGGGCGGTTTCCAGATCACCGGGCTTGATGGCGCCGATGGCAAATTCACCCCCGACACACTGCGCTCCGCACTGCATCCGCGCACGCGCTACGAAGCGGCGCAGACCGTGGTCAGTGTCGAGCAGACCGCCAATATCGGCGGTGGCACGATCTGGTCGAAAACCGATCTCGACGCGATCGTCACCATTGCGCGCGATCGCAGCTTGGCCACGCATATGGATGGCGCACGGCTACTGAATGCGTGTGTCGCCACCGGCATCGGTGCGCGCAAGATGTCCGACGGCTGGGACTCAGTCTGGATCGATTTCAGCAAGGGACTCGGCGCCCCCGTCGGCGCCGTACTGGCCGGAACGCGCGACTACATCGATGCCGTGTGGCGCTGGAAGCAGGGACTCGGCGGGTCGATGCGGCAGGCCGGCATCGTTGCCGCCGCCTGCATCCATGCGCTCGATCATCACGTCGAGCGTCTCGCCGACGATCACGCCAATGCACGCATGCTCGCCAGCGGGCTGGCGCAGATCAATGGCGTCGTGGTGCAGCAGCCGGAGACCAATCTCGTCTTCTTCGATCCTGCAGGCGCCGGCATCAGCGGTGCAGATATGGTGAAAGCGTTGCGCGCGAAGGGTGTGCTGCTCGCCACGATGGACGGCCGCATCCGCGCCTGTACGCATCTGGATGTGACAGCCGAGATGATCGAGGAGACGTTAGGTCTCGTGCGCGACATCGTGCGGAGCGTGTGAGCTCTGGCTGTCATCGCCCGGCTTGACCGGGCGATCCAGTAAACGGGGAGCCGGTGATAACTACTCCGACCGGCTTTTACTGGATCACCCGCTTTCGCGGGTGATGACAAACCGCGTATCCTGCGACGCTGAAGAACTACCTCTTACTCCAGCGCCTCATACACGATCTTTCGCACGTCGGTCTCCATCCGCCAGCGTTGCGATGGTGCCTGCGTCATTACCAGCACGAACATGTCGTCGGCAGGATCGACCCAGAAGAAGGTGCCACCGACGCCATCCCAGCGATATTCGCCGATTGGCCCGGGTTCGCTGGCAAGCTCTTTGGTGCGCACCGCAAAGCCATAGCCAAAGCCGCTGGCGGCGCCGGGAAAGTAATAATAGTCGCGTTTCACGCCGCTGCCGGGACCGATGTGATCGCGCGTCATCTCAGCCACGCTCTCGGGCGTAAGATAGCGTCTGCCGTCCAGCGTGCCGCCTTTCAGCAGCATCTGCAGGAAGCGCGCATAGTCCGAGATCGTGCCGACCAGACCGGAGCCTCCCGCCTCCCATTGCATGACCTCGGCGGGATCGTGCATGCCGATCACCGGCCCGACCATGCGATCGGACGCGAAAGGTTCGGCGACACGCACCCGATGCCGCAGGTCGGTGATGTAGAATGACGTATCTGTCATCCCCAGCGGATCGAACAGCCGGCTCTTAAGGAAATGGGACAGCGATTGGCCGGACACCACCTCGATGACGCGGCCGAGAATGTCGGTGGAATGGCCGTAGTCCCATAACGTGCCGGGCTGCTCGGCGAGCGGAAGCTGCGCGATGCGATCGGCCCAGGAGGCATTGTCCCAGTCACGACCGAAGATATCGAGCTGCGCATAACGTTTGCGCGCGGGATCGTCGCCATAGAAGCCGTAGGTGATACCCGATGTGTGCTTGAGCAAATCCGCGATGGTGATCGGTCGTTGCAGCGGCACGAGACCGAATGTGGCGTGTTCGTCGCCGCCTTTGACGTCAACGCCCACCTTCGCCCTCGCGAAGGCCGGGATATACTTCGCAACGGGATCGTCGAGGCGCAGTTTGCCATCCTCGGCCAGCATCATCGCGGCCACCGAGGTGATCGGCTTCGACATCGAATACAGGCGGAAGATCGCATCCCTGGTCATCGGATGCCCGCTATCGAGATTGCCGAACATATCAAAATAGACAGGCTTGCCGTGCTGCTGCACCAGCACCACCGCGCCGGGGATCTTCCGCTCCGCGACCATGTCGAGAAAGTAGCGATCGAGCGCCAGCAGCTTTTCGACAGAGAATTCGCGCGCAATGGATTGCGGTTTTTCGGCCCGGGCTGGCAGCGAAGGCGCGGCAAGCGTGCCAACGCTGCACAGCGTCAGCAGAAGGATCGCGGCGCGGCTATTTCTCCAGCGCTTCATAGACCAACAGCTTCAATGATCTCTGGATACGCTGTCGTTCCGAAGGCGTCTGCTCAAGCAGGATGAAGAAGAAGTCCTGTTTGGCATCGATGATGAAATAGCAACCGCTGGCGCCGTCCCATTTCAATTCGCCGAGCGATCCCGGCGGCGGCGGTTTTGCATTGCCGGCATCGGTGCGCACGGCGAAGCCATAGCCGAAGCCAAAGCCGTCACCGGGGAAATACAGATAGTCGCGCGCAACGCCGGAATCCTTGCCGATATGATCCGTGGTCATATCCTTGAACGTGGCCGCGCTCATATAGCGCTTGCCGTCATATTCGCCGCCGTTCAGCAGCATCTGCGCGAACTTCGTATAGTCAGCCAGCGTCGAGACCATGCCGCCGCTGCCGGATTCCCATTTCTGATAGGTGTCGGGACGGCCCTGCCGTCCGGTACGGAAGTCGCGGTCCCAGGCCATCGGCTTGGCGAGCATCGCTTCCTTCGACTTCTCCTTCACGAAGAAGCCGGTGTCCTTCATGCCCAGCGGACCGAGAAACGCCTGCTCCTCATAACCGAGCAGCGACTTGCCCGAGACGATTTCGATCACCCGGCCGAGAATGTCGGTGGAATGGCCATAATCCCACAGCGTGCCGGGCTGGTGTTCGAGCGGCAGTTGCGCGATGCGGTCGGCGAATTCCTTGTTGTCGAAATCGCCGCTGTAGATATCGGCATTGCCATAGGCACGGCGCACCAGGCTCTCGCCATAGAACCCGTAGGTGATACCGGACGTATGCAGCAGCAGATCGCGGATCGTCACCGGGCGGTTTGGCGCCACGATGTCCAGCGCCTTCTCGCCATTCTCCAGTTTCCTCTCGACGCCGACCTTGGCCTTGGCGAAAGACGGAATGTATTTGGAGACGGGATCGTCGAGCTTGAGCTTGCCCTGATCGATCAGCATCATCGCCGCAAAGGACGTGATCGGCTTGGTCATGGAATGCAGCCGGAAGATCGTATCATCCGTCATCGGCTGCATGGTGTCGGGATCTCGGACGCCGAAGAATTCCTTGTAGACCGGCTTGCCATGCTGCTGGATCAGGACAATGGCGCCAGGAATCTTGCCATCGGCGATTTGCTTGCGGAAGAAATCGCCGATCTTCGCGAGTTTTTCCTGCGAGAATTTTGCGCCGGCGGGAATGTCGAAGGTGCCTTCGGAAGCGAAGCGATCCTGGGCGAGGACGGGCGATCCAGCGAACAACAGCGCTCCGCAGAGCAGCGCGCGTAGTCTGTGCCGCAAATTCATCGCCGTTCCTTTTGCCTGATCACAGGAGTGTAACGGCGGGGCGTTCTCAGACAAGGGGAAGTGCGCGTGCGAGCGCGAGGCGATGCAGGTCCGCCGATGGCTGGGAGAAACAGCAGAAGGTCACGGATGTGACCACCGGCGCGTCCTTCAGGGCCTGGATGACTGAGCCGATGGCGATGGGAGCCGCGCGCGCGGCCGGAAAGCCATAGACGCCCGTGGAGATGGCCGGAAACGCAATCGAAGCCAGGCCCTGCGCCTGGCACAGTATCAGCGCCCGCCGGTAACAGGACGCCAGAGCCTCATCCTCACCGCTCCGGCCCCCATGCCAGACGGGACCCACCGCATGGATCACATGCGCTGCCGGTAATTTGTAACCTTTGGTGATTTTGGCGTCGCCCGTCTGGCAACCCTTGAGGGTGCGGCATTCGGCGAGCAGATCGGGGCCGGCAGCCCGATGGATGGCACCGTCCACGCCGCCGCCTCCGAGAAGCGACGAATTAGCCGCGTTGACGATGGCGTCAACGCGGAGAGTCGTGATGTCGGCCACGACGACGTCCAGCGTCGCCGTGCCGATCTGTCGTCTAGAAATCAGGCTGACGCCGGGGCGGCGATGACGCCCTTCTCGGCCAGCATCTGCTGCAATTCGCCAGCCTGGAACATCTCGCGCACGATGTCGCAGCCACCAACGAATTCGCCCTTTACATAGAGCTGCGGGATGGTCGGCCAGTTCGAATAGGTCTTGATGCCGTCGCGCAGATCGGCGGATTCGAGAACGTTGAGGCCCTTGTAGCCGACGCCGACGTGATCGAGGATCTGGACCACCTGGCCCGAGAAACCGCACTGCGGAAATTGCGGCGTGCCCTTCATGAACAGCACCACGTCGTTGGTCTTCACTTCGTTCTCAATGAATTGCTCAATGCTCATGTCACGTCCCTGTTCAAGGTCCAGATTCAAGGTCTGGAGTTGGCGGCCCAGCCATCGGGCGCTCGCCCGGTCAGACTTGTCATATATGTAGCCGAATCCGTTCCGCACCCCAAGTCTTAAGCACGTGATCCGGGCCTGACATCACAGCGTCGGAGCCTCATTGCCGGCCGCCCCGGTCACTTTTCCGCAGTTTTTGCCAAGTCCCGCCGGGCCAAAGATCATATGACGACGGGCCTTTTATAACCAATCCGGCGACCTATTTAGGACAGGCTGCTCGGGAACCCATCACCAAGAGCAACGTTCTCTCCAAAATCGGAGACTTTCGTGACGAATCCAGCTTCCGCCGCGAGTTCAGGCATGAGTTCAGGTACCGCGTCCCTTGCGTCCGAAACCGCTCCCGCAGGCTCTTTGGCCCAAAGACTGGGTAACGCCTTCCTGACGGTCCGTAATGAAACCGAACGCCGCGCCTCCCCGCTCTCCCCGGAGGATCAATTGGTGCAGTCGATGCCCGACGCCTCGCCGGCGAAGTGGCACCGCGCCCATGTGACCTGGTTCTGGGAGCAATTTCTGCTCGGCGATCACGCCCCCGGCTACAAGGTCTATCACCCCGACTACGCCTATCTGTTCAATTCCTATTACGTCTCCGCCGGCCCGCGGCACGCCCGCGCCCAGCGCGGCCATCTCACCCGGCCCACCGCTGACGAAGTCACCGCCTATCGCCGACATGTCGATGCGGCGGTCATCAAATTTTTCAACGAGACGTCGGACGAGAAGCTGACCTCGCTGATCCCCCTCCTCGAAGTCGGCTTCAACCATGAACAGCAGCATCAGGAGCTGATGCTCACCGACATCCTGCATGCTTTCGCGCAGAACCCGATCCCGCCGGCCTATGATTCCAACTGGCGCTTTCCGGCCTCGACAACATCGGGCGATGCATGGACCACCCTGACGGAGGGCATCCACACCATCGGCCATGCTTCGGACAGCTTCCATTTCGACAACGAGAAACCCGCGCATCGCGCCCTCGTCGGCCCGGTGAAGCTCGCACGCAATCTCGTTACCAACCGCGAATGGCTCGCCTTCATGGAAGCGGGTGGCTACGAGGAAGCCACGCTGTGGCTGATGGATGGCTTCGCCACTGTTGCCCGCGAGGAATGGCAGGCGCCCGGTCACTGGCGCAAGATCAATGGCGAGTGGCAGATCATGACCCTCGCCGGCTTGCAGCCGATCGATCTCGACGCGCCGGTGTGTCACGTCAGCTATTATGAATGTGACGCCTTCGCGCGCTGGAGCGGCAAGCATCTGCCCACCGAAATGGAATGGGAAGTCGCGGCCCGTGCCGGCCAGCTCAACGATGCCTTCGGCATCGTCTGGCAATGGACGCGGTCATCCTACTCGGCCTATCCGGGCTACCGCGCCATCGAAGGCGCGCTCGGGGAATACAATGGCAAGTTCATGATCAATCAACTGGTGCTGCGCGGCTCGTCGCTGGCGACCCCAGACGGTCACAGCCGCGTCACCTATCGCAATTTCTTCTATCCCCACCATCGCTGGCAATTCACGGGCCTGCGGCTGGCCGATTACGGCAGCTGATTTCCTGACATCACGGCGCTTGAAAGCGTTGAGGAGACTGACATGAACGTTCATGCCCCGTTGGCACTGTCGCTGCTGAATGCGTCGGCATCCGCATTTGCTGCAGATGTCGCCGAAGCCCTGTCGCAGCAGCCCAAAAAGCTGTCGCCGAAATACTTCTATGACGAAGCCGGCTCGGAGCTGTTCGAACAGATCACCAGGCTACCGGAATATTACCCGACCCGCACCGAGCTCGGCATTCTCCGCTCGCGCGGCAAGGACATCAACGCGATCATCCCCAGGAATGCCGCGCTGATCGAATTCGGCGCCGGCGCCACCACCAAGGTGCGGCTGCTGCTGGATGAATGCGACGTCGGCGCCTATGCGCCGGTCGATATCTCAGGCGACTTCCTGCAGGCGCAGGCAGCCGAGCTGCGCAAGGATTTCCCGGGCCTGAAGGTGCTGCCGGTGAATGCCGACTTCACCGCACCTTTCGACCTTCCCGCCGATATCCGGATGATGCCGAAGGTCGGCTTCTTCCCGGGCTCGACCCTCGGTAATTTCGAGCCGCACGAGGCCTGCGCCTTCCTGCGCTCGGCCCGCGCTATTCTCGGCAAGGACGCCTTGATGCTGATCGGCATCGATCTGGAGAAGGACGAGAAGCTACTCCACGCCGCCTATAACGACGCGGCCGGCGTCACCGGCAAGTTCAACATGAATGTGCTGGTGCGCATCAACCGCGAACTCGGCGGCGATTTCGATCTCTCGGCCTTCACGCATCGCGCGATCTACAACAAGGAGCGCCACCGCATCGAGATGCATTTGATCGCCAGGAAGCCGCAGACCGTGCATGTGCTCGGTCGCAGCTTCGCGTTCCGTGCCGGCGAAAGCATCCACACCGAAAGCAGCTACAAATACAGCATCGAGCGTTTTGCGGCGTTGGCCCGCGGTTCGGGCTGGGAGCCGAAGGCCTCTTGGACCGACGCGGACAAGCACTTCTCGGTGCATGCGCTGATGGCGGTGGAGTAAAAGGCTGCTCCACACTCAACCCTCATCCCAGCCTAAACCCGAGTGGGTTTAGGCGAGAGGAGCGCGCTCTTGCGCGCGTCTCGAAGGATGGCCGCACCCTTGGGTGCCCACAACTCATGGTTCGAGACGGCGCCAAATGGCGCCTCCTCACCATGAGGACTGCGCTTTACGCCTCCGGCACACCCGTCTGCAGCGCCAGTGCGTGCAGGACACCGCCCATCTGGCCTTTCAGCGACTGATAGACAATCTGGTGCTGGGCGACGCGGGATTTGCCGCGGAAGGATTCCGCAATCACGGTTGCCGCGTAATGGTCGCCGTCACCGGCCAGATCACGGATCGTCACCTGCGCGTCGGGAATCGCGGCCTTGATCATGGTCTCGATATCGCGGGCGTCCATCGGCATTAATCGGGTCTCCAGAAAGGTTCGAATCGCGGCTAGTCGGTGCCGCCTCGGATTGCGAGCCTATCGCGGCTGCCGCACGACGTCACGGCTTTCTAACGATAATCCCTCGCATGCCCCTTTTAAAGGCCGGAGGGATCGCACATCTGAAGAAGTGAAACATGACTGTCACAAGGGTTTAACCATGAAGCTTCCCGGCCCGGACCACCCGATCACCATTGCACCCACCGGCAAACACATCCGCGTTTCTGCCGGGGATATCGTGATCGCCGACACGACCAATGCCCTGACCCTCAAGGAGGCCAGCTACCCCGCGGTGGTGTATATCCCCCGCACGGACGCCAATATGGACGCGGTATCGCGCACCGACCGTGTGACGCATTGCCCGTACAAGGGCGACGCGAATTATTACAGCATTAAGACTGGCGACAAGGTGCTGGACAACGCGATCTGGACCTATGAGACGCCTTTTCCCGCGATGGCAGAGATCAAGGACTATCTGGCATTTTATCCAGACAAGGTGAAAATCGAGGAAGTACCCGCGTGACCCCCGGCTGATTGCCGAAGCGGCTTTCGACATTTATCATGACCGCGCGCATCACTGATGCGCCCGGCGACGCCTGTTGCGCACGGAAGCGAGGGGGCTCGCCGTTTACAATGTCAGACCGTAACGCCGCGCTGGATCGCGCACGCACCTTCGTCACCCTGCTCGTGCTGGCGAACCACGCGGCGGTCGCTTACACCGCCTTCGGGCGCTATTACCCGAACCACTATCTGTGGTCGACGGCGCCAATCGTCGACAGCCAGCGCTGGATCGGCTTCAACATCCTGACGCTGTTCAACGACACCTTCTTCATGTGTCTGATGTTCATGCTGTCGGGCCTGTTCGTGTGGCCGAGCCTGAAACGCAAGGGCATCGGCGACTTCCTGCGCGACCGCGCGCTGCGCCTCGGCCTGCCTTTCCTGGCGATGATCTTCGTGCTGATGCCGATCGCCTATTACGCGTCGTTCAGCCTGTCGACGCACAAGACCGGCTTCGTCGAATTCTATGTCAATAATTTCAAACAGGGCCAATGGTTCGCCGGCCCCGGTTGGTTCATCTGGTATCTGCTGTTCCTCGACCTCGTCGCGATCCCGGTCTTCCTGCTCGCGCCGCGACTGGTGGATGGCATCAACCGGCTGTCGATCCGTGCCTTCGAACGCCCGTGGTTGTTCGCCGCCGCGCTCGCCGTCATCGCGGTGATCTCCTACGTCCCCTTCCTGTTTACGGTCGGCGCCGTCCGCTGGTTCAGCTGGGGGCCGCTGCAGGTCCAGTTCAGCCGCATGGCGATCTATGGCGTGTTCTTCTTCGCCGGCATGGGCATCGGTGCCGCCAATATCGACCAGGGCCTGCTGGCCCGCACCGGCGCGCTGGCGCGGCAATGGCTGTGGTGGAGCATCGCCGCTGCCGCCTCCTTTGCCTCGCTCGCTTATCTCGTCAACTTCCGCCGCATGAAGCTCGCCAATCTCACCGGCGCGCCGCCGTTCTGGTGGCAGTCGAGCTATGGCGTGATCTATGCGGTGGCCTGCACGCTGATCTGTCTCGCGGTGCTGGCGCTGTTCTTGCGCTTCGGCCAGCGCGAGAAAAGCATCTTCGATCCGCTGCGCGGCGATGCCTATGGCATCTTCGTGCTGCACTACATCCCGATGCTATGGCTGCAATACGCACTGCTGAACGCGCCGCTCGGCGCCGGATCGAAGGCACTGATCGCTTTCACGGGCACGCTGGCGGCGAGCTGGGCGGCGACGCGGGCGCTCCGCGCTATCCCGGGCGTGAAACGGATATTGTAATCCATTTCACGCCGCACCCTTTTCCGATATTCGACACTGACAGTGATCTGCAGGAGACCAGCATGCGCGCGCGCAACGGCGACAAGGCGATCAATCTTCTTTTCAACGTCACGCCGGCGCTGTTCGAGGAATATCGCGAACCCATTCTGGATGCGCTGCGGCGCCGGAGCATCGACGCGCGAGCCAGTCTCCTGGGTGACATTGCGCATCAGGACGTGGACTACATCATCCACGCGACCGGCGGTCCCATCACCGATTTCGCCCCTTTTCGCAATGCGCGCGCCGTATTGAGCCTTTGGGCCGGTGTCGAGAAGATCGTCGGTAACGCGACGCTGACGCAGCCGTTGTGTCGCATGGTCGATGACGGCCTCAGGCAAGGCATGGTCGAATGGGTCGTCGGTCATACCCTGCGCTTGCATCTCGGGATGGACCGCTATGTCTGTGAAAAACCTCTGACGTGGTCGCAGCATGTTCCGCCACTCGCCAAAGATCGATCGGTCACGGTGCTGGGTCTCGGCGAATTGGGATCGGCTGCGGCGACGGCACTCACTCATCTCGGCTTCCGCGTGACCGGCTGGAGTCGAAGCCTGCGCGAGGTGCCGGGCGTCCGCTGCCTCGCGGGGACGGAGAATCTGCCGCAGGCACTGGCCTCGGCGGAAATCCTCGTGGGGCTTCTGCCCCAGACGCCGGAGACCGTCGATCTCCTGAATGCCGAACGGCTCGCGCTTCTGCCCAAGGGAAGTTTCATCCTGAATGCCGGACGCGGCACGCTGATCGACGATGACGCCCTCATCGCAGCGCTCGACAGCGGACAGGTGGCCCAGGCCACGCTGGATGTCTTCCGCACCGAGCCCGTACCATCAGGCCATCCGTTCTGGTCGCATCCGGGGGTGACGATCTCGCCCCACATCGCAGCCGCAACGCGCGTTACATCGGCCGCCGAGAACATCGCCGACAATATCGCACGCGCGGAAAGCGCCACGCCGCTGATGAATTTGGTCGATCGGACGCTGAGCTATTGAGACACTGGCGTGGCGCCTCCGCGACCGCCTCAGAGATCGACGACCACATCGCCCTCGGGCCGCGCGCAGCAGATCAGCACGTTGCCGGCCGCCGGCGTATCGACGGGATCCGGCTGGTACGTGACTGTCCCGGCCACAAGCCCGCTTTCGCAGGAGTGACAGATGCCCGTACGGCACGACCACCGCACCGGCACGTCGCACGCTTCGGCAAGCTCGAGCAGGTTCTGAAACGCCGGACCCCAATGCACATTCAGGCCGCTTCGCGCGAACGACACCAGCGGTCCCTCGCCCGCGGGCCCTTCCGGTAAATGCGGCGGCCGCTGCGGCGAGGCGGCGATACCCGGAGTGCTTGAAGGACCGGCGCCGAACAGCTCGGCATGGATACGGGTCTTGGCAACGCCCCAGGCTGCAAGCCCCGCGCTCAGTTCTCTGATGAAAGCCGACGGCCCGCAAATGAAGAAATCGGCATTGCGCGGGACGTCGAGCTCGCGCAGCACTGCCATGTCCAGATGTCCCTGGGCATCGAAATCCGTACCCAACCTGTCTGCGGATCGGGCGCGCTATAGCGGATGTGGCGATGGCCGTGCGCCAGGGCCTCAAGCATGGCTTTTGCCTCCTGGGCAAACGGATGCTCGCGTCCATGGCGGGCGCCGTGGAGCCACCAGATATTTCGCGGCGACGCCTCGGCCGCCAACGCGTGCAGCATCGCCATGACAGGCGTCACTCCGACTCCGGCGCTCAGCAGTACGACCGGGCCATCGCCCGGCCGAAGCGTGAAGCTGCCGCGCGGCGCACTCACTTCCAGCACGTCGCCGATCTGCACACCCTCGTCGATATAGCCGCTCGCGGCGCCGTGCGGCTCATGCTTGACGCTGATGCGATAGCAGCGGTCGCTGGGTTCGCCGGACAGCGAATAGCTGCGCAGCAGTGCCGGCGTGCCCCGCGCTAGACCGAGCCGCAACACGACGAACTGTCCGGGAAGTGCCGCCGCCAGCGGACGTTGATCCGCCGATTCAAGCTCGAGGGACATCACGCTGCTGCTTTCGCGGACCTTACGCGACACGCGCAACGGACGGAAGCCGGCCCAGGCCGGTGGCGTGGACGCCGGACCAAGCCCGACATTTCCAGTAGCCCCGCCATTGTCCTCTTGCGCGAGCAGCGCCTCGAAGGATCCGCGCCAGCCTGCGCTGAGCGCGGGAATGCGCAGTGCACGCACGAGCTCGTTGCGGGGATGACCGGGCCTGTAAAGCAGCGCGTCGATCTCTGCGACACTCATGCGCTCAGCACCGGCCGTGACCTGAACGATCTCGTCGCCGGCCCCGACCTCGCCTTCCTCGATGACGCGGAGATAGAAACCGGGCCTGCCGCGCGCAACCAGCAGCGCGGCCATTTGCGGCTCATTCATGCGGATGCCAACGCGATAACAGGTGACGCGCGGCTGTGTCACTTCGAACAACGCACTGCCGATGCGGTAGCGGTCCCCGATGCAGACCTCGCGGTCCGTAAGGCCGTCGACCGTAAAATTCTCGCCGAATTGTCCATAGCTGAAGTCGTTGCGGCCGAGTTCGCTTTGCCAGAAGCGATAGGAGTCCATTTGATAGACGAACACCGCGCGGTGCTCGCCACCATGTCCGGCCAGATCGCCCTGCCCGTCGCCGTCGATATTGAGGCGGCGGACCATACGCCGGCCCAGAACCGGCGCTTTCCAGATCGCGGTGTGAACGGTCTTGCCTTGCCACGGGATGTCGCGCGGCAGGCCCACATTGACCGAAAGCAAGCGAGCCATAACGTCGTCTCCCCGCGACTGCAGGATGCAGTCTAGCATCGCCACCTTCGCCGCCAACGTCGCTCCCCCAGATTTTCCTGCCCGGCTTTCAGAAGCGGAACCGCAAGCCCACCGTTGGAGCGATGTTGTTGCGCTGGAGAAAGCCAGAGGCCAATCCGCCACTCACCTGCGTGAACATAATGCCCGAATAGAGATCCCACTTCGGTGCAAACCGCCAATCGACAGCGGCAGAAATCCCGTCGAACGTTCCGGCGCATTGCGCATGCTCGGTGCCCGAACAGGGGGCGAGCCCCCCGGCGGCGGTGCCGAAGAAGGAGTCTTGGATATAATGATAATAGGCGCCGATCACATCGAGATTTTCAGTAATAGCGTATTTGCCACCCACCCACATCACCTGGAACGTCTTGTTTCCCAGACCATTCACGCCGAATGCAGTGTTGTTGATATTCGTGTTGTTGAATCCCGCGCAGCCCTGACAAACAAAGTCACCTGCAATAGTGGTAAAGGCTGTCTGCGGATTGCTCGGCGCCGCATATCGAATATGTTCGTAACCCGAGTAGAGCTTCAGCGGTCCGTTGGTGTATTTCGCCACCAGCATCACAGCTTCGTTGTCGGAGATCGTCGCTGTCAGGGTCTGCGGCAAGAACGGCGGTATCGGCACGCCGTTGGCGTTGTTGCTTCCCGGCGCGAGTGCGAGCGACACCGAATCCCTGACAAAGCTGTAAATTACGTCGATCGAAAGCACGCCGTTGCCCAACGATCGGATATCGCCTCCGACCTGGAACTGATACGCACCATTCGAGCCATTGTTGTCGGCGTAACCGCCGAACTGCCATAGCGCAGCTGCGCGAAATTGACCGACATTGACCTTATATTTCAATGACGTCGAGTTCCTACAGTTCTCGGTATTGCCACCGCCGCATGTGATCCCCTGAAAGCCGATAGGGGAGAAGGCGTAGGAACCGCCGAACGGATCGTAATCGAAGACAGCGTCCAGGGTCAGCGAGTTCTGTCGGAAAACTGTCAGAGTGCCGTAGCTTGGAGAACTGACGCCGACGTAACCAACGCCGTTGTACCACTGCCCTGCCCGGCTGGAATCGGAGAATGCGGTTGCGAGATTTTGCGGGACGCCGGCATTTGCAGCGACCGATCCCGGCCCGTTCGATAGTCGCAACGAGTATGGGTCGAAACCCGCATCGACAGCAAAGACACCGGAGACGTCGCCGCCGATCGGCAGGGCTCCCTTGATACCAATGGTGGAATTGCTCAAACTGTTGGGGGCAAGGCTCCAACGCGGTGAATTGTTCTGTTTCTGGATCAGGTATGAGGCTCCGACGGCGGATCGCGGATCCCACGATGCGCCATGGCTCTGCCAGCCGCCCCCCATGTCGATCGTGCCGTAGACCGTGATGCCGTGCCAGGTTAGCTGGCAATCCGTGCTGATGAAGTCCCGGCCATCGGTACATGTCCTAGGCAGGGAAGTCGTCATTGCTGCAGGAGTTCCCTTCGCGGCAATGTCGGCCGCCCACGCGGCTCCCTGGAAGCAGGCGCCAGCGGCTGCAATGATCAAAGCAGCAGGCAATGTCGAGCTTCGCACTCCGAGCCTCCCGTTAGCTCCGTGCAAATTATGCCTGTAAAGCGCCCGGCGGCAAGTACGAGAAAAACGACCTATCGGTGAATGAAGGTAATTTCGATACGATTTGCAGCCGCACGACATCGGCCCGGGCAACTGCGCTCGAACGTCATCGCTCTTGTCGCCCGGCCTGACCGGGCGACAAGAGCTGAGAGTGATGTCGCTTACGCCTTGCCGCTCATATAGTTCGGCAACCAGCTCTCATGGGCATGCACGAGCGCCTTGATATCAACGGCACGCTCGCCGGCAATGGCCACGGTATGGCCGCCAGTCTTGCCGATCTGCACGCAGGGCACGCCAACATTCTTCAGCTTCGACAGCACGGTCAGCAGCTGATCTTCCGCGACAGTCACGATGTAACGCGCCTGATCCTCGCCGAACCAGAACGCATGCGGCACGATGGATGATGGCGCGGCATCGAGCTTCGCGCCGATGCCGGAAGCCATCGCCATTTCGGCGAGCGCCACCAGCAAGCCGCCATCGGCGATATCATGCACGGCGGTGGCGGTCCCGGCATGGATCATGCCGCGAACCACGTCGCCATTGCGTTTCTCGGTGGCGAGATCGACCGGCGGCGGCGCGCCCTCCTCGCGGCCAGCAACATCGCGCAGATAGACCGACTGGCCGAGCCAGCCTTCCGTCGCGCCGATCAGCAGGATCGCCTCGCCCTCTTTCTTGAACGCCAGCGTCGCCGACCTGGTGAAGTCGTCGAGCACGCCGACGCCGCCGATCGACGGGGTCGGCAGGATGCCGCGGCCGTTGGTCTCGTTGTAGAGCGACACATTGCCCGACACGATCGGGAAGTCGAGCGCGACACAGGCTTCGCCGATGCCCTTCAGGCAGCCGACAAGCTGGCCCATGATCTCGGGCCGCTCAGGATTGCCGAAGTTGAGATTGTCGGTCACCGCCAGCGGCTTGCCGCCCACAGCCGTGATGTTGCGCCAGGCTTCGGCCACCGCCTGCTTGCCGCCCTCGACCGGATCGGCCTCGCAATAGCGCGGCGTCACGTCGACCGACATCGCGATGCCCTTCGGGCCGTCCTCGATCCGCACCACCGCGGCGTCGCCGCCAGGACGCTGCACGGTGTTGCCGCCGATGACGTGGTCATACTGCTCCCACACCCAGCGCTTCGAGCACAGGTCCGGCGTGCCGATCAGCTTCTCGAGTGCATCGGAAATCGACGACGGAGCTTTGACATCGCGCGCGTGGATCACCGGGAGTGTCGGCGACGGCACATGCGGGCGGTCATAGAGCGGCGCCTCGTCGCCGAGTTCCTTGATCGGCAGGTCGGCCATGGTCTTGCCGCCGTGCTTCACCACGAAACGCAGCGTCGGCGTGGTGTAGCCGACGATGGCAAAGTCGAGACCCCACTTCTTGAAGATCGCCTCGGCCTGTTTTTCCTTTTCGGGCTTCAGCACCATGAGCATGCGCTCCTGGCTTTCCGACAGCATCATTTCATAGGCGGTCATGCCCTCTTCGCGCGTCGGCACCGCATCGAGATTGAGTTCGACGCCGAGGTCGCCCTTGGCGCCCATTTCAACCGCGGAACACGTCAGACCCGCCGCGCCCATGTCCTGGATCGCGATCACGCAATCGGCGGCCATGATCTCGAGACAGGCTTCCAGCAGCAGTTTTTCGGCGAAGGGATCGCCGACCTGCACGGTCGGGCGCTTCTCCTCGGATGCGTCGTCGAATTCAGCCGAAGCCATCGACGCACCGTGGATGCCGTCGCGGCCCGTTTTGGAGCCGAGATAGACGATCGGCATGTTCACGCCGGAGGCCGCGGCGAGGAAGATCTTGTCGGCATCGGCCAAACCGACCGCCATCGCGTTGACGAGGTTGTTGCCGTCATAGCGGGTGTGGAAACGCGTCTGGCCGCCCACAGTGGGCACGCCGAAGGAATTGCCATAGCCGCCGATGCCGGCGACGACGCCGGAGACGAGGTGGCGGGTCTTGGGATGTTCCGGCGCGCCGAAGCTGATCGCGTTGAGGCAGGCGATCGGACGCGCGCCCATGGTGAAGACGTCGCGCAGGATGCCGCCGACACCGGTGGTCGCGCCCTGATAGGGCTCGATATAGGACGGGTGGTTGTGGCTCTCCATCTTGAACACGATGGCCTGATTGTCACCGATATCGATGACGCCGGCATTCTCGCCCGGCCCCTGCAGCACCCATGGCGCCTTGGTCGGCAGCCCCTTCAGATGGATGCGCGAGGATTTGTACGAGCAATGCTCGTTCCACATGGCCGAGAAGATGCCGAGCTCGGTGAAAGTCGGCTCCCGCCCGATCAGCTTGAGAATGCGCTCATACTCGTCGGGCTTGAGGCCGTGGGAAGCGATGAGTTCGGGAGTGATCTTTGGCTCGGTCATGGGGTCTCTTGGCTCTGTAAGGCTTCTTCATAGGGAGATCGGGGCATGCGGAAAAGGCCTATTCCGGCCCGTTCCCCGCATGTCCCAAGCTTTGCCCGGGCAACGCCCTTACTGCTCGAAAAACAGCCTGCATAAGGCCCTGCGCCGGCGCCGGATTGCGCCCGCCGGATGGATCGGATTTAACACTTTTCTCAGCCAATCCAAGGAGTTCAGACCGTGAATGTGCCCGCCGATGCCACCATCCCGTTCCACGCCGACGCCTATACCGCGACGGAGGGGGAATTTGCGGGCTGGACCACCTGGAAGCGGGATTCCTTCGAATCGGTCTCCGGCCCGTTCTGGCACAAGGTCGAGGCCAACGGCTCCGTCCGCTGCGCCTTCCGGGTCGAGAAAAAGCACCTCAACGGCATGAAGAACGTCCATGGCGGCTGCTTCATGACTTTCGCCGATTATTGCCTGTTTGCACTGGCCTCCCGCGAGCTGCAGGGCCCCGGTATCACCGTCTCGTTCGGCTGCGAATTCCTCGACGCTGCCAAGGAAGGCGAGCTGGTCGAATGCCACGGCGAAATGACCCGGATCGGCGGCTCATTGATCTTCCTGCGGGGAATCCTGAAAGCCGGCGAACGTTCGCTGCTGACCTTCTCGGGCACCATCAAGCGCGTGAAGAAGCGCCCGAAGCCGGCGGCCATCGCGGCGGAGTAACCGGGCGTCGATTGGCAGGCATTGGCGCACCCTGCTAGGTTCGTCGACAACACATGTGGGCCCGAACATGCTGAGTTCATTCGAACGGCTGCGTCATCCGGCAAATGCGGATCTCCTGATCGCGGCGGACGACGAGCATGCGGCTGTCGCCGGTCGCGGCGATTACGCCATGCCGTGGCACTGGCATGATTGCCTGATGTTCATCCTGCCGAGCCGCGGGACGATCGAACTCAAGCACGAAGCCGGACGCGAAGGCAGCTGGCTGTCGCAGGATCGGTTTGCGATCGTTCCCCCGAACCATGCGCATGAGACGCGCGCGGGTATCGGTTCGCACAGCCATGTCGCCATCTACGCAACTGGCTCGGTCCTGAAGCGCCTCGAAAGGGAGAACGGCTCGCTGAGCGAATTCCGCCGCAGGACATCAACGACCCGGCTGTTTCGCCGGTCAGACAGACTGCGCGCTCTGCAGGCCCTGCTGGTCGGGGATGGCAGGCACGCCTATGGCAATGCCCATGTCCGGCATGGACTGTCCTCTGCCCTGCTCGTTCAGTGCATCGCTGAGGCTCTGACCGGCGATGCCGTATCCAGTGCCTCGCATCGCGAACACGGCACGATGCTGGTTGCGGAGCTGAAGGACTATCTCACCCTCCATGCCGACCAGGATGTTCCGCTCGACGCCTTGGAAGAACGGTTCGGCGTTTCGCGGCGTCACATCACCCGACTGTTCCGCGCGGGGACCGGGGCGTCGATCGGCGAATTCCAGCAACGGATTCGCCTCGACAATGCAAGTGAGCTATTGAAGGCAACCGATCTCCCGATCGGCGAGATCGCGCTCCGTGTCGGCTTCGACAGCGGGGCGGCGCTCGCCCATGCGATGCGCCGGGCAGACGGCCAATCGCCAAGCGAAGTCCGCAAGCGCATGGCCCGGCCGATCAAAATCTAAGGCCCGCTGGAACGCGCGCCGCAGCAACGTCCTCCGTAGTCTGGCGCCGGTGAATTCCGTGCAGCGTTGGCTGACGCGTACAGCGAACGTACGAACCGGTTGGAAAGTGCATCACATGGCCACAACGTCTGCCGAACCGCAGGTTCGATTTGTTAGTGTCTTTGCGGCAGGTCCGCAGGGCGGCAATCCCGCACCTATCGTCGTCGATGCTGCAGGCACGAGTGATGCGGAGATGCAGCAGATCGCACGCGCCTACGGGCACGAGAGCGGGTTTGTGTTGCCACCTCCACCGGACTCGGATTGCGATTTCGAGTTTCGCTTCTGGGTACCCAATCATGAGATGTCCATGTGCGGACACGCCACCGTCGGCGCAACATGGCTGCTTCAGCAGCTCGGCCGGCTGCAGCGCGATCGGATCACGATCCTGACGACGAGCGGCCGCGTTCAGGCGCGGATCAGCCAATCAGACGAACGGGATATCTCGGTTGAGGTCTCGCAGCCCGCAGGGATCGTCGAGCCCCTTCCCGATACATCCCGAAGCGTCGATGACATTCTCGACGTCCTCGGTATCGGTGCCGACTGCCTGGCCCCCTTCCCGATCCAGAATGCACGCACAAGCCGGGTCAAGACCCTCATTCCGTTGAAGAGTGTGTCCATCCTCGATGGCCTGAAGCCTGACTTCTCGAGGATGGAGCGGCTGTGCAACAGCATCAACTCCACCAGTCTCTATCCCTACGCGGTTTCCGACCAGCAGGCGCAGGTCATCGATGCGCGGCAGTTTCCGAGTTCATCAGGCTACCCGGAAGATGCGGCAACAGGCATTGCAGCCTCCGCCTTGTCATTCGGTCTCCTCGCGAACCGGATGGTGGATGCGTCGGAGCGCCAGATCACCATTCGCCAGGGACGCGTGATGAATCGCCCCTCCGCGATCAAGGTGCGCTTCAGCTTCGATGACGGCGATCTCAACGGCTGCTGGCTCGGCGGCGCCGTTCAGCCGACCGATTGCGAGAAGATCAGTTCATGAGCAGCCGCGCACACGCATCCGCTTTCGAAGCGGACTACGGCTTTGCGCGCAGTGACGTCCGTCTCGACAACTGGCGTCAGGCACCCTGGAATGTCTGGGCATTCCGCCATGTGTCCGAGCTCATTCCGACGGCGCAGATTGCAGCAACGCCGGGCCTGATCGAGGACCCGCCTGTCGATCCCGCAGACTTGCTCAGGCAGACGTTTCCCGTCGGTGGAGAAGCCGCTGGTGTCTTGGATGTTCTGCGCAGAACGTCGACCGACGCGCTCGTCGTGATGAAATCCGGACGCGTTGTTGCGGATTACCATGCGCCGAATTTTACTGCGCAGTCGCGGCACATTCTGTTCTCCGCGAGCAAGTCGGTGACATCGGTCGTCGCCGGGATTTTGTACAGCGATGGCCTGATCGATCTCGACGATATCGTCTCGCAATACGTGCCGGAACTGAAGTCCTCCGCCTTCGCAGATTCGCGAATACGCGATATCCTCGACATGCGGGTAAGCCTCGATTTCGAAGAGACCTATCAGGATCCGCGCGGCGACTTCGCCAGATATCGTCGCGCCGGCCTGCTCGAGCCGTCCAAGGCCGGCGATACGCCGGACTCCCTGCTGGCCTTCCTCGCCTCGCTGCAAAAGGACGCCGGCGATCACGGAGGCCCCTTTCACTACTGCTCGCCGAATTCGGACGTGCTGGGTCTGGTGATCGAACGCGCCTCGGGTCAGCGTTTCACCGACTTTGCGGCTGCGCGCTTGTGGCAGCCGCTCGGCGCGCGGCAGGATGCTTATATTACGGTCGATGCGGCCGGCACCCCGCGAACCGGCGGCGGTTTCTGCATGACCTCGCGCGACCTCGCCCGTATCGGCGAGATGATGCGGCTGGGCGGCATGGCCAACGGTCGCCGGATCGTTTCGCAGGACTGGGTATCGGATACCATCGCCAACGGCTCCGCAGAGGCCTGGCGCGCGGGCAAGTTCGTCGAATGGCTGCCGGACGGCCGCTATCGCAACAAGTGGTATCAGACGGGCGATGCGAGCGGCGCGTTCTTCGCCCTCGGCATTCACGGACAATATCTCTACGTAAATCCGCGCGCCGAACTGGTCGTGGCAAAATTCTCGTCCCAGCCGGAGCCGGTGAACAACGATCTGAAGCGCCTCAACCTCGCGCTGTTCGATGCACTTGGGAAATTGTGCTCATGAAGCCGCCGTGTGAGCGGCTCGTCACCGGAATGACGCCGATTGCCGCTGACGGAGGCCTGCCTCGCGCCTAGCGGTCGTCCGTGCGAATGGACGACGGATGCCGGCACAAGGGCGTCACGCTGATGCGCATGAAGGGGAAGAGCGGCAATGTCGAGAGAATGTCGTGCAGCGCTTCATTGCTCGCCACATCGAAGATGCTGACATTGGCGTAGCGTCCGGCGACCCGCCAGAGATGACGCCACTCGCCGCTCTTCTGCAGCTCCTGCGCGCGTTCACGCTCGGTCTTTTTCAGTTGCTCGACCACGTCCGGGGCGAGGCCCGGCGGGATCTGTACGTCCATCTCCACCTGAAAAAGCATCGATCAGACTCCTGTTGTTGCGCCGCCCGGCTGAATGCGCGGCGCGTAACCATCGCGGCGGAAGAAGGCGACGCGGTCCATGTCCAGTTCGACGCCGATGCCGGGCGCCGTCGGCACCTGCAGCACGAAGTCGCCATAGTGCAGCGGCGTCGCGAGAATTTCCTCGGTCAGAAGCAGCGGGCCGAACAGTTCAGTGCCCCATGCCAGTTTCGGCAGCACGGAGAAAACCTGCGCCGACGCCGCGGTGCCGACACCGCCTTCCAGCATCGTACCGCCATACAGGCCGAGACCCGCGGCATCGCCAATCCCAGCCATCTTCACGGCATCGTACAGACCGCCAGCCTGATTGATCTTCAGGGCGAACACGTCGGCAGCACCGCGCGCCGCGATGTCGAAGGCATCCGTCGTGCCGTGCAGCGCCTCGTCGGCCATGATCGGCACGGCGAAGCGACCGCTGAGGCGAGCCTGTGCGCCGCGATTGTCGCGCGACAGCGGCTGCTCGATAAGATCCACGCCGGCTGCTTCGAGAGCAGGAATACCACGCCGTGCGTCGGGCTCGCTCCAGGCCTGGTTGACATCGACCCGCACGCTGGCGCGATCTCCGAGAGCGCGCTTGATGGCCGCCACATGCGCCACGTCGTCGTCCACGGATCGCAGGCCGATCTTCAGCTTGAAAATATTGTGGCGGCGCGCATCGAGCATCCGCTCGGCTTCCTCGATGTCACGCTTGGTATCGCCGCTGGCCAGTGTCCAGGCGACCGGCAAGGTGTCGTGCTGACGCCCGCCCAGCAGTTCCGACACCGGCAGGCCGAGACGCTTGCCGAGCGCGTCCAGCAGTGCCGTTTCCACCGCGCATTTGGCGAAGCGGTTGCCTTTGACCCGCCGCTTCACGTCGGCCATGAGCACGGCGACGCGTGACGCATCCATGCCCATGATGGCCGGAGCGATATAAGTGTCGACGGTCAGCTTGATGCCCTCGGGGCTCTCCTCGCCGTAGCTGAGCCCGCCGATGGTCGTGCCCTCGCCGATGCCGACCGTACCGTCGGAGCAACGGATGATGACCAGAACGAGGGTCTGACTGTTCATCGTATGCATCGACAACTTATGGGGACGGATCGTCGGCACATCGACCAGGATGGTCTCGACCTCGTCGACGCGGACTGCCACGCTGGTGCTCATGAAAGGCGTCTTCCTGTTGTCTATGGATGGAGCCTCGAACGGATCGCCACCAACTCCCGGCGATCCGTCGATGTTCTGTCTGCCGCCCGCCTTACTTCTTGATCAGCGGGCAGCGCGAGGCGGACAGCGGCTGGAACGCGTCGTCGCCGGAGACTGTCGCGAGCAGCTTGTAATCGTCCCAGCGCGCCTTCGATTCCGACGGCTTCTTCACTTCGAACAGGTACATGTCGTGCACCATGCGGCCGTCCTCGCGGATCCGGCCGTTCTTCGCGAACATGTCGTTGATCGGCGTGTCCTTCATGACCTTCATCACGGCCGCTGAATCGGTGGTGCCTGCCTTCTTCACCGCATTCAGGTAGGTCGTGACCGACGAATAGACGCCGGCCTGCGCCGACGTCGGCGCGCGCTTGGTCCGCTCCATGAAGCGCTTCGCGAAGGCGCGCGTTTCGTCGTTGAGATCCCAATAGAACGCTTCGGCCAGCAACAGGCCCTGCGCAGTTTCAAGACCGACGCTGTCGATGTCGGAAATGAAGGCCAGCAAAGGCGACAGCTTCTGTCCGGACTGGGTCAGGCCGAACTCCGCGGCCTGCTTGATGGCATTGATGGTGTCGCCGCCGGCATTGGCGAGGCCGATCACGCTCGCCTTGGTGCTCTGTGCCTGGAGCAGGAACGACGAAAAATCCGACGTGTTGATCGGATGCCTCACATTGCCGACGACCTTTCCGCCCGCCTTGGTGACGATGTTCGAGGTATCGCGTTCCAGTTCCTGGCCGAAGGCGTAATCGGCCGTGAGGAAGAACCAGCTATTGAGCCCGCGCTTGACTGTGGCCAGACCGGTGACGCTGGCCAGCGCATAGGTGTCGTAGGTGTAGTGGACGATATAGGGACCGCACGCCTCGTTGGTCAGCCGGACTGCGCCGGGCCCGTTGAACATGATGATCTTGCCGCGTGCCTTGGCCATTTCCGCCGCCGCCAGCGCCGTGGCGGAGCCGGCCACATCGACGATCGCCTCGACATTCTGGTTGTCGATCATCTCACGGGTGAAATTCGCGGCGAGATCGGATTTGTTGAGATGATCGGCGACCACGATCTGGACCTTGCGCCCGATAACCTCGCCGCCGAAATCCTCAACGGCCATCTTGGCTGCGGCCTCGCTGCCCGGCCCCGTGATGTCGGCAAAGAGGCCGGACATATCGAGGACTGCGCCAAGTTTCAGCGGAGCGGTGCTCTGTGCCATCGCGGCCGAGGTGCCAACGACCATGACCGATGCCATCAGACCTGAAAGTAGCTTCTTCACATCATTCTCCATCAGCGCTCTCAGCATGAGCGCCCGTCTCTTGCTTGATATTTGTGGGTAATCGCTCGCCCTATGGGCGTCGGACGTCCATCGTCACTGGCTGCCGCGAATGCCCGCGGTCTCGACGATCTGCTTCCACTTGGCGCTTTCCTGAGTGAGGTGCGCAGCCAGTTCCTGGGGCGACGATGCGATGACGCGCCCGCTGACATCGGCGAAACGCTTCTGCACGTCGGGGTCTGCGAGAACCTTGCGGATATCGGCACTGATGCGCTCCGCCAGCGCCGGCGGCATCTGGCCCGGACCGAAAATGGCCCACCAGTTGGCGAGTTCGAAGCCCGGCAGACCGGATTCGCTGATCGTCGGCACGTCAGGCAATGCGGCGATGCGCTCCTTCGTGGTGACTGCAATGGCGCGGAGGCTGCCGCCCTGCACCTGCGGAAGCGCCGTCGAAGCGTTGTCGAACATCAGGTCGATCCGGCCGGCCATCAGATCCGTCAGCGCCGGCGATGAACCGCGATAGGGAACGTGGGTCATCTCGACCTTGGCCTGCTGCCGGAAAACTTCCGCCGCCAGATGCAGAGAGGAACCGACGCCGGCGGAGCCATAGGTGGCGCCGCCCGATGCCGCCTTTTCTTTCGCGAAGGCGATCAGATCCTTGACGTTCTTGATCGGCGACGAGGGCGGCACGAGCACCACGTTCGGCGTCTCGAGCGCCAGCGTCAGCGGTGTCAGATCCTTCACAGGATCGTAGGGCATCGACTTGAAAAGCCACGGATTGACGGCCACGGCGATCGACGCGAGCACCAGCGTGTAGCCATCGGGGGCGCTCTTGGCCGCCGCGTTGATGCCGATATTCGATCCGGCCCCGCCCCTGTTTTCGACGACGACCTGCTGTCCCCAGGTCTGGCTCAGCTTTTCCGCGATCGTACGGCCGATGATGTCGGCGGCACCGCCGGCGGCGAAGGGAACGATCAACTGGACCGGCTTGGTCGGATAGTCCTGCGCCGTCGCACGGTTTGCGCCCATGGCGATGAAACAGGCCGCCACCGCAGTGTGGGTCGCTCGGGCTAAGAAAGTGCGTCGTGACAGCATACAGGAGACCTCCCGGTCGGTTGTTATAAGCAGACGGCGGCACAAGCCGTGCCGCCCAAGTCCGGAGTTGACAAACACTGGCATGAGACGCGTGATAGGCCAACACACGTAAAACTATAGATGCGATAGAAGATTGTAATCGCCATGGATCCCAGACGTCTCGGCTATTTTCTGGCAATCGCGACCCACAAGCGCATGGCGAAGGCTGCAGAAGTCCTCGGCGTCGCCCAGCCGACGCTGTCGCAGCAGATACGCGCCCTCGAGCAGGACCTCGGCACCGTTCTGTTCAACCGGACGCCCCAGGGCATGCAATTGACCGAGACAGGACATGCACTGCGTGAACACGCACAACGTCTGATGGTTCAGACCGAGGCTGCGCGCACGGCAATAGCCGAGCTGGAGGGCGGCATGGCCGGCACGCTGCGTGTCGGCGTCATCTACACCTACAGCACGACATTCCTGCCGAAGATCATCGGCAGCTTCGGCGAGAAATATCCTGACGTTCGCCTCAGCGTGGAGGTCGGTTCAGCAAATGGCGTCGAGCAACGCATCCTGTCCGGAGATCTCGATCTCGCGATTGCTTTCGCGCCGCCCCAGCACGCGGAATTGGGGGTCGACCTGTTGTTCGAGGAGCGGCTCGTCCTGGTGCTTGCAAAGTCGCAAAATCAATCACGGCAACAATCGATCACGCTGCAGGCGCTCGCCCGCCGCCCACTGGCACTCCTGACCACCGCCTTTGCGACCCGCCGCATTCTCGACCAGTCGCTGCCGCCCGATACAAAGCTCGATGTGCGCGTTGAGATGAACTCGGTCGAGGCCCTGATCGAACTCGCGAAATCGGGAGGGTTGCCGACAGTGCTTGCCGACCGAAGCCTGAACACCCGGAAGGACCTTGCGATCATTCCAATCGGGCCTCCGTGGATACGCCGTTCCGGAGCCTTGCTCTGGGACGCCCATCGCTATCAGACGGCGGCCGCGCGCGCTTTCATGGCGATCGCCCGCAAGACAACCAAAAGCGCGCAGTCCACTCGCACGTTGTAGCGCACAACAGCGGACATCGGCATTACCAGAGGAAGGCCGGCTGATAGCCACGCGCGTCAATGCGACCAGGCTGCTTAGCGTCCCATGCGTGCAATGGCCTGGCTTGACCTACCACCAGCCGATTTGCGGCTGGCGCTGATACGGCGGGACCCTGCGGCGGGCCTGCACGGGCGCGGGCTCCGCATTCCAGCGCTGGAAGAACGAGCCGAAGCCGTCGTCAAAATCGTCGCTGCTCGCCATGAGATCGGCAGATGGCGTCGGCTTGCGCGTAATGAAACCGCCCTGGGGCTGGTTATTCAGCACGACGACGAATTCGGTGCGATAGTTGGTTTCGCTGCTGAGCGGCTCATCGGAGATGACGATCGACGAGCGTGGCAGTGCAGTCGCTGCGATCCGGTCGAGCACCTCCTGCGGAATGGTGATGCGGTCGAGCGCGGCCTTCGCATCGTCGCCCTCGTCTATCGTGACGGCGCTCCAGCGCAGGCCTGTGTCGCTCCGCGCCATCGCTGTGAACACATGCGTGCCGATCGGCTTGCCGGGATCACGGATGGTGACTGGAACTTCGATGCTTGAATCGAACACCTCGCCGCCGCCATCGGGCGCCGGCTTGTGCGTATTGCGCCGAACATAGAGTTTCTGCGTCGTGCGACTGATATAGATCGAGACAGGCTCAAGCGCGAGTTTTGCATCGCTTGCCGCCCTGGCCGTGTCGACCTTTTTGGTCTCGGCGGCCTTGGCGGCGTCCTTTGCGGCGGCAGCAGCATCGAGCTTCGACGCCGTATCGGCCTTTGCGGTTTCGAATTGCGCCCCGAGCTCCGCGGCCCTGGCGGCGGCTTTCTGCCTCAATTCTTCGGCGCGCGTCTTCGCCTCATCGGTCTTGGCGTTAGCGATCGCCTTGTCTGCGGATGCAAGCTCGGCATCGGCGCGCGCCTTCGCCGATTGCAGTTTTCGGAGGGCGCCCGAAAGCGGCTTCGTCTCGCGCGCCGAGGTCGCCGCGAGTTTCTTCGCCGCGTCGGCTACGGCAGCGGCCTCCGCAGCTTCGCGGGCGAGCGTCTCGACACGGCTAGGCGCAGCGGCGATGGCTTCCGCTTTCGGCATCAGAAGCGCCGGATGGGAAAACTCGACGGGCGCCGCGTCATTCGGCGAGATGATCACCCGCATCCCGATCCGCGTCTTGTCGAACAACCTGTCCGCGAAGCCGTAGGGCATCCGCACACAGCCATGGGACGCGGCATAGCCGGGCAACGGCCCGCCATGCAGTGCAACGCCGTTCCACGTGATCCGCTGCATGTGCGGCATCGCGGCATCGTCATACATGTTGGAGCGATGGTCCTTGTTCTTCTCGAGGACCGCAAAGACGCCTGCCGGGGTCTCGCGTCCCGAAACCCCGGTCGAAACCGGGGCGCGCGTGATCCATCCATCGGCGTCGTAGAACGTGACCTGCTGGCTCTTGATCGACACGATCGCCATGATCGGCTCACCTGCTTCGCGCGGCGCAGTCGCCTCGACGACGCGGGCGGGACGCGCCTGCTTTGCAGCGGCTCCAGCCGCCGGAGCGGCCACCGCAATCACCGTTGCCAACACCACGACGGGAGAGATCCAGTGTCGCACCCCGAGGTTGGGTTGCGCCATCGTCAATCGATTTGCCATGCAGTACCCCGGTCAAATGCCTGTCCGAACACGAATCGTACAGGCGTTTGATTGCGATTGTATCAATTCGCCGCCGCTTCGCTTGCCCGATATCTCGTTGACGCGGCGAGCACGGCGAAAGTTCATTCGTAGCCGACAAACGGCTCCGGACAAAGGTGGCTCACTGCCACACCCGGCATCTGGTCAACTGCGAAATCTGGATAGAACAGCGGTGGGGCCGGAGTTCAAAATGAGCCCAATGCGGAGCCCATGGCGATCACGACGGCAAGAGCGACAACCGAGCTCACGATGCCGACCATCACAATGTCGAAATAACTTTGGCGATGCGTCAGGCCGCAGATCGCGAGCAGGCTGACGACCGCACCATTGTGAGGGAGAATGTCCAGGGTACCGGAGCCGATCACAGCTACGCGGTGTAGCAATCCGGGATCGATCCCTTCCCGCATAGCAACGTCCATATAGGTCTGGCCAAGCGCATCAAGCGCGATGGTCAGTCCGCCGGATGCCGACCCCGTCAACGCGGCGAGCAGGTTCGTGGACACGGCCAACGACACCAGCGGCCCGCCTTTAACATCCAGCGCCCAGTCCCGCACCATGTCAAATGCGGGCAGCGCTGCGATGACTGCGCCGAAGCCAACGAGGCTGGCGACCGTCAGCGCTGGCAGCACGGATGCATTGGCCCCCGCATCCATCGTCTGTCGCAGCGCAGGCATCCGCGTCCAGTTGCAGATGACGACTGTCGCGGTCGCTCCTGCGAGCGCTACGACAACGGACCACACCCCGGCAACGGCAGATAGCGACGTGCTGCCCCAGCGCTGATCGGCCAGGAAGGAGACATCAAGCCGGGGCAGAACAACGAGCGACATCACGAGATTGAGGACGACAACCACAACCAGGGGAAGGAGGGCATTGAAGACAGGCACTTCCGCTTCACTGCGATGTCCGTGGGATATCTCCGCCGGATCGAATTCGCGCGCCGTCGTGGCACGCCCGCGCAAGAGTTCATCATCGGCAGCGGCACCGATCGCGCTCGACGGCTCCTCACCATAGCCTTCATTCGCATGCCGGGCCGCCTTCTCGGCGCGAAGCAACCACCACAGTCCAATACCCAGCATGATCAATGACGCAATCATGCCGAGGCCCGGCGCAGCGAAGGGCGTGGTGCCGAAGAAGGGCATGGGTATCGCATTCTGAATCGATGGCGTGCCCGGCAAGGCGGACATGGTGAAAGTCGATGTTCCCAAGATCACCGTCGCCGGCACGAGGCGGCGCGGAATCCCCGCCGCGCGAAACAGCGACTGGGCCATCGGAACAATCACAAAAAATGCGACAAAAAGACTGACGCCGCCATAGGTGACCAATGCCCCCGAGAGCACCACGGCGAGGATGACCCGGCGCTCGCCAAGGCGACGAGTGATGAAGCTTGCGACCGCGGTGACCGCACCGCTGTCGTCCATCAGCTTCCCGAATACGGCGCCGAGCAGAAAGATGGGAAAGAACTGGGCGAGAAACTGGGCTGCGCTGCCCATGAAGGTCTGCGTCCAATTGGCAAGCAATGGCTCCCTGCCGAAAGCCGCCGCCACCAATGCGGCAAGCGGAGCAAGCAGCAGAACACTCCAACCCCGGAAAGCGAGCCAGATGAGAAGACCAAGCCCGACGAGAATGCCGAGAAGACCCATGACGTCAGCACTCTGTCAACAGGATGTCGAGATCGGCTGTTGAGCGCTCGCCGAGATCGTCGCCATGCGCGTCGAGAAAGTCACCCGCCGCTCGCCGACCCTCGTCGCGCAGCTTGGATACGAAGTCCCATTCGGCGTTGAGCTTGGATGACGCGGCGAAAGTCGCGAGCATGTCGCTCTTGATCCGGTGTGTCTTCATTCGAGCCCAACGGGCGCCTTCCCCGGTGCCAGGATCCGCCACCTGACGAAGCAGCGCAATCATCCGCAGCTCCTTTGCCAGCGGCGAGTTGAATGAAATTTCATTGAGACGATTGAGAATGTCCGCAGCCGTGCGCGGCTCCTCCAGTCGCTCGGTCGGATTGATCTGCACGACGATGGTGTCCTGCGCATCTGTCTCCCGAACAAGCGGCGTGATCGTGGGGTTGCCTGCATAGCCCCCGTCCCAATAGGCTTCGCCTTCAATCTCGATCGCGCGGAACATCGTGGGCAGGCATGCCGACGCAAGCAGCACATCCGCGGTGATCTCGGCGTTACGGAAAATTCGCCCGCGGCCTGTCCGTACCCGCGTGGCCGTTACGAATAGCTTGATCGGGGCACCGGCAAGACGCTCGAAATCAATGCTCTCGGCCAGTATCTCACGCAACGGATTATAACCGAACGGATTGAGATCATAAGGCGACAGGACTCGCGACATCAGATCGGCGAAGAGATAGGCCGGAGAAGTGTCGAGCGACCAGCGTCCCATGAGGCGGTCGAGGGGAGAGCGTTGAAACGGACTGAAGGCGGCCGCCCGCGAAACGCGTCGCCAGTATTTGTCCAGCGCCTCGCGCGCGCCGTCGGCACCACCGGCAGTCCAGCCGTCCGCCAGAACAGCAGCATTCATCGCCCCTGCCGATGTTCCGGATATGCCGGCAATTTGCAGCCACGGCTCCTCAAGCAGCCGATCGAGGACACCCCACGTGAACGCGCCATGCGAGCCTCCGCCCTGGAGCGCCAAATCCACGAGCACCTGACTTCGGTTCATCATGCAGTCTCTCCAACTGCCGAGACACGCTGGTAGCCAACCGTCGAGCACTTCAGAAACCACGCGCCGTAATAGACGTGGCCACAATAGACTTGGAAAGTCCGCTTCAGGTCGCCTTCGACCGAGCCTGCGACCTCTGCGTGCTATTTGATGCCCAACTCGCTTCAAAAGCAACCTGTCGAGGCCTGACGAGAATATCGTGCTGGATCCGACAATCGCACGCGGCGACTTCAGAGGGACTTTGGTAAATATCAGAGGGCAAATATCAGGCCATCGCCCCGTAATGAGACAATGGGCGGTGCTGAAATGGTGGAGGCGCGACAATGAAGCGCCTTCTGACATAGGACGACTACGGCGTCAGGAGCTTGTTGTATTTCGCCACATCCCGCGTCACCAGTTGCTGCAGCACCTCAGGTGCATGCTCATCGGCATCGGGCGCCACGGTCGACAGATCGCGGAAACGCTTCTTCACCAGATCGCTCTCAACCGACGCCCGCGCCGCCGCGTTAAGTTTGGCGACGATCTCCGGCGGCGTGCCCTTCGGCGCGAACAGGCCATTCCAGCCCTGCGCCTCGAATTCGGGCAGCCCGGCTTCTGCCGACGTCGGCAAATCAGGCAGTGTCGCCAGCCGCACGGTCGAGCCGACCACAATGCCCTTCACGAGCTTGTCGTCAATGGCCTGCGAGACGGAGGCCGCGGAATCGCAGACGCCATCGATCTGGCCACCTATGGCATCGGTGAGCGCCGGCGCCGCGCCGCGATAGCCGACCAGCGTGACATCGATGCCGGCGGCCTGCACGAAGCTCTTGCAGATCAGGTAATTCGAGGAGCCGATCCCGGCATGGCCGAGATTGACCTTGCCCGGATTGGCTTTGGCATAGGCGATGAAGCCCTTGAGATCGTCAGCCGGGAAATCCTTGCGCAGCGCCACGACGCCGAAGGTCTTGGCCACCATGCCGATGGAAGCAAAGGAGTCCGGTGTGAAGGACAGTTTCGGATAGATCGTGTAGGTCGCCGCACTGGTACCGGCATTGCCGATGGCGATGGTGTAACCATCTGGCGCAGACCGCGCCGCGCGGGCCAGCGCAGTGGAGCCACCGGCGCCGACCACGTTCTCGATGATGATGGTCTGGCCGAGCGGCACCGCCATCTGCTCGGCCACCGCACGCGCGATGACGTCCGACGTACCGCCGGCCGCGAAAGGCACGATCATGGTGATGGGGCGTTTGGGATAATCATCGGCAGATGCCGAGACGCTCGTCCCCAGCACGAGCGCAAGCGCTGCGGCGAGCTTCGACAGCCGCGCCACAGCGGCGATCACGCAGCGCGCTCCAGATGCTCGACAAGACCAGCAAACAGACCGCGGCCGTCGGTGCAGCCCATGATGTCTTCGACGTGATTTTCCGGATGCGGCATCATGCCGAGCACGTTGCCCTTCTCGCTGACGATGCCGGCAATCGATGCGGCGGCGCCATTGATGTTGTGCATGTCGCCAACCTCGCCCGTCGGCGAGCAATAGCGATAGAGCACGCGGCCATCGCCTTCGAGGCGCTTCAGCGTTTCGACATCGGCGGTGTAGTTGCCCTCGCCGTGGGCGATCGGCACGCGGATCACCTGACCGGCATTGTAGCCACGGGTAAACGCCGTGTCGGAGCGTTCGACGCGCAGATGCACGTCGTGACAGAGGAATTTCAGCTTGGCATTGCGCATCAGGATGCCCGGCAGCAGGCCGGATTCGCAGAGAATCTGGAAGCCGTTGCAGACGCCCATCACCAGGCCGCCATCAGCCGCAAACTTGCGTACCGCGTCCATCACAGGCGAACGCGCCGCGATGGCGCCGCAGCGCAGGTAATCACCGTAGGAGAAGCCGCCGGGTACGACGACGAGATCGGTGCCCTTGGGCAGCGAGGTCTCGGCGTGCCAGACCATCGTGGACTCCTGCCCCGATGCCAGCTTGAGCGCCCGCGCCATGTCGCGTTCGCGGTTGATTCCGGGGAAGACGAGAACGGCGGATTTCATCGGGGGTAACCTAGCTCAGCACTTCGACGCGATAATTCTCGATCACCGTATTCGCCAACAGCTTGTCGGCTGCCGCCTTCAGCGCCTCTTCGGCTTTCGCCGCGTCGGCGCCGTTCAGTTCGATGTCGAACACCTTGCCCTGCCGCACAGAGGCAATGCCATTGACGCCGAGCGACTTCAGCGCGCCTTCAATGGCCTTGCCCTGCGGGTCAAGGATGCCGTTTTTCAGGGTAACAGTTACGCGGGCTTTCACGTCTTGATCCTCAGCTCTTGACCAGTACCGGGCCGGTGCCCATCGGGCGTTCGTTTTCGGAGAGAATGCCGAGACGCTTGGCGACCTCGGTATAGGCCTCCAGCACGCCGCCGAGATCCCGGCGGAAACGATCCTTGTCCAGCTTCTCGTTCGACTTGATATCCCACAGCCGGCATGAGTCGGGCGAGATTTCGTCGGCGACGATGATGCGCATCATGTCGTTTTCGAACAGGCGGCCGCATTCCATCTTGAAATCGACGAGGCGGATGCCGATGCCGAGGAAAAGACCCGTGAGGAAGTCGTTGACGCGGATGGCCAGCGCCATGATGTCATCGATTTCCTGCGGGGTGGCCCAGCCGAACGCCGTGATGTGCTCTTCCGAGACCATCGGGTCGTTGAGCTGATCGTTCTTGTAATAGAATTCGATGATCGAGCGGGGCAGCTGGGTGCCTTCCTCGATGCCGAGGCGCTGCGACAGCGAACCAGCCGCCACGTTACGGACCACGACTTCCAGCGGCACGATCTCGACTTCGCGAATCAGTTGCTCGCGCATGTTGAGCCGGCGGATGAAATGAGTCGGCACGCCGATGTCGTTCAGATGCTGGAACAGGTATTCCGAAATCCGGTTGTTGAGGACGCCCTTGCCCTCGATCACCTGGTGTTTCTTGGCATTGAACGCGGTCGCGTCGTCCTTGAAGTGCTGGATCAGGGTGCCGGGCTCCGGGCCTTCATACAGGACCTTGCCCTTGCCTTCATAAATGCGACGTCGACGGCTCATGGGGATGTACCGGGTGTTGTTGAAATCCATGGATGTGGTGTGCTCCGAATAACGGGATCGACCCACGACGGAGCTGCCGTGAAGGCCAGGAACGGGAAGAAACAGAACGAGAACCGAGCCTGACGGCAACCTACCCGATCGGCCCTGCCAGTACAATCGACCCGGCCCGTCCGGCGGGGGTTTACCCCAAGCTCGCGCAAGCCTGGTCCGATAAGCCCTGCCCGATACCGTTGCCTGCGACCTTGCGGCCGATTGTTCCAACGGTATCTCGACCTTATCTAAGCTCCGAACCGGCGTTTACAACGTCGTCCTGACCGCCCAACAACCCCGACGGGAACCTTAACCATGTCATCATTCGACAAGCGCGGCGAAGCCTTCGAGAACAAGTTTGCGCTCGATGAGAGCCAGAAGTTCAAGGCCGAGGCCCGCCGCAACAAGCTCTTGGGCCTGTGGGTCGCCGAACAGCTCGGCAAGTCCGGCGACGAGGCCGCCGCCTATGCCAAGGAAGTCGTCACAGCCGATTTCGAGGAAGCCGGCGACGGCGACGTGGTCCGCAAGGTGCTCACCGATCTCACCGCCAAGGGCATCGCGATGACCGAGGCGCAGCTCCGCGTGAAGATGGATCAGCTGACCGCTGAGGCCGTCGCGCAGGTGAAGGCCGGAACCTGAGATTCACAGCCTCGAGTTGCAACGAAACGTCTCGCTGCAACTCACGACGTTTCATGGAGCCGCGCATCGTATGATGCCGCGGCTCCTGTCTTTTGAAACGTTCCAGACTTGCAGAGTCTGACTGAATATCGCGAATTGCGATCTGCAAATTCTGAAACAGAGTCGCGCAGCGTGCCGATGACGGCTCGAATGCACGTGCTACAAATTGCTCAAAATGCACGTCGATTGTTCAATCGTGTCGCGGCTCACCTTGCAACTGCATCATCGAAGACACACAGGCTCGCCAATCTCGTCGCTTTAGAGCGATTCAACCTCCCATTCGAAGTTTTCATTCAAAGCTACTGCTAGATCGCCCGCGCATGTTTCTCGAACGCGAAGGCGACACAAAGTGACGACGGACAACCATTGCAATCTCGACAGCAACGCACGCAGCATCTTCAGGGTGCGCCGCGCGTATTGGTTGATCGGCGCGACGTTCCTGCTGGGTGATCTCTCCACCGACATGTCGGTCGCCAACGCACAATCGAGCACGGCACTGCCGCCTGTCACCGTGGAATCGCCGGCACAGGCACGCCGGCCTGCCCGGGCCGCCAGCACCGCGCCGAGTCGCGCCCGCACTGTCGCTGCACGCCGCAATGCCGCGCCACCGCCCGCCCCGCCGACACCGACCGAGCGCGCCATCGCCGCTGCTGCCGCGAAATACGAACAGATCCTCGGCTATCGCGCGATGCCGAATGCGACGACGCTGCGGTCAGGCCAACCGCCACTCAACAGCTCGCAAACCGTCAACGTCGTACCCGAGCAGGTCATCAGGGATCAGCTGCCGCGCAATCTCGATGACGCGCTCTCGAACATCAGCGGCGTGACCCAGACCAACACGCTCGCCGGTACGCTCGACGCCGTGATCCGGCGCGGCTTCGGCGACAACCGCGACGGCTCGATCATGCGCAACGGCCTGCCACTGGTACAGGGCCGCAGCCTCAATCCCGCGGTGGAGAGCGTCGAAGTACTGAAGGGCCCGGCCTCACTGCTCTACGGCATTGTCGATCCCGGCGGCATCGTCAACACGATCAGCAAGCGCCCCGATCTGTATCAGCACGGCTCGGTCACCCTGCTCGGCTCGACCTATGGCAATTCGAAGAATGGCATCGACGGCACCTTCGATATCACCGGCCCGATCGGCAATGACGGCCTCGCCTATCGCTTCATCGCCTATGGCACGAGCGAGGATTACTGGCGCAATTTCGGCACCCGCCGCGACACGTTGATCGCACCTTCGCTGTCCTGGTATGGCGACGACACCACGGTGCACTTGAACTACGAGCACCGTGACTTCTCCTATCCGTTTGACCGCGGCACATCGCTCGACAGCCGCACCAACACGCCGCTTGCGATTCCGCGGGAGCGCCGTCTCGACGAAGCCTACAACAACATGTGGGGCACGACGGACCTGATACAGGCCTCGGTGGATCACCGCATCAACGAGAACTGGAAACTCTACGCCGCCTACAGCTTCAACACCGAGACCTTCAGCGCGAACCAGCTCCGCATGGTCACCGTTAATCCAGTGTCCGGCCTCATCACCCGCAGCAATGACGGCACGCGCAATTCGTTCAGCAACGTGAGCTCCGGCACCTCCTATATGCAGGGCACCGTCTGGACCGGTGGCTTCCGCAACGACGTGGTGTTCGGCGGCGACGCGCAATATCGCACGATTTATCGGCAGGACCTGATCCGGCAGGCCACGCCGAACGTCTTCAATATCTACAATCCAGTCTATGGCCTGCTGTCGCCCGGCACGACGGTGCTCGCGACCGACAGCGACCAGACCGACGCGCTGTCGACGCGCGCACTCTTCCTCCAGGATACGTTCTATCTGACCAACCAGCTCCTGCTGGTTGGCGGCGTGCGCTGGATGGAATACGAGCAGCTTGCTGGCCGTGGGCGAAACCCATTCATTACCAACACCAACCTCGCCGGCGACAAGGTGCTACCGATCGGCGGCGTGATCTACAAGTTCACCGACGAGGTCTCTTGGTATCTCAGCTACACGGAGTCGCTGAAGCCGACTGCAACAATCAACTTGTTCACCGGCGCTCCCCTCGGTTTCATAGTCGACTCCAACATCCAGCCTGAGGAAGGCGTGCAGTGGGAAACCGGCATCAAGTTCGATATCAACAAGCGGCTGTCGGGCAATGTCGCATTCTACGACATCGACAAGAAGAATGTGCTCGTGTCGATTCCTATCAGCGGCAGCGTGAATCAGGTGCGCGCGGCCGGCAAGGTGCGCTCACGCGGCTTCGAGGTTGATATCACCGGGCGCCTGACCGACAATATCAGCATGATCGGCAGCTACGGCTATACCGATGCCCGCGTGACCGACGATCCGACGCTGATTGGCAAGGCGCTGCAGAACGTCGCGCTCAATACAGCCTCGCTGTTCATGGTCTATGACTTCGGCACCCTTCTGCCCGGTCGCCTGCGCATCGGCGGCGGTGCGCGCTATGTCAGCGACCGCCCTGGCGATGCCAACAATAGTTTCTACCTGCCGTCCTATGTGGTTGCCGATACGTTCGCGAGCTATGAGATCAAGCAGATGGGCTTCCCGGTGATCTATCAGTTCAACGTGAAGAACCTGTTCGACCAAACCTACTATCCGTCGGCAGTCAACAATCTGAACGTGGCGATCGGCGATGTGCGCCGGTTCTCGCTGGAAGCCACGGTGAAGTTCTGATCATGGCCACGCCACGTCGCACCACCGCATTCCTGATCGCGTTGGTGTCGACGTGGCTCTCCTTCGGCATGACCACCGGCCGCGCCGAAGAGATCAATCTCTATTCGACGCGCGAGCCGCAGCTCGTCGAACCCGTCATCGCATCCTTCACGGCGGCGACCGGGATCACGGTCAGGCTCACTTATATCGAGGACAATCTCGTCAAGCGCATGAAGGCCGAGGGCGACGCCTCCCCCGCCGACGTGCTGATGACCATCGGCCTCGACAAGACATCGCAATTCGCCGCGAACGATCTGTCGCAACCGACCAGCTCTTCCCTGCTCGACAGGGCAATCCCGCCGCAGCTGCGCGGCAGGGAATGGATCAGCCTGTCGGTGCGCCCGCGCGTGGTGGTGGTGCGCAATGACTCACCACAAGGCGCGATCCGCTATGAGGATCTCGCCGATCCCCGCTTTCGCGGCCAGCTCTGCATCCGCTCGCCATTGCATCAGAACAATGTCGCACTGATTGCGGCCTATCTCGTGTATCACGGTGCGGACGCCACCGAGGCCTGGCTGCGCGGCATCAAGGCCAATCTGGCGCATGCGCCGGAAGGCAAGGACAACGACGTCATTCGCCAGCTTGCGGAAGGCCGATGCAGTATCGGGATCGCCAACACCGTGGCGCTGGCGCAGCTCCGCGATGGTCGCGAGGGTGCGGACTGGACGGCCTGGGCCAACAAGGTGAAGACGGTGCCGACGACATTCGACGGCGCCGGCACGCATGTGAACCTCACCGGCGCGGCACTGGCGAAACACGCGCCGCATAAGGCCGCTGCGCTGAAGTTTCTGGAGTTCCTGGTGACACCGGCCGCGCAGAAAATCTATGCCGCGGCCGAGCTGGAATATCCTGTCACTGAAGGCGCCGAGAGCGCCCCGCTGGTCGCGGCGATAGGGGCGTTTCCGAGCGATACGCTTGATATCGATGCGATCGCTGCGAACCAGAAGGCGGCGATTGCACTGATCAGGAAGGTTGGGTTTGAGAAGTAGGCGCGCATGAGCAACTAGGCTCGTCATTCCGGGGCGCGTGCGCCTTCGCACGCGAACCCGGAATCTCGGCATGGCGGTCACCTCTCCGCCGCCCGGAATGTCGGGATGATGAACACATCGGGATTCCGGGTTCGTGCTCTGCCGGCTTCGCCGGCGACGCATGCCCCGGAATGACGGCGTGTGGTTAGCTACCGCCAGCCCATCCCCGGCGCCACGTGCTTGAGGATCGCCTCGATCACATGGGCGTTGTAGTCGACGCCGAGCTGGTTCGGCACCGTCAGCAGCAGCGTGTCGGCCTCGGCAATCGCCTCGTCGCCCTTGAGCTGCTTGATCAGTGCATCCGGCTCCGCTGCAAAGCTGCGGCCGAAGATGGCGCGCTCGGTGCCGTGCAGGTAGCCGACCTTGTCCTCGCCCTCGTTGCCCCGGCCGAAATAGGCGCGGTCGCGATCGTCCACCAGCGCGAAGATGCTGCGGCTCACTGACACGCGCGGGTCGCGCGTGTGCCCTGCCGCCTTCCAGGCGTCGCGATAGAGCCGGATCTGTTCGGCCTGCTGCACGTGAAAGGGCTTGCCGCTCTCGTCGATCTTCAGCGTCGACGACTGCAGGTTCATGCCCTGCTTGGCTGCCCATTCCGCCGTCGCATTGGTGGAGGCGCCCCACCAGATGCGCTCGCGCAGGCCTTCGCTATGCGGCTCGAGCCGCAGCAGGCCCGGCGGGTTCGGAAACATCGGGTTGGGATTGGGCTGCGCAAAGCCCTTGCCTTGCAACACGTCGAGAAACACCTCGGTGTGCCGCCGCGCCATGTCGGCATCGGTCTGGCCGTCTGCCGGCGCGTAGCCAAAGTAGCGATAGCCGTCGATCACCTGCTCCGGCGAGCCGCGGGATATGCCGAGCTGCAGCCGGCCGCCCGCGATCAAGTCAGCGCTGCCGGCATCCTCCGCCATATAGAGCGGGTTCTCGTAGCGCATGTCGATCACGGCGGTGCCGATCTCGATCTTCTTGGTGCGCGCGCCGACGGCCGCGAGGAGAGGAAACGGTGCGGCGAGCTGGCGCGCGAAATGATGCACCCGGAAATAGGCGCCGTCAGCGCCGAGCTCCTCGGCGGCAACGGCGAGATCGATGGACTGCAGCAGTGCATCGCCCGCCGAGCGCGTCTGTGACGAAGCGGACGGGGTCCAGTGACCGAAGGAGAGGAAGCCGATGTTTTTCATGGGAATGGTCTCGGGGTGGAATTACTGCCTCCCTATCTAGACCGGATTGGCAGCAAGAAAAGGGAAACGATGGAAACGCATCATTTCCATTAATGCGATCATGTTCACGGACTGCGAGATCCTGTCCACGTGCATGTCCGGCGCGACATTGCACCGCCCCTCGCCCACACTCCTTAAGCGTGTAGTTTGTCATAAATCTTCTATAGGTTGATAAAAATACGGCACTGGGCGAGCATCAACGTCACATCGAAAACGGGGGGGACAGGGCCATGCGCGTCACGAAGTCTGCCGGAGCTTTCGAAGCGAGCGCGATCGCGGGCACGCGCGCAATCATGATCGCCCTCAATTGCGACGAGGCAGCGTGCAAGGGGCTGCTGGGATTTGCGTTCCAGCGCGCCAAGGGCGCCGGCAGACCGGAATTCCTGCGATCGCTGAAAGTGTTCGAAGAGGTCGAGCCAGAGCCCGACACCGAGCACGGCGAGTATTTCACCGACAAATTTCCGATCCAGAGTTTCCTCTGGAGCGACTACACCGCGGAGCCCGGCACGACCTATCACTTCGAGGTCATCCCCGTATTTGGCGACCCGACCGCGCCCGAACTGCGCGACGCCGAGAAGCTCGCCTTCACCGTCACGACGGAGAAGGAGGACGATGGTCAACATGGCATCTGGTTCAACCGCGGCGCCATCGCCAGCCAGGCCTATGCGCGCAAGTTCAAGAACCACAAGCCGACCGAAGCGGAGATGGACAATCCGAAGGACGAGCACACGGTCTGGCTCTCGCGCGGCCTACTGGAGGCCTGTCTGGACTATATCGACACGACGAAGAAGAGCGAGGCGCTGCGTGCCTGCATCTACGAATTCACCTATGCGCCCATCATCGAGGCGTTGAAGACCAAGATCGATGACGGCTTCGATGTCCGGCTGATCGTGCATGACGACAAGAAGGGCAAGAACCGCAAGGCGATGAAGGCCGCCGGCCTCGACGTCAAGGCGAAGCACAATGGCGAGCCGGTCGTGATCTGGCGCACGCGGCCGCCGATCCCGCACAACAAGTTCATCATCAAACTCGACGGCGACACGCCGCAAGAAGTGTGGACCGGCTCGACCAACATCACGCCGTCCGGCTTCCTCGGCCAGTCGAATGTCGGCCACCTCGTCCACGACAGCGACGTCGCCGAACAATACCTGAAATACTGGACGATCCTGAGCGACAACCCGACCGGCAAGCCGGCGAAGGAAGGCGTCGCGGAGATTTCGCCCTACCCGCCCGCCCTCGTGAAGCCGAAATCGCAGACCTGCATCTTCTCGCCGCGCCAGACGGCATCGATGCTGAACTGGTATGCCGATCGGATGAGCGACGCCACATCGTCGATCATGTTCACGGCCGCGTTCAACGTCGCCGCCGATTTTATCGAACCCCTGGCGCGCGACCGCGACTTCCTGCGCTTCGTGCTCAAGGAGAAGCCGCCCACCGCCGACGAGCGCAAGGCGCTCAAGGGCGACCGCGACCTGCAGATTTCGTTCGGCGCCGTGCTCGGCGCCGAGTTCAAGGTGGTCGACGGCAAGCTGGTCGCCAAGCGCAAGGTGAAGGAATTTCCGCTGGACCGCTGGTTTCTCAAGGAAGAGCTCACCCGCGACGAAGGCAACATCTTCTTCGTCCACACGAAATATCTGCTGATCGATCCCCTGAGCGACGATCCCCTGATCTGCACCGGTTCGGCGAATTTCTCGGAGGGATCGCTGACCACCAACGACGAAAACATGATCCTGATCCGCGGCTCGACCCGCGTGGCCGACATCTACATGACCGAGTTCGATCGGCTGTTCCGGCATTTCTATTTCCGCGATGTCGCCAATGACGTGGCCAGCAAGCGCAAGAAAGGCGAGAAGCCGGAAAAGGTGTTTCTCGATCCGGACGACAGATGGACGCAGAGCTACTTCAAGCCCGGCGGATTCAAGTCGCGGCGGCGCGAGATGTTCTTCACGATCCCGGCGTCCAACTGGACCGTCAATGCCGCAACCCATAGCGATGACGAACCGGTGCGTCCGCCAAAAAAGAAGAAGGCAGCGAAAGCTGTAGCGAAGAAGGCGACGACGAAGACAGCCAAGAAGAAAACAACCAAGAAGACGGCAAAGGCTGCGTCAGCCAAAAAGGCAAAAGCCAAGACAACCAAAACCAAGAAGGTCGCGAAGGCGAAGGTCAAAAAAGCCAAAGCGAAAACCAAGAAGGCCAAGACCAAGAAGTCAAAAGCCAAGTCGAAACGCTGAGCACGACACCACGCCGGAGCCCCGCTCCCGGCGCTAGCTCAGCACACCCGTCCCATCCCGCGGCGCGCCGCCGCGGGTGGCGGCGGCCTTGATGCCCCAGTCGGCCATGAATTTCGGCCGCGGCTTGTCTTGCAGCATGAGCGCGCCGCCGACCAGTGCGCGCGTCGGGATCGCATCGCGGTCGATGGCGCCTTCGAGGGTCATTGCGAGGTCGCGCGCGAAGACGCGGTTGCCGATGTGCCAGGAATGGGTGAAGTCGCCGAAGAACGTGCTCTTCTTCGGATCCAGCGCGGCGAAATAGTCCCCGCAATTGACATTGGTGGCTTTCGAATGCGCATCCGCCGGCAGGCCGACGCGGCCCGCGCGCGGCGCCACGCCAAGCCGCTTGGCATTGGAGGCCGCCAGCACGCTGTCATAGGGATTTGAATAGTTGGTCAGGCGCAGGATGCGCTTGAACATCGGCCCCGACCAGGAATCGTTCGCCGACAGGCTCGACGACGCCACGTCGCCGGCAATGAAGGCGACCTGGCTGACGCGCCAGTTGCTCTTGAACAGCGCGCCGTCCTTCTCCGCCTGCACGAAGGCTTCCATGGCCACATAGGCGCCGGTGGAATGGCCGAGCAGATGCACATTGGTGACGCAGTCCTTCTCCTGCCCTTGCGCCAGCACGGTGATGCAATCGCTCACCAGCTTCACCGCCACTTCCGCGCCCTTGGAGCGATCCTGCCAATAGGCCAACGTCTCGTTGTCGCTCGGCCAGTCGAAGCCGATGACGAGCCCCTTCCAGCCCTCGGCCTTGAGATCCTTCGCCAGTTGGCGCTGGCGTTTCATGATGATGTCGAGATCGTTGTTGTAGCCGTGGATGAAGACGAGGATGTCGCCGGCTACGCTGATCGAATTCTGGTTGGGATCGCCATCAGCAATGTCGCGCACTTCCTTCACCCATTTGGCGAGATCGGTCTTGCTGGATGTCGCCATCGCCGGCGTCGGGATCGCCACATTGGTCGGCACCCGCAGATAGCGGATGGTGCCGACATTCTCGTTGAAGGCCGCGCCCGAGATGCCCCGCGCGGTGATCAGATAATCGACACCTGCCATGAAATCCCCCTGCCGTTCCCGCCGGGTTTCCTCCGCATCGCGCCGCCCTCTCTTTGTGAGCCAGGCACGATCGACGTGTGCCAGCCTATCGCGCAATCACAGGTGCAGCCAAGTGACCGGATGCGCGCCTCCTACGAAATCGGCGACGACGGACGGCGATGCACGGGACGTCGCACGCCCGGCTTGCGCAATTCCGGATCTAGGTATATATTCTTTGGCATGACCCATCCTTTCTTCGGCCCGATCCTCCGCCTTCGCGTGACGCCCGATGAGCCCGAGGCGCCGGACGCCTTTGTGGGCGGCCCGCGGGTGCGCGGCTCCAGGCGGCCGCATGGGGATGCCAAATGCGCGCAGGTGCGCCGCCTGATCGAGACGACGGTGCTGACCTATGGCGAGATCGCGAAGCAGACCGGCGTCGGCCGCGCCTCGATCTGCCGCTGGACGCGCGACGGCGGCTGGCAGCGCCCGCTGTTCGCGCCGCGCGCCACCGACACGGTGCCCTCCGCCCGCGCCTCGCAGAAGCTCAAGCTGCGCAAACTCGCCGAGCGGCTCCACGCGCTGGCGGAGCGCGCCGTGCGCGAGCTGGAAGCGCAGCCCGATGTCGACATCGACCGCCTGATGCAGGCGCTGCAACTGCTGAAGATGGCGCGGCTGGAGGCGATGGGCCGCCGGCGCCCGCGTCGCCACATCGACATGCCCGCGCGCACCGGCCGCGAGATGATGGAGCGCGACGCTGCGATCCGCACCGCGCTGAAGGAGATGCGCCGCGGCGGCGTCGATGTGACACAGATTCCGGATGACGCGATGGCGCTGCTGGAAGCGGCGCATACGCCGCCGGAGCGGGACCATCCGGCGCTGCGGCCAAGGGGAAGCCGGCGATATTAGCGCGCCGTCACGCGCATGACTCCGTCATGCCTCCGCACTTCACCATGCATGAACCTCGCCGTTAGCCACCACTCTCTCCACGTCATCCCCGGGCTTGACCCGGGGATCCATCTTTGCGCCGAGCGCAGAAAGCAACGTGGATGGCCGGGTCACCCGGCCATGACGTGGAGAGGACGGAGCCTCACACGTCTCCTCACACCTCCACCGGCAGATAGAAATCGATCACCGCGCCCTTCTTGGTCGGCGCGAACTCGCTGTCATAGCGCTCGAAGTCCGGCCGGTCGGCGACGGTGAGCCCGGATGCCGGCACCAGCTCGCCCCAGATGGTCGCCATCGCGCGCTTGATCTGCGGATGCACCGCCCCGCCATTCAGCACGATGCGAAACACCGCATAACGCGACGCTTCGATACGCTTCGCCGCAAAGCCCGCAGGCAGCGCCGCATCGTCATTGACGCCGACACCGGCCATATAGTCGAAACTGCCTTCGGCGCGGTCGACATTCCAGACCACGCCATAGGTGGTCCAGCTCGGCGCCTGCCCTTTGAACGGCAATGCGCCCATCAGCTTCGACCACAGTTGCGGAATCTCGGCCTTGTTCGTCTCATCGAACCGCGCCGAAGGACCTGCGACGGTGAAACCGTCCAGCGCCACCAGGTCCGGCAAGCGGGTAACAACGACGGCGACGTCATCGGGCATGGTCATCGGATATTGTCCTTCGATGGGAGTGACACTGAAGCCGCGCCGAAACCGCCCCGGCGCGACGCCGAACAGGCGGGCAAACGCGCGCGTGAACGCCTCCTGCGAGTCGAAGCCGCACTCGAATGCGAGATCGACCAGCCGCAGATCGGGATCAGCGGTCAGCCGCTGCGCCGCGCGCACCAGCCTACGCCCGCGCACATGCGCCATCACGCCCCGCCCCATCGCGGCCGAGAACAGCCGCGAGAAATGATAGGGCGAGAGGTTTGCGCGCGCGGCGATCGTCTCGACGCTCAAGGGATCGTCGAGATGCTGCTCGATCCAGGCGAGGACGGCGGCGAGATCAGGGGGCTTTGGCCGAGGCGCGTTCATGCGGCGGGTATGGCATGGGCGGATGGGCGTGTCTTGATCGGTCTTGCTGCCTTAAAAACCACCCATCCACTCATGACGCCAGCAGCTACGGCGAGTTCTGAGAGTTATCTCGAAGTTTAATGTAGAAGCTGAGCATGTCCGGCAACGTCTTTCTAAGCTTTTCAACGATGCGCAGTACCTCTTGCCGATAGCCCGCAGTGTGCAGAGTTTCGAGAAGTGTCTTTAGCTTGTTGTCTAAGTCAAAATTGGGCGTATGACTTTGGAACATAAGCTCTAACAATTCGACTGCTGTAGCAGGATTGGATTCCGCCAAGCGCGCAAGCTCTTCGATCATCTGATCGGTAGAGTAGTCCGAATGCACGTACGGCATGACCGTGCGCAGCAACGATGCACCTCGTTCGTCTAATGTAGCCAGATACGGCGCAAGCCGACTCGCGTGGGACAAAACAACTTCCGGAACCTCAGGCTGTTTACTTGCCCAACTTAGAGTTCGCTCCCAGAAGGCCAGAACACGCTCCACTTGTACAGGCGTAAGCTTGTCACCTCTAACCTGCCAGAAGAAGTCTACCGCATCCGTGACGTCCGCCGCCTCGCCTTTGAAGATTCGAGACATTTCGCGGGACTCAAGCTCTTCGTCACCCCAAAGGTAAGCAAGGCAAATCCATTCAATCAGACGCTCTCGGCTATGGGAGTTCTCAAGTTGAAGCTGAAGCGCGTGATCGATAACGCTGGTTGATGCGAGAAGCTGATATATTCTTCGAGTGGGTGTCGCGTATGGAAGCCCGCCGACAGCGGCCTTGAAGTTTGCAACATAGTCTTGGGGGAAGAGACCGTGAATGTTCGCAGTCAGCCATGGTTCACTCATATACTCCAAGTTGGCGATATACGACGCAGACAACGTAGAGAACTCGAAATTCGCATCTCGGCACTTCGCGAGCTCTAGATCGAATACTGGTGCCAGAACATCCCATGCCTCCGAAACTTTCTCACCTTTATGTTGAGCAAGACGGCAACACCGGAGCGCATGATTATACATTGCACCGACGGCGTGCCCCTTTTCATTATTCAGCGCTCGCATCATGGGATCAGCGAGATTAGCCGGCTCCGCCTCTGAACGATCCAACAGGACTTTTATGAGCTCCCACGCTTGGGGGAGCAGTTCTGGAGAGTAGGCAGTCGCGTCGTTCTTGGTGCCTGCCTCCAGAAGCCGCGAGATCAACGACGTCAACCAAGAGCGGTTAGCGATCATCCCCCCTTGCTCGTCGCCGGTCGATTCCAACCAAAAGTCTGGGTCATTCAGACGGTCCGCAAAGAACGAAATGAGCCTCGGCCAAGCCAAGTTCCAGTCGAAGAGCTCTCTCTTTTCATCGACCATCTCAAATGCGCGCAAGAATCCCGAAATCAGTGCGTACTGAAAAGGTATCTTGGCTTGATTAAACTCTGCCAAGAGCGAAATAAACGCTCCCGGCGCGCTCGCTACAGCGGCCTCGAGCGCATCGATCAACCCCCGTAGCGTGGGCCCCTTCCAAGAGTCTGTTTCTTCGAAGGCATTCAAGCGGCCAACAAGCGAACCATCTTCCGCAAACGCGACAATAGCTTCCTGCTCAAACGGCGCGGGGCCAGGGCCCATACGAGTTTCGTGGTAACTCAGAAACTCGGGATGGTCCGAGGGAGCCCCCAGCGTGGTGTCTGCCAAGAGTTCATGATACCAGTCCGTTACCTCCGGTTGATCCTTGATCGCTGTCAACCACTCTCGTTGCGTAAACCGGAGGCGACGCTCGGAATCCTCCACAGCTAGCTGAGGTAGATCGCGCAATGATGCGATCACCTTTTCCTTTCCCACCGCCGATAGTCTGCTGAAACGCTGCTTAAGCAGACGATACATCTCGTGACGTAACTCCACCGAGAAGAGTTCTTTAGAAATCACCTCTTCGAAAGTTTCGCTAAGCAGCTCGAAATACTCTATAACAGAGTTGACCGCGATGCGCCGGATGATATCTGACTTGTCGGTCAATATCTCTTTTACGTAGCCGACCGCATCGGATGGCGCAGCCTCTATCCAGCCACCAAGCGACTCCCGCATTCCTTCAACGAATCTATTCTCAACGCTACCAAACTCTGTGTTCTGTTCACTCGTTTCGATAGCCGGACGCCATAGGGTACTCCCATAGCTCCGCCGCACGTCTGAAAAGATTGTGCGAAGTCCTTCTTCGAAAATCCGGACAGCCCGAAGCCCAGCTTTTCCGCCAATCGTTCTTGCATGGGCGTCTAAAAGTTCCTTGAGCCAATAGTCATCGACCGCGGAAACCAGCTCCCTCCCCCTTTGATCCTTCTCGGAGCGCCACTCAAAAGCCACGCACTCCTTCAACAGCTCGCACGCCCGATCAATATTTTCCGGTAGCGCAGCTGAAAGAAGACGCTTTAGGAGCCCCTTACTCAAAGAACTCGCCACAAGCGAGCGATCAAAGCGCGATGCGAGCCAGATGCGCACCAGCGCTATGTCATCCAACGAAATGCTGGCGAGAGGCAGAACGCCGAACATATCCGCAAAACTGTAGTATGTTCGATAGTTGTCGCGATACTTTCCGTTAGCCCCCCGAAACGTTGTGACACCTCGAACAACTGCAAGAATTTTATCTGCAAGCCGCGAGTTATCATTCTCCCCGGCGCTCTTGGAGACTGCTTTTAGATAGACTAGAGCAGACCAAAATGGGATCTGAACGAACCCCGGCTCTTGAGAAGGAATTGCTTCTGGGTTGCGGTCCGCGTTGAAGAATCCGGCATTTTTGAGAGCATCGAAATACTTTTCGGGCTCGGATCGCTTCGATAACAGCTCGAAGCCATGGTGGGCGAATTCGTCACCCTTCTTCATCGTTTCGATGAAGGACTCCAACTTGGAGGGGAGGCTAGTCATCCAGGAGAGCCTCCATGTTGGCTTGAATTTCCAGATTCATTGGCGACTTTGCAGGCATTGCACGCGCGAACTCCTCCAACACGTCTGTAAGCTGCGCCCAATCCTTCCTATCTCGCAGAAAGGGCAGAAGCTGGATACCGCATTGCCTGTAGTATTGAGCAAGACTTCTCATCAGCTCCTCTTCGTGCGAAAAATAGCCTTGGATCATAAAGTGTTTTGCCTCGGCCTGCCCACCTTCCATCGGCACTCGCGCTTTTTGAACAACGTATTCAAGAATTTCTAGGTCTTCGAGACCGTACCCAACAAACAGCACCGTCTTCTGTGAGAACAAATAATCCAAAAATGTAAGCGTTCGATTTTCACGGTCAGCGCCACTGCTCAATCGATCATTTCGATAACGCATGATGTATTCACGCGTAGTCATGATCATGCCGGACGGCTCAGCGAGCGACCCGTGGAGATGAAACACGGTTTTCGGATTATCGAGATTCGCTAGCGTGAATTCGTTCACGTCAAATATTTGCCGACGCACTGTTGGCGAACTTGCCGTTGTCGTTTGCTGAACGTCGGGAGCATTCACCCGGAGCGGAATATCGACAATTTCGGTACCTAACCAGTCATCATAGTTGGTGGTAACGAATGTTGTTCCCAATCTTCCAAGCAACGAGTAAATGCGATTTCCGACAGCCTTCTTCTCGTCGCTCAGCTTCGGCTGGACAAGACTGGCGAAATCTATTGAAAATCCATGTTCAAGCTCTAGTCCGCGCGCAATCGATAGTTTGACACGCGGGCTTAGGTGTTCGATCTGAGCCAATTGACTATACGTGAATTTGTTATTTCGTACGCATTCTCGCAAAGCACCGTCTGCGAGTTGCCCCCACGTTGGCGACCCGGCTAAAACAGAAACTCCCGCGCCAACAAACGGGATCATAACTCCACGCTGCGCCGCGTCGCGAAGGACTGACGGAATCTCAGGAATAGCTTTAAGGCCATCAGTCATGGTGTACCAGCACGACGATCGCCCTCACGGTTCAGCCTGTCGTATTATCGCAAGACTAATACCCTTCGTCGAACTCTGCGGGAAGTGTCAAGTCACGTCGAGGCTTGATAGCTTCGATGAGATCTAACAGACGTCTGTGCTCCGCCTGCCGTTCGAGTTCAGCTAAATGCCGCAAAAGCACTTCTCGTTCAAACTCCAACTGCTTCTTTGAAGACTCATTTGCGTCTGAAAAAATTAAACTGGCAAGCACGCCCACCACGCAAACGACACGAACCGCAACATGGACCGCGCAAAGGAAGTCCAGCGACTTAAGTAGCTGGCGAAATAGTAGAATATTTTCCATGTTCCGCCTCCATCCGCGTCGATGAAGTTAGGAGGCTAGTGTTATCTCTGCTCTTGTCACTTATTCTAAAATTAGTTCGACACTATCAGGACTTAGATAGGGACAAATTCCAGCCACTCGACCGCACGCGAATCGCATTTGATTCGCGCGGCGGTTCTTGGCTGCTTTGGACACTGCTCCGCGGTGACTCATAATTCGCCGCAAGCAAAACGGCCGCCCCGCGCTGGTCCCGGACCTACCGTCCACCATATCGGCGATGCCAAGGCATCGCCTGAGATTACTGCACCGCGTCCGAGACCAGCACGCACGTGCCCTACCCCTCCTTGAACCCATATTCCGGCACATTGCCCGTCGCGCCGTAATACTTGTAGGGCAGGAACTTGCCGGACATCGTGATCTGCACGCCGTCGCCCTTGGGGTTACTGATGCGCTGCATCACCATGTCGAAATCGATCGCCGACATGATGCCGTCGCCGAATTCCGCTGCGATCAGCGCCTTCCAGGCCGGGCCGTTGACTATCACCACTCATGATGTCGTCAGGGATTGCCCTCGACATGCCGGCTCGGCAGCATCCGCTCATGCAGCACGCGGACGATTTCGATGACGCCGGCTTCGGCTGCGCGATAGAAGATCACATGGACGGGATGGCCGACCGGCGCCTCGCGGCCATCGCTGCGGCTGTGGCGGATGTGGTAGCTGCGCAGACCGTCGAACAGGTCACTGCAATCGACGCTCACAGGCGACACCGGATCGGCTGCGATGCGCCGCATCGCCGCCGTCAGCAGCGCGCGATAACGCAGGCGCGCATCCGCCCCGTGCATCGTCTCGCTGGTCCGCAGCGCGCCGGCGATATCTGCCCTGGCCGGTTCGGACAGCCGATAGCGCGCCATGCGTCACCGCGCGGGCGCGGCGAGGTCATCCAGCGCGGCATCGAGGTCCGCGTCGTCCAGTTCCGTGAAGTCGCTGCGCCCGAGCGCATCGAGCCCGGCCTGAACCTGCGCACGCAGCAGATCGAGCTTCAGCTCGTCGGCCTGCATGCGATGCTGCAAGCCGCGCACCGCGTCGCGCATCGCCTCAGAGGCGTTCTGATATTTCCCGGCGCGGACGACCTCATCGACGAAGGCGTCCTGTTCGTCCGTCAGATTGACGTTGCGTGTCGGCATGGCGAGATCTCCACTGGACAGCAGATTATCGCAATTGGCAATCTTTGCCAATCTCGTCTGTTGGCCCACAGACCGGAGCAACGTCCCTCACCCGCGCGCAAGAGCGCGCGACCTCTCCCCGCTGGCGAAGGGTCGCTTCGCACGGGAGGAGAGTGAAACAGGTCCGCTACGCCTACCCTTCCTTGAACCCATATTCCGGCACATTGCCCGTCGCGCCGTAATACTTGTAGGGCAGGAACTTGCCGGACATCGTGATCTGCACGCGGTCGCCCTTGGGATTGGCGATGCGCTGCATCACCATGTCGAAATCGATCGCCGACATGATGCCGTCGCCGAACTCCTCCTCGATCAGCGCCTTCCAGGCCGGGCCGTTCACCATCACCATCTCGTAGAAGCGATAGATCAGCGGATCCTGCGGCGGCATCTGCACGTTTTCGGCGCGCATCGGAATCTCGTTGAGCATCGCAGTCTCGCTCTTCGAGAGGCCGAACAGCTCGCCGGCATTAGCCGCCTGCGGCTTGGTCAGCTTCATGTTGCCGAGAATGGCGCCGACGATCAGCACTTCGGAATAGCCGCCGATCTGCTCGCAAATATATTTCCAGGTCCATTCCTTCTCGCGCTTGATGTCGAGCAGCTTTTCGGTGAGATCGGATCGCAGCATGATGGTTCTCCTTCGGTCGTGAGGCTTCGGGTGACGCGGCTAGCGCGTCGCGCTGTGAAGAGACGGCATCGTTGGCGCCTCGGGGAATGCGGGCCTGACCACCGGCACATGGCGCGGGTCATGGTGCGGCGTGGTGGCGGTGAAGGTCTTGCTGCGCGTCACCAGGAAATCGATGATGTGGTTGCGCAGCGCGTAATAATGCGGGTGCTTGTGCAGATCGATGCGCGAGCGATCCCGCGGCAGCGGGTTCTCGACGATCTCCGCCAGCACGGCGCCGGGGCCGTTGGTCATCAGAAAAATCTTGTCGGCGAGATACATCGCCTCGTCGACGTCATGGGTGATCATGAAGGTGGTCTGGCCGGTCTCCAGCGTGACGCGCCGCACCTCGTCCTGCAGCGTGCCGCGCGTCAGCGCATCGAGCGCCGAGAACGGTTCGTCCATCAGCATGATCTTTGGCGTGATCGACAGCGCGCGCGCGATGCCGACGCGCTGCTTCATGCCGCCAGACAGTTCCGACGGCCGCTTGTGCTCGGAGCCCGTGAGGCCGACCTTGTCGATATAGGTCTGCGCATGGGCGCGGACTTTTGTTTTGTCCCACTTGCGCCATTTCGACGAGACGGCGTAGGCGATGTTGCCCATGACCGTCAGCCACGGCAGCAGCGCGTGACTCTGGAAGATCACCGCGCGGTCGAGACTGGTGCCGGATATCGCCTGGCCGTCGACGATGACGGTGCCTTCGCTGGGCTCATCGAGCCCGGCAAGGATGTTCAGCACCGTGGTCTTGCCGCAGCCGGAATGGCCGATGATGCAGCCGAATTCGCCAGATGGCATCGACAGCCAGAGATCCTCGAAGATCGTGGTGCTGCCGCCCGCCGCCGCCGGATAGCGCTTGGCGATGCCTTCGATGGAGATGAATTTGGTGGTCATCGCATTCACTCCGGAAACGTGACCATGCGGGTGAAGCGCGCCAATATCTGATCGAGCAGCATGCCGACGATCCCGATCAGCAGGATCGCGATAATCACATTTGTGATCGATAAATTATTCCATTCGTTCCAGACGAAGTAACCGATGCCCGTTCCGCCGACCAACATCTCGGCGGCAACGATGACAAGCCACGCGATGCCGATGGAAATGCGCATGCCGGTGAGGATCGTTGGCGCGGCCGCCGGAAGAATGACGGTGAAGGCGCGGCGGAAGGTGCCGACTTCCAGCGTGCGCGCGACATTGATCCATTCCTTGCGCACCGCGGCGACGCCGAAGGCGGTGTTCAGCAGCATCGGCCACACCGAGCAGATGAAGATCACGAAGATCGCCGACAGGCTGGAGTCCTTGATGGTGTAGAGCGCCAGCGGCATCCATGCCAAAGGCGAGATCGGCTTCAGCACCTGGATGAAGGGATCGAGCGCCTTGTTCATCAGCGGCGACATGCCGATCAGGAAGCCGAGCGGGATGGCGACGATGACAGCGATGAGATAGCCGAGCCCGACGCGGCCGATCGAATAAGCCAGCTGGATGCCGAGGCCCTTGTCGTTCGGCCCGTTGTCATAGAACGGCCGCTTCAGGTGCTCCCACAACTTGGCGCCGACATCGAGCGGCCCGGGCATCGCCGATTTGCCCGACGTCGCCGTGAGGCCCATCAGTTTTGCGTATTCCGGCGACATGGTGCCGACCGACGCGGTTTGCCGCGTGGCGAGGTGCCACACGCCGATGAAGGCGAGGAAGATCGCGATGGAGACGACGGCAGCGCGGAAGCGAAGGGATTGGATCATCTAGTCTGCTCTCTGGTGATCGCCACACACTCCACTGTCATCCCCGCGAAAGCGGGGATCCATAACCTCCGGCTCTCGGATCGAGCGCAGCCCTCACCGATCTGCCGCCACACAGACACGGTGTGTATGGGTCCCCGCCTTCGCGGGGACGACAGCCTGAGCAATTGGCGCGTCATCACCTCACGTCGCCTTCCTGATCTTGAAGCTCGCCAGATACTCCTTCGGCTTTTCCGGATCGAAGGTCTTGCCCATCACCGCGAACGACTTGTAGCTCGTCGTCGGTGGCGTCAGGCCCATCTCCTTCATCACCTTCGCCGTGTCGGTGGCGAGATAGATCTGCTCGGCGACGCCCTTGTAGTCGACATCGCCCTTGATCTGCCCCCAGCGCTGCATCTGGGTCATCATCCACACCGCAAAGGACTGCCACGGGAACGGATCGAAATCGACGCGCTTGGCATCGGTCTTGATGCCGCCGAGGCCGTCCGCATAGGTGCCGGTCAGCACCTGCTCCAGCACCACCGGCGGCGCATTGAGATAGGCGGCCGGCGCGATGGCCTCCGCAATCGACTTGCGGTTTTCCGCCTTCGACGCATAGGCGGTGGCATCGACGATCGCGCGCGTCAGCGCGGCGAAGGAATTCGGCGACGTCGTGATGAACTCCTTGCTGGCCGCAAAGCTGCAGCACGGATGCCCGTCCCAGATTTCCTTCGACAGGATGTGCATGAAGCCGACGCCGTCATAGATCGCGCGCTGGCAGATATTGTCGGGCGCGAGGAAGCCATCGATATTGTCGGCGCGCAGGTTCGCGACCATTTCCGGCGGCGGCACCGAGCGGATCTGGATATCGGTGTCGGGATCGATGCCGTGTTCGGCGAGATAGTAGCGCAAGAGATAATTGTGCATCGAATAGTCGAACGGCACCGCGAGCTTGAAGCCCTTCCAGTCCTTCGGATCGCGCTTGTCCTTGTGCTTCATGGCCAGCGTAATGCCCTGGCCGTTGATGTTCTCGATCGCCGGCACCGTGAACGGGATCGGCTGCGAGCCGAGCCCGAGCGAGATCGCGATCGGCATCGGCGCCAGCATATGCGCCGCGTCATATTCCTTGTTGATGGTCTTGTCGCGGATGACGGCCCAGCCGGCGGTCTTCACGACTTCGACCTTCAGCCCCTGCTTGGCATAGAAGCCGAGCGGATCGGCCATGATGATCGGCGTCGCGCAGGTGATCGGAATGAAGCCGACCTTGAGGTCTGTCTTTTCCAGTTTGCCCGCGCCCTGCGCGAAGACTTCGGTGGCCGTCTTGATCGGGAAGAACTGCGACAGCGCCGCCAGCGCCGACGACGCACCGACCGACTTCAGGAAAGCACGGCGCGCGATCTCTTTCGGAAACACCGCCCGCATGACCGCCGAGGCGACGACGCCCTCGTAGCGTTTGTCCTCGGTCTCGGGAATGTCGCAGCTCAGCTGCAGCGTGGCCTCATGCTCGGACTGGCTGGCGTGCTGACCGCAACTGCAGGCGCCGGCGCGCAAGCGGCGGGCGGGATCGAACGGATTGTCGAATGTGGACATGTGACCTCCTCGGTGACGCTCCGGTCATTTACGCAAGGAGTGTGCCAGCCCGGCGCGCGCAGGAATGTCCAATAGCCGCAGGCATTTCGGGCCTGCATTGGCGATTACGAGAATTCGTGCTACACGAAAATTCGTAGCCTGATTACGATTTTTCGGAGTTTTGCCGATGGATTTTGCAACGGCCCAGCCGCATGATTTGCGGACCATCGCCTTCGATTATTCGGTCGAGCCGACGCTGCTGCTCGATCCCCATGCCGACCAGATCATCGACGCCAATCCGGCCGCCTGCACCCTGCTCGGCTATGACCGCGCACTGCTGCCCCAGATCAAGATCAGCGCGCTGCATGCGGGCCAGTTGCCGGCGCTGATCGTGTTCACCCAGGCGGTGCTGGCCAAGGGCTCCTACTGGACCAACACGCTGACGCCGCGTCACGCCACCGGCGAAGCGTTGCAACTCGAATATGCGGGATCGCTGGTGCCGCAAGGCGAGCGCGCGCTGCTGCTGCTCACCATGAGCGATCTCGAACAGCGCCGCCGCCGCCATGTCGATGCCGCGGCCGAGGATCACATGCGCGGCGGCATTGCCGCGTGGCAGCGCGTCGAGCGCGTGTTTCAGGACATCGAACGCGAGAACCAGCTGATCCTGCGCGCCGCGGGCGAAGGCATCTACGGCGTCAATGCCGATGGCAAGACCACCTTCGTCAATCCAGCCGCCGAGCGCATGCTGGGCTGGACCGCCGATGAACTCGTCGGCAAGGAAATCCACCCCATCGTGCATCACAGCCATCACGACGGCAGCCACTATCCGGATCACGATTGCCCGATCTATGCGGCGTTTCGCGACGGCGCCGTGCACAATGTCGACAACGAGGTGTTCTGGCGCAAGGACGGCACGCCGGTCTGGGTCGAATACACCTCCACCCCGATCCGCGACCGCCACATGGTGGTCGGCGCCGTGATCGTGTTTCGCGATGTCAGCCAGCGCCGCGAAGCCGATGAAAAGCTGCATGCTGCGCTGGCCGAAGTCGATCGGCTGCGCGAGCGTCTCGAGCTCGAAAACGCCTACCTGCAAGAGGAAATCCGCATCGAGACCAATCCGCGCGGCATCATCGGCCAGAGCGAGGCGATCCAGAAAACGCTGCGGCAGGTCAAGCTGGTGGCGCCGACCACGGCCGCGGTGATGATCACCGGCGAGTCCGGCACCGGCAAGGAACTGATCGCGCGCGCGATCCACGAAGCCTCCGGCCGCCGCGACCGGCCACTGATCCGCGTCAATTGCGCGGCGATCCCGCGTGAATTGTTCGAGAGCGAATTCTTCGGCCATGTCCGCGGCGCCTTCACCGGCGCGGTGCGCGACCGCATCGGCCGGTTTGAGCTGGCCGATGGCGGCACGCTGTTTCTCGACGAGGTCGGCGAGATCCCGCTGGAGCTTCAGGGCAAGCTGCTGCGCGTGTTGCAGGAAGGCAATTTCGAACGCGTCGGCGAGGAACGCACCCGCTCCGTCGATGTCCGCGTCATCGCCGCCACCAACCGCAATCTGAAACAGGAAGTGGCGCGCGGGCGCTTTCGCGAGGACCTGTATTTCCGGCTCAACGTGTTTCCCGTGGAGTCGGTGCCGCTGCGCGACCGCCGCGAGGACATTCCCCTGCTGGCGCAGCACTTCCTGCTCAGCGAGAAACTGAAATCGGATCTGCGATTGTCCGAAGGCGATGCGCGGCGGCTGTCGCGCTATGACTGGCCGGGCAATGTGCGCGAGCTGCAGAACGTCATCGAGCGCGCGGTGATCCTGGCGCAGAACGGCCGGCTGCGGATCGACCTGCCCGATGCGCCCGGCCCGCATCACGCCGCGGGCTCCCATCGCGTGAAGTCCGACGCCCGGCCGGCGGTGATGACCTCAGCCGAACTGCGCGATCACGAACGCAGCAACATCCTCGCAGCGCTTGCCGCGACATCAGGCAAGGTGTTCGGCCCCGGCGGCGCGGCCGAGCTGCTCGACGTGAGGCCGACGACGCTGGCGTCGCGGATGAAGGTGTTGGGGATCGAGGGGGCACGGGCCAGGACAGGGGCTTAGTGCGAGGACCCTCCGCCGCACAGCCAGTTGAGTGCCGCAGCAAGTCAGGTAGTATACTACTTTTCGTTTTCGCTGGGGCATACCGTGAATTTCAGCCAACAGAACGACATCAGCCCGAACAGGTCGAACAATCTACTGCATTCCCGGGTATGGCGAGCGTGGGTGCTCTTCGTGCAAATCATGATCGCAAGCGCGTCCATGCAGCCTGCCCGCGCAGCCGATGCCCAGCCGACCCTTGTTGTGTCAGCCTGCCATGGCATGCCGTCTCCGACGCCTTTTGACCAGGATTCGAAACTCGGTGCCGAAGCGGAAAAAAGAAGGGAATTCACCAGAACGATCGCTAGCCATATGTACGGCGAGAATTATGCGCGTGCATTGGAGCTGCTGGACAATGCTATCAAGCTCAATCCGAACGACGCTGCCTTATACCTCACGCGAGGCACTGCTCACTATGCGCACTATGAGCTCACCCGAGCCCTGGAAGACTTCCAGCATGCAACTGCGCTGCATCCTGATTCCTGGATTGCCTATACAGCTCGGGGAGAGATGTACGCCCGACTGTCGGAATATCCCAGTGCGATCGCCGATCTCGATAAAGCTCTTCAGCTCCTGCCTCGCAACGCTCGTGCGCTCACGTACCGGGGCGTAGCCTATCTCGGCAAGCAGCAATATCACCGCGCCCTTGAGGATTTCAACGAGGCGGAAAAACTCGATCCACGGTGCTTTGCCGTATTATTCAATCGGGCTGCGGCCTATGAAGCCTTGGGCCACCAGGACCGCGCCGTGGCAGACTATGATCGGGTGATCGAACTCAATCCAAAACCGGCAGGTGCCTTCAGTTTTGCTGTGCGCGCAACCGCCTATGGCAAAAAAGGCCAGTACGAACGCGCCCTGCAGGACCTCGGTCAGGCGCGTAAGCTTAATCCGAAAAATGCCATTTGGTCGAACAACATTTGCTTCTACCAAGCCGTCGTCGGCGATCTCGATAACGCCCTGAAAAACTGCAACGAGTCACTGCGTCTCGGGCCGGGCAATCCGCGTATGCTCGACAGCCGCGGTTTCACCTATCTGAAAATGGGGGCGCTCGACGCAGCAATCTCCGACTATGATGCCGCGCTGCGCAAGGAGCCAAAATTGGCACCGTCCCTATACGGCCGCGGCGTCGCTAAACGACGTAAGGGCGACGTTACGGGCAGCGAGGCCGATCTGGCATCAGCGCTGGCCATCAAGCCAAGTGTAGCTGACGAAATGGCGAAAAATGGCGTGAAATGATCCGCGTGGCGATCAATCGTCCGCAGCCCGAGCGGAGCTTTTGCGTCCCGGAATGACACCAAAGCCCAGCCGCACCCGTCCGGCACCCAGCCACGCCTCGCTTGCGCTCTCCCGTAATGGGCATATATTCCACTCTCGATTGGCCACGGTCTGAAGGGAGTCGGCATGCGCTATCCTGCCTATCCTCTGTTTCCCTCCAACATCCGCATCATCGACTCCTCCGCGGACCCGGTGGCACGCGTTCGGGTCGATGCCGATCCCGGACCACCGCCGGTTCCGGGCGGCCGCCCCAAGGGCTGCAAGAAGCTGCACACCAATGCCACGGTTGCCGCGGCGCGCCGCCTGATCGAGGAGACGACGCTGACCTACAAGCAGATCGCGGCAAGGACCGGCGCGACCCACAGCACCGTCGGGCGCTGGGCTCGCGAGGGCGGCTGGCAGCGTCACCCCTTTGCGCCTGTGGCCAGCGATACATTGCGGGGCGCCCGCGCCGGCCGCCGGCTGAAGCTGCGCGTGCTGAGAGAAAAGCTGCAGGCTCTGGCCGAGCGCTGCGTCACCGAGCTGTGGAACAGCCCCACGGTCGACCTCGACCGGCTGATCCAGGCCATGCAGGTGGCGAAGATGGCGCGGCTGGAAGCCATGGGCAACCGCCGCCCGCGTCGCCGCCCCGATGCGCCGGCGCGCACCGGCCAGGATTGGATCGACCGCGACACCGCAATCCGCAATGCGCTGAAGGAGATGCGGCGCGGCGGCGTCGCTATCGACCGCATCCCCGATGAAGCGATGGCCCTGCTGGAGGACGCGCATACGCCGCCGGAGCGCGACCACCCGGCGCTGCGGCCGAGGGGGCCGCGGCGCCGGCTGTAGGCGCCTCCTGCGAGTCGGAGCCGCAATTCACTCCGTCATGCCGTTGAACCTTGATCGGGAACTTCGAAAAGAACTCCAACTACCTCCAACAAGCCTGAAAGCGTGGGAAGACCGTTCGATCCGTCGAGACTAAGTAATTGTGCAGGCGTGTTGCCATCGGGATTGAGGCTCTCCAGGACGACAAGTTTATTGTGCACACGGAGCCGCTTGAAATAACGCTCACCCGCATCGTCTACTGCTACAACGAGACGGCCTTCCAAGCGCTTCAGTGCTTCAGCCCCGAAATTGACCGGATGCGTGACCAATAGCTGCGTATCTAGCGCGATAGGCTCGGCACTGCGCCCTTGCACTTCGAAAAGACGCGCGTTAGCCAACGTCTTTTCCACCAACGACAGATCACTTACCGCTACAACCTCCTGATTGGCTACTTTCGGTGGTGGCGCAGTAAGATGCGACACAAACAGCGTTCCAACTACTTTCTTTTGCTTCACTTTCTCTTTGGGCGCGATCACTGGCTGAGGAAGATCGTGAGGTTCGAGTGTTTGGCCGGTTAGAACCGCCATGTCTGGATGTACGTCCGTTTCACTGTGACGCCGCGCCAGTAGCTGCTCACCGAATGTCGCGACCACAAGGCTATGCTTAGTCACTGGAGCAAAATTAGACACGATCAGAAAATCACCTATTCCGGCGATTGGATCAAGGGTACCCGCGGCAAGTTGGTAGACGTCATGATTAAATAGGCGAATGGGCTTGGCCGCTTCCCATTCTTTGATGGTGACGATGCCATCACCGGCTCGACCGTCGGTCTTCGCTGCGGCCGCTACACCTGTTTTCAAAAGCGTGAACTTCTTGATCGCCTCTGCGTTCCCCTCTGGGAAAGCGACGACGTTGTCCTGCCAAGCAAACAGCCGAGGCTCTCCAGAAAATGCCTCGAACTGGGCGTACACGTGGAACGCTTGATGTAGCTTGGGCCGAAGTTTCTTGTCCCAAAACTTTTTGATGTCTTTTGCCTGCGCAACGCCAAGCGTTTCGTCATCTTTATGATGCGTTTGGTTGATGACATTCATTTCCTTGCCGCCACCGCCCATCAGCATATCTACCAATTCTCTAAAGACTTGACGGTTGAACGGTTGCACATGCGCTTCGCGCAGGCGCTTAAGTTCGTTGCGAAGGGCATCGAGGCTCATATCAAAAATATCGGGGCTCTCAGCCCGCATCATGCATTTCAGCAAATCCTCGCAATACACTCTGACAGCGGCAATGAATTGCCGGGCGACGGCATCATCGTTGTTCGCCACAGCCTTCTCATATTGACGATCGACATTCGTACCGTTGACGATGGTTACGACAGGCGACGCTTTGTTGAGCGGCGAAACGAAGCCCTGCTGGCCCTCAAGCAAGTACTCATCAACGAGATATTGAAAAAACTGCCGTTCATGCGTGGTGAGGATGAGGTGCATTCCCATCGGATCAGCCGCATCGAGATTGGCGAGGCGCGCTATCTCTTGCGCCCACTTTCTCTTGTTGCGCGGGTCAAACGTAACCTGTGGGTCGTCCAACAGGACAAGCGGCATAGGATTGAAGCCGATCTGCTCAATTGTCTCCTCGCGCAACGCAAAAACAAATGCCCAGAGGATCGCGCGCAACCACGAGGTATTTGCGACAAGCAAGGCGTCGATCTGCACGCCCGGGTCGAAGCTGCCCTCTACGTTGACCGCTTTGCGACCGAGCGATGCGTCTTCATATGTAAATCGCTCTTGAAGTCGAATTTTTTCGAGAACTATCTTGATGCGCCCCGACAGCGTCGTGATTGACCGTGCTGTTTCTGCGCTAACGAGATGACGCAGCTCTTTAAGCGGTTCCAGAGCTTCAATGATCGCCTCGCGGACCCTCTGATGTTCCTGGATTTTCTCCCATTTCACTACAGCGTCCGCAGCAGCGGTTAGGCACGCCGCAAACTGATCGAGCGGCTCCGCCTTTTCGATAGCTTGTTCCAGCTTTAGAATCTGTCCAGCGATTGAGCGCTCCGGCGGCTCCTCGTTTTCCTTGGTTTTGCCGACGAGCTGCGCCCATGCGTCACGAAACGCGGCCGCATTTCCTCCCCACCACGCCGCCAATTCGCAAACCGTTTGCAGCGAATGCATAGTCTTCCAAAGCGTGGCCGCTACTTCCGGCGTATCTGACGGGATCGCCGTCACCGCAGGTGCCGAGAATGTTGGCAATGCGATTATCTGGCTATCGACAATCTCGATTGTGAGCTTGGCTATGCCGGTCAGTACGTCGCTGAAGGCCTCATTCTCGGAAAAACGCGCTCGCGCGGCATCCGAATATGCGTCTTTTGGAGCCATTGCACGAAGGAGATCGAAATGCTTTCCAATTTCAGATGTCAACAACGCGCGAAGATCGCGGTCGATCGCTGCGCACGCATCCTCGACTTTCCTTTCGGCAGCGGCGGCGTGCTTACGGAGATCTGCAAGTTCGGCGGCAAGCTTCTTCTGGTCCGCGGTCGTTAGCTCGCCTTCGCAAAGCGGACAAATTGCTAGCGCGTTTTTCTCGGGTTCTACGAAGTAGCGTGCGGCGAGCGCTTTAAGACGAAGCCTATTGTCTTCGGACTGCCGCCTATGCCAGAGAACCGCTTCTTCAAGCTTTCCTTGCGCGACCTTGATCGCGCCGGGAAGCAACGCAAACTTTTCATCCGTAGACGCGTCCTTTAGCGCCACCCATGCTTCAAATTGAACAATTCCGCTAACTCCCAGTCTGGCAATCGCGCGGGCGCTCTGCACAGCCTGCTTTACTTGCGTTCGTACGGCTACAACGCTCGTGTCGAGGCCTTCGGCAATTTCGGTCTTTAGTGTTGCGATGTGGCCGCTAGCCTGAGCGGCGGCAGATTTGGCAGCCTCCACAAGAGATTTGTCCAAATCCTTTTGCCCGAGCGTTCGAAGCCCAGAGATATCGATTGTGAGTGTCTTTGCGTGAATCTCTGCTTTACCGATGTTCGTGGCGAACGTGGCTTCAATAGCGTCGACACCTTGATCTTTAGCGTACTTGTAGAAGCGCTGGGCTTTATTTCCGAATTTACTTGCGCCGTCGGCGATATCGCCGAGTTGATCGAGACCTGTGAGCAGCTTTACGCCTTCGTAAAGAGACTGACTCTTGTCACCAAAGCCAATGCGAGGGATGCGCGCAGGCATCAGTAGACCTGTTTCGATCAACTGAGGAACAGTGATCAATCGCGCATCTATTGAAACGTCATGCGTGGAATCACCATCTTTAGGCGATGTGATTTTCCGCTCTGCGATGGCTTGCTCGCTCTTCTCATTCTCGAAAGTCAGCCGCACCCAAGCAACGGCACTCTTTGCGAGTTCGGCGGGTGTTTTTGGATAGGAAACGACCGATGGCCACTTTCCGATTTCTTTCCCTGCTGCATTGCTGACCGGCGCGCGTGCGCCAAGCTCGTCGACCAAGCCGTCCTGTTCTCGAACACGCTTTCCCGTCATCGCCCAGAGGATTGCGTTACTTAGCGAGGTCTTGCCGCTTCCATTTTGACCTTCAAGACACCAATTTTCGCTACCAATGATCATGTCGAATGGTGGCCCGTCAAACGTCGTCAGACCACCGAAGTTCTGAGCCTCGATGCGCATCAGTCTCCAAACGCCGGCCGCCGCTACTGTCGGTGCGGAGATGAGCGTTGCGGCTGGATCATCAGTTGCGGCCCATGCAGCTATAAGGCCTGAAAACAGCTGTTCGTTGGCTTCCGCGACCTTTGACGAAACCTGCTCGCTCAAGAATTTGAACAGTCGCCGCGCACCAGCAGTTTCAAGAACGACCGAACCGGCTTTGTGGCTCTCGAACTTCGTCCACAACAATGGCGTGCCTTTTAGCAGATGCGTTTTCGCTTCGCTCAACGAGATCGGCATGTCGCCCCCTTGATAGTCATTCCGCTGACGCATCGACACTCGTGGACCGGCGTCTTGGTCAGCGTCGACGAGCTTGTTCGCTTGGTGCATGCTCGCCGTAGTTTATTGATATAATAAACTACACCTCTGCGATAGCGCAGCCTCTGGCGTCGCAGCGGGGGACTAGGAAGGCTTTCTTGGAACACGGAGTTCTGCGGCCAATCCGTGAGCAGATCGGAAAATCGTTGCTGCGATGCGGGGGCTCAAACAGCGATCCGAGAGTCCGCGGATGCCAGATGGCCGGTGGATGCCCCTCACCCGCCCGGCTCCGCTATGCTTCGCCGGGCGACCTCTCCCCGCGCTGCGGGGAGAGGTTAGCGAGCGTCATTGCTCGCTGAAGAGCTTGTTCAACTCCCCGCCCTTCGCGCTCTGCGCAAAGGCGGTGAACGTCCCCTGCCCCGCGATCTCCTGCGCCGCGCCCATGAATCCAGCCCAGGCCACGCGCGCGAGCGCGCCGCCGACGCTGATGCGGCGGACGCCGAGGCTGGCCAGATGCTGCACGGTCATGGTCGGCTGCACGGTGAGGACATTGAGCGGCTTGCCACTGAGTGCCTTCACCAGCGTGGTGATCTCCTCGTCCGAAGCGACGCCGGGCGCATAGAGGCAATCTGCGCCGGCCTCGGCAAAGGCGACAAGGCGCGCCGTGGTCTTTGTCAGGTCGCGCTCGCCATGCAGAAAACCTTCGCAGCGCGCGACCAGCATCACCGCGGGATCGACGCCGTCGATGGCGGCGCGGGCGGCCTTGATGCGTTCAATAGCGAGCGTGTCGTCATAGAGCGGCTTGTCTGGTTTGCCGGTGGAGTTCTCGATGGAGAGGCCGGCTATGCCGCTCTTCACCGCGCGGGCGACATTGGCGGCGACGCCTGCGGGGTCATCGGCAAAGCCGTTCTCGAAGTCGGCATTGACAGGCAGATCGGTGGCGGCGGAGAGATCAGCGAGATGCGCGATGACGTCGTCGGCAGTGACCTTGTTGTCGGGACGGCCGGTGGACCAGGCATAGCCGGCTGACGTCGAGGCCAGCGCCTTGAAGCCGAGATGCGCGAGATAGCGGGCGCTGCCGACATCCCAGGGATTGGGCAGCACGAAGCAGCCGGACTCGTGGAGCTTGCGGAAGTTGGTGCGCTTCTCGGCGGTGGAGAGGGGCATGAGACGGTCTCCCTGTATTGCGGCCGCCGCGTTGATCGCGGCTGGTCATTGCATTGTAGCGTGGTACCCGCGTCGCATCACGCGGTCATTCCGGGGCGCGCCTCTTGGCGCGAACCCGGAATCTCGGAGTGGCTTGGCTCCCGGAGACTCCCATGTCGAGATTCCGGGTTCGCTCGCCAAGCGGCGAGCGCCCCGGAATGACGAGATACGCCGCGGCGCGCCACCCGATTTCAGATCATCCTTGGTTCAGATCACCCCTGCCCCGGCATCCCGCTGGCCAGCAACGCCTCCAGCCGATCCAGCTCCGCCGCGATGTCGCTGATAACATCGTCCGCCCGCATCGCGATCACGCGGTAGCCGCGCTCTTCCAGCCAGGTCTTCCGGGCGGCGCGGTCGCTGACAATCACCTCGGTCTCACCGGGATTGACCAGCTCGATGGCGATCCGCTCGGGGAATGAGACGAAATCCGGGATGTGGCGGCCGACCGGGGTCTGGCGCTTGAACTGGCCGGCGAAGCGGCGGTCGGCGCGCAGCGCATCCCACAGCAGCCGCTCGGCATCGGTCGGGTTGCGGCGGAGCATGCGGGCGAGACCGCGCACCGTGCCGCTCTCATGCGGCGACGAGGCCTTGCCGTGTTCGGCCAGCAGCGCCCGCAGCCGGGTGGCCTGTTCGCCGTCGAGCACGCCGCCCTTGGCCGGGCCCTTGCGGCCTTCCGCGATGGCCATGACCACGCCGTGCAGCGTGTGCATGTCCTGCTTGGTCGGCTCCATCCGGGTGAAGATGTTGCGCAGGTTGACCAGCATGGTGTCGCGCTTTTCCGGCGGGCGCAGGAATTCGACCTTGTCGAGCTCGCCGACGAGGTTGTCGAAAAAGGCCGACATCTGGTGCTGGGAGGCCGGCTCGGAGCGCTCCGGCATCGCATAGGGCAGCGCGTTGGAGGTCGCCTGCTTGAACCATTCATAGCCGCAGAGAAGAACCGCCTGGGCGAGGTTGAGCGAGGCGAAGGCCGGGTTGACCGGGAAGGTGATGATCCGGTTGGCGAGCGCGACCTCCTCGTTCTGCAGCCCGTAGCGCTCGCGGCCGAACAGGATGCCGGCGGTCGCGCCGGTGGCGACATGGGCGATGGTCTCGGCGGCGGCGGCCTCGGGGGCGACCACCGGCTTGGCCTGATCATGCGCCCGGGCGGTGGTGGCAAACAGCAGCGTGCAATCGGCGACCGCCTGCTCGACGGTGTCGAACAGCTCGACCTTGTCGAGGATGTGATCGGCGCCCGACGCTGCCCGGCGGGCATGAACGTTCGGCCAGCCGTCGCGCGGATTGACGATACGCAGCCGGGTCAGGCCGAAATTACCCATGGCCCGGGCGCACATGCCGATGTTCTCGCCGAGCTGCGGTTCGACGAGGATGACAACGGGGCCGACCAGGTCGGTATGCGCCTTGGTAGAGTCGGTGCCTGAACCGGACATCGCACTTCACTTTCTGATTCAATCTCTGAAGATCTTGAATCAACCACTGAAGGTTTTGATTCAACACCTCATCCGGGCGCTACAGGCCACTTTAAGTGAGCCCGTTTTTACCAGCCGGTTGAACGGCTTGGCAGGGCTTGGCGAGATTTCCCCATAAACCGTCCGGCGCGCCCGTGCACTCCGTTTGCTTTGCGTTCGCTTTCGGTTACCCGTTCCAGAGACAGGGAAACGAAACTTCAAGCGAAACCGACCGCCAGCAACGCCAGGCGCCGGATTATGGGAGGAATGCGATGCGCGCAAGATGGACGTTGGCAATAGCGGGGGCCGTGATGATGGTCGCGGGCAGCCTCCTCGCCCATCTCACCCAGACCTCGGGCGGCATCAAGGTGGAGGACATCCGCTTCAAGGGCGCCAAGGGCAACACCATGAGCGCCCTGCTCTACACCCCGCCCAACGCCACGCCGCAGACCCCGGCGCCGGGCATCCTCGCGGTCCATGGCTACATCAATTCCCGCGAGACCCAGGACGGCTTTGCCATCGAATTTGCCCGCCGCGGTTATGTCGTCCTCGCGCTCGACCAGACCGGCCATGGCTACAGTGACGGGCCCGCTTTCGCGAACGGGTTTGGCGGACCAGACGGACTGGCGCATCTGCGCAGCTTGGACATCGTCGACAAGGCCAATATCGGCCTCGAAGGCCACTCGATGGGCGGCTGGACGGTGCTGGCTGCGGCCACCGCCATGCCCAACGACTACAAGGCCATGGTGCTGGAAGGCTCCTCCACCGGCAAACCCTTCGCCGCCGACGGCACACCGACATGGCCGCGCAACCTGGCGCTGGTGTTCGCCAAGTACGAGGAGTTCTCCACCCTGATGTGGGGCGTGCCGAAGGCCCGCGACACCGTCAGCAGCCCGAAGCTGTGGGCGCTGTTCGGCACGAATGCGGCGGTCGAACCGGGCAAGGTCTATGGCGACCTCGCCGCCGGCACCGCCCGGGTGCTCTATACCCCGGCCATCACCCATCCCGCCGAGCACATCTCCCATGAGGCGATCGGCTATGCGCTGGACTGGTTCGGCAAGACGCTCACCGGAGGCACGCCGCTCCCGGCCAATGACCAGATCTGGTTCCGCAAGGAGATCGGCACCGGCATCGCCTTGCTCGGCTTCGTCGCCTTCCTGATCGGCATGTTCGACGGCCTGCTGGAAGCCCGGATGTTCTCCCGGCTGATCCTGCCCGAACCGGCCGACGGCACCCGGCCGGTCGAGACCCCGGTCAATCGCGGCCGCTGGCTCGGCGCCCTCGCGCTGTCGGTGCTGATCCCGGCCCTCACTTATTATCCCGCCTTCACGCTGGCCGGGACCTACGTCAAGGCGCAGCCCTGGCTGCCGCAGGCGATCACCAACCAGATCGTGGTCTGGGCCCTGATCAACACCGCCATCGCGCTGCTGCTGATGCCGTTCGCGCCGAAGCGCGCCAGCCGCCGCGGCATCATCGGCCTGTCGATCGCCATCGCGGTGGCGACCGTTGCCGCGGGCTATCTGGCGCTCTGGCTGGCCGACCGGATCTTCACCGTCGATTTCCGGTTCTGGATCGTGGCGCTGAAGCTGATGAACGGCAAACAGGCGCTCATGGCGCTGATCTATCTCGCCCCGATCACCCTGTTTTTCGTGATCGCCCTGCATGTGATGCACCGGAACTTCTCGACACTCAGCGCCAGCCGGCCGGCGATCTACCTGACCAACATGGCCGCGCTGGCCTTCGGTTTCGTCCTGTTGCTCGGCATCCAGTACGGCGCGCTGTTCCTCAACGGCCAGTTGATCGACCCCGATCCGGCCACGATCACCTCGGTGCCGCTCAACACCATCGTAGCGATCCAGTTCGTGCCCCTGATGGCCATCGTGGCCGTGATTGCCACCTTCACCTGGCGGCGGACCGGGTCCAGCCTGCCGGGAGCCCTGATCTGCAGCCTGCTGGTGACCTGGTACGTGGTGGCGGGCACGGCGACGCAGGCTGCATTTTAAGCGCGAACAGCCTGCGTTTTGGGTTCAAAATTGGGCTGAACCGCATAACGCCCCGGCTTTCGCCGGGACATGCGTGCGAGGCCGCGGACCGTACCGCTCTCATGCGGCGACGATGCCTTGCCGTGTCCGCGGCCTGCCTGCCGCCTGACAACCCGGATGGGGGCGAGTTCCCGGCCGCGGGCTCGTGATTTGCCGGTCGTGGCACGGGGCGGGTAATGTGCCACTCCCGCGAATGACCTTGCAGCCTTCATGTCCCAGCTTATCCTCAGCGTTCACTCCGGCGTCCATGACGCCGCCGTCGCCATTTTCGAAGATTACGATCTGAAGGCTGCCATCGCGCTGGAGCGACTGACCCGGCACAAGAGCGATGGCAGCGTACACCCCGATGCGGCCATCGACGAGGTGCTGTCGATCGCCGGCGCCACCCGGCGCGATGTCGACGTCGTCGCCACCAGCCGCGCGATGTTTCCCAAGGCCTATTTCCCCCGCCTCGGCGGCCTCCGCTGGCTGCGCGAGCAGTATCGCAGCCGGGTCGGCAAGGACCGCCTGCTGCTCGGCGCCGAGCAGCATCGCTACCGCGCGCAGCGGGCGGAGGACGTCTTCGATGCCGCGGCGTGGCGGCGCGACGGCGGTTTCCGCGACGACGCCGCGATCCATTTCTACAACCACCACGAAGCGCATGCGCTGCCCACTTTGTTCTACAGCCCGTGGCCGGATGCCCTGCTGGTGACGGCCGATGGCGGCGGCGACAATGTCAATTACAGCTACCGGCACTTCGCCGACCGCCGCCTGACGACGCTCTATGGCGACGACGCCTGTCTGTTCCTGCCAAATCCCGTCGACAGCCTGGGCCGTGCCTACAGCGCAGCGACCAAGTCGCTCGGATTTCGCCCCAACCGGCACGAGGGCAAGCTGACCGGGCTCGCGGCCATGGGGAAACCGACAGCGGCCGATACGATCGCCGGGTATTTTTCGGTAGCCCCGGACGGACGTATCCAGTCCAGCTTTCGCAGCTATCACCAGATGAACGCCTTGATGCGCCGGCTGGCCAAACAGGCCGGCCGGGAGGATTTTGCGGCGTCGATCCAGAAGGTGCTGGAAGACACCATGCTGCTGTCGCTGCAGCGCCTGTTGCAGCGGCATCCGGCGCGACATCTCGGCCTGTCCGGCGGCGTGTTCGCCAACGTCAAGCTCAACCGCCTGCTCGCCGAGCAGTTGCCGATCGATGAACTCTTCATTTTCCCGGCGATGGGCGATGACGGCCTGCCGATCGGCGGCGTGCTGTCCTACCTGATGCAGCGCGACGGCCTCGTGCCATGGCTGGGCCGCCGCCGCGATCTCGGGGATGTCTATCTCGGCCGCGATTTTCAGGCCGGGCTCGACGCCGGCATCGCTGCCACCCCGGGGATTCGCCGCGTCGATGAGGCGCCGGTTGATGGCGCGGTGAAGCGGCTGGTGGCGGGCGAGATCGGCGCGATCTACAACGGCCGGATGGAATACGGCCCGCGCGCATTGGGCGCCCGGACCATCCTCGCCAATCCGGCGCGGCGCGGCACCCACGACCTGCTCAACGAACGGCTGAGCCGATCCGAATTCATGCCGTTCGCCCCCGTGATCACCACTGAGCGTGCCGCGGAGGTGTTCGACGTCAATCCCGTCAATGCGCGCGCCTGCCGCTACATGACCATCGCCTGCGACGTGAGGCCGGAATGGCGCGGCCGCATCCCCGCCGTGGTCCATGTCGACGGATCGGCGCGGCCGCAGGTGATCGCGCGTCCGGACAATCCGCTCTATTATGACATTGTCGAGGGGTTTGCGCAGGCCAGCGGATTGCCGGTGCTGGTCAATACCAGCTTCAACGTGCACGAGGAGCCCATCGTCAACAGCCCGGACGAGGCACTGCGCGCGCTGCTCGACGGACGGATCGACTTCCTGGTGACCACCGGCGGCCTGTACCGGCGCGACGCGACGTAGCGGCACGGCCGCCTGCCGGTGAGCTGGTAGGTGGCGGCGGGCAGCGCGGCGCAGGCTGCATTTTGAGCAAAAACAGCCTGCGTTTTGGGCTGAAAATTGCGCCGAAACTGCATGACGCCGCGGCTTTCGCCGGGTCCTGCGCGGTGCTATAGCCCCCCTACAAATCATCCCTCCCGCAACGCGCTAAAGGCCCGAACCACCATGGCAAAAATCAAGGTAGCCAACCCCGTCGTCGAACTCGACGGCGATGAGATGACCCGGATCATCTGGCAGTACATCAAGGACAAGCTGATCAACCCCTTCCTTGACGTCAACCTGATGTATTTCGACCTCGGGATGGAATACCGCGACAAGACCGACGATCAGGTCACCATCGACGCCGCCCACGCGATCAAGAAGTACGGCGTCGGCGTGAAGTGCGCCACCATCACCCCCGATGAAGCGCGCGTGAAGGAATTCGGCCTCAAGCAGATGTGGAAGTCGCCGAACGGCACCATCCGCAACATCCTCGGCGGCGTGATCTTCCGCGAACCGATCATCTGCAGCAACGTGCCGCGCCTCGTCCCCGGCTGGACCAAGCCGATCATCATCGGCCGCCACGCGTTCGGCGACCAGTACCGCGCCACCGACATCAAGTTCCCGGGCAAGGGCACGCTGACGATGAAGTTCGTCGGTGAAGACGGCACCGTGATCGAGCGCGAAGTGTTCCAGGCTCCGGGCGCCGGCGTCGCCATGAGCATGTACAACCTCGACGACTCGATCCGCGACTTCGCACGCGCATCGCTGAACTACGGCCTGTCGCGCGGCGTTCCGGTCTACCTGTCGACCAAGAACACCATCCTCAAGGTCTATGACGGTCGCTTCAAGGACATCTTCCAGGAAATCTTCGATGCCGAATTCAAGACCAAGTTCGAAGCCGCGAAGATCACCTACGAGCATCGCCTGATCGACGACATGGTCGCCGCGGCGATGAAGTGGTCGGGCGGTTACGTCTGGGCCTGTAAGAACTACGACGGCGACGTGCAGTCCGACACCGTGGCTCAGGGCTACGGCTCGCTCGGCCTGATGACCTCGGTGCTGCTGACACCGGACGGTTCGGTAGTGGAAGCCGAAGCTGCCCATGGCACCGTGACCCGTCACTACCGCGAGCACCAGAAGGGCAAGGAAACCTCGACCAACTCGATCGCGTCGATCTTCGCCTGGACCCAGGGCCTCGCCCACCGCGCCAAGCTCGACAACAATGCCGAGCTGGCCAAGTTCGCCAAGACCCTCGAGAAGGTCTGCGTCGACACCGTTGAGGCCGGTTACATGACCAAGGATCTCGCGCTCCTGGTCGGCGCCGACCAACGTTGGCTCTCGACCACGGGCTTCCTCGACAAGGTCGCGGAAAACCTGACCAAGGCGCTGGCGGCCTGATTTCCGCCCGCTCCTGACTGCATGAGTTGAAGTCCGGGCTGCCTCAGGCGCCCGGACTTTCTTTTTGGAGACGACCCTTTTTCGAGGTGACCCGATGACTGCGCTAAATCCCGCCGACGGCCATGACGATTCCTATCTCTGGCTCGAAGAGATCGAAGGCGACAAGGCCGTCACCTGGGTCGAGGCGCAGAACAAACGCACCGACGACTTTCTCTGCGACGACGCCTATCGCGCCGACTACGATGCAGTACTGACGATCCTGAATGCCGATGATCGCATTCCCTTCGTCGGCAAATCGGGCGATCACCTCTACAATTTCTGGAAGGACGCGAGTCATCCGCGCGGATTGTGGCGCCGCACGACGTTGGAGAGCTACAAGCTGGATAAGCCCGAATGGGACGTCCTGCTCGACATCGATGCACTCAACAAGGCTGAGGGAATCTCCTGGGCTTTCTCCGGCGCCGCACGATCACCAGACAAAACCCGTGCGTTGATCAGCCTGTCCTTCAACGGCACCGATGCCATCGAAGTCCGCGAATTCGATATTCCGAGCAAGAGCTTCGTCGCGGACGGCTTCTTCATCCCGAAAGCCAAGACCCAGGTGAGCTGGCTCGATCAGGACACGCTGCTGTTCGGCAGCGCGCAGAATCCTGGCGACACCACAGAAGCCGGCTACGCCCGCGTTGTCAGAAAATGGAAGCGCGGCACGCCGCTGGCATCGGCCGAGAGGGTGTTCGAGGTCGAGAAGCAGGACGTCGCCGCCTGGTTCGGCGTCGACCGCCGACCGACCCATGAGCGCTTGATGTATTGGCGCGCGCTGGATTTCACGCGCTCGCATATATCAGTCGAACAAAAGAACGGCCCCCATGCCGGACAGCGCGTACGACTTGACCTGCCCGAAGAAGTATCCATCTCCGGCGATGCCGACGATCTGCTCGTCAGCCCGAAGCAGGACTGGACCGTGAGCGGCATGGTCATCCCCAGTGGCGCACTGGCAGTGATCAATCTCGATCGCTTCCTCGACGGCGCACGCGACTTCGAGATCATTTTCACACCGACGCCTACGCGCGCGTTGGAATCCTGGCTTGAAACGCGCCACGGCGTCGTCTTGCAGATCCTCGACAATGTCCGCGCCCGCATCATGCTCACAAGGCGTTCCGGCGACGGCTGGATCGAGACTCCCGTCCCGGGTCTGCCCGACAACGCCTCGATCAGCGTTGCGGCCTTCGGCGGTGAAGACGATCCCGATCTTGGCAAGGATATGCTGCTCACCGTCACCGGCTTCGACCGACCAACGACAACGGCGCTATGGCATGGCGCCGGCGATCTCGAACCGCTGAAATCCTCGCCACGCTCATTCGACGCAACCGGCATCCAGGTGAAGCAGTGCCACGCGGTAGCGGCCGACGGCACAAGGATCCCCTATTTCCTGATCGGCAAGAACCTCCAAGCATCGGACGCGCCACGGCCGACGATCCTCTACGGCTATGGCGGCTTCGAAGTTTCGCTGACGCCGTCCTATATGGGCGTCATCGGCAAGCTCTGGCTCGAACAGGGCAACCTCTATGCGCTCGCCAATATCCGTGGCGGCGGCGAGTTCGGACCGGGCTGGCATCTCGCCTCGCGCAAGGCGACCAAACATCTGGCACATGACGACTTCGCTGCGGTGGCACGCGATCTCGCAGTATCCGGCGTAACGACGCCGCAGAAGCTCGCCTGCCATGGCGGCAGCAATGGCGGTCTGCTCGTCGGCAACATGCTGACACGCTATCCGGAACTGTTCGGCGCGGTCTGGTGCAGCGTGCCGCTGCTCGATATGGCGCGTTATACCAAACTGCTCGCGGGTCAGAGCTGGATTGCAGAATATGGCGATCCGGAAATCGCCGACGAATGGGCCTTTATCCGGAAGTTCTCGCCCTATCACCTGATCGCGCCCGGCAAGACCTATCCGCCAATCTTCATCACCACCAACCGGACCGACGACCGCGTCCATCCCGGCCACGCCCGCAAGATGGCGGCGAAGCTCGAAGAGCTTGGCTATCCCGTCTGGTTCAACGAAACTGTCGCAGGTGGACACTCCGGCGCGGTGGACAATACCAAGCAGGCGCAGAGCCAGGCGCTGGGTTTTGCGTTTCTACGCCGAACGATTTGCCGCTAGAGCAATACGATCCGAACAACATTCAGGGAGACCGTCTCATGTCATCCGACAAAGTCGCCATCATCGCGGCTGGTGGAAGCGGCATGGGCGCCGCATCCGCACGCCGCCTTGCAGCCGACGGCTTCAAACTCGCGATCCTGTCGTCGTCCGGCAAAGGTGAAGCGCTCGCGCAGGAGCTCGGCGGCATCGGCGTGACCGGCTCCAACCAATCGAACGACGATCTGAAGCGGCTTGTCGATGGCACGCTGGAGAAATGGGGCCGGATCGATGCGCTGGTAAACAGTGCCGGCCACGGCCCACGTGCGCCCATTCTCGATATTACCGATGAGCAGTGGCACACCGGCTTGGATGTCTATCTGATGAATGTCGTCCGGCCGACCCGGCTGGTGACGCCGATCATGCAGAAGCAGAAGTCCGGCGTGATCATTAACATCTCCACCGCCTGGGCGTTCGAGCCCTCGGCGATGTTTCCGACATCAGCCGTGTTCCGCGCCGGCCTCGCCGCCTACACAAAGCTGTTCGCAGACAGTTTCGCCGCCGACAATGTACGGATGAACAACGTGCTGCCCGGCTGGATCGACAGTCTGCCGGCCACCGAGGAGCGCCGCACGAGCGTGCCCATGCAGCGCTACGGCAAGAGTGAGGAGATCGCCGCTACCGTTGCATTTCTCGCGTCGGAGGGCGCTGGCTATATCACCGGCCAGAATATCCGCGTCGATGGCGGCATGACGCGGTCGGTGTAGCGAACGCGCAACGGCGCGACTAAACAGGCGCTGTCGCGCCGATCTGCAGGAGCATCGCCTTGGCGATCTCCTGCTCGCCCATGATCACGACATTGGCGCCGTGATGCTTGAGATGCGCGATCTCTTCTTCGGAATGGGCGCGGGCAATGATCGGCAGTGTGGGGCTGAGGGCGCGCGCCTTGGCGACGATCTGACCGCCTTCAAAAGCATCGGGAATCGCGACTAGGAGTCCCTTCGCCCCCATCACATTCGCAGCCTGCAGCATATCCGGCGCCGCGGCATTGCCGGTGATCACTTCAACACCCAGGCTTTGCAGGCGCTCGACGACGCCCGGCGTGTCCTCGATCACCAGCAATGGCGTATTGTTCAAACGGAGCGCTCTGCTGACTACGCTGCCGACGCGGCCATGACCAACCAACACGACGTGATCCTTAAGCTGGGTTTCCGGGAGCGGGACGCGCGGGACCGCTTTCTCCTTGTCCACAGCAGCAGCTTCACTCGCCGCCGCCGCTTTCGCGTCCTTGTCGGCCAGGAAGCGATCGAGCAATGCGAAGAACAGCGGATTGAGCATGATCGAGATAATTGCGCCAGCGAGCACGAGATCGCGGCCGCGATCCGGCAACAAACCAAGGCCCACACCGAGACTGACGAGAATGAAGGAAAATTCACCGATCTGCGCCAGCGAGGCGGAGATCGTCAGCGCCGTCGAGGTCGGATAGCCGAACAGCCGGACGATACCGAAGGCCGCCGCCGACTTGCCAAACAGGATGATGAATACTGTGGCGAGCAGCGGCAGCGGTTCGCGCAGAATGATCGCCGGATCGACCAGCATGCCGACCGAGACGAAGAACAGTACCGCGAACGCATCACGTAGCGGCAGCGTCTCGTTGGCGGCGCGTTGGCTGAGTTCGGACTCACTGAGGATCATGCCGGCGAAGAAGGCGCCCAGCGCGAACGACACGTCGAAAACAAGCGCTGCGCCGAAGGCGACCCCGAGCGAGATGGCGAACACCGCGAGACGAAACAATTCCCGCGATCCGGTATGCGCCACATAGTGCAGCAGCATCGGGATGACGCGGCGGCCGACCACCAGCATGAAGATGACGAAGCCCGCGACCTTGCCGAGCGTAATCAAGACTGGCATCGCCAGCGACGACATGCTGGCACCGTTACCCTCGCCCTTCAGCAACCCCGCGATCGCCGGCAGCAGCACCAGCGTCAGCACCATCGCGAGATCCTCGACGATCAGCCAGCCGATGGCGATGCGGCCGCGCTCGCTGTCCACCAGACGTCGTTCCTGCAGCGCGCGAAGCAGCACCACCGTCGAAGCCACCGACAGCGCAAGGCCAAACACCAGGCCGCCGCCGAACGACCAACCGAGTGCCTCGCCAAGGCCTATGCCAAGCAGCGTTGCCACAGAGATCTGCACGATGGCGCCGGGGATCGCGATATTCTTGACCGACAGCAAATCCTTCAGCGAGAAATGCAGGCCGACGCCGAACATCAAGAGGATGATGCCAATTTCCGCGAGTTCATTGGCGATATTCTGGTCCGCCACATAGCCGGGCGTAAACGGCCCCATCAGCACGCCGGCGAGAAGATATCCAACCAACGGTGAAACGCGAATGCGTTGCGCAACCAGACCGAGAATGAAAGCCAGCACGAGGCCGACGACGACTGTCGAAATCAGAGGGGTGTTGTGCTCCATGCCGCTTTTTGCCGCATGGACGCATGGGATACCAGCCTCGTCAGAGGCTACTCATGGTCGCAGCGTCAACCGGTCACGTCATCGCGAGGTGGGGTTGCGCGGACAGTACTGTCATTCTCGGGCGCGGTCTCAGCGTAGCTGAGAGCGCGAGCCTCAGCCATTCCAATAGGAATGGCGAGGAATCTCGATGCTAGAGTCACATTGCGGGATTCCGGGGGCGCGCGAGCTGACGCTCGCACGCCTCCGGAATGACAAGATCAGTTACCGATCGCCGCTTCGATCGCAGCCAGTGCTGCATCGGCCTTCGCGCCATCCGGACCACCGGCCTGCGCCATATCAGGACGCCCGCCGCCCCCCTTGCCGCCGAGAGCTTCAGAGGCGAGCTTCACCAGATCGACGGCGCTGAAGCGCTTGATCAGGTCCTCGGTGACGCCGACCACGACACCGGCCTTGCCGTCTTCACCGACATTGATGATCGCGACAACACCCGAACCAAGCTGCTTCTTGCCGGCATCGGCCAGGCTCTTGAGATCCTTCATCTCGATGCCCGACACACTCTTGGCCATCAGCTTGACGTCACCGACAGTCTTGACGTCGGCGGCCGCGCCACCAGCGGCCAACGCGCCGGTCGCAGCACCGCCGCCCATGGCGATGATCTTCTTCGCCTCGGACAGTTCACGCTCCAGCTTCTTGCGCTCATCCATCAGCGCGGCGATCCGTGCCGGCATATCGTCGAGCGTAGTGCGGAGTTCGTTCGCCGCGGTCTTCGCAAGCTGGATCGTCTCATTGGCGTGATGACGCGCCTGATTGCCCGTGAGCGCCTCGATGCGACGGACGCCGGACGCCACCGCGCTCTCGGCCGTGACCGAGATCATGCCGATGTCGCCAGTCCGCTTCACATGGGTGCCGCCGCAGAGTTCGACCGACCAGCCGAGCGCATTGCTGCCGCTATCGCGCGGCATCTTGCCCATCGACACGACACGGACTTCGTCGCCATATTTCTCGCCGAATAGCGCACGCGCGCCGGCTTCGCGCGCATCATCCACCGCCATCAGGCGCGTGGTGACGGCGTCGTTTTCCAGTACGACATTGTTGGCGATATCCTCGACGCGGCGCAGTTCATCGGCCGTGATCGGCTTCTGATGCACGAAGTCGAAACGCAAGCGATCGGGCGCCACAAGCGAACCGCGCTGGGCGATGTGATCGCCGAGCACTTGACGCAACGCTTCATGCAGCAGATGCGTCGCAGAGTGGTTGGCGCGGATCGACGAGCGTCTGATATGATCGACGTCGAGCGCCAGTGCTGCGCCGACTTTCAGTGTACCCTGCTCGACGGTGCCGATATGGGCGAACAGATCGCCGGCGCGCTTCTGGGTTTCGGTCACACGGAAGGTCATGCCTTCGCCTGATATCACGCCGGTGTCGCCGACCTGACCGCCGGACTCCGCATAGAACGGTGTCTGGTTGAGAATGATCGCGCCAGTATCGCCGGCCTTAAGGCTGTCGACTTCCTTGCCGTCCTTCACCAGCGCAGTGACCGCGCCTTCAGCGCTCTCGGTCTCGTAGCCGAGGAATTCCGTAGCACCGAGCTTTTCGCGCAGCTCGAACCAGATCGCCTCCGTCGCGGTTTCGCCGGAGGAGAAGCGCGACGCGCGCGCCTTTGCCTTCTGCTGCTCCATCGCATCGGTGAAGGACGCGATATCGACGGAGATGCCGCGGTTGCGCAGTGCGTCCTGGGTCAGATCGAGCGGGAAGCCATAGGTGTCGTACAGCGTGAAGGCGGTCTCGCCGTCGAACATGTCGCCCTTCTTCAGCGACGCGCTCTTGTCGTCGAGAATGCCGAGACCACGATCCAGCGTCTTGCGGAAACGCGTCTCTTCGAGGCGCAGCGTTTCCTCGATCAGGCTCTCGGCGCGCACCAGCTCCGGATAGGCCTGGCCCATCTCGCGCACCAGCGCCCACACAAGGCGCCACATCAGCGGCTCCTTGGCGCCGAGCAACTGGCCGTGACGCATGGCGCGGCGCATGATCCGGCGCAGCACATAGCCGCGGCCTTCATTCGACGGCAGCACGCCATCGGCAATCAGGAACGACGAGGCGCGCAGATGGTCGGCGATAACGCGGAGCGAGGCCTTCATCGGGCCCTGCGGATCGGCGCCGGTGAGATCGGCGATGGCGCGGATCAGCGCGACGAACAGGTCGATGTCGTAATTGTCGTGCTTGCCCTGCAGCACCGCAGCGATGCGCTCGAGGCCCATGCCGGTGTCGATGGACGGCTTCGGCAGCGAGATGCGGTTGCCCGGCGCCAGCTGGTCGAACTGCATGAAAACGAGATTCCAGATCTCGATGAAGCGGTCGCCGTCTTCATCTGGCGAGCCGGGAGGGCCACCGGGAATCTTGTCGCCATGGTCGAAGAAGATTTCCGAACACGGACCGCACGGGCCGGTATCGCCCATCTGCCAGAAATTGTCCGAGGTCGGGATGCGGATGATCTTGGAATCCGGCAGGCCGATCTTCTTCCACAGCGCGAAGGCTTCATCGTCCTCGGAATAGACGGTGACCAGCAGGCGGTCCTTGGCGAGGCCGTACTCCTTGGTGATCAGGTTCCAGGCGAGCTCGATCGCACGTTCCTTGAAATAGTCGCCGAACGAGAAGTTACCAAGCATCTCGAAGAAGGTGTGATGGCGCGCGGTATAGCCGACATTGTCGAGGTCGTTATGCTTGCCGCCGGCACGGACGCATTTCTGCGACGTCGTTGCACGCTGATAAGGCCGCTTCTCGACGCCGGTAAAAACGTTCTTGAACTGCACCATGCCGGCATTGGTGAACATCAGCGTGGGGTCGTTGCGCGGCACCAGCGGCGACGACGACACGATGTCGTGGCCATTCGCCGCGAAGTAATTCAGAAATGCCGACCTGATCTCGTTAACGCCGCTCATATCAGTCCCATTGCGCCCAAGACTTGTTACGTTCAAGACTTGGCGCCTAAAAATCGCCCACGGCCAAATTGTTTGAAGATTTGCCGCCGGCCAATGCCACAACCGGTTGCTTTTAGACCGGCGGGACTAGGGCTGTCCAGAAACTGTGCAAGGGGATGACAAGGGATCATTCAAGCGGATCAGGGGCTTGCCGCAGCAGCACAGGGCCGTTGATAGGTGCCGGAACCGCGTTGACAGATTCAGGGAACGCATGCTCTTGTGCCGGCGTTGAAAGACGTCACGTCGGGAGAGACCGGCCCGTTTGGGCCGGCGCCGAAGGAGCAACCGCCCCGGAAACTCTCAGGCAAAAGGACCGCGTGACAGGTTAGCATCTGGAAAGAGATGCCTTTGAGCCCGAATGGGCCAATGGCGTCCGCCGACGGGATAATACTCTCAGGCACAGCGACAGATGGGGCTCGTACAGGCACTCCGGGAATGGTCCCGGGGAACCGCGAGGACCCGTCACCATGCTAGCGACCGATAAACCCTCAACTTTGAAACAAACGCCGCTGCACGCCCTCCACATCGCCCGTGGCGGCAAGATGGTGCCCTTCGCCGGCTATGACATGCCAGTGCAATACGCCACCGGCGTGCTGAAGGAGCATCTCCACGCCCGCGCGGCGGCGGGACTGTTCGATGTTTCCCATATGGGCCAGCTCACCTTGCGGGCGAAGTCCGGCAAACTCGAAGACGCCGCTTTGGCGCTCGAAAAGCTGGTGCCGATGGACATTCTGGCGCTGGCGCCTGGCCGCCAGCGCTACGCTCAGTTCACCAATGACGCCGGTGGCATTCTCGACGACCTGATGGTGGCGAATTTCGGCGATCATTTGTTTCTGGTGGTCAACGCCGCCTGCAAGGACGAGGACGAGGCGCATCTGCGCGCGCATCTCACCGACACATGCATCATCGAAACCCTGCCTGACCGTGCACTGATCGCGCTGCAGGGTCCGAAGGCAGCGGACGTGCTGGCAAAATTCTGCCCTGAGGCACCGGCGATGAAGTTTATGGATGCCGGCCCGCATCAGGTGAACGGCATTGCCTGCTTCGTCTCACGCTCCGGCTATACGGGTGAAGACGGCTACGAGATCTCGATCCCGAACGATCAGGCCGAAGCGCTGACCGCTGCCCTACTCGACCATCCCGACGTGCTGCCGATTGGCCTCGGCGCCCGCGACAGCCTGCGTCTCGAAGCCGGGCTGTGCCTCTACGGCCATGACATCGACACGACGACCACGCCCGTCGAAGGCGGGTTGAACTGGTCGATCCAGAAGAGCCGCCGGACCGGCGGCGCCCGCGCCGGCGGTTTTCTCGGCAGCGACAAGATCCTGGCGCAGCTCGATGGCGGCGCGCCGCGTAAGCGCATCGGCCTGCTGCCGGAAGGCCGCGCGCCAGTGCGCGAAGGTGTGTTGCTGTTTGCGGATGCGACCTCCACCAAATCGATCGGCAGCGTCACCTCGGGCGGTTTCGGCCCCAGTCTCGGCGCGCCAATTGCAATGGGCTATCTGCCCAGCGCGCAGGCAGCCGACGGCACCACCGTCTATGCCGAGCTTCGCGGCCAGCGCATGCCGATGAAAGTGTCACCCATGCCCTTCGTCCCCCACAGCTACAAGCGTTGAGGAACTGACCCATGACCACCCTGTACACCGAAGACCACGAATGGCTGCAGATTGACGGCGACGTCGTCACCGTCGGCATCACCGACTACGCGCAGTCACAGCTCGGCGACGTCGTGTTCGTCGAACTGCCCAAAGTGGGCCGCGCGCTGAAGAAGGCCGAAGCCGCCGCCGTGGTCGAATCGGTCAAGGCCGCCTCCGATGTCTATGCGCCGATCACCGGCGAGGTCGTCGAGATCAACGACGCGCTCGCAGCCGAGCCCGCACTGGTGAATTCCGATGCCGACGGCAAGGCGTGGTTCTTCAAGCTCAAACTCGCCGACAAGAGCGAGCTCGAAGGCCTGATGGATGCCGACGCCTACAAAGCCCACACCGCCTAGTCGTCATGCCCGGCGAATGCCGGGCATGACGACTTCTGAAATTCGTTCGAGGAACAACAGATGACCCTGAACAAATCTTCCGGCGACGTCGCCACCGATTTCGTCCGCCGCCATATCGGCCCTTCGCAAGCCGATATTCGTGTGATGCTTGAAGCGGTCGGCGCGAAAAGCCTGTCCGCACTGATGGGCGAGACGCTCCCTGCCTCGATTCGCCAGAAGACGCCGCTCGATCTCGGCCGCGCGCTCAGCGAAACCGAGGCGCTGGCGCATATGACCGAGATGGCGGCCAAGAACGCGGTGTTCACGTCGCTGATCGGCCAGGGCTATTCCGGCACGGTTCTGCCGACGGTGATCCAGCGCAACATCCTGGAGAACCCGGCCTGGTACACGGCCTATACGCCGTATCAGCCGGAGATCAGTCAGGGCCGTCTCGAGGCGCTGTTCAACTTCCAGACCATGATCTGCGATCTCACCGGTCTCGACGTCGCCAATGCCTCGCTGCTCGATGAAGCGACCGCTGCTGCGGAAGCCATGGCGCTGGCCGAGCGCGCCTCAAACGTTCAGACCAAAACCTTCTTCGTCGATCATGAAGTTCATCCGCAGACCCTCGCGGTGCTGCGCACCCGCGCCGAGCCGCTCGGCTGGAAGCTTCAGATCGGCAATCCGCTCACTGACCTCGACAAGGCCGATGTGTTCGGCGCGATCCTGCAATATCCCGGCACGACGGGCATCGTGCGCGATTTCAAGCCGGCCATCGCCGCCCTTAAAGCGAAGGGCGCGCTTGCCATCGTCGCCGCCGACCTGCTGGCGCTGACGCTTTTGGTCTCGCCAGGCGAACTCGGCGCAGACATCGCGATCGGCTCGGCGCAGCGCTTCGGCGTGCCGATGGGCTATGGCGGTCCGCATGCCGGCTACATGTCGGTGCGCGACGCGATCAAACGTTCGATCCCGGGCCGCCTCGTCGGCCTCTCCATCGATTCCCGCGGCGAGCCCGCCTATCGCCTCGCGCTGCAGACCCGCGAACAGCATATCCGCCGGGAGAAGGCGACGTCGAATATCTGCACCGCGCAGGTACTGCTCGCCGTCATTGCCTCGATGTATGCGGTCTATCATGGCCCCGAGGGCCTCAAGCACATCGCCCGCACGGTCCATCGCCGCACACTGGTGCTGGCCGCTGGCCTGAAGAAGCTCGGCTTCGCGCCGGAGAGCGAAGCGTTCTTCGACACCATTACGGTGACCGTCGGCGACAAGCGCGACGGCATCATTGCCGCAGCCCAGGCCGAGAAGATCAACCTGCGCATCGGTGACGGCACCATCGGCATCGCGCTCGACGAGACCACGACGCCGGAAACCGTCGAAGCGATCTGGCGCGCCTTCGGCGGCAAGCTCGGCTATTCCGACATCGAGCACGGCGTCAGCGATGCCTTGCCCGCCTCGCTGAAGCGCAGCTCGGCCTTCCTCACCCATCCTGTCTTCCACAGCCATCGCTCCGAGACCGAACTCCTCCGTTATATGCGGAAGCTCTCGGACCGCGATCTGGCGCTCGATCGCGCGATGATCCCGCTCGGCTCCTGCACGATGAAGCTGAACGCGACCACCGAGATGATGCCGTTGACCTGGCCCGCCTGGGGCTCGCTGCATCCATTCGTGCCCCGCGAACAGGCCGCCGGCTATCACCAGCTTTTCACAACACTGGAAAAGTGGCTGTGCGACATCACCGGCTACGACGCTGTATCGCTGCAGCCCAATTCCGGCGCGCAGGGCGAATATGCCGGCCTGCTCGCGATCCGCGCCTATCACGCGGCGCGCGGCGACAGCCATCGCAATATCTGCCTGATCCCGTCATCGGCGCACGGCACCAATCCTGCCTCGGCCAGCATGGTCAATATGGATGTGGTTGTCGTCGCCTGCGACAAACGCGGTGACGTGGACGTCAACGACCTGCGCATCAAGGCCGAGAAACACGCGGCCAATCTCGCGGCAATCATGATCACCTATCCGTCGACCCATGGCGTGTTCGAGGAGCATATCCGCGAGATCTGCGAGATCGTCCACGCCAATGGCGGTCAGGTCTATCTCGACGGCGCCAACATGAATGCGCAGGTCGGCCTGTCGCGTCCGGGTGATTACGGCGCGGATGTCAGCCATCTCAACCTGCACAAGACGTTCTGTATTCCGCACGGCGGCGGCGGCCCCGGCATGGGCCCGATCGGCGTCAAGGCGCATCTGGCGCCTTATTTGCCCGGTCATCCCTCGGCCAACGGCGATGTGCCGGTGGGTCCGGTGTCGGCCGCCCCCTATGGCTCGGCATCGATCCTGACGATCTCCTACATCTACATCCTGATGATGGGCGGTGCAGGCCTCACCTCGGCCACCGAACTTGCGATCCTCAATGCGAACTACATCGCCACGCGGCTGCATCCGCATTTCCCGGTGCTGTATCGCAACGAAAAGGGACGCGTTGCGCATGAATGCATCATCGACCCGCGCGCATTCAAGACGTCTGCCGGCGTCACCGTCGACGATATCGCCAAGCGCCTGATCGATTACGGCTTCCACGCGCCGACCATGAGCTTTCCTGTCGTGGGGACGCTGATGATCGAGCCGACGGAATCGGAATCGAAACTCGAACTCGATCGGTTCTGTGAGGCGATGATCGCGATCCGCAAGGAGATCACGGATATCGAGAGCGGCCGCTGGACTGTCGAAGCCTCGCCGCTGCGTCATGCGCCGCATACGGTGCACGATATCGCGGATGACGACTGGAAGCGCGCTTACACCCGCGCTGAAGGCTGTTTTCCGGCGGGGACCTCGCGCACCGATAAATACTGGTGCCCAGTCGGCCGCGTCGACAACGTCTATGGCGACCGCAACCTCGTCTGTTCGTGTCCGCCGATGGAAGACTACGCACAGGCCGCAGAGTAAAGTTCAACGCCAAGCGACGGCCTCAAGCACCCTCGCCCCGCTCTTGCGGGGAGAGGGCTGGGGTGAGGGGCTCTTGCGATCCGCAAATTGTGTAGTCGAGGTGAGCACCTTGCCATGCCCCTCACCCGCCGCGAAGACGCGGACCTCTCCCCGCGCAGAGCGGTTAAGCAAGCGCCACCGATGCAAATTAGTCTACGCCGCAGCAGCCAGATTGACTGCCGATTTCGCCAGCACCGACAGTGACTCATCGGTCTTCTTTTCCTGATTGAGCGTCTCGTCGAGCAGCCGCACCGCGTCCTTCATGCCGAGTTCAGTGGCCCAAGTCTTCAAGGTGCCATAGCGCGAGATCTCATAGTGTTCGACGGCCTGTGCCGCAGCAAGCAGGCCGGCATCGAGCGAACTCGTCCCCTTGTACTCGTCCATGATCTCCTTGCCTTCGTCGAGGATACCCAGGATGGCGTCGCAGGTCTTGCCGCGGGCGGGTTTGTCGAGCAGCTCGAATATCTGTTCCAGGCGCTCGACCTGGCCTTCGGTTTCGTCGTGATGCTTTTCGAAAGCGGCGCGCAATTTGTCCGAGGTTGCGGCCTTGGCCATCTTCGGCAGGGCTTTCAGGATCTGCTTTTCCGCGAAGTAGATATCCTTGAGCGTATCGAGAAAGAGGTCGTTGAGGTCTTTGTCCTTAGTCGCCATGACGCGCACTCCGTTAAGCCAGGGGTTGTTTCCCGCGGCTCAACGTCACCTGTTGTGTCTTGTTCCTGAGGTTGTGACGCAACTATTAAAAATCATTGCGTGGACGCCCGCTGTCAGGCCGCCAGCGTGGTCTCCACCAGCTTCACCCAATAGGACGTGCCGTAGACGATGGCGTCGTCGTTGAAATTATAGGCGGGGTGGTGCAGCCCGGCGCTGTCGCCGTTTCCGCAGAAGATGAAGGCGCCGGGGCGCGCTTCCAGCATATAGGCGAAGTCTTCGGCGCCCATCACCGGCGGCATGTCGATATTGACCTTCTCAGCCCCGGAGATTTCGCTGGCGACCCGCACCGCCATGTCGGTCTCGGCGCGGTGGTTGACCACCACGGGATAGCCGCGCTCATAGTCGAGCACGATCTTCGCGCCGGTCTGCAGCGCGACGCCGTTGACCACCTCGTTCATGCGCTTCTCCATGAGATCACGCACCTCGGCGTTCAACGTTCGCACGGTGCCGCGCAGTTCAGCGGTCGCCGGGATGACGTTGCTGGCATGCCCGGCATGGAATTCACAGATCGACAGCACCGCGGATTCCAGCGGATTGACGGTGCGCGACACGATCGTCTGCAGGGCCATCACGAGCTGCGAGCCGACCAGCACGGAATCGATGGTCTTGTGCGGATAGGCGGCATGGCCGCCCTTGCCCTCGATCTGGATCGAGATGCGGTCCATCGCCGCCATGATCGGACCCGGACGCAGCGCGAAGGAGCCGACGGGCATGCCGGGATTGTTGTGCATGCCATAGACCTGATCGATCTTGAAACGGTCCATCAGGCCGTCCTTGATCATCGCCGCCGCACCCGCACCGCCCTCTTCGGCCGGCTGGAATATGACGACGGCATCGCCCGCGAAATTGCGTGTTTCGGCGAGATATTGCGCCGCGCCCAGAAGCATGGACGTGTGGCCATCGTGACCGCAGGCATGCATCTTGCCGGGGGTCTTCGAGGCGTAAGGCAGATTGGTCTCTTCCTCGATCGGCAGCGCGTCCATGTCGGCGCGCAGCCCGATGACCTTGTGCTCGCCCGAGGCCGGCTTGCGGCCCCTGATGACGCCGACGACACCGGTCCGTCCCAAGCCCGTCACAACTTCGTCGCAACCGAACTCCTTCAGTCGTTCCGCCACGAAGCCCGCGGTCCGGTGCACGTCATACATCAGCTCGGGATGGGCATGCAGGTCACGGCGCCAGGCCATGATTTCCGGTTGCAGATCGGCGACACGATTGATGATGGGCATGGGTCAAGGTCTCGATGCGGTGGAACGGCGATATCCTTGTCTAGCATGTCGCGTGCCAACGGCCCACCCCACCGGCCCCATCACACGCTGTACAGACGCCCGCCGCCTCGTTAATCCCTTTCGGCACGGCAGGTGAGACCGTGAAACGGATGCGGCAGGGAAACGATGACGACACGGCTCGAGGGTGATTTCGATTATATCGTGGTTGGTGCGGGTACCGCCGGTTGCATCGTCGCCAATCGCCTTTCGGCAGATCCCAGCAAGCGCGTCCTCATCCTGGAGGCCGGCGGCAACGACAACTGGATTTGGTTTCACATCCCGGTCGGGTACCTTTTCGCCATCGGCAATCCTCGCTCCGACTGGATGTTTCGCACCGAGCCCGAGCCCGGCCTCAATGGCCGCGCACTGGCCTATCCGCGTGGCAAGGTGATCGGCGGCTCCTCTGCGATCAATGCCATGATCTCGATGCGTGGTCAGGCGGCCGACTACGACCACTGGCGCCAGCTCGGCCTCAATGGCTGGGGCTATGACGATGTGCTCCCGGCGTTCAAGAAATTGGAAGATCATTTCCTCGGCGCTAGCGAACATCACGGCGCGGGTGGCGGTTGGCGTATCGAAGAGCCGCGGCTGTCCTGGAAAGTACTCGACGCCGTCGGCGATGCAGCGGCCGAAATGGGCATTCGCAAGACCGCCGATTTCAACACCGGCGACAATGAAGGCATCGGCTATTTTCACGTCAACCAGAAGCGCGGCCGCCGCTGGTCGTCGGCCCGTGGCTTTCTCAAGCCCGCGCTGAACCGCCCGAACCTGCGGCTCGAAACCAAAGTGATGGTCGATCGCCTGATCGTCGAAAACGGCCGCGCGGTCGGCGTGCGCTTCATCCAGAACGGCCAGGAGATGGAGGCACGTGCCAAGGGCGAAGTCATCCTTTGTGCTGGGGCGGTCGGCTCACCGCATCTGTTGCAGCGCTCCGGCATTGGGCCCGCGGAGTGGCTGTCCACCGCTGGCGTCGACGTCACGCTCGACCGCCAGGGCGTCGGCCGTAATCTGCAGGATCACCTGCAGCAGCGTGCGATCTACAAAGTCTCCGGCGTGCGCACGCTGAACGAGACCTACTACAATCTGTTCCGCCGTGGCTGGATGGGCGTCGATTACGCGCTTCGCCGCCGCGGGCCGCTCACCATGGCGCCATCGCAGCTCGGCATCTTCACGCGCTCCGATGCTCATCGCGAACGCGCCAACATCCAGTTTCACGTGCAGCCGCTCTCGCTCGACAAATTCGGCGATCCACTGCATCGCTTTCCGGCGATCACCATTGCTGCCTGCAATCTGCAGCCCACATCGCGCGGCGAAATCAAACTGCGCTCGGCGAAGCCCGATGACGCCCCGGCCATCGCCCCTCACTACCTCTCGACGGACGACGACCGTCAGGTTGCCGCCGATGCAATCCGCGTGACGCGCAGACTGATGAAGCAAAGCGCGCTGGCGCCTTATCGTCCCGAAGAATATCTGCCGGGGCCATCGGTTGGCGACGATGCGGCATCGCTGGCCAAGGCCGCCGGCGATATTGGCACCACCATCTTCCATCCCGTCGGGACCGCGAAAATGGGCACGGCCTCGGACCCGATGGCCGTGGTGGACGAGCGGCTCCGCTTTTACGGGATCGCCGGATTGCGCGTCGTCGATGCGTCGGTGATGCCAACAATTACGTCGGGCAATACCAACACGCCGACCGCAATGATCGCGGAAAAAGGCGCATCAATGATCATCACGGATTCGCGATAACCTCATTTGGCGGGAATAAATTTCCGCCTTCGTCGATCCAGTCCCCATAGCCCAATCCAGGGCGATGGAGATTGGCGATGAGTGCATTCGATCACGATCATTCCCAGGACGACCCGAGACTTAGCCGTCGAAAGGTATTGGAGTGCATGACCTGGGCCGGCACCGGCGTGCTCTGGAGCATTTCCGGTGGCGTCCCGCACGCCCTTGGACTCATTGATTCAGCACAAGCGGCAGAGCCCACCGGCCTGGCCTTCCTGCAGATCAGCGACAGCCATATCGGCTTCGACAAGCCGGCCAATCCCAACGCCATCGGTACGCTCGAGGAAGCCATCGGCCGGATCAAAGCCATGCCGGTGAAGCCGTCGTTCATGATCCATACCGGCGATATCAGCCACCTCTCCAAGGCCTCCGAATTCGACGATGCCGACCGCATCATCTCGCAGGCGCGGCTCGATGTGCATTACGTTCCGGGAGAACATGATTTCATCGACGAGGAGGTCAAGCTCTACCGCGAGCGCTACGGACGTGGGACCAAGGGCTCCGGCTGGTATTCCTTCGACGCAAGCGGCGTACACTTCATCGGGCTTGTGAACGTCGTCGATCTCAAAGCGGGCGGACTTGGAAACCTCGGCGCCGAGCAACTCGCGTGGCTGGAGGACGATCTTCGCGGCCGATCAAAATCGACACCTATCGTGGTGTTTGCGCATATTCCACTCTGGACGGTTTATCCGACCTGGGGATGGGGCACCGAAGACGGAGCACGCGCGCTGGACTACCTCAAGGGCTTTGGCTCGGTCACGGTGCTGAACGGCCATATCCATCAGGTGATGCAGAAAGTGGAAGGCAACGTCACGTTCCACACCGCACGCTCAACTGCGTTCCCACAACCGGCACCGGGGACTGCGCCCTCACCCGGCCCCATGAAGGTGGCCGACGACAAATTACGCGGCCTGCTGGGCATCGCCAGCATCATCTTCAAACCCGGCGATGAACGCCTCGCCATCATCGATACCCCGTTGCAAGGCTGAGGGCATCGCAACATGACATCCGTCGCCTTACGCAACATCTGCATCCGTGTCGCCGTTCTTGCCGTCATGACCGCTTGCATGACAGCGGCGCGGTGCGAAGACCTCGCGGTGATGATCGACAACTTCACCTTCGAGCCGGCGCAGCTCACCATCAAGGTCGGCACGACCGTCACCTGGAAGAACCGAGACGACATCCCGCACGCCGTGGTCTCAGCCGGAAAATTCAGGTCGAAAACGCTCGACACTGACGACAGCTATTCCTTCACGTTCACGTCACCAGGTGACTACGCGTATTTTTGCTCGCTGCATCCGCATATGACGGGGATGATCAAGGTTGAGTAGCAACCAAAACCAAGGCATCACAACGATGCCCGGCCTCTGGAAACCCGGCAGCCGGGCATCGGCCGGCAAGGACAAGTCGATGCCAGCGCACAGAGCTGACGACGATGGCGAAAGGACGCGCCGTTTTCGCGACGCCGCGCTGCCATGCCTCGACGACGTCTATACGCTGGCCCGCTATCTGCTGCGCGATGCTGACGCCGCCGAAGACGCCGTCCAGGAATGCTATCTGCGCGCGCTGAAACATTTCGACAGCTATCGTGGCCCTGCAATCAAACCATGGCTGTTCGCCATCCTGCGCAATATCTGCCATGCGGAGTTCGCCCGTCGCATGAACTCACCAACCGCGATCGCCGAAATCGCCGAGGCAGAGTCGCAGGAAGCGGCGCCGCTCTGGCATGAGGCAGAAGCTTCACCGGAAGCCGAATTGCTTCGACGTCGCGATGCCACGACGATCCAACGTCTTGTGAGCACGCTTGCCGAACCATTCAGGGAAATCCTCGTGCTGCGAGAAATGCAAAACCTGTCTTACCGGGAGATTTCCGACATCGTCGGCGCGCCCATCGGCACCGTGATGTCACGCCTCGCCCGCGCACGCGCGATGCTCCGGATCGCATGGATGGCTGAAGAGGAGCCACACAAATGACCTGCGACGAGGCCGAGATTCTTCTTCACGCATTGCTCGATGACGAGCTCGACGCCGGGCATGTCCGTGAGGTCGAGGCGCACATTGCCACGTGCCAACGCTGCGCTGCTCAACTGAACACCTATCGCGACATGCGATCCGCAATGGCCGCCAGCGATCTGCATTTTACGGCGCCTCCACAGCTACGCCAGCGCATCGAGGTGGCGCTCCCCAAGGCTCACACGCCAAATCGTCGCGCCGTGCTGAAAGGCTTCGCGATGGGATCGGTGTTGTCCGCCGTGGCTGCGACCGGCCTCGTCGTGGTCGTGCTTCGCCATGAAGACGAGCAGCGCATTCTTTCGGAGGTGGTGTCGGCGCATCTGCGCGCGCTGCAGGCCGGACACCTCACCGATGTGCTCTCCACCGATCAGCACACGGTGAAGCCCTGGTTCAACGGTCGGCTTGACGTGGCGCCGCCGGTTGTCGATCTCACCGCGCAAGGTTTCACGCTCATCGGCGGGCGGCTTGATTATGTCAATGGACGAACGATCGGTGCCATCGTCTACCGACGGCGCACCCATGTGATCAATCTGTTCGTTGCACAGACGACAAATGCAGAATCACGCGTGGCCAGGATCGAGACCGTTCAGGGCTTCAACATTCGCCACTGGAGCGAGCGCGGCCTGACCTACTGGGCGGTCAGCGATTTGAATGCCGATGAACTTGCTGATTTCGGCAGCAAGGTCGAACTTGCAACGGGAGCGAGCTGAAACCTAGGCTGACTTCCGCACGGCGTTGTCGACCAGCGTCTTGCCGAGCGACCAGATCGCACCAGGAACCTTATGGCTATCGGCGATCACGGTACGGAACGAGTTCTCGATCCACTTTCCGTCGTCCTCGGTGACCACCAGCGGCGGCAGCAGCTTGATGGTGTGACTGCCGTGGCCGGAGACCTGAGTCAGAATCTTCTGCTCCTTGAACAGCGGCACGGTGATCAACTGGCAGAACAGGCCTTTGCTGGCCGACTCCAGGATGTTCCATGATGCCTTGAGGCGCAGCGACTTCGGCGGGCCGAATTCGACACCGATCATGAGACCTTTGCCGCGCACTTCCTTCAGAAGCTCGAATTCGGGAATCATGTTCTGCAGAGCGAGCCGCAATTCGGCACCGCGCTTGGCCGCGTTCTCGACCAGCTTCTCATGCTTCATGATCTCCAGCGTAGCAATACCGGCGGCCATCGCCAGATCGTTCTTGCCGAAGGTCGAACCATGGACCAGCGAGCGATCCATCCGATTGAAGATCTTGTCGAAGATGCTTTTTTGCGTCAGCAGCGCACCAACAGGAACATGACCTCCCGACAAGGCCTTTGCGAGAAGGATCATGTCGGGCTCGACATTCCAGTGCTCGATCGCCAGAAATTTTCCGGTGCGTCCGAGGCCGGTCTGGATTTCATCGGCGATGAACAGCGTGCCGTATTTGCGGCACAGCGCAGCGGCGCCCGACAGGAATTCATCGGTGGGCAGGTTGACGCCCTTGCCCTGGATCGGTTCGACGATGAAGCCGGCAACCTGCTTGGACGACAGCGCCTTCTCCAGCGCTTCGAGATCGTTGAACGGCACCGTGGTGCAGCCCGAGAGCAGCGGGCCGAAGCCTGTGCGGAAATTGGTGTCGTCGGTCAGCGACAGCGCGCCATAGGTCAGTCCGTGATAGGCGTGATCGCAATATACGATCCCATCGCGGCCGGTCGCATTGCGGGCGAATTTGATCGCCGCTTCGACGGTTTCCGCGCCAGAGTTCGCGAAAAACACCTTGTCCATATAGGGGACATTTTCCAGCAGCTTCTCGGAGAGGATACCTGCGAGTGTGGAGACGTCCATTTGCACCAAATTGGGCATATCGGCGTCGAGCACGCTTTTGAGCGCATTCCGCATCACCGGGTGGTTCCGGCCAATCGCAAAAACGCCAAATCCGCTCAGTAGGTCGAGATAGCGGGCGCCGTCCCGGTCGAACAAATACTGGCCGGTGCCTCGCTGAAAGCCAACGTCATATCCGATGGTCTTGAGGACTCGAACGAGCTGTTCATTAAGATGGCGCGTATGCATCGAGCTACGCTGCGCCTCCCGTTCAACAAACATCTCGGAAACGTCTAGATTCGGATATACCATGAGTTACATACGTCGGTTGATGGTCGCTTCGTCAACTGAAAACCGTAAATGCGGCGATTTGACTTCGCCGAGAACCGCTACTTAAGCATAGGTCTAAACATGTTGCAGCGCCCACGCATTACTACGCGTACTCTTACATATTGCGGAATCCTTTTTTCGGCAGGCTTGTTTTCGGCAGGGCTGGCTCCCGCATTTGCAGCAGACCCGACCGGCGATTGGAAGGTCGAGGACGGCGTCGCGCATATTCGTGTTGCCGAATGCGGCGGCAGCATGTGGGGGGCCGTAGCCTGGGAAAAGACCCCCGGCGGGATCGACAAGAACAATCCCGATGCCACCAAGAAGACGCGCCCCACTCTGGGCATCGTGACATTGCTGGACATGAAAAAGAATGCCGCAAACGACAAGTGGGCGGGTCAGGTCTACAATGCCAAGGACGGAAAATTCTATAAATCGACGATCAAGCTCGGTGATACGGCTGACGAACTTGAAATCGAAGGATGCGTCCTTGGTTTCCTGTGCGGCGGCCAGACCTGGACGCGCGTAGGTCCGTCGATTCCGTCGAGCCCCTCGAACCTCACCGCCAAGGGCGCCCTGCCCAAGGCGGGCGCTGCCACCGGCGGCAAGATGGCCCCAGCGTCTATTCCGACGGCTGCTGCTGCACCCAAGGCTGCACCGCCCCCCGCTGCCGGCGCCCCCAAGGCCGCCGCTCCTGCCGGTCAGAAAAACGCTGCAGCGACGGTGCCGGGACAGCCGGCTGATATCGGCGATATCTGCCTGCTGCCCGAGATCAACAAGGTCACTCACTAGTCTCGCGCGGCTTACCCATGAGAGCCGGCTGGAATAGCAGCACGGCCGCCAGCGTCACGACAAAGGACATCGCGAGCAGTTTACCCATGCTCGCGGTGCCCGGATGGTTCGACAGCCACAGGCTGCCGAACGCCGTAGCCGTCGTCAGCGCGCTGAAGAAAATCGCGCGGGTCAGCGATGACTGCAGCAGGTTCTTGTAACCTGCCCGCCAGGCCGTCACATAGTAGATCTTGAACGCCACACCGACGCCGAGCAACAGCGGCAGCGCGATGATGTTGGCGAAGTTCAGCGGCAAGCCGATCAACACACAGATCTCCAGCGTGACCGTTCCCGCCACCAGCAAGGGAACGATCGTCAGCAACACGTCGCTGATGCGCCGCAAAGCCAGCCACAGCAACAATGAGATCGAAAGCAGCGCCCAGATGCCCGCATGAATGAAGGCGGTGACAATGGTGTCGCCCGACTTCAGGATCGAGATCGGGCCACCGACGGCAAGCGGCTCGGACTTCAGCACGGCATCGGCGAACTTGCGCAATGTGTCGTTATCGTTCGGATCGCCGTTGGGCTGCGCCTCGACGCGGATCTGACCATCCTTGGTCTTCCACGAATTCACCAGTTCGGCTGGCAAGGTCTGCAAACTGATCGGGCTCGCCTGCATCAGATTACGCAGCTGCCCCAGCGCGAGCTTGAGCGGCACCACAAAGGTCGCCTGCACCTGATCGCGCACAGGCTGGCTGGCATCAGCAGTCTTGGCCAATGCATCCGCCAGACGCTTGGCGGCAACGGCGCCGGGACTGGTCTGCGTTCCCGCAAGTTTGCGCAGGCTCGCCGCAGAGTCCTTCAGGGAAGTGACGTTTTCCGTATCGGTCGGCGCCTTGTCGATCGACTCGGGGTTCAAGGCCGGCTCGAGAATCTTCGCGCCTTCCTGAATCGCCTTCAGCTTGGCAGGCTGATCCTCAGGAACGAAGCTGGCGAGCGAAATCGTACGAGCCACTTCCGGGAGCTTGGAAAGACGTTCTTCGACCTGCTTCGCAGCGGCCTCGTTTGGCGCCATGATGTTGACCGCATTGGCGCCAGTGTTCGGATCCTTGCGCAGATCGAGGAAAGTCGCGATCGACTCGACATTCGGATTGCGCAGGTTGATCGGATTGAAGTCGAACTTCAGGAAGTAGAGCAACGGCAGACCGGCGATCGTGAGCGCCAGTGTGATGCCGATAATCCAGAAGCGCTTCTCTTCCAGGAAACGGTCAACGGGCGCCAGGAACGCATAACCAACGGGCTCCTTTTCGCCTGCGGGATTCAAGAGGTCGAGCAACGCCGGCAGAACGGTGATGCTGGTCAGGAACGCGATCATCATGCCGGCGCCGGCGATCTTGCCGAGTTCAGACACGCCTTTGTAATCGGTCGGCAGGAACGACAGAAAACCGGCAGCCGTTGCGAAAGCGGCGAGCGACAGCGGTACTGCACAATATTCAGCAGCCTTCGTCAAAGCTAGCGGCAGATTGTCGTTCTTGTAGCGCTCGGAGCGGTAACGGACGCTGAACTGGATGCCGAAATCGACACCGAGGCCGACGAACAACACGGCAAATGCAATCGACAGCAGGTTCAGCGAACCCACCATCATGAGGCCGACAGCGGTCGTTGTGGCGAGGCCCACGAACAGCGTTGCGAACACGGCACCGATGATCTTGGCCGAGTGCAGCGCCATCCAGAGAATCACCAGCACGATCAGAACTGTGCCGATCCCATTGACGACAGCGCCATCCTGTACGGTGGAGAATTCCTCGTTTGCTATAGGGACCGGACCGGTCAACCGTACGCGTGCGCCGTATTCGCCAGCAATGTTCAGGTCGATGGCAGCCTGGCGGATCGCATCGGTCGCGGTCTTGCCGGGCTCAAGCGCATTGAAGTCGAGGATCGGCTTGATCTCGATGAAGCCACGCTTGTCGCCATCCGTCAGAGGCTTGTCGCTGACCAGCCCGCGCCATGAGAAGGTGCCCTTGCCGTTTTTCAGCACGTCCTCGATGGTCTGCGAGACGGCGTTGAAGGTCGGCGCTGCAGCGTCAAGCTGAAGCTGCCCACGGCGAATGCCGGTGAGGCCGGTCTCCAGCGCACCGGTGAGACCGCGCAAACTGGGATCGCCAGCCATGATTTCAATCAGCGGAGCAGCTTGCTGGAACTGGCCCGTCAGTTGCGCAACTTCCTTGGTCGGCAGGAACAGCAAGCCGTTTTTCTCGAAGAACGCTCCTCCATCCAACCGGCGAACCGAGTCGAAATCCGTCTTGTTGGTGACCAGCTTCGCTTCCATCGCATTGGCTGCGGCATTGGCGAATTCGGGCGTGGGCGCCTCAACCACCGCGATAATCAGGCGCTCCTGATCGAAAGCCTTGTCGAAGGCGATGTCGCGCTGACGCCAATCGAGATTGGGCGAGATCAGCTTGTTGATGTCAGTATTGATCGAGAAATTCTTCGCCGTGTAATAGCTCGCGCCAATCGAAAGAAGCACACAAACGAGCACCACCGGCAGGGCAAACCGGGTGCAGAAGTTCACGATCGAGACGACAACTCTTGTCAGCACGCTTTTTCTTTCTATTTGGACGAGGCTCGCAAAGAATGCGGTTCACGAGGGAGGGTTCCGCAAACCATTACTTTCGCAGTGGATGCGCTCTGCTTTCAGCAATGTGATGGGATGGCATAAAACGTGCTGATCACCGTAGCAACGGCCGTGTTAGCGACGCCTCGTCGCGCCGTAAAGTGACGAACAAGTGAGAGTTTTCAGGTTCTTGGGGCGCAACCGCAAGATATTACCGCAACCCGGCGAGTTGTCGCAAACCACGTTTTCGGTTCGTGATTGCATACTGAGTGATTTTTGTCACACAGAACGCCTCAATTATCCAGTTGGGCTGGATATGTGCCTGATTGTGGTACAGAATTACGGATTGTACCGGAATCGATTATGGACTTTGTACCACGTGCTTGATCGTCGTCCCCTTGAAATCTTCCTGGCTCAGCCGCGCGGCTTCTGCGCGGGCGTCGTGCGTGCCATCGAGATCGTCGAGCGTGCTCTCGAGCGCTACGGCGCACCGGTCTATGTCCGCCACGAGATCGTCCATAACAAATACGTGGTCGAGAGCCTGAAGGCCAAGGGCGCCATCTTTGTCGAGGAACTCTCCGAAGTGCCGCCGAACGCCATGACCGTCTTCAGCGCCCATGGCGTCGCCCGGAGCGTCGAGGAGGAAGCGGCCGCCCGTGGCCTGCCTGTTTTGGATGCAACCTGCCCGCTTGTCACCAAGGTCCACAACCAGGGTAAGCGATACATGTCCAAGGGTCGCAAGGTCATCCTGATCGGCCACGCAGGCCATCCGGAGGTTGACGGTACCATGGGACAGGTGCCCGGCCCCGTTTACCTTGTTCAGAGCGTCGAAGACGTCAAGGCACTGACGCTGCCACCGCAGGAACCGGTCGCCTATATTACCCAGACGACCCTCAGCGTGGATGACACCAAGGACATCATTGTGGCCCTGGAACAGCGTTTCAGTGACATTGAGGGCCCCGATACCCGCGATATCTGCTATGCAACACAAAACCGCCAATCTGCGGTAAGAGACCTCAGCAAGCTCGTGGACGTCATTCTGGTCGTCGGGGCGACCAACAGTTCCAACTCGAACCGGTTGCGCGAAATTGGCACCGAAGTCGGTGTCCCGAGCTACCTCATTGCCGATGGCAGCGAACTCAACCCCGTCTGGTTGAAGGACGCGCGTGCCGTAGGCATCACGGCTGGCGCATCCGCGCCAGAAGTGCTTGTAGATGACGTGATCGAGACCTTGCGGCGGATCGGACCGGTTGCGGTGTCGGTGTTGCCCGGACGTGAAGAGAATATCGAATTCAAGCTACCCGCCGAACTGACCGCGGTTTGATCCACCTTCGTCACGATGTGATGCGCAGAGAGAAAATACGAAATGGCCATTCCATTCTTTAAAGAAATGAAAATCGGCTCCTATCTGTTGAAGAAGAAGCTGACCGGCCAGAAGCGCTATCCGCTCGTGCTTATGCTGGAACCCCTCTTCCGCTGCAACCTGGCCTGCGTCGGCTGCGGCAAGATCGACTATCCGAACGCCATTCTGAATCGCCGCATGTCGGCGCAGGAATGCTGGGACGCTGCGGACGAGTGCGGCGCACCGATGGTTGCGATCCCGGGTGGCGAACCGCTGATCCACAAGGAAATCGGCGAGATCGTGCGCGGCCTGGTCGAGCGCAAGAAGTTCGTCTCGCTCTGCACCAACGCTCTGCTGCTGGAGAAGAAGCTCGACCTGTTCACCCCGTCGCCCTACCTGTTCTTCTCGGTGCATCTCGATGGTCTCAAGGACCATCACGACAAGGCCGTGTCGCAGGAAGGCGTGTTCGACAAGGCCGTGTCCGCGATCAAGGCTGCCAAGGAGCGCGGCTTCGCGGTCAACGTCAACGCGACGATTTTCGACGGCCATGCCGCCGAGGACATCGCCAAGTTCCTGGACTTCACGGTCGAGCTCGGCGTCGGCGTCTCGATGTCGCCCGGCTATGCCTATGAGCGTGCACCAGATCAGGAGCACTTCCTGAACCGCACCAAGACCAAGAAGCTGTTCCGCGACGTCTTTGCGCTCGGCAAGGGCAAGAAGTGGAACATCATGCATTCCGGCCTGTTCCTGGACTTCCTCGCCGGCAACCAGGAATACGAGTGCAAGCCGTGGGGCATGCCCGCACGCAACATCTTCGGCTGGCAGAAGCCCTGCTACCTGCTCGGTGAAGGCTACACCAAGACCTTCAAGGAGCTGATGGACACCACAGATTGGGACACCTACGGCACCGGCAAGTACGAGAAGTGCGCCGACTGTATGGCCCATTGCGGCTATGAGCCGACCGCCGCGGACGCAGCGATCAGCAACCCGTTCAAGGCCATGTGGGTGGCGATGCGCGGCATCAAGACCTCGGGCCCGATGGCGCCGGAAATCGACCTCACCAAGCAGCGCCCGGCGCAGTATGTGTTCTCGTCGGAAGTGCAGAAGCGCCTGTCCGACATCCGCAAGGAAGAAGCTCTCGCCGCTGCCGCAAAGGCCGAAGAAAAGGCCCAGAAGGCTTCAACCGCCGCCTGAGCGATTTCAGATCGGACATCAAAAAGGGCGCGATGCAAATCGCGCCCTTTTTTCTTTGTAGCGATGTTAGTGCAGAATGACCGGTAAGGCCCCTCAGAGGCTTGCTCAGACGTCCGCGGAAGCCAGGTTGGTGTGCCCGAGCAGATAACTGCGGCAGTCGCGCAGGCTGCGCAGAGCGCGATTGAAGTCGCGCCCGGTCGAGACCAAGGCACGAATCACCAGCGGATTGCGTGCGATGCCGCGCAGCACCTTGCGCAGATCGACATCGCCATTTGGCTTGATGGCCGTGGTCGCGATTTCCGGCAGTGCGCGATGGGCGGGATCGCTGACCACGCGCAGTGCGGCGAAGGGAAGTCCGGCCATGGCAGCGAACTCGGCGGCGATGTGGCTTTCCATATCGACGGCGGCGGCACCGAATTCCGAACGCAGCGCGGCCTTGCCGGCCTGCCCCGTCACGACTTTCTCGACACCGACCAGACCGCCGCGAAACACTTTCTGGCGGCCGACACCGGCGCCGGCGATCAGTTCGTCGCTAAGGGCCTCAGAAGCCGACCAGCGGCTGTTGCCGGCCACCACTTCCGTGGCCACGACGACAGCGCCTGATTTGAGATCGGGATCGAGGCCACCGGCAACACCGAAGCTGACGACGCCGCGGATGGTCATGGGGTCGAAGTCAGCCAGCAGACTGCGGAGCTGAACGGGGTCGCTTGAACTGCAAATGACGGTCATTCCCGGCCCGGCAGCGATCTTCGCCTCCTGGACCAGCCCCGTGACGATCAATACCGGCCGCGGGTCGATTGTATCGCCCGCGGTCGAAATGCCCCCATCGCCCAAAATCACATCCCAACCCCTACGGTCTTGCTGTTGGTGCTCTTCAAATTCCGGAACCGCGCCAACGCCCAGAGCGGGAAGAATTTCGAGTAGCCATGATAACGCAGATAAAACACACGGGGGAAGCCGGTGGCGGTGTAACGGGCCTCGTCCCAGAGTCCTTTTTCCGTCTGTGTGTCCATCAGGTACCGCGTTCCACGGGCAACAGCCGGATGATCGACCTCGCCTGCCGCCATAAGCGCAAGCAAAGCCCATGCCGTTTGCGACGACGTGCTGGGAGCCGCCTCGAATCCCTTGTAATCGAGTCGGTAGCTGACCGCATCCTCGCCCCAGCCGCCGTCCTCGTTCTGGATCGACAGCAGCCACGCCACCGCCTTGCGGAACGCCGGATCCTGGTGGTCGATGCCAACAGCGTTCAGAGCGCACAGCACCGACCAGGTGCCGTAGATGTAGTTCAGGCCCCAGCGGCCATACCATGAGCCCTCGGCGAGCTGGGTACGGCGCAGATATTCCACACCGTCCGCCAGCGGCTTCGAGGTCCCGACGGTGTCGCCAAGCTGCGCCAGCATCGAGACACAACGCGCGGTAACGTCCTCGGTCGGCGGATCGAGCAGCGCGCCATGGTCCGAGAACGGGATGTTGTTGAGATAATATTCGAGGTTGTCGACCTCGAACGCCGCGAAGCCGCCGTCGCTGCTCTGCATGCCCAGGATCCACTCCCGGCCGCGATCGAGCGCGACGTCGTATTCCTTGCCGCCGGTCTGACGGCGTGCGCGGTCCATCGCCATCATCACCACGGCCGTGTCGTCGAGATCCGGGTAATACGCGTTGTTGTACTGGAACGCCCAGCCGCCCGGACGCAGATCCGGCCGCTTCACTGCCCAGTCGCCCTTCACGTCGAGCACCTGCTTCGTCGCCAGCCAGTCGAGACCTTTCTTCGCCGGACCGAACGCTTCATCGCCGCCGGTTTCCAGCATCGCATGCGCGGTCAGCGCGGTGTCCCACACCGGCGATACGCAAGGCTGGCAATAGGCTTCGGCCTCACCGACAATCAGAAGCTTGTCGATACCGCGGCGCTGGACGGCGCGCGGCGGATAATCGGCCGGGAAGCCGAGCACTTCATACATCATGACCATATTGGCCATCGGCGGATAGATCGCACCGAGACCGTCCTCGCCGTTCAGGCGCTCCTCGCAGAACTCGACGGCTTTCGCGATCGCGTGGGCGCGCAGCTTCTTTGAAAAATACGGTTCGGCGACGCGGAGCAGAATGTCGATGCCGGTGAAGAAGGCGAACATCGCGCGACTCTGATGCGGCGCACGTTTGATGCCGCCGACCCTGGATGGATCTTCCAGGAATAGCTCGTCGATGCCGACGCCCTTCTTGTTTTGCGCGCGCGGCTTCAGCGCTGCGAGCACCATGAGCGGCACGATCGTGGTGCGCGCCCAATAGGACATCTTGTTGAGGTGGAACGGAAACCACATCGGCAGCAGCATGATCTCGACTGGCAGCACTGGCGTGGCGCGCCAGGGGATAATGCCGAACATCGCGAGCAGGAAGCGCGTGAAGACGTTGACGTTGACGGCGCCGCCGCGCGAGCGGATCGCCTCGCGGGCGCGAATCATATGCGGCGCGTCGGCCGAATCGCCGATCATCTTCAGCGCGAAATACACTTTCACGCTGGCGCTCATGTCGAAGTCGCCGTCCTGCACCAGCGCCCAGCCGTCATGCTTGCCCTGGGTGCGGCGAAGATAGTTGGCAATCTTGCCTTCGAGCTCGGCATCGACAGGCTCGCCGAGATAATGCCGCAGCAGGACGTATTCTGACGGGATCGTGCCGTCGGCTTCGAGCTCAAATACCCAATGGCCGTCAGGCTGCCGGAACTTCAGCAGGCTCTGCTTCGCCGAAGCGATGCTCGTCTCGAGCGCCGCGTTCTGAATTGTGATCTCTGGACTGACCGAATGCATCTCGCTCGCCATATCTCCGTACTCGTCGTGAATGATCGTCCGGCTGCGCGACGGTTAGCACATCGCCAGGACGAGATCGGCCGCGCGGTCACCCGACCGCACCGATCCTTCAATAGTCGCCGGCAGACCGGTATCGGTCCAATCGCCCGCGAGAAAAAGATTCTTGAAATCCGTAACCGCGCCCGGACGCAGGGCATCTTGCGCTGGTGTGGCGGCAAAAGTGGCACGACGCTCGCGCACGATCTGCCACGCCGGCAGTGGCGCCTGGATATTCGAAATCTTGCAGATCTCGTCCCAGATCTGTTGCGCAAACTGTTCGCGCGGCGTGTTCACAAAACGGTCGCCATTGCTGATCGTGATCGAGAAGCGATTGTGGAAAGCAAACAGCCACTCCACCACACCGCCGACAACGCCAACCAGCGGCGCGTGGCCTGCTGGCGGAACGTAGTTGAAATGCGCATTCACGATCGCGCGGAATTCGGTCGGCGTCTTCACGCCAGGCAATAGCGACTTCGCGGCCCATGGCGGAACAGCCATCACGACCGCGTCGTCAGGACCGATAGCGATGACGTCGTCAGCGCCAAACTTCAGCTCGGTGACACGATCACCACTCATGGTGTAACCGCGCAGTTCATGGCCGAAATGAACCCCGGCGCCCTTGGCGCGCAGCAATTCGATCGCAGGCTCGACCAGAACATCGCTAAGACCCGCGCGCGCGATCAGCGGGCGGCAAGCCTGCCCGCCTGCCAGCAGCGTCTCGCGCACGATGGCGCCAGCGAGGCCGGCCGAACCTTCCGGCGGATCGACATTGAGCGCGGCCAGCAACAGTGGCTGCACCAGACGATCGTAGAGAACGCCTTCACAGCGAATGGCATCGCCGACCAGGCGACTATTCGACGACCAGATCAGCGGCGACAGTGCGAGATAGTCGGCGACGCCCGTGTCCGGGACGCGGCGCGTCTTGTCGAACAACCATGTCGGGATCTTGCCATCGCCGAGATCGAGCTGCCAGCGCTTGCCAGTCTTGGCATCGGCAAATGCGAATTGCGCCCGCTGCGGACCGACCAGCCCGGCCTCGGTGCCGATCGACTTTGCATAGGCGACGACGTGGCTGTTGCCCGACAGAACCAGATGGTTGCCATTGTCGATCTGGAGCTGGGTCTGCGCGTCGAAATACGACCGGCAGCGGCCACCGGCCTGCTGCGTCGCCTCATGGAGGTGGACCTTGAAGCCGGCATTGACGAGACGTACGGCAGCCGACAGGCCGGAAACGCCGGCACCAATAATATGAGCGGTCTTTTGCATCAGATAATCGCGTATCGCAGCAGAATCGCTATCTTGGAGGCCTTGCCGAGACGAACGGGGTCGCGTGGCAAAGCAAAGCCGCGCGCCACCAGCAATTCCAGGATAGCGTGATAATATTTCGACATGATCCGTGGCGCGCGCACCACGCGGCGCTTGTTGCGCGCCATGATCTCGTCGGACTTTTTGAAATGCGCCTGCGCCCGCTTCACCAGCGGCACACAAACCTTCGGCAATGCCGGGCTGGCTCGCACCACGTCCGGATCACTCGACGTGATGCCGGCGTGATAGAGCAGTTCACGCGGCAGATAGAGACGGCCGATGCCGGCGTCTTCATCGATATCGCGCAGAATATTGGTGATCTGCAGCGCACGGCCGAGATGATGCGCAAGCAGGATACCGTCCTCGTCCGGCATGCCGAACACCTTCACCGACAGGCGGCCGACGGCACTGGCAACACGATCGCAATACAGATCGAGCGTTGCGTCATCGGGCGCGCGAATATCCGCGGGGATATCCATCTCCATGCCGTCGATGACGGCGATGAAATCCTCCTTGCGCATCCCGAACTGCTTGATCGGTCCGACATAGTCGCGCACACGAGCCGGCGGATTGCCTGCATAGAGCGCATCAATATCTGCGCGCCACTGCTGCATATCAGCGAGCCTGACGTCGCGCGGACCATCGGAATCCGCGATATCGTCAACCTGACGGCAGAAGCTGTAGATCTGGAACATCGCATCGCGCTGGGCACGCGGCAGAATGCGCATTGCGGCATAGAACGAACTGCCGGCAGCAACGCCCTGAACCTCGCTCTGAGGTTCGCTATTATTCACCTGGCTGGTCATCTGGTTCATGCGCCTGGCGTCGTCGAACGAGGTACCGGCGCGCTCGTGGTCGTGCGATGCCACAGGCAGCCCGCGATCGCCGCGAGCGCATAACCGGCCATGCTCGACTTGGAGAGATGCACTTTCTCGACCAGCGGATCGCGCACCCGCAGCAGCTTTGAGATTTCCCAGGCGAACTTCTCGATCACCGCAATGTTGCAGGCAAACCGCGTATCCGCGATATGCGCCGTAAGGCTGTCGCCCTCGCGCAGCAGGGCCTCGTTGCGGGCCACGATCTCGCGGAGACACCCGAGCAGTGCCGGCGACGATTTCGGCTGTTCGAGCGCTTCGACGCTGACGCCATGGCGCTGCATGATATCCTGCGGGAGATAGACACGGTCGAGATCGCGATAGTCCTTGCCGCAATCCTGCAAGTGATTGTTAATTTGCAGCGCAGCGCAGATCGCGTCAGACGCCCGCCAGGTCGCTTTATCCTCGCCGTGCACTTCGAGCATGAAACGTCCGACCGGCATGGCCGAAAACGAGCAATAGTGGATCAGCTCGTCCCAATCGGCGTAGCGCAGCTTGGTGACGTCCATACGGAACGCGGTGAGCAGATCGAGCGCATGACGCGGCGGCATGCCGCGTTCCGCAAACGCCTCTCGAAGCGTGACGGCCTCGGGCTGCTCGTCATGCTTGCCAAGCAGCCCAGTCTCTAGCTCGTCAAGCATGGCAAGCTTACTCGAGGCATCGAGCAGCGCGTGATCGGCAATGTCATCGGCGGTCCGGACGAAATTATAGAAGGCAAGAATCAGCGCCCGGTGGCGCGGATGGATAATCCACGACGCGACAGGAAAATTCTCGTCACGATCGGTCTTGCCGGATCGCAGTTCGCTCGCAGGGGTCATCCAGAACTGGCTACGTTGGATTTAAACGGGGTGGCTCGGGGGCCGCCAAGGTCCGGTAATACCGGCAGGCGGGGTCGGCCGCGAGCCCCCATATAGGGCAAATTGGCCGGTGAAACCAATGCCAATATGCCACTTTCGGCCGCAGCCAGCGCCGGGCCGGATCACGTCTTAGCGGGCTCGCGGCGAGACCAAAACGGCGCCACGAGCCCGAAATCTCGCATCGGGGCGGGTTTATTGGCCGTGGCTGACCAGCACGTCGTTGCAGGCCTTGCTGATCTTGGGGCGGTTTTCCTTGAGGCAGGACAGAACCACGAGGTCGCCCTGATCCATCACGTTGCGGCAGAGCTTCTGCACGTCGCGGGTGCAGGCCTTCTGCTCCGCGTCGGTGCCGCTGCGGGGCTGATTTTGCTGGGCCAATGCGCCGGTCGAGGCAGATGCGGAAAGCACGGACAGTACCAGGAGAAATTTACGCATTGTCTTCCTTCAATATGGTGGCGAGATTCACAGCCCGCGTGGTGCATAGCATAAACTGAAACATTCGCATCGTCAGGAAAGGCCTTATCTTCAGGTACATCGGCGAATTCGAGGCGATGGATGCAATCAAGACACAGAGCTCCGCTGCCACGACAAGCGCTGACAAATGCGGCCAAAACTTGCACCTGTTCACGTATCGGCGCCCGGCCCGATCCTGCCCAACCCGCAGCATAAAAACAGTATTTTAGGACAATTAGTCCGACCCGCGCGGTAGCGGCCCGGGATCTCAGCAACGACGTCACGATAGTATCCACCACCGTGTTCCGTGTCGGGGAACCTTCAGCTTGTGAGCGGTGACATGTTACTTTTACAATCGTCTAATTATGATTGATCCATTGAACCTAAAGGTGTGCAGCGACACTTAAGCTTCGATGAGGCGCGGCATAGCTCGGTTACACACAGCGCTATTTTGGGAAAACTTACATGACATTCCATTCTGCAAAGCGGTTCGGGCACGCCCTCAAGGCTGCCGGCGCTGGCGCGATCCTGCTGCTGTCGGTATCCGCGAGCCATGCCCAGTCCGGACCGTTTGCCGGCTTCGACGGGGCCTGGAGCGGTACCGGAACGGTGTCGATGTCGGACGGGTCGTCGGAGCGCATTCGTTGCCGGGCGACCTACAAGGTGGATGGCGGTGGCAGCGCTCTGGCGCAGACGCTGCGCTGCGCCAGCGACAGCTACAAGTTCGACCTCTCCAGCAATGTCACCAGCCAGGGCAACAACGTGTCTGGCAGCTGGAGCGAAGCCAGCCGCAATGTCTACGGCAATCTGGTTGGCAAGGCCGGCGGGGGCCAGATCGATGTCTTCGTCGAGGCCGCAGGCTTTGCGGCCAACATCACGCTGACAACCCGGGGCAACAAGCAGTCGGTGTCGATCAGCTCCAAGGGTGAAATTCGCGGCGTCTCGATCAACATGGTCAAGGGCTGACGCCAGCTTCCACACCATTCACAAAAAGCCCCCGGAGCGATCCGGGGGCTTTTTTTTTTATTTGATGATCCTCGCTGTGGGGCAGCTGACTACTTCTCTTGCTTCGCAAGAACGGAACTGCCCGTGAGGCGCTGCTGCAGATTGATCAGCCACATGGCGGTCGGGCGCAGGATGAACAGGTCGGCGACCAATGCTGCCACCATGGAGAAGGCGCTGAGCCAGCCGAACAGCCGCAGCGACGGCAGATCCGAGAACACCGTCACCACGAGGCCGCAGGCCAGCACTACCGTGGTCAGGATCAGCGCGGGACCAACGAGCACAGTCGCACGCTCGACGGCGATCGCGGGATCGGTGCCCGGCGTGTCTTCCAGACGCAAGCGATTGAGGAAGTGGATTGTGGCGCTGAGGCCGAGGCCGAAGGACACCGTCAGTGCCACCACACTGGCAAATTGCAGCCCCTCCCCGAGCAGCCACAAGACAAAGCCGGCCAGCACCACCGGGAAGATGCCCGGCAGGATACAGGCCAGCATCACCACCCATGAGCGGAATGCGAGGCCGATGAAGACGGCGACCAATCCGAATTCGATGGTCAGGCCGTGATTGAGCTTCTCGATCATGCCGGCGCTGTTGCGCGCCGCGATAGCCGAGAGACCAGTCACCGCGATCTCATAGCCGGGGTGCTTGGTGCGGACGGCGTTCAGCGCGGTGTCGAGCTTGTCGACCACCGGCAGGATCTGGCTCGAATCGCTGTCGGGCACACGGCCAGACACCACCACCGCCGTCTGATCTGCCGAGATAAAGCGGCGCACCAGATGTTCGGGGATCACGCTGACATATTCCTTCAGCGTCGCGACATCGGTCGAGCCGGCCTTCTCCGCCAGCCAGCGCCGCAGCGTCTCCAGCGACCAGACGTTACCCACGCCGGCCTGCTTCTCGACCATGGCGTGGACTTCGGCGATGGTCTGAAGCGTGTCCGGCGAATACAGATCGGCGCCCTTCGGAAATTCGATCAGCACATCGATCGGATTGGCGCCGGTCAGCTTGGCGTCGAGGCGCCCACTGGCCGCAACCGCCTGCTCCTTGTCCGGCACCTGATCGGCGAGTCGATAGCGCGGTTCGAGATTCGCATAGACCACGCCCAATCCGACGACGACGATCAGCGAGATCAGACTGAACAGGCCGGGACGACCGACCATGCGGACCGCGATCCAGTAACAGAACGCACGCAGCGCCTGCACACCGGCGTCGGCAGTCTGGAACTTCTGCGCGAAAATCTTCTCGTTGCGCACCAGCAGCACGCCGAACACCGGCACGAGCGACAACACGGCGAGCAGTGCAATGATGGTCGCCGCGAGCCCGGCTTCGCCGAAGGCGCGGATCAGATCAGAATCCGAGAACTGCAAGGCGAGAAAGGAAATGCCGGCGGTGCCATGCGTCAGGACGCAAGCCGGACCCACGACACGGACCGCATTCGTAAAGGCCGAATACTTGTCCTCGCCTGCAATCAGCCGGTCACGCGCCGCGAAAGTGAGCTGCATCGAGTCGGCAAAACTGATCACCATGATCAGCGGCGTCATCACGTTGAGGAACATGTTGAGGCTGAAGCCGGCCCAGCCGAGCACGCCGAGCGACAAGAGGATCGCGAGCAGCGGCGGGAACGCCGCCACAATCATGAACGAGACCTTCCGGAAGAAGATGATGGCGATGATGCAGCCGGCCAGGATACCGGCGATGTTATAGATCAGACCGTCGCGCTCGACCGCATTGCGGATTTCGAGCTGCATCACCGGCACGCCCGACAGTTCCTTGGTCAGACCGCTATTGGCCAGATCGTCGTTCATGGTCTTGCGGATATCGGCAACGACGCCTGTCAGCTTGTTGTTGCTGACCACGGCCGGATCGAGTGACAGAACCACCAGCGCCAGAGTTCCGTCGTCGGACAACAACTTGCCGCGAATGAGTTCGTTCTGCTTTACCGTCTCGATGAACTTGTCGTAGTCGGCGCCCTGAGGAAGCTCATTGGGGAACAATGCAGCCGGCAGTTTGCCAGGGGCCGGTGTCTGACGTGCCGAGAAAATCGAGATCAAACCGCGGACGCCATCGACCAGTTGCAGATCGGTGACGAGGTCACGCATCTTTTCGAGGTTCTCGCGCGCGAGCAGCGTCTTGCCCTCGATCACGACGAGCACGTCAAACTCGGTGGACGGGAAGCGCTTGGTCACTTCCTCGTATTGCCGATATTCCTTGCTGTCGGAGCGGAACAGCTGGCTCAGCGAATCGTCGATCTTGATGCGCTGGATGCCGAAAATCGCACCGATCACCAGCGCGAGCAGAATCACGCAGGATAGTACCGGCGCCTTCACCGCGATCAGACCGATGCGTTCGAGCCCAAAGGCGATGCTGACCGGCCCCTTTCGCAATTTATTCGTATCCGCGTCGTGGGGAACCTTATCGTGCATGCCTTATCCAGTCCTGTCGTCGACGGCGTCTGCCTAGCAAGCGTCGCGGGCAGCAGTAAGGCTGGAATCGGCGGTACCGAACAGCGCTAGCCCTTGAAAACATGCGGTAAATTTGGCGCGCGCAGATGTAGCAGGTCTGCATGACATATCGCAAGGCGGCGCGCGCGCGCAGGTTGCGTTTCAGGTCACAAAATAGAGCGCAGAGGCTGTTGTCTCAGGCGGGCGCAGCGAGAGATGTCGCCAGTTGCAGGCCACTTTCGTCCTTCAGAGCCACACCGGTCATGCCGCGGCTCAACCCTTCACGCGCCAGCCACGCAATCTTGCTCGCTGCCTCCTCGAACGAAAGGCCGGCAGCCTGGATGTTCGACACGCAATTGCGCGCGGCGTCAGTGAGACCCGGCTGCGGTGCGAAGGTCAGGTAGGCACCGAGACTCTGCGGCGCCGACAGACCCGGCCGTTCGCCGATCAGCATGATCGTCATCCGGGCCTTCAGCAATGCACCGATCTCGTCGCCAAGCGCGACCCTGGCGCCGCCTGCAACCAAAACGGCGCCGATCCCGAACCCAGCCAATTTGGGCATCAACGCGTTCAGCAAGCCAAGTGCATGCGCATTCACGGCAGCCGGAGACAGACCATCCGCGATCACGATCACCAGATCGCACGCGGCGCTGTTGCGCCCTTCAAGCAGCTCCCGCGACTCGCGAGACAGTCGGCGGCCGAGATCAGGGCGCTTAAGGTAATCGGCACGATCCGCGACCTGGCTCATTACAACCAGCACGCTCGTCGCCTGCCCGGCCAATCCGGCTGCGACGGTTTCAACCTCAAAGGGCGCATGGACCGCGTCACGTGCGCGGGCATGGTCGAGCGTGAAATCAAGCAGGGCCTGTGTCGTCAGACTGGCTCCGACCCGGCCGAGCCCGACACGCGCCGGGGTCAGTGCACGCAGCTCCGCGAGAGAGCGCCGCCGCAAAGGTGGCGTCATGTCATTCCGATCTGTCATGACGCCAGCCTATCGCTTATTCGGCCGGAACGGCAGCATCCTGCAGCTTCAGTGAATAATAGGACGCATTGGTCTGGCCGCCGGACGCATCGCGCGCAAAATTGATCAGGTGATGCGCCACCATGATGCCGCTGATCAGATACTCGATCTCGCCTCGCGCCAGCCGCCGCAAAGCGAATTTCCAGAAGGCACGCTTGTAGTCGCCGAGCACGCCGACCTTCCAGAAGATGTTGCGTAACATCACCAGACCGAGCCGGATGCTCTTCCAGGTCAGCATGGCCCCGATCGGCGGCTTGATCCGGTTGGGATAAGTGTTGCGGATCTGATATTCGAAACGCTCGAGCAGCTTTTCCGGCACATAGGCACTGCCCATGGCCCGCCGCCAGCTCTTCACCACGTCATCGTAAGGCAGCAAGAAGTCGACGTTGGAATCGCGCCCCTCATCCTCGTTCAGGCGCCCTTCCTTCTTCAAACGGTCCCATAGCGGCGTCTGTGGCAGCGCCTGAAGCAGATTGATCGTCAAAAGCGGAATCTGCGACGTCTCCACGAACTCCAGCAGATGCTGTCCGGTTTCCGGCTTGTCGGTATCGAGGCCGAGAATGATGCCGGACACGACTTCCATGCCGAAACGGTTCAGCGTCTCAATTGCCTCCATGATGGGCACCATCATGTTGTGATCCTTCTTCATCGCCTTGAGGGCGACGGGATCAGGCGTCTCGATGCCGCAGAAGATGGTGCCGAACCAGGCCTCGCGCATCAGTTCGAGAATTTCGGGACGCTTGGCGATGTTCAGCGTCGCCTCGCAGGACAGGCGCAGCACGTAACCGGTTTTTTTCTGCCATGCGACCAGATGCGGCAGCAGATCGAGGGCAGCCTTGCGGTTACCGATGAAATTGTCATCGACGAAATAGACCGATCCCATGATCCCACATGCGAGCAGCTTATCCAACTCGGCGGTGATCTGCTCCGGCGTCTTCAGGCGCGGATTGCGGCCATAGAGCCCGGGAATGTCGCAAAATTCGCACTGATACGGGCAACCGCTGGAATACTGGATACTGCCCAGGAAGTAGCGCGGGATCTCGGCCAGCTCATAGGCCGGAATCGGAAACTTGGTCATGTCCAGGCGATCGGCGGTCTTCAGCACGACTTGCCGGTCCGGGCGCGACGTATCCTTTTCCAGGATATCGATCAGTTGATCCGTGGCATCACCGAGTTCGCCGATATGGAGATAATCGAAAGCCGGGTAGTAATCGGGGCATGACGAGACCGAAGGTCCACCGATCGCCACAGGCAAATCATAACTGTGCGCGCGGAAACAGATGTCGTTCATCTGCGTGCGCTGGATATGCATGCCTGACACCAGCACGGCCTCGGCCCACAAAAAATCGTTCGGCGTGGCCTGCCGGATATTCTCGTCGATGAAGCGGACTTCCCAGTTCTCGGGCATGTAGGCGGCGATCAGCAGCAAGCCCTGGGGAGGCATGAAGGCCTGAACGCCGTCGGTGAGAGGATAGGAATATTCAAACGTGCCAAATGAAGACGTGTATCGCGGAAAAACGCACAGAACCCGTCGGACTGTCTGCCTGCCCTCAGCTCTCATCAAAATTCCTCTGTGAATGCATCAGCGATCCCCATAAGCGCTGAACCTTCAATAACGTCGCCCAGATAAAACCGTTCCGCTCCTGCCGAATTCTTCCCCCGATCTAATCACGGTGTCGGAATCTGGGCCAGAATTTCTTCAAGATTGTGGCGAGCGGTGACAAGGTCGTGACCAGCTCCGCGCAAGTGCGCACAGAGCGCTAGCCTGCATGACGGTTTATTGACGTCAGGCGATCAGACGCGCCGCCAGATCGGGCAGCAGACCGCCCCGGTCCTGAATGCGCAGGTCGGCTCCGGACAGCCCGACCCGTTGCAGCCAGTCGTCGAATTCCGGTGCGCGTTTGAGCCCAAACAGGTCGCGGATATAGAGCGCATCATGAAACGACGTCGACTGGTAGTTCAGCATGACGTCGTCGGCGCCCGGGACGCCCATCACGAAGGTCACACCCGCTGCCGCCAGCAGCGTCAGCAAATTGTCCATGTCGTCCTGATCGGCTTCGGCATGGTTGGTGTAACAGACGTCGACCCCGAGCGGCAGGCCGAGCAGCTTGCCGCAGAAATGATCCTCCAGCCCGGCACGGATAATCTCCTTGCCGTCATAGAGATATTCGGGGCCGATGAAGCCGACGACGCTGTTCACCAGCAATGGGTCGAACGCGCGGGCCACGGCATAGGCGCGCGCCTCCAAAGTCTGCTGATCGACGCCGTGATGGGCATTGGCCGACAGAGCCGAGCCCTGCCCGGTCTCGAAATACATGACGTTCTGGCCGAGCGTACCGCGCTTCAGCGACAGGCCGGCATTATGGGCCTCTTTCAGGATAGCCAGATCGATGCCGAAGCTTTTATTGGTGGCCTCTGTCCCGGCGATGGACTGGAACACCAGATCGACCGGGGCGCCCTGGTTGATGAGATCAAGACTGGTCGTCACATGGGTAAGCACGCAACTCTGGGTCGGAATATCCAGCTTGGTGATGACCTCGTCGAGCAGTCGCACCAGGCCGCCCAGCACGGCAGGATCGTCGCTCGCCGGGTTGATCCCAATACAGGCATCGCCGGAGCCCAGCATCAGCCCGTCAAGAATGGATGCCGTGATACCCCTGATATCGTCAAACGGGTGGTTCGGCTGCAGCCGCACGCTCATGCGCCCGCGCAATCCGATCGTACTGCGAAAGCGCGTGATCACCTCGCACTTCCTGGCCACCAGGATCAGGTCCTGATTGCGCATCAGCTTCGAGACCGCGGCAGCCATTTCCGGGGTGATGCCGCGCGCGATGGTCTGAAGGACTTGCGGCTTGGCCGCGTCTGACAGCAACCAGTCGCGAAAGCCGCCAACGGTCAGCGACGCGACCATGGAAAATGCGGCGGCATCATGCGTATCGACAATGAGGCGCGTTACCTCGTCGTCCTCGTAAGGCACGACCGTTTCCTGCAGGAAGTGCGTGAGCGGCACATTCGCCAGCGCCATCCGTGCGGCGATCATCTCTTCGGCCGTTTCAGCCGCAATTCCCGCCAATCGATCACCGGAGCGCGGCGGCGTTGCCTTGGCGAGCAACTCGCGCAAGGTCCCAAAGACATAGGACTGAGTACCGATAGCCTGGCGGAAGATCATTGCAGCTCCAGAGCGTGACACCGAAAACAGTTCGGGCCACCCTCACGAAGCAGACTAACATCTAAAGCTGCGCTACGCAGCCTTGACGGTCGCTAGAAATTTATCGACCTCGACGCGCAGTTTCTCCGACTGCTGCGACAGCTCCGATGCGGATGCTAGAACCTCCGCGGACGCAGCTCCGGTCTCGCCCGCAAGGCGCGTGATCGCCGAGATATTGGACGACACCTCGCTCGTACCCTTCGCTGCGTCCCGTACGCTGCGCGAGATTTCGTTGGTTGCTGCGCCCTGCTGCTCGACCGCGGCCGAAATTGCGGCCGAGATTTCGCTGAGAGACTTGATGACCGTGGTGATCGTGCCGATGGCCGCGACCGATTCCGATGTCGAGCTCTGGATGTCCCCGACCTGATCGGCAATCTCGGCAGTCGCCTTGGCGGTTTGTTCGGCGAGCGATTTCACCTCCTGGGCCACGACGGCAAATCCCCGGCCGGCCTCGCCGGCCCGCGCAGCCTCGATGGTCGCATTAAGGGCCAGCAGATTGGTCTGAGCCGCGATATTGTTGATCAGCTCGACCACCGCTCCGATTTTCTGCGCGGCTGCCGAGAGACGATGCATTTTTCCGCTGGTTTCATCGGCGTCCCGCACGGCTTCACCGGCGATACGCGCCGAGTCATTCACCTGTCGCGATATCTCCCCGATGGAGCTCGTGAGCTGTTCGGTCGCGACGGCCACGGCCTGAATGCCCGACGTTGCGTCTCGTGATGCTGCCTCGACCACACTGGACTGTGACATCGATGTCTCCGCCGACGCCTTCATATTCTGGGCAGCGCATTGCAATTCGGTGGACGCGGAGCCGACGATCCCCACCACGCTGCCGACCATTTTCTCGAAGTCGTCGGCGAGGCGATCGAGCACGGCACGGCGATCGCGACGTCCCTCTTCGGCATAGACGGAGATGGCCAGATCCATATCGAGCATGGCCGCCTTGATGATCGCGGCTTGCATCGCAGCCCGCTTCTTCATGGCACCAAAGCTGAACCTGCCCATGGGCATGCGGGCGACCGCTTCGACAAGGCCGGATACCAGCGCATTGTAGCCGCCGATATACCACCGGGGCTCCAGTCCGAGCTTGTTGTGAACCTGGCCAATCCGCGTCACCGACGCCTGATAGGTGTCGTCGAAACGGCCATCCAGAATGACCGACCAATGGGCGATCTGCATCTTCCGGGCGTGGACCATATGCTCACGCGTCTTGAACAGCGCGGCCGTCTCAGGGAATGCCCCAACATGATCGTAAAACCGATCGAGGATTCCCGGTAACTGGTCCATCACGAACGGCTTGGCCTCCCGAAGCGCGGTGATGGCGTCTTGATCGATACGGTTGAACCTCAGACGTTCTGAAATCGAATAGGCAGTACTCATGAAATCCCCTGATGAAACAGGGCGAACCTATGGAGACCAAGAAGCCACCGACATGATCTAAATCAATCTCCGGCCGCTGGAATTCGTTGAAGGCCGTCCACGGCCAGCCGTCGTCAACAACGGGTTAACGAACACCGCAAATCTCAGATATGCCGCCCCGCGGCAACGCCGGACGACCAGGCCCACTGAAAATTGAAGCCGCCAAGATGGCCCGTGACATCGACAACCTCGCCGATGAAATACAGCCTTGGCACCGATGTCGCCTCGAATGTCTTGGACGATAGTTCAGTGGTGTCGACGCCTCCGAGCGTCACCTCGGCCGTGCGATAGCCCTCGGTGCCGTTCGGCCGCACGCGCCACTCCTTCACTGCTGCCGCCACAGAAGCCAGAAGCTTGTCCGAGAAATCCGCCAGCCGCGGCGGGCCACCGATCTTGTCGGCGATCATTTGTGCCAGTCGCTTGGGCAGGAGATCGCCGAGCACAGTCGCGAGTTCCTGTCGCGGGCGTTCGCGGCGCGCGTCCTTCAAGACCGCGAGCACATCCCGCGTCGGCGCCATGTCGATGACGACATCCAGACCTTCATGCCAATAGGACGAAATCTGCAGGATCGCCGGGCCGCTGAGACCACGGTGGGTAAACAACAGCGCTTCGTCGAATTTGATCTTGCCGACGCTGACCACGGCGTCGACGGCAACGCCTGCCAGATCCTTGAATTGCGCGAGCGCTGCGACATCGAACGTCAGCGGCACCAGCGCGGCGCGCGGCGCGATCATCTTGAGCCCGAACTGCTGTGCCAGTTTGTAGCCGAAAGCACTGGCGCCCATTTTCGGGATCGAAGGCCCGCCGGTGGCAACGACCAGTGATTGACTGCGATACTCGCCCTGATCGGTGGCGACCACAAAACCACTCTCGGTCTTCGTCACGCCGAGAATACCGACACCGAGCCGCATCTGCGCATCGCCCCGGCGATTTTCCTCCAGCAGCAAGTCGATGATCTGCTGGGACGAGCCATCGCAGAATAGCTGCCCGCGCGTCTTCTCGTGATAGGCGATGCGATATTTCTCGACGAGCGCGATGAAGTCCTGCTGGGTGAAGCCCTTCAGCGCGGATTTGCAGAATTGCGGGTTCTGCGACAGGAAATTCGCCGGTGTCGTATGCAGGTTGGTGAAATTGCAGCGGCCGCCACCGGAGATGCGGATCTTCTCACCGGGAGACCGCGCCTGCTCCAGGACCATCACCGAACGGCCGCGCTGCCCCGCAATGCCGGCGCACATCAGGCCAGCTGCACCGGCACCGAGAACGATGACGTCGGCCGTGTTATGCGCGCGACGGACGATGGTCATTCCAGCAACAGCACATCGACGGCAACGGCGAGCTTCTGCTTGCGCGCGCCGACAATCACGCCATCCACCGGCGATACGTCGGAGAAATCGCGGCCGATCGCCAGCACGATATGATCGTTCTCGACCAGGATGTCGTTGGTCGGATCGAAGCCGATCCAGCCGAGTTCTTCGCCGCACCAGACCGACACCCAGGCATGGGTCGCATCGGCGCCCTGCAGGCGCTCCTTGCCTTCAGGTGGAATGGTGCGCAGATAGCCGCTGACATAGGCCGCAGGCAGGCCGAGGCCGCGCATGCCCGCAATCATGATATGGGCAAAATCCTGACAGACGCCGTGGCGCTTATCCAGCACCTCCTGCAACGGCGTCGAGATCACCGTGGCCTTGGGATCGTATTTGAACTCGGTACGGATGCGATGCATCAGATCGACGGCGCCGGCGAGAATGCCGCGCCCCTCGGTGAAGCTCACTGCCGCATAGTCCGTGACGGCATCGATGATCGGCACCAGCGGACTGGCGAAGACGTAGCCGATCGGTGACGCACCGCTGAGGTCGTTTGAATCGAACGATGCCTCGCGGACGCTTTCCCAGGCGGGACTGTCATCGCCACGACCGGGCGCGAACCGTTCGACATAGACGCGCGACCGGCTATCGATCCGCAGCACCCGATGCGGGGTTTCGATCAGCACGCTTTCCGTCGGCGTGCCAAAGAAATCCGTCCGCATGGCGCGGGCTGCCGGCAGCGGTTTGATATCGACGCTGTGCGAGACCAGTTGCTGACCGGCGCTGCTATTGGGCTGCAGGCGCAGCGAGCAGCGCGCATAGCTCACCGGGCTTTCATAGCTATAGGTCGTGACATGGCGGATTTCGTAGATCACGCCAGCCCCGTCAGCTTTTCGGGGCGCGATGCGCTGGCACCGTGCGGGAAGTAATGCAGTCCGATGGAATCCGCGAGCGTGAGCAGATCCTGTTCCAGCGCAAACAGCGACTTTGTGTGGATCTCGGATGCCTCGCCAGTGACGAGCGAAGAGCGCAGCGCCACGGCCAGCCGCTGCGGCCGTTCCATCAGGCCGTTTTCCTTCAGCGCCGGCAGGCTCGCGATGTGATCGTTCAGTGCCGAAACCTGGAATGCCACCGAGCGCGGGTTATAGGGATCGAGCACCACGAGATCGCGCACCGGCGCCAATAGCGGGCCAACCAGATAACGCGAGCGATAGGTGATCTGGCAATCCACCAATGTCAGCAGAATATCGAGGTCGTCGCTCGTCGCCTCGTCACACGCGAATTGCCGCGCAAAGCGCGTGGTGTTGATCGCGCGTTCGGCACGGCGTCCCATTTCGAGGAAACGCCAGCCAGCAGCGCGGTTCATGTTCTCCTGCGCGAGGCCGGCGAAACTCGCCAATTCCTGCAAGGTCAGCTCGGCCGCACTGACGACATCATCGTCGTCTTCGACTTCATGCGCGAGCCGTTCAGCCATTTCGGTGATGACCTGCCAGGCGTCCGGCGACAGGCGTTCACGCAGCGAAGTTGCGGTCCGCAATGCAGAGCGCACCAGCGATAGCGCTGAGCCGAACTGCTGCTCGCTCTGCAAGGCCTGCGCGGCAACCTTCGCCGGCTGCGACCGCGACGTCAGCGACGTTGCGCCCCAGGTCATCAGCATGCGGTGGATGCGCTCGATCGATTGCAGCGCAGTCGCACCGCCCTTGCCGGGATCGCGCTGCGGCACACTGAGCGCGCGGATCAGACGCAACGTCGACTCGGCGCGTTCGAGATAACGCCCGAGCCAGAACAGATTGTCGGCGGCCCGACTCGGCACCCAGCCAGCGATACGGCGGATACGGACGTTGTCGACGGCCGGCAGCAGCGTCGAGGCCGGGACCGCCTTGTCCGCGACGACCCAGACGTCAGCGGCGCGGGCGCCGGCGCCCATCGACACCGCCCGCGCATCGGGCTGATCGGCAATCCGGCAGAAGCCACCGGGCATGATGGTCCAGCCGTCCGGTGTCCCTGCCGCGAACACGCGCAGCACGAACGGACGCGGCGCGAGCCGGCCATTGTCCCAGACCGGCGTGGTCGAGAGCTGCACCAGCTCCTGCCCGACATAGTCAACGCCGCGATTGGAAATCGCCGCCTTCAGACGCTCGCGTTCATCAGGCGAGAGCTGCGACGGCAGCACCGGCGAGTATCCCGGGAAACCCGGAACCGCGCCGCCATAAGCGCCTTCGATGGCGAAGTCATCGAGCCGCGCCAGCACTTCCTCGCGCGCCGATTTCTGGCCGCACCACCAGGTGGCGATATGCGGCATCTTGAGTGGTTCGCCGAGCAGCTTCTGACTGAGGCTTGGGAGAAATCCGAGGAGTGCGCGCGCTTCCATCACACCGGAGCCCGGCATGTTGGCGACGACGACGCCATTCTTTCTGACGACGTCGATCAGTCCGGGCACACCGAGTTGCGACGACGCGTCGAGCTCAAGTGGATCGAGCGAATTGGCATCCACGCGACGCAGCAGCACGTCGAGACGCTTCAGGCCAGCGACGGTGCGGATATGCACGCGGTCGCCGGACACGGCGAGGTCATCGCCTTCCACCAGCAGGAAACCGAGATAGCGCGCCAGCGTCGCGTGTTCGAAATAGGTTTCGCTGAACGGACCCGGTGACAGCAGACCAACGCGCGGCTCATCGCGATCGGCCGAGGCACGCAGACTGTCACGAAACGCTTCGAAGAACGGCGCGACGCGCTCGACATTCATCGACTTATAGAGATCCGTGAAAGCGCGCGACAGCACCAGACGGTTTTCCAGCGCATAGCCCATGCCGGACGGCGCCTGCGTGCGATCACCGAGCACCCACCAGCGGCCATCGGGGCCGCGGCCAAGGTCTGCCGCATAGACATTGAGGTAGCGGCCACCGGGCGGTTTCACACCGCGCATCGCCCGCAGATATTCCGAACTGCCGGCAATCGCCGCCGCCGGGAGTGCGCCGGATGCGATGAGACAGGCATCGCCATAGAGATCACCGAGAATCTTCTCCAGAAGCCCCGCGCGCTGCGTCACCGCTGCCGAAATCTGCTGCCATTCGGACTCGTCGATCAGCAGCGGTACATGGCTGAGCGGCCAGATCCGGTCGGCGATCTCCCCGGGCGCACGGTAGGTGACGCCGGCTTCCCGGAGATGACGGTCAGCGGAGCCGAAGCGGCGTTCGATTTCGGCTGGCGCCAGGCCGCCGAAGGCCTCGAAGAACCGGGTCCAGACCTCCCGCGGCGTGCCGTCCTGGGCGATAAATTCGTCGGAAATTCCGGGCAGCCGCTCGTAGTCGCGGGTCCATTGCGCGACTTTACGATGTCCCGGACGGGGCTTTTTCCCCTGACCGGCCTGTCCCGTCATTCCGACTCTCCAGCCCAAACTGCCTGCATTCTCAATGCAGGAGAGGCGCTCGCAAGTCGAGGGTCAATGGAAATTCAAGTGTGCGTTCTGCCCTTGGCGGGGCGATTTCACCGGGGGTATGGCCAATCTCCTCGAAGCGGGCCAGCCGCCTCGCCTCCGCCTCGTAGGAGTTGACCGGTTTGGTGTCGTAATTGCGTCCTCCGGGATGCGCCACATGATAGACGCAACCGCCAAGTGACCGCCGATTCCAGCTGTCATAAATGTCGAAGGTCAGCGGCGCATGGACCGGAATGGTCGGATGCAGGCCGGAAGCTGGCTGCCAGGCCTTGAAGCGGACGCCCGCGACCACTTCGCCGGCCCGGCCGGTTTCGGTCATCGGCAGCGCGCGGCCATTGCAGGTAATGATATGCCGGCCTGGCGTGAAGCCGTTGGCCTTCAACTGCAGCCGCTCCACCGACGAATCGACGTAGCGGACGGTACCGCCGCCTGAGCTTTCCTCACCCAGCACGTGCCAGGGCTCCAGCGCCTGACGCACTTCCAGCGTCACGCCGCCATAGGTCACGTGGCCGAATACGGGAAAGCGGAATTCAAGCTGCGCCTCGAACCATTCCCTGGAGAATTCGTAGCCGGACTGGCCGAGCTCATTGAGCACCTCCTGGAAATCCTCCCAGAGGAAGTGCGGCAGCATGAAACGATCATGCAGCGTGGTGCCCCAGCGCACGAATGTGCCATCCTGCGGCGCGCGCCACATTTTTGCGATCAGCGCGCGGATCAGAAGCTGCTGCGCCAGCGACATGCGCGGGTCCGGCGGCATTTCGAGCGCGCGGAATTCGACGAGGCCGAGACGCCCCGTCGGACCGTCAGGCGAGTAGAGCTTGTCGATGCAGATTTCGGCGCGATGGGTATTGCCGGTGATGTCGACGAGGATGTGCCGGAACAGCCGGTCCACCAGCCACAACGGAATCTCGCCACCAGGTTTGGGCACCTGCGCCAGTGCGATCTCGAGCTCGTACAGGCTGTCGTGCCGCGCTTCGTCAATGCGCGGCGCCTGACTGGTCGGGCCGATGAACATGCCGGAGAACAGATAGGACAGCGACGGATGCCGCTGCCAGTAGAGCACGAGGCTCTTGAGCAAATCCGGCCTGCGGAGGAACGGCGAATCCTGCGGCGACGAACCGCCGACAACGACATGGTTGCCGCCGCCGGTGCCGGTGTGGCGACCGTCGAGCAGAAACTTGTTGGCGCCGAGCCGTGTCTTCGCGGCCTCTTCATAGAGATGCATCGTGGTGTCGACCGCCTCGCGCCAGCTCGAGGCGGGGTGGATATTGATCTCCAGCACGCCGGGATCGGGCGTTACCTTGATCACCTCGACGCGCGGATCGAACGGCGGCGGATAACCTTCGACATGAACCTGCATCTGCATCTCTTCGGCAGTGGCCTCGAGCGCCGTTACAAGTTCGAGATAGTCTTCCAGCTTCTCGACCGGCGGCATGAACGCACAGAGAATGCCGTCGCGAATTTCGATCGACATCGCCGTGCGGACGCCGCCGGAACGGATCTGCTGCTGCTGGACATATTGCGCAGCCGGCGCGCTTTCCGCCGCAGCCGTCGCATCGAACACCGGTAGAGCGTCTCGCGGCTCCATCGGGTCCTGCTCCACGATGAAGGGGTAGTCCTCTTCGGGAATGTAGGGCAGCGATGCGATCGGCAATCGCAGGCCGAGCGGTGAATCGCCGGGGGTCAGGAACAGGTTGCCACGACGAAGTTGCCAGCGCTCAGAACGCCAGCGCGCAGCCGATTTGCCGGCCTCGGCATTCCAGCGTTGGATCGGCAGCACGAATCCCTTCGGTACATCCAGCCCGTGTTCGAACACCCGCGCCATCCGCGCGCGCTCTTCGGGATCCGGCAGTTTGGAATCGCCGGGCACGACATTATTCGGCAGGCTCGATTCTTTCTGCTCCCAATAGGTCGGGTCTTCGAAAGCCGGCAGGATATATTCGGGAGCGACGCCGAGCTTGCTTGCCGTGCTCGTCGCAAAACGTTCTGCCTGCTTGATATCGGCGGTGCGCGGGCCCTCGATCCTCGCGATCAGTGCATCGTTTTTCCAGATCGGCACGCCGTCCTTGCGCCAGTACAGGCCGAACGCCCAGCGCGGCAGGCTTTCGCCGGGATACCATTTGCCTTGGCCGTAATGCAGCAAGCCGCCCGGCGCGAAGCGCGTCCTCAACCGGCGGATCAGATCGTCGCCAAGACCGCGCTTGGTCGGACCGACAGCGGCCGTATTCCACTCCGGCGATTCCATATCGTCGACGGACACGAATGTCGGCTCGCCGCCCATGGTCAGGCGCACGTCCTGCGCTTTGAGATCGGCATCGACCTTTTCGCCGAGCGCATCGAGCCTGGCCCAGGATTCATCCGAAAACGGCTTGGTGATCCGCGGCGCCTCGCGAATGCGTTTGACGCCCATCGCGAACGCGAACTCGACTTCGGCGAAACCCGCCATGCCCGAGATCGGCGCGGCCGACCGAAAATGCGGCGTCGCTGCGACGGGGACATGTCCCTCGCCCGTCAGCATGCCCGATGTCGCATCGAAGCCGACCCAGCCGGCGCCGGGGATATAGACTTCGGCCCAGGCGTGCAGATCCGTGAAGTCAGCTTCGACCTCGGGCGGTCCTTCGATCGGATCGATGTCGGGCCGCAACTGGATGAGATAGCCGGAGACGAAACGCGCGGCGAGACCGAGATGGCGCAGCGTCTCGATCAGGAGCCACGCGCTGTCGCGGCACGACCCAGCGCCGGACAGCAGCGTCTCTTCCGGAGACTGCACGCCGGGCTCCATGCGGATGATGTAGTTGACCTTCTCGCGCAGGCGCGCATTGAGGTCGACGAGGAAGTTCACCGTGTTCGGCGCTTCCTTCGCGATCTCCGCCATATAGGCCGTGAAGCGCGGACCCGGCTCCGTCGTCGCCATATAGGGCGCGAGTTCGCTCTTCAGGTCGTCGGTATAGGCGAAGGGAAATGTCTCGGCATAAGGCTCGACGAAGAAGTCGAACGGATTGATCACCGTCATCTCGGCGGTGAAGTCGACCTCGATCTTCAATTCGTTGGCCGGTTCCGGAAAGACGAAGCGCGCCAGCCAGTTGCCCTGCGGATCCTGCTGCCAGTTCACGAAGTGATTGGTCGGCGTGACCTTCAGCGAATAGCTCAGGATTGGCGTGCGCGCATGCGGCGCGGGTCGCAGCCGGATGGTCTGCGGCCCCAGCGTGATCGGCCGATCATATTTGTAATGGGTGACGTGGTTCAGTGCGACGAAGATCGACACAGTGGCGCAACTCCAGCAGCTTTTTTAAGCAGAACACCGGAGGTGCCAGGGATCAAGCTCTAACAACGGGCACGATGTGCCTCGATTGGGGGCGCTTCACCTAACTCAGCCCTCATGGTGAGGAGCGCGCCGCTTGGCGCGCGTCTCGAACCATGAATCGGAGTGCTGGGCCATCCTTCGAGACGCGGCGCAAGTGCGCCGCTCCTCAGAATGAGGACGGAGCAGCGGTCCCCTCACATCGTCGCGCCGAGGACCCATGGCGCGAACTCCGCGCCGCCGAAATCGAAGCTTTCGCTCTTGGTCGGCGCGCCGGACGCAGTCTTGAGCATCAGTTCGAAAATACGCTGGCCGCATTCCTGCACCGTCTCGTCGCCATCGAGGATGGTGCCGCAATTGATGTCCATGTCCTCTTCCATCCGCTTGAACATCGGCGTGTTGGTGGCGAGCTTGATCGATGGTGCCGGCTTGCAGCCGAACACGCTACCGCGGCCCGTGGTGAAGCAGACGAGATTGGCGCCGCCGGCAACCTGCCCAGTCGCGGCGACGGGGTCGTAGCCGGGCGTGTCCATGAACACAAAACCCTTCTTGGTGATCGTCTCGGCATAGTTCAGCACATCGACGAGATTGGTCGAGCCGGCCTTGGCCATGGCGCCCAAAGATTTTTCGAGAATGGTCGTGAGGCCACCGGCCTTGTTGCCGGGGCTCGGATTGGCGTTCATCTCCGCGCCCTCGCGTGCGCAATAGGCGTCCCACCAGCGCATCAGCCCGACCAGTTTCTCGCCGACCTCGCGCGACACTGCGCGGCGCGTGAGCAGATGTTCGGCGCCATAGGTCTCCGGCGTTTCCGACAGCACCACGGTGCCGCCATGGCGCACCAAGAGATCGCTCGCCGCGCCGAGTGCCGGATTGGCTGATATGCCCGAATAGCCGTCGGAGCCGCCGCATTGCAGGGCCACTGTCAACTCGCTGGCAGAGACTTCCTCGCGCGTCACTTTATTTGCATCGGCCAGCACTTCATTGACGAAGGCCACACCGGCCTCGGTGGTCTTGCGCGTGCCGCCGATTTCCTGGATCTGCATCTCGCGCAAACGCCCGGCGAGTTTCTGCTCCTGCATCAGGCCGCCGATCTGGTTGACCTCACAGCCGAGGCCGAGCACGACCACATGCGAGAAATTTACGTGGCGCGCATAGCCGCCGAGCGTGCGCCGGAGCAGTGTCAGCGGTTCGTCCTGCGTCATGCCGCAGCCGGTCTTGTGGGTGAGCGCGACAACGCCGTCGACATTGGGATAGTCGGCCAGTGGATTGTGGCCGGTGAACGGGTTCTTCTTGAACACGTCGGCAACCATGCTGGCCACATGGGCGCTGCAATTCACTGACGTCAGGATGCCGATATAATTGCGGGTGGCGACGCGGCCGTCACTGCGGCGGATGCCCATGAAGCTCGCCGGCAGATCGAAATTCGGCGTCGGCTTGACGTCCACGCCATAGGCATAGTCACGATCGAAATCCTCCATGCCGCAATTCTGCGTGTGCACGTGCTGGCCGGGCGCAATCGGCTGCGTGGCGAATCCGATGATCTGGCCATAACGGCGGATTTCCTCGCCCTTGGCGATCGGGCGGATCGCAACTTTGTGGCCAGCGGGGATGCGCTCCGACGTCACGACGCCTGTCGTCACCTCGATACCGGGCAGCAGCGTGGTGCGCGCGATCAATATGGCGTCGTTGTCGTGCAGACGAATGACGGGAGATGGAGCCATCGGGATTTCCTCGCAGTTGTTCTCTTCTTTGGAATGAGTCTAGCAATAAGAAGCCGCGAGGGAAATGATGTGCGTTGGAGCATCAGACATGCGTCATCACCCCTGTTGTTTGCGGCGCGGGGGCGCCGTCGTCTGTCGCATTCCCACCCTCTGTTGAGAGGGCGTGCGGAACGCCGGGTGCCCGTTGCACCCTTGGGCCTGATGCGAATGCGGTCTTCCGCAATTAGAGTGCATCAGGACTTTCGGAGGCGCCGAGCAAGTGCCCGACGTTCCGCCTGCGGTGTTTTTTCGGTTGCCTGCACATCTGCCATGGCGAACGGTCCCATCACCAAAATTAGTGTCCCAGGGCGGAGGGACAGGGTAGCCGCAAAGCACTTAAGCCGGACGCATTTCGATTTGGTCGTCCGTCACACTGTCCAGGGATCTTTCCATCCCAGGGTCGGCCGTGTCCTTGCCAGTGGCAGTGCTGGCGCAGATCCGTCCTGCCCGAAGACAGACGTCACCCATGAACCGCGTAACGCCGCATCTCCGGCGTCCACCGCACCCTGCCCCGCGAACGTGACGATCGCGATCGCCCCTCTCGGTGGGGCAGGACGAAGGGGAATATAATCAAAGTGGGGATATTGTCAACAGAAGATAGGAAAAAATGTTTTGGCGGCGCTGTATTCGCGCCCGCCCCACACTCGTCATTCCGGGGCAGGACCGGCGCCGAAGGCGACAGGACTGAACCCGGAATCTCAACGTTGGAGTCTCCGTAGAGCCAAACACTCCGGGATTCCGGGTTCGCGTCCGGCAAGTGCCGGCCGCGCCCCGGAATGACAGTGGGGGCAACGCCCCCGGAATGACGAGTGCGAGGCCGCGACCCGACTACTGCGGCTGCGGTCCCAGACCCGCGGCGAGTTCGGCCCAGATCGGCGCCTCTTCGTTATAGAGCGCCTGGCTCGCTTCCTGCGTCATCGGGCCCTCATCGATACCCTGGCTCTTGAGGAATTCACGCACGCGATCGCTCTTGATGGCGCCAACGAACAGCGTGGACAGTTTTGCGACGATCTCCGGCGGAGTCTTCGCCGGGGCCACGCATCCCTGAAAGGTCAAAAGGCTATGCGCGCGCGACGTTGCGCCCTGTTCGACGAATGTCGCGACGTCGGGCAGATCCTTGATCCGGCGGCGCGACACCGCAACGGGGCGCGCTTTCCCGGTTTGCAGCACCGGCTGCGCCGCAGCGTAGCTGCCGAAGCCGGCATCGATGGAGCCGCCGGCGAGATCCTGCCACATCGGCGCCTCGCCGCGATAATGCACAGCCTCCATCTTCAGCCCATACTGCTTGTTGAGCTCGATGATAACCATATGCGCGAAGGAGCCGGCAGCATATGTACCGACATTCACCTTCTCGGTCTTGCGCGCATAATCGATGAAGTCCTTGAGCGTCTTTGCGCCGATCTTTTCGCTCACCAGCAGCGACAGGCTTCCGCCCGGCATCACCGCGACCCACGTGAAATCCTGCGGGACACTGTACTTGATGTCCTTGATGAGGACGGGATTGAGCATATAGGCGGTGGTGTTGCAGACCATCAGCGTGTGACCGTCGGGATCGGAGCGCTTCAGCTCCATCGCCGCAACGGCGCCGCCGGCACCGGCCTTGTTCTCCACCACCACGGTCTGCCCGAGTTCGCGCTGGAGATATTCGCCATAGACGCGCGCGAACTGATCGGTCTGGCCGCCGGCTGCGGAGCCGGCAAGAATCTTGATCGGCTTGGTCGGCCAGCTATTGGCGCGGACGAGTGACGGCGCACTCAACAATGCAGCAGCGCCTGCGCCCGCGGTAACGAATTGGCGTCGATTGAGCAGACGCAAGCTGTTTCGCACGATCGTCCTCCCGATGCTGATCCTGTCTCTCCGGACAGGTGCGTCGAGTATGACCGGCTTGGCCTGCGAAGGCAAAGCAGCAGTGACGCACACAGGCGCTCGGAGAACACGTGCGGCAACACCGCCTCTGGCGTACATGCCATCAGTCGGAATATTTCCCGGCCGTCAGCGGCGCGTCATGGCTTCGGCGGAAAATGCGTTCGCCAATGCTGCGCGACATCGATGCCGCGGCAGAACCATACGCCATCATGCGCGCTCATATGTTCGAGCATCTTGATGAGCCCGCCAATACGACCGGGACGGCCGATCAAACGGTCATGCAGACCGATGGACAGCAGTTTCGGCGCACCGGCAACGCCTTCGGCATACAGCACGTCGAATGCATCGCGCATGTAAGTGAAGAATTGCTCGGCGGTCGCGAAGCCTGAATTCTCGTTGAAGCGATTATCGTTGGCTTCATAGGAATACGGCACGACGAGAAACGGGCCGTGTTCGGTCTTCACCCAATAGGGCAGCTCGTCGGCGAGCGAGTCGCGGTCATAGAGAAAACCGCTCTCCTCGGCGAGCAGGCGCCGCGTGTTCGGGCCGGGGCGACCGGTCATCCAGCCGAGCGGACGGCTACCGGTCAGCTCGGTGAGTATCTCGATGGCCTTGCGGATATGCGCACGCTCGGTCGCTTCACCCACATCGCAATAGTCGATCCAGCGATAGCCGTGGCTGACCATCTCGTGGCCGCGCGCGACGCAGGCCTTCGCCAGCTCCGGATTCTGCTCCATCGCCCGCGCGACGCCGAGGATACTCACCGGCACCTTGAAACGATCGAGGACATCGAGAATGCGCCAGGCGCCACGACGGCTGCCATATTCGAACACGGATTCCACCAATGGAACGCGCACGCCTTCTTTTGTCGGCACGCCGATATCGTTGAGCATGCCTTCGGAGACGGCATCGCCATTGGCCAGCGTCGACTCGCCGCCGCCTTCGATATTCAGGCTGATACTCACCGCGATCTTCGCGCCGTCAGGCCATTTCGGATCGGGTGACGTCGCGCCATAGCCGACGAGATCGCGTGCGATCATCGCATCGGGGCGGATGTCGCCGGGCTTCATCGCTGCAAATTCGGACATAGGGCCTCCGGAATGGCTCGGTCGAGCGGGATGGTGCAGGCATCATAACCGAAGAACCAGTCGGTTTCGGTCGGCCCATGCATCCACGAATTGGCGATGGAGATCTGCTGGATATCCGCAACGCGCGGAATGCGGATCATCGTGTAACGCGCGAAGGCCGTGGCGGGATCGCCGAACTCGGCGATGCAGCGGCTGAGGATCGCGGCATCCTCGATGGCCGCCGAGCCGCCGGCCGCCATGAACGGACGCACCGCGTGGCAGGCATCGCCCATCAGCACCACGCGGCCCTTGTACCAGGTGTCATTGCGCGGACGATCATAGATCGGCCAGACGGTGACGTCTTCGGCGGCTTCCACTGCGCGCTTCAGGTCGGGATGCGCGTCATCGAACGCGGCGATGAATTCATCGCGGTCGCCCTTCACCGGCGAGCCGTCGCCGTCCCAGCTCTCTTTCGGCAGCGCCGCCATCACATAGACTTCCTGGCGGTCGGGCGTCATGTAGTAGGCGAGCGTATGCCGATCCGGCGCCCACCACTTGGTACAGTCGTCGATAGGGTCACCCTTGATGCGGCTGGCCGGAAACACAGCGCGCGGTGCAGAACGCCCGATGAAGCGCGGCTCTTCCGCGCCAAGGATGAGTTCGCGGGTGATGGAGCGAATACCGTCAGCGCCGATGGCGATATCGGCTTCCGCGCTTGTGCCGTTCTCGAAATGAAGCGTGAGGCCATCGCCGCGCTCGTCGATGCCGGCGAGCTTGTGATTGAAACGGATCGTGCCGTGGGCAAGCGGCCGCTGCAGCAACTGATGCAGGTCGGCGCGGTGGATGTTGACAAAGGGGCCACCGAAACGCGCTTCGCAGTCGGCGTCGAAATCGAGCCTGTAGAGTTGCTCGCCCGTATCCCAAGCGCGGCTGAGAAACGCATCGGGGCGAATGCCTGTGGAGGCGAAGGCGTCTTCCAGATCGAGCCGGCGCAGCACCTTGGAAACGTTGGCGCCCAGAATGATGCCGGCGCCGATGCGCGAAAAACTCGGCGACTGCTCATAGACCGCAACCGGGAAGCCGGCGCGCTGCAGCAGCCCCGCCACCGTCAATCCGGCGAGACCCGCGCCGAGAACGGCGATCCGTGTTCCGCGATCCATCTCCCACCTCGTTCCAGCGGCGCCACAGCATCCGGCGCCAGATTGTTCGATAGCTAACGATTTCGCTTAGAACGGGCAGATCGCACCTGTCAAGCAACGGCCATCAGCGCCCTGGAAACGAGCCGGATGCGCGGATTTTGCGCGGAGTTTTGCAGATCTTGATGGATTTTTGGGCAGCACCGCCGTTGATCTTCGTCAAAGCCACCCTTAGCATTTATTCGATTGCGAACGAATTTGGATGCGCCGCTCGCGCACCGAATGCCGGCCTCCTCCCCATCCGCCACTGAAGGTCAGATCATGAAATTCCGCGCTCGCCTTACCGCCGCCCTGCTCGCGACCCTGGCAACAGTCGGCGTCTCCGCCGCTGACGCGGCCGAGATCAATTTCATCACCGATTTCGGCTTCAACGGCCGCCACGCCTATTTCTACGTTGCCCGCGAGAAGGGCTACTACAAAGCCGAAGGCTTCGACGTGAACTTCGTGCGCGGTCAGGGCTCGGCCGACGCGATCAAGAAGGTTGCTGCCGGCGTCGCCACCTTCGGCTTCGCCGACGCCGGTTCGCTGGTGCTGGCGCGCGGCAATGACGGCGTGCCGGTGAAGCTGGTCTCGGTGGTCTATGCGAAACCGCCGCAGGCAATCTTCGCCGTGAAAGGCAGCGGTATCAATTCGCCGAAGGATCTCGAAGGCAAGACCGTCGCCGACACCGCATCGAGCTCGGTGCGTCTTCTCTTCCCGGCTTTCGCCAAGGCCGCCGGCATCGATGCCGACAAGGTGAAGTGGGTCGTCGCCGAAGGCTCGGCGCTGCCGTCGCTGCTCGCGAATGGCCGCGCGGATGCGATCTGCCAGTTCTCGGTGGGCGAGCCGCTGATTGCGGCTGCCGTGGCGCCGAAGGAAGTGGTGCGCATCAACTATGCCGACACCAAGCTGGATTACTATGGCAACGGCCTGATCGCCTCGGAAGAGATGATCGCCAAGAATCCGGATCAGGTGAAGGCCTTCGTCCGCGCCACCATCAAGGGCATGAAGGACGCCTTCGCCAATCCGGCCGAAGCCGCCACCATCATGGCGAAGTATGAGAAGGCGCTCTCCCCCGCCGTGATCGAAGGCGAGACGAAGCTCGTGAAGGAGCTCGCCGAGGTGAAGGGCGCGCTCGGCCATATCGAGCCGAAGAGCATCGCCAGCACCGTGGACGTCATGTCGAGCAATTTCTCGCTGAAGAATCCGGTGAAGCCGGAGGATCTCTACGCACCGGGCTTCGTCAACTGATGGCCGCGACCACCGCGCTCAACTCTGCACCATCGCGGCCCGACGCCGCGGTGGTCCCGGCGATCGATATCAAGGCTGCCACCAAGACCTATCCCGGGCGCGACGGCAAAGCCGTGCATGCGCTCGGCCCAGTCGACCTGCGCATCGATCCCGGCAGTTTCGTCTCGGTGGTCGGTCCCTCCGGCTGCGGCAAGTCCACGCTGCTGCGTCTCGTCGCCGGGCTGGAAATGCCTGATAGTGGCACCATGCAGCGCTATGGGACAAAGCTCGACGGTCCGTCCCATGAAGTCGGCATCGTGTTTCAGGAACATGTGCTGTTTCCCTGGGCGAGCATTCTCGACAATGTATTGCTTCCCGCCGACGTGCTGGCGCTACCGAAAGCCGCCGCGCGCGAGCGTGCGCTGAAGCTGCTCGCACTCACGGGCCTGAAGGATTTCGCCCATCAGCGCCCGCAGGCCCTGTCCGGCGGCATGAAGCAGCGCGCCGCCTTCTGCCGCGCCATGATCTCCGATCCGCGCCTGCTGCTCCTCGACGAACCCTTTGGTGCGCTCGATGCGCTCACCCGCGAGGAATTGTCGCTCGAACTCTCGCGCCTCTGGCAGGAGCTCGGCCGCGCCGCGCTGCTGATCACCCATGACATCGAGGAAGCGATCCTGCTCGGCGACCGCGTGCTGATCATGTCGGAGCGCCCCGGCACCATCCGCGCCGACATCAGTATCGACCTGCCCCGCCCGCGCAATGCCGACACGGTGAAGCTGCCGCGTTTCCAGGAGATCAAGAACCAGATCCGCGACATCATCTTCAACCGGGTGCCGACATGACCTCGCGCTTCATCGACCGTGCCGCGACGCCGCTGATCTATCTGGCGCTGCTGATCGGCTGGGAGCTGCTCTGCGACACGCTGAAGATCCCGACATGGATTCTGCCTGCGCCGTCGGAGATCTATCACTCCGCCGTCAAATGGGCGCCTGAACTCGCATCGAACACCATCGTCACGCTGCGCGAGACCGTGCTCGGTTTCGTCTTCGCGATCGCGCTGTCGCTGCCGCTGGCGATCATCATCAGCCTCAATCCACTGGCGCGCCGGATCATCTATCCGATCCTGCTCGGCCTGCAGTCGGTGCCGAAGGTCGCCGTGGCGCCGCTGATCATCCTGTGGTTCGGCCTCTCGGAATGGCCGAAGATCCTGGTCGTGGTGCTGGTCTGCTTCTTCCCGATCCTCGTCAACATGGTCGCCGGCTTCGAGGCTGCGCCAAAGACCATGCTCGACCTGATGCGCTCGCTCGGCGCCTCGCCGCATATGGTGTTCCGCCGGCTGCGCGTTCCCGTGGCGCTGCCGCACTTCTTCACCGGCTGCAAGGTGGCGGTGACCTTCGCCGTGATCGGCGCGGTGATCAGCGAATTCGTCGCCGCGCAGGACGGGCTCGGCTATCTGATCCTGACCTCCACCGCGCAGTCGCAGACGCCGCTCGCTTTCGCCGCCATCGCGCTGCTCACCGTGCTAAGTATTGCGCTGTTTCACGGCATCGAGTTTATCGAACGACGTGTGATCGACTGGACGCCGTAACGCCATGACTGACGAGACAAATGGCTGACGAGACAAATGGTTGAAGAGACTCGGGGATCGAAACCGCCCTCGCGCCGACCTACGCGCGCGCGCGCGGCGATGCGCGAACAGGTCGATGCCATTTTCGCGCAGTGGCAGGCGGAGCGACCGGATATCGATCCCAGCCCGGTGCACATCTATGGCCTGATCGGGCGCATCCAGATGCAATGCACGGCCCTGATCGACGAGGCGCTCGCACCTTTGGGGCTGACGCGTGGCACCTATGACGTGTTGACCGCGCTGCGCCGCGCCGGCGCGCCCTACAGCCTGTCGCCGAAGCAGATCGCCCAATCGCTGCTGCTGTCAGGCGCCGGACTGACCAGCCGGCTCAACAAGCTGGAGGCGCAGAATTATCTGGCACGGTTGCCGGAGCCGAACGATCGCAGGACGCTGCGTGTCCAGCTCACCTCGGCGGGCGAGACCGTCATCAACGAAGCGATTCCGCGGGTGTTCGACGTGCAGCGGGAGTTGTTGGCACCGCTCGGCCCGGAGGGGCAGCAGTTGCTGATGCAGGAGCTGATGCGTTTTGCGGATGTGATCGACGGCCGGCAGAGCGAGATCAAGATAGACACGGCGCCGGTGGTGGAGTGATCCTTCCTTCTCCCCTTGTGGGAGAAGGTGGCACGGCCGAAGGCCGTGACGGATGAGGGGTCCGGCCGGGCTCGGAGCTTGTGGCTACCCCTCACCCGTCTCGCCGCTTCGCGGCGATCCACCCTCTCCCACAAGGGGAGAGGGAAGAGAGCCTGTGGCTTACGCCTTGCCGCCCGAGCCCTTGCGGGTGTCGTTGACCCAGCTCTTCGCGCCGGTGGCGAGAATGCCGCTGTCGTTGAGCAACGTCACCAGCTTGAAGCCCATGCCGATGTTCTTGGCGGCCCCGGCCGGGCCCGAGCAGTGGATGCCCGGATTGAGGCCGCGCTTGTCGCATTCCTTGATGAGCTTGTCGTAGATCTTGAGGATCTCCGGTTCTTCGCGGTCGAGCTTCGGCACGAGGCCGTAGGAGAAGCCGAGGTCGCTTGGTCCGACATAGACGCCGTCGATGCCTTCGACATCAAGAATGGCTTCCATGTTATCGACCGCGGTCTTGGTTTCCAGCATCGGCAGGCAGATGATGTCGGCATTGGCCGTCTTCTGATAGTCGCCGGCGCCGCCATACATGCCTGAGCGGATCGGACCGTTGCTGCGGGTGCCGCGCGGCGGATACTTGCAGTACTGCACGAAGTTCTCGGCTTCTTCCTTAGTGTTGACCATCGGACAGATCACGCCGTAAGCGCCGCCGTCGAGCACCTTGCCGATAATGCCGGGCTCGTTCCATGGCACGCGGACCATCGGCGTCACCGGATGCGCACCCATCGCCTGGAAGCACTCCACCATCGACATGTAGTCCTGCACGCCGTGCTGGATATCCACGGTGACGCTGTCGAAACCGCACTGCGCCATCACTTCGGCAGAGAAGCCCGACGGAATCGCGAGCCAGCCGTTGACGGCGACCTTGCCCGCCTTCCAGATTTCCTTGACCTTGTTTGCCATCGTCGATGGTCCTTCTTTTGGTTGGTAGTGATGACTTGAGTGCAGAGAGTTGAGTTCGAGAAACTACGAGGTCGCCTTCTTCACGGCCTCTTCGCTGACGCCGACGTCACGTGCGGTCTGCACGATGGCAGCCCAGGTCTCGTCCGGCAATGGCACGCCATTGCCGGTGCGCTCGGCGCGAGTCTTCGCCTCGTTATCGCCGGGAATCAGAACGGCATCGACGCCGGCGGCCGGCTTGGCGCTCTTGAAGAAGTCGACATAACGCGCGACTTCGCCGTCGAAGAAGTTCGCGGGGTCGATCACTTTCGGATCGATATAGATCGAGAACATGCCATTGGCGAATGGCCGATCATATTTGGTGGCACCGTTGCCGGTGAGCGCGCCGCCGAGCAATTCGCAGATCAGCGCGAGGCCTGAGCCCTTGTGATCGCCGAAGGCGCGGATCGCGCCGGTGCCCTTGGAGTGATCGCGCGGACCTTGCATCTCATGCGGGCCGTAGAGCAGCGCCGGGTCTTCGCTCAGCGTGCCATCGGGCGCAATCAGCGCGCCCTTCGGCAGCTTCTTGCCGCCGCGCGAGGCCACCAGCACCTTGCCTTCGGCGACCACCGAGGTTGCGAAATCCAGCACCACCGGTATCTGACCGGGACGCGGAATGCCGACGCAATAAGGTGCAGTGGAAAGGCGGCGCTCAACGCCGCCATAGGGCGCGACCAGCACCGAGCCTGCCGCGGTGACGAAATGGATCGAGACGAGGCCTTCGGCCGCAGCCATTTCCGCCCAGTCGCCGATGCGGCCGATGTGACCGGAATTCTTGGTGGCGATGGCGGAGAGACCGGCCGCCTTGCACTTCTCGATACCGAGCTTCACGGCCAGCGGGCCGACCGTCTGGCCATAGCCGAAGCGGCCATCGACGACGGCGAGCGAGGGCGTATCGACGGGAATCTCGATGGTCTGGTTCGGGGTGATCATCCCGTTATTGCGCCAGCGGATATAGACCGGCACGCGGATGACGCCGTGGCTGTCATGGCCGGTGAGGTTCGCGGTGGTGAGATAGGTCGCAATGCGCCGGGCTTCTTCCGGAGACGAGTCGGCATGGGCGAACACGTCGGCGACGAAATCGATGAGCTTGTTGACTTGAACTGTAACCATGGCGGGACATTCGTCCTTGTTGATGGGCAGCGAGGCCGTCGGTGCAAGACCCTCAATGGGCCGCAAGACCCGCTGCAGGTTTGCCATGACCGCCGAGATAGGCGGCCGCGATGGCCTCGTTGGCCCAGAGATCCTCCGGCTTGCCGCCCAGCACGATACGGCCGGTTTCCAGCACGTAACCCTGATCGGCGACGGATAGTCCCATGCGCGCATTTTGCTCCACAAGCAAGACCGTGGTGGAGAGGCGGATTTCCGTGATGATGCGGAACACCGCCTGTACGATGACCGGCGCGAGGCCGAGCGACGGCTCGTCCAGGAGCAGCAACCGCGGCTTGGCCATCAGGCCGCGCGCGACCGCGACCATCTGCAACTGACCACCGGACAGCGTCCAGCCGAGCGCACCGGAGAATTTCCGTATGTCGGGAAACAGATCGAACATCGCGTCGGCTTCACCAGACAATTCGGCCTTGCTCGCTTTGCGATTGGAGCCGCCGAGCATGATGTTCTCTTTCACCGTCAGGCCGGGAAACACCCGCCTGCCCTCCGGCACATGGGAGATGCCCATCCGCACGATGGCTTCCGGGCCCAAACCTGCGATCGACTTGCCGTCGAACAGGATGTCGCCCGAGGCCGGCTTGGCGAGACCCGAGATCGCGCGCAGCGTGGTCGACTTGCCGGCGCCGTTGGCGCCAAGCAGCGTCACTACCTGCCCTTCCTCGACATTGAACGACACACCGCGGAGCGCGACGATTTCGCCGTAACGGACATTGAGATCGTTGATTTCAAGCAGCGGCATCAGTCTGTTCCGAGATAGGCCGAGACGACGTCGGGATGGCGGAGCACCGCCATCGACTCGCCATCGGCAATACGCCGTCCGAAATTCAGCACGGTAATGTGCTGCGCCGCTTCCGACACCAGCGTCATGTCGTGATCGATGATCAGGATGGTCAGCCCCTGCGCCGCAATGCGCTTGAGCAGTTCATGCAGTTCGAGCTTCTCGGTCGAATTGAGACCGGCAGCGGGCTCGTCGAGCAGTAGCAGCGTCGGATTTGCCGCCAGTGCGCGCGCGATCTCGATCAGACGCTGATGGCCGTAGGAGAAGCTGGAGATCAGCTCCATGGCGCGTGGGCCGAGGCCAACGAAAGTGAGTGCCGCCAGCGCCCGCTCGGTCAGCGCGGCTTCATCGCCCTTGCCGGTGAGCGTATTGCCCGGCCGCTCGGCGCCGATGATGACGTTTTCCAGTGCGGTCATCGAGCGGAACAGGCGGATGTTCTGGAAGGTGCGGCCGAGCCCCGCTGCTGCGCGCAGATGCGGCGGCATCGTGGTGACGTCGGTGCCGTCCAGCACCACCTTGCCTGAGGTCGCGTTGTAGAGACCCGACAGCACATTCAGCGTCGTAGTCTTTCCCGAGCCGTTGGGGCCGATCAGCGCGTGCACGCCGCCGCGGCGCACGGATATGTCGACCTGATCGACGGCTTTCAAGCCGCCGAAATGTTTCGACAGGCCGGTGACTTCGAGCACCATGTCGCCGCCGGTCGCCGCCGGCCTGAGCTGCAGCGGCGCGCTTGTCACGGCCACCTTCTTGCTGCTGCGCATGCGATCATAGGCCGCGGTGACGAAGCCCCAGATGCCGTCGGGCATGAAGCGGATGATCAGGATCACCGACAGGCCGTAGATGGCCAGATAAAGCCCCGGCACACTCTTGAGGAAGCGCAGCCATTCCGGAATCAAGATCAGCAGACCCGTGCCGATGGCGGAGCCGATCGGCGACGCCACGCCGCCGAGCAGCGACATGGTCAGGAACACTATGGATTCGGCGAAGGAGAACTGATCCGGGCTGATATAAGCGAAGCCGCCCGCGAACAACCCGCCGCCGAGACCACCGAGCACAGCCGATATGGCGAATGCATAGACCTTGGTGCGAAACACATCGATGCCGTTGACGCCGGCTGCGAGTTCGTTGTCGCGCACCGCGCGCATGGCGCGGCCGAGCCGCGTCTCCGGCAGATGCCAGACGATGTAGCCGACCAGAGCCAGCATGGCGACGCAGAAAGCGAGATAGGACTGCGACGACAGGAACAGCGACGGGCGGCCGATCTTCGACACGCCGTCCGGTCCCTTGGTGAGCCAGATCGCATTGATCATCACCAAAGTGACGATCTGCTGGAACGAGATCGTCACCATCGCGAGGTAGTGGCCCCCGAGCCGCAGCGTCGACAGGCCGAGCACCGCGCCGGCGATCAGTGCCATCACGCAGCCCGCCACCAGACATAGCCAGTAGCTGAGCTGATAGTCCGTGGTGCCGATGCCGACCGCATAGGCGCCGAAGCCGAAGAACGCCGCCTGCGCCAGATTGATCTGCCCGCACAGGCCGAGCACCACCGACAGGCCGAACACGGCGATGGCGAAAGTGGTGGCCTGCATCAGGATGTTGAGGATGTAGCCGTCGAACTGCATCGACGCCGCGAGGAAGACCACGATAGCCGCGCCGATGAAATATGGCGCGTGACGCAGCAGCAGCGGTTTCGGACGCGTGATGACCACTGCCGGGATGTTGTCGCTGGAGGTGCTCATGCTTTCTCCGCGACACGTTCGCCGAAGATGCCCTGCGGACGGAACACCAGGAACAGCACCAGCACGAGGAAGGCGAAGCCATCCTTGTAGGGCACAGAGATATAGGCGGCGCCGAATGTCTCGATGATGCCGAGCGCAAGACCGCCGATGATGGCGCCGGTGACATCGCCGAAGCCGCCGATGATGGTGGCCGCGAAGGCCTTCAGCGCGATGGTGGAGCCCATCTGGATCGACACGAACAGGATCGGCGCCACCAGAAGCCCGGCAAGACCGCCGAGCACGGCCGAATAGATGAAGGTCACCATGATCATGGTCGAGACGGAAATACCGAGCAGCGATGCCATCTCCTTGTCCTGCGACGTCGCCTGCAGCTTCTTGCCGATCATCGTGTGTTCGAAGAACCAGTAATTGAAGATCACCAGCGCGATGGTGACCACGATGATCAGCAGATACTGGCTGTCGAGATAGACCGGACCGAGCTGGATGCCGGGCGTATCGAACCAGCCCGGCAGCACCTGCGGCTGCGGGCCATACAGCGCCAGCACGCCATTGGCCATCAGGATCGAGGCGCCGATGGTGGCGATGATCACAGGCAGATAGGTGCGGTGGCGCAGCGGATAATAGACGCCGAGATTGAAGATGACGCCGATGATCGCCATGCCGGCGAGCGCAATGATGAAGGACAGCCAATAGGGCAGTTCCAGATCGACGGCGCAGACCACCATCAGATAGGCGGCGACCATCGAGAACTCACCCTGCGCGAAATTGACGACGTTTGTCGCCCGGAAGATCAGCACGAAGCCCAGCGCCACCAGCGCATAGACGGCTCCGATGCCGATTCCCGTAAACAGTAACTGCAGTACCAGATCCATCAGGCGTGCTCGGTGGGAGGTGAGTGCTTATGGCGACAAACTCGTCGTTCCGGGATGCGCCGTCAGGCGCAGACCCGGAACCCCGACATGGTGTGCGTGGCAACAGGCGCTGAACATTCTGGGATCCCCCGCCAATTGGAGTGGCTGAGGTTCACGCGCGAAGATGCGCGTGCCCCGGGATGATGGTGAAGGCCGTCGGTCGACGGCCCTCACCGTCAGTTATCGAATTCGATGTGCTTGTCGAAGACGATGTTGCCCTTCTCGTTCTTCACGATGTTGTAGCCGTGCAGACCGTCGCCGTTCTTGTCGAAGTTGTATTCGCCCTCGGCTCCAGGATATTTCTTGACCGTGAGGATCGCCTCGCGGATCTTCTGCGGATCGGTCGAGCCGGCATTCTTGATCGCCGTTGCCAGCACGTTGATGGCATCATATGGCCAGGAGCTCTGGTTATCCGGTGCAACCTTGTAGGCATCGCGATAGGCCTTGCCGAAGGCCTTCGACGCCTCGGATGAATCTTCCGCGTAATCGGCGACGCCATAGGTGCCGTAGAGCGCGGGACCGGCGAGCTTCAACGCGGTGACGTTGACGATCGAGGGCGAACCCACCCACGGAATATTGACGCCGAGCTGGCGGAGCTGACGGGCGAAGATTCCGAGATCGTTTTCGAAGGTGAAATAGGAACCGAGGATATCGGCGCCGGACTGCTTGATCGCGAGCACGACCGGCGTGAAATCCTGGCTCTGGTTGGCATAGCCCTGATCGAGCGCGACGGTTGCACCCAGCGGCCCGAGCGCTTCGGTCAGTGCTTTGCCTCCCGCGGTGCCGAACGCATCGGTCGAATGCAGCACAGCCCACTTCTTCTTGTCGAGATTCTTGACGCCATATTCGGCGATCACGCGGCCGGAATAGCTGTCATTCGGACGGAAGCGGAACAGCCAGGGATTGCCGAGCTTGGTGAGGTTCGGATCGGTGCCGCCGAACATCACCGGCTTGCCGAGCTTGAGCACGTCCGGCGCCATTGCATGCACCTGAGTCGAACGGATCGAGCCGAGGAAACCGACGATGTCAGGATTGGCAGCAAGCTTGGAGAAAGCCAGCACGATGCCGGGATTGGTGGTCTGATCGTCCTCGATGATCAGTTCGATCTGCTTGCCGAGAATGCCGCCTGCCTTGTTGATAGCCTCGACCGCGAGCTTGGCACCGCCGGTCGCGTATTTGCCGGCTTCTGCGGCGGGGCCCGTAATCGGCGCACACATGCCGATCTTGATCGTTCCCCCGCCCTGGGCGCGCGCGCTGCCAATAATGTAGGGGGCAGCCAGGCCGGCCGCGATACCCGCCGTGAATCCACGTCTCGTGAGCGTCATCGTTCTCTCCCTAAGAGGCCGGACTTGGGCGCCAGCCTTCTTTTGATGGCGGGAGTTGAGCGAAAAATTCTTCTCCTGTCTACAGCCCAGCGAAATTCGTACGACGAATTAACGCCCGCGCTGCGTGCGACAGCCTTGCCGCAAAAATATGCAGATCAGTTATTCACCCGTGTCATCGCCATCCGCACCGTCGGCTGCAGGCATGGCCAGCAGCGCGGCTTCCAGCTCATGCAACAAGGCCTGCAGATCCGACAATTTGCGCGCACCGAAGCGCTTCGTCATCTCGGCGTAGATTGCCTCCGATGTGGGCGCGACAGCTTCGATCAATTTCAATCCCTTTGACGTGATCGAAACAATGCTGCGGCGCAAATCGGCCTTCAGCAGCCGCCGTTCGATCAGCCGCCTGCCCTCCAGGTCGCGCAGGATGCGGGACAGACTCGGGCCCAGCAGGAACGCGACACGCGCGAGTTCCGTTACTTCGATCTCGCCCGACGCCGCGAGCGCGCGCAGGATGCGCCATTGCTGTTCGGTGAGATCATGCGCCCGAAGCGATGGCCGAAAATGTCGCATCACCGATTCCCGCGTGCGCAGCAGCGACATCGGCAGCGACTGCGAGAAGTCGCGCATCGGGATTTTAGCGGCGGTCCGTGGCTTTGATGCTGTCGTCATGATCGCCTCTATAGGATGATTCTGGCGCATCGCTGTGTGCAACGCACAATCGAATTGTCGCGTCCAGGGTTTGATCGCAACAATTTAACATGTTAATCACTTTGCCGCGCGGCTTTTCTGCGCGGGATGACGACCCGATGGCACTCACCTCTTCAGACATATCAAGCGCGGCAGAACGCCTGCATCACGCCGAGAAGACCCGGACCCAGATCCGGCAACTGTCGCTGGATCATCCCGGCATCACCATCGACGATTCCTACGCGATCCAGAAAACCTGGATCGAGATCAAGGTCGCAGAGGGTCGCATCGTGCGTGGCCACAAGATCGGCCTCACCTCCAAGGCGATGCAGAGCGCGCTGAATATCGACGAACCGGATTCCGGCGTGCTGCTCGACGACATGTTCTTCGCCGATGGCAGCATCGTTCCCACCGACCGTTTCATCGCCACCCGCGTGGAGGCCGAACTCGCTTTCGTGATGAAGACGCGGCTCGAAGGCCCGGACTGCACGATGTTCGATGTGCTCAATGCCACCGACTTCGTGGTCCCGGCGCTGGAGATCCTCGACACCCGCGTCGAGCGCGTCGATGCAAAGACCAAGGCCACGCGAAAAATCTTCGACACCATCGCCGACAATGCGGCGAATGCGGGCATCGTGCTTGGCGGCCGGCCGATGCGGCCGCTGGACACCGATTTGCGCTGGGTCGGCGCCATGTGCCATCGCAACGGCCAGCTCGAAGAAACGGGCCTCGCCGCCGGCGTGCTGAATCATCCCGCCACCAGCGTCGCCTGGCTGGCCAACAAAATCGCGCCGCATGGGCTTGCGCTGGAACCAGGACAAGTCGTTCTCGCCGGATCGTTCATTCGCCCCATCGAGACCCGCAAAGGCGACACGATCCAGGCGGATTATGGCCCCTGGGGGACCGTGAGCTGCTACTTCGGCTGAACAGGGATCACGCACCATGCCGCATTTCACCATCGAATATTCGGCCAATCTCGACGGCGCCGTGGATATCAACGCGCTCTGCGAAGTCATCCGCAACGCCGCGGTGCAGACCGGCATCTTCCCGCTCGGCGGCATTCGCGTACGCGCGATCCGCTGCGAGCACTACGCCATCGCCGACGGCCGTGCCGGGCTCAGCTTTCTCGATATCCTGCTGCGGATCGGCGAAGGCCGCTCGCTCGAGGTTCGCCAGAAGGCCGGCGAACAGATTTTCCAGACGGTCTCGCACCATCTCGACAGTGTTTTCGCGGGCGGCCGCTTTGCGCTGTCCTTCGACATGCAGATCAACGACAGCGCGACGAGCTGGAAGCGCAATCCCATTCACGACCTGCTGAAAGCCGAGGCCAACAATGGCTAAGACCCCTGCCGATCCCGCCGCTGTCCTTCAGGCCAACACCGAGCGCGCCGCGCCGCTGCTGAAGACACTCAAGGCCGACGGCATCGGCAATATTATCGATGGCCGGATCGTGCCGTCATCGTCGGGGGAGGTGTTCGAGACGACATCGCCGATCGATGGCACCGTGCTGGCGCGGGTCGCGCGAGGTACGAAAGAAGATATCGACAGTGCCGCCAAGGCCGCCCATCGCGCCTTCAAGGAATGGCGCGACATGGCGCCGACTGCGCGCAAGAAGCTGCTGCACCGCGTCGCCGATGCCATCGAGGACAATGCCGACGACATCGCCGTGCTGGAATGTATCGACACGGGCCAGGCGCATCGCTTCATGGCCAAGGCCGCGATCCGCGGCGCCGAGAATTTCCGCTTCTATGCCGACAAATGCCTGGAGGCGCGCGACGGCCAGAACATGCCGGCGGATGAGCACTGGAATGTCTCGACTCGCGTGCCGATCGGCCCGGTCGGTGTCATCACGCCGTGGAACACTCCGTTCATGCTCTCCACCTGGAAGATCGCGCCGGCGCTGGCGGCCGGCTGCACGGTGGTGCACAAGCCGGCGGAATGGTCGCCGGTCACGGCTGACCTGCTGGCGAAGCTTGCCAAACAGGCCGGACTTCCCGACGGCGTGCTGAACACTGTGCACGGCTTCGGCGAAGAGTCCGGCAAGGCACTGACCGAGCATCCCGCCATCAAGGCCATCGCCTTTGTCGGCGAGAGCGCCACCGGCTCCGCCATCATGGCGCAGGGTGCGCCGACCCTGAAGCGCGTGCATTTCGAACTCGGCGGCAAGAATCCGGTGATCGTGTTCGATGATGCCGATCTGGACCGCGCGCTCGATGCCGTGGTGTTCATGATCTACTCGCTGAATGGCGAGCGTTGTACATCGTCCAGTCGGTTGCTGGTGCAGGCGAGCATTGCCGATACATTCATCGAGAAACTTACCGCCCGCGTGCAGGCACTGAAGGTCGGGCATCCGCTCGATCCCAGAACCGAAGTCGGCCCGCTGATCCATGAGCGGCATCACGCAAAGGTCTGCAGCTACTTCGATATCGCGCGGCAGGACGGCGCGACCATCGTGGTCGGCGGCAAGCCGCACGACGGCCCCGGCGGCGGACATTACGTGCAGCCGACGCTGGTGACCGGCGCACACAAGGACATGCGCGTGGCACAGGAGGAAGTGTTCGGCCCGTTCCTCACGGTGATCCCGTTCGGCAACGAAGCCGAAGCCATCGAGATCGCCAATGCCGTGCAATACGGCCTTACCGGCTATGTCTGGACCAATGATGTGGGCCGTGCGCTGCGCGTGGCCGACGCGCTGGAGGCCGGCATGATCTGGCTCAATTCGGAAAATGTCCGCCATTTGCCGACGCCGTTCGGCGGCATGAAGGCCTCCGGCATCGGCCGCGACGGCGGCGACTATTCGTTCGAGTTTTATATGGAGACCAAGCACGTCTCGCTCGCGCGCGGGACGCACAAGATACAGAGACTTGGCATCTAGGCTGTCATTCCGGGGCGCGCATTTGCGCGAACCCGGAATCCCGTGCGGTTCATCCCGTTTTGAACCGCACGGCATAAAGAAGTGATGAACATATCGGGATTCCGGGTTCACGTGCGCTGCCGCGCACGCGCCCCGGAATGACGAGATAAAAACGCAGGAAACGCCCATGCCCGTGCCGACCCACGTGTTCGATCCGCCCTTCAACATCCTGCGCTCCAGCCACGTCGTGCTGGATGTCACTGATCTCAAGGCCAGCCGTGCCTTCTATGAGAATGCCGTCGGCCTGCATGTCGAGGATGCCGACAGCGACACCGTCTATCTGCGCGCCGTGGAGGAGCACCAGCATCACTCGCTGGTGCTGCGCAAGGCGACCACTGCCGCTTGCCACCGACTCGGCTTCCGTGTCGCCAGCGAGAACGATCTCGACAAGGCCGCCGCCTGGTTCACCGCCAACGGCATCACCTATTCCTTTGTCGAGCGCCCGTTCCAGGGCCGCACGATGCATGTCACCGATCCGTTCGGCTTCCAGATCGAACTCTATGCAACCATGGAGAAGCGCCCGCATCTGCTCCGCCGCTTCGATCTCTACAAGGGTTGCCATCCGCAGCGGCTCGATCATTTCAACGTCTTCGCCGCCGAAGTGCAGGACACCGTCGACTTCTATGCGCGGCTCGGCTTCCGGCTGACCGAATATGGCGAGGAGGACGGCGAAGGCGGCCGCATCGCCGCTGCCTGGATGCATCGCAAGGGCAATGTGCACGACTTCGCCATCACCAATGGCAAGGGGCCGCGGCTGCATCATTTCGCCTATTGGGTGCCGACGGCGATGAACATCCTGCATCTCTGCGACGTGATGGCGTCATCGGGCTATCTGAAGAACCTCGAACGTGGCCCCGGCCGCCACGGCATCTCCAATGCGTTCTTCCTCTATGTGCGCGACCCCGATGGCCATCGCCTCGAACTCTACACGTCAGACTACCAGACCATGGACACCGATCACGAGCCCCTGCGCTGGTCGCTGAAGGACCCACGCCGGCAGACTCTTTGGGGCGCGCCTGCGCCAAGGTCGTGGTTCGAACAAGGCTCGCCATTCGATGGGCAGGCGGTGCGTGAGCCGGCCTTCGTGGCAGATGTGACGATTGCGGATTGAGGCGACATACTCCCCTGTCATCGCCCGGCTTGACCGCGCGATCCAGTAAACGGAGACGACAATGATTGAACACGGGCAGCGCCGGATACTGGATCACCCGCTTTCGCGGGTGATGACAACCGCATGTGAGGTGAGTGCGCGATGACCCACTGCCGCCTCGCCACATTCACCGTCAACGGCACGCTGAAATACGGTGCCGTCACCGACGACGGGATCGTCGATCTCTCCGCGCGCTATGGCGGCGATTATCCGACTTTGCGCGAGGCCATCGCGCACAGCGCCTTGCATCGCCTCGCGGATGCTGCGGCCAACCAGCCTGCGGATTTTGCACTGGACGCCATCACCTGGCAGCCGCCGATCCCCGCTCCGGAAAAGATCATCTGCATCGGCGTCAACTATCCGGACCGCAATGCCGAATACAAGGACGGTCAGGACGCGCCGAAATATCCTTCGATGTTCATGCGCACGCCGCGCTCCTTCGTCGGACACGATACGCCGCTGGTGCGGCCGCGCGTATCGAGGCAGCTCGACTATGAAGGCGAAGTGGTGCTGGTGATCGGCAAGGCTGGACGCCACATCGCCGAGGGCGATGCGCTGGACCACATCGCCGCCCTGACGCTCTGCAACGAAGGCACCATTCGCGACTGGGTGCGGCACGCCAAGTTCAACGTCACGCAAGGCAAGAATTTCGACTCCACCGGCAGCCTCGGGCCGTGGATCGTGCCCTATACCGACGAAAGCCAGATCGCCGATATCCGCCTCACCACGCATGTTAACGGCGAGCTGCGGCAGGACGATCGCACCTCGCGGCTGATGTTCGGCTTCCGCTATCTCCTGAGCTATATCTCGACCTTCACGACCCTCGTGCCCGGCGACGTGATCGTGACCGGCACGCCGACCGGCGCCGGTGCGCGCTTCGATCCGCCACGCTATCTTGTCCCCGGCGATGTAATCGAGATCAAGGCGGACGGCATCGGCACGCTGCGCAATGGCGTCGTCGACGAACACTAACGGATTGGAATACGCATGACTGTTCTCACCGGTGGCGAAGCCATCGTCAGCGGGCTCAAGGCGCACGGCATCGACACGATCTTCGGCCTGCCGGGCGCGCAGGTCTATGGCCTGTTCGACGCCTTTCATCAGGCGAAGCTGAACGTCATCGGCGCACGCCACGAACAGGCCTGCGGCTATATGGCGTTCGGCTATGCCCGCGCCTCCGGCAAGCCCGGCGTGTTCAGCGTGGTGCCCGGCCCGGGCATTCTCAATGCCAGCGCGGCGATGCTGACCGCCTTCGGCTGCAACGAGCCGGTGATGTGCCTCACCGGTCAGGTGCCGAGTGATTACCTTGGCAAGGGCCGCGGTCATCTGCATGAGATGCCGGACCAGCTTGCGACGCTGCGCAGTTTCGTGAAATGGGCCGAGCGCATCGACTATCCCGGGGACGCGCCGACCAAGGTGGCGCGCGGCTTCCAGGAGATGATGTCCGGCCGCCGCGGACCCGTCGCGCTGGAGATGCCATGGGACGTGTTCACGCAACGCGCGGAAACCGCCGCAGCGACGACGCTTGAACCATTCGCAGCGCCCTCGCCCGATCCGGATCGCATCAAGGCCGCCGCCGCGCTGATCAAGGGAAGCAAATCGCCGATGATTTTCGTCGGCGCCGGCGCGATGGATGCGGGCGACGACATCCTCGCACTCGCCGAGATGATCGACGCGCCCGTGGTCGCGTTCCGCTCCGGCCGCGGCATTGTCAGCAATGCCCATGAGCTCGGCATCACCATGGCCGCCGCCTATAATCTGTGGCCGCAGACCGATCTGATGATCGGCATCGGCTCGCGCATGGAATTGCCGACCACCTTCCGCTGGCCGTTCCGGCCGGACGGCATCAAGTCCATCCGCATCGATATCGATCCGGTCGAGTTCAGGCGCCTCACCGTCGATGCGCCGATCGTTGCCGATGCGGCCGAGGGAACGCGTGCCCTCGTCGCCGCCGTGAGCAAGGCCGGATACACGAAGACCTCAGGCCGCCGCGAGACGATCCGCGCAGCCTCCGCGAAAGCGCGGGAAGACATCCAGGCGATCCAGCCGCAGATGGCCTATCTCGACATCCTGCGCGACGTGCTGCCGGACAACGCCATCGTCACCGACGAGTTGTCGCAGGTCGGCTTCACCTCATGGTTCGGCTTTCCCGTCTATCAGCCGCGCACCTTCATCACCTCAGGCTATCAGGGCACGCTCGGCTCCGGCTTTCCCACCGCGCTCGGCGCCAAGGTGGCGCATCCGGACCGGCCCGTCGTCGCGATCACCGGCGATGGCGGCTTCATGTTCGCAGTGCAGGAACTGGCGACGGCCGTGCAGTTCAAGATCGGCGTGGTGACGCTGGTGTTCAACAACAATGCCTATGGCAATGTGCGCCGCGACCAGTTGCAGGTGTTCGACGGCCGCGTGGTCGCTGCCGATCTGGTCAATCCGGATTTCGTCAAGCTCGCGGAGTCATTCGGCGTCGGTGCTATCAGGGTGACGTCACCGGCGGAGTTCAAGCCGGCGCTGGAAAAGGCACTGGCCGATGGCGGGCCGTATCTGATCGCGATCGACGTGCCACGCGACTCGGAAGTCAGTCCGTGGGCGTTCATTCATCCGAAGAAGCCGTAGCCCCACGCTCGTCATTCCGGGTCGCGCCCTTGCGCGAACCCGGAATCCCGTTGGGTTCATCACCTCTGAATTCCGGGCGTTGGAGAAGTGATGAACATGTCGGGATTCCGGGTTCGGTCCCGTCGCCTAACGGCGCCGGTCCCGCCCCGGAATGACAGTATGTGTGATTACTGCTTCACCGGCGGATCCAGCAGCGTGCAACCGCCGTCCGCAATCGGCCGCATGATGTCTTCGGCCTTCACCTTGCCCTTGATGGTGAGCAGGTCCCACTCGCCTTTGACCTCCGACAGCTTCTTCACTTCCGCCAGCAGCATGTCGTTCATCAGCCGGCCGTCCTCGCGCACGCGGGCGCCCGGCGCGAAGAAGTCGTCGACCGGCATCGCCTTCATCTGACGCATCACCTTCAGACCGTCATTCTCGTTGGCGGCTTCCGCGGCGCGCAGATAATGCTTCACCGCGCTGTACACGCCGGCCTGTGCGTGGGTCGGCATCTTGCCGTGCTTGGCCATGAAGCGTTTGCCGAATTCGCGGCTCTTGTCGTCATTGTCCCAGTAATAGCCCTCGAGATACTGCACGCCCTGCGTGGCCTCCGAGCCGAGTGCCTTGACCGAGGTGAGATAGAAGATCAGCACGGCGAGCTTCTGCTTGCCCTCGCCGATCTGGAATTCGCGTGCCTGCTTGATATTGGTGACGGTGTCGCCCGACGCATTGGCGAGCGCGATCACCTTCGCGCCCGATGATTGCGCCTGCAGCAGGAAGGACGAGAAATCCATCGTGCCGACCGGATGCTTCACCGCGCCGAGCACCTTGCCGCCGGCAGCTTCCACCACTTTCGAGACTTCCGCCTGCATGGCGATACCGAACGCGTAATCCGCTGTGATGAAATACCAGGTATCGCCGCCCTGCTTGACCACGGCCTTGGCGATGCCCTGCGCCAGCGAATAGGTGTCGTACAGCCACATCGCGGCGGTCGGCGCGCATTGCTTGCCGAATACGTCGGCCGTGGCCGAGCCGACATGCACCAGCACCTTGCCGCGCTCGCGCGCCATGTTCTGCACTGCCAGCGAGATCGCAGAATTGCCGATGTCGAAGATCGCATCGACGCCCTGCTGATCGTAGAGATCGCGCGCCAGCGACACGCCGATATCGGTCTTGTTCTGATGATCCGGCCCGAGCAGTTTCACCGGCTGGCCACGCACCTTGCCGCCAACATCGTCGATCGCAAGCTGCGCCGCGACCACGCTGCCGGTGCCACCGGCATCGGAGAACACCGAACTCTTGTCGTTCAGCACCGCGATGGTGAGAGGTTTGGTGATGGGGTCGGCAAGCGCCGAACCGTTCAGGCAAGCAACAGCAATGGCAGCCAATATGCCCATTCGGGTCATTGTCGTTTCCTCGTTCTGGTTTTTATTGAGGAAAGCGTAATGGCGGCCGAATGCCTTGGCCAGCGAAATTTAATCGATCGATTAAATCGAATTCCGACGCGCGGAAAGCATCAGACGATTGGTATCGATGCGCTCCGCCGCTGCAGCCGAACCGCAGCGAGCGCCAGTAGTCCAGCACCGGCGACCGCCCAGCATGCGACGGGCGCCCAGTGCAGCAACGGCGCATAGTCCGGCAGCTTCTGCAATCCGCCGGCGACGGCGGCCATGCGTGCGAAGGTTGCGAGCGCGAGCGCCGAGAAGACGAGACCGATGACCTTGCCCTCGGCGCCGGTCTCGCCGATCGCCATCGCCGCCGACACCGCGCTCATCATCATGCAGCCCCATGCCGCGCCGGCGATGAATTGCGCCGCGATCAGCATGTTGAGATTCACAGCGAACTCCGCGCCGATCACCGCAAGCGCGCCGAGCAATCCGGCGGCGCCAATGACGACGATGCCGCCCTGACGCTTGACCACCGCGCTGGCCGGAAACATCGCGATGTTGAATCCGATCCAGAAGATCGGCATCAGCCATTCCAGATCGGCCGGCTTGGCGAAGCGCAGGAACATCGGCGCGCTGTTGATGCTGAAATGCAGCTGGAAGCCGAGCGCGAGAATGACCATCGCAGCGATGAACAGCATGGGCATGCGGCCGAGCGCCTTGCCTTGTGCCGGCAAAGCCTTTGCCTCGCGGGCGCTGACCTGCACGAGTCCGCGCTCGACGCGCGACAGCGCCAGCGTCACGATCAGCAAGACGACGCCGGCAAGTACGAAAGGCAGCCGCGCATCGACGCCGCGCAATGTCGTGCCGAGATAGGGCGCGAGCGCGCCGGCAACGCCATAGCCGAGCATGGCCAACGCCGCGAGAAATGGCCGCGATGGGCGCGCCGCATATTTGCCAAGCAATGTCAGCGGCGGCGCGCGCAAGGCGGAAGATGTCGCCGACCAGATCACGATCAATGCGATCAGCGCGACCTGCGCCTTCGGTCCCTGCCCGGCAACGAAAGGCAGCGCGACGAAGGCTGCACAGGACACCGCGATCAGGATGCCGACAATGAGGCCGAGCCGGCCGACCACGCGCGCGACCCTGTCGGCAACCAGACCCATCGCCGTATCCGTAACAGTGAAGATCGCCTGATCGAGCATCAGGATGAAGATGACGACGGTCGGTGCAATGCCGGCATCGGCGGCGAGCTTCGGCAGATAGATCACATAGCTGACCCAGCCCAGCGTGAAGACCAGTTGCAGGACGGCGAGATAGATGCCCGCAGCTTTGCCGGAGACGGCTTGTGTGCCGGTTCGTTCCTGCTCGCTCATGGTCCCCTCACCCCGCCCGACCATAGAATGGTCGCGGCAGCCAAGGAAAGCGTTCAACGCGCGCCGTTCAACACGTCTTGCGGAAGGTCAGGTTGATGCGCTGGCCGCCCATGACCGGGTGCGTGCCGTCCGGCAGCGGCGCGACGCCGTGATAGGCCAGCCGCGACGAGCCGCCCCAGACCACCACATCGCCATGGGTCAGACGATAGCGCCTCGTTGGCGCGCTGCGGGTGAGACCGCCGAACAGGAATGTTGCCGGCAGGCCGAGCGAAACCGAGACGATGGGCGCGCGCAGATCGAGTTCGTCCTTGTCCTGGTGCAACGAGAGCTTTGCACCTGGCTTGTAGCGGTTGATCAGGCAGGCATCCGGCACGAAGGCCTCGAAGCCGGCACGAACCGCCGCACGTGCGGCGAGATCGCGAAACGGCTCAGGCATCTCGGGCCATGGCTTGCCGCTGTCGGGATCAACGGGGTCGTAGCGATAGCCTGATGGATCCGACACCCATCCGACGCGGCCGCAATTTGTCATGGCGACCGACATGGTGTGACCGCCGGACGTGATCAGATGACGGAACGGCGCGGCTTTCACGATGACGCGCAGCGCCGCGATCACATCCGGCTGTTCGGCGGCGAAGAAATTTCGCAGCAGAACGGCCCCCTCGGCGAGCTCTTCGCGCGCAGGCTGATCATCCCTGATATCTGCGAACAGGTCGGTCATCTCGGTTGTTCAGTCGTCCCGTCACTTCGCATCGTGAAAGATCACCCCGAGCGTATGGCGCCGGCCCGACTTCACGCGGCTGACGCCATGGCGCAGATTGACGCGATAGCTGCCGCGCGTGCCGGCAACCGGCCGGTGATGCACGGCGAACACCACCGCATCGCCCTGCCGCAAGTCTACCACTTCGGCGCGCGACTGCATGCGCGGCCGCTGCTCCGTCAACACGAATTCGCCGCCGGTGAAATCCTCCGAGGGCTCCGACAGCAGGATCGCGACCTGCAGCGGAAACACATGCTCGCCGTAGAGGTCCTGATGCAGGCAGTTGTAGTCACCGGCTTCATATTGCAGCAGCAGCGGCGTAGGTCGCACCTGTCCGGCATCGTGACAGCGCTTGAGAAACGCGGCGTGGTTGGTGGGAAAGCGAACGTCGATCCCCATCGTCTCGTTCCAGCGATTGGCGATTGTACTCAATGGTCCGTAGAGCGCCGGACGCAGGCCGGCGATCGGATCGGGCAGCGGATAATTGAAATACTTGTATTCGCCGCGGCCGAAGCCGTGACGGCCCATGACGATGCGGCTGCGGAAACGGCTATCGTCGGGATAGAGCGATGCGAGGTAACGGCATTCATCGGGCGTGAGCAATTTCTCGAACACCGCACAGCCCTGGGCGTCAAGTTCGGCGCCGATGCGCTGCCAGTCGATGGCATCGACGCGCGCCTGCGGCGCGTCATTGTTTTCTGGGCGCTTCTTCGCGAGTGAAACCATGTCATCGCCTCCGTCATCCGGCCGCGATCACGTTGTCATGGCCTGTTGGCCATTTTGGGGAGACGGGTAGGTGAAGCCACCCGATTTCTGGATGCCTCTCACTGTCATTCCGGGGCGCGAGCGCCACTTGGCGATCGCGAACCCGGAATCTCGTCATGGGGATGAACACGTCGGGATTCCGGGTTCACGCGCGAAGGCGCGTGCCCCAGAATGACGACGATATAGTTACCCCACCACCTGCAATGTCTTCACATCATAGCCATGGCCGATCTTGCGCTTCAGCACCGGATCCTCGATCTCGTAGTCGAAACGATCGGCCGGTCGGATGCCGCCCTTGGCGGCGAAGGTGCCGCCGAACATGGCGGTACCGTCGGGCAGCTTGTCGCTGTCAAAGCCCTTCTTGATCAGTTCGGCCACCGGCAGCATGCCGCTCAGCAGGCCTTCCTGATACAGCACCTTCTCGCCCTTGATGGTCGCCCAGGAGCGCAGGATGATCTGGTCCCAGTGCGGAAGCAGTTCGGACAGTTCCCACACCACCGGCGCGATCGGCTTGTCGCACATCTGCTTCGACACAGTGATGTTGTAGGTCTCGACCTTGCGGTCGGTATGGTCGGAGCCGACGCCGACATAGGTCTTGCCGCCTGACGCAATCAGGCAGAACTCGACTTCGCCCGACGAATTCTCGTCGGTGCATTCGATCATGCCATCGGTGGTGAAACGGCGCGCCGAGCAGCGGTAGTAGATCGGCGTCGAGGCCGGCGGCGCGATGCCGAGCGCCTCGAGTTCCTTGATGTGATGATCGCGCGCGACGGGATCGCGGCCGGTCCAGCCGGCGATGACGCCCTGGGTGATCTTGAGCGTCAGCGGCGTCTTGGTGCCTTTTGCGTCCAGCGTGAACGCGATCTCGGTGGTCATGCGTGTATCCTCAGGTTTTAGAGATTAACCGCGAACGGTGGTTTCGATGCCCGCGGCGAGTTCGAAGATGCGACGGTCGGAGCCGCCGGCGGCAGCCAGCATCAGGCCGACAGGCGCTTCATCCTTTGCGTGGATCGGCAACGAAATGGCGCAGCCGTCGATCATGTTGATCAGCGTGCAGTTGCGCAGCGCCATCAGGTTCTGCTTGGAGAACACCTTGTCGTCTTCCATGTCGGCAATCGACGGCGGCGTAATCGCGCAGGTCGGCAGCACCAGCGCATCGTAAGGCGCAATGCGTTTTTCGGTGCGCGCGATCAGTGAACGACGCATGGGCAGGAGATCGAGATAGTCGGCGGCGTTCTGGGTCTCGCCGCGCTGGATGCGCAGCGCAACGCGCGGATCATAGACGTTGCCCTTGCTGGCGAGGAGATAGCGATGCCAGGCATAGGATTCAGCAGCGGTGAATCCGCCCTTGGTGCTCATCGGCCCGATGTCGTTGAATTCAGGCACCTCGATGCGCTCGATGATCGCGCCCTTCTCGGCGAGCTTTTTCAGTGCGCGCTCGAAGGCGGCTGCGACGACGGGATCGAGATCGTCCATCGCCAGTGTCGTCGGCACGGCAAGGCGCATGCCCTTGATCGGGCGCGGGGTGAGCTCGAACTCAGGCTCGCCGGCAAGCACCGCGTCCATCGCCGCGCAGCAGGCGACCGAGCGTGCGAGCGGACCGATGCTGTCGAGGGTGAAGGACAGCGGCACCGCGCCGTCGAGCGGCACGCGGCGCTGGGTCGGCTTGTAGCCGACGATGCCGTTGAAGGCTGCGGGAATGCGGCAGGAACCGCCGGTGTCGGTGCCCAGTGCCGCATGTGCCATGCCATCGAGGACGGAGACGCCGGCGCCCGACGATGAGCCACCCGGCACATGACCGACCTCGCGCTTCCACGCGCCCTTGGGTGTGCCGTAATGCGGATTGGTGCCGATGCCCGAATAAGCGAATTCGACCATGTTGGTGCGGCCGATCACCACGAAGCCGGCGCGGCGCAGGCGTGCGACAGTCGGGGCATCGGCATCGGCCGGCGCGGAATCTTCCAGTGCGCGCGAACCGGCGCGGGTCACCTGGCCCTTGATATCGAAAAGGTCCTTGATCGAGATCGGAATGCCCGCATAGCGCGACGGCGCGGCATTGGCCTTGCGCAGCGCGTCCATGGCGTCGGCGGCGGCGAGTGCCGCATCCTTGTCGACATGGATGAAGGTGCGCGCGCCCTCACCCTTCGGGTCGGCGATTTTGGCGAGACAGGCTTCGACCAGTTTGCGGGACGTGGTGCGGCCGGCGGCGAGATCGGCGGCCAGGCTGGCGAGGGTCGGTGCGGTCTGGTGGAAGTCGTTGCTCATGGTCGCGGCATCCTGTGTGTCTTGCCGGACCCGCAAGTGGTCACGGCGCCCGGTCGGTATCGCCGAAACTGTCCTCTATTTCCAGATCGAGCAGCGCGGAGCTGAGCGATTTGCCATGCGCATCGAGCGCCAGCGATCGCGTCACCCCGCCGCCAAGCGCCTGATCCATGACGAAATTCAAGGCCGCCAGATTGGGCAGTTCATAGCGGACCACCTCGCCCGCGACGATGCCCGCAAACAGGGCCTTCACGCGCGCGGCGGTCACCTGCGATACTATCAACGGATATAGCTTTGCGTCAAAGGCAATTACCGAGATGTTGGAAATGTTGCCTTTGTCACCTGTGCGGGAATGGGCGATCTCGCGCAGCTTCACGTCATGCTCCCTGAACCATCCGTACCAACCTACCCTGCCTGGTTGCAGCGGGACAAGCCTCGCACGTTTTCCAAGGGGAATTCCACGTCGTCCCGCAGTGAGCAGATACGGCCATGCAGCACGCGCGCTGGACCGCCCCCGGTGGAATGTGGAATGTCCATCCAGAGGACAACGAACGGGGCCAAATCCCCGTCCAAGGGAGAGAACACGACACATGGCTGAACCAGCCCGCGCGCGCCCGAAACCGACACCTGAAACCCAGCATTATTGGGACGGCGCCAAAGCCGGCGAGCTGCGCCTGCAGCGCTGCGACGATTGCAGCAATGTCTACTTCCCGCCGCGCCCGTTCTGCCCCGGCTGCGCCTCGCGAAAAGTCTCGGTGTTCAAGGCCTCCGGCAAGGGTATCCTCTACAGCTACGTCATCAATCATCGGCCAGCAGCGCCCGGTTTCACGCCGCCTTATGCCATCGCCGTGGTCGAGCTCGACGAAGGCCCGCGGCTGATGAGCAGCATCATCGATTGCCCGCAGACGCCGGAGGCGCTCGAGCTCGACATGAAGCTCGAAGTCGCCTTCGAGAAGCTCGACGATGCCATCACCCTCCCCGTATTCCGTCCGGCGAAGGGCTGAGACCATGCGCAGAAACGCAGTCGCCGTCGTCGGCGCAGCCGAGACCACCGAGCTCGGCGTCATCCCGAACATGTCGCAGATCCAGCTCCATGCGGATGCGGCGCTCAACGCCATCAAGGATGCCGGGCTGAAGCTCTCGGATATCGACGGCATCGCCACCGCGGTCGAGACACCGCAGCAGATCGCGCATTATCTCGGCATCACACCGACCTGGGTCGATGGCACCTCGGTCGGCGGCTGTTCCTTCATGCTGCATGTTCGCCATGCGGCTGCCGCGATCGAAGCGGGTCTGTGCAAGACCGTGCTGATCACGCATGCCGAGTCGGGCAAGTCGATGATCGGCAAACTGCCGCGCTCGATTCCGGCCGACAGCCTGCAGGGCCAGTTCGAGGCGCCCTATGGCGTCTACGGTCCGCCGAGCATGTTCCCGATCCCCGTGCTGCGCTACATGAAGACGCACGGCATCACCCATGAGCAGATCGCCTCGGTCGCCGTGTTCCAGCGCGAATGGGCCGCGAAGAATCCGCGCGCGATGATGAAGGCGCCGATCACCGTCGAGGACGTGCTGAACTCGAAGATGATCGCCTATCCGTTCCGCATCCTGCAATGTTGCCTCGTCACCGATGGCGGCGGCGCACTGATCCTGACGTCAGCCGATCGAGCCAAGGATTTCCCGAACAAGCCGGTCTATATTCTCGGCACCGGCGAAAGCGTGGAGACACCGATGGTCAGCCAGATGGAGACGTTCGATTCCTCGCGCGCGTTTCGCGTGGCCGGACCGACCGCGTTCCAGGAAGCCGGCATCACGCATAAGGATGTCGATCACCTGATGATCTACGATGCCTTCGCACATTTGCCATTGTATGGTCTCGGCGATCTCGGCTTCATGCCGCATGAGGAAACCGGCAAGTTCATCGCCGACGGCAACACCCGCCCCGGCGGCAAGCTGCCGATGAACACCAATGGCGGCGGCCTCAGCTATATGCATTCCGGCATGTACGGCATGTATGCGCTGCAGGAGAGCGTGCGTCAGATGCGCGGCATCGCGCCGGCGCAGGTCGAGGGCGCGAAGATATCAGTGTGCCACGGCGTCGGCGGCATGTTCGCTGCGTCGGGGACTGTGATCTTTACGAACGAAGCCTAACTCGTCATTCCGGGGCGCGAACGCCACTTGGCGGTCGCGAACCCGGAATCTCGACCTTGGAGTCTCCGACAGTGCCAAGCCATTTCGGGATTCCGGGTTCGCCCGCGGCTGACGCCGCGTTCGCCCCGGAATGACGAGCTAGCCAATCAAGAACAACCACCACCAAAAGGAACCACCACATGGCATCTACCAAATCACTCGACGGCAAGGTCATTGTCGTCACCGGCGCGGGTCGTGGCATCGGCCGCGGCATTGCGATGCTCTGCGCCGCTGAAGGCGCCAAGGTCGTCGTCAACGATCCCGGCGTCGGCACCGACGGTTCAGGCGGCGACGGCGCGGCGCCGGCCGAGCAGGTCGTCGAGGAAATCACCAAGGCCGGCGGCACCGCCGTTGCCAATTTCGAGTCGGTTGCCGAAGCGATCCCGGCCAGCAAGATCATCAAGCAGGCCGTGGACACCTACGGCAAGATCGACGGCGTGGTGAACAATGCCGGCATCCTGCGCGACGCGATCTTCCACAAGATGTCGATCGATGCCTTCGAGATGGTGATCAAGGTCCATCTGATGGGCTCGTTCTACACCTCGCATGCCGCCGCGCGTTACTTCCGCGAGCAGAACTCCGGCTCGTTCGTGCACTTCACCTCGACCTCGGGCCTGATCGGTAATTTTGGCCAGGCCAATTACGCGGCCGCCAAGCTCGGCATCGTCGGCCTGTCGAAGTCCATCGCGCTCGACATGGGACGCTTCGGCGTCAATTCGAACTGCGTCTCGCCCTTCGCCTGGAGTCGCATGATCGGCAGCATCCCGACCGAGACCGAAGCCGAGAAGGCCCGCGTCGAACGGATCCAGCGCATGGGTCCGGAAAAGATCGCACCGCTCGTCGCCTATCTACTGTCGGACGCCGGCAAGGACGTTACCGGGCAGATCTTCGCGGCGCGCATGAACGAGATCTTCCTGATGGGCCAGTCGCGCCCGCTGCGCTCGGTCCATCGCGACGAAGGCTGGACCCCGCAGACCCTCGCCGAGCACGGCATGCCGGCACTGAAGCCGTCCTTCTACAAGCTCGACCGTTCCGCTGACATCTTCAGCTGGGATCCGGTCTAAGCATCCAGATGCGGCTCGTGGATACCTTCCCGCGAGCCGCATATCTGCAACCTGACATTTAAAACGAAACAATATTGCTCAAATAGCCATGCATATCGGTCTCATCTGACCTGATATCGTGCAAATTTCGTCATAAAGAATTCAAACGCCGGCCGGCTTCGGCTATGTCACCAGCAATCAACGGGTTTGACGTCGCGCATCTGCGGACGAAACCGCATTTGCTGGACGAACATCATGACAGATCACGCGGGCGCGATGCCCTCCGCGACCATGCCGCATTCCAAGCCGCTGAATTCCCCCGCCCGCGTTCTGCTGGCGAGCCTGATCGGCACCACCATCGAGTTCTTCGACTTCTACGTTTATGCCACCGCCGCGGTGCTGGTGTTTCCGAAACTGTTCTTCCCGGCCGGCAACGACACGGCTGCGCTGCTGGCGTCTTTCGCGGTGTTCTCCATCGCGTTCTTTGCGCGTCCGTTCGGCGCTGTCGTGTTCGGCCATTTCGGCGATCGCATCGGCCGCAAGACCACGCTGGTTGCAGCATTGCTCACCATGGGCATCTCGACCGTGCTGATAGGCCTGCTGCCGACGCATGCGCAGATCGGCCTCGCTGCGCCGCTGCTGCTGGTGCTGTGCCGTTTCGGTCAGGGCTTTGGACTCGGCGGTGAATGGGGCGGCGCAGTGCTGCTCGCCACCGAGAATGCACCGGAAGGCAAGCGCAACTGGTACGCCATGTTCCCGCAGCTCGGTGCGCCGCTCGGCCTGTTCCTGTCGTCCGGCACGTTCTTCATCCTGCTGCACTTCGTCTCGCCGGAAACGTTCCTGAGCTGGGCGTGGCGCGTGCCGTTCCTCGCCTCCATCGTGCTGATCGCCATCGGCCTGTGGGTGCGCCTGTCGATCACCGAGACGCCGGAATTCCAGAAGGCCATCGAGAAGGCTGAGCGCGTTGCCGTCCCCAGCATGGAGCTGCTGCGCAAGCACAAGCGCAGCCTCGTGCTCGGCACGCTGGTCGGCCTGATGACCTTCGTGTTCTTCTATGTCTGCACGGCCTATCTGTTGTCCTACAATGTCGGCGTCGTGAAGATGACGTTGCTCGATGCGCTCAAGGTGCAGATTGCCGGCGCCGTCGCTTTCGGCACCACCAACATCCTGGCCGGCCTGCTCGCGGACAAGATCGGTCGCCGCACGCTCCTGATCGCCAATTGCCTGATGGTGATCGTGTTCTCGTTTTTCCTGGCACCGCTGCTGTCAGGTGGCGTGGCGGGCATCTATGCCTTCGCGCTGATCGGTCTGGCGATCTTCGGCGTCAATTATGGCCTGATCGGCGCCGCGCTGGCGGCACCGTTCCCGACCGCCGTACGCTATACCGGCTCGTCGATGACGTTCAATCTGGCGAGCATCTTCGGCGCCTCACTGGCGCCCTATATCGCCACCTGGCTGCAGGCAAATTACGGTCTCGCTTACATCGGCTATTACGTGCTCGCCGCCGCGACGATCACGCTCATCGCGATCTTCGCTTCGGACAAGCACGAGGTCTGAGCGCGCTTGCCGGCAAACGTCAAAAAGGGGCAGTGCCAACGCTGCCCCTTTTTATTGATCAGCGCGCCGCCTGCTGCCGCCTGAGCTCGGCGCGAGCCGCGTCACGCTCGAATTCGCCATCGCCCCGGCACACTTCAGCTGCCTGTTTCAGATAGGGCAGCGCCTCCTGCGGCTTGTGCTTCACCATCAGATACTGGCCGAGATAGAACGACACGCCGCAATCGCCGAAGTCGTCCTCCAGCCGCATGTTCTTCATTTTGGCGAGCATCTCCTCCCGACTCATCTGGCCGAGATAGACCGCGACCATCGGCCATGGCCAGCCCTTGCGATCGAGCTTGTCGGTATTGCGTTTCAGCTCGCCGATGTCGTTGTCGCCGCTGCGCGCCCGCGCGATGTAGCGTAGCAGCTTGCCCAGCTCGTATTCCGGCGTCTTCTCGACCACGTCGCCGAAATCGGCGGCAGCCTCGGCGAAATGTCCCTCGATGAAGTTCATATGCGACCGCCGGTTGCGGGTGTCGGGATCATCTGGCCTCAGCTTCAGCGCCGCATCCAGGTCCGGGATCGCGCCGGCGAAATCGCCCTTGCGCGCGAAGGCGATGCCGCGGTCAACATGGGCGCCGACGTCGTTCGGATTGCCGGCCAGAACGACATCGAAATCCGCGATCGCGCCGTCATTGTCGCCGCGTCGAATCCTGATGTCGGCGCGACCACGGTGGGCATAGCTGTCGCCGGGCTCGATCTGTAGCGCAGCGTCATAGTCGGCCAACGCCCTCTCGTAGTCTTTCTTGGCGGCACGGCTGTTGCCGCGCAATGCAAACGCCGCATAGTCTTTCGGATCGAGGCGGATGGCTTCCGAGAAATCCGCGATCGCGCCATCGATGTCGGCCAATCTCTTCCGCAACATTCCGCGTCCGCGATGGTAGGACGAATTGCCCGGTTGCAGGCGAATCGCCTTGTCATAGTCGGCGCGCGCCCGCACGAAATCGCCCTTGGATTCATAGGCGCTCGCCCGCGAGCCGAAACCCGAGGCGTAAGTGGGATCGAGGGCGATCGCCTTGTTAGCATCCGCGATAGCCAGATCGAATTCGTCGAGGCGGTTGTGGACTATGGCGCGCGCGCCATAGCCTTTCGCAAAATCAGGATTGAGTGCGATGAACGCAGTAAAATCCGCGCGCGCCGCCTCCATATGGCCGAGTTCGAAGTTCCCGATGGCACGAAGGCGAAGCGCTTCGGCCCGCTCGGCATCCGTTGCGCCGGGACGATCGATGATATCGCTACAGCCTGCGATCATCCGCTGATCCATCGGGGGGCGACATCCATTATCTGCATGCGCTGACAATGACGTGACGAACAGCAATGCTGCAGAAGTGACTGCAAGGCGCATGTGACAGCAAAACGACGACATGGGAACCACATATCAGCATGAGAAATTTGACCATTGGTCGTGCGGAACTATCAAAACGTTCACTGCGATGCGGCGCGCCTTTGTGCAACGCCATGACCGCGCGGCAGCATCGAATTGTGTAGCATCAGCGCCGCAACGGTATTTAAATCCCGGACAATAACTGGAGCAAACCAGACAAGCCGGGAGGACGACGATGCCAACTCAGCTCGAAACTCACGATGCTGTTCCATCCAACCTTGCGCAAACGAACACACTCAATCGCAGACATATTCTTGGCAGCGCCGCTGCACTGGCTGCGACAGCGCTGGTCGCGCCAGATGCACTCGCGCGCAACTTCGGTCGCGGCGCGGAACCGCAGCGCTATCCCGATCCCGATATCGTCGCCATCGATCCCAAGCGATTCCAGGCGAAAGTCGGCAACACCGTCATCAAGCGGCTCTATACGGGCTGCCTGTGGGCGGAGGGACCGGCGTGGAATGCGCAGGGTCAGTATCTGATCTGGAGCGATATCCCGGCCAATCGCCAGTTGCGTTATCTTGACGATGACGGCCACATCTCCGAGCGCTTCCGCTATCCATCCGAGGAGAGCAACGGGAATTCGTTCGACACCGAGGGCCGCCAGCTCTCCGCGCAGCGCACGCGCCTCGTCCGCTTCGAGCATAATGGCAGCGTGACGACGCTTGCTGAACAGGCAAACGGCAAGCCGCTGAACGGGCCGAACGACATGGTGGTCAATCCCGTCGACAAGGCGATCTGGTTCACCGATCCCGGCTACGGCGCCATCAATCTCTATGAGGGGCAACGCGCAGCGGCGGGCGTCACGCAGCCGCACCAGAAGGAAGCGGTGTATCGCATCGACCCCACGAACGGTCAGATCAGCAAGGTGGCCGACGATCCGTTCAAGCCAAATGGTTTGGCGTTCAGCCCGGACTACAAGAAGCTCTATGTCTGCGACACCGGCATCACGCATTATCCCAATGCCAAGAATGTCGTCTGGCAGTATGACGTCGACGGCGGCAAGCTCTCGAACGGCAAGCCGCTGATCGACATGACCCTGGACGGCAAGTCCGGCTTCCCCGACGGACTGCGCGTCGACACCGAAGGCAATATCTGGGTCGGCGCCGGATGGGTCGGCGAAGGCTATGACGGCGTGCAGATCTTCGCGCCCGACGGCCAGCGCATCGGCCAGATCAAGCTGCCGGAAACCTGCGCGAACGTGTGCTTCGGCGGCAAGAAGCGCAACCGGCTGTTCATGACGGCGAGCCAGTCATTGTATGCGGTCTATGTGGAGACGCAGGGCGCGCATTTCTGTTGAGGAGTGCTTCAACGTCGCCCCACCCGCTTCCGTCATCGCCCGGCTTGACCGGGCGATCCAGTAAACGCCGATGTTAGTGGCACAAGAACTGCCGAGAACAAGCGTTGGCGATCGTGATCGAACTTCGGCGATAGCGTATACTGGGTCGCCCGGTCAAGCCGGGCGATGACACCGGCGTTTGCTGCGCCGTCCGTTACAGCGCAGGAATCGCCTACCCGCTGTTCCGCAGCCCCGCGGAAATCCCGTTGATGGTGAGCTGAATCCCGCGCAGCACCTGTTCGTCCGGATTGTTCGCGCGGTGCTCCTTCAGCAGTTCGACCTGCACATGGTTGAGCGGATCGAGATACGGGAAGCGATTGCGGATCGAGCGGTCGAGCAGCGGGTTGCCCTGCAGCAACCGCTCCTGCTCCATGATGTCGAGCAGCGTCTCGATGGCGAGATGCCATTCGCGGCGGATGCGGCCGAAGATGGTCTCGCGCAGCTTTTCGTCGGCGACGAGTTCCGCATAGCGCGAGGCGATGGCGATCGAGCTCTTGGCCAGCACCATGTCCATGTTGGACAGCAGCGTGCGGAAGAACGGCCACTCCCGGTGCATCTCCTGCAGGAAGGCCATGCCCTTGTCTGGATGATTGGCGAGCCACGCCTCGATGGCGCTGCCGAAACCGTACCAGCCCGGCAGCATCAGCCGGCACTGCGCCCAGGAGAACACCCACGGGATCGCGCGCAGGTCCTCGATGGCACGGGTTTTCTTGCGCGAGGCCGGACGGCTGCCGATGTTCAGCGTCGAGATCTCGTTGATAACGGTAGATTCCCAGAAATAATCCACGAAGCCCTCGGTCTCATAGACGAGACCGCGATAGGCCTTGAAGGCCAGTTCGGAAATCTCTTCCATGGCGTCGAGATATTCGCGGCGCGGCGCGCTATGCTTCGGCGCCAGCAGACTCGCTTCCAGCGTCGCGGCGGCGAGGATCTCCAGATTGTTGCGGCCGACCTCGGCGTTGGAATATTTGCTGGAGATGATCTCGCCCTGCTCGGTGATACGGATCTGGCCGTCTACCGCGCCGCCGGGCTGGGCCAGGATCGCATCATGGCTCGGGCCGCCGCCGCGACCGACCGAGCCGCCGCGGCCGTGGAACAGCCGCAGGCGAATGTGATGCCGCTCGAACACTTCGATCAGGTCGATCTCGGCCTTGTACAATTCCCAGCCGGAGGTGACGAAACCGCCGTCCTTGTTGCTGTCGGAATAGCCGAGCATGACTTCTTGCACCGCGCCGCGGCTGTCGACCAGTTTGCGATAGTCGTGCAGCGAGAACATCCGATCCATGATCCCGGCGGAGGCCTGCAGATCCTCGATGGTTTCGAACAGCGGCACGATATTGATGCCGCTGCGGCCGGAGCAATCGACGAGGCCGACTTCCTTCAGCAGCACCGCGACCTCGAGCATGTCGGAGACGCCCTTGCACATCGAGATGATGCATTGGGGAATCGCCGCTGCGCCGAATTTCGCATGGACCTGCGCCGCCATACGAAATAGCGCAAGTTCACCTAGCGTTTCCTCACTGTATTTGACGAACAGCGAGCCCAAAGGTCGCGCGTTCTTCAATTCATTCGTCAGCAGCGCGATGCGCGCCTCCTCGCCAAGCGCGAGATAGGATGTGCCTGGCATCGCCGCATCGATCAGCTCGGCGACGGTGCGTTCATGCACAGCCGAGTTCTGCCGGATGTCGAGACTGGCGAGATAGAAGCCGAAACAATCCACCGCGCGGCGCAGCTGCCGCAGCCGGCCTCGGGCGATGACAGCGGAATTGTCAGCGATCAGCGAACGATCGAGCACGTCGAGATCGGCCTTGAACTCACTCGCCGATGCATAGGGCGGCGCATCGCCCACGGCGGCGCGGCGGTTCGGCAGCTCAAGCGCATGGGCCGTTGCCGCCATGCGCGCATAGACGCCGGAGATCGCCAGACGATAGGGCTCCCCGGCACGATGCGGCGATGGATCGGGCGAGCGCTCGGCCAATGCGCGCAGCTCATCGGAGACATCGGCGAGATGCGCCGCCATCGACAGTTCCGCGCCCAGCGCGTGGAGCTCGTCAAGATAGAAACTGAAGGCGCGCCTGCTCTGCAGCATGATGGTGCCGCGCATCACATCCGCCGTGACGAACGGATTGCCGTCGCGGTCGCCGCCGATCCAGCTCCCCATGCGCAGGAACGAGCCGAGTTCGGCAGCGCCGCCCTGCGCGTGTAGGCTGTCCTCCAGCGCGCAATGCAGACGCGGCACTTCGCGCAAGAACGTATAGTCGTAGAACGATAGTCCGTTGGTGACCTCGTCGAGCACGGTCAGCTTGCTCCGGCGCAGCAGATTGGTCTGCCACAGCGTTACCACCGCGCGGCGCAACTGCTCCTCGGAAGCTTCGATCTCCTCGGCGGTAAGCTGCATGCGCTCGCGGCGATCAAGGAGTGCCGCTATTTCCATTTCGCGGTCGATGGTGCTCTTGCGGCGCACTTCCGTGGGATGCGCGGTCAGCACCGGCGAGATCAGCGCCTGGCCGAAGAACTTGCTGAGCAGCGCGGCATCGATGCCGGCCTCGCGCGCGCGCTTCACCGCATGGGCCAGCGTGCCCGATGCGTTGGCTGCGTCGGCGCGCTGCGCCCGCATGCGGCGGATGTTGTTCTGGTCTTCGGCGATATTGGCGAGATGCGAGAAATAGCTGTAGGCGCGAACGATACGCACGGTCTCGGCGATCGACATGCCGTCGAGAATGGCTTCGAGTTCGCGCCGCGCCAGCTTGTCTTCGTCGCGGTGGAAGCGGACCGAGGTCTGGCGGATGTTTTCGACGAGGGCGAACACCGCCTCGCCTTCCTGATCCCGCACGGTGTCGCCAAGGATGCGGCCCAGCAGCCGGATATCCTCGCGCAGCCGGGCATCGGCCTCCTGGGCCGCAATGTCGTCGCCGCGGGGGATAGCGGTTTCTTCGGTGGACAGAGGCAGGGACACAAGGACGCTCCAGGAAGTTGCCGGCGCCCCATTTGGTCGCAAGTCATGCTGCGACGCAAGACGAAGTTGCAGCGCGCGCAGCACTTGTCCCGGAACTCAGCCTTGCGGCTTTACCTTGCCCAGGATCCGATCCGCCTCGACGCGCCAGTCCGCACTCCGCGCAAATTCCGGTGTGCCTTTCGCGCCAAACAGCCCGTTATCGGCGAGATCGGCAATCCAGCCCTGACGTTCGGCTGTGCCTTCCGCCGACCATGGCGTCAGGCCGATCTCGCGCACGGTCTCGGCGACCTCGCGGACTTCCTCGCTGCGGCGGCGGCCGTGTTCGATGACACGCTGAAAGAAATAGGCGCCCTGCTTCTCCCAGTCGATCGACGGAAACGTCTCGACCAGCGAGGCGATCACCGCGTCCTCGACGCCATAGGCGCGTGCGGTGGTAAAGCTCTCGATCACCATGGCCTCAAGGCCCTTGATCATGATGCTGCGGCACATCTTGGTGGCCGAGGCGACGCCGAGTCTGTCGCTGGCGACTTTTGCATCGAAGCCGATGGCGTTCAGCAGCGGCGCGAGATCCCGTGCGCCGGTACCGCCGAGCAGCAGCGGCACCCTGATACGATAGGGCGGGATCGAGGTCATGACAGCGCCCTCGACATAGCGGCCACCGCCGCCGTCGATCAGCGCTGCGGCGCGCTGCTTGGCGCCGGGCGATGCGGAGTTGAAATCAAGAAACCACGCCTGCGGCTTCAGGCCGGGCACGCAGGCCTGCGCTGCCGGCACGGTCTGGCTTGCGGTCACCGCGCAAACGATGAAGTCCGCGCGCGAGGCGAGATCGGCATGCGAGGATGCGAGCGTGACGCCATGGGTCTCCGCATGGTCCCTCAACGGCCCGGCATCTGCGCCGTCGAGTTTGAGATCATAGGCGCTGACTGACATCTCCTGCTTGCGCAGGTCTTCGGCGAGAATGCGCCCGACTTCGCCATAGCCGATCAGGCCGACGTGCCACTGGTTCGAACGTTCAGTCATATTGCTTACTGGACCTTGATGTTTGCCGCCTTCAGCACCGGCCCCCATTTGTCCGCTTCGGCATGCATGAACTTGTCGAAGTCGGCGGGCGAGGAACCGACCGGCGTGGCATCGATCTTCTTCAACGCCGCTAGCACCACCGGATCCTTCAAGGCCGTCACCAGATCCGCATGGATCTTCGCCACGACATCGGCCGGCATGCCGGCGGGCCCAAGGAAGCCCCACCACACCGCCGTATCATAACCGGCGACGCCGGATTCGGCGACCGTCGGCACATTGGGGAGTGCCGCCGAACGCGTCGCTGTCGTCACCGCCATGGCACGCACCGCGCCGCCTTCAAGCTGGCCGACGATCTCCGGCAGCGGATTGATGCTCATGGGAATGTCGCCCGCAATGACGGCGGTCAGTGCCGGCGCGCCGCCCTTGTAGGGGATCGAGACGATCTTGGTTCCGGCCATGTGGTTCAGCAATTCGCCGGCGAGATGCGCCGAGGTGCCGTTGCCGGACATGCCGTAGGACAGCGATTCCGGCTTGGCCTTTGCTTGCGCGAGCAGCTCCTGCATATTCTTGGCAGGGTTATCCTTGGAGACGACGATGGCCAGCGGCGAATAGGCGACTTCGCTGATCGCTGTGAAATCCTTGAACGTGTCGTAAGGCAGTTTTGGATAGAAGAACTGATTGAGCGGATGGCCCGATGCGACGAGGATCAGAGTGTATCCATCAGGCGGCGATTTGACGAGAGCTTGGGAGGCGATGATGCCGCCTGCGCCCGGACGGTTGTCCACGACGGGTTGCTGGCCCCAGGTCTTCGACAGCGATTGCGCGAAGGTGCGCGCCAAGACATCGACTGCACCGCCAGCCGCGTAGGGCACAAGGATCGTCACCTGCTTGCTCGGAAACGTCTGGGCGTGCAGCGACGGGCTGGCGAAAGCCAGCAGCGCAGCCGCCGTGACGATGGCTAGTTTCATGGGCGCAGGCAAAGACACGGGCATGGTGGTCGTCCCTCTTGTAATATCGCGCAACAATCTCGTGTCGTTGCTACTTGATAGTGCTACCTGGCTGTGGTCGCAGCGCGCAGCCCGGATCGTGCGATGGCCGCATCGACCAGTCCGTGCGCCTTCACATCCTCGGTGAATTTGCGGACAAATGCCATCCCCTCGTCGCGCCCCCTGGGGATCGCGATGGCATGCCGCTCGACGCCCCAGCGACCGTCCAGCACCTTCGCCCCCGGCGCCTGTTCTGCGAGTTCGAACAGTGTCGCCTTGTTGGTGGCGAACACGTCGATGCTGCCGGCCATCAGCAGGCCGGGCGCAAGCCTGATGGCCGGCACGCGGACGACTTCGGCATTCTTCAAATCGCGCGACAGAACCGTATCGGATGAACTTCCGGCGGTGACGCCGACATGGACGCCTTTGACATCGACATCATCAGCCCTCGCAACCTTGGAATCCTTCGCGACGAGATAGCCGAGATCGCTTTCCAGATAAGCCGGGCCGAAATCCATGTCGTTCGCACGCGCGGCCGACGCATTGGTGAAGGCGGCATCGACAGCCCCTGTCTTCACCGCATCGAGAACCTCGGCATTCCTGGAGAACACCACCGGCTCATAGGGCACACCCAATTGCCGCGCGAGCTCCTTGCCGAGATCGTAGCCGACACCACGCGGGCCTTCGGTTTGCGATACGAGAATAGACGTCGGTGTTCCCGGATAGAGCCCGACACGCAGCTTCCCGCTTGGAGCCAGGATCCGCTTCGGCTCGAGATCAACGGCAACTGCAAGACCGCCGAACGCTGCCGCCAGAAGAGCGATCGCCGCGATCTGCGCGGCAAGCTTGTTTCCAATCATTGCCACGCGCATCATCACCCTCCTAGATCGTCCGTCCCGCTTTTGCCCAATAGGGATCGCGCAGCCTCCGCTTGAAGATCTTGCCGGAGTCTTCGCGCGGCAGATTGTTCTGGATCTCCATCTGCTTCGGCACCTTGTAGTCGGCCAGTGCCTTCTTCAGATCGGCACGCACCGTCGCAAGGTCGAGCACCACACCCGGCTGAGGCTCGATCACCGCCATCAGGGACTCGCCGAACTCCTCGTCAGGAATCCCGAATACGGCGCAGTCGTGAACACCCGGCAGCGCATGCAGCGCGGACTCGATTTCGGCCGGATAGATGTTGACGCCGCCCGAGATCACCATGTCGCGCTTGCGGTCGCAGATGAAGACATAGCCGTCGGCATCGAGATAGCCGACATCGCCCGAGGTTATGAAGCCGTCGCGGTCGATCTCGGCGCGCTTTTCGGGTTTGTTGTGATAGGTGAAATCCGGATTGCCGGCGATGCGCGAATAGATCTCGCCGATCTCGCCTTGCGGCAGAATCTCGCCATTATCGCCGAGGAAGCGCAATTCAGCGCCGGGCGCGATCTTACCGACAGTCCCGGGCTTCTTCAGCGCATCTTCGGAATTGGCGAAGGTCACGGCGCCGGATTCGGTCGAGCCATAGAATTCGTAGATCACCGGGCCCCACCAGTCGATCATCGCGGTCTTCACGTCGGCCGGGCACGGCGCGGCGGCATGGATGATGTGGCGCAGCGACGACACGTCGTATTTCTTTCTGATGTCCTCGGGCAGTTTCATCAGGCGAATGAACATGGTCGGCACCATGAAGATGGTGTCGATCTTCTCGTCCTGTACCACGCGCAGGAATTCTTCGGGATCAAAGCGCGGCATCAACACCAGCGCGCCGCCAAGGCGCCCGGCCCGCAGCGCGAAGGCATTCGGCGCCGAATGATAAAGCGGTCCAGGCAGCAACGCGCGTGCGCCCGGCTTGAGGCCATAGACGCGGGCACGCATCTGGTCGGCGGACGCAGCCTGCTCCGGCGTCGGCGCGAAACGGCGCACGCCTTTCGGATGGCCAGTCGTGCCCGACGTGTAGATCATGTTGTGCGGCTGCGGCAGCGCCGGGCCGTCATAGGGCGCCTGTTCGGTCAGCCAGCTCTCCAGATCGATGGCGCCGTCCGGCGTGCCGAGCCGTGCGGGATCGACCTTGTAGTTCGCGATGATCTCCGGCGGAGTCGGCACGCTCAGGGACACGATGCCCTGCGGGATCGCATCGCGCAGCTGATGCAGCATATCGGCATGGGCGATCAGGATATTGCTGCCGGAGTCCTTGATGACATAGGTGATCTCTTCCGGCTTGAAGTGCCAGTTCACCGGCACGCCGTAAGCGCCGAGCTGCGCCACCGCATAGGCTGCCTCGACAAACGCGATGTCGTTGCGCATCAGGATGCTGACGCTGTCGCCCTGCCTGACGCCGAGCCGCGACAACCCGCCGGCGATACGACCAGCACGTTCGGTCAGTTCGGCAAAGCCGCGGCGGCGATCACCTGACATGACGCCTTGGAAGAGGGAGTTTGTCGACATGAATACGTTTCCGGATTTTTGTTTTTGATTGAGTGGTCGTTTGTTATCGAAAACCCCTCATGGTGAGGAGCGCGTCTTCACGCATCTCGAAGCATGAGTGAGCTTGCCGCCATCCTTCGAGACTCGCGCGAAGGGCGCCCTCCTCTCGCCCTAAACGCACTTGCGTTCAGGCTGGGATGAGGACGGAGTATTGATCTCCTAATCCATAAATCTCGGCGCACGCTTCTCGATATTCGCGCGCACCGCTTCGGTCTGATTTGGACCGCCCATCAGCTTCATCTGCTCGACGGATTCGGCGAGCAACGCAGGACCGGGATCGACCGAGAGCTTGTTGAGCATGCGTTTGGCGGCACGGATCGCGTCCGGGCTCTTGCCGGCGATCTCGCGCGCCGTCTCGAGCGCGGCGGCGCGCGGATCGTCGCATATGCGCGTGGCAAGGCCGTAGCTCAGGGCTTCCTGCGCCGAGAAGATGCGACCGGTGTAAGTGAGGTCACGCAGGATATCGTCACGCACAAGGCTGGCGAGGATCGGCGTGCCGGCCATGTCGGGCACGAGGCCCCATTTGATTTCCATCACCGACATTCGCGTGTCCGGCGCGAGAAAGCGCATATCGGCGCCGAGCGCGACCTGAAAGCCGCCGCCGAAGGCGACGCCATGAACCGCGGCGATGACTGGCACCGGCAGTTGACGCCAGCCCCACACCGCCTGCTGTGAGTGATTGCAAAGGCCGTGCGTGCGCAGAGACAGATCGCGCTTCTGCGCGCCGCCAATACCGTCGCCGCCATTGTCGTTCATCGCGGCGAATCGTCCCATGTCGAGGCCGGCGCAGAACGCCCGGCCCTCGCCGGACAGCACCACCGCGCGCAGGCCCTTCTCATGGCTCAGGCGCTCGGCGGTATCAACCAATGCCGCGAACATCGCCGCATCCAGCGCATTCATCTTGTCCGCGCGGACCAGCCGAACATCGGCAACGCCGTCCGTCATGGACACAGAGATGCGATCTTCCATGGGAGGTTTCCTTCCTAGACTTGTTCTTATCGTCGCTTTACAGGAAAGCGTTGTCGGGATTTAGTCAATCAACTAATTAATCCGTCCGCATCCTCTTAAATCAGGTGGCACCCATGTTCAATCAGCAGCTTCTCGCAGGCCGGAAAATCCTCGTCACAGGCGGTGGCACTGGCCTTGGCAAGTCGATGGCAGCGAAATTTCTCGAACTCGGCGCCGAAGTGCACATCTGCGGTCGCCGCAAGGCTGTATGCGACGAGACCGCAACCGAGCTGATGGCGGAATTTGGTGGCAAGGTCACCAGCCACGGTGTCGATATCCGCGACGCCGCGGCGGTCGATGCGATGATCGACGGCATCTGGGCCGACGGCCCCCTCACCGACCTGATCAACAATGCCGCTGGAAATTTCATCTCGCGGACACAGGACCTGTCGGCGCGCGGCTTCGACGCGGTCGCCAACACGGTGATGCACGGCACGTTCTACATGACCCATGCCGTGGGCCGTCGCTGGATCGCCGACAAGGTGCCGGGCAATGTCGTGTCGATCACCGTGACCTGGGTGCGCAACGGCAGCCCTTATGTGGTGCCGTCAGCGATGAGCAAGTCCGCGATCCATGCCATGACCATGTCGCTGGCCACCGAATGGGGCCGCTACGGCATCCGCCTCAACACCATCGCGCCCGGCGAAATTCCCACCGAAGGCATGAGCAAGCGCATCAAGCCCGGCGACGAAGCCGGCGCACGCACCCGCGCATGGAATCCCATGGGCCGCGTCGGCAAGATGGAAGAGTTGCAGAACCTCGCGGTGTTCCTGATATCCGGCGGCTGCGACTGGATCAGTGGCGAGACCATCGCCATGGACGGCGCACAGGCGCTGGCCATGGGCGGCAACTTCTATCAGCTGCGCGAATGGTCCGATGCCGAGTGGATCCAGGCACGCGACAGCATCAAGGCGCAGAACGAAAAGGACAAGGCGCAGCGGGGGTAAGAGCCGCAAAATAATTCGACTGGCAGCGAGGCTCTCCCGTGTGGAAGCCTCGCTTTCTTTTTGATCAACGCGCAATCTGCAGCCGCTCGCGCGCAACCCGCATCGCCTCGTCCTCGGATGCGACCACCGCGGAACTGATGCCGAACGCCTTCGTCGCAAGTGCGGACTGGGCTTCCACGAGGACGCGTGTGACGGCATTCGGCTCGACGGCAATAATGGCACGGCAAAGCAGCGCGAGCGTCGCTTTGTTGCGCTTGAGCCAAAGCCCCCTCGCTTTGCGATCTTCATGCGCCTCATCATGATGGTGACTGGCCATGATCATGACGAAGGGCTGCTTGCGACCGATGAGATCGTCCATCTCGACCTCCCACTGCGCCGCACTTCCCGGCTGGATCTCATCATGCCGGACCCACACGACCGGGAACGCCGCAACATCGTGAATGAGAAAGGCACCGTTATCGAGGCTCATCGTCGTCTCCTGACTGTTCGTTGACCTGCATGCGGAGATAGACCCGGTCGCTCAAACGCGTTAACGACATTCGGACGCAAAATAATGAGAACCGGCCAGGCTGGAGCGGTTCTGAAAAGGCATGGTGTCATGACCTCGCTCACCGAGCGCCTCGATGGACCATCCGCAATCGCCATCTGGGGCAGCGATGAGCCTGGCGATAAGTTCCGGTTCGGCACGCGCGAACTCGACTGGCACCATCACCTGCGCGGTCAATTGTTCTGCATCGAAAGCGGATTGATCCGTGTTCACACCAAATATGGTTCATGGCTGCTGCCGCCACAGCGTATCGGCTGGCTGCCGCCCCGCCTCAAGCACAAGGTAACCATGAGCGGCGTGCTCAGCGGCTGGGGCGTGTTGCTGACACCTGCTGCAAGCAAGACGCTGCCCGATCAGCCATGCGTGATGGGCGGTAGTGAATTGCTACGCGCTCTGGTGAGACGCGCCGCAAGCTGGACCAACGCCGACCGGCTGACGTCAGAACAAGGGCGCGTCGTCGCTGTTTTGCTCGACGAGATTCGAAATGCGCAGCGGGAAGCGCTCCATCTCCCCATGCCCACCGACCTCAGGGCATTGCGGATCGCCAACACGCTTATCAAGCGACCAGATGATGCGCGGACGCTGCAGGAACTGGCCGAAGCCGCCGGCCTCTCAGAGCGAACGGCACGCCGCGTATTCGCCGCCGAAACCGGCATGAGCTTCACGCAGTGGCGACAACAGGCGCGCCTCACGCTGGCGCTGGAACGGCTGGCCGGCAATGAACCCGTCGCGGATGTGGCCGAAGCGCTTGGCTATGCTACGCCCAGCAACTTCATCGCGATGTTTCGTCGCGCCTTCGGTGAGCCGCCAGCGCGTTATTTTGCCAGACAACGTAGGACACGCAGCCCGAGCTGATCTGGACCAAACGATTTCATCGGCAGATCAGCCAAATGACTCCGCACAGCAGTCGCCGCTCTCACCGCACCGCAGCACCTTTCCCATCTTGTCAGCACAACCGGACGCCCTCACACTCTCCGCAACTAAAAAATAATCGGAGGGAGGGAAATACATGTCCGTTACGGAAGCGGCCACGCTGGCCGATGTCATTCGCGTGCAGGCACAAACGCGTGGCGACAAGACTGCATTGGTGTTCGAAGGGCGCGACACCAGCTTCGCCAAGCTCGACCGCGATGCCAACCGCGTCGCCAACGGGCTGATTGCGCTCGGCATCAAGGCCAATGAGCGCATCGCCTATCTCGGCAAGAACAGCGACCTCTTCATCGAGCTTCTTGCCGGCGCGGTAAAGGCCAAGGTGGTGACGGCGCCGGTGAACTGGCGCCTTGCCGGACCGGAGATCGCCTTCATCGTCGACGACGCGAAGGCACAGGTGCTGTTCGTCGGACCGGAATTCGTCGATCTCGTTCGCGGTCTGCAGCCGCAAATGCCGGGCGTGCGCATCGTCATGACCATGGAAGGCGGCGCGCCGGAATGGCAGGACTTTACGGCCTGGCGCGACGCGCAGAGCGAACGCGACCCGAACCTCGCAACGACCAAGGACGATGTCGCAATCCAGCTCTACACGTCGGGCACCACGGGGAAACCAAAAGGCGCGATGTTGTCGCACCAGAATTTCCTGTCACTGCTGCGCATCGGCGGCACCGACGCGAATCCGGACTGGAACGTGTGGACCGCCGACGATGTCTCGCTGGTAGCGATGCCGGTATTTCATATCGGCGGCGTCGGCTGGGCCGTGTTCGGGCTTTATCACGGCGCCAAGAGCGTGATCGCGCGGGAGTTCGACCCGAACAAGGTGCTCGATTTCTTCCGGGATTACGGCATCAGCAAACTGTTCCTGGTACCGGCCGCGATGCAGTTTATCGTGCGGCAGCCGCGTGCGTGCGAGATGGATTTCAGCAAGCTGCGCTATATCATGTATGGCGCGTCGCCGATCCCGGCTGCATTGCTTAAGGAATGCATCAGCGTGTTCGGCTGCGGCTTTGTGCAGATGTACGGAATGACCGAGACCACCGGTACCATCGTGGTGCTGGCGCCGGAAGATCACATCGAGGGCCGCGACTGCATGCGCTCCGCCGGCAAGGCGCTGCCGGGAATCGAGATCGCCATTCTCGATGCCAACGGCAAACCGCTGCCAACAGGTGAAGTCGGCGAGATCGCGACGCGCTCGGCGTCGAACATGGTCGGCTACTGGAACCTGCCGGACGCCACTGCCCGCACGCTCGACCGCGACAACTGGCTGCGCACTGGCGATGCCGGCTATCTCGACAGCGACGGCTTCCTCTACATCCACGACCGCATCAAGGACATGATCATTTCCGGCGGCGAGAACATCTATCCCGCCGAAGTCGAAAGCGCGATCTGCGATCATCCGGATGTGGCGGAGGTCGCCGTCATCGGTATTCCCGACGATACTTGGGGCGAAGCGGTGAAGGCCGTGGTGGTGCTGAAACCCGGCAAGGAGCTCAGCGCAACCGACCTGATGAAGTTCACGCGCGAGCGCATCGCGGGATTCAAGGCGCCGAAGACGATCGACTTCATTGCAGCATTGCCGCGGAATGCGTCGGGCAAGATCCTGCGACGACAATTGCGCGATCCGTATTGGGTCGGGAAAGAGCGGCAGGTAAACTGAGAACCTGTTCTGCTGCCGCGGTATTCTATCGGCGCCGGGTATATCGATACAGCGAATGCGAGGGACTTCGTCATCTCGCTACCGCGCGGCTGCTCCGGGATCATGCGATTGGCGATTTCAGCTAATTGTCTGACGGAGACGTTGAGCGTAGCGTCATGACGGTCGGCCGAACGGCTAATGAACCTCGTGTGTCAGTTGTAGAGGCGCAGGGTCATGCGCGGCGAGATTCGTGACATCAATTCTGGCAGGGGCAAGGACCCCGCAGCCCCACGCGCCGGATCGCCGCGTCGCCTTGCGGCGATCGTTGTGGGAGACATCTGCGGTTATAGCCGCCTCATGGAACTCGACGAGGAAGAAACGCATGCGCGCGTGAAGCGCATCGAGCGTGACCTCATCGAGCCGACCATTACCGAGCATGACGGCAAACTCGTCAAGACGACTGGCGATGGGTTCATTGCGATCTTCGACAGTCCGGTCGAAGCCGTTCGATGCGGCATCGTCATCCAGCAAAGCATGATCGGGCGCAACGCGGCGCTGCCAAAGAATTCATGGATCGAATATCGCATTGGGGTCAATCTGGGAGACGTGATCATCGAGCCCAATGATGTCTTCGGCGATGGCGTCAATATAGCTGCGCGCCTCGAGGGCATTGCCGACCCCGGCCAGGTGTACATCTCGGGTGGCATCTACGAGCAGATCAAGCACAAGCTCGTCTGCGGCTATGAGTCCCTTGGAGATCGGAAGATCAAAAACATTACCGACCCCGTGCGCGTTTACCGGGTGCTTCCTGATCCCGCGGCGTTCAACAAGGTACGGAAGCGACGTGAACTTGTTCTGATCGCTTCGTTTTGCGCCATCCTGCTGGCGATCGCAGGCGCCGGCGTCTGGTACATGAGGACCTATCCGCGCAGTGATATCGGCAATCAGGCGTCGGCTCCCGCAGCGCCTCCGCAAGAGACAGGGAATGCAGCCCCCCGATCGGCGCCCGCCGCCAAGCAAGCCCGGTCTGAACCTGCTCCGGTCGTCACGCCTGCCCCGCCCCCGCCGCCAGCACCACCAAAGCCGGTCATAGAGCCTGTCATGATCCCGCTCCCCGGCGGGACCTTCACGATGGGCAGCAATGACGACATATCGGAAAAACCGATACATCAGGTCACGATCAAGCCCTTCGCGATCAGCAAGTATCCGGTCTCGGTTCGGGAGTGGAACGCGTGCGCTGCTGCAAATGCATGCCCGTTCCTGGTGACTGGGCGGGACGACATTCCGGTCACGGATGTGAGCTGGACCGATGCCAAGCAGTTTGTCGCGTGGCTTGCAAAGGAAACGCAAAAAGCCTTTCGGCTCCCGAGTGAAGCTGAATGGGAATACGCCGCGCGTGGCGGCACGCAAACGAAATACTGGTGGGGCGATCAGCTCCAGCCCGGCATGGCCAATTGCAAGAACTGCACGGATGCCACCGCCGAACAGCCGCTCAAGCTCGGCAGCCTGAAGCCAAACCCATTCGGGCTCTACGATATGGGTGGCGGCGTCAATCAATGGACAGAGGATTGCTGGCACAAGAACTATCAGGGTGCCCCGCAGAATGGCGCGCCATGGGTCGAGAACGACTGCGTCTCGCACGTCATTCGATCAGGCTCCTGGAAAAACGATGCGCGTTACGTCCGGCCCGCAAGCCGCGATAGCTACGACACCAATGTGCGATATCCGACCCACGGCTTCCGGATTGCCATTTCGTCCTGAGACCGCCCCGAACGAAAGGATGCGTCATGAGGATCACCGGGCTCGTCGTGTTGTCCGCAATGCTGTCAATGGCGCCCACTGCAGTCCATGCGCAAGGAAAGCCCGCCCCGAAAGATGCGGTTCTCTATTTCGTGTGGCCGCAGGACAAAGCGGTGATCAAGGGCGCGTTCTGGTGTCGTTTCGGTCTACGCAACATGGGTGTCACTCATGCCGGCGATAATTTTCAGAACAGCGGCCATCATCATTTGCTGATCGATGTGAATGACCCGCTCGATCCCAAGGAACCGATCCCGCAGGACAAGTCGCATCTCCATTTCGGCGCCGGCCAGACCGAAGCACGCATCGAATTGCCCCCCGGCAAACATACGCTCCAGCTCGTGCTCGGAGACGGCGCTCATTATCCCTTCAACCCGCCACTCGTCTCGAACAAGATTACCGTGACGATCAAGTGAGCATGCGTCCGACGAGAGATGCACAGCCTGCCCTGCTAGAACGACAAAAAAGGCCCGCTTACGCGGGCCTTTCGAATTCATGTCACTCGATCCGGTGTGGATCAGGCGCTTGCTATATCAGGCGCTCTTGGCGAACGACGTCGCCTTCGAGAAGTTGTCCTGCGCGGTCTTGGCGCTTTCCGACACGAGCTTGCCGAGATATTCGGTCGACGCCTTGGCGCGCGAGCTCAGCACTTCGCCATGGGCGCGCACGAGATCGGTCTGCACCTGGAAGGCTTCGCTCAGCGATTTGGCAGAAGCAAGCTTGTCGATGCCAGCGAAGAACGACTGGACGTCCGCATAGAACGCGTCCTGAACGTTGCGGCTGATCTTGGTGGCTTCGCTGACCGAGTTCGACACGGCGGTCTCGATGGCGGAGGTCACCTTCTCGGAATTGGCCTGGAAGTCGGCGGCCTTGTCCTTGGCAGTGCCGGCAGCGCGCTTGACGAAGTCACGGGTTGCTTCGGGCACTTCCAGGTTCTGCAGCTTGGTGAACGCCTCGGTGACGGGCGCGAAAGCCTGCTTGACGTTGTTCAGCACGGAATTGGTTTCGGTCTCGATCGTCATGTTCGTCTCCATCCTCGGGGTTCATCCTCGGGTTTCAGCCATCCTTGAAATAAGGCTCGGCTCTCCCCGTCCCGCCGTTGTGGGCCCGGGGTGCAACTTCTATGACATAGTAAATAATGCACTGCAACATCAATGGTGCATCGCAACATCACAAATCCGTGATCTGCACTGTAATCAGGCGGCACCTGATGCATTAACTGGCTACCGCCAGAGCCCTGAAGCAAAAGAGCAACTGACGCGTTGATTTAGCTTTATAATTTAGCATTTCGAACCGTGGATTCTTCGGATATCCAACCGGGCAAGGCAAATGGCATCTGCCCTTTAAGTCGGCAAACCTACCTCGCAACGCCTCGGCGACCCCAGCCTTAAGTCGTGGGCCTGGCCAGCCTCCCGCCTCGCCTTTGCCATTGCATATTCGCCCCCCGCGCAGGCACACTCATCGGTAGAACGCCGCAAAGGCGTCGGTGACCATGCGAGGGAGGGACGTATCATGGCGGAAGCCAGCAGGAAGCTGTCCTCAATGGACGCGTCGTTTCTGTATCTGGAAACGCCGGAGATGCCGATGCATGTCGGCAGCATGGCGATCTTTCGCCTGCCCGACGATTACAAGGGCGACTTCTTCGAGGACTTCAAGGCGATGATCGCCTCTCGGCTGCACATCGCGCCGATCCTCAAGGCTCGGCTGGAAAAAGCCCCGCTGGATATCGACCATCCCTCCTGGGTCGAGGACGACCAATTCGACATCGACCGTCACATCTTCCGCGGCAGCCTCCCCGCCCCGCATGACCGCGCCACGCTGGAGCGCATCGTCGGCTGGATGCATGCCAAACTGCTCAACCGGGCACGGCCGCTGTGGGAGTTCTATGTCTTCGAGGGCATGAAGGACAACGAGATCGGCCTGTATTCGAAGATGCATCATGCCTGCATCGACGGCGGCGCCGGCGCAGCCCTCACCAGCATGATCTATGACGTGACGCCGATCCCGCGCGAGATCGAAAAGCCGGAAGTGCGCGCCAAGCAGCGTCAGGAGCCCCGCGATATCGCAGCGAGTTTCATCGACTCTTATCAGCAACTCTGGCGTCAGCCGCTGGAAGGCACCGCCAAGGGCATCGAACTGCCGCGCTCGGGCAAGAGCGATATCGGATCGATCCTGTTCGACAACGCCATGTTCCAGATCGAGAGTGCGGTGAAATTCGCCGGCTCGATCCCGACCATGGTGAAGAGCGCATCCGACGTGATGGCGAAGATCGCCGATCCGAAATCGCGCGACAGTCTCAACAGCATGTTGTCGCCGCCGACGCTGCTCAACAAGACGATCTCGTCGGAGCGCAGCTTTGCCGGCGTCTCGGTACCGCTCTCGGCTGCGAAGGCGGTGGCGAAACAGGCAGGCGGCAAGCTCAACGACGTGGTGCTGGCCCTCTCATCAGGCGTGGTTCGGCGCTACCTGAAAGAGAGAGGCGCCTTGCCCGCAAAGGCGATGACGGCGGCGGTGCCGATCTCGCTGCGCGAGGAAGGCAACACCGACTCCAACAATCAGGTGTTCGGCATGATCTGCTCGATCGCCAGCAATATCGAGGATCCCAAGGAGCGGCTGGAAGCGATCATCGCGCAATCGACCAAGTCCAAGGAGATGTCGCATCCGCTGCGCGCATTGATGCCGCAGGTCTCCAACATCTCCATGCTGGGCGCTCCGATCATGGTGCAGATCCTGACGCTGCTCTACAGCCGCACCAACCTCTCCGACGTGCTCCCGCCGGCGGCGAACATCACCGTGTCCAACGTGCCGGGCCCGCGCCAGACTTTGTATGCGGCCGGTGCCGAGCTGCTGCACATTTTCCCGGTGTCGATCTCGACTCACGGACTGGCATTGAACATCACCGTGCAGAGTTACCGCGACCAGCTCGATTTCGGCTTCATCGCCGGCGCCAACATCATCCCGCATGTGCAGGTGCTGGCCGACATGATGCCGGATGAATTCGCGCTGCTGCAGGCGGCGTTTGTGCCGCCCGACGCTCTCAAGACCGCCAGCTAGGGACTCATCATGATTGAAATGCCCCCGTTGCAGTTCGCCAAGCTGAACGGCATTCGCATGGGATATTACGATGCCGGCCCCATGAGCGACACACCGCCGATAGTGTTGTGCCATGGCTGGCCGGAAATGGCGTTCTCCTGGCGGCATCAGATCAAGGCGCTGGCCGCAGCCGGCATCCGTGTCATCGCGCCGGACCAGCGGGGCTATGGCGCGACGTCGCGGCCCGACGCCGTCGAGGATTACAGCATCGAACATCTCACCGGCGATCTCGTCGCATTGCTCGATCATCTCAAGATCGACAAGGCAATTTTCGTCGGCCATGACTGGGGCGGCTTCATCGTCTGGCAGATGCCGCTGCGGCATCGCGATCGCGTCGCCGGCGTGGTCGGCGTGAATACGCCGCACACCGATCGCGCGCCGGTCGATCCATTGCAGATCTATAAAAAGCGCTTCGGCGAGACGATGTATATCGTCCAGTTCCAGGATCCCGCGCGCGAGCCGGATCGCATCTTCGGCGAGAATGTCGACAAGGCGTTCGACTTCTTCATGCGCAAGCCGATGCCGCGCAAGCAACCCAATGTCGGCGAGGCGCCCGTCGGCGGCATCGGCGCGTCGTCAAAGACCAATCTGGCATTTCCGCAAATGGTGGCAGGCTACGATCCCGCGAAGGACCCGCGCCAGAAGATTCTCTCCGACGAGGAAAAGCAAATCTTCGTCGACGCCTTCAAGGAATCCGGCTTCACCGGCGGCATCAACTGGTATCGCAACATGAGCGCCAACTGGGAGCGCGCCAAAGGGCTCGATCACACCGTGCGCGTGCCATCGCTGATGATCATGGCGGAGAACGACGCAGTGCTGCCGCCCTCCTCAGCCGACGGCATGGAAAACATCATTCCCGATCTGGAGAAATATCTGGTGAAGGACAGCGGTCACTGGACCCAGCAGGAGAAGCCCGACGAGGTCAGCCAGGTGCTGATCGACTGGCGGCGCCGGCGGTTCGGTTAAGCGCATACGGGCAGGAAAGATTTTTGAAATGACGTCCACCAACAAACTCGCCCCGATCCCGCATCCGCCGAAGAAACCGGTCGTCGGCAACATGCTGTCGCTGGACGCCAATGCGCCGGTGCAGGATCTGGCGCGGCTGAGCAAGGAACTCGGGCCGATCTTCTGGCTGGACATGATGGGCTCGCCCATCGTGATCGTCGGCGGCCATGATCTGGTGGACGAGCTCAGCGACGAGAAGCGCTTCGACAAGGCGGTGCGCGGCGCGTTGCGCCGGGTGCGCGCCGTCGGCGGCGACGGACTGTTCACGGCGGACACCAAAGAGCCGAACTGGACCAAGGCACACAACATCCTGCTGCAGCCCTTCGGCAATCGCGCGATGCAGTCCTATCACCAGAGCATGGTGGATATCGCCGAGCAGCTGGTGAAGAAATGGGAACGCCTCAACACCGACGAGGAGATCGACGTCGTCCATGACATGACGGCGCTGACCCTCGACACGATCGGCCTGTGCGGCTTCGACTATCGCTTCAACTCGTTCTACCGGAGCGACTACCACCCCTTCGTGGAATCGCTGGTGCGCTCGCTCGAAACCATCATGATGACCCGCGGCCTGCCGCTGGAAAGCCTGTGGATGCAGAAGCGCCGCCGCGATCTCGCCGGCGACGTCGCCTTCATGAACTCCATGGTCGACGAGATCATTGCCGAGCGCCGCAAGGCCGTCGAGGCAGCGGACGGCAAGAAGGACATGCTGGCAGCGATGATGACGGGTGTCGACCGCGCCACCGGCGAGCAGCTCGACGACGTCAATATCCGCTACCAGATCAACACCTTCCTGATCGCCGGCCACGAGACCACGTCGGGTCTGCTGTCATGTGCGATCTACGCGATGCTGAAACATCCGGAGGTGCTGAAGAGGGCTTATGAGGAAGTCGACCGCGTCTTCGGCCCCGATGTGAATGCCAAGCCGACCTATCAGCAGGTCACGCAGCTTCATTACATCACGCAGATCCTGAAAGAGTCGCTGCGGCTGTGGCCGCCGGCACCGGCCTATGGCATCGCACCGGTGCAGGACGAAACCATCGGCGGCGGCAAGTACAAGCTCCGCAAGGGCACCTTCGTGACCATCCTGGTGCTGGCGCTGCATCGCGATCCTTCGGTGTGGGGACCCAATCCCGACGCGTTCGACCCCGAGAATTTCTCTAAGGAAGCCGAAGCCGCACGGCCGATCAATGCGTGGAAGCCGTTCGGCAACGGCCAGCGCGCCTGTATCGGCCGCGGCTTCGCCATGCATGAAGCGGCGCTGGCGCTCGGCATGATCTTGCAGCGTTTCAAGATGACCGACCACAAGCGCTACCAGATGGTGCTGAAGGAAACGCTGACCATCAAGCCCGATGGTTTCAAGATCAAGGTGCGACCGCGCCACGATCACGAACGCGGCGCATTTGCCGGCCGCACAAGTGCGGCCACTGCGGCCGCGCCGCTCGCGCCCGTCGCTACCGGCCGTGCACGGCCGAGCCACAACACGCCGCTGCTGGTGCTATACGGCTCCAATCTAGGCACCGCCGAGGAACTGGCAACGCGCGTGGCCGATCTCGCCGAGGTCAACGGCTTCGCGACCAAACTCGCGCCGCTGGATGATTTTGTCGGCAAACTGCCGACCGAAGGCGGCGTTCTCATTTTCTGCGCGTCCTATAACGGCGCGGCACCCGATAACGCCACGCAATTCGTCAACTGGCTAGGCACCGCTCTGCCCAAGGATGCCTTCGCCAAGGTCCGCTACGCCGTGTTCGGCTGCGGCAATAGCGACTGGCTCGCCACTTATCAGTCGATCCCCCGCTATATCGACGACAAGCTGCGCGAACATGGCGCGATCAACGCCTATGTGCGCGGCGAAGGCGATGCGCGCGACGATCTCGACGGCCAGTTCGAGGACTGGTTCGCGAAACTGCGTCCGCTTGCGGTGAAGGAGTTCGGCCTCGATACCGGATTCGAGCGCAGCGCCGACGATGCGCCGCTGTATCAGATCGAGCCGGTGGCGCCGAGCGCGGTGAACACCGTCGTCGCCCTCGGCGGCGTGGTGCCGATGAAGGTGCTGGGCAATCGCGAACTGCAGAACGGCGCATCGGATCGCTCGACCCGGCATATCGAGATCGAACTGCCGGCGGGCGTAAGCTACCGTGTAGGCGATCATCTCAGCGTCGTGCCGCGCAACGATCCCGCTTTGGTCGACGCCGTCGCGCGTCGCTTCGGATTCCTCCCGGACGACCAGATCCGGTTGCAGGTCGCGGAAGGTCGCCGCGCGCAGCTACCTGTCGGCGATGTTGTCTCAGTCGGCCGATTACTGACAGAATTCGTCGAGTTGCAGCAGGTCGCCACCCGCAAGCAGATCCAGATCATGGCGGAGAACACCCGCTGCCCGATGACCAAGCCGAAACTGCTCGGTTATGTCGGCGACGATCCCGCCGCCAGCGAGCGCTATCGCAGCGACATCCTTGCCAAACGCAAATCGGTGTTCGACCTCCTCGACGAACATCCGGCCTGCGAGTTGCCGTTCCACACCTATCTGGAAATGCTGTCGCTGCTGGCACCGCGCTATTACTCGATCTCGTCGTCGCCGCAGGGCGAGACGTCACGCTGCAGCGTCACCACGGCCGTCGTTCATGGCCCGGCGCATTCGGGCCGCGGCATCTATAAGGGCGTCTGCTCGAACTATCTCAGCGGCCGCCGCTCCGGCGATACCGTGCATGCCATCGTGCGCGAGACCAAGGCCGGCTTCCGCTTGCCTGCCGATCCCTTGGTGCCGCTGATCATGATCGGACCGGGAACAGGTCTCGCGCCGTTCCGCGGCTTCCTGCAGGAACGCGCCGCACTCAAGGCGCAAGGTGCGACGCTTGGCCCTGCGCTGCTGTTCTTCGGCTGCCGCCATCCCGATCAGGACTTTCTCTATGCCGAGGAGCTGAAGGGTTTCGCCGCCGATGGTATCTGCGAACTACACACCGCCTTCTCGCGCGGCGATGCACCGAAGACCTATGTGCAGCACCTCATCACCAAGCAGAAGGATCGCGTCTGGGATCTGATCCAGCAAGGCGCCATTACCTACGTCTGCGGCGATGGCGGCAAGATGGAGCCGGACGTGAAGGCGGCGTTGATGGCGATCCAGCGCGAACGCAGCGGCGGCGATGACGCTGCGGCGCTGACCTGGATCGATGACCTCGGCACGCGCAATCGCTACGTGCTCGACGTCTGGGCCGGGAGCTAGCGAGAGACTGATACCAGTTCCATTGTCACAATCGCTGTCACAAAAACCCGCCCACGCTGTCACAATTGCTGCACGCGCAATCACTCGTTAAGCGCTGCGACGATTTGTTTGGCGCATGACGCGGTTGTCACTTTTTCACAATGACTTTCCGTGTCATATGTTTGACATGAGCTCACGTTCCGCCCGATCCCCTGAACCGATTGATATCCCGTACGAGCCGCCACAGATGGCGCGCGCGAACGGGATCGATATCTGTTTCGATGTGTTTGGCTATTCGGATGCAGAACCGATGGTGATGATCATGGGCCTCGGCGCCCAGATGATCCATTGGGACGACGACTTCTGCCGCGAACTGGCCGCCCGCGGCTTTCGCGTGATCCGTTTCGACAACCGCGATATCGGACTGTCCTCCAAGATGGCCGGCGGCAAGCCGTTTACGCTGTTCGAGTTGGCGAAGCTGCGCTTCCTCGGTACGCCCGTCTCCGCCCCCTACAAGCTGAGCGACATGGCGACCGACGTGGTGGCCCTGCTCGACGTGTTGCGCATCCGCTCCGCGCATGTGGTCGGCGCCTCCATGGGTGGCATGATCGCGCAGGAGATAGCGATCACCTATCCGGAGCGTCTGCGCTCGCTGACCTCGATCATGTCGACCACGGGCAATCCGCGCCTGCCGCAGCCGAGTCGCGCGGTGTCACTGTTGCTGCTGAAGCCGCAGCCGGTAGGCTACGAGGCGTTCCTCGAACGTTTCAAGCAGACCTGGCTGTTCTTGCGCGTAGGCAGTTTCCCCGACGACGAAGCGAGGGATCTCGACCGCGCCGAGCGGACCTATGCCCGCGGGCTCAATCCGGAGGGCGTCGGTCGGCAGCTCCGTGCCATCCTCGCGTCGGGCAGCCGCAAGGAAAGACTCGCCAAGGTCACCGCGCCGACGCTGGTGATCCACGGCAAGATCGATCCTCTGGTGCATCCGGCCGCCGGCCGCGACACGGCCGCGTCAATTCCCGGCGCAAAGCTCATGATGGTTGACCGGATGGGCCATGCACTGCCGATCTCGATGTGGTCCATGGTGATCGACGCCATCTCGCGGCATGCGCATGGTGCGAAGTTGCAGCAGCCGCTGCAGGCCAATGCGCGCCGAGCGGGTTAAGCCCGCGTCTACTTCTTGTCCTTCGGCCGCGCACCCAGCCCCGCCATGTTGGCGAACATCTCCTGAAAGCGCTCGCCCATTTTCGGGTCGAATGAGAACCAGCTCTGCATGATGGACTCCGGCGAGAACTTGTCGATGTTGTCCATCATCTTCTTCTGCATCTGATCCATCATCGCCGACTGCATCGGCTGCACATCCGGCAGCCCCAGGAATTCGCGCGCCTCGAGCGGCGTGCAGTCCACGGTGACGATCACTTTCATTCTCAGCTCCCAAGGCAAATCCGCCGCTCACGCGAACATGGCGGCGCAGCGACAGTATCGCCGCTGACGCCTGCCCGATGCAAGCGATGTGACATCTACATTGCAGTTGCGAGATGTCAGCCGAAGCGTTCGGCCGCGAAGGCCTTGGGATCGGTGAAAGGCGTGGTGCCCGTCACCATGTCCGCGATCAGACGGCCGGTTACCGGCCCCAGCGTGAAGCCATGATGCTGGTGGCCGAAATCGAACCACAGGCCCTTGTGGCGCGGCGCCTTGCCGATCACCGGCAGCATGTCCGGCAGGCATGGCCGCGCGCCCATCCAGGGCTTGTCCTCGACAGGATTGCCGAGCGGGAAGGTCCGCCGTGCGATCGGCAGCGCCCGCTCGATCTGCGCCGGCGTCGGCGGCGCATCGCGGAGCGCGAATTCAGCGCCGGTGGTCAGGCGGATGCCGCGATTCATCGGCGCCAGCAGATAGCCGCGATCGGCATCGAGCACCGGATGGCGCAGCACCGCATTGCCGGATGGCGCCAGATGGATGTGATAGCCGCGCTTGCTCTTGAGCGGGATGTTGTAGCCGAGCGGCCGAAACACCTGATCCGACCATGGCCCCATGGCGAGCACCACATCGCGCGCGACCAGCGCGCCATTCGGCCCGGCCACGCGCCATTTGCCGTCGCTCTGCTCCAGCGTCCGGGCGTCGGCGGCAATGAAGCGACCGCCCTTGCGGATGAAAAGTGCGGCATAGGCTTTCGCGAGGCCGCCGGGATCAGGCACGAAGCCTGGCGAAGTCCAGTGGATGGCACCGGCAAAATCGGTGGACAGGTTCGGCTCCTGCTCCGCAATGGCGGCGGCATCCAGGACGTCGCCCGGCACGCCATAGGCGCGATGGCGTTCGAGATCCGCGATGCCTTTCGCAAGGGTAGCTTCAGAGCGAAACGCGTTGATCCATCCCATCCGGCGCAGAAGCTCCGGCACGCCTGCCTCCGCGATCAGCGCCTCGTGCTCGGTCAGGCTACGCTGGATCAGCGGCAGCGCCGCCATCGCACTGCGGAGTGCGCCCTCAGGCGACGAGTTCAGGAAATATCTGACGATCCATGGCAGCATGCCGGGCAGCGCGTTGAGATGATAGTGCACCTCGGGCGCGCGGTTCAGTGCATATCTAAACAGCTTGGTGAGGTCGCGCGGCAGCATATAGGGAAAAACCGAACAGCACTGGATCAGCCCGGCATTGCCATAGCTGGTTTCCTCGCCGGCCTTCTCATGCCGGTCGACCAGCACCACGTTGCGGCCGCGTGCCTGCAGATGCAGCGCCGCCGACACACCGACCATACCTGCGCCGAGCACAAGCACATCAGCCTTGAGTTCCGCCATTCCTGCTCCGAAATCTTGCCGTTCTGGCGGTTCTGTTAGCGCTGTGTCGTGACCGAATGATGCACGCGCGCAATGCGTAGAATTGCTTATATCCAATCCTAGCAAGGATTGCGCCAGCCACTTCATTGTGCAGCGCATAGCTGACAAATGCTGCTTGCGCGGCGTGCAATCTCCGCCAACAATGTGACACTCGCTCAACTGTCGGGCGGCCGCGTGGTGATGCAACCGCGGCAATGCAATGGAGAAGCTCAGTATGTCGATCCGTCAGACGTTCATTGCCGCCGCTGCATCGCTGATCGCCTTTGCCACAGTTTCTGCCTCCGTACTGCCCGCCTCCGCACAAACGCTGCGCTATGCCAATCAGGGCGACCTAAAATCGCTCGATCCCTATACGCTGCGCGAGACCACGACGATCGCCCATCACGGCCAAGTCTATGAAGGCCTTGTCGGGCGCGGCAAGGATCTGCAGATCATCCCGGCGCTTGCCGAGAGCTGGGAAACACCGGAGCCGACGCGCTGGCGCTTCCATCTCCGCAAGGGTGTCAAATTCCACAACGGCGACGCCTTCACGGCCGATGATGTCGTGTTCTCCGCCGATCGCGTGCGCGCCAAGGGCTCCGACTTCACGACGGTCATTCCGGCCGATGCCAAGGTGCTCAAGATCGACGACTACACCGTCGATTTCGTGCTGACTAAGCCCAATCCCATCCTGACGTCGCAATGGGACGTCTGGTACATCATGGACAAGAAATGGGCAGAGGCGAACAATGCGAACGCGCCCACACCGGCCGCGGCGACCTCGCCCAGTTTCGCGTCACTGAATGCGAATGGCACGGGCCCCTTCACCATCGAAAGCCATCAGCCGGGCGTGAAGACCGTCTTCAAGGTCAACGCGAACTGGTGGGGCAAGCCCGAGCATAATCTCAAGGAGATCATCTTCACGCCGATCGCCTCCGATGCCACCCGCGTCGCGGCGCTGCTGTCGGGCGAAGTCGATATCATCGAGCCGGTGCCGGTGCAGGACATCGCCCGTGTCAATGGATCGGCCAATGCAGCGGTGATGGCCGGGCCGGAGCTGCGCACCATCTTCCTCGGCATGGACCAGATCCGCGACGAGCTGCTGTTCTCGAACATCAAGGGCAAGAATCCGTTCAAGGACATCCGCGTCCGCGAGGCCTTCTACAAGGCCATCGACATCGAACTGATCAAGAGCCGCGTCATGCGCGGTCTGTCGACACCATCCGCATTGATGATTGCGCCGCCGCTGTTCAAGCTGTCCGGCGACTTCACGCGGCCGAAATACGACGCCGACGGCGCCAAGAAACTGCTGGCCGATGCCGGTTATCCCGACGGGTTCGAAGTCGGCATGGATTGCCCGAACGACCGCTATGTCAACGATGCCGCGATCTGCCAGGCCGTGGTCGGCATGCTCGCACGCATCGGGGTGAAGGTGATCCTGAACGCGCAGCCGAAGGCGCTGTATTTCGCCAAGGTCTTCAAGACCGGCGGCTTCAACACCTCATTCTATCTGCTCGGCTGGACACCGGGCACGCAGGATTCGCACAATGTGATGCATGACATCATGGGCTGCCGGGATGATCCGGCAAGCCCGCGCGGCGCCACCAATCTCGGCGGCTATTGCAACAAGCAGTTCGACGCCCTCACCGATCAGGTGCTGCAGGAGACCGACACAACCAAGCGCGACCAGCTCATCAAGCAGGCCTATGAGATCGCCGCCAAGGACTGGGCCTATATCCCGCTGCATCAGCAGGCACTGGCCTGGGGCGTCTCCAAGAAGGTGAAGATCGTACAGCGCCCGGACAATCAGGTGCTGCCATACTGGGCGGTGAAGTCGGAATAGGTTTGGCATCCGCGTGGAAGGCCAGGTCGCCCCGATCTCAGTCCTCATCCTGAGGAGCGGCGCCTTCGCCGCATCTCGAAGGATGGTGGCCTGCATCATCTCATGGTTCGAGACGGCGCTGAAGAAGCGCCTCCTCACCATGAGGTCCCAGATGTTTCAATAACAGAAAGCGAAATAGGCCATGCTCGCTTTCATCCTGCGCCGCGCCTTGCAGTCCATCGGAGTGATGATCGCCGTCGGCATCATCGCCTTCACCATGTTCCGCTTCGCCGGCGATCCCGTGAACCAGATGGTGGCCATCGACACCACGCCGGCGCAGCGCGCCGAGGTGCGCGCATCGCTCGGCCTCGACGACCCCGTCCCGGTGCAATTCGCGCGCTACTTCATCAATGCCGTGCAGTTCAAGTTCGGCGTCTCCTACCAGTTTCGCCAGCCGGTCTCGGCGCTGCTGAAGGAACGCATGCCGGCAACGCTGGAGCTCGCCACCTGCGCTACCGTGATCGCGCTCGTCTTCGGCATCCTGATGGGCATCTATTCGGCGCTGCGAAAGGATTCGTTCTTCGCCAAGGTGCTGCAGGCGGTGTCGCTGATCGGCATCTCGCTGCCGACCTTCCTGATCGGCATTCTGCTGATCTATCTCTTCGCGGTGACGCTCGGCTGGCTGCCATCCTTTGGGCGCGGCGATGTCGTGAAATTCGGCTGGTGGACCACCGGGCTGCTGACGATCTCCGGCCTGAAGGCGCTGATCATGCCGTCGGTCACGCTCGGCCTGTTCCAGATGACGCTGATCATGCGGCTTGTCCGCGCCGAGATGCTGGAAGTGTTGCGCACCGACTATATCCGCTTCGCGCGCGCCCGCGGACTGACCACGCGGGCGATCCATTTCGGTCATGCGCTGAAGAATACGCTGGTGCCCGTCATCACCGTGGCCGGATTGCAATTCGGTTCGGTGATCGCCTTTGCGATCATCACCGAAACGGTGTTTCAGTGGCCGGGCATGGGGCTCTTGTTCGTGCAGGCCGTGCAGAATGTCGATATCCCGATCATGGCGGCCTATCTGCTCGTGGTGTCACTGATCTTCGTCACCATCAACCTGATCGTGGACATCCTCTACACCATCGTCGATCCGCGCCTGCGCGCGACGATCAACCGGCCGGCATGAGGGTGTGACATGACCGACGCGCCCATCCCCCGCACGCCCTCCCTCCTCGCCCGCACCATCGACAGCGACATCTTCTATTCGTTCCGCCGCTCGAAGCTCACAATGGTCTCAGCCGCGATCGTGTTTCTGCTGCTGATGATGGCGCTGTTAGCGCCCGTGCTGGTGGTGCAGAATCCGTTCGATCCGGCGCAGCTCGAACTGATCAATTCCCGCATCGCGCCGCTCTGGACTGCGGAAGGCCAGAAGCCGTTCCTGCTCGGCACCGACGAACAGGGGCGCGACATCTATTCGGCGATCCTCTACGGCATGCGCATCTCGCTGGTGGTCGGCGTGCTCGGCGTGAGCTTTGCGGCGGTGCTCGGCATCGGGCTCGGCCTGATCGCAGGCTATGTCGGCGGTGCCGTCGACAGTCTGATCATGCGCATTGCGGACGTGCAGCTCACTTTTCCGGCCATCCTGATCGCATTGCTGATCGACGGCGTCGTGAAATCGGCGCTCGGCAATCATCTCGACGCCTCGACCACGCTGATCGTGCTGGTGGTGGCCATCGGGCTGAGTTTCTGGGTGCAATATGCCCGCACCGTGCGCGGCTCGGTGATGGTGGAGAAGAACAAGGACTATGTGGCCGCAGCGCAGCTGATCGGCCTGCCCGCCCGCGTGATCATGATCCGCCACGTGTTGCCCAACACGATGGGGCCGATCCTGGTGATCGCCACCATCAATCTCGCGCTGGCCATCATCACCGAGGCGACGCTGTCGTTCCTCGGCTCCGGCATGCCGGACACGATGCCTTCGCTGGGCACGCTGATCCGCATCGGCAACAACTATCTGTTCTCCGGCGAATGGTGGGTGATCGCCTTCCCCGGTCTCGCGCTGGCCTCGCTGATCCTGTCAATCAACTTGCTGGGCGACTGGCTGCGCGATGCGCTGAACCCGAAACTGCAATGATGCCTCACCTCACACAGTGCCCGACATGAGCGTGCCCGTCCTCTCCGTACGCAATCTCCGCGTCGAATTCGCCAGCCGGCGGGGCGCGCTCCGGGCCATCGACGGTGTGTCCTTCGATATCGCCAAGGGCGAGGTGCTGGGCGTCGTCGGCGAATCCGGCGCCGGGAAATCGGTGACGGGACTTGCCGCCATCGGGCTGATCGATCCGCCCGGGCGGATCGCAGGCGGCGAGATCCTGTTGTCGGGCCTGCGCATCGACAACCTGCCGGCAGAGGAGATGCGCCGCATTCGCGGCAAGCGCATCGCCATGATCTTTCAGGACCCGCTGACCAGCCTCAATCCGCTGTATCGCATCGGCGACCAGCTGGTGGAGACCATCCGCACCCATCTCAACTTGAACGAGACGCAGGCGCGCAAGCGCGCAGTGGATCTGCTCGCCGAGGTCGGCATTCCCGCGCCGGACAGGCGCGTCGATGCCTATCCGCATGAATTCTCCGGCGGCATGCGGCAGCGCGTGGTGATCGCGCTGGCGATCGCGGCCGAACCGGAACTGATCATCGCCGATGAGCCGACCACCGCGCTCGATGTCTCCGTGCAGGCGCAGATCATCGCGCTGATCAAGCGGCTCGGCCGCGACCATGGCACAGCGGTGATGCTGGTGACCCACGACATGGGCGTGATCGCGGAGACATCGGACCGCGTGGCCGTGATGTATTCCGGGCGCATCGCCGAGATCGGTCCGGTGCGGGACGTGGTGCAGAACCCGCTGCATCCCTATGCCAAAGGGCTGATGGGCGCCATCCCGACGCTGACCGGCGACGCCGCGCAGCGGCTCGTGCAGATTCCAGGCTCAATGCCGCGACTGTCGGCGATCCCGCCCGGCTGCGCCTTCAATCCGCGCTGCAGCTTTGCGTTTGACCGCTGCCGCGTGGAGCGCCCCGAGCCCATCGCCGTCGGCGCGCAGCAGGTCGCCTGCCATCTCTATGACCCCGATCATGTCCATGACCAGGTCCATGCAGAGAGCGCGGCATGATGGCATTGGTCCAGGTCCGCGATCTCAAGCGCGCCTTCAACGTCTCGAAGCCGTGGCTCAACCGCGTGATCGAGCGCTGCCCGATGGAATTTCTCAAAGCGGTCGACGGCGTCTCCTTCGAGATCAAACGCGGCGAGACCTTTGCACTGGTCGGCGAATCCGGTTCGGGCAAGAGCACGGTGGCGCGGATGGTGGTCGGGCTGCTGCCACCGACCTCCGGTGAGGTCATCATCGACGGCGTCTCGATGAGCGACCCGAAGCAGGCGGCTGCGCGAAAACTGCTGCGTAAGCGCATCCAGATGATCTTTCAGGATCCCTATGCGAGCCTGAATCCGCGGCTGCGCGTCGATGCGATCATCGCCGAGCCGATTCGCGCCTTCGATCTCATTCAGGGCGAGCGCGACATCCGCGCGCGAGTTGGCGAATTGCTGACGCTGGTGGGGCTGCATCCCGATGACGGCACGAAATTTCCGCATCAGTTTTCCGGCGGCCAGCGCCAGCGCATCGCCATTGCCCGCGCGCTCGCATCGGAGGCCGAGTTCATCGTCTGCGACGAGCCGACCTCGGCGCTGGATGTCTCGGTGCAGGCGCAGATTCTCAACCTGATGCGCGAACTGCAGGACAGGTTCGGCCTGACCTATCTGTTCATCAGCCACAACCTGGCTGTGGTCAGGCACATGGCCGACCGGATCGGTGTGATGTATCTCGGGCGAATCGTGGAGATCGCGGAAGGCCGCGAACTCTTCCGCGCACCGCGCATGCCCTATACGCGCATGCTGCTTGGCGCCGTGCCGGATCTCGCCATGTCAGGCCGCGCGCGCATCGCGGTGTCAGGCGAGATTCCGAATCCGATCGACCCGCCATCGGGCTGCACGTTTCATCCGCGCTGCCCGGAGGTGTTCGATCTCTGTCGCAAGGTCGTGCCGGATCTCGTCGACGGCGTCGCCTGTCATGCGGTCAATAAACTGATCGCACCACCGGCCGATGCTGTCCCCGCCGCGCGGCGCTAGTTGCGATCAGGGCACACTGAGATCATAGCGCCTGAAACTACAACGCGGCAGGCACTGCAGGGAATCGGCAACAGACCCCCACAGCACCCACCGCGAAATCATTCAGCCCAAAATCCCGGCTGCAAGATCGGCCCGGCAAGGTCACTGCGCATGAACGCAGTGCGTCACCGGACCCGATCCAATTAATCTTCCGCCGGCTCCTCGCCGTCACCGCCGTCTTCATCGCGCTCGACGGGACCGGCGAGAATCTGCTCGGCGATCAGACCCGAATTCTGCCGGATCGAGGCTTCGATCTTGGCGGTCATATCCGGATTGGCTTTCAGGAAGGCCTTGGAATTCTCGCGGCCCTGACCGAGGCGCTGACTGTCATAGGAGAACCAGGCGCCGGACTTCTCGACGATGCCGGCCTTGACGCCGAGATCGAGGATTTCGCCCATCTTGGAGACGCCCTCGCCATACATGATGTCGAATTCGACCTGCTTGAACGGCGGCGCCAGCTTGTTCTTCACCACCTTGACGCGGGTCGAGTTGCCAACCACCTCGTCGCGCTCCTTGATCGCGCCGATGCGGCGGATGTCGAGACGGACCGAGGCGTAGAATTTCAGCGCGTTGCCGCCGGTGGTGGTTTCCGGCGAACCATACATCACACCGATCTTCATGCGGATCTGGTTGATGAAGATCACCATCGTATTGGACTTGTTGATCGAGGCGGTCAGCTTGCGCAGCGCCTGGCTCATCAACCGCGCTTGAAGTCCGGGCAGCGCGTCGCCCATTTCGCCTTCGAGTTCGGCGCGCGGCACTAGGGCCGCCACGGAGTCGACGATCAGCACATCCACCGCGCCGGAGCGCACCAGCGTATCGGCGATTTCCAGCGCCTGTTCGCCGTGGTCCGGCTGCGAGATCAGGAGCTCATCGACATTGACGCCCAGCTTGCGGGCATAGACCGGATCGAGCGCGTGTTCGGCGTCGATGAAGGCACAGATGCCGCCCTTCTTCTGGGCTTCGGCCACGCAATGCAGTGCCAGCGTCGTCTTGCCCGAGGATTCAGGTCCGTAAATCTCGATCACGCGGCCCTTCGGCAGGCCACCGACGCCGAGCGCGATATCGAGGCCGAGCGAGCCCGACGAAATCACCTCGATGTCCATCGACCGGTCGTTCTTGCCGAGCTTCATCACCGAGCCCTTGCCGAACTGGCGCTCGATCTGGGAGAGCGCGGCCGACAGGGCCTTGGTCTTGTCCATGGAGGATCCTTCAACGATACGCAGGGCAGTCGGAGTGGTAGCCATTGATCTAGCTCCTTATGAAGGGATTCGCGACAGGGACAAACGGCAAGCGCCAAGGATGGCGGCGCTGTTCAGGTTGAAAACAATGTACCCTATCTGTTCTATGTTCGCAATATGTTCTTTTGGAATTTTGGGTACTGGCCTGTTTCCGACGACGGTGGCCTAGTTTGAAAATGGCGGAGGCCTATTTTGGATATGTTGCCCGTCGCACCCGACAGGTAGGTTGTCTCACGAATTCGAACTTACCGAAGTCGCGCCATGCCCTTCTCTGCAATCCTGGCCCGGATTAAAAAGCTCATTCTTGTAGATGAGTCTGAACACTACGCTGCCATCGAGCGTAGCTTTCGGGACGGCTCGTTGCATCAGCCCGTCAACCCGATGTCGGATGCTGAGCTGGCCAAGGCCATAGCCGAGTTCACAAAGACGCAACCTTCGGCCGGAAGTATCAAAACGCTTGGTGGGCGCTTCAATCCAAAGAAGTAAGGCCGCCTCTGGGCGGCTTCTTCGTTAGACCGCGTTGTTAGTTCCTGATGGTAGCGGTCTGGCTCCGTAGCTGGTGGCCTTGTTTGAAATCGAGAACGCCCCAATTTAAGTTTGATACATATGCTTCAGCAGAAGCATTCAGAGAACGCCGATGTTGTCCTGGATCATCTTCATCGCGATCCCCGTTCTCGCCGTGGCGCTTTTGGCGGGGCGCTTCACCGCGATATATGCGGCCGAGAGAGGCCGCTCCGAGCCCGCCTGGTTCCTCCTGGGGGCGTTGCTCTTCCCGCTCTTTCCTCTCCCGTGGATGACCTTGCGGCTACTGCCGAGGAAGTAATGCCGCCTTCGCGGACGGCCTTTCCGCAACGACGACCCGCCCTCATCGATTCCATTGAAGGAAAAGGTGTTTTCGCGCCGTGACGGAGACTGGACAGGCCTGCGGCGCCACTTTAGAACGCTTCTAGCCAGGGAGCGTGGATTGCCCAAGCCAAAGAAAACCGCCGCCGAACTTCAGAAGATTATCCGGGAAGCTTCCGCCATTGCCGGGCCATGGCCCAAGAACATGAGCGTGATCATTTATTCGCTGGATGATAGCTGGCGGATCATTGTGAGCTATTCGGATCCGGCCCAGACCCCGTTTCGGGACAGGCTGATGGAAATCAGCCGGGGCCTCACCCACTTCTACGATCTGGACGAGTCAGTCTAGAGTCGCCCGGCGCCATGCACCGGGCCCATTGAACCTGTACATCATCCCGCGAGATGCGTTTCGCGCGTGGCGATCAGATCGCGGATCGGTTGCGCGATCGCCACCGGGCGATGTGTCTTCTGATCGGTATTGACCCAGACGATCTCGCCGGTGGCAAACAGATCATCGGCTGCGCGCGCGAAGATGCCGAGTTCGAACACCAGACTGGAATTACCAATCCGCGCCACGCGCGCGGCAACATCGAGCTCCTGATCGAACAGGATCGGCGCCTTGTATTCGATCACCGATTTGACGACGTGAAAGTCGACGCCGCTCGCTTTGGCATCGGCAAACTGGTCATAGCCGAGCGCGCGAAAATATTCGGTGATGGTCGTATCGAAGTAGGTGAGATAATGCGCGTTGAACACGACGCCCTGGCCATCGATCTCGGAATAGCGCACCCGAAACGGGTGGAAGAACCAGAACCGGTCGCGCGACATATGCCCCTCGCCTATGACGGCGGCTTCGATCTCCGCCCTTATGCTCCCTAGCCGGTCTCGGGCAGCAAGGCCAGCCGCCGCACGGAGACGTCCTGTCGCAGTTTACGCGCGCCTGATGGCTTGCAGGACGATGAAGATGTGCGACGCCGCGACGATCACCGAGGCCAGCACCAGTCCGAGCTCCGCACCATGAACCTTGTCCGGCGCGAATGTCACCGCCGTCCAGATGATCAGGCGCACGATCAGCATGAAGACAACCATGCCCCACAGCGCGATGCGCTTCGGCGCATCCCATGTCGGCTTGCCGTCGAAGCCCCATTGCATCGCGATGCGCGCATGCGGGATGCGTGGTGCGACATAGAGATTGCAGCCGATCATCACGACCAGGGCACATGCAAATACGAGATCGGCTGCCAACATCATCTCTCCTTGCAGGCGAGCCGCTGGCGGCGCGTTGTGTCATGCCGAAGCGGAACGACCTCGTCATATGGCGACAATGTCGCGACGGCGCCGGCCTTTCTCAATCGGCAATCCGGAGCTGCATCAGGTTCCGGGATCGCAACCCGACGCGAAGCTGGCTGTGCCAAAAAAAACCGTTCATTTGCCGCAAAATTTGCACATTTCTATCGACGCGCGGAACAAGTTGGTCTAGCGGTATCATCGTCTTACAGCAACCTCAGGTGCTGCAGGCCATATACGCGCGCGCCAGCTGTGGTCGTTTCCCGTGACTCGATTTTTCTTTCATATTATCGCCGAAAACACGTTCCTCGACGATGAAGGAACGAACTTCAAGGACGATCAGGAAGCGATGCTGCACGCACGTCAGCTCGCAATGGAGATGGTGCGCAGCATCGGCACGATAAAGGGCGCGATCGTCGTCGAGAACGAAGACAGCGGCGGATTGTTCGAAGTGCCGCTGTCCTGGAGCAACTGACACATGCGCATATGCCAGTGGCCGCGCGCAGGCTTCAGTCTATTTTCGCGACCGGCGGCTTGAGCCGCCGATGCGATGCCACGGTCACCGCCTGATCAATTCGCAGCGCTGCCGGTCTTGGTGCGCGGCTGTTTCGCGGGCGCAGCCGCCTTCGGCGTATCGCTACGCACATTGCCCCACGGATCGGCAGCAGCCTTGGTGTCGGGAATCTTGCGCAGCGACTCGCGATAGGCCTTCTCGGTGATCGCGTCCTGCTCCTTCTCCTCCGCCGACTTGGTCTTCACCTCCGGCATCAGATTCATCATCTGCGCGGCGGCCGGTCCGGTTAGAAGCGCGAGCGCTGCGACGACGCCGAATAACTTGCGGGACAGTTTCATGGCACCAAAGCTCCGTGAATTTCGGAGGCGTTATACCACTGGCCATTCGAGCCCGCCAAGCACCTGGCGCAGGGCACACCATCGTGTCTCACGCAGGTTGAAACCTTCGGAAACCGGGAAACCCGAAAACCGGGATGCCCAAGCACCGGCCCGGACTGGGGCCTAATTGCCCAGTACTTTCTCCGCAGCCGTCACGATGCTGATGGTCGGGTGGGCCGCGCAATAGGTGCCGAACTTCTTGGCGTTTTCGACGAACACTTCGGTGTCGATGATCGCATCGTCCGAGTCGCCCTTGTACCAGCCGTCCATCCAGGTCAGCACCATCTTGATCTCGTCGGGGCCGGAGTCGACGAATTGCTTGCAGGACATGGTGGACAGATCGAGTACGACAGCCTGGGCCGGCGCAGCAGAGAACATGGCAACGGCAGTCAACAACGCGCAGGCGATCTTCATCATGGTCCTCTTCCCCGGAAAAATGACGCCGGCCCGTGGCTGGCCCGAGCGCTCACAGCCGGACGGTATCATGGGGCCTGTTTCCTTGATCTGATATTTTTATGAAATCTTCTGATCGTCCCCGGTCAGAACTTCATGAAAGATGAACAGCCGGGTCCGGATCTCTGCAATCGGCTTTATCGGCCGGCAAGACCGCGGTGCTAGACATCGCGCATGCAGACGATGCGGACGACGGCCATGATCGAGAAACGAGCGGCTCCACGACACCGGGTTCTGAAACGCGGCACGCTGGCCTTTGGCGGCGGTGGTATCGATTGCACCGTCCGCAACCTCTCGGCCTCCGGCGCGCGTGTCGATATCGCAAGCCCTCTCGGCCTGCCGCAGAACTTCATGCTGGTGATCGAGGCGGATCAGTTCATCCGCCGCTGCCGGCCGGTGTGGAACACGGACCGCCAGCTTGGCGTGGCGTTCGAGTAAACGCGCCCGTCAATAGCGCCCGCGGCCGCCATAGTTGCCGCCGCCATAACCGCCATAGCCTCCTCCACCGTAATAGATGCGCGGCACCGGCTCGTAATAGACCTGCGGCGGAGCACGGCGAATAACGATCTCTTCCTCCACGATCTCACGGCCGCGCCGCGGCGGTGGTGATGGCTTGTCGGCGCGCTTCTTCGCAGGCTCGGTGGTTTTCTCGGCCTTCTTCGATGCAGGCGCTGCCGCGGGCGGCGTGCCGCACGGGCATGTCGGGCCCGGTCCAGCCAATGCGACATTGGCCGGCGTATTTGTTGCAACAACCGGCACCGGCTTGTTGCGCGTGCGCTCCTCGAGCTTCTGCGCGGTCGATGTCAGATCGCTGTCGGGATACTTCGCCAGGAAATCGCGATAGGACGGCGCGGTGTTGGTGATGACGGCGTTATTCCACGCCACCATCTTGTAGTGACGGTCGAGCCATTCTTTCGCCTGCGGGCCGAGTGGCGGCTCGGCATAGAGGCCGACAAAGGCTTCATAGGCTTCCACCGAACCATCCGACACGATCAGGTTGTTGGCGTCCTGCACCGGCTTACCCTGCAGCTCCTTGCGCCACTGATAGACAGTCTTCTTGGCCACCGCAGGCTTGGCGCCCGCATCAGTGCCAAAGAAGCGGAAGTCATTGACGAGCGATGAGCTCTCCCACGGCGTCTGTCGGCCTTCGGTCGCCTGATTGACCGACAGCCGTACGCGCTTGAAGGCATCCTCGATCGGCAGGCCCGGCTCGCGGCCGGCCTTCAGGAGCGCCGTCGTATAGGGGCTGTTGCCGTCCTTGCCATCTTCGGCTTCGGCGCCGGGCGATGTCGAGAATGACAGCAGCGTGCCGGGCGTGCCGAATTTCACGTCGACCTGGGCGAGCCCGTGTCCGGTGGTCTTGCTGATGGCCGGAAACGGATTGTTGCGGCAGGCATCGAGCAGAATGATGCGGCTCTTGCTCGGCACGGATGTCAGCGTGTTCAGGATATCGTTGAGCCGGACCGCCTGCAGCGGAATATCGGCTTCGCGCTTCGGATCGATATCGACCGGCACCAGATAGTTCTCGCCGTCGATCTGCAGACCATGGCCGGCATAGAACACCAGCGCCACGGTGTCGGGCCCCTTGGCGGACACATTGGCGGCGAAGCCGGCGATCCTGGCGCGTAGATCGGTCTGCGACAGATCCGTCGCCGACTGCACCTCGAAGCCGGCATCGCCGAGCATCTGCGCCATGGCCTTGGCGTCATTGACGGGATTGGGGAGCGGCGCGATGGACCGATAGGAGGATTGCCCGATCACCAGCGCCAGACGACTTTCGGCCCATGCGGCTTGCGAGCCGAGCATCACCGTGGCTGCAACGATCGCGCTGCGAATGACAGGACGAGCCATCGAACACTCTCCCCGGACGAGCCGGTTTGCGCGACGGACAATTCCCCGCCTGCTTCAAATGAAACCAGGATGGCCGTACGCCAACAATGCGACGGCCTGCCGCTGCCCAATTTGGTCGTAATGAACGCAAACGCGGTTCACGGGAACCGCATGCGATATGTGCTGTCCGAAGACTACTTTTTCTTCGCGGCCGTTGCAGGCGCGGGAGCAGGCGCGACGCCGCCCCAGGGATCGTATTTTTCCTTGGGAGTCGGAACGCGCTCCAAGGCAGCCTTGTAGGCCTTCTCGTCGATCTTCGGCTTTTCGGGCGCAGGCGCATGATCGGCGCCGCGCTTGCCGCCGCCGCCCATCTGCGCTGTCGCCGGCACGGCCAGAAGCGCCAGTGCCGCGATCGCCAATACCAATGCTCTCATCATGGGTCCCTCCGGCGCCTTGATAGCCTGACGTATGGGCCATTTTCCAGCCCCAACATGGCGAGGCCGCGACCATCGACCGCAGGTCCGCCCGTCCCCGGAAACGCGCGAATTCTCCGGCGCCGGCCACCCTGCCCCGCCCATATCCGCTGAAAACACAGGCTTTTCAGCGACCGTTTGGTGAACGATCCGTTGCACATTCCAGTCAAATTTCGTCTCCGGAAAAACCGGATATTCGAATGTTTCTCCTAACCTCCGCAGACAGCAATGGAGCAGCGGCATGCGCCGCCTTCCTTGCGACGGGGATCGGGGACGTGGTCGACATTGCAAACCCAGCCGGCATGCATGGCAGCAGAACAACGGGCGCCGGGATGACCGCGGCGAGCCGCCTAGCGTCTGCGCCCGATGCGCTCGCGCCGCTGACGACGATCGCGCCGGAGCCGTGGCGCGCGCTGGCGCAGCAGGCCATCGAGCCGAACGGCTACTACCTCGCCGACTGGGAACTCGCCGTGAATGCATCCGCGCGCGGCCGCACCGATGTCGCCGCTCTCAGCGCCTGGATGAGCGATACCGCAACGCCCCGCTTGATCGGACTGCTACCGGTGATCACGGCGCGGCGCGCCTATCGCCTTCCTCTCCCGGCACTCGTCAGCGCCGATCCCTATGGCACGCTCTCCACACCGCTGCTCGATCGCGACATGGCCTCGGATGCTGTCACGCGCCTGATGCAGCAGGCCCGCAAGGCCGGCGCGCATGCGCTGATCCTCGAGAACGTCTCCCTCGATGGCGCCGCGATGCAGGCCATCCGCGAGTCGCTCGCCATGCAGGATCTCACGCCGCGCATCCTGCAATCCCACGCCCGCGCCTGTCTCGACGCCACGCGCGACGCTGACGAATTGCTGCGCGATGCGCTCGGCGCGAAGAAGCTGAAAGAACTACGTCGCCAGCGCAACCGTCTCGCCGAACACGGCGATGTGACATTCGAGATCGCGCACACACCGGCCGAGATCGCGGCGACCATCGACACGTTCCTGACGCTGGAAGCGAGCGGATGGAAGGGCAAACGCGGCACCGCCTTGATGCAGGATGCCGGCGACAGTGCTTTCATCCGCAGCGCCACGAAGGCACTCGCCGAACGCGGACAATGCGAGATCGTCACACTACGCGCCGGGGACACTCCGGTCGCTGCCGGTGTACTGCTCAGGCATCTCGACCGTGCGTTCTATTTCAAGCTTGGTGTCGATGAGCGCTTCGCCAAACTGTCCCCCGGCGTGCAACTCACACTCGACGTGACGCGACATCTTTGCGCCGATCCTGCGATTGCCTGCGCCGACTCCACGGCTAATGCCGGTCATCCCATGATTGACCCGATCTGGCGCGGCCGCCTTGCCATCGGCGACGTGCTGATTCCGCTGCGCAAACACGACCCGCTCGTCTCACTCATCCACGGCGCGCTGACCCTGCGTCGCTCCATCCGCGAGCCACTGCGACGCGTCGCCCGCTCCATCCGCAACCGCCTCCGATAGATATCCAGGAGTTCAACCATGAACGCTGCAACTGACGTCGCGCCGGTGATCTCGGCCGCCAATCAATCGCTCAAGAACGATTTTCCGCTGAAGCCGTTCGCCATCAAGCACAAGCTCGCCGGACATCCGCTGCTGACGCTGCAGCGTATCGCGCAGCTCGCATCCGAACTGCCGCGCGATCTCATCGAATACAATTCGGGCAAGGTCGCGATCAGCCAGGACCCCGACGCGATCCCGTCGGTGGATCTCGATCCCGTTGAGGTGGTCAATCGTATCGAGACCGCTGGTGCATGGATGGTGTTGAAGCGGATCGAGAACTCGCCCGAGTATCGTCAACTGCTCGAAGACACGCTGCTGTCGGTGGCGCGCGCCCGCGGCTTCAACAGCCTGCTCGATGCCGGCTTCGAACAGCTCGAAGGCTTCCTGTTCGTGTCGTCGCCGAATTCGACCACGCCGTTCCATCTCGACAGCGAGGATAACTTCTTCGTCCAGATCCACGGCGAGAAGTTCTTCACGATCTATGACAACAAAGACCGCGCGATCGTCTCCGACGACGAGATCGAGCGTTCGATGACCAAGCACCGCAACCTCAAATTCGACGACAGCTTCGCACCGCGCGCCGTCGAGTTTCACATGTTCGATGGCGACGGCTGCTATGTGCCCTATCAGTGGCCGCACTGGGTGCGCACGGCCGGATCGTTCTCGATCTCGATGGCAATCACCTGGAAGACCAAGGAAGTGCGCCGCATCAACGACCTGCACTTCTTCAACTCGATACTGCGCGGCATCGGCTTGCCGCAGAAGCCGCCGGGCCAGCAGCCGGTGCTGGATATGCTGAAGCTCGCCTTCTACCGGACGGTGACCACGACGATCAAACCGCTGCGTAGTTCGCTGGCCATGCGCAAACTGCTGCGGCGCATCGCGCTCGGCAAGAAGGCGAACTACTATCTGAAGGGCGCGTAAGCGCGCGCCCTTACTCGGCCGCCTCCGCGTTCACTTCCGCCGAGACCTGACGGATCGCGCGCGCGAGCTTCTCCGCATCCTGCGCACCGGACACCGCATATTTGCCGGCGAACACGAAAGTCGGCACGCCGGAAATGCCCTTGTCGGCGGCTTCCTTGGCGTTGCCTGAGATCAGCTCGACGTCCTCATCAGTGGCGAGGCGCTTGCGGATATCGTCCGCATCGAGCCCGACATAGGCCGCAGCCTGCACCAGCGTCTCACTCTGCGTGAGATCTCCGCCATCGCGGAAATACAATTCCATCAGCCGCTGCTTGACCTCGGCCGACTTGCCGGAGGCTTCGGCCCAATGGATCAGCCGGTGGCAATCGATGGTGTTCGGCTGGCGCTTCACGCTGTCCGGCCGGTAGGTCAGGCCCTCCTGCTCGGCCGCATCGACGACACGGCCGGCAATGCCTTTGTAGGCTTCGACAGAACCGAATTTGGTCTCCAGATAGATCGAGCGATCAATGCCCTCGCGCGGGATCCACGGATTGAGGAAGAACGGCCGCCAATTGACATGCACCGGCACGTCGGGGACCAGCGCCAGCGCATTCTCGATCCGGCGCTTGCCGATATAGCACCATGGGCACACGACGTCGGAGACGATATCGATCTGAAGCGGCTTGATGGTGCTCATGGGCGGGCTCCCTGTATTTGTTCCGCCCACAAATAGGCGTCATGGACATCACGGACAAGGCCGTCAGTTCCTCTTTGAAGCGATCTCCCGGAGCCTGTTCGCCGTGACGTCATCTGCCGGAAAGAACGTCTCGATGGCGATTTCCGACAGGGTGATATCCAGCGGCGTCCCGAAGGTCATGGTCGTCGACATGAAGCTCAGCACGTCGTCGCCGAGCTTCATGCGGAATGGCACCACGACGCTGTCGGCCGCAATCGGCGCCGAGCGCGCCGGAATCGGATAGGTCTTCAGCTCCTGATACAGCTTCAATAACTCCGGATCGGCGGTCGCCTCGCATTGTCGATGCAACCGCTCCAGCAGATGCGCGCACCATTCACCAAGATTGACAGTGCGCGGGGCCAACGCCTCCGGATGAAAGCTCAGCCGCAGCACGTTGAAGGGCTGCCCGAGCAAGCGCGGCGCGATGCCTTCCAGCAGCGGCATCACCATTCGGTTGGCGGACATGAGATTCCAGTGCCGATCGACCGCCAGCGCCGGATTGGGCTCATGGGCCTTCAGCACGAGGTCAATGGCCTGTCGCGCTGAATTCAGCGCGGGATCGTCCAGCGCACGCTGCGGAAAGGCCGGTGCGAAGCCAGCAGCCACCAGCAAGACATTGCGCTCTCGCAGCGGCACGTCGAGCCGCTCGGCCAGCCGCAACACCATCTCGCGCGACGGCGAGGCGCGGCCGGTCTCCAAGAAACTCAGATGACGCGTGGAAATCTCGGCATCGCCGGCTAGATCGAGCTGGCTCAGGCGGCGGCGCTGCCGCCATTCGCGCAGATGATGGCCGATTCCGGCAGGCCGGGATGTTCCGGAGGTCGCTGCTAGTTGTGTGCTCATGGCAAAAAGCTAACACGCGAGTTTCGCAGCTTCCATGACCTCACAGGTAATCGATTTGGCTCCGCGGCGCCGTCATTGTCGAGACATTCACAACGACCAACCGAAGGATAATGACCATGATCAATCCCTCTCTCCTGCTCCGCCGCGCCATCCAGATCGACGCCGTCGTCTCAGGCGCCATGGCCCTACTGCTGAGTTTTGCCGCCGGCATGCTGGCGCCGCTGCTGCATCTGCCTGAAGCGCTGCTGCTGGAATCCGGCCTGTTTCTGATCGCCTACGCAGCGCTGGTCGGCTGGCTCGGCACCCGTGCGACCATGCCGAAGCTGCTGGTGCTCGTGATTATCATCGGCAATGCGCTGTGGACGCTGGGCAGCATCGGCCTGCTGTTCTCAGACGCGGTGACACCGAACCTGCTCGGCCAGATCTTCGTGGCGGCGCAGGCGATCACTGTCGGTGTGTTTGCGGAGTTGCAATATATCGGGCTGCGCCGGAGCGCAGCCGCGCAGGCGGCTTAAGCCGCCTTGCTCCTGGCCTTGCCGGCCTTTGCTTTACCGGACTTAACCGACTTGGCCCTGGTCGCTGCGGAGGTCTTCTTCGCGGCGGCCTTGGTCGTCTTGGCTTTGCCCGAAGCCGCCTTGCCTGAAGACTTCGCCTTCTTGGCCTTGGCCTTCGCTTTCCTGGCCTTCGCCTTTTCTTCCTTCTTCAGCGCCTTGCGCTCGGCCTTTTCCTTGGCCTTCAGTTTTTCGGCGCGCGCCTCGGCCCGCTTCTTCTTGCGCTTCTTCTCGCAGGCATCGCATTTGCAGCCGATCGGCTTCAGGTATTCCTTGAAATACTCCGTGCCGTAATCGTAGTTGATCTCTTCGCCCGGCTCGATCTTCTTGATCGAGCGGATGGTGATCCTCTTCTTTGTCGCGTTGACGTCGGATTCGGCGTTCGGCTTGCAGGCATGGTTGATATAGCGCGCGATGTTCTTGCGGATCGAACCGTCGACGGTCCAGCGCTTGCTGATCTGGAACAGGTACTTGTTCTCGATCGCGTCGTGTTTCTCGTTCTTCGAATCCAGCAAAGGCCCGAAGTAGCGGATGATCTTGACGCCCTTCTTGATCGGCTGGGTGGCGAAAAGACCGAGACCTGTTTTGGAGCGGCCGATGCGATATGGCTTGGCGGAAGTCGAGGCGGGCATGGGATGAGGAACTGACGCTGCTGGAGACAAAATGAAGGCTGACCAAGCTGTTTAGCGCGATTCAGCCAGCTTTGTCAGCCGCTTCCGTTGAACCTTCCCCAGTTTGTGAACGTCAAAGCATCGTCACCTGTTTGTCCGGATGCCTTCGCATGCAACGATTTCCCGTTTTCGCCGCCGCTCTGGCCGCCGTCATCTCCGCCACATCCCTTGCGGCGGCCAGCGACATCACGAGCATATACAGCTCCACGGCAGCGAAGGATTGCCGCAAGATGCCCGTCGCAGCCGGCGAAGTCGATGCCGATGACAGCGCCCAGTGGACCTGCCGCGGGCCTGCGGGCCTCGTCGTCGTGAAGACCGAAGGCGATTTGCGCGAAACCATCACCGTCGGCCGCACGTTGAAGGCCGCCGAGGACGAACCGGCCGCGTCACAGGGCTTTGCCGCCTTCAATTCAACCACCAATACGATCGAATGGCGTCTCAGCGGCGGCAAGCCATTCGCGATGATCCAGCGCTGGCATGTGGCCGTCGGCGATGGCAGCCAGTCAAAAAAAGCACCAAAAACACGACAGGTACTGGTTGTGACCCGCCTGCCGCCGGGCGCGGTGTGCCACGTCGCTCATATCGAAGTGAACGGCACGCGCGACGCCAATAAAGCCGCGCGCCAGGCTGCCGACGAGCTGGCACGCGGCTTCGATTGCAAGACGGACAAGATCAGCGTTGTTGGCATGAGTGGTCGCGTTGCATCGCTGGCAATGGCATCGCGCTAGGCGATCTTGTTGATTTTGCGATAGCGCTGCCGCACCGACTGAACGTGGGCGAAGAGTTTCGCTACTTCGGCGTTTCCATCACCCTGGCAACAGTAATCTTCAGCATCTCGACGAACAGCTTCTCTGCGTCGGTGCCATCAGGCAAGCGGCGCAGGATGTCAGTGAGCCGGCCATCGAGGGTCAGCATGGTGAAACCATGCACCAGCGACCATGTCCGCGCGATCTGCGCAGCCTGCTCGATGGTCAATGCATCGGTGGCGATGTTGCCGGGATGCTGCGCGCCGACCACGCTGGCGAGACCGGCGAAGGATGCATTGGCTGCTTCGCGCAGATTAGGCCGGGTCATGTCGAGCCGTTCGGTGCGAAACATCAGCTGATACATGCCAGGCTGCGCACGTGCATAAGCGAGATAGGCCTTGGCGCGGGCGAGCGCGCTTTCGAGCGGCGTCGTGCCGCTCGCACCAGCCGCAGTCATTGTGGCGTTGAAGTTGCGAAAGCCGATAGCAGCGAGTTCGCTGACGAGGCCAGTGAGATCGCCGAAGTGATGCGTCGGAGCCGCATGCGAGACGCCGGCTTCGCGGGCGACGGCGCGCAGCGTCAGGCCAGATAGTCCATCGCGCTCCAGCACGATCTCCGCGGCTTTCAGCAGCGCGCCGTGCAAGTCCCCATGATGATAGGGAGATTCGGCGCCGGCGTTTTTTTTCGCCGCGGCCCTGGCTTGCGGATTTCCTGCGGCCTTCTTGCGGCGGTCTTGCGGCACGGCGCGCGGTTTCGCGATCTTGGTCTGCTTCGTCATGGTGATGTTATAGGTCGTCATTTTTACACTGTAAAGATTTTGCTTGACGGGCCGACCGCTCACATCTAGCAATCTAGACAACGTAAAGATAACAGCATGGGAGACGACGATGGCGCTGCTGGACCCGATCGAGGCTGCTCATGACAATCTTGCGCCGATCCCGATGGAGTGCGACGCGCCGTTCCTGACAGTCGTCGGTGAACTGCCACGTGAGCTCAACGGCACGCTCTACCGCAACGGCCCCAATCCTCAATTCGAAACCAAAGGCTCGCACTGGTTTGTCGGCGACGGCATGCTGCATGCCTTTCACATCGAGGACGGCCGCGCGAGCTATCGCAATCGCTGGATCCACACGCCGAAATTTCTCGCCGAGCACGATGCCGGCCGCGCGCTCTATCGCGGCTTCGGCCAGAAAATGCCGGATGCCCCCGCTTCGCTTGGGAATGACTCAGGCGCGGCCAATACCAACATCGTCTTTCATGCCGGCCGCCTGCTCGCGCTGGAGGAAGGCCATCCTCCGACCGAGATCGAACCGGGCACGCTAAAGACGCTCGGCTATCAGAACTATAGCGGGCGCATTGGCGGACCATTCACCGCGCATCCGAAGATCGATCCCGTTACCGGAGAGATGAATTTCTTCGGCTATAATGCCCGGGGAATCTTCAGTCCGACGATCTCGTTCGGCGCAATCGATTCATCGGGCATCGTGACGCGCTTCGAACGTTTCGATGCGCCCTATGCCAGCATGGTGCACGACTTCATCGTCACGGAGAACTACCTGCTGTTTCCGATCCTGCCGATCACCGGCAGCATGGACCGCGCACGCTCGGGCCGCCCACCTTATGCGTGGGAGCCGGACAAGGGGTCTTATGTCGGCGTGATGAAACGCGGCGGCAGTGCCGATGATATCAAGTGGTTTCGCGCCGAGGCCTGCTACGTCTTCCATGTGATGAATGCGTGGGAGGAAGGCGACCGCATCATCGCCGACGTCATGCAGTCCGAGGAAGCGCCGCTGTTCACGCATCCCGACGGCTCGCCGACAGATCCTGCGAAATCCAATGCGCGACTTTGTCGGTGGACCTTCGATCTGGCCGCCAATACCGATCGTTTCACCCGCACCTATCTCGACGACGTCACCGGCGAATTCCCGCGCATCGACGAACGCCGCTCTGGCCTCGTCAGCACGCAAGGCTGGTACGCCTGCGATAATCCGGCACCGGGCGCCAGCAAGGCCTTTTCCGGGATCACACATGTCTGGCGCGACGGCGTCAGGCTCGGCCAATATATGCTGCCGCTCGGCGACAGCATCTCCGAGCCGGTCTTCGTCGCGCGCGGCAAGGATGCAGCCGAAGGCGACGGCTGGCTGCTCGCTGTGGTGTGGCGCGCCCGGCAGAACCGCAGCGATCTGGCAGTGTTCAACGCCACCGATGTCGCCGCGGGGCCGATCGCCCTTGTCCAGCTCGGTCACCGGGTACCAGCAGGCTTCCACGGCAACTGGGTTTATTCCGTATAAACCATTGATCCAATGACAGTTAAACATCTCGGCTCACATAATTTTGACAGTGTAAAGATTTTTGTTGACGAGTCCGCTGGCAAGGCCTAGAGGAAATCTTGACATCGTAAAGATGGAGCGATGGGAAAATAGCGTGCCGTCCTTTCTCATGATCGGCGCGGCTGCCACCGCCTCCTGAAGCACAACGACAAAGTACTCATTCGACAACAAGCGCGCGGAACCACGCCATGATCAACGTCCTCGCCAAACTGGCCATCGGCTTCCTTTCCACCATCGCCTTTTTCACGACCTTTGCGGTCGCAGGAGACGTGCTGATCGCGACTGCCGTCGCCATCGCAAGCGCTGCTACGCAGTTCGTTCTCGCACGAACCGCATATCGCAGGCCGGACATGATGACCCGGACGGCAAGCTGGGGCAGCCTGGCCCTCGTGCTGGTTGTGACCGGGACCACGCTCGTCGGTATCGAACCATCAGGCGCGGCCGCCTCGGCTTCTCATGAAGTTTTCACGCCGGTCGGCAATGTCTGCCCGCTCTCACAACAAGATATATGATCGCAGGCTGCTGCACAGCGACGCAACGACTTCATAAGCGAGCCCGCAACGCACCTTCACAACGTCAAGATAGCCCGAACTGGAAACGTCATGGCTTCCTTTCTCATCATCGCCCCGTTCGGTGCTTTCGCCATCCTGATGATGGTGTCATCGGTCGCGATCAGCCTCTTCGCCGCAGCCGCGCTGTCGCTCGGCATCGTGGTCGGGGACGTGATCCGCGGCGGCTCGCTGAAGATGCTCGCAGCAGGCTCGGTGCTGATCTTCAGCGCGCTCGGCTGCTACATCACGCTGGTCGACGGCAATTGGAGCGCGGTGGCCGTCCGCCTCGCCGTCGATGTCGGCCTGCTCTCAATCGTGCTGCTGTCGCTGGCGATCCGCCTGCCCTTCACCCTGCAATATGCCCGCGAGATGGTCGACGCCGAAACCTCGAAGCTGCCCGGCTTCATGAAGGCGAACTACATCCTCACCTGGGCCTGGGCCGGCGCATTTGTGCTGATGCTGGTGGCGGATATGCTGATCATTTACATGCCCTCGCTGCCGCTATGGATCGGCTTTGCGGTGGCTTTTGCCGCTCGCAACTCTGCCGTTGCCTTCACCAAATGGTATCCGCAATATCGCCGCGCAAAATACGGCGCTGCGAAGCCGGCAGAACCGCTGAAGCCCTGATCCACTTCGCCCGCAAATCTACGCCTGACCATCTCGACTGCATTGGGAGCACTGCGATGAAGGACGTATTCGCCAAACTTGGCCAGGATTTCTTCTCCACCATCGTCTTCCTGGTGCTCTATCTCGTCACCGGTGACGTCCTTCTGGCGACCTGCGTGGCGATTGCGGGTGCCGTCGCACAGTTCGTCTATGCCCGCGTCAAGGGGCAGAAGCTTGACGTAATGACCTATGCCAGTCTCGCGCTGGTGGTCGTCCTCGGTGGCGCGACGCTGCTGACCAAGGATCCGCGCTTCGTGTTGGCCAAGCCCAGCATTGGACATTTCGCCATCGGCGCGATCATGCTGCGCAAGGGCTGGATGCTGCGCTACCTGCCACCCATCGTCAGCGAGACGATCCCTGAATATGTGACCGCTGCGGGCTATGCCTGGGCCGCGCTGATGTTCGCGCTTGGCGCCGGTGTCATCGCTGTGGCCATGACCGGCGATATGAAGCTGTGGGCGTTCTATGTGTCGGTCGTAGCCATTGGCGCCAAGGTGCTGGCCTTCGCGATCCAGTATGTCGTGTTCCGGGTGATCGTCGGCCGCAAGCTTCGCGCAGCTGCAGCGACGGCGCCGCAGATGGGCGCCTAGTCGCTCGTACGCAACAGCGAGCTTCGCAAACGGGCTACTCCGACATCCACCGTCAGCGGCGGCGATGCCGCGGGCGCATGAACCGTGTCGCCCTCATATTCAGCCGTGATCCAGCGCGTGCCATCCGCCAGCGCCGAGGTGGTGAACGACGCCGTGCCGGCGCGGTCGAGGCCGACATGGGCTGCGAGAATCTGCTCACCATCACGAAACGTCACGGCACCTTTCGGAATGCCAACACCGCCGGCAATCGCGGCCGTCAACGTGACCACCGCTCCAGACGGACAAGGATTCTCGGACGACGACAGCGCCACCGCCGGCATGACGCGTATGGTTTCCTCCACCACCGCGGATTGGCTCGGCTGCACCACGACAGGCAGATAGTTGGACGTCCCCATATAATCCGCACGGAAGCGATGCGGACCCGGCGGCAGTCGCTGGACCACCAGCGACGGATGGGCCACATCGACCCAGCCAAGCACCATGAGCGTCGTCTCATCGACAAAGCGGACGATGCCGCCCGGGACGCCCCCACCGCGTTCACTGGTCACGGACGCCGTCAGTGTCGTGCGGCCGGCTACATCGATGGACGCCGCCAGCGTGGTGCGGGTCTGTTCGGAGTGGATAATGGATTGGGCGCGGACTGCGGTCGGACTTGCAAGCACACATGCAGTAACAACGACCAGATGAAAATTGTTCACCTGTTACGCTCCGGTTAGCCACCCCTGGGATGAGGCGCGCGGCCGGCGAAAAGGTTCAACGCAAAACCGGATGCGGAGAGGCCGCATGCCGATGTGAACAATTCGTCACAGATACTGATAAAACATGATCCCGTTGACGGCACTGGCTGCGGCCAACAACGTCACCACCGTCGCATTCAGCTTCAGAGCATCCAACATGGCGCGGCCTCGAATTCATCTGCAGTCTGTTCGCTATTGGAACAGCGCCGCCTGAGTCGTCACCGCTTTTCTTTTTCCTCCGCATCCTTGCGAGTCACCGGAGAATCGAGTCCCGCGCACAGATCGAAATTCAGCGGGGTCGCTGCAAGCCTGAGTCGCGTTTTGTCGAACCAAATCGCTGGTGCCGCGACACAAAACCATGACCCGAATCGCCATCCTGATCGCCGGCCTCATCTGCGCCGGCACCGCCTTTGCGCAACCGCTAACGCCACCACCGGAGCTGCTATCGCAGGAGACACCGGAGTGGTTTGCGAGCGCGCGTGCTTTCGTGCCGCCGGACCGCGTGGCCGGTCAGGCGTTTCATGTCGACATGTCCGATCCGCAGGCGCCGGTCGGATATGTCGCGATCTATCCAGCCGGTGCTAACGATCCCAAGACAGCGGCAAGCGCCTTCGATGCCGGTGAGATGCTGGTCGCAAAACTCGTGCGCAGAGACGGCAAGCTGACCGCCCTGTCAGCCGAGCTGCGCTCGCGTGACGTCACGCTGAACAGCAACATCCCGCGTGTACTGAGCGCTGCGCATGACGATGCGGAATATCGCCAACTCCACGCCGAATTGCTGAAGACGCGCGGCACGCTGCCGGATGGCGCCATTCCCTGCGATATCCATGGCTGGTCAACCGACCGCGACCCCAACGGATTGAATGTGCGCGCCGGGCCATCGACGAAGGCCAAGGTGCTCGGCACACTGCCGCCGCCCTACAAATTCAAGAGCAAAGGTGAGAACGTGCCTGACGGAGGCTGGCTGACGGAATTTTCCATCATCGGCTTCAAGGACGGCTGGTTCCTGATCGAAGGCGCAACGCCGCCCGGCAAGGACTACGAAGACGCGAGCGTCTATCCGCGCAATCATCCAAAACCCTATGGCGGCCGCGGCTGGGTCTCAGCCAGCAAGGTCGGCGCGCAGTATGCCAATGGCGACACGCAGATGGGCGGACTGTTCCAGGCGCCGCATGTGGACGCGCAATGGACACCGGCCAAAGGCGAAGGTGGCAGCGAGATCAGCGCCGACGGTGGCCCCAAGCGCGTTCTCGCCTGCAGCGGCTTCTGGGCGCTGGTGGAAAGCCACGACGGCGTCCGCGGCTGGTGGCGACGGCTGTGCTCGAGCCAGGTGACGAATTGCAGTTGAGCTAGAACCAGATTTGCTGTGGCACACCCAGCGCATCACGCGGTGCATTGCCTTCCGGCAGACAGCCCACGCAATCGCGCGCGGCCAGCGCCACCGCACAGGCATCGAGCACATCATCCCGCTTTGCGCCGGTGCGCGTGCGCTTGCCGGTCAGCCAGTCGTCGAGATCGCTGAAGCCGTTCACTATCAGCAGATGACGACGCAGCGCGAGCCCCTCCTCCGCATGTTTGGACGGCAGCGGCACATCGCCATTCAGACGGAGAAAGACAAGTTCAGGATGCGCTTCGCGGATATCGAGATCGCGGTGCTCCAGCACGAAGCCATCGACCTCCATGATCTTCGGTCCGAGATGCCAGAGCTGGCGCGAGACCTTCTTCTGCCCGCGTTTGTCCGCTTCCGCATTGGCAAGATCGGGATCGCTGAAATCCTGCCACAGCCAGCGGCGCCCACCGGAAAAGACGCGTGAGCCATGCGGACTGAGCTTCTTGCGCGCGAGTTGATCGCAGCAGCGCACACCGTCATCGCCGAGACCGATGGGAATATCGATGGCCGCACGGGCAAAGCGCTGCGTCGCAAGCCAGGAGATATCGCTGATGAAATCGATGTAGCGGTGGTCGCCGTCGAGTGTGACGGCGACCCAGCCTTTGCTAAAGCCATCGAGGCCAATGAAGGTCACGACATCCTCTCAGCCGTCATTGCGTGGAGCATCTTGCAACGAAGCAATCCAGTCTTCGCTTGTAGCTTTCTGGATTGCTTCGCTGCGCTCGCAATGACGCCAAGAGGTCGCAGCATCAACCGAGATTCAATTCCTTGAAGAAGTCGTTGCCCTTGTCATCGATAATGATGAAGGCCGGGAAATCCACGACGTCGATGCGCCAGATCGCTTCCATGCCGAGTTCGGGATATTCGACCACCTCGACCTTCTTGATGCAGTGTTCGGCGAGGTTGGCCGCCGAGCCGCCGATCGAGCCGAGATAGAAGCCGCCATGCTTCTTGCAGGCTTCGCGCACGGCGACGGCGCGGTTGCCCTTGGCAACCATCACCATGGAGCCGCCGGCGGCCTGGAACTGGTCGACGAAGGAATCCATGCGGCCGGCCGTGGTCGGGCCGAAGGCGCCGGAGGCATAGCCTTCGGGCGTCTTGGCGGGGCCGGCGTAATAGACCGGGTGGTTCTTGAAGTAATCCGGCAGCGGCTCGCCCTTCTCAAGGCGATCGCGCAGCTTGGCATGCGCCGAGTCGCGCGCGACGATCATGGTGCCGGTGAGCGACAGGCGCGTCTTGGTGGGGTAGTTCGACAGCGTCGCCAGAATGTCCTTCATCGGCTGGTTGAGATCGATCTTCACGACCTCGCCGCCGAGCGCCTGCTCCACCTGCGGCAGATACTGCGCCGGGTTATGTTCGAGCTCTTCGAGATAGACACCGTCTTTGGTGATCTTGCCGAGCACCTGGCGATCCGCCGAGCACGACACGCCGAGGCCGATGGGCAGCGACGCGCCGTGGCGCGGCAGGCGGATGACGCGAACGTCGTGGCAGAAGTACTTGCCGCCGAACTGCGCGCCGACGCCGGACGACTGCGTCATCTTGAGGATTTCCTGCTCCATCTCGAGATCGCGGAAGGCGTTGCCATCCGGCGAACCTTGCGTGGGCAGCGCGTCGAGGTAACGCGCGGAAGCGAGCTTCACCGTCTTCATGCACAGCTCGGCCGAGGTGCCACCGATGACGATGGCGAGGTGGTACGGCGGGCACGCAGCGGTGCCCAGCGTCATGATCTTTTCCTTGAGGAAAGCGAGCAGACGATCCTTGGTCAGAACGGACGGCGTCGCCTGGAACAGGAAGCTCTTGTTGGCGGAGCCGCCGCCCTTGGCCATGAACATGAACTTGTAGGCGTCGTCGCCCTCGGCATAGATCTCGCACTGTGCCGGCATGTTGTTGGCCGTGTTCTTCTCTTCATACATGGTCAGCGGCGCGACCTGCGAATAGCGCAGGTTGCGGCGCAGATAGGCGTCGCGGGCGCCTTCCGAGAGTGCCGCCTCATCGTCGCCATCGGTGATGACGTTGCAGCCCTTCTTGCCCATGATGATCGCGGTGCCGGTGTCCTGGCACATCGGCAGCACGCCGCCTGCGGCGATGTTCGCATTCTTGAGGAAGTCGAAGGCCACGAATTTGTCATTCGGGCTGGCTTCGCTGTCGTCCAGGATGTTGCGCAGCTGCTGCAGATGGCCGGGGCGCAGATAGTGGTTGATGTCGCCGAACGCGGCCTCCGAGAGCGCCTTCAGCGCATCCCGCGACACCACCAGCATGTCCCTGCCCAGCACTTTCTCGACCCGCACCCCCTCGGTGGTGACCTTCTTGTAGGGCGTGGTATCCGCGCCCAGCGGAAACAGTGGCGTGTGCTTGTAGGGCGGGACGGGCTTTGGATCAGGGAAAGCGGTGGGAGCGTTCATGGATGGGGCCTCAAAAAGGGAGGGGATTTGAGGCCCTTGTAGGCGGTTTCCGGACAGTTTTGAAGGGTTCAAAACAGAGGGACAGGCCCGCAATCGCGGGGATAATCCCCCGTTCCAGCAGTAACCGGCTGCGCCCGCCGCGCCTTGCATAAAGTGGCGTCCCGCGTTTCAGTGCGGCCGGGGATTGAGGAGAATCTGGAATGTCTATCGACCGCCTGCGCGGCATTTTTTCGGCTGTGGCGCTGCTCGCCACCGTAACCCTTGCCGTTTCGCCTGCCCGCGCCGATCGTTGCGATGATCTCGCGCGGCAGCTCAAGAGCCAGATCGACGGGCTCAGCGTCGGGCGCACCGCAGCCAATGTGATCTACCTGTCGCATCCGGCGGCAAAGCAATTGCGGCTTGGCTGCGCCAGTCGCAATTTCAGCAACGAGCTCTATGCGGCCTCCGCGACCCGCAAGCCGGCGCCGGCGTTCACGGACCTCGTCGCCAGTGCGGCAGCCGTCATCTTCACGATCCCCAAACCGGATACGGTGAAGGGCACCACGCGATGTCTCGGCCGCATGGGGATTTTCCGCGGCGATGACGTCAAGCTCCGCTATCGCCGGCTTGACCTGCGCTGCACCCGCAACAAAACATCGGCGAACATCACGATCTCCCGCGGCAAGGACGAATGAGTATTTCGTTTCAATTGTAGTGAAGTCCTGGACGGCGCGTTTACCACCGTTTCCGATCCGCCCCGATTGATGCAAATTGCAGCGCCTGATTTACCAACTCCTTGTTGGCGCACACCCCATTGTCCGACTGCAAAAGTTGGAAACAGGGAATTTGTAATGAGCGTTTCAAGCGTGAGCAGCGCACCACCGGTCGCTGAGGTAAAGCCGATCGAGGCAAAGCCGCCGGAGCCGAAGAAGAACGACGACAACGACAGCCGCACCGCGCCGCCCCCACCGCGCGCAGCACTGCCGCCCGGCCAGGGCACCCGGATCGATCAGCTCGCTTAACTCGGCACCGTCGGACAGAAACCAGCCGCCGGTCGCGTTGACGCGAGGCCTGCCCCATCACTGCCGCGAATCTGGTATCGGATGCGCAGCTTGGGGGTTCGGCATGATCGTTCGTCTCGTGATACGGACGCTGGTCTGGTTCGGCGTGATCGGCGCTGTTTTATTCACCGCCGCCGGGACCTGGCAATGGCCGGCGGCGTGGTCATTTCTGCTCTTCATGATCCTGCTCGGCCTTGGCGGCGGCCTGTGGCTGATCCAGATCGATCCCGCGCTGTTTGAAGAACGCATGCGCCCCGTCGTACAGCAGGGGCAGCCCACAGCGGACCGCGTCTTCATGGTGGCGTTCTTTACCGTGGCACTGGTCTGGCTGATCGTTGCGGGGCTGGATCAGCGCTTCGGTCTTTCGCAAATGACCGTTGGCGTCCAGGTCGCGGGTACGGCACTCGCAATCACGGGAATGGCAATCTCATTCTGGGTCCTGCGCGAAAACAGTTTCGCCGCACCGGTCATCAAGCTTCAACGCGACCGCGGCCAGCACGTCATCGATACCGGTCCGTATCATCTCGTGCGTCATCCCATGTATAGCGGCGCCATCCTGTTTTTCCTCGGCACATCCCTCTGGCTTGGCTCGTGGTGGAGTGCCGCGCTGACGCTGATCATGGCCGTGCTGTTCGCATGGCGCACGACAGCCGAAGAGCGCACCTTGCGGGACGGCCTCCCCGGCTACACCGACTATACGACGCGCGTCCGCTATCGTCTGTGTCCGGGGCTGTGGTAACCCCGCCACGCGAGCTGCGCGACGCTATTTATCCAGTGCCTTGTAGTGCCGGAAGATGCCGTCCTTGTTGAAGGCAATGCGGCGGTCGCTGTCGAGATAGGCCTTGATGTTTGGGCGAACCGCCACGCGGTTATGCAAATCGATCAGGCCCGGAATCTCCCGCTCGAATTTTGTCATGCGTTTCGGAAATGCGTAGCGCAGTCCTTCAACGATCTGAAACAGCGACAGATCGACATAGGTCGCCTTGCGGCCGGTGACATAGGCGCCATCGCTGGCTTTTAATATCCGCTCGAAATAGCCGAGATATTTCGGCACGCGCTCTTTCAGGAATTCAGCGCTGCGCTTTTTGGCCGGGCCTTTCTGATCCTCGTAATAGAGCGACACGCCGATCGGGTGATGGGTGTCGTGCACTTCGGCGATGAAATCGGTGATCGTGAGCTGGAGTTCATGCAGTTGCAGTCGCGCCGCTTCGGACTTCGGCGCCAGACCGTGACGTGGGCCGAGGTAGAACAGGATGTTGGCAGTCTGGCCGATCACCATACTGCCCGCCTTGAGGAATGGCGGCGCGAATGGCGGAATGCCTTTCTTGCTGTCGAGCATCCTCGTCATTGCGGCCATGCCGCCCTTGCCGCGCGCCATATCTCGGTAGTCCGCGCCGGCATCTTCGAGCGCCAGGCGCACGAATTCGCCGCGGCCCTGGATCGTCGGCCAGTAATACAGCTCATATCGCATGCGAAACCTCGCCAAATGTCGCGTCAGGGGTGCCAGGGTAACTGCTCACCGCGGAATTCGTTCGCAGCGCTGGTCCGGCCAGAACTCCGCGCCGTCGTCCAGCTATCGCCGCAAAACGCGCCATGGCCGGGACAGGCCCGGCCATGGCGGAGTGTGTTGCTGCTGGTCTATCGCAATGGAACTCAATTCGAGGCGAAGCAGTACAGCAGACCGTCGCCGCCGGTGCTCTTCAGGTCGTTCTGCGAGCAGCCGCCATCGGGGCCGCGCGATGGATGCGACGTGTTCCATGACTTCGCCGGCGGCTCTTCGTTCAGCCCCGTACGATCGATATGGCCGACCATGGCGGCCCCCTGGGTGCTGCTCGTCCAGTTCTTGCAGGTGCGATCCTCACCAGCGGCAAAGGCTGTGCCGTCGGCCTGCGAGCCGGTCAGTACGTCATGGCGATTCGGCGTATCACCGCGACCATTGATGACCTCGCCCTTCTCACTGAGCGAGGTTTGCTTGGAGAGGTTGTTGCTGGCGCCGTGCAGATCGGCGACATCCTTGGCGACGACGACGCCCTTGGCATTCTTCCATGGGCCGTTGCCGATCCGGTCCTTGGCATTGATCGCGGGCTTGCCGTCCGCGGCCTGCGTCGAGAGATAAGCGCGCCAGGTCTTGGCGCCCGCACCTGCAGCCTGCGCCAGCGTCTGGCAATGATTGTCAGCACCGGCAAGGCCGCCGAGATTGCCGCCATTGCCGATGCCATTGCTGGTGACGAAGAAGCTTGTATCCGTGCCTTGCGCAAACGATGGCGACGTTGCTGCAAGCGAGACGACGACAGCACCGGCACAGATACCAAGACGGGTTATAGTCGAGAGAATAGTGGGCATCGATTCCTCCAATTTGTTTTTGTAGCCACGCAACGCCAGTCGCGATGGGACGCAACTGACCAACACAGTATCCGGCGGATTATTCCCGCTCTGAGATCATCACCTGGCAATGCACACGCATGAGGCCAACAAAAAGCGCCGCGGAATGATCCGCGGCGCTTTCCGATTTCTGTGCGGCAAGGCTTACGCCTGCTGGATCGCCGACAATTCCCAATCGGCGCCGCGCGGGCGCACGAAGGTCCAGATCTCGGTCGCTTCGATCGGCGTTTCGCTGCCAGCCACCAGACGATTGGTGCCGCGCTCCAGCGTCTTGTCGACCAGCGAGAAGCGCATCGCAACGCTCGCATAGTCGGTGTCGCCTTCGCGCCAGGCTTCCGCGAGGTCACCCTGCAGCAGCTTCACATCCGACACCTTGTTGATGTCGTTGCGCGCCTTGTTCTCGGCGAGATCCTTGGCGAAGTACGACACCATTTCCGGCGTCGACAGCTTGCCGAGCTTCTCGACATCTTCGTTCGACCAGGCGGCCTGGATTTCGCCAAGCAGACGCTCAAAGGTCTCGTAGTCCTGCGGCACGATATCGAGCGGCTTGTCATTCGAACCACCGCCGAAACCAAAGCCACCGAGACCACTGCGCTGGGTCGGCTGCGCACCATAACCCTGCTGCGCCTGGTTCATGTGCGCCTGATTCTGGTCAGGAGCATTGCCCGGACCGGTATAGGCCGAGTTGGCCGGACCGGCATAGGCGGACGCCGTCTGGTTACGACGCTGCCACCAGGACATCGCGAGACGGACGACGATGATGATCAGGCCGACCTGTAGCAGCAAGCCGATGATCGACGAGATACCACCGAGACCGCTGAACAGACCGCCGCCGAACAGCATGCCGAGCAGGCCTGCGCCGAGGAAGCCAGCGGCGAGACCGCCAAGCATGCCCATGCCCGGACGGTTGAAGAAACCGCCCTTGCTGGCTGCGCCCGTGGTCGCGCTGTTCATGCCGGGCGAACCTGGCTGCTGCATGGTACGGTTGAACGGCTGAGCCGCGTTAGGCGCCGTCGACGTGCTCGGCGGGGCCGAGAACGTGCGGTTGCCGCGCGAACCCGAGCTGCTGCCACCGCCAACGCGGGCGTCGGCAGAGGAGATTGCAATCGTGAGCGGCATCGCCAGCGACAGGACAACGGCCATCGTCTTGACGACGCCGCGCATGCTGAACGTGAAAGTCATGGTCATTCCCTCAATCCCCGGCAGGGGGAAAACACCCCTAACATGGCTACCCCAGCCTAAAAGGGAAGCACCGTTCCATGGTAAACGCTGCGGCCCTCGGTCGCGGCTGGGGATTGAACCTTTGGCGGAGGAGTCACCTTGCTTTCAAATACTTATGGTGCATTGCGAAGTTTGGGGCGCATTTGAAACCAAGCCCTTTTGTGACGGCGTGCCCTAGTTCGGCGCCATGGTTTCCTTGACCTTGGCGATCAGCGCGCTCAGGGCGAACGGCTTGGCCAGGAAGGCGAATTGCTGGTTTTCCGGCAGGCTCTTTTCGAAGGCTTCCTCGGCATAGCCTGACACGAAAATGATGCGAATGTCCGCATTACGTGCGCGCATTTCCTTGAGCAGCGTCGGCCCGTCCATCTCCGGCATCACGACATCGGAAACCACGAGATCGATGGCGCCGTTCTGCTCGTCGAACACCTCCATCGCCTCGACGCCGTTGCCGGCTTCGACCACCGTGTAGCCGCGCGAGCGCAGACCGCGGGCGTTCAGCGCGCGCAGGCCTTCTTCGTCCTCGACCAGCAGGATGGTACCCTGCCCGGTCAGGTCCGCGCGCGGCTTGGCGTCGGCCGCGGCTTCCTTCGCAGCGACAGCGGCCGCGATCGCCGGGTCGGGAGCAACTTCCTTTTCCTGATGATGGCGCGGCAGGAAGATACGGAACGTGGTGCCTTTGCCCGGCTCTGAATCGACGTAGACGAAACCGCCGGTCTGCTTGACGATGCCGTAGACCGTGGAAAGGCCGAGGCCGGTGCCCTTGCCGACGTCCTTGGTGGAGAAGAACGGCTCGAAGATCTTTTCTAGGATATCGGCGGGAATGCCGGTGCCGGTGTCGCTGACATCGATCCGCACATAATCCGATGGCGGCATGCCCTTGTAGGATAGCCGTCCGGCTTCCTCGGCCGAAACATTCACCGTACGCACGGTCAGTGCGCCGCCATCCGGCATCGCGTCGCGCGCATTGACCGCGAGATTCACGATCACCTGTTCGAATTGCGAAATGTCGACCTTCACCGGCCATAGATCGCGGCCGTGCACGACTTCGAGTTTGACCTTTTCGCCGATCAGTCGCTTCAGCAGCAGATCGATATCGGAGAGGGCATCGCCGAGATTGAGTACGGTCGGCCGCAGCGTCTGGCGGCGCGAGAACGCCAGCAGCTGGCGCACCAGCGTCGCCGCGCGCGTCGCATTCTGCTTGATCTGCATGATGTCCTGGAACGACGGATCGGTCGGCTTGTGCGCGTTCAGCAGGAAGTCGTTGGCCATCATGATGGCGGAGAGCACGTTGTTGAAGTCATGCGCGATGCCGCCGGCCAGCTGGCCGATGGTGTCCATCTTCTGCGCCTGGTTGACCTGGTTCTCGAGCGTGCGGCGCTCGGTGGTCTCCAGCATGTAGACGATGGCGGCTTCGGTCTCGCGCTCGTTCTCCTCCACGGCGGTGACGAAGAACTGGCCCCAGCGCTCCTTGGCGCCTTCCAGCAGCGCTTCCACCGGCGGGATATCGCCCTGCCCTTGTGCGGCGTGGCCGATGGCCGAGACCAGCTGATTGCGGTCGCGGTCACTGACCGCGGCGAGGATCGACTTGTTGACCGCGCCCGATGTGCTCAGGCTTTGCGCCAGCTTGGCGAAACGGGCATTGCCGCGCACCACGTTGCCGTCGCGGTCCACGGTCGCAATCGCCATCGGCGTGTGGTCGAAGAAGCGCATGAAGCGCACTTCGGCGGCGCGCTGCGGATCCGAACGCTCGTCGCGGGCGCGGCTGATGACAAGAGTGCGCGACGCACCCGGCACGCCGTCGGCACCGAAAGCGAGCTTGTGATAGAGCCGCACCGGCATGGTCTTGCCATTGCGCATGCGCAGGTCGATGTCGAAGACTTCGGTTTTGACTTCGCCGGGCATCGGCACAATGGACGTCAGCAACGAGGCGCCGTCGCCGGAGACGATGTCGGTCAGCTTCAGGCCGCCGGAGCCGATCTCGGCAAGATCGTGATCGAGCCAGTTCGCCAGTGTGGCGTTGACGTAAACCAGCTCGCCCTTTGGATTGACCGAGAAGAAGCCGCAAGGCGCATGATCGAGATATTCGATGGCGTGTTGCAATTCCTGGAAAACGTCTTCCTGGCGTTGCCGATCGCGGGAAATATCGGCCACCGACCACACCGTGGATTTGGCCTCGCGCTTGCCTTCACCCAGCGGACGCACGCGCATGCGCAGCCAGCGGCCATGACTGCCGTCAGGCGCCGCAACACGGACCTCCTCCTGCTGGCGCTTGCCCTCGCGGGCAGCCTTGAGCAGGCGGAAGACGGCTTCGGAGACATCGGGATTACCGATGAAGACGCGCTCGACCGGTCGCGCATCCTGCGCGGAGGCCGCGCCGGTCAAATTGAGATAGGCAGCATTGGCATAGACCACATGGCCCCGCGCATCGGTGACCGCGATACCGTCAAAGGCGTTATCGGCCACGGTGCGCATGATCGGATCGTCAGAGGCGCGATCGGCAAAGCGGACAATACCGGCGGCAAAGGCGAACAACACGAACAGCCCGACCATCGCCAGCAGCGCCAGCAGGCCCAGAATATAAGGCTGCGCCTGGGCGCGGCCGAGAGTCATGAACGCCACGGCGCAGGCGATGATCGCGGCGGCAATCAGCAGCACCAGCACAATGCTGCCGCTGCGCCGGGCCGGCTCGTGCAGAACCGGATTCTGCGCCGTCATCGATTGGCGATCGTGGTCGGTCTCGGCGGTCATCGGACGGTTCGTTGCCTGTTGGCAGTTGCGGCAGCGCGGGTTTGCGCGCCTCCTGAGTGCATCAATCGGCTGGCCTTGCGCAAGCGCCGCGTCGGCCTATTCGCTTCCAATCCGCCGATTCGCAACACGTTCCCGGCCCCTTGCCCGGCGCTTTCGCGAATCATTGCATGCGCCCGGACAGTCCGCGCTTCAGGCTCATCACGTAGCCAATGACTTCGGCCACCGCATGGTAGTGTTCGCCCGGAATTTCCTCGTCGATCTCGACGGTGGCGTAAAGCGCGCGCGCCAGCGGCACGTTTTCGACGATCGGAATGTCGTGCTTGCTGGCCACTTCCCTGATCTTCAGCGCGATATTGTCGACGCCCTTGGCGACACAGATCGGCGCAGTCATGCCGCGTTCATAGGACAGCGCCACGGCGTAGTGCGTCGGGTTGGTGATGATCACCGACGCCTTCGGCACCGCGGCCATCATGCGCTTCTTCATATTCTGCTGACGCAGCTGCTTGATCTTGCCCTTGATGTGGGGGTCACCCTCGGACTGCTTGTATTCTTCCTTCACTTCCTGCAGCGACATTTTCAGCTTCTCGTACCAGGTGCGGTACTGGAAGAAGAAGTCGGCAATGGCGACGAAGGCAAGCATCGCCACCACCGACCCCATCAGCTGCAGCGTCAGCGATGTGGTGATGCCGAGGATCGCCGACGGATCGATGTGGATCAACGCATCCAGACGAAAACGCTCGGGCCACAGCACCGCGCACATCACGGCGCCGAGCAGAACGAGCTTGAACAGTCCCTTCAGGAAATTGGCGAACGCCTGCTTGCCGAAGAGGCGCTTGGCGCCTTCCATCGGCGACAGCTTGCTGAACTTCGGCACCAGACCTTCGGTGGAGAACACCAGCCGGTGCTGGATCAGATTGCCGGCAAGCGCTGCGATCACGAGAAACAGGATCGGCATGCCCATGGTGGACAGGATGGACACGCAGAGGCTCTTGGCCAACATCAGAAGTCCGGGCCCGTCGGTCCGTATCATCCAGGAATTTTGCAGAAGGTTCTTAAGCGGTGTCTGCAGCCCGCCGCCGACCGAGCCGTTGAAGGTCGACAAGACCAGCGTCGCGCCGGCCAGCAGGAACCAGGTGTTGACCTCCTGGCTTTTGGCTACGTCGCCGCGTTGGTGAGCGTCGTCGAGCTTTTTTTGCGTGGGGTCATGTGTCTTCTCGGAATCGTCGTCGGACATCCGTGCCCCCTATATCCGCGACATCATTTGTTGCATGACGCCGGTGACGTATTCGAGGTAGGTCCCCATCATGGTCGCGAGCACGACGGCGAAGATCAGGAATCCGATCATGATCGAAAGCGGCACGCCGACGAAATAGACCTGCATCTGCGGCATCAGCCGCGCCAGCACGCCAAGCCCCATATTGAAGACGAGGCCGAACACAAGGAAAGGCGCGGCAAGCTGCGTGCCGATCTTGAAGGCTGCCGCGAAGGCATTGGTCGCAAGCTTGGCCACATCGCCCGTCGACATGAGTTCGCCCGGCGCAAAGATCCTGTAGCTGTCATTGATGGCGGCGATCACAAGGTGATGCGTATCGGTGGCGAACAGCAGCGTAATGCCGAGCATCGTGAGAAAATTGCCGATCAGCACGCCCTGCTGACCCTGCGTCGGATCCACCGAGGTCACAAAGCCGAGACCGAGTTGCTGCGCGATGATCGATCCGGCAACCTGCAACGCCGACAGCGTGACGCGCGCGGTGGCGCCGAGCACAACGCCGATGATGATCTCATGCACCAGCATCACCAGCAGCGGCACGATCGACCCCATATCGACGTTGTAGGCGCCGCGATGGGCCGGCAGCATGATGAGGGTCAGCCCCAATGCGATCGACAGCTTGGTCCGCGCGGGAATGTTGCTCTCGCCGAACCCGGGCATCAACATCACCATTGTGCCGATACGGGCAAAGGCCAGCATGAAGGCAGCGGCGAGAACGGGCAGGAGCGAGACATCGATGCGCATACGGGATTGTGCATCACCCCCCGATGATTCGCGACGATATCCGTAGCATGTAGCTCGACAATGCGTCCCCCATGAATGGTAACGCGAGCATCATGGTGGCAAAGACCGCGAGAATCTTCGGTACGAAGACCAGCGACTGTTCCTGGATCTGGGTTAGCGCCTGCACCAGCGATACCACGACACCGACCAGGAGGCCCACGACCATCAGCGGGCCGGACACGATCACAATCGTCCAGATCGCGTCGCGGGCAACGTCGAGAGTTTCGGGGCCGGTCATTGCATGAATCCTTGTGTTACGCGCTGTTCGTGGTGAGGAGGATCAGATCGGCATTTTCATGATGTCTTCGTAGGACTGGATGACGCGATCGCGCACCGAGACCAGCGTCGACACCGCGACGTCGGTTTCCGCAACTGCCGTAACCACGTCCATCACATTGGCCTTGCCGTTGGCCATTGCGATGGTCTGCGCATCCGACTTGCGGCCGGCATCGAGCACGCTGCCAAGCGCATCCTTGAGGACCGCGCCGAACGACTGACCGCCACCGGCATCCGCCGCCTTGTTGAGACCGCCACCAACGCCACCACCGGCGTCCATAATGCGCGAGAGAGCCGAGTAAGCATTGGCGGCGACAGAGGGAGTTGCCATGGTTCAGCTGTCCTGTTCAGGCCTTGAGGATGTCGAGCGTGCGTTGAATCATCCGGCGCGTGGCGCTGATGATGTTGAGATTGGCTTCGTAGGAGCGCTGCGCTTCCTTCATGTCCGTCATTTCCACCAACGAGTTCACGTTGGGGTATTTGACGTTGCCAGCAGCATCCGCCGCGGGATTACCGGGCTCGTAGCGCGTGGGAAACGCAGACTGGTCGGGCCTGATGCGGCCGAGACCAACGACGCGGGCATCCAGCGAGCGGTCCAGCTCGGATTTGAAGGTCGGCACCTTGCGACGATAGGGGTCTCCGCCGGCGTTCTGCGCTGTGGACTGTGCATTGGCGATGTTTTCCGAAATCACCCGCATGCGCCCCGCCTGGGCGCGCAGACCGGAGGTCGCGATGCCCATGGAGCGCGAGAAGTCGCTGATATCGTCGGCCATGATGAGATCCCTTTATGCGCGCGGCGGCGTCAGCGCTTGCCGATGGCGGTCTTCAACAGACCGAGGCTGCGGGTGTAGAGCGAGGTCGCGGCGGCATAGTCCATCTGGTTGGCCGAGACCTTGAGCATCTCGTCTTCCAGATTGACGGCGTTGCCGGCGGGGCGGGTCTCGTAGCCGACCCGGCTGTTCTGGTTGAAGGAGGCCGAGCCGCCGGTCGGCAGGATATTGGTGCCGGCGGCGCGCATCATCGGCAGCGAGCCCATGCCACCAGCGATGACGGAGGTATTGCCCGCCTTGTCGAACTTCGGTTCCACGAGATCGCGGGGGCGGAAGTTCGGAGTGTCCGAATTGGAGATGTTTTCGGCCAGCACACGCTGGCGCTCCTGGTGCCACTGCATCTTGGTGCGCAGCGCCGACAACATCGGCATGTCGCTGATCGCCATCGGCCTTCTCCGCCCGCCCGGACGAAGCGTCCTGAGCTAGGCAGAATTTGCCGCCTGCATGGTTAATACGAAGTTAATTTCCGGTGGTACTTGTTACCGAACCGTAAATGAATGCTGCAAAATTGACGTTTTTCGCACATGCCAACGCTTTTTCGCCTGAATTGGCCGATTAACCATTCCCATGAGCCATACGACGGGGCGGCAGAAGTCGTTTTGGCTGCAGCGATTCATAGTTTATTATTAACCAACGGCAGGTTCTGCCGTGGGGCGTTAACAGATGGGGCGTGATTCACGCTGCGTGCGGAGCGTGCGGGGCTATGACACCCGCAACTCTGGATGTGGCCGTTGCAGCCACCCTGTCTGGCTGGGGACTTTATGATGCAATCATCGGTGCAATTTATCTTGGCCTTCGTTGTCGTGCTGGCGCTGATCGGGCTTACGGCCTGGCTGGTGCGCCGATTCGCCGGCAACCGGCTGGGCAACAACACCAGCCGCGGGCGCCTGCCGCGGCTCGCAGTGATCGACGCCGCGGCCGTGGACGGCCGCCGCCGCCTGGTGCTGGTCCGCCGCGACAATGTCGAACACCTGCTGATGATCGGTGGCCCCTCGGACATCGTCGTCGAGCCCAATATCGTCCGCGCCATGCCCGGCCGCGAACAGGCCCCGCAGCGCGGCGGCCTCGCCGCCGATGTGGCAAGCCGTGGCCCATCGCTGCCTGAGGCCCCGAGCTGGGCAGAGAGCAGCGACTCCGGCTTCGATTCCGAACCGCATGTGCCGGAGCCGGCGCCGCGTCCCGCCCGCCCCTCCTTTATCGAAGAGCCACGTCGCCCGGCCGCGCCTTTGCCGGAGCGTCGTCCCGATCCGGTCGCGAGCCTCGCGCCGGAACCCGCGCCGCGCGCCGAACCGGCGCCACGCAACGACCTCTTCCCGCAGCGGCCGATTCCGCGAAGTGAAATGCCACGTAGCGAGACACCGCGTAGCGAGCCGATGATGCCGCGCCCGATGCGTGCCGATCCGCCGATCCGCACCATGCCGCAGCCCCGCACGCCGGACCGTCCCGTCGCGGCAGCGCCGCCCCCGCCTGCTCAGGTTGTCGCCCCGGCTCCCGCCCCTGTCGTTGCGCCACCCGCACCGACGCCTGCCCCTGCGCCCGCTCCGGCAGTTGCCGTGTCGTCTGCCGACCAGAACCTCGCCGATATGGCGCAGCGTCTCGAAGCCGCCTTGCGCCGCCCTGCTGGCGAAGCCCGCCAGGATACTGCGCCTGAGCCTCGGGTCGGCGCTCCGTCGGTAGCGCCTGAGGCACCATCGATCCGCCCAGCTTCGCGGTCGCCGGAAGTCTCGATCGCCAGCCCTGCCCGCGCAGAGGCGCCGCCGGTCGTCCCGCCGGTCAAATCGGGTTTTGAAAATCTCGAAGACGAGATGGCCTCCCTGCTGGGTCGGCCGAAGTCCAGTTCGTGAGTTCGGCGAACCTCCCGCGTAGAGTATTTTTCCTTTCCGTTCTGATCGCCGCCGGGACCTTCGCAGGTCCCGCGATGGCGCAGGACATCAGCATCAATCTCGGCGGCGGTGGCGGCGGCGTCACCGAGCGCGCCGTGCAGATGATCGCGTTGTTGACGGTGCTGTCGATAGCACCGTCGATCCTGATCATGATGACGTCGTTCACACGCATCGTGGTCGTGCTGTCGCTGCTGCGCACCGCATTGGGTACAGCGACGGCTCCGCCGAACTCGGTGATCATCGCGCTGGCGATGTTCCTTACGGCTTTCGTGATGGGGCCGGTGCTACAACGTTCCTATGACGACGGTATCAAGCCGCTGATCTCCAACGACATCACCGTCGAACAAGCTTTGGTGCGCGCATCCATTCCGCTGCGCGGCTTCATGCAGAAGAACGTGCGCGAGAAGGATCTCAAGCTGTTCATGGACTTGTCGGGCGAGCCAATTCCAGCGACGCCTGACGACCTGTCGCTCCGCATCCTTGTGCCAGCCTTCATGATCTCCGAGCTGAAGCGCGCTTTCGAGATCGGCTTCCTGCTGTTCCTGCCCTTCCTGATCATCGATCTCGTGGTCGCCTCGGTCTTGATGGCGATGGGCATGATGATGCTGCCACCGGCGGTGGTGTCACTGCCGTTCAAGCTGATCTTCTTCGTGCTGGTGGATGGCTGGTCGCTGGTCGCGGGCAGTCTGGTGCAGAGTTACGGGCAGTAGCGAAGCTCGCCCCTACCGCGTCATCTCGATCTTGCGGACATTGACCACCGGCTGCGGCTTCAGCGAGCCGGTCGGCATCGGATCGGCACTGGCGCCGGGCAGGATCGCCTTGGCGCTGCTTTCAGGGAAACGCGTCTTCATCTCGCGCAGGAAGCCGTCGAGCGTATCGACGGACGCGGCCATCTTGGCAATGGCGGCGAATTCCGAAGAGTTGGTCGAAGTCGGCTTGCTCGCGGTGTCGAAGGCGATCTTGTCGGCACCGACATTCATCAGCGGCGCATACTTTTCGCGGAAGCGTGCGAGACCGAGGGCGTCTTCCGCCAGCGCATAACCCACGACCGCACGGATGATGTCGCTCTTTTCGCTTGGCGTCAGCGGCGAGAAATCCCGCCAGCGGTCGCCATAATAGAGTTCGATCTGTTCGGAGGCCTCGCGCCAGCGCCGCGACGACCAGTAGATATCCGAGCGGAGCCGGATCGCTTCGCGCCCGGTGACATGAGAGATGATGTCGAGAGCCAGCTCACGGCGGCCAATGTCACTCTGCGCCCGCGCCTCGAGCAGCAGCCGCTGCTGGCGCAGCTCGCCATTGAGATCGGCGATCCGCGTGGTGCGCAGCGCGGCGATGGCGCGGTCGGGCTTGCGGCTCATCAGATAGACCATCGCTAGACGCGCAGCGACCTGCGAGCGTGCAGCGCCCTCGAGACGGTGATCGACCTGATACTGCAGAAGCTCGGCGGCCTGGTCGAGCAGATCGACGGCCACGAGACGATCTGCAAGACGGCGGATCATTTCGTCGCCGCGGCGGCCGATCGGGGTCAGCTCGCGAAACTCGTAGAACATCGCCAGCGCATCGACCGGCGGCAGGCTGTCGCCCTTTGGCGACAGATAAATTTGCGAGAACAGCGCTTGCGCCTCGTCCTGCACCTGGCGCGCGGCTTCGCTGTTGGCCTGGCGCTCGGTGGCCGTACGGGCGGCCAGCAGCGAGTCATTGTAGCGGCCGAGTTCGGCATACATGCGCGACAGGATCTGCAGCACCTGCACTTCCGTGCCGTCGCCGCGCCATGTCACCGCCAGCACTTCGAGATCATGCAGCGCGTCCTCGCTACTGATCTCGTTGCGCTTCTGGCGCAAATTGATTTCGCGCAGCTTGGCTTCCGCTGCGGATTGACGATCCACCGACCCGGTGACGTCCTGATACTTCGACAGCGCATCCTTCTCGCGGCCGAGCGCCTCATCGAGCCAGCCGCTGAGCAGCATGGCCGCGGGCTTGATCTCCGGCGAGATGCCGACCGTTTCGAGCTCACTGCCGCGCGACGACGCGCCGGCATAGTCCTTGACCTCGAGCGAGGCCCGCAGCGCGAGCATCAGGGCCGCACGCTGCAGATCGGCCGGCAGCGCGGCGAGCGTGAACTCGGCATTCTTGAAACGCTCGCGCGCCTCGACCCATTTTTCCTGCTTGGCGTAGGCGAGCGCCTTCCACAATTCACCATCGTAACCCGGCCCGAGCACCGGATTGGCGATATCCTTCAGGGTCTGTTCGGGACGCCCCATCATCGCGCTGGCCACCGCATGGACGATCAGCGCGACAGGGCTTTCCTCGCCGACCTTGGTGTCCGCGATCGCGAGATCGGCGACGCCCTTGGCCTCGTGATACATGCCGCGCGCCATGTAGAATTTGGCCAGATCCATTCGTACCTGCGGCAGCGAGCTGGCTTCGGCTGATGACATCGCGTCGATCAACTCGTCGAAGCGTGCGTTGAATGGGCCTTCTTGGTCCTTGCGCCACTGGCCGACATCGAAGATCGGCCGGGCGACCGTCGAGGCGCGCTGCGGCGCTGCATCGGCTGCCGACAGCGTCAGGCCGCCGGGCTTGGTGAGCATCACCTTGTCGATACTTGCTTCAACGGACACGTCGTCGGAGTTCACCTGAACCACCACGCCGTGAATGGATTCAAGCAACGAGAATTCGACAAAGTCCTGGCGACGGATGAAGCCGCGCGATGGTGGCAGCGCGGTGATGATATTGAGCGTATCGCCGGCATCCGGATCAACCAGGCGATGCTTGAGACCGGGCTTGGCCAACGGCACCTGCACGCTGGCGCGCGAGGGATCGGCAATGTTGCGCACGGCGGACAGCGGCTGCGACGGTGTCTGACGTGTATCGGCCAGCATCAGCGACCAGGCCTGTCCCGCGCCGGCAGGATCGTCGGTCGTGAGCGAAGCCAGTTGTGGGCGATTAAGGCGGATGCGGATCGCCTGCCCCTTCTCCAGCGGGATCGTGCTCACATCGGCAATGATCGATCCGCTGTCGCGGCGGATCGGCGCGGTGTCGATGGGCCGCGTCGAATCTGCCACCAGCCACAGGATATCGCCGCGACGAAACAAAGCGACCGGCGTTTGCGATGGAAAGGCAAAGGCTATGCGCACGCCGTCGCTGCTGCGCTTGACCTCAACCGGCATGCCCGCCGGTTCGGTCGGCGCAGCAGCAACGGGTGCAGCAGCAGGGGCCGCCGCAACGACAGGCGCTGGCGGCGGTGTTTCTTTCGCAGGAGCTACGACAACAGGCTCGGCTGCCGGCGCAGGCTTGGGTGACTCAGCGACCTTGGCCGCCTCTGGCTTCGGCTCTTCCGGCTTCGCTGCCGCGACGGGCGCTGCCGGTGCAGCCGTCGCAACCTCGACCTTCTTCTCCGGAACGATCTCTCTTGCGATCGTCTCGGAGGTCGGCGGCACGATCTCGCCGGAGCGCTGTGCCGGAACGCTGGCGGGCTTCTCGACCTCGGGAGGCTTCGCCGCGACCGGCGGTTTCTCGTCCGCAGGAGCGGCCACCGGCAGCTTGGCCAGCGGCGACGGCTTTTCATTCTGCTGGAAGCCGATGTCGACGACGTAGCTCTTGTCCTCGCGGAACGACTTCACATCGACGTCGCCGATCAAGCCGATCTCGACGGCGGTCCGGTTGCCGTCCATCGCCTGACCGATCGATGCGACATTGGCGGGTGCAGACAGTTTGGCATCGGCGAGATCGAACACCAGACCGGCGTTGAAGGTCAGCGTCAGCGTCTTCTCGTTCAGCACCGACGACACACCGACGCCGCCGGTCTCGAACACGAAGCGCACGAAGGTCGGCTGCACGGATGCGCGCACGCGGATCGGCGGCTTCTTCTGGCTTTCCGCGGCAGCGCGTTGCTGGCGCAAGGCGCGCTCTGCCGCGCGCGCGCGCTCCGACAATTCCTTGACCACATCCTGCGGCAGGCCGGGCGGCATGCCCTTCCAGGTGTCGGGCAACAGATCGATGAAGATGCGCTCGCCCGCCGTCATCGAATTGATGGTCACCCTGCGTGACAAAGCGAGACGGATCGCCGTGCCATCGGGATCGCGGCGTGCAGAGCCGATATAGTCGGGGGCGGCGTCACCGAGAATCTCGACGGGAATATCCACCGGCCGCTTGAAGCGAATGACGAGAATTGTACCGGCCTGCGTCACCTCGGACTCCACGTCCTCGGCAAGCTTCAGCACGATGCGGCCATAGCCGCCCGACGTGCCCATGCTGGCAGTGCCCTTCACCGCTTGCGCAGATGCGGCATCGGAAAACGACAGCGCGAGACACACAACGGTGGCGAGACCTGCGCAACGTCGAACGGCCCGCGTCCATGCGCGAGCTTGCGTCCAACATGCAACGGCAGCCGTCCGTGCCATTCAGAAATGTCTCTCAGCCAGATGCTCGAAGGACGGCCGATCGTCCGCCCTGTGTCGAATCTAGATTCCGCCCTCTAAGGATTTGTTAATTATTTTCTTTAATTCCGGCCCTGCTGGATCGGCCTGCCTTCGATCTTGGGCAGTTCCGTCGCCGCAGCAGACCGTTCGCCGCCCGAGGCGCGGCGCGCCAGTTCGACAGTGAGGCGCTCAGCGGCCTCCGGCTGCATCAGACCGAGAATGTCGGACATCTTCCGAGGCGCGATCTGCGAGGCGATCTCGAACAGCACCGGCATTTCCAGCCGGTCGAAGATCTTCGCAGCGTCCTTCGGCTTCATGCTTTCATACATGGTGACGATACCCTTGAAGCGGGCAGCATCGACTTCGCTCTTCTGGTCGTTCGCCGTCTTGATACCGGCTTCGACGCCCTTCAATTCATCGACGCGGGTTTCGATGCGCTTCTCGGCGGCCTTCAGCAGGCTCTCGCGAATGTCGATCTCACGGGCACGCGTTTCCAGCTCCTGACGGCGCGCTTGCAGCCGTTCGAGAATAGCGCGTTCAGCGGGCGAGATTTGAGGAGAGAGTTCGACAGGCGGATTGCTGGTCGGTTCGATCGCTGCAGGCGCTGCCACCGCGGGCTTCGGCTCTTCCTTCTTGGCAGGGACCGAGCCGGTAATATCGCCGTCTGCCGGCTTGCCACCCGGGAAGTTGAACATCTCCTGCGCCCACGATCCTTTCGCCTGCGCCTGTGGCTGCGGATCGTAGTTGAACACGTAGCCGCCATCGATCACCAGACCGGCGATCTTGAGAATCGCCAGACCGAAAACCGCCACCAAGACGACAGGAAGAATACGAACGTCCCGAAAAGCTTTCATGCAGCGATGCCGTCAGGCCTCCTCCGCTCGGCAAACGCCTGCGCTGCCGCGGCATTGGCCCGCGCTGCGGACACCCGCGGCGCATCAGGGTCGGTTTCGGTGAGCGGCCGTGCCGCTACCGCGATCTTCGACAACCGTCGCACGACAGTGTCACTCTCGGCGAGCTGCGCTTTCAGCAGATCGGCCAGCGCCGTCGCAGCAGAAATCTGGCTGCCGAGATTTTCATTGACGTCGCGCACGGTGTGCTTCAGCCCGCCGATCGCACGCTCGGCAATCTCGGTCACCGTGATGAGCTCGCCGATCGTGGCCTTCAGCGATTGTTCGTCCGCCTTGAGGCGCTTCAGGCGCTTGTTGAGCAACATGCAATAGGCGATGGTCAGGATCAGAAGCACCGCAACCAAGCTTTCGATCACAATTCCCAATGAATGACTCATTGTGCCTCCATTAATTTAGTTTGCTCATCAGCCTTCTCAAACATCGCGAAGGTTGTGTTAGGCTTGCGTAATTGTTTCGTGACTCGAATGGCAACGCGGTCGCCGACGCGTCCCATCCGACCTTCGGTCAGAGTGACGGCTCCGCAACGCACGGCAACAAGGGTATCCGCCCGCATTTCCAGCGGCAGCGTATCGCCCACCTTGAGAAGCATCAGCTGCTTCAACGGGATCTCCGCCTCATACAACACGGCGTCAACGGCGATCTCGGCCTGAGCAATTTCAGTGGCGAGATGGCTTTCCCAGATCGGATCACGACCGAATTTTTCGCCCATGAACATCTGCATGAGCAGGGCACGGATCGGTTCGATCGTCGCATAAGGCAGCAGCAATTCGATATTGCCGCCGCGATCTTCCATATCGATATGCAGGCGCACCAGGATGGCGGCATTGGCCGGACGGCTGATGGCGGCGAAGCGCGGATTGGTCTCGAGCCGGTCGATGGTGAAGGCTACGGGCGACAGCGGCCGGAACGCCTGCTCGGCATCGGCCAGCACGACTTCGATCAGGCGCTTCACCAGATTGGTTTCGATGGTGGTATAGGGACGCCCCTCGATGCGCAGCGAGGCCTGACCACGACGGCCGCCGAGCAGCACGTCGATCATCGAATAGATCAGGCTGGAATCGACGGTGGCAAGGCCGAAATTCTCCCACTCCTCTGCCTTGAACACACACAGCACGGCAGGCAGCGGAATCGAGTTCATATAGTCGCCGAAACGCACCGAAGTGATGCGATCGAGCGAGACTTCGACGTTATCGGAGGTGAAATTGCGCAGGCTCGTGGTCATCAACCGCACCAGACGGTCGAACACGATTTCGAGCATCGGCAGACGCTCATACGACACCATCGAGGAATCGATGATGGCGCGAATGCCGGAATTTTCGTCGAGATGGACCTCGTTGACGCTGAAGCCGAGGAGATTGTCGATTTCTTCCTGCGAGAGAACGCGCTCGCCGCCGTTCTTGCCGCCGCCGATATCGCGACCGCCGTCCTCGACCATGGCGGCCCATTGCTCCGCCATGGTGCCGGTGAGTTCGTTTTCGGCAGCCGCTTTCGCCGCCTCAACGGGATCCTCTGAATCCAGAGACGCTTCCCATTCTGCGGCAATTGCGTCTTGATCGACCTGTTCGGTAGACATCAGCCTAAATCCAATTCCTCACTGAATGAGGATTTCCTTGAACAGCACGGCGTTCACGTGATGGGGCGAGATCGCGGCATTGACGCGCCGCGTGAGCTCTTCCTTCAGCCGGAACATGCCAACGGAGCCATTCAGATCGGTGGTGCGGAGTTCGCGGAGATAGACCTGGAACATGTCGGTGATGCGCGGCATCGACGGCGTGATCTGCGCCACCAGCGGCGCTTCCTTCACCTCGAGCACGATCTTGGCCTTGAGATATTGCACGCGCTCGCCGGGCTGACCGGCAAGGTTCACCAGTATCTCCGGCACATCGATGAAGGCGAGCGGCTTCGCAGCCGGCGCCGCCTCTTTTTTCTCTTCCTTGGGATGCCCCTTCAGGAAGAACCAGCCGCCACCGCCCGCGGCGAGCACGAGCACACCCGCGACGATTGCGATCAGTTTGAATTTGCTCTTGGGAGCTGCCGCTTCATCCCCGGTCGGGACGCCGTCTGAAGTTTCCGTATCCGCCATCGCCTGCCCGTCCGGGGTTGGGATGAGCTCGATGCTGCAAAGCAGGCTTTAAAGACGCGATACAAATGCTGCCAGCGCCCAAGGCCCTGTGTGATCGTGACGCTAGGTCGCAATGGTTAACGGAATCTTTCTTTTAACGCTCAACTAGGAAAATTCTGCCGGCAAATATGGTCAACAAGACCTTTCTGCCGCCCGTTTTCGCATCTCAAAAACTACCAACAAATTGAAAAATATAAGCTTTTTGACTTGGCACGGCTTTCGCTACTCACCTTAGCGAACCGCGGCTTGGGAGAGCTGTGCGGTTTACAGGATCCACGGCGAGCTTGGGAGAGCGAACCGCGGGAACTTAGGGGAGAACCACCGATGGAGAATATGCTTCTCGTCGGACTGTCGCGGCAGATGACGCTCCGGCGTCAGATGGACGTCGTGGCGAACAACATTGCGAATATCAACACCTCGGGCTTCAAGGCCGAGCGGACGATGTTCGAAGAATATCTGAGCCCAGGCGCGCGCGAAGACAACTTCGTCGGCCGCGATCGCCGCGTGTCCTTCGTGCAGGACCGCGCCACGATGCATGATTTCACCGGCGGCGCCCTCGAGCAGACCAAGAATCCGCTGGACGTCGCCATCGACGGCAACGCCTTCCTGGCGGTGCAGACTCCCAACGGCGAACGCTACACTCGCGACGGCGGCATGCAGATCAATTCGCAGGGCCAGCTCGTGACCGCATCGGGCGCACCGGTGCTCGGTGCCAACGGCCCGATCGTATTCCAGCAGACCGACCACGACATCACCATCTCGCAGGACGGCACGGTCACGGTCCTCGAAGGCACCAATCGCATCGACTCCGTGCGCGGCAAGATCCGCATGGTCAACTTCGCGCAGCCCCAGCAGCTGGTGAAGGAAGGCTCGAACCTGTTCTCGGCCGGCCCCGGCGCCAATCCGCAGCCATCCACCACGTCGAAGCTCAATCAGGGCTTTATCGAAAAGTCGAACGTCAGCTCGGTCGTCGAAATGACCCGGATGATCGACGTCACCCGCGCCTATACCGAGCTATCCAACATGCTGCAGTCGCAGGGCGACGCGCGGCGCTCCGCCATCGAAAAACTTGCCGACGTTCCGGCTTAAGGAATCTGACCCATGCGCGCTCTTTACACTGCAGCGACCGGGATGGCGGCCCAGGAACTCAACGTCCAGGTCATCTCCAACAACATCGCCAATATGCGCACAACCGGCTTCAAGAAGCAGCGGGCGGCATTCCAAGACCTCATCTACGATCACGTGCGCCGCGTCGGCGCGCAGGCATCGGATCAGGGCACGGTCATTCCGGTCGGCGTCGATATCGGCGGCGGTGTGAAGACCGTCGGTACTCCGCGCATGATGACCCAGGGCACACTGTCGGCAACCGGCGGTGATCTCGATATCGCGGTCCGCGGTGAAGGCTTCTTCAAGATCCAGCTCACCGATGGCACCTTCGCCTATACCCGCGATGGTTCGTTTTCCACCGACCAGCAGGGCCGCATCGTCAACGCACAGGGCAACCTGCTGCAGCCGACGATCTCGATCCCCCAGGCGTCGTCGCAACTCTCTATCAATGCACAGGGCCAGGTCTCGGTGATCGTGCCGGGCTCGACGACCCCAACCGTGCTCGGCCAGATCAGCCTCACCCGCTTCATCAACAAGGCCGGCCTCAATTCGATCGGCGACAATCTGTTCACCGAAACTCCGGCCTCTGGCCCACCGCAGGACGGCGTCGCCAATGTCGACGGCTTCGGCGACATGCAGCAGCGCAACCTCGAAATGGCCAATGTCGAAGTGGTCACCGAAATCTCGGACCTGATCGCCGCGCAGCGCGCCTATGAGATGAACGCCAAGGTCATCAGTGCCGCCGACCAGATGCTGCAATCCACCGCCGGCATGTTCCGCTGAGGAGAATGATCATGACAGCAGCCATGCGCTCGCTTCTCCTTGCCACCGCCCTGCTCGCTGCAGCGGCCACCGCTGCGCTCGGCCAGGCGCAGCGCGACGAGGTCATCGCATCGCCGGTGCTGCGCGCCAATGTCACAGTGTCCAGCGACGTGGTGCGGATTGGCGATGTCATCGACAATGCCGGCCCCACCGCGCAGATCGCGATTTATCGGGCGCCCGACCTCGGGACCGTCGGCACGCTATCGACCGCGCAGGTCATCGCGGCGTTGCGGCAGCATCAGGTAATCGGCATCGATACACGCGAGCTCAAGTCCATCACCGTGACGCGGCTGTCGCGCAGCATCGACAGCAAGGATATCGAGAACCAGGTCGCGCAGGCGCTCGAGAACCGCCACGGCCTTGGCGCCGCCGCCAATCTCAGCCTCACTTTCGACCGCGAAGTCCAGGGCCTGCAGCTCGATGCCAGCAATACCGGCGCGCTGCAGCCCGTCGCGGTCCGCTTCGACGCGCGTAGTGGCCGTTTCGACGTCACCTTTGCGATCGGCAACGACTCCAACGTATCTGCCACCAAGCTGCGCTTCACCGGCACGGCCGTCGAGACTGTGGAAGCGGCGGTGCTGGCCCGCGGCGTCGAACGTAATGAAGTGCTGAAGTCTTCCGATGTTGTCATCGAGCGTCGTCCCAAAGCTGAAGTCGGTAACGATGGCGCAACGCGCGACCGCGCCGTGGGCATGCAGAGCCGCCGCCAATTGCGCGCCGGTCAGGCCATCCGCAATGCCGACCTCGCCAAGCCGGATCTGGTCACCCGCGATCAGGCAGTGACGCTGATCTACGAAACCGCCGGGCTCTACCTCACGCTCCGCGGCAAGGCTGTCGAAGGCGGGACCGAAGGTGACGTGGTCAATGTGATCAACCTCCAATCCAAGCGCACCGTCGCCGGCGTCGTTGTCGGCCGCGGCCAGGTCGCCGTGTCTGCTCCGACGCCGCGTCTCCCAGCGCAAGTCGAAACTCCCGCACCGACTCCTGCTCCAACCCGCGATTCTCTCCCGTCCGAAAAAATCTCCCAGGCCAGACCTCCCTTGGCCGACTCTCCCGCTGTCACCTCTCCCGTTGCTCTTGCCGCCAACGACCACGCGCCTGTTTCTCGAAAAGCTGAGTAAAGTTGATGTTCCAGTTCAATCGTCCTTTCGTCACCGGTGCTGCACTTCTGGCGGTCGGCTTTGCTGCCAGCGGTTGCTCGTCGATCGACCGCCTCGCCTCCATCGGCGAGAAGCCAGCGCTCACGGCGATCGAGAATCCGACGACACAGCCCGGCTACAAGCCGGTGCAGATGCCGATGCCGAAGCCGGAGGTCGCGTCCTACAACGCCAACTCGCTATGGCGCAGCGGATCGCGCGCCTTCTTCAAGGATCAGCGCGCCCGCCAGATCGGTGACATCCTCACGGTCACCGTGAACTTCACCGACAAGGCCAATATCGCCAACGAGACCCAGCGCAGTCGCACCAATACGGAAAACTCCGGCATCACCGACTTCCTCGGCAGCAAGTTGATTCAGAACCCGGCGACTTCGGTGCTTCCGGGTCGCCTTCTGACGGCTGATGGATCGTCGTCGAGCGACGGCAAGGGCTCGGTAGCGCGGCAGGAAGCGTTGCAGACCAGCGTCGCTGCGGTGGTCACGCAACTGCTGCCGAACGGCAATCTCGTGGTCGAGGGCAAGCAGGAAATCCGCGTCAACTACGAAATCCGTGAACTGATCGTCGCCGGCATCGTGCGTCCGGAAGACATTCAGAGCGACAACACCATCGACAGCGCCAAGATCGCGCAGGCCCGCATCGCCTATGGCGGCCGCGGCCAGATCTCGGATGTCCAGCAGCCGCGCTACGGCCAGCAGGTGATGGACGTGCTGCTGCCCTTCTAACCCGCAGAGAGCTCCCACATCTCATCGTGCTCCCACGCGGTGAGGTGTTCACACGCGACCTTCCGTCAGCTCCCCTGGCGGAAGGTCTCGTTGTTTTGGGCGGCCTCTAAACGCGGTGAGGCGAAGCGCTGAATGTCAGCTCTTGAAATCGACCTCGACGCTGCCCAGCCCGAGCAACTCCATCCGGACGTGATCGCCGGCATTGAGCCACGCCGTCTGTACGAGACTGCCCGTCAAGACGAAGTCTCCGGCGCGCAACATCTTGCCTCGGTCTGCGAGATGGTTAGCAAGCCAAGCCAGTGCACGATGCGGATGGCCAAGGACATCTGAGCCGTTGCCGCGCCCCACTTCCTTGCCGTTGACGACGGCACGTCCAATCACCGAGAGAAGATCGGGCGCCTGGTCGCGAGCAACAGGCCCACCCAGAACACATCCTGCTGCAAAGAAATCATCCGCGATCAGTGTCGGCGCATCCATGCTGCGCCAGTCCGCATAACGATCATCGACGATCTCGATCGCCGGACGATAGGCATCGATCGCTGATGCGACATCATCGGCCGTGAACGGCTCACCCGACGGCATCAGATCGTTCGCGAGCTGGACCGCAATTTCACATTCCACCCCGACATGCACGTAATCGCTGTAGCGCAGCGCCGTTCCGGCGGCATGAACACCGCTCATATAGAGTCCACCGGCGCAAGGATGCGAAATACCGAGATATTGCTGCATCACCGCGCTTGTGCAGCCGATCTTGTAACCGACCTGCAAGCCGAAATCGGGCGACAGCACATTGTGAAGCGCGTCCTGCACGCGATAGCCATCGGCTTCGTCATGCGGGACCGCGTCTGGCGGCAATATGGTGAGCGGCGCGCGGTTGCGGCGGACGTAGGCCAGGATTTCGGCGATCGCGAGATACTTTTCCATCGGCGGTCCCTTCGCTCGTCATACGGCTCGCGCCGACATATGACCAACGGGTAGCGACCGCCATCCTGCTTGGCAACTGTGCGCAGCGTCGTTGCCGCGAACCAACGCTCGCACGACTACAAATCGTCTTGAGTTCAACCGAAGACCCTGGTCAGGTCTTCATGAAGCCGCCTCATCCCGGCGGGCCCGGTGAAGATCTCCTTCACTTCGGCAAGAGCCTCCGTGGTCAGGACGTCTTCGGAACGTCGCCCCTGTGCCGCAGTCGCGAGAATGCGCGATGCGATGGCTGCCTGATTACAGGAAGTGCGGTGCTGCTCGGGCACCTTTGCGACGACCTTCTGGAGAACATTCCGCATCAGCGCGATCGTATCGGGATCATAAGAGGCAGGCGCAGCCATTATTCATCCTCCCGTTTTTTTGTCGACTAAGCCTACGTCCTATTGGGGAATGATGACGTTCATATTCCCGTGTTTAAGAATGTCGCCGTGCTGCAGCGCAATCATCGCCGATCACTGCATCGCACAGCAGACGTGATTGCCTTCCGGAACTCCGAAATGAAAACGGCCGCCCGATGGGCGGCCGTTGGGTATCCGAAAGACTATTCGTCGCGATAGACCTTTTCGCGCTTCTCGTGGCGCTCCTGGGCTTCCACGGAGAGTGTTGCGATCGGGCGGGCTTCAAGCCGCTTGAGCGAGATCGGCTCGCCGGTCTCCTCGCAATAGCCGTAGGTATTATCCTCGATGCGCAGCAGTGCGGCGTCGATCTTGGAGATCAGCTTACGCTGCCGATCGCGCGCTCGCAGTTCGATCGCGCGGTCGGTTTCCGACGACGCACGGTCGGCGAGGTCGGGGTGATTGACGTTCTCCTCCTGCAAAGCCTGCAGGGTGAGTTTCGATTCACGGAGGATTTCTTCCTTCCAGGCCAGCAATTTCGCGCGGAAATAGTCGCGCTGCCGGTCGTTCATGAAAGGCTCTTTTTCGGAGGGGCGATAGCTTTTCAACTTGTCCAAGGCCAATCCATCTATGCGTGCAAGGCGCCGGAAATGACCGGCCGCGCCGCAGCTTATATAGCTAGGTCATGTGACAGACAATAACGTCAGGATACCTCCGGAACCGCCATCCACCGCCCGGATTCATGGCTGGAACTGTGCGGCTGCAGCACGTCGCAGCCGCAGCCCGACTTGATCAAAGGGCTGTTTGACGGGCTATAAACGGCATTTATGCGGGCCGCGGCCGGACTTGGGGCGCCGCCCCGAGCGGATCAGACTTGGCCAGCCTTGGCGAGTTCGACTTCAACCCGGAGTTCGATCTCCGAGAGCACGGCGTCCAGACCGGGTTCGCCGGATGATTCCTTGAGATTGGCTGCTGCACTGCGAAGCCGCGCCACCATGGCCGGATTGATGGAGCCCGTGAGCAGGCCGATCTTGAGTTCGTCGAGGACATCGAGCGCGCCGCGACCGCGCTTCACCGAGCGCTTGCGACGCTCCATGGGATCTTCGACGCTCTGCATGGCCAGAAGCGCGTCGATGCTATTGGCCGCCCGGGGCGCCACGGTCGGCCTGGTCTCGGAGGTCGGTGTCGTGTCAGGCACCGAAAACCCGGTCGAACTGGTTTTCTTTGCCCCCGAAGACGGGGCCCCGAATGTGGTGCCGTTCGGTCCGTAAATGCGCATCGGCGTGTCCAGCGAGGGTGATGGCCGATCCCGGCCCACGGCGGCTTGCCGTTCGCTCAGTACCATCGCGAGCGTAAACGGACCTCCATGCGGAAAGGTGGTCTTTTATGGTTAATCAATCGTAAACAGCCCGGCAAAATCTGCCGCGGGCGGCACATTCGCCGGGGCTCGAACCCCGCATGCAGCCCTAATGAATTCATCATTCCCATTACAAATCAATACCTTAAAGCGAATTAGACCGCTGGCACGGCACTCGCATAATGAATGCCGGATCGTCGTCATGGGAGTGGCGAGCGGTCCAGTGAAGACCTCAGCGGGGAGCAGAGGATGCCGAGCCTACCTTCGATCCGATTCTGTCAGACGGCCTGTGCGGTGCTGCTCGTGCTGCTCGTGCAGGCGGTGTCGGCACATGCCACGTCGCGGATCAAGGATCTCGCCAATATCGAGGGCGTGCGGCAGAACCAGCTGATCGGCTACGGCCTTGTGGTCGGCCTCAACGGCACCGGCGACACCCTCAACAACATCCCGTTCACCCGGCAGTCGCTGCAGGCGATGCTGGAGCGCATGGGCGTGAACATCCGCGGCCAGACGCTGCGCACCGGCAACGTCGCCGCCGTCATGGTCACCGGCAACCTGCCCGCCTTCGGCACTCAGGGCACCCGCATGGACGTCACCGTCTCGGCGCTCGGCGATGCCAAGAACCTGACCGGCGGCACCCTGCTGGTCACCCCCCTGCTCGGCGCTGACGGCAACGTCTACGCGGTCGCCCAGGGCTCCCTCGCCATCAACGGTTTTGCCGCCGAAGGAGCTGCCGCGAGCATCACCCGCGGCGTACCGACCGTTGGCCGCATCGCCAATGGCGCCATCATCGAGCGCGAGATCGAATTCGCGCTGAACCGCCTGCCCAATGTGCGCCTTGCCTTACGCAACCCCGACTTCACCACGGCCAAGCGCATTGCCGCCGCCGTCAACGACTTCCTGGGATCCAAGACCGCCGAGCCGATCGATCCTTCCACCGTACAGATGTCGATCCCGCCGGAGTTCAAGGGCAACGTCGTCGCGCTGCTCACCGAAATCGAACAGTTGCAGGTCGAACCGGATCTGGCCGCCAAGATCATCATCGACGAGCGCTCCGGCATCATCGTGATGGGCCGCGACGTGCGCGTCGCCACCGTCGCGGTGGCGCAAGGCAATCTCACCGTGACGATTTCGGAGAGCGCCAATGTCAGCCAGCCCAATGCATTCTCCAACGGCCGCACTGTCGCCACACCGAGCACACGCGTCGGCGTGACCGAGGACGGCAAGAAGTTCGCGTTGGTGAAGGACGGCGTATCGTTGCAACAGCTCGTCGACGGTCTCAACGGACTCGGCATCGGCCCGCGCGACCTGATCGGCATCCTGCAGGCCATCAAGGCCGCGGGCGCCATCCAGGCCGATATCGAGGTGATGTGATGAACGTCAACACCGCTGTCGCCGCCTATCAGGCCAAGCACCCGACAATTAATGGCCGCCCCGATCAGAACCTGATCGACGCCCTGCAGAAAGTGTCGCCGCAAGCCCAGGCCAAGACGCGCAAGCAGTCCGAAGACTTCGAGGCGATGTTCATCAACACGATGTTTTCGCAGATGACATCGGGCATCAAGGGCGAAGGCCCGTTCGGCGACACCACCGGCACCGGCGCATGGCGCTCGATGCTCACAGACGAATATTCGAAGTCCTTCGCCAAGGCCGGCGGCGTCGGTATCTCCAACGAAGTCTTTCGTTCGCTCATCATCCAGCAAGCCAATCGCGCCAGCTGAGCGCAGAGGACACCACCATGCACAACGCGCAACGCCAGCAAGCCGCCCCGATCGCCGCACCGCGTTCCGTCGCGACGCCGACGGAAGCCCGCCAGCTCGCCGACGAACTCATGAAGGTGATGAACGAATTGCTCGCCATCATCGAACAGGAGACGGCGCTGGTGCGCAACGGCAGCATCCGCGAGGCCATCAAGCTGGAAACTCCGAAGACGGATATTTCGCGTCGTTACATTGCGATGATCTCGCTGCTCAAGATCAGCCAGACATATCTCGCACAGACGACGCCCGATCTGCTTTCGGCGTTGCGCAAGCACCATGACGTGTTCCGCGCGATGCTGCAGGTCAATCTGACCGTGCTCGCCACCGCGCATGCAGTGTCGGAAGGTATCGTCCGCGGCGTCAATGCCGAGGTTCAGAAGCGCAATGTCCCGCAGACCTATACGGCCGCCGGTCGGCAGGCCCAACCGGGCCGGGCCAACATGACGCCCATTGTCGTCAGCCGGTCACTTTGATCGTATAGTTGGTCAGGCACCGTGAGCGCGTTTGATGCGCCGCGGCATTGCTATCTTTTGACTTAAATTGCAGCGCGGAAATAAGCACCGGATTCAGCCGTTCGGTGCATAATGTCGTTTGGGAACGGGTCGGGATTTATCGAATGGAGCCAGGAGGGCTGCCATGGGTGCCGACTTCAATATCAAACCGGTGGGGGCACCGGTTGCCACGCCGGTGATACGACCCGCACCAGAAGCGGTGCGCGAAGCCGTGCCTACGCAACTCCCCCCCGACAAGACCGTGTCAGCAGCCCCCCGCGTGCTGCAGCCGAACATTTCTGCAGCGAACTATCAGCAGGTCGACAGCGATCGGATTTCGAAGGAAGTCATCATCGACAAGGGCGCAGGCGAGATCGTCTTCGTGTCTGTGGACAAGAAGTCCAACCAGGTGATCGACCAGTATCCCGAGGAATCGCGACTGCGCTCTCGCGCCTACCTGCGCGCTATGGACACGCTGAAGCAGGACGCGAAGATGCTTGATCGACGGATCGAGATGGATCGCAGCGTCTAACTGCGCTGATCAGGTGTCGCGCGTGGCGTAGGCCGTGTCGAGATAGGTGCTGCCGGTCGCGGCATCGGTCACGACGGTCTTGATGATCGCCTTGTTGTCGCCGTTGAGCTGGAACTTGGTATCACCCACCCGGAACGCATTATCCTTGATCAGCACCTGCTGATACTTGACGGTTCCTTCGCTCTTGTACTTCACCTGAGCACGAAAGCCGTCGACCTGCGAGATGGCTATTTCGAACTTCTTGCCGTTGGCGTATTTGCCTTCCCAGCTACCCTTATAGGTTTCGGGATCCACCGCCACATACTTACCTGCCGTGATCGGCACGGTGGTCTTGTAAGCCGTCGAAAGAATGCTCAGAACGTCTGCCATCTCAGCCCCGTCGCGCGCGGTTTCGAATCGCCCGCTGATACGGCGCTATTAGGCATCGCCGATCATTAAGCTATCGTTACGGATTTCAGGGAGGCTCACGGACGCCCGGACAGACCTGCGGCGATATTGCGATTGATATCGATCAGCGACTGCAGATGTTCGACCTGGCGAACGTGCTGCAAGGCGGTGCACTGAGTCAGCACGAAGATGCCGATATTGGCGATATTCTGGCGGATCTCGATCGATTCGGGATTCTGGTCGTTGATGGCGTCACCAACGAAGATCGACCAGAGCTTACGATTGAACAGAAGAGCTTCGTCGAGACCAGCATCGGTATGGTCCCAGTTTGCCACGACGTCCTGAAGCTTGCGCGCTGCTTTCAGAAGGGCCTGGGCTTCGATGTCTCTCGGTGTCGCCGTGGTCTGTGCAGTACGCGCGTAGGCTTGAGCACCGATCGACATTCGCTACCTCAAAAACTCTTCTTCCCGCTTGATCAGCGGACGCAATTCCTTGAGTGCTTTGTAAAGCGCGCCGCTTAAAATAAGCTTACTAACGTCCTCAATCGTCTCGCGAAAACTCGGAACCGCTTCGATCAATTCCTTGATGAAGCCGAGATATAGCTCCTGATACGCAGGGATATCGTTCTCCAGATACATCATCTGCACGCAGAGATAGACTCGTTTGACCGGCGTCGTAGCAGTCTCCGCCGTCAGAATATCCTTCTCACGCATGATCGGTGCATCGCCATCAATCAGGAACGCCGTGCGCGTATCGGAATTGGTGATCACGCTTTGCCCGATGATGATTCGCTCACCCGGTTTCAGCTCGACTCGCAAAGGCATTCAATTCTCCTTTTCGCGCCGATCCCGGAGGATCGGAACCCTAAACCGGCACTATTTGGTGCCACGTTCTGAACGGACATGCACCATCCGTGAGCCCCGAAAATACCCCTGCGAACTGGATAATACCAGCATCCACAGCGATTCTGGCACATTGCGCACCCCAAATACGAAACGGCGGGGTTACCCCCCGCCGTCCGGTGATCTGGGTCAGGGCTGCCAGACTTACTGGAGCAGCTTGAGAACGCTCTGCTGCGACTGGTTGGCCAGTGCCAGCGCGGAGACGGCGATCGACTGCCGGGTCGACAGCGCCTGGCTGTTCGCGGCTTCCTCGTTGGTGTCGGCCAACGTCAGGTTGGACGAACCGGTCTGCAGCGTGTTGATCAGGTTCTTCGCAAAATCCTGACGGATCTGCACGATCGAGAGATTCGAGCCGAGCGACGAGGCCAGCGAGCGCAGCTGCGTGCTGGCCATATTGAGCTGCGTGAGGGTCTTGTTCGTCGAGGCATTATCGATGAAGTCGGAGCCCGACACCAGCGTCGGCAGGCCGAGGCCCGCTGGCGTCAACTGCGAACCGGTGATGTTGAGCGTCGACTTTCCGGTTTCGTTGAACACCAGCTTCAGCGTGTCACCGGCGAGCAAGTTGACGCCGTTGAACGACGCGTCCTGCGATGTGGTGGTGATCTGGGTGATGACGTTGTTGTATTGCGCAACCAGATTTGCACGGGTCGACTGCGACGGCAGATCAACAACCGGCGGCGCCGCGCTGGTGAAGCTCAGAGCCGAGGTGACGGTGCCGCCGATGGTACCACCATCAAGTACGGACCCCATCGTCGATGATGCGTAGTCGTTGCCGGAGCTGATCACCAGCTTGCCGGTAGCGTCAACGGTTGCGGCCAGATTGTTGGCGGCCAGTGCGACGTTCAGTTGTGCCAGCGTCTTGACGGTGCCGTTGGTGCCGTCGCCGAACGTGATGTTCACCGGCGTGCCGCCCTTGAAGGATGAGAACGTCAGCGTCGTGCCGCTGATACCACCCGGACCTGCTGCGCGTGCCGCAGTAAATACAGTCGAGGTGCCAGTGTTGCCTGCGAGACCCAACGCCGAGAGCGCGTTGCCGCTGCCGCTGATCGAAAGGTCCTGAATGGTACCGGTGCTGATCTTGAACGTGCCGTTGGCGGCAACGGTCGATGCGGTAGACCCCTGCGTGGTGGTCAGAGTGGCGACGCCGGTCGTGGCATTGTTGGCCGCAGTCTGCACGCCGGTGGCAAGATCGATGGCCGTGAGGACGTCGGAGATCTTGCCGCCTTGCAGATAGACCGTCGTATTGCCGCTACCGTCGGTGACCAGGTTCGAGCCGACCGGCGAACCGGAGCCGACCGGGATGTTGGCCGCTGCCGGAACGGACGCATCCTTGAACGTGATGGTCTTGCCGTTGACGTAAAGTGTCGAGCCGCTCTGGATCAGATTTCCGATGGTACCCGGAGCCGTCGTGCGCGATTGCGAGACGGAGACTGTTCCGGCGCCGACCGAAGTCGTCAGGCCGAGCTGCTTAAGCAAGTCCGCCTTTCCGCTGATGTTGAGATCTGAACCTGTGGAGGTCGACAGCGTGAGCACACCGGCGGCGATCGCAGCGTCAGTACCGGACGAGTGAGAGATGGTGGCGGCACCATTGGCTATGACGGCCTTCTGCACCCCGCTGGCGAGATCGATAGCCGTGGTCAGATCGGCCACGCTGCCGGTCGGTGCGCCCGCTGTGCCTAGATAGACGGTGGAATTGCCGTTGCCATCAGTGACCACGTTGCCGGCGACGCCAAGCCCCACCGGGGCCGTGGCTGCGGTCGGTGCCGGCCCGGTCCGGAAGGTGATCGTCTTTCCGTTCACCATCATAGTATCGCCGTCGTTCGGCTGCGCCGCGGCACCGATGGTTGTCGCGCCGGCAGGCGTTCCGATCAGCTTTAACGTCCCGGACAGCGATGCGGCGGTACCGGCACCGTCAGGAGCTGCGGTACCGACCAGCGATGCCGCCACGCCGCCGAGCGTCGTCGCGCCGGTAACCGGCGTGGTGCCGCCGGCCGTGCCGTTATAAACAGCGTTGCTGGTGGCCGTTGCGCTCGCGAAAGTCTGGGTGCCGCGCAGATCGTCCGGGGTTGCGCCGGCGATGGTGGTGGAGACGTTCGACTTGGTCGAATAACCCACCGGGGTCTGCAGCGCCTGGTTCGCGAGCGACTTCGCGGTATCCACAAGCTTTTGCAGCGAGGTGATGCCGGTATTGGCCGCCTGCAGGATCTGCACGCCGTTGCCGATACCATCGAGCAGGTTGTTGATGTCACTGGCGCGGCTGTCGAGGCCTGCTGCCGTGAAGAAATTGGTCGGATTGTCGAGGGCCGTATTGACCTTCTTGCCGCTCGCCAACCGGTTCTGGGTGGTCGACAACAGATCAGCAGTGGATTGCAGCGAAAGCAGATTCTGACGAACTGACGCCGAGAGAACGACTGACATGTTGGTACCTTCCTGTTCCCCGCGCATGCCGACCTTCGGGTCGCACTGCGCATGGTACGTCTGGGACGAGACTCGGTCTCGCCGCGACGCTGCCGGTGAAGTTTGACGCCCTTCTGGAAGAGGAACCTCGGCCCGCCTGACGGCGATCCCGGATTAAACGCGGTCGATTCTCGACCTACCTGCTTCCTACACAGCCCGAATATGACGGACGACCATTTAAGATATGGTTAACAGCGGATTAAGGCCTTCGTAAAACTGTCCCAAAATGGCAAAGGCCCGAAAAGCATAAGCTTTTCGGGCCTTTGAGCCTGCGATTGCAACAACGAAAAACGGCGGGGCTTTCTGCCCCGCCGCCTGGTTTTCGTATGATCAGTGCGCCGTTATTAACGGAGCAGCTGGAGAACGCCCTGCTGCGACTGGTTGGCCAGCGACAGCGCGGAGACGGCGATCGACTGGCGGGTCGACAGCGCCTGGCTGTTCGCCGCTTCCTCGTTCGTGTCGGCCAGCGTCAGGTTCGACGCACCGGTCTGCAGCACGTTGATCAGGTTCTTCGAGAAGTCCTGACGGGTCTGCACGATCGAGAGGTTCGAACCGAAGGCCGAAGCCTGAGCACGCAGCGAGCTCGACGCGACGTTCAGGGTGCTGAGCACCTTGTTGGTCGCCGAGTTGTCCACGAAGTCCGTTCCCGAGGTCAGGCTGGACAGGCCGAGGCCGGCCGAACCGAAGTCAACGCCGGTGATGTTCAGCGTGGACTTGCCGGTTTCGTTGAACGTCAGCTTCAGCGTATCGCCGCCGAGCAAGTTGACACCGTTGAACGACGCGTCCTGCGCGGTGGTGTTGATCTGAGTCAGGATGCCGTTGAACTGGTTCACGAGGTTGGCGCGGGTGGCCTGAGCCGTCGCGTCGGCCACCGGATCCTTCGGCGTGCTGAAGGTCAGCGAGTCCTTGAGCGTACCGCCGAGGGTGCCACCAGACTTCACCGAACCCAGCGTCGATGACGCATAGTCGTTCGAAGCCGAGATGGTCAGCAGACCCTTGGCATCGACCGTCGCGGTCATGTTGTTCGCAGCCAGCTTGTCGTTGAGCTGGTTCAGCGACTTCACAGTGCCGTTGGTGCCGTCGCCGAAGGTGACGTCAACCGCCGTACCGCCGTTGAACGACGTGAAGCTCAGCGTCTTGCCGCTCACGCCGCCATCAGCAGCCGAACGGGCCGCATTGAACGACATGTCAGTTCCGGTGGCGCCCTTCAGGCCAAGCGCCGCCAGAGCGTTGCCAGTACCGGTGATCGACAGATCCGACGTGGTACCCGTCGAGAGCTTCAGCGCGCCGCTGGAGATCGATGACGCGGTGTTGCCAGCCGGGGTCGTCACGGTCGCAACGTTGGTCGCGATCGTCGCCGTGCTCACGCCGGTGGCAAGGTCGATCGCGGACAACAGATCGGCAACCGTGGCGTCGCCGAGGAACACGGTCGAGTTGCCAGTGCCGTCGGTAGTGAAGTGCGAACCGGCCGGCTTGCCGGAACCTGTGGCGATGGCGGTCACGTCGTCCGAGCGCTTGCTGGAGAACGTGATCGTCTTGCCGTCGACGGTGAGGGACGAACCAGCCTGCACCAGCGAACCAAGGCTGCCAGCGGCAGTCGAGGGAGCAACGGATGCCGTTGCGGTGCCGCTACCAACCGACGCAGTCAGGCCGAGAGCGTTCAACATGTCGGCCTTGCCGCTGATCGACAGACCAGCGCCAGCGCCGCTCTTGAGGCTGAGCGTTCCTGCCGGAGCGGTGCCGGCAACCACAGAACTCGCAGTGCCACCGCCGAGCGTCGCAACCTTGGTATTAGCGTCGATGCCCGTGATCGTCTGGGCGCCGCTCGCAACGTCGATGGCTTTCAGCACATCGCCCAGCGTCGCAACCGACGTCGTGGCACTGTTCCCCATATAGACGGTTGAGTTGCCGCTGGCATCGGTCACCGTGTTCGTGCTGGTCAAGCTCGAACCCGACGCGAGGCTCGCTGCACCCGGAACTGCAGTGGCACTGAAGGTAATGGTCTTGCCATTGACCGTCAGGGTCGAGCCGTCCGTGAACTGCGTTGCCGCCTTGGTGCTCAGAGCGCCGGTTGCACTGGCCGCGTCGTACAGCAGCGTAGTGGCTGCCAGAGCGACGGTGCCGCCCGTGCCGTTGTTCGAGATCGACGAACTTGTCAGGGTTCCCTGAGTTCCGCCGAGTTTGGTCGTGCTCGTGATGGCGGTAGCGCCGCCAGCGGTGCCGTCGAACAGAACACTGCCCGTTGCCGTGGCGTTGGAATAGGTCGTGGTGCCGAGCAGGTTGTCAGCAGTCGCGCCGGTGATCGTGGTGGAGACGTTCGACTTGGTGGAGTAGCCGCCGGTGGTCTGCAGCGCCTGGTTGGCGATCGACTTCGCGGAGTCGACCAGCTTCTGCAGCGAGGTGATGCCGGTGTTGGCAGCCTGGATGATCTGGACGCCGTTGCCGATGCCATCGAGCAGGTTGTTGATGTCGCTGGCGCGGTTGTTCAGGCCCTGGGCCGTGAAGAAGTTGGTGGGATTGTCGAGCGCCGAGTTGACCTTGTTACCGGTCGAGAGGCGGTTCTGCGTGGTGGAGAGGAGGTCCGCGGTCGACTGCAGCGAGAGCAGGTTCTGACGGACGGAAGACGAGAGTGTAATGCCGGACATGTTTGGTTACCTTCCTGGTAGACACAACGAGCGACCTTCTTGGTCGACGGAGGGAAGATGACGCTGAGGTTCTAAAATTGCGTAAAGGGAACTGTGCCGATTTGATGCTCCCTCTGCGTGTATTTAACTACCTGCACCCGTCCGAAAAACGACAAAGCCCGACTCGTAAAAGTCGGGCTTTGTCGTTTGTTATCAGGGCTTTTGTGTCGTTGGGAGACCGGCTTCCCGGATTTCGGCGGAGCAGCCAAACCCCGGCGAAGTTGTAAACAGGAAGCAACCCGTTAAAGAAACTTAACCAGGCTCATCTGATAAAGATTTGACGTTGTCTGATACGAAGCCTGCAAAGCGGTCTGCAGCGCCAGTATCTTGGTAGCGACTTCGTCGTTGTTAATTCCCTCGATAGAATCCAGCATCGTCTGGGCCATTGCCTTGGTTTGTACCTGACGATCCGTGGTCGACTTGATCGATGCCTGCGCGCCGGCGAAGTCGGCCTGAACGTCCTGAATCGTCTGCTGGCCGGGGATAGCCGCCAGGTTCTGCGCCACGCGCTGGTTCAGCGCCGCGATCTGCGCATTGGCGTTCTTTGCATAGGCCGCATTATTGAGTTGTGCTGGATCGACAGCCACGGCCGCGAACACGGCGACTGTCTGCAATTGCGAACGCAGAGCCTGCTCGTCGGCACGGGCGCCATATTGCACCGTAATCGATGTATCAATCTGGGAGACTGCCGACCCGCGGGCCGGGCCGTTGGCCGCCGTGTTCTGCTCGCCCTGGTACCAGATCACCGTATTGTCGGCCGTGCCGGCGACGAGCGTGGTTGCTGCGCCGAGCGGCGTCGAGCCGACACGCAGCGGCGGTTGATCGAAGAAATTATCGCCAGCCTCGATGGCAGACGCCGCGACCATCGGCCCGTTGGCGAGGTCCTTCATCGCGCTGCCCAACGCGGTGTTGAGATTGGCGGCGGTGAGCGTCGATGACGGCGCCACCGGCGGAACGGCATTCGGCTGACCGGGATCGATCAGGAATGAATTGGCCGGCAGCGGTGTCTTGTCCGATGCGGTCAGGACGATGTCTTCCGTCGTGCCGTCCGGCATCGTGAAGGTGAACTTGACCTGGTCGCCGACATTCGGATTGGTCGCACCGAGATCGACCGACATCGATTTGGCCACCGGCGTTGCAGGCAGTGCCGGCGGGACGGTCGCCGGCAGATCCACCGGCTGGGTGACGGTCGCACCGGCGATCGTGGTGGACACGCCGGTGACCTTCATGCCGAACGGCTGAGCTGTCAGCGGCGGTGCCGGCGTCGCATCCTCTTCGGAGATCACCACCGAGGTCACCGGGGTTCCGACTGCGCTGCCGACGCGGCCGTTTGCGTTGACGCCAAGGTCGGCCGTCTTGCGCTCGGCGATCACCTGCTTGAGGCCGGCAACGAGCGCACCATTGCCATTCATGATCTGGTCGGCAGGCGCGACAGGCGCCGTATCGGTGGCACGGCCGGAAAACAGGTAGCGATCGCCCGACCGCGCATTCAGCATATCGACGGAATCGAAGAAGCCGAGCGAAGCCGTCTTCTGCCCTGGCGTCTGACCGGTATTGTCGAAATTGCTGCCGGCGCTGACGGCCGCGCCTTTCACGTCCGATCCGATCGCCACCAGCCGCTGCAGCGACAGATTTGCCACGCCGATGCGCGTGTTCAGATTGACGGCCGTGTCGGCATAGGCCGCAACGCCACTGATCTGCGCGCGCAGCGCGATCGCGAGACTGCGACCGCTGCCCTGCCCTGCATAAGTGTTGGAGATCTTGCCGCTCGACAGCTGCTGCGTCAGCGTGTCGAGCTGATCGCGCAGACTGGTAATTCCGGATCCAATATAGGATGTGCGTGAGCCGACACCGCTGATCGTCATGATTACCTCAGAATGCCTGCATCAGGGTTTTGTACAATTCGTTGACCGTCGACATCACGCGCGCATTGGCCGAATAGGCGTTCTGCAGCGACAGGAGATGGGCCATCTCGTCATCCATATTCACGCCGGACGCGTCCGCCATCTTCTTGTCGAGCGTGTTGAGAACGACGTTCTGGCCATCCGCGAGTTGCTTGGCGGAATCCGCCGCAGCGCCCTGTTGCCCGACGAACTGGCGCATATAACTCAACAGCGTTCCCTTGAACGGCGCCGCATCACTGCCCGTTCCGGTCGCCGGCGAATAGGTGAAACTGGCATTGTTCAACTGCTTGAGCAGGAGGGCCGACCGCGTCGTGTCGCCTGCTGCCGTCGATCCGCTATAAACCACCAGCTTGGAGGGATCGGCGACGATCCCGCTGTTGATCGTCAGCCGTCCAGCGAGACCGGCCATCTGCGAACCGTTCTTGCTGATGCCACCGCTATAAGCGGCGCCGTTGTCAGTAAACAGCGCCAGCTCCGGGCTGCCGTTGCTCAGATCGGTGGGACCTTGCGTGACCGTCACCGACACCGCATTGACGTTGGAGAATGCGGGATTGTTGACGACGGTGAGCGCGCCGGCCGTGCCGCTAAACGTTGCCTGGCCGCCAAGCGCCGCGTTCAACTGATTCAGGACCGAGCCGAAGCCCGAAGAGAAATCGATGCCGATGACCGTGTCGTTCGGATCGGTCGTTGCCGTGTTCGACAGCGGCAGCACACTGGGATCATCGACCCGCATGAACGAAATTTCGCGCTGCGTGTTGGTCGCCGTATCCGTATACGTGAAGTGAATGACATTGCCCGGCTTCATCTGCGACACATCGAGCGTAAAGCCGGTCGGCGTCCCTGCCGGCAGCGCCGTCGGCGGCACCGTCGGCACGGGAAAGACGCTTCCAGCTGTGGTCTTGTCCGAGAGCGCGCTCGAGATCGACGCTGCGAACTGATCGAGCTGGTTCTGCGCCTCGACAAGGGTCTTGTCGCGAAGTTCGGTATATGCGGCGATCGTGCCCGACTTGATAGCGCCAGCAGCAGTCAGGTCGATCGATCCGCCGTTCGGAAATTCGATCACCACCGAGCCGAGATTGCTCTTGCTGGGATCTGCATTCCACGTTGTGCCTGCCGATACCGTACCCTGGGCATTGAACGCCAGTGTCGCCGCTTCGTTGCCCACCAGCTGCACACCGGAACCGGTGAAGATGGTGACCTGATTGGCCCCATTGGTGGTGACGCGGATATCCATCAGCTGCGATAGCTGCGTGACATACTGATCGCGCTGATCGAGCAGCGCGGCGGTGTTGGAATCCGTCGATGTTCCGCCTTGCGGATTGGCCGTCAACTGATTGTTGATCTTGGCAATCTGCTTCATCAGAGTGTTGGCGGTCGTTACGGAATCCTTGATGCCGTTTTCCGCCGCGCTGCGCAGGTTCTGAATGCCCTGCGTCATCGAATTCAATTGTTGCGCGAGTGTTTGCGCGGCATTGAGAACGCCGATCCGCGCCGACTGACTGTCCGCGCTCGTGGACAGCGCCTGCACTGCCGTCGTCAGGGCGTTGAAGGAATACTCGAGCGAGCCGACTGAACCAGGATCGCCGTAGAGACTCTGCATCTGCTGCAGGAAGGTCGAACGGAGCGAGGCGTAGCCCGCGCCCGACGTTTCGGTGCGGAGCTGCGCCTGGATATACTGATCGAGTTCGCGATTGACGCCGACGGTGCGGACGCTGCTGCCGTTGCCGGAATTGACCGCGACCTGATCCGTCGACTTGCGAATGTAGCCGGGCGTTTCCGCATTGGCCACATTCGAGGAGACCAGCGACATCGCGGCCTGATTGGCGCGCAGGCCGGACATGGCGATGGAGAGTGCGTCGTTCAGACTCATAACTAACTGTCGCTCTCAGGGTTCACGCGAGAAGAAGGCCGCGGATGCGGCCTTGCGATTAACGCATCACGTTCAGCAGATCCTGAACCATGGTGTTGGTGGTCGTGATCACCTTGGTATTGGCCGAATAGGCTTGCTGGGTGACGATGAGCTTGGTGAATTCGTCAGCGATGTCGGTGTTGGACGACTCCAGCGACGAGCCTGAAATGCTGCCACCCTTGCCGTACAGCGCCTCGCCGGATTCGTTGGTGGTCTCGAACGCGCCGCCATCGATGCGCTTGAGGAAGTTGGCGCCGTTGAAGGTCGCAATGCTGACTTCGGCAAGATCGATGTTGCGGCCGTTGGAGTAGCTGCCGACCACACGTCCTTCATTGCTGACCGATACGCTCTGGAGCTGCCCCGCAGCGTAGCCGTCCTGCTCGAGCTGGTTGACCTGGACGTTGCCGTTGGTGTCGGCGAATTGCGTGAGACCACCCGTGCCGAACGCCATGGTGACATTGCCGAGTGCCTTGCCCGAGACGGTCAGGCCGGTCAGCGTGATCTGGGCGACGACCGGCTGCATCTGGCCGTTCGGCCCGAACTTGAAGTCGGTGCCGACATTCTGCCAGGCAGGGCTTGCGCCCGTGGCCGCGGGATCGGTCTGGTAGAACAGGTTCCAGGTGTCCGTTCCGCCCTGCGTGGCGGACTCGACCTTCGCCCACCTGAATTGCAGGCTGACCGGTGCACCGTTGCCATCATAGACCGTCTTGGCACCACCGCTGATCGATTCATCGAGGAAGGTCTGAGAGTCACTACCGATCACGATGCCGGTGCCTGCCGTGCCGCCGCCCGAACGGAGACCGGTGACAGTGCCGGTGAAACCCAGGGCCTGGAATCCGGCAACCGCCGTGGTCGTCGAACCTGCTGCCAGCGTAAAGTCGTTCGCCGTACCGGAGTTCAACGTGATCACGCCGGTGGCGGATACGCTCGATAGCGGCGACGTGTTGCCGGTCGCGGCATCGATGGCGGTGAGCACATCGCCGACATTGGCCGTGTCGATAGGGATAAAGGTCGTGCCGGGCACGGCAGCGGGAGCCGTGGCGCCTGTGTAGAACGAAATCGTCTTGGTCGTGGTGACGCCGGCATTGGTGGTCTTCAGCACGAGCGTATCGCCGTTTGCGAAGCCCACCGGCAACGTATCGCTGCCGGACACCGGCGCGAGTTTGGTATTCGCCGAGATCGGCGCCGGCGTCGTCGCGTAGTTGTTGCGCGCGTTTCCGGGAACGCCCGTATTGCCGAAGGGCGTTGCCGCAGTGCCCAGCACGCGCGGGTTCGACACGAAGTCGGCCGATCGCAGCAATTCGGAACCAGGCACCGACGTCTGATGCTTGGTGGTCAGCGGATAGCTGGCGAGATTGGCGCGGTAGTCGATCTTGGTGGTGGCCTGCGACGGCAGGAAGTCATTCTGGAAGCGCAGCACTTCCGGTGTACTGCCGGCCGGGTTGCCGGTCGAGGGATCAATCTTGACACCCTGCAGATAGTAGCCGGCGCCGTTGACGAGATAGCCGTTCTTGTCGAGCGAGAAATCGCCGCGACGGGTGTATTTGTTGACGCCGTCAAAGATCGGCGTGGAGTCGGAGACGTTGCCCGGCTTCTGCACCGCAAAGAAACCGTCGCCGTTGATGGCCATGTAAGTCGCGACCGAAGACGACTGCACCGAGCCGGCGATGGTGTTGGTGCTGCGCGATTGCGCCGTCACGCTGCCGGCCACCTGCGCGGATGTGCCGGCATCGGGAATGAGGTCGAGGAAGCTGGTATCGATCCGCTTGAAGGCGGTGGTCTGCGAGTTGGCGATGTTGCCGGAAATGTTTTCCAGCGCATAGGAATTCGCCCGCAGGCCCGCAACGGACGTGGTGAGAGCGCCGAAGATACCCATTACATCGTCTCCAACTTCGATCCGGGCGGCCGCCGGATGGTGCCAAATTCACAGCCGCTGTCGGAGGAGATGTCGCAAGCCCCGTGCCAAGGGGATAAGATCAACGAATTCAATGCATTAAACAAAGAGCCCCGGTCCATGGACCGGGGCACAATTGCCTAGCGGGGAAATATTTGCCGGATCGGCGCCTGATTTCGCCAGGTTCTGCGTAGTTGCTCAGGTCGCCCAACTCTCAGGTCGCTGACGGCGCGGCCGGTTTGAAGATCATCGCGAAGCCGTCCATGCAGTAGCGCAGGCCGGTCGGCTTCGGGCCGTCATCGAAGACGTGACCGAGATGGCCGCCGCAGCGACGGCAGTGGATCTCGGTGCGGACCATGCCGAGCGTCGAATCCTTGCGCTCGCCCACGGCATTCTGCAGCGGCTGCCAGAAACTCGGCCAGCCGGTGCCACTGTCGAACTTGGTCTCCGACGAGAACAGCGGATTGTCGCAGCCGGCGCAGGCGAAGGTGCCCTTGCGCTTTTCCTTGTTCAGCGGGCTCGAATACGGCCGCTCGGTGCCTTCCTTGCGCAGGATCTCGTATTGCTGCGGCGTCAGCTGCTTGCGCCATTCCTCATCGGTCTTCATGACTTCGAACTTCTCGTCCGAGGCAGCCCGCGCCGGCGAAGCCGTCAGCCATTTCAGCGACAGCAATCCTCCCAGGCCAGCAGCGGTCGTCAAAAGAAAGCGGCGGTCGATCATGGTTGGTCTCCCTGACAATCGAGACGATCATCTCGTTCGCTTGAAATACGGGCGGACGAGCCGGAAGTTACACGCCGGTTCCGAAATATTACTCACGTTTTGTTGCGCGCCCAAACCGGGTGGATCGGCCTAGCCCGGCCGCGGCCCCCGCGTTCCCGCGCGCAGATTGGCCTCGGCCAGCCGCGCCTCGCGGATTCGCTCCCGTGCCCCGGCCCGTTCGCGGTACCGCGCCAGCGTGCCGGCCAGCGCCGAGCCCTGCCGCTCCCATAGCCCGACCGCGTAGCCGACGGCCCGCCCGGTCGTGCCACCAGCCCAAACCAGTTCGAACGGCGCGAACAGCTTGAAGCGATCGTCATAGGCATACATGCCACGGGCGATCAGTTGCCCGGCCATGGCCGTCGTGTTCAGGCCCCGATGGCTGAAGCCACTGGCGACCCACAATCCCTGACGGAGTTGCCCGATCTGCGGCATGCCGTGCACGGTCTGGCCGAGCGCACCGCCGAAGGTCTCGGCCATGGCAACCTTGCCCAGCGCCGGAAACACGGTGCGAATGCGCCGCGCGATGGCGCCGGCATAGCGCTCCGGCTGCCCGGCCCAGGTCGTTTCCGGGCTCGACCACATCAGCCGATCACCTTCGACAATACGGAAATGGTCGACGCCGTCGCTATCACTCACCGAGCCCTGAAACGTCACCGCCTCTGCAAGACGCTCACCGAGCGGTTCGGTGATGCCTGCATAGCGCCACACCGGCAACAGCGTGTCCGACAACCGCTGTGCCGGCGCTCCGAGATGGATGTTGCCGGCCAGCACGATGTGTGTGGCACGCATCCGCGCCGAGGGAGTCATGATGCGTTTGCGGATGCCACCGGCATCGATGCTGACTACTGGCGTGTCCTCGAAGATCCGCACACCGGCCTGTTTCGCCAGCGCGGCGAGACCCAGCAGATATTTGCGGCCATCGATCTGGAACGCCTTCGGATAATGCACGGCGTGAAAGTAGCGTTTGGTTTTCAGCACGTCGCGGACGCGGTCGATCTGCCAGCCTTCCACTTCAGTATCGAAATCTTCGCCGAGCATCTGCAGGCGTGCGATCAGGTGATCGCCGACATCGACATTGGAGACCTCGAGTGCGCCCTCGGACAGACCGAGACCCGGGATCAAGTCATCCGATGCCTGGGTCCGGACATATTCTGCGCCCTGCTTCGACAGCGCCCACAACTCACGAGCGTCCTCCAGGCCAACACGCGCAATCAGATCGGTGAGCGGCAGGCCAAAGCCGGGCATCACGGTTCCCAACTGGTTGCCGGACGCGTTCCAGCCGACATGACGCCCTTCGAGCACCGCGACGCTTGCACCCAGACGCGCCGCTTCCAGCGCAATACTGAGCCCGGCGAGCCCGGCCCCGACCACGCAGACATCGACATCAAGGCTGAAGGTCAGCCGCGCGCGGTCGGCGTCGGCGACTTCAGGTCCAAATGTCACGCTTGCGGAAGGGGCGGTCATAACGTTTTCTTACGGACAGGTGGCGCGCTTGTCACCTTGTCCTCACGGTTCATGTCCATTAATCCGCAGACCTGACGTCTGGCGTGACCGCGCCGCCTGCCCCGCTACTACCTCTTGCTCTTGCCGAATCGAGATCGCGCCATGCGCCGTTTACTGCTGCTGCGTCACGCCAAGACTGAAACGGATGCGCCGAGCGGCAAGGATTTCGATCGCAGGCTGGATGACCGCGGCCGGCTGGATGCGGCTCTCATAGGCGCCTGGCTCAGCAGAAACCCGCCCCTGCCCGACCTGGTCTGCGTCTCCACGGCGGTACGCGCGCAGCAGACCTGGAGCCTCGTGGCCGCGGCGATGCCGGCGGCGAAACCGACAGTCGCCAGCCTCGATGAACTTTATGGTGCCGGCCTCTCCGAATTGCTGGCGGTGATCCGCGGCGCAGCCGTGGAAGACCCAGAGCAGCTGATGCTGGTCGGCCACAATCCCGGCCTGCATGAAATGGCGCTCAGCCTGATTGGCGGCGGCGATGCCGCAGGCAGGAAAGCCCTTGCCGACAACCTGCCGACCGGCAGCGTCGTAGTGATCGACTTTCCCATCGAGGACTGGAACGACGTCGCCTTCCGCGATGGACAACTCGTACAGTTCGTCAGTCCGAAACTACTGAAGCGCGCCGCGGGCGAATAAGCCGCGCCCATCGAAACCGGTTTGTGCTATCCTTCTCCGGACGACGATGGAGGTGCGCATGTACAAATCCATTCTGGTCCCGATCGATCTGGCCGAAACCGATGTGGCCAAACCCGCAATTGCCCAGGCCGCGACGCTCTCGCAAACCTTCGGCGCAACCGTCCGGCTGCTCAACGTGATGCCCATGACGCCGGTGATGCTGGCGGAATATGTCCCGGCGGATTTCGACACCCAGCAACTGGAATCGTCGCAGGCGGCTCTGGCAGCGGTCGCCAGAGATTGCGGCATCGACGGCGCCCACGTCTCCAGCGTGGTCCGACAGGGCGGCATCTATCACGAGATTCTCGAAGAGGCCGCGGCGGTCAAGGCCGATCTCATTGTGATGACATCGCACCGCCCGGCGATGCGCACCTACTTTCTCGGCTCCAATGCCGGCCACGTGGTGCGCTATGCGAAATGCTCGGTGCTGGTGGTGCGGCCGTGACTACGGCAACAGCTCGGCCGGCACACTGTCGAAAGTGTAGCCCCGCGGTTTATTGCGACGGATGAAGCCGCTGATCTGCCAGCCGAAGAACACTGAGAAGCCAATGATGAAGACCACGCCGGCAAACTCGCCGGTGAGCAGCGCGCGCAGGAGTAGCGCGGTCATTGCGAGGCCGACAAAGGCCAGTGCCGCGACAATCATTGTGTAGATGCCCGGTCGCAGGCCGGAGCTCAGCCTGGCCATACTGCCTTCTGCAGCGAGGCGTCGATGCAGCTCCAGGATAAACGCACTGTAGCCCGACTGCGGCTCCATGAGTGCGACGGTCTGTTTCGACGTTGAGAAGATCGTGATGTGACGACCGTCGGCATAATCGAGGTCCGCACGAAAGCGGCGGTGCTGCATACCCATCGGCCGATAGGACAGCCGGATCGCCGCGATATCCGCATAGGTCCAGACACCGGAACGACGACCTGTGCGCCATAGCAGACCTTCGTCGGTCAATACATAGCGATGCGCGGCGCCAATCAGGGAGGCCTTGTAGGCATAGCTCTGCCCCGGCCCTGCCGCTTCTGCGGCAGACGACTCGTCCTTGCACCTGAAAAGGGTCTTGAGCAAACAGAACGTCCCTGCGCTGTTCGACCTCGCTTGCTTGCGCGATCGCCTGCATGTCCCTTACAAGCTTGCCATGGCCGAGACGACCACTTTTCCGCGCCGCCTGATTCTGGCCGGCGCGATGATTTCAGGATTGCTGCTGGCGCTGGCCGTGCACATGCTCGGCCAGCGTTTCGGCCTCGACCTCGGTGGCCTCTGGCGCAACGATCCCGACAATTTCATGCCGATCGGATCGGCCTTCGCCTGGTGGTTGATTGCGGCGATGGCATTTGTCGGCGGCTACGTGACCGCGAACCTGCTGCACAGCGCAGCATCCGGTCGCATCCCGCAGCGCATGCGGCAATTTCTCATCGCCATCGGCGTGCTGTTTCTGGCCGGTGCCGGTCAGGCGGCCTCGGCACCCAACGCAATACCAACCGCTTCAGGTGTTCTGGCCAGTCTTGCCGCCCTCGGCCTTGGCGGTGTCATGGCGTTCTGCGGCGCCCATTTTGCGCTGCGAAAGGCCTAGGCAATGCCCCCCAAAAAAATCGCGCAGGCTTTCGCCTGCGCGACGGTTCTATGCCGTGTGACCGCGATCAGCTTGCAGCGCGCATATTGACCTTGCCTTCGGCCAATGACGTCAGCTTCTTGTCAGTGGTCTTTTCCTCATCGAGCGTCTTCTGCAGCACGGCCGCGCAATCGTTGCGGCCAAGCTGGCGCGCCCACGCGATCAGGCTGCCGTAACGCGCGATCTCGTAGTGCTCGGCCGCCTGAGCCGCATTGATCAAAGCGGCGTCGAGTACCTTCTTGTCCTCGACTTCCCCGGCGGTCTCGTCGGCTTCCTTGATAATACCGTCGATTGCGGGGCAGGTGACCGCCTTCGCTTCAACGCCGTGCATGGCGAAGACCTGCTCAAGCCGCTGCACATGCACTTCGGTTTCCTGCAAATGCGTCTTGAAAGCCTGCTTCAGCAGTGGCTCTGCAGCCTTGTCAGCCATCTTTGGCAGCGCCTTCAGAAGCTGTTTCTCGGCATAATAGATGTCCTGCAGCTGGTGCACGAACAGGTCATCCATGGTCTTGATGTCCTTGGTGAACAGTCCCATCGTTTCAATCCCGGTGTTCTGGAACGGGGTGGCCACTGCGGCGCATTGTCCCGTTCGGTTGCGATAGGCCGGTAACCACCGATATCCGGACGTGTTCCGGGAACGTCTTGATTTGCCGCATGGAACATTCGACTTGCCCGCCTATATGAAATGCGGGACGAATGGCTCGGAATTGTCTGTGTGATTGTCTTGCAGGGTCAGTGCTTTGCAGCCAGCGCGGGTATGTGGCGACCTTGCGGCGCGGCATTAACGCTGGCGCTGTCAAGGACTGCACAACAGAACGTTTTTGCCGTAAGGGTTTGGGCTTGATGAGTGAACTTCGCGTATGAGTGAATTGGTCGCCGCTTGCCGCCTGTTACCCCGATCGGCTTTCCACCTGTTCGCGCTCCGCCGGGAGGACGAATGCAACGATTGCTGACCGCGTTCGGGCGCGGCTTCAAGCAACACGTCGGCTGGAAACGGCTGGGTGTTGTCGCGAGCCTGATCGTCATCGCCCTCGCCATCTCCCATCTCGTGCATACGCTGAAGGGCCTCGATACCGCCAAGATCCTGGCGGCGATGGCCGCAAAATCGACGATGCAGATCGCTATGGCGACGCTGTGCGTGATCGGCGCCTTCTGCACCCTCACCTTCTACGATTTCTTCGCGCTCAGAACGATCGGCAAGAAGCATGTGCCGTATCGGATCGCGGCGCTGTCGGGCTTCACCAGCTACACCATCGGCCACAATATCGGGGCCACTGTGTTCACTGGCGGCGCCATTCGCTTCCGTATCTATTCGGACTACGGATTGAATGCCATTGACGTCGCCAAGATCTGCTTCATCTCCGGACTGACCTTCTGGCTCGGCAATCTGTTCGTGCTGGGCATCGGCATGGTCTGGCATCCGCAGGCCGCCTCGGCCATCGATCTCCTTCCCAATGCCATCAATCGGCTGATCGGGTTCGGCTGTCTGGCCGGCATCATCGGCTATCTGGTCTGGCTGTCGGTCGGCAAGCAACGCCGCGAGCTCGGTCAGAACGGCTGGAAGGTCGTCCTACCCTCCGCCCAGTTGACGCTGCTGCAGATCGCCATCGGCGTTGTCGATCTCGGCTTCTGCGCGCTGGCCATGTATCTGCTGATGCCCGATCAGCCCTATATCGATTTCGTCTCGCTGGCTGTGGTGTTCATCCTCGCCACCCTGCTGGGCTTCGCCAGCCATGCCCCGGGCAGCCTTGGCGTATTCGACGCCGCTTTGCTGGTGGCGCTGCCGCAGTTCCGCCAGGAGGAGCTGGTCGCCACCGTGGTCATGTTCCGGATCCTGTATTTCATGATCCCGTTCGCCATCTCAATCTGCATCATGGGCACCCGCGAAATCTGGCTCAGTGTCATCCAGCCATGGCACAGGCGCCGACTGGATGACCGCAATGAACGTCGTCGCGAGATCGAGCCCGCCCCGGTCGTTGTGCATGAACAGCCATTGAAGCGTCAGTCACAGGGTTGAATCAGTAGCGGGCGCGCCACATCGCGCGTCCGGCCAATCGATTTCTTACTTCCGCCCCATACGTGACGTTCAACACCGCCATGACCCCCATTTATTTCAGACGTTCATTGATCAACCTCGCCGTGCTGCTCGGCATACTGGGCGCGCTGCCGGTCGGATCGGCTGCCGCGCAGGGCATGGCCAACAGTTCGATCCAGATCTCCTGGGAAGTACGCAACCGCTTCAGGTTGTTCCGCGAAGAGCGTGACTTTCAGCTCCATGTCGACGCCATGCGCAACCGCAGCGTGCTGGCCGCCGAACAGGCTTTGGGCGTGCAGAGCGATGGCCGCGGCTGGGCGCGCAACACCGTCAACCGGCTGTGCATCGATCTGGCCGGAAAGGTCAGCGAGCCCTGCACCCGTGACACCGTCAAGGAAAGCTACCTGACGCCGACCGAACACCCGGTCACCGTCCGCCTTACCGGCGAAGTGCCGGTCGGTGCGATCTGCGCCTGGACCTTCGAGGACGGCGAAGGCCCGCGCCAATCTACGCTCGATTGCGCCGAGCCGATCAATTTCCGCGCCATCTATGGTCGCCGCACGGTGGCGACTGCAGAGATCACCAGCGGCGCCGAGGCGCCTGTCCGCGTCACCGCCGACATCGCCGTGCGCGACATCCTGATTGCCGGCCTCGGCGATTCCATTGCGTCGGGCGAAGGCAATCCGGACCGTCCGGTCGCGCTGTCCGATGACGGCTTCTGCTTCCGCTCCTATCTCGGTGGTCCCAGCGGGCAGTTCTATCGGCCGAGCCGCGCCGGCTTCAAAGGCGGCCGCTCCTGCGATTCCTATGAGTCGCTGCAATCCTGGCAACGCGCGGGTGCGCAGTGGTTCAATGCCGCGTGCCACCGCTCGCTCTATAGCTACCAGACCCGCGCTGCGCTGGCGCTTGCCGTGCAGTATCCGCACATCGCCGTCACCTATCTGCCGCTGGCCTGTTCGGGCGCGACCATCGCCGACGGATTGCTGGGTGGACAGCGCGCACGGGAATGTCTGACGACGAAGAATGCAAGCACCTGTGCCGGCAGCGTCAACGCGCAGATCGCCGAATTGCGTGAAGCCATGGCTGCCGCCAAGCGCCGCCAGCCAGCACGCCGGCTCGACCTCGTGCTGCTGTCGATCGGCGCCAACGATATCAACTTCTCCGGCCTCGTCGCCGACGTCATCGTCGATAACGACACCGAACGGGCTCTGTTCAAACGCGGCGGCATTCTTGGCTCGGTCGAGGACTCTCGCAGCGCGCTGGTGCGCGAGCTGCCCTCGAGCTTCGGCAAGGTGCGGGAAGCCCTGAAGCCGCTGCTCGGCGGAGACATGTCGCGCGTGGTGTTTACCGCTTACGCCAACCCGACTTTCGCCAATGGCGCGCCCTGCCCCGGCGGCCCGGCCGGCTTCGACGTGCATCCATCATTCAGCGCCGATCCGCGGCGGCTGGCCAACGTTGCGAATTTCGTTGAGTCCGAATTCCTGCCGCAACTGAAATCCATTGCGCTGTGCCAGGGCGGCGTACTGTGCCGCAATCCCGAAGCTGACCGCATGACTTTCGTCGATCAGCATCAGACGAATTTCGCCAATCACGGTTTCTGCGCACGCTCCGCATCCGACCCTGAATTCGATCGCGCCTGCTTCTCGCCCAAGGGCGACAGCTTCGAGAGCAGTCTCGTCGAAGCGGCGGCGCAGCCGATGGTGTGCGGTCGCGGCGCCAGCGAATTCCGCCCTTATCTGCCGCGCGGGCGCTGGATCCGCGACGCCAATGACAGCTACTTCGCGGCGATGACCTATCCGCAGGGCTATTCGGCAGCGATCCAGCCGGCAGATATCCATGATGCGACCTGGGGCATTCTCTCCGCCGTCTATGGCGGTGCGATTCATCCCACCGGCGAAGGTCATGCAGCAATGGCCGATGCCGTCGTGCCGGCAGCGGCGAGCGTATTGCGGCTGGGCGCCGAAGCTGATGTCACGCAGGAGCCGCTGGCACCGATGGTGCTGCAGCCGGCCGCGCGATAGGACGACCAGCTCAGTTATCCATCGAGATCCGGGCAGAAGCGAAGACCTCATCGGTCCGGCTACGCCCGACCATCGCCTTCGACACAGCTTTGGCGATGGAGCGCGCGTCTCGGCAATCCATGGCCGAAGACAACAAAGCTGATGCCCGCGAGAAGCCACACGCTGATTCCGCCATAAAGCAGGACCCAGCCGAACCCTTGGGTCAGGGCGTCTTGAAGGACGGCTCCGCCGGGATTGTATTCGGACGCGAGCGCTGTGCCGGCGGCAACGCTTTCTGCCAGCGAGCGCAACAACTCGACACTGGTACCACTTGGCAGCGCGGCCTTCAAAGACGCGCGTACCCCCTCGACGAGAATGAGGCCCATGAGCGCGATATTGATGGCAAGCGCAATCATGCGGGCACTCATGTCGATGCCTGACGCCATACCCGCACGTTCCTGCGGCACCGATCCGGTCGTCGTGTTGGTCACGGGCGTATTGGTCAGCCCCAATCCGATGCCGGCCAGGACGCATCCCGGCAGCATCGTCAGCCAACTCGCATGCGCGACCGAGCTGCCAATCTTCATGGCGAAGAACCCTGTCCCGATCGTGAACAGGCCAAGCGGGATGACCAGACCCGGATGGAAACGTAGCACGAGGCGTTCGGCCACTGGCGGCATGAAAAGTGTCGGCAGCGTGTAAGCCAACAGCGACATCCCCGCGCCGACGCTGCCATAGCCCAGCCCTGCCTGAAAATAGATCGGCAGATAGATCATGAATGGCCAGAAACTGAAGTTCATGGCCATCGAGCCGATCAGCGCTCCGGCAAAGTTGCGGATGCGGAACACTGAGAAATCGAACATCGGCCGCCGGCTAACCCGCTCGGCAATGACGAAACCGATAAGGCTGGCGACGAACACGCCGATAATTGCGAATGCCAGCGAGCTGCCGAAGCCAATATCCGGACCTTGGGTAATGAAGAATGCGAGGCAGAAGACTGCGAGCGAGAGCGTAAGGATTCCTGCGACATCAAGACTACTGGCCTCCGGATCGCGTGACTCGCGAACACCGTTCGCGGCGAGCAACAGGGCAACTGCCGCTAACGGGGCATGGATGAGAAAGACCCATTCCCAGCTCAACAGTGCGACGATCGCACCACCGATGATCGGACCGAAGCCGAGACCGATACCAAAGATGATCCCCCACCAGCCGAATGCAACGGCGCGTTGCCGTCCTTCCGGAAATTGATGGGATAGAACCGCGACCTGACAGATCAGCATCGCGCCGCCGCTAATGCCCTGAAGAAATCTGGCAACGATCAGCACCAGTGTATTTTCGGTCAGGCCGCAAAGCAGCGATGCAGCGCCGAATGCAACGATCGAGATCAGATACACGCGTTTGCGCCCGTAGCGGTCGGCGAGCGTTCCGGTGGCCATCAGCACCGTCGTCACCGCGATCGTGTAGGCGTTCATGACCCACTGGAGCTGTTTGAAATCAGCATGAAGCACCCGCTCCAGTGTCGGCAGGACCGCGGGAATGCTGGAAATCTCCAGACCGAACATCAGGGAGGTGAGGCAGGCGGCCGCCAAAGCCAGTGTGCTTTGTCGTGTCGATTCGGAGAGCATGGGAGCCTTTCGGGATAATGACGTGCGGTAGTGAAGCCCGACGACAGAGGACGAGGTCCACCCGGTTCGCGTTGCGGTGAACGCAACATAGGCGGAGGTTGACCATTTCAGAATTCGATGATTGATTATTTCAGAGACAACAAATCTGGATAATTGGCATGAGCGCTCTGGACGTGGATGCGGTGCAGGCATTCGTGACCATCGCCAATCTTCAGAGCTTCACGCGTGCAGCGGAGGCGCTCGGCACGACGCAGGGCGCCATCAGTGTGAAACTGAAGCGGCTGGAAGATCGCCTCGGCCACAGGCTGATCGAGCGAACCCCGCGACTGGTGCGCCTGTCGGCGCAGGGCGCGTTGTTCGTCGATTCAGCGCGCGACTTCCTCGCCGCGCACGATCGCGCTGTCGCAGCCTTGTCTGCGACCCGTCGCCGTTTCGCACTCGGTATTGCCGCCCATGTGGCCGGGCCGGAGGTTCCGACGCTGCTGGCTCGCCTGAATGCGCATGACCCCACGCTCACGATCGAGGTTCGCCTCGACAATTCGCGCAACCTGCTGGACGCCTTCGACCGCGGCGAAATCGATGCGGCCATCGTCCGGCGCGAGGATGATCGCCGCGATGGCGAAGTGCTTGCGCCCGAGCATTTCGGCTGGTTCGCAGCACCGGGTTTCGTGCACCGACCGGGCGAGGCATTGCGACTGGCCGCGCTGACGCCACTATGTGGCGTGCACGACGTTGCCATTCATGCGCTGGACGCGGCTGGCATCGCATGGACGGAGGTGTTTCTCGGTGGCGGCTCTTCAGTCGTGTCGGACGCAGTTTCGGCGGGCCTTGCCACCGCGGTCTTCTCCTGCCGGCTTGCACCACCCGGCACCATCGAAGTCAGCCAGAAGTTTGGCCTGCCGCCGCTGGCGTCATCGGAAATCGTCCTTCTCTCGACACTGTCGGATATGCAGTCTCGCCAGGCACTGCGAACCCTCGCGGCTGCGTTCCGCGAACACCGCGCGCATACGAGCTAGGTCGCGTATGGAAGGCGATCCAGCAGCGGCTGCGCCAGATGCAGGATTTGATAGCAAGCGCCGGCATCGGCCTGCTCGTTCTCTGACAGCAGAACGCGGGTAAAGACCCACTTCTCGGCATCCAGTCCGATCACGGCTGCAACAATTCCGGCGCGCGCCGAGAGATCCGCGTTGCGCTCGATCTCGCCTGTCATTGCCGCTGCGAGATCGGCATCTGGCGAAATAGCGACGTCCTGCCGATAGGCAAAGCGCGCCTCCCGTCCAGCCCCCTTCCGGGCATCGAGGGCAACGCGTGTTTCGATCCGCGCCCGACCAAACATATCGACGACGATCTTGTATCCGCCGTTCACGAGAAAATCGCGAAACGCCTCGTCGTGCCGCCACAGATAAAGCGAGGAATAGCTGGACGTCACTGCACCGAAGCGCCCTGTCTCTCGCAAGAGAAACCCCTTGAAGTAAAGCTCCGGCTTTGCATCCCAGAGCGGTCCGCGCTCCCTTGCGCGTGAGCGGATCAAGCCGAGATCATAGTCGGCGGGCAAGCGATGCTCGTAATGCGCAACGATCATCGTAATGAGCTCCTTCAGCAGCCATTGTCATTGGATCGATGCACGATATCGATCGACAGGCCGCGAAGAACAGACGTGGAATCATATTTCTATGATCCAGTATTCAAATGAATGACGCCTGGGGGAGCCGATAAGCATCGCTGGAAGCTGGCGCGCCACGATTGAACTGGCAACGAAAAAGCCGACGCACCATGGCGTCGGCTTTCAGAATGTACGGAGTTGGACAGTCCTTGTTCGTGGGAGAACCACGAGCGAGTTAGCCACGATCAACGGGCGACGTTGCTGCCCGGGGTTACGTTGCTGGCTTTCTTCATCGGCGCGACGGGAGCTTTCGCAGCGTTGCCGACGGTCGGCGGCTTCACGGCGGCCGCAGCGAGCGTCGGCACGTATTTCGCGATCACGGTGGGATCGAGGGAGGCCATTTCGGTGTCGGGGAGACGGTACCAGGTCTCGTCCTTGCCGAGCAGCGCAATGCCCCAGTAGCCACGCACGGTGAGTGCACGGCCATCGGCGCTGACGCTCATCTTGGCCTTGTAGACCTTGCCATCACGCGGATCGAGAATGTTGCCGTTCTCGTACTTCAATCCCTGCTGCTGCATGTTGCGGATGAAGGAGATGCCCAGCACGGGCTGGCCCTTCCGGTCATCGACGCATTTGCTGCACACGTCGTCGCCCGGCTTGTCGTCGGCGCTCGGGAATGTCTTGGCAATCGCACCTTCGAATACGCCGCCATGGTCAACCACCAGAACCCACACGACAGGCTTGTTGTTCTCGACCTTCTGCCAGAGTCCGGCGGCGGTCGGTTCCGCTGCGTGGAGAGGGCCGGCAAACATCGTGCATGCGGCCAGGCCTGATGCGATTCCCAGAGCTGAGACTCGGAGCGCCAGACGTCGGGATCGAAATTGTGCCATCGTCTTCCCCAGTGCAGTTCGTCGTCCAGGCATCCGCCGAGCATCTGCACTCGATCCGATTGCATAGACTATCAATCTTCCGCGACGAGAGAGTGACTGCGGTTGATGGCTTTTGCAAGATTGCCGATCGCGCGCCGGATGTCCGATTGTGTCAGCGGCCACAGCTTTGCCACAACCCGCCCCACCGAACCCGACGCGATTACCGGCGATCCGAACCGCCTTTGCATCTCCGTCATACAAGATGACGCCAACAACTAGCCGAAGTTAGTTAACGCCGAGCTTCTTCTGCAGGCTTGAGGAGGACGTCGTGTACTGAAACACCAGTCGCTTGTCCGGGTAGACGTAGTGATACGCTTTCTGCGCCATCAATGCCCCTTCGTGGAAGCCGGACAGGATGAGCTTCAGCTTGCCAGGATACGTATTGATATCTCCGATGGCGAAGATGCCGGGCACATTGGTCTCGAACGACGCCGTCTCCACCGGGATCAGGTTGTTCTCCAGCGTGACACCCCAGTTGGCAACTGCACCGAGCTTCATGGTCAGGCCGAAGAACGGCAGGATCGTATTGCAGTCGATCCGGACGCTCTCATTGTCGTTGCCTTTGATGACTGCCCCGGTGAGATGGCCACCCTCGCCTTCAAGCGCCGTCACCTGGCCGATCCGCAAATCCATTTGACCAGCTGCCACGAGCTTGCGCATCTGCTCGACACTATGCGGCGCTGCACGGAAATCGTCGCGCCGATGCAGCAGTGTAACGCGCCGCGCGACCGGATGCAGGTTGAGCGTCCAGTCCAGCGCGCTGTCGCCGCCGCCGACGATCAGAAGATCCTTATCGCGGAATTGCTCCATCTTGCGCACCGCGTAAAACACCGACGTGCCCTCATAGGCTTCGATGCCCGGCACCGGCGGACGCTTCGGCTGGAACGATCCACCACCGGCAGAGATCACCACAACCTTGGCTTCGAACACCTGGCCTGCGTCGGTGGTCACACGAAACAGGGGATCGCCGATCTTCTCGATGGTCTCGACCATTTCATTCAGATGAAAGGTCGGATGGAACGGCTTGATCTGCTCCAGCAATGCATCGGTCAGCCCCTGACCGGTGACCAGCGGGATCGCGGGAATGTCGTAGATCGGTTTTTCAGGATAGAGCTCGGCGCATTGGCCACCGATCTTGTCCAAGATATCGACGAGGTGGACCTTCATATCGAGCAGACCAAGTTCAAAAACGGCGAACAGTCCGCAGGGGCCGGCGCCGATGATCAGCACGTCCGTCTTGATCGTTTCGCCCATAGTGTTTTTTCTCGGTTGAACCAGCCCTGCGAGATCGCAGAGCCCGGCGCCATCCGGCAATTGCGTCCAGCCTAGCGGCGCCACACGGGGAAAGCCACAGCGGCTCGGCCTGAAATCAGCAAGTGCGCCGCCCTTGCCTGGGCTGTGCAACTGCGCTGTAACAGGCGCAAACCTGCCGAGCCTTGCTGGAGATCAATTTCGTGAACGCCCCTGCCCGCGCCCCGGCGCCCGTCCTCGACGACTATCCCTATCGCCTGTCGGACAATGTGCGCTTTGCGGATCTCGATCCGAACAACCACGTCAACAACGCGGTGTATTCAAGCTATTTCGAGACCAGCCGCGTGTTGCTGATGCGGGACCCGGCATGCGGGCTGATCGCGCCGGGGCAAAGCTGGGTGCTGGCGCGGCTCGATATTCACTTTCGCGCCGAATTGCACTGGCCCGGCAAGATCGAACTCGGGCTCGGCGTCACCAAGATCGGCCGGACCTCGGTGACCTATTCGCAGGTGGTGTTCTCGGAAGGCAAGTGCATGGCCTCGGCAATCGCGACGACCGTGATGGTTGGCCTCACAAGCCGTCAGCCTACGCCTATCCCGCCCGACGTCGTCGACCGGTTTCAGCCCTGGATGCTGCGCGGCTTGAACGCGCAGTAAGAAGTAAGGCTTCGGAAGCTCGGAACAGGTCCTGGGAAGATCAGGCCTGGCGTTCCGGCGTGATCACGACAAGCCCATCGAGCGCATCGGTGATCTTGATCTGGCACGACAGCCGGGAGTTCGGCTTGATGTCGTAACCGAAGTCCAGCATGTCCTCTTCCATCGGCGACGGCGCACCGACGCGCTCCTGCCAGGCTTCGTCGACATAGACATGACATGTGGCGCAGGCGCAGGCGCCACCGCATTCGGCTTCGATACCCGGGATGGCGTTGCGAATGGCCGCCTCCATCACCGTGGAGCCGATCTCGGCGTCAATGCTGCGGGTCTCACCGGAGTGATCGACAAAGTTTATCTTGGCCATGATGCTCGCGCTGCCGGAAGGAAGATACCGGCTGTCCTATAACGGGTCGATCCGGATCGCGCCAGCGCTCCGCAGCAAAACCGTCATCTGGAAAAGCAGGCCAAGCATGACCCCTTTGGGGGATCAAAAACGATCCCTTTGGGATCAAAGCTGATCCCTTGGGATCAGGACCGCTTCAGAAGGACGTCAATCTCCGCCCGCGCCTCGAGAACGGCGTCGGTGAGCGTCATCAGGGCCTCAGCGGTATCGCTGCTGTCGCGCAACGTATTTTCCAGCCATTCGGCGGCTTCCGTGATGCGGAACGCGCCAACGGCCTGCGCAGAGCCCTTCAGCTTGTGCGTAAGCTGAGCCGCATCCGTCGGCATTTTGACGATCTTCTCGATCAACTCGCTCGACTGGGCCGCGAACATCGCCAGGACTTCACGCTCCAGGCTGCTATCGCCCATGGTCATACGCTGAAGGTGGGGAAAATCGATCGGCCCGTCATCGGGAACCAGCGGCGGTGACGGCATCCATTGAACCCGTTCGAGGTGAAGCGGCATTGATGATGGCCCAAATTCCCGCCAACCGGACAATCCGGCTGTGATTTTTTGCAGCCAAACACGGAATTGGTTAATGGAACGTTCTAGGGACAATCCGCCGGGTTGACGCAGTTTTGACGCAAACTCGCCACGATTGAGGGGCGATTCCGTTTATTTGAGGCGCCACAAGAAGTTACCGGGGGAAGCCGTTAACTATCATTAAGAATGTCTTAACCAGAACCATTTCATTCGCACGACCAAGCCAATAGGATGTTTGCGGAAGTAGCGGACAAGCCGAGCGACCGGCAGTCCGAAATTCGTCCCGCGGGGTCATGGCCAGTCACCATGCTGCAGGCGGGGAACGAATCGTGGGGACTTCCGTCAGTTGCGTAACCAGGGGGCGTGGAACGAGCATGGCAAACAACACCAAAAAGGCCAAGGATCCGACCGAAGTCGCGCTCTCTGCCATCCAGGAAGCACTCAACATCAGTGACCCCGCGCAGGTCGATCGCGATCAACCCGCGATCCGTGCCGACAACGCTCCCGCCAATCCATCTTCCCCCGTCAACCTCGACGAGAACGCCTTCGACGCGCGCCTCGCCAATGATCGCCCGAGCTTCGAGCCACTGGAAGAGCAGCGCTTTGCGCGCCGTCCGGCGAACGATGACCGCGAAACCATCGGCCAGATCCTGCAGGCGCTGCAGAAGAACCGCCCCGCCCGCAACGTCTACACACTCGCCACCCTGTTCGCCGGTCTGTGGATCGTCGGCGCCGGTCTGCTGACCATTGCGTTCCTGCCGTCGCTGCAGGCGCTGATCGGTCAGGGCTCAGGCGGTACGCTGGCGCTGGCCGGCCTCGCTGCACTGCTGTTCGCTCCGATCCTGCTGTTCTATTTCCTCGCCAGCCTCGCCTGGCGCGGCCAGGAAATGCGCCTGATCGCCCAGTCGATGGCACAGGTCGCGATCCGCTTCTCTGAGCCCGAAAACACTGCCAGCGACTCGATGGTCACGGTCGGCCAGGCAATCCGCCGCGAAGTCGCCGCGATGGGCGACGGCGTCGAGCGCGCGATTGCGCGTGCCGGCGAACTCGAAACCCTCGTCGCCAACGAAGTCTCGGCGCTCGAGCGCGCCTATTCCGACAACGAAGTCCGCATCCGCGCGCTGCTGCAGGACATCGCGCATCAGCGCGACAACCTGGTCGGTCAGGCCGAGCAGGTTCGCTCCGCCATTTCCGGCGTGCAGATCGATCTTCGCCACGACATCGCGCTGATTTCGGACGCCATTGCATCGCGCGTCGACGAAGTCGCCAAGAGCATCACCGGCGCCCTCGAAGAGCGCGGCGAACACATTACCCGTGCGCTCGGCAACGCCGGCGACAACATGATCCTCGCCCTCGGCGAGCGTGGCGGCGACCTGCTCGACCGTCTCGAAGAAGCCAGCGCCGAGACCACCCGCGCGGTGCTCGACGCCAGCGAGCGTCTGACGACGAGCCTCAATTTCAAGACTGGCCACGTGCACGACGAGTTCGTCGATCTGGCCGACCGCGTCCACGAAATGCTCAACGAGCGTATCGACCGCATCACCAGCGAATTCGAACAGCGTTCGTCCACGATTGTCGATCGCGTGTCGGATCGCACCGAGCAGGTCCACGACTCGCTCAAGAATTCCAGCGATAGCCTGCTGCTCGAACTCGAGCTGCGCAGCGGCGACCTCGTCAGCAAGATCGACGATGCCGGCAACCGCCTGGCCAACCAGATCCTCACGTCAGGCGACAAGGCGGGCGAGTCCCTCGACGCCACCGTCAACGCACTGGTCGCCAAGGTCGCGAGCCAGACCGAAACCGCGCACGACACCATCAGCCTGCAGATGAACGCCTTCGACGAGTTGGTGAAGGAACAGGGCTCCGAGCTGGCCGAGCGCTTCTCGCGCGACAGCGGCACGCTGGGCGCACTGATCACCAAGCACATCTCGGAATTCGATCGCACCGTGAAGACCTTCGGCGGCGAAGTCGTCGATCGCCTGGGTCAGCGCACGCAGGACATCTCGGACACGCTGAAGACCTATGTCGATAATTTCGACACCCGCGTCGCGTCCAATGTCGGCGGCATCACGTCGTCGCTCGACACCCGCCTCGCAGAATTCGAGACCAGTTTCGAAGGCCGCGTCGTCAATCTCGATGCGTCGCTCGACAGCCGGATCAAGTCGTTCGACGCAACTGTCGACACCCGCCTGAAGACCCTCGAAGAGACCTTCGACGCGCGCGCCCAGTCGGTCACCGCGACCATCGATACGCGTCTTGAAAATCTCGCATCGACGCTCTCGGAAGGCGCCAACCAGGCCGTCCAGTCGGTCGACTCGCGCCTGACGCATCTGACCACCGCACTGACCGAAGGCGCGAACCTCGCAGTCAGCTCGGTCGACGACCGCCTGACCCAGCTGACCACCGCGCTCACGGACGGCGCCGTGCAGGCGATCCACTCGATCGACGACCGCCTTTCCTACTTCACGAGCTCGCTCACCGAAGGCACGACGCAGGCAATCACGGCCATCGACAGCCGCATCAACAACGTCACCGATGCCATCGACAGCCGCAGCACACAGTTCGCGGATACCATCACTGCGCGCTTCCAGACGATCCATGAAGGCATGGAAGGTCGTATCGGCATTGTTGCCGGCGGGATCGAAACCCGCGTCGAACAGTTCGAGGAACTGCTTGGCTCGCGCATCGAGGCCGTTGCCGGCCGTATCGAAACCTCCGGCCGCACGGCCAGCGACTCGCTCATGGCCCGCGCCGAAGAACTCTCGATCGGCATCAAGACCAATGTCGAGGACGCCGAGCGTTCGCTCACGCATCTCATGGTCAATACCAGCGAGACCATTCAGGCCGGCGCCCGCGCCGCGCAGGAATCCCTCGTGTCTGTCTCGACCGATGTCGGCGCGCAGCTGAAGCTGACGGCGTCCGACATCGAAAGCTCGCTGACCGCTGTCGGCACCACTGCCGCCACGGCCATTGTCAACAGCGCCCGCGATGCGCAGGCCACACTGGTCAACGCGTCGTCCGAAGCTTCGCTGCAGGTGAAGTCGCTGTCGGCCGATGTCGAACGCACCCTCACGGCGGCCGGCTCCGCCACGGCGGCGTCGATGGTCTCGGGTGCCCGCGACGCCCAGTCGACACTGGTCGCCACCTCTTCGGAAGTTGCCAACCAGATCCAGTCGCTCTCGGCCGATATCGAACGCACGCTCACTGCCGCCGGCACGGCGACGGCTGACTCGGTGCTGTCCGGCGCCCGCGCGGCGCAGAGCACGCTGGTCGCCGCATCGACCGACGCCTCGCAGCAGGTCCGCACCCTTGCGGCCGATGTGGAACGCACACTGATCGCCGCCGGTACCGCCAGCGCGGACTCGATCCTGGCCAGCACGCGCAACGTCCAGGCCTCGCTGATCGATGCCTCGACCGAAGCATCGAACCACGTCCGCAACCTCGCGGCCGACATGGAACGCAGCCTCACGACGGCCGGCACCGCGACCGCAGAATCAATCGTCGCCGGCGCCCGCGAAGCCCAGAGCACGCTGGTCACGGCGTCCTCCGAGGCATCGAGCCATGTGAAGTCGCTCGCGATCGACGTACAGCGCACGCTCACCGCCGTCGGCGCCGATACGGCCGCTGCCATCCTGTCGAGTGCCCGCGAAGTGCAGACCTCGCTGGCGACCTCGTCGGCCGACGCCGCGAACCAGATCAAGGTGATCTCCGCCGACATCGAGCGTTCGCTCTCGAACGTCACCGCCAACACCACCGACAACATCCAGACCAGTGCGCAGAATGCGCACAACGCACTGGTTGCCGCCTCGAACGAGATCACCACCAAGATCAAGACCACCTCGTCCGAGATCGAGCGGTCGGTGTTCGCCGCTTCGGGCAGCTTCGGCACCACGATGACCGGCAAGACCGACGAAATCGTCACCTATGTGCAGCAGCAGACCGACCGTCTGTCGCAGATGGTCGACGCCAAGCGCGGTTCGCTGGTCGATGCACTGGGTGCCAAGGCCAATCAGCTCACGGTCGATATCGATCGCGTCACCGCCGACGCCCTCAAGGCCATCGAAAACCGGGGCCAGACCTTCTCGCAGACCATGGTCACCAACAGCACGGATGTGGCTCGCGCCATCACCACGGCTGGCGAACTCGCCACCGGCGCAGTCAACAAGTCGCTGAAGGATCTCGAGCAGAGCTCGCGCACCGCCATCGAGCAGTCGCGTCAGGTCTCGATCACTGCGGTCACCGAGATGCAGGAAACCAGCAAGATCCTGCGCACCGATACCGTGGCGCTGTTCGAACGCCTGCGCGAAGGCAACATCCTGCTGCAGGAAGTCCTCACTGGCGCCCATGATAACCTCAACTCGCTCGAGCGCGCCCTGGTCACCCGCGTGGCGGACTTCGTGTCCACCATGAACGATGTGACGTCGCGCAACGGTCTGGCCACCCAGACGCTGGAAGAACAGCTCACCGTGTTCACCGCCAAGACATCGAAGGCCCTGGAAGATCTGGGCTCGCTCTCGGGCCAGTTCGAAACCCATGGCCACGCTTTGGTGGATGCGGCGGCTCTGGTCGAACAGAGCAACCGCACCACGATGTCGTCGGTCGGCGAGCGCAAGGCTGCGCTGGAATCGCTGGTCACCACCATCGATCTGCGCACCACCGATCTCGATCAGCGCCTCACCCGCTTCACCGGCCTGCTCGATGAATCGCTGGCAGCAGCAGAAGAGCGTGCCCGCGACATCGCCCGCGTCGTCGCAGAGACCGCAGGCCAGGGTTCGGCCGCGATCAGCCGGCAATTCGAGGCCGTTCGCACCGCGGCGGAAGAAGAACGCCGCGCAACCTCGCAGGCCATGAACGAGATCTACCAGCAGGGCACGCAGGAAGCCGATGCCATGTTCAAGCAGTCGGCCGAGAAGTTCTCGTCGATGGTTGCGAGCATGAAGCAGATGGCTGCTGAAATGCACAGCGAGCTCGAGAACACCCGTACCGAACTGCGCCGCGGCGTTCTCGACATGCCGCAGGAAGCCGCCGAGAGCACTGCGCAGATGCGCAAGGTGATCGTCGACCAGATCGAGGCGCTCGCCGAGCTGAACCGTATCGTTGCCCGTCATGGCCGTGGCCTTGACGTGGTCTCGACCAGCCGCAGCAGCAGCGTGCAGCGTGACGAGGAACCGGCTATGGCGATCGCCAGCAGCCGCAGCGAAGCACGTCACGAAGCGCCCCGCCCGGCCCCGCGCCGCGAGGAGCCGCCAGCCCGCAGCGCAACGAACCTGCCGATGCCCGATATCGGTGGCCCCGCCCCGCGCCGCACCGAAGCGCCGTCGGTCGCTCCGGCCAACTCCGACCAGGGCCGTGACGGCTGGCTGTCGGATCTGCTCGGCCGCGCCGATCACGTCGAGGAAGATCGCACGCCGCCGCGCCGCGCCTCAGCTCCGCAGCAGCCTGCAGCCTCGGCCAATCCGCTGGAGTCGCTGTCGCTCGACATCAGCCGGCTGATGGATCGGACGCTTGCTGCAGAGATGTGGGATCGCTATCAGCGCGGCGAGAGCAAGGCCTTCAGCAAGCGGCTCTATACGCCAGCCGGCCAGAAGGCGTTCGACGAAGTCGCCCGCAAGTATCGGTCGGATCGCAACTTCAAGGGCACGGTGGATCGCTACATCACCGAGTTCGAACGCCTGCTCGACGAAGTCGCGCGCGACGAACGCGGCCCGGCAGCGCTGCGTAGCCACCTGACCTCGGAGACGGGTCTGGTCTACACCCTGCTCGCGCATGCAGCAGGCCGGCTGGGCTAAGCAAGACCACAAAAGCGGAGGCAGCGATGCCTCCGCTTTTTGTTAGACTAGGTCGTGACCCATAAGGAGGAAACGCCCGAGATGGAGATCGAACGCAACTTCGGCGACACGCTTGATTTCTGCCGATCCGCGCCACCTGCGGACATTGGACGCTTACCCGAAACCGGACAGCCAGTGCGACCTGTGAAAGCGGCGGCAAGATCTCCGATCATCATCGATCTGCGCATCGAACGATCATGAAACTCCGGCGCTTGACGCCGTTTGCCTGAGAAGCCAATCCGCCTGGAGCTGCACCATATCGGCCCGCAGACGCGGCATGGCCCAGTCCAGAAAACACCGAACCTTCAACGGCTGCAATCCGGCATCCGGATAGACCAGGCTGACCGGTAACGGCTCCGGCGCGAAATCCGGTAAGAGAATCTGTAGCCGACCAGATTTTAACTCATCCGCCACCTGATAGCAGAGCACCCGGATGATCCCGATTCCGGCAAGGGCGGCCTGTATGGCCGCGTCCGTTGTATTCACGGCCAGCTTCGAGCGCGGGTCCACGGCGAAGGCAGCGGTGTCTCGCCGATAGCGCCATTCGGGCGATGTCGCGAAGCCATTGAAAGCAATTCCGTCATGCCGTGCCAGATCTTCCGGCACGCGCGGGATGCCATTCCGAGCTAGATAGGCGGGGCTGGCACAGATGACACGGTGAACGACGCCGACGCGCGTCGCGATCAGTGCATTGTCCTCCAGATGCCCGATGCGCAAGGCAAGATCGACATGCTCGCTCACGAGATCGATCTGCTTGTCGGCCAGCGTGAGCCGCAACGAGATATCGGACTGCTCCGCCAGGAAGGCCAGTGCGATGGGCAAAAGGTGACGCTGCCCGAATGCGACGGGGGCCGTGACATGGAGCACGCCACGTGGCGCATTGTATTCGCCGCCCGCCTCTCGCTCTGCCTCCTCCAACTGTTCGAGTATCCGACGTGAGGCGGCGACATAAGCGCGGCCGGCATCGGTGAGAGTGAGCTTGCGGCTGGTGCGTATGACCAACCGGGTGCCGAGACGCTGCTCAAGTTCGGCCACCTTGCGGCTAACCGTGGCGAGTGGTGCGCGCAGATGCCGGGCACCGGCGGACAGGCTGCCAGCTTCGACAACAGCCAGCAGCACCGACATAGCCTCAAACCGGTCCATCATACCTTCCGAAATTTGGGAGGATACCTCTTGCAGTCTTAGGATACCGTTTTCCGGATGGCGACTCTAGTTTTCGCGGAATCGGGGCCGTTGCCAAACGCATGCCCTCAGGCAGAGGACGCGTGCGCCAAGGCTCGCGTCAACGATCAGGAAGGGCCAACCATGACCAATCTCTCTCGCCGCGCGCTGATAGGCGGACTGGGTGTCGGCATAATTGGTAGCAGCCTGCCGCCCGAGATTGCCTCGGCCAAGAGCGCAGCGGCGCCTGTGAAGGGTACCGTGACGCCTTTGGCGCAGATCCGGATCGGACGCTTCACCGTGACCGCGCTGACCGACGGCTATGCGGACATGCCTTACACCTATTTCCCCGGTCGCACGGCCGAACAGGTGGAACAGGCTGCAAAGGCCCAGTTCACGGCGCGGCCGAGCGGCGTGCGTTTCGTGTTCAATCAGTATCTGATCGAGGACGGCCAGCGCCGGATTCTGATCGATACCGGGCCGGCAGGCTCCATCGGCCAGACAGGTGCACTCCCGAAGGCGCTCGCCGCATTCGGTATCAGCCGCGATCAAATCGATGCAGTGATCGTGACGCATATGCATCAGGACCACATGGGTGGCCTGATCGTTGGCGGAAAGAAGAATTTTCCCAAGGCCGAGCTCTATGTCGACCGTCGCGACGTCGTGCATTGGACCGACCCGGCAAAGCAAGCCGGTGCGCCCGACTATCTGCAGCCCAGCTTCAAAATGGCGAACGAAGTCGTGCGTCTGTATCCCAAGCTGCAGAAGATCGATGGCGAGCGCGAGATCGTGCGCGGCATTTCCATTGTGGATCTGACCGGTCATACGCCGGGCCATATCGGCGTGCGGATCGCCGATGCCGGTCAGAGCCTCATCATGGTATCCGACATGGTCTTCCCCGTGATCCATCCGAGCGCGACCGATGTGGGCTTCCTGTTTGAACAGGACCGCCCGGCGGCACAGGCGATGCGCGACAAGTTCTTTGCACGCGCAGCTTCCGAAGGCGCGCTGATCGCGGCGACTCATATGCCCTTCCCCGGTCTCGGTCGCATCGTCTCGGATCGCGGGCAACTGCGCTGGCAGGTGGCGGACTGGGCCTTGCAGACTTGAACGCTCGGCTGACGCGTTGAGCGAAACGCCCCCGCACGCAACAATAGCTTTACAGGATCACCCGCGAGACGCGGCCCGGCAGCGCTGTGAGCCACCTAACCTCGGAGACGGGTCTGGTTTATACCCTGCTCGCGCATGCAGCCGGCCGGCTCGGCTAAGCAAGACCCACATATGAACGCGAAAGGCGGAGGCAGCGATGCCTCCGCTTTTTTGTTGGGCGTATCGTTGTGCCGGAGCGTTATGTAAGGGATCTGGCCGGCGCCGTCGTCACGCGGGATCCTTGTCGTGAATGCTGACGCCGAATGGCAGCGTCACCCAGGCATGTCTGCGACTGTGATAGACGGAGATCGCCGGCGGCGGAAAATCCGGATCGGCAAAGCAGCCGACTGCCACGGCGACGGAACGCCCTTCATATCCTTCTTCGGTGTGGAAGAGATTGGTGCCGCAGACGGGGCAGAACCGGAATCGGAAGCGCGCGCCCTGATCCCCTGTGCGGACATATTCGGTCGCGATGCCGCTCACATTGTAACCTGGCCCGAAGCCAGCGAGCGCGGCAAAGACGCTGCCGGTCCGGCGCTGGCAGGCGAAACAGTGGCATATACCGACGCCCTTCGGCTCGCCTTCGAGCGCGATGGACAGTTGGCCACACGAACAGGACGCAGTTCTCGACATGACGGGCCTCCTCGATGCAGCGGTCTGCTGAATCACGGGCTGCGACGATCGTCTATGCGAACCCGATGCGCTGGGTGACGCTGCGTGTTTCGCCCACCGCGATGTGCATCACGCCCGGCTTGTCGGCGAACTCGCCGTCGAAATCCACAGGACTAGCGTAACCATACCACGGCTCGATGCAGAGGAATGCAGCCCCGGATGGTTTCGACCAGATGCCAAGTTCGCGAAAACCTTCCCAGGCGAAAGTGATCGTCGGTCCGCCAGGCGCGCTATAGCTCAGCGACGTGCTGGCGAGCTGATCGAAGATCATCGCATCCTTGACAAACAGCGATTCCGACAGCGCCAGCGCGCCGCCCTGCACCGGAGATGGCTCCGGCTCCTTCAGCAGCAGCCCGTCTTTGAGGCGCCGGATCGGTGCAGGTTCGGCATCGGAGAAGATGATCGTATGTGCACGTTTGTCGGCGCCATCCTTCAGCGGCCAGTGAAATGCCGGATGCGCACCGATCGAGGCCGGCAGCATCTCGTCGCCAGTGTTGGTCACGGCATAACCGATCACCAGTTCATCGCCTTCGATCACATAGGTGACGTCGAGCCGAAACGCGAACGGATATTTCGCCCGGCTGGCGTCATTGTCCGCCAGTGAAAGCGAGCAGGACGCAGATCCCTGCCCGGTCCAACTGAAGCGCTGGTCGCGCGCAAAACCGTGTTGGGTCATTGCATAGACCTGGCCGCGATGGCGCAGCACATCGTTCTTCAGCTTGCCGACGATCGGAAACAGCAGCGGCGCATGGCGAGGCCATTCCTCGCCGGCCTGCCAGAGCACTTCATGCCCATGCGCATCCTTCAGCGAGCACAGTTCAGCGCCGTCGGACTTGATCGTCGCCGTGACCCGGCCGTTGCTGATGGTGAAACGGTCCGCGGTCTCCATCAGCATTCTCCAGATCTATTGAGCTTGGCGACGACGCGGAGGAGCAGCAGGTGCTGCCGCCGGGGCCGGCGATGCCGCAGGTGTACTGCTGCTACTGGCACCGAACAACAGACGCGTCGGGTTACGGTCGAGATTGTTCACGGCGCGGCTGATATCCGCAAGAGTACGGCGCCCATCGAGCATCAATGCGCCGGACCGCTTGTCGAGATTCTCCGTCAGCTCATGGAACGACTTCACGGCCGCGGTCAGCTCACCGCCGTCCTTGCCACCCGCAAGCGCATCCAGGCCGAGCAGGATGTTGTCGGTTCGCGCCACCACGCTATCCGCCTTGCCCATGACGCCGTCGGCCTTGCCCATCACGCTGTCGATCTTCAGCATGATGCTGTCGATCACTTCGGAATTCTTTGCGAGCGTCGCCGTGAAGGTTTCGACATTCTTCATGGCGCCCTTGAGAGTATCCTGATTGTCGGCGACCAGACGATTGACGTTGTTCAGCGTTGCCCGGATCGATTCAGAGATATCGCGCAGCAATTCCGGATCGGCCGTCAGCACCGGCACGCCGTCGGTATCGAGCGGCACCGCGGGCGCGCCTTCGTCGCCGCCCTTCAGCGCAATTGCCGCCACGCCCGTCAGGCCCTGAAACTCAAGACCGACCATCGTATCCTTGCGGATTGGCGCAATATTTTCGACCATCGCCAGCGCAACGACGCGCTTCGGATTGTCGAGCTTCACGGAGACGACCTCGCCGACCCGGATACCATTGAAGTTGACGTTGCCGCCGTTGCGCAGACCCGAGGCCGCACCTTCGAAGATGATCCGCAGCGGCGTGCGCTGCTGGGTCGAATGCAGATTCTGGAACCAGAGCACGAAGCCGAACGCTGCGGCGATCACCGCCAGCGTGAAAGTTCCGATCAGGACGAAGTTCGCCCGCGTTTCCATCAACCCAACTCCAGTACAACTAGCCGATAACAGCGCGTGCGCGCTTGCCGTGGAAATATTCCCGTAGCCAGGGATGTTGCGAGGCCAGCATGTCGGCCATCGTTCCCTGCGCGATGATCTTGCCATTGCCGAGAACGGCGATCCGGTCGCAGGCTGTATGCAGGCTGTCGAGGTCATGAGTTACCATGAAAACGGTCAGCCCCAAAGTTCGCTGCAACGTGCGCACCAGCTCGTCGAAATCGCCAGCGCCGATCGGATCGAGACCCGATGTCGGCTCGTCCAGGAACACGATCTCCGGATCGAGCGCGAGCGCCCGCGCCAGCGCGACGCGCTTGATCATGCCGCCCGACAGTTCCGACGGGTAGCGATCCGCGACCTCCGGCTTGAGCCCGACCATGGTGAGCTTGGCCATGGTGATCTCATCGAGCAGGCGTTCGGAGACCTTGAGATATTCCCGCACCGGAAACTGGATGTTTTGTCGCACGTTGAGCGACGAAAACAGCGCACCGTGCTGGAACAAGATGCCCCAGCGCCGCTCGACTTCGCGGCGTGCCTTGTCGCCACTATCGAGATCGGTGCCGAACACTTCGATCGTGCCGGAGACTTTCGGCACGAGGCCAATGATCGTGCGCATCAGCACAGACTTGCCAGCGCCGGACGCGCCGACGAAGCCGAGGATTTCGCCGCGGGTGACATCGAGATGGAGGCCGTCGAGCACGCGGCGACTGCCGAATGCCACGGTGAGATCGCGCACGCTGATGATCGCATTGGCAGAGGTGGAGGCAGCAGCCGTCGGCGTCTCAACAATGGGTGTCGCAGTCGTCGAGGTCATGGCCGTCAGATCCCGATCGATGCGAAGAAGATCGCGAACACGCCGTCCATCACGATCACGAAGAAGATTCCCTTCACCACCGACGATGTTGTGTGCTGCCCCAGCGATTCCGCGCTGCCCTGTACGGCCAGGCCTTCGACGCAGGCGACGATGCCGATCACCATGGCCATGACCGGCGCTTTCACCATACCGACAATGAAGTGATTGATCGAGATTGCCTCGCGCAGGCGCGAGAGGAACGATGAGGGGTCAACGCCGCCATAGGTCCATGCAACGAGGCCGCCGCCGTAGAGCGCAGCCATGGCGCCGAGAAATGCGAGAATGGGCAGCGCCAGCACCAGCGCCACCATACGCGGCAGGATCAGCACCTCGATGGCATCGAAGCCCATGGTGCGCAGCGCATCGATCTCCTCTCGCATCTTCATGGAGCCGAGTTCGGCGGTATAGGCGCTGCCGGACCGGCCAGCGACCATGATCGCCACCAGGAGCACGCCAAGCTCTCGCAGCACCAGCACGCCGAGCATGTCCACCACGAAGACGTCGGCGCCGAAACGGCGGAAATGAAAGATGCCCTGCTGGGCGACGATACAGCCGATCAGGAACGTGATCAGCACCACGATCGGTACCGCGTTCCAGCATACCTGCTGCAGATGGTGCACCACCGAGGTCAGCCGAAATTTCGACGGATGGCGCCAAACCCGGAACCAGGCAGCGATCACCGCGCCGATCATGTCGACCAGCGCGACCAGGGTTTCCCCGATGCCATGGACGTTACGCCCGATTCCATCGAGCACGGCGATCAGGTGGCTGCCGCCTGCTGGAGGCGCCACGGCCGGCTTTACACGGCGAACCTCGTCCACAAGGGTCGCGTAATTCGCCGACAGGCCGGCGATCTGCGCCTCATGGCCGCCATTGGTCAGCGCCCGGCGGAGCCGCTCGATCAGCCAGGCGCCGAATGTGTCCAGCTTGGAAACCTGCGACACGTCGATGAAGATGTTGGGACGGCTGCCGGTCAGCTTCTCGGCCTCGCCGACGAGCTTTTCGAGCGCGGGGGCAAAACGCGCCGTCCACGACCCAGCCGCGCACAGCGCCAAGCCGTCGCCTTTCGCGATCTGTTCCAGGGTCGGGCCGCTCAAAACAGGCTCCCGCGGGCGTTCAGTCTGTGCATGAACAAAGTATTAACACGCCCAAATACGTTTCTGAGAAGCCAAGTGAAGCCAACACGTTGCTATGGTTAATATAGCCTTAATCCGCCCTGTCAGACACCGGCATTGCGTCGCAAACAAGTTCACGGCGATCACGTAAACTTATAGACACGCCATTACCCGCCGTTCCAGGCACAGCCCGAAAGACGCCGCATTGTCCGCATCCGACGCTACCCCCGCCCTGTTGACCGCCCGGATCGAGCAATGGCCGATCGCCGGCGCCTTCACCATCAGCCGCGGCGCCAAGACCGAGGCCGTCGTCGTGGTCGCCGAGATCAGCCGCGGCGGCGTAACTGGCCGTGCCGAATGCGTGCCCTATGCGCGCTATGGCGAGACCCCGGAGGCCACGCTGGCGGCCATCCTGGCGATGCAGGATCGATTTGCCGCAGGCCTCGACCGAAACGCCCTGCAGTCGGCCATGCCTGCCGGTGCGGCCCGTAACGCCGTGGATTGCGCCCTGCTCGACCTCGAGGCCAAGAGCCAGGGCCTGCGCGTCTGGGACATGCTGCAGCAGCCCGCGCCCCGCGCCTGCACCACCGCCTATACGATCTCGCTCGGTACACCCGAGGCGATGGCCTCAGCCACCGCAAAGGCCGCCTACCGGCCGTTGCTGAAGATCAAGCTCGGCAGTGACGACGACATCAGCCGCATCACGGCCGTGCGCCAGGCTGCACCGGAATCCGAGTTGATCGTCGATGCCAATGAGGCGTGGACGCCGGACAACCTGAAAGCCAATCTCGATGCCTGCCATAACGCCGGCGTCACGCTGATCGAGCAGCCACTGCCGGCAGGCAAGGATGATGCGCTGATGCATGTGCATCGGCCGATCATGGTCTGTGCCGACGAGAGCGTGCATGGCCTCGCTTCGCTTGAGGCGTTACGCGGGCGTTACGATGCGATCAACATCAAGCTCGACAAGGCCGGCGGCCTGACCGAAGCGCTGGCGATGGCCGATGCCGCGCGTGCCATGAATCTCGACATTATGGTCGGTTGCATGGTGGCGACGTCGCTGGCGATGGCGCCCGCGATGCTGATTGCGCAATATGCACGCTTCGTCGATCTTGATGGCCCGCTATTGCTCGCCGGAGATCGCGACGGCGGTTTGCGCTACGACGAGAGCACGGTCTATCCGCCCGACGCGGCGCTCTGGGGCTGATCGCCCGCAACGCCCGGCGGCTGCCCGGCGCGATGCCGGCCGAACCATATGACGGTCGCGCCGGCAAGGCCGAGCACGGCCATCACGTAGTAAACGCCCTCGCCGTAACGCGCATAGATCGCGCCTGACAGAACTGCCATGCTGCTCATCACAAGGCCGGTGCAGGCGGTGACGTAGCCCTGCGCACGCGCCATGACGTGCGGCGGGACGTGATGCAGCAACAGGCCCATTGTGCCCAGCTGCGTCAATCCATAGGTCGCGCCGTGCAGCAATTGCACAACCACGAGAATCGGGAGCGGAAGCGTTTGCGCGGTCAGCGTCCAGCGCAGCAATGCGCCAAGGCCACCAAGGATGACCATGGTTGTAGGTGACAAAGTCAGGCGCGGCGACACTGCGAACAGGATGATTTCGGCGAGCACGCCGAGCGTCCATAGACCAGCGATGGTGAGGCCGTCGAGCCCAGCCGCCTGCCAGGTGATCGACGCAAAGGTGTAGTAGCCGGCATGGCTGCCCTGGATCAGTGCTGCGGAGATCGCGATCGCGAGGAAGCCGGGATCGCGCAGCAATGCGCTTGCCTTCGAGAGCACCGTACCGTCGCCTGTCGGCGCGCCAAGTGGCTGCAGACCAAGGCTGACGACAGCCGACAGCACCATCGCTGCAACAATCACCCAGATCAAATGCTCACCGTCGAGCCAGTTGACCACCAGACCGCAGGCAAGCGCACCGACCACGAAGGCGGCCGAGCCCCACAGTCGTAGCGGACCGTAACTGAAGCCGAAGCGCACGACGCCTTTCAGCGCATAGCCATCGGTCAGCGCCGTGAGCGGCGTCCAGACCACTGCCGTCAGCGCGAACACCAGGAGCACGGCGAGCGGTTCGCGTAGCATGCCCACTGTCGCAAAGCCGATCATGGTGAGGAAGGCACAGACAATCATCGTCTGGCGCAGAGCATGACGGCGCTCGGCAAACGCCGTGATGAAGGGCAGCGTGGTGAAGCGCGTCATCGACGGCACAGCAAGGATGGCGCCGATCCAGGTCGGATCGATGCCGATCGCCTTCAGCCAGACGGGGAAGAATGGCAGATAGAAGCCGCTGGAGCCGAACACGGTGCCGTAGAACATCGCCAGCCGCTGCGCGAATTTGCGGCGGATTTGCGGGGCGCTATGGGGGGCGGATTCGGCTATCATGAGGTGAACTGCGATTCGCCACGGGATCGTGGAGATGGTTACATATCGCGCATCCCTGTGCGCGCCACGAGTTATCATGATGGCCGAAGAAGCATTTGCCCTGTCGCCGATCTCCGCCCGCCCCAATGTGCCGGGCGAGGCAGACTATGACGCGATCCGCGAAGCCTTCATGGAAACCGCGCGCGGCCGCTGGTTTCTCGCCGAATATGCCAAGCGCAACCGCACGGCCGACACCAGCCTGGTGCTCGAAGCCGTCACGCGGCTCGAAGCCAATCTCGCCGCCCAGAAGCAGGCGCCGGCGCTCAGCCTGATCGCCGCGCTCGGCGCGATCCGTTCTGCCGTCCGTCAGGCCAAGGCCAGCGCCATAGAGGCGATGCCGCGCGTCGACGCCGACGAGGTTTTGACCGGCGCCCGTAACGGCACCCGCATCATCCGCGAGATCGCCTGGACGCTGCGTGAATGCGGCGCCGACACGCGGATCTGCGATCTGCTCGACACGCAGGTCAAGGCTATCGAGGCCGGCCAGCAGGCTCTCAATGGCAATGGCCGTGAGGATGTGCTGGCGAGCTACGACTTGCTGATGCAGCGGGTCGAGCAGATGGTCGATGGCAGCGCGGCGACGGTTGCGCAGGCCGAGCCGACTCCGACTGCCGAAAAGGTCGAGCCCGTTGTCGCCGAAGCACGCGAAGCATCCGTGACGCCGTTGTTCAAGTCGCAGGCGAGCGAAGTACTCGCTGAAACGGTCACGATCTCAAGCGTCGAACCGCCGCGCGCCGCTGTACAGCCGGCCCCCGCAGAGACGGTCGCCGCAGAGACCGTCGCTGAAACGGCCGCGCCCATCGCAGAAGCTAGCGTGGGGCTTGCCGCGACGATGGCTGAGGCCTCCTTGGCTATTGCCGCAGACGATGTCTCGCAGGCGTCTGAAACGGCGGGCATTGCTGAGGACGAACATGACCTCGCCGTGCTCGATATGGTCGCCGCAGAGATGGGCGCGCTCGATCTGAGCGAGCCGGACGTTATTGGGCCTCAGCTTGCCGAGCCTCAATACGTTGAGCCTGAGGTAATGCAGGTTGAAGCTGTCGCTGTTCAGCCAGCCGAGCCCGAAGCCCTCAATCCCGATCTGATGACGCTGGCGCAGATCGCCGAGGTTGCGCTGGCACCCGAGCCGCCGCAGCCGGATCTGGTACCTCAGGTGGAAGCCGCCGCGCCATCACTCGGCGCAGCGCTGATTGCTGGCGGCGTGATCGCGGATCCGAACGCGCCGGCATCGGACCCGCTGGCGCCGATCCGCAAGATGACGCAGGCCGAGAAGATCGCCTTCTTCTCGTAAGCGCTTCAGCTCAGGCGTTGATGATCCTGGCGTAGAGATCCGCATCGACATTGCCGCCGGACAAAACGATCGCCACCGTCTTGCCGCGCGCGTCGAAACGCCCGTGCATCAGCGCGGCCAGCGCCACGGCACCGCCGGGCTCGACCACCAGCTTCAAATCGCGGAACGCAAAGGCCATTGCCTTGCCAACTTCCTCGTCGGTGGCGGTGACGGCACCCGACAGCAGGTGCTGATTGACGGCGAAGGTGATTTCGCCGGGCGTCAGGGCCATCAGCGCATCGCAGATCGTGCGGCCCGCATTGCTATGGGCCACACGTTTGCCGGCGCGCAATGAGAGGCCGTGATCGTCAAAGCCCGCGGGTTCTGCGACGATGATTGAGGTCTCGGGGAATCGCGCCTTCACCGCTGTGGCAATGCCGCCGATCAGGCCGCCGCCGGAGGCCTGCGCAGACACGATGTCCGGCACGATGCCCAGGGCGGCCATGTCCTCGGCGATCTCGCGACCGACGGTGCCCTGCCCGGCCATCACGAACACATCATCATAGGGCGGCACGACCGTGGCACCGCTCTTGCCGGCAATATCGCGGGCGATGGCTTCGCGGTCTTCCTTGTCACGATCATAGAGCACGACTTCGGCGCCATAGCCCCTGGTGCGTTCGACCTTCGACACCGGCGCATCGGACGGCATCACGATGGTCGCTTTCATGCCGAGGATCTGCGCCGCGGCGGCAACGCCCTGTGCGTGATTGCCGGAGGAGAATGCGACGACGCCCCTGCCGCGCTCACCCTCGGGGATCGAGGAGATCTTGTTGAAGGCGCCGCGAAACTTGAACGAACCGGTTCGCTGCAGCACTTCCGGCTTCAGGAACACTTTCGCACCGGTCAGCGCATCGAGTGCAGGCGAACGGAGCAAGGGCGTGCGCGCCGCATAGGGTGCGATGACGCGCGCGGCGGCATCGATATCGGCGGATGTGATCGGCAATGGAGTATTTGTCATGCGCGCATTTTATCGCGCGACACAACCGACGGGCAAGCTATACCAATCGCAGATCAGGCGGCGAAACGCGGATGCTTCGCCGCGGACGGTGCACGGGCGGCGATTTCAGCCCGCACATGGCTGATATTGCTGACGAAAGCACGCGCCGAGGCCTCCCAGGTGTGGCCTGCGGCAAAGCTGAGACATTCCTGCGGCGAGATTTCGAGCGCCTTGAGACAGGCCTGCCGCAAATCATCCGACAAGACGCCGACCGGCGACGCGCCGATCACGTCTTTCGGACCCGTCACCGGGAACGCTGCCACCGGCACGCCGCTCGCCAGCGCCTCGAGCAGCACGAGACCGTAGGTGTCGGTCTTGCTCGGAAACACGAAGACATCGGCTGAAGCATAGGCAATGGCTAGAGCCTCGCCCTGCAACGCGCCCGTGAACAGCGCGTCGGGATATTTCGCTTCGAGCGCAGCGCGCGCCGGGCCATCGCCGACCACGACCTTCGTACCCGGCAGGTCGAGATCGAGGAAGGCTTCGAGGTTCTTCTCGACGGCGACGCGGCCGACCGAGAGGAAAATCGGCTTCGGCTTGCCGAGATCGACCTGGCGCGGATGAAACAGACTGGCATCGACGCCGCGCGGCCATAGCACGACATTGCGGAAGCCGCGGTCACGTAGCTCGCTCGCGAGCGCTGGCGTAGCCGCCATCACCGCGGAGCTCGCGCCATGGAAACGGCGCAGGCCTGCCCAGACCCAGGCCTCCGGAATCGGAAAACGCGCCGAGATATATTCGGGGAAGCGCGTATGGAAACTGGTGGTGAAGGGAATGCTCCGGCGGCGGCAATAGGCCCGCACGGAAAAGCCGATCGGGCCTTCGGTCGCGATATGGATATTGTCGGGCTTCGCCTCGTCGATCAGTTGAGCGATCTTGCGGCGGCTCGGGATCGCAACACGTAAGTCAGCGTAGCTCGGCAGGGCAACGGTGCGAAACGATTCCGGCGTGAGAAAACTTACATCGACGCCAAAGCCCTTCGCCGCCTCTGCCATCATCGTCAGCGTCCGCACAACACCGTTGACTTGGGGATGCCAGGCATCAGTGGCGACGAGAATCCGCATCAGGCCGCCATCCTTCAAGCTGCCTTGGCTGGCGCGAGCGCCTGCACCGGCATGCCGCGGCGAACCGGATCGGTCCAGGTGATGATCTCGAAGCGGCCGTCCTCATGTTCGACTAGCGCGGTGCAGCTTTCGACCCAATCGCCGCAATTCATGTAGCGGATGCCGTGCTCATCGCGGATCGTCGCGTAGTGGATATGACCGCAGATCACGCCGTCAGCGCCGTGACGCCGTGCCTCGCCGGCCAGCGTCTCTTCAAACGCGCCGATATAGTTGACGGCGTTCTTCACCTTCATCTTGGCCCATTTCGACAGCGACCAGTAAGGGAAGCCGAACAGCTTACGCAGCGCATTGACCAGACGATTCATCTGGATTGCGAAGTCGTAGGCCTTGTCACCGAGATGGGCGAGCCAGCGCGCGTTCTGCACCACGAGGTCGAAGATGTCGCCATGAATGACGAGGTATTTCTTGCCGTCCGCACCTTCATGCGTCGCGGTCTCGACAACCTCGATGCCGCCGAAATGCGTACCGTAATAATTGCGCAGGAATTCGTCGTGATTTCCGGGAATGTAAACGACCTTGGCGCCCTTGCGCGCTTTGCGGAGCATCTTCTGGACGAAGTCGTTATGAGATTGCGGCCAGTGCCAACCGGATTTCAGCGCCCAGCCATCGACGATATCGCCAACAAGATAGATGGTATCGGCATCGTGAGTGCGGAGGAAATCCAGCAACCGGTCGGCCTGCGATCCGCGGGCGCCGAGGTGGACGTCGGAGATAAACAAGGTGCGAAAGCGCTTTTCGTTGCCTTCACTCATCACGTCTCTTTCCATGTCGAGCAGCTAACTGATTTGCATGACACGGCGATGACGATTTACGCCGCCAGCGCCGCCGCGGTTCGCTCAAAAGTAACCAATGTGTAGATGCCGAACGGCGCTACCTTGCGGCGTTCGACGAGGATCGATTCAGCGTTCGCTTGCGACCATGCCTGCAGCCGCGCGAACGGAAATTCCGGACGCAGGCCGAGGGAACGGGTCTTCACGGCGGCCCAGCGCTCCACGGCGGCTGCCAGCCCCGTCTCCGAATACAGATGATTGACGAGAATGATGCGCCCGCCCGGCTTCACCACGCGGTGGCACTCCGACAGCACCTGTTCGGGATTCTCGACGAGTGTGATCACGAACTGCGCGACGACACAGTCAAACGTGGCGTCGGCGAAGGTCATCGCATGCGCGTCCATCTCCTGGACGCCCTTGACCCACGGATAGCGGCCCGTTGCCATCTTGGCGCGCGCCTTGGCAAGCATGGGCCCGCTTAAATCGATACCGGTGATCTCGGTGCTCGTATCGTAGTCATCGAATGACAGGCCGGTGCCGACACCGACTTCAAGCACCTTGCCGCCGACAGCACGCGCGGCTTCGGCAGCGGCGCGACGGCCCTTCAGCATCACCGGACCGCACACCGCATCATAGATCGGAGCCCAGCGCGCATAGGCCGTTTCAACAATGGACTTATCGAGATCCAGCGTCGTCATCGAAGGTTCCGCCCAGCGTGTCCGGAAGAATCGGACAACCCATTTGCTGTTCGGCTGATATCAAGCCGGGATGACAGATCGACGACAGAGTGTCGCAGGAAGCCTCTGCAAGGGCCACAGGCGCTTCGGGGGAGATGTTTTTAGCAGCTTGACGGCGATGGCTGAGGATAACGCGGCAAGCGCAGCCACCTGACATGTATCCCGGCGAACTATCCTATTGGCGCACGCGCTTTGCTGACCTGAATCTCCGCCACGATCAAACTGCCCCGTGCGCAATCGGAAGGCGCAGCGGCCGGTGTGAAATACGCCTTCAGCATTGCCAGGCTGCACACAAAGGCGATGCGCAGAAACATACCACCACCACAAGACGCCGCGCAAAACCACACTACTTTTGGTTTCATCGAAGATTAATCTCCCGCTGCCAAAGTCAGCGGGACCGATGTCCGCGACACCAAACGGGCATGCCATCCTCAGCCAACACCTGGAGGCGCTCGTGACGTTTCTCGCCCGTTTCAACGTACTCACCAAAATCCTGGCAATCGTCGGCCTGATGGCGTCGATCTCCATTGGTCTGAGCTGGCTCGGCATCAGTGCGATGGCCAGGCTCGATGAAGGCGCGACCAACATGAGCAAGGCGTCGAAGCGCGCCTTGACGGGCGCACGCGCGAACCAGGAAGTCATCGGGCTCAATCGCGCCGAATTCCGTCTTGCGCTGGACCCCCGGCCGCAGAACGTCGCGCAAACCAAACAGGATATCGACGCGCAGTTGAAGTCGCTGGAAGCCGGCATCGCCAACATCCAGGAAACCCGCGACGAACAGACGCGCGCCATGTTGCCAGCCGTGAACGAAGCACTCGCGGCGTACAAGAATAACCTGGAAACCACCATCAAGCTCGCCAGCGCTGCGACCGATGTGCAGCTCGACGAGCAAACCAATCGGCTGCGTGAGGCCGCCGTGAAAGGCCGCGAGGCAGCGGAGAAAGTGCGGACCGCGATGCGCGCCGTCTCGAACCGTCTGCTCGATCGCGTGGATCTCTACACCCAAGCCGCAGCGGAGGAATATGTCACGACCTCGCGGCTGCTGATACTGGCAACGATAATCGGCGTGCTGTTCGGACTGGCGTCGGGATTCCTGATCGGCCGGTTCGGAATCGTCAAACCGATGATCGAATTAGTGAGGGATTCCGTGCGCCTGTCGGGCGGCGATACCACCGCGGCGTTCGACACTGCGCGGCGTGCCGACGAGATCGGCACGGTCGCCGGCGCCGTCGCCAAGTTCCGCGACAATGTCATCGCACAGCAGGAAGCCGCGAAAGGTATTGCGATCGAAGTGGCTGAACGTGAAGCGCGCAATCGTCACATCGAGCGCACCGTTGAGAGCTTCCGCATCACCGCCAACGGATTGCTGGCGACGGTGGACGAGAATGCCGGCACACTCAAGCACACCGCGCAGTCTCTGACGGGGATTGCCAGCGACGCCGCGCAGCAGGCTATTTCTGCAGCAGGTGCATCAGAGGAAACGGCGACCAACGTTCAGACCGTCGCATCAGCAGCAGAGGAGTTGACGAGTTCGATCATGGAGATCGGCCGTCAGATCGAGCGCGCGACATTGACCGTCACAACGGCGGGCGCCACGACCAACCGTTCCGAATCGGAGATCGAAGGCCTCGCCGAGGCCGCCCAGCGGATCGGATCCGTGGTCGACCTGATCCAGGCCATCGCCGCACAGACCAACCTGCTGGCACTCAACGCCACCATCGAGGCAGCCCGCGCCGGCGAATCCGGCCGCGGCTTCGCCGTCGTGGCATCCGAAGTCAAATCGCTGGCCAGTCAAACCGCGAAGGCAACGGGCGAGATCGCGCAGCAGATCGCGGGTATTCAGGCCACCACCACGACGGCCGTGGCCTCGGTCAAGGAGATTGCGCTGGCCATGCGTGAGATCGACGAGGTCACCACCGCAATCGCCAGCGCCATGGAGCAGCAGGGCGCAGCGACGCGGGAAATTTCCCAGAACGTGCAGATGGCCGCATCCGGCACCCAGATGCTGGCGTCAAACATCTCGGCGGTCAACGTGGCGATCAACGAAACCAACCGCTCGGCCGACGGCGTGTTCAGCGCCTCCGGCAACGTCTCCTCGGCCGCCGGCGATCTCGCCGAACAGGTGAAGCAGTTCTTTGTCACCCTGCGTGAAACGCCGACCGATCACGCCAAGGCGGCCTGAGGCCCGGCGCGGGCGACGTGACGGGATCAGTAAGAGGTGTGGAAGTGATGGACCGGGCCGTGGCCATGCCCGACCGTAAACCGATCAGCCGCAGCGATCGCTGCCGTGACATAGGCTTTCGCCGCGCGGACGGCGGCTTCCATGTCCTGCCCCTTGGCGAGACCAGCCGCGATCGCTGATGACAGCGTGCAGCCGGTACCGTGGGTATTCTTCGTGGACACCCGCGCTGCCGGCAACGCAATGGCGCGGTCTACGGTGATGAAATAGTCGGTGCTCTCCGGGCCGGTCCCGTGGCCGCCCTTGATCAGCACAGCCTTGCAGCCGAGCGCGAGCAAACGTTTGCCCTGCGCCTCGATCGCAGCATCGCCCTCTGCCATCGGCTCGTCGAGCAGTGCGGCGGCCTCCGGCAGGTTCGGCGTGATGATATCCGCCAGCGGGATCAGCGTGCTGCGCAGCGCCGCGATGGCTTCCGGCGCCAGCAGGCGATCGCCTGATGTGGCGACCATCACCGGATCGAGCACCACATGTTTCGGCTGCCATGTGGCGAGGCCGGCGGCGATGGCCTCGATCACATCGCGCTGCGCGACCATGCCGATCTTCACCGCGCCGACGGCAAGGTCGACAAACACGGCATTGATCTGCTCGCTCACGAACTCCGCGGGCACCTGATGAATGCCGGTGACGCCCTTGGTGTTCTGCGCCGTCAGCGCGGAGATCACCGAGGCGCCGTAGACGCCGAGCGCCGCAAAGGTCTTGAGGTCTGCCTGGATGCCGGCGCCGCCTGAGGAATCTGACCCGGCAATGGTCAGGGCAATGGGTGTGGGCATCGGAAAAACTCGCGCGAGATCAAGTGATAAGCGGGCGTCTCAGTCCTAGCCCTCTATTGCCGGACCGACAAGGTGGCGACATGCTGGCGGCTTGCGCCGCCCCCTGTTTTGGGCTTGATGATCTCTAAAATCGCCCGTTTCCGGAGAATCCCGATGGTCCCCTTCTTTGTCCAGTTCAAGTGCAAGCTTGGCCAGTCCTATGCCGTCGCCAACGCGCTGGCCGAAGCCGAAATCGCCTCGGAGATCTATTCCACCGCCGGGCATTACGACCTGCTGGTGAAGTTCTACGTCGATAACGCCACCGACATCGGCCATTTCGTGAACGAGAAGGTCCAGACCATCCCGGGCATCCAGGACACGCACACGATCATCACGTTCAAGGCGTTTTGAGGCGCGACCAAAACTCAGGTGTCGTCCCCGCCTAGCACGCCAAAGGCGTGCGCGGGGCGGGAACGACCCATACACGCCAGAGATTTTGAAGAAGCGCTGACGTCGTGACTCTGCCGCTTCAATTGCGCCAACCGTGATTATGGATCCCCGCCTTCGCGGGGATGACACCGGTGAGGCCGCCGCACATTCCGACCCGTGAATTCTAAGCCTGTGGTGAGGCCGTGCCATGCCCCTCACCCGCCGCGAAGACGCGGCGACCTCTCCCCGCAAAGGGCGAGGAGAGGTTAAGAACTCACACTGCCATCTTCCGGTGCAGCACCGGCACGCCGCTCAGCTCCTCCGCCGCGTCGACGATCGCATTCGCGTCGATGCCGTGATGGCGATAAAGGTCGTCGATCGTGCCGGTCTGGCCGAACTGGTCGACGCCCAGCGCTTCCATACGATGACCGCAGACGCTGCCGATCCAGCCCAAAGTCGCGGGATGGCCGTCGAGCACGGTGACGATGCCGCAATCGCGCGGCAGCGGCTGCAGCAGCTTCTCGATATGGCTCAGATGCTGCGGATTACGCCTGTCGCGGCGAATTTTCCGCGCCGATGTCCAGCCGGCATGGAGACGATCCGCTGAGGTGATCGCCAATAGGCCGATGTCGCGATGGCTGTCGCCGAGCAATCCCGTTGCCTCGATCGCCTCCGGCGCCAGCGTGCCGGTATAGGCGATCACCAGATCGCAATTGGCGCCCGGCTTACGCAGCCAATAGGCGCCATCGGTGATGCCCTCCCGCAGCTCCGGCGTCATCATGCGCTGTGGCTGTTCGATCGTGCGCGTGGACAGCCGCAGATACACCGAGCCGCCCGTGCGTTGGCCGGCCTCATCGGTCCCCGCGTCGCGCTGCATGTGCTGGAATCCCCAGCCCATGATCACAGCGAGTTCGTCGACGAAAGCCGGCTCGAACGAGGCGAGACCATCCTGCGCCATGCCGATCAGTGGCGTCGCGATCGACTGATGCGCGCCGCCTTCCGGCGCCAGCGTGATGCCCGACGGCGTTGCAGCCATCATGAAGCGGGCATCCTGATAACAGGCATAATTGAGCTGATCGAGACCACGCTCAATGAAGGGATCGTACAGCGTCGCGACCGGCAGCAGGCGGACGCCGTTGATGCTGCTCGACAGGCCCAGCGCCGACATCAGGATGAAGAGGTTGGCCTCGGCAATGCCGAGTTCGAGATGCTGGCCCTTCGGCGAGAAGTCCCAGTTGAAGGTCGAGGGAATCTTCTCGCTGCGGAAATGATCGGCCTTCTCGGCACGCGCGAACAACCCGCGGCGATTGACCCAGGCGCCGAGATTGGTGGACACGGTGACATCGGGCGACGCGGTCACGATACGCGACGCCAGTTCGGTATCGCCACGTGCCAGCTCATGCAGCACGAGGCCGAAACCCTGCTGCGTCGACATTTCCGGCGACGGCTTGAACGACAGATGCGCGGGGACATCGATAGCAGGCGCGCTCAGGCGTCGCGTGCCCTGCTGCACGAAGGGCACATCTTTCAGGAACGCATCCAGCGTCGCCGCATCCTGCGGCAGTCCCTCATACCTGTCCCATTCATGGCCGGGCCGGATATTCTGCGCCGCGCGCCAGGTCTCCATCTGCGTCGGCGTCATCAGGCCGGCGTGATTGTCCTTATGGCCCTGGAACGGCAGGCCGATGCCCTTGATGGTGTAGGCGATGAAACAGACTGGACGATCGTGATCGACCGCTTCGAAGGCTTCGATCATGCTGGCCATGTCGTGGCCGCCGAGATTGGACATCAGCGCCAGCAGTTCCTCGTCGCTGCGCGCCTCGATCAGGCGCGACACCGGACCCTGATCGCCGATCTCGTCGTTGAGCCGCTTGCGGAACGCCGCGCCACCCTGAAAACACAGCGCCGAATAGATCTGGTTCGGACAATTGTCGATCCAGGTCTTCAACGCGCCGCCGCCGGGCTCGGCAAAGGCCGTCTGCATCAGGCGGCCATACTTCACGATCACCACGTCCCAGCCGAAATTGCGGAACATGGATTCGAACTTCTCCCACAGCCCCTCGCGCACCACGGCGTCGAGGCTCTGGCGATTGTAGTCGACGACCCACCAGGTATTGCGCAACCCGTGCTTCCAGCCTTCCAGCAGCGCCTCGAAGATATTGCCCTCATCCATCTCGGCATCGCCGACCAGCGCCATCATCCGCCCCTCGCGGCGGTCCTTCATCCAGCCATGCGCCGAGACGTAGTCCTGCACCAGTGACGAGAACAATGTCTGCGCGACACCGAGGCCGACAGATCCGGTGGAGAAATCGACATCGTCGATATCCTTGGTGCGCGACGGATAGCTCTGCGCCCCCTTGAAGCCGCGGAAGTTTTCCAGCTTCTCGCGGGTCTGGTTGCCGAACAGATACTGGATGGCGTGAAACACCGGACTCGCATGCGGCTTCACCGCGACGCGATCTTCAGGCTTCAGCACCGAAAAATAAAGCGCCGACATAATCGTCGCAAGCGAGGCGCTTGAGGCCTGATGACCGCCGACCTTGAGACCATCGGCATTGGGGCGGATGTGGTTGGCGTTGTGGATGGTCCATGACGAGAGCCAGAGCACCTTGCGCGCCAATGCGGTCAGGGTCTGCAGGCGATTGTGATCGATCGGCATGGTGGGCTCCCGCGTCGGCCAGCTGTGCTGGTTCGTGATGAGGTCGCCATTCTAGCAGGCAGCCTCGCGGGATTTTCTCAATTCATCGCGACAACCACGGCCATATTGGGATAAATGAATTGTTCTGGTTCAGATTTCATGGAATTTTCCCAATGTCAGCCCTCGACGCAATCGACCGCAAGATTCTCGCCGCACTGCAGATCGACAGTCGCATCACCATGCAGGAGCTCGCCGACAAGGTCGGGCTATCGATCTCGCCGTGCCATCGCAGGGTAAAATTGCTGGAAGAACGCGGCGTCATCACCCGCTACATGGCGCTGGTCGATCAGAAATCGATCGGGCTGCCAGTCAGCGTCTTCATCTCCATCAAGCTTGTCAGGCAGAAGGAGGAAGACCTCAACCGTTTTGCGAAGGCGATCTCGAAATGGGAGGAAGTACTGGAGTGCTATCTGATGACCGGCAACCGCGACTATCTCTTGCGCGTCGTCGCGGCGGATCTGTCGTCCTATGAGGCATTCCTGAAGAACAAGCTGACGCGGCTCGACGGCATCGCCTCGATCGAATCCAGCTTCGCCCTCAGCCAGGTGAAGTATTCGATCGTACTGCCGGTGTAAGACAGTATGAGGCGACGCCGCCGGCCCCCAGCCGGGCTCACGATGACCGCGGCACCAGGAAGGTGACATTGGTCGTCTTGGTTCCGCGACAGGGTTCCGACGCCCCCTCTATCACGATCGGCGGTCCGGTAATGAAGCTGTCGTGCAGCGCTGCGAGCGCGGCCCATTGGTCCGGCGGCGTCTTGCCGATCTGCTCGAACAGATCGTCAATGCCGCCTGGAACGAAAGAGAACAGCAATCGCGCCGGGTGCGACCCGAGATTGACCCAGGCATGCGGCACGCCGCGCGGCACCACAACGGTCCTGCCCGCGGAAATGTCGAAGACATCATCGCCGCATTGAAAACGGAAGACGCCCGTGAGCACCTCGAAGATCTCGTCACGCTCCTTGTGGATGTGCATCGGCGGTCCACTGAGCGGCAACACGCGTGCCTCGACAATGGTGAACGCGCCAGCCACATCCCGGCTATGGATCCGCAGGGCGATTAGATCTCCCGGCGTGGTCTCGAACCAATGGAGATCCTTGCCGCAACCTACGACGGCCTCAGGTAACCGCACGACTCTTGCCTTCATGGCGCCTCTCCTTCTCAATCGGCGAGTCGCTTCGATATAGGACGACGCACGAATACCGATGCCTTGCAGGCGCAAAACGCTCACGCAATGCAGCAGAGTCGCGATCAGCATATAAAGAAGCATGGGGCTAATCGATGAACAGATTGAAGAACAGCCGCCCCCGCGATGAATTCGGAGGCCGGAGCGTTTTCATTCCAGGTGGATGGAAAATTTCTTCGGGAGCAGTGCCGATGATCGCCTGGAAATCATGGATCAAATGCGCCTGATCGGCGAAGCCGCAGGACTGCGCGATATCGCTCCAGCCACAGCCTTCGCGCCGGGCTGCGACCGCTTTCTCCACGCGCACGAGGCGCGCGAACTGCTTGGGGCCGACGCCGAATGCCGCCTTGAAGCCACGCGACAAATGCCGGACGCTGATATCCAGATGGCTCGCCAGATCGCTCACCGATATCGATGGATCAAACCGCAGGCTGGATGCCGCCTGAGCCAGCAGGCTGGGTGGCCGCGCCGGCCGCATATGGCGCAGCAAGAATTCCTCCACAAGCGCAACCCGCGCCTCGGCGTCCGGAGCCTGCGCCAGGTCCCGCTCGATCTGCATCAATGCGCTTCTACGAAAGATGTGACACAGCTCGATCTTCTGATCGCGAAATTCGGAGAACGGCAACTGACTGATGCGCTCCGACGCCTCCGGTTTGACGCGAATGATGACAGCGCCGATCGGACCGACCGGACGCACCGTCACGATGCCGGTCCGCATTTTCACCGCGACATGCCGCTGGCAGACGCGCATGACCTTTTCACTCCCAAAGGTCCAGTCAGCGCTCAAGGGAGCGCGGTACTGCATCACCAGAACGCCATAGGCGCTGGGAGCCAATTGTACCGTCATGCTCTGTGCAGCGGAGCCATCGGGAAGATCCCAATCCCAGATGTCTTCGACGATGTCCGATAACAATGGATGTGGGCAGAAGACCTGCAGTCCAAGAGCTTCCGTTGCGCTTGTGTACTCAGCGCCGCAAAACTCAGAGCCGCTTGCAATTCTGTCGCCCGCAAACGGCTTAGACGAACTCATCTCATACATGGGAAGACAGCTCCAAGACCCGTTGCATCAGCCTCGACAACAGTGAGGTCGATCGCGCGTCTCCACGCACTGGAAACGACCACTCGTTTATTCGCCGCGTCACTTTCCGTAACAGCCACAACTTAGGTGCAAAGCAACATCCAAGTATTGTTGAAATCGGACTCAACAACCTGAACGGGACTTCACGATCAATCACGAATGCGCGGGTGGGTTTCAGTTCATTTGACAAGAATTTTAGGCTGGGTGCATCGCACAGCACTGCGATTATCAACGGATGAGAAGATCTCAACCGTATCCAATCATCACAGAACTACGAAAAATGCGGCGTTAAACTATCAAATGCGCTAGCTGGCGCGCTTCACTGCAATGCCACCGCCGGCATTGGCCACGACGCTTTGATAATGCGCAATCGGCTGCGGCCGGCCGATCAGGAAGCCCTGGATTTCCGCGCAGCCTTCACTCGCAAGAAACGACATTTGGGCAATGGTCTCGACGCCCTCGGCGATCACCGGGAGCTTCAACGAGCGACCGAGCCCGATAATGGCGTGGACGATAGCCGCGGACTGCGGATTGTCCTCGATCTTGGCCACAAAGGTCTGGTCGATCTTGATCTTGTCGAAGGGGAAAGCCTGCAGATAGCTCAGGCTCGAATAACCCGTGCCAAAATCGTCCATGGCAACGCGAACGCCCAGTTCCTTGATGGCGTGCAGGATCGCGATGGCGCCAGCAAAATCGTCAATCAGCACGCCCTCGGTAATCTCGATCTCGACCCGCTTCGGGCTGAGACCGGTTTCCGCGAGGATAGCGGCGAGCATCCCAGGTACATCGCCGCGCTGAAAGTTGACCGGCGACAGATTGATGGCGATTGACAGCGGATTGACCCAGGTCGCCGCCTCGCGGCAGGCTTCCCGCACCACCCATTCGTCGATAGCGCCAATCAGACCGGCCTCCTCCGCCAGCGGAATGAAGATCGTCGGCGAGATCATGCCGCGCTCGGGATGTCGCCAGCGCAGCAGAACTTCAAAGGCAACGACAGCGCCCTCGGCGGTCGCCTGCGGCTGAAAATAGAGCTGGAATTGCCTGTTCTCGATCGCAACAGCGAGATCACGTTGCAACAGTCGCTTCTCGCGGATGTGCTGATCCATCGCAGCCTCGAAGAAGCGGATGGTGCCGCGTTCCTCGGCCTTGGCGCGGTCGAGCGCCAGATCCGCATGCGCAATGAGAGCTTCGATATTCTGGCCATCCTGCGGATAGACGGAGATGCCGATACTGCAGCGAACATTGATATGCTTGCCGTCGATCTGAAACGTATTGTCGAGAATGCCCGACAACCGCGCGCAGAGGTCTTCCGCTGTTTGCGACTCCGCGCCGAGATGAGACACGATCGAGAAGACATCGCCACTCGGCCGTGCCAGAAATGCACCGTTGCAGGCTTGCGCCAGCCGCTTCGCCAACTCGGCCAGCACGGCGTCGCCGGTGGCCTGGCCGTATACGTCATTCGTCTCTCTGAAGCGATCGATATCGATCCGCGCGATGGCGAAGGAGCCATGTCCCGCTGAGGCCTCGCTGAAGACGCGGGTCAGATGTTCGTTAAAGGCAACACGATTGGGCAGATCGGTGATCGGATCGTGCCGCGCGAGATGCACGATCCGCGCTTCGCTGAGTTTGCGGTCGGTGATGTCGGCGTGGGTCGCGACCCAGCCGCCATTCTTCATCGGCCGGTAACGCAGGTTGATCGTGCGTCCGTCAGGCAACTCGGCGGTCTGGCTGCTCGGCACGCGATCCGCGAGCGCCGCGCGCATCTTCATCTCATAACTATCCATATCGACGAACAGCGTGCCAGCTGCTGCGCGCATCGCCAGCACCTGATCCTCGGTCGCACCGGTGAACATCTTGGCCGGCGGGATATTGTACATGCGCATGTAGCTCTCGTTCCACAATTCGAGCATGCCATCGGCGCTATACATGCATAGCCCCTGCTCCATATTGTTGAGTGCCGCATCGAGCTGCAGATTGCGCTTGCCCATGCTGCGGCGGCTGCGCTGATCTGTTATGGCAATGATGAGGCCTGCAATCACCACGGCGGCGGTGAAGGCCGCAATGGCCAGCGACAGCTCGATCGGCGACAGCAGACTTTGGTTCTCAGCGGCTGCGGCGCTGTAGGTCAGATCGATCGCGCCCATGGCAACGAAGTGATGTACGCAGATCGCGAGCGTCAGAAGGAGTGCGGCAACGAGCAGCTTGCCGGGCCGGTCGGCGGTCTGGGCGACGAGGAGCGCCAGCGCACCAATCACCATGCCGCCGACGACCGACGCCGTCACGAGGTCCGGCATCCACTGGATGATGGCGGGGATGCGCAGCGACGCCATGCCCATATAGTGCATGCAGGCGATGCCGAGGCCGATCACCGCGCCGCCGGCCAGCGCGTTCCGCCTGGTTGGATTAAACAGCGCGATGGCGAAGCCGGCCGTGGTCATCACTGCAGAGGCGACGAGCGAACAGGCGGTGATGATGAGATCGTAGCGAAGTTCGAAACCAGGCGTGTATGCGAGCATCGCGATGAAATGCGTCGCCCATGTGCCGAAGCCGGTGACCGCGCCTGCGGTGATCAACCACGCAAGGCGCGTCTCGGGCAATGCAGTGCGCGCACGCGTGAACAGGTTGACGGCAGCAAGGCTAGTGAGAAAACACACTGCTGCCGCCAGCAGGATCTGCCGCCAGTCATGCTGCAACTCGATGCAATTCCAGACTCGTAGCATAAAGATACCAACATCTGACGAGATATCGAAAGCATAGTGCGCGCAACATTCGGAATGTTTAAAACTCACGGAAAAATTGCACGGAAGAGCACTATTCTTAAGCCACGATAAAGCCCGAAATATGCCCGCGTATCATCGTCCATGTTTGCGGAAAGATATGCAACACATTCGGATGTATCCACCGCAAGCGCCATGGCTCAGGGAAAATCGGGCAATGGGGACGACCTGTTTCGATCAACAGCTCGTCATCAGGCGCTCGGATAAGGTTCCGCCGGTGCGGTGACCTGCGCGCGGCGCACGCGCTCGCGATGTGCAGTATAGACGCCGCTGGCAATGATGATTGCAGCACCGGCGAAAGTGACGGCATCGGGCGCTTCGCCAAACACGAAGAATCCAATCAGCGTCACCCACACCAGTTGCACATAGGAGAATGGCGCCAGCACGGACGCGTCCGCAAAACGAAAAGCGAGCACCACGATCCAGTGGCCGACAGTAGCGGCGACGCCGATGCCAACACCGAGGGCGATCTGTGTCCAGCTCGGCGCAATCCAGTAGAACGGCACGATGACGCTGAGCACGAGAAAGCCGGTGATCGCCGAGAACGCCATCGTGGTGATGGCACGATCGGCACCGCTGATTTTGCGCGTCAGCACCAATGCGGTCGCCCAGCCCAGCGCCGAAATAATCGGAAAGATGGTACCGGGTTGAAACGCCGCAGTGCCCGGCCGCACGATGATCAGCACGCCTACGAGCCCGGCGATGGTGGCAGTCCAGCGGCGCAGGCCGACCTTCTCACCGAGGAACAGAACCGATAGTCCGGTGACGAACAGCGGCGAGATGAAGCCGGTTGCGGTCGCTTCCGCGATCGGGAGATAACCGAGCGCCATGATGAAAAAGATCGACGAACATAACAGGCCCAGCCCGCGAAACACCTGCAGCAGCGGCCGCGCCGAGCGCATCGGATTGCCCGAGGCCGGCGCCAACACGATCGGCAGCAAGATCACGACGAACACCAGAAAGCGGATCCAGGCGATCTCCACCGATGGCATGCCGGTGCGCGACAGATACTTCGCCATCGCGTCCGACGATGCCAGAAACGCCGTCGAGCAAATGATCATCAGAATGCCGTGCAGCGGCCGGTCGGTATGGCGATGAGCCGATACAGGGGCAGCAGTCTTCGGCGGCGGAACATGGCTTGTCACGAGCGGGGACCAATATGCGGGCTCGTCGGTGCATGCGAGCCGAATCGAATGGTCCTCACAAAACGACGATCACGAGGCCGGGACAACTGCCGATATCAGGACACGGATATGCAGGCAGGCAAAAAAGCCTATGCCGGTCGACGCATCAGCGGCCAGCGTGCAGCGCAGCATCGATTTTGCCGCATGCCCTACAGCATCGGCAGGCTGGAGGGCTCGCGACCGCGCGGGAATACCTTTTCGATATCGGCCAGTTCGGCCGCGCTGAGCGTCAACGCGCTAGCCGCGGCATTGCCCGCGGCGTGGGCGGCCGACGACGCCTTCGGAATCGCGAAGACCGACGGCTGGCGGATCAGGAAGGCCAGCGCCACCTGCCTCGGCGTGGCCTGATGGGCATCGGCGATCTGCTGCAGGATTTTGCCGCCCGGCGAGCGCATCGACGGGAAATCATTATGACCGAACGGCGAATAGGCCACGACGGCGACGCCGTGGCTCTCGCACCACGGGATCACGCGGTGTTCGATGGCGCGCTCCTGCAAATGATAAAGCACCTGATTGCAGGCGATGGCGCCCTTGCCTGCGAGTTTCGACAGCTCGTTGAGATCGTCGACATCGAAGTTGCTGACACCCCAGGAGGCAATCTTGCCGGCCGCCTTCAACTCTCCGAAGGCGGCGACAGTCTCGGCAAGCGGAACCTGACCGCGCCAGTGCAGCAGGTAGCAATCGAGCCGGTCGGTCCCCAGCCGCTTCAGCGAGCGCTCGCAGGCGGCGATGGTGCCCTTCCGCGACGCGTTGCTCGGCAGCACCTTGGAGACCAGAAACACCTCGTCGCGGCGGTCAGCGATGGCCTCTGCAATCACGAGCTCGGCGTCACCATACATTTCGGCAGTGTCGATGTGGCTCATGCCGGCATCGAGGCCGGCCCGTAGCGCCCTGACCGCCGCAGCCCGGTCACCGTGGTCGATATACCAGGTGCCCTGCCCGATGACCGAGACGTCGCGCGTGGTGTGGCCGAATGGATTGTGTCGCATCATGCGCCTCCGCCTGCCCGCGGCAGTAAGGCGCGCGGAAGTGGACGATAGCGCATTGGGACTACGATGTCGCGGGAGCGCCGAATGGCCCCCCAAACTCGTCATTCCGGGGCGCGTCGGGCCGCGGAGCGGATAGGCGTGAACCCGGAACCCCGACATGTTCATCACCTCTCACGTGCCGGTGGATAGAGGTGAGGAACACATCGATGTTCCGGGTTCGCATCCGGCAAGAGCCGGCTGCGCCCCGGAATGACGGCGTGGGGCGAATGAAGTCGCCGGCACCGTCAGTGGCTGATCATCCACGGCCGCGCGGTCGGGAAACTCTTGGCGCCGGTTGCCGTCTTCTTGACCAATCGCGACGGCTTCTTCCCGGAACAGCAACCGCAGCCGGCTCCATGGGAGGCCTTGTACTCCGCCGATGTCTTCGGCGCATTGCGGCTGCGCTCATTGGTAGCGTGGGCCTTGCGTTTGTCGGAGGGCATGCAGAAGAAGGCGGGCGCGGTCAGGATCACGCGCGGCGCCTGTGTCGCGCAATGCGGACAGTCCTGAGGATCATCGCATTCCGCCATCGGCCGCATGTCGGTGAAGGGGCCGCAATCGTCGCAGAGATATTCATAGACCGGCATGGCGCTTCACTCTCGTTCACACATCAGAAAAAGGGGCTGCGGGGTCGTGACGCCAACCCCGCAGCCGAGTTGACCGCGTTACTTGTCCGGCGAGAGCGGCATCTGGATGTCGCCCTTGATGTGCTTGACCGGCCCCGCCGAGGACGGATTGATATCGAAGTCGAAGATCTGCGTCGGCAGCCACAGCGTGGCGCAGGCGTTGGGTACGTCGACGACCCCGGAGATGTGGCCCTGCACCGGCGCGGTGCCGAGGATCGAATAGGCCTGCGCGCCGGAATAGCCGAACTTCTTCAGATATTCGATGGCATTCAGACAGGCCTGACGATAGGCGATATGTACATCGAGATAATGCTGCTTGCCGGCCTCATCCACCGAGATGCCTTCGAAGATCAGGAAGTCGTTGTAATTCGGCGTCATCGGCGACGGCTTGAACACCGGATTCTTGATGCCGTATTTCGACACACCGTCCTTGATGACATCGACCTTGATATGCAGCCAGCCGGCCATCTCGATGGCCCCGCAGAAGGTGATTTCGCCGTCGCCTTGGCTGAAGTGCAGGTCGCCCATGGAGAGGCCGCCACCGGGCACATAGACCGGGAAATACACTTTCGAGCCGCGCGACAGGTCCTTGATGTCGCAATTGCCGCCATGCTCGCGCGGCGGCACGGTGCGAGCGCCTTCGGCAGCAGCCTTGTCACGGGCTTCACCTTTCATGCGTCCCATATGCGCGGTCGGGCCGAATGGCGGATTGGCGAGGCCAGGCACACGCTCCGGATTGGTTGCGATCAGTGCGGTCTCACGCTCGTTCCAGGTGGCGAGCAGCTTCGGATCGGGCAGACAGCCGATCAGACCGGGATGGATCAGGCCGGCGAAGTTCACGCCCGGGATGTGGCGCGACGAGGTGTACATGCCTTTGAAGTCCCAGATCGACTTCTGCGCTTCCGGAAAGTGATCCGTCAGGAAACCGCCGCCGTTCTTCTTGGAGAAGAAGCCATTGAAGCCCCAGAGGCTATCCTTCATCGGGCCCACATCGAGCAGATCCACAACGAGAAGATCGCCAGGCTCGGCGCCCTTGACGCCGATCGGGCCGGACAGGAAGTGCACGATCGACAGATCGATGTCGCGCACGTCGTCGGCGCTGTCGTTGTTCTTGATGAAGCCGCCGGTCCAGTCATAGGTCTCGACGATGAAATCATCGCCGGGATTGACCCATGCGACCATGGGAATGTCCGAATGCCAGCGGTTGTGAATCATGTCGTTGTCGTAGGCCGATTGCGTAAGGTCGACCTTGATCAGTGTATCTGGCATTCAATGCTCCCCTTCGGTTACTGGTCTTGGTGGTTGGACGCGTGGTGAATTAGACGGACAGGTACTTGGCGATCTGCGCGGCATCGATGCCCTCGCGGGCTTCGTCGCGAACGATCTCACCGTTCTCGATCACCAGCACGCGGTCGGCGACATCGAGCGCAAAGCTCAGCACCTGTTCGGACACAATGATCGACAGGCCCTTGGTGTCGCGGATGTGCTTCAACGTGCGGGCCATGTCCTTGATGATCGATGGCTGGATGCCTTCGGTGGGCTCGTCCAGCAACAGCACCTTCGGCTTGGTGGCGAGCGCGCGGGCGATGGCAAGTTGCTGCTGCTGACCGCCGGAGAGATTGCCGCCGCGGCGGCCTTTCATCTCCAGCAGCACCGGGAACAGCTCATAGAGATCGCCCGGCACCTCCTTCTCGCCGGAGGCGACGAGGCCTGTCTCGATATTCTCCTTCACCGTCATATGGGAGAAGATCATCCGGCCCTGCGGCACGTAAGCGAGGCCACGCGCGACGCGCTCATAGCTCTTCAGCGCGCCCAGCTCCTTGCCTTCCATGATCACCGAGCCCGACTTGGTCGGGACGATGCCCATGAGCGATTTCATCAGAGTGGTCTTGCCCATGCCATTGCGGCCCATGATGGCCACGATTTCGTTGGGCTGCACCGAGACATTCAGGCCGTGCAGAACTTCGCTCTGGCCGTAAGCGACGTGGAGATCGTTGATCGCGAGCATGATGATCTCCTCAATGACCCAGATAGACTTCGATGACCTTGGGATCGTTCTGAACCTTCTCCATGGTGCCTTCGGACAGGATCTGTCCCTGATGCAGCACGGTCACCTTGTGGGCGATGTCCTCGACGAATTTCATGTCGTGTTCGATCACCAGCACCGAGCGGTTCTTGATGATCGTGTTCAACAGCTCCGCCGTCTTGATCCGCTCGCTGACGCTCATGCCGGCGACGGGCTCGTCGAGCATCAGAAGATCCGGGTCCTGAATCAGCAGCATGCCGATCTCGAGCCACTGCTTCTGGCCATGCGACAGCACGTCCGCATACATATTGAGGCGATCCTTGAGGAAGATCATCTCGGCGACTTCCTCGACGCGCTCCTTCACCGCGGCGTCGCGCTTGAACATCAGCGAGCCGAACACCGAGCGGCCGCGCGGATAGCAGATCTCCAGATTCTCGAACACCGTGAGATCCTCGTAGACCGACGGCGTCTGGAACTTGCGGCCGACGCCGGCCTGCACGATCTGGTTTTCCTTCAGCTTGGTCAGCTCCGTGCCGCGAAACTGAACCGAACCCGAGGTGGCTTTGGTCTTGCCGCAGATCAGGTCGAGCACCGTGGTCTTTCCGGCGCCGTTGGGGCCAATGATCACGCGGATTTCGTTCTCCTCTACATAGAAGGACAGATCATTGACTGCCTTGAAGCCGTCGAAGGAAACGGTGAGCCCTTCCACCGCGAGCAGGAAATCCTTGGGCTGATGTCCGATAAGCATGACCTGTCCCCTACTCTGCCGGTGCGCCGTCGGCGACGGATTTGCTGGCCCAGGCTTTGCGCGATGCCGACGAGCGCATGGCGAACAGCCGGTCCACATGGCGCGCCACGTGATCGCGCCAAATGCCTGACAGACCATTCGGGAAGAACAGCACCACTGCGATGAACAGACCGCCAAGGCCGAACAGCCAGAGTTCGGGGAATGATTCCGAGAGCATGGTCTTGGCGTAGTTCACCAGCAGTGTGCCGTAGACGGCGCCGAAGATCGACATGCGGCCACCGACGGCGGTGTAGATGACCATTTCGATCGACGGCACGATGCCGACGAAGGATGGCGACATGAAACCGATCTGCAGCGTGAACATGGCGCCGCCGATCGCGGCGAACATCGCCGCGGCACAGAAGGCGAAGATCTTGAAATTGGCGACGCTGTAGCCGGAGAAGCGCACGCGGTCTTCCTGCTCGCGCATCGCCACCAGGATGCGGCCGAGCTTGGTCAGCCGGATGAACTGCGCCGCGATGATACAGGCGAACAGTACGAATACTTCGAAGAAGTAGAGAATGACCTTGGCGTGGTCGGTGCGGATATCCCATCCGTTCAGCGTGCGCAGGTCGGTCATGCCATTGATGCCGCCGGTATAGCCCTGCTGACCGATGATCAGGATGGTAGCGATGGCCGCGATGGCCTGGGTGATGATGGCGAAATAGACGCCGCCGACGCGGCGCTTGAACATCGCAGCGCCGATGATGAAGGCCAGCAGCGTCGGCACCACGAGGATGGCGATGATGGTCAGCGGCAGCGAGTGGAACGGCTTCCAGAACATCGGCAGCGACGTGATCTGGTTCCAGTCCATGAAATCCGGAATGCCGGGGGTCGACTGGATCTTGGTGTTCTCGACGCTCGACGCCTCCAGCTTCAGGAACATCGCCATGCAGTAGCCGCCGAGGCCGAAAAACACGCCCTGGCCGAGACTGAGAATGCCGCCATAGCCCCAGCACATCACAAGGCCGATGGCGACGAAGGCATAGGTCAGATATTTGGCGACGAGGTTGAGACGGAACACGTCGAGAAACAGCGGCAGGATCACCGCGAGCAACAACAGCAGCGACAGGAAACCGATCAGTTCCGAGCGGTTGAAGAAGCGTGAATTGATCATGGTGATGATGCCCTGCTCTTTCTATGCGCGCTTACTTGCGGACCTTGAGGGCGAACAGGCCCTGCGGCCGGATCATCAGGATCGCCACGATGGTCAGCAGCGTCAGCACCTTGGCCATCGAGCCGGACATGAAGAACTCCATGGTCGACTGCGCCTGGGAGATGGTGAAGGCCGAGGCGATTGTGCCGAACAGGCTGGCCGCGCCGCCGAACACCACGACGAGGAACGTATCGACAATGTAGAGCTGACCCGAGGTCGGACCGGTGGAGCCGATCATCGTAAAGGCCGAGCCTGCGATCCCGGCGATGCCGCAGCCGAGGCCGAAGGTGTAGCGGTCGACTTTCTCGGTATTGATGCCGACGGCACCAGCCATCACGCGGTTCTGCACCACGGCGCGCACCTGCTTGCCCCAGCGCGACTTGAACATGATCCAGGCGACGACCATCGTGATGGCCAGCGTCAGGCACATCACGAAGATGCCGTTGATCGGCACTTCGATCGTGTCGGTGACCTGCTTCGAGCCCATCATCCACTGCGGCAACTCGACACCGACTTCGCGCGCACCGAATACCGAACGATAGGCCTGCTGCAGGATCAGGCTGAGGCCCCAGGTCGCCAGCAGTGTATCGAGCGGGCGCTTGTAGAGATGCCGTATCAGCCCCCATTCGACCAGCATCCCCAAGCTACCGGAGGCAATGAAGGCAAGGATCATGGCGACAAAGAAGTAGCCGGAGAACAGCGACGGGAGATGCGACTGGAAGAAGCTCGACGTCATCCAGGTGACGTAGGCGCCCAGGATCATGAATTCGCCATGGGCCATGTTGATGACGCCCATCTGGCCGAAGATGATCGCGAGACCGAGGGCCATCAGCACATAGACCGAGAACAGGATCAGGCCGGCAAAGCCCTGCATCGCAAAGATGGCGCCAAGGTCACCAATGGAATAGTCGCCGAACATCGATCCGTCCTCCGTCAGGGAAAGGGTCCCGCGCCGCGCGTGGAGACGCGACGCGGGGTCGTCTTGCGCGGATAGGTCGTCCGCGCCAGGGAGAGGTGGGGCGCGGCGATCACGCGGCGCTTGGGAGGAAGGCTTACTGGTAGCCCTTCGGGAACGGATCCGGCTCGATCAGTTCGGGCGTCTCGTAGACCACCTTGAACTGGCCATCGAGCTGCGCCTGCCCGACGCGGGCCTTCGACCACAGATGGTGGTTTGGATGGATCTTGACGTAGCCTTCCGGCGCCTTGGTGAACTCGATGCCGGCGGAAGCCGCGGCGATCTTGTCGACATCGAACGAGCCGGCCTTTTCGACCGTCATTTTCCACAGCCACGGGCCGAGATAGGCAGCCTGCGTCACGTCGCCGATCACGGTCTTCTCGCCCCACATCTTCTTGAAGGCGGCGACGAATTCCTTGTTGTTCGGATTATCGAGTGACTGGAAGTACTTCATACAGGCATAGGCGCCCGCGATGTTCTCGCCACCGATACCGTCGATTTCGTCCTCGGTGACCGAGATGGTCAGCATGGTCTGCTTCGACAGGTCGATGCCAGCCGCCTTGAGCTGCTTGTAGAAGGCGACGTTGGAGCCGCCGACAACCGCGGCATAGATCACGTCCGGCTTGGTCAGCTTGATCTTGTTGATGACCGAGTTGAACTGGGTGTGGCCGAGCGGGAAGTATTCTTCGCCCGAGACCTTGCCGCCGAGCTTGCCCTCGATGTGCTTGCGGGCGATCTTCATCGACGTGCGCGGCCAGATATAATCCGAGCCGATCAGGTAGAAGCTCTTGCCATTCTTGGTCTTGGAGACCCAGTCGAGACCGGCGAGGATCTGCTGCGTCGCTTCCTGACCGGTGTAGATGACGTTCTTGGACTGCTCGAGACCTTCATAGAAGGTCGGATAGTACAGCATGCCGTTATACTGTTCCATGACCGGCAACACGGCCTTGCGGGAGGCCGAGGTCCAGCAGCCCATGATGGCCGCGACCTTGTCATTGACCAGCAGCTTCTTGGCCTTTTCGGCGAAGGTCGGCCAGTCCGATGCACCGTCTTCCTGGATGAATTTGATCTTGCGGCCGAGCACGCCGCCCATGGCGTTGATCTGGTCGATGGCGAGCTTTTCAGCCTGCACCGAGCCGGTTTCCGAGATGGCCATGGTACCGGTGACCGAGTGCAGGATACCGACGGTGACTTCCGTATCGGTGACCGCAAGGCCCGTGGTGTTGATGGCCGAGGTGGCCGGTGCCTGCGCAAAAGATGTGCGCGGAAGCATGGACATCGCTGGCAACGCGGCCATTCCCATCAGCAATTTGCGCCGTAACGGCGACTGCAGGCCCGGTTTCTTCTCGTCTGACATGACAACCCCACTGGTTTGGACGCTTATTGGTGAGGCAAGCATTGCTGAACTTGAGCGCTACCCGGATACGCGAGATCGCGTATACTGCACCGCAAAATGCCGACGTAGGTTTTTCCAGCACGCAAACATGCGTAGTTGGCGGGTCTTCTAAGTTTAACAGGGTCAGGAGCGAGGTAGTGGCAGGGCGGCAGCGTATCGACCGCGTCAGACGCCAGTACAATCAATGGGTCGCCAACCAGACCCTGGAAGATTACGCACTCCGCTTTACGGCGAAGAGCGCCCGGCGCTGGTCCGCCGCGCGGGTCGCCAATACGGCCCTCGGCGCCATTTCGTTTCTGGCTCTCGAGGCCATCGGCGGCACCATCACCATCAATTACGGCATGACCAACGCCACCGCGGCGATCCTCGTGGTCAGCGTCATCATCTTCTGCTGCGGATTGCCGATCGCCTATCACGCCGCCAAATGCGGCATCGATATCGACCTCCTCACCCGCGGCGCCGGCTTCGGCTATATCGGCTCGACGGTCACGTCGCTGATCTACGCGTCGTTCACCTTCATCTTTTTCGCCATCGAGGCCGTCATTCTCGCCTCCGCGCTGGAGATGTGTTTCGATATTCCGCGCCCGATCGGCTACCTGATATCGGCCGTGGTCATCATCCCGCTGGTGACTCACGGCATCACGCTGATCAGCCGTTTCCAGCTCTGGACCCAGCCGATCTGGCTGGTGCTCAACCTGCTGCCCTTCGCGGCGATAGCCTATGCGAGCCGCGATTCCTTCGTGGCATGGACAAAATTTCCCGGCGAGCACGGCAGCGCCGCCGGTCATCTGGATCTCCTGCTGTTCGGCACTGCCGCATCCGTCGTGTTCTCGCTGGTCGCCCAGATCGGTGAGCAGGTCGACTTCCTGCGCTTTCTGCCGCGCGACCGCCGCAGCTCGCGTGCGAGCTGGTGGGTGGCGCTGCTATGCGCGGGCCCGGGCTGGATCATCGTCGGCGCGGTCAAACTGCTGGCCGGCTCGTTCCTTGCTTATTTCGCGCTCACGCATGGCGTCTCGGCCGAACACGCCGCCGAACCCGCGCATATGTATCTCGAAGCGTTTCGCTATGTGCTGTCCCAGCCCGATCTAGCGCTGGCTTTAACCGGCACCTTCGTGATCCTGTCGCAGCTCAAGATCAACGTCACCAACGCCTATGCCGGCTCGATCGCCTGGTCGAATTTCTTCTCGCGTCTCACACACAGTCATCCCGGCCGCGTGGTCTGGCTGGTGTTCAACGTGCTCGTTGCGCTGCTGCTGATGGAGATCGGCGTCTACAAGGCGCTGGAGCAGACGCTGGCGTTGTATTCCAACGTTGCGATTGCATGGGTCGGCGCGCTGGTCGCCGATCTGGTCATCAACAAGCCGCTCGGGCTGCGCCCGCAGCAGATGGAGTTCAAGCGCGCGCATCTCTACGACATCAACCCGGTCGGCGTCGGCGCCATGCTCGCCGCCACGGTGATGTCGGTCAGCGCCTTCTATGGATTGTTCGGCCCCACGGCCAAGGCGCTATCGCCATTCGTGGCGTTGATCACCGCACTCGCCACCGCCCCCATCATCGCCTTTGCCACGGGCGGAAAATACTACATCGCCCGCAAGCCGAAACGGGCCTGGCAGAACATGGCGACGATCCAGTGCTGTATCTGCGAACATTCCTTCGAGCCCGAGGACATGGCCCACTGCCCGGCCTATGCTGGTCCGATCTGCTCACTGTGCTGCTCGCTCGATGCCCGCTGCCACGATCTCTGCAAGCCGCATGCGCGGATCGACGCGCAGATGTCGGCGACATTCGGCAAATTGCTGCCGGAGCCGGTTCTGGCGCGGCTGAATTCGCAACTCGGACATTATCTCGGCGTGTTCGTGATGGCTGCCGGCCTCGTCGGTCTGACGCTGGGACTCATCTATCTGCAAACCTCCGCCGCAGCTCCGGGGGATAGTGCGCAGGTCTCCGAAGTCCTGTGGAAAGTGTTCTTCGCGCTGGCGATCATCATCGGCGTGGTGGCATGGCTGTTCGTGCTGGCCAAGCAAAGTCGCCGCGCTGCCGAAGCCGAGACCAAGCGGCAGACCACCCTGCTGATGCAGGAAATCGACGCCCATAAGCGCACCGACGCCGAATTGCAACGCGCCAAGGAAGTCGCAGAATCTGCCAACCTCGCCAAGAGCCGTTACGTCGTCGGCCTGAGCCACGAGCTGCGCTCGCCGCTCAACGCCATATCGGGCTATGCGCAGCTCCTGGAGCAGGACGACAGCCTGCAGACGCGGCCGCGCGATCAAGTCCGCGTTGTGAAACGCAGCGCCGATCATCTCTCCGGCCTGATCGACGGCATTCTGGATATTTCCAAGATCGAGGCCGGGCGCCTCTATCTGTCGCGCGACGAGGTCCGCCTCACCGACTTCCTCGATCAGCTGGTCGGCATGTTCCGCCTGCAGGCCGCAGCCAAGGGCATCGACTTCGTATTTCGGCGGCCAAACATCCTGCCCACCGTCGTCTATGCCGATGAGAAACGTCTGCGCCAGATCCTGATCAACCTGCTCTCCAACGCCATCAAGTTCACGCAAGTAGGCAGCGTGCAGTTCGTGATCCATTATCGCAGTCCGGTCGCCGAATTCGAGATCATCGACACCGGCCCGGGTATCCGGCCGGACGATCTGGAACGCATCTTCGCACCTTTCGAGCGCGGCGCACTCGGCGCCGCGCAGCCGCATACGGGCACGGGCCTCGGCCTCACCATCTCCAAACTGCTGGCCGGCGTCATGGGCGGCGATATCCGCGTCTCCAGCGAGGTCGGCACCGGCAGCACATTCCGCGTCAAGATGCTGCTCTCCGAGGTGACCAATCCCACGCGCATCGCGCCGGTGGACGCGCCGATCTATGGCTATCACGGCGCGCGCAAGACCATTCTTGTGACCGACGACGATCCGACCCAGCGCGACCTCTTGCGTCAGGTGCTGACGCCGCTCGGCTTCATCCTGCTCAGCGCGCCGGATGGCCAGGCCTGTCTCAGCCTCGCCCAGCATTGCCGTCCCGACCTGTTCCTGCTCGACATCTCCATGGCCGGCATGGATGGCTGGACCGTCGCCGAAAAGCTGCGATCATCGGGTCACCATCAGGCGCGCATCCTGATGGTCTCGGCCAGCGCGCTGGAAGCCCATGGCGCGCCGCTCGCCCAGCCATTCCATGACGGCTACCTCATGAAGCCGATCGAACTGCCGCGACTGCTCGAACAGATCGGACAACTCCTGAAGATCGAATGGCAATACGAACGCGACGAAGTGGCACCGCTGCCGCAATGGACGCCGAATAGCGGCACCCGGCCGCCCGTTCATCATGTAGAGGAACTCATTAGCCTCGGGCAGATGGGGCACATTCGTGCCATCCAGTTGAAGCTCGACGAGATCGGCAATGAACACCCCGAACATGCCGACTTCGTCGCCCAGATGCGTTCGCTGATCGACCGTTTCGACCTCGATCAATACATGGCCACTTTGAAGACGCTGTACACCTATGACCACTGAATCGAAAAAACGCGACGTCGCGCTGGTGGTAGATGACTCGCCGGAAACATTGCGGCTGCTAACTGATGCCTTGGACGGCGCCGGCATGACCGTGATGGTGGCCATGGACGGCGCTGCGGCCATGCGCATTGTCGAACAGATCACGCCGGATATCATCCTGCTGGATGCCGTCATGCCGGGGATCGACGGCTTCGAGACCTGCCGCCGGCTGAAGCGCGATGCGGGTCTCGGCGACGTGCCCGTGATTTTCATGACCGGGCTGTCCGAGACCGAACACATCGTGCGCGGCCTTGAGGCGGGCGGCGTCGATTACGTCACGAAGCCGATCATCATCGAGGAAATGCTGGCGCGCATCCGCGTGCATCTCGCCAATGCGCGGCTGACGCAAAGCGCACGCACGGCGCTGGATGTCTCCGGGCGTTTCCTTCTCGCGGTGAGCGGCAAGGGCAATATCCTGTGGGCGACGCCGCAGGCGCAGAAATTGCTCAGCGATCACCTGATCGCCGCCCCCAATGATGAATTGCTGCTGCCACCAGTCATGATGCAGTGGCTCGAGCAGATGCAGCGGCCGGGCGCCAAGCCGGCACCGTCATCGGGCTTTCCGAGCAACGAGCTGCTGCGTCTGCAATATATGGGGAAAGTCGGCTCCGACGAATTCCTACTCCGGCTCGCCAAGGAAAACGCGCCAACCGCCCCCGCCGAGTTCAGCAAGGAGCTGGGCCTCACCGGCCGCGAGGGTGAAGTGCTGTCCTGGCTCAGCAAGGGCAAGAGCAACCGCGATATCGCGCAAATTCTTGGCCTTAGCCCCCGCACCGTCGACAAGCATCTTGAGCAGATCTACGCCAAACTTGGCGTCGAGAACCGTACCGCGGCTGCGGCAATTGCGGTGAATGCGAGCCACAGGCGGCAATAGCCACGACGTGACCGTCGCGTAGTTCGACCGCTGCTCCAATCAGTCTGATACCGCACCGCACGCACGGCATCGCGGCGCGTGCTCACACCTTTCCACGCGCGAATTCGCTATTGACAAACCTTTTCGCCAATATCTAATTTGTCGAAAAACAGAGAATGACTGGCCCGACACGAGGCCGCATTGGGGAGAGAAACAGATGACACGCCAGTTCCTGGTGTGCGCAGCCGCGCTCACGCTTTGGACATCCACCGCTTCCGCTCAGGTCTCCGACGACGTCGTTCGCATTGGTGTTCTCACCGACCTCTCGAGCTGGGGGCGCGACAACAGCGGCCCCGGCTCGGTCGAAGCCGCCAAGATGGCGCTCGAGGAATTCGGCCCAACGGTGCTCGGCAAGCCGATCGAGATCGTCAGCGCCGATCACCAGATGAAGTCTGACGTCGGTATCCAGATCGCCCGCAACTGGTTCGATGCCGGCAAGGTCGATGCCGTGGTCGACATCCCGAACTCAGCCATCGCCATCGCGGTTCATAACCTCGCAAAAGACCGCAACAAGATCGCGCTCTTGTCCGGCCCCGGCGCAAGCACGCTGACGGACGAGCTGTGCAGCCCCAACACGGTCCACTTCACCTACGACACCTATGCGCTTGCGAAGGTGACAGCCTCTGCTGTGGTCGCCGGCGGCGGCAAGTCATGGTTCTTCATCACGGCCGACTACGCCTTCGGCAATCAGCTTGAACAGGACGCCACGCGCTTCATCAAGGCGAGCGGCGGCACGGTGCTGGGCGGTGTTCGCCATCCGACCAATACTGCCGATTTCTCGTCCTTCGCATTGCAGGCGCAAAGCTCGAAGGCGGAAGTCGTTGCCTTCGCCAATGCCGGCCAGGACACCGACAACTCGATCAAGCAGTCCGGCGAATTCGGGCTCGTCAAAGGCGGCCAGAAGCTGGTCGGTCTGCTGATGTTCGACACGGATGTGCATGCGATCGGACTCGATGCCGCGCAGGGCACCTACCTCACCACTGCGTCCTACTGGAACATGGATGACAAGACGCGCGCCTGGTCGAAGAAATTCTTCGAACGCACCAAGGTGATGCCAACCATGATCCAGGCCGGCGTCTACGGCTCGGTCCTGCATTACCTCAAGGCCATCAAGGTCGCCGGCACCGACGATCCGGCCAAGGTGATGGCCAAGATGGGCGAACTGCCCATCGAGGACACCTTCGTCCACGGCGGCAAACTGCGTGAGGACGGCCGTGTCATCCGCGACATGTATCTGGCCCGCGTCAAGAAGCCGTCGGAGTCCAAGGAGCCCTGGGACTATCTCGACATCGTCAAGACCGTGAAGGGCGATGACGCGTTCCGGCCCGTCTCTGAATCGAAATGCCCATTGCTGAAGAAGTAAGGTCTCATGGCTGTTGATCCCAAGGCGAATATCGAGCTCTACGAATGCGACGTGCTGGTCGCAGGCTCCGGATGCTCCGGCATGTCGGCGGCGATCACCGCCAAGCATAGCGGACTCGATGTTCTGATCGTCGAAAAGGAGCCGCGGTTCGGTGGCACGACTGCGCGCTCCGGTGGCTGGCTATGGATCCCCGGCACGTCGCTGGCGCGCGCCTGGGGCATCAATGAAAGCCCGGACGAGGCGCGCACCTATCTGCGCCATGAAGCCGGCAACAGCTTTGACGCCGCGCGCGTCGATGCGTTTCTCGCCGCGGGACCGGAAGCGGTGGATTTCTTCACTTCCAAGACAGCGGTGCGCTTCGACATGCCGCTGACCTTCCCCGATTACGATGCCGAAGCGCCCGGCGGCAAACAGGGTGGCCGCTCCATGGTGGCGCGGCCGTTCGACGGGCGCGAGCTTGGCGATCACATCAAGGACATCGGAGCGCCACTGCCCGAACTGACGGTGTTCGGCATCATGCTCGGCTCCGGCAAGGACATCATCCACTTCATGCGCGCGACCAAATCGCTGACCTCGGCGGTCTATGTCGCCAAGCGGCTGTCGAAGCATTTCATGAACGTGCTGCGCTATGGCCGTGGCATGACGCTGACCAATGGCAACGCTCTCGCTGGCCGGCTCGCCAAATCGGCCTTCGACCTCAAGATTCCGCTGTGGCTGTCATCGCCGGTCCGCGAACTGATCATGGAAAACGGCGCGGTTCGCGGCGCCATCATCGAGCGCAACGGCAGGCGCGTCCGCATCTTCGCACGCCGCGGCGTGGTGCTCGCATGCGGCGGCTTCCCGCATGACATCGAACGGCGCAAGGCGATGTTTCCGCATGCGCCGACCGGCCGAGAGCACACTTCGCCGGGCCCAACCGGCAATACCGGCGATGGTCTTCGCCTCGCCGAGTCCGCCGGCGGGCGCGTCGAGGACTCGCTGCCGAATGCCGCTGCCTGGGTGCCGGTCTCCGTCACCCATCGCAAGGACGGCAGCAAGGGCGTGATGCCGCACTTCATCGATCGTGCCAAACCAGGCGTGATCGCCGTGATGCGCGACGGCGCCCGCTTCGCCAATGAGGGCAATTCCTATCACGCCTTCGTCCAGCAGATGATGAAAGCGGCGAAGCCCGGCGAGGAGGTCGCGGCCTGGCTTGTTTGCGACCACCGCGCCTTGCGACAATACGGGCTCGGCGCCGTGCCGCCCTTCCCCATGCCCATCGGCCAATATCTGAACTCAGGCTATCTCATCAAAGGCAACACGCTCGAGGAACTCGCCGGCAAGGCCGGCATCGACGCCAGCGGTTTCGCCACCACTGTCGCGCAATTCAACAACACCGCCGCCGAAGGCCGCGATCCCGCCTATGGCAAGGGCTCGCGCGCTTACAATCGCTACCAGGGCGACGCGAACCATGGACCCAACCCCTGCGTTGCCCCCATCGAACAGGGGCCGTTCTATGCCATCAAGATGGTGATCGGCGATCTCGGTACTTATGCCGGCATCAGGACCGATGCGCAGGCACGCGCACTCGATGCCGGCGGTCAGGTCATCAATGGCCTCTATGCGGCCGGCAACGATATGGCGAGCATCATGGGCGGTAATTATCCCGGCGCCGGCATTACGCTCGGTCCCGCGCTGACCTTCGGCTATATCGCCGGCCGTCATCTCGCCGGCACGCCGGTCAAGGCCGCATGATGGCCAGCTTCGCCCCCGATCTGCTGAAGGGTCAATTGGCGCTCATAACGGGTGCTGCCGCTGGCAACGGTCGTGCGATTGCGCTGGGTCTGGCTGCACATGGCGCCGATATCATCGTGACCGATATCGACCGCGATGGCGCCTTGCGCACGGCGGGCGAGATCGCAGCAACCGGACGGCCGTCGTGGCATCATCATCTCGATGTTACGGATGTCGATGCCTGCCGACGGCTCGCACAGACTGTCAAAGCGAGTGCCGGCGACATCTCGATCCTGATCAACAATGCCGGCATCATCATTCGTGAAGGCATCGATTCCGAACGCGCGGTGGAGAACTGGCGGCGCGTGCTCGACGTCAATCTCAATGGCGTATTCAATGTGACCCATGCGTTTCTGCCGGCCTTGCGTGCGCGACGCGGCAGCGTGATCAATCTTGGCTCCATCGCCTCTTTCGTCGGGGTCGCCGATACGCTCGGCTATTCGCCCTCCAAGGGCGGCGTAAAGCTTCTGACGCAGGCGCTGGCGCGCGAAGTTGCCAAAGACGGCGTGCGCGTCAATGCTATCGCGCCGGGCGTGATCGAGACGGCCATGACCGAAGCGACACGCAACGATCCCGCGCGGCTGGCCGGTTTCCTCGGCCGCACGCCACTGGGGCGCGTCGGCCAGCCCGATGAGCTGATCGGCCCCGTGGTCTTCCTCGCCTCTTCCATGGCCTCCTATGTCACGGGTGCGACCTTGCCAGTGGATGGAGGCTTCCTAGCCGTGTAGTGTCCGCGGCACTGGTTTGGGGCAAGCATGGCTAAAGAGAGTCGCGGTATTCAGTCGATCGAGGTCGGGGGTGAATTGCTGCAAGCGCTGGTGCGCAACGGTGAACCGATGATGCTGCGGGATCTGGCGCGCGAGGCCGGCATGTCGCCGGCCAAGGCGCATCCCTATCTCGCCAGTTTCTCCCGCATCGGCCTGATCGAGCAGGACCCGTCCACCGGCCGTTATGAATTCGGTGCACTCGCCCTCGAACTCGGCATCGTGACGCTGCGTCGCCTGTCGGCCGTCCGTGTCGCAACGCCGGCCATTACCGCTCTCGCGGGTACGATCGACCACTCCGTCTCGCTGGCGATCTGGGGGACCCACGGACCGACCGTGGTACGGCTGGAAGAACCCAGCCATCCCGTGCACATCGCGATGCGCGTGGGCTCCACGGTATCCTTGCTCGAAACGGCGACCGGGCGCGTCTTCGCGGCGTTCATGCCACCTGCGACCATCAATGCCGCCCTCACGGAAGATCTCGATCGGCTCTCGATCGGCTACGACCCGAACCGCGAGATAAAAGGCCCCGCCATCGACAAGATCCTCGCTGACATCCGCACGCGCGGGCTGGCTCGCGCCGTCGGCGAACCCCTGCGCGGCGTCAACGCATTCTCGGCGCCAGTGTTCGACCACAGCGGCGCGGTAGTCCTGGCCGTGACCGCCATGGGCGCGGTGGGCACATTCGACGTCAACTGGAACAGCCCGATCGCCAAGGCCCTGCTCGATTGCACCAATGCGATCTCGCGTCGACTTGGTCGCGACGTTAAGGACTGAGCGACGCAACGATCTGAGTAAGAAGCGCGCAGCGTGCAAAGTTGTCTGACAACCCGACGCGTGGCCTTGTCGCCCCAGTCCATCGTGTTACGATCCCTTAGGCGCATCTCCGGTCCACGGGGAGCGACCATAAAATCACCGCCGGTCAAGGCGGCTCGAGGGAGGATGACACATGGCTTTTTACGGCCCGACACGTCGTGCCTTTGTGCAGGGGGCGCTCGCCACCAGCGCGCTTGGCCTCACCGGCATTCCAGCTTTCGCCGATCCCGCCTGGAAGAAGTACGCAGGCACCACGATTGAAGCCAATCTGATCAAGGGTCCGCGCGGCGAACTGCTGCAGAAATACGCCTCCGAATTCACGGAATTGACCGGCATCAAAGTCGAATCTGAAGTGATCCCGGAGCAGCAGCAGCGCCAGAAGGCCGTGATCGAGCTCACCTCCGGCAAGCCCAGCTTCGACGTCGTGCATGTCAGCTATCACGTCCAGAAGCGCCAGTTCGAAAAGGCCGGCTGGCTCGCCGATCTCACCGGATTCATGAAGGATCCGAACCTGACCGCGCCGGACCTGAAAGTGGAAGACTTCTCCGCCGGCGGTCTGCAATTCGCGCAGAACGACAAGGGCGAGATGCATTCGCTGCCGTGGTCGGTGGATTACTTCATCCTGTACTACAACAAGGAAATGTTCGCCAAGAAGGGCGTCGCAGTTCCGAAGACCATGGATGAGATGGCGGTAGCTGCAGAAAAACTCAACGATCCCGCCAACGGCATCTATGGCTTCACCGGCCGGGGCTTACGCAATGCCAACATGACGCTGTGGACCAACTTCTTCCTGAACTATGGCGGCGAATTCCTCGACGCCAAGGGCAACATCCTGACCGATGGGCCCGAGGCGATCGAAGCGACCAAGATGTATCAGCGCCTCCTCACCAAAACGGCACCTCCCGGCGTCGCCGGCTTCAACTGGATGGAGTCGATGGCGTCGCTGACGCAGGGCCGCGCGGCCATGTGGATCGACGGTGTCGGCTGGGCGCCGCCCATCGAGGATCCCAATGCGTCGCGCGTGGTCGGCAAGATTGGCTACACCGTCGTGCCCGCCGGACCGAAGGGGCAATTCTCCGCCGCCTATGGCGACGGCATCGGCATCGCCAAGACCAGCACCAAGAAGGAAGCCGCCTATCTCTATTGCCAGTGGGCGGTGTCGAAGACCATGGGCGCCCGGCTGTTGCAGAGCGGCGGCGGCGTGCCGTTCCGCAATTCGATCCTCAATGACGAGACGGTGCGCAAGGGCGTGAAGAACCAGGAGTGGCTGGATTCGGTGATCGCCTCGGCCAAGATCAGCAAGCTCGGCCTGCCGGTCATCGTGCCTGTCGCCGAATTCCGCGACCTTGTCGGCGCCGCTGTGACTGCGACTTTGGCAGGCGCGGATCCGGCTACCGAGCTGAAGAAGGCCCACGAACAGTTCCGGCCGATTCTGGAGCGCAGCGAAAAATCGTGAGTGAACTGACAGCGGGAAAGGCAGTCGCCAAAACGACCGCAACGGTCGCGGCCGAAACGGCGACTGCGAAGAAGAACGAGTGGCGGCCAATTTCCTATTGGCCGTTCGTAATTCCAGCGATGATCGTCGTCATGGCGGTCATCATCTTCCCGTGGGTCTATACGATCTGGATGAGCCTGCACGAATGGAAGGTCGGCCAGGCGCCGACTTTCGTTGGCTTCGCCAATTATCTTAGATTGCCGAGCGATGCGCGTTTCGTGGAATCCGTGGGGCACACTCTGGTCTATACGACGCTGTCGGTCGCGCTGCCGCTGATCCTCGGTACATTGGCGGCGGTGATCTTCAACAACAAGTTTCCGCTGCGTGGTTTCTTCCGCGGGCTCTTCATCCTGCCGATGATGGCGACGCCTGTTGCCATCGCCCTGGTGTGGACGATGATGTTCCACCCGCAGCTCGGCGTGCTGAACTATCTGCTGTCGCTGTTCGGCCTGCCACCGTCGCTCTGGGTGTTCCATCCCGCCACCGCGATCCCGTCGCTGGTGCTGGTGGAGACGTGGCAATGGACGCCGCTGGTCATGTTGATCGTGCTCGGCGGCCTCAGCGCCATTCCGACCGAGCCCTATGAAAGCGCCCAGATCGACGGCGCGACTCCCTGGCAGACCTTCCGCTACATCTCGTTGCCGATGATCATGCCCTTCCTGTTCATCGCGGCGATGATCCGCATGATCGACGCCGTGAAGAGTTTCGACATCATCTTCGCCATCACGCAAGGCGGCCCCGGCAGCGCCTCGGAAACCATCAACCTCTATCTCTACAGCGTCGCTTTCGTCTATTACGACGTCGGTTACGCCTCCGCGATCGTGGTCGTATTCTTCGCGCTCATCGTCGCCCTCGCCGGTGCGCTCTTGCATCTGCGCCAGCGCACCCACTGGAACGAAGCCGGAGGCAGCGCCTGATCATGCGGGACTTTCTCAACAAACTCGGCCTGACCTTCGCCTTCATAGTGATCGTTTCACCGGCGGTACTGTTCTTCCTCTGGATGCTGTCGCTGTCGCTGAAATTCGAGATCGACAACGCCTCCTATCCGCCGGTCTTCATCCCCGACCGCATCAATTGGGGCAATTACGCCGCCGTCATCGAATCCAAGCGATTCATGACCTATTTCTTCAACACGCTGATCGTCACCGGCTCGGCGACCTTGTTCGCTCTCGTCATCGGCGTTCCTGCCGGTTACGGCATCGCGCGCATGCGCGCGCGCAAATCGGCCATCGTCATCCTGATCGCGCGCATCACGCCCGGCCTGTCCTATCTGATCCCGCTATTCCTGCTGTTCCAATGGCTCGGCCTGCTCGGTACGCTGTGGCCGCAGATCATCATCCATCTCGTGGTCACCGTGCCGATCGTGATCTGGATCATGATCGGCTATTTCGAGACGACGCCGATGGAGCTCGAAGAATCCGCCATCATCGACGGCGCCACCCGCTGGCAGGTTTTCCGCCACGTCGCGCTGCCGATTGCGCGCTCCGGCATCGCCGTTGCCTTCATCCTCTCGGTGATCTTCTCCTGGAACAATTTCGTGTTCGGCATCGTGCTGGCGGGACGGGAAACGCGGACACTGCCGGTCGCGGTCTACAACATGATCTCGTTCGATCAGTTGAGCTGGGGCCCGCTGGCGGCGGCCGCCCTGATCGTGACGTTCCCGGTGCTGCTGCTGACGATGTTTGCACAAAGGCAGATCGTGGCCGGACTGACCGCGGGCGCGGTGAAGTGACGCAAGGGCCCCTCCACGTCATTGCGAGGAGCCCTTGCGACGAAGCAATCCAGTCTTCGCTTGGGGCCCTCTGGATTGCCGCGTCGCTTCGCTCCTCGCAATGACGGCTGAAAGGCTCACGCTCAATTCGCAGCCGCCACCTTGCGCTGCTGATCCGGCGCCGTTTCGCTCGCGGCAATCAGGCGCTTGAGCTCCGGAATGCACGAGCCGCAATTGGTGCCGGCCTTGAGCCTGGTGCCGATTTCCGCCGCGGTTCCAGCCCCTGCTACAATTGCGTCGCAGATGGTGTTGCGGCCAACGCCGAAACAGGCACAGACGATGGGCCCTGCACTCGCAGCACCATCGGCGGACTTTCCAGAGAGCAGCGTACGGCGCTGGTCGTCGCTGACGGTCTCGGCGGCGAACAATTCCTTCACGGCATCCCAGGAGAGCGCCCCCTCCGTCGGGCCGATGAACAGACAGGTCTCGATCCCGTCATCCTTGAACGACACCGCGCGATACACACCTTGGCCCGCGTCTTCGTATTCAGCGACATCATCGACCAGCAACGGCTTCAGCCAGTTCTGCCAGGTCTCGACATCGGTATTGTCCGAGAGCAGATAACCGACGCCGCCCGTGACCGCGACGCGCGCCCATTGCACGCCGAACGGCATCTCCAGCGGACTACGCGACAGCACGAAGCCACGCTGCGCAAACACCGCAGGTGCGATCGCCACCGGCGTCGCCTTGTTCTCGGGCTGACCGGAGAATGGGTCGGTGATCGGCGCCACAAGTCCGCCGACACGCGCGAAACCCGCGGTCTCGTCGTTCCAGTGGATTGGCGCGAACAGCATGCCGCGCTGCTGGCGTTCGCTGACAAGGACTTTCAGCACGCATTCGCCATAATCGGTGGTCAGCCGCGCATGGCCGCCATCGACAACGGCGAACTGCGCAGCATCGTCGGGATGGATCTCGACGAAGGGCTCCGGAATATGCTGGCCGAGCCGCGGGCTGAGGCCCGTGCGCGTCATCGTGTGCCACTGATCGCGAACGCGGCCAGTGTTCAAACGTAGCGGGCGCTCGATCGACACCTGCGTGCGCAGCTCCGGCGCCTCCGGCGCGATGAAACGCGCACGCCGGTCATTGGCGTAGAATTGGCCATCGGCAAAGAAACGCGCCTGCGGCTTCGTGGTCCCCTGACGCACCGGCCATTGCACCGGGGCCATGGTGTCGAAGGCCTCATCCGAGACCTTCATCAATCCGCCGATATCGAAATCGCGGTTGCCATTGTTCTCGAAGGCCGAAAGCGCCGCGTGCTCGCGAAAAATCTCGGCGGCCGATGTGTAGGCAAATGACGCGCCATAACCCAGGCGCTTGGCGACTTCACTCAGCGCCCACCAGTCCGGTCGCGCCTCGCCAGGGGCGCGCAGGAACGAGCGCTGCCGCGACACGCGGCGTTCGGAATTCGTCACCGTGCCGGACTTCTCGCCCCAAGCCAGCGCGGGCAGCAACACATGGGCTCCCGCGTTGACGGTATCGTTGGATCGCACATTCTCCGACACCACGAACAGATCGAGCTTGCTCAGCGCCGCGCGCACGGCATCGGCGTCCGGGAGCGACACCGCGGGATTGGTGCCCATCACCCACAACGCCTTGATCTCGCCACGGCCGATGGCTTCGAACATCTGCACAGCCTTGAGGCCTTCATGGGTGGCGATATGCGGTGCCTTCCAGAACCGGCGCACACGGTCGATATCGACAGGCGTGAAGCCCATATGGGCTGCGAGCTGGTTGGCGAGGCCGCCGACCTCGCGGCCGCCCATGGCATTCGGCTGGCCGGTCAGCGAGAACGGCGACGCGCCGGTCTTACCGATGCGGCCGGTGGCCAGATGGCAGTTGAGGATCGCATTGACCTTGTCGGTGCCCTGCGCCGACTGATTCACGCCCTGCGAATACAGCGTGACCACACGCGGCGTCGCCTTGAACATCTGGAAGAAGGTCGCGACATCGATCTCGTCGAGTCCGGTCGCCTTTGCTGTCGCCGCCACGCTGCCGGCGATGGTTCTAGCCCGCGCCAGCGCGTCGTCAAAGCCTGACGTATGCTCATCGATATAGCTGCGATCGAGCGCCCCATTATCGGCGAGATAGGCGAACAGCCCGCTGAACAACGCAGTATCAGTGCCGGGCTTCAGGCCGAGAAACAGATCGTCATCGCCGACCGTGTCGGTGCGGCGTGGATCGATCACGACGATCCGTGCGCCCCGCGTCTGCTTGTTGGCCAGCATGCGCTGATACAGCACCGGATGGCACCACGCGGCATTGGAGCCGACCAGCACCAGCAGATCTGCCTGGTCGAGATCCTCGTAGCACCCCGGCACCGTATCGGCGCCAAACGCACGCTTGTGGCCAGCGACTGATGACGCCATGCAGAGCCGCGAATTGGTATCGACATTGGCGCTGCCGAGAAAGCCCTTCATCAGCTTGTTGGCGACGTAGTAATCCTCGGTCAGCAATTGGCCGGAGAGATAAAATGCCACGGCACTCGGGCCATGTTCGGCGACGACCTTCTGAAATCCCTCGGCGACATGATCCAGCGCATCGCTCCAGGCGACCTGCACCATCTCGCCGTCGTCGCCCCGCATCATCGGATGCAGCAGACGCTCGTCGAGGCTCAGCGTTTCGCCGAGTGCCGATCCCTTCGAGCAGAGTCGGCCGAGATTGGCGGGATGCGCGGGATCGCCCGCAATCGCTGCGCCGCCGTTGCCGTCCGGCGTCGCCAGCACGCCGCAACCGACACCGCAGTAAGGGCATGTGGTGCGCGTGGTGTGCAAATGCGGATCAACCGCGTTCATCACGCCGCCTCCGCGCGAACAGCGAGTGCGCGGCCGAACATCATCTCGGCGCGGATATCGGAAATATCAGCGCCGCTGCGGATCAGCTCAAGATACCACAGCGCATCCTGCGTATCGCCGACCAGCACGGCGCCAGTGAGCGCACCGTCAGAAATCACCAGCTTCTTGTAGGTGCCGCGGCGGACATCATTGAGCAGCAGCGTCTCGCTGCCTTCGCCCGCCATGAAATCTCCAGCGGAGAAAACGCTGACGCCGGAGACCTTGAGATTGGTAGAGAGCACGCTGCCCGTATAGGCAGCATCCTTGCCCGCGAGATGGCGCGCCAACACCCTGGCCTGTTCGTAGGCAGGCTCGACGAGGCCATAGCAGGTGCCGCGATGCTCTGCGCATTCGCCGAGTGCGAAGACGTCGTCGGTGCCGGTTGCCATCTGGTCGTTGACGACAATGCCGCGATTGATCGGGATTTCCGCATCCCTGGCAAGCGATGTGTTGGGCCGGATACCGGCCGCAAAGATCACCGCATCGGCATCAAGCGCGCGGCCATCGGCGAGTTCGACGCTCTCGACACAATCGCTGCCATGAATACGCGCCGTATTGGCATTGAGCAAAATCCTGACGCCCTTGCGCTCGACCAGCGTTTTCAGGAGGTTCGCTGCAGGTGCATCGAGCTGGCGTTCCATCAGCCGGTCCATCAGATGGATCAGTGTGACGTCAGCGCCCGCCTTGGCGAGACCATAGGCAGCTTCGAGACCCAGCAGGCCGCCACCGACCACGACGACACGCTTCTTCTGCGCGGCAAGTGCGAGCAGCAGGTCCACATCGCGGCTGTCGCGGAACACATGCACGCCCTTGAGATCACCACCGGGCACCGGCAGCCGCAGTGCGGATGAACCGGTGGCGATGACCAGCTTTGAGAACGGCACACGCTTGCCGGTCGATGTCGTGACCTCGCGCGCGGCCATATCGATGGCCGTCGCCGTTGCGCCGTATTTCAGCGTGACGCCGCGGTCGCGCCACCAGGCAGCAGGCTTCAGCTCGATCTCCTGGGATGTCGCCTCACCCGCCAATACCGACGACAGCAATACGCGATTGTAGGCGAGCCGCGGTTCGTCTCCGATGACGGCGATGGCGTATCGACCGAGCGCGCATTTCGCCAGCTCGTCCACGAGCCGAGCCGCTGCCATTCCGTTACCAATGATGACCAGCGGCTCGCTCACGTCATATCCTTACTCGGCCGCCTGCGCTGTGCCGTAGGCTTCAGAAATCATGTAGCCGGACAGCGTGCCATAGGCTGCGGTCCAGGCTGCGGCGAGTTCGGGCGTCCAGGCGTCGCCGAGGCCCTTCTCCAGGGTCCACAGCAGCGCACCGCCGACGATCGGATAGTGTTCGGCCTTCACGCCATAGGCCACGTGCTGCTTGGCGAGCGCGCTCGCTGCAGGCAGCACGGTTTCGAGTCGCGTCAGGCCGGTGACGACGACACCAAGCGTTGCCATCAATTTGCGACCCTGCTCCTTCATGTCGCCGCGAAACATCGGCTTCACTTGCGGGGCAACCTCGAAGAGACGGCCGTAGAACAATTCCGCAGCCACATCGGAAATCGGCGCGACTTTCTTGAAACTATCCTGAACCAGAGTGACGTCGGACGCATTCATGCTAACTCTCCTTGCAGTGGAAGGTGAGCTTGTGTGTCGCGCCGCGTGAGCAAATGTTCAGCGCGCGAAAAAATGCGATGTGGTTCTAGTGATAGGCCGCAGAAATCATGCGCTCCGCGAGGAAATTGTAGACCTTGTGCCACGAGGCTTCGACCTCGGGTGTCCACCGCTCGCCAAGCCCCTGCTCCAGACTCCAGAACAGCGCTTCGCCGACAGAATCGTAATGCGCTGCCTCTACGCCATAGTGCACATGGTCTTTCGCGAGCTTGCCGATCACCGACAACAGACCTGTGATATTGTCGAGGCTGCCGACTATCACCGCGAGCGTTGCGATGAACTTGTGCTTCAGCTGCGCCATGTCGCCGCGAAACAGCGGGCGCGTTTCCGGCACTGTCTCGAACAGCCGCGCATAAAACAGATCCACCATGACCGAGGAGTTCGGCCACATCTGATCGAATGAGGATTGCACGCGCATGACTTCCTCGCGCGTCAGGCCTATCGAGCGACTCATGATCTGAAGCTATCCGAAATGCATCCACCGCATTCATTCGGTTTACCCTCGTAAGTCAAGACGTAATAGGACGCTTACGCGGCTTCGACGAATTTGTGGCGCTCATACAGGAATTCGAGCACCCGCTTGCGGCAATCGAGATAGACCGGGTTACTCGCCAGTTCGAGACGCTGGCGCGGCCGCGGCAATGGCACGTCCAGGACTTCGCCGATGGTCGCTGATGGCCCGTTGGTCATCATGACGATGCGGTCCGACAACAGTACGGCCTCGTCCACGTCATGGGTGATCATGACGATGGTATTGCCGAGCTTCTGATGCAGTGCCATGACCGAGTCCTGCAAATGGGCGCGGGTCAGTGCGTCGAGCGCACCGAACGGTTCGTCGAGCAACAGCACCTTCGGCTCCATCGCGAGCGCGCGGGCGATGCCGACGCGCTGCTTCATGCCGCCGGAGATTTCCGAGGGGCGCTTGTCCTTGGCATGCGTCATCTGCACGAGATTGAGATTGTGCATCGTCCATTCATCGCGCTCGGCACGAGACTTGGTCTTGGCAAATACCTTGTCCACGCCAAGACGGACATTCTGATAAACCGTCAGCCACGGCAGCAGACTGTGGTTCTGGAACACCACGGCGCGATCGGGGCCCGGCGAATTGACTTCGCGATCTTCAAGAATCACCCCGCCGATCGTTGCACGCGTCAGGCCGGCGATGATGTTGAGCATCGTCGACTTGCCGCAACCGGAATGCCCGATAATGGAGACGTATTCACCCTTGCCGAGGTTGAGGTTGATGTCCTTCAACACCTCCGACGAGACCTTGCCGCGGGTGAAGACCTTGTCGACGTGGTCGAGCTTCAGATATGGCGTCATGATATCTCTCCTTAGCTGACCAACTTAGCTGACAGACGTGCCGTGGGTGACGAGCTTGCCGAGCCCGGCGATCATGCGATCGAGCACGAAGCCGATGATACCGACATAGAACAGCGCCAGAATGATCTCGCTGATATGTGAGGAATTCCAGGCGTCCCAGATAAAGAAGCCGATGCCAACGCCGCCGATCAGCATCTCGGCCGCGATGATGGCGAGCCACGACAGGCCGATGCCGATGCGCAGACCGGTGAAGATGTAGGGCGCTGCGGATGGCAGCATGACTTTCCAGAAAAATTCTAGCGGATTGAGCTGCACGACAGCGGCGACGTTGCGATAGTCCTGCGGAATATTCCGGATACCGACAGCCGTGTTGATGATGATCGGCCAGATCGAGGTGATGAAGATCACGAAGATCGCCGAGGGCTGACCGTCGCGGAAGGCCGCGAGTGCCAGCGGCAGCCAAGCCAGCGGCGGAATGGTCCGCAGCACCTGGAAGATCGGATCGAGCCCACGCATCGCCCAGACGGACTGACCGACCAGCGTGCCAAGAGCGATGCCGACAACAGCCGCGAGCGAATATCCAAAGGCGACGCGCTGAAGACTCGCGGACAGATGCCAGAACAGGCCCTTATCAATACCGCCGCGATCGAAGAACGGATCGAAAATCAGTTCCTTGGTGTCCTGATAGACCTTGGATGGCGGCGGCAGGGTCGACCCTGCACGCCGGCACAGCAACTCCCAGAACACCATCAGCAGCGCGAAGACGATCAGCGGCGGAATAATCCGTGCTGCGGCGTCCTTGGCTGCCTTGATGTACTTGTCGTAGTTCGGAGCCTGCTTGGGAGCCAGTGCGACGCTGGCCACCGGCGGTTTCGCCAGTGCCGTTGCCGGCTCGGTCTTGATAACTTGCATGTTCATCGCACTGATCTCCGTCATTTCAGCCTTGCCTGCACCGGTCCGAGATCCAGGTCTCAGACTTCGACGCGCTTGATGGCGAGCGATTTCAGATAGGCGGCAGGGTTTTCAGGATCGAACACCTTGCCATCGAAGAAGGTCTCCTTGCCGCGTGACGTCGAGGTCGGCATCGTGGTGACGCCCATCTCCTTGGCGGCTTCCTTCCAGAGGTCTTCGCGATTGACCTTCGCGATCAGCGCCTTGCTGTCGAAGCCCGCTTCGTATTTGCCCCAACGAATGTCTTCGGTCATGAACCAGAGATCGTGGCTCTGATAGGGATAGGAGGCGAAGTCGTCCCAGAACTTCATGATATGCGGCGAGTTCTCGACCACGCGACCGGTGCCGTAATCAAACTTGCCTTTGACGCGGTCGGTGACGTCTTCCACAGGGCAGTTGATCCACTGGCGCTTGGCATTGATGGCGGCAACCTCGTCGCGGTTCTCGGCCTTCTCGCAAAACTGTTGCGCTTCCATGACGGCCATCAGCAGCGCCTTGGCAGCCTTCGGATTCTTGTCGACCCAGGCGGCGCGCAGGCCGAGCGACTTCTCGGGATGCTTGTTCCAGAGTTCGCCGGTGGTCAGCGCGGTGTAGCCGATGTTCTGGTGGATGAGCTGCAGATTCCATGGCTCGCAGACGCAGAAGCAATCCATGGTGCCAACCTTCATGTTGGCGACCATCTGCGGCGGCGGCACCACGATGGTTTCGATGTCCTTGTCGGGATCGATGCCGCCGGCAGCGAGCCAGTATCGAATCCAGAGATCGTGGGTACCGCCTGGGAAAGTCATCGCGGCCTTCACGGACTTGCCGGAGGCTTTCTTCTTGTCGATCGCATCCTTGAACGGCTTGGTGTCGAGACCGATCTTGAGATCCGCATATTCCTTGCCGACCGAGATGCTCTGGCCGTTCAGGTTGAGCCGCGCCAGAATATACATCGGCGTCGGCACGTTGTTCTGCGTCACCTTGCCGGACGAGATCAGGTACGGCATCGGCGTCAGGATATGCGCGCCATCGATACCATTGCCTTCGGAGCCGAGGACGAGGTTATCGCGCGTGGTGCCCCACGACGCCTGCTTCAAGACTTCTGTGTCCGGCAGTCCGTATTTGGCGAAGATGCCCTTCTCCTTGGCGATAAACAGCGGCGCCGCATCGGTCAGTGCGATGAAGCCGAGCTTGGCGCCCTTCACTTCAGGACCAGCCCCCTGTGCGAACGCCCCGGCGGGGAAGTTGAGCTTGGCAGCCGCGAGCAAGGCAGCGGTTCCCGCGCCGGCTTTCAGAAGCTGACGGCGGCTGATCTTGCGGCCCGGCTTGTTGGTCTCTGACTTCGTCATGTGCTGATGTCGTCCTTTCGCGCCTCGAATCGCCTGCATCGTCATCGGCCCCTCGTCACAGCGCACCTCGGTCGAAGGCGTACGGACATAGCGGCGCGTCTGGGGGAGGCCCCATGATGGCAATGCTGACTGGTGATTGATGGTGACGGCTACAATGGCGTCGCTAAGAACTATTCAAAGTTCGTGCCAATCGCTGCCAGATGGAAATTTCTACTAATTGCAGCCACTTACTTAAAGACAGCGGAGCCAGCGCCGGGAACCACGCGCATCGAAAATTTGCGGGACGCTTATTTATTGTGCGACGCACGCGGAATAGGCAGTGAGTTACGAGGTACTATTTTGCCAAGCCCGTCGGCGTGCCGGCGGCCGGATCGGTGCTATCAACCGGGTCCAATTTCTTGCGAACGGACCGCCTCATGCCGACCATTCCGGTGATCACTGACCCCGCCCTCGCATTGCTGCAAAAGGCGCTGAGCACCCTGAAAGCTGCCGCCGTGGTATCCGCCGCGGCGATCCTGTCTCAGGGCAAAAGCGATCTCGAAGCGAATGCGGCAGCCGCGCTCGGTCATTTCGAGGATGTCTCGCGGCAACTTCATATGTTCCGAAAGAGCGCTCTTGAAGACGCGCTGACTCCGGCCAAAGACAACACTGTCACCGTGGATGTCGATATCGATGCGCTCGATCGTACCGTCCACGATGTCGATCACCAGATCGCACAGGCCAGAGACGCACTCCACGCCGTCGTCGAGAGTTCTGATCGCAGCGGGCTCGAGGCCTTTGCCGAGCACATCGGCGAACTCGGCCGCGTGCTGTTGGGCATGGTCCCCCTCATCGCGCCATCGGCCGCACACGGCGACGCACCGTTCCTGTTCGATCAATTCTTCCTGGAGTCGCTGCAGGAACTCTCCCAACGCGACTGGAGCGCGACCTGACCGCAGATCGCAGATAGCCTGGGATCGCTTACGCCCCAGCCTTTTCCGGCATCATCGGCTGCGGAATCGTGCCCTCGCCCGGCTTCATCCGGAAATTATAGGTCATCAGATGCCACGCCCCCGTGGCAGGCCGACCATCAGGCATCAAGGCATCGCTGCGCTTCTCGACGGTGGCGATCAGATCGTCCTTCACGCCGAACACCACATCGGAGTCGAGATATTCGTCGCCCTCGATGAAGACGTGGGTAATCAGCGGTTCATAGCCGGGAGCCGCGACGAGAAAGTGCACATGCGCCGGACGCATCGGATGACGTCCCGTCTTGAGCACAAGATCTCCGGCCGGACCATCGGTCGGGATCGGATAGCTGCATGGCAGAATAGTGCGGAAAAACAGCCGGCCATCGCTGTCGGTGATAAAGCGCGCGCGCGACGACGGGCCTTGTGTGGCATAGCTGGCCTTCTGCGAGTCGTAGAAACCGTCATCATCGGCATGCCAGATATCGACCGGCACGCCGGCCAGCGGCTTGCCATCGAGATCGGTGACGCGGCTCTGCACGAACATCCGCTCACCCGTGAGGCCCGGAGAGATATCGGCGCCATGCGCCATCACCGGATGCTCGCCGACATAGAACGGTCCGAGCACCGTCGTCTGTGTGGCCCCCTCACGCTCCCTGTGATTGACGGCATCGACCAGCATCGAGACGCCCAGCACGTCAGAAAGCAAAATGAACTCCTGCCGGATCGGCGTGCATTTGTGGCCCGTGCGGGTCAGGAAATCGATCGCCACTTCCCATTCACCGAAGGTGAGATCGGTCTTGCGCACATAATCGTGCAATGACTTCACGAGTTCTTGCAGCAGGAATTTCGTGCGCGGATCGGACGTCTTGTCGAAGCTCTGGATGACGGCCGCAGTGAGTTCAGTGTCATTGAATTGGGTCATAATTCCATCCTGAGCAACGCTAAGCAATTGCAGCTTTAACGATACACGAAACAGAGCTTCGCGTAAGCTCGCGATGCTACAAACCCATATGGACAGCGACTGACTTTCATCCATAGAAACGAACCGCGTCCACACATCGGAGTGATGTTGCAATGCCGTCGTCCCAAAGCCTGAGCCCTTCGTCTGCATCACCCGAACAGGTCGGCATGTCGACCGCCGCGCTGGCCCGCCTCGAAGCACATCTCAAGCAGCGCTATGTCGATGCCGGCCGCTTTCCCGGCACACGGCTGCTGATCTATCGCCGTGGCGAAATCGTGCACAGCACGGCGCAGGGCTTTGCGGATGTCGAACGACAGATTCCGGTCAAGAACGATACGATCTTCCGCATCTATTCGATGACCAAGCCGATCACGACGGTCGCCTTCATGATGCTGGTGGAGGAAGGACGTGTCGCGCTCGATGAGCCCGTTCACAAATATATTCCCGAATGGGCAAATCTCGGCGTATTCCAGGCTGGCGTGACGGCGCCATTCCTGACGAAGCCACCGGCCCGTCCGATGCAGATCATCGACCTGCTGCGTCACACGTCCGGATTCACTTACGGATTCCAGCAGCGCACCAATGTCGATGCCGCCTATCGTGCGCTCAAGATCGGCGAGGTCGAAAAATCCGGTACGCTGACGTCAATGATTTCAGATCTCGCCAAAATCCCTCTGGAGTTCTCGCCAGGCGACGCGTGGAATTATTCTGTCTCGACCGATGTGATCGGCTATCTCGTAGGGAAGATCACCGGGAAACCATTCGAACAATTTCTGCAGGAGCGCATCTTCGATCCGCTCGGTATGACCGATACCGGCTTCTTTGTGCCTTCCGACAAGGCGCATCGCTTCGCTGCCTGCTACGCCGCCGATGGCAAGGGTGGCTTCACCTTGCAGGACGATCCCACGACGAGTTCATTCCTGTCTCCGCCCTCGATGATCTCTGGCGGCGGCGGCTTGTGCTCAACGACGTCAGACTATCTCACCTTCTGCCGCGCACTGCTCAATGGCGGCGTGCTTGGCGACGTGCGTTTGCTGTCCCCAAAGACCATCGCATTGATGACCAGCAACCACCTGCCTGGCGGCCGCGATCTCACCGAAATGTCAAAGTCGATGTTCAGTGAAGCGAGCTATGCCGGCATCGGCTTCGGACTCGGATTTTCAGTGACGATGAATCCGGCCAAGACCATGATCCCCGGCAGCGCCGGTGAGTATGCGTGGGGCGGCGCGGCAAGCACGGCATTCCTGATAGATCCGGCCGAGCAGCTGATCGCAATCTTCATGACGCAGCTGTTGCCATCGAGCGCCTATCCGATCCGGCGCGAACTGCGCACCATGCTCTACTCCGCGATTACCGACAGCAATGTTTAGTAACGAACGACATGATCAATATTGCACAGTCGGCACATACCACCGGGCTCTGGTCGCGTTCAGCACATCGAGCACGAATCAAATGAAATTCTCTCTCAGTGAGAATTTGGAATGAAACTTCCGGTGCGCATCGAACGTAGCAACAACCACCCACGGAATTGTGATATCATGGCGGTGCTACACAGCAGATCGTAAAGTGCGAAATTGCAGCGGGAAATCGCATGGAATCCTGCATACCAGAGATTTGCAGCTTACGAATGCGAACGACTCTCAGTTATCCTGCGTGCGTCAGGCAAGTCACGTGTGTATAGCATGATGACCAACTTGTACTTTCGCTTCCACTACAAGGCCCGTAGCGATAGAAATTGAAGTGCAGTGTTCGTTTGCAAGCAATGCGAAGTAGCAACTGAATACCGCAAGGTTTTTTGTACGATTGGATGACCCGCGCGATTACGTATCGACCAATTCGCGTATCGCGACGATTTCAGCCATCCTAGTCGTCATGACGATGTGTATAACAGAGATGCCTTTGAAAGTTAGCTTTAAGGGCTCTCGGGCTAAGAAGCTCCAACCAAGAAAATAAAACCAAACTCCCTTATTCAAACAAGCTGAATGGTGACGAATGAAGCAACGTAGCGCCGGCAAACCCGACATTGAGATGGGCAAGAGGATCCGTCTGCGTCGTGTTGAACAGAAAATTTCACAGGCGGATTTGGGCGAAAAGCTGGGCGTCAGTTTCCAGCAGGTTCAGAAGTATGAAAAGGGTGTCAATCGCGTTGGCGCTGCGCGTCTTCAGCAGATTGCGACGGCGCTCGATGTGCCGGTCACCTTCTTCTACGATGGCGATGGCAAGAGCCGCGAAGTGGAAAGCCTGCTGTTCCTCGATAGCGCTTTCAGCCTCCGCTTGCTTCGTGCTTACAGCCGCATCAAGAGCCAGACGGTCCAGCGCCAGATGGTCGTCCTGATGGAAGCGATTGCCGACGAAGAAGAGAAGTAATCGTCGCATGGCCGCCGGAGCGACCCGGCTGCCGACTGGCTCGATTTCAATCCCCCCTCGACACGAAAAGAGCTCGCCGTAACCGCGGCGAGGTTTTACGCGTCTGCGCCTGGCGGTGGCACGGTTGTTGCTGGAATATTCGTGAACCTCAGGGGGAGCGAACCATGTCTACGGCTACGATTACCGCCATCGAACCAATCCGCAAGCCTCTCTATCAGTCGCTCTTCGTGCAGGTGCTCGTCGCCCTGCTGCTCGGCATCGTCCTTGGCATCGCCGTGCCGGACTTCGCCGTCGGCCTGAAGGTATTCAGCGACGCCTTCCTCAAACTGATCTCCATGATTGTGGCCCCTATCGTGTTCTGTGTGGTGGTGCATGGCATTGCGGGTGCCGGCGACCTCAAGAAGGTCGGCAGGGTTGGCGTCAAGGCGCTGATCTATTTCGAGGCCATGACCACGCTGGCACTCATTGTCGGCCTGGTGCTGGCCTATCTGTTCGGCCCGGGCCATGGCATGAACATCAATCCGGCCTCGCTTGACGGCAAGGCCCTCACTACGGTCGCCGACAACGCGCACAAGCTGCAGGGCGGCGGTATCGGCAGTTTCCTGCTCAATATCATTCCGACCACCTCGTTCGACGCTCTGGCGCGAAACGACGTTCTGCAGGTGCTGTTCTTCGCCATCCTCTTCGGCACCAGCCTGGCGCTGGTCGGCGGCGAGAAGGGCGAACGCATCTCCAGTTTCATCGATGCCGTGTCGACCGTTCTGTTCCGCGCCATGGGATTGATCGTACGCCTCGCCCCGATCGGTGTGCTCGGCGCCGTCGCCTATACCGTCGGACGCTATGGCGTTGGATCGCTGAAGCAACTCGTCTCGCTGGTGGTGCTGTTCTATGTCTCAGTGGCGATCTTCGTCTTCGCCATACTCGGCGGCGTGATGGCGCTGGCCGGGCTGAACATCATTAAATTCCTGAACTATCTGCGCGAGGAACTCACCATTGTGCTCGCCACCGCGTCATCGGATGCAGTGCTGCCCCAGGTCATGCGCAAACTCGAACGGCTCGGCGTCAAGGACAATGTGGTCGGCCTCGTGATCCCGACCGGATACTCGTTCAATCTCGACGCGTTCTCGATCTATCTGACGCTGGCCGTGGTGTTCATCGCGCAGGCCACGAACACACCCCTGTCCTTCGGCGATCTCATGCTGGTGCTGGGCGTCTCGCTGGTGACGTCGAAGGGCGCCCACGGCGTACCGGGCTCAGCGATCGTGATCCTTGCCGCGACGCTGAATGCCGTGCCGAGCATTCCCGCCATCGGCCTTGTGCTGGTGCTGTCGGTGGACTGGTTCATCGGCATGGCCCGCGCGCTCGGCAACCTGATCGGCAACTGCGTTGCCACCGTCGTGGTCGGCGCATGGGAAGGCGATCTCGACCATGCCAAGGCGAAGCGTGTGTTGGATGGCGAAGAGCTCGTGGATGTAACGGCTGGCTAATTGCCTTCGGGACAAAAAAGAAGCGGCCCGAAGGCCGCTTCTCGATGTCAGAACGAATGCTTCAACCTTACGCCGGCGTGAGGATCGCGCGACCGACCAGCTTGCCGTCTTTCAGGTCGTTCAACGCCGCATTGGCCTTTGCGAGCGGCATAGGGGTCGTCGGGATCGGCTGCACCTTCTTGGTGCGCACCAGCTCGAGCAATTCCTTGGTCTCGCGTAGATTGCCGACATAGCTCCCCTGGATGGTCAGCGCCTTCATGGCAATCAGCGGCAGCGCCCAGGTGGCGCCGCCACCGAACAGGCCGACCATGATCAGCTTGCCGCCCTTGGAGAGTACGTCGAAGCCGAGCTGCGTCGTCTGCGCGTTACCAACGAGGTCGATCACCGACAGGATCGGCTGCCCCGTCGCCTGCGCGAGCTGCGCCAGCGCATCGGGCGCATTGCCGTCCACGGCTGCGAGTGCACCCGCCTTGATGGCCGCTTCGCGCTTCTTGGCGTCGATGTCGACCACGATAGCGCCCTTGCCGCCCATCGCCTTCAACAGTTCAAGCGCCATCAAGCCAAGGCCGCCAGCGCCGAAGATCACGATCGGATTGCCGAGATCGCTCTCGATCTTCTTCAACGCGCTATAGGTGGTGACGCCCGAGCAGGCGTAAGGCGCGGCAATGACCGGATCCATGCCCTTGAGATCGATCAGATAGCGCGGATGCGGCACCATGAGGTGATCCGAGTAACCGCCGTCACAATGCACGCCGAGGCAGCGCGGCGCGAGGCAGAGATTTTCATCGCCGGCGAGACAGACCGCGCATTTGCCGCAGCCGATCCACGGATAGGCCAGTGCGATATCGCCAATCTTGACGCCGCCAGCTTCCTGGGGCGCGTCCGGACCGAAGGCAATGACTTCGCCGACGGTCTCGTGACCCATAGTGCGCGGCAGCGTGATCCCGCGATCTTTCAGCGACAGCTTCTTGCGTCCGTGGCCGAGTTCATAGCCGCCTTCCCAGATATGCAGGTCGCTATGGCAGACGCCAGCAGCCTTCACGCGGATCAGCACCTGCGTGCCGGTCGGCTGCGGGGTCTGCTCGTCGACCTCACCGAGCGGTTCGTTGAATTCGAGAACCTTGAAGCTCTTCATTGTGTTTTCTCTCCCGGTTGAAGTTTCTTGTTATCCGCAGGACGGGTAGAGCGAAACGAAACCCATCGCATAGAACTCAATCATGATGGGTTTCGCGACGACGCTCCACCCATCCTACAGGGTCTCAGCCATGCGTTGCGCTTGCGCTCCTGATCGCTTCCCACACCTTGATGGGCGAAAGCGGCGTATTGAGCTGCGTGATGCCCAGTGGTTGCAGGGCATCCAGCACGCCATTGACGATGCAGGGCGGACCACCGATCGCGCCAGATTCGCCGCAGCCCTTCGAGCCGATCGGATTGGTGACGCAGGGTGCCGAGCCATCCAAGGTCACTGACAGGGGTGGCAGGTCACCGGCGCGCGGAATGCAATAGTCCTGATAGCTGGCGGTGATGAGCTGGCCGTCCTCGTCGTAATGAACGTTCTCGAACAGCGCCTGGCCGATGCCCTGCGCCACGCCGCCGTGGATCTGGCCGGTCACCAGCATCGGATTCACCGCCACGCCGACATCGTCGACCGTGGTGTAGCGAACGACATTGGTGATGCCGGTCTCCGGATCGATCTCGACCTCGCAGATATGCGTTCCGTTCGGCCAGGTCGGGCCGTCCGCCACGCCGGTGGACTCGACGCTGAGCTGTTCACCGTCTTCGGCCTTCGCGATCTCGAACAGACCGACGCGCTTGTCGGTGCCGACGACGGTGAGGAAGCCTGCGGAATACTCGATGTCCTCCACCGAAGCTTCGAGCATGTTGGCCGCCTTCTCACGCGCCTTGGCGATCATGTCGGCTGCCGACACCACGGCGGCAGTGCCGCCGACGAACAACGAACGCGAACCGACGCTGCCCATGCCGACGATCACATCGGTATCGCCCTGGATCACATCGATCTTGTCGATGCCAATGCCAAGCGCTTCAGAGACAAGCTGCGAATAGGCGGTCTGCAGGCCCTGCCCCATCGCCATGGTGCCGGAATGCAGGATGACGCGGCCATTGGCCGTCGCGCGCAGACTGACCTTCTCGGTGGTGCCCGGGCCGCCGGTCCATTCGATGTAGCTGGTCAGCCCGCGGCCATAGAGAAGACCTTTCTTCTTCGCCGCTTTCTTGCGCGCGGCGAAGCCGTCCCAATCCGACAATTCGGTGGCGCGGTCGAGCATGTGCGCAAAGGCGCCGCTGTCATAGGTCTGGCCGACGGCGTTCTTGTAGGGAAACTGCGTCGGCTTGATGTAATTCACCTTGCGGATCGCCCGCGGATCCATGCCCATCTGCCGTGCGGCGGCATCCATCAAGCGCTCGATGATGAAGACGGCTTCCGGTCTGCCGGCGCCGCGATAAGCACCGACCGGTGCCGTATGCGTGATGACGGCCTTGATGTCGTAATGCACGTTCTGCAGGTCATAGACGCCGGTCTGCACGAACGGCCCCAGCACCAGCGGAATGATGACAGCGGTCGCCGACATATAGGCACCGGTGCCGCCGATCGAACGCACACGATAGGCCAGGATCCGCCCCTTGGCATCAAGCGCGAGTTCTGCCGTCGACGTCAGATCGCGGCCATGCGTCCCGCCGACGAATTCGTCGGTGCGATCGCCGCGCCAGCGGATCGTCTTGTTCAGCTTCACGGCCACATAGGCGACGACGCCGTCTTCGGGATACAAGCTCGTTTTCTGACCGAACCCGCCGCCGATGTCGCCCACCACCACGCGGATCGATTCCTTCGGACGCTTGAGCACCGCATCGGCAAGGATATCGCGGGTCGATGCCGGGGTCTGCGACTGCACGTACAGGGTCAGCTTGCCGGACTTCTTGTCGACTTCCGCGATGGTTGAGCGCGGCTCCATGGCCGATGGCACGAGACGCTGGCTCACGATGTCCAGCGACACCGTATGCTTGGCGGCGACAAAAGCAGCCTCCACCTTGGCAGGATCGCCATAGCTGGTGGCTGCAACGATATTGTCCGGTGCGTCCGGCCAGACCACCGCCGCACCGGGCTTCATCGCCTCGACGGGATCAACCACCGCAGGCAGGACGTCATAGCTGATGTCGATCGCCTCGGCCGCCAGCTGGGCAGCGGCGCGCGACGTGGCGACGATCGCCGCCACTGCTTCGCCCGCGAACCGCACCACCTCATGCGCGAGCAGCCGGCGCGGCGGGAAGGTCGCTGCCGAGCCGTCAGGACGCTTGAAGATCGGCAGCGTCGGCAGCGTGCCGACATCGTCGGCCACGAGATCCGCGCCGGTGTAGATCGCCTCGACACCGGGCATCGCCTTGGCGGCGGTGACGTCGATGGCGGTGATCTTCGCATGGGCATGCGGTGAGCGCAGCAGATGCAGCCACAGCGCACCGTCTTCCGGCTTGTCGTCGATGAATTTGCCCTGCCCGGTGAGAAGTCTTTGATCTTCGAGACGCTTGGGAGAAAGACCCGCGCCGAAGCGCATATTGCCGGGCAGAATGTTCATCAGACGTCCTTCAGGTGCAAACTGGCTGGAGCCGTTCTAGCCCAGAAATACCGCGTGAGCCAACAGGCCAGCCGCACAGGGCTGAACTCCGGATGCGCATGCGGGGACGGCCCTTTTTGCCCATCCTGTTGCCGACAAACCGATCAGCCGACATCCTGCAAAACGGCCTCGATCGCCTTGCGCTCGTCCGCGGTCAGAGCCGGCTGCGGGGCCACGGGGTCGCCGACTTCATAGCCCTGGATCGTGAGGCCCGTCTTGATGCAGGCGGCGAGGTTATAGCGCGCGAAGGCCTCGTTGAGCCGCCACATCCGCCGCTGCAACACCATAGCCTCGTCCCAGCGATGCGCCTTGCAGAGATTGTAAAGCTCGACGCTCTGCTTCGGCACGACGCAGGCCGGGCCCGCCATCCAGCCGACGCCGCCAATCAGCATGACGGCTGACGGAATATGCGCCGAGGCGGCAAACACCTTCAGTTTGTCGCCGCAGCGGTTGATGATCGACAACAGCCGGCCGGTATTGGTGGAGGCATCCTTGATATACTGGATGCGCGGATGCTCGGCGAGCCGCGCCACAACGTCGAGCGTCAGATCCGAACGCTGGAATTGCGGATTGGTGTAGATCACCACGGGAATATCGACGGCATCGGCGATGGCGCGGAAATAGGATTCGATCTGCGCATCCTTGAGCGGAAAATACGCTTCGAGAATGGCCAGGATGCCGTTGGCGCCGAGCTTCTGATACGACTTCGCCTGCGCCACCGCATCCACCGTCGAGGTCGATGCCACGCCTGCCACCACCGGCACGCGCCCGCCTGCCGCATCGATCGTGGTCTGCACCACGGTCTTGCGCTGCTCGCGGTTGAGATAGGCGAATTCGCCAGTCGAGCCGAGCGGCGTCAGGCCATGCACGCCCGCGCTGACGAGATCGCCGCACAGGCGGCCCAGCACATCGGTGCGGATACGCCCCTCGTCGTCGGCGGGCGAGACGAGATAGGGAAACACGCCGTGAAAATCTGCCATCGCATCAGGCCTTCGGCTTGAAATTCTCGATCACGCGCAACAATACGCGCGCGCCGACCTCGACATCCGCATCGTCCACATGCTCGGCAGGATTGTGGCTGATGCCGCCGCGACAGCGCACGAACAGCATCGCCACATCGGCAATATCGGTCATCGCCATGCCATCATGGCCGGCCCCGCTCGGCAGCTCGAACGCACGATAACCCTCGGCAGTAATTGCATCGGCGATCTGCTTCTGCAGCCACGGCGCACACGGCACCGTGCGATTCTCATGGGTGATATTGATCTGCAGATCGAGCTTGCGCTGTTTGGCGATCGACTCGATCTCGCGCACCATGTCGGTGATCGCGAGTTTGCGATAGGAATCCTTCGGCGATCGGATATCCATGGTGAACGATACCAGCCCGGGAATGACATTGGTCGCCCCCGGCATCGCATTGATATAGCCGACGGTGCCGACAAGGCCGCCGCGATCCGACTGGCAGAACTCCTCGATCGCAACGATACATTCGGCAGCGCCCACCAATGCATCGCGCCGCATCGCCATGGGTACCGTGCCGGCATGACCGGCCATGCCGTGCAATTCGACAGCGAGACGCGTCGCACCGGAAATGGCAGTCACGACACCCACCGGAAGCTTCTGTGCTTCGAGCACGGGGCCCTGCTCGATATGCAGTTCGAGATAGGCGAGCAATTCGCCGGGCGCGCGCGCTGCGGCGCCGATGTGATCGGGATCGAGGCCGAAACTGATCATCGCCTCGCGCATCGAGATGCCCGCCTTGTCGCGGCCGCCGAGCACGCTCTCGACAAAAGTCCCGGCCACCGCGCGGCTGCCGAGCAGTGTGGAGGCGAAGCGCACGCCCTCTTCATCAGCAAAGGCGGCAATCTCGATGGCGAATGGCAGGCGCAGGCCACGGCGATTGAGATCGCCGACGCAGGAAATCGCCGTGATGACCCCGAGTGGCCCGTCCCAGCGGCCGGCATCGCGCACGGTGTCGTAATGCGAGCCGAGCATCAGACATGGCAGACCGGGCCGCTCGCCTTCATAGCGTCCGCAGACATTGCCGATCGCATCGACACGCGCCCGCATACCGGCTGCCTGCATCCAGCCGATGATCAGTTCAGCGGCCGCACGATGTTCCGGCGTAAGGAATATTCGCGTGATGTTGCCTGGCACTTCCGAAATCGCAGCCAGCGCGTTGATGCGTTCGACGATCTCGCCGCCGAGCGATTGGCCGGAAGCTCCGACGACTTTCTCTTCCATCGCAATCATGCTTCTTTGTTCAGACCGTAGGCCCGGCCGGGACTTGAACGATTTAGGTCGCAAATACTAGTGCGGCCAGCGTGCCAAGGCGAATCCGCGCCTGGCCTCGCGGAAAACTGGCAGATTTCGACATCCGGACGACAGGAGCCCCTGATGGCCAAGCAAGACTCGTCGAGCAGGGATGAAGCCCTTCTCAGGCTTTCTTTCGACGCTGCACGCAAGGCCATGGAGCGCGGCAACCATCCGTTCGGTGCAATCCTGGTCGATGCGCACGGCAAGGTCCTGATGGAGGCCGGTAACGCCTTCATGCCCTCTCATGACGGCACCGCCCATGCAGAGCGGCTGCTGTGCACGGAGGCCTCGATTGCCTATGACGAGACCGAGCTGAAGACCTTCACGCTGTATTCGTCGGCCGAACCCTGCGCCATGTGCGCCGGCGCGATCTATTGGGTCGGCATTGGACGGCTGGTTTATGGGCTCGGCGAAGCCAGGCTCAAGGCGATCACTGGCGACCATCCGGAAAATCCCACGCTGGATCTGCCTTGCCGCAACGTGTTTGCAGCAGGACAGAAGAGCATCGAGGTCGTCGGCCCCCTGCTGGAGGACGAGGCAGCCGCGCAGCACGAGAATTTCTGGGCACAGCAAGGCTAGATCGTGTCGACATGAAAATGGCGCCGCAATTCATGCGGCGCCGTTTTCGTATCGATATCAGGCCAGATCAGAACTTGACGGTGATGCCCGAATACAGCGAGTCCTCGCGGCAGGAACCCGGCGCGAAGGTGGTGCAAGGCAGGCTGGCATTCTCATCCAGGCCGAACTTGTTCCTCCAAAGCCGATAGGCCACCCACACGTCGACATTGTGAGTGTATTTCGGTCCCCAGATCGCCTTGCTGGCGTCGAAGGTCAGACGGATCGGTTCGGCGTTGATCTCCATCTTGGTGGCCGTGCCGATGATCTGGCCGTTCTCCGAACCTTTCGGCCCGTAGAAGCCGGCGCGGCCGCTGATCGCGAAATAGTCCATGCTCGGCGGCAGGAAGCCGAGATCCATGTAGTAGTTGAGTTCAACGGCCCAGGTCGGGTTGAACTGGCGGTTGCCATCGATGTTACAGGACACGCCGGGGATCTGGCCGGGCGCACCGGCATAGCCGCACTGAGTGAACGTGCTGCGATTGGCGAATTCATAGTAGAGCAGCGGATTGACGTTGAAGAAGCCCTTGTAGGGAAGGTCGAAAGCGAACTGCAGACCGGTCACGACGTCGCGTTTAGATGCGGAGAAGAACCGGTTTTCAGTGCTGCCATCCGCACCGATGACGAACGACACGTTGCGCAGCGGCCCCATCGAGAAGGCCTTGGTGTTGAAGACCTCGTTGAAGCCGATCGTGCTGCGGATGAGCCCATAGATTTCGGTCGCGCCTTCGCAACCGGTCATCGGACGCAGCGGATCGGCGCACGGATTGGCCGGGCTGTCCTTGCCAGCCTTTTCGAGGCCGATGTTGAAGAAGTTCGTACCGTAGGTCCACACGTCGAAATGCGTAAACGCAAAGACCTGCTTGGTGGTCTTGGCGGTGACGCCGGGGTCGACCGCCCCCCACTGATAGGCATAGGTGAAACGGTTATCGATCAGCAGGAAGAACGGCAGATCCGGGATCGGCTTTGCCTTGACCGGCATGGACGCCATGTCGGCGGCACCCGCCGAGCCCGTCGGCACCATGGCCGTTAGCGACAGCAACGTCGCGGCTGCGATTGCTCGGAAACGATTGAACATTGGAATGACCCCCACCTGTTGACAATGATTGCGTGCGTCTCGCGCGAGAGTTGTTGCAATCAGTCCGGGGGAGAAGCCTCAACTTTTTCCAGTAGTTGCCATCGATTTCATCAGGGTTGCCTAGCGAAATCAGTATTTTATGCTTGAAGCATCGTGTTTTCAGAGCGGTGAAATGACACCATGCCGGCTCATGCGAGACGCGCGCTTAGAGGTTGTAAAGATTGGCGTTTCGCGACGTTCTGTCGCAGGTTTCCAAGCCAAGCTCCGGTGGCGAATTCACGCCGTGATTTGGTGTTTGCAGCGCAAGAAAATCGCTGCCCAACTTCTCAACACACGAGAAAATCTGGCTCTCGAATTCGCTGCATGTGTACCAGAACTGCAACACTTCAGGTCAAGTATACAATTCGAAAGTCGAATAAACTTCATTCAATCAATGAAAAGCCCGAGGCTCATGCGATTGCGCCGACAGGAATCGCCCAAGAAAGCGATCCAGTCCAAAAATAAGGCAGGCGCTGGCGCTTATTCGAGATTTACGCTGCATTCCAATCCGGCACACACTTGCCGCAAACATCCTTTTCACGCGTGAGTAGCGAATGTTGGATTCGGGATCGGGACACGCGCGTTCGGGGACAGTGCTTCTGCAGACCATCGGTCTGACCAAGCGCTATGGCAGTTTCCTTGCCAATGACGCCATCGACATCGCGATCCGTCCGCAGGAAATTCACGCGCTGCTCGGCGAGAACGGCGCCGGCAAATCCACGCTCGTCAAAACCATCTATGGCCTGATCCAGCCAAGCGAGGGCGAGATGCTCTGGCAGGGCGAGAAGATGGTGCTTGCCGGCCCGCATGATGCACGCGCGCGCGGCATCGGCATGGTGTTCCAGCATTTCTCGCTGTTCGACAATCTGACCGTCGCCGAGAACGTCGCGCTCGGGCTTGATGGCAAGGAATCCTTCAAGGCGATGTCGGCGCGCCTCGAACAGGTGTCGCAGCAATATGGCCTGCCGCTCGATCCGAAGCGCGAGGTCTGGCAGCTCTCCGTCGGCGAACGCCAGCGTATCGAGATCGTGCGCGTGCTGATGCAGAATCCGAAATTCCTGATCCTCGACGAGCCCACCGCCGTGCTGACGCCGCAGGAAGCCGATCAGCTCTTCGTCGTGCTCGAACGCCTGAAGTCGGAAGGCCGCGCGATCCTTTATATCAGCCACAAGCTCGACGAAGTGAAGCGGCTCTGCGACACCGCCACCATCCTGCGCGGCGGCAAGAAAATCTCGACCTGCCTGCCGCGCGAGGAAACTGCCGCATCATTGGCGCGCATGATGGTCGGCACCGAGATCAAGCAGGTCAAAGCCGTCGCTCACAGGCAAACCACGGTGCCTCGGCTCGTGGTCAACGATCTCAGCCTCGCGCCCGACGAACCACATGGCGTGCATCTGAAGAACATCTCGCTGGAGCTGAAGGGCGGCGAAATTCTCGGCATTGCAGGCGTCGCCGGCAACGGCCAGGATGAATTCTTCGCGGCGCTGTCGGGCGAGCGACTATCCAGGGATCCCGGCACCATCGTCATCGACGGCCACGCCGCCGGACATTTGTCGATTACTGCGCGCCGCAAGCTCGGCGCGGCCTTCGTACCGGAGGAACGGCTCGGCCACGGCACGGCGCCGCGCATGCGGCTGTCGGAAAACGCGCTGCTCACCGGCCATGCTGCGTCAGGCATGGTGCACAACGGTTTCATCAATACGGCGGCGACGCTCGCGACCGTCGATCGCGCTACCGAGAGTTTCGACGTGCGCAAGGCCAAGCGCGATCCGGAAGCCGCCAGCCTTTCCGGCGGCAACCTGCAGAAATTCATCGTCGGCCGCGAGATCCTGCGCAATCCCGTCGTGCTCGTGGTCAGCCAGCCGACATGGGGCGTCGATGCCGGCGCTGCCGCCGTGATCCGTCAGGCGCTGCTCGATCTCGCGGCCGCGGGCGCGGCCATCCTCGTTACCAGCCAGGACCTTGACGAACTCGCTGATATCGCCGACCGCATCGCTGTGATGTTCCACGGCCGTCTCTCCGAGCCATTGATGACGGCCGATGCGGACAGGGAAACGCTGGGCTTGCTGATGGGCGGTAGCGCACTCACGCCAAAGGACGTGCCCGATGCAGTTGGTGCTTGAGAAGCGCGCGGAGCGATCGACCGTCATCGCACTCATATCGCCGCTCATCGCCATCGGGCTCACCATCGTGACCATGAGCATCCTGTTCGTGATCATCGGCAAGAATCCGATCGCCGCGCTCAACGTCTATTTCATCACGCCGCTCACCGACGCCTATTCATTGCAGGAGCTTGCGGTGAAAGCCGCACCGCTGGTGATGATCGCCATCGGTCTGTCGCTCTGTTATCTCGCCAATGTCTGGAACATCGGCGCGGAGGGGCAATTCCTCGTCGGCGCGGTAGCCGGGAGCTGGCTTGCTGTGAAGACCCACGGCACCGATGCCGGCGCCTGGGTGCTGCCCGCGATGCTGCTGCTCGGCGCTATCGCAGGCGCGCTCTATGCGTTGATCCCGGCGATCTGCAAGGTGCGGTTCGGCGCCAGTGAAATTCTGGTCAGCCTGATGCTGGTCTATGTGGCCGACCTGCTGCTGGACTATCTCGTCCGCGGTCCATGGCGCGATCCCGCCGGCTTCAACTTCCCGACCACGGCCGAATTCGATCCGGTCGCCACAGTGCCCTTGCTGCTCGAGGGCGGGCGGCTGCATCTCGGCACGGTGATCGCGCTGGTGATTGTCGTTGCCGCCGCTGTCCTGCTCGGCCGCACCATCAAGGGTTTTGAGATCCGCGTGGTCGGCGCGGCACCGCGGGCAGCGCGCTTCGGCGGCTTCTCGTCGAACCAGCTCGTGCTGCTGACGTTCGCCATCTCCGGCGCACTGGCGGGTCTCGCCGGGATCATCGAGGTCGCCGGCCCGGTCGGCCATCTGCAGCCCGGCATCTCGCCAGGCTATGGCTTCACCGCGATCATCGTTGCATTTCTCGGACGGCTCAACCCGGTTGGAATACTAATTGCAGGGCTTTTCCTGGCGCTGACATTTATCGGCGGGGAGCAAGCGCAGATCGCCATGAAGATCCCACTCGATATCACCAAGGTGTTCCAGGGCATCCTGCTGTTCTATGTGCTCGCCTGCGACAGTCTCATTCTGTACAGGATCAGGCTCATCATGCCGCAGCGAAAGGCCGCCGATGGAGCTGCTTGAGGCCATCATCCTTGCCGTGCTCGCGGCGTCGACACCGCTGCTGCTCGCCGCCTCCGGTGAGCTCCTGGTGGAGCGCGCTGGCGTACTCAATCTCGGCGTCGAAGGCATGATGATCGTCGGCGCCGCCTGCGGCTTCGCTGGAGCCTGGGCCACCGGCTCGACGCTCATCGGCGCGCTGTGCGGGATTTTCGCCGGCATCGCACTGTCGCTGGTGTTCGCGCTGATGACGCTCGGTCTCGCCGTCAATCAGGTCGCCACGGGTCTGGCGCTGACCATCCTGGGCATCGGCGTCTCCGGCCTGATCGGCGCCGGCTTTGTCGGCGAGCGCATCAGCACCGCGCCACGTCTGTACATTCCCGGCCTGACCACACTCCCCTTTGTCGGCAAGATCCTGTTCGGCGAGGATGGCTTCGTCTATGTCTCGATCGCGCTGATCGTCGCGATCTGGTACTTCCTCTATCGCACCCGTGCCGGACTGATCCTGCGCGCCATCGGCGACAATCACGTCTCCGCCCACGCGCTTGGCTATCCCGTGCTGAAAATCCGGACCCTCGCCGTGATGTTCGGCGGCGGCTGCGCGGGTCTCGCCGGTGCCTATCTGCCGCTCGCCTATACGCCGTTCTTCGTGCCCGGCATGACCGCCGGCCGCGGCTGGATCGCGCTGGCGCTGGTGGTGTTCGCCTCGTGGCTGCCGGGCCGGCTGGTCATTGGCGCCTATCTGTTCGGCGCGGTCTCGATCTTGCAACTGCATGCGCAAGGCTGGGGCGTCGGCGTGCCCTCGCAACTGATGTCCGCCCTGCCCTATCTCGCCACGGTCGTCGTGCTGGTGCTGATCTCGCGCACCCGCAGCGGCGGCTCCACGGCGCCGGCCGCACTCGGCACCGTGTTCGTACCTGACCGCTAGTAAATTCGACGACGCACGACAGAACATCTTTCGACAGACAGGAGACGCGTATGAACAGGAAAGCACTTGCAGCGGCCGCCATGCTGCTGGCCACCGGCCTCGGACTGGGTGCAGCCGTCGCTGCCGACAAGCTGAAAGTCGGGTTCGTCTATATCGGCCCGGTCGGAGATTTCGGCTGGACCTATCAGCACGAAGTCGGCCGCCAGATGCTCGTCAAGGAATTCGGCGACAAGATCGAGACCACCTATCTCGAAAACGTCAGCGAAGGTCCTGACTCCGAGCGCTCCATCGAACAGCTCGCGCGCGCCGGCAACCAGCTGATCTTCACCACATCGTTCGGTTACATGGACCCGACGCTGAAGGTCGCCAAGCGCCATCCCAAGGTGATGTTCGAACACGCCACCGGCTTCAAGCGCGACAAGAACATGTCGAGCTATTCCGGCCGCTTCTTCGAAGGGCGCTACATCCAGGGCCAGATCGCCGCCAAGATGTCGAAGAAGGGCGTGCTCGGTTACATCGGCTCGTTCCCGATCCCGGAAGTGATCTCCGGCATCAACGCCACCATGCTCGCCGCGCAGAAGATCAATCCGGACATCAAGATCAAGATCATCTGGGTCAACACCTGGTTCGATCCCGGCAAGGAAGCCGATGCCGCCAAGGCGTTGCTCGATCAGGGCGCCGACGTGATCATGCAGCACACGGACTCGCCAGCCGCCATGCAGGTCGCCTCCGAACGCGGCGCCCTCGCCTTCGGCCAGGACTCCGACATGATCAAGTTCGGGCCGAAGACACAGCTCACCGCCGTCACCAACAACTGGGGTCCGTATTACGTCGAACGCGTCAAGGCGGCGCTCGACGGCACCTGGAAGTCGGAAGACACCTGGGCCGGCCTGAAAGAGAAGATGGTGGTCATGGCGCCCTATACCAACATGCCGGATGACGTGAAGAAGATGGCCATGGACACCGAAGCCGCCATCATTGCCGGCACGCTGAAGCCGTTCAAATGCCCGGTGTTGGGCCAGGACGGCAAGGAAGTGGAATGCAAGGGCGGCGACGCGCTGGACCCCGGCCAGGTGCTCGGCATGAACTTCTATGTGAAGGGTATCGACGACAAGATTCCGGGGAAGTGAGTCACTCCGTCATGGCCGGGCTTGTCCCGGCCATCCACGTCTCTCTGGCCTGGAAGTAAAAACGTGGATGCCGGGCACAAGGCCGGGCATGACGACTGAGGATGATCTAACCCGCCTGCATCGCCTTCGCCGCAGCACTATGCCGGCGTATCAGGTCACCGACATCCAGACCCGGGATAGCGCCATCGATCACGCGCCACGCGCCGCCCACCATCACGCGGTCCGCACGATGCGCGCCGCACAGCACCAGCGCCGCCAGCGGATCGCCATGGCCGGAGAAGCGCAGCTCGTCGAGCTTGAACAGCGCCAGATCCGCCATCTTGCCGACCGCGATCTCGCCGAGCTCCGGCCGCCCAACGCACGCTGCTGAACCCTTCGTCGCCCAGCGCAGCGCATCCTTGTGGCTGACACGCCCGACGCCGTAACGCGCCCGCTGCAACAGAAACGCTGCGCGGACTTCCTGCATCAAATTCGATCCGTCATTCGACGCCGAGCCATCGACACCGAGGCCGATCCCGACGCCGGCGTCTTCCATTTCGCAGACCGGACAGCACCCCGAAGCCAGCAACTGGTTGCTGCAGGAACAATGACTGATGGTAGTGCCGGCCTTGCCGAGCCGCAGCATCTCAGCCCCATTGAAATGGATGCCATGCGCCAGCCAGGTGCGCTTGTTCAGCCAGCCGGTCTGCTCCAGATAATCCAGCGGACGGCAGCCATAGATCTCCTCGCAATAGCGGTTCTCGTCCTCGGTCTCGCCGAGATGCGTATGCAGGCGGACATCGAGCTTGTCCGCAAGCGCCGCCGTGCTTGCCATCAGCGACGTCGTTACCGAGAAAGGCGAGCACGGCGCCAGCGCGATCTGCACCATGGCGTCTTCGCCGCGCTGGTGGAATTTCGCCACCACGCGCTCGCTATCAGCCAGGATCGTGTCCTCGTCCTGCACTACACTGTCCGGGGGCAAACCGCCGTCTTTCACCGAGCGGTTCATCGATCCCCGCGTCAGCAGCACGCGCATGCCGAGCCGCTGCGCCACCGCCACTTCGATATCGACGGACGCTTCGAGGCCGGCCGGAAACACGTAGTGGTGATCGGTGGTCGTCGTGCAGCCCGACAGCAGCAGTTCGGACATCGCCACGCTGACGCCGAGATGGAGATTCTCAGGCGTCAGCCGCGCCCAGACCGGATAGAGCGCCTGCAGCCAGGGAAACAGCTCGCGATCCAGCGCCGCTGGCAAGGCGCGCGTGAGCGTCTGGTAGAAATGATGGTGCGTATTGATCAGCCCCGGCAGCACCACATGGGTGCTGGCATCATAAGTTGCGATATCCACCGTGGCCGGCTGGCCGCCGGCCGGCACCAGTTCGACAATCCGGCCATTCCTGACGACAATGCCGCGCTCGGCCCCTTCGGCGAAAATGCCGAGGGGATCCTTGATCCATGTGGCCTGCGTTTCTGTCATGGCTCATCTCCTTCGGTCACGGACCCGACCTTGCAATTCAGGGACCAGCCACGAATACTTCAATTTGTTCTGCAATTGTCGGCGACTTGGCGTCGGTCTTGCAAGGTTCACAATGATACTTCAAGGGGTCATTGCCGAGTGAAAGCATAACCGCCCTATGGATTTGAATACGGTCACGTCCGTTGCCCGCCCTACGGCGCGGGAACAGCTACCGACATGGACTGCCGGGGATGCATGGCTCGCCGGGGGCACCTGGCTTTTTTCCGAACCGCAGACCCACCTGACGCGGCTGATCGACCTCACCGATCTCAAATGGCCGGCCCTCACCGTCACCGACAGCGAATTACAGATCGCTGCGACCTGCACAGTCGCACAGCTCGACGCGCTGCCCTGCCCTCCTGACTGGATCGCGTCACCGCTTATCAATCAATGTTGCCGCGCCTTTCTCGCTTCTTTCAATATCTGGAAGACCGCAACGGTCGGCGGCAATCTCTGCATGTCGCTGCCGGCCGGCCCGATGATCGCGCTCACCGCCGCGCTCGATGGTGTCTGCACGATCTGGAAGGCCGATGGCAGCGCAGACACGATCGACGTGGTGGACTTCGTCACCGGCGATCAAAGCAATGTGCTGATGCCGGGCGATCTCCTGCGCAGCATTGCCATTCCTCTTGCAGCGTTCAAGCGCCGCTCCGCGTTCCGGCAGATCTCGCTGACGCCGGTCGGGCGATCTGCTGCGCTGCTGATAGGAAGCCTTGATGAGGACGGCTTGCGGCTAACGATCACGGCATCGACGAAGCGTCCTGTTCGTATCGCGCTCCCAACACTTCCCGATACCGACACGCTCGAAGAAGCGATCCTCGATCGAATTCCGGACAACCTCTATCACGATGACGTTCACGGCAAGCCGGCCTGGCGCAAGCAGATGACGCTGCGGCTCGCGGAAGAAATCCGTACCGAGCTGCAGGGCTTCAAGCCATGAGCTTCGAGATCAACGGCCACAGCTTTCCGGAGCAGCCGCAAGCCGGCCAATGCCTGCGCACATTCCTGCGCCAGCTCGGTCATTTCGGCGTCAAGAAAGGCTGCGATGCCGGCGACTGCGGCGCCTGCACCGTGCTGCTCGATGGCGAGCCGGTGCATAGCTGCATTATCCCGGCCTTTCGTGCCGAAGGTCATGCCGTCACCACCATCGAAGGTCTCGCGTCCGAAGGTGGCATCCATCCGATGCAGCAGGCGTTCCTGGACGCACAGGGATTCCAGTGCGGCTTCTGCACAGCGGGCATGATCGTGACCTGCGCCTCGCTCAATCAGGCGCAGCGTGCGGATCTCGGCGCGTCATTGAAGGGTAATCTGTGTCGCTGCACAGGCTATCGCACGATCGAGGACGCACTCGACGGCAAGTGCAATGTGGAAAACGCCGGGCCCGGCACCGCCTTCGGCCGCAGCCTGCCCGCCCCCGCCGGTCTCCAGGTGGTGACGGGCAAGGCGCGCTACACATTTGACGTCACCATGGACGACTTGCTGCATATCAAGATGCTGCGCTCGCCACATCCCCATGCCCGCATCGTGTCGATCGATGCATCAGCGGCGCAGGCGATGCCGGGTGTGCATGCGGTACTGACACATGCCGATGCGCCGGCCACGCTGTTCTCGACCGCGCGTCACGAGATCGATGCAATGGATCCCGAGGATACACGGATCCTCGACGACACCGTGCGTTTCATTGGCCAGAAAGTCGCGGCCGTGGTCGCAGACAGCGAAGCGATCGCGGAGGAAGCTTGCCGCCGCATCGACGTTGTCTATGACATCCTGCCCGCGGTATTCGATCCCGCAGCGGCCATCGCGCCCGGCGCGCCGGTCATTCATCCCGACAAGAGGCCGGTGCATCGTGTCAGCAATGCGGCACGCAACGTCATCGCCGAAACACACGGCGAATTCGGCGATGTCGCGGCAGCGCTGGCGTCGTCGGCCGTCACCTATGAGGGCACCTTCACCACGCAACGCGTGCAGCACGGCCATCTCGAGACCCATGGCGGCATGGCCTGGCTCGATGCCGACGGCATCCTCAATATTCGCTCGAGCACGCAGACGCCATTCCTGACACGCCGCGCGCTGGCTCAATTGTATGACCTTCCCTCCGACAAGGTCCGCGTGTTCTGCGAACGCGTCGGCGGCGGCTTCGGCGGCAAGCAGGAAATGTTCGTCGAGGACATTCTCGCGCTGGCCGCGCTCAAGACCGGCCGCCCGGTGAAATGGGAACTGACCCGCGAGGAGCAATTCATCGCCACATCGACGCGGCATCCGATGCGCGTCACGGTCAAGGCCGGCGCCGACAAGCACGGCAAGCTCACCGCGCTGCAGCTCGACGTGCTCTCCAACACCGGCGCCTATGGCAATCACGCGGGCCCGGTGCTGTTTCACGCCTGCGGTGAGTCGCTCGGCGTCTATAACTGCGCCAACAAGAAGGTCGATGCCGTGGTTGCCTATACCAACACGGTGCCGGCCGGTGCGTTTCGCGGCTACGGCCTGCCGCAAACGCTGTTCGCGGTGGAAGCGGCCATCGACAATCTCGCCACGCAGCTCGGCATCAGCCCGTATGATTTCCGCCGGCACAACGTCATCAAGCCCGGCGATGCCATGCTGTCGCCCGCCGGCACGCATTATGACGATGTGCTGATCGGAAGTTACGGCCTCGACCAGTGCCTCGACCTCGTCGAGCAGGCGATGCAGGCGAAGACCAAGTACGATCTCGATGACGACTGGCTGATCGGCGATGGCATCGCACTCACCATGATCGACACCGTGCCGCCGCAGGGGCATATCGCCGAAGTCGTCATCGCCAAACGTGACGACGGCGGTTACGACCTCACGGTCGGCACCGCCGAATTCGGCAACGGCACCGCGACGGTGCATCGGCAGATCGCCGCCACGACGCTTGGCTGCACTGTCGATCAGATTCATCTCCACCAGTCGGATACGCGGAACGGCGGGCACGACACCGGCGCCTATGGCAGCGCCGGCACATTCGTCGCTGGCAAAGCCACCCATGACGCCGCGCAAAAGCTGGTGGAGGCGATGAAGGCGGACAGCAACGCGCGCAGCGCCACCGGAACGTCAGGCGGCACCCCGCGTTCGGTCGCCTTCAACGTCCAGGGATTTCGCGTGGCGGTGAACAAGGGGACCGGAGCGATCAAGATCCTCAAGAGCGTACAGGCCGCAGACGCTGGCGCCGTCGCCAATCCGATGCAGCTCCGCGGCCAGATCGAAGGCGGCGTCGCGCAGTCGCTGGGGGCGACGCTCTATGAGGAGATGGTGATCGACGGCAGCGGCCGCGTCGTCAATCCGAAGTTCCGCGACTATCATTTGCCGTCCTTCGCGGACGTGCCGCGCACCGAAGTGTATTTCGCCGACACCTATGATGCGATCGGGCCATTGGGTGCGAAGTCGATGAGCGAGAGCCCGTATAACCCTGTCGCCGCGGCGATGGGCAACGCGCTGTTCGACGCCACCGGCATCCGCTTCACGCAGGTGCCGTTCAAACCGGACCGGTTATTTCCGGAATTGCAGAGGAAGTTCGGGAAGTAAGGGGTGAGCCTCGCCTAGTGCAGACGTCGAATCAACGCTGTCATTCCGGGGCGTGCTGAAGCGGCGAAGCCGCGAAAGTGCGAACCCGGAATCCCGTAGTGTTCAGCCACCCTAAGATTCCGGGTTCGCGTGCGCGTAGATGCGCCCGCGCCCCGGAATGATGACCAAGAGGCAGATACGCGAACGCAAGCTACCCTCTTCCCACCGTGCATTCGATCTGCCCATGCGGCTCGTCGGTCGGCAGGAACACGTCGTTGTTGTTGTCGACACCAAAGGCCGAGAGATTCATCAAGATGTAGTGGATGTTCGGACAGGCCATGCTGATCTCGGAAATCTCCGGCACCGCGGCCAGCACCTTCTCACCCATACGATACAGGCTGTTCTGCACGCTCGGACTATAGGTCGTCGCGAATTCCTTCAGCAGCGTGTCGAGGATTTTCTTGTTGGTCGCGGGATAGCTCGCCGGCTTGCCGGACCATGTCCATGACGCCACCATCGATGTTGCGCAGATGCGGTCATTGGTCGGCTGGATCGTGGAATACTTGTCGGTGTAGTAGTTCTCCCAGCCCGACTGGGTTGACTTCATGAAGGTGAAGTTGTCGAGGCCCGAGCTCATGGCCATGCCATCGCGCGTCGCGACAATCTCGACAGTGGGCTTGCCGTTGCTGTCGAGCAGGAACGCATGCGGATGCAACTCACCATCGACGGCGAGGCGCGCCCATTTGGTTTCATGCGCAGTGATGCTGACAGAACTCGCCTGCGGATACAGGTCGAGATAGCGTTTCGCCAATACTTGGCAGAACTCCTCGGTCGACAGCGCGGTATTCTCCCGCGCCACCACATTGACGATGTTCTTGATCGTGTCCGTGGATGTCGAGGTGGAGTTGTCGGCGTCGGTATAGGCCCGGCCGAAATCGCCTTCCAGCATCGCCTTGATGCTGAGCTGGCTGACATCCTGCTTGTCGCCGTCGCGATGGATCCGCATGATGCGGACACGGCCTTTTCCATATCTGTTCTTGATCAGCGGCACGCGCGACCTCCAGTCCGTGTTGGCGACCAGGGAACCCCGGTCGCCGGGCAATATATTGAGCAATGCTCGCTTCGAGCAACCTTCGTGCCACCGGTCGCCACACCACCGGGGCGAAATGGTTTTTAGCGGCGTCTGGCACGAGGTTTGTATCTGACGATCATAATGCCACGATATTTCATCACCTAAGCAAGGGCTAGATCAATGACAGTGAGCGTCCATCCCGTCGACGAGATGCTACCGACGCCGCGCCTGCTCGCGCTGGGCCTGCAGCATGTGCTGGTGATGTATGCCGGCGCGGTGGCCGTGCCGCTCATTATCGGCCGCGCCCTGAAGCTGCCACCGCAGGACGTCGCCTTCCTGATCTCCGCAGACCTGTTCGCCTGCGGCCTTGCGACTTTGGTCCAGTGTATCGGCTTTCCCGGCGTCGGCATCCGCTTGCCGGTCATGATGGGCGTCACCTTCGCCTCGGTGGGCCCGATGCTGTCGATGGCGGCAGCCCCCGAGATAGGCTTGCTCGGCATCTATGGCTCGGTCATCGCTGCCGGAATCTTCGGCATCATTGTCGCGCCTTTCATCAGCCGGCTGCTGCCGCTGTTTCCGCCTGTGGTCACCGGCACCATCATCATGGTGATCGGCATCTCCCTGATGCGCGTTGGTATCAACTGGGCTGGTGGCGGACTACCCATGTTCACAAAGATCATCGATGGCGTTCCGCACACGTTCCCCAATCCGGCTTACGGCCAGTTGCAGGGGCTCGGCATCGCGCTCTTCGTGCTGGTCGTGATCCTCGCCCTGATCAAATGGGGCACCGGCTTCCTGGCCAATGTCTCGGTGCTGCTCGGCATCATCGCCGGGGCCGTCCTCGCCAGCCTGCTCGGCGTGATGCATTTCGACAAGGTCGGCACCGCCGGCTGGGTCGATATCGTGCTGCCGTTCCATTTCGGCATGCCGCAATTCCATCTCGTCCCGATCGTCACCATGTGCATCGTGATGATCGTGGTGATGATCGAGTCGCTCGGCATGTTCCTGGCGCTCGGCGAAATGACCGACCGGAAAGTCGACAGGGACGCGCTGACCAAAGGCCTGCGCGCCGATGGTGTCGGCACCTTCCTTGGCGGCATCTTCAACACCTTCCCCTATACGTCGTTCTCGCAGAATGTCGGTCTCGTCGGTGTCACCGGCGTGCGCTCGCGCTGGGTGACCATCGCCGGCGGCGGCATCATGCTGGTGCTCGGCCTGCTGCCGAAGATGGCTGCGCTGGTGGAGTCAGTGCCGCAGGTGGTGCTCGGCGGCGCCGGCCTAGTGATGTTCGGCATGGTCGCCGCGACCGGCGCGCGCATCCTCACCGCGGTCGATTTCAAGACCAACCAGCGCAACCTGTTCGTGGTCGCCATCTCCGTCGGCTTCGGCATGATCCCGCTGGTGTCGCCGAACTTCTTCAAGAACCTGCCGCATGACCTGCACCCGCTGCTGGAGTCGGGCATTCTTCTATGTGCGCTGGTCGCTGTGATCCTGAACGCGTTCTTCAACGGCGTCAGCAGTGCGGAGACGGCGAAAGCAGAAGCTGCAGGCGTAGCCGCTGCGGCGACGCATTGAGAACAGCGTAGCGAGAACTGCACCCTCTCCACGTCATGGCCGGGCTTGTCCCGGCCATCCACGTCTTACTTTCTCGCAGCCAGGTCTTTCCTCCGGCCAAGGCGTGGATGCCCGGGTCAAGCCCGGGCATGACGAACGAAAGATCGTCGCCCGCAGCCAATCCAGACGATCCTATTTCACCTTGGGCTCGAGCCCACTCGCCACGATCACAGGCGCGGCCTGTTTCGAGGACAGAAACGCGATCAGCGCCTTGCCCGCATCGGGTTGCGGCGCATTGCTCGCGAGCCCCGCGGAGAACACGGTGATCTTCTGCAACTCCGCCGGCAGCGGGCCGACGATCTCGATGCCCTTGACCGGCTTCAATTCGCTGATCTGCTGAAAGCCGATCTCCGCCTCACCCCTGGCAACAATCTCGCCGACTGGCGTCGCGGGGATCTTGCGCGCCTTGTCCTTCATGGCGTCGGAGATGCCGAGCTTCTCGAACATCTCCTTGCTGACATATACGCCGCTGGCGCTGTCCGAATAGGCCACGGTCCTGGTCTTCAGCAGCGCCACCTTCAGCGTATCCGCCGAGGACAGGTCAGGTTTCGGCGCCCCCTCCTTCACGGCAACGCCGATCGGCGAATCCGCGAGATCGACGCGGCTGTCGGCGATCACCTTGCCCTTGCTGACGAGATCGCCCAGCGCATAGCCCACCATGATCAGCACATCGGCCGGCTCGCCGCGTGCCAGCCGCATCGGGATCGCCTGCGGCGTCTCGCCCATCGACGGCCCGTAGGCCGTGACGACCGTGTTACCCGTCGCCTTCTCGAATTGCGGAACCAGTTCCTTATAGGCCGCCGTGAAGCCGCCGGAGATCATCACATGGACTTCGGAGGCGAAGGCGCTGGCTGCGGTGATGGATGTGAATGCCGCGACCAGCAGCAGGCGATTGATGCCACGCATGACGTTCTCCCTGATTTTTTGTTTTGTGATGAGACGACCTGTTTGGGTCGAATGTAGGATGGGTCGAGTTACTCAGCTCCCGCGATACGTCCCATAGCTCCACGGCGTCACCAGCAGCGGCACGTGGAGATGGCCCTCGGGTTCATAGACCGAAAACCGCAACGGGATCTCGTCGAGGAACGGCGGATCGGACATCGGCACGGTACGTTCGGCAAAATAGCTGCCGACCTTGAAGGTCAATTCATAGCGTCCGATGGGCACCGGGCGACCGCCGATCAGCGGCACGTCGGTGCGACCGTCGTGATTGGTCATCATGCGCGCAATCACGCGGCTGACGCCGAGCTTCGACAATTCGACAAGCTCGACCGAAATCCCCGCTGCAGGCCGACCGCTATGGGTATCCAGCACATGGGTCGAGAGCCGGCCATGGACCTGCAGGCGATCCGGCCCGTCGACCAGAAGATCGGTACGCAGCGCCGCGATCTTGCAGATTTCGGCGACCGATGCGGTCACCTCGGCGGCCGGGTCGTTCGGCAACCGCTTCTCGAAATCCGCGAGGATGGAATCCTTGGTGTGGCGGCGGACGCAGACGATATAGGGGAAGCCGAACTTCGCGCGATAGGCATTATTGACGCGATCGAAAGCCGCATATTCGGCCTCCGAGAGCCGGTCGAGCCCGACGCTGTTCTGCTCGGCATTGGATTCCGCCGTCAGGAGATCGCCGCGCTGCGTTTTATCGGCGAGATCCGGATGCGCCTTGATCAGCGCCAGCCGCTGGCCTGCAGCCGCCTCCTCCACCACCTTGCGCATCGCAGCGAACAACTGCTTGACGCCCGTGAAGGGTCGGCTGTCCGCAGCCTTCTCCGCGATCCACGGCGAATATTCGAAGATATTCGCCAACGCCGCGACGAAATCCGCTTTGCTGCAGGCGTTGAGTTCGTCGAGCGTCTTCTCTGTCATGACAGGGTCTATCCCAATCCTGGTCTATCCGATGGCACGGGCGTCGGCGGCGAGATGTTTCAGATTGGCGTGCCAGTGCTCGGCGATATCAAGACGCGACGGCACCCAGACGCGCTCAAAGCTGCCGATGTAATCGAGAAACCGCATCAGCGAGGCCGCACGTCCGGGCCGCCCGACGACGCGGCAATGCAGGCCCACGGTCATCATCTTCGGCGACGTCGCGCCTTCGGCATACAGCATATCGAACGAATCCTTCAGGTAAGTGAAGAACTCGTCGCCGCCACCAAAACCCTGCGGATTGACGAAACGCATGTCATTGGCATCGAGCGTATAGGGAATGATGAGCTGCGGTTCGCTGGGTCCCTTGATCCAGTATGGCAGATCGTCGGCATAGGAATCGCACAGATACTTGAAGCCGCCGGCTTCCATCAGCAGGCGAATGGTGTTGATCGAGCTGCGGCCGGTGTACCAGCCGGTCGGGCGCGCGCCGGTCGCCTCGGTATGCACGCGGATCGCCTCATTGATCTCGAAGCGCTCCTCGGGCTCCGACATGTCCTTGTGCTCGATCCACTTCAGACTGTGGCTGGCGATATCCCATTTCGCCTCCTGCATGGCGGCGACGATTTCGGGATTGCGCTGCAGCGCCGTGGCCACGCCGAACACCGTGGTCGGCATGTTGCGTTCGGTGAACATCCGCCACAACCGCCAGAAGCCGGCGCGCGAGCCATATTCGAACATGGATTCGATATTGGCATGACGCTGGCCCGGCCAGGGCTGTGCGCCCAGCACATCTGACAGAAACGCTTCCGAGGCCCGGTCGCCATGCAGGATGTTGTTCTCGCCGCCCTCTTCGAAATTGACGACGAACTGCACCGCCACGCGCGCGCCGCCCGGCCATTTCGGATCGGGCGGATTGCGGCCGTAGCCGCGGAGATCGCGGGGATAATCGCCTGATGTCATCACACCATCTCGAAACGAACGGGTTGCGCACCTTTCCAGAGCACGGTCTTGCCCATTTCCTTGAGGTTTTCGAGGTTCGATGTCAGCGTAATGAAATGGTTGCCGGCAAGCTGGCCCATCTTGCTGGCGAAATGCACGCCGCTATAGGCCAGCAGGATCTCCGTCTCGCTGATGCCGCCCGGATACAGGATGATGTGGCCCGGCGCCGGGAACGAGGTGTGGTTCTCATAGGGTACGCCGAAATCGAGATCGCCGAGCGGCATCCAGACGCCCTCGCCGCTCCAGCGCACGTGGATGGCCTGGCTGACAAACGGCATCGCCTTCTTGAAGGCGGCGACGGTCTTCGGAGCATCCTTCTCCTCGAATTTCGCATCGAAGGTGAAGTCGCCGACATGGACTTTGAGCTGGCTCATCCGTGGAATCTCGTAATTGGAGTGACTGACAGTGATCCATCCAGATTGCAGCAGGAGGCGAAAGAAGCAAGCCGCAGTTTTCGGCGGGGTGCCCCAAGACTGCGTTCCTTCTCCCGCTCGTCATTCGGGGGCTCCGACCCACTCTCGTCATTCCGGGGCGTGCGTCGCCGGCGAAGCCGGCAGAGCATGAACCCGGAATCCCGGGGTGTTTTGCGCTGTCTGTAGATTCCCATGCTGGGATTCCGGGTTCGCGTCCGGCAAGTGCCGGCCGCGCCCCGGAATGACGAGTTGGAGGCGGCCGGAAGTCGGCCAACATTTTTTCCTATTTTGTGTTGACATCATCCCTACCTTGATTATATTCCCCTTCGTCCGGCCTCGATGAGAGGGGCGAGCGCGATCGTCACGTTCGCGGGGTGGGATGCGGTGGACGCCGGAGATGCGGCGTTACGCGGTTCATGGGTGACGTCTGTCTTCGGGCAGGACGGATCTGCGCCAGCACTGCCACTGGCAAGGAGACGGCCGACCTTGGGATGGAAAGATCCCTGGACAGTGTGACGGACGACCAAATCAAAATGCGTCCGGCCCAAGTGCTTGAGGCTCCCTTCCCATCGCCTTGGGACTTTAATTCGGTGATCGGATCGTTCGCTGAGGCAAAGTGCAAGCAAGTCGAAAAAACACCGCAGGCGGAACGTCGGGCACTTGCT
>NZ_FOTP01000010.1 GCF_900114605.1 Bradyrhizobium sp. NFR13 | reverse complement strand
TCCGGAACCTATTGGTTTGAATCGTGTTTTTGCTTTAGGCGGTGCGATATTAGGGAGTGAAAGATGGCCACCAACAAACCGACGGGTGACAATGCTCGCAAGGGCGCAGTGAAAAAGCGCAGCCAGACAAAGACGACGATGGGCGGAGCTACCACCTGGACCAAGCGGGACAAGACGTCAGGCGAGTTCATGGCGATCAAGAAGGCCAAGAAGTCTGCTCCGAAGAAAGCCGCGGCCGCGAAAAAGAAGACGGCTAAGAAGACGACAGTGGCGAAGAAATTCAAGGGAGTTCGACGGGAGAAAAAATAAGTGGAGCGCCCTGATGAGTCTTCGACCGCGATCCGCAAGCGGTCAGTCATGATCGACGGCCACAAGACCAGCGTAAGTCTCGAAGATGAATTTTGGGAATCCATTAAGGAAATTGCTGCCGAGCGCGAACAGCCATTGACCGAACTCATTAATGCCGTTGCTGGTGGCCGCGAGGGATCTAACCTGTCGTCGGCTCTGCGCCTTTTCGCGCTAAACTATTACAAGGAGAGAATCCGGTCGAATAGCATCGAGCCCGGTCGGCTTTAGGTCACGCCTAAGCGCTAAGCCCTAGCGAGGCGGCAGGCAACTTAAACTCTGCACCCATCTCTGTGCGGTCTGCTGGGTCGCAGTTCGGTCCCCACATGATGTAACCGCCGCTGCCGTGCATCACGATGAGGCCGGCTGCGATGAGATGATCCCGGCCAAGAGCGTATTCGGCCGCGGTGGCCTTGTCCCGATTGAGAAAGGTCGCGTTCCATGCACCGACCGGGATCATGCCTCTCCGGTCGGCGCCGATGGCCTTGGCGATCTCCAATAGACGTGCTGCGGCTGCTTCTGGCTTGGCGTAGGGGCGGTCTTTGACGAATTTCTCGAACTGCTTATTCATATGATAGGCGCTTCGTCTTTCTTTTTGCCGCGAGCGATAATTTTAAGTGCGCCGTCGGGGAGAGGGCGCTGTAGCTGCGTCGCCTCTTCCGTCGGCGCATTCATCCAGGCTCTTGTCTCCTCGGGCGTTGTGAGGATAACCGGCATGGCTTTCGGGTGGATTGCGCCGACTTCGGCGTTCGGTTCGGTGGTTAGAAAAGCAAAGAGGTCGTTTGTCGTTTCGCCTTCTTTGACCTTCCGCACCGAGGTCCAGTTCGTCCAGATTCCCGCGAAGAATGCCAGAGGTCTGGTCTCGTCTAGAGCAAACCAGATGTCGCCGCCTTCGGCTTTGTTGAACTCGCTGAAGGACGTGAACGGCACCAGGCACCGTGACTCTACCCCTAGCCAGCGCTTCCAGTGCTTGCTGTCGAGGTTGCGAATGTTGGTCGTCCCGCTATCGGGCTCCATCCGCAGCAGCTCCTTGAAGTCGATCTGCATCCCTTTGTCCTGGAGCTTGGCCGCGCGCTTCTTTGCGGCCTGCATCTGCGCGAATTGGGATGATGGCATGCCCCAGCGCGCGAGTGCCAGTTCAGTGCCGCCCGTCATGTTGCGCACGATCGGCGCCGGGTAGTCCGGAAAGATGCCGGACATCGCCGGGAGATTGCCCGTGCTGTCGACGTCGAAATTGAATAGCCGCCGGATTGCGTCCTGGTTCTTCGTCATCGAATAGAGATTGCACATGCGGCGTTCCTGTCCATTACGTTCCCGGAGGTCTTCCTGTGATGTGTTCGATATGGGCCATGGTTTCTTCGTGGACCCCCGGGTTGAACATCGCGCCACATGCGCACTGGATCGGACCTCTGCCGAGCCTGTTGCGATAGCCGGCATCCCATAGCGCGTATTTGTTGGCAGTCCACTGTTTCTGCCGGCGCGAGGCCTCGAACTCTGCCTCGGTGCGCTTCGGAAGGAACACCTTCCATGCGGCATCGAAGGTGGCTCGCGCGGTTTCGAAGTCGGGCGCTTCGCCTCGGAAACATTGGTCGCGATGGAGGGGATAAAAGCCGCAAGACCATTTCCAGACTCCCGACCTCTCCGGGTTCGGGTCCCAGTCTTGCTGAGCGATGGTACCGACATCCACGTCGCCGTAACGGATTATCCACGTCTCAAGTGGGGCGTCGGTGCGATGGCGAGTAAGTTCGGTCATCACTGCCCCTCCGGCGCGTGCCGTTGTCCAGGTGCGAGTTGCAGCAATGTCGCGACTGGGCGCTTTCCGCCTTTTGCGCATCGCTGGCAGCGCAGGCGGGTCGCGAGGTCGTGGATGCATGTCGACACAACATGCGGAAGCTCAGCCAGGCTGACATCGCGTTTTACCCGACATCTGGAGCATTCGATTTCGAGCCAAGGGAAACCGCCGTTGATGGCCTGATCGACCGTGGGCGAGGGGTCGATCGGCTCGCCGTCCGCCCACATGCGCTCATTCCAGCTTTCGCAGAGTAGCCGGTCGGCCTGTCTGATCAGGGCGTCTGCCTTCGCCCGCATTTCGTCCGACTGGGCAGCCAGGATGCCGGTCATGCCCCGCGCCGCCGGCAGCTCCTTCTGCAGGGCCTTTCGGTGGCTCCCGGACACGGGCGTAGGATGATATTTCGGAGCCATGGGGCGTCCAAAGTGTGACAGTCAAAAAATGAAAAATCAAAAGCGCTATGTCGTCTCAAATGACGGCCAGCTGCCGTCCTCTTCCAGGCGTCCTGTCCGTTCTCTGCAGCCGTCGTCGAGCAGCTTCATGCCGACGTCTTTCCAGGTGGCATGGGCCCCGTAAAGACGCACTGCATCAACCATCTGAATTTCCACGATGCGATCACAGCGCCGGCATGTCACGCGCAGGACGTGCCGGGGAATTTCGGAGAGGCGTCGCTGCTGGATAGGCACGCCGGTACGGATCTGGCCGCGAGGGTCCCGGACGATGGAGTCCCAATACGCCTCCGGCAGATCGTCCGCAGGGCCGGGCGTCGGGATCGGCGGCTCCGGAGGGCGGCTTGGCCTGGACGCCAGCTTTTCCATCTGTTCAGGCGTCGGCATGCGCCAGCTTGCGGGTCTATCGCTCATGCCCGATTAGAACATAAGAAGAACAAAAGTCGAGTCCGCAGAGGTTGAATTTTGAGAATAGGGGCAGGCGGTCACGCACAACGGGCGGTATCCGCTTTCTCTGTCGTTCCAGAAGCTGTCCATCTCCGATGACCAGATCGGGAGCAGGAACGGATGGTCTTGCGCCGAGTTAGCCAGCATTAATGTCAAAGGAGACGGTCATGCTCATCAAATCTCTCGTTGTCGCAACAGCGCTGATCGTTAGCGGTTCGGCATTTGCTCAGGGTGTGTCAGACAAAACCCCCGGCCACAAAATGCAGAACGCCACAAAATCGACGGCCCCGGGAGCGTCAGAATACGCGCCTGGTCATAAGATGCAGAAAGCGACCAAGTCGACGGCTCCAGGCGCTTCTGAGTACGCACCAGGTCAGCGGACGACGACCGGTAGCAATACCAAGCGATAAAGTGGACGGGCCCACCCTCCCGGAACGGGTGGGTCTCCGCTATTCTTTGCAAGAGCTACGAGCTACGAGCTACGAGCTACAGTTACGAGCTACGGGTATGCGTCAGAGGAAGAGTGCCTGGACCGAACAGGACAATGAGCGTCTGAAGGCCATGGTTGCGGCAGGCGCATCGCCAACGCGGGCAGCCGCAGCGTGTCGCAGGTCCATAATGTCGGTGCGAGCGCAGGCCCGCAAGCTCGGGTCGCCGTTTCCCGCTCGTAGACCAAAGCGCTTGGATCCAGAGATCCGCGCGTAAGGCCTTTCTCATGAAATCGGTGGAGCGTCGGCGTCGCGCGCCTCGGCGACCGCGAGCTGCTGTTCCAGCTCCGTGACGAGCCCGGCAATGCGGGATTTCGTCTCGGCGTCGATCGGCTCGCGCATGAATCGACGAGATTGTTGAAGCCGGCGATACAGTTCTTCTTTGTGTTGGACGTTCTCGTTCAAGTCGATCTCCGCCGTCCGGTGATAGAGATAGACTGCTTGCGATCCGAATCGTTCATTCATGAGACAGCACAGCGATCTTGCGGTCGAGGTACCACACCTCGACATCGTGGCCGTCCACGAACTTGCGCGCAGCATTTACCGCTTCGTCGTCGTCCGCCGCCTCGATGACCTCAAATCCTTGAAACCGGCCGTCGCGACCGACGATGTAGGCTCTATAGTCGGGCATTCTCCACCTCAAAGTCATTAACGATGCGGGACAACGCGGGAAGGAACCGAAAGGGCATGCAGGTTCCGCGTGCCTTCATTCGGGAACTTGTGATCCACGCCGAGGCGCGAGCGCAGCAGCGTCGCGAGCGGCCGTTTGGTTGGAGGTATTGGCCAGTTTCACCTAGTCCGAAATCGCAGTGGCCATAGGCGGATATCGCGCCCACAATATCGCCATGCCCTTCTCTGCAATCTTAGGCCGGATCAGAAAGCTGCTTCTTGTAGATGAGGCTGAACACTACGCTGCCATCGAGCGCAGTCTTTGGGACGGCTCATTGCATCAGCCCGTCACCCCGATGTCGGACGCTGAGCTGGCCAAGGCCATAGCCGAGTTCAGGAAGACCCCACCTTCGGCCGGAAGCATCAACACATTAGGCCGGCGTTTCAATCCCCAAAAGTAAGGGTGTCTCGGGCGCGGCCACCTACATTGCCGCGTCATGTCCTTCAGGATGCCCGGAACTATGCCTGAAGTTGCGCGATGTTCGAGCAACGGACTACGAAGAGGACTAGACGATGGGCCAGGAAATAGTATTTGGCGTTGGAGCGTTGGTCCTGCTCACGGCTCTGATCTATGGAATTCTGCAGCATCGTTACCGAAACAAATCGGCCGTTCGAGTCGGCGACGAGGTGGTAGCCGATCGTTATCGAAACGATGAAACATGATGTCTTCCCGAAATTGGAGCCAAGTCAGCGGCCTCGATGCTTTTTGCCGTCTGCATAAAATGAGGTGTCCTGACGACCTCGAGCGTCACTGCGCAATTTCGCCGTTTCTCTGATGGCGGCGCAGGCGTCATCCTTGCCCACGACTTAAGGGATATCGGCAGTAGTCCGGAAATTCCGGCTCTGGCCAGTTTTGCCCCCCACTGGCCTGATCTGATTTAGGTGTCGCTATGCGCTTGTAATGAGCGTCTACTTCCCGAAATCACCGCCCGATAATGGCTTCCATCGGTGACTGAGAGAAGAATGCTCCCGCCCAATCCGAAGGAAGCGACGTGAGAGCAGTGAGATTCCCTCCTATAAATTTGATGCTGTGCTGCCTTTGCGGGTCGGCGCGCGCTCTTATAAAAATTGAGGAGCAACCGCGAGCCAATCCGCCTGGAGATCTACGCACTTTCCAATGCGGCCACTGTTCGTCTACGCAGACTTACAGGATCAACCGGCGTGGCGCGGAACTGACGTCTTCAAGCTAGGCCGTGGGCGAAATGCTTAAATGTTCGTTCTTCGGAACACCTACCGTTGCTCGCCATTGAAAACCTCGATGCCCTCGACGTTTAGCCAGAATGTCTCTGGCGCGCATTGAGGCGCGAACTGGCGTTTCCACTCTCTTTGGCCGGATAAAAATCGGAGGGCATGGATATGCATATCAATAAGAGCCGTCCTTCGGCTCCTGATATGTCTGGAGGATCAGCGCTACTCCAAAGAGGAAGATGCCCAAAGTCAGAAGATCGAAAAGATGGTCTTGCATACCGCCATCTTACCCGATGGCGGGGAGGACGTCACGGAGGCAGGCCGCCGCACCGGCGGTTTCAGCAAAATTTCCCGCAATCAGTGCCGCCGTCATCGAGAACCTGCCGTTCTTACCGAGCTAAGGCTAAGATGGACATCTTGTCGAAGAGGGGGTGAGTTCGCCTGAGCGGAACTATTTGATCGAATGCACATTGTGTGGGCATCGGTATCTATTCCGGAGCCGCTTCAATGGGAATTTCAAAATGATTGATACTGTTGTCGTGCAGCCAGCAGCCCCTGGTCTGGATGAACCTTCCGTGGCGGGTGTCTCCTGGGCTGCAGTTGCGGCTGGTGCCGTTGTCTCGCTCGCGTTGACACTCGTGCTTATCGCGTTCGGGACGGGGCTTGGTTTGTCAGTTGTGTCGCCCTGGTCCTCCAGCGTATCGGCTACGACATTCAAAATCACGACGGGAATTTATTTAATCGTCATCGCCATGATCTCGTCGTCGATCGGCGGATATCTCGCCGGCCGTCTGCGTTCACGCTGGATTGGTGTTCATTCAGATGAAGTTTATTTCCGCGACACCGCGCATGGGTTTCTGGCATGGGCATTTGCAACGGTGCTCGGTGCGATACTGCTAGCTTCGCCGGCGACGACAGTTTTGAGCGGCGCGGCGTCGGGAGTCTCTGCTGGTGCGACCGCGTCTGCAGCGCAGGCGGGACCGGCCGAAGGCTACATCGACGCATTATTGCGTCCATCGACACCCTCCGGCGATGGCAACAGTGCTGACGCGCGCGGTGAACTGTCCCGCATAATGGCCTCTAGCCTCCGAGCCGGTGAGCTGAAGCCTGCGGATCGCGCTTACGTTAATAAAGTCGTGGCCGCTCGCACCGGTTTGAGCGAACCCGATGCGGACAAGCGGGTTACCGAAGTCATCAATGATGCCAAGGCCGCTGCCGACGCTGCTCGAAAAGCCGCAATGCAGCTCGCCTTTTGGCTCACAGCTTCACTACTGATCGGCGCTTTCTCTGCCAGCTTGGCGGCGACCGAGGGTGGTGGGCTTCGAGACGGAACTTGGACGCGGCGCACGCGATAAGGAGAGAGAAATGCCTATTTTGCTTTGGCTACTCGGAATTCCGATCCCGCTGATCATTTTGATTCTGCTGCTTCGATGAAATTAGGCCCCGCGGTGCGGGGCCTTTATTTCATTGCCCATGAGTGCGCAACGGGTCTGGGGTCGGCATTAGCGGCAATGTCTCAATGTTCCGCATGATCATATTGAATATGTCTTCATGCTCAGGAAGCAGGGAGATGGCTAGCGTCAATTCCATCCTGCGGCGCTCATCAAGCCGAATACGCTCTTCTGTCATGGTGTCCTCGTGTATCGCTTAAGAGGTCTGTGGTGTTTTCAACTTGCGAATGGCTTCAGCCAGACTAGAGCCTACAGATTTTGTCCAGTCGTAGTGCGTTGCCACCCTCCCGTCCGGGTGGCTTTCCACGAGTTTTGCGCACTCTTCAATCGCATCGTCTCTTAATCTGCTTTCCATCGATATACCCTTTCGTGCACTGCTCAAGAGCGTTTATCTGGTGCGAAGAACGAGCTTCGCCATGGTTTCCTTCATAATGGGCAACCCGGCTGCCCAGCACTCCTCCATGATGTCACCGCACCAGCCTACGGCCTGGTGCGCTGCATTGAAGGCGGCGTAGAGCGTTTCCGCTGAGTCGTGATCGATGCGTTCGCGCTCCAGCGTCGATAGCTGGTCATAAGCAGAAAGTTTTACGTCATCTGCCATGGTGTTTCCTTCCTCGGTCAGGATCGTTCAACTGCTTCCGCGACCTCATCCGGGTAGCCGATAGCTCGATAGGTCACGCGCCACTTTCCGCGCGTGATAAGGTCTTCCGCCATCCGGTCGATCGTGTAGCTTTCCAGGTGGTTGGTGACCATCTCGCTGCAATAGACGCGAACCGCTTTGCGTTTCACTGCATCGCCCGCCCGAATGCGCTGGGCGTCCCATAACTTGAAGCCACCATAGCCTTGCCGCTCGAAATCGGCATGGGTTGCGGCCACATGCCCGGTTGGCAGCGTCATGATAGCCAGAACGCCTTGCGGCTCGATCTTGGATTCGTCGCTCACTTGCGTTCTCCATTCGTCACAAAAAGACCCAGTGCCTCGCTCACCGACTTTTCTCGGCTTCGAAATTCACGTTGATCCGCCATTCCTCGCCGGATGCTTTGATCAGCGCGTCTGCGAATGAATTCACGATGGTGTCCGCGGAGAACCTTTCTCGCACGGCGGCGCGGATAGCGTCCTTGTGAATGGAGAAGACCTCCGTTACGGCCTCTCTGGCTGCATCGCGAACACAGTTCCCGACAAGGTGATCTAAGTAGGGCTTGGAGTTGTAGCTGTACGGGCCGTCCTTGACGGGCTCCTTGAGTGCCGCTTCGACCAGCTTCTCGATTAAATCTGGGCCTTGATTGAAGGCGGCAAGGATCTGCGTCTGAATGGCGGCCTTAACGACGTCGGAAATGTTGTCCATGTGTTCTATCCTTTGGGGTGAATGCTGTTATTCCGAATACGCGGTGGTCACGCCGGCACGTCGGCGAGCGCGAAGACGATGCCCTCGCAATAGTCCTCGTCGTCTTCCTTGATGACGAATTTCTGGTGAGGGATGACCGTGTCATAACACCAAGAATACCCCCGTTCGTCCCATAGGGCCTCTACCGCGACAGCAGAGGATTCTAGCTTGGCATGGTAGGGACAATCGCTGGTCTCGCACTCGTTCTTGAGTAGCCCTGCCTTCGTGAAGCAGGCCGCGCCGCCATCATAGCAGCCGATCTCATCATGGACCGCGCCGCGTATCTCCATCAGATCATCGCTGGCGCCGAATATGGCAACCAAGCCGGCGGCCTTCATCTCATCAAACAGGCCGCGCGTGCCTTCTTTCCGATACTGATTTCCGTCTAACTTCTGAGCTGCTTCGAGCGGCGTCATTGAAATCTCCAAGAGTGTTGCGGTGAATACAGAGTTGGCTACTGATGGTCGCTGGAGCGTGCCCGCTCGGTGAGGATCTGGTTCACAGCCCAAAGCATCAGCTCATAGCCGATGCGACCAGGTCCGGTGTGCTTCCGAATCTCACCCATGGTGATGCTGCCGGCCATGTGCAGCCGATCCAGTTCGATTGCCCGTTTGACGGCATCGAAGGCAAAATGTTGTTCACCGATCAGCCTGCCGTTGTGCATGCGGTTTGATGAAAACGACAAGCCTTCGACGACCTCGGCCGCAATATGGTCTGCTGGCTTCATCGTCCCGCTCCCTGGTTCGCGTGGACGGGAGGGGCGGCTGAAGCGTTCTTTGCTACCCGCTGGAGCACGCCTCGCATATTGAGCCGAGCGCTATCAAGGGCCACGGCAGCGAAGGTCATCTGGCTAGGGAGCGCAACTAGAACCCGCTGTGCGGCAGCGTCCGTTTCATCCCAAGCCGTCATCAGTGCCACCAGATCATCTTCGCTCATCGCCGCGCTCCGTGATTGCCGTGGACGTACTGCCAGCCGTCGCGCTGGATCTGCTCGATCTCCTTGACGGTCTGAGCAGGGGACACGCCGTTAGCCAGTTGCTCAACGACCATGGACAGTCGCCGGCCGATTGGCGTGGTGGCGCCTACCTGGACGCGCTTGGCGATGAGGGCTTTGGTGAGGTCGTTCATTTTCGTTCCCCTTCCTTGAATTTAGTGATGACTTGCTGAGCCAATCCCCGGGCATCGTTGTGGCCATCGGCTATTTGCTGCAGGGCGTCGAAAAATTGGCGCCCGTACCACTGGTAGCGCTCCTGATTGTGTTTCTGGTTGTAGCGCCGGGTGTTAGCTGCCTGCCGCGCTGCCTTCGCCGCGGGATCATGTTGCTTGCAATATGCCAGCCCGGGCCCGTGGCCTCGGGGACGCGAGCACTGGTAGCTTTTCCAGCTGGTCTTATCCCATACGGAATCGCAGCAAAGTTTCAGATTGGGCTTCACCCCCGCGGGGTTGCCGGCCCATGCCCCGTATGACTCCGGGTAAAGGCCACTGGCTTCGCGTTCGACAATCTCGCTCATGCTCGCACCTGCAAAAAGCCGCTAAGTGCTAGACACTGGCCCGCGAAATCCCAATGAATACAATGGAACCGGCGAGTGTCTATTTTGGCGCTAAGTGCTTCATTTCGCTTAAAAAAGCGGTAACGCCTTCTTAACGGGGCGCCTGCTACAAAAATCGGTGGCGATTTTCGGTTGTAGATCGACCGGAAAGCACGGATTCCTAAGGCTGCATGAACAAAACCTCGATCGATCGCTTGCGGGAGTATTTGGCGCAACTGCCCGAGCAGTCGCAGATGCTGCTGATGCGCGAATATGAGCGCGCCATCGAACGTGGCCAGGACGTCGTGGTTGCCAATTTCGTGCTCGACCAGCTGCGCGGCGTCGTCCGTGGCCACGAGAATGCAGTGCGCCCGCGGGTCGAGGATCCGACCCGGCTGGTGTTCAAATCGCTTGAGCCGTTTCTGGTCGAAGGTGTGGGCAATGTTCGTCCCGGCCAGATCCGGCGCGCCTCGCTGCTGCCGATCTGGCAGTGGCTGGAGCGTGACGCCGCAGACGCCGTGCGCGAATTCGATGCGGCCGTCTCTGCATCGCCCGAGCCGGGCGCATCGGACATCGAACGTGCCGTCAAGAAATTCCAGCAGGCGGCAGCAGCCGCCATTACCGCTGCCACGTCGGGCAATCGCGGCGCGGCCCGCATCGGGCCGACCCATGCGGTCGAGGACCTGCCATCCATCGGCGCGGTGCTGAAGGCGCGCGAGCAACTCGATGCTTTTGCCGGCAAGCTACCGAGCGTGCTGCGCAGCTTCGGCGACAGTCAGATCGCCTCCGTGAACAGCGCGCTGAACGTGCCGACGCTGACCACGCCGCAGGTGCTGCCTTTCGCGCTGTCGCTGGTGATGCAGCGGCTGGCGGCGCCGTGGCAGATCATCCGGCTGGCCGTGAAGATCGCGGCCTCGGACGATGAAATCCGCGTGGCCGCCACGCCCTATGGCATTGCCGTGACCATGGCGCTGTCCGATCTCAATCGCGTCGCGGCCGAACTGCGCTCCGATATCAGGCGCGGCAAGCTCGACAGCGCCCCCGAACATCTCAAGATCGCCCATGACGGCGTGCGCGGCCTGCGCACCGAACTCGACATGCGCAACGACAGCACCTGGGGTCGCCAGATGGCGGCGATCCGGGTTGAGATTTCCTCGACGCTGCAGTCGGAGATCGAGAGCGTGCCGGGCAGGGTGCGGCGTCTGCTGCGCCAGCGCCCTGACAAGGATATTGCCGCGACGGCGACTATCGATTTCGCCGAGGTCGAGGAGACTGTGGCGCTGATCAATTTCGTCGCGGTGTGCCGGACCTATGCCAGCGAACTCGCCATCAACGAGGTGACGCTGCGGACCTATTCCGATCTTCAGCAATATGTCGAGAAGTCCACGGAGTCGCTGGTGCAGTCGCTGCGAGCCGGTGAGCCCCGCGTTCGCAACTACCGGCAGATGCAGGCCAAGGCCGCGATCCGCTTCTGCCAGGTGTTGTTCGGCCAGGAATATGCCGCGCTGATGAGCCGCGCCGCCGAACAGGCCATGGTCGTGGTCGAGCGCAAGCCGAAGCGGGCCGGCTAGGGCCCTTTCGCCTGGACGTATTCTCTTCACGCGAACCGGCATCTCCGTCGCTCGAAAACGTCATCGGCCAAATTCTTGATCCAGAACAAGCGGCCGGACGTCGCGATGGCATAAAAGTCAATTGCACGTCGTCGGTGGCCATGGTGTAACCCGGCAAAGACGTCGTTTAGATCGACTCAAGACTACGCCGGAACCCATTGATGGCCTTATGGTTTGTGTTCGCCTTGATGACCGCCGCGGCGACTTTCGCCGTGTTGTGGCCGCTTGGCCGGACCCGCTCCGATGCCGGTGGCACCGAGGCCAGCGTCTATCGGGATCAGCTCGCCGAAATCACCCGCGATACCGCCGCCGGTCTGATCGGACCGACCGAGGCGGAAGCGGCGCGTGTCGAGATCAGCCGTCGTCTGCTGGCGGCCGTCGATGCCGAGGGCGCGGCGTCCGTGGGCAGCAGCCCCGGCTTTCGCCGCGCGGTGGCGCTGGTTGCGCTGATCGGCCTGCCGCTGCTGGCCGTCGGCTTCTATCTGCCGCTCGGTTCGCCTGCCATGCCGGACTTTCCGCTCGCCGAGCGCAACCAGTCGCCGAGTCCCACCCAGCCGTTGGACAATCTCGTTGCACAGGTCGAGCAGCATCTCGAGAAAAACCCGACCGATGGCCGCGGCTGGACCGTGCTGGCGCCGGTGCTGGCGAAGATCGGCCGTACCGACGATGCGGTGCGCGCGTTCCGCAATGCGATCACCTATGCCGGCGATACGGCGGCGCGCCGCGCCGATCTCGGCGAGGCCATGGCGATGGCCGCCAATGGCGTGATCACCGCGGATGCCAAGACCGAATTCGAACGCGCTGTCGCGCTCGATGCCGGCGAGGTCAAGGCACGCTACTTCCTGGGTCTTGCGGCCGAGCAGGACGGGCGTGGCAGCGACGCGGCGGCGATCTGGCGCGACATGCTGGTAAAGGGACCTTCGGATGCGCCGTGGCGTCCGGTGGTCATGGCGGCCCTGGCGCGCGTCGGCGGCGGCGTTCCGAAATCAGGCCCGAACCTGCCGGCGCTGTCGGAAGACACGATCGCGTCGGTACAGGGCATGAATGCCGGCGATCGCAATGCGATGATCCAGGGCATGGTCGACCGGCTTGCCACGCGGCTGAAGCAGGATGGCAGAGATGTCGAGGGATGGTTGCGGCTGGTGCGTGCCTATATGGTGCTCGGTGAGCGCGACAAGGCAAAGAGCGCGCTGGCAGATGCACGGGAGGCGGTCGGCACGGATGCCGAGCGGCTGCGCAAGCTGAACGATGGCCTGAAAGACTCGGGGCTGGATGGGTAAACGCATGATGCCGAAAAGTGTGAAGCGGTTTTCGGACAACATCCTGCGTCGTGAAGGTGAAGCATGACGCGCAAGCAGCGACGATTAACGATGATAGGTGGAGCGCTGGTGGTGCTCGCCATCGCAGCCGGACTCGTGCTCAACGCGCTGCGCGACTCCATCGTGTTCTTCTCGACGCCGCAGATGGTTGCCGAAAAGCAGATACCGGTCGGCAAACGCTTCCGTCTCGGCGGCATGGTCGAGCAGGGCTCGCTGGTGCGCGGCGATAATCTTGCTGTCAGCTTCAAGGTGTCCGATGGCGGTGCGACACTGCCGGTGAATTACAAAGGCATCCTGCCGGATCTGTTCCGCGAGGGGCAGGGCGTCGTCGCCGAAGGCGCGCTGGATGCGTCGGGCGTGTTCAAGGCCGATACGGTGCTGGCGAAGCACGACGAGAACTACATGCCGAAGGAGGTCGCCGACGCGCTGAAGAAGCAGGGGCGGTGGCAGGAAGGCTCTGATGGCAAGCCGGTGATGTCGCAGGGCTCAGCCAAGCCTGTGGTGACGCAGTGATTGCCGAAGCGGGACACTATGCACTGGTTCTGGCGCTCGCGCTGGCGCTGATCCAGTCGACCGTGCCGATCGTCGGCGCGCGGCTGCGCGATCCCGCATTGATGAATGTCGCGCGCTCCACGGCACTGGCGCAATTGCTGTTCGCCGGACTGTCGTTTCTCGCGCTGACGACGCTCTATGTCACGTCGGATTTCTCGGTCACCAATGTGTTCGAGAATTCGCACTCGATGAAGCCGCTGCTTTACAAGATCACCGGCGTATGGGGAAACCACGAAGGCTCGATGCTGCTGTGGGTGTCGATCCTCGCGCTGTTCGGCGGGCTCGTTGCCGCCTTCGGCAATAATCTGCCGCTGTCGCTGCGCGCGCATGTGCTGGCGGTGCAGGGCTGGATCGCCGCGGCGTTCTATCTGTTCATCCTGATGACCTCGAATCCGTTCCTGCGCCTGGCGCGACCACCGCTCGAGGGGCGTGATCTCAATCCGGTGCTGCAGGATATCGGCCTCGCGGTGCATCCGCCGATGCTCTATCTCGGCTATGTCGGCTTCTCCATCGCGTTCTCCTTTGCCGTCGCCGCGCTGATCGAAGGTCGCATCGATGCCGCCTGGGCGCGGTGGGTGCGGCCATGGACGTTGGTGGCGTGGATCTTCCTGACGCTCGGTATCGCGATGGGCTCCTACTGGGCCTATTACGAACTTGGTTGGGGCGGCTGGTGGTTCTGGGATCCCGTGGAGAACGCCTCGCTGATGCCTTGGCTGTCCGGCACCGCGCTGCTGCACTCCGCAGTGGTGATGGAGAAACGCAACGCGCTGAAGGTCTGGACCATACTTCTCGCGATCCTGACCTTCTCGCTGTCGCTGCTCGGGACATTCCTGGTGCGCTCCGGCGTGCTCACCTCGGTTCATGCCTTCGCGACCGATCCGACGCGCGGCGTGTTCATCCTGATGATCCTGTGCCTGTTCATCGGCGGCAGCCTGACGCTCTACATGTGGCGGGCGTCGTCGCTGAAGCAGGGCGGGCTGTTCGCGCCGATCTCGCGCGAGGGCGCGCTGGTACTGAACAATCTGTTCCTCACCACGGCCTGCGCCACGGTGTTCATCGGCACGCTGTATCCTCTGGCATTGGAAATGCTGACCGGCGAGAAAATCTCGGTCGGTGCGCCGTTCTTCAACCTCACTTTCGGCCCGCTGTTCGTGCCGCTGCTGCTGGCCATGCCTTTCGGTCCGCTGCTGGCATGGAAACGCGGCGATCTCAAAGGCGTCACCCAGCGGCTGATGGCTGCCGGTATCGCCGCACTTCTGGCGGTGGCATTGGTCTGGGCATGGACGACCGGTGGCGCGGCGCTGGCACCGCTGGCGATCGGGCTTGGCGTGTTCGTGATTGTCGGATCGATCGTCGATATTGCCGAGCGTGTCATGCTGTTCCGCTTGCCGCTCAGTGTCGCGTTCCGACGTGCGCGCGGTTTGCCGCGCGCCGCCTGGGGCACGGCCTTCGCCCATGCCGGCATCGGCGTGGCCTTGATCGGCATCGTCTGCGAGAGCACCTGGAACACCGAATATATCGGCACCATGCAGCCGAACGACGTGGCGAAGCTTGCCGGTTATGAGCTCACGCTCAAGGATGTGACGCAGCGGCAGGGGCCGAATTTCCGCGAGAGCCTCGCGCGCTTCAGGGTGACGCGCGGTGGTGATGAGATCGGCGAGATGACGCCGTCGAAGCGCAACTTCACGGCGCGGCAGTCCTCCACCACGGAAGCCGCGCTGCTCTCGCGCGGTGCCAGCCAGCTCTATATCTCACTCGGCGAGGAAGCCGCCGGCGGCGCGGTTGCCGTGCGAATGTATCACAAGCCGCTGGTGCTGATGATCTGGTGGGGGCCGGTGCTGATGGCTTTCGGCGGGCTGCTGTCACTGTCCGACCGACGGCTACGCGTCGGCGCGCCGAAGCCGGCCAAGGCATCGCGCGCGCTGCAGCCGGCGGAGTGACGGCGTGACACGCATTGTCGCAAGCCTCATCGCTGTCATGTGCCTGCTCGCTGCGCCGCTCGCGCATGCGGTGCAGCCCGACGAGATCATGAAGGACCCGGCGCAGGAAGGCCGCGCGCGCAACCTGTCGAAGGAGCTGCGCTGCATGGTCTGCCAGAATCAGTCCATCGACGATTCCGATGCGCCGCTGGCGCGCGATCTGCGTCTTTTGGTGCGCGAGCGCATCGCCACTGGCGAAAGCGACAAGCAGGTGCTGGATTTCCTGGTGGCGCGCTATGGCGAATTCGTGCTGCTGAAGCCGCGGCTCAACCTGCACACACTGCTGCTGTGGCTGCTGACGCCACTGGTGCTGATCGGTGGTGGCTTCGCCTTGTGGTGGCACAATCGGCGCCGGGGCAGGGCTGCGGGCGATGATGAAGCCGTGATGACGCTCACCGCCGAGGAAGAGGCGCGGATCGAAAAGCTGATCGCGGCGCAGAGCGAGACGAAGTCGACCTAGTCAGGCGATTGTCGCAATCGCTTTTATTCGGCGGGCAACACCGCCTGGATATTCCGACCCGTGCGTTCGATATGCTCGCGCAGGATCCGTGTTGCATCGCGCGTGCGCCGCTCGATCATCGCATGGGCCATGGCCGTGTGTTCCGCAGGCACATCGCGGTCAGGCTGATGCTTCTTCAGAAAGATGCGGCGATAGCGATCGCTCTGGTCGTGCAGCGTCGCGCAAAACTGCCGCAGCAAGGGCATCTGGCATGCCGAGATCAGTTCGGCATGGAAGGCGCGATGCGCAATCTCCCAGGCCTCCTGTTCGGCGGCCGAGCGTGAGCCGCGCTTGCAGCGGCTCAGCTGATGCAGCGAGCCGAGCACGCGTCCTTCCCAGGCCACATCGCCGTGCTCGATGGCTTCCTTGACGGCGAGACCTTCGAGTTCGACGCGCAGGCGAATGATCTCCGTCAGATTTTCAGCCGAGACCGGCGTGACGCGATAGCCGCGCTGGTCGATCAGGGCGACGAGTCCGTCATTTTCCAGACGACACAGCGCTTCGCGCAGCGGGCTGAGGCTGACGCCGAAGGCCGTACGCAGACGGTCGAGATTGAGCTTGCTGCCGGGCATCAGTTCGCCGCGCATGATCGAATCCCGCAAGCGGGCAACCAGCGTGGTGGACAAGGTGGTCGGGATCGCGCCGGCCGTAGTGGTGTGTGCGGTGCTCATGATGCCTGTCCGATGCTGTCGAAACCGTAAAGCGAAGCCGGATTATCCACCAGTGCCAATTGCTGCGCTTTGGGATCCGGCAGCCAGAGCGGGATGAGATCGACGAGGTCGCCATCGTTCGGCATCCCGACCGGGCAGATCGGATGTGGCCAGTTGCTGCCCCAGAGCATGCGGTCGGGACGCGCTTCGACCACGCGCGCGATCATCGGCAGCATGTCGCGATGCGGATAGGGCTCTGCAGAGAGGCGATACAGGCTGGCGAGCTTGATCCAGCAGCGGCCGGTGTCGAGCAATCGCAGCAAGGTTCGGAACGGCTCGGAATCGACGCCTTCCGCAGCGCTGATCCGGGCGAGGTGATCGAGCACGAACGGACTGCGGACCTGCATCAGTTGCGGCGCGACATCGACCAGTTCGCTCGCTTTGTTGAAATGCAGCACGAGATGCCAGCCGAGATCGAAGGTCTCCTCCGCCAGGCCTTGCAGATGTGCGAAAGATGCGCCGCCGCTGACGACGGTGGACATCCGGCAGCCGCGCATGCCGCGAAGGTGCATGTCTTCCAGCTCCTGCTGCGGCAGGCCCGACGGGATCACGGCCACCCCGCGCAGCCGTCGCGGATTGAGGTCGAGGGCCGCGAGCGTCGCACTGTTGTCGGTGCCGTGAGCGCCGCCATGCACGATGACGGCGCGGTCGATCCCGAGCGTTTCGTGGAGCTGCATCAGGTCGTCATAGGTGCAGTCTTCGGGCGTGTAGCTGCGCTGTTCGCTGAACGGAAATTCGGCCTGCGGGCCGAAGACGTGGACATGGGTATCGCAAGCACCACGCGGCATCACGAAAGCCGGACGCTTCGGATGGCGATCAGGGCCGGGGCAGGGCTTCGGCGAGGCGCCAGGCGAATGCGAACTCATGGCGACAACTCCTCCAAATAAGCAGTTTTCGTTCGTTGAGAATAAACGACGGCAACCCGCCGATTTGACGACAGCTTCAAGTGGTGTCAACATAAAATCGACGAAAGCATAAAAATCGATTATCTGGAGAGTGGCATGCGGCACGTCGTTTCTGCACTGGTGGCTCTGGTCATGGTTTCGCTGGCCGGCCAGGCGGCGCATGCAGGGTTTCCCGAACGCGGCATCAAGATCGTGGTGCCGTTTCCGGCCGGCGGATCGAACGATGTCGTCGCCCGCTTGCTTGGCACCAAGCTGCAGGAGCTCTGGGGACAGACGGTGGTGATCGACAACCGGGCCGGTGGCGGCGGAAACATTGGCGCGGATGCCGTCGCGCGCTCACCCGCTGATGGCTATACGTTGCTGCTGACGGCGCCCGGACCGCTCGCGGTCAATCAGTCGCTCTACGCGCAACTCCCCTTCAATCCTGCGCAGGATTTCACGCCGGTGACGTTAATCGCGTCGGTTCCGATCGTGTTGGCGGTCAATCCGGGCGTGAAGGCGACGACGGTGGCTGAGCTGATCGCGCTCGCCAAGGCGTCGCCGGGCAAACTCAATTTCGGCTCGTCCGGCCTGGGATCAACCAATCATCTGGCGGGCGAGCTGCTGAAGGCACGCGCCGGCATCGATATCGTGCATGTGCCGTATCGCGGCGCGGCGCCGGCGATGAATGACCTGATCGCCGGTCAGATCCCTGTGATGTTCGACAACATGCCGGCCATTCGTCCGCAGGTTCAGGGCGGCACGATCCGCGCGATTGCCGTGGCCGGCGCAGCGCGCTCGCCTCTGTTCCCGGAGCTGCCGACGATGGCGGAGGCGGGCGTCGCGAATTTCGAGGCGTCGTCATGGTTTGGCCTCGTCGCGCCGGCCAAGATGCCGCCTGATGTGACGAAGGTGTTGATCGACGGGGTGACCAAGGTGCTGAAAGACCCCGACGTGGTGAAGCGTCTCGCCGATGTCGGCGCCGAGCCCGGCACACTGTCAGGCGACGCGTTCGCTGCGTTTCTGCGCGCAGAGTCCGAAAAATGGGGCCAGGTAGTCAAGACAGCGGGCGCCAGGGTCGAGTAGGGACCTCATGCCAGGATCGATTTGAAAACGGGAATCATATGACGAAGAAAATTGTTGAGCTCGACGAGTTGAAGTCCCGCTACGAGAGCATGATTGGCTTCACGCCGCCCAAGATCGCCAAGCGACTGGAACTGGGTATGCGCGTCGATCCCGATCTGGTCACGGCGCTGGAAGACTGGCGGATTGCGGCGCTGACGCCGACGGCACTGGACCAGAAGACCGTACAATTGATGTCGTTCGCGATCCTGCTGGTACAGACGTCCGAAGCTGCTGCCAATCACGCAAAGGCTGCGATCAAGGCCGGCGCCACGCTTGAGGAGTTGCACGCAAGTGCCGGTATCGCTGCACTGTTCCGCGGCGTTGCAGCCTTCAACATGGCCGGAGAGATCCTTGCCGGTCTGTTCCCGGAGACAGGTCAAAAGACCGGAGGTTGATACCGCCGCTGTATCTGCCGATATCGGGGTGATTCAGGCGCGTTTTTTCCTGCGTCACCCCGCCACACCTGCATCCTCCAGATTACCAAACCTTAATTCCCCTGCCAGCCCGCGGTAAGGTGGGAACCTCCATCTTCAGATCACACAAGGCGCCTTGCCCCCTGCGCCGTTGCTCTGGAGATTTTCTCGATGTCCGACCGCCCCAACGATTTTTCCGAACTGCCGTCCTACAAGGCGTCCCGCCGCTCGCTGTTCTCTGCGCGTAAATTCGCGCTGATGGCGTCGGTCGTTGCCGGCCTTGGTGTTGCCGCTTATGGCCTGTCGCCCTCCAATGACCCGGTCAATATCTTCACCACCACTGCGCATGCGCAGGTCGACAAGTCGGTGAAGTCGCAGGCCGCGCAGCCGGTCGGCTTTGCCGACATTGTCGAGCGCGTGAAGCCGTCGGTGATCTCGGTCAAGGTGAACATGAAGGAGAAGGTCGCATCGAAGGATGACGACAATAACGGCGACTCGCCGTTCCAGCCGGGCTCTCCGATGGAGCGCTTCTTCAAGCGCTTTGGCCAGGACGGCATGCCGCCGGGCATGCGTGGCGGTCCGCGCGGCGGCCGCGGCGTCGTGAGCGGTCAGGGCTCGGGCTTCTTCATCTCGGCTGACGGTTTCGCCGTGACGAACAATCACGTGGTCGATGGCGCCGACAAGGTCGAGGTCAATACCGATGACGGCAAGACCTATTCGGCCAAGGTGATCGGCACCGATCCGCGTACCGATCTGGCGCTGATCAAGGTCGAGGGCCGCACCGACTTCCCGTTCGCCAAGCTTGCTGAAGGCAAGCCGCGGATCGGCGACTGGGTGTTGGCCGTCGGCAATCCGTTCGGCCTCGGCGGCACCGTGACCGCAGGTATCGTTTCGGCCTCGGGCCGTGACATCGGCAGCGGTCCCTATGACGATTTCATCCAGATCGATGCGCCCGTGAACAAGGGCAATTCGGGTGGTCCGGCTTTCGATACCTCGGGTGAGGTGATGGGCGTCAATACCGCGATCTATTCGCCGTCCGGCGGCAGCGTCGGCATCGCGTTCTCGATCCCGGCTTCGACGGTGAAGCAGGTCGTTGCACAGCTGAAGGACAAGGGTTCGGTCTCGCGTGGCTGGATCGGCGTGCAGATTCAGCCGGTGACCCAGGATATCGCCGACAGTCTCGGCCTGAAGAAGGCGGAAGGCGCACTTGTTGCCGAGCCGCAGGCCGATGGTCCGGCAGCCAAGGCCGGCATCAAGTCGGGTGACGTCATCACCGCGGTGAATGGCACGCCGGTCAAGGATGCACGCGAACTCGCCCGCACCATTGGCGGCTTCGCGCCGGGCAACACGGTGAAGATCAACGTGCTGCACAAGGGTGAGGATAAGGTTCTGTCCATGACCCTCGGCCAGCTGCCGAACACGATTGAGGCGAAGGCCGACATCGACGGCGGTGACAAGGGATCGTCGTCGCGCGGCAGCGACGTGCCTCGGCTTGGCCTCACGGTCTCGCCCGCGAGCAGTGTCGCCGGTGCCGGCAAGGATGGTGTCGTCGTGACTGGCGTCGATCCGAAGAGCGCCGCTGCCGAGCGTGGCTTCAAGGAAGGCGACGTCATTCTCGAAGTCGCCGGCAAGAGCGTGACCAATCCCGGCGATGTGCGCGAGGCGATTGTCGCCGCGCACAACGACAACAAGAACAGCGTGCTGATCAGGGTTCGTTCGAACGGCTCCTCGAAGTTCGTCGCCGTTCCTCTCGCCAAGAGCTGATAACGGCTGATCACCGCACATGAACGGAGAGTGTCGCCGGCATAGTCGCCCCCGCTGACGGCTCTTTCCAGGGGGCGAGCCACAAACTCGCTCCCACTGCTTCCTTTCGATGGAAAACAGCCCCCTTCCGTTGAAAGGCTAATGGGCGGTGAAGTTTCCCCCAGCTTCACCGCCTATTCTTCTTTCTGCCCCAAAGGATAACCGGCGGGCATTCCGCCGCCTTGCATGAAAGCCCGGTGCGCGCCATGGTGACCGAGACTCACAAGATCCACAGCGAATCCGATCCCCAGATGCGTCTGCTCATCATCGAAGACGACCGCGAATCCGCCGACTATCTGGTCAAGGCTTTCCGTGAGGTCGGCCATGTCGCGGATCACGCCAGCGATGGCGAGGAAGGTTTCGCGCTTGCCGATTCCGGCGATTACGACGTGCTGGTGGTCGACCGCATGTTGCCGAAGCGCGATGGACTCTCCGTCATCGGCGGCCTGCGCGACAAGGGTAACCGGACGCCGGCACTGATCCTGTCGGCGCTGGGCCAGGTCGACGACCGCATCAAGGGCCTGCGCGCCGGCGGCGACGATTATCTGCCGAAGCCTTATTCATTCGCCGAGCTGCTCGCGCGCGTCGAAGTGCTGTCGCGCCGCCAGGGCGGTCCCGCCGAAGAAACCACCTATCGCGTCGGAGATCTCGAACTCGACCGGCTGTCGCACGGCGTGACGCGCGGCGGCCAGGAACTGATCCTGCAGCCCCGCGAATTCCGGCTGCTCGAATATCTCATGAAACATGCTGGGCAGGTGGTGACCCGCACCATGCTGCTGGAAAACGTCTGGGATTATCACTTCGATCCGCAAACCAACGTGATCGATGTCCATATCTCGCGCCTGCGCTCGAAGATCGACAAGGGTTTTGATCGTCCGCTGCTGCACACCATTCGCGGCGCGGGCTATATGGTCCGCGACGGCATGAAGTAAGCGGCGAGGCGTTTCGTCCCCGCCGCTATCGCGGGATCAGCCCTTGAGCCAGTCGTCGAGACGGATCGCTCCGATGCGTGCGCCGGCATCGGGCGTCAGGGAGCGATCATTGATCGGCGTGCCGAAGTAGCCGACATGGATGTCGGCGATGACTTGGCGAGGGTCCTGCTTTGTCGTCAGATATTTGCGCCCGAGTGCATCGATCGGGAGCGGATCGGGCCCGGCCACCTCAACGATGCCGTTCACTGGCGCGGCCTGTGACAGGTCCACCATGGCGGCTGCCACGTCCGCAGATGCGATGGGCTGGATCAGGGCCGGCGCCAGACGGACCACGTTGCCGTCCACTCCGCCTTGCACGATGGCAGGGATGAATTCGTAGAACTGCGTCGCCCGCAGGATTGTGTACGGCATTCCGGACGCCTTGATGAGATCCTCCTGGGCCAGCTTGGCACGGAAGTAGCCGCTGGCCTGAAGGCGCTCGGTCCCGACCACGGACAGGGCCAGATGATGCTGGACGCCTGCGGCCTTTTCCGCCGCGAGCAGGTTGCGGCTTGATGTCTGGAAGAATTCCATCACCGGCCCGTCCTCGAATGATGGTGAATTCGCCACGTCGATGACGATGTTTGTCCCGGACATGGCCTCGGCCAGTCCTTCCCGCGTCAGGGTGTTGACGCCCGTCGACGGCGAGGCCGCGAAGACCTTGTGGCCCAGCTTCCTCAAGCCGCTTACGACCTGCGTACCGATGAGGCCGCTACCTCCGATGACGACGATTTTCATGATATTTCCTCCCTTTCACACGGTGACGATCGTGTAGGCGAACCATGCGCTGCGGCGCACAGGAAGACTTTGCCGCAACCTTCGTTTTCTCTTGAGTTTCGCTTGGATGTTCGTTCAGAAGAGGGCAGCTGGCACGTCACCGCCGATGACGCGCGACAGGCCAGCTTGTGGGGTCGATTCCGTTGCCTCCTGAAGGCCTTGACGGTTCATTGCCGCCGGCCGAAAACGCAGGCAATCATGGAGCGCCGAGTGTCGTATCTGTTCGCAGGCTATGTCCTCGACCCCGACCGCAGAGAGCTGTCGCATGGCAGTGACAAGGTGGCGATTACGCCGCAGGCTTTCGACCTGCTGCTGCATCTGGTGCAGAACCGCGACCACGTCGTCAGCAAGGATGCCCTTCTCGATGCCGTGTGGGCGGGACGGATCGTCTCGGAGTCGACGCTGGCCAGTCACATCAATGCGGTACGCAAGGCGCTGGGCGATAGCGGCGATGAACAGCGGCTGCTGAAGACCGTGGCGCGCAAGGGCTTTCGTTTCGTCGGCGATGTGACCGAGACGGCAATGCCCGCGCGGTCTGACGCGGCGGTTGCCGATCACGCCACATCGACGGCGAACCAGGACGCTGCGCTGGCGCTGCCCGATCGGCCGTCGATCGCAGTGCTGCCGTTCCTCAATCTCAGCGGCGATCCGCAGCAGGATTATTTCGTCGATGGCATGGTCGAGGATATCATCCTCGCGCTGTCGCGACTTCGCTGGCTGTTCGTCATCGCCCGCAATTCCAGTTTCACCTATAGAGGTCGTGCCGTGGACGTCCGCCAGGTCGGGCGCGAACTTGGCGTGCGCTATGTGCTGGAAGGCAGCGTGCGCCGCGTGGCGAATCGCGTGCGCATTACCGGGCAGCTCGTCGATACCACCACGGGCATGCATCTGTGGGGTGAGCGCTTCGAGAGTGTCGTTGATGACATCTTCGATCTGCAGGACCAGGTCACGGAAAGCGTCGTGGGCGCCATCGCGCCGCAGCTTGAATTTGCGGAAATCGAACGCGCCAAGCGGAAGCCGACCGAAAGCCTCGACGCCTATGATTACTACCTGCGCGGACTGGCGAATTTTCATCTGTCGACGCGCGATGGGATCGATACGGCATTGGCGAATTTCTACAAAGCCATCGAGCTCGATCCCGACTTCGCTGCGGCCTATGGGATGGCCGCGGGATGCTTCTACTGGCGCAAGATGAACCGCTGGCTCGGCAATCGCGTCGTCGATGGTCAGGAAGCAGCGCGGCTTGCCGAGCGCGCTGTGACGCTTGGCAAGAACGATGCCGTGGCACTGACGCGCGGCGGTCATGCCTGGCCGCATTTCGGCGGCGACCTCCATACCTGCGTCGCTTACGTTGATCGTGCGCTGGTGCTCAATCCCAATCTTTCGACGATCTGGTACCTCGGCGGCTATCAACGCGTTTCGCTCGGCGAGCACGACGAAGCCATCGCCTATTTTTCACGCGCCATGCGGCTCAGTCCGCTCGATCCCGAGACTTTCCAGATGCATACGGGAATCGCGATGTCGCATCTCTATTCGCGACGCTTTGATGCCGCGCTCGATTGCCTGCGGGAGGCGTCGCGCGAGGTGCCGAACATTCTCCGTGTCGCCGCATTCCAGGCGGCCGCGCATGCTCTGGGTGGGCGAATGGAAGAGGCGCGTGAGGCGATGGGCCATGTGCGCCGGCTCGATCCCACATTGCGGCTCAGCAATATTGACGACTGGTTGCTGGTGCGGCGACCGCAGGACTTCGCACTTGCATCGGAAGGCCTGCGAAAAGCCGGCCTTCCGGAATGAACCTGGCTGAAAGACAAAATTCCTGCAGCGCAGCGACATTACCAACATCTCATATTCCCGCCCTGTTTGTTACAGCTTGCGCCTGCTAGAACAGGGGATGAATTCCAGAACCTTCCATTTCCGCACGTCCCGAGCGTGACCCGTGACGGCTATCGGTAAACTGTTTCGCACGACGGCCTTCCGGCTGACGCTAGCCTATCTGCTGCTGTTCGCGCTGTTTGCGGCATCGCTGCTAGGCTATTTCGCCTGGAATACGCACCGGCTGATCAACGATCAGATCACGACCACGGTCAATGACGAAATGACCGAGCTAAGCGATCTGTTCGGGCGGCGCGGCCTGCGCGGCATCGTTTTTGCGATCGAGAACCGGGCGCTGCGGCCTGGCGCCAACCTGTATCTGATCACGACGCCAGCGGGGCAATCCGTCGCCGGTAACGTGTCCTCACTGGCGCCCGGCGTGATGGCAACCACGGGATGGTCCGAGACCGGCTATCGCCGGCTCGACGATCCCGACTCGTCCAACCATCGCGCGCTGGTGAAGGTGACGCAATTGAGCAGCGGCTTCCGGCTGCTGATCGGGCATGATCTCGAAGAACGCCGGCGCCTGTTCGACATCGTCGGCGATGCCGCGAAGTGGTCGGTGTTGATCGTCGTCGTTCTTGGACTCGGCGGTGGCATCTTCGTCGCCAGCCGCGTGCTGCGGCGGATCGACGCGATGACCGGTACCACCCAGCGCATCATGGCGGGTGATCTTTCCGGCCGTCTGCCGGTCGGACGAAGCGGCGACGAACTCGACCGTCTCGCGGAAAATCTCAATGCCATGCTGGAGCGCATTGAAGCGCTGATGACAGGGCTGAAGGAAGTCTCGGACAACATCGCCCATGACCTCAAGACGCCGCTCACGCGGCTGCGCAATCGGGCCGAGGAGGCGCTGGCGCGATCCAGTAACGAGGCCGAGTATCGTGCGGCGCTGGAACGCACCATCGAGGAATCCGATGGCCTGATCCGGACTTTCAATGCGCTGCTGATGATCGCACGTGCTGAATCAGGGCAGGCGCGCGGCAATATGGACAATTTCGATGCCGCCGAGGTCGCCGAGGGCATCCACGAGCTCTATGAACCGCTAGCCGAAGACAGCGATCTCACGCTGACCGTCAAGACCACGGCTGCGCCACTGCGCGGCAATCGCGAACTGATAAGCCAGGCGCTCGCCAATCTCGTTGAAAACGCCATCAAATATGGCAAACCCGAGAGCGTGGACGAGAACACCGATGGCTTCGAAGCCACGGCCGCCAGGGACATCGTCATCGAGGCGCGGCGCGAGGGTGATCAGGTGCTGCTCAGCGTGTCCGATCATGGGCCAGGCATCCCGGAAGCCGACCGGAAACATGCGGTAGAGCGCTTCGTGCGGCTGGAAGCGAGCCGCACATTGCCGGGTTCCGGTCTCGGCCTCAGTCTCGCATCGGCCGTGGCCACGCTGCATGGCGGGGAATTGCAGCTAGGCGACAATCACCCGGGATTGCGGGTCACGCTGGCGTTGCCGGCGGGGGCCGCCGAGGGCCTTGCGGGTCAAACGGGGAATGTGCCACAGAAGTCGGCATGACCTCAGCCGCAACAGGCGAGGGCCAGCTCCCGCTGGCCGCGCAATTCGTCAGCGGACCGCAGCTGTTCGCCCCCGCCGATGCCGAGCAGCGCTTCGGCGAATGGCTCGCCGATCTCGCGCCGGACGATGCCGCCGCATTTCGCGCGATCACAGACCAATATCCGCATGCCAGGGCGATCCTGCTCGGCATTGCCGAGGCGTCACCCTATCTGTTCGATCTGATCCGTGCCGATGCCGCTCGTGCATTGCGGCTGCTGCATTGCGATCCTCAACAGCATCTGGCCACTCTGATCGCCGAGACCTCGGCGAATGTCGCTGCCGCTGGTGGCGATCCCGATGTCATGCATCTGCTGCGTCGCATGAAGTCCGAGGCGGCCTTGTTGATTGCACTGTGCGATATCGGTGGCGTCTGGCCGGTGATGCGCGTCACGCGAGCTCTGACCGATCTCGCTGTGTCTTCCGTCCAGACGACATTGCGCTATCTGCTGCGCCAGGACGCGGCGCGCAAGCGCATCCTGCCGCCCGACCCCGATAATCCGGAGCAGGGCAGCGGCCTGATCGTGCTGGCCATGGGAAAGATGGGTGCGGGCGAGCTGAACTATTCCAGCGACATCGACCTGATCGTGTTCTTCGACCTCGAGACCCATACGCTGGCCGAGGATATCGAACCGAACTCATTCTTCGTGCGCATTGCGCAGGGCGTGTCGCGGCTGCTGCAGCAGCGCACCGGCGACGGCTATGTGTTCCGTGTCGATCTGCGGCTGCGACCCGATCCCGCCTCGACGCCGGTCGCCGTGTCGACGGCGTCGGCGCTGCATTACTACGAGCGCGAAGGCCGCACGTGGGAGCGTGCGGCGATGATCAAGGCGCTGCCTTGTGCCGGCGATCTCAAGGCCGGCGAGGCCTTGCTGGCCGAGATCGCGCCGTTTGTGTGGCGCAAGCATCTGGATTTTGCAGCACTTGCCGATGTCCATGACATGAAGCGGCAGATGCAGACGTTTCGCGGGCAGAACGAAATCTCCGTCGAAGGCCACAACGTCAAGGTCGGGCGTGGCGGCATCCGCGAAATCGAGTTCTTCGCGCAGACCCAGCAATTGATTGCCGGCGGCCGCCATCCCGAACTGCGCGTGCGGCCGACGCTGGAGGCGCTGAACGTCCTCGCCGCCAGTAACTGGATTACCCATGAAGCGCGCGACGAGCTGACGCTCGCTTATGATTTCCTGCGCCGTGTCGAGCATCGGCTGCAGATGATTGCAGACGAGCAGACGCATGCATTGCCCGATGACGTCGGTGCCATGGAACGCTTTGCACGCTTCTTCGGTTATAAGAGCCGCGAGACCTTTGCCCGCGATTTGCTGGTGCATCTCAACTGCGTGCAGGGGCACTACGGTCGCCTTTTCGAGGGGGACCCCACCGATAACACCCATCTTCCGGCTGTCGACTACAAGGCAGGCGCAACGGACCAGCGGCTTCTTGAACATTTCTCCAAGCTGGGATTCCGCAAGCCCGCTATGGTGGCGGAGACGGTGCAGCACTGGATGACGGATGACTATCGCGCGCTCAAATATGAGGGTACGCGGCAGGCATTCATGGAATTCGTGCCTGCGCTGATCGTCGGGCTGGCCGATGCCGAGGAACCGGATCTGGCCGTCGTTGCGTTCGACCGTTTTCTGCAGGCATTGCAGCGTGGCGGCCGGCTGATTTCGCTGCTCAGCCAGAATCGTGATCTCGTTGCTCTGGTGGCGCTGGTGCTCGGCGCGGCGCCGCGTCTCGGCGACATGCTGGCGCGAAAGCCGCAGATCATGGACGGCCTCATCGATCCGCGTTTCTTCGGCGCCATGCCGGATCAGCGCGAGCTGTCCACGCGCCTTGCGGCGACGCTCGAAGACGCCAATTCCTATGAAGAGTTTCTCGATCGTCTGAGGCTGTTCGGGCAGGAAAGCTTGTTCCTGATCGGCACGCGCATCCTGTCGGGCACTGTGTCGGCGCAGCAGGCCGGGATTGCATTCGCCGACGTCGCTGAAGGCATCGCGCATACGCTGCATGGGCTCGTCCTCGATCAGTTCGTCGCGCAACACGGCCGCATCAAGGACCAGCAGACGGCCATCGTGGCCATGGGCAAGCTGGGCAGCCGCGAGATGACGGCGGCGTCCGATCTCGATCTGATCCTGATCTATGACTTCGATCACGAAGCACCGGATTCCGACGGGCCGCGTTCGCTGCATGGCGCGCAATATTTCGCGCGGCTGACGCAGCGCCTGATCAGCGCCTTCACCACGCGCACCAACTATGGTGTACTCTATGAGGTCGATATGCGGCTTCGCCCGTCGGGCCGCGCAGGCCCGCTGGCGTCGCGCATCGACTCCTTCGCTGAATATCAGGAGACCGAGGCCTGGACCTGGGAGCATATGGCGCTGACGCGCGCGCGGGTGATTTCGGCGACGCCCGCGTTCCGCGAGAAGATCGAACTGGTCATTCGCGACGTGCTGACACGGCCGCGCGACACCACGATCATCGCCAATGACGTTGCCGAAATGCGTCAAGCCATCGCCGAAGAAAAGGGCGAGGACGATATCTGGGATCTGAAACATGCCGCGGGCGGCATGGTCGATATCGAATTCATCGCGCAATATCTGCAGCTGGTGCATGCTGCAGAGAAGCCCGAAATCCTCAGCGTCAGCACCCAGCAGGTGCTGGAGAATGCGGCGCGGCTGGGCGTTCTGCCCCCGTCTGCTGCCGATGTGCTGCGTCCGGCGGTGCGGCTCTATCACGACCTTACGCAGGTGTTGCGGCTATGCGTGAGCGACAAGTTCAAGCCGGAGACAGCAGGCACAGATCTGCTACGGATGCTCGCACGCGTGAGCAACGAGCCGGACTTCTCTTCGCTGCAAGCACGCGTCCGCGAGACGCAGGCTGACGTGCGCCAGGTGTTTCTCTCGGTGGTCGAAGGTCAGAAGTAGAGCCGCAGCCCGCGCAGTGCATTGACGCGAGTTGTGTGTGACCGGCTGCGTATGATCTCGCGTGAACGGCTGGATAGATTCTAAACGCGCCGCATTGTGACCGCACCCCGACGTCCTGTAGGTCCGCATCTCGTTTGCCGATGAAATGCGGCTCGCGATGTTGCAATAGCCTGCGCCCGAATGTCGCAGCATCGGCGATGTCATCATGCATCACCACTGAAATGAAACAGCCGATATGGAGTCGACATGCAGGTTCTAGGCTTTCGCGCCGCTACTGTTGCTTTTGCCTTGATCGCTGCATTTGCTCCTACCGGGATGAGGGCCGATGAAATCTCCCTGATCGAGACATCACTTCCCGGAGAGGGGCAGCGCCCGCAAGCGATCGTCGTCGGCCCCGATGGAAATTTGTGGGTGACGGAAGTTATCAAGCACCAGATTTTTCGGGTTACGCCGAACGGTGAGATGAGTTCCTTTCGCGTTCCGGGCGATCAGGTCGGGGTCATTCAGGGGATCACGTCTGGTCCTGACGGCAATCTTTGGTTCACGTCACGCGAAGAGAACGCCATTCGCCGGATTTCAACCAAAGGGGAATTCAACGGGATATTTGTGATCCCCTCACAGGCCACGACTCCCACGAAATACAATACGGGATCATGGCCGCGCGGCATTACGGTCGGTTCGGATGGCCAGATCTGGTTTGCGGAAATGGCGGCGAACAAGATCGGCCGCGTGACGCTGACCGGTGATTTCTCGGAGTTTACAATCCCGACGGAGAATGCCGAAGCTTATGGTGTGGTGACAGGTCCGGATCAGAATTTGTGGTTCACCGAAAGCGGCGCCGGGAAGATCGGACGGCTCGACGTCAAGACGGGAAAGATCACCGAATTTCCGCTCGGCAATCCGAAGTCACGCCCGCGCGACATCACGGTTGGGCCCGATGGGCATCTGTGGTTTTCGCTAAATGGCTCCGATCACATCGGCAGAATTTCCATAGCTGGCGAGATCAACGAATTTCCATTGCCGGCGGAAACGCGCCCCATTGGTATCGCCGCGGGAGTCGATGGCAATGTCTGGTTCACCGCTTTCAAATCTCACAAGATCGGCCGCATCACACCAGCGGGTGAAGTTACGTTCTTCGATCTAAAGACGGAGAACGCGCAGCCCTTCGGCATGACGAAAGGGCCGAATGGCGTGGTCTGGTTCACGTCTCAGGCCAATCAGGTCGGACACGTTCACATGACGTCAAAGCGCGAGTGATGATCGTGATTGTGCCGAGAGGGGGCGCGGTCGCGTTACTATCCAATCTGATAATGTGCAGGGCTCTGAAGTAAAACAACGTCCTGCAGAATTCATCGCCTGTGTCAAATCGTATGCGCGCGGTAGTGAGTTGCATGTGGCGTTCCGCGTATGAAGCGGCGTGAAGCATTAGATAGAATCTAGACGCGCCGCATTGTGACCGCACCATGTCATCCTGTAGGCCCCATTGAGTTAGTCGACAGAAGTCGACGATGTTTTTTGGGGCGACTGATTCAATGACGCGCAGAACTACACTTCACAGAAAGACTCTTCTAGCCGCAGTGAGCGCATTTGCGTTGTTGCTTGATGCAGGCGAAACGGTCGTCGCGCAGACCTCGCAAGCGTTGCCCGCCGTTGAAGTGCATGCACCGACGCCGCGTGCGGTCCGTCGTGTCGCGCCGCGCCGAAATGCCGCAGTCACGCCGCGGGCAACGTCTCGGCCTGTGGAACGCCGCACACCCGCGACGCCGTCGACGGGAATGATCGGTTCCCTCCCGCCGGCCTATGCCGGTGGTCAGGTTGCATCCGGCAGCCAGGTTGGTCTGCTTGGCAATCGGAGCGTGATGGACACGCCGTTCAATCAGACAAGCTACACTGCACAGACGATCCAGGATCAGCAGGCGCGCAAGCTCGACGACGTGTTCGCGAACGATCCGTCGGTGCGTGTCACGGTGCCGCGTCTCAGCGGTTTCGATCAAGTGAATATTCGTGGCTTCAGCGTCTCCAGCACGGGATACGGGATCAACGGTCTCTACGGCATAGCTTCGGCGTTCTCGTTGTCGTCTCTCGCTGCGATCGAACGGGTCGAGGTGCTGAAGGGGCCGTCTGCGCTGCTCAACGGCATGCCACCGAGCGGCGGCGGTGTCGGAGGCAATGTCAATCTCGTGACCAAGCGCGCGGGTGATGTACCGTTCGCACAGATCACCAACACCTATTCGTCGCGTTCGCAATTCGGCACGCATCTGGACGTCGGCCAGAGATTCGGCGAGTTCAAGGAATTCGGCGTCCGCTTCAACGGCAGCTACAAGGACGGCAGCACCGAGCTGGCCAATCAGAGCCAGGAAGTCGGCAACGCTTTCCTTGGGTTGGACTATCGCGGCGAGCGCGTGCGGCTGTCCGCGGACATCGGTTATGAGAACAACAATGCCACGGCGATGACGCGTTTCGTCGATCTCGGTAGTCTTTCGGCCGTTCCGACACCGCCAGACGGGCGCGCGAACTACATGCCAGCGTGGGGATTCTGGAATTCGGAATCGCGCTACGCGCTCGTCCAGGGTGAAGTGGATATCACCGAAAATCTCACGGCCTATGCGCAGGCAGGCATCGGGAAGAGTAACACGAAATATCTCTATTCCGATATACGGCTCACCAGTCTCAACGGTAATTTCAGTGGTTCGCCAAGGCGCAACAATCAGGAACACGAGAGGACCGCCGCCCAGGGCGGTTTCCGCGCCAATGTCGATACCGGGCCAGTCAACCACGCCATCAATTTCAATGTGTCGGCATCAGATGCTGACACCGGCATCTATAACGACACCGGCACAAGTTTTACCTCAAACCTGTACAACCCCCGTCCATCTCCCGTGCCGAATGTGCCGGTGCGTGCACCCAACACGACCGGAACATTCAATCTTTCAAGCTTCGGCTTGGCCGACACCATGTCGGTCTGGAACGGGCGCATTCAACTGACTGTCGGCGTCCGGCACCAATATGTGGAATCTGAATCGTTCGATATGCGCACCGCCGCAAGGACCGGTGGTTATGACGCGTCGGCGACGACGCCTGCCTATGCGCTCGTGATCAAGCCGCTGGAGAATGTCTCGGTCTACGCGAACTATATCGAGGCGCTGGAGGCGGGAATAATTGTCAGCGATATCTACACGAATAGCGGACAGGTGTTGCCGCCCTATCGCACGAAGCAGCACGAAATGGGCGTCAAGGTCGATTGGGGACGCATCACGACCACGGTCAGTGCCTTTGACATTCTGCGGCCAATCCAGCGCGCCGATCGTTCGGTCTCGCCGCCCATCCTCACGCAGTCCGGTGAGTCGCGTAATCGCGGCGTCGAGATCAACACATTCGGTGAGGTGACTGAAGGTGTACGTCTGCTCGGTGGCATCATGTTCCTCGATGCGCGCCAGCAGCGGACCGAGAACGGCACCTATGATGGCAAACGCACCTTCAACGTTCCCGACACCCAGTTCAATCTGGGCGGTGAACTGGATGTGCCTTTCATCCCCGGGCTCACTTTGACGGGCCGTGCGATCTATACAGGGTCATACTGGACGGATCAGGCCAACAAGGTTTTCGGCCCGAGTTGGACCCGCTACGACGCCGGTGCGCGCTACACGTTCGCATCGCCGTGGAATGCCAAGCCGGTGGTCGTGCGCTTCTCGGTTGAGAACCTGCTCGATACCAACTATTGGCAGGCCTCGACCAACGAAGGCTACGTCATTCTCGGTGCGCCGCGGACTTACATGGTCTCGACGACGTTCAATTTCTGATATCGTCGATCGTCTGCGTGTCAGATCGGTCTGACGAGCGGCCGCTGTGATGTCATCATGGCGGCCGCAGCTTTTGCTTTTGGTGAGCGCGTATTCACCTGCTCAGATGTGCGTGGCGTTTCGCCATGCGGTTATTGCTGCTCCGGCTTCACCTTGCCGATCTCGACAACGGTCTTCCAGCGGGCGAGTTCTTTTTCCAGGAAGCTCTGAAATTCCGCGCTCGTATTGGCGACGACTTCGAAGCCGCTGTCGGTCAGCCGCTTCTTGAGATCGGGCGAGGTGAGGGCGGTAGTGATCGATGTCTCGAGCTTGCTCTTCACATCGGCGGGAAGGCCCTTGGGCGCGACGAAGGCCTGCCAGGAATAGATATTGAGATCGTCGACGCCGACTTCCTTCATCGTTGGCGTCTGCGGGAATGAATCGGAGCGCGTGTCACTGGTAACGGCCAGAATTTTCATCTTGCCGCCTCGGATGTAGTTGGCGACTGCCCCGAGATTCTGGAAAGAGACGTCGACATGTCCGCCCATCAGGTCCGTATGGGCCTGCGAACCGCCCTTGTAGGGCGTGTGGATACCGGTGGTCCCCGTCTTCTGCCAGAACAGTACGGCCGTCAGATGGTCGGACGAGCCCACGCCCGACGACGCGAAGGTGACCTTGTCCGGATTCTTCTTGAGATAGTCGATGAGTTCCTGGACGGTATTGGCCGGGAAATCGGGGCGCGTGATCAGCACATTGGGATTGCGTACAGCGACACTGAGCAGATCGAAGTTCTGGAGCGGGTGATAGCCGGGGTCCTTGTAAAGCACCGGATTGATTGCAATGACTCCGATCGAGCCCACCATCAGGGTGTAGCCATCCGGCTTTGAGCGAGCGAGTTGCGTTGCGCCGATGGAGCCGTTGGCGCCGGGTTTGTTCTCGATGATGAAGGACTGTCCGAAGCTTTCCTGCATCTTCTGCGTTGTCATGCGCGCTGTCGTATCGCTTGCTCCGCCGGCCGTGAAAGGCACGATCACCGTGACGGATTTCGAGGGATAGTCTTGCGCGATGGCCATGCCCGGCACTGTCAGACAGAATGCCGCCGCGGCGAGATGGCTCAATTTCATCGTCGTTTCCTCCACTGGAATGCATTTGTTGATTGAGCAGGCGACAATCTCCGTGTCGCTCTTGTCTGGACGGCTCCTCCATGTGCTGAAGAGCAGTGTAATTCGTGGGTTCAGGAACTCCCTTCAGACGGCCGTATCGACGCGCCAATATAGCGACCTGCAACCCTTAGTATAGGTATGGGCGACGGCGTCCCGAGCGGCCATTTGACGCTTGGCATCATGCCATGGGCGTTGGGTCGGTCCGGTCAGGCGGGAAGCCTCGACGCCTAGGCGGCCTCTGAAATTTCCGCCGGTTTGTGTCTGCCGCGGAGCGGGATGGTGACGCAGACCACGGTGCCGGTGCCGAGCTTGGAACGCAACTTCATCGATCCGCCATGCAGGTTGGTCAGCGACTTGGCGATCGCGAGGCCGAGGCCCGAGCCGTGATAGGTCTTGGCGAGCTGGCTCTCGACCTGTTCGAACGGGCGTCCCAGACGCTTCAGCGAATGCGGGGCGATGCCGATGCCGCTATCGGCGATCATCAGTCCGACGGAGTCGCGCAGCACGCGGCTGCGCACGGTGACACGGCCGCCATCGGGTGTGAACTTCACTGCATTCGAGAGCAGATTGACCAGGATCTGCTTGATGGCGCGGCGGTCGGCCACCACCGGTGCATCAGCCGCGATGTCTGCGCTGAGTATCAGATTCTTGTCGTTGGCGCGGCCGGAGACGACACGCAGCGCTTCGGACAACGTCTGTCCGAGATCGAGCGGCTCAAGATCCAGCTTCATGCGACCTGCCTCGATCTTCGACATATCGAGAATGTCATTGATGACTTCGAGCAGGTAGTGACCGCTGGTGAGAATGTCGTGGCAGTATTCGGCATATTTGTCGGAGCCGAGATTGCCGAACATGCCGCTGCCCATGATCTCGGAGAAGCCGATGATGGCATTCAGCGGCGTGCGCAGTTCGTGGCTCATATTGGCCAGGAATTTCGACTTGGTCTGGTTGGCTTCCTCGGCGCGGTTTTTCTCGTCGGAGTATTTCTGGGCAAGGTCGGCGAGTTCGAGCGCCTGTTTCTCCAGCGCGGCCTGGGAGTGCTTGAGATCGATGACGCTGGCGCGAAGGCGCAGATCGTTGTCGACGAGCTTCTGCTCATGCTCCTTGATACGGGTGATGTCGGTACCGACGGAGACATAGCCACCGTCCTTGGTACGACGCTCGCTGATATGCAGCCAGCTACCGTCCTCGATCTGTGCTTCGAAGGTACGCGCGCCAGGGGCCGCGGCGCCGGCTTCTGCGAGACGTGAGCGGACCTCGGGCATGCTGCCGACCTCGAGCACTGTCTCGTAGGACGTCCCGGGCGACACGGCCGAGTCCGGCAGCTTGTGCAGGCGCTGGAAATGCGAGTTGCAGAGCACCAGGCGATCTTCCGCGTCCCACAGCACGAAAGCTTCAGGAATAGTCTCGATCGCGTCACGCAGCCGGACATCGGCTTCGACGGTCTTCTCGGCGAGGCTCTTCTGTTCGGTGACGTCGATGGCAGTGCCGATCAGGTGCTGACTGCCGTCACCCTGACCCTGGGCTAGTTCGCAGCGCAGCTGCAGCCAGATCCAGTGGCCGTTGCTGTGTTGCATCCGGAAGGTTTGGTCGATGTGATCGATCTTGAACGAAATCAACTGATCGGCGATCTCGAACAGGTTGATGTCGTCGGACTGTACCAGCGCGTTGACTTCGCCGAAGGTCAGCAGATCGCTGCGGCTGTCGAGGCCGAGCATGGTGAACATCGAGTGCGACCAGAAGATGCGGCCGCGTGACAGATCCCAGTCCCACAATCCGCAGCGGCCTCGATTGAGGGCGGTATCGATGCGTCCGCGTACGGCGTCGTTGATGGCGTCGCCCTCGCGGGCGCGGGTCGATTGCCAGTGGAAGGCGAAGCCGAGGATCAGCACCACGAAACCGGTGGTGGCCGAGAGCGTGATTGACAGCGCGGAGTCCGAGCGCCAGATCGGCTCGTTGTTCTCCTGAATGATGACCACCTGACCCGGCAGCGCCTTGACGATGCGGCGCGTGGCCAATGCGTGGCTGTTGTCGGGCAGTTTCACATCGACAACGTCAGTGCGTTGGCCCTGCGCAGCCATGGCCTGGGTCGCGCTGAGGACGTCGAGGATGCGATTGGCGTCGCCCGGCGGCAGTTCGATCGGCACGCGGGCGAGAATGCTCTGATCGGCGCCGAGCACGATGACGTGGCGTCCACCAGCGATTCCCCATGATGGAATCAGACTGGGCAGCAGGCTCTGCAGACGCTCCACGGCGGCAGCACGATCCTGACGGATGGTGCCATTGCGTTCGAGACGTTCCGCAAGCAGATCGGCGAGCGCTGCGATATCGCGCTTCATCGATGCCTGCTTCTGCCGGCTCTGATCGACGACCTGCACGAAGGCGCCGAAGAAGATCGTGATGAGAAATGCGATGATGAGTGTGGGGACGGCCCGGCGAAGTGCCGGCTCTGCGATCAGCAGCCTGTGATAGGCCGGCTTCGCGATAGATTGCGCCAATCCTTTGATTGAATCGGATTGGACGCATGCGTTGTCCGCATGCGCACGCGCCATACCTAAGCCCCCTCGAAGAATCTCGCCCCGCGTCGCTCGAAACAACTGCCCCGCCACTTCGAATCGCAAGACCAATAAGAATCCACTTTGCCAGGGCTGTCGAGAGTCAACGAAACGTTAACGTGAATTTATTTGTATCCACTGGAGAGTTTCGTCGTTGTTCGGCGCTTGCATGAGTCCGAAACAGGAACGCCGCGCATGAGAATCATGCGCGGCGTTGAAATCGAAGACTCGCAGGGCGCGCGTTACAGCGTCACCACGATCTTGCCGAGATGCTTGTTGGCTTCCATGTGGTCGAACGCCGTTCCGATGTCGTCGAATGCGTAGACCTTGTCGATCGGCAGTTTCAGTTGGCCGGCTTCGACGGCGGGCCAGATGTCCGCGCGCACCGCACTGAAGATGTCGCGAATCTCCTGCATCGACCGCGTGCGGAAGGTCACGCCGATATAGTTGATGCGGCGGGCGGCATGGAGATCGAAATTGAAATCGCCATGCGTGCCGCCGAGCCGGCCGACATTGACGATGCGTCCCATCACCTTCGTGGCTTTCATATTCTGGTTGGCGACGGGGCCCGAGATCTGGTCGACGATCAGGTCGACGCCGTCGCCGCCCGTGGCTTTGAGCACCTGATCGACCCAGCCGGCATCTTTCGAATCGATGGCGAGGTCGGCGCCGAAGTCTTTCAGCCGTGCACGACGTGCGGCGTCGGTGGATGAACCGATCACCGTCTTTGCGCCCTTGAGCCTGGCGATCTGCAGCGCCATCAGGCCGACGCCGGAGCTGGCGCCCTGGATCAGGACCGATTGGCCGGGCTGCAGTCCGCCATTCGTCACCAGCGCATTGTGCATGGTGGTGATGGCGACGGGCAGGGTGCAGGCGTCCTCGAAACTCATGCCGGCTGGCATGTGGAACAGCCGGCCATGATCGGTGACGGCGAATTCGGCAAAGGCCGCACCGCCAGAACCCATCACGCGATCCCCGACCTTGACGCCCTTGGCCTCCGGGCCGAGTTCGGCGATCTCGCCAGCCCATTCCATTCCCAGCACCGTGCCGACGCCGCCAGCGCCGCCGTGGACATGGCCTTTGGTCATGCCGAGGTCGGCGCGGTTGAGGCCGCAGGCTTTCACCTTGACCAGCACCTGCGTGCCGGCGGGCGAGGGCTTCGGGACATCACCGATCGCAGCGCCATTGGCGCCGTAGACATAAGCTTTCATGGCTCTGCTTTCCGTTTCGTCTATTCAGCGGCCTGACGCTGGCCGCCACCAAGCATGGCTTCGAGGCGCGCGCGAATGATCGTCTCGGCGTCGTGCATGATGCGCGAGACGAGCTCCTGGCAGCTCGGGATGTCGTGGATCAGGCCCTGGACCTGACCCGCCGACCAGATGCCGTCTTCGGCGTCGCCGTGCGAATAGACCAGCTTGCCGCGGGCACCGGCGACGAGCTCCTTGATCTGCTCGAAAGTGGCGCCTTCCTTCTCCATGGCGACGACCTGCCGACTGACCGCATTCTTGGCGACACGCGAGGTGTTGCGCATGGTGCGAAAGATCAGGTCGGTCTCGCGTTCGTCATTGGCGACGATGCGTTCCTTCACAAGCTGATGGATCGGGCTTTCCTTGGTGCACATGAAACGCGTGCCCATGTTGATGCCTTCGGCACCGAGCGCGAGCGCGGCCACGAGACCGCGGCCATCGCCGAAGCCGCCGGAAGCGATCATCGGGATCTTGATCTTGTCGGCTGCGGCCGGGATCAGGATCAGGCCGGGGGTGTCGTCCTCACCGGGATGTCCGGCACATTCGAAGCCATCGATCGAGATGGCGTCGACACCCATCCGCTCGGCGGAGAGGCCGTGGCGCACGCTGGTGCATTTATGGATCACCTTGATGCCGTGCTTCTTGAATTCGGCGACGTGTTCCTGCGGCTTGTTGCCGGCCGTCTCGACCACCTTGATGCCGGCTTCGATGATGGCCTGGCGATATTCCGCGTAAGGCGGCGGCTTGATGGTCGGCAGAATGGTCAGGTTCACGCCGAACGGCTTGTCGGTCATGTCGCGGCAGCGCGCGATCTCCTTGGTGAGGTCTTCCGGCGTCGGCTGGGTCAGTGCGGTGATCAGGCCGAGCGCACCGGCATTGGCTACTGCGGCGACGAGCTCGGCGCGGCCGACCCACTGCATGCCGCCCTGGACGATCGGGTGTTCGACACCCACAAGCTCGGTGAAGCGCGTCTTGATCATGATAGTCCTCTTGTTTCCCCGGAGACGCGCTTGGCGCCGAATGGTTCTTGCTTGTTCGGGGCGAAGGATGCCGGTGGGGCGCAGCAATGTCTACCGCCACGGGATACGGCCCCATGCGCCGCCGATGCAGGTCTGATGCGTGGGGCGTGCCGTCGTGATCGCTGGAACTCGCGGCGCGAACATGCTTTTCTCCCGCGCATGACCGAGCCGACCCCGCAACAGATCGAACAACTCACGCGCGCCTTCGAACGTTTTACGCGCAAATTCAAAGTCGCGGAGGCAGCCGCTGCCGCCGACAACGCGCTCAATGCGCTCGACGCGCAGACGCTGGTGTTTGTCGGTGACAATCCCGGCTGCCTGATAGGCGACGTCGCCCGCTATCTCAATGTCGCTATGACCACCATGTCCTCTGCCATCGACCGGCTCGTCAAAAAGGCCCTGGTCGAGCGTCGCCGGCCCGAAGACAATCGCCGGTCCGTGGCACTGACCGCGACCGAGAAGGGCAAGCAGGTGGTGGAAGAACAGGTCGCCGGCTATCGCGCGGCCTGTCAAATGATGCTGCGGTCACTCGACCCGATCGAGCGTAACGAATTGATCCGGTTGACGGAAAAAATCGCCGACAACGAAACTTGAACATTACGAAGTTCGTACTATCTTGAGCGTGCCGCCGGCCGTAAGCCGGTTCCTGACGGAGGCGCTCATGGCCATCGCCATCAATGGTACGGACTACTCGTTGCCCGACGATCCCCGGGTTTCGCTGCTCGACCTTCTGCGTGAACGGATCGGCCTGACCGGCACCAAGCTGGGCTGCAATCAGGGCGCCTGCGGCGCCTGCACCGTCATTCTCGATGGCGAGCGAGTGCTGTCCTGTCTGACACTTGCCGTGCAGGCGGACGGGCGCGCAGTGACCACCATCGAGGGCCTGAGCAAGCAGGGTGACATGCATCCCCTGCAGCGCGCATTCATCGAGCACGATGGCTTGCAGTGCGGCTATTGCACGCCCGGGCAGATCTGCTCGGCGGTCGCGATGCTCGGCGAGATGCGCCGCGGCGATCCCAGTTATGTCACCGCCGATCTCGTTGCGGGGCTGGGCAGCACCACCCGCGAAGAAATCCGCGAGCGCATGAGCGGCAATCTGTGCCGCTGTGGTGCCCATCACGGCATTGTCGAAGCGATCGAAGAACAGCTGGTTGGAGACGCCGCATGACGCCGTTCGATTATAGGCGCGCCGCCGACCAGACTGAAGCCCTGTCGCTCGCCGCCGCCGGGCACTGCCGCTTTCTCGGCGGTGGCACCAATCTCGTCGATCTGATGCGGCAGAATATCGAAGCGCCCGCGGCGCTGGTCGATGTCAGCCGACTGCCTGCTACTATCGATGTGACCTCCGAAGGCGGCCTGATCATCGGCGCCACCGCTCGCAACAGCGCGGTGGCCGCGCATCCGGTCGTGCGCGCGCAGTATCCGATGCTGTCCCGCGCACTGCTGGCCGGTGCGTCGGCGCAGATCCGCAACATGGCCACCGTCGGCGGCAACCTGATGCAACGAACGCGCTGCTCGTATTTTTACGATGCTGCGGGATCACGATGCAATAAACGTGAGCCCGGAGCCGGCTGCGATGCCATCGACGGCCTCAGCCGCAATCATGCGATCCTCGGCACTTCCGAGCATTGTATCGCGACGCTTCCGTCGGACATGTGCGTGGCGCTCGCGGCGCTGGATGCAATCGTGCATCTTGATGGCCCAATGGGCCCACGCAGCGTGCCGCTGCTGGATTTCCATCAACTGCCGGGGACGACGCCGCACATCGAGACCGTTTTGCGGCCCGGCGAGCTCATCACCGCAATCGCGATATCCCCCAGCGCTGCCGCAGCCAATTCGCGCTATCGCAAGGTCCGCGATCGCTCGAGCTACGCTTTCGCGCTGGTGTCCGTCGCCGCGGGGCTGGATGTCGCCGACGGCCGGATCAGGGACGTACGGATTGCTCTGGGCGGTGTCGCCGCAAAGCCATGGCGCGCTGTGCAGGCCGAAGACGTCCTGCGCGGCGAGGCGCCGACCCGGGAGAACTTCCTGCGGGCCGCCGATGTCGAACTCGCTGCGGCTAAACCCACCGAAGCCAACGCCTTCAAGATCGAACTCGCAAAGCGAACCATGGCCGCCGTTCTCGGCGATCTGACAGGAGCGGGCGCATGAGCAAGCTGCAAAATGCGATCGTCGGTGGTGTTCGCACGGCGATGGGCTATGTGCCATCGAGCTGGCTGCCGGGCGGCACGCGCGATCCGCTGATCGATAAGCGCGTTACCCTCGGCACGCAGCAGTCGCGGGTCGATGGTCCCGACAAAGTGCAGGGCGTTGCACGGTTTGCTGCGGAAGTGCGAATGGACGGGCTGGTCTATGCAGCCTGCGTGCATTCGACCATCGCGCGCGGCAAGATCACCGAACTCGATCTTGCTGCCGCGGAAGCCGCACCGGGCGTCGTGTTGGTGATGACCCATCGCAATGCGCCGAAACTGGCGCTGCCGCCGCCGATCGGCATGACCAATCTCAAGGCCGCAGGAAACAACATTCTCCCGATCATGCAGGATGCAGACATCCGCTGGAACGGGCAGACGGTAGCGCTGGTGCTGGCCGAGACCCAGGAGCAGGCGAACCACGCGGCGTCGCTGATCGTAGTTCGTTACGAGCAAGCCGCGGCACGCACCCGGTTCGAGGATGCAAAAGCTGACGCGACCACGCCCGACTCGCTGATGATCGAGCGCAACCGGCTGAAGCGCGGCGATACGGACGCGGCATTTCGAAACGCCGCGGGTAGTGTCGATGCGGTCTATCGAACGCCCTGGCATAATCACAATCCGATCGAGCCCAATGCCGCGACGATTGCCTGGCAAGGCGACCGCTTGATCGTGCATGACGCGACGCAGATGCTCAACGGCACTGCGGGTTCGCTCGCAAAAGTGTTCGGCATCAAGGATACGCAGGTCTTTGTCAGCTCCCCCTTCGTCGGCGGCGCTTTCGGTGGCAAGGCGCTGTGGGATCACCAGATACTGGGCGCTGCCGCATCGAAACTCGCCGGCCGGCCGGTGCGGATCGCATTGTCGCGTGCCAGCATGCATCGCCTGATCGGCGGCCGGAGCCAGACCGAGCAGCGCGTGGCGCTGGCCGCCGATGCGACCGGAAAGCTGAAGGCACTGTTGCATCAAGGTTTCTCCGTCAAACCCCCGCATAGCGTCTGCGACGAGGCCTTCACCCTGTCAGGCCGCTCGCTTTATGAATCGGAGAGCTACGATATCGTGCAGCACACGCTCGATCTCGATCTGCTGGCCAACACATTCATGCGCGCGCCCGGCGAGGCGGTCGGCACCTTTGCCATCGAGAGCGCAATGGACGAGCTCGCGCATGATCTCGGCATCGATCCGATTGCATTGAGGCTGCGCAATATCGGCGATACCGATCCGGTCAGCGGTGCGCCGCATTCCCAAAGTGACCTGAGGCTGGCCTATGAGCTCGGCGCGAAAAAGTTCGGTTGGGATCGCCGCGCGGCGACACCAAAGTCGCGTCAGGACGGCGAATGGCTCATTGGCATGGGCTGTGCCACCGGCTCTTTCCCCTATGTGCGCATGCCCGGCATGTCGGCGCGGATCACGATCGACAGCAATGGCCACGCCACGGTGTCGAGTGCCGCGCATGAGATGGGCATGGGCACTGCGACGGTGCAGCGACAGCATGCTGCGGATCGTCTCGGTTTGCCGCTCGATTACGTCACCGTGCGGATCGGCGACACCGATCTGCCTTTCGGCAGCTTTGCGGGCGGCTCATCGCAGACAGCTTCGCTCGGCGCTGCGATCAACGCGGCCAGCGCGAAACTGGCCGGAGATCTGCTGCGGCTGGCTGGTAACGACACGCCGCTGGCGGGATTGCGGGCGAACGAGATCGAATTCGCCAATCACGGCCTGCGCAAGATCGACGAGCCATCGCGCTACGAGAGCTTCGCGTCGATCCTCGAGCGTGCGTCGCGCAGCGAGATCAGCGCGATGGGAGAGAGCGGGGCACCGCTCGAAATCCTGAAATTCTCCATGCACAGCCGATCGGCCATCTTTTGTGAACTCCGCGTTAGCGAGGTGACCGGCGAGGTCCGGGTCACCCGTCTTGTTGGAGCGTTCGATTGCGGCCGCATCCTCAATCCCAAGACGGCGACCAGCCAGTTTCGCGGCGGCATGATCATGGGGCTTGGTATGGCGCTCACCGAAGAGACGCTACTCGACAAACGCAACGGGCGGATCATGAGTGCGTCAATGACGGACTATCACGTGCCCGTGCATCTCGACGTGCCGGAGATCGACGTGTTGTGGACTGACATTCCAGACCCTCGCACGCCGATGGGGGCGCGCGGTATCGGCGAGATCGGCATCGCCGGTGTTGCCGCTGCCATCGCCAATGCGGTGTTCAACGCGACCGGAAAACGCATCCGCGATCTGCCGCTGACGCCCGACAAACTGCTCAGCGATTGAAGGATCTCGATCGCCCGCAGCACGGACAAGGCAAAAGAACTGGCGTCACGGACCGCTGGCGGTCCGTGTCGATACCGGTATGAAACGCAAGTGAGCTTGAGGCTAGGCCTCAGGCGACCGCTGCATGCGCTTGCGGCACATCCTCATGATCGAGCGCCCTGCTGATGTCGCGGATGCTGATCACGCCGATCAGCGTGTGATCGTCGATGACCGGGACATGTCGAATATGATGCCTGTTCATCAGGTGGCGCACATGTTCGAGCGTGTCGGTCGAGCGACAGGAGATGAGCTCTTGCACCGAGATCATATCCGAAACCTTGCGATTGACGCCTGCGGCGCCGTGTTCGGCGATTGCGCGAACCACATCGCGTTCCGAAAACATGCCGACCGCGGTGTTGCCTTCGGTGCGGCACACGTCCTTCACGACCAATGCGCTGATATTGCCTGTCCGGAGCAATTGCGCCGCGATGGCGACAGTCTCGTTCATGCGGACGGTGGCGATACGGGTGCTCTTCCTACGCAGGATATCTCCGACTTGCATGGCAACCTCCCTTGGCTGATCGGCTGAGGATCGATCTTACAGGGGCAAGATTGGTATACGGTATGCCAGTTGTCAACGCAGAAACGGGGATATCAAGGGGCGGTTGATCAAGAAAGAAAGTCAGTGTTTCTGACGTTTATTTGCTGCATGCGTGTATTTCCGATGTGCTTCTATCGCACCGACGGTATCCGGTCGGAGCTCTGGTATGCCAGGCAGGCATGAAAAAGGGGCGCACTCGCGTGCGCCCCTGACATCTTGAACGAGCTTCGATTGATCAGGCGGTCTTGGCGCTCTGCGGCGCGGCCTCCGGTACCGCAGGCTCGCTTCCCAGAATGAACGCACGTCGCATCGGCTTGATGACGAACAGAGCGAGCAGGGCGGCAGTCGCGTTGAGCGCAACGGCAACTACAAACACCGCCTGCCATCCGTAGCGTGCTGCGATGAGGCTCGCCAACGGCACGAGCAACGCAGCCGTACCTTTCGCCGTGTAAAGCATGCCGTTATTCGTCGCGGCATATTTGGCACCGAACGTATCGCCTGATGTAGCCGGGAACAGGCTGTAGATCTCGCCGAACACGCCGAAATAAACCGCCGTCGCCAGCACGAAGACGAGCGGATTGTGGCCGTAGGCCGACAGCGTCAGCAGCATCAGCGCGGCCGTGCCGAAGGCGATGAACATAGTGTGCTCGCGACCGATCTGATCGGACAGCCAGCCGAAGAGCGGGCGGCCGAACCCATCGAAGATGCGATCAAGCGAGATGGCGAATGTCAGTGCCGCCATCTGGAAGCCGGCCAGCGTCACCGGCGAATTTGCGATCTTGTAGTCATGGGCGATCGGGGCGATCTGCGCTGCAGTCATCAAGCCACCGGCGGCGACCATCACGAAGACAAGATACATGACCCAGAAGATCGGGCTGCGCAGCACTTGCGGCGGCGTGAAATCCGTCTTTGTCTGCGGCAGGTTGAGTTGTTTTTTCTTCACCGGTACGGCCTGCAGAGGCGGGCGCATGAAGAAGGCGAGCACGAACACGATCAGGCCCTGGCCGATGCCGAAGGTGAGGAAGGCATGCTCATAGCCGCTCTCCGCAATCATATGCGCGATCGGCACGATGGTGATCGCAGCGCCGGCGCCGAAGCCTGCCGCCGTGGCGCCCGCAGCGAGGCCGCGGCGATCGGGAAACCACTTCAGCGCATTGCCGACACAGGTTCCGTAGACCGAGCCGGCGCCGATACCACCGACGACGGCGCCGGCGTAAAGCATCACCAGTGAGTCCGCATAGGAGTTCAGCACCCAGGCGAGGCTGATCATGGCTCCGCCGAACATGATGACGACGCGGGGACCGTATTTGTCGACGAACCACGCTTCGACCGGCACCAGCCAGGTCTCGACGACGACGAACAGGGTGAAGGCGAGCTGGATCGCGGCGCGACCCCAGTGATACTTGGCGTCGATGGGATCGACGAACAGCGTCCATCCATATTGCAGGTTGGCGATCATCGCCATGCAGAAGATGCCCATCACGAGTTGGATCCAGCGGAAGCTGGAGGTGGGGGCGGTGGGCGAGTTGGTGTAAGACATTGGGAGTCCTCCGAGCGCGCCTCTTGATTGCGACCTATGTCGCAAATGCTGTGGCTTATTGTCGCAAGCGTCGCTTTGGCGGAGACTGGTATATTATATTCCAACTTGCAACCGGCTGATGGAGCCTCAGCGCGGGTTTCGTTGGTGCATCGCAGCACGACGGGACGTGCCGCCAAGCCGGTCAATTGTCTCATGAGCCCACAGAACGCAAAACGCGCCCGGCCAGAGGCGGGCGCGTTGTTTTCGTGAGGAATTCGGCGTTTTAGACCGCCTGAGCTTTGCTGACGACGACCTTGCGCCAAGGCTTCAACACCGCAATGGCGAGCAGTGACGCGAGGATGTTGGCCCCGGCTGCAATGAGGAACACGCTGTCCCACGTGCCCGACGACTGCTGCATGTAGTTCGCGACTGGCACCAGAAGTGCTGCCGTTCCCTTGGCCGTATAGAGCAGGCCGGCATTGGTCGTTGCGAACTTGGAGCCGAAGGTGTCGGTGCAGGTCGATGGGAAGAGCGAATAGATCTCACCCCAGGCGAAGAACACGAAGCCCGACAGCAGCACGAACCACAGCGGATCCTGCCCCCACATATACAGCGCCCAGATGCCTAGGCCTTCCATGCCGAAGGCGATGAACATCGTGTTCTCGCGGCCGATCATGTCGGAGATCCAGCCGAAGAACGGACGTGTCAGGCCGTTGAGTACGCGGTCGATCGTGGCTGCGAAGGTGACCGCCGTCATCGTTACGGCCATCAGCGTGACAGGCACGTTGTCGATCTTCCAGTCCGCCGCGATGGGCTTCAGGTTCGCTGTCACCATCAGGCCACCGGCACCCACGATCACGAACATGAAGTACATCAGCCAGAAGATCGGATGGCGGATCACTTCCGTCGGAGCGTAGTTGCGGCGGGTCTGGATGATGTTCGCATTCTGCGTGACGGCGGGGACCTGTCCGGCCTTCGGCGCGAACAGGAAGAAGGCGAGGATCACGATGATGATGCCTTGTCCGAGGCCGAAATACAGGAAGGTGGTCTGGAAGCCGGAATCCTTGATCATGGCCTGGATCGGCGCCACGGTGAGCGCAGAGCCTGCACCGAAGCCTGCAGCGGTGATGCCGGCGGCGAGGCCGCGCTTGTCAGGAAACCACTTCAGGGCGTTGCCGACGCAGGTGCCGTAGACGCCACCAGCGCCGATGCCCGCGATGATCATGCCGAGATAGAAGCCGTTGAGCGTTGTGGCCTGTGCGTTGATCGCCCAGCCAACGGCGCAAAGGATGCCGCCGATAAGGACGACGATTTTCGGGCCGTATTTATCGACAAACCATCCTTCGACCGGCACCAGCCAGGTTTCGAACAGCACGAAGAGGGTGAAGGCCCACTGGATCGAGGCGCGATCCCAGCCGAACTTCTTCTGGATGTCGGGGACGAAGAATGTCCAGCCGTATTGATAGTTGGCGATCATCACCATCGCGCCAACGCCGATGGCGAGTTGTGTCCAGCGATACGCGTCGCTGACACGTGCGGCTGTCGGCGCCGCCCCGTGAACTGCATCAGTCATCATTCCTCCTAAAGCGCTGTTCTATTGAGAGCTCGACAGCTGCGAAGGATAGTTTGGTATATGATATGCCAACTAACAAGCGAAATCTTGCCAATTTGCCGCTGCAAGTTTCGCATGACTGAATGCTGTACTGCGATACTACAAGACAGCATGAAGCCGGCGGTCCAGACCGCCGGCTTTTGGGTTTGAACAGTTATTTGTATCGTTACTTACGCTGCTGCAGCGCGAGTACGCAGCCGAGTGAAGCCGTTCTGGATCACCGACCAGAACAGGGCGATCAGGCCGAGGATCATGATGCTGCTCACCAGCGTGTTCGAGAAGAAGATCCCGAGCGATCCCTGCGATCCCAGCAGCGACTGACGGAAGGCTTCCTCGGCCTTGTCGCCAAGTACGATGGCAAGCACCAGCGGGGCGAGGGGATAGTTACACTTCTTCAGTGCGTAACCGATGATTCCGAATACCAGCATCATCACCACATCGAAGGTGCTATTGTGGACGGAGTAGGCTCCGATCGCACAGAGCACCAGGATGAGCGGTGCAATAATGCTAAATGGAACCCGCAGGATCGCTGCAAAAATCGGCACGCAAGTCAGCACAATGATCAGGCCGACGAGATTGCCGAGGTACATCGACGCGATCAGGCCCCAGACGAACTCCTTCTGCTCGACGAAGAGCATTGGCCCCGGCTGCAGCCCCCAGATCAGAAGGCCGCCGAGCAGAACCGCGGCGGTCGGCGAGCCGGGGACGCCGAGCGACAGCATCGGCAGCAGCGCGGCGGTACCAGCGGCATGTGCAGCCGTTTCCGGCGCGATCACACCTTCGATCTCGCCTTTGCCAAAGTTGTGGCCGTTCTTGGAGACGCGCTTGGCGATGCCGTAGCTCATGAACGAGGCCGGTGTCGCGCCCGCCGGCGTAACGCCCATCCAGCAGCCGATGATGCAGGACCGCAGTGACGTCATCCAGTATTGCGGCAGGCTCATCCAGGTGCGGAGCACGACGCGAAGATCGATCTTCGCCTTGCCACCCTGGAAGCGCAGGCCTTCTTCCATGGTGAGGAAGATTTCACCGAGGCCGAACAGGCCGATAACGGCGATCAGGAAGTCGAAGCCATTGAGGAGTTCGGTCGAGCCGAAAGTGAGACGCAGTTGTCCCGTGATAGAATCGAGGCCGACGGCTGCGAGTGCGAAGCCGATCATCATGGCAGCGATAGTCTTGAAGGGCGGTTCCTTACTCAGCCCGACGAAACTGCAGAACGCCAGGAAATAGACCGCGAATTTCTCCGCGGGTCCGAACCGCAACGCGAAGCCTGCGACCAGCGGCGCAACGAGCGTGATCATGATGACGGCGAACAGTGCGCCGACGAAAGAGGATGTGAATGCGGCGGTGAGCGATTCAGCAGCCTTGCCCTGCTGCGCCATCGGATAGCCGTCGAATGTCGTGGCAACCGACCATGGCTCTCCGGGAATGTTGAACAGGATCGAGGTGATCGCACCTCCGAACAATGCGCCCCAATAGATGCAGGACAGCATGATGATCGCCGAGGTCGGCGGCATGCTGAAGGTGAGGGGCAGCAGGATCGCGACGCCGTTGGCGCCACCGAGGCCGGGCAGCACGCCGATGATCACGCCGAGCACAATGCCAAGAACCATCACGGCGATGTTGAACGGCTGCAGCGCGACCGCAAAACCCTGGAACAGATTAGCAATTTCTTCCATTTCGAGTAGTCCTTAGAAAGAGACTGGCAGACGCAACGGAATTGGAGATCGCGGAAATTACAGGCCGAGCAGATCCTCGAGCGGTCCCTTGGGAAGCGGCACGAGAAACCAGCGTTCGAAGATCAGGTAGGTGACGATGGGCATGCCGAGGGAAATGGCGGCGATGATCGGCCAGTCGTATTTGCCGAGCCAGCGCATGAACCATGCGATGAAGATCATCGAGGATACGTAGAGGCCGATGAAGGGCAGGACGCCGACATAGATGCCGGTGGGAATCACAACGCTGAAGACCTGGCGCAACTGGCCCCATTCGGCGAACAGATTGCCGTCATCCTCGCGCAGCGTATTCCAGAGATTGATCAGGCTGGAGATGATGATGAACAGCCCGATATAGAACGGGAAGAACCCGGCTTTCGGTCCCTCCGCGCCCCAGTTGATGCCGGCCTTGACGCTGCCATAGACGACGATGGCGCCGAACAGGCCGATGACGGTGGTGACGCCGGCTTCGACGGATTTGTGGGATGGGCCTGCGTTGTGAGATTGCTGCGTGGTCATGGACAACTCTGTGTGAGAGATCTGCGTCGATCAGCGTGTTGCATGCGCCGGACCTGATGTGCGATCAGGTCCGGCGTCATGGTGCCGCGTCAGTTGCCTTGCGCGAGGAAGCCGGCTTCCTTCATCAGGGTCTCGTGGCGCTTCTCTTCGGTGCCAACCCAGCTGGCATATTCACCGCCGGTCATGAAGGTCGTGTTGAAGGCGCCGCTCTTCATCAGGTCCTGCCACTCGGGCGTCGCGCGGACCTTCTTGAACAGCTCGACATAATAATCGATCTGATCCTTCGTTGCTTTCGGCCCCATGAAGATGCCGCGCAGCATCACATATTCGATGTCAAGCCCCTGTGACTTGCAGGTTGGAATGTCTTTCCAGCCCTTGCCGTCGGCGACCTGCTCGTCATAGGCCATCGGCTTGCTGTCGAACACACAGAGTGGCCGCACCTTGCCGCCGCGCCACTGCGCAACGGCCTCGATCGGATTGTTCACGGTTGAGTCGACGTGCTGACCGACGAGCTGCACTGCGACTTCACCGCCGCCCTTGTAGGGGATGTAGGTGAACTTGCTGCCAATCGCTTTCTCGACCGCGACCGTGATGATCTGGTCTTCCTGCTTGGAGCCCGTGCCGCCCATCTTGATCGTGCCGGCCGGTGCGGCCTTCACGGCGTCGATGTAGTCCTTCACTGTCTTGTAGGGCTTGTCGGCATTCACCCACAATACGAACTCGTCGAGTGCCAGCATCGCGACCGGCGTGAGATCCTTCCAGTTGAAGGGAATGCCGGTGGCGAGCGGTGTGGTGAACAGATTCGACAGGGTGATGATGATCTTGTGCGGATTGTTGTTCGCGGACTTCACATCGAGAAAGCCTTCGCCGCCGGCGCCGCCCGACTTGTTGATGACGACAAGCGGCTGCTTCATCAGGCTGTGCTTTGTGATGATGCCTTGAATGGTGCGCGCCATCTGATCGGCTCCGCCGCCGGTGCCGGCGGGAACGATCAGTTCGACCGGGCGCGTCGGCTCCCATGCGGCGGACGCCGGGAGAGAAGCTCCCAGGCAGAGAATGGATGCAGCGGCCGCCAGCGTGAGACATGAACCAAGGCGTTTCATTGTTTCTCTCCCATTCGTTTTGGTGGCGTCGATCGTTCGTCGACTTTGAAATCGTCAGTGCGTAGTCGGGTCTTCCTTCGAAAGTCCTGGCTGCAGGTGTGCAAACACGTCCTTGCATGCGCCATATGCGCACGTCAGAGTGTCGAGCCTCGAAGTAGCTCGCCTGCAAGAAGGATGAGTGGGTCTGGATCGCTTTGTCATGGCGCGCGCGGCATTGCATGCCCGCGAGGGCAGCTCAGCCTTTGTCCTCCCCAGGTATGCTTTCTATTCAAACGTGAAGCATTACCGTTCGCGCATTTTGGTATGCGATATGCCAAGCGGCAAGCGATTAGAGCCGTTAAAAGCCGGGGAGGCTGAAATGTCGCAGGGAGCGCGAGACCTCGCTGCGATGCAACTACACAAACAAAAAAAACGGCCCCGGAAATCCGGGGCCAGTCGTCGGGAGGAACGCAGAGAATTTTGCGCGGGCTGGCCGCGCAAAAGTAGTCAAAAGTAGTGAAGTCGTAGCCTTACAGGCCGAAGCGGGGCAGGTCGCCGTTGCGGGCCGAGATGCGTGCGCTGGCCATCAGCGCGCGATCGAGCGAGGCCATGAAGCGAGCGAATAAGCCGGTGGAGGTCGCGAGGTCGAGGGAAGCAGTCTTCGACATGATTTGATCCTTTCCTGAAGGCTGCCTCGTGGTGGCGCCTCATCATCTGGGATCAATTTAAGTATACCAGATGCCAAGGACAATTGTCTTGTTTGCATAGCAGCATGAGAATTTTGCAGTGCGATATTGGTCGATTTGATTTTCTTATTAAAGTTCCGCCTCGGCCGGCACAAATGAAAAAGGCCGCCAACCGGCGGCCTTTCGCATGTAATTATCTGATATTCCTGCTGAAATTACTCAGCGGCAACCTTGCGCGGCGGATCGAGTGCGCCGGAATCGTGGATTTCGGCCACCTGATGATCGCTGAAGCCGAGCACCTGCTTGAGGATTTCGTCGGTATGTTCGCCGAGCAGCGGCGAACGCGTCACTTCAGTGGGGCTGGCCGATAGCTTAATCGGATTACCAACCGACAGATACTTGCCGCGTTCGGGGTGATCGACTTCGACCACGGTGCCGGTGGCGCGGAGCGACTGGTCTTCGGCCAGTTCCTTCATGGACAGGATCGGACCGCAAGGGATGTCATCCTTGTTGAGGATTTCCATCGCCTCGAACTTGGTCTTGGTCATCGTCCACTGTTCGATGCGTGCGAAGATCTCATTGAGGCGCGGCAAACGAACGGCCGGCTTGGCATAGGCCGGGTCGGTCTTCCAGGTCGGTTCGCCGATCACGTCGCAGATCTTCTCCCAGACCGGCGCCTGAGTGATGAAGTAGATGTAAGCGTTCGGGTCGGTTTCCCAGCCCTTGCACTTCAGGATGCGACCGGGCTGGCCACCGCCGCTGTCGTTGCCGGCACGCGGCACGGCATCGCCGAACGGAATGCCTTCGCCGAACTGGCTGTATTCCTTGAGCGGACCGTGAGCGAGGCGCTGCTGGTCGCGCAACTTGACGCGCGACAGGTTGAGCACGCCGTCCTGCATCGCAGCGGTGACCTTCTGGCCCTTGCCGGTTTGCGTGCGCTGATACAGCGCGGTGACGATGCCGAGAGCGAGATGCAAGCCAGTGCCGCTATCGCCGATCTGTGCGCCGGTGACGAGCGGCAGACCATCGCGGAAGCCGGTGGTGGAAGCGGCGCCACCGGTGCACTGCGCGACGTTCTCATAGACCTTGCAGTCCTCATAGGGACCGGGACCAAACCCCTTGATCGAGGCGACGATCATCTTCGGGTTGATCTGCTGAATCTTTTCGAACGGGAAGCCCATGCGGTCGAGCACGCCGGGTCCGAAGTTCTCGACGAGAACATCGCACTCTTTCATCAGCGCGGTGAGGACTTCCTTGCCCTTCGGGTTCTTGGTGTCGAGGGTGATCGAACGCTTGTTGTGGTTCAGCATGGTGAAATACAGGCTGTCCACATTCGGCACGTCCTGCAATTGGCCGCGGGTGATGTCGCCAACGCCGGGGCGTTCGACCTTGATCACATCGGCGCCGAACCATGCCAGCAACTGCGTGCAGGTCGGGCCAGATTGAACGTGGGTGAAGTCCAGAATGCGAACGCCTTTGAGCGCCTGTGTCATTGTTTTGCTCCCGTAAACTAGTTTCGCCGCCTCGGCATATGAGAAAAGGAGACGGGGTCTCGCGACCCCGCCTGATGTGTTATTTCTTCTTGCTGAGCACACTCTGCGGATTGAGGTTGCCGATGCGGCCGCTCTCGCTGCCGGCCGCCGGATCGATCACCGCATTGATGAGCGTCGGCTTGCCGGAATCCATCGCCGCATTGACGGCGCGCTTGAGTTCGTCGGGCGAGGTCGCATTCACGCCGATGCCGCCGAAGGCTTCCATCATCTTGTCGTAGCGCGAGCCCTTGACGAAGACAGTGGGCGCAACGTCCGGGCCGCCGGTCGGGTTGACGTCGGTGCCGCGATAGATGCCGTCATTGTTGAAGACGACGATGCAGACCGGCAGATTGTAACGGCAGATCGTCTCGACCTCCATGCCGCTAAAGCCAAATGCGCTGTCGCCTTCAATCGCCAACACCGGCTTGCCGGTCTCGACGGCGGCGGCGATGCAATAGCCCATGCCGATGCCCATGATGCCCCAGGTTCCGACATCGATGCGCTTGCGCGGCTGATACATGTCGACGATACCGCGGGCGAGATCGAGGGTGTTGGCGCCTTCATTGACGAGCATTGCGTCGGGCCGCTCGGCAATGATGGTGCGGAGGACGCCGAGCGCGCCGTGATAGTCCATCGGCGAGTTATTGTTCATCAGCTTCGGCGCCATCTTCGCGACGTTCTCGTCGCGCTTCGTGGTGACTGCTGATGTCCAGTCGGACGATGCCTTCTGCCAGCTCTTGCCCATGCCATCGAGCAAAGCTGCGACGCAGGAGCCGATATCGCCCACGACGGGCGCGACGATCTCGACGTTGGAATCCATTTCCTTCGGCTCGATGTCGATCTGGATGAATTTCTTGGGCGCGCTGCCCCAAGCCTTGCCCTTGCCGTGAGACAGCAGCCAGTTGAGGCGTGCGCCGATCAGCATGACGACGTCCGAGTCCTTCAGCACGGTGGAGCGCGCAGCGCCCGCGCACTGCGGATGCGTGTCGGGGAGGAGCCCCTTGGCCATGCTCATGGGCAGGAACGGAATGCCGGATGTCTCGACGAGTGCCTTCACGGCATCGTCGGCCTGCGCATAGGCAGCACCCTTGCCGAGGATGATCAACGGCTTCTTCGCAGATTTCAGCACGTCGAGCGCGCGCTTGATCGAATCCGGGGCAGGGATCTGTGCCGGCGCGGCGTCGATCACCTTCACGAGCGACTTCTTGCCCGCATCGGCATTCATCACCTGACCGAACAGCTTGGCCGGCAGATCGAGATAGACACCGCCGGGACGACCGGACACCGCGGCGCGGATCGCGCGGGCGATGCCGATGCCGATATCGGCCGCATGCAGCACGCGGAATGCGGCTTTACATAGCGGCTTGGCGATCGCGAGCTGATCCATTTCTTCATAGTCGCCCTGCTGCAGGTCGACGATCTCGCGCTCGGACGAGCCGGAGATCAGGATCATCGGGAAGCAGTTGGTGGTGGCATGGGCCAGCGCCGTAAGGCCGTTGAGGAAGCCGGGTGCCGACACGGTCAAGCAGACGCCGGGCTTCTTGGTGAGATAGCCAGCGATCGATGCGGCATAGCCGGCGGCCTGTTCGTGACGGAACGACAGCACCCGGATGCCCTCGGCCTGCGCCATGCGGCCGAAGTCGGTAATTGGAATGCCCGGCACGCCATAGATCGTGTTGAGGCCATTGAGCTTGAGCGCATCGATGATCAGATGGAAGCCATCGGTCAATTCCTGCTCGGCGGCTGCGTTGGTATCGATGCTCTGGACTACTGCGGACATCCCGCTCTCCCTGACTTTTCTTGTGACTGTTGGTCGTTGCTCAATTGGACGTGGTGCGGAGTGGTGAACCGTCGCGAGACGGCGCTTACGTAAACAATTCCTGGCCGTGGGCTTCGACATAAGAAGCCAGACCGAGCGTGTGATCGCGCGCGCGCTTTTCCGCGAGCTCGGTGTTGCGCTCCTCAAGCGCTTCGATGATGGCCAGATGTTCGGGCAGGGACGTCGCGGTACGGTCCGTGCGTCCGATGGTTAGCTGACGATAGCCACGCACATGCAGCAGAATATCGTTGGTCATATCGACCAACACCGGCGACTCGCTGAGCGAGATCAGTGCCTGGTGGAAAGCGATATTCGCTTTCGAATATTCCTCAACGTGGTCCTGTGGCAGACGGTCCTTGTTGAAGTCCTTGAAAAAGTCGCGCAGCGCCGAGATATCTTTTTTGCGTGCGGTAGTCGTGATCAGACGCGCGGCCATGCTTTCCAGCGCCGCCCAGGCGCGGATCATGTCGACGATCTCGACCTTGGTCTTTCTGACAACGACGATGCCGCGGCGTGGCACAGTCTTTACGAAGCCATCCTGCTCCAGCATCGCAATGGCTTCGCGGATGGGTGTGCGGCTGACACCGAGCCGTTCCGACAGAGCGCGCTCGTCGAGCATCACCGGATCGGGTGAGGTGTAGATGTCCATCTTAAGAATGGCTTCTTTCAAGGCTTCATAGGCCTTGGTCTTGAAGCTGGTCTCCGGTGCAATCCGAACGATCGCGATATCGGCTTCAGACATGACGGACGGCGCCTTGGTTTGTTTTCGCGTGGGCATGAATCATCTCCAGTCGAGATGTCCTACCACAGAAATAACGTCAAGAATTTTTGGCATACCAGATGCCAGCATGTCAAGATGACAGCTATTTCAGCAATTTTGCGCTGCAACGCGCCTTGACAATCAAGTTTCTGGCATACCAAATGCCATCAATCCGTCTATTGGAAAAGACGTGAAGGAGGAAGCCATGTCCCAATCGAATCTTGCCGTCAAAGAAGCAACACCATCGGCTAAACAGGCCGTCCGCAAAGTTCTCGATGCGGTCAAAGCCGACAAGCGCACCAGCCTGACCGCCCCCGAGGGCAAGCTTGTGTGTGACGCATACGGCATTCCCGTGCCGAAAGAAGGCGTGGCCACCTCAGCCGCTGACGCTGCCAAGATGGCAAGCGGCATGGGCTTCCCGGTCGTGATGAAGATCGTCTCGCCGGACATTCTCCACAAGACCGAAGCGGGCGGCGTCATCGTCGGCGTCAAGACCGCCGAAGACGCGCAGAAAGCCTACGACACCATTCTGGCCAATGCCAAGAAGTACAAGGCAGATGCCAAGATAGAAGGTATCCAGGTTCAGCAGATGCTGATGGGCGGCACCGAAGTGATCATCGGTTCGATCACCGACGGTTCGTTCGGTAAGCTGGTGGCCTTCGGCCTCGGCGGCGTGCTGGTCGAAGTGTTGAAGGATGTCACCTTCCGCCTCGCGCCTGCCACCAATGAAGATGCGTTGTCGATGCTCGATGGCATTCAGGCCGCCGAGATGCTGCACGGTGTGCGCGGCGGCGATCCTGCCAACCGTGAAGCGCTGGCCGACATCATCGTCAAGGTGTCGCAGCTCGTCAGCGATTTCCCTGAAATGGTCGAGCTCGACCTCAATCCGGTCTTCGCGACCAAGAAGGATGCGATCGCCGCCGACGTGCGTATCGTCGTCGATTTCGACTACAAGCCGAAGCCGGCACCGCGCGCCAAGGAAGAGATCGTTGCGGCGATGAACCGCATCATGATGCCGAAGGCCGTTGCCGTGATCGGCGCCTCTGCCGAAGATGGCAAGATCGGCAACTCGGTGATGAAGAACCTCATCAATGGCGGCTACAAGGGTGAGATCTATCCGATCCATCCGAAGGCCGACGAGATCATGGGCCGCAAGGCCTATAAGAGCGTCAAGGACGTGCCCGGCGTGATCGACACGGCGGTGTTTGCGATCCCCGCGAAGTTTGTGGCTGGCGCGCTGACCGAATGCGGCGAGAAGAAAATTCCGGGCGCGGTGCTGATCCCGTCGGGTTTCGCCGAAGCCAACGAGCCTGAACTGCAGGAAGAAATCGTCGCCATCGGCAAGAAATACGATGTCCGCCTGATGGGGCCGAACATCTATGGCTTCTATTATACGCCGGCCAATCTCTGCGCGACCTTCTGCACGGCTTACGACGTGAAGGGTTCGGCCGCGCTGTCGTCGCAGTCCGGCGGCATCGGTATGGCAATCATCGGCTTCTCGCGCTCGGCCAAGATGGGCGTATCGGCCATCGTCGGTCTCGGCAACAAGTCGGATATCGACGAGGACGATCTGCTCGCCTTCTTCGAACAGGATCCGAACACCACGATCATCGCGCAGCACTGCGAAGATCTGAAGGACGGTCGTGCCTTCGCGGAAGCCGCCAAGCGGGTGTCGAAGAAGAAGCCGGTCGTCGTCCTCAAGGCAGGCCGTACCTCGGCCGGCGCCAAAGCGGCCTCGTCGCATACCGGCGCGCTCGCCGGCAACGACAAGATCTATGAGGACGTGCTGAAGCAGTCCGGTGTCATTCGGGCACGTTCGCTGCGTCAGCTCCTCGAATTCGCACGTGGCATCCCTGTGCTGCCAACGCCGAAGGGTGAGAACGTTCTGATCATCACCGGCGCCGGTGGTTCGGGGGTGCTGCTGTCGGATGCGGTGGTCGACAACGGCCTGTCGCTGATGGCGATGCCGCCGGATCTCGATGCTGCGTTCCGCAAGTTCATCCCGCCGTTCGGGGCGGCTGGCAATCCGGTCGACATCACCGGTGGCGAACCGCCAATCACCTATGTCAACACCGTGAAGCTCGGTCTCGAAGATGAGCGCATCCATTCGCTGATCCTCGGCTACTGGCACACGATCGTGACCCCGCCGATGGTGTTCGCCAAGAATATGGTCGAGATCAAGAATGCGATGAAGGCCAAGGGCATCGAGAAGCCGATGGTCGCGTCGCTCGCGGGTGATATCGAAGTCGAGGAAGCCGCCGAATATCTCTATCTGAACGGCATTCCGGCCTATGCCTATTCGACGGAGCTTCCGGTGGAAGTGCTCGGCGCCAAGTACAAGTGGGCACGCGGAGCAGGCTTGCTGTAAGCGGCCTTCCGACGATACACAAAACAAAGCGCCGTCCGGGAAACCGGGCGGCGTTTTCTTTGTATTTGTCGCTCTTCTGTCGTCACCCGACTTGATCGGGTGACCCAGTACACGCCGCTACACATGAGTTTACTGGATCGCCCGATCAAGTCGGGCGACGACAGTTGAATTTGTGGCTGTCGTCGACCTACACGATCACTGGTTGCTCGGCGACACCCTCGCGGCCGAAGATGCGCAGATAGCGTTCGATTTCCGCAGGGCTTGAGCCAGTCGTCTTGGCCGGATTGTCCGATAGCTTCACCGCCGGGCGGCCGTTCGCGGCGGTCACCTTGCAGACCAGGCTGATCGGATCGAGTGTGTCGAGGCCGCGCGGATGGGCGCCGCGGAAGTCGTTGGTGGCCATGGTGCCCCAGCCGAAGCTCTCGCGAATACGGCCGCGGAAGCGCTGATGCAGATCGATCATCAGATCGACTTCGAGCCCGTCGCTGAACATCGCGCGTTTCTTGCGCGGATCCTCGCCGCGCATGGCGTACCAGGCGATCATCTCCTCGCCTGCCGCAACCGGCTCCTTGCTGTCCATGCGCATACCGGTCCATTTCGAGGCCCAGGGCGGCGCATCGCGCAGGAACTGCGTCATGCCGAATGTGTCGGGCAGGATGATCAGGAGCTCGCCGTCATAGACCTCCTGCCACTTGGCCAGCACGTCATATTGTGCGGTCTTCAACTGCTCGTCGTTCTCGGCGAGGCAGGCGAACACCATCGGCAATTCATGCGAATTGGTGCCGATGGCCTCGAATGAATGCTTGAACGCGAGCAGGGCGTTGGAGGTGCCGACGAAGCTGCGGCCAAGCTCATTGGCCATCGCGTCCGTCACCCATTCCTGCCACAGATAGCCGTGACGGCGCCTCGTGCCGAATTCCGCAAGTCTGAGGTCGGGATGGGACTTGAGCTTCTTGATCTTGTTCCAGATCTTGGTCTTGGTCTGGGCGTAGAGAATGTCGAGCTCGAATTTGTCGAGGGTGGACATCGCAATCCGCGAGCGCAGCTCGCTGACGATGGCGAGCGCATAGATTTCCCACATGGTGACTTCGGCCCAGGAGCCTTCGAAAGTCAGGACATATTGACCATCGATGGTCTCAAGCTTGTAGTCAGGCAACCTGAAGCTGCGCAGGTATTCGATATATTCCGGACGAAAGATGTCGCGGCGGCCATAGAAGCGGTTACCCGCCAGCCAGATCAGTTCGTTCTCACGGAATGAGAGCGTGCGGGCATGATCGAGCTGGGCGCGCAGCACAGCCTCTGGAATGATCTCGGCGAGCCGGACGGTCCTGGTGCGGTTGATCAGGCCGAAGGTCACGGGCACCTTCGGATAGAGCATCCAGATGAACTGGTGCATCAGGAATTTGTAGAAGTCGGTGTCCAGCAATGACCGGATGATCGGATCGAGCCGGTAGTTGTGATTGTGGACCCGGGTGGCGAAATCCATCATGGCAACGCCACTCCTGGTAACGTGCCTGATCGTGGCACCTGCACCGAAACGGCAGTGGCCGCATCGCTGACGCTGTCTTTGCAGCAGTTCATTAAATTGGCGTATCCGCCGGGTATATCGATGTCAACGCAAGCGCTGAACGGCGCTTTCACAATCGAGGATTGTCGTGGCAGCCCGGCGTTTGTCGGTCTGTTTCTGGCCCTGATCCTGCATCTCCGGGCATTGCGCAGAATTGTTTGCATGCTTACGATTTCCACCTGCCGGTGGGCGCCCCGAAACGATGAAGGACAGCACCATGAAAGTCGTCGATCTCTCCCACGTCATGAACATCCACACGCCCGGCTGGGTCGGCTATGCCGGCAACAAGATGTATTATGCCCAGAACCTGCAGACGCAGATGATCGTGGCGCAGCGGATCGAGACGGCGCTGCATGCCGGCACCCATTTCGACGGCGCGATGCACGCCACCGACGGGCGTAAGGGCGACATGGCCTCGCTGCCGCTGGATTACCTTTTCAATCGCGGCGTCGTTGTCGACATCTCCAGCAAGATGCATGACTGGGCCGTGATCACGCCGGAGATCATCGAGAGCTCGGGTGCCGACATCCGCGAAGGTGACATCCTGATCCTGCACACCGGATGGCACAAATATTACGAAGGCCAGGCACAGCAAGATCTGGTGAAATACTTCTGCTATCATCCGGGCCCGAACCTCGACACGCTGCACTGGATGCTCGAGAAGAAGATCAAGTGGTTCGGCATGGATACCGGGTCCTGCGATCACTCCATGAACACCTCGATCCGCAACATGCGTCCGGACATCGCGGCGCAGTTCACCAAGAAACACGGCAAGACGCCGGCTGAATTCTTCGGCACTTTCGAATACACGCACAAGCTCTCGGGCCGGCATGTCTCTGCCGATATGTTCCCGTTCCACAACTACGCGTTCCAGGAAGGTCTGTTGCATGCCGAGAATATCGGCGGCGACATCGAACTCATGCTCAACCAGCGCTGCCTGATCGGCGCATTCCCCTGGCGCTATGACGGGCTCGAGTCATGCCCATGTCGCATTCTGTGCTTCGCGGATACGGGCGATGCGTCGGTGGAAGCCATGGGTAACGCCGCCAAGGCGATTATGGGGTGAGGTAGCTACGACTCACTCCGTCATGCCCGGACAGGCCCGGGCATGACGTGGAGAGGTCGGTGGATCGTTGTCTAGCGCCTCAATCTCGGATCGGGTGCGTTTGCCTGCAGCGTATTCTGGATGCCTTCACGGAGCAGGGGGTAATCCGCACGGTCCCAGTCCATCATCCTGATATCGGCGAGCAATGTCGCCGACTTGCCGAACACCACGATGCGGTCGCCCACGGCCATTGCTTCTTCGAGCTGATGCGTGATCAGGATCGCCGTCGATTTAAACTCTCGTGCCAGTTCGACGAAGGTCTTGCGCAGCTCGTTCGCCGTCACCTCATCGAGCGCACTGAAGGATTCATCCGCCAGCAGAATTTCCGGCTGTACGGCAAAGGCGCGGGCAATCGCCACGCGCTGGCGCATGCCGCCGGAAAGTTCCCGCGGATAGGCATTGGCGAACTTCTCCAGACCGAGCCGTTTCAGCCAGGACATCGCGCGCTCCTGCTGAACATCTTCGGCGATGCCGATCAGTTCGAGCGGCAGCTTGACGTTGTCGAGTGCGGAGCGCCACGGAAACAGCCGGTCCTGCTGGAAGATCGTCGCGATCTTGCCGCGAAAGGCGTTGAAGTCGTCATAAGGCGTCTTGGTGCCGATGGTGATGCTGCCGGCGGTGGGATGTTCAAGCCCGATCAAGAGATCGAACAGGGTCGATTTTCCGCAGCCGGTCTTTCCGACGATGGCGACGAGCTCGCCGGGGTCGATCCGCAGCGTGAGTTGATCGATAGCGACGATTGATTGACCCGATGTGGTCTGGCGGAAGACCTTGCTCAGGCCGGAGATCTCGATCGGGGCTGACAGTCCGCTCATGCTCGCCACCGCAGGACACGTGTTTCGAGTTGCACCAGCAACGCCTCAAGGAGAAACAGCAGGATGACCAGCACCAGTGTCCAGGCAAACACGTCGGCAACAGAGAACAGTTCCTGCGCGACCGACAGCTGATGCCCGATGCCCGTGACTGCGCCGACGAGTTCGGCGATGGTCACGACGCGTATGGCGAGGCTGAGCGTGATCTTCCAGCTAGTGATGATCCCCGGCGTGATCGCCGGCAGCATCAGCTTGTGAAAGAACTGCAGCGGCGTCGGCCGGAAGGAGCGGATCATCTGCTTCAGGTCGCGCGACACCTCGCGCATGTTGTCGAGGGCATCGACCGTGAAAACCGGCGCGCAAACCACAACCAGCACGAAGACGATGCGGAATTCGACGCCCTTGAACCACAGAACCGCGAACAGGATCCAGGAAACGACCGGCACAGCCATCAGGATACGCACCATCGGGCGCAGATATTTCTCGACGCTCCCGGACAGATACATCAGCACCGCCACCAGCAGTCCGATGACGAAGGAGACGACCAGCGACAGCAGCACGCGGCCGAGCGTCACCGCGACGTCGAGCGGGGTAATCTTGGTCAGGCTTTCGGCGATACGGCCGAGGCCGGGGATCGCGAAAGCGGGTATCCCCAGCGATGGCGCCAGATAGGACATGATTTGCCAGACCACCGCGAAGAGCACGATCGATATGATCGTCTCGCGCGGCAGGCTGGAGATCATCAGGCTTCGCGGTGACCTTTCGAAGATCGGTTCCTCGAATGGCGTGGCAGTCCGTGCCTCATCAGGGGGCATAGATGATCGCTTCGTCAGGCAGCTTTGGATGGAAGCCGGCGGCGACGGCGCGCTCGAACGTATCCCAGATGCTCTTGCGTTCGGTGGCGTCCCAGGCTGGCTTGGCGTCGAAGTCCCAGCGTTTGGCGAGCACGGCTTCCTTCAGGATGCCGGGAGGCAGCTTCACCGTCTCGACCGCGATCTTGTCGGCGCCATCAGGATCGGTACGCAGATATTTGGTGACGTCAGCGAGTGCGGCCACGAACTTCTTCGGCGCGTCAGGTGCCTTCTTGATGGTGTCCTCGCGCATGGCATAGACCAGCTCCCAGCCGGTGGTGCCTGCGATCTCCTTCCAGCCGTCGTTGGCGTTGAAGATGATTTTCAGCGACGGATCGTCCTTCATCATCATCGTGGCGATCGGCTCGATGATCATCGCGGCATCGACGCGGCTGGCGGCAAGCTGCGCACGCGCGACAGCGAAATTCGCGTTGACCAGTGTCATGTCCTTGGCGAGGTCCAGCTTTTTCGATTTTGCGTAGATCGACAGGATCTGGAATTGTCCGCTACCCATGTCGGCGGCGAGTTGCTTGCCTTTCAGGTCGGCGAGCGACTTGATGGCGGGATCCTTGGTGATGATGACGAGATCGGCGAGCGTCGCACCTGTTGCAACGATTTGCAGCGGCACGCCTTCCAGGCGCAGCTTCTGGAAATACGTTGGGCCGCCGATGAGCGTGTCGATTTCGCCGGTAGCGAGGCCCGCATAATAAGCAGAGAAAGAAGGGTAGACCTGAACCTCTGCCTCGAAACCGTTCCTGGTATCGAACTTCTGCGCTTTCATGATGTTGACGATGATCGGTGCGAAGACGGGAAGTGTCAGACTACCCACGCGGATTTTTGTCGGCGTCTGCGCCTGCGAGTTTGTTGCGAGCGCGCTGCTCATCAGCGTAGCAGCCGTGCCCATTGTGAAGGCGCGTCGCGAAAGTCCGGTCATGACATCTCCTCAAGAAACGTTGTGGCGCGTGGCTTTTCGATCGGTTTATGCGGCGTTGCGATATTCGTTTGTTTGCAAATGATATGCCAAAATTGAATCCACTAAATCCTCTTGCAGTCGTGAAATAACGCTACTAGCATTTCGTTTGTGTGCAAATGAAATCTGCTCTGACTGCAGGAGGCGACGATGCCGCACGTGACGACCCCCGACGGAACGCAACTCTATTATGAGGAAGTCGGCACCGGGAGTCCTGTGGTTTTCGTCCATGAGTATGCGGGAGATTACCGCACCTGGGAGCCGCAGCTTCGCTACTTCTCGCGCTCCTATCGTTGCATCACCTATAGCCAGCGTGGCTATCCGCCATCGGACGTACCGACCGATCCTGCGCGCTACGGCCAGGACATCGCGCGCGATGACGTCATCGCGCTGATGGATGCGCTGAAGATCGACAAGGCGCATATCGTCGGTCATTCCATGGGCGCGTCGACAGCGCTGCATGTCGGCATTCATTATCCGGGTCGTTGTTTGTCAGTGACCGCAGCCAGCTGCGGCTACGGCTCCAGCCCAGATTCCGCTTTCGTCGAGCAGGGCCGCGCAGCCTCGCGTGAGACCGCCAAGATGTTCGAGACGGTCGATTTTCCGATCGCTGCAGCGCGTTATGCTGATGGTGCAACGCGTCAGACGCATAAGAACAAGGACCCGCGCGGCTTTGCCGAGTTTGCGCGGATGCTGGCCGATCATTCCCCGGTCGGGCATGCGCTGACCATGCGCGAGCTGCAGGCCAAGCGCCCGATGCTATGGGAGATGAAGCCGCAACTTGAAAAATTCACGCCACCTCTGCTGATCATTGTTGGCGACGAGGACGACTGGTGCCTCGATCCCAGCATCTTCCTCAAGCGGACGGTGCCGACGGCTGGTCTTCTGGTATTGCCGCGCGCCGGTCATACCATCACCAGCGAAGAGCCGGCGGCATTCAATGCAGCGCTGGCTGAGCTTTTCCCGGCGGCCGAGTCCGGTCGCTGGATGTCGCACAAGCCGGCGGTCTGATCCAATGACAGCGCCCGGCGATATCTCCATCGATATTGCAGACGGCATCGCGACGCTGCGTCTGGCCAATCCGGCACGACGTAACGCGATCTCCACGGCGATGTGGAACAAGATCGCCGCCTTTGCGCAGGACGTTCGATCGCGCAAGGACGTGCGTGTGGTGGTCATTCGCGGCGAGGGCGAGGACATGTTCTCGGCTGGCGCGGACATTTCCGATTTCGCGACGGCTCGATCAGGCGAGGGCAATGCGCGCGCCTATGACGATCTCGTCGAGAGTACCTGTCTTGCCATCGAGGCCATTCCGCAGCCGACCATCGGCGTGATCTTCGGCGGCTGCATGGGCGCCGGCTCATCGGTTGCCGCGAGCTGCGACATGCGCGTGGCTGCCTCCGACGCCTTCTTCGCCGTTCCGGCGGCGAAGCTGGGCCTCGGCTACGACCCGCGCGGCATCGCGCGCTTCATCCGCGTGTTCGGCGCGGGCGCCACGCGTCAGGTGTTGTTCACCGCCGATCGATTGCCCGCGTCGCGCGCCTATGAGCTTGGCGCGGTGCATGTGATCGTCCCGAAGGCGGAGGTCACGGCAATGACCGCGGCGCTGTCGCACAAGATCGCGGGCAACGCGCCTCTGACGATCAAGGCGGCCAAGGCTGCCATTCGTGCGCTGAGCAAAAATGATGCTGATCTCCTGGCCGAGGCCGAGCAGTTCTATGCTGCGGCGGATGCCAGCGCTGACTACGCTGAAGGCCGCAAGGCCTTTGCCGAGAAACGACCCCCGCGCTTTACGGGAAGCTGATCTACCGACAATTTTCGATTCCACTTCCGCCAACCTCAGAAGGACACGCACATGGATCTCCAACTCAAAGGCAAATGCGCTCTCGTCACCGGCGGCAGCGAAGGTATCGGCAAGGCAATCGCGATGACGCTGGCGAAGGAGGGCGTCAATGTCGCCATCTGCGCTCGACGCATGGAGCCACTCGAGAAAACCGCCGAAGAGATCAGGAATGCGTTCGGCGTGACGGTGGTCGCGATCACCGCGGACCTGACCAAGGATGCGGACGCCAAGAACTTCGTCGAGAAAGCCGCCAAGGAACTCGGTAGCATCGATCTGATGATCAACAATGCCGGTTCGGCACCGGGCGGTGTGATCGAGACCCTCACCGAAGCCGACTGGGAGCAGGCGCTCCAGCTCAAATTCATGGGCTATGTGCGCTGCCTGCGCTACGCGCTGCCGATCATGGTCAAGCAGGGGGGCGGCCGCGTCGTTAACCTGATCGGCAATGACGGCGTCAAGCCATCCTATTGGGAAATCGCGCCAGGTGCGGCGAACGCTGCCGGTCAGAACATGACCCTGTCGCTCGCAGGTCAGTACGGCCGTCACAACATCTCGTTCTGCGCCGTCAATCCGGGCCCGGTTCGCACCGAGCGCTGGGCCGGCCTCGTCAACGCCATGTCGCGCGACATGAAGATTTCCTACGAGGAAGCCGACAAGCTGGCACCCGCTTCGATCCCGCTCGGCCGCATCGCCGAAGTCGAGGAAGTTGCAAACCTCGTCGTGATGCTCGCATCACCACTCGTGCAGATGGCCAACGGCACCATGATCGAAATCGACGGCGGTCAGGACAAGGCGCTGATGGATCGCTTCCGCGACCGATAGTCGTCAAAACAGGATGCGCGGCGGCGGAATATCGCCGCCGCGCATCTCTGCGAAATTACGTCGCAGTTGCGCACGCAATCTGCGGACATCGGATGATCAAAACTTCAGCGGTGTGCTAGGCATGTTGCACCAAGACCGGTCTTGACAACGAAGAGGGTGCGCCGGACTATTTGCGTACAAACTAATTCGCGTTGCAAACACGGGGCTGCAAGCGACGCAAGGGCGAACGGTCGATCCGTTTCTTGCGAAGGCTTGGGCGAGAATCACTTCTATCGCAAACGTCGATCACAACGGAGTTCGATCATGATGACGGCTCGTTCCCTTCACTCACTCGCGATTGCCGGCACCCTGGCCGGCGCACTGACATTGTCGTTCGGCCACGCGGCGCGCGCGCAGGACACGATCAAGATCGGTGAGCTCAACAGCTACAAGACACAGACCGCGTTCCTCGATCCCTACAAAAAGGGCTGGGAGCTGGCGATCGAACAGATCAATGCCAAGGGCGGTGTGCTTGGCAAGAAGCTTGAAGTGATCTCGCGCGACGATGGTTCGACGCCGGGCGATGCAGTGCGCGTGGCCGATGAGCTGGTGACGCGCGAAGGCGTCAATATCATCGCGGGAACGTTCCTGTCGCATATCGGTCTCGCGGTGACCGAATTCGCCGGCAAGAAGAAAGTGTTCTTCCTCGCTGCCGAGCCGCTGACCGACAAGATCACCTGGCAGAACGGCAACAAGTATACATTCCGTCTGCGCGCCACGACCTATATGCAGGTTGCAATGCTGATGCCGGCCGCGGTTGCGGCAAAGAAGAAGCGCTGGGCGCTGGTCTATCCGAACTTCGAATACGGTCAGGCTGCAGTCGCAACCTTCAAGGAAATGCTGAAGGCGCAGCAGCCGGACGTCGAATTCGTCACCGAGCAGGCGCCGCCGCTCGGCAAGGTCGATGCCGGCGCTGTTGTGCAGGCCATCGACGATGCCAAGCCGGACGCGATCTTCAACGTGCTGTTCGGTGCGGATTTCTCCAAGCTTGTGCGCGAGGGCACCACACGCGGCGTGTTCAAGGATCGCACCGTTGTGAGCCTGCTGTCGGGCGAGCCTGAATACCTCGATCCGGTGAAGGAAGAAGCGCCGGTCGGCTGGATCGTCACGGGCTATCCCTGGGACAAGATCAAGACCCCGGAATACCTGGCCTTCCTGACGGCCTATCAGAAGAAATACAACGATTATCCGCGTCTCGGTTCGATCGTCGGCTATGTCACGATGACTTCTCTGGCTGCCGGTATCGCCAAAGCAGGTTCGACAGACACCGACAAGTTGATCGCCGCCTTCGAAGGTCTGAAGCTCGACAGCCCGTTTGGTCCGTTCATGTATCGCGCCAGCGATCATCAGGCGACGATGGGCGCTTATGTCGGCAAGATCGCGCTTGAAGGCGGCAAGGGCACCATGGCCGACTTCAAATATGTCGATGGCGCGACGGTGTTGCCCAGCGACGCTGAAGTGAAGAAGCTCCGTCCCGTGACCGAGTAACAGGAAGTACGACGATGATCGCCGTTGATACTCTCCCCGCACGTTCAACGCGGGGAGGGGGATTCCTCCGATGAGTTTCAACGCGTTTTTGTTTCAGGCACTGAACGGCCTGTCTGCCGCTTCCGGCCTGTTCTTCGTCGCTGCCGGGTTGTCGTTGATCTTCGGCGTTACCCGGATCGTCAACATCGCTCACGGGTCCCTCTATATGATCGGGACCTATATCGCTTACAGCGTCGCCACCAAGGTCGGCGGTGCCGTCGGTTTCTGGGGCGGCATTGTTCTGACCGCCTTGCTGGTGGCCTTGATCGGTGCTGCCATCGAGATTCTTCTGCTACGGCGGATTTATCGCGCGCCCGAACTGTTTCAATTGCTTGCCACTTTCGCGCTGGTGCTCGTCATCAACGACGCGACGCTGTGGATCTGGGGTCCTGAGGATTTGCTTGGCCCGCGTGCGCCTGGCCTGACCGGCTCCATCGAAGTGCTCGGCCGTCGGCTGCCCACTTATGACATCTTCCTGATCTTCGTCGGCCCCTTCGTGCTCTGGATGCTGCATCTGGCGCTGGCCAAGACCCGCTTCGGTCGCTTGATGCGTGCAGCCACGCAGGATCGTGAGATGGTCGGCGCGCTTGGCGTCAATCAGGCTATGCTGTTCACGGGCGTGTTCGCGCTGGGTGCTTTGCTCGCAGGTCTTGGCGGTGCCCTGCAAATCGCGCGCGAACCTGCGACGCTGGCGACTGATCTGATCGTGATCGGCGACGCCTTCGTCGTCGTGGTGGTTGGCGGTATGGGCTCGATCTCCGGCGCCTATCTTGCGGCGGTTATCATCGCCGAGGTCAAGGCGCTGTGCATCGGCCTCGGCGTGGTCAATTTTGGTGGCTTCACCGTGAATTTCTCGAAGCTCACGCTGGTCGCAGAATTTCTCGTGATGGCGGCGGTGCTGATCGCGCGGCCCTACGGCTTGCTCGGTCGGGAGCAGGTGGCTGTGCGCAGTGTCGCGGAGCCCGAAGAACCGCTGCGCCCGGCGACGCCGGCCACGAAGATTGCGGGGCTCATCCTTCTCGTCGTCCTCGTGTGCCTGCCGCTGATCGCCAAGAGCTCGCCCTATACGCTTGTGCTCGGCATCGACGTGCTGATTGCCGTGCTGTTCGCGACCAGCCTGCATTTCATCATGGGGCCGGGCGGCATGCATTCATTCGGTCACGCGGCCTATTTCGGCCTCGGCGCCTATGGAGCGGCACTGCTGGTGAAATGGTTTGCTGCGCCGATGGGGCTCGCGCTGGCTGCAGCGCCGGTGCTGGCGCTGGTCGGCGCATTGTTGTTCGGCTGGTTCGCGGTGCGTCTGTCCGGTGTCTATCTGGCGATGCTCACTCTGGCTTTTGCCCAGATCGTATGGGCGGCCGTGTTCCAGTGGGAAACACTGACCGGCGGCTCCAATGGTGTGCTCGGTATCTGGCCCTCCGCGCCGTTCGATACGCGCGGGCCGTTCTACTTCCTGACCTTGGCTCTGGCCGCGCTCGGTGTGTTGCTGCTCCGCAAATTCCTGTTCGCGCCATTCGGTTACGCGATGCGGGCAGGGCGTGACTCTCCCTTGCGCGCCGAAGCGATCGGTCTCGACGTCAAGCGCGTACACTGGCTCGCTTTCGCCATTGCCGGTGCAGTTTGCGGCATTGCCGGTGGGCTGTTCGCCTTTGCCAAGGGCTCGATCTCGCCGGAGACCATCGGCGTCAGCCGCTCCATTGATGGTCTCGTCATGGTCCTCCTTGGTGGCATCCAGACGCTGACCGGACCGATTGTCGGCGCCTCCGTCTATGCGGTGCTGCAGGATTTCATGATGCGTTCGACAGAGTACTGGCGCGCATTGCTGGGTGGCATCATCCTGCTGCTGGTGCTTGCGTTCCCGAGCGGCATCGTCGGTGGCTTCGTCAAGCTGATCTCACGACGAAACACAACATCGAAGGCCGCATCATGAGCGACCTCGCCATTCGCTCTCTCTCAAAGTCCTTCGGCGGGGTTCGTGCCGTCAACGAGGTCTCGTTCGACATCAAGCGTGGTGAATTTCTTGCGCTGATCGGCCCCAATGGTGCCGGCAAGTCGACCTGCTTCAACATGATCAACGGGCAGCTGCCGCCGGATTCCGGCGAGATCTGGTTTGAAGGCGCTAAGCTCAACGGCAAGAAGCCGCGCGATATCTGGCGGCTTGGTATCGGTCGTACCTTCCAGGTAGCCGCCACATTCAACTCGATGACGGTCGTCGAGAATGTGCAGATGGCGCTGATCTCTCATGCCAATCAGGTCTATCGGCTATGGAAGCCGGCATCGTCGCTCCATCGCACCCGCGCGCTGGAGCTGCTGGCTCAGGTCGGCATGCAGGATGCTGCCGATCGGCCCAGCCGCGAGCTGGCCTATGGTGATGTCAAGCGCGTCGAGCTGGCGATCGCGCTGGCCAACGATCCCCGCCTGCTGCTGATGGACGAGCCGACCGCCGGCATGGCGCCCAAGGAGCGCAACGATCTGATCGCGCTGGTGAAACGCCTGGTGATCGAGAAGGGCATCTCCGTGCTGTTCACCGAACATTCGATGGATGTGGTTTTTGCCTTCGCTGATCGCATCATCGTGTTGGCGCGGGGCCGGCTGATCGCCGACGGCGATGCGAAGTCGATCCGCGACAATCCGCAGGTGAGGGAAGTGTATTTCGGCACCGGCAAGACATTCCAGAAATCGGAGGCACATAGATGAGCGCCCCGATGCTCTCGGTCGAAAATCTCGGTGCGTCCTATGGGGCCGCACAGATCCTCTATGATCTCAGCCTTAATGTCGGGCGCGGCGAAGTTGTTGCGCTGATGGGGCGCAATGGTGCGGGCAAGACCACGACCATGAAGGCCATCATGGGCCTGATGGCGCAGTCTACCGGCAAGATCCGGTTCGATGGCCACGATATCTCCGGTCGGCAGCCTTATGAGATCGCGCGGCTCGGCCTCGGTTTCACGCCGGAAGACCGTCGTATCTTCTCCGATCTGACGGTGCTGGAAAATCTCGACATCGGTCGCCAGCCGCCGCGCAAGTTCAGCGACGGCGTTCCGGCGCCGGTCTGGACCGAGGAGAAGTTGCTGGCGCTGTTCCCGAACTTGGGCGAAATGCCGAACCGTCCGGGAGGGCGGATGAGCGGCGGCGAACAGCAGATGCTCACCGTGGCGCGGACGCTGATGGGCAATCCGCTGCTGATCCTGCTCGATGAACCGTCCGAAGGGGTCGCCCCGCTGATCGTCGAGTTGATGGCCAATACCATTCTCGAACTGAAAAAGGCTGGAGTGTCGATCCTGCTGTCGGAGCAGAATGTGCATTTCGCCGAACTGGTCTCGGACAGGGCCTATGTCCTCGAAAAGGGCCAGATCCAATGGAATGGCACGATGGCCGAGCTTGCGGAGAATATTGACATTCAACGCGCTTATTTGACGGTGTAACGACCAAAACTTCAACTGTCGCGGCAACCGAAGATCGTTCATAACTAGCAAGAGATCATCGGGGACGACATGGCGCAGAAACCGACCAAGCTGAAGGCCCTTCCGACCGCGGAGACGCCGCCGGACTATGTCCTCGACTCCCAGGTCGGCTTCTTGATGCGCGTGGCGATGCAGCGCCACACCTCGATCTTCATGTCCAACATGATCGAGGATCTGACCCAGACGCAATTCGCGGTACTGGCGAAGTTGCATGAGGTCGGCCCGAGTTCACAGAACCATCTCGGGCGGCTGGTCTATCTCGATGCCGCGACCATCAAGGGGGTTGTGGATCGGCTGGGCCTGCGCGGCTTCATCACCACCGGTAGCGACCCTACGGATCGCCGTCGCCGTGCGGTGTCGCTGACCGAGAAGGGCGCCCGTGTGGTCGATGCGGCAATCCGCGTTGCAGCGGAGGTCAGTGCCAAGACGCTGCGACCGTTGACGGCCGAAGAGCAGCGCACGCTGACGCGGTTGCTGAAGAAGATTACCTGATCAGACTTTGGCGTTGAGCAGCGCCTTCACGTGCTGCGGTGAGACCGGCAGCTGCGTGATAGCCCCGGGTTGGCCGAGCGCGTCGTCGATCGCCGCTGCAATCGCCGCGCCGACGGCATTGGTGCCGCCTTCGCCGGCGCCCTTGAGCCCCATCGGGTTGAGCGGGCTCGGCGCATCCTCGGAAATGATCACTTCGACATCAGGTACTTCGCGGGCCGTCGGCATCAAATAGTCGGCGAAGGTTACCGCCAGCGGTTCGCCGCGGTCGTCGTAGGTGAACTCTTCATAAAGCGCACCACCGATGCCTTGGGCCACGCCGCCAACGATTTGGCCATCGACCAGCATCGGGTTGATCGCTTTGCCGATGTCATAGGCGACAAGATACCGCTCGACACTGATGCCGCCTGTATCGCGCGCCAGCGAGACGAAGGCGACATGGACGCCGTATGGGTAAGTCATATGCTTGGATTCGAATGATGCTTCGGCGAACAGGCCCGGTTCGCCATCACCAACCAGATTGCCTCCCGGTTCGAGCGCCTTTGCGATCTCGCCGAGCGTCATCGATGGGCCAGTACCGCCATCAAGGCGGACAATCTCGCCATCGACGACATCGAGTTGATCGGCCGTCAACTGCATCAATTCAGCTGCGGCCGCGAGAGCCTTGTCGCGCAGCTTCAGCGCGGCTTGCCGCGTCGCTTCGCCCGTCATCACGGAGACGCGTGAGGCGAAGGCGCCGAGGCCTCTGGCGATACGGTTGGTCTGGCCGTGGATCACGCTGACATTGTCATAGCTGGCGCCGAGTTTCTCTGCGCAAATCTGAGCGATGACAGTTTCAACGCCCTGGCCGACCGAAGCGGCGCCGGTGACGACTTCCACGAGCCCGTCGGTCCCGACATTGATCCGCACATCGTCGAACGGGCCAAGACCGCTTTTCTCGACGAACATGGCGACACCGGAGCCGACCAGTTCGCCTGCCTTGCGACGCGACGTAATCTGCGTCTGCAGGTCGTCCCAGCCGATGCCATTCAGCGCCTTGTCCAGCAACTTTGGATAGTCGCCTGAATCCAGCACGATGTCGGTGCCGAGCGTTTCCAATGCACGCGTGACCGGCATCTCGCTGGTTGCGATGAGGTTGCGGCGGCGGACCTCGACGCCGCTGATCCCCACTCTGGCCGCGACCGCATCCAGCAAGCGCTCGCGCACGAAGGTGCTCTCATAGCGGCCGGGCGCGCGATAGGTGCCGCCAGGCGTCTTGTTGGTCAGGCGGATATGGCCGAGCACGCGATAGGCGGGAATGCGATAGGGGCCGGGTAGCATCGCAGCGGCGAGGTCGGGCACGGTGGCGGCATGAGTGCGCATGTAGCCGCCCTGATCGTGGAAGAACTCGTTGTCGATCGCCAAAATATTGCCGTCGCGATCGATCGCCGCGCGGATGTGGTGGGTCTGCTGCCGGGAGTGATTAGCCGCGATCAGATGCTCGCGGCGATCCTCGATCCATTTCACGGGGCGGCCGAGGCGCAGCGCGGCCAGACATACCAATACGTCCTCGGGATACATCTCGCCGCGAATGCCGAAGCCGCCGCCGACATGGCCTTCGAACAGATTGGTGTTGGCAGCGGTGCGGCCGAACATCTTCGCAAGCTGGTCGCGATTCCAGTGCGGGACTTTCGCAGCACCGTACATTTCCAGCATGTCGGTCTCGGCGATATAGCGGCCGATGGCCCCGCGCGTCTCCATAGGGACGCCGGAATGGCGGCCGATAGAGAGCGACAGGCTGACAACCGCATGGGCACTTGCAAAGGCGCCGTCGACGTCGCCATAGCCCTTCTCGATCAGAGCCGTCTCGGTCGGTAGTCCGTCGCGGAATTCGCCGATCTTGCCGTCGGCATGCAGGATGACCGGGAGTTCCTCGATTTCGACCACGACATGCTCTGCCGCATCTTCGGCAAGATAGGGGTCTTCTGCGAACACCACCGCCACGGGATCGCCGACATAGCGCACCTTGTCCTTGGCCAGAATGGTCTGCCGATAGGCGGCGAGTTGCTCAAGCCGTGTCAGGCGGAAGTCGATCGGCGGAATGTCGGCGACGTCGGTAAAGCTCCATGCGGCGACGACGCCTGTGATGGCGAGCGCTGGCGCGAGATCGATCGAGACAATGTTGCCGTGGGCATAGGTCGAACGTACCACGCGCATATAGAGCTGGTTCGGAAAGTTGATGTCGGCTGCAAACTTGCCTTGGCCGCGGAGCAGCGGGCCGTCTTCTTTGCGGGTGACGGATTGGCCAATCAGTCCCGGTTTGGCGGCAGCGTTCACGATTGGCGCATCTCCACCGCGGCGGCGCGCACCGCCTTGATGATGTTTTGATAGCCTGTGCAGCGGCACAGGTTCGACGAGAGCACGTCGATCAGATCGTGGTCGGAAATATCCGGTTCACGCTCCAGCACGCCGACGGCGAGCATCAGGAAGCCGGGCGTACAGAAACCGCATTGCAGACCATGGTTCTCCATGAAGGCGCGCTGCATCGGATGCATCTCGTCGCCATCGGCAAGGCCTTCAACGGTACGGATCTGCTTGCCGTCAGCCTGTTGCGCGAACATCAGGCAGGAGCGCACGGGCTCGCCGTTCACCAGCACAGTACAGGCGCCACATACACCGTGTTCGCAGCCGATATGGGTGCCAGTCTGGCCGCAATCCTCGCGGATCGCATCCGCAAGCGTGCGACGGGACTCCACGCGAATGGCGTGGGACTGGCCGTTGATGGTGAGGGTGATGTCGGTCTTGTCGCTCATGCGAGCCTTCCCGTGCTTGGGAGTGTGTTCGGCAATTTTCCGCTATTGCGCAGGGCAGCGCGAATACGCTGCGGTGTTGCCGGCATTTCGTCGATGGAGACTCCAAACGGAGACAGCGCGTCGTTGATCGCGGATATCACCGCCGCGGGCGCCCCGATGGCGCCGCCTTCGCCGAGGCCCTTGGCCTTGGTGATGGAATTGCCGGTCAGGGTTTCGATGTGATGCAGCTCGATCTCGGGAATTTCGTGCGTCGTCGGCGGCAGGAAGTCCGCCAGCGTGCTGGTCAGGATATTGCCGGTCTCGTCATAGATGATCTCTTCCAGCAGCGCATTACCAATGCCCTGTGCAACGCCGCCGTGGACCTGACCATCGGCGATCATGGGGTTGATGATCAGCCCCGCGTCTTCGGCGACGAGAAATTTCTCCATCTCGACGCGGCCGGTCTCGATATCGACTTCGACAATCGCGACGTGGCAGGCATTGGAGAAGGTTCCGGATGGATCGTAGGTGCCGGTTTCGGTGAGACCCGGTTCGATCTCGCCCTTGAAGATGTGGGCCTGGTGATAGGCCGCGCGGGCCATCGACGCGATGGTGACAGAGCGGTCGGTGCCGATCACATGCGCCGAGCCGGATTGCAGCGTGATGTCTTCGGGCGCGGCTTCCAGCAGATGGCTCGCCATCTTCAGGAGCTTGGCCCGGATCTTCTGCGCAGCCAGCAGGCTGGCGCCACCGGACAGCACCAGCGAACGGCTGGCGAATGTGCCCCAGCCATAGGGAGCGCGATCGGTGTCGCCATGAACCACCTTGATGAATTCCGGATCGATCCCGATCTCGTCGGCAATGATCTGCGCCAGCGATGTGCGCAGGCCCTGACCGTGAGGTGACGAGCCGATGCGAGCCTCGACGAAGCCCGAGGGATCGATGGTCAGATACACGGTCTCGAAGCCCGGCGTGATCTCCATGCCACGCGCGGCAAAAGCCGGGCTTCCATAGCCGGTACGCTCGGAGAATGTGGCAATGCCGATGCCGAGATAGCGGCCGGCATCGCGCGCCGTCTTCTGGCGCTTGCGGAACGCGTCGAGGTCGATGGCCTTGATGGCCATCTCCATGGTTTCCTTGTAGCTGCCGTCGTCGAAGACGAGACCTGTGGCTGACGTATAGGGAAACTTGTCGATCAGGTTGCGGCGGCGCAGTTCGGTCGGCTCGATGCCGAACGCGGCGGCGGCCTTGTCCATCAGCCGTTCGAGCACGAAGGTGATGACCGGCCGCGAGACGCCGCGATAGGGCGCCATCGGGCAGGTATTGGTCATGACGCCGCGCGAACGGCAATCATAGGCGCGCACATCGTAAGGGCCAGGCAGCTCGGCCAGCGCCATCAGCGGTTCGACGCCACAGGTGGTCGGAAAGCAGGAATAGGCGCCGATATTGGCGACGATGTCGCCGCGCAGCGCGAGCAGCTTTCCTTTTGCGTCGAACGCGCCTTCGAGCTGAACATGCTGGTCGCGGCTGTGGAAGCTCGCGATCAGGTTCTCGCGGCGATCCTCGGTCCAGGCCACCGAACTGCTTAGCTTGCGCGCCAGCCAGACCAGCAGCACATATTCCGGTGCCAGCGACATCTTCTGCCCGAAGCCGCCGCCGACATCGGGGGCAACGACGCGCAGTTCGGACTCGGGAATGCCGAGAATGTCGCAGACGGCGGTGCGCGTCAGATGCGGCATCTGCGTGGTGCAGGTCAGCGTGACGCGGCCGGTCGCGCTGTCATAGGCGGCGTGGCCGGCGCGCGCCTCCATTGGCGTCGCGTTCTGCCGGCGTGAACGTGCCTCGACGCGTAGCACCTGATGCGCCGTTTTCCAGATATCCTCGAAACCCGGAGTCGCAATGCGGCCTTCGACGATCACATTGTGCTTGGTGTCGGCATGAACAAGCGGCGCGTTGTCGGCCAGCGCATCCATGGAGTCGATTAGCGGCGTACCTTCGGCGATCTCCACCTCGACCTGATCGGCGATGTCTTCTGCCTTATCCTTGCTGGGCGCGTAGACGGCAGCGATGGATTCGCCGGTGAAGCGCACGACGCCATCGGCGAGGATCGGCTGGCCGACCGCGACATAGTTAAACTTGCTCAGCATCGGCCGGATTGGCTTCAGCTTTGTCAGATCCCTTGCTGTGACGATGCCCGCGCCTTCCGGGGCGCTGACCTTTTCGATCGTTCCGGCGGCAACGCTGCTCCTGACGAAGCGCACCCAATGGGTGGCCGGCAAATCTGCGGTAAAGCGGCCGCGGCCGGTGACGAGGGAGGGGTCCTCGAGGCGGCGTATGGAGCGCCCGACCCAGGTTGTTCCGGAGCCCTTGGTGTGCACCGTCATTGCGTCGAGCGCTCCAGCGCGCGGCGCGTGACGGCGCGGACCAGATCGCGGCGATATTCGGCCGTGGTCTGAGCATCCTCCAGTGGCTCGATCGCAGTGGCGGCCGCTTCACCGGCCGCGACGAACAGCTCGGGCGAGGGGGCCTGACCGTTCAGGACATTCTCGGCTTCCGGAATGCGCCGTGCACGATCCTCAGCGCCGCCAATGCCGACACAAGCGTCAGTGATCACCCCATCGACAAGCCGATAGGTGACCAGCGCCGCCGACATCGCGAAATCTCCAGCGCGGCGGCTGAATTCGTAGAAGCCGAATTTGGTATCGTCAGGCAGCAGCGGCAGACGCGCTTCGGCGAGAAATTCGTCCTCGGCCAGCGACGTCGACATGATGCCTTCGAGGAAATCTGTGACATCAACGATGCGGTCGCCGCGCACGCTCTTTACGACGAGTTGCGCATCGAGCGTCGCAGCGACGAGGCACCATTCCGAGGCGGGATCGGCATGGGCGAGGCTGCCGCAGAAGGTGCCGCGCATACGGATCGGATAATGCGCGATGTGGCTGACGACGAAAGCGAGCAGCTTGCCGAGCGGTCCGTCGATCACCGGCTTGTGGAATGCGCCATGACGCACGCGCGCGCCGATGGACAGATAGTCGCCATCGACAGCGAGGCGGTCGAGGCCTTCGACCTCGTTGATATCGATCAAATGCGCCGGCCGCGCCATGCGGAACGCCATGATCGGCACCAGACTCTGGCCACCTGCCAGAATGCGGCCGTCGAGCGGCGCAAACTCCGCCAATGCACTCACAACTTCATCCACGGTACGTGGCACATGCCTTGTGAACGGCGCCGGCTTCATGCGGAAAAACCCCGGGCAGGAGGGCCAAAATTCACTTGTATGCTAACAATCGGCTTTTGGAAGTCAATCAGGATTGCTGACGCAAAACGGTGCGTTCAGCGCCTGCGTTTTCATCACATGGGGATAGCTGAAAATCGCCGAGTCGCGCGCCAGGTTTCAGGCCATGTCGCGTTGCAGCGCGAAATCGTCGAGCAACGGAGAGCGTTTGCCCGCGATCAGTCCGCCGATCAGTTGCGCCGCGAGATAGCTGAAGGTGATGCCGTTGCCGCCATAGCCATAGGCGGCATAGAGATGCGGATGTCCGGGCACCGGCCCGATCAGGGGGAGGCCGTCGCGCGTGGTATCGAAGGTGCCGGCCCAGCGGTGATCGATTGCAAGTTCGGCGCGCGGCCAAAGGGCGGCGAGCTTCTCCGTCAGCGCGCGCGCCTTGGCCGGGATGAGGGCATCGCGTGCATCGGGATCGATGATCTTGCCGCTGTCTTCGCCGCCGATAATGATCCTGCCAGACGCGGTGGTTCGGGCGTAAAGATAATCCTTGCTGTCTTCCCAGATCAGCACGCCGTCGCGCCAGAGTCTGTCCGGCTGCGGCTTTGTCGCGATCGCCCAGCTCGATGACGGCTTTTGGACGGTGGTTTGCACGATGTCGGGCATCACATAGCCCGTCGCCAGCACGACGTGGCGTGCTTCGATGATACGACCGTCCGTCAATTGCACGCCGACTTCATGGCCTGCGGTGTCGAACGCGGTCGTCTCCGCTTCGAACAATCGCGCACCGCGCGACGTCGCAACATTCAGCAGGGCCAGCGCCAGTCGTAACGGATCGGAATCCGCCGAGTCGGGCGAGACGATGGCACCCGCCCGGGCAATGTCGTATTCGGACAGGAGGGCTTTGTGATCGAGGAGTGTGCCGGGCAGGCCGGCGCGTTTGCGAAGCGCGTGTTCTTCGATCAGCTCTTTGGCACTCTCGCCTGCGGCAAGATAGAGCGAGGCCTTGGCGCGCATATCGCAGCGCAGGTCGAGCGAGCGAACCAGCGCCTTCAATCCATGTACGGCGTCATAGCTGGCACGATAGGCACGTACAGCACGTTCGTAGCCATAGAGATGTGTCAGCTCCTGCAGCGAACGATCGATCTCCCACAGCAGCATCGACGTACTCGCCGCCGTGCTGCCGCGCCCGGGCAGTTCGCGATCGACGATGACGACATCCAGTCCCTGCCGCGTCAGCTGCTCGGCCATCAGGGCACCGGTGATGCCCGCGCCGACGATCAGTGCATCGCATGCGATGTCTTCGGTGAGGGACGCACGGGGAGCGTGCCGCAGGCCGGCAAACCACGGCGAGCGTCCGCCGCGCAAATCAGCCTGCTCGGTAGTATCGGGATCGAGATCGGAAATGGGGCACCTTGAAGTCGGGGGAGGCAAGGCGCTCCGGCGCCTCACGCTGAATTCGCATGACAATTGCCTGGGCTCTGTTCCGTTCCTTGCGGGATCGCGTGGGCAGGCCAGCCATCCAGATTCTCGCAGGCCACAGCGCGGTCCCGAACCGGCTCCTCTGTGACCTCGGATCAGAGATAAGTGATTTCAATGGCTTAGATACCCGTAGCAAGATCGGCGCGGTGACGTTAAACAGGCGCCAAATCGAACCAGACGATCTGAGCCGAACCAACCGGGAGCTTTACCGCTCGCGCGTGGTTCTCATCTCATTCGTTGCTCAAAGGACGCCGCGACCGTGACCAAGAACAGCCTGCCTTTGCCGCAGCTTTCCCTTCCGAAAGACAAGATCAAAATCCTTCTGCTCGAGGGCGTGAACGACAGCGCGGTCGAGTTGATCGGAGCGGCAGACTATTCCAGCGTGACGCGGCTCTCCAAGGCGCTCGGTGGCAATGAGCTGAAGGAAGCGCTCAAGGGCGTCCACATTCTCGGTATCCGGTCGCGCACGCAGATCACCCAGGACGTGCTCGATGCTGCAGACCGGCTGATCGCGATCGGCTGCTTTAGCGTCGGCACCAATCAGGTGGACATCGACGCTGCGCGGCGATCAGGCATTCCGGTGTTCAATGCGCCGTTCTCGAATACGCGCTCGGTTGCCGAACTGGTGATCGGCGAGATCGTCATGCTGTTCCGCCGGATCATCTCGCGCTCCAATCTGGCGCATGAAGGCGGTTGGGAGAAATCGGCCAGTAACAGCTATGAGGTGCGTGGCAAGACTCTAGGTATCGTTGGTTACGGCAGCATCGGCTCGCAGCTCTCGAATCTGGCGGAAGCGCTGGGCATGCGCGTGATCTTCTACGACCACACCGACCGGCTGCGTCACGGCAACACCGAACCCGTTGGAAGCCTGCAGGAACTGCTCGCGCAGAGCGATGTGGTCAGCATGCATGTGCCGGAGACACCGGCCACGCAGGGGATGATCGGTCGCGACGAGTTCGCCGCCATGAAGGACGGCGCCTATTTCATCAACAACAGCCGCGGCACGGTGGTCGATCTCGACGCGCTCGCCGATGCCTTGCGCAGCGGTAAGCTCCGCGGCGCTGCCGTCGACGTATTCCCTGTCGAGCCCAGCTCCAATCAGGAGCGCTTCGTGACCCCGCTGCAGGGTCTGGAGAACGTCATCTTGACGCCGCATGTCGGTGGCTCCACCGAAGAGGCCCAGGAGCGCATTGGCGCCGAAGTCGCACGCAAGCTGATCGACTACAGCGACAGTGGCTCGACCATGGGCGCGGTGAACTTCCCACAGGTGCAACTGCCGGCGCGCCCGTCAGGCACGCGTTTCATTCAGGTTCAGCGCAACGTTCCGGGCATGCTGGGACGGCTGAACGAAGTGCTGGCGCGCCATGCGGTCAACATCGCAGCGCAGTATTACGAGACCAGCAATGACATCGGTTATGTCGTGCTCGACGCCGATGCGTCCGCAGCGGACAGCGAGCGGGTGCTAGCGGATATTCGGGCGCTGGAAGGTACGATCCGCGCGCGCTTGCTCTACGAATACAAGGATTGAGCGGCAGGTATGCTGCACGAACGACATGGGATAGACGCAGGTGAACATCCGTTTCTGCACCGCGCCGATGATGGACTGGACTGACCGAGCGGAAAAGCAAAGCGTTGAGCGAACTCGATAAGCCGTGCATTACCAAATGCTCTGCCAATCTATTTTCGACGCGCGAGAAGCGAGCGATCTCGCGCTTCCATTTTCGTTTGGACGTTGTCGTGTATCGCAGCCTACTGCGCAAATCCGTATGATTGTGCGCTTCAGAGTGATTTGGTCGGCAATCCTCGTATAGCATCTCGGCTAATAACGCCGAGGCGCTCTACGACGGATGAAACTACGCCTCAGAAATTACGGCGAACACCCCAATGAGATGATGCTCGATCAACCACCTGGTTGATCGGTCGAAGACAATATTACGGAGCGCCGGAAATAAACAAACTCGTTACCAAGTTGATTCACTGATCGGAAGTTGGATGCCGATATTTTGAGCATCACACTGGCTTCGAAAGTATGGGGCCATTGAAAGGATATTTTAAGTCCTGCGCGTTTGGGGTTGCATGTTTCGATTTATAAATTTGAAGTTGTCGAATTCTGTCGAAGCAAAGACTGAAGGAGTCAAAGCCCAATTCGGTCGCAGGATGGACGGATCCAAGAGCAAGGCTGAACATAGCCTTCGTCGGAAGCTTTGGACACGCACCGGCTTGGCGATTGTCTGCACGGTCATCCTTGCTCTCACCATCATCGGCCGGCTGTACGTGGATTACGCTCAAGCCCGGCAAAATCTCTTCGACATTCAGGCTTTCCGGCTGCTCCTCGACGCCGCTAATCACCTTTCTGCGGAACGTGGCCCAGCCAACGTCATGATGGCTGCGGAAGCGTCAACCGACAGCTCGGCATCGAAAAGGCTTGCCGAGTTCCGGACTCGAAGCGATGCCGCCCTCGATGGGGTGGCCGCTCATCTGGCTATGCCGTATGGGTTGCACGATCATCCTGTTCCAAAACGCTTGTTCGATCGGGTGCGGGAGGAGCTTTCGCAAGCCAGAATGGAAGTTGACCGCGTCGTCTCCATACCGCGCGAAAATCGTCGTGTTGAGGATATTCAACAGGCGATCGGGCAGATGTTCGTGGTCGTCGATGAACTCCAGGCCGCGATTGCTTGGAAGGCCAACGAACTGGTTAACAGCGATACGAGTCTGGCGGGCCCGGTCCTCACAGGCCAGATATTGAGTGATCTTCGGGAATACGGCGGCCGGATAGCCTCCCAGATTATGGCGCCGGTCGCTCTCGGTGAAAAACTGGAACTCAGGAATTTGATCGAGGTCGGTCGCACACGCGGTCGCATTCTGGAGCTTTGGCGCCTCGTCGGAGGCCAGGATGCGCTGTACCGCGGAGATGCTCGTCTGCTGGACAGTCGACGGGATGTGGAGCGTCTGTTCTTCGGCAAGGGACTTGCGATCATCGATACGCTCATTGCGGAAGGCCGACTATCGGGCAGCTACTCGATGACAGCTGAGCAACTGACGACGCGCTTCGTCGCCACACTTCAGCCGCTGGAACACTTTCGCAGTGAGTTCTTGAATCTAGCCGTTGAGAATGTCGTCGCGGCACGCGACCGTGCACTAAAAATTCTTATCGCTGTCGCCGCCGTGACTGCCTTGCTGCTTGCTGTGCTAATTGGCTTCGTCCTCTCCATTCAGGTCAGTATTTTCCGGCCGTTGCTACGAGCCGGGGAAGAGGTGATCGGCTTGGCGGAAGATAACCCAAGCGCATTGAAACGTGACCTGTATCACGCCTCTGAGATGTTACATCTGTTCGATGCGATTGATATCTTGCAAGGCAAGTTGCAGGAGCGTGCGTCCCTGATGGGGCAACTGAAATTGCAGGCTGAGACCGATGGGTTGACCAACGTCCTCAACCGACGTGCACTGGACCAGCTTGGTGAGCGTCGCGTTGATGGCCAGACCAAGGCGGACGACGCCAGCATTCTCATCCTCATCGATCTCGACCATTTCAAGAGGATTAATGATACGCATGGTCATCTCGCCGGCGACGATGTCCTCAAAGAAGCCGCGCGCCTCATGCGCTCTCTCGTGCGTCCAACCGACATCGTCGCTCGTTTTGGCGGTGAGGAGTTCGCAATTCTGGTCTCGGACCATGATCTTGCCGGCGCCGTAGCGTTGGCCAGGAAAATCCGGCTTGCGTTGCAGCTACACGAGATCATTACTTCCGACGGTACCCGATTGCGCGTCACTGCAAGCTTCGGCGTGGCAAAAGGGCGTGGCGGTCAGGATGGGTGGCGGTGCTTGATTGATGCTGCTGACGCCGCCCTTTACCGAGCAAAGTTGAGCGGTCGGAATCGCGTTCGCTTCGCACGGGAAACACTGACGCAACCAGCATCGGAATCGGCATCAACGCTGCGGGATATCAAAGCCAAGAATTATCGCTCCGCTGCTTCGTTCTGACCATTTGCGATGACTTCTTTTTTCCTGCTTAGATAGACGTTTTCCATTGTACCGATGATGGATTGACCGGCATTGTCGCGTCTTCCATCGTCTGCTGTCGCGGCGGGCCCGACTCCATACGGAGATGCTGACGGCGGGCGTCGAACCACCGCCAGAGCTCACGACGTTCCCTTTGATTTGCGCATCTTGAGATGCTGCAGAATCTTCCCAAAGAATTTTTGAATCTTTCCAGACACGAGCTCAACCGACACGAGTCGTCGATGATCGAGACATTCTAAATCGCAGCGCGTGCATTAGCGTTGCGGTGACGATGGCGTCTCTCTAGTGAAGCGCTGCAGATCACGAGCAATCGGACGTTGCCGATAAGGCGCAGGCAGCTCATCCGGAATGCGAGTCTGCGGAGAACATGATTCACGTTGAGTGACGGCCGAGCGCGGACGCCGAGAGCGGATCGTGGATCCATGGTCGTTGCACGCCGCGTGCGGAGCCATTTCGCGTCGGCCGACGTGTTGTTGATGAGGGAATTTCTGGGAATGCGACTTGCAGGTGGGGGTCGGACGGTGGCTCGCTTTGGCGTGACACTACTGAGTAGCGTGACGTTCGCGGCGTTTTTTGAAGCGCCCGCTCAATCTCAAACACCGCAAGGCGCCACTGCTCTTCCTCCCGTGACCGTCGATGCTCCGACGCAGCGGTTGGTCCGCCGCGCACCAACCAAACGAAATGTCGCCGGGGTCCGATCAGCTTCACGGCGCGCCACAGCGTCTGACGCCCCGCAGACGCAAACCCAAACGGCCGCGGCGCGATCGGGGCCGTCGCAGTCGGGTGTCGTGCCCGCCTTTGCGGGCGGCCAGGTCGCTCAAGGCGGACGTCTGGGGCTGCTCGGAAACACCGATACGATGAAGTCGCCGTTCAATGTGGGGAGCTACACGGACACGTTCATCCAGGATCAGCAGGCGGCGACGGCTGCAGATGCCTTGATCCTGGATCCTTCCGTACGCAGTTCCCATCCGACGGGCGGCGTGCTCGATTCCTTCAACATTCGCGGCTTCCCGATCAACGAAGGCAACAGCGGTGAGTTCGCGTTCGAGGGCCTTTACGGGATCGCGCCGACATACCGCATCTTCACGGAATACGTCGAGCGTATCGAGGTGCTCAAAGGACCGTCAGCTGCGCTCTCGGGCATCGCGCCCAATGGCGGCGTCGGCGGCGTCATCAATGTCGTGCCCAAGCGCGCGGGAGAAGACTTGACCCGCTTCACCGCAGGTTACGGTTCTGCCGCACAGTTCGGTGGCCACTGGGATATTGCGAGGCGTTACGGTGACAGCAAGGAATGGGGCGTGCGCGTCAACGGCAGCCTGCGTGGCGGCGATACGCCCATCGACCGCCAGTCCGAAACGACAGGTGTCGGATCGCTAGCCCTCGACTATCAGGGCGAACGATTCAGGTCCTGGCTCTATCTCATCGCCCAGACCGATCGGTTCGACGCTCCGTCACGTCCCTTTCTCATGGCTCCCGGCCTGCCTGTGTCGAAGGCTCCGGACGATCGGCTGAACGTGACGCAGTCCTGGGAATGGTCGCACATCAATGATCAGTCGGCCTTGCTGCGGACCGAATACGATGTCAGCGATCAGGTTACGCTGTTCGCCGATGTCGGAGGATCTCGGACCAACGTCGAGCGATTCTTCAGTCTTCCGACGATCGTGAACACGAGCGGCGACACCACCGCAACGCCCCAATTCTTCGGGCTTAGCATCGATCGAAGCACATATGATGGCGGCGTCCGCGCCCGCTTCGATACCGGCGTCGTCCACCATGCGGTCGCCTTCCAGGCATCGGTCTATCATGACACGCTGTACCGGCGGCTGACCAATGGCAGTCTGGTCACGTCGAACATCTATAATCCGACCGTGGCGCCGACCCAGTTCGCGAATGAGATCAGCGAGCGCCCCCGGCTTTCGGACAGTGAGCTCACGGGGCTCTCGATTGCTGACACCTTGTCCGTGCTCGATGAGCGTATCCTGTTGACTTTGGGTGTCCGGCGCCAGGGCATCGAGGCGAACAACTATCTCTCCAATGTCGGAACGCTGACGTCGTCCTACGACAGGAGCGCGACTACTCCAGTGGTCGGTCTCGTCGTCCGGCCGAGGGACAACGTCTCTCTATACGCAAACTATATCGAAGGTCTGAGCCGAGGCGACGTCGCGCCCCAGACCGCCTCCAATTTCGGCGAAGTACTCCAGCCCTACATTGCCAAGCAGTACGAGGCCGGCATCAAGGTGGACTTCGGCCGGTTCGCCACCACCTTCAGTGCCTTCGAGATATCGAAGGCGAGCGGCGAGCTGTCCGCCGGGCGCTTCGCGGCGACCGCCGAACAGCAAGTCCGTGGGCTCGAGTTCAACGTCTACGGCGAACTCATGACCGATATCCGTGTCCTCGGAGGCTTGTCGCTGCTGGATGGTACCCTGACGAAGACCGCCGTCGCGGCGAATGTGGGCAAAACGCCAATCGGCGTTCCGAACATACAGGCCAATGTTGGAGCTGAGTGGGATCTCCCGTGGGTGAGGGGGCTCACTTTGAACGGGGCAGTCATCTACACGGGCAAGCAATTCGTCGATACGGCGAACAAGCAGCCGATCCCGGACTGGACGCGGCTCGATCTCGGTACCCGTTACACCACGGCGATCAACGGCAGGAAGACGGTTTTCCGCGCGAACGTTCAGAATGTGACCGGCGAGAGCTACTGGTCCAGCGTGGCCTCATTCGGAACGTTCTTCCTGGGAGCACCGCGTACATATCTCCTGTCGATGACCGTGGACATGTAATCGCTGGATTTTGTCCTCAGAGACGATGCTCGCTTCCTTCAAGGAGCCAGGGTGTCCATTGCCTGGCGAGCTTGCGCGGTAATGCTGTCCCAATTGCCCGCTCTGATATCCGGCACAGGGCAGAGCCACGATCCGCCGACCGCGATAACATTGCGTTCGGACAGCCACTCGCTGGCATTGGCGGCACTGATGCCGCCGGTCGGACAGAAGCGGGCATGCGGAAACGGTCCACCTAGCGCGCGCAATGCCGGTATTCCGCCCGCCTGTTGTGCCGGGAAGAACTTTACGATCTCAAAACCATGTGCCAATGCCGCCATCAATTCGGACGCCGTCGCGATTCCCGGGATGAAAGGAATATGGCTTCGCGAAGCCGCCTGAAGCAGTTCAGGTGTAGCCCCGGGGCTGAGGGCAAACTTCGCGTCGATAGACGCGGCTCGTTCAAGGTCGGTGCCATCGAGCACGGTACCCAGTCCGACGATCGCGTCGGGCACTTCCGCGATGATCGCCTTCGCTGCCTCGAGCGCGGCAGATGTCCGCAGCGTGATTTCGAGCACGCGGATTCCGCCGGAGACGAGCGAGCGCGCCAGTGGCACGGCATCCTCGACGCGATCGATGGTGATCACAGGGACTACTCTCGCCGCGCCGAGAATTCGGACAAGCGCTTCCTGCCGGGAGACAGACGTCGAATGATCGGTCATGAGCTTTCTCGCCAGTTGGTTCAGTTACGGGCCACGCCGTCCGGCATAGCCGATCGGGGAATGATAGCACCGGGATAGCGCACGACGGTGCCGGCAAGACGATGGCCCGCTTTCGCGGCCTCGACGGGGCCGGCACCGCCAAGGCGCGCTGCAAGATATGCCGCCGAGAAGCTGTCGCCTGCGGCTGTGGTATCGACCACGCGGTCGATCGGCGTCGCCGGGATGATCTGGTCAATGCCCGGCGCGCGCACGCGACATGATGGTTCGACCAGTTTGAGAACGAGCTCGGGAACGCGAAGGCGCGTCACGACGTCCTTGGCCTCGGACTCGCCGAACAACATGTCGAGGTCTTCGACAGATGCCAGGATAATGTCCGCGACCTCGAAGACATCATGATAGGCGCGCTGCGCAGCCGCGCGATCAGGCCAGCCCCGGGGTCTGAAATTGGCATCGAATGCGACCCGGCCGCCCGCCTTGCGAAGACGATCGAGCGATTGCATCAGCAGCTTGCGTCCGGCCTCGTCATAAAGCGACAGCGTGATGCCCGAGAGATAGACGAGGTCATACGTCAACAGCCCCTCGAGAATGGCGGGCGTTTCGGGCAGCGACAACAGGAGACGCGCCGCTGAATTTTCCCGCCAGTAGTAAAAGCGACGCTCTCCATTAGTGCCTGTCTCTATGATGTAAAGGCCGGGCAGTTTTCCTGGCACTCGGACGACACGATGGGTGCCGATCCCCTCGGCTTGCCATCCGGCGATCATCTGATCACTCCATGGATCATCGCCGAGCGCGGACACATAATCGACGGCCAATCCAAGTCGCGCGCAGTAGATCGCGGTGTTGAGCGTATCTCCGCCATAGCCGAGCGTATGATGGCCGGGTAGCGGCTGCGTCAGCTCCATCATGCACTCGCCGATGCAGGCAATTTTCGACTTATCCGGCATGGATCAATCCCAGACTGAAAGCGACGAGTTACACTTCGAGTATGGCCTTTATGACACCGGCTTCCGGACGCAGCCAGTCCTTGAACAACGATGCGCCATCCGACAGGGGACCACGATGGGTGTTGAGCGCCCGGGTCGGGACTTTGCCCGCATCCATCTGGCGAACCACTTCGGCGAAATCGTCCGGCTGGGCGTTGCGGCTGGCGAACAGCGTGGTTTCCCGCTTGTGAAACTCGGGATCCGAGAACGTGATCTCGGTGGGGACGACGCTGACCAGGACATAGCGTCCGCCATGGGCGATAAAGCCGAAGCCGCGCTGCATGGCGTCGGCATTTCCGGTCGCGTCGACGACGACGTCGAAGAAGTCGCCGTCCGTCAGTTTCTTTGCCTCGGCCTCTGCGTCGGCATTGGCGATCAAAAGGTGATCGGCACCGAGTGAATCGCGAGCAAAAGCCAAACGATTTTCACGCGTATCCATCACGGTGAGGTCCGCGCCACGTGCTTTGGCGAAGATAATCGCCGACATGCCGATAGGACCTGAACCGACGACGAGGACGCGATCCTGCGCCGAGATGCCGCCGCGCTTCACACCATGCGCACCGATCGCCAGGAACTCGATCATTGCCGCATCGTCGAGCGAAGCGTTGCCGGCGGGGATCACATTGCTGGCTGGAACCGCCAGAAATTCCGCCATGCCGCCGTCGCGATGCACGCCAAGTACCGCGATGTTCTGGCACGCATTTGTAAAGCCGTGCCGACAGCCGATGCACTTGCCGCAGGACAGATAGGGCACGATGTAGACATTCTGCCCGTGGGCCAGGCCGCTTCCGGCGGGAGCGCTCTCGACCGTACCCGACAGCTCGTGGCCCATGACGCGGGGATATTGCAGGAAGGGATGCTTGCCCTGGAAGATGTGGAAGTCGGTGCCGCAGATGCCAACCCGGCGGATTCGCACGAGAACCTCGCCGTCTCCCGGAACGGGAATTGGGCGCTCCACGAGGGACAACCGGCCCGGCTCGTCGCAGATCAAGGCTTTCATTCGCTAGGTCTTTCTCATCGAGATAAAGCGCGGCCCGGTGCAAGCCCGGGCCGCAAGGGAAAGTTACTTCGGCATCTCTGTGGGCAGCTCGACGCCGTTATACTTGGCGTAGATCGCACGGAGTTTGCCGTTGGCGAGGTTCTTCTCGACCCAATCGTTCAAGACCTGACGCAGGGCGTCATCGCCCTTGCGGATGCCGATCGCATAAGGATTGGTCTTGAGCACAAGCTTGATTTCGAGCGGGTCGTTCTTCAGTCGCTCATTCGCCGTCGCCATCACTTGCGCGGACGAAGCCATGACCTTCACCTGTCCGGAAATCAGCGCCGTGTTCAGCGTGGCGTCATCCTCGTAGCGCACGATGTCTGCGCCCTTGGCCTGATCCGTCGCTTCCTTGTCGTTGGTGGAGCCGCGCGTCGTGCCGAGCCGCATGCCTGACAGACTGGCGATGTCCTTGATCTCGATCTTTTTGGGTGCAGCGATCACGACCTGGATCACGCCGTAGGGGATGGAGAAGTCGATGACTTTCTTGCGCTCCTCGTTGACGCTGAATGACGCCATGACGAGGTCGGCTTTGCCAGTCAGCAAAAACGGCACGCGGTTGGGGCTGGTCACCTGAACGATCTCAAGCGGTAGCCCGAGGTCGGCGGCCAGCAGCTTGGCGCTTTCGACGTCCGAGCCGGTCGGCTGCATCTTGGCGTCGAACATGCCGAACGGCGGCGAACCGAGATCAAGCGCCACGATAATTTTGCCACGCTTCTTGATATCGTCGAGCGTATCGGCACGAGCTGAAACGGAGGAGTGGGTGAGCAGGCCCATGGCAACGACGAGCCCGGCTGCACCTGCGAGAAAATGCCTTCTGATCATGTGTTTCGTCCCTTTTTGAATTGAAACCTGGTTTTGACGTCCGCCTAGACGGACGCCTCGGCGCGATCGTGGGAGACGCCTCCAACAAAATTGCGGAGCTCGGCTGTCTTTGGCTGATCGAGCATGTCGCCGGATCCGGTTTCCCAGACCTTGCCCTGATGCATATAGATGACCTTGGATGCGACCTTTCGCGCAAACGCCATCTCATGCGTGACGAGGATCATGGTCATGCCGCCGCGCGCGAGATCTTCCATGACTCTCAGCACTTCGCCGGTCAGCTGCGGGTCGAGCGCCGACGTCACTTCATCGAACAGCATCAGCTTCGGACTCATCGCGAGCGAGCGGGCGATCGCGACCCGCTGCTGTTGACCGCCCGACAGTTGCTCGGGGTAATTCTCCGCCTTTGCCTCCATCCCGACGCGGGTCAACACCTCGCGGGCGAGTTCACGGGCCTGCTTCTTGGGGATCGACTTCACGCTGACGGGCGCCAGCATGATGTTCTGTTCGACGGTCAGGTGCGGAAACAGGTTGTAGCTCTGGAACACGATGCCGACGTCGAGATGCAAGGCGCGGCGATTGAGGCTCGCATCGTGTAATGCGTGGCCGCACACATCGATTGTCCCTTGCTGGATCGTTTCAAGCGCATTGATGCATCGCAGGACGGTCGACTTGCCGGAGCCGGATTGACCGATGATGGCAGCGACTTCGCCACGTCCCACCTCGAACGATACGCCGTCGAGGACCTTGAGCGAACCGAACTGCTTATGGACGTTTGAAAGACTAACGACGGCCGACATTGAGCTTCCTTTCCAGGCTCCGGCTCCAGGTCGAGAGCGGGAAACAGATCGCGAAATAAATGAGCGCGACGATCATGAAGACCGTGAACGGCTCGTAGATCGAATTGTTGATGAGCTTTCCGGCCTGGGCCAATTCGACAAAGCCGACCACAGACGCCAGCGACGTATTTTTGACGATCTGTACCAGGAAGCCGACGGTGGGGGCGGTGGCGATGCGCGCTGCCTGGGGCAGGATGACTTTCACCATGCGCTGCCATCGCGTGAGCGCGAGGCACTCCGCCGCCTGCCATTGCGTCTTCGGAACGGAATCGATGCAGCCGCGCCAGATCTCGGCAAGAAATCCCGAGGAGTAAATGATGAGGCCCGCGCTGGCCGCAATGAGCGGAGGCAGATTGGTGTAACCGAGCAGCGCGATGCCGAAATAGATGGCGAACAGCAAAATGAGCAGCGGCGTCCCCTGAACGAGCTGAATGTAGACTGTCGCGGCAATTCGCAACACACGCAGGTCGGAGATGCGCGCAAGCGCGACCACGAACCCGACCAGGCCGCCGCCGACAAAGGCTGCGATCGACAGGCCGATCGTCCACTGCGCGGCAGTGAGAAGGAATTCGAGATGAACGAGGCTGAATGTCGGCATGGACTTTTCCTAGATCGCCGTGCCGAGCTTGCGCCGACGAACGAAGATAGCCAATCCGAACAGCCACAGACAGATACGGACGACGAGCGACAGCAGCAGGTACAGAACGCCGGTGACGATGTAGGTTTCGAAGGCGCGGAACGTATCGGACTGGATCCGGTTGGCGACGGCGGTCAGTTCCTCGGCCGAGATCTGCGACGTGATGGAGGATGCCAGCATCAAGAGGACGTATTGGCTGGTAACCGCCGGATAGACGCGCTCGATCGCCGGACGTAACACCACATGCCAGTATGTCTGGACGCGGGACAGCCCCAGGCATTCGGCGGCTTCGATCTGCGATTTGTGGACGGATTCGATACCTGCACGCACGATCTCGCAGGTATAGGCCCCGACATTGATGACCAGGGCGATGACCGCGGCCAAGTTGGCTGAGACATGTAAGCCGAGGGTCGCGATACCGAAATAGATGATGAAGACCTGTACCAGCAGTGGGGTGTTGCGGATCGCCTCGACGTAGATGGCGACAAGCCACTTGACCCAGCGCGAACCATCGGCACGACCAATGGCGCAGAGCGTGCCGAGAACGAAACCCAACACCGTCGAGATGGCGGACAACTGCAAGGTCAGCCAGATGCCACGGGCGAATTCTGGCCAATACGGCAGCAACGCCGAAAAATCGAAATGATAGGTCATGCCGGTTCTATTTCATCTCAGGCTTGAAGCGCCGATTGTCGCGCTTTGAACGCATCGAGCTTGGGAGTTGCAGGCGCGTGCCCGCGCTCGGCGATCCATTTGAGGAATGCAAGAATACGCCGGTCGATCTTCATGACGTGGTTCTGTGCGATATCGGAAATCCGGTGATCAAGGAACGGATTTCGAAAACGGTCGAGCGTCGTCACAATGTACCCGCGCGCTTCCGCTTCCATGCCATGAACGGCGAAGCCTGGCAGCACTTCGCGCTGCAGGATATGATCAAGCCGTTCAGCGATGGAGGCGTTCGCAAGAATTTCTCGCACGGTCTCGTTCGGAGCGCGGCTCTCGGACAGCCAGATGTCGGCAAGCACGGTATGGCCGAGATTGAGAATGTGCAGCTTGAGTCGCTCGAACGGTTCGAGTTCGTCGGCCAGAACGATGGCGGGGTGGATGCACGGCGCTGAAAGGCCAGGGGCGCGCTTGATCGCCCACAGCGCATAGGGCTCAGCGACCGCGCCGATAGGCTCGATCGGCTCCGACACGATGCGATCGACCAGCGTTTCGGCGAAGATGATCTCTTTCGCAATCCATTCGACGAAAGCTGACGGTGCGCCGGCCTCGCTTGCCAACGCCAGCACTCTCTCTTCGAGGATGCGGCCGTTGCGGTGAACCAGTTCGCAAGGCAGCACGGTCAACGGGCGGGCGCCGTCCCGCCAGCGCCGGTGGAGCAAAGCTGTCAGCTTGCCCGGAAAGGATTGTGGCACGTCGCCGGATAGCAAAGCCGATCCGCGGTCGCTGTCTGCAACCTCGTAACCGGTATCGCCCATATTGGAGACGACGACATCCGCTTCCGCGACGAAACAGCCAGACAATTCCCGCCAATCGCGCGCTGCGGAGAATCCACGGTCCACGCTCAGAACGTCGATGCGCCGGTCGATCTTGACGCCATTTTCGATACCGCGGATCAGGACGGGATAGCCTTCGGGCCGGCCAAATGCCTGAACGCGTCCGGCGCGACCGGTAGAATTTGATGCTTGAACAACGGCAATCGGCCCGACGTCTTGGCCGGAAACACGTGCCTCGTGGACGAAAACACCGACATGGGCCTGAAGGAAGCGACTGGTCCCGAACTGGATGATCCGACCGGTCACGCGACCGCTGCCGCCGAGTAGCTGGCGTCGGGGTTTGCAGTCACTGCTATCGATAGGGTGGGAACCGTCGTCATGTGTTTCCTCGAGCTTTTTTGTGAGGCCATGAATCTTTAAGGGCTGGTACTTCGTCAAATTGTTTTTTATCTGTAAAAAACTGAAAGCGCCGAATAGCTTTTTTGCTACTGAGGATCGATCGCAAGAATGAAGAGTAACGCTGTCTTCAAACGCGCCCACAACCGCTGCTTGAATATGCTCGCGAAGCACGAACTTGGTACGCATCTCCGTTCAGAACTCGAACTGGCGCAGGCTCTCGATGTCAGTCGCACGACGGTGCGCGCCGTGCTGTCCTCTCTCGCCAATGCCAATATCATTCACCGCGACGGCAGCCGCAGACATCTCGTGCGCTCACCGGTGGCAGACGATTACTTTCCCGAAGCGCAGACCGAGTCCGTCAGCGATATCGTCGGGCGCCGGTTCATGGAGTGGATTCTGCAGGGCGATTTTCGCCCGGGAGAGCTCATCAACTGTGCCGAACTGGCCCGCCAGTTCTCGACATCAACCTCCGCCATCCGCGAACATCTCACACACTTCAATCACTTTGGCCTATTGGAGCGCCGTCCTAACAGCGCGTGGGTCTTCAAGGGGATCACGACTGATTTTGCGATGGAGATCTACGAGATCCGCGAGATGTTCGAACTCCGCTCGGCGCATCGTTTTGCCGAACTGCCGCCGGACGCTGCGGCCTGGTCCGAGCTCGACGCGATCGAGCGAGAACATCATCACCTGCTGGAAAACATCGATGAACGATACCGGGAGTTCTCGCGACTCGACGAACGACTTCATCGCCTCGTTCATGACGCCTCACAGAACCGCTTCGTCTTGAACTTCTACGACGTGATATCGATGATCTTCCATTACCACTATCAGTGGAACAAGGCCGACGAAAAAGAACGTAACTATGTCGCCTTGCACGAGCACCTCGCATATATCGCAGCATTGCGCAGCCGCGATCTGGACGCCATTGACGCTAAATGCCGGACGCATCTGCAGACGGCACGCAAGACGCTGTTGAAGTCGGTTGATCATTTACGCCAGGCTACTGTTTGACTTGATCTGACCTGAAATGAGAACTCACCAATGAGCACGCCACGAACGATCCGTTTATCGTCCGACGACAACGTGATTGTCGCCGTCGATCAAATCCTTCTCGGTACCGGTCTTGCCAATCTGGTCGCACAGCAGCGAATACCACGGGGGCACAAGATGGCCACCGCCGCCATCCATAAGGGCGAGCCGGTGCGGAAGTGCGGCCAGATCATTGGTTTCGCATCGAAGGACATCGTGCCCGGCGACTGGGTGCACGAGCATAACGTCGTCATGCATGACTTCGCGCGCGACTATCAGTTTGCCGAGGGAGCCAAACTCTCGGAAGTATTGCCGCCCGAGCTGCGTGCAACCTTTGAAGGTTATGTGCGACCAAACGGAAGAACCGGAACGCGAAACTATATTGGCATCCTGACCTCCGTGAATTGTTCGGCAACGACGGCGAAATTCATTGCCGAAGAGGTCAATCGCTCCGGACTGCTTGATGACTATCCCGAGATCGATGGCGCGGTGGCGTTTGTGCATGGCACCGGGTGTGGAATGGCATCCTATGGGGAGGGCTGGGATTTGCTCCGCCGTACCCAATGGGGTTACGCGACCCACCCCAATCTCGGCGCCGCGCTGATGGTCGGCCTTGGTTGCGAAGTCTTTCAGATCGATCGTATGAAAGAAGAATATGGCCTGGTGGAAGGCGATCACTTCCAGACCATGACAATTCAGGCGTCTGGCGGAACCAGGAAAGCCATCGATCAGGGCGTCGAACGCATCCGGGCAATGCTGCCGGTTGCTGCGCGCGCCAAGCGCGAGACGCGGCCAGCGTCTGAAATCGTCCTCGCCCTCCAGTGTGGCGGTTCGGACGGATATTCGGGCATTACCGCTAACCCTGCGCTGGGAGCCGCGGTCGACCAGTTGGTCAAGCATGGAGGGACGGCAGTGCTTGCTGAAACTCCGGAAATTTATGGTGCGGAGCATCTGTTGACGCGCCGTGCGGTCAGCCGCTCCGTCGGAGAGAAGCTCATTGAGCGGATTCGCTGGTGGGAAGAATACGCCAGCCGCAATGGTGGCCAGTTGAATAACAATCCCTCGCCAGGCAACAAGGCCGGTGGACTCACGACAATTCTGGAGAAATCGCTGGGCGCTGCTGCCAAAGGTGGCACGACCGCGCTGCGTGCAATCTACGGGTATGCCGAACCGATCAAGGAGAAGGGGTTCGTTTTCATGGACACCCCCGGCTACGATCCAGTCGGCGCGACCGGTCAGGTTGCCGGGGGGTGCAACGTGATGTGCTTCACCACCGGCCGCGGTTCGGCCTTTGGCTGCAAGCCGACACCTTCCATCAAGCTCGCCACGAACAGCGAAATGTATCGGAACATGGCCGACGACATGGATATCAATTGCGGCGACGTGCTTGATGGAACGTCGATCGAGGCTAAAGGGCAGGAGATCCTCGATCAGATTCTGCAGGTTGCTTCAGGCGCCCACACCAAATCGGAGGATTTGGGTTATGGCGATCTCGAATTCGTGCCGTGGCAAATCGGCGCTGTGATGTAACAAGCGCATCGTGCAAATCGTCCGCATGAGAAACTGTCGCCGGTAACTCGGTCTTCCAAATACAACGCCGCGTCTGCTCGCCTAGCGAATGAAGACTTGCTCTTCATTCGCTCAATATTCTTCGCGATAAAATCGTCGACGCGCCGCCGTGCAACAAGGCTGGCTCTCGCGCCAGATATCCATGGGCGGTCGCTTAAAATGTCGACGATGTCGGAGCGTGTCGCCGCCAGACCTGGAGGCGCGCCAGGTTTCAGATGCCAATCGAGTGAAGGTCGCCTTGCGTGTGCACTCCAACTTTAGCGCGCGATATGTGCACCGAGAGGTCAAAACAGGTACAAACGTGCGCAAATTCGGCTAGTTTGGAGTGCACGTATTCGTGTTTCATCCCATTGAGGACATAGGTTAATTCATTGAAATCGCAAGACTATCGCTTTTCTGTCGCGCCTATGATGGATTGGACCGACCGGCACTGCCGCGTCTTCCATCGTCTGCTGTCGCGGCGGACGCGGCTCTATACGGAGATGCTGACGACCGGTGCCGTGATCCATGGTGACCGCGCGCGGCTGCTTGGCTTCGATGCCAGTGAACACCCGGTGGCGCTGCAGCTCGGTGGTTCGGAGCCCGCGCACCTCGCAGAGGCTGCGAAGATCGGTGCGGATTTCGGCTATGACGAAATCAACATCAATGTCGGTTGCCCCTCCGATCGTGTGAAGGATGGGCGCTTCGGTGCGTGCCTGATGGCGGAGCCCGATCTGGTGGCGCGCGGTGTGACCGCGATGAAGCAGGCCGTGAACGTGCCCGTCACCGTGAAGTGCCGCATCGGGATCGACGATCAGGATCCTGAAGTGGCACTCGATACGCTCGCGCGCGCGGTGGTCGCAGCTGGCGCCGATAGCCTGATCGTGCATGCGCGCAAGGCCTGGCTCAATGGCCTGTCGCCGAAAGAGAACCGCAACATTCCTCCGCTGAATTACGACCGCGTCTACCGGCTGAAAGCGGCGATGCCCAATGTGCCGATCGTCATCAATGGCGGCATCGTCGGCATTACTGAAGCCGCTGCTCATCTAGCGCATGTGGACGGCGCGATGCTCGGCCGCGCGGCCTATCAGGAGCCGTGGCGGCTGCTCGCGGTCGATCCCGAACTATTCGGCGAGCCGGCGCCGTACGCCACGATGAAGAACGCCTTCGAGGCGATGATGCCCTATATCGAGAATCAGCTCGCGCAGGGTACGCGGCTGCACTCGATCACCCGGCATTTTGTCGGTGCCTTCCATGCGGTGCGCGGCGCGCGCGCGTTCCGGCGCCATCTTGCGGAGAACGGCGTCAAGCATGGCGCTGGCATTCAGGTGCTGCGCGATGCCATCGCGCTGGTCGAGGACGAGTCGGCCGAGGCGCAAGCCGCGTGATATAGGCGCGTGGAGTGATTCACGGGGATAAACGAATGTCTGAAGACCGCGTTTATGCCGTAGACGACATTCCCGTGATCGAAGACGTCCTAGTTTCATTCGCAGAAAGCAAACGTCATTTGTTGGCAATGATCTCTCGGGTGCCCGGCTTGTTGGACGACTTGTCGAGGACCTGACCTTACTAAATGCAGATCCTTTATGGGTGAAGCAAAGTGGTTTTTGGTATGCTGTAGCTGCCCACAAAGATTGGCTAATGTCGGTGAACGGCGTCGTTTCCTTGGAGCCCTTCCACCGTTTGATGTCCTTGCCGAGTGGTGGAAGACTGTATGACAGGACCGAGGTCATTCTGACTGCACTTGCCAATGCGGTAGTCACGATCGGGAGGGATGGGACAACTTGGATCAGTGGCGATCCGGACCACTGGAAGTTGCCAAAAGATTTCGACCTTTCCTTTCCCTCGCAGGAAGGGCGAGTCATCGCTTTTCACTTCACAAGATGATCGCCTTTTAGTTTCATCGCGCTCACGGATACCCGCGCAGCATCAGCTTGTCGGCGCGGACTTCCCAGCTTTCCAGGCGGTCGAGAAAGCTCATGCCAAGCAGGTTGGTCTTCATCTGGCCGCGCGGCACCACCAGTGCAGGCACCGAACGCTCCACCAGTTTGCCGATGGCCAGACGATCCAGCGTCAACCGCGCAGCCTTGGTGCGGCCGCCCGCAGTTTCGACGTCGACATTGTAGTCGAGCAATTCGAGCGGCAGACCCGCGGCTTTGGCGGTCTCATAAGTCAGCACCACCGAGGTTGCGCCGGTGTCGATCACCATGGCTGTCTTCACGCCGTTGATCCTGGCCTCAAGTCCGAACTCGCCTGTATTGCCGCGCGGCACGTCGACCAGTCGCAACGGCGGCGGACTCTGCTTGCGCAAAATTTCCGTAACGAGATTGCCGGCCTTGGAGATCTGCTTGGGATCACCATAGGCGAGGGCAGCGCCCGCAGTTGCGACAATGACGATGACGAGAAGAAAGACCCGGCTCATGGCGAGCCTCTCAGGTGGTCGCGGATGTCTTCCTTGCGGTGTAGGTCGACGAAGGCTCCAGCCCGGCCTCGGCCATGCGCGCCGGGAGCAGTGCCATCGTGCCCATACGCTCCGCGCTGTCCATCTTTCCCCAGCGCGCGATCTCGGGCAGCGTACGTCCGCAGCCGAGGCAGAGCTTGGTCTTGGGATCGATGAAGCAGACTGCGATACACGGTGTTTCTTTGCTCATCCCGTAATATTGAAGCGGATCGGCTTGCTTGCGCAAGCGTCGAAATTTTCGTTGTGAGCATGATCTGGTCCGAAAACCGGCATCCACTTTTCGGGATCATGTTCTATAGCCCGGTTCCTGCATTCATGATCGGCTTGTTGCGGGGCCGGCGTTTTTCATAGGCGACGTTCATCTCGTAATTCGGCTGCAACGGCGGCGCGTCGGGCGTCATCGGCGCAAGCGCCGACATCACGCGTTCAGGCGGGAAGGTGATGATCACTTCAGTGCCGACCCGCAGCTTCGATTTCAACGTGAAGGTGCCGCCATGCATGTCGATCAGGCTCTTGGCGATCGGCAGACCGAGACCCGCGCCCTGTTCGGCAGATTTGATCGAGTTCGATCCCTGACCGAACGACGCGAGCACGATCGGAATCTCTTCTTCGGCGATGCCCGAACCAGTGTCCTTGCAGCTCAGATACTGCCCGCCGGATGCCGTCCAGCCGACCTTGAGCCAGATCTCGCCGCCCTGCGGGGTGAACTTGATCGCATTCGACAGCAGGTTGAGTACGATCTGGCGGCACGCGCGTTCGTCACCCCAAACGCGCGGCATGTCGTGCTCGAATACTTCGTGGATGGTGATACCGCGGCTCGATGCGCGCAGCTTCAGGAGGTGATGGCAGTCCGCGACGACATGCACCAGCGAGACGGCTTCTTCGTTGAGCTCGTATCGGCCGGCCTCGATACGCGACAGGTCGAGGATCTCGTTGATCAGATTCAAGAGATGCACGCCGGAATTATGGATGTCCGCGGAATAGTCCTTGTAGACCGGCACGGCATGGCCGCCGAAGATCTCGCTCTTCATCACTTCCGAGAAGCCGAGAATGGCGTTCAGCGGTGTACGTAATTCATGGCTCATCTGTGCGAGGAAGCGCGACTTGGCGACGTTGGCGGCCTCGGCGCGGTGGCGCGCTTCGTCCGAGATGGCCTTGGCCTGTTCGAGTTCGCCGATCAGCGCGTCCTTCTCGGCGCGGGCTTCCAGCGTCGCCAGTGTGGTCGAATGCAGGCGTTGCGCCAGCAGTGCGAAATAGCCTTCGGCTGCGATAGCCAGAACCGCCAGCACGTAATTGTCGAAGGTGCCGCGCAGGATGAAGCTCAGCGCGACGCCGAGCGTCACCGGCGCGGTGGCCGCAAAGGCGGCAATCGGCAGGCTTGCGGCGAGCATGCTGGAGACCGCGACCACCAGCAGCATCAGGAACATCATCAGCGAATTGGAGACGACGTCGACGCCGGTCGGATGCACCAGGATCACCGTCCACGACAGGCCGTAGAGCAGGTCCAGAAAGATAAAGCGCAGCCGCCATTTATGCGTGCTGCTGGGTGTCGGTGTTTCCGCCAGATAGCGATTGCAGGCGCGCAGGATCACCGCGTGAATGCACAGCATGCCGCATGACCACGCGGCGGCCGGCAGCGGCTGCATCCAGAACCCGAACAGGATGCCAGTGCCGACCACCAGCAGCGTGACAACGAGCGAGGCGGAGAGGCGGGTCTGGGCGTATTGGCGGAGCAGTTCGCGATCGAAAGCGGGGCGTGTTCCCGATGTCGAGGTCAGCCGGTCGCGTGCTTCGCGCACCCGCTGTTGTGCCGCCCGGCGATTGCGCGGCGGAACAGCGACGGGCGGTTCAGCCGGAAGCTGGACGACCTCGGGCCTGGCGGCGGGCTCACTCATCACTCGTACACAAATCCTGCACGCAAACGCGGGCGGTTTTTCACAGACTCTATCTGTGCCGCACAATCATTAAGAGGTGCCTTAAAGAACGAAGTAATCCGGTTAATATTCGATAAAAATGGTATCGGCGGAGGGCGCCTGTCGGACACCGCTCCGCCGTGATTTATTCAGGAAACCTAGATGTTTACCGGGGCAATCTTGCCAAGAGACTTGAAGTATCCCAGCGCTTGCCGCCGAGCGTCTCGACTTCTCCGTAGAACTGATCGACGACAGCCGTGACCGGCAGGCTCGCGCCGTTGCGGCGGGCCTCGGCGAGGCAGATCGAGAGATCCTTGCGCATCCATTCGACAGCGAAGCCGAAGTCGAATTTTCCATCGTTCATGGTCTTGTAGCGGTTCTCCATCTGCCACGATTGCGCGGCGCCTTTGGAGATCACCTCGACCACCGCATTCACATCGAGACCGGCCTTCTTGGCGAAGTGAATGCCTTCGGACAAGGCCTCGACGAGGCCGGCGATACAGATCTGGTTGACCATCTTGGTGAGCTGGCCGGAGCCCGCGGGACCGAGCAGCTTCTGCATCTTGGCATAGGCCGTGATGATCGGCTCGACCTTGGCATAGACTTTGGCGTCGCCGCCGCACATCACGGTCAGGGCGCCGTTTTCGGCACCAGCCTGGCCACCGGACACCGGCGCGTCGATGAAGTGGAAGCCGGCCTTGGTCGCAGCGGCATCGAGTTCTCGGGCGACCTCGGCTGAGGCAGTGGTGTGATCGACGAAGATCGCGCCCTTGGTCATGCCACTGAATGCGCCGTCAGCGCCGGTGGTGACCGAACGCAGGTCGTCGTCATTGCCGACGCAGCACATCACGAAGTCCTGGCCCTCAGCAGCCGCTTTCGGGGTCGGTGCGGACTTGCCGCCGAACTTCTCCACCCACGCTTTGGCCTTGGTTGCGTTGCGGTTGTAGACGGTGACCTCGTGGCCGCCCTTGGTGGCAAGGTGACCGGCCATGGGGAAACCCATGACGCCGAGACCGATGAATGCAACTTTGGCCATGTCCGTACCCTTTGGATGCTGTCGGCTTTGCTGCCGAACGTCGACTGTTGGGAAGTGAGGGCGCCGCCTGACATTTTGGGGCGACGAGATCGTTGGTGGTGAGGAGCGCCAGCATAGTCGCTGCGCAGGACGCGGCAAAGCCCCCGTTACCACTCATGGCTTCAGCCACCTATGGTGCGTTGCAAAAGAAAATCTGATGCCGGTCTTGTGCTAGAGCAATCCCGGAATTCTCAACATATCCTAGAAACGGCATGGACTTAGGGCGGAAGTTCTCTATCTGTGCGGTTCGCATTATCCGTCGATCGGGAGACACGCATTGAGCGTTTCGCAGCAGCAGGTTCTGGATGGTCTGGCCAAGGTGACATCGCCGCGCGGTGTGCCGTTGATCCATGCCAATGTGTTGTCCGAGATCGTCGTGACAGACGGCAAGGTGCTGTTTTCGATCAATGTGGACGCCGCCGAGGCGCGGGCCTGGGAGAGCGTGCGCGCGCAGGCGGAAGCCGCGGTGCGGGCAATCCCTGGTGTCACCGGCGCAATGGTCGCACTGACCGCCGAACGCAAGCCCGGCAGCGCGCCGGCTGCGCCGCAGCGCCACGATCATGCAGGACATTCCCATGGCCCCGGTGGCCATGGGCATGGTCCGCAAGGCGGCGGTGTTCAGCCGGTCTCGGCGCATCGTCCGCACCAGCCGCCGGGCGCGACGTCAGCGATGTCCAAGCAGGCAGAGATTCCGGGCGTGAAGGCGATCATCGCCGTGGCCTCGGGGAAGGGCGGCGTCGGCAAATCGACCACCGCGCTCAATCTGGCTCTGGGCCTGCGGGATCTCGGTCTGAAGGTCGGTTTGTTGGACGCCGATATCTACGGCCCCTCGGTGCCGCGGCTGACCGGCATCAATGAAAAGCCTGTTCTCGACGACAACAGGAAGATGATTCCGATCGAGCGCTTCGGCCTGTCGATCATGTCGATCGGCTTCCTGGTCGAGGAAGAGACCGCGATGATCTGGCGTGGGCCGATGGTGATGTCGGCGATCACCCAGATGCTGCGCGACGTCGCCTGGGGCACGCTTGACGTCCTTGTCGTCGACATGCCGCCGGGCACCGGCGACGCGCAGCTCACGCTGGCGCAGAATGTGCCTCTGAAGGGCGCCGTGATCGTCTCGACGCCGCAGGATCTGGCGCTGATTGATGCGCGGCGAGGCCTTGCGATGTTCACCAAGGTCAACGTGCCCGTGCTCGGGATCATCGAGAATATGAGCTATTTCCAGTGCCCGGAATGCGGCACGCGATCGGACATTTTCGGCCATGGCGGCGCCCGTCACGAGGCAGAGCGGCTCAAGGTGCCGTTCCTCGGCGAGGTGCCGCTGCATATGTCCATCCGCGCCATGTCGGATGCCGGCACGCCGGTGGTCGTCAGCGAGCCCAACGGCCCGCACGCCGCGATCTATCGGGCCATCGGCACGCAGATCCGCGACCGGTTGCAGGCCGTTATTGCGGCAGCGTAAGCCGGCCGGTGGCCGGGGCCGAGATGTCGCATAGAACTTTCGTTCAATTGGGCTGGCAACGACGTTCGTCGTGTTTTCCGCGGCTGAATAACCGTGTTAGACAGCCTCTGCACCAGAGCGTCTTCGGTTGAATCGCGCAACGATTTGCCGCTGAATATGCTCAAAGGAATTCTAGGGAAAACGCCCGCAAAAGGAGAGCTTGAATGAAGCGTCGTGAGTTTTTGAAGGTTTCGACGGCCGGCGCCGCGGTGGCCGCCGTTGCCTCGCCGGCGATCGCGCAGTCCGCGCCCGAGGTCAAATGGCGCCTCGCATCGAGCTTCCCGAAGTCGCTCGACACCATCTATGGCGGCGCCGAGATGATGGCGAAGCAGGTCGCCGAAATGACCGACAACAAATTCCAGATCCAGGTCTTCGCGGCCGGTGAATTGGTCCCCGGTCTGCAGGCGCTCGATGCGACCTCCAACGGCACCGTCGAAATGTGCCACACTGTGTCCTACTACTATGTCGGCAAGGATCCGACCTTCGCGATCTACGCGTCGGTCCCGTTTGGCCTGAACGCACGCCAGCAGAATTCCTGGTGGTACCAGGGCGGCGGCGAACAGCTCGGCAACGAGTTCTTCAAGAAATTTGGCGTCATCGGTCACCCTTGCGGCAATACGGGCACGCAGATGGGCGGTTGGTTCCGCAAGGAGATCAAGACCGTTGCCGATCTCTCCGGTCTCAAGATGCGCATCGGCGGCATTGCCGGTCAGGTGCTGCAGAAGGTTGGCGTCGTGCCGCAGCAGCTTGCGGGTGGCGACATCTATCCGTCGCTCGAAAAAGGCACCATCGACGCTGCCGAGTGGGTCGGTCCCTATGACGATCAGAAGCTCGGCTTCCAGAAGGTCGCAAAGTACTACTACTATCCAGGTTTCTGGGAAGGTGGCCCGACGGTCCACGCCTTCACCAACCTCGAGAAGTACAACGCGCTGCCGAAGAGCTATCAGGCGATCCTCACCAATGCCTGCGCCAATGCCAACAGCTGGATGGCCGCTCGTTACGACATGCAGAATCCGGCGGCGTTGAAGCAGCTGGTTGCCGGCGGCACGCAGCTGCGTCCGTTCACCAATGAAGTTCTGGACGCCTGCCTCAAGGCGACCAACGAACTCTGGGCTGAAACCTCGGCGAAGAACGCCGACTTCAAGAAATCGATTGACGCGATGCAGGCCTATCGTTCGGACGAATATCTGTGGTGGCAGGTCGCCGAATACACCTTCGACAGCTTCATGATCCGCTCGCGTACCCGCGGCTGATCTTAAGCCTCGATCAAACATGGAGCCCGGCCTTCGCGAGAAGGTCGGGCTTTTTGTTGGGGCACGCACGCATGCCGCGCGGTATTGCCGGGCACGGAAATCCGCTAAGTCTCATGGACGCCGCAGAGCTTTTGTCCTTGAGAGATGCCGTCATGACCGAATCCGAGATCGCCGTAGCTGCCGAAATTCTCGCCCAAGCGCGCCGCAGCGGCATGCAGATTGAGGGACTTCCGGTCACGCCATCTTCGGTTGCGGAGGCGCACGAGATTCAGGATCGCGTGGCCACTCTCGTCGGACAGCCCATTGGTGCCTTCAAGGCCGGTGCGCCGCCCGAGGGCGAACCGACACGCGGTCTGATCGAAGCCCGGATGATCCGTTCGAGCCCGGCGCATATGTCTGTGGTTGAAGTCCCGCATCTCGGCGTCGAGGGCGAGGTCGCCTTCCGCTTCACCCGCGATTTGCCGGCGCGCGCGGCGTCTTATACGCGCGAAGAGATTGCGCAATCCGTGGCTGTGCTTCCGGTGATCGAGGTGGTCTCCAGTCGTTTTCGCGAGCCGCTGAGCCGGCCAAAGCTCGAGCAGCTTGCCGATTGCGGCATCAATGGCGGGCTGGTGCTCGGGCCTGAGATGGCCGACTGGTCACATCTCGATTTGCCGAACCTGCAGATGACTTTCATCGTGAATGGTGAAACCCGGATCGAACGCAAGGGTGGCCATCCCACCGATGACCCCATCGCAGGCGCTGTCGCGCTGGCGAACATGATGCGTGCAGGTGGCGGCGTGAAGGTCGGTCAGATCGTCACGACAGGTAGCTGGACGGGGCTGCCGTTCCTGAAGCCCGGCGATCGCTGTGTGGTGCGATTTGAAAAGCTCGGCGAGGCCGAGATCATGTTTGTCGGCTGATCGCGTTAGCGATCCTTGCCGTCGAACTGCTGGATATCCAGAGCGCTCAGATCGACCGCAGGCAGGCAGCGCACATTGACCGATGCCATCATCATTCCGTTGGGTGCTTTTCCTTCGCCGAACGGGGCAATGCCGCAGGTGCTGCAGAAGTGATGCTGAATGGCATGGTGATTGAATGTATAGGTCGACAGGTTTTCTTGCGCGGTTTTCAGCACCAGTTTGTCGCGTGGAACGAAAGCGAGCAGGCCACCGCGCCGACGGCACATCGAACAGTTGCAGTCGATGGCCGAATTGAAGTCGCCCTCGACTTCGAAGGCGATGTTGCCGCAGTGGCAACTTCCTTCATGTAGCATCGGTTATCCTCCGATCGTAATGCGCGATCGTGACGTCATCCGCTATTTCGCCGGCCCGAAGTCCGGCATTGCCGGCATCTCGATCTGCGGGATTTCGATCTTCACGTTGGACGTATCCACTGCCGTGTTGTCGATCCAGTAGGTCACGAGACCGGGCCAGTAGATCACGATGATCACCAGAATGATCTGCATGGCGACCCATGGCATGGCGCCGAGGTAGATATCGCGACTCTTCACTTCCGGCGGCGCGATGCCGCGCAGATAGAACAGCGCGAAACCGAACGGCGGATGCATGAACGACGTCTGCATGTTCACGCAGAGCAGCACGCCGAACCAGACGAGATCGATGCCGAGCTTGGCAGCGACCGGCGCCAGCAGCGGAATGATGATGAAGGCGATCTCGAAGAAGTCGAGGAAGAATGCCAGGAAGAACACGAAGATGTTCACGAAGACGAGGAAGCCGACCACGCCGCCGGGCAGGCCCGTCAGCAGATGTTCGATCCAGCGCGCACCGTCCATACCCTGGAAGACGAGACTGAAGCAGGTCGAGCCGATCAGGATGAACACCACCATCGAAGTCAGGCGCATGGTCGAGGTCATGGCCTGTTCGACCAGCGGCCAGGTGAGGCGACGATGCAGTGCGGCGAGAACCATCGCGCCGACCGCGCCCATGGCGCCGGCTTCGGTCGGCGTCGCGAGGCCGAGGCCGATGGTGCCGAGCACGAGGAAGATCAGGACGATCGAGGGGATCATGCCCCATAGCACGCGGCTGATGAGCTTCCAGTTCATGGGCTCGCGCGCATGTTCCGGGATCGGTGGCATCGCGTTCGGCTTCAGGATCGACAACACGACGATGTAGAGAATGAAGATCACGACCTGAATGATCGAGGGGCCGATGGCGCCGAGATACATGTCGCCGACCGAACGGCCGAGCTGGTCAGCCAGCACGATCAGCACCAGCGACGGCGGAATCAGCTGCGTAATGGTGCCCGATGCCGCGATGACGCCGGTGGCGAGCTTCATGTCGTAGCCATAGCGCATCATGATCGGCAGCGAGATCACGCCCATGGCGATGACCGAAGCAGCAACGGTGCCGGTGATGGCGCCGAGCACCGCGCCGACCAGGATCACCGCATAAGCGAGGCCGCCCGGAATCTTGCCAAATAGCTGGCCGGTGCCTTCGAGCAGGTCTTCAGCAAGGCCGCAGCGCTCGAGGATAGCGCCCATGAAGGTGAAGAACGGGATCGACAGCAGCAGGTCGTTCGAGATCGTGCCGTAGAAGCGAAACGGCAGCGCCTGCAGGAAGGACGGATCGAAATGACCGGTGAAGATGCCGAGAATGCCGAAGAACAGGCCGACCGCGGCCAGTGAGAAGGCGACCGGGAAGCCGAACACCATGAAGCAGATCATGGTGCCGAACATCAGCGGGGGGAACACGCCGTAGGAAAACATCGGTGGTCCTGACTATCGAACTGGTTCTATCGAACGGATTGGTCGAAATGCGAGAGGCTGAAAAAGCGAACGCCGCTATTGCAGCGGCGCTTCGTAATGGGTGTCGATCTTGACGACGCCGGCGAGGGCGGCGATGCGCTTCGCGAGTTCAGCGAGGCCCTGCAGCACCAGCAGACCGAAACCGAGCGGCAGCACAAGCTTCACCGGCCAGAGGATCAGACCGCCGGCATTGCTGGAGACTTCCTGCGAGTGCCAGGAATTCAGGAAGAACGGCAGCGTCATATAAGTGAGGTATGTCATCGCCGGCAGCAGGAAGACGCACAGGCCAATGATGTCGATCCACAACCGTGCGCGATCGGAAACCGCCGAATAGAGCAGATCGACGCGCACATGCTCATTGAGGCGCAGTGTCTGCGCCGCGCCGAAAAACACGATGCCCGCGAACATGTACCACTGGATTTCGAGCCAGCCGTTCGACGAATAGTTGAAGAGATAACGGATCGTGGCATTGCCGGCGCTGACGAGGCAGGCGAGCAGCACGAGCCACTTGGCGATGAACCCGAAGGCATCGCTCAGCGCATCGATCGCACGTGTGAATTTGAGTACGTCCACAGTTCCCCCCCGAATACCGTTCTTTCGCCCGTCTTTTCCGTCTTTCTCACTGAGAAAGCGCAGCTTTTTCCGCTGGGCGAAGAAATTCGGCGGCACCATTTCAGCGCGTCATCCAATCGTCAATCGGAAATTGACGGTTTGTCGCAGGCCATTGGTCGAGGGTCTGGGGGCGGGAACACCGCCGGTCGATCAGCCGCCGGTGACGCTCATATGCCGGCTGACGCTCGGCCGGTTGTGGCGGCGATCGATGATGAAATCGTGCCCTTTCGGCTTCAGGCCGATGGCGCGGTCGATCGTGGCGTTCAGGAGGTCGTTGTCGGCGGAAGCCCGCAGCGGCTTGCGCAGGTCGGAGGCATCCTCGTGGCCGAGGCAGGTGTGGATCGTGCCGGTGCAGGTGATGCGGACGCGGTTGCAGGATTCGCAGAAATTATGGGTCATCGGCGTGATGAAGCCGATCTTGCCGCCAGTTTCGGCAACGCGGACATAGCGGGCGGGACCGCCGGTGTCGTCCGGCAGATCCGTCATCGTGAACTGACCGGCAAGCCGCGTGCGTAGCAGCGACAGCGGCACATACTGGTCGATACGGCCTTCGCCGATATCGCCCATGGGCATCACCTCGATCAGGGTCAGTGCCATGTCGCGGCCGTGGGCCCATTCGATCAATGAGGGGATTTCGTCCTCATTCATGTTCTTCAACGCAACGGCATTGATCTTCACGGCGAGGCCCGCTGCCTGCGCAGCATCGATGCCGGCCAATACCTTGTTGATATCGCCCCAGCGCGTGATGGTGCGGAATTTCGCGGGATCGAGCGTATCCAGGGAGACGTTGATGCGTTTCACACCGCAATCGACGAGCTCATCGGCATATTTGGACAACAGCGAGCCGTTGGTGGTCAGCGTCAGCTCTTTCAGAGCGCCAGTCTTGAGGTGGCGCGACAGCGAACGCACGAGGCTCATGACGTTGCGCCGGACAAGCGGTTCGCCGCCGGTGAGCCGCAGCTTGGTGACGCCCTTGGCGATGAACGCGGAGCAGAGCCGATCGAGCTCTTCCAGCGTCAGCAGGTCGGCCTTGGGCAGGAACGTCATGTCTTCCGACATGCAGTAGAAGCAGCGCAGATCGCAGCGATCGGTCACCGAGACACGCAGATAGCTGATCCGCCGGCCGAACGGATCGGTCATGGCAGAGGAGGCCAGGGCAGGGCTCAACTCGGAGACGGTCATTCAGATGCCTGACTACAAAACATGGATTGCTCGCGCGGCGAAAAACGCCGCACGTTCAATCTAGTCACGCGTTGCAGCTGGCACAATCACGCCAACGTATATGTTTGGTGGATCAGCGCGGGGCGGGGAACGGAGAGCCCGCCGCAGCTGCGGCGGCCGGGGCCGCGGCAGGCGCTGCTGCACGCTTGGCAGCCTTGCGGGCGCGGCGTGGCGGCGTTGCGGGCTGCAATTCGGCGACGACCGGGCTCGGATCGACCGTGGTCCGTGCCGGCGAGGTGAAATCCCCGGGAACGCGGGTGACGGTCACCGGAACTGTCATCGGCTGGAATTTGGCGAGGGTGAAGGTCGCGCTGAACCCGGTTTCCGTTGCCAGAGGCAGCGAGCACGGGGTCTTGCAGCTCGGGCCAATCGACGTGACCACCTCTGCGCCGGGCGGAACCGAGTCGAACTGCACGGTAACCGGTTCCGGCGCCGACTTGAATGCGTCCATGGAGAACGAACTGCAACCGGCCAGGCTCAAGCCTGCCGCTGCCAAAACTATTACTCTACGCATGGGTATATCCGTCACGTTTTGCGGCTAGCCGCCATCCCCGGACAACCATAGGAGCGTCGTACATATGACGCAACACGCAGGCCGCTTATAGTTAATTGATGGTTAACAAAGTCGCCCAACAACCTGAGAAACTCAATTATGTGAACAGGCTAGGCGGGGCGTCGAGGTAACAGGCGGTCGACATTCGCCGGTAGATCGCGGAAATGGTCGATCACGATGTCGGGCTTGAGCTCGATAATCGGGACATCGGTATAGCCAAATGTAACGCCGATCACCGGGACATTGGCCCGCCGCGCCACACCGACATCGGGGCCGGCATCACCGACCATGACGACGGACGACATCACGCCACCGGCACGCGCTACCGTTTGCTGCAGGATGACCGGATCGGGTTTCGAGACGCCGAACGTGTCGGCGCCGCAGATCGCAGCGAATCGGTTGGTCAGCTCCAGCTTTTCGAGCAGCAGCTTCGACAGCCATTCCAACTTGTTGGTGCAGACCGCGAAGCGGTAGCCACGCTTGGCCATATCGTCGAGCGCCGCGATCAGGCCCTCGAAAGGGCGGGACGCGTCGGCGATATGCTCTGCGTAATAATCGATGAAGTCGTGGGTCAGGCGTGTGACCTCGTCCGGGCTCATTTCGCGCCCTTCGAGCTCCAGCCCACGTTCGATCAGGCGCCGGGCGCCCTGGCCGATCATTTTCCGCGCGGATTCCAGCGGGACGGGGGCCAGCCCCTCCTGATGGAGCACATGATTCAGCGCGCTGATGAGATCGGGGGCGGTATCGACGAGGGTGCCGTCGAGGTCGAAAACGACGAGGGGGGCGGGGGGAGCATCGATCATGTGAGGATCGCTACCGGTCATCGGCCGATACCGCAAGGGGTCCCGGATGCGATCTGGCATTCCCGGGGAATGCAGGTCTGCATTCCCCGGGAATGCACGTCCTTCGCCCTGTTCCTTGCCGCCAAACGTCGCTAGATATGCGGCGCATCCCGTCCGCGGGACCGTTTTTGAACTGCAAGGACCGCCGCGCCGATGACTATGGACCAGCTGAAACGACAGGCTGCCGCCAAGGCACTTGAGCATGTGCAGGATGGCATGAAGCTCGGGCTCGGCACAGGATCGACAGCGAAGCATTTTGTCGAACTGCTGGGTGAGCGCGTGGCGGGCGGTCTCAAGGTCATTGGCGTTCCGACATCCGAAGCCACACGGGCCGATGCCGAACGTTGCGGCGTGCCGCTGACCACACTCGACGAGGTCGATCGGCTCGATCTCACGGTGGACGGTGCGGACGAAGTCGATCCGGCGCTCAATCTCATCAAGGGCGGCGGCGGTGCATTGTTGCGCGAGAAGATCGTGGCGGCAGCGTCCGACCGCATGATTGTCATCGCCGACGATTCCAAATGGGTGCCGACTCTCGGCCGCTTCCCGCTGCCTGTGGAAGTGATCCCGTTCGGCCTGTCGGCCACGCGCCGTGCGATTGCCGATGTGTTCGCCAAGTGCGGCCTGTCTGGCGAAATGGCCATTCGCAGCGGCAAGGACGGCCATGCTTTCGTCACCGATGGTGGCCACTGGATCATCGACGCCCGGCTCGGGACCATCACCGATGCGCCCCGACTGGCTGGGCTGCTCGGCGCCATTCCGGGCGTGGTCGAGCACGGTTTGTTTATCGGTCTGGCAAGCACCGCCATGCTGGCAGGATCGCAGGGAATTCGCGTTTTCGAGCGTCCGTAACGGCGCAACCAAGGAGAATTGGAATGAAGAAGCTCTCGCACATGCTGCTGTCCGCTGGTCTAGCGCTCAGCGTTGCAGTGATCGCGCTGCCGGTCTCCGCGCAGCAGGCGTCTCCGGAAGGACAGGCCCGGCCAATCAAGCCGGCGTCGCCTGCCGCGATCGGTTACGCGAAGGAAATTCTGGCGATGAAGAATGCCAGCGCGATGTACGCCAACGCCGTGCCGAACATGGTTCAGCGCGTCAAGGATTCGCTGCTGCAGAGCAATCTGAACTATCAGAAGGATCTCAATGAGGTCGCCATCACCATCGCGCAGACGATGGCCGGGCGCGACAAGGAGATCACCGAGCAGATGGCGAAGATCTATGCCAGCGACTTCACCGAGGCGGAGTTGAAGGATCTTGCGACCTTCTACAAGTCGCCGCTCGGCCAGAAACTTCTGGTGCAGGAGCCCCAGTCGATTTCCGCCAGCATGACCTATATGCAGCAGTGGGCGCAGCAGTTTTCGGAGCAGGTCAACGGCCTGTTCCGCGCTGAAATGCGCAAGCGTGGCAAGGAAATCTAGGGGCGCAAGCTGAGGCCCGTCATCCCGGGCCTCGGTCCGCAGTTCGGAGCGATCATGGCTGATATCGACGTCGATCTGTTTGTCATTGGTGGTGGTTCAGGTGGCGTGCGCGCCGCCCGTATCGCTGCCGGCTACGGCGCGAAGGTCATGGTGGCCGAGGAATATCGCTTCGGCGGCACCTGCGTGATCCGCGGCTGCGTGCCGAAGAAACTGATGGTCTATGCCTCGCATGTCCAGCGCGAGATCGACGATGCCGCCGGCTTCGGATGGACCATTCCGACGGCAACATTCGACTGGTCGACCTTCATCGCCAACAAGGACAAGGAGATCGCCCGGCTCGAAGGCATCTATCAGTCCAATGTGGAGAAGACCGGAGCCACCACGGTCAAGACCCGCGCGGTGTTCGAGGATCCGCACACGCTGCGGCTCGGCACCGGCGAGACGGTTCGCGCCAAGCATATCCTGATCGCCACGGGCGGCGCGCCCAATCATGGGCCTGCTATTCCCGGCATCGAGCATGTGATCTCCTCCAACGAGGTGTTTCATCTGCCCGAACTGCCGAGGCGCATCGTGATCCAGGGCGGCGGTTATATCGCGCTCGAATTCGCCTGCATCTTTGCAGGATTGGGCTCCGACGTGACGGTGGTCTATCGCGGCGACAACATCCTGCGTGGCTTCGATGAAGACGTGCGGGCCCATGTTCGCAGCGAGATGGAGAAGGATGGCATCACCATCCTGACCGGCTGCACGGTGACCAGGGTCGAGAAGCACCGGCACGAATTCACGACGCATCTGTCCAGCGGCGCAAGCATCGCGTCCGATCAGGTGTTGTTTGCGATCGGGCGCAATCCGAACACCGCCAATCTCGGCCTCGAGAAGGCTGGCGTTGCGCTCAAGGCCGCCCATGGAGGCATCATCGTCAACGAGTTCTCGCAGACCAATGTGCCGCATATCTACGCGGTCGGTGACGTCACCAATCGCGTCAACCTCACTCCGGTGGCGATCCGCGAAGGCCATGCTTTTGCCGATACGGTGTTCGGCAAGAAGACCGTAAAGGTCGATCACAGCAATATCCCGACCGCGGTGTTCACCCAGCCGGAAGTTGGCACGGTCGGCATGACTGAGACGGAAGCCCGCGCCACCTTCAGCCACGTCGATATCTACAAGACCAATTTCCGGTCGATCAAATCGACGATTTCCGGCAGCGAAAGCCGTGTGCTGATGAAGCTGGTGGTCGATGGCGCGACCGATGTCGTGGTCGGCTGCCATATCGTCGGACCGGAGGCGGCCGAACTCATCCAGGTGCTGGGCATCTGCGTGAAGCTGAAGGCCACAAAGGCTGACTTCGACGCCACCGTGGCCGTGCATCCGAGTGCGGCCGAGGAACTGGTGACGATGCGCACGCCGACTGCGCGCTACGTGCGCGAAGCCGCGGAATAATCAGCGCGGCGCAGCCGCGGGATAGTCAGTCTTGCATCTGAATCCATTCCGCAGCGCCGCGCCACAGTGTGTCGCGGTGCTCCGGCCGGAAGAAGCCGAAATGACCGATCTTTTTCGAGCCGGCCTCGATGGGGCGGATACTGTCGATCTCGGCTTTGATTGATGTGAAGCCTGCGCAGAGCATTTCGACGGCGGCGCGCGTGGCCCACGGGTCGTCCGAAAAGCTCAGAGCCCGCATTTCGCCGCGATAGCGCGGAAAATTCACGAGGGCCCGGAGCTTGCTGTCGTCGAAGAAATAGCGGTCGCTGGTCACCCATTGAGCCCATTCCAGAAACACGTCGCGTGGCAGATCGTAGCCGAGGCCTATCCTGCCGGGCGCATAGCCGATGAAGCGCGCGAGCGGCGCGCCGACGAATTTCATCAGCGCGTAGATGCGGTAGCCCTCCGGCGGCGTCATCAGCCGCCAGGTTCCGGCCTGTGCCGCGATGAGCAGGGCGCGCGACACTTCGGAATTGTTGGGGATCAGGCCGAGCGCCTGACCGCCGAAGGAGTGACCGACAAAGGCAAGTGGCACCGTCTTGTAGCGCTCGCGCATCCAGTTCACCGCGGCGGTGACATCGAGCGCAGCCCAATCGGTCATGGACGCCTTGAAACCGACCAGCGCGTTCGAGCGGCTGGACAGGGGACCGACCTTGGGCCGCGAATCGCCGGTGCCGCGATAGTCATAGGTCAGCACGGCGCAGCCGCGGCTGGCGAGGTAGCTGGCGAAGCCCCTGTAGATCTTGCGGGGAACGGCGGTTGCGGAATTGATCAGAACCGCGTGGGTACGGGCGCCGCGGGGCAGGTACAGCGTCGCGCCCAACGAATAGCCGTCGGTCGCCTGGAAGGTGATGTCATCGGCAAAAGCGTCGTCCAGTGCAGCCTCCGACACCGCAGTTTCTCCCATGGTGTCCCATATGTTCCTTACCCGGGCCTAGCAAATGCGAATTCGGCTTTGGCTGCAAGGGCTTGGGGCGCAATGTGGATTTCGAACTGGCGATCCCCATCTGTGCTGTGTATAACGCGGCCTCCGCAGCCATAAAGCGCGGTTTTCAGGAGTGATTTTCATGTCCGAGCGGTGGACACCCGATAGCTGGCGCGGCAAGCCCGTGCTGCAAATGCCGGAATACCCGGATCAGAAGGCCCTTGGCGATGTCGAGGCGCAGCTTGCTACGTTTCCGCCGCTGGTTTTTGCAGGTGAAGCCCGCAATCTGAAGAAGTCGCTCGCCCGCGTGGCCGCTGGCGAAGCCTTCCTGTTGCAGGGCGGCGATTGCGCCGAGAGCTTTGCCGAGCACGGCGCCAACAATATCCGCGATTTCTTCCGCGCCTTCCTGCAGATGTCTGTCGTGCTGACCTATGCTGGCGCGCTGCCGGTGGTGAAGGTTGGCCGTATTGCCGGCCAGTTCGCCAAGCCGCGGTCGTCGCCGATGGAGAAGCTGGGCGGTGTCGAGCTGCCGAGCTATCGCGGCGACATCATCAATGATATCGCCTTCACGCCAGAATCGCGCGTGCCGGATCCGCAGCGCCAGCTGATGGCCTATCGCCAGTCGGCAGCAACGCTGAATCTGCTGCGCGCTTTCGCGAGCGGCGGTTTCGCCAATCTCGGCAGCGTGCATCAGTGGATGCTCGGCTTCCTGAAGGATTCGCAGCAGTCGCGCCGTTACAAGGAACTGGCCGACCGCATTTCGGACGCGCTGAACTTCATGCGCGCCTGCGGCCTCAATCTGGAAAGCCATCCGGAACTGCGCTCGACGGATTTCTATACCAGCCACGAAGCGCTGCTGCTCGGTTACGAGCAGGCCTTCACGCGCGTCGATTCCACGACCGGCGATTGGTACGCGACCTCCGGCCACATGATCTGGATCGGCGACCGTACGCGGCAGCTCGATCATGCCCATGTCGAATATTTCCGCGGCATCAAGAATCCGATCGGCCTGAAGTGCGGCCCGTCGCTGAAGCCGGATGAACTGCTGAAGCTGATCGACGTCCTCAATCCGGACAATGAGCCCGGCCGCCTGACGCTGATCAACCGGTTCGGCCACGAGAAGGTCGGCGAGCATCTGCCGGGCTTCATCCGCGCGGTGCAGAAGGAAGGGCGCTCGGTGGTGTGGTCGTGCGATCCGATGCACGGCAACACGATCACGTCGAACTCGGGTTACAAGACCCGTCCGTTCGACCGCATCCTGTCCGAGGTGAAGTCGTTCTTCCAGATTCATGCGGCCGAAGGCACTCATGCCGGCGGCGTGCATCTGGAGATGACCGGCCAGAACGTCACCGAATGCACCGGCGGCGCCCGCGCGATCACCGACGAGGACCTCAATGACCGCTATCACACGGTCTGTGATCCGCGTCTGAACGCCGAGCAGTCCATCGACATGGCGTTTCTGATCGCCGAACTGCTGAAGACGTCCCGCGTCGACAGGGCGGAGCCGCTGCCGGTGGCATCGGGTCTCTGACTTGTCGCGCCTCTGGCGGGCCACCATCAACACCTGGAATGGCCTGACCTTCGCGACGCGATCGGAGCAGGCCATTCGCGAGGAGCTGTTTGCGCTGCTCCTTGCGGTGCCGCTGTCATTCCTCATCGGCACCACCGCAGCGCGCCGGCTGGAGCTGGTGGCGGTGGTTTTGCTGCTGCTCACCGTCGAACTCCTCAACACCGCCATAGAGAAGCTCGCCGACCGGCTCACCACCGACCACGATCCGCAGATCGGGCGTGTGAAGGACATGGGCTCGGCGGCCGTCGGCGTCGCACTGGTGATCGCCGGCATGACCTGGCTGTATGCGCTCGGTGAGCGCATAGGCATCTTCTAATCCCGCAGTTGCGAAGGGTGAGCCGGTAGGCTTGGATGTTTCCATGACAGAATTGACGCGCTTCACCGTCACGCTCGCCCAGCTCAATCCCATCGTCGGTGATATCACCGGCAATGCCGCCAAGGCGCGCGCTGCGCGGGCGCAGGCCAAAGCCGACGGCGCGACGCTGATCGTGTTTCCTGAATTGTTCATCGCCGGCTATCCGCCGGAGGATCTGGTGTTGAAACCGGCATTTCAGGCGGCCTGCCGGGCGGCCATCGAGGAGCTGGCGCGCGAGACCGCGGACGGTGGCCCGGCCGTGCTGATCGGTTCGCCATGGGTCGATGGCGGCAAGCTCTACAATGCCTGCGCGCTGCTTGACGGAGGCCGTATCGCGGCGATCCGTTTCAAGGTCAACCTGCCGAATTACGGGGTGTTCGACGAGAAGCGCGTTTTCGCGCGCGGCTCGGTCTCGGGACCCGTCACTATCCGCGGCCTGCGCGTTGGCGTGCCGATCTGCGAAGACACCTGGATGGAAGAGTCCGCCGACTACGAAGACGTGGTCGAGACGCTGACCGAGACCGGCGCCGAAATCCTGATCGTGCCGAACGGTTCGCCATATGCCCGCGGCAAGACGGATCTGCGCTTGTCGGTGCAGGTCGCCCGCGTCACCGAGAGCCATCTACCGATGGTCTATCTCAATCAGGTCGGGGGTCAGGACGAACTGGTGTTCGACGGCGCGAGCTTCGTGCTCAATGCCGACCGCTCGCTGGGTGCGCAATTGCCGTCGTTTGCCGAGAGCATCACCACGCTGACATTCGAGAAGATCGACGGCCACTGGAGCTGCAATGGCCCGATCGCACCGGTACCGGAAGGCGACGAGGGCGACTATGCCGCCTGCGTGCTTGGCCTGCGTGACTATGTCAACAAGAACGGCTTCCCCGGTGTGCTGATGGGCATCTCCGGCGGTATCGACTCCGCGCTTTGCGCCGCGATCGCCGTGGATGCGCTCGGCGCCGACCGTGTGCGCGGCATCATGCTGCCATTCCGCTACACCGCGCAGGTGTCGCTCGACGATGCCGACAAGCTCGCCAAGGCGCTCGGCTTCCGATACGAGATTCTGCCGATTGCCGACGCCGTGAATGGTTTCGAGAAGATTCTCGCTAACACGTTCAAGGGTCTCGAACGTGATATCACCGAAGAGAATCTGCAGGCGCGTACCCGCGGCACGCTGTTGATGGCGGTTTCCAACAAGACCGGCGCCATGGTTGTCACCACCGGCAACAAGTCGGAAATGTCGGTCGGCTATGCCACGCTCTATGGCGACATGAATGGCGGATTCAATCCGATCAAGGATCTCTACAAGACCCAGGTGTTCCGCATCTCGACTTTGCGCAATTCATGGAAGCCCGAAGGCGCGCTCGGTCCTGATGGCGAAGTGATCCCCAACAACATCATTATCCGTCCGCCCACGGCCGAACTGCGCGAAAACCAGACCGACCAGGACTCGCTGCCACCCTACGATATTCTCGATGGCATTCTCGAACGCCTCGTCGAACGCGAGGAACCGCTGTCGGAGATCGTCGCGGCCGGCTACGAGAAAGACGTCGTGACGCGCATCGATCGGCTGCTCAACCTCGCCGAATACAAGCGCCGACAGGCGGCACCGGGCGTGAAAGTGACGCGGAAGAACTTTGGCAGGGATCGCCGCTATCCGATCACCAACAAATTTCGCGATTTGGCCAATCCATTGCCGAAGCCGGATGAGGACTTGGTAACGCGGCCCGGCAAGGGCTCCAGCGAATCTTTTGAATGAAGCTGTAGGGCGAATGACGTCCTACAGACTCGTCGCGTATCGGCGCGTGATCCCGTCACCGCGCCGTGTTGGCCACTGCCGCAAAGGTCGAGTCGCTCAGGCGGCCACCGCCCTGAAACAGGGTGACGACGGGTGAAGATGCGGCGCTGGTGCTGTTCTTGATGTCATACAGCGCCGAGAAACGGTTCAGCAGTTTGGCCAGCTTGGCGGGATCGGCGAGGTCCTTCAGATTGAGGTGTTTCTCCACCACCTTGGCCTGCCGATCGATGTCCATCGCGCCGACCTCGTCCGGCAGGCTGAAGATGGTGCGGAACACTTCCGACAGCGCCTTGTCTGCAAGCAGGTCATAGGCCGAGGTGATGCTCGGCGCCTTGCGCTCGAAGTAGAGGGCGAGCCGCACGCCGGGATTGCTTTCGCCCTGCTGCGTCTCCAGCGTCTGCTGCAGATATTTGTGTTGGGTTTCCATGAACTGGTCGCGGGTCTGCGGCCCGAATTTCGGTAGCCGCGCGATCTCGCCGTCGTCGTCGAAATTGAACGAGGCCACCAGCTCTGCGAAACGTGGATCCTTCTGCGTGTTGACGAAGCTCTTCGGGTCGTTCAGTTCCGAGTCGAACATCTTGCTCAGATCGGCGGTGGTCACCTTGGCGGGGTCGAGGCCCTTGGCGACGAGCGCGATGTCGATGAGCTTCCTGTCGGCAAGCAGATCCTTCACGCTCTCGATATTGGCGATGTTCTTCTGATAATAGACCGCGTCCTTGTCGGCCGCCTTGCGCAGCTCGGCCTGCTCCTTGTCCTTCGTGAAGCGTGTCTTGGCGATGATGTAGTCCTTCATCACCTGGGTGACTTCCGCCGCGTCCTGCGCCACCACAGGCGTCGTGATCTTTCCGCTGCTGTCGAAATTGAATGCCTGAGCGAGCTGAACGTATCGGTCGTCGTGCAGCTTGTTCACGTAGCTCTTCGGATCGTCCGGATCGCTTTTGAGCACGTTCTTGATGATTGTCGGCGACACCTCTTCGGGATCAAGGCCAAATGCTTTCAGAGCAAAGTTATATACGTTTGGCGTCTTGAGAAAGGCATCGACTGTAGTCACATTGGCGATGCCCGCGCGATACTGCTTGATCAGCGATGCCGCGTAATTTTCATCCGCTGCGAGATAGGCCGCGCCCTGGCTGTTGACATATTTGGTATGGGTGTCGCTCAGCTGCGCGGCTGTCTGAGCAGACGTTCCGGTGGGCAATGTGCCGTCGGGCGAGAACTCGAAAGCGCCGGCAAGCGCCACATAGCTGTCGATCGTCTTGAGTGCATCCTTATAGCTGAGGATACTGACCTCATTCATCGATCCGCGCGTGCGCTCCAGATCGATCTTCCGGCGCAGATCGGCCATATCGGCGCCCGGCTGTTTCAATGCCGCCATGTATGTGTCGATCTTGCCGGCGGCATCGAGCATCGCTGCCTGGGCCTTGGTGATATTCGCATTGATGTCGTCCTTCTGCGACACCCAAACGGAATTGACATAGCTGTTCGGATCGGACGGATCGCTGCTCAGCACCTTGCTGATCGTGTCGTGGGACCAGCGATTCTTGTCGATGCCGAAGGCCGAGAAAACATAATCGCGCAGCTTATCGTCGGCGAGCAGGTCATTGACGTTGGTGATTTTTCCGATCGCGAGATTGTAGTAGTTCTTGTTCGCGTCGATAGCATCGACCCCGCGCTTCGCTACGGCCGTGTAGAGACCGATCATTTCGTCGGTCTGGTTCCCGGACTGGGCAGCGTTGGTGCCGCTGCTGGTGGCCCCGAAGGGGAAGGCCGCCGCGAAATCCCGGTAGCGTTTGTCGCTCAGCTTGTTGGCGAAGCTGTTGGCGTCGGAGAGATCGCTTTCCAGCACCTTGCGCAGGAAGGCCTTGGCATAGGCCATGTCCTCCAGCCCATAGGCCGTCGTTGCATAGGTATAGAGCCGATAGTCGTTCAGGAGATCATCGACGGTTTTCACCTTGCCGATGTTCTCTTTGTAATAGGCTGTATCCCGGGAGACGGTGGCTTGTTGCGAGACCCGCGTCAGCGATTGGGTGAGATTGCGGGAGACGATATTATAATTGAGATAAGTCGAGACCATCCGAACACCCTCACGGTTTCCCGTGAGCTTACTGTTCGGAGGTTGTCCGAAGCTGGACGCAGGGGTCGTGCGCTCGTCGCCTTGCTTTGCCGGGCGACGTCATGGGGCCTACCGCGGCGCGTTATTCGGCAGGAATTGCGGACCCACCGTGCGGATCTGGCCCGGTGTGGACGGCGCCGCCGGTTGCGCAGGAGCTGCCGCTGCCGGCGCATCGGTCGCCGCGCCCTTCTTCAATGCGGCGGGTGTGCCCTTGGCCTGCGGCTGTGACATCCGCTTGGCACGTTCCTCGGTGACGATGATGTCGCCGTTCTCCGCTGCCGATTTGTCGTCGACATTCTTCAACGCCTCGGACCAGGTCTGGCCCTGCGCCTTGCAGGAGCACGACGGATTGAACTCGGTGCGATACTTGAAAGCGTTCGGCGACGACGAATATGGCTGACCCGACACCGAGACGGCTGAGTTCATGTCCTCGCCGGGGTTACGATAGGTGAACAGGTTGGCGTCGGAGGCCGGGCAGAGATTCTTGCAGGTTCGCTCGTCATCGCCGAAACGCGCCGGGATCGTCGCGAACGAGATCGGGAAATAGAAGCCATCGCAGGTGCGCACGCAGACGGTGCGATAGGTGCCGGACGGAACGGGCGACATATTGCCATCCAGCGGCGGCGCGCCGGGACTTGGCTCGTTGTTGCCGAACAGGTTGCTCAGGAAACCGCCGGGGCCTGAGTTCTGCGGGGCGGCGCGCTGCGCAGCGGCGGCGTATTGCGGGCCGCAATTGTTCTGTGCGAGGGCCAGTAGCACCGAGCGACGCTGGGTATCACGGTCGGAACTGCCGGGCGTGCCGACGCGCAGGCGTTCGAGATTGCTGGTGATTTGATCCAGATTGCCGCGCATCTGCTGGATCTGGTTGTTGACCGGGCCGCATTGCTGCGACTGGCCATTGAACAGCGAGAAGAAGCCGGAACTGTCGCAGCCCATCCGCTTGGCCTGCGCCGAGACGCGGTCGAGTTCGCTCTGCTGCTTGGACGCGGCGTCCTCATAACGGCGAAGCTGTTCGGCGCGCGCGGGATCGAGGCCGTTGCCGCGATCGATGGTCGAAAGCTGCGCCTCGAGGCGCCCGCACATGGGATTTGCAGAGCCCTGCTGCTGCGCCTGGCTCGGCGGATAGACCTGCTGCGCGGGATAGGCCGGGGGCGGTCCGTTCTGCGCCGATGCAGGAGTGCCCAGCGACAGCGCACCAACCAGTGCGGCACCAACGAAAGCCCAGCGAGAAAGGGAAGCAGTCACAGTGTCAGACATATCCGGCCAATGCGCGAGTCAGAAGCGAGCGAGACAGAAACAAGCGGGGTGGTGCGGTATCGCGCGTCGATACCGCCGCCAACCTCTCGCCGACGTTGCCAGACGCGCGCGATGAAAATGCGGCGGCGAACGCGGCTTTCCATAGCTGCTTCTCACGGCAGGGTCACGTCGTTTCCGGGGCCTCACTGTGGCCGTAACCGTGACGCAGGAAAGTCGCAAGCCGGGGATGTCAGCGCTGGCAGGTAATTGCGACGAATTCATCGCATTTGCCGTGATGGCAGGCGCTGCCTGACGTCGGGACCGAGCCGGTCACTTCATCGGGATCGACGCGGCGATAGGCGACTGCCTGGTCGAAGGCGCGCGATTTGCAATAGGACAGGGCGGCATGCGCGCCGCACTTCTCGCCGCGGGCGAGGCACTGGTCGATGCCGTAACCGTCAGACTGGTTGGCGATGATGAAGACGCGGGAATCGGAAAACGCGGAGGAGGCGGCCAGAACAAATGCCGCCGTCAGAACGACTGAAATGGATTTCATAACTCACCGAATGAATGAGGAAATTCGCCCTCATTCGATATGCCCCAAAGATTAATAATCATTAACCATGGGCGTAGCGATGGATTGAGGCCGAAATCAGCCCTCTACGGCATAGTTCCACACCCTTGACGGGCCACCTGGGGTTGCCCCATGGTGCCCCGATGAACGGTTCTCTCGCCATTTGTGGCATTTGCCGCGAGATTAAGAGCTAGCGATTCGCTGGCTGAGGCCGTCTTTTCTCACACGAGATAATTGGACGCCCGGCCGCTAGGGACGGACATCCAATGAATTTTCGGCCGGAACTGCGCCTTTACGACACTCTGACCCGCGAGAAGCGCGTCTTCACGCCGATCGATGCCGACAATGTCCGGATGTATGTCTGCGGGCCGACGGTCTACGACTTCGCCCATATCGGCAATGCGCGCCCGGTCATCGTGTTCGACGTGCTGTACCGGCTGCTGCGATACGTCTACGGAGTCGACAAAGTAACCTATGTCCGCAACATCACCGACGTCGACGACAAGATCAACGATCGTGCATTGCGCGATTTTCCCGGGCTGCCGCTGAACCAGGCTATCCGCCGCGTCACCGAGACCACATTCAATCAGTTCGAGACTGACGTTCATGCGCTGGGCTGCCTGCCGCCGACCCATCAGCCGCGGGCGACGGACTTCGTGCTTCCGCGGCCCGACGGCAAAACCGACATGGTGACGCTGATCAAGGAGTTGATCGCGCGCGGCCACGCCTATGAGGCTGCGGGCGAGGTGTTGTTCGACACCCAGTCGATGGCCGACTACGGCGCGCTCTCCGGCCGCAAACTGGAAGACCAGCAGGCCGGCGCGCGCGTCGCCGTCGATGCGCACAAGAAGCATCCGACCGACTTCGTGTTGTGGAAGCAGTCATCCGCGGAAGAGCCCGGCTGGGAAAGCCCGTGGGGCAGGGGCCGTCCGGGCTGGCACATCGAGTGCTCGGCAATGGCGGAGGCGTATCTCGGCACGATCTTCGACATTCATGGCGGCGGTCTCGACCTGATCTTCCCGCATCATGAAAACGAGATCGCCCAGTCGCGCTGCGCCCATGGCACCCATGCGATGGCGAATTACTGGATGCATAACGGTTTCCTGCAGGTCGAAGGCGAGAAGATGTCGAAGAGCCTCGGCAACTTCTTCACCATCCGTGAACTGCTGAACGATTGGCCGGGCGAAGTGCTACGCCTGAACATGTTGAAGACACACTATCGTTCGCCGATCGACTGGACCGTGAAAGGTTTGGAAGAAAGCGCCAAGACGCTCGATGACTGGTATTGGGTCGCAGCGGATGCAACAGGTGGCGACGTCTCCGACAAGGTGATGGAGCCGATGTTCGACGATCTGAACACGTCGCTGGCTGTTGCGGCGTTGCACGGTCTTCGTAACAGTGCAGCAGCAGGCAATGACGGCGATCGCCGCCAATTTGCAGCGTCGTTGCGTGCGCTCGGTTTCCTGTCGGAAACGGCTGCTGCGTGGAATGGGCGCAAACAACAGGCCAGCGGGATCGACGCAGCAAAGGTCGATGGTTTGATTGCGGATCGTACAGCCGCGCGGGCGCGCAAGGACTTCAAGGAGTCCGATCGTATCCGCGATGAACTTGCCGCCATGGGCGTCATCATCAAGGACTCGAAGGAAGGCACCACCTGGGAGATCGCGCGATGAGCCGACCCGACACACCGTTTCCAAAACATTGGAAATATTACATTGCCCTCAAGTGGGCATTGATCGTCGGCGCCATCGCGCTGGCACTGAAGCTGGTGGATTTCTGGTGAGCGCGATGGGCGAGGCGAAACCGGCATTGCGGCCGTTCCTGCCGGATGACACCGCGATTGCGGCTGCGATCTATGTGGCCAGCATCGAGGAATTGACGGGCGACGACTACAGCGAAGCGCAGCAGGAAGCCTGGGCTGCAACGGTCGACGATGAAGTGGCGTTCGGCAAGCGGCTGGCGTCGCAACTCACGCTGATCGCGACGCTGGACGGCGTGCCGGTCGGCTTTGCATCGCTGAAGGGCGCCAATCACATCGACCTGCTTTACGTGCATCCGAATGCCGCCCTGCGGGGTGTGGCATCGCTGCTGATCGACGCGATCGAGAGGCTGGCAGGTGCACGCGGCGCCAAGCTGCTGACCGTGGATGCCAGCGACACCGCTGAGCCGTTCTTCAAGAAACGCGGATATATCCCGACACAACGCAACAGCGTGCCTGTCAATGACGAGTGGCTTGCCAACACCACGATGCAGAAGACGCTGGGCGAATCCGGGGCGTCCTAAATCGAATGAAGAAGGCAGGGGAGGAAGACCGATGATCGATCACATCTCCATCGCGGTCAGCAATCTCGAACGTGCCGTGCCCTTCTACGAGCGTAGTTTCGCGCCGCTTGGCATGACCCGGCTGGTAACACGGCCGGCAATGGTTGGGTTCGGCAAGACCTATCCGGAAGTCTGGATTAATCTGCGTGCAGGCATGGCGCCGCTACCGCTTGATAGCGGCGTGCATCTTTGCCTGCGCGCGAGGACGACGGATGAAGTGGATGCATTTTATGCGGCAGCCATGGCCGCTGGCGGCGTGTCGGAAAGCGCGCCCTCGCTGCGGCCGCACGATCGCGTGCGTTACTACGCGACTTTCATCGCCGATGCCGATGGCAACCGAATCGAAGTGGTGACGTTCCCGAAGGACGACGTCACCACGTCGTAGAAGGCCTCAGAGCCGCGTTGCGACGTCCGGAGCCAGCTTCTTGGCTTCGTCGGAGGCCAGCGCTGCGGCGGTGCGGAGCCGGGGCAGGATGTCTTCGGCACGGTCGGCCGTCAGCACGTCCAGCGGCAGTGTCGGCCGGATGAAGGCGGTCGAGCGCATGTGTTTGAGTAGCTCGAGCAGCGGCTCCCAGAAGTTATCGATATTGGCCATCAGGATCGGCTTCGAGTGCCGGCCGAGCTGCTGCCAGGTGAGCTGTTCGACCAGCTCTTCCAACGTGCCGATGCCGCCGGGCAGGGCGACGAAGGCGTCCGACCGCTCGAACATCAGCCGTTTACGCTCATGCATGTCATGGGTGACGATCAGTTCCTGGGCAGCGGTCAGTGCGTTTTCGCGCTTGGTCAGGAATTCCGGAATGATGCCGGTGACTCGTCCGCCATTGTCCAGCACGGACTTGGCTACCGCGCCCATCAGGCCGATGGAGCCGCCGCCATAGACCAGGCCGATACCTTGCTCGGCCATGATCTTGCCGAGTGTGACGGCTGATTCGACGAAACTGGGATTGGTACCGGGGCCGGAGCCGCAATAGACGCAGATCGTTTTAATTGTGCTCATCAAATCCATGTGGCACTGCGGGATAACACCGTCAAGACACGGAATGAACGCGATACGGGAAATTCCTGCCCGGGACACCTCTCCACAGGGAAAAGAATGCTCCGCTAGGGTGCGACGTTCCGGCAAAACGCCTATATGCATTCTAATGAAATTGACCCTCGTTTTAGGGCGGCCCTGGGCCGCCGTTTCGTTCCTTCCAGGCGCCGTGCATGTCTGATTACGATCCCGCGCTGAACGACGAGACAACTCGCAATCCGGCCCCAATCGAACGCGGCACGCTGTTCGGGACACTTGCGCATCTGTGGCCCTATATCTGGCCAAGCGATCGCGACGACCTGAAGATGCGTGTCGTCTGGTCGATGCTGCTGCTGCTGGTTGCCAAGGCGGCTACGCTGACGGTGCCGTTCACATTCAAATGGGCAATCGACGCGCTCACCGGCGCCGATACGGCTCCCGTCCAGTCCTCAAACTGGACGCTGTGGCTGATCGCATCGCCGGTCGCCATGACCGTCAGCTACGGCGCGATCCGCGTGTTGATGGCGATCTTCACGCAATGGCGCGACGGCATCTTTGCCAAAGTGGCCATGCATGCGGTGCGCAAGCTGGCCTATCTTACTTTCGTCCATATGCACGAGCTGTCGCTGCGTTTTCATCTGGAGCGCAAGACCGGCGGCCTGACGCGCGTGCTCGAACGCGGCCGCGCAGGCATCGAAGTCATTGTTCGGATGGTCATCCTGCAACTGGTGCCGACCATCATCGAACTGTTGCTGGTGATGGGCGTGCTGCTCTGGCAGTTCGACTGGCGCTATGTGATGGTCGTGGCGATCACTGTGGTCGTCTACATGTACTATACGTATCTGGCGACAGAGTGGCGCATCGCCATCCGCCGCAACATGAACGAGTCCGATACCGAGGCGAATACCAAGGCAATCGACTCGCTGCTGAACTATGAGACGGTCAAATATTTCAGCGCCGAAACGCGCGAAGCTGAGCGCTATGACAGGACTGTCGAGCGTTTCGAACGCGCCAGCGTCAAGACCTATACGTCGCTCGCTGTGCTCAATACCGGGCAGGCGATCATCTTCACGCTCGGTCTGACATCGACGATGCTGATGTGCGCGGTCGGCGTGCGCAACGGCACCCACACGGTGGGCGATTTCGTCATGATCAACGCCATGATGATCCAGCTCTACCAGCCGCTGAATTTCATGGGCATGGTCTATCGCGAGATCAAGCAGGCGATCATCGATATCGAGAAGATGTTCGGCGTCCTGAACCGCAATCCGGAAGTAAAGGATATTCCAGGAGCCAAGCCGCTGCTGGTGACATCGGGCGCGGTGCGCTTCGACGATGTGCGTTTCGCCTATGACCCGGAGCGGCCGATCCTGAAGGGGCTCTCCTTCGAGGTGCCGGCCGGCAAGACCGTCGCCATCGTCGGCCCGTCGGGCGCCGGCAAGTCGACGATCTCGCGACTGCTGTTCCGGCTGTATGATGTGTCGGGCGGCACGATCTCCATCGATGGCCAGAACATCCGCGAGGTCACGCAGGCCTCGTTGCGCCGGTCCATCGGTATGGTCCCGCAGGACACCGTGCTGTTCAACGACACCATCCGCTACAACATCCGCTATGGCCGCTGGGACGCGACGGATGAAGAGGTCGAGGAAGCTGCCCGCATGGCGCAGATCGACCCGTTCATCCGGATGTCGCCAAAGGGTTACGAGACCGAAGTAGGCGAGCGCGGCCTGAAACTCTCCGGCGGCGAGAAGCAACGCGTGGCCATTGCGCGGACCGTGCTGAAGGCGCCGCCGATCCTGCTGCTCGATGAAGCGACGTCGGCGCTCGACAGTCATACCGAGCAGGAGATCCAGGACGCGCTGGAGAAGGTCTCGCAGGGCCGCACCTCGCTGGTGATCGCGCATCGGCTGTCGACCATCGTCGGCGCCGACGAGATCATCGTGCTCGACCAGAGCCGGATCGCCGAGCGCGGCACCCATGGCCAGTTGCTGGCCGCCGGCGGTCTCTATGCCAGCATGTGGAACCGGCAGCGCGAGGCCCAGGAAGCCCGTGAACGGCTTGCCCAGATAGATGACGATGCCGTCGCCCCCAATCGCACCCCACCGCCGGTCGATGACGACCGGCTGATGACGCCTGACGCGGCGGAATAATCTCTGCTAAGCAGGGCCAGATTCTGCCCGAACCCAGGTTTTAAGCACCCATGTCCATCGCAAATTCTATCCGTGGCCAGATCCCGCCGATCCACAAGGAAGGCTATCCGTTCATTGGCGCCTTTGCGCTGGCGAGCCTGGTGCTGTTCTGGATTTGGACGCCGCTGGGCTGGATCGGCACGGTCCTGACCGTCTGGTGCGCGCTGTTCTTTCGCGATCCGGTGCGCGTGACCCCGACCCGCGAGGGTGTCGTGGTGTCGCCCGCCGACGGGAAAGTATCGATGGTGCAGCCGGTGCTGCCGCCGGCTGAACTTGGCCTCGGCGACCAGCCGTTGCTGCGTATTTCGGTGTTCATGAGCGTCTTCAACGTCCATGTGAACCGCAGCCCGGTGGCGGGCCGAATCGAGCGCATCGCCTATCGGCCGGGCAAGTTCATCAATGCCGAACTGGACAAGGCCAGCGAGGACAACGAGCGTAATTCGCTGGTGATTTCGACCCCCGGCGGCCGGATCGGCGTGGTGCAGATCGCCGGGCTTGTGGCGCGCCGGATCGTGTCCTTCGTGCGCGAGGGCCAGACCCTGAGCGCCGGCGAGCGCTTCGGCCTGATCCGTTTCGGCTCCCGGCTGGATATCTACCTGCCGGAAGGAAGCAAGGCGCTGGTAGCCGTGGGTCAGACGGCGATTGCCGGCGAGACCGTGTTAGCCGATTTCCGGATCGGTGACGGCGGCCGCACTTACCGCGTCGATTAACCCCGATTTCCTGCCGCTTTGGGCGGCAGGTCGCCACAATGGCGGAACAGGGTGGGATTTGCTAGGATCACACCATGCAAATGCCTTCTGACCAGTCTCCCGAGACGCGCCGCCGCCGGTTCCGGACCATTCCGATCCGGATGCTGGTGCCGAACATGATCACGCTGCTGGCGATCTGCGCCGGCCTGACGGCGATCCGCCTGTCCACCGAAGGGCGGATGGAACTCGCAGTTGCGGCCATCGTATTCGCGGCTGTGCTCGATGGTGTCGACGGCCGTGTCGCCCGCATGATCAAGGGGCAGTCGAAATTCGGCGCTGAACTCGACAGCCTGGCTGACTTCGTCAATTTCGGCGTTGCGCCTGGCTTGATCCTGTATTTCTGGCAGCTTCACGATCTCAGCAATGCCGGCTGGATTGCCGCGATGGTGTTTGCCATCGCCGGCAGCCTGCGGCTGGCGCGTTTCAACGCCACCATGGACGATCCGGACAAGCCGGCCTTTGCGGCCAACTTCTTCACGGGCATGCCGGCGCCGCTGGGCGCGCTCACCGTGATGCTGCCGATCTATCTGGGCTTCCTGGGCATGCCGATGCCGCCGGCCGTCCTGACGACCGTCTACACGCTGCTGGTCGGCTTCCTGATGGTGTCGCGGCTGCCGGTGTTCTCCGGCAAGGCCGTGAATATGCGGGTGCCGCGCGAGCTGGTGCTGCCGGTGTTCGTCGGCGTCGTGCTCTTCATCGCGCTGCTGATCGGCTACCCTTGGCACATCCTGTCGGCGCTCTCGATCATGTATCTGCTGAGCCTGCCGCTTGGCTGGAAGTCGTATCGCGATCAGGAGCGCGCGCTGGTCGCGCGGCCGGTGGTTCCTGTCGATCCGGCAGCGCCCCATGCATCGACGCCCTACACGCCGGGTGCACCTGAGATTGCGCCGGACGATCGGCCCGCACGCCTGAACTGATTGTCCATCTCGCGAACAATTTATGCAGCCGCTTTCCACGACGAAAGCGGCTGCATTTCGTTTTGGGCATGCAGCGAAGTCGGCTATATCCGAAGTTACCCAGCACGACGACCTCCCGCGAAGACGGGATGCGATAATCACACAGGAGAAACGCCGTGACGAATTCCGCGATCGGTCCGCTGCCCGCATCTGTTCTGGAAGCACTGGGCCGCTACGACACCCCGACCATCTGCAATGCGATGGAGATCGTAGCGCCCGAGCGCCGGCTGATCGGCTACACTACGCGTCCGCTGGTTTGTCCGTTTCCCAATCTGCCGCCCATCGTCGGCTATGCGCGCACCGCGACCATTCGCGCGACCATGGCCTCCGGCCTGCCTGCGGCGGAGCAGAAGGCGCGGCGGCTCGCTTACTACGAATATGTCGGCACGGGCATCGGTCCGCGCATCAGCGTGATCCAGGATATCGACGGGCCCGACGCGGGTTATGGCGCGTTCTGGGGCGAGGTGAACAGCGCCGTGCACAAGGCGCTCGGTTGCCTCGGTGTGGTCACCGATGGCTCGATCCGCGATATCCCGCAATGGGCGCCGGACTTCCAGGCGCTCGCCGGCACGATCGGTCCGTCGCATGCGCATGTGCATGTGAGCGAGTTCGGTCAGGAAGTACGCGTTGCCGGCATGAGTGTCCGTTCGGACGATCTGATCCATGCGGATCAGCACGGCGCGGTTGTGATCCCGCTCGATGTCGCCGCGAAGCTGCCGGACGCGGCGGAGCTGTGCGGGCGGCGCGAGACGCCCATTCTCGATATCGCGCGCAGTCCGTCATTCACGCTCGAGAAGCTGAAAGAGGCGATGGCACGCTCGTCGGAAATACACTGAAATCCAGGGCTATTAAGACTAACGATAAGGGTTAGATGCCGATCATACCGAACCTCCTTCGGTGGCTTGCGCGGCCGGAGGGCTTCGGGCTAACTGCCCGTTCCGCCGTTAAGACGGGCATTGGAGACGGTGTTGCCTCAGACCAAGGATATGAAGAAAGCCTGGAATGAGCGCGCAAATCGTGACCCGTTCTTCTACGTAGAGACCGAGCTGTGGGATCACGATCCCGAAAAATTCTTTGCACTCGGTCGCGAACGCGCGACGCTGCTGATCGATCCTGTTCTCGCGAAATACGCTCTGGACCCCGTCGGCAAGACGGCGGTCGATATCGGCTGCGGTGTCGGCCGTTTCACGCAGGCACTTGGCGGGCGTTTCACCAGGGCTCTCGGCATTGATGTGTCCGACGTCATGGTGGAGAAGGCGAAGGCGGCGGGAGCGGCGTTCAGCAATCTCGACTTCGTCGCCGGCAATGGCGTCGTGTTTCCCTTGGCGCCGGAAACTGCGGATTTCGTATGGTCATATGAGGTCTTTCAGCACATGCCGTCGCATGACGTCGTGAAGGCCAATTTGGTCGAAGTGGCCCGCATCCTGCGTCCATCCGCGCTCGGACTCATTCACTTCCGAACGGCGCATGAATATCCGACGATCCTCTGGCATATCGCCAAGTTCGTCCCGACGCCCGTCATCCAGCGCTTGAAGATGATGCTCGGCAAGGATCCGCTGACGGCGGATACGTCGTGGCGCGGTGCAAAGCCGTTGCCGAAGAACATGATCGCCGAGTTCTGCGTGGCCGCTGGCCTCAAGCCGATCGAGTTTCTTGATGACCCGACCCACGCGCCGGGATCACGAACCTTCGTGGTCGTCCGGCGCGCTGCCTGACGCCGCACAATCGTCCCCAATCTGTCTGCTGAACGACTCTTCGTATCGTTCCACGCGCGCTCGCGCGTCATTAATCTATCATTAATGGACCGTGAAGCGGTAACGCGTCCTTAATCGCAATATCGCTAAGGTGCCTTCGCGCGGCCTGATCTCGAGGCGTGCCGCCGTCCAGGACGGACGTCGTTCGATACGTGTATAGCGTCGGAGTTGACATGGATATCACAACACTCGTCGGTTTCGTCGCTGGCATCATTGTGCTGTGTACCCTGATCCTCATGGGCGGCAGTTTCGGGATGTTCTACGACATCCACGCCGTTATCATCATTTTCGGCGGTTCGTTCGCCGCGACGCTGATCCGCTTTCCGCTTTCGTCCATCCTTCATGGCATTCCACTGGGCGCCAAATTTGCGTTCACGCTGAGCCGTCTGAATGCGCGTGATCTCGTCGACGAACTCGCCCGCATCGCTGAGATCGCAAGAAAGCAGGGGCCGGTTGGACTCGAAAAAGTCGAGACCAATGACGCGTTCCTCGCCAAGGGAATCCGCTTCGTTGCCGACGGCTACGACCTCGAATTCATCCGTGACAATCTCGAGCGCGACCGCGACAACTTTCTCATGCATCTCGATGAAGGTTCGAAGATCTATCGCGCCATCGGCGATTGCGCCCCGGCCTTCGGTATGATCGGCACGCTGCTCGGCATGGTGCAGATGTTCTCGAACATGTCCGATCCCTCCAAGCTCGGCCCGTTCATGGCGGTCGCGCTGCTGGCGACGCTGTACGGCGCGGTGGTCGGCAACCTGGTCTGTCTGCCCATTGCCGACAAGCTGCACGTCAAGGTGCTCGACGAGGAGACCAACCGCACCCTCATCATCGATGGCATTCTGATGATCCGTGACTCCAAGAGCCCGGCGCTGGTCCGCGAAATGCTGTTGGCCTATCTGCCCGAAAAGCATCGCCACGACGAAAGTGAGCCGGTCCCCGCGTAACGCGCAGGGGGAGGTTCGGAGCACGTCCGATGGCGAAGAAAAAACGCGGAGAAGCACACGGCGGCCATGGCTGGTTCGTGACCTTCGCCGATCTGATGGCGCTGCTGCTCAGCTACTTCGTCATGCTGGTGGCGTTCTCCAGCCCTGATGGCGCCAAGCTCAAGATCGTTGCCGGCTCGGTTCGCGAAGCCTTCGGCGTGCAGACCGATGCGCGCTATTCCGGTGTGATCGAATCCGATGGTCTGCCGACGCGCGGCCAGACAAGAAACAAGGATCACGTGTCGCCTGAGGACGCGTCCAACGTCACCAGTCCGAGCGAGAAGGGTGGCCGTCCCGCGGGTGCCAAGCTGAAGATGGATCGCGAATTCGCGCTCGCCTCGGCGTCACTGCGGCAGGCGCTGCAGGACATGCCGGAGATCAACGAGATCTCCAAGAACATCATGTTCGAGGAAACCAAGCAGGGCCTCAATCTGGAAATCATCGATCAGAACGGCCGCTCGATGTTTGCTGACGGATCCAAGGTTCCCTATGAGCGCACCCGTCTGTTGCTGCAGAAACTCGCCGGACCGCTGAAGGCGACGCCGCTGCGTGTGGCTATCGTCGGCCATACCGCCGCCGGCTTCGTGCCGGCGCGCAGCGAATATGATGCATTCGATCTTTCGGCTGATCGCGCCAATGTCGTTCGGCAGATTCTGGAACGCGAAGGCCTGCCGCCGTCGCATATCTTCTCAGTGTCGGGCAAGGCGGACAGCCAGCCGCTATTCCCCGATGATCCGACCATGGCTGCCAACCGGCGGGTGACCATTACGCTGATGCGGGAAGACCCGCCGCTGCCGCCAAACCTCAAGCCGTAAAACAGTCAATTCCTTTTTTACTGCTCGCGCCTCTTTTTTTGCTGGGCAATGCCGATTTTTGCCGCGCTCCGGATGAGCGATCTGCGGCAGGATAGGCTAGTGTCCCGGTTGACTGGCATTGCCCGGCGCGCCATAGCCGGGTCCGGATTGTCCAGAGGCGTTACGAGCAGAATGGCCGTTTCGGAAACAACAGGCGAGGGACCGATCGAAGTTCCGGTTCATACCGGGTTCTGGTCGCTCACAGTCGGCAGCATCGGCGTCGTGTTTGGCGACATCGGAACTTCGCCACTTTACGCGTTCCGCGAGGCGGTACACGGCGCGACGCATGGTGCGCCAGTGACGCCCGTCATTGTGCTCGGCGTGCTCTCGCTGATCCTGTGGGCGCTGTTCATCGTTGTCACCGCCAAATATGTGCTGTTCCTGCTCCGCGCCGACAACAATGGCGAGGGCGGGACGCTGTCGCTGATGGCGCTGGGCCAGCGTGCCCTGGGTCGGCGGAGCTTGCCACTGATGGTACTGGGCGTGATCGGCGCGTCGATGTTCATTGGCGATTCCATGATCACCCCGGCGATCTCGGTACTGTCGGCGGTGGAGGGTTTGAAACTCAAGGCGCCTGCGCTCGAGCCCTATGTCGTGCCGGTTACGGTCGCGATTCTCGTGGTGCTGTTTTCCGTTCAGCGGATCGGCACCGCCAAAGTGGCATCCGCCTTCGGGCCGGTGATGATCATCTGGTTTACGACGCTGGCGCTGATGGGGGCTTCGCACATCTCTGACGATCCGACGGTGCTGAAGGCGATCAATCCATATTACGCCGTACAGTTCATGTTGAGCCACGGCACCATTGGCCTTGTCACCCTGGGCGCAGTCTTCCTGGCCGTCACCGGCGGCGAGGCACTCTACGCGGATCTTGGCCATTTCGGTCGCAGGCCAATTCAATACGGCTGGTTCTTTTTCGTGCTGCCGGCGTTGATGATCAACTATTTCGGGCAGGGCGCGCTGGTGCTGTCCAACCCAACCGCGATCGAAAACCCGTTCTATCGGATGGCACCGGAATGGATGCTGGTGCCGCTGATCGTGCTGGCGACGGCCGCCACCGTGATTGCGAGCCAGGCCGTCATCACGGGCGCATACTCGCTCGTGCGTCAGGCGGTGCAGCTTGGGCTACTGCCGCGCTTCGAAGTGCGCTTCACCTCCGAGACCCATGCCGGCCAGATCTATTTGCCTCGGGTCAATCGCCTGCTGCTGATCGGCGTGCTGCTGCTCGTGCTGATGTTCAAATCGTCAAGCGGTCTGGCCTCCGCCTATGGCATCGCCGTCTCCACGACGATGGTGGCCGATGGCATCATGGGTTTTGTGGTGATCTGGAAGCTGTGGAACTGGAAGGCTGCCACTGCCGCCGCAATCATCGCGCCGTTGGTGTTCGTCGATCTGGCCTTCCTCAGCGCCAATCTCCTGAAACTGCTGGAAGGCGCCTGGGTGCCGCTGCTGTTCGGCGTGCTGATGGCCGGCATGATCTGGACCTGGCGCCGCGGCGCGGGGATACTGATCACCAAGACGCGCCGTATCGAAGTGCCGCTGCGCGATCTCATCAAGAGCCTGGAAAAGCGCCCCCCGCATATCGTGAAGGGCACCGCGGTGTTCCTCACCAGCGATCCCGAATTCGTGCCGACAGCGCTGCTGCATAACCTGAAGCACAACAAGGTTCTGCACGAACACAATGTGATCCTGACCATCGAGACTGCACAGACGCCGAAGGTCGATCTGGCAGAGCGCGTTCGCATGGAGAATATCAGCGACAAGTTCTCGATGGTGAAGCTGCGTTTCGGCTTCATGGAATCGCCAAACGTCCCCAAGGCGCTGGTCGTCGCGCGCAAGCTCGGCTGGCAGTTCGACATCATGGCGACGTCGTTCTTCGTGTCGCGGCGCTCGCTGAAGCCGTCGGCGCAATCCGGCATGCCGCTGTGGCAGGACCATCTGTTCATCGCGCTCAGCCGTTCGGCGAACGACGCCACCGACTATTTCCAGATTCCCACCGGACGCGTGGTGGAGGTCGGTACTCAGGTGACGATCTGAACTCACCTTTTGTCATGTCCGGTTCCCGGATTTGCGCTAGAATGGGGGTGATCATCGGGGCCGGGAACGGCCTCGCTGCCCCGCTGTTCAGAGATTTGTCGTTCAAGGACTTGCCATCCAGAAGTTGTCGAGGCCGTTTCCATGACCAGTGATAGCGCTTCTCCCGCCGTGGCTTCCCCGGCGGACTCCTCTTATGGGCATTCCACAGCCAGCTTTGGCTCACTCGTCATGGGCAGTATCGGCGTCGTCTACGGCGACATCGGCACCAGCCCGCTCTACGCGCTCCGTGAGGCGCTGGTCGCGGCCGGGGGCCACAAGGCGCCCGGCATCGACAATGAAGCGATCCTGGGTGTCCTCTCGTTGATCCTGTGGGCGCTGATCATCGTGGTCACGCTCAAATATGTCGTGCTGCTGCTGCGCGCCGACAATAACGGCGAGGGCGGCCCGCTGGCCCTGATGGCGCTGGCGCAGCGTGCCATCGGATCGAGCGGCACGGTCGTCGTCATGCTCGGCATCATCGCGGCGGCGCTGTTCTATGGGGACGCGGTGATTACGCCGGCACTGTCGGTCCTGTCAGCCATCGAGGGCGTCAAGCTCGTCACCACCGCGTTCGATCCCTACGTGGTGCCGATCACCATCGTGATTCTGGTGGCGCTGTTTGCCGTCCAATCGCGCGGCACCGCGAAGGTCGCAACGTTTTTCGGACCGATCATGTGCCTATGGTTCGTTGTGATCGCGGTGGCGGCGATTCCGCAGATCGTGAAGCATCCGGAAGTGCTTGCGGCCCTCAATCCGGTGCATGCGATCTATTTCATGTTCCACCACGGCATCATCGCTTTTGTCACACTGGGCGCTGTGTTCCTCGCGGTGACGGGTGCCGAAGCGCTCTATGCCGACCTGGGGCATTTCGGCAAAAAGCCGATCCAGCTGGCCTGGCTATTTCTCGTGCTGCCATCGCTGGCCATCAACTATTTCGGTCAGGCCGCGCTGGTGATGCATGATCCGACCGCGCTGGAAAATCCGTTCTATCTGATGTTTCCCGACTGGGCGCTGATTCCCATGGTGATCCTCGCGGCGACTGCCACTGTGATTGCGAGTCAGGCCGTGATTACCGGCGCCTATTCGCTGACGCAGCAGGCGATCCAGCTTGGCCTGCTGCCGCGTTTCGAAATCCGGCACACATCGGAGTCGCATTCCGGCCAGATCTACATTCCGCGCGTCAATATGCTGCTGTTCATCGCAGTGATCGTGCTTGTCGTGCTGTTCAAGTCATCGAGCTCGCTGGCCTCGGCCTATGGCATCTCGGTCACCGGCACCATGGTCGTTACTGCGATGATGGGCTTTGTGGTGATCTGGCGGGGCTGGAAGTGGTCGCCGATCGCGGCTGCGGCGCTGATCGTGCCGTTCCTGGTGATCGACGTCACGTTCCTCACCGCGAACCTTTTGAAGGTGTTCGACGGCGGCTGGGTGCCGCTGGTGATGGGCGGCGTGATCATTCTCATGATGTATACGTGGCGGCGCGGCAGCCGTCTGCTGTTCGAGAAGTCGCGCAAGCTGGAGTTTCCGCTGGCCGATCTCGTGGCCATGCTGGAGAAACGTCCGCCGCAGCGCGTGGCCGGTACGGCGGTATTTCTCACCAGCGATCCGCAGAGTGCGCCGACGGCGCTCATGCATAGTCTGAAACACTACAAAGTGCTTCACGAGAAGAACGTTATTCTCACCATCGAGACGGCGCCGACGCCGCGCATCGATCCGAGCGAGCGGGTGCGGATGGAAGAGGTCAGCGCGACCTTCTCCAAGATCACACTCCGCTTCGGCTTCATGGAGTCGCCGAATGTGCCGAAATCCCTTGCGATTGCGCGCAAGATCGGCTGGCAGTTCGACATCATGTCGACGTCGTTCTTCCTGTCGCGTAGGGCACTGAAGCCGGCTGCGCATTCCGGCATGCCGCGCTGGCAGGATCATCTGTTCATTGCGCTGAGCCGTACTGCCAATGACGCCACAGACTATTTCCAGATCCCCACGGGGCGGGTGGTCGAAGTGGGTACGCAGGTGACTATTTAAGGCCTGGGCCCGAAAAGTCGGCTTGCGGTTTCGGGCAAGATCAGGCCCGACAATAAGCTCTTCCGACGCTTGATTTTCGCCGCGCGAGAGGCGACTTTGGCGCCCGAAAACAGGGGCGTTTCCGCCCCTTCGTATTCGCTCCGGAGGCCGGAGCGCGAGGAGGTTTTGGTGGCAGGCGAAGCTCATACCGTTCACGACTTGACGCCCGAGGAAGTCTCCAAGGGGATCGCTGAGGGCAAGTATCTGCTGGTTGATGTCCGCGAGCCTAATGAAGTGGCCGTGGAGGCCTATCCGGATGCTGTGGTGGTCCCGCTGTCGACCTTCGACAGCGCCAATCTGCCTGATCCGGCCGGCAAGCAGATCGTGTTTGCATGCCGCTCCGGCAAGCGCTCGGTGACAGCCTCGCTGGCAGCCCAGGCCGATGGCCTTGCCTATGACAAGCATCTCGCCGGCGGCATTCTCGGATGGAAGGCTGCGGGCCTGCCGACCAAGGCTGGCTGATCTCTCGATGAATAAGATTTTCTCTGAGCTGCCCGTCACGGTGTTCGAGGCGATGTCGCAGCTCGCGCGCGACCACAATGCCATCAATCTTGGACAGGGCTTTCCCGATCATCCCGGTCCCGACGATATCCGTCAGGCGGCGGCTGACGCGGTGCTGAACGGCTACAACCAGTATCCGTCGATGATGGGCATCCCGGAGCTGCGTCAGGCGATCGCCACGCATTACCAGCACTGGCACAAGCTCTCGCTTGATCCGATGACCGAGGTGATGGTGACCTCCGGCGGCACCGAGGCGCTGACCTCGTCGATCCTCGCGGTGGTCGAGCCCGGCGATGAAGTCGTCTGCTTCCAGCCGGTCTATGACTCCTATCTGCCAATCATCCGGCAGGCCGGCGGCATTCCGCGTCTGGTCAGCCTGAAGCCGCCGCACTGGCGTCTCACGGAAGAAGATCTCCGCGCGGTCTTCAATCACAAGACCAAGGCCGTGCTGTTCAACAGCCCGCTCAATCCGGCTGCAGTGGTGTCGCCGCGCGAGGATCTCGAACTGTTGGCGAAGTTCTGCCAGGAATTCGATACGATCGCGATCTGCGACGAAGTCTGGGAACATGTGACCTTCGACGGTCACGAGCATATCCCGCTGATCACCATTCCCGGCATGCGCGATCGCACCATCAAGGTGGGCTCCGCTGGCAAGATTTTCTCGCTGACCGGATGGAAGATCGGTTTCGTTTGCGCGCCGCCGCATCTGCTCCGCGTCTGTGCCAAGGTACATCAGTTTCTCACCTTCACGACGGCGCCGAATCTGCAAGTGGCTGTCGCCTACGGTCTCGGCAAGCCCGACGATTACTTCAAGACGATGCGAGACGATCTCGCGCGCAGCCGCGATCGTCTCGCTGCTGGTCTGGAGAGCATCGGCTTTCCCGTCATCAAGTCGCAGGGCACGTACTTCCTCACCGTCGATCTGTCGCCGCTGGGCCTAAACGAGACCGACGAGGAATTCTGCCGGCGTCTCGTCTACGACTACAAGGTCGCCGCGATCCCGGTGTCGGCGTTCTACGAGCAGGACAAGGTCACATCGGTGGTGCGGTTCTGTTTCGCCAAGAACGATGCGACGCTCGACACGGCGCTGGAGCGTCTGCATAACGCGGTTCATCGCCGCTAGGGGAGTTGATACGCATGGGCAAGGGGATAGCGTGGGTCGTCGGAACGGCGCTGCTGTGGTCATTGCCCGTGCAGGTACAAGCGCAAGACCAGAAACCGGAGCGCACCGTCAACTTCTACAACTGGTCGAACTATATGGCGCCTGGCGTGCTGGAGGCGTTTACGAAAGAGACCGGCATCAAGGTCGTCTATGACACTTTCGATGCCAATGAGACGCTGGAGACACGATTGCTCGCCGGCAAGTCCGGTTACGACGTCGTGGTGCCGACGGCCTATTTCCTGCAGCGCCAGATCACTGCCAAAGTATTTCAGAAGCTCGACAAGGCGAAACTGCCGAACCTCGCCAATGCCTGGCCGGAGGTGACGAAGCGCCTCGCGATCTACGATCCCGGCAACCAGTTTGCCGCGAACTATATGTGGGGCACCACGGGCATCGGCTACAACGTCAAGCAGGTCGCCAAAGTCCTCGGGCCCGATGCGAAGATCGATAGCTGGGATATTGTCTTCAAGCCGGAGAACCTTGCGAAGTTCAAGGATTGCGGCGTCCATATGCTGGACTCCGCCGATGACATTCTGCCGGCGGCGTTGAATGCGTTGGGTCTCGATCCCAATTCCACCAAGCAGCCTGACCTCGAAAAGGCCGCAGATCTTGTCGGCAAGATCAGAGGCAGCGTCCGCAAGTTTCACTCCTCCGAATATCTGAGCGCGCTGGCGACCGGCGAGATCTGTCTCGTGGTTGGCTGGTCCGGCGATATCATCCAGGCGCGTGCGCGGGCAGAGGAAGCGAAGAATGGCGTCGAGATCGGCTATGCAGTGCCGAAAGAGGGCGCGCAGATGTTCTTCGACAACTTCGCGATCCCGGCCAATGCGAAGAACGTCAGTGAGGCCTATGAGCTGATCAACTACCTCTACCGGTCGGATGTCGCCGCGAAGAATTCCGATTTCCTCGGCTATGCCAATGGCAATTTGGCCAGCCAGAAGCTGATCGACCCGAAGATTTTGAATGACAAGACGATCTATCCGGACGACGTGATGCTGCAGAAGCTGTTCGTCATTACGGCGCGCGATCCCGGCACGCAGCGTGTGATCAACCGGCTCTGGACGAAAGTGAAGACGGGGCGCTGAGTACTATCGCCACCGGCGATGTAGCCACAGCCACTGCTCCGGATATTCCCGGATCCAGCCTTCCAGCACGGATGTCACCGCCTGCATGGTGCCCTGAATGTCGACCTTGCCATTCGCATCGCGCGCAGGCTTCACTTCTTCCGACAGTTCGATGCGGAAACGGTGATCGGGCAGGCGGATGACGCGGACGCCGTGGATCGGGCAGTCGACCTGACGCAGCAGCCGCGCCAGCGTCGGATTGGCGCGCGTTTTGCGGCCGAAGAAATCCACCTCGACCCCTTTGCCAAACCATTGATCCACCAGCATCGCCACGTGCTGGCCGTCACTCAGCGCGTGCGCGAGCTTCACCGGCGCCTCAGGGCTCGCGGCAATCAGATTGCCCATGCTGACAGCGCGGATCGTCTTGATGGCACGATCGGCGGCGGCGATGTTCGGCGGCCGATACAGCACCGCCGCATTGAGCCCGTGCGCCACGGCGGCAAGTGCGGGGATTTCCCAATTGCCGAGATGGCTGGCGAAGATCAGCGCAGGCTTGCCGTCATCGCGCAGCTGATCGAAAATTTCGGCCGTGCGCTTTGAGAATTCGACATTGGAGGGCTTGCCGGGATTCGCCGGGTCGTAATCCCAGATGCGGTCGAGATGCGCAAACTCGGCGCCGATGCGGCCCATATTGTCCCATACGCCGGCCAAGATCTTCCCGATCTCTTCCGGCGATTTCTCGGGAAAGGCGGCGGCGAGATTGGCCCGCGCGATCCTGTCTTCGCGAAACAGCGGCCCGATCCGCTTGGTAATCCGGCCAAACAGATTGGCGGTCTTGATTGGATCGAAATAGCGGGTGGTGCGCAGCATGCCGATAGTCAACGCGCCAACAGCGGCTTCGCCTGCAGGCTTCACGGCATCGCGAATGCGGGCCTTGGTGCGAAGCAGCAGGCGGAGCATCAGAAGTGGACGATGATCTTGCCGAACACCTGACGCGTCTCCATCCGCTTCAGCGCGGTAGCGACGTCGTCGAACGGCACTTCGGTGTCGATCACAGGCAGCATGCCGTCAGCCATCTTGTCGAGGCTCTCGGAGATATTGCGCATCGAGGCGCCAAACGAACCGAAGATGCGGTACTGCTGCTGGAACAACTGCATCAGATTGATGGTCGTGCTCGGGCCCGAGGTCGAGCCGCAGGTGACCAGACGGCCGCCGCGCTTCATCACCAGCAGCGAGCCGTTGAACGTGTCGGCACCAACATGCTCGAACACGACATCGACGCCCTTCTTCTTGGTGATCTTGCGCGTTTCACCCTCGAAGCGATCCTTGCGATAATTGATCACGTAGTCGGCGCCGAGCTTCTTCACGCCCTCGAACTTGCTGTCGTCGCCCACGGTGGTGATGACGGTGCAGCCGATTTTCTTCGCCATCATGATGGCGACCGTGCCGATGCCCGAGCCGCCAGCATGGACGAGAATGGTCTCACCCGGCTGCAGCTTGGCGTTATCGAACAGCATGTGCTGCACGGTGGAGAACGCGATCGGCGCGCAGGCGATGTCGCGGAACGAGAGCTTGTCGGGGGCGGGGATCACCAGCCGCGCCGGCATGTTCATCAACTCGCGCGCAAAGCCGTCGATATGGAAACCGTAGAGACCGCCGACGTTTTCGCAGAAATTGTCACGGCCTTCCTGACAGGCTTTGCAGTGGCCGCAGGTCAGCGCGCCATACATGGCGACCTTCTGGCCCGGCTTGAAATTGGTGACGCCTTCGCCGACCGCGGCGATCTCGCCCGATGCTTCAGCGCCAATGGTGATCGGCAGCTTGCGCTTGGCGAAGGCCATGCCGCGATAGCCCCAGACGTCGATATGGTTGAGGCCGACCGCCTTGACGCGGATCTGCACTTCGCCGGCTGCGGGGGGCGGGGGCGGGGGAACGTCGGCGGTGATGAGCTCGCGTTCAGCAGCAAGATTGAGCGCACGCATGACACCGTGTCTCCGAGTAAGGCGTTGAATTTGTGTGGCTTGCGTATCGCCGGTTAACGCTGGCGCGTCAACCGGCCAAGGGCGCAGGGAGCCCTAAACGGGCTCGCCGGTGAGGATCAGCGAGGCATTCTGGCCGCCAAAGCCGAAAGAATTCGACATCACGGCGGTGACCTTTGCGTCGCGGGCGGTATTGGGAACCACGTCGAACGGAATGGCCGGATCGGGAACATCGTAATTGATCGTCGGCGGGATCCGCTGATGTTCCAGGGTCAGCAGCGAGAACACGGCTTCGACCGCGCCCGCGGCGGAGAGGGTGTGGCCGACCATGGACTTGTTGGACGAGACAGGAATGGTCTTGGCGAGCTCACCGAACACGGTGGAAATCCCGAGATATTCCATCTTGTCGTTTTCCGGCGTGCCGGTGCCGTGGGCGTTGATGTAGTCGATCTTGTCGACGGTCATGCTGGCATCGATCAGCGCATTGTTCACGCAGCCGATGATCGGCTTGCCGTCCGGGCTGGAGCGGGTGCGGTGGAAGGAATCCGCGAGCTCGCCGCAGCCGGCCACGACGCCGAGGATCTTCGCACCACGCGCGGTCGCCGATTCCAGGCTCTCCAGCACCAGCGCACCAGCGCCTTCAGCCATCACAAAGCCTTCGCGGTTCTTGGCGAACGGGCGGGAGGCCTTGGCGGGCGTCTCATTGTTGGTCGACAGCGCCGAGAGCAGCGAGAAACGGATCAATGCTTCCGGATTGACCGAGCCATCGGTGCCGACGCAGAGCGCTGCATCGGCTTCGCCGCGGCGGATCGCTTCCACACCGAGCTGGATCGCGGTCGCGCCCGATGCACAGGCCGTCGATAGCGAGATCGGCGAGCCCTTGGTGCCGAATGTGTCAGCCAGGCTGTCGGCCACCGAGCCGAACAGGAAGCGGCGATGATACTCGGTGAAACCGCCGGAGCCGGCGGCGCGCAGCAACGTGTCGTAATTGATGTCGGTGTTCGCACCGGCGGCCTTGGCGAGCGCCTGGCGCTGCGGCCATTCCACCTCAACGGGCGCAACGGCAAGGAAGAGCGGGCCGGGGAAGTCGCCCTTGCGGCCAATACCGGCCTGCGCGATCGCTTCCTCGGCAACCATCTCGCCGAGCTTCTCGGAAAGATCGGTGGAGGAGAACGGATCGACGGCGACGAAATCCACAGTGCCGGCCATCGTGGTCTTCATGCCCTCGATGGGGAAGCGGGTGATGGTGCGGATGCCGGATTCGCCGGCCGTGAGCTTGGCCCAGTTGTCAGCCTTGCCTGCGCCCAGCGAGGTCGCGACTCCCATGCCGGTGACGACAACGATCGGTCGGCCGAATTTATCGCGCGTTGCTGACATGCTCTCTCCGTCGCCCATGCGGGCCGCTTGACTTGAGCATGATCCCGAAAAGCGGATACCGGCCTTCGAACAAGATCATGCTCAGACTTTAAATGGCTTCAACCAGCGCCATGCCTTCGCCGCGCCAGTGACCCGTCCCGATCACGACAATCTGGGAAGGCGGCTTCGACATTTCAATCTCGACGCCAGTAGAATCGTTGGGCGGATAAAGCGCTCCGCGCGAGATCGCGAGTGCCGCAAGGCCGATGCCGAGCGGAAATTGCGTCTCGACCGCATGGCCGAATGTCGTGCCCGTCGCACGCACGGCGACATCGGCGTGCTTCTTGAGGAAGCTCAGTTCTTCCGAGGTCGCAGGCTCCGCACCAGTCGCGCCGGTGATGATCGCAGCATCCTGCTTCAGCGGACCGAGATTGGTCCAAAGTTTGTCGAGCGAAGCGGTCACTTCGCCGGCGTCCTTGCGGCGGGCGCGATCGGCAATGACGGTCTTCAGCCGCGCGAATGGCTTGGCGCCCCGCGCTTCCGCATGGGCCTTCGATTCGATGACGAGGAAGGCACCGCCGGAGCCAAGCGCAAACCCGCTATGGTCCTTGCGATCCCAGACCGACGAATGCTTGTCGCGCAGGTTGAAATTGTCGAATTCATACAGCAGCAACATGTCCTTGCGCTCGCCGTTGTGACCGGCGCCGACAAGGGCGATGTCGCTCTGTCCGTCCGCGATACGCGCAAGCGCGATGCGGACCGCGTCCACGCCGGCAGCTTCCTCACCCATGAAGGTGCGGGACGAGCCGGTGACGCCATGCACGATGGCAATATTGCCGGCGAGCAGGTTGGAAAGCTGCGCGAGAAAGAGTGTGGGACGAAGATCGTTAAGCAGCTTCTCGTTCAGATAGCTCGGTGTCGCGCTGCCATAGGCTTCCGCGTTCAGGATGCTGGAATCGACGTTGAGATCGCGTTCCCCGCCACCGGCGGCGACGATCATGTCCATCTTCGACAGGATGTCCTTGTTGCCCTTCACGCCGGCAGAATCGAGCGCGAGGCCGGCGGCATAGGTCCCGATGCGCTGCCAGGCTTCCATCTGACGCTGATCGCCTTTCTTCGGGATCTGCGCGTCATAGGTCAGCGGCGACAGCGGATGCACGACGTAAGGCGCGAAGCTCGTCTCGTCGACATTCACGCGTTTGGCGTTGAGGGCTTCCCAATGCGCGTCGGGGCCTTCGCCGAGTGAGGACGCGAGGCCGATGCCGGTGATCCACGCTTCGACCGGCTCGGTAACGACAGGACGGGTTTCAGCCATTGGTGATCGCCTGTAGCGGAAATCCGATGCGCTTGGCCACGATGTCCATGTGTCCACGCAGATCCGGATGAGGGAATGGAACGGTCTTGAAGGTGAGCTGCGCGTTACAGGTCAGCTTGCCATCGACCTTGATCTTGACCGTGGTCATGAAGAAGCCGTCGCCCTCGTGCAGCACGCTGGCGTTGATGTCCAGCTTCGTGCCGGGTGTGATGAAGGTGCGCATCTTGGCTTCCTTCACCGCAGCCAGGAACGGCATGCGCTCGAACTTCATCAGTGCGATCAGCAGCCAGCCCGAAGTCTGCGCCATCGACTCGATCAGCAGCACGCCGGGCATCAAGGGGTAGCCCGGGAAGTGGCCCTCGAAGATGGTGCTCTTTTCCGGGACGTTCGCTTCAACCGTGATCGTCCGTTCGGCCACATTGAGGTCGGTGATACGGTCGATCAGGTGAAAATATTCGAGGTTCATGGCCGGGCGTTACGCGCCCTTGGCCGCGACCAATTCGTCGATGCGCGCGCTGAGGTTCTTCAGGACGAAATACTGCTCGGTGGTCGCCTTGCCGTCATTGACCTCCTGGGTCCATTTTTCCAGCGGCAGCTTGATCCCGAACGCCTTGTCGATCGCAAAAGCGATATCCAGGAAGTCGAGGCTGTCGATCCCCAGATCGTCGATGGCGTGGCTTTCCGGCGTGATCGTGTCGCGAGGGATGTCGCAAGTCTCGGCGATGATTGTAGCGACCTGATCGAATGTGGAGGACATTACTAAGCCTTTGATATATTGAAGACAATTTTCGATCGGCGCGCGCAAAGACAGGGCTTCGCCCCGGGACAGTCCCGGTCCGCCGCATAGAGTCGATTGCCCGTATATCGGAGCGGGAGCGGCAGTTCAATGCAGTTGAGCGCCTGCTCACCAGCCGCTGTGGGCTGTGGAAAGGGGCGGCGGGCGCCCTCAGCCGTGCGGCGCAACAATGTGGGCGCAGTCCCGGCGGCCCATCAACACGCAATCCTGGGTTTTGCGGAGATCGGCGATGCTGACCGCGAGCCAGATCCCTACACCCACAAGGATCACCGTAAAGCCGAAGGCCGCGCTATTGGCCAGCATCCGGTGACGGAAGTCGTCGGGGTCGTCCTGTGCCTGCTGGTAGCGGGACAGGTCGCTGGCGCCGGTGGTCTGGCGGCGGCGGGGGTGGTCGGCGGGAGCGGTGGGATGGTGTGGCAGCGTCGCCGAGGTGCGCGGCACGAAACGAAGCACGCGGTGCTCGTCATCCTCTCTGATAATCGGCTGCTGGGTCTTCATGGTCGTGGGTCTGCGCATGCAATGCTGGAGTGTAGCACGATGTGGCTGCTTCGCGCAGATAAAGTCCGCATGGCACAGATGCGGCAATCGTCAGAAATGACGTGGAACTGATCCGCCTCGGCGCGGCGGCCATGCCATAGTTTGCTCCGATGAAACGTCGGATAGATGGGAGGCCACATGCCGAACACACGCGAACCGTTACTGGATCCGGTCCCGATCCTGTCGCTGCGGCCAACGCAGATGACGGTGGGCATGCGCGAGGTGAAGGAGAAGCGCAAACGCTGGCGCGCGCACAAGTCCGAGCGCAAAAAGGCAGAACTGCTTGGCCAACACATGATCCCCGTGGTGCTCGGCCCGGACCAGCGTCACTACGTGGTCGATCACCATCATCTCGCACGTGCGTTGCATGACGAAGGCGTGAAGGATGTGCTCGTCACCGTGATCGCGGATCTCACGATGGTCGATATGAAAGCCTTCTGGGGCGTGCTCGATCACCGCCGCTGGGCCTATCCCTATGACGCCAAGGGCGAGCGACGGCAGTTCAAGGATATTCCGAAATCGGTGACGGGCCTGAAGGACGATCCGTTCCGCAGCCTGGCCGGCGAAATTCGCCGTGCCGGCGGCTATGCCAAGGACACTACGCCGTTCAGCGAATTCCTCTGGGCGGACCTGTTTCGCAGCCGGCTCTCCACCAAGGAGGTCGAGGCCGATTTCGCCAAGGCATTGGAGAAGGCGCTGGCGATCGCCAAGAGCAAGGATGCGATCTATTTGCCGGGCTGGTGCGGACCGGCGTCGGACGACTGAGGCGCATCCATCGGGATCGAGGTCGGATCGCCCTTGCCGCCGAAGACGCGGTGCAGGGCGCGTTCGACCTTGCCGCCGAGCAGCAGCACGATGAACGCGATCACCACCGAGACGGTGACAACGCGCCAGTGGCCGGCGCCGCACATGATGCCGACACAGGCTGTCAGCCAGACACAGGCGGCGCTGGTCAGGCCGCGGACGCGGAAATGGCGCTCGGCATGGAAGATCACGCCGGCACCGAGAAAGCCGACGCCTGTGAGGATGCCCTGGACGACCCGGCTTCCGGCATCCGTGAAGCCGCCTTTGCCGAGCGGATCGGCCAGCACGACGATCATGGCGGTGGCCAGACTGACGAGCCCCAGCGTGCGCACGCCCACGGGCTTGCCGTGCAGGTCGCGGTTGAGGCCGATGGCGCCGCCGACGAGGGCGGCGACGCCGAGACGCAGGATAATCTCCGACCAGTCGAGCAATGCGAGATCCTTCTAAACCCGTGCCATTACTTTGGCAGCCGGCCCATCATATAGAATTCGTCATTCGGCTTCATGTTGGTGACATTGGCCATCCGGTTCGACAGCGCGAAGAAGGCCGAGATCGCGGTGATGTCCCAGATATCGTCGTCGCTGAAGCCGTGGCCGGAGACCTCGGCGAAATCCTGCTCGCCGATCGTCTCGGCGGACCGGCTCACTTTCATGGCGAAATCCAGCATCGCACGCTGCTTCGGCGTGATGTCGGCCTTGCGGTAGTTGACGGCGATCTGGTCGGCGATGGTCGGGTTCTTGGCGCGAATGCGCAGGATCGCACCATGCGCGATGACGCAATAATGGCACTGGTTGGCGGCTGACGTCGCGACCACGATCATCTCACGCTCGGCCTTGGTCAACCCGCTGTCCTTTTCCATCAGCGCGTCGTGATAGGCGAAGAACGCGCGGAATTCGTCGGGGCGATAGGCCAGCGACAGGAACACGTTCGGCACGAAGCCGGACTTTTCCTGCACGCCCATAATGCGCGTGCGGATGTCCTCGGGCAGCTTATCGAGGGCGGGTGTCGGAAAGCGTTGCGCAATCGGCTGGGTCATCTGGCATTCCCGTGAACGTTTCTGTTTCACGAGACCATAGGCGATCACGCCGTCACCGCAAAGCGCTTGCGGCAATGCATGCCGATGCGATTAACGTAGCGGCTTCTTGAGCAGCGAGAAGCGATCCGGATCGAGGCCGAGCGAGGGTTGCAGCATCGGGGCTTCGACGCTGCGGCTCGGCGTCGCCAGCGGGCGTTCGATGAAGCCGGGATCGTTCGGTACCTCGCGATGCGAGGTGGCGCCGCGCCAGCGTTCCAGCACCGCGCTGACGAACTGCATGTCGTGACCCGCAGCTACCGACGGCACCGTCGCGATGGTAGCTTCGGAGCGCGGCAGCTGATGCGGTGGCACTTCCTTGAAACGCAAACGGGTCGGCAATGCGACGCCTTCACCGAAGGCGAGCACTTCGCGCGTGCCGAGCGACGGCACGAAGGACAGCAGGTTCGCGGCAGCATCCGACACCGCGGAGCGCAGCAGGGCTTGATCGCGCTCGTTGGCGAGACGCATCGCAAACAGCGTGTTGCACTGGGAGATGATCGTGGCGTCGAGTTCTGCCGGACGCTGCGTCACAAGGCCGAGATAGACGCCATATTTGCGGCCTTCCTTCGCGATGCGCGATACTGCCTTGCGGGTCGGGCCGAAGCCGATATTGCGGTCGGCGGATGCGTAGCGATGCGCTTCCTCGCAGACGAACAGCAGCGGCGAGGCTCCGTCGCTCCACAGGCCGAAATCGAATGCCATACGACAGAGCACTGACACCACGCTATCGACGACTTCCGCGGGGAAGCCGGCGAGCTGCATGATGGTCATCGGCTTGCCGTTGGCGGGCAGGCGGAACAGATGGCTGATCACTTCCGCCATGGTGTCGCCGCCGACATTGGCGTTGTCGAACATGAAGGCGTAGCGCGGGTCGTTCTTCACCGCTTCGATGCGCGAGATCAGCTTGTGATACTGGATGCGCGACGAGCGGTTCTCGAGCTTGCCCATGCGCTCGTCGATCAGCGAGATCAAATCGACCAGGCGATAGGGCACCGGCGTATCGACGGTGTAGCCGATGGTCTTCGGATCGATGCGCTTGAGGCCAATGCGGTCGGCGTTCTGGTATTGCGTGTAGACGCCCTTGGCGATCGGGATGACTTCCGAGAGGATTTCGAGCTCTTCGGGCACGCCGGGGCGGCCGGCGAACAGCACGTCGACGATTTCCTCGAAATTGAACAGCCAGAACGGCAGTTTCAGATTGCGCGGGTTCAGCACCAGCGACTTATCGCCGAAGCAGCGGCCATATTCGTTATGCACATCGAGCAGGAAGATGCGCAGATGCGGGCGCGACTTCAGGATTTCATTGAGCAGCAGCGACACGCCGGTGGATTTACCGACACCGGTGGAGCCGAGCACCGCGAAGTGCTTGCTCAGCATTTCCTCGACGTCGACATAAGCGGCGACCGACTTGTCCTGCTGCAGCGTGCCCACGTTGATCTGCTCGGAGCCGGACGGCGCATAGACCGTGCGCAGATCGTGATTGCTGATCAGATCGACGATGTCGTCGATCGTGGGATAGTTGGTGACGCCGCGCTGGAATTTGGCCTTGTCTCCGTGCCCCATGATCTCGCCGAGCAGATCGACCGAGGCGCTCGCGATATACATGTCCGATGCATGCATGTTCTCGGCGGACACTTCCGTGATCATGGCAATGATGGTCGAGGAGGCGCAACGGATGCTGACGAAGCGGCCGACGGTGCCGCGCATCTCCGAGGGTGTCATCGGGTTCACGGCGAGCAAGCCGACCCGGGCCAGCGAGCCGCGAACTGAGATAATGCGCCCGAACGACGCCGCTGCGTTTAAACTGGTCATTGATGAATTCGCGTCTCACGCCCCGGTTGGGCCGACTATGCAGGTCAGGGACTGGACAAATTGTTAAGGCGCGTCCGCGGGCTATCGGTGGACTCTGCTCGTCAAACTTGCATTGCGGAATTAGCTCCGCACTGGAACGCGGAAACTCCGGCACTGGATACCTTGTCGCTCGTGGCTGGCGATCTGGCTTTACGCGGTTTTAACCAGCCCGCGAGGTCAGCATAGGCTGGTGTCCTGACCTTGCATGGGTCGTCGTCGCCGCGTTATCTCAGCGCGGTCGTCTTCGGCCGTGCACGGACCTCTCATGCGCATCGATTTTCCCGGCCTGCAGGCGTTTCTGAGCATCGCGGAGCGGGGCAGCTTCTCTCGCGCGGCCGCGCACCTCAATCTGTCGCAGACGGCGCTGAGCCACCGGATCAAGAAACTGGAAGAGGATCTCGGTTTTCAGCTGCTGGCCCGGACCACGCGGCAGGTGGCACTGACCCCGGCCGGGCTGGAACTGCTGCCGACTGCGCGGCGTATGATCGGGGAACTCTCCGACTCCATCGATCTGCTGCGGGCACGGGGCCGCAAGCGGCAGGAGCACATCGCGCTCGGCTGCCTGCCGACCATCGCCGCCTATCACCTGCCGCGGGTGCTGAAGCAGTTCAACGCGGTGCATCCGGGGATTTCGATCAAGATCCACGATAACTCAGCCAGCGAGATCGCCACGCTCGTGCAGTCCGGCCAGGCGGAATTCGGCATCACGATCACGGCGACCAATATATGGGATCTGGCTGTCACCCCGCTGATCAAGGAGCGCTTCGTCCTGCTGTGCACGAAGGATCATGCTTTTGCGCAGCGCAAGTTCGTGGCCTGGTCGCATCTCGAGGATATGCCGCTGATCCGTATCAGCCCGCAGGCCGGCAATAGGGCCCTGATCGACGACGCGCTCGGCCACCGCCGCGACAAGCTGAACTGGCGCTATGAGGTGCAGCATCTGCAGACGGCGGTGGGTATGGTGTTCGAAAAGCTCGGCATCGCCGTGGTCCCCAGCATTGCTGTGGCGACGCAGGGAACTGCCGGACTGGTCGCCGTGCCGCTGCGCAATCCCAGCGTCAGCCGGACGGTCGGGATTATAGTCAAGCGCGGACAACCGGTGAGCAAGCCGGCGCAGGCGCTGATCGACCTGACCCGGAAATACTTCCAGGCTGCGGGATAATCCGCCCGGCAGGATATATGCAGGAGACTGCACGATTATCCCAGATTTCTCATTTGTTTCATATATCGGAATTGGCTACTGCGGGAGCAGAACGGTCCATAGCCCTGTCGCGATGACGTGACGGCCACGGGTACCGACATAAAAACGGCAAGGGTGGACGCATCAGGCGTCTTCAATCCATCATGACGCTCCGCTTCCCGACTAGGCTCAAGCATCTGCTGAGCGCCGTGCATTTGGCGCTCGGTGCGATATTCCTCACGAGCGCGGTACCTGTGGCGCAGGCCCAGTCCGGCTATCCGACCAAGCCCATTCGCGTGATCGTGCCGTTCGCGGCCGGCGGTGTTGCCGACATCACCATCCGCATCGTGGCCGAGAAACTCGGCGACAATCTCGGCCAGCGTCTGGTGATCGAGAACATGCCGGGCGCGGGCGGCGTCGTTGCGGCGCGCACAGTACTGTCGTCGCAGCCGGATGGCTATACGCTGGCGCTGCTCAGCAACGGCACCGCCGTCAGTGTACCGCTGTTCAAGAGCCTGCCATTCGATCCCGTGAAGAACTTTGCGCCGATCTCCAGCATCGGCTTCTTCGATTTCATCGTCGGTACCAATACGAATTCGCAACACAAGACGCTGGCCGACGTCATCAAGTTCGCGCGCGACAATCCGGGCAAATTGAATGTCGGCACCATCAGCGTGGGCAGCACCCAGAACCTGTCGGCCGAATTGCTCAAATCCACGGCCGGGATCAACTTCCAGATCGTGCCCTATCGCGGAACGCCGGAAGTCATTGTCGGGCTGTTGCGCGAAGACATCGATGTGATGATCGACAATTATGTCGGGATGAAATCCGCGCTGCAGGATGGCAAGATGCGTCCCGTCGGGACCACGGGCGAAGCCCGTTCGGTGATCCTGAAAGACGTGCCGACGATGATCGAGGGGGGCGTGAAGGGCTATGACGTGGTGTCATGGAATGCGCTGTTCGCACCGTCAGGTACGCCGCCCGAAGCGATTGCGCGGTTGAATGCGGGCCTGCGCGAAGTATTGGCGATGCCCGATGTGAAGCAGAAGCTGCTTGATCTCGGCATCGAGGCGAAAGCGAGTTCGCCCGACGAACTGAAGGCCCGGCTGGTTGACGATATCGCCAAATGGACCGCCGTGATCGAGAAGGCAGGAATTCCGAAACAATGACAAAACCCACCGTTCCCGGTCCCGATCCGCACACCAAAACACCGAAGTTCAAGCTGCCGCCGCTGGCCTGCGATGCGCATACGCATATTTTCGGGCCCGGCGCCAAATATCCCTATGTCGGTTCCTACATTCCGCCGGACGCGCCGCTGGAAGATTTTCAGGCGCTGCACAAGAAGCTCGGCATCGGCCGTGCCGTTATCGTCAATGCCAGCGTGCACGGGACGGACAACCGCGTGGCGCTCGATGCGATTGCGGTGAGCGGCGGGCGTTACCGCGCGGTGGCCAATATCGATGGCACGATCACGGAGAAGGGCCTGCGCGAACTGCATGAAGGCGGCTTCCGCGGTTGCCGCTTCAACTTCGTGCGACATCTCGGCGGCACGCCGGACATGAAGGTGTTTCACCGCATCATCGATATGATCGCGCCGATGAACTGGCATGTCGACCTGCATTTCGATGCGGTCGATCTGCCTGATTATGCCGACCTGCTGGCAAAGCTGCCGGTGATCTACACTATCGATCACATGGGGCGCGTGAAGGCTGCGGATGGCCTCGAACAGAAGCCGTTCCAGACGCTGATCGACTTGATGCAGCGCGACGAGAAATGCTGGGTGAAAGTCTCCGGCTGCGAGCGCGTCACCTCGATGGGGCCGCCATTCACCGACGCGGTGCCATTCGCGAAGAAAATCTGCGAGACTGCGCCGGATCGCGTGATCTGGGGGACCGACTGGCCGCACCCCAACGTCAAGGCGATGCCCAATGACGGCGATCTCGTCGATCTGATCCCGCTATTTGCGCCGGATGCAGAGATTCAGCAGAAGATCCTCGTCGACAATCCCGCGCGATTGTTTGAATTCGACACTTAAGCGACGCGAAAATCCGAAGGAACATCCGATGTCCAAAGCCAAGACCGGCCTCGTCGTCTCAGCCCATCCCGGCGATTTCGTCTGGCGCGCCGGCGGCGCCATCGCGCTGCATGCCAAGAAGGGCTATCGCGTGAAGATCGTCTGTCTCGCATATGGCGAACGCGGCGAGTCGCAATTTGCCTGGAAGCAGGCGGGTATGACGCTCGACAAGGTCAAGGCGGGACGGAAAGACGAAGCCGAGCGTGCGGCGGCGTCGCTCGGCGCCGAGATCGAATTTTTCGATGCCGGCGATTATCCGTTGCATCTGACCGAAGCGCATAAAGAACGGTTGATCGATATCTATCGGGAGCTCAATCCGAGTTTCGTGCTGACGCATTCGCTCGAAGATCCTTACAATGTCGATCATCCCGCAGCGACCGCCGCCGCGCAGGAGGCCCGCATCATCGCGCAGGCGATGGGGCACAAGCCTGAAGCGGAATATAGCTACTCGGCGCCGCCGGTGTTCCTGTTCGAGCCGCATCAGCCCGAGATGTGCAATTTCAAGCCCCAGGTGATCCTCAACATCGACGAGGTCTGGGACATCAAGCGCAAGACGTTCGAAATTCTCGCTGCGCAAAAGCATCTCTGGGCATATTACGAGCGCGTGGCCTTGCAGCGCGGCATGCAGGGCGGCCGCAACACCGGCGCGGCCATGACCTATGGGGAAGCCTATCAGCGCCTGTTCCCGATGACCGTGGAGGCACTGGCATGAAACCCGTCGTCGTCAGGAATATTCAACGCGCGGATGCCGCTGTTGTGCAGCGGCTCGGCGTCCTCGGCGTCTCCACGGTGCATGAGGCCTATGGCCGCTTTGGTCTGATGAAGACCTATATGCGGCCGGTATGGTCCGGTGCAGAAGCCGCCGGCACCGCCGTGACGGTGCTGGCGCAGCCCGGCGACAACTGGATGCTGCATGTGGCCATCGAGCAGTGCAAACCCGGCGACATGCTGGTGGTGGCCTGCACGACGGACAATACCGACGGCATGTTCGGCGATCTCCTCGCGACGTCGCTGAAGGCACGCGGTGGCGTTGGCCTGATCATCGATGCCGGATGCCGCGATATCAAGACGCTGCGCGAGATGGGTTTTCCGGTGTGGTCACGCGCGATCTCCGCCAAGGGCACGGTCAAGGCGACGCTCGGCGCGGTGAACGTGCCGGTGGTCTGCGCCGGCGCGCTCGTCAATCCCGGCGATGTCGTCGTTGCCGACGAGGACGGCGTCGTGGTGATTCCGCGCAAGGATGCTGCGGAGGTTGCGGCGAAAGGCGAGAAGCGTTTTGCCGAAGAAGACGCCAAGCGCCAGAAGCTGGCTTCCGGCATTCTCGGCCTCGACATGTACAATATGCGTGAGCCGCTCGCCAAAGCGGGTCTGGTTTACGTCGATGATCCTGATCAGGTCTGATCGGGGAGGAGGCTGTGATGCGGCTCCGTATTCTGCTTGGCGATCACCCGCATACGGCCGCACTCAAAGCCGGCGCCGTCACGTCTGATCTCGTCGAGCTGGATTTCGCGGACTACAAGCCCACCAACAAGGGCTTCAAGCCCATGGTGCGCGATGGCGCTTTCGACGTCGCGGAAATGGCTATTGTCACCTATTTGATGGCCAGGAGCTACGACAAGCCGATGGCGCTGTTGCCGAGTGTGATGATGGCACGGCATCAGTTTGGCTTCGCGGTCACCAACCCGGCATCTGGGATCATCGGGCCGAAAGGCCTCGAGGGCAAACGCGTCGGCATTCGATCGTTTACGACGACGACGGGCGCGTGGCTGCGCGGCATGCTCGCCAATGACTACGGCGTCAATCTCGATGCGATCGAATGGGTCACCTTCGAGGAACCCCACGTCGCCGAATATGTCGACAGCACCACCAAGGCGCCCGCCGGCAAGCAGATCATGCAGATGCTGTTTGATGGCGAGCTGGATGCCGTGCTCGGCGAGAAGAGCGACGATCCTCAGGTGGCGCAACTATTTCCCGATGTGGCCGCTGAAGAGAAAACATGGCTTGCCAGGCATGGCGTGGTGCCGATCAACCATATGGTAGTCGTCAGCAAGCAATTGTCCGATACGCGACCCGATGTGGTGCGCGAGGTGCAGCGGGTGCTGGAAGCGAGCAGGGCGGCTGCAACGGGCAAAGTGCCGGCCTTCAGCAGGGATGACATGACGCGATCGCTGGAGCTGATCACGGACTATTCTGCGCAGCAGGGACTGATCCCGCGCGCCTATACCGTCGATGAACTGTTCGACGACGTGACGCGCGGTCTGCGCTAACCTGACAACCACGCTTTGCGCGAGGACGACATCCATGCTTCCCGAGCCCATTTTCGACCTCGCCCATCTCGGTCATCTCGAATTGCTGACGCCGAAGCCGGCCGAAAGCGAGAAGTTCTTCGTCGACGTCATGGGCATGACGGTGTCAGGCCGGCAGGGGGACTCCGTCTATCTGCGCGGCTGGGACGACTATGAGCGCTATTCGCTGAAGCTGACGGCGTCGAACACGTCGGGCATGGAGCATATGGCGCTGCGCGCACGCAGCCCGCAGGCGCTGGAGCGCCGCGTGGCGGCACTGAAGGGCTCCGGCTACGATCTCGGCTGGATCGACGGTGACCTCGGCCATGGGCCGGCATTTCGCTGCCGCGACCCGGACGGACATATCGTCGAACTCTATTACGAGACCGAATGGTACGAGGCGCCGCCAGAACTCAAGCCGGCGCTTAAAAATCAGGCGCAGCGCTATCCGGCGCGCGGCATCAATGTGCGGCGGCTCGATCACCTCAATTGCCTCGCGGTGGACATCAAGGCCAATCGCGAGTTTTTCGAGCACTATATGGGGCTCCGGCTGACCGAGCAGATCGTGCTCAATGATGGCACGGAAGCGGCGATGTGGATGACCATGTCGAACAAGAGTTATGACTTCGCCTATTCGCGCGATCACTCCGGCACCAAGGGGCGCTTCCACCACGTCACCTACGCGCTCGACAGCAGGGAAGACATTCTGCGCGCGGCTGATATCTTTCTGGAAAACGGCGTCTTCATCGAGACCGGCCCGCACAAACATGCTATCCAGCAGACCTTCTTCCTCTATGTCTATGAGCCCGGCGGCAACCGCGTCGAAGTCGCGAATGCTGGCGCGCGGCTGATCCTGGCGCCGGACTGGAAGCCTATCGTCTGGACCGAGGAGGAGCGCAAGAAGGGTCAGGCCTGGGGCCTCAAGACCATCGAGTCGTTCCACACCCACGGCACGCCGCCCGTGCCCCACAAGTAGCAAACCGCTCTGCCGGGATTGGTACGCGTCTTGCTTTGTTGACCCCAGGTTGTTTCTGACGTGGGGGCGAGCATGACTAACTCTGAGTTGCGGGCAGACATCCACAGTATCGAACCGATCCCCGATGCCGACCGGGATTCCACCGGGCCGCAGCAGATGTGGATCTGGGCCGGCGCCAATATCGCGCCGGTGAACTGGGCCCTCGGCGCGCTTGGTATCATTCTCAAGCTCGGTCTGTGGGAAACCATCGCGGTCATCGTCATCGGCAATGCGGCGGGCTCCGCGATCTTCGCCGCCTTCACGGTCATGGGCCACAAGACCGGCGTCAACCAGATGGTACTCGCGCGGTCGGCCTTCGGGCGCCGCGGCGCCTATCTGCCGAGCCTGTTGATGTTCCTGATGACGCTCGGCTGGATCGGCGTGAACACATACTTCCCGGTGAAGATCTCGATGGCCATTCTCGGCCAGTTTGGCATCGCGGATAGCTGGTTCGCCAATCTCGTGGTGATCACCATCGTGATGGTGACGCAGGTGGTGATCGGCACTTACGGTTTCTATGCGATCCGCACCTTCGAGAAATACACCGTGCCGGTCACGGTGGTGATCATGGTGCTGATGAGCGTGCTGGCCTGGAGCCAGCCCGGTGTCGTCAACTGGAATCACACAACGTCGCTGCCGCCGGGGCCGCATCTGGCAATGCTGTCGCTGCTGATGACCGCCGTCGGCGTCGGCTGGGGCATTTCCTGGGTGACCTGGGCGTCGGACTATTCGCGCTTCGTACCGCGCTCGACCTCGTCGAAAGCCGTGTTCTGGTACAGCTATGTCGGCATGTTCGTGCCGTCGGTGTGGCTGGCCATTCTCGGCGCCACCATCGCGTCGGTGACGCTCGATACCGATCCGGCCAAGATGGTCTCGGCCGTGTTCGGTGGCATCGCCAGCATTCTCGTGCTGCTGCTGGTGCTGCACGGGCCGATCGCCACCAACATCCTCAACGTCTATTCGTCGGCGCTCGCGGCGCTCAGCATGGGCGTTCGCTTCTCGCGCACGGCACTGGCGCTGATCGTCGGCATCGCGGGCTATGCGGTGACGGTGTATTTCATCTTCGCGCCGTCCTTTGCCAAGGCGTTCGATAACTGGCTGATCAGCCTGCTGATGTGGATGAGCCCCTATGCCGGGGTGGTGTTGGCCGACTTCTTCGTCAGGCGGAAGAGCCAGATCGACATCGCCGAACTCTACAAGTCGCCGGAGACCAGCATCTATGGCGATATCAACTGGAGCGGCATGATCGCGTTCTTCGCAGGCCTGATCGCCACCTGGCTGTTCCAGGATGGCCTGGTGCCTGCGTTGCAGGGGCCGATCTCGATCAACCTTCTCGGCGGCGCGGATCTGAGCTGGCTGGCGGGCATCGTCGTGGGCGGCGGCGTCTATCTGGCGCTCAGCAGGCGCCTGGCGCCGGAGCCGATGGCCATCCCGGTTGGTGGGCCGGGCGAATAGGGCGAGGCGACCGGGCAGGCCGCGCTCTGTGTGGCCTGTCCATTGCCAGTGGTGTCAATGAGCTGTCATTTCCGTCCAGAGGCCTTGCGCTTTGTCCGGCGGACGGGCTAGAACGCGCCCGAACGAGATGCGCATCTCTGTTCCGACCGATTCCAGACTGGATTTTTCTGTAAGTCTCTGAATCGTTTGGGGAATGGTGTAACGGTAGCACAACAGACTCTGACTCTGTTTGTCTAGGTTCGAATCCTAGTTCCCCAGCCACACTCGAATTTCCCTTTGTAGATCAAAGACTTCTAACCCGCAGCCTTTTCGAGAAAATCCGGTGGTCCACAACAATGGTCCACACCGGGCTCGAATGGCGTCCGGGCATTACCTGCGACGGCGTGGCCATAAATGGCTTTTGGCTTCCCACGGCCTGCGGCGCTTGCCTTATCTCGGGCCCGGAGAATCAATGTGCATCGGGCCTCGGCAGCAAGTCATCGATCCGCCCCGTGACTCGATAGGCAATGAGCCCGAACCATTCGCGCACCGCAATGTCGGTCCGCGACAGCCCGTCAAGGGCGAGGGTGGTGAAGGAAAGTGCGGCGCGCCGACCGCCGACCCACCAGTCGACCGGATAAGCCTCGACAGGAAATCCGGCTTTGCGAAATAAGCCAATCGATCGCGGCATATGGAACGCTGATGTCACCAGAACCCAGCGCTCGCCCGGCTTCGGCGCCACGAGCGCTTTGGTGAATTCGGCGTTCTCATGTGTGTTGCGCGATTGTCGCTCCATGATCAAACGCGACCTGTCGACTCCAAGGCTTGCGAAGAGCGCGGCAGCGTAATCGGCCTCTCTGGCATCCGACACCAGCCTCGGACTGCCGCCGGTAAACACCACACGTGCATTCGGATATTGTCGCGCCAGCGCTGCGGCTGCGATGATGCGGTCGGGCGAGCGACGGACGACCGGCGTGTCACGCGCAAGCGAAACATCGGCGTCGATCGAGCCGCCGAGCACGATGATGCCGTCAGGCGCACGCTGTCCCGGATCCCAGGGCGGGAAGCGCGATTCAAGCGGATAGAGCAGCAATCTTCCAGCCGGTGAAAACGCGGCGACCGCAAGCAGCACGGCGGCTGTGATCATAAGCCTGCGGCCAAGCGAAGAAAGCCGTGTTGCCGAAAGAACCGCGCCGAGCACACCGAGGCCGACCAGGAAATTGACCGGCGCAAGTGCGTTGCCAAGAGTCTTGGACAATATAAAAAACAACGTAAGGCCTCAGCCTCGTTGATACCAAGAACGCCATAGCAGCAAACGGCCAACGAAGCCATCGTCACGAATTGTTAGCTCGCCGGACAGGGTGCCGGATCGCCGCGGCCCCGTTCATGAGAACTTGAAAAGCGGGACAGGCAAATACCACGCAGCCTCGAAGTGGCCGAAGTCAGAGCGAGGTCTGCGTCGTCGGATGACCACGCAGCCGGTGGGGCGCCGCATCGCCAAAATGCGTAAGGAGCGCTGCCGAAAACAACTGCATTGCCGCTATCGGCCCATCTACCTCATTGTGACTACCGCCATTGCCACATGGACAGGGCATGGTTCTGTCCGGTGCATGATCACGCCGCATGCAACAGTTGTCGCGCAACGTCCAGGCAGGGTGACCGCAATGAGCGAAGTGATCAACGTCGCCAAAGCTTACGATAAGGGACGCACTCTATTTATGGGAATAGAGCTGTTGGTTGCACCCGGTGCGCTCGTCCCCCGGCCGGAAACCGAATTGCTTTGCGCGAGCGCTGTTGATGCTCTGCGTCAGTTAAACGTGGCGGAGCCGCGGGTGATCGACATGTGCTGCGGCGCAGGCAATCTGGCCTGCGCCATCGCTCTCAAGATCCCCGACGCACGCGTCTGGGCGAGCGACCTAACCGATGGATGTGTCACTGTCGCACGTCGCAATGTCGCCTATCACGGACTCACGCAACGCATGTCGGTGCTTCAGGGCGATCTGTTCGACGCTTTTTCAGATCTGTCGCTGGACGGGACCATCGACCTGATCGTCTGCAACCCACCCTATATCTCGGAAACGCGGCTCAGAGGCGACCGTGCCCCCTTGCTCGAACTCGAACCACGTGAGGCATTCGCAGCCGGTCCTTACGGGCTGAGCATCCATATGCGGGTTACGAAGGACGCAGTCCGATATCTGCGGCCGGGCGGCATCCTCTTGTTCGAGGTCGGCTCCGGTCAGGAGCGGCAGGTGACAACCCTTCTTGAGCGCAACAAGAGCTACGAGAGCATCAGGGTGGTGACGAACGAAACGGGCGAAGGCCGCGTCGTTATGGGATACCGCAAAGGCGCAACAACCTGAACCGCTACGGTGGCGTTCGTGACGCGGTTTGGACGCTGCAGACAAGCATCAGCTCTTCTTGCTCATGACGAAGCGTGAAATTCCCTCGATGGAATCGAGGTTCTCAGGCAAGAGCTCGCTATCTTCGACCGTGATGCCGAAGGTCTCCTCGATGAACCCGATGACCTCGAGCACTCCCGTCGAGTCGATGATGCCTTGATCGAGCAGCGATGTGTCGACCTCAAGCGAGTTGGCTTCAGCAATGTAGAAGTTCGACAGCAAGAAATCGCGAACTTGCCTTCGATAGGTCTCGAGCGGTTCCCTGACTAGCAGCATGTTTCAACTCCAATGCGTAAAGAAAAGTCACGATCAGATCATTCGGATATCGACTCCTGCAGTGCTCTCTTGTTGAGTTTTGCTGTATTCGTTCGCGGCAGGCTGGGCACGATCACAATACATTTTGGCACCATGAAGCTTTCGAGGCGTTGCTGGCACTCTTTCTGAAGCTGCTTCTCGCTCAGTGTTATGTCCTGCTCGATAACGACAAACGCTTTAACCGCCTGCCCGAGGAGCTCGTCGGGAACGCCAATCACCGCGGCTTCCCTCACGCCCGCAATATCCATCAGTACGTTCTCCACTTCCTTGGGAGCGATCTTCTCTCCTCGCGACTTTATGATCTCGTCGCTGCGGCCAACGAAGTAGAGGTAGCCTTCCGCGTCCATCCGGCAGTAGTCACCGGTGTACAGAACCTGCTCGCCTGGGAGCGGACCGGGTTTGAGTTTCCTGGCCGTGGCCTCCGGCTTGCCCCAATAGCCTCTCATCACCGTCGCGCCGCGAATGACAAGCTGGCCGACCACGTCGGGGCCCACACGTCTGTCGCGCTCGTCGACAATCCACATCTCGGTATTCGGGATGGCGATTCCTACGCTTGACGGCTTTCGGTCGATATCCTCCGGGGGGAGGAAGGTGCAGCGCTTGCATTCAGTGAGGCCGTACATGGAATAGATGCGCGCGTCCGGGAATAGATCCTGCAGCAGACGAATGTGCTTCATCGGCAGCGCAGCACCGGTGTTCGTGACATAGCGGATACTCGAGAGATCGTGCTCCTTGATCGACTTGAGCCCCGATAGCGTCGAGAAGATCGTCGGCACGCCGGGCAGGCCGGTCACCCGCTCATCGGCGATAAGCCCGAGAATCTGTGCCGGAAAAGCGAATGACCGTTCGAGGACAAGCCGCGCGCCCGTACGAAACGCCATGATCATTTGATACAGGCCGTAATCGAAGGCGAGCGGCAGAACGTTCAAAATGACCTCATCTTCGCGTAGCGCGAGATATGAGGCGATCGACGTGCACGCGGTCAGCATGTTCCGGTGCGTCAGCATCACGCCCTTGGGATCTCCCGATGATCCGGAGGTGTAGACGATGGCCGCGAGATCGATATCGATGCAGCTGCGCGCCGGAGGTGCGTCGTGTCTGGCGGCGCCTGCCTCGCTCCAGCGTATTGCATGGGGTAGCTCGGTCAGCTCGGCATCGTCGATCGACCCGGAAACGATCACCCGGCGCAATGATCGGCATGCCTGCGTGGGCTCCTTGAATATCGGCAAGAGATGCTTGTCGGTGATGAGCGCCGCCGGTTGGCAATCATTGAGCAGGTAGCCAAGCTTGTCGCGTTTGGTGAGCGGATTGACGATGCACACCACGGCATTCGCCTTCAGCACGGCCCAGAAACTGACGACGGTCTCGACAGTGTTGTCGGCGAAGATAATCACCCGATCGCCACGTTCGACTCCGCTCGCGACCAGGTGGTTGGCGATTGCGTTGGAGCGCGCCTCAAGCTCGCCATAGGTGACGCGATGCTTGCCACATACCAGCGCCACCTTTCCACCGAGATGACGGGCGGAGTGGATGAGGTAATCATGCAGGAGCGGTACAGGACCATGCATCAGGAAAGGGCCCCCTCAACCCGGTGCTCGCGATCGACATCAACGGTCAGCTCCAGAGCGTGGCGTCCACCAGGACGGCTCGCGACGAATTGCTGGTGGAGGAGCTGGGTCGATAAAACGCCGACCATCGCCATGTTGTCGGAATTCGAGAGATTGCCGTTGCCGGTTGCGGCCTGTGTCCGGCACTTGTTCCGCAGGCGCGCAACCGCGTCGGGATCGAAGACGTTTGCTTCGCGAATAGCCGTTTCTGAAAGCGCGTCGTCGATATAGGCGGGCGTATCGCGGCCAACGAAACATAGGGCGTCGGGCGCGCGGAACGGCTGCTTCTTGCGGGCGATGATGTCCGACGGCACGATCGGTTGTGCGACGCGCTTCAGAACGTGCTTCTCGTCAAGGACGCGGAGCTTGTAGGCTGGCGGCAGCGAATTCGCCAGCGCGACCACGTCCTCGTCAAGGAAAGGAAAGCGTCCTTCAACTGAATGAGCCATGAGCATTCGGTCACCCTGAGAGGACAGGAGATATCCCGACAGCAGTGTCTGGATTTCAAGATATTGATCCTGCGCAAGGGAGCTCCATTGCCTGAATTCCGGAGGCAGACCGGCGATCAGGTCGGAGACCGCATCGTGCTTCGCCGATTCCGCGAACATGTCGCTGGAAAACAGTCGTTTGATGCCGCTGGTCGTTCGCCAGCGGGTGTCATGCGCGAAGCCCGGCGCGGCGTGCTCCGACAGATTGCGCCCGAAAAACTGCCGGGCCATTGCTCGCTGCGTGACCGGTGAGCGTGTGAGATAAGGGTAGAGACGCTCAAGCAGGCGCGCGCGGCGTGTCGACGCGGGTTGCCGGCCCCAGAACCGGCGGACCTTGCCTTCGCGAAAGAGATCGTAGCCGGCAAACATTTCGTCGGCGCCTTCGCCGGACAGCACAACCTTGACGCCGCAGGCGCGCACCAGGCGCGACAGAAGGAACAGCGGCGCCGGCGCCGTTCTCAAGATCGGACGCTCGGTGTGGTAGATGACCTGCGGAAAAATCTCGGCGATGTCATTGCGCGAAACCACCACTTCGTGGTGTTCGCTACCGGTGACACGGGCAACCAATCGTTGGAACTCGGTCTCGTCATATTCAGCGTCAGCAAAACGCAGTGAGAAGGTCTGGAAGCGTTCGCCGGCAAAGTGGCATCCCATTGCCGCAATAAGCGAACTGTCGAGGCCGCCGGACAAATAGCTACCGACGCTTACGTCGGAGCGGACCATTCGAAGCGACGTCGCGGATTCGAGCGCGCTGCGCACCTGTGTCACGGCATCGTCGAGTGAACCGGCAAACTGGTCGTCGCGCGGACTGGACAATTCGGGATATCGCGGCTTCCAGAACGCTTTCTCACGAACCTCGCCATTTTCATAAGTGCGGAAATGTCCCGGGATGAGCTCCTTGATCCCCTGAAACACGTTCTGCGGCGGCACAACGGTCCACAGAGTGAATGTCTGATCGATGCCGACTGGATCGAAGGCGCGGGGAATCGCTGCGTCCGCCGCGAAGATGGCCTTCACTTCGCTGGCGAAATACAGTCGACCTTCGCGCTCGCAGAAATGCAAAGGGCAAATGCCGGTGCGATCGCGTGCCAACACCAGACGGCGGGTGACCGAGTCCCAGATCGCGAGCGCCCACTGTCCGGCCATCCGTTCGAAGGCGTCCACGCCCCAGGCACGATAGGCGTTGACGATGACCTCCGTGTCGCTGCGGGTCCGGAACCCGTAACCAAGCCCGACCAGCTTCTCACGCAACTCAACGTAGTTGAAGATTTCCCCGTTGAACACGATCCATGTCGTGCCACTCGCATCCGCGAGAGGCTGCTGGCCGCTCGAAATGTCGATGATGGACAAGCGGGCATGTGCCAGTCCCGCGCGTTGGTCCCGGTACAGGCCGCGCTCGTCCGGGCCGCGATGGGCCAGCGCGCCGAGCATGCGCATCAAGGCTTCGCGTGAGGGTGGCCCTGCCGCGGCGCTTACTGACACTATGCCCGCGACACCGCACATGCAGGTCAGTCCTCGAATACTTGAGTGACGAGCAAGGGCCGTGCGTGGAGGTAGTGCGTCGCACGACGCTTGGCGTCAATGTCCCTGAATACCAAATCGACCTGGGCTGTTGTCAGTCCGGTAACTTCTGCGACCTCGTCTGACGGAATCCCGTGATTCACCGCGTAAAGGCACAGGTCCATCTGGTGATAAGGCAGCGCGAAATAGAATTCCTCCTGGCTCTGCGGCATGGAGAACGTATCCGTGGTCGGTGGCCTGCGCCGGATCTCCTCCTCCACCTCGAGATATTCCGAGAGCTGATAGACCTGCGTCTTGTAGAGATGGGCGATCGGCATCACGTCCGCGATTCCGTCGCCCTGCTTGACGAAAAAGCCCTGGTCGTGCTCGAGGCGGTTCGGTGTGCCCGCGACCGCGTATCGGAGGCGGTCGGCGTGGTAGTACTCCGTCATCTTGCGGACGCGCTGCTTGAAATTGGTCGCGGCGACGATCTGGAGATAGGCGTTTGACGACAGACGAACGGTGCGGGTGCTGCCGTCGCGGCTCTGAACCGTGAGGCGGGTGATATTCAATCCGTTGCTCGCGAGAACCGACGGCAATACCAGTTTGCATTTCCAGCCCTCGTCATATTCGGGAACGACGGTCCGGATTGCCTCGATCTGCCGGCGATAGGCGCCGAGCCCCTCGAGGGCGGGCGATATGTCTTCCAACACGGTGTCGATGCCAAGCTGCGCGGCCCAACTGCGGCCGAGCCTCAGTGAATCGTCCGAGGAATGGTGCTCGGGCATGAAGATGCCCAGGACTTTGTCGCTGCCGAATGCACGCACGCACAACGCCGCGACGACGGAGCTGTCGATACCGCCGGAAAGACCGACAACGGCGCCGCGGCGCCCCAACACGCCCAGGACTTGCTGGCGTAACGTCTGAACGATCCTCTCGACTTCGGCAGCGGGGTCGAGCGTCAATACATTATTGTCGAACTCCCGCGCAGCCGGAATGTGCGCAGCAAGGGTCATGACAGCGTTTCCCGCTTGCAAAATTCGGCCGGTGTGTAGGTTTGCGCGACCGCACTCTCGACCAAGGGGAGGTTGGTGGCGAGATAGGGCTCGACGACGAGCTCGATATGCGTGCCTGCTATGGGGATCACGTCCAGGCTCGCGAGGGCGCAATCCCAGCCGAGCGCGCGCGGCGCTCCATCCCGGTTGCAGCGAAACAGTGTAGCCCCGATCGGCAAAGCCGGCTTGGGTGACGCCAGCCATTGGTAGAAAGCTCGCGACCGCAGCACCTCTTGCAGTTCAAGTCTAATTCGGAAGCTGGTGGCGTTGAACTTCCCTCGCGTATAGCGATGAAGCATCCGAGCAAGGAGGGCCTCGCGACCGATTGAAGCCGTAACCTTCGCGAGTGCTCGGCAGGCTATCCGCGACATGTTCACGCGATTGGCGCGGAGCCGCCGGAACGTTCGGGCGAGTGTCTCCCGATAATCGCGGCCCTCGTTGACGATCGTTGTATCGAGAATTCCCAGGAACTTGATGGACCGCCGTGCCTCCAGCAGCCGCGCCGCAACTTCGAACGCCACCACACCACCAAGGGAATGGCCGAGAAGGCGAACATGTCCGACAGGTTGGCTTCGGCGGATTTGCTCGATCGCGGCATCGGCCATGGAGGCGACCGTGCTGTTTCCGTCGAGGATGCTCGCGAGGTCGGGGTATTTGATCGGGATGACCCGGGCGATTTTGCCGAGCCCCGCTGCAAAAGCGGCCATGCTCGGACCGTAACCGAGGGACCCCGGCAACAGGAACACGATTGGACGCATATCGGCTTGCACGCCTACGGCTTTGACGGTTGCCTTCCCGGACACAATCGCCTTGACCATTTCCGCGGCTGTCATATCGAGCGTGAAGTGTGCGATCGATAACTCAAGCCCGGTGGCGCTTTCGATGTCCTGGATGCACCGCTGCAGCCTTGATAAATCGTCGGCTTCCTCCGAGGCTCCAGGCATGTTGCGGGTGTTGAAACTCGTGGCCCGGGCATCCTGCACGATTTGATAGATCGTCGGCTCGCGTCCCTGCGCCCATGAAGGCCGTAACTTCTGGCTGACAAGCTGATCGGCCGGTCGTTCCGCTACTTCCGGTTGGAGATAAGTCCGAGCCATAGGTCACCTGCCAAGCCCAAGACTCGTTATCGCCGGACAGGGAAATTTCGACATCCTGCGTTTGAAGGACGTTGCCGACAGATGGGACAACAGTGTGCCATTATGTCGCGGTGGCGTGAGCGGTGGTTTTGATCGGCGACGCGAGTATTGGCTGGATTCTCTTTCCCATTCAGCACGTTCAGTCGCGCTCGCGCGCCGCTGCGTTTCTCGCGCTGGGTGATGGATAAACTTCAGATCAGCAATGTCAGGGACTGGAACCAAGAGTTGTATTTTGATTCGCTGCTTTGCCTAGAGGCACGATCTCGTCACTGCCCTGCGTCGGCTTGCCTCCACAAGTAGTGAAATAGCAGTCGTCAACCTCAGATGATTGTTGCTAACTGACTGATATTGCAGGCATCGAAAAAAGAGACCTGCGGTTCATTTTTGCTTAGCCAGAATGTCGCACCTTTACCAACGGTTTACATAATACCTACAAATTGAAGGAACGGGACTTGATAACGAGAAAGTCATCGAACCCCGTGTTCGCCGTTCTGCCATTGCACTTCTGCTGACTGCTTCATTTCCACGACACCCCGCACATTGCGGACCAACGGTCGAAAACCGAGGGACCCTTCGTCATGCTCGCCAGCCTGTCTATTCGCGCCAAGATCACCATTGTTCTTTCATTTCTGCTGCTGGCGATGACGGGTCTCGGCCTGATCGCGGTTCGCAAGATGCAGGCGATCAACGCCAATGCGGTGGACATCCAGACCAGCTGGCTGCCAAGCGTGCGTTTCCTCGGCGATTTGCGCTCGGGTACGATCACCTATCGCAACGTGATCCGTCAGCACATGCTGTCCGAGACGCTGGAAGAAAAGCTGGCCAATGAGAAAACGCTCGAGACGGTGGTGGCGAGCAACACCGCTATCCGCGCGAAGTATGAGAAGCTGATCACCTCGCCGGAAGAGCGTGCGCTCTACGAGGAATGGAGCAAGCTCTGGGATACCTACAAAAAAGGCACACAGGACGTAATGGATCTGTCGCGCAAGAGCGCCGGCAAGATGCCGCAGGAAGCCAATGCATTGAACACGAAGACTGTGAATCCGATTGGCCTGAAAGCTGACGAAATTCTGAACAAGGACATCGAGCTCAATCTCAGGGGCTCCGATGCTGCCGGTGCGGACGCCCTCGCTAATTACGATGCTGCTTTCATGATAGTTGTCGCAATTCTCGTCGTCTCGGCGCTGCTTGGTATTGGTATTGGTATCTATCTCGTGCGGGACGTCTCCAGCGGCATCGCATCGATCGTCAAGCCGATGCAGGCATTGGGCCAGGGCGATCTGACCGCCATCGTGCCGCATCAGGGTATGAAGACCGAGATCGGCACGATGGGAGACGCGCTGCAGATCTTCAAACAGGCGCTGATCGACAAGCGTGCGGCCGACGAAGCAGCAGCAGCCGATGCGGAAGCCAAGATCGAGCGTGGTCGCCGCGTCGATAACATCACCCGCGAATTCGAAGCGATGATCGGCGAGATCGTCGAGACAGTGTCGTCGGCTTCGACCGAACTGGAAGCCTCTGCCAGCACGCTGACCGCGACCGCCGAACGTTCGCAGGAGCTGACAACGACCGTGGCAGCCGCTTCGGAGGAAGCCTCGACCAATGTGCAGTCGGTTGCTTCGGCGACTGAGGAGATGGCCTCGTCGGTGAACGAAATCAGCCGTCAGGTGCAGGAATCGGCCAGCATCGCCAATCAGGCCGTCGATCAGGCTCGCCTGACCAACGATCGCGTCAGCGCGCTTGCCAGTGCGGCCGCTCGCATCGGTGACGTCGTCGAGCTGATCAACAATATCGCCGGCCAGACCAACCTTCTGGCGCTCAACGCAACTATCGAAGCAGCGCGCGCCGGTGAAGCCGGCCGCGGCTTCGCGGTGGTTGCATCGGAAGTGAAGGCGCTGGCTGAGCAGACGGCAAAAGCCACCGGTGAGATCTCGACGCAGATCTCCGGAATCCAGGCGGCGACGCAGGAATCGGTTGGTGCGATCAAGGAGATCGGGGACACCATCGGCCGGATGTCCGAGATTGCTTCGACGATTGCGTCGGCGGTGGAAGAGCAGGGCGCTGCGACCCAGGAAATCTCCCGCAACGTGCAGCAGGCAGCGCAGGGCACCATGCAAGTCTCGTCGAATATCACCGACGTGCAGCGTGGCGCCAGCGAGACCGGCTCGGCCTCCACGCAGGTACTTTCTGCCGCGCAGTCGCTCTCCTCGGACAGCACGCGTCTGAAGGTCGAGGTCAGCAAGTTCCTCAACGCCGTACGCGCAGCCTGACGCGACAGGATATCGAGACATTGAAGCCGGCGCGAAAGCGCCGGCTTTTCTCATTGTTAGTTGCGCCGCCTCCCGCCATTCGCTTGCTGAACTATCCTTTTGCGCAGGTTGCAGGCTACCGTGCGGTGGCGATTATGCTGCCGCGCTTCTCAACTTTGTGCCCGGCGCAGCAAATCTCACGCAACGTCCTGCGGCGTCTTGGCGATCTTTTAGTCATTTACTGCAATCGTGTATTACGCGTTTTTACACGCAGCGGCATACCGTCATCGCTGCTCGTTATTTGGACCGGCGTTGCGTCTTAGAAAGAGACCATGACCCCTATCGATTATGAGTATTTGCAGAAGATCCTGAAGGATCGTTCCGGACTGGTGTTATCGGCCGACAAGAAGTACCTGCTCGAAAGCAGATTGATGCCGCTGGCGCGTAAGGCCGGTGTCGCCGGGATCAGCGAACTCGTTCAGAAGATGAAAGCCGGCTCCGAGCCGATGATCTCGGATGTGGTCGAAGCCATGACCACCAACGAGACCTTCTTCTTTCGCGACAAGACCCCTTTCGAGCATTTTCAGAACACGGTCATCCCCGACCTGATCAAGGCGCGCGCTGGAAAGCGCAGCCTGCGGATCTGGTGCGCCGCCGGCTCGACCGGGCAGGAGCCATATTCGCTCGCCATGATCATGAAGGAATTCGGCGCCGCGCTGACGGGATGGCGCGTCGAGATCGTGGCCACGGATCTGTCGCCCGAAGTGCTCGAAAAATCGCGCACCGGCATCTACACCCAGTTCGAGGTGCAGCGCGGCCTGCCGATCCAGTTGCTGGTGAAATACTTCAAGCAGACCGGCACGACGTGGCAGCTCAATGCCGACATCCGCGCGATGGTTCAGTTCAAGCAGTTCAACCTGCTGCAGGACTACGCGCACCTCGGCAAGTTCGACGTCATCTTCTGCCGCAACGTGCTGATCTATTTCGATCAGGCAACCAAGACCGACATCTTCGGCAGGCTTGCAAAAGCCAGCGAGGCTGACGGCTATCTGTTCCTGGGGGCAGCCGAGACGGTGATCGGTCTCACCGACCGCTATCAGGTTTGTCCCAATCGCCGCGGTGTCTATCTGCCGGTGGGTGTGCAGGCGTCGCCATCGATCGTGCCCGGCATGGGTGCCGGATTGAAGACGTCTCCCAGTATGCGTGCGTAGGAGCGGTCATGGCAGAAGAAGCCGTAACGAACGGGCGCGTCACTTTCGGGCGTGGCTACAATGTCTGGATCATGGCTATCGATGGCACATGGCGGCGCAGTTGCGTGCTGAAGGCCGTGTCGAGTCATGACGCCGAGTTGATCTTGGAGAGCTCCATCGAGGGCCTCAATCTGAAGGAGTTCTTCCTGCTGCTGTCATCGACCGGACTTGCCTATCGCCGCTGCGAACTGGTCAAGGTGAACGGTGCGCAGATCGACATTCGCTTCCTGAACACCAAGGGTAACAAGAAGAAGTCGCCGGCGAAGAGCGATCACGGCGATATGGCTGACGCCTGATCATGCGGCATGATATCCGCATATCGACGATGATCACGTCGTAGCCGGTATCCAGCACCAATAGACCGGTCTCGCCCCATCGGCCGAGACGGTTTCGAAGCCCTCGCGTTCCAGTGTCAGCCTGATGAACATGGACACGAGCGGGTCGTCGTCGACGACCAGAATGCGTTTCATGGTGGCGCCCCCGCGCGCTGGAGTGAGCCTGCAGTCACTCTCCACGCAACACGCAACCGTGACGCAACGAATCATCGACGACGCTAGGTGTTTAGCCTTTTGGCCGGAAGTGTCTGTCCAGATTTGCACACTTGGGGCATTTCGTTGTTGCCGCATCGCACCCACCGTGTGCATGGTTGGGTATGAGCATGATGTTCGAAGAGCTGGATTATCGCCCGACGCCGATGGGGGTCCTGACCCTGCGACGTCGGCGGAAGCCGGGGGCGGACATCGATATCTATGAGATCAAGCTCGGCGACGAATTTCTGATGTCGAGCGCATTTACGGCTGCCGAGATTGCGCTGGCGGATATCGGCCTGGCGTCGCTAACCGGCAGCGGATTGGATGTTGTCGTTGGCGGCCTCGGTCTGGGCTACACGGCGCAGGCGGTTCTCGGGCACGAGAAGGTGGGGGCGCTCGTTGTCATCGATGCACTGCCTGAAGTGATCGAATGGCATCAGGCCGGCCTGATCCCGATCGGTCGCGAATTGTCGGCGGACAGGCGCTGCCGTCTGGTCCATGGCGATTTCTTCAGGATGGCGACCTCGGCGGGTGGTCATCTCGATCCCGATGCACCCGGTCGTCGCTTCGATGCGATACTGGTCGATATCGACCACGCGCCGGACAATCTTCTGCATCCTAGCCATGCCGTGCTCTATACGGCGGCAGGGTTACAGCGTCTGTCCGAGCATCTCAAACCGGGCGGCGTATTTGCGCTGTGGTCGAACGATCCGCCGGATGCTGCCTTCACAGCAGTCATGGAAAGTGTGTTCGGCGCGGTGAGCGCGCATGTCGTGGCCTTCGACAATCTGAACGCCGACGAGGAAGTCTCCAATACCGTTTATGTCGGAACGAAGATCGAAGAGGCCGCATAACGCTCCGTTGCGTTATTCGGCGGCCTGTTTCGCCAGCATCTGCTTGTCCGGCCGGTTAGCGTCGTCGCGCTTCGATCGTCCCCAGCCGGACATGATGTTCGAAAGCTTGTCGAGATAGACATAGACCACAGGTGTCGTGAACAGGGTCAGTGCCTGGCTGACGATGAGGCCGCCGACCATCGCATAGCCGAGCGGCTGGCGGATTTCCGAACCGGTGCCGGTGCCGAGCATCAACGGCACGCCGCCGAGCAGCGCGGCCATGGTCGTCATCATGATCGGGCGGAAACGCAGGATAGCGGCCTTGCGGATGGCTTCCTCCGGCTCGAGATGCTCGTCGCGCTCGGCAGCAATTGCGAAGTCCACCAGCATGATGCCGTTCTTCTTGACGATGCCGATCAGCAGCACGATGCCGATCAGCGCGATCAGACTGAAATCGAATCCGAACGCCATCAGGATCGCCAGCGCGCCGACGCCGGCAGAGGGCAGGGTGGACAGGATCGTCAGAGGGTGGATGTAGCTCTCATAGAGAATGCCGAGGATCAGATAGACCACCACCAGTGCGGCGAGGATCAGCAGCGGTACCGTTGCCAGTGATTGCTGGAAGGCCTGCGCCGTACCCTGGAAGGTGCCACGCAGCGTCGATGGCGCCCCCATTTCCTGCATTGCGTTTTGAACGGCATCCGTGGCCTGACCAAGAGCGACACCCTGCGCCAGGTTGAAGCTGATGGTGATCGCCGGGAATTGGCCTTGATGGCTGATCGACAGTGGCCGCACTGGCACCGTGGTCCATTTCGCAAAGGCCGACAAAGGCACCATGTCGCCCGTCGTCGGCGACTTGATGTAGATCTTGTCTAGCGAATCCAGTTTGCCTTGCAGCCCAGGCAGGATTTCGAGAATGACGTGGTAGCTGTTGAGTTGCGTGAAATACTGCGCGACCTGACGCTGGCCGAACGAGTCATACAGAGTATCGTCGATCAGTTGCGGCTGGATGCCGTAGCGCGAGGCGTTGTCGCGATCGATGGTCAGCGTCAGCGTTGTGCCCTTGGTCTGCTGGTCTGTGGCGACGTCGCGTAGACCCGGCAGCGTCTGCATCTTGGCCAGAATCTTCGGGGCCCATTCGTTCAGCTCCGTCAGATTGGCGTCTTGCAGCGTATATTCGAACTGGGTGCGGGTGGCACGGCCGCCGAGGCGGATATCCTGTGCCGCCTGCATGAACAGCCGGGCGCCCTGGACCTTCTCCAGCTGGGGCCGCAGCCGCGTGATGATCTGCTGCGCACTGGCCGAGCGTTCGTCGCGCGGTTTCAGTGTGATGAACATGCGCCCGGTATTGAGCGCGCCGCCGCTGCCGCCGATCGACATGGCCACGCTGGCGACGTCGGGATCGGCCTGCACAATCTTGCCGAGTTCTTCCTGATGGACCTTCATGTCGGCGAAGGAAATATCCTGCGCCGCTTCGGAGGAGGCCGTGATCAGGCCGGTGTCCTGCTGCGGGAAGAAACCCTTCGGGATAATCATGAACAGATAGACCGACAGAACGAGCGTAGCGAAGAACACCATCAGCGTGGTCAGGCGCCAGCGCAGCACGAGGTCGAGGCCGCGCTCATAGGCGCGCAGTAGAGCGTCGAAGGCATTCTCGCTGAGCTGATAGAGCCGGCCATGCTTGGCGTGCTTCTCCTCGCGCAGGAAGCGCGAGGCCATCATCGGGGTCAATGTCAGCGACACCACCAGCGAGACGAAGATCGTCATGGTCAGCGTGACGGCGAATTCGCGGAACAGGCGACCGATAATGCCACCCATCAGCAGCAGCGGTATCAGCACCGCGACCAGCGAGACTGATATGGAGACGATGGTGAAGCCGATTTCACCGGCGCCTTTCAGCGCGGCAGCCATCGGTGTTTCGCCTTCCTCGATATAGCGCGTGATGTTTTCCAGCATCACGATGGCGTCGTCGACCACGAAGCCGACCGAGATGGTCAGCGCCATCAGCGACAGGTTGTCGAGCGTATAGCCGAACACCCACATCAGTGCGCACGCGCCGAGCAGCGCCAGCGGCACGGTGACGCTGGGAATGACCGTGGCCCAGACGCTGCGCAGGAAGATGAAGATCACCATCACGACAAGCCCGATGGTCAGCAGCAGCGTGAACTGCACATCCTGCACGGCGGCGCGGATGGTCTGCGTGCGATCGCTGAGGACCTCGATCTTCACGGTCGGCGGGATTGCGGCCACCAGACGCGGCAGCTCGGCCTTGATCTTGTCGACGGTGTCGATGACGTTGGCGCCGGGTTGCTTGAAAATCACCAGAAACACGCCGCGCTTGCCATTGGCCCAGGCCGCCTGCTTGGCGTCTTCAGGGCCGGTCACCGCTCGGCCGATATCCCTGACCCGCAACGGGCCGCCATTGCGAAAGGCAATGATGACGTCGTTCCAGTCTTTCGATTCCGGCAACTGGTCGTTGGCGTAGATCGTGTAACTGCGGGTCGCGCCGTCGATATTGCCTTTCGGACTGTCGACAGTGGTGATCGCGATCTGGCTGCGGATGTCTTCGAGCTGTAGCCCCTTGGCCACCAGCTTGGCGGGATCGATCTGGATGCGGATCGCCGGCTTTTGCTGGCCACCGATCGTAACCTGGGCGACACCGGAGATCTGGCTGATCTGCTGCGCCAGTTGTGCATCGACACTATCGCTGACCGTCGTAATGGGCAGCGTGTCCGACGTCGCCGACAGCAGCATGATCGGCGAGTCCGCCGGGTTGACCTTGCGGTAGGTGGGGGGGCTCGGAAGCGTTTTCGGCAGTTGTCCGCCGGCGGCATTGATCGCGGCTTGCACGTCATTGGCGGCGCCGTCGATCGAACGGTTGAGATCGAACTGGATCGTGACCGCGGATGTGCCGAGCGAACTCGTCGACGTCATCTGCGCGACGCCGGGAATCTGAGCGAGCTGTCGTTCCAGCGGCTGCGCCACCGAGGACGCCATGGTCTCGGGACTGGCGCCGGGCAGGCTGGCGGATACCTGGATGGTCGGGAAATCGACCTGCGGCAAAGGCGCGACGGGAAGCAGAGGATAGGAGACCAGGCCGACGAACAGAATGCCGGCCATCAGCAATGAGGTCGCGATGGGAAAGCGAATGAACGGTGCTGAAATTCCTCCGTTCATGGCTATTCGCCTTTCGCCGGAGTGGCTGCGGATGTTGCGACTGACGTCGCCACCAGCACGCCCGGCTGCACTTTATATTGCCCGGCGACGATCACACGCTCGCCGGCGCTCAGCCCGTCCTCGATCACGGTGCGGCCATCCATGGAAGGGCCAACCTTGATTTTCTTCAGCTCGGCCTTGTTGTCGGCGCCAACCGCAAAGGCGTAGAGCCCGTCGGCGCCATGCTGAACGGCATCGTCGGGAATGACTGTCGAATCTTTCAGCGTGGTCACCAGCAGCCGCGTCGAGACCGACAGGCCGGGCCACAGCACGTGATCCTTGTTGTCGAATACCGCCTTGAGCCGGATGGTGCCGCTGGTTGTATCCACCTGATTATTGATGACCGCGAGCGTGCCTTCGGACAGCACTCGCTTTCCGTCAGTCGTCAGCGCGATCACCTTGAGCGGATGTTCCGTGAGTGACTGGTTGATGTCGACCAGATTCTGTTCAGGTGCGGTGAAGATCACTGCAATCGGTTCGATCTGTGCGATGGTGACGATACCTGTCTGGGTCGCGGCATTGACGATGTTGCCCTGGTCGACCTGACGAAAGCCGACGCGGCCGGAGATCGGCGCCTTGATGGTGGTGTAAGCGAGCTGGGTCTGCGCATTCGAGATCGCGGCATCATCGGCAGCGATCTGTGCATTCAGCTGCTGCACGGTGGAGCGTTGTGTGTCTGTCTGTTGCCGTGTCGCGAATTCGCCGAGTTTGGTGAAGCGCTGCAAATCCAGATTGGCATTGGCGAGATTGGCTTCGTCCTGCGCTTTCTTGGCCTTGGCCTGATCGAGCGCTGCCTGGAACGGCCGCGGATCGATCTGCGCAAGCAGGTCACCCTCCTTGACGATCTGTCCTTCGGTGAAAGCGATCGTGTCGATCTGACCATCGACACGGGTCCGCACAACAACGGTATTGAAGCCCTGCACGGTGCCCAAACCGCCGAGATAAACGGGAAAATCAGCTTTCTCGACAGATGCGATCTTCACAGGGACGGGGGCAGGGCCGCGCGGTTTGTCGGCATTCGCCCGCTGTGCTCCGGTAGTCTCGTAATGGCGCCATGCGATAGTTCCGCCGGCCGCAAGCAGCGCCAGAACGATCAGCCCAGTCCATCGAAAGCGCGTAAGCGTTGTCATGGTGATCTCATCAATCTCTTGGCAGCCACTGACGCGGACATGCGCGTCCAATGCACGCCCGCTGGGGCGGCTCCTGATCAGCTAGGTCTCGACTCAAATGCTGTAAACACACGACCGCTTGAACGTGTGCTTCATTGCCAAATCTTCATGTTCGCTGTTAGTGACGCCTGATTTCTCGCATCGTTCCGCGGGGACACTGCGCTCTATTTTATGCGGCGTCTTGGACAATCCATTGGTGCAGTGAGAAGCGCCCGGTGTTGTAACTCCGCGTGGTATCCGCCATAGCCTCGTCGAAGCCGACATCGCGGCTTGCCAATGTAATCGATCCGGAGCGGGATATGGATGAATTGAATGGGCGGATGATCGCCTGTCAGATTTTGATTACCGGATTGATCGCGCGGGTCGCCAATGACTCGCCAGATCCGCTGCGCTTCCTGACCGATTATCGGGACGAGATCAAAGCCGTCGTGCGTGGCATCAACATCGCCGGCATGGAGAATACGGATCGGGTCAGGCAGTCGGCGCTTCAGACCGTCGACGAGATGTTCTCGCTGATGAAGCCGCCGAGCTCGGACTGAAAGAGTTACGACAGGCCGCTTTCCCGCGGGTCTGTGGCGCTGCTTCCACAGCCGAGGACTGCAAGATTAGAATGGTTTTAACATCAGTTTAGAATCGTTTTTATCTGGAGATATTCAAGCGTGTGATTGTCTTCATTTCGCCCGAATGTGTTGACCCTCCAGCTCGTGCCAAGCTACCGCTGCGTCGAATTGGCGCAGAATTAGCTGCGTAAGGGACGGCAGGGGCAGATTTTATGGGTTTCGCGAAGATTCCAGCATCGTTGCGTTCGAGCGTCACGACAACCACCAACGAACGACCCGATAGCAATCATTCCGCCCGAAAGACCTCTGCCGTTGCCGGGATGATCGCCGTCGCCTCGTTCGGCGGCGCGGAAGCCCAGCAATCAGTACTCCCGCCGGTAACGGTCGATGCACCAGTCGCGCGCCCGCGTCCGGCGGTGCGGCCGACACCCGATCAGATACGCGCGCGAACTGCACTACGACGCGCGGCGCGTCGAACCCAGCCAGTGCAAGTGGCGCCGGTGCCTTACCCGGATGCGGGTGGTCTTGCGGCAGACGCCAATCCCTATGCAGACGCTGCAGCACCTTATAAAGGCGATCGGCTCGCTGGAACCAAATTCTCCGAAAAGCTGATCGACACCCCGCGCACGGTCACGGTGCTGACCAAGGAAATCCTCGAAGACAAGAATGCGACGAGCCTGAAGGAAGTCGCGCGCACCACGGCCGGTGTCACGCTCGGTACGGGTGAGGGCGGCAACGCTTTTGGTGATCGCTTCTTTATCCGCGGCTTCGATGCACGAAACGACATCTTTATCGACGGTGTGCGTGATCCCGCCATCAGCATTCGTGAGAATTTCTTCACCGAGCAGGTCGAGATTCTGCGTGGCCCGGCGTCGTCCTTTGCTGGTCGCGGCACGGCAGGTGGCGCCATCAATATCGTGACCAAACAGGCCGGTGACCGCAATTTCCAGAAGGTCGAAACGACCTATGGTACCGATCAGACCAAGCGCATTACCTTTGACGTCAATCAGGTCGTCAGCCCGACCCTGAGCCTGCGTAGCGGCGGACTTTATCAGGATGCTGAAGTGGCCGGCCGGAACTACGTGACCGACGATCGCTGGGGAGCATTCGGTGCTCTGAAATGGACGCCGACGGACGCCTTCAAGGTCACAGCCAACTACGTTCACACAGACCTTAGCGGCCTGCCGGATTTCGGCGTGCCCTATAACCGCACGGCGCGTGCGCCTGTTACCGACATTAACGTGCCGCGGGAAACCTATTACGGCTTTGTCAACCGTGACTTTCAGAAGGCCCGGCAGGATTTCGGTACAGTGATCGGCGAATTGAAGATCACGCCCGATATCACGCTCACCAACAAGACCCGGCTTGAGCGCTCGATCCTCGACTATGTTGGAACACTGCCCAGCAATGCCACGGCAACTACTGCGACGCTCTCCGCGCAGAGCCGCTACCAGGTTACGGATGTGGTGGCCAACGTCACCGATGCGACGTTCAAGTTTGACACCTACGGAATCAAGAACACGCTGGTGACCGGCGTCGAGATTTCGCAGGAAAGCGTGATGCGCGACAACTATACGGGGCTGACGTCGGAGCTGAACGGCATTTTGACCGGTACCCAGCTCATTGTGCCGATCGCCAATCCGCCCAACCTGTTCCCATTCAACAATGCGCCCCAGCGCGCCAACAATCCGACCAATATCAATGTCGACACCAAGGCGGCTTACGCCATTCATACGGCGAACTTCCAGGACGTGGTGATCCTCAACGGAGGCATCCGCTACGACGACTATGAGATCAACGGCTCTAATCGAACTTCAAGTACGGGCGTGAAGACTGGCATGGTCAACTATAACCTTGGCGCCGTCCTGAAGCCGGTCCCGTATGGCAGCCTGTACGGCGCCTTCGCCACATCGTCCAATCCGGTCGGTGCGGAACTCGATGCGACTGGCACGGCGTATGGCGGACTTGTGGTCAACAATACAACTTTCCAGGCCTTGGCTCCCGAAGAAAACCGGTCGTCGGAAGTGGGCACCAAGTGGGAGCTGTTCGATCGCCACCTGCTGGTCACCGCGGCGCTGTTCGAGACCGTCAAGAGCAATGCTCGCGAAACAAGCGGAAATGACATCATCGCCGGTGCGCAATATCGCGTGCGAGGCGTCGATCTTGGCATGGGCGGCAAGATCACCCCGCGCTGGAGCATGTTCGCCGGTGCTGTGTTCATGGAATCCAGAGTGCTGAAGTCGATCGATCCGACGCAGGTCGGCGCGCAACTCGCCAACATCGCGCACGAATCCTTCAACTTGCTAACCAAGTATCAGATCACCGAGCCATGGGAGATTGGCGGGCAAGCAACCTATGCTTCGCAGATCTACGGCGGCACCTTCGGTGCGGTTAACGGAAACGTGTTGCCGTCGCACTGGCGGTTTGACGCCTTCACAGAGTACAGGTTCGACAAGCACCTGAAGGCGAAAGTATCGGTCAACAACATCTTCGATACGGTCTATTACGACGCGTTCTATCGCAGCAATACGCCGTTCACGTTCATCGCGCCGGGGCGGTCCGTCTGGTTTACTCTGATGGGGTCACTGTGATCGTTTGTTGTTATGTTGATCTGCATCCCTGACGTTCTGAGTAAAAGTGATGTGGCGGAGTTCCGCCGCATCATGGACGCCGCCGGTTGGGAGGACGGTCGCTCGACGGCCGGCGCCCAATCGGCTCTGGTCAAAAGGAACGAGCAACTTCCGCCGGACAGCGACGTGGCCCGCGCGCTAGGCAACCGCATCATCTCGGCACTGACGTCGAACCCGCGGTTTGTGTCTGCGGCAATCCCGCTGCAGATATTCCCGCCGCTGTTCAATCGTTATGTCTCGTCGGATGGACATCACTTCGGCGTGCACGTCGACAATGCGGTGCGCGGTGATCATCTCACCGGCATGCGTATCCGCACTGATCTGTCAGTGACATTGTTCCTCTCCGAGCCCGAGGAATATGAGGGCGGTGAGCTTGTCATTGAAGACAATTACGGCTCACACGAGGTGAAGCTGCCGGCCGGCCACCTCGTACTTTATCCTGCTTCCAGTTTGCACCTTGTAACGCCTCTAAGGGCAGGTATGCGCGTAGCGTCTTTTTTCTGGCTACAGAGCATGATACGTGATGCTCATGCGCGCAGCATGATCTTCGATCTCGACAGCGCGATTCAGAGCCTAGTTGAACGTCTCGGAAGAGACGACCCAGAAACGGTCAAATTGACGGGCATCTATCATAATCTCATCCGCTATTGGGCCGAGGTATAAGCTTGTTTAGAACTGTTCTTAAGTCGCTGGCTGTGCTGGCAGTGGTCGCGTTTGCTTCGCCCATCATTGCGCAGCAGGCTGCAAAGCCCGCGGCCCCAGTGGTTACTCAGGCTGCTCCCGTTGCGACGCCGGCCCCGGTCACTGCTCAGCCGAGCAGCCCAGCGGCGAGCCCGGCCGCTTCGACAGCTCTTGCCAGCCCGGTGGCAGAGGCCGCGCCCCGGCCGATGGTCGCGACCGGTGAGCACGATCTGTCGCCCTGGAAAATGTTCATGGGTGCCGACATCATCGTCAAGGCGGTGATGGTGGGTCTGGCTTTCGCATCGCTCGTCACCTGGACAGTCGGCATCTTCAAGATGATGGAGCTGAGCTGGGCCATGCGTCGCCTGAAGGGCGCGCTCCGCAAGATCGGTGAAGCGCGTTCGCTGTCCGAAGCGCAGATGGCGCTCGGCGAGCGTGGGACGATCCTGTCGCGCCTATTGGCGGCGGCCATGCGGGAAGGGCGGATGTCTGCGGGCATTTCCAGCGATGAAGGCATCAAGGAGCGCGCCGCGTCGAGCTTCGGCGAAATCGTGCGCGCTGAGGGCCGCAAGGTGCGCACCGGCATGGGCATCCTCGCGACCATCGGCGCAACGTCGCCGTTCGTCGGACTGTTCGGCACCGTGTGGGGCATCATGAACAGCTTCATCGGCATCTCGAAATCGCAGACCACGAATCTCGCCGTTGTCGCGCCCGGTATCGCCGAGGCATTGCTCGCGACCGCCATCGGCCTTGTCGCGGCGATCCCGGCGGTCATCATCTACAATCACTTCTCACGTGTGACGAAGGCCTACATGGAAATCGTTGGCCGTGCGCAGGGCGCCGCCGGTCGTCTGCTGTCACGCGATCTCGATCGCACGCATTCGAGTTCTCACGCACGCGCAGCGGCCGAATAACCATGGGCATGTCGCTTTCCGAAGGCTCCGATGACGATGATGATTTCGGTGAAAATCACGAAATCAACGTCACGCCCTTCATCGACGTCATTCTGGTTCTGCTGATCATCTTCATGGTGGCTGCGCCGCTATCGACGGTGGATCTGCCGATCAATCTGCCATCCTCCACGGTGACGCCGCAGAAGAAGCCGGACAAGCCGACTTATGTGAGCATCAAGCCGGATCTCGCGGTCGCGATCGGCGAGAACATGGTCAAGCGCGTCGATCTGGTGCGTCAGCTCGATGCGATGGGCGACGGCAACAAGGATCGTCCGATTTTCCTGCGCGTCGATCGCGGCGTGCCCTACGGCGAATTTTTCGATGTGATGGAACGGCTGCGCGCCGGTGGCTATCAAAAGACCAAGCTTGTTGCACTGGAAGGTGTTCCGGATGCCGCCGCGGTATCGCCGACGCCGACCGCTGCACCTGACGCACCGAAGCCCTGACGTTACGGAAACGCTATGTCCGAGCTTGATGGAAAGTCGTCCTGGCGATTGTGGCTGATCGCGGCGCTTGTCGCGGTGCTGCTGCATGTCGGCGGCATTGCTGCGGCTGTGTTCGAGATGCAGCAGGAAGAGGACGACGACGGCCTCGGCGCCAATGCCATCGAAGTTGGGATGGAAATGGTGTCGCCCGATGTCGAGCCCACCGATCTTCCGCAGGGGCCGGATTCGGAGGCCTCGACTGCATCTCCGGCCGTTCAGGAGCAGAAAGCTGTCGAGAAGCAGAGTGATCTCCCCAAGGAGACGCCGCACGAGAGCGAAGAACCCGATCAGGTCGTGACCGAGAGCAAGGCGACCAAGCCGGAAGAAGAGACACCCGAAAAAGCACAGAAGCAGCAGCAGGCGTCCCAGGAATCCGTCGCGTCGGAAGCCGCCGCCCAGCAGAAGCTTGATGATTCCAAGACGGGCGAGAAAGCGCAGGCGCAGCAGGGCGGCATCGGCACCGACAAGAAGCGCCTGTCGACCATTTGGTCCAAGCAGCTCAGCGCCTATCTCGAGAAGAACAAGCGTTATCCGCAGGAGCGCCAGCAGAAGACGGCGGAAGTGACGGTGAATTTCGAGATCGACCGCGTCGGCAAGGTCCTTGCTGTGCGCGTCGTGAAGGGCTCTGGCGACGCCGCGTTTGACGAAGCTGCGGTTGCCATGGTCCGCCGCTCAGACCCGCTGCCGGCACCGCCGCCATTGATTGCCGATGACGGCCTCAGTTTCACCGTGCCCGTGATCTTCCGCGTCAAGGGCAAGGGCTGACGGGAAGGGCGACTAGTAAGTCGCCCGCCCGCCCGAAATATCGAACACCGCGCCGGTCGAGAAGGCGCAGTCTTCCGAGGCCAACCAGGCAGCCATCGCGGCCAGCTCCTGCACCAGCACGAAACGTCCTTTCGGAATCTTCGACAGCATGAAGTTGATGTGCTGTTCCGTCATCTGGTCGAAGATCGCCGTCTTTGCGGCAGCAGGCGTGATGGCGTTGACGTTGATCTCGTGGCCGGCGAGTTCCTTGCCGAGCGACTTGGTCAGCGCGATCAGGCCGGCCTTCGATGCCGAATAGTGCGAGGCGTTCGGATTGCCTTCCTTGCCGGCGATCGACGCGATGTTGACGATGCGGCCGTAGTTCTGCTTCAGCATCACCGGCACGACAGCCTTGCAGCACAGGAACGGGCCGTCGAGATTGATGCGCATCACCTTGCGCCAGTCGTCGTAATCGATCTCCCACACCGGCTTGTTGAATCCGGTGATGCCCGCATTGTTGACCAGGATATCGATCTTGCCGAATTCTTGAAGCGTTGCATCGCGCGCTTCGTCAATTGAAGCCATGTCAGTGACGTCGACTTTGAGGGCAATCACTTCGTCGCCGATTTCGCTCGCCGTTTTTACACCCAGGTCAATATCCTGATCCCAGATCGCCACCTTGGCGCCTGACGCCACGAAGCGTTCAGTAATCGCGCGGCCAAAGCCCTGGGCGCCGCCCGTGACCACGGCGCAGCGGCCGTTCAGATCGATCTTGTTCATGATGCAATGTCCTCGGTTACAGCGTCCAGCCGCCGTCGATGATGTGTGCGACGCCCGTGGTGAAGGCGCTCTCGTCGCTGGCGAGATAGACAGCGAGGGATGCGATTTCCTCGGCGGTCCCGAGGCGGCCCATCGGCTGCCGGCTCACGAACAGCTCGCGGCCATTCGGGCCTGCGGCTGCTGCGCGGTCGAGCATCGATGGCGTTTCGATCGTGCCGGGGCAGATCGCGTTGCAGCGAATGCCTTTGGTGATGTAGTCGACGGCCACGGCACGGGTGAGGGCGGCGACGGCGGCTTTGGTTGCGCCATAGACGTAGCGGTTCGGCGCTGCCTTGAAGACACCGGCGGCGGAGGAAATGTTGACGATCGACCCGCTGCCGCGCGCGAGCATGCCGGGCAGGAACGCGCGGATGGTCCGGTGCATCGATTTGACGTTGAGGTCGAACGAGAAATCCCAGTCGGAATCGGAGCATTCCAGTGCTGCGCCGTGATGCACGAAGCCGGCGGCATTGAGCAGGATATCGACATCGCCGACTTTCTTGGCCATCGCTTCGACCGCAGCGGTGTCGCGCACGTCGAGCCGCGCGGTCTCCGCCACGCCGTCCTTGGTCAGCAGCGCGACGCCCTTGTCGTCGATATCGGTGGCGATGACGGTGGCGCCTTCGCGGGCGAAGGCCAGTGCGCAGGCCCGGCCGATGCCGACGGCACCGGCGGTGACGAAGGCGCGCTTGCCTTTCAGGCGGTCAGACATGTGAGTTCTCCCTGAGGTCGTTATGTTCTTGCTTGTTCGTTTAAGCGCGAATGGTCCGCCCCCTCGCCCCGCACGTGCGGGGAGAGGGTTGGGGAGAGGGGGGCATCCGCAGGCTCGGAGCCCAAGAAAGTCCCTCTCCCTGACCCTCTCCCGCAAGCGGGAGAGGGGACATTTCATGCGAGCTTCGTTGCCGTCGAAACGTCAGTGATTATGCCGTGCCGTCCCGACCGTGCCCGCGATATCGCGATAGCGCGTTGCCAGTTCGAGGCATGCGCCGGTGGCCTGCTGGCCGACGGTGTTGCGATAGAGCTCCTGCCATGGTGTCTGGTTGGCCGGATATTTGAAGCCGCCACTGGCCATCAGTTCAGTGCGTCGCTTGCTGAACTCCTCGTCGGAGATCAGGATATTCGCGCTGCCCTTGTTGAGATCGATGCGCACCTTGTCGCCGGTCCGGAGGATCGCAAGCCCGCCATTGGCTGCCGCTTCAGGCGTAGCATTGAGGATCGAGGGCGAGCCGGATGTGCCCGACTGCCGGCCATCGCCGATGCAGGGTAGCGATAGAATGCCGCGTTTGATCAGCGCCGCCGGCGGCTGCATGTTCACGACTTCCGCGCCGCCGGGATAGCCGATCGGCCCGGTGCCGCGCACGAACAGGATGCAGTGCTCATCGATATCGAGCGAGGCATCGTCGATGCGGTCGTGATAGTCCTCCGGCCCCTCGAACACGATGGCGCGGCCTTCGAACGCGTTGGGATCCTTCGGATTGATCAGATAGCGATCACGGAATTCCTTGGAGATCACCGAGGTCTTCATGATCGCGGAATCGAACAGATTGCCGCGCAGCACAAGGAAGCCGGCATCGGCGACCAGCGGCTTGTCATAGGACCAGATGACGTCGTTGTCCGGCTTGGGCGAGGCGGCGCAGTTCTCGCCCATAGTCTTGCCGTTCACGGTGATGACGTCCTCGTGGATGCGCTTGTGCTTCATCAGCTCGCGCACCACCGAGGGCACACCACCGGCGCGGTGATATTCCTCGCCGAGATAGAAGCCGGCCGGCTGCATATTGACCAGCAGCGGTACGTCGTGGCCGAACTTCTGCCAGTCGTCGATATCGAGTTCGACGCCGATATGGCGTGCGAGCGCGTTGATATGGATCGGCGCATTGGTCGAGCCGCCGATGGCCGAATTGACCACGATGCAGTTCTCGAATGCCTTGCGAGTCAGGATGTCCGACGGCTTGAGGTCTTCCCACACCATGTCGACGATGCGCTGGCCTGTTTCATAGGCAATCTGGCCGCGCTCGCGATAGGGAGCAGGGATGGCAGCGCAGCCGGGCAGTGACATGCCCAATGCCTCAGCCAACGAATTCATCGTCGAGGCCGTACCCATCGTGTTGCAATGGCCGACCGATGGCGCGGAGGACGCCACCAGCGTCATGAATTCTTCGTAGTCGATCTCGCCTGCTGCCAGCCGCTCACGCGATTTCCACACCACGGTGCCGGAGCCGGTGCGCTGGCCTTCGTGCCAGCCATTCAGCATCGGTCCGCCCGACAGGACAATGGCGGGCAAATTCACGGTAGCCGCTGCCATCAGGCAGGCCGGCGTTGTCTTGTCGCAACCGGTGGTCAGGACGACGCCATCGAGCGGATAACCGAACAGGATTTCCACAAGGCCGAGATAAGCCAGGTTGCGATCAAGCGCCGCAGTCGGCCGCTTCCCGGTCTCCTGAATCGGATGTACCGGGAATTCCATCACCAGCCCACCGGCGGCGGTAATGCCTTCGCGCACGCGCTTGGCAAGTTCGAGATGATGGCGATTGCAGGGCGACAGGTCGTTGCCGGTCTGCGCAATGCCGATGATCGGCTTGCCGGACTGCAATTCGTGACGTGTCAGGCCGTAGTTCAGATAGCGCTCAAGATAGAGTGCAGTCATTCCGGGATTGTGGGGATCGTTGAACCATTCGCTCGAACGAAGTTTGCGCTTGGCTGCCTTTGCAGGCGAGGTCCCCGCGTTTGGCGTGGACGAAGTCGGCTTGGTCATCATTTCTCCCGCAGCGCACACTTTATATCCTGGTGCGTCGTCTCTTTTGATTGGTCACGAATGTTTGCATGCCCAAGCCTGCTTCGCAATATTTGGGCCGCTTCGCAACGTTTGCATCTGCGAAGTTTTTCTACGACTATGATCCAACGACACACCGCCGAAAAAGCTGGTAGGATGTCAGACAAGTAAGAACAGGCGGCCCCGGCAACCGGAGGGCGCTGTCTCGGAAATGGGACATTTGGGAGGGAAATGTATGGCGTCCGTGCAGATTCACGACGTGCGTAAGTCTTTTGGCGGTTTTGAGGTTCTCCACGGCGTATCGGTCCCCATCGAGGATGGCCAATTCGTGGTTCTGGTCGGGCCATCTGGCTGCGGAAAATCCACGTTGCTGCGCATGTTGGCAGGCCTGGAGAAGATCACCTCCGGTACGATTTCGATCGGCGACCGCGTGGTCAATGATGTCCAGCCGAAAGAGCGCGACATCGCCATGGTGTTTCAGAACTATGCGCTTTATCCGCATATGACGGTTGCCCAGAATATGGGCTTTTCGCTCAAGCTGCGCGGTGCCGACAAGAGCGAGATTGATCAGAAGGTCAATCGCGCCGCCGATATTCTCGATTTGAGGCGCTTGCTCGATCGCTTTCCCCGACAGTTGTCGGGCGGTCAGCGCCAGCGCGTCGCCATGGGCCGCGCCATCGTGCGCGATCCGCAGGTCTTCCTGTTCGATGAGCCGCTGTCGAATCTCGATGCCAAGCTGCGTGTCGCCATGCGTGCCGAGATCAAGGAGCTGCATCAGCGCCTGAAGACGACGACGGTCTATGTGACCCATGACCAGATCGAAGCCATGACCATGGCGGACAAGATCGTGGTGATGCAGGACGGTATCGTCGAGCAGATGGGCGCACCGTTGGAACTCTACGATCATCCCGAGAACAAGTTCGTTGCCGGCTTCATCGGTTCGCCTGCGATGAATTTTCTCGAAGGCACGCTGAAGGTGAACGGTGGCCAGCCCTGGGTCGAGACCGCCAATGGCGCGAAGCTGCCGATCACGGCGGCGCCGGCTGCAGCCAACGACAAGTCGGTGACTTACGGCATCCGCCCCGAGCATCTCGAATTCGCCGATGACGGTATCGAGGCCGAGGTCGTGGTGGTCGAGCCGATGGGGTCGGAGACTCAGGTTGTCGCGCGCATCGGTACCCAGGACATCATCGCGATCTTCCGTGATCGACGTCCGGTCGCACCGGGCGACAAGATCCATCTCAGGCCGCGTGCGAACTCGGCGCATCTGTTCGACAAGGAGACCGGCAAGCGCGTCAACTGACGCGCTTCTGCACCACATCAATTTTTAAAACATTGGTCGATCAACGAACCAATATTACAGGGAGAAGACGAAAGATGACTGGATTTACACCGGATCGCCGATCGCTGCTCAAGGGCGGCGCGATCACGCTGGCTGCCGCGGCGACTATGTCCGCGGACCAGTTGCTGGGCTATGCAAAAGCGTGGGCGCAGGCCTCGCAGTGGAAGCCGGAGCCCGGCGCCAAGATCAATCTGCTGCGCTGGAAGCGTTTCGTCGAAGCCGAAGACGTGGCCTTCATGAAGATCGTTGACGCCTTCCAGAAGGCGACCGGCGTCACCATCACCGTTTCCAACGAATCCTATGACGACATTCAGCCGAAGGCCTCGGTTGCGGCCAATACCGGACAGGGCCTCGACATGGTCTGGGGTCTGTACTCGCTACCGTTCCTGTTCCCGACCAAGTGCATGGACGTCACCGATGTCGCCGACTATCTCGGCAAGAAGAATGGCGGCTGGGCGGAGTCCGGCAAGCAATACGGCATCTATAACGGTAAGTGGATCGGCGTTCCCGTCGCCGCTACCGGCGGCCTCGTAAACTACCGCGTCGCTGCCGCCGAGAAGGCCGGGCACAAGACGTTCCCGGAAGATCTCGCCGGTTTCCAGGATCTCGTGAAGGGCATGAACAAGAATGGCACGCCGGCCGGTATGGCGCTCGGCCACGCTTCGGGCGACGCCAATGGCTGGGTGCACTGGGCGCTGTGGGCCCACGGCGGCAAGCTGATCGACAAGGACAATAAGGTCACGATCAATTCACCGGAGACCGCCAAGTCGCTGGAATATGTGAAGTCGCTCTATGACAACTTCATTCCCGGCACCGCGTCGTGGAACGACTCGTCGAACAACAAGGCGTTCCTCGCCGGCCAGTTGCATCTAACCACAAACGGCATCTCGGTCTATGTGACGGCGAAGAAGGAAGCCCCGGCCATCGCCGAGGACATGAACCACGCCCATCTGCCGAAGGGGCTGGACGGCAAGCGCCGTGAGCTTCATCTCGGCTTCCCGATCCTGATCTTCTCCTTCACCAAGTTCCCGCAGGCGTGCAAGGCGTTCACCGCCTTCATGATGGAGCCCGAGCAGTTCAATCCGTGGGTCGAGTCGGCCCAGGGTTATCTGTCGCCGTTCCAGCTCGCTTTCGAGAAGAACCCGATCTGGACCGTTGATCCGAAGAACACGCCGTATCGCGACGTGGCGACGACGGCATCGACCCCGGCTGGTGAGGCGCAGATGAGCGAAAACGCAGCGGCAGCGATTGCCGACTTCGTGGTCGTCGACATGTACGCCAATTACTGCACGGGCCGCGAGGACGTGAAGACCGCGATGTCGTCTGCCGAGCGCGCGGCGAAGCGGATCTTCCGCGGCTAAGGACGACCTTGCCGGCGCGGAGCGACCCGCGCCGGCAACTCTCCGGAGCAGCCGTGAATCTCGTTTCACAAAAGGCTGCCTGAACGATGGGAATGGGAATGCCAGAGATCGACTACAAGACCGTTCTTCCCGAAGGCTGGACGCGGCCGCGCGGTTTCGCGCATGCGGTGGTGGCCGGAGGCACGCGGAGCGTCCGCATTTCCGGTCAGCTCGGCAAGCAGAACGGGCAGGACGAGGTTGCCGAGGGATCCGACTTCGGGACGCAGTGGCGCTACGCAATGGAGAATCTCGTCACCGTGCTGAAGGCGGCGGGCGGCGAGCCCAGGCAGATCGTGATGCTGCGCGCCTATGTCACCGACATCAACGCATTCAAGACGTCCGGCGCCACCATCGGTGAGGCCTGGGGTGCGACGCTCGGCAAGCATTTTCCAGCAATGACACTGGTTCAGGTTTCCGCCCTGATCGATCCGCACGCATGTGTCGAGATCGAGGGCGAAGCGATCCTGCCGTAACCGGATAGTGATGCATGACTGACTGCACGACATTCGAACACCGATATCCGACTGGAGTTGCCTTGCGATGACCACGATCCAGACATCGATGCCGGGGGTGGGGAAAGTGATCCCCAAGTCCTCGGCCTGGGACCGGCTGCGGGTCAATCGCAACTGGCTCGCACTGTGGTTCATGCTGCCGGCTGCGGCGTTCCTGCTGCTGTTTCTCGCTTACCCGCTGTTCCTCGGCGTCTGGATGAGCTTCACCGATGATCGCATCGGCCGCGGCGGCGTGTTTGTCGGCCTCGAGAACTACGAATGGCTGCGTGACGACAGCATCTTTTGGCTCTCGGTGTTCAACACGCTGCTCTATACGCTCGTGGCATCCGCCATCAAATTCGCCGTTGGCCTCTATCTCGCGCTGCTCTTGAACCGTCATATGCCGTTCAAGGCGCTGATCCGCGCCGCGGTGCTGATCCCGTTCATCGTGCCGACGGTGCTCTCGGCCATCGCCTTCTGGTGGATTTACGACTCGCAGTTCTCGATCATCTCGTGGTCGCTGATCAAAATGGGTCTGATCGACCACAACATTAACTTTTTGGGCGACAGCAACTGGGCACGTGCCAGCGTGATCTTCGCCAATATCTGGCGCGGCGTGCCGTTCGTGGCGATCACGTTGTTGGCGGGTCTGCAGACAGTGTCACCGTCGCTCTATGAAGCGGCGACGCTGGATGGCGCCACGTCATGGCAGCGCTTCCGCTTTATCACCTATCCGCTGCTGACGCCGATCATCGCGGTCGTCATGACCTTCTCGGTGCTGTTTACATTTACCGACTTCCAGCTGATCTGGGCGCTGACCCGCGGTGGTCCGGTGAATGCGACGCATCTGATGGCGACGCTGAGCTATCAGCGCGGCATTCTCTCGGGTCGCCTTGGCGAGGGCGCAGCAATTGCCACCGCCATGATCCCGTTCCTCCTGGCAGCCATCGCCATTTCCTGGTTCGGCATGCAACGCCGCAAGTGGCAGCAAGGCACTGACAATGACTGATCACGCCGTCGATCACCGTACTGCCGTAGCGCCGACCGTCGAAAAAGACGATCACAGCGAGGGCATGGCCTATCTGGAGTCGGTGCCGCGCCGCATCGTCACGCTCTACATCCCGCTGTTCATCATCGTGGTGATCCTGCTGTTCCCGTTCTACTGGATGGCGCTCACCTCGATCAAACCGGACGAACAATTGATCGACATGGAGCGGTTCAATCCGTTCTGGGTGATCAAGCCGACCTTCAAGCACATTCAAAAGCTTCTGTTCGAAACCAACTATCCGCAGTGGCTCTGGAACACGATGTATGTGGCGGCGGCTTCGACGTTCCTGTCGATCGTCGCCAGTGTGCTCGCTGCCTATGCCATCGTGCGGCTGCGCTTCCGTGGTGCCGAGACGGTCGGCGCGCTGATCTTCATGGCCTATCTCGTGCCACCGTCGATCCTGTTCATCCCGCTGGCGTCGGTTATTCAGGCTTACGGCCTGTTCGACTCGCCGCTGTCGCTGATCCTGGTCTATCCGACGCTGCTGATCCCGTTCTCGACCTGGCTCCTGATGGGCTATTTCAAGACCATCCCGTTCGAGCTAGAAGAGTGCGCACTGATCGACGGCGCCTCGCGCTGGCAGATCCTGGTCAAGATCGTCATCCCGCTGGCGGTGCCCGGCCTGATCTCGGCCTTCATCTTCTCGTTCACACTGTGCTGGAACGAGTTCATCTATGCGCTGACCTTCCTGCAATCGACCCAGAACAAGACGGTCCCGGTGGCCATCGTCAACGAGTTCGTTGACGGCGACATCTACAAATGGGGCTCGCTGATGGCCGGCGCGCTGGTCGGCTCGCTGCCTCTGGTGATCCTGTATGCGTTCTTCGTCGAGCATTACGTATCGGCGATGACGGGGGCGGTGAAGGAGTAGCCAAAGCTCCGTCGTTCCAGGGCGCGAGCGCCGCTTGGCGATCGCGAACCCGGAACCTCGTCATAGTGAATCTCATATCGAGATTCCGGGTTCGCACGTCGCAAGAACGACGCACGCCCCGGAATGACCGCCAAGAACCAAGATCAAGAAAAGGAAACCTCCCTTGCATATCCTCATCCTCGGCGCCGCCGGCATGGTTGGCCGCAAGCTCACCGAACGTCTGCTGAAAGACGGCCGTCTCGGCAATCGCGACATCACCCGCATGACGCTGCAGGACGTGGTGGCGCCGGCGAAGCCTGCGGGCGCGTCGATTCCGATCGAACTGGTGACGTCGGACTTCGCCGATCCCAGGACCGCCGCGCCGCTGGTCGCCCACAAGCCGGAAGTCATCTTTCATCTCGCCGCCATCGTGTCAGGGGAGGCGGAGGCCGATTTCGACAAGGGCTACCGCATCAATCTTGATGGCACGCGTTACCTGATCGACGCCATCCGCGCTATCGGTGGCGGCTATAAGCCGCGGCTGGTCTTCACCTCGTCCATCGCCGTATTCGGCGCGCCGTTCCCCGACAAGATCGGCGACGAGTTCATTCACACGCCGCTGACCTCCTATGGCACCCAGAAGTCGATCTGCGAAATGCTGATCGCCGACTACACCCGCAAGGGTCTTCTGGACGGCATTGGCATCCGCCTGCCGACCATCTGCGTCCGTCCGGGCGCACCGAACAAGGCTGCCTCCGGCTTCTTCTCCAACATCATTCGCGAGCCGTTGGCCGGCAAGGAAGCCATCCTGCCGGTGTCCGAGGATGTCCGTCACTGGCACGCGTCGCCGCGCTCGGCAGTGGGCTTCCTCGTCCACGCCGGCACCATGGACCTCGAAGCCATGGGCCCGCGGCGCAATCTCTCGATGCCCGGCATGTCGGTCACCGTCGGCGAGCAGATCGCTGCGCTGGAGCGCGTGGCCGGCAAGAATGTCGTCGCCCGCATCAAGCGCGAAACCGATCCTGTGATCACCGGTATCGTCTCCGGCTGGCCGCGCGATTTCGACACGGCGCGGGCGCTGAAGCTCGGCTTCACCACCGCCGAGAAGACCTTCGACGACATCATCCGCATCCATATCGAGGATGAACTCGGCGGCAAGTTCGTCGATTGAGTTTTTAACCTCTCCTCGCCTAGCGAAGCTTCGCTTCGCCGGGCGGGGAGCGCTCGCCACGCACGCCAAGCCTGCTGCGAAGCCCACCGTTCCGCCCGCTGGAACGGGATAGCCCTCATGCTCACAAAGCAGTGCACGCGGGCTGATTTTCCTGTAAGCGCTCGCCTCACACGTTCACCGTGGCCGACGCGACGAACAATATAGCAGGAGGAATGCATGCCGGCTCTGCCGCTTTCGGGCATCAAGGTTATCGATATGACGCGGGTGCTTGCCGGCCCAATCGCCGGTCAGATGCTCGGGGATCTCGGCGCTGAGGTCATCAAGATCGAACGCCCTGGAACCGGTGACGATTCCCGCGCTTTCGGCCCTCCTTATCTGAACGATCCGGACGGTGGCCGGCACGACAATGGGTTCTATCTCTGCGCCAATCGGAACAAGAAGTCAGTCACGGTCAATGTGGCCAAGCCTGAAGGCCAGGAGATCATTCGCGAACTCGTCAAGACGGCCGACGTGTTGTTGGAAAACTACAAAGTAGGCGACCTCAAGCGGTATGGCCTCGACTACGATGCGATCAAAGCCATCAACCCGCGCATCATCTACTGCTCCGTGACGGGCTTCGGACAAACAGGTCCCTATGCCACGCGTGCCGGCTACGATGCGATCCTGCAGGCGATGGGCGGTCTCATGAGCGTCACCGGCCATCTCGACGGCGAGCCGGGCGAGGGCCCAATGAAGGTCGGTCCCTCGATCGTGGACTATATGACTGGCCTCAACGCCTCCATCGGCGTCATCTCGGCGCTCTATCACCGCGATGCCAATGGCGGGGAAGGACAGCATGTCGATGCCTGTCTCTTCGACACGGTGATCGCCTCGCTGTCGCACTGGCTTCAACCCTATCTCATCCATGGCAAAGTCCCGCCGCGCCGCGGCACCTGGGGCAATGGCGGCATGCCTGCCGGCGTGTTCCGTTGCACCGATGGCGAGATCATGATCGTCAATGGCAATGACGGCCAGTTTCAGCGGACATGCGAAGTGCTCGGCGAGCCGGACCTCGCGAAAGATCCGCGCTTCCTGAAGAACAATGATCGCGTCGCCCATGGCAAGGAGATCATGGCCATCTACGCCGGTCTGTTCCTGAAGCAGCCGGTCGCCTACTGGCTGGAACGTCTGGAGGCCGTTGGCGTGCCGTCCGGCCCGATCAACGATTTCGATCAGGTTTTTTCGGACCCGCATGTTCAGGCTCGCGGCATGCGCGTGAAGGTGGAACATCCGTTCGAGGCGGCGCTATCGCTGGTGCGAAATCCGCTGACTTTCGTAGGCACGCCGATCACCGACTATCGCGCGCCGCCGCTTCTCGGCGCCAACACCGACGAGATTCTGTCCACCCTCGGCTACGATGGCGGAAAGATCGACGCGCTTCGGAAGATGGGCATCATCTAGACCAGCCAGGCCACCAGCGAGTCGATGGTCCTCGCAGTTGGCGGTTCCTGGATCTGCCCGGCTGCACTGATCCGCGCCGGTGACTGGGCGGGCATAACCGCCATGTGCGTGCGGACGATGAAAAGCCTGTCACAGGACTGAAGCCGCGCTATATCTATCGCAATTGCGAAATTGAAACCGGGAGAACGACCATGACTGCCAGCATCGTTGGTTGGGCGCATATGCCTTTCGGAAAATTCGACGCCGAGACCGTCGAGAGCATGGTGGTGCGCGTCGCGACTGAAGCCATGGCCGATGCCGGCATCTCCGCATCGGATGTCGATGAAATCGTGCTCGGTCATTTCAACGCCGGTTTCTCGCCGCAGGATTTTACCGCGTCGCTGGTGCTGCAGGCCGACCCGGCTTTGCGCTTCAAGCCTGCCACACGCGTCGAGAATGCCTGCGCCACCGGTTCGGCCGCTGTGCATCAGGGCATCAAGTCGATTGCCGCCGGTGCTGCCAAGATCGTCCTCGTCGTCGGCGTCGAGCAGATGACCAAAACGCCAGGGCCGGAGATCGGCAAGAACCTGCTCCGCGCGTCCTACCTGCCGGAAGACGGCGAGACGCCTGCGGGCTTCGCCGGCGTGTTCGGCGGCATCGCGCAAAAATACTTCCAGAAATATGGCGACCAGTCCGATGCACTGGCGATGATCGCCGCCAAGAACCACGCCAACGGCGTCCACAATCCCTATGCGCAGATGCGCAAGGATGTCGGCTTTGAATTCTGTCGTTCGGAAAGTGAGAAGAACCCGTTCGTCGCCGGTCCCCTGAAGCGCACCGACTGCTCGCTGGTGTCCGATGGTGCCGCCGCATTGGTGCTGACGGATTCCGAGACCGCCAAGACCATGGGCAAGGCGGTCAACATCAGGGCTACCGGCCATGCGCAGGATTTCCTGCCGATGTCCAAGCGCGACATCCTCGAATTCGAAGGCTGCACCGTAGCGTGGCAGAAGGCGCTGAAGTCGGCCGGCGTCGAACTTGGCGATCTCTCTTTCGTCGAGACCCATGACTGCTTCACCGTTGCCGAACTGATCGAATACGAAGCCATGGGCCTGACGCCGCGCGGGCAGGGCGCACGCGCCATCAAGGAAGGCTGGACCCAGAAGGACGGCAAGCTGCCGGTCAATCCGTCGGGCGGCCTCAAGGCCAAGGGCCATCCGATCGGCGCCACCGGCGTGTCCATGCATGTGCTGAGCGCGATGCAATTGCTCGATCAGGCACCCGAGGGCATGCAGATCAAGAACGCCAAACTCGCCGGCATCTTCAATATGGGCGGCGCCGCAGTGGCGAATTACGTCTCGATCCTCGAGCCCGCGAAGTAATGCGGGTTCTGTATCATGAATGTCGCACAATGGCTGGCATCGTCGGCGCACCTGCATCCGCAAGCGCCGGCGCTGCTGACCGGCACCACGGTCCAGGCTGATTACGCCACATTCGCGCGCCGTGCTGCAGCGATCGGCGCGGGATTGATGCGTGATTACGGCATTCAGCCTGGCGACCGCGTCGCGCTGTTCGCGTCAAACTGCACCGAATATCTCGAATGCATCTATGCGGTGTGGTGGATCGGCGCTGTCGCGATCCCCATCAATGCCAAACTGCATGGCCGCGAGGCCGCATGGATTTGCGACAATGCCGGCGCGAGGTTGGCCTTTGTCGACGACGACAGCCGTGACGCGCTTGTTCAGGTGGAGGAAGACCTGCCGACCGGCATGCAGATGCTCTCGATCGACAGCGAGACCTATCGCGAATTGCAGCATGGCGAGCCGATGTCGCTGGTGCCGTTGCCGCGCGAGGACAACGACCTCGCCTGGCTGTTCTATACCTCGGGCACCACGGGGCGACCGAAAGGCGTGATGCTCAGCCACGGCAATCTGGTGGCGATGTCCATGTGCTATCTCGCCGATGTGGATCAGGTGCACCAGACGGACGCGATCCTCTATGCCGCGCCGATCTCGCACGGTGCCGGCCTCTATAATTTCATCCATGTCCGCATGGCCGCGCGGCATGTTGTACCTGAGAGCCAGGGCTTTGAGCCCGACGAAGTGCTCGAACTCGGCAAGCAACTCGGCGATGTCGCGATGTTCGCAGCACCGACCATGGTGCGGCGCCTCGTCGATGCCGCGAAGAAGCGCGGCGAGAGCGGCGAGGGCATCCGCACCATCGTCTATGGCGGCGGGCCGATGTATCTCGCCGACATCCGCGACGCCATCGCCACCATGGGGCAGCGCTTCGTACAGATCTACGGTCAGGGTGAATCGCCGATGACCATCACCTCGCTGCCGCGCGCGTTTCATGCGGATGTCGATCACCCGCGTTATCTCGAACGCCTTGCTTCGGTCGGGCCGGCGCAAAGCGTCATGGAAGTGCGGATCACCGATGCCGATGGTAAGCCTTTGCCGGTCGGTGAAACCGGCGAGGTCGAGGCCAAGGGGCCGGCGGTGATGCTCGGCTACTGGAACAACGACAAGGCCAATGCCGAGACGCTGAAGGACGGCTGGCTGCGCACCGGCGATGTCGGGCGGCTCGACGAGGACGGCTTTCTCACGCTGTCCGACCGTTCCAAGGACGTCATCATTTCCGGTGGTACCAATATCTATCCGCGCGAAGTGGAGGAGGCGCTGCTGACACATCCCGCCGTGCGGGAAGTCTCGGCGATCGGTGTGGCGGAGCCGGATTGGGGCGAGGTCGTGGTCGCCTGCGTGGTGCTGGAACCGGGCGCTGCGGCTGACGATGCTGCGCTCGACGCGCATTGCCTCGCCAATATCGCTCGCTTCAAACGCCCGAAGCGCTACGTCTATCTGGATGCGCTGCCGAAGAACAATTACGGCAAGGTGCTGAAAACCGAGCTGCGGGAGATGATGAAGGCGTGAACTCCTCTGTCGTCACCCGGCCGTCCGCGCAATTGCGCGCTAGGACCGGGTGACCCAGTACACGCCGATGGCCCTGAGTTTACTGGATCGCCCGGTCAAGCCGGGCGACGACAGGCGGAGAGTGGGGCGGTCCAGCGCGCTACCATCCCCGCCTGTACCGGCTTCCCGCGCATACGGCTCCGCGTCTGGCGCCCTTGCGCCTGCAAAGCCGCTCCCGCTAAGACGAAGCCAACAGGGGCGCTATCGGCGCCCGACCACACGCTTTTCGGGAGCAAACGACTTTGGCGGGACCACTTCAAGGGATCAGGATCATCGACATGACCTCGGTGATGATGGGGCCTTATTGCACCCAGACGCTGGGTGACTACGGCGCCGATGTGATCAAGGTGGAGTCTCCCGATGGCGATGTGGTCCGCGCAATCGGGCCGATGCGCAATCCCGGCATGGGGCCGATCTTCCTCAACACCAACCGCAACAAGCGCTGCGTCTGCATCGATCTCAAGAAGGAAGAGGGCCGCGAAGCACTGTTGAAGTTGGTCGCGACCGCAGATGTGCTGGTCTACAATGTCCGTCCGGCGGCGATGGTGCGGCTCAATCTCGGCTACGACGTGGTGTCGAAGATCAATCCGCGCCTGATCTATGCCGGCGTTTTCGGCTTCAGCCAGGCTGGCCCCTATGCCGCAAAGCCCGCTTATGACGACCTGATCCAGGGGGCCACCGCGCTCGCGGCCCTGAATGCGCGGATCAGCCCCGACGGTGTGCCGCGCTACGTGCCGAATGCGCTGGTCGATCGTATTGTCGGCCTCAATGCGCTCGGCGCCATCCTCGCCAGCATCGTGCATCGCGACCGCACCGGCGAGGGCCAGCGCGTCGATATTCCGATGTTCGAGACCATGGCAGGCTTCATGATGGGTGACCATATGGGCGGTCTCACCTTCGATCCGCCGCTCGACAAAGGCGGCTATGGTCGTCACCTGTCGCCGGACCGTCGGCCCTATCAGACCTCGGACGGCTATATCTGCGCCATGGTCTATAACGACAAGCAGTGGAAGAGTTTTCTGAAGCATGTCGGCCGCGAGGAACTTTTCGAGGACCCGCGCTTTGCGACCTTCCCGCAGCGTATCCAGCATATCGACACGGTGAATGCCGAACTCTCGCGCATCTTCCTGACGCGCACGACGGCGGAATGGGCCAAATTGCTCGATGAGGCCGACGTGCCATCGGCGCCGATGCACACCCTCGATAGCATGATGGAAGATCCGCACATGGTGGCGACTGACTTCTTCCAGCAGGTCGAACATCCGACCGAAGGCGCGGTGCGCAACATGAAGGTCGCCGCGACCTGGTCGAAGACGCCGGTCGATCTGTCGCGTCTCGCCTCGCATCTCGGCGAGCAGAATGCCGAAGTGCTGGCCGAGGTCGGCTATACGCCCGAGCAGATCGAGAAAATGCACCAGGATGGCGTGCTCAAACAGGCTGCTATTCCCGATACATCGGAGCTGTAACGCATGGATTTCGCCCTCGACGCCAACCAGGAATCCATCCGCGACACGATCGAGAAGATCTGTTCGCGCTTCGACGATGCCTACTGGCTGAAGAAGGACAAGGAGGGCGGCTTCCCTATCGAATTCCACAAGGCAATTGCCGATGCCGGCTATCTCGGCATTTGCATCCCCGAGGAATATGGCGGCTCCGGATTGGGCATCACCGATGCCGCGATCATGATGCGGGCGATTTCGGAATCCGGCGCTGGCATGTCGGGCGCCTCGGCCGTGCATATGAATGTGTTCGGCCTCAATCCGGTGGTGGTGTTCGGCACGCCCGAACAGTGCGAGCGCATGCTGCCGCCGATCGTGGACGGCACCGAAAAATCCTGCTTCGCGGTGACCGAGCCGAATACCGGCCTCAACACCACGCAGCTCAAGACCCGCGCCGTCCGCAAGGGCGATCGCTACATCGTCAACGGCCAGAAGGTCTGGATCTCCACCGCGCAAGTGGCCGAGAAGATCCTGCTGCTGGCCCGCACCACGCCGCTGGACGACGTGAAGAGCCCGACCCACGGGCTCAGCCTGTTCTACACGGACTTCGATCGCTCGAAGATCACCGTGCATGAGATCGAGAAGCTCGGCCGCAAGGCGGTCGACTCGAACGAGCTGTTCTTTGCCGATTTCGAAATCCCCGTCGAAGACCGGATCGGCGAGGAGGGACACGGCTTCGAATATATCCTGCACGGCATGAATCCCGAACGCATCCTGATTGCGGCGGAAGCAGTGGGGCTCGGCAAGGTCGCGCTGAAGCGCGCGGCCGATTACGCCAAGGTGCGCAACGTGTTCAACCGCCCGATCGGCCAGAACCAGGCGATCCAGCATCCGCTGGCGAAGAACTGGATGGAGCTCGAGGCCGCCTGGCTGATGGTGCTGTCGGCCGGCTGGCAATATGACCAGGGACTGCCTTGTGGTCCTGCTGCGAATTCGGCGAAGTATCTCGCGGGCGAAGCCGGCTATCACGCTTGCGAGCAGGCGGTGATGACCCATGGCGGTTTCGGCTATGCCAAGGAATATCACGTCGAGCGTTACCTCAGGGAATCGTTGATCCCGCGCATCGCCCCGATCAGCCGCGAGCTGATCCTGAGCTTCATCGCCGAGAAGGCGCTCGGTTTGCCGAAGTCGTATTGAGAGAACGGAGCCGCGCATGAGCTACATCACCGGCGTCGGTCTTCTCTCATACGGCAAGCACGAGGGATCATCGACCATCGACCTGATGAGCCGGGCCGCCGAGCTCGCGCTGGCCGACGCAGGCCTCAAGCGCGGTGATATCGACGGCTTCCTGTGCGGCTATTCCACCACGATGCCCCACATCATGCTGGCCACCGTCTTCGCCGAGCATTTCGGCGTCACGCCATCTTACGCCCACGCCATTCAGGTTGGCGGCGCTACCGGCATGGCGATGGCGATGCTGGCGCATCAGCTTGTTGAGGGCGGCGTCGCCAGACATGTGCTCGTGGTTGGTGGTGAGAACCGGCTCACCGGCCAGAGCCGCGATGCCTCGATCCAGGCGCTGGCGCAGGTCGGCCATCCCACCTATGAAGTGCCGCTGGGTCCGACCATTCCGGCCTATTACGGACTCGTTGCTAACCGCTACATGCATGAATACGGCGTGACGCAGGAAGACCTTGCCGAATTCGCCGTGCTGATGCGCCAGCACGCGATGACCCATCCCGGTGCCCAGTTCCACGACCCGATCACCGTCGCCGATGTGATGGCCTCGAAGACCATCGCGACACCGCTGAAGCTACTGGACTGCTGCCCGGTCTCCGATGGCGGGGCGGCCTTCGTCGTCAGCTATGAGCCGACGAGCCCGACGAAAATCCGCGTCCGCGGCGCCGCGCAGGCGCATACGCATCAGCACATCACCGCTGCGCCGGCATTGTCCGAACTCGGCGCCGAGATCGCCATTGCTCGTGCGAAGAAGGCGACGGGCATCGAAATCTCCGACGTCCGTTACGCCGCGGTCTATGACAGCTTCACCATCACACTGGCGATGCTGCTGGAAGACCTCGGCCTTGCCGGCCGTGGCGAGGCGGCGGCACGCGTACGCGCCGGCCATTTCGGCCAGCATGGTGCGATGCCGCTCAACACCCATGGCGGTCTGCTCTCTTACGGCCATTGCGGCGTCGGCGGCGCCATGGCGCATCTCGTCGAAACACATCTGCAGATGACGGGCAGGGCCGGGAACCGTCAGGTCAAGGATGCCTCCGTCGCGCTGCTGCATGGCGATGGCGGGGTCTTGTCCTCCCATGTCAGCATGTTCCTGGAGCGCGTGTGATGAGCCAGCTCAAACCCGCCGCCGACTGGACCACCGGGACTGAAGCGATCGGCTACCAGTCCTGCCGTGCCTGCAACGCGATCCAGTATTTCCGCCGCTCGTTCTGCGCCGCCTGCGGCTCACCCGATCTCCACGACAAGACATCGTCTGGTGAGGGCACCGTCTATGCGACGTCCCTCGTGCTGCGCGCCGGGACGCCGGAAGCGCGCGAGCACGTGCCCTACAATATTTTGCTCATCGACACCGCCGAAGGCTTTCGCATGATGGCCCACGGCGCCAACGATCTCGTCATCGGCGACAAGGTAAAAGCCGGCTATCGGCACTTCACCGGCCGCCTCGTACCGTTCTTCGAAAGGTCTTCGACATGAGCGTGGTGTTCAAGGGGGAGTGACCCAAAACGCCCTGCCGTAGGATGGGTTGAGCGTCTTCGCAAAACCCATCCTACGGCCTAGGCGCGTGTAGCCTAGAACGTCACCACGCCGCGGATCGACTCCCCGCGCTTCATCAGATCGAACCCCTTGTTGATGTCCGCGAGCGGCATCACGTGGGTGATCATCGGGTCGATCTGGATCTTGCCCTGCATGTACCAGTCGACGATCTTCGGCACGTCGGTGCGGCCACGGGCGCCGCCGAAGGCCGAGCCCTTCCAGACCCTTCCCGTCACGAGCTGGAACGGACGCGTGGAGATTTCGGCGCCGGCCGGCGCCACGCCGATAACGATCGACTGGCCCCAGCCGCGGTGGCAGGCTTCCAGTGCCTGACGCATCACCGTGACATTGCCGGTGCAGTCGAAAGTGTAATCGGCGCCGCCGATCTGGTCGGCACCCTGCTTGGTCATGTCGACGAGGTGAGGGACCAGATCCTTGCCCAGCTCCTTCGGATTGACGAAATGCGTCATGCCGAAGCGCTCGCCCCAGGCCTTGCGGTCATTGTTGATGTCGACACCGATGATCATGTCGGCGCCGGCCAGGCGCAGACCCTGCAGCACGTTGAGGCCGATGCCGCCGAGACCGAAGACGATGGCCTTGGCGCCTTGCTCGACCTTGGCGGTGTTGAACACCGCGCCGATGCCGGTGGTGACACCGCAGCCGATGTAGCAGACCTTGTCGAACGGCGCGTCCTCGCGGATCTTCGCGACCGCGATCTCAGGGAGCACCGTGTAATTGGCGAAGGTCGACGTACCCATATAGTGATGGATCGGCTTGCCCTCGAGCGAGAAGCGCGAGGTGCCGTCAGGCATCAGGCCCTGGCCCTGCGTCGCGCGAATGGACGTGCAGAGATTGGTCTTGCGCGACAGGCATGACGGGCACTGGCGGCATTCGGGCGTGTAGAGCGGGATGACATGATCACCCTTCTTCACGGAGGTGACGCCGCGGCCGACATCGACGACAACGCCGGCGCCTTCATGGCCGAGGATCGCCGGAAACAGACCTTCGGGATCGGCGCCGGACAGCGTGAACTCGTCGGTGTGGCAGATGCCGGTGGCCTTGATCTCGATCAGCACTTCGCCGTCGCGTGGGCCTTCGAGCTGAACGGTGGTGATCTCCAGCGGCTTGCCGGCACTGATGGCAACGGCGGCGCGAACGTCCATGGCAAATTCCTTCGATAATGGTCTCGGTGGTGTGACGTCAGGCGGGCAGGCCCGCGCAAACAGCCATTGCCGCTTAGCACATGATCGGGCACTGAGCAGCCCATGAAACAGGTTCAGAAAAGCGATCTTGAAACCCTGATCGGCCGTGCGGCGCCCATCGTCTTCGTGCTGCTGTGGTGCACCGGCTTCATCGGCACGAAATATGTGCTGAACGACGCCGAGCCGCTGACCTATCTCACCGTTCGCATGATGCTGGCCGTCGCGATCATGGCGGTGATCGTTGCGTGGGTACGACCGGTTGGCCGGATCGCGCGGGCATCGGCCACAGCATCGTCGCCGGGCTGCTGGTGCAGGGGCTCTATCTTGCAGGCACCGTGTTTGCGGTGGCGCACAAGGTCCCGGTCGGTCTGTCGGCGCTGATCCCGGGTCTGCAGCCGATCCTCACCTCCATTCTGGCGAGCCGTTTCCTCGGCGAGCGCGTCACGCCGCTGCAATGGGGCGGACTCGGGCTTGGCCTCGCCGGCGTGTTGCTGATCCTGTACGGGCGCCCGATGACGGGAGAGGCGGGCTGGGGATGGTTTGCGTCCGGCATTTCGCTGATCACGATCACCGTCGGCACGCTCTATCAGAAGCGCTATTGCGGCGGCATCGACTGGCGCACGGGCAGCTTCATCCAGCAACTCGCAGCTTTGGTGTTGTTCGGTATCGGCGCGCTGGCCTTTGAGACCAATGTGATCCACTGGTCCGCGGAGTTCGTGCTGTCGGTGATCTGGCTCGCGGTGGTGCTGTCGATCGGCACCGTCGGGCTGCTCTACTGGCTGCTGCGGCGTCAGCCCTCGAGCCAGGTGGCGAGCCTGTTCTATCTGGTGCCGGCGGTGACGGCGCTGATGGCCTTCATCCTGTTCGGCGAGAAGCTGGATGCCGTCGCCATTATCGGCATGATTGCCTGCGGCGCTGCGGTGTTGCTGGTCAACCGCGCCAGAGCCTGACGCCATCCTGCGTCAATCCAGACTCCAGACATGAAAAAGCCTCCGGGCTTGGACCCGGAGGCTTTCACATCTGCGAAGAAGCTTACTTCTTCTTGGCAGCCTTCTTGGCCTTCTTGGCCTTCTTCGGAGCGGCCTTCTTGGCGGCCTTCTTCACGGTCTTCTTGGCAGCTGCCTTCTTCACGGTCTTCTTGGCAGCTTTCTTGACGGTCTTCTTCGTTGCTTTCTTAGCCATTGGTCTCGCTTTCTGGGTTTTCTTCTTTGAAGATTTCTTCGCAGAAGATTTCTTGGTGGACTTCTTCGTCTTCTTAGCCGGGGTCACTTTCTTTGCGACTTTCTTTGCGGCCTTCTTGACCTTCTTCGCCACCGAGGTGGCGACTTCCTTAGTCGCTTCGGCTGCGCTGCTCAGCGCGTCCGTCACTTGCTCCAGGACTGGAGTGTCGTCGTTCATAGCATCCCCCAACATTGTCGACTTTTTCACGTTAGTCCGATTCGGGCGCGTGTTGAAGAGTGTGCTATCGACAGTCAACTATTTCGTATCGTTGTGTACGCCTTTAATGCGCGCTCGCGACCGACTTTGTGATCGACGATTGGCGACGGATAGTCTTTGCCTAAAGTGATTCCCGCGTTTTTGAGTTCGAGCGGTGAAGCGGTCCAAGGCTGATGAATCTGTTTTGTGGATAGTTTGCTCAATTCGGGTACCCAGCGCCTGACATAGACACCACCGGGATCGAACTTCTCACCCTGCAGGATCGGATTGAAGACGCGGAAGTAGGGTGCTGCATCCGCGCCGGAGCCTGCGACCCACTGCCAGTTGGCGGGATTGCTACCCGCATCAGCATCGACAAGCGTATCCCAGAACCACTTCTCGCCCTCGCGCCAGTCGATGAGCAGATGTTTGACGAGGAAGGATGCGACCACCATGCGTACGCGATTGTGCATCACGCCGGTGTGCCAGAGCTCGCGCATGCCCGCATCGACGATCGGATAGCCGGTCAGACCGCGTTGCCACGCGTGCAACGCCTTGCGATCAGCCTTCCATGGGAACTCATCGAAGGATGATTGCAGATTGCGCGTGGCCAAATCGGGAACATCGAACAGCAGATGGCGGCAGAACTCGCGCCAGCCGACTTCGCTCATGAACTTTGCGATGTCGCTACTGTGCTTCGGAGATTCTGCAGCTGCGAAATGCGCGGCGGTCCAGATCTGACGCGGACTGATCTCGCCGAAGCGAAGGTGCGGCGACAGGCGCGACGTGATCTCGCGGTCGGGCCGATCGCGATCGCTGCTATAGCCCGCGATCTCCTTGAGGAAGCGCTTGAGAAGCTTTTGCGCGGCGGCTTCACCAGGCGTCCACGTCTCGCGCAGGCCGCCAGCCCAGTCAGGCTTCGACGGTTCGAGCGCCCAGTCGGCGAGCTTGTCGCTCTTCAGCTTCGGCGCGGGCATCAACTTCCTCGGTGCCGGCACCGGCTTCGCCGGTCCGCCCATCGCTTGGACGCGCCGCCAGAACGGTGTGAACACACGCAGGCCGCGGCTCTCCTGGGTAGCGGTCTCCTTGGCGCGGATCGTCGCGGGATGCGCCAGAAGATCGCCCGGAAAGCTCTGCGTGCCGATATCGAGATCGGCAAGCGCTTCGGTGACGCCATCGGCGACGGCGAGATGCGGCGCCTGCGCGATCTCGTTCCAGAAGACGTGGCTGGCATCGACTGCGCGGGCCACATCGACGATGACGTCGGCCGAAGCGCCCTTGCGCAGCACCAGCGTGCCGCCGATGGCGTCGAGGCTCGCACCGAGTGCGCGTAGCGACTGCGCCAGCCACCATCTCGTCGCGCCGCCCATCGGCCGCGCCTGCGGTGGCTTCAGTGCCTTGCTCTGCTCATCGAGGATGTAGAGACAGATCACCGGCACATTGCGCTTCGCTGCAGCATGAAGGGCAGGATGGTCGGACAGACGAAGGTCGTCGCGAAACCAGACGACGATAGGTGCTTGCACCGGTGTTGAGGTCGAAGATCGATCGGTCATCACGTCATCCAACGCGGATGTCGGGTGATTGATCCGGCCGCGAATACCGCGAGGGTTTGCAACCTTGCGCACATTCGCGCGTAGTATCAGGATATTTATTACCGAATTGGTACTGAAGGCAGTCTTGAAGCGATACGCGATTCCCTATGCGACGATGTCGTCGTCATGCTGCCGCTGGATCAGTGGCTCACCCGATGCGATTGCGTATTGCTGCGCACATCAGAAAAACAGAAGAGGCGCCGCGATCTCTCGCGGCGCCTCTCTCGTTCTTGCAAATCAGTCGCAGCGTTACTTCGGCTGCGGCACGATGCGGATATAGGGCTTCGGCTCTTTCCAGCCGTTCGGATAGATCGTCTTGGCTTCGTCATTGGTGACGGAGCCGGCGATGATGACGTCCTCGCCCTGCGTCCAATCCGCTGGCGTGGCGACGCGATGCTTGGCGGTCATCTGCAGTGAATCGATCACGCGCAGGATTTCCTGGAAGTTGCGGCCGGTGGTCATCGGATAGACCAGCACCAGTTTGATCTTCTTGTCCGGCCCGATGATGAAGACGTTGCGCACGGTGGCATTGTCCGCGGCGGTACGGCTGTCGGCATCGCCCGCCACGTCGGCCGGAAGCATGTTGTAGAGCTTCGAGACCTTGAGGTCGGTGTCGCCGATCATCGGGAAGGTCGGGCGGGCGCCCTGGGTTTCGTTAATATCGTCGACCCACAGCGCGTGCTTGTGCACGGGGTCGACGCTGAGGCCGATCAGCTTGACGCCGCGCTTGTCGAACTCCGGCTGCAGCTTGGCGAGTGCGCCGAGCTCGGTGGTGCAGACCGGGGTGAAGTCCTTCGGGTGCGAGAACAAAAGAGCCCAGCTATCCCCGATCCAGTCGTGAAACTTGATGCGGCCGGCCGTGGTTTCGGCCTCGAAATCGGGGGCGACGGCGTTGATCTGGAGCGTCATGATGGACCTCATGTCATTCTGATTACAGATGAATTTTGTGGGCCGATTATAAAGGCGCACGCTGGTAAATGGAACTGTCCGGCAAAAAGGACAAGAACTTTCTTCAAATTCAGCGCGCGCTGGCTTTCAGTTTCACGCAAGGCGGCTGCGGCAAAATACCCGCGCAACATGATGTTATCGGATGCCGCGATGTTGCCGCCCGTCCGGCGCAATCCCGCCTGACCGGATCGCCACATCAGATCGAACCCAGCAGCGCCCCGGCGCGACTGAACTGCAACGGTTAGGGATAAGAAAAACTCCTGTCCATCTCTTAACCGAGCGTTAAGTCGCCCATGGAATTGCTGGGCTATGTTGAGAAATATGCTGCAAACAGAAGAGCTTGAAATGTCATCCGCTGCCGCTGCCGACGTGATCGGCGCCATCGAAACCTCCACCATCGACAACCATCGCGCTGCCGCACAGGCCCTCGCCATCGTGCGCGACGGCGTCATCACCGGCGAAGGTCCGACCACCCGCGGCCGTATCCATTTCTCCCGTGCACTCGATGCCGACGACGCCGCCTGGTGTGAGCGCATCCTGGGGGCGTCGGCACTGGCCAGCCAGCCGGTGAGCCGCGACGAGGCCGAGGCACTGTTCGCGATCAACGAAGCTGCAGCCGAGCGCAGCGATGATGGCCGTTTCGACGACCTGTTCGCCAAGGCCGTCGTGCATCACGCGGCATCTGCGTCGGGCCTGCCGGTGCCGTCGCGCACGGTGGCGCTGTCGCCCGATGTGGCCATCGAGACCTGGGCGCCGACCAAGGCCGTCGGTGTGAATATCGAGGTGCTCGAATGGATCGCCACGCAGATGCGCGCCAAGCGCGTCAGCAACGCCACCATCATGACGCTGGTCACGACCGTGGTCGGCGCTGCGACGCTGCAACTGCCGAACGTGTTCGATATCGGCATGTAAGCCGGTCGCAGATCGTCCGAATAGAAAAACGGCGGAGCGTGGCTCCGCCGTTTTTTGTTGGGGCTGTCGCTTACTTCACGTCGAGTCCGACTGTTCGGCCCGGGAAACCGGCGACATCGAAATACTTGTGCTCGCCGACTTTCTGCAGTTGCAGCACCGTGAACAGACCCTGATCGTCGGGCGCCGAGCGCAACACCTCGGAAATCGCGTTCGGCGTCTCGCCCGTCGTCGTCGCTTCAGTCATCACGCGGCCGATCAGGCTGCCTTTGGCGTCGCGCTTCAGGCCAAGCAGATGCGCGGCGGTAATTCCGGTATCGGCATTGCTGACCGGCAGGGGATCGACGAAGCCGGCTTTGAAGTCCGGTCCGATGGCCGCCATGAAGTTGTGGGTATCGCCGCGCCCGAACGAACCATGCATGCCCTGGCCCTGACGCAGCACGGTGTCGGCAACCTCTACCTGGCACGCCGCCGGCTCCTCGCAGCCCTCCGAATAGGAGCGGAACGAGACTACGATGGCCGGATGCGGCGTGACAGCCTTGCCCGACAGGTTGATCGCCGACAGCGGCAGTGCACCCGGGAAGGAGCCGAGCGTATCGTCGACGAAGATGCCGCTGATGTAATCCTGCTTCAGCAGCGCCTTCACCGTGCGGCCGGCGAGGTCCTTGTCGCCGGTCGGCAGATAGATCAGGTCGGAGCCGCCATTGGTGGCGATGATCAGCTCGGGCTTGTCCTTATCATTGCCGATGAACGCATTGCCAGCCTTCGGATAGGCGTTGTCGGCGACGGTTTTGAACCCGTCATTGGGATCGAACAGCGGCAGGTCGAGCGACTTGGCGAGATCGATGGCCAGGAATCCCAGCGGCAGAAAACCTTCCGGGGTGTCGGCATAGTTGCCCTTGACGGTCGCCGAGGTTTTGCTCTCCTTGGAGATCGTCGAGAAGCCGTGGTCCGCCGAGATCATGATGTTGGTCGACGCGGCGAGGCCGAGATCGTCGAGCGCCTTGCGGAGCTGCGCGAGATTGTCGTCGGCATTCTTGATCGAGGCGAGCGAGGAGGGGCCATTGATGCCGGGCACCACCTTGTTGAGGCTGTCGCCCTGATTGTGCTGGGTGCCATCGGGATCGCGCGACCAGAAGATCAGCACGAACGGCTTGTTGCGTGCCTTGAACATCGGCAGAACCACTTTGGTTGCGACATCCGCCATATAGGCCTGCTGCTTGATATTCGCCTCGACCGTGCCCGGCGTCTTGGCGTCGCCAGCCTTGCCATTCTCGCCGCGGCCCGGTGTTTCCACCGCCAGTCCAGCCTTCGCCAAAGCGTCCTTCATCTCGTCCGACAGGGGAATGCCGAGCAGCTTGCCCGATTTGTCGACGCCGCCGGTCTGGTCGTCGATGGTGATGGTTTCCTTGCCGGTGCGCTCGGTGTGATCGAACATCAGGGTCGGGCCGACCTTGCCGATTGCGGCGGTCGAATAGCCTGCTTTGCGCGCGGCCTTTAGCAGCGTTTCCTCATTGAGATAATCGCCGTTGAATTGCTCGTCGAGATCGCCGAGCACCTGATCATGTTCGATGAAGGGGATCGGGCTGTTGTTCTGCACCGGGGTGGGACGGCCGGTATAGATCGAGTTCGAGAATACCCCGGTATCGCCGAGATAATGGCCCGACGCCATGCCCGACGCATTGGCCATGGTGAAGGTCGGAAACAGCGAATGCGAGTTCTGGAAATTGACGCCTTTATCCCGCACTGCGGACATCGCAGGTGCCGTTTCCGGCGTCACTTTCAGCGCCCGAAGCCCATCAGGTACGAACAAAATGAGGTTGCGGGGAGGGCTGTTTTGGGCGAAAGCCGTTGTTGCGGATATAAGAGTAAGACTGAGGGAGAGGATGGTGGCGCAGCGCATGAAAAACCTCGCTTCGAAAGAACTCGGCCGATCCGGTCCAGACGTCTTCTCTAGTTTTTGTCCGCGACAGAATTGTTACGACTGCGGCGCCATGCCACATTGTACCGTCGACCCCATCTTTCCGATCCCGCCTCAAGGTTGCAAGTAAGACAGCTCATGTTCAAAAAAATTCTGATCGCCAATCGCGGCGAGATCGCCTGCCGGGTCATCAAGTCCGCCCGCAAGATGGGTATCAAGACCGTCGCCGTTTATTCCGAAGCGGATCGCGACGCGCTCCATGTCGAGATGGCCGACGAGGCCGTGTTCATCGGGCCGCCGGCTGCCGCCGAGAGCTATCTGCTGATCGAGAAGATTGTCGAAGCCTGTAAACAGACCGGTGCCGAGGCCGTGCATCCCGGCTACGGCTTCCTGTCCGAGCGCGAAGCGTTTCCGCGCGCACTGGAAGCTGCCGGCATCGTCTTCATCGGCCCCAATCCCGGCGCCATCGCGGCCATGGGCGACAAGATCGAATCCAAGAAGGCGGCAGCCGCAGCCAAAGTTTCCACAGTGCCTGGCCATCTCGGCGTCATCGAGGACGACAAGCATGCGGTGAAGATTGCCGACGAGATCGGCTATCCCGTGATGATCAAGGCGTCCGCCGGCGGCGGCGGCAAGGGCATGCGCATCGCGCATTCGACTTCGGAAGTGGCCGAAGGCTTCAACCTTGCCAAGGCCGAAGCCAAGGCGTCGTTCGGCGACGACCGCGTCTTCATCGAGAAATTCATCGTCGATCCCCGCCACATCGAAATCCAGGTGCTCGGCGACAAGCATGGCAACGTGATCTATCTCGGCGAGCGCGAATGCTCGATCCAGCGCCGCAACCAGAAGGTCATCGAGGAAGCCCCAAGCCCGCTGCTCGATGAGACCACCCGGCGCAAGATGGGCGAACAGGCCGTGGCGCTCGCCAAGGCCGTGAATTACGACTCTGCCGGCACCGTGGAATTCGTCGCCGGCCAGGACAAGAGCTTCTATTTCCTGGAAATGAACACCCGCCTGCAGGTCGAGCATCCGGTGACCGAGCTCGTCACCGGTGTGGATCTCGTCGAGCAGATGATCCGCGTTGCCGCCGGTGAGAAGCTGCAGCTTGCGCAGAAGGACGTCACGCTGACCGGCTGGGCCGTGGAGTCCCGCGTTTATGCGGAAGATCCGTTCCGCAACTTCCTGCCGTCGATCGGCCGCCTCGTGAAGTATCGCCCACCTGCGGAGAGCCATGTCGAGGGCGGGGTCACCGTGCGCAACGACACCGGTGTGGAAGAGGGCGGCGAGATCTCGATCTATTACGATCCGATGATCGCCAAGCTCGTCACCCACGCGCCGTCGCGCGCCGCTGCCATTGAGGCGCAGTCGCAGGCACTCGACGCATTTTATGTCGATGGCATCCGGCACAACATTCCGTTCCTGTCGGCGCTGATGAACCATCCGCGCTGGCGCGAGGGCAATCTCTCCACCGGTTTCATCGCCGAGGAATTCCCGGGCGGTTTCGCCGCCAGGGCGCCAGAGGGCGAAGTGGCGCGCCGTATCGCGGCGGTGGGTGCAGCCGTCGATGCCGTCTACGGCGAGCGCAAGCGGCAGATTTCGGGCCAGTTGATCGGCCGTGCGGTGACGCGTGCCGGCCGCCGCGCGGTGTGGCTGGAGCGCGAGGAGATCGCGCTCGATGTGGCCCGCGACGGCGATGTCGTGACCGTGGCTTTCGTCGGCGCCGACGGCAAGACCGGTACGCAGCATAAGCTCGCGTCGTCCTGGAAGCCCGGCGTGCCGGTCTGGGAAGGCACCATCGATGGTCATACCGTCGCCATGCAGGTGCGCCCGCAGGCGTCCGGTATCCGCATCGCCCATCAGGGCTATGAGGTCGCGGTCAATGTCTTCACCGAGACCGAGGCTGCGGCCGCACGCCTGATGCCGGTTGGCGTCAAGGCTGACACCGGCAAGAAGCTGCTGTGCCCGATGCCGGGTCTCGTGGTGTCGATTGCCGTGACCGAAGGTCAGGACGTCAAGGCCGGCGAGACCCTCGCCGTGGTGGAGGCGATGAAGATGCAGAATGTGCTGCGTGCCGAACGCGACGGCACCGTCAAGAAAATCCATGCCGCTGCCGGCGCAACGCTGGCGGTGGATGCGCTCATTCTTGAATTCGCGTGACGACGTTCCGGCAACGCCGTTACGGGCTGCGGGCAATCCTGTCCGGCGATCGCTGCATGCGTCCGGGATCGGTCTATGACGCGATCTCGGTGCGCATCGCCGAAGACCTCGGCTTCGAGGTCGGCATGTTCGGCGGCTCCGCGGCATCGCTCGCCATTCTCGGCGATCCCGACATCGCGCTGATCACGCTCACCGAGCTCACCGAACAGATGCGGCGGATGTCGCGCGCCGGATCGCTGCCGGTGCTGGTCGATGCCGATCACGGCTATGGCAATGCGCTGAATGTCCGCCGCACGGTGGAAGAGCTCGAAGCGGCTGGCGCCGCCGGCTTGACGATTGAGGATACGCTGCTCCCCGCGGCCTTCGGCGAAGCCAAGGCGCAACTGATTTCGGCGGAGGAGGGCCTCGGCAAGATCAAGGCCGCGCTCAGCGCGCGACAGGATCCGGCGCTTGTCATCGTCGGCCGCACCGGCGCGGCATCGATCACTTCTGTGGACGATGCGATCGCGCGTGCGAAATCCTATGAGGCCGCAGGCGTCGACGCCGTGATGTTCACCGGTCTCAAGAGCCGCGCCGAGCTGCAGGCGGCGTCAGCCGCGACCACGCTGCCGATCGTGCTCGGCAGTCCCACCGATGACATGGATTGGGATTTCCTCAGCGCCCAGCACGTGCGCATCGCCATTCAGGGCCATGCGCCGATCTCCGCAGCGACGGCCGCCGTTCATGCGACTCTTAAAGCCGTACGCGAAGGTGCGGGGCCGAAGGAGCTGAAGAATCTTGCCTCAAGCGAGTTGATGGAAAGCGTCACCCGAGGCGCAGTGGTGAAGCAGCGCGGCATCGATTTCCTTGGCTTGAAAGATTCGGGGCTCAAGAAATAGCGATGAGCGACGTGATCCGTCACGTGATGATCCTCGGCCGGGTGCAGGGCGTCGGCTATCGCTACTGGACGGAGCACACCGCAACCTCACTGGGCTTGCAGGGCTGGGTACGCAACCGCCGCGATGGCAGCGTCGAGGCCGTGTTCGCCGGATCTGCCGAGATCGTCGACCGGATGATCGCCGAATGTTGGCGTGGGCCGATCTCGTCGCGTGTGGATGCGGTCGATGTGACCGATGCCAGCGCTGACATGCTCAAGCTACGCGGGGCAGGCAAGGGCTTCGCAACGTTACCGACGCTTTGATCCTCAATGAAAGGGCTGCCGCACATCACTCGGTGACGATCACCGTTCTGTCCGAGAAAGCCCGGAGCCGCGGCCAGACTGTGAGAGGCGAACGATGGCGAACGATGTGGTGCGGATGCATATATACCACCCACAACAACCGGTTACCTATTCTCAGATTTCATTATGAAAAGAACGCGCGTCATCGCGTTGATGCAGCTCAGAATGGTCGCGCGTGTTGCGCTCGAGTTACAGACGTTCTCGTATTTCGGGCGCAGAATTTCCAGCAATTCGCAACTTGGGGAGGAATTGCAATGAAAAGCATTTTGCTTGCCACTTCCGCGATCGTGCTTGGCGCACTATCGGCTCAAGCCGCCGACCTACCAGTTTATACAAAGGCGCCCGTGCCCGTTGTCGCGCCGTTTAGCTGGTCTGGCTTCTATGTCGGCGGCGACGTCGGATACATCTGGGGACGCAGCAACGTTCACGACGTCAATTCGTATAATGGTGCGCCAGACTTTAGCTATGGCCCCGACGGGTTCACCGGGAATGGCCACATTGGCTATAATTGGCAGAGCAGCATCTACGTGTTCGGCCTTGAGGTCGAAGGTGGTTATCTCGGCTTGAAAGGATCTCGGCAATATCCGCCCTATGTCGGCGTCCGCACACCGGCTGATAGCGTCGCCAGCGTGGGTGAAGGTGCCTATGTTGCAGTAACGGGGCGCGTCGGTGTTGTTGTTGGTGGCAACTGGCTCATTTACGGCAAGGGCGGCTATGCGGCGACCGAGGTGAAAACGACTTACACCGACACGGACCCTACGGGTCTCGTGCTGACCAATGTCACCAGCAATCGTCGTGACGGTTGGACGGCCGGTGCCGGCGTAGAATGGGCCTTCACCAACAATTGGACTGCTCGCTTCGAATACGCTCACTACGGTTTTGGGAAGGCCACGAGTTCGGGTCTCGGCGGTGGAACGCTTTACAACTTTGAACAGTCGCTCCGAGCCGATAGCGTCCGCGTCGGCTTGAACTACAAGTTTGGTAGCTGGGCGTACTAATCCCTATAAAAACTAAGCCCGGCCTCGGCCGGGCTATTTATTTATCTGGATTGCTACGCAATCGCCGCGATGGCAGCGTCGAGGCCGTGTTCGCCGATCTGCCGAGATCGTCGACCGGATGATCGCCGAATGCTGGCGTGGGCCGATCTTGTCGGGTGTGGATGAGGTCGATGTGAACGACGCTGGCCCGGACATGCTCGCGTTGCGCGGAAATAATGCAGGGTTTGCGACGCTGGCGACCCAGCAGGGCGCGCGTCAGAGGTGAGGCCTGTCGTCGGGCTGCCTTCGAAAAAACGGGCGAATCGCTATGCCGCGCTGTATCGCGCCAAATCAGCGGAGAGTTTATCGAGCAGTTGCGTGTTTCCAATCTCCGCCATCCAGCACCAGAGCTCCAGCACAAAATACAGATGGTACAGTTCGAGCGTTTCGGACCAGTCGTCTCTCGTCATGTTGCCGTAGCCCTGCAGAACAGCACGCCTCGTGTCATCGCCGAGATAGAAGAGCGTCTTGGCGACATCCATCAGCGGGTCACCCGCCAGAGCACCCTCGAAATCCAGAACGCCGGAGAGCCGCACGGCTCCTTTGATCGTGACGAGAAGATTTCCTGCGTGAAGGTCGTTATGGCAAAGCACCGCACCGCTACAGGCATCGAGTAGTTGCGCGCGGTCTGCGGCGTATCCTGCAACCCTTTGTGCAATGTCCGCCGATCCGCCTCTTTCCGTGAATTGCGCGAGCTTCCGTTCGAATTGGCCGGTCAGGTAGGCGCGATTTGTCGAATGGGCAGTCCATATGCCTTTCGGCCCGATATAGCCGAATGCTTCCATGGGAATGCGGTGGAACTCGCGCAGCAACTGGCCAATCTGCATGTAGGCGGAATGCAGCTGCTCCGAACTCAAGGTGCTCTCCAGCGGGCCCAGGATCGAACCGTCGAGCTTGGTCATGACGAGAAAATTGAGACCAAGCAGTTGTTTGGTGTCATCCGCGAAGAGAATACGTGGTGCCGTGACGCTCAGCCGATCCTCGATGAGGCCGACAACGGTCACCTCCTTTTGCATCTTCCAGTGCAGGGAGTCGGGATAGACCTTCAGCACCACAGGCCGATGTTCTGCGTCGGCGAAAGCGATTTCGTAAACCGCGGCGATCTCCCCGCCATGCAGGTGGACGACTGCCGCAACGGTCCGACCCGGCGCCACCTTGTCGATGATCAACTGCGCCGTCGGCAGCGATATCTGCAGCTTGGGTCTGATATTCATCGGCGAGCATCCGTGCGGAGATCGCCACGATGGCACGTTTGGAAGCTCATCGACAAATAGCTCACGGCATTTGCTGCGCCTTCACAATGGTCATCGTTGTGGAGGTGAAGCCGTCCTAGATGGCGACCGCAGTCTCCGCGTCGAGCGTCTCACCGAACACCTCGCCGAAGGCCTGCCGCAACGCCACGTCCACATCCGTCATGGTCACGGGCAGGCCGAGATCGACGAGGCTGGTGACGCCGTAACGCGGATCGACCACGCCGCAGGGCACGATGGCGTCGAAATGCGCCAGATCCGGTTCCACATTGATGGCGATGCCGTGGAACGAGACCCAGCGTTTCAGCCGCACGCCGATGGCGGCGATCTTGTCTTCAAATCCAGCGCCCTTGTCGGGCCGGGCGACCCAGACGCCAACCCGGTCTTCGCGCCGCTCGCCCCTCACATTGAAGGCGGCCAGCGTCCGGATGATCAGGTCTTCCAGCGCCGCCACATAGGCCCGCACATCGGGCCGGCGCGCCTTCAGGTCGAGCATCACATAGGCCACCCGCTGGCCGGGACCGTGATAGGTCACCTGGCCGCCGCGGCCGGTTTCGAACACCGGATATCGGGCATCCAGCAGGTCATCTGCCTTGCCTGACGTGCCGGAGGTGTAGAGCGGGGGATGTTCCAGCAGCCAGACCAGTTCCGGCGCGGTGCCATCGGCAATGGCCGCCGCCCGGGCCTCCATCTCGGCCACGGCCTCGGGATAGGGAATCGGGGCATCGGACACCCGCCATTCCACCGCTGGCCCCGGTTTGGACTGGGAAAACACTGTCAAATCGAGGGTTTGGCGCTCATTAACCATTGGCTAACCATAACATGTTGATCTCGCAGTACTGCAATCTTGCATCTGTGCGATCCTGCATCTGGGAATTTGGGGCCGACGTGCCAACCCTCGATAAAATTACCGTCGATATCATGGTGGTCCTCGGCACGACGTCGATGCCCGTCCATCAGGTGATGCGGCTGAGCCGCGGCGCCATCATCGAACTGGATGCCACAGAGCAGGACGAGGTCAAAATCCTCGCCAACAACCTGCCTGTTGCCAGTGGTGTGGTGATGGTTGACCGCAACCGGATTGCGGTAGAGGTCAAGCAGATGCTGCCCCGGTCGCCTGATCACAGATAGGTTGTCCGGAAGAGGCCAAGAGGCCTTGTCTCCCCATCATTGGTTTGTTACATCGGCGCCGGTTGATCCGGCTGGGCGATTTGCCCCTCGCCGGATTTCTTTAGCGCTCGTGGCGGAATTGGTAGACGCGCTGCCTTGAGGTGGCAGTCCGTAACAGGGTGGGGGTTCGAGTCCCTCCGAGCGCACCAACCGGTCTACCTCATCAAACAGTTATCATATTGAAAACGCAGCGATATTTTCGCGGCGCTGTTTGGGTTTTCCGTGTTTGAACAGTTTCTGTGACACAAACTGTGCCACGTTCTGTGATACATGGCAGGAGTTGGCGGCATGGTAAGGCAGGGGAATCAGGACCGCTTCCTGCTGCTTCGGGACGGGCGTCTATTACTATTGGCGTCGGGTTCCAAAGACTGTTGCCTCTCTCGATGAGAGGGCTCCGTTTATCCGCCAATCCCTGAAGACGGACGATCTCGCGAAAGCGAGAGGGCAGCGCGATATCCTCGAAGGGGCAGACAACTTGCTTTGGGCGTCGATGCTCGGCGAGGACCGCAAGAGCGAGGCGGCGGCGACGGCCCATAACCATAGGCTATCCGCCATGGGAGGTGCAGCGGCTTATCAGGCGCCTGTCTGCGACCAGCCAAATACAGCGACGTAGAGACAGGCGAGGAGAAGCAGCACTTCCAGGCCGATTGATACCCAAAACCGCGTTGGAGTGGCGTCGCGATGAACGGTCAGTGCGGGTCGGTCCCTAAACGAGTCTAAAATCCAGTTCACCCCATCGGGTTCGAAGGGCACGAATGTCCCGTCGGCAAGCCCGCGGCGAAGTGTGCGGTAGGTATCGAAACACAAATAAGCTGCAACAACGCGGGCGACAATTTCATACAAGAAAAACTGCATGGGGTTCGGCGCTCATCAATCTTTGAATAGGGCGTCACTGGGATTGCTCTTGGTCGTGACGCCGGGCTGCTCACGCATGCACACTTCTCATTGGTTTATCTGACAGCCACGAACACACCGCGGCCGGAACTCCTCCGACAAGCCCAACCATCAGGACCGGCCATAACTCGTCTGATCCTCCCGACATGAAGAGCACAATCAAGACTGCAGCTAGTGCTGCCGTGACCGCCGTTCCCGTAACTCGGAGTGGCTTTGCGGAAAGTGCCCAATCGACCCAAGCCAACAGCAAGGCCGGGATAATCGCGATCGCGTATGGCCATCACCATCCAATCGAGAAGATTCTTAAACCCATCGGGCGCCGTGAACATGACCAACGCAAGAGGCGGAAAAAGAGCCGGGAAAATCAGAAAGCGCTTCATAAAATCATCTCCAGGTCTCTTGGTCTGACGTGGAGAGGTTTTCGTTCAACTTCCTTAGCCGCATGAACTCAGCGTGCACGGCCGCGTGGCCGGTTGCGTGCACCTTCGCCGATACCGATCCGCTGGCGGGCGCCACGGCAAGCGTGATGCGCAGATTTGCGGACAGGCCGCGACGTTGATCGCGCGATCGCTGGTTTTGTTCACCCGGGCGATGAATGCGGAGACTGCATTGCGGATCACCCGCTCGCCGCCAGCACCAGCGCGCAGATCGCTGCGACAGCGCCGATCACGAATGTCGCGCCATAGCCGAACACGCCCGCCGCATATCCAACTGCCGGTGCTGTCAGACCGATCGCGAGGTCGAAGAAGGCGATGAAATTCGCCACCGCGCGGCCGCGCTGTTCGATCGGCACGCGGCGCGTGGCCTCGACGCCCATCGAGGGAAAGATCAGCGAGAAGCCAATGCCGGTGATGAGTGCGCCGAGCAACGCAAGTAACGGGCTGGTCGATAGCCAGATCAGCGCCTGGCCCAGCGCCTCGATGGCCAGCGATGTCATCGCGACGCGCGCGCCGCCGAACTGGTCGGGCAAATGACTGCCGACGAGACGCACGACAATGAAGCCGGTCGAGAAGGCGGCGAGTGCGATGCCTGCGCCGGACCAGCCGCGTTCGACGTAGGTCAGTGCGAGAAAGCCGGTGATCCCCGCGAAGGGAATGGTGGCGAGAAAGAGCACCGTGCCGGAGCGCCAGATCAGGCCGATCACCTTGTAGAACGGCGTGCGTTCGGTATTGCCGGACACCGGCACGTCCGGGATCGAATAGGCGACCGCCAATGCGATCAGCGGCGAGATGGCGGCCAGCACGCCGACGCCGGCGAAGCCGATGGAGGCGTAGACGGCAAGGCCGATCGGCGCGCCCAATCCGATCGCCGAATACATTGCGATGCCCTGCCACGACATGATGAAGCCGGTGCGATGCGGGCCAAGCCGGCCGATGCACCAGCTCATGGCGCCGGTGATGAACAGACTCTCGCCGAAGCCGAGCGCGACGCGGCCAATCAGCAGCAGCGCGAGCTTGCCTTCGCTTGGCAGCGGCGCCACGGCCGCGAGCAGATAGAACAACCCGGCGAGCGCCGCCAGCGGCAGGCCGAGCCGGATCACGTAGCGCGCGCCGTGATGGTCGCTCATGGTGCCGGCGCGGTGCCGGGTGAGCACCGTCACCACCGACTGGATGCCGATGGCGAAGCCGATCACGCCGGCCGAGAAGCCGAGCTGGTCGTGCATGTAGAGCGAGATCGGCGGCAGCGGCAGGCCGACCGAGAGGAAGCCGAAAAAGACGATCAGCACCTGTTTGATCAGGCTCTTGCGGTCGTCGCGGCTGAGAGGCGCAGGTTTGGACGCAGTTTTGAATTTTGGGGGAGCGTTCTGGTTCATGTCGACGTGCTTTCGGGGCGGCCAGCCATGTTGGGGCTGTCCGGAGCTGAGCACGTTGAGTGACGTTAACGCTTACGGCGGGGAGACACCCTGCAATGATGGTTGGTTACGTCGAAGCCGGTTCCTCTGTCAAGATTGCGATGCACCGGCCGGCCGTGCCGCGCTAACGGGTCTGTACCTCGACGCGAGTCCGATCTCCGTCAAGCCGCGCATCGAAGCGCATCACGGTCTCGCAAGGTAACGAAACTTATCCAACATCATTCAATATTCGCGCGCGCGCTCCGAGCAAAGTCCTTGCAACACGTCAGTGCAGGGAAGCATCGGATGATCACAGCTACGCCTTATCGAACGGTCTCGCCGGAAGGTGCGCCTTCGATCGAGATATTTCATCCGGCGAACCGCCCCGCGACCCTTGCCGGCCGCCGGATTGCTTTCGTCTGGGACTACCTCTTTCGCGGCGATGAGATCTTTGCGCTTCTGGAGGAAGCTCTGGGCGAAGCCTGTCCGGGCGCAACCTTCGTCAGCTACGAGAAGTTCGGAAATACACTCGGCGGCAATGATCGCAAGGTGCTCGCCGAACTGCCGGGCAAGCTCGCCGAACATGGCGTGGACGTGGTGATTTCCGGCATCGGCTGCTGCGGCGCCTGCACGCCGGCGGTCGTGCGCGCCAGTGCCGCGATCGAGAAAGCCGGTATTCCAACGGCCTCGCTGGTGTGCGAGGGCTTTGCCGGACAGGCCCGTGCGGTGTCTCCGGGTCTCGGTTGCGCCTGGCTGCCCGTGGTGGAGATGCCGGGATATGTCGACAGCCTGAGCAATGCCGAATTGCGTGACATGGTGTTGTCTCACACGGCGAATGCTGTCGCGAAATGTCTGACGACACAGCCGGCGCCGCAGGGAAAAGCGGCCACGATATATTCGCCGACCGAGATTGTGGCGACGGGCGACTTCAACGAGATCAACGAGATCTATCGGGTCGAAGGCTGGTCCGACGGCTTGCCGATCGTTCCGCCGACACGTGACGCGGTGGCAGAGTTCTTGAAGTTTACTCCATATCCGCCGGACAGGCTGATTGGCTGCGTTCAGCCATCCGGATCCGGCGTGACGATCTGGAATGTGGCGGTCAATGGCGTCATGGCCGGGTGCGCGCCAGAATATATGCCGGTCCTGGTCGCCATTGCCGAGATCATGGCCAACCCTGCCTACGGGGTCGAGCACAGCGGCGACACGACGGGCGGCGATCCGCTGATCGTGCTCAGTGGTCCGGTCATTGAGGTGCTCGGGTTCAATTGCGAAAACGGCGCGATGCGTGAAGGGACCAGGGCCAACACCACGGTGGGACGGTTCCTCCGCCTCTTCCTGCGAAATGTTGTCGGGCTGCGGCCGGGAGAGGGCGACAAATGCACGTTCGGCCATTCCGCCCGCGTGGTTCTCGCCGAGCACGAGCCGGAAGTCGCAAAGCTGGGCTGGACGACATTCGCAGGGCGCAAGGGCTTCGCAAAGGGCTCCAGTGTTGTAACGGTCGGAAGGTTCACGGGCGACACCGTGGTCGGCTCCATCTATGGCCGCGATCCCGAAGACATCGCGATCTATCTTGCTGACGGTTTGATCCGTCAAAGCTGTTGGGAACTATGTTTTACGGCCGGCCTGGCGCCCGGTACCCTCCGTCCGCTCGTGGCGATCAGTCCGATGGTTGCCAAGACGCTGGCGAAGGCCGGAAGTAATATCGAAGATCTGCGCGAACGGCTTTATCGCCATGCCCGGATTCCCGCCTGGAAGTTCGAAGCTTACATCGGCAAATACTCTAACTGCGTTCCGGGACGCCGAACGTTGCGGCGACTTCACGAAGACGGGCTTGCTGCCGCGCATTTCGCGGAAAGCGACGATCCGAACCGGCTGGTGCCCATCGTCGAGCGCGCGGACCATATCCTGATTGTCGTGTCGGGCGATCCGTACCGCTCCAACGCGATGGTCTTCGGCAGCAATGGACTTCACGGCTTTCCGACCAGTCGGGAAATACGGCTTGCCTGATCGACGCTGGCCGGGCGGCCCTTGCTCTGCGACCGCGTCGGTCGTTACAGGCTGGGAAGCGGCCACGTGATGCGCGGACGGCTGGTCGCCGGCTGCGACTGAAAGGCGAGATGGTCTTTCCTGAGCCGGCCGGGCGTGATTCCGGTCACCCGCTTGAAGGCGCGTGTCAAATGGGCTTGGTCCGCGAACCCCGTTGCAGCGGCAACGTCCGCCACGCTTTGTCCCTTGGACAGCATTTCGAAACTCTTGTGAAGGCGCTGTTGCATGTGCCAGGCGTGCGGGGGGATTCCGACGATATTCGTGAAGCACCTGACCAACAGAAAGCGATCTATCCGCGCAAGTTGCGCAAGCTCGGTGAGCGTGACGTTGCGGTGAAGATAGGCGGCGAGATATGCCTTGCAGGTCTCGACCGCGCGCAGTTCGATCGGTTTGTGAGATGCCCTCTGCGGAAGGCGGGTGTGTCGGGTCAGAAAGTGCTCCAGCACGTCAAGCAGCGCTTCCTCTTGCGCAAGCACGGGTGCTCCATTGAAGCTGCGGAACAGCGTCTGCAGAACGCGCTTCATGCCGTCGTCGCAAATTGCGGTCTCGCAGAGAAAGCGTGCGCCCTGAGGGTGGTGCCGTTCGAGCACGTCCGATGGAATGGTGATCGTGTGATAGTACCATCCACCTTCGACGCCGGGTTCGGCCGCATGCACTTCATGCGGCGGCACCGCCAGAATTTTCCCCGCATCGGCGAAGTGCGTCACGCCCCGGCAATGCAGCGCCTGTACGCCGTCGCTCAAGAGCGACAGCATCAGTCCGTCGTGGCTGTGCCGGGGCAGGACATGGTCGCGATATCGTCCTGCGACCACCTCTATCCCACCCAGATTGTGCAGTTTCAGGCCACGGGGAAGAGTCTCGTCGATTGCCATGCTTGAGCTTAGGAGGACGGCGCGGCGGGACGCAAGCGCTTTGCGCCGCTCCGGCCTGCGCGTGCGAAATATCCAATAACGTTCAAGCTTTCACGCTCCACCTCTGGCATTCGAGAATCCGGCCATGTTTTTGCATGACTGGTTTCGAGCGCGTTTTGGACGGGGGGAGCCGATCGGCGAGGTCGGCTGTCGTGAGGGGAACGTGGAATGCCAGGCTCAAGGTCTTGTTTCATACTGCTGGCGCTTGCATTGGTTGCGCCCTTTGCGTCGCTCGGCGACGGTCGCGCCGAAGATGCGCCGCTTCGCATAGGCGTTCTCAATGATCAGTCGGGCAGTACCGCGGATGTGACCGGGCTGGGATCGGTGATCGCCGCACGTCTCGCAATTGAAGACTTCGGAGAGAAGGTGCTTGGGCGTCGCATCGAACTGCTCTCCGCCGACCATCAGAACAAGACCGATATCGCAGCGGCGATCACGCGCCGATGGATCGACGTGGAGAATGTCAGCGCCATCGTCGACGGTGGCACCTCCGCTGCCGGGCTCGTGATCCAGGATATCGCCAGGGAGAAAGAAAAGATCGCCATGTTCTCCGGCCCGGCGACGTCCGACCTGACCGGCAATGCCTGTTCATCGCTCGGCTTTCACTGGACCTACGACACCTATGCGCTGGCTAATACGCTGCCGAGAGCCATGGCGAAATCCGGCGTCGACACCTGGTTCTTCATCACGAGCAACTATGCGTTCGGTCATGCGCTCGAGCGGGACGCAACGACAGCCATCGAGCGGCTGGGCGGAAAGGTGCTCGGCCGCGTGCGGCATCCACTCGGCACGGCCGATTTCTCATCCTTTCTGCTGCAGGCACAGGGATCCGGTGCCAAGATCATCGGTCTCGCCAATTCCGGCGATGACTCGCTGAACACGATCAAGCAGGCCGATGAATTCGGTATCGTGAAGGGAGGCCAGCGACTTGGCGGCCTCCTTCTTCTCATCAACACCGTGCATGGTCTCGGACTCAAGGCATCGCAGGGCATCGTTATCGCCGAAGCCTTCTATTGGGACCTGGATGACGAGACGCGCCGCTTTTCCAAACGTTTCGAGGCGCTCGCCAGGAAGAAACCCAACATGATCCAGGCGGGCGTTTACAGCGCAGTCACTCACTATCTGAAATCAGTCCAGAAAACGGGCTCGATCGCCGGACCAGCCGTCTCCGATACGATGCGATCGCTGCCCGTCAACGATTTCATGAGCAAGGACGTCAAGATCCGCAAGGATGGCCGCGTCATGCGCGACATGCATCTGTTTCAGGTCAAATCTCCATCGGAGTCCACAGGACCCTGGGATTACTACCAGTACCTTTCGACCGTTCGGGGCGAGGACGCATTCAGGCCCGTAGCGGAAAGCGAATGTACGCTGCTCAAATAGATGCGTTGCAGGGCAAAGCGGACTTGGCTTAACCAAATCGAAAGATCGATCGCAGTTGTCGTTGTGTTTTAGTGCTCCCGTAACGATCTACCGCTAGCAGTGCCGCAACCCGGCGCCGACCATCCCGTGCCGGTCGATCTTCCGGAGCGGACATGAAATATCTGAGCTATGCATATCGTTTCATCTCCAACTTTGCCTTTCTGGCGCTGGTCTATTTCAGCCTGAATTTCGTCGGCACCTACCAGCAGCGCGCCATCGTGGCGGCGCTGGTGCTGGCCTATGCGGGTATGCGGGCGATCTCGGCGCTGCGCACCTTCATCTTCTTCAAGGCGATCGAGAAGCTCGAACTCGAAGCACGCCGGCTCGGCGGCTTGTCCGGTGAGGGCCCGGCTGCCGTTGCAACACGCAAGATGGTTGTGAAGGACGTGGTCGAGCAGCGCCAGGCCGGCGAGATGAAGTCCTATATCGACCTGCTGTTCCTCGGCATCATCGTGGTGCTGTGCATCGCCAAGATCGTCAGTTGATCCCGGCGCGCTCAGCGCGGGGCGGCAACTGCCGTCGGATGCAGGCCCGGGGGAATGGCGCCGGGGATGGTGCGTCTGGCGGCGCTGGCGTCGATCGAGATCAGTTTCGCAATCGCATCTGAATCGCTGCCGCGGGCAGGCGCCGTCTGTTGAGCGTGATGTGGTAGCTGCACGAGTGCCTTGATCGGCTTGCCGTGACGTTCGGCGAGCTCGAACAGGTCCTGTGCCGGTACCGGCAGCGCGGCACTGCTGGTCATCGGATGCAGCGTCGCGGCGCGCGGCCATGGCGCCTGTTCGGGCAATGGCACGGCATTGCGCGGCCGGCGCATGCGATCGAAATTCTCGGTTAGCGACAGCATCTGGTCGGAGGCCGAGATCGCCGGCGCGGGCAGCATGTCATCATGGGCGAAGGCGAATGTCGGCACTTTGTGCCAGCGCGTGACAGCCACGGTCTCCGACACCGGATGCAACTGCCACTGCTGCGGCTCCGTGGGCGTCTTCGGCTTGTCGGGCGTTGCCGCCTCGACATGGACGATGCGATAGCCGCCGGCCTTGAGGTCGCGCAGGATGCCAGGCAGGGCGGCGACGGTGCGCGGCTGGATATCGTGCAGCAACAGGATGCCCTTGCCCTTGGCGGCGATGCGCGAGATCGCGAGGTCATGGACCTTCTGCGACGACACATGGCGCCAGTCGTCGGCGGGGAAATCGGCGCTCCAGGTCTGGATGCCGCGCGAGGCGAGATAGTCCTCGACGACGCTGGCGCGCAGCAGGCCGGGAATCCGGAAGAATGGCGACAGCAGCGCGGGATCGCCGAGCGCCGCGGTGGTGTTGGCGATGCCGTCCTCGATTTCCTGCTGCGCCTTCTCGATCGGCATGCGGTTCATGCTGAGCGGATGGTTCTGGCTGTGGGTGCCGACGGTGTGGCCGAGCGCGATCAGCTTGCGCACGCCTTCGGGATGCTCCTTCGCCATCCGGCCGATAATGAAGAACGTCGCCTTCACGCATTCGGAAGCCAGGATATCGAGGATCGCGTTCGAGTGTTTCGGGATCGGACCGTCGTCGAAGGTCAGCACGACCTCCTTGTCCTGCAGCGGCAGCGTCTCGGCATATTGCATGGTGCCGATCTTGGGATGTTCGCGGGGATCGACCACGATGGTGCGCGAGGTGCCGAGCGCGTCGGGATTGCCCGGGCACGCCTCGGCCGACAGAGCACTGGTGGTGGAGGCTGCGGCGGCGGTGAACAGGGTCAGGCCGGTGAGCAGGCTCAGGCACAGAAGGCGTCGTGCCCGGTCAGTCGTCACCTTGTTCATCAATCGATCCGTCACTCGCTGCAATATCCGCCGGAAAGGTACCGGGGCGGCCATGAACGCAATGTTAATCATGTCGGCCCGCCGACGGTATTTTCCGCATCCTGATGATCGCGCGTACTACTGGGAACTGGAGCGGGCGGAGGAGCCTGCGGCCGGCGGCACGATATGCACGACCCTGTAGCGGTTCTCCCGGAGATAGCGCAGGAAATCGGGCAGCATCGCGGCAGTCTGCGCCTTGGTGTCGTGAAACAGGATGATTCCCCGCCCGGCGGCTTTCAGCCGGCCGGTAATCAGCTCCAGTTGCTGCTGCGGGGTCATGGGATTCCAGTCGCTGGCCCAGAAATCCGCCCCGAACACCGCGATCCGGCGGGACTGCAGCATGTCCAGCAGGGCCGGCGTCGACTCGAAATACGGAAAGCGAAAGAACGGCGTGGTCGGCACGGTGGTGGCCTTGCCGTTCAGCGCCACTTCGTCGGCGCTGATGCCCTTGTCGATCTGTTCGACGGCCGCCGCGTTGCTGATCTTGCTGAGGTGGGCATGGGCGAGGGTATGGTGGCCGATGGTGTGCCCTTCGGCGGCCATGCGCTTCACCAGCGCCGCATTGGCCGTCGCGCTGTTGCCGATCAGGAAGAAGGTCGCGCGAACACATTCGCGCGACAGCGCTGTGAGAATCTTCGTCGTAGTCGGCGCGTTCGGGCCATCGTCGAAGGTCAGCACCACCTCGCGGTCTTCCAGCGGCAGCGTATCCGGAAAACTCTGCGTCCCGACTCGCGGAAAGGCCCTGGGATCCACCGTGAGAACGCGCGCGGTGCCGAGCGTATCCTTGCGCGGGCAGTCGTCGGCATGTGCGACGACGGTCGATGCAATCAAGGCAAAAATGGCGGCCTTCAACACGTTCACGACACTTTCCCGGCCGCTGATTTCGCGCACCGCATTTTTCCGATTGCATCAGGCATTGCGCATTGGGTAATGCCTGATGTGAGCTTCCGTTCACAGATGGATTAGCGCATTTCCGACAAGATAGCGCTAGCTCCGTCACCCCCCAAACAAGCAGGCGAGGTGCGGCATGGCCGATGACGTCGATCTCGCCCAATCGGTCGCTCCCGAGGAGTTGTCGGCGCTCGACAAAATGCCGATGCGCAATGATGACGGCGACATTCGCCCCGAATTTGTCGAGGCGATCTCGCGCGCGGTTCAGGTTGCCGATACCGCATTCCTCAAGGAGATCGTCGGCGAGCTGCATGAGGCCGATCTCGGTGACCTGATCGAAGCCCTCGATGCGGATGAGCGCGTACCGCTGATCGAGCTGACCGGCGCGGATTTCGACTTCTCGGCGCTGAACGAGGTCGACGACACCGTCCGCGAGGAACTGCTCGAGGATCTGCCGCCGGAAACCGTGGCCGAGGGCGTTCGCGAACTCGATTCCGATGATGCCGTCGAACTGCTGCAAGGCGTCGACGAGGAGGTCCAGGACGAGATCCTCGAGAAGCTGCCGCTGTCAGAGCGCGTGGCACTCGAGCGCAGCCTCACTTACCCCGAAAACTCTGCCGGCCGGCGGATGCAGACCGAGTTCATCGCGATGCCGCCGGACTGGAATGTCGGTCAGGCTATCGACTACATGCGCGAAACCCCGGACCTGCCGGACCGGTTCTATGAGATCTATTCCGTCGATGCCGATCAGCGCTGGCAGGGCGCCGTGTCGCTGGATTCGCTGCTGCGCGCGCGCCGTCCGGTGCCGCTGGCCGACCTGATCGACGAGGACCGCCGCCGCGTCTCGGTGTTGGACGACCAGGAGGAAGTGGCGCGGATGTTCGGCAAGTACAATCTTGTCGCCGCGCCCGTGGTCGATACCGACGATCGCCTCGTCGGCGTCATCACCATCGACGACGTCGTCGACGTCATCGAGGAGGAGGCCGACGAGGACCTCAAGGCGCTCGGCGGCGTCACCTCGGACGAAGAACTGTCGGACAATTTCTGGACCATCGCCAAGGGCCGCTTTACCTGGCTGCTGATCAATCTCGCCACCGCCTTCATCGCATCGTCGGTGCTCGGCCTGTTCGAGGACCAGTTGCAGCAGATGGTAGCGCTGGCGGTGCTGGCGCCCATCGTCGCCAGTCAGGGCGGTAATGCCGCAACCCAGACCATGACGGTCGCCGTGCGCGCATTGGCGACGCGGCAGCTCAATCCCAACAACGCGATGCGCATCGTGATCCGCGAAGGCCTTGTCGGCCTGATCAACGGACTGGCCTTTGCCGTGATCACCGGCATCGCAGCCTTTGTCTGGTTCAAGACGCCCGGTCTCGGCATCGTCATTGGCCTCGCGATGGTCTGCAATCTGATCGCCGGCGCACTCGGCGGTATCCTGATTCCGATGGTGCTCGAACGCGTCAAGGCCGATCCGGCCGTGGCCTCCGGGACATTCGTGACCACCGTGACCGACGTGGTCGGCTTCTTCGCTTTCCTGGGGATCGCGACGCTGTGGTTCGGGCTGAAGTAATCCGGTTGCCATCTTGGCCGGAAATGAGTGGTGCGCAGGATGGGGTGAGCGGGGTGCATCGCGCCGGAGCGAAACCCATGGTCCAACGATGAAGAGGGGCGACCTGCAGCACCTGTCACCCGGCGATCGCGCGTCCCGTCGGCGCATCGCACCTCACGAAGGGAAGCATGACGCTGCTAGCAGCCACTTCAATTCGTCGTGGTCTTGCCGCCGCGCATGGACACGAGCTTTTCGTCACGAAATCGGAGAATGAGCCATGCGGTCTCGTCGAAACCGTCTGCGAGCTTTCCGTGGTGAGAATACACCATCTGAGCAGCTTCCGACTTCGACGGCGGTCCCAGCTCCGTGACGACCTCCAAACGCGACATACCTAAATGCAGCTTGCCGTCGAAGACGAGGGGCGCGAACCTTTTCGGGATGTTGGCGCAATCGGTCGAGGTCTCGGCGCCCTTCTCGGTGATCTCCTCAACGACCTCTGTGACGAGATGGTCCGGGCCACCTATCTCTCCGCTCGATGCGACCCATAGTCGATGCTGCGCGCGCCCATAACACAGCCAATAGATGCTACCTCCAGCGTCGCCCTGGTGTTGGATGGTCCCTACGCCCACAGCTTCGCGGATCGCGCCGAGCGTCGTCTTCTCGAAGCGGCCGGGGAATGCGCCTAGTGAAAAGCGGGTCGCCAATCTCTTCGCGACCGTCGGTGGCACACTCTCGAACACATTTTCGTCGACTGGCGGGGGCGGTGTCTGCGCGGAGCAGTCGTTCGCGGGTATCGCGACAAGAAGAAGCAGCAAGAAGAGCGTCTTTCGACCATCGAATCCGAATTGCCTCAGCAGGTCGCACCCAGACGTCGAGAGTGCGGGCGTCAGTTTCCGGGTGTTGGACACGTCAGTCTATCTCCTGCGATGAGAAAGGCACAATGTGTCATAGCCGCTGCGCACGCCCGTTCGGTTCAATCAAGTGCCGAGTCATTGTTTCCGGGCGCCTCAAATCTGCAACAAGCCGCCCTCACACGGTGGTTTTGTTTTTATTCCAGGACCGTTGGAGTCTAAGGCGCGGTTTTGGACAGGAGCGGGTGTCTCGCGACCCGCGTGGCTACCCTACGGTTGAACCTCATGCGTGGTTCTCTGACCAACATCTATGAAAAACCAAACACCTCGATGCGTCGAACGGAGATCTCCAATGAGGCTCAAACTTACCGCTGTCATGCTCGCTGCAAGCCTCCCGTTCGCATCGGTAGCTTTCGCCCAAGGCGCCAAGCCCAACGACGTTGCAGTGATCGATGCCTGCCTGAAGACCGCGGAGGAAAACGGCGGCTTTGGCGGCGCGTGCGTCGGGCTCGTCGCCGACCCCTGCATCAAAGCGGCAGAGGGCGCGAATGACGACGTCGCCAAATGGAAAGCCTGCGCGTCGCGCGAACTCGCCATTTGGACGCAGAAAACCAATGAGGCGCTAAAGATGGCTCAGGGCGGCGGGGCCGACGTGACCAAGGCGGCCACGGACTCGCAGAAAACTTTCGCCGCGTCGCGTGATCGCTTCTGCGCGGTCTTCGACAAAGTCGAGCCTGGCATGTACCGGGGCGGCGCGAGCTACTGCCGCCTGCGCGAGACCGCGAACCGCTCGCTGAGCCTGATCAAGCTCGGCGCTGCGGTCAACGAGCACTGAGACCTCTTAGTAAGTAGGATTGGTAGAACGAAGACGCTCTACCCATCCTACGTCAATCGGCTATCGGCGCTTTGATCATTCTCGATCGAACGGGTTTGCTCGACTAGCGTGTTCACTCCATCAGCGTTGAACCTGCTCACCTGTCGGTGCGGCCGGACTCATATTCACTCTAACCGCTTGGTCATTATTCCATGCGATAGGCCTCGGCAGGTTCGGAGGCGGGGCATTATGATAGTTAGGAAGGGGTTCATTGCTGCTGCACTAGCGTCAGTGCTTTGTATGCCGTCGATGTCTCTTGCAGACAGCAGGAATGGGGAGCGGATTTTCCTGAACCGCTGCGCGATGTGCCACGGAAACGACGTTAAGGGCTCAGGGCCTTTGGCCGATAAAAGCAATCCGCCCACACCCGATCTCACGACACCCGAGTTTAAAAAGCGCCTGCTTGATTGTCCCGGCGTCATCGTATCGTCCGTCATACTCCGCCCCAACGGCGATCTCATTCCAAGGACCTTGCGGGAAAACGGCGTGAAATTGCCTCCGTTCGCATGGACGGTTAAGGACTTTCGCGATCTGAATGAGTATCTGACTGACAAGATCGCCAAGACCAAATGATCAAGGTGTCGCGCAATTCCTGATGACGCGTTGCTGAATTCACCGCTCCTTAACGGTATTGACCGACCATCACGCGTAATGAGGTCGAACATGCGCTTGCGGTTGAAGGCTGACGGACGGATCGTCGAATTGCGGGACGGGCACGAGGTGCCGCTGGTTCCCGATATGCCTGTCGTGCCAGAGCCGGTCGCGGTGCGGCCCGGCGAAGCCGAAGTGCGCGATCTGCGCCGCCGCGCGCAGCTGACCCAGATGGAATTTGCCGCGCGTCTTGGCGTTCCCGTCGAGACCATCCGCAATTGGGAGCAGGGCAAGCGCATGCCGCGCGGTCCTGCCCGTGCCTTGCTGGCGGTGATCGCACATGCACCGGACACGGTGTTCGCGGCGCTTGCACCGGTTGCTGCGGACGCCTGACCGATCGTTGTGGGTCATCGCCTGCGCTGACGCGCCGGCCATGTCCAGGAAGAGCTTGTCGGCGTTCGTATCGTTACTCCGCTCGAGGAGAAGATGATGCAGTTCGTGGAAGCAAACGGCGCCCACATCCCGGCCATCGGCCTCGGGACATGGGAACTGCGCGGCCGTATTTGTGCGCGCGTGGTCGAGCAGGCGATCCGGCTCGGCTATCGCCACATCGACACCGCACAGGTCTATGAGAACGAGCGCGATGTCGGCGAGGGCATCCACGCGTCGCATATTCGCCGTGACGAGATGTTCGTGACGACCAAGGTCTGGACCACGCATTTCGCGCCTCACAATCTCGAACGCTCCGTGAAGGAGAGCCTGACCAGGCTGCGGATGACCGAGGTCGATCTGCTCTTGCTGCACTGGCCGAACCCGCAGGTGCCGCTGGAGGAAACGCTCGGCGCGCTGGCGCATGCCCGGCAGATGGGCCTGACCAAACATATCGGCCTGTCGAATTTCACCGTGGCGCTGATCGAACAGGCTGTCGCCGCATGTCCTGCGCCGCTGGTCTGCGATCAGGTCGAATACCATCCCTATCTCGACCAGGCGAAGGTGCAGGACGCCTGCCGGCAGAATGGTCTGGCCATGATCGCCTATAGCCCCATTGCCCAGGGCAATGTCCGCGGCGATGAAACGCTTTCTGATATCGGCAAGGCACATGGGAAGAGCGCAGCACAGGTTTGCATGCGCTGGCTGGTCCAACAGGGCGCGGTGGCGATCCCGCGCACCTCCAAGGTCGAGCGCCTGTCGGAAAATATCGACGTGTTCGATTTCATGCTGTCGGAAAACGAGATGACGCGGATTTCGCATCTGGCGCATCCGAAGGGGCGGCTGACAGACTACGGCTTCGCGCCGAAATGGGATTGATCCGTCAGGCCAACCGGCATTTGCGGCGTTGATCTTGCGGGCGGGATGGCCCATGCAGTGACACCGTCCGGCAAGCCAGGGGCCTCATGTTCTTCATTTTCTCCAAGATGCTCGGCTTCTTTACGGAGCCGACCAATGCGATCGCTGTGATCTGCGTGATTGGCATCGCGCTGGTGTTTTTGCAGCGCCAGCGTATCGGAACATTGCTGGTCACCTTTGGCATTCTGTCGCTGCTGGTGTTCGGCTATTCGCCTGTTGGCAATGTGCTGCTGCTGTCGCTCACCGAGCGGTTTCCGAAATGGCAGGACGATGGTCGTGCGCCGGACGGCATCATCGTGCTCGGCGGCGCCATCGATGCCGACTCCACCGCGGCGCGCGGCTCGCTGGAGATCAATTCGGCCGGCGAGCGTGTGACGGCGATGCTGGAGCTGGCGCGCCGCTACCCGCAGGCGCGCATCGTCTTCACCGGCGGTGCCGGCAGCCTGATCGAGATAGCGCTGTCCGAAGCGCCGGTCGCTGGCGAGCTGCTGCGGCGTTTCGGCGTGGCGTCTGAACGCATCACGCTCGAGACCGAGTCCCGGACCACCGATGAGAATGCCGCCTTCACCGCACGCCTGGTAACGCCGAAGCCCGGCGAGCGCTGGCTGCTGGTGACCTCCGCCTGGCACATGCCGCGCGCGGTCGGCGCGTTCCGCAGGGCCGGCTTCGATGTCGAAGCCTATCCGGTGGACTGGCGCACGCGGGGCTGGATCGACGCCACCGAGACCTTCGATTCCGCCAGCGCCGGCCTCAGCCGGAGCGACATCGCGGTTCACGAATGGGTGGGGCTGATCACCTATTGGCTCGCCGGCCGCAGCAACGAGCTGCTGCCGGGGCCGAAGACGCGGTGATGGGTCACTCGGCCTTCGGCAGCCCGAGCCGATAGACGCCGCGAAAGTCGTTGGGATCGTCCACCGGCTTGCCCTTGCGATAGATCACCAGCTTGCCGTCCAGCGCGAGGGCGACGGCGGCGCGGCGGATCGGCATCAAGAGCGCGTGCCAGTCGCCCTCGGGCTCGATCAGATGGGCGATCTCGGGCGGGCTCAGGCTGCGGGCTGGCTCGCGGTCGAGAATGGCGAGAAGCCTCTCGTCGAGGGGATGGGGCTTGGGCTTCGCCGTCGCGGGCTTCGGCTTGGCAGCGGGTTTCGGGGTCTTGGTTTCTGATTTGGCCATTCCTTGCCATGACCGATCGTACCGCACGACGCAAGCTGTGGCTTGGCGGACATGGCGCGGGGAAGGGCCCGACGCTATGATCGGGCCAGTCGGCGTATAGAAGTCTCGTTAGCCCCATGGAACCAAGGCACCTCATCCGCGCAGCGATTGCCGTCTCGGTGGTCGGCCATCTCGCTTTGGCGGCCGGGGTCTATTTCGCCGATGCACGTCCAATGGAGCAGCAGGAGGAGAGCGTTGCCGTCGATCTGGTAACGCCGCAGCAGCTCGCCGAGGCGGAGAAGAAGGCCGAGGAGACGCCGCCGGAGCCCGAGAAAAAGCCGGAGAAGAAGCCGGAGCCGGAATTTCGGCTGCCTGATTTGACCAACAAGCCGACCCTGGAAGAGCAGAAGACGCAGGCTGTCGCCGCCAAACCGCAGTCGTCGGCGCAGAACACCCCGCCGCAGCCGCAAAAGACGTCCCCGCAACAACCCGCCCCGTCACCGCAGCAACAGGCCGCCCAGCAACCGCCGCCGCCTCAGCAGCAACAGGCCCAGCAGCCGCAGGCCACTCCGGCGACGCCGCCTCCGTCAGCGCCGCCCGCGACGCAGCCGCCGTTGCAGCAGCAGGCTGCCCTGCAGGCTCAGCCGCCGGCGCCGCAGCCGGGTCCACAACAGGCGCCGCCACAGCCCGAGGCCGATATCACCGTGAAATACGGCGTCATGCTGGGCTTGCCCGAAGGCTTCGGCGGCGGCGCTGCATCGGAGCAGGCGGATCTGTCGAAGCTGGATATCGCCGCCTTCCGGCGTCATCTGCGGAGCTGCTCCAAATTGCCCGCCACCGTCGCGCGCGGCGATGACGCCAAGGTCAAGCTGCGTGCGGTGTTCTCGCCGGATGGCCGGCTGGTCGCCGAGCCCACGGTGATCGAGGTCCGGCGGCCGGCCAAGGCCGCGCTCTTGATGCAGGCAGCCAAACAGGCGCTGGAAGCCTGCCAGCCTTATGCGATGCTGCCGGCCGACAAATACGACGAGTGGAAGGTGCTCGATCTCGATTTTACGCCGCAGGATTTCGCGGGGTAACCCTCAATTCAACGTCCGGCGCCATGGCCTTCCAGGCATTGGAGGCGAACTGCCGGCGCCAGGTCACGATCACGACGGCTGCCGTCGAGACCAGAAACACCCAGGGGCTGACGAACCAGCCGAGATAGCCGAGCGCGAAGAAGAATGCGCGCTGCCCGCGGTTGAAGTGCCGGGCCGCCGCGCCGAACATCCTGGTCGTGCGCACCACATGCGCTTCGGCCTCCGGCGTGTCGCGCTTCGAGGCCAGCGGCATCGCGCCGATCAGGATCGCGACGTAGTTGAACAGCCGGTACGACCAGGCGAATTTGAAGAACGCGTAGACGAAAATCAAAATCAGCCCAAAGCACTTTATCTCCCACATGCCGGGCGTCGTGTTGAAGCCGAGCGGCAGGTTCTGCATCATCGGCATCACTTCATTGGTGGCGCGCAGCAGCGCCAGCGAGCCGCCGATGGCGATCAGCGTGGTCGAGGCGAACCACGCGGTGCCGTTCTGCAGCGACGTCATGATGTGGGTATCGACGATACGCGCCTCGCGCTCCATCAGGCGCCGCATCCACACCTCGCGATAGGTATGCATGCGCGCGGAGAGGCTGTCGCGGCCGTATTTGGTGTGCTCCAGCGTGATCGCATAGGTCGTCCACTCCAGGATGAAGAAGCCCAGCGCGAAGACGTCGACCCAGGAATAGTTGATCATGCAGCACCCATCATATCGATTGGCACTTCTGCCATGCATGCCGTGATGCAGCAACAAGCCTGTGCGCGCGGCTTGATTGCAGCGGCGTATGCGTGGCAATTTACCGGTCTCGCAAGGAGTGGTTGATGTCGCTGACGCTGGTGATCGGTAACAAGAATTATTCGTCGTGGTCGATGCGGCCGTGGGTTGCGCTGAAGGCTGTCGGCATCCCCTTCGAGGAGGTGTTTGTGCCGCTGTACACGAATGCCGCCGACAAGCAGCGCATTCTCGATGTGACCCCGTCCGGCAAGGTGCCGGCGCTCGTCGATGGCGAGATCACGGTGTGGGATTCGCTGGCGATCATCGAATACGCCGCCGAGCGTTTTCCGGATGCAAAGCTCTGGCCGGAAGACCGGGCCGCGCGCGCCCATGCGCGTTCGGTGTCCGCCGAGATGCATTCCGGTTTCATGCCGCTGCGCAACGAATGCGGTATGAACCTGCACCGGCCGGTCCGGGCGAAGGCGCTGTCCGACGATGCCAAGGCCAATATCCGGCGCATCCAGCAGGTCTGGGCCGATTGTCGCGCGCGCTACGGCAAGTATGGACCGTATCTGTTCGGCGCCTTCAGCGGCGCAGATGCCATGTATGCGCCGGTGGTGCATCGGTTCCTGACCTACGACATCGATGTCACGCCGGAGGCCCGTGCGTATATGGATACGATGCAAGCGCTGCCGGCGTTCCGGCAATGGACCGACGAGGGCCTCGCCGAAACCATCGTCATCCCGCGCTTCGAAGATGACTGAAGCGTTTTCGGTCGGAACGGGTCCCGGTTCGCGCCGCCACGATTTCGTCATGACCGGGGCCGTGCCATAACATCCGCATATTGCGGGTTCATGGCAGCCCGACTTTCTTTTGGAAGCATCGTTTTCGGACGTATGGCTTCCACATATGCGGGGACGACTCGATGAACGGGGTATGGGCGAATTCGCTCGATCAAATCTGGCGCGCGCCGACGCTTCCGATGTGGCTCGCGCTGGCTGCCTCCGTCTTCTTCGCCCTGATCGTGCTGGCAACGCTGCTGCGCGCCGAGAAGTCTGTCGCCAATGGTGCGCTGACCGTGATCACGCTGCTGGCGATCGGCGTTGCCGCTGCAGCGACGCTGCGTAAATCCGAAACCGCGGGGCAGGAGGCATCGCACGTCGCCTCAATGCCTCAGTTGAATGCCTCGCTGCCGGCGCTGTCCTGCCTCGACGATCTCGCCGGCGATATGGTGCTGGCGGGTTGCGAGAAGGTGCTGTTTGGCTCCGCGGATTCAGTGGCGGCTGCCGTCTCGGCCTCGGCTGTGCAGATCAACCGTTTGACGTCCCATGGCGATGTCGCTGCAGCGAATAAATCCATGACGCCTGAATTGGCGGGGCTGCGCCGCGCGGTGGAGCGCGATCGCTACGGTCTGATCGCCTATGTGTTGCAGTCGCGCGATCGCTGCACGCCGGAGAGCTGCGCTGCCTATACCGCGCTGACCGATCACAAGCGGATTGCCGCGAATATGGAAGAGCGGACCTATGAGGGTCTCGTGACGCGCTATGCGCCCGGCTGGAACGCGCCGCCTGCGGCTGCAGCCGCTGCCACGGGCGCGCTGGCCGGATTGCCGGCGTCGGTTCCGACCGGCAAGCCGACCACGGCCGATTTCCCGTCATCAGCCTCGATCCCGCCCATCTCGATCATGACCGAGACACCTGTGCCCGCGCCGAAGACGCCGCCGGCCGCTGCCAATGCGCAGGCGCCTGCGCCGCGCGCCGCGACGGCAACGCCGCCGCCTGCTGCCGCGAAGAAGCAGCCGCCCGCACCGAAGGCCGCCGCCCGTCCACAGGCGCCTGCCTCTCCTGCGCCCGTGCAGCTTGCACCGGAGACCCCGCCGGCGGATAACTGAGCGGTGGATAACGCCTTGTAAAACCGCGTTGCGGTGCCGATTTCTGACCCATGCCCCTGCATCTCATCAAGCTCGCCGTCGGCTGCGAATCCATCGCGGATTTCAAGAGCTATCTCTCGGAGCGGATGCGCGCAGCAAAAGCGCGCGGCGCGCCCCAGCATCACATCCACATCACGCGCATGGTGCCGAAGCGCGATGCCGAAATTCTCGATGGCGGTTCGCTCTATTGGGTGATCAAGGGCGAGATCGCGCTGCGCGAAAAGATTTTGGCCATCGAACCGTTCCGCGACAGCGACGGTATCAATCGCTGTCGTCTGGTGATGCAGCCGAAGCCGGTCACCGTCGCGCCGCGCCCGCTGCGCCCGTTCCAGGGCTGGCGCTATCTCACCGACAAGGACGCCCCGCCGGATCTCGGCAAGGCCGCAGCGAGTATCGAAGCGATGCCGGAGCCGATGCGGCGCGAGCTGCGGGAACTGGGGCTGCTGTAGGGCAGGGCTCGCTCGTCATCGTTGCTCCAGCCTCGTCATTCCACCCCACCCTCGTCATTCCGGGGCGCACGAAAGCGGCGCAGCCGCTGAAGGGCGAACCTCAGCCACTCCACTTGGAGTGGCGGGGAATCCCGGAGTGTTTGGCTCGATCGGAGACTCCCATGTCGAGATTCCGGGTTCGCGTCCGGCAAGAGCCAGCCGCGCCCTCAGGCAAACCAATTGGTTTGCCGGGGAATGACAGTTTGGGGCCAGGACCGCGCTAAACATTTTTTCCTATCTCTCGTTGACAACATCCCTTTCGAGGACTATTATCCCCTTCGTCCTGCCCCACCGAGAGGGGCGATCGCGATCGTCACGTTCGCGGGGTGGGATGCGGTGGACGCCGGAGATGCGGCGTTACGCGGTTCATGGATGACGTCTGTCTTCGGGCAGGACGGATCTGCGCCAGCACTGCCACTGGCAAGGACACGGCCGACCTTGAGATGGAAAGAGCCCTGGACAGTGTGACGGACGACCAAATCGAAATGCGTCCGGCTTAAGTGCTTGAGGCTCCCTTCCCATCGCCTTGGGACTTTAATTCGGTGATCGGATCGTTCGCTGAGGCAAAGTGCAAGCAAGTCGAAAAAACACCGCAGGCGGAACGTCGGG
>NZ_FOTP01000009.1 GCF_900114605.1 Bradyrhizobium sp. NFR13 | reverse complement strand
AAGTGCTTGAGGCTCCCTTCCCATCGCCTTGGGACTTTAATTCGGTGATCGGATCGTTCGCTGAGGCAAAGTGCAAGCAAGTCGAAAAAACACCGCAGGCGGAACGCTGGGCACTTGCCTGACGCTTCCGAAAGTCCTGATGCACATTACCCTTGCGGGAGACCGCATCGCATCAGGCCCAAGGGTGCAACGGGCACCCGGCGTTCCGCACGCCCTCTCACAGGAGGGTGGGAATGCGAAGCACGACGGCGCCCCCGCGCCGCAAATAACAGGGGTGATGACGCATGTCTGAAGCGAAGTGGCTGTTTGACAGTTGAATCTGAAATCGCGTGACGCGCGAACGCCCAAACAAAACGCCGTCATGCGCGGGCTTCGCTAGATGTCCCGCGTATCCACGTCTTGGCGACAAAGGAAAACGTGGATGGCCGGGACAAGCCCGGCCATGACGTGGGGAGAGAACGAGAGCCGCCCTTCCCGCTGCGCGGCTACACCGCTCGGGAGAGGGAGAAGAACCGCCTTACTTACTGCACGCTCAGTGCAACAAACCGCAGCTCGCCTTCGGCATTCGATACCAGCAGCAGCACCGACTTCTTGCCGTCCTTTTTCAAGGCATCGACGCGCTTCTTGACGTCGGCGGCATTGGTGACCGCTTCCTGCGCGACCTCGACGATGACATCGCCGGCGGCCAGACGCTTCTCGGCGGCGTCGGAGCCAGCATCGACGCCGGTCACGATGACGCCCTTCACGCTGTCCTTGATCTTGTACTTGCTGCGCAGATCCTTGCTGAGACCCGTGAGGTCGAGGCCCAGCGCCTTCTGCGTCGCCGGCTTCTCGGCTTCCGGCGTGGCCTTGATCGAGGCCTGCACCGGCTTGTCATCCTCGAGACGTCCGAGGGTGACCTGCTTGGTCTCTTCCTTGCCCTTGCGGATGATCAGCACATTGACCGCCTTGCCGACGGCGGTGCCGGCAACGATGCGCGACAAGTCCTTCGGCTCCTTGACGTCACGGCCGTCGAACTTGATCACCACGTCGCCGGGCTCGAGACCGGCGGGCTTGGCCGGGCCCTTGTCGTCGACGCCGGCGATCAGCGCACCGCGCGCCGGCTTGATGTTCAGGCTTTCGGCGATCTCGTCCGTCACCGGCTGGATGCGCACGCCGAGCCAGCCGCGGCGGACTTCCTTGTATTCACGCAGCTGCTCGATGACGCCGACCACGGTCTTCGACGGCACGGCGAAGCCGAGGCCGATGGAGCCGCCGGTGGGCGAGATGATCAGCGTGTTGACGCCGACCACTTCACCCTCGAGATTGAACAGCGGACCACCGGAATTGCCGCGATTGATCGAGGCATCGGTCTGGATATAGCTGTCATAGGGGCTGTTGTTGCTGATCTCGCGGTTACGCGCGGAGACGATGCCCGCAGTGACGCTGCCACCAAGCGAGAACGGATTGCCGATCGCGATCACCCATTCGCCAAGCCGCAGCTTTTCGCTGTCGCCGAACTTGACGGCGACCACCGGCTTCACCGGGGTGAATTTGAGCACCGCCAGATCGGTCTTCTTGTCGACGCCGACCAGCTCGGCCTTGATCTTGGTGCCGTCATTCATGATGACGTTGATCTCGTCGGCGCCGTCGATGACGTGATTGTTGGTGACCACGACACCGGACGTGTCGATGATGAAACCGGAGCCCAGCGAATTGGTCTTGCGCGGCTGCAGGCCGCCATTCTTGTCGCCGCCGGGGCGGCCACCGCGGTTCTTGAAGAAGTCGTCGAAGAACTCCTCGAACGGCGAGCCCGGCGGCAGTTGCGGCATCGCCCCGCGGCCACCCTCGCCCTTGTCACTGTTCTTCGCCTCAATAGTCGAGGTGGTCGAGATATTGACCACGGAATCGATCACCTTCTCGGCAACGTCAGCGATGCCATCCGGCCCGCGGGCCGCGGCCGGCGCGGAAAACGTGGCGACCGCGGCGCCAAGGCAAAGCGCCGTCAGCAGCGGACGCAGGCCGCTATACGGTGCACGGCGCGAAACGGGGCTCAGAGAGGGGCGAGCGATGGACATGTCGGAAACGTCTCCAAAAGAGAGTCGGCAAATTTCACTGAGAGTGCGCCCGAAGGGCGACATCGCGCAAGCCTTCGCGCGGGCCATCCGGCAGGCCCATCTGGGACGTGGATTGCGGCGGAATGCGGACGTAAGCGTGCACGATCGCGTTGATCGGGAAGAGCTTTTTCGGACGATCCAGGGAGACCACGAACAGCGTTAGCGCCGGATCGCCCATATCAGGATCAGGCCACCCACCGCCGAGACCAGGCCGGCGATGCGCAGGATATTGTCAGGGCTTTGCAGCGCGCTTTTCATCGCGCGGCGCATCCATCCGGGAAACGCCAGGAAAAGGATGCCTTCGAAGACGAACAGGATTCCGATGCCGATGAGGAAGTCGGCAAACGCTATGGACCTCATCTGACGTCAACTCCCGAACCTTCGCACCCTGGCCGCAGTTTCTTGGCAGTTTTCTTGGCGCTTTTCTGAAACAAATGAGGCGCACCGCAAGCGGTACGCCTCATCCTTAGATCAGAGTGGCAGCGAACGCAAAACAGGTATCCGCGTAAGCTTAACCAGCGACGCCGTTATTGTGCCTTCGCCGCGGCGGGCTTGCCCGACGGATTGGCGAAGAAGCGGAAGAACTCCGAATCCGGCCGCAGCAGGAAGCGGGTGTCATTGCTCTTCAACCCGTTCTCGTAAGCCGTCATCGAGCGATAGAATGCGAAGAAGTCCGCATCCTTGCCATAAGCCTCAGCGAACAGGCGGTTGCGCTCGCCGTCGCCCGCACCGCGGGTTTGTTCAGCCGTCGAATTCGCATCCGCGATGATCACGGTCGCTTCACGATCGGCCTTGGAGCGAATCTCCTGCGCTTTCTGGCCACCCTGCGCGCGGAATTCAGCAGCTTCCCGCTGACGCTCGGTCTGCATCCGCTGATACACCGCCTGGCTGTTGGCTTCCGGCAGATCGGCGCGGCGGATACGAACGTCGACGACGGAGATGCCGTAACCATCGGCTTCCTTGTCGAGCTGCTCGCGGATCTTGTTCATCAGGTTCTCGCGCTCGTCGCGCACGATCTGGATGAAGGTGACCTCGCCGAGCACACGACGCATCGCGGCGTTGAGCAGCGTGGTCAACTGGATGTTCGCCGCCTGGATCGACCCGATGCTCTGATAGAAGCGCAACGCGTTCTTGATCTTGTAGCGGGCGAAGGCATCGACCACCAGACGACGCTGGTCATTGGCGATGATTTCCTGAGCCGGGTTCTCCAGATCGAGGATACGCTTGTCGATCGAGATCACGCTGTCGATGAACGGGATCTTGAAGTTCAGACCGGGCTCGGTGACCACGCGAACGGGCTCGCCGAGTCGCACCACGAGGGCCTGTTCAGTCTGGCGCACCGTATAGATCGAGCCGAAGCCCACGATGACCAGCACCAGCACTACAATCAGTGCAACGATACCTGAGATGCCGGTTTTCATCGGGTGCTCCCGCTCTGCTGAGGCTGACCAGATGGCGCCGGAGGCTGACGCCGCGGCGTCAGTTCATTCAAGGGAAGGTAAGGCACGACGCCTTGCGAAGCGCCGGCGCCCTGGCCGCCGTCATAGACCAGCTTCTCAGCACCGCCGAGGATTCGCTCCATGGTTTCGAGATAGATACGCTGACGGGTTACGTCAGGCGCCTTTTTGTACTCGTCGTAGACCTTCAGGAAGCGCGCGCTCTGGCCCTTGGCTTCGGCGATCGCCTGTTCGCGATAGCCTTCGGCGACCTGCAGGATCTGCGCAGCCCGACCGCGCGCATCGGGAACGACGCGGTTGGTATAGGTCTGGGCTTCGTTCTGCAGACGCTGGGCGTCGGCCTGCGCCGCCTGCACGTCACGGAACGCATCGATGACCTGTGCCGGCGGATCGACCTTCTGCAACTGGACCTGCTGGATCAGGACGCCGGCGCTATAGCCGTCGAGCGTCTTCTGCATCAGTTCCTGCACCTGGGTTTCGGTGGTGGTGCGTGCGCCGGTGAGGATCGGCTGGATGTTGGCGCGGCCAACGACTTCACGCATCACACTTTCGGCGACCGCTTTCACGGTGCCTTCGGGGTTCTGGATGTTGAACAGGAAGTTGCCGACACCGTCGGGCTTGATACGCCACAACACGGTGAAGTCGACATCGACGATGTTTTCGTCGCCGGTGAGCATCAGGCTCTCTTCCGGCACATCGCGGATGGTGCGGCCACGGCGGCCGGTGTCTTCCAGGATCGACATGCCGACCGACAGCGTGGATACGCGCAGCGCCTTCGGCAACAGCACGGTCTCGATCGGATAAGGCAGATGATAGTTCAGGCCGGGCTGTACGGTGCGGACATGCTTGCCGAAGCGCAGCACGACGCCAAGTTCTTCAGACTGCACGCGGAAGAAACCGGACAGGCCCCAGATCACGAGTGCCACGGCGAGCACGAGCGCGATGCCCATGCCGCTGACGAAGCCGCCGGGCAGCAACGACTGCAGACGGTCCTGCCCCTTGCGCAGCAGATCCTCAAGATCAGGCGGCCTCGGTCCGGACGATTGCGGACCAGAACCCCACGGTCCCTTCGGACCAGAGCCCCATGGGCCTCCGCCTTGATTCTTCCACGGCATTCAACACTCTCCTCTGCGCGGCCGGACATACCGGTCTCGCCACGTCTGCATGGCTTTATAGGGGACGACCCCAGCTCTTACAACGCGGGGTTCTTGATCGCTGGAGCTATGCCGGAGGTCGCAAAAGTCAATGTTAACGGGCGGAAAACGCGGTTAACGGGGCGCTCTCCGGCAATATGTCACATAGGAGAAATCGACGCTGTCCTCGCCGGCCGCGGCGTTCCTGACGCGCGCCACTTCTTCCCACACAGTGAGATCGACAGGCGGCATGAAGGTATCACCGGTCGGCTTCGCGTGAACTTCGGTGACTTCAAGACGGTCGGCGATCCCCATCCATTGGGCATAGATCTCAGCGCCGCCGATCACCGCAATCTCAGTGACCAAACGCCGCAGCGCATCGCCGGTCGCTACTGCTCGTGCATCGGCGAGCGATGTGGTGACCGCGGCTCCCGCGGCCTGATAACTGGCATCGCGGGTGATGACGATATTGGTTCGTCCCGGCAGCGGCCTAGGAAGCGACTCGAAAGTCTTGCGCCCCATGACGATCGGCTTACCGATTGTCATCGCCTTGAGGCGCTGCATGTCGGACTTGAGCCGCCATGGAATGGCATTGCCCTGCCCGATCACGCCGTTCTCGGCGACGGCATAGACGAGGACGATCTGAGGGACAGCCGCTGATGCCGTCAAACCGCGACCTCGGCCTTGATGTGTGGATGCGGGTCGTAGCCTTCGAGAGTGAAGTCCTCATAGCGGAACGCGAATATGTCCTTCACGTCCGGATTGATCTTCATCACCGGTAACGCGCGCGTCGGCCGCGTTAGCTGCAGCCGCGCCTGCTCCAGATGGTTGGAATAGAGATGCGCATCGCCGAGCGTATGGATGAAGTCACCAGCCTTGAGGCCCGTGACCTGCGCGATCATCATCGTCAGCAGCGCGTAGGACGCGATGTTGAAGGGCACGCCAAGGAAAACGTCCGCAGAGCGCTGATAGAGCTGGCAGGACAGCTTGCCGTTGGCGACGTAGAACTGGAACAGGCAATGGCACGGCGGCAGCGCCATCTTGTCGATCTCGGCGGGATTCCACGCCGAGACGATCAGGCGGCGCGAGTCCGGATTGCGCTTGATCATGTCGACCACATTGGCGATCTGGTCGATGCTGCGTCCGTCGGGCGCCGGCCATGAGCGCCACTGCGATCCATAGACCGGACCAAGATCGCCATTGGCGTCTGCCCACTCATCCCAGATCGAGACGCCGTGGTCCTTGAGATATTTGATATTGGTATCGCCTGCCAAAAACCACAGCAGCTCGTGGATGATCGCCTTGAGCGACAGCTTCTTGGTGGTCAGCACGGGGAACCCATCACTGAGCTTGAAGCGCATCTGATGGCCGAACACCGACAGCGTGCCTGTGCCGGTGCGGTCGTGCTTCTCGGCACCGTCACTCAGGATTCGCTCTAGCAGGTCGTGATACTGGTTCATGGTCGATCTTGCGGGCTTGTGAGCGGGCGAACTTATCGCCTCGGCCGGTGGTCGGACACGCCGATTCCCGGATTATACCCGAAAAAGTGTATCCCCGCCCCGCAAACGGCAATGGCTGGATCCGTTGGGATCCAGCCATTGGAATCAACCGGTTACCCGGTTCCGATCACATCGCCGGCTTCAATACCGCCGACCACTTTTCGACTTCGCTCTTCACCAGCGAGCCAAGCGCAGCCTGGGTGCGGGCTTCCGGCTTCGGAATGTCCGAGCCGAGATCGAGCAGACGCTTCTTGACGTTCTCGTCGTCCAGCGCCTTGGCGGCCGCGGCGTTCAGCTTGGCAGTGATCGCGGCAGGCGTGCCCTTGGGTGCGAAGATCGCGTTCCAGGCCGAGGCCTGATACTTCGGCAGCCCGCCTTCTGTGGTGGTCGGAACGTCCGGCAGCGACGGGTTACGATCCGGCGTCGCGATGGCATAGGCCTTGATGGTGCCGCCCTTGATCTGCGGAACCGCGTTGACGATCTGATCGCACATATAATCGACCTGACCGCCGACCAGCGCGTTCATCGCCGGACCGGTGCCATTGAACGGCACACCGGTCGGCTTGATATCCAGAACCGAGCTCAGCAATTCACAGGACGAATACGACACCGAGCCGACGCCGGCATGGGCCATGTTCAACTTGTCGCTGTTGGCCTTCACATAGGTGACGAACTCCTTGAGATCCTTCGGCGCGAAATCCTTCTTCGACAGGATCAGGATCGGCGTGCCGGCGAGCAGCGCGACGGGCTCGAAATCCTTCTCGGGGTGATAAGCGAGCTTCGGATACAGCGGCACCGCCGCGGCATGGGTGCCCATGTGGCCGGTGATGATCGTGTAGCCGTCATTGGCCGCGCGCGCTGCACGAGTCGCGCCGGTCGTGCCCCCAGCACCGACGACGTTCTCGATGATGATCTGCTGGCCGAGCGTCTTCGACATGTCCGCGGCGACGATGCGCGCGATCACGTCGGTTGGGCCACCGGCCGCGAACGGCACGATCATGGTGATGTTGCGGGTCGGGTATTCCTGCGCCTGAACAGCAGTTGCCAGTGCGCCAAAGCCGGCGACCGCCGCCAAGCCACTGATCGCAACTCTGCGATTGAACAGCTTCATTTGATTTCCTCCGAGAATATTCTTGCCGCGAAATGCCGACAGTCGCGGGACTGAATATAAGCAAAGGCCCGAAGTCTATTCGACTTCGGGCCGTGGCGTAACGACGCAGATGCAGTGAGAGCTTCGTCAGCTCTCGGATTCGACGAAGACTTCGTCGCGCTTCTTTCGCAGTGCGGGAAGCACAGCGAGGACCAGCAGGAATGCCGAGATTGCCATCAGGGTGGCCGACAACGGACGGGTGAAAAACACCGTCGCGTCACCACGCGAGATCAGCAGCGCACGACGCAGGTTTTCTTCCATCAGCGGACCGAGCACCATGCCGAGCAGCAGTGGTGCCGGCTCGAAGTCATGCTTGATCAGCCAGTAGCCGAGCAGACCGAATATGCCGGCGAGCACCACGTCCATCGGTGCGTTGTTCACCGAATAGATGCCGATGCTGCAGAACACCACGATTGACGGGAACATCAGGCGATACGGCACGCGCAGCAGCCGGACCCAGATGCCGACCATCGGCAGGTTGATGACGAGCAGCATCAAGTTGCCGACCCACATCGAGGCAATCATGCCCCAGACGAGTTCCGGCTGCTTCTGCATCACCTGCGGGCCCGGCACGATGCCATGGATGGTCATCGCGCCGACCATCAGCGCCATCACCGCGTTCGGCGGAATGCCGAGGGTGAGCAGCGGGATGAACGAGGTTTGCGCTGCAGCGTTGTTGGCGCTTTCCGGCGCCGCAACGCCTTCGATCGCTCCACGGCCGAACCGCTTCGGGTCCTTCGACAGCTTCTTCTCAAGCGTATAGGCCGCGAAGGACGCGATGACCGCGCCGCCGCCCGGCAGAATGCCGAGGATGGAGCCGAGCACCGTGCCGCGCAGAATTGCGGGCGTGGAGTCCTTCAGGTCCTTCCGGGTCGGCATCAGGCCCGTGACCTTCTGCTGCACGAGCTGGCGATCTTCCTCACCGCCCGCATCCAGGTTGCGGATGATTTCCGCAAAGCCGAACAGGCCCATGGCGACCGTGGCAAAGCCCAGGCCGTCAGCAAGTTCAGGAATGTTGAACGACATGCGCGACGCGCCGGTTTCGATGTCGGAACCAACCATGGACAGCAGCAGACCGAATACGATCATCGCGATCGCCTTCAGCACCGAGCCCTTGGCAAGCACCACGGCAAAGATCAGGCCGAGCACCATCAGCGAGAAGTATTCTGCAGGACCGAACGCAAGCGCGAGCTTGGTGAGCGGCGCGCCGAGCACAGCGATAAGGACCGTCGCAACGCAACCTGCAAAGAACGAGCCGATTGCTGCAATCGCGAGCGCCGGACCGGCACGGCCCTGCTTTGCCATCTGGAAGCCGTCGAGCGCGGTCACGACCGAACCTGCTTCACCCGGAATATTGACCAGGATCGACGTGGTCGAACCGCCATATTGCGCGCCGTAATAGATGCCGGCGAGCATGATCAGCGCGCCGACCGGCGGCAGACCGAACGTGATCGGCAGCAACATCGCCACGGTGGCAATTGTACCGATGCCCGGCAGCACACCGACGAGCGTACCGACCAGCGCACCGATCAGACATAGCAGAATATTGATCGGAAGCGGGATCGACATTCCGCCAAGGAACGCCGGCGTCCACTGCACGAACTGGAAGACGGTGCTGAAGCCAAGACCGAGATTCGAAAAAAGATCACCCATGACGCCCTCGTTCTTAGCGGATCAGAAATGTCGGCCACATCTGCAACGGCAGACCAAGCGCGTACGGGAACAGCAGGGCGCAGAAGCCCGTGAGGCAGGCGCCAACAATGATCGTTTCCTTCCAGCGCGTCTCGGGTGTGCCGAGCGCAGCAATCAGAAAACTCGACATCGCCGCGAAGATCATGCCCATCGGACGAATGCCGACCGCGAAAACCAGAATGGCCAGCGCCACGAAAAACGGACCGCGCCAGTGGAACTTGGAGAGCCCGGGGCCTTCTGTGAAAATGCCGACAACGGTCACGGCTGCACCAAGACCCAGCAGCAGAATGCCGAACATCCGCGGCGCGGTACCTGCGCCGAACGAAAAGCCATGCATGCCCTGCAGATCACTGGATGCCCACAGAGCAAATGCAGCAATCGCCACCAAAGCAAGGCCGCCGATAAAGTCTTGAGGGCCTTTGACCCAGCTCGGTAAGATGGATTTCTCCGGCGCATGGCTCGGCGCATCACTCATTGGTACGTTCCCCTGTCACGAGCTTGTAGCCCAAACAACATCGTTCGGAGACCGCCCAACGGCTCCGTGGTCCAGCTTGCTAGCGATTTTCGTCAGAGAATGCCAGCGAAACCAAGAAGCCCCCCGGCAACTAACAACCATAGCGGGTTAAGTCGCGTGGCAAACGCCAAAACGGCGGCACTCCCCGTTACCAGAAACGCCGTCCAGGTGGTGTCGGAAGCGAATAGCAGAACCAGCCCGCTCGCGCTCATGAGGCCTATTGATAAAGGCACCAGCGCTGCCTGTACGATTCCTGGCCATTGTGCGCGGCCCGATCGCGCCAGCAATTGGCTGACATAATAAGCAAACACGGCTGTCGGTCCGCACATGGCCAGCGTCGCGACCAGTGCGCCCATGATGCCAGCGACCTGATAGCCGATGAGCGTCACAATGAGCACGTTCGGCCCCGGCGACAGCTGCGAGATCGCAAACACATCTGCGAACTGCTTGTCGGACATCCAATGATTAACATCGACCGCGAGCCGATGAATTTCGGGAATGGCCGAATTGGCGCCGCCCACTGCAAAAAGCGACATCAGCCCGAACGACCAGGCCAGCGTGACAAGCGATCCGGCGCTGCTGTCGTTCATGCTGCCGCCCGCCGTCGCATCAACATGGTCAGGCCAATGCTGATGGGAATCGAGACCAGGAGGACTGTTGGTAACGGCCATCGCATGACGCCGACCGCGACGAAAACGGCGATCAGGAGCGCAAGGCTGACCGGCTCACGCTTCTTCAGAAGTGGCAGCATCATTCGGAAGATCACCGCGAACAGCAATCCGACGGCAGCGCATGAAACGCCGGCGAGTGTGCGCCGCAGCGCCTCAATATCTCCAAAGCGTGCATACAGGATCGCCAGAATAGTCACGATGATCACAGGCGGCCCGAGCAATCCCGCAAAGGCTGCAATGGCGCCAGGCACACCTCGAAACCGCGATCCAAATACAACCGACAGATTGACGATGTTCGGCCCCGGCAAGAAGTGGCAAAGCGCAAAAGTCTCGTTGAATTCCTCTGGCGTCATCCAGCGATGCTGCTCGACGATCGCCCGGCGCGCCCAGACCAGAACGCCACCGAAACCGGCCAGGGACATCTTCGCAAAGGCAACGAATAGCGTCAGCAGTCCCGGCGGCGATGCCGACGCGAGTTCCGCAGCGGAGGCGTCAGCCTGTGGTGAACTTGGACGCATGGTCCAGAACTAGGGCCATCCGCCCATCGGGCCAATCAATTTTTGCCTGTTTCCACGCCAATCGGCGGTTGAAATGACAGCCCGGCTGTATCGCGTCCAATTTGCGTCATATATAGAGGGCGCCATCTTTTCCGGCTGCTGACCTCGGGTCAAGACCGGGATAGAATGGTCGGTGACGCGAGTCGGTCTCCGGCCTCGCCTTCACTCCATATATGGCCATGACCAAGACAAGCGACGGGACCGACCGATGGCAACCGATCATATTCGATACGATGTGCTGGCGCGCGACGCCCTCCGTGGCGTGTTGCGGCGCGTGCTGATCGACGCTGCCGAGCATGGCCTGCCAGGGGAGCACCACTTCTTTATCACCTTCGTTTCAACGGCCGACGGCGTCAAACTCTCGCCGCGCCTGCTGGCCCAGTATCCAGAGGAAATGACGGTGATCCTGCAGCATCAGTTCTGGGATCTCGCGGTCACCGAAGATCGGTTCGAGGTTGGCCTGTCCTTTAACGGCATCCCCGAGCGCCTCGTCGTGCCGTTCAACGCCATCAAGAGCTTCTACGACCCCTCCGTGCAATTCGGCCTGCAGTTCGAAACCGAAACCGCTGTAGAGACCCCGGCTGCCGGCGCGACATCCGCAGCCAGCGCGGCGTCTGCTCTCGCCGCCCCTCCAGCTCCGCCCGCGCCTGTTTCAGAGGAAGAACCGCCGAAATCGGGCGAAGGTGCAGAAGTCGTCCGTTTAGACCGCTTCCGGAAAAAATAATCGCAAGACGTTGTAAAGTGCCGGGGCCGCGTTCGCGCGGCCCCATTTTTATGCGCCGCAGCCACCAACAGTCTCTGCAGGGAGCGCGGCATCGCAAGGACCCTACCCATGGCCAAATCCTCGAAGACCTCCGCCTCCTCCGCCACCCGCACCGAAACCGACAGCTTCGGTCCGATCGAGGTTGCAGCGGATCGCTATTGGGGAGCGCAAACGGAACGGTCGCGACAGAATTTCAAGATCGGTCACGATCGCATGCCGATGCCGATCATTCGCGCGCTCGGCATCGTCAAACTGGCAGCGGCCGAAACCAATCGCGAACTCAAACTGCTCGAGCCCAAGCTTGCAAAAGCCATTGTGAGCGCAGCACGCGAAGTCATCGACGGGAAGCTGGACGATCACTTCCCGCTGGTCGTCTGGCAGACCGGCTCCGGCACGCAGACCAACATGAATCTCAACGAGGTCATTGCCAATCGTGCGAATGAGCTTCTTGGCGGTGAACGCGGCGCCAAGAAGCCAGTGCATCCCAATGACCATGTCAACATGAGTCAGTCGTCCAACGATTCGTTTCCGACTGCGATGCACATCGCGGCAGCGCAGGGTATTATGGAGTACCTCGTCCCCGCACTAAGCGAACTACATGCTGCGTTGCGCAAGAAGGAAAAAGCCTTCGCAAAGATCGTGAAGATCGGACGCACGCATACACAAGACGCGACGCCGCTCACGCTCGGGCAGGAGTTTTCAGGCTATGCGGCACAGATCGAAAGCGGCATCAAACGCTTGCGAAGCGTAGTGAAGGATCTGTACCCGCTCGCCCAGGGCGGAACTGCAGTCGGGACCGGCCTCAACTCCAAGCCTCGTTTCGCGAAGTTGTTCGCGAAGCATGCAGAAACAATTACCAAGCTCCCTTTCATCACCGCACCGAACAAATTCGAAGCGCTCGCATCAAACGACGCCTATGTGTTTGCACACGGAGCGATCAACTCGATCGCAACAAGTCTATTTAAGATTGCAAATGATATCCGGCTGCTCGGATCCGGCCCCCGCTCCGGACTCGGCGAATTGATACTTCCGGAGAACGAGCCCGGCTCATCCATCATGCCTGGAAAGGTAAATCCGACACAATGTGAAGCAATGACAATGGTATGCTGCCAGGTATTCGGCAACCACACGGCAATTACGGTGGCTGGCAGCCAGGGGCACTTCGAACTCAACGTCTATAAGCCGGTGATGGCCCATTGCATGATGCAGTCCATCCAATTGATTGCAGACGTTGCGCGATCCTTCACAGAGCATTGCATCAACGGAATTCGCGCCGATGAAAAACGAATTCATGAGTTGATGGAACGATCACTGATGCTCGTGACTGCACTCGCACCGAAAATCGGTTACGATAACGCAGCGAAGGTTGCTAAGGTCGCTCACGCGAACGGAACGACATTGAAGGAGGAAGCGCTACGGCTTGGTTTTGTTAGTGCAGCTGAGTTCGATCTTCTTGTTCAGCCGATCAAAATGATACATCCTAGGTAAGCAAGAATATTTGCTCACAGCTTGTTGAGAATATCCCCAGAAGGAAATAGTTATAATTCATATCTGCTAAATGGTTAGAATGGTCGCATATCAGACGCGTTTTTCCTTGTGAACAGCAGAAGGTGATCTGGTTGTGCTTCGTAGATGACTTCATTTTTCTGCGGAGCTTGTTTGGAACTACGGAGAATATTTTAGGATGGATATCGAAACCGCATTCACCTTCGTCTCGTGCAACTACTGGATGGTGAAGACGACGTTTCCCGCCCCATCATTTTTTTAAAGACAGGAGCGATCATGGGTGACCTGATCAATCTCAATCGCTTCAAGAAGCGCACTGCACGAGAGGAATCGGCAAAACAGGCCGATATAAACCGTGCGCGTTTCGGACGGACTAAATCAGAACGAACATTGCAGGAGCAACGCACAGTCCGTGCGAACACCCTGCTGGATCAGCACCACATCGATGGCGAGGACGCATCATGAAATCGCCCGTAGTTAAGAGATCGATCGTTGTTGCGGGTCACAAGACCAGCGTGAGCCTCGAAGAGGCGTTCTGGAACGGCATGAAGGAGATTTCGAATCTTCGCGACATGACGCTTTCAGAGCTGGTCGGTGAGATCGACACAAACCGTCAGCAGGGCAATTTGTCATCCGCGATTCGGCTATTCGTGCTCGACTACTTCCGGACACGTGCCGTTCCGCAACAGCGGATGCCGGACCACAACAACCTCTCTGCTTGAACACTGCCGGCCATCAGCGAATCGCTTCACTGTTGGTCGGGTCTGCTCACTAAGCTCATTGTCAGAACGTCGGCCGTGCTGAATTCACAACCGGCGGCGTGAGCACGAGAGGAGGCGCAGGCCTCGGTCTTGGCGTCCGCGCAGCACCGGGGGCTGGACGAATTTCAATGGGTGCAGGCAGCGGCGCAACCTGCTGACTTGCGACCGGCGGTGTCGCTGGACGAGGCGTAGCAGCCTTCGGTGCAGAACGGCGCGGATCGCGACCGGGAAGAAGCACATCGGAGGGCGCGGAGGCCGTCGGTGGATCGCTCGCGGGCGCCTGCGTGTCGACGGGCAGCGAGGCGGACGGCGGAGGAACGGCAACGGGCACAGCCGTCGGTGGCAGTTCACCGCGTTCAAGCGAATCAAGCCGGCGCGTCTCGCGATCGATTGCGCGCACTGCCAGCCAGGACGATAACGCCGCCACATCAAGCGTGCGATCGAGCTTGTCAGGCGTTCCCACCGCGAAGATCTGAACTTCTGGCCGGACACTCGACGTCCCCGCGCTCGTGCCGGTCAATGTTGCGCGCATATCCACCTGGTCGGCAACGATGTCGTACCCCCCCGACACGATCGCCCCTCCTCCTTCGCCTTCGAGCGTCGTCGCGCCAACGCGCAGGCGGCTATCCTTGATACTGAACGGAACCTGCACCGAAGTTACGGACAATGCACCGCCAGTGATCGCGGTATCGACGATCTGACGCAACTTGGCGTCATTCGTGGCCTGCCCGGAATCGCTGGCGCGAATGGCAATGTCGAAGGCACGTGGGTCGAGGCCATTGATGCGCGCCCCGCCGATCGTCAGCAATCCACTGCCGGACAATGCGCCTTCCAGAGCCGAGGCACTGCGCCCCTGACTGGCCAGCGTCATCCGCAGCGACGTTTTGCCTGCGGGCATTGTCAGGGAACGATAGCGCAAGTCAGCGCCGTCGATCCCGGAGAATTGCACGCGAGCGCCAAGCGCATATCCGGTGATCGACGGCTTGAGATCGACATCAGCCGTGATCTCGCTGCCGCCGACTGTCCCCTTGATCGTATCGATCGTCAGGGCCTGGCCATCACTCTTCACAGTGCCACTGACGGGGCGCAATTCAATGCCGCCGGGCAATGTCCCGCGCAGCGCCTGAAAGGCCAACTGCCCGCGCCATCCCTGCAGCACGCCACGTCCGAGCGGATCCGTGGCGTCGCGGCCTCTGGTGCCTATAGCAAGGCCGAAGGCCGGCCCGAGTTCGATCGCATCTATGCCGATCTGACCATCGACGGCCTTCTCGGCCCCAAGCGTCAGGGCAATACGGCCGCGCACGCGTGAACCAGCCAGCGTGCTGTCGATATCTTCCAACGTAACTTTGTCGCCGTTCAATGTGAGCCGCGATGACAGGCTGACATTCTGCGCAGCCGCATCTGATGGCTTGAGAGCGACCAGCGGCGCCAGATTGGCGCGACGTATCGCAAGCGTGAGCGATGCTTTCGGTGATCCCGCCCAAGGCTCCGCACTACCCTGAACATCGGCATCGACATCCGCCCCGGACAGTTTTGCCGTGACGCGCAGCGGTGCGCGCCATTGTCCTTTTGCCGATCCTTCGAAATTCACAACGGCGTCGCTTGCGGCGATCACGTTACTCAGGCCCAACAATGCGAGAAGTTGCCCGCCCTGCCCGACCAATTTAGACTCGAGTGTCACATCGCTGCGCGACAGCTCATTGAGGTCGACGCCACGCATCGCCGCTAGGGGAGCAGATGCGGTCAACGTCGTCGTCCCCTTCACCTGCGCCGCATCGATATCGAATACGGCGCGCGCATTTGTGCGATCGGCGCGTTGTTGATCCTTTGCCAGATCGAGCGACAGTTTGACTCGAACCGCGCCGGGCGTCGCGATCATGGCGCTGAGCCTCGCCGCAACAGACGGCGCCAGCGGCGTGAGCAAGTTGCTGATCTGACTCATCGATGCGGACGTGGCGTTGAGTGTCAGTCCGCCCGTGGCTTCCATGCGATCGAACGACGCGCGGCCGTCGAGCATCAGGCCGGTGGCTTCACCGACTTTGAAGCGATCGACCGAGATCGTCTTTGGGCTGTAGGCCAGTTGCGCCACGAACGGGCGCATCTCCTGCCCGGCTGACACAGCACGGCCGATATCGAGTGACACCTGCCCTGCATCTGGCCACTCGGCCTGCGGCTCGCTAAGCGATCGGATCAAAGCCACCGCTGCGTCGAGATCGAGCCGGTCGGCCTTCAGGTCGGCATCGAAGCGCGAGCCGCCAGCAGCCGAGGAATACGAATATGCAGCACGACCTTCGATCGTACCCCCGTCGATCTCCGCCTTCAGTGCCTCGATGGCCAAGCGATTGGACACCGAAGTGATATTGCCACGAATGCGTAGCGGCTTCTGATTGCGCAAGCCGACGTCTGTTCGGCCCTTGAGCCATGCAGCAAGCGTATCCGGATCGGACGACTCGACCGCGATGGCCCCCTTGAAGCCACCTGATGCACCTGGCTGTGCTGCGCCGCCGCTCAACGTGACGCGGGTCGCGCCTGGCGCACGAAACTCAAGACGATCGATCGTCCATGTCGCTGGATCACCGCGCAGATCCGCACCGATATTCTGCGCAGGCTTTCCGCCGAGCATGATCTGCTCTACGCCGATCTCGATCTGTGTCGCCAAAGGCGCAGACGGAATGCTCGCCAGCAGCCTGCGTAGCACCGGCAACGGTGTCGCGGCATCGTTGGTCGCTTGATCCCTGGAGAGCAGGCGATCGGCATCGAGCTGCTTGGCCGACAGCACCGCATGCAGCAGTGGCGATGTGCCAAAGCGCATGTCAGCAAGACCAGCGAACCTGAAAGCAGTCTCTTCCGCGCCATAACTGGCTTCGAGCGCTTCCATATGCGCAGCTGCCGGATCGGCCTTGACCTTGGCGAAGACGCGCCACGGCGTCGGCAGTTGATCGCCCGCGCCATTCGCCTTCAGGCCGGCCGGGCTTGCGAGAGTCAGTGCGCCATCGAAGCGTGGTGTGCGATTGTCGAAGTTGAGCACGCCATCGAGATCGACGGACAAGGGCTTCTCGCCGGGGTCGACAGTGAAACGAACGCGTGTGCCGTTGCCGTCGCCGGTCGGCCCGGAGGACAAACGGAACGGATAGCGCGCGCCCGACAACAGGAAATTGCCATCACCGCGCATGGCGCCGGCCGCCAATGAACGAACATCGCCGCTGAAGGCGATGTCGTAGAGTTCGAGCGTGCTCTTGCTCGCAGCGTCATGGAGTACAGCACGACCGGTGAAGTTCAACCGGTCTATCGCCAGCGCGCCAAGATTGAATGGCCCTGTGGAAGCCGGAAGTTCGATACGCCCCTGCGCATTGAGGCCGAGATCGATCGCAGCGCCGCCGATGGTGAGTTCTGTCGCGCGCCATTCGCCGCGCATCAACGAACTGAGGCTGAATTCCACATCGAGATTGTCTGCACGGATCCTGCCGAGATCGTTGGGACTTCCCACTGTGATCGACTGTAGCCGTAGCGACGGCGCCGGCAGCAGCCGCGCCTCCAGCCCGCCGCTGACGCGAACGGGCGCACCGACCACGCGCGTGGCTTCAGCCTCGAATTGCGGGCGGAACTGATTCCAGTCGACGAAATAGGGCCCGACCAGAGCAGCAACCAGCGCCAGGATAAATGCAATTGCCAGGCCGAGCAGTGTCGTCTGCACCGAATCTCCCCTCAAGCGCTCCGGCAGAATGTCCGCCTGCCTGCCAGGCAAAGTGCATTGCAGCACGTCACTGGGCAATACGCCTTACAGACGTTGCAGGGCCACGCAGAAATACGCGGGAACGCATCTATTTATAGAACCAACTGTGGCGAAGTCACAGCACGCAATACATGGCCAGATCAGCCATCCCTCGCCATCCGCTTGCGGCAAATCGCCCGGCTTCGATCAAGTCGAAGCACCCTGCTCCAGCGGTTTTGCGGCGCCATGGGCGCGGTGCAAACGTCCGGCCACCGCCCTTACCTTGCCCGGCGACGCCATCCAGACCGCGAAGGTCGCGAGGAAGCTGACTGCGATTCCAAGAGCAAATGCTGGCGTATAGGTGCCAAAGTGGTCGTGCAGGACACCCGTCACCAAGGGACCGGCGGCGCCACCGGCCAACGCGGCCAGCATGAGCGTGCCGAAAATGCTGCCGAAATGCTCGCCCTGGAAAATCTCGGAAACCACTGCGCCCATGATGGACGTCACGCCATAGCCCAGCAGGCCCTGCGAGATCACCATGACATAGACGAGCGCCAGACTCGGCACGGACTCCAGCGCAATCAGGGACGCAAAGCAGATTGCGAAACCGACACCGCTGACGGTCCAGATCCATTCGCGGCCGATGCGATCGGACAAATGGCCCAGAAATATCTGGCCGGGCACACCGAACAGACTGACCATACCGAGCGCCCAGGCGGCGACACCCGGCGTGAAGCCGATGTCGAGCAGATACTTGGTTTGATGGACCTGAACCGCGTACCAGGCATACAGCCCGCCGAACAGGCCGAGTGCGAGCCACCAGAACCGCGTCGTGCGCACGGCGCGCGCCAGCGTCCAATCGATACTGGCCCAGACCGGGTCGACCACATTGGATATATGCTTCGTCGACGACGTCGGTGCCGGATCGCCATCCGGCAGCAGCCCCATATCCTGCGGGCGCTTGCGCAGCAGCAGGTTGATCGGCACCAGTACAACCAGCACCAGGAGCCCCACGGCGGTGCAGGCGGTGCGCCAGCCGGTCTGCTCGATCATCACCTGCACCCAGGGCAGCACCGTTACGGAACCGATGCCGACGCCGGCGAATGCGAGGCCGACCGCGAGGCCGCGCTTGCGGCTGAACCAGTTCGGCAGAAACAGCGATTGTCCGGAATAGCCAAGGCAGACGCTGCCTGCGCCGACCAGAACGCCGATGGTCATGTACAAATGCCATGGCTGCGTCGTCAGCGGTGCCAGCAACAGGCCAGCAGCCATCAGTACGGTGCCAAGTTCCATGACGGCTCGCGGGCCGCCGCGGTCCATCAGTCTGCCCATCAGCGGGCTCATGATCGCGGAAATCAGGAAGCCGAATGAAAAGGCACCGGCGGTGACGCCACGGTCCCAGCCGAATTCCTGGAGAATTGGCGGGAAGAACAGCGAGAACGATGTCCGCGCATTGACCCCGATGGCCATGGAAACGAACGTGACGGCGACGATGACCCAACCATAGAAAAACGGTAGCCGCATCGGATGATGCCTTTTTTATTGGACGCATTCTGCGTCAAAGCTTTTTGATTGCACCTTCCGTAATCGAAAAGCGCAATCCATGCTGGTATATAATTATATCTACAACTTTAAACTTTTTAAGAATAGTTAAGCATCGCCGCTGCTGCCGAATTTTCCCGTCCGCATTCGGCCTGACCGGACGCGGCAATCTGGCGTCACGCCGGCGGCAGGATTTTCCCGGGATTGAAGATATTGTCAGGATCGAGCGCCTTCTTGAGCGCCCGCATGGCGTCGAGCGCCTCACTGCCCAGTTCGGCCTGCATATACTTTTGCTTGCCTTGCCCGATGCCATGTTCACCTGTGCAGGTGCCCCCCATCGCCTGCGCCCGTTGAGCGAGGCGATGCATGAAGTCCTCCGCGCGGGCGACCTCATTGGCATCGTTGCGATCGCACACCATCGAGCAATGAAAGTTGCCATCGCCGACGTGGCCGACGATGGGCGCCAACAGGCCGAGCCGCGCGAGATCCTCTTCCGTCGCAGCGACACATTCCGCGAGTTTGGAAATCGGCACGCAAACGTCGGTGGCCGCGACATCGGAGCCCGGTCGCATGCTCTTCACCGACCAATAGGCATCGTGACGGGCCTGCCAGAGCCTAGTGCGATCCTCCGGCTTCGTCGTCCATGAGAAATCGCCACCGCCACATTCCAGTGCGATCTCGTGAAAATTTCGCGACTGCTCGGCCACTTCGGCCTCGCTGCCATGGAATTCCAGCAGCAGCAGCGGCGTTTCCGGCAGCGTCAGCTTGGAATAGGAATTACAGGCACGAACCTGCGCCTCGTTCAGCAGCTCGATCCGAGCAACGGGAATGCCGGTCTGAATCGCGAGAATCGTCGCCTGACAGGCACCTGCCACCGTGGCGAACGAACATGACGCGGCAGCCATGGTTTCAGGAATGCCACGCAGCTTGATGGTCAGCTCGCTGATGATGCCCAGCGTGCCCTCGGCGCCGACAAACAGATGCGTCAGGTCATAGCCGGCCGAAGATTTCTTCGCGCGGGTGCCCGTCTTGATGATCTCACCATCGGCGCGCACGACCTTGAGCGCGAGCACATTGTCGCGCATCGTCCCGTAACGCACCGCGTTAGTGCCGGAGGCGCGCGTCGACGCCATGCCGCCAAGCGACGCATCGGCACCGGGATCGATCGGGAAGAACAGGCCTTGATCGCGCAGATTTTCGTTGAGCGCCTTGCGCGTAACGCCGGGCTGAATCACGCAGTCGAGGTCTTCGCTGTGCACTTCCAGAATCTGGTTCATGTCGCGCATGTCGATGCAAATGCCGCCTGCCGGCGCATTGACCTGACCTTCCAGCGACGTGCCGGTGCCGAATGCGATCACCGGAACTCTGTTCGCTGCACAAATCCGGACCACGTCCTGGATATCCGCGGTCTCCTGCGCGAACACGACGCCATCCGGCGGCTGGTTGGCAAGCCATGTCGTGGTATGGCCATGCTGCTCGCGAACCGCCTGCGACGTCACCAGTCGATTGCCAAAACGCGCCGTCAGCGCTTCAAGCGTCGTGGCCAAGGCCTTCGGCTCCGGTCGTTTCAAATTGTTCGCAATGCTAGCCACAGTAGTCCCTCCGACGCGGCGGGACCGTGGCAAAGGTTGTATAACGGGTCAAGAGACGTGAGAGCGGGACAGGAATTACCGATGACTGAGCCAACCGACGATCTGCTGCAACCCGTCCCTTTCCGGGCGCATGTCATGCAGATCGAACCGCAATGGATCGACTATAATGGCCATCTCAACATGGCCTATTACAACGTGCTGTTCGACCGGGCGATCGACGACCTTTGGCTCAAGATCGGGATCGGTCCCGAATATATGAGGGCGCGCAACAACTCGACCTTCACGGCCGAATGCCATGTTCGCTATGTCAGGGAAATCCATCTCGGTGATCCCGCGCAGGTGTCGATCCTGGTTGTCGCTGCGGACGACAAGCGCATTCACACCTTCAAGGAGTTGCGCCACGCCACCGAGGGATGGCTGTCGGCGACGTCGGAAAACATGACGCTCCACATGGACATGACGGCCCGGAAGGTTGCGCCGTTTCCGCCTGATATCAGCGCCCGCGTGCAGGCGCTGGCCAATGCGCACCGATCCGTAGATCGCCCCGAGGGCATCGGCCGATCGATCGGGATGCCCTCGAAGAAATAACCGTCAGACGCGCGTGCGGCCGCGGACGAGGCCCACAACGGCCGAAATCAGGAACAGGACGAGGGCGATGAAGAAGATCGCCTTGGCGATTTCGATGGAGGCGCCGGCGATACCGCCGAAGCCGAGAACGCCGGCAATAAGAGCGATAACGAGGAAGGTAACAACCCAGCTGAACATGGCACAAACCTCAGTTTTTGGTGTTTGACGCGGCATTCGCCGTCGCGCTTGATGCTGAAACAAGCCGGAGCGAAAACGAAAGTTCCCGACCCACGTACCAGCCAACATCACTGAAACGAGAGCGCTCCTGCGTGCCAACGGGCGTCAGATGAGCCGCATGCGGGGATAAGTCTGTCGCCAGAAGCCTCTCGCTCCTATATGCCCTCCTATCCTGCTAAGAAGGCTCCCCTTTAAGGCCCCACGGTGCCAACGTGGGCGGAATACGATTCGCATGAATGACGCACGCAAAATGCCCACCAACGATCTCCCTGCCTACCAACCGGTGGCGGGCGGCATTGGTGCGCGTGCGCGCGCTGCTGCGGCGCCAGCGGCACAGTATCTGAGCGGGCTCAATCCGGAGCAGCGCGACGCCGTCGAGACGCTCGACGGCCCTGTCCTCGTGCTCGCGGGTGCCGGCACCGGCAAGACCAAGGTTCTGACCTCGCGGATCGCCCACATCCTCAGCATGGGCCGTGCGCGGCCCGCCGAAATCCTGTCGGTGACCTTCACCAACAAGGCCGCGCGCGAGATGAAGCACCGGCTCGGCATCATGCTCGGCCAAGCGGTTGAAGGCATGCCGTGGCTCGGCACCTTCCACTCGATCGGTGGCCGCATCCTGCGCACCCATGCCGAACTGGTGCAGCTGAAATCCAACTTCACGGTGCTCGACACCGATGACCAGATCAGACTGCTGAAGCAGCTCCTGCAGGCTGACAATATCGACGACAAGCGCTGGCCGGCGCGGATGCTGGCCAACCTGATCGACGGCTGGAAGAACCGCGGACTGACGCCATCGCAGGTGCCGTCAGGCGAAGCCGCCGTGTTCGGCAATGGCAAGGGCGGCAAGCTCTATGCCGCCTATCAGGATCGGTTGAAGACCCTCAACGCCGCGGATTTCGGCGACCTCCTGCTGGAATGTATCCGGCTGTTCCGCGAGCATCCGGACGTGCTGAAACAGTATCAGCAGCGCTTCAAATATATCCTCGTCGACGAATATCAGGACACCAACGTCGCGCAGTATCTGTGGCTGCGGCTGCTGTCGCAGGCGCCGGGGCAGCGTGTGCTGCCGGAAGCGGACGCGCCATCAGCAGACAACAAACCGACCGCACCGCTCAAGAACATCTGCTGCGTCGGCGACGACGATCAGTCGATCTATGGCTGGCGCGGTGCCGAGGTCGACAACATCCTTCGCTTCGAACATGATTTTCCCGGCGCCAAGGTCGTCCGGCTGGAGCGCAACTACCGCTCGACAGGCCACATCCTCGCCGCCGCCTCGCATCTGATTGCGCATAACGAAGGCCGCCTCGGCAAGACGCTACGCACCGAGGACGTCGATGGCGAGAAGGTCACCGTCACCGGTTCGTGGGATTCCGAAGAAGAAGCGCGCGCCATCGGCGAAGAGATCGAACAGCTGCAGCGCGAGGGCAACAAGCTCAACGACATCGCCATTTTGGTGCGCGCCTCGTTCCAGATGCGCGAGTTTGAAGACCGCTTCGTCACGCTCGGCCTGCCCTATCGGGTCATCGGCGGCCCGCGCTTCTATGAGCGCGCGGAAATCCGCGACGCACTGGCCTATCTTCGGGTGATCAACTCACCCGCCGACGATCTCGCCTTCGAGCGCATCGTCAATGTGCCCAAGCGCGGCCTCGGCGATGCCACCGTGCAGATGCTGCACGATCACGCACGTCGTCGCCGCATTCCGCTCTCTGAGGCTGCCCGTCAGGTCGTCGAGACCGACGAGATGAAGCCGAAGGCGCGTGGCAGCCTGCGCGACCTGATGATGAGCTTCGAACGCTGGCGCAAGCAAAGCGAAGTGATGCCGCATACCGAACTCGCCGAAGTCGTGCTCGACGAGAGTGGCTACACCGACATGTGGCAGAAGGATCGCTCCGCCGATGCTGCCGGCCGCCTTGAGAACCTCAAGGAACTGGTGCGCTCGATGGAGGAGTTCGAGAACCTGCAGGGATTCCTCGAACACATCTCGCTGGTGATGGACCGCGAGGGCGGTGCAGACGAGGATGCCGTGTCGGTGATGACGCTGCATTCGGCCAAGGGGCTTGAATTCGACAACGTCTTTCTACCGGGCTGGGAAGAAGGCCTGTTCCCGCATCAGCGGGCACTCGACGATCAGGGCCGCGCCGGGCTCGAGGAAGAGCGTCGCCTCGCCCATGTCGGCATCACCCGCGCACGCCGCCGCGCCAAGCTCTATTTCGCAACCAACCGGCGCATTCACGGCACCTGGAACACGACGATGCCGTCGCGTTTCCTCGATGAATTGCCGGCGGCCAATGTCGAGATCACGGAATCAAAGGGCGGTTCGGGCTGGGGCGGCGCAGGCGGCTACGGCGCATCACGCTTCGACAACGTGGAATCGTTCGGATCGAGCTATTCGACACCGGGCTGGCAGCGCGCGCAGGCCAACCGCTCGCGCGGCGGACAGGGCGGCAGCGGCTTCAGCGAAGGCCAGTCGCCTTTCGGCGGCTCTTCTTCATCGCGAAACAAGCGGCCGATGACTATCGAGGGCGAGTTGATCGCGAAGTCCACCGGCACGGAGTCCGACTTCACGCTGCAGGATCGCGTCTTCCACCAGAAGTTCGGCTACGGCAATGTGACCAAGATCGACGGCAACAAGCTCACCATCGTCTTCGAGAAGGCCGGTGAGAAGAAGGTCGTCGACAGTTTCGTGGAACGCGTCTGACAATGCCGGTCTATATTGCGCTCATTCAGAAGGACGCCAGCGGCACCTTCAACGTTTCCTTTCCCGACCTGCCCGGCATCGTGACCGCCGGTGACACCCTCGATGAAGCCATCGAGGAAGCCGAGGAAACGCTCGAATACGCGGCCGGAGACTGGCGCAATCCGGACGGCTCGAGCGGCCTTCCGACGCCGCGCACCATCGAGCAATTAACCAGCGACCCTGCATTTGCCGATGCGGCCGACGGCGGCACGATTGTCGAGATCGACTACGAAGCCGCAGAATAGCCCTAAAATTGCCTGTTCCGCGATTGCGCCGGCGCATCTTCATTCCTATGTACGCACCCCGCGCCCGACAAAGCCGTTTCGGCTGTGCCGTTCGTGCGTCCCGGTATGACCGCTCGGTCCTCTGCCTTCCCCTTTTCGAACGATCATATCGCCGATGTCTCCCATCATTTCCGTTTCCAATCTGACCAAGAGCTATGCCTCGGGCTTTACGGCCCTGAAGGGTATCGACCTCGACATCAACCGCGGCGAGATCTTCGCGCTGCTGGGGCCGAACGGCGCTGGCAAGACGACGATGATCAGCATCATCTGTGGCATCGCCAATGCCACCTCCGGCAAGGTCATGGTCGATGGTCACGACATCGCCCGGGACTATCGCGCCGCGCGGTCGCTGATCGGGCTGGTGCCGCAGGAACTGCACACCGACGCCTTCGAATCGGTTTGGGCCACGGTCAGTTTCAGCCGCGGCCTGTTCGGCAAACCGAAGAACCCGGCGCTGATCGAGAAAATCCTGAAAGACCTCTCGCTGTGGGACAAGAAAGATAACAAGATCATCACGCTGTCCGGCGGCATGAAGCGCCGCGTGATGATCGCCAAGGCGCTGTCGCACGAACCGCAGATCCTGTTCCTCGATGAGCCCACTGCCGGCGTCGACGTCGAATTGCGCAAGGGCATGTGGGAAGTCGTGCGCACGCTGCGCGCCGCAGGCGTCACGGTGATCCTCACCACGCATTACATCGAAGAAGCCGAAGAGATGGCCGACCGCATCGGCGTCATCAACAAAGGCGAGATCATCCTGATCGAGGAAAAGACCAAGCTGATGGAGCAGCTCGGCAAGAAGCAGCTCAAGCTGTATCTGCAAGGCAAGGTCACGGAGATTCCAGCCAGCCTGGCTCACTACAACCTCGAACTGGCAGCGGACGGCCATCAGTTGATCTACAGCTACGACACCAAGAGCGAGCGCACCGGGATCACCAGCCTGCTCGGCGATCTCCGCGAATCCGGCATCCGCTTCTCCGATCTCGACACCACGCAGAGCTCGCTCGAAGACATCTTCGTCAGCCTGGTGAGGAAGTAACATGAACTTCAGAGCTGTCCGCGCCATCTATCTGTTCGAAATGGCGCGCACCTGGCGCACCGTGCTGCAGAGCATCGTTTCGCCGGTGATTTCCACCTCGCTGTATTTCGTGGTGTTTGGCGCAGCCATTGGCTCGCGCATCACCTCGATCGAAGGCGTCAGCTACGGCACCTTCATCGTGCCCGGTCTCGTGATGCTGTCGGTATTGACACAGAGCATATCCAACGCGTCATTCGGTATCTACTTTCCGAAATTCACCGGCACCATCTATGAATTGCTGTCGGCGCCGGTGTCTTACGTCGAAGTCGTGCTCGGCTATGTCGGTGCTGCTGCGACCAAGTCGATCCTGCTGGGCCTGATCATTCTGGCCACCGCCGGACTGTTCGTGCCGCTGCACATCCTACATCCGTGGTGGATGCTGACCTTCCTGGTGCTGACGGCAGTGACGTTCAGCCTGTTCGGCTTCATCATCGGCATCTGGGCCGACGGCTTCGAGAAACTGCAGGCGATCCCGCTGCTGGTGGTGACGCCACTGACCTTCCTGGGCGGTAGCTTCTACTCCGTCAGCATGCTGCCGTCGGGTTGGCGAACCGTCACGCTGCTCAATCCGGTCGTGTATCTGATCAGTGGCTTCCGCTGGAGCTTCTACGAAATCTCCGACGTCAGTGTCGGCTGGAGCATCGGCGTCACCTGCATGTTCCTGGTGATTTGCATGTTCGTCGTCTGGTGGATTTTCAAGACCGGCTACAAGCTCAAAAACTGAAATCGCTGATAACAAAAATGGCCCGGTTTGAACCGGGCCATTTTCATTTCAAATCAATATCCGCTTAGCGATAGCAGCGGAATTTGCCATGGCGGTTGTAATAGCCGCGGCACTGTGTCCGTCGCCCCTCGGGAATACCGAGCACGCCCTTGACGCCGCCCACGGCCGCGCCGACGCCAAGGCCAACTGCGCCACCGACCACACCGCCGACCGGTCCGGCGGCGCGATTGCCGTCACGGTAACCTTGGTTGGCACCCTGCTCACCACCCCGGAATACGCCTTGCGCCTGCGCAAAATGCGGCATGGCGACCAGAGCCAGCACGCCCGCGGCAAACGCCAGGCGGGTCTTCATCGACGAACTGATCGGCAACACAGCGGTCTTAACGGTCATCTGGAGCTTCCCTCTGAGCGACGAGAATTCGCCGCTTGCGATTGTGGGAGGGCAACGCGCGACCTAGGAACCGGTTCCATCTGCCTTCATGAGAAGCTTCCTATCGCGCATCGTCGGGTCGGGCCGAGCCCTCTTTCGGCCCGGTCGCCGCCTTGGTGCCGCCTAGCCCAACATTAAGGATGCACGAAACTGTCACTGGCACGCGGGCCGCCCGATATGCATATTGGGTGCGGGACGGTAGGCGGTACAACAGGTTACGGCCCGGAGGCCAAGGTAAGATGCGTTCGTTTTATATGACCCTTGCGGGTCTCGCCGTTTTCGTCGCCACCAGCACTGCGCAGGCCAAGATCGCCATTACCGTCGACAAGGATGCCCAGCAGCTGACCGTCGTTCAGGACGGCGTCGAGAAATATCGCTGGCCGGTGTCGTCAGGCATTCCGTCCTACGAGACCCCGAATGGCAGCTTCCAGACATTCCGCATGGAGGAGGATCACTTCTCCAAGGAATTCGACGACGCGCCAATGCCCCATGCCATCTTCTTCACCAAGAAGGGCCACGCCATCCACGGCACCGATTCCGTGAACCGCCTGGGCTCGCCGGCCTCCCACGGCTGCGTTCGGCTGTCGCGCGAGAACGCCGCGACCTTGTTCGCCATGGTCAAGGCCGACGGGGTGCTCAACACCACCGTCACGCTGACGGGCTCCTCGCAGGTCGCCCTCGCCCGCAACCCGCGCCCGGCGAAGCCGTCTGCCGTCGCCCGCCGCGATATCGCTCCTGCTTCACCGTCGTATGACGCCGCCGGCAATCCCATGGATCTCACGCCGCAGGCCGTGGCACCGAACCGCCGCGTCGCACGTCAGGTACAGCCGGCGGATGACGATCGTTACATCTATCCGGCCGATGGCAATGACGGTCAGCGTTATCCGGCCCCTCCCGGCTATCGCCGCATGACGGAAGCCGAGACCCAGCAATATTACGCCAATCGCGGCTATTACAGCCGGCAATACCCGCCGCAGGCCTACGCGCCGCGGCCCTATCAGCCGCGCGGCTTCTTCGGCGATTACTGAGCGAACCTGTGTGACGCGTTTTCCTGAAGCGAACCGGCGTCCATTTCGCTTGAAAATGCCTTAGTTGTCCCCGTCCCGCAGCCGGCGCCACACGGCGCCGAGCACGTTGGAATAGTCGTCGGTCCAGACTCGCTGATCGTCGTTCGCCTCGGTCAGGGCCCATTGCGATGACGTCGCGATGGAGCCGACATCGGCGGCGTCATGGGCCGAGATGACCACATTGGTCGAGAAGATATATTCGTTGTCGCGGCCGGAATCCTCCGAATACACCCAGCTCTTCATGTCATTGGCATCGGCTATGCCGACCACGACGCTGGCGAGTTCGAGATGCCGGTTCGACACATGCATGACGACGGCGCCCTGCGGGGCGAGCTTTTCCTTGTAAATCTCCATCGCTTCCTCGGTCGCCAGATGGATCGGGATCGCGTCCGACGAATAGGCATCGACGATGATGAGATCGTAGACGCCGTCAGGCTCTTTCGCGAAAGTGAGCCGCGCATCGCCGATCACCGGCTTGACGTCGGGTTCGCACTTCTGGATGTAGCTGAAATATTTCGGATCCCTGGCGGTATCGACCATCGACTGATCGATCTCGAAGAACTTCCAGTCCTCGCCCGGCGCTGATGCACAGGTCAGCGACCCCGAACCAAGTCCGATCACTGCCACGCGCAGTGGCGCTCCCTTGCGCGCACGCACCGCAGTGATCGCCTGCCCGATGCCGCCGTCCTTGTAATAATAGGAGATCGGCTCCGGCCGTCCGGTCACCGGCGTGCCATCGTCGTTGAGATACTTCTCTGCGCCGTGGATGGTCGTGCCGTGCATCAGCACGTGATACTGGTTGTTCGGCGTCACCACGATCTTGTGCACGCCGAAGAAACTACGCACGGTTTCGACCCGACCATCGTCCGCTGGGTAGAAACGGATCAGCGCCAGTGCGAGGACAGTGATGGCCACGAGCTTGAGCCGGTCGGCGCGTAGCAGGATCGCAACGATCATGCCGACGATTGCAACAGCGCTGACGACATAGACACGTTGGGTATCGATCCACGTGAACAGCTTGCCGGTTGTGTAGCTCGGCACGATCAATGCGATTGCGGCAACCACGAGCGCGATCCAGTACCAGCGCGCCCAGCCGGAATACCGCTCCGGCAATGACGGCCGGCACAGCACGGCAAATGCGATCAGGATCGGATATTCCGCGATCCATGAGAATGTGAACGGCGCGATCAGGCCAGCAAACAGACCACCGACCATGCCACCGAACGACAAAGCGACGTAGTAGCCCGTGAGATAGCGGGCTGCAGGACGCTGCCGAGCCAGTTCACCATGGCACGCCATGGCGATAATGAAAAAGCACAACAGATGACCGCCGAGGGTCAGCAGCAGATTCTGCTCGCCGCCGATCGCGAGCAGCACGACCACACCGGCAATCGCCAGCGGCTGCAGCATGAGTATCCATGCATGCGGCAGCAGCGGCCGCGACTGGAACACCAGCACCCAGGTCAGCAGATAGAACGACAGCGGCAGCACCCAGAGCAGTGGTGCCGCAGCAACGTCCGTCGATATATGCGCGGTGACTGCGATCAGCAGGCCGGAGGGGACAGCCGCGAGAAAGATCCAGCGGGCACGCGAAGCCCAGCTTGGCGCCGGTGCGTCGACGACGTCAGCCCCCGGCGCAGCAACGGCAACCACCGGCGACTTCAACAACAACGCTCCACATCCGGCGATCAGCAGGATCAGCAGGCCATAACCCGACGTCCAGATCAGATTCTGCGTCCGCAGCGAGAACATCGGCTCTAAGAGCACGGGATAGGACAGAAGCGCGAGGAAACTGCCGATATTCGACGAGGCATAGAGGAAATACGGATCGTGACCATTGGGATGGCCGGTGCGCACGAACCAGGCCTGCAGCAGCGGATTATTCGCTGCGAGCGCAAAGAACGGCAGACCGATCGACACAGCGAACAGGCCGAGCAGCCAGAACGCATAACCACTCTCCGGCGGGGTGCCCCAGCTGGATGCGATGGACAGCGGCAGCGTCAGCAGCGCAACGATCAGCAGCAAGAGATGAACGACCACCGGCACCAGCCGGCTGCGCAATTGCATCAGGTAATGGGCATAGGCGTAGCCGCCGAGCAGCAGCGACTGGAAGAACACCATCGCCACCGACCACACCGCCGGCGACCCGCCGAGCCGCGGCAGCACCATCTTGGTGAACAGGGGCTGCACCGAGAATAACAGGAGCGCACTGGTGAAGATCGCCGCGGTATAAATCACCAGAAGAAGCCGATTGCGGGAGGCCGAGTTTGGGGCGGCGACGGGCTGCGACGAACTCATGGAGGCTCCAGCATATTGCGCGGCAGAAAAGCGAGAATCCGGCAGGGGACCGGCGGGCGGGAATGGAGCATATGGCACCGTTTCGGGCAATGCGCGCTAACTATGGAACCACAATCGTGACGGGCGGCCTTGTGCCGCGCGCGCGCCTCTTCGATAAAGAAGGCCCTATTTTCGTTTGACGCGTTTCTTAATGCGAACCGGTCGTCACTTCGCACGAAACGCTCTAACAGGCTTTGTTGAAGCGGACATGTCAGACACCGACGTTTTGATCATCGGCGCCGGCCATAACGGCCTCACTTGCGCGGCCTATCTCGCCATGAGCGGGTTGCGCGTGAAGGTGGTCGAACGACGTTCCGTGGTTGGCGGCGCCGCGGTGACGCAGGAGTTTCATCCCGGCTTCCGCAATTCGGTCGCGGCCTACACCGTCAGCCTGCTCAACCCGCGGATCGCTTCCGATCTGAAGCTGGCCGAACACGGCCTGCGGATCGTCGAGCGCAAGGCGCAGAATTTCATTCCCGCCCCAGACGGCAGCTATCTCCTCACAGGCGAAGGCCGCACGCAACAGTCGGTTGCCAAGCTCAGCGCGCGCGACGCCGAGCGGATCGGCGCGTTCTCTGGACAGCTCGAAGTCATCGCCGATGTGCTCAGGGACTTCGTGCTGCGTTCGCCGCCGAACGTCGTGCAAGGCTTCGGTCTCGGCGCGATCAGCGAAGCCATCAATGCGCTCGGTACCGCGAAGATTCTCAACGCACTGACCATCGAACAGCAGCGCGTCTTGCTCGATCTGTTTACCTGCTCCGCCGGCGAGATGCTCGACGACGTGTTCGAGCATGATCTCGTCAAGGCGCTGTTCGGCTTCGATGCCGTGGTCGGCAACTATGCGAGCCCCTATGCCGCCGGCTCGGCCTACGTGATGCTGCATCATGCGTTCGGCGAAGTGAACGGCAAGAAAGGCGTCTGGGGTCACGCCATCGGCGGCATGGGCGCGATCACGCAGGCCATGGCCGCCGCGGCACGCTCGCACGGCGCGCAGATAGAACTCGACAACGGCGTGCGCGAAGTCCTTGTGGAGAACGACAAGGTCGTCGGCGTCATCCTCGACGATGGCGAGAGTATCCGCGCGAAATATGTCGCCTCCAATGTCAATCCGAAGCTGCTCTACACGCGCCTGATGCCAGCCGAGGCGCTGCCGAAGCCGTTCCTCGATCGCATCCGCAACTGGCGCAACGGCTCCGGCACATTCCGCATGAATGTCGCGCTGAACGCCCTGCCCTCATTCACCGCGCTGCCCGGCAACGGCGATCATCTCTCCGCTGGCATCATCATCGCGCCGAGTCTCGACTACATGGATCGCGCCTGGCTCGATGCGAAGCAGCACGGCTGGAGCCGGAAGCCCATAGTCGAGGTGCTGATCCCCTCGACGCTGGATGACAGCCTCAGCCCGCCGGGCCAGCACGTCGCCAGTCTGTTTTGCCAGCATGTTGCGCCGACACTCCCGAACGGCGCATCGTGGGATGACCATCGCAACGAGGTCGCAGACCTGATGATCAAGACCGTCGACGACTACGCGCCCGGCTTTGCCGCCAGTGTAATCGGCCGGCAGGCGCTGTCGCCACTCGATCTCGAACGCGACTTCGGCCTGCTCGGCGGCGACATCTTCCACGGCGCGCTCAGCCTGAACCAGTTGTTCTCGGCGCGGCCGATGCTCGGCCATGCGGATTACCGCGGACCGCTGAAGGGCCTCTATCACTGCGGCTCGGGCGCGCATCCCGGCGGCGGCGTGACCGGCGCGCCCGGCCACAATGCGGCCAAGGCGATCCTCAGGGACCACCGGGCGCTGTTCGGCTGAGAACATCCTGTGGATAAGCCTGTGCACAAGCTGTGGATGCATCCTGAACAAGCCTGTGCGGAAGCTCGGGAGAACGGCGGTATAATCGGCTCATAACCCTGTGCGCAACCGCTGTATCGCCCCTGTATCCCCGCAGGTATAAACCCTGTACCAAGCGCGCATTAGCTTGTGCAGACCCTGTTCACGACGCCACCGGACCCCGATGACCGCTCCCCAAGGAACCAGCCGCGCCACCTTTGCCGTCGGCGACGAATTCAGCGCCAAGCGCATCGTCGATCTCCTCACCGAGAGTTTCGAGGAAGGCCAGGCCGCAATCGCTGCATTCGAGAGCCCCGAGGGCCGCTGGGACGTCACCGTTCATTTCGCCGATCCGCCGGACGAGGCGTCGATCCGCGACCTCGTCAGCCTCGCCTCGGACGATACCGTCGCGGCGAGCATCGTGTTCGACAGCATCGAAGCGAAAGACTGGGTCAAGGAGAGCCTCGAAGGCCTCGTTCCCGTGCGGGCCGGACGTTTCATCGTTCACGGCAGCCACGACCGCGACAAGGTGCGCCCCAATCAATTGGGCATTGAGATCGAGGCCGCGCTGGCTTTTGGCACCGGCCATCACGGCACCACGCGTGGCTGTCTCGTCTATCTCGATTATGTTCTCCGGTCGAAGGCGCCGACACGCATGCTCGATCTCGGCACCGGTACAGGCGTGCTGGCGATCGCTGCAGCGAAAGCGACCAAGCGCCGCGTGCTGGCGACCGATATCGACCCGATGTCCGTGAAGGTGGCGCGCGAGAATATGCGGCTCAACGGCGTCGGCAATCTCGTCGATACGGTTTGCGCCACCGGCTTTTCCTCGCCGGCTTTCGGCGATCGCGCACCGTTCGATCTGATCCTTGCGAATATTCTGGCCAACCCGCTGCGCGCGATGTCGACCGACATGGCACGACACCTCACGCGCAATGGAATGGTGATCCTGTCCGGCCTGTTACCGCATCAGGCGACGAGCGTGATCGTCGCGTATCGCGCCCGCGGACTGGTGCTCCGCAAGCATCAGATCATAGAAGGCTGGAGCAGCCTGTTGATGCAGCGCGCAGACTGAGTACGCCACTCTGTAGTCGTTATTTTCCGAACTCCGGAATAACGAGGGGCGATCTGGCCAAAGCTGACGGGCGGGGTTTGCTACTTCGGAGGCGGCACGTCGCGGCGACGAAGCGTTGCATTTTCCAGCCGCTCGACGCGCGTCACGCGGGCTTCGACGAAACGGCCCAGAATCTGGATGATACCGCTGCGTTGGTGTGGCTGATTGGGCGGGACTTGAGTGGACTGAAGCTGGGTTGGCTGGGAGTGGCCATGCGTGGCCGGTGGCGAAATTTTCTCGAACGTAAAAGCAGGCATTGTGTATCCCCTCTTCGTTGAGTTGAGACACTCTGGACGGCCAAGCATCGCGCCGACAACATAAGCCGGGGGAAATTGTTCCATCCGGTTGAACACAACCATCAGATTTCAAGCATAACTTGTGCCAGATCTGCGCAACCCTGCCCCTCGATTGCAGGCCTGACAGCGCACCCATAGGATGATCCCGCGATGTTCGAAGCCCATTTCCAGACGTTTGAAGAGCCCGAAAGCGGCGTGGCGCTGACTGCCCGGCTGGCCGCATTTCGCGAGGAATTGCTGCGCCGGAAACTGACGGGCTTCGTGATTCCCCGCGCCGATCAGCAGCAGAACGAATATGTGCCGCCCTCCGACGAGCGGCTCGCCTGGCTCACCGGCTTCACCGGATCGGCCGGCATGGCGATCGTGCTGCTGCAGGAAGCCGCGGTGTTTGTCGACGGCCGCTATACGCTGCAGGCCGCCAAACAAGTCGATGTGAATGCGTGGAGCATCCAGTCGCTGGTCGAGCCGCCGCCGGAGAGCTGGCTCGCCGACCACCTGAAGCCCGAAGATCGCCTCGGATTTGATCCGTGGCTGCACACTTCTGCGGCAGCCGAGAGGCTGGCAGCGGCCTGCGCCAAGGCCGGCGCCGAACTCGTCGCGGTCGACAGCAATCCGCTCGATTCGGTGTGGGCCGAGCGCCCGGCGCCGCCGCTCGGCGCGGTATCGATTCACCCGCTCAACTATGCCGGCGTTTCCGAAGCCGACAAGCTCGCCCAGATCCGCGGCGAGATGGAGCGCCTGCGCGTCGATGCGCTGGTGCTGTCGGATTCCCATGCGGTGGCCTGGACCTTCAACATCCGCGGCGCGGATGTCTCGCATACGCCGCTGCCGCTGTCCTATGCGCTGGTGCCGAAACACGGCCGCCCGCAGGTGTTCATCGATCACCGCAAGCTCTCCAACAGTACGCGCAACCATCTGGAAGTCTCGGCCGATGTGCAGGAGCCGGATGCGCTGACCTCGGCGCTCGCAAACCTCGCCGCCTCGGGTGCTTCGATTGCGCTCGACAATGCCACCGCCGCCGATGCGCTGAGCCGGTTGATCACGGCTGCCGGCGGCAAGCCCGTGCGCGGCAATGATCCCATCGCTCTGCTCAAGGCAGTGAAGAATCCCGTCGAGATCAAGGGCACGCAGACCGCGCATCGCCGCGATGCTGTGGCGCTGGCGCGCTTTCTCGCCTGGATCGACCGCGAGGCACCGAAGGGCAAGCTCACCGAGATCGACACCGTCGAGGCGCTGGAGACGTTCCGTCGCCAGACCGGCGCGCTGAAGGATGTCTCGTTTCCCACGATCGCCGGCACCGGCCCGAACGGCGCCATCGTGCATTACCGCGTCACCCGCAAGACCAACCGCCGTATCGCGCCGGGTGATCTCCTGCTGATCGATTCCGGCGCGCAATATGAAGACGGCACCACCGACGTCACCCGCACCATTGCGATCGGCGAGCCGACCGACGAGATGCGCGACCGCTTCACCCGCGTGCTGCGCGGCCATATCGCCATTGCGCGCGCCGCGTTTCCCGACGGCACGACGGGCGCACAGCTCGATACGCTGGCGCGGCAGTTCCTCTGGCATGCCGGGCTCGATTTCGCCCATGGCACCGGACACGGCGTCGGCAGCTATCTGTCGGTCCATGAAGGCCCGGCGCGGATCTCCAAGCTCGGCACCACGCCGCTCAAGCGCGGCATGATCCTCTCCAATGAGCCCGGCTACTACAAGACCGACGGTTTCGGCATTCGCATCGAGAATCTCGAACTGGTGGTCGAGGCCCATATCGAGGGCGCCGAGCAGCCGATGAACGCATTCGAGACGCTGACACTGGCGCCGATCGACCGCCGGCTGATCAATGTCCATCGCATCAGCAAGCGCGAGCTGAAATGGATCAACGACTATCACGCCCGCGTCCGCCGCGAGGTGATGCCGCTGCTTGATGACGAACCGACAAGGACATGGCTTGAGGCTGCGACAGAGCCGCTGACCCAGCCACAATAAAAAGAGAACGATCGCCTGGTGAATTACAGCCCGCCTTTTCCAAAAGTCGACGCCGTCGACCTCTCCACATCGCGGGTGATGCTGCTGTTGCTGGTGGTGATGACCGGCATCGCGCCGATCTCGCTCTATATGCTGGTGCCGGCGCTCCCAGAACTCGCCCGCACCTTCGGCGCCGACATCTCCATCGCGCAGATGACGGTGTCGCTCTACATGGTCGGCCTCGCTTTCTCGCAGCTCATCATGGGACCGCTGTCGGACAAGTTCGGCCGGCGGCCGGTGCTGCTGGCGGGGCTGGGCCTGATGGTGATCGCCGGCATCGGCTCGAGCTTCGCCATTTCGCTGCCGCAGCTGATTGCGGCGCGGTTCTTCCAGGCGCTCGGCGGCGCGACGGGCATGGTGATGAGCCGCGCCATCATCAGGGATCTCTATCCGCGCGAGCGTGTCGGCGCGATGATCAGCCTCGTCATCGCCGTGATGATGATCGCGCAGATGCTGAGCCCGCTGGCCGGCGGTCTCCTGGAAACCGGATTCGGCTGGCGCGCGATCTTCTATGTGGTGACCGCCTCCTCTGTTGTCGTCACGCTGGCCATCGCATTTTTCCTGCCTGAAACGAGACGGCGCGCGGCCAGTGATAGTAGCGGCGGCGGCTTCATCGCCGACTCCAAAGTGCTGCTGCGCAGCCGGACTTTCATCGGCTATCTCCTGTGCTACGTCGTGGCCTCCTGGATCATCTTCACCTTTGCCGGCGGCGGTCCTTATGTCGTTGTCACGCAGATGGGCCGCACCTCCGCCGAATATGGCGCGTGGTTCGCGACCTCCGGCCTTGCTTATCTCGTGGGCAATCTCGCCTGCGTGCGCTTCGCGCCGCGCCGGACCATCGAACAACTGATCTGGTTCGGCCTCGCGCTGCAATTCGGCGGCGCGCTGCTCAATGTGGTCTGGGGCCTCACCGGGTTGAACCAGAATCCGGCCTGGCTGTTCCTCACCCATATGATCGTGATGTTCGGCAATGCCTTCGTGATGTCGAACGGCGCCGCCGGCGCGCTCAGCATTCGCCCGCAGGCCGCGGGCACGGCATCCGGCATGATGGGCTTCCTGCAGATGGGATTGGGCTCGCTGTGCTCGCAATTCGGCGCCTGGCTCGGCGGCCATTTCGCAACACCGGTGCCGCTCAACATTGCACTCGTCGTGCTGTCCTGCGGCTGCGCCGCCGCGATGATCTTTCTGGTCCCCCGCCGCAAGATGGTCGTGACGGAAGAGATGATCGAGAAGGCCGAAGGCGAGGAGACGGGATTGTTGTAGGAGCGCTTTTCTCTCGACGTCATGGCCGGACTTGTTCCGGCCATCTACGCCTTGCTGTGGATGTCGCCAAGGCGTGGATACGCGGGACAAGCCCGCGCATGACGACTGAGTATGTCGTGGCCACGGAGCGCCACGTCTCTCCTGATTCAATTTGTCAAACAGTCACTGCGCTCCAGACAAGCATCATCACCCCCATTGTTTGCGGCGCGGGGGCGCCGTCGTTGCTTGCATTCCCGCCCCCTTGCGAGAGGGCGTGCGGAACGCCGGGTGCCCGTTGCATCCTTGGGCCTGATGCGAATGCGGTCTTCCGCAATCTAGTGTGCATCAGGACTTTCGGACGCGCCGAGCAAGTGCCCGGCGTTCCGCCTGCGGTGTTTTTTCGGTTGCTTGCACATCTGCCATGGCGAACGGTCCCATCACCAAAATTAATGTCCCAGGGCGGAGGGACAGGGTAGCCGCAAAGCACTTGGCCGAACGCGTTTTGACTTGGTCGTCCGTCACACTGTCCAGGGAGTCTTTCCATCCCAAGGCCGGTCGTGTCCTTGCCAGTGGCAGTGCTGGCGCAGATCCGTCCTGCCCGAAGACAGACGTCACCCATGAACCGCGTAACGCCGCATCTCCGGCGTCCACCGCATCCTGCCCCGCGAACGTGACGATCGCGATCGCCCCTCTCGGTGGGGCAGGACGGAGGGGATAATAGTCCTTATAGGGATAGTGTCAACGGGATATAGGAAAAAATGTTCCCCCCAACTCGTCATTCCCCGGCAAACCAATTGGTTTGCCTGAGGGCGCGGCCGGCACTTGCCGGACGCGAACCCGGAATCTCGAGATTCCGGGTTCGCACTACGCGGCTTCGCCGCTTCGTGCGCCCCGGAATGACGATTGTGGGCGACCAGCGCCATAGAAGCGCACGCCCCTACCCCCCGATCAGCGCGAGCCACTCATCTTCCGTGAGCACTGCAACGCCCAGCTCGCGCGCCTTGGTGAGCTTCGAGCCGGCATCCTCGCCGGCCACCACATAGTCGGTCTTCTTCGACACCGAACCGGCCACCTTGGCGCCGAGACGCTCGGCACCGGCCTTAGCCTCGTCGCGCGTGAACTTGGTCAGCGAGCCCGTGAACACCACGGTCTTGCCGGCCACCGGCGTATCGGTCTTGGCCTGTGCGACATCGAGCACCTCGATCTCGCCGAGCAATTCGTCGAGCGCCTTGACGTTGCGCTTCTCGGCGAAGAACTCGACAACCGCATCGGCCACGATCTCGCCGACACCGTCGATGCTGTTGAGATCCGCATAGGCTTCCGACGTATTGCCCTCCTCGCTTTGCCCCGCAGCGGCCGCGAGCATCGCCTCGCGAAACGCAGCAAACGACCCGTAGTGCCGCGCCAGCAGCTTGGCATTGCCTTCGCCGATATGACGGATGCCGAGGGCAAAGATCAGGCGATTGAGCTCGATCTTGCGCCGGTCGTCGATGGCCGCAAAGAGATTGCGCACCGAGGTCTCGCCATAGCCCTCGCGGTCGCGCAGTTTCTTGTTGGCGCGTTCGTCGCGCTTTTGCAGCGTGAAGATATCGACGGGATGCATGATGATGCCCTCGTCGTAGAATTCCTGGATCTGCTTGTCACCGAGGCCGTCGATGTCGAAGGCCAGCCGCGAGACGAAATGCTTGAGCTTCTCGACCGCCTGCGCCGGACAGACCAGCGCGCCGGTACAGCGCGTGACGACTTCGTCATTCTCGCGGATCGCATGGCTGCCGCAGACCGGACACTTGGTGGGAAACTCATACGGCTTTGCGCTCTTCGGCCGCTTGTCGAGGACGACATTGACGACCTGCGGGATGACGTCGCCGGCGCGCTGCACGATCACCGTGTCGCCTTCGCGGATATCGACGCCGTCGCGCAGCGGCTGGCCGTCATTGCCGATGCCCTTGATGTAATCCGCATTGTGCAGCGTAGCGTTCGACACCACGACGCCGCCAACGGTGATCGGCGTCAGCCGCGCCACGGGCGTCAATGCGCCGGTGCGGCCGACCTGAATGTCGATTTTCTCCAGCACCGTGGTCGCCTGCTCGGCGGCAAATTTATGCGCAATGGCCCAGCGCGGCGCGCGGCCGGCGAAACCGAGCCGCGCCTGCCAGTCGATGCGATCGACCTTGTAGACCACACCGTCGATGTCATAGCCGAGCTTCGCCCTGATCTCACCGATGCGGCGATAGAAGGCGAGCGCATCGTCGACGCTCTTGCACAAAGTGATCTCGGGATTGACGGTGAAACCGGCCTTGTCCAGCCAAGCGATCATCGCGTGCTGGGTCGGCTCGTTCATCGGATAGTCCGACATCTCGCCCCAGGCATAGGCGAAGAACTTCAGCGGCCGCGATGCCGTGATCGCCACATCCTTCTGGCGCAGCGAACCGGCGGCGGAATTCCTGGGATTGGCGAAGACCGTATCGCCGGCCTCTTCCTGCTTCTTGTTGAGCGCGAGGAAATCGCTCTTCAGCATATAGACCTCGCCGCGCAACTCGCAGGCGGCCGGGATATGCTTGCCCTTCAGCGTCGTCGGAATGTCCTTGATGGTGCGCACATTGGCGGTGACGTCCTCGCCCGTCGCGCCATCGCCGCGCGTGGCGGCGCGGATCAGCTCGCCATTCTCGTAGCGCAGCGACAGCGACAATCCGTCGATCTTTGGCTCGGCGACGACGGCCGGGATTTCGTCGAGTTTGAGGAAACGCTGGATGCGCTCCACGAATTCGGTGACCTCTTCATCACTGAACGCATTGCCTAATGAGAGCATCGGCACGGCGTGCTGGACCTTGGCAAAGCCCCGCGCGGGCGCTGCGCCGACCGTCTGTGTCGGCGATGCGCCGGTGACGAGATCGGGAAATTTCGCCTCGATCGCCTCGACCCGGCGCCGCAGCGCGTCATACTCCGCATCCGACACCGTCGGCGCGTCGTCCTGATAATAGCGCCTGTTGTGCGCCTCCATCTCCAGCGACAGCCGCATCAGCTCGATCTTGGCTTTGGGCTTCGTGAGCGTGGAGATGTCGGGGGGAACCTTGAGTGTCGTTTTCCTAGCCATGCGCTATGGATACGATGAAGTCCACGGCGAGAAAAGATCGGCGGTTCCCCCAATCTCCCTTGTCGTCCTCCGCGAAAGCGGGGGACCCAGTAACCGGCAGCCTCACGGGGTCATCACCGACGTCAGCGTTTACTGGATCGCCCGGTCAAGCCGGGCGACGACAGTCGAGTGTGGGGCCTACGCCGCACCCTTGAGCAGCCGCTCCGCCGCGGCCCGCGCTTCTGCGGTGATCTCCGCGCCCGCGAGCATACGCGCGATTTCCTCGCGGCGGTGATCCTTGGCCAGCGTGTTGACGCGGGTGGCGACGCGCTTGCCCTTGTCGAGGGCGTCCTTGGAAATCAGCAGGTGCTGGTCGGCCCGAGCTGCCACCTGCGGCGCGTGGGTCACAGCCATCACCTGCACCTTGCCGGCGAGGCGGCCGAGGCGCGCGCCGATGGCATCGGCCACCGCACCGCCGACACCCGTGTCGATTTCGTCGAACACCAAGGTCGGCGCGGACCCCTTGTCGGACAGCACGACTTTCAGCGCGAGCAGGAAGCGCGAGAGTTCGCCGCCGGAGGCGACCTTCATCATCGGGCCCGGGCGGGTGCCGGGATTGGTCTGGACCCAGAATTCGACGCGGTCGATGCCCTGCGGGCCGGGCGTGTCGGCGTCGGTATCGACCTGAGTGATGAACTTCGCACGTTCGAGCTTGAGCGGACCGAGCTCGGCGATGACGGCCTTGTTGAGCTTCTCGGCGGACTTGATGCGCGCGGCCGAAAGCTTCGCCGCGGCGGCCGCGTATTTGCTGTCCGCTTCCGCGGCAGCCTTTTCCAGCTTGCCGAGCTGACCGGCACCGGCATCGATGGTGGCGACATCGGCAAAGTATTTCGCGGCCAGCGCGGCGAGCCCGTCGACCGGCGTGGAGTATTTCCGCGCGGCGCCGCGCAGTGCGAACAGCCGTTCCTCGATCCGCTCGAGTTCGGCGGGATCGAAATCGGCAGCGATGAGCGCGGCGCTGAGATGCTGGTCCGCTTCTTCCAGCGCGTTGATGGCGACGTCGATCGCTTTCACCGCAGGCTCGACCAGCGACGGCGACGAACCGGCGCGGCGCTCCAGCCGGCGCACGGCAGCGGCCAGCGACGAGATCGGCGAATGCGGTCCCGACACGGCTTCCTGTGCCTCGCGCAGATCGGCCGCGATCTTCTCGCCCTGCATCATGCCGGTCCGCCGCTCAGCGAGCTTGGTTTCCTCGCCGTCCTTCGGGTTGAGCTTCTTGAGCTCATCCGCGGCATGGCGGAGATAATCGGCGTCACGGGCAGCGCGCTCCATATTGGCGCGATGAGCTTCCAGGGCCGCGTAGGCCGTCTTGCGGGCCTCCCAGAGCGTCTCCAGTGCGGTGACGTCCTTTTCCAGCCCGGCAAAGGCGTCGAGCAGCCGGCGATGGGTGGCGGCGTCCACGAGGGCGCGCTCGTCATGCTGGCCATGAATCTCGACCAAAGCCGCGCCGACCGCCTTCATGGTCTGCACCGAGATTGCCTGGTCGTTGATGAAAGCGCGGGTGCGGCCGTCGGCGAGCTGCACGCGGCGCAGAATCATCTCGCCGCTGTCGTCGTCGAAGCCGTTGTCCTTGAGAATCGCCAGTGCCGGATGGCCCTTGGCGAGATCGAACACGGCCGTGACCTGGCCCTGTTCGACGCCGTGGCGCACGAGGCCGGCGTCGCCGCGGCCGCCGAGGGCCAGCGCGAAAGCATCGAGAAGAATGGATTTGCCGGCGCCGGTTTCACCGGTCAGCACTGCAAGGCCGCGGGAAAACTCGATATCGAGCCGTTCGATCAGGACAATGTCACGGATCGACAGACGGGCCAGCATGGGAGGTCAGTTCCTAACCGAGGCCAAATCGCTTGAAGGCCTTGCTCAGGTAAGACCCCTTGTTCTCGCTCGGCTCGAGACCGCCGGACTTTACAAGATTGTAGGCGTCTTTGTACCACTTGCTGTCAGGAAAGTTGTGGCCAAGCACGGCGGCGGCGGTCTGCGCCTCGCCGACCACGCCGATCGCCATATAGGCCTCGGTCAGACGCATCAGGGCTTCCTCGACGTGACGCGTGGTCTGGTACTGCGTCACCACGGTCTTGAAGCGGTTGATGGCGCCGGTGTAGTTGCGCTTTTCGAGATTGTAGCGGCCGATTTCCATTTCCTTGCCGGCCAGCTGGTCGCGTGCGCCTTCCAGCTTCTTCTTTGCTGACGTCGCATATTCCGAGGTCGGATACTTGCGGACGACTTCCTCGAGCGCAGCCATCGCCTTTTCGGTGCGGCCCTGATCGCGCGAGATGTCCGGGATCTGGTCGTAATGCGAGGCGGCGATCAGATACTGCGCATAGGCGGCATCGGGGCTGCCGGGATGCAGCGTCACATAGCGTGTCGCCGAGCCGATGCAGGTGTCGTAGTCGGCAGATTCGTAAGCCGCATAGGCCGACATCAGCAGCGACTTGCGCGCCCATTCCGAATACGGATGCTGACGATCGACTTCCTCGAATTTCTTCGCGGCGGCCTTCGGATCCTTGTTCTGGTTCATGAGGTACAAGCCCTCATTGTAGAGCTTGTCGGCGGGCTCCTCGACGAAGGTGTCGTCCTTGGCGCCGAACTTGTCCCAGATCGCGCCGGTGCCGCAGCCGCTCAGCGGCACGGCCAGCACTATAAGGCCCGCAGCGAACCGCGCCTGGCGGCCGAAACGGGTGAGCAGTGAACCAGTGGATTCGAGCGTAATGCGCTGTGCCGACATATATCTGAGACCTGACGCCTTCATGCGGTGTCTGCGCGGTACGCGCACAATCACGGACCAACCGGATACGCGCCCGCTGCTTCGCTTGGCGACCGCGTGCTCTATCTACCCGAATGGCATCCGTTAACCAACCGGATACGGAGCCATTTCGCCCGGATTAAGGCGAAGGATGTGGAGATACAGGCGGTTATGGTTACCGGGGATGTCCCGGTGCACGCAAAGGTCCACGCTCGCGTAAAAGCGCGACGCAAAATACCGGCAACGGGTAGAAGCAGGCCAGAAAGCCAGATCTCAGGAAACGTCCGGGCCGAAAGCCGGGGCGATCATGCCGCCAAGCATGCCCGAGGTGACATCGGCAGTGGCGCGGCCGCGGCGGGCCGGAATGGCGTCGGCTTCGACGATCTTCCAGGCGGAACGGTCGGCCATCAGGGCGCAGAGCACGGCATTGTTGAGCTTGTGGCCGCCCCGCACCGAGCGATAGGCACCGAGGATCGGCAGACCGGCCAGCGCGAGATCGCCGACGGCGTCCAGCACCTTGTGGCGGGCGCATTCATCGCTGTAGCGCAGGCCTTCGGTGTTGAGCAGCTTGTCATCGTCGAACACGACGGAATTCTCGAAGGACGCGCCGAGCGCGAAACCCGCGCTCCAGAGGCGGGCCACGTCGTTCATGCAACCAAAGGTACGTGCACGGGCGATATCGCGGCGGAAGCTTTGAGGATTAAGATCGAGCACGTAGCTCTGGCGGCCAATCATCGGATTGGTGAAGCTGATTTCAACTTCAGCGCGGAAGCCCGCAGCGTGGGGGCGGATTTCGCCGAAGGAGTCACCAATGGCAACCTGCACCGGTTTGAGAACCTGAATGAAGCGGCGGCGGGCGCCCTGCTCCACAATGCCGGCCTGATCGATGGCGGCGACGAAGGCGGCTGCGGAGCCGTCCATGATCGGCACTTCCGGTCCATCGATTTCGATCGTGGCGTTGTCGATGCCCATACCGCGCAGCGCAGCGAGAACATGTTCGGCGGTGGAAACGATCGGGCCTTCACGATCGCCGAGCACGGTGGCAAACTCGGTGGCGATAACGGATTTGGCGGAGGCCTGGATTTCGCGATCAGCACCTTCAAGACCGGTGCGAACAAAAATATAACCTGCATCGACGGGCGCAGGTCCAAGCGTGAGGCTGACAGGCTTTCCGGAATGGACGCCTACACCGGTAACGGTGGCTTGCGATCCAAGCGTGGTCTGTCGGCTGAAAGTCATATGGTACCCACCCAAGTAGCCTCTCATCATGAGAGGGACCCTCTTGATCGACCTCACGGCCTTCCAAGTCCCCGAGTCGCAGTCACATTAACCCTTGCCACAAAGTGCGCCAACTCACGCTTTCTAACCGATTGTTACCCTATCTCTGCCGCATTCTGGCCGGGGGTTAACCAAGGTTTCTGGCGGCCAGCGCACCGCCGCGCCATCCAAACAGTGACGCACGCTTAAATTAATAAATTACTATCAATAGGTTAATGCCGCTTGGCGGCTTTTGCGCCATGCCTACAAAAAAGCCCCGGCCTGACGACCGGGGCTTTCTCAACCATCACGATTGTTACAATCGATCAGCTCGTCTGGCGGCGCAGGAAGGCCGGGATATCCAAATGATCATCGCCCTGTGGCGCCGGCGCAACAGGTGCCGGACGGCCGTGGGAATCAAGACCCTGCGGCGCCGGACGGCGGGCGTATTCGGACACCGGAGGCTCGTTGCCCATCTGCTGAGCGACGCTGCGCTGTGGCTTACGCTCGGGCAGCGGCGGCATCGGAGCCATCGGCGGGGCCGACGGGCGACCGGAGACCGGGGCTTCCGTTTCCTCGTCGCGGCGGCCGAGACCGACATTGGCCAGACGCTGCAACAGCGACAAGCGCTGCTTCTGCGGTTCCTCATCCGATTCGCCACGCGCCTGACGGATCTCGTTCTGGGCCGGCATCGGCAGTTCCTCGAATTTCGGCATCCGCGGAGCGCGCATCGGGGCGCGTTCAGCCGACGGCGGAATGAACTGCTCGGGAAGCGGCGCCTCGACCGGGGCTTCCTGGCGCGGCGCTTCCGGGAACAGCGACGGCTTCTGCGCGATCGGACGCACGGTCACATCGCCATATTGCTGCGGTGCGGCCGGAGCAGCGGCTTCCGGAGCCACAGCAGCCGCGATGGCGGCGAGCGCGGCACGCTCATGGTTGGTCGCCGGCGCGCGGGGCGCGGCAGCGGGCGCCGGAGCGCCGGCAGACTTGGCAGCCGCTGCGGCAGCGAGACGCTGGTTGTCAGCGCGGAGACGTGCGGTCAGATCGGCCAGGCGTGCATCCGGCGCGCCGTTGCCAGCGGGAGCTGCCACGGCCGAGGTCACGGTGGTGACCGGAGCCGAGGAGTTGCGGGCCAGTGCAGCCTGCTCGATGCCGGTGGCGACGACCGACACGCGGATCACACCATCGAGGCTCTCGTCGAAGGTGGCGCCGACAATGATGTTGGCGTCGGCATCGACTTCCTCGCGGATACGGGTCGCGGCTTCGTCGACTTCGAACAGGGTCAGGTCCTTGCCGCCGGTGATCGAGATCAGCAGGCCGCGGGCGCCCTTCATCGAGCTATCGTCGATCAGAGGGTTGGCGATCGCAGCTTCCGCTGCGGTCAGCGCGCGCTTCTCACCGGTGGCTTCGCCGGTGCCCATCATCGCCTTGCCCATCTCCTTCATGACTGCGCGCACGTCGGCGAAGTCGAGGTTGATGAGGCCTTCCTTGACCATCAGGTCGGTGATGCAGGCAACGCCCGAATAGAGAACCTGGTCGGCCATCGCGAAGGCGTCGGCGAAGGTGGTCTTCTCGTTGGCAACCCGGAACAGGTTCTGGTTCGGGATGATCAGGAGGGTGTCGACCACCTTGTGCAGCTCGGCGATGCCGGTTTCGGCCGTGCGCATGCGGCGCTGGCCTTCGAAGTGGAACGGCTTGGTGATCACGCCGACGGTGAGGATGCCCATGTCGCGCGCGGTCTTGGCGATGACGGGTGCTGCACCGGTGCCGGTGCCGCCGCCCATGCCGGCGGTGACGAACACCATATTGGCGCCCGTGAGGTGATCACGGATTTCGTCGATCACTTCCTGGGCTGCGGCCGCGCCGACATCCGGCTGCGAACCGGCGCCGAGGCCCTGGGTGACCTGCGTGCCCATCTGCACGATGCGCTGGGCCTTCGACATGGTCAGGGCCTGCGCGTCGGTGTTGGCGACGACGAAATCGACGCCCTGCAGACCGGCGGTGATCATGTTGTTGACGGCGTTGCCGCCAGCGCCACCGACACCGAACACGGTAATGCGGGGCTTCAGCTCGCTGATATCAGGAACGTTGAGATTGATGGTCATGAGGTTGCCTCTCGATTACGCGCGCGTTGTCTGGTCATGCCGGCGGCTGGAAGCCGATGGCGTCGGAGATGGAAAAAGCATTGGCCGGAAAAATTTCATCAGAAGCCCTCTCGAAGCCATCGTCCGACCTTTCCGAAATAACCGTCACTGGTCCCTGTCTTGAGCTGCCGCGTATGCCGCGGTTCGACATGTTCAAGATGAGCGAATTGCGGATAGACCAGGAGGCCCGACGGCACCGCGAACGAAGCACTCTTGGCTTCGTTGGGCAGCCGGCCGAAGCCGAGTGGTCGTGCAATGCGAACGGACCGTCCGAGAATCTGGCTGCCGAGTTCGGCAAGGCCCGTGAGCTGTGACGCGCCGCCTGACAGCACCACGCGTGCGCGCGGTTCTGCAGCGAAGGGCGAATCCGCCAGCCGGTCCCTGACCATCTCAAAAATCTCCTCGGCACGCTGACGCACGATGTTCGCTATCGTGGCGCGGGATACGACCTGCGGAAAATCGCGATCGTTATCACCAGCCGTCGGCACGTTCATCAGTTCGCGCGCATCGGAGCCACCCGTCAGCACCGTGCCATATAACGTCTTGATTCGCTCGGCATCCGCGATGCAAGCACCGAGTCCGCGCGCAAGATCCATGGTGATATGTTGCCCGCCGACGGCAAATCCCGAAGCATGCACGAAGCGTCCGCCGGAATAGGTCGCGATCGTTGTCGTACCTGCGCCCATCTCGACGACGGCAGCGCCGAGATCGGTCTCGTCATCGGTGAGAACAGAGAGACCTGCGACATAAGGTGCCGCAGCCATGGCTTCGACATTGAGATGGCAGCGCTCGACGACCAGCATCAGGTTACGTGCGACCGTCGCGTCCGCAGTGACGACATTCATATCGACGCCGAATTGCGAGGCGACCATGCCCTTGGGATCGCGAATGCCCTTCACGCCATCGAGCGAATAGCCGACCGGCAATGCATGGAGCACCGTACGGCCCGGCGGCGTCGCGTGGCGCATGCCCGTCGAGGTGACACGTGCGATATCGGAGGCTGCGACGGCGCCGCCCTTGATATCGGCTGACGCTTCAATCAGTTGGCCCTGCAGACGACCGGCCGACACCGACAGCAGCACGGATTCGACGCGCACCTTGGCCATACGCTCGGCCAGCGCCACTGCCTGACGGACGGCCTGCTCGGCCTCGCCCATATCGACGATCGCACCCGACTTCACGCCGCGCGACTGGATCTGGCTGTAGCCGATCAGCTCAACCGCATGGCTGCGGCCGCGCAGGGCTTCGTTCGGCGCGGATGGGCGCAGACGCGCGATCATGCAGGCGATCTTGCTGGTGCCGACGTCCAGCGACGCCACCAACGCGGTGCGGTTGGCCGCCATCTGACGCGTCTTCGGCGCCTGGTTGCGATCGAGACCGGTCATGCCGCGCCAGCCTTCTTCTTGGACTTGTCTTGTGCCTTGAACAGATCTTCGCGCGCCTTCGCAGCGTCTTCCGACAGCCGCACGGTCAGCCGATCCGACAGCCTCATGTCGATGGCGACGATGTCGCGCGAGAACAGGCGATCTTCCTTGTCGAGCTTGCTCAGCATGGCCAGCGCATTGCCGACGTCGTTTTCCGGGAGGCGAATGTCGAGGCCATCCTTCAGGCGGAGATTCCAGCGGCGCTCGCCGACGAAGATCGCGGCCTTGGTGACCGAGCGGACCTGCGGGTAGCGATCGAGCAGCGCCAGGAAATCCTTGGCGCGGCTGTCTGCGCCCTTGCCCACCACCAGCGGCAGCGACATGAAGCGGCGCGACACGTAGTTTTCGAGAACGGCGCCGTCATCGGAGATCACCGAGAGACGACCGTCCTCCTGCCACAGCGCAAAGGCCGTGCGCTCGGTGACATCGATCTGCAGGCGATCCGGATACAGCTTCAGCACATTGGCGTCAGCGATCCACGGATTGGCCTTGAGCTTGTCGCGGACAACCGCAGCATCGAGGAAAAACAGCGACGAGCGACCATTGACGCCGCCGATGGCCAGGATCTCGTCCTGGGTCAGCTGCTTGCGGCCGTTGAGAATGACAGAGGCGATGCGAAAGCCCGCGGCATTGGCCGCAGCATTGCGCGTATCCTGGAAAGCGGCGACGACTTCATCGACATGGCCGCCCTTGACTACGCCGAACGCAACACTGCCGGCCAGCATCAGCACGGTTGCGGCAATGCCGACGCGGCGCGGCACATGACGCTCGAGCATTGCGATGAAGCGGTTGGTGCTCTGTTCGCGAACGGCAGGCTTGGCAGCACGGAAACGGGCCCAGAAGCGGGCGAGCGGGCTCAGCTGCTCACGCAGCAGAATGCCTGCCCCAAGGGCAGCCATCTTCAGATCAGCTTGGGGCCCCAAGGATCGTGCCGACAAGGGTCGCACCGACCGAGAGAGGCGTCCTCCACCATCCATACCACGAGCTCGTCACAGGTTACGTCCGCATTGGCGCGGGACTTAAGGCGCAAGTGACGTCTCGGTCCTGCCGGAATGGATTCAAGCCTTTGAAAAAGACCGGTTTTCCATCGATACGCGTCGTCACGGAATCCCCGCAAAGCTCACGCCTCGGCAGCCAAGCGCAACACGCGCCGCCAGCGTTAACCTTCGGCCTTCCTGGTAAACAAAGTGTAAAGGGGATGGACGCAGAGCGCGATTTGATGCGGCTGTGGAAGACTTTAGCCGAGGTGTGGCTGACGTGCCCGAGGGAACTGCGGCGCCTTTGTGACCGGCATCGCCGGGTTGCCGGAATTAACGCGGGTGATCAGGTGGCGCAGGCGATCAGCCGCCTGCCCGCTTCACCGCCAGATCGATCTGACCGTTCAGAAAATCCACGAACGAGATCCCCTGCGCGTTCAGCGCCTTGGGATAGAGCGAGGCCTTGGTCAGACCCGGGAGCGTATTGGTCTCCAGATAGACTGGGCCTTTGGCCGACACGATGAAGTCCGACCGCGAATAGCCGCGGCACGACATTGCGCGATGCGCCTTGACCGCAAAGTCCATGATCGCCGCTGCAACCTCCGGCGTGAAACGCCCCGGGCAGATCTCCTGCGTCGATTTGGCGAGATACTTCGCTTCGTAATCGAAACCGCCATCGGCCGGGATGATCTCGATCGGCGGCAATGCGATCAGCGAGCCATCGGCCAGCTCGAGCACGGCGCAGGTCGCCTCGACCCCGGCGACGAAGGGCTCGATGACATAGTCCTCGGTTTTCGCAGCATTGCGGACGGCGACGAGATCCTGCTTCGCATTGACGAATATCAGGCCGTAGCTCGATCCGTCGCGCGCGGGCTTGGCGATCAGCTTGCCGTATTCGGCAAGAGCCGCTTCCATGTCATTCAATGCAACGCCCGCAGCGATGGGCACGCCTGCGAGTGCTGCGAAACGCTTTGCGCCGACCTTGTCGAATGACAGATTGGATGATGCCGAGCCGGAACCTGTGAACGCAATGCCGCGCAACTCGCACATCACCTGCAGCTCACCATTCTCTGCAGCGCCGCCATGCATGCCGAGTACCAGCACACGGTTCTCGGCCTGGGCCTTGTCGAGCGCCTGCGTCAGCACACCGATGCTCTTGCCGCCGGGCTTGAAAGGATCCTCGAAAGGCCGCGCATGCGCGAGCAGCACCGTGCCCAACGTCTCGTAGACACGGTCATCGGCATCCCAGAACCACAGATCCGCATCGGGCAGCGCGCTATGCAGCGCCTGTGCGGAGGCCACCGACACCAGACGCTCCTTGTTCAGGCCACCGAACATGATGGTGATCCGCTGAGGTCTCGCCTGCTCTGTCATCGTGTCGTCTCCGAACCCATCCGCGAATCGCACCGCTGCCGACAAGGCAATAGCATCACGTCATACGAGTCATATAATGCCCTGTCAGGGGCCGTTGCGCGAGCCCGCCCTGCGATTCGATGGATAGACCTTGGATGATCAGAGCCTGGCTCGAACTGAACACTTTCGGCACCTTCGCGACATTGGCGCTGCTGTATTACGGGGCAGCGGTGGTGCTTGTGGGACTGACCTCGATGCCCTGGCTGGCGAGGCGACTGAAACCGTTCGACGGCGTCGTCGCGCCGTTCTTCTCGTCGGTGGCGATCCTGTTCGGCCTGTTGACCGGCTTTCTCGCCAACGATGTCGGCGACCGCAACCGCCAGGCGGTGCGTGCCGTGCAAACCGAAGCCGGCGAACTCCGCAACGTCCACGCGTTGAGCGTGGCATCGGCATCCGACATGGCCGCAATCCGAATCGCGCTGAAGGCTTTCATCACATCGGAAGTGAACGAAGAGTGGCCGGCGATGCTCAATGGCGAACGATCGCCGCGCACGCGCGCAGCCTATGACGACCTGCTGCGCGAGATCAGCGATCCCACGATCACGCGCGATGCGAGCAGCACGGTACATGCCGCTCTGCTGGCTGCAACCGTCCGCGCCGGCACCGCGCGCAACGACCGGCTGAGTCTGTCGACCGATCACACCAACGATCTGAAATGGACGTCGGTACTGTTGCTGGGACTGATCACGCAGCTCGCATTGTGTCTTGTGCATCTCGGAAAACCGCGCGCGATGCTGCTGGCATTGTCGGTGTTCGGCAGCGGCGCCATTGTCGCGCTCGGCCTGATCGCGCTGCAGGAACATCCGTTCGAAGGTGCATTCCGGGTGTCGCCGGCGCCGCTGGAACGATTGCTGACGCTTAGCGACAGCGGACCGAATTCGGCATTGCCCGCGCTGCCGACACCGCCCGGCAAATAATTCTTGCGGATGCAACAGGCTGTCGTTCAAGGGGTGTGCCCGCTGACGCTGCGCTCGCCCCGGAATGACTGCTAAGCGTTTCCGATTCGTTTGATTTCCCAATGCAGCTCGATGCCCGACTGCGCCAGCACGCGTGCACGCACGGTCTCGCCGAGCGTTTCGATGTCGCTCGCCGTGGCATCGCCGGTATTGATCAGGAAATTGCAGTGCATCTCCGACACCTGCGCGCCGCCGACGCGCAGGCCGCGGCAGCCTGCGGCATCGACCAGTTTCCAGGCAGAATGTCCCGGCGGATTCTTGAATGTCGAGCCGCCGGTCTTTTCGCGGATCGGCTGCGCGGTCTCGCGATGCGTCTGCACGTCTTCCATCCGCGCGCGGATCGCGGCGGAATCGGTGATCGTCCCGCGAAACTTTGCTGATGTGAAAATGATCGACGGTGAAACGCCGGAATTGCGATAGACGAATTGCATGCCGGCATTGTCGAAGACGTGCTTCGTGCCATCACGGCCGATGCCTGTGGCCTCGATCAGCACATCCTTGGTCTCGTCGCCATTGGCGCCGGCATTCATCCGCAGCGCGCCGCCGATGGAGCCCGGAATGCCGAAATAGAATTCGAGCCCGCCAACACCAGCCGCTGCTGCCGTCTCCGCCACGCGCTTGTCGAGAGCGGCCGTGCCGGCACTTACGATATCGCCTTCAGCCGATGTTGCACCGAAGCCGCGCGGGCTCAGCCGAATGACGACGCCTGCAATGCCACCATCGCGCACGATGAGATTGGAGCCGACGCCGACGACGGTGACGGGAATGTCGCCGGGCAGCTTCGACAGGAAGTAAGCGAGATCGTCCTCATCGGCCGGCGTGAACAGCACCTGCGCGGGACCTCCGACGCGAAACCATGTCAGCGGCGCGAGGGATTCATTCGCGAGCAGACGCCCGCGGAGCTCCGGCATCGCGGATGTGAGATCGGGGGTGATGTCGGGGAAGGTCATGGATGCATATAGCGCGGAAAGAGGTGGAACGTCCCCTCTCCCCATTGGGGAGAGGGTGGCGCGAAGCGCCGGGAGAGGGGGCGCCGCGGGCGCCGGTGCGTGTGGCGCCCCCTCTCCCCAACCCTCCCCCCATTGGGGGGAGGGAGCACAGCGGTGTGCGCGGAAAGAGAGACGTACCGCATCGAACTACCCCAGCGCCTTCAATTCGCCCGGCAATGCATAAGCCCATTGCGTGATGTTGCCGGCGCCGAGGCAGACGACCGTGTCGCCTGACTTCGCGACACCCGCAACCAGACCCGCAAGCGCAGCCGACTCCTGCAGCGGGATCACCTCGCGATGGCCGTGGGCGCGCAGGCCGAGCACGAAATTGTCGCGGTCGATGCCCTCGATCGGCGCTTCGCCGGCGGCGTAGACATCGGCAACGATCACGGTGTCGGCGTCGTTGAAGCAGGTGCAGAATTCCTCGAACAGCGACTGCAGGCGCGTATAGCGATGCGGCTGCACCACGGCGATCACCTTGCCGGCGGTGCTTTCACGCGCGGCGCGCAGCACGGCGGAAATCTCCACGGGGTGATGGCCGTAGTCGTCGATGATGGTGACGCCGTTCCACTCGCCGGTCTTGGTGAAGCGACGCTTGACGCCGCCGAAGCCCGCGATGGCCTTGCGGATGGCCTCATCGGACATGCCGAGTTCATGCGCGACGGCAATCGCGGCCGTGGCATTGAGTGCGTTGTGACGACCCGGCATCGGCAGCAACAGGTTGTCGATCTCATGCGAGGTGCCGGCCTTGCGATCGCGGAACGCGACCTTGAAGCTTGAGCCGCCATTGGCAGGTTTCAGATCGACCAGCCGCGCATCGGCCTGCGGGTTCTGCCCGTAGGTGATGATGCGGCGATCCTCGATCTTGCCGACGATGCTCTGTACCACGGGGTGATCGATGCACATGACAGCGAAGCCGTAGAATGGCACGTTCTCGACAAAGTGGCGGAACGCGTCCTGTACGGCGTCGAAGGTCTTGAAGTGATCGAGATGTTCGGGATCGACATTGGTGACGATCGCGACATCCGCAGGCAGTTTCAGGAAGGTGCCGTCACTCTCGTCGGCTTCGACGACCATCCACTCGCCGGCGCCAAGTCGCGCATTGGTGCCATAGGCATTGATGATGCCGCCATTGATGACGGTGGGATCGAGCTCGCCGGCATCGAGCAATGCTGCGACCATCGACGTGGTCGTGGTCTTGCCATGGGTGCCGGCGATGGCGACGCAGGACTTGAGGCGCATCAGCTCGGCGAGCATCTCGGCGCGGCGCACCACAGGAATACGTTGCGCGCGCGCAGCCATCAGTTCTGGATTGTCGCGCTTGATCGCGGTGGAGACCACGAGCACATCGGCGCCGGACACGTTGTCGGCCTTATGGCCGATATGAATGGTGATGCCTTTTTCACGCAGACGGTTGACGTTGGCGCTTTCGGACGCGTCCGAGCCCTGCACGGTGTAGCCGAGATTGCACAGCACCTCGGCGATGCCGCTCATACCGATGCCGCCGATACCGACAAAGTGAATGGGTCCGATCTCGCGCGGCAGTCTCATGGGGATTCTCGTCTCTCGCCACGCCCGGCGCAGCGCCGGGCAGATGACTCCTTCAAACAGACGCAGATGGCCGGGACAAGCCCGGCCATGACGAAAAAGACGGAAATTTGGCTTGCGGATCAGGCGAATCCGCCCTGTGCGCCTACTCCGCCGGAGCTGGAACCGGCGCTTGTGCGCGATCCGCGCGATTGGCAATGAGCGCCACGGCAACCCCGGCCAGCGGTGCCAGTGCTGCGACCCATGGCACGGCGTTCAGACCGCCATGCGCGATGACCGCGCCGCCAAGCCACGCGCCGATGGCATTGCCGAGATTGAACGCGGCGATGTTGAAGCTCGATGCGAGACTCTGGCCGGCGCCTTGAGCCTGACGCAACACGGCCATCTGCAAGGGCGACGCGGTGGCGAAGGCCGTGGCGCCGAGCAGCGCGATCGCGATGATGACGGCGACCTGATTATGCGCGGCGAAGGTGATCAGCATGAGCGTCACGGCCAAGGCCAGCAGGCTGCCGAACACGCTGCCCGCCGGCCAGCGATCGGCAAGACGTCCACCGGCGAGATTGCCGACGATGGCGCCAGCGCCGAACACCAGCAGGATCGGCGACACGGCAGCATCGGAAAAGCCAGAAATCTTCGTCAGGATTGGCGCGACATAGGTGAACAACGCAAAGATGCCGATCCAGCCCAGAATTGTCGTGAGCAGGCCGAGCAGCACCTGAGGCCGCGCCAGCACTGCGAGATCCTCGGACAGCTTGCTGTGTTCTTCCGGAGCCTTCACGTCAGACACCAGCAGCGCCACTGCGGCCATCGCAACCATCCCCACTAGCGTCACCGCGTAGAAGGTCGCGCGCCAGCCATAGCCTTGTCCAAGCCACGTGCCGAACGGCACACCGAGAATGGTCGCCACCGTCAAGCCGGCGAACATGATGGAGATCGCCGATGCCTTCTTGTTCTCGGGCACAAGACTCGTCGCCACCACGGAGCCCACGCCGAAGAACGTGCCATGTGCGAAAGCCGTCAGCACGCGTGCCGCCATCAGGCTCCAGTAGTCCGGCGCCACTGCGCAAGCCAGATTGCCCAGCGTGAAGATGCCCATCAGCACCAGCAGCACGGTTTTGCGCGGCCATCGATTGGTCGCGATGGTCATGATCGGAGCGCCGAGCACGACACCCAGTGCATAGCCCGAAATCAGCAGACCCGCGGCCGGGATCGACACGCCGAGATCGCCGCCGACCTCGATCAGAAGACCCATGATGACGAATTCGGTGACGCCAATTCCGAAGGCGCCGACGGTAAGCGCATAGAGTGCGAGAGGCATGATCCTAATCCCGTGGGTGAAACGGGCCAGATGCCCGACAACCGGAGATGTGGACCTCCTGGAATTGATGAGATAGACGTGACATAGGCACAATATTTGTGAATTGAATTCACTCAATAGACTGGAAGCCAGATGTCGCGACTGGACGTCAATCGCTCCGGCGAAATGGAAGTGTTCACCCGCGTGGTCGAGCTCGGCGGTTTTTCAACCGCGGCGCGGGCCTTCCGGATGACCCCCTCTGCCGTCAGCAAACTGGTGGCGCGGCTGGAAACGCGGCTCGGCGTGCGGCTCATCAACCGCTCGACGCGCAAGCTTCAGCTCACACCGGAAGGCAGCGCTTTCTATGAGCGCGCCCTGCGCATTCTCGACGAGATCAGCGCGGCCGAACGCGAGGCCGCGATCGGCGCGACACCGAGCGGGTTGCTGCGCGTCAATACCAGCGTGCCCTTCGGCCTGCGTCTGCTGTTGCCGCTGCTGCCGGATTTCGCGAAGCGCTATCCCGACATCAAGGTCGAGGTCGTTCTGACCGATCTCGTGGTGGATCTCCTGGAAGAACGCGCCGATGTCGCCATTCGCGTCGGCTTGATGCGCGAGTCACGATTGCTGGCGCGCAAACTCGGCGAAAGCCGCATGGTCGTGGTCGCCTCGCCCGCCTATCTCAAGGAGCGCGGCACACCGAAGACACCGGACGATCTCGCTGACCATAATCTGCTGCGCTTCGGCTTCGCCAAGTGGGAGAACGGCTGGCCGTTCAAGGTCGGCGGCGAGACAATCGCCGTGATGCCATCAGGCAATGCCCTGGTCAGCGACGGCGAAGCGATGCAGCACCTCGCCATTGCCGGCATGGGCATCGCGCGGCTCGCACGTTTTCACGTCGAGGCCGATATCAAAGCCGGCCGGCTGGTGCCGGTGCTCGACGCATTCAACCCCGGCGATATTGAGCCGATCCACGCAGTGTTCGTCGGCCATGGCGGACGATTGCCGGCACGGGTGCGCGCGTTTCTGGATTATCTGGTGGAAAGGGTGAGGCTTTAATCCACACTCGTCATTCCGGGGCATGTCGGCACGCAAAGCGGGCCGGCGTGAACCCGGAATCCCGAAATGATGGCCACCTCTCCGCCGCCCGGTACTAGCAGGTGATGAACATCTCGGGATTCCGGGTTCGGTCCCGTCGCCTTCGGCGATGGTCCCGCCCCGGAATGACGAGTTGTGGCGAACTAAATCTTCGCTACTTTCGCGACCAAATCCGCCAGCCGATCCGCTGCATCGAGCCGGCCGACCTTGCGTGCACCAGATGCCATTGCAGTCAGTTGCGCCGGCTCGCCGGCCAGCGCGGAGATTTCCGACGCCAGACGGTCGGGCGTGAAATCAGCCTGTGCAATGCGGAGCGCACCGCCGGCATCGGCGAGCACACCGGCATTGGCGAACTGGTCCTGATCCAGCGCGCCGGGCAGCGGCACCAGAATGGACGGACGGCCGATGGCGCCAAGTTCGGCGACGGTGCCCGCGCCGGAGCGCGAGATCACCAGTTGGCTTGAGGCGAGGCGCGCAGGGAGATCGCTGAAGAACGGCCCGAGTTCGGCCTTGATCTTGAGCTTGTCGTAGACGGCACGCACGCGGGCCATATCTTCGTCGCGCACCTGTTGGGTGAGGATGAGACGATCCCACAGCGCGGGTTCGAGACGTTCGATCGCGGGCGGCACGATATCGGCCATGATACGCGCGCCCTGGCTGCCGCCGACGACGAGCAGGCGCAGCGGCCCGGTGGGATCGGGCGCGACATAGGGTACGGCCGCAGCGGCGAGGATCGCCGGGCGCATCGGCGTGCCCGTGGTGGTGGTCTTCTTCAACAATTCGGGATCGCGGTCGAGCACGCCGGGCAGCGATGTGGCGATCGCGCTGACCTTGCCGGACAGCATGCGATTGGCCCGGCCCATCACGGCGTTGGAATCGTGGATCAGGCTGGGAATGCCGAACAGACGCGCAGCGAATAGCGGCGGCACTGTCGGGTAGCCGCCGAAACCGATCACCGCCGCAGGCTTCAGGCTGCGCATGAGATTCAGCGCTATCGCGGTGCCGGCGGCAAGCATGATGGCGGTGCGCGCCAGCGCTATCGGATTGCGGCCGCGCAGTGTCTCGCTCGGCACCACATCGATCATCTCGCGCGAAAACAGCCCGCTATATTTCAGCGCCCGCGGATCGGTGACCAGACGCACACGCAAGCCCCGCTTCATCAGCACGACGCCGAGCGCCTCCGCCGGAAACAGATGTCCGCCAGTGCCGCCCGCCGCGAGCAATATGAGGGGCGCGGTACTCATCACGCGTAAGTGCGCGCGACGTGGGCGTCGATCGCCTCGACTTCGGTACGTGGACGCATCCGGGTCAAAGCGAGCAGCATGCCGACGCTGTAAGCCAGCGAGATCATCGACGAACCACCATAGGAGATGAAGGGCAGCGTCATGCCTTTAGCCGGGATCAGATGCAGATTGACCGCCATGTTGATCGCCGCCTGCACGCCGAACAGAATGGCGAGGCCCGAGGCGGCAAAACGCGAGAACAGGTCCTCGGTCGCGTAAGCGCGCGACATCGCGCGGATCACGATGAAGGCAAACAGGCTGAGCACCGCGAGACAGAGCAGGATGCCGAACTCCTCGGCGCCCACGGCAAAGACGAAGTCGGTGTGGCTGTCCGGCAGGCTGCGCTTGGCGATGCCCTCGCCCGGCCCAAGGCCGAACCAGCCGCCATTCGAAAAGGCTTCCATCGCAGTATCGACCTGAAACGTATCGCCCGAGGCGGGATCCATGAAGCGTTTGATACGGCCGGCAACGTGCGGCACCAGGAAGTAAGCCATCAATAGCCCACCTGCCGCGGTGGCACCGAGGCCGAACACCCAGACCATGCGCATGCCGGCAATGAAGAACAGCGAACCCCAGGCCATCAGGATCAGCATGGTCTGACCGAAGTCAGGCTGCATCACCAGCAACGACACCAGCATCATCAGCAGCACGATGGCCATCGAGGTTGCGGGCATCTCCGGCTTGCGCGCGGATTCCGAGAACAGCCAGGCAGCGATGACGACGAAAGCCGGCTTGGCGGATTCCGAGGCCTGGATATTGATGCCGAGAATGGTGATCCAGCGCTTGGCGCCCTTCACTTCCGGTCCGATCAGCAAGGTCGCGACGATCAGCACCATGGAGAGCGCAAACACGACGAGCGCCGAACGGCGGATCTGCCGCGGCGACATGAAGGACACGCCGATCAGCACGATGACCGACGGCACCATGAACAGGATGTGGCGGTTGAAGAAGTGGAAGGGATCGAGCCCGATGCGGGTCGCCACCGGCGGCGACGCTGCCAGCGACAGGATCACCCCGGCCAGCATCAGCGCGATGATCGCCGCCAGCAGCAGGCGGTCCACGGTCCACCACCATTCGCTGAGCGGTGTGCGTTGTTCGCGAGAGATCATGGGCGCGTCCTGCGGGTCGATGAACTCCTATCGATGGGCCATCGTGGTTGCCAGAGGGTTAAGAGATTGTGAAAAATTGTGGAGAATGGGGCGGAGGGATGCTCTGTCGTTCCGGGGCATGCCGGATCGCGGAGCGAGACGGCATGAACCCGGAACCTCAGCGTCGCCTGGCTCTACGAGAGTCGCCACCATGTCGGGATTCCGGGTTCGCGCGTGCCGCGCGCCCCGGAATGACAGCCTGGGATCAAACCGCCCTCACCCCATCCAGCGCCAGCACCAGTTCGCGGAACCGGTCGCCGCGGATCTCGAAATTGCGGAACTGGTCGAAGGACGCGCAGGCGGGTGACAGCAGCACCACCGGCTCCGCGAGGCCCGCTTCCGCGGCGTCACGCGCGGCATTGGCTACCGCGACATCGAGCGTGACGCTGATCTCATAAGGCACCTTGCCGTCCAGCGTGTGCGCGAAGTCGTTCGCGGCTTCGCCGATCAGATAGGCGCCACGGATGCGCGGGAAGAATTCGGCGAGCGAGGTGATGCCGCCCTCTTTCTGTTTGCCGCCCGCGATCCAGAAAATATCGTTGAAGGACGACAGCGCCTTGGCGGCAGCGTCGGCATTGGTGCCCTTGGAGTCGTTGACGAACAGCGTCGCGCCTTGGCGACCGACCTGCTCCATGCGATGCGCGAGGCCGGGAAAACTGCGCAGTCCCTTCTGCAGCACGGCCGGACTGACGCCCAGTGCCAGCGCTGCCGCCGAGGCGCAGGCGGCGTTCTGCGCATTGTGCAGGCCGCGCAGCGAGCCGATGCCCGCGATATCGACGAGATCGCTCTGCGCGCCGCCGGCATTGCGGACGATGCTGCTGCCGCGGATGGTCAGGCCATCGGCCAGCGGATGTTCGACGGAGACGCGAACCACGCGCTTGCCGGATTGCTCGATGCGATCGGCCGCCTTGCTGCACCAGTCGTCATCGACTCCGATGATGGCCGTACCGCTTGCCTGCACACCGGCAACCAGACGTTCCTTCACCGCAGCGTAATGCGCCAGCGTGCCGTGGCGATCGATGTGATCGGGCGTGACGTTGAGCAGGATGCCGACGGACGGATCGAGCGAGGGCGTGAGATCGATCTGATAGGACGACATCTCGATCACATGCACGCGACCAGCGCGCGGCGGCTCCAGCGACAGGATCGCGGTGCCGATATTGCCACCCATCTGCGTATCGAATCCGGCCTCGCGCATCAGATGCGCAATCAATGCCGTAGTGGTGGATTTGCCGTTGGTGCCGGTGATGGCGATGAACGGCGCATCGGGCGCATGCAGCTTGCGTTCGCGGCAGAACAGTTCGATGTCGCCGATCACCTCGACGCCGGCGGCTTGTGCAGCGACGACCGTCCAATGCGGCGCCGGATGCGTCAGCGGCACGCCGGGCGTGAGGATCAATGCGGCGAAACTGCCCCATGCGACCGTGCGCAGATCGGCGGTGATGAAACCGGCCTGCGTGGCTTCGACCATCTTGTCGATAGAGTCATCGCAGGCGATGACTTCCGCACCGCCCGCCTGCAGCGCGTGGCACGACGCGAGGCCTGAACCGCCGAGGCCGAAGACGGCGACTGTCTTGCCAGCGAAGGATGTGACGGGGATCACGCGGTCACCGCAGCTTCAGCGTGGAGAGGCCGACGAGCGCCAGCATCACCGAGATGATCCAGAAGCGGATGACGATCTGCGGCTCGGTCCAGCCCTTCTGCTCGAAGTGATGATGGATCGGCGCCATGCGAAACACACGCTTGCCGGTAAGCTTGAACGACGTGACCTGCACGATGACAGACACGGCTTCGAGCACGAACAGCCCGCCGATCACGGCGAGCACGATCTCGTGCTTCACGGCGACTGCGATGGAGCCGAGCATGCCGCCCAGCGCCAGCGAACCCGTATCGCCCATGAAGATGGAGGCCGGCGGCGCGTTGAACCAGAGGAAGCCGAGACCAGCGCCGAGCACCGCGCCGCAGAGCACGGCGAGTTCGCCGGTGCCGGCGACGTAATTGATTTGCAGATAATCCGAGAACACCGCATTGCCGGCGAGATAGGCGATCATGCCGAACGAGGCGGAGGCGATCATCACCGGCACGATGGCGAGGCCGTCGAGACCGTCGGTGAGATTCACGGCATTGCCGGCGCCGACCACGATGAAGGCGCCGAACAGCACGAAGAACCAGCCGAAGTTCACGATCACGTCCTTGAGGAACGGGATCACCAGCGAGGAGGACAGCGGATCGCGGCCGAGCTTGACGAAGGCGAAACAGGCGGCAGCGGCGATGATGAATTCGATCATGAGGCGCGTGCGGCCGGCAAAGCCCTTATGGCTCTGCTTGGTGACTTTCAGATAGTCGTCATAGAAGCCAACGAAACCGAAGCCGAGGGTGACTGCGAGGACGATCCAGACATAGGGATTGCGCGGATTGGCCCAGAGCAGCGTGGAGACCACGAGGCCGGACAGGATCATCAGCCCGCCCATGGTCGGCGTGCCCACCTTGACCAGATGCGACTGCGGGCCATCGGTGCGGATCGGCTGGCCCTTGCCCTGGCGCAGACGCAGATTGTCGATGATCCAGGGCCCGAACAGGAACACGAACAGTGCGCCGGTGACCACCGCGCCGCCAGTGCGGAAGGTGATGTAGCGGAACACGTTGAACACCGGGACGGTGCCCGCAAAATCGATCAGCCAGTAGAACATTCAGTCCGCCCTATACCGCGGCGTCGTCGAGCGCGGCGTTGCCGGGAAAGCGCTTTTCGAGCGCGGAGACAATCGGTTTCATCTTCGAGCCGAGCGAGCCCTTGACCATGATGGCGTCACCGGCGCGGATCGCGGCCAGCACCTGCGATTCGAGCGCCGCCGCATCCCCGGCATAGCCGCCCCGCTTGCCCGTGGAAAGGGCGTCCCAAAGGTTGCGCATCAGGGGACCACAGCAAAATACCAGATCGATGCCATTGGACTGGACCGCATCCAGCAGCCCGGCATGAAGTTTCGCGCCATCGGGGCCGAGTTCGAGCATGTCGCCGAGCACCGCGATGCGGCGCCCTTGCGGCCCGACAGCCGCGGCGCCGAGCACGTTGATGGCCGCTGCCATGGAGGCGGGATTGGCATTGTAGCTCTCATCAATCAGCGTCGCCTCACCGCCTGCGACTTCCAGGACATGGCGAGCGCCGCGGCCCACAGCAGGCACGACCTGCGACAGGGTCAGCGCCGCATGCGCCAGATCAGCCCCCATCAGCGATGCCGCGGCCAGCACCGCCAGCGAGTTCATCGCCATGTGACGGCCGGGCATACCGAGCTTGTAGGTGACATCGTGACCGAGGACGTTCGCATGCACCGCCGAACAGGTCGGATGCAGTGAGACGTCGAGCAACCGTGCGTCGGCCTTGTTGTCCGCGCCGAACGAGACGATGCGCGAGACACCGGCCTTCTTGGCACTCTTCTGTAGCCGCGCGAATTGCGAGTTGTCGCGATTGAGGATCGCCACGCCATCGGGTTCTAGTCCGGAAAAGATTTCGGCTTTCGCATCCGCGATCGCTTCAACACCGGCGAAGAATTCGAGATGCACCGGCTCGACCGTGGTGATGACGGCGAAATGCGGCCGCACCATTTTCACCAGCGTCTCGATTTCGCCGGCATGGTTCATGCCGATCTCGAAGATCGCAAAACGTACATCGGCCGGGCAGCGCGCCAGCGTCAGCGGCACGCCCCAGTGATTGTTGAACGAGGCCACCGACGCATGCGTCTTGCCCTGCGCTTCCAGCACGCGACGCAGCGCTTCCTTGGTCGAGGTTTTGCCGACTGAACCGGTGATCGCAATGATTGGCGCTTTCAGGCGTGCACGCGAGGCGATGCCGAGTTCGACGAGCGCTGCGAGCACGTCATCAACCACCAGCAGGCTCGCATCGGCGGGAAACTTGTCGCGCTGCGCGGCTTCGACGACAGCCAAGCCTGCACCGGCCTTCAGCGCAGCCTCCACGAAAGAATGGCCGTCATGCACATCTCCCTTGATGGCGAAATAGGCTTCGCCGGGTTTGATGGTGCGGGTATCGATGGAGATGCCGGTGATGCCGTCCGGGAGCGCGCTTTGCACTGTAGCGTGCATCGCCTCGACCAGCGCGGCCGATGTCCAAAGAAACTCGCTCATGCAGTCCTCTTGGCAAGCGCCGCTGCAGCGGCCTCGTGATCGCTGAAAGGCAGCGTGCGGGTACCGACGATCTGTCCCGTCTCATGACCCTTGCCGGCGATCAGCAGGGCATCGCCGGGCTGCAGACCTTCGACAGCCACGCGAATGGCTTCGGCGCGGTCGCCGATTTCAACGGCGCCCTTTGCAGCCGCCATGATGGCAGCGCGGATGGCCGCCGGATTCTCGCTGCGCGGATTGTCATCGGTGACGATCACGCGGTCGGCATTTTCGCTGGCGATCTCGCCCATCAGCGGCCGCTTGCCCGCGTCGCGATCGCCACCGGCGCCGAATACCACGACGAGCTTGCGCTTCGCATAGGGACGCAGCGCCTGCAGCGCCTTCGCGAGAGCATCGGGCTTGTGGGCGTAATCGACGAATACCGGCGCTCCATTATGCGCGCCGACCTGCTCGAGACGCCCCTTGGCGCCTTCGAGATGTTCGAGCGCGGCGAAGGTCGCATCGACATCACCGCCGGTACCGATCACCAGACCGGCCGCGACCAGCGCGTTCTCGATCTGGAATTCGCCGACCAGCGGCAGCCTGATCGCGCGGGTCTTCCCGCAATGCTCAAGTGTAAGTCTCTGCGCGAAGCCCTCGACCACGGCGTCGACAAGGCGAATGCCCTCGCCTGCGCCGTCGCCCTTGCGACCGACTTTCATCAGGCGCAAGTGGCGCGACTGTGCGGCATGGATCACTTGCGGCGAATGCTCATGATCAGCCGCGACCACGGCGACCCCACCATCCACGACCAGATTGAGGAACAGCCGCAGCTTGGCACCGAGATAATGCGCGACGTCCGGATGGTAATCCATGTGGTCGCGCGACAGATTGGTAAAGCCGGCGGCAGAGACGCGCACGCCGTCGAGCCTGAACTGATCGAGGCCGTGCGACGATGCTTCGAGCGCGAGATGCGTGACGCCTTCGCCGGTGATCTCGTCGATCTGCTGGTGCAGCGAGATCGGATCCGGCGTCGTCAGCGAGCCATAGACGGTGCGCTTCGGCGAGACGAGACCGATGGTGCCGATGCTGGCGGAGGCATATCCGAGACGGCCCCAGATTACGCGCGCAAAGGATGCGACCGAGGTCTTGCCCGATGTCCCTGTGACGGCGGCAATGACCGCTGGCTGACGCGGATAGAATTTCGACGCCGCGAGAGCCAGCGCAAGGCGCGGATTGGGCGTGCGCACAAAAGGCACGGACAGATTGTCGGGCTTGTGGCCGCCGGCGACGGCGACGGCACCTGACGCCAGTGCCTGCGCGATGAAACGCGAACCGTCGGTCTTCGCGCCCGACAGTGCGAAGAACAGATCGCCCGGTTTCACTGCGCGGCTGTCCACGGCCAGTCCGGTGACGGTGAGGTCCTTTGCGGACGGCTCCATCACGGCATCAGGGTTGAACAAATCGCGTAGTTTCATGCTGCTCCGGGCAGGCCAGATCGAGTGACAAATCAGGTTCCGCAACGCCACGCAAACCGCATTTTGCACCGGCTGTAAAGCGCAGATGCGGCGTTACTGAGTCACCTTGGATGTCGCCAGAATAAGGCGATCGGACGGCGCCAGATCGAAGCGGGGCTCAAGCCCTAAAAGCGGCGCGATACGGGCGATCACGTTGCCGCCCGTCGGCACCGCGTTCCAGCCCGAGGTGATGAAACCATGGGTTTCCGGCAGCGCCTTCGGCTCGTCCAGCATCACCAGAACCTGGAATTGCGGGTTGTCCATCGGCAGCACGGCGGTAAAGGAATTCAGCACCTGCTTCTTCGAATAGCGGCCGTTGACGACCTTCTCGGCCGTACCGGTCTTGCCGCCGAGATAGTAACCCTTGGCTCTGGCTTCGGCCTGCCGCGCCGAGCCGGTCTCGGCATTCAGGCGCATCATGTAACGCACCTTGTCGCTGGTCTCTTTCTTGATGACGCGCTTGCCGATCTCCCGCGCTTCCTCTTCGGTGCGCTTCAGGAAGGTCGGCGGAATGAGCAGACCGCCATTGATCATCGCATTGACGCCCATCACCGCCTGCAGCGGCGCCACGGCCATGCCGTGACCGAACGCGATGGTGATGGTGTTCAGCTCGCCCCAGCGCTTCGGCACGATCGGCATCGCGCTTTCCGGCAATTCAGTGCGCAGGCGATCGAGCTGGCCGACCTTCTTCAGGAACGCCTTGTGCGCCTCGACGCCCTGCCCGAGCGCGATCTTCGCAGCACCGACGTTGGACGAGAAAGTGAAGACTTCGGCGAGCGAGATCGGACGCGGCACCGGATGGGTGTCATGGATCTTGAACTTGCCGTAGCTCAGCGGATAGCGCGCGTCATACATCGTATTGAGATTGGCCTTGCCCGAGTCCAGCGCCATCGCCAGCGTCAGCGTCTTGAAGGTCGAGCCCATTTCATACACGCCGGTGGTCAGGCGGTTGATGCGGTCGGGGTCGTGCGCTTCCTTCGGATTGTTCGGATCGAAGTCGGGCAGCGAGACCATCGCGACGATCTCGCCGGTCTTCACGTTCGACACGAGACCCGATGCGGCCTTGGCGCTGTATTTCGCCTTGGCCTTGAGCAATTCGTCACGCAGCGCGTGCTCGACGCGCAGATCGACGGCGAGCTCGACCGGCTTCTGCAGGCGATCGGAGGCGAAGCCCGCGCGATGCAGATCGGCGAGACCGTTGCTGTCGAGCCATTTCTCGATGCCGGCGATGCCCTGGTTGTCGATATTGGTCAGGCCGATCAGATGTGAGACTGCCGCTCCGCTCGGATACACGCGCTTGTTCTCGCGCAGGAAGCCGATGCCGGGAATGCCGAGGCGATGAATGTCGCGCTGCTGCTGCGGCGTGATCTCGCGCTTCAGCCAGGCAAAGCCCTTCTTGCTCATGATCCGCTCGCGCACTTCGGCGCCATCGAGATCGGGCAATGCGCCGGTGAGCAATTCGACCGCCTCGTCCTTGTCGATGATGCGGCGTGGCTCGGAGAACAGCGACGGTGATTTGACGTCGGTCGCGAGGATCGCGCCGTTGCGGTCGACGATATCGGGACGTGCGGTGGCGATGGCGTCGCGGGTGGCGCGACGTTCGGCATGGGTGTCGCCATTGACGGCGAACATGACGAGGCGCACGGCGATGATGCCGTACACACCGCCGAAGGCGATCATCGCAAGACCAACGCGCGCGCGTGCCTTCGCCGCGCGATCGACATTGCGCCCGTAGAGCAGACTGCGGATCAGACGCTGGCGCCAGGGCTCCGGCGGCCGTTCAATCGGTTTGTTCGGGTCGAGCGGCTGACCTGTCACTGCGGATCCTCCGGCGCCGGCAGCGAACCGGTCACGATATCCGGATCGATGGTGTGGATCATCGCGCCGATCGGATCGGGCTCACCCGGTTTGGCGAAATTCGGCGGCCGATCCGGCAGGTTCTTCAACGTATCGAATTGCTGCGCTGTCATCGGCTGCAATTTGAGATGTCGCTCGGCCAGACCCTGCAGCCGCATCGGCGCGTCGAGCTTGGCCCATTCCGCACGCAGCCCGGCGATGGCGTCGCGCTGCTCGCGAATATCTGCATGCAGACGCAGCACAGCCTCGGTGCGCACCGTGGATTCCATCTTGATGCGATAGACATAGGCAGCGGCGAAGACGAGAACGGCGATGACGAGAAGGTGGATGATCCGCATGGTCAGCCTCCCTTCATCACGGAAGCGAGCGTCGGCCAGCCCGGCAACGGGCCGGCATCCTGCGCCGGCGCATCGGTGCGTTCGGCGCCGCGCAGTTTCGCGGACCGTGCGCGCGGATTGGCCTTGAGCTCTTCATCGCCCGCGATGATCGGGCGCTTGTTGACGAGCGAGAAACGCGGCTTCGACTGCGCGACCTCCGGTAGATGCCGCGATCCACCGCCAGTCTTGCTGCGCTCGGTCATGAAATTCTTGACGATACGGTCTTCCAGCGAATGGAATGAGACCACCGACAGCCGGCCGCCCGGCTTTAGCACGCGCTCGGCAGCGGCAAGCGCGGTATGGAGTTCGTCGAGCTCTGCATTGACGAAGATGCGCAGCGCCTGGAAGGTGCGCGTCGCCGGATGGATTTCGCCGGGCTTGGCCCACACGACTTTCTGCACGATATCGACGAGCTGCTTCGTCGTCTCGATGTCAGCTTCCTTGCGTGCCGCGACGATCGCGCGCGCAACGGCACGGGAATGCCGCTCCTCGCCGAAGATGTAGATGATATTGGCGAGATCAGCCTCGGACGCCTTCGCCACCACATCGGCCGCGGTCGGCCCATGCTGGCTCATGCGCATGTCGAGCGGGCCGTCGAAACGGAAGGAGAAACCGCGTTCGGCCTGATCGAGCTGCATCGACGACACGCCGACATCCATCACGATGCCGTCAACCAGTGGCGCGCCCTGCGCAGCACACACATCGGCGAGATTGGAGAAGCGATCTTCGACCAGCGTGAGGCGGCCGTCAGACGCGTCGACGAGATCGAAACCGCCGGCAATCGCCGTCCGGTCGCGATCGATGGCGATGACGCGGGTTCCTTCCGTCGCGAGGATCGCGCGGGAGTAGCCGCCGGCGCCGAACGTGGCGTCGACATAAATACCACCGGCGCGCGGGCTCAGCATGTCGACGGCTTCAACGCCGAGAACGGAGATATGTCTTGTATCGGGCGTGCTCATGCGCGCGCCTGCCTGAAGCACGCAGACGGCGCGTTCCATTCCTTCGCATCGAGGCGCAAAATCAAACTGGACACGAACAGGCCCATGTCGCCTCAACTGTCGGCGCGACGCCCGGCTTTTCCGACCGAAAAGCCCGATTGCCGCGCGATTGCGGGTTCCATTCGACGCGCCGCCCGCGTTTTGCGCAGGAAAGGCCTGATGTCCGCATGGATTTTTCGGGATTGCCATGGGGATCTGAGCGTCAAAATGGAACTTTGGCCGCCCTTTTCAGGTTGGCTCTTCACCACTCAGTAACGGCACTTAGCGTTAAGAAAGCGTTGATGGGTTGGAGAGCAATCGATCAATTACAAGTGGCGGTTTCATCGTAGTGCTGATGCCTTAAGCCCACAGTGGATAAAAATGGGGCAAAACTGTCATGCAGTCGTTGCATAGCAAGGTGCCGGTCGAGGATAGTACGCGCCTGCGGCGCAACCGATATGTGTCGCTGTTCTCGTGACTGATCTGAGTTTTCTGATGGCTTCACCTACGTCCGCACCCGCTGGATCCGACTCCAAGCGTCAACGCGCCCTCCCGATTCCCAAGGGCGCCGCGGACATGCCGACCTTTACCCCGGATTCATCCGTCGTTTCCGACGTGATCCCGTCGCCGAATTTCGGTGAGCGTAACAAGGGCCTCGTGCCCGACATGATCGTGCTGCACTATACCGGCATGCCCGATCCGGAAGGCGCTATCACGCGCCTGTGCACCGCGGGCACCGATGTCTCGGCGCATTACATCGTGCTCGAAGACGGTCGCATCGTGCAGACGGTGCCGGAAGCCAAGCGGGCCTGGCATGCCGGCGTCGGTTTCTGGGCCGGCGAAGAGGACATCAATTCCTGCTCGATCGGCATCGAGATCATCAATCGCGGTCATGACTGGGGCTATCCGGATTTTCCGAGCCGGCAGATCGCCGCCGTCACCGCGCTGTGCCGCGGCATCATGCTGCGTCACGATCTGCAGCCGCATCGCGTGCTCGGTCATTCCGACGTCTCGCCCTCGCGCAAGAAGGATCCCGGCGAAAAATTCCCGTGGCACTCGCTCGCCAATTCCGGCGTCGGCCACTGGGTGATGCCGGCGCCGATCGTGCGCGGCGAAACCATGAAACTCGGCACTGCAGGCGACGACGTGCTGGCGCTGCAACATGCTTTGGCGCGCTATGGCTACGGCATCGAGACCGATGGCCAGTACAATGCCCCGACCATGGAAGTGGTTACTGCCTTCCAGCGCCATTTCCGTCCCGAGCGCGTCGACGGTCTCGTGGATCACTCGACGCTCACGACGCTGCAGGCCCTGCTCGCCAGCCTGCCGGCGGAGACGACGACCGCCGCGCGCTAGTCCTCCGGAGGCTCCTGCCGATCCAGTTCGGCCAGCCGGCGCGCGTAAAGCCGGCGCAGCGGCGCCAGTTGTGTGGCCGCACTGGCCCGGTGATACGCATCGCGGGCGGCATCGCGCCGGCCGAGACGGCGCAGCAGATCGGCGCGCACCGCCGGCAGCAGATCGTAGTCGCCGAGTCCGCCCCGCGCCTCCAGTGCATCGATCAGATTCAACGCACGCAGCGGACCATCGACCATCGCCACCGCAGCGGCATGGTTGAGCTCGATCACCGGCGATGGCCTGATCCGCAGCAGGACTTCGTACAGCCCGGCGATCTGCGGCCAGTCTGTTGCTTGATAGCTTGGCGCCCGCGCATGCAGTGCCGCGATCGCGGCCTGCACCGCATAGAATTCAGGGCGCCCCGGCAGACGCAAAGCTTCTTCGACAAGCGCCAGCCCTTCGAGAATTTGCGGCCGGTCCCATAGTCCGCGATCCTGCTCCTCCAGCAAGATAATGTCGCCGCCGGCGGTCTGCCGGCCGGCACGGCGTGCGTCGTGCAACAACATCAGCGCCAGCAGTCCCTTGATTTCACCGCGCCGCGGCATCAGCGCATCAAGCAAACGAGCTAGCCGGATTGCTTCCCGCGCCAGGTCTGGCCGCATCAGATCGTCACCTGACGTGGCGACGTAGCCTTCGGTGAAAACCAGATAGATCACGGCCAACACGCCGCGCAGGCGCTGTTCGAGCGCGTCTAGTGCTGGCACTTCATAGGGAATTCCTGCGATGCGGATCTTCTGTTTGGCTCGGACCAGGCGCTGCGCCATGGCGTCTTCGCCGATCAGAAACGCCCGTGCCACCTGAGCGGTGCTTAATCCACAGACGGTCCGCAGCGTCAGCGCTACCTGAACCTCCAGCGCGAAAGCCGGATGGCAGCAGATGAAGATCAGCCGCAGCATGTCGTCGTCGAGAATAGCGGCGTCACAGTGATCGTCATTTGCGCAGGCGTTCAGCAACAGCTCGTGCGTCACCTGTTCCTGCTTGCTGCGAAACGATACCAGACGCCTGACACGGTCGATCGCCTTGTTGCGGCCGACATTGACAAGCCAGGCACGCGGATTGGCCGGCGGCTCAGCCGCCGGCCATCTTTCAAGCGCAACCGCGAAGGCATCCTGCAACGCATCCTCGGCCAAATCGAAATCGCCAACGAGGCGGATCAGCGTCGCCAGCGTGCGACCCGCCTCGTTGCGAAAGATCTTGTCGATTTCGGCCGGCGTCATGGTGTCAGTTATAGACCCAGATCGGCCGTACCTCGATTGAACCGACCCGCGCGCCGGGAATCCGCGCCGCAATCGCCAGTGCAGCATCGAGATCCTTCGCGTCGATCAGATAGTAGCCAGCGAGCTGTTCGCGCGTTTCGGCGAACGGACCGTCGATGGTGAGCATTTTGCCGTCGCGCACCCGCACCGTGGTCGCTGTGGTCGTCGGCTGCAGCCGGTCGCCAGCCTTGAAATTGCCGCTCTGGACGATGGACTGGGTGAACGCGCCATATTCCTCAAGCATCTTCTTGCCTGTGGCGGCGTCCATTTTCGCGTATTCGGCTTCGTTCTGGTAGATCATCAGCAGATACTGCATGGTGTTGTCTCCTCTTGAGCGGCGCCATTCGCCGTGACATGGGCATGATCGGGTCCGAAAACCGGTTTCCACTTTCCGGGATCATGCGGTCAGTCGAACGAACCGGCAGCAGAACGACATCTTCAGGATAATTTATTTTGGCGGCTTGCGCCGCCGGTCAGTGCTTGACGTCGGCGCCGGCAACCCCCATGGCTTGCTGGTCAGTCGGCTGGACGGCCGCTCCCGCTACGGTCGAAAGGCTGCGGGAGAGGAAAGTCCGGGCTCCATCGACATACGGTGCCGGATAACGTCCGGCGGGGGTGACCCCAGGGAAAGTGCCACAGAGAACGAACCGCCTCGCCTCCCTCCGCAAGGAGCTGGCGCGGTAAGGGTGAAAAGGTGCGGTAAGAGCGCACCGCGTATCCGGCAACGGAAACGGCATGGCAAACCACACCGGGAGCAAAACCGAATAGGGACGGCAACGCAGTTAGTTCGCTCTTGAGCGATAACACTGCAGGGTGATGTCTCGCTCGCTGTCCGGGTAGGTTGCTTGAGGCCATAGGCAACTATGGTCCCAGAGGAATGGCCGTCACGTATCGCCGATGCAAATCGGCGATGCCCTACAGAACCCGGCTTACAGGCCGGCTGATATCTTTCTGAACAACGAGGGGCCCGGCGCAACACGCCGGGCCCCTCGCCAGTTTTGAAGGCCGCGTCAGTCTCGCCCAGCCTGGATGATTGCCTCTGCCAGACGCGCGGGGTTGGTAAAGAACATTTCATGGCTGCCCGGACATTCGACCAATCGAAACAGACCGAGACGTTCGGATAGTCGCGGATGCCATGGCAGACTGTGCGGCATCGCGATGTCCTGCTGGCAATTCACATAGGATTTCCCGATCGCCAGTTCGGCAAGCGGCCTGCTCAACGAAATCTTGTCGGTGAACGTCTTGTAGGGATGCGGGTTGAGTTGCTCATAGGCTGACGTCGCCAAAGCGAAATCGGCATCGTTGATGAACGCATCGCGCCAGATTTCGAACGGCAGCGTCACAGTATTGTTGTTGGCGGCAGCAATCGCGTCGAACATTCCGAGGTAGTGCGGCGGCACCATATCGTTGAGCGACTGCCCGTCCAGCGGGACAAAGGCGTTGATGTAGACCAGCCGCTTGATGCGCTCCGCCATACGATCGGCAACGCCCGAAATCACCATGCCGCCATAGCTGTGCCCGACCAACCGTATGTCCCGCAGATTTTCTTTCTCGATGTAGTCGGCAATCGAAGCGATGGCCTGCGCAAGCCCAACAGTACTGCGGTCATCACCAGCGTTGTTGCCGGCGATCGTCGGGCAATGAACGACATGCCCGCTCGCACGCAGATGACCAGCAACCGCGTCCATCTCCTTGCCCGTATGCCAGGCGCCGTGAACCAGAACGTATAGATCTGCCATTCATCCCTCCAAATGCCTCCATGGCATTACCGGACTAGCAACACGCCGGCATGATGGCTTGATTATGCCGCTCATGATCAAGAGTCGGAGAGCGCCACGACGCGATTTACTGCATGTACAAGTCCATTCGTGCAGCCGTCGGACAGGATGCGCCAGCAAACACTGCGGCATGTGCAGAACCGCGCGGCCGCGATAGTCATCGCGGTCGCGCGTTTTTGGATCAGTCGGCGGTCTTCGATCAACCGGCCGCACTGGTGCGATCGAGATCGAGCACCTGACGCTCGAACAGGCCGCGATAGATGCCACCCGGTCGCGCCGTGAGCGTGGCATGGGTGCCCTCTTCCGCGATGCGCCCGTGATCGAACACCAGAATGCGATCGAGGCTGCGCACCGTCGACAGGCGATGCGCGATCACGATCGAGGTGCGGCCTTTCATCAACCGCTCCATCGCCTCCTGGATCAGCGCCTCCGACTCTGAATCGAGGCTCGATGTCGCCTCGTCCAGAATCAGCACCGGTGCATCCGCCAGGAATGCGCGCGCCAGCGCGACACGCTGCCGCTCGCCACCCGACAGTTTGACACCGCGCTCACCGACCAGCGTGCCGTAACCTTTTGGCAGCCGGGTGATGAAGTCATGCGCATTCGCCAGCCGCGCCGCCTGTTCAATCGCCGCCATGCTGGCGCCGGGCCGGCCATAGGCGATGTTGTCGGCCAGCGAACGGTGAAACAGGATCGGATCCTGCTGCACGATCGCAATCCGGCTGCGCAGCGACTCCTGCGTGACGTCGGCGATATTCTGACCGTCAATCATGATGCCGCCACCAGAGACATCGTAGAGTCGCTGGATCAGCTTCACGAAGGTCGTCTTGCCCGAGCCAGAACGCCCGACCAGACCGACGCGTTCGCCGGCACGGATGTCCACCGACAGCCCGTGATAGAGCGGCGTCGCATGACCGCCATAGTGGAACGTCACGTCATCGAACAGGATGCGACCGCCGGTGATGGCAATCGGCTGGGCATCGGGTGCATCGGCAATGCCGAGTGCGACATCATGAATCGCGACAAGCTCCTCCATGTCGTTCACCGAACGCTGCAGGTTGTTGATGTGCATGCCGACATCGCGCAGATAGCCGTGGATCACGACATAGCTCGTCAGCACATAGGTGACATCGCCCGCCGTCGCCTGACCTTGCAGCCACAGCCACAAGGCGCCGCCGATCACCGCCGTGCGCACGCAGAGCAGCACCGCGAGCTGCACCGTGCTCGTCGTGTTGTAGCGAAACCATGTCCGCGCCACGCGCACGCGCCAGCGGCCGACGACCTGCCCCAGCCGATCGTCCTCGCGCCGTTCCGCGCCGAAGGACTTCACCACGGCGTTGCAGGTCAGCGCATCCGCCAGCGTGCCGCCGACCTTGGTGTCCCATGCATTCGACACGCGCGCCGCGGGCGCGATGTAGCGCGTGGAGAACCACACGGTCATCGCGATATAGGCGACCGTGCCGACGGCGATCACGCCGCCCAGCGCCGGCCAGTGCCAGCCGAGCAGCAGCATCGAGCCGAGCAACACCACCAGCGACGGCAGCAGCGCCATCAGCAGCGTGTCGTTGAGCAGGTCGACTGCCCACATGCCGCGCGTGACCTTGCGCACCGTGGAGCCCGCAAAGCTGTTGGCGTGCCAGTCGGTCGAGAAACGTTGCACGCGCGCGAAAGCCTCGCGCGACAGATCCGACATGATGCGCAGCGTGAACGGAACGATGGCGTGGATGCCGAGCAGCCGCAGCAGCATCGACGACGCACCGAGTGCGACGATGGCGCCGAACGCAATGAACGCCGCCTGCCGCGCCGCCGGGTCAGTTCCGCCTTTGGTGACGGCATCGACCAGCTGGCCGGAGAACAGCGGCATGAACAGGTCGGCCACCGTTGCGCCGAGCAAACCGATGGAAACTGTCGCAGCGCGCCCGGGTTGCCGGAGCCAGTGCCGGATCACGAAAGGAATCACCACACGGATGGCGGCAGCGCGGTCTTTGGATTTCAGAGTCATGACATCATCCGGCAGCGCCCCTGCGCCAACCGGCTCCATGGTTTGACGCGCAACGGCCAGGCCGAGCGCGAGCGTCCTAAAAGTACAGAAACGGGAAAGATCAGGATGATCGGGACATCAGGCCCGACCGGCAGAGGCGGAACCGGGGCTCAATGAGCCCGCATAAATCCGCATGCGCGCACCGAACCGAGAATTCCGGAGAGCAGATCAATCGACTTCATGCAGACTCTCCCTCGGGTTCGAGCAATGGAAGGTAGTTTTATAGATGTGCCGTCGGCTTTTGGCAACATGATGGCGAGCTTCAATCGCGGATCGGCGATAGAACCGCTCCAGCGGCGGCCTAGTGCCCGCCACCGCCCGCATTGGCGGGATTGCTGGGCTTGTCGAGCAGTATCACCATCACGCTGAGACCGACATAAAACACCGACAGCATGAAGAACGCATCGCCGAAGCCCATCACCACGGCCTGGCGGTGGACGATCTGCGACAACTGCTTCATGGCCATGCGCGAGGCGTCGCCCATGCCCTGGAATTTCTGGGTGAACATGTTGAGCGTCTCGACGGCCTTGGCGTTGCCCCAGGTGACCTTGTCGTGCAGCCGCGTGATGTGGAAATCGGTGCGGTGGTCGAGCACGGTATTGATCATCGCGAGCCCGAGCGCGCCGCCGAGGTTACGCGTGAGATTGAACAGGCCGGAAGCGTTCTTCAGCATCTGCGGCGCCAGCGTGCCGAGCGCGATATTGTTGATCGGCACCATGGCCAGCATCATGCCCATGCCACGCAGGATCTGCGGCACCAGCAGTTCATAGAAGTCGAAATCGCGGGTGATCCAGGTCATTTGCCAGGTGCCCGAAGCGAACAGCACGAGGCCGATGCCGATCAGGATGCGCAAGTCGACCTTGGTCATCAGGCGGCCTACGATGGGGGCCATCAGGAACATGGCGATGCCGGAGACGAACATGGTCTCGCCGATCATCATCGCGCTATAGCCGCGGACCTCGGCGAGATAACGCGGATAGATGTAGGTCAGGCCGTACAGACCGATGCCGATGCAGAAGGAAAAGGTCGAGCCGAGCGCAAAGTTGCGATTGGTAAAGGCGCGCAGGTCGACGATCGGCTCCTTTGCCGTCAGCACGCGCCAGAAGAATGCGATCGCCGAAAACGCACAGATCACGGCGAAAGTCGCGATGGATTCGTCCGCGAACCAGTCGTTGCGCGGCCCCTCCTCCAGCACATATTCGAGCGAGCCGAGGAAGCCGGCCATGAAGCCGAGGCCCCACCAGTCGAAGTGATCGAGCAATTCGAAATGCGGCTCGTCGAAATCCACCAGCGCAAGCACGCCGATGGTGATGCCGATGCCCGGCACCACATTGATGAAGAACAGCCAGTGCCACGACATCACGTCGGTGATATAGCCGCCCACCGTCGGGCCGATGGTCGGCGCCAGCGTTGCGACAAGGCCGATGATCGGCGCGACGATGTGGAATTTGGAGCGCGGGAAGACCGTATAGGCCGAGGCGAACACGGTCGGGATCATGCCGGCGCCAAGGAAGCCCTGGATCGCGCGCCACAGGATCATCTGCTCGATGGATGAGGTGAAGCCGCACATCAGGCTGGCGAAGGTGAAGCCTGCCGCAGAGATCGCGAATAGCAGACGCGTGCCGAACGCGCGCGACAGGAAGCCGGATAGCGGGATCGCGATCACTTCCGCGATCAGATAGGCGGTCTGCACCCACGAGACTTCATTGGAGGATGCGGACAGGCCGGCCTGGATTTCCGACAGCGAGGCCGAAACGATCTGGATGTCCAGGATCGACATGAACATGCCGAACACCATGATCAGGAACGCGAACAGGCGCTTCGGCGCAATCCGGTCCGCATCCACCGGCGCGGCCGGCAGTGTTCCTGACAGGGTTGTCGATGCTGACGACATCAGCGTGATCCGTTACTGCGCGGGCGAGGCACCCGGCTTGGTGTTGACACGGACATAGACCGACATGCCGGCACGCAGGATGTGCTGCTTCGCGATATCCGCCGGCACGCGGACGCGCACGGGCACGCGCTGCACGATCTTGGTGAAGTTGCCGGTTGCGTTGTCAGGCGGCAGCAGCGTGAACACCGAGCCGGCAGCAGGCGCGAGGCTTTCCACCGTGCCTTCGATGGCGCGGCTGCTATCGGCATCGAGCTCGATCGAGACCGGCTGGCCCGGCTTCAGGCGGCGGAGCTGCGTCTCCTTGAAGTTGGCGTCGATATAGACGTCATTGAGCGGCACGACATTGCCGAGACGCTGTCCCATGCTCACGAAATCACCGGTCGAGACCAGACGATTGGAGAAGATGCCATCCACCGGCGACTTCACGGTGGTGAAATCGAGGTCGCGCTCAGCCTTGTCCAGCGCGCTCTGCAATTCGGCGAGCTGCGCGCGGGCTTCGTTCTGCTGTGCCCTGGTGACTTCAACGGCACTCCTGGCGGAATCGACCGAGGCCTTCGCGGCCTTGACGGCTGCCGAGGTCTGGTCGCGGTTCGATTGCGAGGTCTCGTAGACCGAGCGCGAGGCGAAGCCTTGCTTGCTCAGCGTTTCCTGACGGTCGAATTCGAGCGAGGCGCGATTGGCGGCGGCATCTGCGGACGCGAGTTGCGCCTGCGCCTGTTCCACGGCGCTTTCCTGTGCTCCGACCTGACGGCCTATGCGATCGATGGTCGCCTTCTGGGTTTCGATCTTGCGCTTGGCGGCATCGACCGCGATCCGGTAGTCGCCGTCGTCGATCCTGAAGATCACGTCACCGGCCTTCACCAGTACGTTGTCGCCGGGCAGGATCTGCGCGATATGGCCGGAGACGCGCGCGCCGAGCGTGGTGTTGTTGGCGCGCACATAGGCGTCGTCGGTCGAGACGATGAAGCGGCCGACCAGATAATAGTTCACGCCATAATAGATGGCCGCAGCCGCGAGCAATGCGCCAACGCCGAGCAGCACCCTTTTCTTCTTGCCGGACTTTGGAGCGGCGACCTGTGCGGCAGCTGGCGGCGCTGCAGCCGCGGGCTGTTCGGGCGCGGGGGCATCCGCGGGACCGCGGGCAGCAGGCTCGTCGGCGACAGGCGGCACGACGCGCACCGGCGCACTGTCAGCCTCGCCCTCCGGGCGAATGATACGGGCAGCCTGGTCGCGTGGTCCGGCCATTCCGGCCTCCTCAAGCATGTAAATGCGGAAACCTGCCGACAGGCCGGGTCCCCGCTTGCTGTGACAATATGTAAATTGACCGAACGGTTCGGTCAAGATACAGTTTGACCAGTTCATCACGATTTAGCGGTATTCCAGTTTCATCCCGGGGCGGTCCCCCGGTGATTCATCGAACAGGCTGAATGAATGGTTGCCTCCCAACCTGCCCCCCTCTCGCCCGTCGGCGAGGAAGACAGCGCCAAGCGCCGCCAGATTCTCGACGGCGCGCGAAAAGTCTTTCTGGATCTGGGCTTTGACGGCGCCAGCATGGGCGAGATCGCGCGTGCGGCCGGCGTCTCCAAGGGGACGCTCTATGTCTATTTCACCGACAAGAGCGCGCTGTTCGAGTCGATCGTCGAGCAGGAGAAGCTCGAACAAGGCAAGGCCGTCTTCAATCTCGATCCGGAACGCGATGCGGTGACCACCCTCGGTGAGTTCGGCCGGGCCTATATTCAGTTGCTGTGCCGGCCCGGCGGCGGCTCCGCGATCCGCACGGTGATGGCGATCGCGGAGCGCATGCCCGATGTCGGCAAGCGCTTTTACGAAGCGGTGCTGGCACATGCGATCCGGCAGGTCGCCGCCTATCTCGATGCGCGCGTCAAAGCCAGGGAACTGAAAATCGAGGATACGGAGCTGGCGGCGGCGCAGTTCATGATGTCGTGCCAGGCGACGCTGTTTCAGCCCTTCATCTTCCAGGCCAAGCCGACGCCGACGCGCGCAGAGATCGACAAGGTCGTCGACAGCGCGGTGCGGATGTTCCTTGCCGCCTACCGCATCTGACGCACTCGCTTATTCGTTCTCGTAGAAGTCCTCGTCGTCAGGCGATTTGCGCGTGGACTTCTTCGCCGTGCGGCCGATCGAGCCGGTCACGCCGCCATAGTCATTATTGCGGCTGGCATAGGGATTGCGGCTCTGCGCGCGCGCGGCAATCTCCTCGCCCGACACGGCAGCCGGCTGGCAGATCACCGGGCGTTTCGGCCGGCGCATCAGATCCACGTGAATGTGATCGTAGTGATAGACGTTCGAGCCCGGCGCCAGCACGGTGTTGAAGACCTGGCACGCGCCGCCCTGGATGTCGCGCAGAAAGCCCTGCTCTTCCGGCATGCCCTTCCAGCCTGCCTTCACCGAGACGCTGCGACCATCGGCGAGGACGAAGGCGGAGATATCGAGCGCGTTACCGAATGCATGTTCGGAGATATGCGCGCGCGAATTGCCGTTCATGCCGCGGCACGAATAAGCGGAGATCTGCTTGATCTCGGCGACACGGACGCCGAACCAGCGCATCGCCGCCGGCTGCACGGACTCAGCGAGCCACTTGTCGAGTGCCGAGACGATCGGACAAGCCAGCGTCGCCACCGGCTTCACGGCGACCGGGCCGACCGAGCCCGTAACATTACCTGGCCCGGGGCCAAGACGCTGCGGCGCATAATCCTGCGGCGGCTGGCTCTGCTGCACACCTGAACTATAGCGTCCGTAAGGCGCGCGCGGCTGCGGCTGCTGTGCCGGTATCGCCTGCGGCGAGCCTTCCGGCGGCAATTCGATTTCGTCTTCATTGTCCGGCGGCACGCCCGGCGCGTTCAGCGAGATCGGCCCGTTATTGGCAGCGCCGCCGTAAGATGAGCCGCCATAGGACGGCTGCTGCGGCGCGGCTTGCGGATACGAATTCGGATAGCTGCTGGCGGGGCGCGCCATGGTCTGTGGCTGCTGCTGGACCGGCCAACGCGGCTGGCTTGCACCGCCGATGCCGCCAGGTGGCCGCAAACTTTCATCGGCAAAACCGTAGCTGATGCTGGCCTCGCCGAGCGCCGCCACCTTCAAGGGAAATTCTGCGCCGCAGACACCGGGCCCGGAAATCGGGTTGATCCGAACGAGATCAGCGCCCTCTTTCACCGTGCCGGATTTGAGACATGCGACTTCTGCCTCGGCACGCCATGGCTCACGTTCCTGGGTCTGAAACAGACCGCGTCCGCAACCCGCAAGCGATACAAGGACGACGGAGCCGACGAGATACAAACGAACTCTGCGCGTCATTCGCGCAAGGTGGTCGAAATGTTTTAAAGACTCTTCAACGCATTGAATTCACGTTTGATTTACCATGTTGCCGACGCCCGTACCGCTATGGCAGCAATTGATCGGCCTCATTCTCTTTTCTGCGGGAACGGACCGCCGGCTTTCGCGTTACTCCGCGCGACAACGTCAAAGGGAGGGTTCCCATGACCATGTCCGGTCAACTGAGCGTTGTGATCGCCTATGCGGCAATCGCCTTCGTCGGCGCTATCGTATTGGGCGTGCTGTAGAGACTCAACCCATGAAGCTTTCGCACGGCGTCCGCTCTCCCGAGCGGGCGCTTTTTGCTGTTGTGACCTTCCAATAGCCGATTGACAGTTTGACGCAGGCCGGGGCCTGATGCCCCCGTTGCGAGCGCTTGCGCATCGGCCGGGACAACCGCCCCGCGCAGTAGACCAGCGCCGAATTTAGAAGTCAGGAAACGCCAATGCGCAAATTCTTCGCCGCAGCCATTGCGGCTGTATCACTCGCCGCTGCACTTGCAGCCCCCGCTGCGGCGCAAACACCGATCAAGATCATGGTTGGCGGTATCGACAAGCAGATCTATCTGCCGGCGAAACTCGCGGCGCAGCTCGGCTTCTTCAAGGAACAGGGGCTCGACGTCGAACTCTTCAACTCGACCTCCGGCTCGCAGGCGGCGACCGCCCTGCTCGCGCGCGAAGTGCAAGGCGTGGTCGGCTTCTACGATCACACCATCGACCTGCAGTCCAAGGGCAAGTTCATTACCTCGGTGGTGCAATTCGCCGTCGCGCCTGGCGAAGTCGTGCTGGTGAAAGCCGCCGATGCGGACAGACTGAAGGATCCCGCCAACTGGAAGGGTCAGGCGCTCGGCGTCACCGGCCTCGGCTCTGCCACGGACTTCCTGACCCGCGCGCTCGCCGCCAAGGCCGGACTGAAGATGCAGGACTACACGTTGGTGCCGGTCGGTGCCGGCGATACGTTCCTGGCTTCCATGCAGCAGGGCAAGATCGTCTCCGGCATGACCACGGAGCCAACAGTGGCACGCGCGGTCAAGAACGGCACGGCAAAAGTCGGCATCGATTTGCGGACGCCGGAAAGCACCCGCGCTGCGCTTGGCGGCGATTATCCGGCTGCGTGTCTCTATATGGACCGCGCCTGGATGGAAGCGAACAAGGAGACGGCACAGAAGGTCGTCAATGCCTTCGTGAAGACGTTGAAGTGGATGAACAGCCACTCGCCGGAAGAAATCGCTGCGCAGATGCCGAAGGACTATTATGCCGGCGAACTCGACCTCTATGTGCAGGGCCTGAAAGAAGGCAAGCCGCAATACTCCGTGGACGGCATGATGCCTGCTGGTGCACCGGAGTCGGTGCTGAGTGTGCTGAACAGCTTCTCGCCCAACCTCAAGGGCAAGACCATTGACCTCGCCAAGACCTACACCACGGATTTCGTGGTCAAAGCCAACGCGACGAACTGAGCATGTCAGCAATTGCATCGCCCTCCGCCGTCGCGCTGAAGAACGTCGCGCGCCGCTTCGTCACGCCTTCGGGTGACGTTCTCTCCGCGCTGGAGGATTTCGACCTCACCATCGCGCCCGGTGAATTCATGGCCGTGGTGGGCCCGACGGGCTGCGGCAAGTCGACGACCCTGGGGCTGATCGCCGGCCTCGCCCGTCCGCAAGGCGGCGAGGTCACATTGTTCGACGCGCCGGTCACCGGCGTCGATCGCCGCGTCGGCTTCGTGTTCCAGCAGGACGCGGTGTTTCCGTGGCGCGACGTGCTCGGCAATGTCATGGCCGGGCCGTTGTTTCGCGGTGTCCCGAAAGACAAGGCGGAAACCGAGGCGCGCGACTGGATCACGCGTGTTGGCCTCAAGGGCTTCGAACATCACCATCCGCATCAGCTCTCCGGCGGCATGCGCAAGCGCGTGGCGCTGGCGCAGACCTTCATCAACAATCCCCAGGTGCTCCTGATGGACGAGCCGTTCTCCGCGCTCGACGTGCAGACCAGGGAGTTGATGCAGGAAGAATTGCTGCAACTGTGGGCGCAGGCGAAATCCGCGGTGCTATTCGTGACGCATGATCTCGACGAAGCGATCCTGCTCGCCGATCGCGTTGCCGTGCTGACCACGCGCCCGGCACGGGTAAAGTCCGTCCACACGATCGACCTGCCGCGTCCGCGAGATGTCGCGACGTTGCGCTACGACGAACGTTTCATCGCGATTGCGCGAAAGATCTCCGACGACCTGCGCGAGGAAGTGTTGCGCGCGCGAGCGGGACACTAAAATGACCGAAACAACCGTCTCCGCCCCCCTCGCCGCCGATGGCCGTATCGAAACCGCCGTGCAGCGCATGCGCCGCCATCAGCGCCTCGTGCTGGCACTGCGGCTTGCCGTTCTCGTGGTCCTGATCGGCGGCTGGGAATTCGGCGTCCGTCTCGGCGCGATCGATCCGTTCTTCTTTGGCCAGCCGTCCGGCATCGTCACCAAGCTGATTGACTGGACCGAGAATGGCACCTCGATCGGGCCGCTATGGATGCAGATCTGGGTGACGATCTATGAGGCCGGCGCCGGCTTCCTGATCGGCTCGGCCATGGGCATCCTGTGCGGCATCGCGCTGGGCCGTAACCAGCTCCTGTCAGACGTGTTCTCGATCTACATCAAGGTCGCAAACTCGATCCCCCGCGTCGTGCTCGGCTCGATCTTCATCGTGGCCCTCGGCCTCGGCGCGGCATCGAAGATCGCGCTTGCCGTCGTGATGGTGTTCTTCGTGGTATTCGCCAACGCCTTCCAGGGCGTGCGCGAAGCCGACAAGAACCTGATCGCGAATGCGCGCATCCTCGGCGCCAGCAATTGGCAGATGACGCGCGCGGTGGTGCTGCCCTCGGCACTGTCCTGGATTCTCGCTAGCCTCCATGTGTCGTTCGGCTTCGCGCTGGTCGGCGCCATCGTCGGCGAATTCCTCGGCGCTCGCGAAGGCATGGGCCTGCTGATCGCGACCGCACAAGGCTCGTTCGATTCCAACGGCGTGTTCGCGGCGATGATCGTCATTGCGATCGTGGCGCTGCTGGCCGAATGGATTTTGACCGTGATCGAGAACCGGCTGCTGACCTGGCGCCCCGATACCACCGTTAACGAGTGACCACTGAAGCCCGGCGCGCTTGATTCAAATCGGCGCGCCGACAGTCACTTCTGTCACAACAATGTTGCCCCTATCCCCCGCGACGACACATTTCTCCGCCGCGACGAAACCGTTTTGCAGAATTGACGCAAATCTCCTGAAACGGCCGCTGGGTAGATCTCCTGCCAACGAGACGCCGAACGGGCGCTCATTCACAGGCGCTCAAACGGAGATTCCCATGATCACCCTCGCTTCCTTCGAACGAAAAATTCGCCGCGCTGCCGTCGCCATCGGCGCGCTTATCGCCGGTGCATTTTCCTTCTCGCATTCGGCCGTTGCAGCGCCGCTGCCGCTGTTTCCGTTTTTCATGGCGCCGCCTGTACAGAGCGAGCCTTCGCCCTATGTGCAGTCTCCGCAGGTGGATGACGAACGCCTGGCTATCGAACAGCCTGCGCGCTTCAAGCGGCAGATCGTCAACTATCCGACCCGCGAGGCTCCCGGCACGATCATCGTCGATACGCCCAACACCTATCTCTATTACGTGCTCGGTCATGGTCAGGCGATCCGCTATGGCATCGGCGTCGGCCGCGATGGCTTCACCTGGTCCGGTGTGCAAACCGTGACCCGCAAGGCCGAATGGCCGGCGTGGACCCCGCCCGCTGAAATGATCGCACGCCAGCCCTATCTGCCGCGCCACATGGCCGGCGGCCCCGGCAACCCGCTCGGCGCGCGTGCCATGTATCTCGGCGGCACCATCTATCGCATCCACGGCACCAATATGCCGGAGACCATCGGCACGCAGGTGTCGTCCGGCTGCATCCGTCTTACCAATCAGGACGTATCTGATCTGTATTCCCGCGTCACTGTCGGCACCAAGGTCATCGTGTTGCCGATGGACCGCCGTGCAGACAGCGCAAGTGGCAAACGCGGCTAATCTGAGGCGCGGCTCGTAACTGGCGCGCATGACCCTGGCATTGTAATGTCCCCGCGTTTCGAGCGGGGACATCATGCGTCTTAAACCCATACTGATCGGCGCCGTGCTGGTCGCCGTCTTTTTCGTGGTCGCACTCAAGGTGATGGACTATGTGGCGCCGCGCGGCACTGGCTCGGCGCCAGTGCTGGTCGAATTGCCGCCGCTGCCGGCCTCACCCGCTCGCAGCTCCAGCATCATCGCGCCGATCGCTATTGCACTCACCGCGATCCGCGATGCCGCCGACCGCGGCGCGCCGCGCAGCTTCAACGGCACGGCTGACAATCCTGTGCAGCAATTGCTGCAGGATGCCGATATCAAGTGGACGGCCGCACGCGGTCCGATCGCGGCGACCGGCGCGCAGGACACGCTGACCATGTCCGCGCCCCTGACCGGTGCACTCAATGTCACCGGCGCGATCTCCACCAATGTGCGCGATGCGCTGGGCGGCGCGCTCGGCAACCTGCTCGGCGGCAATGTGGCCAAGCAGCTCGGCAACATCAACATCAAGAACGTCAATGCCAATGCGGAAATCCGCGGCAATGTGGTGGTCTCGGCGCAGCCGCGGCTGACCCCGAACTGGCGGATCGACCCGAACCTGGCCGCTCAGGTGACGCTCGGCGATACCAATGTCGCGGTCGCCGGCGCCCGCATCAATGTGCCGGCGCAGGTCAAGCCGATGATCGACAATGCAGTCAACGAGCAGATCATCGCCTTGCAGCAGCGCCTGCGCAACGATCCCGCCTTCGAGCAGAGTGCCCGGCGTGAATGGGCCAAACTCTGCCGATCGATCCCGCTGCAAGGGGCGAGTGCATTGCAGAACCTGTTCATCGAACTGAAGCCGACGCGTGCAGTCGCCGCCCAGCCGCGCATCGATGCCAGCAATATGACGCTGACACTCGGCGTCGAGGCCGAAACACGCGTGACCTCAACGCAGACGCAGCCGAATTGTCCGTTCCCTGCCACACTCGCCATCGTGCCGCCCGGCCCGGGCAAGCTCAGCATCGGTGTGCCCGTGGACATGCCCTTCACTGAACTGAACAAGATCATCGAGGCGCAGCTCGCCGGCAAGACATTCCCGGAAGACAATTCCGGCGCGGTCGCAGTGACGGTGAAGAAGGCAACGGTCTCCGCCTCCGGCGACCGCCTGCTCATCTCGTTGCTGGTGAATGCCAAGGAGAAGCAGAGCTGGTTCGGCCTTGGCGGCGAAGCGACTGTCCATGTCTGGGGCAAGCCTGCGCTCGATCAGGCGGCACAGACGCTGCGCTTCACCGATCTGGAACTTGCCGTTGAATCAGAAGCGGCCTTCGGCCTGCTCGGCGCGGCAGCTCGTGCAGCCATGCCATTGCTACAGAAGACGCTGGCCGAACGTGCGACCATCGATCTGAAGCCCTTTGCCTCGAACGCACAAAAGAAGATCGCCGCCGTCATCGCGGACTTCCAGAAGAACGAAAACGGGATCCGCGTCGGCGCCGAGATCAGCAGCCTCCGCCTTGGCGGGATCGCCTTCGATTCCAAAACACTCCGGGTGATCGCGGAGGCCGATGGCGCCATCAATGTAAACGTGACGGCGTTGCCGGGGCTGTAAATCGATGGACGCACGGCCAAGAGCGCACCCGAAGAACGGGCGCGCTCTTGGCTTACTGGTCTCTAGCCCGCGTTATCACGACGCGACGCCAAAACGGCCTTAAGTCGCATACTTGAACTCAGGCATCGCCTTCAATTGATCCTTGCTGGCGCCGCTGAGCACAGCATGGTCGGGGTACCAGGGATTCGCCTTGGCAGGCGTCGCGGCCGCCGGTGCAGCACCCGTGGTGGCAGCGCCCGTGGTCATGCCGCTTGGGGTCGAGGTCGACTTCATGCCCGACGAACCGCCGGTTGAGGACGCCGCTGTGGCGACCGGCTCATTCACGAATTTGATCTTGTCAAAAGGCACGGCGATCAGGCGTTCGCCGACACCGAGGAAACCACCAACGCCGATCACCACCGCCTTGATGTTCCCCTGCTTGTCGGTCAACAGATCGTTGATCGAACCGAGACTCTCATTGGCCTCGTTATATACGCTCAGACCAACCACCTTCGATGTACGCCAATTGCCATTGAACGTCATATCAGAGGCAGTGACCGGCGCAGCCGCCGGGGCTGTTGTCGTCGTTGCGCTCGGGCTCTGCGCAAGAGCTGCGGTTGCCAACAGCGCCGAACCAACGATGCCAGCCGTCATGTATTTCTTGAACATCTGTTCCTCCTGTCGTTGTGGATCGTCCAAAAACAACGCGGAGGTACAATGACTGTTCCGGTTCCACCTAAATTGGTCGTTAGAATTCGGCCCAATAAGGGGCGACGCCGTAGTGGCGATGCAGCGCTTCTTCCTGCGACCTGTCGCCCCAGTCGAATTCGCGCTTCTCGGTGAATGCCGGCGCGCTGCGTAATTCCTCTTCACTGATATCAAGTTGATACGCATCAAGCTCGCGATCAAAGGTCAATCGGGCCCAAGGCAGTGGCAGCAGGTTCGAACCGAGGCCGAGAAAACCGCCGAAGCTGAGGATGGCGTAGGACACTTTGCCGCTGATCTTATCGATCATCAGCCGCTCGATATGGCCAATGCGTTCGCCGTTCGGACGCCGCACGGCTGTTCCCTCGATCCGGTCGCTTGCAATCAGGCAATGCGACTTCGTCATGACGTCGGGAGCCATTGTCGCCTCCATAAATCAATTGAAGGAATAACAATTCCCGGACGTATTCCTTGTTCCGGCAATAGCGCGAAAGTGACGTAGACAAAAGAAACCACCACCTTTCCCTTGCGGGAAAGATGGTGGCGTCAGCCTGGTCGTAAGCGTCGCGGTCTTCGTATCAGGTCTGGTAGTCGATCAGCAGGGCCGTGAATGACGCCTTGCTGCTGGATGCTGTAGCGCTGGTGCCGCTCGCGCTGTAGGAGCTTGAAGACGAGGCCTCCAGCGATTGCTTCAGCGAGTCCAGGAACTGCTTCATGATATCGGAGATACTGGTCGCACTGTCCGTATCATCGGTACTGTCGGTACTGTCGGTACTATCGGCGCTATCCGACGGAGGTGGGCCGCCGGGTCCACCGCCAGGAGGTGGACCACCGGCACCGCGAGCGCCGCCTGCTCCACCCGGACCGCCATCGGCGAAGGCCGACTGGAACACGCCCTGCAATTCGGTGGCTTGGTCCGAGGTCAGCTTGCCGCTGGAAACCTGGGCACTGATGAGGTCGTCGATCTTCGATTTCATATCGTCCGGCGAGGGCCGGCTGCCGCGGCTCTGGCTCGAACGGTCGGCCTGCAACGACGCATCGATATCGGTTAAAGCAGAGGACAGCGCATCCTGATCGCCGCTGCTGATCTTTCCGGAGGAAAGCTCGGCCTGCAGCTCCTGCTGCAGTTTTTGAAGGGGGGACTGGTAGGAACTGCTGGACGCAGCCGAGATAGAGGTCATGATCTGCTCCAAGGTGCTTGCTTAGTGCTCGCAACTTGCGGTTAACCTTCTTAACGAGGTCTTGTTATCGCCTTGCTGACATGTTGCGGTTTGTTGCACCCCAGAGACCAGCAATAGTCCGAAACAAAAAACTTCTGCAGCCCGCGCCGATCCCGGCCAAAAGAGTTCGCATGGCAAACGTACCGAACATCCTGGTCGTAGAAGACGACCGCGAAACCCGTACGCTGATCGCAAAGTATCTGCGTACCAATTCCTGCAACGTCACCACCGCCGCCGACGGGCGCGAGATGGAAAAGGTGATGGCCGACACGCGCGTCGACCTCCTGATCCTCGACGTGATGCTGCCCGGCGAAGACGGCCTCAGCCTGTGCCGCAAGGTCCGCGCCGAGTCGCAATTGCCGATCATCATGCTGACGGCACGCGGCGAAGACGTGGACCGCATCCTCGGCCTAGAAATGGGCGCCGACGATTATCTGCCGAAGCCCTTCAATCCACGCGAACTGCTCGCACGCATCAATGCGGTGCTCCGCCGGCAGGCCACAGCGCTCAATGCCAGCGCCACGCCGAACGCAACGGCAATGTCATTTGCCGGCTGGCAGATCGACGTCCGCCTCCGCGAATTGCGCAATCCCGAAGGCGCGCGCGTCGCCATGACCTCGGCCGAATTCGATCTGCTGCGCGCCTTTGTCGAGCGTGCCGGTCGGGTGCTGTCGCGCGACAGCCTGCTCGATCTCACGCAAGGCCGCAGCGCCGGATCGTTCGAACGCAGCATCGACGTGCTGGTCAGCCGGATCCGTCGCAAAATCGAGGTCGATCCGCAGGACGCGCAATTGATCAAGACGGTGCGCTCAGGCGGCTACATGTTCACGCCGACAGTCGAGGCGGTCGCGACGGCAACTCCCAACTAGTCGACAGGGATGTTCAACGTCTTCAATCTGCGTCGGATCAGTGGCCAGATCACCGCGCTGGTGGTGATGTCGATCGTCGCTATCCACATCGTTCTTTCGATCATCTTCACGCTACTGCGGCCGGACCCGAACGACCCGCAGCGGGACCGTGGCCACGGCGAATTGACCGCGATCGTTCGCTTGCTGAAGACGACACCGATCGCCGACCGCCCGCAACTTCTGGTCAATCTGAAAAACGCCTTTCCCAAATTCGACATCCGGCCGGTCCCTCGGGATGTGACGATCACGACCGACGATGGCCCCGACTATCCGCGTCACAGCTTACGCCGGCTGCTCGGCTCCGACGCGCGGCTGCTGACGATCGATGGCGCGCCGGACCGGATCGGAATCACCCTCCCGGACGGCGAAATGTTCTCCTTCAGTAGCCTGCCGGAGCGGCGACCAGGCTTCTTTCTGGGCGGTCCCTGGGTTCTGACGTTTCTATTCGTGGTGATCAGCCTGACGCTTCTGGGCCTGTGGGCGGCCCGCATGCTGTCCGCGCCGCTTTCGGCCTTTGCCAAGGCAGCGGAAGAGTTCAGCCTGAACGGCTCGGCCGAGCCTCTTCCGGAACGCGGTCCCGAAGAGATTCGTTCCGTGGCACGCGCGCTGAACCGGATGCGCGAGCGCATCGGCACGTTGATCGACGACCGCACCAAGATGCTGGCTGCGATCAGCCACGACCTGCGCACGCCGATCACCCGGCTGCGGCTGCGCTCGGAATTCATCGAGGACGACGGCCATCGCCGTCACATGCTGCGCGACCTCGACCAGATGCGATCGATGCTGGAAGCGGTGCTATCGTTCCTGCGCAATGATCGCCGGCTGGAAGAGATGACGCTGACGGATATCGCCACAACCCTGCAGCTGATCGCCGACCAGTTTGCCGACATCGGCCATATGGTGACCTACCAGGGCCCGTCCCATGCCATGGCGATGGCAAGACCCGACGATCTGCATCGCGCTGTGACCAACCTGGTCGAGAACGCCGTAAAGTTCGGCTCGGAAGCGAATATCTCTCTGACGATGTCCGAGGGCGGCGCCGTCATCGACGTCGCCGATGACGGTCCCGGCATTTCGGACGCACAAAAGAGCGCGATGCTGCAGCCCTTCGTACGCGGCGACGACGCCCGCAACATGGATCACGAAGCTGCCGGCTTCGGCCTCGGCCTGTCGATCGCCCGCGCCGTAACACTGGCCCATGGCGGCGAATTGACATTGCTTGATCGTCAGCCGCGGGGCCTGATCGTCCGCATCACGCTGCCGGCACGCGATACGGACAGAGCCGCAGCGTAGCGCTCAATTCGCCTTCACCGCGGGCGCGATGCTGTGGACCACACCCGGCTTGCGCAGATGGATCGTGGCGATGTCATCGCTATAGACCTTCTCCCAGCCATCCACGCGATCGAGTAGCTTGGTTGCTGCGCTCTGGGTTCGCAGCAAGGTCGCTTCGATATCGTAATCCTTCAGCAGCCGGAACAGATTGTCAGGCTCGATCAGGCCGCTGGCATTGTTGTGGTCGACCATCAGCTTCGTCCCGAACAATTCGGTACGGCCATCGATGAAGGTCGGTACACCCCGTGCGATCAGATAGCCGCCGAAGTCGTAGTCGTTGAACACACGGCTGAGATTGAGTTTCTGCAGTTCGGTCACGGCCTTGGCAGGTGCTGCGCCTTCGCGCGGCATGTAGCACTGCATGGACGCCAACACGAATGTCCCGGCGATCAGACAGATCGTGATCCCCGCGAACAACAAGCCACGCTGTGGCGATACATGATCGGCCTCTGGCCGCTGCGGTCCGCCGATCTGCAAGCCAAGCGGCGTCGCCAGGACCAGCGGCGCCAGCAGCGCCAGCACTTCGGCATTGCGCATATGGCTGAGGGCCATGAACACGAAGCCGATCACGAGCACGATGCGCATCGGCGGCAGCGTGATGCCGCGCCACAGCGCCAGCGCGAATGCTACCAGCACGGTCAGTTCCAGAGGCCCGGCATGATTGAAATTCGCAGGCCGCCACTCGCCAATCAGCGCCAGCGCTTCACCGAGATTGAGAATGCGACGCGACGCCAGCAGCGAGTCCCAACCGTAAGGCGTCACGCAACTTGCGGCCAGCGCGGCGATGCCGAACAGCACCCAGCGCAACAGCAACGCGCGCTGCATCGTCTTCGGTGCATGCCAGATCGCATCGATGCCGATCGGACCGATCAGCGCCAAACCGAGAATGAAGCCGCCGTGAAGGTTGGCCCATAGCGCCATCAGCGGCAGCAGCCAGAAGGATGGCACGCTCCTGCGATCCATCGCATTCACGAGGCCGGCGACCCAGGCCACCATCACCGGCATCGCCAGCACATGCGGCCGGGCCACCAGATGTCCCACCATCAGCGCCAGCGCCGTGGCAACCAGTATCAGCGTTGCCGTGGTCGGCAGCCGTTTGTCGAGAAACCGTGTCAGCATCGCAATGGTCACGGCGACAGCGCCCGCGCCAAGCACCACGGGGCCGGCCCAGCCGGCCACACCATAGGCCAGCGCATAGAGCACCTGCGCCAGCCACTGCGTGGAGATCCATGGCTGGCCTCGCATCGTGAAGGAATAGATGTCGGTCTGCGGCACCGCGTGGTGATCGAGAATCGACTGCCCTATTGCGATCTGCCAATAGGTGTCGGGATCATTGAGCAGCATGTTGCCAGCCGCCAGCAGCAACGCATAGACCGCGATTCCCGCCCAGAGCGGGAGCAGCCCGTGCATCGTCTTGCGGGTTACGACGGGATGGGTGGCGGACATCGTCATGCTCGGCATGCCCCTGGAAAACCGCAAGAAAAGCGCTGGAATACCGCAGCAAATCACAACAGGGCATAATTTGGGGTAAATATCGGGCGGAACTGGCGAATCTGGCCTACAGAAAGACGCAATTCGAGCCCTAATCCCGGATAATTGAATCGGATGGTTTAGGCCGTCTGAAAGCCTGCCTCCGCTACTGGCGGAGAACGAAGTTTTCGAGACCATTCATGAAACGCATTTCTCTGTCCCTGGCGACGATTCTGGCTGTTGCCGCGCTTCCGCAACTGGCATCCGCGCAGCAGCGCGCCGACTACGACGCCATGGTCGCCACCCATGCTCAAGCCAATGGCGTGCCTGAAGCGCTGGTACATCGCGTGATCGTGCGCGAGAGCAAGTATCACCCCAACCTGATCGGCCGCGGCGGCACCATCGGCCTGATGCAGATCAAGCTCGCGACCGCGCGCGGCGTTGGCTACACCGGCACCGCCGAAGGCCTCCGCGATCCCAACACCAATCTCACTTACGCAGTGAAATATCTCGCTGGTGCCTATCGTGCCGCGAATGGCAATCACAACCGCGCAGTGTCCTACTATGCCGGTGGCTACTACTATGCCGCCAAGCGCCAGCGCCGTGAAATTTCCGCACCGCCGCATCAGCCGATCTTCGCCAAGGATGCCGAGCGCCTGCATCTGCAGAACGCGGCCGATGCCAACGCGCAGGCTCCGAAGCCATAATTGTGCGTGATCCGGTGATTTCCCGGGGCGCGTTGACACGCCCACCCATAGGTTTACATTAGAGTCGTTCCGAGGGGGGCTCCGACGAGGAGCTGAGATACCGCAAGCTTGCACTCTTCATCCTGAAGAGACGCGCGAGACCGCGGTGACCCTTTGAACCTGATCCGGGTCATGCCGGCGAAGGGACAGGGATGTTTCAGACTACGCAATCTTCGCGCGGGGACTCTCCCGTGGCGGATCAACCGATATCAATCATTGGCGCTGGCATTGCCGGCGCTTGGCAGGCGTTGATGCTGGCCAAGGCCGGTCACGCCGTCACGCTCTATGAGCGCGACAATGCCGAGATGCGCGAATCCACCACACATTGGGGCGGCGGCATGCTGGCGCCGTGGTGCGAGGCCGAAGTCTCCGAGCCCGTGGTGTCGCGATTGGGCCTGCGCGCGCTCGATTTGTGGCGCGAGGAATTGCCCGATACGCCGTTCAACGGCTCACTAGTGATCGCGCATGCGCGCGACCGCGCCGATTTCGAGCGTTTCGCGAAAATGACCTCCGGCCATACGCGGCTCGATGCGGCGGGCGTCGCCGAGATCGAGCCGTCGCTCGAAGGCCGGTTTCGCGACGGGCTGTTCTATCCCGGCGAAGGCCATGTCGAGCCGCGGCTCGTTCTGCCCGAACTGCATCGGCGCATCACCGCGGCCGGCGGTATCATCAAATACAATTGCGAGGCGAAGGCCGAAGACCTCGACGGTCTGGTGATCGACTGCCGCGGCCTTTATGCGCGCGAGCAGGACGAGACCTCGAAGCTGCGCGGCGTCAAGGGCGAGATCATCATCATCGAGACCGATGAGGTGCAACTGTCGCGTCCGATCCGCCTGATGCATCCGCGCTGGCCGCTTTATGTGATCCCGCGCGCGAACAATCGCTTCATGCTCGGCGCGACGTCGATCGAGAACGAAGGCTCGGGCGTCAGCGTTCGCTCGGCGCTGGAGTTGCTCGGCGCCGCCTATGCGGTGCATCCGGCCTTTGCCGAAGCGCGCATCCTTGAATTCGGTTCGGGCCTGCGCCCGGCTTTCCCTGACAACCTGCCGCGGATTGCGATCGAGAAGAACACGATCGCGGTGAACGGCCTCTATCGCCACGGCTTCCTGCTGGCGCCTGCGCTGGCGGAACTGACGCTCAACTATGTCAAGCGTGGCATGATCGATAATGAGGTGATGCAATGCAAGTGATCGTCAATGGCGAGCACCGCGAGATCGAGGCGTCGCATGTCGGCGCGCTGCTTCAGGAACTGGATTACGAAGGCACGCATTGCGCCATCGCTGTGAATTTCGACGTCGTGCCGCGCAGCGCCTGGGCGCAAACGCCGCTGAAACCCGGTGACGAGATCGAAATCATCACGCCACGGCAGGGAGGCTAATTCCTGATGGTGAATTTCTACGGCAAAGAGTTTAAATCCCGCCTGCTCATCGGCTCGGCGCTCTATCCGTCGCCCGCGATCATGCAGGACGCCATCCGCGCCTCCGGCGCTGGCATCGTCACCGTGTCGCTGCGGCGTGAATCCGCCGGCGGCAAGACCGGCGATGCATTCTGGTCGCTGATCCGCGAACTCGACGTCACCGTGCTGCCGAACACCGCAGGCTGCCGCAGCGTGCGCGAAGCGGTGACCACGGCGAAGCTCGCACGCGAATTGTTCGGCACGTCCTGGATCAAGCTGGAAGTGATCGCCGACAATGACACGCTGCAGCCGGATGTAATTGGCCTCGTCGAAGCTGCCGATATCCTGATCAAGGACGGCTTCGAGGTGTTCCCCTATTGCACCGAGGACTTGAGCGTCGCGATGCGTCTGGTGGATGCCGGCTGCAAGGTGGTGATGCCATGGGCCGCGCCGATCGGCTCGGCGCGCGGCATCATCAATGCAGACGCGTTGAAGCTGATGCGCGACCGCCTGCCTGACATCACGCTGGTGGTCGATGCCGGTTTGGGCGCGCCGTCACACGCCGCCGAAGCGCTTGAGCTCGGCTATGACGCCGTGCTGCTCAACACCGCCGTCGCCAAGGCCGCCGATCCCGTCGCCATGGCCAATGCCTTCCGCCTCGCCGTCGAGGCCGGCCGCACCGGCTTCGAGGCCGGCCTGATGGGCGCGCGTGATTTCGCTTCTCCTTCCACTCCAGTCATCGGGACACCGTTCTGGCATGCCGTATCCTGACCGTTTCTATCCCGTCGTCGACACCGTCGCCTGGGTCAAGCGCCTCACGCAGCTCGGCGTCGGCACCGTACAACTGCGCGCCAAGGATCTCGACGACGCGGCTGCGACGACACTGTTTCGCGAGGCGCTTGCCGTCACGAATGGCACCAAGACGAAGCTCGTGGTCAACGATTACTGGCGCGTCGCCATCGACCTCAAGGCGCAGCATCTGCATCTCGGCCAGGAAGATCTGGCCGACGCTGATGTTGCCGCGATCCGCAAGGCCGGCATCACGCTCGGCCTTTCCACGCATGACGAGGAAGAACTTGAAACCGCATTGCGCGCCAAGCCGGATTACGTGGCGCTCGGGCCGATCTTCTTCACGACATTGAAGTCCATGCGCTTCGCGCCGCAGGGCATTCCCAAGATCGCGGTGTGGAAGAAGCGCGTCGGCACCCTGCCGCTGGTCGCGATCGGCGGCATCAAATTCGAACAGGCCGCCGAGATTTTCGCAGCCGGCGCCGACAGCATCGCTGTGGTCAGCGACGTCACCCAGAATTCCGATCCGGATGCCCGCGTGCGGCAATGGCTCGGCCTTTCCGCACAACAAATAGCCCAATAGCCAATCCCAACGGAGGATCGTCCATGAACATCCGCTCCAATCCCGACACCACCCTGCCCGCCGTCACCACCGGCGCACTGCCGTCGTCGAAAAAATTCTACGCGATCCCGGACGCAGCGCCCGACCTGCGCGTTCCGCTGCGCGAGATAATTCTCTCCGAAGGCGCCGGCGAGCCGAACCTGCCGGTCTATGACACGTCCGGCCCCTATACCGATCCGAACGTGCTGATCGACGTCAATAACGGCCTCGCACGTACGCGCCTCGACTGGGTGAAGGAGCGCGGCGGCGTCGAGGAATATGAAGGCCGCGCCATCAAGCCGGAAGACAACGGCAATGTCGGTGCTGCGCATGCCGCGAAGTCGTTCAAGGCCTATCACAAGCCGCTGCGCGGCGTCGGCGATTCCATGATCACGCAGTATGAATTCGCCCGCGCCGGCATTATCACCAAGGAAATGATCTACGTCGCCGAGCGTGAAAACCTCGGCCGCAAGCAGCAGCTCGAGCGCGCTGAAGCCGCGCGCGCGGATGGCGAATCCTTCGGCGCCGAAGTGCCACTGTTCATCACGCCGGAATTCGTGCGTTCGGAAATCGCGAGGGGTCGCGCGATCATCCCCTGCAACATCAACCATGCCGAACTCGAGCCGATGATCATCGGCCGCAACTTCCTCACCAAGATCAATGCCAATATCGGCAACTCCGCCGTCACCTCGTCAGTGGAAGAGGAAGTCGACAAGATGGTGTGGGCGATCCGCTGGGGCGCCGATACCGTGATGGACCTCTCGACGGGTCGCAACATCCACACCACCCGCGAATGGATCCTGCGCAATGCGCCGATCCCGATCGGCACGGTGCCGATCTATCAGGCGCTGGAAAAGTGCGATGGCGATCCGGTCAAGCTGACCTGGGAGCTCTACAAGGACACGCTGATCGAGCAGTGCGAACAGGGCGTCGACTACTTCACCATCCATGCCGGCGTGCGCCTGCAATATATTCACCTCACCGCCAACCGCGTTACGGGCATCGTCTCGCGCGGCGGTTCGATCATGGCCAAGTGGTGCCTCGCCCATCACAAGGAGAGCTTCCTCTACACCCACTTCGACGAGATCTGCGATCTCATGCGCAAGTATGACGTCTCGTTCTCGCTGGGTGACGGGTTGCGCCCGGGCTCGATCGCTGACGCCAATGACCGCGCGCAATTCGCCGAACTGGAGACGCTCGGTGAGCTCACCAAGGTGGCATGGGCGAAGGGCTGCCAGGTGATGATCGAGGGCCCCGGCCACGTGCCGCTGCACAAGATCAAGATCAACATGGACAAGCAGCTCAAGGAATGCGGCGAAGCGCCGTTCTACACCCTGGGGCCACTGACCACCGACATCGCGCCGGGCTACGACCACATCACCTCGGGCATCGGCGCCGCCATGATCGGCTGGTTCGGCTGCTCCATGCTCTGTTATGTGACGCCGAAGGAGCATCTTGGCCTGCCCAATCGCGACGACGTGAAAGTCGGCGTGATCACCTACAAGATCTCGGCGCATGCCTCGGATCTCGCCAAGGGCCACCCCGCCGCACAGCTCCGCGACGACGCGCTGTCCCGCGCGCGCTTCGACTTCCGCTGGCAGGACCAGTTCAATCTCGGCCTCGATCCGGAAACCGCCGTTGCCTATCACGACGAGACGTTGCCGAAGGAAGCCCACAAGGTCGCGCATTTCTGCTCGATGTGCGGACCGAAGTTCTGCTCGATGAAGATCACGCAAGACGTGCGCGACTACGCGGCGACCCTCGGCGACAACGAAAAGGCCGCACTCTCGCTCGGCGGCAAGTCGTCCATGGGCATGTCGATGAGTGGCGTGATCGAGGACGGCATGGCCAGCATGAGCCAGAAGTTCAAGGACATGGGCGAGCAGGTCTATGTGCAGGCGCAGGCGGTGAAGGACAGCAACAAGGCGCTGTAACGTATTTTGCCGCTTACACTGTCATGCCCGAGTTTGATCCGGGCATCCACTACTTCAAAGAAGGCCGGGCATCTGCCCGGCCTTTTCTCGTATCCAAACGTTGCAAAACCGGCCCGGTTCAAGCGCGGCGTATCCTTGCTTCTCGCAAATTGACACGGGAGCTCCGCATTTTGTTTCATGCCGATGCAGAGCAATCGCGTGCTATGATAACGTCCATCGCTGAATAAGAACACGATCAGTGGAGGCCAGAACCATGCATCACCTTACGCCTCTTTCTGGAATCGTCGGCGGCGCGCTGATCGGACTCGCTGCCTCCATGCTGATGCTGCTGACCGGACGCATCGCCGGGATCAGCGGCATTTTCGGGGGGCTACTCCAGCCCGGTGCCGGCGATCGCGGCTGGCGCATCGCCTTCGTCGTCGGACTTCTGGCAGCGCCCCTGCTCGCTTCGCTTTCGGGCACACCATTGCCAGCACCGGCGATGCCGGCGAGCCTGATCGTCATCGTTATTGCCGGGCTTCTGGTCGGTTTCGGCAGCCGCATGGGCGGCGGCTGCACATCCGGCCATGGCGTATGCGGTATCGCACGCCTGTCAGCACGTTCAATCGTCGCCACAGCGATCTTCATGGCCGCAGCGATCGCCACGGTCGCCGTCGTGCGTCACGGTATCGGAGGCTGATGCAATGCCACTTGTTTTCGTCAGCTTTGCTTGCGGCCTTGTGTTCGGCATCGGCCTCCTGATCTCGGGCATGACAGACACCGGGAAAGTGCTCGGCTTCCTCGATATCTTCGGGGCTTGGGACGCGACGCTGGCTTTTGTGATGGCCGGCGCAGTCGCGGTCACCGGTCTTGGCTTCGCGCTGGCGCGGCGGCGTGGCACACCTGTCCTTGCCGCGGAGAGTCTGTGGCCGACGCGCAGGGACGTCGACGCGCCGCTCGTCATGGGGGCCACGCTGTTCGGGATCGGCTGGGGCCTCGTAGGGCTCTGTCCTGGCCCCGCGCTGGTCAACCTCGCGGGGCTCGGCCTTCCGGTGATTGTGTTCGTCGTCGCAATGGCAGTGGGCATGCTCGGTTACGATGCATGGAGCGCGCGTCGCTCCCCCATGCGGCAGATCGAGAAAGCGTAGATTGAGTAACGGCCTGAACCAACCGTAACCTTGAAAGCGACCAATGCAGTACCCGCGGCATGGCACTATGGGCGGCGGTCACTGGCTGTGTTCGCACCACTCCCCTATCCTCACCGACATCACAAGGCATGCCATTTCATGCGTTGGAGACCTGATCGATGATTTCTTATCGCGCATTCACTGCAGCCGCCGGCGCGGCATTCGTCATGATCTCGGCAGGCACCACCCCCGCCTCCGCGCAATCCTCCACCGCCACCGAAAAGCTCAACGCCTATGTCGGCTGCATCAACAGTCTTTCGGAGCGCGCACTCGACTCGCGGACGCGCTACTTCAGCTGGGCGCCCAAATCCGGCCCGACCGGCAAGGAGCGGATCGTCTACGGGGTCTACAAGATCTCCGGCAGTGCGGACTGCAGGAAGAATGTCGAGGCGGCCAATGCGATGGAGCCGCATGATGCGGCTCTGGAGGCTGCGGCCTCGGCCTATGCGAGCGCGGCGAGCGCGCTGGAGCCGCTGCTGAAGGAAGCGGACGAGTACTACACACAGGAGAACTACAAGGACGACAGGATGGCCAAGGGCCGGGCGCTGCATCCGCGCCTCGCCGCCGCCTGGGAAGCATTCGCAGCCGCCGACAAGACCCTGCGCGCCGCGACCGAAGCGATCAACGACAAACGCAAGGTGGAAGAGCTCGCCGCCATCGAGGCCAGGGAGGGCCGAAAGGCGCGCTATTATGTCGAGGCAGTCATGATCGATGCGCAGCGCCTGTTCCGCGCGCAAGACACCGACAGGCCCGATATCGAGGCGATTACCAAAGCGCTCGCAGCCTATGAGGCCACCGTGAAATCCCTCGAAGAAGCGGCCAGCGCTGACGCCGACGCAAAGGTCGGGTCGATGTATGTCAGCAGTGCAAAGTCGGTGCTCGTCACCGGCAAGCAGTTGATGCGCCGCATCCGCGACAAGGTACCTTACACCACCGGCGACAAGATGATGATCAATGCCAATAGCGGCTGGATGGTCGAGGGCTCACCGCAACGGCTCTTGCGGGACTATAACCACCTGATCGACGCCTATAACCGGGGCTCCAGGATCTAGCGCGCCCCTGTGCGCTTATCGAAATGCCGGGTTCCAAGGCGCCAGGGCAGACAAAGCGAGTTTCTTTGTTGCAAATTTCCGGCGGTACACCCAATGGTACCCATTGATTAACCTTTCATTAACCAATCGCGCCCACCCTGCCGCAACGCAACGGCTGGGGCTGTTCGTTCTCGATGTTGTTGCTTCGCATGACGAGGCAGGCGTTGATCGGGAGATACCGATGTCAGACCAGTTCATTCACGATTACCTCGATGACCCGCGCGACGACGCTTCCAGGGCATCCGATGTGCTCGCGCCTGCATCCGACCCCAGCGAGGTGGTGACGATGCTGATCGGCGCGACCGTTCATGAGGTCGAACGCGAACTGATGCTGCAGACGCTGGCGCGCTGCGACGGCAATCGCACCCATGCCGCCCGCGTGCTTGGCGTGTCGGTTCGTACCATGCGTAACAAGATCAAACAGTATTCAGCGGATGGGGCCGACGTGCCGGCGCATGGATAGCTGATGGCTATCGCAGGAGCGCGCTGGTATCCAGCACCCATGTGGAGCCCTGCAACCGGCCTTCGGTCTGCATCTCGACATCGACCAGATGCGCCTTCGGCTCAAAGCCGCGGATTTTGACAGTGAGCGGCCTGGCGAATTGCCATGCCTCGCGCGCGTGCAGCAGGCCGTCCTGATACGACGCCAGCGCTTTTGAATCGCCGCCCTTCTTCAGTGCCTGCCACCGCGCCAGCTTCGCGCGATCCCCGAACCAGATCGAATCCGGTTTCACCTGCATGGACGCCCCTAGGCGTATCTCGCCGGCATGCGTTGCGCTCGTGAGGGCCAACAAGGTCAGCAGCGCCAGAACTGATTCCATATGTCGTCGCCCGTCGCCCTGATGAGAGCGTAAGTCGCCGCGGATCCCCTTCCGGTTCGACAGGGCTCGGCAATTCGCGGGCGCACCTTGCGTAGACCTGCTACGCTGGCCCGTCACACATGAGCGCGAGGCCTGATCATGCCCATCCAGCACTTCCCGCCCCCTCCCGGAATCAAGGCGCCGCCGCTGTCCTATGCGGCGCGGGTCGGCGATCTCCTGTTCGTCTCCGGCATTCCCGGCTTCGACGCCGATGGTCAATTGCCGGAACAATTCGAGGCGCAGTTCGGATTTGTGGTGCGCACGATCAAACGGGTGCTGAAGGATGCCGGCACTGACATCTCGCACCTCGTCAAGGTCAACGTTCTTCTGACGCGCGCGTCCGACGTGGCTCCGATGAATGCTCTTTACGCCGAAGCCTTCGGGCCACCGCCCTATCCGGCCCGCACCACCTGCGTGGTTCAGGCCCTGCCCAATCCGGCGATGCTGATCGAGATCGAGTGTGTAGCTTCACTACTGGCGTGAGATAGCCCGCGGGCTGCGCGACGCGTCCCGCGGCGCATTGAACCCGATCCTGCAGGTTCTGACGGCGCTCATCGGCCGGCCATCGCATCCTTCACCGTCTCGCTGACGAAATCGGCGGCGCGGCGGAACGCTGTGTCAGTATCGCCGCGGAAGGTGACGGCGCGGCGCATCACCAGCTGCTCGCGCTCGACATCGAACAACTGCACCTCACCCCATTGCACCAGCGTACTCATCTTGCGGATGCCGCCATAGACCAGATAACGCGCCCCGCCGCGGCGCGCTGCGGCGACGAGATCGTCGGGCGCCATGCTGACGGCCGTGCAGGCGGGCTGCGGACAGGCCGGGCGCACCACGCGGTAGTCGCGCTGCGCCAACCCGTCGCGCAGCAGTGCAGCGAAGATGGTCATGCGGTCACGATGCTGCGCGGACTGGTCGGCCTCCTCGCCGGAGGTGTCGCTATAGTCGAAATCGGCGACTGCGACCGCGAGCTGTCCGGCAGCCGCTGCCGGCGCAGGTGTCCCCAGCAACGCCGCAGCGCCGCACAGCAACCACAGGATCTGCCCTCTCCGCATATTCTCCTCCCTGATCTTCTGTTCGCCGCCACACCAGACTGCCGCGAATACCCGCAGGTCAAGCGACAGCCGATGCTAGTCCGCATGTGGTGAAGCGCAACGGAGAATGTCCGTGGTGGCGTGGCTGCAGCGGTGAATTGAAGCCGTCATCCATCCCCTGTTAAAAGCGGCCGGACAGAATCAATACGGAGTGTGAGGCGTGGCAAAAGATACGATCAGCCAAACCGGATTACGCGGCCCCCGCGGCGAACCGGGGCTTCCCGGACCGCAGGGCCACCCCGGACGTCCGGGGCCGGAAGGCGCACAGGGCAAGCCGGGCGTGGCCGGCAAGGCCGGCGCCAATGGCAAACCGGGACCGCAAGGCAAGCGCGGCGAAGCCGGGCCGCAGGGCAAGGTTGGCGTCAACGGAAAGGCTGGCGCCGACGGCAAGCCGGGTCCAATCGGACCGCAGGGTAAGGCCGGGCCGCAGGGACTACGAGGTGAACAGGGCCTTCAGGGCAAGCCCGGTATGCAGGGTGAAGCCGGGCCGCGCGGCGAGCAAGGCCCTCCCGGCACGCTCCCGACCCTCGAGCAGATCATGCCGTGGCTGCACATGGTGTTCGATGCCTGGGAAGACCACCGCCAGATGCGCGCACGCGAAGCGCAGGAGCGCGAGGAAGCCCTGCGGCTTGAGCAGCAGCAGGAAGTTGTCGAGCGCGTCGCTGCGCTGATCGAAGCCGACACCGCTGCAACCGACGAGCCGGCCGACGACAATGACGGCGAGAAGAAAAAGAAGAAGCGCAAACACAAGAACAAGGACGACTGACCCATCGTCGTTGAAGCGGCACGGACATGGTCCGTGCCGTCCTGCCCTCGCCTACATGGTCCGCTGCGGCGCGGTCTGCAGTAACTCTTGCAGTTGCTGCTTGTAGAATTTCGCACCACCCGTGGTGAGATGACCGCGGGTCTCGGTGCTCGCCGGAATCAGCAGCAGTTTCGCATTTTTGATCCGCTTCAGCGCGGCACCCATCAATCCGGTCTCCGGCGGATTGCGCTCGTCATCAGCAGCGTTGATCGCGAGCACGACGGACGCGATCCTCTCCAGGCCTGCCGATGGATTGTAGTCGCGCGACGATTCCCACTGATAGATGAAATCATTTGCATCGGCGACAAACGGCGCCTTGAGCCGGTCATCGACATTCCTGTCGGCAGTCTCGCCGGTCGGCGCCAGCATTTGATAGGCTAGCGTGCCGCCGGCTGTCGCGATGCCATACATCACGCTGGCATATTTGATCATGCCGGGCTGCGATGTGTAGTTGCCGGCCTTGTAATCCGGATCGGCGCGCACGGTCTCGATCATCATCCGCCGCATCATCCAGTTGCGCGCGCTCATTTCTGTCGGTTGCGACGCCATCGGCACCAGGATGTCCATCACATCAGGATATTTGGTGCCCCAGATCCAGGCATGCATGCCGCCCATGGAATTGCCGATCACCATCCGCACATGCTTGATATCGAGTCCTTCAATCAGCAGCCGGTGCTGGGCATCGACCATGTCGTCGTAATTGTATTTCGGAAATGCGGTCTTCATTCCGTCAGAGGGTTTCGACGATTTGCCGTGGCCGAGCGCATCGGGAATGATGATGTAGTATTTCGTGGCATCGAGCGGCTGGCCCGCGCCGAACAACTCGCCCGCAAAAGCAGGCGTCAACATATTGAGCGCCGAACCGCCGGTGCCATGCAGCACCAGCACCGGCTGGCCGCTCGGCTCACCCACCGTCGTGTAATGCAGCTTCAACTCCGGCATCACATGGCCGGTGTGAAACTTGAAATCCTTCGCGATCCAATCGCCCTGCTTTGGCGCAGGATAATCGGCGGCGAACGCGGTAACGGCAGCAAGCGAAGCACATGTCACAACGGCAGCAGCGCATAATGCGCGCATCGAACGGCTGGGCATCGTCATCCTCCCTGGCGCAGCCATTTGATCGGGCCGCTTGGTACAAATGCTAGCACGGCGGCACGGGCCAGGAGACGATCGGATCGATACTGCAGCGCAGCGATCCCCAGTTCGTCGCTCCGGGCATATTTTTTGAGCAGGCATCCCCGCCATAGCTCGGGCTTAATCGTCGCAAGAATCCGAGTCGTCCCGTGCGGCACCTGGCGTCCGCGCGTGATGCAAAACCGTTGTGAGGTTCGCATGCGGGGATTGATGCAGATGGCGCTGCTGGCAGCGCTCACCGTGATGGCGACGACCGCTCACGCCATCGATCGCGGACAGTTCAACGATGTACCCGACGATATCCGGGCCTGGTTCAAGAGCGTCATCAGTCCCAATGGCGTGCCGTGCTGCGATATCTCGGACGGTCATCGCACCGAATATGATGTCCGCAACGGCACCTATTGGGTGCCGATTGAGGGCGTATGGACGGAAGTGCCAACACGTGCCGTGATCCGCGATCGTGGCAATCCGGTCGGCGAAGCCGTCGTCTGGTATGTGCGCCATCGCGGCGAGATCATCATCAGCTGTTTCGTTCCGGCTGACGCCGTGTGATAACGATCACGAAACGGTGCCAGGGTGCGGCCTTGCAATCCACAGGCAATCGGGCCCAATTTGAGGCTAATTCTGCGCGCGGCGGGTTAGGTCACTCTGGCCTCGCCGTCACCTCGCCGCGAGCACTACAGGATAAAGAGAGACTGATATGACGGAAGTGACCTATGTGATCGTCGAGCATGATGGCGGTTGGGCCTATAAGGTTGGCGCCGTCTTCTCCGAGCCGTATGCGACGCACGCTCTCGCCACCGCAGCCGCCAAACGCGCCGCTGCCGAGCAGAGGGTGCCAGGACGCACCGAGGTGATTTCCTATGAGGACGAAAAAGGGCAGTGGCACGAGGAAACCGCCTCGGGCAGTGATCGTCCCAATACCCACATCATCGACAAGGCCTGATCGCGAAGAGTGATCCAACTGACGTCAACGCGTGCAATGAGCCGGCAGTGCGTATCCCGCAATGCCGGAGAAGTTGCTGCTCATCATACCCGCTTGCCCTTCGCGCGTGAACTCGTCATCGCCACCGGCGTCTTTGAAGGTACCATCAACTGGCCTTGGCGAAACAAAAACGCCGCGACCTCATCGCGAACGGGCCAAGTCGGCAAACAACATTCGCTGCAGAGTCACGTGGTGACTCCGACGTCGGTTGCGGTGCTGCCTGCGCGACTGTTCCGCAATGCGCCACCATGCTAGTTTTGCATTATCAGATCATATCGGGAGAGCAGACGTGACCGACGTCGCAGCAGACGAACTCCGCACCATTTATCCAACACCGCATCCGCGCGTGATCGCCAAGGCGCGACCGACGCTCGACATGCATTCCAGCAAATTCATCTCGCTGTCCCCGTTCTGCGTGCTGGCCTCGTCGGGGCCTGACGGCACCGTGGATGCATCTCCGCGCGGTGGCGGCGTCGGCTTCGTTCGGATTGCCTCGCCGACCGAGCTGCAGATGCCGGATCGTCCTGGCAACAACCGCATCGATACGTTCCAGAATCTGATGGCTGGCAGCGGCCATGTGCAGCTGATCTTCTTCGTTCCGGGCATCGACGACACCCTGCGTGTCAGTGGCGTCGCCAAGCTGATTAAGGACCCGGAACTGATGGCGTCGATGGAAGAATTCGGCAAGCTCCCGCGCGCGGTGTTGAGCATCACAGTGACCGAGGCCTATTTCCATTGCGGCAAGGCACTGATGCGCTCGAAGCTGTGGTCGCCGGAAGTACAAGTGAAGCGCTCGGTGATGCCGAGCATCTCCGAGATGGTGCATGACCAGACCAAGCTCGGTGAGCCGATGACGCAGGAACAGATCGACGTCGCCTATCGCCAGCAACTGTAGTTGCAGGATCCGCCATCCGATCAAAGGATACGGACCACAAGGCCGCCAGCGGCCCGCCAACAACCGCCGTTGAAATATTCATCGTAAGGTTGTATAATAACAACGCTTGGGGAGAGCGTTGTGCGTGGCGTTGCGTTGATCCAGCTGATGACGGTCGCGAGCCTCATCCTTGGCGGCTGCATGCGCGATCCATTCGTGACGGAACGGGACGAAACCTCTGCAGGCGAATGGCTGATCCCGCACCAGATCGACCGCATTACCGGGGCCGAACTACCGAGCGCCTATGTCTTTGCCGAAGCGTCAAACAGCAATTTGGATTTCCCGCGCGTCTCGTCATTGCTGCTGACATGCATCGACGGCGCGCCGCTGATCCGCTTCGCCTTTGATTTCAAGATCGGCAGCAACCGCAACACGGTGCTGGGCTATCGTTTCGACAGCAAGCCAGGTCACGATGACGTCGGCTCGCGGGTCGTGCGGGGAGACCAGATCATCGTCATTGAAGACAGGGCAGAGATCGCAACCTTCGTGGGCGAGCTTGCCGCTTCAAAGACATTGTACGTCCGGATCAGGTCGATCAACGGAGGCCGAACGGCCGTCGAATATCCGCTGGAGGGATCCGCTGCGGCGATCCGCGCGGCATTCTCCAAATGCGACATGCCTAAACCGCCCCTGCCGGAACAGGGGCGGACGACATTGTCTGGCATCTATTGACGCCGCCGCAGAGAATGCGGGCTTAGAACTCGCTCTCGAGACCGCCCATGTGCTTCTGGGTGTAGAGATCGATGCCGATCCGCTCGATCAGATCGAGCTGGGTTTCGAGGAAGTCGATGTGACCTTCCTCGTCCTTCATCAGCTGCTCGAACAGGTCGCGCGAGACGTAATCCTTGACGCCGTGGCAATAGGTGGCGGCTTCTTCATAAAGCGTGCGGGCGCCGATTTCGGCGGCCAGATCGCATTCGATGATTTCCTTGACCGTCTGGCCGATGCGCAACGGATCGAGAACCTGCATGTTGGGGAAGCCGTCCAGGAAGAGAATGCGGTCAGTAAAACGATCCGCGTGATTCATCTCTTCAATGGATTCCTTGCGCCACATCTTTGCCATGTCGACCAAGCCCCAGTGATTCAGGAGCCGGAAGTGCAGCCAATACTGGCTGATCGCTGTGAGCTCACTGCGCAGGCCCTTATTGAGGAATTCGATGACCTTCGGGTCGCCCTTCATGATGTTCTCCTGTCTGCCGAACCCGTCCGAAACAGGCCCCATCTAAACTTAGAATCCTTCTAAATCAGATTCAGCAACAGGACAACCCCCTTCGCCCAATTCGGCAAGGAGCGTGGAAAAGCAGGGAAGCTGTTGAATTTATAAGGGCTTAGGCTGCCGCTTCGATCGAGGCAATATCTGCCAGTTCGACATGCGCATGCGTCTCGGTGTGAGACTGTCCATGGGCCGCCGTATGCGGGCAGCCGGCACAGCAGGACTTGGCACAGGCGCCCAGCGCCTCGTCCATGATTTTCTTGATCGTCCGTACGCACCGACCGCACTGAGCGCTGCAACCGAGGCATCCATAGACCTGCCCCGGCGTACGCGGCGGACGCGCTCCGGCAACGGCACTACGGACATCATGGTCGGAAAAGACGTTGCAGGAACAAACGATCATGAGATGAAGGCGAACTCGCAGGTCAGGACCCCTCTTGGATATGTAAGAGGCCGACCCGATGCAAAAGGAAAACACCGATTTTGAAGCTATTCCAAACTACTGATCCCATGGGAGAAATTGGAACGAATCTAAAATATGTCCAGGCCTCTCAAACGCCGTGACCAGAAGGCGGCTAGCCACTAAATGCCCCTATCCGGCAACCGCCTGCAACGCGGCATGTCCTGTGGAGGTCAAGGACCTCCGTCCCGAATGCTTTAAGATCAAGATGTAACCTGGATCGCGCGGTCCCGTTCATTGATCATTCAAGTGAAGTATGAAACTTTTCGCGGCAGGCAGCGCTATTTGTGAGCGAAGCCGATTGAGAAAGGGAATGCCATGAAGAAAACTCTGATGGCCATTGCCGCTGTTGCCACCCTGGCCGTTTCCGCCATGGCCCCTACCTCGGCAAGCGCGCAGCACTGGCACGGACACGGCGGCGGTGGCGCGGTGGCTGCAGGTCTGATTGGCGGCGCCCTGCTTGGCGGCGCGATCGCTGCCGGTTCGGGATACTATGGTCCCGGCTATTACGGTCCTGGCTACGGCTATTACGGCCGCCCCGCCTATGTGGCTGGCCCGGGCTATTACGGCGACTGTTTCTGGCAACGTCAGCGCTTCTGGGACGGTTATGGCTGGCGCATTCGCCGCGTCCGCGTGTGCGGATGAGATCGTACGATCTCCGGGATCATGTGATCGCCGAGATCACTCTGATCTCTATTCACGCATCGGAAACCTACGACATTTCCAGTGCGTGATGCTTGCAATGGCCCGAAAAAACCGCTTTTTCGGGCCATTGACTGGCTAACGTTTACATCGAATTGACGGTTGGGCGCTTTTCTAAGTGAGACCGCCGATTCGAATTGCAGCGTGAGTAGACCTTTAACCGCGCGTCGCTTGTGGCGCCCTTCTGGAGAGACCTGAGATGAAGAAGACGATTTCCGCCTTGCTCGCCGCCGCGACGGTTGCCGGTTCGCTGGTTGCTGTTGCGCCTGCCGCAAAGGCCGATGGTGGCCGCATCGCCGCTGGCGTTGCCGGTGGCCTGATCGGCGGCGCTCTCCTCGGTGGCGCCATTGCAGCCAGCCGTCCGGCTCCGGCCTATGGCTATGGCTACGCCCCCGCTCCGGTTTATGTCGAACCGGCTTGCCGCATTGTCCGTCAGCGCGTCTGGGACGAATATCGCGGCATCTGGCGTTCGCGCCCGGTCGAGGTTTGCGACTAATCGCAACGACCTCTCGATCCAAAATTCAAAAGCCCGGCCTCATGGCCGGGCTTTTTCATTTGCGAATGTTTTTATCGGTGTCTATCGCGCGTTCATCGCACGCAGCACGGCCTCACTCGGCCAGCAATCGAGTTTGAGACCCGCGGACTTCTGGAACGCACCGAGCGCCGCACGGGTCTTCATACCGGCTTTGCCATCGAGCTTGTCGCTATAGAGGCCGAGCGACGTCAGATGGCGCTGCATCGCTTCCACATCGGTGCTGCGCAATTGCTTCGTCGCGGACCATGGCGTCGCGAATGGCTGACTATTGGCAATGCGATCGGCGACATGACCGACAAACAGCACATAGAGGTCGGAGAAATTGTATTCTTTGATGACGAAGTAGTTCTTCGTGGTCAGAAAGGCCGGCCCATAGATGCCTTCGGGCTGCAGCAGTGAGGCCGGCTGCGCCTGTTCAGCGCTACTGAGCTTCTCGCCGCGCACCGGCACAAAACCTGCGCGGATCCACTCGCCGATCGGCTTTGTCACCTCCGGCACGCCCATGGTGCAGTCGGCATTGGCTGGCGCGCGCACTTCATAGGCCCAACGCAGACCGCGCTGCCAGCCTTTGTTGACGAGTTGCTGCGCGGCCGACGCGAGTGCATCCGGCACCGACTTCCAGATATCCACGCGGCCATCGCCGTCGAAATCGACGCCGTGCTTTTCGAGCTCGGACGGCAGGAATTGGGTAAGACCTGTCGCGCCGCCCCAGGACACGCGCAGGTCCTGACGCGAGACCACGCCACTCTCGATCAGTTTTAGCGCCGCGATGAACTCGCCGCGATACTGCTCCTTGCGCCGCCCGACATAAGCCTGTGTCGCCAGCGTACGAATGCCGTCGTAAGGCAAGCGGTGACGACCGAAATCAGTCTCACGGCCCCAGATCGCCAGGATGATGGTGCCCGGCACGCCGGTCTGCTGCTCGATGGTCTGCAGCGTCTTGCGATGCTGCTCATAGAGGCGTCGCCCCTCGGCCGCGAGCCTGATGATGCTGGCTTCCTTCAGATAGTCGGCGGGCACCTGCACGAATTCTGCCTGCGAGGGCGCACCGGTGGCGGGACGGCCCGGCAGGATGAGATCGGGCAGCTTGTAGTCAGGCTCCAGCCCGCGCGTCGCGTCGTCAAAAACCCGCCGCGAGACGCCCGCCTTTTGCGCTTCGGGCCAGAGCGAGGCGATGAAGCTCGTGAAGTTTCCGTCCGTCGCAGCGAGGGATGGAACCGGCTTGGTCAGCAGGCACAGGACAACGACGAGTGAAAGCGATCGCAACAGTGTCCCCATGCCGGGCCTCACCATCAATGCGCGTGGCCTCCGTGGCCCTGCTTGCCGTGACCATTCTCTGCCGGATGCGGAGTAATTCCATTCGAGAGCTTGTCCACATAGGCGATACCGATGGCCGAGAGAATGAACACGATATGGATGATGGTCTGCCACATCACGCCGGTCTCGGTGTAGTTCGTCGTCCGCGCGCTGGTGCTGCCGAGATTGCCGGCCTCGATGAAGGTGCGCAGCAGATGGATGGACGAGATGCCGATGATCGCCATCGCTAGCTTGATCTTCAGCACGCTCGCATTGACGTGGCTGAGCCATTCCGGCTCGTCCGGGTGGCCGTTCAGATTGAGCCGCGATACGAAGGTCTCGTAACCGCCGACGATCACCATCACCAGCAGGTTGGAGATCATCACCACGTCGATCAGGCCCAGCACGACCAGCATGATCTGCTGCTCGCTGAAGTCGAACGAGTGCGCGATCAGATGCCAGAGCTCTTTCAGGAACAGTACGACATAAACGCACTGCGCCACGATCAGGCCGAGATAGAGCGGCAACTGCAGCCAGCGCGAGCCGAAGATCAGCGCCGGAATCGGTTGCATCGCGCGGCCTTTTCCGAGGGGCGGCAACGGCGTTTCGGGCGTCATGGACATATCGGGGCTCGCTATGGGTCGAATCGGAGTGCGGTGAAAGCGCCGACCTTATAGCGGCGCGTGCTGGGCGCGATGATGTCGTGCAAGCGCGGCAACTGGCCGCATCAGCTATTTGACCGCGACGATGAATATCCGCGGGAACTTCAGCAGCACCTTGCCATCCGCCTGCGGCAGATAGCTGGCGGCGATGCGGGCGGTATACTCAGCGAGGTAAGCCTTGCGCTCCGGCGGCTCCAGCGGATCGACGAACGGACGCAGACCGGTGCCCTTCACCCATTCCACGATCGCGGCGGCATCGGCGAGTGCGTGATTATAGACCGTGTGCCAGATCTCGATCCGCGAGCACAGCGGCTGCAATGCATCGTAATACGCACCGGGCTTCGGCAGCGAGTCGCGCAGCTCTGCGGCTTTCGAGAGCTGCTTGCGCCATGGTTCGAGATGGGCGACTTCGCGCATCAGGATGTGCGAGGGCTCATCGAGATTGTCCGGCATCTGCACGGCCAGCACGCCGCCCGGCGGCAACGCACCGACCAGACGCTTCAGCTGCTTGATGTGATCCGGCACCCACTGAAAGACGGCATTGGCAAACAGCACCTCGGTGCCGGCCGGCGCCACCCAATGGGCGATATTGGCTTCGATGAAGGTCTGCGCGGGCAAACGTTCCCGCGCCTGCCGCAGCATATCGGCCGACGTATCGACACCGATGACCGATGCTTCGGGCCAGCGATTGACCAGAAGCTCCGTCGAGTTGCCGGGACCGCAGCCGATGTCGACGACCTTGCGGGCATCAACGAGCGGAATCTGCGCGAGCAGATCCCGTGCCGGCCTGGTTCGCTCGTCCTCGAACTTCAGATACTGCTGCGCGCTCCAGTCGGCCATTTGAGAGTTCTCCTCAGCGCGTCAGTTTCTTGTATTTCACGCGATGCGGGATGATCGAATCCTGCCCGAGACGACGCATCTTGTCTTTCTCGTAGTCCTGGAAGTTGCCTTCAAACCATTCGACATGGCTGTCGCCTTCGAAAGCGAGCATATGCGTCGCGATACGGTCGAGGAACCAGCGGTCATGGCTGATGATCACAGCGCAACCGGCGAAGTCTTCCAGCGCCTCTTCCAGCGCACGCAGCGTATCGACGTCGAGGTCGTTGGTCGGTTCGTCGAGCAGGAGGACGTTGGCGCCGGACTTCAGCATCTTGGCGAGATGCACGCGGTTGCGTTCACCGCCTGACAGTGAACCGACCTTCTTCTGCTGGTCGCCGCCCTTGAAGTTGAACGACGAGCAGTAGCCGCGCGAATTCACTTCCTTCTTGCCGAGCAGGATCAGTTCGTTATTGCCCGAGATTTCTTCCCAGACGGTCTTCTTGCCATCGAGCGCATCGCGCGACTGGTCGACATAACCGAGATGAACGGTCTCGCCGACGGTGATCGTGCCGCTATCGGGCTTCTCCTGGCCAGTGATCATCTTGAACAGTGTGGTCTTGCCGGCGCCGTTGGCGCCGATGACGCCGACGATACCGCCGGGCGGCAGCTTGAAGGTCAGATTGTCGATCAGCACGCGATCGCCATAGGCCTTGGTGAGCCCTTCGAAATCGACGACGTTGTCGCCGAGACGCTCGGCCACCGGAATGGTGATCTGCGCGGTCTGGGTCTGCTTCTCGCTGGCTTTCTTGAGCAGATCTTCATAGCGCTGGTAGCGCGCCTTCGACTTGGCCTGACGAGCCTTGGGCGACGAGGCGATCCATTCCTGCTCGCGTTCCAACGTCTTCTGATGCGCGGCGTCCTCACGGCCTTCCTGCGCCAGACGCTTCTGCTTCTGCACCAGCCAGGACGAGTAGTTGCCCTCATAGGGAATGCCACGACCGCGATCGAGTTCGAGAATCCAGGACGTCACATTGTCGAGGAAGTAGCGATCGTGGGTCACGATCAGGATCGCGCCAGGATAGTTGCGCAGATGGCCTTCCAACCACGACACGGATTCGGCGTCGAGATGGTTGGTCGGTTCGTCGAGCAGCAGCAGTTCGGGTGCATCGAGCAGCAGCTTGCAGAGCGCGACGCGGCGGCGTTCACCACCGGAGAGCTTGGTGACGTCAGCATCGTCAGGCGGACAGCGCAGCGCGTCCATCGCCTGGTCGACCTTGCTGTCGAGATCCCAGAGGCCCTGGGCCTCGATCTCGTCCTGCAGCTTGGTCATCTCGTCGGCGGTCTCTTCCGAGTAGTTCATCGCCAGCTCGTTGTAGCGATCGAGAACAGCCTTCTGCTTGGCGACGCCGAGCATGACGTTCTCGCGCACGGTCAGAGCGGCGTCGAGCTGCGGTTCCTGTTCGAGATAGCCGACGCGCGCGCCCTGCGCGACCCAGGCCTCGCCGGTGTATTCCTTGTCGAGGCCGGCCATGATCTTGAGCAGCGTCGACTTACCGGCGCCGTTGACACCGAGCACGCCTATCTTGGCGTCCGGGTAAAACGACAAATGGACATTATCCAGCACCTTGCGGGTCGGATAGGCCTTGGTCAGACCCTGCATGAAGTAGACGAATTGGCGAGCCATCGTGATCCTTGAAAACCGCAGCTAGCGTGGAAAATGGGTTGTGGCTGATGTAGCGGCGTGGCCCCGAAAGGGCAACCGGGGTTCTTAAGGATTTGGTAACTCTGCACTTCTTCGAGGCAGCCATTGTGACAATTAAAACCGCTTTTTAACGACTTCCGCCAAGAGTGGTCGCAGGGCGATCAATCATGCCCCTCGCGACTGAAGTCGCGGGCAGACAGGCGGAGCCTCGTCATGGCAACCATTACATCAGTCCCCTCTCCAGCCGCCGACGAAACCCGCGCGGCACGCCTAGGCCTCCTCCACGAAATCCGGACGTTCTGGCAGCTGTTCTTCGTCGCTGCCTTCGATCCTTACCGGCCCGAGCAGCACTACATGCGCGGTCCCGGCCCTGCCTGTCGCGCCAAAGACTCGTCCAAACCGGCCTCACCGTCACATTAAGCTGATCGAACTGCTGCCGACGATGCCGGCGCTTGCGCACGCCCGCGAGGCGCGCAATGTGTCCATTCCCTGACGGCCTCAACAGCCGTCATCATCACACCGGATGGACGATCCCATGACGCGGCTGCGCTGTGCAATTCTCGACGACTACCAGAACGTGGCGCTGAAACTCGGCGACTGGCGTGCGCTTGATGATCGCATCGAGGTCACGGTGTTCGACAAGCCGTTCGCGTCGGCAGACGAGGCAGCCACGGCGCTGAAGGATTTCGAGATCATCTGCGCCATGCGCGAGCGGACGCCCTTTCCACGCGCAGTGTTCGAGGCGCTGCCGAAACTCAGGCTGCTGATCACCTCAGGCATGCGCAATGCCGCCATCGATTTCGAGGCTGCCAAGGCTCATGACGTCACCGTCTGCGGTACCGCGATGGTGGGTAATCCGACGGCCGGCCTGACCATCGGGCTGATGCTGGAACTGACCCGCAAGATCGGTTTTGAAAACGCGCGCATGAAGGCGGGCATGCCCTGGCAGGTCACGATCGGCGAGGATATCGAAGGCAAGACACTTGGGATCATAGGCCTCGGCAAGCTCGGCAGTCAGGTCGCCGGCATCGGCCGCGCGCTGGGCATGAAGACCATTGCCTGGAGCACCAATCTGACGCCCGAGGCCTGCGAAAAGGCCGGCGTGACCTACGCGACCAAGGAAGAACTGTTCGCCCAGGCCGACATCATTACGATCCACCTCGTGTTGAGTGATCGTTCGCGCGGATTGGTGTCAGGGGCGGATCTCGCACGCATGAAACCAACCGCCTATCTCATCAACACAGCACGCGGCCCGATCGTGGATGAAGTCGCCCTGCTCGAGACCTTGCAGGCCGGGAAAATTGCCGGCGCCGGCATCGACACCTATTCCCACGAACCGCTGCCGCTCGACAGTCCACTGCGCAAGCTCGACAATGTCGTGATCACGCCGCATCTCGGCTACGTCACTGCTGACAATTACAAACGCATCTATGCAGAGATGATCGAGGGCATCGATGGCTGGTTGAATGGCGCACCGGTTCGCAAGCTCAACTGACGCACGCTTTCATAGCGCAAAAGAAAACGGGCGCTGTGTGATCACACAGCGCCCGTTTTCCTGAAATCAGCTGAAAGAAATCAACGAATGCTGACCGGGGCCGGTAGCGGCTGAACCGATGTCGGCTGGGTACCGGGTAGCGGCGCTGGAGCAGCGTTGGCGCTCGGGCCGGGCACCGGCTGCGCGGAGGCGGTCGTCGCTGGAGCCTTGCCCGGCATTACCACCACACGGGTACCGACCTTCACGCGCTCGAACAGATCCGAGACGTCGTCGTTCAGCATGCCGAAACAGCCGGAGGACACCGATTTGCCAATGGTCGACGGCTGGTTGGTGCCGTGGATACGATACACGGTGGAGCCGAGATACATCGCGCGGGCGCCGAGCGGATTGCCTTCGCCGCCGGCCATGAAGCGCGGCAGATAAGGCTGGCGCTCGATCATCTCGGTCGGCGGATGCCAATCCGGCCACTCCGCCTTGCGGGTGATCTTCTGGACACCGTTCCAGGTGAAGCCGTCGCGGCCGACGCGGACGCCATAGCGCATCGCGCGGTTGTTACCGAGCACATAGTACAAATAGTAGTTCGGCGTATCGACGACGATGGTGCCCGCGGGCTCCTTGGTGACGAAACTTACTTCCTGCCGGCGAAACTGCGGCGGCAACTGCGCAGGACCGGTTTCCGGCTGATCTTCCGGAGGCAGCGAGGCAACCATCACCGAGGCACCATTGGCACCACGACCCGGATCCTGCCCCTGAAGGGAGCCGGTCACAGGAGCGCCTTGCCCGCCCATCCCTTCCGGGGGACGCATTGCGCCATCGCCATTGCCACGATTCGAATAGACCACCGCCGGCGGCGCCATCGGGCGCCCATAACGCGGATCGTCAGGTGACATCACCGGACCCTGCGGCATGGCGCGGTCGGAATAAACCGGGGCAGCACCAGCGGGACGGCCGTAGCGCGGATCATCCGGAGACATCACCGGGCCCTGAGGCGCAATGCCAGGGGCAGACAGACCCGTCATCGGCCGGCCACCGCGGGAGGGCGGCACGTCATCTTCATCAAGGGCGTCAAAGTCCGGCATGGCGTCCAGCGCGCGATCGGCGCGCGAATTGGCCGGATAGCCGCCCGGGGGATAGTTGGGATCGGCCGGGATCGAATAGCCGCTTGGCGTGCCCACGGGATAGCCCTGCGCCACCGCAAGCGAATGACCCGCGACGCTGCCGAGTGCCACGGTCGCCAATGTCGTCAAAACACGCTTGATCATCATTGCCCTTGTATAAGCTCAAGCAAAAACCGGAACATGCCGTCAGATCGCGCAGGATAGCGGCGCATTCAAGACAATTCTGGAAAAAAGCTTCCCATTTCGGTCATATTCGCGAGATCGCACGCCGGCGTGGCTATCTTACCTCACCCCCGTTGAAATCACGGCCCGGAAACATGCCATTTGTTGTGCATCCCACTTTTTAACAAACGGTTCCTGAGGCTGTGCGTTATCCTCAAATGGACGTGATTCGCGACGCTTTGGCGGCAGCCGATGCTGCAGTACGGGTCACTTCCAGTGTTGTCACCGCGTTCCCATCGTTCGAAAGCCTTCCACGATCTGTCCGAAGGCGGAACTGCCATTCATGCTTCCGGGTTTCCGATTTCTGTTCGCAGCCATCCTGCTCACAGTGTCGCTGGTCGTCTTCGGCCTCGGTGCCGCAGCCCTGCTGCGTTCTGCCCATCAAGAATTCGCGACCATTCCGACCAGATACGCGCCGCCGCAGACTGTCTTTGCCCAGCAGCCGGTCGAAGCTCCGCCGACATTGGCCATGCTGCGCGTCGAGGCACCAGCCCCTGAGACTGCCGCGCCGCCAGCGATCTCCGTAACAACGACGACAGAACAAGTGTCCCCCATCGCAGCTCCCGCTGAGCCGGAAAAGGTCGCCCTGCCCGAGACCACTGCGCCCCTGTCGACGCAAGCGGCACCGGCCGCCGAGATGACCGCCCCGGTTGCGGCGACGCCGACGCCCGAAGCTGCAGCGAAGTCGGAAGCAACGAAGATCGAAGAGCGGGAACCTTTAACGACGGTTGCCGCCGCACCAGCGACCTCCGTCGAACCAGTCGCTGCTCCTCCTCCCGAGCCTGCCGCCGTTGCAGCGCCAGCCGCAGCAGCAGAGGTTACAGCAGGGCCACAGCCGACGGCGACGCTCACCGATGACGACGCAAAATTGTCTTCGACGAAGATTGCGATGCTGGGTGGACCGCCCATCGATACCGAGTCGGTACCATTGCCGAAAGCCAAGCCTGCTGCAGAGCCCGCCAAGAAGGTCGTGAAGAAGCGCATCACCGTCAAAAAGCGGCGTGTAGCCTCGAGGCCTATGGCTGCCGCTGCACAACAGCCGACCGACCCGTTCGGATTGCCGGTCGCGCGCTGACCTTGATCCCGATTACGCCGGCCCGGTCGCGACGGGTGGACCGTCGGGCTGCCCCCATTCCGACCACGAGCCGTCATAGAGCGCCGAACCGCGCACGCCGAGACGATAAAGCGCCAAAGTCAACACCGCCGCAGATACGCCGGAGCCACATGTGGTGACGATAGGCTTGTCGAGATCGAGCCCCGTGCCGGTGAAGGCTTGGCGCAACTCTTCGAGCGGCTTCATCGTGCCGGTCGCAGCATCGAACAACAGGTTGTAAGGCAGGTTGCGGCTGGCGGGGATGTGACCGGAGCGAATGCCCGCGCGCGGTTCAGGGACACTTCCCTCGAAGCGATTGGCGGCGCGCGCGTCGATCAATTGCTCTTTGCGCGAATCCAGATTGGCAACCACCTGCGCCTTGCTGCGGACGTACGACTTGTCGAGCGTGGCCCTGAAAGTGCCAGGCTTCGGTGACGGCTTTCCGGTTTCCGTCGCGCGGCCTTCGGCCTTCCACTTCTTCAGCCCGCCATCGAGCACCTTCACATTGGCATGGCCGTAAGAGAGAAACATCCACCACGCCCGCGGCGCCGCAACCCAGCCGCCTGCATCATAGGCGACAACCGTATCATCGGAGGAAATGCCGAGCGCACCAACATCTCGGGCGAACTGGTCAGCATCCGGATACATATGAGGCAGATCAACGGAATGATCTGACACTGCATCGACATCGAAGAACACCGCGCCCGGAATATGCGCAGCGAGATAGTCATCGACCGGCAGCGGGAGCACCCCGGGCATCTTGAATGAGGCGTCGATGACCTTGACCTTGGGATCGCCGAGATGAGCGGCAAGCCATTCGGTGGAGACGAGAGGATCGGTGCTGGTCATCGGACTGTCCTGTGGTGCTCAATACGATCGTCATGGCCGGGCTTGCCCCGGGCCGACGATTGAGGGTTACGCGCTCATCACGATGCAGCGCGATTACTTCGCCTTCGGCTCGACCTTCTCGACCACACCGCCCGCATTGCGCCAGGCGGTGAAGCCACCGCCCAGATGCGCCACCGGCTTCAGGCCCATATCGGCCGCGGTCTTGGCCGCCAGCGCCGAGCGCCAGCCGCTGGCGCAATGGAAGATGAATTTCTTGTCTTCCTGGAAGACCGGCTTGCCATACGGACTTTCCGGATCGATCCAGAATTCCAGCATGCCACGGGTGCAGGAGAACGAGCCCGGGATCCTGCCTTCGCGTTCGATCTCGCGGGGATCGCGGATATCGACGATGACGACATCAGAGCTCTGCGCAGCCTTCATCACGTCTTCGACGCTCATCGTCTCGATCTGCGCGTTGGCTTCATCGAGCAGCGCCTTGTAGCCGCGGGTAATCGTTTGGGTCATGCTTTTCGCACCAGTTCCTTCATTGCACCTTCGAGACCTTCAATCGTGAGCGGATACATCCGTTCCGAGAACAGCCGCCGAATGATGGTCGTGGACTCCGAGTAATCCCAGTGCCGCTTGGCGACTGGATTGAGCCACACCGCGTTTGGATAGGTCTGCGTGATGCGCTCCAGCCAGACCGAGCCGGCCTCTTCGTTCACATGCTCAACCGAACCGCCGGGCACCATGATCTCGTAAGGCGACATCGAGGCGTCGCCGACAAACACGACCTTGTAGTCGTGGGCGTATTTGTGCAGCACATCCCAGGTCGGCGTACGGTCCGTGAAACGGCGCTTGTTCTGCTTCCACACGCCTTCATAAAGGCAGTTGTGGAAGTAAAAATACTCCATGTGCTTGAATTCGCTCTTCGCGGCCGAAAACAGTTCTTCGACCTGCTCGATATGCGAATCCATGGATCCGCCGATATCGAAGAACACCAATACTTTGACCGCGTTGCGCCGTTCCGGCCGCATATGGACGTCGAGATAACCGTGATTGGCGGTCTCGCGAATGGTGGTGTCGAGATCGAGTTCATCCGGCGCACCGGTGCGGGCAAACTTGCGCAGACGGCGCAGCGCCACCTTGATATTGCGGATTCCCAGTTCGACATTGCCGTCGAGATCCTTGAACTCGCGCTTGTCCCAGACCTTCACCGCGCGCCGGTGGCGGCTCTTTTCCTGGCCGATACGGATGCCTTCGGGATTGTAGCCTTCGGCGCCAAACGGTGAGGTCCCGGCGGTGCCTATCCATTTATTGCCGCCCTGATGGCGTTCCTTCTGCTCTTCGAGGCGCTTCCGCAGGGTTTCCATGAGCTTGTCCCAGCCCATGGCCTCGATCTGCTTCTTCTCTTCCTCGGTCAGATATTTCTCGGCGAGCTTTTTCAGCCACTCGGCGGGAATCTCCGCCTTCTCCATGGCGTCGAGCAGGCTCTCAAGCCCCTTGAAGACCGTGCCGAACACCCGATCGAACTTGTCGAGATTGCGCTCGTCCTTCACCAGCGCTGCACGGGACAAATAATAGAAATTCTCCACGGACTGATCCGCGAGATCGGCGTCGAGCGCCTCCATCAACGTGAGATATTCGCGCAGGGTCACCGGGACCTGCGCATCGCGCAGCGATGTGAAGAATTGCAAGAACATGATTGACAGATTGCCCGACCACCCGCGCCCGTCAAGGGCCGGATGCGGTAGAAGCCTACACAGCCCGTGGCTCGCCATCGCAGCGCACGTCCGAAATAAGCGAGATTTGTCAGCAAACCGGGACGAATTCCGCTCCGCGGCATGGTGAAGCAATCGTTTTTCAGATTGCAGGTATTTGTTTCAACAATTCCGGCGTCAGTAACCACGCAACGCGGTCTCACGCCATCGGCAGTCATTCTTAGCTATCGTGAAAGCAACGACGGCCATGGTGATGGCCTGTTTTGCAGTCAACATAGAATCGAATGACCGTACCCACGACACCGACCAGCAGTTCGCCGAGCCGACTCTCCGCACCAGGAGTGATCGTCACGCTGTTCGTGCTGGCGATGAGCGCGTGCGTGCTCGGGCTTGTCGTCTGGAAGGCGCTCGATGCCCGCCAAACCGTGCTGGCACAAAGCGAGACCGACAGTCGAAACCTCGCACATTCGCTGGTCGAACATGCTTCGCGCTCGATACAAGCCATCGATATCGCCATGAGCGGGATGGCGGATCTACTGAAATACCAAAACCCGCAACCGGATCGCTTCAATACGTTTCTGGCCAATACGGCGAATGCGCTGCCACAGCTGCGGGAAATCGGCGTATTCGACACGCTCGGCAATTGGCGTTATTCCTCGTTGCCGGAAACGCCAACGCACAATAATTCGGACCGCGACTATTTCATCTATCATCGCGACCACACCGACTCCAATATCAGGATCAACGCCCCGATCACGTCGCGGCTAACTGGCCGCCCGTCAATCATCCTGTCGAAGCGGATCGACAGCCCCGATGGCAACTTCAAAGGTGTGCTGACGGGTGCGATCGACAACCAGTACTTCAGCGATTTCTACAAGACGTTCGAGATCGGCGAGAGCGGCGGCATCAGCCTGATCCGAAGCGACGGCACGCTGCTGATTCACTGGCCATCGATGGAGGTTGGGAAGGACCTCTCCGGAACTCAGCTCATTCAGACCCGTCTAAAACAGAGTCTGGCAGGCTTCTACAAGATCGATTCGCCGTTTGACGGTATCGCCAAGTATTTCAGCTACGAGCAAACTACCCAGTATCCGCTGATCGTCACAGTTGCGATTCCCGAGGATCAGGTGCTGGCGACGTGGAAGAGCAATCTGCTATCCGACGTTATCGTTGCTTCGGTCCTGCTCTGCACGGTGATCCTGCTCGCCGCACTGCTATCGACCCAGTTCCGCTTCCGTCTCAACATGGAAAACGCGCTCCGCGAGCGCGAGTCCCGCTATCGCCTGCTCGCCGACAACATCGCTGATGTGATCATTCTGCTCGATCGTTTCGGGAACATCGTCTTTGTCTCACATTCGGTCGAGTTCGTTTTGGGGCATAGTCCAAAAAATCTGCTCGGGCGCTCCTGCTTCGAATTGGTGCATCCGGATGATGTCGAAGCTGTGAAGGCGGCGAGCGCGCAACTGAAAGATCTCACAGCGAACCGTACGGTGATCTTTAGAACTTATCGCGATGACAAATCACTGGCATGGGTAGAAGTAAACTTCAAACTGGCCACCCGTGAGATCGATCGCGACAAGGTCGAAATCGTAGGCGTGCTGCGCGACGTCACCTTGCGCAAGAGCATGCAGGACGAGCTGACCGCGCTGAATTCCAAACTTGCCGAACTCGCAACCACTGACGGGCTGACAGGGCTGGCAAACCGGCGCACCTTCGACAGCTTTCTGCGCCGTGCCTATGAGCAACATGAACAGATGTCGATGCTGTTGATCGACGTCGACAACTTCAAGGGCTACAATGATAGCAACGGCCACCAGGCCGGCGACGACTGCCTGAAACGCGTCGCATCCGTCATCGCCGATGCCACGATCAATACGCCGGCATTGTCCGCACGCTATGGCGGCGAGGAATTTGCCATCGTTTTGCCGGACGTATCCGAAGCCGATGCGATCACAATCGCGGAAGCCCTGCGCCTTCGGGTCAGGGCGCTGGAGATTCCAAATAGGGCATCAACCCGTGGCCACCTGTCGATCAGCGTCGGCGTCGCCAGCCGGAACGGCCTCACCTCGAACGAAGCCGTTTTGGTCGGTGAGGCCGATCTGGCGCTTTACGAGGCCAAACGACGTGGCCGCGATTGCGTGGTCGCCAATTCGGCGCTGCAACGCGAATATTTCAGCGCCGGCTTTTCGCACAACGGCTGATCCGCCCATTGCCCCCCAGGCCACCCGGCCCTTCCCCGCCATGATATGTTCGTCGTCATCGCAAAAGGTCCCGCAAAGTGCCCCGAATGGTGGCTGGACCTGACCAATAATTCAATTAAACTTCGCCCGGAAACGTGCCGGCGGGTCAAATCGGCCAGCGGCTTAACATCATAACGGGGATGGCGCGGCACCCAGTGTCGCCCGCGAAGGATTGATCCATGGGAATTCTCGCAGCCTTGCTGATCGGTGCCATTGCCGGCTGGTTGGCCGGGCTGATCGTTCGTGGCGCCGGCTTCGGCCTGCTCGGCAATATCGTGATCGGCATCATCGGCGCACTGGTCGCCGGCTGGCTGCTGCCACGCCTGGGTGTGAGCCTTGGCGTCGGGGCGATCCGCGACATCGTCAACGCCACCATCGGCGCGGTGATCGTGCTCGTCATCCTGTCGCTGATCCGGCGCTGACGTCGCATCCCCTCACTCTGCGATCGCCTACCGCGATTTCCATCATTTCGGCGGCGCGCGTCCGCGCGACAAGAACAAGGCAAAGTCTCCATGAAATTTACCGGCACTGAAAACTATGTCGCGACCGACGATCTCAAGGTTGCGGTCAATGCCGCCATCGTGCTCGAACGCCCGCTGCTGGTGAAGGGCGAGCCCGGCACCGGAAAGACCGTACTGGCCGAAGAAGTCGCCAAGGCGCTGGGCTCACCGCTACTGACCTGGCACATCAAGTCGACCACAAAGGCACAGCAGGGCCTGTACGAATATGATGCAGTCTCGCGCCTGCGCGACAGCCAGCTCGGCGATCCCCGCGTCTCGGACATCGGCAACTACATCAAGCGCGGCAAGCTGTGGGAAGCTTTCACCCACACAGAACGACCGGTGCTGCTGATCGACGAAATCGACAAGGCTGATATCGAATTCCCGAACGACCTTCTGCTCGAACTCGACCGCATGGAATTCCATGTTTACGAGACCGGCGAGACCATCAAGGCGTCAAAGCGCCCGATCGTGATGATCACATCAAACAACGAGAAGGAATTGCCCGACGCGTTTCTGCGCCGTTGCTTCTTCCACTACATCAAGTTCCCCGACATCGACACCATGCACCAGATCGTCGAGGTCCACTTCCCCGGTATCAAGCAGCGCCTCGTCGCCGAAGCGATGCGCATTTTCTTCGAGGTGCGCGACGTGCCGGGCCTCAAGAAGAAGCCGTCGACATCGGAACTGCTCGACTGGCTGAAGCTGCTGGTCAATGAGGACATGTCGCCGGAGATGCTGCGGGAGCGCGACCCGCGCAAGCTGATCCCGCCGCTGCATGGCGCGCTGTTGAAGAACGAGCAGGACGTGCACCTGTTCGAGCGGCTCGCGTTTTTGAACAGGCGGGAAGTCTGATCCACCATCGAGGTATACAGCCTTCACGGAAAACCGCCCTTACGGGCGGTTTTTTAATACCTATTCTGCAAACGTTAGCCGATTTCAGTATACATAAATCAGTTCTCATCCCCATTCTATTAGAGTATCGTCCCATCAAATGCCGTTCCTGTATACAGACAGGACTCAAGAACTGCGCCATGGAGGAACACGATGCCCGCTTCATTCCCGCTGAACGCCTGGTACGCCGCCGCCTGGGATGCCGACATCAAGCACCAGCTTTTCCCGCGCACGATCTGCGGCAAGCATGTGGTGATCTACCGCCGCTCCGATGGCGGCGTCAGCGCGCTGGAGGATGCCTGCTGGCACCGATTGGTGCCGCTCTCCAAGGGACGCCTCGAGGGCGACACGGTCGTCTGCGGCTATCACGGCCTGAAATACAACGCGCAGGGCCGCTGCACTTTCATGCCCTCGCAGGAGACCATCAATCCCTCGGCCTGCGTGCGCTCCTATCCCGTGGTCGAACGGCATCGCTTCATCTGGCTGTGGATGGGCGACCCGGCGCTGGCCGATCCCGCTTTGGTGCCGGACATGCACTGGAATGATGATCCGCAATGGGCCGGCGACGGCAAGACGATTCACGCGAAGTGCGACTATCGCCTCGTGGTCGATAATCTGATGGATCTCACCCACGAGACCTTCGTGCATGGCTCCAGCATCGGCCAGGACGACGTCGCCGAGGCGCCGTTCGATGTCACGCACGGCGACAAGACAGTGACCGTGACGCGCTGGATGAAGGGCATCGAGGCGCCGCCATTCTGGGCCGCGCAGTTGCGGAAACCCGGGCCGGTCGATCGCTGGCAAATCATCCACTTTCAGGCGCCGAGCACGGTGAATATCGATGTCGGCGTGGCGCCCACCGGCACCGGCGCGCCGGAAGGCGATCGCTCGCAGGGCGTCAATGGCTTCGTGCTCAACACCATGACGCCGGAAACCGAGACCACCTGCCACTATTTCTGGGCCTTTGTGCGCAACCACCGCATCACCGAGCAGAAGATCACCACGGAAATCCGCGAAGGCGTGTCCGGCATCTTCCGCGAGGACGAGATCATTCTGGAAGCGCAGCAGAAGGCGATGAACGAGAACCCCGATCGCGTGTTCTACAACCTCAACATCGATGCCGGCGCCATGTGGTGCCGACGAGTGATCGACCGCATGGTGGCGAAGGAAACCACGCCGCCCAAACTGCAGGCCGCGGAGTGAGACCATGAGCGAACGCGATACCGAACGCTCCGTCTCGCAGACCGTCCGTGCGCAGCTGGCACTGCGCGACATGATCCTGTCCGGCACGCTGCGTCCGGGCGAGCGCATCAGCGAATTGCAGGCTGTCGACATCACCGGCGTCTCGCGTACGCCGGTGCGCCTCGCACTGGTGCGGCTGGAGGATGAAGGCCTGCTGCAGGCGATCCCATCCGGCGGCTTCATGGTGAAAGCGTTTTCCGAGCGCGATATCCTCGACTCGATCGAATTGCGCGGCACATTGGAAGGCCTCGCCGCACGCTTCGCTGCCGAGCGCGGCGCCAGCGCCCGCAATCTCGAACCATTGAAAGAATGTCTCGCTGATCTGGATCAGTTGGTGCGGCAGGATCCGATCTCGGTCGAAGCCTTCTCGGCCTATGTGACAATGAATGCGCGCTTCCACGCACTGCTGACCGACCTTTCCGGCAGCGCCCCGGTGATCCGGCAAATAGATCGTGTTTCGGCCATGCCCTTCGCCTCGCCCAGCGCCTTCGTGATGGCGCAGTCAGCGCTGCCGGAAGCGCACAACATCCTGCTGATCGGCCAGGAACATCACCGCGTCGTCGTGGACGCCATCGAGAACCGCGAAGGTGCGCGTGCCGAGGCGATCATGCGCGAACACGCGCGGCTCGCCGTGCGCAATTTGCGGCTGGCACTGCGCAACCGCACGCATCTCGATTTGCTGCCTGCGCTGGCACTGCTGACCTCCACCCCGGCGGATTGACGGAGATCCTTCATGCGTTTTGCAGAACACTGGATGGGATGCCGCGTCGAGGCCACGCGCAATGTGGCGCCGAATATCCGCGAGATCACGCTGAAGCCGGATACACCGCTGCCGTCCTACCCTCTCGGCAGCCACATCAATATCAGCCTCCTGATCGACGGCCAGCCACAGACGCGATCCTATTCGCTGGTCGGAGAACGCAGCAACGAGTTGCTGCGTATCGCTGTGCGGCTGGCACCGGATAGCCGCGGCGGCTCCAAAGCCATGTGGGCACTGCAAGTCGGCGCGCGGCTGGAGATCTCCAGCCCGTCATCGCTCTACGACATCGACTGGAATCGTGGGACATACTGCCTGATCGCCGGCGGCATCGGCATCACGCCGATCACCGGCATTGCCGCAGCGCTCCACAGCAAAGCCATCGACCTGCAGCTGCACTATGCAGTGAAGGCCCGCAGCGAAGCCGCCTATCTCGATGAACTATCGACGCTGCTCGGCGACCGCCTGACGGTGCACGCGAGCCATGAAGGCGCACGAATGGATTTCGCCGCGACCTTCGCTGCCTTGCCTCACGATGCCATCGTCGTCCTTTGCGGCCCGATGCGGATGCTGGAAGCAGCCCGGCGCGAATGGAACGCTGCCGGGCGCGCGCCCGCTGATCTGCGCTATGAAACATTCGGCTCCAGCGGTCTCCTGCCAACTACGGAATTCCGCGTCCGGCTGAAGGACAGCGGTGCCGAGATCGTGGTCCCGCAAAGCCGCTCGATGCTGGCAGCACTCAACGACGCCGGCTTCGAGGTGATGTCGGACTGCGAACGCGGCGAATGCGGGGTCTGCGCCATCGATGTCCTCGCCATCGACGGCGAAATCGATCATCGCGACGTGTTCTTCAGCGATCACCAGAAGAGCGGCAACACGAAGATTTGTCCCTGCGTCTCGCGCGTCGTCGGCACGGTGACGGTGGATACGTTGTATCAGCCGGACGCTGTCTGACCGTCAGCGTTCATCGCGCAGCGACGCAATCATCGACATGATCGCGAGCAGGATGACCACGGCGCCATAGACATAGGCCACGACGGCCAGTCCGGCATACGGCACAGCCACACCTGCAGCGAGTGCTGGCAGGCTGAAGGCCAGATAGGACAACACATAGAACGCCGCCAGCAAACCGGCGCGCTGATGCGCCTCGGCGGTCAGCAGCAGCGTGCTCAGCGAGCCGGCGAAGGACGCGCCGAAGCCGAAACCTGCGATCACCGAACCGGCAAACAGCATCGCAACGCTGTGCTGCCAGATGCCGAGCAGCGAGACGAGGACGCCCAGCGACAGTGCGGCCGTGCCAATCACCAGCAGCCGCCGCGCCGGCAGTTGCCGGAGCGCGCCCACAGTGAGCGCAGCTGACAACATCAGCGTGGCAACAACAACACCACCGCCCCATGGCGCGGAGACGCCCATCGTCGTCGCCACCACCGTGGGCATCAAGGACAGGGAGAAGCCACCCAACGCCCATGTCGCGACGGTGGCCGGCGCAACGCGCAGCAGCGCGGCGCGCGATTGCGCGGGCACGCGCACGTGCGGTCGCAACGAGACCAGCGCACCCGATTTACGCGACACGGTCTCCGGCATCACGAACAGCAGGACAATCATCACGGCCGTCAGCGCGAACAAAACCTCATAGACCAGATGCAGCGGATCGGGTGCGAAGGTGACGAGCGCCGCTGCGCCGAGTGCGCCGACCATCAGACCAAGAAAGGCGGTCACGCTATTGAGGAGCGGCCCGCGCTTGCGATCGGTATCGAGGATCGCAGCGCCCAATGCTGTTGTCGCCGTGCCGACGCACAGCCCCTGCACGGCACGCGCGAGGATCAATTGCCCGACATCGCTGGCATAGGAGAACAGCACCATCGCGACGGCATTGAGCAGCAGACCGCCGAAAATGACCGGACGGCGTCCGACATAATCGGACAGACCGCCGACGGTCAGCAGTGCGGCCAGCAGGCTGATCGCATAGACCGCGAACACCAGCGTGATCATCAGCGGCGAGAGATGCATCGATTGCTGGTAGAGCCGGTACAGCGGCGTCACCGCGCTGCTGCTGGCCGCGACCAGTGCCGCCCCGACGAAACTGAATGCCGTCATGGCCGACGATTTCAACACCCAACCGGCCCGGGTAGGTGACGCTTGAGCATTGGAAACACACGTCTTTTCGGCGCTGCCTTGCATAGCTCATTCCTAAAAGCTAAATAGTTGCGTTAGGCATCTAGGTTGCCCGAGACCTTAATGCAAATATTTTGCGTTAAGAATCTCATTTTTGCACATGGCAGGACTGCCAGAGAGCGAAGTGACGGTGAAGGAACGGGTCCGGATTGGTGGACGCAGCGCGCGTATTCAGAACGCCGTGCATGATGCTGTCCGCAAATTGGGCGCTCTTTCCACCCGAAACCAGATCACGGTGCCGCAGATTGCGGCCGAGGCCGGCGTGACGCCGTCGACAATCTATCGACGCTGGGGCGATCTATCCGCGCTGCTCGCGGATGTCGCCGTGGCGCGGTTGCGGCCGATCGCAGATCCCGACGATACCGGTGCGGTCGAAACCGATCTGCGCGCCTTCATCGAGCAATATGCCGAAGAGATGTCGTCTCCGGTTGGCCAGGCTTTGATGCGCGACGTGTTGTCGGCACTGAACCAGGGACTGCCCAGCGCTTGTGCCGGTTTCACCTGCGATCATCTCACCACCCTCAACGCACGCGCCAAGGCGCGCGGCGAGACTCCATTCGACATCGACGAGGTGATCGACCATGTGGTGGCGCCGATCATCTATCGCGCGCTGTTCAGCGACCAGATGCCGACACTCGATTATTGCAATCGCCTGATTGACCGGATTTATCCGCCTGCCCGCAAGCGACGCACCGCCAGCTGATTATCAGCGCGGCTTCTCGTCCAGCTGATAGGTCAGATGCGCCTTCACCGTCGGCCATTCGCCGGGCAGGATGCTATAGACAACCGTGTCGCGCAGCGTGCCATTCGGCGCGATCTGGTGATTGCGCAGGATGCCGTCCTGCTTGGCGCCGAGACGCTCGATGGCGCGACGGGACTGATGGTTGAAGAAATGCGTGCGGAATTCCACCGCGATGCAATCCAGCTTCTCGAACGCATGCCCGAGCAACAGCAGCTTACACTGCGTGTTCAGCGCGGTGCGCTGGACCCATTTGCCATACCAGGTTGAACCGATCTCGACCCGGCGATTGGCGGCGTCGACATTCATATAGGTCGTCATGCCGGCGATCTTGCCGTCGGCATCCTTCACCGTGAATGGCAGCATTGCGCCTGACGCCTGTAATGAAAGCCGACGCTCGATCTCGGCGCTCATCTTTTCGGGCGTCGGGATCGCCGTGTACCAGATCTTCGAGAGGTCGCCTGACTTGGCGGCCTCGATCAGGCCATCGCAGTGTTCCTTGGCGAGAGGTTCAAGCCGGGCGTGAGGTCCACTGAGCGTAACGGGTTCAAGCCACGGCATCGATAATCCTTCGTGCTACTTGTTGAGAAAATTCAGCGGCAAGCCACCGCGCGGCCAGTCCATTGCGATCAGCTCGCCCCTGCCTGACAGCGTGATATAGGCCGTCTTCAGCTCGGGGCCGCCGAATGCGATATTCGTGGTGACGCGGTCGCCAGTGGATATCTGTTCTACCAATTTTCCATCCGGCGCAATCACCGAGATGCAGCCGCTGACCAGCGTTGCGACGCAGACATTGCCGGAGGCTTCGACCGCGAGAGAATCGAACATCTGATAGCCGCCAAGTCCCGCGATGGGTCGACCGCGCTCGCCGCGATAGATCACATCAGCGGGCTTCACCTCACCGGGCGCACCGATGTCATAGGCCCACAGGCGTCCGGTTGGGGTCTCAGCGATATACATGGTCTTCTCGTCGGGCGAGAGGCCGATGCCGTTGGCTGGCAGTACACCGATCACCTGCTCGGTGATCTCCGTCATACCGGGCTTGATGTAATAAGCGCCCCCGACATCCATGTCCCGCGCGCGCCGCTTGCCGAGTTCGCTGAACCACAGCCCGCCCTGCTTGTCGAACACAAGATCGTTCGGACCTTTGAGGTTGTGCTCACCGCATTTGGTGAACAAGGTCTCGATCTTGCCGTTCGCGAGATCGACCCGCTGGATCGAGCCGCCGATATATTCATGCGGTTCGGGCGCGTGCGGCATCAGCATGCCGCGCGATGGCACCCAGCTAAAGCCGCCATTGTTGGTGATGTACATCTTGCCGTCAGGGCCGAGCGCTGCGCCGTTCGGGCCACCCGGGATTCTCGCGACCACTTCCTTGCGGCCATCGGGCCAGACTCGCGTCAACTGCTGCGCGCGGATCTCGACCAGGACGACAGACCCGTCCGGCATCACCACCGGGCCTTCGGGGAATGCGAGATCGGTGGCAAGGACGCGGATGTTGGGGCTGGACATGGAAACTCCCTGACATTTTCTTGGTTTGTTATCGCACCTTGGGCGCGTGACGCAGCGTGGCCGAAGTAGAGCAAACATGTCCGCCGCTGCCAAGCCGCGCAAATGCATGGCCACTTGCGTGGAATTTCCATTCGGCTTTAGCTGCGACCAACGAAACACAAAAGCCCAGGGAAGCCCGATGCCGATCAACACCGCAGTTGCACCTGAAACCGGTGACGAAGTGCTCTACTCTGTCGCCGATGGCATCGCGAGCGTCACGCTCAATCGCCCACAACGGTTGAACACGATCTCCCGCGAGATGCTCTCGCAGCTCAGCGAGATGTTTCTGAAAGCCGATGCCGACCCCGACGTGCGCGTGATCATCCTGACGGCCACCGGCCGCGCCTTCTGTGCCGGGCTCGACATGGCCAGCGCCACCAAGGGCACTGGCATCGGCTCCGCTAACGACGCCAACAACAGCCGTACCACGCTCGATCTCAAGACTGCGCCTCCGATCGTGATGTTCAACATGGAGAAGCCGACAATCTGCGCCATGAATGGCGCCGCTGCCGGCTATGGCATGGACATCGCGCTCGGCTGCGACATCCGCATCATGGCGGAAAGCGCGAAGTTCGCCGCGGCCTTCGTGAAACGGGGCTTGGTGCCTGAATCCGGCGGCACCTGGTTTCTGCCGCGCATGATCGGCTGGGCGAAGGCCGCCGAGCTGATCTTCACCGGCCGCACGTTGTCCGCGCGCGAGAGCCTGGAGATGGGCCTCACCAACGAGGTGGTTGATGATGCCGAATTGATGACGCGGGCCAATGCTGTCGCTGCCGAGATCGCCGCCAATGCGCCGCTTGCAGTTCAGGCGGCCAAGCGCATGATGCGTTCGGGTCTGTCGGAGAGTTTTGGCGACCACGTCCATCACGTGTTCCTGCAGTTGCTGCCACTGTTTCGCACAGCGGATTTTCGCGAAGGCATGGCGTCGTTTCTCGAGAAGCGCCCGGCCAAATTCACCGGCAACTGAGCGCAACGCACAAACATCGATGCAGCGTTGTGCGCCGCGTCACGCTTTGCTGACTGAGTCAGCTTTCCAACTTCAGGGCTTGGTGCATACTCCCGCATTCGAGCCGCATCACAAAACCTGCGTAGACGGGGCCGATGCGGTTGATCGAACCACACAGGGAGGACACTTGACCATGCAGCATGACTGGAAGGTTTTACGAGCGACTTTGCTCGCCAGCGTTGTCGTCGCGCTTACGTCCACTGCAAGCCACGCCCAGAAGAAATACGACACCGGTGCCACCGATACCGAGATCAAGATCGGCAACATCATGCCGTATAGCGGCCCGGCTTCCTCCTATGCGACCATCGGAAAGACCGAGGCCGCCTATTTCAAGATGATCAACGAGAAGGGCGGCATCAATGGCCGCAAGATCAACTTCATCAGCTATGACGACGGTTACAGCCCACCCAAGACGGTGGAGCAAGCGCGCAAGCTGGTCGAGAATGACGAAGTGCTGTTCATCATGAACCCGCTGGGCACGCCGGGAAACACGGCGATCCAGAAATACATGAACACCAAGAAGGTGCCGCAGCTGTTCGTCTCGACGGGCGCCGCGAAATGGGCCGATCCGAAGAACTTCCCATGGACGATGGGCTGGCAGCCGAGCTACCAGGCCGAGGCACGCATCTACGCGCAATACATCATGACGAATCATCCCGGCAAGAAAGTCGGCGTGCTCTATGCCAATGACGACTTCGGCAAGGATTACATCATCGGACTGCGTGAGGGCTTCGGCGACAAGGCCAAGGACTACATCGTCTCTGAGGTGCCCTACGAGACGGCCTCACCGACGGTGGATTCCCAGATCGTGCAGATCAAGGCGGCCAATCCGGATGTCTTCATCAACATCGCCACGCCAAAATTCGCTGCCCAGGCGATCAAGAAGGTCGGCGAAATGGGCTGGAAGCCCGTTCATATCGTCACCAATGTCTCGGCATCTGTCGGCAGCGTGATGAAGCCCGCGGGCTATGCCAACTCGCAGGACGTGCTCAGCGCGGCCTATATGAAGGATCCCAAGGATCCGACATGGAAGAATGATCCCGGCATGCTGGAGTGGTCGGCCTTCATGGACAAGTACTATCCCGAAGGCGACAAGGAAGACGGCGCCACCGTGTTCGGCTACGGCGTCTCGCAGGGCATCGTCCAGGTGCTCAAGCAATGCGGCGACGACCTCACTCGCGAAAACATCATGAAGCAAGCGGCGAGCCTGAACATGGAGATCGGCATCTATCTGCCGGGCACCAAGATCAAGACCAGCCCGACCGACTTCAGCCCGCTGGAGCAGCTGCAGATGCAGCGGTTCAAGGGCGAAAGCTGGGAGCTGTTCGGACCGCTGATGTCCGGCGAGAAAAACTCGTAAGCGATACGCTCCGGCGCCCCCTCTCCTGAGCCAGAGGGGACGCACGCGTGCGGAGCCACGCGCTCTCGTTGCTGGCCCCCTCTCCTCAATCGTGCATACTCGACGCAAGCTGCAGCGATCGATGATCCACTCAGATGGACCGCGCCGCGGAAAGAAATAACGTCAGAGGAAACGATGCTCAGGACATTGCCCCGCGGGATGACTCTCGCACTTTCCGCGCTCATATTCGGCTCGATTGCTACGCCATCTCACGCGCAGAAAAAATACGATCCGGGCGCCAGTGATACCGAGATCAAGGTGGGCAACATCATGCCCTATAGCGGGCCGGCATCGTCCTATGCCTCGATCGGAAAATCCGAAGCGGCCTATTTCAAGATGCTGAACGATCAGGGCGGCATCAACGGCCGCAAGATCAATTTCATCAGCTATGACGATGCCTACTCGCCGCCGAAGACGGTGGAACAGGCGCGCAAGCTGGTCGAGAGCGACGAAGTGCTGCTGCTGTTCAATCCACTGGGGACGGCGACCAATTCTGCCATCCAGAAATACATGAACATCAGGAAGGTGCCGCATCTGTTCGTGTCATCAGGCGCGTCGAAATGGGCCGACCCAAAGCACTTCCCATGGACCATGGGCTGGTCGCCCAGCTACCACAATGAAGGGCGCATCTGGGCCGCATGGATACTGAAGAACCATCCCGATGCCAGGATCGGCGTGCTGTTCCAGAACGACGACATGGGAAAGGACTATTTCAGCGGCGTACGTGAGGGGCTCGGCGACAAGGCCGACAAGATGATCACCGTGCAGGCGAGCTTCGAGACCAGCTCGCCGACCGTGGATTCGCAGATCGTGCAGATCAGGACTGCCAACCCCGATGTGTTCCTGAACATCGCCTCGCCGAAATTCGCTGCACAGGCGATCAAGAAGGTTGCCGAGCTGAACTGGAAGCCGGTGCAGATGCTGGTGAATGTCTCGCAGTCGGTCGGTTCGGTGATCAAACCGGCCGGCTTCGACAATGCGCAGGGCGTGATCAGCGCAGCTTACATGAAGGATCCCACCGATCCGCAGTGGAAGGACGATCCGACCATCAAGGAATGGCTCGCCTTCATGGACAAATACTATCCCGACGGCGACAAGAACGACATCTACACGCTGTACGGCTTCGGCATCGCGCGGACGCTGGCACATATCCTGGAACGTTGCGGCGACACGCTCACGCGGGAGAATGTGATGAAGCAGGCCACCAGCCTCGATTATGAGGTCGGCATCTTCCTGCCCGGTACCCGCGTCAAGACCAGCCCCACCGATTACAGCCCGCTGCAGCAATTGCAGATGATGCGCTTCAAGGGCGAACGCTGGGAACTGTTCGGACCCGTGCTGAGCAGCGAATAGGACGGGACCGCCCTACTTCGCCGCATCCTTGGCTGGCGCTGGCGCATCCTTGGCCGCCGGCGCGTCTTTTGCGGCAGCCGGAGTGTCCTTCGCAGCCGGCGCCGGCTTCTTCTGCGCCGCCTGCAACTCCTCCACCATCTTCCGCAGAGCGGCAACTGTCGCCTTCAGCTCTTCGATCTGCCTATTGGCCGCATCCAGCCGCTGTTGCTGATCCAGCCGCAGCTTGCCCAGCGTCTGCTGCAGGAAATTGACGTTGCTTTGCAGGCAGCTGGTGCGGCGCTCCATGGTTTTTTCGACCGTGCAGATCTCGATTCCCGGCACATCCTGCGCCTGCGCCTTGGCGGCGCCCAAAATGGTCAGCAAAGTCATCGCAAGGATTGTTCGGCCGCGCATCGTTTTCCCCATCATGTCCGTCATGCCGCCAAGACCAAGCGGTGCTGGCGCCCGGCTGTCAACCAGGTGTGATGGGAACGAAGAAGATGTCCGGCCGTTCCTTGGACCGGAGCACCTCATGGCGACGCGTGAACGACGGCTGGCCGAATTCGACGGCCAGGGTGATCCTGAGCCTGATCAGGCGGTGCAAGTGTTGTGCGAGGACCACAGCGGCACCTATCAACTGCCCTTCCCTTGCGTCTTCACAGATGGCGAATGGCGCAATGCCGAGACGGGCAGCATGGTCGAGGCACGCGTGGTCGGATGGCGACTGCCACGTACAGCGTGATGGCCGTCTGCCTGCTTTAGGGCTCCCGGACGACGGGCTTACTCGTACAGATACCCGACCGGCTTGCCTTCGGTCCGCAAGGGGCGAATGTCCTTCTGTGTGATGATCTTGGCCGCCAGGCCATCGATTTCGTCACGTTGCGTCGGCGTCCAGCTTCGAAGCTGCTCCATACCTTTCAGCAGTCCAAGCCGGAGGACCTGCGTATTTTCGCCCATCCCGATGAGGCTGGTCGAATTCTTGCCTGCGGTCACGACATCACCGGCCGCAAGTTCGAACGTCTTTCCCGCACTGTCCCTGAACTCGGCCGTGCCGCGAATGACGCGATAGATGACAACCTCTCCCTTCGCGAAAGAGGCGGCATCCACGGCTGCCGAAGAACTCTTCGGCAAAAGCGACTTGCCATGCGGATCGGTTGCGATGATGTGACCGGTGACAAGATGACCACTCGGAATCTCGATTCCGATGTCACGCACGTAAACGGGCATGGTCGATTTGACGACACTGTCAGTCAGCGGCTTGAAGAGTGCATCCAGCGCCAGCGGATCCTGAAGCCAAAAGCCCGCGTCGCCCGGGCGGTCATGCAGCGCGTGGGTCCAGGCCACACGAGGCGTCTCGGCTTCGTTGATCTGGTCCGGACCGACGATTGTCGGGTTCGGGAAGGTCGTCGGATCGGTCACGAAGGCTTCGAGAAACTTGCCGGAGTAGCCCATGGACAACGCATCGGGCACCACCGTCTGCGGCGTCTTCAGGTTCTCCTCGGTGGACAGACCTGACCAAGTATAAAACAGCTGGCGATGCACGATCGCGCTTTGCAGCATTACTGCGCCTGGACCGACATAGTACACGCGGCCATCGTAGTCGAAGGTGAACATCCCCGACGTGACCAGCACGAGCTGGAATCCGCCCGGTGGAAGGTGAAGATGGAAATCGGTGGGGCCGGTGTCTTCGCGATAGATCGGCAGATTGGTCGCGACTTCATGGAGCAGGAAAGTTTCGTTATTGGCGTGAAAGCCTTCATTCGCGCGGCTATAGAGTGCCTGCGGGCGATAGGTCGCCTCGTATGTCGTATCCTTGTGGCGATCGATCGCTACGAAGTCCCCATGATTCAGGCGAAGAGGATCGCCGTTCGGGTGCTTAAGCCCAGGCCATTTGAGATCGATCGCAGCATGTACATTCATGGGATCCTCCAACGTGTTCAAAACACCCGGGGACCGAACTGTGATTGGCGTGCAATCGATCGGCAGCCAACGCAATGCGGCTCGCGAGAAATTGCTGCTATGCGAAAATCGCGCCAGCTGACGTCAAAGGCGTTTTGATACCAATCGCGCTCGTTGGCAGGTGATCTGGCGGCCAAACCGCCGCCAATCCCCGGCGAGCGCTACAATTTCTGGATACAAGTTGAGCAGGCCCTGCCTGATCCGTGAGCCGGCGTAGCGTTGCCGAACTATCAATCAGTACTCGACCTCGAGCTCTTCGATGTCGGCAGGCTCCTGCTTTGCTGCAGCAATCCATTCCTGCATTTCGGGCAGGTTCATGACCGTGCTGGCATAGGCTGATAGCTGCGGATCGAGCTTGACGTCGTAGGTCGCGAAGCGCGTCACCACCGGCGCATACATGGCGTCGGCCATGCTGCGGGTGCCGAACAGGAACGGTCCGCCCGACTTCGACAGGCACTCACGCCAGATCGTGCAGATGCGATCGATGTCGGCCTGTGCCCGCGACCAGACCTTGAAGTTGGGAAAATGCCCCTTGATGTTGACCGGCAGCGATGCCCGCAATGTCGTGAAGCCGGAATGAATTTCACCGCAAATCGAGCGGCAATGCGCCCGTTGGATGCGGTCCGCCGGCAATAGCATTGCTTCCGGCATGATCTCGTTGAGATATTCGGCGATGGCCAGCGTATCCCAGACCACCGCCCCCTCATGGCGCAGGCAGGGCACCAGGATCGACGAGGACAGCAACAGGATCTCGGCCCTGGCAGAGGCATCGTCCGGCGCTGTAACGACTTCGTCGAACTCAAGACCCGAGAATTTTGTCAGCAGCCACCCTCGCAATGACCACGACGAATAGTTCTTGCTGCTGATGGTGAGTGTCGCGTTGGCCATGACTTATCCCCTTACGCCCGAACCCAAGGCAGCCCATCAGCCCTCGGGGTAACCGGGTCCCGGCTGCCCGTTGCTTGTGCTGCTTTAATTTTGTTCAGCAAACCACGTGCCAGTTTTCCAGACGAATTGACTCTTCTCTGGCTTCAATATTGCATAGCAACGAAGCAGGGATAGCTCCGGATGATGTCAATGATGTATCAGGCCTACCAGAATCACATGGATCTGACAGCACCTTGGCGCACCGGTGCGTCTGCCGCATTGAAATACCTCAATCTCGTCCCGGCCGGCACGTCCGAAAAACTGTTCGGCCGCCTTGCGGCTGCGCTTGAGCTGATTTCGCGCTCCGCCCTCACCTATCATCGGCCGGAATTCGATATCGGCAAGGTAATGGTCGGCAACGACGAGCATGAGGTGACGGAAGAAGTCACTTTCAAGACGCCGTTCGGATCTCTGCTACACTTCAAGAAAGAGAATGCGCCGGAGCAACCGCGCATGCTGCTGGTGGCGCCGATGTCCGGCCACTTCGCGACGCTGCTGCGCGGCACCGTGAAGACCCTGCTGCAGGATCATGACGTCTATATCACAGACTGGCACAATCCGCGCGACATACCGCTCAATCAGGGCAAGTTCGGCCTCGACGAATATACCGAGCATCTGATCACATTCATGAATGAGCTTGGACCGCGTTCGCACATGGTCGCGATCTGCCAGCCGTCCGTGTCGGCACTGGCCGCGGCAGCTATCATGTCGGAAGACAATCACCCCGCGCGCCCGGCAAGCCTGACGCTCATGGCGGGCCCGATCGATACGCGCATTCAGCCGACCAAGGTCAACGAGTTCGCCAAGAGCAAATCGTTGAAGTGGTTCGAAGACAACATGATCAACTACGTGCCGTTCCAGTGCAAAGGCGCGTTCCGGCAAGTCTATCCCGGCTTCATTCAGTTGACTGCATTCGTCTCGATGAATCTCGAGCGGCACATCAAGTCGCATGTCGATCTCGCCAATCATCTCGCCAAGGGCGAGACCGAGAAGGCGGAAGTCATCAAGACGTTCTACGACGAATATTTCGCTGTGATGGATCTACCCGGAGAGTTCTATATCGATACCATCCGCGACGTATTCCAGGAGCACCTGTTGCCGCAGGGCAAGCTGACCTACAAAGGCCGGACCGTGAACTGCGCCTCGATCAAGCGCATGGGGCTGATGACGGTCGAGGGCGAGAAGGATGATATCTGCTCGATCGGCCAGACTTTGGCAGCCCAGGATCTATGCACCGGCGTGCGGGCCTACCGCAAAGTCCATCACATGCAGGCCGGTGTCGGCCATTACGGCGTCTTTAGCGGACGCCGCTGGAACAACGAGATCTACCCGCTGTTACGTGATTTTGTTCACGTGAATTCCTGAAACCCTGCGTTGTATACAAATAGTCGGGCGCTTCACCCAAATTGGTGAAGCGGATGTCGCAGGAATAACCTACGTCGATACCGGGGAATCGTTTAGCGGCCGCGGCAGCAGCATGACAGCGGTTTCTTATTACCGCCTCGGCGGACCGTGTATTGACGACTGCACGATTTTTCACCGGGCATACTACGCATCAAGGCCGGCCATCGTGCCGGCCTTTTTCGTGGATTTTTCAGGCGTCCCGGTCCGGGATCAATTGAACTCGCGGCTGGCCCAGAAGCCGAACCAGATCCACCTGCCGATCGACGCCAGTTTTCATGAAGACGGATTTCAGCTGGGTCCGCACGGTATTCAGGCTGACGCTCTGCATTTTCGAGATGGAGTCGACAGAGTTGCCATCGATCAGAAGGCTGGTGATCCGCGCTTCGGCCGGCGTCAAATCGAACAGAGCCTGCAGAAGCTTCGGACCCGGGCTGCGCTGCTGGGTAATCGGCGTCAGGAACAGGATCGAGACAGCGCCCGCAAAAACATCGAGGCCAGCCAGACGGAGCGGCAGCACATGCGCGATCAAAGGCGGGCTCTCGTCGACGCCTGCAATGGGAATGGACCGGCCCGTCTTAGCCAGAGATACGGGCTTGGCGAGCGCCTCCAGGAACAGCGTGTTGGCGGTCGGAGAGCTGAATTGCACCTGGTCCTGCGCGCCCACGCTGACCGTAGCCGTGCTGGCAAGGAAACCAGGATTGGTTGCGACCACCCGTCCCGTCTGCGTTAGCGCTGCAGCGGGCAGCCCGATCATCTCCAGCGTTGCAACAGCGGTGCGTGAGCGTTCGAAACCGAGGCGCCCGGCCAACACGGCAGCCCGCGCCAGATGCGGGCGAAGCTGGTCGAATTGCTCCGCAATTGCCCGAGGAACCGGCCCCTTCGCAAACGCCTTCTCAACCGACAGAACGAGCATGTCTCCTGACGGCGATCTGATCGAAGTGCCAACGCACCATCCCAGCCCCCCGGGCCGCAGCAAATCCCGATAAAAGCTCTCATTATCGAGCTCTTCCAGCGTGAAACGATCGAGATCGGTCAAAAATCGCGGCTCGGTGTTCGGGATCAATCGCTGAGCGCGCGGGTTGTTGTGAGCGAAGGGCCCCTTCGTCCAGCGATCAATTCGTTCGCGAATCTTTTCCGATGACATCCAGCGTGGCGTGCCCGGCGCCACCGCAAAAATCAGCGAACCTTCCGCGTCGGCAATCTCCGCAAGCCGGTCGAACACCTGTGGCCAACGCTCCGGCACAATCCCGGCTTCATAAATTTCATCGACGAGCGCTTCAAAGTCCACGGACGTATCCAGCAAAACGGTTCACGGCGGCTCGCGTCTCGGTCATCACGGTCAGAAAAGCAGCGCCCCATCACGCAACACCGCATACACCAGACTATTCCCGAGGCCATTCGGAAATCTGTGATCGCGATGCTGATGTGCGCGAAATGCCACTTTCGCCAACCGCCATTCGGGAGGCGAATGGCATTGTCCCCGCCTAACTAGACCGGTCCCGTGCTGCTCGCCAGCGTAAAGCGAGAAGTTTTACGCCACAGGCGTTTTTGCTGGCGGCAACTCCCGCGGCAAGATCAATGCAGCGACGATCACCAGGGCCGACAAGGCGGCAAAGGCGTGCAACATCATGATGAAGCCACCCTGCTCGTACAACCAAGCGACAAGCCCGACCGAGGCTCCCGCCGCGGTGAAGCCGACGAAGTAGCGCACGGCATAGGCGCGTGAACGCCATTCCTCGCTTGTATACTTGCCGACGATCGCCTCATTAACAGTGATCTGCCCGAACAGACCAATGATGATTCCGATCGCGACGACAATCAGTGAGACGTTCGATTGCGACGCGGCGAAATACAGGAACGGCGCAAGCACCAGCGACAACGGAACGCTCACCGCCTTCAGCGAGTGCTTATCAATCAGCTTTCCGATGTTGTACTGAGTTGCTGCCCCGAAGACGTAAACGGAGGCGGCAATGATGCCAAGCAACGCCGGGCTGTTCGTCATGTCGGACAGGCGCTCGGCAAACAGTTTTGGCAGCGCGACGGTGATGGCGTTGAACACGGTGGAGATCGCGACCACTGTGACCAACAGTGCGAGGATCACACGCCACATGTCGGACTTCGCGACGCGCGCTTGCGCGGCGGCCTGTTTGAATCCCGAGCGATCTTCATGCGCGACCTCACGCATGAAGACAACACCAATTGCAACAGTGACGAGACCGGGAATGATGAACGCCCAGCGCCAGCCGAGGAACTGACCGAGCACGCCGGTGATCAGTGCGGAAGATGCCACGCCGAAATTGCCGAACACGCCATTGATGCCCATCGCGCTGCCGAGCTTGTCGGCATAGGAGACGATCATCGCGGTACCAACCGGATGATAGATCGACGCGAACAGGCCGACCGAGAACAGCGCCGCACCGAGCTGCAGCGGCGTCTGCACCAGACCGACAGCCATCATCGACAGGCCGATGCCATAGAAGAAAATCACCATCATGTGGCGACGGCTCCAGCGGTCGCCGAGCCAGCCGGTCACCAGCGAGCCGGCGCCAAATGCCATGAAGCCCGGCGTCGCATAGGGCAGCAGCTCCGTATAGGTCTTGCCCATGGCCGGGCCCATTACGAGCACCGCCGCCGCAAAGATAAGCATCGCATAATGGTCGATGAAATGGGCGACATTGACGAGAGTGATGACCCGGCTCGGGACGTTCATGAATCGATTCCTTGGCAACCTTGGAATGCCGTTATATGAGCTTGCTCTAACGGGATGTTGCCAATGAATGTCGCCGAACCGCCAATCCTGGACTTGTCCGAACGCCGGCGTTCCGCGATCGACGGCGTCCACATCCTGGCGACGCGTTACCGCAAGGGCATCCGGCTGGACACCCATGCCCATCGCGAGGCGCAACTCGTGTTCGCCGCTGCGGGCACAATGCAGGTCACGACTCCAAAGGGCCGCTGGCTGGTGCCACCGGACCGCGCCGTCTGGGTGCCGGCCCACCTACCCCATGCCATCGACGTGCTGGCCGACATCGAGATGCGTTCACTGTATTTCAACGTCGATTGGCTGGCGCCGGATCGACGCAATGGCGATCTCGCAGCGGAGTTCGTGGTTCGCGTCTCGCGCCTGTTGCACGAGTCGATCCTGGCGCTATTCGATGGGCGCGATGACGTCGCGCGCAATCAGCTATTGATCGAGATTGCGATGCTGGAACTGCATCAGGCAGGCGATCCCGCGACGTTCATGCCGCTGCCGCAAGAGCCGCGCTGCCGACGTGCGGCAGAGATGGTGCTGGCCAATCCGACACAGACTTACGAGATAGAGACATTGGCGCGCACCGTCGGCACATCTGCACGTACACTATCGCGACTTTTTTCGGCAGAGACGCAATTGAGCTTCAAGAGCTGGTGTCAACGCGCGCGAATCGCAGAAGCGATCGAACGACTGTCGATGAACCGCAACGCGTCGGTGAAACAGCTTGCTGCCGATCTTGGCTATGCCAGTTTCTCGGCATTTTCGCACGCGTTCCGGCAAGTGACGGGCAAGAGCCCGACAGAGTTCATCGAGGCCAAGTAGCGCCGCTTAACGCGGCACCACCGCAGTCGCCTCGATCTCGACGCGCGCAGCAAGTTCAACCAAACGCACGACCTGCACCAGCGCCATGGCCGGATAATGTGCACCGAATATCTCGCGATAGGCCTGACCGAGCGCTTTCAGATTGCCGAGATATTCTTCCATATCGACGACGTACCAAGTCAGCCGCACGAGATGCTCGGGCTTCGCGCCGCCTTCCGCGAGGATGTCGGAAATATTCTGCAGCGCCTGACGAACCTGCGACACGAAATCCGGCTTCAGCTTCTCCTCGGCATCCCAGCCAATCACGCCGCCGGTGACGACGATGCGGCCATCGGCCGTCATGCCGTTGGCATAGCCCTTGGGCATCGGCCATCCGCTTGGCTGCAGCACGCGCACGCCTAATGGCGAACTATCTGCCTTCGCGCCTGGCACTACCGTCAATGTCGGCCCCTTTGGTGCAGTCACCGGGCAATACTCCTCAAATCAATCTGTCGATGTCACGCCGCGGCGACGGATGCAGTCTCCGCAGCCAGCTTACGCAGCGCAAAGCGCTGCAGCTTGCCAGTCTGCGTCTTCGGCAACTGCTGCACAAACTCGATCGCACGTGGATATTTGAACGGTGCGATCTCGCGTTTCACGTGATTCTGCAACTCGCTCACCAGCGCATCACTGCCAACAACGCCCGGCGCAAGAACGACATAGGCCTTCACGATCATGCCGCGATCCGCATCCGGGCAACCGACGACACCGGCCTCGACGACGGCTTCGTGCGTCAGCAGGGCAGCTTCGACATCCGGTCCGGCGATATTGTAACCGGACGAGACGATCATGTCGTCGGAGCGGGACTGGTACCAGAAGTAACCGTCTTCATCCATCACGAACGTGTCGCCGGTCAGGTTCCAGCCGTTCTGGACATATTTGGTCTGGCGCGGGTCGGACATGTACTTGCAGCCGGTCGGGCCGCGCACCGCAAGACGGCCCATGGTCCCGGGCGGAACGTCATTGCCGTTGTCATCGACGATCTTGGCCTCATAGCCCGGCACTGGCTTCCCGGTGGAGCCGGGCCGGATTTCTTCCTCAATGGCGCAGATGAAGATGTGCAGCATCTCAGTGCCGCCGATGCCGTCCATCAGCTTGATGCCCGTGGCCTTCAGCCATGCATCGTATGTGCCCTTGGGCAGCGTCTCTCCAGCCGACACGCATTTGCGCAGCGATGACAGATCATACCGGTCGATCTTGCCAAGGATGGCGCGATAGGCCGTCGGAGCAGTGAAGCAGACCGTGACCTTGTGCTTGGCGATCTCCAGCGGGAGGTCGTCCGGCCCGGCCCTTTCCGGCACGACGAAGGATGCGCCGATATGCAGAGGGAACAGCACGCCACCGAAGCCGAAGGTGAAAGCGAGCGGCGCCGAGCCGATGAATCGATCATCGTGCGAAGCACGCAGCACATTACGGGCGAAACCGTCGCACACCGCGAGCATATCGCGGTGAAAATGCATCGTGCCCTTGGGATCGCCCGTTGTGCCCGAGGTGAAGGCGATCAGGCAGATGTCGTCGGACGCCGTATCGATCGCCTTGAATTCGGGGCTGGCATCGGCAATCAGCGCTTCCAGCGAGTCGTCCTTGCCGGTTCCCCAGTAGACGACGCGCTTCATCTCCGGAGCGCTGATGACAGCCTTGTCGAGTTCATCGGACAGCTTGCCATCGCACAAAGCGAGCGAGATCTTGGCCTTCTGAATCGGATAGATCAATTCCTTGGCGCGCAGCAGTGGCATCGTGGCAACGCAGACGCCGCCGGCCTTGATGATGGCGAGATAGGTCGCAACCATCATCGGATTGTTGGCGGAGCGCAACAGCACGCGGCCACCGGGAACGAGGCCAAGCTTGCTCACCAGCACATTGCTGATCTTGTTCACGAGCTCATAGAGCTCACGATAAGTGTAGCTCTCGTTCGGACCAAACATGCAGGGCGCGTCGCCCCGCCCCTCTTCCACCCAGCGGTCGAGAAACGGTACCACGCAGTTGATACGATCAGGATAGTGAAACTCGGGACGCGTGAAGGTGAATTCCGGCAACTGGTCGGCGGGTGGCATGTTGTCCCACGCGAACGTATCGATATGCGCCGTATAAGGCTTTGTCAGCTGCGTATCAGCGGCCATCGCAATGCTCCTGTCACGTCAGATGCCCGGCAACGTCATCCAAATATCATTTTAGACTTAAAACAGTTTTCCGCAACTGCGGAGTCTTGCGGCACGCCGAAATTTTCGGCGACGGACGTCGATTTGCGCAGATTGTTTAGGCAAGTCAGCCTAAAGCGTGGCCAGAGCCTTCAGCCGCAGCACCATGGCGGACTGCGGATCCGCTAGCGGTGCGACAGCGGTAAAATGATTGGCGCCAGGAAGCGCCTCGAAGCGCGTGGGAATATGGGCACTCCAGGCGTCGACGATGCTTTGGCTCTGCCGCAAATATTCGACCCCCTCATCACCACCAACCACCGCGTCGAGAGACCCGCACGAAGGCGCTGGCCAGAACAACGGGCTGACTTCACGGGCGCCGGCATCGTTCAAATGCAATGCATTGTTGATGGACGTCGGTACCAGCGGCCGCAGATCGAACAGGCCGGAGATCGCATAAGCGCCGACAATCAGGTCCTGCGGCAGCGCGGGATCGAGCGCACGCCAATCTGTCGCCAGCATGCAGGCGGCGAGATGACCGCCGGCCGAATGGCCCGACACAATGAGCGGCCGGCCGAGCTTCGCCAGTTCGCGGGTCGCCGCACGCATCTGCACAATGATATCACCGACCGAGACGTTCGGGCACAAATCATAGCTGGGGATCGCCACGCTGATGCCATGGCTATTCAGCCCGCGCGCCAGATGGCTGAAGAAGGAGCTGTCCAGCACCTGCCAGTAACCACCATGAATGAAGGCGACGATCGGCCCTTCATCCCTGGCCGGAAAGTAATCGATGCTGTGGCGTGCACCTTCATCATAGCGAATGACACGCTTGCCTTGGACAATCTCGCGATAGGCCTTGGCATCCTGTGCCCAGCCGGCAATCAGCGCAGCGCTTTCCGGAACCTTTGCGCGATTGTTGTACTCGGCTTCGAGGTCGATCACTGCACTCACCGCGTCGCGTTTACGGCGCTTTGCCGTTTGCTACCCTTTGCGCCGCCTTCTGCGCAGAAGCCTTGGTCTTGGCGAGCAGTCGCATTAATTCGCGAACATCCTTCGGCGCCAGATCCGTGAAGATTTCGGCGATCCATGTCTCGTGTTCTTCGGCCATCTTGCGGAACTCCGCGCGGCCCAGTTTGGTAAGCCGTATCACCTGCACCCGGCGATCGGTGTCGGAGGTGCGGCGATCAACATGGCCGGATTCCACGAGGCGTTCGACCAGGCCGGTCACGTTGCCATTCGAGACCATCATGCGCTTCGAGACATCCGACAGGGTCATACCGTCGGGTACCTTGTCGAGCTGGGCCATCAGGTCGAAACGAGGGAGCGTCACATCAAAGCGCTCGCGCAAGCGGCTGCGGACTTCACCCTCAATCAATGTCGTACAGGTCAGGAGCCGGAGCCACAGGCGCAGCTCATCGCCGTGATCATCGGGAAGTTCGACGGCCTTGGTCTCGGAATCGAGAATCATAATGCAATCTTACCTGCTTGGAGCTCCCGCGGCGGCCGCGAGACCGGCAATCCACAATCTCGTACCGCCCCATACCGATCCTTTGACCTTCAAGGAATTTCCGTCCGACCGCAAGCCAAAACGCCGCAGCCTTGACCGCCGACGATTTTGAATATTTCTTTAAGGTTCAAATAAATTGGCCTGCGGTTTGCATAGCGCATTCGACTGATTTCTGACGCCTGGAAGTCACTTACATTGCTTGCGGCTGCGCCCATGGTGAGCATAATCTAGGCAAAAGAACAGAATTCTGGGTTGGCACGTTTTTCGGCTGCCTGTCGCAGCCGAGTGGAGGAGAAGTTAATGAAGCAGTCTCTCAAATTGGCCGGTCTGGCCACCCTGATGATGAGCGTTTCGGCCATCCCGGCCATGGCTCAGGAAAAGATCAAGGTTGGCGTGATCGTGTCGCTGTCGGGCGCCGGTGCCGTGCTCGGACAGCAGGCCCGCGACGGCTTCAACCTCGCCGTCAAGGATCTCGGCGGCAAGATGGGCGGCAAGGACGTCGAAGTCATCGTCGTCGATGACGAACTCAAGCCGGACGTCGCCGTCACCAAGGTCAAGGGTCTGCTGGAGCGCGACAAAGTCGACTTCGTAGTCGGCCCGATCTTCTCCAACATCCTGGGCGCGATCCATAAGCCGGTGACCGAGAACAAGACCTTCCTGATCTCGCCGAATGCCGGCCCGTCGAGCTACGCGGGCAAGGAGTGCAATCCGTACTTCTATGTGACGTCGTATCAGAACGACCAGATCCACCAGATCCTCGGTAACGTTGCCCAGAAGCGCGGCTACAAGAAGATCTATCTGATGACCCCGAACTATCAGGCCGGCAAGGACTTCGTCGCCGGCGTGAAGATGGACTTCAAGGGCGAGATCGTCGAAGAATCCTTCATCCCGCTCGGCACACTCGATTTCCAGGCCGAACTCTCGAAGATTGCATCGATGAAGCCTGATGCCGTGCTCACCTTCATGCCGGGCGGCATGGGTGTGAACCTCGTCAAGCAGTACAAGCAAGCCGGCCTGCTCGACCGCATTCCGTTCCTGTCGACCTTCACCGTCGATGAATCGACGCTGCCGGCTCAGCAGGATGCGGCGATCGGCATGTTCGGTGGCTCCAACTGGGCACCGAATCTCGACAATGCCGCAAACAAGAAGTTCGTCGCGGAATACGAGAAGGCCTATAACAGCGTGCCCGCGACCTATGCTTTCCAGGCCTATGACGCCGCTCTGCTGATCAACAGTGCCGTCACGGCCGTGAAGGGCGACATGTCCGACAAGACGAAGGTGATCGCGGCGCTGAAGAAAGCCGACTTCCCATCGATCCGCGGCAGCTTCAAGCTCAGCAACAACGGCTATCCGGTGCAGGACTTCTACTTGACCAAGGTCGCCAAGCGGGCCGACGGCAAGTTCCAGACCGAGATCGTCGAGAAGGTTTTCAGCAACTACGCCGATCGTTACGCCAAGGACTGCGCTGCGCAGTAATTTCGCAGTCGATCACTCATTACCGGGCCGTCGCCGCGAAGGCGGGACGGCCCGGTGTCTTATCTGCCCGTGCTTTATCTCAGTATAGAAACCAAGTTATCTGATGACCCTCACGCTTGCCCTCGTCCAGATCCTGAACGGCCTGCAGTTCGGATTGATCCTGTTCCTGATCGCCGCCGGCCTGACGCTGGTGTTCGGCGTCATGGACTTCATCAATCTTGCACATGGCGTGCAGTATATGGTCGGCGCCTATTTCGTCGCCGCCTTCACCGCCATGACCGGGGGCTTTTTCACCGGACTAGCGCTCGCGCTGCCTGCTGCACTGATATTCGGATTGCTGCTCGAGCTGCTGATCTTCCGGCATCTCTACGATCGTGACCATCTCGATCAGGTGCTGGCGACCTTCGGCGTCATCATCTTCCTCAATCAGGCCGTCAAATTCGTCTGGGGCGCGGCGCCGCTGAACGTGCCGATTCCGGATGCGCTGTCGGGCGCAATCGAAATCACCGACGGCCTGCTCTATCCGGTCTGGCGTCTCATCATCATTGCCGTGGGTCTCCTTGTCGGCCTCGCGCTCTATCTCGTCGTTAACAAGACCAAGCTCGGCATGCTGGTCCGTGCCGGCGCCAGCAATGCGCCGATAGTCTCCGCGCTCGGCGTCAATATCCGCCTGCTGTTCACTATCGTGTTCGGCGTCGGCGCGATGCTGGCCGGCTTCGCCGGCGCCATGATTGCACCGATCCTCTCGGTCGAACCCGGCATGGGCGACAATGTGCTGATCCTCGCTTTCGTGGTCATTGTGATCGGCGGCATCGGCTCGATCCGCGGCGCCTTCATCGCGGCGCTCCTGATCGGCCTCGTGGATACGCTCGGCCGCTTCTTTGCACCGACCTTGCTGCGCGCGTTGCTCGACCCTTCCGCGGCCAGCCAGACCGGCCGAGCCATCGCGCCGATGCTGATCTACATCCTGATGGCTGCCGTGCTGTTCTTCCGGCCGTCCGGCCTGTTCCCGGCCAAGAAGTAACGGGAGCGCAGCATGAACAATCTTGTCGATCTCGACGCCGCCCCGGCCCTCGCGACGCCAACCAGAGCCAGGCGCACGCGGATCCTGCCGGTGATCATCTTTGCAGCTTTCGCGCTGGTGCCGTTGGCCCTTCTGCTCGGACCGCAGAGCTATGTCCTTGCGGTCGTGACCCGCATCATGATCCTGGCGCTCGGCGCCATGTCACTTGATCTCCTGATCGGCTATGGCGCGATGATCTCGTTCGGCCACGCCGCATTCGTCGGTCTCGGTGCCTATAGCGTCGCCATTCTGGCGAGCCACGGCATTACCGATGGCTTTGTCCAGCTCGCCGTTGCGCTGGCGACGTCGCTGATATTTGCGCTTTTTACCGGCGCGATCTCGCTGCGCACCAAAGGCGTTTACTTCATCATGATCACGCTGGCCTTCGGCCAGATGCTGTTCTTCCTGACCACCTCGCTCGCCGCCTATGGCGGCGACGACGGATTGACGCTTGCCGCGCGCAGCACGTTCTTCAGCCTGAAGTTCATGAAGAACGATCTCGCGATGTATTACGTCACCTTCGGCACGCTGCTCGGCGCTTATCTGCTGCTGCGCGCCATCGTCGCCTCGCGCTTCGGCCGCGTGCTGCGTGGCATCCGCGAGAACCCGGTGCGCATGGAGGCGATCGGCTTTGCGCCGTATCGCTACCAACTCACCGCCTATGTCATCGCCGGCCTGATCGCAGGCGGGTCGGGCTTTCTGCTCGCTAACCAGACCGAATTCGTCAGCCCGGCCTATACTGCGTGGCAGCGCTCTGGCGAACTGATCTTTGTGCTGGTGCTCGGCGGCCTTGGCTCGCTGCATGGCGCGATCCTCGGCGCGGCGGCGTTTACGCTGCTCGCTGATATCCTGTCGCACTACACCGAGAACTGGGCGATGATCTTCGGCCCGATCCTGATCCTCGTCGTGCTGTTCGTTCGCGGCGGCATCAACGGCCTGTTCGGAGGCAAGCCATGAGCACCGCCCTCTTGCAGCTGCAGAACCTCACCAAAAACTACGGTGCGCTGCGCGTCACCGACGACGTATCATTCACGGTCGAGCCCGGCGAGTTGCACGCCATCATTGGCCCGAACGGCGCCGGCAAGACGACGCTGATCCACCAGATCTCGGGCCACGCTCGACCCGACAGCGGACAGATCCTGTTCGACGACCACGACATCACCGACTTGTCGATGGCCGCCCGCGCGCAGCGCGGCCTCGTGCGGTCGTTCCAGATCACCTCGATCCTGCCGCGTTTCTCGGCACTGGAGAACGTCGCGCTTGCGGCACAGGCCCGTGCCGGATCGAGCTTCCGCTTCCTTGGCAATGCCGCCGAGGAGCCCGAGCTCAACGACATCGCCATGGGCCTTCTGACGCGCTTCGGGCTGGGCGCTCGCGCTCATATTCCGGCCGGGCAGATGTCGCATGGCGAGAAGCGCCAGCTCGAAATCGCCATTGCGCTCGCCGCGAAACCCAAGCTCCTGCTGCTCGACGAACCGCTCGCCGGCACCAGTCGCGATGAATCGCAGCGGTTGATCAACATCCTGCAGGAGCTGCGCAAGGAATTGCCGATCATCCTGATCGAACACGATATGGATGCTGTGTTCGCGCTGGCCGATCGCGTGTCGGTGCTGGTCTATGGCCGCATCATCGCCTGCGGATCGCCGCAGAACATTCGTGACAATGCGGAAGTGCGCGCCGCCTATCTCGGCGAGGAGGCTGCCTGATGCTCGCCGTATCCAACCTGCAAGCCGCCTATGGTGCGGCGAAAGTACTGTTCGACATCTCTCTGACCATCAATGCCGGTGAAGTCGTGACCCTGCTCGGCCGTAACGGCATGGGCAAGACGACGACCATCAACGCCATCATGGGCCTGATCCATCCAACCGGCGGCACCGTCACATTCGACGACAAACCTATGGCCGGGCTGCCGTCCTACCGCATCGCCCAGGCAGGCATCGGTCTGGTGCCCGAAGGCCGCCAGATCTTCCCCACGCTGACGGTGGAAGAAAACCTGGTTGCCACCGCCGCCGTGCGCCATCCGCCGGCGCGCTGGACGCTGGACAAGATCTACGAGCTGTTTCCGCGTCTCAAGGAACGCCGCAGCAATCTCGGCACACAGTTGTCCGGCGGCGAGCAGCAGATGCTGGCCGTTGGCCGCGCGCTGATGACCAATCCTAAGCTGCTCATTCTCGATGAAGCCACCGAAGGCCTCGCACCGCTCATCCGTCTCGAAATCTGGAACTGCCTGAAGAAACTCAAGGCCGAGCATCAGTCCATTCTGGTCATCGACAAGAATGTCGATGCGCTGGCAGGCTTCGCCGATCGCCATGTGGTGATCGAGAAAGGCCGCGTCGTGTGGACGGGTACATCCGAGCAACTGAAGAGCGACTCCACCGTGAAGGACCGTTTCCTCCACGTTTGATCAACTGTTTTCAAGTACCACCCGACGCGTCGTAATGCGTGACCCAAGGAAGGACAACCCAATGAAAACCGAGATCGCCGGCATCACGCGTGCCAATGAAGGCATGCAGGGCATCACCTGGAGCATCCTCGGCCAGACCTATGTGCCGAAGAACTGCACCGAGGATTCGTTCTCGTGGCACGCTACCTTCCCGCCCGGCACCTTCGTGCCGCCGCACATCCATCCCGATCAGGATGAGTATCTCTACATCCTCGAAGGCAAACTCGACTTCTTCCTCGGTGGTTCCGAGACCTCGGCCACGCCGGGCGATCTGGTGCGCCTGCAGCGCGGCATTCCGCACGGCATCTTCAACAAGTCGGACCAGAACGCCAAGGTGCTGTTCTGGGTTTCGCCGAGCCGCCGGCTCTATGACCTGTTCTGGGCGATCCACAACATGAAAGAGCAGAAGCCCGAGGACGTGGTGGCGCTCGCCGCCGAATACAACATCCACTTCCTGCCGCCGCCTCCGGGGGCGTGAGGCTCGAACACTTATGACAGTCGACGTGATGGCCGGGCTTGTCCCGGCCATCTACGTCTTGGACCTCTGAAAACGTGGATGCCCGGGACAAGCCCGGGGCATGACAAACATTAGCGATCTGATTTGTGGCGAACGAACTTACCCGTTCACCACCGCAAGCCCCGGCTGCGCAGCAAAGCCGGCCTTGTGCGCATAACCCTTCACGATGGCTTCGCGCTGCGCGTAGCTCAGCACGTTCTCGACATTGTCGAACCCGTCCGGCGCGATCTGCTCCACGGCATCGATGACGCCCTCCGGGCCGCCACGGCGGTTGGAGCGCACGATCTCTGCAGTCATCGGCAGGCGCTTGCGCTCATAGGCCATCAACGCCTGGCGCGGATGCTCGGCATGAGCCAGCGAGTCGGCCAGCGCACGCGCATCAAGGATTGCCTGCGAGGCACCATTCGAGCCAACCGGATACATCGGATGCGCTGCGTCACCGAGCAGCGTGACGCGGCCGCCCGACCAGTACGGCAGCGGGTCGCGGTCGCAGCAGGGATATTCCCAGAATTCCGGCGTCGCCGTGATCAGCGCCGGCACGTCGATATGAGGCACATTGAAACGCGCCACATGCGGCATCAATTCGTCGCGCTTGCCAGGACGTGACCAGTCCTCGCGGCGCGGAGGCAGCGTGCCACCCTCGCCGGTCTTCACCAGCACGGCCCAGTTGGTCAGCCGGTTGCCCGCAGTCTCACCTTCGGCAATTGGATAGACCACGACCTTCGCGTGGAGACCGCCAGCAACGATCATCGAATTGCCGGTGAGGAAAGCCGGCCAGTCGCGCGCGCCACGCCACAGCATCAGGCCGTTCCAGACCGGATGTCCTTCGTTCGGGAATAGCGTGCTGCGGACCTTGGAGTGAATGCCGTCGGCGCCGATCAGGATATCGCCACGCGCGGTCTCGACGTGATTGTTGTTGCGATCGAAGAAATAGGCAGTGACGCCGCCTTCGTCCTGCGTGAAGTGACCCAGTCGACGACCGGTGTGGATCGCCTCCGCGCCGAGCCGTTCCTCAACCGCGCGATGGATCACGGTCTGCAGACGCCCACGGTGGATCGAGAATTGCGGCACGTCATGACCAGCGCCATAACCGCGCTGCTCGCGCCAGACTTCCTGGCCGTGACGATTGAGATAATGCAGCTCGTCGGTGCGGATCGCGACCGCATCGAGCCGATCAAGCAGGCCAAGACCAGTAAGCTCGCGGATCGCGTGCGGCAGCGTGTTGATGCCAACGCCGAGTTCGCGGATAGTGTCACCCTGCTCGTAGAGCTCGCAATTGATGCCCCGCGCCCGCAGCATCAAGGCGGTGGTCAAACCGCCAACGCCGCCACCCACGATGATTGCTTTCATCAGCCCAACTCCACTTGACGCAACGCCCAGAATTTAGCCGCTAAACTCGCATGCCCAGTCATTCAGCTGCAAGTGGCTTTGCCGCCTCCGCGCGCATCTCGGCGCGGGTCTTCGGCTTAGCCTTAATTTTCAGGTCTTCGAAATCCTGCTTATCCCTGACGCTGTTGCGGAAAATCTGATCCTTGCCGGGCATATATTGTGGCGGGCAATAGGCATCCTTTGCACCATACCAGGCCGCCGCCTTGATGGTGAAGGACGGGTCGGTCAGATGCGGACGGCCGAGCGCGACGAGATCCGCACGGCCGGCAGCCAGGATCGTGTTGACCTGATCGGCGGACGTAATGTTGCCGACGCACATGGTTGCGACGCGGGCCTCGTTACGGACCTGATCCGAGAACGGCGTCTGGAACATGCGGCCGTAGATCGGACGCGACTCCTTGACGGTTTGCCCCGTCGAGATGTCTGCGAGGTCCACGCCAGCTTCGGCGAAGGCGCGGGCGATCTGCACGGCATCGTCGCCAGTGTTGCCGCCCTCGGCCCAATCGGTTGCCGAGAAACGAACCGACATCGGCTTGTGCGCCGGCCACGCCTCACGCATTGCCGTGAATACTTCGAGCGGGAAGCGCAGACGGTTCTCAAGGGAGCCGCCATAGTCATCGGTGCGCTTGTTGGTCAGCGGCGACAGGAAGCTCGCCAGTAGATAGCCGTGCGCCGTATGCATCTCGAGCATGTCGAAGCCACAGCGCTCACCGCGGATCGTGGCGGCCACGAACTCCGCCTTGACGCGGTCCATACCGGTGCGATCGATTTCCGCGGGCACCTGACTATCCGGATAGTAAGCCAGCGGCGACGCCGAGACGATGTCCCACGCGCCATCGGCGAGCGGACGGTCCATGCCGTCCCACATCAGCTTGGTCGCGCCCTTGCGGCCGGCATGGCCGAGCTGCAGACAGATCTTCGCAGCCGACGTGCTGTGCACAAAATCGACGATGCGCTTCCACTGCGCTTCCTGCTCGTCGGTCCAGAGACCTGCGCAGCCGGGCGTGATGCGCGCGTCGCGGCCGACGCAGACCATTTCGGTGAAGACGAGACCTGCGCCGCCAATGGCACGCGAGCCGTAATGCACCAGATGGAAATCGTTCGGCACGCCCTCTTCCGCCGAATACATACACATCGGCGACACTACGGCGCGATTGGCAAGCACCATATCCCGCATCTTGAACGGCTGGAACATCGGCACTTCCGGCTTATCGACATCGACGTCGAAGCCCTGCGCGCACACTTTCTGCGCGAACGACTTGTCGACTTCCTTGACGAAGTCCGGCGCACGCAGCGTCAGATTATCGTAAGTGATCGCCTTTGCGCGGGTCATGACGCCGAAGGCGAACTGCACGGGGTCGAAATCCCAGAACCGGTCGACATGCTCGAACCAGACCAGCGAGACGTCGGCTGAATGCTGGATCTTCTCGACCTCCTCACGGCGACCGTGTTCGTAATCGTGCAACCCGGCCTCGACAGTGGGCGCCTTCGCCATCGCATCATGCAGCGCGATGGCATCTTCCATCGCCAGCTTGGTGCCCGAACCGATGGAAAAATGTGCCGTCGCCTTGGCGTCACCGAGCAGCACCATGTTGTCCTTGACCCAGCGCTTGTTGCGGATCATCGGGAAGTTGCGCCACATCGAACGGTTGATCAGCAGCTTGTGGTCGCCGAGGAACCACTTGAAGATCTCATGCATCCGATCGGCGGATTCCTGCTCGCCGAGGCCTTCCAGGCCGGCGCGCTTGAAAGTTTCAGGATCGGTTTCGAAGATCCAGGTCGAACGGCCAGCCTCATACTGATAGGCGTGGGCGATGAACGGACCCCACTCGGTTTCCTGGAACAGGAAGGTGAAGGCATCGAGCGGCTTGGTCGAACCCATCCAGGTGAACTTGTTCGAGCGCAAATCCACCTCGGGCGCGAAGTGCTCGATATACTTGTTACGGAAGTGGCTGTTGATGCCGTCAGCCAGTACGATCAGATCGGCATCGGCGAAACGCGCTTCGTCGGTAATATCGACCTCGAACAGCAGATGGACGCCGAGTTCGCGGGCCCGGTCCTGCAGGATCATCAGCAGCGTGCGGCGCGAACAGCCGCAGAAGCCGTTGCCGCCGACGCGGTGGACTGTGCCGCGGAAGTGCACGGCGATATCGTCCCAGTAAGCGAATTCCTGGGTGATGCGCTGATAGCTGGGAAGATCGTATTTCTCGAAATTATCGAGGGTGGCGTCGGAGAACACCACACCGAAGCCGAAGGTGTCGTCGGGCCGGTTGCGCTCATAGACCGTGATCTCTGCCTGCGGCCGCTGCTTCTTCAGCAGGATCGCAGAATAGAGGCCCGCCGGCCCGCCACCGATAATCGCGATCTTCATGACAGCCTCCGCAGTCGTGCCTGGATGGAGATATTTTAAACCTAAAACAATTCCTGGCAAGCCTGACAAACCGGCAATTCGCCAGCTTTGATGCACATCAAATTATCAATCGGCGCGATGCATCTTGAAATTGCTCGCGCCCGCGCGAGGCGACTTGTTGAAACTTTGTCATGGCCGGGCCTGACCCGGCCATCCATCTTACCACCCGCATTGCCGCCAAAGATGGATGCCCGGGTCAAGCCCGGGCATGACGGTACGTGTGTCTCAATTCCCCTCAAACTTCGGCTTCTGCTTGTTCGCGAAGGCATGGAACGCCCGGGCAAAATCCTCGGTGGTCATGCACAGCGCCTGCGCCACCGCCTCAGCTTCGATCGCTTCTTCCACCGACATCGCCCATTCCATCGACAGCATGCGTTTGGTCATGGTGTTGGCATAGGTCGGCCCTTCGGAAATCTGCGTGGCCAGTGTCTGCGCCTCGCTCAGCACCTCCGCCGGTGCGACGATGCGGCTGAAGAAGCCCCAGCGCTCGCCCTCCTCGGCGCTCATGAAGCGGCCGGTATAAAGCAGCTCCGACGCGCGGGACTGGCCAATGATGCGCGGCAGAATCGCGCAGGCACCCATGTCGCAGCCGGCCAGCCCCACCTTGTTGAACAGGAAACCGACCTTGGTGCCCGTCGCCGCCAGACGCATGTCGGAGGCCATCGCCATGATCGCGCCGGCGCCAGCACAGATGCCCTCTACCGCGGCGATAATCGGCTGCGGGCAGGCGCGCATCGCCTTGACCAGATCGCCGGTCATGCGCGTGAAGGCGGTGAGATCCTTGGTGTTCATTTCGATCAGGGGACCGATGATCTCGAACACGTCGCCACCCGACGAGAAATTGCCACCGGCGCCGGTGACGACCACAACCTTGACCTCATCATCCATCGCACAGGCGCGGAAGAAATCCGTCAGCTCACGGTAGCTCTGGAAGGTCAGCGGATTTTTGCGCTCCGGCCTGTTCAGCGTCACCGTCGCGATGCCATCTGACACGGCCAGCAGGAAGTGCTCAGGCTTGAACTCGGCCAGCGGCAGCGTGACGGGATTGGCGACCTTGTTCTTGACCATGACTGACATATTGGCTCCCGGTAATTTGTTCGGTTCTTGTTGTTGCGGTTCGATCAGACTTCGCCGCCGGCGACGGCGATGCTCTGGCCGGTGATGGAACTGGCGCCAGTGCCGCACAGCCACAGCACCGCGTCGGCGACTTCGCCGGGCGTCACCAGGCGGCCCTGCGGATTATGCTTCGCCAATTCGGCAACAGCTTGTTCGCGCGTACGGCCAGTCTTGCTCATGATGTTGTCGATGCTGCCTTCGAGCAGATCAGTCTCGGTAAAGCCTGGGCACACAGCATTCACAGTGACACCGCTTTTCGCGACTTCCAGCGCCACCGAACGTACCAGACCGATAACGGCGTGCTTCGCAGCGCTATAGGCACTCACATAACCATAGCCCTTGAGGCCAGCCGTCGAAGCAACCGCAACGATGCGGCCACTCTTGCGCTTGACCATCTCGGGCAGCACAGCCTGCGTCGCATAGACGACGCCCATGAAATTGACGTCCATCATGCGCTGGAACAGCGCGGCATCTGATTTCACGAAAGGCGCGGATTCCGCGGCACCCGCGTTGGCGACCAGAATGTCGATCGGCTGACGTTTCGCGGCATCCGCAATCGCGGCATTCAGCGCGGTCTGATCGGACACATCGGCAGCAACAGCATAATGCGCGTCGCCCGCCCCAACGACCTCGTTCAGCACGGTGAGATTACGCCCCATGATGGTGACGATCGCGCCGGTCTGCACGAGCGAGGCTGCGATGGCGCGGCCGATGCCGCGGCCGCCGCCGGTCACCAAAGCGTGGGAGGAGCGAGACAGTCCGGACATGCGTCACCTTCCGCAGGCTCTCCATGAGCCGGCCTGGATATTATTTTATACTTCAAGCTTTTGCAAGAAACAGGCAGACCATGCCGCTAGCGGCTGCGGCGGAGCGTATCCGATGGGCTCTCGCCGTAACGGGCACGGTAGAAGCTGGCCATCCGGCTCGGATGGGTAAAGCCGAGATCGAAGGCCATATCGATGACCCGCTCGCCCGGCGCAGCCCGCAGCAATCGTGCATTCAAATGCGTCAGCCGGATATCGAGCAGCGCATCGGAAATCGACATGCCGAAATGCTTCTGGAAGCCGAGCTGCAGCGAACGTATCCCGATGCCAGCTGCGCGCGCGAGCCGATCGAGATCGAGCGGTTCAGTGGCATGAACCTCTAGATAGTCCCGTGCCTTTCTCAGCACTGATGGCAGCGGACCAAGGCGCGTAAGACTGCGGTCGATCGTATCGGTGAGGCTGTGACGCTGGCCTGTAAGGAGAAGTCCGATCACGGAGTCACGCAGGGTCGCCGCCATGACAGGCGAAACCTGCTGCCCCGGTCCGCGATGTTCCGCGAGATCGACCAAGTATTCGATCTGGGACCGGATCGCGAGACCGAACGGCGTATTGAGGTCGACCTCCGGATCAAACTCGATGACCACTCGGGATCTCTCCGCCAGCGCGGCCGCGCGCTCCTCGACGAGCCGTCGTTCAACCAGCAGGATCAGCTTGGCGCAGTCATCCTGCCAGACCATCTTTGTCGGCATGGTCGGCGACAGCAAGGATGCGGAACGCCCTGCCGACACCTCGATCGTCCGGCCGCCGGTATTGATCCGGGCGCCGCCATGCATCGGGATCTGCAGCAGGAAGAAGCGATCGAGACAGCCGGGATCGATCGCGACCGAACCACCATAGGAGACGTAGTTCACGGAGAAGCCATCGAACGCGGCACAGTTATGGAGCGCATGAAAATCGGGCCAGGAGCGCTGTAAGGGATCAAGCGCATGCGGGCAGAAGATGCGCCCGATCGAATCGGCCGCCTCGTCGATATCCCTGGTGAAAACACGAGAGAACGCCGCAAGCCTTGCGGCGCAGGCCAGATGGGCATTCCTCGATACGGCTGCGTCCAACACCATGGTCCGATCGCCTGCGTTATTTGAAACCTAGACTATCCATGTCGCATCACGCCGCATAGTCGGCGCCGCGCCGCAAATATTGCCGTGCTGCACAACGAATGCGCAGGCCGGCGTCTTCCAAAGATGAGTGTGCAGCGCAGCGTGGCCGCGCGCCCTCGCCTGCGCCGGTAATTATTTCGTCGTTTGGATAGCGGATTCGTTCAACGGCTAGAGACAGGCCCCGAGGTCACGCAGCATCCTTGCAGACGTGAAACCCGAGGGAGCAGGACCATGGCGGCACTTGAAAAAGGCATCACCCAGAACGGCACGGGATATAACGGCACCACGTGGAATATCCTTGGACAGGTCTATTTCCCGAAGGCCGTGACCGACTCCACCTTTGCCTTCGAGACCAACAGCGATCCCGGCCAGTTCGTGCCGGTGCATATCCATCCGACCCAGGAAGAGTTCATCCTGGTGCAGGAAGGCGTGCTCGACCTCAAGCTGGACGGTCAGTGGGTCCGCGCCCATGCCGGCGACCTCGTCCGTCTGCCCCGCGGCATTCCGCATGGCTATTTCAACAAGTCGGACAAACCGGCTCGCGCGCTGTTCTGGGTCTCACCGACACAGAAGCTCGAAGCCCTGTTCAAGCAATTGCACAATATGAGCGACATTGAAGCAATCGTCCGCGTCTCTGCCGAGCACGAAGTAAACTTCCTGCCGCCGGAAGCCAACGACTAGGCCTCGCCCACCGAACTTCATCTTCACGTATCGCGGACGTTCCGCGCAGACACCCGTCTGCGCGTATGAGCCCGCACGCACGCCATACAGCACTGCATTCAGACAGGAGACGAGCCATGGTCAAACAGAAGAATGTTTGCGTCATCGGCGCCGGCATTGCGGGCCTTGCCGCCGCGAAATCCTTCGCAGCACGCGGGCACAAGGTCACGGTGCTGGAGCGCAGTGGCGATCTCGGCGGCGTATGGGAGCCCGCCCGCTCTTATCCGGAGGTGCAGACCCAAAGCCCCAAGGAACTCTATCGCTTCACCGGCAAGCCGATGCCGGCGAGCTATCCGGAATGGCCGAAGGGACCACAGGTCCATGCCTATCTCACAGACTATGCACGCGACTATAATCTGATCCCGCTGATGCGCTTCAACACAACCGTCGTGAACATGAAACGCCGCGACGATGGCCTGCCCGGCTGGACGCTTGAGATACGCGATGCGGCTGGCAACACCGCGCAGGAAACATTTGATTTCGTCGCGGTCTGCACCGGACAATTCAACGAGCGCAAGGAGCTGCATCATCCCGGCGAAGACAAGTTCAAGGCCGCCGGCGGTGTCATCCTGCATTCGGCCGAGCACACGGATTCATCCGCCGTCAAAGGCAAGAAGGTCGTCGTGCTCGGCGGCTCGAAATCGGCCACTGATATCGCCGTGCATTCGGTCAATGCCGGCGCCAGCGCCGTTACCTTCGTCTATCGCGAGCCGGTCTGGCGCATTCCCTATTTCATCGGCGGCCTGATCAACTTCAAGCGCATCCTCTATATCCGTGCGCAGGAGGAGATGTTTCGGGGCTGGGGCCTGACTGCGCTCTCGCGGCTCAATCACGCCATCGCCAAACCCTTCATCTGGGCCAACTGGCGCGGGCTCGAGGCCATGCTGAAGACCCAGCTGAAGCTGAAGAAATGCAACATGGTACCTGAAGGCCGCATCGAGGACGGCATCAACTGCTCGGTGCCGATCGCCACGCCGAACTTCTTCCCGATGGTCGCTGATGGACGCATCAAGGCGGTCCGTGGCACCTTCGATCACTATGACGGCAAGACCATCGTGATGTCAGGCGGCCAGCGCGTCGAAGCTGACGTTGCTGTGCTGGCAATCGGCTTCACACTCGGCGTGCCATTCCTGCCGCAGCAATATCGCGACAAACTCGTCCAGGATGACGGTCAGTATCGGCTGTATCGCGTCATCGCCAATCCGGATTTGCCGGACATGGGATTTGTCGGTTTCAATTCCAGCTTCTGCTCGGTGCTGACGGCGGAAATGGCCGCCAACTGGCTGGTGCGCTATGCCGACGGCAAGCTGGCGAAGCAGCCGACGGCAGCCGAGATGCATCGGAACATGGACGAGATGCTGCATTTCAAGCGCGTTGAGCGTCCGGCCGCCGGTGTCTATGGCGGACTGTGTGTGGCGCCCTATCACTTCAAGCATTTCGACGAACTGCTCGACGACATGGGCGCCACCAGCAAACGGCGCAGCGCGCTGGTGGAGAAGTTCACGCCGCCGGATGCGGACGCCTATGCGCGGTTTCTTGCGTCGGCTCCGAACTACAAAGCGGAGGCGACAGTCGCGTGAGGTATCAGGCGAGCCGTAATCGGCTCGCCTTTTCCGCTCAATTGGTCTGCGCCGCCTTGATCAGCTCGCGACCGATGATGACCTTCTGAACTTCGGTTGCGCCTTCATAGATGCGCAGCGCGCGAATCTCGCGATAGAGTTCCTCGACCTTGACGCCCGACTGCACGCCGAGACCGCCGAAGATCTGCACTGCGCGGTCGATGACGGTCTGTGCCGCTTCGGTCGCGAACATCTTGGCCATGGCGGCTTCGCGTGTGATGCGCGCCGCGCCCTGATCCTTGGTCCAGGCCGAGCGATAGACCAGCAATGCAGATGCATCGATCGAGGTCGCCATCTCGGCGAGGCCAGCCTGCGTCAGCTGAAGATCGCCCAGCGTATGGCCAAACATTTTTCGCGTGACCGAGCGATGCAGCGCTTCATCGAGCGCGCGTCGTGCGAGGCCGAGCGCGGCAGCACCGACGGTCGAGCGAAACACGTCGAGCGTCGCCATCGCGACCTTGAAGCCCTCACCATCCTTGCCGATACGGTTCGCCAGAGGCACGCGGCAATCCTCGAATTTCAGCGTAGCCAGCGGATGCGGCGCGATCACATCGATCCGCTCTGCAATCGTGAAACCCGGCGTGTCCGCATCGACCACAAAGGCGCTGATGCCGCGCGCGCCGGATTCGCCGGTGCGCAGGAACACCACATACTGGTCGGCAATACCGCCATTGGAGATCCAGGTCTTGAGACCATTGATGCGCACATGATCCGGACCATCGGGTACTGCGGTCGTCGTCATCGCCGCAACGTCCGACCCTGCATCAGGCTCCGACAATGCGAAAGCAGCAATCGCCTCACCGCTGCCGACACGCGGCAGATAGCGCGACTTCAACGCTTCCGAACCGAACAGGCTGATCGGGCCGGTGCCCAGTCCCTGCATCGCAAACGCAAAGTCTGCGAGACCGGTCTCATAGGCCAGCGTTTCGCGGATCAGACATAGCGAGCGCACGTCGAAGGTCGGAAACATTCCGCCATGGCTCGCCGGCACTGCCGCGCGCAACCATCCGCCATCGCCGAGCGCCTTCACCAGACGCTTGCAGGAGCCATCGACGTCATGATGATCGACCAGACCCGGCAGCGTGGCCTTTGCCCAGCGCGACAGACCCGTGGCGAGTTCACGATGATGGTTCTCGAAAAACGGCCAGGACAAAAATGACTGATCGGACATGGCTTCCTCCCTGGATGCGTCGGCAATCGATATTGTTTTAAACCTAAAGAAATTTCGGACAAGAGAGATTGCCTATCATCACAACATCGCCAAGCCGGAGGTGCATCGCTTGTCGATCACAGGTACGACCTGCCCAGGCGGCCGTGCCTCCGGATGAGGCAATCCACAAACCTTTAAGTCTAAAACTATCGCTTTTCATATATCTCGGACATGCTAGGATCACCCTTGTCCGACAGCACAGGAGGCCTATGCGTGCCAAATTCTGCAGCCCTGACGACGAAGGACGGCCGCTTCGGCTTTGAAGCCAAAGGCTCCCCCACAGCGACACCGCTGGTGTTTCTGCACGGGATCGGCGGCGCGGGCCGCGGCTGGCGTAACCAACTCGAGGCGTTCGGCGACCGCTACTATGCCATTGGCTGGGACTCGCCGGGCTATGGCGGTTCAAGGCAGCTTGAGGTTCCCAGCATTCCGGCCTTCGCTGAAGCCCTGAAGGATTTCCTCGGGCAGATCGGCGCCAGGAAGCCTGTGCTGGTCGGCCACTCCATCGGCGGCATGATCGTGCAGCAACTGCTGACGACGGACCCTCACCTTCCCGGCGCCGTGGTGTTGGCGCAAACCACCTCTGGCTTCGGCAGCTCCGATGGCGAGTGGCAGAAGAATTTCATCGATGCCCGGCTCGGTCCGCTCGACCGCGGCGAGACCATGGTGTCGATGGCGCCGAAACTGGTTGCAGGCCTGATCGGCGACGATGCCGATCCTGCCGGCATTGCGCTGGCACAGGACTGCATGGCGTCCGTAAAGCCCGACACCTATCGTGCCTCGATGAAGGCGATGATCGGCTTCGACCTGCGCAAGAACATCACAAATATCAAAATACCGACTTTAGTCCTATCTGGATCAAAAGACAACAACGCGCCCGCGAAAACAATGGCCAAGATGGCCGGTCTCGTGCCCGGCGCGACTTACGTCGAACTCGAAGGCGTCGGCCATCTCGCCAGCTTCGAGCGCCCGCATGAATTCAACGAAGTGCTCGCCGACTTTCTGAAGACGAGCCACAACCTCTCGGGGTCCTCCTCATGAACGCGCCTGCCAGTAAAGCCGATCTCGACGGTATCGTCCTCGACAAGCCGATGTTCGATCCGAAGGCCTATCGTCTCGATGACGAGCAGGCCGGGCTGATCACCAAGGCGCGTGAACTGGCGCAGGCGAATTTTGCACCGCGTGCAGCGAAGTGGGATCGGGAAGCGATTTTCCCGATGGAAAACTACAAGGACATGCACAAGGCCGGCCTGCTCGGCATTTCGATCCCGAAGGCCAATGGTGGTTCGGGCGCGAACTACCAGACCTACTCTCTGGCCGCAGCCGAGATCGGCCGCTATTGCGGCGCGACCGCGCTGACCTGGAACATGCATGTCTGCTCGACGCTGTGGTCCGGCCCGCTCGCCGATGACCTCGACATGGATGAGCAGATGCGCGCCGATCACGAGCGCCGCCGCGCCGTGCATTACAAGCGCATCCTCGAAGACGGCGCGATCTATGCGCAGCCCTTCTCCGAAGGCGGCGCAGCAGCCGCTGGCGGCGTCGCATTCGGCACCGAGGCCAAGCCGGTCGAAGGCGGCTGGATCGTCAACGGCAAGAAGATCTTTGCCTCGCTGTCAGGCTCCGCCGACTATTACGGCGTGCTCTGCACCGAGACCGTCGAAGGCGAAAAGGCTTCGCGCCGCAACACGCTGTATCTGGCCATCTCCGCCAAGTCCGAAGGCGTCTCGGTCGTCGGCGACTGGGATCCGCTCGGCATGCGCGGCACCGTCTCGCGCACGCTGATCTTCAAGGATGTGTTCGTTCCGGAAGATGCAGCGCTGATGCCGCGCGGCGTCTATTTCCAGGCCGCGATGCGCTGGCCGCACATGTTCATGACGCTGTCGCCAACTTATGTCGGTCTGGCTCAGGCCTCCTACGATTTCACCGTGAAGTATCTCCGCGGCGAAATTCCAGGCATGCCGCCAGTGAAGCGCCGCATGTATCCGACCAAGCAGATCGCCGTAGCGCAGATGCAGGTCAAGCTGGAGCAGATCAAGAACACCTGGTTCCAGGCTGTAACTGAAGCCTGCGCCAATCCCAGCAAGGAACAGGTGCTGCGCGCCTACGCCTCCCAATACACCGTGATGGAAGGCGCCAACGAACTCGCCGCACTGGCGATCCGCACCTGCGGCGGCCAGTCGATGTTGAAATCGCTGCCACTGGAGCGCATCTATCGCGACAGCCGCTGCGGCGCGCTGATGCTGCCCTGGACCGCCGAACTCTGCCTCGACCGTATCGGTCGCGAGGCACTCTACGAGGCCGGCGAGAAAGACGAGTAATCGTGGACCTCTCCAGCCTCATCGCACGCAATGCCGCGTTCACACCGGACAAGCCCGCGATTCATTTCGAGGGCAAGACATTCAGCTATGTCGCGTTCAACGCGCGGATCGAGGCAACGGCGAAGGCGCTGAAGGCGGAATGCGGCGTCGGTCGCGGTGATCGCGTCGCGATCCTGAGCATGAACCGGCCCGATTATCTGGTTCTGCTCTATGCCTGCGCCCGCCTCGGCGCGATCCTGGTGCCACTGAACTGGCGCCTCGCGGTCGCCGAGCAATTGTTCATTCTGTCCGATGCTTCGGTAAAGGTGCTGGTGCTTGAGGAAGGCTTTGCAGCGATCCTGCCGTCGCTTGCGAAGGAATTGCCGGATACGCGCGTGATCGCGCTCGATTTCACGCCACCCTCACCCGGCCAGACATTCGACGATCTGCTGACGCGAGCGTCCGGCGACGGCCGCAATCCGCATACCGACCTCTCCTGCCCGCTACTGATCGTCTACACGTCGGGTACTACAGGTCGCCCTAAAGGCGCCGTGCTGCGCCAGGAAGCGTTGCTGTGGAACGGCGTGATGAGCCAGCACATGCACGGCCTCACGTCAGACGATCACGTGCTGACCGTGCTGCCATTCTTCCATGTCGGCGGCCTCAATATCCAGACCACGCCGGCGCTGCATCATGGCGCCACCGTGACGATCCATGCCCGTTTCACACCGGACTCAACGCTGGCTGCAATCGCGCAGGAGCGACCGAGCCTGACCGTCTGGGTGCCCGCGCTCATCCAGGCGATGAGCGAGCATCCCGGCTGGGCCGAGACCGACGTGTCCTGTCTGAAAGCCGTATCCACTGGCTCCAGCATCGTACCGCCGCATCTGATCGAACGCCTGACGACGCGCGGCATTCCCGTGCTGCAGGTCTATGGCTCGACCGAGACCTGCCCGATCGCGGTCTATACGCGGCTCGGCGGCGACCTGTCGCGCACGGGATCGACGGGTTTGCCCGGCCTGTGCTGCGAAGCCATGATCATCGATGACAACGGCAACGAGCTGCCGGCCCAAGCGACCGGCGAGATCGCCGTGCGAGGCCCGAACGTGTTCTATGAATACTGGGGCAACGAGGCCGCAACGCGCGAGGCACTGCATGACGGCTGGTATCGCACCGGCGATATCGGCACGCGCGACGATGACGGTTACTTCTGGGTCCATGACCGCAAGAAGAACATGATCATTTCCGGCGGCGAGAACGTCTATCCCGCCGAAGTCGAGCGCGTGCTGCTCGAACATCCCGATGTCGCCGATTGCGGCGTCGTCGGCGTGCCCGATCCTAAATGGCAGGAAGTGCCGGTTGCCTATGTCCTGCTGCGGCCGAATTGCAGCGTAACGGCCGAGGCGTTGAAGGCCCATGTTCTGACGCAGCTCGCGCGCTACAAGCAGCCGCGCGACATCGTGTTCGTCACAGACCTGCCGCGCACCGCGCTCGGCAAGGTGCAGCATTTCAAACTGAAGCAGGTTCAGGCGGCAACGCCGAGCGACGGAGAGACCAATTGAAGATCGCAGTATTGGGTGGCGGCAACGGTTCGTTCGCAGCCGCCGGTGATTTCGCACTGCAGGGCCATGACGTCCGCCTGTGGCGCCGCGATGCCGAAGCTATGGCCGAACACAAGAAGGCCGGCTCGCGCATCAAGGTCAAGAATGCGCAGGGCACGCACGACACGCAGCTGACACTGGTCACGACCGATATCGCCGAAGCCATCAAGGACGTCGAACTGATCCTATGCCCGGCGCCTGCCTTTGCCCAGCCTGATATCGCCAAACGAATCGCGCCGCAGCTCAAGGATGGCCAGGTGGTCTATCTGCCACCTGCGACCTTCGGCTCGATGATCTTCGCCAAGGCTGCGCATGATGCCGGCAACAAGGCCAAGGTTGCTTTCGCTGAGACCGGCACGCTGCCCTGGCTTGCGCGCAAGCACGGTCCGTTCGAGGTCGCCATCACCATCCGCGCCAAACGTCTGCCGACTGGCGTATTCCCGCTGTCGATGTCCGACTACGCCTGCAAGGTGATCGACAAGGCCTTCCCCGGTGTGATCGAACCCTGCGGTGATGCGCTGTCCGGTGCGCTGATGAATGCCGGGCCGATCATCCATCCGCCGCTGATCGTGATGAATGCCGGACCTCTTGAGCACTTCCCGACCTGGGACATCCACAAGGAAGGCACGCAGGTGTCGATCCGCCGCGTCACCGACCAGCTCGATGCCGAACGCATCGCGATCCGCGAGGCCTTCGGCTATGGCCCATCGCATTTTCCGCTGGTGCAGCACTACGCCAAGGAAGGCGAGGAGTGGATGTATGGCCGTGGTTCACATGATCGCCTGACCGATAGCGGCGACTGGCGCGAACATATCGTGCTCACCGAGCATCGCTACATGCGCGAAGACCTGCGGACCGGCCTGTCGTTCTTCCTGTCCTGCGCAAGGCTCGCCGGTGTCGAGACTCCGCTGGTCAAGGCGTTCCTCGCCATCGGCGGCGCGATCTGCGGCGAGAATTTTCTGCAGGGCGGCCGTACGCTCGCAAGCCTCGGCTTCGGCGACCTCAATCAGGCCGGGCTGCAGAAGTTGCTGCGCGAAGGCTTTGCCGCATGAGCGCCCGTCCTGCCATCGCGTGTCTCGGCGCAGGCCGCATGGGCCGCGGCATCGCTGTCGCCTTTGCGTATGCCGGCCACAATGTCGCGATTGTCGACTTCAAGGCGCGCGACGCGGACAAGTTCAAGGCACTGGAGCTTGAGGCGCTCGGCGAGATCCGCAAGACTTTTGCCAGCATGGCGCGGTTCGACCTTTTGAAAGAGACCGATATCGAGACGCTGGTCTCACGCGTCAGTGTTGTGCGGGAATCAGGTGCCGGCGCCGCGCTGAGCAGCTCGGCGATCATCTTCGAAGGCGTGCCGGAGGTGCTTGAGCAGAAGCGCGAGGCGCTGGCGCGCGCTTCGCAGCTCGCGGGCCCCACGCCGATCATCGCATCGACGACGTCCACCATTCTCGTCGATGATATTTCAAGCGCGGTCGAGCATCCCGAGCGCTTTCTCAATGCGCACTGGCTGAACCCCGCCTATCTCGTGCCGCTGGTCGAAGTCTCGCCCGGCGCCAAGACAGATCCAGCGATCACCGCGCGTGTGAAGGAGCTGCTCGAAGGAATCGGCAAGGTGCCTGTCGTGTGCTCGGCCTCGCCCGGCTATATCGTGCCGCGCATCCAGGCGCTGGCGATGAACGAAGCCGCGCGGATGGTCGAGGAAGGCGTCGCCTCGCCGGAAGATCTCGACAAGGCTATCAAATATGGTTTCGGTTTCCGCTTCGCAGTGTTGGGCCTGCTCGAATTCATCGACTGGGGCGGCGGCGATATTCTCCATTACGCCAGCAAATATCTTACCGGCGCGCTGAACAACGACCGTTACGCGGCTCCCGAGATCATCGGCCGTAACATGGCTGAAGGAAAGATCGGGTTGCGGACAGGCGAAGGCTTTCTCAACTACGAAGGTCTCGATGTCGATGCCTATCGCGAGGGACGGTTGTCGGCGTTCGTGGATTTGCTGAAGCATTTCCAGTTGCAGAAGCCGCCGGTGCTTTGACGACTTAGCTCGTCATTCCGGGGACGGACTGACGCCGCTGGCGGCAGGACGGAGCCAGGAATCTCGATATGGGATTCTTCGGGAGCCAAGCCATCTCAAGATTCCGGGTTCGTGTCCGGCAAGTGCCGGCCACGCCCCGGAATGACGACCGAGAGGGACGGAGTTACACCTCCGGGAAGCCCCTCAGCAGATAGCTGCGCAGCCAGTGTAGCAGGCTGTTCAGGATCAGACCGAGCATCGAGATCATGATCAGCGGCACGAACATGTCCACGGTCTGGAACGTGCGCGCGGCCTGCACCAGCATGTGACCTAGGCCATCGGTTGAGGTGATCATCTCGGCGAGGAACACAACGATGCAGGAGATCACGAGGCCGATGCGGCAGCCGGTGAGGATCGACGGCATTGCGGCCGGCAGCACGACCTTGAACAGGATCTGCCAGCGCGGCGTACCAGCGGCCATCGCCGACCAGATCAGCTTCTGCTCGACCATCGACGCGCCGTAGTAGGTCGAGAGCAGGATCGGAAACAGCGCGTCGGCGGTGACCAGCGTGATCTTCGACGCATGGTCGAAGCCGAGGATCAGCAGCAGCGCGGGATAGAGCGCGATCTTCGGGATCGGCGCCAGCACGCGCACCAGCGGCTTGACGACGGCATTGACTGCCGGGCTCACTGCTGCAGCAAGACCGATGAACACGCCGACGACCACGGCAATGCCGAAGCCGGCGAACAGACGGATCAGCGTCGCGGCGATATCGTGCAGAAAGTCGCCGTTGAAGAAGTCCTTCGCCAGCTTTCCGAACACCGCGCCCGGCGGCGGCAACAAGCTCGTCGGCGCGAAGCCGAACGAGATCAGCGACTGCCACAGCGCGATGAACAGCACGATCGGCGTGATGCCCAGCAGAACCGAATTGATGCGTTCCTGGTTCATGTTGCGCTCACGTAAAGCTGAGAGGCATGTCGTCGCGCGGCTGCGACCAGCGCACCAGCGACAGCCGAAGCTTCTCGAAGGCCGCATCGAAGATGATGCCCATGGCGCCGATGATCAGGATCATCGCGAACACCGTGTCGTATTGCGCCATGTCGAGCGAATTGAACAGGATGTTGCCCGCGCCGGACTGGCGCGCGATCATCTCGGAGGTGATCATGGTGATCAGCGCCAGCACGAGACCGGTGCGGCAGCCCGTGAGAATTTCAGGCAGCGCTGCGGGCAACACGATGCGGAGCATGCGCATCGGCGCGGACATGCCCATCGCCGCACCGGACCACAGCATCTTTTCTTCGACGGCTTTGGAGCCCTGGAAGGCGTGATAGATGATCGGCAGGCTGACGCCGAGGAAGATGACAAGAATCTTGGAGACGTCGCCAACGCCCATCCACAGCATGATGATGGGCATCAGCGCTGCTTTTGGCACGGGATAGATGATCATCATCAGCGGATTGAAGAAGGCCGCGACAGCCTTGATGCGCCCCATCAGCAAACCGAGCGGGATCGCAAACATCACCGCGAGCACGAGCCCGATGGTCATCCGGCGGATGGAATCGAGAATGTTCAGCAGCGATCCCTTGTCCCCGAGGATCGACGGAATCGCCTTGATCGACTCCAGTGCCGTCGGAAAGCTCTCGGTATCCAGCCGCAGCGAGGCGATCTGCCAGACACACAGCAACCCGATACAGGCGAACAATGGCGAAAGTGTCTTGAGCACCCCGCGCACGGTCATCACAGATGGTCCTTGCCGTCGTCGATCATCTTCTCGATATCGACGATGTATTTCTGGAAACGTGCGTCGAGCAGCAGATCGGCGCGCTTGCGCGGCCGCGGCAGATCGATATCGACGATTTCCTTGATGCTGCCCGGCGAGCGCGACATCACGATCACCTTGTCGGAGAGATAGACGGCTTCCTCGACCGAATGGGTGACGAACAACACCGTCTTGCGCTGCGTATCCCAGATGTCGAGCAGGTCGTTCTGCAGCCGCGTGCGGGTATGCGCATCGAGCGCGCCGAACGGCTCGTCCATCAGCAGCACGGCGGGATCGTAGGCCAGCGTGCGCGCGATCGCGACGCGCTGCTTCATGCCGCCCGAGAGTTCTTTCGGATAGAAATTCTCGTAGCCCTTGAGGCCGACCATTTCGAGCAGCTTGCGGCCGCGCGCGTCTGCCTCGGACTTCTTCATGCCCTGCTGGCGCATGCCATACATGACATTGCCGAGCACGTTCTTCCACGGGAACAGCGCGAATTCCTGAAACACCGGACCGCGGTCCGGACCCGGTCCCGTGATCGCTTTGCCCTTCACCTTGGCAACGCCATCGGTCGGTTGCACGAAGCCACCGACGATATAGAGCAAGGTCGACTTGCCGCAGCCCGAGGGTCCGAGGATCGATACGAAGGCGCCGTCTTCGATGGTGAGGTTGATATCCGACAGCGCCAGATGGCTTTGCTTGCCGGAAGTCTGGAAGCGCTGCGAGACGTGATCAATCTCGATCATCGCTGAAGCGGGTTTGCGGCCGGATAAAGGTTCCGACTCGGCGTGAGCGTCCGAACGTAGCGACACCACCTGCATTCCCGGTCCTTCATTTGCCATGCACGCATTGCAATCACGACGGCCCGACTGTGTCCATCATGCTGACGGACGCAGCGTAGCCGGAAACTGCAATTACTTTAAGCTTCAAATTTATGCGGGCAACGCCTTTTTGCTAGTCAGCCCCTGCTGCGAACAGGTCAGTTTCCCGCAGCAGGGCTTTCGGCGCTTTGGTGCGTCTAGTCGCGGAAATACGGCTCCACCGGGCCCGACAGCTTGATCAGCAGCGGATTGCCATACCGGTCCTTTGCTGCACCTGCGGGCACCCTGATCCAGCCCTCACTGACGCAATATTCCTCGACATTGGTCTTCTCGGCGCCCTTGAAGCGAATGCCGACATCGCGCTGCAGCACTTCGGCATTGTAGAACGGGCTTCGCGGATCGGTGGACAGGCGATCAGGCAACTGATCGGCTGATGCGTTGGTGTTGTCGGTCATAGCAGCGCCTCGATTTTCTCTCGCAGTGATTCAGGTTTGGTCGTCGGCGCAAAACGCTCGACGACCTTGCCGGCCCGGTCGACCAGGAATTTGGTGAAATTCCATTTGATCCCCGCACCCAGCAATCCGGACTTTTCAGATTTCAGGTAATTATACAATGGATGCGCGTGGGTACCATTCACGTCGATCTTCTCAAACAATGGGAAGGTGACGTGGTAATTGGCCTCGCAGAAGCTTGCGATCGCTTTGGCGTCGCCGGGCTCCTGAGCGCCGAACTGGTTGCAGGGAAAGCCCAGGACGGAAAATCCGCGCGGCGCAAAATCCTGCTGCAGCTTCTCCAGACCCGCATATTGCGGCGTGAAACCACAGGCGCTGGCGGTATTGACGATCAGCAGCACCTTTCCTTCGAACTGCTTCAGCGCGACCGGTTCACCCGACAGCGCGTTTGCAGAGAAATCGGAGATGCCGGTCATCGCACTGATCCCTTCTCAGGCCGGAACAGGATCGCAAGGCATCGGCGGGGTACCGCCAGCCTCGATGGCTTCGCCGGCCAGCAGACACAGATCCTCGCGGTAGCGGCCGGCGACCACCTGCACGCCGGTCGGCGCGCGGCCGACGAGGCCCGTGGCGACACTCAGCGCCGGCAGGCCCATGAAGGGAATTCCAATTTGTGGCATCTGCGCGGCCCAGACCCGATCAAACGATTCCTGACCCTGCATGTCCAGATGATCGGGGAACGGCAGTTCGCCGGACATCGGCATCAGCACCACGCTGTAGGTCTGCAGGAATAGCTCCCAGTCGCGCACGAAGGTGGAGCGGCGCACCAGCGCCCGTGACAACCCGCCGTTGTCGAAGTCCTTGAGCTTGTCCTTCTGCCCGCGCAGACAGACGAGTGCTGCAGGATCGCCCTCGCGTTCGGCCGCGTCCAGCATGCCCTGATAGCCGTCGCCGAACCAGATCTGCGTCTGCAAGGCCGCGGCCTCGCGCAGCGCCGGCGTGTTCCCGACTTCCTCGACGATCCACCCTGCCCGCTCCAGCCGCTTGCCGGCATCGCGCACGGCGGCCTCCACATCGGCAGTGATGGCGAGCCCGTCGGGCCGTAAGCACATGGCGGCACGCTTCTCGCGCGTCGGTCCTTCGAGCGGCGCCGGCACCCACCAGGGATCGCGCGCGTCGGGCTGCGACATCGCGGCGAGGCCAAGACGGACATCGTTGATGGTGCGCGCCAGCGGGCCGGACACCGCGGTGATCTGGCCGGAAATGATGCGCTCGGGCAGCGCCTGATTGTAAGCCGCGATGCGGCCGAGCGTGGGACGCAACCCGTGCACGCCGCAGGCATAAGCGGGATAGCGAATCGAGCCCGCGATATCGGTACCATGAGCGATATGACCGATGCCGGCGGCGACCGCGCTGCCTGCGCCGCCTGATGATCCGCCCGGCGTCAGCGAGGGATCGCGCGGGTTTTTGGTATCACCATAGAGCTGATTGGTGGTGAACCAGCGATAGGAAAATGCCGGGCAATTGGTGCGGCCGATGATGACGGCGCCAGCCTTCAGCAGATTGTCGATCACCGGGCTGTTGGTCTTGGCGATGATCTCGTTCTGGATCTTCACGCCATTCGATGTCGGATAGGTCGCGTAGTCGATATTCACTTTGACGGTGATGGGCACGCCGCCGAGCGGGCCGACATCGTCGCCGCGCGCAATCGCCGCATCGACCGCATCCGCCCGTGCCAGCGCCTCATTGGGTCGATGGTCGACCACGGCATTGATGGCAGGGTTCACAGCATCGAGCCGTGCGAGGCCAGCCACCGTCGCCTCCTTGGCGGACACCTTGCGGTCGCGAATGAGTGCGGAGAGGTCAGTTGCCGACAGGCGCCAGAGATCGTTCATGCAGTGCTCCATTGCTTGTCGCTTGTTAACGCAGGCGGCCGGAGATTGCCAATCAGGCACGATTTCGCAGTCTCGCGGCGCCGAAGCGTCCGAGCTATGAGCATTCCTTCCCACCCTCAATCGAGAGGGCGTGCGGAACGCCGGGTGCCCGTTGCACCCTTGGGCCTGATGCGAATGCGGTCTTCCGCAATCTAGAGTGCATCAGGACTTTCGGAGGCGCCGAGCAAGTGCCCGACGTTCCGCATACGGTGTTTTTTCGGTTGCCTGCACATCTGCCATGGCGAACGGTCCCATCACCAAAATTAATGTCCCAGGGCGGAGGGACAGGGTAGCCTCAAGCGAGTAAGCCGAACGCGTTTTGACTTGGTCGTCCGTCACACTGTCCAGGGAGTCTTTCCATCCCAAGATCGGCCGTCTCCTTGCCAGTGGCAGTGCTGGCGCAGATCCGTCCTGCCCGAAGACAGACGTCACCCGTGAACCGCGTAACGCCGCATCTCCGGCGTCCACCGCATCCAGCCCCGCGAACGTGACGATCGCGCTCGCCCCTCTCATCGGGGCCGGACGAAGGGGAAAATAATCCATGGCGGGATATTGTCAATAAGAAATAGGAAAAAATGTTAGGTGCTGGCTCGCCGCCCCACACTCGTCATTCCGGGGCGTGGCCGGCTCTTGCCGGACGCGAACCCGGAATCCCAGCATGTTCAGCGCAAAACACTCCGAGATTCCCCACCATTCCAAGTGGAATGGCTGAGGTTCGCGTCCGGCAAGTGCCAGCCGCGCCCCGGCATGACAGTGGGAGCTGAACATGTCGGGATTCCGGGCTCATTCCGGTCCGCTGTGCAGCCGGCCTGCCCCGGAATGACGTCGCGCGGGTGAGCCCGCGCGACGTCACTTCACCCTTGCGAGAAAATAAGCCAGCTCCACGATCTGCGCTTCGGAGATCGACTGCATCACATCGGCCATTGTCGCGTCGTAGCCGTGTCGGGAATTGTCCTTGTATTCGCGCATGGTCTTGGCGAGATAATCCTCGCGCTGATTGGCGATGCGCGGAATGTTGTCGCGGCCGGAGAAATCCGCGTTGTGGCAGCTATCGCAGCGGAATTGCGACGTCAGTGCCTTCGCCGCCTGCATGCGTGCAGGATCGCTAGCGATCCCTTGGGGATCGCCCGCTTCGAGCGCGACAGGCTTCGGCAGCGTCGCCAGATAGTCCGAGAACAGGCGCAGGTCGTCGTCTGTGAGCTCCTTGGCCATGTCGTTCATCGGCTCGGCGACACGGAGCTTCTCGCGAAACATATAGAGCTGGATCAGCGAATAGGCCGGCTGCTGCGCGCCCAGCGACGGCACCTTCTCGGTTTCGGAGACGCCCTTCTCGCCATGGCAGGCGAGGCATGGCGCGGCACGTTCGGTGATGGATTCTGCTGACAATGGAGAGATGAGGGCAAGCGATAACACGATGATGGCAAGGGGGCGCATCGGGTTGCTTCTTTCGACTTGATTTCAAACTCGTCATTCCGGGGCGGGACCGGCGCCAGAGGCGACGGGACCGAGCCCGGAATCTCGATGTGTTTAACTACTTCCAGATTCCCCGCCACTCCAACTGGAGCGGCTGAGGTTCACGCGCGCGAAGATGCGCGCGTGCCCCGGAATGACAGTGTGTGGCTATTTCGCCCCTGCCACCTTCTGCTTGCCATAGGTGATGCGATAGATCGCGCCGTTCCAGTCGTCGGAGACCAGCAGCGATCCGTCCTTCATCTGCAACACATCCACCGGGCGGCCGACATATTTGTTGTCCTCGATGAAGCCGGTGAGAAACGGCTCGACGGATTTCACCGTGCCGTCCTTGTTCAGCTTCGCGACAACGACGTCACCGCCGAGCTTCTGCGTCTTGTTCCAAGAACCATGGCGCGCGATGAAGATCGCGTCCTTGTAAGCCGCCGGGAACATCTTGCCGGTGTAGAAGCGCATGCCCAATGCCGCCGTATGCGCACCGAGCAGGCCGACCGGCGCAGTGTAGTCGGCGCAGGACTTGCCCCAGCCGAATTCCGGATCGAGGATGTTGCCTTGCAGGCAATATGGCGCGCCGAAATCTTCACCCGCCTTGGTGACGCGGTTGAGTTCGTCCTCCGGCACCGCCTCCGACACCCAGTCGCGGCCGTTGTCGGTGAAGTACATCTGTTTGGTGGTCGGATTCCAGTCGAAGCCGACCGTGTTGCGGACGCCCTTCACATAGATTTCGGCGCCGGTGCCATCGAGATTCATGCGGCGGATCTGGCCATGGGCCTCGTCATGCAGCACGTTGTTGCCGGGCTGGCCGATCGGCACATAGAGCTTGTTGTCAGGGCCGATGCCGATGAACTTCCAGCCATGGGCTTCGTCCTTCGGCAGGTTGTCATAGATCATCACCGGCTTCGGTGGATTTTCGAGATTGTCTTCCACCTTCTCGATCTTCGAGATCTTCGACAGTTCGGCGATGTAGAGCGTGCCGTCCTTGAAGGCGAGACCATTCGGGCGATAGAGGCCGGAGGCCAGCACCTTCACCTGGCGCTTGCCGTCATTGTTGATGACCGCATAGACCTTGTCGACCAGACGCGAGCCAACAAAGACCGTGCCCTTGTCGCCTTCGCGCATCGAGCGCGCATTGGCCATGCCGGCAGCATAGACCTCGATGTTGAAGCCCGGCGGCAGCTTCAGCTTCGCGGTCGGCAGCTTGTCGGCGGCGGACGGAATCGGCGGCGGCGCAACGGGCGCGAGCTTGGCTGCGGCAGCACCATCGGGACGGCCGATCAGCGGCGAGCCGGGCGGCAGCGCAGGCGCTGCGGCAACGGCTGGTGCTGCGGGTGCCGGAGCGGCGGCCTGTGGTGCGGCCGGTGCCGGAGCAGGAGCCGCTGCGGGAGCAGCAGGCGCTGCGCTCGGCGTAACGGCAGGGGCCGGTGTTGCGGGTGACGTATCGGACTGCTGGGCAAAAGCGCCGCTTGCAAAGACGCCGATGAACGCACCGGCCAGCAAGGCCCGACGTGCAGACGTGTACACACTCATGGATCTCTCCCCATTTTACGGAAGCCTTCTCTGCTTGCAGCACATGAGATGCGCCGCCCCCGAGGCTTTCCGGATCGCACTGTTGGATATTTTTACGTCGCTGCGCAATCAAAACATCACGCGCGAGCAAGCCTGCGCGGATTCCCGCAATAAGTTGTAGGATGGGTAGAGCGAAGGCGCCGAGCGCCGGAGTGAAACCCATCGACCGAAAGCGCCGTCATTATGGGTTTCGCGAAGACGCTCTACCCATCCTACGCCTGAGACCTCGTCAATGCCGCGTCGCGGTTTCATCCGTGGCGTCGAGCAGCGCTTCGGTGAACGGAAATTCGAGCACGATCTCGCCGTCCTTGTCCGTGACTTCCAGCACCGCATTGAGCAGATCGCTCGGCGTCCCTTCGGAGCGCAGCAATTGCAGGATCATCGACCGCGCCACTTCCCAGGCGTGATCGGGATCGCGCAGCTCCTCGCCTTCCGGATCGACCACCAGCTCGTCATTGATGCGGGTATTGAAGAAATAAAGCGGCATGGCAATTCTCTTGGCACTGAATTTTGGCGCTGGCGCGGACAACCTCAGGCGACGCGAATATCCCGGCGGGCTGAGCGTGAATTGATGCGTCGCAATCGAAGGCCTTCGCAATCTAGGGAACGTTCTCGCCTTTGCAATGCTGCATCGCAATCGATTGTGCGCTGCACGCGGACTTTACCCTTACCACCTCACATTGTGATGACGAAGTTCTTGGCGAACCTTTAAGCAGGGAATAGAGTTGTGGTTATGCAGTACCTGACTGCAGTGAAGCGGGAGAGACATATGGCCTGGAAAGCACCCAAGATCGTCGAAGTCGCAGTCGGCATGGAAATCAACATGTACGCCTGCGCAGCGCGCAAGTAAGACTTGAGCTCAAGCTAAGTTTTTAGGGGCGCCTTCGTCGACGACGGGCGCCCCGTGTCTTTTTTACGAGACGCGAATTGGCCGGGATTCAGGGCGATCTCATGTTGCGTGTTGTCGTTCTTGGAGCCGCGGCCGGCGGTGGTGTACCGCAATGGAATTGCGGATGCCGGATTTGTCGTGCGGCGCGCAGCGAGCGACCTGACCTGCGCAGCGGCCAGGCCTCGATTGCGGTGTCTGCCGACAACGCCAACTGGTTTCTGATCAACGCCTCGCCCGATCTGCGGCAGCAGGTGACCGATACGTCGCAGCTTCATCCCCGTGAAGGCAGCCTCCGTCACTCGCCCATTGCCGGCGTGATCCTCACCAATGGCGAGGTCGATGCGGTGGCCGGGCTCTTGTCAATGCGCGAAGGTTCGCCATTTACAATTTATGCGCATCGGCGTGTGCTGGCGATCCTGAAAGCGAACAGCATCTTCAACGTGCTCTCGGACAAGAACGTGCACCGCGAAGCCATCGAGATCGATACGTCTTTCGAACCGAAGCTGCAGGATGCCGCGCCGTCAGGCTTGGAAGTGCTGCCCTTCACCGTCCCCGGCAAGAGCGCGTGGTATCTTGAGGGCCAGGTGCACCCGGCTGGCGAGGATGGCGACGGTGATACGCTGGGACTTCGCATCGCCGAGAAGGCGAGCGGCAAGCATTTCTATTTCATCGCTGCCTGCGCACGGGTGACGCCCGAACTGAAGGCACGCATAACAGGCGCGCCGCTGGTGTTCTTCGACGGCACCGTCTGGCGCGACGACGAGTTGATCGCCGCGGGACTGGGCCAGAAGACCGGCCAGAGTATGGGGCATCTGTCGATGTCCGGCGCGGATGGCGCGATCAGCGAACTGGCCGATGCCGGCATCGCCAGAAAGTTCTTTTTGCACATCAACAATTCGAACCCGGCGCTGCTGCATGATTCCACCGAGCGCGCCGCATTGACCACCGCCGGCTGGCAAATCCCCGGCAATGGCATGGAGATCACGCTGTGAATGCCCCAAGTGCAAACACGATCGCTGCAAACACGGCCGGCGCCAGCGCCATTTCCGCCTATTCGATTTCAGCCGCGGTGCCGCTGGACAATGCCGCGCAGCTCGAAGAGACGCTGCGCCATATCGGCGCAACGCGCTATCACAGCCTGCATCCGTTCCATAAGCTTCTGCATGGCGGCAAGCTCAACAAGGGCCAGGTGCAGGCCTGGGCGCTGAACCGCTACTACTATCAGAGCACGATCCCCATCAAGGACGCGGTGGTGATCTCGCGCTTCCGCGACCGTGCGACACGGCTGGAATGGCGGCACCGCATCGAGGATCACGACGGTGATACCGGCGCGGAAGGCGGTATCGAGCGCTGGCTGAAGCTCACCGAAGGGCTCGGCCTCGACTCAGCCTATGTGGAATCCACCGAAGGCATTCTGCCGGCGACGCGTTTTGCCGTGGAGGCCTATGTGCATTTCGTGCGCGACAGATCGCCGCTCGAAGCCATCGCCTCGTCGCTGACGGAACTGTTCGCCCCCAACCTGCATGAAGAGCGCATCTCTGGCATGCTGAAGCACTATGACTTCGTCAATCCGGACATCATGAGCTATTTCAGCCGCCGCCTGACCCAGGCGCCGCGCGATGCCGGCTTTGCGCTGGATTACGTCAAACACCACGCCACCACGCCGGCCGAGCGCCGCGCGGTCGCCAATGCGCTGATCTTCAAGACCAATGTGTTGTGGGTGCAGCTCGATGCGCTGTATCATGCCTATGTCGACGGCCACATCCCGCCGGGCGCGTTCGTCCCGGCCAAATAGAGGCAGATGATGTCGGAGTTGCGCAGCAATCGTCGGATCAGCGTCAGCGAGGACAGCAAGCCGGTCTTGCCGCGCCACGCCAGGCTGAAGTTCGACGAGACGCGGCAGCGCTGGGTGATCCTGGCGCCGGAGCGCGTGCTGGCGCCCGACGATATCGCCGTCGAGATCCTGCAGCTTTGCGATGGCGAACGGAGCGTCGCCGATATCATCGATCTCCTGGTGGCCAAATACGCCGCGCCGCGCGACGATATCGGCACCGATGTCATGGCCATGCTGCAGGATCTCGCCGACAAGGGCTTTCTCACGCAAGCGCGGGAGAAAACATCATGAGTCCTACGCTGACCGACGCCAGTCCCGTCTTCACCGATCCCGCCGACAGTCTCGCGATCATGGAGCGCACGCGCTCAACCGCAGAGACCTTCGGCATTCCCCTCGCCGTGCTGGCCGAACTCACCCATCGCTGCCCGCTGCAATGTCCATACTGCTCCAATCCCGTGGAGCTCGACCGCGGCAGCACCGAGCTGACCACCGACGAATGGAAGAAGGTGCTGTCCGAGCTTGCCGAGATCGGCGTGCTGCAGATTCACTTCTCCGGCGGCGAACCGACCGCGCGCAAGGACATCGTCGAGCTGGTGCAGCACGCGACGGATGTGGGCCTGTATTCCAACCTCATCACCTCGGCGGTGCTGCTGACGCGCGATAAACTCTCCGCGCTCGCCGATGCCGGGCTATGCCATGTGCAGATCAGCTTCCAGGGCAATGAGCCCGTGGTGGCCGACCGCGTCGGCGGCTATCGCAATGGCCACGCGAAGAAGCTCGAAGTGGCCAAATGGACGCGCGAGCTCGACCTGCCGCTGACGGTGAACGCCGTGATGCACCGGCAGAACCTGCATCAGCTCGCTGACATCATCCAGATGGCCGTCGATCTCGATGCCGACCGGCTGGAAGTGGCCAATGTGCAGTATTACGGCTGGGCGTTGAAGAACCGCGCCGCTTTGATGCCGACCATCGACCAGATCGACGAGACCAGCCGCATCGTCGAGGATGCGCAGCTGCGCCTGAAAGGCATTCTCGATATCGACTATGTCGTGCCGGACTATTACGCGCTGCGGCCGAAGAAGTGCATGGGCGGCTGGGGCCGGCAGTTCTTCAACATCTCTCCATCAGGCAAGATCCTGCCGTGCCATGCCGCCGAGACCATCACCGGGATGGAATTCGAATCCGTGCGCTCCAATCATTCGATCGCCTGGATCTGGCAGAATTCCGAAGCCTTCAACCGCTATCGCGGCACCGGCTGGATGCCCGAGCCATGCCAGAGCTGCGCGTTCAAGGAAGTGGATTTCGGCGGCTGCCGCTGCCAGGCCTTCGCGCTGACCGGCGACGCCGGCAATACCGACCCCGCCTGCACGCTGTCGCCTGTTCACGCCGAAATCTTCAAACTGGCCGAGACGGAATCCACCGAGGGCCGCGACCGCTTCATCTATCGCAACTTCAAAGGCGGCACGCTGGAGCCGGACGCGGACGACGTCCATGGCCGCTGATGTCCCCGCCCCGGTGAATGCGGACCTGTTTGCGCCGCTGACCTCGGAACATCTGGATGTCGGCGACGGCCACGCAATCCATGTGGAGAGCGTCGGCCGCAGCGACGGCATTCCCGCAGTCTATCTGCATGGCGGCCCCGGCTCCGGCTGCCAGCCCGATCACCGCCGGCTGTTCGATCCGCAGCGTTTTCACACCGTGTTGTTCGATCAGCGCGGCGCCGGCCGCAGCAAGCCGAAAGGGCTGCGCGAGGCGAATACGCTGCCGCATCTGATCGCGGATATGGAAACGATCCGCCAGACATTTGGCTTCGACAAATGGCTCGTGGTCGGCGGCTCATGGGGGGCGACGCTGGCGCTCGCTTATGCGCAGGCCCATCCGGATCGCGTGACCGGCATCGTGCTGCGCGCAACGTTTCTCGGCACGCGGGAAGAATTGCATGATGTCTTCAACGTCATGCTGCCGCGGCATTATCCGGGCCTGCATGGAGACTTTCTGAGCGCCCTTGCCGAAGCCGAGCGCGCCGATCCGCTGCCGAACTTCTATCGCCGCATTCTCGATGCCGATCCGGCCGTGCATGTCCCGGCGATCCGCGCCTGGGGCGGCACCGAAGCCATCCTGTCCGAAATCGCGCCGAAGCGCACGCGGCTCGACCGCGCCGAACTCGGCAATACGACGCGGATGATGCCGGCGACACCGGCGATGGAAGCGCATTACTTCAAGCACGACTGCTTCATGCGGCCGCAGCAACTCATGGAAGACGCCGGCAAACTCAACGGCATTCCCGGCGTCATCATTCAGGGCCGTTACGACTTCCTCTGCCCGCCAGCAACATCGCATGCCCTGGCCAGACGCTGGACCGATGCGGAGGTGCGCATCGTTGAAGGCGCCGGTCACAACCTGTATGACCCCGGCATGCGCAATGCGGTGATGAAGGCCATCGCCGATGTGGCGTCGAAATTGAAATAGGACTCTGGAATGCCGATCAAAGGCACGGGAATGCTGATGACGTCGATGGATATCGACGCGGTGCATGAGCAGGAATTCAACCAGTGGTACGACCGCGAGCATCTCGCCGAGCGCGTCGCCATCGAGGGTTTTGTCGAGGCGCGGCGCTATGTGGCTGTGAATGCCGCACCGAAATATCTCGGCCTGTATTCGACCCGGACATTCGACGTGCTGGACAGCGATGCCTATCGCACGGCGCTGGCGAACCAGACCAAATGGTCGCTGACCAATATCGGCCGTTTCCGGAACATGCTGCGTTCGGTCGCGCGGATCACCGTGAGCCGCGGTCAGGGCCGTGGCGCAGCGCTGGGGCTCGTGCGCATCCGCCCACCCGCCGATGGCGCTGACAAACTGCGCGGCGCCATCGAAGCGCAACTCGATCCGAGCGATATCAACGGCATCATCTCCATGCATCTGATGGAAAGCGATCCCCGCCTCTCGAAGCCGCTCACCGACGATCCCGCCGCGCCCAATCCTGCGGCGCGCGACTGGTATGTCATGATCGACGGCACCGATGTGGATGCGGTGGCTGCAACCATGAAGGGGCGCTTCGATGCAACCATCACAGCGTCCTCGGCGGAGCTAATTTCCGAGGGGACCTACCGGCTGATGTGGGATCTCGCGAAAAGCGATCTTTGAACAAACGCTGTCCCGGTTCTGCGGAGCGGCATCATCGCTTCGCGATAACGCCGCACCGCGCCCGGGACGCATAGCCAGCACCTTTTTGAACGCATACCGCGCCTCACGCGACCAAGGTGAAATGGCCCTTTCGGGCCTCACCTTGTGAGACCTCCATGACCCGTATCCTGTCCATCCCTGCTTTCGCCGCTGCGCTTCTGGTCTCGGCCATCGCCGGTGGCACGGCCCGTGCGGAGGACGAGCCGACAAAAGTATCGGCGGCCCAGATCGAGGCATTCGATACGACGCTGATCGGCCGCTCCGTCAGCAAGGCGAAGACCTATGCCTGCTTTATCAGAAAGTACGACGCCGAGCATCTGGCTGCCCATCCGAAGCAGAAGGTCAGCGCGATGAAGCTTCTGGTGACGGTGGAGGCGCCATCTTCCGAACTCACCTACAGCCACAGTTTCAGGCTGGGCGTGAAATTCCGCGACCGCAAAGGCGACTTCCAATCCGCAGGCTCCTGCAACCACGCCAGCATCAAGGATGCCGGCGGTGAAGTTCGGCTCTCTTGCCCCATCGATTGCGAAGGCGGCGGCATCGAGATCGGCATCGCGGCAAGCCGCAAGCCGCAGGACAAGGCTGCGGCGATGGTTCGACTGGAAGCGGTGCGCATCTGGGATAACGACAGCAAGGCCGAAGAGGAAACTGCCGACTATCTCAAGGCCGGCGCCGACGACAAGGCATTCCGCCTCGAGCGCACGAGTCTGAAGGATTGCGGGTCGCTGGTCAGCGATGACGACGAACGCATAGCGATGCTTGGCAAGTAATCGGCGAATCCGACAGGACGGGAGCGAACCATGAATCGACGCAGCCTATTGTGGACCGCCCTGTCGTCGGTCGGCGCGGGACTATTGGCATCGCGAGCGGATGCCGTGACGGCCGACGAGAGGCCGCCCGGCAGGCTGAAGGTCGTCTATCACCTCGCCGATGCCGACCGGGTGAATTTCGCCCTCGGCAATATCCAGAACCACTTCGATGGCGTGGGCGGCCCCGACAACGTTACCATCGCGCTGGTCGTGCTCGGCCCGGCGCTGCGCGCTTTTACCTTGACCCAGGCCAATCCCGATATCACCAGCCGAGTGGCCAGATTCTCGAAGGCCGGCCTGCAGATGGCCGCCTGCGGCAACACCATGAAGGCGCAGGATGTGACGCTGGCCGGTCTGCAGCCGGGCTTCACCATTGCCGACAGAGGCGGCGTGGTGAAAATCGCGGAGCTGCAGGCGCAGGGGTATCTCTATATTCGACCGTAGCCGTTTCTATGGGCTCAGACATTAGAAACTAAAACTGGTCATGCCCGGGCTTGACCCGGGCATCCACGCCTTTGCGACAACGAAGGAAGACGTGGATGGCGGGGTCAAGCCCGGCCATGACGTGGGGAAGAGGTCCGTGCTTCAGCACTTCCCCGCCCCGCACAAATCCGACGCACAAAATTTACACAATCGTCATTTCACGCACCGTGTCCGCCGAACACGGAATTGCGATCCGGCTCCCGCGCCCTGAATGGAACCGTTCGGCTTGCCATGCGTATGGGTTTGGGGCGATCATTGGAACCGGGCCGCGGAACGTTTCGCGCGGCGATCGGCCTTTTGATAATTGTAAGCAGAACAAGGCATCATGAATCCCGTCAAAGCACTCGAATCCCATGGTCAGGCCGTTTGGCTGGACTTCCTCGCCCGCGGCTTCGTCGCCAAGGGCGACCTCAAGAAGCTGATCGACACCGACGCCGTGAAAGGCGTGACGTCGAATCCGGCGATCTTCGAGAAGGCGATCGGAAGTTCGGACGAATATGATGCCCCGATCGCCGAGGCGCTGAAGTCGGGCGACAAGTCGCCTGCCGACCTGTTCGAGCACATCGCCGTCGAGGATATCCAGCAGGCCGCCGATGTGCTGAAGCCGGTCTATGACAAGATGAAGGGCGACGACGGTTTCGTCAGCCTGGAAGTCTCACCCTATCTCGCCAATGACACCAAAGGCACGGTCACCGAGGCGGAGCGCCTGTGGGCGAGCGTCAAGCGCCCGAACCTGATGGTGAAGGTACCGGCGACGCCGGAAGGCCTGCCCGCGATCCAACAACTGATCGGTGAAGGCATCAGCATCAATGTGACGCTGCTGTTCGCGCAGAAGACCTATGTCGAGGTCGCCGAGGCCTATCTGAACGGTCTGGAAAAATATGTCGCCGGGGGCGGTGATCCCTCCCATGTGGCCAGTGTCGCCTCGTTCTTCGTCAGCCGCATCGATGCGCAAGTCGACAAGCAGCTCGACGACAAGATCGCCAAGGCCAATGATCCCTCGGAGAAGGCGCGACTCAAGGACCTCAAGGGCAAGGTCGCCATCGCCAATGCGAAACTCGCCTATCAGGATTATCTGAAACTGTTCGCCGGCCCGCGCTGGGAGAAGCTGAAGGCCAAGGGCGCAAAACCGCAGCGCCTGCTCTGGGCCTCCACCGGCGTGAAGAGCAAGGACTATCGCGACACGCTCTATGTGGAAGAGCTGATCGGCAAGAACACCGTCAACACGGTGCCACCCGCCACGCTGGACGCCTTCCGCGACCATGGCGAAGTGCGCGACAGCCTCGAAGAGAATGTCGAGGACGCGAAGAAGGTGCTGGCTGATCTCGCCAAGACCGGCATTTCGCTGGACAAGATCACCACCGAACTGGTGATCGACGGCGTCAAGCTGTTCGCCGACGCGGCCGACAAGCTGTATGGCGCGGTGGCGCACAAGCGCGCGACGTCGCTGGGCAACGGGATCGGATCGCAGAAGCTCGCGCTCGGCGACGGCATCACGAAGAAGGTCGCAACCTCCACCGAAGAGTGGCGCGGTTCGGCGAAGATTCGCCGGCTCTGGCACAAGGACAAATCGGTCTGGACCGGCGCGGACGAAGACAAGTGGCTGGGCTGGCTGAACAGCGTCTTCGCCGAGAAGGCCAAGCTCGCTGATTATGCCGACTTCGCCAAATGGGTGAAGGCGCAGGGATTCACCGACGCGGTGGTGCTCGGCATGGGCGGATCCAGCCTCGGTCCGGAAGTGCTGGCGCAGACCTTTGCCAAGGTCGCGGGCTTCCCGAAACTGCATGTGCTGGATTCCACCGATCCGGCGCAGGTGCGCGCCATGGGGGCTGCGGTCAAGATCGCCTCGACGCTGTTCATCGTCTCCAGCAAATCCGGCGGCACCACCGAGCCGAATGTGATGAAGAACTATTTCTTCGAGGAGGTAACCAAGGCGGTCGGCGCCGACAAGGCCGGATCGCACTTCGTCGCCGTCACCGATCCCGGCTCATCGCTGGAGAAGGTCGCCAAGACGCAAAAATTTGCGCGCATCTTCCATGGCGACCCGACCATCGGCGGGCGCTACTCGGTGCTGTCGCCATTCGGCCTTGTGCCGGCCGCTGCTGCAGGCGTCGACCTCACCAAACTGCTGGATCTCACGCTGTCGATGGTCCGCTCCTGCGGGCCCGACGTGCCGCCCGCTGAAAATCCCGGCGTGCAGCTCGGCCTTGCGATGGGCAATGCCGGGCTCGATGGCCGCGACAAGGTCACCATCCTGTCCTCGAAGAAAATCGCCGATTTCGGCGCATGGGCCGAACAGCTCATCGCCGAATCCACCGGCAAGGACGGCAAGGGTCTGATCCCGATCGATGGCGAGACGCTTGGCGAGCCTTCGGTCTATGGCACCGATCGTTTCTTCATCGATCTGCGCACATCTGGCGAAGACGACAAGGCGCATGACGACAAGCTCGCCGCGCTTGAAAAGGCGGGCCATCCCGTCGCGCGCATCGTGATGCCGTCCGTCGACCATCTCGGCCAGGAGTTCTTCCGCTTTGAGATCGCGACAGCCGTTGCCGGCTCCATACTCGGCATCAATCCGTTCAACCAGCCGGACGTCGAGGCCGCCAAGATCAAGACACGCGAGCTGACGGAAGCCTTCGAGAAGACCGGTTCTCTGCCGCCGGAAACGCCGGTGGTGTCGTCGAAGGATGCCGATCTCTATACCGACGACAGCAATGCCGAACTGCTGAAGAAGGCCGGCGCCGATGGCGATCTGACGTCATGGTTGAAAGCGCATTTCCGGCGCGTCACGCCCGGCGATTATGTCGCCCTGCTCGCTTATGTCGAACGCGACGGCGCGCATATCGACACGCTGCAGCAGATGCGGATGGCGGTGCGCGACAAGAAGAAGGTGGCGACCTGCGCCGAATTCGGCCCCCGCTTCCTGCACTCGACCGGTCAGGCCTATAAAGGCGGGCCGGATACCGGTGTCTTCCTGCAGATCACCGCGGACGATGCCAAGGATCTCGCCATCCCGGATTACCGCGCCTCGTTCGGTGTCATCAAGGCGGCACAGGCGCGTGGTGACTTCGGCGTGCTGACGGATCGCAACCGCCGCGCGCTGCGCGTCCATCTCAAGGGCGATCTCAAGGCCGGACTTGCTGTTCTCGACAAGGCGATGACTGCCGCATTGAACTAAACGACGATCCGCATGGCCCGGACATTGCTTCGGGTCATGCGCAATCAATAAAGGACATCACACAATGCAGCTCGGCATGATCGGTCTCGGCCGAATGGGCGGAAATATTGTCCGCCGCCTGATGAAGAACGGCCACACCGCGGTGGTCTATGACAAGGACGCCAAGGCCGTCAGCAGCCTTGCCTCCGAAGGCGCCACCGGCGGGTCGTCGCTGGAAGACTTCGTCAAGAAGCTCGACAAGCCCCGCGCGGTCTGGGTGATGCTGCCGGCCGGCAAGATCACCGAAACCACCATCGATGCGCTGACAAGGCTGCTTGAGCCCGGCGATACCATCATAGATGGCGGCAATACCTTCTGGCAGGACGATGTTCGCCGCGGCCAGGCGCTGAAGGAGAAGGGCCTGTATTACATCGACGTCGGCACTTCCGGCGGCGTCTGGGGCATTGATCGTGGCTACTGCATGATGATCGGCGGCGACAAGACCGTGGTCGATCGTCTCGATCCAATCTTCAAGACATTGGCGCCGGGGATCGGCGACATTCCGCGCACGCCGGGCCGCGACAACAGCGATCCGCGCATCGAGAACGGCTATATCCATGCCGGCCCGGTCGGCGCCGGGCATTTCGTCAAGATGGTTCATAACGGCATCGAATACGGACTGATGCAGGCCTATGCCGAAGGCTTCGACATCATGAAGAACGCCAATATCGAGGCGCTGCCGGAAGCGCATCGCTTCGACCTCAACCTGCCCGATATCGCCGAAGTCTGGCGCCGCGGCAGCGTGATCCCGTCATGGCTGCTCGACCTCACCTCCTCGGCACTCGCCAAAAACGAAACGCTCGATACCTATTCCGGATTCGTCGAGGATTCCGGCGAAGGCCGCTGGACGGTGAATGCCGCCATCGACGAAGCGGTCCCCGCCGAAGTTCTGACGGCGGCGCTGTTTGCGCGGTTTCGCTCCCGCAAGGAGCACACATTTGCAGAGAAGATTCTATCCGCGATGCGCGCCGGTTTCGGCGGCCATAAAGAGCCCGATCAGCATCCGGATCCAAAACGGCAGGACGCGCCTGATATCATCAAACCAAAGGCGTAGCCCGCATGACCGAGATACAAGCTCCAGGCCCTGTCAAATCCAAGAAGAAGCCAGACCCTTGCGCATTCGTGATCTTCGGCGTCACCGGCGATCTCGCACACCGGCTGGTCATCGCGGCGCTGTATAACCTGCAGGCGGCCGATCTTCTGCCGGAGAAATTCTGCGTCGTCGGCATCGCCCGCAAGGACATGACCGGCGCGGAACTCCGCGACGACCTGATGAAGGGCCTGAAGCAATATGCGACGCGCCCGGTCGACGACGCCATCGCGCAGAAGCTGCTCAATTGCGTCACCTGCATCGAAGCCGATCCGGGCGAGCCGGAATCCTTCGATCGCATGCGCGACCAGCTCGACAAACTCGAGGAAGCGCGCGGCACCGGCGGCAATCGCCTGTTCTATCTGGCAACGCCGCCTTCGGCCTTCGCGCCGATCGCGCGCCAGCTCGGCCGCACCGGCATGCTGAAGGAAAACGGCTCGTGGCGCCGCCTCGTAGTCGAGAAGCCGTTCGGCACCGACCTTGAATCCGCGAAGAAGCTGAACAATGAACTGCTCGGCCTAATGAACGAGCAGCAGATCTACCGGATCGATCACTATCTCGGCAAGGAGACAGTGCAGAACATCCTGGTGCTGCGCTTTGCCAATGGCATGTTCGAGCCGATCTGGAATCGCAACCATATCGATCACGTGCAGATCACCGTGGACGAGAAACTCGGCGTCGGCCATCGCGGCTCGTTCTACGATGCGACCGGCGCGCTGCGCGACATGGTGCCGAACCATCTGTTTCAATTGCTATCGCTAGTCGCGATGGAGCCGCCCGCGCGTTTCGAGGCCAATGCGGTGCGCTCCGAGAAAGCTGAAGTGCTCGCCGCCGTCACCACGCAGACCGAAGCCGAAGCACTGCAGAATTCGGTTCGCGCGCAATATGTCGCCGGCCATGTGGGCGATACCGACATTGGTGATTATCTGAAGACCAAGGACGTCAAGGAAGGCAGTACCACCGAGACCTATGCAGCGATGAAGCTGTCGATCGACAACTGGCGCTGGGCCGGCGTTCCCTTTTATCTGCGCACCGGCAAGGCGCTTGGTATCAAACGCACCGAAGTGGCGATCAAGTTCAAGCAGGCGCCCTTCGCCATGTTCCGCGATATGTCGGTGGAAAGCCTCGCAGAGAATTTCCTCGTTATCGCGGTGGAGCCGAATGAAGGCATCTCGCTGAAATTCAACACCAAGGTGCCCGGCCCTGCCGTGGAGATCGACGGCGTCGAGATGAAGTTCCGCTATAAGGACTACTTCCAGGCCGCGCCGGCGACGGGCTATGAGACGCTGATCTATGACTGCATGATCGGCGACAACATTCTGTTCCAGCGCGCCGACAGCGTGGAAGCCGGCTGGCGTGCCGTGCAGCCATTCCTCGATGCCTGGAAGAAGGCCGGCAAGGACGGGCTAAAGACCTACAACGCCGGCAGCGAAGGCCCCGAGGAAGCCGACGACCTGCTCAAGCGCGATGGTCGTAGCTGGCGCGTACTGAGCTGACGCCATGACAGCGCCCAATCGCCATATCGTCGTGGTCGAGGATGCAGTGGCGCTCGCCGAGGCCGCAGCCGACCGGCTGATCGAGCGCATCGAAGCCAATCCCGGCCGCATCGCCATCTGCATGACCGGCGGATCGAGCCCGAAGCGGCTCTATGAACTGCTCGCCACCGAACCCTATCGCAGCGAAATCCCCTGGGATCGCGTGCACTGGTTCATCGGCGACGATCGCTTCGTTCCGTCCGGCGATCCGCTCAACAACATGAGTATGGCGCGAACTGCGTTTCTGGATACATGCGCGCCACTTGCGAATGTGCACCCGATCAAGACCGATGCGGCGGGCCCGGATGAAGCCGCGGCGCTCTATGCGCGCGAGCTGCAGTCCTTCTACGGAGCCGACAAGCTCGATAAAGCCAAACCGCTGTTCGATCTGGTGTTGCTCGGCGTCGGCCCCGATGGCCACGTGGCATCGTTATTCCCCAGCTATCCAGCCATCGAGATCAAGGACCGCTGGGTTGTCGGCGTGCCCGAAGCCCATGTGAAGCCTTTCGTGCCGCGCGTCAGCCTGACGCTGCCGGCACTCGCCTCATGCCGCGAGATGCTGTTCCTGATGAGCGGCGAGGACAAGCGCGCGATCCTGACGCGGGTGCTGAAGGGCGAGGATCTGCCAGCCAATCGCGCGCGGTCGGACGGCGAAACCGTTTGGCTGTGCGACAAGGCCGCCCTGCCGGACGACGCGCGTGGCTGACACCGCGCCCAAGGCCCTGCCACCCAAGACCCTGGCACCCAAGGCTCTGGTGGTGATGGGCGTCTCCAGCTCAGGCAAGAGCACGATCGCGAAGACGCTTGCTGAACGCCTCGGCTGGCGCTTCGCCGATGGCGACGATTTTCACCCGAAGGCAAATATCGAGAAGCAGCGCGCGGGCCAGCCACTCACCGACGACGATCGCTGGCCCTGGCTACAGGCCATTGCCGACGAGATCGACCGCGTCACCGCCGATGGCCAAAAGCTTGTCGTCGCCTGTTCTGCGCTCAAGCGCGCCTATCGCGATCTGCTATTGCACGGCCGCGACGACATTCGCATCGTCTATCTCGACGGCTCCAGGGAGCTAATCGCCAAGCGCATGGCGGCGCGGAAGAATCATTTCATGCCGCCGACGCTGCTCGACAGCCAGTTCAAGACGCTCGAAATCCCCGGCCCAGACGAACGCCCAATGACAGTATCCATCGACGACGATGTCGACAGCATCGTCTCCGCCATCATCAAACAACTGCCGGCCTGAAGGATCAAACCATGACCAAAATCGCTCTCGTGGTGTCCGATGTCGACGGTACGCTCGTCACCCACGACAAACGCCTCACCGACACCGCCAAGGCGGCCGTGAAGAAACTGGAAGACGCCGGCATCGGCTTCACGATCACATCGAGCCGCCCGCCCGTCGGCATGCGCTTTCTGGTGAAGCCACTGGGGATCACGCTGCCGATCGGCCCCTTCAACGGCAGCTCCATGGTGGACGGCGACCTCACCCCCATCGTGCAGCACCTGATCCCGGAGGCCGCCACCAAGCGCGCCATCGAAGTGTTGGAAGACCACGGCGTCGATATCTGGATTTTCACTAATGACGAATGGGTGATCAAGCGCGACGACGGCAAATATGTGCCGCATGAGCGCGACACCATTCAACATGACGCCGTGATGGTGGATGACTTCTCGCCCTATCTCGCCAAGGCCTGCAAGATCGTCGGTGCGAGCCAGGATTTTCCATTGCTGGAACGCTGCGAGGGCGTCATGCAGAAGGCGCTGGGCGATACGGCCGTCGCCGTGCGCTCGCAGAACTACTATCTCGACATCACGCCGCCCAATCAGAACAAGGGCACCTTCGTGCAGGCGATGGCACAGCGCCTTGGCATTCCATTGTCGGCGATTGCGACGGTCGGCGACATGCGCAACGATCTGCCGATGTTCAAGGTGTCGGGCATGTCGATCGCCATGGGCAATGCGAGCGACGACGTGAAATCGCAGGCGACGGATGTGACATCGTCGAATGAAGAGGAAGGCTTTGCGGGAGCGGTGGAGATGATTTTGAAAAGGAATGCGGGGCGCTGAGGCGCTCTGGCACCCGTGGCTTCCCTCCCCCAAGCGGCGTAGCCGCGCAGTGGGGAGGGAAAAGGAAGAGCTACTTCGCCCGCTCCACTTTCTTCTCCTGCGGACGCTTGGCGCTCGCCAGATTATGCGCCACCGCGATCAGCGCGATGTGGGTCAGTGCCTGCGGGAAATTGCCGGTCTGGCGCTTGACGCCGCTGTCATATTCTTCCGCAAGCAGGCCGACATCATTGGCGATGGCGACGACGCGATTGAACAGTTCTTCCGCCTTGGCGATCTCGCCCATCTTGATATAGGCCTCGGCCAGCCACAGGCTGCAGGCGAGGAACGCGCCCTCGGCGGGCTGCACCTCGCCGGTGACCTGGCGCGGATCGTGGCGCAATACGAAGCCATCGCGTATCAGATATTTCTCGACCGCAGCGATCGTGCCCTTCACGCGGGGATCGTCGGCTGGAAGAAAACCCAGCGCCGGCAGCAGCAGGATGGCGCCGTCGAGCACGTCCGAGCCATAGGATTCCACAAACGTGTTTTCGCGAGGATCGAACCCCTTCTCACAGACGTCGCGATGAATCTCCTTGCGCAGCTCCTTCCACTTGTCGACAGGGCCTTTGAGATTAAAGGTCTCGGCGCTCTTGATGGCGCGGTCGAACGCAACCCAACAGCCGACTTTCGAGAGCACATAGTGCTTGCCGGGGCCGCGAAGCTCCCAGATACCGTGATCGGGCTTGTTCCAGACCGAGGCGAGATGTTCAAGGATCTCGCATTCCACCGCCCAGGTGTCGCCATCGAGTTCTAGTTTGGCGACGCGGGTCTGATGGAAGGCGTCGATCAGTTCGCCATAGACATCGAGCTGCAATTGCGCGTGCGCGGCATTGCCGACGCGCACCGGCAGCGCGCCGCCATAGCCGGGCAGCCAGTCGGCCTCCCATTCGAGCAGGCGGCGCTGGCCCATGATGCCATACATGATCTGCATCTCGGCCGGTGCGCCGGCGACGGCGCGCAGCAGCCAGCGATGCCAGGCGCGCGCCTCATCCATGTAGCCGCTGTTCATCAGCACCAGCAGCGTCAGGGTCGCATCGCGCAGCCAGCAGAAGCGATAGTCCCAATTTCTGGAGCCACCGAGCTTTTCGGGCAGCGAGGTGGTCGGCGCCGCGACAATGCCGCCGGACGGCGCATAGATCAGTGCCTTCAGCGTAATCAGCGAGCGCATCACGAGATCGCTGTGCTCGCCCTTGTATGTGCAGCGGCTGCTCCATTCCTTCCAGAATTCCTCGGTGTCCTTCAGCGCCTCGCCGACATTGACCGGCGCAGGCACTTTCAGATGCGACGGCCCGTAGGTCAGCACGAACGGGATGCTGTCGCCCTGTTTGACTTCGAATTTCGCGACAGTCGTGAGGTTCTCGCCGTGGGTCTCGATGGGGGTGTGCAGCACGGTCATGTCGGGTCCGCAAATCGCCAGCACGGCGCCATCCTTGTCGCGCTTCACCCAGGGGATGGCTGCGCCGAATCCGAAGCGGATGATCAGCTCCATCCGGACCTTCACCGTGCCGCGATCGCCGCGGACGATGCGCACCACATCGGAAGCGGCGCCGCGCGGCGGCATGAAGTCGATCAGCGTGATGGCGCCGTCATCCGTCTCCAGCGTCGTTTCCAGAATGAGCGAGTCGCCGCGATAGCGCCGCTTGCACGCCTTGATCGGAGCGTCGGGCGCAATTTGCCAGCGACCGTGATCCTTGGTGCCGAGCAGCGCCGTAAAACAGGCGTCGGAATCGAAGGCCGGCCAGCACAGCCAGTCGATCGATCCGTTGCGGTTGACGAGAGCGGCGGTCTCACAATCGCCGATCAGCGCATAATCTTCGATGTTGCTGTACAATGTCTTTCCGCCATCTGACAAAAATTACGTCAATGCGGACGAACTCCTGTCCGCTGTTGCAATGCGCAGCGCGTCACGATCAATCGAAGTAGCCATCGTCTCCACTGTAGCGGGCAGCCGTTGCCGCCAGTTCGGATGTTCATTGATCGTGCCTGGAATATTCGGCTGATCGATCACACCCAACAGGTCTTCCAACGCCACGGCCAGCAAACGGGTCCGCGTGCGCGCGAGAAAGTGAGCGACGGCATAGAAGTCTTCGGTATTTATGCCCTGCGCTCGCAGCGCCTCGCCGAGCATCTGCAGCGCGTAGCGGCGGGCATCGTCGCTTTCGCCGGGATCGATACCCAGCGAGCGCTTCAGATGGAGATCGTGATAGCTACGCCAGCCGGCATAGGTCGGCAGATCATGCGTATTGAAGGTCACCAGCGCATTCGGTGCGTAATAATCCACGCCCCTGAACGCATAGCGCTCATCGCGCTCGAACATCATCACCAGATACGACCAGATGCCCCAGGATGCGAGATGATCGCGGAAGCCATCCGGCACGGTACCGAGGTCCTCACCGATCACCACGCAACGATTGGCGACGCTCTCCTGCGCCGTCACCGCAAGCAGGGCCTCCAGCGGCATCTTCACATAGGCGCCGTTATCGGCGTCATAACCATGCGGCACGACATAGAGGCGATTGAGGCCGAGCACGTGATCGAGCCTGATAGCACCGGCATAGCGCATCGAGGCACGCAGCATGTCCTTGAACGGCGCGAAGCCCTGCACTTCCAGCCCCGCGGCATTGAAGCCAGCCAGACCCCAGTTCTGTCCGGCGGGCTGCAGCGCATCAGGCGGCGCACCGACGGAGAGATGACGCGAGATCGCGATCTGCTCGTTCCAGGCATCGAAGCCGCCGGCCTGCACGCCGACTGCGACGTCGAGATAGAGGCCGACGGGCATGCCGAGCTTCGCCGTCAGATCGAAACACGCCTTGAGCTGCAGGTCGGCATTCCACTGCACGTACTCGATATAAGCCACTTCCTTGCCGTCCGGCCCGGCGCGGAAAGCCTCGCAGGTCGCATCATCGGGCAGCAGCCATTCCGACGGCCACTCCCACCAGGCCGTCTGGTGCTGATGGCGCAGCACTTCAAAACAGGCAAAGCGTGTCAGCAGCGGCGCACGTTCAGTGCGGAAGGCGGCAAAGGCCTTCTGACGCTCTGAACCCGGGTTCGCGTAGAATGCCTCGAAGGCGGCGCGCATCGCTGTCGACTTCGCCGCGGCGATATCGACATAATCGACAAACTTGCTGGCGCGCATCTCGGCCAGCGTGTCGCCGCTATCGTTCGCTGCATATTCGGGCAGCGCCTCCACGTCGATATAAAGCGGATTGAGAAATAGCCGGCTGTTCGGCGAATAGGGGCTGCATTCGGCCGGTCGGTCATCGAACAGCGCATGCAGCGGATTGAGGCCGACACCGCCGGCGCCGAAACTCGCGGCCAGTTTGATCAGGCCCTGCAGATCGGTGAAATCGCCGATGCCCCAGTTGCGCTCAGAGCGCACACCATAGAGCTGCACGGCGACGATCCACGAGCGATCGAAGGTGCCGGGAAATGCCTTGGATGGTGCGACGATGAAGGGCGCTTCGTCCGGGAAGTTCTCGGCGTCGACCAGCCTGAGCTTGTGCACGCCGACCGGCAGATCGCGCGGCCAAGTGATCTCGCGCGCCTCCGTCGTTCCCTCGGCGATAACCTTAACCCCGTCGAGGATTTTCCAGCTCAGGGGAAACGTGGCAGCCTCGTTGAGAACCGTGCGGGCGCCCTCGCCGGCCCGGGTCACGACCGGACTTTCCACGAACCGGTGCGGCGTGCGCACCGGCATGGCGTCCAGAATGATCTTCAGGGCAGCTTCGCTGGTGGTGTGCCACTGACCCTGACCGTCGTGAAAACCTGTCTGGATTCCGAGTTCGGCAGCTTTGGTGAAAAGGTCCATTCGGCACGCTGTTTGCAGAGCAACAATCGAAAGTTGCTGGGAAATATCTGAACTTGCGGAAGAGGATAGCCGATTTCAACGCGTCGATCTAAGCTGAGTTCCATGGGGAACCAAACCCCTGTCACGGGGCTTTGTATATGATCGCACCGTCTCTTTTCCATCAATCGAATAGGGGCGACACCTCATGTTGATGGCATCACCGTGAATAAAACATCCCAAATCGTGGACACCGCCGGCGTCGGCGGGGCCTTTCATATCGAAAACATCTACCCGATCATCGATGCTGGCCGTTTCCCGGTTAAACGCATCGTGGGCGAACCTGTCGCCGTCTATGCGGACCTGTACCGCGATGGTCACGAGATCATCGCCGCGGCGGTTGTCTGGCGCCGCGAGCAGGACCGCGAGTGGAATCGGGTCCCGATGACGCTGGAAGCGAACGACCGCTGGGGCGGCTCATTCATCCCCGATAGCATTGGACGCTATGTGTATGCGATCGAGGCCTGGACCGACGAATTCGCGACCTGGCGCCACGGCTTCGAGCTGAAGCTGAAGGCTGGACAGGATGTCACGCTGGATGCGCTGGAAGGCGCCGGCCTGATGACCAAGGCGCAGAATGGAGGCCCCGAGGCTTCGGCGTTCATCGTCAAGCAATGCGAGAATTTTCTGCAGACCGGCGACAATGAGCCGCTGTTGTCACCTGAACTGCGCACCGCCATGGCCGAGGCCCAGTTGCGCCCGGACCTGACGCGCTCGCCGCTGCTGCCGCTGATGATCGACCGTGAACGTGCCCGCAACGGCGCGTGGTACGAGATGGTGCCGCGCAGCCAGAGCACGGTGCCCGGTCAGCACGGCACATTCCGCGACTGTATCGCCCGCCTGCCCGACGTGCAGGCCATGGGCTTCGACGTGCTGTATTTCACGCCGATCCATCCCATCGGCAAGACCAACCGCAAGGGCAAGAACAATTCACTGACCTCCCTGCCCGGCGATGTCGGCAGCCCCTATGCCATCGGCGGCGCCGAGGGCGGCCATGACGCGATCCATCCTGAACTCGGCACCATGGAGGATTTCCATGCGCTGATCGCGGCGTGCAAGGAGCACGGTCTGGAAGTGGCGATAGACGTCGCCGTGCAGTGCTCGCCGGATCATCCGTGGGTCAAGGACCATCCGGACTGGTTCAAGCGCCGGCCGGACGGCTCGATGAAATATGCCGAGAACCCGCCGAAGAAATACGAAGACATCCACAATCCTGACTTCTCCAGCGAAGACGCGGGATCGCTGTGGAACGCGCTCCGCGACATGCTGCTGTTCTGGTGCGATCAGGGCGTGAGGATTTTCCGCATCGACAATCCGCACACCAAGCCGCTGCGGTTCTGGGAATGGGTGATTCACGAAGTCCAAATCAAGCATCCGGACGCGCTGTTTCTGGCGGAAGCCTTCACACGTCCGAAGCTGATGAAGGGCCTCGCCAAGCTCGGCTTCTCGCAGAGTTACACTTATTTCACCTGGCGCACCGCGAAGTGGGAGATCGAGCAATATCTCAACGAACTATGCGGCTATCCCGAACGCGACTTTTATCGCCCGAACTTCTTCGTCAACACGCCGGACATCCTGCCCTATCACCTACAATCCGGCGAAGCCTGGATGTTCAAGGCGCGCGTGGCGCTGGCGGCCGCGCTGTCGTCAACCTATGGCATCTATAACGGCTTCGAACTGCTCGAACACGAGGCCATCCCGGGCAGGGAGGAATATCTGAACTCGGAGAAATACGAGATCAGGACCCGCGACTGGAATGCGCCGGGCAACATCAAGCCCTATATCACAGCGCTGAACCATGCGCGCCGCGCCAACACGGCGCTGCAGCAGACGTCAAATCTGCGCTTCATGCCGGTGGACAACGACAATATCATCGGCTTCGTGAAGACATCAGTTGACGGTACCAATACGGTCGCCGGCGCCATCGCGCTGTCACGCGATCCCTATGAATTCTGGCTGCCGATCGACACGCAAGTCACGGTCGATGGCGAGAAGCGCAACGTTGCCGCCGTCGAGAACATCATCACCGGCGAGCGCCATGGCGTCGAATGGGGCGGCATCCGCCTGCGTCTCGATCCCCAGCGCGATCCCGCCGTCTTCTTCCGCTGCCTCGCCTGATCCTTGCCTGAAAGCGTCACCAATGAACGTCATGACCGAAATCGACGCAAAAACGAAGCAGCGTAGCGAGGAGATCGACAAGCTCTGGTACAAGGACGCCATCATCTATCAGCTGCATGTGAAGACCTTCGCTGACAGCAACCATGACGGCATCGGCGACTTTATCGGCCTGACCGAGAAGCTGGATTACCTGCAGGACCTCGGCGTCACCACCATCTGGCTGATGCCGTTCTATCCGTCGCCGGGCCGCGACGACGGCTACGACATCGCCGATTATGGTTCGATCCATCCCGACTTCGGCACGATGAAGGATTTCAAGCGCTTCATCCACGAAGCCAAGCGCCGCGGCCTGCGCGTAATTACCGAACTCGTCGTCAATCACACCTCGGACCAACACGACTGGTTCAAGCGCGCCCGCCGCAGCCCGGCAGGCTCATCCGCCCGCAACTGGTATGTCTGGAGTGATACCGACCAGAAATATCAGAGCACCCGGATCATCTTCACCGATACCGAAAAGTCGAACTGGACCTGGGATCCGGAAGCCAAGGCCTATTACTGGCATCGCTTCTTCTCGCACCAGCCGGATCTGAATTTCGACAATCCCCGCGTCGTCTCTGCCGTGGTGCAGGTGATGAAGCGTTGGCTCGATGCCGGCGTCGATGGCTTCCGTCTGGACGCGATCCCCTATCTCGTCGAGCGCGACGGCACCAATAACGAGAACCTGCCAGAGACCCACAAGGTCATCAAGCATCTGCGCGCCGAACTCGACGCCTATGCGCCGGGCCGCCTGCTGCTGGCCGAGGCCAATCAATGGCCGGAGGACGTGCAGGAATATTTCGGCAACAGCGACGAATGCCACATGGCGTATCACTTCCCGCTGATGCCGCGCATCTATATGGCGCTGGCGCAGGAAGATCGCTTCCCGATCACCGATATCATGCGGCAGACGCCGGACATTCCCGGCGACTGCCAGTGGGCGATGTTCCTGCGCAATCACGACGAACTGACGCTGGAAATGGTGACCGACGTCGAGCGTGACTATCTGTGGTCGACCTATGCGAACGATCCACGCGCGCGCATCAATGTGGGCATTCGCCGCCGTCTTGCGCCCCTGATGGACAATGATCGCCGCAAGATCGAGCTGCTGAATTCACTGTTGCTGTCATTCCCCGGCACGCCGATCATCTATTACGGCGACGAGATCGGCATGGGGGACAATATCTATCTCGGCGACCGCAACGGCGTGCGCACACCGATGCAATGGGCACCGGACCGCAATGGCGGCTTCTCGCGCGCCGATCCCGCGCGGCTCTATGCACCGCCGATCATGGATCCGATCTACGGCTACGAGTCCGTGAACGTGGAGGCGCAGTCGCGCAGCCTGTCGTCGCTGCTGTCGGCGACCAAACGGCTCATTGCTGTCAGAAAATCGACGCTGGCTTTCGGTCGCGGCACCATGACCTTCATCCGCCCCGATAACCGCTCCGTTCTCGCTTATGTGCGCCAACTCGGCGACGAAGCGATTCTCTGCGTCGCCAACCTGTCGCGCGCCGCACAGGCCACCGAACTCGATCTGTCGCCGTGGAAGGAACGCGTGCCGCTGGAAATGCTCGGTCGCACCAAATTTCCGCCGATCGGCGAACTGCCTTACATGATCACGCTGGCGCCTTACGGCTTCTACTGGTTCCGGCTGCAGGTGCGCGATGTCTCCGAACATTCGCAGCCGCCGGTGGTGCCGGAATTCGAAACGCTGGTGGTGCCGCTCGGCTCGACCTGGATGACCCTCGCCCGTACGCGTGGTGTGTTCGAACGCGACGTGCTGCCCTCCTTCCTGGCGCGCAGCCGCTGGTATCCGGAGCGACAGCAAAAGGCGATCCAGCCCGTGCTCACCGGCGCGATCCCGTTCTGCGAGATCGGCGACAACCGGCCATGGCTGGTGTTCTTCGAAACCACGCAGCGCAATGTCGCGACGCGCTATCTGCTGCCCATGCAGATCGAATGGACCCGTTTCGATCGGGAACGCTACAATCCGAAAGCCTTTGCCGCTGTCCGTCAGGGCGCCCGCGAAGGCACGCTACTTGATGTCGCCACCGACCACATCTTCATCTCGTTGCTGCTGCACAATCTGCGGATTTCGCTGACGGTTGAGGAAGAGGGCAAACGCCTGGAGTTCCGGCCGACCGCGAAGCTTGCCGAAAAACCTCGTGCCCCGCTCGATAATATCCGGGCGGTGGAAACCGAGCAATCCAACAGCACCGCTCTGGTCGATAACGACTATGTCGTGAAGATCTACCGCAAGCTGCAGGGCGGCATCAATCCGGAGATCGAGGTCAGCCGTTTCCTAACCGATATCGCCGGCTTCACCAATACGCCCGCTTTGCTCGGCAGCGTCGAACTGGTTGAGGGCGATCAGCGCTCCGCCGTCGCCATCGTGCATGCCTTCGTGCAGAATCAGGGCGATGCCTGGACGGTCACATCAGCTTATCTGGACCGTTTCGCCGATGAGCAGCGCCTGCTGGCGGTGAATGACCACGCGCCCCACAGTGAAGAGCAGGTGCCGTATCTGCTCTATATGTCGCAGACCGGCCGCCGCGTCGCCGAGATGCAGATGGCGCTGGCCAGCCGCGACGACATTCCGGATTTCAAACCGGAGCCGACGTCGCCCGACGACATCAAATTGTGGATCAGCGAAATCGTCTTACGTGCAGAGCCGGTATTCAGCGCGCTCGCCCAACGTCGCAATGCTGCAAAGGATTCGGATCGCGCGCTGATCGATCAGGTGCTGGAACTGCGCCACGGCTTGCGGGGGTGGCTGACCGAGCTGCTGCCGGAGAATATCGACGGACTGAAAATCCGCCATCATGGAGATTTCCATCTCGGCCAGATGCTGATCGTCAAGGATGATATCTTCATCATCGACTTCGAGGGTGAACCGCGCAGGTCGATCGATGAGCGCCGCCGCAAGGCGCCCGCTGCACGTGATATCGCCGGGCTCATTCGCTCGATCGATTATTCGGCAACGGCAGCGCTGGAACGGGCGCTCAAGGTCACCTCGGACGACACCGGCAAGCTGGCCGCCGCACTGGACGCCTGGCGCGAACGTGCCACCACGGCTTTCGTTGACGCCTATCGCGAGACCATGACTGATGCGCGGCTGTGGCCGGCAGACACGGGAGCCAGCAAGGAAATGCTGAACTTCTTCCTGCTGGAAAAGGCGCTCTACGAAATCGAATACGAACTCGCGCATCGGCCAGATTGGCTGCGGGTGCCACTGACCGGCATCCTGCGCATTCTGAACCAGTATTCTGAGGAAGCCGTATGACCAATTTGCCCGCCGAGGCTTACGCAATCGTCGAAGGCCGCCACTCCGATCCATTTCACTATCTCGGCCCTCACAAGGAAGCCGACAAGACGGTCGTCCGCGCTTTCCTGCCCGAAGCTGTGAAGGTCGATGCCATCGACGATCACGGTGCAACGACCGCGCTGGAGCGCGTGCATGATGCTGGGCTGTTCGTCGGCGCTCTGGCCAATGGCTCGACCAAATATCAGTTGCGTGCGCGCTATGGCGACAAGTCCGTCGATCTTGAGGACCCCTATCGCTTTCCGCCGATCCTGACCGAATTCGACCTCTATCTGCTCGGCGAAGGCACTCATCAGCGGCTCTATGACAAGCTCGGCGCCCATCCGATGGCGCTTGAAGGCGTCAGCGGCGTTGGATTTGTGGTTTTCGCGCCCAATGCGAAGCGCGTCAGCGTGGTCGGTGATTTCAATTTCTGGGATGCACGGCGCCACCCGATGCGTGTGCGCGGTGTCGGCTATTGGGAGCTGTTCGTTCCCGGAGCCACGCCCGGCGATCACTACAAATTCGACATCATCGGCCCGTATGGCCCGTTGACCCAGAAATCCGACCCGATGGCCTTCGCCGCGGAACTGCGACCCTCCACGGCGTCCATCGTGCTCGACGAAACCAGGATCCCGCATCCGCGCCCTGCCCCGGATCACATCAATGCGCTGAACAAGCCAATGTCGATCTATGAGGTGCATCTCGGCTCATGGCGCCGCAAGGGCGACAATGAATGGCTGACCTATCGCGACCTCGCTGAGACGCTGCCGCGCTATGCCCGCGATCTCGGATTCACCCATGTGGAATTCCTGCCCGTCAACGAGCATCCGTTTGACGGCTCCTGGGGCTATCAGCCGACTGGCATGTATGCGCCGACCAGCCGCTTTGGTACGCCGGCAGAATTCGCATTGCTGATCGACGCCTGTCATGCCGAGGGCCTCGGCGTGCTGCTCGACTGGGTGCCCGGGCACTTCCCGGACGATCCGCACGGCCTCGGTAATTTCGACGGCACGGCGCTCTATGAACATGCCAACCCGCTGCAGGGCCGGCACATGGACTGGGGCACACTGATCTACAATTACGGCCGGACGGAAGTCGTGAATTTCCTGGTGTCCAATGCGCTGTTCTGGCTCGAGCGCTACAACGTGGATGGGCTGCGTGTCGATGCTGTCGCCTCGATGCTGTATCTCGATTACAGCCGCGAAGCCGGCGCCTGGATTCCGAACAAATATGGTGGCCGCGAAAATATCGAGGCGATCAGCTTCTTGCGCCGCTTCAACACCGAAGTCTTCGCCAAATTTCCGAATGCCACCACGGCAGCGGAGGAATCCACTGCATGGCCGCAAGTTTCGCGTCCCGTCGAATTCGGCGGGCTGGGTTTCGGCTACAAGTGGAACATGGGCTGGATGCATGACACGCTGAATTACATCAGCAAGGATCCGATCTATCGCCGCTTCCAGCACGGCGACATTCTGTTCGGTCTGCAATACGCCTTCTCGGAAAACTTCGTGCTGCCGCTGTCCCATGACGAGGTGGTGCACGGCAAGCGCTCGATCCTTGGCCGTATGCCCGGCGACGACTGGCAGCGTTTCGCCAATCTGCGCGCCTATTATTCCTTCATGTTCGGCCACCCCGGCAAGAAGCTGATGTTCATGGGCTGTGAATTTGCCCAGGAGCGCGAATGGAATCACGATGATTCGCTGGACTGGCACCTGCTCGAGCAGGACAAGCATGCCGGCATCCATTCGCTGATCCGCGATCTCAACGAGCTGTATCGCAACCAGCCGGCACTGCATGAACTCGATTGCGATCCCGCCGGCTTCGAATGGATGATTACCGACGATGCCGGCAACAACGTCTTCGCCTGGCTGCGCAAGGGCGCCAACCCGCGGACGCAATGTCTCGTGGTCGTGAATTTCTCGCCGAACGTCTATCATGATTACCGCGTCCGCGTACCGTTCACCGGCGCCTGGCGCGAGGTGCTGAATTCCGACGCCGCGCATTACGGCGGCAGCAATGTCGGCAATTCGGGCGAAGTCATTGCCAAGGGACTTGTCCCCGAACTCAGTCTGACCATTCCACCGCTGGCCGCCCTCTTTCTCGTACCGGAATTCTAGAGCATGAGATTATCCGCCGGCACGCCCTTCCGCCTCGGCGCAAGCTGGGACGGACGGGGGACCAACTTTGCCTTGTTCTCCGCGAACGCCACCAAGGTCGAACTGTGCCTGTTCGACAGCCAGGGGCGGCGCGAGCTCGAGCGTGTTGAACTGCCGGAATATAACGAGCACGTCTTTCACGGCTATCTCAACGACGTCTCGCCGGGCCAGATCTATGGTTATCGCGTGCACGGGCCCTATGAGCCCGAGCATGGCCACCGCTTTAATGCGCATAAGCTGCTGCTCGATCCCTATGCCAAGAAACTGGCCGGGCGGCTCGTCTGGAGCGATGCACATTTCGGCTATCGCACCGGCTCGTCGCGCGAGGACCTGTCCTTCGATCGCCGTGACAATGCGCGCGGCATGCCGAAGGCCGTGGTGGTTGACGAGACCTTCAACTGGGGTCGCAAGGAAGCGCGCCCGAGCGTGCCGTGGGAAGACACCATCATCTATGAGGCCCATGTGAAGGGCCTGACGCAGACCCGCAAGGACGTGCCGCCAGGGCTGCGCGGCACCTATCGCGGCCTGTCGTCGCCGGCGATGATTGACCATCTCAAGCGGCTTGGTGTCACCACCATCGAGCTGCTGCCGGTGCACAGCTTTGTCGATGACCGCCGGCTGGTAGAAATGAAGCTGGTGAATTACTGGGGTTACAACAGCCTCTCCTTCTTCGCCCCGGAAACGCGCTACGGCACCGACAATCCGCTCGATGCCTTCCGCACCACGGTGGCGCGGCTGCATGACGCCGGCATCGAGGTTATGCTGGACGTGGTCTATAACCACACCGCCGAGGGCAATCATCTCGGCCCGACGCTGTCCTATCGCGGCATCGATAATGCCTCCTATTACTGGCTGATGCCGGATAATCCGCGTTTTTATGACGACTTCACGGGCTGTGGCAGCTCGGTGAACCTTACGCATCCGCGCGTGTTGCAGATGGTGATGGATTCGCTGCGCTACTGGGTCGAGGTGTGTCACGTGGATGGTTTTCGTTTCGATCTTGCAACCACGCTGGCGCGCGGGCCGAACGGCTTCGATCGCAATAGCGGATTCCTGACCGCCATCCGGCAGGACCCTGTTCTCGCAAACGTCAAAATGGTCGCCGAACCCTGGGATCTCGGCATGGGCGGCTATCAGGTCGGTGCGTTCCCGTCGCAATGGTCGGAATGGAACGATAAATATCGCAGCGCCATGCGCCGCTACTGGAGCGGCGAAGGCTCGCTGATCGGCGAAGTCTCCAGCCGCATGACCGGTTCGTCCGACGTGTTCAACCATGACGGCCGCAAGCAGCGCGCCGGCATCAACCATGTTACCGTACATGACGGTTTCCCGCTGGCCGACCTCTTTGCCTATAACGAGAAGCACAACGAGGCCAATGGCGAGGACAATCGCGACGGCTCCGGCGATAATCTGAGCAATAATTTCGGCGTCGAGGGCCCGACCGAGGATCCCGAGCTGCTGGCGCTCCGCAGGCAGCTCCGCAAGAACCAGCTCGCCTGTCTGTTCCTCGCGCAGGGCGTGCCGCTGCTGCTGGCCGGCGACGAGGTCGGCAATACGCAGGGCGGCAACAACAACGCCTATTGCCAGGATAACGAGATCGGCTGGATCACCTGGGACAATCTCGGCGACAAGGACGATGACCTCACCGACTTCATCGGCCACATGGTGCAGCTACGCCAGCGCTTCCCTCAGATCACCACGCAGCGCTGGCTCGAAGGCCGCCGCGCCGACGGCACCTATGGCGTGCTCTGGCTGACCCCATCGGCCGACGAGATGACCGAGACGGACTGGGCGTTTCCCGACGGGCGCTTTCTCTCTTATGTACTCAGCGCTTCCGGTGAAAACACCAACCCGATCTTCATCGTGCTCAATGCAGCGCCTGAGGGCATTCCGTTCAAGCTGCCGAAGTTGCTGGATTACAAGAACTGGCGACAGGTGCTGAACACGGCCGACGAAAAGCTCTCGATCGCCATCCTGCCCCCTGGTAGCGACATCGACGCGCCGCCGCGTTCGGTGCTGGCCTTTGCGGGGACGCGGGCATGAGCGCCCCTTCGTTCGGACCACACCTGACCGGGAAAGGGGCGGTCTTCCGTCTCTGGGCACCGGCTGCGCAACGCGTTGATGTGGTGCTGAGTGATCAATCCCATCCCTTGAAGCCCGGAGACGACGGCTGGTTTAGCGCGGAGATCGCGGGTGTCGAGGCTGGCGATACCTATCGCTTCAGGATCGACGACAAGACCGACGTACCCGATCCCGGCTCGCGCTTTCAGCCGAATGATATCAACGGCCCGTCGCAAGTCATCGATCACAAGACCTATGCGTGGCGCGCGGCGGACTGGCGCGGACGGCCATGGGAAGAGACTATACTGATCGAGACTCATGTCGGCACCTACACGCCGGAAGGCACCTATCGCGCCATGATCGACAGGCTCGATCATCTGGTCGAAACGGGTATCACCGCGCTTGAGCTGATGCCGCTCGCCGATTTCGCGGGCAAGCGCAACTGGGGCTATGACGGCGTATTGTGGTACGCGCCGGATGCGATGTTCGGCCGCCCGGAAGACCTGAAGGCCCTGATTGACGAAGCGCATCTGCGCGGGCTGATGGTGTTTCTCGACGTGGTCTACAATCACTTCGGGCCGGAAGGAAATTATCTCGGCCTCTATGCGCCAACCTTCTTTGGCGGCGCCGATACGCCATGGGGCTCGGCGATCGACTATCGCCTGCCTGAAGTCCGCGCCTTTGCCATCGAGAACGCCCTCGCCTGGCTGCGCGACTATCGTTTCGACGGGCTGCGGCTCGATGCCGTGCATGCGATCGTCGAACAGGGTGAGATCCCGATGCTGCATGAGCTGAGCCGCGAGGTCGGCAAGCTCGCCGCCGATACCGGCCGGCACATCCATCTCGTCCTTGAAAACGACGACAACCGCGCCACGCTGCTCGATCCCGCGACCACCCCGCCGCGCGGTAAATATCGCGCGCAGTGGAACGACGACTATCATCATGCCTGGCACGTGTTTCTGACCGGCGAAGATAAAGGCTATTACCGCGACTACGCGCAAAATCCGCTCGATCATATCGTGCGGGCGCTGGGCTCCGGCTTCGCCTATCAGGGACAGCCCTCAGCGCATCGCGCGGGCGCCGAACGCGGCGAACCATCAGGCGAACTCGCACCGGCGGGTTTTGTGAACTTCCTGCAGAACCACGACCAGATCGGCAACCGTGCGCTGGGCGATCGTCTCGAAACCCTGGCCAGTCCCGAGGCCATCGAAGCTGCACTGGCGATCACGCTGCTGGCACCGATGGTGCCGATGCTGTTTCAGGGCGAGGAATGGGGCTCGAAAGTGCCGTTCCCGTTTTTCTGCGATTTCGAGGGCGATCTCGCCAATGCCGTGCGCAACGGCCGCAAGAAGGAATTCGCCAGCGCCTACGAGAAATACGGCGACGAGATTCCCGATCCGCTGGACGAAAGCTCGTTCCGCTCGGCCTTCGTCGATTGGGACAATCGCAAGACGACCACGGGTCAGAAGCGGCTGACGCTGGTGCGCGAGTTGCTCGCACTGCGCAAGCAGCACATCGTGCCGCGCCTCGCGGGCGCACGGTTCGGCAAGGCCGAGGCAAGTGACGGCGGCTGGCTCACGGCATTCTGGACAATGGGTGACGGCAGCAAGCTACATCTCACGGCAAATCTGTCCGACAAGGAAATGGCGGCTACGCAGCCCACATCCGGCACGACAATTTGGGGCAACACCAGCATCGGCGTGGGGACGCCGTGGTCCGTCGCATGGCGGATCGGAGATCAATAATGGCGCCTGCGATTCCCGTCGCGACCTACCGTATTCAACTCACCAAGGATTTCGATTTCGATGCCACCGCGGGCATCGTGCCCTATCTGAAAGCGCTTGGCATTACCCATCTCTATGCCTCGCCCTTCATGAAATCGCGTGCGGGCTCGACGCACGGCTATGACATCGTCGATCACACTAAGCTCAATCCGGAGTTGGGCGGCGAAGAAGGCTTCGAGCGCCTGAGTGCCGCGCTGAAGGCCAGTGATATCGGCCTGATCCTCGACTTTGTGCCCAATCATGTGGGCGTGCATTTCGCTGACAATCCGTGGTGGCTCGACGTGCTGGAATGGGGACAGACCTCGCCGCACGCCGTCTCCTTCGACATCGACTGGGATACTTTGCCCTATCGCGCACGCGGCGGCGTGCTGCTGCCGATCATCGGCAGCTCGTATGGCCAGGCGCTGGACAATGGCGAGATCGATCTGAAATACGACGTCGGAGAAGGCAGTTTCTCGGCCTGGTATTTCGAACACCGCCTGCCGATCGCGCCGGAGCGCTACAGCGAGATGCTGCGCGCGATCGTCAAGGAAGCCGGAGCCGGCAACACGCCAGCCGGCCGCGCAATCCTGACGCTGGCTGCCAGGCACAAAGGCCTGCGCCATCCCAACCGGCGGGAAGCGCCGGCTTTCAAGCAGCAACTGGCGTCGATCGAGGGCGCCGCAGAGGTGATCGCCAAAGGGATCGAGGCCTATCGCGCCGGGCCAGATCGTCCTGCGCAGATCCAGGCGCTACATATGCTGCTGGAACGTCAGCACTATAAGCTTGGCCAGTGGCGTCTTGCTTCGAGCGAGATCAATTATCGCCGCTTCTTCGATGTGAATACGCTGGCCGGCCTGCGCGTCGAGGACGCTGATACGTTCGAGGCGATCCATTCGCTGGTCAAACGACTGATTGCCGAAGACAAGCTGCAGGGGTTGCGGCTGGACCATATCGATGGCCTTCGCGATCCCTCGCAATATTTCCAGCGGCTGCGCCGGCTGATCCGCGAGGCGCATGGCAACAACAACAAACCGTTCTATGTCGTGGTCGAGAAGATTCTCGGCGAGCACGAGAAGCTGGTGCCCTTCGCCGGCGTGCATGGCACCACCGGCTATGAATGGCTCAATGTGATCACGCAGGTGCTGGTCGAAGAAAAAGGCCTGGAACCGCTGGGTGAAACCTGGCGGCAGGTCAGCAACGTCTCACCGAAATTCGAACCGCAACTGGTGGAAGCCAAGCGCCGCGTGCTCGATACGCTGCTGCTCAGCGAATTCACCGTGCTGACGCGTCTGCTGGCACGGATCGCCAACGGACATTATTCGACGCGCGACTTCTCCGCCGACACGCTGCGTCAGGCTTTCGAACTCTATGTGCTGCATTTCCCGGTCTATCGCACCTATCTCTCCACCGCCGGCCCGTCGGCCCTCGACCGGCAACTGATCGCCACGACCATCGAGAAGGCTCGCGCCGAGTGGTTCGGCGCCGATGAAGGCTTGTTTGACTTCCTGCGCGATGCCCTGACGCTGGACCTGCTGGAGCCCGGCCGCCCCGGACATAGCAAGCCGCGTGTCCGACGCTTTGCATTGAAGGTGCAGCAGTTCACCGGGCCGACGATGGCGAAGTCGCTCGAAGACACCGCCTTCTATCGCTATCATCGCCTGCTGGCCTTCAACGAGGTCGGCGGCGAGCCGGCAGCGGAAGCGATACCTGTCGCAGCGTTCCACGAGATAATGATCGCGCGCGCGCGCGAGCGTCCGTATGGCATGACTTCAACTGCCACCCACGATACCAAGCGCGGCGAGGATGCCCGCGCGCGTTTGCTGGCGCTAGCCGAAATGCCCGGCGAATGGGCCAGTGCGGTCAGCCGCTGGAAGGTGCTGAACGCGCCGCATCTGGTTGTTGACGGCGAGATGCGCGCGCCCTCCGCAGCGTTCGAGTATATGTTGTATCAGGCGCTTATCGGCGCCTGGCCGCTCGGCGAGCAGGACAATTCCTTCCTCGAGCGCATACAGGCCTATGCGCTGAAGGCGGCACGCGAGGGCAAGCAGGAAACAAGCTGGCTCAACCCCAACGACGCCTATGAAAAGGGTCTGCACACGTTTCTGGAGCGCATTCTCGATCCCGCCCAATCGCCGGAATTTCTTGCAGCGCTTGAGACCTTTGCAAAACGTACATCGCTGATCGGCGCATTGAATTCACTCAGCCAGATCACACTGAAAGCGACCATTCCCGGCATGCCAGACTTCTATCAGGGCACTGAATTCTGGGATTTCTCGCTGGTCGATCCCGATAACCGCCGCCCGGTGGATTTCGTCGAACGCGCGAAAGTGCTGAAGGGGCTGCAGCAACCGGATTGGGCGGCACTGGCTCAACACTGGGATAATGGCCACATCAAGCTTGCCTGGACGCGCGAGCTGTTGAAATGCCGCACCGAGATGGCAATCGTCTTCACCGATGGCGATTACGAACCACTTGAAGTGACCGGACCTGATGCCGCGCACATTATTGCCTTTGCGCGGCGGCATCAGCGCGACGCGGCAATCGTCGTGATCGCGCGCGCCTTTTTCGAATCGACGCAAGGTGGCCGGCATTGGCCGGAGGCGGAGGCGTTCGACGCGACCGTGATCGCGTCCGGCTATCTCGTTGAAGGTTCTCCGCCGAAGAACGGCGCGAGCGAGCTCGCCGTTGCCAAACTCTTCAGGCAGCTTCCGATGGCGATCGTGAAGGCACATGCCGCGCCGAAGCGCTTTCGTTCGACGCGTTTGCGATAGCACACACGACAAGGCCGCCCGGGATCAACGGCCGGACGGCCTGGCGGATGTCGTGCCGACTCGAAGAAGGTCGGTTCCCTTCCTCCGCGTGCTGAAAGCTTTTCATCAAATTGTTTGCGAGTGGTTTATAACACAGCCTGCGTGCACCGCACTATCGCGCGATATTCTTATGCTGCACAGCAATAGACATTAAAGAGGCGTGAGATTCTTCGGCCCGCCGTAATCGCCGCTTCAACTCTTTTTCGTGAGCAGCAGATTACCACGCGATCTGATCGCTGCCTGCGCTACTTCCGCGAAGCGCTGCAGCAACCAGGGCAGCACAACCTCGACGGTGACATGATCCTCGGCCACATGGACATGACCAGACGCTGCCTGCCCCATGGCACGGACACGGAAGATCATTCGGTCGCCCTCCCAGCGCTCCTCGTCAACTTTCAACATAGGTACGTTAGTTGCTGCGCGCGTCAATCCGCTCTTGAGGCGACGCAATGCCTCGTCGTGGCCGAGGCTGTGAGGAATAGAAACGATGAGTGGTGCGGACATCACAGAATCCTTTGTTAGTTCGCATAGATGTAGGCGCGAATTCGTCCAGCGGTAGCCGCAATGAAGGTTTCACCCCGGAACCTTGCAGGTCCCCGCGCGTTTTTACCGCATGAAGGCAGACGGCTCGTCCGTCTGCCAGGCTGAGGAGACATTCATGTCCATTGGTACAATTATTCTGATCATCCTGATTATCGCCTTGCTTGGTGGTTTCAGCGGTATCGGCGGCGGTCCGTTCTACGGCACCGGTTATTACGGCGGCGGCGGTCTCGGCCTCATCGTGGTGATTCTGCTGATCCTTCTGCTGCTTGGTAAGCTGTAAGAGCGGATATTCATTTCGAGGCGCGCGATCCGGAAAGGTCGCGCGCCTTTTCATGCGCGTAGGCTTCAACTTTCATCACCCGCGAAAGCGAGTGATGAAAGTTGAATTTCTGTTTCGCGAGCGCTCTATTTCATCTTCCCAATCGCCGCCTTGATCGACGACGCAGCATCCTCGTAACCCGCCCACGCCTTGCTCTTCCCCAGTAGTGCCGGGACGCTGCGCACGGTGAAATTCTTCGGATCCAGATCCTTGCGCAGTTGTGGCCATGTCAGCGGCATCGACACCGTGGCACCCTTTCGCGCCCGCGGCGACAGCACCGAGACCGCAGTCGACATCCGGTCGTTGCGCAGATAATCGAGGAAAATCTTTCCACCACGCAGTTTCTTCGACATGTTGAGCAGGTAGCGCTCGGGATCGTCACTGGCTATCTGCTGGCACACGGCCTGCGCAAAAGCCTTCGCTGTCTTCCAGTCGACCTTGTCCTTTGCGCCGTGCAGCAGCGGCGCGACCACATGCAGGCCCTTGCCGCCGGTCGTCTTGCAGAAGCTCTCCATGCCGAGACCCGAGAGCCGTTCGCGCATCTCGCGTGCCGCATCCATGACGGCAATGAACTCCACATCAGGCGCCGGATCGAGATCGAACACCAGACGCCCCGGTGTATCCGGCGCGTCCGGCGCGCAATTCCACGGATGCAGTTCTAGCCCGCCGATCTGCGCGACGGCCGCAAGACCCTCGACGCGATCGATCTGCAGGTAAGGCTTGCGGTCGCCGGAGACTTTCACGAGTTCGAGCAGGTTCGATGTCCCCGGCATTGCGTGGCGCTGGAAGAACTGCTGCCCGTCGATGCCATCGGGCGCGCGCACGATCGAACAGGGCCGCCCCTTGAGATGGTCCATCATCCAATCGCCGACGGCTTCGAAATACGCCGCGAGATCGCGTTTGGTGACCGGCTCGCCATCGCCAGCATCGGGCCACAGCTCCTTGTCGGGTTTGGAGATCGCCACGCCCATCACGACCGCGGAGCCTGCCGCGGCCTTTGCCGGTGCGGCTTTCTTTGTGAAGGTTTTCGCTGCCTTCTTCACACCGCGCTTCGGCTTCGGTTCGGCGAGCGCGGTCTTCTTCGGAGTTTCAGCCTCGACCTCATCGGCTGGCTTGTCCTGCCGCAGTCCCTTGAACGATGCCTGCCGCACCATGCCAGCGCCGGTGAAGCCTGCGAATTCGATCTCGGCCACGAGTTCGGGCTTGAGCCAATGTACATCGCGGCCGCCGGGCGGCGTCTCCTTACCGCCGAACGGGCTCGTCTTCGCCGCAGCCTTCTTTAGTGCCGGCATGATGCGCGTAACCTTGTCATGGCCGAAACCGGTGCCGACGATGCCGACATAAGCGAGATGATCGCCCCTGTTGACGCCAACCATCAGCGAACGAAATTTGCCCGCGTTGCTCTTCCATGCACCGATCACGACCTCATGACCGGCACGACATTTCGCCTTGGTCCAGTTTTGCGAGCGCCCGGACACATAGGGCTCCGACAGCTTCTTGGAGACGATGCCTTCCAGCGCCAGTTTGCAGGCCGACTGCAGAATGGCGTCACCACCGGTCTCGAAATGATCGACATAGCGAATCAGGCTTTCCTTGCGACGACCGCGGGCTTTGTCGAGCAGCGCCTTCAATCGCTCCTTGCGCTCGCCGAGCGGCAGCTTGCGCAGGTCTTCGCCGTTAGCAAATAGCAGATCGAACACGAAGAAGATCAGCGTATCGGTCTCGCCATCCGACAGCGCCGCCTGCAGCGCCGCGAAGTCCGGCGCGCCGTGGGCATCGAGGCCGACAATCTCGCCATCGATGATGGCGTCCGGCAGGCCGGTGGCTTCCTTGGCGATGGCCTGAAATTTCTCAGTCCAGTCGAGCCCTTTGCGTGTCTTCAGTGTGGTCTCGCCGTCTTCGACGCGGAGTTGCACGCGGTAACCATCGAACTTGATCTCATGCGCCCAACCATTCTCGGGGGGAGGCCGCTCCACGATGGTGCAAAGTTGAGGCGCGACGAAGCCAGGCATCTGCGCGACTGGTTTCGCCGATGGTTTGGCCGCCTTCCTTGTCACGGCTTTCCGACCTCCAGCCTTTTTTGCACCTTTGCCGCTCTTGTTCGCGCGCGCATCGGCAGCACTGCCCTCGCTGGAATCCCAGATGGCATCGGGTTTGATCTTCGCCGTCTTGGCGATCATGAACGGTTTCGGCGCCTTCCCTTTTCCTGACGCGATGGCGCTCATGGTCCGGCCGGACGCCACTGACTTGTCGTCGTCGAGGATAGTGTTAGCCTTGCCCTCCTTCACGAACTCATCGCGATGCTTGATCAGCAGCCAGTTGGTCCGCTTGCCGCCATTGCGGTCATGCTTCATGCGCACCAGCACGAAGCCACCATGCAGCTTCTCGCCATCCAGCGTGAATTTGAGGTCGCCCTTCTTGAGGCCCTTGTCCGGGTCGTCGCTCTCCCAATAGCCGCGATCCCAGAGCTGCACGGTGCCGCCGCCATATTGTCCCTTGGGAATTGTGCCTTCGAAATCGCCGTAATCGAGCGGATGGTCCTCGACCTCGACAGCAAGGCGCTTGTCGGCGGGGTCCATGGACGGCCCGCGCGTGACGGCCCAGGACTTGAACACCCCGTCCATCTCCAGCCGCAGATCGTAATGCAGCCGCGTGGCATCGTGTTTCTGGATCACAAAACGACGACGCTTCGCCGGCGCGACCACGATCTGGCCGGAGGGCTCCTTCGTCTGCGCGAAATCGCGTTTCCGGCGATAGATCGATAGCTGCTTGTCGGCCAAGGCAAACCTCACTCAACGCGTCAAAAGCCGCAGGATCCGGCCCGGAACCAAAACCGGGAACTACCGTTGAAGTTCCTGGAAATCCACGCCAGCGCAATGCTTTGCGGCCTGCGTGCTTCATTTTTGTCGATCGAGTTGGAGGACGAGTATGGCCCCGCCCCGCGCCTATTGGAAAGGCTCTCTCAAGCTGTCGCTCGTCACCTGCCCGGTGGTGCTGTATCCAGCCGCGACCACGGTCGAGAAAACCAAATTCCACATGATCAACCGTGAGACCGGCAACCGGCTGAAACAGCAGATGGTCGATGCCGAGACCGGCGACGTCGTGGAGAAGGAGCAGAAGGGCCGCGGCTACGAGATCAGCAAGGGCGAATATGTCGAGATCGAGAAGGAAGAGCTCGAAGCCGTGCAGATCGAGAGTAATCATACGATCGATATCGACAATTTCGTGCCGCGCGACGAGATCGACCGGCGCTACCTGAACAATCCCTACTATATCGCGCCCGACGGCAAGGCCGGCGCCGATGCCTTTGCCGTGATCCGCGATGCCATGAGGGACAAGGACCGCGTGGCGCTGGCGCGGATCGTGCTGACCAATCGCGAGCACGTCATCGCCATCGAGCCGCTCGGCAAGGGCCTGCTCGGCACCACGCTGCGCTTTCCCTATGAGATACGCGACGAGGAGGACTATTTCGACGGCATCAAGTCTCCGAAGATATCGAAGGACATGATCGACCTCGCGGCGCATATTCTCGACAGCAAGGCTGCGCATTTCAATCCCGAGAAATTCAAGGACCAGTACGAAACCGCCCTGAAGACGCTGGTGAAGCGCAAGGCTGCCGGCAAGCCGGTGAAGGTCGTCGAGAAGGAGGAGAAGCCGGACAACGTCATCAACCTGATGGATGCGCTGAAGGCGAGCCTCAAGGGCGGCAAGGGCAAGCCGACCAAGCGCGCTTCGGCGTCAAGACCGCATGTGGCGCGCAAGCGCCCGGCCAAAAAGGCCGCGCGGTCATCGGCGCGGCATCGCAAGGCAAGCTGAGCGCATGAAGATTTTGGGAATGATCATAGGCATCGCGCTGATGTCGACCGTGGTGGCGCAGGCGCAGCAACTGCAGACACGGGAATGCAACGCCTCGAATATCGCCTTCGTCGCCGAAGCTATCGCCAAGATGGCCGATAGCAAACAAAAGAAGACTGCCTCCGACGAGATCGGTCTGGCCAGCGAAGCAATGGCAGAGGGCAAGAATGATGAGTGCAAGGACCACCTGATGAAGGCGACACTGCAGACGAAGTGATCTGCAGGTCCCCTCAAGCCTGAAATAGATCAGGCCTTTCTCTTTCTGGACGTCTTCGCTGTTTTCTTTGCCGTCTTTTTTTCGGCCTTCTTCACGATCTTCTTGGCCACCTTCTTCGTTGTCTTTTTCTTCGGCGCTTTTGGCACCTTCTTGCCCTCGGCACGGGCTTCGGACAGGCCGATGGCGATCGCCTGTTTGCGGCTTGTCACCTTCCTGCCGGAACGGCCACTCTTGAGCGTACCTGCCTTGGCTTTCTTAACGGCGCGCGCGACCTTTTTCGCTGCCGCCTTGGAATATTTTGCCATTCCATGCTCCCTCAATGAACAAAACGATCAATCGCCTCCTTGGGCGATGGTTCCGCGTGAATGATCTGCGGACAGACCCACTTATGAAATCCCTATAACGCGGCACCTCTGCTCATCTCGTTTTCAAACGTGCGGCCGATCATCTTGCAGCCATTCGCTCAAGCGAATGACTTTTGGAGACTGCAAGTGATCATCATTGAACCTCCCTCGTGTGGCTCGTCCCTCGTTTTCATTGGCAAGAACAGCCGCGGCCAGTGGGTCGCGCAACAACAGAACGGCTTGTTCGGCGGCCTCTTCGTCAGCCGCGCCAATGCCGTGCGCTATGCGTTGTTCGAGAATGGCCATCACCCCGAAGCGATCATCGAGACCGCGAGCCCCATCGAGCTCGATATGAGCGCCTCTTCCTTCACTGGGACAGACATCGCCGACATGCAGCCGCAACGGCGTGTCGCCTGAGCCTCTCACCATGTCCACATCCGCCCTTCGGGCTCACGCCCTCCCGCAAGTTCATACGTCGTTCCCGACCAGCGCCTGGCTGCACGGCATCATCGCCGATCTGCCGACACCGTTCGACCGGCATGGCGCGCTTGATCTCCTCACCTTCGCACGACTGTGCGAGCGTCAGGTCTGCGCAGGCGCCAGTGCCATTGTCGTTGGCGAGAGCGCCGGCGAAGCCGACACGCTGACGCCGGAGGAACGTGCCGTGCTGATCCGGACCGCCGTCAGCATCGCGCGCGGACGCATCCACATCATTGCCGGCGCGGGTTCGAACTGCACCAGCCGCGCCATTGCGGCGATCCGGCTGGCGCAGGCGGCCGGCGCCGATGCCGTCATGTCCGTCGTGCCATACTACAACCGCCCCACCGCCGACGGCATCGCCGCGCATTTCCGCACGATCCTGGAGACGACATCGTTGCCGGTTATCGTGCACGACGCCCCGTCGCGTTGCGCACGGGCGCTGACCGATCGCACGCTCCTCGATCTCGCTACCTCACCGCGTTTGATCGGGCTCCGCGATGATACAGGCGACGCCGGACGGCTGGCGCGATTGCGGCCGCTGCTGCCGGCCGGCTTCCGAATATTGACAGGACAGGACATCGCAGCTCTGTCCTATCTGCTGCTCGGTGGCGACGGCGTGGTCTCGGCGATGGCCAATGTCGCGCCGCAGCTCTGCCGCGGCATGTATTACGCCGCCCGACAGGGTTGCCCGCGCTATGCGACGACCATCTCCGATATGCTGGCGCCGCTCGCCGGGACTTTGCCGCCGGAGCAGGCATCAGCAGCGGTGAAATTTGCCTTGAGCTTGCGGGGATTGGGGAATGCCGCCGTGCGCCTGCCACTGACGGAGCTCACAGAGACCGAGCAACAGCAGATCTACACCGCGATGGAGGCGATCTGGGCGCAGCCTGACGATGCCCTGCCCCTGCGCCGCGCCCGCTAGGATTGCGGGCGCGCCCGTTCATTCTTCTCGCGCCATTTCGGGCCGGGTCCGCGCATGTAATGCGCGGCCGGCCGATAAACGGCAGGTCCAATGACAAAACGCCATAGCCGGGCAAGAATGCCCGGCATGACCGCCGCATAGGAGGCTATGCGCGCAAACAGCGCTGCAGAGCGGTCCCCGCTCATGGCACACTCCGGTGATCCGGACTCGTCGGCGTATCTGCGACACGCACGCGAACGCGCGCAAGCTCACGACGCGCGCGGCGCATCTTGTCGGCCACCAGGGCCATATGGATCGCCGCGAAGAAACCCTTGATGTGATTGCGCGTCAATCGCGCAGCAACGCAGAGCCGTTTCCACTGGATATCACTGGAGTGATAGACAATCGGGGACTGATTGCGGCTGATGAGATAGCTGCGATAGGCGCTGTCGGCCGAGAAATCGTGCAGCTGCGTATCGCGATTGTAGAACATCGTCATGGTCGTTGTCCGTCTTCTCAACACCCTGGCGCAGGAGCGCGTCGGGATGCCGGGAAGATGCGGACAACGACATATGAAATCGAGACGAGCGGCCGCACTCGTTCATAAGCGCGGCATAAAGATCAGGAGATTGGAAGTGCCGGAAAGACCAGCGTTCCCTCAGCTCTTGGCCATGCAGTCTTCGATGTAGAACCAGCGGTCGTCGCCGGCGAGACCCTTGACCTTGACGTCCTTGCGGCAGGCCTTGAGCTTGCCCTTGTTGGCGCTCCACTTCGCCTTCATGTCCTTCAGACTCTGCTTGTTCAGCTTCATCTTGGCGGGCGCAGCAGGGGGTGCCGGCGTCGCAGGCGCCTGTGCCGAAGCAACGGCCATTGAACTCACAACGAACAGTGCGGCCACGAGGCCCGTAGTGATGCGTGTCATCGTTATCCCCCGAATGTGCTTGTTTTGAAGATTGTTCGTCAGATGTGAAACGGGACCGGAAGCTTTTGCCGCCGGTCCCGCGCAGGTTTTACTGGAAGATGCGCACCGCGCTCTGCAACGTCAGCCAGACGCCCCAGCAGAGTGGGAGGCCGACAAAGGCCCAGAAGGCGATGGCGCTGGCGTCAAAACCGCCCTTGCCGATGCCATAGGAGCCACCGCCGGTCGATGCGGCTGCGGCACCCTTGGCCTGCAGCACTGCGACTTCCTCCGGCTTCATGAACCAATGCGGCGCCAGCGGCTTCACCAGCAGATTGCAGATCAGGCCCAGAACCAGCATGCCGGCGAGGATATACATCGTGAAGTCATAGACCTGCGCCCGCGGCACGCCTGCGGCGATCTGGAATTCACGGATGTAGTTCACGACCACCGGACCGACGATGCCCGCGGTCGCCCAAGCCGTCAGCAGCCGACCGTGGATCGCGCCGACGAACTGGGTGCCGAAGATATCGGCGAGATAGGCAGGGATCGTGGCGAAGCCGCCGCCATACATCGAGAGGATGACGCCGAAGGCCAGCACGAAGAGAACCTTGCTGCCCATCGCCGCCAGCGTCGGCACCAATGCATAGAGAACGATGCCGAGGATGAAGAATGTGTAATAGGTGTTCTTGCGGCCGAGCTTGTCCGACAGCGACGCCCAGAAGAATCGGCCGGCGATGTTGAACAGCGACAGCAGACCCGCGAAGCCAGCTGCGATACCGGCGATGGCGGTCTTTTGCGTCGCCGAGAGCTGGCTGAAGGAGACATCGGGCAAGCCTATCAGCTTGCCGGCGAAGATTTCCTGCAGCATTGGCGAGGCCATGCCGATGACGCCGATGCCGGCAGACACGTTCAGGCAGAGCACGCCCCAGATCAGCCAGAACTGCTTGGTCTTGTGCGCATTGTCGAGATGCACGTGACCGGTGGTGATCATGGCATTCGCTGTCGCTGGAGGGGTCCAGCCATCAGGCTTCCAGTTCGGCGGCGTGATGCGATAGGAGAACGCGCCAATCGTCATGAACACGAAATAGATCACGCCCATGGCCAGGAAGGTCTGCCAGACGCCGACATCGGTCGGGGTCTTGAAATAGTTCATCAAGAGATTGGCGAGCGGCGAACCGATCATCGCGCCACCACCGAAGCCCATGATGGCCATGCCGGTCGCCATGCCGCGACGATCCGGGAACCACTTCACCAGCGTCGATACCGGCGAGATGTAGCCGAGGCCGAGACCAACGCCGCCGATCACGCCTGAGCCGATCCACAGCAGCCAGAGCTGATGCGTATAGACGCCGATCGAACCGAGCACGAGACCGCCGCACCAGCACATCGCCGAGACGAAGCCGGCCTTGCGCGGACCGACCCGCTCGAGCCAGCCGCCCCAGATCGCAGCGGAGACGCCGAGCAGCACGAAGAACAGCGTGTACATCCAGCCGAGGCTGGCAACCTTCCAGTTACAGGTGGTGGTGAAGAGCTCGGTGGCGAGGCTCATGCCATCGCACACTTCCTTCGACGCAGGTGTCGTGATCGCTTGCGACAGCGGCAGCCAGAACACGCTGAAGCCGTAGGCCATGCCGATGCAGAGATGGATACACAATGCAGCCGGTGGAACCAGCCATCGATTGAAGCCGGCCGTCGCAATGATGCGTTCGCGTTCCAGCAATCCTGGCTTGGTGCCAGACAGTGTTCCGGCGTTGCCCACACTTGTCATGAAAGTTCTCCCCTACAGCCGACCCTTCTGAGCCGGTCTGCGATTTGAAAAAGTCGTTTGGTCAATTCCCCTGCGGCGCGCGGACAAAGATTCACGCGCACTCACACTTAGAACAGGGCCAGAAGCGACTACCGGAGTCGATAGTCCAAAGGTATCAGGAGCGAAAATTTCTCAATGATTTCCACTGCATCGCAGCAATTCAATCGCGATTTGCAATCGCAGCATTCCGTTTTTCGATGAAGAAAACGATCACATCACCGTTGCGTTCAGGGGCTTCGATCTGATCGCCGCTTTGCTGAATCAACGCAGGGATGTCGATCACTGCCAGAGGGTCCGTACAGTGGACTTCGAGCCGATCACCGACCGACAGGACCTTCATCGCCTTGCGCGTCATCAGCGCCGGCAACGGGCATTTCAATCCGGTCAGGTCGAGCTTGGTCACGGGCATCGCGCGGTTCCATTTGGTGCAACTGCGTTATATCGGGCCGGCGTCAAATGTCATATGCAGCGGTATGGCGATGGCGAACACCTATCCGGCCACTCCGGGCGTGCTTCTCGCGGGCGGTCTGGCGCGCCGGATGGGCGGCGGCGACAAGCCGATGCGCGAGATTGGCGGCAAGACGATTCTGGCCCGCGTGATAGCCCGCGTCGCGCCGCAATGCGATGGGCTGGTGCTGAACGCCAATGGTGCCCCCGCACGGTTCGCGTCCTTTGGTCTGCCGGTGATCGCCGACGACGTCGCCGATTTTCCCGGCCCCCTCGCCGGCATTCTGGCGGGTCTGGAATGGACGGCCGCCCACCGGCCGGATGTCTCCTGGATGCTTAGCGTCGCCGGCGATTGCCCCTTCCTGCCCCGCGATCTCGTCACCCGCCTGCATCAGGCCCGGATCGCGGAGAATGCGCAGCTAGCTGTCGCTTCGTCCGCAGGACAGTCGCACCCCGTTGTCGGGTTGTGGGATGTCTCCCTGCGCCACGAGTTACGGCACGCGCTCGTCAACGAGGACATTCGCAAAGTCGGCCGCTGGACGGCACGTTATCGTCTCGCCACCGTGGAATGGTCGACTGATCCCGTCGATCCATTCTTCAATGCCAATACGATGGACGATATCGCGGAAGCCGAACGGCTTGCGAAGCTGGATGGCGGCTAACGGCACATCGCCGTTGGAACGCTGCCTTCAGGAGACGGGTCATCCGCACCGCGTCTCGTGAGATGGGCGTTCTTAGAATCTCACAGCGAAATTGCCGCGCAACGTTTGGTCGGTCATACCCGAACCGAACTGACCGCCATAGGTGAGACCGAGTGTGGCGTTCGGCGCGACGTTGACGTCGAAGCCAAGATCCGCGGCAGCAGCATTTGCAGCGATCGGCGCGCCAGCAACGGTGAACGGCGATCCGCCGGCAAAGGCCATGATCGAGGTTGGCATCACGTCACCGAAGGCATGACGCCAGCCGAGCATACCGCGCGCGGTCGCGGTCATGCCATTACCGAGGTCAACGCCTGTCGATGCCCGGAGCCCCAGTGTAGTGAAGGTGACGCCAGTGTTGTCGCCGCGGCTGGTAAGCGCTGCGACTCCGCCTCTTTCTGTAAATCCATCGGTTGCCAGATTGACATAAGCGAGATTGGCGAAGGGCTCGAAAGCGAGTGGACCGAACGGCGTTCGCGCTGCTCCGATGCGATAGCCAAATTCGCCAAAGGCTTGCGTCGTACTCGCGCTGTAGTCCCCCCTGAGCATCTCGGCAACGCCCGGAAATCCGACCGAGCGATTGATCGACAGATCATGCCGTGTGTAGGCAAGGCCTGAGCGGAAGGCGAAATCGCCCCACTGCGTGCCGCCATAAAGGCCACCATGGTAGTTGTCGCTGGAGCCAGATGAGCCGCGATCGGCAACGCGGAACGTCGAGCGGCTATAGCCGCCGATTGCACCGACGCGCCATCCATCGATGAACGGCGCATCCACACCGGCCATGAAGCCACCGATGTCGCGCTTGACGGTGGCGGCATTGCCGTCGCCATTCCACTGGCCCCAGGAACCGAATCCGCGGCCCCAGACCGCAACGCCGTCGGTCGTCGCTGGCGCCAGCACCGGCCGGCCATTGACATAGGTCGTGACCGGCGCGGCAGCTGCGCCGATGCCGTCGAACGCTGCGCGCAGCCGGTCTATAGCAGCTTCGCGCAGAAAACGGCTGTCCTCGATCATTACACTTTTGGCCGACGCATGAACCTCGCCGGAAATCTGGTCGAATGCACGCCGCGCCTGCGGCAGATCGAGCTGCACCAGCGAACCAACCAGCGGGCTGCCGAGCGGCAGACTGTCTGCACCGCTGCCGGCGGCGATCTGGTTGCGGGTCAGGCCAGCCGCAGCGAAAGCGAGGTTGCTCCGGCTGATACCAAGATAGACGTTAGTGGCATCGTAAGTCAGGCCATAGGCCAGGAACGGCGACGTCGTCGTTCCGCCGGCACCGGCGAAAACGCCATTGATGCCGCCGGCTGCCGTCAGGATAGTGAACTGGCTGCCGATCGGCCCGGCGCCGCTGACGAGCAGCGTGCCGCCATTCAGCGTCGCACTTCCGGTGGCCGCGATCTTGTCGGATTGGCCCGCGGCGTTCGTCTCGACCTGATAGATCGATCCGGCTGCAAAGGTGACGTTGCCGTTGACGTTCAGCGTGCCGATGGAATTGCCGGGTCCGATGATGCCACCGCTATTGGCAACGATACCGCCCACGGTGCCATTGCCACCCAGTATGCCGCCGCCGGACACAGTCACGATCGATCCGGCGAGCGAACCGTTTACCGCGAGCCGACCGCCGCTGACATTGGTCGCGCCGGAGAAGTTGACCGAATCGCCCGTGAGAATTGTCGTGCCAGCGATCTGGTTGATCGTCCCGGCCCCGTCCAGGACCGGCGCAAAAGTATAGCTCGTGCTAGTATGATTGAAATTGATCGCGCCGGCACCATTGCCAAACACGATCGTTGAAGCGTCGAGCGTGCCAGGCGTCACCGCTGCCGCTCCGGTGCCGCCGCCGATATTGATCGTACCAACCGAGCCTGCTTGAAAGCCAACAATCACATTGCCGCTGACCGATACGACACCACCATTTGCAATCGTGAGCGTACCGTTTCCCATTTGACCGACAGCGAGGCCATTATTAGCGACGATCAAATGCGAGCCCGGACCTGTGACCGTTGCTGTGCCAACCGAACCTGCGGCCTGCCCTATATAGCTCGTCCATGTTGTACCAACGACCGTGCCGCCGTTCGAAACCACCAGCGTGCCTGTTCCACCATTGCCGACAACAAAATCGCTGGCGGTCAAAATCGAACCTGCGCCATCGACGGTCGCCGCTCCGGAACCACCGAAATGATCTCCGAGAGAGAACTCCCACACTGAGGTGCCGACGTTCGCACCGTTCAGGATGTTCAACGCGCCCGCGCCATGATAGCCGACGACCATGCCCTCAGCGTTCCAGATCGAGCCCGGGCCGGTGACCGTGGCAGTGCCAACCGCGCCGAACAAATTGCCGAGGAAGGCCTGGCCGCCGTTCAGAACGCCACCGTTCGAGATCGTCAGCATGCCGGTATTATTCAGGCCGATATTCGTTGTGCCGGCCACCGCCGTTCCGCCGCTGATCAGCGTCGCGTTGGGCCCGGTGGTGTTGATCACGACCGATTGGACCGATGTCGGGACGGTGGCAAGATCCCAGTTTCCGGGTGTGTACCAATCCGTGGACGTTGTCCCCGTCCAGTCGATCGCCACAGCCGGAGCCGGCAAGGCAATGCCCACAAGCACCACACAGCCAATCGCGAGCGCCAGATGGCTGGCATTCGTCAGATATCGCCGGGGTCTTCCGATGGCGCTGATGGTCGAACGTGCAGACATAGATTCCCCTTGCGATACGGTAGCCGTGCACCAGATGTCGCATCGCTGCGCAGCGGCGTCTTTGGCTGGAACGCAAAGGAATTGTCCTGCAGTGAAATGGATTGCTTTCCGCAGCGGTGTGTCTGCCAAGCAACGCGCCTATCGCGCACTGCTCGGCGTACCGCCGAAACGGCGGCGGAAACAGCGATTGAAATAGGCGATATCGTTGAAGCCGCAGATCATCGCGATCTCGCTGATGCGCATACCGTCGCTCCGTCGGTCCTGCAGCATCCGGTAGCTTTTCTGCAGGCGCAGCTCGAGCACCCGCTCGGAAAAGCTGATACCGGTTTCCTGCAGGAGATCATGAACATAGCGCGGCGACAGTTTGAGCTCGTGCGCGACACCTTGTGCTGAAATTCCGGGATTCGCGTAATTGTCGGCGATGCTTGCCAGAACCGCCTGCAACCTCGCCGCGCGCAGGCCGCGAAGGCCTGCAAGCTCGGCCGTCTCCCCCTTCGCACCAGTCGCAAGGCCGATCAGATCGACCAGCGTCGTCCCTGCATGCGTGAGGAGAGCCGGATTCGTGAGGACGGGCCCGGACTCGAGAAGCTGGCAGTAGCGCCTGAGAAGACCGAGCGCTTCGTTATTCTCGTCGATCTTAAGCGCCAGCCTGTTGTCGATATGCGGAAATGCCTGGGTCAGAACTGCGCGCGGGACGACCACATTCATCCAGACATTCTCGTCCGCGCCAAACATTGTCAGCGGCTCGGACGCCGTGACCAGGGCTGCCTCCCCCCGGCCGACGGAATAGTCGCGACCGACCTGCCCACCAGCCAGCTCAGTGCCGGCCTTGTTGATCAGCAGGAGATAACTATCATTGCCATCGTCGGCGATATTGCGCGACTTTCTCGTCGCCTGCTTGATCGTTCCAGACATCTGACCAAGAACCAGCGGTCCGATACTCGTGGCCTCGATTACAGCTTCGAAAGGCAGTTTATCGGACACCGCGTATTCGACCGACCAGATTTCCGCAACGTGAATATCCTGCCAAAGGTCGAACTTGGCCTTCTCGCCGAGATGAAGCGGCAAGTCGCTGGACGAAAACGCAGTCTTTTGCACCGGGGACCTTTCGGTATTCAGAACCTTGGGATGATCGCGTCGACGTCTTTGCCGGCATCACCCATTTCAAGTCAGCAGCTCATGGAAGCCCCGCTTCATAGGGCGCGTTGTCAGTCAGGCGCCTCTGGCAAGGCGCTTGCTTGTGTCGTGTTGAGATCGCATTTCGTTCGATCCCGGCGCGGAAAACTTGCATTCCGAACTAGTCGAACGGCAAGCGCGTGATGTAGCATGGTCGCGGCGCGGGCGGGAACTAGCATACAACTACAATATGTCAACGCATCGTGACGATTGTACTTGCCTGATCGATCGAGCGCCAAATTTCACGCTATCGCGCTTGTTGAGGCCTCACACCTGCTGCATGATCCGGCCCAAGGCTGGGCCGCGCCTTGTGCGTCAAACAGCCATGAAAATTGGGGAGGCAGCATCGATGCGCACGAAGAAACGAACCGTCACACAACTTTCCCTGGCCGGCGCATTTGCGCTTGCGCTGTTCGCCACATCCGCACAGGCCCAAATTTCCGACGACGTGGTCAAGATCGGCGTGCTTACCGACATGAACGGCCCGGCGTCGACGCCATCCGGCCAGGGCTCGGTGATCGCCGCGCAGATGGCCGTGGATGATTTCGGCGGCACCGTGCTGGGCAAGCCGATCAGCATCATCATCGGCGATCACCAGCTCAAGCCCGATGTCGGTGCGTCACTGGCGCGGCGCTGGTACGATGTCGATCAGGTCGATATCATCGTCGATGTACCGGTCTCCGCCGTCGGCCTTGCCGTGCAGAACGTCGCCAACGATCGCAAGCGGCTGTTCATCACCCACTCCACCGGCGCCGCAGATTTCCACGGCAAGTTCTGTTCGCCCTACACGATGCAGTGGGTATTCGACACCCGCGCACTTGCCGTGGGCACCGCGCAGGAAGTGGTGAAGCGCGGCGGCGACAGCTGGTTCTTCATCACCGACGATTTCGCCTTCGGCCATGCGCTGGAGCGCGATGCGGCGGCTGTCGTCACCAGGACCGGCGGCAAGGTGATCGGCTCAGTGCGCCCGCCGTTCGGCGCGTCGGACCTCTCGTCGTTCGTGCTGCAGGCTCAGGCCTCGAAGGCCAAGATCATCGGCATCGCCGGTGGACCGCCGAACAACATCAACGAGATCAAGACTGCGGGCGAATTCGGCGTCTTCAAAGGCGGCCAGCAGATGGCGGCGCTGCTGGCGCTGATCACCGACATCGACTCGCTGGGCTTGCAGACCGCGCAGGGTCTGCTGCTGACCACCGCCTTTTACTGGGACATGGACGACAAGACCCGCGCCTGGTCGAAGCGCTTCTTCGAGAAAACCAAGCGGATGCCAACCATGTGGCAGGCCGGCGTCTATTCCTCCACCATGGTTTATCTCAACGCCATCAAGGAGGCCGGCACCGACGAGCCGCTGAAGGTCGCCGCGAAGATGCGCGAGAAACCGATCGAGGATTTCTTCGCCCGCAACGGCAAACTACGCGAGGACGGGTTGATGGTGCATGACCTGATGCTGGTGCAGGTCAAGTCGCCGGAGGAGTCGAAGTATCCGTGGGACTACTACAAGATCCTCGCAAAGATTTCCGGCGAGGAAGCATTTGGACCGCCGGACCCGGCATGTGCATTGGGGAAGAAGTAGCAGACACAAACTATCGGCGGCGCTCCACTTTCCCTCTCCCCTTGCGGGAGAGGGTGGCCGCGCGCAGCGCGGACGGGAGAGGGGTAGCAACAGAGCTCAGAGTTTGTGGCGCCCTCTCCCGTCTGCGCGGAGCGTGGCTCCGCTGGGGGAGAGGGGAAGTAATAGAACTCCGCGCCCTACCTCACCACCCCGATCACTTTGTAATACTTCAGCACGCCCGGATGGATCAGCGCCACATCAGGCGCCGACGCCACCGTGTTGTTCGCCGTCGTCTCCTTTGCCTGCGCGAGCCGTGCACCGAGCGTGGCCTCGGCGCCATGCAGCGTCTTCGCGAGACGATAGGCGACGTCATCCGGCAGCGTTTCGCGCGCGAGGATGTAGCTCCAGGAGCCTACCGACGCGATCGGCGCCGGCTGGTTCGGATAGCTGTTCGCTTCGACCAGCATCGGCTTGAGGAAAGCGTGTTTGGCGCGGATCTGCGCGATCTCAGCCGCATCAGGCGCAATGAAGCGCGCGCCGCCCGGGCTTTCGCTCATGGCCTTGAAGCCGGGCCAGCCCAGTCCCGCGCCCCACAGCGCGGCAACGCGGCCATCCTGCACCATGGCCGGACCGTCGCCGGCGCGGTCGAGATAGACCGACTGGAAATCCTTGTCCTGATCGAGGCCGAGCCCGTCGAGCACATAGCGCGACAGGATCACGAGGCCGGAGCCTTTTGCACCGAAGGCGATCGGCTTGCCGACGAGATCGCGGATCGTCTTGTAGGGGCTGTCGGCGCGCACCACGAACATGCCCGGATTGGAATACAGTGCCGTGATGATCTTGAGCTTCGTCGGTGCACGACCGATGCCCTTGAACGCCTCATAAGCGGGCTCGCCGGCCACCAGTGCGAGATCGAGCTGACCGGCCTCGAGCAACGGGATGTTCTCGGTCGAGCCCTTGGTGTTGCGCGTGGCCAGCGTCAGCGACGGATCGGCCTTGTTCATCACCTCGGCAAAGGCGTCGCCGTAGAGCGGGAAGCCGCCGCCGGGCGTCGCCGTGCCGAGACTCAAACTGAGACCAGTATCTGGCGTGGTGGTCGACATCGGTTTGGCTCCCTCCTGCGCCGCGGCCATTGTGACCGTCAGGAGAGCTGCGCAAAGAAGCGGCATCATTTTCATGGGGCACCCTGACGTCGATCGGCCTGTATCGTTGAACCATGCTTGTAGGCAAAATCCGAATTCTATGAAAGCATGGAGGTAACGGGCGGCAAGCCCGATCGAACGACGTCGCGCATCAATGCCGCGACTTTCATCTCTGGGAGGGATTATGATCGCTTTTCTGCGTGCTGCTGTGCTGTGTCTCGTCGGCTTCGCCAGCCTCGCCACGACAACCCTTCCCGCCTCCGCTGCAGGCTATCCGGATCGCCCCGTGCGCTGGCTGATCGGCTTCGCCGCGGGTGGCCCCGTCGATATCGTGGCGCGCATCATGAGCCAGTGGCTGTCGGATCATTTCGGCCAGCAATTCATCGTTGAGAACCGCGCAGGCTCCGGCGGCAACCTCGCCGCTGCCGCGGCTGTCACTTCGGCACCGGATGGCTATACGCTGCTGTTCGTCGCGCCGAATAACGCGATTTCGGCCTCGCTGTACAAGAAGCTGCCTTATGATTTCATCCGCGACACCGTGCCTGTCGCCAGCATCATGCAGCTCACCAATATGCTGGTGGTGTCGAACGGAATGCCGGTGAAGTCGGTGCAGGAGTTCATCGACTACTGCAAGGCCAATCCCGGCAAGATCTCCTATGCTTCATCGGGCAACGGCACCTCGGTGCATATGTCGGCCGAATTGTTCAAGGCGATGACCAAATGCGACATGATCCACGTGCCCTATCGCGGCTCGGCCATCGCCTTCCCTGATATCATTTCCAACAAGGTGCAGTTGATCTTCGACAATCTGCCGACGGCGCTCGAACAGTCACGCGGCGGCACCGTGCGTGCGCTCGGCGTCACCTCGCCGCAGCGCTGGCCCAGCGTGCCAGACGTCCCGGCCATTGCCGAGACCGTCCCGGGCTTCGAGTCCGTCGGCTTCTATGGCATCTCCGCGCCGAAGGGCACGCCGCCCGAGGTGATCGAGACGCTGAACAAGGCCGTCGACGAAGCGCTGAAGGATCCCAAGCTGGTCGCCCGCCTCGCCGAAGTCGGTGGTGTTCCGAAGCCGATGACCCCGGCCGAATTCGGCAAGCTCGTCGCCGCCGAAACCGAGAAATGGCGCAAGGTGGTGGAATTCGCCGGCGTGTCGGTCGACTGAGCTCAACGCCCGCTTGTCCAGGCGCTCACGGCGTCCATGGCGGGCAGCAGCAGAGAACTGCTGACCGCCATGGGAACGCGGCATTGCCCACCGGCGACGACCGATATAAGGAATGCCTGCACCGCCGTCCCCGGTTCCCACGCCCGCTGGACGCCGGCGGGGCCTGTAGCTCAATGGTTAGAGCCGACCGCTCATAACGGTCTGGTTGCAGGTTCGAGTCCTGCCGGGCCCACCAATGATTTCAGATAGTTAATTCACCTTGGATATCACCGCCAATTTCTCCGCCACACGAACCGCCACACAATTGGTTGTCCTTTGGTTCGGCCGACGTTCTCGTTAAGATCAAGCTCGCTCCAGTTCTTCAACCGGATGATCAAGTGTTGAACGGAATTCGATACCGATTAGAGCTCCGACGTTTGGAGCGTGCTTACGATAGGATCGAAGAGAAATATCAATTAAGAGCCGAGGCTTCCGTGAGAGCCGGTGCCGAGAAGCCTGAGTTCGATCAGGCCCTGTGGGAAGAGAAGCGGCAGGTCTATGAAAAAATTGCAGACCTAGAATCTCGCTATGTAATGCGCAAAGCCGCCCGGCTTAGAGTACCAACGCCAGACGAGAATGACGAAGACCTCTGGCTGGAAACCGCTACCGGCTACTGCCTGTCTCGAGAGGGGCTGATTTATCTGCGCCGGGCAATTCGGCAAGAACAAAATGAGCGCTGGGAACTGCGATTGAAAATAATCGGCCTTGCCAGCACTACTATGATTGGCACCGTGGGCGCACTGATTGGATTGGTCTCAGCCCTCAAAAAGTAACATTTGAGAAACTGCAAAAGCCGCCCGGGCAGCAAGAGCAAGACGGGCCCTTCGAGACGAACTAGCCACCTCAAACTCGCGTGGGTCCGCGCATTCGTTTTCGCCGCGCGCCCCCTCTGCTCTTTCGAATAAGGGACCGACATGAGATTTTTTGAAGTGGGCAGTGCCGTCGCAGCCGTAGTCGCGGCCAGCTTATGACTCTACTCTGCGAAAGCCGAAGTTTATGCTGATGACCAAGTTGGAACGAGAACCGACAATTTGATCATTTCGAAAAATGGCAGGAAATTCGACGTAACTGCCAGCCTCCAAAAGCAGTCGACTTGGAGCGCTTACGCGGCGATCGCCGCCGCTGTTGCCGCGCTATTCCAAGCCGCCTCGATCATGTTTCCGCATCCTTGACCAACGAGGCGCGACGTTGAATTCAGTATAGAAGAAATTTGGGGATTTAGAGATGGCCTTGAAGCTAGTCGGAGGGGCGATTGCTCTTTGTGCGGCATATTTCCTAGTATGGTTTTTCAATTACGCTGGTCCACTTGGTCTTGTATCTCAAGGAACGCTTGTAGTTGTCATGGCGTCAAAAGACGGGCTCATTTTTGCTTCTGACACCCGTCAGACCGTAAGTCGCAACGTTACGGAATCAGCATCGTTTTGCGACGCCGCCGAGAAGATTTTGGAGCCAGCGTTGCCAGGTCGCTTCATCATCGCTGTTACCGGTCGGCGCGGCTTTTATCCTTTAAGTATTATTGCGGCACAAGACATCTGTGGGTATGTAAAATCCACTCCCCGAGACTTCGATATCGGCGAGGTTGCAAAAATGTGGGTAGAGCAAAATGCTGGTGACGTAGACCTTCGTCAGTTCGACGCGACCGACTTAGCAAATTATCTGCACAATGCGCTCTTCTCTTACTACACCGCTCATCCTTATCGATCCCCGCAAGCTTCTGGCGACATATTTGCCTCATCAGTCGTCCTCGCATCATTTGATCCCGAAACCGCTACGTCATACGTGCGAAGTCTAGAATTGAAGATTTCACCGGACCTGAAGCAGCTTCTGATCAACGATGTGACTCATGCAAAGTTTGGGCCGGACGATGTCTCGGAACCTCTAGTTTTTGGAGAGGTCGATTACCTTATGACCGAAGTGCTGCCGACGTTTGCTTCACAGCCCAGCGCGGAAACGACAAAAAGTCTGATTGGTAATTTCCCGCACACATCGTTCATGAAAACAGCAGAGACACCGAAACAGACGGCAATTGACCTTGCTAAGGACTTGATTGGTGCCGCGTCTCGCATGACTGCAACGAAGCCGGCCAGTTCGGGGATTGGCGGGCCAATAGACATTAGGTTCATCGGGGCAGAACCTCGAGTCGAGCGAGTGCATTAGAAATGACGGTCATGAAAGCAGACAGTCTGCTAGCGGTGTTTTGTCTCGTATGTTTCGCTATTTTGATAGCGGGCATCATGGTGGAGAAATATTGGGATTGTCGCGTCAGGACCAAGCTATCCCAAAATGAGTGCTTGTTCACGCCAGCTCCATATACCGTGCCATAGGTAGCATGCCCTTCTACCGGCCCGCGTAAGGTCTCCGGAGTGCCAGCATAAACACGCGAAATCGGGTACTGGCCTGTTTCCGGCCTCAGTGGCCTAGTTTGAGAACGGCAGTGGCCTGATTTGGATATTGGATGGCAATTTGCGCCGCAAAAGAAAGCCACCAATTTTCCCGTCGGGAGTTAGCTGCTTATAGCGCGTCTTGATGTAGGGCCGCGCTCCATCCGTGGGGTGAAACGTTGTATTCAGGTGTTCGGTTTCGTGGGCACCCAACTCCCGTGCCGTCCCGTCATCCTCCACATATACAAACTTATCGGCATAAACGCCTTGGGCCTTTTGCTTATCAATTCGGGCAGCGCTTGATCGCAGCCAAATTACCGCGATAACCAAGATAGTTAGGACAACGACAACCCACATTTCGCTACATCTTTTTTAGGCCGCCTCAGTGGGCGACCTCTTGAGTATTAGCAATTTTTTCTGAATCGGGATGCAGCCCGACCCTTAATGTCCCAAGCCGTATCTCGTCGTCCCCCTCCTACTTCGCCTTGACCAACTCGTTGACTCCGGAGCCGACATGGACGTCAATACATGACGGCTGTTCGAGAGGCCAGGTCCAGCGGTTAGACGGAACAGTTAAGTTCAAACAATGCGGAATGATCCCGTGAAAGCCACATGCATCAGTAGGTCGGCAATCGATCTGGCTCCCGAAGTCCGGACAGAATGTGTCAGGGGTCATGGCAATGACTGGGACCGCTTGTTCCCCCTGATTGTTGGAAAGGAATACATCATATACGGCGTGACGTTGCGCGCGGGAGCTATTTGGTACTACATTTGTGACGAACATTTCGTCTACTATCCAGTCTGGAATCCTGCGGGTCTATTCGAAGTATCCGACTCAAGTATTCCAGAATCATGGCGAGTAGGCGTTTACGCTGCAAGAAGCGACCTCCCAGAGCGCTTTCTCCTGTCATTTCCCGAGTGGGTCGCTGATGAGTATTTTTATGACAGATTGACTGACCGTGAGGCTGCAGAAGTCGAGATATTTGACCGCTACAGGAGAGAGTTGGAGAACTCCAGCAGGTAGGATGCGTGACGCATAAAGAGCGGCAAGCTCCGCGAGGGACGTGAACTAAGATATGAAAGACGCGTGGATTCCGGTTATTGGCGCAGCAGTCGTGGCTGTAGTTTCGCTGGCAGTGGGGGTTTACCTTCGCTCAGTAAAGCAAGTGGGTGTGATCGGCGCCCGGTGGAATCAGGCCGCCGCGGTCATCGTCGCTTCCGCCGTCGTGATTGCGGCTGATAGTCTTGGGCGCCTTGACTGGTACTTCGCGATCCCCTTAGGGTCTCTCGCCTATGGCACTATCCGCCTCCCCGCCTACGTGCGCCACAGCAGGAGCGCGGGCAGCGATCAAGGTCGCAAAGAAACTTCAAACTGACACACGACCGAATGGGTGGCGCTGGCCGTTTCCGGCTTCGGTGGCCTAGTTTGAAATGGGTAGCCGCCTAGTTTAGAAATGGTTCGACAGAGGGGAAGGGTCCGGCTTCGAATGAAGCTTCGAGGCCGCAAGGCTGACCGAGCTCAGGGACTTGGGCACCGTCTGGGGAAACAGGATCAGGCCCAGACCTAGCCTCTGTTGCAAAGAGGCCGCCCACTGAGGCGGCCTTAGAGGATTAAAAAGTGGCTAGCCTAACACCGCTCGAAGCGGCCGTGCTGCAAGAGCATGGCAATCAGTTAGCTCGCGAGGACGCGGCCGCGCTGCGGGCGCAAACTACTAATGCCTCTGTTCTGAATCGCGAGAATACAGGTGCGGGATTTTATACATACTTCTCAGTTGAGAGGGCCGCTGCACCATCGATCAAAAGCGATACGCGGCAATGCTACATTGCCGCAAAGGTAAATGGCGTGGAGGATGCTCTTGGGTTTATACTTTGGCTGAACGACGGCTACGTAGATTTTTTGGAGGGATACACCATGAATCTAGAGGGCACGTCGGATCTGAATTTTACAGCGCTTGATTTCGAACTCCGAGGGATGCCGCCAGCTTGAGACGTTCGTCTCACTCAAAAGGAGATGGCCTGTTTTCGATAGTAGTCGCCTAGTTTGATTTACGGCAGGGATCGCTTTGACTTACAAATCATACGATGAATTTCAGACGACGCTGAAAGCACTAGTGGATGGATGGTGCGACAGGCGATCACTTCGGCCCTTATCTCGCGTTCTGGGCCCATATTTAGGCTTCAACGGTTTGACTGATGGATGGGCCGAATTAGCAGACGGCCTAAGAGCCGTCCGCGCCATGGATCGTGAGCAACTCACGGATGCTGAGAGGGCGGCAATCGACGACCTCATTAACGCAACCGACAAAGCGATCTATAGAACGTAAGGCCGCCTCAGTGGGCGGCCTCGCACGGTTTATTTGGGAGGCTTTAGAGGCAGACAATGAGCGCTAGAACTTGGTTGCTCGTACTTGTGGGGCTTCTCCGTAGTCCTATTTTGGAGCTTGGGTGACGCAGGCCGGGTTGCGTTGAAATACCAAGTGGGAGGATGGCGCGGCGCTTACGTTCATCTTCTTGTCTCGGTGGCGTGTGCCCTACTGATCGGACTAGTCCCCGTAGCTATCGGATTGTTGGCTATTCGGGTTCTGCGTCGAAGACCAAACTAGGCCAGTGGGCTCGGAAACAGGCCCGCACCCGGAGCTACTATGACCGAAGCAGAGATATCGGCAGCGCTCGCAAAGCTAGAAGAGATCGGACACGATGCGAGCGGGTGGGATACGCTTTTTCGCGACCCAGTCTCCGGAGCTTTATGGGAGATCACTTACCCGCATAGCGAGATGCACGGCGGCGGTCCACGCCAGTTGGATGAAATCGCGCCTTCCGATGCCGAAGCCAAATATCCCGAACTTTTCGAACTAGGCCACTGAGGTCGGAAACAGGCCAGTACCCGGAAGATCCGCCAAAGTTCTTATACCCCAGGAACGATCTGCCGGCATTACGATTGGGCTTAATAAAAACAAGGGAGGTTGCCATGAAACGGCTTGCTGCAACTGCTCTCTGTGGATCCCTGTTACTAGGTTCATCGACCGTGGCCCGCGCTGATCAACCTGGGCCGGATTGGATGCCGATGGAGCAGGTAAAGACAAAGGTGCTGCAGTCTGGCTACTCGCAGGTTACCGAGCTTGAAGCCGACGATGGCCGCTGGGAGGGTGAAGGTATCAAGAACGGCAAGAGAATGGAATTTCACGCCGATCCGAAGACTGGCGTGATCGTCTCTGAGAAACTTGACGACTAGTCTCCGCGACCGCAATCAAGGAAAGCTATTTCTTCGCCTTCCCTTTTTTCTTTTCAGCCTTCAGCGCACTGGCTTGCGCGTGGAATGCTTCAGCCAAATTGTGCATCTGCTCAGCATGCTCGGTGTCTTCCGAGCGGTGTGCTACAGCCTCGGCTTTCTCAGCTTGCTTCTTCAACGACTTCGTGGGCTTCATGCCGATTTTTTATACCGCATGGCGTGAGATTGTTCTACTTCGCCGAGATGAGGCCCTCCCCCATAGGCTAAGATGATCACGACCTTCGGGACGGCGTGCGGCTACTTCGGAGCATGTCGGCACCCATTGCGTATTACCGGCTCTGTGGCACGATGAAGTGAATTTCAGCAGTCGGTTTGTGTGCAAATGATCTTTGAACCAATTCGATTGATGCCTGAGGCGCCCGGGCAAACCCCGGCGAGGAACCGCACGATCTTTTCTCTCTTGGCGGCGGTTAGATGGGTCCAGCGTTACGTTGACAGCGAAGCCAAGACAACGCCGCGTTGGACGAAGCTGATCGCTGTTCTTGATGAGGCGACTGTCGGGAACATTGAGCCGCCCGAAGTTCGAACCGCGCTCCATGTCGCTTTGATGGCTGAAGGATGGGCGATGCCAGACGAGCTTGAACAACCAGATATATTCACATCTGGCCGGGCGGATTCCCAGTAACCCGAGCCGGATCGCCGATCCGCCGATGACGGCGCCACCTTCAAGTGGGCGCCGGTATCTGCCATAGTGCAAGCTTCACTGCTCGGAGAACGCTCATGTTGTTCCCTGCCGGTAGTCGATGGCTAGCAATTCTCGCGCTGACATTTTGCACAAGCGCGAGCGCCGGCGATGTGCTCTTCGAAAATGTTCGGATCTTTGACGGAAGAAGCGCCACTCTTTCCGCTCCGTCACATGTGCTGGTCAAGGGCAACGTCATCGAGCGTATTTCTACGGCACCGATAGCAGCCGCAGACGCTCAGCGTGTCACAGGAAACGGGCATACGCTGATGCCCGGCCTGATCGACAATCATTGGCACGCGATGTTGATACGGGTGACGCCGGCACAGGCTTTCGGTGACGTCGGCTACAACAATCTGCTGGCTGGCGACGAAGCAACCGACACTCTCATGCGCGGCTTCACCACTGTTCGCGATGTCGGCGGTCCGGTGTTCGGCCTCAAGCAGGCCATTGATGAGGGCATCGTCAAGGGCCCGCGCATCTATCCGTCCGGCGCCATGATCACTGTCACGAGCGGCCATGGGGATTTCCGTCAGCTGACCGATCTCCCACGTACGATTGGCGGCATGCTCACCCGCATGGAGCAAGTCGGCGGCGCTATCGTCGCGGACAGCCCTGACGAGGTGCGCGTGCGCACGCGCGAACAACTCATGCAGGGCGCCTCCCAAATCAAGTTGACGGCGGGCGGCGGAGTGTCATCCCCCTTCAGTCCGGTCGACGTGACCACTTTCACCGAGGCCGAACTACGCGCCGCCGTTGAAGCGGCCGAGAATTGGGGCACATATGTCGTCGCGCACGCCTTCACTCCGGCTGCGATCCAGAGAGCCGTCGCCGCTGGCGTGAAGTGCATCGAACACGGCATGCTGATGGACGAGGCAACCGCCAGGCTGCTTGCCGAAAAGAACATCTGGTTGAGCTTGCAGCCCCTCCCCGAGGGCCTGAGACTTGGCTTTCCGGAAGGTTCAGTTCAGCGAGCCAAGGCGGATGAGGTCTGGCCCGGCATAGCCAGGTCCTACGAATTTGCCAGGAAGTACAAGATCAAGACGGCGTGGGGCACCGACGTGCTGTTCTCGCGCGCGCTGGCGCAGCAACAGGGCGCAATTCTGGCCTCGCTCACGCGCTGGTATACTCCCGCCGAAGCGCTGGTCATGGCGACATCGACGAACGCCGAACTGCTGGCAATGTCCGGCAAGCGCAATCCCTATCCCGGCAAGCTCGGCGTCGTGGAACAGGGCGCGCTCGCGGATCTATTGCTGGTCGACGGCAATCCGCTGGACAACATCAACCTGATTGCCGATCCCGCGAACAATTTCAAAATCATCATGAAGGATGGCGTCATCTACAAGAACACTTTGAGCAAGTGAGCCTATGCGCAGCCTTCTCATTTTGATCGTTATGGTGATCGGTCTCGCATCGCCTCTCCGCGCTGCGGACGATGTCGCAGCGGCGCAGAGGATCATCAGCTCCCAGGCCGAAGCGCTGGCTCGCGACGACGCCGTGACAGCCTATAGTTTCGCGGCCCCCGACATCCAGAGCATCTTCCCCGATCCCGACAGCTTCATGGACATGGTGCGCAACGCCTATACGCCCATCTATCGTCATCGCAGCTTCGAATTCACCGAGAGCAATATGTCCGATGGCACCATCGAGCAAAAAGTCCATATCGTCGATGCCGATGGCGTGCCGTGGGATGCGCTCTATACGCTGGAGCCGCAACCTGACGGCAGCCTGAAGATCAGCGGCTGCATGTTGCTGAAAGTCGGTCAGGCTGTATGACACATCACAGCGGCATTCACATTCGCACCGCTCATCATCTATAACAGATCCTGCACTTCTCTCGTCCTGCGGTTACTTCCCGGGTGATTTGTTGCGATACCTGTCCCTCAGAGCACTGCTTGCTATTGTCCTGAGCAGCCTGCTGGCATACGGGATGTCGACAGTCGCGATGGCCGACACACGTCGCCTGTCCCTGATGCCTGATCCGCGCGGCGAGTTCATTCGGCTTTGCGCGCCCTTCATGGTGTCGCGTTATGCGCATCCCGAAGCGATTTGCGACTGCGTCCGCACCGCGCTGATGAGCGAGATTGGCGATCGCGACATCCTCGACGCCATTCTGTACGGAGTCACCGAGCGCGGCGTACCGACGTTGAACCAGAACTGGCTTCCGCCGGAAAAACGTCCCCTGATTGGACACACAATGACGGCGATTGCCGAGCCAACGCTGGATTGTATGTTCGGCAACGGCCCCGCAAAGCGTTCGCTGGAAGCCGTGCCGATCGATGGACTTCCAGCAATGCCGCCAGTGCAGGATCTGACGCCTTAAGCGACCGATGCGCCCGGCGCGAAAGCTGCGCGCCGACGCGCGCGCAACATCAGCGCCGTGATGATGGTGACGTTGAGCACATTCCAGGCGAGGCCATTCATGAACGCTGCCGCGTAGGAGCCCGTGGCGTCGAAGATGACGCCGGACATCCAGCCGCCCAGCGACATGCCACCCACCGTACCCAGGATAACAATGCCGACACGCGTCGCAGCTTGCGAGGCTGGCATCGCCTCGCGGATGACGATGGCATAGGCCGGCACGATGCCGCCCTGGAACAGGCCGAACATCGCGGAGATGATGTAGAGCGAGGCAAGGCTGTCGAAGAACAGGTAGAACAGCAGCGCGACGCCCTGCGCAATCGATCCCACCAGCAGCGTGCGGATGCCGCCGATGCGATCAGCGAGGAAGCCCGAGCCGACGCGGCTGATGATGCCAAAGGCAAGCATCAGCGACAGCATCTCGGCGCCGCGCGTCACGCCGTAGCCGAGATCCCCGCAATAAGCGACGATGTGGACCTGCGGCATCGCCATGGCGACACAGCAACCGATGCCGGCAATGAAGAGAAGCGTCGTCAGCGTGTTGTTGCTGAGCTGGAGATCGACCTTGGGCGGCGGCGCATTGACGTGACTACGTCGTGTGGCCGTACCCATCTGCACACGCAGAACCGCGAGCATCAGCAGCATCAGGACGGTTGTAACGATCCCGACGCTGATATGCGTCGCGCGCCAGCCAAACGTCAGAATGCCCCAGCTGACAATCGGCGGCCAAAGCGTGCCGCCGATATAGCTGCCGGTTGCAGCGACAGTCACCGCGATGCCGCGCCGGCGCTCGAACCAGTGCGACGCCTCCGCCATCAGCGGCCCGAAGGTCGCTGACGAGCCCGCGCCGATCACCACATGAATGAGATTGAACTGCCAGAGCGCCGTGGACTGCGACGCGATGAGATAGCCGATGCCCATCAGGACGGTAGCGAGCGCAATCGTCGCCACAATGCCAAACCGGTCCGTGAGCTTGCCGGCGATTACGCCGCCGAGGCCGAAGCCGACCATGGTCAGGGTAAAGGCCAGCGAAGCCGCACCGCGGCTGGCCGCGAAATCGGCCTGCACGGCCGGCAGCGCCACCACCACCGACCACATGCCAACTGACCCCAACGAGCCGATGACCAGGGCAAGCGACAGCCTGATCCAGGCCTGGCGGGAGTCAGGCAGGAACGGCGTCGAATCTGAGGTGGGGTTCGCGATGGTCACGGCGGCAACATCCTCGGCGTGTCCCCACAGGTCAAGCGACATGCCGAAGGATTAGGCATGCAGAAGCAGCGCAACAGCGCCGTTTCGGTCAAAACTGGCGTGAGACTTGTGGCAGAGCCATGCAGTAACGCCTCGTTAACCCTTTGCTAACCATACACACGGCAAAAATTGCCGAGTGGAGTCGCGTCTCGTCAGCTGACCGGGGGAATGCCCGTGGATGCCAGTGCGGTGCCTCACTTGCGGATCGGCGGCCCTTCGGCCGCTGCGCAGACGTTCGGCAGTCGCGAACGACATTCGCGCGGGGAAGCGGCATCGATGACGGATTTGATCGCGGGTCAGGGCCTCGGAGCACCCAAGAGCGGCGGTTTCGACTTCGCCAGCATCAGGACGAACGTCTTGCGCGGCGATATCGGCCTGGCCTTTGGCGTTCTGATCATCCTTGTCGTGCTGATCATGCCGCTGCCAGCGATCGTAATGGATCTGTTCCTCGCGATCTCGATCACCATGTCGGTGCTGATCCTGATGACGGCGCTGTTCACCCAGACGCCGCTGGAATTCTCGTCATTCCCGACCGTGCTGCTGATCTCGACCATGTTGCGGCTGTCGCTGAACCTGGCCTCGACCCGCCTGATCCTGTCACACGGCCATGAAGGCACCGCCGCCGCAGGTCATGTCATCGAGGCGTTCGGCAACTTCGTGATGGGTGGCAACTTCGTCATCGGCATCGTGGTGTTCGCGATCCTGGTGATCGTGAACTTCATCGTCATCACCAAGGGTTCAGGCCGTATCGCCGAAGTCGCCGCGCGCTTCCAGCTGGACTCGATGCCCGGCAAGCAGATGGCGATCGACGCCGATCTGTCGGCCGGCCTGATCGATGAAGCCACTGCCAAGGCGCGCCGCAAGGACCTTGAAGACGAAAGCGGCTTCTTCGGCGCCATGGACGGTGCTTCCAAGTTCGTCCGCGGCGATGCCATCGCCGGCCTGCTCATCACCGCCATCAACGTCATCGGCGGGATCATCATCGGTGTTGCGCAGCAGGGCCTGTCGTTCTCGGAAGCCGGTCGCACCTATACGCTGCTAACCGTCGGAGACGGCCTGGTCACCCAGGTGCCGGCGCTGATCGTCTCGACCGCTGCCGGCCTGCTGGTCTCGAAAGCGGGCATTACCGGCGCCGCCGACAAGACGCTGATCAAGCAATTCTCCGGCTATCCGCAGGCGCTGGGCATGTCAGCCGGCGTCATGCTGACACTGGCGCTGCTGCCGGGCATTCCGATGCTGCCATTCCTCGCGCTCGGCGGCGGCGCAGCCTATCTCGCCGTCACCGCCAACAAGCGCAACAAGGTCGCCCGCGCCGAAGTCGCGCATCAGGCTGCAGCGCCCGCCGCCGCCGCCGCAGCACAAGCCGCCGCCGCGGACGAGCCGATCTCCGCGTCGCTGAAGATCGACGATCTCAAGATCGAGCTCGGCTACGCGCTGCTGCCACTGGTCAATGGCCCGGACGGCACCGATCGCCTCACCGAGCAGATCAAGGCGCTGCGCAAGTCGCTCGCTGTCGAGATGGGTTTCGTGATGCCGTCGGTTCGAATCCTGGACAACGTGCAGCTCGAAGCCAACACCTATGTCATCAAGATCAAGGAAGTGGACGCCGGCACCGGCCGCATCTGGCCGAACCAGTTCATGGTCATGGATCCCGGCGGCAATCAGGTCAATGTCCCGGGCATTCACACCACCGAGCCGACCTTCGGCCTGCCCGCCACCTGGGTCGATGCTGGCCTGAAGGAAGAGGCCTCGCTGAAGGGCTACACCGTGGTCGATGCTGCCACGGTCTTGTCGACGCATCTGACAGAGCTGCTGAAGGGCAACATGTCGGATCTCTTGTCCTATGGCGAAGTGCAGAAGCTGCTGAAGGACCTGCCGAAGGAACAGGGCGAACTGGTCAAGGATATCGTTCCGTCGCTCATCACCGTCTCGGGCATCCAGCGCGTGCTGCAATTGCTGCTCACCGAACGGATTTCGGTGCGCGATCTCTCGACCATCCTCGAAGGCATTGCCGACGCTCTCGCCTTCTCGCGCAACCCGTCGACCATCGTCGAGCATGTGCGTGCGCGCCTCGCGCGACAGATCTGCGCGCAGAACACGTCCTATAACGGCTACCTGCCGCTCATCGCCCTATCAGCGCAGTGGGAGCAGGCCTTCGCGGAATCGATCATCGGTACCGGCGAAGAACGCAGTCTGGCGATGCAGCCGTCGAAGCTGTCGGAGTTCATGACCACCGTGCGCGATCGTTTCGAACAGGCCGCGCGCGAAGGCGAAGCGCCGGTGCTGGTTACCTCGGCATCGATCCGGCCATTCGTGCGCTCGCTGGTGGAACGGTTCCGCTCGCAGACCACCGTGCTGTCCCAGGCGGAAATCCATCCCCGCGCCCGCCTGAAGACTGTCGGAAGCGTCTGATTCGGCGGCAAGGGGGCTAGCAACCTTGCCCGAAACCGATGTAAATTCGTCACAGACAAGAGATTTGCCAGAATGTCGCATCCCAGGGCCTTTTCGGGACGACGACGCAAATCACACCCAACACTCTGAGAATCAATAATAATTTATAAATTCCAGGGTCGATCCGAGCGCTTCAATCGCGCCGGATCACGTCTTATCACTGCCTTGTGATCGACTATTTGGAACGGAACGCCCCGACACCACGTTTCCTATGCGTGATCAGTTGAACCTGCCAACGCGGACACGACACAAACGGTCGTAGGCAGAGTAAGACGGCAGGGAGCGTTTCCAATGAACCACTCGATTTACAGCGCGGATCGCATGACCCACCTGAAGGTGGTGATTGTTGCTCTGGTCGCCGGTATCTTCGTGGCAGGCTTCGGAATCTCGGCTCGCATGAATGCTGATGAAGGTTCGACCCAGACCGCGCGCGTCATCAAAGCGGGCCAGCCTGTTGCTGTAACCAATTCGAACGTCAGCATGGTCCGCTAAGGAATTCAAGAATTCGCGTGGCGATGTCCCCCAAGGTCGTCAGGTGAATACAGGAAGATCCACTTCCCCCCGAGTGGACTTCTGAATGGAAAACGCCCGCTCCCCACGGGCGTTTTTCTTTTGTGGGGTGCTTTGTTTGCGACGTCACCTGCACAGCGATCACGGCGTAACGGATCGGTAAAGCGCCTTCGCGAAAGCCACCCTACGACTTCCCTGAATTTGAATGTCAAACAGCCACTGCCCTTCAGACATGCGTCATTGCCCCTGTTATTTGCGGCGCGGGGGCGCCGTCGTGTTTCGCATTCCCGCCCCCTTGTGAGAGGGCGTGCGGAACGCCGGGTGCCCGTTGCACCCTTGGGCCTGATGCGAATGCGGTCTTCCGCAATGTAGAATGCATCAGGACTTTCGGAGGCGCTGGGCGAAGTGCCCGACGTTCCGCCTGCGGTGTTTTTTCGGTTGCCTGCACATCTGCCATGGCGAACGGTCCCATCACCAAAATTAGTGTCCCAGGGCGGAGGGACAGGGTAGCCGCAAAGCACTTAAGCCGGACGCATTTCGATTTGGTCGTCCGTCACACTGTCCAGGGATCTTTCCATCTCAAGGTCGGTCGTCTCCTTGCCAGTGGCAGTGCTGGCGCAGA
>NZ_FOTP01000003.1:902500-905187 GCF_900114605.1 Bradyrhizobium sp. NFR13 | reverse complement strand
TTTCTCCCTTTTGGGGAGATTGACGCATCTGCGTCGGGCTGTTTGACAAGTTGAAAAGAAGAAAGAGAAACGTGGACGGCGGAGTCCTTGCGGGTCTTGGTGTAGAGCTTCGGCTTTATCATTGAGACCGGACGAAAGACTTCGGCGGTACACGTTTTGAACAAAGGTTAACACCATCGTTGCCAGCGCTGTGAAGCGCAGGCAGCAGGTTCGCTCAAACCTCACGGTTTGATCGGACTTAGTATGGTGGGACCTCGTCAATACGTTGTGATCAGCCGGTTTAAAGTTTCAAGTCCAACTTGAGAGTTTGATCCTGGCTCAGAGCGAACGCTGGCGGCAGGCTTAACACATGCAAGTCGAACGGGCGTAGCAATACGTCAGTGGCAGACGGGTGAGTAACGCGTGGGAACGTACCTTTTGGTTCGGAACAACACAGGGAAACTTGTGCTAATACCGGATAAGCCCTTACGGGGAAAGATTTATCGCCGAAAGATCGGCCCGCGTCTGATTAGCTAGTTGGTAGGGTAATGGCCTACCAAGGCGACGATCAGTAGCTGGTCTGAGAGGATGATCAGCCACATTGGGACTGAGACACGGCCCAAACTCCTACGGGAGGCAGCAGTGGGGAATATTGGACAATGGGCGCAAGCCTGATCCAGCCATGCCGCGTGAGTGATGAAGGCCCTAGGGTTGTAAAGCTCTTTTGTACGGGAAGATAATGACGGTACCGTAAGAATAAGCCCCGGCTAACTTCGTGCCAGCAGCCGCGGTAATACGAAGGGGGCTAGCGTTGCTCGGAATCACTGGGCGTAAAGGGTGCGTAGGCGGGTTTTTAAGTCAGAGGTGAAATCCTGGAGCTCAACTCCAGAACTGCCTTTGATACTGAAAGTCTTGAGTATGGGAGAGGTGAGTGGAACTGCGAGTGTAGAGGTGAAATTCGTAGATATTCGCAAGAACACCAGTGGCGAAGGCGGCTCACTGGCCCATAACTGACGCTGAGGCACGAAAGCGTGGGGAGCAAACAGGATTAGATACCCTGGTAGTCCACGCCGTAAACGATGAATGCCAGCCGTTAGTGGGTTTACTCACTAGTGGCGCAGCTAACGCTTTAAGCATTCCGCCTGGGGAGTACGGTCGCAAGATTAAAACTCAAAGGAATTGACGGGGGCCCGCACAAGCGGTGGAGCATGTGGTTTAATTCGACGCAACGCGCAGAACCTTACCAGCCCTTGACATGTCTATGACCGGTACCAGAGATGGAACCTTCCCTTCGGGGCATAGAGCACAGGTGCTGCATGGCTGTCGTCAGCTCGTGTCGTGAGATGTTGGGTTAAGTCCCGCAACGAGCGCAACCCCCGTCCTTAGTTGCTACCATTTAGTTGAGCACTCTAAGGAGACTGCCGGTGATAAGCCGCGAGGAAGGTGGGGATGACGTCAAGTCCTCATGGCCCTTACGGGCTGGGCTACACACGTGCTACAATGGCGGTGACAATGGGATGCAAAAGGGCGACCTCTCGCAAATCTCAAAAAGCCGTCTCAGTTCGGATTGGGCTCTGCAACTCGAGCCCATGAAGTTGGAATCGCTAGTAATCGTGGATCAGCATGCCACGGTGAATACGTTCCCGGGCCTTGTACACACCGCCCGTCACACCATGGGAGTTGGTTCTACCTGAAGGCAGTGCGCTAACCGCAAGGGGGCAGCTGACCACGGTAGGGTCAGCGACTGGGGTGAAGTCGTAACAAGGTAGCCGTAGGGGAACCTGCGGCTGGATCACCTCCTTTCTAAGGATGGTTCTTCAGATGCTTGCATCTATCGAACCTCTTTTGAAACATCAGTGGCCAGACATTGGATCAATGTCTGAGCTGCATAGGCGGGACACCGCCGTCTTCGTTTCTCTTTCTTCGCGGACGAACACACGCTGGGGCGTGCTCGTAACGCTCGACAGTCGATCGAAAGGTCGTGTTGTGCGTTGAGCCGTGCCCTATGTTGTTAGGGCTTGTAGCTCAGTTGGTTAGAGCGCGCGCTTGATAAGCGTGAGGTCGGAAGTTCAAGTCTTCCCAGGCCCACCATATTTGCGCGCTTTGCTTTCAAGGCTGCTGCTGACGTCATGACATCGCATCTGCAAAACGCGAACTACAGCGTTGAGCATTCGTCTTCTGGAACGGGGGCATAGCTCAGCTGGGAGAGCGCGTGCTTTGCAAGCATGAGGTCGTCGGTTCGATCCCGTCTGCCTCCACCAGAAACTTGGTGTTGGCGATGGTATCAAAGCAAACATTCAGTGTGTTCACGGAGCGCGCCACATGGGCAGCGCCTGATTTAGTCCGCTTATAACTTCGCTTGTTGGTCTTACGAGATCGACTGCGGGATTTATGACATCGTAAAGAGGAGATCGTTCCGAGGTTCGGATCTGCAAGCAATTGCGGGTACCGATCCATTATCTCCAGAACGCACGTTCGAACGTCTTGCTTGCAAGGCTTCCGGATGGTGGTTCTTTTTGGTGAAGCTTGACCGCCTCATCATCGGTTCGATCTTACGAAGCAAACTGGTCTTTCTAATCATATCCAGCTGTTGGACTTCGGTTCAGCAGCAACTCTGCCGAGTGTGTGGATATTGATAATGAGAGCAATCAAGTGCCTTAAGGGTGTTCGGTGGATGCCTTGGCAATGAGAGGCGATGAAGGACGTGC
>NZ_FOTP01000003.1:0-897500 GCF_900114605.1 Bradyrhizobium sp. NFR13 | reverse complement strand
ACGTCGCGTCAGCTTGTCTTTCTTCTAACCCTTTGGCGGAGCGGATATTTTTACCGATTCCCGCTGCAGCATTTTGTCATGGAAGGCGTCGAGTTTCGGAAACGCCTTGCGCCATCCGCAATCCGGGAAGCGGAAGTCGGCATAGCCGAGCACACAGATGAGCGCGATCTGCGCCGCATCCAACGGACGCGTCAGGATGTCCGGATGATTCTCGAAACGCGTAAGCCCCTGCCACGCGCGATCCCACTGATCGTCATACCAGGCCTGCCACAGCAGCTCCTTCGGACGCACGCCGATTTCGTAGCGGCACAGCAGCATCGCATCGGTCATGCCTTGCAGCATCGAATGTTCGCTCTTCACCTTCCAGCGCGCGGCACCAGAGGCCGGGATCAGTTTGCCGCCGCCGGCGAGCTCGTCGAGATATTCGGTGATGACGTAGGAGTCGACGATGACATTGCCATCGTCGAGGATCAGCGCGGGCAACTTCCTGACCGGGCTGATGTCATGTGCATAGGCTTCGTTTTTCTGGGTCGGCGCGACAGAGGCAGGCGTGAGTTCGATCTTGTCGATCAATCCGAGTTCGATCGCGGCGATGCGCACCTTGCGCGCGAAGGGCGAACCCTGAGAAAAAGTCAGCTTCATGTTCGATGTCTTTCATGAATGGAAAGCACGGACACGCCCAGCATGTCCGTGTGCAATGAAGGCCGCTTAAGCCGCAATCACTTTCTGCTTTTGCTCGCCAAGCTTCTCGATGCCGAGCGTCATGACGTCGCCGACTTCGAGGAACTTCGGCGGCTTCATGCCGAGGCCGACGCCGGGCGGCGTGCCTGTGGTGATGATATCACCGGGCAGCAGCGTCATCATGCCGGATAGATACGAGACGATCTGCGGCACGTTGAAGATCATGGTCGCGGTCGAGCCGGTCTGGCAGCGCTTGCCGTTGACGTCGAGATACATGCTGAGCTTGTGCACGTCGCCGACTTCGTCGGGCGTGACGAGCCACGGCCCAAGCGGGCCGAACGTGTCATGCGACTTGCCCTTGGTCCACTGGCCGCCGCGCTCGATCTGGAAGAAGCGTTCAGAAACGTCGTTGCAGACGCTGTAGCCGGCGACATGTTTCAGCGCATCGGCTTCGGTGACATATTTGGCTTTGGTGCCGATGATGATGGCGAGTTCGACTTCCCAGTCCAGTTTGGTCGAGCCACGAGGCTTTTCGACGTCGTCATTTGGGCCGCACAGGCTGTTGAGCGCCTTCATGAAGACGATGGGCTCTGACGGAATCGGCATGTTCGATTCAGCGGCGTGGTCGGCATAGTTGAGGCCGATGGCGATGAATTTCGGCTTGCCGCCAACGGGCGAGCCGATGCGCGGCGAGCCGCTTACGGCGGGCAGTGACGCAGGATCGAGCGCGGCGAGCTTGGCAAGATTGGCGGGTGCGAATGCGTCGTCGGCCAGATCCTTGATCTGTCCGGAGAGGTCGCGCAGCTTGCCGTCCTTGTCGATCAGTCCCGGCTTCTCGCTGCCGAACGCGCCGTATCTTACGAGCTTCATTGTCGTCTCCCTTGGGCTTGTCTGAAAGGTTGTGGAACAGGGCGCGGGGAAATTCAACCGCGATACGGAAAAGTCAGAGTCGCAAAAATCAGTGCTGCAGCGCGGCAAATTTGAAGGCGTCTCCCGCGCGTGAAATGCGGCCGGCGCCGAAGTGGCCGCCGATCACCAGCGTCGGCGTATCCGCGAAACGCGAGAACAATGCGCGCCGTGATACGGCAGATTGCACCGGGTCGTAATCCGCCGTCGATGACCACTCCAGATGCGTCATCTGTACCGGGTGATGCGCGGCATCGCCCGTTAGCAGCGCTTCCTCGCCTGCGGATTTGATATGCACGCTCATATGCCCGGGGCTGTGGCCCGGCGTCGGGATCAGCGTGATCTCGTCCGAGAGCTGCGCATCGCTGGCAACGAGATCCATCAGCCCGGCATCGGCGATCGGCTTCACTGAATCGTTGAATACGGCGAGATGTGACGCCGAATCGCTATGCGCCGCCCAGTAATCATATTCCTGCCGGCCGGACACATAGCGTGCGTTCGGGAATGTCGGCACCCATTGGCCGGCGACCAGTTTCGTATTCCAGCCGACATGATCGACATGCAGATGCGTGCACAGCACCGTGTCGATGCTCTCCGGCGGAAAGCCGGCCGCCGTCATGTTCTCGAGGAACGGTGTGTGCAGATTATTCCAGGTCGGCACCGAACGGCCCTGCTTGTCGTTGCCCAAACAGGTATCGACGATGATCCTTTGCGTCGGCGTTTCCACCACCAGTGCGTGGATCGACATTTTCAGCCGGCCTTCGGGGGATGCAAATTCCGGTATCAGCCATGGCAGCGCATGGACTTCATCGGGGCCGACCTGTGGGAGGATGAAGCGCGTGCTGCCAATGGTCTGGCCTTCGATGATCTGCGTGACCCTGACCTTGCCGACCGTCCATTGCATCAGGCGTTTATCCCATTGTTCTTTTTTAAAGCCGGAAGATGCGGGTTTCCGCCCTTGCGTGCAATGGATCATCTTGCCGGGCTGCGCGTTGTCTGGACAGAACATCAGGCCCTCAGCAAGGAGCGTGCGATGCCGGAGCTAGCGATTTCATCCGATAAAGTGGGTTTCCTGATCGAGAAGGCGCGGCAGTTCGACGCCAAGGATATCGCCTCGGATCCCGATTCCGGCTCGAACGGCGCCGACGACGATATGATCGATGTGCTGGAGGACAATGGTGAAGATCCGGTGGTGCGGGAAATCGTGGGCTTCATCAGCGCGCTCAGCGAGGACGAGCAGATTGATCTTGTCGCCCTGATGCGGCTGGGCCGTGGCGACGGCACGATCGAGGAATGGAGCGATTTGCGCCGCGAAGCCGCCGAAGGCCGCAATGGGCGCACTGCGCGCTACCTGCTGGGCGAGCCATTGCTCGGCGATCTCCTCGCCGAAGGTCTGGAAGAATTCGGCGTCGATTGGTCCAACGAGCGCACGACGCCCGTCCACTGATGCGCTTCCCAAAAGAAAAAGGCGATCGGCATTGAAGCCGACCGCCCTTTCGCGTCTTGATCAAGTGTAGGCTTACATCGTGCCGGGGAAAGCGCCGCCGTCGAGTACGATGTTCTGGCCGGTGATGAAGCCGGACTTAGCGCTGCACAGCCAGGCGCAGGCCTGACCGAACTCATCGGCATCGCCGAAACGCCCTGCCGGATTTTCCGCGGCGCGCTTGGCCAGGATCTCGTCGATCGACAGGCCGGTCGCCTTGACCTGGCCGGCTGCAACGCCCTTCAGGCGATCGGTGTTGAACGGGCCGGGCAGCAGACCGTTGATGGTGACGTTGTTGCGCACGGTCTTGCGCGACAGGCCGGCGATGAAGCCGGTGAGGCCGCTGCGCGCGCCGTTGGACAGGCCGAGCACATCGATCGGCGCCTTCACGGCGGCCGAGGTGATGTTGACGATGCGGCCGAACTTGCGCTCCATCATGCCGTCCACCGTCGCCTTGATCAGCTCGATCGGCGTCAGCATGTTGGCGTCGATGGCCTTGATCCAGTCGTCGCGGGTCCAGTTGCGGAAATCGCCGGGCGGCGGGCCGCCGGCATTGTTGACGAGGATGTCGATCTGGCCGGCTGCCTTCAGCGCGGCTTCGCGGCCTTCGACCGTGGTGATGTCGCCGACGACCTCGATCACCTCGACACCCGGATTGGCCTTGCGGATATCGGCTGCCGCGGCGGCCAGCGCTTCTGCGCCGCGTGCGGTCATGACGATATGCACGCCTTCTGCCGCTAGTGCTTCCGCGCAGCCGCGGCCGAGGCCCTTGCTGGATGCGCAAACAAGCGCGCGGCGGCCTTTGATTCCAAGATCCACGATGTCACTCCTGAAGTTGTCGAGATGGCGAAGAAAAGAGGCGGCCACTCTAGACCTTCGGGCGCGGCCTGATAAGGGCGCCGATGTCAGAGCCGATGCGCGCGTTTCCATTGCTCGATCGTGGCCGTCACATCCGGCGGCAGCGATTTGACGCCTTTTTGCCCGGCCAGCGACAGCAGGGGCCGCAGATGTGAACCGGTCATATAGGCCGGCTGCCGATCAGCTGGCACCAGCTGGTCGAAGATCAGCACGAGCGTCACCGCGATCAGGCCTACGCGGGTGGCCCCGAGCAAAGCACCGGCGAGCCGGTCGCCGATACCGATCTCGTGGCCGATCATGTCGTTGATCGCCATGCGCAGCAGCGAGCCGAGCACGATGCCTGACACCAGGAAGATCGCGAAGAACAGCAGTGAATTTTGCGTGGTCGGTGCGGCGGCGCCGGACAGTTGCGGCGCGATCAGTCCGGTAATCCAGACAGCAATCGGCATCGCCAGCAGATAGCCCAGAATGGTCACGGCGCTGCGCAAGAGGCCGGCGCGGAAGCCGATGACCATGGCGACGATCAGGCCGACGTAAACGACGACATCGAAACTGTTCATCGCGGCTTCGTCCCCATGCGGCAATTCCGCGTCAAAGAAATCGGTAGAGCGCGGCGGTTTGCGATCGCGGCAAGGCCGGGTATCACTAGGGCAAAATCAAAGGGAAATGCCATGTCCGGGATATTCGACGTCAGTAAAGAAACCATCCTCATCACCGGCGCCTCGCAGGGCCTCGGCCGGCAATTTGCACGCGTGCTGTCCGCGCATGGCGCAGCCGTGGTGCTCGCAGCACGGCAGATGGGCAAGCTGGAGAGCCTGCAGAAGGAAATCACGGACAAGGGGGGGCGCGCTGTCGCGGTGTCGATGGACGTCACTGACAATGCCTCGATCGCAAAGGCGTTCGATGCCGCTGAAGCTGCGCTCGGGCCGGTCAGCGTGCTGATCAACAATGCCGGCATCGCGGTGGAGAAGATGGCCATCGATCAGACCGAGGCGGATTGGGACGCGGTCATCGGGGCCAATCTCAAGGGCGCCTATTTCGCGGCGACCGAAGCCGCGCGCCGGATGATCGCGCATAAAGTGGAGGGCAATATCGTCAATATCGCTTCGGTGCTCGGATTCGGGCTGACCAAGGCGGTGTCGCCCTATGCGATCTCCAAGGCCGGCATCGTGCAGGCGACCAGGGCGCTGGCGCTGGAACTCGCCGCGCACCGCATTCGCGTCAATGCGCTGGCGCCGGGCTATATCGATACCGACATCAACCACGCCGCGTGGGACACGCCCGTGGGCGAGAAGCTGGTCAAGCGCATCGCGCAGCGCCGGGTCGGTCGTGAGAGCGACCTCGACGGTGCCATTCTGCTGTTGGCTTCGCAGGCCTCGCGTTACATGACCGGCAGTACCGTGACCGTGGATGGCGGCTTTTTGCTGAGCTAGGCTGCCAAAGAGCGTCCAGCGGGCCTGAAAAGCCGGTTTCGGCGGTTGCATCCGGGGCGCGCCGGGTTGTACCGAAACAGGACAGATCGGCGTTTTCCCGGGCCGTCATAAAAGCGCAAAAAGATCGCCGCTGCCCCTTTCCAAAGCAGGCCGGCATTGGTACATACCCCTCGCACCGAGGGCTTTGCCCCGGTTGCCTTCTCAGGAAGCCTCCGGACTGGGATCGATCGACGCCTTGGCGTTGGCCGACTTCGTTTTGTCTCTGGTTTTCCGAAAGGTTTGGCGCGGGGTGGAGCAGCCCGGTAGCTCGTCAGGCTCATAACCTGAAGGTCATAGGTTCAAATCCTATCCCCGCAACCAAACATCTGAAGCAGCCGCCCCTTGGGGCGGCTTTTTCATTCGTGGAATTGCCACAGGTCGCTATCGGCGACCAAGATGGTGAAATTCGACCGCAGGCCAAAGCTGGCTCCGAACCGACGCATGGAAGCACTTACTCGGATCGAGCAAGGCGAGGAAATCGAGTCTGTGGCGAGGTCCGTCAACGTCGATGAGGCAACTATTGCGCGGCCGAGGACATAGATTCCTTAAGGGCTGGGCTTGCCTGACGGTGGACGAAGCTGAGAGACACAAGCGCGAGAACGCTCAGTGCAGAAGATACCAGCAGTACCTGACCGCCGAGCTTATCGATGAGCAGGCTGAACCCGACTGGCGCCAGCGCTTGTGAGATGCGGGCTGGAGCGCCGAGTATCCCGAGGCGATAGCCATAGTTCTGTGGTCCGAATATCGCCAAGGGCAGGGTACCGCGTGCAATGGTGAGAATGCCGTTGCCGGTGCCATGGAAGATAGCAAAGACACTGGCCGCGCCGCCGCCAAAGATTGCGATGATGATCGCACCTAGCGGATGTGTCGTGCAGGCAAGGCGAGTGGTGACCAGGGGGTGGAGGCGGCCGAGCACACTGGCCTCCATCACACGCGCGAAGACCTGCGCAGGACCGATGAAAGCTCCTGCGGCAATTGCCTGCACGGTGGTTGCGCCGGTGGCTTCAAGGATGCGGGGGAGGTGCGCTGCCATGGCGCCGGTGACAGCCCAGGCGGCAGCAAAGGCGACTGCCAGCAACACCATGGTGCGATTGATCGGGATATGAGGCTTGATTGTCTCTGTGGTCGCGGCGACGGCACGCTTAACTTGCGGGATGAACCACAGGTTCAACGGGAGGCCGATCATCAAATGGGCGGCCGCCCATGCAAAGCATGTGTTGCGCCAGCCGATGATCTCCAGTCCCCAGGCCGTCAGGGGCCAGCCGATGGTGCTGGCAAAGCCAGCGAGCAATGTAATTCCCGTAATCGCACGGCGCGCCTTGTCGCCATAGATTCGGCCGAGCGCGCCAAAGGCCGCATCGTAAAGACCCAGTCCCATACCGATGCCCAAAAGCAGCCAAGCTAGGGCGAGCATCCATAGTTCATGAGCCGAGCCAAGAAGAGCCAGGCCAAGAGCAAAGGTGACATTTGAAATTGAGAGGACCTGACGGCCCCCGACGGCATCAATCTGTCTGCCGACGCGCGGACCAAGCAGTCCGGATATCACCAGTGCCGCCGAGAACGCTGCAAAGAACCAGTTACTGGACATGCCAAGGTCGCGCGCGATCGGATCGGCGAGAATGGCGGGCAGATAATAGCTGGACGCCCATGCCAATGTTTGCGTGGTGCCGAGAGCCAGGATGATAGGGAGCTGTCGGTCGCTGATTGGAGATTCCATGAAACGTCCTAGGTCGGCTGGTTTGTAGCTCGTGTTCGAGACCATGCGAGGGCGAGAGGGCCGAGCAGAATGCCTGCGGCCAGGACGCAAAAGGCGAACAGCCACGCTGAAGCGACCTGCGGGCCACCGGCCAGATCGAGGGCGGACCCAACGCACCACGCACCGAGTGCCGAAAAACCGAATCCAACGGTTGAATGCACGGCCATCGTTGCCCCGCGATTATCGGGATTGGCCGCCATGGTCATGCCAGCCGTCAACGCGCCGGAGTCGGCCGGGACGGTGATCGCGTAAATCAGGATGAGGGGTAGAAGGAGCCAGGGTGATTGGCCCGCCAGCGCGCCGATGAGAACCGCGATCGAGGCCGACATCACCATGATAGTGGTGACAGCGCGGTGCCGTCCGAGCCGGAGGGCGATCTCATTGCCAAGGATGCTGGACGGCATCGCCAATATGGAGAAAGAGAAGCTGATGGCGATAGGCGTGAGATAAGAAGAGCCGCCGTGGTTGCTGGCGACAAAGGTCCAGAAAGCCACCAGCCAGGTCCGGATACCGTAGAGCTCAAAACAGTGAGCACCGTATCCTAGGACGAAACCCATAGCGGGCTTGTTACGGAATACCGGACCGAAGTTGAGAAGGCGTCCCTTGCTGGATTTAGGGCTGAGCGGCTTCAGAAGAAGGCAAGCCGCTATCATTAAGAGAGGTCCCAACGACGTAAGGTAGAATGCCGCGCGCCAGCTAATCTTCTCCGCGACCAGTTGGGAGATTAGAAAAGAAAGCCCAACGCCTAATGAAAAGCTCGACGTATAGAGCGTCACCGCGCGAGACGAGTCGCCAGGGTTCAGCCGGTCGGTCAAGGCCTTGAGGCCTGGCATATAGGCTCCGGCGAAGCCTACCCCGGCCAGTGCCCACAAGGCGGCTCCCGACCATAGACCTTGGGCAAAGAGGCCGAACAGCAGGGTTGCCAGAGCGCTCAGGGTGGAGCCTGCTATCAGGACGAAACGTGCATCAATCCTGTCAGTAAGCGTTGCCAGGAAAGGGACAGCGAGCATGTAGCCTGCGGCATAGCTGCCAGCCAGCAGACCTGCGTTAGCGCCGGTCAACTGCCATTCGGGTATCAGGAACTGAGCAAGGATAGAGGGAACCACGACATGCGGCAGCAGGCTTCCCAGCTGACCGATGCACATTGCAAAGATTGCCGGGCGGCCTTGCCAAGTCCCAAGAGAAGTCACTGAACGCTATCCTGTCGTGTGATTTGTTGGCGATGATGGTCACTCATGCGCAAACCGACCGCTCTGTCTGTTTTGCCGGAGCACAACAGCTGCTGTTTGGAACCGGTTCGGGGCCGCCGCAGCTATTCGCCGCCGCAATGTAGGTGCGTGAGCAAACTCCCGTTTCAGGAAGAATGAGTTCAACGCGTTCGGCGGCCTCACGGTCGCCTGCGATATCTGCTGCGATCGAGCGTACCTGTTCATAGCCCGTCAACATGAGGAAGGTTGGAGCGCGTCCGTAGCTCTTCATCCCGGCAAAATAGAAACCGGGCTCATCTTGCGCCAATTCCCGAGCACCATGGGGACGAACGGTCCCGCAGCTATGTTCGTTTGGATCGATCAAAGGGGCCAGGGCCACCGGGCATTCGACGGTGGAATCGAGTCTGATACGCAGTTCGCGCACGAAGTCGAAGTTTGGGCGGAAGCCGGTCGCTACGATGAGCTCATCTGCAATGACCTGGCGACCGCAGCAGGTCGATCCGGAGGCAATACAGAGCCGTTCGTTTTCAAGGCTCAGGCGTGTTGTCCGGAATCCCGGCTCGACTTGAATAAGGCCTACCGCGACCAATGATGCGAATGCTGAACCAAGTTCTCCTCGCGCAGCCAGCTTATCGTTGGCGCCGCCGCCAAATGCCTTGGCTGGGTCTTCGCCTCGAAGAAGCCAAATGACGGTGGTCTCCGGAGCTTCACGCTTGAGATGCGCAAGGCTGGTCAGGGTACCAATGGCGGAATGGCCTGCGCCGAGTACGGCAACTGCTCTACCAGCATACCTGGCTCGATCCGCACCAAGGACGTCCGGCATGGCGTATGCAACCCTGCCGGCGACATCCTGTTCGCCAATGGCATAGAGGCCGTTTGCGCCAGCGGGGTTTGGCGTAGTCCACGTTCCTGAAATATCGATGACGGCATCGGCGCGGGTGACCTGTGTCGTGCCGCTTGAGGTTTCATAACGAACTTCAAATGGTGCCGAAGCGCGGCCATTGCTCTTGAGCTTGTCAAAGCCTTGGCGGCTGATGTCTGTGACTCTGCTTGAGGTGAGAATATGCTGCTGCAGTTTCGTCCTGTTAGCCAAGGGCTCCAGATACTGTTCGACCAGTTGAGAGCCTGTCGGATAGTCTCCGGGCACCGGGGAATTCCATCGCGTGGGCTCAAGCAGACGCCTGGCGGCTGAGTCAACGTTGTACTCCCAGGGAGAGAACAGCTGTACATGCCTCCATTGCCGGACTGCGTGGCCGACTTCAGGGCCTGCTTCCAGCACAATCGGCGTCATGCCTCTTTCCAAAATGTGGGATGCAGCAGCAAGACCGACCGGACCTGCTCCGATGATAGCAACCGTCTTGGCGCTCCCCATATCATTATCCCTTTCTGCTAGAATTATAGAAATAAAGATCGGACAAAATCATGCCGCGGAGCTCTTCGCCGGGGCGCATTCCTCTGCGTCAGCGCAACATTCAGCGACAAGGAAATCCACGAGTCCCCGCATGACGTCATAGTTCGCGTGGCAGACAAGCGTCGTTGACTCCCGGACCTGGCTGATCAGCCCAGCCGTTACGAGCGTCTTGATGTGATGGGAGAGCGTGGACGGAGCCACCTTGAGCTTGTCCTGAAGGCGGCCGACCGGCATTCCGGCTTCACCGGCGCGAACAAGCGCACGATAGACCTTGAGGCGGGTCGGGTTGCCCAGAGCTTCCAGGCGAACGGCTGCATCATCTAGCTTCATGGCGGCATCAAGGTCTCAAGCGCGACGAGAGTCAACCGTATTTCTAGATTGACAGAAATAATAGCTTGTCTCTCCCTTGACTTGAGTCAACAAATCCATAAAGCTGGATATATGGAAAACGACAACGCGATACTGGCCTTTGCCGCCCTCGCGCAGAACACCCGGCTTGATACGTTCAAGTTACTGGTAAAGAGCGAGCCGGAGGGCATCCCGGCTGGAGAACTGGCCCTCTTGGCCGGTATTCCGCAGAATACTATGTCCGCCCACCTGGCGGTCCTGTCGCGCGCAGGGCTCGTGGTAGGCGAGCGCCAAAGCCGCTCCATAATCTATCGCGCCAACCTCAAAACGTTTCAGGCGCTGACCTTGTTCATGATCGAGGACTGTTGCGGTGGCGATGCCGCGCAATGCGAACCGCTGATAGCCAGCCTGATCCCCTGTTGCCCCCAAAAGACTGCGGACAAGCGGAAGACCAAAGCCAACATCAAAGCCTAGTGGAGGCATTCATGACTGACCGCGTTTACAACGTGCTGTTCCTCTGCACCGGCAACTCCGCGCGATCGGTGCTTGCCGAGGCCATTCTGCGAAAAGATAGGGGCGAGGGGGGCAGCACGACTCGGCCGCAGGTCGCATAGCATGAGCGTCTTCGAACGCTACCTGACATTATGGGTCGCCTTGTGCATCGTCGTTGGCGTGGCCTTGGGTCATCTGATGCCGGGCGTCTTTGGCGTTATCGCCAGCGCCGAGGTGGCGAAGGTGAACGTACCTGTAGCGCTGCTCATCTGGCTGATGATCATACCGATGTTGCTGAAGATCGACTTCGGGGCGCTCGGCAAGGTCGCAGAGCATTGGCGCGGCGTCGGCGTGACCCTGTTCATCAACTGGGCGGTCAAACCCTTTTCCATGGCGCTGCTCGGCACCTTCTTCATTGGCTATCTCTTCGCGCCGATGCTTCCTGCAGGGCAGACTTCCTCCTACATCGCGGGCCTCATCCTGCTGGCTGCGGCGCCGTGTACGGCTATGGTTTTCGTCTGGTCCAATCTTGTCGAGGGTGAACCGCATTACACGCTAAGCCAGGTTGCACTCAATGACGTGCTGATGGTGTTTCTGTTTGCGCCGCTGGTGGGCTTGCTGCTTGGCGTCGCTTCGATTTCGGTGCCTTGGGACACCTTGCTGCTCTCGGTCCTGCTCTACATCGTGGTGCCGGTGGTGATTGCGCAGATATGGCGGAGAGCCTTGCTTCGGTCAGGGCAGGGGGCGTTCGATCGCACGGTCGGGCGTCTGGGTTCAGTGTCGCTGGTTGCCCTGCTTGCCACGCTGGTCTTGCTGTTCGGTTTCCAGGGTGAGCAGATCATCGCCCAGCCTACGGTTATCGCCATTCTCGCGGTGCCGATCCTTATTCAGGTCTACTTCAATGCAGGTTTGGCGTACTGGCTCAGCCGCCAGCTTGACGTTGCCTGGTGTGTCGCCGCTCCCGCCGCTCTCATTGGCGCGAGCAATTTCTTTGAGTTGGCGGTGGCTGCAGCCATCAGCCTGTTCGGGCTCAACTCAGGGGCTGCGCTGGCCACCGTGGTTGGCGTCCTTGTCGAAGTGCCGGTGATGTTGTCGGTGGTCAAAATCGTCAAGGCAACCCGCGGCTGGTACGAGGATGGCGCCCCATCACAAGCAAATAACGTGGAGGTGCGGCCATGACCGTGACGATCTATCATAATCCGGCATGTGGCACGTCCCGCAACACTCTGGCGATGATCCGCCAGAGTGGTGTTGAACCTGAGGTCATAGAATATGTGAAGACACTGCCTTCGCGTGAACGACTGGTGGAACTGCTTGCTGCCATGAACATGCCAGCCCGCGCATTGCTCCGTGAGAAGGGGACCCCGTATGCAGAATTGGGGCTAAGCGATCCCAAGTGGAGCGAGGACGAGCTGGTCGATTTCATGATGGCGCATCCCATCCTTATCAACCGGCCCATCGTGGTCACGCCGCACGGGGTGAAGCTATGCCGCCCGTCAGAGGCAGTGCTGGAAATCCTGCCAAACCCGCATATCGGCCGGTTTGTGAAGGAGGATGGAGACGTGATCGAGGTGGGTAGTGCTGACTGATCTTACTTTGCCCAATCTGATACTGCTTGCCTTAAACTCCCGGATGCCAGGTTGCTGGTAGGTGAACAGCCAGCGCACAAGCCGCGTATGCTGTTGCTTTACGGCTCGTTACGCGAGCGCTCGTTCAGCCGGTTTGCAACTGAGGAAGCAGCGAGGCTCCTGGAGGCTTTTGGAGCTGAAACCCGAATCTTCAATCCAACGGGTCTTCCATTGCCGGACGGAGTGCCAGCCAACCACCCCAAGATAGCGGAGCTGCGGGAGCTGTCGGCATGGTCGGAAGGCCAAGTCTGGTGCAGTCCGGAACGGCACGGTGCAATGACCGGCATCATGAAGGCGCAGATCGACTGGATTCCGTTGTCGATCGGTGCAGTGCGACCCACGCAAGGCAAGACCTTGGCGGTCATGCAGGTGAGCGGCGGCTCGCAGTCGTTCAATGCGGTCAATCAGCTTCGCGTGCTTGGCCGATGGATGCGGATGGTGACCATTCCCAACCAATCTTCCGTGGCGAAGGCTTATGAACAATTTGACGAAGCTGGTCGGCGGTACGCCGCATGTCAGCGTACGGGGGTATCCGCTAAGGCGCCTCCGACGAGGCCTGCAAGTTGCGCAGCTTCGGATTGTCCTTGCGCCACCACTGCAACGGCTCGGTGCGGGCTGGAAGGCATCGTCGTCGATAAAGGAGAGACAACAGGTGTTCTCGTTCTGCGAGTGCAGAGCCGAGCGAATGAGATGTTTGCTGCCAACACTGCTGAATGGCCGAAAGAAGAGAGGCTTCTTGAAAATGATGCTGTTCACGACCTCACAACCCAAGTGTTGCTGAAAGAGGCCGAGCAACTCGTCGCATTCATCCGAGCTTGCGAAGTATCTCTATGTCTCCACGTGATCGTCTCGATACGGCTCGCGAGACGGCGCCCAGCTCTCATGAATCCGCGGATCAGATTGTCTCATACCATTCTTCGAGGCGCCTTCCTGCTCAACGCTGCGCTTGATAGCTGAGACTGCGGCCTGCAAGCGTCCTGTCAGCATGTCTTTGCAATTGCGACCGCCGGGGCATGCTGGCGCCGCCGCTGGTGGGCGACGCCTATAACAATCGCAGCGCTGTGCGGATCGCCGGCTATGGCGAACTGAGCGCCGCAGAAGCGGGCTCTTGACTACAGAGGAACGTGAGAAGCTTCGGCGGCGACGAGGTTAAGCTGGTGATTCCATATCGACGGTGGTGATCGCACCATCGGCTGACCTTGCCGGGGTAGGGCATTGAGAAACGCTCGTTATCGCAAGAACTCTCTGAATCGTTGCAAAGAGAAAAAGAACAGGATCGCTCCGATCACCAGCAGCGCGGCGAGCTGTGGCCAAACCACATCAAGCCCGGCACCTCGGAACAGCACGGCTTGTGCGAGAATGACGAAGTGAGTGTTAGGCGCGGCGAGCATGATATTCTGGATGATCTCAGGCATGCTCTCCCGCGGCGTCGTGGCTCCTGACAACATTTGCAGCGGCATCAGCACGAGCATCATCAGCAGGCCGAATTGCGGCATGGTTCCCCCAACCGTCGCCAGGAAGATGCCCATGTTGGTCGTGGCGAAGAGATAGAGCGCGGTGCCCAGCAGGAATAGCAGAATCGAACCGCCGATTGGTACCGACAGTAATCCCTGCACGACAAACACCAGGGAAACGCTGGACGCCAGCAGCACGACAAGGCCCATCGACCAGATCTTGCTCGCCATGATCTCGAACGGCGTCACCGGCATCACGAGCAGATGCTCGATGGTTCCGTGTTCGCGCTCGCGGATCAGCGCGGCTCCGGTCAGAATGATCGACAGCATGGTGATGGAGGAGATCACGTTATTGATGGAGCCGAACCAGCCCTTGTTGAGCTCCGGATTGAACCGAGCCCGAAGCGCGAGCTCGATAGGGAGAGGGGTAGCCGAGCGATAGCGGGCGAGAAATTCGCTGACCTCGTCGCCCACAATCGACTGGATATAGCCGCTTCCGGTGAAGGCCTGCGACATGCGGGTCGCATCCACGTTGAGCTGGATCGCCGGCGATCTCTGGGCCAGAAGGTCGCGCTGGAAGTTGGGCGGAATGTTGAGCGCGAAGGTATCGAGCCCCGCATCCATGCGCGCGTTCACCTCCGATTGGAGGATCAGTCGTGGTATCGTGAAAAAGGGCGGGTTGAACGCCGTGACAATGCGCGTCGATGCGGGCGACTTGTCCTCATCGACGATCGCGAGCGCGGCCTGGTTCAAAGTCTCCGGCTGCGACCTGGACGCCGTATAGATCGAGACCGTGAAAGCATAGACGATCAGGATCAGCATCATCGGATCGCGGAGCAGACCCCGCAGTTCCTTGACGCCGAGTTGTATGATGTTGGAGACACGCATGTCTAGCTCGCTTGTTTCCGCAACAGCACCACTCCAAGGCCGATCAGCACGGGGATGGTTACGAGTAGCGCAACGAATGGGCCCACCAGATCGCCAAAATCGAGTCCTTTGGAGAAGGTGCCGCGCGTGATGGTGACGAAATGCGCGGTGGGATAAATCCGCCCGATGAAGGCACCGGCTCCCTGAAGGGACGATACCGGATCGACCAGCCCTGAATATGTCGTGGCGGGGATCATGGTCAGCAGCGCGGTCGCGAAGATCGCGGCGATCTGACTGCTTATGAACGCCGAGATGACGAGTCCCATCGCGGTGGTTATAATGACGTAAAGAAGCGCTGCGGTCGTAAAGGCGAAGAAGCTGCCGGTGAATGGGACGCGGAAGACGAATACGGCAAAGGCGGTCAAAAGAAAGAAATTCAGCATGGCGAGCGCCACATACGGAACCTGTTTGCCGGCCAGAAACTCCAGTCGTGTCACGGGCGTTACGTAGAAATTGATGATCGATCCTAGCTCCTTCTCGCGTACGACGCTCAGCGTCGCCAATATCGCAGGTATGATCAGCAGCAGGATCGGGATCACGGCGGGGGCCATGGCCACGATGCTCTTGATGTCAGGGTTGTAGCGGAAGCGAACCTCGATCCGGAAATCGCCTGTGGTCGCGGCGTTGCCGTAGAGCAGCTGGGCACGCTGTGCCAGCCACGTTGCGTGCATTGCCTGCACGTAACTCCTCACGGTTTCCGCGCGCGAAGGCATCGCACCGTCGATCCACGCGCCGATCTTGACGTTGCGACCGTGTGCGGCATCGCGCGCGAATCCGGGTGGAATCTCGAGCGCGAGACTGAGCTCACCGCTGCGCATGCGGCGATCGAGATCGTCATAATCGGTAATCGGAGGCATTTCCGTGAAATAGCGGGATCCCGAGATCTGCAGGATGTAATCGCGACTTATCGTTGTGTCGTCATGGTCCATGACCGCGAACGAGAGATTCTCGACGTCCATGTTGAGGCCGTAGCCCAGCACGAACATCATGATGAGGCTGCCGAGAACGGCCAGCGTGGCACGGATCGGATCGCGCCGCAGCTCGAGAGCCTCCCGATGCGTGTAGGCGAACATGCGCCGCAAATCGAAGAATCGCGTGAGCCATCCGCGTGCCGCACCGTTATTGCTGGCTGGCTCAGCCTCGATCGCTGTCGCCGGTACGGCTCTCGGGAGCTCGGTATCCGTCGCCCCGATCGCGTCTTGCAGATAGGCGACGAAGGCTTCTTCGAGGCTCCCTCCGCCGCGCAGCTCGGCGAGCCTGGCTGGTGCATCGCTGATGAGCACCTTGCCCGCGTGCATCAGTGAGATACGGTCGCAACGCTCGGCCTCGTTCATGAAATGCGTCGACACGAAGATCGTGACATTGTCCTTGCGAGAGAGGTCGGACAGACTTTGCCAGAAGTCGTCGCGCGCCACCGGATCGACGCCAGATGTAGGCTCGTCGAGAATCAAGATTTCGGGTGCATGGATCATCGCCACCGCCAGCGAAAGGCGTTGGCGGACGCCAAGTGGCAACGCATCGGGCAACGCGTCGACGACATCGACGAGGTCGAAGCGCCGCGCCATCTCCTGAATGCGACCTTCGATCATGTCCGGGGCAAGCCGAAACAGCCGCGCATGCAGTTCGAGGTTCTGCCGGATCGTCAACTCGGAATAGAGCGAGAAGGCCTGCGACATGTAGCCGACGCGACGCCGCACATCCATGTCGTTGGGATCTACCTCGTGGCCGAACAATTTTGCAGTGCCTTCGCTGGCGGGCAACAGCCCGGTCAGCACCTTCATGGTCGTGGTCTTGCCGCAGCCGTTTGAGCCGAGAAAGCCGAAGATCTCGCCGCGGGGAATGCGGAAACTCACATTGTTAACAGCGGTAAAGTCGCCGAACCTCACGGTGAGATGCTCGGCCTCGATGGCGATGTCGTCGGCGGATCCGCTTGGGCGAGGTGGGATCACCACGTCCCTGTGATCCCGGCGCTGCGCCTCGGGGAGCAGGGCGATAAAGGCGGCATCGAGATTGGCCGCGCCCGTCTGCCGCAGCAGGTCGGCGGGCGTACCGGTAGCGAGCACGTGGCCTTCGTCCATCGCGACCAGCCAGTCGAAGCGAGCGGCCTCCTCCATATAGGCGGTCGCGACGATGACGCTCATGCCGGGGTGACTGCCGCGGATTCCGTCGATCAGTTCCCAGAACTGGCGGCGAGAGAGGGGGTCGACACCGGTGGTCGGTTCATCCAGGATCAGGAGGTCCGGATCGTGAATCAGCGCGCAGCAAAGGCTGAGCTTCTGCTTCATGCCGCCCGACAGCTTGCCGGCCGGTCTGTCCGCGAAAGGAGCGAGCCCCGTGTCTTGCAGAAGCTCGTCGATCCGTTGTTCGCGCTCGCGCTTGTCCTGGCCGAACAGACGACCGAAGAAATCGGCATTTTCGAAGACCGATAAGGTCGGATAGAGATTCTTGCCGAGTCCTTGCGGCATGTAGGCGATTTGCGGGCATGTCCGCCTCCGGTGCGCCGCATCGGCCATGTCGCCGCCGAGCACATGGACGTGCCCTTCCTGGATCGCGCGGGCGCCTGCGATCAGCGAGAGCAGGCTGGATTTGCCGACGCCATCGGGCCCGATCAGCCCGACCATGCGCCCGGACGGAATATCGAGCGTGATGCCATCCAGCGCGCGTATCTTGCCGTAGGATAGTCCGACTGCCTCCAGACGTATCACTGGTGCAGAAGGATCGGATTGAGCTTTGTTCGACGTGGTACTCATTTGACCAGATGTTCCGTCAACCGCGCCGGCCACTCGGCATTCGGATCAAGGCGGATGAAGGCTCGGCCGGGCAGGCCGGTCTTGACCTGTTCGATGTTTCTCCGCAGCAGATCCGGCGGGATATGTGCCCTGATGCGGAACATCAGTTTCTGACGCTCCTCCTCGGTCTCAACCGTCTTGGGTGTGAACTGCGCAACATTGGCGACGAACGTCGCCTTGGCGGGAATGACCCATTGCGGGGCGGCGTCGAGCACGAGTCGAACTTCCGAACCAATAGCGACGCGGCCGGCCTGCGCCGTCGGAAGGAAGAAGGTCATATAGACCTCGCTGAGGTCGACGAGGTTGAGCACGCGTCCGCCGGCGGTGAGGACCTCTCCCGGCTGGGCCACACGGAACTGGACGCGGCCGTCGCGCGGCGCTCGGAGCGTGCTATCGGTGATATCCGCCTTGATGCTCTCGATGGCGGCCTTCGCCGCCTCGACGGCTGCCTCGGCATCGACCACTTGCGCCCCCGCAGCGCTGATTGCGGCCTCTGAAGCTGCAAGCTGTGCCTCTGCCGCAGCTACGGCTGCCCTCGCTCCGTTGGCAGCAGCACGGTCGTCATCGAGCACCTGCTGCGATACAGCGTTGGTCCTGATCAGTTGCTCCGAGCGCTGCAGCTTTCGATCGGCTGCATCCAGTTCGGCGCTGCGTTGCGCGATGACGGCTGTCGCCGTCTTCTTCTCGGCCTCGCGCTGGGTCACGAGACTCTTCGCAGTATCGATACCGATCGTGGCACGCCGCAACTGCGCCTGGGCCTGACGGTACTGCGCCTCGAGCTGCACCGTGTCCATCTGTGCCAACACCTGCCCCGCCGAGACCAGATCGCCCTCTCTCGCCAGGATGTCCCGGATGCGTCCGGGCGCCTTGGTCGCGATATCGATCTCGACGGCCTCGATACGGCCGTTGCCGCTGGCGAATCCGGGCGGAAGATTGTCGCCTCCGAGCTTTTGCCAGGCAAAGTAGCCGCCGGCGCCGATGGCCACGGCGAGGAGGGCGATCAGCCAGCGTTTTCGATTGCTTGCCATGATCTAGACCGTTTCATCGACAGGCGGCGTCAGTTGATTGGTTGATTTGGAAGCTCCCTTCACGCGCTCGCGCATGCGCTGGAAGGTTACGTAGAGCATCGGCACCATGAAGATCCCGATCGAGCTTGCGGCGAGCATGCCGGCGAACACAGCGGTGCCGACTGCTCTGCGGCTCAGCTCGGCGGCGCCGGCTGCGATCACGAGCGGTAATAGACCAAGGATGAAAGCGACCGAGGTCATCATGACCGCACGGAAGCGCATATGTGCGCCCTGGATCGCCGCGTCGTTGAGCGCCACGCCCGCTTCGCGTTGCTCCTTTGCAAATTCAACGATGAGGATACCGTTCTTGGCGGCGAGCGCGATCAGGACCACGAGCCCGATCTGGCCGTAGAGATCGAGATTGAGGCCTGCGAGCTTGATGCCGATGTAGGACCCGAGCACGCCGACGACGACCGACAGCAGCACCGGGATAGGGATGATCGTGCTCTCATAGAGTGCGACCAGGAATAAATAGGCGAACAGCACGGCAAGTGCGAGCACGATACCGGTCTGACCGGCAGCTTGTTGCTCCTGATAGGCGGTGCCGGTCCATGCGAAACTGTAGCCCGCAGGCAGTACCGCATTGGAGATGTCAGCCATCGCCGCAATCGCAGTGCCGGACGAGACGCCGGGCGCCGGACTGCCATTCACCGTCACCGAACGATAGTTGTTGTAGCGGGTGATCACCTGCGGTCCGGTGACGATCTTGATGCCGGCGACTGATCGTATTGGCACCATCTGGCCGGTATCGTTGCGCAGATAGATGCGCCAGATGTCCGAGATATCAGCGCGGTCGAACGCTTCGCCCTGAACGTTGACCTGCCAGGTGCGGCCAAACCGGTTGAAGTTGTTGACATAGATGCCGCCGAGCGTCGCCTGCAGGGCGGTGAAGATGTCGCTGATTGTCACTCCGAGCGCTTGTGCCTTGCGGCGGTCGATGTCGAGATAGATGGATGGATTGGTCGCGGTGAAGGTCGAAAAGACGCGTGCAAGCCGTGGATCGGCGTTGGCAGCACCGATCAGCGCGCCCGCGACACTGGAAATCGCGGCTGGACTCTGTCCTTCCAGTGCCTGGAGCTGGTATTCGAACCCGCCGCTGGTGGAGAGCCCGATGATCGGCGGCAGGTTGAACGGCAATATGTTGGCCTGTCGGATCTGCGCGCCGGCCGCGAAGGTTTGCCGGATCAGCGCTTGCGCAGAATCTGTTGCTGACTTGCGATCGGCAAACGGCTTCAGGCGCGTGACCACCAGCGCGCTGTTCGGCTCGGATGCGCCGTCGAGCAGGGAAAAGCCGATGATGGCAAGGACGTGATCGACGGCGGGCATCTGCTTCAGGATATCTTCGACCTGTTGGGTGACTTCGCTGGTTCGTGCCACCGACGCGCCGTCCGGCAGTTGCACCGAGGTGAAGAAAGCGCCCTGGTCTTCCTCGGGGAGGAACCCCGTTGGCGTGATCAGCGACATACCGAAGATGCTGGCCGCGAAGACGGCGACGAGCAGTAGGGAGAGGCCTGCCACGCGCACCAGCCGGCGCACGCCGCTACTGTAGCGATCGCGCAGCCAGTCGATGCCGCCGAGGACACGGCCTATGATGCCGCGCCTGGGGGCGGTGTGACGCAGGAACAGCGCACATAATGCAGGCGACAGTGTCAATGCATTCAGCGCCGAAATCATCATGGCGGCGCTGATCGTCACTGCAAACTGACGAAACAGTGTGCCGGAGATGCCGGGAATGAATGCGATCGGCACGAACACGGAGAGCAGCACCAGCGTGATCGCGATGATCGGCGCGGTGATCTGCGTCATGGCCTTTTTACTGGCCTCGGCCGGCGATAGATCTGGCTCTTCCTCCATCACCCGCTCGACGTTCTCAACGACGACAATTGCGTCGTCCACGACGATGCCGATGGCGAGCACCATAGCCAGCAGGGATACCGTGTTGGCCGAATAGCCCAGCACCAGCAGGACGGCGAAGGTGCCGATCAAGCTGACGGGAACGGCAATAGCCGGGATCACGGTGGCGCGGAGATTGCCGAGGAAGAGATAGACGACAATCACGACCAGGACGAAGGCCTCGCCCAGCGTTCGCAACACCTCCGTGATGGTATCCCGCACAAAGCTCGTGGAGTCGTATTGCACGAGGTAGCTGAGCCCGGTTGGAAATCGCTTGGACAGGCGCTGCATCGTAGTCGCGACCGCCTGCGCGGTGGTTACGGCATTGGCACCCGGTGCCAGATAGATTGCGATCGGCACCGCCGCGCGCCCATCGATCCGCGCTTCGCTGTCGAGGTTTTGCGCGCCCATCTCGACACGGGCGACGTCCTTCACCAGCAATGACGAACCGTCCGGATTGGCGCGCAGTACGATATTGGCGAATTGATCGACGGTGGCGAGCCTGCCGAGGGTCTGTACGTTGAACTGGAATTGCTGGTCATCGCTGATCGGCCGCGCGCCGATGCGGCCGACCGGCGCCTGGACACTTTGCGTGCGGATCGCGGCGATGACATCCGACGGTGTGAGGTTGAGGCTGGTGAGCCGCTGCGTATCGAACCAGATCCGCATCGAATAGTTCATCTTGGCGAACAGATTCGCCTGGCCCACGCCCGGTGTACTCGCGATCGCATCGAGCACGTTGATGATGGCGTAGTTGGTGATGAACAGCGGATCCTGCTGGCCGTCGGCGCTGTAGAGCACGAGGAATTGCAGAATCGATGAGGATCTCTTCTGTACCGTCAGCCCCTGCTGCTGCACTTCGGTCGGCAATTGCGACAGGGCGCTCTGCACGCGATTGTTGACATTGACTGTATTGATGTCGGGATTGGTGCCTAGCGCGAACGAAACCGTCAATGTGTAGCTACCGTCATTGGCGCTGGTCGATTTCATGTAGAGCGCGCGGTCGACGCCGATAATCTGCGCTTCCAGGGGCTGGGCGACGCTGCTCTCAACGACCTCGGCAGAAGCGCCGGGGAAGGTGCCGGCGACCGTGACCTGCGGCGGCACGATGTCCGGAAATTGCGCCACCGGAATCTGCATCAGCGCCAGCGCGCCGGCGATGGTGATGATGAGGGCGATCACCATCGCAAGTCGCGGACGATCGATGAAGACGGCAGATATCATGGCTTGTTGTCCACCGGATGTGTCTTGCCGGAGGCGCCGCGATCCGCTTGCGGAGTCGCCTCACCGGCGGTGGCCTTCATACTCGACAGAATCTGCGGACCTGCCGGTCCCGGCGATACGGCCTGACCGGGGCGAGCCCGCTGCAGGCCCTCGACGATCACCTTGTCGCCAACGGCAAGGCCGCTGATGACGGAGGCGATGGTTGGAGTCGATTGCCCGAGTTGGATACGGCGCTGCTCGGCCTTGTTGTCGGGACCGACCGCGAGAACGTAATCGCCCTGCTGGTCGGAAAGGACCGCCGAGCGCGGGATCGCCAGTACCTCGATCGGTTGGACGCCTTCGAGCACGACAGTGACGAATTCGCCGTCGGTCAGCTCGTGAACTGTAACGCCCGCTACGGACGGGGCACGTAGGATCGGATTGACGATCTCGCCCCGCACGGTGATCGTGTCGGTGTTTTGCGCAATGGTATTGTCGACGAAGTTCAGCTTGCCGGATTGGCCATACATGCGGCCATCAGGCAGCCGGAGCCTGATCACCACTGCTTCCAGGCCGCCTTGCGGTCCGTATCGTTCGCGCAGTTCCAGCCCCTGGCGCAGCGGCACTGGAAAGGTGACATACATCGGGTCCTGGCTGACGATTGTGGTCAATACGCCCGAGCTTGGACCGACGACGTTACCTTCTGTCACTGCCGTACGACCGATCTTGCCGTCGATCGGCGCGCTGATCATGGTGTAGTCGAGATTGATCCGGGACGCCTGGACCTGCGCCTCAGCGGCCTGGACCTGCGCTTCGAGGCTGCGCTGGTTCGCGACGGCCGCGTCGTAAGTTGACTGTTGCCCTGCTGGCCCGCCGAGCAGGGTGCGCGCGCGCTCGGTCGTCAGCCTGGCATTCTCGAGTGTTGCCTGGAGCTGTGCCACCTGCGCCTGCTTCGATGCGAGATCGGCTTGGAAGGGACCACGCTCAAGTTGATAGAGCTGATCGCCTTTCTTGATCTCGGCGCCCTCCTCGAACAGGCGGCGTTCCAGAAACGCGGTGACGCGAGCGACGACGTTGACCCGATTGATCGCTTCAATCCGCCCGAGGAATTCGCTGGTCTCGGTGATCGGTCGTCTGGTCGCTTCGATCACCCCGACCGCGGGCGGACCGGTCGGAGCTGGCTGGGTCAAGCCCGCTCCGCCGGTCGTAATCGTGACAAGGCTCGCCGCGAGCAGTCTGAACGAGACCTTGGCAAGGTACATCTTGCACTCCTTGCCTCGAGTTCGGAAAAGAACCGCAGGGCCAGTACTCTTCGAAGACCTTTTAGACCTCGCTCACTCTCGCGTGGGCCGATTGCTGCGTGCAGCCTCGTCGTAACCCTTGCGATGGGTGTAGAATATGAGCGTGATCAGGCCGCACCCGGCGACGAGAGCCAGTATGGCGGCGACTCCCATGATGATATTGCCGTAAGGTGGCATTGATAGCGCCGCTTGCCATACCGATACGCAGTACCAGGTTGCCCCAGCGAGAAGAGCTGCCAGCACGGCGGCAAGAAGCCATCGGTTCTTGCTGCGCACGGTTCCCTCCATCACTTGGGTAAAAGCTTGCGCAGTCTTCATGACAAATCTGCCGTTGATGAATTGGATTGCGAGAGGGTGTTCCTAGTCCCACCGCCATCCGCAATGACGACGACCGCGATGCCACCAGCAAACCCAGCGATGCCTGCGCGGGCGCGGGTGACCCCAGCCAGGGGCTGGGCCCCAACCGGGAGTGCCCCAGCCGGGAGCGGCGCCCCAACCGGGGGCGCTCGGTGGTCCCCATTGCCATCCGCATCGGCGACGACCGCGATCCCACCAGCAAACCCAGCGGCGCGTGCGCGGTGCCGGCCGACCCCAGCCCGGGCCAACTCCCCAGCCGGGCCCCCAACCTGGAGCAGGCTGCGGTCCCCACCACTGGGCTTGAGCCGCAAGGTCAGACGGTTTGCCGGCTAGACCCAGATCAGGTGGGACCGGCATCGCTTCCGCAGTCTCAATGAAACGAGTACCGATGGTACCGATCGCCGCGGCGGCAATAGCATTCTGAGCAAGTGCCAGGAAAGCTCGGCGGGTGGGAGTCTCCATCGTCATCTCCTCTTTTAGTTACGCAGTCCTCCGCACGGATTGAACCGCATAGAGCAACCACGCCAGGCCATGCGAAATCAGGTCGACGCCAAGCAGGAATCCCAGCGCCCAGACACTGACGGTGGGAAAACTGAACAGGATCAGAGCGCCGGCGACCAATCCGAAGATGCCGGAGATCAGCATCATCCAGCCGTTCTGTCGCCAATGCGCGAAACTCAGCAAGCACCGAATGGCGCCTGACGCGAGCAGCATGGCGCCGAGGAAATAGGTCAGGATCAGGGCGCCGGACGTCGGCTGCGTGAGTAGCACAAGTCCGAAAGCGAGATAGAGCGCGCCAAGGATCATCTGCCAATGGAAGCCGCCCCATCCCCTGGTCCAGAACGCATGTATGATCTCGAACGCGCCGACTGCGATCGCCGTCAGCCCGATCAGTTTGACGCTGATGATGGTCGCGAACGCGACGTCGCCGAGTGCGAGGATTCCGGCGGCGATCATCACGATGCCGAGTAGCGCGCAAGCCCAGAGTGGAGGCGGACCCAGGGCCTCGATGTCGGATTGGCGATCATAGACTGTCATGCCAAGCTCCTGATCCGCGTGATGATCGGCAGGCTTTGGATGGTATCTTCCGATCCGCAATGTCGATATCCGACAAAACCCTGAGCGACGGGGCGGGAATGTCCCCATATATTCAACTGGGGCTGCATCGGTCGCGGCCACCTATGGGGCCGTTGAAACTCTACTGGTCGATACTGACGAGGGGCATTCGCCCGAACAATCTTTCAAAGTCGCGGTAACTACCGTCGTCAAAATGAACCAAACATCGTTCCCAGTGTAAGCACCGCAGCAAGTGCAATGATGCAGGTGACGATCACGGTCATCACCATATCGAAATAGCTCTCCCTGTGGGTCAGCCCGCTGATCTGAAGCAGCAACAGGACTGTGCCGTTGTGTGGCAGGGCGTCGAGCGTACCGGCGCCAATCGTGGTCACGCGATGCATCAGCGCAGGATCGATTCCGTGCTCAGCGGCGAGCTGCATAAAGGTGTCGCCAAGTATATTGAGCACGATTGCCATTCCCCCGGAGGCGGTGCCGGTGAGTCCGGCGAGCGCGTTCACGGCGATCGTGAGAGAGATAAGGGGGCCGCCGCCAACCGAGAGTAACGCGTCACGCACGTCTGCGAATGCGGGCAGAGCCGCAACGACAGCGCCGAAGCCAACGAGACTGGCAATCGTCAGGATCGGTAACACAGAGGAAACGGCACCCGCATCCAAACTTCCGCGCAGCGCCGGGAAACGCCTGAAGTTGAAAACAATAACGGTCAGAGTCGCAGCCGCGAGCGCAATAACAACCGACCAGACGCCGGCCACCGCTCCGATCGTGGTCTCACCCCACGCCTCTTTGGCCAGGAAGGAAAAATCCAGCCGCGGGAGGACAACCAGCGACATCAGGAAGTTGGTGCAGATGACGACGGCGAGCGGCAATGCGGCGATAATAATGGGCGGCAGGCTGGCACTGTGCCCGCCATGCTGAATTTCCGCTGGATCAAAATCACCGGCCGCTGTCGCCTGTACGCGAACCGTCTCGTCGATGGCGGGAGACTCTTCCGGACCCCTGCCATAACCCTCGCCGGCATTGCGTGCGGCTGCCTCTGCGCGGCGGAGCCACCACATGCCAATAACCATAATGATGATCGATGCGATGATGCCCAGACCGGGCGCCGCGAAAGCGGTTGTGCCGAAGTACGGCATTGGAATGGCATTGTTGACGGACGGGGTTCCGGGCATTGCCGACATCGTGAACGTGAACGCCCCGAGACCGATGGTCGCCGGCATTAATCGGCGAGGGATGTCCGCGGCCCGGAACATTTCCTTTGCCATGGGGACCAGTACGAAAAAGGCAACAAAGACGCTGACGCCGCCATAGGTAACCACGGCCGAAGCCAGCACCACCGAGAGCATCGTGCGGCGTGTTCCCAACCGTTCAGTCAGGAAACGCGCGATCGAGGTGATCGACCCGCTGTCATCCATCAGCTTGCCAAATAGCCCGCCAAGCAGAAACATGGGAAACCACTGCGTAACGAATCTGCCGGCACCGCCCATGAAGGTCTGTGTCCAATGCGCGAGAAGCGGCTCGCCTGAAATTGCAGCAGCCAGGAGGGCAGCCACCGGTGCTACGATGAGTACGGTCCACCCTCGATAGGCAAGCCACATCATCAAAGCGAGGCCGAGCAGTATTCCGACGAGTCCCATCGTTCAGTTCTCCACCGGCAACAACTTGAAATCCAGGACACGACAATGTCCGCGTGTGTCCTGGAACACTATGAAACCTGGGTCAGACATGTGTGCTTCCAAAAAGAGATCTAGCTTGCGCGCGTTGCCGCGGCTTCGTCTGTTGCGGTCGATGCTGGCTCGAAACACTGGCGTGGAAGAAGGAATATCCATGTGACGAGCACAAAAGGTGCGGTAAGCGCAGGGATGGCGAGTGGCGTCAGGGCGACGTTCAGTGCTGCTTGCGCGATGACCGTAACCAGCGTGCCCAGCATGGCGTAGATCGCTACGCGCCAGCTTGGTCTGTAGAACACGGCACCGAGCGCAATAGCCGTCAGAACGGGACTGAAACCGAGAAGGCCGCCGGTGATCAGTTCGCTTTCAGCGCCGAAGAGGTGGGCCGCCAGAACTGCCAGTGTCGCGCCGGCGAGAGCAAATGCGGCGGCCGCCAACGAGTTCACAGCCAGGCCAACGAGTAGCAGAAGGGCTGCCACGCCGTTCGCCTTCAGGAAGACCTGTGAAATGCTTTGAAGCACGCCCTGCAGGAGGTCGATCAGCTTGAGTGGGCTAGCCTCGTAGGATTGAAATGCAGCGACAACGTCGCCGGCCGGTAGTGCAGCTCCTACGAGGCCGGAAAATCCATACGTGGCCAAGAGAAGGAGCCACGTCGTGAGCACGAATGGAAATGTGAGACTGGAGAGCCCCCACGGTTTGACGGCATTGGCAGTCCCGAGCATCGCGATGACCGAAACTGACGCCCCCAACACCACATAGACCCACATGAGTGCGTTCGGAGATAGAAATGTCGCTAACGCGAGTCCGACAAGGATGCCGTTATATCCATAGAGCCCCGAATGGAACGACGCTCTATCAGCGTTAAGCCATTGGGCCGTTAGATTTGCCACGACAACAGCGACGACGCCGGCAATTGCCACCCGGGGAACACCAGCTGCGTATGAACCCCAGGCGATCGCGACTAGAAAGAGAAGCCCGGTTAGTGGATTGTCCTGAAACATGACTTGGCCGATGCTGCGCAAATTGATGTCCAGGAACCGCACTATTCCTGACGAGGCGGAGAAGCTCTCCCACTTTCCCGGGATCTCTTTCATTGTTGGCTCCCTGAACGTGTCGGCACCTGCTGTTGGAGATCACCTGCTGGAACCGTCGATCGTTAGCGCCATAGATAGGGCGGAGGTAGCGCGGCGCCGATGATCTCCTGGCGTACCACGCTCCAGAACTCGCGTACCTTGGCTTTCACCTGCGCGGTCTCACGGCCCAGCACCTTGAAAATCAGACCGGCGTCATTGGGCAAACGACAAGCACCGAACGCAACACCCTCGGCAAGATTTACATCGGCACCCGCACGTTCGTGGATACGGTCTGCCTTGTCCTTGGGAGCGCACAGGATCACGTTGGCGAACACATCAAAGGAGTCCATCACGCCGGTCTGCCGCATCACATATCGCCGCGGCTCGATTACGAGCTTCTCTGCGAATAGGGGGCGACCATCGAGGCGTGCAGCTGTCGTCGATATCGAGAACACAGTTGCTCCGAAGCACTCGTCCGGATGATGGTGCTTTCGGCCGGGTTGAATGATCTCCGAAAGAAGCAATGTGGCCGATGGGGCGATGGAGATTTGTGTGTCGCTGATAAATCGTGAGTGCCGGTGCGGAATCACAGGATCGGGAAGAAATTCAAGGTATGCGTCATCCGCAAGTGTAATAGTTTGGCTTTGCGCCGCATAGTTGGCGTCCATCGCATGGATCTTGGTCGCGGACTGGGAGGTGATGTGTGCTTGCGCGCGCGGACGAAGGATGATGTCCAGGGCGAGTCTGTCTCCCTGCAGCAAGCAGCCCGTGGTGGTGATCAGGAACACGTAGGCCAAGCTTGGCATTTGTTCGTCGCAATGCAACGCGCGCTGTACCATGTAGGGAGCCCGGCGTTCCAGATTTGCCAGGATCGTTTCGCCGGAGCGGTGCTCGAAGCCCAGACGGAGGAAGCCCGTCTTGCCCACAGTGCCGCTGCTCATCTGCGGTGGCTCATCCTGGAACGAGGCGAATTCCGGCACCGATGCGCCGAGCGTTTCAGCGCGTGTCCAGGGAGGAAAGGCCGCCGGTATCATGCGGAGCGCCGTGCGCGCGGGGTGATATCGAACAAGAATTCCCGTTCGATCAGCGCCACCAATTCCGGAATGCCGTCCCCCGTCTTGCAATTCGTGAACAGGAACGGCTTGCCACCGCGCATCATCTCTGAGTCCCGCTTCATCACCTCAAGGCTAGCCCCGACATGGGGCGCAAGATCTGTTTTGTTGATCACCAGGATGTCGGAATAGGTGATCCCGGGTCCGTTTTTGCGAGGGATCTTATCGCCTGCGGCGACGTCGATTACATAGATGAAATAGTCTACCAGCGCCGGCGAGAAGGTCAGCGTCAGATTATCGCCCCCGCTTTCGATCAGCACGACGTCGCTATCCGGAAAGCGCCGTTCCATATCCTCGACTGCGGCGAGGTTCATGCTTGGGTCTTCGCGAACCGCTGTATGGGGGCAGGCACCGGTCTCCACTCCAAGAATGCGTTCCTGGAGCAGAATGCCCTTGAGGGTGCGCTGAACATGCTTGGCGTCTTCGGTCGTTACCACGTCATTGGTGATGATGAGCACCTTGATGCCGAGGTCGAGCAAACGCGGTGTAATGGCCTCGACGATTGCGGTCTTGCCTGACCCGACAGGACCGCCGATGCCAATGCGCGTGATATTCTTCGACATCCGAAGCTCCCTTCAACATCAGCTCATGAACAGCCGCACATGCGCCTTGGTATGAACGGCGGCCAGAATGTCCGTCAACGGCGCAAAACTCGTCATGTCCGAAAGCCGCGCCGCTGCGGCGGTCTCGTACATCCCTGGCACTTGTCCGGTGAGCTCGTAGAGAATCGTCTGCGTGTCGATGTGGCTGACTTTCATCAACCGTAAGGCCGCACCGAGGATCGTTGTCGCGACGCCATACTGGTGCACGACAAACGCTTGGCAGGCGGCCAGATCCTGTACGGCAAAATTGATTGCCAGAGCTACCGGGTAGCAACCGGGGGTGACAGACTTTTTGATGCATTCACGCCAGGTACAAAGCAGCGGCGCGCCCACCACATCCACACCCAGCTCCGTGAACTTCTTGCCTGTGCGAACAGACATTGTCCGCGCTTCCTCTGAAAGCTTGCGTGCGTATACCTGTGCATCGATTTGGACGAGGGTATCGATATCGCCAGCAGTTGCCGCGCGATGCGCGGCGATCAGGGCGATGCAGTCACCGCGCGCCGCCTGCTCTAACGCGGTGCGCGCGAACGCTCGAAGCGTTGCCGCGTTGATGACGATGCCTTTCTGAATAGCAGATTCCAAGCCGGCGGAAAACGCGAACGCGCCAATGGGAAACATCGAGTCGCCAAATTGCAGCATCCGCGAGAGAAATGCGGCGCTGCTCGATGCATCAACCCCATCATTCGCGATGATCATGCGCGGATCCCGCCGTTGCCGTCGATGCTTGTCCCTGAGTTCCCGTGTGGGCATGGACATGCATTGGCGGATGTCCGTATACGCGGCCGCTCTCCGAATCGATACCGGCATAGCTCTCGTGTGTGTGGGTGTGCACCGGTCCTTCCGCGCCACCGAAGAGCCTCCGCGATTCATGTGGAGCGAGATAGGGAATAACGTCGCGACCGGATACGAACTCGTACCGGATTCCCTCAAAACGGTGTGTATTCATGACGGACGCCATCACCTTGCGATCGACGGTGAGCGGGACATAGACGACTGTGTCCTTGACTAGCGCTGGCCAATGCTGATTTCCCATCGCGTGTCCCAGTTCAACACATGTCCGCATTGCCACTTCGCGAGCGAGGCTCATGAGCTCGTCCAGATGCACGATCATCACGTCACGCAGCTCGATGCGTGCGACGAGTGCCGAGAGCGCCCGGGCGTCCCAGAGCAGCACGTCTCCATCGCGGATGTGGGTGCCGCGGTCGATCGAGACTGCGATCTCCACCCCCTTTGCAGTTGTCTTGCGGAAGCGGCTCTTCTGCGCTTCCCATTGGTCGATCTCCAGTAAGTCCGTGTTCGCCGCGGACAAACGCTCGGTCCATTCGCGATCGCCGATGTTGCCGAGAATGGTCTCGATGAGAATCATGGCGAGCGCCTTAGCTGAAGAAGTACTTCTGGTTTAGCGAGACCGTCGTCAAGGGTTGTACGGTCGCGTGCTTGCCGTCGACGGTTACGGCGAAAGTTTCCGGGTTGACTTCAATTTTCGGCGTCCCGGCATTTCGGATCATGTCGCGCTTGCCGATGTTGCGCACGTTTCGCACCGGCATCACCTGCCGGCGCAGTCCCAGCCGTTCCTTGATTCCCTCCGCATGAGCGACGCCGGAGACGAACGTGATACAGTTCGCCGCCAACGCATTACCGTAAGCCCCGAACATGGGCCGATAGTAGGTCGGCTGCGGCGTCGGTAGCGATGCGTTTGGATCGCCCATCACAGCCCAGCTTATAAAGCCGTTCTTGATGATGAGCTTGGGCTTGGCGCCGAAGAACGCCGGCTCCCACAGGACGAGGTCGGCGATCTTGCCGACTTCAATCGAGCCCAGTACGTCGGCAATACCGTGCGTGATTGCCGGGTTGATCGTGATCTTTGCCACGTAGCGTAGCACCCGGAAATTGTCGTTGCCGGGCGCGTCCTCCGGCAGCTTGCCGCGTCCGGTCTTCATCGCATCAGCGGTCTGGATGCAACGCAGCCAGCATTCTCCGATGCGCCCCATGGCCTGCGAGTCGCTTGAGAACATCGAGATGACTCCGAGGTCCTGAAGGACGTTTTCTGCGGCGATGGTTTCAGCTCGGATGCGGCTCTCAGTGAACGCAACGTCTGACGGGATGTCAGGGCTAAGGTGGTGACACACCATGATCATGTCATAGAGCTCCGCCTGCGAATTGATGCCATAGGGGAGCGTGGGGTTGGTCGAAGATGGCAAGACGTTAGGAAGGCCGGCGATCTTGATGATATCCGGAGCGTGGCCGCCGCCGGACCCTTCGGTATGAAACGAATGGACTGTCCGCCCCTCAAATGCCTCGATCGAATCGTCGACGAAGCCGGATTCGTTCAGTGTGTCGGTATGGATGCATACTTGAGTATCCGTCTCGTCTGCGACGGTGAGTGCGGACCGAAGCACCGCCGGGGTGGTGCCCCAGTCTTCGTGACATTTCACGCCGACCGCGCCGGCCTCGATCTGTTCAAGCAGAGCCGCTTTACCATGTCCGTGGCCCTTGCCGAGAATGCCGACATTGAGCGGCCAGTTTTCGAATGCGCGTAACATCATGCTGATGTTTCCGGGACCAGACGTGACTGTCGTCGCGTAGGAGCCGTCAGAAGGACCGGTACCGCCGCCGATTAATGTCGTTGTGCCGTTTGAGAGCGCGGCCTCCGCCTGCTGCGGAGAAATGAAATGAATGTGTGTGTCGATCCCGGCGGCCGTCAGGATCAGATGCGAGCCTGAGATAGCATCGGTGGCGAGGCCGATCTCCAGGCCAGGTGTGACCCGATCCATCGTCTGCGGATTGCCGGCCTTGCCGATTGCGCTGATACGACCGTCCTTGATTCCGACGTCTGCTTTCACGACGCCCAGCACCGCGTCGATCACGGTCACGTTGGTGATCACCAGATCGGGAGCGCCGCCTGCCCGCGTTACCTGGTTGTCCATGCCCATGCCCTCACGCATGCTCTTGCCGCCGCCGAAGACGAGCTCGTCGCCGTAGCCGCCGCGTAAATCGCGCTCTATTTCGACAAACAAGCCCGTATCGCCCAAGCGGATGCGGTCGCCCGTCGTGGGGCCGAACAGGCCGACATATTCTTGTCGAGACATCGTAGGCATGGTGGCCTCATTCAAGATTTCTTTCGACGCGACCTCACGACTTAAATCGAGCGGAAGCCTCGCTTCGCTGCCTCTGCCACCGCCCTGGATTTGACTGTGGCGGCGTCCTTGCCTGCGGTAGGACCATCGACGAGATTGTTGAAGCCATAGACGGCGCGCTTGCCGCCATAGGGAACGAGCTGAATCTCGCGTTCGTCACCGGGCTCAAATCGCGTTGCCGTCGATGACGGAATGTTCAGGCGCAACCCGAAGGCCGCTGCGCGATCGAATTCCAGCGCACGATTGACTTCAAAAAAATGGAAGTGCGATCCGACCTGTATCGGGCGGTCACCCGCATTGCGCACCTTGAGCGTCGTCACCGGACGATCGGTATCGAATGTGATCGCCGCTGAACTGCATATGTAACCGCCGACCGGCACGGCCTCCGTGGCCGGGTCGATATTTTTGGCAACAGTGGGGCCCACTTTTGGTCCAGCCATCTTCGCCTCCTGTCAGGCATTCACTGGACGGGTGTGTGCACCGTCACCAGGCGGCTGCCGTCGGTGAACACCGCCTCGATCTGCACCATTGGAATGAGATCAGCGACGCCATCCATCACATCAGCTTTGGTGAGGGCGGTGCGCGCTTCCTTGGTGACGTCTTCGATGGTTTTCCCGGCACGTGCGCCATCAAGGGCGACCGCTGAGATGACAGCGACGGCTTCGGGATAATTGAGCTTGAGGCCTTTGGCTCTTCGCTTTAACGCGACATCTGCCATCATGTAGATGAGCAGCTTGTCGAACTCTCTCGGAGTGAGCTGCATGCAATCCTCCGGGCTCTGCCTGCTCGGCTTGCTTCACCTTAGGGGAAAAGCAGGAGCACGACCGAGCTAATTGGCAGTCGGTTATATGGAGCGTTAGAAGCTCCATGTAACGACGTTTACCCGACAGTAGGTCCCCGCAACTGGATGCGTCAATCAGGGTTCTTCCCCGGTCTTCCATCGGAATCACCCTGATGGACGAGCTGTCACGGGCGGACGTATGGTCCGGGCTATCGGTGCGAAGGTTCTTCGCTCCGATGCCATCTTGAAACGTGCGAATGATCGGAGACGCCCTGAACGTCGTGTCCTTCCTTTTTCTCGGCTTCTTTCTCGGGGTGCGGCATGCGACCGACGCTGACCACGTGATCGCCATTGCGACGATTGTCAGCCGCGAGCGCAGCGTGGCGGGCTCGGCGCTGATCGGTGTTGCCTGGGGCGTTGGGCACACCGTCACGGTCATGGCAGTCGGCGCGGCAATCATCGTGTTCGGGGTCGTCATTCCGCCACTGCTCGGCATGTCGATGGAATTTGCCGTCGGCATCATGCTCGTCCTGCTGGGCGTTCTCACCTTGAGAGGCATGTTCAGAGGCATGGGCCGCGCGGGCGATGCGGCCCATGTTCATGCCGGTACTCCCGGCATGCACGAGCCCGATGTCCACGATCACCTCCATGCGCACGGCGACTACTTGCACCGGCACGCCCACGGTCACAGCCCCGGCGCGCACGGGCACGCCGACGAGCACACGCCGTTAGCGCGGCTTGACCGCAGTGGGCCTGGTCGGATCGCGTTCTATGATTGGTTGCGACCTTTCGTGGTCGGCCTCCTGCACGGCCTTGCCGGATCGGCCGCCGTCGCCCTGATGATCCTGTCGATCATCCACGAACCAGTCGCCGCGCTCGGCTATCTGCTGCTGTTCGGGCTCGGCACTATCATCGGAATGATGCTCATCACGTTGATCCTGTCGGCTCCGTTTGTGTTCACAGCTATCAATCTGCCAAAATTCAACTGGCGGCTCCGCATGGTATCGGGTTTGGTCAGCTTCTCCTTCGGAGTAGTCCTGATCTACGGCATCGGCTTTGCCGAGGGCGGCCTGTTCACCGACGCTCCGATCTGGGAATCCCATTGACCTGGCGGACGGTTTGGGATCCGCGGCAAGAGACCAAAGAGACCAAAAACATCGACCGAGCCGGCAAGGCACTCGTCGCCGAACGCGGATTGCAATGGCGGCCGTTGTTCTCGGCAGTGTTCGCAAAGTGTTTAATTCTGATCAAATCGGCGCGTTGTCACTGCTCCACGGATTTCTCGACTGCTACCCACAAGACTAGATCGCTACGTATCATGCAGCCGCATTCCGCAGTGCGGCGGAGATCGAAGACCGCAGAAGGGGGCGGATACATAACGCTCGTTTGTTCGCAGCCGGAGAAATCCTCCAGAAATCCAAGAAATACACTTACCTTGCCTGCCGGGTTGGAATACCCTTCAACCGGAGCGTGCGCTGTGCTTCACGCACGTTTGTCGATGAAACGTTGAGCTAAGTTCGACGAAAGACTTCGATAAGAGGGCGAGATGAACGAGACCCTTGCACACAAGTCCGGTCGTTTCGAAGAAACAAGCGAGACCGATCTGCGCGCGATCCTGGACCAGGTCTCTGATTGCTACCTGAAGGTGGACGCCGACTTCAGAATATCGGCGATGAACGCAGCGGCCGCGCATTGGGTCGGTCAGCCGGTCCAGAATGTACTCGGAAAATATGTGTTCGACGTGTTCACAGAGATGGATCCGTGCGACCGGACTGCGCTGATCGATCTTGTCAAAAGCCGCGAGAAGCGCAGGGTTGAGATCTCCAGCAAGACACATCCGGGCTGTCGGGTGGAAGCCGATTTTCTGCCATCCGGTCAAGGGACCACCGTCCTCTTCCGCGATGTCACCGATAGAAAAGCAGCGGAACTAGCCGGAGAGAAGGCCAGGGACCTTCTGAACTCGGCCCTCGACGCGACGTCTTCCGAGATCGCGATACTGGATGAGGAAGGGCGCGTCCTTGTCGCGAACCGGGCTTGGCATCGATTCATGGCAGATACAGGAGGATATCTGCCGGACAATGGAATCGGTGAGCACTATCTCGATATCCGGGACTTGCATCCAGTCAAACCTCAACTACTCGCTTTCCGGTCCGGCATCAGGTCAGTGCTTACCGGCGAGACGCGGGAATTCGGCTTGAATTTCAGGACCAAGGTACGCGGCGGCTACCGCAGCTATCGTCTCCGCGCGTCGCGGATGGAGGTTCGGCGCTGGCGTCGCACTCTGATCTCGCGGGACGACGTGACCGAACTGGAGACAGCGCTTCACGACGTGGACAACCTCGCCGTTCGCCTGGTCAATCTGCAGGAACAAGAACGCCAGCGGTATGCTGCGGAACTGCACGATTCCACGGTCCAGCATTTGACGGCGGCGAGCCTTAACTTGATGTCGCTGCGCGATCGAATGCCGGCGAAGGAGTTGGATCGCATATTGGAGGCCGTGGAGGAATCGGTTTCCGAGGCGCAGCGGGAGATCCGATCGGTGAGCTATCTGCTCTACCCCCAGGCTTTGGACCAGGACGGGCTACGCCCCACATTATCCCGTTTTGCTTCCGGCTATTCCGACCGCACTGGAATAGCTGTTAACCTGCGCATCTCGGGTACTCTTGACGGTCTGCCGCTTAGTCTGAAGCGTACAGTGCTTCGGATAATACAGGAGGCGATGGCCAATGTGCATCGGCACGCGCATGCGAGCGCGGTGCATGTCGGCGTCGCGGTGGGCGCAAGACGGATCTCGCTGGGCATCGCTGACGATGGCATAGGAATCGCGCGCGACGTAGAAGGAAAGCTGGCGAAATCGGGTGTCGGTATCTCAGGCATGCGGGCTCGCGCGCATCAGTTTGGCGGCTGCCTGAAAATCCGCTCATCGGGCAAGGGCACGGTGGTCTTCGTGCGCATTCCGTTGTCCTCGGCAACCGCAGTCCTTCCGGCTGCCTAGCAGTGGGCATTTCGGGGAGCCGGCTCCATTTTTCAGGGTTTATACGAATACGGGGAACACCTGAAACTCGCTAATCTCCGTGCCTCGCGGCCTTAATCGGAGGTCGGCTTGCTCAACGGCCCGCCAGCGGTTCGCATTCTGATCGCGGACGACCACGATGTCGTTCGATCGGGTCTGCGCTCGATCCTGGAGCTTCGCGCCGGATGGGAAGTGGTCGGCGAGGCCGGCGATGGAAGGACGGCACTCACGATGGCACTGGCACTCAAGCCGGATATCGTGATTACGGACTATTCGCTTCCCATGATGAACGGCGTGGAAGTCACTCGCCAGGTTCGGTCACGTCTCGATCGGACCGAGGTTTTGATGTTCACGATGCACGATACGGACGAGATCATTACGCAGGCGCTGGCCGCAGGCGCCAAGGCCTTCCTCCTGAAATCGGATGCGAAGCAATATCTTGTCTCCGCAATCGAGGCGCTGGCGAACCGCAAGCCGTTCTTTACGGGGCGCTTGTCGGAACGTATGTTGGATTGCTACTTGGCAAAGAGGACCGACAAAGCGGCTCCCTTGCTGACACCGCGTGAGCGTATTGTCGTTCAGTTGATTGCGGAGGGGAACAGTAACAAGGAAATCAGTGCGCTATTGAACGTCAGCATCAAGACCGTTGAATCGCAGCGTTCGGCAGCGATGAGGAAAATTGATGTGAATTCGACAGCGAGCCTTGTGCGTTATGCAATCCGGAACAAGCTCATCGAGCCATGAGCATCGGGCCGAAATGAAGTGTGGTAACTGTTGGATTGGATATTGCGGAGGCTTCCGCGAGGGGCGCGGGCCGAACTGGCGACGCCGTTAGCGCCTCGCCAGCAATACGACCACAGCTATAGCGAGCAGGAGCGACAGGCCCTTCCAGACCATGTTCGGATTGCGCTCCAGGAGCGGAACGATCGGAGGGTTGAGAAACTCCGCCTTCGGATTGCGCAGGTCGTAAATATACTCGGAGAGTTCGTCATAGCGCTTCGCCGGGTCGGGATGTACGGCCTTACGCAACACGCCGTCGATCCATTCCGGCATATCGCTGGCATTGTCGAGCAGCGATCGATAGCGCAGCTTGCGGTGCTGTGCGGCAGTCGTCGCTTTCGCAACCTCCGCTCCGTAAGGCAGCGTCCCGGACAGCATCTGATAGGTCAGAATTCCAAGCGCATAGAGGTCGGAACCCGACGCGGCGCGCTTGCCGAGAAACAGCTCGGGTGCGGTGTATTGCGGCGTGCCGAGAATGTCGCTGTGCTTGCCGGGTGAATCAGCTTCGGCGACGCCGTTGACACGGGTCGAGCCAAAATCGATGATCTTCACCGTGCCCGTCTTGTCGATCATGATATTGTCTGGCCGAATGTCCTGATGGATCATCTCCATCCGATGGAACGCCTGCAAGCCGCGTGCGATCTGCTCGGTGATGCCGCGCACGGTTTCCAAATCCGGCTTCGGATTGTCGAGCATCCACTGCTTCAGCGTCTGGCCTTCGATGAATTCGGCGACGATGTAGAGGTAGTTGCGCTTGCGCGACTGTCGGCACGGCTTCAGCACATGCGGACTGTCGATGCGCCGCGCCACCCATTCCTCGATCATGAACCGCTTGAGATAGACCGGGTCTTCGCGCAGATCGATCGACGGAATCTTGATGACGACCTGTTCGCCGCTCTCCAGATCGATCGCGAGATAGATGTGGCTACGGCTGCTGCCATGCAGTTCGCGCACGATCCTGTAGCCGTCGAACACCGCGCGAGCTTCGAGCAGTGGTGGCAGCGGCAATTGCGGCATCAGAATGTCGCTGGCCTCACCATCCGGCACCGCATCTATCCGCACGATCTGTACGGTGAGGTTGTCCGGGCTGTTCTGTGCATAGGCCTCGTCGACGATCAGCTTCGCGGCGGCGTCGAGATCGTCCGCGTGATCGGCGATCGCCGAAGTGATGAAGCGCGCCCCGACGAAATCATAGACTCCGTCGGTGGCGAGGATGAAGACATCGCCGTCGTCGATCTGCAGGGCCTGATAGTCGATCTCGATTTGCGGGTTCACGCCAAGCGCGCGGGCAAGGTAGCTCTGCTCGGATGAGATTACGACGCGATGGTCGGTGGTAAGTTGCTCGAGTGCGCGGTCCGATACGCGATAGATGCGGGAATCGCCGACATGAAACAGGTGCGCTGCGCGTGCGCGTATCACCATTGCACTCAGGGTGCAGACGTAGCCGCGATCCTTGTCGTAATGGTAGCGGCCGCGCTGGGTCTGGGATTGCAGCCACGAATTGGTCGCAGCGATGACGCGTTGCGCCGATGTCTTCACCGACCAGGATTCGGATGTGCAATAATAGTCGGTGAGAAACGATTTGACCGCAGATTCGCTGGCTTCGCCGCTGACCGCGCTGCTGCTGATGCCGTCGGCGATGACGACGGCAATGCCTTTGAGGCTCAACAGCGGCTCGGTCGGAGTCAGGGTGCCGTGGAAATCCTGATTGGTGTCCTTGCGGCCCCTGTCCGAATGCTGGCCGATCGAAATCGTCAATTCACGCGGCATGAGTCACACTAATAAAATGACGCCCCAGCTGGGGAAGCCGGGGCGTCGTGTTGCGAGGATTGCGGGGCGGCCTAGCGGGCGAGACTAGCAACGCGCTTCGGAGCTGTCTTGATGTGTGTTGCATACAGCGTCAGGCCGGTGAAGGTAAGACCGCCAATGAGGTTGCCGAGCACGGTCGGAATCTCGTTCCAGATGATGTAATCCATGATCGTGAACTTGCCGCCGAGCATCAGGCCGGCAGGGAACAGGAACATGTTGACGATCGAATGCTCGAACGTCATCGCGAAGAAGACCATGACCGGCATCCACATCGCGATGACTTTGCCGCTGACGGTCGTTGAAATCATCGCGCCGACCACGCCGGTTGAGACCATCCAGTTGCAGAGCATGCCGCGGATGAACAGCGTCAGCATGCCGGCTGCGCCATACTGCGCATAGCCGAGGGTGCGGCCTTCGCCGATATGGCCGATCACCTGACCCACCTTGTCCGGCGACGTCGAGAAGCCGAAGGTAAACACGATTGACATCATGACGGCAACGACGATCGCGCCCATGAAATTGCCGATGAAGACGAGGCCCCAATTGCGCAGTACGCCGCCGGCAGTGACGCCGGGGCGCTTGTCAATCAATGCCAGAGGCGTCAGCACGAAGACGCCGGTCAGCAGATCGAAGCCGAGCAGATAGAGCATACAGAAGCCGACCGGAAAGAGGATCGCACCGATGATCGGATAGCCCGTCTGCACCGTGACGGTGACGGCGAACACAGCGGCGAGCGCCAGGATAGCGCCGGCCATGAAGGCGCGGATGATGGTGTCGCGCGTGGACATGAAGATCTTGGATTCGCCGGCATCCACCATCTTGGTCACGAATTCTGAAGGGACGAGATAGGCCATTATCTAAAAACTTCCTTTGCGAGTGAGGTGGTGTGATGCGGTACGCACCTACGGGGCGGCGGCGACGCTCATGTTGAGATAGATACGGCCGTTCTCGAGCTTGACCGGGAAGCTGCGCGCGCAGCCCTTGTCAGCGCCCGAGGCTTCGCCATCATCGAGATTGATGATCCAGTTATGCAGCGGGCAGGCGACCTTGCGACCGTGCACGATGCCTTCGCTAAGTGGGCCGCCCTTGTGCGGGCAGCGATTTTCCAGCGCGAACACCTCGTCGCTGGCAGTGCGGAATACCGCGATCTCGCGCCGCGGAGTCTTCACCGTGCGCGCGCCGCGTTGGGGAATCGCGCGCAGTGGGCCGACGTCGAACCAGAATTCGTTGGATGGGACCATTGTCATGTTCATTCTGCCGGGACGGCCATAATTGAGTTGATTGCTGCAAGCGGCGTAAATTCATGCTGTTCGCGGCCGGCGGCGCGTTCTGCCCACGGATCCCTGCGGACCGCGCGTTGCGATTTTTCGAAGCGGGCCAGCAGAGCGCGACGGTTGTCGGCATCGTCCATGATCGCCGCGCGAACCTTGTCGAGGCCGACATTTTCGACCCATTTCCAGACGCGTTCCAGATAGCCTGCTTCCTCGCGGTACATCTGCATGAAGGCGGCGATGTATTCGATCGCCTCGTCCTCCGTATCGACATGGCCGAGCAGATCGGTCTGGCGAACATGCAGACCCGCCGCACCGGCGATGTGGATGTCGTACCCGGACTCGACGCAGATCACGCCGATGTCCTTCACCGTGGATTCCGCGCAGTTGCGCGGGCAGCCTGAGACGCCGAGCTTCACCTTCGCGGGCGCCCATGAGCCGCACATGAAACGCTCAAGCTTGACGCCGAGGCCGGTCGAATCCTGCGTGCCGAAGCGGCACCATTCGGAGCCGACGCAGGTCTTCACCGTGCGCAGGCCCTTGGCATAGGCAGCACCGGAGACGAGGCCTGCGCTGTTGAGCTGTGCCCACACTGCGGGCAGGTCTTCCTTGCGCACGCCCAGCAGGTCGATGCGCTGGCCGCCGGTGACTTTCACCGTCGGAATCTTGAAGCGGTCGGCGACGTCCGCGATGGCGCGCAATTCGTCAGGTGTGGTCAGGCCGCCCCACATGCGTGGCACAACGGAGAAGGTGCCGTCCTTCTGGATGTTGGCATGGACGCGCTCGTTGATGTAGCGCGACTGCGCATCGTCGGTATATTCACCTGGCCAGGCGCAAAGCAGATAATAGTTCAGCGCCGGGCGGCAGGACGGACAGCCGCAGGAGGTTTTCCATGCCAGCTCCTGCATCACGGCGGGGACGGACTTCAACTCCTTCGAGAGAATGAAGCCGCGGACTTCGCTATGGGTGAGGTCTGTGCATTTGCACATCGGCTTGCGGCCGGCGGCGGAGTAGTTGTCGCCGAGCGTGGCTGCGAGCAGCGATTCCACCTTCGCTGTGCACTGGCCGCAGGAGGCCGATGCCTTGGTGCGGGCGCGCACATCGTCGAGGGTGGTGAGGCCGTGGACGGTGATCGCCTGGGTGATCGCGCCCTTGCACACGCCGTTGCAGCCGCAGATTTCTGCATCATCCGACAACGCTGCGACAGCGGCGATCGGATCAAGGGCAACGCCGCCCTGATAGGCCTGACCGAGAATCAGCGCGTTGCGCATGGCGCCGATATCGACATTCTTTTTGAGCAGGTCGAAATACCATGAGCCGTCGGCCGTATCGCCATAGAGCACCGCGCCGATGATGCGGTCGTCGCGCAAGACGATACGCTTGTAGATGCCGCGGGCAGGATCGCGCAGCACGATCTCATCCTTGACGTCGCCCTCGGCGAAATCGCCAGCGGAGAACAGATCTACGCCGGTGACTTTCAGCTTGGTCGAGGTGGTCGAACCGATATAGCCATCGACGGTCTCGCCGGCGAGCGTCGCCGCGAGGGTCTTTGCCATGTCATACAGGGGCGCGACAAGGCCATAGCACTGACCGCGATGCTCGACGCACTCGCCGACTGCATAGATGTTGTCGTCGCTGGTCCGCAGATGATCGTTCACGACGATGCCGCGCTTGACGTCGAGGTCGGCGAGTTTGGCGAGCACCGTATTCGGGCGGATGCCGACCGCCATCACGACGAGATCGGCCGCCAGGGTCCGACCATCGTCCAGCCGGACTGACTCAACGCATGAGTCGCCGAGGATGGCTGCTGTGTTGGCTCCGGTCAGCACCTCGATGCCGCGCGCCTCGATCGCCTTTTGCAACAGATAGGCAGCGTTGGGATCGAGTTGGCGCTCCATCAATGTTGGCATCAGATGGATGACGGTCGTTGTCATTCCGCGCATGGCCAGGCCGGCTGCGGCTTCGAGGCCGAGCAAGCCGCCGCCGATGACGACAGCGTGGCCGCCCTTGCCGGCTGCATCGAGCATCAAGTTGACGTCGTCGAGATCGCGATAGGTGACGACGCCGGGCAGCTCCGCGCCGGGGACCGGAATGAGAATCGGCTTGGAGCCGGTTGCGATAATCAGCGTGTCGTAAGCTTCGATCGCGCCGGACTCTGTGGTGACGGTTTTCGCAGCGCGATCGATCGCAACGACGAGTTCACCGCGTCTGAGATCAACCTTGTTGGTCGCGTACCACTCATCGGTGTGGATCAGAATGTCGTCATAAGCCTTCTCGCCGGAGAGCACCGGCGACAGCATGATGCGGTCATAATTAACACGCGGCTCCGCGCCGAACACCACAACGTCGTAACGGTCTGGTGCGCGCGCGAACAGCTCGTCCATGACGCGGCCGGCGGCCATACCGTTGCCGAGGATGACGAGCTTCTGCTTCTTTGCGTTCGGTTGATCGAGCATGTGCAAACCTGTTTGGACCGCTGCCGATCGGAAACAGGGACTCGCTCACCAAGCCGTTAGGGATGGAGTCACGATGACCGCTTCGCACCTGACAATCAGGAAGCGAGCTGTGTCCCTGCGCTTGAAACCAACAGCGGTCTCAGCATCCGGCGGACGGCGGTCATCATTGACGTAAATAACAAAAGCAAATGGCGTGCCAATCTGGCGATCTTCTAACATTCTGATTTTTTGAGTATTTCTAGAAAGAGCTCTGCTGTTGAAGATCAATAGTGCCGTTAGAACGAGCGGCGCTACTGATTTCCTAGGCAGATGATTAAATTTTGTGCGATGCACCTCAGAAGCGAGGCGGCTCTCGATCTGCAGACCGCAGGTTCGACGACGCGACGCGTGCTCGGCGAAGATCTCGCAGATTTATTGGCGGTTTGTTGCGGCGGCGAGCTGGCCGCTCCCGGTGTTCGTTTGGTCACGGCGACGCAACACATAGAGCGTGCCGAGGGCAGGGCGCCCGGCTTCGAGGCGCAGCTCGGAATTTTCCTTGCGCACGATCTCGAAGCCCTTTGCGGCGCAGGCTTCGAAATATGTCTCGCTATGGGCGAACCGGCCGGATGAAAGCAACGTGAAGTCGCGGTGATCCGTGCGCTCGATGCTCGCTGCGAAGAGGCCGTCTGCAGGCAGCACGCGCGCAATCAGGCCGATGAGCTCGTCGAGCCGGCCGAGATAGATCAGGAGATCGGCAGCGAAGACGAGATCGAAACTACGCGGGCTGTCCGCGAGATGGCTCATGACATCGGCCTTGATAAGGTCGTGATAGGCGTTCCGCCGTGCCGCGACGGCGAGCATCTTCTCCGACAGGTCGATGCCGGTCAGCCGCGCGCCGAACCGCCCGAGCGGCTCTGCAGCCAGTCCCGTTCCGCAGCCGAGATCGAGGATGGTCGCAAGTGTCGGTCGGCAGGACGCCACCATGGCGGCGAGTTGCTGCGGCACCTTGTAGCCAAGGATGTCCACAAGCTTGCTGTCGAAGCCCTCGGCGAATTCATCGAAGTGCGCTTCGACATAGGCTGCCGGTGCGCGGTCATGCGTCCGTCCACCGACGGCATCCAGCAAATAGCGCTGCACGGGATCGTCCGGCTGGCCTTCTAGTCGCAGACGTCCGACCGTCGCGGCGGCTTCATGCATGCCATAGGCGCTGAACAGCGCGAATGCGGTGCGCAAAACCTCGTCCAGTGGTTCGGTCTCTCGTCCCGCAAGCGTCGGGTAGCGGGCGATGGCACCATGAACATCGCCGTCCAGCATCGAAGCAAAGGTGTGCGCGCGGGCGTAGAGACGTAGTGTCACGTCTTCAAGCGGCGCAAAGCCGTTTGCGATTGCCAAGGCATCGGCGCTCTCGCCAAACCGGCCAGCCATGTAGAAGGCCTGTCCGAGGCAAAGATGCGTGACCGCATCGATGCCGCCCCAGGACAGCGCGCGTTGCAGATGGGTGATGGCCTGCTCGGGACGGCGGGAGCCGAGATACAGCACGCCCAGGCCGAGATGAGCGTCGCCAAGCGAGGCATCGCCCGACAGGGCGCGCAGATAGGCCGCTTCAGCATCATCGACCCGCTGCAGCCGGTAGGCGAGGCTCGCATATTGCAGCCACGTCGTCGCGTGGTCCGGATCGATGGCGAGCGCCTGTCGCGCACATGCTTCAGCCAGTTCGTCGCGTCCGCTCAACTGGTAGTCCGAAGCAAGCGCGCGCCACGCAGCAACATCTGTCGGCATCAGTGCGAGTGCGGCACGAAGCGCGTCGATGGCCGTATCGCTCTGACCATGATTGCGGTTGATCGATGCAAACTGCCGCAGCGCCGAGTTTGCATCGTCGGCCTGGTCGATGAGCAATGCAAAAGCGGTGTGCTCGCGCGTCCAGCGATCGATCTGATCGGCGACGTGTCGGGCATGCGGAAGTGCGAGCGTGGTGAAATCCGTCGAGTCAGTCAGGAAATTCGAATCCAAAGTTGTGCGCTATGCTGCTTCTGCTCAATGCGCGCCGCGAAGGCAAGGCATCGATCGTTCCGTAGAGGTTGTGTTGTGGTCGCACGGTTGTGTTTGAGCACTCGTCTAAGGTTGGATGATCTGATCTGTTGCCGCAGTTATTAATCCGTATAAGCTGGTTGAAAAGAAACCGATCACTGGGTGGAAATGGAGAAGGCGCGGTGAAATCACCCGTCGTAAAGCGATCGATCGTCGTTGCCGGTCACAAGACGAGCGTCAGCCTCGAAGAGGCATTCTGGACGGCGCTGAAAGAGATTGCCGGCATGCGCCGGATCACGATGTCGCAGCTCGTCGGCGAGATCGACAAGAACCGGCAGCAGAACAACCTGTCCTCAGCCATCAGGCTTTACGCGCTGGCCCATTATCGGGCTCTCGTCCCGCTGCTCGCGCCGTCATAGCGTCCGGCAAGTCCTGCAGCGGACCGGCTGGCGGCAAGGCGCATCTGCGCCTACATTCGGGTCCAGCTACGTTCACACCAGTCAGGGCCTCTGCATGACCGTTCACCAGCGCAATTTGTCCACCCCTATTGATCCCGTGAAGCTCGACCGGCTGGCCGAAGTCGCCGTGAAAGTCGGGCTGCAACTGGCGCCGGGGCAGGATCTGCTGCTGACCGGCCCCGCCGCGGCGCTGCCGTTGGTGCGCAAGATCGCCGAGCACGCCTACAAAGCCGGTGCCGGATTGGTGACGCCGTTCTTCTCGGATGAAGAGATGACGCTGGCACGCTATCGCTATGGTCAGGATATCTCGTTCGATCGCGCCGCCGGCTGGCTCTATGAGGGCATGGCCAAGGCGCTCGGCAACAACACTGCGCGCCTTGCCATCGTCGGCGACAATCCGATGCTATTGTCCAACGAAGATCCGGCCAAGGTCTCGCGCGCGAGCAAGGCAAATTCCATCGCCTATCAGCCGGCGCTGCAGAAGATCGCAGGATTCGACATCAACTGGAACATCATCGCCTATCCCACGCCGTCGTGGGCCAAGCAGGTGTTTCCCGGCGATGAGGACGATGTCGCCGTGCAGAAGCTTGCGGATGCGATCTTCGCCGCGTCGCGTGTCGACAATGCCGATCCTATCGCGGCATGGGCCAGGCACAATGCCGCGTTGCGCGGCCGCACCGAATGGCTGAATGGCCAGCGCTTCCACGCATTGCATTTCACCGGGCCAGGTACCGATCTTGTGGTGGGTCTCGCCGATGGCCATGAATGGGAAGGTGGCGCATCGACGGCCAAAAATGGCATCATTTGCAACGCCAATATCCCGACCGAGGAAGTCTTCACCACGCCGCATGCCGCGCGCGTTAACGGCCATGTTCGATCGACCAAGCCGTTATCCTATCAGGGCACGCTGATCGACGACATTGCGGTGCGCTTCGAGGATGGCAAGATTGTCGAGGCGAAGGCCTCGCGCGGTGAGGAAGTACTCAACAAGGTTCTCGACACGGACGAAGGCTCGCGTCGGCTCGGCGAAGTGGCGTTGGTGCCGCATTCGTCGCCGATCTCGGCCAGCGGACTGTTGTTCTACAACACGCTGTTCGACGAAAACGCCGCCTGTCATATCGCGCTCGGCCAGTGCTATTCGAAGTGCTTCGTCAACGGCGGCAATCTGACGCCCGAGCAGATCGCCGCGCAGGGCGGCAACAAGAGCTTCATTCATATCGACTGGATGATCGGCTCCGGCGAGATCGATATCGACGGCGTCCACAGCGACGGCCGCCGTGTGCCGGTGTTCCGCAAGGGCGAGTGGGCGTAACGCTGCAGCTATGATCTGAACGGGCGCGGAAACTGAGTCTTCAAATCTATGGCCCAGCCCCACCGCGTCGGCTTTCTCCTGATCGACGGCTTCGCGCTGATGTCCTTCGCCTCGGCGATCGAACCGCTGCGCGCAGCCAATGTCCTGGCCGGCAAAAAACTGTATCAGTGGCTGCAGATCTCGACCGGTGCCGATGCGATCCTGGCATCGAACGGATTGTCGGTGGCCTCCGATCACACCATTGCCGACAGCGTGCGCTACGACACGGTTCTGGTTTGCGCGGGTGGCAATCCCGTGACCTTCGATGATCCGAAGACGCTAGCTTGGCTGCGCCGTCTGGCACGCTCTGGCTGCGCCATCGGCGGCGTGTCCGGTGGGCCTTTCATTCTCGCCAAGGCCGGCATGCTCGATGACGTCCGCTGCACGATCCATTGGGAGCATCTCGATGCATTCATCGAGGCGTTCCCGGATATCGAGCCGACGCGAACGCTATTCGAGATCGACGGCAACAGGCTGACCTGCGCCGGCGGCGTCGCGGCACTCGACATGATGCATGCCATCATCCGCCGCGATCACGGCCAGGCACTGGCAGCGAAAGTCAGTGACTGGTTTCTGCAAACCGCCGTGCGTCTCGGCGACGACAGCCAGCGCATTTCATTGCGCGAGCGCCTCGGCACCAGCAATCGCGCCGTGCTCTCGGCGATCACCGTGATGGAACGGCGTCTGGCCAGCCCTGCGCCGCGCGACGAGCTGGCAAAAACGGCCGGCGTGTCCGTGCGCCAGCTCGAGCGGCTGTTCACCGCACATCTCGGCGTAACCATTGAGCAGCATTACATGACCCTGCGCCTCGGGAAAGCTCGTGCACTGCTGCAGCAGACCAGTATGCCGGTGGTCGAGGTCTCGGCCGAATGCGGCTTCGCCAGCGCCAGCCATTTCGCACGGATGTATCGGCGGGCCTTCGATGTGCCACCGTCGCAGGACCGGATGTCGGGGAAGAGCAAGGCGAAGTGAGGCCTAGCTCCGCCGCGGATAAATAATCACAGACAGATACGTCATAGGCGCCTTCACCAGTTCTTCCGGGCCGTGCCGCGCGGCTGCGTCGAAGAACAGCGTGTCGCCGGGCTCCATCAGATAGGTCTGGTCAGCATGACGATAACGCACCTTGCCGGTCAGCATATAGATCATCTCGACGCCGGCATGACGGAAGTTGCTATAGGCCTCGGCGTCTTCGTTCAGCGTAATCAGATAGGGCTCAACACCGAGCTCGCCATGGATCGACTGGCCGAGCAATTGATAGTGATGGCCGGATTTGGTGCCGCGGCGTTCGATCCGGGTGCCCGCGCCCGCTTTCACAAAGGAGCAGTCGCGTTCTTCCTCAGTCTCGCGAAAGAATCGTGAGATCGGCACATTCAGCGCTTTCGATAGCGCATTCAGCGTGCCCAGCGATGCCGAGATACTGCCGGTCTCGATCTTCGACAGCATGCCGGTGGAGATACCCGCTGATGTGCTGAGCTCGGCCACCGTCAACTCGAGTTCCTTGCGCAACTGGCGCACTTCATTACCGATCTTGGACTCAAGAGAGCCGCCGACTTCAAGTGGCGCGTTCGAACCGGTGCGCAACTCTTCCGGCTTCGGTCGTGCGGGCGATGACTTGGTTTTCTTCGGTTTCGCTTTCACGGGGACGTTTCCTGCATGCGTCGATTTCCCGACAGTAGCGATATTTCCTGTAAGGAAAACTATTTTCTCTATGGTTGACATGGCGGTTTTATTTCAGGCAAGGTTCACGCGCATTCAACGAGTGAGACGCTCCTCATGTGCGGCATTGCAGGTCTGTTTCTGAAAGATCAAAGGCTGGCGCCCGAGCTTGGCGGACTGCTGTCCGGCATGCTGGAAGCGCTCAGTGACCGCGGTCCGGACTCGGCAGGCTTTGCTATATATGGCGACGGCGATGCCGGTCAGATCAAACTGACACTGCGCGCTGCCCCGTCGTTCGATTTCGCTGAATTGATGGCATCGCTCGGCAAAGTGGCTGGCGCGCTGATTGCGTACCAAGTGTACGACACACACGCCGTTATCAGCATCGCCACGGACCGCGAGGCGGTCATCGCCGCTGCGCTCGTCGGCATGAAAGACGTCGACATGGTTGCGCGCGGCAAGCGCATGGCGGTGTTCAAGGAAGTCGGTCTGCCCGCCGATGTGGCGAAGCGCTTCGGTTTGAGCGCAATGAGCGGCACGCATGCCGTTGGCCATACCCGCATGGCAACGGAGTCCGCCGTCACCACCAATGGCGCGCATCCGTTCACCACAGGCACGGACCAGTGTCTCGTGCATAACGGCTCGCTGTCGAACCACAATGACGTCCGCCGCGAGCTGATCCGCCAGGGCATGACGTTTCGCACCGAAAACGATTCCGAAGTGGCCGCGGGCTATATCAGTTCGCAGATGGCGGCAGGCGCATCGCTGCAGGATGCGATGACCTCGTCACTCTCCGCGCTGGATGGCTTCTATACATTCGTTATCGGTACCGAGAGCGGATTCGGTGTGTTGCGCGATCCCATCGCCTGCAAGCCGGCCGTGATGGCCGAGACCGATCGCTGGGTCGCCTTCGGCACCGAATATCGCGCGCTCGTCGATTTGCCTGGCATCGACGTCGCCAAGGTCTGGGAGCCCGAACCCGCCAAAGTCTACTTGTGGGAGCGGCACTGATGCCCACGGTCGATCTCGCCTCATCGCCGCTGCGCGAGCTGAACGGCGCACTGCATAAACTCACACCCAACACCAACGAGACGCACTGGACCGTTACCAATCCGCGCGGCCAGCACAATATCGCGGTTGGTCTCGATTTTCCGGTCGAGATCGATATTGACGGCCATGTGGGTTACTACTGCGCCGGCATGAACAAGCAGGCACGCGTCACCGTACGCGGGAATGCCGGGCAGGGTGTGGCCGAGAACATGATGTCGGGCCGCGTTCATGTCACCGGCGACGCCTCGCAGGCGGCGGGTGCCAGCGGCAATGGTGGCCTGCTGGTGATCGACGGCAATGCCTCGGCGCGTTGCGGCATTTCCATGAAGGGCATCGATATCGTTGTGAAGGGCTCGGTCGGCCATCTCTCGGCCTTCATGGCGCAGGCCGGCAAGCTCGTTGTGCTCGGCGATGCCGGCGAGGCGCTAGGCGACTCCATTTATGAAGCGCAGCTCTTCGTGCGCGGCACGGTCACCAGCCTCGGCGCCGATTGCGTCGAGAAGCCGCTCAGAGACGAACACAAGGTTGAGCTGAAGAAGCTGCTGGATGACGCAGGCGTCGAAGGCGTCAGCCCCGACGAGTTCAGGCGCTATGGCTCGGCGCGAAAGCTCTATCACTTCCACATCGACAACGTCGGATCGTACTGATGAGCGCGCAAGACCGCTGGATCCACACGCCGCCGCGCAAGTCGGCGACCTTCGACGATGCTGCGATCGCGGAAATCCGTCGTGCGGCCGCGACCGGCATCTATGACATCCGCGGCGCCGGCGCCAAGCGCAAGCTGCCGCATTTCGACGATCTGCTGTTTCTCGGCGCCTCGATCAGCCGTTATCCGCTGGAGGGCTACCGCGAGAAATGCGCCACCGATGTCGTCATCGGCGCGCGCTTCGCCAAGAAGCCGATCCATCTGAAGATTCCGATCACCATCGCCGGCATGAGCTTCGGTGCGCTGTCCGGCCCTGCCAAGGAAGCACTCGGCCGCGGCGCATCGGCGGTCGGCACATCCACCACCACAGGCGATGGCGGCATGACGCCGGAAGAGCGTGGTCATTCCGATCTGCTGGTCTATCAGGTGCTGCCGTCGCGTTACGGCATGAACCCGGATGACCTGCGCAAGGCCGATGCCATCGAGGTCGTGGTCGGGCAGGGCGCCAAGCCCGGCGGCGGTGGCATGTTGCTCGGCCAGAAGATTACCGAGCGCGTCGCCGGCATGCGACGTCTGCCCGTCGGCATCGACCAGCGCTCGGCCTGCCGGCATCCGGACTGGACCGGGCCTGACGATCTCGAAATCAAGATCCAGGAACTGCGCGAGATCACTGACTGGCAGATCCCGATCTACGTGAAGGTCGGTGCCTCACGCCCGTATTACGATATCGCGCTCGCGGTGAAATCCGGCGCCGATGCCATCGTGCTCGACGGCATGCAGGGCGGGACGGCTGCGACGCAAGATGTGTTCATCGAGAATGTTGGCCTTCCCACCATGTGCGCGATCCCGCCGGCGGTGAAGGCGCTGCAGGATCTCGGCATGCATCGCAAAGTGCAGCTCATCGTGTCCGGTGGCATCCGCAATGGAGCTGACGTGGCCAAGTGTCTCGCGCTCGGCGCGGATGCGGTGGCGATCGGCACGGCTGCATTGATCGCGCTCGGTGATAACGACACCGCACTGGAAGCCGAATATCAGAAGCTCGGCACTACGGCCGGCGCCTATGACGACTGGCACGAGGGCCGCGATCCCGCGGGCATCACAACGCAGGATCCTTTGCTGGCCGCGCGGCTCAATCCCGTGATCGCCGGGCGCAAGCTCGCGAACTATCTGTCGGTGATGACACTGGAAGCGCAGACCATCGCACGCGCCTGCGGCAAGAGCCACGTTCACAATCTCGAACCGGAAGATCTCGTGGCGCTGACAATGGAGACGGCGGCGATGGCGAGAGTGCCTCTCGCCGGAACGAACTGGATTCCTGGCAGCAATATCTAACAGGCCATAATGGCTGGTTTACTTTCGGAGATGTCAATGACGACCTGGACCGAACTAGCCAAACAACACGATCTCAAATACTTTCTCATCGCCTTTGTCGATCTATTCGGCGGGATGCGCGCCAAGCTGGTGCCGGCGACCGCGATGGATAGCGTCGCGAAATCCGGCGCGGGCTTTGCCGGCTTCGCCGCCTGGTTCGACATGACGCCGGCCGATCCCGACGTGCTGGTAATGCCGGACATGGACACACTCACGCTGCTGCCATGGAAGCCCGGTGTCGCCTGGGTCACCGGCGACCTTTATATGGGCGGCAAGCCGGTGGCGCAGAATCCGCGTCAGGTGCTGAAAGGTCTCATCGCCAAGGCTGCGGAGCGGGGCGTCGAGCTCAAGACCGGCGTCGAATGCGAATACTTTCTGATCTCGCCCGATGGCACAGCGATTTCCGATCCGGCCGATCAGCAGGCCAAGCCATGTTACGACCAGCAGGCCCTGATGCGGCGCTACGAAATCGTCGCGGAGATCTGCGATGCGATGATTGCGCTCGGCTGGAAGCCATATCAAAACGATCATGAAGACGCTAACGGCCAGTTCGAGATGAACTGGGAGTTTGATACCGCCCTGAAAACTGCCGATCGACACGCCTTCTTCAAGTTCATGGTGAAGTCGATTGCCGAGAAGCACGGTTATAAGGCGACCTTCATGCCGAAGCCCTTCGCGAACCTCACAGGCAACGGTTGTCATGTACATGCATCGCTGTGGTCGACCAAGGACGGTTCGAACGTCTTCGAGGACGAAAGCGGCGAGTTGGGTCTGTCCAGAACAGCCTATCACTTCATCGGCGGCCTCGTGCATTCGGCCGAAGCGATCTGCGCGATCACCAATCCGACGGTGAATTCCTACAAGCGCATCAACGCGCCACGTACGCTGTCCGGCGCGACATGGTCGCCAAACACGGTGACCCATGGCGGCAACAACCGCACCCACATGATCCGCATTCCAGATGCGGGCCGTTTCGAATTCCGTTTGCCCGACGGTGCGGTCAATCCGTATCTGCTGCCTGCGGCGCTGTTGGCCGCCGGCCTCGACGGGATGGCCAACACCCGAGATCCCGGCCCGCGCCTCGATATCAATATGTATACGGAAGGCGCGAAGGCGCAGAAGGCCAAGCAATTGCCGCTGAATCTGCTTGATGCCCTGCGTGCGCTCGAAGCATCCGAAGTGTTGAAGGGGCAGCTCGGCGAGATCGTGGGGTCCTATCTCAAACTCAAGCACAGCGACTGGAATGAGCACTGCCGTCAGCTCACCGAATGGGAGCGGCAGACGACTTTGGACTGCTGATATCGCGCGTCCGTCGAAATTGCGTGCTATGAGTCCTGTCTCAGGAGCGTCATTGGGTTGACGCAACGTTGCCGCAGGATCATTTCGCACCATGACGACCGGCGTCAGCGCGTTTTACGACGGCATTTCAATATTTTACGGATTCAACCGGGTGATGGACCCGGCATTGTACAAGGCGCTGCCGGATGACTGGATCGTCGGCGTCGCCGATATCGTCGAATCCACCAAGGCCATCGCCGAACAGCGCTACAAGGCTGTCAACATGGCTGGCGCTGCCGTCATCGCGGCCGTGACCAATGCGCTGGACGGCCGTGAATTCCCGTTCGTGTTCGGCGGGGATGGTGCAAGCTTCGCAGTCTCACCAGAATATCTCGATCGCGCCAGCGGGGCATTGGCGGCGACGGCGACCTGGGTGAAGCACGATCTCGATCTTGTGATGCGCGTGGCCCTGGTACCGATCAAAGACATCCGTGCGCAGGGGCTGGATGTGCGCGTGGCGCGCTTCGGTCCGTCGAAGAACGTGTCCTATGCGATGTTTTCCGGTGGCGGATTGGGCTGGGCGGAGGCCGCGATGAAGCGCGGTGAATTCGCGGTGACGCCGGCACCTGTCGGGACCTATCCCGATCTCTCCGGGCTCTCATGTCGTTTCGAGGAAATTCCATCGGCGCACGGTTTGATCCTGTCGGTGCTGGTGACGGCTGCAGCGGGAGCCGACCCATCCGCATTTCGTCGCGTTATCGAAGACATCATCGCACTGGTCGAACGCAGTCCTAATGCGGGCCGTCCCGTGCCTGCCGGCGGCCCAGCGCTGAAATGGCCGCCTGCAGGGCTGGGCTATGAGATTCTGGCCGGCCGAGGAGCGAACTCGCTGGCGCGTTTTCGCATACGGGTGCTCGTGCGAACCCTGTTCGTCTATGTCGTGATGCGCTTCGGCATCAGCGTCGGCGGGTTCGTGCCGAAGACCTATGTGCAGCAACTGGTCGAGAATTCAGATTTCCGCAAATATGACGACAGCCTGCGCATGATTCTGGATTGCACGCCCGATCTCGAACGCGCGCTGGAGCAGCGTCTTGTTGCGGCGGGCTCGGAAGGAACGGTGCGCTATGGTCTGCACCGCCAGGATGCTGCGATGATGACGTGTTTCACACCGTCAGCCATCCGCAGCGATCACGTACATTTCATCGACGGCGCGCGCGGTGGCTATGCCTCGGCGGCCACCGCATTGAAGGCTATGTCAGTTTGAAAGAGATCGCCTGATCAGCGGCCGACGCGGGTCCAGTTTTCGCCACCGCAGAATGCGCCGACGCAGCCTTCGACCTTCAGCGTGTTAGGGCCGACCAGCGCCACGTTGCTGGTATAGATCTTCCCGTCATCAGCATTGTAGATTCGGCCCGACCACGTGTTCGCTCCGGTTGGGCGCATATCGTAGAACAGGTGAATGCCGATCATCGAGCGCTTGGCCAGCGCGGGATCGGGATTCTTGTCGTCGATCGGCGGCTTGCCGGTCTGCGGATCGATCTTGTCGCGCAGCGAGACGACGGTGCCGCACAGGATGGTGCCGCATTTGCTGACCCGCACCTGCGCATCGCCGGCCTGGGTCTGCCAGACGCCCGTTGCTTCGCCGCCCGATTGGGCTTGCGCAGCGGAGCCTGCGAACACTGCACCCAGCAATGCGATCATAACAGTGAATCTGGCGGCCATGCGTGTCTCCTCGGATCAGGCGGTCTGCATAACAAGAAATGGGATTTGTGCAATGCCGCGGCGATGCGTTTGAGACTACTCAGCGTCTCAAATGATCATGATCGATTCAATTTGACGCAGCTTGCTCAGGTCAACCGGTGGCGGTCACCACGGCAGCCCGCACAGGTCCATCTCGCCTTCATGCGGCGCTCGCTTCAGGTAGGACACCAGCGGGGTCATGACATCGAAGCGTACCCGCTCGCCGTGCTGTTCGGCATAGACCTCGCCGATGAACGGCTTCCAGTTGCGGCGCGTGTAGAAATCCAGATTGTGCGGTTCACAGAATAGCAGCGCAAAATCGGTGGCGCGTTCGTCTTTCAGCGTATGCAATGCTGCGGTCAGGGCCACACTGGCCAGACCACGCCGGCGATAGTCCGGGTGTGTCACAACGCCGCCGATGCCGCCAATCCGCGTCTTGCGATCCTTCCATATGCCTTCGCGCCGATACAGGCCGACATGGCAGACCGGCTGTCCGTCGTCCTCCACGATGACCCGCAATTCGGGATAGGCGAAGACCACGTGTCCCCAGGGCAGTTTCTCGACCGCCTCGCGCGGCCAAACCAGGTCGAACAGCGGTTTGACGCTCGGCCATGAGGCATCGCCGGTCACAATCTCGATTTCGATGCTCATTTCGGTCGCCACCTCTGCGCTTTGTGCAGCCCTTATAGGTCGGTCCGAGGGTAGTAAACCTGTCGAATCCAGTGCTTATCTGAGAATAATATTCTAGGGATCAAGGAAGCGTTGGAATGACTGAGGCGGAGCTCTCCAAATACCAGCGCTGGGCGATTTTGGCCGGCGCGGCGACGCTGCTCAGCCTGGCCATGGGCATGCGCCAGAGCTTCGGCCTGTTTCAACCCTCGATTCTGCGCGACACCGCCATCACCACGGCCGATTTCTCGCTGGCCACCGCTTTGCAGAACGTGATTTGGGGCATCTCGCAGCCCTTCATCGGTGCCATCGCCGATCGTTTCGGCACCCGTCACGTGATGATAACAGGCGTTTTGATTTATGCGGCCGGCCTCGTCTTCATGATGGTCGCGACCACGCCGCTGGTTTTCACCCTGGGCGCCGGCCTTTGCGTCGGCCTCGCACTGTCTTGCACGGCGTCGAGCATGACCATGACGGTAGCTTCGCGCAGCGTCTCCGCCGCCAAGCGCAGCGTCACCATGGGCGCGGTGTCGGCTGCAGGTTCGCTCGGTCTCGTCATCGCGTCGCCGCTGGCGCAGACGCTGATCTCGACGGCGGGCTGGCAAGTGGCGCTGATCGGCTTTCTCGGCCTCGCTGCGGTGATGCTCCCCGCTGCGCTGTTTGCTGGCCAGTCTGACAAGATCGAACGCGCACCGGCGGATGAGCTGCAGCAATCTTTGGGAGAAGTGGTGCAGTCCGCACTCGGTCATTCCGGTTATATCGTGCTGGCGTTGTCGTTCTTTGTCTGCGGCCTGCAGCTCGTATTCATCACCACGCATCTGCCGAATTATCTGGCGATCTGCGGCCTCGACGCGTCGCTTGGCGCCACCGCGCTGGCAATAGTCGGGCTGTTCAATGTGTTTGGCTCCTATGCCTTTGGCTGGCTTGGCGGCCGTTATCCGAAGCAGATTTTGCTCGGCGGAATTTACATCGTTCGCTCGTTGGCGCTCGCCACTTATTTCTATTTTCCGGCGACGCCGACCACGACCATGGTCTTCGCAGCCGTGCTGGGATCGCTGTGGCTCGGCGTGGTCCCGCTGGTGAACGGCCTCGTCGCGCAGCTGTTCGGGTTGCGCTTCATGGCGACACTCACCGGCATCGCCTTCCTCAGCCATCAGGCAGGATCTTTCCTCGGCGCCTGGGGCGGTGGCATGATCTTCTCGCATCTCGGCAATTATGATCGCGCCTGGCAATTCGCCGTCGTGATCGGAATGATCGCCGGATGCTTCCAGATGCTGATGAATGTGAAGCCGCCAGTGCGGCGCGATGCCGTCTCCGCCGCAATGCCGAGCGCGGCCTGATCGCGAAGCGATCGGGATCGCAAAGATGGGAGTGTCGGAGCCGGGCGGAACCTTCTATAAGGGTTCCCGTTAAGCCAACTCTCCCATTATTGCGGATCTTGACCCATGACCTTCACGCTTCCCAATCTGCCTTACGCCTATGACGCGCTCGCGCCGCATATGTCGAAGGAAACGCTGGAATTCCATCACGATAAGCACCATCAGGCTTACGTGACCAACGGCAATAACCTGCTGAAGGGCACCGAATTCGAAGGCAAATCGCTTGAAGAAATCGTGAAGGGCTCGTTCGGCAAGAATGCCGCGCTCTTCAACAATGCCGGCCAGCACTACAACCATCTCCACTTCTGGAACTGGATGAAGCCGAACGGCGGTGGCGACAAGCTGCCCGGCCGTCTGGAGAAGAAGATCACCGAGGATCTCGGCGGTCTCGAGAAGTTCAAGACTGACTTCGCTGCTGCAGGCGTCGGCCAGTTCGGCTCCGGCTGGGCGTGGCTCTCGGTCAAGAACGGCAAGCTGGAAATCTCCAAGACCGCCAACGGCGAAAGCCCGCTGGTCCATGGCGCGACCCCGATCCTCGGCGTCGACGTCTGGGAGCACTCCTACTATATCGACTACCGCAATCGTCGCCCCGACTATCTCAAGGCGTTCGTCGATCACCTCGTGAACTGGGACTATGTCGACGAGCAGTTCGGCAAGGCGATCTGATCGCATTCAATTTGCGCCTGATGGCGTGTGGGAAGGGCGGTGGCGCGAGCTACCGCCCTTTTCGTTATGCTGTCGTATTTGTGCGAGGTGACGCGCTGCCTGCGACTTGCCGCCGCAAGCAGGCTGCGGCAGAACGAATGACGATAGCAGGCCATCAGGGGCGGCGGGTATTCAATGAATTACGTTTTGGTTTTCATCGGCGGAGGCCTCGGCGCGACCCTGCGTCATGTCATCAATGTCACCTGCGCGCGGTGCATGGGCACGGGATTCCCGTGGAGCACCTTCATCATCAACGTCACCGGCTCTACCGTGATGGGCCTGATCGCCGGCTATCTCGCTTTCAAGGGCGAGGCCTCGCAGCCATGGCGGCTGTTTCTGATGACCGGCATTCTCGGTGGCTACACAACCTTTTCGGCCTTCTCGCTGGATGCGGCGCTGCTTTATGAGCGCGGCGAACTGGGGCTGGCGGCGGCTTATGTGCTGGGGTCGGTCGTGCTGTCGATCGCCGGGTTGTTTGCCGGCTTGGCGCTGGTTCGCCACTTCGCCTAACCCGATCCCGGACTTGCGATATGTTATAATATAACATACATTTGAGCGAGGTGCCTTTGGCGCCACGGTTTCATTGGCTCAGGCCCGATTTCATGGCGCATTCCCATTCTCACGGTCATGACCACTCCCATGGTCACGCGCACGGCCTTGGTCATACCCACAGCCATGGGCCTGCCAGTCCGCATCCGGCCCAGCCCGCGCCCTGGTCGATCCTGCGCATGACATTGCCGGCGCGTGTCGGTGCCGCTCTGGCGGTCTCCGCAGCGCTCTGGGCGGTGGTTCTGCTGGCGATGAGGCCGTCATGAGCGCGCAGCTTTCATTTCGGGACGTCACGCTGGGCTATGACCGGCATCCGGCGGTGCATCACCTCAATGGCGAGATCTCGGCCGGCAGCCTTCTCGCGGTGGTCGGTCCTAATGGCGCCGGCAAGTCAACGTTGTTTCGCGGCATCGTCGGCATTCTGAAGCCGCTGACCGGTGCGATCATGCTGGGTGGGTTGAAGGCGCGCGATATCGCCTATCTGCCGCAGAGCGTCGATATCGACCGGACGTTCCCGATTTCGGTATTCGATTTCGTCGGCACAGGCCTGTGGCGCACCACCGGCATCTTCGGTGGCCTCGGCAAAAAAGCGCGCGCGCAAATCGCGCAGGCGCTGGCTGCTGTCGGCCTCAACGGTTTCGAGAACCGCAATATCGGCACACTATCCGGCGGCCAGATGCAGCGCATGCTGTTCGCGCGCGTGCTGCTGCAGGATGCGCGGGTGATCGTGCTCGACGAACCGTTTAATGCCATCGACGCCAAGACCTCGGCGGATCTGATTGCGCTGGTTCGTCACTGGCACGCGGAAAAGCGAACGGTGCTGGCGGCGCTGCACGATATGGATATGGTGCGTGCGCATTTCCCGGACACGCTGCTGCTGGCGCGTGGCTCGGTGGCCTGGGGTGCAACGCAGCAGGTATTGACGGCGGATAACCTGCTCGAAGCACGGCGCATGTGTGAGGCCTTCGACGATGGCGCGGGCACCTGCGTCGTCGATGCCGCACATTCGCGGGCGGCCTGATCGCCATGCTTTACGATGCGCTGATCGCGCCATTCCTCGATTTCGAATTCATGCGCCGCGCGCTGGCCGGCGTGGTCGCGCTGGCACTTGGCGGTGCGCCGATCGGCGTCTTCCTGATGCTGCGGCGGATGAGCCTTGTGGGCGATGCCATGGCGCATGCCATCCTGCCGGGGGCGGCCATAGGCTTCCTGTTCTCTGGGCTCAATCTGTTCGCGATGACGTTTGGCGGCCTGATTGCTGGTTTCTCCGTCGCGCTGCTGGCAGGTCTGGTGTCGCGCGTCACCGTCATCAAGGAAGATGCGTCGCTTGCGGCCTTCTATCTCGTATCACTGGCAGTCGGCGTCACCATCGTCTCGATGCGCGGCACCAATATCGATCTGTTGCATGTGCTGTTCGGCAACATTCTGGCGCTGGACGACCAGACGCTGCTGGTGATCGCCTTCAACGCAACGATCTCGCTGGTGGTGATGGCGGTGATCTATCGCCCGCTGGTGATCGAATGCGTCGATCCGGTGTTTCTGCGCACGGTCTCGCGTGCCGGTGCGCCGGCCCATCTCGCATTCCTTGCGTTGGTCGTCGTCAATCTTGTCAACGGTTTTCACGCGCTCGGCACACTGCTTGCGGTTGGCCTGATGATCCTGCCGGCGGGCATCGCGCGGTTCTGGTCGCGCGATATTACGGGGATGATGATGATCTCCGTCGCGAGCGCGATGATCTCCGGTTACGTCGGTTTGGTGCTGTCATTCCAGACCAAGGTGCCGTCCGGCCCCGCGATCATCCTGGTTGCTGCGGTGCTGTATGTATTTTCGGTTTTGTTCGGCAATGTCAGTGGCTTGGTGAGGCAGTTATTCCCCGGCCGTCATCTTGAGGCGTAGTTGTGTCAGTCTTGCGGAAATCCAGCGTATTCGTTCTCTGTGCTGCCCTATCGCTGCTCAGCGTGATCCTTCCCGCGCGTGCACAGGACAAGATCCACATCGTTGCCAGTTTTTCCATCCTGGGTGACTTCGTACGCAATGTCGGAGGGGAGCGAGTCGCTGTGACCACGCTGGTCGGCCCCAACGGCGATGCACATGTGTATACGCCGTCTCCGACTGACGCGAAAAAGATCGCCGATGCGAAGCTCGTAGTGGTCAATGGTCTCGGCTTTGAAGGCTGGCTGCCGCGTCTGGTGAAATCATCCGGTGGCAAGGCGACGGTGGTCACCGCAACCCAGGGCATCGCACCGCGCAAGCTCGACTCTCACGAAGATCCGCATGCCTGGCAGTCGGTGGCCAATGCCAAGCTCTACGTCGCAAACATTCGCGATGCGCTGGCCAAAGCCGATCCGGCCGGTGCGAACGCCTACAAGGCGAACGCTGAGGCTTATCTCGCGAAGCTGGCTGTCCTCGATAATGACGTGAAGGCCGCTGTCGCCAGCATTCCCAAGGCCCGCCGCAAGGTTATCTCGACCCATGACGCCTTCGGATATTTCGCGGCGGCCTATGGCATCGAATTCATTGCGCCGCAGGGCGTTTCGACGGATTCCGAGCCCAGCGCCAAGGATATCGCCGTCATCATCACCCAGCTCAAGCTCTCGAAAATTCCGGCTGTTTTTCTGGAAAATATCGCCGATCCCCGGCTGATGCGCCGGATCGCCGCCGAGACCGGGGCAAAAATCGGCGGAACGCTGTATTCCGATAGCCTGACGGCCGAAAACGGCGATGCACCCACTTACATTGACATGGTCAGGCACAATATAAAGGCGCTGACGAGCGCGCTGACCAGTTAGCGCAGGGGCACCCCTGCTGCCGGCGCTGCCAAGTCCCTGAAAAAGACCCCGCCGGAGTGATCATGTCTGAAGCGACTGCCAACAAAATTCCCGTGACCGTGCTGACCGGCTATCTCGGCGCCGGCAAGACCACGCTGCTGAACCGCATTCTGTCGGAAAACCACGGCAAGAAATACGCGGTCATCGTCAACGAATTTGGCGAGATCGGTATCGACAACGACCTCATCATCGGCGCGGACGAAGAAGTGTTCGAGATGAACAACGGCTGCGTCTGCTGTACCGTGCGCGGCGACCTCGTGCGCATTCTCGACGGATTGATGAAGCGCAAAGGCAAGTTCGACGCCATCATCGTCGAGACCACTGGCCTGGCCGATCCCGCGCCGGTGGCGCAGACTTTCTTCGTCGATGAGGACGTGCAGGCCCATGCGCGGCTCGATGCGGTCGTCACCGTGGCCGATGCCAAGTGGCTGAGCGACCGTCTCAAGGACGCGCCGGAAGCCAAGAACCAGATCGCCTTCGCCGATGTCATTGTGCTGAACAAGGTCGATCTCGTGTCGAAGCCCGAACTCGCCGAAGTCGAGGCGCGCATCCGCGCGATCAATCCCTATGCGAAACTGCACAAGACCGAGCGCGCGCAGGTGAAACTGTCCGACGTGCTGGAACGCGGGGCCTTCGATCTCGACCGTATTCTGGAGATCGAGCCTGAATTTCTCAGCGCAGATGACGGTCACGAGCATCACCATGACCACGATCACGGCCAGCACCACCACGATCATGACCACGGCCACGGCCACGGGTTAAAGCACTATCACGACGAGGACATGCAATCGCTGTCGCTGCGCACCGACAAGGCGCTCGACGCATCGAGCTTCATGCCGTGGCTGCAGGACCTGATGGCCAAGGAAGGCGGCAAGATCCTCCGCTCCAAGGGCATTCTGTCATTCTCGGGCGATGATGACCGCTATGTTTTCCAGGGCGTGCACATGATGCTGGAAGGCGATCACCAGCGGCCGTGGAAGGATGGCGAGAAGCGCGAGAGCCGTCTCGTCTTTATCGGTCGCGACCTGCCTGAGCAGCTGATCCGCGACGGCTTCGAAAAAGTCATCCCATCCTGATGCCCGATTTCAATCCACTGCAGGAGCAGGAATCCATCGTCTCGGTAACCGACCGTGTCGTGCCGGTGGCCATTGGTGCGGGTGTCACCGCTGTGCATTTTCTCGGCGACAAGGCGGCGTTCGTCGGCGTCGAGGAGAAGGTTACGCTGGTCGATCCGGCCGGCGCCACATCGCCGGTCGAGGTCGCGTTCGGCGGCATCCTGTGCTCGACCTCCGATGGCAAGCGCATCGTCATGGGCTGTGACGACGGCAAGGTGGTTGTGCTCGATCGCGAGGGTGCGGTCTCGACCTTCGCGACCGACGCCAAGCGGCGCTGGATCGACAGCGTTGCGTTGCATCCTGATGGCGCAGTGGCGTGGTCGGCGGGCAAGACGGCCTTCGTGCAAGCGCCGAAAGGGGAGGTGAAATCCTTCGAGGTGCCATCGACCGTCGGTGGCCTTGCATTCGCACCCAAGGGGCTACGGCTCGCGATCGCGCATTACAACGGCGTGACGCTGTGGTTTCCCAACATGGCCGGCAATGCCGAAGTGCTGGAATGGGCGGGTTCGCATCTCGGCGTGACTTTCAGCCCGGACAACAAGTTTCTGGTCACCGCGATGCATGAGCCGGCGCTGCATGGCTGGCGTCTCGTCGACGGCAAGCACATGCGCATGACCGGTTATCCCGCGCGCGTCCGCTCCATCGCCTGGAGCGCCGGCGGCAAGGGTCTGGCGACCTCGGGCGCTGATACGGTCATCATCTGGCCGTTCGCGAGCAAGGACGGTCCGATGGGCAAGGAGCCGGCAATGCTTGCGCCGCTCAAGGCCAAGGTCACCATGGTGGCCTGCCATCCCAAGCAGGACATCCTCGCTGCCGGCTACAGCGATGGCACCATCCTGATGGTCCGCATCACAGACGGTGCGGAGATTCTGATACGCGCCAACAAGGGGCAACCCGTCAGCGCGCTGGCCTGGAATGCCAAGGGCACGCTGCTCGCCTTCGCCGATCAGGACGGCGACGCAGGGCTGCTGGAACTGTAGCTCTTTCACTCTCCCCCGGTGCGAAAAAGCTTCGCTAGAGGGGAGAGGGAGTTCACAATGGTCGGTGCGAGGCGGCATTGTCATCCGCCCGTCACTTCCTGTACGCATGCAGGCATCATGCGATTTCTGGCGACATTTCAGACTTACGACTTTCTCGACACGTTGCTCAGCCTGGCGACCGCCTTTGTGCTGGGCACGCTGATCGGCGCCGAGCGGCAATATCGCCAACGCACTGCGGGCCTGCGCACCAATGTGCTGGTGGCGGTGGGGGCCGCGGCCTTCGTCGATCTTGCGATGCAACTGGCCGACGCGGACGGTGCTGTCCGCGTCATCGCCTATGTGGTCTCGGGCATCGGCTTCCTCGGCGCCGGCGTGATCATGAAAGAAGGCACTAATGTCAGCGGCCTCAATACGGCGGCGACGCTGTGGGGGTCGGCCGCAGTCGGCTCCTGCGCCGGCGCGGATATGATCGCGCAGGCAATCGCGCTGACCGTCTTCGTGCTGGCCGGCAACACGCTGCTACGGCCGCTGGTCAATGCGATCAATCGCTCGCCACTGGACGCGAAGTCCTCCGAAGCGACTTACTATGTGCGGCTCGCGGTTTCGCCGGAAGTCGTCTCCGACATGCGTGAGCGGCTGCAGGAAGCACTGGAAGCCGCGAAGTATCCCGTCGGTGATGTCGATGTCATCGAGCAGAGCGAGACCCAGCAGGAGATCGTGGCCACGCTGGTCTCGACCGCCGTCGATCCCAAAGAGCTGGACGCTGTCGCCGCCAAACTCGAGGTGCTGCCCGGCGTGCGCAATGCGACCTGGGACGTCAGTACCAAGGACTAACGACTTTCTGGTACGGGAACCTTGCGGGCCGGGCCCCGTTGTCACCGCAGACAAATAGCGGTGAATGCCATGACGAAGATATACGTGCCTCGGAAACAGCTCGTGCTCGCGGCCTTAGCGCTCGCAGCGCTGTCCGGCATGTCGACCTCGGTCATGGCAAGACTCACTTTGACGCCGCCGCCAGCGCGACTGGCGCAGGCGACGCCGCCACTGCAGTCGACGCCGGGCGCCGAGAGCAAGCCAGCAGTACCGTCTGAGCCGGCGACAACCGGCCAGCGTCCGCAGGAGACCCCGCCGCAGCCGGCCCGCCCGGATGCGGAAGCGCGCGATGCCGGCGTCAAACCGGCGCTGCCGCCCGCGCCAGCCGAGAAGGTCGCGCCGCCGATCACGACGAAGTAAGGCGCTGCCCGCAATCTGGTCTCGCTCATTTCACATGCCGCCCCCATACTCCCCGGCAACAAGATCACAGGGGCTGCACATGAAGATCGATGACGTCCGACGCAACGCCTATTCGATGCCGCTGACCAATCCGTCGTTTCCGCCCGGGCCCTACAAATTCTACGACCGCGAATATTTCATCATCAGCTATCGTACCGACATGGAAGCGCTGCAGGCCGTCGTGCCGGAGCCGCTCGAAATCGTCGACAATATCGTGAAGTACGAATTCATCCGCATGCCGGATTCCACCGGCTTCGGCGACTACACCGAAACCGGGCAGGCGATCCCGGTGCGCCTCAATGGCGTTGAGGGCGTCTATATCCACTCGATGTATCTCGACGACGATGCGCCGATCGCTGGCGGTCGCGAGCTCTGGGGCTTTCCGAAGAAGCGCGCGACGCCAAAGATCGCCGTGGAGAGCGATGTGCTGGTCGGCACGCTGCATTACGGCTCGGTGCTCTGCGCGTCGGGCACCATGGGCTACAAGCATCGGCCGGTGGATCATGCCACGGTGATGCACGCGCTGCAGGTGCCGAACTTCATTTTGAAGATCATCCCGCATGTGGACGGTTCGCCGCGCATCTGCGAATTGGTGCGCTATCACCTGGAAGAGATCAATCTGAAGGAAGCCTGGACCGGCCCCGCCGCGCTCGGGCTGTTTCCTCACGCGCTCGCCGATGTGGCGCGGCTGCCGGTGAAAGAGGTTGTGTCCGCGCTGCACTTCAAGTGCGATCTGACGCTGGGCCTGGGCGACGTGGCGTTCGATTATCTAGCGCAGAAGTAGCGGTGCGTCGCAAGTAACGAACCGCAGAAGAATCCCATCGATTTCAATGATGCTGCGTAAGGTTGAGTGATTTAATTTGACATTTTATGGTTGTTGTCGGACAATTTTATTTTATTACGAAATTGGTTTTCAGGAGAACTGGGATGGATCGTCGTCGCTTTCTCGTATCAGCAGGTATGGCCGCAGCCTCCCCGATATTCCCGGCATTGGCACAGACACCAGCCGCTTCGCCGCCAGCCGCAACACCTGACATCACTATCATCAGCGCTTTGCCACCTCTGCCCGCAGATCTTGCCGACAAGGCTTCACAGCCGCCAGCAGGTTTCGGCGAGCTTACACCTGTTGGTACCGCACCGCCGACGTCTGCTGAAATCGACAAGGCTTACGATATTCTGATGAATTCACCGATCGGTGGAGCACCGATCGATGTCGCGCAGTATTTTCTAGCGGTCGGAGCCGGGGCGTATGGCGAGGACCTTCGGCCATTCGCGCGCGAATGGCCGGTGCGGGCAAATCCGATGATCATGCATTTTTTCACGTCAACCCAGACGAAGCCCGAAGGCGACGTGACGGCGTGGTGTGCGGCATTCATGAACTGGTGTCTGTTGCGCGCGCGCGCCAAGAGCGTCGACCAGATCGGAAACGGGGCGGCTGGCTACATCAGAAAAGGCAAGCCATTCACGCCTGCAAGTCTGAAGCAATACAGTACCAACAGCGCAAGTTCAGGGTCATTTCGCTGCTGGAAGCCGATCTCTGCTCCGAAGCGGGGGGATATCGTTGTTCTCAAAAACGCAGGTACGGACAATCTGACGAGAGCCTGCCAAGGGACCGGACACGTTACATTTTTTGTCAAGGTTCCGTCTCCGGGCCTGGTGCAGGTGATCGGCGGCAACCAAAGTCAGTCAGGAAGCAACGGCGCGATTACCGTCGCGAACATGTCCACCCAGCCCGGCAGCAGATTCATGAAATACGTTTCGTTCGTGAAAAATGTCCAGCCGAGGGCGTGATGACATGTGCAGGCTCGCACTTCCGCTGATCGGAATTGGCCTCGTAATTTCGACAGCCTGTCGTGCATCGGAACCGTCGGCCTATGAAGACGTGATCGCCAGCCTGTTCCGGCAGGCGATCGTCAAGATCGACGTGAGCAGCACCACTCCCGTCTTCAAGGAGAACGACAACAAGGAGAAGGTCAATATCTGCAAGTCGGAAGGTACGGGGTTCCTGGTCAATGCCAATCATGTCGTGACTGCGGAGCACGTCTATCTGCTGGCTCCGGAGTGCGGCGAGCGAAATATCGTCGTCAAATCGAAGAAGAACAATCTTCAGAAACTTGCAGAGGTGGTCGCTGCCAAGGACGATGTCGGGCTATTGAAAGTCGATAGCGATTTTCCTGCCGAAATGTGCGCGCTTGGCCTGATGAAGCAGGATGTCTATGGCACCCAGGCGATCCGGTTCGGCATACCTGGTGGATGGGATCAACCGGGGCCTCCGGCCGGCGTCAGGATCGATGTGAAGGATGGTTCGTTTGCTCCGCTCACCCTTCTGGCGCCTGTCGTTACCGAAAGGGGCGAGAGTGGCGGACCCGTCATCTATCTGTTCAATGTTGTTGGACTGACGCGGGCACGGCATACCCAATATATCGGATACAGCTTCATGACGGCTGCAAGCGTGATCCGTGCCCTGATGAACGCGAAGGGAGTTCAGCCATCCGGGCACATCTGCAATCCGGTGGAAGCCAGCATGTGGACCAACATCAATCAATCTCTTCCCGGGGGGCTATTTGGAGGGACTAACTCCATTTTCAAAGGGAGCGTCATTGGATCCATCAAATTGGACCAGCAGCTGTCTGCTCACACATCAGCGATCATGCCCGATCTGTTCAAAGGTATCGGGAAGACCATCAGCGCATCGACGCTCAACGTGAATCCAAGTCCGGCGGGTACCGATGTATCAATCCAGGGCCAGTTTAACTCGAAGCCGGAGTATAATGACGTTCTGGGCAAAGCCACACGCACAGCTGATGACGTTTCATCCCAGATGCGAGAGACGCTATGGAAGGCTTACGTTGCAGAGGCGGACAAGAATGGAAAATGGAAGGATGCAGTTATCCCGCCGCGCTCCCAAAAGCCTCCACCGGTGCCCGCAAGGTAGCCTAGGCGTTGCCCGTCAAGTGCAATCTGACGTCGGGATTGGGCGAAGTGGCGTTTGACTATCCGGCGAGGTGACAGTGCAGTGTCCTGATTCCGGGCGCGGGATCGCCAAAGGCGGGCTCGCGCCCCGGAATGACGCGTGTGCTGAAACAAGCGGGCAGAAACAAAGGGCGGCAATGCTCTCGCACTGCCGCCTTCGTCGTTATTCATTCAGGCTGAACGACAGCTCAACGCACCAGCACGTTCTTGAACTGCCATGGATCGCTCGTGTCGATATCTTCCGGGAATAGACCTGGGCGGCCTTCCAGCGGTGTCCAGTCGGTGTAGTAGCCCTTCACCGGGCCGAGATACGGCGTCTGAATCTCCAGCAGGCGTTGGAAGTCGATCTCGTCGGCCTCGACGATGCCTTCCGTCGGATGCTCCAGCGCCCACACCATGCCGCCGAGCACGGCGGAGGTCACCTGCAGGCCGGTGGCGTTCTGATAGGGCGCGAGTTCACGCGTCTCCTCGATGGAGAGCTGTGAGCCGAACCAGTAGGCATTGTTGTCGTGGCCGTAGAGCAGCACACCGAGTTCGTCGATACCGTCGACGATTTCGTTCTCGTCGAGGATGTGGTGCTTCGTCTGCATCTTGCCGGAGCCGAACATCTCGTGCAGCGACAGCACGGCATCGTCCGCCGGGTGATAGGCGTAGTGGCAGGTCGGCCGGAACACCGCGTTGCCCGAGGCGTCACGCACCGTGAAATAGTCGGAGATCGAGATCGACTCGTTGTGGGTGACGAGGAAGCCGTATTGCGCACCGCGCGTCGGGCACCAGGTGCGCACGCGGGTGTTGGCGCCGGGCTGCATCAGGTAGATTGCAGCGCCGCAGCCGGCCTCGTGGGTGTGCGCATTCTCCGGCATCCACTTTTCATGGGTGCCCCAGCCGAGCTCGGACGGCTGCACGCCTTCGGAGAGGAAGCCTTCGACCGACCAGGTGTTCACGAACACCTCCGGCGGCTTCGGCGACTTGGAGCGTTGCGTGTCGCGCTCGGCGATGTGGACGCCCTTGATGCCGGCCTGCCGCATCAGGTCCGCCCATTCGGCCTTGGTCTTCGGCTGCGGGGCATTGAGCTTCAGATCGGAAGCGACGTTCAGCAGCGCCTGCTTGACGAAGAAGGAGACCATGCCGGGATTGGCGCCGCAGCAGGAGACCGCCGTGGTCGAGCCGGGCTTGCGGGCCTTCTTGGCGGCCAGCGTCGTTTCGCGCAAAGCGTAGTTGGAGCGCGCTTCGGCGCCCTTCGATGCGTCGAAATAGAAGCCGAGCCAGGGCTCGTTGACCGTGTCGATGTAGAGCGCGCCGAGCTCGTTGCAGAGCTCCATGATATCGACCGAGGCGGTATCGACCGACAGGTTGACGCAAAAACCCTGGCCGCCGCCCTCAGTGAGGAGCGGCGTCAGCAGTTCGCGATAATTCTCCCTAGTCAGCCCCTGCTGGATGAAGCGCAGGCCATGCTTGTCGCACAGCGCCTTGCGGCCTTCGTCCTTGGGATCGAGCACGGTGATGCGCGACTTGTCGTAGTCGAGATGCCGCTCAATCATCGGCACCATGCCTTTGCCGATCGAGCCGAAGCCGACGATCACGATGGGGCCAGTGATCTTCGCGTAGATCGGCGAGGCGGGGGATGAGGACATCAGCTTCTAACTCCAGACAGGATCAAGATGAACGCGCTGCGTCGTGCGCGGTTGGGAAAGGACAGTGACGATGTGACATCAGAATGAAATTTCGGGAATGAAATCTCGATGCCGGTATTAAATGCAGCTCAGCGCCGTATGCCGACCGAGAGAACGGTCAGCGAACGTGGTTCCCCCGAGGGCGTCTCGAATGTAATGGACTGCCCCGCAGAAAGGCCGATAAGCGCGGCTCCGATCGGGGTCAATACCGAAATTCGCCCGGCGTCCACGTCGGCGGAGGTCGGATAGACCAGTGTGACGTGCTTTTCCTGCCCGCTGATATCGTCGCGGAACGTCACATCGGACTCCATGCTGACGATTCCGGGCAATGGATGAGTGTCGGGCACGATCGTCGCGCGCTCAACTTCGCCGGCCAGAAAGTCGGCGGTCGCGGGGGACTTCTCTGCAGCGGCCTCGGCCAGTACGCCGAGACGCTCACGGTCGCTGCGGCGGAGTGTGATAGGCGGCAGCTCAGTGCGAAGGGAATGGATCATGGGTTTCACAGCCAAATGACGCCCGGCGCGCAAAGCGCCCGAGGATGCCAAGAATGATGAGGATGCTGAAATCGAACAAGCCCGGACGGCACGCGCGCGTGCGCCCGGGTCACATTCCTGCTTGAAGGTGACCGGCGCGGAGCAGTAAGCGGTTGCGGGGCAGGTTCGTCATGATGGCCGAAACCTATGTATCCTGCAGTGAAAGTCAACCGGCGATGGCGCCGTTGCTAGCAGCGACGTCCAACGGGTGTGTCTGACGCGCGGTTGACGATCAGCTGCGCCGCTTGGCGGTGACTTCGATTTCGACTTTCATCTCGGGCTTGTAGAGCCCGGAGACCACGAGAAGCGTGGCGGCGGGCCTGATCTCGCCGAGATGGGCACCGGTCACCGCGAATACCTTGTCGGCGTCGCTGGCGTCGGTGATGTAGTAGATCGCGCGCACGATATCGGCCATGGCAAAGCCGGCCTCCTTCAGCGCGGCTTCAATGGTCTTGAAGCAGTTCTGTGCCTGTGCCGTGACATCGACCGGCAAGATCATGGTGGTGTAATCGTAGCCGGTGGTTCCGGATACGAAGCAGAAATCGCCGTCGACCACCGCACGGCTGTAGCCAGCGGTCTTTTCGAATGGCGATCCGGTGGAAATCAGTTTGCGTGTCATTACCGGGCTCTCCTGCAGAGGTGAGCTCCGCAATGCCGTGTCTTGGTGGTCAAATCAAGCTGCGTGGGCCAGATCGGCAGTCTCAGCAGCCTTGCGGACCCATTTACCGCTTCCGAAGATGATGCCGCGGGCGCCATCCAGCGCTCCGGGCTTCAGCTCGAGGCCGAGCAGGCGATCGCGCTCGAACGGCCCCGGCAGCGCCAGATCGGTCATTTTCCGGGGCATGAAGCCGAAGCGGGCGTAATAGGGCGCATCGCCGAGCAGTACGATGGCGCCATGGCCGCGCGCCGAGGCCTCGGCGATCGCGTGATTCATCAACGCGGCGCCAAGGCCAAGGTCGCGGGCACCCGGATCGACCGCCAGGGGGCCGAGCATCAACGCAGCTCGGCCCCCGGCGTCGACATGCCAAAGCCTGATCGTGCCGACCAGCCTGCCTTGCACCACCGCCGAGAAGGCCAGGCCTTCGGCGGGCAGTCGTCCGTCACGCAGTCGCTGGCAGGTGCGGGCATGGCGCGAAGCGCCGAAGCACACATCCAGCAGAGATTCACGGGCGGCGACGTCGGAGCCACGTTCCGCACGGATCTCGTACGAAGGGGCTGCGATGGGCAGGGCAACAGTGTTGTTAGTGGCGGTCTCGTGCAGATCGGTCATGGCATGTCGGTCCCCACTCCGTTTTTCACACGGAGTGTTGTCATCCAGAATTGGAAGGTGACGGGATGAGAGCCGGCGGGCCGGCTCTCCGATTAGTCATATCCGGGGTGGATGCCGGATATAGTGAGCGAACTTAAATTTGCAACGCTCAGATATGGAAGGTGCGCAGCGGCGGGAAGCCGTTGAACGCCACTGCCGAGTAGGTCGACGTATAGGCGCCGGTGCCTTCGATCAGCAGCTTGTCGCCGATCTCGAGAGTCACGGGCAGCGGATACGGCAGCTTCTCATACATCACGTCGGCCGAATCGCAGGTCGGGCCGGCGAGCACGCAGGGCGTCATCTCGGCGCCGTCATGCGGCGTCTTGATGGCGTAGCGGATCGACTCGTCCATGGTCTCGGCGAGACCGCCGAACTTGCCAATGTCCAGGTACACCCAGCGCACGTCGTCCTCGTCGCTCTTCTTCGAGATCAGAACGACTTCGGCTTCGATGATACCGGCATTGCCGACCATGCCGCGACCCGGCTCGATGATGGTCTCCGGGATCGCGTTGCCGAAGTGCTTGCGCAGCGCACGGAAGATCGAACGGCCGTACTGCACGACCGCCGGGACTTCCTTGAGGTACTTGGTCGGGAAGCCGCCGCCCATATTGACCATGGACAGGTTGATCCCGCGCTCGGCGCAGTCACGGAACACCGACGAGGCCATCGCCAGCGCGCGGTCCCATGCCTTCACCTTGCGCTGCTGCGAGCCGACATGGAACGAGATCCCATAGGGCTCCAGGCCAAGACGCTTGGCGAGGTCCAGCACGTCGACAGCCATTTCCGGATCGCAGCCGAACTTGCGCGACAGCGGCCACTCGGCGCCGGCGCAATCGTAGAGGATGCGGCAGAACACGCGGGCGCCAGGAGCGGCACGCGCGATCTTCTCGACCTCAGCGGCGCAATCGACCGAGAACAGGCCGATGCCGAGCGCGTGGGCGCGCGCGATATCGCGTTCCTTCTTGATGGTGTTGCCGAAGGAGATGCGGTCCGGCGTGGCGCCAGCGTCGAGCGCCATCTGGATTTCCTGCACCGACGCGCAGTCGAAGCACGATCCCATCGAGGCCAGCAGCGACAGCACTTCCGGCGCCGGATTTGCCTTCACCGCGTAGAACACGCGGCTATCAGGCAAAGCCTTCGCAAAGCTCTGGAAGTTGTCGCGCACGACTTCGAGGTCGACGACGAGGCACGGCTCGACATCGGTGCCCTCGTTGCGGCGGGCGCGGAGGAATTCCTGGATACGTTCGGTCATAGCACTCTCCCAAACGGCCCGGCTCAGGGACACGTTCAAAAAATGATGACGGTTCAGCGCCTTCGGACCCAGACACGCGATGGAAGCGTGGCAAAGCCAAAAGTACAGACCGTAAGTGCTGCCGTGGATTGGTTGGGGGTGACCCTACCGCACACCTGGCAATGAAGGACAAGCCTCTTCGGTATTCGCGCTGGCTGTTGGAAAGCCAGCAGAGACCAAAAAAGCCCGCTCCGTCGTTGCTTTAAGTCGCGTCCCCCGTTGAGAACGAGGTGCGCCGGTTCGCCTCCGGCTGCCAGTCACGGTTGCAAAGAACAAAGTCACCTTCAACGGCATCTCTGGAGAGAGGTGCTGGCCTTCCGCAAAACTCTCTGGAGAAGAGAATTTGGAACGACCCTCGGCTTCTTCATCCCTTGGCGGCTGTCCGGCCTCTTGTCCGGATACCTACCGACTGACACACGACCACAGGCACGTGCGAAATTGGGCAAGACCGGAAATAGGTTCTTTGACCCTGGCACGCAACATTTTTTTTGGGCTGTGGGGCATTTTATTCAACAGCATTCCGCAGCGTTGCAAACCAGACGCACTCAGCGAGCTCGACATGAACGGATGTTAAGTTCGGTTAAGGAATTGGCGTAGTCTGGGGCTGACGTGGAGTGCTGAACTACACCAGCGTCATGGTCCTGTAGTCGTCCTCTCGTGCGACTGTCATCTCGCTCTCGGTGTCTTCTTCCGCGAGAGGAAGGATCCCGTAAACGCTACAGCTAGCGACGAATCACGAGCAGCCCGGGTGACTGGCGCTCGACTCAAGCACCCAGTTGGGCGCCCGGCCGGGCGATGACAGTTGAGTGTGAGGAAGCCAGAGAGTGGAGCTGCACGAGCACGCAGCGATCAGCCGCGGCGGGTGAACGGCTCGATCCGTGCGGCAGTGCGCAGGAAGGCGACCATGATGGCGACGCCGCAGAGGAACAGGCAGACCTGCAGGATGTGCTCGCCGGTGGTGGAGAGGCCGAACAGGATCGACAGTGCCCAGCCGCCCGCGAAGGCGGCGCCGAACACTTCCGCGCCGATCAGGATCGCCGCCGAGATGACGGTGATGACGCTGGGCCAATAGATGCGGCGAGGGGCGGTGGAGGTGGTCATAATCTCAAGGTCCTGTTTCGGGCCGCAATCTAACGAAAAAGCCTGCTGCGGCAAGCACTAAAGGGCCCAAAAAAGCCCCATCGCGTGGTATAGATCGACGCATTCTCTGGGCTTCAAAGCAGGATTTCTTATGTCAGAAACGTCGATCTCGCCGGTTGCGTCGAAAGGTCTCGAAAATCCGCTGCTAAAGGCCTGGACGACCCCGTTCGAGACCCCACCGTTCGACGAGATCGAGCCCGAGCATTTCATGCCGGCCTTCGAACAGGCGTTTTTCGATCATTCGGCCGAGATTGCGGCGATCGTGAACGATCCGGCGGTGCCCGACTTCGCCAATACGATCACGGCGCTGGAGCGCTCCGGCAAGTTGCTCAGCCGTGTGGCATCGGTGTTCTACGATCTGGTGTCGGCGCATTCCAATCCGGCGATCCTGGAGATCGACAAGGATGTGTCGTCGCGGATGGCGCGGCACTGGAATCCGATCATGATGAATGCCGTATTGTTCGGCCGCATCGTGGCGCTGCACGACAAACGCGCCGAGCTCGGCCTCACCACCGAACAGATGCGTCTCCTGGAGCGGACCTATACCCGCTTCCACCGCTCCGGCGCCGGCCTCGACGAGACCGCCAAGGCGCGGATGGCTGAGATCAACGAGCGTCTCGCGCATCTCGGCACCAGTTTCAGCCATCATCTGCTCGGCGACGAGCAGGAGTGGTTCATGGAGCTGGGCGAAGGCGATCTCGATGGGCTCGCCGAGAGCTTCGTCGCCTCGGCCAGGGCCTCGGCTGACGAGCGCGGCATGACTGGCAAGGCGATCATCACCACGTCGCGGTCCTCGATGGAGCCGTTCCTGAAAAGCGCGGCGCGGCGCGACCTGCGCGAGAGGGCCTACAAGGCCTTCATCCAGCGCGGCAACAATGGCAACGCCAACGACAACAACGAGACCATCGTCGAAATCCTGAAGCTGCGCGAGGAGACCGCGAAAATCCTGGGCTTCCCGACCTTCGCGGCCTATCGCCTGGAAGACTCCATGGCGAAGACGCCAGAGGCGGTGCGCGGTCTGCTGGAGCGGGTCTGGAAGCCGGCGCGTGCCCGCGCGCTCGCCGACCGCGATGCGCTGCAGGAGCTGATCGCGGAGGAGGGCGGCAACTTCAAGTTCGCCGCCTGGGACTGGCGCTATTATGCCGAAAAGCTGCGCCAGCGCCGCGCCAATTTCGATGATGCGGAGATCAAGCCCTATCTGACCCTCGACAATATGATCGCGGCGCAATTCGACACCGCGACGCGCTTGTTCGGCATCACCTTCGCCGAGCGCAAGGACGTGCCGGTATGGCATTCGGATGTCCGCGTCTGGGAGGTCAAGGATGCCTCCGGCGCGCTGAAGGCGATCTTCTATGGCGACTATTTTGCCCGGCCGTCGAAGCGTTCCGGCGCCTGGATGACCTCGCTGCGCGACCAGCAGAAGCTCGACGGCGACGTGGCGCCGCTGGTGCTGAACATCTGCAACTTCGCGAAGGGCACCGACGGCCAGCCATCGCTGCTGTCGCCGGACGATGCGCGCACGCTGTTCCATGAATTCGGCCATGGCCTGCACGGCATGCTGTCAAACGTTACCTATCCCTCGCTGTCGGGCACCTCCGTGTTCACCGACTTCGTCGAACTGCCGTCGCAACTCTATGAACACTGGCAGGAGCAGCCGCAGGTGCTGCAGACTTTTGCCAAGCACTACCAGACCGGCGAGCCGCTGCCCGACGATCTGCTGAAGCGGTTCATCGCTGCCCGCAAGTTCAACCAGGGCTTTGCCACGGTAGAATTCGTATCCTCGGCGCTGATCGATCTCGAATTCCACACCCAGCCGGCCTCGGCCTCCGCCGATGTCGCGGCCTTCGAGAAGAAGGAGCTGGAGAAGATCGGCATGCCCGAGGAAATCGCGCTGCGACACCGGCCGACGCAATTCGGGCACATCTTCTCCGGCGATCACTACGCGTCTGGCTACTACAGCTACATGTGGTCCGAAGTGATGGATGCGGACGCCTTCGGCGCCTTCGAGGAAGCCGGCAATATCTTCGATCCCGCGGTGGCCAAGCGGCTACATGACGACATCTATTCGTCGGGCGGCTCGGTCGATCCGGAAGCGGCTTACATCGCTTTCCGTGGTCGTGCGCCGGCGCCAGATGCGCTGCTGCGGCGGCGTGGGTTGCTGGAAGAGCCTGAGGCGGCGTGAGGTGATGCTTCTGATGAACCGCTTTTTGGGTCTGATCGCGATCATGACTGCGCTGGCCGGCAGCATCACCGTTGCCTCCGCCCATCCCCACGTCTTCGTCACGGCATCCAGCGAATTGATCTACGCGCCGGACGGCACCATCACCGGCGTGCGCCATGCCTGGGTATTCGACGACATGTTCTCGACCTATGCGCTGCAGGGCATCGAGAGCAAGACCAAGGGCGTCTATACCCGCGAGGAGCTGGCGCCGCTGGCACAGACCAATGTGGAGTCGCTGAAGGAATTCGCCTTCTTCACCTTCGCCAAGGTGGAAGGCAAGAAGCAGCGCTTCAACGATCCCGTCGATTACTATCTGGAGAAGCGCGACGCAGCTCTGGTGCTGCACTTCACGCTGCCCTTCAAGACACCGTTCAGGGCCAAGAAGATGGAACTCGAAATCTTCGATCCGAGCTTCTTCGTCGATTTCGGTCTGGAGAAGAAAGACCCCATCAAGCTGGCCGGCGCGCCGGCCTCCTGCACGATGGCGATCCAACGCCCGTCGGACGGCGCCGCCAAGGCGCAGACCATGAATGAAGACACTTTCATGAATGGCGAGAACAGCAATTACGGCGCCATGTTCGCTAACAAGATCACGGTCGATTGCCCATGAGTGTAACTTCATCGACAGGTCTCTCCCCGCGTCATGCCCGCGCTTGTCCCGGGCATCCGCGCCTAGACACCGGCATCCGGAAGACGTGGATGGCCGGAACAAGCTCGGCCATGACGAGCGGATGGAGTGTCGTTCTTGTTTGTGCGGTAGTGCTGGTCGTCGCCGCCATGACCGACGCTTCGCTGCATCACGCTCTCGCGCAGAATCCGTTCGGTGCGCCGAAGGGCGTGCCGGACTCGCAGGTCGGCGGCATCATCGGCTGGCTGCTCACCAAGCAGTCCGAATTCTACCGGGCGATGTCCTCGACCATTCGTGCTGCCAAATCCGACGGCAGCGCCGTGTGGACGCTGCTGGCGATTTCCTTTGCTTACGGCATCTTCCACGCCGCCGGACCCGGGCACGGCAAGGCGGTGATCTCGTCCTATCTGGTTGCCAATGAAGAGACCGCCAAGCGCGGTATCATATTGTCCTTCGTCTCGGCGCTGATGCAGGCGCTGGTGGCGGTGTTGATCGTGGGCATTGGCGCATGGCTGCTGAATGTCACGGCGAAGACCATGTGCAGCACCGAGCGCTGGGTGGAGATTGCGAGCTACGGGCTGATCGCGGCGTTCGGCGCGCGGCTGGTCTGGACCAAGGGGCGCGGCTTTGTCCGCGCCTTGCGACCGTCGCTGCCGGCCGCCGGCCCGCAGCTCGCGATGGCGCATGCCAGAGCGTCCGTGCACGGCCACGACCACCATCACCACGAGCACGCTCATGGCCACGCGCATGCTCATGCGCACGCCCATACGGCGCATGCTGAGGCGACGGCTTCAGCACATGTGCACCATGACGACAGTCATCATGATCACGTTCATGACGAGCATTGCGGCCATTCCCACGGTCCGACGCCGGATCAGCTCGCAGGCCCCGGCGGCTGGGCGCGTGGATTATCGGCGGTGTTCACGGTGGGCATCCGGCCGTGTTCCGGCGCGATCCTCGTACTGGTCTTCGCGCTGGCGCAGGGCATGTTCTGGGCCGGCATCGCTGCGACCTTCGTGATGGGCTTGGGAACCGCGATTACCGTGGCAACCATTGCCGTCATCGCCGTCTCCGCCAAGGGCCTCGCCGGCCGTCTGGCTGGTGGGCGCGACGGCAGTGGCGCGCTGGTGATGCGGGGGATCGAGTTCGGCGCGGCGGCGCTGGTGATGCTGTTCGGCGTTGGCCTGCTGCTGGGCTATGTCGCGGCCGAGCGCGTCACCTGTTTCTGATCGCTGTCCTGCCCTGATGGACAGTCCGTCGTCTTGACAAGGTCCAGCCAAAGCGCGAAGCCACCGGCATCATGACAAATGTCGTTTCCCTCGAGCAGCCACCGGCCTCCACCCTGGAGATACCGGAACGCGTCGGCGTCTTGCTGGTCAATCTCGGAACTCCCGACACGGCGGATACCCGCGGCGTGCGCGTCTATCTCAGAGAGTTCCTGTCCGATCCGCGCGTGATCGAGAACCAGGGCCTGCTGTGGAAGCTGATCCTCAACGGCATCATCCTGACCACGCGCCCGCGCCGCAAGGCCAAGGACTATCTGAAGATCTGGAACACGGAGAAGAATGAATCTCCGCTGAAGACGATTACCCGTGCGCAGTCGGACAAGCTCGCAGCCTCGCTCGATAGTCATACCCATCTCGTGGTGGACTGGGCGATGCGCTACGGCAATCCCTCCATCCGCTCCCGCATTGCCGAGCTGACGGCAAAGGGGTGCGACCGCATTCTGGTGGTGCCGCTCTATCCGCAATATTCGGCCGCGACGTCTGCGACGGTCTGCGACGAAGTGTTCCGCGTGCTCGGCACCATGCGCGCGCAGCCGACGTTGCGGGTCACGCCGCCCTATTATGACGAGCCGGATTATATCGGCGCTCTGGCGACCTCGATCGAGAAGCATCTGGCGACGCTGTCATTCGTGCCGGAGATGATCGTGGCGTCGTTCCACGGCATGCCGCAGAAATACATCGACAAGGGCGATCCCTATCAGGCGCAATGCGTGGCCACGACCGAAGCGCTGCGCAAACGGCTTGGGCCGGATGCGCCGAAGCTGCTGCTGACCTTCCAGTCGCGTTTCGGCTTCGACGAATGGTTGCAGCCCTATACTGACAAGACCATCGAGCAGCTCGCCAAGGACGGTGTGCGTCGCATTGCTGTCGTCATGCCGGGCTTTGCGGCTGACTGTCTGGAGACGTTGGAAGAGATCGCGCAGGAGAATTGCGAGATCTTCATGCACAATGGCGGAGAGCAATTCTCTGCGATCCCCTGCCTCAACGACAGCGACGAGGGCATGGACACGATCCGCCAGCTGGTACTGCGCGAGCTGCAGGGCTGGATCTAGAGGCCGTCCACTTCTGCCGTCATCGTTGCTTTCTCGCGCAGACGTGACGGCGCTCGCTTTTCCCGGTCTCGAACCTTAAAATCCTCCCCGACGACAAAACAACGAGGCGTGCCATTTGTTGCGCGTCCATTTTGCCGCAGGGAGACTTTGATGTCCGGTTACGACATTTTTGCCATCGCCGTTGTGCTGCTGATCATCTTTACGCTGTTTGCCGGTGTGAAGACCGTACCGCAGGGCTATGACTGGACCATCGAGCGTTTCGGCAAGTTCACGCGTACGCTGTCGCCGGGCCTCAATCTCATCATTCCGTATTTCGATCGCGTCGGTCGCAAGATGAACATGATGGAGCAGGTGATCAGCATTCCCGAACAGGAAGTGATCACCAAGGATAACGCCACGGTGACGGTGGACGGTGTCGCCTTCTTCCAGGTGTTCGATGCGGCCAAGGCGAGCTACGAGGTCTCCGATCTCAATCAGGCGATCATCGTGCTGACCATGACCAATATCCGTTCGGTGATGGGCTCGATGGATCTCGATCAGGTGCTGTCGCATCGCGATGAAATCAACGAGCGGCTGCTGCGCGTCGTCGATGCGGCCGTGTCGCCATGGGGCCTCAAGGTCAACCGCATCGAGATCAAGGACATCGTGCCGCCTGCCGACCTCGTCGAGGCGATGGGTCGGCAAATGAAGGCCGAGCGCGTCAAGCGCGCCGACATTCTGCAGGCCGAAGGCCAGCGGCAGTCGGAAATTCTCCGTGCCGAAGGCGCCAAGCAGGGCCAGATCCTGCAGGCGGAAGGTCGCCGCGAGGCTGCGTTTCGCGATGCCGAGGCACGCGAGCGCTCCGCGGAGGCCGAAGCGCGCGCGACGCAGATGGTCTCGGAAGCCATTGCCAAGGGCGACGTCGCGGCGCTGAACTACTTCATCGCCGATAAGTACATCAAGGCATTCGGCCAGCTTGCGGAATCGCCGAACCAGAAGGTGATCATGCTGCCGGTGGAAGCCATGAGCATGCTGGGTTCGTTGGCCGGCATCGGCGAGATCGCCAAGGCGACCTTCGGCGAGAACTCGACCTCGGCCCAAGCTGCTGTACGCCGCGGCGGATCGGTGCCGCCGGCCGGTTCTACGCCGCCGTCACCGCAACGTTGAGACCGCTGCAATGGCCGACATGTTTGTTACTTTGGGAACCTGGAACTGGTTGATCTTCGGCGTACTCTTGATGGCGCTGGAGCTGCTGGCGCCCGGCGTCTTCATGTTTTGGCTCGGGTTGTCTGCATTTCTCGTCGGCGTGCTGTCATTCATCGTCACGCCGTCCTGGCAGGTGCAGATCTTGCTATTCGGCTTGTTTGCTGCGGCTGCCGTTCCGCTGTGGCGGCGCATCGCGCGTCAGAAGCCTGGCGCCAATCCGAACCCGTTCCTCAACAAGCGCAGCGACGCGCTGGTCGGCCGCCTTTGCACGCTGGATCGGCCGATCATCGACGGTGAGGGCATCGTGCGCATCGACGACACGGTCTGGCGCGTCAGCGGGCCCGATACGCCCGCGGGGACGAAGGTGAAGATCGTGAGGGCTGATGGGGCGAGTTTGACGGTCGACGTGGCCTGATCAGTCGGCCGAAAGCGACTTGCTCCATCGCTCCGCGAAGCGGTGCAACGGCATGAATGTAGCCTGCAACTCCCGCCCTGTATCCGTCAGTCCATAGCCGTCCGGCAGCAACGCGATCAGACCCGCGTCTCTGAGATCGCTCAGACGCGCCTGCAGCACGGTCGGTGAAGCGTCGTCACAGGCTTCGCGCAGCGCCCGCGAGGTCAGGGACCGCTCCCGGAGTTCCCAGAGAATGCGCAATGTCCAGCGCCGGCCCAGCAGGTCGAGCAGCGCCATGATCGGGCGGCCGGAGGTTGAGCCGCGCACGGCGCGTGTGGGTGGCTTGGAAACGGACTTTGCCATCACATTCTCTCTTGCAGGTCGCTACAGAATATGTAGCATATCGCTACGATTATTGTAGCGCAGGAGTTCACTATGTCACGCATTGCGCCACTGCAGCCGCCTTACGAGGCTGACATTCAGACGCAGTTCGATGCGATCATGCGCGGTGCGCCGCCGCTGATGCTATTTCGTGTGATCGCAGGGCATCCGAGGGCATGGGGCAAGTTTCGTGCAGCGGGTCTGCTCGATCGCGGGCCACTGTCACTGCGCGAGCGCGAGATCGTCATCGATCGCACCTGCGCGCTGACCGGCTGTGAATACGAATGGGGTGTCCATGTCGCGGCCTTTGCGGATGCGGCGAAGCTGACGGATGCGGAGGTGAGGGCGACCGTGAATGACGATGCACAAGCGCCATGCTGGTCGTCAGCGGAGCAGGCGCTTATCGCGGGCATCGATGCGCTGCATCACCGCGCCACGCTCAGCGATGCTGAGTTCAAGACGCTTGCCGTGCATTACGACGACGCAAAGATCTTCGAGATCATCCTGCTGTGCGGATTCTATCGCACGGTTTCGTACATCGCGAACGGGTTGGCACTACCGCTCGAAGCCAATGCGGCAAGGTTTCCGCAGGCTACAAGCTGACGTGGTTTAAGCCACGCCTGCCCGCAGCAGATCGTGTAGATGCACGATGCCGACGGGTTTTCTGGCATCCGTCACCAGCAGCGCAGTAATCTTTGACGAATTCAGGATTTCCAGCGCCTCGCCGGCGAGCAGGTCGCGGCTGATGGTCTTGGGATTTTTGGTCATGACCTTGTCGACCAACACGGTCATCAGGTCGGCGCGCATGTGACGGCGGAGATCGCCATCGGTGACGATGCCGACTACATGGCCGTTGCCATCGGTGATGCCGACGCAGCCAAAGCCCTTCGAGGACATTTCCACTAGCGCATCGGACATCTTGGTGCCCAGCGGCTTGAGCGGCACGGCATCGCCTGAATGCATGAGGTCGCGGGTGTATTTCAGCATCGCGCCCAGCTTGCCGCCGGGATGTAGCACGCTGAAATCCACCGAGGTAAAGCCACGGCCCTCCAGTAGCGCGATCGCCAGCGCGTCACCCATCGCCAGCATCATCAGCGACGAGGTCGTGGGCGCGAGATTGTGCGGGCAGGCCTCGCGCGCCTTCGGCAGCGTCAGCGCGACATCGGCGGCCTCGGCCAGCGTCGAGGTGGCTTCGGAGGTGATCGCGACAACGCCGATCCTGAAACGCTTGGCATAGGTGATGAGGTTCTTCATCTCCGGCTGCTCGCCGGACCAGGACAGCGCCATGATGACGTCGTCGGGTGTGATCATGCCGAGATCGCCATGGCTGGCTTCTGCGGCATGAACGAAAAAGGCGGGCGTGCCGGTCGAGGCGAAAGTCGCGGCGATCTTGCGGCCGATATGGCCGGACTTGCCCAGACCCGTGATGATCAGGCGGCCTTTGGCCTTGAGGATCAATTCGGCGGCCGCAACGAAGGCCGGGCCGAGGTCCGACTGGAGGGCGGCAGCCAGCGCGGTGACGCCGCTGGCTTCGGCCTCCAGCGTGCGGAGCGCTGAGGCAATCGCTTCAATGGCCTGATCGCTCATCGCTGCCGTCGTTTTCGTCGGGAGACCGGGTGTCTTGGAGAGGGGCATCAATCGCATCCTGCGGCCGTAAATTGTCCGGCTGTGTCGTCGTCCTCTTAGCACGGCCGGGCCCGCCTGGCGAAACCCCGCCGATCACGATCTCAACGGGCCATTAACCATAAGCGTTTTAACTCCCTTAACCATGAGTTCCCGTGCGCGCCTCCGGGGCCGTTCCGATGGAATTTTGTAAGATTTTGATAGTGTTGGAGTTTTTCTGATCGTGAGGACTGGTCGAGTACGCGACCGCCGCAACCGCGCCGGGGCCCATGGCGCGGTTTCGGCATGTCTGTGTCTGAGCCTCCTCGCGCCGGTTCCGGCGTTCTCGCAAGCACTGACATCAGATCTATTGGCGCCGGTCCCGGGTGGCTTCGTGTCGCCGCAGAACCTGCCGACACGCCGGACGACGGATGCGCCGCTCCAGCCAAATGGAACGCTGCAGACCAGTCAGCTATCGCCGGATCGCCTGCCGCAGTCGATTATCATGCCGCCGGTGCCTGCTGCATCGGGCGCCGCCAGCATTGGCTTCGACGCGCTCAACCGCAAGCGTAAGCAGACCAAATATTATCCGGGTGCGAAGAAGCCGAAGCCGCCGGTGGGACCTGGCAGTCCGCCACCGCCACTGGTGCCGGAAACCAGGCCATCACCGCCGTCGGCCAAGGCTGCGAAGCCGCCCGTTGCGCCGTCGGTTGCCGGCACCGTGGTGGGTCAGCCGCCGCGCCGGCGATTGTCGGTGGATCCCGATCCATATGCCCCGACCGGCGTCCGCGTCGGCAGCTTCCTCGTGAAGTCGGCCGTGGAAATCTATGGCGGCTACGACAACAATCCGGCGCGCTTCGTGCAGCCGAAGGGGTCGTCGTTCTACAAGGTCGCACCAGAGCTGCTGGCCGCAACCGACTGGACGCGACACTCGATCATCGTGGATTTGCGCGGATCCTTCACCGGCTATGAGAGGCAGTTTCCCTCAGCCCCGTTCCAGCCTTCACCGGCGCCGGAAAATGTCGACCGCGCCGAATTCAACGGCAAGATCGCCGGTCGTCTCGATGTTGCCCGCGACCTGCGCGTCAACAGCGAAATGCGCATGCGTGTCGGCGCGGACAATCCGGGCAGCCCGAATATTCAGGCCGGATTGAAGGACTTTCCGCTATTCACGACGACCGGCGGTTCGCTGGGCGTTGAGAAGGATTTCAACCGTCTTACGATCAAGGTCGATGGGCTCGTCGATCGCACCGTCTACCAGGATTCAAAACTGACCGACGGCACCCAGACCAACAACAACGACCGCAATTTCAATCAGTATGGCGGCGTGGGTCGCGCCACCTATGAAGTGCTGCCGGGTCTGAAGCCGTTCGCTGAAGTCCAGGGCGATGTGCGCGTGCACGACGAGGCCAGGGACCGCTTCACCTATCTCAGGGATTCCAGCGGCGGCTACATCAAGGCCGGCACCACCTTCGAATTCACGCGTCTGCTGACCGGCGAGGCGTCGATCGGTTATGCAGCGCGCAGCTATACGGATCCGCGGCTGGAGATGCTGAAGGGCCTGTTGACCTCGGCCTCGCTGGTCTGGTCCGCTACGCCACTCACTACGGCGAAGTTCATCTCGACGACGTCGATTGACGAGACCACCGTACCTGGCGTGCCAGGAATCCTGACTCGCACCTATGCAGTCGAGGTCTCCCATGATTTTCGTCGTTGGTTGACCGCCATTGGCAAGTTTACCTACGGCACGCAGGACTATCAGGAGAGTTCACGGTTCGATCGGACCTATTCGCTGCAGGGCGATCTTGTTTACAAGCTGAACCGGGAAATCCAGCTCAAGGCGCAGGTGCGCCGGGATATCCTGGATTCGAACGTCGCAGGCGCGAGTACCGCATCGACGGTGGTGATGCTGGGTGTGAGATTGCAGCGATAGCGAACCAAGGCCAGGTCGCTCGTCTCACTTCCATTTACGTAAGAATTTGGCCGTCTTCCGGCGAAATTTCACACCCGATCCGTCCGGCAATCGCGTGGCGATAAAGCCGGCTGCGATACAGGCCTCGCGCTGCGGCATTTGCTCATCCGGCGCGCGTTCGGTTTCCCACCACGAGGCCCTTTGCGACGCGCGCGGCAGCGCATCGTCGATGATCTCCTCGATTGCATCCATGCTCAGCACGAATTCGTCCTTGGTCTGGCTGGCCAGATAGGCGCGGAGCAGGTCGTAGTCAGGCACGGAATTGTCCTCGGTGTGATCTCATATCCGTCATACGCGCCCGCGCGATCAGGCGCTACCGTGCGGATTCGGTAAATCAGCACCGGAGCGCGTCATCCGAGCATTTTCCGCAACCGTTCGTTAACGCCGTGCGGAACCCGGGCCCGGTATTTAAGCGCTCGGCAAGCATTGGCGTGCCATCCGTCTGGTACGGAGCACATGATGAAATCGGGGAATGCGAGCACGGGAATTCAACGCTGGCCGTTATCGGCTAAGCTTCTGATTCTATCGTCGCTGGTCACGATCCTCGGCTTCTCGGCTATTTGCGGCACCGTGATGCTTGATATGCGCCGCGGCGAGGAAGCACTGGCGCGGCAGACTGCCGAGAATCTTGCCACCTCTATCGATTCCGACATCGGCCGAACCGTTGAACAATACGATCTGTCCTTGCGCGCCGTCATTTCCGGCATCAATACGCCCGAGATCGACAAGCTCAGCAAGGAAATGCGCCAGCTGATCCTGTTCGACAATGCGGCATCAGCGCGCCAGTTCGCATCCATTCAAGTGTTCGATGCGCATGGCGATCTTATCATCGATGCGGCATCGCTCGATCCCGCCAAGCAGAGCAGTGCCGACGAAGAGTTCTTCCAGGTCCATAAGTTTGACGGCGAGCGAGGGCTCTATATCAGCAAACCGATGCTGCACCGGGGCGCGTATTCCGTCGTGCTGAGCCGCCGCATCACCGACGCCGATGGCAATTTTGCCGGCGTCGTCGCGGGTGCCATCCGGTTCGCCTATTTTCATGATCTGTTCGGGCGCTTGCGACTGAACAAGGACGACAACATTACGGTGATCCGCCGCGACGGCGTCGTCATCATGCGCACGCCGTTTGATCTCGACGTGGTCGGCAGGGATCTGAGCAAGACCCCTGGCGTGATGCGGGCGCTGAGCCGGTCCAACGGGTCGTATTCGGGCGTCGGTGTCGTCGACCAGATCGAGCGCCTCTATGTGTGGCGCGACAGCGGTCGGCCGTTGCTCGTGATCGTCGGCCGGCCGTGGGCCGGCATCTACAATCTGTGGTATCAGCAGGCGATCAAGATTGGCGGCATCATGCTGGCGCTGATTATCTTCATCACCGCGGTGACACTGTTCCTGGCGCGCGAAATAGGCCGCCGCGCACGCGCGGAGCACAAGCTCGAAGAACTGGCCACGACGGATGGTCTCACTGGCCTGCGCAACCGCCGCAAATTCGATGCCGCGATCGAGCTGGAGTGGCGTCGCGCCATCAGGCATTCACGGCCGATGGCGCTGCTGCTGATCGACGCCGACCATTTCAAGGTTTTCAACGACAGCTTCGGTCATCAATCCGGAGACACCGCCCTGATCGCGATCGCTAATTGCATCGCAGGAGCGGCGAAGCGCGCCGGCGACTGTGCCGCGCGCTATGGCGGGGAAGAGTTCGCCGTGCTGCTGCCCGGTGCGACCGTGCAGGATGCCTATGAGGTTGCCGAAACCATTCGGCGCCGCGTCGAGCAGGTGCCGGCGGATCCCGCGATGCTCACGGTCAGTGTCGGCGTCGCCAGCGTGAAGCCGCTGGTGACGATGGAGTGGACAGGCCTGGTCGAAGCTGCCGACAAGGCGCTCTATGCGGCGAAGGCCGCAGGCCGCAACCGGTGCGTCATCGCAGGCGATGCGCATCAGGCGATGGCGGCCTAGCGCTTATTCTCCGAGATAACGCAGCATTTCGGCACGCAGGCCTTCGCGCAGATCAGGGCGCTGCAGGCCGAAGGCGATGTTGGCGCGCAGGAAGCCCGACTTCGAACCGCAATCGTGTCGCTCGCCTTCGAATTCCACGCCATAGAACGACTGGCTCTTCGCAAGGCCGATCATGGCGTCCGTAAGCTGGATCTCGCCGCCCGCGCCGCGCTCCTGGGTCTCCAGGATCTTGAAGATCTCCGGCTGCAGGATGTAACGGCCGGTGATCGACAGATTGGACGGAGCCGTACCTTTCGGCGGCTTCTCGACCATGCCGTCGATGCTGAAAGCTGCCTTGTGGGTCGGGTGCCGCTCGCCGACGCCGCAGATGCCATATTGATGCGTCATGTCCATCGGGACTTCCTCGACGGCGACGAGGTTGGATTTTTCGCCAAGCGCGCTCGCGATATCGACCATCTGCTTCAGGCAGCCCGGCGAATTCAGCACCAGCTCATCCGGCAGCACCACGGCGAAGGGCTCATTGCCAACGATGTCACGGGCACACCAGACGGCATGGCCAAGCCCGAGCGGCGCCTGCTGGCGCGTGAAGCTCATGGCGCCAGCGGCAGGCTGGGACAGCGCCAGCTGTTCGATCTCGGCAGACTTGTTGCGGCTCTTGAGTGTCTCGTCGAGCTCGAACATGCGGTCGAAGTGATCTTCGATGATGCCCTTATTGCGGCCGGTAACGAAGATGAAATGTTCGATGCCGGCTTCGCGAGCTTCGTCGACCACATATTGGATCAACGGCCGATCGACGATGGTCAGCATTTCCTTCGGCATCGCCTTGGTGGCGGGAAGGACGCGGGTGCCGAGGCCGGCGACCGGAAAAACGGCTTTGCGAATTTTCATCAGGGGACTTTGCAATGACCTTGGAGGGGAACGACGCAGGCAGGCCAACGAAGATTGCGCCTGCTGGTTCCGTTTGCAACCGGGAACAAAGGCGGATGTGTGGTGCCGGGCTACATGTCTGCAATTATCCTTTCTGCCGCGCGGCACGTTCGCCCAGCCACGCAAAACTGGAATAGTGTTAAGCTGATGGAAACCCTCACCGGGCCTCCTGTCATGCCACAGTCATGACCAAATTCCGGTCAGATTCCCGAGATGGATAGTGATGAAATCTGCGACGAAGATGGCGCGTAGCCTGACATGCGGTGTAGCTGCGCTCGGCGCAGTTTTGCTTACGGCAGCCCTGCCCGTGGCGGCGCAGGCGCAGAGCAAGAGCGGCCCTTTCAGCCTGTTCGACAATATCTTTAGCGGATCGGCGCAGACCCAGGACCCGCCGCCACAGGCGGCACTGCCCGGCGCGCCCGGAGCGCAGCCCTGGAGCGGCGAGGACGGCGCATCCGGCCATCCGCTGATGACTGCACAGGCAATCCGCGAGGCCGCTGGTAATTTCGACAACTGCATTGCCGGACTGTGGCCTGATGCCGCACGCCGCGGCATCTCGCAGGACAGCTATCAGCGTTTCACCGCCGGGCTGACGCCGGATCTGCGAATCATGGACCTGATGGATTCGCAGCCGGAATTCACCAAGGCGATCTGGGACTATCTCGACATCCTGGTGAACGACAACCGAATGGCCAAGGGCCGCGAGGTGCTGGCGCAGTACAAGACCATCTTCGATGCGGCTGAGAAGGCCTACGGCGTCGATCGCTACATCGTCGCGTCGATCTGGGGCATCGAGTCGAACTACTCGACGATGATCGGCGATCGCAGTGTGCTGCGCTCGACGGCGACGCTGGCCTGCGTCGGCCGCCGCCAGGCCTATTTCAAGGATGAGTTTCTGGTTGCTCTGGAAATCCTGCATCGCGGCGATCTGAGGCCTGAACAGATGCGCGGCTCTTGGGCCGGCGCATTCGGGCCGACGCAGTTCATGCCGACCGCGTTCAAGCGCTTTGCGGTGGATGGTGACGGCGACGGCCGCCGGGACGTGGTCGACAATCCGACCGACCTGATCTTCTCGACGGCCAATAACCTGAAGAAGGATGGCTGGCAGAGCGGCCAGGCCTGGGGCTTTGAGGTCGTCGTGCCACAAGGCTTCAACTACATGCTGGCCGACAAGGCCAAGGCGATGACACTGCCGCAATGGGAGCAGCTTGGCCTCAAGCGCGCCGACAACCAGCCGTTCCCGAAGATGGCGGAGAAGGCCTACCTGCTGGCTCCCGCAGGTTCGCAGGGGCCGGGCTTCCTGATGCTGACGAATTTCCGCGTCATCATGAAGTACAATCCGGCCGAGGCCTATGCGATGGCGATCGGCCACTTTGCCGACCGGCTGCGCGGCGGGCCGCCCTTCGTGCAGCCATGGCCGCGGCAGGAGCGCGTGCTGTCGCGATCCGAACGGCTCGAACTGCAGCAACTGCTGGCGCAGCGCGGCTTCTACAAAGGGACACCGGACGGCCAGTTCGGTGGCCAGACCCGCGAAGCCTTGCGCAACTTCCAGGCCTCCGTCGGCGCGCCCGCCGACGGATTCGCGTCGTCAGAGATGCTTGATCGGCTCAGGGCGAGATAAGCGTCCTGCGCAGAGGCCCATAGCGCATAACATTATGCCGCAGTGCAGCATGCGTGTTACGCTCGTCCCTTAGATACATTCTTTGGGGACGATCGATGTTGAACAGGCGCACGCTGCTGGCCGGATTGTCGGCAAGCCTTCTTCCATTTCAGGCGAAGGCGGCATGGCCAGAGCGGTCTATCACCCTGCTACATGGTTTCGCACCGGGCGGTGGCACCGACGCGACCTCGCGTGTGCTTGCCGAAGGCCTGTCGAAAATCCTCGGCCAGACGGTGGTGGTTGAAACCAAGCCCGGCGCCGGTACAACGCTCGCCGGGGCGCAGCTCGCTCGCTCGGCGCCTGATGGCTACACGATCTCGCTGATCACGGCGACCTATGGCGCGTCGTCGGCCTTCTACAAAAGCCTGCCCTACAAGCCGGTCGATGACCTCAAGGGCATCTGTCAGGTTTCCGAAGCGCCCTACATGTTCTCGTGCAATGCGGAGGCGCCTTTCAAGGATCTCGCCCAGCTGGTCGCGGCCGCAAAGAAGCAGCCGGACAAGCCGCTCACTTACGGCACACCCGGCGTCGGCTCCGGTCCGCATCTGATCGTTGAGCAGATCGGACAATTAGCCGGCGTGAAGTTTCAGCACATCCCGTTCCGCGGCGGCGCGCAGGCGGTGGTCGAGGTGCTGGCTGGTCGCATCGATTTCATGGTCGATCCGCCGATCTCTATGATCGAGCAGATCAAGGCGGGCAAGTTTCGCGCGCTGGCCGTCACCACGGCCGAACGCTTTCCGTCATTCCCGGATATTCCCACCGTAGCCGAAGCGGGCTTTCCCGGCTACGCCGCGCCGGGCTGGTACAGCCTCGTTGGCCCGGTCGGCCTTCCCGACGACGTCGTGGTAAAGTTGAACGCTGCGACGGTCACACTGCTCAAGGATGAGAGCGTGAAGGAGCGGCTGCTGTCGCTCGGTAGCCAGGCTAAGGCCTCGCAGCCGAAGGAGGTGATCGATCTCCTTGCCTCCGACGTGAAGCGCTGGGGCGAAGTGCTGGAGAAGGCAAAGATCGAGCGAATCTAGAACGCACACAGGCGCGCTGCATTGTGCGGCGCGCCTGTGTTTGAACGGCAGGTTATTCCGCCGCCTGCTGCGCCACCGTCGGCGCATTGCCGGCGACTGTGGCCCGGCGCATGTCGCGCGGCTGCGACTGGTCGTAGCGGCGGACGCGATGCATGGTCTGGCGATTGTCCCACATCACGAGGTCATGCAGCGTCCATTTGTGGACATAGACGAATTGCGGCTGCGTGGCGTGCTCGTTGAGATCGCGCAGCAACACGCGGGCTTCGGGCACCGACATGCCCTGGATCGCGCCGGCATGCGACGACAGATACAGCGACTTGCGGCCATGCACCGGATGCGTGCGCACCAGCCGCTGCAGCACCGGCTTGAACATCTCTTTCTCTTCGTCAGTGTAGTCGAGAAAACCGAGCGCGCCGCGCGAGGTCATCAGCGAATGTTCGCAGATCATGTCTTCGATCTCGACCTTGGTGTCGCTGTCGAGCGCATCATAGGCCGCGCGCATGTCGGCGAATTCGGTATTGCCACCCTTCGGGTTGACCACGCGCGCCGACAGCAGCGAGAATTTTGCGGGGATAGGCCGGAAGGAACTGTCGGAGTGCCACAGGCAGTTACCCAGATTGAACAGGTGCGCCCGGCTGTCTTTCGGCAGCGGCTTGCCGTCCTTGCCAAGGTTGGACACGTCGGCGAGCCCCGATGTCAGCCGGTAGTCCTCCTTCTTGGTGACGGAACCGCCTTTTCGATTTTCGCGTTCGCCGAAATTCTGCGCGAAAGCGAGTTGTTGTTCGTCGGTGATATCCTGCTTCGGAAATATCAGGACGGCATAGTCGTCCATGCCGCGCTCGATGGTCGCAGCATCATGGGGGCTAACCGGCTTGGTCAGATCGACACCGGTCACTTCGCCGACGAACAAGGGATGCAGTTTGCGGATTGTCACGGGCATTGCAATTTCCTCCGTGTGGAATGGTTGACCCATTCGATTGCGGCTTCCGATCATGCCGGACCGCTTGAGAAAAATGCTACGCCCGCAAGGTGCGAAGTCAACCGGCGTGAATGCAGTTACGCATTGCGCGCCATCAGGCCTCCGTCGACCGGGATCACTGCGCCAGTGATATAGGACGCAGCCGGCAGGCACAGGCTCAGCGTCATATGCGCGACTTCTTCGGGATCACCGTAGCGGCGCAATACGGTGCGGCGCTTGGCGAAGATCATCTTGTGTTCGTCGCTGATACGATCGGTGATGCCCGTCGTGATCGGGCCGGGACAGATACAGTTCACCGTAATGCCGTCGCGGCCGAGTTCCACCGCGAGTGAGCGCGTGAGGCCGGTGACGCCGGCTTTTGCTGCGGAATAGGGACTGTGCAGTGCGGTGGCGCCGAGCGCTTCGGTGGACGCGATGTTGACGATCCGCGGCGATACGGATTTGCGCAGATGCGGCAATGCGGCGCGGATGATGCGTTGATGCGAGGTGAGCATCACGGCGATGGCGCGGTCCCATGCGGCGTCATAGCCATCCTGATCGATAGCGGTGCTCACTGAGATGCCGGCATTGTTGACGATGATGTCGAGGCTGCCGAAATGCGTAGCGACGTCGCTAACCACCGTGCGAATGCGATCGGGATCGGCGACGTCGAGCGTCCAGGCATGTGCGCTGCCGCCGCATGACGTGATCGCGTCCGATACTGCTGCAATCCCGTCCTCCGAAATATCGGTGACGGCGACATTGGCGCCTTCCGCCGCGAATACGCGTGCAGTCGCGCGGCCCATGCCGCTTGCGGCACCAGTGACGAGTACGGTGAGGCCGCGCACCGAGCGGCTGAGCTGTTTGAAATCCGACTGCTCAAAATTTGACAACGCATCCTCCGACTTTTCGCGCCTTCATGATGAGGCTTGATTGAAAGCTTGCACTGATCGCTCGCGCGGTCAAACATGTGCGCATAAAAATCAAGAAGGACATCAAGGGATGGACGAACTCGACTTCAGTGGTCAGCAGGTACTCATTGTCGGCGGATCAAGCGGCATCGGCAACGGCATAGCGCAAGCCTTTCGTGCGCGGGGCGCGCATGTGCATGTCTGTGGGACGCGCGCCAAGGCCAGCGACTATTCCATCGACGAAGGCTCCGATCTCGATGGCCTCAGCTACAGCCAGCTCGATGTCGGCAGCGCGTCGGCGATCGAGGCGTTTGATCCGAAGCTCGAGCGGCTCGACATACTGATCCTCGCGCAGGGTGCGGTGATCTATCGTCGCGGCGAATTCGAGATGGATGGCTTCCGCAAGGTGATGGAAGTCAATCTGATGAGCCTGATGGGCTGTGCGACGAAATTTCATGCGCAGCTCAAAGCAAGTAGGGGGCGATTGATCATCGTCAGTTCGACCGCAGCCTATCACGCCACCAAGGGCAATCCCTCTTACAATGCCTCGAAGACCGGCGCAGTCGGTCTCACGCGCACATTGGCGCAGGCCTGGTCGGAAGATGGCATTCGCGTCAACGGGATCGCGCCGGGACTCGTTGACACCAAGATGACAAAAGTCACGACAGCCAACCCGAAGCGGCTGGAAGGTGCAATTGCGCGGATCCCGCTGCAGCGTCTCGGCACGCCCGCCGATATGGCCGGCGCTGCATTGTTCCTGGCGTCGCCGCTGTCATCCTATGTTTGCGGTCACACGCTGGTCGTCGATGGCGGTTTGATCCTTTAAGATCATCGCATCCGCACCGTGACGGAACCAGTATGGGGTTCAGGCATTACACCGGCGAGAATTTCCTCACGGAGTAATCGACATGGACAAGGACCGTATTGCAGGTGCAGCCAAGGATGCCGCTGGCAAAGTTGAAGGTGTGATTGGCCGCGCGACGGGTGACGAGCGGACCGAAGCGTCGGGTCGCGCGCGCGAAGCCTCCGGCACCGTGCAGAACCTGTATGGCCAGGCCAAGGATGCCGTGCGCGACGCGTCGGACGCTGCCACCAGCTACGCCAAGGATGCGCTCGACAGCGACGTCTATCGCGACGGCACGCAGGCGATCACCGACAAGGTCCGCGACAATCCGCTGGGCTCGCTGCTGATCGCAGGTGGTATCGGCTTTGCGCTGGCGATGCTGATGACGCGTCCGCCGCGCCGTCGTCCGAACCGTTTCGGATACTGATCTCGTATCGCGGCTGACATCAACGATGCCGCAGAAGCGTCAGCAGTTGTGTTCGAGAAAACGTCCGGGAAATCAAAAACCATCAGCCTGCAAAGGTTGAGGGTTTTTGACTCTGAAATTTCGCGTCGGAATTTTTCGCGCTCTAGCGGGTGAAGAAACCGGACGGGGCGGAAGCGGCGGGACCGACATTGGCTGGTGGACGCGGGCCGGGTGCCTGGGCCGGGCGGGCACGCTGCGGCACCAGCTGAACGGGCGCGCGGCGCGGCTCGTCGAATCCGAAGAAGCTACCGAAGGACGAAGGCGTTTCGGTGGCGACGACGGGCTTCGGTTTTTTCTTCGGTGCAGTCGGCGGTGCCATCACCGGGACGACGCCATCCGATCCGGTCGCGGCAGCGGTGCTGCTCGTACCCGATGGGCCAGGCGTCACCGCAGCCACGGGAACATCGCCCTTGGCCTGCTCGCGGCCGATCTCGCGGCGCGGCCAGGCGAAGTCGTCGGCGCGACCGGCGGGTGCGGCGAGCGGTTCGCCCTTCACCAGGACACGCGCCACCAGCGCATCCACGTTGACCGGCTTCACGCCGGGGCCGCCGAGCAGTTGATCGGTGCCGACGGAGGAGGCGACCAGGGGCACGATGGGACCGGCCAGGGGACGCGCCGCCGGTGCGCCGGGTACGGCATTGAGGTCCGGCGTCGCAGGCTCGCTCGGCAGCGCGATCGGCGCGGAACGGCCGGACAGCAGGCGGGTAATCTCGCGCTCCACGTAATGCGCCATCTTGCGGGCGCCAGCCTTGGTAAAATAGACGCCGTCGGCCGAACGCAACCGGCGGATCTGGCCTTCAAAATCCGGGCCCTGTTGCAGGAAGCGGCCAACTTCATCGACGAAGCCATCCCAGATATCGACATAGGTGATGCCGGCCTTGGTCGCAGCCTCGCGATAGAGATTGTCGAGGTAGAGCATGTCGGCGGTCGCCTTGGTGCCGCGCACCGCAGGCAGGCCGACCCACAGCACGGGGACGCCCTTCGCCTTCACGACGTTGATCATCTCTTCGATCTTCTTCGAGTAGAGGTCGCCCCAGCGTTCGTCGCGGAAATCGACCATGCCGCCGGTGCGCGCGCCGCGCTCGGCGACGATCGAACCGGGATCGGGAATATCCGCATCGTCGGCTTCGGGCTCGGCCGGTTTGTCGCCGGGCTTCACCTCGGCCGCGCTGTCCTTCTTCTCATCCTTTTTGGCGCCCTTCTTCTCGACAGCCTTGTCGGGCTCGCGGATCGCGACGCGATCATTGAGGCCGAGCATGACGACAATGGCATCGGGCCTCTCGGTGGCCAGAATGCCCTTGGCTGCCGCGGCCCAGTCGGCGGGCTCGCCCTTCGGCTGATAGCGCAGCAGGCCGGAGACGGTTTTGTGCTTGCGGATCACGCCCATGTCGGGCTGTTCGGTATAGGCGTCCTCGAGGCCATAAGCGAGCCAGTCGGCCATGCTGTCGCCGAGCACCAGCACGTTGCGCTCGGCGGGAGCATCACGTTTTTCCGGCGATGGTGCGCGCGAATAGTCCTCGCGCGGAGCGACCCGCTTAGGCGCCTGTTGCTGCTGGAACGGCGCGAAAAACGGGCTGTCATTGCCGCCGCCGAACCAGCCGAAGCCGCCGCCACCGCCCTGGGGCACATTGCGCTGCGGACGCGGAGGCGGTTGTTGCGGGCCGCCGAACCCGAAAAACTGCGCGGAGGCCGGCGCGATGATGCCAATCAAGAGGCCCAATGCCACGGCGAGCACCATCAGCGTGCCCTTTTCGGCACGCCAGTGGTCGATCCGCCATCTCGGCAAGTTGGGCTTCTGTAACATGCGCCTCGACCGCACTCGCAGGGTCCGCAGACCCGGGTTCCTGCTCGACATACTACCGGATTCGGGCCGCAAGCGGGCAGCCTCAATCCCGCCATCAAGCGCCGCACGGCGTTAACGTCAAGCGAATCCCGGAACTTTTCGCGGCAGGGTTAGCGACTGCGGGCCTGGATTACTTCCAGAGCCCCAAAGCCTGCCATTTGGCCGGCGGAATGACCGTTCCGGTCTTGTAGGTGAAATCCAGCACCGTCTTGTGGTCCGGGGTCGCCTTGCAGGTGAAGGCGACCTGCATCCATTTGCCGCCCGCGCGATAGGCACCGCCCTTGGCGATCAGCGTATTGCCGAGATGCTGCGGCGGCACCAGCGCATCGGATTTGGCGCGCTCGACGCGTGGCCCGCCCTTGCTGATCCGGCGCATCGCCTCGAAGTCGCAGACCTGTTCCAGCCGGGTCTTGGGATCGAGCTTGCCGAGGGCCGCCATGAAGCGGGCATCGCTGGCATGAGCATGCGGGACAAGCGCCACGAGGCCGAGCGGAAGAAGCAGGAATTTCATGGGGAAGGGACAACACGTTTGGAAGGACGAACCGGCGGGACGACATCCGCTTAGCGTGTCCGGAGGTTGCTGACTACCCACCCTGAGATGCGCCGCGCGCCCGGTCGCGCTGTGCGAGTCTTGTCGCGCCCAAATGAACCCGCGCCATCTGCACGGGGCTCTTTCTTGTCCGTATTTGCGAAGCGCTTCGCCTTTACCTCGGCAGTGTCGTCGTTCCCATCAGTGCCTGATCGATGGCACGTGCACACAGGCGTCCTTCGCGGATCGCCCAGACCACCAGCGACTGGCCGCGGCGCATGTCGCCTGCGGAGTACACCTTGGGCAACGAGGTCGAGAAGTCGGTGGTCGCGGCGCGGACGTTGCCACGCTGGTCGAGTTCGACGCCGAGGGTCTTCAGCATGCCTTCGTGGACCGGATGGACGAAGCCCATGGCCAGCAGCACGAGGTCGGCCTTGAGCGCAAACTCCGTGCCGGGGATCGGCTTGAACTTGTCGTCGACGCGGACGCAATTGAGCTGCGTCACCTTGCCGTCCTTGCCCTCGAAGCTCTGGGTCAGCACGGCGAATTCGCGCTCGGCGCCTTCGGCCTGGCTCGACGAGGTCCGCATCTTCAGCGGCCAGTTCGGCCAGGTGAGGCCCTTGTTCTCCTGCTCGGGCGGGGCCGGCATGATTTCAAGCTGGGTCACCGACAGCGCGCCCTGACGCAGGCTTGTGCCGATGCAGTCGGAGCCGGTGTCGCCGCCGCCGATGACGACCACATGCTTGCCGCCGGCCAGGATGTCCTTGACGTCCCCGAGGGGTTCGTTGCCGACGCGGCGGTTCTGTTGCGGCAGGAAGTCCATCGCGAAATGGATGCCGTCGAATTCGCGGCCCGGGATCGGCAGGTCGCGGCCGTGCTCGGCACCGCCGGTCAGCGCGATAGCTTCATATTCCTTGAGCAGCTCGGCGGGGTCGATGGCGCCGGGTGAGGTGCCGCCGACAGCCTTGCCGTAGTGGAAGGTGACGCCTTCCCCCTCCATCTGCGCGACGCGCCGATCTATGACGTGCTTCTCCATCTTGAAATCAGGAATGCCGTAACGCATCAACCCGCCGGCCTTGGCGAACTTCTCATAGACATGGACGTCGTGTCCGGCGCGCGCGAGCTGCTGCGCGCAGGCCATGCCGGCCGGGCCGGCGCCGATCACGGCGACCTTGCGGCCGGTCTTCACGGCGGAGACCTGCGGCTTCAGCCAGCCATTGTCCCATGCCTTGTCGACGATGGCGCACTCGATGGTTTTGATAGTGACCGGGTTGTTATCAATGTTCAGCGTGCATGAGGCTTCGCACGGCGCCGGGCAGATGCGGCCGGTGAATTCCGGGAAGTTGTTGGTGGAGTGCAGGTTGCGCGAGGCTTCTTCCCAGTTGCCGCTATAGACGAGGTCGTTCCAGTCCGGGATCTGGTTGTTGACCGGGCAGCCGGGCGTGCCGGGCTGAACCGAGCCGGTACCGTGGCAATAGGGAATGCCGCAATTCATGCAGCGCGAGGCCTGATCGCGGAGGTCTTTCTCGCTCAGCGGAATGACGAACTCGTTATAGCCCTTCAGGCGCTCGGCAACCGGCGCATACTTGCGGTCGTGACGATCTATTTCCAGAAAACCCGTGATCTTGCCCATTACAACTGACGCCTCTGCAGTCTGTCCCATCGTCATCCCGAGCGTTACGCATTAGCGCGCCTCGAAGGATGATTTGCTTGTTTCGATCTCAGCTCCGCCGCCCCTCGGGGCGGCGGCTCAGTCCGTATCCTAAGCGCCGATCGCGATCGCCGGTTCGGCCTCGGCGCTTTTCGCTTTCATTTCGCGCAGCGCACGGCGGTACTCGACCGGCATGACCTTGCGGAATTTCGGCAGCCAGGTTTTCCAGTCCGCGAGGATCATCGCGGCCTTGGCCGAGCCGGCATATTTGGCGTGGCGCGAGATCAGCACGTGCAGGCGCTCGACGTCGCTATCGAGCAGGTCCGCGAACACGTCGACCTTGCCATGGGCTTCGAGATCGCCCGTGTGGTGATAGGTGTTCTCGGCCACCATCTCCTCGGAGAGGACGGGCTCGAGCTCCACCATCGCCATGTTGCAGAGCTTGTCGAAATCGCCGGTCTCGTCGAGCACATAGGCGATGCCGCCGGACATGCCGGCCGCGAAGTTACGGCCGGTCTTGCCCAGCACCACGACAATGCCACCGGTCATGTATTCGCAGCAGTGGTCGCCGGCACCTTCGACGACGGCCACAGCACCGGAGTTACGCACGGCAAACCGTTCGCCGGCGACGCCGCGGAAGTAGCACTCGCCTTCGATGGCGCCATACATCACGGTGTTGCCGACGATGATGGACTCTTCCGGCACGATGGCAGAGTGCGCCGGCGGCCGGACGATGATCTTGCCGCCCGAAAGGCCCTTGCCGACATAGTCGTTGCCTTCGCCTTCGAGATCGAAGGTGATGCCCTTGCACAGCCAGGCGCCAAAGGCCTGACCGGCAGTGCCCTTCAGCGACACCTTGATGGTGTCCTCGGGCAATCCGGCATGGCCGTAGATCTTGGCGACCGCGCCGGCCAGCATGGCGCCGGCCGAACGGTTGGTGCTGTTGATCTTCGACTCGAACTTCACTGGCGCGCCACGGTCGAGCGCGGGCTGGGCCTGCCTGATCAGATCGCGATCGAGCACGGCTTCGAGGTGATGGTCCTGATCCTCGGTGTGATAGATCTTCTGGCCGGGCAGTTCGGGCTGGCGCACGAACAGCTTGGAGAAGTCGAGACCCTTGGCCTTCCAGTGCGAGACGAGCGCGGTTTGGTCAAGCATCTGCACCTGGCCGACCATCTCGTCGAAGGTACGATAGCCGAGCTGGGCCATGATCTCGCGGACTTCCTCGGCCACGAAGAAGAAGTAGTTGATCACATGCTCGGGCTGGCCGGTGAAGCGCTTGCGCAGCACCGGGTCCTGCGTCGCGACGCCGACCGGGCAGGTGTTGAGATGACACTTGCGCATCATGATGCAGCCGGCGGCGATCAAGGGTGCGGTGGCGAAGCCGAATTCGTCGGCGCCGAGCAGTGCGCCGATGACGACGTCACGGCCGGTGCGGAAGCCGCCATCGACCTGAACGACGATGCGCGAGCGCAGGCGTTCACGCACGAGCGTCTGATGGGTTTCGGCAAGGCCGATTTCCCACGGCGAACCCGCATGCTTGATCGAGGTCAGCGGCGACGCGCCGGTGCCGCCTTCGAAGCCGGCAATGGTCACATGGTCCGCGCGCGCCTTGGCGACGCCCGCGGCGACCGTGCCGACGCCGATTTCCGACACCAGCTTGACCGAGACCTGGCCCGTCGGATTGACGTTCTTGAGGTCGTAGATGAGCTGCGCGATGTCTTCGATTGAATAGATGTCGTGATGCGGCGGCGGCGAGATCAGGCCTACACCTGGCGTTGAGTGACGCACGGCGGCAATCGTCGCGTCGACCTTGTGGCCGGGTAACTGACCGCCTTCGCCGGGCTTCGCGCCCTGCGCCATCTTGATCTGCATCATGTCGGAATTGACGAGATATTCCGTAGTGACGCCAAACCGTCCCGATGCGACCTGCTTGATCGCGGAGCGCATGCTGTCGCCATTCGGCATCGGCTTGTAGCGATCCGACTCTTCGCCGCCTTCACCGGTGTTCGACTTGCCGCCGATCCGGTTCATCGCAATGGCGAGCGTCGTATGCGCCTCGCGCGAGATCGAGCCGTAGGACATGGCGCCGGTCGCAAAGCGCTTGACGATGTCCTTGGCGGATTCGACTTCGTCGAGCGGCACAGGCTTGCGCTTCTCGTCCTCGGCCGTCTTGATCTTGAACAGACCGCGCAGCGTCAGCAGACGCTCGGACTGTTCGTTGAGGATCTTGGCGAAGGCCTTGTAGCGATCCTGCGAGTTGCCGCGGACGGCATGCTGCAAGAGCGACACCGACTCGGCGTTCCAGGCGTGATCCTCGCCGCGGCTGCGGTAGGCGTATTCGCCGCCGACATCGAGGGCCGTCTTGTAGATCTGGATCTCGCCGAACGCCTCGTTGTGGCGCCGCACGGTCTCCTCGGCGATTTCGGCAAGGCCCACGCCTTCGATCTTGGTGTGAGTGCCCGTGAAGTACTTCGTCACGAATTCCTGACGCAGGCCGACGGCGTCGAAGATCTGCGCGCCGCAATAGGACTGGTAGGTCGAGATGCCCATCTTCGACATGACCTTGAGCAGGCCCTTGCCGATCGACTTGATGAAGCGCTTGACGATCTCATAGTCGTCGAGCTGCACCGGCAACTTGTCCTTCATCGCGATGATGGATTCGAAGGCCAGATACGGATTGATCGCTTCGGCGCCATAGCCTGCGAGGCAGGCGAAGTGATGCACTTCGCGCGGCTCGCCGGATTCGACGACGAGGCCGACCGAGGTGCGCAGGCCGGTGCGGATCAGATGGTGATGCACCGAGGCGCAGGCCAGCAGCGACGGAATCGGAATGCGGTCCGAGCCGGCCATGCGGTCGGACAGGATGATGATGTTGACGCCTTCACGCACGGCGGCTTCCGCGCGGGCGCAGAGTTCGTCGAGCACCTGCTCCATGCCTGCCGCGCCGAAACCGGCATGGAAGGTGGTGTCGAGGGTGCGCGAGACGAAGTGCGACTCGGCGACATCGGTGATCGAGCGGATCTTCTCCAGATCCTGGTCGGTCAGGATCGGCTGACGCACCTCAAGGCGCTTGGTGGTGGCGACGCCTTGCAGGTCGAACAGGTTCGGCCGCGGTCCGATGATCGAGACGAGGCTCATGACGAGCTCTTCACGGATCGGATCGATCGGCGGGTTGGTGACCTGCGCGAAGTTCTGCTTGAAGTAGGTGAACAGCGGCTTCGGCTTGCTCGACAGCGCCGAGATCGGCGTGTCGGTGCCCATGGAGCCCGATGCTTCCTCGCCCTGCGACGCCATCGGCGTCAGCAGGATGGTGACGTCTTCCTGGGTGTAGCCGAAGGCCTGCTGGCGATCGAGGAGCGGCAGGTTGGAACGCTGGCCCTTGGCCGGAGCGTCCGGGAGTTCTTCCAGAACGATCTGGGTGTGTTCGAGCCACTCGCTATAGGGATGGCTGGCGGCCAGCGACGCCTTGATCTCGTCGTCAGGGATGAGACGACCCTGTTCGAGGTCGACCAGCAGCATCTTGCCGGGCTGCAGGCGCCACTTGGTGATGATGTCTTCTTCCGGAATCGCCAGCACGCCCATTTCGGACGCCATCACGATGCGGTCGTCCTTGGTGACGAGATAACGCGCGGGGCGCAGACCGTTACGATCCAGCGTCGCGCCAATCTGGCGACCGTCGGTGAAAGCGAGGGCGGCGGGACCGTCCCATGGCTCCATCATCGCGGCGTGATATTCGTAGAATGCGCGGCGCTGCTCATCCATCAGCGGATTGCCGGCCCACGCTTCCGGAATCATCATCATCACGGCGTGGGGCAGCGAGTAGCCACCCTGCACCAGGAATTCGAGTGCGTTGTCGAAGCAGGCGGTGTCCGACTGGCCTTCATAGGAGATCGGCCAGAGGCGGCTGATGTCCTTGCCATAGAGTTCGGACTCGATGGACGCCTGACGCGCCGCCATCCAGTTGACGTTGCCGCGCAGCGTGTTGATTTCGCCGTTATGCGCGACCATCCGGTAAGGATGCGCCAGCGACCAGGTCGGGAAGGTGTTGGTCGAGAAGCGCTGATGCACCAGCGCCAGTGCGCTCTCGAAATCCTCTTCGTGCAGGTCGGCATAGTAGCTGCCGAGCTGGTCGGCGAGGAACATGCCCTTGTAGATGATCGTGCGGCACGACATCGAGCACGGATAGTAGCCGGCAAGGCCGCGCTCGCGGCGCTGATAGATCGCCTGCGAGATCGACTTGCGGAGAATGTAGAGGCGGCGTTCGAACTCGTCCTCGTCGGCGATCTTGGCTTTGCCGATGCCGATGAAGACCTGCATGTTGGCAGGCTCGGTGGGCTTCACGCTTTCGCCGAGCGACGCATTGTCGGTCGGGACATCGCGCCAGCCAAGCAGCTTCAGGCCTTCAGCCTTGATCTGGTCACCGATGATGCCCTGAATAACTTTCCGCCATGCGGTATCACGCGGCATGAACAGCGCGCCGATGGCGTATTTGCCAGGCTCCGGAAGGCTGAAGCCGAGTTCCGCCGTCTTGCGGACGAAGAACTTGTGCGGGATCTGCACCAGAATACCAGCGCCGTCGCCAAAGCGCGGATCTGCGCCGGTGGCGCCGCGGTGTTCGAGGTTGCAGAGGATGCTGATCGCGTCAGACACGATCTGATGCGACTTGCGGCCCTTGATGTTGGCGATGAAGCCGACGCCGCAGGCGTCCTTTTCCTGCGACGGGTCATAGAGGCCCAGCGCCGGCGGACGGTAGGTATGGAGTTCCGGTTTGATGGCGGCGTCTTTCACGTGAGCCGATTTGATAGCCGGGGCCGCCGAATGCGTGCCGGTTTCGATCAATTGGCGCTCGTGCTCTGATCCGCTCATCTTCGTCCTCTCAACCCCCGTCGGGGTTCTGCCACCCTTGTCGGCGCACCTTTGACGCTCGCGGAACCCGTTCGGGCTACCGCTCGCGCGCCTTGCGAGCCTCGTTTTCAGAATTCAGACTGGTGGTGCCCATCGTCCCCGGCGGCCACCCCATGTCTTGCCTTAAAGGCATTTCGTCTCAGCAGGCGTGTTTTTTAGTCGCGACGCCTGCTTATGTTGCAAACCCCGTGCCGGATTTGCCACCAAAAATTGCGACAGTGATGCTGTCCTAACCAGGACTTTGCCAAATTTTTATCTAGCACACAAGCGCGCTTGAGTCCGTCGTCGCATAGCAACAACGCATGCCAAATTGTCCAAGCTTGTGTGGACACATTCAGCCCGGAGGTGCCGCGTTCCGGCCCAAGGCTGGCCTAAGGGCTGCCGGATTCAGCGGTGAGGTTGTGCAGTGCTCGTTAACGCCTGTGGCAGCGGTGCTGGCAGGCGAGCGAAGCGTGAGGTTCAGGGAACTGAACACTCTCCGGGCGCGGGGGCGTCGAAGGAGCATGCAATGAAGGTACTTGTGGGATGTCTGGCCTCGGCCGGTCTGTTGCTGGCGAGCGGCGCTGCCCAGGCCCAGGCGCTGCCGCCGATGCGCGGCGACGTTGCCGCTGTGGCGCAGGTATCCGATGTCGGCGGTCCCTATGCGGCCATGCCGCCGGCGGAATATGCGGAGCCGCGACCCTACGGCGTTTTGCGCCGGAGCTATGATCTGGCGGTGCTGCCGCTGCGGGAGGTTTATTCGATCCTGCGCGAGGCCGGGTTCTCCGCCCTCGGCATGCCGCAGCAGCGCGGTCTCGTCTACACGGTCTCGGCGATCGATCTCGACGGCGAGGACGGCCGGCTCGTGATCGATGCGCGCACCGGACGGATTCTGCGCTTCATTCCGGCCTATCGCATGGGTGACCGGATGAGCGAGGAGATCGACACGCGCTATGGCCCGCAAGGCGCGGTGCCGACGCTGCCGCAATATCGCCGCCCGCCGTTCACAGCCGGGACGGTAACGCCCGCGCCGAAAGTCGCAAGCCGTGCAACGACAGTGCCGTTGCCGAAGCGGCCGCCGGTGCGCGCGGTTGCGGCACCGGCCAAACCTGTCGCTCCGGCCGAGACCAAGCCGGTCGCAGTCAAACCACCTGAAACGCCGCCGGCCGCTGCGCCTGTACAGCAATCGGCCGTGACTGAGCAGAAGCCCGCCGAGACGAAGGCGCCGGAAACGACCGGGGCTGCTCCGGCAGCACCGGCAGTGCCAGAAAAGAAGGATGCAGCCGCACCGACGGTCGCTCCGCCGGCAACAGAAGCAAAGCCTGCGACACCGCCTGCTGCAGAAACGCCGCCGCCTGCGCAGGGGCTGGAATAGTCCGGGGGAGCGGCTGACGGTATCCCTCCCTCCAGCACTTCGCTTGGAGAGGGATCAAGAAAAAAACGCCCCGGATTGCTCCGGGGCGTTCGTTCAACAACTACACTTACTTCAGTTCACATACTTCAAGTTAAAAGTCGCGGTTACGCGGCGACTTTCTCGGCCGAGCCGTCGACCACCTGCGGCGCGCTTACGGCGCTGGTGGAAATCGGAATGCTGCGCGGTTTCTTGGCTTCGGGGATCTCACGGACGAGGTCTACATGAAGCAGGCCATTCTCGAGCGAGGCGTTCTTCACCTGTACGAAATCGGCAAGCTGGAAGGCGCGTTCGAAGGCACGGGCGGCGATGCCGCGATAGAGCACTTCGGACTTGCTGCCATTCTCGTTGGCAGCCTTCTCGCCCTTGATCGTCAGCGTGTTTTCCTTCGCGACGATGGAGAGCTCGTTCTGCGCAAAGCCGGAAACGGCAACGCTGATACGGTATTCGTTCTCACCGGTGCGCTCGATATTGTAGGGCGGATAGCCCGGCGCTGCATCACCTGTGCTCTGATCGAGCAGATTGAACAGGCGGTCGAAACCGACGGTGGAACGATAAAACGGGGTGAGATCATAGCTACGCATAGGGTAGTCCTCCATTGAGCGACTGTTGCAATAACCCGCCCGCCATGGGGCCGGGCTTTCGTGTCATGCAGCCTAGAGAGGCCTGCATGAAACTGATATGGGAGGGGTCTGGCGGCTCGCAAGGGGGGCCTAAAGATTCGCGCCGACCTGTCTCCAGCCCTTGAAATCCCGCGTTTTTCGCCTAGCCGGTCCCCGCCATGACGCTCGTCTCGATTCCTGCCAATCCCGTTCCCGAGGGCGCCGTGTCCGGCACCATCAAGACCCCGGACGGGGTCGAACTGCGTTTTGCACGCTGGGCGCCGACCGGCGGACGCAAGGGCACGGTCTGCGTCTTCGCCGGGCGTGGCGAATATATCGAGAAGTATTTCGAGACCGTGCGCGACCTGCGCGACCGCGGCTTTGCAGTGGCCATGATCGACTGGCGTGGCCAGGGGCATTCGTCGCGGCAGTTGCGCGATGGCCGCAAGGGTTATGTCCGCAGCTTCTCGGATTTCGAGATCGACGTCGAAGCCTTCGTGCAGCAGGTGGTGATGCCGGATTGTCCGCCGCCCTATTTCGCGCTGGCGCATTCGATGGGCGGCGCGGTGATGCTGCGTGTGGCGCATTCCGGCAAGCGCTGGTTCGATCGCATGGTGCTGTCGGCGCCGATGATCGATCTGCCGGGCCGCTCGACCTCGCTGCCGGCGCGGTTGTTGTTGCGCGTCATGCGCTGGACCGGGCAGGGCGGCAACTACATTCCCGGCGGCAATGGCGAACTGGTCGGGACCTCGTCATTCCCCAATAACAAGCTGACCAGCGATCCCGTGCGCTATGCCCGCAACGCAGCGATCCTCGAAGAGGATCCGACGCTCGGCATCGGGTCGCCGACCGTGGCCTGGGCCGATACGGCGATCCGCGGGATGCATGGCTTTCGCGAGGCCAGCTATCCCGTGAAAATCCGTCAGCCGATCCTGATGCTGGCCGCGAGCAACGACCAGGTGGTGTCGACGCCGGCTATCGAGGAATTCGCCTATCACTTGCGCGCCGGTTCGCATCTGGTGATCGCCGGCTCGCGCCACGAAATCCTGCAGGAGCAGGACCGCTATCGCCAGCAATTCTGGGCGGCCTTCGACGCATTCGTGCCGGGCACACCTTTGTTCAAGTAATACTCCGTCGTTGCGAGGGGCGTAGTGACGAAGCAATCCAGTCCTTTCTTCGCGCTGATCTCTGGATTGCTTCGCTTCGCTCGCAATGACGGCTGAAAGGAAGACGATCAATGCTTGGTATTCACGGCCTCTGGCTCTTCATCCTCTCCGGCATCCTGCTCAACATCACGCCGGGACCCGACACCGCCTATATCGTCGGCCGCAGCGTGCAGATGGGCTGGCGTGGCGGGGTCGCGGCAGCGCTGGGGATTAGTGCGGGATGCCTGGTCCATGTGTTCGCCGCGGCGGTCGGATTGTCGGCGCTGCTGGCGGCCTCATCTTATGCCTTCACCGCAGTGAAATGGATCGGCGCGGCCTATCTGCTTTACACCGGCGTGCAGATGCTGCGCTCGCGCGCATCGACAGCTGCGACGAACGACGCCGCGGAAAAGCCGCTGCTGTCGCTCCGGCAGGTGTTCTGGCAGGGCGTCTTCACGAACGCGCTGAACCCGAAGGTCGCGCTGTTCTTTCTCGCCTTCCTGCCGCAATTCGTCGACGTAGGTGCGCCCAGCAAGGCGCTGGCCTTTATCGTACTCGGGCTGATCTTCATCAGCACTGGCACGATCTGGGGGCTCGGCACGGCGGTTGTCGCCGCCAAGGCTGCGAGCCGCGTCCGGCAATCCGGTCAGGCGATAGTCTGGATGAACCGCGCGCTCGGTGGTGTCTTCATCTATCTCGGCATTCGCGTGGCGATGCTCGAAACGCGTTAAGCGGTTTCAAGCGAAGTGGATGCCGGTTCGCGTCAGGAAAACGCGTCAAAACAAAAGGCTCTACGGTTACTTCATCACCGCCAAGGTCGCGGTGATGGAGAGATAGATGCCAAGCAGCAGCATTGCGACCAGAAACCAGCGGCGAAACTGCTCGGGCTCCATGCGCTCGCGCACTGCCTGACCGAGGAACATGCCGGCAAAGGCGGTGATCATCGCGATCACGCCCGGCACCGCCGTTGCCGCATTGAGGAGACCGGCGCTGGTCAGGTTGAAGGCCTGTGCGAACGTCGCGACGGTGAAGTAGAGGCCGAGCGCCTGCACCAGCTCGTTCTTCTCCATGCCGATGGACTGCATGAACGGCATCGACGGAATGACCTGCACGCCGGTGGCTGCGGCCACCACACCCGTCAACAGGCCGGCGACGCCGCCGACCCATTTCTCGTTCTGAGGCGCTGTCCTGAACTGGAATTTCACCAGCGTGACGACGGCATAAATCACCAGCAGGATACCGAGCACGATCGAGCCATATTTTGCATAAGGCCCGGTCATCAGCCCGCCGCAGAGCCAGATGGCCACCGCAGTGCCGATCAGCAGTGGCCACAGCCTGCGGATGATGTCGCGCAGATAGGGGCCGGCAAAGGTCTGCCAGATATTGGTGACGATGGCAGGCACGATGACGATGGTCAGCGCCTGTACCGGACTCATGGTCACCGCGAGCAGACCTATGGAGACGGTCGGTAGGCCGAGGCCGATGACGCCTTTGACGAAGCCCGCGAGCGCGAAGACCGCGGCAATCAGAATGAGCATGGAATCGATCATGGTGCGACACATTGACCGATCATCCCGGACGGCACAATCTGGAGGTTACGGAGAATGCCTTCGTATCGAACGAAGGCTGATACGGAGAGAGCCATGCATGCCGATCTTGCCGATCTCAGGCTGTTCGTGGCTGTCGCCGAGGCGCGCAGCATCACCGGCGGCGCTAATGCTGCCAATCTGGCGCTGGCCTCGGCAAGCGCCCGGATCAAGGGGCTGGAAGCGACAGTCGGTGTGCCACTGCTGAAACGCGGGCGGCGCGGTGTCTCGCTGACGTCAGCCGGCGAAAGCCTGCTCGGCCATGCCCGCATCATCATGCAGAATGTCGAGACCATGCGCGGCGACATGGCTGCCTATGCCAATGGCATGAAGGCCAGCGTATCGATGCTTGCCAATACGGTTGGGCTCTCAGAACATCTCCCGAAGGCGCTGGCGGCGTTTCTGCGCGAGCATCCCAATGTCAGCCTCGAGGTCGAGGAGCGCGAAAGCGCCGATATCGCGCAAGCGATTGCCGCCGGGATCGCCGATTTCGGCTTCGCGGCCGAGCACACGCTGCCGGACAGTCTGGAACGCTTCACCTTCAACGAGGATCGGCTGATGCTGGTGACGGCGCCGCGCAGCGATCTGGCCGGCCGCCGTCACATCGATTTCCACGAGATCATTGATCGCGACTTCATCGGCCTTACCAACGCGACGGCGCTGCAGAACCACATCGGCAAATATGCGGCGCAACTCGGAGCACGGCTTCGGTACCGGGCGCAGATGCGCGACTTCGATGCGATGTGCCAGATGGCGGCAGCCGGCGTCGGCATTGCGATCGTGCCGGAGGTCGCAGCGCGGCGCTGCGCACGGTCTACCGCGCTGGCCCTGATCCGGATTCGCGATCCCTGGGCGAACCGCAAACTGGCGATCTGCTTTCGCAACCTGAGGACGCTGTCGCGGCCCGCGCAGCAGATGATCGAGCATCTGCGCACGGCTGCGCGGGCGTAGCAGGATCCGATCAGGCGTTGAGGATTTTCAGCGCCGCCTCATGCACGCGCGGATCGCCGGCGGCGACGATGCGGCCACCGTTCTGCGCGGGTTTGCCCTCCCATGTGGTCACGACGCCGCCAGCGCCGGTGATGATCGGGATCAGGGCTGCGATATCGTAAGCCTTCAGTTCGGTCTCGATGACGAGGTCGAGATGACCGGCGGCCAGCATGCAATAGGAATAACAATCGCCGCCGTAGCGCGTCAGCCGCACGGTTTTTTCGACGTCCTGAAATTTCGCGCGATCCGCATCGCCCATCAGCCGCGGGCTGGTGGTGAACAGCGTGGCATCTTTCAACGATGCGCAGCGGCGCACGGCAAGCTTGCGGGTGGTGTTGTTGGCACCCTGGTAGCGCGCCGACCCATTATCGCCGCTGAAGCGCTCACCGATATAGGGCTGATGCATCATGCCATAGACCGGACTGCCCTTGTGCAGCAGCGCGATCAGCGTGCCCCAGATTGGAAAGCCCGAGATGAAGGATTTGGTGCCGTCGATCGGGTCGAGCACCCAGACATATTCAGCGTCTTCGCGTTCGGTGCCGAATTCCTCGCCGACGATGCCGTGCTGGGGGAAGTTGGCCTTGATGAGCCGGCGCATCACCGCCTCGGCGGCGCGGTCGGCTTCCGTGACCGGGTCGAAATCGGCGCTGTTCTTGTTATCGACGCTCAGCGAGGTGCGAAAGAACGGCAGGATGGTCTCGCCCGACGAGGTCGCAAGACGACCAATGAAGGCGTTGAAGTCGATGACCGTCACAGGGAGGTCCTTTGTTACGGCTGCTGGATGGGGACGTGTCGCTTCCTATACAGGGCAGAGCAACGACTCGCATCTGCGGCGATCGAAACCCCTGTGGGATTCCACTAAATCACAGCGCTGAATCGGGTTGCGATTTCCCTAAGATCTTGATGCTCGATATCAGAAATTGGCCGATGAAATGAATTTATGATCATTTCTTAAATAGGTCAAAGCTACTGTCGTTTTTGTAATTATTTGATTTTACTAACGAAAATTATGACGCCCATGCCTGAACGGTGCGATCACCATGCGAAATTTGCATGGAAATTTGCCCGAAAAGTCTTGCACTTGGTGCGCCGCGGCTGCATATTGTTGCGGTGCGGTAGCGCCTTGCGCTATCGCTGCCCTCCTTGGGCGTTTCCTCCCTAGACTTGGGCCGCTTGCTATCGCAAGCGGCCCTTTTTTCTTGTCTTGTCGGAGGAGTTTTGCATCAAGCGTGCCGACGTGGCTACCGGCGATTGTCTTTGCGTCGCCTGACCTGTTCGTCGTCCGCACCCCCGACAGCCTCGGGTCCATTGCGACGTTAGTCATCAGGCAAGACCTATTCGGCTGAGAACCTCAAGCCGATGCCCACGTCGCAGAGGTCACTTCAGCGACGTATTGATTTCGGCGAACTTGCCATTGAGGTTTGTGCCGAGTCCGTTGACGACGGCAATGATGGCCAGCGAGATGCCCGCAGCAATCAGTCCGTATTCGATCGCGGTTGCTCCCGATTCGTCCGACAAGAATTTCTTGATCATGTTCTTCACGTTCTCTCCTGCCATTGTTATGCGGTTCCAATCCGCGGAACCACGCTGGTGGGAAGAACCTAAAGTTGTGTGAATCGCGGCGGTAGAATCCTGCCCCATCTCTAAATCCCCCGCGAGTACGGCCAATTTGCCGCATGAAATTGACCTCTCGGGCACGGTTCCAAATACCACATACGGTTGAGTTGACGGTTTGAACCTGGGTGGGGCGTTTGGACTCGGCCTATTCGGCGGCGGCCTGGAACGGGCCGAGGCCGTCCAGCGGGATTTTCGCCAGCGCATCGGCCAGAACGGTAAAATCGGCAGCAATCTGGTCGAAGCGGGCGGTTCGCTCACGGCGGCGTTCGTCCATATAGATCGCCCGGTTCAGCTCGATCTGGATGGCGTGCAGCCCGCTGGCCGGGTTGCCGTAGTGCTCGGTAATGAAGCCGCCGGCATAGGGCTTGTTACGCCCCAGCGAATAACCGAGGCCGCCGAATGTGCCTTCGACCACCTCGGCCAGGAGAGTGGCGCAGCTGGTGCCATAGCGGTCACCGACGACCACGTCCGGGCGGCGCGGCTCCTCACGCGAGATTCCGATCGAGGGCATCGAGTGGCAATCCACCAGGATCACCGTACCGAATGTCTGGTGCGCCTTGTTGATCAGGCGGCGCAGGGCGCGGTGGTAGGGCTTGTACAGCGCCTCGATCCGGGTGAGGGCGTCATCGACGTCGAGCCGCTCGCGGTAGATCTCCTGGCCGTCGCCGACCACCCGGGGAATCGTGCCGAGGCCACCGGCGACGCGCATCGAGCGGGTATTGGCGAAACTGGGCAGGCGGCCATTGAACATCCGCGGATCGAGCTCATAGGGCTCGCGATTGACGTCCACATAGGAGCGCGGGAAATGCACCCGGACCACCGGGAAGCCGCGATCGCTTAATCCTGCGATCAATTCGTCCATGAACGAATCTTCCGAGCGGCGCAGCGCCGTCACGTCGATGCGGGACGCACTGAGGAATTCCGCTGGATAGACCGAGCCGGAATGCGGGGAATTGAAAATGATCGGCGCGCGCCAGTTGGCCGGCTCGACGATCTCAAAGGGAGGCGACAGCTCACCGTCAAACTGGGTCATCGTCGCGCATCGTCCCTGCAGCCGCCTTCTTCGGTTTGCCCAGTCTGGCAGAAAACCGGCGCTTTGTGAGGCGGCATTGTCGATAACCAAAACAAGTCTGCCAAGTTAAAAACCTTCCGCAGGCATGACGATCGTGAGAAACGCGCTCATTTGTTGTGTTTCAGGGCGTTCTGGCGCACCATCCTGGGACGCTTATGCACGGCCTGCACTGATCACCTTCACCCGAAATTTACCAGACCTCGGGCTTAGTGGGCGAACAGGTCCTCTCATTCAGGTTCGACGTCCAATCGCCATGCACAAAATCCTTCTCGCAGAAGACGACAACGACATGCGCCGCTTCCTGGTGAAGGCGTTGGAAAACGCCGGTTTTCAGGTGTCGCACCACGATAACGGGATGTCAGCCTATCAGAGACTCCGCGAGGAACCCTTTGAAATGCTTCTAACGGACATCGTGATGCCGGAGATGGACGGGATCGAACTGGCGCGCCGCGCCAGCGAGCTCGACCCCGACATCAAGATCATGTTCATCACCGGCTTTGCTGCCGTAGCGCTCAATTCCGACTCGGAAGCGCCGAAAAACGCCAAGGTGCTGGCCAAGCCTGTCCACCTGCGCGAATTGGTCAGCGAAGTGAACAAGATGCTGGCGGCCTGAGGGCAGCCGGCTTTCTTGCCGAGTTTCTTGGATTTTCCTGCGAATGAGGCAAGGATTGGCTGTTCGGCATCCTTGCTTGTCCGGGTTTGACCCGTTATAGACCCCACACCCGTAACGACCGGTTCTTAGGGCGCGTAGCTCAGCGGGAGAGCACTTCCTTGACATGGAAGGGGTCACAGGTTCGATCCCTGTCGCGCCCACCATCCAAAACCGTCAGATAAATCCTCCGAACGGTGCCAGATTGGTGCCTTTTCAGGCATCCGGAGACGTTTCTTTCCCGAATGCTCCGCTTAATGACAGTTTTGTTTCGGAACCAGTCGTTTTCGGGTGATGACTCGGCTATAGCTCAATGGTCTAGGACTTTTCGACCGGAAGCTGATGCCAACGAAGACCCGGCCGGTAATCGGCGTGATCGGCAACGCGTATCGCATTGAGAACAGGTTCTCCGTCCAGGCGGTCGGAGAAAACAACCTTCGTGCGGTCGCGGAAGTGGCCAATGCCCTGCCGATGATGTTTGCCGGCACTCCTGACGTCACCGATATCGGCCAGGTGCTCGATCTGGTCGATGGCATCCTGCTCACTGGCGCCCGTGCCAATGTCCATCCAACCCGGTTCGGCATGGAAGCTCATGTCCGCCATGAACCTTACGACAATGGCCGCGATGCGGTCGCTCTCTCCATGATCGAAGCCTGTGTGGCGCGCGGCGTGCCAATTTTCGGAATCTGTCGCGGATTGCAAGAGATGAACGTAGCGTTCGGCGGTTCGCTTCACCCCGAGATCCGCGAGATTCCCGGCCGCATCAATCATCGCATGCCGCGGCTGGAGAATGGTGAAATCCATCCCGACCCTGCCGTCGTTTTCGCCGATCGCCACGACGTGCATCTGACCAGCAACGGCACCTTCGCCAGCCTGTTGGGGCGCGATACCATCACAGTCAATTCCCTGCACGGTCAGGGCATCGACATCCCTGGCGAGCGAGTGGTGATCGAGGGCATTGCCGAGGATGGCACCATCGAGGCCATTCGCATTGCCGATGCGCCGAGCTTCGCGCTTGGTGTCCAATGGCACGCCGAATATGACCCGCAGATCAATCCGATCAACCGCACGCTTTTTCAGGCCTTCGGTGAGGCGGTGGCTGCCCGCAGGCAACGCGGGGCCTTCACGGCTGCGGCTGCGCCGCTATCAGCAGGAACGCGCTGAGCGCGGCTGCGACGCAAAGCACGGCGCCTGCGACCGTCGCTGTGGCAAATGCGCTAATTAGCGCTGGTCCCTTTGCCGCCATGACCGATCCGATCAGCGCCGTGACCACAAGCCCGCCGGTGCGTGCGACCGCGCTGTTGAAGCCGGAGGCAGACCCCGTATGGCGCGCGTCGACTGACATCAGCACGGCCGTGGTCAGAGGCGCGACGGCACCGGCCATGCCAATGGCGATGACGATCATGGCGGGAAGGACGCTGGTCCAGTAGCTCGTGTCGGGACCGATCCGGAGCGCGAGCAGAAAGCCCAACGAGACGATGACGGGCCCAAGCGTCAACAAGATCCGCGGGCCGGTTCTGGCCGAGAGCGAACCAGCGAGCGGCGATGTCAAAGAGATGACAAGCGGCAAAGGCAGCAGCGCGGCACCGGCTTGTGTCGCTGTGTAGCCGGCGGCTTCGATCAGGAGAAAAGGCATCAGGACGAACAGCCCACCGAGTGCGCCGTACAACAGGAACGTCAGTAGCGTCAGGCCGACGAAGCTCGCTGACCCGAATAATGCGAGCGGCATCATTGCGCGTTCGCCCTTACGGCCCTCGACCCACACGAACACAAGCAAGAGCAGGAGGCCTGCGACGAGCGCGCCAAGTGTGAAACCCGTCCAATCATGTGACGTAGCTTCGGTCAGACTCCAGGTAGTCAGGCCAAGTCCCGCAGTCGCGAGGATGGCACCGAAACTATCGAGCGGTTCATCGCCCTCATGTCGATCGCGGGGGATGCCAAGCCACGCAAGCGCGATCGCGACCAGCGCGATCGGCACATTGATGAGAAAGATGAGATGCCAGCTGCCGATGTCGATCAGCCATCCGCCCAACACTGGGCCGAGTGCGCCAGCAGCAGCGCCGCTGGCGGCCCAGATGCCGACGGCGCGCCCCTTGGCTTCGCCGGAAAACGTCTGGCCGAGGATCGCCAGACTGTTCGGCATCAGTATCGCTGCGCTGACACCCTGAAGGAAACGCGCGGCCAGCAGCAGACGCAGGCTGGGCGCCACAGCGCAGGCCAGCGAGGCCAGGGCAAACAGACCAACGCCGCAAATCAGGAGTTTGCGGCGGCCGAAGCGGTCGCCTGCTGCACCGCCGAGCAAAAGAAGTGCACTGAGCGGCAACAGATAGGCATTGATCACCCATTGCAGGTCGGTGGCATCGGCCTGAAAACTCGCGGCAATGGCAGGAAGTCCGACATTCACCACCGACCCGTCGATAAAGGCCAGGCTGGAGGCCAGGATCGTGGTGGCGATCACCAGCCCGGGATGGCTGATATCATCGATCTTTTCCGTGGCGCGGGCGGCACCTGTGTCACAAAGCGCATGCAGGGCATTGCTCATGACCGGGTTGTAGGGGAACGGGAGCTCAGAACAAACCGTTGTCCTCCGATCGGGCAATTCCGTTTTGGCCCCGATTGTGCAAGCATCCCGGGCGGTCGCGCCGGGACGCTCGGAAAGAGAGTCGTTCGGCGTGAGATCGGACTGTGTTGAGGAGAGGGACTATGAAACGAATTTTTCTGTTGGGGACCATGATCGCCGCGGCGGTCTGCACGACGCAGGCGGGCGCTCAGGAGCTCACCGGCACGCTCAAGAAGATCAAGGACACCGGCGCCATCACCATCGGCTTCCGCGATTCCTCGGTGCCGTTTTCTTATCTGGATGACAATCAGAAGCCCGTCGGCTTCGCCATGGACATCTGCTACAAGATCGTCGATGCGGTGAAGAAAGAGCTGAAGAACGACAAGATCGAGGTCAAGCTCAATCCGGTCACCTCGGCCACCCGTATTCCGCTGATTGCCAACGGCACCGTCGACCTCGAATGCGGCTCGACCACCAATAATGCCGATCGCCAGAAGCAGGTTGCCTTCACCAATACGCACTTCCTGACCGCCAGTCGCTTCGTCTCGAAGAAGGCCAGCAAGCTCGACAAGATCGACGATCTCAAGGGCAAGTCGGTGGTCTCAACCTCCGGCACCACCAACATCAAGCAGCTGACCGAGGCCAATGCCGCCCGCAATCTCGGCATCAACGTCATTCCCGCCAAGGATCACGCCGAGGCATTCCTGATGGTCGAGACCGACCGTGCTGTGGCCTTCGTGATGGATGACATCCTGCTTGCCAGCCTTGCTGCCGGTGCGCGCGATCCGAGCGCCTATGTGATCTCCAAGGACGCGTTCTCGAAAGCTGAGCCCTACGGCATCATGCTCCGCAAGGACGATGCGCCGTTCAAGAAGGTTGTCGATGCGGCCACTGCCGAGCTCTACAAGAGCCCGGAAGGCGCCAAGATCTATGACAAGTGGTTCACGCAGAAGATCCCGCCCAAGGGCCTCAATCTGAACGTTCCGATGGGAGCCGAGCAGAAGAAAGCGTTCGCCAGCCCGTCGGATTCGCCTGATCCCGACGCCTACGCAGCCAACTAAGACGACCTTGCCCATGCAATGGCCCGGCCATTGCATGGGTTTCTGCCTGAGGTTGCCAGGTTTTCGCGTGGACGGCGCGTGGGGGTGAATGCGTGAACTATAACTGGAATTGGGGAATCTTCTGGGATCAGACGCCTGATGCGACGGGGACCTATTTTGGCTCGCTGATGAGCGGCCTTCAGGTCACGATCCTGCTCGCACTCTGTGCCTGGTTCATCGCGTTCGTGATGGGCTCTCTGATCGGCATCATGCGGACCCTACCTGCGCGCTGGGCGGTGTTTGTCGGCAATGCCTATATCGAGATGTTCCGCAACATTCCGCTGCTGGTGCAGCTGTTCATCTGGTTCTTCGTCATTCCCGAACTTTTGCCCGGCGATCTCGGCATCTGGATCAAGCAACTGCGCAACGGGCCGTTCATCGCCGCGATGCTCGGGCTTGGCTTCTATATGTCGTCGCGTGTCGCCGCGCAGATCACCGCCGGCATCAACGCGCTGCCAAAGGGCCAGCGCATGGCCGGCACGGCCATCGGTCTCACCACCTGGCAGACCTATCGCTACATCCTGCTGCCGCTGGCCTATCGTATCATCTTCCCGCCGCTGACCTCCGAATTTCTCAACACCATCAAGAACACAGCGCCGGCGCTGACCATCGGTGTGCTTGAACTAACGGCCCGGGCGCGGTCCATGCAGGAATTTTCGTTCCAGGTGTTCGAGGCTTTCTCGGCTGCAGCTGCCATCTACCTCGTCCTCAGTGCCGTCGTGACGATCGTAATGCGCATGATAGAAAAGCGCCTCGCGATCCCCGGCTTCAGCGGGGGGAAATAAGCGATGTTCAGCAATTTCGATTACGACGTCATCTGGCGCAGCCTGCCCTACCTGTTTCAGCAGGGCATGGTGTTTACCCTCACGCTGACGGCGATTGCGACCGTCTTCGGCCTCATCCTCGGCACCTTGATTGCTATGATGCGGCTGTCGTCCAGTGCCGTGCTGTCGGGCTTTGCGGTGAGCTACGTCAATCTGATGCGTTCGCTTCCGCTCGTGCTGGTGATTTTCCTGTTCTACTTCCTGATGCCCTATGTCGGGCAGTGGATCATCCGGGCCGACCAGCCGGTGCAGGTCGGTGCCTATGCCTCGACCATCGTCACCTTCACGCTGTTCGAGGCGGCCTATTTCTCCGAGATCATGCGCGCCGGCATCCAGTCGGTTCCGCGGGGGCAGGTGATGGCGGGTTACGCCATCGGTCTCAACTATCGTGAAGTGATGCGCCACGTCGTGCTGCCGCAGGCATTCCGCAACATGCTGCCGGTGATCTTCACCCAGACCATCGTACTGTTCCAGGACACGTCACTGGTTTACGTGCTGTCGATCACCGATTTTCTGGGTGCGGCGTCCAAGGTCGCGCAGCGGGACGGCCGTCTCACTGAAATGTATCTGTTCGCGGCGCTGGTCTATTTCGTGATCTGCTTCACCGCCTCGTTCTTCGTGAAGCGCTTGCAGAAGCGCATCAGTATCATCCGCTAGCCACTTTCGCTTTCAATCTTTGCCTCAAACTGTCGGTCGCTCATCATGCCCATGATCACCATCGAAAAAGTCAGCAAGTGGTACAACCCGCAGTTCCAGGTGCTGAAGAACTGCACGACAACGGTCGAGAAAGGTGAGGTGGTCGTCGTCTGCGGTCCTTCGGGCTCGGGCAAGTCGACGCTGATCAAGACCGTGAATGCGCTGGAGCCCGTGCAGGAGGGCACCATCATGGTCGATGGACTGAATGTCACGACGATGAAGAAGGACCTGCCGAAGCTGCGTTCGCGCGTCGGCATGGTGTTCCAGCACTTCGAACTGTTTCCGCATCTGAAGATCGTCGAGAATCTGTGTCTCGGCCAGACCATCGTGCTCGGCCGTTCCGAAGATGCGGCGCAGGCCAAGGCGATGAAGATGCTGGAGCGCGTCGGCCTGACAGCGCATGCGCAGAAATATCCCGGCCAGCTCTCCGGCGGTCAGCAGCAGCGCGTCGCCATCGCGCGCGCGCTGGTGATGGACCCGATCTGCATGCTGTTCGATGAACCGACCTCGGCGCTCGATCCCGAAATGATTAACGAAGTGCTCGATGTCATGGTCGAACTCGCCAAGGAAGGCATGACCATGATGGTGGTGACCCACGAAATGGGCTTCGCCAAGAAGGTCGCCAACCGCGTCATCTTCATGGATGCCGGTGAGATCGTTGAGGACGCGCAGAAGGATGACTTTTTCGGCCATCCGCGCAGTGATCGCGCGCAGCACTTCCTGTCGAAGATCCTCTCGCACTAACGCATACAGTGCGGTGCTCGTGCCTCATGTTTATGCAGGTTCTTGAATGCTGCGTGACGGGGCAATTAACGAATGTGTCAGAAATGAAGTGGTATCCTTCAACCGTGAGGGCGAGGGCCTGTTGGTCCGCTGATTGAACTCCACCGGAGCGATCGGGTCTTTGTCCTCACGGACAACCCGTGTCGCCACGTTCTCAGCCTCTGCCTCTATGCTTCTCTGACCGTCTTCCAACGACCCGAGCCGAGGCTGCGCGAGCCGTGCTTGCGCGCGTGTCCTGCCCCTCGGCCCTTCTCCGGAAAGTGCATCGCATGATCAAGATCAACAGCGTCGGCAACAAATTGGGGCTTGCCGGTCTCGTTGGCATCTTGCTCTCGGCAGGCGTTGTCGCAAACCAGATGAGGACCGAGAGCGCGATCTCGGAGGTCAATCGTCTGGCCGATGTGCAGCAGAAAATCGCCGATAGCGCGATGGAGGCCGACGGCCAGATGCGCGCCATGCAGCTGGCCAGTCAAGGCTTGCGCATGGCCATCACGACACCCGAGATCGACAAGAGCGCGGCCGAGATCAAGGCGGCGAAAGCTGCGCAGGATCGCATCATCGATGCCGCGTCCGCCCTGGCGACCAGGCAGGAATACAAAGACAATTTCGCGAAGATCAAATCGCTGACGTCAGCCTATGTCGCTGCTGCCGACGAGATCGTCGGTCTGCAGAAGAAGCTGCTCGAATTCTATCGCAACCGCAACGTCGCCGTGATCGACTGGAACCGGCATCTCGACCAGATGCGCCTCACCACTGCCGTGACCGAGGCGACGAACTGGCCTGAAGTCGATGGACAGCTCAAGATCGCGGACAATGCCATCAACGCTGTGCAGGCAGCTGCATGGCGCTATGCGTCGATGAACGAAGTGACGCAGAAGGGCCAGATTCTCACCCGGGCCAAGGTGCTGACCGACGCGCTGGCCAAGGCCAGCGTGTTCGAGGACAGCGAACTGGTGCAGAACGGCTTGATCCAGCTCGGTGCCGACATGAAGAAGTTCATGACGGCCACCGATGAAGCGATCAGCAACAACGACCAGAAGACCGATATCGTCCGTACCAAGATCACGCCCACCGCTGCGGCGGCATCTCAACTGGTCGCGCAATCGGTATCGTCGGCCAAGGCTGCGGTTGGAGAGGCCCGGGCTCAAGCCGCCGAGGAAATGGCACGCTCCGGCCAGGTCAATCTCGCACTTGGACTAGCGGTCGTGCTGGTCCTGATCTGCACCATGGTGTTCTCCTTCATCGGCGTTGCCCGGCCGATGACGCGTCTAAACGGCGCCATGGGCAAGATGGCGGCTGGCGATCTCGATGTCGTGATACCCGGTGCCAAGCGCGGCGACGAAATCGGCGATATCGCCAAGACGGTTACGGTCATTCGAGCAAACGCCGAACAGAAAGCGCGCGATGAAGCCGCGGCGCGCCTCGATCAGGACAATCTGACGATGGCGTCGCGCAAGCGCGAAATGGTCGAGCTTGCAGATACGTTCGAACGGGCCGTCGGCAACATCGTCGATAATGTCTCGTCGGCATCGTCTCAGCTCGAGGGATCTGCGGGCGCGCTGACGGCGACTGCCGAACAGGCCAAGGAATTGACGGCTGCCGTCGCTGCTGCGTCGAACGAGGCTTCGACCAATGTGCAGGCGGTGGCGTCGTCGACCGAGGAAATGTCGTCCTCGGTGAACGAGATCAGCCGGCAAGTGCAGGAATCGGCTGACATCGCCAACTCGGCCGTTGCGCAGGCGCGCAAGACCAACGACCGCGTAACTGAGCTCGCCAAGGCAGCGGCCCGGATCGGCGATGTCGTCGAGCTCATCAACACCATTGCCGGCCAGACAAACCTGCTGGCGCTCAACGCCACCATCGAAGCGGCGCGCGCCGGCGATGCCGGCCGCGGCTTTGCGGTTGTTGCATCCGAAGTGAAGGCGCTGGCCGAACAGACGGCCAAGGCGACGGGCGATATCAGCCAGCAGATCAGCAGTATCCAGACCGCGACCGAAGAATCGGTCGGCGCCATCAAGGAGATTGGTGACACCATCGGCCGCATGTCCGAGATCGCCTCGACCATCGCTTCAGCGGTCGAACAGCAGGGCGCAGCAACCCAGGAAATCTCGCGCAACGTTCAGCAGGCAGCGCAGGGCACGATGCAGGTCACGTCGAACATCACCGATGTACAGCGCGGCGCCAGCGAGACCGGATCGGCCTCGACGCAGGTGCTGTCCGCGGCGCAGTCGCTGTCTGGCGAAAGCGCGCGGCTCAAGCTCGAAGTTGGCAAATTCCTGGACTCTGTCCGGGCGGCATAAACTCATGCTTCTCCCACAATGGGGGAAGCAGCAACGAAGACGGCGCCCGTCGCCGAAGCCAAATCAAGTCCTACCTAGGAAGCCAATGATGTCGCTGCTCAATCTCCGTATCCGCGGTCGCCTCTATGGCGGCTTCGGCGCGCTGGTCCTGTTCGGTCTCGCCAGTTCCGGGTTTGCCGTCTGGCAGATGACGGAGGTTGGAATGCAGGTCGAGTCCCTGAACATCCTCTCGGCCAACACGATCCGCGCCTCGGAGATCGCCTCCGAGCTGCACGCGATCCGCGGTGCCGTGTTGCGCTATTCCTTCGATCAGGATGAAGCGGCGCTTGCGGATGCCGACAAGCGTCTCGCCGGGGTCACCGCCAGCCTGGATACGGTGATCAAGACCAGCCGCTCGGAAGAGCGCCGCGCCGCCTATCGCACCATCGAGAAGGACGTCGCCGACGTGAAGGCACAGCGCCAGGCGCTCGGCGAGGCCATCAAGCAGATGGTCGCCGGCCGGGAAGTGCTGCAGGAGGCCGGCGATAAGCTGTCCTCCAGCCTGCGCAAGCTGGTGATCAGCACGCGCAACACCATGTATGGCCAGGGTTCGACCAAGCTCGAATCCGACACGCTGATGGTGCAGATCGCGAATTGGCGCTTCTTCGTCAGCCGTGACGAGAAACATATCGAATCCTTCAAGGATCACGTCCGCATCGCGGAGCAGCAGATCAGCGAGATGGAGAAGATGCAGATGCCGCCGACGCTCAGTGCGTTGTTCGGCACCATCCGCAGCAACTTGAAGAGCTACGCCGCCCAGTTCGAGAAGGCTGCGGCCAGCCTGCAGACGGCCGACGGTATCTTCAACAAATCGATCAGCCCGACCGTCGTGAAGGCGATCGGCAAGGTCGAGACCATCAAGTCCGACATCCAGCAGGTTCAGTCGCAGACCGTCGCCGCAACCAGCAACCGCATGTCGACGACGAGCATGCTGCAGCAGATCGTGGCCGGCGTCGCTACTATGGTCGGTCTAGCGATCGCCTTCCTGATCGCGCGCGGCATTATTGGCCCTCTGTCGGGTCTGACGGCCGGCATGAAGCGCCTCGCGGACGGCGATTTCAGCGTGGTGTTGCCGGGTCTCGCCCGCAAGGACGAGGTCGGCGACATGGCGCGTGCGGTCGAGACATTCAAGGTGCGGGCCGAGGAAAAGGCGCACGCCGAGGCCGAAGCCAAGCTGACGCAGGACCAGCAGGCCGCGATCCAGCGCCGCCGGGACATGATCCGTCTCGCGGACGATTTCGAGGGCGCCGTCGGCAGCATCGTGGAGAACGTATCATCGGCCTCGAGCCAGCTCGAAGAATCGGCGGGCGGACTGACTGCGACCGCCGAGCAATCCCGCCAGCTCACCGCCATGGTGGCCGCCGCCTCCGATGAGGCATCGACCAATGTGCAGGCGGTGGCGTCGTCCACCGAAGAGATGTCGTCCTCGGTCAACGAGATCAGCCGTCAGGTTCAGGAGTCGGCGAATATCGCCAACTCCGCGGTGGCGCAGGCCCGCAAGACCAATGATCGCGTGGCTGAGCTTGCCAAAGCGGCTGCGCGGATCGGCGATGTTGTCGAGCTGATCAACACGATTGCGGGCCAGACCAATCTGCTGGCGCTCAATGCCACCATCGAAGCGGCGCGCGCCGGCGATGCTGGCCGCGGCTTCGCGGTCGTTGCGTCCGAAGTAAAGGCGCTCGCAGAACAGACCGCCAGGGCAACCGGCGATATCAGTCACCAGATCTCCGGTATCCAGGCTGCGACCGAAGAGTCGGTCGGCGCCATCAAGGAAATCGGCGACACCATCGGTCGCATGTCGGAGATCGCATCGACGATCGCGTCTGCCGTCGAGCAGCAAGGCGCGGCGACGCAGGAGATCTCCCGCAACGTTCAGCAGGCCGCGCAAGGCACGATGCAAGTGAGCTCGAACATTCTGGATGTGCAGCGTGGCGCGAGCAACACGGGTTCGGCGTCGTCGCAGGTTCTGTCCGCCGCACAATCGCTGTCCGGCGAAAGCGCGCGGTTGAAGCGCGAAGTCGGCAAGTTTCTGGACTCCGTTCGCGCAGCGTAGGGAGCACGCGCGTCCGCCTGACGAAGAAGACAGAACTAACAAACGGCGCGGGATGCGTCGTCGCATCCGGGCTGTTGCTTTTGTGAGAGGAGCGATGACACGCATGCGCTTCCTCTCGTCGACGTGACCAGCGACGCGCCTTCTCTCGCGCCGCAGGTCGCAGTGGGTTTCGGTAGAACTTCGCAATTGAAGCTATCTCGCGTGGCTGGTTATCGTTCCCGTACTGCAATCTTAGATGGTTAATTCGGGGCCGACGTTGCGCGAATTCCCGACGCATCGGCCCGGAAAATGTTCGAGTTACTTAGGTGCCGCTGCCATCTCAGTTCAATTTGAGTGAGGGCGTCATCGGCACGTTAACGTTTGTATCAGAAGCGCGGTGGTAGGTTCCTGCTCATGGGCGGGTGATTTGATCGATCATCGAATGCATCGCTCGCTCATATGAGCTGATGACGTTTCTCGTTCAGGATCGGCTCAGGCCAAGCTTCGCGTGCCCGTCGGATTGCCGCCGGGCTGCGCCAAAAAGACAACCGCCTAGCATTCGACCATTTCATTCGACGCCGGACTCTGTCCGGCGAAGGACGACTCGACTCATTTTTCTGCCACTTCATTCCCAGGGACTGTCATGGCCTTCATCCAGAATCTGCGTATCGGCACCAAGCTCGCGATTGCGTCCGGGCTCGGTATCATTCTCGTCAGCCTGATGATCTATATGCAGATCACGGGAAGTGCGGGGGTGCGTCAGTCCTATCAGACAGCCGGTGTCTATCAGGCCATTGCGCAGAATGCTGCCGAGGCCAAGGCTTCATTCCGGGGCATGCAGATCGGCGTGCGGGATTTCCTCAACGCGACGAAAGTCGCCGACATCCAGAAGGCCGCTGATTATTTCACGGCACGGACCGCAGCCGGGCTTCGCTTCTCGTCGCAAATGTTGAAACTGGCAACCGCGTCAGATGAGCGCGAGCGCATCAGCAAATTTCTCGACATGATGACAACCCTCGGTAAGGGCGGTGACAAGATCGGCGTGATCCGGACGGATATCTTGAACCTGCAGGCGACACGTAACGAGGCAGGTGAACTGTCTGCCGATGCCTCCGCACGGATCACAGCGCTGGGCGCAGAGATCGTCAAGCTCCGCACCGATGTGCTGCTGCCGATGAGTGCGGAACTCGACAAGCTGGCGGATGCCATTGTCAACATGGCCAAGGAAAAGACCGAGCAGCAGACGACCACCGCGGCGAACGAGGCCGCTGCAGCCGAGCGAAATTCGCTGATCCTCGGTGGCGTGGTCGCCCTGATGCTGATCGGCACCTGCTTGTTCTCGGTGTTCACCATCGGTCGCCCGATGAGCGCGCTGAGCAAATCCATGGAAGAACTCGCTGAGGGCAATTTCGGTGTGGTGCTGCCTGGCCTCGGCCGCAAGGACGAGATTGGTGAGGTCGCCGGTGCCGTGGAGAAGTTCAAGCTCAAGGCACAGGAACGCGCCCGCGCTGAAGCCGACGCTCAAAAGCAGCAGGAACAGATCGCCGCCGAGCAGCGCAAGCGCGAAATGATGAAGTTGGCGAATGATTTCGAGAGCGCCGTTGGTGAGATCGTCGAGACCGTGTCGTCGGCATCGACCGAACTCGAAGCGTCGGCGGGCACGCTAACGTCATCGGCCGAGCGTTCACAGCAACTCACCACGATGGTCGCAGCGGCTTCGGAAGAAGCGTCGACCAACGTGCAGTCCGTGGCATCGGCGACCGAGGAAATGGCGTCGTCGGTGAACGAGATCAGCCGCCAGGTTCAGGAATCTGCGCGCATCGCCAGCGAGGCCGTGCAGCAGGCCCAGAAGACCAACGACCGTGTCGGCGAATTGTCGAAGGCGGCGAGCCGTATTGGCGACGTGGTCGAGCTGATCAATAGCATCGCCGGGCAGACCAACCTTCTGGCGCTCAATGCGACCATCGAAGCCGCCCGCGCCGGTGAAGCCGGCCGTGGTTTCGCCGTGGTGGCGGCCGAGGTGAAGACGCTCGCGGAACAGACCGCCAAGGCGACGGGCGAGATCAGCACGCAGATAGGCAGCATCCAGTCCGCCACCGACGAATCGGTCAGCGCCATCCGCGAGATCGGCGTTACCATCGGCCGGATGTCGGAAATTTCGTCGACGATTGCTTCGGCGGTCGAAGAGCAGGGTGCCGCCACCCAGGAGATTTCCCGCAACGTGCAGCAAGCCGCGCATGGCACCCAGCAGGTCTCGTCCAACATTACGGATGTGCAGCGCGGCGCCAGCGAGACCGGGTCGGCTTCGTCCCAGGTTCTTTCGGCCGCGCAGTCGCTTTCGTCGGACGGCAGCCGCCTCAAGGCGGAAGTCAGCCGCTTCCTCAATTCGGTTCGGGCGGCCTAAGCTCGTGCCGGAAAATTGCTAATTCCATCGACGAACGCCTACAGGACGTCAGCCATGTTCTCGAAGATCTCTATCAAAGCCAAGATCACCATCGTTATCGCGTTCCTGTTGATCGCGATGACCGGGATGGGGGCGCTTGCCGTCAGCAAGATGCAGACGATCAACGCCAATGCGTCGGACATCCAGAAAAACTGGCTGCCCAGCGTTCGTGTTCTCGGCGGGTTACGGGCGACGACCATCGATTATCGCAATCTGGTGCGTGCCCACATTCTCGCAGCCAATGCCGAGCAGATGCAGAAGACAGAGGCCGGCATCGACACCATCGTCAAGCGGGTTGCCGAAGAGCGGGCGGCCTACGATAAACTGATCTCGAGCGCTGAAGAGCGTGCGATCTTCAATGACTGGAGCAAGGAATGGGATACCTATCTGTCGCGCAGTCAGGAAATCTTTGTGCTCGACCGCAAGAATCTCGGCAAGGGTAGTCTGGAAGCCCATGAACTCAATCTCAATGTGATCAATCCGCTGGGATCCAAGGCCGACTTCGTCCTGCGCAAGGCCATCGAATTCAACGACAAGGGCGCGGCGGCATCGGGACAGAAGGCCGATGACAGCTATGGTTCGGCGCTGATGACAGTCATCGCGATCATTGCAGTGACCGCGGTCATCGGCATCGGTGTAGGCGTTTATCTGGTTAAGGACGTGTCCTCGGGCATCGCATCTATCGTCAAGCCGATGCAGGCGCTGAGCGCCGGCGATCTCACGGCACATGTCGCGCATCAGGGCGAGAAGACCGAGATCGGCGCGATGGCCGACACGCTTCAGGTGTTCAAACAGGCGCTGATCGATAAGCGCGCGGCAGATGAAGCTGCCTCTGCCGACGCCGAAGCCAAGATCGAGCGTGGTCGCCGCGTTGACAACATCACCCGCGAATTCGAATCGATGATCGGCGAGATCGTGGAGACCGTATCGTCGGCATCGACCGAACTCGAGGCCTCCGCAAGCACGCTGACCGCGACAGCCGAACGTTCACAGGACCTTGCCACCACAGTGGCGGCAGCGTCCGAAGAAGCCTCCACCAATGTCCAGTCGGTGGCATCGGCCACGGAGGAAATGGCCTCGTCGGTCAACGAGATCAGCCGTCAGGTGCAGGAATCGGCGAACATCGCCAGCCAGGCAGTCGATCAGGCGCGCCGCACCAACGATCGCGTCAGCGAACTCGCCAGCGCTGCGTCGCGCATCGGGGACGTCGTCGAATTGATCAACAACATCGCCGGCCAGACCAACCTGCTGGCGCTCAATGCCACCATCGAGGCGGCACGGGCCGGCGAAGCCGGTCGCGGTTTCGCCGTCGTGGCCTCGGAAGTGAAGGCGCTCGCTGAGCAGACCGCCAAGGCGACTGGCGAAATCTCGACGCAGATTTCCGGTATCCAGGCGGCGACGCAGGAGTCGGTCGGCGCGATCAAGGAAATCGGCGACACTATCGGCCGCATGTCCGAGATTGCCTCGACCATCGCTTCCGCGGTGGAAGAGCAGGGTGCCGCGACGCAGGAGATTTCGCGTAACGTCCAGCAGGCGGCACAGGGTACCATGCAGGTCTCGTCGAACATCACCGATGTGCAGCGCGGAGCGTCCGAGACCGGTTCTGCGTCGTCGCAGGTGCTTTCGGCCGCGCGTTCGCTGTCATCGGACAGCACACGTCTCAAGAACGAAGTGGGCAAATTCCTGAGTTCGGTGCGCGCTGCCTAACGGGTTTGAGCACAGGTGTACAACGTAGAAGCTGGCGCGTGAGCGTCGGCTTTCTTGCGCGATAGTGCTGTTATGCGTGTGCGCCACACTCAATCAAGAAGCCATGCACAAGAAGTAGTCATGATGCACGGCTCCTTAACTTTATCCGGACAATCTCGATCACGAGATCGTTGATCGCTGAAAACGATCGACGCTTGGCCGGCAGCTCCAATGCATGCCGCGTCTTCAAATCCAGAAAATACCATCCGTGCAGTTGCGCGCCAACGGTCGAAAACCGAGGGACCATCGCCTATGTTTGCCAGCCTATCCATCCGCACCAAGATCACCATTGTCGTCTCGTTCCTGCTGCTCGCCATGTCTGCTATGGGCGTGCTGGCCATCAAGCAGATGTACACGATCAACGGAGCGACCTCCGACATCGTCACAAGCTGGCTGCCGAGCGTGCGTTCTTTGGGTGAAGTCCGCGCTGCTACGATCAGCTATCGGTCTGTGGTTCGCGGACATCTGCTCGCAACGGATGCCGCAGATACGAAGGTTCAGGACGACACGCTGGTGCGTTACGCCGATATGCTCGACAAGGCACGCAAGACGTATGAGCCGATGATTTCGTCGCCCGAAGAACGCGCGATGTACGACGAATTCAGCAAGCTCTGGGGCGAATATATTGTGGCGTTGCAGCCGGTTCTTGCGTTGTCGCGCAAGAATGCTCGTGATGAAGCACGAGATATGAACGTGAAGGTCAATCAGATTGGCTTCAAGGCGGACGAAGCCTTGCAGAAGGACGTCGACCTCAACAACAAGGGTGCTTTGGCGGCCGGAGAACTGGCGACGGACAGCTTTGGGATCGCCATCAAGATGGTGATCGGTTCGCTCTTGCTTGCGGTCGTTGTCGGCGTCGGTGCGGCTACCCTGCTGGTGCGCGATGTTTCGGCGGGCATTACTTCGATCGTGCTGCCGATGCAGGCGCTCGGTATGGGCGACCTGACCGCAATCGTCCCACATCAGGGCGAAAAGACCGAGATCGGTACGATGGCGGACTCGCTGCAGGTGTTCAAGCAGGCGCTGATCGACAAGCGCGCGGCGGATGAAGCCGCAGCGGCCGACGCCGAAGCCAAGATCGAGCGCGGTCGCCGCGTCGACAGCATCACTCGCAACTTCGAATCGATGATCGGTGAGATTGTCGAGACGGTGTCGTCGGCATCGACCGAACTGGAAGCCTCGGCAGGCACGCTGACCGCCACGGCAGAACGTTCGCAGGAATTGACCACGACGGTCGCTGCAGCCTCCGAAGAAGCATCGACCAATGTACAGTCAGTGGCATCGGCAACCGAGGAAATGGCCTCGTCGGTCAACGAGATCAGCCGTCAGGTGCAGGAATCGGCTGCAATCGCAGGGCAGGCGGTCGATCAGGCACGCAAGACCAACGATCGCGTCAGCGAACTTGCCAGCGCTGCATCGCGCATCGGCGACGTCGTCGAGTTGATCAACAACATCGCAGGCCAGACAAACCTGCTGGCGCTGAATGCGACCATCGAGGCGGCGCGGGCCGGTGAAGCCGGCCGCGGTTTCGCGGTCGTGGCCTCTGAAGTGAAAGCACTTGCTGAGCAGACCGCCAGGGCGACTGGCGAGATCTCGACGCAGATTTCCGGTATCCAGGCGGCGACGCAGGAATCGGTAGGCGCCATCAAGGAGATCGGAGACACCATCGGCCGCATGTCCGAGATTTCCTCGACCATCGCTTCCGCGGTGGAAGAGCAGGGCGCCGCGACGCAGGAGATTTCTCGCAACGTTCAACAGGCGGCGCAGGGCACGATGCAGGTCTCATCGAACATCGTTGATGTGCAGCGTGGTGCGACAGAGACCGGATCTGCCTCGACTCAGGTTCTCGCTGCAGCGCAATCACTGTCCTCGGACAGCACGCGATTGAAGGATGAAGTCAGTAAGTTCCTGAACGCGGTGCGGGCAGCGTAATATTCGCGCTCTCCCCGCATGCGGGGAGAGCGCGAGGCCGCTACTTCACATTCGACATGACCAGTCCTGCGACGTCCATATAGGTGCGCACCAGCGGGGCGACGAACCGATGCGCTGACGTCTTGGACACCAGCGTATCGTGCAGGATCAGGTGGTCGATGCCGGTATTGATGAAACACGCCATAGCATCGCGCGGGGTCTCGACAATCGGCTCGCCCTTCACGTTGAACGAGGTGTTGAGCAGCACCGGCACGCCGGTGAGCGCATCAAATTCCTTCAACAGTCGATACAGCACCGGATTGGTATCTTCCGTGACAGTCTGGATGCGCGCCGTTCCATCGACGTGCACGATGGCCGGAATCTTCTCGCGCCATTCGGGGCGCACCGGGGCCGCGATCAGCATGAACGGCGAATCCTGATCGCCTTCGAAAATCTCCCTGGCGCGCTCTGCGAGCACGATCGGCGCGAATGGCCGGAACGGCTGGCGATGTTTCACGCGTGAATTGAGGATGTCCTTCATCTCTGGCCGGCGTGGATCGGCGATGATGCTGCGATTGCCGAGCGCGCGTGGGCCGTATTCCGAACGCCCTTGAAACCAGCCGATCACTTTCTGGTCTGCGAGTAACTTTGCAGTGTCGCGGCAGATATTATCGCTGCGCAGCGCGCTGGTCTGGACCTTGACGAGCGTGCGCTGGGTCGCTGCCTCGACGTCGCGATCCGTATAGGCGCGTCCGGTGTAAGAGTGGGTCATTACATAAGAACGCGGCTGTTTCTGTAGCTCCAGCAGGCCATAATAAGCGCAGCCGATGGCAATGCCGTTGTCGCCGGCAGCGGGCTGGATCCAGACATTTTCGAAACCGGCTTCGCGCGCGATGCGGCCGTTGGCGACGCAATTGAGCGCGACGCCGCCGGCGATGCAGAGGTTCTTCGCGCCGGTCGTCTCGCGGAGCCAGCGCGCGCGGGCGAGCAGCACCTTCTCGGTGTCGTCCTGCACGCGCCAGGCGAGATCCTCCCAGTGCCGCATGGACGGATGGGTGTCCCACTTGCCATCGTTGTCGGCGATATAGGGTTGGTTGTATTCAGGGGTCCAGCGCGGCACGCTGAGGACATTGTCGGTGATATCCATCAGCGGCCTGACCTGGTCGCGGCGGCCGTACGGAGCCAGCCCCATCAACTCGCCGCATTTGTTCCAGTCGCCGAACACATAGGTCGAGGCCCGGCTATAGAGCGCGCCAAGGCCCGGCATGTTGTAGAATTCGTCGCTGAGGAAGCCGCGGTCCGGCTCCATCCAGACTTTCTTCAGGCAGTCGAGCTGCGTACCCTTGAACGTGTAGTAGCTCTCGGATTCCCGGGCGAGCTTCGAGCCCGAATCGCCGTCCGGGTAGGTCTCCATGACGTCCGAGCGATAGCTGCCGACGCCGTCGACGATCATGATTGCCCCCTCCTCGAAGGGGCAGACGGCAAACGCGCTGTAGGCGTGAGCCAGGTGATGTGAGATCGTTTTGACCTTGCTGGTGCGGGAGCGGAACAGCGGATGGACGCTGGCGTCCTGCCGTTCATATTCGGGCAGGAAGCCCGGCATGTCCTGATAGATCAGGCGGTCTTCCATCTCGGGGACCGGCAGGATGTAGCAATTGCTCACCACCAGGTCGACGTCGTCGAGCGTGATGCCTTCAGCGTCGAGGACGTAGTCGATCACTTCCTTGTAGAAACCCGTCGCGTGTTTCTCGCGGGTAATCCGCTCCTTCTCGATCGCATAGGCCAGCGCGCCATCGCGCAGCAGGCAGGCGCTGACGTCGTGATCGTAGGTGTTGAGACCAAGGATGTAGCTGGGTTTGGGCATGAATCAGCTTCTGACAATTCGCGGGAAGGGACGAATGATGGGATCGAGCTGCTGACGCAGACGCGGTGGGTGGGGCGGACCGCATATTCGCAGATGCGAGGCGCAACAATCAGCATAGTGCGAGGCAATATGAAGAGAAGATGAACGGCAGGAGGTCAAAAGCGAGGTGACGCGGGAAGGTGCGCATTCGTTCGTAGTGACAGCGTTGCCGGCAACTTGACCGGCGTTTGAGCTTGACCCTATTGTAAAGCACGTTCGTGCGTGCACGCCTTGTGATGGCCATATTACTATTCTGGTTTCAGCACTTGTGTGAATCAAGAATTGCTCACTGAACGATTCGAGGCCGGAAGCATTCTAAGGCTGTGCTTCTGCAGAATGGGAGATCCTAAAGAATGGCTCAAACCAAAACGACGCGCCATAATATCGTGACCCGCTGCTTAGCAGCGATGGCGCTTGTGTCTGTCTATTGTGTTGGTCTGATCGGCGCGTCCACGGTGTTGCTCACCACGAGCAGTACTTCGGCCGAGGCCCGTGGTGGCGGTCGCGGTCGTGGCGGCGGCGGTTGGGGCCGTGGCCGGGGTGGCGGTTTCTATCGTGGCGGCGGCTGGGGCCGCGGTCGTGGCTATGGCTTCTATGGCGGGCCGCGTTTCGTGGCGCCGGGCTGCTATTTCAGCCGTCGCTGGGGCCGGGTGGTTTGCCCGTACTAAGTTGTGGGCGCTGCGGCGCTGAATGAACGAGATAGAGAGGCGCGCCGGGTAACCGGGGCGCCTTTTGTTTTCCAAGTTCGCTTTCTCCAGGAATCGGGCCTCTCTTTCGGGAATAATTTGTCGAAAACTACCCTCCTTGCACAATGCTGAGGTCGCTTTTGGCATGCCATCTTGTGTTTTCTCATCCAAGTTCCAATGTCGGGATGGCAAGCTTGCGCGCCCGCGCATGGCAATTCGGTCCTCCCACCCTGGAACCTTCATGAGCGCCCTATTCTCTCCCTTCAAGCTGCGCGACCTCACGCTGCCGAACCGCATCGTCATTGCGCCGATGTGCCAGTATTCTGCCGAGGATGGCCGGGCTACCGACTGGCACATGATCCATCTTGGCAATATGGCCCTGTCGGGCGCGGCCATGCTGGTGATCGAAGCGACCGCCGTGGAAGCCATCGGCCGCATCACACCAGGCGATCTCGGGCTCTATAACGACGCGACCGAAGCCGCACTGAAGCCGGTCCTCGCGGCTATCCGCAAACATTCGACGATCGCCGTAGCGATGCAAATCGCCCATGCCGGCCGCAAGGCGTCGAGCCATGCACCGTGGGATGGTGGCCAGCAGGTACCGTTGGACAAAGGCGGCTGGGTCGCTCATGCCCCGTCCGCGATTCCGCAGAAGTCCGGCGAATTGCCGCCGCAGGAGATTGATGCCGCGGGCCTCATGCGCATCCGCGACGCGTTCGTGGCCACGGCGAAACGCGCCGAGCGGCTCGGCATCGATGCGCTCGAGATCCACGCGGCGCACGGCTATCTGCTGCACGAATTCCTGTCGCCGATCTCCAACCAGCGCACGGACAATTATGGTGGTTCGCTGGAAAATCGCATGCGCTTTCCGCTCGAAGTATTCGACGCTGTGCGCGCAGCGTTTCCGGCCCACAAGCCGGTTGGCGTCCGGGTCTCGGCGTCGGACTGGGTCGAGGGCGGTTGGGATGTCGAGCAGACCATTGTGTTCGCGCAAGAGCTCAAGAAACGCGGCGTTGACTGGATGGATGTTTCGTCCGGCGGTGTCTCGCCGCAGCAGAAGATCGCGCTGGGGCCGGGTTATCAGGTGCCGTTCGCTGAAGCCGTGAAAGCGGCGACGGGACTGCCGACGATTGCGGTGGGGTTGATCACCGAAGCGCAGCAGGCTGAAGACATCGTGGCCTCCGGCAAGGCCGATCTGGTCGCCATCGCACGTGGCATTCTCTACGATCCGCGCTGGCCGTGGCACGCGGCGGCGCAGCTTGGCGGTCAGGTGCAGGCGCCGCCACAATACTGGCGCTCGCAGCCATCGACGCAAAAGGCGTTGTTCGGCGATACGACGTTCGGCGGGCGCTAAACCACTTCAAGGCGCCTCACTTTCAACACCCACACATTGTCCCGCAAGTCCGGTGCGATGTGTGGGTGTTTGTCGTTGCGGTGCGTCCACTCCGCGAATGGCAGCCCTGCGGCAGCATCGTGTTTACATGACAGAATGTCGCACCTACACAGCGCAAAATTCTGCGCCGTAAAATAATCGTGGCATCCGGCGCTGCCCGCCTGTCGAGAGGAGCCCCGCCATGGCCCGCCATTTCCTATGGCTTCTGCTGATCCCCTTCGTCGGCCTGCTCTGGGTCCCGTTCTACAATTTTCATGATCCGGTGCTGTTCGGCTTTCCGTTCTTCTACTGGTACCAGCTCGCCTGGGTGCCGATGACCGCCTTTCTGACCTGGCTCGCTTACCGGACCTACCCCAATGAAGACTGAGCTCGATATTCCCGCCGTTACGGTCTTTCTGTTCTTTTTCGCGCTCGTCACCGTGATGGGCTTCGTCGCCTCGAAGTGGCGCCGCCCGAAAACGCTGGCCAGTCTCGACGAATGGGGCCTTGGTGGCCGCCAGTTCGGCACCTGGATCACCTGGTTTCTGGTCGGCGGCGATTTCTATACCGCCTATACGGTGATTGCCGTGCCGGCACTGGTCTATTCGGTCGGCGCTTATGGCTTTTTCGCGCTGCCTTACACGATCCTGGTCTATCCCATCGTGTTCATGGTGATGCCGAGGCTGTGGCAGGTCGCCAAGGACAACGGCCATGTCACTGCCGCCGACGTTGTGCATGGCCGCTATGGTTCACGCATGCTGGAAGCAGCAGTCGCCATCACCGGTGTCGTCGCCACCATGCCCTATATCGCGCTGCAGCTGATCGGTATGGCCACGGCTGTGAAGGCGCTTGGCTTCGAAGGCGAATTGCCGCTGATCGCGGCCTTTGTCGTGCTCGCGCTCTACACCTACTCTTCGGGCCTGCGCGCGCCGGCATTGATCGCCTTCGTCAAGGACATCATGATCTATATCGCCGTCATCGCGGCAGTGTCAGTGATCCCCGGCAAGCTCGGCGGCTATGCTGCAGTGTTCGACGCCGCCGATCAGGCATTCAAGGCCAAGGGCTCGGGGAGCATCTTGCTGCAGCCCGGTCAATATGTAGCCTATGCCACCCTGGCACTTGGTTCGGCGCTCGCAGCCTTCATGTATCCGCATACGCTGACCGGCATTTTCGCCAGCAAGAGCGCCACGACCATCCGCAAGAACGCCGTACTGTTACCGGCCTATACACTGATGCTCGGCCTGCTGGCGCTGCTCGGCTATATGGGCCACGCCGCCAAGTTGAAGCTCGCCAGCAATAATGACGTGGTACCGGCGCTGTTCCAGACGCTGTTTCCGAGCTGGTTCGCAGGCTTCGCTTTTGCGGCGATCGCCATCGGCGCGCTGGTCCCTGCGGCCGTGATGAGCATTGGTGCGGCCAATCTCTTCACCCGCAATTTCTGGAAGGCCTATGTCAATCCGCAGGTCGATTCAGTGGGCGAAGCAGCCGTTGCCAAGATCGCGTCGCTGGTGGTGAAGGTCGGTGCGCTGCTGGTGATCATCTATCTGCCGACGCAGTTCGCGCTCGACCTTCAGCTTCTCGGAGGCCTGTGGATTCTGCAGACGCTGCCAGCCTTGATCTTCGGCCTGTTCACCCGCTGGTTCACCGCGCCGGCATTGCTGGCCGGATGGGTGTTCGGCCTGTTCGGCGGCACATATCTGGCATGGACGGACGGCCTCAAGCCGCTGCACATGCTGTCGGTCGGCAGCTTCCAGGCGACGGTCTATGTCGGCCTGATTGCGCTCGTCGCGAATATTGTGGTGGCGGTGCTGGTCAATCTCGTGGTGCCGAAGCCGGTCGCAACGGCCGAGGCGGCCAGCCCGTAAGGGCCTCGCTGTAAAGCCCGCGCGCGCATTGTTTCCGGCGCGCGCTGGCTTTATTGTCCGCGCGAATGCCCGCCATCCCTGTGCGGGACCGCCGGATGGAGCTTGCCTGAGTGACTGAATCGATGCGCATCGGCACGCGCAAAAGCACCATGGCGCTGGCCCAGACCGAAGAGATCGCGCGCCGGCTGGCGGTGGTCGCGCCGGAACTGGCCGTCGAGATCGTGAAATTCGAGCCGGTCGGCGACCGCGACCAGACCAGCAATCTCCTGAAGCATGGCGGCAAGGGCGGGGCTTTCGTCGGCGAGATTCGCGCGGCCGTGCTCAAGGGCACGTTGCATGCGGCGATGCATTCGCTGAAGGACATGCCGGGTAACGAGGACACGCCGGGCCTCGTGATTGGTGCAACGCTGGTGCGAGATCCTCCGACGGACTCGCTGGTGCTGCGCAAGGGTGTCAGCCTCGACGATCTCAAACGGACGCATGGCAAAGGCTTCAAGATTGGCACCAACGCCGTGCGCCGCGCGGCCTATATTCGGCGGCTGTTTCCCGAGATTGAGGTGATCCACTTCCGCGGCGCTGCAGATACGCGCGTGCGCAAACTCGACAATGGCGAGATGCAGCGGCTGCCTGATAGCGGCGAGGTCGGCCCCGCCGATGCGCTGATCATGGCGCGTTCGGGCCTTGAACGGGTCGGGCTGGCCAGCCGCATCGCACGTGATTTCACGCCGCAGGAAATGTTGCCGGCCGTAGGGCAGGGCATCGTCGCAGTCGAATGCGCGGCGCATGATTGGGCTTCGCGGCGCTATTTGTCGCTGATCGATGATCCTGCTGCGCACCTGTCATGTGACGCCGAGCGCGAGGTGTTGTGGGTGCTGAACGGCCACTGCAACTCGCCGATTGCCGGCTATTCGGTGATATCAGGGCACGAGATGTCACTGACCGCATCGGTGCTGGATGAAGCCGGCGGGCAGTTCATTGAGGTGACGCGCGTGGGGCCGGCGGATCGTCCGCGCGAGCTGGGGCGGGCTGTCGGGCTGGAGCTGCTCGACAAGGGCGCTGGCGCGCTGATCGAGGCCAATCGGCCAGCGGAGTAGTAAACCGCGAACCTATCCCGTCGTGGCCGGGCTTGTCCGGCCATCCATGCCTTCTCTTGTGGCCAAGACGTGGATGCCCGGCACATCTAACGAAGCTCGCTTCGCGCTGGCCGGGCATGACGAACATTCATGACGGAGATTAGCTCTCCGCCATCCCCACCGACCACAGCGCAAACGCATAGACGATCGCGATCTCATCCAGCCGGTTGAATCGCCCGGACGCGCCACCGTGACCGGCGCCCATATTCGTCCGCAGCAGCACCGGGCCGCCTCCCGTCATCGTCGCGCGCAGTCGGGCAATCCATTTCGCCGGTTCCCAATAAGTGACGCGGGGGTCAGTAAGGCCGCCCATCGCCAGGATCTTCGGATAGTCCTTCGCCGTGACCTGATCGTAAGGCGAGTAGGACAGAATCGTCTTGAAGTCGGCTTCGCTTTCGATCGGGTTGCCCCATTCCGGCCATTCGGGCGGCGTCAACGGCAGCGTGTCGTCGAGCATGGTGTTGAGCACGTCGACGAACGGCACTTCGGCGACGATGCCCGAGAACAATTCGCCAGAGCGGTTGGCGACCGCGCCCATCAACATGCCGCCGGCGCTGCCGCCGTGGCCGACGATGTTTTTCTCCGAGGTATATTTCGTGGCGATCAGCGCCCGGGCACTCGCGGCGAAATCGTCGAATGAGTTGGTCTTCTTGTCGCGCTTGCCGTCGAGATACCAGCCCCAGCCCTTGTCGGCGCCGCCGCGGATATGCGCGATGGCATAGACGAAGCCGCGATCGACCAGCGAGAGCCTGTTGGCGGAGAACGACGCCGGCATCGCCATGCCGTAGGAACCATAGCCATAGAGCAGCAGCGGAGCCTTGCCGTCCCGTACCAGATCCTTGCGGTGCAGGATCGAGACCGGCACTTCGGCGCCGTCATGGGCCTTGGCCATGATCCGTGTCGTGACATAGTCAGCGGGATTGTGGCCCGAAGGAATCTCTTGCCGCTTGCGCAAGGTACGCTCGCGAGTCGCCATGTTGTAATCATAGACTTCGGACGGCGTCGTCATCGAGGAATAGGCGAATCGAAGCGTGGTCGTTTCGAATTCGTAGCCGCCCATGGTATCGAGCGAATAGGCGGCCTCGTCGAAGGCGATGGCGTGCTCGTCCTTGGTGGTGAGATCGCGGATCACGATCGACGGAAGTGCGTTGGCACGCTCCAGGCGAACCAGGTGATTGGCCGTGAGCTCCATGTCGAGGACATAGATGCCTTCACGATAAGGGATCAGGTCCTTCCAGTTGGTGCGCGCGGGCGACGCTAGGGGGGCGGTGACGATCTTGAAGTCGATAGCGCCGTCGGCATTGGTCAGGATGAACAGCTCATCGCCGCGATCGGCCAGCGAATACTGCACACCGTCTTCGCGCTTTGCCACGAGGCGCGGCGGCGCATCAGGTGTCGCCAGATCAATCAATTGCTGCTCGGAGGTCTCATGATCGCCGCCGGCGATGACGCAGAAGCGGCCGCTGGCGCTTTCATGGATATGGGTGAACCAGCCGGAATCTTGCTCCTCGAAGATCAGCCTGTCGTCGGCCTGCTTGCTGCCGAGCCTGTGCAGCCAGACCTGCATCGGGCGATGGTTGTCGTCGAGCTTCACATAGAAGAAGGCCTTGCAGTCAAGCGTCCATACCACGCCGCCGTCGGTCTCCTCGACCACGTCGTCGAGATCGTTGCCGGTGGCCCAGTCACGCACGCGGATGGTGAAATATTCCGAGCCCTTGACGTCGGCACTCCAGGCTTCCAGCGTGTGATCAGGCGAATGCCGGGCGCCGCCGAACTTGAAATACTTGTGGTCGGCGGCAAGCTTGTCGCCGTCGAGAATGATGGTGGCCTCGCCTCCATCCCGCGGCATCCGGCCGAACAATTCGTGCTGGCCGCCCTCGCGGAATTTCCGCAAATAAGCATAAGGGCCATCCGGCGACGGCACGCTGGAATCGTCTTCCTTGATGCGGCCGCGCATTTCCGCGACCAGTCTGGTCTGCAGCGCCGCCGTGCCGCCGAGCAGGCTCTCGGTATAGGCGTTCTCGGCTTCCAGATATGTGCGGATCTCCGGCTCCAGCACGCTGGGGTCGCGCAGAACCTCCTGCCATTTGGCGTCTTTCAACCAGGCGTAATCGTCGTTCACGGTGATGCCGTGGGTTGTGAAGGAATGCGGATGACGCGGCGCAACCGGCGCGGGCATGGAGGATGTCTGCTTTGTCATGAACGCTCTTTTCGCGGAAGCCTGATCGGATATGATTGCGGCACACGCGCATCGGCGCCTGCCCCGCATATTGGATATTCCATGGATATAGAGATTATCGACCGCCTTGCCATCCGCGATCTCATTGAAAACTGGGTGGTCTGGCGCGATGCCGGCGACTGGGACCGTTTCCGCACTGTCTGGTTCGACGATGGCCGCATGGTGGCGACCTGGACCCAGGGCACCGCGGACGAATTCATCGCCATGAGCAAGGCCGGCTGGGCCAAGGGCGTCTCGATCATGCACTTCCTCGGTGCTCAATCGATTGACCTCGCGGGCACCCGTGCAGTGTCGCAGACCAAGATGACCATCGCCCAACGCGCGCTGGTCCATGGCGTCAATGTCGATGTGATGCTGACCGGACGATTCTATGATTTCCTGGAGAAGCGTGAGGGCAAATGGGGCATGGTGCTGCGCCAGCCGATCTACGAAAAGGATCGCATGGATCCCGTGGTGCCCGGCACGCCGTTGAAGCTCGATGCGGATCTGCTGGCGAGCTTTCCGGAAGGCTATCGCCATCTCGCTTATCTGCAGAGCCAGATCGGCTATCAGATCAAGCCCGATATGCCCGGCTTGCGCGGTGCTGCTGTGGAGGCGCTCTATGCCAGCGGCAAGAAGTGGCTGAACGGCGAAAAGCTGGATCGGTAGCTTTCGGACCTCCCCGGAAGAGGGGAGGTCAAGCAAAGATGATCAAGTAAGAACAAAAACGAGGAAACGCATGCCCGACTTCATCACCCTCGATGCTTTGGTCCATAACACCGCCGTGTCGAAGCCTGACAAGATCGCTGTGATTGATGCTGAACGCGAGATCGACTACGCCGCCTTCGATGTGCTGATCGACCGTATCGCTGCATCATTGCAGGCCAGCGGCCTCAAGCCGCGCGATGCGATCTCGATCTGCGCGCTGTCCTCGATCGAATATGCCGCCGTGTTCCTCGGCGCGTTGCGCGCCGGCGTTGCGGTCGCGCCACTGGCGCCGTCATCGACACCGACGGATTTCGCCGCGATGGTGAAGGATGCGGCGGCAAAAATTTTGTTCATGGACGATGCGACGGCTGCGTCGTTCGCAGAGGTTGCGATTGATCCCTCGATCCCGCGTATCGCATTGGACGGAGGCAAAGTCGGACAGCCGTTCGCGCAATGGCTGGCGCCGGAAGGTGTGAAGCCCACGCCGGTGGCGATTGATCCGGAATGGGTCTTCAATATCATCTATTCCTCGGGCACGACCGGTACGCCAAAGGGCATCATCCACACCTACTGGATGCGCTGGCGGCAATATGGTCAGCTCGATCCGCTGGGCTACGGGCCGGATGCCGTCACCGTGCTGTCGACGCCGCTCTATTCCAACACCACGCTGGTCTGTTTCAATCCGACACTTGCAGGCGGCGGCACCCTGGTGCTGATGAAGAAATTTGATGCGCGCGGCTTCCTTGAACTCAGCGCCAGACATCGCGCAACCCATGCGATGCTGGTGCCGGTGCAGTATCGCCGTATCATGGCGGTCGAGGACTTCGACAGTTTCGATCTGAAGTCCTTCGTGATGAAATTCTCGACCTCGGCGCCATTCGGCGCACTGCTGAAGGCCGACGTGCTGAAGCGCTGGCCCGGCGGGCTGACCGAATATTACGGCATGACCGAAGGCGGCGGCACCTGCGTGCTGTTGGCGCATGAACATCCGACCAAGCTGCACACGGTCGGGCAGCCTGCACCGGACCATGAGATCCGCTTGATCGATGAGGACGGAAATTTCGTCGCGCAGGGCGAGATCGGCGAAGTGGTCGGGCATTCGCCCGTGATCATGCAGGGCTATCTCAACCAGCCCGGCAAGACCGCGGAGACATTTTGGCACGATGCTTCCGGCAAACGCTATGTGCGGACCGGCGATGTCGGCCGCTTTGATGAGGACGGCTTTCTGCAGCTGATGGACCGCAAGAAGGACATGATCATTTCCGGCGGTTTCAACATCTATCCGAGCGATCTGGAAGCCGTGCTGACGAAACACGACGACGTGCTCGAAGCGGCTGTCGTGGCCATGCCGTCGGAAGAGTGGGGTGAGACACCGGTCGCCTTCGTGGTGATGAAGGCGGGGGCCTCCGTCGATGCGCCGGGGCTGAAGGCCTGGACGAATGAGCGTGTCGGCAAGTTCCAGCGGCTCAATGATGTCGTGTTGGTCGATGTGTTGCCGCGCAGCGCCATCGGCAAGGTGCTGAAGCGCGAGTTGCGAGACCGGAAATTGGCGGCGGATTTGTCTGCGTAGCGCTTTTTCTTTCCCTCTCCCCCAGCGCAGCAAAGCTGCCCGCAGTGGGAGAGGGGAAGTAAGAGGTCGCCGCCTCTCAATAATGCGGCGGAGGTTCATTCCGCGGCGCGCCACTGTTGCTTTCGGCTTCCTGCAACCGCTCGCCAAGCGTGGCGACCTGCCGCGTCAGCATGTCGATCTGCTTCCACTGAGCGGTGATCGTCGCATTCAGCGTCTCGATCGTGTCGTCCTGATAGGCGACGCGGGTTTCGAGTGCGTCGATACGCTCGCGCAAGCCTGTCAGGTCTTTTGCGATCTCAGTCATCGGATGCGCTCTCCCGCAGCATCGCAAAATCTTCGGAATTGATCGGCAGGTCAGGTTTGATCGACTGGCTCTCGACGAGACCATGGCCGAGCGCGATGCGCTGGTCGAACACGAAGCATTCGCCGCGCCAGCGGCTCTCGGGCTCGGGTATCTCTTCGAGATATTTCAGGATGCCGCCCTTGAGGTGATAGACGTCGGAAAAACCACGCGACAGCAGATAGGAGCTCGCCTTCTCGCAGCGGATGCCGCCGGTGCAGAACATCGCGATCTTCTTGTGCTTCTCGGGATCGAGCGTGCGTGTGACGAAATCCTTGAACTGGCCGAAGCTTGCGATCTCCGGATCGACCGCGCCCTCGAACGTGCCCATTGCTACTTCGAAGGCATTGCGCGTGTCGAGCACCAGCGTGTTCTCGTCGGCGATCAGCTCGTTCCAGTCGGCGGCATCGACATAGGTGCCAACGGTCTTGGTCGGATCGGTCCGGGGATCGCCGAGGGTGACGATCTCTTTCTTCAACCGCACCTTCATGTGCAGGAACGGCATCATGCTGGCGCGAGAGAATTTCAGCTCGAGATGGTTCAACCGATCGCTGAACATCACACCTGTCTGCAGCTCCGCCATCAGCGCATCGATGGCAGCGTCGGTGCCAGCCACGGTGCCGTTGATACCTTCCTCGGCGAGCAGGATCGAGCCTTTGATGCCGAGATTGACGCAGAATGCGCGCAGCGGTTCGCGCAATTGCCGGAAATCCGGCAGCGCGGCGAATTGATAGAGGGCGGCGACCTTGAACATGGCGGGGGTTTACCAGCCGGACCGGCGAGGGGGAAGTCCGGGAACTCGCTGAAATATCGTTGCCATCAGGGCTTTGGGCCGGATGCTCCCCTGCGCAGGTATTGACCTATGTCATTCCGGGCGGGCTGGCGTAACGAGCAGACAGCAAAAAGCCGGCCCCTCTTGGGACCGGCTTCTTTTGCAGCGTCACCTGCGACCGACGGAGGAGTCAAAACTCCGCCGGTTGGAATTGGTTAAAGTTTGCGGTTCACGAAATCCGACGCCTTGTCGGCGGTGTCCTTGGCGGCCTGCTTGGCATCGCCCACGGCCTTCTGCGCATGGCCCTTGCCTTCCTGGATCAGGCCTTCGCCCTGCAAACGGTCCGAACCGACGGCCTCGCCGATGCCCTGCTTGGCCTTGCCGATGGCTTCGTTCGCGGTTCCCTTGATCTTGTCTGCGGTGGCACCCATGGGATACTCCTGTCATGTTGCAGACGCAGTTCCGAGACCATTCTCGATACGCGCTGCTTGAGCTTCGCAGAGACAATTGCCAGCTCAATTGAATGTTCCTCACTCCCGGGGAGGCGATGCTGCATACGTTGGCATCATTTCTTCGGAACCCAAGAAGGCATCGAAAATGTCCGGCCATGGTCACGACCACACTCATCCGCACAATCATTCACATGATCATTCCCACGACCATGATCCGGATCGCTGGAAGCATGACGGCATTCGCGTCATTCCCGCCGACAAGCTCGACACCAATGTGCCCTCGACGAAAGGCATGGACCGCGCGGCTGCCATCAATTTCGCGCGTGTCGGTGCGCAGAAGCTGTGGGCTGGCACCGTGTCGATCCAGCCGGATGCCAAGACCGGCGCGCATCATCACGGCCATCTCGAAAGCGTCATCTATGTGGTGAAGGGCAAGGCACGCATGCGCTGGGGCGATCGACTTCAGTTTACGGGAGAAGCCGGCCCCGGCGATTTCATTTTCGTGCCGCCTTACGTGCCGCATCAGGAAATCAATGCCAGCCGTGACGAAGTGCTGGAATGCGTGCTGGTGCGCAGCGACGGCGAGGCAATTGCCATCAATATCGACATCGAGCCGGTCGAGAAGCCGGAGACCGTGCTGTGGGTCGATCCCACGCATCCCGATGGCGCGGTGAGGAGGTAGACATCAAGCTAAGGCCCTCGTCCGAGATTGGACGGGGCCTTTTGCTATTTGATCTCGGGCAATCCCGGCGAGAACGCCAGCGCGCTCTCGATCCACTTCGCAACACGCAGTGTGCGCAAGTCGTTCAGATAGGGCCCGACCACCTGCAGGCCGAGCGGCAGATGGTTCTTGCCGAACCCGGCGGGCAGCGACAGCGCGGGCACGCCGATGAGGGTCCATGGCGCGCAATATTCGGCGTCGCCGGTATAGCTCAGCCCTTCCGGTGCTTCGCCATAGGCCGGCAGTGTCAGCACAGCGTCGTAGTTCGTCATCTGCGCGGTGAAGTCCGCGCGCAGCTTTGTCTGCTGCGCCTTGGTCTTGAGATAGGCTGCCGCACTGATGGCGCTGCCGGTCTCGACCAGCTTCTTCAGGTGATCGCTGGTCTTGTCAGGATAGCGCGCGACGAGATCGGCGAAGATCACTGCGCCTTCGGCGGCTAGGATGGTATTGATCGCATCCCAGTTGCTGCGATCCAGTTCGGGCAGTTCAAGTTCTTCGATCGCTGCACCGGCGCCGCGTAGCCGCGCGACCGAGGCCTCGAACACCTGCTGCTGCTCGCTCTCTGCCTTGGCGAATTTGGCGAAGCGTACAATGGCGAGACGCGGCGACGGCAGCGGTGGCACGCCGCGCTCGACGGAGATTTCGAAGGCCGGCACCGGCGCGCCATGCGGATCGCTGTCGCTGGTGCCGGCGAGCAATGACAGCGCATAGGCAACGTCGTCGACCTTGCGCGCGAAGAAGCCGATATGATCGAGCGACTGGCTGAGGTGGTGTGTGCCGCTGCGCGGGATGGCGCCGAAGCTCGGCTTGAAGCCGACCACGCCGTTGAAGGCCGCGGGACGGATGATCGAGCCCAGCGTCTGCGTGCCCAGCGCCAGCGGCACGATGCCGGCGGCGACGGAGGCTGCCGAGCCTGAAGACGAGCCGCCCGGCGTGTGCCTGCTGTTCCATGGATTGGTGGTCGGTCCGGGATGACGCCATGCGAATTCGGTGGAGACGGTCTTGCCGAAGATAGTGGCGCCGAGATTACGCAGCCGTTCGACGACCCAGGCATCGCTTGAGGGCACGTGATCGGCATAGACGGCCGATCCATTGGTGGTGGGCATGTCGGTGGTGGCGATGATATCCTTGATGGCAACGGGAATGCCGGATAGCGGCCCCGGCTTGCGCACGGTGTCGGTGGGGAGGACCTCGAAGGCCTTCAGCACCGGTTCGACAGCCTTCGCCTGTGCGAGACGCTCTGATGCGTAATGGTCCGCCGCAGATGTGTTGCCCTTGAACAGCCGCAGCAGGTCCAGAACCCCCGCGCCAGATGTTGCAGTGCGCGCGGTTGCATTCGTCATGTCGTGTCGTCCTGAACGTTTCTTCTGGGATCAAGAGAGGCGCGCAGCCGCGAGGCCGCGCGCCTTCGATATTACTTCATCGCCAATGCGGGCTCGATATATTTCTTCACGACAAACTTGTCATAGTCGGGCTGGGCCGCGAGATTGCCGAGCGCGATCTGGGTGTCCATGGAGATCTTCAGCGAGGGCGCTGAAATATCGACGCTGTCCGGATAGACGCCGTCGGCCAGCATGCGCTTGACGGCGGATTCGATCACTGCGGGATCCAGCGTTGGAAATTCCTTCTGCGCAATGGCCACGGTCTTGGCAGGATCTTTCTTCATGAAGCGCATCGCCATTTCCATTCCGTTGGTGACGCGCTGCGCCAGATCCGGATTGACGTCGTTGCGGGCGGTCACTGACGAGAATGCATAGGCGCCGTAGCTCTTCGGGAAGCCGTAGACCACCTTCATGCCCTTGGCGACAACCTGATCCAGGCCGGGTTCATACATCACGGCGACGTCAGCCTGCTTGGCGAGGAACGGACCCGGTTCGCTGCCGATCGCGACGGGGATCATCTCCACATCGGTCTTGCCGTCCATGCCGTTCTCCTTCAGCAGTTTCAGGAAAAGCGAAGTGCTGGTGGTCGGCATGGTGCCGACGACCACCTTCTGGCCCTTCAGGCTCTTGACGTCGGTGAACTTGAAGTCCGGCGCGGTGGCGATCCACACCGCGGCGCCGTTGACCACATTGGCGATGATGCCGACCGGTGCGCCCTTGGAGGCTGCAATCGCTGTCCACTCAGGACCATGGATCGAGAACTGCGCGCTGCCGGAGATCACTGCTGAGAGCGCGACCGTGGGTGAGCCCGCGGTTTCCTTGGTGAGGTCGAGGCCCTGCGCGGTGAAGAAGCCTTCATTGATGGCGACATAGAGCGGCAGATACAGCATCGACTGGAAGGCCTGCGACAGCACCACCTTCTTGTTCTGCGCCATCGCCGGCGTGGCGAGCAGGATGGCGGCCAGCGCGGTGGCGCCAGTGATACGCTTCAGCAACGACATGGAACGTCTCCGTGAGTGAGAAGGAAAGAGAATTCAAACCTGAACCTGATGCGAGGTGGTCGCCTGCTTCCACGGCAGCGATGTGCGCTCGATGATGTCGATGACGTAATAAAGCACGAAGCCAAGGATCATCAGCGTGAACAGCCCGACCCAGACCGAGTTGAGGTCGTACAGGCTGGAGGCGAGGAAGATCATGTGGCCGAGGCCGCGCTGCGACGAGATGAACTCGCCGACAACGGCGCCGACCAGGCCGAAACCGATATTGATGCGGAAGGTGGCGATGATCGACGGTAGTGTGGATGGCACCACGGCCTTCCAGAACACCTGATGCTTGTCGGCGCCCATGGAGATCATCAGCGACTGCAGATCGACGTCGGCATCCTTGGCCGCCTGATACGCGGCGATCAGCGCTACCAGTGCAGTGAGTGAAACGGCGAGTGCGACCTTCGAGATCAGGCCGGTGCCGAACCACAGCACCACGATGGGGGCGAGCGCGATCTTCGGCACGGAGTTGATGGCAACGATGAAGGGCTCGACCAGCTTCGCGACGAACACGGAATACCACAGCGCCAGACCGAACAGCGATCCGAAGATGGTGCCGATGATGAAGCCCAAAATGGCCTCGAACAGCGTGTACCAGGAATCCGACAGCAGCTCGCCGCTCAGCACCAGCTTGTAGAACGTGGCGAAGATGCCAGATGGCGACCCCATCAAAAATGCCGAGATATAGCCGGCATGGACGCCGAGCTCCCATAGCGCGAAGAAAACTGCGACGGCGAGCAATTGCAACACGGCGCGGCCGAGCGTGGTGTCGAAGGTCGATCGCTTTTTGCGGGACTTGCGCGGTGTGATCTTCTTGCGCGCGGATGTGTCGGACATCACGAGGCTCATGACGTTGTCTCCGTCTGGATATCGAGTTCGGCGCAAAGCGTCTTGAAATAAGTCGAGAATTTCACGTCGTTGCGCGCGGTGATGGGTGAGGTTGCCTCGATGTCGATCTCATGCACGACCTTCACCCGCGCCGGGCGGCCGGACAGCACAACGACGCGCTTCGACAGCGCGACCGCCTCGTCGATGTCGTGGGTCACGAGGATGACCGTCTTGTTGAATTTCTGGACGGCGTCCTTCAGCACGCCTTCGAGATAGAGCCGTGTCTGGTAATCGAGCGCCGAGAACGGCTCGTCGAGCAGCAGGATGTCAGGATCCATGATCAGCGTACGGATCAGCGCTACGCGCTGGCGCATGCCGCCGGACAGGGTCTTGGGATAGGCATTCTCGAAGCCAGCGAGGCCGAACTGCTTGAGATATTCGCGCGCCTTCTCCTCGGCCTCCTTCTGGTCGACGCCGCGCGTCTCCAGCCCGAGCAACACATTGCCCATCACCGTACGCCACGGAAACAGCAGGTCTTTCTGCATCATGTATCCGACGCGGCCGCGCAGGCTTTCGATTTCCTTGCCGCGATAGGTAATAGTGCCGCCATCGGGCTCCAGCAGGCCAGCGATGATGTTGAAGATGGTCGTCTTGCCGCAGCCGCTGGGGCCAATAATGCTGACGAAGTCGCGTTCGTTGATGGAGAAGGAGAGGTCATCGAGCACATTGACGTCGCCGCCCTTGCCGGGGAACGACTTGCTGATGTTCTGGACGGTAAGCTGAACTTGTTTCGGCGGCATGATGCGGTTTCCTTGGTACCGCCTATACGCAAGCTGCGTGCCACCTCTGACGCGAAAAAGCCTCAAGCAATCACGTGGACTGCTTGAGGCTTGAAGTGTGTTGCCCCGGCTTTGGGCAGGCTGGAATTATTCTCGGCGAGAAATTGAGCAGCGACGCCAAAGTGTATTTTTGGCGAACACTTTGTCAGCCCGTCACCGCCATCACCGCTTCCCTGATCTTCGCCAGCGCGTAATTGCCAACCATGGCGGCGTCGATATGCGGCAGGTTCGGAATCTCGTCGGGGGCGACCACGCAATCGACGATGGCGGGTCCATCGCAGGCCAGCGCATCGGAGATGGCCTTTTTGAGATCGCCCGGCTGCTTGGCCGTGAAACCCTGAGCGCCGCAGGCACGCGCCAGTGCCGCGAAATCCGGATTGGGGAATTCGATGGCCTCGCGGAATGGTGCGAGGCCAATGCTTTCGGCTTCCAGCGTGATCAGACCGAGTGCCGAATTGTTGTAGATGATCACCTTGATGGGCAGCTTGTGCTGCACGGCGGTCATGAACTCGCCCATCAGCATATTGAAGCCTCCATCTCCGGTCAGCACGATGACCTGCTTGGTACGGTCGAGAATCTGCACGCCATTGCCTTGACCCACGGATGTGCCGACGGCGGCATTGTTGAACGAGCCGATGATGCGCTGGGTGCCGTTCTGGCGGATCCAGTTTGCCGACCACAGCGTGTTCAGTCCGGTGTCGAACACGAAGATCGCGTCGGGCCGTGCCAGATCGCTGGCGATGCGCGCTACGGCCTGCGGGTGGATCTTGTTCTTGCTGCGGGCGGGATCGGCCTGCTTGTCGAGCATCTCGTCCCACTTCCTGCGGGCGTGGCTCGTTGTCTCGAAGAACTCGCCGTCGGTCTTGGTCTGCACCCTGTCGAGTAGCATCTTCAACGCGGGGCGTGCCGAACCGATCACGCCAAGGCGCGTCGGCGTGCGCCGGCCGAGCGCTTCGGCGCGCACGTCGATCTGGATGACATTACCTTTGCGCGGCAGGAAGTTCGAATAGGGATAGTCGGTGCCGATCATCACCAGCAGGTCGGCGTCGTGCACGGCATTGTAGACGGCCTTGGTGCCGATCATGCCGAGCCCGCCCATCCATCTGACGTCATCGAACGCCATGATCTCCTTGCCGCGCACCGAATGCACCAGCGGCGCCTTCAGTTTGTCGCTGAGCGCACGTAGGAGTTCGGCGGTGCCGATGGCACCATGGCCGCACATGATGACGACGCTGCCGGCTTCGTCGATGCGGCGGGCGGCTTCCTGTATGGCGGCATCATTCGGCAGGATCTCGCCGCGTGGCACCAGCGTGGCAAGGCTCGCTGTCGCCCCTTCGGCTTTCGATGACAGCACGTCGACAGGCAGCGTCAGATGCGCGACGCCAGGCCCTGCATAGGCACTGGAGATCGCCTGATGGATCACGCCGGGCGCCTGTGCCGCGGTGGTGATGGTTTGGGTGTAGAGCGCGACGTCGCGAAACAGCAGGTCGGGCTCCGTGGTCTGGAAGAAGTCGACGCCTTTGGCTGCCCGCGCCATTTCGCCAGAAAGCGCCAGCACCGGGGCATGATCGCGCGCCGCTTCATAGAGACCGGCGACGAGATGCGTGCTGCCCGGCCCGGTGGAGCCGGCGCAAACGCCGAGCTTGCCGGTAAGCTTGGCCTGGCCCGCGGCAGCGAGTGCCGCGCCTTCCTCATGGCGGACCCCGACCCATTCGATACTGCTGCGCCGGACCGAGTCCGCCAAAGGATTAAGCGAGTCGGCGATCAGGCCGAAAATCTGCTGGACGCCAATCGTCTCAAGCACATGGACAATCTCATCTGCGACAGTTTTCGACATGGGAGCTCCGATTTCTGGAATTGGCTCTCCGCCGGGAGGCGGGCTAATGCAGCGATGCGGTCGGTCCGATTGTGATTGGAGCCGAAAGATCGCACTGCAGCAATAGCTGAGCCGCGAAACGGTTTCATGATCGTCAATTAAGTTCGCGCAATGCTTGGACAAATGCGTGATGTGTTGAACCTTTGTTACATGTATCTGAAGATCGGATCGTCATAGTCGATATCCGGAAACACGTCCTTGTCACTCCAGTAGTCCTGGTTGTGCTGCCACTCCTGCTTGTCACCGCGCTTTGGCAGCAGATGCATGCCGCGCATGATATAGCCCGGGTTGAAGTCTTCGGGGTCGATCCACGGTAGCAAAGGCATGTCTTGGTCTTCCGACCGCAGTTGTGGCGTGACGGTCGCCGCGCCGGTCGCCTCCATATGCTTCAACAGCCCGCAGACGAAGTCGGCCACGAGGTCGACACGCAATGTCCAGCTCGCGCGCAGATAGCCGAATATCCACACCATATTGGGCACGCCGGTGAACATCATCCCGCGATAGGTCACGGTGTCCGAGAAGTTCAGCGGTGCATCGTCGATGGAGAAGGCGATATCGCCGAGTACATTCAGGTTGAATCCGGTGGCGGTGACGACCACATCGGCATCGATCGTCTTGCCTGATTTCAGCGTGATCCCGCCCTCGGTAAAGGTCTCGATCTCGTCGGTGACCACGGTCGCCTTGCCGGCCTTGATGCTCTGGAACAGGTCGCCGTCGGGAATGAAAGCGATGCGCTGCCGCCATGGGCGATAGCGGGGCGTGAAGTGCGTGGCGATGTCGTAGTCCTTGCCGAGATAGGCCTGCACGCCCTTCAGCAATTCCTCTTTCACCACCTCCGGCTCGCTGTTGGTTCGCTTGGTGAAGGCCTGCTGGTCGAACAGGATCTTGCGGCGGACGATCTCGTGCACCCACTCCTCGTTGATATCGAGTTCGCGTAGCGTCTCCGCCAGCGCATTGGCGTTGCGACCGGTGATGAAGAAGGTCGGCGAGCGCTGCAGCATGGTGACTTCAGCACATTTATCGGCAATGGCCGGCACCAGGGTCGCCGCGGTGGCGCCGGAGCCGATCACGACGACCTTCTTGCCGGTGACATCGAGATCCTCCGGCCAGGTCTGCGGATGCACCATGCGGCCTTTGAACCGGTCCATGCCCGGCCATTGCGGTGTGTATCCCTGATTGTGATTATAGTACCCCTGACACATCCACAGAAAGCGCGTGGTGAAAAATAGCGTTTCGCCGGTGTCGTGACGGATGACGGTGAGGGTCCAGAGTTTGTCGGCATTCGACCAGTTGGCGGACAAAATCTTGTGCTTGTAGCGGATATGCGTGTCGAGGCCGTTCTCGGCGATCACATCGCCCATATAGCGCAGGATTTCTGCAGCCGTTGCGATGGGCGCAGAGGTCCATGGCTTGAAGCGATAGCCAAAGGTGTGCAGATCACTGTCGGAGCGGATGCCGGGATAGCGATGGGTATGCCACGTGCCGCCGAAACTGTCCTGGGTTTCCAGAATCAGAAAACGTGTATCCGGATTTTGCTTGGTGAGGTGATAGGCGGCTCCGATGCCGGAGATGCCGGCGCCGACGACGATGACATCGACATGTTCCGCGGAGGTTTCGACGGACGGATCTGTGGCAATCTTTCCCTGGACGTTCATGGGCTCCCGATCTTTTTTGGCTCTCGCGCTTGGTGCGCGGATGCTTTTATGCGGCGATCCCCGGCCTAAGGCCGGGGATCGCCGCGATCGGTATCATTGACGATCACAGGGAATGCGCAAGTGGGAATTGTGCTGGAGAGGCGTCAGCTTTCTGCTGCAGGGGCCGCCGCGGGTGACTGCGCGCGTCTCGAGAACAGGATGCGCTGATACAGCCAGCCGATGGCCACCAGCACGAGGCCGAGGCACATGAAGGACAGTGCACGGTAGACGCCCGTCAGCGATGACATATCGACGAGGAACGCCTTCAGCACCGTCAGCGCGATCACGATCGCCGAGGCGAGGCGCGCGCGCTGTGATGAGAAGATCACGCCAAGGCCGAGCAGTATGACGCCGAAGCCAAGCCACGCAATCGACAACGTATATTGTTCGGCATCGGTGGTCGTCGCGTTGTAGAAAATCGGCCCGTGATAGATGCGGCGGATTTCCAGTGTCACATAGGCCAGCGCCAGCACCAGCGCGCCACCAGCGATGGTGTTGCCATAGGCAGGCTTCCTGCGGCCGGCTACGGCATAGGACAGCAACAGGGCGAGCACGGCGGGCAGGGCATAACCGAGCAGCAGCAGGTTGAAGATCACGCCGCCGACGTCGATGCGCCAGATCGCCGGATTGGTGAGGAATAGCAGCCCGCCGAGACTTGCGACGCCGGCGAACAGCGTTAGCAGCCCGGCACTGACGCTGTGCACGATGCTGCGGCTCCGCTCCCACAGGCGTTCCAACCCGATCGCCATGGCCAGCGCGACGCAGACCTGCAGCGCGACTTCGGTAAGGTTCGACGACGACCGGTAGACGTCGCCGCCATTCACGAAGTGGCGAATTTCCATGAAGGCCAGCAGCACGGTGAACAGGATCGCTGCGGACTCCATCATGCGCAGTGGTGCGTCATCGCCGCGGCGGCGCATCAGGATGCTGGCGGCCCAGAACGAGGCTGCCGGCAGGCCGTAACCCCATAGCAGCCAGTTGAAGATCGGTGTGGTGCCGACGAGATTCCCGACCACGCGCGGTTCCCAGCCCGTGCGGGCGACGACGATGCCGGCAAGGATGGCCGCGAGCCAGCGCAGGAACGGGATCGGCCGCTGCATGGAGATCCAGGCTGTGCCCAGCGCCATCAGCGACAGTGCGATGGTGAGCCAGCCTTTTTCCAGCGCGAAAGTCAGCCCCAGTGCCAGCGCACCGAGCGTACCGGTGGCGAACAGCGCCGTGGAGATCGCGAGGCCGGGGCGTTGCTCGCGCTTGCCGAGCAGTTCGGTGGCGGCCGCGAAGGCTGCGCCGATGATCACGGCGAGAATGGCGAAGGGGATCGAGCGATCGAGATGCGCGATGCGGGCATAGAGCGCGATCAGCAGCGCCAGCGGCGTGAATACCGCGGCGCCCGACCAGATCACCGGAATAACGGCGCTAACGGATCGGCCCTGTGCGAGGAAGCCGAGCACGCCGAAGCCGAGGGCGAAAACCGCCGCGGAGGCGAGATGCAGCGACACCGAGCTTTCCACCGGGCTGGCACCGATGCCCGCCAGTGGCCCGCCGGGCAGCACCAGCATGTCGAGATTGCCCTGGATGGCCCATTCCAGGAAGACCACGGCGACGAAGCCTGCGGCCACGGCAACCGCCGCAGTGGCGGCTTGAGCGTACCAGGCGACGAACAGCGTGCCGGCGACGATCAGCGCGAAGGTCACCATGGCCATGTCGGCATGGAAGCTCGAGAGCACCACCAGCGTCGCGCTGAGCAGGCTCGCACTGAGTGCGCCCGATGAGATGCCCTCGATGCGGCCTTCTTCAGCCGGCGGGCCGTACAGGAAGCCGCAGACGACCAGCAGCGAGGCAAGCAGGAAGCCGGCGAGGACGTGGAATGTATGTGGTGCAAGGGCAGGCGTCCCGGCGTCGAGGCCCGGCAGGGTCCACAGCGTCGCGAAGACGATGGTGGTCAGCGCCAGCCAGCGCCACAGCCGGATACGCGCGAGGCTGAAGGCGGCCGCCATAACGATGGCGAGATAGATATACAGCGCCCAGTAGTCCGGCTTGCCGGACGACACCAGCACCGGCGTGACGAAGGCGGCGGCGATGCCGAGGCCCGCGAGCGCCGGGCCGTGCAGCAATGCCGCGGCCATGGTGCACATGGCGACGATGCCAAGCAGGGCGAAGGCCGTGCCGGGGACGAGGAAGTTATACAGCGCATAGGCCGCATAGACTGTGGCGAAGGCGACGGCAGTGCCGGCGGCCGTGAGGATCGCCGGAATATTGGCGATGGGCAGCGGTGCGATTGCCGAGAGGCTTTCCTTGCGGCGGGCGAATTCGCCGACGGCGAGCAATGCCAGGGCGAACAGGCCGCCGAGCAGCACGCGCACTTCGGGGCCGAGCAGGCCGGCCTCGATGGAATAGCGCACCATGAAGAAGCCGCCGAGCGCCAGCGTGAGGCCGCCAACCCAGACCACCCAGCGGGTGCCGATCCGTTCCTCGAAGCCGGGGCGGGCAGTAGGTGCCTCTACGGGCGAGGTGGATTCGGGAGCGGCCTGTGCGGAGACATCCGGCTGGATCGAGGGCGCAGCTTCGCTGGTGACCTCGGCCGAAGCGTCGGATAGGACTGGCGCTGTAACGATGCCCGGTGCGGTCGCTGTGAGGTCCGGTGTCGCTGCTGCGGTCGTCGCAGCCATATGCGGCGTCGCCTCATAGGCGTCGAGCCGGGCACGTAATATCTTCACCTCATTGCGCGCCTTGCGCGCGAAGATGAAGGCAACGATGGCAATCACCAGTGTAACGAAACCGAAATCATCGAACATCGACTATCAAACCTTCAGGACACAGGGCGCGCGCCAATCATGCCCCGGAACGGCATCCGGGGACATGGCAACTCTATGTCTTGTCGTGGAGAACTTTAGTTCACGGGCCGCGTGCAATTGCTGGAATTAATCCAGATCGAGGCGAAACGGTTTGCCGATCACGGTCAGATTGCCGGGGCCCATCTCGTCGAGCGCGCGAACCATGCGGCCGCCGCGGCCCAGCGCCTTGTCGGCGAGGGTCACGAGCAGGCGGTTGGGGGACGCGATCGGCGAGGCCGCGCGGATGCGCAGCGCGATGTCGCGTTCGTCGCGGTTCGGATTAAGCATGCAGGCGGCGGCAAAGGCGCTGGCGGTGGAACGCGAGATGCCGGCATAGCAATGGATCACCAGCGGCGAGGCCCGATCCCAGCCGCGGACGAAGTCCAGCACCTGCGCGATATGGCCCTCGTTCGGCGCGACAAAGCCGTCCATGGCCTCGGTGATGTCGTCGACCTGAACCCTGAGATGATTGGCCTCGCTGATCGACGGCGGCCGCTGCACCTGGGCGACATTGGCCATGATGGTGAGCACGTGGCTCGCAGCCGTGTCCTTCACGGTGGGGTGCAGATCGGCGAGCGAGCAGACGTGGATCATGGCAGTCCTTTGTTGAGCCTGATTATAGACCCGCGTTTGTGGCGAGCAAAGGCGCGGCGCTTTTCTCTTCCTACTCGCTGCGCTTGGGGGAGAAGAAAGCGCATTACCCCAGCAGCGTCTCGAACCGCGTCAGGAAGCGCTTCTCGGCCTTACCTGCGGACCATGGCGTCAGGTAGTCCTCGATCATGGCCTCGGACAAACCGGGATCCTTACCGAATAACCGTTTTGCCTCGGCTTCCTTGAAGCCTGCAAGGCGTGTGGCTTCCAGATAGGCGGCGCCCATATCGGCTGTCTTGATCTGTTTGGTGATTTCCGGGACCAGTACCGGCGGCAGGCCGAAGCGGATGTGGATCGCGCCGAGCAGGCGATTTTCGATCACCTTGTAGTCGCCGCCGATCACTGCCTTGAACGGCGAGATCATGTCGCCGATGACATATTCCGGCGCGTCATGCAGCAAGGCCGCGAGCCGCACGCGCTCGTCGGCGCGCGGCATCTGCTCACGCAACACGGCTTCCACCAGCAGCGTGTGCTGGGCCACCGAGAAAATATGCGCGCCGTGGGTCTGACCGTTCCAGCGCGCGACGCGCGCGAGCCCGTGGGCAATATCGGCAATTTCGATATCGAGCGGCGAAGGATCGAGGAGATCGAGGCGCCGGCCCGACAGCATGCGTTGCCAGGCGCGGGTGGCGACGTCGGTAGAGAATTTCGATTTGCCCATCGGTTCGTGTTCTTGAGCTTCTTGCTGCTACTTGGCCTTGAGGCGCGGCTTGCGCTTCAGGCCCATGCAGGCCTCGTGGCAAAAGCAGGTCACGAGATGATCGTTGACCATACCTGTGGCCTGCATAAAGGCATAGACGATGGTAGGGCCGACGAATTTGAAGCCGCGGGCCTGCAGGTCTTTCGAGATCCTGGTCGATAGTGGTGTTGAGGCCGGCACGCTGCCGTGGGTCTTGAAATTGTTGACCAGCGGTTTGCCGTCGACGAAGTCCCACAGATATTTCGAGAAGCCAGCGCCTTCTTCCATGATTTTCAGGTAGCCCTTGGCGCTGAGGATGGCGCCTTCGATCTTGGCGCGGTTGCGCACGATGCCGGCATCGTTCATCAGCGCTTGAACTTTTTTCTCGCTGTAGCGCGCGATTTTTTCCGGTTGAAAGTCATCGAATGCTTTGCGGAAATTGTCGCGCTTGCGCAGGATCGTGATCCAGGAGAGGCCGGCCTGAAAGCCGTCGAGGATCAGCTTCTCGTAGAGTGCCCGGTCGTCGTATTCCGGCACGCCCCATTCGGTGTCGTGATAGGCGACATAGAACGGATCTTCGCCGGGCCACGGGCAGCGTGTCTTGCCGTCGGTGTGCCTGATCGCGGGTTTGCTCATGCGTCAATCTTTTTCATGTAGAGGTCTTCTTCGTGGCCAGTGCGCGCACCGCAGCGGCGTCGGCGAGATGAATGGCGATATCGCCAGCCAGGAAAGCTGCATTGGCGTCGAGCGCATCACTGGCGCGGTCGGTGCGGATCATGGCGAGGCCGCGGCCGTCGGCGGACGAGCCCATGGTGCCGATCGGCTTGTCCGCAGCGCGGATCTCGGTGCCGGCGGCGGGCGCCGCGCCATCCAGCGTGACGCCGACAATGCGTGTGCGTGCGGTGCCGCGATGCTGCATGCGGGAGACGACCTCCTGGCCGATGTAGCAGCCCTTGTCGAAATCGACGCCGGAGAGCTTGTCCATATTGGCTTCGTGCGGGAACGCATCGCCATAGGTAAAGTCCGCACCCCCACGTGGCACGCCGAGGCTGATGCGATGCGCCTCATAGGCTGATGGATCGACCAGTTCGGCCCCTACCAGCGCCGCCGTCTTCGCGGCAAGATCCGCCGGCACGAGGATACGATAGCCGAGCGCGGCATCGCGTGGGTCCGCGAAGGTCAGATCCGGCTTCATCCCGGGCTCGCCGTCCCACACCGCGAGTACGCCGAGCGAATCGGAGAGATTTTCCACCGTCACCTTGGCGCGCAGTTTGTAGAAGCCGAGCTTGGTGGCCAGAGGTTGGGCCAGTTCGCGCGCGCAGTCGATCAGCAGGCCGCCGCCATGGCCGCTTGGCGCTTCGGTGACGAGAAAGTCGGCGATAATCTTGCCTTGCGGCGTCAGCAGCGCGCCGAACCGTGCTGTGCCCGGCGCCACCACCTCGATCTCGGAGGTCACAAGGTTGTTGAGGAAACCGCGGGCGTCGTCGCCGGCGATCTTCACCACACCCCGATCGGGGAGGAACGCTGCTTTCATTGGGAAAATCTCGAAAAAATCCAGGAAACGAGCCGGGAAACGAGGGTGAATCGCGGCTGGTGGATATGACAGCCAAAGTTAAGCCGCTAAGATGCCAACAACAAGACCCGCGCTCATCCTGCGCGGCATCCACAGGCTGTGACGAGACCAGATGACCCAGACATTCGATACGATTTTGAAGAACGGCACCGTCGTCAATCAGGACGGTGAGGGCCTGCGCGATATCGGCATATCCAATGGCCGAATCGCCGCCATCGGATCGCTCGGCACGGCTTCGGCCGCCGAGGTGATCGACTGCAAGGGGCTGCACATCCTGCCGGGCGTGATCGACACCCAGGTGCACTTTCGCGAGCCGGGCCTCGAGCAGAAGGAAGATCTGGAGACCGGATCACGCAGCGCCGTGATGGGCGGCGTTACCGGCGTGTTCGAAATGCCGAATACGAATCCGCTGACCATCGACGAGGCGACCTTCACCGACAAGGTGAAGCGCGGCCATCACCGCATGCATTGCGACTATGCCTTCTTCATTGGCGGCACCCGCGAGAACGTGCAGGACCTGCCGGAGCTGGAACGTGCGCCCGGCTGCGCTGGCGTGAAGGTGTTCATTGGTTCATCCACCGGTGCATTGCTGGTCGAGGACGACGACAGCCTCCGTCGCATCTTCCAGGTCATCAAGCGCCGCGCCGCATTCCATGCCGAGGACGAATATCGCCTCAATGAACGCAAGAACCTGCGCATCGAAGGCGACACCCGTTCCCACCCGGTGTGGCGCGACGAGACTGCGGCGCTGATGGCGACGCAGCGGCTGGTCAACCTTGCGCGCGAGACCGGCAAGCGCATCCATGTGCTGCATATTTCAACGAAAGAAGAGATCGAATATCTGCGCGACCACAAGGACGTCGCTTCCTGCGAAGCGACGCCGCATCATCTGACCATGGCGGCGCCGGAATGCTATGAGCGCCTCGGCACATTGGCGCAGATGAACCCGCCGGTGCGAGATGCCAGCCATCGCGACGGCATCTGGAACGGCATCCACCAGGGCATCATCGACGTGCTCGGCTCCGACCACGCGCCGCACACGATCGAGGAAAAGAAGAAAGTCTATCCGGCATCGCCTTCGGGAATGACCGGCGTGCAGACGCTGGTGCCGATCATGCTGGATCACGTCAATGCCGGCCGTCTGTCGCTGCAGCGCTTTGTCGACCTGTCGAGCGCGGGTCCAGCGCGGCTCTACAACATCGCCATGAAGGGCCGCATCGCCGCGGGCTATGATGCCGACTTCACCATCGTGGATCTCAAGCGCACCGAGACCATCACCAATGACTGGGTGGCCTCGAAGGCCGGCTGGACCCCCTATGACGGCGTGAAAGTCACTGGCTGGCCGGTCGGCACCTTCGTGCGTGGCCGCCGCGTGATGTGGCAGGGCGAACTGGTCACGCCGTCGCAGGGCGAGACGGTGAAATTCCTGGAAACGCTGAGGGCGTGATGGCGTGCGGCATTGCCGTATCGCTCAACTCTCCGCTGTCATCACCCGCGGAAGCGGGTGATCCAGTAAACGCCATCGGAGTGTGAAGCTGTGAAGCCAGTGTCTACTGGGTCGCCCGGTCAAGCCGGGCGATGACATTTGAGTCTGTTGAAGACGCCTGAGGATAACTGGTGCTTAGCCGTTACTGCCGTGCCAGTGTCAGCGAGAACTCGCCATTGCGCACGCGGCCCGGAAGACCCTCGACGAACTTCGCCACGGCGTCTTCGCCATAGGTGCCGACGAGCTCGGCAAAGGCTGCGAACAGGCTGGCCTGCGCGAGGCAATCGCCATCGACGCCGTCGTGCCGTGCTTCCGCCCAGGCTTCGTTGAGATAGCTCAGCGCTGCCTGCTTCTGTTCCTGATCCGGTAGCGGATCGCGGGCGGGGCGGTACGACAATGATTCGCTCATGAAATTCCCAAAACGGTCTTCGGCGCGCATCAAAGCGAAGCGCGCCTCGCAAGTTCGAATCGAGATTTACCACGCGGAGCAGGTTCCGCGAGCGACATCTTTAGGAAAGGTTAACAACAGCGACTCACATTGTCCGACATTATGTTAACAGCGGGAACCGGCCATCCTGACCGGTCAAGGAAGCCTATGGACGCAAACAGTTTTTCGTCTTTCGCGAGTCCCGGCGACGCTGCGCGTGCAGCAGAGCTGCGCCGCGTCAAGGCGATCGCGGCGCTGGTGCTGGCGAGCTGTCTGGTGGTGTTCATAACGGCAAAAATCCTGCTGCCGATTCATCCCGTGTTCGGATTCGTTGCGGCCTTTGCAGAAGCCGCGACCATTGGCGGATTGGCGGACTGGTACGCCGTTGTCGCGCTGTTCCGTCGGCCGCTGGGTCTGCCGATTCCGCACACCGCGATCATCCAGGCGAATCAAAATCGCATCGCCGACAAACTGGGTGAATTCATCGAGGTGCATTTCCTCGAAGCCGGGCCGGTTGAGGCAAAATTACGTGAGGTTGATTTTGCTAGTTTCGTCGCAGACTGGCTGAGCGATAAAAAGCGTAGCGCGGACCTCGCGCGTTTCTTGCTGCGGCTGTTACCGGAGGCGATGTCTGCGACGGAAACGTCTGGTCTCAAAACGTTCATTATTCGGCGTGTGATGACGCAGCTGCAGTCGGTTGATCTCGCGCCCATCGCTGCCGGCACCATGCGCGGCTTCATCAGGGATGGTCGCCATCAGGGCCTGCTCGACAATCTGCTCGGGGCCATGCATGGCGCGCTAACCGAGCCGGACACGCTGGCCGTCATCAAGAACAAGATTCGCGACGAGCTGCCGACATTGCTCAAACTCTATCGCGCCGATGCGTTCCTGCTAAAGCGCATCGTCGCGTCTGCCACGACCTTCTTCGACGACGTACGCAAGAATCCCGCACATCCATTCCGCGGCGAGTTCGATCGCATGCTGCTGTCCTTCGTCGATCGGCTGGAGACCGAGCCCGGCTTCACCGGCCGCATCGATGGGTTGAAGCGTGATCTGCTGGCGCGGCCCGAGCTTGCCGAACTCGGGCGTAATCTCTGGAACAATGCGCGCAGCTTCATCGAGCGCAGTGCGTCAGGTGAAAGCAATGTACTGGCACATCATCTCGCCAATGTGTTCGTCGAGGCCGGCGCAGCGCTGCGCGCCGACGCCGAGATGCGCGGCGAGATCAATCAGGGCATCGTCGTGGTGCTGCGCACGTTCATCGCCGATCAGAAAAGTGGCGTGTCGAGCTTTATCGCCGATCAGGTGAAGGGCTGGGACATGCAGCAGCTGATCGGTGTCATCGAAGTCAATATAGGCCGCGATCTGCAATATATCCGCTTCAACGGTTCGCTGATCGGCGGGCTCGCCGGGCTGGCGCTTTACACGATCGAAGTTTTGTTGCGACTGCTGTGAGAGCAGTTCCGCATTGCGGAAGCGAGGCGGGTATCGGGGTGCGCTTGAACTGCAGCAAACCCGACCTTAGCTTCAGTGAATTGATACTTCGGTGCGTGGCGTGATTCCCTCCCTGTGAGGCTGCTTTCAAATCAATCGATATGACCGGCCAATGCGCCGGCGAGAGGAAACCAGATGTCGGCTACGGCCCAGGCGCAACGTCCCCCATCCAAAACCCTGATGTTTCTTGAAGGCCGTGCGATCCACGAATTCGGCGCCTTTCTCGGCGCGCTGCCGCTGTTGAATCTCGCGCCGCGCGGCGATGGTCATCCGGTACTGGTACTGCCGGGTCTCGTAGCCTCGGATGTTTCGACAGGTCCGCTCCGCACGTTTCTCAAGGGCCGCGGCTATGCCGTCAGCGGCTGGAAGCAGGGCCGCAATCTCGGCCTGCGCGATGGCGTGCAGGGCAGCATGGTCGAATTGCTGAAAGAGATGAACGAGACTCACGGCCGCAAGGTGAGTCTGGTCGGCTGGAGCCTCGGCGGCCTCTATGCACGCCAGCTCGCCAAGATGATGCCGGACCGCGTCCGTTCGGTGATCACGCTCGGGAGCCCGTTTGCCGGCCATCCGAAATCCACCAATGCCTGGCGTGTCTATGAATTCGCCAGCGGCAAACGCGCCGATGACACCGACGACGATTTCGGTGGTTCGCTTGCCGATACGCCGCCGGTCCCCACCACCGCGATCTACAGCCGCACCGACGGCGTCTGTGCCTGGCAGGGCTGTATGGAGAAGTCATCGGCGATGTCGGAAAGCATCGAAGTCGAGAGCAGCCATTGCGGCATGGGCCATCACCCTGCGGTTGTCTATGCAGTGGCCGAGCGTCTCGCGCAAAAGGAAGGCGCGTGGGCGCCGTTCGATCGCTCCGGCTGGCGCAGCCTGGTCTATCCGGACCCTAACAGGTAGGGCACGCCCCCACTTTCCGCCGTCATTGCGAGCTCTGACGAATTGGCAAGGCCAATTCGTTTGGGCGAAGCAATCCAGAAGGCTGCAAGCAAAGACTGGATTGCTTCGTCGCAAGGGCTCCTTGCAATGACGTGGAGAGGTTCGCGGATTACTCCGCCGCCTTAGTCACGATCCGTATCTCCGACGTTAGTGTCCGGTGTACCGGGCACTTGTCAGCGATCTCCATGAGCTTCGTGCGCTGCCCGGCGTCGAGCTTGCCGTCAATCGTGATGACGCGCTCGATCTGGTCGAGCATGCCGTCCTTGGTTTCGCATTCCTCGCAGTCTTTGGCGTAGATCTTCTTGTGGTTCAGCGTCACCGTGACGTGGTCCATCGGCAGCGCCTTGCGATCCGCATAGAGCCGCATGGTCATGGCGGTGCAGGCGCCGAGCGCGCTGAGCAGCAGATCATACGGACCGGGCCCGGTGTCCTCGCCGCCGGCGGCGATCGGCTCGTCGGCGAGCATCTGATGCGGGCCGACATTGATGACCTGCTGGAATTTGCTGGCGCGCGTCTCGCTCACCACCACCTTGCGCGGCTCTTCGGGCAAGTTCGCTACGGGCGTGACGGCAACCGCATCGAGATAGCGCCCGGCCCAGGCGGCGATGACATCGGCGACATAGATCGCGTCATGCTTTTGCGTGAGCAGATGGTCGGCGCCGGCCAGCGAGACGAAGCTCTTTGGATGTTTGGCCGCGACGAAAATCTTCGTCGCATTGTCGATACCTACTGTGTCGTCGGTGGGCGCATGCATGATCAGCAGCGCCTTGTGCAGCCTCGTCACCTTGGCCATCAGATTGTGCTCGGCGATATCGTCGAGGAATTCGCGCCTGATGCTGAATGGCCGACCGGCGAGCTTGACCTCGACCTCACCCTTTTCGCGGATAGCGTCGACATGTTCGGCAAACATGTCGGTGACATGGGCGGGATCGGAGGGGGCCGCGATGGTGACAACGGCCTTGGCTTCCGGCACCTGCTCAGCGGCGGCGAGGATCGCTGCGCCGCCGAGGCTGTGGCCGATCAGGATTGTGGGCGCCTGGCGAATCTCGCGCAGATGGTCGGCAGCCTTCACGAGGTCTGCGACATTCGACGAGAATGTGCTGTTGGCGAAGTCGCCCTCGCTGGAACCGAGGCCAGTGAAGTCGAAGCGCAGCACGGCGATGCCCTTGAGCGTCAGCCCCGCGGAGATACGCCGCGCCGCCAGCACATCCTTGCCGCAGGTGAAGCAATGCGCGAACAGCGCATAGGCATGGACATCGCCATCAGGCAGGTCGAGCGCCGCCGCCAGCATATGGCCGGCCGCGCCGGGGAATTGAAAGCGTTCGGTTGGCACGGATGGCTCCTATCGTGACAGATGTCTGTATTCTACACCGATTCCGCTCGATCAGCGGATACCAAACACCTGTGCAGGAGCGACGTCCGATCTGCCGTTCTCTTCGTGCCGCACCTCGGGTTGAACTTTAGTTCTGCGCGGTCGCTGGAGCACGCGCTTGCCGACCCCCCGGTGTCGGTGCTAGATGTCGGGTCATCGTACAACTTTGTGGATGCGCTACCGATACAAGCCGATGGACGGCGGGCCGGTGCGCTCCTAGAGTTGCGACGACAAGATCGACCCCACAAAGGGGCGAACCAGAATAACGGCCAAAGCGCCGCATCGGGAAATTCACAGGGAGGATTTCGTCCATGAAGAGAAGAGATGTCGTCAAAGGCGGCCTGGCCGCGCTTGCCGTCGGAGCGACCGGTCTCGGGCGGCTTACGCCCGCGCAGGCGCAAACCAAGATGGTTCTGAAGGCCTCCGACGTTCATCCGCTCGGCTACCCCACGGTCGAATCCGTGGTGCGCATGGGCAAGAAGCTGGATGCGGCCACCAATGGCCGGCTCACCATCCAGATGTTTCCGTCGATGCAGCTTGGCGGCGAGAAGGAAGCCATCGAACAGGCCCAGGTCGGCGCATTGCAGATCGCCCGTATCTCAGTCGGCGCAGTCGGTCCGGTAGTCGATGACGTGAATGTCTTCAATATGCCGTTCGTGTTTCGCGATTCCAAGCACATGGAAGCGGTCCTCGATGGCGAGATCGGCGCTGAACTTCTGAACAAGATCACGGTCAACGAAAAAACCGGCCTGGTCGCGCTCGGCTGGATGAATGCCGGCTCGCGCAATATCTATAACAGCAAACGTCCGATCAAGAGCCTGGCCGATCTCAAGGGTCTCAAGATACGCATGATCGGTAATCCCCTGTTTATCGACACCATGAATGCACTCGGTGGCAACGGGGTCGCCATGGGCTTCGATCAGGTGTTCAGCGCCATGCAGACCGGCGTCGTCGATGGGGCCGAGAACAACCTGCCATCCTTCGTGGCGCAGAACCATTTCCAGGTCGCCAAGTATTTCTCGATGACCGAGCATCTGATCATTCCGGAATTGCTGGTGTTCTCGAAGGCGTCATGGGCGAAGCTCACGCCGGAGGATCAGGCGCTGCTGAAGAAATTCGGCCGCGAAGCACAGCTCGAACAGCGCGTGCTCTGGTACGAGGCGGAGAAGACCGCGCTCGACAAGATGAAGGAAGTCGGCACCGACATTGTCACGTCCATCGACAAGCAGCCGTTCCGCGATGCGGTAAAGCCGGTCTGGGATAAGTACGGCGCAAAATACGCCGAGATGACCAAGCGTATCGCTGCGGTGAGCTAGCAGCGGATTTGCTCGTCGGATTTCCAACGTGTCGTCCCCGCGAAGGCGGGGACGACGGCCGAGAGATTTGCGTTCCCAGAGGTCCAATGTCCGAAGCCGTCTCCAAAACAATGATGACCGAACGGGCGGAGACCATCAGTGCTCCCGCCGCCGCTTTTCGACGCACCATGAACGCATTGTACTGGACTGGTGCCGTGTTCTCGTGTCTCGCGCTCGTGCTGATCTCTGCGATCATCCCGTGGGCTGTATACACGCGTTACATTCTGAATAGCGCGGCGTCATGGCCAGAGCCGCTGGCGGTGTTGCTGACCATCGCGGTGACGTTTATTGGCGCTGCCAACTGCTATCGGCAGCGCATCCACATGAACATGACGGTGGGTACCAACCTGCTGCCGCCTCACGCGCGTATCGCAGCTGCTTTCGTTAGCGAGTTGCTGATGGCTGTCGTAGCGCTGTTCATGGTGATCTGGGGCATGAAACTGGTGATGACCACCTGGGGCAATTCGGTGGATGAATTTCCCTGGTTGTCTGTCGGGATCACCTACATGCCGATCCCGGTGTCCGGCGCGATGATGTTTCTCTTTGTCATCGAACGCCTGACCATCGGTCCGCCGCCGCAGGATGGCAGCGACGCGCACATACCTCTCGACTAGCTTCGCCGATCAGCTCCAGCCAGAACAAAGAAAATCCGACATGGACATCGCCGTTCTTCTGCTCAGCATGTGTCTGTTCTTCGCCGTCGGCATGCCGATCGCTTTCGCGCTGGCGCTTTCGGCGCTCGTCGGTGCACTGTGGATTGATCTGCCGGTCGCGGCTGTGATGCAGCAACTCTCCAGCGGAGTCGGCAAGGTGTCGATGCTGACCGTGCCGTTCTTCGTGCTGGCCGGCGCCATCATGGCAGAAGGCGGTATGGCGCGAAGGCTGGTGGATTTTGCAGCTGTGGTGATCGGCTTCACGCGCATTCGCGGCGGGCTGTCGCAGGTTAACATCCTGGCCACCACCATCATGTCCGGAATCTCCGGCTCGTCGGTCGCGGATACGTCGGCGATTGGCTCGGTGATGATCCCGCAGATGGCGGCGAAGGGGTATCCACGGGTGTTCGCCACCAATGTGACCATCTCCGCCTCGGTCCAGGCGATCCTGGTGCCGCCGAGCCACAATGCGGTGATCTATTCGCTGGCGACTGGCGGCGTGGTCTCGATCACCAGCCTGTTCCTGGCAGGTATCGTGCCCGGGCTGCTGCTTGGCTTCGCGATCATGCTGTTGTGTCTCTACTTTGCCTATCGCGATGGTCATCCGAAGGGCGAGCCGGTGCCAGTGAAGCAGGCGCTGAAAATGCTGGGGGACGCTACCTGGGGCATCGTCACGCTGGTGATCGTGCTCGGCGGCATTCTCACAGGCGTGTTCACGCCTATCGAGGCAGGCGCTGTGGCGTGCGTCTGGGCCTTCTTCGTCACGATGTTCATTTATCGCGACTACAAATGGTCCGAGCTGCCGATGCTGACCTACCGGACGCTGCAGACAGTGGCGATGGTGCTGACGCTGGTCGCGACCGCGTCATGTTTCGGCTATGTCGCGGCGATGATGCAGATGCCGATGCATATGACCGAATTCTTCGTCGCCATCTCGTCGAACAAATATGTGCTGCTGATGTGGCTCAACATCATGCTGCTGATCCTCGGCACGGCGCTGGATCTCGCGCCGCTGCTGCTGATTTGCACGCCGATCCTGCTGCCGGTGGTGAAGAATTTCGGCATCGATCCCGTGCATTTCGGCATCGTGATGCTGCTCAATCTCGGCATCGGCCTGCTGACGCCTCCTGTTGGCACCACGCTGTTCGTCGGCTGCGCCATCGGCAAGGTCTCGGTGGACGAGGTCATGCGCGGCATCTGGCCATTTTACTGGGTGATGTTCGCCGTCTTGATGATCGTGACCTACGTGCCGTGGTTCTCGATGGCGCTGCCGCACGCGTTCGGCTTCAGGTGAGCTACTGGACCGGATCGACTGACAACTGCTTGTAACGTTCCTTGCCGTTCAGCAAATGCCGGCGCATCGCATCGCGAGCCTTGCGCGGCGAACGGGCGCTGATCGCATTGACGATGACTTGATGCTCCTTCTCGATGCTCTCGAGATAGCGCTTCTGCAATTCGATCTTGCCATCGAAGGTGCGGATGCTCTGGCGCGGGATGATGAGGCCGCCAAGGAATTCCAGAAAGCCGACGAAGCGTGCATTCTGCGTCGCGACGGCAATGGCGAAGTGGAAGTCAAAATCCTCCTTCACTGCGCGGTCGCCATTGGCGATGGCGCGGCTGAAGGTAGCCGCGGCCTTGGCAATGGCCCGGATCTGGGCAGCGGTGGCGCGCTCGCTGGCTATAGCCGCGGCCTCCATCTCGACGGCCGTGCGCAGTTCAAGAATTTCGATCACGCTGCCAAGCGAGCCCAGGCCGTCGGGGTCGATGGCATAAGGCTGCTGATCGGGCTCGCTGTTGACGAAGGCACCGGCGCCTTGCCGGGTGGTTACAAGACCCCGGGCGCGGAGTGCCGCAATCGCCTCGCGAACGACCGTGCGGCTGACGCCCATGGCCGCCATCATGGCCTGCTCGGTCGGTAGGCGCGCACCTGCGGGCAAACGGCCTTCGATGATCTGGGCAGCGATGCGCTCGACGACTTCCTCAGTGCGGCGGCGCACGGGATTGAGCGGTCGCAGCAAAGGCGTGCCTGCGGCCCCATTGGTTGTCTTGCGCTTGGTGCGTGGCTTAGCTTGTCCGGTCATCGTACAACCGGGCTATCATCGCCGATGTCGCTGCGCAAGCTTGCGGCACGCGTCATTGCGCTGCACGCTCTTACATTGTTTCGAGTTCGGGCAGCTTGAGATCGCATTCGACCCAGGCGCCGTTAATGGTGAAGCGCTGGAACGGTGAGTCGGGCACCGGAGCCTGCAATGGCGCGAGGAACTGCGCGTCGGCGGGGCTGCGGAGATGAAACTGGATATGGCTGGCGGAAAGGGCGTTGCGCGACAGCCAGATCATGCCGGAAAACAGCTCGATCAGCAGTTGTCCGTATTTATCGAGACCGGCATTTCCGAAGTCGTAGGTCGGCGACACGGTCATGAAACGGCAACGCAGCACGGGACCTTCGAATTTGGGCATCAGAAGTTTGCTGACCTGACAGAAAGCCTGCGGAACGGTGCCGTCGTAGAGACCGTACAACCCACCCTTGCCGCCCTGCATGACAGGGTCCAGCGCCGCGAAAATACCTTGGGTGTAAGTGGAGAAGTCTTCCTCGGCTGCCTCGGCAGCCTTCCGCCACTGCGACTTCAGTGAAGCCCAGCTTCTGTCGGCGTCGGTGATCGGCACGAGCCGCATCTCGAGGTCCCCCCGCCGATTTACACACGGCCGGATGCAACCCTAGCTATATACCCTCAAGATTTTGATAACGCGGGAACTTGGCGCCAGCGGCGCGCTCCCGCGGACGTCTACAGAGCGCATTCAGGCGCCAGCGGACTGTAGTCCGGCTGCAGCTGCGGCCACGATCGACGCCACGACCTGCTTCCAGGTCTTCGACGACTGCGGGCGATGAGACGAGGCTTTGAAGCGCATGGTCTTGTCCGGTTGGGCCGCACATGTTGCTGCACAGCCGAGCGTCCTCAGGGACGACACCCGGAAAATCGTGCCTTGCGCGGGGGAAGTCGATCCCCCGGCAAAAATAGCAATACCCGCGCTGCTCTCGTGCCGGACGGCGGTTGGCTTGTTCTCTGCCGGCAATGAACGGCAGTGAAATTATTCTCGCTGCCTCAACCCATCGCGGGAGCTTGCTCCTGCACTGCCGCCGGCTCCTGGCAAACATCGACCCAACTGGCCCCGGTCAGTTCGGCCATCCGTGCCGGGGACATACGCACCGAACTGTTGACCGAGCCCGCCGCCGGCCACACCTCGGCGAATTCCCTCAGCGACACGTCGCAGTAGACTTGTAATGGCGTTGCCAGGCCGAATGGGCAGACGCCGCCGACCGGATGGCCGGTGAGGGCAATGACCTCATCGGCCCCCAGCATGCGGGGCTTGCCGCCAAGTGCATCGCGTGCCTTCTTGTTGTCGAGCCGCGCTGTACCCTTGGTCACCACCAGCACCACCCGGTCGCCGACCCGCACCGACAGCGTCTTGGCGATTTGGCCGGGTTCGACGCCCAACGCTTCGGCGGCGAGAAGGACCGTGGCGGAGCTTTTGTCTGTGACGGCGACGGATAATTCGGGGGCGTTGGCGGTGAGAAAGGCGCGGACGGACTCAAGGCTCATGATGCGGTCTCGGTGAAATACCGCCACGCCCTCTCACATGTCGCCGACAAAGTGAAGTCACATCCGTGCATTGGGGAACCGGGGCGGCGTTGCCCCGCCATTCCCTCACGCCGGTTTTGACCTTATACGGGCTCTTGTCCGGCTGACCATGCCGGGCGATGTTCTGGAGCCTTTCCCTCGATGCTGCCGGCCTATGTGATTCATGCCAAGTCGTTGCCCGAGCGCACGGAGCATATCCAGCGCGAGCTCGACCGTGCGGGCATCGAGTTCGAATGGGTGCTGGATTTCGATGCCGACGAGATCACCTCCGATGTCGATCGGGCTTACTTCGCCGAAGGTGCCGACCTGACGCTGCGGCAGAAATCCTGCGCGCTGAAACATGTTGTCGCCATGCAGCGCATTCGCGAGCGCGGCCAGGATCTGGCGCTGATCTTCGAGGATGACGCATTGCTGGTGCCGGATTTCTGCGACCAGTTGAAGCGCGTGCTCGACGAAGCCGAAAAGTGGCCGCGGCCGCGAATTCTGCATCTTGGCGCCGCGACCAATTTTTACACCCCGGCGTCGGAGTTGCGCCCGGGGCAGATCGTCTATCCCGGCAATCGCGTGCGCAATATGGAAGCCTACGTGCTGGGCGCGCCCGAGGCTTCAGCGCGACTTGACTGGATCGCGCGGCATCCGATGCATGAGCCTATCGACATCGCCTTCAACACCGGCGATCCTGCCATGGGCATCCCGTTCCTGTGGCCGGAACCGCCACTGGCCGAGCAAGGCTCGCTCAACGGCGTGTTCAAGAGCTCACTTGATCGTAAAGGGCATGCGCAATTGCAGCTGCGCATACAGTTCGCGGTGCAGAAATTCAGGCGGCGTTATTTGAAGCGGTGGCTGAAGCTGAAGTAATTGGCGGGTTCCGGCCGGTCATTCCGAATCTGCATTGCACACCAACGCGCCCAGCAATCCCACTGCCAGACAGTACAGCATTCCTTGTGTCACCGCCGAGATGTGACTGTTGAATAGTCCGCCGATCACGTTCTGCAACACGACCGCCTGGCCGAGGATGCTTGCATAATCGCGCGCGAGAAAAAGTCGTGCATGCGCGATCCACATGGCCCATAGCAGCAGCCCGCCGATCAGGCCGACCTGCAGCACGGTATGAAGCGTTTGATTGTGCGGATCGGGCGTGGCTTGACCATATGGCGACGGCTTCGTCGCCTCCATGCTCTGATACAGCGGCTTGATGCTCCCGGTGCCGTGGCCGACGATGGGCGAGGCCTTTACGAAGCCGACCGCCTTGCTCCAGAAATCCAGCCGCGATGCAGTCGAGATTGTTTCGCCGCCGGCGGTCTGTCCACTATTGGCGTTGATGTCCGAGTTGATCTCTGCGATCCGGCGCTGGGCTTGTGGCGAGGTCAGCAGTGCGATGCCGATCACAATCATGGCTACGATCGCGACAATGGCAGAGCGCCGCCAGCCGCCGGCGTGGATGACGAATAGACCGAGCAATGCGGTGGCCATGATCGCGCCGGTCTTCGACACGTAGATCAGGAAAATGTCGGCAAAGAACAGAAGCGCGAGCACGATCATCGCAATGGCGCGGCGGGTGTCCTGCGCCCAGATACGCATCGCGCCGATTGCCAGAGCGAAGGCACAAAGTGCGAAGCAGCCGGATTGAACCGCGTTGTCCTTGAAGGGGACGCCGGGCGCCTTGAACCAGCCCCATGGTCCCGTTGGCCACAGGAACGCCGCCCATGACAGGGCAAGAAGACCGATGCAGGCTGCGAGAAAGCCATAAGCGATATGTAACGCTTGTTTCGGCGTAAACGCCGTTGCCATCACCAATGGGATCAGCAGCAGCTTGGCGTAGGGGCCAACCCATCTGATCGCGCCGCTGAGCGGCTGCATCGACCAGAGCACGCCGACCAGGATCAGCGCGAACAGCGCGATCGGCAGATAGGCCGCAGGCCTCCGCAACGTGGCGATGAACCGATCGCGGTCGAGTGTCAGCAGGGCGAGCACTGCAAAGATCGACACGGCGATAGCCTGACCGCTGGTTGAGAACGGCAGCGAGAAGCCGGTGGCAATGGCAGCGATCTGCCGGGCGTCCGCAAGTTTGCGCGGCAGATCGTTGTTCGTCATATGCCCAGGAGTTTCCGTGCGTTGTTCTTCAGGACCTTCGGCCGCACCTCGTCGCGAATGTCGAGCTTGGCGAAATCGGCCATCCAGCGATCCGGCATGATCACTGGCCAGTCGGAGCCGAACAGCATCTTATCCTGCAGGATCGAATTGATATAGCGCACCAGGATCGGCGGGAAGTATTTCGGCGACCAGCCGGACAGGTCGATATAGACATTGGGCTTGTGGGTCGCGACCGACAGCGCCTCTTCCTGCCAGGGGAAGGAGGGATGCGCCAGTATGATCTTCAGGTCCGGAAAATCGACAGCAACGTCGTCCATATACATCGGGTTGGAATATTTCAGCCGCATTCCCATGCCGCCGGGCATACCGGAGCCGACGCCGGTCTGGCCGGTGTGGAACAGTGCGATAGCGCCGCCCTCCTGGATAGCCTCATAGAGCGGATAGGCCATGCGGTCGTTGGCGTAGAAGCCCTGCATGGTCGGATGGAACTTGAAACCCTTTACGCCGTATTCGGAAATCAGCTTGCGCGCCTCGCGCACGCCGAGCTTCCCCTTGTGCGGATCGATTGACGCGAAGGGGATCAGCACATCGGAATTCTCCTGCGCAATCTCCAGCATTTCGTAATTGTTGTAGCGGCGGAAGCCGGTTTCGCGCTCGGCATCAACCGGGAAGATCACTGCGGCGATCTTCTTATCGCGATAATAGGCGGCGGTTTCCTGTACGGTCGGCGGATGCTTGTGTGGCGACTTGAAATACTCGGCCATGCGGGCCTGGAAATCGTCATAACCGTCGTCGGCGTGGCAGCCGCACGGTTCTTCCGCATGCGTATGGATGTCGATGGCGACCAAGTCGTCCGGATTGAGCAATTTCATGTCCCGCGTCTCCCGCACTGTCATCATTATCGTTGGCGGCTGCTCTAGCAAACCGGCCCGCTGAATGAAAGGCGCGGAAGGCCGCCGGCCTAGCCGGTGGAGAAGGACTGTGTCCGGATATCCTGCGCGGTGCGGCGGAGCGGGATGAGGTATTTCTCCTTAGCCGTCGCCTCGTCCATGGTGCCCGAGATGGCATTTATGCTGATCGCCGCCACGACCCGGCCGCCGTGGTCGCGGACGGGAACGGCGATCCCGCAGATCGCGGGATCGAGCTCTCCGTCGATCCAAGCATAGCCTTCGGCCTCGACACGTTCGAGCTCGCGTTCCAGCAGTGCGGGATCCGTGATGGTGCGTGGGGTGATCTGCTTGAATTCGGTGGTGGCGAGATAATGCGCGCGTTGGTCCGGCGGCAGGGCCGCCAGCAGGACACGGCCAAGCGACACCACATGGGCGGGCAGGCGGCTGCCGACGGCGAGATTGGCTGAAAGAATGCGCTGCGCCGGCAATCGTAGCGCATAGACGATCTCGGTCTCGTCCAGCACAGCCAGCGAGCAGGATTCGCCGATTTCGTTCCGCAGGTCTTCCAGAGCGCGCTGCGCATAGCCCCAGTAAGGCAGTGCATTGAGGTACGAAAGACCAAGCCCTAGCGCTCGCGGGCGTAGGCTGAAATAGCGACCATCGGCTTCGCAGTATTTCATCACGATCAATGTCGCGAGCATGCGGCGCGCGGTGGCGCGGCTGAGGCCGGCGCTGGCGGCCACTTCCGAGAGCGTGTGCCGGCCCGGTGGACGACCCAGTGCTTCGACGGCCGCAAAACCACGGGCAATTGCCCGAACGAAACCATCGCTGTCTTTGGCCATGCATCATCCTACCGGTTCGGACTTGTCAGTCCCGGGAAACCACGCCTATAGTTGTTCGTAAGGCGGCCATAAAGTTCGCCTGGTGAACGTTAGTGGAGAAGGCGCTATGGCGCAAGCGGAAGTTTTTGAAACCGATTTCTGGAAGGACGCGAACCTGCGCAAGGTCTGGGACGAGATCGTCCCGGGCGAGCCACGTAAGACGCTGCCTTATGTTCTGACGAAGGAGGCGATCCAGCTTTATTGCCGCTCGGTCGGCGAGAACCACCCATTGTATTTCGACGAGGCTTACGCGAAGGCGTCGCCCTATGGCGGTCTGATCGCGCCGCCGTCTATCCACATCCTGCTGATGTTCTCCTGCACGCCAACCGACGACTGGATGCGCACACCCGGCACCGTCAATGCCGGCCAGTCCTGGAGCTACAACATCCCGGCCCGGCCCGGAGACACCATCACCCTGCAGGCCCGCGCGCTCGACAAGTTCATCAAACGCGAGCGGTTGTTCGTGGTCCACGACAACGTTTTCTTCAACCAGCGCGGCGACGTCATCTGTTCTGGCCGCGGCCAGACCATCCGCCCGATGTGAGCGGGGCAAGGAGATCAATCATGACAACCAGCTTTGACAAACTCTCTACCGGCGACACCATCGACGGTCCGAGCTTCGCAGTATCGCGCGAGTCGATCCGGCTCTTCTGCGACGGTTCGCTCGATTACAACCCGCTGCATCTCGACGACAACTACATGAAGAACTCGTTCGGCAAGACGAATTTCGGCGGCATCATCATGCATGGCATGAATAATTTCGGGCTGATCACCCGCATGCTGACCGACTGGGCCTATCCTGCGGGTGCAATCCATCGCCGTCTCGAAACGCGCTGGGTCAAGCCGGTGAAGCCCGGCGACACGATCCAGCCGGTTGGCATCATCAAGGCCAAGCAGACCACCGAAAAGTCTCGCTGGGTGCTGATCGACGTGCTGGTGAAGAACCAGAACGAGGAGAAGGTCGCTGTTGGCGAGGCGATGGTTGAATTTCCGCTGACAGCCTAGTGGCTCAATGCAACGGCGTGCGGCATAGTCCGCACGCCGGACAAGAACAGGCAAGGGATCGAAATGAAGAAGCTCACGAGGCTCGCCCTGTCGTGTCTGGCGATGACTTTTGTCATGTTGTCAGGCGCGCTGGCGCAGAATTTTCCAGTCAGTCAGATCAAGATCATCGTGCCGTTTCCAGCGGGGGGCACGACGGACATCCTCGCACGGTTTGTCGCGCAATATCTCGGCGAGAAGCTCGGCGTCACCACGATCGTCGAGAACCGGCCCGGCGCATCGGGCACGATCGGTTCGGAAGTTGTCGTGAAGTCGCCCGCCGATGGCAGCGTGTTGTTGGTCACGGCCACGCATCACGTGATCAATCCGAGTCTGCGCAAGAGTTTGCCTTACGAGACACAGAAGGACTTCTCGCCGATCGCCCTGATCGCGACGGCGCCAAATGCGCTTGTTGTAACCAGGGACTTTCCGGCTAAGTCGGTCGCCGAGTTGATCGAGTGGGCGAAGAAGCAGCCCGGCAAGCTGTCCTTCGGATCGGCCGGCGTCGGCGGCGCCAATCATCTGTCGGGCGAATTGTTCAAGCAGATGGCTGGTATCAATATCGAACACATCCCTTACAAGGGCGCCGCGCCGGCGATGAACGACCTGATCGGCGGCCATATTCCGATCATGTTCGATACGTTGCCGACTGTTCTGCCTGCTGCCGAGGCGGGCAACATCCGTGTGCTCGCGGTCACCAGTCTCACCCGAGCGGCCTCGCTCCCCAATGCCCCGACCCTCGATGAGGCCGGCGTAAAGGGGTTCGAGGCGACCGCCTGGTTCGGCATGTATATGCCGCAGGCCAATGGCAGCCCGGCCTATACGAAGCTGGTCGCGGCCATGAAGGAGATCCTGGCGGTACCCGCGACCCGCGAGAAATTCGCCACCCAGGGCGTCGAGCCGGGCAAGCTGACGGGAGCTGAATTCACGGCTTTCGTCGATTCGGAGATCAAGAAGTGGGGCGCAGTGGTGAAAACCGCGAATGTCCCGCAAGAGTGATCCGCACGTGTTTGAAGGGTCCGGTGGCTGTTCCCGGACCCTCAAGCCACCAAAATACCTGCAAATATCGATCCGATGGTCGTCAGATGCCCGGATCGGATTGACAGTCCGGCGCCCGATGGCTTAGAAACCGCGGGTCCCGGGCGACTTGGTCGCCAGCGGGTTCGAGCTCATTTTCGCTGATTTCGGCCTGCTGCGCACGGCCTTTGACGTCAGTATCGCAAGCTATCAGGATTGACCGATGAAAGTCCGTAACTCGTTGAAATCGCTGCGTGGTCGTCACCGCGACAACCGCCTGGTCCGCCGCAAGGGCCGCGTCTATGTGATCAACAAGACCCAGCGCCGTTTCAAGGCTCGCCAGGGTTGAGTTGCTGATCGGTTGGCATTTTGCCGGCCGGCCTCACGACATCACAGGTGTTTGACGCGCTGCTGCTTTGCAGCGCGTTTTTTCGTGTCTAGACTTACGGCATGGCATTGAGAATCCCGGCCGCAGGTTTTGGAATTCTGCTGAGCGCATTTCTGGGCGCAGCACCCGTCTACGCACAGGTCAAAGATCCGCAGATCACAACCCCGGATGCGCCGAAGAAAATTCCCGAGCCGCCCGCCAAACTGCCGAAGGTCAACGCCGACAAGACGCGCGGCCTCGATTTCCTGTTTGGTGCGCTGAAAGCGGCGCCGGACGAAGCCAGTGCCAAACACGTCGAAGGCCGGATCTGGGCCCTGTGGTCGCAGACCACGAGCGACACGACCGCGCTGCTGATGACCCGCGCCAAGACGGCGCTGGACGCCAAGCAGGTCGATCTGTCGCTGCAGTTGTTGAGCGCCGTGGTGAAGCTGCGCCCCGATTACGTCGAGGGCTGGAACCGGCGCGCCACGCTGTACTACCTGCAGAACGATTACACACGCTCGCTGCAGGATATCGAGCAGGTGCTGAGACGCGAGCCCCGGCATTTCGGTGCTCTGGCGGGGCTCGGCATGATCATGCAGGAGCTAGGCGACGACAGGCGTGCGCTTGATGCGTTCCGCAAGGCACTTGCGGTCAATCCGCATCTCGAAAAGGTGCCGGAGCTGGTCAAGACCCTGACCGAGAAGGTCGAAGGCCGCGATATCTGAAATTCCCTGAAAGTCGGCGCGCTCGCGGGACATCGCGGGAACATCGCCCTGCTTTGACGCATCCCTGCTGCCCGCGATGGAAAAACAAGACATCGTCGCCGGGGAATCAAACTTCTGACACAGGAAACAGGCGAAAAGGGCGTTTTCCGAGCCACAGGAAGGGACACCTTTTGGCGCCGAAGTCATTTCCGCTATTCGCCTTGCTATGTCTGCTGATGGCCGCACCGATGGCTGCTGTGACCAGCCCTGCGCTGGCGCAGAAGGCCGATGCGCCACCGGCGCCTGCAGCTTCGACTCTGTCCCCCGATCAGGCCAAGGCTGCGCTCGACACATTGCAGGACGACGCCAAGCGCAAGGAGATGATCGACACACTGCGCGCAATCGCCACGGCGACACCCGCGGCGCCCGAGAAGAAACCAGCCATTCCGCTCGACGCCGATAGCCTGGGTGCGCAATTGCTGGTGTCGATTTCGGATCAGCTCGGCGACATCACGCATGAAGTCTCGGCAGCTGTGCAATCGGTCACGCGCTTTCCTGCCCTGTGGTACTGGCTGCAGCGCAGCGCCAACGACCCCGCCACCTATCATCTCCTGTTCGATATCGCCTGGAAGCTTGTCATCGTGTTCGGCGGCGCGCTGGCGGCGGAATGGCTTGTGGTCTGGCTGCTGCGGAGGCCGCAGGCGGCGCTCGAAGCGCGCATTCCTTTTGTCGCGCGCGCGCCGGCGGCGGTGATTGAACGCGCTGATCCGCCGTCTTCCACTGCCGATTTCACCGAGGCGCCCGATCTCAACAAGCGGCGGCGCAGCCTGACCCGGGCTTGGCAGTCGTTGCTGCGGCTTCCTTACGTCGTCGGCCGTTTGCTCTTCGAATTGATTCCGATTTTCGTCTTCACAGGCACGGTATCGCTGTTGCTCGGTACACAGATCGGCGATGCCGGGATCACGCGCCTCGCGATCCTTGCGATCGTAAACAGCTATGTGGTGGCGCGGGCCATCATCTGCGCGATGCGCGCGCTGTTCGGGCCGCTCGCTCTGTTCAGGGTGAAGGAGGAGACCGCAGCCTATCTCGAAATCTGGACGCGTCGCATCGTCGGCGTCGGCGCGACCGGCATCGCAATCGCGAATGTCGCGCTGATGATGGGCCTCTATCGCTCCGCGCATCTCGCGCTGATCAAGCTCGTGATGCTCGTCGTGCATCTGTTTGTCGTCGTCATCATCCTGCAGTGCCGGAAGCCCGTTGCCGATGCGCTCCGCGCGCCGTTTGGCGCTACGGGCTTCCTGAGCGCGATGCGCAATCGCCTCGCCGGTCTCTGGCATGTGCTGGCGATCGTTGTTGTAATGGCGGCCTGGACCATCTGGGCGCTCAATATCCAGAACGGTTATGCGTTGCTGCTGCGATACATCGCCGGCACGGTCATTGTCGCGCTGGTGACCCGACTCGTCTCGATGGTTGCGTTGAGCCTGATCGATCGCGGCTTCCGCATCAAACCGGAAATCCTGCAACGCTTTCCGGGTCTTGAGACGCGTGCCAATCGCTATCTGCCATTGTTGCGCAAGGTTGTCGCAACGATCATCGGGGTGATCGGCGTGGTCGCCTTGCTGGAAGTGTGGGGCGTTAATGCCATTGTCTGGTTCTATGGTGGCCAGATCGGCAGTCGGGTCGTCTCGGCCGTCATCACCGTCGGCATCGCTGCCATTGTCGCTGCGGTTGTGTGGGAAGGTAGTAATGCGCTGATGGAGCGGCAGCTCACGGCGCTGACGCGCGACGGTCATTTCGCCCGCGCGGCACGTCTGCGCACGTTCCAGCCGATGCTGCGCACGACATTGCTCGGCGTAATCATTGCGGTGGTTGCGCTCACTGCGCTGAGCGAGATCGGTGTCAATGTCGCGCCGCTGCTCGCCGGTGCCGGCATCCTCGGTATTGCCATTGGCTTCGGTTCGCAGAAGCTGGTGCAGGACGTGATTACCGGCTTGTTCCTGCTGCTGGAAAGCACCGTGCAGGTCGGAGACAACGTCACGGTGTCGGGTCTGTCAGGCGTCGTCGAGAACGTCTCGATCCGTACCATCCGGCTGCGTGCCGGCGATGGTTCGGTTCACATCATTCCCTTCAGTGCGGTGACCACCATCACCAATGCCAGCCGAGGTGCAGGCAATGCGGCTGTCAGCGTCAGCGTCGCTTACAAGGAAGATACCGATCGCGCCGGCCAGTTGCTGAAGGACATCGTCGAGCAGATGCGCAGTGAGGCAGCTTTCAGGCCGCAGATTCGCAGCGATCTGGAATTGTGGGGCGTCGACAAGGTCGATGGTTCGATGGCGACGATCGTCGGCCAGATCCGATGTACCGATTCCGGCCGCTGGGCGGTGCAGCGCGAATTCAATCGCCGCATGAAGATTCGCTTCCAGGAAGAAGGTATCGAGATCGCGTCACCCGGACAGACCGTTTTGATGCAGTTGCCTCCGCCGACCACTGAAGTCGCAGAAGGCGATGATGCCGATCTCCAGCAGAGCAAGTCAGCGCAGCGCCGCGCCAGCTAGCACTTTAGCTGCTTTTCGACGGTGCGGCCCGAAAGTGAACGACAAGGAAGAGCCAGAAGGCAAGGACGATCCAAAATAGGCGCGTCAGTCGATCTAGTGCAGGATGTTATTGCCGGCCCGGACAGCGACGAACTGAGGTGAAGCGGCATAGAGTTGCTGCAGTTCCGCTTCCAGTTGCTCGTTGACCATCAGCAAAGCCTTGAGCGCGCCGCGCAAGTCGCCATTGCAGGTAGCAATGATTTCGTCGATCAAAGTATCAGTGGGGCGGGGCGTCATAAAACTATCTCCAGTTCAGATCGTGGCGTCAGTCCGCCGCGTGATCATGGCGATAACCGGGCGGGAACAAATGCGTTCCTGTGGATAGCGTGGACAGTTCCGGAAGAGCCATTCGTCGCCACCTCTGTGGCAAACCCGCAAAACGCCCCCATATCCACAAGATTGCTTCCCTCCACGGGCCTTTCCTCTGTGAGAAAATTTGTGATTGTGCTGCTCGCGCTGCTCGTCCTTCCCATTGTTGTGTCGGCCGCCAGATACTGGATGGGTGATCGCTCGGTAGATTGGCAGAGCGCGGATCGTTCCAGCGCCGGCCTGTTGCCGCCTCCCGCTGCGCATCCAGAGGCGCTGGTGCGCGTCTTTGCAGCGCGAACCGTGCGCTGGCGCGGCATCTTTGCGGTCCATAGCTGGATCGTATTCAAGGAAAAGGGCGCGTCGCGTTACACCCGCTACGATTATACGGCATGGGGCGAGCCCATTCGCCAGAATGGTTTTGCCGCTGACGGTCGCTGGTTCGGCGACGTGCCGACTGCGATCGCATCCGCCGATGGTGATGCGGCCACGGTGATGATCCCGAAGATCCAGACGGCGATCGCCGGCTACTCCTGGCGCTCTTACGGCGATTATCGGGCCTGGCCGGGGCCGAACTCAAACACATTCGTCGCGGCCATTCTGGCCGCCGTGCCCGAATTGCAGGTGGCTTTGCCGCCCACCGCCATCGGCAAGGACTTTCCCTATGCCGGCAATGCGTTTGGCTGGACACCCTCCGGCACCGGTGTGCGCGCCACGCTGGGCGGCTATCTCGGTGTCACCGCAGGCTGGGTCGAAGGGATCGAGCTCAATCTGCTCGGTGCCGTATTCGGCCTCGACATCCGCCGACCCGCGATCAAACTGCCGGGTATCGGTCGTCTTGGCGTCAGCGCGTAAGTGGCGCGCGGCGCGAAACCTTCGGGGTATCGTCGCGTAGCTGGATCGTGCACAAAATTCCCCGGATATTGGCGATGATCTCGGTCACTGTGGTGGTCGCGCTATGCGTGCTGGCCGTGGCCACACAGGTTGGCGTGTTCGTGTTCGAGCGCAGATATCTGCCAGCAGGCGAACTTGTCGATGTCACGGGCGGCCGTCTGCATGTGGTGCAGATCGGACCACGCGATGCATCCGGACCGCCGATTGTCCTCATCCATGGCGCCTCGTCGAGCATGGAGACCATGCGGCTGCCGCTCGGCAATATGCTGGCAGAAAACACCGCGTTATCCTGATCGACCGTCCCGGCTTTGGCTGGAGCACGCGTGACGATCTGTCGAACTCTTCTCCGGCGATGCAGGCGAGGATGATCGACGAAGCGCTAGAAAAACTCGGCGTCGATCAGGCGATCGTCGTGGTGCATTCGCTTGCCGGCGCACTCGGCGCACTCGGCGCGCTGATGGCGCTGGACTATCCGCAGCGTGTCGCAGGACTCGTCATGCTGGCGGGTGTCACTCATCCCTGGCCCGGTGGCGTTGGCATCTATAACGAGGTCGTCACCACACCGGTAATCGGCAAGCTGCTGGCCTATACGATCACGCTACCGCTCGGCTATTTCTTGACGGACGTGGCCGGCCGCGCAGTGTTTGCGCCGCAGCCGATGCCGGAAGGCTATGTCGCGCAGACTGCGACGCAACTTGTAGTGCGGCCGCGCAACTTCCTCGCCAATGCCTGGGATCTGGTAACGTTGAAATCTGCCGTCATGGCGCAGGCATCGCGCTATGCCGATATCAAAGCTCCGACCGTCGTGATCGCAGGCTCTGCCGACACCATCGTATCGCCGGAGATTCATTCGCGTCATTTCGCGAAAACCGTGCCGGGCGCCAAACTAATCGTGCTGTCGAACGTTGGCCACATGGTGCAAAATGCTGCACCTGATCTTATCATGAGGGAGATCGAGGGCATGATCTCGGCCGCTGACACAAAACCGAAGGCCGCCTTGCGCTAACCTCCCGTTCGATCGACTTCAAACCAAATTGAGGAGAATTGCATGACCACGACTTTCGGTTCGGCCAAATGGCAGGGTGGCATCAAGGACGGCAAGGGATCGATTTCCACCAAGAGCGGGGCGCTCGCCGATTATCCCTACGGTTTTGCCAGCCGCTTCGAAGGCAAGCCAGGCTCCAATCCTGAAGAACTGATCGGCGCGGCCCATGCCGCCTGTTTTACCATGGCGCTGTCGCTGATCCTCGGCGAAGCCGGGTTCAAGGCCGACAATATGGAAACCAAGGCCGACGTGACGCTGGAGAAGCAGGGCGACGGTTTCGCCATCACAAAAGTGCATCTCACCCTGACGGCTTCCATTCCCGGCGCTGACAAGGCGAAGTTCGACCAACTCACGGCGATGGCCAAGGCCGGCTGTCCGGTGTCGAAGGTGCTGAACGCGGACATCACGCTCGACGCGACGCTGGTGGGTTAGGCCTCAGGTGGCAGAAACAATCTCTCCCCGTCATCGTGGGGAGAGATTGATCAGTGAACTACATATCCGCGTCGTTTGGCCCGACATAGGCGATGCGCACCATGTTGGTCGCACCTGGTGTGCCGAGCGGCACGCCAGCGACAATGATGATGCGCTGGCCCGCTTTGGCGAAGCCATCACGGAAGGCGATGCGTGCGGCGCGATCGACCATGTCGTCGAGGTCTTTCGCATCCTCCGCCACCACGCAGTGTACGCCCCACACGACCGAGAGTTTGCGACCGGCGGCGAGGTTCGGCGTGATCGCAACCACCGGCGGCTTCGGCCGTTCACGGGCGACGCGGACGGCGGTGGATCCTGAGCTGGTCCAGCAAATGATCGCAGACAGATCCAGCGTTTCTGCGATCTGTCGTGCGGCGTCCGCAATGGCGTCACCGGCGGTCGGTTCGGGCTCGGGGCGCTGGGCCATCAGCACGGAGCGATAGGTCGGATCGCGTTCTACTTCCTCGCCGATGCGGTTCATCGTCGAGACCGCCTCCACCGGGAATTTGCCGGCGGCGGATTCGGCCGACAGCATGACGGCGTCCGCGCCTTCATAGATGGCGGTGGCGACGTCGGAGACTTCGGCACGAGTCGGCACCGGGCTCTGGATCATCGATTCCAGCATCTGCGTCGCGACGACGACGGGTTTGCCGGCGCGGCGGGCCATGCGCGTCATGCGCTTTTGTAGACTTGGTACCCGTTCCAGCGGCAGTTCGACGCCGAGATCGCCGCGCGCCACCATCAGCGCGTCGGAGGCTTCCAGAATGGATTCAAGGCGGTCGATCGCCTGCGGCTTCTCGATCTTCGACATGATGGAGGCGCGGCCGCGCACCAGCCGCTTGGCCTCATGTACGTCCTCGGCGCGCTGCACGAAGGACAATGCGACCCAGTCGATGCTGGTTTCCAGCGCGGCCTCGAGATCTGCGCGGTCCTTCGGCGTCATGGCCGAGACCGGCAGATCGGTGTCGGGCAGGCTGACGCCCTTGCGGTCCGAGATGCGGCCACCGACCACCACGCGGGTCAATGCGCGTTCACTGGAGGTTTCCTCGGCAATCAGCCGCAGCTTGCCGTCGTCGATCAGGAGCGCATGGCCCGGGCGAAGTGCCGCGAGAATTTCCGGATGCGGCAGGTGGACACGGGTGGCGTCGCCGGGCGCGGGATCGGAATCCAGCACGAAGCTCTCGCCGTTCTTGAGTTGCACGCCGCCTTCGGCAAAGGCACCGACGCGGAGCTTCGGGCCCTGCAGGTCGACGAGAATACCGATCGGGCGGCCGTAGCTGCTCTCGACATTGCGGATGGTCTTCACCAGCTCGCGCATCTTGTCATGCGGCGTGTGGCTCATATTGATGCGGAACACGTCGGCGCCGGCTTCGAACAGCTTGCGGATCATCGCGCTGTCCGAGGAGGCGGGGCCGAGCGTGGCCAGGATCTTGATGCGGCGTTGACGTCTCATTGTTTGCCTCCCGGCGGAACTGATGGCGGCAGGGTTGTTGACCCGCCCGGGGGCGCGCCGCCTGGCGTGTTGGGCAGGTTGGGGAAGCCCGCACCGGGCGCACCTGGTGGTGGTCCGGTCGGCCCCGGAATGCCCGGCAGCTTCGGCGGTTGTTCGTTGGTTTCGGTCAGCTGCACCGTCCAGGCACGCTGTTCGCCGGTATCGACCTCGAAGAAGCCGGTCCGGTCAAAGCCGCGCGCGAGGCAGTTTTCGGTACCCTTGATGGTGAATTCCTTGTCGCGGGAGCACATGAAGGCCTGACCCGACCACTCACCGCCCCGGTCGTAGTCGAGTGCGTAGATATAATAATACCGGGCAACCAGGGTTCCGCGCAGCAGGGTTTCGCAGGCGCGCGATGAGACGTTCCACCAGCCCTCGGTGGTCCAGCCTTCGGCATCCTTGTAGCCCAGCGCGATCCCGACTCGGCTCGAGGTATTGTTGCACAGCCGGAAATCAGCCGCCGCAGGGCTCGTCCACAGGCACGACAGGGCCAGCGCCAACACCGGCAACAGGGCGGCGAAGGGGATGCGTCGAAAAGGGCGGTGGCGGGAATCTGGTGCGATCATGCGGCGAAGCTATCTCAATTCATTGACGATTTCGCGTGACCCGACGGGCCTGTCAACGGTCACGGAACCAATTCTGCCCCGCCCGGCGGTTTGCGTTGTGATATGGCAAAATCTGTGACAGCGCCCATGTTACATGAAGACGACAGGCCGGTATCGGGTGCAACAGCGAGACCATTGATGGCGATAGACGACAAGATCCAGACCGAACTCGAGGCCGCTGCCTTTCGCCGGCTGGTTGACCATTTGCGCGGTCGCACCGATGTGCAGAACATCGACCTGATGAATCTGGCCGGCTTCTGCCGGAACTGCCTGTCCAACTGGCTGAAGGATGCCGCCGACGCCAAGGGCGTGGCGATGACCAGGGATGAGAGCCGCGAAGCGGTTTACGGCATGCCTTACGAGACCTGGAAATCGCTGTATCAGGCCGAGGCCAAACCCGAACAAATTGAGGCCATGAAGAAAGCGCACAGCGGGCACTGACGATTTCTCGTCTTTTCAGGCATGAAATCAAAGCTGTGGGGGCGCTGTGGATGACCGCGATGGCGCCTTGACGCAAGGCGCTGCGGTCTTGAGTGTCATTTCCTTAAGATTAATGCGCGCATAACGCTGCGCACTTCAATCGACCCAACACCCTTCAAAACAACATCAGTTCCCAGGAGTTTTCGATGGCGACCTCTGCTGCGTCCGTGCTGGACGATCAGGCGACACATTCTTTCGCCAAGGATCAGCTCAAGGCTATCGTCGAGCGTATCGAGCGTCTTGAAGAAGAAAAGAAGACGATCTCCGACGACATCAAGGACGTCTATGGCGAAGCCAAAGGCAACGGCTACGACGTAAAGGCGCTGCGCACCATCATCCGCATGCGCAAGCAGGACGCCAACGAGCGTGCCGAGCAGGAGACGATCCTCGAGACCTATCTGCAGGCTCTGGGAATGCTGTGAGGCTGTCGGCCTCATTAACGATTACTGTCATCCCCGCTCAGCGTGCCAAAGGCGCGTGCGAGCGGGGATCCAGGATCCACTGACTTTTCAATTTTTCTACTGACACCACCGCATACTGGATCATCCGCATTCGCGGATGATGACAAGCTGTATGGGTGGATGACTTGAGTGCGCTCTTAGCGCAGCGACGCGGTGCGCAGCACGAATGCCGTAGTCGCGAGCGACGCGGTCGCCGATCCGGTGAAGCGGTCGCAGACCAGACCGAGCTGCGGATCTTCCGAGAAAGTCATTGCCACCACCGCCTGCGGCTTGACGAAGTGCGCGCGCAGGATGGTCATGTCGCCGTCACCCATCACCGATGCCGACATCGACGTGGTGGCGCTCGGCGCCAGGATCATCGCGCGCATCCAGACATGATCGTCGGGAATGGCGGCTGCGGTGAGGCGGGTCGCGACGGAAACGGTGCTGCTCTGGCCCTGGGCGCCCTTCGCGACCACGGTGGTGATGTTATTCACCGCCATCGGGTTCTTGGCGACGGAGGTCGGACGCATGCTGCGCGGGATCGGCGCACTGGCGGCGACGACATTGGCACGATCAACCGGTGAGTTCGCCGGCGGCGCATAGGCCATGGCCTTGGCGAAGCTGGACTCGCTCGCGGCCGGCTGCGGATCGACCACATTGGCCAAGGCCTGGCGCGCGGTGATCGCGGCGACCTGCTGCGGCGTGGCCTGTTTCGGCGCCGGCATGTCATCCCAGAAGCCGCGGGCATTGATGATATCGGCAGGCGTCTGCGGTCGGTTGTCGGCCTTCGCTGCAGGTGCGGGCGCGGGAATTGGCGCCTTCGGGCGCGGCAGAGGAACGGTCTCGGTGTCAGCGGAGGCTAGCTGGTAGGTCGCGGCTGCGGCGGGCTTGGAGCGCGGCATCGGGACGGGGTCCGAGAACTTCGCTTCAGCCAGCTTCGTTTCGGCCTGCTTGGTATCGACCGGTTTCGCAGGCAGTGCGGCGGCCATCATGCCCACAGGAGACGGCTTGGCGGGCGCGATCGCGGTTGCTGCGCTTTCATCTTCGTCGTCATTCGACTTGCCGCCACGGAACAGCGAGGCGAACAGGCCCGGCTTGCTCTTGGCAAAAGCTGCGCTGTCGCCATCGCCGCGCTTCTCGATGTCAGCCATCGCCAGCTGATAGCCAGCCAATGGACGGCCATCGGTGGGAAGATGCACGGTGCGCCCATCCGGGAAGACGCGCGCCAGCTGGTCATGCGTCATGCGCGGCCAGTGGCGGATGCTGCCGGTGTCGAGATGCACGAAAGGCGAGCCGGAGGTCGGATAGAAGCCGACGCCGCCGCGCTGCAGGCGCAAGCCGGCAAAACGGATCTTTTCCAGCGCCACGCCGGGAATGAAGAAGTCCATCGCGTGGCCGAGCATATGCTGGCTGGCGCGCGCGACGCCGGATGAGCGGCGGCGGAGCATGGCGTTGGTGGCGGGGGAGCGATAGGCGGAGATGATCTGGATCGGCGCTTTGCCGTCGACGTCGCGGTAGACTTCCCAGAGGATGTCGAACAGGCGACGGTCCATGTTGGTCTGGTCCTGGCTGCGCCAGTCGCGGAGGAAGTAGTTGATCTTCTTCATCGCGTCGTCGTCGTAGCGGCCATTGCGCTTGAACGTGACGGTGAGATCTTCGCCTGAATGGGTGTGGTGGAACGAGAGGGTGCGGGTTTCGTCGAGGGCGGTTGCGTTATGGACGGAGCTGGCGCCTGCCATCAGCAGGACTGAAGCGAGGCCGGCATGAAAGCCAGCGCGCGACGTTCGCAATCTCGTTTTGCGTGCGAAACCGCTCAGCACGTATGAACCCACCCAAGTCGACAACTCTCTCGCTACCCCATGCGGCGACAGAGAGTGAACGTACTCTTAAAACGGGAGGGTTAACCGAGATTTACAACCCATCCCCCCAAGCGGGCTTTTCAGCCAGCCATTAAACTTAACTCATTGAGTATGGCGAAAAATAGCCCGCTGCCGGGTTCCAGATGGACGATGGTTAATCTGGAGAGAGGGCAAAACGTAAAAAGGGCTCCACCGTAAGGTGAAGCCCTTGATATATCTTCCAAATCTCGGTGTCGACGTCGTTGTTTTAGCGGGTCACCGTGCGGCGCGGCCTTTGGCCGGGTGCCATCGGCTGTGGTGCCGGGGCACCGCCGCCGAACAGGCGCTCGAAGAAGGACAGGCCGCCATTGCTGGCCATGCGCGAGCCGTTGTCGTTGAAGGCCACGCCCTGCGGGATATCCGCGCGCGGGCGCGCATAGCTCGGCTGGGCCCGGGCGACGACCTGCTCCAGATCCTTGTTCTTGCCGCCGCGGAGCAACTGCATCATCTGCGCGTCACGGCCGTAGATGTCCTTGCGCAGCTGTAGCTTGCCAGCGTCATCGACGAAGGCCGTCTGGTAGGTGATGTTCACCGGGATTGGCGTCGGGAATTTCAGGTCGATCTCGCTGCGGCCATACATGCTGCGAACCTTCTCCGGCGTGTAGTGCTCGTTCGGCATCGTGATGTTCAGCAGCGTCGCGGCATACTGATCCGGATTCTGTACGCGCATGCAGCCGTGGCTGAAGGCGCGCTCGTCGCGGCCGAACAGGTTCTTATCCGGCGTGTCGTGCTGATAGACGAGGAACTTGTTCGGGAAGTTGAAGCGGATGCGGCCCAGGGCGTTGGCTTCGCCGGGGGGCTGCGCAATGTGGATGCTGCCATCGGCGTTGCGCGTCAGCTTGAGGCCCATGCGGTCAAGCACCGTCGGGTCCTGCTGCAGGGCGGGCAGGTATTCGTTGTATATGATCGACGGCGGGACGTTCCAGGTCGGATTGACCGTGATGTACTTCATCGTCTCGGTCAAAAGCGGCGTGGCGTGATTGCCCGGCTTGCCGACGACAACGCGCGTGGTCCAGACCTGCGCGCCGTTCTGCATCACCTTCAACGTATAGTCAGGGATGTTCAGGATCACATAGGCGTTGCCGATCGCAGATGCACCGAGCTGACGCGGCAGCCAGCGCCAGCGCTCCATGTTGACCAGCACCGTATCGATGTGGCGATCGCGTTTCGGCGAATTCATCGCGCGTACGGTGGCCTCGTCGAGCACGCCGGTGGCCTTCAGGTCGTTGCTGGCCTGATACTTGCGAACGGCGTCCGCAACAGCTGCATCATATTTGGTGTCGGCTGCATTTTCGACGTTGAGGCGAGCGCGCAGCAACGGCACGCGCGGGTCGTCCATCACGGTCGGGTTCGGGCTTTTCTTCGTGGCCTTGGCGAAACGCAGAGCCGGGCCTTCGCCGATCGGCTGTACTGGCGTTGAGGTTTCACCGCGCAGTTCGGCGAGCTTCTTCTTCAGCTCCTGATAACCCTTGTGCGGCGGGTTATAGGCGTCGAGAGCTACCGAGGCGTTCTTCGCCGTCGAAATATTGGCGAGCACTTCCGCCGGATCGGTCGGATGCTCCGGATACAGGATGTCGCCGGTTACCTGCGACCAGTGCATGCGGCCGCTCTGTGCCTGACGAGCATAGTCGAGCATGCTGGCGGTGAGCTTCAGCTCGGCTTCGGCGAGCGCATCGGGCGAAGTCGCTGCTGCAAAGTCCGGTACTGGATAATCGGCAGCGTCGAGGCCGTCAGAAGCGGCATCCTTGAGGCGCGCAATGACGCCCTTGGCGGCGGGTGTCGTTGCGCCGCCCTGGGTCCAGATCGGTGCGAAGTCACGTGCGATGTAGAACTTCTCGACCGCGGCGCGCTCGCCCTTGCGGTCGAAATAACGGGTGGCCTTGGCCCCGAACATATCGCGCAGTTTCTCGGCGACGGGCTGATCGCCGGACGCAACGGTGGTGGCGGGCTTGGTGATGTCCTTCGTGACGTCCTTGGCGGGTTCAGCGGCAGGGGTAGCTGCAGGTGTAACAGCGGTGGCGGCCGGCGGCGCTGCTGCGGCAGGCGCGGTTGCAGCCTCGCTCGGCTTCACATCCTCAGGTGCTTTCGCTGCCTCGGTTGCCTTTGGCGTATCGGTTGAGGTCGAGCCGATGGTCTTCTCGGACGCCCGCGTTGCGTCCGGCACGGACGCGGTGGTCTCGGCCTTGGGTGCATCAGCCTTGAAGTCGGCGGCGGTCGGTGGGGCGACGTTGGCGGGTTCCGGGCGCGGCACCGCAGCATCGATGGCGAGTTCGGAGACACTGTCGCGAGGTGATGTGCTCTGGGCAGCAGCGGCAGCGGAGACCGTGAGGAATGTTGCAGCCACGGCCATCAGCACGCGGTCAAACCCGGAACAGCCCTTCGAATAGTCTCGCATTCTCGCACCTCATTGGGTGAGCTGCTCCGTCATGGAACAGTTCTAGTCTAAGTCACCAGCTTCGGCTGAAGCAGTCGCGTTGTCTGTCTGCTCGCTCCGATTCAGAGCTCTTTCTATGCAGACGATACACGCGCCCGGCACAAGCGCTAGCGCTTGTCGGACAAGTCACAACAAACTGACCTCAACCTCCCCGGTTTGCAACGCAAACCGGGGTTTCACCGGTGCTTTTGGCTTTGTGTGTCACCAGACCGCAACGGTTCAAGTTCCGTAGCGATCGCAACAACATGTTCAATCGCGTGCGAGGCGAGAAGTTCAGTTCGACGATGCGGAATCTGCAATCGATGAATCCTTCTCCGCTGCCTCATCGAGCTTGCGATAGAGGGTCGACCGGCCGATTTTGAGACGCCGTGCGACTTCCGACATCTGGCCGCGATAGTGCGCAATGGCAAAGCGGATGATCTCGGATTCGAGATCTTCCAGTGGCCTTACCTCGTTCTCGGCTGTCAGCATGGACAGGCTTCCAGCGGCGAGGGATATCGGGGCTGCGTCGATGCCCGGTACCATGGTCGGCGCCATCGTGTGGAAGACGGGGTCTACAATCAGCGGCGCGACCGCTGATGCCGCGATCGATGGGGAGTGCGCGGTTGTTTGCGGGAAGTCGGCCAGTCCGAGTTGATCGCCTTCGCTCATCACCACGGCACGGTAGACGGCGTTTTCCAGCTGCCGGATATTGCCTGGCCAGTCGAGTTGCGTGAGCATCGTCATGGCGTCGCCGGCGATGCTGGTAATCGGTTTGTTCTCCTCGGCGCAGAAGCGCGCCAGGAAATGTCGCAGCAGATACGGAATATCCTCGCGGCGCGCCCGGAGTGGCGGCACCGTCAGTGGCAACACATGCAGGCGATAGAACAGGTCTTCGCGGAATTGCCCGGCTTTGACCAGATCAAGCAGCTTGCGGTTGGTGGCCGAGATGATGCGGACATCGACCTTGACCGGCTTGCGCCCGCCCACGGCCTCGACCGAACCTTCCTGAAGTGCGCGCAGCAGCTTCACTTGCGCCGATAGCGGCAGCTCGCCGACTTCATCGAGAAACAGCGTGCCGCCGTGAGCCTCGACAAACTTGCCGAGATGCCGGTCGGTGGCGCCGGTAAAGGCGCCCTTCTCGTGGCCGAACAGGATCGACTCCACGAGGTTGTCGGGAATGGCGCCACAGTTCACGGCGACGAATGGTTTGCTGCGGCGCTCACCTGAGCCATGAATGGCGCGCGCGATCAATTCCTTGCCGACGCCGGACTCGCCTTCGATCAGCACGGGGATCGTGGAAGTCGCCGCCTTGCGTGCGGTGTGCAGCACGGCGTCCATGCCGGCATTGCGGGTGATGATGTCGGCAAAAGTGAGCTTGCCTTCGCGGCTGTGCCTGATGCGCTGCAATTCGCCTTTCAACGCGCTGGTATTGAGCGCATTGCGCAGGCTCACCTGCAGACGTTCGACGCCGACAGGTTTGACGACGAAATCATGCGCGCCGGCGCGCATGGCGGACACAACATTCTCGATACCGCCATGGGCGGTCTGGACGATGACAGGGATGCTGAGGCCGCTATCGCGGATCTTGTCGAGCACGCCCATGCCGTCGAGGCCGGGCATCATCAGGTCGAGGACCAGCGCGTCGATCGAGGGCGCTTCGGGATCGATCAGCCGGGCCACTGCAGCGTCGCCGCTATCGACCGTGATGGCCTCATAGCCGCAGCGCTGCACCATGTTTTCGAGGAGGCGGCGCTGGACGGCGTCGTCATCGGCGATGAGGATTCGTTCGGCCATGGCAACTCCAGAGCGGGTATGTCCCGATTTGAGCCACCATGGCGATCAAAGCCTTAATGCTTTCATAACACCGGGGCGAGGTAAGCGGTCGCATAGGGCCAAACTTCGCGGGTGCCGCGATAGATCATGTCGCCCGCCACGTAGAGAATGATGGCGAGGCCGACATAGGCGATCCAGCGATGCTTCTGCAGCAGCTTGGCGATGAATGAAGCGGCGAGACCCATCAGCGCGATCGACAGCACCAGGCCGAAGATCAGGATGGCCGGGTGTTCGCGCGCCGCGCCGGCAACTGCGAGCACGTTGTCCAGCGACATGGAGACGTCGGCGACGGTGATCTGCCAGATCGCCTGTCCGAGCGTCTTGCGTGGGCCGTTGGCCGTGCCGTCGGCATTGAGCTGGTTTTCGAGTGCGTCGAGATCATGCTCATGCCCGGCGCGCAATTCGCGCCACATCTTCCAGCACACCCACAGCAGGAGAATGCCGCCGGCCAGAAGCAGGCCGATGATCTGCAGCAGTTGAACGGTGACGCTGGCGAAGCCGATACGCAGGATGGTGGCGGCGACGATGCCGATCAGGATCGCTTTGCCGCGTTGTTCCTTGGGAAGGCCAGCGGCCGCGAGGCCGATCACGATGGCGTTGTCGCCGGCGAGAACCAGATCGATCATCACGACCTGGAAAAGTGCAGTCATAGCTTCAGCGGTGAAGAACTCTGTCATGTGGGCCACTCCGTATGAACGTCCAGTCCGACATCACAGTTCGGGTGAACTGCCAGAGGGGCCCGGGCCAGGACGTGCTTGTTAAAAGTCGTGCTTTGCAAAAGATGCGGGTTTGATCCCGCGGTTGATCCGATCCGTTACTCGGGTTGATCCGAGAGGGTGACGAGCCGAACCATCTGGTCGGGCTCAATGAAGAAACTGATTCCGACCCCGATGAAGGTCAGGACGCCGGCGACATCGAACCAGGTTGCGCGCCGCGCGAGACTTCGCGGAAGCAACGCGCCACCGGCCATCAATGCTGCAAGTGCGAATAGCAGGGTGGCGACCATCGGCGCCAGCGCGTCTAGCGAGACAAATGCGCGCAAGGCCAGTGCCGCGGTCAGCGCCAGCAGAAGGCTTGCGGCAAACAGCTCCTTGACCCGGTGAGGGGCAGGAGGCGCATAGTTACAGTCAATGCTGTTGCGATCCGTAAAGGCCATCGTTGTCCCGTCGGGTATCGTTTCATCCCGTCCGCAACGTTCTCGCAGCTCGATAGTCGTGCTACAGGAAGTCGTAAGTTCTCTAATTCGTATTGGATAGTTTCGTAATCATGAAACGTGGCGAAAATCAAGAGGATTTCGCTGTAGTGCAGCGCGGCAAAGCCTTGCCGGAAGCGCGGCAGTTGCGAAAACAGGCTGGGGATTGGCTGAAAGCGCGACGCGCGGAAGCCGGGTTGTCGCAGGTCGATCTCGCCGCAAAACTCGGTCTCAAATATTACACGTTCATCTCGCAGGTTGAGAACGGCTTCAGTCGGGTGCCCACTGAAACGATGGAAGCATGGGCCATTCAGCTCGGTCTGGAGCCGGCCGCCTTCGCAAAACATTTGCTGGTCTATTACGAGCCGGAATTGCACCGGCTGCTGTTTGGAGCACCCAAATGAATGTCATCGCATTTCAGCGCAAATCGCTGCAAGGCGCGTGGAGCGAGACCGAACTCGCCACGCTTGCCGACACGATCAATCTCGGGCATCGCGGCCGCGAATGGGAGACTGGCATCACCGAGAATGGTGATGCGCAGCTCTATCTGCTGGGACCCCAGCCGGAGCAGGCCTGCGAATTGTGCGTATCGCGCGTGGGCGGCCGATACATTCTCGAAGACGGTACCGGCCGCCTGTTGTTCGAGCATCGCAGCCTGCCGCTGGTGGCGGCGCATGCCCGCACTGCGTTGCGCGGGACGCGATGGTGGCTTGTCGCACGGATTGTCATGGTGTGGTGTACGATTCGCCATATGATCAATGACGAGATCGAACCCTTGATGGTCGAGGGCGAAGAACTGCTTGTCCATTTCGCTCCGCAGCTCGCTGCTTTCGTGTGACGGCTGCATCCAACCGAAAGTATTCATGACGAAATCTGCGACTGCCCGGACTGCCAAGCCTGCTCGAAAGACCGCTTCTCGCAAAACTGTTTCGCGCAAATCCGCTCCGGCCAAAAAAGCGGTGAGCAAGCTGGCGTCGAAATCATCGGCCAAATCGCCGGGGGGCAAGCTGCCGGAATGGAATCTTGCGGATCTCTACACGGCGATCGACGCGCCGGAGATTGCCGGGGATCTCGACAAGATTGACGCCGAATGCGCGGCATTCGAAGCCGATTACAAGGGCAAGCTCGCGGAAGAGACGGCCAAGCCCGGCGGTGGTGTGTGGCTCGCGGGCGCTGTTCGCCGTTATGAGGCGATCGACGATCTCGCCGGCCGGCTCGGCTCCTATGCCGGCCTCATTCATGCCGGCGATAGCGTCGATCCCGCGATTTCGAAATTCTATGGCGACGTCTCCGAGCGCATCACCGCGGCCTCGGTGCATCTCTTGTTCTTCAGTCTCGAACTTAACCGCATCGATGACGCCGTGATCGAACAGGCGATGCAGACGCCCGAGCTTGGCCACTACCGGCCGTGGATCGAAGACAGCCGCAAGGACAAGCCCTATCAGCTCGAAGACCGCGTCGAGCAGCTGTTTCACGAGAAGTCCCAGACCGGTTATGGCGCCTTCAACCGCCTGTTTGATCAGACCATCGCGGGGCTTCGCTTCAAGCTCGGCGGCAAGGAGCTGGCGATCGAGCCAACGTTGACCATGCTGCAGGACCGCGCGCCGGCCAAGCGCAAGGCGGCCGGGCAGGCGCTGGCGAAAACCTTCAAGGCCAATGAACGCACCTTCGCGCTGATCACCAATACGCTGGCCAAGGACAAGGAAATCTCCGATCGCTGGCGCGGTTTCCAGGACATTGCGGATTCCCGTCATCTCAACAACCGCGTCGAGCGCGAAGTCGTCGATGCGCTGGTCGCGTCTGTGCGTGCGGCCTATCCGCGGCTGTCGCATCGCTATTATCAATTGAAGGCGCGCTGGTTCGGCAAGAAGAAGCTCGCCCATTGGGACCGCAACGCGCCGCTGCCATTCGCACCGACCGGTACGATTCCGTGGTCGGACGCGCAGGACATGGTGCTATCAGCCTATGGCGCGTTCTCACCCGACATGGCCAATATCGCCAAGCGCTTCTTCACCGATCGCTGGATCGATGCGCCGGTGCGGCCAGGCAAGGCGCCCGGTGCCTTCTCGCATCCGACGACGCCCTCGGCGCATCCCTATGTGCTGATGAACTATCAGGGCAAGCCGCGCGACGTGATGACGCTCGCCCACGAACTCGGTCATGGCGTGCATCAGGTGCTTGCTGCCCGCAACGGCGCGCTGATGGCGCCGACACCGCTGACGCTGGCCGAAACCGCCAGCGTGTTCGGTGAAATGCTGACCTTCAAGCGGTTGTTGTCGCAGACCAGGAGCGTCAAGCAGCGTCAGGCATTGCTCGCGGGCAAGGTCGAGGACATGATCAACACCGTGGTGCGGCAGATCGCGTTCTATTCATTCGAGCGCGCTGTTCACACCGAGCGCCGCCACGGCGAGCTCACCGCACAGCGACTCGGCGAACTTTGGCTCAGCGTGCAGACCGAAAGCCTGGGGCCCGCGATCGAGATCAAGCCGGGTTACGAAAACTTCTGGATGTATATCCCGCACTTCATCCATTCGCCGTTCTACGTCTATGCCTATGCTTTCGGCGATTGCCTCGTGAACTCGCTCTATGCGGTCTACGAGAACGCGCAGGAAGGTTTTGCCGAGCGCTACCTCGCGATGCTCGCCGCCGGTGGCACCAAGCACTATTCCGAACTGTTGAAGCCCTTTGGTCTCGACGCCAAGGATCCGACTTTCTGGGATGGCGGGTTGTCAGTCATCGCCGGGATGATCGATGAGCTGGAGGCGTTGGGGTAGGCGGCCTCTCGCTTCAATTCGATAGGGCGAAAAATTAGGCAGATGCAGTCATCCACCGGCCTGATGCACTGCGGTATGCAAAACCCGCCGTGGTATGCCACGAACCGTTGCTCTCCCTATTCAATTGCGCTAATTCCGTGGCAACATACGAAAGTACGAGGCGGGAGACCCTGATGTCCGATCACAGCGAAGTCGCTTACACCACGGCCGATGGCAATGACTATCCGGCGCATGAGCAGACCTATGAGGGTTTTCTTATGTTGGTGAAGTGGGGCACCATCGGCGTCGTCGCTATCGTGGCCCTGATGGGCATCTTCCTCACCTGATCTATCGCCGATTGCGCCGCCCGGTTCGGGTGGCGTCCTGTCCTGTTTGCTCACGCGCGGGCCATGCGCCGCCGGAGGCCCCATGAAGATTGCCGTTGCCAAGGAAATCGATCCGTCTGAACCGCGCGTGGCGATCTCGCCCGACACGGTGAAGAAGTTCAAGGCGCTCGGCGTCGATGTGGCGATTGAGCCGGGAGCGGGTATCAAGTCCGGCCTGCCGGACCAGGAATTCACTGCTGTCGGCGCCACAATCAGCGCCGATGCGGTGAAGGACGCCGACATCGTCATCAAGGTAAAGCGCCCCGAGGCGTCCGAACTCGCTGGCTACAAGCGCGGTGCGCTGGTGATCGCGATCATGGACCCCTATGGCAACGACGCCGCGCTGAAGGCCATGGCCGATGCCGGTGTGTCGGCCTTTGCGATGGAGTTGATGCCGCGCATCACCCGCGCGCAGGTGATGGACGTGCTGTCGTCGCAGGCCAATCTCGCCGGCTACCGCGCGGTGATCGAGGCTGCCGAATATTTCGGTCGCGCCTTCCCGATGATGATGACGGCGGCTGGCACGATCCCGGCGGCCAAAGTGTTCGTGATGGGCGTCGGCGTCGCCGGTCTGCAGGCAATCGCCACCGCGCGCCGCCTGGGCGCCGTGGTCACCGCGACGGACGTGCGCCCTGCGACGAAAGAGCAGGTCGAGAGCCTCGGCGCGAAATTCCTTGCGGTGGAAGACGAGGAATTCAAGAACGCACAAACCGCTGGCGGCTATGCCAAGGAAATGTCCAAGGAATACCAGGCCAAGCAGGCTGCGCTCACTGCCGAACACATCAAGAAGCAGGACATCATCATTACCACCGCGCTGATCCCGGGCCGGCCCGCGCCGCGCCTCGTCACCGCCGAGATGGTGGCGTCGATGAAGCCGGGTTCGGTGCTGGTCGATCTCGCCGTCGAACGCGGCGGCAATGTCGAGGGCGCCAAGCCAGGCGATGTTGCTGACGTGAACGGCATCAAGATCGTCGGCTTCACCAATGTCGCAGGCCGCGTCGCCGCCTCGGCGTCGAGCCTCTATGCGCGCAATCTGTTCTCGTTCATCGAGACGCTGGTGAACAAAGAGACCAAGTCGCTCGCCGTGAACTGGGACGACGAACTGGTCAAAGCCACCGCGCTGACAAAAGACGGCGCCGTCATCCATCCGAATTTCCAGCCGAAGACCGCTTAAGGAGCGCTGCCATGGATCATGCTTCACTGGTCAGCCCGTTCGTCTTTCAGCTCTCGATCTTCGTGCTTGCCGTGTTCGTCGGCTATTTCGTGGTGTGGTCGGTGACCCCCGCGCTGCATACGCCGCTGATGTCGGTGACCAACGCGATCTCGTCGGTGATCGTGGTCGGCGCGCTCCTGGCAGTCGGCGTCAAGCTGGCCGGCAGCGGCGGCGTGCTCGCCCGTGGCTTCGGCTTCGTGGCACTGATCTTCGCCTGCGTGAATATCTTCGGCGGCTTCCTGGTCACCCAGCGAATGCTCGCAATGTACAAGAAGAAATCAAAGTGAACGGCGTGCACCTCAAGGTGACGAATGTGATGGGGGCCTGAGATGAACGCCAATCTGTCTGCACTTCTTTATCTGGTCGCCGGCGTGCTCTTCATCATGTCGCTGCGCGGCCTGTCGAGCCCGGCTTCGAGCCGCCAGGGCAACTTCTTCGGCATGATCGGCATGGCCATCGCCGTGGGCACGACGCTGGCAGCGCATCCGCCGGCCGATGCGCTGGGCTGGATCCTCGTGATCCTTGGTATCGCCATCGGCGGCGGTATCGGCGCTGTTATTGCCAAGCGCGTGCCGATGACCTCGATGCCCGAACTGGTTGCTGCCTTCCACTCGCTGGTCGGCATGGCCGCGGTGCTGGTCGCCGCAGGTGCGTTCTATGCGCCGGAAGCCTTCGGTATTCTCGATCCCGCCACCAACAAGATCGTCTCGGCCAGCCTCGTCGAAATGTCGCTCGGCGTCGCCATCGGCGCGCTGACTTTCACCGGCTCGGTGATCGCCTTCGCCAAGCTCTCGGGCCGCATGAGTGGTGCGCCGATCATCCTGCCGGCGCGGCACATCATCAATATCGTGCTCGGCCTCGCGCTGGTGTTCTTCATCTACGGTCTGGTGAAGTCCGGCTCGGCGGTCGATTTCTGGGTCATCACCGTCATCGCGCTGGTGCTCGGCGCGCTGCTGATCATTCCGATCGGCGGCGCCGACATGCCGGTCGTGATTTCGATGCTGAACTCCTATTCGGGCTGGGCCGCCGCAGGCATCGGCTTCACGCTGGGCAATTCGGCGCTGATCATCACCGGCGCTCTGGTCGGCTCGTCGGGTGCGATCCTGTCCTACATCATGTGCCACGCGATGAATCGTTCGTTCATCTCGGTCATTCTCGGCGGTTTCGGCGGCGAGACCGCTGCCGCGGGTGGTGGTTCGGGCGAGCAGAAGCCGGCCAAGCTCGGCTCGGCTGACGATGCGGCCTTCATCATGAAGAACGCGCAGAAGGTCATCATCGTGCCCGGCTATGGCATGGCGGTGGCGCAGGCGCAGCACGCGCTACGCGAAATGGCCGATACGCTGAAGAAGGAAGGCGTCGAGGTGAAATATGCTATTCACCCGGTGGCGGGCCGCATGCCCGGCCACATGAACGTGCTGCTGGCCGAAGCCAATGTGCCTTACGACGAGGTGTTCGAGCTCGAGGACATCAATTCGGAATTCGCGCAGGCCGACATCGCCTTCGTGATCGGCGCCAATGACGTCACCAATCCGGCGGCGGAAGAGGACAAGACCTCGCCGATCTACGGCATGCCCGTGCTGCAGGTCTGGAAGGCCGGCACTGTGATGTTCATCAAGCGCTCGCTGGCCTCCGGCTATGCCGGCATCGACAATCCGCTGTTCTATCGCGACAACACCATGATGCTGCTCGGTGACGCGAAGAAGGTGACGGAGAACATCGTCAAGGCGATGTAAGTCGTTCTGACGGACTAGATTAAAACGCCCGGCCAAAAGCCGGGCGTTTTTTGTTTGGAAAATCAGCTCGCGGCGGCTTCTTTCGGCAGGCGATACAGCGCACAGAGCTTGTTGCCGTCCGGGTCGCGGAGATAGGCCAGATAGAGCTTCACACCGCCTTCGCGGATGCCCGGCGGCTCTTCGCAGGTGGTGGCGCCGTTGGCGATACCGGTGGCGTGCCAGGCATCCGCCTCTTCCTGCGAATTGGCGATAAAGCCGATAGTGCCGCCATTGGCTGGCGTGGCAGGCTCGCCATTGATCGGCTTCGACACCGAGAACGTACCGGTCTTGGTCCGCCAGAAAATCCTGTGACGATCGACCGCGCCGGGCGCGACACCGAGCGTGCCGAGCAGCTTGTCATAAAACGACTTCGCGGCTTCGAGATCGTTGGTCCCGATCATGACATGTGAAAACATCTCGCTTCCTCTCCCGGTTTCTTGCAAACTCACCTTTAGGTGATACGCAACTATACGCATCATACGCCGTTTGGCGAGACGGCATGACGCTGCCGCGCAATCGGTCATGTGAATCTGCAATAGTAGCGTGTCGCTTGCTGCCGAAGCTGTTTTCAATCGGGACACTTGCTTGATGTCAGCTCATCCCATGCCCAGATCGTCCTGGATCTTCCCCACACTGGCCGTTCTGCTTTTTATCGCGACGTCGATTCCTTCGCTCGGGATCGGCTTCACGGAGACACCTGCCGGCATCGGGTTCGCGGCTGTTCTGCTGGTCATCCTGTTCGGCACGGTGTTCGCCGCCGTGCATCATGCCGAAGTCATCGCACACAAGATCGGCGAACCGTTCGGTACGCTGTTGCTGACGCTGGCCGTGACCATCATCGAGGTGGCGCTGATCGCCACCATCATGCTTGGCGATAAGTCCGTCCCGACGCTGGCGCGCGACACGGTCTTCGCCGTGGTGATGATCGTTTGCAACGGGTTGATCGGCATCTGCATCCTGGTCGGGGGCTTGCGTTACCGCGAGCAGGATTTCCAGATCACCGGATCGAATATCTATCTCAGCGTGCTGATTGTGATGGCGACGATCACGCTGATCCTGCCGAATTACACCCTGACCACCCCCGGGCCTTTCTACTCGAACGCACAGCTCGCTTTTGTCAGCGTCGTCACCATCATGCTCTATGCGGTGTTTCTCTACACCCAGACCATCCGGCATCAGGATTACTTCGTCGCCGACATGAATGGTGAAGGCGACGGGGGCGGGCATGTTTCCAATCGTCTTCTGGCCGTCAGCGCCGTTTTGCTGCTGGTCTCGTTGCTGGCGGTGGTGCTGCTGTCGAAGAAATTCTCGCTGGTGGTGGATGCCGGCATCGAACGGGTCGGCGCGCCGGAAGCCTTTGCCGGCATCCTCGTGGCGTTGCTGATCCTGCTGCCTGAAAGCGTTGCCGCGATTTCGGCCGCGCGCGGCAATGATCTGCAGAAGAGCATCAACCTCGCACTCGGTTCATCGCTCGCCACCATCGGATTGACGATACCTGCGGTTGCGGTGGCGGCCTATGCGTTAAACAAGGAACTGGTGCTCGGTCTCAGTGCGCAGAAAATGGTGCTGTTGGTGATGACCTTCGTGCTGAGCATGCTGACCTTTGGCACCGGGCGCACAAACATCCTGTTCGGGCTGGTCCATTTGGTGGTGTTTGCGGTATTCATCTTCATGGTCTTTGTGCCGTGACCACTTTGGAGAATGAGACGATGCTCGCTGCCCAGTCCGACGTTCAGCAGGACACGCCCGAAGTTCGCGTGACCGAGTGGCGGCTCGCGCCTGGCGCGGCGACTGGTCGCCACACCCATGGGATGGACTATGTGATCGTGCCGATCACCACGAGCGTGATGACCATCGTTGCGCCGGACGGCACCCGTTCGCAGGCGCCGATCACGACTGGCAAATCCTATTTCCGCAAGGCCGGCGTCGAGCATGACGTTCTGAATGAAACCGACAAGGAAATCGTGTTCCTCGAGGTCGAGGTTAAGAAAGCTTAACCTTATCTGCATAGAGCGGCTGCCGGTTCGTTGTGCTTAGTCTGCTTAGGACCACCTGAAACAATTCAATGCGACGGACGGGAACTTTGCCTTCGATCCGTCGCGATTGATCCCTGAATCAGCCTCAAATTCCCAGCATGAAGCAGCTTGGGGAAGAGGCCGGTCTATGCTGCAGAAATATCTCTCGAAGTTCACCATCGATATCTTGCCATCGATCCTGGCGACGATCGTGGGTGCTTATATCGTCAATCACTACATCATCCCGAAGGCGAACCCGGATCGGCCTGCTACAGCTGTCGCATCAACGTCCGCGGAGCCGAAGCCTGATACCAAGGCGGCGACGGCCAAACCTGCCGAAAATTCTGCCGACCTCGCCAATCTGCCCGAACCGGCCCCGGCCAAGGCCGGCGACAAGCCGGTGGTCGATAAGGCCAGCGGCGAAAAGCCCGAGACCGCCAGCGCTCCTGAGACGCGCCGCCATCAGCCGGCACCGCGCGAGAAGGCTGCCGCCAAGCCAGCGCCGGCTCCGGCCACTCCTGCGCCCGTCCTTGCCACCGTGGGTACGGCGCCGGCGGCAAATGCCAGCGCTGATGAACGTCGTGACGCCAACGATCTCGCCCGTGCCGCCATTGAACGCCTTAACCGCAGCGAACCGCGGGCGCAGGAAGCTGCCCGCACGCCCGAGCCACCGCGCGCTCCGGAAGCACCGCGGGTGCAGGAAGCTGCACGGACGGTGGCGCCTCCATCGGTACAGCAATTGCCGCCGCCGATTGTTGTGGCAACGCCGAGCGTCGAGAAGTTCGATCCCACGCCTTCCCAGGCAGAGCGCTCAGAATCGCGGCGCATTCGCCCGCCTGGTGAAATTCCGACACCGCAGCCGGTGGATCTGCAGGCCAATACCGTTAGCGAACCGCGCTCGGAGCGCACCAACGTGGCCGAAGATGTGCTGTCTGCGGCGAAGTCGGTGTTCAATTCGGTGATCCCGCACCCGTTCGAGCGGTAAGGGAAACGTGGTTTCTCCGCGCATCACTCTCACGCATGCAGGGCGACGCTATATTGCTATCACCCTGATCCCTGCCAGCTTTAAGCTAGCCTGCGCGTCCACCCGTGCGGGCCAAGCCGCTCCGTGCCGCATCGTCCTTCGGGCGCAGCGCGACAGCGCGGCTGTAGGAGTCCGCAGCCTTGGCCCTGTCGCCAAGCTTCTCATAGGTCGCGCCGCGGGTGAGCCAGACCTGCGCATTGCCCGGAGCCACCTGCGAAGCCTCGTCGAGATCTGCTGCGGCTTCCTGGTTTTTGCCGAGGGCGAGATAGCATTGCGCGCGGCCAAGCAGCGGGTCGGCCTGCTGCGGCGTCAGGCCGTTGGCTGACGTAAAATCTGCGATGGCGAATTCATACTTCTTCTCGGACTGATAGAGCTGCCCGCGTTGGTAGAAGGTCTGCGCACTGTGCGGATCGAGGTCGAGTGCCTGATTGAAGGCCATCAGCGCGTCATCGGGCTTGCCGGCTTGTGCGAGCGCCTGCGCGCGTGCAGCGTGGATCTGTGCATCCTGCGGATTGGTCTTGCCGGAATTCGCGGGCGACGCGGGCGCCAGGGCCGTCGTCTTCGGTTCGTCCTTGTCAGACCCCGGTGTCAGTGACGACAGGTTGAACGAGCATCCGCTGCCGCACAGGCCCGCAGCGACAAGGGCAATCGCGGCAAGGCCGCGGGCGCCGAAGCGGGACGAGGACTTGCGGACGGGACATTCCATGCAGGGCAAATCTCACGCAGCGACCAATGACCTATTGGTAGCGCGACATCGGGCAAAATGCACCCGGTCGAGACCAGTGCTCCCAAGGGAATAGTTCGCGCAAAAGCAATTGCGCAAAAAAATAACGCGGGCCATGGCCCGCGTTATCGAACTCGAATGATGAAGCGAGCTTAGCGAGCTGCGCGCGGAGCAGCGCCTGCGCCGGGACGGCCGCCACGCTCGGCGCCAGGACCCGCGCCGAACACCGGCTTCGGCTTCATCGGCAGCAGGCCTTCGCGCTGCAGCTTCTTGCGAGCCAGCTTGCGTGCGCGACGCACAGCTTCAGCCTTCTCGCGAGCCTTCTTCTCAGAAGGCTTCTCGTAATGACCGCGGAGCTTCATCTCGCGGAAAATACCCTCGCGCTGCATCTTCTTCTTCAGCGCCTTGAGAGCCTGGTCGACGTTATTATCGCGAACGAGAACCTGCACGCGGCATCCTCTTTTCAATTGGTCGGATTTGAATTTCGGTAAAGTGAAGGGCCGACAAAGGCCATGCCCTTAACCTCAAGGGCGCCGATGTACCAGATGAAATGGCGAATGTCCACCTTCCGGCGCCGTCATTTTAACCTTCTGGGCCGGGAGAACAGCCTGTTTTTCCGGATTTTTCGAGTGGGGATAGGGCAGGTTCCCTGTCTCGACAGGTATTGGAGCACGGACGCATAATTCCCGTGGCGACTCAGCCGGGACGCCGATTACGACCGGAGAGCATTATGAATGGGAAAAAATACGCGGCCGAGCTGATCGGCACCTTTTGGCTCACATTTGCAGGCTGCGGCAGCGCCGTCATTGCGGCAGCATTTCCGCAGGTCGGTATCGGTCTCGTCGGCGTTTCGCTGGCCTTCGGCCTCAGCGTCGTGACCATGGCTTATGCCATTGGCCACATTTCGGGCTGCCACCTCAATCCTGCGGTCACCTTGGGCCTTGCGGCGGGCGGACGTTTCCCTACCGGCCAGATTTTGCCTTATGTGATTGCGCAGGTCGTCGGTGCGATAGCGGGGGCGGCCGTATTGTATGTCATCGCCAGCGGTGCTGCCGGTTTCGATCTTGCCAAGGGCTTTGCCTCGAACGGTTACGGCGATCATTCGCCCGGCAAATACAGCATGGTGGCGGGCTTCATCATGGAAGTGGTGATGACCATGATGTTCCTGTTCATCATCATGGGTTCCACGCACGGCAAGGCGCCTGCGGGCTTCGCGCCGCTGGCGATCGGGCTTGCGCTGGTGATGATCCACCTTGTCAGCATTCCAGTCACCAACACGTCGGTGAATCCGGCGCGAAGCACCGGGCCGGCCTTGTTTGTCGGCGGCTGGGCACTGCAGCAGTTGTGGCTGTTCTGGGTGGCGCCGCTGGTTGGCGGTGTTCTCGGCGGCGCGATCTATCGCTGGCTGAGTGACGAGCCCGCTGGTGTGGTGGAAGGCAAGACGGCCAGCTGACGAATGAGGCGGTGAAGCCGGCTTCGTTACGTCGCCGGCTTCACCTCAACCACATGGCCCATCTTGCGGCCGGGCTTCGGCGCGCCCTTGCCATAGAGATGCACGGTGGCGCCGGGGACGGTGAGCCACTTGCCATAGTCGAGAATGTCGTCGCCGATCAGGTTGATCATCGTGACCTGGCCATGGCGGACGGGTTTGGCGAGTGGCCAGCCAGCGATGGCACGGATGTGCTGTTCGAACTGCGATACCGAGGCGCCATCGAGCGTCCAGTGGCCGGAATTGTGCACGCGCGGCGCAATTTCGTTCACGACAAGCGTCGCGCCGTCAATGGCGTTCTTCTGGCCCGGCACCACAAACAGTTCGACGGCAAAGACGCCGACATAGCCCAGTGCGGTGCCGATCTTCTCGGCGATCTCGCGTGCCTTTGCGGCAAGCGCGTCGGAGATGTTCGCGGGCGCATAGGAGAATTTCAGGATGTGATCGCGATGCTCGTTTTCGGTGACGTCGAAACATTCGACATGGCCGTCGGCGCCGCGTGCAGCGATGACCGAGACCTCGCGTTCGAACGGCACGAAGGCTTCGAGGATCGCGGAGTTGGTGCCGAGATCCTTCCAGACCTGATCGAGATCGTCACCCTCGCGGATGATTGCTTGGCCCTTGCCGTCGTAACCGAAGCGACGCGTCTTGATGACAGCCGGCAGACCGATCTTCTTGACCGCTGCATGAAGCTCGCCAGCATTCGCAACGCCTGCGTAAGTGGCGGTGCCGATGCCCAATGACGTTACGAAATCCTTCTCGGCCAGGCGGTCCTGCGTGGTCTGCAGGATTGTCTGCGCGGGCAGAACCGGGCGCCGCGCGTCGAGGATCATCGCGGTGGCGGCCGGCACGTTCTCGAATTCGTAAGTGATGACGTCGCAATCGCTGGCGAACAGTTCGAGCGCCTCGACATCAGCATATTCAGCACATGTCGCGTTTTGCACGACATCGAAAGCCGGCGAATCCGGATCCGGTGAAAAAACCTGACAGCGGAGGCCAAGGCGCGCTGCGGACATCGCCAACATGCGACCGAGCTGGCCACCACCGAGAATGCCGATCGTATCGCCGGGCTTGAGAACCTTCGTCACCACAGCGCTCACGCCGCACCTTCCGGCTTTTCAGCCACGGCATCGGTCTGCGCCTTGCGCCAGGCGGCGAGCTTTGTCGCCAGTGCCGTGTCGTGCAGCGCCAGCACGCTCGCCGCGAGCAGTGCCGCATTGATCGCGCCGGGCTTGCCGATCGCCAGCGTGCCGACGGGCACGCCGCCCGGCATCTGTACGATCGAATAGAGCGAGTCGACGCCGGACAGCGCCTTGGATTCCACGGGCACGCCGAACACCGGGAGTTCCGTCAATGCCGCGGCCATGCCGGGCAAATGGGCCGCGCCGCCGGCACCGGCAATGATGATCTGGAAGCCTGCTGCCTTGGCGCCCTTGGCGAATGCGACCAGCCGGTCCGGCGTACGGTGGGCCGAGACGATGCGTGCCTCATGGGATACGCCGAGCGCAGTCAGCGTTTCGGCGGCATGGCGCATGGTTTCCCAGTCCGACTGGCTTCCCATAATAATGGCGACGGGCGCGGTCATTCCGTATTTTCTTTCGCGAATCCAGAAAGATAGGCTGGAAATACAATGTCGTCCCCTTGCGTGGCAAGGAGCGTGGCAAACATGATCTCGTCTTGGTGAAGACTGGGAAGCCTTGTAACAAATCCCATGCAAAAGAAAACCCGAAGGCCTGCCGCAAAGTCGGTCAAACGCTCGATGAAGCCTGCCTTGCGCGGTTCCAGGGCGTTGGTGTCGCTGCTGAAAAGCCGCGCGTCGGCGGCCGCGCTGACGCCGTGATCGCCCAGCTCACTCTTGTTCTTGTGCGACATCAACGTGTCAGCCGGCGCGCAGGGGGCGCACTGCTGGGTCCGGAGGCCGACGGCGAAGCCGTGTTGGTCCGCGCCGACAAGGCGATGTATGTGCGCAAGACCGCGTGACGTGCGGAAGTGTAGCTAGTCGATCGTCGCCGTTGACGCCTTTACAACGCGCTGAGGTCGCTTGGCACTTCGCCAAAGGCGCGGATCACCTGGGCGTCGCCGAATTCGCCGATCATCGGATCGCCGGTACGGCTGAAGGCCAGTGCGCCGATCGAGCCTGGCGCACGGGACAAGAGTTCGGCGCGGCGGATGGCGCCGGACGCGCTCTGACATTCTTCGGCAGCACCGGCTGCCAGCGAACCGGAGTCGTCCTGCAAGAAGGGCAGTGCGACGTAGTAGGTGATGTCAGCCATGGGCGTGCTCGCGAGTCGATTGATCGCGATAAATTTGTTCTTATTTTGTTCTTTTGTCAAGCTCGGCGCCCTGTGCGCGATCTTCCCGCCGCGCGTCTTCATCCGCCGAAGCCGGCTCGAGCTGCGAAAGTGTCAGGCTGCCCCGTAGGCGTCGTCATCGCGATCGGTTCGCGCAGCCCATCCAGGCAAAGACGTTAGTGAACGATCAACCAACAGGCGTGATGCAAAGAAAGCCGATCCATTGATCGCGTCCCGCATCGGGTTGAAGTCATGGCCGCTCGTAAGCCCACAGCCACGGCGTGACGTGTTGTCTCAGGCGATAATGTCCGGGGTGATCTGATCTTCGATGAAGGAGATGCGGTCTTTCAGCTGAAGCTTCCTCTTCTTCAACCGTTGCAGCCGCAAAAGATCGGGTGCCGGTGAGTGCTGCAAGGCATCGATAGCGGCGTCGAGGTCGCGATGTTCCTGCTGCAATCGGGCGAGTTCTAACGGGAGTTCGCGATCTTCGTCGTCATTCATGTTTCTAGCTGACTGGATTCGCAAATCATTTGCGAGGGATTTCTAGAATCACTATCGCCGGTGCGGGCACACCACGCAAGCCGTCCGGTTCCAGCTTTTTGCGGCGCAAATCAGGTCACGATTCATTTCAGACGATACCCGAAGTTCGAAATACACTTTTCAATACCCATCGACAGATGTCCACTGTCATGTAGAATTCATCGTCCAACCGAACGTATCCTGAGGTTCAATCCTACCGAGGAGTTTTCGAATGGCACTACAGGCGCATCTCGTCGAACTGGAACGCAAGCACAAAGTTCTCGAAAGCGAATTGCACGAAGCGCTCGTGCACCTGTCTACCGACGATCTCCGTATCGTCGAACTCAAGCGTCGAAAACTGATGGTCAGGGACGAAATCCAGCGTCTCAAAAATGGCGCCAGTGACACGGTGCATTGATCAACGGCTGCACTGATCAGCGAACGATAAATCACAGCATCGACATCGCCGTCTACGTCACTGCTTTTGCGTAGGTGCGATGACGTCTTCCCCTCATCCCGCGATAGGTTTGCGACGAAGTTCCAGTATTCGGTTGGCCTGGATCGCTTCGCCTGCAACCTTTCGCGTTCAATGTCCCGCCATGTCAGCCACGTAGTCCGCGATGGCCAGCGATGATGTCAGCCCCGGTGACTCGATGCCGAACAGGTTGATAAGGCCCGGCACGCCATGGGTCTGGGCACCCTGGATCATGAAATCCTGCACCGCGACTGCGGGCGGCACGATCTTCGGCCGCATTCCGGAATAGCTTGGCATCAATGCGCCGTCCGGCAGACTCGGCCAGTAGCGCCTGATGGCCGGATAGAACCTCTCTCCGCGTGCCGGATCGACCGTGTAGTCGATATGATCCACCCACTCGACGTCAGGGCCGAAACGCGCCTGACCGGCCAGATCGAGCGTCAGATGCACGCCGAGGCCGCCCGGTTCCGGCACGGGATAGATCAGCCGCGAGAACGGTGCTTTCGCATTGCAGCTGAAATAACAGCCTTTCGCCAGATAAGCGGGCGGTATCAGGTCGAGCGGCATGCCGTCGAGCATGCGAGCGATCGCGGTTGCGGACAGGCCTGCTGAATTGATCAGCATGTCGCAGGCTAGTGTCATCGGAGCTTCGCCGCCGACATCCAGTTCGAAACCGTCGGCGGTGACCCGGCCACGTTCCAGGGGAGCGAGGAATGCGAAGGCCGCGCCCGCGGCTTCCGCTTCACCGCGCAGCGACAACATGTAGCTGTGGCTGTCGACGATTCCGGTCGAGGGGGACAACAGCGCGGCTTCACAAGCCAGTGCCGGCTCCAGCGCCCGTGCCTCTGTCCCTGACAAGTGCGTGAGGTCAGCAACGCCATTGGCTTCGGCATGCGCTTTGATCGACGCCAGTTTGGCGATCTCCTCCGGACGTGTGGCGACGATCAGTTTCCCGGAGTTGCGATGCGGGATGCCGCGGTCCCGGCAGTAATCATAGAGGGCCTGTTTTCCAGCGACGCAGAGCCGCGCCATCAGACTGCCGGCCGGATAATAGATGCCGGCATGGATGACCTCGCTGTTGCGCGACGAGGTCACGGTACCAATCGCATCCGCGGCCTCCAGCACGATGACCTCGCGTCCCGCTTCCGCCAGTCGCCGGGCGATCGCAAGACCCACGACGCCGGCGCCCACCACCACGCATTCAACCTTGTCCATGTCGCGTCCGATAGTTTGATGCGTCGGTCATCCGCGGTTCGACCTTGCGCATGTGGCGCATTAGTAAAACATTAAGCATCACAGCTAATTACCACCAAATTTCGCCGCATTCTGCAGGTGCGACGATACGCATTTACCTGATCCACATACCTGTAACCAAACACTCACGCTGCGAATACGCGGGTGTGTAATGACTGGCAAGATCGGGCGATCAGACAGCAAGGCGGCAGTGTCCGTCATCGCAGTCGCGTGCCTTCTCGGCAGCATTGCCGGAGCCCACGCAGAATCCCCGGCGGTTCATTATATCAGTGAACTCGACCCGCAAATGATCTGGCAGATCCTCATCGGTGGATTTGTCGCGCTGGCATTTCTCGCCGCCATTGTGCTGTGGGTCGCCTCGGCGCTGCGCAATGTGCGTCGCGAGCAGCATCGTCGCAATGCGTTTGTCGGTTCTGCCCTCAATCATCTCGGCCAAGGCATCGTGATGCTCGACGACCAGAAGCGGGTCGTGTTTTGCAACGATCGCTATCTTGAGATCTACGGTCTGACGCGCGCCGACATCACCAAGGATATTACCGGTCCAGAATTGCGAGAGTTACGCCGCCAGCGTGGCAAGCTCGATCTGGCCACCCAGAGCTTCTACGAGCAGACTGTTTCCGCCGGCGAGTACATTGCCGAAATGCCCGGCGGGCAATCCGTTCACGTCAAGTTCAGCCGGCTTCCCAATGGCGGCGCCATTGGCATTCATGAGGACTGCACCGAGCAGCGTTTCCTGCAGCGCGAGCTTGCGACCACCAAGCAGTTCCTCGAATCTGTCCTTGATCACGTCCCGATCTGCGTCGCCGCCAAGACTATTGACGATGGCCGCTATATCTTCGCCAACCGGGCTTTCGAGACCTTCTCTCGGCTCTCGCGCGATAAGATCGTTGGCAAGCGACCGGATCAGATATTCTCCGCACAGTCTGCGAAAGCGATTGCCGAAGCCGATGCCCTGGCAGTGGAAACGCGCAGTCAGTGTCGCAGCGAGTTCAATGTGGAGATTGGTTCAGACCTCCGCACGCTGGATAGCAATCGCGTGATTGCCTTTAACGAACGCAATGAGCCGGCATTTCTGATTGCGCTGTTCGAGGATGTGACCGACCGCAAGTCGCTGTCCAAGGAACTGGAGAACGCCAAGAAATTCCTTGAGACCGTGCTCGACAACATTCCTGTGTCGCTGATGGTGCAACAGATCAGCACCGGTCGTTATCTGTTCGCCAACCGCGGCGCAGAGGTCATTTTGGGTCGCAAGCGCGAAGACGCCATTGGTCTGACCGTTCCTGAAATGCTTCGCCCGGAAGAAGCAAAGCTGATCGTCAGCCGGGATCAGGCAGCGATCAGGGGCCGAACACCGATTGCGGAAGAGCATCCGATCAGCACGCGCGACGGATTGCGGCTGTTCCTGACCCGGCGAGTCACTGTGCTCGACGAAGCAGGCGAGCCGCAATATCTGATCAAAACTCATGAGGACGTCACCGACCGCCGCCAGACCGAGGCGCGGATGGCGCATATGGCCTATCACGACGGCCTGACCGATCTGCCGAACCGGCCGGCGTTCCTGCAGGCCCTGTCGCAGATGATCGATGCCTGTAGCGAGACCTCCGAGGAATTCGCGGTGCTGTCGATCGATCTCGACGGCCTGAAGGAGGTCAATGATGTCTTCGGCCATGCCATCGGTGACAAGCTGCTGATCGAAGTGTCGCGTCGTATTGATGCGGCCGTAGGCGGTGGCGTTGTGGCGCGGCTCGGCGGTGACGAGTTCGGCGTGATCATCGACGGCGCGCAGCCTGCGGCCGGGCTGTTGATCGCAGAGCGGATCTCCGCGGCCCTTGCGGAGGAATTCTCGATCGAGGGTAAGTCGGTTCGTACAGGTGTCACCACGGGTATCTCGCTCTTCCCGCGCGATGGCAGCGACGCCGCCGCCCTGCTGGCGAATTCCGGTGCCGCGCTGTTCCGCGCCAAGTCGCAATCGCGCGGTTCAATCAGCATCTTCGAGCCCGGGATGGACCAGCAACTGCGCGATCGCCGCGTGCTGCACCAGGACCTCTCGGCTGCGATCCGCAATGGTGAATTGTCGCTGCACTACCAACCCCAGGCACGCGCCGGCCAGACCGTCGTCGATGCCGACATCACAGGTTTCGAGGCGCTCGCGCGGTGGATTCATCCGACGCGCGGCTTCGTGCCGCCCGGCGACTTCATCCCGCTGGCGGAGGAGAGTGGCCTGATCGTCGAGATGGGCGAATGGATCCTGCGTCAGGCCTGTCTTGAGGCTGCCTCGTGGCCGGTCCCGCTGCAGATCGCGGTCAACCTGTCGCCCGCGCAGTTCATGCACGGCGATCTCGTCGGTCTGGTACATTCGATCCTGCTCGAAACCGGTCTGCAGCCTGGCCGGCTTGAGCTGGAAATCACCGAGGGCGTGCTGATCGAGGATTTCGATCGCGGCGTCGCGTTGCTGCGGCGATTGAAGGCGCTCGGTGTGCGCATCTCCATGGACGACTTCGGCTCCGGCTATTCCTCGCTGACCTATCTGCAGGCATTCCCGTTCGACAAGATCAAGATCGACCGCGCTTTCGTGATCAATCTGGGGCTCAATCCGCAGTCCGCCGCCATCGTGCGCGCGGTCATCGGGCTTGGCCACGGCCTCGATGTCGCGATCGTTGCGGAAGGCGTCGAGACCCACGAGCAACTCTGCTTCCTCGCCAGCGAAGGCTGCGACGGCGTACAGGGTTACTTCATCGGGCGTCCTGCTCCGATTGCGCAATATGCTACGCTTGTCGGACGGATTGCCGCGACATCCGTCGCTCGCAAGGCTGGTTGAGCGACAGACCGTTGCGAAGCGCTGATGCTGTTGAGCCCGCGGCGTTCCGCGGCTAGCTTGCGGTTATGACGAATCTCACTGCGACAGTCGCGGATCCAGCGGCCAGCGATGCGCCGGTCATCGCCTATCCCACGCCCTTGCTGCGGATCGACGGCGTCACCAAGGCATTCGGCGCGCATAGCGCAGTGGACAATCTGTCTTTGGACATCAAGGCCGGCGAATTCTTCGCGCTGCTCGGGCCAAGCGGCTGTGGCAAGACCACGTTACTGCGCATGCTGGCCGGTTTTGAAGCGCCGGACACGGGCAAGATCGAGTTGAACGGCGAGGACATCGCCGCGGTATTGCCGCATCAGCGGCCCGTCAACATGATGTTTCAGAACTACGCGCTGTTTCCGCATCTCAACGTGCGCGACAATATCGGTTTCGGTCTCAAGAGCGCTGGCCTGACGCGTCTCGGCATCGATACGCGGGTCGCCGAGATGGTGGCACTCGTCAAGCTCCAGGGATTGGAGAAACGCCGGCCGGATCAATTGTCGGGCGGCCAGAAACAACGCGTGGCGCTCGCCCGGGCGCTGGCGCGGCATCCGCAATTATTGCTGCTCGACGAGCCGCTGGCAGCTCTCGACAAGAAACTGCGCGAGGAAACCCAGGTCGAGTTGATGGCGCTGCAACGCCAGCTCGGGACCACCTTCGTGATCGTCACCCACGATCAGGAGGAGGCGATGACCATGGCGGACCGGATTGGCGTCATGCATGGTGGCCGCCTGCAGCAGGTAGCGACGCCGCGACAGCTTTATGAAGCGCCTGCGTCGCGCTGGATCGCGGAGTTCGTCGGCGACATCAACATCATCGAGGGCGGTATCACGCACCGTGACGGTCATCGCTTGACCATTGCAGGCCGCGACGTGGGAACCCTGTTTGCGATCGAGCCGCGACACCCTGTCGGCGATGCGGTCATCTGCGTTGCGATCCGCCCGGAGAAGATCCGGTTGTCGCGTCGCGGGCCGGCGACGGGTCTCGTCAATAGCGGCGCCATGAACAGCCTTGAGGGTGTTATCTCCGATGTCGGCTATCTCGGTGGTCGCTCGCTCTACAAAGTGAAGCTCGACCGTGGAGCCACATTGCGGGTCGCTCTCGCCAATACGGCGCGGCTCGATGTCGATGCCTATTCGATTGGCGAGCGCGTTGCGGCATGGTTCGCCCCCGATGATTGCGTGGTGCTGGTTCAATGAGCGCGCGCCGCATATTCACGGCGCCGGCACGACTCGCTGCCATCCCGCCTTATGTCTGGATGATGCTGTTCTTTCTGGTGCCGTTCGGTTTCGTGCTGAAGATCAGCCTGTCGCAGACAGCTATTGCGCAGCCGCCTTATCTGCCGGTGTTTGGTCTGTCCGAAGGAATCGCCGGGCTAAAGGCCTCGTTAGCGGCGCTGTCGCTGGATAATTTCCGGCTGCTCGTTTCGGACAATCTCTATCTTGCGTCCTATCTGCGCAGCGTCCTCGTCGCCGTCGTGTCGACCTTGATCTTGCTCGCGGTCGGTTATCCCATCGCCTATGGCATGGCGCGTCTGCCGCGGCGCTGGCAGGGCATCGCGATGATGCTGGTGATTGTGCCGTTCTGGACCTCGTTCCTGATCCGCATCTATGCCTGGATCAACATCCTGCAGCATGACGGCTTGCTCAATAAGGTCCTTCTGGCGCTGCACATCGTATCGACGCCGGTCGTGTGGCTCTCCACCGACAGTGCGATGTATCTCGGCATCGTCTATTCCTATCTGCCTTTCATGATCCTGCCGCTCTATGCCACGCTGGCGAAGCAGGACCCGTCGCTGATCGAAGCCGCCGCCGATCTCGGCGTCTCGCGCATCGACGCATTCTGGCTGGTGACAGTTCCCTTGTCCTGGCGCGGCGTCGGCGCCGGTGCGTTGCTGTGCTTCATCCCGATCATGGGTGAATTCGTTATTCCCGATCTGCTCGCCGGATCGAATTCGTTGATGATCGGCCAGACGTTGTGGCTCGAGTTCTTCACCAACAAGGATTGGCCGGTTGCCTCTGCCACCGCCATCGTGTTGCTCGGGCTGCTGTTGATCCCGTTGCTGGTCTATGACCGGCTGCAGCGCCGGCAGCTGGAGGTGCGCTGATGGCCGTGCATCCGCTCCGCCTGTCGCGCTTTAACATCACATCCCTGGTGCTCGGTCTGGCGTTTCTCTATCTGCCGATCATCATTCTGGTCATCTATTCGTTCAACGCCTCGCGGCTGGTGACGGTGTGGGGCGGCTGGTCGACACGCTGGTACACCGAATTGTTCAACGACCGCGCGATGCTGGACGCAGCCTGGATGAGCCTTTGCGTGGGAGTCGTGTCAGCAACGCTGGCAACACTGCTCGGCACTTTGGCCGCGATAGCGTTGACGCGTGGTGCAGGATTTCGCGGCCGGACGATGATGTCCGGGATGCTCTATGCACCGCTGGTGATGCCCGAGGTGATCACAGGCCTGTCGCTGCTGCTGCTGTTCGTTGCGCTGGATGCCGGGCGCGGCTTTGTCACGGTGACAATCGCCCACACCACGCTCACCATGTGCTTCGTCACGGTCGTGGTGCAATCCCGCCTCGCGGGGATTGATCGCAGCCTCGAGGAAGCGGCGATGGATCTTGGCCGCGATCCGCTTCGTGCGTTCCTGGCCGTGACCTTGCCGCTGATCTGGCCGGCCATTGCCGCCGGCTGGATGCTGGCCTTCACGCTGTCGCTCGACGATCTCGTGATTGCCAGCTTCACGACAGGCCCGGGTTCGGCAACGCTGCCGATCCGGATCTATTCGGAGGTGCGCCTCGGCGTGAAACCGGAGATCAATGCCATCTGCACGCTGATCGTCGGCTTCATCGCCGTGGTCATCGTGATGGCGTCGCTGGCGTCGAAACTGTCGAGCACGCGCGGCGAGAGCGCCGCGCCGCTATAAGGATCGACCGATAGGGATCGACGCTAGTTCGCTTTGGCCGCGTCGGGTGGGGCTGCTGCCGCAGGCGTATCGGCCTGCTTGTCCGCATTCGCATCCGGCGCAGACTGCTTCGGTCCGCCCGTAAAGCGCTCGATGACCGAACGTACCGCATCGCGCGTCTTGCGATCCTTCACGGCATCCAGCAAAGGCGCGGCTCCCGGCGAGCGGCGGATCAGGCTTTCCGGATCGGGAAAGATCAGCGGATCGTCCCATGGACCCTGGATCACGAAGGGCAGTTCGAAGCCGCCGGTCCCGTTGGCAGGAGCGGTAAGGCTGGCAACGCCCTTGAAATCATATTCACGCGAGGGCACCGACGCGGTACCGGTCAGTGTCAGTTTCGCAGCGGGACCATCGATACGGATATCCTGTGCGGTGGCGATGCCGTCGTTGAATTTCACGGACATGTTGAGCGTGTTGAACGGCGTCGAACCCGAGCGGAAATTGCCGGCGCCGGACAGCGGGCGTCGCTCCAGCCGCTTCAGCAACTGTTCGACGTTGAAGCCACTGATGGCGCCGTCATGACCGGTCAGGGTCGCGGTGCCGTCGAGTGATTGCGCCAGACCGAAGGGCGATGAGCCCGAGGCCTCCAGCATCATGCTGAGATTGCCGCGGCCGGTGAGCTTATTGACGCCGAACAGATCGCTGGCACAGGCCTGCAGGTCGACATCGCTGAACTGGAACTGGGCCTTCACATCGGCCACGGCGTCGGAATGGGCGATGTTGAACGAACCGCGGACGATGCCGCCATACATCTGCGCTTCACCCACCGACAGCGCCAGCGTGCCGCCGCGCAGATTGGCGCCGAGCGCGGTGCGGCCGAGCACGGAGGACCCCACTGTGACCTTGGCGGCCGACAGGCGCATATCGAGATCGGTGGTGGACAGGGCGTTTAAGTCGAACAACTGCCGATTCCAGTCACGCGCGCCGGAGGCCAGAAGCCGCACCGTCGAAACATAAGGTGTGAAGTCGAGCGCGCCGGCAGCCAGCGTCGCCTGCAGCGTCTGGCGGCCGGTGTTGCTGTAGGTCATGACGCCCTCGGCACTGTTGCCGTCGAGTTCGACATTGACGTTGGTGAGTGCAATCGATGGGCCCACCAGGCTGGCACGCGCCTTCAGGGCAAAGCGGCCGAAACCGCCGGAACCGGGCGGTGCCTGGCCGACCCAGCGCAGCGCATTGCGCAGCGACAGGCTGTCAGCGGTCAGCGTGCCCTCCATGACCAGGCTGGCGCGGTTGGCAACAGTGCCGTCAAAGGCGAGCTTGATCGGTGCACCCGCGATGCGGGCCTTCAGGCCGGAGCGTTCGCCGGACAGCGCCGCAATGAAGTCGCTGATGCTGAGGCTGCCGTCGATGCGCTCGCCGCGCCAGTCGAATTGGCCGGTTGCCGCGAATGAGCGTGAGATTGATGGCCAGGCCAGCGAGAGGTCGATGTCGCCGAGGCGCTCGGTGTTATGCGGATCCTGATAATGTAGGACGCCGTCCTGGATCCGGATTTCGGAGAACGACAGCGGTTGCTCCGCGCCCGGCTTCATGGTGCGGGCGATGGATTCGATGAATGGCGTCCAGTTGCTGTCGCCGGAGGCCTCGCGGATCACCCGGATGCGCGGACGCAGCATCATCATGTCGGCGATCTCAAAGCGCTGCAGCAGCAGCGGCAACAGCCGCAGATTGGCGGTCAGCACATCGACCGTTAAAGCGGGATCGATGGACCCTCCGCCTTTCAGGCCGACATCGTGAAACGAGACATAGCTGCCTGGAAAGACGGATACATCCACGGCGCCGTTGACGACGAAGTCCAGCCCGGTCACGGCGCGGATCTGTGCCTCCACGGCATGGCGCAGCGCGTCGCGGTTGAGCAACCACGACATGGCGAACAGCCCGATCAGCGCGACGCCCAGGAGCGCCACAATCGGCATCCCCAGGCGTCTTATTCCTTGGGCACTCGTCAATGAACTATCCGGGTTGGTGGTGGTCACATACAGTGGGCGGCATCCGTGTGCGCCCACGTCCAAGACCCTCAATTTGAAGGGTTTTCTTGACGCTTTCAAGGCCATAGGAGGGGTGACGGCGTCGCAGTCCCCCGCGATTGACCTGCCGCGGAGTTTCCGCCTAATAATCCAAGACATAGCCGCCCGCGCCCGCGGGGTTTTCAGCGCATTCCCTTCATCAGGTCGATTTCCCATGAACAAGGTCTACCCCGACGCCAAATCGGCACTCGACGGCATTCTCAAGGACGGCATGATGATCATGTCCGGCGGCTTTGGCCTCTGCGGCATTGCCGAGGACCTTTCGGACGCCCTGCGCGATTCCGGGGTCAAGGATCTGACCGTGGTGTCCAACAATGCCGGCGTCGACGGCATTGGCCTCAGCCGCCTGCTGGAAACCCGCCAGATCAGGAAGATGATCTCGTCCTATGTCGGCGAGAACAAGCTGTTCGCCCAGCAGTATCTGGCCGGCGAACTGGAACTCGAATTCTCCCCGCAGGGCACGCTGGCCGAGCGCATCCGTGCCGGCGGCGCCGGCATCCCCGGCTTTTACACCAAGACCGGCGTTGGCACGCTGATCTCGGAAGGCAAGCCGACCATGGAATTCAATGGCGAAACCTACATGCTGGAGCGTGGACTGTTCGCTGACATTGCCATCGTGCACGCCTGGAAGGGCGATACCGCCGGCAACCTCGTCTATCGCAAGACCGCCCGGAACTTTAACCCGATGATGGCGACCGCCGCCAAGATCACCATTGCCGAAGTCGAGCATCTGGTGCCGGCCGGCGAGATCGATCCGGATCACATTCACACGCCGGGCATTTTCGTAAAGCGCATTGTCGAGGTCGGTACCGGCAAGAAGCGGATCGAAAAAGTCACCTCGCGTCAGCGTCCCGCGTAACCGCTAAAAGCAAAAACAGGAGAGAACGATGGCCTGGACCCGTGATCAAATGGCAGCGCGCGCGGCTAAAGAACTGCGCGACGGATATTACGTCAATCTCGGCATCGGCATTCCGACGCTGGTGTCGAACTACATTCCCGAAGGTGTCGACGTTCAGCTGCAGAGCGAGAACGGCATGCTCGGCATGGGTCCGTTCCCTTATGAGGGCGAGGAAGATGCGGACCTCATCAATGCCGGTAAGCAGACGGTCACCGAACTGCCGACCACCAGCTATTTCTCGTCGGCTGACTCCTTCGGCATGGTCCGCGGCGGCCATATCGACCTGTCGATCCTCGGCGCCATGCAGGTTGCCCAGAATGGCGATCTCGCCAACTGGATGATCCCCGGCAAGATGGTGAAGGGCATGGGCGGCGCGATGGACCTCGTCGCTGGCGTCAAGCGCGTTGTTGTGGTGATGGAACATTCTGCCAAGGATGGCGCCAAGCTGCTGAAGAGCTGCAACCTGCCGCTCACCGGTGAGCGCGTCGTCGACATGGTCGTCACCGATCTCGCGGTGTTCACCATCGACAAGCACGGCAATGACGGCATGGCCCTGATCGAACTCGCCGATGGCGTGACGCTCGATGAGGTGAAGGCCAATACCGAAGCTGAATTCCGGGTCGCGCTGACCAATACCTGAACGATTGCGCGCTCCGAACGTTGACATGGTGCCCGGCCTTGTGCCGGGCATTCGTGTTAGTATCTGCCTTCATCTCTTTAGTGAGCATGATCTTTCGGAAAGCCGGTTTCCACTTTCCCGAATCATGATCTAGGAAGCCGACATGCGCGCCAGTCTCGAAGACCGTTTCTTCCTGCTTCTGATCGTCGTGGTCACGCTGGCCTTCGGCTGGATCATGAGCTCGTTCTACAGCGCGATCCTGTGGGGTGTGGTCATCGCGATCATGTTCGCGCCGATGCATGGGCGGCTGGAGCGCCGGATGCCGAACCATCCGAACTCGGCGGCCTTGCTCACCGTGGGATTGATCGTGCTGATCGTGATCCTGCCGCTGACATTGGTTGGCGCATCGCTGGCGCAGGAAGCGGCCGTCGTGGTCGGCAAGATGAAGTCGGGCCAGTTTAACCTGGCGACCTTTATCCAGCAGATTTTGGACGGGCTACCGCAATGGGCCAAGGGCCTGCTCGAGCGCTTTGGCGTCGCCAATCTTGGTGGCATGCAGGAAAAACTGACCGAAGGTCTTGTAAAGGGGAGCCAGTATTTCGCGTCACAGGCCCTCAATATCGGTCAGAGCACTTTCGATTTCATCATCAATCTCGGCATCATGCTCTATCTGCTGTTCTTCTTGTTCAAGGATGGCGAGGCGTTGTCGCAACGTGTGAAGAATGCCATTCCGCTGCGGCCGGAGCTGCGTGACGATTTGATGGAGAAGTTCACGGTGGTGATCCGCGCGACGGTGAAGGGCGGCATTCTGGTGGCGCTGGCACAGGGTGCGCTCGGTGGGCTGATCTTCTGGATCCTTGGCATCAATGCCGCATTGCTGTGGGCCGTGTTGATGGCGTTCCTGTCGCTGTTGCCGGCTGTGGGCGCAGGTCTCGTCTGGATGCCGGTGGCGCTTTATCTGCTGGCAACAGGCTCCGTCGTTCAGGGCGTGATCCTGATCGCCTATGGATTCCTCGTCATCGGTCTGGTCGACAACATCCTGCGTCCGATGCTGGTCGGCAAGGACACCAAGCTGCCGGACTACCTGGTGCTGATCGCGACCCTTGGGGGCATCGATGCGCTGGGCCTCAATGGCTTTGTTGTCGGTCCCGTGATCGCTGCAATGTTCGTCGCGGCCTGGGCGATCTTCGCGGAGTCGCGAAAGAGCGGTCAGGTCTCAGCCGTCTAGCTGGCCCTAGACTGGTCCGCTGGGCACGTCGGCGAAGCGCGTCAGCCACACAACGGGACCGATGCTCGCAGCGACGATCAGCAGTGCAGCGAGTGCGCCCTCTTCGAAACTGCCGCGACTGGCATACTGATAGATCGATGTCGCGAGCGTTTCGACATTCAAAGGCCGCAGCAGTAGCGTTGCCGGCAGCTCCTTCAGGCAGTCGACAAAGACCACGATGGCGGCGCCAAGCAATGCCGGACGCAATAGCGGCAGTTGAATCACGCGCAGTGTGGTGATTTCGGGTGCGCCGGCGGCACGGGCGCTGTCGTCGTAATCGACGGGGATGTGCTCGAAGCCAGCTTTGATGAAACCGGTCGGCACAGCCAGGAAGCGGATTACATAGGCGATCACCACGGCGGCGCCGGAGCCGACCATGACAAGCCCGGGCGATGCGAGACCGAGCCATCCGGCGAGCATGCTGAATCCATTGTCCACGAACAGGACCGGCGTCAGCAAACCCAGCGCCAGCACCGTTCCGGGCAGCGCATAGCCGGTCTGGGCGACAGCGAGCGACAGGTTGGTCAGCCGCGAAGCACGCCAACGCTGAGCGACGATCACCACAAGCCCGAGAAGCAGCGCGGCTCCGGTGGCAATTGCGGCCAGCGCGATGGTGTGGCCCGCATCGCGCCACACTGTCGTGTCCATCGATAGCAGACCGCGGCGCAGGCTCTCGCGCAGCAGATAGAGCAAGGGCACGGCGAAGCCGAGCAGGGCAGGGAGGAGACAGGCGGTGAAAGCAAGCCATCCGCGCGCGCCCGTCAAAGGCGTGCGCGGTGCCAGTCTCGGATTCTCCGAAGAGAACTCCACGCTGCCTTCGCGGCGGCCGAAGCGCTCGATGGCGATCAGCACCCCGACGATGGCGAGCATGAACAATGACAGCTGCGCAGCACCTGCAAGGCTGCCGCGGTTGAGCCAGGTCGTAAAAACCGAGACGGTGAGTGTACGAATGCCCAGATATTCGCTGGCGCCGATATCGTTCAGCGTTTCCAGCGATACAAGCGCGAGGCCCACAGCGAGGGCGGGGCGCGCCATCGGTAGCGAGACACGGCGGAACGTCGTCCAGCGATCCGCACCGAGTATCTTCGCGGCTTCAGCAAAATCGGCACTGCGATGCTGGAACATCGCGCGGGCAGAGAGATAGACGTAAGGATACAACACGATGCCGATCACGAAGATGGCGCCGTGCAACGAACGCAGGCTCGGCAGCCATCCGATCGCACCAGGCAATGACAGTGCCGTTGCCAATGCGCGATGGACGAGGCCCAGGGGCTCGAACAGGTCCACATAGACGTAAGCGGCGAGATAGGTCGGGATCGCGAGCGGCAGCGGCAAGAGCCAGAGCATAAGCGCGCGGCCGGGGAAATCATGCGCCGAGACCAGCCATGCGGTGCCCGCACCGACCATGAGCGTGACGATACCGACGCCGATCAGGAGGGCTGCGGTGTCGCGCAGCGCCTGCGGCAACACATAGGCGATCAGATGCTGCCAAAGCTCGGGCTCCGGCTGCAGCGCGAGTAGCGCAATGCTGATGACAGGCGCAGCCACAAGGAGCGCGGTGGCAATTGCGACGAGAATCGCGAGCGCTTCGGTGCGGGAAGGCCTCACGGGCGTGCATGCCCGCCGGGGTACTCTCCGCACGTCATCCCCGCGAAGGCGGGGATCCATACACCCAGGAGAAGTAAGTCAGAAATTGCCGTAGCCACAGCGTCCTACCGAGAGTTCGGTGCGTATGGTCCCCGCCCCGTGTGCGCTGCAGGCGCACAAGGCAGGGACAACATACTGACAGGCTGTGCATCATCACAGCCTACGGAGCAATAGCGGGGCTCAATTATCAAACCCGACCTTGTCCACCAGCGTCGACGCGGCCTTGCGGTTGGCGGCAATCTTGGCGATGGGCATCGGATCGGCATTGAGCTTGCCGTAACCCGCGATCGTCGGGTTCACAGCGATGCCGGCGCGCACGGGATATTCGTAATTGGCGTCGGCATAGACCTGCTGGGCATGCTCACCGGCGAGCCATTCGATCAGCTTCATGGCATTGGCCTTGTTCGGCGCATGTTTGGCCAGCAGCACGCCGGACAGGTTCACATGGGTGCCGCCGCCTTCGAAAGTCGGCAGTATCACCCTGGTGGCCTCGGCCCATGGCTTCTTGTCGGGATCGGCATTCATCATCAGCGCCCAGTAATAGGTATTGCCGATACCGAGATCGCATTTGCCGGCCGCGACGTCGCGCGCGGTCTCGCGGTCGCCGCCGGACGGCTTCTGCGCCAGATTGGCTTTCACGCCGCGCAGCCATTCTTCGGCCTTGGCCTCGCCGTGCTTGGCGACATAGGCGGCGAACAGGCCGTTATTGTAGATGTGCTGGCCGGAGCGGATGCAGATCTTGCCCTTCCACTTCGGATCGGCCAGTTCCTCATAGGTGATGGCGTCCTGCTTGACGCGATCCTTCGACGCATAGATCACGCGGGCGCGCATCGAGATGCCGGCCCAGTGGCCGTCGGGATCGCGATATTGCGCCGGCACGATCTTCTCGATCACCTCGGATTTCATCGGCTGCGTCACGCCCGCCTGCACGGCCTCATCGATGCGGCCGATATCCACCGTCAGCAGCACGTCCGCCGGGCTGTTGGCGCCTTCGGCCTTCATGCGCTGCTCGAGGCCCGAACTGGCCGAGATCACATTGACCTTCACGCCGGTGTCCTTGGTGAAGGCCTCGAAGATCGGCTGTACGAGCTTGGTCTCGCGATAGGTATAGACATTGACCTCTTCGGCAGCCTGCAGCGCGGAAGCACCGAGGGCGGCGAAGACGAGGGCGGTGGCGAGGGCGTGATTTTTGATCATGAAATGGCTCCGGCAAGGGGGCGATGGCAATGGCAGATGAGTAGCGTAGCGGGCGCTCGAATGTCAGTGACGGAACGTCGCGTGGACGAAGGTTAGATTGATTCCAATTCGAACAAGCGGGCCGCAGATAAGCAACGGCTTACCTGCGGCCTGCGATGAGAGATCTTAGAAGTTGGCCGTCACCGATGCCCGGAACGCGCGCGGCGAGCCAGGCGTGATGTTGTTGGGGGCGTCAGCCGTGGCGTAGTAGCTGGTGTCGAACAGGTTCTCGATGTTCAGCTGGGCACGCCACGTCTTGTCGAGCCGGAAGTAAACGGCGGCATCGACGCGCGTGAAGGCTTTCAGCTTCACAGTATCATCCGACGTGGCGAAGAAGTCATCGTAATGGATGACGCCAAGGCCGGCACCCCACATCTCGTTGAACTGATATTTGTTCCACATGGTGAAGGTGTTGAGTGGCACCAGGCCGACGCGGTTGCCCGGGACGATCGTGGCGGAGCTGGCATCGATGATGCGCGCATCGGTGTAGGCGTAGCCGCCGGTGATCTGCCACTGATCGGTAACATAGCCGGTCAGGCTGAGTTCGGCACCCTTGGTGTTGGTCTTGCCCAGGGCGACGACCTGGCCGCCCACGATAAACCTCTGGTTCTCTCGGTCTAGGTCGTAGATGGCCGCGGAGGCCTGTAGCCGTGGGGTAATGTCCCACTTCACGCCGACTTCATTGTTGATGAATTTCTCCGGCACGGTGACCGCGAGGCTCGGCGTCAGAGAACTAAACTGGTCGCCGGCGCTTGGCAGATACGAAATGCTGTAGCTGCCATAGACCGAAACGTTGTCGACCGGCTTGATGATCACGCCGGCGCGCGGCGAGACAAGGTTGTCGACACGGCTGTCGAGAGTGCCGCCCGGATTGAGGTTCTGTGAGGTGAGGTCGAAGCGATCGTAACGAACGCCGCCGATGAATTGCAGGTATCGGCTGACTTCGATCTGGTCCTGTACATAGACCGATGCGATGTCGAGCGTCGCATAGGCGCTGGTGTCGGTGGCGGCATGCGGGAATGACCACGGCTCGAAAACCGTTGGGTTGGACGCCGGGACAAGCCGGGTGGGGCTGCCGTTGAACTGGCCGGTGTTGCGGAAGCTGAACGTGTTCTGCCGTCCGAATTCGGTACCGAAGACAATCGTGTGCAGCACGGGGCCGGTATTGGTCTTGTAAGTCCAGTCGGTCTGATTGAACAGATTTTCGCGCTGGGCCAGGTTATTATAAGCGGAGATTGACGCCTGGCCCGAGGGGTCCACGAAGTACGTCGTGGTCGGGAAGACGTTCTGATAGAACTTGTCGTAGTTGGCGTAGCGCGACGAATTCTTGACCGAGAGTCCGTTGTTGAAATCATGGTCGATTACGGCGTTCGCGATGTGGACTTCCTGCTTCGAATAGCTCTGGTCCGGATTGCCGAAGAAGGTCGATGCATTGGTTGCGAATGGCACCGTCGGACGTGCGTTCGTGGGCGCGGGCACCGTGCCTTGCGCCGGGATGCCGCGATCCGCGGTGCGATCGTCATGCAGATATTCGTAGCTGAGCTTGACCTTGGTGTCCTCGCCGCGGATCGTCACAGTCGGATTGATGCCGTAGCGCTCAAGATTGACGAAGTCGCGATAGCTTCCGGAGTTTTCGTACATCGCGTTGATGCGCGCCGCGACATTTTCATTTACGGCGCCGCCGGTATCGATGGTGACGCGCTTGTTGTCGAACGAGCCGCCCTGAACCGTCACTTCGCGGATCGGAACGCCGTCGGCTTCCTTCTGCACGCGATTGATGACGCCGCCGCCGCCGCCGCGACCGAAGATCATCGCATTCGGTCCCTTCAGGACCTCGATGCGCTGAGTGTTGTAGAGATCACGGAAATACTGCACGTCGTCGCGGATGCCGTCGATGAAGAAGTCGGCATTGGTGCGCTGGCCACGAATCACCACGTCATCGCGATTGCCTTCGCCCTGATGCGGAACGACGCCCGGCACATAGCGAACCGCTTCGCCGATGCTGCGGAAATCCTGATCCCGGATGAATTGCTTGGTCAGCACCGTGACGGATTGCGGCACGTTGAGGAGCGCGGTGTTGGTCTTGGTGCCGCTCGAAATATTCTGGGTGATATAGCCGACCTGGCCGGACTGCGCGTCCTGCGGGTTGACGCTAAGCGGCTGGCGAACCGGCTGCGGCGTAACGGGGCGTGTCCGGGCGACGCGGCCGGATGCGGCGCGCTGCGGCTTGGCACGGCGGACGCGGGGGGCGCTGGGAGCGTCGACCTGCACCGGTGGCAATGTCGATGCGCCGGAATTTGCAGTCTGCGCAATGGCTGGCTCTGCGATGCAGAAGCCCGCCGCGATCATCGCCGCTGCGCTCGTCGAAATCAGAAAAGTCTTGCGCGCACGAGCCTTGCGCGCGCCGATAGAAGCCGTGGAATTCATTATTGCGCCCCTGAACTTAACTCTCCGCTCAGGCAAACGCCGGCGGTCCTCGTACTTCCCCGGAAAGACTCCCTGGAAACACTTGGACACATCTGCAATTCGGAGTATTAGGCGCGAATTAGATGGCGTTTAGAATAGATCGAACTTCGAGGGATATGCCCAGGCTGTGTGATCTGTGCACCATTGGACGCTAGAGTATTTTGTAATCGTTCTAAACGAACGAGTCGCGGGTAACCTGCGCTGGACCATTGATCACTGGACAAGCGCTGCAATGCGCGCAAGCACCGCGGTCATCGGCACAGGGGTGAGGGAATATCGAGATGCGAGCGATGTTGTCTCAACCGATGCTGGTTCATATGGCGAGAGCTGACGTTAAACATTTACTGCAGGCATGAGATTTTGTGATGCGCGTTTTGTTGATCGAAGACGATGCGATGTTCGGCAAGGCGCTGGTGCGCGGCCTGAGCGAGAATGGCATGAGTGTCGATTGGGCGCGCAATGGCCGCGATGGCTTCGCCGCGATGGACCGCTCTGAATACGCAATCGCGCTGATCGATATCGGCCTTCCCAAGATGTCAGGTCTCGACGTGCTCAAGGCGAAGCGGCAAGCAGGCATGACGACGCCGGCCCTGATCATCACCGCGCGGGATGGCGTGTCCGACATGGTGGCGGGCCTCGATCTCGGCGCAGACGACTACATCGTCAAGCCATTTGAACTGCCGGTACTGCTCGCGCGGATCCGCGCGGTCACGCGCCGCGCCAATGGCCGCGTGGTATCGCTCATGACGTCCGCAGAGATCACGCTCGATCCATCGACGCAGGTGGCGACATTCCGCGATATCGAGCAACTGCTGTCGGTGCGCGAATTTGCGGTACTCCAGGCCTTGATGGAACGTCCCGGGCAGATTCTGTCGCGTAGTCAGATCGAGAGCCGGATTTACGGCTGGGGCGAAGAGGTCCAGAGCAACGCAGTCGATGTGCTGATTCATGGGCTGCGCAAGAAATTCGACAAGGATATCGTTCGCAATGTCCGCGGTGCAGGCTGGATGGTGACAAAGGAGGGCGCATGACGTCGCTGCGAAGGACCGTGATGACTTACGTCACTGGTCTGCTCATGGTCGTTGGCGTCGCCGCCGCGGTGACCTCCTACTATTTCGTCAAATACGAGGTGAACAGCTTTCAGGACAACGCTCTGCACGAGGTTGCGCTTACGGCGGGCATGGTGTTCCGACAGGATATCGAGCCGCGGATCGATGCCGAACTGGAAGACCAGTTGGTGATCCAGATCTGGGATCAGGCAAAACAGCCGATTCACCGTTCAGGCCCTTCGGTCGATATCCCGTTTCAGCCGGACCTCGGCTATGCCGACGTGACCGCAGGTGGAGAGCGCTGGCGTGTGTTCCGGTCGCGCGACTCGCAGCATGCGATCCAGGTCTCGCAGCGCTGGAGCGCGCGCGAGGAAGTTGCCGCCTATGCGGCCGCGGGCGCTGCAGTTCCGCTGATCGTCGCCATTCCGATCGCATGGCTGATGATCCGGTGGGCGGTCAAGCGCGTGCTCTCCGGGCTCGGAACGCTATCGGCGGATATCGGTCAACGCAGCGCCGATGCGAAGGACGCGCTGAGCCTGAAAGACGTCCCGGTCGAAGTCGCTCCGCTGGTGACGGCCATGAATTCCCTGATCGAGCGACATCAGACCGCGCTGGAGACCCAGCGTCGCTTCGTGTCCGATGCGGCACATGAATTGCGGACTCCGCTCGCGGCCCTGCAGATCCAGATCGATAATCTGCGATCGCGCGAACTCAATCCGCCTGAACGTGAGATCGCGCAGGACCTGCTCGACGGGATTCGAAGGGCCTCCTATTCGGTGAACCAGCTGATGATAATGGTGCGCGCCGATGCAGGCATCGAAAGCGAAGCCGAGGTCGTCGATGCCGAGGCCTTCGTGCGGCTGGTGGTGTCCGGCTTCGTCTCCATCGCCGAGGCCAAGGGCGTCTCACTCGCGATCGTACCGGGGACGCGTGATGAATTGAATGTCCGTGCCGCCGATCTCCGGCTGATCGTCTCGAATCTGCTCAACAATGCGGTGCGTTACACGCGCGCCGGCGGCGCGGTCAGCATCAAGGCTGCACGCCGGGGTACGGATTTCGTCATCGAGGTGATCGACAGCGGATGCGGGATACCGGAATCCGCCGTGCCGTATCTCTATGACCGCTTCTTCCGTGCGGCGCCGATGGATATCGATGGCACGGGGCTCGGATTGGCGATTGCCCGGACAGCGGCGGATCGTAACGGCTTCAGCCTCGATATTGCCAACCGCGGCGATGCCCAGGGCGTCAGGGCTGCCATCTCGATCCCGCTCGGAGACGTGTCGAACGACGTCAGGCAATTCGAAGCGGCGTAACCGCACTACGCGTCGTCACCTGGAACAGCGTTGGCGAGCGTACGCAATGTCTCGGGTTCGCGCAGCACGATGCGCTGCCGGCTGCTTTCGATCAGCCCGCGCTGTTCCCAGGTGCTGAGCGTGCGGCTCACGGTGAACACCGTGGCGCCAGTCATTTCCGCGATATCCTGCCGGCTCAACTGGAAATCGATCTCGACGCCTTGTGCGGTCTTGCGGCCTGATTGGTTCACCAGCCGCAGCAAGGCGTGGGCGACGCGCTGCTCGACCTGCTGGGTCGACATCTCGACCACACGCGTATGGGCTTCCTGCAACCGGCTACCGACGGTCTTGAGCGTGTTGGCGGCGAGGACGGGATAGTCGGCGACCAGGTGGGTCCAGACCGTGGTGGGCCACACCAGAACCACGCTGTCATCCACCGCCGTTGCGGTTGCCGGATAGGCCGCGAGCCCGATCGCCTGGCCGATTCCAAAGATCTCGCCGGTGGCAACATAGCGCACGATCACCTGTTCGCCGGCGGGCGTCATCTTGGTCGCGCGAATATGCCCATGGAGCAGCAGATAGAACGAGTGGACGTCCTCGCCCTGCTCGAAAACTACCTTGTTCTTCGGGACGCGGATCGAATGCGCCTCGCGCAGGATCGCCTCACAGGCTGCGGTGTCGAGGCCCTCGAACAGCGGCAGATGCACGACCATGGAGCTGTCGACTGCCGACATGCGTTCTCCGTCAGATTTCCGTTCCGGGCACTTCTAGACCGTGATTGCGGGCGTCGATCAAGCGGAAGTTTGCGCTGGCGCAATGTGGGGGCCGGACGGCAGGCGTAACTTGCCGCATCCAGCTGAAATGACCGGAATTTACGGAGAAATACGATGCGCAAGGCTCTCATGCTTGCAACCGCCACCGTCCTTTTCGCTCTGACAGGCGCCGCTGGCGCTGCAGAGGTCGAGGTCAAAATGCTCAACAAGGGCGCTGACGGGACCGCAATGGTGTTCGAGCCCGCACTGGTCAATGTGCAGCCCGGCGATACCGTGAAATTCGTGTCGACCGACAAGGCGCACAGTGTTGAATCGGTCAAAGGCATGTTGCCTGCCGATGCGACGCCCTTCGTTGGCAAGATGAGCCAGGACCTCGTGGTGACCTTCGACAAGCCCGGCGTCTACGGCGTGAAATGCGCGCCGCATTACGGCATGGGCATGGTGGGACTGGTCGTGGTCGGTACGCCAACCAATGCAGCCGAAGCCAGGGCGGTGACCCATCCCGGCAAGGCAAAGACAGTGTTCGCGGCGCTGTTCGAGAAAGTGGCTGCGAAGTAACGCGCTCCAAACAGGAGAGTGACGATGACGCCTCTTCGTGTTCGTTCCATCGCCGATTGGCCATTGTTCTCGGCCGGCTTCCGCCCCTTTTTCCTTCTCGGGGCGTGTTATGCCGGTTTGGGAATTCTAATCTGGATGCCGGCCTTCCATGGCCGGTTGGCGCTGGCCACCGGCTTTGCGCCACGCGATTGGCACATTCACGAGATGCTGTTCGGCTTCATGTCGGCCGTGGTCACCGGCTTTCTGTTCACGGCCATTCCGAACTGGACCGGTCGACTGCCGATCCGCGGCCTGCCGTTGCTCGGACTGGTCGTCCTCTGGATCGCGGGACGGATTTGCCTGACATTTTCGGCCTATACGGGCTGGCTGATGGCGATGCTGATCGACGTGAGTTTCCTGACGCTGGTCGCTGCCGCTGCAACCCGCGAGATCGCAGCGGGTCGCAACTGGCGCAATCTGCCAGTGGTGGGCATCGTCGCGCTCCTGCTGGTCGGTGACATCGCCTTTCATGTTGAAGCTCATCTTGCTGGCGCCGCGGATGTCAGCATCCGGATCGGCGTTGCGGTCGTGGTGTTGCTGATCTCGCTGATCGGCGGGCGGATCATTCCGAGCTTCACCCGCAACTGGCTGGTGCGCGAGAATCCCGGTCGGCTGCCAGTGCCGTTCGCGCGTTTCGATATGATTGTCATTGCCGTCAGCGCCGCCGCGTTGGTGCTGTGGATCGCGCGGCCCGTTGGCGAGCTAACGGGATTGGTGCTCGCACTGGTCGGCTTGCTGCACATCATGCGTCTTGCGCGCTGGGCCGGCGATCGTACGTCGCGCGAGGGCCTGCTGCTGATCCTGCATATCGGTTACGCCTTCGTGCCGCTGGGTTTCCTGCTGAATGCCGCAGCGACAGCAGGATGGGTCGCGCCCAGCGCCGGCCTGCATGGATGGATGGCAGGTGCGGCCGGTGTGATGACGCTCGCTGTCATGAGCCGGGCAACACTGGGTCATACCGGCCAGGCACTGCATGCCTCACGCACCACGCTGATGATCTATGCTGTCATCATCGTGGCGGCGCTGGCGCGGATCGGCGCCGTGATCGCGCCGGCTTACAGTCCGCCGCTGCTCCATGTTGCAGCATGGACGTGGGTCGCGGCCTTTATCGGCTTCGCCGTTTCATTCGGTCCGCTGCTGGTCGGCTATCGCAAGCCGCGCCGTTCCGAGGCGGCGATGGCGCTCAGTCGCTAAACCGGAGAAGGCCGCTCAGGCCTTCACCGCCGCATTCGAAAATGCCACCTCGATCAGCGTGCCCGAACTCGGCGCGGTCTTGATCTGGAAGCGTGCGTTGTTGGCTTCGACCAGCGCCTTGGTCAGCGATAGGCTGACACCGGAGCTCTCCGAAGAATCCGCTGGCGTCGAACTGCGGAACGGCTCCATCGCGGCGGCGAGGTCGTTGTCGTTGAGGCCGTGACCGGTGTCGCGGACCCGCAGCACGATCTCGCCGAAGTCGGACAATGCGGTGGAGACGATCACCTGACCGCCGGCATTGGCAAGATGAATCGAATTTCCGATCAGGTTCAGCGTGATTTGCCGCAGTGCGCGGGCGTCGGCAACGACGGTCGGCAGTAGATGCGCCAGCGAGGTGCGGATGATGATACGGCCGCGATTGGCCTGCGGCTGCATCACCGCAACGCATTGCTCCACCATCTCGTTGAGGTTCTGCGTGGTAAAAGCGAGGTCGATCTTGCCGGTCTCGATGCGTGACAGATCGAGCAGATCGTTGACGATCGCGATGACGCGTTCACCCGAGGCGCGAATGTCTTTCATGTATTCGACATAGCGCTCGTTGCCGAGCGGGCCGAAGCGCTGGTCCACCATCACTTCCGCGAAGCCGATGATGGCATTCAGTGGCGTGCGGACCTCATGGCTGATCCGCGCCAGTACATCGGCCTTGGCCGTTGCCGCACGATCAGCCTGGCGGCGTGCATTCAGCAGTTCGGTTTCGGTCTTCTTCGTCTGCGTCAGGTCGCGGAACACGGCAAAGAAGTTCGGTCCATCCGCGCGCGTACGGCCGATGGTCATCGACAGCGGGACGAGGCTACCCGCGCGCACCTGTCCCAGGGCCTCACGGCCATGATCCATCGGGCTGGCCACGCCGGCTTCCTTCACGCTTGCGAGATAATCCTGCACCACGCGGCGGCTTTCTGCAGCGAACAGGTCGGTCACATTCCGCTGCGTCAGTAGTTCACCGCTATAGCCGAACAGCGCCTCGGCGCTGCGATTGCAAGAATTGATGTTGCCTTCGGCGTCGAACATGATGACGCCTTCGGCCGTGGTATCGAGGATCGCGGCAAGATCTTCAGCATCGATATGGCCGGCGGGCAGTGGCGCGTCCGCAACGGGCGCAGCGATTGCGACGGGGGCGGCGACTGGCTCTGCCTTGGGCGGAGAGAAAATCAGCGCATGCGCCGGCTCGTTGTCCCATGAAATCGTGTACAGGCGCGCTTCGGCGGGCACTGTGGTGCCGGACTGGTCACCGACCGAAATCGTGACGGCGGTGCCGTCATCGGAGGTGCTGGCTGCAGAAGAGACATCAGCTCCGACATAGAGCGCATCGAGGCCACCTGCTTCTTCCAGTGCGTTCAGGCTTGGATAGTTCATCCGGGCGAGGAAGGCGGGATTGGCGAATAGCAGGCGATCGAGGCGATAGATCAGGACGCCGACCGGTATCAGGTCGAGCAGCACCTTGTCGCGCATCATCTCGCCGCGTGGTGCAGCCGGTGGCGTTGTCAGCCAGGCAGCCTGTGACGTCGCCTCAGTTGGCTGAGACAAGGTCTGGGCAGGCGTCGGTGCATCGTCCGTCTCGCTGTCCGCTTCGGGTGTGTTCGTGCTCGCGATCAGTCCCGTCTCCGACTCGAGCCGCGCCGACAATTGCCGTGCAAGCTCGTTGAAGGCGCTGTTCTCGACAGGCGTCAGTGCCGGCGATCTGGGATCGCCTGGTCGAAATGGCACGACGTTCTCGGGTGGTTGCACGGTGCTGTCCGGTGTGGTTGGCGGTGGTGTCTGTTCTGGTATCGGGTTGGTGGTGAGGGCAATCGGTTCATTGACACTGTCGCCGACAGGGCCGGCCTGCGCGACATCGGCGGACAATGGTCTGGGCGGTGGGGCGCTGACGTGATCATGTCGACGTTGTTCGGCGAGCCGCGTCATCCCATCGAGGTCGCGGCAAACGCCGAAACCGCGATAGCCGGTGAAATTGCGCTCGCGATCGAACAGCGGCAGGCCAGAGAGTTCGACAGGCAGGCGGCCACCGCCATCCACCGGCCAGAGCAGCGTGATGCCACTCCATGTCTGCTGTGTGGCCATCGCCTTGACGACGTGACTATCGGGATCGAGGTTGAATTCGGCCGTGAGATCGTTCCACTTGCGGCCAAAGCTTGCCGCTGTGCGCGGGCCGATCAGGTGGATGAACTCGTCAGAGTTCAGTGTGAAACGCTTCTCCGCATCGATCTGCCAGACGAAACGGAGCGGCGTCGTGCGCGGCTCGATGTCTGGCAGCGCAACGGGCGCAGGTTTGTCAGCAACGGCTTCCACGGCAGGCGAGGGCGCATGAGTCTCAGCCGGTGCGTCGGCATGTGCGATGGTTTCGGCGATGACGTCTTCGAGATGCGCGTCGCGACCGGTCTCGGGTTTTTCCGGCTCGATCGGAGCGTCGATGTCGATGGCCTGTTGGCTCAGGTCAGTCGTCTCAGGGGCCTGATTGAATGCGACAGGCAGGTCGCTCGGCTCCGCAAGGGCGCTTTGCGGTTCAACGCCGGCTTCGGGTTTTACGGGAGCCTCGAGTTCTTCTTCGCTCGGTGCCGGATGCACGGTGCCCGGCGCGATCAGCGCCACCAGTCCAACATCGGCGCCACTGCCCACGCGCTGCAGGACCATGCGGCCAAAGCCGATAGGCGTTTCGATACGGCCGTCCTTCAGTGCGCCGTCGCGCGCATGATCGAGGCCGGCATCGGAGAGATTGCGAAAACCAAGCAGAGCCCGGGCCATTTCGTTGGCGCCGACGAACAGGCCGTCCCGTGCAAAGGCAGCGATCGGGGTGTCGATTCCCTCGACGAGATTTTGCAGCCGTTCGATCAGCGGCATGCCGCGGCCGCCGAGCGGCTCCGCCGCGACAACGAGAATGCCGCTGCCGCCATCGGGAAATTCAAGCTGCGCGCAGGCGCAGGTCATCAGGCTGCCCAGCGCCGCGCCAAAGCCGCGCAGGCGCTCGAGCCGCATGGTTCCGCCGGCCGGTAGCCGTGTGCCGAGTAGGGCTATCTGGCGGCGATGGGTATCGGCGGGCCCGAAAGTCCTAGCAAAAAGGTCCGATGCATTACGGGCGCCGAACAGCTTGGCGCCGACCGGATTGGCCCACAGGACACGGGTGCCGTCGCGCGACCACAGCCAGACCGGCTGGTTGCTGGTGGCGTGTACGGCAAGCCGTGCATCACCGACGCCTCGCAACTGAAAATCCGCATTGTTCATCGGCACTTCATGACTGACTCGTTGGGCGTCCGTCCGGTATCCGCGTCACAGATTGCGGGCCAAACGATGACATCGTTAATACTTCGTTAGTATCGCCCGCACTGGCGCGCAGGTCCATGTCCCCGGCCCATTCCAACAGGCCAAAGCAGCAATAACGTTAATCCGCTCCGAGGGTTCGCCATTCTGCTGAACCGAAAGGCACCCCGCGCGTTGGCGGTTGCAAAACAAAAACAAAGGTCCACGATGGGATCGGACGAGGACGGGACGCCGCGTCACATCGGCGATGCCAAGCTCGGCTAGATTGCAGTGGGCGACACGGGAGACGGGGCCGTGGACGGCTTCGTCAATGCAAAATGGAGCGGGACATGACCGATCAATTCGAGATTCCGAAGGAAATGCGCGCAATGGCCGAAGCCAGCTTTGACCAAGCCAAGCAGGCATTCGAGAAATTTCTGGCCAGCGCCCAGAGCACGGCTTCGTCGATCGAAAATCGCGGTGAAACCGTGCGCGCCGGTGCCAAAGATGTCAGCACCAAGGCGATCGCCTATGCCGAGAAGAACGTCGCCGCGTCACTGGATTATGCCCAGCAGTTGCTGCACGCCAAGGATCTCGGTGACGTCATGCGGCTCCACAGCGAATACGTGCAGTCGCAGATGAAGTCGCTGGCAGAGCAGGCGAGCGAAATGGGTCAGATCATGAGCCGCGCTGCCATGGATGCCGCCAAGCCCAAGAGCTGAGCCGAAGAGCTGACCGAATTCCAGGTCCTTCCAGCCTGCAATCGGTGATTGAGCGACCACAAGTTCCATGACGTGGGCGCGCATTCGATCCGGGTCTCATGCGATTTTGCGGCGCAATATTCTGTTGCGTCGCACAATTCCGACATGATATTGCGGTAACCACGATGACGCATCGCTGATGGCGATGCCGCTCTTTCCCGCCAGCTGATGAAAGGCACCGGTGCCTTCCGCAGCCTCCGCGGGTTTATTGGTTTTACCCCCACCACGAAGGATGCACGCTATGGCCGAATCGACCGATCCGTTCTCATCTTCCGTTATCCCGTTCCAGGTGCCGGAGCAGGTCCGCGCTTTCGCCGAAAAGGGCGTCTCGCAGGCGCGCGAGGGCTATGCCAAGCTCAAGGACGCTGCCGAGACCCACAACAGCACGGTTGAAGCCGTGTTCGGCACGGCCACCAAGGGCGCTGCCGAATATTCGGCCAAGCTGCTCGACATTGCCAAGACCAACACCAATGCGGGCTTCGACTTCGCTCAGTCGCTGATCGGCGTGAAATCGCCGTCGCAGGCGATGGAGCTGTGGACTGCTTTTGCGCGCAGCCAGGTCGAGACCTTCACCGGTCAGACCAAGCAGCTTGCCGAACTCGGCCAGAAGATCGCCTCCGAGACCGCCGAACCGATCAAGACCGGCGCTTCGAAGCTGTTCCAGCCCGCCGCCTGAGCGACTGGCATCTGAAAGCGAGTGAAAGCCCGGGCTCATGGCCCGGGCTTTTGTTTTTGCCTCATAATCCGTGTTTTCTGCACCTCCGCGGCCTTGCCAAAGAGATGCGTTGCACCTAGTTTCCCGCCCGTTCGCGACCCTGCTTTTCGGGGCCGATCAAGGATGCAGTTGTAGCTCAGTTGGTTAGAGCGCCTGTCTGTGGAACAGGAGGTCGGTGGTTCGAGCCCACCCAACTGTACCATGAAAATCAATCGCTTAGCTGAAACGAAGTGCCGCCTGGGTCGCCGGGCAATGTCTGACCGCTCGGGTCGGGCCGAGGATGCCTGACCACCGGTCAGATCATTCCGCATCGTCACGTTCCGGAATTCTGAATCCTGCCTGTTCACCAATGGTGTTTGCGGACTTTTGCCCTGTCGGGAGACCGGGAACCCTGATGCGACTGTTCCGTTGGTTGGTTACGACAGGAGGCAATCATGATCGATGCTGATATCAGCAATGCCGGTATTGCGATGATGTGCGATATCGCGCGCGCTTCCGGGCTCGATCTCAATGCCGAAAAACGCGCAGTGCTTGACGGGCTGATTGCCCAAGGGCTTGTCGAGGTGGTCGATCAGGCCAAGCCGGCAGCGGGACCGAAATTCAGGATCACGTTGAAAGGCCAGCAACTGCTCGACGAGCGCGGCGTTGGCGTCAACGAGGCCTGATGCGGTTTCTGCGTTGATCGCTTTCGCTGTTACTTGCCTTTGCAAAGGACGTCGCTGACTCCGCCAAGAACAGCCTTGGTCCAGATTGCATAGCCGGCATCATTCAGGTGAACGCTATCGGTTGTGTATTTCGCCGGCATGGGCGGGATGGTGACAAGGCTCGCGCCAGCATCGCCGGCGATGCTGGGCAGCAACGCGTTGTAACTCTCGATCGCCCGGTCGTTGATGCGTGCGCTATCGGATTTGCCAGCTTCAACGGGCGTCACGGTCGCGATGGCCATTCGTGGAGCCGTGGACTTCAACGTCGCGAGCAAAGCGAGATAGTTGGTTCGGTATAAGTCGGCGTTCACAAGGCCCGCAGCATCGTTGAGTCCGAGGGAGACGACGACCATGGCGGCCTGCTTCCCGCCGAGTGCTTTCGTCAGCATGGCATCGAGGCCGCTCGATGTTGTCGATCCGTCGATCCCGGCATTGACGATGGGCCGACCGCAGACTGCGCGCGGGAAGATGGCGCGTTGGACGATGCTGTCACCGAGGATGACGACGGGATCATCGACCTGTTTCAACGCTGCCTTGATCAGCAACGGCCGCGGCGGGGCAGCGTCGTTGCCCTTTGGCCATGCCGCCCAGGCGCACAATCCCACGAAGCCGACAATACCAATACGGGTCCAGTTCATGATCGTGAACCGTCCGCGCAGGTTTGAAATGTCGCTTTTGCCTCACTGTTCATCTTGGACCGTCTCTCGCACGAGGTCGCGACGGAGCAACGGCGCCGCGATGTCCAGGAGAAACTACAGGGCCGGCGCGAAGGCAAGCCCGATCCCCGTCACGTCCGCCTTGCCAAGCGGGCAATCGTCTCCGACACTCCGACGATAACGTGCAACCAGGGGGAGACTATGCCGGTACGTCCAGGGATTCTGAACGGGTGGCTTGCCATGTCACTCATGATCGGCGCGTCGTTCTCGGCGACGCCGTCACAGGCCTATACCGAAGATCAGCAACAGCTTTGCACTGGCGATGCCTTTCGGCTCTGCAGCGCCGTCATTCCCGATGTGGATCGCGTGACGGCCTGCATGATTCAGAAGCGGGCGCAATTGAGCCCGGGCTGCGCGCAATTCTTCCGGGCAACGCCGGTCAGCGCGCGCAAGTCCGCGGTCAAGTCGCGACGGGCGAAAAAACCGACGCGCCCGAGCTGATCAGGCTGCGCTTTCACGTGAACGAAAGTTTAGTCAGCGTGCAGAACGGCTTGGTCTCGCCGAGGCGCTGCACCGTGACGTCATAGATCGTGGCAAAAAAGTGAACACGCGACAAACTGACACGTTGGTATCACGCCACGAAGCAACATCTGCGGATGATGAGGAGCGTCATTTTGAGCAGTGAAACCACGATCGACTACAAGGCCGAACTCAATCGGCACCTTGAATGGTTCGAAACCAAACTTCCGCCCGGACCCGCCAGATTTGTAGGCTGGTTGCGCAAGCCCTCATCAAGGCTCGTTCGTTTTCCCCTTGGCGTTCTGCTCATTATCGGTGGAATTTTCAGTATTCTTCCCGTGCTCGGCCTCTGGATGTTGCCGCTCGGACTCATCCTCATCGCGCAGGATATTCCGCCGCTGGAAAAACCGGTGGCGCAATTTCTCGGTTGGCTTGAGCGGAAGTGGATCGAACGTCAGCGTGCGAAGGGCATTGCTATCAAAAGTACGGATTCAACTCGCTCCAACGGCGCTGATAGCAAGATTTGAGCGTCTGATTTGATACCAGACTGCGACAAAGTGGCGACAAGCGTACTACACCTGACTCATTTCGGGCCTGTTGCGCCGCAATGTGTGACTCAAAAACCAACATTCCAAACAAATCAGGCACATATCCTTGAATTGCTTGTAAATATGACTTTAACGAATCAGCAGACTGATTCATTTTCGCCTCCTGGGGTCAATCTGGAGGCCAACATATGAACGTCATAGTTTTCGCATCGCGTAAAGGCGGCTCGGGAAAGAGTACCCTGGCTGCACATCTTGCTGCTCAAGTTCATAAAGCGACGAAGCCTTGCTTGCTGATCGACGCCGATCCGCAGGGTTCGTTGACGCTCTGGCACAAGCTGCGGGGAACAAATGAACCGCCGCTGAAGATCGCAAATCGCAGCGTGACCGAAATGGTTGCTGCCGCGAAGCGTGACGGTTTTGAATGGGTGTTCATCGACACGCCGCCGAACACATCGGCCGTGGTCGACGATGCCATCAAGAACGCAACCATGGTGATCATTCCTGCGCGTCCCGGCGTGTTCGACGTCGACGCGGTGCAGGCGACGATCCAGAGCTGCCGCTCGGCCCGCAAGCCCTATGCGGTTGTCATCAACGGTGCGCCAGCACGCCGTGACGACTCCGAAAGCCGTATCGTGACGATCGCCCGCGAAGCGCTCGCCAAGTTCAAGGCTCCGGTGTGGTCGGGGCAGATCACCAACCGCGCCGATCTCCTGCTCGCACTCGGCCAGGGTGAAGGCGCCCGCGAATATCAGGCAGAAGGTCGCGCAGCCAGCGAGATCGGGAAGCTGTGGGCGGCGATCGAACGGTCGATCAAGGCTATTCGCGGCAACGGATCGGCAACCGGCGCGATGCACAAGCAGGCGGCCTGATAGCCGTTCTGCTCTTTTGACCCCAGAAAAAGCGCGCGAGCCTTTCGCGCGTTTTTTGTCGTTGGTGCGATCGCGGCGGCGGGGTGTTAACGCCTATGCTGAAATGGCGATATCGCCGGCAGGCGAGGTCATCCCTTGGGTGACTTCACGGAAGTTGCCTATGTCAGCTGGCCGGCCGAGCAGATAGCCCTGCGCCTCGTCGCATTTCTCGTCGCGCAGGAATGCGAACTCCGCTTCGGTTTCCACGCCTTCGGCGAGCACCGGCAGTCCAAGCCCGCGGCCGAGGCCGACGACGGCGCGCACGATTGCCGCCGCCTGGCTGTTGGTGTTCACCGACCTGATGAATGATCCGTCGATCTTGATCTTGTCGAACGGGAATGCGCGCAGGTTCGACAACGACGAGTAGCCGGTGCCGAAGTCATCCATGGCAATGTGAACGCCGAGTGCCTTGATCTGGCGCAGCGTCAACAATGCGCGGTCGAAGTCGCGGATCAGCGCAGTCTCAGTGATCTCCAGTTCGAGCCGATGCGGGGGCAGGCCGGTTTCCAGCAAGACCTCATGGACGGTTGTGACAAAGCTGTCGTGGTGGATCTGAACCGCCGAGACATTGACCGCGATGGTCAAAGGATGTTTCCAGGTCGCCGCTTCACGGCAGGCGGCGCGCAGCACCCATTCGCCGATGCCGAGAATGGCGCCGGTCTCCTCCGCAATCGGAATGAAGATGTCGGGGCGAACATTGCCGCGGACAGGATGGTTCCAGCGGAGGAGTGCCTCGAAGCCGATCACGCGGCCCGACTCCATGGTGCCCTGAGGCTGATAGACCACCTTCAGCTGATTGGCATCGATGGCGTTGCGCAGATCGTGTTCGAGTAATCGACGGTCGCGTACGGCTTCCCCCATTGCAGGTTCGAAGAAGCGCCAGGTCGCGCGGCCTTCGGATTTGGCGCGGTAGAGCGCGGTGTCGGCGCAGGCGAGCAACGTGTCGCGATCACTGGAGTCGTCTGGGCAGAGTGCGATGCCGACACTGGCGGTGACGCTGCCGAGTTCGAAGGTGGCATCCTTGCTCCGGAATGCTTCCACAATTCTGTCAGCGAACTGACTCGCAGCTGCGGGCGAAGTCAGGTTCGGTAGGAGAATGGCGAACTCGTCGCCGCCAAGGCGCGCCATCATCTCGCCTTCGCCGAGCAGGGCGGTGATGCGCGCCGTTACGCTCTTGAGGACCTTGTCGCCGGCGGCATGGCCGAACAGGTCATTGACCTGCTTGAACTGATCGAGATCCAAAGCGAGTACGGCAAGCGAGCGGTCCTTGGAGAGTGTCGTAATCTCCTGATCGATTCGATCGTGGAACGTGCCGCGATTGGGCAGTCCGGTCAGGGAGTCGTAATGGGCGAGATAGCGGATGTGCTGTTCGGCCTGCTTGCGTTCGCGAAGGTCGCGTACTGCGATGACCTGATGTGGCCTCCCTGCAAAGTCGATTCCACGCAGGATCAATTCAACCGGGATCGTCTTGCCGTTGCGTTGCCGCAGGTTCGCTTCCACCGATTTGTCAGGCTGGCTCATGATCTGAGTGCGCGCAGCTTCATCGGGGAAACAGTCTTGCAGGCGGTCGCCAATCAGCAATTCGGCGGACGATCCCGCCAGCGTGGCGAACGACGTGTTGACCGTGACGATCGTGTCGCCGTCGCAGACCAGCAGGCCTTCCACCGCGGCATTGGCAAGGCCCAGCATGCGGTCGGCTTCGAGATCGGAGCGGCGGCGATCGCGGATATCCAGCACGATGCCGGCCAGCGCGAGACCGATGATAGCGAAGCTGATCAATGAGACGCCAAGCGCGAGCCATCCGGCGGGAACGGTCAGCGGCGAGACGGCGATGGCCGGATCCGGGATGATGGTGACTGCGCTCATCGCCGTGAAATGGTGGCTACAGATCGCGAGCGTCAGCAGCAGCGCGCCGCTGATCTTCCAGCGCAAGGTGCTGCCATGCAGCCCAACCGGAAGCGCGATCGCACCGAGCACGGCTCCCAAAGCAATCGAGACGATGACGAGCGTCGTATCCCAGTTGATGCGCGCCTGAAGTTCGAAGGCGGCCATGCCCATGTAATGCATCGCCGCGATGCCGCCCGCGACGACGGCGCCGCCGATCCAGAGGCCGGCACGAAAATTCGGAATCAACGACACGGCAAGGCCGGCGCCGGTCAGCAGCAGCGCGGCGATCAGCGAGACGACCGTGAGTACGATATTGTAGCCGCTCGGCATCCCCGGCGAGAATGCCAGCATCGCCACGAAATGCGTGGCCCAGATGCCGAAGCCCGTGGAGATCGCGGATACCGCGAGCCAGACGAGGCGCATCTGGCCTGTGGTGTTTCGCGCATGACGGAGCAGATTGATGGCAGCGAGGGACGCGATTGCGCAGATGATGGCCGCTAGTCCGACGAGCCTGAAATCATGGGCATAGGCGATGCAGTTATAGATCGTAAGCATGTACAGTTACCGCGAGCGGGATTACCGCAATTGCGCGGGACGTTAGATATAAGTACGTAAAGACACGTAAATACCAGCGATCGGTGCCATCTCGTGGCCCCGCGTGCTATCGCTGCACATGCTTAGCCAGTCGTAAATTACGCGAATATCCGCGAGCTCTTGGTGACCTAAGCGTGTGGTCGAATTCGATCGACACCTTCACCGCGCAAAAATTGTAACGACTGATCAACCGTCTTCCGACGTCGCAAAAGTGCGGCGCCTCTGTGATCATCGATCGACGCGGCTGACCACGTCCATCAACTCGGCGATCTTGCGCCGCTGGTCCGCCTTGTCGCCTGACGAGATCGCGTGCTCCACGCAATGCGCGACATGATCTCGCAGGATCTCCTCCTCGACCCGTCGTAAGGCGGCGCGGGCCGCAGCGATCTGCGTCACCACATCGATGCAATAGCGATCAGCCTCGACCATGCCGGCAAGGCCGCGAACCTGGCCTTCGATCCGTTTGAGGCGTTTTAAACAGGACGTCTTGATTTCACTGCGCATGAGGTTCATATACCCCCATAGGGTATACATTTCAAGAGCCGAGGGCGCGATGGCAGAGACAACTCACACGCATGGGGGGCACGCTGCCCATGCCGGTCACACGCATGGCGCATGCTGTTCGCATGGTCACCATCACGCCGAGGCGGCGCCGGCCAAAGTGCTCGATCCGGTCTGCGGCATGACCGTCGATCCCGCGACCGCCAAGAACCGCCTGATCTATCAGGGCCATGAATATTTCTTCTGCGGTGCCCGGTGCCGCGAGCGCTTCAACGCCGATCCCGAGAGCTTTCTGAAGCCGAAGGAGCCTGCACCGCCAGCGCCGGCCGGCACGATCTATACCTGCCCGATGCACCCGGAGATCCGTCAGGAAGGACCGGGCAGCTGTCCGATCTGCGGCATGGCGCTGGAGCCGGAGCAGGTCTCGCTCGACGACAAGCCCGATCCTGAATTGATCGATATGACCCGGCGCTTCTGGATCGCGCTGGCGCTGACATTGCCGGTGTTCGTACTGGAGATGGGCGCGCATCTCGGCCTGATGCAACTGGTGTCGCAGACCACATCGAACTGGATCTCGCTCGTGCTGGCGACGCCTGTGGTGCTGTGGGCCGGCGCACCTTTCTTCGAGCGCGGCTGGCGCTCGGTGATCACGCGCAATCTCAACATGTTCACGCTGATTGCCATGGGCACCGGTGTGGCGTGGGTCTACAGCGTCGTTGCCACCTTCGCGCCCGGTTTGTTTCCCGACGCGTTCCGTGATCATCACGGGGCTGTGGCGGTCTATTTCGAAGCCGCTGCAGTGATCACCGTGCTTGTTTTGCTCGGACAGGTGCTCGAGCTGCGCGCGCGCAATCAGACGTCAGGTGCGATCCGCGCGCTGCTCGGTCTTGCGCCGAAGACCGCGCGACGCATTGGCAAGGATGGTGATGAGGACGTCCCTCTCGATGCCATTGCCATCGGCGATTTGTTGCGCGTGAGGCCGGGCGAGAAAATTCCGGTCGACGGCGTCGTCACCGAGGGGCGTTCGTCGGTGGATGAATCCATGGTCACCGGCGAGTCCATGCCGGTGAGCAAGGCGGAGGGCGCGCGCGTCATCGGTGGCACCGTCAACCAGAGCGGCGGCCTCGTGCTGCGGGCCGACAAGATCGGCCGTGATACGATGTTGTCGCGGATCGTCGACATGGTCGCCAAGGCGCAGCGCTCGCGTGCGCCGATCCAGCGTCTCGCGGATCGTGTCGCCGGCTGGTTCGTGCCGGCCGTATTGGCTGCTGCAGTGATTGCATTCATCGCCTGGGCGACATTCGGGCCGGAGCCGCGGCTCTCATTTGCGCTCGTTGCTGCGGTCACCGTGCTGATCATCGCGTGCCCCTGCGCGCTCGGTCTCGCAACGCCCATGTCGATCATGGTCGGCGTCGGCCGTGGCGCCCATGCCGGCATTCTCGTGCGTGACGCGCAGGCGCTGGAGCGGCTGGAAAGCATCGACACCATTGTGATCGACAAGACCGGTACGCTGACGGAAGGTAAGCCGAAACTGGTGAGCATCTCGCCCGCGGAAGGTTTCAACGAAAGCGACATTCTGCAACTTGCTGCAAGTATCGAACGTTCCAGCGAGCATCCGCTGGCGCAAGCCATCGTCAATGAAGCAAAGCAGCGCAATGTGGTGCTGATCGATGCCAGCGATTTCGCTTCGCCATCCGGCAAGGGCGCGTCGGGCATCGTCAATGGCAAGCGCGTGGCGCTGGGCAATGCGATGCTGATGGACGAATTGAAAGTGGATACGACGCGCTCCGACGGCGTCGCGGAGTTGGCGCGGCAGAACGGTGCGACTGCCATCTTCATTGCCATCGATGGCAGCGTTGCCGGCGTGATGGCGATTGCCGATCCTGTGAAGCCATCGGCGCAGGACGCGTTGAAGAAGCTGCGCGCCGACGGCCTGCGCATCGTCATGCTTACCGGCGACAATGCGACGACGGCCAAAGCCGTCGCAAAGACACTGGGGATCGACGAGGTCGAAGCGGGCGTATTGCCGGATCGCAAGAGTGACGTGGTCACGCGCTTGCGCGGCGAAGGCCGGCAGGTTGCCATGGTTGGCGATGGCGTCAACGATGCGCCTGCACTGGCGGCGGCGGATGTCGGCATCGCCATGGGAACGGGGACCGATGTCGCGATCGAGAGTGCCGGCGTGACGTTGCTAACCGGCGACCTGATGGGCCTCGTGCGTGCGCGCAAACTGTCAAAGGCTGTGATGAGCAATATCCGGCAGAATTTGGCTTTTGCGTTCATCTACAATGCAGCGGGGGTGCCGGTTGCAGCCGGTGTGCTGTATCCGCTTTTCGGCATTCTGCTGTCGCCGATGATCGGCGCTGCCGCGATGGCGCTGTCCTCGGTCAGCGTAATCGGGAATGCGCTACGCTTGGCGAAAGTGAAGCTGGACTAACAATTCGCGGGGTGCAAAAAAAAGCCGGACTCAAACGAGCCCGGCTCTGAGGTATTGGCCTTGAGAGGCCGACACAATCACCTTCCAAGAGGGATTACTGAGACTTCGCGCCACTGGAGGAGGGGGACAAATGCGCAGCGCAAAATCTCAGCGTCTGAGAAGTATGATCCCTGCAGGTGGCATGCAGCAACGCATCACTTGGCATGTCTGACATGCTGGAAGCGTGGGCATATCAGCCCTGAAATATTGCGGGTTAGGACGGCCAGCGCTGTGCCTTGCTGACAATGAAGTCGCGGAACACCTGCACACGGGCGACCGTCTTCAACTCTTCGGGATAAACAAAATAAGTATCGAGTTGAATCGAGTCCGACTCGCTGAAGAGCTGAACCAGGCGATCGTTTTCTTCGACCAGATAGTCCGGCAATGCTGCAATGCCCAAACCCTGCTGGCACGCGCGCATCAGGCCCAGGATGTTGTTGACCTTGAAGTAGGGGTCACGCGGCCCGGAGCCGTTGCGCCCGGCATCGATCAGCCAGCTACGGTTTTGCAGGTGCGGCGACACCTGCGCGTCGCTCAGCATGATGATGCGGTGCCCATCGAGTTCGTCGAGGGTGCGCGGCGTGCCGAAATGCTTGATGTATTCCGGCGAGCAATAAGCGTGGAATCCCATGGCGAACAGCTTGCGCTGGATCAGGTCCGGCTGGGTCGGCTTACGGGTACGGATGGCCACATCGGCCTCGCGCATCGACAGGTCGAGTTCCTCGTCGGTCACGATCAGCGAAATGCGGATTTCCGGATAGAGCGCGGTGAACTCGCCAAGGCGCGGGATCAGCCAGTTGATGCCCACGCCCGGGGTCGTGGTGACCTTGAGGTCGCCGCTCGGCCGTTCGCGGCTGTCGGTCAGCTTCGCGCGGGCCGCCTGGAGCTGCATGAACACGTCATGGGCGGTGCGGAACAGCAAATCGCCCTGTTCGGTGAGGATCAGGCCGCGGGCGTGGCGGTGGAACAGCGAGACCGCCAGTTCCTGCTCGAGCGCGCTCACCTGCCGTGAGACTGCCGATTGCGACAGGCCCAGTTGCTCGCCTGCATGCGTAAAGCTCCCCGCTTCCGCCGCCGCGTGAAACACCTTCAGCTTGTCCCAGTCCATATCCGTAAATCCGTCGCGGGTTCGTTTCATCATTATTCGGCCGCTGCGCGGTCATGAGCATGTACGGCGAGATAGCGTTCGGCTTCGAGGGCGGCCATGCAGCCCATGCCGGCGGCGGTGACCGCCTGCCGATAGGTTTCGTCCGCCACGTCGCCGGCGGCGAAGACGCCGGGTACAGAAGTTGCAGTGGAATTCGGAGCCACTTCGACATAGCCCGAGGGCTTCAGCTTGATCTGGCCCTTGATGAGTTCGGTCGCGGGCGCGTGGCCAATGGCAATGAAGACGCCGTCGGCTGGCACCTGGGTGATGGTGCCGGTCTTGACGTTCTTCAGACGCACATGGGTGACCTTGGCCGGGCCCTCGGTGCCGCAGATCTCGTCGAGCGCCGAGTCCCAGACCACCTTGATCTTCGGGTGCTTGAACAAGCGCTCCTGCAGGATGCGTTCGGCACGAAAATGGTCGCGGCGATGCACGATGGTGACCTGCGAGGCGAAATTGGTCAGGAACAAAGCTTCCTCAACGGCCGTGTTGCCGCCACCGACCACGATCACTTCCTTGTTGCGATAGAAGAATCCGTCGCAGGTGGCGCAGGCGGATACGCCGCCGCCCTGGAATTTCTCTTCCGAGGGAATGCCGAGCCAGCGCGCCTGCGCGCCGGTGGCCAGGATCACGGTGTCGGCGAGATAGACATCGCCGCTGTCGCAGGTCAGGCGGAACGGACGCTGGCTCAGATCCATGTCACTGACCAGATCGGTGACGATCTTGGTGCCGACATGATGAGCCTGCTTCTCCATCTGCTCCATCAGCCAAGGGCCCTGGATCACGTCGGCGAAGCCCGGATAGTTTTCGACATCCGTGGTGATGGTGAGCTGGCCGCCGGGCTGAATCCCCTGGATCAGGACGGGTTCAAGCATCGCGCGTGCGGCGTAGATAGCGGCGGTATAGCCAGCCGGGCCTGAGCCGATGATGACGACTTTGGCATGGATGGGGGCGGCCATGGTCGAGTCCCTTTCTGAAGGGAAATTGGTCAGTGCTGAGGCGAAATGTGCCGCCGAACACGTCGCTGCGGCGTCGAAAGTGTCGTCTGTTAGTCTAGAATATCTGGCGAGCCATGCAAGAATTGCAATTCGTCCCGGCAATTTTTCCCCCGGAGACACTTAATTTCTGCGATGCACGCGCAATAAAATTGCGCCGGTTGCGGCTCCTGCGCTAAGAGAGTTCAAACGGTCTCTTTGAATACCAGCCAGGATGCGCGCCGCGTGCCGAAAAGCCTAGACGACATCGACCTTAAAATTCTCAGCGAAATCCAGGCCGATGGCCGAATCACCAATGTGGAACTCGCCAAGCGCGTGGGCATCTCGCCGCCGCCCTGCCTGCGCCGGGTTCGGACCCTGGAAGAGGCTGGCTATATTCAGGGCTACCGCGGGTTGCTGGATCCCAGATTGCTCGGTTTCGACGTTACCGTCTTCGCCTCGGTTCACCTGTCGAGCCAGGCCGATGCCGATCTCAAGGCGTTCGAGGATTTCGTTCGCAAGGAGCCGCTGGTCCGCGAATGCTGGATGCTGTCGGGCGAGATCGACTTCATCCTGAAATGCGTGGCGCCGGATATGGCAACCTTCCAGGACTTCGTCGGCCATCTCACGGCCGCGCCGCATGTCCGCAACGTCCGCACGTCGCTGGTGCTGCAGAATTCGAAATACGCAGCTGCCGTGCCGCTCGAACTGAAGGCCGCCGATTAGCAGCGAGTGCTGAAGGCAAAGGGCGCCCACCTTGCGGTGAGCGCCCTTTTTTGTTGCCGTGATGTCGAGCTTAGCTCTTCTTGCGCAGGATCGCGTCGAGGCTGATCGGGCCCCCGCCCGATGTCGCGAGATAGAGGCAGGAGAAGCAGAACAGGATGGCAGCGGTGCCGCCGTTCAGCAGCGGCAGGAAAACCGGATCCGCGCTTTTGAACATGTGGCCGAGGAAGTAAGCGAAAGCCATTTCACCGGCGAGGATGAACGCAACCGGGCGCGTGAACAGGCCGAGCAGCAGCAGCGCACCGCCGACGAGCTCAAGCCATGCCGCGACCTGGATCAGCGGCGGAATATTCGCGAAATAGGGCAGAACCGGAAATTTGAAGATCTTGGCGATGCCATACTGCAGCAGCAGCAGGCCGGTAATGAAGCGGAAAAGGCTTAGTACAGCAGGCTGAAATTTAGCGAAGGCTTGGTCCATGTCATTAGTCCCCCTGTGATGACCATCGTTTCTAGCATTTCTGCAATGCAAAATGCTGGTCACTCTCGTGTGAAAACACGTGAGCTATGGAAGTATTCCAGAAGTTTCCGTGCGTAGCGATGGTTGGATAACGCAACCAGGGGATAATAAAAAAGCCGCGCATCATGCGCGGCTTTCCTGTTTCGCGTTGAGCGCTGTCGATCAGCGCCACTCGACTTTGGTGATCTCATAGGCCTTTGCGCCGCCGGGTGCCATGACTTCGACCGATGCACCTTTGCTCTTGCCGATCAGCGCACGCGCCAGTGGCGAGGTAATCGAGATGCGACCTTTCTTGGCATCGGCCTCGGGCTCGCCGACGATCTGCCAGACCGCCTTCTTCTCGGTGTCTTCATCGATCAGCGTCACGGTCGCGCCGAACTTGATGGTGTCGCCGGACAGCTTCGAGATATCGATGATATCGGCGCGGGCGAGCTTGTCTTCGATCTCGCTGATGCGGCCTTCGTTATGCGACTGCTCTTCCTTGGCGGCGTGATACTCGGCATTTTCCGACAGGTCGCCATGGGAGCGCGCTTCCGCGATCTGCTCGATGATCCGCGGACGGTGCACCGACTGGCGTTCCTTCAGCTCGACCTCCAGCGCAGCGTAGCCACCTGCTGTCATTGGGACCTTCTCAACCATTCTCTTCGTCCTCTAACGTCATGCGGCACGCGGCGGAGCGCGCATGAAACCATTCGTTCTGCAAGATGTCGGCTTGGCTGCGCTTGCAGCCAGTTCAGACGCCGGCTTCGAGTGCCGAAACAAAACAAAGACGCGACCGGTGAGTTCCGGTCGTGCCTTGCTTATGACCTGATCTCGTCGGACCTGCAGTCCGCCCGAATTCAGGCTTCGGAAAAGTAACTCTGCAATGTGCGGACCTCAAGGTCCCCGCCCAGATAGGCCCGGACGCCCTGCGCGGCCGCCACGGCACCCGAAAGAGTGGTGTAATACGGTACTTTATGCAAGAGGGCAGCCCGCCGCAGTGAGCGGCTGTCGGCCAGGGCCTGCGGCCCGTCGGTGGTGTTCAGAACCAGCTGAATCTCGCCATTTGTGATGGCATCCACGATGTGCGGTCGGCCTTCGAGCACCTTGTTGATCTTCTCGGCGGGAACGCCATTGTCGACGAGGAAGCGCTGGGTTCCCGACGTCGCGAGCACCTTGAAGCCGTTCGACGACAGCAGCTTCACGGCATCGAGAATGCGCGTCTTGTCGCTTTCGCGCACGGACACGAACACGGTGCCATTGCGCGGCACGCGAGTGCCGCCGCCGAGTTGACTTTTCGCAAAGGCGATTTCGAACGAGCGGTCGATGCCCATCACTTCGCCGGTGGAGCGCATCTCCGGGCCGAGCACCGTATCCACGCCGGGGAAGCGCGCGAACGGGAAGACCGATTCCTTGACGCCGACATGGTCGAGCTTGCGCTTCTTGAGTTTGAAGTCGGCGAGCTTCTCGCCGGCCATGATGCGTGCTGCGATCTTGGCGACCGGCATGCCCATCACCTTGGCAACGAAAGGCACGGTGCGCGACGCGCGCGGATTGACTTCGAGCACGTAGATGTCGCGATCCTTGACCGCGAACTGCACGTTCATCAGTCCGACCACGTCGAGGCCGAGCGCCATTTCGCGGGTCTGGCGCTCCAGTTCGGCAATCATGTCGTCGTCGAGCGAATGCGGCGGCAGCGAGCAGGCCGAGTCGCCGGAGTGAATGCCGGCCTCTTCGATATGCTCCATGATGCCGACGATGAACGTGTCCTTGCCATCGCAGAGGCAGTCGACGTCGACTTCGATGGCATCCGACAGATAGCGATCGAACAGCAGCGGATTGGTGCCGAGCACCGTATTGATCTGGCCGGTCTTGTCGTTCGGATAGCGCGCCTTGACGTCACCGGGCACCAGCTCCGGCAGCGTGCCGAGCAGGTAATCGCCGAGCTGGCTTTCCTCGCGGATGATCTGCATCGCGCGGCCGCCGAGCACATAGGATGGACGCACCACCAGCGGCAGGCCGAGATCGGCTGCGACGAGGCGGGCTTGCTCGACCGAATAGGCGATGCCGTTCTTCGGCTGCTTGAGCTTGAGCTTGTCGAGGATGCGCTTGAAGCGATCGCGGTCTTCCGCGAGATCGATCGCATCCGGCGAGGTGCCAAGGATCGGCACCTCGGCCGCTTCCAGCGCGCGCGCAAGCTTCAGCGGGGTCTGGCCGCCGAACTGCACGATCACGCCATGAAGCGTGCCGTTCTGGCGTTCGGTCTCGATGATCTCGAGCACGTCTTCGGCGGTCAGCGGTTCGAAATACAGGCGATCCGCCGTGTCGTAGTCGGTCGACACGGTTTCCGGATTGCAGTTGACCATGATGGTCTCGTAACCGGCGTCAGCGAGCGCGAAGCACGCGTGACAGCAGCAATAGTCGAACTCGATGCCCTGGCCGATGCGGTTGGGACCGCCGCCGAGGATGATGACCTTGTTCTTGTCCGACGGCTGGCTCTCGTCGGCGAAGCTGCCTGCGAAGGACGACTCATAGGTCGAATACATGTAAGCGGTCGGCGAGGCGAATTCGGCGGCGCAGGTGTCGATGCGCTTGAACACCGGTCGCACATCGAGCGAGCGGCGCAGTGCCTTGACGTCGGCCTCGGTCTTGCCGGCGAGCACGGCGAGACGCGCGTCGGAGAAGCCCATGGCCTTCAGCGTCCGCATGCCGAAGGCGTTGGCGGGCAGGCCATTGGCTTTCACCTTGGCTTCCATTTCGACAATGCCGCGCATCTCGGCGAGGAACCACGGATCGATCTTGCAGGAATTGAAGATTTCCTCATCGGTCCAGCCCAGACGCATGGCCTGCGCAACCTGCAGCAGGCGGTCCGGCGTCGGCGTGCCCAGAGCGGCGCGGATGGCGTTCTTGTCGTCGCCGCGACCGAGATCCTCGATCTCTATTTCGTCGAGACCGGTGAGGCCGGTCTCAAGACCACGCAGTGCCTTCTGCAGCGATTCCTGGAAGGTACGGCCGATGGCCATCACTTCGCCGACCGACTTCATCGAAGTGGTCAACGTGCGCGATGCGCCCGGGAATTTCTCGAACGCAAATCGCGGGATCTTGGTGACGACATAGTCGATGGTCGGTTCGAACGACGCAGGCGTTGCGCCGCCAGTGATGTCGTTGGCGATTTCGTCCAGCGTGTAGCCGACAGCAAGCTTCGCCGCGACCTTGGCGATCGGGAAGCCGGTGGCCTTCGACGCCAGTGCCGACGAGCGCGACACGCGCGGATTCATTTCGATCACGACCATGCGGCCGTCGGCGGGATTGACGCCGAACTGCACGTTGGAGCCGCCGGTCTCGACGCCAATCTCGCGCAGCACCGCCAGCGAGGCGTCGCGCATGATCTGGTATTCCTTGTCGGTCAGCGTCAGCGCCGGCGCGACGGTGATGGAGTCACCGGTATGCACACCCATCGGATCGAGATTCTCGATCGAGCAGATGATGATGCAGTTGTCCTTTTTATCGCGGACGACTTCCATCTCGTACTCTTTCCAGCCGAGCACCGATTCTTCGATCAGCACTTCGTTGGTCGGAGACGCATCGAGGCCACGCTCGATGATGTCCAAAAACTCTTCGCGGTTATAGGCAATGCCGCCGCCGGTGCCGCCCATGGTGAAGGACGGGCGGATGATCGCGGGCAAACCGATTTCGGACAGCGCCATCAGCGCCTGGCCGAGGGCATGTTCCTGATAGCGCTTGCGGCGGTCGCCTTCCTGCAGCACCCACTGCCGCTCGTGCTCGGCGAGCGCGTCGCCGGTCAGCTTGGCTTTTTCGGCGTTATGCTGGTCGCGATACTGTTTCTTCAGCGCGGATGCGTTGGCTAGCCGCGACTTCGGTGTTTCCAGGCCGATTTTCGTCATCGCCTCGCGAAACAGCTGGCGGTCTTCCGCCTTGTCGATGGCTTCGGCGGTGGCGCCAATCATCTCGACGTTGAACTTCTCCAGCGTGCCCTGCTGGCGCAGCGACAGCGCGCAGTTCAGCGCAGTCTGACCGCCCATGGTCGGCAGCAGCGCGAAGCCGCCCGGAATGACGTTGCGCTCTTTTTCGATGATCTTGGCGACGATCTCGGGGGTGATCGGCTCGATATAGGTGGCGTCCGCGAGTTCCGGGTCCGTCATGATGGTGGCCGGATTGGAATTGACCAGAACGATCCGGTAGCCCTCTTCCTTGAGCGTCTTGACGGCTTGCGTGCCCGAATAGTCGAACTCGCAGGCCTGGCCGATCACGATAGGACCGGCGCCGATGATCAGGATGGTGGATATGTCGGTGCGTTTTGGCATTTAAACTCGCGGTGGTGACAAATCGGCACAAAAAAAGGGCGCGCATACGCGCGTCCCTCGGGCCCGGGCGCCAAACCAGCCACTGACCCCTCAGGGAGCCATAGGCCGATCCTTGCGCGCGGCTGTCTTTAGACCACTATAACGGGGCGGGGAAGGCTTTTGAAGGTGCCATCAACCGGCAATTTGGGCCGGTTTCGAGCGCTTCAGAAGGTGTCCGGCGAGGACGAGCACAAGGGCTGCCGCCTCGGCGCTGCCGCCGATCCAGCCGAGATGGTTGGAGTTCAATGTCGACAGCACCACGCCGCCCAAGGCGCTGCCAGCGGCAAAGCCGATATACATGGCGGAGGCGTTCAGCGAGAGCGCGATGACCGAGGCTTCCGGCGTGACGCGCACGAGATGGGCGACCTGTCCGGGGTAGAACATCCAGCCGGCAATACCCTGGGTAAAAACGAAGACCAGAAACAGCACGCCCGCAGTGGCAGGCGGTGCGTATGTCAGGGCGACCGATTGCAGCGTCAGTGACAGCATCATGCCGATCAGGCCGAGGGTCGAGGTCCGGAGCGGCCCGATACGGTCGGACATCGTGCCGCCCAGGGTGTTTCCGATGGCCGCGGCGACGCCAAAGACCAGCAAAGCCAGGCTGATTCCGTTGGCGTCAAAGCCAAGTCGGTGCAGCGGCACCGCCAGATAGGTGAAGGAGGTAAAGCCCCCGAGGCCCCAAATGCATGTCACGGCAAGAGTTTTCAGCACTTCGGGATGGCGCGCGACGGCAAGCCTCTGACCGAGCGTGGCAGCAGTGCGTGGCAAGCCGCGGGGCAATCCCAGCAGCAGTCCGGCCAATGCGACGGCGCCAAGCGCTGCGACCATGACGAATGTCGCCCGCCAGCCAAAATGACTGCCCACCCATGTTCCGAGCGGCACGCCCAGAACCGTTGCCACCGTCAGGCCGGAGATCACCAGCGACGCTGCGCGGCCACGGCGTTCCGGTGCAGCGATCGCGATTGCGACGGCCATGGCTGTCGGCATGCACAGTCCGGCGCCCGCGGCCATCAGCATGCGCGACAGCAGGAGAATGCCGAATGTGGTCGCAACGGCCGCCAGAAGGTTTCCGGCGATGAAGCAGACCAGCGCCAGCGAGACGACGGTGCGGCGGTCAAAATTGCTGAACAGCACAGCCAGGATCGGCGAGCCGATGGCATAGGTGATCGCGTAAGCGGTGACCAATTGTCCCGTGGCCGCCAATGTGACATTCAGGTCCGCTGCCATGATTGGAAGAAGGCCAGCAATCACAAAGGCTTCTGTCCCAATCGCAAATGCCGCCACGGCCAGCCAGAAAATGCTCATCGCGAAATCCTTAGTTCAATTCCCATTGAACTATTGATGCGGCGGTGCAAAATGTCAAATGGTTCAAGAAATATTGAACATTGCGACAGCCGGCCGGAATCAGTATTGACGAGTCATGAGCCGCATTCTCCCGCATCCCACGCGCGAACAGATCGAATTGCCTGGCGTGATGGATTGCCTGAGCGATCCGATCCGGCTGGCGATCGTCTACAATCTGGCCAAGCGCGAGAAAGAGGCCGGTGAATTGCGCTGTGGCGATTTTTACGGCCTCAGCGGCAAATCCAATCTCGCCTATCATTTTGCGAAACTGCGCGAGGCCGGCCTGATGGAAACGCGCGCGGTGGGGACGGCGAGGTTGATGAAACTGCGCCGCGAGGATCTCGACAACAGGTTTCCGGGTTTGCTGGATGCGGTGCTCGCATCGGCCGAGCGCGACGCCGAGCGGCTGCAGCTTCCGGTGCTGGAATTTACCGAAGCCTGACATTGCCAAAGCACTGGCGGCCGACGCACTGGTAAATGTCCGAAAGGTTGGAGGCCCAGCCTGGACTTGAACCAGGATAAAGAGCGATGCATCGCCCCCGCGTAGACATTTCCGCCACCGGGCCGCGCACAGTGTTACCGATCACGGCGGGGTGAGCTACCTCAAGTTTTGTAAACCGTCTGTTAACCTTAATCGTCCGTTTGCCCGAGCTAATCAGAATGCGTGATGGGCGACGAAGGTCATGCGCGACGAATTATGGCCGATATTGACCGGCGCCCGCGACGCCCGGAAACCGGCCGCGGTCAGTTTGGCTAGCATCTCCGCTTCGCTGTAGCGCTGCAGGCCGACCTTGGTGCGCAGCTGGCGATAGTCCGACAGGGCCGTGCGAACAAGCCCAACGAATGCATCCCACAGAAAACCATGCTCCCGGGCGAGCTTCAGCAGCGCCATGACATCGGTCGCCATGCCGACATCGGGTTGCAGGATGTCGCCGAGCACCAGCTTGCCATTGGGCGCCAGCAGCCGCTTGACCACCGCGAAGGCATCGTCGAGTTCGGGGGCCGTCATGTACTGAGCCACCGAATTCATGACAGCCAGGTCAACCGACTGCGCCGTCATGTTGCGCAACTCTTCCAGCGACCGGACCCGGATCTTGGTGTTGGGCGCGAAGCGGGCGACCAGCCGGCCGCGGACGCCGGGCGCGGGCTCCGCCAGGATCAGCTTGCTACAGGCATTGGCCACCTTGGCGGCCGAGAGTGCTTCGCCGCAGGCATAGTCGAGCACGACGGCATTCGGGGAAGCGATGTAGCCGATGATATCGCGGGCGATGACCTCGAAATGCACGTCACGATGCAGCTTGCTCGCATAAATCGTATGCGTGGAATCGTAATAATCGATCCAATCTTCCATCGTCTGCCCGGCCCGATCTTTGTTCCCCACCAGGGAACCGCTATATTTGTGATGCGTTGAGACGGTCTAGAGCGTTTTCAGGCGCGGGGGAAACCGCCTTTCCTTCAAGAACCGCAGTTTTCGGAAATTTGCAGTGCTTTCCGTCAAGACCACTCCGATTTTTCCTGAAATCTTCCGCCTGACGACAATCCTCCAGCCATCCAATCATCCGACACAGGAAGGTAAGTCACGTGAGCACCAAGACATCGAAAATCGCCGCCGAAATGAATACCCCTACTGACCTCTCAGCCGATGCCGTGGAGAAGGTGGCCAAGGCGCTGAACGGGTTGCTCGCCGACGCCTTCGCGCTTTATCTCAAGACCAAGAATTTTCATTGGCATCTCAGCGGGCGCCATTTCCGCGACTATCACCTGATGCTCGACGAGCAGTCGGACCAGATTTTTGCAACGACCGACCCGCTGGCAGAGCGCGTGCGCAAGATCGGCGGACGTACGCTGCGCTCGATCGGCGAAGTCGCCAAGCTGCAGACCATCAAGGACAATGACGAGGCCTATGTGCCGCCGGTGGAGATGCTGCGCGAGCTGATGAACGACAACAAGAAGATGGCAGCGGCGCTGCGCAAGGCCCACGAGGTTTGCGACGATGCCAACGACGTCGCCAGCGCCAGCCTACTGGAAAACTACATCGACGATACCGAGCGTCGCACCTGGTTCCTGTTCGAAGCGTCGCGTCAGGAAGGTGGCAACGAGGCGTAAGCGTCGTTCACGATTGAATATGTCAAAACGCCCGCTTCACAGCGGGCGTTTTTATGTGGAGATGCCGTTGTTCGGCACCAAGCGCTGGGCCGCGGTTATTCAGGCTGAATGCCGAGCTCCTGAATCGTCTTGCCTGTGGCGACAAGCTCGGCGTCGAAAAAGCGCTTCGCGCCTGCGGGCGTGACGACGTCACCGGAGGCGACATCGAAGCCGAGCACGGGCGCGCGCTCCTGCACGTCCGGCGATTTCAGTGCCTGCGCAATCTCGGCACTGAGTTTGTCGACGATCTCGGCAGGTGTCCCGGTCGGGGCCATCATCATGAACCATCCCTGCAGGTCCGCGCCCTTCAATGTCTCGGCAATCGCGGGGACGTGCGGCAGCGAGTCGACGCGCTTGTTACCGGCGATGGCCAGCGCGCGCAGCGTGCCGGCCTTGATGAAGGACTCGGCGACCGATGCCGACTGGATCGTCACCTGGGTGCGTCCGGTCAGGCTGTCCTGGATCGCGTTGGTGATGGTGTTGTAGGGGACCAGCACGAAACTGGTGCCCGCCTGCTTGTTGATGGTCTGTGCGATCAGGCCGGAAATGTTGCGCGCGCCGTCGACCGCCATGCTCAGGGAACCGGGGGCGGATTTTTCGAGCGCAATCAATTCCGCCAGCGTCTTTGCCTTCACTTCGGGATTGACGAGCAGGACGTGGTTGCTTCGCGCCACCATCGCCACCGGCACAAAATCCTTCACGGGGTCGTAGGGCAGTTTCTTGAACGTATAGGGATTGGTGACCAGCGCTGCCGATGTCGCGAACAGGAAAGTGTAGCCGTCGGGCGCGGCGCGCGCGACCGTCTGCGCGCCGACGAGGTTCGCCGCGCCCGGGCGGTTCTCAACGATGAACTGTTGTCCGAGCGCGCGGGAGAGTTTTTCGGCGACGATGCGGCACAGCACATCCGGGCTGTTGCCCGCCGCCTGCGGCACCACGATCGTCACCGGCTTTTGCGGCCATGATTGCGCATAGGCGGGCAGCGAGAGGCAAAGAATGCTGCCGGTCAACAAGATACGACGGGACAATGTGAGCATGGACTTCCTCCTGAAATGGATGGCCTGCGATTTCTGATCGCTTGTTGAGGCGTGCTTTTTGAACGAGCGGGTCTTGTCGCGCGAAGCAGCCCGCGGCGCTGGCGGTGCGGGCTGCCGCTTGCATCAGGTCTCGTCGGCCACACCGTTGCGCAGCACACCGAGCCGATCGATCTCGACTTCGACGATATCGCCCGGCTTGAGCCAGAGCGGAGGCGTGCGCTTGGCGCCGACGCCGCCCGGCGTGCCGGTGGCGATCACGTCGCCCGGCTCAAGGCGGGTAAAGGACGAGCAGTATTCAATCTGACGCGGGATATCGAAGATCATCTGATCGATGGTGGCGTCCTGCACGACCTGGCCATTGACGCGGGTCTGCAGCCGCAGCGGCGCAACATCGCCGAGTTCGTCCGGCGTCATCATCCAGGGGCCGAAGCCGCCGGTCTCCGGAAAATTCTTGCCGGGCGTGAACTGATGGGTGTGACGCTGGAAATCGCGCACGCTGCCTTCGTTGTAGCAGGCATAGCCGGCGATATGGCTCCATGCATCTGCCTGCGAAATGTATCGTCCGGGCTTGCCGATGATGATGGCGAGTTCGCCTTCGAAGTCGAGATGGGTCGATACTTTCGGTCGGATGATATTGGTCAGATGTCCGGTCTGGCTGTTGGCGAAGCGGCCGAACACCGTCGGGTTATCGACTTCGGCGCGGCCGGTTTCCTTGCGGTGCATTTCGTAATTCAGGCCGATGCAGAGGATCTTGTCCGGGTTCGGGATCACCGGCAGCCAGGTGATGTCGGCCGTGGGAATACGCTTCGCCTGGCCGGCTGCATCGCGCACGGCGGACAGCGCGTCGGCCGCAATGACGGATTTGAGGTCGGGATGGCGGTTGCCGAGCACGGCGCCGATGTCGAGCGCCTCGTCACCCTCGATCACACCCCAGGTCTTGTTGGTCCCGATCTGGAAACTTGCCAATTTCATTGTGATGTCCTCGCTTCAAAAGCTGCGTAGTCGTGAGATGTGGTTGCGTGGTGAGGCTGTGCGGCGTGGCGCGTCATCGCAGCCGCTCCGCAAGATCGGTGAGCAGACTGCCGAGCGTGCTGACGTCGTGGGCGACGCCGAAGACGTAGTGGTCGGGCCGGACGAGCGCGGCGCGGCAGTCGTGGCGGTCGAACCACGCGGCGAGCACGCCATCCTCTTCGGTAAAGCCGTCGTCCGTGCACGAGCCGATGCGGATCGTGCGGATATCGAGACGCGCAAGGATCGCCTGCAGGTCGGTGCCGATCTCTGGCGCGTTGCGCGTATCGAGCACCAGCCGCCAGCCGGTGCCGGCGACGCTGTCGAGACGGCGTCGTCCCTGTGTGGTGCGGACCCATGGCTGCGGAAACAGCGTGCCGTGGGCTGCGCGAGATCCGCGTGTAAGTAGGCCCGTCTGCAGCGGCGGCACGATTTCCTGGCGGGTGATGGTGCGCGGCGCGCCGCCACCTTCCGCGAGAATGCGTTCATCGCGCACCGCGGCGGCGTCGGGGTCGCGTTCGCAGATCACATGACCGATCGCCTTGATCCGCGATGTGAGTTGGCGCACATGTTCGCTGCGTTCCGCGCCGTAAGTATCGAGCAATCCCGCATCGGATTGTCCGCGGAGCACGCGGTCGAGCTTCCAGACGAGATTGCCGACATCGCGGATGCCCTGGCACATGCCCTGGCCGATGAAAGGCGGCTGCTGATGCGCGGCATCGCCGGCGAGGAAGATGCGGCCGCGCCGCCATTCCTGCGCGACCAGCGCGTGAAACCGGTAGCTTGCCGCGCGCCATAGTGTTGCGTCGTTCGGTGTGATCCAGCGCGCGAGCAGGCGCCAGACCTGCGCGGCCGTCTCCATCTCGCGCGGGTCTTCGCCCGGCAGCAGCATGATCTCGAAGCGGCGATGATTGCCGGGGCCGATGATGAAGGTCGTCGGCCGCGACGGATCGCAGAACTGCGCGGCGGTTTCCGGCAGCTTGCCGAGCGCGGCCTCGTTGACCTGCAGGTCGACCACCAGCCAGGGCTCGTCGAAGACGAGATCCTCGAAGGCGATATCGAGCTGTTGCCGCACTCCGCTGGAGGCGCCGTCGCAGGCAATCACATAGTCGGCGGTGACGTCGCGCGTTGTGCCACTATCGTCGCGCAGATGCAGCGTCACACGATCGGCCGATTGTTCGAAGCCGACGAGTTCGGTGCCCAGTTCGACTGTGACGCTGTCATAAGCGGCAGCGTGCTCGCGCAATGCGGCTTCCACCGGCGGTTGCGTGAAGACCATGCTCGGCGTGTAGCCAAGCGGATAGGGCTCCGCGACCATGTCGATGCGGCGGATCAATTGACCTTTCGCGCCGAAATGCTGGGAGGCAGGGAACGGCGCGATATAGGGCAGCACGCGTTCCGCGGCGCCGAGATTGTCGAGCAAGCGCAGGATCTCGTGATCGATGGCGATGGCGCGCGGCTTGTCATAGACCTCGCGCTGACGGTCGATGGCCAGCGTGCGGATGCCGCGGTCGCCGAGAAGGCTGGCGGCGACGGCGCCCGACGGGCCATGGCCGACCACGACGACCTGAAAATCATTCTGTGGCTTCGATGACAGCGTCACGCGGCGCTCCCGTCGGCATAGGGAAGCGCAATCTGCGCTGCCTTGACGTGATCGGCCTTCGGCGGGGCGATGCCCCAGTGATCGGTGCGACCGGGTGGCCAGACCCATTCCGACGGGCCGCGCACCACATAGCTGTCGTCCACCTGCAGGACTTCGGCGGTGTATTCGATGACGGTCCCGACCGGATCGATGAAATAGGCGAAGACATTGTCGCCGGGGCCGTGACGGCCGACGCCCCAGGCAATGGGAAATCCGGCATCGATCATGCGGCCTGAGCCACGCATCACCGCTTCGAGATCCGGCATCAGGAAGGCGACGTGGTTCAGTCCGTTCGCGGATGCTTCGGCGATGACGATGGCATGGTGATCGCTGTTGCAGCGGACAAAGGCCATGATCTTCGAGCGGTCGGTGAGACGAAAGCCGAGCGCCTGTTCGTAGAACGCAGCGAGATCGTCGACACCGGTGCTGTTGATGTTGACATGCGCGAGGCGTGTCGGCCGGTTGGCCGATACTGGCGCTTCGGCATGTTGCAGGTCGCCGTGAATGAAGCGCAGTACGCCGCCGCCGGGCGCGCGGATGCTCATGATCGTTCCGCCATCGGGCCCCGGATTTGCGGCCGCGGCTGAAAGCAGTGTGGCGCCGTGCTTCACGGACGCCGCGGCGATCGTCTCGAACTCAGTATTCGAATGCAGCCGGAACGTCATGGACCTCAATGCGGGGCGCGCGCCTTGCCGCAACGCGACGACATGGTGATCGCTGCCGCTGGCGCGCAGATAGCTGACGCCGTCATGGCGCGTCACGAGGTCGAGACCCCAGACGGATGTATAGAACTGCTCGGATGTCTGCAGATCCGGCGTGTCGAGATCGACGCTGCGCAGCGCGGTGATCGGGAAGTGGGTCATTGTAGAGCCTGCTCCTCAAGGCCGAGGAAACGTTTTGCATTGGCGTGAAGGACGAGATCGCGCGTGGCCTCATCGTCGATCGCCGATGCGGCGCGTGCCACCGGCGTGCGATCGTGGAACGCGAAGGGATAGTCGGTGCCGAGCATGATCTGCGTGGCGCCGAACTTGCCGATCAGGTGCAGCAGCGTCGGGTCGTCATAGACCAGCGCGTCGTAATAGAGTCGGCGCGCTTGCAGGGTCGGTGCTTCCTGGATGCTCTCCTGCAATACGGGGAACACCTGATAGCCCTCCTGCAGCCGCGGCAGCAGCGATGCGAGCGTGCCGCCGCCATGGCTGAACGCCATGCGCAGGCGCGGATGGCGCAGCAGGAGGTTCGAGGTGATGACCGATGCGGCGGCAAGACCGACATCGGTCGGATAGGCCAGCACCTGCTGTAATTGTCCGGGGCCGACCAGGCGATCCATGCCGCTCGGCCGCAGAGCGTGCACGAACACCGCCATGTCGAGCTTCTCGACCTCGGCGAAGAACGCATCAAAGTCCGGTGAGCCCACGGGCTTGCCATTGATGTTGCTGCCGATCTCGATGCCCGCAAACCCGAGTTGGTACTTCAGCCGGTGCAGTTCGGCGATGGCGCGATCGATATCCTGCAGCGGCAGCGCGCCAAGGCCGACCAGCCGGCCGCCGGAATGCGCGATCATCTCGGCCATCTGGTCATTGATGTAGCGGAGGAGATCGTTCGCCGCTGCGGGCGCCATCCAGTAGGACAACAGCTCCGGCATCGGCGAAATGGCCTGCACGCCGAGGCCCATCTCATCCATGTCGGCGACGCGCTTGGCGACATCCCAGCAGCGATCCGACACCGTGCGGTAGACGCGGCCGGCCATCATCACATGCTTGTGGCAGGGTTTGGCATCCGCCATCGACGGCCAGTCGGCCGGCACCGCTGCGCCCATATAGGACGGGAAGGAGGCGGGCACGACATGCGCGTGGATATCGATCCCGCAGCCGCATCTGGCGATGGCACTCACGGCCGGGAACATCCCGCAAGGCGGGAGCCGTCCGTCGAAAGACCCGATGTCCCGGATATCTGGACTGTTTCGCCGAACATCGTCTCGCTCCCATGGCGGCATCTTGCCGTGCCACCGGGACCTCATAACCTATATAAACTTTAAATCGCAACGATAATTTATATATTTTTTCATACGCGCAAAAAATGTATAGAAAAGAAAACCTTCTGACGGGCGATTCCCGCGACCCAGATTCCTGAGACCCAGATTCCTGACCCATGAGCTTGGACACGATATCAGTGCTGGACTTGGCTTCTCCGCCGTCCTCGTCGACCCAGGCGAGCACGGTCTATGACCGGCTGCGCGAGGATTTGCTTTCCGGGCGGCTCGAGCCGGGCAGGAAATTGCAGATGCGGTTCCTGACCGACCTGTACCAGACCAGCCAGACGCCGCTGCGCGAGGCGCTGAATCGTCTGAGCGCCGATGGTCTGGTCGATTGTCGCGAGCAGCGCGGCTTCTATGTCGCGGAGATCAGCCGGAGCGAGCTGGCCGAACTCACCAAGACCCGCTGCTGGGTCGAGAGCCTCGCGCTACGCGAATCCATGGCGGCATCGACGCAGCAATGGGAGGAGCAGCTTCTGCTCGCGCAGCATCGCCTCGGGCGAACGCCACGCTCGCTCAATGCCGAATATTTTGAAGACAATCCGGAATGGGAGCGGCTGCACCGCATCTATCACCGCACCCTGATCGGGAATTGCGGGTCGCAGTCCCTGATCGCGTTCTGCGGACAGTTGGCCGACCAGCTCTACCGTTATCGGCGTCTGTCTATCCGCAAGGTCTTCCCGTCACGCCACGTGACGGACGAGCATCAGGCGATCATGACTGCTGTCCTGGGCGGCGACGCAGACCGTGCAGTGGAACTGCTGACGGCGCATTACCGGCAGACGGCCGAGGTCATTCTTCAGGACAAGCAGATCTTCGCGGAACTGGACGAAGGCGCTGCATCGTAGCGGCCGCGGATGCTGGCCGAGCCAACCCTTACGGGGGACACGAAAAAGGCCTCGCGACATGTGCAAGGCCTTGGAAGCGGTGTCTGCAGGATCTGCTCGCCAGAAACTTGGTAGCGGGAGAGGGACTCGAACCCCCGACCCCAGGATTATGATTCCCGTGCTCTAACCAGCTGAGCTACCCCGCCACAGGGCCGCGGCGGCCGAGATGTCGTGCCGCGAACGGGCCGCTTATAAGGAGGCGCGGGACTCCCTGTCAAGCAAACGACGCGTCGGAAATCCGCTTTTCCGTCATCCGGTTAGCAGATTTTCCGGCGGGCGCGGATTGCCGCGCTCCGCCAAGGGGTTGGGCCCGCATGGGCCGCTTCTAGTTGCCGTCGAACGCCTTTTTCAGCGCGGCCATGTCCAGCTTGACCATGCCCATCATGGCCGTCATGGCACGCTTGGCACCCTCGCCATTCTCGCTGGCGAGCATTTCTGTGAAGCCGTTCGGCACGATCTGCCAGGGCACGCCCCAGCGGTCGTTGATCCAGCCGCAGGCATTTGCCTTGCCGCCATTTGTCAAAATGGCGTCCCACATACGATCGACCTCGGCCTGGTCTTCGCAATGGATGGTGAAGGACACGGCCGTGCTGAATGTGGCGGGGCTGCCGCCATTGAGGCCAATGAAGCTTTGGCCGGCCAGCGTGAAGCCGACCACCAGCACGTTGCCAGCTTTGCCGCCGGGATAGTCGATCGGGGCGCGTTGCACGCGATCGATGGAGGAATTGGGCACCAGCGAGCAGTAGAACCTGGCGGCTTCCTCGGCCTCGGTCTCGTACCAGATGCAGGGTGAGATCTTTGACATTGCTGCTATCCCTCTCTCGGTCAGGCCTGAGCCATCGCAGATTGCGCGGCGGCCATGTCCATCCACATCACTTCCCAGATGTGACCATCGGGATCCTCATAGCTGCGGCCATACATGAAGCCGAAATCCTGCGTGGGCGTCGGATCGGCGCTGCCGCCCGCACCCACGGCCTTCTTCACGAGACCATCGACCTCGTCGCGGCTGTCGGCGGAGGCGCAGATCAGCACTTCGCTGGAGGTCTTCGCATCGACGATCTTCTTCGAGGTGAACTGCCGATACTTGTCATGGGTCAGCAGCATCACGTGGATGGTGTCGGAGAGCACCATACAGGCGGCGGTGTCGTCGGAGAATTGCGGGTTTTTGGTCGCGCCGACCGCCTCATAGAAGGCGACCGCGCGAGGCAGGTCGCTGACGGGCAGGTTGACGAAGATCATTTTGCTCATTGGATGAACTCCTGTGGGTATGCTCTGGCTGTCTCTTCGGTCATGGTCCCGCAAAGGACGCATGAGCCCGCCGCGATCCGACATGCCGGATGAAAATTCTTCAGTTATTTTTGCGGGCGGAATTTCTTGTCCGCTGCGATCAATATGTCAGCCGGGCGATCTCCGCGTGCAGACGGAATGTCGCATGGCTCATCCAGATTGCGAATTGCGGCGGCGGTGAAATCATCGTTGATTGCCAAAGACGCACAACGCGTTCGCAGTCGGTTCGAAACATGTCCTTTTCCTGGGTTTGTTCCGGGCTAGACTGAACGACAATAAAAATACAGCCGGTCCGGGCATCACCCCCGGAATCGCAGAGGGAGAAACACATGTTGCAACGCAATCGCTTTGCCTTGTCCGCTGCTGTCGCGCTCGCCGCGGCCGCCGCCATGTTCGGCGGCGCAGCCCGGGCGCAGGACTATCCGACCAAACCAATTACGCTGATCGTGCCATGGCCCGCCGGAGGCTCCACCGACATCTCGATGCGCGCGATTGCGGATGCCGCTTCGAAACATCTCGGCCAGCCAATCGCCATCGACAACAAGGGCGGCGGTGGCGGCACGGTCGGCCCGGCCACCATGGCGGCCGCGGCGAAGCCCGACGGCTACACCATCTCGCAGATTCCGATCACCGTGTTCCGCCTGCCGCTGATGCAGGAGGTGTCGTGGAATCCGGACAAGGATTTCTCCTACATCATCCATCTCACCGGCTACACCTTCGGCATCACCACCAATGCGGAGTCGCAGTTCAAGACCTGGAAGGACGTGGTCGATTTCGCCAAGGCCAATCCCGGCAAGGTGACCTATGCGACGCCGGGCACCGGCACGTCGCTGCATGTGGGCATGGAGCAGATCGCGGCGCTGGCCGGCATCAAGCTCACGCAGGTGCCGTTCAAGGGCGGCGCTGAAACCAATGCCGCGGTGCTCGGCAATCACACCATGCTGCAGGCGGATTCCACCGGCTGGCGGCCGCTGGTCGATGCCGGCAAGCTGCGTTTGTTGATGGTGTGGACCGACAAGCGCTCGCCGAATTTCCCGGACGCGCCGACACTGAAGGAAAGCGGCTATCCGATGGTCTATGACTCGCCATTCGGCATCGCCGGGCCGAAGGGCATGGATCCGAAGATCGTCGCCAAGCTGCACGATGCCTTCAAGAAGGCCATCGAGGATCCCGCCGTCATCGCGACGCTGGCGAAATACGACATGGTGCCGAACTACAAGAACACCGAGGACTACAAGAAGTTCGTGGTCGAGGTCACCAATTCCGAGCGCAAGGTGATCGAGACGATCGGGCTGGGCAAGAAGCCGAACTGATTGCCGAATAGCGACGTCAGGCGCGTGCGATGGGGTCCATCGCATGCGCCTTCATTTCATGTCGATGTCCCGGGACAGAAACGATGACTGATCAAACCCGCCCGCCATTCCGGCTCAACAATTCCGAACTCTGGACCGGTGTGCTCGGCATTGCGCTTGGCGTGTTCGTCATTCGGTCCGGTCTCAAGCTCAAGCTCGGTACCGTCAACGATCCCGGCTCCGGCTTCATGCTGTTCTATATCGGCCTGCTGATGTGCGCTTTCGCTGTCACCATTGTCCTCGCTTCGGTGACGGAAGGCGGACCGACCTTTGGCTCGCGATGGGAAGGTGCAAGCTGGGGCAAGCCGGCGGCGATCATCGTCATCCTCTCTGCCTATGCGTTCGCGCTCGAACCGCTGGGTTTCCTGATCTCGACCATACCGTTGATGCTGCTGCTGTTGCGCGTGATCGATCCCGTGCGCTGGACGCTAGCAATTCCGCTCGCGGTGCTGGCGCCTGTTGGGGTGTGGTGGGTGCTGAAACGCGGCCTGCTGATCCAGTTGCCTTCGGGCATGTTTGAAATCGGCTGACGGGAAACACGGATCATGGATGTTCTCGTCAATGTCATGCACGGCTTCGGCGTCGCGCTGCAGCCCGTCAATATTCTCTACTGCTTCATCGGCGTCTTCATCGGCACCCTGGTCGGTGTGCTGCCCGGCATCGGGCCGATCTCGGCGATGTCGCTGCTGCTGCCGGTGACGCTGTCCGGCACGCCGGAGTCTGGCATCATCATGATGGCCGGCATCTATTACGGCTCGATGTATGGCGGTTCGACCACGTCGATCCTGGTCAATATTCCCGGCGAGGCCGCCTCTGTCGTCACCTGTATCGACGGCCACCAGATGGCCAAGAAAGGCCGCGCCGGCCCGGCGCTCGGCATCTCCGCGCTCGGCTCCTTCATCGCCGGCACGTTCGCGCTGGTGGCTCTGATGCTGGTGGCGCCGTCGCTTGCCTCGGTCGCCATTGCCTTCGGCCCCGCCGAATATGCCAGCCTGATGGTGCTTGGCCTGGTGGTGCTGACCTTCCTCACCCAGGGCTCCATGGCCAAGGCGCTGCTGATGGCCTGCATCGGCATCGTGCTCGGGCTCGTCGGTCTCGACAGCATCACCGCGCAGCCGCGGCTGACCTTTGGCCGGATCGAACTGATCGACGGCATCGGCCTCGTGCCGGTGGTGATGGGGCTGTTCGGCCTCGGCGAAGTGCTGCTCAACACCGAGCAGGTCATCAAGCGCGACATCATCAATGCCAAGATCACGCAACTCCTGCCCAACAAGGAAGACTGGAAGGCCAGCGCCGCGCCGATCGGGCGCGGCACCATCCTCGGCTTCTTCCTCGGCATCCTTCCCGGCGGCGGCGCTGTCGTCGCGTCCTTCGCGTCCTATGCATTGGAGAAGCGGTTGTCGAAACACCCGGAACGTTTCGGCCACGGCGCGATAGAAGGCGTCGCCGGACCTGAGGCCGCGAATAACGCAGCGGCCGGCGGCGCGTTCATTCCGTTGATGACCCTCGGCATTCCGCCGAACGTGGTGATGGCGCTGCTGCTCGGCGCTTTCGTTATTCACGGGCTGCAACCCGGCCCGCTGCTGATCACCCAGAACCCCGGCCTGTTCTGGGGCATCGTTGCCAGCATGTATATCGGCAACCTCATGCTGCTGGTGCTGAACCTGCCGCTGATCGGCATGTGGGTGAAGCTGCTGAAGCTGCCTTACAATGTGCTGTTCCCGCTGATCATCCTGTTCACGATCATCGGCGTCTATTGCAGCAGCAACAATGTGTTCGACGTCCATGTGATGATCGCCTTCGGCGTGATCGGCTACTTTATGCGCAAGTTCGGCTATGAGCCCGCGCCTTTGGTGCTGGCCTTTGTGCTCGGCCCGCTGCTGGAGAACAATCTGCGCAAGTCGCTGATCCTGTCGCAGGGCAATCTCATGACCTTCATCGAACGGCCGATCTCGGCGGCGTGCCTCGCGCTCGCGGTGATCCTGCTGATCGCGCCGCTGCTACCGGCCCTGCGCCGGAAACGCGAGATGGTCGCACTCGACGAGGGTGCGTAGCGGAGACGGTTCGTCATGGATACCGAACTGGCCAGGACATTTCTTGCGGTCGTGAGCGCCGGGAATTTCGTGACTGCAGCGGAGAAGCTGCATGTCACACAGTCCACGGTCAGTGCGCGCATTCAGACACTGGAGCAGTTGTTGCGCGTGACGCTGTTCGTCCGCAACAAGGCGGGGGCTGCACTGACGCCAGCGGGTCGGCAATTCCAGAAACACGCGTCCACGCTGGTGCGAACGGTGGAACATGCGCGGCAGGATGTCGGCATTGCGAAAGGCTTCAGCGGTACGCTGACCGTCGGCGGTCGCATCGGGCTGTGGGAGGAGCATCTGCTGCACTGGCTGCCGCTGATGCGCGCGAAACATCCGGATATCGCGATCCGCGCCGAGAGCGCGCTCGAACCCGAATTGATGCAGGGCCTCGTCGAAGGCCGTATCGATATCGGCGTCATGTATACGCCGCAGAGCCGGCCCGGTCTCAAGGTTGAGCAGTTGTTCGATGAACAGCTCATTCTGGTCTCGACCAGCAAGCACAGCGCGCCGGAGCCGCAGCCGGGTTACGTCTATATCGACTGGGGCCCGGAATTCTATGCACGCCACACGGCGCTGTTTCCGGATTTCGCGGGACCATCGCTCACCGCCAATATCGGCTGGCTCGGGCTGCAGCATGTGCTGGAGAATGGCGGTTCCGGATATTTCCCGCGCCGCATCGTTGCACCCCAGCTGAAGGCTGGGCGGCTGCATGTCGTCGCCAATGCGCCGGAATTTTCGATGCCGGCCTATGTCGTCTATCCCGGCGAGCGCGACGATGCGGTCATCGCCGAAGCCGTCGCGCTGATGCATCGCCTGGCGCATGACGCGACCAACAAGAAGCCCGCGCCTGCAGGGCGGGCGAGGGCGCGGAAACGTCCGGCAAGGCGGACGTGATGCGGGTTCGGGCGCGGCTAGGCGCCGGACGGATGCCCCGATGTTGCAACGATGGCCGCGATCTGGTTGGCGCTGTGCGGGGAACGCCTGGTGGCTGTCAGGCGTGCGATGATCGCCGCAGCAAAGGCGAACAGTGCGAGAGCGACCGATACGTCCGGGCGAATGATCGTCTTCATGGTCAGCTCCTCATGATCGAGGGGCGGCAACGCTCCCCCGGTTCCCCAAGCCTAGGACCGGCGTAAATTTTGACAAACGAATATTATTCGCGCTTGTAATCGACATTGTCGATTTGAAATCGACCCGAGCCAAATGACGTCGCGATCATCGAAACGCGTCGTCCTGCGCGTCGCGGAATGCAAAGATTCCGGGCAGACACCCGCGGCCACTGCAATAAGGATGTGACCACGTGTGTGCAATCATCAGCGCGGCGCATGGGTCAATTTGTGTGTGGGGAAACAGAAGGTCGCGATGTGCGCTGAAACAGAGCGGGCGATTGACGTGATCGCGAGCGGGCTCGTTGCATTGAAACAAGGTAGCCGCGTCGAATGCATGCGATGGGCTGCAATTGATTCAATGCGAGGACGAACAACGCGCGCGCGACAAATATCAGCCGCAGATTCGTCCGATTACAGATTCACGCTCCCGCGAAATAAATTGGGGGCTGCATCATGGCGTTTGTCGGGCCGGAATTTCCCATCAACAGTACGACCGACTTTGGTCAGGCCTATTCGGCACAAACCACGCTGCCTGATGGCCGCGTGATGGTCGTCTGGAGTTCGGAACTGAGAGATCAGGATGGGTTCACCAGCGGCTTCGAATTGCGTGGCCGCGTGTTCGACGCGGACGGAGCAGCGACAGCATCCGATTTCGTCATCGCAACGACATCGCCGCGGGACATCATCCTGCCAACCATCGTCACGCTTGCGGATGGTTCCGCTCTGGTGTCCTGGGGGGCGTTCGCATCCGACACGACGTCCGACATCCATGCACGCATCGTCACTGCCGATGGCGTGAGCGGCCCCGACCTGATCGTCAACACGACGCCGACGGCGCTGGGGCAGCCTGGCCCGAATGCAACGGTGCTGGCCGATGGGCACATTCTGCTGACCTGGACCTCGAACGAGGATTCCTCTGGCGGTACGAATCCTTATCCGCTCGAGATCCGCGGACGTATCCTTGATGCGCATGGAGCGCCCGAGGGCGCCGATTTCATCGTCAATGGCGATCTCGCGGGCAGCCAGCTCGGTGCGAAGGCGATCGCTCTGTCGGATGGACGCGCGCTGACATTCTGGACCGACATCTCTCCCGATGCTGGCGCCCATGTCGAGGGCCGCTTCATCCACAGCGATGGAACATCGACATCGCCGGACTTCCCGGTGCTGCCTGCATCCAGCATGGACCAGAATGGCGTGTCCGCTGCCGAACTCGCGGATGGGCGTATTCTGCTGACATGGACGCAGCAGCAGGTCGGGACATTTTCAAACGATGTGCATGGCCGGATTCTGAATGCTGACGGTTCCGTCAGTGTATCGGACATCATCATCAACGCGTCGAACGCCGCTTATGCCAACTCTCCTGTGGTGGCCGCCTTGCCTGACGGCCGCGCGCTGGTGATTTGGGAGGGCAGTGATTTCAGCGCCGGGACCAATGGGATTCTCGGTCATATCGTGAATGCCGATGGTTCGGTGAGCGGACCGGATTTCGTGGTCAATTCTGCAGTCGACAATATCGATTCGCTGCCGAGCCTGATCACCTTGGACAATGGAGAACTGCTCGCAACATGGACGGCCTATGTGCCGTCCCTCGGGTCCGACGATATCCACGGTCGCATCATGTCGTTCAACACGATCACGAATGGCACGCCGGCTGCCGACACGATCTCCGGCACTGCGGATAGTGATATCATTCACGGTGGTGATGGTCGCGACACCATACATGGCGCGGCGGGAAATGACGTTCTGCATGGCGACGCTGGCAACGACTTTCTCTACGGCGATTCGGGCAATGATTTTCTGTTCGGCGGCGATGGCGACGACCGCATGTGGGGCGGTGACGGCAATGACATCTTCGTCGGCGGCAAGGGTGCCGATGCTTTCGCCGGCGCATCCGGTATCGATACGGTGCGCTACGAGACGTCGCCCTCCGGCATTCACATCGACCTGACACTAGGTACGGGCAGTGGAGGCGATGCCGCCGGTGACAGTTTCAGCTCGATCGAGACCGTCATTGGTAGCCCACTTGAAGATGTGTTGGTCGGCGACGGTGCCGCTAACACCTTGTTCGGCGGCAGCGGCAAGGACGTCCTGGAAGGCCGCGACGGCAATGATGTGCTGGATGGTGGCGAAGGCAATGATGCTCTGACCGGCGGCGCGGGCAATGATCGTCTGCACGGCGGTGCCGGCAACGATCAGCTTTGGGGCAATGCGGGTGACGATATCCTCGCCGGCGGCGCAGGTACCGATGTCCTGGCTGGCGGTGCTGGGGCCGACCGCTTTGTATTCACGGCGGTTGCTGACAGCACGCCCGGCGTGATGGATCGGATCACGGATTTCGGGACCGGGGACCGGATCGATCTTTCGGCGATCGATGCCGCTAGCAATGCTGCAGGTCATCAGGCTTTCGCTTTTATCAGCACCGCCGCCTTCAGCCACATAGCAGGACAACTACGCTATGCCGATCACCTGTTGCAGGGCGACATCAACGGCGACGGCAGCGCCGACTTTCAGGTTCAGATCAACGCCGCGAGTCTGAAAGCGAGCGACTTCATCCTGTAATTCGTCGGGGCATCGGGATGTCGCTGCCGATTGCGGCATGAGCCGCGTCTGCTTTGGTTCCTGCATCGCGATGCGACGCGCTATCTTACGCGGCTGTCGGCGTCCGCGACGTGACGCCCGGCATCAGTTGGAACGGCTGCTCGATCACGATGCTCGGGCAGCCCAGTGACGCCGCGACCTGGCTGGTCGAGGCGACCACGGCATGGTCGATCTGCGAGCCGGGGATCTGGGCGACGATCAGTTGCGCGATACAGAGCTGGTTGCAGCCGCGCAGGTCGAGATCGACCCGGTAGGCAAACAGGGCATGGACGATATCGCGCCGGTCGCGGATCACGATCAGCCCGTTATCGCCGCTGTCGGCATCCGTCCGCCGGCGCACGAAATCCAGCCATGCATCCAGCGTAACGCTGGCATCGTGCAGATAGACAAGCGGATAGGCGGCTCGGGCATCTGCCCAAGTCATTGGTTGCGCCCGATATTCCTCATTCATGGCCGGATTCCCGCATGGCTCGCAAAATTGGCGGGGATGGGCCGTACCGGCATTGATATGGGTCAAAGCGTCCAGGATTGATCCATGTCAAATGGTGTACACTGATTTTCAAGACCTGCCTCATATGACCAAACCAGAGATGGACAGTGCCATGACCTTCGCAGAGCCAGCGGCCGAGACCTGTGCCGGAGAGCGCGACTGCAAGCACGGCCGCGGCACCAATGGCTGCGACGATTGCAAGGTGCGCCTGTTCAGCGTCTGCGGCGCATTGGAGCCGGAGGAACTCGACGAGCTCGATCATCTCAGCCAGGTCAAGAACTTCGCCGCCAAGACCATGCTGTTCGATCAGGGCGCGCTGGCTGGCAGCGTGTTCAATCTCACCGAAGGTATCGTGCGGCTCTACAAGTCGCTCCCGGATGGCCGCCGCCAGATCGTCGGCTTCGCGCTGCCGGGGGACTTCCTGGGACTCGCGCTGATGGATCGCTACGGCGTCGCCGCCGAGGCCGTAACGCCGGTGCGCGTCTGCCGTTTCACCCGTGCGGCCTTCCTCACCTATGTCGACGGCAAGCCGCATCTGCTGCGTCGGCTGCATGAATTCGCCGGCCATGAACTCAGCCTCGCGCAGGACCAGATGCTGCTGCTCGGCCGCCGCAACGCCGACGAGAAGGTGGCTGCCTTCCTGCTGAACCTGCAGGCGCGCTATGGCCGCATCGGCGCGAAGTCGGTCAACGTCCCGCTGCCCATGAGCCGGCAGGACATCGCCGACTATCTCGGCCTGACCATCGAGACCGTGAGCCGCACCTTGACCAAGCTCGCCAAGGAAAAGACCGTTGTCGTGGTGCCCGATGGCGTGCGGCTGCTGTCCACCGACCGGCTGGATCAGCTCGCCGCGGCGTGACGCGGCGGCTGCATTTTGATGCAGCTCAAGGCGAGCGTGTCCTCTGGCGCTCACACTCTTCTCTATCATCCAGGGAGAAGAGAATGCCTTTCGACAGTATGCTGGTTGCCGCGGCCGTGGTCGCAATGTTCGTCTGCTTCGCCCTGCCGCTGGCCTGGGTCTCGCGTCAGACTTACGGGAAATCCTGAGCCCTCGGCGGGCCGCATGTCATCTCGCAAATAGCTGATTTGTCCTCCAAAACATGCCAAGACTCATGCGATGAGTTCCTGTTCCCGGCCGCGGTTGTGCCGCTCCCGGGTTCTTGGCGTGCGAAGGAGAACAAATGGCTGCTCATGTGAGTCCGCTGGCCGGCAAAACCATCGATCTATCCCTGCTGGTCAACGTGCCTCGGCTGGTGACAGCCTATTTCGCCGGCAAGCCGGATCCGTCCATCCCCGCCCAGCGCGTCGCGTTCGGCACGTCCGGCCATCGCGGCTCCGCGCTCCACAATTCCTTTAACGAAAACCACATCCTCGCCGTCAGCCAGGCGATCTGCGATTACCGTAAGGGTGCCGGTATCGACGGCCCGCTCTTCATCGGCATCGACACCCATGCGCTGGCCGAACCGGCGCTGGTTTCGGCGCTGGAAGTCTTCGCCGCCAATGGCGTTCATGTGCGGATCGACGAGGACGGCGGTTATACGCCGACGCCGGTGATCTCCCACGCCATCCTCACCTACAACAAGGGGCGTAGCTCCGGTCTCGCCGATGGCGTCGTGGTCACGCCGTCGCATAATCCGCCGGAAGATGGGGGCTTCAAATACAATCCGCCGAATGGCGGCCCAGCCGATACCGACATCACAGGGATCATGGAGAAAGCCGCCAACGGCTTCCTCGAAAACGACATGGCTGGCGTCAAGCGCATCCCGATCGCGCGCGCCCGTAAATCCGAATTTGTCAAACCATATGACTACATCACGCCCTATGTGAGCGACCTCGCCAATGTCGTCGACATGGAGGCGATCCGCGCGAGCGGCGTCAAAATTGGCATCGATCCGCTTGGCGGTGCCGGCGTGCATTTCTGGCAGCCGATCATCGAGCGCTACAGGCTCGATGCGACCATCGTCAACACCGCGATCGATCCGACCTTCCGCTTCATGACGCTGGACTGGGATGGCAAGATCCGCATGGACTGTTCGTCGCCCTATGCGATGGCCAAGCTCATCGGCATGCGCGAGAAATTCGACGTCGCTTTCGCCAATGACACCGATGCGGACCGCCACGGCATCGTCACCCGCACCGGCGGCTTGATGAATCCGAACCACTATCTCGCAGCAAGCATCGACTATCTGTTCGCGCACCGTCCGGACTGGCGCAAGGATGCGGCGGTGGGCAAGACCATCGTCTCCAGCGCCATTATCGACCGCGTGGTGAACAAGCTCGGCCGGAAACTCGTTGAGACCCCCGTGGGCTTCAAATGGTTCGTGAACGGTCTTGTCGATGGTTCGTTCGGCTTCGGCGGCGAGGAGAGCGCCGGCGCGTCGTTCCTGCGCAAGGACGGCACGGTGTGGACCACCGACAAGGACGGGCTGATTTTGGGCCTGCTTGCTGCGGAAATCACGGCGGTGACGAAGGAAAATCCGAGTCAGCGCTTCGAGAAGCTGACGGAGGAATTCGGCGTGCCTTACTACGAACGCATCGATGCCGCGGCGACGCCCGAGCAGAAGAACGTGCTGAAGAAAGTCACGCCAGAGCAGATCGGCATGCTTGAGCTCGCCGGCGATGCGGTGACCAAGACCGAGAGCAAGGCGGCCGGCAACGATCAGTCCTTCGGCGGCATCAAGGTCTCCACCGCCAACGGCTGGTTCGCCGCGCGGCCGTCAGGCACCGAGGATGTCTACAAGATCTATGCGGAGAGTTTTCGCAGCGAGGATCATCTGAAGCAGATCCAGGCAGACGCGCAGGCGGCGATTTCAAAGGTGTTTGCGAAGTAATTCCACACGCAATCACATACTCGTCGTTCCGGGGCGCGCGCCTCTTCGCGCGCGAACCCGGAACCTCAGAGTGCCGATCACCTCTTTCCGACCGGGATTTACGAGGTGATGAACACGCCGAGATTCCGGGCTCCGTCCCGCCGCCTGCGGCGTCGGTCCGTCCCCGGAATGACAGGTGTTTTTGACTTCAATGCCCGCTCGTCCGCCACCGCAGCAGCCGCGCCTCGACCATCGACATCGCCAGCGCGGTCACATAGCCGATCACCCCCAGCAAGATCACCCCGGCGAACAGATCCGGCGAACGGAACGCGCGCGCCGAGAGCAGCACCCAGTGGCCGAGTCCATCGAGGCCGGCGAGGATTTCGCAGACCACCGCGAGGATCAGCGACACGGTCAGGCTCAGCCGCATGCCGGAGATGATATCAGGGCTGGCAGATGGCAGAGCTATCTTGAAGATCACAGCAAGGCGCGACATGTGGAGCGAGCGCGCGACCTCATAGAGACGTGGCTCTACGGCGCCGAAGCCGTGGATGGTCGCAAGCAGCATCGGCCAGATGGCGCCGAAGGCGATGACGAACAGTGCCATGCCCTGGGTTAGCCCGAACAGAGCGATGGCGACGGGAATGATCGCGCTCACTGGCAATGGCCGCAGGAATTCCAGCGATGGGGCGACATAGCTGCGCATCGCCTTCGATGAGCCGATCATGGCGCCGAGTGCGATACCGACGACGGATGCGACCAGCCAGCCATAGAACATGTGTTCGAGGGTGCCGATTGTCTTGTCCAGCAACGTGCCATTGCTGAAGCCGCGCATCAGCGCGGCCCAGGCGCGATCGGGGCCCGGCAGGAACACCGGCGAGACAAGTTTCAGATCGGCGATCAGCTGCCACAGCGCGATCAGGCCTGCAGCCACGGCGAAGCTGGCAAGGCGCCAGAGGGTGAGCGTCCAGTTCATCGGACCTCTCCCGCCAGCGCTGCGGGGCCAAACAGATGCTGCTGCGCTGCCAGCAATCCGGCATTGAGCGCATAGCCGATGAGGCCGATCCACAGCAGGTAAGCGAGCATCAGGTCTGGGCGCAATGCCTGTTGCGCAATCATGATTCCGGCGCCGAGGCCGATCGGGTTGATCGCGATCTCTACCGTGACCGCAACGATCAGCGCGATGCCAGCCGCCAGGCGGAAGGCGAGAAAGATGCGCGGCAGTGCGGCGGGAATGATGATCTTGCGGATACGGTCGCCTGGCGACAGCCGCAGCGCGCGGGAGACTTCTATCAGCCGTGGCTCGATGCTGCGCACCGCAGCGCGGCTGAGGATCAGGATCGGCCACACACAGGCAAAGGCGACGATCACAATTTCCATGCGGTAGCCGAAGCCGAGCGCGATCAGCGCGATCGGTAGCAGTGCGATGGAAGGGATCGGCCGCAGGGATTCGATGGTGACTTCCATCAGCCGATCGAGCGGCTGGAAGATGCCGAGTGCAATTCCGAGGAACAGGCCGATGGCTCCGCCGACCACGAGGCCGGCAAAGGCCGAAGCCAGCGTGTCGCGCGTTGCCGACAGGATCGAACCGTCGCCGAATGCATTGAACAGTGCCAGAAGCACGGCGCTTGGCGGTGCCAGCGCGTCGCTATGGATATCGACGGAGCGCGCCCATAGTTCCAGCACGATCAGCAAGCCGACCGGCAGCGCCAAAGCCTTGAGGCGCTCTGCGTTCATGCCTCGGACGCCTTGATGAAGTCGAACAATTCGCGGCGCAGCCGCAGGAATTCCGGGTTCTCGCGCGTGGTCAACTGATCGCGCGGGCGCGGCAGGTTGATCGGAAGATCGATGCCGATGCGGCCGGGATGCGGTAGCAGGCCGACCACGCGGTCGCCCAGATAAATGGCTTCTTCGAGATCGTGGGTGACGAAGATCACCGTCGCCTTGCTGGCATCGAGCAGTGACAGGACCTCGTCCTGAAGACCCTGCCGCGTCATGGCATCGAGCGCGCCGAATGGCTCGTCCATCAGCAATGCTTTCGGCTCCTGCGCCAGACAGCGCGCGATCTGCAGGCGTTGCTGCATGCCGCCGGACATTTCTGCGGGATATTTGTCGGCGTGGTTCGGCAGTCCGACTTTTTTCAGCAATTCGTCGATGCGCGCCGGGCGCTGTGCCTTGGGCATACCGATGGTTTCGAGCGCGAGTGCGACATTGCCGGCGGCGGTGCGCCACGGCAGCAGTGCCTTGCCGTAATCCTGGAACACGATGGCGACGTCGCGCCGCGGCGCGCGCATCGGCTCGCCGTCGAAGCTGACATGTCCGGATGTCGGCTGGTACAGGCCGGCGGCCAGTCGCAATGCCGTGGTCTTGCCGCAGCCCGAGGCGCCGATGATGCAGAGGAACTCGCCGGGCTTCACGTCGAGGCTGACGTTTTCGATGATCGTCTTGCCGCCGAGATCCAGCGTGACCTGGGAAAACGCGATCTGCGACTTTTCGAGCTGGGCGGACGAGATGTCCTTGCGGAGGGCAACGGATGTCATCGCGCTCAATCTCCCTGTCCGGGTGGATAGACGTAAGCGAGCGTCGAATGCAGATGCGATGTCAGCATCGCCTGCGCAGGACCAATTTCGCGCGCAAGCACGCGATCGGCGAGAAGCTGATGGGCTGCGACAAAGCGGCTGCCGCTGTCGAAGCCGCGCATCATCACCCGGCGGTAGCGATAGGCCTGATCGTAGAGCTCCGAATGCGCGGCGAGCAGGCGCTGCGATCCGCAGGCCGCCAGCAATGCGGTGTGAAATCCCTTATGGAGCTTGTCAAAATCCGGCGCGCCTTCGCGGAATTCATCGCCGGTACGTTCGATATGCCTGCGCATCTGGTGAAGCGAACTGATGATGCCGGCCTCCCAGGCATCGTCGCCATGTTCGATGGCCAGCCGCAGCGCCTCCATCTCCACCACGCTGCGCATCCGTGTGATGTCAGCGAGGTCCTCCCGGCTGATGTCGGCGACGCGAAAACCGCGCTGGCCGATGCCGATAATCAGGCCGCGTGAGATCAGGCGTGACAGTCCTTCGCGCATCGGCGTCGCCCCGATCTCGTAACGCTGCACGAGATCGACGATGCCAAGCCGCGTTCCCGGCGCGAGATTGCCGGCGATGATGTCTTGCTGCAGCAATGTCGCTGCACGTTCGCTCAGCGTATCCGAGCCGGATACATCGATTGTACTGCTAAGGGGCTGGCCAGCCATTCAGTTCGCCCTATTTCAGAATCAGTTTGTTGAGATCGAGTTTGGTCTCCAGCATTTTCTGCGAGGACATCACGTCGATCCACCATGCCAGTTGCTCGGGCTTCAGCACCGGCTCCGACTTGTTCGGCGGCGATGCCTTCACCAGTTCGATGGTCTGTTTGGTGAATTTGGCGATCGCGGCCGAGGTTTTCTCCTTGTCGCTGTTCACGATCGCAGCGCCTTCGGCGATGGCCGCGCGAAATTTCCTGACGGTGTCGGGATTTTTCTCGGCCCATTCGCGCGAGGCCGCATAGAAGATGATCGGCTCGGTCCGTTCGAGTTCCGACGCATAGCGCGCGCCGATGCTGCCGCTGCCGGCGGCCAGCATGCGCGAGACCGTCGGCTCGGCGGTCAGCACCGCATCGACGCCGCCGGACTTGATGATGTCAGGCATGGTCGGGAAGGTGACCTCGACGAAATTGACCTTCTTCGGATCGACGCCCTTGTCGACCAGCCATTTGACGAACAGCACATGAAGAAACGCACCGAGGCCCGGTGCGCCGACCTTCTTGCCGATGAAGTCCTTCGGCTCCTTGATGGTGATGCCGTTACGCACGAAGGCCGTAATATTCGCGTTCGATGTCGGGCTCATCACCGTTGCGCCGGCAACCGCGACGAGATCGAGGCCGCCGTCGGCAGCTTGCAGGAAGACGGTGGAGGTCGGGCCGCCGATCTGGATCGAGCCGGACAGGATGGCCGCCGGGATATTGGAGTTGATGCCGATGGGAACCATCTCGGCATCGAGACCGTGCTTCTTGAAGATGCCTTCATCGACCGCGACCATCGCCGAAGCGCAGTCCGTTGTTGCGGTGCAACCGATCTGGAGTTTGGTCTGGGCATGCGCGGTGCCCGTCACAGCGAGCGTGGCCAACAGGGCTGTCGCCATCCACCTGGTCATCGTCGTCTCCCTCACCCGAGCATTTTTCGATAGGGAAGCAATCTTTGCGATCGCCTCTTGTTTATCGATATTTTTTTTGATCATATATTTTATCGAAGAACAAAAGCAAGTGGGAGATGCCAGTGAAGCTCGCGACATTTCGTGCCGGTGGTCAGGACAAGGTCGGCATGGTGCATGCCAACGATACCAGGCTGTTCGATCTGGCCGGTGCTGCGGCCCGCGATGGCGGCAATCCGGCCTTCGCCTCGATGCTGGCATTGATCGACGCAGGCGAAGGCGCGCTCGATGCCGCGCGAAAGGTTTTCGACAAGCATGGCAGCGACGCGTCGTTGTCTGTGAATGTCGCCGGTGCGGATGTTCTGGCGCCGGTGCCGGAGCCGCGTCAGTGCCGCGACGGCATGTCGTTTCCGCTGCATATCCTGCAGGCGCCGCGTGGCCAGCTCAAGCTCGCTGCGCGGGCCAGGAACGACATGGCCGAACTGGCGCGGCTGGACGCCGAGCCGCTCGGCGAATTGCCCGAAGTCTATCGCCGCCAGCCGATCTACTACATCACCAACCGCTTCAGCGTGCGCGGCACGGGCACCACGGTGAAGTGGCCGCGCTACAGCAAGGTCATGGACTACGAACTCGAATTCGGCATCGTCACCAAAAACAGGGGCGCGAATATTTCCGCGGCCAAGGCGAAGGATCACATCTTCGGCTACACCATCTTCAACGATTTCTCGGCTCGCGATGCGCAGCGGCTGGAGATGGAAGGCCGTCTGGGTCCCGCCAAAGGCAAGAGCTTCGACGGTGGTAATGTGCTGGGCCCGTGGATCGTCACGCCCGACGAGATCGGCGATCCCTACAGACTGAAGATGGAATGCCGCGTCAACGGCAAGGTGCGTTCGTCCTCGACCAGCGAGGGCATGCTGTTCTCCTTCGAGGAGATCATCGCCCATGTGACGCAGGACGAGACGCTGATGCCCGGCGAATTCATCGGCTCCGGCACCGTCGGCAATGGTTGCGGTCTCGAACTCGGCTGGTATCTCGAACACAATGACGAGATCGAGCTGGAGGTCGAGAAGATCGGTGTGTTGAAGAACAAGGTGGTGCGGCAGGATATGTGAGGCGCAGCGCTCTCCACCGTCATTGCGACCACACTGTCATTCCGGGGCGCGCGCGCCTCTTGCGCGCGTGGACCCGGAATCCCCGCATGTTTTGCGCTGAACATTTCGAGATTCCGGGCTCGGCCCCGTCGCCTCCGGCGCCGGTCCCGCCCCGGAATGACAATCAAAAACACAAACGCACTGAGGAAATCCCATGCCCCGTCGCCTCATCGACATCTCAGTTCCCCTACAGAACGACGTCCCCGCCGATCCCCCGGGCAATCATCCCACCATCAATTATGTCGATCACCAGCAGGGCCTGCCGCGGATGCTGCAGTTTTTCGATGGGCTGAAGGCCGAAGATCTGCCGGACGGGCAGGGCTGGGCGGTGGAGCTGGTGCAGCTCTCGACGCACAACGGCACGCATCTCGACGCGCCCTATCACTTCCATCCCACCATGAATCGCGGTGAACGCTCATGGACCATCGACGAAGTGCCGCTGGACTGGTGTTTCCAGCCCGGCGTGAAGCTCGACTTCCGGCATTTCCCCGATGGCTATGTCGCGACGGCCAAGGATGTCGAGGACGAGCTCAAGCGCATCGGCCATACGTTGAGCCCGCTGGAGATCGTCGTCGTCAACACATCTGCCGGCGTCAAATACGGCCAGCAGGACTACGTCATCTCCGGCTGCGGCATGGGCTATGAGGCCACCATGTATCTGCTGGAGCGCGGCGTGCGCCTCACCGGCATCGACGGCTGGAGCTGGGACGCGCCATTCATCTACACCGCGAAGAAATATGCCGAGACGAAAGATGCCAGCCTGATCTGGGAAGGCCACAAGGCCGGCCGTCATATCGGCTATTGCCACATCGAGAAGCTGCACAATCTCGAACAGCTGCCGTCCACGGGTTTCATGGTGTCGTGCTTCCCGGTGAAGATCGAGAAGGCATCGGCGGGTTGGACGCGGGCGGTGGCGATTATCGACGGGTGAGTCGCATCCTCGTCATTCCGGGGCGTGGGCGCCTCTTGGCGCACGCGAACCCGGAATCTCGAAGTGGCCTGGCGCTGTTCGAGACTCTCACTCCGGGATTCCGGTTTCGCGTCCGGCTAACGCCGCCCGCGCCCTCAGGCAAACCAATTGGTTTGCCGGGGAATGACGAGGTTGGCGCAAAGCGCTGCACCGCCGCCCTACACCGCCGCTGCGTCCTCATGCCCGAAATAAGCCCGCTCCAGCCGCTGCGGCAGGTTCGCTTCCGTTGTCGCCGCCTCCAGCACGATACGTCCCTGCGACAGTGCATAGACGCGGTTGGCAGCAGCCAGCGCCTTTTCCACCAGCTGCTCCACCAGCAGCACGGCGGTGCGTTGCCTCTGCAGTTGCGCGATCACCGTCAGCACGCGGTCGACCAGCACGGGTGACAGACCCGCAGAGGGTTCGTCCAGCATCAAGAGGCGCGGGCGTCGCATGAGGCCCTGTGCCACCACCAGCATCTGCTGCTGCCCGCCCGAGAGCGACGCTCCGCGCTCGTGGCGCTTCTCGGCAATCTCCGGAAAGAACGACAGTGCCTCATCGACGCGCGCGTTGCGCTCGCCGCGCGGCAGATCGTAGGCCGCGAGCAGCAGGTTTTCGGTCACCGTCTGCTGCGTGAACACACGGTGGCCTTCGATCACATGCACGAGGCCGGCGCGCGCCGCTTCGCGCGGTGTGCCGTTGCTGATGTCGCGGCCGTCGAAACGCACGCTGGCGGCATTGACCGGCAGCAGGCCGGAGATCGCGCGCAGCAGGGTCGATTTCCCGGCACCGTTGGGGCCGAGCAATGTGACGACTTCGCCTGCCGCGATATGCAGGTCGATGCCATGCAGCACGCGGATCTTACCATAGCCGGATTCCAGCGCGGTGACTTTCAGCAGCGGTTCAGCCTCCGAGGTAAGCACTGACGACCTCCTTGTGAACGCGGATTTCGGCCGGCGTGCCGGCGGCGAGGATCTTGCCGAGATTGAGCACCGTGACCTGATCGCAGATGTCGAAGATCAGGTCGGCGTGATGCTCGACCAGCAGCACGCCGGTGCCGCGGCGACTGATCGCCTTGATCAGTGCGCCCAATCTTGTGATCTCGTCGCTGGAGAGACCAGCAGCGGGTTCGTCCAGCAGCAGGAAGTCCGGTTGCAGCATCAACGCGCGGGCGATCTCGATGAAGCGCAGCTCCGAGTGCTGCAGCCGATCGGCGCGGACATCCGCCAGCGCCTCCAGCCCGACCACGCCGAGCATCGCGCGCGCCTGTGCGGCGAGCTTGCGTTCGTCGCGATGATGCCGCGGCAGCGACAGCAGCGCTTCGGCGAATGTCGCTTCGCCCTCAATGGTGCCGCCGACCATGACATTCTGCAGCACCGAGGCTTCGCCGATCACGCGCGGTGTCTGGAAGGTGCGGGCGATACCCTTGCTGGCGCGCAGTTCCGGCATGCCTGGCGGCAGCGCATCGTCGCCGAGCGTGATCGTCCCGCCCTTGGCGGCGTAATAGCCGGAGATCACGTTCAGCGTCGTGGTCTTGCCGGAGCCGTTGGGCCCAATCAGGCCGTGGATCTGGCCGGGCTTCACATCGAGGTCGAGGCCGTCGATGGCCCGCACATTGCCGAAGGTGAGGACAACATCACGCAACGTAAGAGTCCTGGTGGTGGCCGTCTTGCGCAGGACGTCTGACAGCCCCGCGATGCGCGGCACGATGGCGCGGTTGCTGGCGAGCGGGCGGCGGCTCTTGAAATCCAGCAGCGCCGCGATGCCGCCGGGCATCACCAGCACGATCAAGAGCAGCAGCACCGCATAGAGAAAGGTCGACCACGCTGCGAGCGGTGCTGCGATCTCCGGCAGGATGGTGAGGATGATTGTGCCGAGCATCGGGCCCAGGATGGAGCCGCGGCCACCGATCAGGATGGCGATGAAGAACAGCACCGAGAGATCGAAGGTGAAGGCGTCCGGCGTGATATAGGTCTGCAGGCTGGCGAACAGCCCACCGGCAAAGGCCGCCATGGCGCCGGCCAGCAGGAAGATCGACACCAGCAGTTTGGGTTTGGAGATGCCGGTGGCTTCCGCGGCCACATCTGCATCGCGGATCGCGATCAGCGCACGGCCGAACCGGCTATAGGCGATATTGGCGCTGAGCCAGGTCGCCACCGCGGCAAAGCCGATGCAGAGATAATAGAATCCCCAAGGCGTGTTGAACGGTGCCGAGAATTCCGGGCCGACGATGCCGATGCCGCCGCCGGTGACGCTCTGCCAGGCCAGCGCGATCTGCGTCACGATGGTGGCGAAGCCGAGCGTGGTCATGGCGAAATAGAAGGTGCGCAGCCGCATCGCCGGCAGGCCGACGATCACGCCGAACACCGCGCCGACGCAACTTGCGATGATCAGCGCGCCGTAGATCGGCACCGGCGGCAGCACATTGCCGGCAGCAAGCACGCTGGTCGTGTAGGCGCCGAGCGTCAGCAGCGCCACATAGCCGATGGCGAGATGGCCGGCGAAGCCGACCACGAGATTGAGGCCGGCCACCAGCACCCAGTAGATCGCCGCACGGGTGCCGATCAGCGCCCAGTAGTCGTTGCTGACGAACGGCAGGATCATCGCCAGCGTGAATACGCCGATGAATGGCAGCAGCGCCGGCAGCACGGAATGTCTGGCTGTGCCCTCGCGCGATGTCGAGATGTCGGTGATCGCCGTCATCACACCCTCCGCGCGGTGGCCGAGCCGAACAGGCCCGAAGGCGCTGCCAGCAGCACGATGATGAAGATCGCGAACACCGCGACCGACGAGAAGATACCGCCGACCAGGAAATTGGCTGCCTGCTGGAACAGGCCGAGCGCGAGGCCGCCGATCAGCGCGCCGCGATTATTGCCAAGGCCGCCGAGCGCCACCGGCACGAAGCCGTAGAAATTCAGCAGCGCGCCATTGGCGAAGAAGGCCAGCATCAGTTCGCCGCCGGCGAAACCCGCCACGCCGCCAATCACGCCGGCGAGGGCATAGCTCGCCACGCGCAGGTTACGCTCCGGCAGGCCGAGCGCACGCGCCGCAAAATTATCCTCCGCGATCGCCATGAAGGCATGGCCGACCAGCGTGCGGCGATAGAGATATTCGAGGCCCAAGATGGTGAGGCCGCAGGCCACCACCGGCAGCCAGAATTTTTCGTCCCACACGCCGGTGCCGAGACCGACGATGCGCGGGAAGGGCTGCGGCTCGGTGCCCCATTTGATCGCGGTGACCTGCTGGATCATCAGTGCCAGCGCCAGCGTCGACAGCACATAGAGATGCTGTTCGAGGCTTTTGAGCACCGGCCGCACCGCGACGAATTCGGTGATAACGCCGATGATCGCACAGGCGACCAGCGTCAGGGCGAAGCCGACCAGGGTCGGCATCCCCATTTTCAGCATGAACAGCGAACCGAACACCCCGCCAAGCATGGCGAGCTGTCCGGCGGTGAAACTCATCACCCGCGAGGTCGAGAACATGGTGTTGTAGGTGATGCCGACGAGCGCATAGATCGCGCCCGCTGCGAGGCCGGAAGCTATGATCGAGCCGAGCATGTTGGTCGTCCTCGCGCCGGCTTATGAGTAGCCGGGGGCGAGGGCGAAGGTGCCGTTCTTGGCGGAACGCGCTTCCGACATGACGATCTCGTCGGTCGGATAGCCGTTATGCTGGGTGGGTGAGAACGAATAGTTGCCGAAATAGCCGGGATATTTTGACAGCGAGTTCCAGTATTTGACGATGCCCTCGCTGTCGGTCGATCCGCTGGCCTCGACAGCCCTAGCGATCAGTTCGACGGCATCGATGCCGCCGGCGATCCACCACAGCAGCGTATCGTTCAGCGGCACCTTGGCCTTGTTCAGGCGATCGACGAGATCCTGGCTCTTGGCAGGCAGTTTGCCGGCGGAGTCATAACTGCAGCTCTTGTAGCCGATGGCGTAGACCTTCTCCCAGTTCGCCGGCTTCTCGATCAGGCTGGCGAGTTCGCCGGATGCCAGCGAGGGATGGCCGACAAAGGCAACGTCCCAGTTCATTGACGCGCGGGTGTTGAACATGCGCGCTTCCATGCCGGTGGAGACGCTCCACACCACGATGACCTGCGCAGCGGCATTCTTGGCGCGCAGCATGTCCGGCGTCATGTCGGGCTGCGTCGCGTCGATATTGGCGCTGTAGACGACATCGGCGCCGTCTTTCTTGAAGGCCTCGACCGAGGCTTTCACCGCGGTGACGCCGTAGCCGGTGGTGTCGCCGATCACGGCGATCTTGCTGACTTTCAGCACCTTGAGACAGTAGTTCCTGACGGCGTCGTCCCACTGGCCGTTCGACGGCGCGATGCGGAATGCGGCGGGGAATTTCGCGGGGTCGATCAGCGTATCGACCACGCAGGGATGCAGGTCGGGCATCTTGGCGCGCGCCATCAGTGGCGTGGTCGCCAGCGCTTCGCCTGAATTCACCGGCCCCCAGATCGCATGGACCTTGGCCTGGCTGATTAGTTCCTGCGTGGCGTTGACGGCCTTGGTTGGATCGCCCTGCGTGTCACGCGTGATGATCTCGATCTTGCGGCCCTTGACGCCGCCGGCGGCATTGATGGCTTCCGTGGCAAATGTGACGCCGCGGTTGAAGCCGACGGTCGGCGCCGAACTTGGCCCGGTCATGGCCGCGAGCCAGCCGATCTTGATCGGTTCGGATGATTGCGCAATGGCGGGACGTGCGAGTGGAAATGTGGCTGCGCCGAGTGCGCCGGCGCCGCCCAATAGAATACCACGACGAGAAATGCTCATCTTGACTTCCTCCCTGTGTTTTCCCCTTTGCGGTGCCTGTCATTGATGCAGGCATCCGTTTCGTCCGCCCGGTCGTTGCCGGATTATGTGTGTGATGTCGTTGGTCGGTCAGATACTCCGGATCGTCATGACATGCGTCGATGTTGCGCAGTGGCAGAGCGCGACGCGCAGATCCATCTCCATCGCCTCAGGCTGACCTGTCGCGGTGGCTTTGGCAATCGGCTTGTGATCTTTGACGATGGCAAGGACGTTGCCAAGGGCCTGGCTGTTGCAAGTCACACGGTGCTGCTCTGCAGTCCCGCTCGTCTGTTGCAACGCAATGATGCGCGGCCGCCGTCAGGTCGCGCTGAAGCCGCCATCTGCTGATAGCACATGGCCGACGATGTAGCCGGCATCGTCAGACGCGAGCCACACCACGGCTTCGGCGACTTCGTGCGGTTGGCCCATACGCCGGATCGGAAGGCCGGCGGCCACAGCCGACATGTCGGCGATCCCCGAGGCGAGCATCATGTCGGTGACGACGCGGCCTGGTGCCACCGCATTGATGCGGATGCCGCGCGGCCCGCATTCCATCGCTGCCGAACGCATCAGCGAGATCACCGCCGCTTTCGATGCGGAATATAGCGCGAGGCCGGGATTGGGATTGCGGATGCCGCTCACCGAGGCATTGATGACGATGCGGCCGCCGCCATTCAGTTCCATGGCCTGGATCTGATGCTTCAGGCCAAGAAACACCGAGCGGACATTGGCATCGAACACGGTGTCATAGACCGCCTCTGTCTGCTGCTCGACCGGCGCGCGCCGTTCCTGATAACCGGCATTGTTGAAGGCCACGTCGAGCCGCCCGAAACGGGACATCACGGCCTGCACCAGGCTGGCGACCTCGGCCTCCTCGGTCACATCGGTGCGCACGAACAGTGTCTTGGCGCCGAACCGGCCGCAGTCTTCGGCCGCGGCCTGTCCCTCGGCCTCGCGACGGCCTGCGATCACCACCGCAACCGCGCCTTCCTGCGCCATCTGCAGCGCAGCCGCCCGGCCGATGCCGGTGCCGCCGCCGGTCACGAGGCAGATGCGTCCGGCCATGCGGTCGCGGGGGCGGAACTGGGCAGCGCTGGTTGTCATGATCATTCCTTGCACGGATCGTGCTAACACGGTCGTTATTCGTCGTCAGCAATATAGTTGTATCATGCAACTATCGTCAAGGAGCCTGCGATTGTCCGATATTGACGCCGATTTGATTGATCACATCCGCGCCGCGTCGCGTCTGATGGTGCGCGAACTCGGTTTCATGCAGGCAACGGTTGCAGCGACCGACTATCCGCCATCGGCGGTGCATACGCTGCTGGAGATCGGCGCGCGCGAGGCGATGACCGCAGTCGAATTATCCGCGTTTCTCGGCCTGGAGAAATCCAGCGTCAGCCGGATGATCCGCAAGCTGATCGACGCAGGCGAATTGAAGGAAGCCGCCAGTGCCGGCGACGGCCGCGTCAAGCGGCTGCTGCTGACGGCCAAGGGGCGGCGTACCCGCGAGGCGATCGAGGCCTATGGGCAACGGCAGGTCACCAATGCCTTGCAGCAACTGGCTCCGGCCCAGCGTCAGAAGGTGGCCGAAGGTCTCGCGCTCTATGCCGAGGCACTGGAAGCGCATCGGCTGGCAGATGCGGAGACGCCGGACCGGACATTGGCCAGGCGGTCTTGAACCGCTACAGTCGAATCCGGCACACTCGACCGGCTTGACTGGTTCGCATCGTGCAAAAGTAAGTCGTGCCAAAGCAAAAAGAAACAGGGATGGAATTATGCCGGGCCACAAGAAGACCCCCGATCAACTCCGCAGCGCACGCTGGTTCGCGCCGGACGACCTGCGTGCCTTCGGCCATCGCTCGCGCGCCATGCAGCAGGGCTATGCGCCGGTGGAGTGGAAGGGGCGTCCCGTCATTGCCATTCTCAATACCTGGTCGGAAGCGCAGCCGTGCCACATGCATTTCAAGACCCGCGTCGACGATGTGAAGCGCGGCATCCTGATGGCTGGCGGCTTCCCGATGGAGCTGCCGGCGCTGTCGCTGTCGGAGAGCTTCCTGAAGCCGACCACGATGCTTTATCGCAACATGCTGGCCATGGATGCCGAGGAACTGTTGCGCGGCCATCCCGTCGATGGCGTGGTGCTGATGGGCGGCTGCGACAAGACCACGCCGGGGCTTCTGCTCGGCGCCACCAGTGCCGGTTATCCCGCGATCTATCTGCCGGCTGGCCCGATGCTGCGCGGCAACTGGAAGGGCAAGACGCTCGGCTCCGGCTCCGACGCCTGGAAATACTGGGACGAGCGTCGCGCCGGCAAGATCTCCGACAAGGAATGGGTCGAGGTCGAGGGCGGCATCGCCCGCAGCTACGGCACCTGCATGACCATGGGCACGGCCTCGACCATGACGGCGATCGCGGAGTCCATCGGCATGACGCTGCCGGGCGCATCGTCGATCCCCGCTGCAGACGCCGGTCACATCCGCATGGCCAGTGAATGCGGCCGTCGCATCGTCGAGATGGTGTGGGAAGATCTGACGCCGCAGACGATCCAGACGCGCAAGGCCTTCGAGAATGCGATCACCGTGGCGATGGCGATGGGCTGCTCGACCAATGCGATCATCCATCTGATCGCGCAGGCGCGCCGCGCCGGTCAGGATATCGGCCTCGACGATTTCGAGATCGCCAGCCGCAAGGTGCCCGTGATCGCCAATGTCCGCCCGTCCGGCGACAAATATCTGATGGAGGATTTCTTCTATGCCGGCGGCCTGCCGGGACTGATGAGCCGCATCAAGGACCATCTGCATCTCGACGTGATGACCGTCACCGGCAAGACGCTGGGTGAGAACATCGCCGGCGCCGAAGTCTATAACGACGACGTCATCCGCACGGTGAAGGACCCGATCTATGCGGAGGGTGCGCTCGCGGTGCTGAAGGGCAACCTCGCGCCCGATGGCTGCGTCATCAAACCGTCAGCCTGCGAGCCGCGCTTTCTCAAGCATACCGGTCCGGCACTGGTGTTCGACGACTATCCCAGCATGAAGAAGGCGATCGACGACGAGAGCCTCGATGTCACGGCCGATCATGTGCTGATCCTGCGCAATGCGGGTCCGCAGGGCGGGCCGGGCATGCCGGAATGGGGCATGCTGCCGATCCCGAAGAAGCTGGTGAAGCAGGGCGTCCGCGACATGGTGCGCCTCAGCGATGCGCGCATGAGCGGCACCAGCTATGGCGCCTGCATCCTGCATGTGGCGCCGGAATCTTTCATCGGCGGCCCGCTGGCGCTTGTCGAGAATGGCGACATGATCACACTCGACGTCGATGCGCGGACGATCAATCTCGACATCTCCGATGCGGAGATGGAGAAGCGTCGCGCGGCGTGGAAAGCCCCGGAGCGCAATTACGAACGCGGCTATGGCTGGATGTTCACCAAACATATCCAGCAGGCCAATGAAGGCTGCGACTTCGACTTCCTGCGTACCGACTTCGGCGCGCCGGTCAAAGAACCCGTGATTTATTGAGTGAGTGATCCCATGACCAAGCTCAGCGACGCGACCCGCGCCAAACTCAAGACCATCTCCACCGCCACCGTGGCCACCGCGCTCTACAAGCGCGGTTTCCGCACGCAATGCATCCAGGATGTTCATCCGCTCGGACCCGACCAGCCGACGCTGGTCGGCGAGGCTTTCACGCTGCGCTACATGCCGGCGCGCGAGGATCTCAACAAGCTCGACGTGTTCAGGGATCGCTCGCATCCCCAGCGCAAGGCTGTCGAGGATTGCCCGCCCGGTGCGGTGCTCGTGATGGACAGCCGCAAGGATGCGCGTGCGGCGTCCGCGGGCGCGATCCTCGTGACGCGGCTGATGCAGCGCGGCGTCGCCGGCGTGATCACCGATGGCGGCTTCCGCGATTCCCAGGAGATCGCGAAGCTCGGCTTTCCGGCCTATCACCATCGCCCGAGCGCGCCGACCAATCTGACGCTGCATCAGGCCATCGAGATCAACGGCCCGATCGGCTGTGGCGATGCGCCGGTATTTCCCGGCGACGTGATCCTCGGCGACAGCGACGGCGTCATCGTCATCCCCGCGCATCTGGCCGACGAGATCGCCAACGAAGCCTTCGAGATGACCGCCTTCGAGGATTTCGTCACCGAACAGGTGCAGAAGGGCAAGGGTATCTTCGGGCTTTATCCGGCGACGGACGAGCAGACGCTGGTGGATTTCGCGGCGTGGCGGAAGGAGAAGGGGCGGTAGGGCGAAGACCTCCACCGTCGTTCCCCGGCAGGGAATCTTGATCCAAGCTCGTCATTCCGGGGCGTGCGTCGCCGGCGAAGCCGGCAGAGCGCGAACCTCAGCCACTCCACTTGGAGTGGCGGGGAATCTTTGACTGTTTTGCGCTGAACATGCTGAGATTCCGGGTTCGCCTGCGCGAAGGCGCGCAGTCGCCCCGGAATGACAGTGTGGGGCGGCAAGACAGTGCCTAAACATTTTTTCCTATTCCCCGTTGACATCATCCCAGTCAGGTTTATATTCCCCATCGTCCTGCCCCACCGAGAGGGGCGATCGCGATCGTCACGTTCGCGGGGCAGGGTGCGGTGGACGCCGGAGATGCGGCGTTACGCGGTTCATGGGGGACGTCTGTCTTCGGGCAGGACGGATCTGCGCCAGCACTGCCACTGGCAAGGACACGGCCGACCCTGGGATGGACAGAGCCCTGGACAGTGTGACGGACGACCAACTCGAAACGCGTTCGGCCAAGTGCTTGAGGCTCCCTTCCCATCGCCTTGGGACTTTAATTCGCGATCGGAGCGTTCGTCGAGGCAAAGTGCAAGCAACCGAAAAAACACCGCAGGCGGAACGTCGGGCACTTGCCTGACGCCTCCGAAAGTCCTGATGCACTCTCAATTGCGGAAGACCGCATCGCATCAGGCCCAAGGGGGCAACGGGCACCCGGCGTTCCGCACGCCCTCTCACAAGGGGGTGGGAATGCAAGAGACGACGGCGCCCCCGCGCCGCAAACAACAGGGGTGATGACGCATGTCTGAAGCGAAGTGGCTGTTTGACAGTTGAAAAGAGAAAGCGTTCTCGCTTGTCATTCCGGGGCAGGACGGCCCGCGCAGCGGGTTCGCCTGCGCGAAGGCGCGCAGCCGCCCCGGAATGACGAGAATGACCTACCCCCTGAAGTCCCGCACTCGCTTCACCATCTGCTCCACATGGTCAATCGGCGTTTCCGGCTGGATGCCGTGGCCGAGATTGAAGATGAAGCGTCCGCTGGCATAATTCGCCAGCACGTCATCGACCGCGCGATCGAGCGCGGCGCCGCCAGCGATCAGTACCAGCGGATCGAGATTGCCCTGTACGGCGACGTGGCTCTGCACCCGCTCGCGCACGAATGACGGCTCGGCGGCCCAGTCGATGCTCACGGCGTCGACACCGGTTGCGCCGACATAGCTCGGCAGTAGCGCGCCGGCGCCGCGCGGGAAGCCGATGATCTTCGCATTCGGAACCTTGGCGCGCACGCCGGCGATGATGCGCTTAGTCGGCTCGACAGACCAGCGCTGGAATTCCGCCGCAGGCAGTATGCCGGCCCAGGTATCGAAGATCTGCAGCACATCGGCGCCGGCCTTGAGCTGGCTCAGCAGATAGGTGATCGAGTTCTCGACGATGGTGTCGATGATTTTTGCGAAGGCCTCCGGATGCCGATAGGCCATCATGCGCGCCGGCGCCTGATCCGGCGTGCCCTTGCCGGCGACCATGTAGGTCGCAACGGTCCATGGCGCACCGCAGAAGCCGATCAGCGTAATCTTGGGATCGAGTTCGGCGCGCACGCGGCGCAGTGCCTCATAGACCGGTTCGAGTTTGGTGAAATCCGCTTCGGGTGAGAGCGTCGCGACCTTTTCCGGCGTGTCCAATGGATCGAGCCGCGGGCCCTCACCGACCTCGAAGCGGACCGAGCGGCCGAGGGCATAAGGGATCACCAGAATGTCGGAGAAGATGATCGCGGCATCGAAGCCGAAGCGCCGGATAGGCTGCAGCGTCACTTCGGTGGCGAAATCCGGATTGAAACACAGATCGAGGAAACCGCCGGCCTGTGCGCGGACCTCGCGATATTCAGGCAGATAGCGCCCGGCCTGTCGCATCATCCAGAGCGGCGGCACCGCCTGGCGCTGGCCGGCGAGGACATCGAGGAACGGCTTGCGGGGCGCGGACTGGGTCAAATGCTTGGGTTCCGGAAACTGGTGCCGAAAGGCATGATTTTGCCGCCTCTGATACACCGCCGCTGCGCTCTTGGCGAGGCGCGGCAATTTCGCAAAAGCGGGCGATTCGCCTCACGCTTTTGACGCATCTCAAGGTGTCTTCGCGCCGCAAGCAGCATATAGACTGTACAAACATCATGAGCGAAAAGACCATGAACATCATGACCCCGATCGTCAGTCCAGAAATCGAACAGAACCGCACCCGTGCCAAGGTCTGGTTCGAATCCCTCCGTGACCGCATCTGCGCCGAGATCGAGGCGCTGGAGCGCGAGGCGCCGCAGGCACTGTTTCCGGGCACGCCGGCCACTTTCACCTACAAGCCGTGGACCCGCGCGACGGGCATCGGCGGTGGCGTCGGCGGTTTCCTCTCGGGCGGCCGCCTGTTCGAGAAGATCGGTATCCACACCTCAAGCGCGAATGGAAAACTGTCGCCGGAAATGGCGCGGCAAATGCCGGGCGGCGGATCGCAGCTCGATTACGTGTCCAGCAGCATCAGCCTGATCATGCATCCGCGCAGCCCGCGTGTGCCGACAGTGCACATGAACACGCGGTTTCTATCAACGGCGGTGGGCTGGTTCGGTGGTGGCGCGGATCTGACGCCGATGCTGCCGGAGCAGCGCAAGGTCGATGCGCCGGATACGATCACATTTCATGACGCAATGCGCGGCGCCTGCGATGCGCATGACCCCGCCTACTACAAGAAGTTCAAGGCCTGGGCCGACGACTACTTCTTCCTGCCGCATCGCGGCGTGGCGCGCGGCGTCGGCGGCATCTTCTTCGATCAGCTCAACACCGGCGATTTCGAGAAGGACTTTGCGTTCACGCGTGATGTCGGCTCGGCCTTCCTCGAAGTCTATCCGCGCATCGTGCGCGCACGGATGCAGGAAGCCTGGACCGAGGAAGAGCGCGCGCAGCAGCTCGAAACGCGCGGGCTCTATGTCGAGTTCAATCTACTCTACGACAAGGGCACGATGTTCGGCTTGCAGACCGGCGGCAACGTCGAGAACATTCTGAGCTCGATGCCGCCGCTGGTCAGCTGGAAGTAAGGTCGATCAGGCTGCGCTCGGCGCCTGTTCGAGCGCGGCCTGCACGGCCCAGGACAGATCGGTGTTGAGCTGGAACGCCACCGAGCCTTCATCGATGATCGCCTGCGGATTTGTGGCGAGCTTGCCGGCTTCATCGAGCGCGTTGCGATAGTCCGACTTCAGCGCTGCCAGATCGGCATAGGCCGGGAAATCGTAGAACGACAATTCCTCCGGCACGAGACCGGGCTTCTTGGCGAGCAGGCGCTTGAGAATCTGGCCGCCGGAGAGATCGCCGAGATAGCGCGTATAGGCATGGGCAATCAGCAATTCGCCGTCGCCCTTCGCGGCATCCGCGATGCGCCTGGCATAAGCTTCGCCGGCGGGCAGCATCGGCACAGCCGAGAAGTCGCCATCGCACAGCACATTGAGATCGGCTTCCATCGCCGATGCACGATCGAGCCGATACTGGGCGAGTGCGGCGAGCACAGGCGTGTCGCGATGGCTCTCGAGCCCGGCTTCCAGCGCCTGATAGGCCGCCAGCAGATTTCGTTGCAGCAGGACATAACCCTTGCGGCTGACGTCACCGCGCAACATGTCGTTGATGATGCCGGAGCGCTCGGCTTCAGTGTGAAGCACCTTGGTGCCGAGATAAAGGGCGGTCACGACGCTGACGGGCGCAGTGCTATCTGCCGAGACAGCAGGCATTGAATTCTCCGATAATTGATAATGGGATGTGTTGGCGCTCGGGCTGACGACATCATATCACCCTCGCCGGATGCCACAAGGTGAGGCCAGGTTTGTCGCTTTTGTGTCTATAGTATCGCGCGGTTGCGGGACTTGCGGCGCACCGGCGCGGATTTTCCGGCTTCCGTCGCAGGCAGGAACTGTGCGCCCTGTGCGGCGAGGAATGTGCGCATCGCTTGCGCCGGCGGCAGCAGCACCTTGTCCTTGCGGTTGAGCACGAACCATTGCCGGATGATCGGCAGGCCGGTCACATCCAGCATCACCAGCCGCCGCTGCTCCAGTTCGGTGGCCACCGTATGCGCGGAGATGAAGGCGATGCCGAGCCCGGCCATCACGGCCTGTTTGATGGTCTCATTGCTGTCCATCTCCATGCCGATCGTGGCGCGCAGATCGGCGTTCTCGAACAATTGCTCCATCAATCCGCGCGTGCCCGAGCCGGGCTCGCGCGTCAGGAAAGTCTCGCCTGCGAGATCGCTCATGGAGAGGCGCGCCTTGCTCGCGAGGCGATGATCGCTCGGTGCGATGATCACATGCGGATGATCGCCGATCAGGTTCACATCCATGTCGATCCCGGCAGGCGGCCGGCCCATGATTGCGATATCGAGATCGTAGCTGCGCAGGCCTGCGATGGTCTCCTCGCGATTGCCGACCGTCAGCAAGATCTCGATCTTGGGATGGAGCTTCGCGAAGGCCGAGATCGCGAAGGGCACAAAGTATTTCGCGGTACTGACGGCGCCGATGGAGATGCGCCCGCCGGTCTTGCCGGCCATCATGTCCAGCGATGTTGCGCAGGCGGCCATCGCCGCCTCGATCCGTTCCGACAGCGCCAGCACCTCGCGGCCGGCATCGGTCAGGACCATCCCGTCGCCAGTGCGCTGGATCAGCGGCAGGCCGGCGAGGCCTTGCAGGTTGCGCAGTTGCAAGGTGACAGCCGGCTGTGTCAGGCGCAGCTTCAAAGCTGCCGCCGTAATGCTGCCGCTGGCGGCGACGGCGGCCAGTGCACGCAGCTGGCGGATCGAGATGTCGCGGAAGCGCTTTGTCATATAAGGAAAACTTTCGCCGCCTGATTTTTACGAAAGTTCCTTTATTTGGCCCCAAGGGTCAATATCTGTGGGCAAAATGACCCATTTCTGCCATTCCCGGGCCATCCGGACGCGGCCATGTGCCAGAAGGAGCCCAGTATTTTGCGGAGATTGCGATGACCGACCACATGCCCCTGTCCCGATATACGGCTGACTACGCCGGACAGGACCCGCTGCGGCTGGCCGTGGCTGCTGCGGTCGATGCCTTCGCCAAGGCCTCCATCGAAATCTCCGACCTGATCGGCTGCGGCGCGCTGGCCGGGATCACCGGCGAGGCGCAGGGAGCGCAGAATGCCGATGGCGACGTGCAGAAGGATCTCGATGTCCGCGCCGACGAGATCGTTCGTGCCGCGTTGAAGTCCGTGTCCTGGGCCGCATTGACCTCCGAGGAAGCCGAAACGGCGGATATCAATGATAGTGGCGGGTTACTCGACATTGCCTATGACCCGCTCGATGGGTCGTCGAATATCGAAACCAATATGACGGTCGGAACGATCTTCTCGATCATGCCAACCTCGAAGGGCACGACGCCGTTCACGCAAAAAGGCAGCGCACAGGTCGCTGCCGGCTTCGTCGTCTATGGTCCGCAGACATCGCTGGTCCTCACGCTTGGTGATGGCGTCGAAATCTTCACGCTCGATCGCGCCGCTAGGAGCTACAAGCGCATTCGCCAGCGCGTGCAGATCCCGGCCGAGTGCTCGGAATATGCCATCAATGCGTCCAACCATCGCCACTGGGAAGCGCCGGTGCGCGACTTCGTCGAAGAGTGCCTCGCCGGCGTCGATGGCCCGCGCGGCAAGAATTTCAACATGCGCTGGATCGCAGCCTTGGTCGCCGAGGCTTATCGCATCCTGATCCGGGGCGGCGTGTTTCTCTATCCGTCCGATGCGCGCAAGGGCTATGCCGATGGCCGGCTGCGTCTCGTCTATGAAGCGCATCCGATGGCTTTCATCGTCGAACAGGCCGGCGGCGGTGCGACTACGGGCCGTGCGCGCATTCTCGATCTTGCGCCGACGGCGATCCATCAGCGCGTGCCGCTGATCATGGGTTCGATCAGCAAGGTGAAGCGTATCGAGGCCATGCATCTCGATGCCAGCGCGGGACAAGCGCAGGCCGCGGCAGAATAAAGCAAAGCGCAGCCGAAAAAAGAATGTGCGCACGACACATCCTGTTTTGAGCCATTCAAAACATGACAGGCTTGAGGCCTTCTAAGGCCGGCCGGCCCGAAACAAGTTGAGCATGACGTGACCGCGGCCTAGACAATCGGAGGGGTCGCAAAGGATAGGCGCATGCTTCCGCAGCAGGTCAAGGTCTCCGATATCACCGACGAGAATTCGGCTCAGACCTATCTCAACCAGGCCATCATGACGACGTTCTGCCGCGTGCTCGACAGTTCGCGTTTGCCGCCCGATGTGGTGATGCGTCTTCTGGCCACCGCGATCGGCTCGACCTATCGCGAAGTCGCTGCTGCCCATCAGGACGGCCAGTGCCCATGCGGATGGCGCCCTGTGCCGGATGCCGATATCGAGGCCTTGCGATCGTCGCTTGAAGGCGCTGCTGCGCCGAAGATAGCCGACGATCTGCACAGCATGGTGATCGCCGGACGGGCGTAGCCGCTGGTCGATCTGCCCTCAAATAAGGCTGTATCTGCGCGAAATTGGCTGCTGCGGATCGCCACAGATGGCAATTCTGCGTCTGTTCCGCTCTCCCGATCACGTGATTGGGCCAGCGCGATCCGCATATGGCAATTCCTTTAGACCTAAACTACTTTGGCCCGATCCTTGAATGTCGAGGAGATCGCGATCGGTGCAAAGTGACCTCATGACATCCTCATCCGCTGCAGTTCTCGACCACACCCCGGCCAATTCGACCGTCTGGCGCGAAGTCGCACGTGCAATCGCCGATATCGGGGCCAAGCGCTGCTTCGGTCTCGTCGGTGGCGCAAATTTCAAGGTCACGCTCGGCCTCACCGAATTCGGTGTCGAATTCGTTGCTGCGCGTCACGAGGGTGGTGCGGTGAGCATGGCCGATGTGGCTGCGCGCCTCACGCGTGATCTCACGATCGTCAGTGTGACGGCAGGCCCGGGTCTGACCAATGCAATCACCGGCATCGGTGAGGCCGCCAAGAGCGACACGCCATTGCTTGTTCTCGCGGGTGACGTGGTGCTCGGTGACAAGCAGTCGGCATTTGCCTTCAATCAATCCGAACTCGTTCACGCCGTCGGTGGCGAATTTCGGCAGATCGCCGATGCACAGAGCGCTTACGCTGACACCTGGAAGGCAGCCTCGGTCGCTCTGCGCGAGCGCAAGCCGGTCGTGCTCAGCCTGCCGATCAATGTGCAGGAAATGCAGGTCGCGGCGACGATGGGCAAGAAGCATCTGCCGATCGTGCCGCGGGTCACGATCAATCCGGCGAAGCTGGACGAACTCGTTGCGACGATCCGGACATCGAAACGTCCGCTGATCCTGGCGGGGCACGGCGCGGTGGTGGCCGATGCGAAGCCATTGCTTGTTCAATTGGCCGACAAACTCGGTGCTCTGCTGGCGACATCGCTGCAGGCGCATGGGATGTTTTCGGGTCATCCATGGAATCTCGGTGTGGCCGGTGGCTTCTCGTCGAAGGCGACGGCTGAGTTGATCGCGCAGAGCGACATGATCCTGGCTTTTGGCATGTCGCTGAACATGTGGACCACTAAGAAGGGCAAGCTGATCTCGGACTATGCGCAGCTCGTGCAGATCGATGTCGAGAAGGGCCGTATTGGCGTCCATCGTCCGGTCGATCTCGAACTTGAAGGCGATGCCTCCGCTGTGGCCACTGCCGTGTTGCAGGCGTTTGACAAGACGCCGCCCAGCGAGGTCGGCTGGCGCAAGCCCGAGGTTGCTGCTGTGATGACGGCCAGAGGCAATCGCAATCTGGCCTATGACGACACCAGCACGGCCGACCACATCGATCCGCGTACGCTGAGCAAGGCGATGGATGATATCCTGCCCAAGGATCGCACCGTCGTTGTCGATGGCGGGCATTTCGTCGGCTGGGTGACGCGTTATATTTCAGCGCCCGACCATAAAGGCTGGTGCATCCCCATCGCGTTCCAGTCCATCGGCCTCGGCCTTGCGGGCGCCATCGGTGCTGCAGTGACGCAGCCGGAGCGGCTGACGGTGCTGGCCGTCGGTGACGGCGGCTTCCTGATGTCGATCGCGGAACTTGAGACCGCCGTCCGGCTGAAGAAGCGAATCTGCATCTTCATCTATAACGACAGCGCCTACAGCGCCGAGGTGCATCACTTCGGCCCGGAAGGCTACAATGCCGGCATGGCGCAATTTCCGGTGACCGACTTCGCTGCCATCGCGCGCGGCTACGGCGCTGATGGTGTTGTGGTGCGAACGCTTTCTGATCTCGACGCGGTGAAGACCTGGGTTGCCGATGGCGCGGAGGGTGTGTTCATCGTCGATGGCCGGATCAATCCGAAACTGATTGCTGATTGGTACAGCGAAATGTTCAGCGGCGCGAATTTGTAGTTCCTCGCTGTCCCCTCCCCCGCAAGGGGGGAGGGGACAGAAAGCGTAGATCGCATTAGACCGAGACACTCTCGGATCGTACCCTGGCCTCAACATTCCCCAACCACTCCTTCGCAATCGTCAGATCTGCTTGCGAAAGCTGATGGCCAACAGGCAGCGTGCGATGCTGCACATCGGCACCCGCTTTTGCCAGCATCACGGCAAGCCGCTGCGAATTGCTTGGCGGGATGATCGGATCGGATTGGCCCGACACGATCAGTACCGGCTTGGCTGCGAGATCTGCCACCGGCGCATCACGTAGCGGCACCATCGCCCGCAACAATATGCCGCCAGCCAGCACCTCCGGCCGCAACAGCATCATCGCACCGGCGATATTGGCGCCGTTGGAATAGCCGAGTGCGATCGGCGCTGCGAGCCCGTAGCGCTTGCGGGCTTCGACTATGAAGTCCGCAAGGTCATTGGCGCGGCGTCGCAAGTCGTCCTCGTCGAACACGCCTTCGGCGTGTCGGCGAAAGAAACGCGGCATGCCGTGTTCCAGCACCTGACCGCGGGGCGACAGCAGCGCTGCGCCCGGCGCAATCGCTTCGCCAAGCGGCAGCAGATCGCTCTCGTCGCCGCCGGTGCCGTGCAGCAGCAGGAGGGGCGTTGCCTCACGCCGGTTGCCCGGCACGAAGCGGTGGATGTGGGACAGGTCGTTACTCATGACGCTACCTTCTCCGTATCGAGCGATGGCAACACGCGCTCGATCTCGCCGCGATGCTTCTCCAGGAACGCGGGCAGTTTCAGATGCTCGCCGAGGGATTCGACGGGCTCATCCACGGCAAAGCCGGGGATGTCGGTGGCGATCTCGAACAGCACGCCGCCGGGTTCGCGGAAGTAGACCGACCGGAAGTAGTTGCGGTCCTTCTGGTCTGTTGGCTGTTGGCCATGGTTCTTCACCAGCTTGTTGGCCATCACCTGCTGATCGGCGTCATCGACAGCGCGGAAGGCGACGTGATGTACCGAGCCGCGGCCCTGACGTCCCGGCAGGAAACCACCGGCTTCGTAGATGTCGACAATGCCGCCCTCGACGCTATCGGCCTTTAGCCGGATGATCGATCCTTCGCGGGCGGTCTCCTTGAAGCCGAACACGTCAGTGAGGATCGCGCTGGTCTTCTCGGCCTTCTCCAGCAGCAGCGTCACGCCATGAAAGCCGCGGATCACATGCTCCGCCGGCACATCGCCATTGCTCCAGCCGGGCTCGTTTTCCGCGCCGGCAACACCGACCAGTGCGAGGCTCATGCCGTCCGGATCGGTGAAGGGCAGCACGGCTTCGCCGAAGCGTTTTTCGAGCGCCTCATGGGCGATACCCTTCTCGATGAAGCGATGCGTCCAGTAGCCGAGCGAGCGGGCAGGGACCCGGAACGAGGTCTGCTGGGTCTGGCCGACACCGCCGCGGCCGGGGGCCGCATGTTCCCACGGGAAGAAGGTCAGGATCGTGCCCGGCTTGCCGGTCTCATCGCCATAATAGAAGTGGTAGGTGCCCGGATCGTCGAAATTGACGGTCTTCTTGACGAAGCGCATGCCCAGCGCGCGGGTATAAAAGTCGAAATTCCGCAAGGCGTTACCGGCGATTGCGGTCACATGGTGGATGCCTGACATGGTCTGTCTCCTGGTTGGGAAGGCGTTTCGTCTTCCGTTGCCGGGATAATTGGTCGATCCCCGATTAAAGACAATCTGGCCATTTATGACATGACTGTCTATGGTTTGGATACAATCGGGAATGCTTCATGGACAAGCTCAGCAGCCTGCGTGCCTTCGTCAAAGTCGTCGAACTCGGCAGTTTCTCCGAGGCCGGGCGGCAGCTGCGGCTGTCGCGTTCGGCGATCTCCAAATATGTCGGCGAACTCGAACAGGACCTCGGCGTCCAGCTTCTCAACCGGACCACGCGCCATGCCAGCGCGACCGAGAGCGGCCAGGCCTATTTCGAACGGGCGCTGAGCATTTTGGCCGATCTCGATGCCGCCGATCAGGCGGTGGCGCAGGCACAGTCGACGCCGCGCGGATTGCTGCGCGTCAATGCGCCGATGTCATTCGGCACGCTGCAACTCGGGCCTGCCATTGCCGATTTCATGGCGGAGTGCCCGGAGCTGCAAATTCAGCTCGTATTGTCGGACGATCAGGTCGACCCGATGCAGGGTGGCTTCGACGTCACACTGCGCATCGCGGATCTGGAGTCTTCAAGCCTCATCGCGCGAAAAATCGTCGCCATCGATCGCGTTGTCTGCGGATCGCCTGATTACTTCAAGCAGCATGGGACGCCGAAATTGCCTGAGGACCTGCGCAGCCACGCGCTGCTGACTTACGGCTTCCTGCTTACGGGCAATCAGTGGAAGTTGACGGGCAAGGACGGCGAGGATCACTGGATCCAGCCGAGCTGGACCCTGTGCGTCAACAATGCCGAAGTGCTGCGCGATGCCGCGATCAAGAGCAGGGGCGTCGCGCTGCTGCCGACCTTTATCGCTGGCGATGCATTGCGCATAGGCGCGCTCCGCAGTGTGCTCACCACCTACAAGGCGCCGCCACTGACGCTCTATGCGATCTATCCGCCGACGCGGCACCTCGCCGTGAAGGTGCGGCTGTTCATCGATTTCCTAGTGGCGCGGTTTGCCGGCGTGCCGGAGTGGGACAAGAAGCTCTAGCGCCAGATCGCGCGCATGCGCGAATTGATGTCGATGCGCACACCCTGCGCCGCTGCACGTGTCGGATCGGCCGCTACCACCTGTGGCCAGGTCGTGCGCTCGAACAGGTGGAGTAGTGCTTCGGGAATGAAGCGCGTGCGCGACGCATAGACATGGCGGTCACCTTGCGCATGTTGGCCGTGGGTGAAGAAACGCTGCGGCACCATCAGATGCAGATCGTCCTTGGCGCGTGTCATCGCGACATAGAGCAACCGGCGCTCTTCCTCGATCTCCGCGGATGTCCCGGCGCCCAGATCCGAAGGCATGCAGCCATCGACGACATTGAGCACATAGACCGATTTCCATTCCTGCCCCTTGGCGGAGTGAATGGTCGAGAGGATCAGGTAGTCCTCGTCGAGCAGCGGCACGCCCGACTGATCGCTGGTGGCGTCCGGCGGATCCAGCGTGAGTTCGGTGAGAAAGCGTTCCCGCGACGAATAGCCCGATGCGATCGCTTCGAGCTGAATCAGATCGGCGCGGCGCGTCAGGGAATCTTCGTGAATGCGATCGAGGTGAGGCTCATACCAGCGCCGCGCCAGTTCCAGCTCGACAGGCCAGCCGGCGCGACCTGCTTTGATCTCGCTAATAACCTCGACAAAGCCGCGCCAGTCGGTCGCCGCGCGCGGCGGGGTCGGCGCATGAACAAGCGCGTCGATCGGATCCGGCGCTGCGATCATGTGATCCAGCGCGCGCTGTGCGGAAGCCGGCCCCACACCGGGCAGCAATTGCATCAGCCGGAAACCGGCGACGCGGTCGCGCGGGTTCTCCACGAAACGCAGCAGCGCCAGCATGTCCTTCACATGTGCGGCGTCGAGAAATTTCAAACCGCCGAATTTCACGAACGGGATGTTTCGTCGCGTCAGTTCGATTTCGAGCGAGCCGCTATGCGACGACGTCCGGAATAGAACGGCCTGTTCCTTCAGCTTCATACCGCCTTCGCGGTTGTCCAGCACGCGCGCGACAATCGCGCGGGCCTGAGTGGTCTCGTCCCTGATGGTGACGAGCTGTGGCTTGGCGGAGGACTCGCGGTCAGTCCAGAGATTCTTAGTAAAGCGTTCGCGCGCGAGATCGATCACGCCATTGGCGGCTGCCAGGATCGGCTGCGTCGAGCGATAGTTGCGATCGAGTGTGATGATCTGTGCAGGTGGGCTGAACTGTCCGGGAAAATCGAGAATGTTGCGCACGGTCGCGGCACGAAAGGAATAGATCGACTGTGCGTCGTCGCCGACGACGGTGAGCCCGTGACCATGCGGCTTCAGCGCCAGCAGGATTGCCGACTGCAGGCGATTTGTGTCCTGATATTCGTCGACCAACACGTGATCGAAACGGCCGCCAATATCGTCGGCCAGCAGTGGCTCGCTCGCCATCTGCGCCCAGTACAAGAGCAGGTCGTCGTAATCGAGCACGTTCTGCTTCTGCTTGGCCTCCACATAGCCGGCGAATAATTCGCGCAGTTCGGTCGACCATGCCGCGCACCACGGATAGGATGCGCCGAGCACCTGATCGAGTTCGGTCTCGGAATTCACGCAGCGCGAATAGATCGCCAGGCAGGTGCCTTTGGTCGGAAACCGGGTCTCGGTTTTGGAGAAGCCGAGTTCGTGCCGAACCAGATTCATCAGGTCGGCGGAATCCTCCCGGTCGTGAATGGTGAAAGCGGGATCGATCCCGATCTGCTCGGCATAGTCGCGCAGCAGGCGCGCGCCGATGCCGTGAAAAGTACCGGCCCAGGCCAGCGCGTCGGTCATGACGCCGGCATTGTCGCCCATCACCTTGCGCGCAATGCGCTCGACGCGGCGGCTCATCTCGCTAGCGGCGCGCCGCGAGAAGGTCATCAGCAGAATGCGGCGCGGATCGGCGCCGTTGACGATCAGATGCGCGACGCGGTGTGCGAGGGTGTTGGTCTTGCCGGAACCGGCGCCGGCGATGACCAGCAATGGCGGTGCAGAAGAAGCGCTGCTGTTCCCGCGCGGGAACACACCATGCTCGACGGCACGGCGCTGTTCTGGATTAAGGGCGTCGAGATAGGAGGCTTGGGCGAGCACGGGATGTATCCGAGGTGACGAATCACGCTCGCTGATTCCCGCTTTGTTCGCAATGGAAGAGCGGCGCGCGAAGCGCCGCTGAGAGAATTAAGCCGCCCGCACTTCGCGGAGGAACACATCGACCTGCGTACGCAGGTCTTCGCCGTTGCGTGACAGGTCCGCGGCCGACTCCACCACGCGCGATGCGGCGAGGCCGGTCTCGCGGGCGGCGTCGTTGACGCCGGCGATGTTCTGCGAGACCTCGCCGGTACCGCGGGCGGCTTCGGCGACATTGCGGGCGATTTCGAGCGTGGCTGCGCCCTGTTCCTCGACGGCGGCGGCGATGGTGCTTGCGATCTCGCTGACGCGGCCGATGGTCGACGTAATGCTCTGGATCGAATCCACTGAAAGTTTTGTGGCGCTCTGGATTGCCCCGACCTGTGCGGAGATTTCATCCGTCGCCTTCGACGTCTGTGTGGCCAGCGCCTTCACTTCAGAAGCGACGACCGCGAAGCCGCGGCCGGCTTCACCCGCGCGGGCTGCTTCGATCGTGGCATTGAGCGCCAGCAGGTTGGTCTGCGCAGCGATCTCGCTGATCAGCTTGACCACGTCGCCAATCTTCTGCGCGGCCTCTGCAAGGCTCTGCACTTCGCCATTGGTGACGTTGGCCTGCGACACCGCATCGCCGGCAACGCGCGCGGATTCGTTGACCTGCTGCGCGATCTCGCTGATCGAGGCATTGAGCTCCTCGATGGCGGCGGCGACCGCCTGTGCGCTCTGCGTAGCTTCTTCGGAGGCTGCCGCGACGGCGGCGGTCTGCCGTGTCGATTCCTCGGCGGTGGCCGCCATCGATTGCGCGGTGTTGCGTAGCTCGCCGGCAGCGGAACCGACCGCGTTGACGACGGTGCCGACGCCGCTTTCGAAGCGCGCGGCGAGGGCGTTCATGGTGTCGCGGCGATCAAGCTGGGCGCGCTCGCGCTGCTCTTCCTGGGCGGCGCGCAACTGTTCGGTTTCGATCAGCCCGGTCTTGAAGATTTCGACGGCGCCGGCCATGGAGCCGATCTCGTCCTTGCGGCCTGCACCCGGCACCGCAATCGTGTGGTTGCCGCCCGCGATGGTGCGCATCGCAGTTTCGAGTGCGCGGATCGGCTTCGCCATCGAGCGGCCCATGAAGGTGGCGATGGCGCCGGCGAGCAGCAGCACGCAGGCAGAAATGACGGCCAGCCAATTCAGCGAGGACCGCATCAGGCTGTGATATCCGCTGGTATCGCGGGTGATCTCGAAGACGGCGATATTATCGCCCGAAAAACTCTTGATCGCGCCGAAGGTCGTGGCGACCGGCTTGTTATCGAGTTCGCCATATTGGGTCACGACTTCACCGGCGAGCGCGCGACGCAGCGTCTCGACACCCGGAGGGGCGGACTTCAAGGTGGACGCCAGTGTCTTGCCAGCCTGACCGTCGATCTGGTGGATGCCGACATCGACACCGAAGCGCGACTTCATGGTGTCGACGAAAGTCTTGCCGAACGGAGCGCCGACATCGATGGTGCCGAGAATGGTGTCACCATCCATCGCCGGTGCCACGCCAAAGACGTTGAGCGCGTCACGGCCGGGCTCGATGCCGCCGACCGACTTCTTGCCGGTCATCGCCTGCACCACCATCTTGCGGCGCTCGGAGACGTTGTCTCCGAAGGTGCCGGGATTGTGGATGCGGGCGAAGCTGATGGCAGGCGGTGTTTGAATCGTGATCAGTTCGAGGCCGCGCGGCTTGATACGCTGATGGGCCTCCTTCAGATTCGCGAGTGCACTGCCACGATCGTTCGCCTTGATAGAGTCCTTGATAGGTTGTGACGACGCGATCGACTCTGCAACCGCGAGCAGCGTGCGCGTTTCGGCATTCAGCGCAGCTGTCAGGTTGGCGTAGTCGTCATGCGCCTCGCGACTAAGGGCAGTGTCGATGATCGCTTGCTGTTGCCACATGCTGAATGCTGCAAGCGCGCCGCACGATCCGGCTGCGACGAGCGTGATGGCGACAATCATACGTGCTGAAATAGAATTGAGTGCTTGCATCGATAGACCCCTTGGGCCGCGGCAGGCAATCTTGCTGCGGCACTAAAAATTCCTCGTAAAAATAGGGAGGTCGAGTGAAGGAGCCCTTAACTACCTCTGATATGCAGGTATCAGGGTATTGCGATCCCATTATGCCGCAGCAGATTTGGTTTTGGGTGATGGCCCGATCGGTCGTGATCGAATGTGCAACGATACTAGTGGAGTCGGAACGAGCCATTCCCCGACGCAAGGCACTGGTCCACATGTGCGAGAAGAACCGCTGATTTGAGCGGCTTTCGGAGGCGGCAGACCGCGCCGAGCCTGGTGGACATCGCGAGAAAATCGGGCGCAGGCACGCCCGTCGGTGAAGCCGCGCGACCTGACATGACAATGATCGGGATCTCCGGACGATACTGATGCGCCAGCTTTATTGTCTCAAGAGCGTCCATCATGAAGATATCGATGATGAGCAGATCAAAATCCGCGTTGCGGAAGATGTGGCGCGCACGCGGGCCGTCACTCGCACAGGTGACGCTGTGGCCTTCGCGTTCAAGCATCAATTTGGTGAAGATCTGAACAACCTTGTCATCGTCGACAATCAGGATGCTTGCCATCTGCCGGTCCCCCCGGATGCCGCCGCGCGAGCGCGGAGCATGGTTATCTGGTTACGCACGCACCGTTACACGCTACGTTGTAAATGCGGCTTCTCGTTCAACACCGCGTCGAGCAGCGAGCTGTGGACCTGAATATGTCCGTCATAGCTGACGAAGCCGAGCTTGCGAAACTTGTTCATGAAAAAGCTGACGCGCGACCGCGTGGTGCCGATCATCTCCGCCAGCGTTTCCTGACTGATGTCGATATCGATGGGATGGCTGGCGCCTTCCTCGCCATAGTGAGCGAGGATGAGCAACAGGCGCGCGAGGCGCTTCTCGCTTGAATTGAACAACTGATCGATCAGATCTTCTTCGATCCGATTGTTGCGCGACAGAAGATACGCGACGAAGAACTCTGCAAAGGCTGGCTCATCGCGCAGATGGGCGGTCATCACTGATCTGCTGATGGTGACGATCGTGCAGTCTTCCATCGCGGTCGTTGTGACGGTGCGCAGCGGATGACCATTCAGGCAACCCTCACCGAGGAACTGTCCGGGTTCGAGCAGGCCAACAACGGCTTCCTTGCCTTGTTCAGACAGGACCGTCAGCTTGATACGTCCATTCAGGATGTAGCCAACAGAATCTGCCACCTCACCCTGACAGAAGATGTTCTGGTTCTTCTTGTAGTCGGTCGTAACCTTTCCGATGCCGGGAGAGGTCAGAAAATACGGTGCATCGAACTCGGCTACAGCAGGAACCTTCAAGGCAGCTAGCCGTGTCATCACGAGTCTCTCCGGACATCGATCTTCGGCAGATTAGCGTAAATCTATTCAGGGTTGTATTGTTCCCCTCCGGTCTAGTTAAATTGCCGGTGTACAAGATCACAAACGCACATGTGTGGCGGGGGATTGATAGGGCCATCAATCTCGATGCGCATATAGATACCATCGGGCGCGTGAGGTGGCGTAGTTACATCATCGGATTCACTGCCCTGAAACAACTTCCATCCATGTTGCTACGCAACTTAACGCGTAGATCGTCTGTCATGACCGCAACACACGCTGCCCTCGAATTGCGAGGGTTAATGAAACGTTTCGATCGGCCTGCCGTCGATGGACTCGATCTCACGGTGCGTGCCGGCGAGTTCTATGCCCTGCTGGGCGCGAACGGAGCCGGCAAGACGACGACGTTGCGCATGGTCGCGGGATTGCTGCGTCCCGATGCAGGCTCGGTATCGGTGCTTGGCATCGATGCGCTGGCCGATCCGGTGGCAACAAAACAGATCATGGCCTGGGTATCCGACGAGCCGATGATCTATGACAAGCTGACGCCGCTCGAATATCTCGAATTCGTGGCCGGTCTATGGGGCTGCGATGCTCAGGCAGCGGAACGCCGGTCGCATGATCTGCTGACATCGCTCGGCCTCGGGCCGCATCTGCACGAGCGATGCGAAGGCTTCTCCAAGGGAATGCGTCAGAAAGTGGCGCTGGCTGGTGCGTTGGTGCATGAGCCTCGGCTGATCATTCTCGACGAACCTTTGACCGGGCTCGATGCCGTGTCGGCGCGTCACGTCAAGGGCCTTTTGCAGGATCGCGTGCGCTCCGGCTGCACCGTGATCATGACCACGCATATTCTTGAAGTCGCCGAGCGGATGGCCGACCGGATCGGCGTGATCGCCGCAGGCAGGCTGATCGCCGAAGGGACGCTTGCCGAATTGCGTCAGCAGAACGGGCAGGGTGACACCAGCCTCGAAGACATGTTCGTGGCGCTGGTGGACAGCGCACCGGTTGCCGCATGACGCCACCCGCCAGCGTGATGTGGTTTGCCGGCCATGAACTCCGGCTGGCATGGCGCGAAATGCTGGGCATGCTCACGGCGGGCCGCCGCCGGCGTTCGCGTAGCGTTTTACTTCTGCTGATTGTCTTCGTGATCTTCCTGCATCTGCCGGCCTATGCGGTGGTCGGCCGTTTCGCGGATGTACAGACGCCACTCGATCAATCGACGGCCATTGTCATCACTGCAAGCATCTTTCTCGCCTGGGCACTCGTTTTGTCGCAGGCGATCGAGTCCGTCACCCGCGTATTCTACGCCCGCGCTGATCTCGATCTCATCATGTCGTCACCTGCGCCGCTCACCAACCTGTTCTCCGTCCGCATCGCAGCCATCGCATTGACGGTGACCCTGATGGCGATGTTACTGGCGACGCCTTTTGTCAACGTGCTGGTGATCGGCGGCGGCGCGCGCTGGTTCTCCGCCTATGCTGTCGTCATTGCAATGGGCCTTTCCGCATCGGCATGCGCCATTGCCATCACCGTCGGACTGTTTCAACTTTGCGGCCCTGCGAAGACACGGCTGGTCGCGCAGATTATTTCAGCTGTGACCGGCGCAGGTTTCGTCATCGCATTGCAGGTCGCGGCGATCCTGTCTTATGGCACGCTATCGCGTTTCGCCGTGCTCACCTCCGATGCCGCAGCTGCCTTTGCGCCGGCAGCGAACAGCATCGTGTGGTGGCCCGCGCGTGCGATGCTTGGTGATGTACAGGCGCTGGTGCCGCTGCTTGCGGGTGGGTTGATCCTGCTCGGACTGACGATGGCAATTTTTTCGCCGCGATTCAGCAATTACGTGGCCAGTACCGCACCTTCGACGCGAGCTCGTCGCAAGAAAATCGCAAGACCATTCCGGGCGGGATCTCGACGCAAGGCCTTGCGGCGCAAGGAGTTTATCCTGTTATGGCGCGATCCGTGGCTGGTCTCGCAAACCCTGATGCAATTGCTGTATCTGCTGCCGCCGGCCTTGATGCTGTGGCGCAGCTTCGGCGAGGGAGCCGGCGCCTTCATCGTGCTGGCGCCGGTGATCGTGATGGCCGCGGGACAGCTCGCCGGCGGCCTGGCGTGGCTGACGATCTCCGGCGAGGACGCTGCAGATCTGGTCACAACCGCGCCGCTTCCAGCAAGCACGATCATCACGGCCAAGGTCGAAGTCGTGCTCGTGATTATCGCCGTCGTGTTCATGCCAATGATCGCAGGCCTGGCGCTCGTCTCGCTGCCGCTGGCTGCAGTGACGGCATTGGCGGCTGCCGTGGCGGCCGCCTCGGCGACGGCCATCCAGCTCTGGTTCAGAGTGCAGGCACGGCGCAGCCATTTCAGGCGACGTCAGACGTCATCGCGTATCGCGACCTTCGCCGAAGCCTTCTCGTCGATCGGCTGGGCTGCGACGGCGGCGCTGGCACTGGTGCTGCCAATCGCCTCAGTGATCGCAGGCGCCATGACCGCGGGCTTGATGGCGCTGACGTGGAAGATCAGTCCTGTCAGGACCTGAAACGACAAAGCCACCCGCGGACACGGATGGCTTTGAAATCAACGATTGGCTCGAAACAACGATCAGGCCACCATCGACATCGGCGCGATGGCGGGGGTGGCTTCGCTAAAAACCTCTTCCGTGACCACGGTAAAACGCACCAGCGGCGTCGGGCCAAAATTGGTGGAGATTGCGACGTCCGCGGCATCGCGGCCGCGGGCCATCACGATGCGCCCGATGCGCGGATGATTGTGGCGCGCATCGAATGTGTACCACTTGTTTCCGAGATAGACTTCCAACCAGGCGCTGAAATCCATCGGCGCGGGATCGATGGGCACGCCGATATCGCCGAGATAGCCGGTGCAATAGCGCGCCGGAATGTTCATGCAGCGGCACAGCGCGACGGCGAGATGGGCGAAGTCGCGGCACACGCCGATACGCTCTTCATGACCTTCAAGGGCCGTACGATCGTTGCGGGCGTGGTGATAGCCGAACTCGATGCGCTGATGCACGTAATCGACAATGGCTTGGACGCGCGCCGCGCCATCTTCGATATGGCCGAACAGCGACCAGGCAAGATCTGACAGCTTCTGCGTGTCGCAATAGCGGCTGCCGAGTAGGAAGACCATGACATCGTCAGGCAGTTCGCCAACCGCCTGCAGCGGCCCTGATGGCGGAGCCGCATCCGGAAGCCCGCTATCTGAAATCAGAAAGTCATTCTTGATCTCGATCAGTCCAGGCGGCGCGACGATGCGCGTGCAGGTATTGCCGAACATGTCGAGATAGTCATGCGCGTGCACGTCGTGGGAGAACCGGATGCGATGCGCACTCTGCAGATCCTTCGCCCGCGAAGGATGAATGCTGAGCATCAGGATCATGGGCGTTTCCTGCGTACACTGGAAAGCGATGTCGTAGCCCGCGCGAATCTGCACTTTTGGGTCTCCACTAGTTCGACAAAAAAACAGAAATGAAGCGTTGCCAGATAAGTGTAGTCACCAAACATCGTTCCGAGGTTCAGTGACAGGAATGTGCAGAAAATGTGGGCAGGAGGCTGCGCCGACCTCATTGCGCAATGAGCTGTTTTTTCAGAGAAAACAGCAGCAGCGAGCGGCCTGTGACCTGGTAAATGTGGCCGAACGGGAAGTCTTCTTCATTGGCGTCGGGAAGGTCTGCATCGGGGATATTGGTATCCACCAGCAGTTCCCATCCGGTTCCGCCTGTGGCTTCCGGCATGGTGAAGTCCACCAACCCCTCGAAGCTATTGAGGATGATCAGCATGGTCTCATCGTCGGCCGGCTTGTGGATGCCGGTCTTCTGCGCGCGGCCGTCCAGCAACATGCCGAAGCATTTCATGTTGCCGTCTTTCCAATGCGCATCCTGCATCGGGCCGCCATTGGCGTTGATCCATGTCACATCGCGAACGTCGAGATCGGGGTCGTGCTCACCAGTGAGGAAGCGGCTGCGACGCAGGACCGAGCAGTCGCCGAGCAGCTTGATGAGCCGCCTGGTAAAAGCGAGAAGGTCCTTGCCCTCAGTCGTCAGGCTCCAGTTGAACCAGGAAATCTCGCTGTCCTGGCAATAGGCATTGTTGTTGCCGTTCTGGGTGCGGCCGAATTCGTCGCCGCCGAGCAGCATCGGTGTGCCCTGGGAGAACAGCAGCGTCGCCAGCATATTGCGCTTCTGGCGCTCGCGTAGCGCGATGATGGCCTTGTCATCGGTCGGCCCCTCGACGCCGCAATTCCATGAGGCGTTGTTGGAGGAGCCGTCCTTGTTGTTCTCGCCATTGGCCTCGTTGTGCTTCTCGTTGTAGCTCGCCCAATCGTTCAGCGTGAAGCCGTCGTGAGCGGTGACAAAATTGATGCTGGCCCAGGCGCGGCGGCCCTGATGGTTGAACATGTCGCCGGAGGCAACGAGACGCGGTGCCAGTGCCGAAACTGGCGCTTTGCCGCGCCAGAAGTTACGCGTGGTATCGCGGAACTTGTCGTTCCATTCCGCCCAGCCGGGCGGAAAGCCGCCGACCTGATAACCGCCGGGGCCGATGTCCCATGGTTCAGCGATCAGCTTCACTGTCGTCAGCAACGGATCCTGATCGACGGCTTTCAGGAAGCCGCTCTGTTCGGTGAAGCCGTAGACCTCGCGCGCGAGAATAGTGCCAAGATCGAAGCGGAAGCCGTCGATATGCATCTCTCGCACCCAATAGCGCAGGCTGTCTGCCACCATCTGGATGACGCGGGCACTGGACAGATTCACTGTGTTTCCGGTGCCGGTGTCGTTGATGTAATAGCGAGGCTTGTCCGGCATCAGCCGGTAATAGCTGGCATTGTCGATACCCTTGAAGGACAGGGTCGGGCCAAGCTCGTTGCCTTCGGCCGTGTGGTTGTAGACGACATCGAGGATCACCTCGAGGCCGCCGGCATGCAACGCTGACACCATCTCCTTGAACTCGCGCAGCGAGTTCGGCACGTCCGAGGCGTAACGCGGATCGGGGGCGAAGAAGCCGATGGAATTGTAGCCCCAATAATTCACCAGCTTCTTATTGAGCAGATAGTCGTCATTGATGAAGGTATGGATCGGCAAAAGCTCGACCGAGGTGATGCCGAGGCCGCAGAGATAATCCACCACAGGCTTGCTGCCGAAGCCGGCATAGGTGCCGCGTAATTTTTCCGGCACGTCGGGATGCAGCTTGGTGAAGCCCTTGACGTGGGTCTCGTAGATGATGGTCTGGTCCCATGGCACCGGCTGCCGGCCGGCCTCGCCAGCCCAGTCGAAGTCGCGGTCGACAATCACGCATTTCGGCATGAAGGGCGCGGAGTCGCGTTCGTCGAAGGTGGTGTCGTCGCCGCTCTCCATCTTGTAGCCGAACACGGCTGGATTCCATTCGAGCTGCCCGGCATGGGCACGGGCATAGGGATCGAGCAGCAGCTTGTTCGGATTGAAGCGATGGCCCTTTTCTGGCTCATAGGGGCCATGGACGCGATAGCCATAGAAAGTGCCGGGGCCGACGTCGGGGATGTAGCCGTGAAACACCTCGTCGGTATATTCCGGCAGCTCGATTCGAGTTTCCTTGTCGCCCTCGAACAGGCAGACCTCGACCTTGGTGGCATTGGCGGAGAAGAGTGCGAAGTTGGTGCCCTTTCCATCCCAATGCGCGCCAAAGGGATAGGGAAGACCTTCTTCGACCACTCTGTTTGTCACGATTGCCCCACTGTCTGGTATGAATGCGCGGGATAACTGCGCTGCCGCATTTCCGTTGCAATGCAATCAGGTGCTTTTGGAATATATCTTGGCCTGCGAGGGTCGCTAGCCCGGAGTTTTGCTTATGACCGACGTCTCCCATCACAAACGCATCGCATTGCTGGGCGCGCCGGTGGAAGTCGGGGCCTCGCAGCGCGGGACTTTGATGGGGCCGGCGGCTATGCGGACGGCAGGCTTGGGGCCGCTGCTGGAAGAGCTTGGCTTCGAGGTGGAAGATCACGGTGACCTCACGCCACCGTCTGCTCCTCTGTCGACTGATACACCGCCGGAGAATGCCAAGCACTATCGCGATATCCAGAGGTGGATCCAGGCGCTGAGTGCGCGCGCCTACACCCTTGCCAAATCGGGCGCGCTGCCGATCTTCGTGGGCGGTGATCACAGCCTGTCCATGGGATCGGTCAATGGGGTGACGCGGCACTGGCACGAGCAGGGGCGGGAACTGTTCGTGCTGTGGCTCGACGCGCATGCCGATTACAATACACCGCACACGACCATCACCGGCAATATGCACGGCATGTCCGCGGCCTTTCTGTGCGGCGAGCCCGGTCTGGATGGACTACTCGGCGCTGAGCCGCGCGCATCGATCAAGCCCGATAATCTCGATCTGTTCGGCGTCCGCTCCATCGATAAGCTCGAGAAGGAGCTGGTTCACGCGCGCAAGGTCGCTATCGCGGACATGCGGCAGATCGACGAGTTCGGTGTCGGCGTTCTGCTTCGCCGCGTCATCGAGCGGGTCAAGGCCCGCAACGGCGTGCTGCATGTGTCCTTCGATGTGGACTTTCTTGATCCCGCGGCAGCGCCCGGCGTCGGCACCATGGTGCCCGGTGGCGCGACCTATCGCGAAGCACATCTCATCATGGAGCTGCTGCACGACTCCGGCCTGTTGTGTTCGCTGGATGTCGTCGAGCTCAATCCGTTTCTGGACGAGCGGGGGCGAACGGCGCGGGTAATGGTCGAGCTGGTCGGAAGTCTGTTCGGCCAGCAGATCACGGATCGACCAATGCCCAGCAACGCAATTATACCGCCTGGCTAGTTCACGGTCGGCAAAACCTCGATTGGTTCCGGGCTTTCGCGCCCGTGACGCATGATCGTTTTGTCATGTTCTCGGAACTAACCCTGCAGCGCGGGATTGCTACCTCATGGTTCACACATGAGGAGCACGTCATGATTAAGCATCTTGCCATCATCGCCGTTGCTGCGGCGGGCATCGGCAGCGCAATTCCGGCCAAGGCTCAAGACGTCGGCGTAGCCGTCGGTCCGGGTGGTGTCACCGTAGGCGCAGTTGGCCGCGATCGTTATCGCGATGATTACGACCGTGGCTACTACCGTGATCGTCGCGATCGCAACGAGACCGTGATCATCAAGCGCAGCCGCGATCGTGACCGTGGCTACTATGATGGCGGTGTCGAACGTCGTACTGTCATCGAACGCTACTAACATTGCGTCGACCGAAAGGCGGCCCTTCCTCGGAAGGGCCGTTTTTTCGTGCGTGATGGAAGTCTCAGAACATTGGGTGACAGGACCATGGCAACTGCAGCGACAGTCTGGTGGCAGGCCGGCACCATCTATCAGATCTATCCGCGGTCGTTCCAGGACTCCAATGGAGACGGCATCGGCGATCTCGCGGGCATTGTCGGCCGGCTTCCTTATCTGCGGCAGCTCGGTATCGACGCGATCTGGTTGTCACCGATCTTCCCGTCTCCGATGGCAGACTTTGGCTATGACATATCAGACTATATCGGTGTCGATCCGATCTTCGGCACATCGGCTGATTTCGACGCGCTGGTGGCCACGGCTCACGGTCATGGTTTGAAGATCATTCTCGATCTGGTGCCGAATCACACCTCGGATCAGCATCCGTGGTTTGTCGAGAGCCGATCGTCACGCGATAATCCCAAACGCGATTGGTACATCTGGCACGACCCGAAGCCGGACGGCAGCGAGCCGACCAACTGGATGTCGGAGTTTGGCGGCAGCTCCTGGCAATATGACGAGGCCACCCAGCAATATTACTATCATGCCTTTCTCGACAAACAGCCCGATCTGAACTGGCGCAATCCCGCTGTTCGCGACGCCATCTATGAGGTGATGCGGTTCTGGATGCGGCGAGGTGTCGATGGCTTCCGCGTCGACGTGATCTGGCATCTGATCAAGGACGATCAGTTTCGCGATAATCCAATCAATCCCAATTACGTTGCGGGCAGGCCGCCACATGAGACATTGATCCAGCTCTACTCCACCGATCGCCCTGAGACGCAGGATGTCGTCGCCGAGATGCGCCGGGTTGTGGACGAATTTGATGATCGCGTGTTGATCGGCGAGGTCTATCTCCCGGTCGACCGGCTGGTCGCCTATTACGGCAATGACCTGTCGGGCGCGCATCTGCCGTTCAATTTTGCACTGCTCTCCTCGCCATGGAATGCCTTTGCCATCGGCGAATTGATCGCGCGCTACGAAGCCGCACTGCCGCTCGGCGCGTGGCCGAACTGGGTGCTCGGCAATCACGACCGGCCGCGCGTCGCCAGCCGCGTTGGCACAGCCCAGGCGCGCGTCGCTGCGATGTTGTTGCTGACACTGCGCGGGACCCCGACGCTTTATTATGGCGACGAGATCGGCATGAAGCAGGTGCCGATTGCGCCGGATCAGGTTCAGGATCCATTCGAAAAGAACGTCCCTGGGATCGGTGTTGGTCGCGACGGGTGCCGCGCGCCAATGCAATGGGGCGCGACCGAGCATGCGGGTTTCACAACTGGCGAGCCTTGGCTGCCGCTGGACACGGACTATCACCATCAGAATGCGGCTGCGCTCGCGGCCGATCCCCATTCGATCTTGAGTCTCTATGTGAAACTGATCGATCTGCGCAAGCACCTGCCTGAACTGGTGTTCGGCAGCTATGAGCCTGTGGACGTTGCGGGCGATGTGCTGGCCTATCGGCGCGTCTATGACGGGAAAATGGTTCTGATCGCTCTCAACCTCAGCGGAGAGCCTGCATCATTGCATGTGGGGGGCGGCGAAATATTGCTGGCGACCGGACTGGATCGCCATGGCGAGAATGTCTCGGGCGCGCTGGAATTATCGAGCAATGAAGGCGCGATCGTGCGGCTGCGGTAGATATCGGCGCTCCGCGACGGCATGCGTGGCAAGAAAAAGCGCCGCCGATTGCTCGGCGGCGCTTCCTGACTTCGTGGTCCGTCTGATGGACCAGAGACGCTCAGTCCAGACCGATCGTGGTCAGGTCTTGGAACCAGTGCTGGGCCTGCACGAACTTCTTCACCTTCGGCGACAGGGCGTGCGGGTTGGTGTCGTGGACGACCCAGACCAGCACCGCATCATCGACGATCTGCGCATGGGCTTCGGCGAGCAATTCGTCCTGCTTCTTCGGATCGAAGGTGTTCTTGGCTTCGTCGATTAGCGCATCGACCGTCGGATTCTTGTAGCCGCCCCAGTTCACGCCGACCGGCGCGATCTGGCCGGAGTGGAAGAAGCGGACGATGGCGTAGAGCGGATCCGAGGTGACGTAGGCGATGTTGTTGGACGTAATGCCCTTCATGCTGTCATCGGCTGCGCCCTTGCGCCACGCGGTGTAGAGCACCTCGAGTTCGACGACCTTGAATTCGACCTCGACGCCGATTTCCTTGAAGCTCTGCTGCAGGAATTCGTTGATCGGTAGCGACAGCATCTGGCCGGTGCCGCCATTGGCGATGATGAAGGTCGCCTTCAGCGGTTTCTCCGGGCCATAGCCAGCTTCCTTCACCAGCTTCTTGGCTTCGGCGAGATCATACTTGATCTTGAAGTTCGGCTTGCCGAACCAGGGGCTCGATGGGTCAACCTGGCCGATGGCGGGTTTGGCGAGGCCGTTCATCAGCGCCACCACAGCATCGCGATCGATGGCGAGGTTGAGCGCCTTGCGCAGGCGCACGTCGGTCCAGGGCGAACCCGGCAGCACGCTGAGATGATAATTCCAGACATGCGGCGTGACGTTGTCGACGATCTTCATGCCGGCGCCCTTGAGCTGCGGCACAGCGTCTGGAGCAGGGGTTTCGATCAGATCGACCTGACCGGCAAGCAGTGCGTTGGTGCGGGTGAGGGCTTCCGGCATCGGGACGAGCACGAGCTTGTCGGCTTTCGGAATGCGCTTCTTGTCCCAGTAATCCGGATTCTTGCTGAGCTCGGCGAGTTCGCGCGGAACGAGCTTGGTCAGCTTGAACGGACCGGTGCCCGAAGGCTGCGATGCGAACTTGTCCCAGTCCTTGCCGACCTTTTCATATTGCGCGGGGCTGGAGACCAGGAACCAGAGCATCTGATAGGGGAAGAAGGAGTCGACGCTCTTGGTGGTGATCTCGACAGTGCCGTCATCGATCTTGGCGTAGCTCGCGACCGAGGGCAGGCGGGTCTTTACCTGCGCGCTCTGGCGCTTGTCGAATTGCGGCGCCTTCTCGTTCAGCACCTTGTCGAGATTCCAGATCACCGCATCGGCGTTGAAGTCGCTGCCGTCGTGAAACTTGACACCCTTGCGCAAGGTGAAGCGCCACTTGGTCTTGTCGGTGTCGTCGACCTTCCATTCGGTGGCGAGGCCGGGAATGAGTTTGCCGGGACGATCGGCGACATCCATTTCCCAGGCGACGAGCGGATCGTAGATCGTGTAGCCGGTGAACTGGTAGCCTCCGGCGCCGCGATCGGGCTGGCCGGTGGTCAGCGGCACGTCCGCCATCGAGATGCCATAGCGCACCACCGTTTCGGCTTGCGCCGGCGCGGCTGCACCTATGGCGGCGGCGATGGCCGCAACAAATAACGAGCTTCGAACGCGCATAAACCAGACTCCGTATGGTGGGATATTGTCTGCCAGATACTTGCAATCCTGATGCCAGATTGGGCAGGCGGAACGGTCGGTGTGTGCTGGTGTGCTGCAGTGCCGCAGTTTGAGTCATTGCGGTGCAAGGTTGCAGGCCTTGGCACAAGCGTTGCATAAGAATTAGCCAGTTTAGAACAAACCAACACTGGCGAGAGCCAACGTGTCATCCAAAGCCAAGAGGGACTGATTACGATGTGTATCGAAAAGCCGACAAAGAGCCGTCTCGCGGCAGCAATCACGATGCTGACGCTCGCCACGGCCCTGACCCTGCCGCAGGTGGCGCGTGCCGAAACGGTGCTGCGCATCGGCATGACCGCTGCCGATATTCCGCGCACGCTCGGCCAGCCCGATCAGGGGTTCGAAGGCAATCGTTTCACCGGCAACACGATGTATGACGGCCTGACCGGCTGGGATCTGTCATCTGCTACCAAGGCGAGTGTTGTCATTCCCGCGCTCGCCACCGAGTGGGCAGTCGATGAAGCCGACAAGAAGAAATGGACCTTCAAACTGCGTCCTGGCGTCACTTTCCATGACGGTTCGGCCTTCAATGCGGATGCCGTGGTCTGGAATGTGGACAAGGTGCTCAAACAAGATGCAGTCCAGTTCGATGCCAGCCAGGTCGGTGTGACCGCATCGCGTATGCCGACTTTGGTGTCCGCGAAGAAGATCGACGACATGACCGTCGAACTGACCACGAAAGAGCCGGACTCCTTCCTGCCGATCAATCTCACCAATCTCTTTATGGCGAGCCCGACGAAGTGGCAGGCGCTGTTCGACAAGGCTGAAGGCGCCGATGCCAAGGCCAAGTCGCAGGCCGCATGGGCGGCCTTCGCCCGCGAAGCCTCCGGCACCGGCCCGTGGAAGATGTCGAAGTTCACGCCGCGCGAGCGTCTCGAACTGGTGAAGAACGACGCCTACTGGAACAAGGACCGCGTTCCGAAGACCGATAAGATGGTGCTGCTGCCGATGCCGGAAGCCAACGCCCGTACTGCGGCGCTGCTGTCCGGTCAGGTCGACTGGGTCGAGGCGCCTGCGCCTGACGCTGTCAAGGAAATTACCGCGCGTGGCTTCAAGATCGAGAAGAACGAGCAGCCCCATGTCTGGCCGTGGCAGTTTTCTCGTGCCGAAGGTTCGCCGTGGAACGACATCCGCGTCCGCAAGGCGGCCAATCTCTGCATCGATCGCGAAGGCCTGAAGGACGGTTTGCTCGCCGGCCTGATGGTGCCGGCGACCGGTACCTTCGAGCCGGGTCACCCCTGGCGCGGCAAGCCGAGTTTCGAAATCAAGTATGATCTGAAGGCAGCGCAAGCGCTGATGAAGGAAGCAGGTTACGGCCCCACCAAGAAGCTCGAAGTGAAGACGCAGACCTCGGCATCCGGCTCCGGCCAGATGCTGCCGCTGCCGATGAACGAATATCTGCAGCAGGCACTGGCGGAGTGCTACTTCGACGTCAAGCTCGACGTCATCGAATGGAACACGCTGTTCACCAACTGGCGCCGCGGTGTCAAGGATCCGACCGCCAACGGCTCCAACGCAACGAACGTTACCTATGCAGCGATGGACCCGTTCTTTGCACTGGTTCGCTTCCTGCAGTCGTCGATGGCGCCGCCGGTCTCGAACAACTGGGGCTTCATCAACAATCCGAAGTTCGACGAACTGGTGACCAAGGCACGCACCACCTTCGATGCAACGGCACGCGATGCAGCGCTGGCCGAATTGCACGCGGCTTCGGTCGACGACGCAGCCTTCCTCTACGTGGCCCATGACGTCGGTCCGCGTGCGCTGAGCCCGAAGATCAAGGGCTTCGTGCAGCCGAAGAGCTGGTTCGTCGACTTCTCGCCGGTGTCGATCACGCAGTAAGAGCTACAAACATCGGCCGCACGCGCGCGGCCGATGTTTAGCGATATTCTCTTCACGTTATGGCCGGGCAGAGCGCGAAGCGCGGCTTCGCTGGATGTCCCGGTCATCCACGCCTTTCTATCGTGTAGGCAAGACGTGGATGCCAGGGACGAGCCCGGGCATGACGACCGAAAGGTCAGAGCTCAGAATTTGAAGGTGGCCAGTGTTCGTCTACATCGCGCGACGTGTCGTCTACGTCATCCCCATCGTCGCCAGCGTCGCGCTGGTGTGTTTCCTGCTGGTGCACATCACGCCTGGCGATCCGCTCGTCGCAGTATTGCCCGCCGACGCTTCGCAGGAACTGGCCCAACAGTTGCGCGTCGCTTATGGCTTCGACAAACCGTTGCCGGTCCAGTTCGGTCTCTGGGTGTGGCGTGCGTTGCATGGAGATCTTGGCAGCTCCATTGCGACCGGACGTCCCGTTCTGTCGGAAGTGATGAAGGCTGTCGGCAACACCGTGACGCTGGCCATTGCGGCTGCCGCCATCGGCTTCACGCTCGGTTTGTTCTTCGGCCTGATCGCCGGCTATTTCCGCGATACCTGGGTCGACAAGGTCGCGACCTCGATCGCCATCGCCGGCGTCTCCGTGCCGCATTACTGGCTCGGCATGGTGATGGTCATCATCTTCTCGGTGCAGCTCAACTGGCTGCCCGCTGTTGGCGCCGGACCGGGCGGCTCCGGCGCATGGGCCTGGGACTGGGAGCACATCAAGTATCTCGTGCTGCCGGCGATCACGACTTCGGTCATTCCGATGGGCATCGTGACGCGCACCGTGCGCGCGCTGACCGGCGATATCCTGTCGCAGGATTTCGTCGAGGCGCTGCGTGCCAAGGGCTTGCAGGAAACCAAGGTGTTTCGTCACGTCATCAAGAACGCTGCGCCGACGGCACTGGCCGTGATGGGTCTCCAGCTCGGCTATATGCTCGGCGGCTCGATCCTGATCGAGACGGTGTTCTCATGGCCCGGTTCGGGCCTGCTGCTGAACTCCGCGATCTTCCAGCGCGACCTGCCGCTGCTGCAGGGCACGATCCTGGTGCTGGCGCTGTTCTTCGTGTTCCTCAATCTTTTGGTCGATATCGCGCAGGCGTCGATCGATCCGCGCATCAAGCGAAGCTGACCATGCTGGATATCCTCTCATGACCGTGATGACAGACACCGCATTGCAGGCGGCGCCTGCCACCAAGGCCCGCGGCTATTGGGCCACGGTGGGCCGCCGCATCGTGCGCGACAAGGTCAGCATGGCCTGCGCATTCATTCTGCTGCTGATCTTCCTGGCGGCGATCTTTGCACCCTATCTGCATCTTGCAGATCCCTATCAGGGTTCGATGATCCGTCGCCTGCGCGCGATCGGTACGCCCAACTATCCGCTCGGCACCGACGAACTCGGCCGTGACATGCTGGCGCGCCTGATCTATGGCGGCCGTCTGTCGCTGCTGATCGGCATCCTGCCGGTAATCCTGGCCTTCATCATCGGGACGGGCCTTGGCGTTGTGGCCGGCTATGTTGGCGGCAAGCTCAACACTGCGATCATGCGCACCGTCGACGTGTTCTACGCATTCCCGTCGGTGCTGCTGGCCATCGCGATCTCCGGCGCGCTGGGCGCCGGCATCGTCAATTCGATTGTCTCGCTGACTATCGTCTTCGTGCCGCAAATCACGCGCGTCGCCGAGAGTGTCACCACGGGCGTACGCAACATGGATTACGTGGAAGCCGCGCGTGCTTCCGGCGCGAACGCCTTCACCATCATGCGGGTTCACATGCTCGGCAACGTGCTGGGTTCGATCTTCGTCTACGCGACCGGCCTGATCTCGGTGTCGATGATCCTCGCCGCGGGCCTGTCGTTCCTCGGCCTCGGTACCAAGCCGCCGGAGCCGGAATGGGGCCTGATGCTGAACACGCTGCGCACCGCGATCTATGTCAATCCCTGGGTGGCAGCGCTACCCGGCGTGATGATCTTCGCGGTGTCGATCTGTTTCAATCTGCTGAGCGACGGCATGCGCAGCGCCATGGATATCCGGAACTGACGGCATGAACGATATTTTAGAACCGATCGACAAGCTGGAGCCGCTGAAAGACATCGGCGGTGTTGCACAGCCGCTGCTGCAGGTGGTGAGCCTGACCAAGCACTTCCCGGTGCGTGGCGGGCTGTTTGCGCCCAGCAAGACTGTGCGCGCGGTGGACGATGTGTCCTTCGCTATCTCGAAGGGTGAGACCGTTGGCATCGTCGGCGAGTCCGGTTGCGGAAAGTCGACGACGGCGCGATTGCTGATGCATCTGATGCCGCGCAATTCCGGCGACATCATCTATGACGGCCGCACTGTCGGGCGCGAACTCTCGCTGCGTGAATTGCGCCGCGGCATGCAGATGGTGTTCCAGGATAGCTATGCGTCGCTTAACCCGCGCCTGACCATCGAGGAATCGATCGCCTTCGGACCGAAGGTGCACGGGATGGCCGACAAGGCTGCACGGCTGCTGGCGCGCGAGCTACTCGGCAAGGTCGGCCTGAGGCCCGAGACGTTCGCCAACCGCTATCCGCATGAAGTCTCCGGTGGCCAGCGTCAGCGCGTCAACATCGCACGTGCGCTGGCGCTGTCGCCGCGTCTCGTCATTCTCGACGAAGCCGTCTCCGCGCTCGACAAGTCGGTCGAGGCGCAGGTGCTCAATCTGCTGGTCGATCTCAAGCGCGAGTTCGGCCTGACCTATCTGTTCATCAGCCACGATCTCAACGTGGTGCGCTATATCTCCGACCGCGTGCTGGTGATGTATCTCGGCGAGGTCGTCGAGCTCGGTCCGGTGGACGAAGTCTGGGACGGGCCGGCACATCCCTATACGCGCGCACTGCTCGCGGCGATGCCGTCGTCCGATCCCGACAACCGTACCGAGACGCCGCCGATCACCGGAGATCCGCCGAATCCGATCGATCCGCCATCCGGTTGTCGTTTCCACACACGCTGCCCCTTTGCCGAAGCGATGTGCGGGGAGGCTACGCCGAAACTGACTGAAATCACGGTGACCGGCCATCAGGCTGCCTGTTACATGGCGATTCCGGGTTCGGGACACAGCAAAGCACCTGCCGCAGGAGTGCAGTGACATGACCAAACCGACTGCCAAGCAGATCAAGGCGCTGACCGAGGTCAGCGGCCTTCCCGCATCCGACGAGGTTGCTGAGCGCATCGCCACTTCGATCGGCCCGGCCTTCGAAGGCTTCGCTGCCGTAGCGGGCACCTTGCCGTTCGATCTTGAGCCCGCGACCTTCCTCGCCGTTCAGAATACGAAGGCTGCCAAATGAGCGTCACCGAACCCGCATTGCTGTCGCTGACTGACGTCGCCGACGCCATTGCCACGAAGACGATTTCGTCACGCGAAGCTACGCAGTCGTGCCTCGATCGCGCTGTGAAGTCTCAGCCGAGCCTCAACGCATATATGTCGATCGAGGCCGATGCAGCACTGGCGGCAGCCGATGCGGCGGATGCCGCGCTCGCCAGGGGGCAAAGCCGTGGCGTACTGCACGGCGTGCCGCTGGCGCACAAGGACATGTATTACGACGAAGGACACGTCGTCACCTGTGGCTCGCACATTCGCCGCGACTGGGTTGCGACCACGACGGCGACGTCGCTGCAGCGTCTGAAAGACGCTGGCACGGTGCGGCTGGGTTCGTTGCAGATGGTCGAGTTCGCCTATGGCCCGCTCGGCCACAACGTGCATTACGGCGCCGTGCATAACCCGTGGCATGTCGATCACGTCACTGGCGGTTCATCGTCCGGCTCGGGCTCCGCCGTTGCGGCACGCCTAACCTTCGCGGCTTTAGGCTCCGATACCGGTGGATCAATCCGCCTGCCCGCGCATTTCTGCGGTGTTTCCGGTTTGAAGACCACGGTGGGTCTGGTCAGCCGCGCCGGTGCGATGCCGCTATCGCAATCGCTCGATACGGTCGGCCCACTGGCGCGCACCGTCGAGGATTGCGCGCTGATCACCGGCCTGATGGCCGGTGCCGATCCGCTTGATCCGACCACCAGCACGCGGTCCGTGCCGGACTACATGGCAGCGACGCGTGCGTCTGCCAAAGGCATGACCGTCGGCATTCCCAAGGCGTTCTATGTCGACGATCTCGACGCCGATACAGCTGCCATTCTGCAAAACACCATCGCGACGCTAAAGGATGAAGGCGTCAAGATCGTCGAAGTCGATCTGCCCAATCAGGGCCAGCTCACGGCGGCCTGCCAGTTCGTGCTCGCGACGGAAGCTGCGGCGATGCACAAGCGCTGGATGATCGAGCGCCCGCAGGATTATGGTGCGCAGGTGCTGATGCGGCTGCAGAACGGTCTGGCGATCACTGGCGTCTCCTACATCGAGGCGCTGCGCTGGCGCGGTCCGGCACTTGCGGCCTATCTTGCTGCGGTGACCGGCACTGATGCGGTGCTTGCTCCGGTCTCGCCTGGCGCGGCTCCGACCATTGCCGAGACCGATGTCGGCAACAGCTCGGGTGCTGAAGCGATGATCCAGCGCCTGACGCGCTTCACGCGCCCGATCAACTATCTCGGTCTGCCCGGTCTCTCGGTTCCGGCCGGCTTCACCACATCGAAGCTACCTGTCGGCATGCAACTGATCGGCCGTCCGTTCGATGAATCGACGCTGCTGACCATCGGTGCCGCCTTCCAGCGCGCGACCGACTTCCACAAACAGTGCCCGGAGTTGGCATGAGTAATCTCGTCGAGGTTCGCAATCTCAACGTCCGCTTCGGCGGCGAACGGACCGTCTATGCGGTGAACGATCTCAACCTCACGCTCGGCGAAGGCGAGGTTCTCGGCCTGCTCGGCGAGTCCGGTTCGGGCAAGAGCGTCACCTTGCGCGCGCTGATGCGGCTGCTGCCGAAGAAGCGCACGCAGATCACTGGCACGGTGAGTGTGCTCGGCAAGGACGTGCTGGCGCTCGATGACGACGAGCTTTCGGCGTTTCGTGGCCAGACGGTGTCGATGATCTTCCAGGAGCCGGCGCTGGCGCTGGATCCGGTCTATACGATCGGCCAGCAGATCGCCGAAAGCGTGATGCGGCACGAGGGCAAGAGTCAGACCGAGGGCGTGAAGCGCGCGCTCGAAATGCTCGAAGTCGTGCGTATTCCCTCCGCCAAGCGTCGCCTCGATGCCTATCCGCACGAGATGTCCGGTGGCATGCGGCAGCGCGCAATGATCGCGCTGGCGCTGGCCTGCAAGCCCAAGATCCTGCTCGCGGACGAGCCGACCACTGCGCTCGATGCCACCGTGCAGATCCAGATCCTGCTCTTGCTGCGCGAGCTGCAGCGCGAATTCGGCATGTCGATCATCTTCGTCACGCACGATATCGGCGTGGCCATCGAAATCTGCGACCGCGTCGCGGTGATGTATGCTGGCCAGATCGTCGAACAGGGCACGCTGAGCCAGATCGTGCGCTCGGCCGTGCATCCCTATCCGCAGGGACTGCTGGCCTCCACCGTGCATGGCGCCAAACGCGGCGCACGGTTGGAGACTATTCCCGGCACGCCGCCATCGCTGGATAAGCCGCCGGTGAATTGCTCCTTCGCGCCGCGCTGCAAATTCGCCCAGCCGCGTTGCGTCGAGGCGCCGCCGCCGAATGTCGAACTCGCCGACAATCGTGTGGTGCGGTGTATTCTCGCGGAGCAGGCGGCAGCGGCAGTGCCGGCCTGACGCTGTCCTAACCCGCCAAATTCTTCAGCAGGAACGTCAGTGCCGTCTGCGCGAAACTGTGCATGTTGCCAGACCGGTCATTACTGCCGGTCTCCAGCGTCATGACCTCGTTTCGCGGGCCGGCGACGGCCATGCAGCTATGGCCGGCGGCGTCGCCATAACGATTCCCGGAGGGGCCGGTGGCGCCCGTCTCCGATAGGCCCCAGTCGCATCCGAGGCGGGTGCGAATCTGCGTCGCCAGCAGTTGTGCATAGGGCTCAGAAGACGAGCGCATGCCCGGTACCCGAAACGCATCATCGGAAATATCCATCAACACGCGCCGTGCGTCGCGCGTATAGATCACGCCGCCGCCGATGAAATAGGCGGAGGCGCCGGGCACCGCGAGCAGAGCGGCGGAGATCAAGCCGCCGGTCGACGATTCAGCAACGCCGATGGTCTGCTTGCGCGCGATCAGCTCAATGGCGATCTTCTCGGCGAGGGGAATGAGATCTCTCATGACTTCTTCCCCCAAGATTTAGACCAAGGCCTGATCCACGGCTTCTTCGCCATTGATCCATAGACAGCGCGAATGAAATTCTTGCTGGCGGTTTCGTTCGGTGCCCATTTGGCGTCGAGATCGGCGAATGGCTTGGCTGCCAGGACCTCGTCCTCGGTCTTGCCCTCCTTGATCAGTGTGGCCATGCGATCGCGCGCCGTCACCAGCATGGTGCGATAGTCGACCAGCGCAGCCTTGTTCGCGAGCGGACCGTGGCCGGGAACGATCTTGGTATTGTCGTTTGCCAGTTTCAGATAGGCGTCGGTCGCTGCGATCATGCCCTTGATATTGCCGCCGTTGAGGACGTCGATATTGGGATAGCGGCCGTTGGTGAATGTATCACCGGTCGCAATGACATTGGCGCTCTTGAAGTAGACGTAGGTGTCGCCATCGGTATGCGCGTTGTCGGGATGGCGCAGTTCGGCGATGCGGCCGCGCAGGCTGAGTTTAAGCTGATGTGTGTAGGTGTTGGTCGGGAGCGCCGCCTTCTGCGCAGGCGGATTCTGTGCACCGGTCAGGAAGTTCGTGGTGCCTTTTTTCAGGCGGGTTCTGACCTTGACGTTGGCGACGATGGTCGCGCCTTCATTGGCAAAGGCCTCGTTGCCGCCGGTGTGGTCACCGTGGAAATGCGTGTTGACCAGATACTTCACCGGCTGCGGTGTCACCGCGGCGATGGCCGCCTTGATCTTGTCATGCAGCGGGGCAAACTGGCTGTCGACGAGGATGGCGCCCGATTTGGCCGTGGCCAGCGTCATGTTGCCGCCCTGGCCTTCGAGCATGTAGACGCCGTCACCGAGATCCGTGGTCTTGATCTCGACCTTTGAGAAGTCGGGCGGCGGCGGTGCTGCCGGCGGTGTGGACGCCTGCTGTGCGAGCGCAGGCGCCAGCGCCAGAAGGGTGAAAACCGCAGCGAGTGTCGTCCGATTCATCGCAAGCTCCATTCCGAAACAGGCCAGACTTCTAGCATGTTTCGGATAACGATCTGCTCGCGAACACGTGATGTCAGCAATGCCGGTTAGCGGCCAGGACGGTCGCGTTCCGCAGGGACCTGCGAGAGCAGCCATTCGCGAAAGGCCTTCAGCTTCCGCGAGTCGGAAGAGGCTTCGGGGGACACCAGATAGAAGCCGGCATCGGCGGGGAGGCTGATGTCGAACGGCATCACCAGCCGGCCCTTGGCGAGGTCGCCCTCCACATAGGTGGTGCGGCCGATCGCGACGCCGAGGCCATCGATAGCGGCCTGGAGCGTCATGAAGATCATGTCGAACGTCAGGTCGGGTTGCTTTGAAATATTGGCCGGCAGCCCGGCGGCGGTCAGCCAGAGCCGCCAGTCATCGTCGTAGCCGCCGCTCGAATGCAGCAGCGTATAGCCGGCAAGGTCTTGTGGCTGTCGCAGCGCCTTTTTGCCGGTCAGGAGCGCGGGGCTGCACACCGGAAACAGATGATCGGCGGTGAGCCAGTCCGCGCGCAAGCCCGGCCACTGGCCGCGGCCGTAGCGGATCGCGGCGTCGACATCGCCGCTCTTGAAATCGACCATGCTGGTCGACGTCGTGATACGCACATCGATATCGGGATGGGCTTTCTGGAACATCGAGATGCGCGGCAGCAGCCATTTCGACGCCATCGATGCCAGCGTGCTCACGGTCAATACGTGGTCGTTGTCGCGTCGCTTGAGTCGGTCTGTGGCAAGACGCAGGTCGTTGAAAGCCGCGCGTACGCCCGGCAGATAGTCGTGTCCTTGCGGGGTGAGTGCGAGCGCGCGGTTCTGCCGAATGAACAGTTTGAGACCAAGCTCTTCTTCCAGTCGCTTGATCTGATGGCTGATCGCCGTCTGTGTGACGTTCAGTTCGCTTGCCGCAATGGTGAAGCTCAGATGGCGCGCGGCGGCTTCGAAGGCGCGCAGCCCGTTGAGTGACGGCAACCGGGTGCTCATCCGCGCTCTCTCCCTGGCGATTCATCGCTCGTGCCATCCATGAGTTTCTGTCATGTGATGCGGTGCGCAATGTCGTTTGTGCAATGTGCGGGTGAAGCCGATATTTGCCAAATAAATTTAGCTTCAGGAGAGCAAAATGTCTACTTGCACCCATGAATCGATGACAAATCATCATGCTCCGCTCAGCTTGGCGACGATTGCTGAGACATTCCACGTCTGGCGCGAACGCGCGAAGCAACGGCGTGAACTGGCGCAGTGGAGCGAGCGCGACATCCACGATGCCGGATTCTCGGTGAATGACGTGATGGCTGAGGCTGGCAAACCATTCTGGCAGGCGTGACGCCCAAGGGACGTTAGGGAGCGACTGCGATGAAACATCTCAACCTCGATGATCTCGGCCAGTATTCCGATGTGCTGCTGCTGCGTAGCGGAACAGCCGTCACGGTGCGCTTTGTCGAGGTTGCAGATGCCGAAGCGTTGCAGGGCTACTTTCGCGGCCTGTCGACGCGTTCGCGCTACAATCGCTTCATGGGTGCCGCCAGCGAATTGCCGGCCGGGCAGCTCGAGAAGTTCATTCATGTCGGCGAGGCCGACAGCTTTTCGGTCGTCGCAACGATCTTGAGCGATGGCGCGGAGACGATTGTCGGTGAAGCCCGCTATGCGTTCGACGAACTGACATCCCGTTTCGAGATGGGACTGTCTGTTGCCGACCCCATGCAGGGGCACGGTATCGGCGCGGCGCTCCTGTCCAATCTGGAATGTCGTGCTGCGGCGCTGGACGCCGATTTTCTGTTTGGCGACACATTGCGCTCCAATGAGGCGATGCTCGCACTGGCTCGCAAGGCTGGCTTCACATTCGCGCCGACGCCGGGCGACTGGAAGCAGATGCGGTTCGAGAAGCAGATCGGTACGACGTCGGTCCGAACGTCTTGCGCAACCTGGCGCCTTGCAGCGCAGTCGCTGCAGCCAACACTTGCCTGAGCGCGGCGCGATTCGTCACGCCAAGGCAAGAGCGACGCGACGAAGCAATCCAATTCCCTCTTTAGCTCCGGATTGCTTCGTCGCGAATGCTCGTCCCGAAGACGGCAAATTAGGCTGTCTGTTTTGTAAAGTCGGTTGACGTAGCTACCTCACGCCACGCAGCCAGTTCCTTCTCAACAAAAGCGTGCTTGCTCTCGATCCGCGCAACCGTGTCGCTGCCGAGCGGCAACCGGACCGGAGGATTCTTGGCAGCCGCGAGCTGCATGAAGACTTTTGCTAGCTTGCTGGGATCGCCGGGCTGCGCATGATTGGCGTCGGCGGCATGGCCGCGGGTCTTGCCGACGGTCGCGTGATAGTCGCCGATCTCCAGTGCGGTCCGTACCAGCGAATTGTCGTCCAGAAAGTCGGTACGGAAGAAGCCGGGTTCGACCACGGTCACATGGATGCCGAGCGGCGCGACTTCGGCGGCCAGCGCTTCGCTGATGCCCTCCACGGCGAATTTGGTCGAACCATAGACGCCCCAGCCGGGGAAGCCGGCATATCCGCCGACGGATGAAATGTTCATGATGTGACCCGAGCCCTGCCGGCGCATATGCGGCAGCACGGCACGGGTGACGCCGAGCAGGCCGAACACGTTGGTGGCATAGAGACGTTCCACTTCTCTGGCGCTGGCTTCCTCGATTGCGCCGAGCAGGCCATAGCCGGCATTGTTGATCAGCACATCGATGCGGCCGAATTTTTTGACGGCTTCACCCGCAGCTTCATGGGCCTCGGTCTCGCTGGTCACATCGAGACGCGTCGCCAGCAGGCGCTCATGGATGCCAAGGCGCGCGGCGACGGCATTGGGGTCGCGAGCCGTCGCGACGACAGCGTCACCCTGGGCCAAAGCTTCCGCCGCAATGAGAGCGCCGAAACCGCGGGATGCTCCTGTGATGAACCAGACACGCATGATGGTCTCCTTTCGTAATGGCCCCGCGACATCGCCGGGCTGATGAGGAGAACCTACGGTCTCGCCAGAGTTGAATTAATCCTCTATTTGTTCCATATGTTCATGAGCTGGATTCAATAATGAGCCTGATCGGACCGGCCGACCTTGCCACCTTTCTGGCGATCGCCCGGCATCGCAGCTTTCGCAATGCCGCCGTCGAACTTGGCGTATCTGCTTCGGCATTGAGCCATGCCTTGCGCGGCATCGAGGAGCGGCTCGATATCCGGCTGGTCAATCGCACCACCCGCAGCGTCGCGCTGACGGAGGCAGGCGAGCGGCTGTTCGCACGGGTCAGTCCGGCGTTTCAGGACATCGATGATGCGCTGGAGGACCTCAATCATTTTCGCGGCAAGCCGGCTGGCACATTGCGCTTCAACGCCGCCCGGCAATCGGCACAGCTCGTGCTGCTGCCGATCGTCACGCGATTCCTGAAGGCCTATCCCGAGATCAATGTCGAGATTGCCGTGAATGACGGTCTTGTCGACATGGTCTCGGCCGGTTTCGATGCAGGCATCCGCTTCGGCGAAACTGTTGCGGCGGACATGATCGCGGTGCCGATCGGCCCGCGGCAGCGATCGGCGGTCGTTGCGTCACCCGGCTTCTTCAAGCAACACAAGCCGCCGCAGACGCCGCACGAGCTGAAAGACCTGCCGTGCATCCGCTATCGCTTCTGGGGTGGCGCGCTCTATCGCTGGGAGTTCGAGCGCGGCGGCATCGAGGTCGAGATCGATGTCGCGGGCGCGCTCACCTTGAACGATCAGGATCTGATGGTGGACGCCGCGCTGGACGGAGCCGGACTGGCTTACGTGTTCGAAGGGCAGGTCGAGGAGTTGATCGCCAAGCGAAAGCTTGTTCGAGTCCTCGCTGACTGGTGCCCGGCCTATCCCGGCTTCTTCATGTATTATCCAAGCCGCCGACAATTACCGGCGGCATTGCGGGCGTTTGTCGATTTCGCCAAAACGCCCGCTCCTGCAAAGCCAAAGGCCTGATGCGCTTCAGTTGCCAGAGAAGTTTGGCTTACGCTTCTCGATGAAGGCTTGCACGGCTTCGCGATGATCCGCCGTCATGGTGGTGCGGATCAGGCGCTCCGCTTCATGGTCCCGTGCCGTCGCAAAATCGAAGGCGAGGGCCTCGTCGAGATTGTCCTTCATGTAGCGCAGCGCCAGCGTCGGTCCCTGGGCCATGCCACGGGCCATGGCGAAGGCTTCGTCCTGCAGCCTGTCGTCAGGCACTACGCGGTTGAACAGCCCGATGGCTTCGGCGCGGCTTGCCTCGACTTTGTCGGCCGTGAACATCAGCTCGCGCGCGCGGGCCGTGCCGACGAGGCGCGTCAGCAGCCAGGCGATTCCGTAATCGCCGCTGAGACCGACGCGCAGATAGCCAGTCGAGATGAAAGCCGATTGCGCAGCGATGCGGATATCGCAGGCCATGGCGATGGCAAGACCGGCGCCGGCCGCGGGGCCGGGCAGGGCGGCAATGGTTGGCTTGCGTACGGCAACGAGGGCGCCGGTCAGCAGACGCTGACGCTCCTGCAGATCGGCGACACGCTCGTCGAACGAGATCTCCAGCACGGCCTGCTTGCGATGGGCGCCCATGCCCTTCACGTCGCCGCCGGAGCAGAAGGCGGTGCCGGCGCCGGTAATCAGTAGCGCGCCGACATCAGGATTTTCGCCGCAAGTGCGGATCATTGTGCGCAATGCAGGCGTGAGATGGTCCGACAGCGAGTTGCGCGCTTCCGGCCGGTTCAGGGTGATGACGGCAACGCGCTCGCGGATCTCGCACAGCAGCTCACCGGTGCCGGTGTCGATGACCTGTACGGCTTCACTCATGTGTCTCGCCCCCGCTATCGCGTCAGAATTTTTCGACCCATGGACGGATTTCGAGCTCCGAACTCCGGGCACTGCGCGGCTGCTGTAGCACGTTCCAGTAATTCATGGCGATGGCATCGGGGTCGAGCATCGAGTCCGGCCTGTCCGCTGGCTCAACGCGGACTGAACTGCGAATGCCGCCATCGATGACAAAGTGGGCGATGTGGATCCCTTGCGGTGCAAACTCGCGGGCCAACGACTGCGCCATTCCGCGCAACGCGAACTTGCCCATGGCGAAGGGTGCCGATTGTGCGAAGCCTTTAATACTCGCGGAGGCACCAGTGAACAGGATGGCGCCGTGCTTGTTGGGCAACATGCGCTGCAATGCCTGTTGCGCGACCAGAAATCCGCCGAAGGCGCTAACGGCGATGGATTGTGCAACATCGGGAGGTGCGAGTTCGATGAAAGGCCCACGGGCGCGTTGGCTGGCGTTGTAGACGACGATATCGGGCGCGCCGATCTGGCGTTCGACATCTGCAAACAGCTTGGCGACATCTCCGGCCTGGGTCGCGTCGCAGGCAAAGGCCTTGGCGCCGGTCTCCTGGCACAGCGCATCCAGCTTGCCGGGATTGCGGGCGGCGAGTGCGACGTGGATGCCCTGTTTGGACAGCAGCCTCGCCAGCGATGCGCTGATGCCCTCACCGACGCCGACGATCAAAGCGGTTTCGTAATGCGGAATTTCCATGGATCAAATCTCCGGCTGGGGCACTTTATTCGCTGGCGCGGCAGGCGCATGATGAAGATGGAAACGCAACTGCCAAACACAAGAGGCCGTCATGAACGCCCACGCCCAGATTGCCGCCAATCTGATCGCACCCGACACGTCCGGCATGAATTTCTACCGGGCCGATCCGGCACTGATCGATTTGCTGCGTATTCATCTGCCGGAGGATCTGTTCAACCATATCGAGCCGCATCTCGATCGGCTGGGCGGTCTTGTCGGTGGGCCGCTCGATGAAGCCGGGCGGATGGCCGACAAGCATGGACCCGTGCTTCACCAGCGCGACAAGTTCGGCCAGGACGTGCAGTGGGTCGAATATCACCCGGCCTATCGCGAGCTTGAGAACGCAGCTTTCGGTGAGTTTGGCATTCACGCTTTGTCGCATCGCAAGGGGATCATGGGCTGGCCCTCGACCTATCCGGTGACAGCCAAGCACGCCTTTACGTTCCTGTTCAATCAGGCCGAGTTCGGCATGGGGTGTCCCATCAATGTCACCGATGGTGCTGCGAAGCTGCTGTCGAATTACGGCGACGATGCGCTGAAGGCCAAATATCTCGACAGGCTGACGCAGACCGACATGAGCAAGCTGACCCAGGGTGGTCAGTTCATGACCGAGAAGGAAGGCGGCTCCGACGTCGGCAAACTGACGACATCTGCCGTGCAGGAGGGCGATCACTGGCGGCTGTATGGCGAGAAGTGGTTCTGCTCCAATGCTGATGCGAAAGTCGTGATGCTGCTGGCGCGGCCGGAGGGCGCTGTTGGTGGCACCAAGGGTGTCGGCCTGTTCCTGATGCCGCGGACGCTCGATGACGGCACGCCCAATCACTACCGGATCGTGCGCCTGAAGGACAAGCTCGGCACGCGGTCGATGGCATCAGGTGAGATCAAGCTCGAAGGCGCCATTGCATATGCTGTTGGCAAGCTCGATCGCGGTTTCGTGCAGATGGCCGAGATGGTGAACTCGTCGCGTCTCTCTAATGGCGTGAAGTCGACCTCGCTGATGCGCCGCGCCTGGCACGATGCGATGGCAGTCGCGCGCGGCCGCGTGGTGTTCGGCCAGCGCATTATCGACATGCCGCTGGCGCGGCGGCAGTTGATGAAGATCATGGTGGCGACCGAGCAGGCGTTGTCGATGAGCTTCCTCACCGCGGATGCGTTGGACCGTGCCGAAGCTGGCAGCCAGGACGCTGCAGCGCTGCTGCGGATCCTGACGCCGACGCTGAAATTCCGTGCCACCCGTGACGCGCGCAAGGTCTGCGGGGATGCGATGGAGATGCGGGGCGGCGTCGGTTATATCGAGGAATTCGCTACCGCGCGGCTGCTGCGCGATGCGCATCTCGGCTCGATCTGGGAAGGCACCGGCAATATCGTTGCGCTCGATGCGCTGACGCGTGCGGTGGGTCGGCACGGTGCCGAGGCTGCGCTTGCTGCCGACTTGCATGCGCGGCTGGATGATTCCCCGAGCGTACCGCAGGCATGGCGGGATCGTTTGCGCGGTCTGGCCGACAAAGCCATCGGGTTTGCCAGAGAGGTGGCCGCGCGTTCGGACAATGAAGGTGATGTCCGCCGCGCAACGAGTTCGCTGTATCATGTGGCCAGTGCCGTGGCACTCACCTGGGAGGCGCACCGCATCCACGCCCGGCGCGGCGACGCCCGGCGCCTGCTGCTGTCGCGCCTCGTGATCGATCATCGCCTGATGGCACCAGATCCGTTTGCTGTGATCGAAAGCGAAACCCAGAAACAGATCGTCGCGCATCTGCTCGGCGAGCGCGACGTTGGCATGGCGGAAGCCGGTGGGCTGGTGACGGCGTGACCTGATCGCAGGGACTATGACCGCGGACCGTTATCTTTCAGGAACTCGAGCAACAGTCGGCTGACCTCTTGTGGTTGTTCCTGCTGCACCCAATGGCCTGCGCCGTCGATTAGGTGCACCGCACGCATATTCGTGCAGGCGCTGTTTTGCATCGTCTCGATGGCGCCGGGACGCTGATAGATGCCCCAGTCCTGCTTGCCCGAAATGAAAGCTGAAGGGACGTCGATGGTGCGACCGGCAAAGGTCTCGTAGTCGGCATTGAACGCGCCCGTCGTGTTGCAGCGGTACCATTGCAATCCGCCCTGGAAGCCGGTGCGGGCATATTCACCGGCATAGAAGGCCAGTTCATTGTCCGGCAGCCATTTGCATGATGCGATCTGTTCAGGCGTCGGCATCTCTGCCGCGACGGTCTCGGCCATGGTCTGGTCGCGGTCCATCACATAATAGGTAGGCAGCTTCGCCAGCTCACTCGCGGTCCAGCCTTGCAATGGAGTGGGCGTATTGCCCGGCCAGTCCGCACTCTTGTGATGATAATAGGCGCGCAGGAAATCATGCACGCCTTGCGGTGCGTGTTGCATGTGGGCATTGGCATCGCGCGTCGCGTAGTACCACTGATAATGGATACGCGGCCGCGGCAATGCCGCGAGGTCGCGATGCACGGGGTCTTCGGCCTTTGGTGAGGCCGGCTGATCGGCAGTGCCGAACGGCAGCGGCGGAGGCCCGGAGAAGGGGGCGCTCATCAGAGCAACGGATCTAAAAATATCCGGCCGCACCAGCGCGCACCAGGCTGCAACCGAGCTGCCGTAGTCATGTCCGACCACCGCGTCGACATGGCGATAGCCGAAGGCGGCGACCAGCCCGACCGCATCGCGCACGAGGTTGAGCAGATTGAACGGACGCAGATCGCCATCATAATCTGCGCTCCAGCCGGTGGTGCGGCCATAGCCGCGCTGATCGGGCGCAATCACGTGATAGCCGGCAGCGGCGAGCTGCGGCATCACCTTGCGCCAGCTGAATGCCAGTTCGGGAAACCCGTGCACCAGCAGGACGCAGGGCCGGCCTTTTGTCTCAAACCCGGCCTCCAGCACATGGACGCGCAGATCGTTGATGCCCTCGACGAAGCGCGAGCGAATTCCAGTTGGCAGAATGTTGGGATCGATGGGTGTCACGTCGCCTCCATGCTGCACTTGCACGGCAGCGAGCGCGCACTCCAGCGCAAGCAACGCGAAAAGACAACTAGCGTTTGAAGCGGGCCACCAATTCGATGTGCGGCGTATGGCGGAACTGGTCGACAGGCGTGACGCTGTCGATCTTGTAACCGCCATCGATCAGGATTTTTGCATCGCGTGCGAAGGTCTGGACGTTGCACGACACGGCGACGACGACGGGGATCTTGCTCGCCGCGAGCCGTTCAACCTGTGCCTGCGCGCCCTGACGCGGCGGATCGAACACGACAGCGTCGAAGTCGCGCAGCTCCTGCGGCACCAGTGGACGACGAAACAGATCGCGCATCTCTGCCTTGATCGGCTTCAGGCCCTTGGTGTCCTTGATAGCCTGTTGCAGCGACGTGATCGCGCCACTGTCGCTGTCGAGGGCGGTGACCTTGGATTTGGCGGCAAGCCGGAGCGCAAAGGGACCGATACCGCAGAACAGGTCGGCGATGTTTTTCGAGCCTTTGCAGAGCTGCAGCACCAGCGCCGCCAGCGCTTCTTCACCGGCCGCCGTGGCCTGCAGGAATGAGCCCGGCGGCAATGTGACCTGCGCGCTGCCCATCGTCACGACAGGCGGTGCACGCATTAGCACGAGTTCGCCATGTCGTGTCAGCCGCGCCAGTTTGTGCGCCTCGGCAATGCGCGACAGCGATGTGATGATGGCCGTCGGCAACGGGCCAGTGCCGCGGACGTCGATATCGAGGCCGTTGCTTGCGGCCGTCACCTGAATGTCGAGCGGCTTGCTGACGGGCTTCAGCACCTCGGCCAGCGCACGCGCCACATCGAGCGCGCCATCCAGCGCAGGATCGAGAATCGGGCACGCGTCGATGGCGATGATGGCGTGGCTCACCGATGCGGCAAAGCCGGTGCGCAGCTCGCCATCGCTGCCGCGGCGGGCATGCAGCGTGACGCGGCGACGGCCCGCGCCATGGGCGTCGACGATCGGATCGACCGGGCAGGTGATCTTTGCCTGCGCGAGGGTATCGACGACGATCTGGCGCTTCCACGCCTGATAGGGGGCAGGTTGCCAGTGCTGGATGGCGCAGCCACCGCAGCGTGTGAAGTAGGTGCAGAGCGGATCGATGCGCTCCGGGCTTGCGGAGTCGATCTGCAGCAAGCGCCGGCGTTCGGGATGGCCCTCGTCCTGTTCCGTCTCGACGATCTCCTGAGCCAGCGTATAGGGCACGAACAGCGGCGCCCCGCCTGTGAGGCTGACGCCATCGCCGCGCTGGCCGACATGATCGATGGTCAGGCGTTCAGCCACGCCGTGCACCCATGAAGAATTCGATATTGCCGTCGCCGCCTTTGATGGAGGATGGGAAGACCTCGATATCGGTACAGCCGAGCTCTCGCGCGAAGGCGATGATGTCGTCACAGATCGCCTGATGCACGTCGGCATTTTTAATGATGCCGCGCTTGGATTGCTTCCGGTCGGCCTCGAATTGCGGCTTGATCAGCGCCAGCAGGCTCATCGGTGCCGCCGCGAGCGAGAGCGCAACGGGCAGTACGGCTTTCAGCGAAATGAAGCTGACATCGATCACAACGACGTCCGGGCGGGCCGGCAGGCGCTTGTTTTCGAAGGCGCGAATGTCGGTCTCTTCCATCGAGACGATTTTCGGATGGTTGTGCAGCGATGGATGGAGCTGGCTATGCCCGACATCGATGGAGAACACCAGGCTGGCGCCGTTGGCGAGCAGCACTTCAGTAAAGCCGCCGGTGGATGCGCCGACGTCGAGACAGACGTGGTCCTCGATCTCGATCGGATAGTGTTCGAGTGCGCCAGCCAGCTTGACGCCGCCGCGCGACACCCAGGGATGCGCCGGCTCAGCCTCGATCGCGGCATCGAGCGGCAGCGGCTCGGAGACTTTGGCAACGGCCTTGCCATTGGCCTTCACAAGACCAGCTTCAATGGCGGCTTGTGCACGTGCGCGACTTTCAAAAATGCCGCGTTCGACGAGAAGCGAATCGGCGCGTTTACGCGGCGCAGTCGCGGTATTCAGAGATTTCGTCATGGTCAGTACGATGCAGCAAGTTTCAAACAGGCCTCGAAGCTCGTCAGATCCTGCCAGAGATCTTCGGGTGCTTCGCGGGGAAAGATCATGGGCGCGCCATAGAGATCGAGCGCGTGGATCATCATCAGATTGTCGGCAAGGCCGAAATTCTCGACGGTGAGCCCGTTAGCATCGACCGGATGGCCGTCATGATCGGTGACCTCTGTCATGCGGCGGACGCGGTCGAGATAGAGCATGGGATCATTGCAATAGCCGAAGCAGAGCTTGCCGTGGCCGGCCATATAGCCGAGTTCGAACACCGTGCCAGCATCGGCGCTGGGACCGCGAAACGGAGTGAGATTGGCGATGATGATGTCGCAGTGGTTCATCATCGCTTCGTTGCCATGAAATATCTGGCGCGAGGCGTCGCTGGCGTTGATGTCGATGGCGTTATCGAGTGGGAAGAAACCACGGGCGCCGTGGCGCTTGCAGAGTGCGACCTTCTGCCGGCCGATCTCGGCGGCATTGGGCAGAAACACATCGGGGCCTGCGAGATAGATATTCATGTAGTCCCCGTCTCATGGTGAGCCGCGCCGACATTGACGAGCCAATTCAGACGAGAACGAGGCAATCCGGCGGTTCCTGCCGAATTGCCTCGTCGTATTCTCTTCGCAATTGCAAACGCGATGCCGCGTTTAACGACAGATCAGGCGAGTTTGACGGTCTCGGCCTTGAAGTCCTTGCCGAGGGTCTCGAACACCTTCTTGACGATGCCCTTGGAGTCCAGCCCCGCCTGGGCATACATCGCCGCCGGCGTGTCGTGATCCTGGAAGATGTCGGGCAGCACCAGCGAACGCATGCGCAGACCGCCGTCGAGCATGCCGTGCTCGGCCAGCGTGTGCATGACATGCGAGCCGAAGCCACCGATCGAACCTTCCTCGACGGTGAGCAGAATCTCGTGCTCGCGCGCGAGCTTGAGCAGCAACTCGACGTCGAGCGGCTTCATGAAGCGCGCATCAGCGATCGTTGCCGAGAGGCCGTGTGCCGCCAGCTCATCGGCGGCCTTTTCGCATTCGGCGAGACGGGTGCCGAACGAGAACAGCGCGACCTGCTTGCCCTGGCGGATAATGCGGCCCTTGCCGATTTCCAGGGGGATACCGACCTCAGGCATCTCGACGCCGCGGCCTTCACCGCGTGGATAACGCAGGGCGCTGGGCTGGTCGTTGATGGCGACCTGGGTGGCAACCATGTGCACCAGTTCGGCTTCGTCGGATGCCGCCATGATCACCATGTTCGGCAGACAGCCGAGATAGGCATTGTCGAAAGAGCCCGCATGGGTCGCACCATCCGCACCGACCAGTCCGGCACGATCGATGGCGAAACGCACTGGCAGGTTCTGAATCGCCACGTCATGGACGATCTGATCATAGCCGCGCTGCAGGAAGGTCGAGTAGATCGCACAGAACGGCTTGTAGCCTTCAGTGGCGAGGCCCGCGGCGAAGGTCACCGCGTGCTGTTCCGCGATGCCGACGTCGAAGGTGCGGGCCGGGAAGGCCTTGTTGAAGATGTCGACGCCGGTACCGGATGGCATGGCCGCGGTGATGGCGACGATCTTGTCGTCTTTCTCGGCTTCCTTGACGAGGCTCTGGCCGAACACGTTCTGATAGGCCGGGGCGTTCGGTTTGGCCTTCGACTGGGTGCCAGTGGCGACGTCGAATTTCACGACCGCATGATATTTGTCGGCGGCGGCTTCAGCCGGACCGTAGCCCTTGCCCTTCTGGGTCACGACATGGAGCAGGATCGGGCCGGTCTCCATGTCGCGCACGTTCTGCAGCACGGGCAGCAGGTGATCGAGGTTGTGGCCGTCGATCGGGCCGACATAATAGAAGCCGAGTTCTTCGAACAGCGTGCCGCCATTGACCATGAAGCCGCGCGAATATTCTTCAACGCGCTCGGCGCGGTCGGCAATCAGCTTCGGCAGATGTTTGCCGAGCTGCTTGGCTGCGTCACGCAGCCCGCGATAGGTCTTGCCCGAATACATGCGCGACAGATAGGCCGACATGGCGCCGACCGGCGGGGCGATCGACATGTCGTTGTCATTGAGGATGACAATGAGGCGGGAATTCATAGCGCCGGCATTGTTCATGGCTTCATAAGCCATGCCTGCCGACATCGAACCGTCACCGATCACGGCGATAACGTTGTTCTTTCCACCCGAGAGGTCGCGCGCGACGGCCATGCCGAGACCGGCCGAGATGGAGGTCGAGGAATGCGCGGCGCCGAACGGATCGTATTCGCTCTCGGTGCGCTTGGTGAAACCGGAGAGGCCACCGGCGGTGCGGAGCGTACGGATACGGTCACGGCGACCGGTGAGGATCTTGTGCGGATAAGCCTGATGGCCGACGTCCCAGATGATGCGGTCGCGCGGCGTATCGAAGACATAGTGGAGGGCGGTGGTCAGTTCGACAACGCCAAGACCGGCGCCGAAATGTCCACCGGTAACGGACACCGCATCGATGGTTTCCTGACGAAGCTCGTCGGCAACCTGACGAACCCGCTCGATCTTCAGCTTCCGGAGATCTTCCGGAGTCTTGATGGTATCGAGCAACGGTGTCTTACTAAAATCGGTCACGGCACTATTCCAATTTTACATGTCCGGGACTGCGTCTGGCTTCGGGGCCGTCGCGTTTCCGCGCGCCCACCGGACAACCGCAGCCTCCAGAACCGGGAAGCCTGTTTCGAGGCCTTATAATGGGCTTCGATTTTTCAGTGTGATATCTAGCATGCTTGGCAACGACTTCATCTGCTCATTTTTGCCAGATGAATGAAGCGCTTATCTACGTTAACGGCCGGCGTTTCAGCCTGCTCGTCAGCGCATAGTCCTAGTCCCTTTACACCAAAGCGATGGCCAAAGCCAACCGCCGCGCCTGCGGGGGAGACAGCACAATGGCGCTATGGACATTCGCGCAGGCTGCCTAGCCGATGCGCCGGGCGACCGGTTCCGTCTCATGGGAACCCCTTTGAGCGAGGCTTTTCGCGCCCAAATCCAGCTTTTTCCATGCATTTTCGCGGGTTGCGGGATCGCCCTCGACCAGCGCTAAAGTTGTGGCCGGCTGACTGACACGTTCCCGAAGGGGCACGGGGCCGCAGACGATCATGAAGAAATCGTAGGCATGTGGCCGCTCATTGGCCATGACGAACTGGAAGTGCACGCGGAAGAACTTCCAGCGGAACCGGTTGTAATGTTCCGGGCGGATGATTTCGCGGAACCGGACCGCGACGATGGTGGGATTCCGCCGCGCCGCGCCAGTGTCGATCCCGTGACCGGCGATGGGATCGAACGGAAAGAAGTTCATCACGTCCTTGCGGGACTGGCAGTCGATCCAGTCGATGGAAGGCTCCACGGCCAGCAGCCGCAAATTGTCGCGAAAGCCTTGCGCGACCTTATGGAAGCCGACGATCGGCATATTGCCGCCGAGCGTCAGCAGCACGATGCGGGGACCATGGTTGCCGAGTTCCGGATCGAGTTTCAGGGCGCGGGCGAGGATTTCGGAGCCAAGGAAAGATCCGGAGCTGTGGCCGACCAGCACGATTTCTTGCGCTTTGGTCGACTTGGCGACCTGGACCAGATGTTGCGCGAAGCGGTCGATCCGGGCGTCCCAGTCCGGCCGGTTGCCGTGGGAAAACTGCCAGGTGAAGATCGTATCGGCCATCAGATAGAGCAGGTATGTGTGTTTTTCGGTGTATTTCAGCAGTGTGCCGAGGACCGCTACGAACATCGCCGCAGCGCCGCAGCCCACCAGAAATCCGTGTATTCCAAGCGCCTGCAGCCCTAGCGCGAATAGCCAGGCGATGCCCGCCGACCAGATTGCTCCGTTGAGCAGCAGGAAGTGGGGCCAGCTGATGAAGGTGGCGAAGCGCCAATGTGCCTTCCAGAAACGGCCCATGGTGCCGGAGAAGACGAGGCCCCAATAGATGGCGATGGCGTGGATCAGCGTGCGCCAGATCGGCACGGCCAGATCGCGCTGGATCATGTCTTCCCAGCGCAGGAAATCGTAATCGGTCGTGGTCTGCCAGCCGTCACCGGAGGTTTCGATCCGCCAGGAGGCGGATTCATGCGCGAATTCGCCGTCCGTATGGCCTTTCGGCCGGCTGACCGAGGTGGTCAGGCCATAAAGGCGGCCGAACTTGCGCAGTTCGGTCCGAAACATGCGGTAATACTGCGAGAGTCCCCGCGGATCGTATCCCTGCACATAGATGACATGACGGTGCTGGACGCGCACGCTGGTTCCCCGGACTGACGGCGGACTATAAACAGGCCGCGCCATGCGCCAAGCGCTAATTCGGCCGCGGGGTGGGTGGTGCGAGGTCTCAGCCCGGCGCGATTCCTACTGGACGTCCAGCGGTTCGGTACCGACCGCCTTGCCAGTCGAATCCGTGGTGATCTTGTCCACGCGCGCTTCGGCCTGACGCAGCAACTCGTCGCAGCGCCGCTTCAGCGCCTCGCCGCGCTCATAGATGGCGACCGACTCTTCCAGCGGTACCTTGCCGTCTTCGAGGCGCTTCACGATCGATTCCAGTTCTTCGATCGCGGTTTCAAACGTCAGTTTCTTGACGTCAGCGTGGTTGTTTTCGGCCATTCGGTTTCCCGTGTGCGCATTTTGGAAGGACGGAGTCAAAGATATGTTTGAGGGCGTATTGTGGCGGGTAGGTTTTGCGACCTGCGCGCCTTTCAGCGCGATGCCCCCATCAGCGCAGAGACATGGGCCGCAGCCGATTCTTTCAAGCCCTGCAGATCATAACCACCCTCGAGTACCGAGACAATGCGGCCGCCGGCGGTGCTGTCGGCGAGATCCATCAGCTTGCGCGTTACCCAGCCGAAATCCTCGGCGTCGAGATTGAGCGACGCGAGCGGATCGCGGCGATGCGCATCGAAGCCGGCGGAAATGATCAGCAGTTCCGGCGCGAATTTCTGCAATTGCGGCAGGATGAGATTGTCGAAGGCGGAACGGAATTTCGCACTGCCGTCGCCATCATGCAGCGGGGCATTGACGACGGTGTCGTGCTCGCCGCGCTCCTGGGATGCACCGGTGCCGGGGAACAGCGGCATCTGATGAGTCGAGCAATACATCACCGTGCGGTCGGCCCAGAAAATGTCCTGTGTGCCGTTGCCATGGTGGACGTCGAAATCCACGATGGCCGCGCGGGTAATGCCGTAGGTGCGCTGGGCATACCGCGCTGCAATCGCTGCCTGATCGAAGAAGCAGAAACCCATCGGCTTGTTGTGCTCGGCGTGATGGCCGGGCGGGCGGGTCGCGACAAAGGCATTGGTGTGCTCGCCTTTCATGACCGCATCGGTCGCAGCCACGGCGCCGCCGACGCCGCGCATCACGGCTTCCCAGGTGCCGGGGGACATCGACGTATCGCCGTCGAGATAGACGAGCCCGCTGCTCGGTGCGACATGGCGCAACTCGTCGATGTAGTGATTGTCATGGCACAGGCTGACCACGTTGAGATCGCCCTCCGGCGCGTCACCCCGTACCAGCGCGCTGAAGCGGTCTTCGCTGAGGGCCTGCGCCACCGCGCGCATACGGTCGGGACGCTCAGGATGACCGGGCGGCGTGAGGTGATCGAGCGATGCCGGGTGGCTCAGAAGAAGTGTCGTCATGCAAATGATCCGCAAGCACGGGGGCGCTGGTATGATGGGACGATAACCTAGCTGGTCGGGTCAGGTTCCGATAGGGGGACGCCCGCGAAACTCGGGTATGGCTGCCTCTGACGAGAGAGCGCCAGCGCTGACGGGCGATGAGATCGCGTCAACCGCCGCGGAAGAAACTACCAATCAAATTCGCTGATCGCTTTCTTCACGGCCGATTCACAGCGTTTCATCGATGCTTCATGACCGCGCGGAATTGAAACACGCATTAAGCGGCGGCTGCTATCAATATGGGAAGCGGCACTCTGCGGAGGCGGTTCGCGTATCAAGATGGTTTGAACTCCGCGGTTGCGCTCGCGTCTGTGGTGGGTTCGTGAGCGATGAGCGAGATGAGATATCCAAGGGGTGTGCCGCATCTCCTGCGTTCGGTCTGGCCGTTCGTCGCGATCGTCTTGCTGCAGGCATTTCTCGCGGGCACCAGCATTAATATCCTGTCGTCTGTTCGTGCCTATGTCACCGGCGAGAGCCGCTGGTCGAAGGGGCAGATGGAGGCGGTGCATTCGCTCAGCCTCTATGCCGAGACGGGAGACGACAAATACTACGAGCGCTATCAGGCGAGCATTGCCGTACCGCTCGGGGATCTCATCGCGCGTCGTGCACTCGAACAGCCAGTGCCGGATCTGCAGGCCGCCTATGACGGCTTCCTGCAAGGCGGCAACGATGCGGCCGACATCCCCGGCATGATCTCGCTGTTTCGCAATTTCAGCGAGGTGGTCTATCTCGCCCGCGCCATCGAGAGCTGGCGCGCGACCGATCCCGTGATCCGGCAATTGGTGGATACGGCTGACGCCATCCACGCAAGCGTCAGCGAAGGCAAGGTCGGCTCGACGCGACTCGCCACCCTGAAGGCGCAGATCGATCAGATCAATGAACAGACCACGCCGCTTGCCGTCGCATTTTCGCAGCATCTTGGCAGCGGTTCGCATGCCATTCAAAACATTCTGCTCATTGCCAATGTGCTGACCGCGGCGCTGCTGATCCTGCTTGGCATCTGGCGCACCCGCAATCTCCTGATCCAGCGCCAGCGTTTCGAGACGGCCCTGAAGACCGAGAAGGAGCGCGCGCAAATCACGCTGTCCTCGATCGGCGAGGCCGTCATCAGCACCGATGCCAGCGGTTGTGTGGAATATCTGAACCCGACCGCCGAACGGCTGGTTGCCAGGCCCGCCTGCGACGCGCAGGGCCAGCAGCTCGCATCGCTGTTTCGCCTTGTCGACCGCGAAAGCGGCAGCGATGGCGAAGCGCTGATCTCGAAGGTCATGGCTGGCGAAACGGTCAATGTCGGCATGCATCCGCAATTGCTGATCCGCAACGATGCGAGTGCGGTCGCCGTGTCGCTGGTGGCGACGCCGCTGCGGCGCGAGTCGGAGTTGGACGGCGCTGTCCTCGTCCTGCGCGACATGACGCAGGAGCAGGAATACATCTCCCGTCTCGCCTATCAGGCGTCACATGATGCGCTCACGGCATTGGCCAATCGCCGTGAATTCGAACGCCGCATCGAGGAGGCGCTGCCCCGTATCGATATCGACTCCCGGCCGCATGCGCTGATGTTCCTTGATCTCGACCAGTTCAAGATCGTCAACGATACCTGTGGCCATGCCGCCGGCGATCATTTGCTGCGGCAAGTCTCCGGCATGCTGGAGAAGCACTTGCGCACAGACGATCTGCTTGCGCGTCTTGGCGGCGATGAATTCGCCGTGCTGCTGGAGCGCTGCGAGCCGGATCGCGCGGCTGCGACCGCCGAACGACTGCGGCAGACGGTGGAGGAGTTGAACTTCGTCTGGAACGGGCGCAGCTTCAATATCACCGTCAGTATCGGCCTTGTCTGCATCGCGCAGCCCGAGGTGACGCTGGAGGAAGCCTTGCGCGCAGCCGATGTGGCCTGCTACATGGCCAAGGAGAAAGGCCGCAATCGCGTTCAACTGCATCAGGCCAGCGATTCTGAATTGCTGCAGCGGTTCGGCGAGATGACCTGGGTCCAGCGCATTCACGAGGCCCTCGAACAGGATCGCTTCTGTCTCTATGCCCAGAAGATCATTCCGCTCGGCGAACGCGACGATGGCAGCCTGCATGTCGAACTGCTGTTGCGGCTGCGCGACGAGGCCGGGCAACTGGTGGCGCCGGGCCATTTCATTCCCGCGGCAGAACGCTATGGGTTGATGACACTGATCGATCGCTGGGTGGTCAGGAATGCCTTTGCCATTCTCGCCGCGCGATTGGCCGAATGTGCCATTCCGGTCTCGACCTGCGCCATCAACCTGTCTGGCGCGACATTCAAGGATGATAGTTTTCTGGACTATGTTCGCGAGCAGTTCCGTATCTATCGGATACCGCCGACCATCATCTGCTTCGAGATCACCGAGACCAGCGCCATCGCCAATCTCGCCGACGCCAACAATTTCATTCAGGCGCTGCAGGAGATCGGTTGTCGGTTCTCGCTGGACGATTTCGGCAGCGGCATGTCGTCCTTCGCCTATCTCAAGCACCTGCCGGTGGATTATCTCAAGATCGATGGCTCTTTCGTCAAGGACATGCTCGTCGATCCGATCGACCGTGCCATGGTCGAGATGATCAGCCATATCGGCAAGATGATGGGCAAACGCACGGTGGCCGAATTCGTGGAGAGCGACGAGATTATCGCAACGCTTGGCGAGATCGGTGTCGATTACGCGCAGGGCTACGCGGTCGGCAGGCCGGAGCCGTTCGATATCTATGGCGAGATCGACCGGAGAAACGTGGCGTAGAAGGTGGAGGCGACTATATCGCGTCGTTGCTGATGTGAATTTCAAACAGCCACTGTTCTTCAGACATGCATCATCACCCCTGTTGTTTGCGGCGCGGGGGCGCCGTCGTCTGTTGCATTCCCACCCTCCTGAAAGAGGGCGTGCGGAACGCCGCGTGCCCGTTGCACCCTTGGGCCTGATGCAAATGCGGTCTTCCGCAATTTTTAGAGTGCATCAGGACTTTCGGAGGCGCCGAGCGATTGCCCGGCGTTCCGCCTGCGGTGTTTTTTCGGTTGCTTGCGCGTTGCCTCGACGAACGCTCCGATCGCGAATTAATGTCCCAAGGCGATGGGAAGGGTGCCTCAAGCGAGTAGGCCGAACGCGTTTCGATTTGGTCGTCCGTCCCGTGATCTGCAGGCTCCGTCCACCCGAAGACAAACCGTGCCGCCTGTCCCAGTGGTATCCTGACCACAGACGATCCGGCCTGCCCGAAGACAGCCGTTACCCACATCTCCCGTGACGCCGCATCTCCGGCGTCCACCGCATCCCACCCCGCGAACGTGACGATCGCGATCGCCCCTCTCGGTGGGGCAGGACAGAGGGAATATAAACCCTATGGGTGTATTGTCAACGGAATATAGGAAAAAATGTTTAACGCCTTTGCGCCCACCCCACTTGTCATTCCGGGGCGCAGGCGCGCCTTCGCGCACGCGAACCCGGAATCCCGACCTGTTCAGCGCAAAACACTCTGAGATTCCGGGTTCGCGCTCTGCCGGCTTCGCCGGCGACGCACGCCCTCAGGCAAACCAATTGGTTTGCCGGGGAATGACGAACCTGGATCGGGATTCCCCGTCCCAAAATGGCAGCTTGGGGCAGACAGGCGTTTCGCTAATCCACCCGCGCAATCCGTCCCAGCGACATCGGCGACACAGGGCTATTGGCCTTCATGTACGCGTTCAGCGCATCGACATCATAGACGCCGACCAGCGGCTCCTTGCCTTCCTTCAGCACCGTGAAGCCATCGCCGCCGACGGCGAGAAAGCCGTTCACGGTGACGCGATAGTTGGCCGCGAGATCGATCACCTTGCCGTCCAGCATCATCCGCTCGGGTGGAACGCGCTGGCCGGCGGCTGCACTGTTATTCCAGGCGTAGCTGAAGCCTTTCGATACCTGCAGGATGCGCGGCCGACTCGGCGTGTTCCATTGCTGTTCAAGCATCGCCTTGATCTGCGAACCTGTGAGCGTCAGCGTCACCAGCTGGTTGCGGAACGGCTGCGCCGCGAAGACGTCGCCATAGGTGACGGTGCCATCTGACGATTTCACGATATCGGCGCGGATGCCGCCGGGATTGGTGAAGGCGATCACGGCGCCGCCGAGAGTGCTCGCAGATGTCGCCGCGAGATGTGCATCGGCGATGATATTGCCAAGCGGGCTTTCGCCGGTCGTCATGTCGGGCATGCGCGACAGCGTTGCGGTGATCGATCCCGCAGGACGGCTGGCGATTGGCGCGGCCACCTTGTCATAGGCGGCAAGCAAGGCCGTCTGGGCGGGATCGGCGGGATAGGTCGCCGTGCGCACGATGACGTTGTCGGCCTTTGCGCTGATGACATCGCGCGTCGTGCGGTCGAGCTTGAGATCGATGGTGGTAACCAGCGTGCCGTATTTGTCGCCCGAGGTGACGAGGCGCCCGTCGATCTGGCAGGTATAGGCGCGGTGCGTGTGGCCGCTGACCACCACGTCGACCGCCTTGTCGAACTTCTTCACGATATCGACGATAGGTCCGGAAATGCCAGGACATTCGTTATAGTCGCCGGTGGGGAAGCCGCCTTCATGGATCAGCACCACAATGGCCTCGACGCCGTTGGCTTTCAGTTCGGGCAGCAGTGCGTTGACGGTGTCCGCCTCGTCCCTGAATTCGAGACCAGCAATGCCGGGCGGCGCAACGAGACCCGGCGTACCTTTCAACGTCAGGCCGATGAAGGCGACGGGAATGCCGTCGAATGTCTTGATCTGATAGGGCGGTAGCAGCGGCTGGCCGGTCTTCGTGTCGATGGTCGAGGCGGCGAGATAGTTGAACGTCGCGCCGGCAAAGGGATGCGGGCCCTGACAGCCATCGACAGGATGGCAGCCGCCGTTCTGCATGCGCAGCAGCTCTTCACGGCCTTCGTCGAATTCGTGATTGCCGACCGAGGCGATCTCAAGGCCCATCATCGACAGTGCCTCGATGGTCGGTTCGTCATGAAACAGCGCAGAGAGAAACGGGCTGGCGCCGATCAGGTCGCCGGCAGCGACGAACACGCTATTCGCCTTGCCGGCGCGGAGCTGCTTCACCAGCGTCGCCATATGCTCGGCGCCGCCGGCGGGCACGATGATCTTCTTCGTCCTGTCGGCGGGATCGTCGATGCTGATGCCGCCGGGGGCAGGGCGCAGATTGCCGTGGAAGTCGTTGATGGCGAGGACGGTGACGTCGACGGGAGTCGACGTCTGCGCTGTTGCATAGGGCACTGTACCGCCGAGCAACAGCGCTGCGGCAATGCGGGTCGAGCGTGGGCTGTTCATGCCGTTCAGTCTACTGCAGATACATTACGCCTTCTTGCGCGCGAAGAACGCCTTGAAGGCCGCAATCGCCTCCTGCGACTTCATGCGTTCGCCGAACAGATGGCTTTCCTGATCAATGCGCCGCGTGAGATCCTCGGGCGGGAGCTTCAGCAGTCGGCGCGAGATCGCCACGGCTTCCGCGGGCAGGGCGCAGATTTCGCGGGCCACCTTGCGTGCCTCGACTTCGGTATGGCCGGGCGCGACGACTTCATTGACGAAGCCGGCAGCCTTGCCGTCCTCCGCATCCATGGCGCGGCCCATCACCAGCGCCGCGAAGGCGCGCTGGTGGCCCATGGTGCGCGGTATCAGCAGGCTGGAAGCGCCTTCCGGCACCAGGCCGAGATGGATGAACGGCGTGGAAAACTTTGCAGTGGTCGAGGCCAGCACATAGTCGCAATGGAACAGCATCGTGGTGCCGATTCCGATGGCGACGCCGTCCACGGCGGCGATGAGCGGCTTGACGTTCTGCGCCAACGAATACAGAAATTTGACGGCGTTCGATGCCCTTGGCGCTTCAGCCTTTGCGGCGCTGTCCTTGAGGAAATCCTCGAGGTCGTTGCCGGCGGTGAAGGCACCGGAACCGCCAGTGATGATCATGCAGCGGATCGCCGGATTGTTCTGCGCGGTGTCGATCGCGTCCGACATGGCGCGATACATGTCCTGCGTGATCGCGTTCTTCTTTTCCGGCCGGCGCAGCGTGATCACGCGCGTGGCGCCTTCGTCGGTCACGATGAGATGTTCGGTCATGTCGATTCCCTGCAGCACCCCGCAAAAGCACGGCTGGCGCGTTTCCTCCGTCGGATATTACATCAATCCGCTGCGGCCGATATGGTGAGCGGTGGCTTATGCCAGCAAAACGGCATCGGCCGACATCACGGATTCACTGGAGTCCATCACGGTGCGTTCAAGCGAGCCCGCCTGCACCGCAACATTCTCGGCGAAGAACCGCGCCAGCGTGACGTAACGCGTCGCATCGCTGCCGCCGTCGATGTCGCGCGCCGCAAGCGCCTCGTTGGCCAGCATGCAGCCGCCGAGCGCCGAGCCGAACAGCCGCAGATAGGGCGTGGCGCCGGACAGTGCGTCGTTCGGCGTCGAGGCCAGCTTCTCCAGCAGCCATTTGCTCGAACGCTCCAGCGAGCCGAGCGCGTCGCGGAGTTTTGCGCCGGTGGTGCCGAAACCGGGATCGTTGGAGGCCTCGACGCGCGACACGATGCCGCTGAGTTCATCGAGCAGCGCCCAGACGGATTCGCCGCCTGACGCCGCGAGTTTTCGCGTGACGAGATCGATCGACTGGATACCGTTGGTGCCTTCATAGATCGCGGTGATGCGCGCATCGCGGTAGTGCTGCGCGGCGCCGGTCTCCTCGATGAAGCCCATGCCGCCATGGATCTGCACGCCGAGCGAGGTTACCTCGTTGCCGATATCCGTCGAGAAGGCCTTGGCGATCGGCGTCAGCAATGCGCCGCGTGCCGCCGCTTCGGTGCGCACCTTGGCGTCGGGCGAACGGGCGGCGACGTCGAGCGCCACGGCGGTCGCGTAGCAGATGGTGCGCGCTGCGGCGGTGAGCGAGCGCATCTGCATCAGCATGCGCTTGACGTCGGGATGCACGATGATCGGGTCCATGCCGGCCGTCTTGCTGCCGATGCCGCGGCCCTGCTTGCGCTCCTGCGCGAAGGCCAGCGCCTGCTGATAGGCGCGGTCGGCAATGCCGACGCCTTCAAGGCCGACGCCGAGCCGGGCCTGGTTCATCATCGTGAACATGCACAGCATGCCGCGATTTTCCTCGCCGATGAGGTAACCAACGGCGCCGCCCTTGTCGCCCATGGTCATGGTGCAGGTGGGGGAGGCATGCATGCCGAGCTTGTGCTCGACGCCCGACGCATGGATATCGTTGCGTTCGCCGAGCGAGCCGTCGGCGTTGACGAGGAATTTCGGAATCAGGAACAGCGAGATACCCTTGGTGCCGGCGGGCGCATCGGGCAATCGTGCGAGCACGAAATGCACGATGTTGTCGGTCATGTCGTGATCGCCATAGGTGATGAAGATCTTGGTGCCCGAGATGCGATAGCTGCCATCGGCCTGGCGCTCGGCGCGCGAGCGCAGCGCGCCGACATCGGAGCCGGCCTGCGGCTCGGTGAGCTGCATGGTGCCGGTCCATTCGCCGGTGACGAGCTTTTCCAGATAGATCTTCTTGAGCTCGTCGCTGCCATGGGCGTCGAGCGCCTCGATGGCCGACAGCGTCAGCAGCGGGCAGAGACCGAAGGCGATGTTCGACGCGCTCCAGATCTCGGTGCAGGCGGCATTGACGGCCAGCGGCAGGCCCTGACCACCGAAGGCCTCGGGGCCGGAGACGCCGTTCCAGCCGGCGGCAGTCCAGCGCTGATAGGCATCGGGCCAGCCGGGAGCGGTGGTGACCTTGTTGTCGGCAAGCTTAATGCCGTTCTTGTCGCCCACGGTATTGAGCGGCGCCAGAACGTCACTGGCAAAGCGGCCGGCCTCTTCGAGCACGGCAGCCGTCATATCGGCGTCGAAATCGCCATAATGCCCGGCTTTCAGGGCCGCCTGCAGGCCGGCGCCGTGATTCAGGGCCAGCAGCATGTCGTTGATCGGTGCACGGTAGGTCATGGCATCTTGCTCCCGGAAATTCTTTCAGCTTTCCGCCGTCTTCCCACGAAACGGGCGGACCCTCAACACGCCAAAGGGCGCATCCGGGGCCTGTGGTGGCCGGGGCGGGAAGATCCGGGCCTTGGTATCGGGGAAGCGAAATCCGCCAACTTCTCCAGCATTATCAATGGCTATCCTGAAGGCGACTTGTGCGATACGAGGCATTCATGCTGACGCGGATCAAAAGCTGGGCACGACACATCAAGACGGACACGCATGCCGTCTATCTCGCCGCGCGCGATCCCCGGGTGCCATGGTTTGCGAAGGTTCTCGCGATCGCTGTTGCCGCCTATGCGCTGTCGCCGATCGATCTCATTCCGGACTTCGTGCCGGTCCTTGGCTATCTCGATGACCTGATCATCGTGCCGCTGGGTATCTGGCTCGTGGTGGCGCTGGTCCCGGGCGAAGTGATGGCCGAGTACCGGATCAAGGCGCGGGAGGCCGCAGAACGACCGACCAGCAGATCGGGCATGATCGCGATCATCCTCTTGTGGCTCGCGAGTGCAGTCCTGATCGGGTGGCTTGGCTATCGCTACTGGACGCGGGGCTAATCGCCCACGCCATCAGAACCTGACTTTCACACCCGCATAGAAGGCGCGCGGCCGCGCCGGGCTGACCGAACGTGCGTCTGTGAACTGAGCGCCGCCATTGGCAAAATTCGGCACCGAGTCGGTCTCGAAGAAAGTCCCGTATGTCGAATAGCGCCGGTCGAGAATGTTGTCGACGCGGGCGAAGACCTGCACGGATTTGTCGATCTGATACGACGCGTGCGCATTGAACACGGTATAGGCTTCGAGTTTCGGCGCCTGGTTGGAATCGTCACCGACGAAATACTGGCTGCTGACGAACAGCGCATCGGCCCCGACCTTGAAAGCGTCGGTCACCGCATAGTCGAACCCGGCCTTGACGCGATGACGCGGGATCGCCGGGATCTGGTTGCCGGGCAGGATCTGGACGTTGCCGTCGTCGTCCTTGAACGGGCTGTTCGATCCGATCGCGAGCGCATCAAGGAAGCGCGCATCGACGAAGGCATAGCTGGCATAGAGCTGCAGGGTCGGCGCACGCAGCGTGACTTCCGCTTCGATGCCCTGCCGGCGCGTCGAGCCGACATTCTGGAAATAGCCGTAGCCTTGCAGCACCGGGCTCGGGATCGCGAGAATGTCGTCGTTGTTGGTGGCGCGGAAGGCGCCGAGCTTCCAGCCTAGCGTGCCCGCATTCAGCTCCTTGGTGCCGCGCAGACCAGCTTCTATCGTATGCGAAACCACCTGCTTGAGCGGCGGATCGGAGATCAGGAAGGCACCGACGATGCAGGGATTGGCAGGGTCGGCACAGCCGAGCTCCAGCGGGGTCGGCGCGCGGTTGGCTTCCGAATAGCCGGCATAGGCGGTCAGCTCAGGCGTGATCTTGTAGGTGCCGCCGATGATCGGATTGAAACGGTTGAACGTGTGGTCACCGTTGAGCGCGGTGCCGATCTGATCCTCGAGCACGATCTGCGCCGTGTTGAAGCGACCGCCGCCGGTGATCGAAAAGGCATTGGTCACATCGAACGTGTCGAGCGCGTAAATGCCGCCATAGCGATTGGTGGTCCGCAACGACACCGGGCCGATAGCGATCGGATCGCCGGACTGACCGAGGGAAATCCCGCTGCCGGTGACGACGTAATCCGGGCCGATCGTGCCGAGTTCGGCGCTGGCCGTGAATTGACTGACGCTGGACGAATAGCTGGCGCCCACGACAAAGCGGTTGTCATGGCCGAAGAGCTGATCGGTATTGGTGGCCTGCAGGGAGCCGCCCACCGTGGTCGAACGCGTCGAGGTGCGATCATTCTCGCCAAGAACTGCGCCGGGCGCGAAGGGATTGGCAATTTGCGCGCCGTTGAGGCCGTTGGCTGGCGTGTCGTCATCGCCGAAGCACAAGAGGGTCGGATCTTCGCAGGGCTGGGTGCCGGTCGGATTGCCGTCCTGGGTCTTGTTCCGGAAGAAGCGAAGATGCGCTGCCGCCTCCACCGTCCAGGTCGGTGTCGCCTCGACCTTTCCGGTGAAATTGAGATAGCCGACGCGGTTGTTCGCGGTCTGCGGCGTCGTATAGGTGGCGCCATAATTCTGCTGCAGCAGCTCGACCGGAACGGTCGCCGAGGCGCCGAACTTGTTGTTGGCGACGCCCATATTGAGGTGAAGCTCGCTGCTGTCGCTGCGATAGCCGACATCGCCGTAAAAGCGTCGGACATCGGATGTCGCGAAGTTGCGGAAGCCTTTTTCATGCAGGCCTTCGAGCGCGCCATAGACGGCGAATCCCTCGACCTGCTTGCCCCATTGCGCCGAGCCCTGGATGCGGCCGAACGAGCCGCCCATCGTGCTGAGCTCAGCTCCCTGATAGTTGAAGCCGTCCTTCATCTGGATATTGACCGCGCCGCCCAGCGCGTTGAGGCCGAAGGCGGGATTATTGGTGACCACGCTGACCGAGCGGATCGCCGCGGTCGGGATCAGATCCCAATTGACGGTGTCGCCGAAGGCCTCGTTGATACGCACGCCGTTCTGATAGACCGCGAGCCCTTGCGGCGTACCGGCCACCGGCGACGCCACGAAGCCGCGAAATTGCAGATCGGGCTGGAAGGGATTGCCCGCGACTTCGTTGATCAGAATGCCTGGCACTTGCTGCTGCAGCGCATCTGTGACGTTCAGGGAATTGGCACGTTCGATTGCGCGGGCGTCGACATAATTGATACTTGCCGTGACCTTGTCGACGTCGATGCCGGAACGCGACGTCGGCGTGGTGGGATAGACGTAGACCGTACGCGGCCGCTCGGTGGTGACCCGTTGGGTCGTCTGACGCCGGGGCCCGCGTTTGCTGGCGACGGCAGGGGCAGACACCACCACCGGCGGCAGCACTTGCGGTTCTCCAGGAGTACTTTGCGCAAAAACCGTTTCGGAAACCGGTAGAAGACCCGTCGACAGCGAAGCAACGACCAGCACTCTTACGCGCATCTGTTCCACCCCATTCCCATTCCGCATCGGCGCTCTGATGGCACCGTCCGGTAGTGTGATACTAGCGAGTGAGGAGGACTGCGCTATCTGCAAATGTCGAAATCCGGTTCAGTTATTTTCCCGATAAAGTCGGGACAAATTCCCGATCGCGCGTCACAGGCGCATTTTGCAGTGAATCAGTCACGGGAATGATAGCCTCGACAGTCACACCGTCCACATCAGATCTGACCGCGAGCGTCCCGCCCAGGGCCCAGACCCGCTCTCTCATGCCAATGAGGCCAAAGCCGCCATTGTGATCGGGGTCGAGGCCGAGGCCATTGTCGCGCACGCGGACCAATACATTGTCACGCTCAGGCTGCGCCGCCGCTCCCGTTACCGGCTCGATGACCACGCTCACGGCAGAGGCTTGCGCGTGGCGGAACACATTGGTGAGTGCCTCCTGAACGACACGATAGGCGGTCAGCTCGGCGACCTCACCAAGGGGAGCAAGCGTCGGCGATATCCGGCTCTCGATAACGACCTCCGGATGGGATTCGCGCCAGAGACGCAGCAAGACCGCGATAGCACCGGACAGACCGAGATCCGTCAGCCCGACCGGGCGCAACCGCTCGAGAATGCGGCGATTGAACTGCTGCAGGACATCGACCTGCGCCAGAATGGCAGTGCCGTGCCTCGACAAGGCGCCTGTGCCCGATGGATCGTGATCGGCGAGACGCATCACTGCGCCCGCATGGGCGCGCAGGGCGAACAGATACGGCCCGAACTCATCATGCAATTCGCGCGCAATATCCTTGCGCTCGATATCCTGCAGCGAGACGGCCCGTTGGGCCAGACGCCGCCGGTCCTCCAGCACATCGCCCAATGTGGCAGCGAGATGATTGAGCCGGATGCAGAGTGCGGCGAGTTCCGGTGCGCCCGCGGGGGCGACGCGTGCCTGATAGTTTCCCGCTTCGATATCGACCATAGCCTGCGACAATGCAACGAGCGGCGCGAGCGCCCGCCGAACGACGAGACTCGTGACGACGAACAGCACCATTGCAACGATCAGGCTGACTGCGAGCTGGGTGACGATGCCGTCCCATATCTCCCGCATCTCGTCATCGGGATGGGACGTGATCAGCAGCGTCTGCTGTTTGTCGCCAACCATCACCGACACTGACTCCGATATCCGCGCGGGATGGATCAATGATACGAACCACGATGGCGGAGAACCTGCGCCGTCGCTCCGGTCATGCCCGTCACTCTTTGGGGACGGCATGTTCCCGTCGCCTTGCCTGACGATGCTGACATGTCGCAATCGATTGAGATCGGCGACAATTTTATCGAGCCGCGCATTCGGATCCGGCGCTTCGTTCAGGCTGGTTCCGATACTTTCGATGACTTCACGTGTCAGCCGGATCACGCTCTGGTCCTCGGCCTGCACGCGTGGGCCAGCTTCCAGCGCGAGCCGCACGACATTGGCGACCAGGCCAAGAGCGAGCACGAGCGCCACCAGAAGATTGATCCGCGCGCGCAGCGAAAGATTCTGCCACATGACCATGCTTTCACTCGCATCTCGCCTGCATGCCGCGACTATGAACTTGACAGCGAAATTCGACGGCGATCATATCGGATCGAGGCGACCTTCGATTGTCAATCATGTCACTCCAAAGGCGCGCGGCTGATGCAGCGCAGCAATCGAGGAGCAGGCCTGGACCTGCTGACAGAGTTTACGGGGTTAACCCATGCGCGTTCTGATCGTCGATGATCACCCCATCGTCACATCGGGCTGCCGCGCGGTGTTCGCGGACGATCCGGAAATCGAACTGCTGGAAGCGTCCGATGCCGCCAGTGGCGAGCAGGTTTTCCTGACCGGCGATCCTGATATCTGCATCATCGACATCAATCTGCCGACAGTGTCCGGGTATGAACTGGCGCGGCGCATCCTGCAGCGCGACGACACGATGCGCATCATCATGTTCAGCATGAATGACGACCCGATCTTCGCTGCCCGTGCGATCGAGAGTGGCGCCAAGGGCTACGTCTCCAAGACCGGCGACCCACACGATCTGCTGGAGGCCGTCTATGAGGTTGCGCGCGGCGGCGTATATCTTCCGCCGGCAATGGCGCGAAGCCTTGCTTTTGCCGGGCCTGCGCTGACGCAAAGCCCGCTGTCGAAACTGAATTCGCGCGAGATGGAGATTCTGCGACTGCTCGGTGCCGGCAAGAGCCTCGCCGAGATTGCGTGGATGGTTCACGCCTCCTACAAGACGGTGGCCAATACATCGTCACTCATGCGGCAAAAGCTCGGAGTCCGCAGCTCGGTCGAACTGGTGCGCTTCGCCATCGAGCGTGGCATCGCCTGACCGGGTGTCCCTGACCAGACGTCACCCGTTTCGGCGGTGTCGCATCGCTGCCGTATCCAACCTGTAAAGTCATGACCATGCAGACAGTCTCGCTCAATCGATCATATGGCGGCACGCAAGGCGTCTACAAACACGCGAGTCGCGCGACCGGAACCGACATGACATTCTCGGTCTATGTGCCGCCGCATCAGGACGGCGCCAGGCTGCCCGTGGTCTGGTATCTCTCGGGCCTCACCTGCACCCACGCCAATGTCACCGAAAAAGGCGAGTTTCGCGCCGCATGCGCCGAACTGGGGTTGATCTTCATTGCGCCGGACACCAGCCCGCGCGGTGCCGATGTTCCCGGCGATGCCAACAACGCCTATGACTTCGGACTGGGCGCCGGTTTCTATGTCGATGCCACGCAGGAGCCCTATGCGCGCAACTATCGCATGTGGAGTTATGTGACCGAGGAGCTGCCACAGCTCGTGGCCGACCAATTCCCCACCGATAGCAGTCGTCAGTCGATTCTCGGCCATTCCATGGGCGGGCATGGTGCGCTGACCATTGCGCTCCGTCATCCCGATCGCTACCGCGCGGCCAGCGCTTTCGCTCCGATCGTGGCGCCGTCGCTGGTGCCGTGGGGGATCAAGGCGCTGGGCGGCTATTTCGGCGACGACAAAGCGGCGTGGCGAAAGCACGATGCGGTTGCCCTGATCGAGGATGGTGCGCGATTCCCCGAATTGCTGGTCGATCAGGGCGAGGCCGACAATTTCCTGGCCGAACAATTGCGGCCTGAACTGCTGCAGAGTGCCTGCCAAAAGGCAGGCATTGCGCTGACGCTGCGGCGCCAGCCCGGTTACGATCACAGCTACTATTTCATCTCGACATTCATGGCCGATCATCTGCGCTGGCACGCGGCGCGGCTCAAAAAGTGAGCGGCGGCTTGCGCTACTGCGGCTGCGGGGCACCGTAATTCGGCGCGAGCAGGCGGTTGCGCACCAGATAGCTCATCGCCCGCGACCAGCTTTCATCGGTGTTGCCGCGTAGGTCTGCGCTCATTGTGGCGACCAGCCGCCCGGTGTGAACATTTCGCAGGGTGATGTTCATATTGAGAATGAGGTTCGAGACCTTCTGTACGAGCCCCGTAATGACGAGGTCGGCGCCGATCTGCTGCGCCAGTTGGACGTCGCAGCCGCCGCATGCCTGCAGGTTCCGGCCTTGCGCCGCAACATTGAGGGATGACATATCCAGCAGCTCGAAACGGCCGGACTGCTTCATCTCCTCGCGAAGCTGGTCGGCAGCGCGGAGCAGTCTTGCTTGCTCGTCGCTGCGGCGTCCCTTCATCTCGCCTTCGAGGCTCGTATCCACCCATTCGAAATTGAACACCGCCACTTTAGGCGGTGCGGCGTGAGCCGTCGCCGTCATCATCAGTAACAGCACGGTGATCGATAGGGCTCTCATCGCGGACCTCGCATCATTAAAATGCAACGCGCCGGCAGAATCCGAGGTTGCAAGCTACGATAATTGGTTCATGTTTCAAGCACGAGACCCTTCACCGGCGCCAAGCCGGGAAGGAGTAGCCGGAGGGAACATGATACGGTGGTTGATCGGCGCGATCGGTCTCTGCGCCGTGACGTCGTCTGCGTTCGCGGCCGAACCGCTGACGATCAGCATCGGCTATCTCGGTCAGGCCGGCATCAAGGCAACTCTGTCGCTGGTCGAATTACCATCCGAGAATGATGGCAGCGCCGGCGCGCGGCTCGCCATCGAGGACAACAACACAACCGGCAGGTTTCTGAAGCAGCAGTTCGGGCTGGACGAGGTCCGTGTGAAGGACGGCGACGATGTCGCCGGAGCCGCGCGCACGCTCGCTGGCCGCAATAGTTTCATCATTGCCGACCTGCCGCCCGATGCATTGCTGCAGGCGGCCGACGCGGTGCGTGATCGCGGTAGCGTCCTGTTCAATGTGGGTGCCGCCGACGATCGGCTGCGCGAGGCGGACTGCCGTGCCAATGTGATCCATATTGCGCCGACGCGATCGATGCTGGCGGATGCGCTGGCGCAGTATCTGGTGTGGAAGCAGTGGAAACGCTGGCTGCTGGTGGTTGGCTCGCATGACGAGGATCGGCTTGAAGCCGACGCCTATCGCCGTGCCGCCGCGCGGTTCGGCGCAAAGATCGTGCAGGAACGCGTCTTCGAGGACACGGGCGGCGCGCGGCGCACCGATAGCGGCGTCACATTGATCCAGCGCCAGATCCCGGTCTTCACACAACAGGCACCGGCCTATGACGTCATGATCGCCGCCGACGAGAGCGAAGTCTTCGCCTCCTATTTGCCGTATCGCACCTGGGACCCGCGGCCGGTGGCGGGGTCGGCGGGGCTGGTGCCGACCAGTTGGCACGCGGCACAGGATCAATGGGGCGCCGTGCAGATCCAGAACCGCTTCACCAAACTGAATGCGCGCCGCATGACAGCGCGCGACATGCAGGCCTGGCTCGCGACCCGCATGATCGGCGAAGCCGCGTCCCGCACCAATTCGGGCGATGGCAAAGCCATTCTGGCATTTCTGAAGTCGCCGGATTTCTCCATCGCCGGCTTCAAGGGGCAGCGGCTCACCATCCGCGACTGGAACCTGCAGCTACGCCAGCCGATCCTGTTGGTCGACGGCCGGATGGTGGTTTCGGTCTCGCCGCAGGACGGCTTCCTGCATCAGGTGTCGGAGCTCGACACGCTCGGTATAGATCGTCCGGAAAGCAAATGCAGGCTGCAATGATGATGAACAGATCGAAGATGCTGCGCCGGGTCTGGCTGTGTGGAGCGGCGGTATGGTTTGCAACAGCAGCGCCTGCATCGGCCTTTCTCGCGTATATTTCGAACGAGAAGAGCAACACCGTTTCGGTGATCGACACCGATAGCTGGACTGTCACCGCGACCATCAAGGTCGGTCAGCGTCCGCGCGGCATCGAACTGACGCGCGATGGCAAATCGGTACTTGTCGCGGTCGGCGACGACGACACCATCCAGATCATCGACGTCGCTAGCCAGAAGGTGGTCGACTCGCTGCCGTCCGGTCCTGACCCGGAGCTGTTCACCCAGGATGCCGCTGGCAAGGTTCTCTATGTCGCCAACGAGAACGACAATACGGTGACGGTGATCGATCTCGAGAAACGCGTGCGCATTGGCGATGTGCAGGTCGGTGTCGAGCCCGAAGGAATGGCCATCAGCCCCGATGGCAAGATCCTGATCAACACGTCCGAAACCACCAATATGGCCCATTTCATCGACACCGCGACGCGCGAGATCGTGGCCAATGTCCTGGTCGACGCGCGCCCGCGCTTCGCCGAATTCAAGCGTGACGGTTCGGAACTGTGGGTGTCGTCCGAGATCGGCGGCACCGTATCCGTGATCGATCCCGCCAAGCGCGTCGTGACCGACAAGATCGAGTTCAATATTCCCGGTCTGCGGCGCGAAGCCATTCAGCCGGTCGGCATCGGCATGACCCGGGATGCCAAGATCGCCTTCATCGCGCTCGGCCCTGCCAACCGGATCGCAATCGTCGATGCGGCGACCCACAAGGTGATCAAGTATCTGCTGGTGGGCCAGCGGGTCTGGCACATGGCGTTTACCCCCGATGAGAAATATCTGCTGGTCACCAACGGCGTCTCCAACGACGTCTCGGTGATCGACGTCGCGGCGCAGAAAGTCATCAAGACCATTCAGGTCGGCGAATTGCCCTGGGGCGTCGCCATGGCACGGCCATGACCACGATCGACTCATCGCGCCCTGACCAGATCGCGCGCGACGCGCCGGAGCCATTTGACGCGCCGGCGATCACACCCGCTCTGTCGGTCGCAGGCATCAGCCATTGCTATGGTCGTCGGCAGGCGCTGTCGGATGTCTCCTTCGGCGTCGCACCGGCAAGTTTCACGGCGCTGCTCGGCCTCAATGGCGCGGGCAAGAGTACGCTGATTGCGTTGATCACCCGGCTGTTCGGCATTCAGGCTGGACGGATCAGTGTCTTCGGCCACGACATCAGCGACAGGCCGAGCGACGCGTTGCAGTTGCTCGGCGTGGTGTTTCAACCGCGTACGCTCGATCTCGATCTGTCTGTCATGCAGAACCTGCTCTACCATGCCGCGCTGCAGGGCATTGCGCGGCGCGAGGCCCGCCTGCGCGGCGAAGAGGTGATCGCGCGCATCGGCCTTGCCGATCGCGTCAACAGCCGCGTGCGCGATCTCTCTGGCGGACAGATGCGACGTCTCGAAATCGCCCGCGCATTGCTGCACCGGCCGCGGCTGCTGTTGCTGGATGAAGCGACCGTTGGGCTCGACGTGCAGGCGCGTGCCGACATACTTGCGCATGTGCGCATGCTGGTCGCGGAACAAGGCATCGGCGTGCTCTGGGCAACCCATCTGTTTGACGAGATCATCGCCAGCGACGATCTCGTCGTGCTGCATGGCGGCCATGTGCTCGCACGCGGTTCCGTGACGCAGATCCTCAGAGAAACCAGCGCTTCTAATCTCGACATGGCCTTCCGGAGCATGACCGAGGCGGCCGACCGCGGGAGGTCATCGTGAGTACGACATTCGTCACGCATGAGCGTCGCAAGCTGGGTTTCGGCAATTATGTCACCTGCCTCAATGGCATCTTGTGGCGCGAGGCGTTGCGCTTCCTGCATCAGCGCGAACGTTTCATTTCGGCGCTGGTGCGTCCGCTGGTCTGGCTGTTCATTTTCGCCGCCGGCTTTCGGCAGGTGCTGGGTATCTCGATCATCCCGCCTTACGAGACCTATATTCTCTATGAGGTCTATATCGCGCCCGGCCTGATCGCGATGATCCAGTTGTTCAATGGCATGCAGTCGTCGCTCTCGATGGTCTATGACCGCGAGATGGGGAATATGCGGACGCTTCTGGTCAGTCCGCTGCCGCGCTGGTTCCTGCTCGTCTGCAAATTGCTGGCCGGGACGGTCGTCTCCCTGCTGCAGGTCTATGCGTTTCTCCTGATCGCGTGGTTCTGGGACATCGCTCCGCCGCTCATTGGGTATCTCACCGTTCTGCCGGCACTGATCCTGTCCGGATTGATGCTGGGATCGCTGGGTATGTTGATCTCGTCGCGCATCAAGCAACTGGAGAATTTTGCGGGGGTCATGAACTTCGTGATCTTCCCGATGTTCTTTGCGTCGTCCGCGCTCTATCCTTTGTGGCGCGTGCAGGAGGGCAGCCCGATGCTCTATTATCTCTGCCTGTTCAATCCCTTCACCCATGCGGTCGAACTGATCCGCTTCGCGCTCTATGACAAGGTCAACTGGGTGTCCCTTGCCGTTGTCGCGGGTTGTACCGCCGTATTCATGATCGGTGCAGTCATTGCTTACGATCCCGGCCGCGGCCTTGCCCGCCGGGCACCAGCCGGGGGCGAGACATGAACGGACGGATCGGCATCGTCACAGCACTCCTGTTGATCTGGTCGGGCACGGCGCAGGCCGCCGATCCGCGTTATCCCGACTGGCCGTGCGTTCAGGCCAAGGTGCCGGAAATCTCGCTGGCTGCGGTCTGGGCCGGACCGCCGATCGACGATGTCGCCAGCGCCTGGAAGGACGACGCGGAGGTCAGCGCGCTGGTCGAACGACTGGCGACACGGCGCGTCCCCCTTGAGGAAGCGCAGAAGGCGGTCACTGATTTTCTGTCGCGATCGCCAGACAAGGCCAGGGCAGGCAAGCTGATCTTCGCCGGGCTGTTCGATAGTCTGAACGCGCAGCGCGCGACGGTGCTGGCCGGTCTCGAACGCGTCACGCGGAAACAGCGCGAAGCGGCCGACCGGGTCCGCGCCGACACGGTCACGCTGCAGACGCTTCAGAGCGCGTCGCCACCCGATCAGGCGAAGATCGACGAACTCAACAACAAGCTGCTATGGGAAGCCCGCATCTTCGACGACCGCCGCCGCGTCGTCACCTTCGTCTGCGAGGTGCCGACACTGATCGATCAGCGGCTGTTCGCGCTCAGCCGCACCATCCAGCAGGAGATGGAATGATATCGCGTGGCAGGGCGTGGACTCGTAAGCCCGTATCCAGAGATGGGTCGAAGCAAGCTTGATGAAGGCAAGTTAATTGGCGGCGAAATTGTCATAGCGGGTGGCACTATGTCGGCATTGCTTGATCTTGTTGAAGAACCACTCAACCAGGATTGCGTCGCGCGAGACACCAGCCTGTCCGGCAGACAATTTTACGGCCCGTTCCGCTGTCATTCAAATGCATGAAGACCTCGTCCACGCATAGTGGTTAGCGTCCGGCCGTTCGGCTCACGGGACGCATCCTTATGCTCAACGGAGACACGTCCAGCGAGAGCTATCGCGCGAGCCACCAGTCGGCGGATACCGTTGCCGACTATATCAGCACCTTCGAGGTGGGCTATTGCGCGGCCTTGTGGCGGAAAGTCGAACAGCCCTTGCTCGAAAGCATTCTGCGCCCGCTCGGAGGGCCAGACCGCACAAGCCTCGATTTCGCTTGCGGAACCGGACGCATTGCCAAGGTCGCAGCCCTGTTCTTCGGCTCGGTTGTTGGGGTCGACGTGTCAGAAGCTATGCTACTGGCAGCGTCAGTGCCCGACAACGTGACGCTGCTATGCATCGACATCACGAGTGTCACTGGCCAACAGACATTTGACGTCGCCACCGCGTTGCGGTTTTTCCTGAATGCAGAGGACGCGCTGAGGCGCGACGCCTTGCGGGCGATCTATCGGCACCTCCGCAAGGGCGGTGTGTTGGTGTGCAACATCCAGCTGAATGCAACATCGCCAATCGGGTTGATCAGCCGTATCCTGAACCGGGCATGTCCGGGAAGGCCTCGAAACACCCTGACCTTGGATCAATTTTCGAGAGTGCTGTCGGATGAAGGATTTGAGGTCGTGGAGAGCACATATTACGGCTATCTCCCGCGACCGGGCCGTTTCTTTCCGCGCCTCTGTGAAGTGCTGATCGAACCATTCGAAAAGGTGTGCCGGAGTCTCAAGGTCCCGGGATATTTCGCAGAGAATTTTCTCGTCGTGTCGCGAAAGGCGTAGGCGCGAAAGCACATCTCGCCCTATTTCGCCGGCGGCCGCGGTTCAGGCTCCGCATCCACCAGCGGCAGATCCTCCCACTCCCAACCATCGGTGCCTTCCGAATACCAGACGACATTACTGTAGCCATAGGACAGCGCACGCTTCGCTGCATTCCAGGACATCCAGCAATTGGCCTGACAGTAGATCACCAGAAGCGCAGTGGGGTTGCCGGCCGATGCGCGTGCAAGACCATCCTGCAGATAGGTCTCGGTCGCGGCGGCCAGCCTGCCATAGCCGGTGTCGGGCAGCCACAGGCTGCCCGGAATGTTACGTCGCGGCTTGTCGCGCCAGACCGTTTCCGGCGGCAAATTGGCCGGCTTCGGCGGACGCGGCATGACATCAACGAACGCGCCGCGTTTGTCGCGCCAGATTGCCTCAGCCTCTTTCGTCGTAACGACCTGCGCGCCTTTCAGCGTTGCCGGCACCGGCGCACGATAATTGTCGGTGCGATAGTCATTAGGCTCGGGCACGGCGTCCTGGGCCCGGGCCGATGTGACCATCACCAGTGCCATCGCGAGAAGGATGGCGTAACGCAAAGTCATGGCGATTTTGCCGCCGCCTCCGGCCCGATCGGACGATTGTTCTCGTCGAGAAGGGGAACGCCGAAATCGAGCAGGACCTTGTTGATGGCCGGCTGGTTCTCCTGAATCAGCCGGTTGAGCTGCCGCTTCCAGTTCTGATCCGCGGAGCGCACGCCCATGCCGATGCGATAGACGAGGCGAGGCCCGGTGGTTTCCTTGACCAGCGGCGTGACATGAAGCGGAGGATTGGCATTCTTGGCGTAGAAGCCTGCCATCGGTCCCCACAGGATCGCGGCGTCGATATCGCCGGATGTGAGGTCCTTGATCATGGCCTGTGCGGATGAATCGACGCGGGTATCGATCACCAGCGGATAGGGCTTCGCATTCACCATCAGGCCGTTGACCGCCATATTGGTGGCCGGCGGCGTCCCCGCCACGATGCCGATATGCTTGCTCTTCAACCTGGCGTCATCCAGCGTTGTGACGTCATCGAGACCGGCGCCGGTCTTCGACACCAGCGCATAGGCCGTCCGGTAATAGGGATTGGTCCCCTGGACGAGGTCGTCACCCTGCGGGAAACCCATGATGACATCGCAACGATGCGCGCCGAGAGTCATGCGAACGAAACCCGTCGCCTGCGGGAAATAGACGTAATCGAGCTTCTTGTGCAGTTTGTCTGCGAACAGCTCGGCGAGCTTGTTCTCCAGACCTTCGCCCTTCTCATTCGAGAAGGGCATGTTGCGCGGATCGGCGCAAACACGCAGCAGCTGCGGATCGACCAGTTCGATCGAGAGATCGTCGGTCGCAGCAGTTTGGGCAAGCGCGCTGCTTGAGCCCTCAAGCAACAGCCCACTCGCAAAGAGCGACGCCAGCAGCGCGCGATATGTTCCGGATCGTTCCGTTCTGTAGTGCATGCGCGACCTGCCGTTCACATTTGATGGGCGAGACGACAAAAAACTAGGCCTCTCGGTTTAAGCGTGCAAGATGCAAAGGGGCGCTTCCGATGTTGCGCCGCACTTTGCGGGTGATTGCAGGGGCGCCGCTTCCCCGGGGCGACATGGAGATGCAAATGACATCTCGCTTTGCCATACATGCAGTGCTCATCATGCTGGCGATGCTTGCATCCGCTCACGCGCAACAGCAGACTTTGGCGATCAGTGAAATCGCACAAGGCGTCTTCATGCATCAGGGACGCATTGCCTTGATGTCGTCGGACAATGACGGGGCCATCGCCAATATCGGCGTCGTGATCGGCGATCGGGCGGTCGCCGTGATCGACACCGGCGGCAGCGTGCGGGAAGGGCGGCAGTTACTGGCTGCCATTCGCGCACATACGGACAAGCCCATTCGCTACGTCATCAACACCCATGGCCATCCCGACCATGTGTTCGGCAATGCCGCCTTTGTGGCCGACGGAACCGAATTCGTCGGTCATGCCAGGCTGCCGCAGGCACTGACGACGCGTGGGCAGTATTATCTCGACGCATTCAGGCGCAGCATGGGCGACGCGCTGATCGATGAGGTCCGTATCGTACCGCCAACCCTGCTCGTCGATGGAGATCTCATCCTCGACCTCGGCGGGCGCACACTTGTCGTGAAGGCCTGGCCCACTGCCCATAGCGATAGCGATGTCACGGTCTTCGACACGGCGACGAAGACACTGTTCGCTGGAGATCTGGTCTTTCTCCACCATATTCCTGTGCTCGATGGCAGCATCCAGGCGTGGCTCAAGCTGCTGGACGATCTCGCGGCGCTGCCGGCGGAACGCGTGGTTCCTGGCCATGGTCCGGTGAGCGGCTGGCCGCAGGCCCTCGCTGGCGAGCGCCGGTATCTCGAAACACTCGCGTCCGGTATTCGCAAGGATGTCGTCGACGGCAAACCGATCGCGGTCGCCACGCAACATGCGGCAGAAGCCGAACGCGGCAAATGGGAGCTTTTCGACGACTATAACGCCCGTAACGCAACTGCAGCATACTCACAATTTGAATGGGAATGACGGCCGGTTGGGGTAGTATCAGACACGTCGCTTCTTCCCTTGCGAGGGCCGTACCATGCCGGAATTTGCAATCCGCAGCGTCTGTGCCGCCATCCTGCTGAGCGCCGTGCTCAGTCCGCATTCTGTTTCCGCGGCCGCTCCGGAACCTTACGATCCATGGCCGGGACTGGTGCAGGATATTTTCGACAGCCGACCGATGGACGACGGCAGCAACCTGATTGCTCTCGAGATGCCGACGCGCGCGGAGGATGCCGCCATCGTGCCGGTGACGTTGCGCCTCAAGCCGACGTCGGACGCGCGTTCGCGGGTGGTGACGATCACGCTGGTGATCGACCAGAACCCGGCGCCCATGGCCGCGAAATTCAAGCTCGGGACCGACGCAAATGTCTCGGAGATTTCAACGCGTGTCCGGATCAACAATTACACCAACGTCCATGCAGTGGCTGAGACCAGTGATGGCAGGCTCCACATGGTGCAAACCTATGTGAAGGCGTCCGGCGGCTGCTCGGCGCCGGCGGCGAAGAATGCCGAAGAGGCCAAGGGCCGGTTGGGCCAAATGCGCTACAGGGAGTTTGCCGGGTCGCAAAACGAGGAAAAAAGCGGTACGCGCGAAGCCCAGGTCATGATCGGCCACCCCAATAATTCCGGCTTGCAGATGGATCAGGTCACGCAACTCTATATTCCGGCCCTCTATGTCGACCGGCTCCAGCTATGGCAGGACGACAGCCCGGTCCTGTCGGTGGAGGGCGGCATCTCGATCTCGGAAGACCCGAATATTCGATTCACTTACGTCTCAAATGGCGCAAAGACGTTCCGTGCCGAGGCCAAGGACACCGACGGCCATCAATTCAGGCATGAGTGGAAGGTCAATGGCTCCGGTATGTAACGCTGCGCATTATGCAGACGATAGCCGCTAGAAGCAGCGCACTTCAGCCTCGGCCTGCGCGCGCCTGACATCATTGATGGCGCTGGTGGCCTGCTCCGAGGTCCGGAACTGGGCGCTTAGATTGCCGCGTACCTGCGACATGCTCAGCGCCGTTTCCGCTGTAATATAGCGGGTATAGGGCACCAGCGACGCCACGACGTCGATGGAGCACGAACATTGCTCGATCGACTGCCGGGTCTCGCCATTCGCCTTCATGCAGCCGAAGACATATTCGGCGCGTGCGGAGGTCGGATAGTCATTGATCTCCGCTGCCTGTGCTGACCCCGACAAAACGGCGATGATCGCAAATGGGGCGAGATATCCTGTCATTTGATCGGGTCCCACGAGAGCCTCGCAAAGCTGGCGAAGATGACCGGCAAACTATACTAATAAAACGGAACGGCTCAACAAGCCGAACAGACAGGGAGGGGACATGTCACGCACGTCTATATCGACGGCTGTCATACTGTTGCTCATTGCAGGCCAGGCTCATGCCCAGGGCAAAGCCGGCAAGGGCATCCGGCTCTGGAACCTGACGACATCGACCATGACCGGGTTCCAGCTATCCCCGGCCGGAAAGCAGCAATGGAGCGCCAATTTGACACTGGCGGACAAGGATAAGGAAGTCGATCACGATGAGCGGCTGCGCATCACGGGGATAGAGCCCGGCAATTACGACGCCAAGGTCAGTTATGCTGAGGCGCGCCAATGCGTGGTCAGGAATATCGAGATCAAGGCCGATGCCGTATTCTCGATTGCGGACAAGGACCTGCAGGACTGCAACAAATAGCGCTGGTCGTTAGCCGGCCGTTGTTCCCTGCGCTGCGTCAGCCTTGTCATGCCCATGCGGATATTCGCAGCGCCACTTCACCGCGGTCCATTTCGGATGTTCGCCGATCCACTGGGCGATGTAGGGGGGCGCTGCCATGGCGCATTGATGCAGCGAGAAGTCCGCCGTGAACGACAGGTTTCGTTCTTCGCAGGTATTCGGTGACAATACTGCGCAGACTGTCAGGACCAGATTGATCATATTCATGTCGGACATCCCTGATCGTTCGCCGGACGATAACATCTCAGCTACGCGCCCGTCAGCGCGAAGTTTCGGCAATATCCGGGCTAAAAATTGATCCCATACACCAGACGAGCCTGGTGACGTTCAAAGTTGACCAGATCCAGCGTCGATCCCGGCACTTCCGAGCGGCCCCATAATTGCGTGCTCCAGCTTGCCGTCAGCCGCGATCGGTCCGAAAGCTGGAAATAGGCGGTTGGCCCGATGAACAGCGCCTGCCCCGTTAGTTCGCCAAGGCCAATCCCTTCATAGCGGCGCATATAGCGCGCCTCGCCTCCGAGAAGGATGCCGGGGCGCAGTTGCATCATGACGCCGAGCGCCGCTCCGATGCTCGCCTCGCGTTCCCGCGTTCCGGTATCGACATAGCGCGTCCATTCCGGCTGATAGATCAGATTGAGCGCCGCAACAGCGACGTCCGGGACGATCTCGCGATCGAAGGCCAGCGTCAGCCCTGTGCCGTAGCTCCTGACCCGCGCTGCGCTGGTTTCGTCGATCCCGTTGAACTGCGCATCGATCGCGAGCGTCATGCCGACGGGGGCCGTCTCGCGATCGAGAAACCTGTAGCGAAAGTCCACCGATGCGCCCTGCCAGCCGAGCGCGCGCTGATCGGCAAACCCGGGAACACCAGCGATCCGATGGGCTGAGAAACTGCTTCCGATCTCGATGCGAATGTCCCTGGCGGGAACGAATTCCAGTTCGAATTCCTGCTCGCCCGCGCGGTAGCGACCGCCGGATTTCCCGAATCGTCCAGTCGTCTCGCTCTGGAATTCCCGTTCGCCCACCCGGCCGATGTCGCTGCCGATCATGAAACCGAAAATATGCTCGGTATCGATGTCACCGGCCTGTGCCCGCGGCACGGCCAGCATGCTGAATGCAAGAGCCGCCGCGTAGACTGTCCTGACGCCGCGCTGCACCTGCATCCAGTCCTGTCATCGAAGAGAGACGTATATATAGAGATAACGCAGCGCGTGAGGCTAGTCGAAATTGGCCCAGCCGCGAAGACGTCCTGCGATTGACTTGAACATCGGATCAGGATCGGTTGCTATACGCACGCGGCGCGCCGTTCGTGCCAATAGTCAGGGAAGGATACGTCCATGGCGAGACTCCTGGTCCTCTACAAAACACCGAAGAAGCCCGCAGCCTTCGATAAATACTATCAATCCGTACATATCCCACTGGCGAAGAAGATTCCGGGGCTGAAGCACTATGGTGTCAGCACAGGGACCGTCTCAACACCAACAGGAGGCAGCGACATTCATCTTGTCGCCGCGCTGGATTTCGAAACGGTTGCGGCGCTCAAGCTGGGTCTTGCCTCGCCGGAAGGGCAGGCCGCAGCGGGCGATCTCGCGAATTTTGCAGATGGTGGCGCAGATCTCCTGATCTTCGACACGAAGGACGCCTGACTGGCGCAACGCGCGTTCAGCGGCCTCTGCCCGGCTCACAAACCGTAGTCTGTGAGCCGGGAGAGATCGATCAAGACGATCAATCTGTCACTTACGGGCCGCGCAGGCGTACATGTTGATTTCCATGCCGACCTGCACTTCCACGATCTTCGGAGTTTTCCAACTCATCCTGGTCTCCTCAGAGTTTGCGCAATGATTGCGCCGCCCGACGATAAGCAGTGAGGCGACGTCTTTCAACTTAACTCCTCAGGTTGCGGCGCGAAATGTGTGCGGCAACCGAAGTGAAACTACACTTCCTCGGTGAGGGCAGGCCGCTGATGGCCGTGATGCGCTCTGTGAATAGCGGATGGAGCCACACCAAAATATTTTCGGAACACGCGACTGAAGTGCGAGGAACTCGAGAAGCCCCAGGAAAACGCGACGTCCGTGATCGTCTTTCCGTTCTGCGCTTCCAGTTCCTGTCGGCAATTCTGCAGCCGCGCCTGCCAGATATAGTCGCTGACAGTTATTCCGCGGTCGCTGAACAGCATATGCAGATAACGTTTGGTGCAATGCAGTGCAGCCGAAATCTGATCGATGCTGAGCTCGGGGTCGCGCAAATGTTCCCGAATGAAACCCTGCGCACGCACATACATGGCTTCCGGCCCGACGCGATCGAGCGTCATGTCGACTTCCCGCAGCGGCAACAGCAACAGATCAATCAGTGAATCCGCGACGCCGATGGCACTGTTTGGCGATAGCCTGCTCGCTTCGTGGAAGGCGGCCTGGACGAAATCGTGGGCGATACGCCCGGTGCCGGCGCGCGCCGACAGCTTGCAGGCGGCCAGATTTCCTGCGCCGAGGCCGCGTTCATGCAGCAGCTCCTTCGGCACGATGACGACGTCATGGCGTGTAAAGGCCGGGCTGACGATGGTATGCGGGCACGACACGTCATAGACGAGACAATCGCCGGGCCCGATATCGATCCGCCGGCTGTCCTGTTCGAAATGCGAGATGCCATAAGTTTGAAACACAATCTTCACATATGGATGGTCGCTTTGCCTAATTCGTGGGGCTGCGTGGCCGATTCGATGCTGGCTCGCCTCGATATGACACAGTTTCAGCCGCGACACCGATGTGCAGTTGATCAGCCCATCAAATGTGGACGCTTCCAGCGGATCGATATCAAATCGCCCGCACAGATCGGTCAGGGCATCTGACCAGACCTGGATCTGCCTTGTCGGCGTCAATCCGGATGTGCTGAGAGAACTAAGCGTATCGGACATGAACAATTCACCGATCAAAGACCATCACGTAACAATAGGTCGCGCGACGGAACTATACTTACAGAACGAAGCACATATCGAACGAAGCGTCTAAGGAATAACGTGCGTTACAATATGTAAAGGCACAGCCCGCAGCTCGTGAATCGTGGTCAGAGTAACTCACTTCTCTTTGTCGATCCTCTGACTCGATACCAGCCCCGTCAAGTGAAACATCACCTTTAGCTCGCAGCGCGGCGGTCTGTGTGCGGTGCGAAAAGGCGCTGGCCTTCCAGGTACCGCCCGGCTTTCTCGTCCAGGAACGAGAAAATTATCTTGCACAGGTTCTCTGTCGAGCAAGCCTGTTTCACTCTTGGGCAAGTATGCGTCAGCGGATCTTGCTACTTACAGACACCAAAATGAAGCTGGGCCGCTCGACGAGACCCGGCATTATGTCTGGGAGGACATCACGATGCGAAAGGTGTTGCTTGCGACCTGTCTTGGCACAATGGCGGCATCTGCCGCGAGCGTTGCCATCGCCAATGATGAACTGACAAAGATGGCGCAGAACCCGAAAGACTGGGTGATGCCAGCGGGCGACTACGCCAATACGCGCTATTCGAAGCTGAACCAGATCACGGCGGCTAATGTCGGCAAGCTGCAGGTGGCATGGACATTCTCTACCGGTGTTCTGCGTGGCCACGAAGGCGGTCCGCTGATCATCGGCAACATGATGTATGTACATACGCCGTTCCCGAACAAGGTCTATGCAATGGACCTGTCGCAGGACAACAAGATCGTCTGGAAGTATGAACCGAAGCAGGATCCGAACGTCATTCCGGTGATGTGCTGCGACACCGTCAATCGCGGCGTTGCCTATGCGGATGGCAAGATCTTCCTGCATCAGGCCGACACGACGCTGGTCGCGCTCGATGCCAAGACCGGCAAGGAAATCTGGACGGTGAAGAACGGCGACGCCACCAAGGGCGCTACCGGCACGTCAGCTCCTCTCGTCGTCAAGGACAAGGTGCTGATCGGCATTTCCGGCGGCGAATTCGGCGTTCAGTGCCACATGACCGCTTACGACCTGAAGACGGGCAAGCTGGCATGGCGCGCCTATTCGGAAGGCCCGGACGATCAGATCATGGTCGACCCGGAGAAGACCATGGCGCTGGGCAAGCCGGTCGGTAAGGATTCCAGTATCAAGACCTGGCAAGGCGACCAATGGAAGATCGGCGGCGGCTGCACCTGGGGCTGGACCTCCTACGATCCGGAGTTGAATCTCGTCTATTACGGCTCGGGCAATCCTTCGACCTGGAATCCGAAGCAGCGGCCGGGCGACAACAAGTGGTCGATGACCATCTTCGCGCGCGATGCCGACACGGGTATGGCCAAGTGGGTCTACCAGATGACGCCGCATGACGAGTGGGATTATGACGGCGTCAACGAAATGATCCTCAGCGATCAGCAGGTCAACGGCCAGAACCGCAAACTGCTGACGCATTTCGATCGCAACGGCCTCGCTTACACCATGGATCGCGTCAGCGGCGAATTGCTGGTGGCAGAGAAGTACGATCCGAAGGTGAACTGGACGACCGGTGTCGACATGAACAAGTCGTCGCCAACCTATGGCCGCCCGAAAGTGGTTGATCAGTATTCCACCGAGAAGCAGGGCGAAGACGTCAACACCAAGGGCGTCTGTCCGGCGGCACTCGGCACGAAGGACCAGCAGCCGGCGGCCTATTCGCCGGACACCCAGCTGTTCTATGTGCCGACCAACCATGTCTGCATGGACTATGAGCCGTTCAAGGTGAACTACACCGCCGGTCAGCCTTATGTGGGCGCAACGCTGTCGATGTACCCACCTCCGGGCGAAACCCATATGGGTAACTTCATTGCCTGGGACAACAAGACCGGCAAGATCGTCTGGTCGAACAAGGAGCAGTTCTCGGTCTGGTCAGGCGCTCTCGCCACTGCCGGCGGCGTCGTGTTCTACGGGACCCTGGAAGGCTATCTGAAGGCGGTCGATGCCAAGACGGGTAAGGAACTCTACAAGTTCAAGACTCCGTCCGGCATCATCGGCAACGTCACCACCTACGAAAATAATGGCCGGCAGTATATCGCCGTCCTGTCAGGCGTCGGCGGCTGGGCCGGCATCGGTCTCGCAGCGGGTCTGACGGATCCGACTGCCGGTCTCGGTGCCGTCGGTGGCTACGCGGCCCTGACCAACTATACCGCACTCGGCGGCGCGCTGACGGTCTTTGCACTCCCACAGTGAACTGACGCATCAGTCACCGGCGCATGGCTTCGTCCATGCGCCGGTCTTTTCTGAAATCGCATGTCGAGGACAAGCTCTTGCGTCACATCTGGTCTGTTATTGCCGCGATTCTTGTCGTGGCCTCTGGGAATACAAGTTTCGCCGAGAATGCCGGCGATCCGAAAGCCGTTAAATCCGAAGACGGCAAGTATCTGGACAAGGAGGGCAATCCGACCTTCAACGTTTCCGCCGATGGCACCATCGACTGGTACACATATTCGGGTTACCGGCGCTATCACTCGGAATGCCACGTTTGTCATGGCCCCGATGGGATGGGATCGACCTACGCACCGGCACTGAAGGACTCGCTGAAAACGATGAGCTATGGCGACTTCCTCGGTGTTGTCGCCAGCGGCCGCAAGAATGTCAGCACCTCGCAGGAAAGCGTCATGCCGGCCTTTGGCGATAACACCAATGTCGCCTGCTACATGGACGATCTCTACGTCTATCTGCGTGCGCGCGCCAATGATGCAGTCGGCCGCGTTCGCCCGGGCAAGCGCGAGGAAAAGCCCGCAGCCTATACCGAAGCCGAGAGCGCCTGCATGGGCAAACCGAACTGATGCGGATCACGAGCGAGCCGCTGACCTGCAATCCCGGATGACGCCGGCTCGGACGGCACAGGACCGGATGACGCAAGATCAAATGACCGAGGGAGTTGAGAATGAAGACCCGCGCCGCAGTCGCCTTCGAAGCAAAGAAACCGCTTGAAATCGTCGAAGTCGATCTCGAAGGACCGAAGGCTGGCGAAGTCCTGGTCGAGATCAAGGCGACCGGCATTTGCCACACCGATGCCTATACGCTCGATGGTTTCGACAGCGAAGGCATCTTTCCGTCCATCCTTGGCCATGAGGGCGCAGGCATCGTACGTGAGGTCGGTCCCGGCGTCACGTCGGTCAAGCCCGGCGATCACGTCATCCCGCTCTACACGCCGGAATGCCGGCAGTGCAAAAGCTGCCTGAGCCAGAAGACCAATCTCTGCACCGCGATCCGCGCCACCCAGGGCAAAGGCGTGATGCCCGATGGCACGTCGCGCTTCAGCTATAAGGGCAAGCCGATTTATCACTATATGGGCTGCTCGACCTTTTCGAACTTCACGGTGCTGCCGGAGATCGCAGTGGCGAAGATCCGCGACGACGCGCCGTTCGACAAGAGCTGCTATATCGGCTGCGGTGTCACCACCGGTGTCGGTGCCGTGGTCAATACGGCGAAGGTCACGCCGGGCTCCAATGTCGTCGTGTTCGGCCTCGGTGGCATCGGCCTCAACGTCATTCAGGGCGCGCGGATGGTCGGAGCCGACAGGATCGTCGGCGTCGACATCAATGACGACAAGGAAGAATGGGGCCGCCGCTTCGGCATGACCCATTTCGTCAATCCGAAGAAGGTCGATGGCGACATTGTTCAGCATCTCGTGGGCCTGACCGATGGCGGCGCCGATTACACCTTCGACTGCACCGGCAACACCACGGTCATGCGACAGGCGCTCGAAGCCTGCCATCGCGGCTGGGGCGTTTCCGTTGTCATCGGCGTCGCGGAGTCCGGAAAGGAGATCGCGACCCGGCCGTTCCAGCTCGTCACAGGTCGCGTCTGGAAAGGCACGGCCTTCGGCGGCGCGCGCGGTCGTACCGACGTGCCCAAGATCGTCGATTGGTACATGAACGGAAAGATCGAGATCGATCCGATGATTACGCATGTGCTCAAGCTGGACGAGATCAACAAGGGATTCGACCTGATGCACGAAGGAAAATCGATCCGATCGGTGGTCGTGTTCTGAATGCAGGCCACAACACCAGAGTGCCAATACAACTATGCTTCACACAAGTGACGCATCATACCAGGAGGATAGACTGATGACTGTTCATATCCACCCGTCCGTTGACGGCGGCGTCAAACAAGGTTCAGGCCATTTTGCCGGTGGAACGCTGGTCTGTAAATGCAGCGACAAACCGGTCAAGGTCGGCATCAAAGGCGACGTCGCTCATAACCACGCCTGCGGCTGCACCAAGTGCTGGAAGCCAGATGGGGCAACCTTTGCCGTGATCGCAGTGGTTCCGCGCGAAAATGTCACCGTGCTGCAAAACGGCGACAAATTGCGCATCGTCGATCAGGCGGCAACCATCCAGCGCCATGCCTGCACCGGATGCGGGACGCACATGTTCGGCCGTATCGAGAACAAGGGACATGCGTTTTACGGCCTCGACTTCATACATCCCGAATTGTTCGAAGAATCCGGCTCGGCCGCACCGGGCTTCGCCGCCTTCGTCTCGTCGGTGATTGAATCCGGCGTCAAGCCGAGCGACATGGCCGGAATACGGGCGCGCCTCAAGGAACTCGGACTCGAGCCTTATGATTGCCTTTCGCCCGCGCTGATGGATGTCCTCGCCAATCACGTGGCTACGGCCAAAGCGGCCTGAGTCAACGCACTATATGAGCATCCGCCGGTGGGAACTTGTCGCCACCGGCGTTGCTATTGGGAGATTTGCTCCTGCAAGGAGCTTCGACTTAGCGGTTCATCCGAAAAAAATCGGCCTCATTCCGATCGGTCGTGCGTTGTCGTCAGAACAGCATTGACCGCGCGAAGACAGCCCGCAGCATCGTTATGCCCTTCGCTTTCGCGAAGGCATAACGTGCGGACATTCGTCCGGTCTGAATATCACGTCCAAACCCAGCTTACGCCTGAGTGAAAGTCAGCAATCGTTGTCGGCGGTTTTGCCCGGTGCAGCCGTTGCTCCCTCGGCCTGCTGCGCCGCTGTGGGCTGTCCCTGCATCTGCTTCTGAGCATCTTCGGACGACGCTGGAGTATCGCCCGCCTGCAGGTTCATGGCGCTCGTCGGTGGATGCTGACCAGTGCTGGTATTTGCGCTGCCGATCGTTCCGGTGTTTCCCGGCGTCGGGCCGGAGCCCGCGTCCCGCATTTCTGCCGATTTTCCGGTGGTGCATGGCCCTGCATACGCAGCGCCACTAAGCCCCAGTGCGATGGTGCACGCGAGAATCAGTTGAGTCGTTTTCATCTGTCTCTCCTTGGGTAAGGCAAGCAAGCTGCGCATCTGCATGCATGCCGCGCTGCCATTAAAATCACCGGGAGACGCTTAGGTTCCGAGCGACGGCGGTAAAGCAACTCCTCCACGTCTTTTTACGACGTGATCCCTGTCCGCAGATGGGCACCTCTTTTTCAGAGGAACGCTTCCAACAATCGCAGGTTTCCCTGTTCGTCATGAGGAGAGACCGATGCCCGAATACTCAGAAGAGCAGATCCGGAAGTATGCCCATCAACTCTGGGAGAGGGAGGGTAAGCCCGAAGGCAAGGCAGACGATTTCTGGCATCGGGCCAAGCGTGAATTGGAAAAACCCAATCCCGACGATCCGAAACCGATGCCTGAGTAATAGGTGAGAAGGCGCAGGTAACGCGTCCAGCCGTCAGATCTGACGGCGCCAAAATGCAGTACGGGCCAAGTGTCAAAGTGATGCAGAGCCGGCGCAGCAAGGCTACTTCGAGGACAGTCCAATGGGGTTGTCAATGGAACCGCCCCGAGCTGTCTCGAGTGCATTGCTCAGCTCATGAAGCTCATAGGGTTTGCGCAACAGCGAAAATTCCGAACCGGACTTCCGCGAGGCATCGCTATAACCCGTCGCGAGAACCACGGGTATGTGTGGGTGACTGCGTTTGAGCTGGCGAGCGAGGCCAAGACCATCCATTTTTCCCGGCATCACAACATCACTGAACACGATGTCGATGCCGTTGTGCTCTACCTCGCGCAAGGCGGAATCTGCGTCTGCTACCCACTTCACGCGGTATCCCAGCTCCTCCAGAAGGAGGGTGCTGGAGGTTGCAACATCCGGATTGTCCTCAACAAGAAGAACAGTGCCAGCACCTTCGGCCAGAACCTCTGCTTCGTGCGCGCCAGCATGGCCCTCGCCGCGCGGAAGGCGAATGGCGATTTCGGTGCCGGCGCCGAGGCAGCTTTTGATTGCGACATTGCCGCCGGCCTGATTGACAAAGCCATGAACTTGCGAGAGCCCCAATCCCGTTCCCTTGCCAACAGGTTTGGTCGTGAAAAACGGGTCGAACACCCGTGCGATGACATCGTCGGGAATACCAGTGCCGGTATCGATCACCTTGATGTTCACATACTCGCCTTTATCATCTCCGTCGGCGACAAAGCAATTCTCGGCCTCAATCGTCAAGGTTCCGCCGTCGGGCATGGCATCACGCGCGTTGATGCCGAGATTGATAATTGCGGTCTCAAGTTCGGTTTGATCCGCAAAGACCGGCCAGAGTCCGGCGGGAACGGAGATGTTGAGCTGTATAGCTCTGCCCAAAACCGTTGACAGAACTTCACGCACAGCCCGCACTGTCTCGCCAACGTCAAGCAACACCGGATCGACCTGTTGGCGACGCGCAAACGTCAGCAGCTGGCGAGTAAGTGCCGCACCACGACGAACGCTCGCTTCGATCGCCTCTGCTGCCTGGACCACGCGAGGATTGATGGCGTGGCGCTTGATAAGCCGTGTGTTACCGGTAACCGCCATAAGCAAGTTGTTAAAGTCATGGGCAACTCCGCCGGTCAGCTGTCCGAGCGCATCCATCTTCTGCGATTCCGCTAGCTGCTTTTGCATACGTTCAAGCTGCTGCGCCGCTTGACGTCGTTCTGTGATATCGCGCGTGATCTTGGCGAAGCCAATCAATTCGCCTGCGTTGTTGCGAACGGGATCAATGACTACACTCGCCCAAAAAAACGAGCCATCTTTACGAACGCGTAAGCCTTCCTCCTCGTAGCGGCCCTTCTCACGTGCAATTTCCAGCGCGCGCGCCGGTTTTCCCGCGTCCCGGTCGCCGGGGGTGTAAAAGCGCGAAAAGTGCTGGCCAATAATTTCCTCGGGAAGATAGCCCTTGATTCGCTGGCCACCCAGGTTCCAGCTGGTGACCCGACCTTCCGGATCAAGCATGTACAGAGCGTAGTCTGTGACATTCTCCACCAGCAGCCGAAAATGGCTTTCGCTTTCGTTTAGTGCGGAGCGTGCCCGCATCCGTTCGGTAATGTCGCGCGTGATTTTCGCGAAGCCGACGAGCACATCATTCTCATAGATGGCATCAATGACGACAGAAGCGAAAAATCGCGTGCCGTCTTTGCGCATTCGCCAACCTTCCGCTTCGAAGCGATTATTCCGACGCGCGGCCTCCAATGCGGCGGCGGGAAGCCCCGCCTCGCGGTCTTCCGGGGGATAGAAAACAGAAAAGTGCTGGCCTACGATTTCATCCGCGCCATATCCCTTGATCGTCTCGGCGCCGGCATTCCAATTCGATACGATGCCGTTCAGGTCCAGCAGATAGATTGCGTAATCCGTAACGCCCTGTACGAGGAGCCGAAATGCACGCTCGCTTTCGAAAAGGTTGCGCTCGGCGTTATTGTTCTCAGTCATCAGTCGCTTCCTCGAAGCTCAATTAACGCGCGCCCGAGCTCTTGGCCCGCTATTGCCGGCTAAGACTAAACCTTGCATCTGTCGCCGACGAATCGCTCGGCTTTGCAGCCGGGTCTTCAAGGTCTTTATTAACGCCTAAAGAGTTCACGCACTTGAATATTCGCAGTGGGTTGCCCGCGAGGAGATGTTCGCATCCGCGTCAGTGGTCCGAGGAGAAGGCTGCTCGGGGATCGAGCGCGCGGACGGCTGCTTTCATCTCCCGTGTGCCGGCCAGTGAAATGCCGTGAAGCCTGGCCATTCTGGCGACCGATGTGGTTCGGCGGTTCAGGGCGGCGGCAGCCCGCACAATCGACGCGCCCTCAAGAGAGAGCTGTCTTAGCCGAGCAATGTCGTTCTCTGTCCAGCTTCGACTGGTGGGACGAGGCATGCACTTACCTTTCAGGAGGCTGTAGGCCAGGAGAATTAGCCCAAACGTGAAGATTGGCGCGGACCTCATTTTCGCAGGCTTGCTTGAGCAGCCGATCCCGCTCCACGCCGGCGGGCATTCGCGCTGCCCGGGCGCGCAACGCCTTCGCCTGATCAATCAGGATCTGCTGGGGATCATTGTCTTTGAAAAAGTGACGCGGTTTCATGCACGTCTCTCTTCCATTGGGGGCGAGAGCGCGAACGGCGTTCTCATCACCGATAAAAGCCACGAACCACGTGGTGACAACGACCAATGATCTGGGTTCGCATTGGTTCCATCCAGGGGACGCCGTGGTGAGGCATCGTCAGACCGTTCATGCTGAAAAGCAGATACCGGCGTGCAGAGGGCGTTTGGCGTACAGTCTTCGAGACGTGCATTTCTGTACAGTTCGATGCGGAAGAGCGGCGAACAGGTAAGCGAAAAGCGGTCGACGTCAAATGACGTGGTGCACGTCGTCCCGGTTGTGGGGGGCGTCGCGTTTTGCTGTCTCGACGTGGATATACGTGCAGATCTTGCACAGATAGACTCTCATCTGGGTCCCGTCGTCGTATCGGCAGGACCGATCCAGAAACATCTGGAAACAGCATCTCAGGCAATGCGTCTTGTCTGCCATCTGCGCTTACTGAAATACGGGTGGACGCTTCTCGACGAATGCCCTGACGGCTTCGCGGTGCTCCTCTGTCTGCGCGGAGCGAACCATCCGCTCGGCCTCCTTGTCCAAAGACGCGGCGAAGCCGAGGTGTTGCACCTCGTCCAGGTTGTCTTTCATGGCGCTGTAGGCTTCCACGGGTCCATCGGCCAATCTCAGCGCGATCGTGAATGCTTCTTCGGCGAGCCTGTCGGCCGGTACGATCCGGTTGAATAATCCGATAGCTTCGCAGCGTTGTGCATCGACTCTGTCGGACAACAACATCAGCTCTCTTGCGTAGGCGGCTCCCACGGTACGCGTGAGCAACCAGGCGATGCCGTAGTCGCCGCTCAGCCCGATTCTCGCATAGGCCGTACTGACGAATGCCTGCTCCGACGCGATACGGATATCGCAGGCCAATGCGAGCGAGAGGCCTGCGCCTGCAGCCGCACCGGGAAGGGCCGCGACCGTTGGCCTCCGCATCTCGAACAGCGCGCCGGTCAAAGTGCGCTGACGTTCGATCAGGCGTGTGACTTTCTGGCCAAAGGTGAGTTCGCCTGCGCTGCTGCGATCGCCCATGCCTTTCACATCGCCGCCTGCGCAGAAGGCCTCGCCGGCGCCGGTGATCAATACCGCGCGAACGCCATTGTTGGTCGCACAGTATGCGATCATCCGGCGCAGCGCAGGCGTGAGTTTGTCCGACAATGCATTGCGGGCCGCCGGGCGATTGAGCGTGATCACGGCGACCCGACGGTCGATGTGACAAAGCAGTTCGTCCGTTCCCGTCTCGACCGTCACCGGCGTCACAATCGTCATGAGGCGTCTCCCTGTCGTGCACTGTTCGAAAATTGACAGTTCTAAATTGGAACTATATTCTTCGCGCAAGAGGCTGCAAGGCCGGATCGTCTCCGCTTGAGCCGATTATCAAAGACGGTCCGCTGAATGACCGTCGGGAGGAAACAGATGCGCGGTCTGTCCGCGAAGTCCGATGGACTTCCGACGGAGCGATGCTGTGCCCGATCGCGTGGAAACAGCATCCTCATCTCGAGCCGCCCAGGCATTGCGGCTGCGGAGCGCGTTGTGCATCGACGCGCAGGGGAGGCAGTCGCATGGGCAATGTAGCCGAGAATGGCGAATTCATCAGGATCGTCGGCGGTCGTGTGCTGTCCAACACTGTCGTCCGCACGCCGGTGATCCGGATTGAAAGCTTCCGCAGGGACGTATCGAAGCGGGTTCAATGGCACTTCAAGCAGCCGGAACTGGCGCTCTTCTTGTATAAGCGGGGTGCGCGGAAGCTGCGTGGCAAGATGGATGGCAGGCCGTTCGACCAGCAACTCGCCGGCAACCTGGCTGTTTATCCGGCTGGCTTGGAGATCGATGGCGAATTCACCGTCACATCGGCCAGGTCGGAATATACGGTCGTGTTCTTCGACCAGGCGTTCATATCGGAACGACTTCCATGTTTTTCTGCAGCGCCGAGACTAGGTTTTGACAATCCCGCAATCACTTTCGGACTGGAAGAACTATGCAGCGAGCCGCATCACGACGACGTCTATGCGATGATGGCAGAGGGATGGGCAATCCAGACACTTGCCTTTCTGCAGAGGATGAGCGGCGCCAAAGCGCCGTCTGCCAATAGAGGCGGTCTCACCCAGTGTAGTCTTAAAAGGATCTCCGAATTCGTCGAGGAAAACCTCGGACGGTCGATCGGATTGACGGAAATGGCTTCGCTGGTCGGATTGAGCACCCGACATTTCATTCGAGCGTTCTCCGAAAGCACCGGCGATACTCCGCATCAATACGTAATCGGCCGGCGCGTCGAGAGAGCCAAGCGTCTCCTTGTCAGCAAGCAGTATTCGCTGACAGAAATCGGACTGGCGGTTGGCTTCAGCCATTCGCAGCATTTCACGACGAAATTCAAGAAACACACAGGGGTTTGTCCCTCGCACTTCCGTGCTGCGACGCGAGAATAACAGTATAGGGAAAGCGATGTCGCTTTCACGTTGATCCGGCACTTTCTGGCAAGTCACTCCATCAGCGCTCCTCTAACACATCCGCTCAAAGGCGCGCTTCGCGCCGAAAGCAGCGGGAATGGAGCGCATGCCGGGACCTCTTTCGGGAGTTCGAGTACTCGATCTGACCAGCGTCGTATCGGGTCCATTTGCAACGATGTTCCTGGCGGACCAGGGCGCCGAGGTTATCAAAATCGAGCCGCTTGGCGGCGACATCACGCGCCGCAGTCGGGCAGCCATCGACAAGGCTGGACAATTCTCGGCACTCTTTATTTCGTCGAACCGCGGCAAGCGCTCCATTTCACTCGACATGAAGAGCGAAGCCGGCGTGCAGGTCGTAAGGAAGCTCGTCGCTGAATCCGATGTTCTCGTTCAGAATTTCCGTCCAGGCACGATGGAGCGCCTTGGGCTGGGGGCTGACGAGCTCCGGAAACAGTATCCGCGCCTCATCTATGTATCGATCAGTGGCGTCGGTGAAACCGGACCTTACGCGAAGAAGCGCGTCTACGATCCGATCGTTCAGGGGCTGTCGGGCTTTGCGGACATCCAGTCGCAAGCCGGCACCAATCGGCCCCAGATGATCCGGACGATCGTCGCCGACAAGACGACGGCGGTGCTCACCGCGCAGGCGGTCTCCTCCGCGCTATATGCGCGCGAGAAGACCGGGCGCGGCGACCACATTCGCGTCGCGATGCTCGACGCCATGCTGTCATTTCTGTGGCCCGAAGGCATGATGCAACACACTGTTGTCGGTGCGGAAGCCTCGTCCCCGGACCCGAACGATCGCCCCGACCTCATCTTCAAGACCAAGGACGGCTACATCACCGCCGGTACGATCTCGGATTCCGAGTGGCAAGGCTTTTGTCGGGCGACCGACGACCCTGAGCTCGTCAAGGACGAGAGGTTTGCGACGCCGGCGGGGCGATCGGTCAATGCCACCGCGCGCATCAACAAGATGCAGGAGTATATCGCCGATCGGACCACGGTCGAATGGCTGGCCAGATTGGACGCGGAGGATGTTCCGTGCGCGCCCGTGCTGCGGCGAAGCGAAATCGTTGCGAACGAGCAGGTGGTCGCGCGAGGGATCATCGAAGAGCTGGAGCAGCCGTCAGTTGGCCGCGTACGTCAGCCGAAACCGGCGGCACGGTTCGAAGAGCGCCCGGCGACCATAACAGGACCGGCGCCCCGCATCGGCGAGCATAGCCGGGAGATCCTGCGTGATCTCGGATTCGACGATGAAGCGATCACCGCGCTGAGCGTGTCGAAGGTCGTTCGAATTGAAGGCGAGGGACGCTAACATGACCGATAAGAAGCAGGTAGCGCTCCTGGTGGGAGCGGGAGATGCGATTGGTGCGGCTGTTGCGCGACGATTTGCGCAAGGGGGATACACGGTCTGTATCGCGCGTCGCGAGGCTGGAAAGTCGGCGGCGCTGGTCGACCAACTGCGTGCGCAAGGCCACAATGTCCACGCAAAGTCAACCGACGCTCGGAATGAGGAGGAGGTTCAGCGACTGTTCCGGACGGTCGAGGAAGAGATCGGCCCGATCGCGGTGTGTCTGTTCAATGCCGGATCCAATGTGCAGAAGCCGCTGCTGGAGACGACGGAGAAGCTTTTCTTCAAGGCCTGGGAACTGGCCTGCTGTGCGGGCTTTCTGGTCGGGCGTGAGGCCGCGAAGTATATGGTCCCGCGCGGCGCCGGCACGATGCTGTTCACCGGCGCGACCGCGAGTGTTCGGGGCGGCAGTGGGTTCGCCGCATTCTCGGCAGCGAAATTCGGTCTCCGGGCTGTTGCGCAGTCCATGGCGCGCGAGCTTGGGCCGAAGAATATCCACGTCGTGCACCTGCTGATCGATGCGGGTGTCGACAGCGAGGCGATCCATGAGCGGATGCGTATGCGGGGCCTGGATCCTGCAGCCCGTCAACCCGACAGTCTCACGACGACCGCGTCGATTGCGGAGGCGTATTGGTTCGCACACGCGCAGAAGCGGGATGGATGGACGCATGAGCTGGATCTTCGACCGGCTGCGGAGAAATGGTGATGAGCCCGGAACTCGTACTGTGGGGCGTTGGTACCAGCCGCACCATCCGGCCGCATTGGGCGCTTCACGAACTGAAGCTGCCGTACACCCGAAAGCCGATCCTTCCGCGGACGGGAGAAACCGAGACGCCGGAATATACGGCGCTCAATCCACGGCAAAAGGTGCCGCTTCTCCAGGATCGCGATCTCATCATCGGAGAGAGCGCGGCGATCATCGCCTATCTGGCGAGAACCTACCCTGACCAGACCGTATCTCTGGTCCCTCAAGACCAGGATGCCTATGCGAAGTGGCTCGAATGGTGCTTCTTCATCGTGACGGAGCTCGACTCGACGAGCCTGTATGTGATGAGGCGACACGGCAACATCAAAGGGCTGTCTCATATCTATGGTGACGCGCCGGAAGTCGTTGCGCAGGCCGCGGAGTACTTCAGAAAGCAACTGAAACATGTCGATGCCGCTCTGTCTGACGGGCGCCACTATCTCCTGGGCGATCAATTCACGACGGCAGACATCCTGCTGACAACCTGTCTCACCTGGGCGATCGATTATCAGGTGCCGATCTGCGACAGCACGGCGCCGTATCTCGACCGTGTCCTGCAAAGGCCTGCCTATCAGGAAGCCTCGGCGGCGAATAAGCCGGGCTCATAAATCAAAGTCGGGCCCGCGCGCAGCGGCGGTCGAACATCGGGGCTCGCCGGTCCGCGATCGTTGCCGACCGCTACATGTGACCGGGCTCACGCCAATCAAAAATCGATAACGAGCATGCAGGGGAGGACAACCAGAATGACCCTATCTCGCCGATCTTTGCTGGGCGCTGCGGCGTCCGCCGTGGCCTTTCCGTCCATAGCGCGGTCGGCGAGCGACTCATGGCCGCAGCGTCCGATCAAGATCATCGTTGGATTTGCTCCTGGCGGACAGACTGACGTCTATGCTCGTTTGTATGGCGAATTCATCGGAAGCCAGACCGGTGTGCCGGTTGTCGTCGAGAACAAGACGGGAGCGCTTGGTTCGATCGCCGGTGCCGAAGTGAAGCGCGCAGCCCCGGACGGATACACGATCCTCTTCAATACGTCTGGAGCGATGACGGTGAACCGCGTTCTGGTCAAGGATCTGGCTTACGACACGGACAGGGACTTCCAACTGGTTTCGGCGATGCCGACGGGAGGATTGCCGCTCATCGTAAGCAAGAAATTGGGCGTGTCCGATCTCGACGGCTTCGTGCGCCACGCACGCGCAACGGGACGGGTCACTCTGGGAACCTTCGGCGTTGGCTCGCCTGCGCATCTCACGATCCTCGCGCTCAACAGACAGTATGGCTTGAACATCGAACCCATTCACTACCGCGGCGAGGCGCCGATGTTTACGGACGTCGTGGCGCAGACTGTAGACGGCGGTGTTGGAACGATCGTCGGCGCGCAGCCCGTTCTGCAGTCCGGGAGCGGTCAAGTGATTGCTGTTCCACGGAAGCGGTTGACGACCTTCCCTGAGGTCAGGACGTTTGCCGAGCAGGGGGCAGAGTCTCCGCTCTTCGGTCTGATGACCTATCAATGCTGCGCAGTGCCGGTTGGTACGCCGACGGCGATCGTCGAACGCCTGTCGGACCTCATCACGCGGGCGGCGCAGACCGAGAAGGTTAAAACGATGTTCCAGACGTTTGGAATCGATGAAGGACCAATGCCGATAGCAGCAACGCGCGAATTATATGCGCGCGAGGCGCCAGTCTGGATCGAGCTTGCCAGGCAAGCGATTGCGGACCGGAAGACGTAAGGCTGCATCGGTCTGGTCGAGGTTTCAGGGGGCAGAGGGGCGTCACGTAAATTCGCCGCTCCTCGTGAATGGATTTTGCGATTGACAGTTCTATAAAAGAACGCACTAATCGGGATCAACGAAATATAGCGATCGAGCGGTCGCACGCCGCTCAGGCGTGGTGGAAAACGGGAGAATCATGCGGCGTTGAGGTTCGACGGCGTTAGCCGTCGCGTCTTCGCTGAAGACACCATCAGGCATCACAGCCCAATCTGGTCGGCTTCCTGCGAGCCGAGCACGCGCTGACGAGGAAAATCGTCACTCATGAATATGAAAAAGGTGAGCGAAAGAGCTCGCCGTATTGGAGGGAGCGAATAATGGCAAGCAAGTTGTTTGTTGGGGTTTCATTTGCGGCAGCGGTCTTCGGCATGCAGGCGCAGGCCGAGACTGTCGGAGTAACCGATACCGAAATAAAAATTGGAGCAACCTTCCCATATAGCGGTCCGGCATCGCCGCTGAGCAACACGGGCAAGGGGCTCATTGCTTACGTCAACTCAATCAACGATCGCGGTGGCATTGGCGGCAAGAAGATCAATCTGATCACTTATGATGATGCGTATAGCCCGCCGAAAACGGTTGAGCAGACACGAAAGCTGGTTGAAAGCGATGAAATTGCCTTCATGTTTAGCCCGCAGGGCACTCCGGGAATCGCGGCCACCATCAAATACGTGAACTTGAAGAAAGTCCCCCACTTGTTTGTGGTGAGCGGTGTCAACAAGTTCACGAACTTCAAAGAATTCCCGATGACGACGACCGGCCTGCCGAGCTACGACACCGAGGGTAAGATATACGCCAGGTACATCTCGAAGGAGTTGCCGGACGCGAAAATCGCGATGCTCTATCAGAATGACGATCTGGGCAAAGACTTCCTCAGCGCATTCAAGGGATACTTCAAGGACAGCTTTGACAAGAAAGTCGTGGCATCCGCCTATGAACTCAGTGAGCCCACAATTGACTCGCACATCGTAAATTTGAAAGCGTCGGGTGCGGGAGCGCTTGTTGTTGCCGGCACACCAAAATTCGCGGCACAAGCCATCAAGAAGGCTTTCGAAATCGGCTGGAAACCGCTTTTCCTGATCAATTATGTCTCAACCTCGGTCTCGTCGACGATCGTTCCGGCAGGCCCCGAGAAGGCAATTGGTATTGTTGCGGCAACTATTGCAAAGGATCCCAGTGACAAGAAATGGGAAAATGATGCCGGTATCCAATGGTACAAGTCCCATTTCGCAAAGTATCTGCCCGGTGCGGATATCGGTGACAGCAACTACTTGTTCGGGACCGAGCAGGGGCAGATTCTGGAACAAATTCTCAAGCAATGTGCCGGCGATTTTTCTCGGGAGAATATCCTGAAGCAGGCACGCAATATCAGAGGCCTGTCTTTGCCGACCTTGATACCGGGCATTACGATCAATACCGGACCGCAAAACAGCATGGCCTATACCCAACTTCAGCTGCAACGCTGGAATGGAAGTTCCTGGGAGCAGTTCGGCGATATCCTGGATGCGGGCTCGGAATAGACGAAGCTATCGCCGGGTCCGCGCCGTCTTCGGTGCGGACCTGGTACCTTACGCGCGGCTGGCCTTGGTCGTGCGGGCTTTTGAAATGTTGGCCTTGGGGGCCACAGCTTCACGGGCGCCAGGCCCCGGATGGACGTGAACCTCCTTGGCAAACACCGGCTCGCCGCATTCCGAGCAGATCATGAGTGGATCGAAGTGCTTGCCGCATAACTTGTGCTCATGAAGCATCGGCCGGCCGCGGGAGTCGACCATGTGTACGTTGCCCCAATGAACGACCGACATGATGATCGGATAGAGGTCCAGTCCCTTTTGCGTCAGGATGTACTCGTATCGCTTGGGTGAATCCATGTAGGGAATACGCCGGAGCACGCCAAAGCGTACGAGTTTCTTGAGCCTGTCGGCCAGAAGGTGCCGTGTAATTCCCAGCGAAGTCTGGAAGGCGTCAAACCGGCGCTTGCGCAGGAAGCATTCGCGCAAAATCATCAAGGTCCAGCGGTCGCCAATCACCGCGACAGTGCGGGCCAGCGAGCACGGCTCCTCCTCGAGTGCATCCCATTTCATTCAGCGTCTCCGGACCTGGGTAGTCATCGCATTCTATTTTGGTACGTACCTCAAAACAATACGCATCTCCGGATTTCAGTTTCTCAACCTGTTTTTGCGTTGACAGTTCTAAAATAGAACCTTAGCGTTCACGTTGCGGCGGAAGTTCAATCCCGCCCGCCAAGATTAAAGAGGAGGCGCCGTTGACCGAACGACCACAGCCGGAATTCCATTTCGATTTCGGCAGCCCGAACGCCTATCTCGCGGAAGCTGCCCTTTCGGGGATCGAGCAGCGCACCGGCGTCAAATTTGAATATATCCCGGTGTTGCTGGGCGGGATCTACAAAGCCACCGGCAACATGTCGCCGGCCGAGTCGCTGCGCGGGATCAAGAACAAACCTGAATATCAGAGGCTCGAGTCCGAGCGCTTCATCCGGCGGCACGGCATTACGAAGTTCAAGAACAATCCTTTCTTCCCGGTCAACACGCTCATGCTCATGCGCGGCGCCGTCGCGGCAAAGTTCGAAGGCCTGTTCGATCCGTATTTCAGGGCTGCCTATCACCACATGTGGGAAGAGCCGAAGAAGATGGACGATCCGGCGGTATTCATGGCGGCTTTCAAGGAGTCGGGCATCGACATCGACAGGCTGATGGCACGCGCTCAGCAGGACGACGTTAAGCAGAAGCTGATCAAGGACACGAATGACGCGGTAGCCCGCGGATCGTTCGGGTCGCCGACCTTCTTCGTCGGCAACGAGATGTTCTTTGGCAAGGATAGTCTCAGGGATGTGGAAGAGGCGATCGTGGAGCAGGCTTCTGTCCTGAAAACGAGGACTGCCTAGGTTACCCGACCATACGATCCAGAAGCTGCGATGAAGCGGCTCGTTTCCGGGAGGACGAAGATGTTGAAAACGGTGGAAACCGATCAAGCAGCGCGCATACTTTCCGCGTTGCCGCGCCGCATTGACCGGGTCATTGATCGCCATGCTATCGAAACGCCCGATCGGATCGCGCTGATCGATGACGGGGGCAGCATGACCTATGGTCAGTTGCATGAGGCCGTCGCGGATATTGCCCGTGATCTCACCAGGCTCGGCATCAGGCCCGGCGACCGGCTGATGATCGTCAGCGAGAACAGCATTCCGCTCGCAGGTCTTCTGCTCGCGGCAAGTCGCCTCGATGTCTGGGCGATCGTCGTCAATCCACGGCTGTCCGCTCGTGAGCTGGATCAGATCAGGGATCACAGCGGCGCGCGCCGTGTGCTTCTGACCGCCGGCGTATCCAGGGAAGCGGCGAACCATGCCACGCGGTATGAAGCCCAAACGCATCGGATCGGTCCGCTACCGGAGGTGGCCGCTACCGCTCTCAACGAGGCTACGTCACCTGAACCGGTGGAGGACAGCCCGAAAGATCAGGTGGCTGTTCTCATCTATACGTCGGGCACGACCGGCACGCCCAAAGGCGTGATGCTGACGCACGAGAATCTGTTGTTCAGCGCCAAGACCACGGCGGAGATCCGCCGCATGACACCGTCTGACAAACAGTACATCGTCCTCCCGATCTCGCACATCGTCGGCATTTCGTTGCTGGTGATGACCTTGATGACGGGCGCAGCCGTCCGGTTGGCAAGCAAGTATGATCCGGCCGCGCTGGTAAAGGCGATCTCGGACGAAGGCATTACGATCCTGAATGGCGTGCCGGCAACTTATCAGCGATTGCTGGAATACAAATCGATTACCGGCTTGAGCAAGCTCGATCGGGGCTCCTTGCGTCTCATTGCGGTCGCAGGCGCGCCGCTCGACCTGGATTTGAAATCGCGCGTCGAGCGCGAACTCGGGCTCTCATTGTTGAATGGCTATGGCATCACCGAATGCTCACCCGGATTATCCGGTGTTCGCATCGATGCGCCGCGCGACGATCAGGCGGTTGGCCCGCTGCTGCCGGGTATCGAGGCGAAGATTCTGGGTCTCGACGGATTGCCCAAGACTGCCGGCGAGGTCGGCGAGCTCCATGTCCGTGGGCGGAATGTGATGCGCGGCTATTATCGGGCGCCGGATCTGACCGCGAAGGCGATCGATCCGGACGGCTGGTTCAACACCGGCGATCTCGCGCGCTTCGAGGGGGATTGTCTCTTCATCGTCGGCCGTACCAAGGAAATGATCATCCGCTCGGGCTTCAACGTCTACCCCGCCGAGATCGAAGCGGTGTTGAGTACGCATGCCTCGGTCGTGCAGTGTGCGGTCGTGGGGCGTCCCGTGGACGGTAACGAAGAGGTCGTTGCCTTTGTGCAGCTTCTTCAGGGGACCGAGACAACGGTCTCCGATCTGATGGCGCATGTCAGCCCCCAGCTCACATCCTACAAGCGCCCGTCGGAGATCATCGTGCTGCCGGCGCTGCCGGCTACATCCACGGGCAAGATTCTGAAGCACAAGCTGGCGGAATCGCTGCGCAGCTAGGCAGATTGCGGCGGCATTCGTCGCCGCATACTCGCATCCGGGAGAACTCAGTTGAAAAAACGCAATGCAACGGTAGCCGTCGTTGGCGCAGGTGACTTCATCGGCGGCGAGATCGCCAAGAAATTCGCTGCGGAAGGTTTCACGGTCTTCGTGGGCCGCCGCCAGGGCGAGAAGCTCGAGCCGCTGATCAAGGAGATCGAGGCCGCGGGTGGCACCGTGTTTGGGCGTGCTCTCGATGCGCGCAAGGAAGAGGAGATGGTGAAATTCATCGCCGACGCCGACGCCCATGCGCCGCTGGAGATCTGTGTTTTCAACATTGGTGCCAATGTCAACTTCCCGATCGTCGAGACGACGGAACGCGTGTTTCGCAAGGTCTGGGAGATGGCGTGTTACTCCGGATTCCTGGCCGGCCGCGAGGCGGCGCGCGCGATGCTGGCGCGCGGAAAGGGCAGCATCTTCTTCACGGGCGCGACGGCAAGTCTGCGGGGCGGCAACGGCTTTGCTGCCTTCGCCAGCGCGAAGTTCGGCCTGCGCGCCGTCGCCCAGTCGATGGCGCGGGAGCTCGGCCCCAAGAACATCCATGTCGCACATCTCGTCATCGACTCCAGCGTCGATACGGAATGGGTACGGCAGCTGATCACCAGCCGCGAAGGGCCGCAGGCGATGGAAAACCTTGATCCGAACCGTTTGATGCGGCCGGCTGCTGTCGCCGAGGCCTACTGGGCACTTTACCAGCAGCCGCGTGACGCATGGACGTTCGAGCACGAGATCCGGCCATTCGGCGAGAAGTGGTAGGCATTGCCATGGAGCTCAAGCTCTCCAGCGAAGATGCCGCCTTTCGCGATGAGGTCCGGTCGTTCATCGCTGAAAACTACCCGCAGGAAATGCGGGTTCTCAATCCGGAGACGGATCTGAGCAAGGAGCAATCGCTGCTTTGGCATCGGATCCTTCACAGGAAGGGATGGATTGCTCCGCTGTGGCCGAAGGAATATGGCGGTCCGGGCTGGTCACTCACGCAACGCTTTATATGGGAGCAAGAAACGTCGCGGGCGGGAACCTTGCCGCCTCTCGCCTTCAGCGTGACCATGGTCGGGCCGGTGATCTACACATTCGGCACCGATGCCCAGAAACAGAAATTCCTGCCGCGGATATTGTCGGGCGAGGACTGGTGGTGCCAGGGATACTCAGAGCCGGGATCCGGATCTGACCTTGCTTCGGTGCGGACCAAGGCTGTGCGTGACGGCGATCACTACATCGTCAATGGTCACAAGACCTGGACGACCCTCGCGCAGCATGCCGACTGGATCTTCTGCCTCGTCCGCACAGATCCGGCGGCAAAGCCGCAGGCCGGAATCTCGTTCCTGCTGATCGACATGAAAACGCCGGGTGTGACGGTTCGGCCAATCATCACGATCGATGGTTCGCATGAGGTCAACGACGTTTTCCTTGAAAATGTCCGCGTTCCCGTCGCGAATCTGATCGGTGAGGAAAACAAGGGGTGGACCTATGCCAAATTCCTGCTCGGCAACGAGCGGACCAGCATGGCTGGCATCGGTCGCTCGACGCGGTATCTCCGTCGTCTAAAGGACATCGTCAGAACCGAAGTGCCGAAGGATGATCCCGCATCAGGCGAGTTTGAGCGGGATATCGCGCGGGTCGAACTCGATATTCTGGCGCTTGAGGCGACTGAATTGCGGGTCGTCGCGCAAATGGCACGCGGGATTGATCCCGGCGCGGCGGCATCCCTGTTCAAGATCAGGGGCACCGAGATCTTTCAGCGCATTACCGATCTCACCCATCGTGTGATGGGACACTACGGCCTGGCGCTGCGCGAGCCGGCTGGCGGCAACAACATATTCATGCCGGGTCCCGCTTATGGACATACCGCAACCGAGAAGTATCTGAATTCCCGCAAGTTGAGCATCTACGGCGGTTCAAACGAAATCCAGCGCAACATCATCGCAAAGGCGGTGCTCGGTCTTTGATCGGGCTTTAGGGAGCACAGGGCCGATGGATATCCAGTTCACTGAAGAGCAGGAGCTCCTGCGCAATAGTGTGCAGCGGCTTCTCAAGGACGAATACAGCTTCGACATTCGACGCGACATCGTTGCCAGTAATGAAGGATGGAGCCGCGATCACTGGAGGAAGTTTGCTGACCTTGGTCTTCTTGCGGCGCCTTTTTCCGAAGAATTCGGTGGCTTCGGTGACGGTCCGCTGGCAACGATGATTGTCATGCAGGAGTTCGGCCGCAGTCTCGTCGTTGAGCCATTCATGGAGACGGTGGTGCTGGCTGGCGGCTTGATTGAGGCTGAAGGATCTGACGCGCAGCGTCACGCATATCTACCGATCATCGCTGGCGGCGGTGAGATCTGGGCGCTGGCATGGGCTGAGCAGGGCTCTCGCTACGACCTCGGCAATGTGTCCACGAGCGCCCGCAGGAGCGGGGACGATTTCATCTTATCCGGTACAAAGACGGCGGTCATTGGAGCGCCGTGGGCAGACAAGTTAATCGTCTCCGCGCGTACGAGCGGAGACCGCCGCGATCACGATGGTGTCAGCCTCTTCATTGTCGACCGCCAGTCGGCTGGGCTGCATTTGCAAAGCTTCAAGACGGTCGATGGCCGTCGGGCCGCGGAGATCACGTTGAAGGATGTCCGCGTGCCGGCCAGCGGTCTTCTTGGCGCCGAAGGACAAGGCACCGCAATTCTGGAGCGATGTCGTGACCGCGCCATCGGGGCACTATGCGCAGAGGCCGTCGGCGCGATGACCGAACTCAATGCATCGACGCTCGACTATAGCAAGACGCGTAAGCAGTTCGGCGTCGCACTCGGGACGTTCCAGGTGCTGCAGCATCGCATGGTCGACATGTTCGTCGCTCTTCAGGAGGCGCTCTCACTGACGCAGCACCTCGTGCTCAGCCTGAGCGATGGCGAGACCGGCGTCTCGAAGCTGGCATCTGGCGCAAAAGCGAAGGTCGGCTATGCAGCGCGCTTCGTCGGCGAACAGGCCATCCAGTTACACGGCGGCATGGGCATGAGTGACGAGCTCAACGTGGGTCATTATTTCAAGCGGATCGGCGCCATCGATATCCTGTTCGGGGATCCCGCATTCCACCTCATGCGCTTCGCCCGCACGTCGTAGCGTCTCACTCGCAAGGAGCCTGAAAGGCGCCTTTCAAAGCCGAAGTCTCGACAAAGACAATCCAGACGCTCTCAAGCGCAGCGCACGCAGTGTCACATCGGGCGCGGGCTTGCGAGCTCCTCATCGGAAATCAGATAACTGAAACAGCACAAGCCGGAGACGATCATGAGAACTGCCATCACCGACCTGTTCGGCATCGAGCATCCGATCATCCAGGGTGGTATGCACTATGTGGGATTCGCCGAACTGGCTGCTGCAGTCTCGAATGCCGGCGGCCTCGGCATCATCACCGGACTGACGCAGCGCACTCCCGAGAATCTCGCGAAGGAAATTGCGCGCTGCCACGACATGACCGACAAGCCGTTCGGTGTGAATCTCACTTTCTTGCCGACTTTCGATGCGCCGCCCTATCCGGAATATATCGCGGCCATCAAGGAAGGTGGGATCAAGGCCGTTGAAACCGCCGGCCGAAGCCCGGAGCAATATATGCCGGCTCTGAAAGAGGCGGGGATCAAGGTCATCCACAAATGCACCTCCGTCCGCCATTCTCTCAAGGCGGAGAAAATCGGCTGTGACGCCGTGAGCGTCGATGGCTTCGAATGCGGCGGTCATCCCGGCGAAGACGATATGCCCAACATGATCCTGCTGCCGCGTGCTGCGGAGGAGTTGAAGATCCCGTTCGTTGCGTCAGGTGGCATGGCGGATGCGCGCAGTCTCGTCGCAGCCCTTGCGATGGGCGCCGCGGGCATGAACATGGGAACGCGGTTTGTCGCGACCAAGGAAGCTCCCGTCCATCAGAACGTCAAGGATGCGATCGTGAAGGCTTCCGAGCTCGATACCCGCCTGGTGATGCGCTCGCTGAGAAACACGGAGCGCGTCCTCAACAATGCCGGTGTCGAGCGGTTGATCGCTACGGAACGCGAGAAAGGCGATTCGTTGGTCATCGGCGACATCATCAATGAAGTCGCGGGCGTCTATCCGAAGGTCATGGTGAACGGTGAGATGGACGCCGGTGCCTGGAGTTGCGGCATGGTGGCCGGACTGATCAATGATATCCCGACCGTCAAGGAGTTGATCGATCGTATCATGGCGGACGCCGAGAAGATCATTCGCCAGCGCCTGACCGGATTTCTCGACGCATCGGCAGGCAAGCCGCTGCGTGCCGCAGCCCAGGGAATGGTGGTCGCCTAACCAATATCTTGAGGTCGTAGTCACCAAACGCTGTTAAATGGCACAACCGGGGCGCGCCCGACGGACAGGGCGCCTTTGGCGGCGTGAATGGCGGCTTGTGCCGAAGATAACGGCGGCGTTTTCTAGACCCTGCGGAAAGTCTGGTAAAACCTGAGGCAATACTTCTATGCTGCGCCGACGTTGATCAAAGCAATTTGCGGGTCCAAATCTCAGGGGTGAGAAAAGCTCTGCGTGATTACGGCGCCGTAATTCAAGCTGATCCATCTCAGGGCTACCGTTTCGACGCTAATGTTGTGAAAGAGCCGGTCATCCGTCGCTCTGAAAACCAGCCCCGGTTCGGCATTCCTGGAATTGTTGTAAAGCCGATCGGTCGCGAGGCGGCAGCGGATGGGATTCACGAGCTTCTAAATAGCCGACGACTTGTGACGATCCTTGGATCGGGTGGCATCGGGAAAACAACGATTGCATTGCAGGTCGCGAACGACCGGGCCGCAAACTACGCCGACGGCGCCTACTTTATCGATCTAGAATATCCTCAATTGATCTTGTCTACACGGCATTGGCCGAATGCGATCGGGTTGAGAGTAACGGACTGGCCCGGTATCGAACAAATCGTGTCGGCGCTCCGCGATAGGCGATTGCTTCTGATCCTGGACTGTTGTGAGCATGTGCTGGGTCCAGTGGCCAAACTCGTTGCCAGCTTCCTCGCTAAAACGGCGTATGTGGATATTCTTGTTACGACGCGAGAGCCGCTGCAGCTTGATGACGAAGCCATCTGGCGACTCGCCGCCCTTACGGTTCCCCCGAAGGCCGCCGAAACGCATACGGGGCGCGCGCTAGGCGGTCCCTACCGGCGGTGGGGATAATTAGCCGCCAAAAGCAACTCGAGCTCAGCGATGAACATCCTGACCTTGGGAAGCACAAGTCGCGCGGTGGGATAGACGGCCCAGATTGTATGATCATCTGTTTCGGCGTCTTGTAGTTCGAGGCGTAAAAGCCGGCCGTCCAGAAGATCTTCATGAACGTTCCAGTGAGAAAGAAGCGTGATGCCTGCGCCGTGGACGCAGGCGTCGTGAAGAGCATCGGCACTGCTTGCCGAGAAGCGCGCGTTGATCGGCACGTGCCGCTCGCGGCCGCCGATGCGGAACGGCCAACGGCTTGTTCCCGAGAGTGACAGGCAGGCGTGTCCCTTGAGATCGGCGGCGGTAGAAGGTCGACCATGCGCTTCGATGTAACTTGGCGCTGCGACCAGGACGCGCGGGCTGATGCCAAGTGATCGCGCAACCAGACTGTTTTCCCGAGGCTCCGCGAAGCGGATTGCGAGGTCCGTTCCCGTGCCCGTTATGTCGACCACGCTATCGTTGAGTTCAAGGTCGATCCGCAATGCCGGGTGGCTCGTCAGCAAACGCGGGATGATCGGCGCAATCAGCTTTCGTCCGAAGGCGGCCGAGGTATTAACCCGAAGCGTGCCCGAAACGCCCTCTTTGGCGGCGCGAAGATTTGCCCTTGCTGCAAGCTCCCCCTCAACCAGCGCCTGGGCGTAGGGCAAAAACGCTTCGCCCTCCGGTGTCAGCGACATCGATCGCGTCGTGCGATGAAACAAGCGCACGCCGAGGTCCTGCTCCAGGGCCGCCAAACGACGCGTTGCGACCATCGGGGAGATGCCAAGTCTACGTGCGGCTCCTGCGAGGCTTCCGACCAAAGCAGCATCAACCAGGACGGCAACGGTGGCAGTATCCATTATATCGAATTCCGATATGTCGGCTTATCTTTTGGCAACGCTACATCAGAAACCGATACAGATCTAGATATCGTCGTCATTCCATTCGCGAGGTTTTCGATGTCTGAGCTTGCAACCCCATCCGTACAAACGGTTTCAAAACCCTTCGGTCGTTCTTTGACATTCGTAATGGCGGCGGCGACCGGCGTCGCGGTTGCCAACATCTACTACAACCAGCCAATGCTCGGGGTGATCCAGGCTGAATTCCCGGGACAGTCTGCCACGGGACTGATTCCGACGGCGACCCAGATCGGCTACGCGGCGGGGCTCTTTCTCCTCGTGCCCTTGGGCGACATGATGGATCGGCGGCGACTTATTGTCGGGCAGTTCGCTTTGTTGGCGGCCGCCCTCGTTCTCGCTGCACTGGCGCCGACCGGATGGGCGCTGGTCGCTGCATCCTTGCTTGTCGGAGCGACGTCGACCGTCGCTCAGCAGATCATCCCGTTTGCAGCGTTGTTGGCGTCACCGGAGCGGCGCGGTCAGACGGTCGGGACGATCATGTCCGGATTGCTGTGTGGTCTGTTGTTCAGTCGGACATTGGCCGGGTTCGTCGCAACCCATGCCGGATGGCGCGAAATGTTCTGGGTGGGCTCGCCCGTGGCCATCATCGCCGGTCTGACCATGGCAATCGCACTTCCGCGCAGCCATCCCTACGTCGCCATGCCATACAGCAGCGCGCTCAGATCCATGATTCATCTGTGGCGCAACGAGCCGTCACTGCGCTCGGCAACCGTCGTGCAGGCCGCGCTGTTCGCATCCTTTACGGTATTCTGGACGATCCTCGCCCTTCATCTCCAGGAGCCGCGTTTCGCGCTCGGAGCAGACATCGCAGGGCTCTTCGGGATCGTTGGCGCCGTCGGCATTTTCGCAGCTCCGCTTGCAGGCAGGCTTGCAGATCAACGCGGGCCGGCTCGCGTGGCCTTGATCGGCGCAGCGATAACCTGCGTGTCGTGGATCATATTCGGGTTCTGGGGAAGTGTGATCGGGCTGGTTGTCGGTGTCGTCATTCTCGATGTCGGCGTGACGAGCGCGCTGATCTCCAATCAACACATTGTATTTGGACTGCATCCAGAAGCACGCGGACGACTGAACACGATCTTCATGACTGGCATGTTCCTGGGTGGCTCAGTAGGGTCGGCAGGTGCGACGTTCTTCTGGAGTCAGGGTGGTTGGGGCGCGGTGAGCATCTTCGGAGCAGGGCTGGCAGTTGTCGCTGCTGTCCTTCAGGGATTTTCCCATCGTCGAACCATCAACTCTGATCTGGGTGGCTGATCTTCTGCACAACTGTATGCCTTCGGCAGAGTAGTGACGCTGCCGTCGATGCAGGGGAGGCGGCTCTATGCATCATCAACCCTGAGAAGCTCGCAAACGACGCGCGAGTTGCCTCTCAAATATCGAGGAATGAACCTCGTTCGACGTCATGCCGGCCAGAGCTGGCCGCCGCCGTCGACGCGAATGACCTGGCCCGATACGAACGCTCCCATAGGTCCGGCAAATAAGTCAATGACGCGCGCAACCTCGTCTATGGTGGCAATGCGGTCGAGCGACCCTTCCTGAATCAGCCGCGCAGGATCAACAGTACGTGTTGCCATAAACCGCTCCGTGCGTGTGTCGCCAGGGGCGATCGTGTTAACGGTGACATCATAGGTCCGCATCTGGTCGGCGAGACACCGGGTAAAATGCATCGCGCCGGCTTTCGCCGTTGCGTAGATCGATGCATTTGTGCGTCCTTTGAATGCCGCAACTGAGCCGATGTTGATAATACGCCCGCGGCGTCGGTCCATCATGCCTCGCGCCACCTGCTGGCAGACGAAGATTGTGCTCAGAAGATTGCGGTCGATGACGGCCCGCACATCCTCGGCCTTGATATTTACGACATCGTTCGGGTTCGGCTTTCCGCCCGCAGCCGCGATGTCGCCGCCGGCATTATGCACGAGGATATCGATGGGGCCGAGATTGGCCTCGGTGATCTGAATGACCCGCGCGATGTCTTCTGATTGCGTAAGATCGCCGAGAACCTTGAAGGTGCGGACGCTGTTCTTGTCGGCTATCGATCGAGCGACATCCGTAAGCGTTTCAGTGCCACCAAACTCGGAAGGGCCGTGCTCGCGCATGCCGTGAATCGCGATATGGCAACCGAGGGCTGCGAGTCGTTCGGCAAAGGCGCGGCCAAGCCCGCGACCTGCACCTGTGACGAGTGCGACCTGGCCTTCCAGCATACGAGCGGACATGACTTCATCCTGTCAGTTAATGAGAGTTATCTTCAGTCAAGTGTGAGCGTGAGACCGACGGCTAGTGTCTGGGCGAGACACATGGGAGCGACCATCGTACGGAGTGCGGCTTCCGGCATATCCGGGATTTCGAAAACGACGCTGGCGCCTTCGACAATGGGGCTGAGCAAGCTGTCTGTGATCGAAATGGCAGGCAAGCGGCGGGCTACGAGCTCCGGAAACAGTCGTGCTGTGTCGGGATTGTAGACCCTGAAGCTGATGGCCACGAGCGCATCGGCAGGTGTCGCCGAAGCGGCCTGATCGCCAAGCGCGCTGCCAAGTCCGTCGAGGATGACAACGCGGCGCCCGAGTTTGCGCAGAACATAAGTCAGATGAGCTGCGACCGGGAAAGAGCCGCCAAGGCCCAGGACGTAGATCGTCTCAGCGGCGCCGAGCAGTTCGATCGCGCGCACAAGATCTGCCTGCCTTACGCGGTCCTGCAGGCTTTCAAGCGAGACCATGCCTTCTGACGCGAAGCGGGTCAGAACCGCCTGCGGATTGTTCGCATCCTGAAAGCGGCCATCGCGCCGCAGCCCGGTGATGCGCTCCTTGTAGCTCGGCGGCACACTGGCGACGAGCCTTGAACGGAACACCTGTTGCAATTCTGTGAAGCCGCCATAGCCCAGTGCGCGCGCAAATCTCACAATGGCGGACGGCTGCACCTTCGCACGCTGTGCGACTTCCGCGACGGTTCCGAGTGCCATCTCCGTGGGATGCTCGAGTGCAAACTCCGCGATCACGCGAAGGCGATCTGAAAAATCCGGATGTTGGCGCGCGATCTCATGACGGAGGTTTTCATAGGTGCCGTGCTGGCGGGCGTTGGCTTTAGTGGGCATGCGATTGGCTCGTATTTGCGGGCATCGACTTCTCTGATTTTTATATTCCACTTTACATACTTCGTGGAATGTTTATTCTAAGGCCATACTACGCGCGGACATCAATAAAAGAGCCGCCGAGTCCAGGAGGAAACAATGAAGCGACGTAGCGATACGTCCGGGCTGTCCCGGCGTGCCCTCGTGAAGGGCGGCTTGCTGTCTGCCACAGCGACATTTTTCGGTCCATGGCAACACACACGTGTTCTGGCGCAGGGCGAAAAGAAGCCCATCAAACTGGGTCTCACCTGCGATGCCAGCGGCCAATACGGCAATAGCGGGCAGGACGACATGCGCGGCATCCGCCTCGCAATCGATGAATTCAACGCAAAAGGCGGCGTGCTCGGTCGCAAGATCGAATGGACGACGGCCGACACTGAAACCAATGCGGCGACTGGCACGCGCATCGCGGAGCGTTTCATCACGCAGGAGCAGTGTGGCTTCCTGATCGGCGCCGTGCATTCGGGTGTCGCCAATGCCATCACGCAAGTCGCGAATAAATACGGCACCATCTATTTCAACACCAACTCGTCGGCGCCAAGTGAAGCAGGCGAGAACTGTTCACGCATCAAATTCGTCTGGGATGGGAACGGGACCAATTTTTCCAAAGCCGCCGTCCAGAATGCGGTTCAGAAGATCGGCAAGAAGTGGCTGCTGCTGACAAACGACTATGTGTGGGGGCACACGACATCGGCCGCGACCAAAGCTGAGGTCGAGAAGGCTGGCGGACAGATCATCGATAATCTGCTGATCCCGCAGAGCACCCGCGATTTCACCTCCTATCTCCTCAAGGTGCAGCAGGCCAAGCCTGATGTGGTCGCGATGGCGGTTGGCGGCGACGATATGAAGGCGCTACGTCAGCAGATCAGCGCGCTGAAGCTGGAAGAGAAAACAGCCTGGATTAACAATCAGCAGGACTGGCCTGATATCTGGGGCGCGGAGGATACGCTGTTCGGCGTCTTTGGCACCAATTGGTATCATCTCTTGCCGCTGCCCGGCGTCGCTGAATTCGTCAAGCGCTGGCAAACGACCTATCCGCAGTCGCCCATTCCGGTGCCGGGGAATGTCTCCTACAACGGTTACATCGCGACACGCGAATTGCTGCGTGCCATCGAGCGCGCCGGTACGACCAGCAATCACGCTGTGATCAAGCAGCTGGAAGGGCACAAGATGCTCGCCGCCGACCGCATGCAGCATTTCGATGCGTATATCGATCCTGTGACGCATCAAGTGCAGCAGACGATCTATCTTGCCCGCCGCAATGCAAAACCCGTCGACAAGACGGATCTGTATGAGGTCATCAGCTGGACCAGGCCCGAAACGGCGGTGGACGACGCCTCACTGGAAAAATGCAAGATGAAGGCGCTCGCGGACGTTCCGGTCTTCGACACATAAAGCCTGCGCATGAGCGCCCGGACCACTCTCCGGGCGCTCATGTTCGCTCATTGGAATAGATGAACGCTTATGTCGCTGCTCAATCTCCTTCCGCATTTGCTGAACGGCATAGCGCTCGGCTTGCTTTTTTCTCTGATCGCACTTGGCTTCATGCTGATCCTCGGATTGATGGAGCAGATCAACCTTGCCCATGGCTCGTTGTTCGCTCTCGGCGCGTATTTTGCCTATGCGATTTGTGGGGCGAAATTGCCGTTGCCGCCGGATGTCCTGGTCGCGTGGGCGGGTGTGCCGCTTGGCTTGCGGTTTGCCACGGCAGTTGTCGTAGCCCCGATCCTGGTCGCGCCCTTTGGTATTGTGCTTGAGCGACTGATGCGCCGCACCTATGGGCGCGATCCGCTCTATGGGCTTCTGCTCACCTTCGGTGTTGCCATGGTGCTGGAGGAGTTGATCCGCGTGGTGTGGGGTACGCGCGATTACATGATGCCGGTACCGCGTGACATGTCCGGCGGCTTCATCATGCTCGATCTGATCTGGTCGACCTATCGCTTCTGGGCTGCCGGCATGGCGGTCGTGGCCATGGGAGCCGTCTGGTTCATCGTCGAACGCACGCGCTTCGGTGCGATGGTCAAGGCAGGCGCCCATGACAGCGAAATCGTTCAGGCGCTCGGCATCGATCTGACGCGACTGCGCGTTTGGGTGTTCGTCCTTGGCACGATGCTCGCGGCGTTTGCCGGTGTGATCATGGCGCCGCTGTGGGGAATTCGGCCGCATATGGGAGTCGATGCCGTTGTGCCGGCATTTCTCATCATCGTGCTCGGCGGCGTCGGAAGTTTCTGGGGCGCTGCGTTGGGCGGCCTCCTGGTCGGCATGGTGGTCGGGCTGTCCGGTGCCTATGCCTCCGAATGGTCGATGCTGTCCATGTATCTGTTGTTAATTGCCGTCGTGACATTCCGCGCACGGGGCCTGTTCGGCAAGAAAAGCGTGTTGGAGGCTTGATATGGCAGCAGCCCGTACGGTCCCCAGCTTCACGCCGGCGATGCTCGTGACATGGATACTGTTCGCAACCGTTCCGTTCTGGATCGAGCGGGTCGGTCTCTATCAATATCTCGGTGTCGAGATCCTGATCTTTGCGCTTTATGCGCTGGCCTACAATCTGGTCCTCGGCCATGCGGGATTGCCGTCGTTCGGGCATGGCGCATTTTTCGGGATTGGTGCCTATGCATTCGGTCTGGCGCAATCAAACGTCGTGCCGAACCTGTGGGTCTGTCTTGCGGTTGCGGCAGGTGCGGCCGCGATCGCGGGCGCTTTTGTGGCGCTCTTTATCTCGCACAGGCGAGGCATCTATTACGCATTGATGACCATCGCTTTCGGGCAAATCTTCTGGTTCATCGCGATCAAGGCGCACCGCATAACTGGTGGCGAAGATGGTTTGCTCAAGATAGAGAGGCTGCCTGCCTCGCTTGGCATCACCACGTTCAATCTCGGCAGCAACATCGCGCTGTACTACTTCGTACTCGCCGTCTTCGCTGTCGTCTCGTTCCTGTTGTGGCGGCTCGTGCATTCGCCGTTTGGGCGAGTGGTGAAGGCCATCAAGCAGAACGAAACACGTGCTCGTTTTGTCGGCTACGACGTCTGGCGCTACAAGGCGGCAGTCCTGGTCGTATCCACGACCTTGTCAGGTCTCGCGGGCGGACTATTCGCGATGGCACAGACTTCCGCCTTCCCGGACGTGATGAGCCTGCACTATTCCGGCTACGTCGTCATGATGACACTGGTGGGCGGCGGGCTTGTCTCGTTCTGGGGTCCCGTCATAGGTGCCGTGGCCTTCTTTCTTGCGCGCGACGTCATCGGATCATTCACCACGGGATGGATGCTGTGGTTCGGCCTGTCGTTTGTTGTCCTGGTGCTTTTCAAGCCGGAGGGGATCGCCGGCATATTTTCCGGCGTCATGAACGGACGAGACAAGATCGTTCCGCGCCCTGCCGCCGCTCCGCAATCGCAGGCGAGGTGAGCCATGCCACTGTTTGAAGCCAAAGATCTGCATCTGCGATTTGGCGATCGCGTCGTGCTCGAGAACATCTCGCTTGCATTTGAAGCCGGCCAGTTGTCCGGCATCATGGGGCCGAACGGCGCGGGCAAGACGACCTGTTTCAACGTGCTGACGGGCCGCTACAAACCCAATCGCGGACAGGTATTGTGGCAGGGGGACGATATCACCGGGAAAAGCCCGCAGGACATCGCGCGGCTCGGCATCGCACGGTCGTTCCAGCTGATGAACTTGTTCGACGAGTTCACGGTTTTCGAGAACATAGCCATTGCGCTTCCGGGCACGCGCCGGCGCGGGCATGACATGATTGCTCGGGCATATGCCGACACAGCGCTGGTCGACGAAGCTTACAGCATTCTCGAAAAGGTGGGTCTTGCGGGACGCGCCGACGATGAAGCCAAGTCGCTCTCCTATGGCGCGCGCCGCGCGCTCGAAATCGGCGTCGCGCTGGCCTGTCGTCCCAAGCTGCTTTTTCTCGATGAGCCGACTGCGGGTCTCGGTAGCGACGGGCGCGCCCGGCTTGCCGATCTCATCCTGCAGCTCAAAGGCGAGCTGACCATCGTCATCATCGAACATGACATGGAATTCCTGTTCTCGCTGGCCGACGAGATATCCGTCATTCATTGGGGGCAGGTGATCGCGTGCGGCGCGCCAGCCGCACTCAAGGCGAACCCATGGGTCGAGGCTTCCAACCTGGGGCGGCTCAACTGATGCTCGATGTATCCAGTATCGATTCGTTCTATGGCGAGACGCAGGCGTTGTTTTCGGTCTCCTTGTCCGTACGCGCAGGCGAGGTGCTTGCCTTGCTCGGCGCCAACGGCGCGGGAAAAACCACGGTGCTTCGCTCTATCCTCGGTCTCACGCGCGCGCGCCGGGGCGACATCCGTTTTCAGGGAAAGTCGATCACAGCAAGCGCGACGCATCATATCGCATGCGCAGGAATTGGCTGGGTGCCGGACGACCGTCGCCTCTGTCCGACACTCACCGTGGCGAAAAATCTGTCGTTAGGCGAAAAGCGCACGGCCTTTCGAGCCTGGTCTCTGGGAGAAGTCACCGAGATTTTCACACCGCTCAAATACCTGATGGCGCGCGAGGCCGAGACTTTGTCCGGCGGCGAGATGCAGATGGTCGCCATTGCGCGTGCGTTGCTCGGTTCACCCGGTCTCGTGCTGTTCGACGAGCCCAGCCAGGGCCTTGCACCGAAAATCGTCGATGACGTGATGGCTGTCATTCGGCGCCTCAGGCAGGCGGGCATTGCCAGTATCGTGGTCGAACAGAATGCCGATGTCGCATTGGGCGTTGCCGATCGGGTTGTTGTGCTTTCGCAGGGACATGTTGCCTGGGCAGGGGATGTGGCGGCACTGACTGCCGATCCCGGACTCAAGCGCAAGCTTCTGGGAGGGCTGTCATGAGCGATACGCCGCTACTTGCGCTGGAGGGTGTGAACAAGGTCTATCGCCGCGGCTTGCTCGACCGCGAGCCCGCCTTTCAACTGCGCGTGGATCGCGCTTTCATGCAGTCCGAGATCGTGGGCGTCATGGGGCCAAACGGCGCCGGCAAGACGACGCTATTCGAGATGATCGCGGGATCGAACGTGCCGTCGGAAGGGCGTGTGATGGTTGCCGGTCAGGACATGCAGAGGATTCGCTATCTTCAGCGCGATCGTCTGGCGATCCATTACCATCAATCCTATCAGGTCCGTCAGTTCAGAAAAACGAGACCGTCCTTCACGATGGAGCAGGCTGCAAGCGCCTATCCGCTCGTTCATCTGTTCGATGAACCGCAGTTCAATACCCAGGATGGCTATATCGGATTCATGCTGGATTTCTTCCGCAAACTGCGCAGCGAGAAGCGGCTCGTTTTCATCTGCCTGCATCCGACAGCGACGTTTCAGCTCTCGATCCTCAAGGAGATCTGCGAGCGTTTCTTGTTCGTCAGCGGTGGAACAGTCACCAACTACGCTCATTTTGATGATCTCACGAGTCAGTCTGATGTCCGCCAGTACCTCGGCGTATTGGCCCCTTGAATAGGCTCGCATCTCAATTCAGGACAAACGAAAATCTGGAACAGGATTCCGTCCATGCAACCACAGTATCTCGATACGCTCCCGCACTATATCAATGGCGCATGGGTCCAGCCGACGTCGGGCGATTACCAGGACGTGATGAATCCATCCACCAATACGCCAATCGGCAAACTCGGACATGCGTCAAAGGCCGATCTCGATAAGGCGCTCGCGGCGGCTCAATCCGGCTTCAACACCTGGCGACGCGTCTCCGCCTTCGAGCGCAGCAAGATCCTGCGCAAGGCCGCCGATCTGGTGCGCACGCGGGCCGAGCAAATCGCCACCGTTCTCACCTTCGAGCAGGGCAAGCTCCTGGCTGAGGCGAAGCTCGAAGTCATGGGCTCGGCCGACGTCATCGAATGGTTCGCCGAGGAAGGCCGCCGCGCCTATGGCCGCATCATTCCGGCGAGGGCTGACGGCGTCCGCAACATGGTGATGATGGAGCCTGTTGGTCCGGTGGCGGGCTTCTCACCCTGGAATTTTCCAGTGCTGCAGGCTGCTCGGAAGATCTCCGGTGCGCTTGCTGCCGGTTGCTCGATCATCCTCAAATGCCCCGAGGAAACACCGGGCTCGCCAATCGAGTTCGTGAAATGTTTCGAAGAGGCCGGTGTGCCCGCCGGCGTAATCAATCTGGTTTACGGCGTTCCGGCCGTGATCTCGGAATATCTCATCGGTTCACCGGCGATCCGCAAGATATCGTTCACGGGCTCTGTCCCGGTCGGCAAGCATCTGGCCTCGCTTGCCGGACAGCATATGAAGCGCACGACCATGGAGCTCGGCGGCCACGCGCCCGTGCTGGTCTTTGACGATGTAGAGACCGATGGCATTGCTACGCTTCTGGCGGGGATGAAATATCGCAACGCGGGCCAGGTCTGTGTTTCGCCGACGCGGTTCTTTGTGCAGGAGAAGTCCTACGATAAGTTTGTGGCCAAGTTCACGGACCTTGCACGCGGTATTACCGTCGGAGACGGGTTTGATCCTAACAGCAAAATGGGACCGCTTGCCAATCCGCGGCGGGTCAATGCGATGGAAACCACTCTGCTCGATGCGCAGGAGAAGGGTGCCAAAATCGAAACGGGTGGCAAGCGCATTGGCAATGCCGGCAACTTCTTCGAGCCGACTGTACTGACGAATGTCCCGGCCGACGCGCGAATTATGCACGAGGAGCCATTTGGCCCGATCGCGGTGATGTTACGCTTCAAGGATGCCGATGAAGTGCTGGAACGCGCCAATAGTCTGCCGTTCGGTCTTGCGAGCTATGCCTTCACCAAGGATGCGAAGACTGCAACCAAAGTGTCCGATGGACTCGACCACGGAATGGTGTCGATCAATCATTTTGGTATCGCCCTTCCGGAAACGCCATTCGGTGGCGTAAAAGATTCAGGTTACGGGCACGAGGGAGGTATTGAGGGGCTTAATGCTTACTTGAGTACAAAATTCGTGAGCCATCTCGGTTGAATGTGGCAGCCAGATTCTTGTGACGTTGCGTATAGTTACCAGTCCGGCGGCTAAATTTCCCAATGGCGGACCGAACTCATCGGGGATCGGCGAGAAGCCGTCTCCCGTCCCGCCAAGCAGTGCGATCGAACCAAATCTCCGCGCGGAGTCTCCCAAAACGGGAATATCTGTGGTAACTGCCGGAGACTTCCGGGAATTGAACCGTCCCAGGGGGGCAATTTCGCCACCCGGAGACTGTGCCTGTTTTGGCAAAAGCTGGCGAATACGATTTTCTCAACACATTGAGGCAATTGGCGTTTTAGCGAGCTTGCCTGGTTGGGGCGGGAGTGCTGTTCGCACCCGTCTCCGTGCCAATTCCCTGCGAACAGGGAATTCATTTCGAATTGCAGGCAATAATAAAAAATGGATCAGGGAAGACAAAAGCTGTTTTCCATCCGAGGGCTAGCTGCAGCACTTTATAGAATTTTTTGTTGAGAATGCTCGGATCAAGCCTGTCGAAGTATCTGCATGGATGAAGTGAGGGAGATGAAGGCCATCACGGCAGCGAGGTCGAGCCACGCGCTTGTCGAACCCCAGACCTACAGGCGACGAACACGACGATCACATTGCATCGTTGCGGGAGCACAGCCAAACCGACCGAACGTTGGCGTCGCCGTTCTAGAGAGCCGGCCTATTGCGTTTCGCGCATGCGAACCTAGGACATAATCGTGCCGGAACAGCCAAATGGCAGCTTATGGCGCAAAGCCATTTTCCCGCTCGGACGACGTGTCACAAGGAAGCAAAATCCGGTGGATTGATCTCGCCGGTCCGGTGGCACGCGACGAAGTGCTCGTCGGCCTGGATATTCAGGACCGGCAACTCGTCGCGGCAGCGCGCGATGGCGAAGGGACAGCGCTGAACGAAGCGGCAGCCAGGCAGTGGATCCACCGGGCTCGGCGGATCGCCCTTGACCAGATAGTCCTTCTTCAGCCGGACGCGCAGCGGGCCGGGCGGCGCGGCGGCTGATATCAGCGACCAGCTATAGGGATGCGAGGGTGCCGAGAAGAACGCCTGTGCTGGCGCCTGTTCGACGATACGGCCAAGATACATTACGGCGATCTCGTCGCAGAAATGCTGGATCACGCCGAGATCGTGCGAGATGAAGATATAGGTCAGGCCGCGTTCGCGCTGCAGCTTCTTCAGGAGGTTCAGGATCTGCGCCTGGATGGCGACGTCGAGCGCGGAGACGGCTTCGTCGCAGACGATGAGGTCGGGCTCGGGAGCCATCGCGCGCGCGATGCAGAGGCGCTGGCGCTGGCCGCCAGAGAACTGATGCGGGAAGAGATTAGCCGCCTGCGGCGGCAGGCCGACTTCCTCCAGAAGCTGTCTGACCCGGACCTCGCGCTCGCGTGGCGAGCCGATACCGAGTAGGTCGAGCGGTTCGCGGATCAGATCGCCGGCGCGGCGACGGGGATCGAGCGCTGAAAAAGGATCCTGAAACACAATCTGAAATCTGCTTCGCGCCAGCCGCAGTTTCTCGCCGCGGAACTCTGCGATGTTCTCGCCGCCGAACACGATCTGGCCGGAAGTCATCGGGATCAGCCGCATCACTGCCTGCGCGGTGGTCGATTTGCCGGAGCCGCTTTCGCCGACGATGCCGAAGGTGGTGCCGCGGCGGACGCGAAAACTCACGCCGTCGACCGCGTGGACCTTCGACGGTGGACCGAACATGCCGCGGCGTCCGGCCGGAAAGTGCACGACGAGATCGTTGACGTCGAGCAGAACGTCTGCGGATGCGGATATATTCAAGCCATCGCTCCCGGTGCGATCTCCTGATGACGCCAGCACGAGACGGCGGCACCGGCATTGATGCGATCGAGTGGCGGCTGCGGCTGTGCGCGACAGATCTCGCTGGCAAAGGCACAGCGCGGCAGGAAAGCGCAGTCCGGCCCGCGTGCGCCGAGCGGCGGCACCATGCCGGGGATTTCGTCGAGCGCGGCAGCGAGATGATCGATGGCGCGGCCAAGCTGCAGATGTGGCACGCAGGCCATCAGCCCGCGCGTATAGGGATGGCGCGCATGGGCGATGATCTCGTCCGCTGCGCCCTGTTCGATGCAGCGGCCGGCATAGAGCACGGCGACGTCGTCGGCGAGTTCGGCGACGGCGCCGAGATCATGGGTGATCAGTACAATGGCCGTGTCGGTGTCGTCCTGCAATTCGCTGAGCAGGTCGAAGATCTGCGCCTGTACCGTGACGTCGAGCGCGGTGGTCGGCTCGTCGGCGATCAGAAGCTTCGGTTTACAGGCCAATGCCATGGCGATCATCACACGTTGCCGCATGCCGCCCGACAACTGATGCGGATAAGCATCGACGCGTTTGTCGGCCGCGGGGATCTGCACCGCCTTGAGAAACTGGATCGCCTGCGCGTGGGCATCACGGCGGCTGAGGCCGCGACGCTGGCGAAGCACCTCGCCGATCTGGTTGCCGACGGTGTAGAGTGGATTGAGCGCTGTCATCGGTTCCTGGAAAATCATCGACATCTTGTTGCCGCGCAGGCTGCGCAGCTCCTTGGGCGACGCAGATAGAACCTCGACGCCGTCGAGAAGGATGCTGCCGGAGGTGACGCGAAAGTCTTCCGGCAATAGCTGCATGATCGCCAGCGCGGTCATGCTTTTGCCGCAGCCGGACTCGCCGACCAGTGCCATGGTCTTACCTTGCGCGACATCGAAGGACAGATGCTCGAGCACCGGCACCATGCCCTTGGTGCCGTTCATCGAGACGCTGAGATCCTTGACGGAGAGAACGGGGGGCATCGCTCAGCCTCGCTTCCGCAGGCGCGGATTGATCGCATCATTGATGCCGTCGCCGATCAGGCTGATGGCGAGCACGGCGATGAAGATCGCAGCGCCGGGGAAGGTGACGGTCCACCAGGCGTCGAGCACGTAATTGCGGTTCTGGCCGAGCATCAGCCCCCAGCTCATGGTGTTGGGATCTCCGAGGCCGAGGAAACTCAATCCACCCTCGAACAGGATGGCGACGCCGATGGCGAGGGTCGCCGAGACGATGATGGGCGGCAGCGCATTGGGCAGCACCACGCGCAGGATGAGGTGGCCGTTGCCGCCCCCGGCGGCACGGGACGCCTTGACGAAATCGAGATTGCGCAGCCGCAGAAATTCGGCGCGGGTGAGCCGCGCCGCCGACGGCCAGCTCACCACGCCGATGGCGAGGGTGACGACCACCAACGACTGACCGAACAAAGTGACCAGCACCATGGCAAACAGCAGCGGCGGCAGAATCTGGAAGAATTCGGTGACCTTCACCAGCGCCGTATCAATCGGCCCGCCGAAGAAGCCGGCCAGCGATCCCATGGTGACGCCGATGACGATGGTGATCAGCGCGGCGACGCCGCCCACCGCCAGCGTGGCGCGGCCGCCCTGCAGCAGGCCGGACAGGATATCGCGGCCGAGATAGTCGGTGCCGAGCCAGGCATCGGCATCTGGCGGCGTCAGCGGCGCGCCCGCGATGTCGAGCGGATCGACGCCGTAGAGATGCGGGCCGAGCAAGGTCGCGAGGATGATGAGGATCAGCACGACGGCGCCGGCAACGCCGGCCGGGCTGCGCGCAAACTGGCGCAAGGCCGCGGCGATGGGCGAGGTCGCGGCGCGTGCCGGTAGCATTGTGGTGTCGGGTTTGACAGCGGTGGATTTGATCGTGGTCATCGGCCCCCCGAACGGATACGCGGATCGACCAGGCGATAGACCAGATCGGTGACGATGTTGGCGGCCATCACCAGCACCGCGGAAAAGAACAGTACGGCGAGCAAAGTGGGATAATCGCGGCGCAGGATGGATTCGAAGACGAGGCGGCCCATTCCGGGCCAGGAGAACACGGTCTCCACCAGCACGGCGCCGGCGAACAGATGGCCGAATTGCAGGCCGGCCACGGTGACGATTGGGATCAGCGTGTTGCGCAGCGCGTGCTTGCCGATGACGATGATCTCCGGGAGGCCTTTTGCACGGGCAGTGCGGACATAGTCGGCGGTCAGCGCGTCGATCATGTTGACGCGGGCGAGGCGGCTATATTGCGCGATATAGACGAGCCCGAGCGTCGTTGCCGGCAGTACGAGATGTTGCATGACATCGAGCACATAGGCTAGGCCGGCTTTCGGCCGCGCCACATCGGTCATACCGGTGACCGGCAGGATCGGCCATACCGAGCCGAACAGAAGCAGCAGCATCAGCCCGGTCCAGAACACCGGCGCGGCATAGCCGGCGAGCGAGATCACCGTGACCCCCTGGCTGAACAGTCCGTTCGGCTTGCGCGCGCTGATGATGCCGAGCAGTGTGCCGATGACCACCGACATGGCCAGCGCCGACAGCACGAGATAGAGCGTCGCCGGGATGCGCTGGCCGATCAGGCCGAGCACCGGCTCATTGAAATAATAGGAATAGCCAAAGTCGCCGGTGGTGACCTTGCCGAGATAGGTGAAGAGCTGCTCCAGCATGCTCTTGTCGAGGCCGTATTTGACGCGTAGCGCGGCGATCACGTCTGCAGAGGCGCCGCCCATCTCCCCGGCGATCACCAGAGCGGGATCGCCGGGTGCGGCATGGATAAGACAGAAATTGAGGACCAGCACGGCAAGCAGCAAGCCGAAAGCATTGGCCAACTGCTTGGAGACATGGAGAACGAGGTTCATGGTGCTGGACCGTCAGTCTGCGCCAAGACTATCAGGTCTTCGGCTTCTCTTTCCAATAGATGTCGTCGAGCGGCGACATCACGCCCCAGATCGTCGTCGGCAGATTGTCGAGTCCCTTGGCGAATGCGTTGCGATAAGGCGCGCTGTTGATGAAATAGACCGGCACGTCATTCACGACCTGCTTCTGGAACTCGGCATAGATCGCCTTGCGCTTCTCCGGCGATTTTTCCTCGGCACCCGCAGCGAGCAGCTCATCTACCTTCGGATTGCTGTATTGCTGGGTGTTCGACCAGATGATGCCCTTGCGGATGTTGCTCGAAAGGTAGGTGCGGTTAACGCCGATCACGGGGTCACCCCAGTTGAAAACGTTATCCATGGTGAGGTCGAAGTCGTAATTCGCGATGCGCTGGGCCCAGGTTGGAAAGTCCGGCGCGGCGCGGACTTCGAGATTGATGCCGACGCGCTTGAGCTGCGAGCGGAGATATTCGGCGACATTACGCTGCTGTTCCTCGTCACCGGGGATGAAATCGATCGTGAGGTTCATGCGCGAACCATCGGCGGCCTTGGGGTAGCCGGCCTCATCCAGTAGCTTCTGCGACTTGGCGAGATCGAGCTTGTACATTTCGATATCGGGCGCGAGCAGCGGCGAGCCCGGTGCGATCGGGCTGGTCGCCATCTTCGGCTTTCCGTTCATCAGCTTGGAGACGATAAACTCACGGTTGGCCGCATAGGCGATGGCCTGGCGCACGCGCAGGTCATCCAGCGGTTTCTTCCTGGTGTTGAAGGCGAGCCAGTTGATCGGGCCGACACCGGCAAAGCCCTTGTCGGTGATGGTGACGTTGGCCATTCTCTCGATGCGGTCGATATCGCGGGTGTTCGAGACGAAGGGCAGCAGGTTGATGTCGCCGCGCTCCAGCGAGACGACCGCCGCGTTGCTGTCGGAGACCAGCTTGACGACGATCTTGTCGAGCTTCGGCCTGCCGGGGATGAAGAACTTGTCGAATTTCTCCAGCGTGTAGAATTCGCCCTGCTTGTATTCGGTGAGGCGATAGGGGCCAGAGCCGATCGGCTTCAGGTTTGCCGGATGCGCCTTGACGTCCTGGCCGTCGCCATAGACGTGTTTCGGAATGATCGGCATCAGCGCCGGTGACATCGCCAAGAGCAGTGCGGGATGCGGGTGCTTGAGGCGAATGATGGCAGTGAGCGGATCCGGCGTATCGACCTTGTCCACTGCGGCCAGCATGCTCTGGAACGGATGGTTGGCCTTGATGGTCATGATCGAGAAGGCGACGTCTTCGGAGGTTACCGGCTTGCCGTCATGGAATAGCGCGTTGTCGATGAGCTTCAGCGTGACGGACAGGCCGTCCGGCGAAACTTCCCAGGATTTTGCGAGATAAGGTTGCGGATTCCAGTTGTCGTCGTAGCGCAGCGGGCTGGCGAAAATCTGCGTCGACGGCATCGCGGTGGCGAGGCCGGACTGCACGGCGCCGTTGAAATGGCGCGGTATCTGCGTCGATGCGATCACCAGCGTGCCGCCATCGGCGGCGAGGGCAGGCTTGATGCTGGGTGAGACGGCGGTCGCTACGAGGGCGAGGCCGAGCGCGGCAGACAGAAGAGAGGCTTTCAGCGAGCGGGGTCGTCCAGACCAGGTCGGAGACATGGAAGGTGTCCTTCTCTCAGAGGGTGAATGCGGTTTGCCGGCGGTTGATGTCCGCCGTTGTCACGGATGTTGGCGAAATGAGCGCGGCGTCGAGAATGGCGTCGAGCGCGCTTGTGTCCGGCAGCGCGTCGGTGCCTACGCCGACCAGCAGGATGTCGTGTTCTGCTGCCATGCCGTCTGGCATTGCCGTCAGCGCCCAGTCCTGCCCAACCATCTGCAGCAGTAACGGCATCGCTTCGTCGGCAATACGGCATGCACCCTTGAGACGCAGCAGTTGTGGTGGCAACGCCTTGAAAGCATCAGCGAGCGCATCGAGATCGAAAGCGCCGCTGCGGGAATAGGACCAGCGGCGGAAGTCGTGTTCGTGATCAGTGAGATCGGCATCCGTCGCGGCAAAGCGCGAGGCCGGCCTGAAGGCACCGTCCGGCAGGCCGGGTAAAGTGTGTTCAGTGGTTTCGACGACCGCTACGCCGGGGCGCAGGGCGCTCACCGTGCTTCGCGCGCTATCCACGGCGACACGGTCGAGCAGATCGACCTTGGTGAGCAGAACGAGATCCGCGCGCTCGAACTGGCCGCGCACGGTGTCGCCGACGCGGCTGTCGTCGAGCAAGGTGACGATGCGCGATGCATCGGCGAGCACGATCACGGCATTGAGACGCAGGCTCGGTTCCACCAGTGCGATCTCGGCGATGCGCCAGGGATCGCCGACTCCGGACGCCTCGATGATGATGTGATCGAATGTCGTCCCGTCATCGAGGATGCGGCCTAGCGTATCGAGGAAGCCGCTGCCGATGCTGCAGCAGACGCAGCCATTGGCCAGCGTCATGGTCTCGCCGTCATGTGCCGCGATCAGCGCAGCGTCGATATTCACTGCACCGAAATCATTCACCAACACGGCATAGCGACCGCTGTCGCTGCGCAGAAGGCGGTTCAGATAGGTCGTCTTGCCGGCGCCGAGAAATCCGCCGATCACCGTTACGGGTGTTTTTACCGACGACGAAACCATCATGCCCGCGGCGCCTCCCGCACATGGCCGCCGACAACCGTGCCCCAGATGTTGATGTCCTTGATTGTCTCCGGCGCAACCTCGAGTGGATCGGTGTCGAGCACGACGAAGTCGGCATATTTGCCGGTTTCGATACTGCCGACCACGTGATCGAGCTTCAGCGTATAGGCGGCATCGATGGTGATGGCGTTGAGTGCTTGCTGCACCGTCAGCGCTTCGGTCCCTTTGCCGAGCACGCGGCCTGAGGATGTCACGCGATTGACCGCGCACCAGGCGGTGAACAGCGGGCTGAGCGGCGTCACCGGCGCGTCGGAATGGATCGCGAAGGGGACGCCGATACGCAGCGCGGTGCCGGTGGCATCCAGGCGGTTGGCGCGCTCCGGGCCCATGGTCAGGTCGTAATGCGAATCGCCCCAATAATAGACATGATTGGCGAACAGGTTGACGCACATGCCGAGCGTCTTCATGCGCTTGAATTGCGCAGCATCCGCCATCTGGCAATGCTGCAGCGTGTGGCGATGATCGGGCCGCGGCGTTGCGGTCTGTGCGGCTTCGACGGCATCGAGCGCTACTTCGGTAGCCTCATCGCCATTGGTGTGGATGTGGAGCTGGATGCCGGCCTCGTGATAGGCGGCGACGATGCTGGGCAATTCCTCCGGTGCGATGTACCAGAGACCGTTCGGAGCACCGTTGTGATAGCCAGGCCAGCGCAGCCGTGCAGTAAAGCCCTGGATAGAACCATCGACCACGAGCTTGACGATGCCGTAATGCAGTTTGTCGTTATTGGAGGCGCGCAGCGCCTTGATCTTGGCAACGCCCTGTTCCGGGCTGTGCGACACCGAGGCCATGGCCGGTACGAGGCGCACGGAGAAATCGTCGCGTCGGCTGGCGGCGCGATAGACCTCGACGGTCAGATCGGCGAGATCGTTATGCAGGTCGGTGACGGTTGTGACGCCCTGCACGCAGCAGGATGAGGCGTAACGGTTGACGTCGTCGGCGGTGAGATTGCCTGACAACGGATTGGTGCCGAGCACGCGGAACACGCGAAAACGTGCGGCAATGCCCTGCACTTCGCCGGACGGCTCGCCGTCCGTGCCCATCACCACACCGGAAATGTTGGTGGTGCGATCGAGTTCGGCGCGCTGCAGCACGAGCGTATTGACGTTGCTGATGTGGAAGCTGGCGTGAACCACCATGATCGGCCGGGTGGTGGACACGCGGTCGAGATCCTGCCGGGTCAGCAAGACACTGCCGATATGCAGGGGATCAAACCCCCAGGCGAACAGGGGCGCGTCGGGATCGGTCATCGCCTTCTCGGCTTCCTGCAACCGTTCGACGATGGCGTCGATGGTCGGAACGCCTTTGACGACTTTGCCTTCAGGCGAGCGGCGATCGAAGGCGCCGACATAAGGCAGCGACCACATCATCCCTTCCATGATGTGGCTGTGGCCTTCGACGAAGCCGGGCAGCAGCACCTTGTCCTTGAATCGGCCATCGACCCTGCCACCGGTGAGCGCGGCAATCTCGTCGAAACTGCCAACGGCGACGATCCGGCCCTCGCGCACCGCAACATGCGTCGCGACGGGGCGCGACGGGTTCATGGTCACAATCTTGCGGGCGGAAAAAACAACCGTATCCTGACTCACTTGACCATCCTCAAATTCCGTCACGGAAGCGTGAGGCCAGTTACTGTTACGGGCCAGCGCCAGATCGGATGCACGAATGGGGCCAGTCATGCATGTAAGCAAGACCAGTTTGGCGCGGCTCTTGCTTAGCGTCGAGTTGGTTCTGAGAACAGGTTGGAGTGAGGAATGGCAAATCCCGGCAGATCGACGAAGGCGACGGTGGCCGAAGGCCGGCCGGCATCGTCGGGGATCGGCGATGCGCTGTTCTGGGGCTCGCTGTTCCAGGGGCTGGACCGACGCGGGCCGTTCCTGCAATTACAGATTCGCCAGCTCATCTGCACGGCTATCGAGGAAGGCCGGCTCGCGCTTGGCGTCCGGATGCCGTCGAGCCGCGAACTGGCGACCCTGCTGGAAGTGTCCCGCAATACCGTCGTGATCGCCTATGAGCAGCTCGTCGATCAGAACTTTCTGGTCTCGCGCGAACGCAGCGGCTTCTATGTCGCCGGCCTACCCAAGCATCTGGGCGCCCCGCACGATCTGCGCTCGGCGCCTAACGTGGCAGGCGCCGAGCGCTGGGCCGAGCGTTTTGCGGTGCGCCCCTCGGCTAATCGCAACATCGTCAAGCCGCTCAATTGGCAGGACTATCCGTATCCCTTCATCTTCGGACAGTTCGATCCGAGCCTGTTTCCTACCAATGACTGGCGCGAAAGCGCCCGCGCCGCGCTCAGCGTGCCCGAGATCAACAACTGGGCGCGCGACCTGATCGACGCGGACGATCCGGCGCTCATCGAGCAACTCCGGCTGCAGGTGCTGCCGCGGCGCGGCATTCGCGCGCGGCCGGACGAGATCATGATGACCATGGGCGCACAGCATGCGCTCTATCTGATCGCCCGGCTGTTCACCAAGCCGGGCACGCGGGTCGGCATGGAAGATCCCGGCTATCCCGATGCCCGCAACATTTTCGGCATGCTCACCGACAATATGGTGCCGCTTGCGGTCGACGGCGACGGTATGGTTCCGGATAAGAGTTTCGAGAGCTGCGATCTCGCTTATGTCACCGCCGGTCATCAGTGCCCGACCACGGTGGTCATGCCCGAGGCGCGTCGGCTCGAACTGCTGCGCAAGGCGCAGGAGCGCGACATCGTGCTGATTGAGGACGACTACGAAAGCGAGCTGATCCAGGAAGGGCCAGCGTTGCCGCCGCTGATGAGCCTCGATCGTAATGACCGCGTGCTTTATGTCGGCAGCCTGTCCAAGGCGCTCGCGCCCGGCCTGCGGCTCGGCTACGTGGCGGCGCCGGCGCCAGTGATCCGCGAATTGCGGGCGCTGCGGCGGCTGATGCTGCGGCATCCGCCACTCAATAACCAGCGGGTGGCCGCGCTGTTCATCGGCCTTGGTCATTATCGCTCGCATCTACAGCGTGTTTCGCGGGTGCTGCTGGAACGAGCACGCATTCTCGACCATTTGCTGCCGAAGCATTTTGGCAATTGCAGCTTTGTCCGCGGTGTTGGCAGCACCAGCTACTGGGTCACGTGTCCGTCCGGCGTCGATGCGACCGAGCTGGCCAGGGCCGCGCTGGCCGAAGGCGTGGTGATCGAGCCGGGCGATGTCTTTGCCATGACCAAGGGCAGCCGTGCCAACAGCTTCCGGCTCGGCTTCTCGTCGATCCGCAATGACCGCATCGAGCCCGGCATCGAACGTCTCGGTCGCATCATCGCCCGCATGGGCTGAGGCGGCTTATGTGAGTTCGCCGATGCCTTTCACGGCGCTGACGAGGGCGATAACGCCAAGGCTGGCGATCGACACTTGCCGGTGCATCGTGTCGCTGCCGCGGCGAAACGCCAGTTCGCCGAGCTTGGTGCCGAGCCACATCACCGGCAGGCCGAGCAGCGACAGCCCGACGGTGTGCAGGTTCATCAGCCCGACGCCGGCGAAACTCACCGTCGCGGTGATCGAGGTCATCAGGAAAAACACCATCAGCGAGGCGCGCGCGGCCCGGCGCGGCATCGGCAGCGACATGTAATAGGCGACTACCGGCGGGCCGGGCATAGCCGCGAGCCCGTTAAATAGGCCGGCGAAGAAGCCCGTGAACGATGTCAGCGGACGGAGCGGCGTCTCGGGTAGCGCGAAGCCGCGCTGCAGGGCGAATACCGCGAGCAGGGTGATCGCACTGATAGCCAGCCGCGCCGTCGGCGCAGAGATTGCGCTGAGAATCAGCGTACCCAGCGGCGAGCCGATCACCGCACCGAGCATCAGCCAGCGCAGCGAGGGCCAGTCGCAGGTCCGCGATGCCTTGGGGAAATCGAGCAGGCTGCCGGCGAGTTGCAGTCCGATCGCCACCGGTACCGCTTCGGTGGGATTCATGAACAGGCTCAGCAACGGCACGGCGGCGAGCGCGAAGCCGAAGCCAGTATAGCCGCGCAGAATGGCAGCAATGAAGATTGAGGCGACGGACAGGAAGGCCAGCTTCGGCGTCAGCGCCGCGCCAAGATCGCGCATCGCGATCAGGAGTTCATGCATGTCCGTCCAGTCCCGTCATGCCGCCACCATGGCGGCATCTGCCGAGACGGGCAGGGCCAAAGTGCACCAATGCTTGGTCCAGATCGCTTGGCCGGCTCTGGCCGGTTGGTTCGGTGCAACTGGCCCTAATCGCCCGGCATGGCCGCTGGCAACCTCAAAGCCGTGGTCGGCCAGTCGTGCCGGCGCCTGCTTCAACGATCGAGAGAGCCTTGCAATGTCCGAGCCGTCCGCGCGCCACCAGCTTCTCGTCACGCTGTTCGAGGCGTTCAATCGCCACGATACCGATGGCGTGATGGCGTGCATGACCGAGGACGTGGTGTTCGACACTGCGGTCGGTGCGGAGATATATGGCAACCGCATCACGGGAACGGCCGAGGTGAAGGCGGCATTTGAGAAAGTGTGGGGCGGCATGCCCGATGTGAGCTGGACCTGCACGTCGCACAGCGTGTTCGGCGATCGCGGGCTCTCCGAATGGATTTTTCGCGGCACCGCCGCCAACGGCACGCGTATCGAGGCCGAGGGCTGCGACCTCTTCACCTTCAAGGACGACAAGATTTCGCGCAAGAGTGCCTTCCGTAAGGATCGCCCGCCGCTGCCGGCCAAGGCTGCATCGTAAAGGAAACGTCATGTCGATTGCGCCTTACGATCAGCATCACGATCCGCTCGTCTCGCCGGGCCCCGGCACCAATCGCGATTATGCGCCGACTTACTGGACCGCAACCGCTGGCACGCCGCCCGAAGATGATGGCCCGATCACTGGCGACATCGATGCCGATGTCGCGATCATCGGCTCGGGCTACACGGGACTCGCCTGCGCGATCTTCCTCGCTCGTGAATTCGGTATCAAGGCCGTGGTGCTGGAAGCCAACCGCGTTGCCTGGGGATGCAGCACGCGCAACGGTGGGCAGGGGCAGAATGCAGCGGGACGCTTGTCGCGCTCGCAATGGATCGAACGCTGGGGCCGCGACGTTGCGCTGCGGCTGCATGCCGAAGTGCAGGACGGCTTTGAGACCTTCGAGGACCTGATCAAGGCCGGCAATATCGACTGCGAACCGCAGCGCGGCGGCCATCTTTATCTCGCCCATCGCCAGCGCATGTTCGACAAGATTGCGGCTGAGTCGAAAGTGCAGAACGAGGTGTTCGGCTACAAGACGCGCGTGCTGTCGGCGGATGAGGTGCGCCGCGACTATGTGAACGAGGCCGAATGTGTCGGCGCTGTACATGAGCCGCTGGGCACTGGCGTCCATCCTGCCAAGCTCGCTTTCGGCTATCTGCGCATGGCGCGCGAACTCGGCGTCAAGGTGCACCCCGGCAGTCCGGTGCTGGAGATCACAACGCGCGGCGGCGTGCATCATCTGCGCATGCCGGGCGGAACGGTGAGTGCGCGTGCCGTCGGCATTGCGACCGGTGCCTATACGTCGCTTGGCCTGACGCCGTTCCTGCGTGGTCGCTGTATGCCGATCATGTCGAACTCCATCGTGACGCGTCCGCTCACCGAAGCCGAACTGGAGGCGACGGGTTTCAAGACGACGCAGGTGATCACCGATACGCGCACGCTGCGCTTCTATTATCGCCGTCTGCCGGACAATCGCGTGCAGATCGGCAGCCGCAGCGCTATTACCGGTGCCGATGCCGCCAATCAGCGCCATTTGCAACTTCTGACCGATGGATTGCATCGCAAGTTCTCGGTGCTGAAGGGAATCCAGATCGATTACTCATGGTGGGGCTGGGTCGATGTCAGCCACGACATGATGCCGCGCATCTTCAGGCCCGATCCGTCGCAATCGCTGTTCTACGCGCTCGGCTATGGCGGTAACGGAGTTTCTTACTCGGCACAGGCCGGCCGCCGCATGGCCGAGATGATCGCGGGCAAGAACTTCAAGGGGCAGGATCTGCCGATCTTCACGTCGCCGCTGCCGACGCATCCGTTCTCGCCGTTCCGCCGTATCGGGCAGCGTATGCTGTATCGGCTTTATCAATCGCGCGACGAAGCAGCGTAAGCCTTTCTTGCGGTCGCCAGACGTTGATTACGGAGCCCATAGATCACGGGACACGCAGGAACAATCGACGTCCGCTATTGGCGCAAAGCGGACGTCGTCCGTCAAGGTGCGGACGCTTCCGAACCGATTCAATTCTTAACGGCGTGGTGTGCCTGCGGGGAAAAGTCGCCGCGCGAGGCGCCCCAGGTCAATTTGGATGTAGCGAACCAGTTCTCTAAGATGGATCGATTGTCCAGTTACAGTCGGATTTTGTTTATCGATTTGTCCGCGCGCGCCCTCGCGAGGTCGCCGCATGCCCGATAAGTCTCAGTTTAAAGGCTGGGCTTCCGGAAGTTTCCACTTGCCGCTGACGATTGGCTGTTCAGGGCGATAAAGCCGTATGGTGTAGTTCCAGCCCTCAACGATCGGCAAGCAGTTTGGGATCTTGCCGTCACAGCCGCCGAACTGGACTTTGACCGAGCCGTCCGCATTCTTCTTCGCGGTGATGTCGTTGATCGAATAGGCATTGTAGGCGTTTTTCTCAAAGAACCCTTTTGCGTTGTAGACGCTGATCGACCAGAAAGCCTTCACCGGCACGGTCTTTGGCACATCGAGGGTGTAAACTGTCTTGCCGTCGTTTTTCGCGGGAGTGAAACTCGGGTACATGGCGTCCTTTTCCGGAATGCCACCCCATCCGGAGGCTGTGCCAATCAAGTGCTGTATCGGATCGACCTGGCCACGGGCTCCAAAGGAACCGTGATACGATCTCTGATATTTTGCCAGCGCGAGCAGCGCATTGCGGATGTCGGTCAGCTTCTCCTGATCCCAGTTTGGAAGGTCCAGCGTGCCTGTCTTCTTCTGGCTGACCTCGATGGCATCCTGAAGTTTGTGGACCTCGGCGAGATCCTTGGGATCGTTGGGATCAACCAGCGTTCGGACAGCGACAAAGGCGTATCGCGTACCAACTGATTTCTGCGTCAGCGTCACCGGCTTCGTGCCATAGGCGACGATTGGCAGGTAGTGGTCCTGATCGACCACCATCATCGACATATAGCGCTTGCCCGTGTCGGGCAGCGAGAGCGTTACGGGCCCGCCAGCAAGATCAAACACCGCAAACGAATACAGCGTATCCCGGTTCATTCGGATGACCGCTTGTTTATCGATGGATACGGGCTCCCGCGAATGTTGAAATTTGCCCAGCCCGCCGATGGCCGTTGCATTCACCGCGAGGTAGCGGTCAGTCTCGGCCCGGGCAAAATTATCGACGGTGACAGGCAGTTTGCCGTCCGGCGCCTGGGCGAACGCTCCACCGGCCAGTGCAACCGAAGCCAATGCAAAACCGATCCCAACCGAGCGAAACATCGACATACCTCTTCATTCAATCTGACTGGCGACGCAGGGGCATTCCACAGGCGCGGCACGGTGAAGCTCAAATGCCATCCAAACGATCAACGCGTAACCGGCAGGCAAATTCCTCCGAGCGTTTCGAGCATCTCGGATCACTTGTCTTGCCATTTCGCGCCAATGGACATCCGGCACCGCATGCGGGAAGTCTCGGAACTGGCTAGTTGCGCGTCAGATAAAGCGGCGTCCTGAACGTCAACTGGTAGGACGGCTGCGGAATCCACTGGATCTGCATCGTCACACCGAACACGCGATTGTCGTTGTCGTCCATGCGGTCGAGGTCAAGGCGTATGATCGGTTGGGTAAAGGGCTGGCTCAGCGTTCTGTTCAGAAGTTCGACGCCACCGAATGATTGCACGCCAACGCGGGCGGACGCTTTCCAGTTGTTCGGCCACTGATAGTAGCCACCGGCATACCCGATCATGCTCGGATGGACTTCCGCCGTAGCGCTTTGGACCACGACGCGGGTGTCCTGGAAGCCAAAGAGAAATCCCCTAGTCTGATCCTCGTCCATTGCATAGTCGAGCTCGATGACATTGTTGAAATTCGTTGTCGCGAACGGGCCGCTCGGCAGCGATTGCGTGATGGTCGATTGCACAGTGACGGAGGGGAGCGCGCCGCCGTTTTGCTTGTAGAGATCGGCCTGAAAGCCGACATTCCAGCTCGCGATGTCGATATCCGTCCAGCCGCCGAGCGGCATCGTGTTTGCGTTCACCGAAACACCGCCATAGACCGACACCCGGTCGTTTAGATCGACGGTCAGCGGGATATCGACGGTGACCGCTTGCACCGCCGGCAATTTTATATGGGTCGGCACGGTCGATGGCGTGTGACCGGCCGCAAGAGCGATCGTCCCCAGAACCGAAAACAGCGACGTGTTGCCGAAGCCGATTCCGATCGCCCCGCCGGGGGCTGTCGCATAGGTGGTGCGGAGATCCAGATAGACGCTTGGCGAGGTGAGCTCACTCGCCTCGCCAGTGACGTCTTCGCCGAAGGCGTCCTCGGTCACGCCCATGAAAACGGCGCAAACCAGAAGCCATCTGTAGATCGGTCGAAGACGCCTGTTGCTCAAAGACGATGCCCGCTTATTGCATGGACAAGGCAGTTGCTTCGGACGCGCAATTCGGCAAAGGCGCAGCGCGCTTCGCCTTTGCCGCCTCGACTTCCGCCTTCGCAGCTTGGAGGTCGGCCAGGAACGCCGAGTCGGTCTGCAACCGCGAAACGGCCGCTGCACCCATGATGCGCCCCCCATCGACGTCGCTCTGCCAATGAGCGTTGCAAATCACGCGGCTTTGCCCGAAAGCGATACCACGCGCGAGCAACTCATTGGAACGCTCGGGATTGATCTGCGCGAGAACAAGGGCCCATCCCCATCCCGCAGCCGTATGCCCGGACGGATAGGAACCATCGTCCCGCATAAGCGCTTCCTGATCCGCCGTGCATGTCCCTTCTTTATGAACGACGAACGGGCGGACGCGATTGTACTTGTTCTTCACGCCATAGGTCGACAGACCGACGTCTGACAACATCTTGTGCATCATGGCATAGAGGCGCGGGGTCTGCTCTTTGTCAATCTTGACGCCCATCGCGCATGAAAAGTTATCAGCCGCCTGCGGGAAGGACAGATCAGCGTCGGTGGCGGCCAGCTTCCAGCGATCGGTGCCTCGCAGCGGGATCGTGGCCTTGCGGGCCTCTTCATCCCGGGCCAACGCAGCCGAATCCTTCGCCGGGGGCGCGTCGAGCAGGACCAGGCTATTCGGCAGGTCAGTCGGATTCAGATAACCGGGCGGGATCTCGAAGTGCGGGCGAGCGACCTCCGGCGCAGCCCCGCTTGATTGCGCGAGGGCCTGCCCGCAAATCGTGAGCAGCACGAAGATGGATGCGCCTGCGGATCGAACCAGGTTTGCAGTCATGGATAGATAGTCCTCATTCATTTCAGGAGTGCCCGCTCATCGAGCGGCCGGCATTCCTTGAATGCGTGTCCCTCGGGCTTGACCGGATCGCGCCTTCAAAGGTGAGTCAGCCGCCGCCGATCAAAAACGGTAGGTTGCTGCAATGGCAGGGCCATGCATGGTCACGTCGTACAGAAATCCGTCGTTGCGATAGTCGACATACAGCGCGCGATAGCCGGCCTTCAGCGTCCAGTTCTCGTTCCATGCGTAGTTGACCGTGCTTATGGCCTGCCACGAGAAGCGCGAGCCGACACCGAAACCGCCGATGTCGCCGGCGAGCGTCAGGCTCCATGGGCCGCCGAGCTTCAGTCCGAGCCGGGCGCCGAGAGTGGGGTCTACCCACATCTCGGTTTGGCGATGATCGATGTAAAGATCGGTGAGGCCAGGCTGGATTTCGAGTTTGTTGTTCAGATTCCAGAACCGGAAGCCGCCTCCCACCTCCAGCGATATGTTCGCATCGGTGTAGGCCCGGTAGAGGGCTGAGCCTTGAATGGTCGTGCTTTGCGAACGCACCTTTAGTGACGAGAAGAACGGGCCAGGCAGGTTGCCTCCGGCCGTGACCTGAGAAAATTGTCCGTCGACCACGAAGCTCCAGCGATCGATACGCATCTCTCCGGCAAGCATCATCGCGCCGTCGAGATTCTTGAGCACATCGCTGAAGCCCAGATTGATGTTTGCGGCCGGCAGCGGCGGGAACGTCGCGCTCCGCCCATCGATCCCGCTGGCCCAGATATAGCTGGTCACGTAGAAGCTTGGCGCCAATGCAATGACGGGCGCCCGCGGTGGGACGGGTTGCGGCAGATCGGACGCCCAGGCTGGCATGTTCAGTAATGCCGACGTCAACCCGATAGCGAGATAGCGCATTGTGTCTCCTGACATTGATGCTGCCCCCCAGACATTTCCGCAGCGTCACTACCGCTTCCGTCGGATTCATTGGGGAGGTGGAAGCAAAGCCGGGCCGGTGCCGACGTTCCGTGGGCGGAATCTTGGGGGAGCCGGGGCCTGCGCCCGGCCCGGTTGCCTTCCGATCGACAGGCGAACCCTGTCCGGGTCATCTCGTGCAGACGAAGGCCCGCCGTCTTGCCACTTCGCGCCAATCGCGACCGGTCATGTCATTTAGCGATCTCTACGTCTCGCTGATGCCGGCAATCCGCTTCATGGAAACCGCGCGGAGAAGCCAGGGCATTGAGTAATTCGGCTTCCCGGCCAGCCAACGGCTGCATTTCTCCCATATGCGCAAGAAAACGCGGGCCTGATCGGTCACTCCCCGACATTGCTCGTTGTGCTGGCATTGACTGGGGCCATTCCAGCGAAAACGCTTTCGTTCCGGCAGAACGCGTCAGAAAAATAGAGCGCGCTCCCATCGGAACGCGCTCCAGCATTTTTAGTAGCGTTGAGAGCACCGCAGCAGTCACTGTTCGACGTGGATCGACAACAACGGCCTGCTGAAATAGCTCTCGGTCAGAGTGCGATCAGTAGCACCGGTTATAGATTCGGCCGTAGACGTCGACCGCCTGAATGCAAGGAGGTGGCACGGCTACGACGGCCGCACCCGCGACTGCGCCGCCCACGATGGCTCCGCCAACGACGGCTCCACCCACGACGGCTCGGCGCGTCGTTCGCCGTGCGACGCCGGCGTAACTCAGAGGTGTAGGCGGAGCTCCGATGAGTGCCTCAGCCGAGGTCATGAAGGTACCGCCACGCATGAACGACGCCTGTTCGCTGACCGACAGACACAGGATGGCCACGCTCGTTCCGAGGGCGATTTTCAGCAGCTTGCTTTTCAATCCAGTCATTTCTTCTCTCCGCTGGGGCTGATTCCTGGGGGAATCTCATCGATATGGCCGAGATTCTGAATCTCGTGCTTCTTCATGTCTGCGCTCGGCTTGAAAGCGAATGCATCAGCAGTGGTGTCGGGGCTCGTTTTCCAGCTGCTAATTCGGAGCGTGTACTGAGGCGCGCCTGTCACCGTTTTGGTGGTGATGATGTATTTGCGCGGAATCGGCGTTGCGCCTGGTTCTATCCAGATCTGCCAGTCGGCATCCGGCGTACGGAAAGCCAAGTGTTCACACTCATGGCCATCGATGACGCCCCTGCCGATATGCTTGGCGTCATAGACTCCATCCATCAAGGCTGCATAGGAATTGGCGAGAAGAAGATCGGCACCCGGCGCCTCGATGCCGGACTTGTCACGAATGCGGTCGACGAGCTGGTCGATCGTGCTGGGGGCTGGCATCTGCCCGTAGATTTTGCGGGCACGATCGGAAACGGTGAAATTGGCGCCATCGTATACGAGCTCAATGTCGGCGTAGCCGCCGGTCCGTGTCACGCGGAGCTTGTCCGGTCGATGGAGGGTGAGTTGCCCGGAACTGGCAAACTGAATCTTCTGCATGTCCGGGGTCATGATCTCGATATCGGAATCATACGATATCGAAACATTCTTTTGATTCGCGATGTAGTCGGACATTGCGCGCAGGATGGATGCAGCATCGTCCGCGTGGGCAGCGCCAGCTCCGATGCATATCGCAGATAAACCCGACGCGATCAGGAGTGCGGCAACGGAGCGGATCGAACGGCACGCCACATTCAAGGGCGTTCTGGATTGGCTTTTCAAGAGATGATGCCTGTTACTTGTAAGTTAGCCGGGCCGGCAAATCAGAATGATGGGGGCAGCATTCATTTGGCAGTGCGGACCTTCTCAGCCTTCAGAAGAACATCGATGGCCTTGATGATCGTCGTGCCTTGATTGGCCTTGCAGTAGACGATCAACTCGTGAATGCCTTCTCGGACTCTAGGCAGGTTGATGGAAGACTTCTTTCCGAGGCCATTGTACCAACCGCTGTACCAAACGCCGAGAAAGTTCGCGTCTTCCTGATACGTTCCGGCGAGTTGCGCGCAAGTCAGCTTCTGTACGTTGATGTAACCATCCGCATCGGCATAGGCCTTCAATTCGGTTTGGGCTTGAGCCGAGCCCAGCGGTGCTGCGCACGCAACAGCAAGAACAAAAGCAAGTTGCTTCATCATTGAACGTTCCTTTCGAGATTCAGCAGGCATTATCTGCAGGGGTAGTGATGTTTGTTCTCGTCTGGGAGCGGCGACCACCCTCGATCTCCGCTTCCAGCCGATGATGACTTGATGGGATCAAACCAATCAGTTCAGATACGCAACCCGTAGACGGTTGATCTTTCCGTTGAACGCAAATGGCTTGCGGTCATAATATGCGAACGAGACCGGCGAATAGCTGTCACGGCCGACGTCGAAAGCGTCATTGGCAGTAAACCCGAGCGAGGTTGAGCGAGGCACCCGGCCCTTGGCCACTTCCTTGCCGTCAACGCGGATGACGATGTCGAGAGGACCGGCGTGTACGCTGCTGGCCAGGCGTGTTTCGACTTCGATCTTGACCTTTCCGGTCGGGAGCGGAGCGGTCGTATCGAGCCTTGTCCGTTCTATCTCGAACAGATTGTACTCAAAGCTGAGCTTGCCGTCTTCGACCCACAGCGAAATCCCTCCCGAGATCGCACCCAGTGCATAAAGCACGCCCTTCGAGTCCGGCTTCAGTTCTGCGTCGATGCTGACAAGGCTGCTTCGTGACCCGAGTTTCGGTGCGGTGAACTCCGGAACGGCAACGACTTCCTGCGTATAGTCGAACACCTTGGCCGGATTGGATGGCGCGTCTTCGGGATGGAAGACAACGGACCACAGGCCGCCGCCGACAGGATAGACCTTGTTGGCCTTCGCGTTTGCATCGAACGTCGTCTTCATCTCTTCGACTTTTTTGGGATTGGCAGACGCGATATCCTTCGCCTGCGAAAAGTCCTTTCGAAGATCGTAGAGTTCCCACACGTCGTTCTCAGGCGTCCATTGCGCGATCGCCGGATCGAGGCCTGCCTTCCAGGGGATGCGCGGTCCGAACACGGAAGCAATCCACTCGTCCTTATAGATCGCGCGGCTGCCCATCACCTCGAAATACTGTTCTTTCTTCTGTCCGGGCGCGGTTGGCGCCCCGAAGGAGTAGACCATGCTGATGCCGTCGAGCGGATCCTGGGTGACGCCATCGACAAGCTTCGGCGGAGTGATTTTCAAGATTTCGTAAATCGTCGGCACGATATCGTTGACATGATGAAACTGCGGATGCGGCGTCTTGTCCGGCTTGATCCTGCTCGGCCAGGAAACCGCCATCGGCGTGCGCGTCCCGCCGAAATGCGCCGCAATCAGCTTGGTGGACTGATAAGGCGTGGCGCCCGCCCACGCCCAGCCGGCATGGTACATGTTGTCGACTTTGGGCGATCCGATCACATCCAGGCCGCCGAGTTCGTTCAGGGTGCGGATGTGATCCTTGATCTCGGAAGCAATACCATTCTGCGCCAGAAGTTCGCTGATGGTCCCATTCTGACCTTCGGCGCTCGAGCCGTTGTCACCCCAGACGTAGAAGATGAGGGTGTTGTCACGAATGCCGAGTTCGTCGAGCGTATCGATCAGCCGGCCGGCCTGGGCGTCCGCATGCTCGGTGTATCCGGCGAACACTTCCATGAGCCGACGCTGAAATGGCTTTTCCTCGTCGGGGATATCGGCCCATGCCGCAAGCGTTTTTGGCCGCGGCGTCAGCTCGGTGTCTTTCGGTATCCATCCGAGTTCTTTCTGACGGGCGAAGACGCGCTCGCGCATGACATCCCAGCCGTCGTCGAACTTGCCCTTATATTTGTCCGCCCAGTTCTTGAAAATGTGATGCGGACCATGGGAGGCGCCAGGGGTCCAGTACATGAAGAACGGACGATCCGGCGTCAGCGCATGGACCTGCTTGATCCATGAGACAGCCTTGTCGGTCATGTCCTCGGTGAAGTGATATTCTTTCTTGCCCGCGGATGGATCCAGGCGAACCGTGTTTTCAACGACCGCGGGCTCCCATTGCGAGGATTCCCCGGCAAGGAAGCCGTAGAAGTAGTCGAAACCAACGCCGCGCCCCGCTGGCCAGTTCGTATAGGGACCGACGGCCGTGGTCTCGTTCGCCGGCGTGTTGTGCCACTTCCCGAATGCACCCGTCGCATAGCCGTAATAGCCAAGCACTTTCGGCGCGGCCGCGGATGTCGCCGGGATGTGGCCGGAGTAGCCATCCCAATCATTTGCCAGTTCGGCGATCTGGCCAAACCCCACGCGGTGATGATTACGCCCGGTCAGTAACGCTGCGCGCGTTGGGGAGCACATCGCCGCATTGTGGAAGCGATTGTACGATACGCCGCCTTCGGCAACACGGCTCAACGTGTCTGTCTTGATCACGCCGCCATAGGTGCTGGGGAGTGCCGGACCAACGTCGTCGAGCATGATGACGACGATGTTCGGTGCATTGGCTGGAAGGCGCGATTGCGCCGGCACCGGGTTGTAGGTCGACCGCGCGATCGTCGGACCAGCCTTGCTTCCTGATGGCGTGGGCGGGAACGGCAGCGATTCCTGGGCGACAGCAGGCGTTCCCAACAACAGGAGAGTCGTGCTCACGCCCAACCAGCGTGCCCTGAGATGGTTATTAGGAGGCTTATTCATTCGATTCTCCGTTTCGAACAACGCATCTGAATCCGACATGACTTGTCGAAGTATCGATTGCTTCTGGATGGCGAGCTGCAGGCCGATAGCGGCGGCAATAATTAGGAGCGCAGAGATGCGAGCCGCCTTTGAGGACCTTCCGCGGGATTTTTATTTCGGGAAGACATGGATCGTAGCTGGCTGACTCATGCCCGCCGCGAGGATTGCTGGGCACGCAGCAGGCTTTCGTCGTGTCTGCTTCGTGCTGCGCGGAGTACCAGTCGGACGTCCACTCCCAAACGTTTCCGATCATGTCGTAGAGACCGTATCCGTTGGGCGGATAGGCTTTCACAGGCGACGTGCGGGAGTATCCGTCCTGGTTATGATTGACTGTCGGAAACGATCCTTGCCAGGTATTGGCCATATGCCGGCCATCGGGGATCAGCTCCGATCCCCATGCGAATTCGGCCTGTTCGAGGCCTCCTCTGGCGGCGAACTCCCACTCGGCTTCTGTAGGAAGATCCTTGCCCTTCCATCGTGCATAGGCCAGCGCGTCCTGGTGGGTGACGTGGACGACGGGATGATCATCTCGTCCTTCGATGCTGCTAAGCGGACCATAGGGACGACGCCAGTTGGCACCCTCGAGAAACGACCACCACTGCGACCAGTCATCAAGACCGACACGCCCGGTCGGCTCGCGAAAAACCAGCGAGCCCGCATACAGCATCTCCGGCAGTATGCCGGGATAGTCTTTTGGATCGGGCACGGATTCGGCAAACGTGCGATATCCGGTTGCAGCCACGAACTCGGCAAACTGAGTATTGGTGACGGGAATCTCGTCAATGAAGAACCCATCGACACTGACGCGGTGAGCCGGTCTCTCTTCGGGGTAGTGCCGATCCGAACCCATCCAGAACGTTCCGGCACTCACGAAGACCATGCCGTCTCGTACACGCTCCGATCGCAAATCCGTCTGAGCCGTTTCGGCGCAGGTCAGCGTTCTCAATATGGTGGTTCCAGTTTACTTGTCGGATTTATTGGGAAGGTGGAAGCAAAGCCGGGCCGGTGCCGACGTTCCGTGGGCGGAATCTTGGGGAAGCCGGGGCCTGCGCCCGGCCCGGTTGCCTTCCGATCGACAGGCGAACCCTGTCCGGGTCATTTCGTGCAGACGAAGGCCCGTCGTCTTGCCACTTCGCGCCAATCGCTGCCGGTCATGAATTCTTGCCGCGATGCACACGACACGGCGACCGCTGCAATTCGAGGCCGACAGGTGCCGGCAAGAGAACGGTGACATTCTCCGGGCTCGCCAGTAGCGATTCGATTGAAATTGTGGCTGATGCAAAGTACCTACGGATGATCGCGACGAGACCCAATGGCCAACATCCCTTTGACGCGCTGCCAGTTTCTTCTGCCCTTCGTCGGGATTCTCGATGAGACCGGTGCGCCGACGAGTTCGCTTCTGACCAAGTTTCGGCTTCCGTCGTCTCTGGTCGACAAGAGCGATCTCTATGTCCCGCTGATGCCGGCCATCCGCTTCATGGAAACCGCCGGCAGAAGCCAGGGTATTGAAGAATTCGGCTTCCTGGCCAGCCAGCGGCTGCATTTCTCCCATATGCGCGAGAAAACGCGGGCCCTGATCGCTCACTCTCCGACACTGCTCGTGGCGCTGCGGCATGCCTGCACATGGGCGCCGCGGGAGGATACAATCCTGAGCATGTGGATCGAGCACGATGACGATCACGCGCGGATTTGCACCACGCTCGCCGGGACAAACGGGCTCCTGCATATGGAGCACCTGCAATGGATCCAGAACATTTTCTCCATACACATCGTCCGGCAGTTCGCGGGGCCGGACTGGATGCCGGCGACGATCGCCTTTGAAGCGCGCTACACGCCGCGGTCCGCAACGCAATCCTTGTGGCCCAATGTGCGGTTCCTGTCAGGCCAGCATGCGGCGTGGATCGACGTGCCGATCTCGTATCTCAGTCTCGCCAACCATCGGAAAGACGTGAGCCCAGCACCGCAAGCTCACGAGGACGGCCCTTCCGGCTACGACATCGTTGAGCTGCTGAAACTGATGCTGCCGTCCTATCTGGACGACGGAATTCCGGCTCTTGCTGAAGTCGCTGAAATGGCGGGCGTCAGCACACGCAGCTTTCAGCGCAAGCTCGCGCATGTCGGCCTGAGCTATTCTGATCTGCTCGACACCGTCAGATATGAGAATGCGAGCAAGCTTTTGCGTGACAGCAATTCCAAGATTATCGATATCGCATTTTCGTCCGGTTACACGGATCCGGCACATTTCAGCCGCGCCTTCCGCCGAATTTCCGGTGTGACGCCGCGGCAGTTTCGCGAGCAATCGCGATCGGGATAAGGTGCATATTATCTGGGCGTTTCGCGCCCGAAGGATAATGGCAACGGCTATCATCAAAACGCGACCGACGCCCCGATTCCTATTTGGTCAGGAAAGATGCTTGTTTGCCTTCGGATTTTCTCGGCCGTTAAGGTGATGGAAGCTCCGATCTGGCCCTTCAGCCACTGGACGAAATTTCCCACCTTACGTCTGAGCCGCGGCGGCTGCCTGATTCACAGCGAACAATCTCCGGTACTGGCGCTAAGGCGCCATTTAGCTCAACAGCGTAAATCCTCTCGCTTGATGGGAGCGGTGAGGCTGGGACGGGTGGCATGGAGGCTGGCTATGCCTGTCTGGACTAAGGGACAGATCGTCGGTCAAAATACGCGGGCGTCATGTATGCGCCAAGACAAAGCAGCTTATTGGGCTTCACCGACCGCGCGGTGAATTTGTGATGGATCTTTGGCGCATCGTTGAGCCCGACGATGTGCCTCGCGCTCACAAAAGCGAGTGGTCAGTTCTGTCGCGAGCAACAGTATGTTCGTTGACAAGACAGCACCAACGGCACGAGGCGAATTTCGTCTAAATTCATAGACGAGTAGTAACATCCGAGCAGGCGGATACGACGTTCTGTATTTAGCTACCTTGAAAGATTCCACCAGATATCCGGTGGGATTTGTCCATCAGCCATGATTGCGTGTCGTTGCTTACGGTTCAAGATTCCGAAGTCTGGAATGAAATTTGCAATGCATTAGGGGTTAGGTTGAGTTGAGTATTAGGAGGTCAAGATGGCGATGTTGCACCGGCCTTGGACTGCCGATGAAATTGCGATGCTCCACCATTTGGCGGGAACCCTACCGCCGGAAGAAATAGCGAAAGAAATTGGGCGCACTCGAGCTGCCACCACGATCAAAGCCCATGAGTTACACCTGTCCCTAAGGCGACCAAGCGCTGAGCGCTTGGGCAAGAGTTGGACGAAGAGTTCGGTTCTCGGCTAAGTCGTTAAACGCAGACTGCCACAAAGCTGGCATTGTGGCATTGGTCGACCGTTGGGCAATGCTAGACGCCCTCGGGTGGGGTTTCGGTGCCCCTTTGAGGATGGCGATATATGCGCAGCAGTCGGTTCTGAAGCGGCGTGATGAGGCGTGTAACTTGTCGTCTCAGCCAATCGTCGCGCCAGTATGCTGTCGTACATCGATCGACTTATCGTCGCTGTCTACCTTGAAACATTAATACGCATTCGTGCAGCAAGACATCGACGGCAGCGCGATTTCCCGATTTTGATCCCGATCCTGCTCGTTTTATCCAAATCGCGAGATCCTAGGGCGCGCCCGTCCGGCCCTGCCCAACGGAACACCCAAAGAACTGGCCCGTCGTTTGACGGCGGCAAGGGTGCGGTCCAGGTCTTGCGCGATCTCGAGATTGGATCGGCCCGCAATAGCCAGTTCTCTCAATCTCTGATCGTCCTCAACCGACCAAGCATTGTTCGATGGAACTGTCACGTTTCCCCCTTGGTCGCGAAAGGCATTTACAATGAGTGGAAGTCCGTTGGTGGACTCGGATCGATGATCATTGGACTCATGCAGAGGGGGCGACGGATATCATTACGATCCCATCGACATTGATAAGGAATACCATAGTCGGCTCATCGGACTCGGGAGCGCGAAAATGCGCGTGCTGAAAGGCAGCGATTTCGCGTTGAGAGGCAAGGCGGTATGCGAGGCGCGAATTTGGCGCGCAGATCGGCTCGCCATTGGTGGTCATCGACTCGAGATCTGTTCTAAGCAGATCATCGACGCACATTGCACCAGCGATATCCGCATCGGGTGCGTCAAATACAAGCGTCGGCCTGCCGTCAATCTCAAGAACAAATACTTGAGCCGCTGTCATTAGAAGACGTGCCTCATAACAAAAAGAAACTAAAAAATCCAACAATAGAAAAATAGATTGAACTGTAGTTGTTTCTGGGCCGTGTCGCCGACTGATGAGCCGGCCATGGTCGGTCAATCCAGGAATAATCCGCTAGGGGAACGTCAGAGATCAACGCTCCTGTACAGCTCCTTCACTCGCTCTCGTCGGTATGTTGATTTGATCCAACCGGCGGCACAATTACCCAAATGTTGCCGATGATTCTCGCAGTCGAGATGTCTCCCAATAATATCGGCCACATACTGCGGATCCATCGATGATAGGTGAGCAGCCGTTCGCCCGTCACAAGAGTAATCGCGTATCCCGCCCACGGCATTTGCGATAACGGGCAAGCCTACCATCATGGCTTCGGCGACGACGATACAGAACCCTTCCTCGTCGCTCATATGGATAAAGAGATCATGCTCCGCCGCATCGGCGTACCATTTATGCTTGAAGCCGGCGAATTTCACCTGTTGACTAATGCCAAGCTCGTTAGCCAATTGTTGAAATGCAGATTTCATGGGTCCTTCGCCGTAAATGGTTAGAACGACTATACGACCACGATCGGCAAGAATCCGAATTGCCCTGAGCAGGAGATCGACGCGCTTTCGACTGACCAGGCGACCAGCAGTTACGATCCGCGCAGGGTCAGAGAGCTCATAACAGCTCTTCAACGGTGCTTCATCACTGGCAAGGAACAGCGGGACGACTTTTTCCTCACGCGGCCGCGATCTGAAATAAACGCGCGTTGCATGCAATGTCGTCGTGCAATCCGCCCAAACGCTGTCGACGCGACCGGACGTCAGTTTCAGAAGCTTGCTATATAACGCGACGGCGGGGCCACGCTCTAGCTCGGCGATGTGTTCGAAGGCGATGCACTTGATCCTGGGAAATGCATATAGAACGAACCTGCCGATGATGTTCGCCTGTTTAAGTGACAAGATGACGGAGACTGGACGGAAGGTGACGATGGTCCGGACCAGTAGATACATTCCGATAACGCAGCCGCCGATTGTCAGCTTCGGCGACCTGCTGGCTTCGATAATTCGGCTTTCGCCCGCCAAAGCCCCGACTTCGCGTCTGAGTTCGGCGGAGCCCCTGTGCAGAATGATGACCCGGAAGTCGTAACCTTCAAAAAGGCCGTTCTCCAGCAAACTGCGCAACCCGATCTCAGCGCCGCCTCGCGTGAGGCCATTGATGAAGTAGATGACGCGGCCTTGCTCGGTCATGATCGGCTCGCGCGTGACAGCGTCAACTTTACGGCTCTCATGGCCGATGCACCGCCCAGATAGTGCAATAAGAGGGTGAGCCAGGCTCGCAGATTGAACGGGTTGAAATAAATCGCCGACGTCAGAAGATTGACGGCACTCTCGCTGCGGTCGTCCAGCGCCTCCAGATTTCCTAGCTTTCGCGCCCGTTCGGACAGTCGCCTGGCGGCGTAGCGAAGCAGCCGCGAATCCTGAGCGGCGATATGAAACGCAACATAAGCGTGATGCTTCATCAACTGGTTGCGTTTGGAGGTTATGGCCGATTCGTGAAGTCGCTTGTCGACCAGAGGGACCGTCACCGCTGCAACCCGACCTAGCCTCGTTGCACGGAAGAAAAACTCAGTGTCCTCGAATACTTCCAGTGTCGCGTCAAAGCCGCCAAGCTTGTCCCATAATGATCGCCGCATCAGAACCGTGGATGGGACAATAGGGGGGTCGTCCATGAAATACGCCAGGCTCTGATCAGATTGAGATGTAAGATCAACGAGCGGGGCCACTTCGGGCGGCTTGCGATTGTCCGACCAGAACAATGAGAACGCAGTATAGACGAGCGCGGTCTCCGGCATGGCATCGAAGATGGAAAGCTGCCGTTCGAGTTTATCCGATCGCCAGAGATCGTCCGCATCCAGGAAAGCGATATAGTCGCTCTTGGTGACGGCAACGCCCCGATTGCGGTTGAGCGACACGCCGCGTGTGCCCGAAATCTTGTCTTCGGCGACCGGCAAAATTGATATGCGAGGATCGCGCGTGGGGAGCTCCTGCAGGATCGCCTGGGTTTCCGTATCCGATCCATCGTCGCAGATAACGATGTCGTCGATCAGGTCGGCGCGGCTTTGCCCGAGCACGCTGGCAATAGCTGCATGCAGAAAAGGTCCCTCATTAAAGCAGGTAACGATAACGGAAACGCTCATACGATTACTCACTACTACGTTCCTATCGGATAATCTGCGTTAGGCACCGTCCAGGGCATGTCGCCACCAACTCAGGTGGCGCCGTTCTCCATGATATACCGATACTGTTTTCCGGGTTCGATCGCATGCTGCTCGCGAGCGGCCGCGGCGCATTGCTCAACATAAACCCGCGCGCGCATGACAATATTGGGCAGCAAGTCCGGCATCAGGGTAATCAAGACGATGATCACGAACATCTCGGTGCCGGACCCTTCATACCACATGTAGGTCAGCACCGGGATGAACATGATGAACAGAATCCGGATGTAGGCATAGTCGCCGAAGCGGCGGCGCATCCAGATCGCATCGCGAATACTCAGAATCATCGAACGGACAAGCGCAGCAAGTACGATCCCCGTACCGAGAATTCCGTTCTCGGCCAGCATGCGCAGAAATTCATTATGCACGGCTGCCCGCAAATACGGCGGGTAGTTTGCGAAATAGGTCCGTGCGAAATTGCCGGTTGCGTCGGTACCCGCGCCGAGGAACGGATTCTGGGAGAACATCGCCCACGCGACTTCGGTGCCAAGCTTGCGAGCGGTGTCGCTGATGGAGGAGGGTAAGCCGCCTTCGATCGCATACCAGATCTCATTCCGATCCTGCTCGACAAATATGCTGCCAACGCGTTGCGATATCTGTCCGTCGGTCAGGATGTCCGTAAAGACCATAGCAAGGGCGCCCGCGGCCGTAGCCAGAACGAGAGCGCCCAAGTTCCGGACATTGAGGAATACCGCGAGTGTGACGGCGAGAAACGGCACCAGCGCCTTTCGCTCAGCCGACATCAGGATCAAGACAAAAAGCAGAGCCCAGATCGAGAGCCAGAAGCGGTTGGTCGGCAGTGCCCCGATCACGAGGCCGATCGCAATGCACATGGGGAGAAACAGAAAGGCCGATTTCGGATCGCCCAGTTGTTTCCAAACGATGATATGGCCATGCGAGACATGCCAAATGACGTTGAATGCAATTGTCGCGGCGAGAAGACCGAGAAGTATCTGGTAATGCCAACGTCGCAGGCCGGACGTGTCGATATTGCAGATGAGAATTCCGAGAGAGATAAGAATCGCGATCTGCAGGAATCTCTTGCTGATGTAGACCAGTTCGCCAGTCCAGAGTGCCGGAACCGTCGAAACCAGATAAAACATGACGAGAAGGAGCATGCCTGCACTAATTCTGATGTGGCGTGGATGCGTCGTGCATAGATAGAGTGCAATGAGACCCAAGGTCACGATGTCGATAGGTTTCAGCGTGCCGACCGGAGTTCGCAGCTCCAGTCCCATGAAAAGCGCGCCGAGCGAACAGGCGATGCCGGCCGTGACAATGCTTCGCGGTGTAACCTCAAATCGGCCTCTGGAGGAGTTATTGTACAATGGCCCGCGCTCGCACAATGGCAGTTTGGTAGATCGTCTCTAGAGAGACGCCCATACTGGCAGTCGACCACTTTTCCAGATCGATGGATTTTGCATTTGAGCTCATGCTGGCAAGGAGAAACGGGTCATCGAGCAGGTTACGGACGGAAGTCAGCATCGAACCAAAGTCACCCTGCTTACAGACCACGCCGTTATACTCTGACTTCACGATGACCTCGATGCCCGGCAGGTCGAAAGTAACGGCGGGCTTTCCGCTGGCACAGTATTGAACGACGGCTCGCGGCAAGCCCTCTCTGCCGGAGCAATAGATGCACAGATCTGCCGTCTCCAGAAACGCGGGCGCATCCGAGACGTAGCCGCACACATCAACGATCTCCTGTAGCCCGAGATTGGATACATGTTCCCTTAATGAGTTCTCGAGCACGCCGGCGCCAGCCAGCACGAATGTCGTGTCGCCAAACTGTGCCCTTCGCTCGCTGATACTGTCGATCAGCTCGCGATGAGCCTTCCGCCGTTCGTAATTGGCGAGGTAGACAACTCGCCTGCGTGGACGGCTCGTCGGAGTGTCGATGCGCACGTGCTCCGGCTGCCGGCTTCGGAAGGCGTCAATGTCCATGCCGCTCGGCACGATATAGTGTAGGTCGGGGGTGCCGACGCCGTGCGCGAGAGCCAGCTCCATCATGCCGGGGCTCACATCGACGAAAGCGTGGGTGCATGATGCGGTAACCCGTTCCAGAGCAACATAGACCTGGCGCTGCAGCCAACCGACATTGATGAAGGCGAGGATATGGATTCCGTGAACGACGGCGAGGCTTGGGATGTTCATTGCCGCCATGCGCCCGATGACGCCGGCCTTGCTGGTATGCGTATGTACGACATCCGGTCGGAGCCACCACAGCAGGCGCCTGATCGTGCGCATGGCACGCAGATCACGAATCGGGCTGATGCTTCTGGTGAGGGACTTGACCTGAATGGCTTTCACCGCAGGATGCAACCGAGCAATCATCTTCGGATCGAAGTCGTGACCATAGATGATTGTGACGGGATGCCCCAGTTGGGCAAAATGATTGCAGCTGAAGACTGTATTTTCATCAGCTCCTCCTGCAACGAGGCGGGTGATGATATGAAGAATATGATGCGGATTCGTATTGTACATGTCGGTTTCTCCGGAAGAGAAAACGTAAAATGGCAAACGAGTCAGGGAGCTATAAATGACGCCCTCGCAGATTAGTAAACGTCGCGAATTTTCATAACTGAGTAGATAGTCCGAAAAATAATCTTGATATCGAGGGCTAAGCTCCAATTCTCGATGTACCAGAGATCTTGCTCGACGCGCTTCGCCATGAGTTCGGTAGTGGCCGTCTCGCCGCGATAGCCGGTGACTTGCGCCCATCCCGTAATGCCCGGCGGCATCCGGTAGCGAAGCGCATAGTTATCGAGCAAGTTACTGTAGGTCACGTCATGCGCAACGGCATGCGGACGAGGTCCGACGATCGACATCTCGCCGCGGAGAACGTTGATCAGCTGAGGCAGTTCGTCGACGCTCGTCGATCTGAGCCAGCCACCGATCCTGGTGATGCGTGCGTCGCCGCGCGACACTTGCTGGATAACGTTACCGTCATCTGCGGTGGTCATTGAACGGAATTTGAGAATCCGGAATACGCGGCCATTAAAGCCAGTGCGCCTTTGCGCGAAGAATACGGGTCCCGGGCTATCCAGGCGGATCAATGCCGCGATCATCAACATCATTGGCCACAGGGCGAGTAGCCCGGCTCCGGCCAAAGCAACGTCAATCACGCGCTTTATGGTCTGTTCGAACGCTGAGCACGGTCGGCGCTGCAGCTCGACAGCAACACCGGCGCCGATATCGACCAGCGGTCGTTGCAGAAGGGAGTATAGATCACTATGCGGGATCAATTTCACGGAAACGGGGATGCGACGCAGTTGATGCATCAGGTTTGTAAGCTGCTTCGAATTCATGGCGCCGGCGCAAATGACAATTTCGTTGAGTTTTCCGTCGCGGTTGAGATTGAGGAGGTCGTCGCGAGCTAGCGCGCTGTCCCGGCCCAGTGTGTCCGTGAGATCATTGGCGGGATAAGATCGAACAATCTCATAGCCATGCTGTGACAGAGAGTGAATGATGCCATTGGTTGTCGACAGCGGCACGTGCGGGTCGGAATCCTGAATCAGGGCGATCCGCTTGCGCTTGAGGCCGCCGTGGCGAAGCGCGTTCGTTAGAAGACGTCCAGCGGAGTATCTTACGACTCCGAGCGCTACGGCGCCCGATACGAAGTAAAGAATAAGCGCGCCTCGTGAAAATTGATCGCCGATCTTCAGCAGAAACGCCGCCAGGGAGCCAAAAAGAAAGACGCCGACCCAGTTCGTCAGTATCTTGGTCAGTGTGGTTCCGTTTCGCAGCAACGATGACGAGCGATATATCCCTCGTGCTTGTGCGGAGGCGAGATACAGGGCGCCAAGTATGAAGCTCGCGCCGAGCGGAGCGCTTAGTTCGCTGAAAACTGGAATCTGGGCGTGAGAATAGAAATATGCATATGTCAGTACGGAGACACAGCCGGTCAGGATAATGGCGCAGGCGTCGCTTATTGCCAGCGCGTAACCCCATGCTTCATACGATAGCGGAAGTCGATGGCTCGGCTTGAAGAGGAGCTGTGGCCCTTGGAACTCTGATACCGATGCCATAGTTGCTACCGACGCGTTGCATTGAAAAAGATAGAAAGTGGAAGCCCCGCATAGGACGTCGCTTTGTATCGTTCTGCAGTCGAGGTCGTTGAGCGTAATTCTTGATAGTCAGAAATGGTTGGTTCAGAAGAAAATATCGTGGCCCTATTCAGGGTTGTGAAGACGCTTAACGTCAAGACTAAAAGTTTAGCGGTGTTTGCTTTTAAAAGCGTAGGTTCGTCGTCACGACATGACCTGTGACGAAGAAGCTATGGATGTTTTGCGAGATTTCGCGGCAGTGGCCGCCGAAGATGTGGACGTTGCGATTGCTCTGCAGGCATCGTCTTGAGTTCCACCATTAATCGTCGCGGCGGCAGGATATGAAGTATTGCGCAGTCTTTCGTGCAGCGGTTTGCTTGCTCTCGCGCCGATATTAGTTGGCATAGCGTATGCTTGTTTTTGAGCGACTGCTTTGAGTCGGAGTACTCGATTATGTGGTTGCGGCATAAGCAGGACGATCGCCAGTCCCTTGTTGTGATGCTCACGTGTCAGTTCGTGGAGATCATGGGCGGCGCGGAGAAGCAGTGTTTGAGCCTGTCCCGGGCGCTGGAAGGTCGCGGAGAGAATATCATCGTCTTGTCGAGCCGCGTACCCGGTGTCGCTCTTGACGATGCTGCTATCGGTATCCGAGTGATCCGATTTTGGTGTCCGTCGCCGCCGCAGCTCGCCGGCCGCCATTTGTTGTCGTCATTACTATGGGCGGTTCAGGTGCTATTCTGGCTATCCTGGCATCGCCAGCACATTAAAGTCGTTCACGCGCATCAGCTCCGGATCAACGCCTATGTCGCCGCGGTCGCAAGCAAGTTCCTGAAGCTGCCATCGGTCCTGAAGTTGGGTGTTGGCGGAGAAGAGAACGATCTCGTGGTGATCGGGCGGAGGAAGTATCTGTTCGGAAAGGCGGGTGTTGATTTTGTGGTTAGGCATGCGAGTCGCTTTATTGCGATCAGTAAGCAGATCGAAGACGATCTGAAGGCGCATGGCGTATCTCCATTTGCAATCACGTCGATCCCGAACGGTGTCGATCTCACTCGTTTTGCAGCGCGCATTGAGGAGACGCAGGAAGCGCGGGCCGCAAGTGTGAAGGACGCAGCGGTGTTCAGCTTCGTTGGGCGATTGTCTCCCGAGAAGAATGTGTTGTCGATGATCGCGGGCCTCCAGTCTGTACCGGCGCCGAAGAGGACAATGGTGATGTTGGCCGGGGAGGGGCCGCTACGGGAAGCGATTGAAGCAAGACTGCAAACTACGCGAAATCCGCTAGATATAAGGCTGCTTGGTGCCACTACCGACGTTAGCGGGCTTCTTCACCGCTCGCACTTTCTGCTGCTTCTCTCAAGTTCCGAAGGTCTGTCTAACGCGCTGCTAGAGGCGCTCGCGGCCGGCGTCGTCCCAATCATTACGGATATGAGCGGCGCGCGCGACGTCATTCCATTCGAGAGCTATCCGCTGTTTTCGTCGAGCGGCAGCGAGGTCGATATTGCAGTCGCCGTTCGCAGGGCTTACGCACTCGACCCGGCTATCTGGCTGGAGTGGTCGCGGCGGCTGTCCGAGCACGCGAAGATAAAATTCGACCTTGAATCGGTCGCGATGCGCTATGTTGAACTGTACCGTGCCTTGTCCGAGCCAAGCGCTTCTGTTGGACTGAGAACCGCTCGCGAGACGTCTCAGGTTAATCAAGCCTAGTGATCTTCCAACCCTCAGAAAAAGGGGATGTGACCGTGCTGGCTAGCCTTACCGAGATCGCTCATTTACTCAGGCGTCCTGAATGTATCGAGACGCCGCTTTTCTTGAAGGAAGCTATTGGCACTGGTGGCGGCGAAGCGATCCAAACGGAAGACGTCGTCCGCCGCATTCATGGGCAGCCGATACTAATTGATTTCAACGCCAGCGTGGCGCGTCCGGAGGACTTCAATGAGGGGTTTCGCCCGCTTCTGGACAGGAAGCGACACTCCCTTTTTAGGCGGTTCGCGAAAAGTCTCTATGTGTCCACGGCGACAAGCGCGCGGAATTACAAGCGGGTAGCGGCGGAGATCAAGTTGCGTGTCGCCAAGCCGGTCGTGCTGGTTATTGGTGGCGGAACCAGGGGGGAGGGTGCGGAAACGCTCTATAGTGACGCCGAATTGCGCGTCGTCTCGTTCGATATCTATCCGAGCGACAATACGCTCTTCGTCGCCGACGCTCACTCGATCCCATTGGTGTCGGGCTGTGTCGATCTGGTTTGCATTCAGGCCGTGCTGGAACATGTCGTGGATCCTGTCCGGGTGGTCTCCGAGATCGTGCGCGTACTGAAGCCCGGCGGGTTCGTTTATGCAGAAACACCATTCCTCCAGCATGTTCACGAGGGCGCCTATGATTTCTGGCGTTTCAGCGAAAGCGGGCACCGGCTGCTCTTCCGCGAGTTCGAGGCAATCGATCGTGGCACTCTCGGTGGGCCTGGTCTTTCACTCTACTGGGCCGTTCGTCAGTTCTGGAGGGCAGTTACGCGATCAAAGACCCTGGGCAATCTGTTGGCGGCTCCAGGACTGGCCTTCGTCATGCTGGATCGGATCATCCCCGAGCGGCGACGGATCGACGGTGCAAATGGCTCATTCTTCTTTGGCGTTAAATTGTCGGGGAACGTTCGGCCAAAACTGCATCCGGCGGATATCTATCTCGGCTAGCGAGGTGGCGTCGTGAACCGTAACACGGGTTGATACTGGAGGGACGTTTCGGTGATGGACGCGCGTGGGGAATCCTCCGGCAGCAGCCTTACACGAAGGCTCGGTACCGGCGTTGGTTGGCTGATGATCGGGCGCCTCGGGTTGGCATTCTCCGGGCTTGCGTCGTCAGTGGCGCTAGCACGACTGATGTCACCGCGTGAATTCGGCATGATGGCCGCGATCACGGTCGTCCTGTTTCTCGGCAATGCTTTGACCGAGGGCGGCTTTGTGTCTCCCATCATTCAAAGGGTGAAGGTCGATGCTGATCTCAGAAATGCGGTTTTCAGTCTTTCTGCAATATTTGGCCTCGTGCTCGGTGCATTGGCAGCCGCTGCGTCGCCGTGGGTGGCCGGGTTTTTCAGGATAGAAGGGCTCGAATGGCCACTGTTAGCTGCGGTTGTCATCATTCCGATCAAGGCGATGGCCGCACCTGCCGTTGGATTGTTGATGCGGGATCATCGCTATCGGGAAGTCACGGTAGCCGCACTGCTATCGAACATATTCGCTTACTCCATCGTAGCTGTCCTGCTTGCTGCACTGGGATTTGGGATCTGGGCCTTGGTGATCCCGAGCATTCTCGCTGCGTTGACCGAGCTGGTCCTGGTTGGCCGTGCAGTCGGGCCGCCTCGAAAATTCGTTTGGCGCATTGCAGATCGGAGTTTCATCAGGGACTGGCGCGCCTCCGTCTCCAGCGGACTTTTGAACTGGGGCGCGCTTTCGAGCCCGAATGTCATCGTCGGACGACTGTTCGGCGCGGACGGTCTAGGGCTTTACTCACGAGCCGGCAGTCTATTCTCCATGGCGACGCAACTGTTCTCCACGACGGTTGAGCGAGTCATGTTTTCGGGGCTCTCTGGAGTCCAGGAAGATGGTGAGCGTGTAACGTTGCTCTTTCGGCGCATGCTGTCCGTGCTGCTGCCTATTTACGTAACGGTCGGCGTCGGGCTTGCCATCCATGCCGAGCCGATTATTCGTATTCTGTTCGGTTCTCAATGGCTGGCTGCGATCCCCGTGACCAGTGTGCTGTTTCTGGCATTCTCAGGCCGCGCCAGCTACAAAATCTCGGAGTCGCTAGCGCTCAGTAAAGGGCGTTTCAACAGCGTTGCCTTTCGTCAACTGCTCTATCTTGTCCTTGTGAACGTGGGCTTGCTAGTCGGATCTCCGCACGGTCTGATCGGGGTCGCGAGCGGCTTCACTGCTGCAATCTGGATATTCTACGTGGTGAGCGTTCTCCAGGCTCGGCGTCTTGTTAATCTCAGCTGGGCAAGCATTGCGCTCGTGCACTTGCGCGCCGTTGGGATCGCTGGCGTTGGCGCATTTGCTGATATCGCGGTGATGTGGTCCTTCTCTCGATTTGGCTGGCTTCTGGCACATGGCGCAGGGGCAGTTGTGCTGGTCATCGTACTCGCGGTGACGACGTCGTTGTTGCCGGATCGGATCATCGGCGAGGATCTGGTTTGGGTGCGGCGCAGAATATTCTCACTGCTCAAGATCCGGATGGGCAGGCCTGTAGTAGGCCTGCCCATTGTGTCCGTCGACTGAGGCTGAACAACCGCCAGGCGCCCGTCGTGCCATCTAGCTGACGGCGCGAAGCAAAGACTTGGGCCGCGAAGGCTTGTGACCGACGCTGCTGTAAATGAAGCCGTGACGTTCGATCTCGGCCGCTCGGTAGACATTCCGGAGGTCGACCAGAATAGGCAGATGCATCAGCTCGCGAAGGCGTGGAAAGTCCAGTGCGCGATAGGCATCCCACTCCGTCACCAAAACAAGGGCGGACGCGTTGTCGGCGCAAGCGTAGGCATCCGGGTAGAACGTCACTCCGCTGATAACCCCTTGGGCCTGCGCAATTCCCACAGGATCTGTAACATTGATTGTCGCGCCAGCATCGAGCAGTGCTTGAACGATAGCGATGGATGGAGCGTCGCGCATGTCGTCGGTATTGGGCTTGAAAGTAAGTCCCAGCAATCCGATCGTCTTGCCCTTGACGGAGCCGCCACATGCGGCAATGACCTTCCGGGCCATAGCGCGCTTCCGCTGGTCGTTTACGGCGGCGGCCGTCTCGACAATACGTAGCGACCCGCCGTAGTCCTGCGCCGTCTTGACGAGCGCCGCCGTATCCTTTGGAAAGCATGATCCGCCATAGCCGGGGCCGGCGTGCAGGAATTTCCGGCCGATCCGGTTGTCCAGGCCCATGCCACGCGCGACGTCCTGGACGTTGGCGTCAGCAAGTTCGCAGAGGTCTGCGATCTCGTTGATGAATGTGATCTTGACCGCTAGAAAAGCGTTTGATGCGTATTTGATCAGTTCGGAAGTGCGCCGCTCCGTGAAGAAGATGGGCGACTGATTGAGGAAAAGAGGTCGATAGACCTCGCTCATGACGTAGCGCGCGCGCTCGTCCTCGGTGCCAATCACGATGCGATCCGGCCGCTTGAAGTCGCCGATCGCAGCACCTTCACGCAGGAATTCCGGATTGGAAACGACCGAGAATTCTAGGTCGGGACGTGCCGACCGGATTATGCTCTCGACTTCATCGCCGGTTCCAACCGGAACCGTCGATTTCAGCACAACGATTGTATAGCGATTGGCGGTTCCTGCGATATCGCGCGCCGCTTGATAAACATAGCTCAGGTCCGCATGGCCGTCGCCGCGTCTTGATGGCGTACCTACGGCGATGAAGATGACGCGTGCGCCTCTGATAGCGTCCTTGAGGTCCGTCGTGAAGTGCAATCGATCCGCGGCAACGTTTCGCGTGACGAGATCGTCCAGTCCGGGTTCAAAGATCGGAATGGTACCGCCCCTGAGGTTCTCGATCTTCGTGGCGTCGGTATCCACGCAAGTTACCGAGTGGCCAAAATCTGCGAAACAAGCTGCCGAAACAAGTCCGACATATCCAGCACCGACTACCGTAATATCCATCGCTCAAACCTCTTTTACTTGAGAAAACGAAAAATCCGGCAATTGCACATATTTGAAGCGACGCGCGAACGGCACTTCATGGTGCGATATGCAGAATCCCTGCCACTTCGAGATCAGAGTTATCTCGGACTATCAGAGGCCGGCTCGATATAACTCGCGGTACCAATCGACGAAGTGACGGACGCCTTGAGCGACAGGCGTCGACGGCTGAAAGCCAGTGAGTGCCTTGAGCAGGCGTGTGTCTGCATATGTCTGAGGCACGTCGCCTGGCTGCATGTCGAGGTAGTTACGTTGCGCCTTTCGGCCCAGTGCGCGCTCGATTTCGTCGATGAACTCCAGGAGAGAAACTGGGGCCGAGTTCCCCACGTTGACAAGCCGGTAAGCCGCGTTGGGTGACAGGGAGTCGTTCTCGACACTGGCGCTCTGAAGCCTGGCGTTACCGGCTAAAGGAGGAATGATGGCGGTCAATCGAATGATGCCTTCGACAAGGTCATCGATATAGGTGAAATCGCGACGCATGTTGCCGTGATTGTAGACGTCGATTGGGACGTCGTTGAGGATATTGGCGACGAATTTGAAGAGTGCCATATCAGGGCGTCCCCATGGTCCGTAAACGGTGAAGAAGCGGAATGCTGTTGTCGGAATTCCGAACAGGTGGGAGTAAGAGTGGCCCATCAGCTCTGCGGACTTCTTCGTCGCGGCATAGAGCGTGCAAGGATGATTTGCACCCGCGTTTTCGTTAAATGGCACGTCCTCATCCATGCCGTAGGCACTGCTCGTGGATGCCAGCAGCAAGTGCTTGATCGGAAAATGGCGAGCCAATTCAAGAATGCTGAAAGTTCCGCGCAGGTTTGCGTCGATGTAGCTTGCGGGGCTTTCAACGCTGTAGCGGACCCCAGCCTGAGCAGCGAGGTGAATAACCATGTCTGGAGCTACATTTCTCCATATCGTCTCGAGAGAGCCGTAATCCTCGATCAGGAGTTCGTGCGGTTCGAAACCCGGCATTTGAGCGAGGGCCTGATGTCGGCGATGCTTCAGCCGCACGTCGTAATATGGAGTCATGCCGTCTATGCCGGTGACGGTATGACCCAGTTTGAGGAGTTCACGTGCAACGTGAAAACCGATGAAGCCGGCTGTGCCCGTGACAAGAAAACGCATATCGGCTTCCTTTCGTAACCAGGCGGGGATGGCCGGCGTCAGCCTCCCGATAGCATTGTCCTTACGATTCCATCCGCGGCCCGGAGCGCCAGCTGTATGATTGTGAAAGTTGGATTGGCGCTGCCAGAAGTTGGGAATGCCGATGCGCTCGCGATCCAGATGTTCGGGACCGCATGGCATCGCAGGTCCGGATTGACGACCGAATCTGCCGGTACGGTGCCCATGCGGGTCGTGCCTGACGGGTGAGAAGTGTCAATAGAGTCTGAGAGGGATATAGTTCCCTCGACCACGTTCGGATTCCAGATTACTGGGCAAAGCCGCTCGATCCCCGCACGAACCCAGAAATCGCGGAGGCACTGAATCGTCCGCAGGAAGGTGCGGAGATCGGTCTCGCCTGGCGCCCATTGCAACTTGGGCAGCGGAACGTTGAAGCTGTCGCGCTGCTGCGAGAGTGCAATCTGGTTGTCGTAGACGGGGACTTGCTCGATCCTGACATCGAGGCGTAGTTCTGCCGCCGATGGTAGAAAATTCTTCTGCGTCAGCGTGCGCCAGAGGCCAAGGCTCTTTAGCAAATCGACGTTCGTCGAGAGATAGAGAAACTTTCGTAGCGAATGCTGTATCTCGTGCCGCTGGAAATCGCGAACGAGGGCTCTCAGCATGTCCAGCGGCGTTCCGTCGGATATATGCAGGCGCACTTCGGCATAGGCGCTGGCGACGGCATTGGCATCCTGTGCCTGGTCACTGAGCTGGAAGTAGAGCTTTCGGCGAGTGTTTCCCCGGTAGTCGTAGCCGAACAAGCGGGTTACGCGACTATCGTTTCCGGGCTGCAGACGCCCGACTTCGAGCCGGATATGATCCTGGAAATAGTGGCCTAGCGCGCGGCAATTTTCGAATACGCGATACTGTGTCTGCAAATTGAGCAATAGCAGCAGGCGCGTCGTCTCTATCGTGCCGGCTGAGATCAGGAACTGGTCGGCCTTGACCTGAAGCTTGCGGCCTCTGAGCGAGCGTGCCTCGACCGAGATCAGTCGGCCTGTTGCTTCATCGACTTGCAGGTGACAAGCGGTTGCTCCGAGATAGAGCTGGAGATCGGAGTTGCGTGCGATCTCCCGTCTCAGCCGTTGGCCGATATTTCTGCGCCGGAAGTTTGGCCATTTGGGCAGACGGATCTGGATATCAGGATCGCGCCGCGGAATGACAGTATCGGGATCCAAGCTGTCGAGAACGTCGCCCTCGAAAGCACTGTTGTCCAGACCGAACAAGCGCTCGATCTCAGTCGTATAGATATCGAGTTCATGGATCGGAAAAGGCCAGCCATCCAGCGACAGATGCGGCCGTGGACCAGTGTCGTGCGGTGTCAGTGGAAGAAGGCGGCCGCCCCACCGGCGCGATGTACCGCCAAGGCCGCGCATTCGCCCCGTCATGGCACCGGCATATGACGTCGTCGATGTGTCCGCGCGGTTCAACTCGTTGATGTCAGACTCGACCGTCTGATAACCGCTTTCAAGAAGGATTACGGAATAGCCTTGCCTGGCGATGCGCAGCGATGCAACCAACCCGGCAAAACCGGCGCCGATGACACATATCTGTGCAAATTTCGTCTCGTCGGTCTCTGCGTCGCGGAGGCTTCGAATAGACATTCGCTCGTCCACGGTCGGTCGCATCGCTCGAGTGCGATACAATGGATTCTAAAAGGATGCGAAGATGGTCCGAAGAATCTAGTGCAAGAAGAATGCCGCAAAGCCCCAGTGGGAGTCCTGCGGCGTTATCGGCAGCAGCTCTGTCTCAGCTAATATTGTTTTCGATCGAAGTTCTAAAATTGCCCCACGTCGAGACGACGAAATTGCATCGCTGACACCTGACTTCCTGATCCTCTCTGAGGACCTTCGGGATCCGAATGGATGGGCTTCCGCATGCTGCGCAGTGAAACTCGCGCCAGCCTGACGAGCGAGACTCGTCTTCCCAGCTATGATCCGACATACGCACCTCTAACGCTCGAGATGAACTTCCCATGCAATAGTGAGGCCAGCTCTGGCATGTCGATTGCTTGACGCAGGATGTAGTGCGTTATGGGCTTCAGGCCCGGGGTCGGCGACCGATTTCGACGGAGCAAAGGACCTATGACTTATTCCGCAACTCGTCCGACGCCGGAAGTCATTGACGAGCAGAAGTCGCAGCCGGAGACGCATGCTGGAAGGTTGGAAACGGCGTCGACTGATGCGTTCAAAGGTATTTGCATCTTCCTTATCATCTTCGGACATAACAAAAGCCTGGAATATGCGAGCCCGGAGTTCCGGGCCTTTCTGTATTTGTTTCACGTCGCGATGTTCTTGTACTTACCATTCCTGAGGCCGTGGCAGACGTGGGGGCGGGCAAAGCCACTCGATCTGATCATCCGCTACGGCTGGCCATGTGTGGCGTTCACATTCGTCTACTCACTTATCTTTGTAAAATTCTCCGGTCGCTCATTGACCGAAGTACCCATGCTGGTCGCTGAAGCCGTGCTTGCCATGAGCGCGCGCGGCTTCGATTACGCGACGGGCCTTCAGCTGCTCTGGTTTTTGCCAGCGCTGATCGGTATCCGTTTCGCGATGATGCTCGTGGCACCGCTCGCAGGCGCGCAATTGTGGCCTGTTCTGGCCGTTGCGGCTTTCGCCCACAGTCTGGTGGGTCTGTTGCCGGAGAGTCTGAAATACGTCACGCCATTCGGGTGGCCGATTGCGGCGTTGCTGCTGTTTCCGGGAATGGTAATTGCGCTCCTCGATCTTGGGCGACGCCGAATACCGGTGTGGATGCTCATCGGTCTTGGCGCGATTGCATTGACGCTCGTGCTCGCGACGGGACTTATCAATCGCGGTCATCCGCTCAATGTCGGAATGATCTTTGTGCCCTCAATCGCAACGCCGTTTAAATTGATCGCGCTCGACCTCATCCAGATATGGGCTTTTGTTACTCTCATGGCCGTCAGCCGGTTATTGCCGATGCAGAGGTTGTTCGGCGGGCTTGGCAGGATGTCCTTCGAGCTCTTTGTGCTTCACCAGCCGATCTATATCGGGATCCGTGCGATCTCGCCCACGGTGCTAGTCACCAGTTGGGGGCCTTGGCTGACAGGCGCAGTGACGCTCGCTCTGACGATCGCAATCGCTGTGGGTGTCGCTGTCGCCATTCGCAGCGTGCCACCAGTGCATAGGCTCCTGTTTCCTGCCGGTGTTGGATCCTTCGGTCGCCTGTGGAATCCACACCTGCAGCAGTGAGAAACCTGGCCTGACGGAGCTGGAGAATGGGCAAGTTGAAGCTAAACAGGGCAGATTGAGGCAATCATGCAGGCCGAGACGAGTTCTTCGAATGACGTAAGCGCCGTCAAAGAGATGGCTCACGCCGCAGCTCATTACATCAAGCCGGGAGGCTCATTCGTCCTGCTTGGCATCGCCTTTGTCCTGACGCTTGCGATGCTGGCCCGTAACGGCATTTTCGGTGTTATCGAAACATTCTCGGACGAGCATGATCACTTCAAGCGGTCAATGATGTTTGCCAACATTGTTCGCGGAAATGCAAATCTCGAGACCATCGGGACATTCTACGCGGGGGGAATCTGGCCGCCGCTCTATCCGATGCTGATGGGCAGTATCCAGGCACTAACGAATTGCGGTGTGGGGTTTCTTCGGGGAATTAATGTATTGCTGACCTATGGTGGCTTTGGGTTTTTGATCGCCGCGATAGCGCAGCCATGGGGTCGCTATATCGGTATTGTCGTTGTCGCCCTGTTCGTTGTCGGAACGCATTATTACTTTCAAATTCGTCCTGAAAGCCTGGTGCTCCTGTTGCTCGGTGCCGCGACATTTCTGATCGTGAAGTATCGCTTGTTTTCCATTGGTACGCATGGGCAGCCTAGCCGATATTTGGTTTGCGGGGTGTTGTTCGCGATGGCCTGTCTGACGCATGCTTTCATTGCGGTGTTGGCCATTTATCTTGTGATACTCGCTCTGATCGGGATCCGCTATCGGTTCCATTTCGTGGTGGCATTTGCCCTGATCGCCGGGCCCTACGTTGCTGCTCAGGCGATGATTCATAGCGGTGTGGTGCTGTTCGCGACCACGGCCGAGGAAAATCTCGCACGGAATAATAACGTGTTCCTTCGGAATTACGAGCGGCCGCGGGCGGATGAACTACTCTTCGCAGAAATGGAGCGGCGATATAAAGCGGGTGACAAGGTGGCATACCCGCGTCCCATGTTGTTGCCACAGGGAAGATACGAGCAGTGGCTCCATGACGAAAACAAACGCCGCATATTCAAGGAAATGGCCATGGAGGAGGTTCGCGCCGATCCGGCAGGCGCTGCAATCCGGTCGATGCAGCGGGCTACCGGCCTGATTGGCGGAGAGGGCTGTGTCCCGGGCCAGCGTTATGGCTGCAATGTCGGCCCAAAACTCGACCTGATGGCATTCTACGGCCTCGAGCTAATGGCACTCATCGGTTTGATCTATGCGGCACGAAGCGAACGAATGCGCGTTTCATCATTCTCATTTGCACTCGCATGCGTCGCATTGCTCGCTCCGATGATTGTCACCCAGGCGGTCGAGCGCCAGTTCGTTATTGTGTTGGTATTGGCATCGTTCGGTGGATTGGCTCGCCTTCAATCGCCGCGAACATAGGCACCGTGCGCGACGCGGGCACGGTCAGCAGTGCGAGTGATGCGTTATCGGACATCGCGCGCCTCCGAGGAAAAACCTCCAGAAGGCTAATTTCTCAGGAAAAGTATGTCTCGGTTCCGTCCCAACAAGTTCGGAAGTGTAGTTTCTGGAGATGTCGTAAATGAAGGCGTTTCCTGCATATAATATGTACTTGCCGAAAATTGTATGCGTTCGATAGCCTGCTCGAAGTGGAATTTTCCTTTAGGAGGATCCATTGCGTTTCGCAGCTTTAGACGGCTGGCGTGGTATAGCAGCCATCGGGGTTGCAGTTTTCCATCTCAGTGTTTTAGGTCATTTTTTTGATATTCCCTTTGTCCGAAAGGCGGACGTATTCGTCGATTTCTTCTTTGTCCTGAGCGGATTTGTTCTTACCCACGCCTATGGCAATCGTCTCTCGAATAAGGAAGAATTTTTTCGTTTCGCTATTCGTCGCTTCGGCCGGCTATGGCCGTTGCATATCGTCACAACGCTTGTTCTGGTCGCAAGCGAGGTACTGAAGTACGCGACGATGAAGTTTGCTGGCCTCGGTGCGGGCGCGCCTGCGTTTGCCGGGCGAACGAGCGTGGAGGCACTCATTTATAATGTATTCTTGCTGCATGGTCTTGGCTTCTTCCCGGACTTCACCTGGAACCTACCGAGTTGGAGCATCAGCACTGAGTTCTACGTCTATGCAGCATTCGCAAGCATTTGCGTGGTATTCGGACGGCCATCGGTGGTGATTGCGGCGGTAGCGGCTGCGCTTGCTGCCGCCGTCTTCTACATCTTGATTGGTCAGCGTACCGGGCCGCCGCCGCTCTATACCGCTGTTCCGCGATGTATGTGCGAATTCTTCGTCGGCGTTCTTGTCTACCGGCTCTTCCGCATGACGCTGCCATCGGGGATACGTGCAGCGTCGTGGTTCGAGATTCCAATCGTTATCGTGATGGTCGTTCTGGTTTCGGTGTCATCTCGCAGCCAGCTGGCGCTCGTGAGTCCAATCCTTTTTGGAGCGGTTGTCTTTGTCTTCGCGGGCGGGGCTGGAGTCGTGTCGCGCGGACTCATGTGGCGGCCGCTTCAGAGTATGGGAGAGATTTCGTATTCTATTTATTTGGTTCACTTCGTTGTTCTGACCATTTTCAATGCGCTGACGCGGGCGTTGGAGCAAAAATTGCATATGCCGCTGCGCGCGCAGTTCGTTCATGACGGAGCGCCGTTCGATGTTCTCACGGTGGGTGGTCCTTGGTTTCTGGATCTCGTAGCGGTTGGCTATCTCGTCATCGTGATCTTCGTGTCGCGTCATACATACAATATCATTGAAGTCCCGGCGCGAGATTTCTTCAACAATGTGGCCGCAAATATGTTTCCGGTCGCGCCTGTGGGGAATGTGGAGAAGCCGATTCCGTGTGGCCTGCGGGATGCGCTCTGAAGTTCGAGGCGGTAACAGGCGGGTCCTCGATGGGCTGGCGTAACGCGAGACGAGATGCAGACGAGTTGTGTGACACGACCTGAAATACTGTGAGGCGAGCTGGAGTAAGGCGTATGGGCTTAGCAGAAGCGTCGTTGTCTGGTATGTCGGTTCCGCTTATTGTTGACGTCGACGGAACACTCCTGAAGACAGATTTGCTCGTCGAGACATTTCTTGCGTTGCTTTCTCGCAAGCCATTGAGAGCGCTGTTGGCACTGGTGGAGCTGCGGAAGGGCAAGGCTGCCTTTAAGGCGCGGCTGGCGAGCGAAGCTGAGATCGATATTTCGCTGATGCCCGTGCGGGAAGAGATCATCACGTTCCTTCACGGAGAGAAGGCGCGAGGGCGGAAGATCTATCTCGCGTCTGCGGCAGATGCGCAGCTCGTATCCGCATTGTCCGATCACCTCGGTCTGTTCGACGGTGTGCTTGGATCGGACGGAACGATCAATCTGTCTGGTGCGGCCAAGGCGGATGCCTTGTGCGAGCGATTTGGCAAGGCTCAGTTCGACTATGTTGGCGACAGCCGGGCGGACCTCAAGGTCTGGAGAACCTGCAACGTGGCGATAGTCGCAGGCGGTCGTGGCGCGTGGCGCTCTGGGATTTCGGGCTGCCAGCCTGGCGTGGTGGAGATTGTCGGGTCTCAGCCTGGTCTTCGCGATTACATCTCGGCCCTGCGTCCACACCAATGGCTGAAGAATGCGCTCGTATTTGTTCCCGCTATCGCCGGACACGTCCTGATGACGACCTGGTTCGGGTCGATTCTCGCCTTCATCAGTTTTTGCCTGTGCGCGTCCGCTGTCTATATTCTCAATGATCTGCTCGATCTACGAGCCGACCGACAGCACCCGCGCAAGCGCAATCGTCCGTTCGCATCAGGGCGCGTTCCCATCATCCATGGGGCGGTGATGGCGCCGAGCCTGTTGCTTGCGGCGTTCTCCCTCACATTGTTTCTGCCGAAGGTCTTTGCGATCGTCCTGGCCGGCTACCTGGTTTTGACAACGCTTTATTCCTTTTGGCTCAAGCGCAAGGTGTTGGTGGACGTCATCGCGCTTGCGTGCCTGTATGCCGCGAGGGTGATCGGCGGATCAGTGGCGACCGGCGTGCTGATCTCGCAGTGGCTGGAAGCATTTTCCATCTTCCTGTTCCTCAGCCTCGCCCTTGTGAAGCGTTCCGGCGAACTAGTCGATCGCGTTAAGAGCGGACGTGGTGATCCGGGCGGACGGGGGTATCGGCTCGACGATTTGCCGGTGATCGAGTCCATGGCTGCTGCCAGCGGCTACTTGTCGGCGCTGGTGATGGCGCTCTACCTGAACAGCGAGGCTGTTGTAAATCTCTATAACAAGCCGCATCGATTGCTGCTGATCTGCGTGGCGCTGCTGTTCTGGACGAGCCGGATGTTGCTCAAGGCTCATCGCGGACAGATGGATGACGATCCCATCGTGTTTGCTGCGCGGGACCGGGTCAGCCTGGGTGTCGGAGCGGTATGCCTCGGTGTTGTGTATATCAGCCTATGAGGTCATCAACTCACAGCATGATCGCGACTTATGTCGTCTTTTGCGTGATAGCAATGGCGACAAATCTCGGGACGCAGAGCGCGTTAAACTGGCTGTTGGCGAAACAGGGGTTCGCTGACCAGTTTCGGCTGGTTGCCGTGCTCGCCAGCGGTACGTTGGCGGGACTTCTGATCAAATACGTTCTGGATAAGCGCTACATCTTCGAGGACCGAAGCCGCGACCTTAACTCCCATGCGCGCAAGTTCTCGATGTATACGGCGATGGGACTGGTGACGACGGCCATCTTTTGGATATTCGAGGCGGTGGCGTTCTTCATCGTGCCGACGACAGCGGGACTGATGGTCGGCGGCGCGCTCGGACTTACTATCGGGTATGTCGTCAAGTACCACCTCGATCGGCGATTTGTCTTTCAGGTGGCGGCATGATGCTTTCAGGATGGGGACGATATCCTGTGCTGCCATGCACGGCTAGGAAGGCTCGCGGCGAGGCTGATGTCATAAGGCTGATGGCTTCAACAACAAGCCTGATCGCTCGTGGAGCAGGCCGCGCCTATGGCGACGCGGCACTGAATTCGCAGATGACGTTGCTGATGGAGAGCAGCAACCGCATCCTTTTTTTCGACGACGCGACGGGCCGTCTGACATGCGAGGCGGGAGTGCTTCTCGCCGACATCCTAAACGTCTTCGTGCCGCAGGGCTGGTTTCCGCCCGTTACGCCGGGTACGCAATACGTGACTGTGGGAGGCATGATCGCCTCGGACGTCCATGGAAAGAATCATCATGGCGCGGGCAGTTTTGGTGAGTATGTGGAGTCCCTCGAAATTGCTGTCAGCGATGGACGAACGTTGCGCTGCGCGAGTGATGAGAATGCCGACCTGTTCAATGCCACGATCGGCGGCATGGGACTGACCGGTGTCATCCTGCGCGTGACCTTCCGCATGCTGCGCATCGAGACGGACCTGATCGTTCAGGAAACGATCCGTGCAAACAACCTGAGAGAAGCTTTCGACGTGCTGGAAAACTCGCTTTCGGCAACGTATTCGGTCGCATGGATCGATAGCTTAGCAAAGGGGGACAAGCTCGGCCGCTCGGTTGTGTTCACGGGAGAGCATCTGGCGGCGGCGGAATTGCCGAAGGATCGAGCATCTGTGCCATTTTCCGCCAAGCTCCCAAGCGGGCGGAAAGTGCCATTTGACCTTCCTGGAATGACTCTGAACAGATTTAGCGTATCGGCCTTCAATGCACTCTACGTCGGATCACGGAAATTCGGGCGCTCGTTGATCAATTTCCGGCCCTACTTTTACCCTCTCGATAGCATCGCGGAATGGAACCGGATCTATGGGCGCGCGGGCTTCGTTCAGTATCAGGTGGCATTTCCGCGCGAGAGCAGTTTCGAAGGAATAAGCGCGATCCTTCGAACTGCCTCTGACTATGGACTGGGGTCATTTCTCTCCGTCTTGAAGCTCTGTGGCAGACAGCGGAATAGTCCGCTTTCGTTTCCACGGGAGGGTTACACGCTGACCCTCGACTATCCTATCAGAGCAAGAACTTTCAGCATGCTCCTCGAACTTGATCGCATCGTCGAAGATCACGAGGGGCGGATCTATCTGGCGAAGGATGCCAGGATGGGAGCTCGCATGCTGGAGCGTGGATATCCGCGGATCTCTGAATTTGCCGCTGTACGGCAGCGGTTCGATCCGGATCGTAAAATGCGTTCCTTACTCTCTGACCGATTGGGCATCTAATGACAATCGCTTCGCCTGTTTTGATCGTGGGTGCAGCGTCCGACATCGGACGCGCGATTGCGGCGGAGTATGCCAAGGCCGGCGCTTCGCTCATTCTCGCCGCGCGAGATGTCAGCAGGCTAGAGCCCGACGTGAAGGATCTGTTCTATCGATATAAGGCAGACGCGCAGCTCATGGAGCTTGATATTCTCGACGAGGGGCAGCGCGAAGCACTGCTTGGAAAATTAACGGAGGTTCCCGGTACAGTCATTTCCGTTGCCGGCGTTCTCGGTGACGAAGCGGCTGCATGGAGCAGTGCCGCTGCTGCTAACCACATCATGCAAGTAAATTATGTTGCTCCGTCCCTATTGCTCGGGGCCTTCGCCAATCTCATGGCGGACCGGCCAGGCGCGTGCATCATTGGAATTAGCTCGGTCGCGGGAGACCGGGGACGCAAGAAGAATTATACATATGGTTCCGCCAAGGCCGGTTTTACGGCTTTCTTATCTGGTCTGCGTAATCGCTTCGGATCGAGCGAACTTCATGTGCTCACGGTCAAGCCTGGATTTGTCGCCACCCGAATGACTGAGGGAATGGCGCTTCCGCCGCTTCTGACGGCGAGTCCGCAGCAGGTTGCCAGTTCCATTATCAGTGCCCACCGCAAGAAGAAGGACGTACTCTACGTGCTGGGTGTCTGGCGAGGCATCATGTTCATTATCCGGGCGATCCCGGAACGTATGTTTAAATCCATGGATATCTAAGAAGGAACGAGGGTGGAGATATCTGAGTGAGGTCGTGGCCGATATCTGGCACCGTCCTTGCTTACTATTTGGTTCGGCTCAGAAGATTTCGAGTCCAACTGCCTTTCTATGCTTTCTACGACGCGCAGTATTATGAAGTAGTGTCAGAGTAAGGGAGCATGCCGTGCTCGAATTGCATCGAAATTCGTTTCGTGTTGACCAAGAGATCAATCAGGCGCCACCTTTTAGCGATCGAAGTCTGAGCCTGTCCGGCTTCCTAGCAATTTTCCGCCGAAACCGTTGGTTGGTCATAGGCTGCCTCGCCCTCGCCTGGGGCATTGGTGCTACCCTCTATATGACGTCTCCCAAGCTATACACGTCTAAGGCGCGCATGATGCTGGACGCGACGAGGTCGAAGTTCCTGTCGTCGCAGCAAGCCAGCGCGTCCGACGGGGTTCTGGATGCCATGACCGTCGAGAGCCAGGTCGAGGTCGTGCGATCGGAAGGCGTTGCGATTGCTGTCGCCAAGAAATTGGATCTTGCCAACGATCCTGACTTTACTTCGCCAGGCGGGTCTCCAGTGGCGACTGTTATCCGGTTTGTTGTTGGCCTCTTCACGGAATCGTCCGATCCGAGCGAAAGCCGGGTTTCGCGTGCTGCGGTCGATAATCTGCTCGAGAATCTGACAGTCACTCGGGTTGGATTGACTTACGTTATCGAGATCAGCTTTCGCGCCCGCGATCCGAAGAAGGCTGCTGTGATCGCTAATGCGTTTTCCGATGCATATATCGCAGGTCAATTAGAAGCAAAGTATAGCGAGGCGAAGAGAGCGGCTGACTGGCTGCGTGAACGAATTGCAGAACTTCGGCAAGAGTCGTTCGTTGCTGAAAGCGCCGTGCAGGATTTCAAATCGCAGAACAATATCGTCGACACCAAGCAGGGCCTCATTAGTGAACAGCAATTAGGTGAACTGAACACGCAACTGGTGCTTGTCCAAGGGCAGGTTGCGGAGGCCAAAGCACGACTGGATCGTGTGAACGTGGTCATGACCGAAGGAGTCACTAACGCCGCGGTCGCAGATACGTTGAAAAGTGAAGTTATCAACCGAATGCGCCAACAGTATCTCGATATGCAGCAGCAAGAAGCACAACTGTCGAGAAAGTACGGCCGCGAACACGGAGCCGCCGTCAACCTGCGAAACGTGATGACTGGTCTCGAGCGGTCGATGGCCGACGAAGTAAGCCGCGTTGCCGAGGCGAACAAAAGCGACTACCAAATTGCCCTGCTACGTCAGCAAGCGATCACCGCAAACGTAAATACCTTGATCAAAGGCGAAGCGCTAACGCGCAAGGCGCAGGTGACCCTACGCCAACTTGAAAGCACAGCGCTGAGCTATCGCGCGATTTTTGACTCGTTTCTTCAAAAGTATGTGCAGTCGAATCAGCAAACTTCGGTTCCTTCCACGGAAGCGCGCGTTATCACGATTGCGACGCCGCCAGAAAAGAAGAGTAATCCAAAGGGCGGGATCATTCTTGGTATCGCAAGCGCGCTTGGCTTGATGGCCGGCGCAGCCGCTGCGTTCGGACGCGAGGCACTCGATCGGACGTTCCGCTCGACTGAGAGTGTCGAGTCGACGCTACGCGTTTCTTGTTTCGGAGCTTTGCCGTTCGTAGCGGGGAGGAAATTGCGCAGGTCGGGACCGAAGATACTAGGTTTGAGAGAGGCGAAGACCGATGCTCCGGCCCGCGACCTCGACCCAGGCGAGTCAATTGCGCGCTACGTTATTAATGATCCATTCTCGCGCTTTGCCGAAACTCTTCGCACGATCAGGGTCGCTGCTGATCACGCCGGATTGATCGGGAAGTCGAAGGTCATTGGCGTTGTTTCAACGATGCCTGAAGAGGGGGCAACCACAATTGCTGCTAATCTCGCTCATCTGGTGGCGCATGCAGGCAATCATGTGTTGCTAATAGACGGCGGTCTGAGGGATGCCGGCCTGACGCGTGCGCTGGCTCCAACGGCGGCAACCGGACTACTCGATGCGATCGGACGTCCTGAAGATACCAATGAATTTTTCTGGCAAGATGGCGAAACGGGATTGAAATTCCTGCCAGCGATAACGCAGGAAAGACCAATCCACACGGCCGAGAAGCTCTCGTCGGTCGGGATGGATTTGTTGCTGAAGAAGGCCAGGGAGAACTTCGATTACATTATCATCGATTTGCCGCCGCTAACCAAAGCGGTGGATGCCAGGGCCATCAGCCCTCTGATCGAAAAATTTGTCTTCGTTGTGGAGTGGAGAAAGACCTCGTACGACGAAGTCATTGGTGCCCTGTCTACGGCGCCAATGGTCTATGAGAAAATGCTAGGCGTTGTGCTTAATAAAGCGGCATCCTGAAAGTATTATTTGAGAGCTCGTCGGGTGAACTGTGCTTATTCGATCGGCATGAATCCGCGGTGCTCTCTGGCTCATTGGAGTCTCTCACCTCTGCTCTCAAGACTCCCAATGATATCAGTATGTTATTTTTGGTTTTCCAGCCATAAGCATTCGTTAATCGTCTTTGGTCATCATCGATTAACCGATGTTGCCTGAAATCCTCCATTCCCAATAAAAAAGCACTGGTAGTTCAAAGGGGTTGGACGAGTCTGACCTGCCTTGGTACGGCATCTGCAGGCTATTGTTCAGAAATGCGTTTGCGTTCTTGCCAATAAGGCTGCCCCTTTAATGAATACGTCTACGCCAATCAATTCTAAGGGCGGTTTACGGATCACGCTTTCTTCGAATTGCGCGCGGCCTCGGCCTGTGTTGGCAGGGCTGGCATTTGCTTCCCTGCTCTTGGGAGGCTGTGCGGGGGGGGTGCTTCCATCCAGTGGTCCTCCGTCGGCAAGGGTCTTCAAGGAGTCGGTCGACACCGTTGGTAACCCCAATTCGACCGTCGGCTATGTTGTAGTTAACCTCCGCCCCGAGGTGGTTACGCATTTGAATTCCGAAGATGGCGGGCGGCTCTTTAGCAACATGCGGGGACGCGCGAAGACGAGTGTTGCGCTTGGAATCGGCGATGTCGTCAGCATCACAATTTATGAGGCCCAGCGCGGCGGTTTGTTCACGTCGACCGAAGGCAATGCCGCGCCTGGCAACGCTGTGGAGCTTCCACGTCAGCAGGTCGACCTGGCCGGCAACATCACCGTGCCTTATGCTGGCGCCATCAAGGCTGCGGGCCGGTCGCCGCAGGATGTGCAGCTTGAGATTAAGAGTAAGCTAAGCGGCCGTGCAATTGATCCTCAGGTCCTTGTTTCGGTCGCGGATCGAATCTCCAACAGCATCAGCGTTCTTGGCGAGGTGAATACGCCTGCTCGTATTCCGATCGAACCTGGTGGCATCCAGCTGCTGCCAGCGCTTGCCCGGGCGGGCGGCACAAAGGCACCGGCGTTTGAAAGTCTCATCTCGATTCAGAGAGAAGGGAAAATCGACAGCGCGCTGCTCGTTGCTGTAAATGAGCGCCCGGACAACAATATTCAACTTCGTCCCGGTGACGTCGTGACTGTTACCCGTCGTCCGCGCTACTTTCTGGCTTTCGGTGCGACTGGTCAGACAACAACTCTGGGGCCCCTGGATCGTCGCTTCCCGTTCGACTCGTACCGTATGTCTCTCGGAGACGCTCTCGCCAAGGCCGGCGGTCTTCAAGATGACCGCGCGCAGGCGGCAGCCGTATTTCTCTATCGATTTGAGTCGCGCCAAGCGCTTGAGCGCATGGGCGTAGACGTCAGCCTGCATCCCGGCCCGCTTGTCCCGACAGTGTATCGGGCAGACCTCGAAGATCCATCTGGTTACTTTCTCATCTCAGATTTCATCATGCGTGATCGGGATATGATCTATGTCTCGAACGCGCCCTCCGTTGATTTCCTGAAGTTTATCACTCTTATCCGATCGGTCCCGCAGACCGTATCCGACTACAGGGTGGCTGCGGAAGCTCGCTTCTGATTTCTTGAAATCACGCGCATCAGATGTGTTCGGCACTAAGACGGAGCATCTACCGCGGTAGCTAACAAGATTTTGCATCGCGGAATCGAATGTTCTGGACTCCGCCCGCGGTTTCGTTAGTTCGATAGCTGCCTTGCTAAATTTTCCCGGAACGCGTTATTTATGTTCGGCTAGCTGCGGCGAGAGCTGATATGGGCGTCATCATCGTGTTGATTGCAATTAACGGACTCGCGGGGTTTGCGCTCGGGCTGCTCGGCCGGAGCCGCATCGCAGTCTTTGTACTGTTTGGCTCTATGCTTTTCTCAGCCGTCGTACTCTTAGTTAACGTCGAAGGTCAGATTGTCTGGAAGACGGTTGTCTGCATGTTCACAGGGCAGGCCGCGTTTCTTCTAGCGTCCACGTTGGTCTTTTTCTGGAGCACCAAGGGCCATTCTACTGAAATTCCCTCGGCGCAAGATGTGGCCGTCAAGGCAGCCAAACGATGGGGGAAAAAGCCTGTTAGCAAGGTGCATTAGCTGAAGGACCGCAGACGTGCGATTCGCAGCGCGACGAGCGCCGCACGCAAAGAGGTCGCTGCAGAAGTGTTCGAGGCCATGGCGCGGGGAGAGGTGGACGTGCTGTCGGCAGGCGGAGTGATTTCGAACTATCCTGCGCTCGGCGCCGGTTGCGGCTTTCTGATCAACGATATCGAGATTGCCACCGCGCACCTCTGGGTTCGCCCGGACCGCGGAGTCAAATCCTTCGCTGACCTCCGCGGCAAGCGCATCGCGACAACGACGAGGACTACGGCGCATATCTTTCTCGACCGCGCCTTGCGCGCCAATGGCCTTGGCCTCGCCGATGTTCAGGTGATCAATAGCAGCATGTCGCAAGCCGTGGGCGCGTTCATTGCCGGAGAGGTGCCTGCGGTCGCGTTGTGGGTGCCGTTTAACCTCAGCGTCCGCGACAAGCTGCCGGATGCCATCAAGCTGGTGGACGCGTCCGCCTTCTATCCGCAGTCGGCGGTGGTCGGCGGCTGGGTCGCGCGGCATGAGTATTATGCCGCCAACAGGGACGTCTTGCAGCGGATCATTCGAGGCTGGGTGGACGCCAACGACTACATGGTCCGCAATCTCAAGCCTGCGGCCGAGGCGCTGCAGCAGCGACACTACCAACGGGCATCGGTTGCCGACATCGCCGAGGCGCTCAAGGCGCAGAAGATGTTTTCTTCACGGGAGTGGAAGCGGCTCTATTCCGATGGGACAGTCGTCAAATGGCTCCAGCAGGTCAGCGATTTCTTCATGACCGAATCTGGCGTGACGACGGCGGCGCCGGCCACGGATTATTTCGATTCCGGTTTGTACTTGGCAACGGTGAATTAGCAGCCGGTTAAGCAACGATTAATCTGAGCAGGGGCTGCGTACTCCATCTGGCAAAAGGCGAAATGTCGGCAACTGGCTCCTGAGCCGAAATGCTTCGAAACTCCTGGGCTTCTGCTTTCGCAAGTGAGGCGAACCAGGCCCTTGCAGACCAAAGGACGGCTGCTGCCGCATCTCGGACTCTGACGAGACGTCGATCGATAATCTGGCTCACTGTAACTAGCATCGTGCAGAGCATAGGCGTGCCCTGAAGCAAATGGCAGATGCGAGACCGTGAAGAAGCCAAGGCGGCGGCTTGGGCAAACGTCGCGGCCGAAACCATCGCCGCCGAGCGCTGGCGGCAAGAATGCACCGCCAAAAAGTATGTCCGAAAGTCTTAGCGCCACATGTCATGACCTTGGAGATATTTCCGCGATCAGCTCGTAGCCGCCCAGCGCTTGACCGACCTCGAACCGAATCGAGAATAGTCGACCGCACGCTAGCGTGCCTATCGTCATCATCGTTCAGATTCCCATTGGGGTGTCCTCGCATACGCGGCGTCCGCTTATGGCGCAAAGCGGACGCTTCGGTCATCGATTTATAATTTGTTTGAGGAATGCACGGGTTCGATCCTGTTTCGGATCTGAGAAGAAATCGGCCGACGCGCCTTCCTCGATGATTCGGCCCGCGTCCATGAACGGCACGCGGTCGGCGACCGTACGCGCGAATCCCATCTCGTGGGTAACGCTGACCGTGGTGATCCCTTCGCGGGCGAGGCCGACTATAACGTCGAGCACCTCCTGGATCATTTCCGGATCAAGCGCCGAGGTCGGCTCGTCGAATAGCATGATCAGCGGTTTCATGCACAGCGCACGCGCGATGGCGACGCGCTGCTGCTGGCCGCCGGAGAGCTGGTTCGGATATTTATCGGCCTGTTCGGAGATCCGTACGCGCTCAAGACAATAGCGCGCGACCTCGTCGGCCTCCTGCCTCGTTGCGCCGCAGATCTTGCGTGGCGCGATGGTGCGGTTCTGTAGCACGGTCAGATGCGGAAACAGGTTGAACTGCTGGAACACCATGCCGACGTCGCGGCGGACTACGTCTGAACGAATGCTGACGGAACGACTGTCATTGGCGCGCTCGTGCAATCAGTTATTTTCCGGCGCCCTGCATAGTTTTTCTGCAGTGAGGTATGAATTGAAGCAACTCTCGCCGCAACAACACGCTTGACAGTATGATCGATCTAAGGGAGCTTAAACTGCAAGCGTTGGGCAGAGCTGCCCGATAACGCTACAAGTTCAAACCATTTCCAACACCGCGCTTCAAATTCAAGCGTGTCCAGTTGGTGGCGAGGGCGCCCACGGCTTCACAGCCGGCGGGCGCCTTTTTTTGTTTGGATCGGGCTTATGACGCAGAAGCACTATCGCATCGGCATAATGTTCTCGACGACCGGGTCTTATAGTGTCGTCGCGCGCTCGATGTTGAATGGCGCGTTGCTGGCGTTGCAGGAGAATGCCGAGGCAGGTGGTGCGGTGACGCTGGAGCCCGTCGTGGTCAATCCGTCGGGCGATCTTGAACGTTACCGCGCACTTAGTTTGGAATTGCTTGGCGCCGGCGTCCGCCAGGTCCTGGGTTGCTATACGTCGTCGAGTCGCAAGGAGGTCATTCCCTGCTTCGAGAAGTTTGATGGGTTGCTCTGGTATCCGTCGCACTATGAGGGATTTGAGAGCTCGGACAATGTAATCTACACCGGAGCATCGCCGAACCAGCACGTGCTGCCACTGGTCGAGTATCTCGCCTCACGGGTCGGAACCCGTGCGTTCTGTGTCGGCTCCAACTACATTTGGGCTTGGGAGAACAACCGCATCTTCCGCGAAGCGTTGACCGCGCGTGGAGGCATCGTGGTCGCGGAGCGATACCTGTCCGTAGGCGATACCGAATTCGACCAAGTGATATCGGCGATCCTCGATCAGCGTCCCGATTTCGTCTTCAATAATCTGATCGGCACTAGCGCCTATGCTTTCTTTCGCGCTTTCCGCGCCGCCTGCCGCGCGCGCGGTATCGATCAGGTCAATGAAATTCCGGTGGCGAGCTGCACGCTGTCAGAGCCGGAGCTTGCGGAGATTGGCGGCGAGGCGATCGACGGGCATCTCAGTTCGAGCGTCTATTTCTCCTCGCTGGAATCTCCGGAAAATGCGGCATTCATCGCGGCCTATGCCAAGGCCTTTCCCGAGGGGCCGGTGTCATCAGCCGATGCGGAAGCATCCTACATTGCGGTCAAGCTTCTGGTTGCGGCGCTGGAGCACGCGGGAACCGACGATGCACGCGCTGTACGTGCCGCGGTCGCCAGCCAGAGTCTGCTGGCACCGCAGGGTGAGGTGCGCATCGATCCGCAAACCTATCACGCTTGGCTGACGCCGCGGATCGCCCGTTCAACCCTCAATGGGCAGTTCGAAGTGCTGCTGGAGGCACGCAGCCCAATCGTGCCAGATCCTTATCTCGTTCAGTCGTCGCCGCGCTTTGCGAGTGCAATGCGCTCCCCCTTGCTCAGAGTGGTGCAGTCATGACATCCCGGTTGCTGCAGAATTTTAAAGGCGGTCGCGCTCTTCTTATTGTCGGACGCGGCGGAAAGGATGGCTCACTTGAGTCCACCCTCGCCAAGCTTGGTGTGACGGCCGAATACCCCGAGATCGTCGACGGTCGTGCCCAGATCGAAGTCGGAAACCTGCAGCCTGAGCGCGACATCCTATTCGTCGACGGTGATCTCGAGGGCGCAGTTGCGATCGAGGTCAATCCCGTCTCGCGCTTGCCACCGGTGCCGGTGATTGGTCTGGTTGGTGTCGAGGCGCCGAGCCGTCTCAAGGCGCTGGTCAATCTCGGCGCGACGTCCTTCCTGCGTAAGCCGGTCCACGGCGGTGCCGTCTATACCTCACTGTTCATGGGCATCAACCAGTTCCTGTTGCGCAGCGACATGTATGCCCGCCTTCAGGATCTCGAAGGGCGCCGTCGTGGTCGCCGCGCCGTGATCCGCGCGGTGGTCTTGGTGATACAACAGGACGGTCTCGATGAGGAGAGCGCCTATTCCCAGCTCCGCCGCGAGAGCATGCGCGCGCGGCAGAACCTGGAACTCTACTGCGAGGAGTTTCTGAGCAGGCGGGCAAATGCGCCCGACATTCCCGGCCGCGCGACCAGCATCACGCTGCGAGGCGGCAACAAGCAAGCGATGTAGGAGACACCAACATGACCAGGAATGTGTTGCGGGGGCTGCGCGCCGTAGCCCTCACGGGGACGCTTGTTCTCGCGACAGGTGCGGCGTTTGCGCAAACTCCGATCAAGCTCGGGGTGCTGGAGGACCAGTCTGGCGATTTTGCGGTGGCCACCATCGGAAAAGTGCATGCGATCCAGCTCGCGGCCGAGGAGATCAACAAGGCTGGTGGTATCGACGGTCGGCCGCTTGAGCTGGTCACCTACGATACCCAGTCCGACAACACACGCTATCAGGAGTTTATGCGACGTGTGCTCCAGCGCGACAAGGTCGACGTGGTGTTTGCCGGCTTCTCGTCCGCTTCGCGCGAAGCCTATCGCCCGATCGTTGATCAGTTCAACGGCTTCGCATTCTACAACAATCAGTACGAAGGCGGCGTCTGCGACGGCCATATGATTGTCACTGGTGCGGTGCCGGAGCAGCAGTTCTCCACGCTCATTCCTTACATGATGGAGAAGTACGGAAAGAACGTCTACACGCTCGCCGCCGATTACAATTTCGGCCAGATCTCCGCAGAGTGGGTGCGCAACATCGTTAAGGAGAACGGCGGCAAGATGGCCGGTGAGGAGTTCATCCCGCTCGGCGTGTCCCAGTTCTCACAGAGCATCCAGAATATCCAGAAAGCAAAACCGGATTTCGTAGTGACACTCCTGGTTGGTACTGCACAAGCCTCCTATTACGAGCAGGCGGCATCCGCCAACGTCAATCTGCCGATGGCCTCGTCGGTCAATGTCGGGCAGGGCTACGAGCATAAGCGTTTCAAGCCGCCGAGCCTGAAGGACATGTATGTCACCACCAACTACATCGAGGAGATCGACACGCCAGCCAGCAAGGCATTCTACGCCAAGTTCAAGGCCAAGTTCCCGAGCGAACCCTATGTGAATCAGGAAGCCGAGAACTCCTATCTCGCGGTCTATCTCTATAAGCAGATGGTCGAACGAGCGAAATCCACTAAGCGGGAAGATATTCGCAAGGTGATCGCGGCCGGTGATGTCTGCATGGAGGCGCCGGAGGGCAAGGTCTGTATCGACCCGAAGAGCCAGCACATGTCGCACACTATTTATCTCGCTAAGGTCGGGGCCGATCATTCGATCTCGTTTCCGAAAGTGTGGGAGGGCATCAAGCCTTACTGGCTGGGCGATGCCGGTTGCGATCTGACGAAGAAGGATCCTATGGCGCAGTACACGCCCTCGAACCCGCCGCCGAAACCCTGACCTTGGCGTCGGCGCCGGCCCGGTGGGTACTTCTGCCTGCCGGGTCGGCGTTCCTGAATAGTTGGAAATTCCATCGCATTTCGAATTTGCATCACCTTGGTTGGTTCATGGACATCGCAACGCATATATTCTCGGCGCTCTATCAATTCGGCGATGCATTCGCTTTTCTCGTGCTGTCGGCATGTGGGCTCGCGGTGATCTTCGGTATGATGGGCGTGATCAATCTCGCCCATGGCGAGTTCATCATGTGCGGCGCTTACGTCACGGCTTCCACCACCCATCTCGGCCTGCCGCTGCCGCTGGCGATTATGACGGGCGCCATCGTCGCCGCGTTGGTCGGCGCGCTGGTCGAACTCGTGGTGATCCGCCACCTTTATGACCGGCCGCTCGATACCATCGTGGCAACCTGGGGCCTGAGTCTGATTGCGACCCAGGGGACGCTGATCATAGTGGGCTCGAGCATGGCCGGCGTCGGAACTCCATTCGGCAGTTTTCAGGTTGGCGAGTATTCTTACTCCATTTACCGCCTCGTGCTGTTCGCCTCCGCACTCGGCGTGCTCGGCGGTCTCTATATGTTGTTCAATTGGACCCGCTTCGGCGTGCTTGCCCGTGCCACCATCCAGGTGCCGCACATGGCGGCTTGGCGTCGATACGCGCCTGATCTACAGCCTCACCTTTGCCTGCGGTGCCGGGCTCGCCGGTCTTGCGGGTGGCCTGTATGCTCCCACCATGACGCTGGTGCCGACCATGGGCGCCACCTTCATCATGGAAGCCTTCGTTACCGTGGTGATTGGCGGCGCCGACGTGTTCCTCGGTACTGCACCGGCTGGCGCGATCCTCGCGGTGGTGAAGTCGGTGATGACCTCCTGGCAGGGACAATTGTTTGGTCAGATCGGTCTGCTGGTCGCCGTGATCATCGTTGTCCGGGTCCTGCCGAAAGGCATCTCCGGCTTCCTGCTGCGCGAACGAACCTGAAGGATCCGCAGCTGTGAACGGCTTGCCTGGTTTCCTCCACCGCCTTGAAGGCCCACAGACTGTGGGTCGTGGTCCGGCGTTCTGGATTACGTTCGCCATCGTGTTCGCGATTGCCTGCGCCTATCCGTTGTTCAGCGACGGCTATACGGTCGGCAATACCGTGTATTTCTTCGTCTGGGTGTTCATCGCGCTCAGCCTGTGTGTGATCTGGGGCTATGGTGGTTCGCTCTCGTTCGGGCAGACCGCGTTTTTTGGCATTGCCGGTTATAGCTACGGCATCCTCACCCTCAATTTTGGCTCGGCTTATGGGTTCACTTTGGTTGCGCTGGTGCTGGCGATCGTGATCGCCGCGCTATTTGCGTTGCTGCTCGGCTATTTCATGTTCTTCGGCCGCATCGCCGGCGTCTTCCTCGGCATCGTCACGCTGGCGGTGACGCTGATGCTGGAGCGCTTCATGGCCCAGACCGCGGGCCCCGAGTGGCGCATCGGCGCGGCGCGTCTCAACGGCTTTAACGGCATGAGCGCGATGCCGCCGCTGACGATCCCATGGCCCGGTGGCGACATCGTGCTGTTTGCCGATATCGGGCTCTATTACGCCGTGCTGGGATTGCTGCTGCTGGTCTATCTCGGCCTGCGCATCCTGATGAACTCTTCGTTTGGCAATGTCATCGTTGCTATCCGCGAAAATCCGGAGCGCGCGGAGATGCTGGGCTACGACGTGCGCAAATATCAGCTCATCACCTTCGTGATCGGAGCCGCGCTCGCGGGCATTTCCGGCGTGCTTTACACGGTGTGGGGACAGTACATCACTCCGTCGAGTATGGGCATGACCGCGGCCGCGCTGCCGCTGATCTGGGTCGCAGTCGGTGGCCGCAGCGATCTCACGTCGACCGTGATCGGCACGCTGGTGGTGCTCGCGGCCTTTCAGGCTCTGACCATTTACGGCAGCCAGTACGCGCTGGTTTTCATGGGCGTGCTGCTCGTGCTGACCGTGCTGATCGCGCCGAACGGGCTCGTGCTCGGTGCCATGAACCTGATTTCCCGGCTCGCCGCGCGCTGCAACAAGGGAGACGTCTGATGGCACTTCTCGAGCTCCGCGGACTCAACAAACATTTTGGTGGCTTGCACGTCACCAATTCGGTCGATCTTGTGCTCGAAGCGGGTGAAATCCACTGCCTGATCGGTCCTAACGGTGCGGGGAAGAGTACGCTGTTCAGGTTGATCCTGGGCGAACACGATCCCGGCAGCGGTGATATCCTGTTCGCAGGCGAGAACATCACCGCGCTTAAATCGTTCGCGCGCATTCACCGCGGGCTGTCGGTTAAGTTCCAGGTGCCGGGCGTATTCAAGGGGTTGTCTGTCCGACAGAACCTCGAGATTGCTCTGCAGCGGACGCATCGCGGCATTGAGCTTGTGCGCGATATCGATCGACTGTTGACGTTCCTTAACCTCGAAGCTGAGCAGAAGCAGACCGCCGGAAATTTGAGCCACGGTCAGAAGCAGTGGCTCGAGATCGGTATGGCGGTCAGTCTGAAGCCAAAACTGCTGCTGCTCGACGAGCCGACTGCGGGCATGTCGCCGGAAGAGACGCATCAGACCGGCGAGATGGTGCAGCGGTTGAACGCGGACGGCATGACGGTATTGGCGATCGAGCACGACATGGCCTTCGTGCGCCAGGTCGCGCGGCGCGTCACCGTGCTGCATCTTGGACAGGTCTTCGCGCAAGGCTCGATCGATGAGATCGTCGCCGACGAGCGCGTCGCCGCTATCTATCTGGGGCAGGCTCATGCGTAAGGAAGTCATTCTCTCGACGCAGGCCTTGCGCGCAGGTTACGGCGGCAAGCCAGTGCTGCAGGGCCTCGAAATCGAGGTGCGGGAGAGCGAGATCGTCGCTGTGATCGGACGCAACGGCGTCGGCAAGTCGACGTTGATGAAAAGCCTGATTGGCCTCGTGCCGGCGATGAGTGGTTCGATTGTCTATCGCGGCGAGGCCGTCGAGTTGTTGCCGCCGCACAAACGGGCGCGGCTTGGTATGGGTTATGTGCCACAGGGGCGCGACGTGTTTCCGCGTTTGACGGTGGCCGAAAACATCGCTGTCGGCGCTGCGATCAAGGGCGATATCCCCGAGGAGGGACGGCAGCGGATCGTGGAGGCCTTTCCGATTCTCGCCGAACGCTGGAGCCAGCGTGCTGGCACTATGTCCGGCGGCCAGCAGCAGCAACTCGCCATCGGGCGTGTGTTGATCGCCGATCCCCATCTCATTCTGCTCGACGAGCCGTCTGAAGGCATTCAGCCGAACATCGTCCAGGACATTGCCCGCAACATGGTCGAACTCAACCGCAGCACTGGCGTCACCATCATCTTGGTCGAGCAGAATCTCGACATGATCCGTGCCATGGCGCAGCGCTGCTACGTGATGGACAAGGGCCGCATTGTCGCAAGCCTCGATCGGGCCGGGCTCGACGACCAAGCGGAAATGCGCCGCCATCTCGCGGTCTGAAACCATCTCACGCCCGTAACAACACAGAGACAAAGGAGAGAATCGATGGCCTGGCAGGAAAACTCGATTATGGCGAGCAGGGGCGTCGCCAAGGGCAAACCCGGCATCCATCACACAATTACTGAACAGAAACAGGGCAAGTATCACTACGTCTATGGCCCTTATGTGGGGTCGGTGCTGACGGTCGATCCCGGTGCTGTGGTCTCCGCCGAAACCCACGATGCGTTCGAGGGGGCGATCAAGCACGAAACCGACATTCCGTCGAAAATTCTCAACTTTCCCTTTCTCAATCCGCAGAATGGTCCGATCTGGGTTAACGACGCCGAGAAGGGCGATACGCTCGCGGTCTATATTGAGAGCATCGTGCCGCGGGGGCCGCAGCCGCGCGGCACCACTGTCGTCATGCCGGAGTTCGGCGGGCTGGTCGGCACAGGCCAGACAGCGTTGCTCAATCCTGCTTTGCCCGAGCGGGTCAAGAAACTCGAGATCACTCTCGAGAACGGCACCAAATGGAACGACAAGATCACGCTGCCCTATGAGCCGTTCATCGGCACCATCGGCACTTCGCCGGAGATCGAAGCGATCTCTTCGCTGGTGCCGGACTATTACGGTGGCAATATGGATCTGCCCGACGTTGGCGTCGGCGCGGTGATCTATCTGCCGGTCAATACCAAGGGTGCGTTGCTCTATCTCGGCGACTGTCATGCCGCTCAGGGTGACGGTGAACTCTGCGGTGTCGCGATCGAGCATCCAACCGTGACCACGGTCCAGATCGACTTGATCAAGGGCTGGAGCATTGCCTGGCCGCGGTTGGAGACCAAGGACTTCATCATGACGATCGGCTCGGCGCGGCCGATGGAGGATGCCGCGCGCATCGCCTATCGTGAGCTGTGCCGCTGGATGACAGCCGATTACGGCTTTGAAGAGATCGATGCCTACATGTTGCTGACCCAGGCCGGCCGCGTTCGGCTCGGCAATATGGTGGATCCGAAATACACGCTCGGTGCCTCGATCAAGAAATCGTTCCTGGCGTAGGGGGCAAGCCGATCATGTCGCGCGTGCACAAGGTCGCCACAGTTCAATTCGAACCGACCATGTTCGAGAAGGAGCGCAATATCGCGCGGCTAATCGAACTCTGCGAGGCGGCGGCGAAAGCCGGCGCCCGGCTCATCGTTACGCCGGAGATGGGCACCACAGGCTATTGTTGGTTCGACCGGGCTGAGGTCACGCCTTTCGTCGAGACGATCCCGGGACCGACCACGGATCGGTTCGCAGCGCTTGCGCGGAGACATGACTGTTACATCGTTGTCGGCATGCCGGAGGTCGATTGCGACGGCATCTATTTCAATTGTGCGGTGCTGATCGGACCCGAAGGTGTCGTCGGCCGGCACCGCAAAACGCATCCCTATATTTCGGAGCCGAAATGGTCGGCGGCGGGCGATCTCGGTCATCAGGTCTTCGATACGCCGATCGGGCGCATCGCGCTCCTGATCTGCATGGATATCCACTTTGTGGAGACAGCGCGTCTTGTCGCTCTGCAGGGTGCCGACGTGATCTGCCATATCTCGAACTGGCTGGCGGAGCGCGCACCGGCTCCCTACTGGATCAGTCGGGCATATGAGAACGGTTGCTATCTGATCGAAAGCAATCGCTGGGGGCTTGAGCGCACGGTCCAGTTTAGCGGCGGCAGTTGCGTCATCGCGCCGGACGGAACTGTCGTGGCTGTGATCGATGGCGGCGACGGCTTTGCGTTGGCGGATATGGATCTGGACGCGTCCCGCGCGCGGTGCGTTGGCGGTGAAGCCGTGTTCTCTCAGCGCCGTCCCGAACTCTACGCGGGGCTGCTGTCCGATACGTTCAGCTGGAATCCTCACGATTTTTTCAAGTTATACGGCCACAAGCCCTGGCCGACGGGGCGGACGTCGCGGGTCGCGGTCGCGCAGATGAGACCCGGTGACGAGATCGAAGCAAATCTCGCTCGCATCACCTCGGTTATGCGACAGGCGAAGCTTGAGGATAAAGCCGACCTCGTCGTGTTTCCGGAGCTTGCGGTGAGCGGTCTTACCGATCCTGGTGCGCAAGCGCAGGCTATTCCGGGGCCCGTGACCGATCAGCTCTGCCGCTTGGCCGCTCAGCTCAAGATGCATCTTGTCGTCGGCGTTGCCGAGCGCGGCCGTGACGCGATCTACAACAGCGCGTGCCTGATCGGGCCTGAAGGCCTCGTCGCGGTGTACCGCAAGACGCACTTGACGGAAGCCGAGGGCGCCTGGGCGAGCCCTGGCGATGATTGGGTGGTGGCCGACACGCCGGTCGGGCGTGTCGGTCTCCTGATCGGTCACGATGCGTCGTTTCCCGAAGCCGGCCGCATCCTAGCGCTGCGGGGGTGTGATCTCATCGTCTGCGCGGCAGCTATGAAGGAACCTTTCAGCACCCCGCATGCGGGATCGCTTGTATCGCAGAACTATCCGATCCCGACTGGCGCCGATCCCTATCACTGGCATCATTTCCGGGTTCGCGCTGGCGAGAACAATGTGTTTTTTGCGTTCTCAAATGTGTTCGATCCTGTCAACGGATATCCGGGCCTCAGCGGCGTGTTCGGCCCCGACACTTTCGAATTTCCGCGTCGCGAGGCAATTGCGGTGGACGCCGAAGGCACAGCGTCTGCGATGGTGGACACCACGAATCTCGGCAGCGTCTATCCGACCAACATCGTGCGCCGGAAAGATCTGATCGCGATGCGGATGCCGCACAGCTACCGCGCATTGATCAAGAAGGCCGCGAGATGATATGCGCGCGAGAAAACCGATGACAATCACGCAAGCGGAGTAGTCAGGCATCTCAACCGAGGAGTGAACCATGGATCTGGGATTGAAGGGCAAGAACGCTCTCGTGACGGGCGGAAGCAAGGGAATCGGTCGTGCGATTGCGGATATGTTCGCTACCGAGGGCGCCAACGTCGCCATCTGTGCGCGACAACAGGAGCAGATCGACAAGGTCGTTACGGCCTTGCAGGCAAAAAGCGTCAAGGTCTGGGGGAAGCAGACAGATGTTGCTGACCCCGTCGCCCTGAAGCAATGGGTTGACGGCGCGGCCGCCGAACTCGACGGCGTCGACATACTTGTCTGCAATGTCAGCGCGCTGGCCGTCGGCGACACCGCAGAAACCTGGGAAAAGTCATTCCGCATCGACATGATGCACACGGTCAATGCGGTGGCGGCCGCGCTTCCTTACCTGGAAAAATCGATGACGCCATCGATCGTAATCGTCTCCAGCGTCTCCGGGTTCGAGGTCGATTTCGCCGCCGGCTCCTACGGCGCCTTTAAGGCTGCACTGATCCACTATGCCAAGGGATTGAGCATTCAGCTCGCCGGTAAAGGCATCCGCGTCAACGCGGTGTCGCCCGGCAACACCTATTTCGAGGGCGGCATATGGCAGGGCATAGAACACGGCTCGCCCGAGCTTTACAAAACGGCCATGAGCTTGAATCCGACCGGTCGAATGGGAACCGCGGAGGAAGTGGCCGCCGGGGTCGTTTTCGTGGCTAGCCCGATCGCGAGCCGCATCTCGGGTACCAACCTCATCATCGACGGTGCACTGACGAGGGCGGTGTAGCTTTGAACCCGCTTCGAAACAGCCGCAATCAGTTCGAGGAGCGGGATAGTTTGACGATCATTGCTGAACTAAGAAACATGAGAATTCATCCACGGCGATAACTGTATAGAAAACTGCATTTTCCTGTACAGTTATCGGCGATCAGCTAACTCGGTGTGATTTCGCCATTTTGCAATTAGTGACATCAACCCCGCATCAACGCCGAGCTGCAGCCGTAGAAGCGAAATGAGCTGGAAGGTGGGGCTCGCCGTTGGCGCCCACATGTGCCTCTAATTAACGGCAATGGGGCTGGTGATACGACAGCCACGTGCTCGCGTGAAGCAGTGGGCTTTTCGGGAGCTTGGGCGATTGGCAGCTCCTGGCGCAAGGCGGACATTCATTCGTAAAAGCGGGTCCCTTGCGGAGGGTCTGCCATTGGTGCGGCCGCGGTTGCAGATCACTGACACGCCCGACGCCTCCAGGCGCCGGATCTCTTCGAATGATTTGAGGCAGAGGTCCGGATTTCGCGTCTTGCGAGAGGCCGGTATTGCGATCGACATTTTAGCGCTGGAAGCGCCTTGGCTCCGATCTCAAACCGTGTGCAGGGCGCCTGGCGAACCCAGCCATTTGGGCTGTGCGATGTGGACGTCCGGCCTTCCGTGCTGCTACCTGTTCGGCTGCATTCATCTCGATCGTTTGTCTGAGCCCCGTTTCGCATGCAGAATTCCACTGGCCAGAGGAGACGGATGTCGCTGGCAGGCATCCGTCTTGACCGGGCTTCGTCAGTTGCATTGCCCCAGCAGATCGCAGCGCAGATGCGCGAGGGGATTCTGCGCGGGACGCTGCCGGCGGGCACCCAGTTTCTCGGTTCGCGGGAGATAGCGCGCGAACTCGGTTGCTCGCGCATGGTGGTGCTGAGTGCCTGGGACATCCTCTACGCCGAAGGCTATCTGGAATCGACGCCGCGCGGCGGTGTCTCGGTCGCCGCAGTCAGCCGCAACGCGGCATCGTCGGCGGGCGCGTCTGCGGATACGTCTCGCATCGCCGGTCCTATCTCTCAGCGCTGGCAGTCGCTGATTGGCTTTACCTACGAGACCAATTGGGCGTCCGATTTCAGCCCCGGTGCGCCCGATATCTCGACCTTTCCGTTCGGCGACTGGGCTCGGTTGCTGCGCCAGACGTCGCTGCACCCCGACAAGGAGGAATGCCTCGATTTGTCCCCCGCCGGGCTTCCCGAGCTTCGGCGCGAGATCGCGGATTTCCTCGGCGCGGTACGTGGTCTCGTCTGCACGCCTGAGCAGATCGTCGTGACCTCGGGCACGTCCAGCGCGCTCGACCTGTGCAGTCGCATGATCCTCGATCATGGCGACGAAGTCTGGGTGGAGGAACCGGGCTTCGTCGAGGCGCAGTGGTCGCTGACAGCGGCGGGCGGTAAACTGGTGCCGATACCGGTGGACGACAAGGGGCTGTGCGTCACCGAGGGCATTCGCCGCGCGCCGAATGCGAAGCTGATCGTGGTGACGCCGTCGCATCAATATCCGCTCGGCGTCAGCATGGGGCTGGAGCGGCGGCTGGAATTGCTCGACTGGGCCAATCGCAACGACGTCTGGATTGTCGAGGACGACTACAATTCCGAGTTCCGGCATCAGGACAGTATGATCGCGTCGCTGAAGTCGCTCGACCGCGAGCAGCGCGTGATCTATCTCGGCACCTTCTCCAAGATCATGATGCCGAGCTTGCGCTTAGGCTACATCGTCGCGCCGGAGCGCTTCGTCGAGATCTTCACCAGGGGCCGCGCGCGTATCGACGTGCACAGTTCCGGCATCGGCCAGCGCGCGCTCGCCGAATTCATGCGCGAGGGCCATCTGCTGCGCCATCTCCGCCGCATGCGAAAAGTCTATGCGGAGCGGCAGAAGGCTCTGATGGATGCGATCCGTCAGTATTTGCCTGATGATCTCACTGTCGCTCCCTGTGCAACCGGTCTTCATCTCGTCGCTCTGTTCACCGAGCGCCTGAAGGCGCGGATGAGCGATGTGGAGGCGGCACGGCTGTTGAAGCAAGGGGGTCTCCACGTGCAGCCGCTATCGCAGAATCATTTGGAGACGCCGATCTATGCCGGTCTCGTGTTGGGCTATGGTCGCCTCAAGCCCACCGATGCGACGCGCCTGATCGCGAAAATGGCGCAGATTCTCGGTGTGGAGCCGTCTGCAGCGAAAAAATAATCCGATCCGCCATATGCGGTTCCCAGCAATGGCGGGCGCGCCTGCGAATTGCGCAATCTTCGGCGGGTAGCTCCCTTGCCGCCGCACAGGCGCGATCTCGTCGAACCATCGATAGCGCGATAACTGCCGCACATCCTGCGCCTGAATGGATCGGCGCGCCGATGAGATCGTTGCTGCATTCGCGTGCAGCATTTGCACTGTAACCAAGCACCTTGGCCCATCGCTCGCGCGTTACGCTGCGTCCGGCAATCTGGCCTAGTCGTTTCCAGTGAGTCTGGCTCTATCCGGATGCGCGCGACGCGCCAAGATTTGCAGAACGAGGTTCGACAGGGGACGATGGCAGATGATGGCTGATCGCGGGCGTTTGTTGAGATTGACGGGCAGCGTGCTGCTGATGGCGCTCACGCCAGCGGCGGCACAGGCGCAGACGCGGGCCGAGACCCTACGCCAGGTGACCGGCAACAATATCCCGACGCTGGACCCCACCACGCCGGGCGCGACGCGTGAGGCCTTTGGCGTCTCGACCAGCATCTATGACCGCCTTGTGGCCTTCGACCGCAAGCGCGACGAAAACGGCGTCTGGGTATTCGACCGCAGCAAGATCCGCGGCGAATTGGCGGAGAGTTATGAGGTCAGCCCGGACGGTTTGAAGATCACCTTCAAGCTGCGCGATACCAAGTGGCACGATGGCACGCCCGTCACCGCAGAAGACGTGAAATGGTCGCTCGATCGTGCCGTCACGGCCAAATCCATTGCCGCGGGACAGATGGGCACCGGCTCCCTGACGAAGGCCGAACAGTTCGCCATCGTCGATGAGCGCACCGTCACGGTGACGCTGCCCAAGGCGGATCGTCTGGCGCTGGCCAATCTCGCCACGCCGCTGGCGCCGATCTTCAACAGCAAGCTCGCGAAGCAGCATGCGACAGCCGAGGATCCCTGGGCTCAGGAATGGCTGAAGACCAACACCGCCGGCTCAGGCGCCTACACGGTCGAGATGTTCAAGCCGGGTGAACAGTTGGTCCTGAAGCGCAACGACGACTGGAAGAGCGGCCGTGACGGCAAGCTGCCTTACTTCAAGCGCGTCATCGAACAGACCATCGGCGATCCCGCCACGCGTGCCAATCTGATCGAGAAGGGCGATGCCGACATCGCCACCGATCTGCAGGCCAGCGACGTACCGTCGCTGCAGCAGCGCGGCAAGGTCAAGGTGGAGTCGTCGCCGCAGACCAACGGCTTCACCATGATTGCCTTCAACACGCAGATGGCGCCGTTCGACAATCTCAAGGTCCGTCAGGCCATCGCCATGGCGCTGCCCTATAACGACATGTTCAGCGCAGCGATCTTCAAACGCGGCTTCCCGCTGTTCGGCGCGTCGTGGACGTCGCCACCAAATGGTGATTTCCCGCAGCCGATGCCGGCGAAGACCGATATGGCCAAGGCCAAGCAGCTTCTGGCTGAAGCCGGTTTCGAGAAGGGCTTCAAGACCACTTTCAGCATCAATGTCGGCTCCGCCGCGGTCACCGAGCCGATGGCGGCGCTGCTGAAGGAGGCGCTGGCGAAGCTCAACATTGAGGTCGACGTGCAGAAGCTTCCGGACTCGCAGATGTCGACGCAGATCACCGAGAAGAAGCTGCCGTTCTTCACCGAAGGTTCCACCGCCTGGCTGCCGACCACCGATTACTTCTTCCGCAATTTCTTCACCGGTAACCAGCGCTGGAATTACAGCTCCTGGAATGACGAGCTGGTGGTGAAACTGGCCAATCAGGCTCGGTTCGAGCAGGATCAGGCCAAGTATGACGAGATGGGCAAGCAGATGATCGCGGAATACGTCAAGGAAATTCCGCTGGTGCTCTTGTGGCAGGCGAACCAGGACGCCGTGATGATCCCGCAACTCGATGGCTACACCTACTGGTTTCACCGCCAGGTCGACTTCCGCGATCTCGCCCGCAAGTAAGCGAAGACGAACGACCCGACGATGTAGCCCTTGTGCTGCATCGCCGGCCCTGAACGAAAGCGGGACCAACGCGCGTGACGAATATCTGGGAAATCGGAACCGACATCGGTGGCACCTTCACCGATATCATCGCCATCCGGCGCGACACGTCAGAGACGCGGATCGCCAAGGTGCCGTCGCGCGCCCACGCACCGGTGCAGGCGATGCTGGAAGCGATCGAGGCGGTTGGTCTCCGCAAGAGCGACGTGAAGCGCTTCATTCACGGCACCACCCGGATCACCAATGCCATTGTCGAAGAGCGCCTGCCGAAAGTGGCGCTGATCGCCACCAAAGGCTTCGAGGATGTGCTGGAGATCGGCCGCTATCGTCGGCGCGATCTCTATCGTCTCGACATCGTTCCGAAGGCGAAATCGCTGGTGCCGCGCGAGCTGTGCTTCGCGCTGAACGAGCGCATGACCCATGACGGCCGGGTGCTGCAGGCGCTGGAAGAGGTCGAAATCGAACGTCTCGTCACCTGGCTCAAGGGCACTAGCGCGCAGAGCGTCGCGGTATCGCTGTTGCATGCCTATGCCAATCCGGCACACGAAAAGATGCTGGCCGAACGGCTGAAGGACGTCGTGCCTTATGTCTCATTATCCCATGAGGTGAATGCCGAGGCGCGCGAATACGAGCGGACGTCATCGACGGTGTTTAACGCCGCGGCGATGCCCATTGCAGTTGAATATCTCAGTGAGCTCGAGGAGCGACTGCCGCTCGGCGCGGGTCTGCAGGTGTTTCACTCCGCCGGCGCGATGATCCCGATCTCGGCGGTGAAGCGCCGTCCATTGGTGATGGCGATGTCCGGTCCCGCGGCGGGCGTCTCTGCCTCTGTCAGTATCGCACGCCAGCTCGGTAAGTCCCGCGTGCTCACTTTCGACATGGGCGGCACGACGACCGATGTCTGCCTGATCGTCGACGGCCAGGCCGAAATGACCGACGGCAAGCTGCTCGCTGATCGGCCGCTGCGCCAGCCGATGCTCGCCGTGCATTCGATCGGCGCCGGCGGTGGCTCCATCGTGCGCGCTGGTGCCGGCGGTCTGACGGTCGGACCGGAAAGCGCCGGCTCCGAGCCCGGTCCGGCCTGCTACGGCCGTGGCGGCAACGAGCCGACCATCACTGACGCCAATGCGCTGCTTGGCTATCTCAACCCCGCGACCAAGCTTGGCGACCGCATCGGCATCGATCTCGAGGCTGCCGCCCATGCGGTTCAGCCTATCGCCGACCGGCTCGGCCTCAGCCTGATGGAAACCGCGCTTGGCATCATCAAGGTCGCCAACGCGACCATGGCGCGCGCGCTGCGCCGCGTCACTGTGGAGCGCGGCATCGACGGCCGCGACTGCACACTCCTGGCTTTCGGCGGCGGCGGCCCGATGCATGCGGCGGGTCTCGCCGATCTCTACGGGATCACCGAGATCGTGGTGCCGGCGGCATCGAGCGCGTTCTCGGCGCTGGGCTGTCTCACCGCCGATTTCAGCTTCCTGCAGCAGCAGACGCTCCGCGCACCGCTAGACGGCATCGATCTCGCCAAAGTTTCCGAGCGGATCCACGCCATGGTCGCACTGACGCTGGAGCCGCTGCTCGCCAACGGTATTGCGAAGTCCTCGATCGAAGTCGATCTGGTCGCGCTGATGCGCTATGCTGCGCAGGCTGACGCCATTCCGGTGCCGTTCACGCTGCCGCTCGATCCGGATTTCCTGCGTGAGCAATTCCTCAAGAAGCATCGCGAACTGTTCGGCTATGCCACGACCGAGCCCTGCGTCATCGAATCCGTGCGCGTGCAGGCACGCCAGCCCTCGACCACCCAGGTAGGCCGACCAGGCATCGACACAAGGCGCACCGAATTCGTGCCGCGCAAATGTTCGTTCGACAATGCCCATGACGTCATGACCGACGTCATTGATCGCGGCACTATGTCGGCCGTAATCACCGGTCCCGCAATTATCGAGGACGCTTGGTCGACGGTGGTGGTGCCGCCGGGCTGGCAGGCCGCGCCCGATGCTGGCGGCAATCTCTATATGACCAGGGTGGCAGCATGAAACTCGATCCGTTTGCCGTCGAAGTGATCCGCCATGGCCTGTCGGCAGCGGCTGAAGAGATGAGCCTGGTGATGACTCGCTCGGCGCGCTCGCCGCTGCTGCGCGAGGCCGGCGATCTGTCGTCGGCGATCACCGATGCGCAGGGCGAACTGGTCGGCCAGGGGCGTGACATCCCGGTTCATCTCGGCGCCATGGCCTATACGGTCAGCGAGACGCTGAAGCGCGTGCCTGCGTCGACGCTGAAGGAAGGCGACGTGCTGATCTACAATGTCGCCGAACTCGGCGGCAATCATCTCAACGACGTCAAGGTTGTACGCCCGGTGTTCTTCGAAGGCGAGATCGTTGCTTTCGCCGTCAGTCTCGCGCATTGGCCGGATATCGGCGGTTTCTGGCCCGGCAGCTATTACGCCAAGGCGATCGATACATTCCAGGAAGCGCTGCGCATCCCGCCGATCCGCGTCGCCACCGCGGCGGGGATCAGCGATGCCGTGGTCCAGTTCCTCAAGGCCAATGTGCGAGATCCCGAATCCTGCGAGGGCGACCTGCTCGGCCAGATCGCCTGCACGCTGGCCGGCGAGAAGCGCATCATCGAGCTGTGCAAGGTGCACGGCAGAGATATGTTCGTGGCGACACTGTCGCGCCTGCATGATCTCTCCGAAGCCGAAATGCGCGAGGCTATTCTGGCATTGCCCGATGGCGTCTATGAGGGCGAAGACTTCATGGACGACGGCGGCCCCGGCGACGAGCCGGCGCGTATTCATGTCAAGATCATCATCAAGGGCGACGAGGCGACCTTCGATCTGTCCGGCAGTTGCGATCGCGTCTCGAACTTCTGCAACACGACGTTGTTCATCGCGCGCTCCGCGGTGGCCTATTCCGCCCGCATCATGAGCGGCCGTGAGATGCAGCAGAACGGTGGTGCGCTACGCCCCCTCAATATCATCACCCGGCCCGGATCGATCCTCGATCCCGGTCTCACCGCGCCGGTCGCGGCGGGCAATCACGAGACATCACTGCGCATCGTCGATGCGATTTTCCTCGCCATGAAGGACGTCATCCCGGAGCGGCTGTCGTCGGGCGGCGCCACCACGTCCGGCATGATCTCCTTCGCCGAGCCGCGCGCCGATGGCTCGTGGAAGATGCTCTACGAAGTCCATGCCGGCGGCGAGGGCGCCCGCCACAACCGTATCGGTTGTTCTGCAACCCGCGTGCATCTCACCAACACATCGAACACGCCGGCCGAGATGATCGAGGCCAATTACAACATCCTTGTCGAAAAGCAGGCGATCCGCTGGGGCTCGGGCGGTGGCGGCAAATATCACGGCGGCGACGGCGTCGTGCGCAGCTATCGCGTGCTCGCGCCGAGCATGCATCTCACCAGCAGCGTCGAACGCAAGGTCATTGCGCCATTCGGCCTGCATGGGGGCTTGCCCGGCAAGACGGCGCGCCTGACGCTCTCGCGCGGCGGCGAGACCACGGAGATCGACGGCAAGTCGAACCTCGTGCTGCAGCAGGACGATCTCGTGACCATCGAAATGTGCGGCGGCGGCGGCTTTGGCCCGGAAGTTTAAAGAAAGACGAGCGATGAGCAGACTTTTGCGAACCGGCCTTAATGCCGGCGACAGTGCCCCCTTGACCGTCGTCGGCGGCGAAGGCGTCTATTTCCACCTGCAGGACGGCCGCAAGCTGATCGACGGCAGTAATACTGGCGGCGGCCTCGGCCATCGTCACCCGAAAATGGTGGAAGCCATTCGTGCCGCGGCGGATACGCCGGTGGTCAATGAAGGCTGGACCTGGATCGGTCGCGAGAAGGCTGCCGACGATCTCATGAGCACGGCTTTCGCCGGCGAGGAAGATTGGGTCGGCGGCGTGCGTTTCTGTATTAGCGGCTCTGAGGCCAACGACATGGCGCTGTCGCTCTGCCAGGCGCTGTCGCAGAAATCCGCGCTGGCGACGCGCGAGCGCGCTTATCACGGCCTCGTCGGCCTGTCGCGCAGCATGACGGTGCAGCCGCACTGGCATGGTGGCCTCGCGGTCCAGGCCGGCGGTTCACGTCTGCCAGCTCCGATGGCACCGGTGAAGATCCTGCCTGCACCTGACGGGGCGATCTATGGTGGGTTACCCGACAATCGCCCGACGGTGGAGCGCCTTGCTGATGCCGGCACGACACTCGCAGATACGGCCGCGACCATCATCGACTACACCCAGGGCGGCAACTATTACGATGGCGAATATCAGGACGAGGTGGCGCGCCATGCGGCCGCTGCCAAGTCGATCTGGATCGCCGACGAAGTCGTCACCGGTGCGGGTCGCGCCGGGCGCTGGTTCGCCTTCCAGGGCGCATCGAGCCGTCCTGACATCGTCACCATGGGCAAGTCGCTCGGTGGCGGCGCTGCGGCAGTGGCTGCCGTCGTGGTGTCGAAGAAGATTGTCGAGCAACTCAAGGGAGCGAGCTGGCAGAACTACGGCACGCTGCGCGGCCACCCGATCAGCATGGCGGCGATCAGCGCCTATCTAAAAGTGGTGACCGAAGAGGATATCCTGGCGCGGGTGCGCACGATGGAAGCGTATTTCAAGAAGCGCCTGCTTGAGATCGCGCGCAATCATCCGAGCGTCAGCCGCGTCGCGGGACAGGGTCTTCACTGGACAGTCGAACTGCACGGGCCGGACTGGCGCAACTGGGCGGCGGACACGGTCGAAAACCCGATCGCCTCACGGGTCGCCGCACGGGCGATGGAGGCCGGCGCCGTGATCGGTACCAGCGGCGAGCAGACCTCGTTGTTCCTGGCGCCGCCGCTGATCATCAGTGAAGCGGACGCCGAGCGATTGCTCGAAGCGCTGGATCACGGGCTCGAACTCGCCGACCAGGAACACGCACGTTCCGGTGGCCTCAACTGAAACACGCCAGCAGAGAATGAAGATGCAAGCCTCGCCCATGCAAGACGAACAGGACATCCGCGCGGTCATCACCGGCTATTTCGATGCGCTCTATCACGGCGACGTCGCAGGATTCCGCAAAGTGCTTCATCCGCAGGTGCGGCTGTTCTCGGCCACCGACGGCAATCTGATCAATCTCGATCTCGAAACCTACATGAGCATGGTCGCTGCTCGCCCGTCATCGGCGTCACGGAACGATCCGCGCGGGGACGAGATCGTCAGCGTCTCGGTCGCATCTCCCACCACGGCCCATGCCCGCGTCAAAGATTGAGATCAGCCCACCATCAGATCCGGTTTCATGAGACTGGAGGCTGGGTCGCGACAGGCCTTGCGCTATGCCATCCCTCGGGCGGTAGTGCAGGACCGACGACTACCGATACGGCCATTGATCAACCGAAAAGAACGGTGAAAATGACTGTGGCCACGGCGGCAGCACGAAGCGGAAAACCCCAAAATCGGCCTATTGCGTTTGGAGACGCGCGAGAAGCCCACTCTGGGCCGGCCATCCAGCGAAGATCGTATTAAGTCTCCGCGCGCAGTCTCCCGAAACGGGAATTTCGTCGATGTTCGTCGGAGACTTTTGGGAATTGGACGGGGTGTAGGGCCAATTTGGCCTCCGGAGACTTTCCCACTCGTCTAAAATGCCGCCAAATACGGACCTTTTTCCAAAAATTAGGGCAATCTGCCGTTTGGCCGTACTGCTTGGCTGGGGCGGGAGGGATCGAACCTCCGAATGGGGGAATCAAAATCCCCTGCCTTACCGCTTGGCTACGCCCCAACGGCCGAGGCGACAACGGGCGGGGCGGGCCCGCGGATCGCTTTGGCTCCGTCGGTCTATAGAGAGAGCTGCGCAATTTCAACCACCTGACAGCGGTGTTCCCCGCTTCCGGATCCAACTGGCTCTTCTGCCATTGGAGGTGGCTTTTGCCGGTGCGCGAGCCCTGTGCTCCCTGAGTTTTTCGATTTTCCCGGTCGCGTAAGGACGATAGGGCCTGCGAGCGGGCCCAAGGCGAGGTTCCTGACGCCTGTCCGGGCTCAGGCTCGCCTCACGCGCCAGACAGATGGTCGGGACGACCGTTTAGAGTTGTATATGCGGAACGTGCTTCAGCGAGACCTCGTCGATGGCCTCGGCATACCCGGCATCCGCGTAGCGGATGACGCCGAGGCCCGTGTCGTTGTCGAGGCTCATGGCGAGACGCTCCGCCGCGGTGGCCGTGCCGTCGGCGATCAGGGTGACCCCGGCGCTGGTCATGTAGCCGGCATAGCCGCCGCCGCCGGAATGAATGGCGACGAGATCAGCCTGGGATGAACACAACGCCATCGCGTCGAGCAGCGGCCAGTCGGCGATGGCATCGGAGCCGTCGCGCATGTTCTCGGTCATGATGTTCGGATGTGCCATGCCGGCGGCGTCGAGATGATCGCGCGAGAAGGCGACCGGTCCCTTGAGCGTGCCATTGGCGACGAGTTCATTCACGCCCAGCGCCAGTTCGCTGCGCTCGCCATGACCGAGCCAGGCGATGCGTGCCGGCAAGCCTTCGAAAGGCACGTATTGACGCGCGAGCTTGATCCAGTTCGAGACGATTTGGTTGTCGCCGAACAGGCGCAGCACGAGATCGTCGATGGCACGGATATCGTCGGGATCGCCCGACAGTGCCATCCAGCGGAACGGACCAATGGCGCGTGCAAATAGCGGGCGCAGATAGGCTTCCGTGAAGATCGGGATATCGAAGGCGTTGACAACCCCGCCGTCTCTCGCGTGCGTGCGGATCAGATTGCCGTTATCGAATACTTCTGCGCCGCGCGCCTGGAAGGTCAGCATGGCGCGGACATGATCGACAATCGACGCGCGGCTCTCCACCATCAATTGTTCCGGCGCCGTCTTGCGCATGGCGCGTGCCTCGTCGAGCGAGCGCGTGCGGGGCACGTAGCCATAAACCAGATCGTGGGCTGCGGTCTGATCAGTGACGACATCGGGGATGACGCCGCGCCGGGCGATTTCCGGATAGATATCGGCGGCGTTGCCGACGAGGCCGACAGACAACGCGCGACGCTCGGCCTTCGCAGTAGCGATCATCTCCAGCGCTGAATCAAGATCGGGGGCGATCACTTCGAGATAACCGATTTCCTTGCGCTTGCGCGCGCGCTCCGGATCGACGTCGATGGTGAGGATCGCCGCGCCGGCCATGCGTCCGGCGAGCGGCTGCGAGCCGCCCATGCCGCCGAGCCCGGCGGTGAGGATGAAGCGCCCGGCGAGCGTGCCGCCAAAACGGCGCTCGGCGATGCGCATGAAGATCTCATAGGTTCCCTGGATGACGCCCTGGGAGCCGATATACTGCCAGGCGCCGGCGGTGAGACCGCCCCAGCAGATCAGGCCCTTGCGTTCTAGCTCATAGAAGATCTCGGCCTTCGCCCATTGCCCGACAATGTTGCAATTCGCCATGATCACCAGCGGCGCCTTGGCGTGGGTGCGGAGCAGTCCGACCGGCTTGCCGGACTGGATAACCAGCGTCTGGTCTTCTTCCATCGTTGTCAGCGCTTGCACGATCGCCTTGTGCGCCGGCCAGTTGCGGGCGGCGCGACCCAGCGCCGCATAGACGACGAGGCTCGACGGATCCTCACCGACCGCCAGCACATTTTCCAGCAGCCGCAACAGACCTTCCTGCCGCCAGCCCTTGGCGCGCAATTGCGGGCCACCGGGAATGGGAAAGTCGGGATGCCGTGGATTCGCTGATGTCATGGCGGGGTCCTGTCGTAATGCCTCAGGCCAGTGCGTAGCGCGCGATCTCGATGCCCATGGCGCGCTCGACGGACGGATAGACCGCCGGGTCCTTGACGCTGGAGGCGAGCGGAATGATCGTCTTCGGCACGTGGAACAGATGCACGTTCATGCCGACTTCGAGATGGCCGACGCTCATCGGCTCGGCGTCGTTAGACAGCGTGGCGATGATGTCCGGGAAGGTCGCGAGGCGCTTACCAGTTGCATCGACGATGGCCATATACTCGTTCATCACATGCAGTGTGATGGCCTTGTCGCCGCTGCCGACGGTGAGCGTGCCGATATCGAAGGCCTCCGGTGTATAGACCACGTTCTTCGCAGTGATCTTGCCGCTGCCGAGGATGGAGCCGCCGGTATCCTTGCAGATCGCATCGATCACGGCAGACGGACCTTTAGGTTCGGCAGCGAGAATGGCTTCGCCGAGGCGCAGCGCCAAGGAGATGCCGCCGAGCGCAGCGTTATCGCGTACATAGGAGGCGCGGACCGGATTGCGGCAGGAGGCGATGAAGCCGCCGGACATGTCGCCGGCCGTGCGCAGGATCGGTGACACCTTGGCGGTGGCACCGCGTACGGTGAGTTCGATGTAGCGGTTCTCGGCGCGGTTGCCGCCGGCCGCGGTCTGGATCATCGGCTCGGGGGAACCGGCGAGGCCGATCGATCCCATGTCGCCGGTCGGATGCGCGCGCATATCGCCCACGGCATCGACCACCTTGGTGCCGAGCAATGCCGATGGCAGCCACGCATTCATGGTGGACGACTTGCCGTTCTGGCCGATGATGAGGCCCTTTACCGGTTCGCCAAGTGCGTCCTGCAACAGTTGCACCGCACGAACGTAATCCTTGCCCTGCATCTCCCAGGCGGTGGTCGATGCCGGTGCGCCGATGGCAGCGGCCGTGGCCACCCAGTCGTCATCATCGAGTTCGTCGATCGACACGAGTTCGGGCTTGCCGACAAGAATGGCGGCGCGGCCGAGCATGCGCCCGTGATCCGCCCAGCCACCACCGCCGGCAGCGTAGACACCGCCGCCGCGCACGGCGGCTTCAATATCGCGTTCGGTCAGAATACGTCCCATCGGAATGTCTCCTCGGCAGATGTTCTTGTGTTCGATACGTGTTCGGTGATCGGAACGGCGGGCGTTACGCCACCGGCAGTCGCTCCGAGAGAAGCAGCGGCGGTCGCACGAATTGCCCGCTGCCGGGCTCGCCGAGAACCTTGCTGCCATCGAATGCGAGCTTGCCGCGCACATAGGTCGCGGCCACGGTCCATGGCAGCGTGATGCCGTTATAGGGCGACCAGCCGACCACATTGTTGCCGCTCGCTGCGGCATCGTAGACGACGGGCTTGTCCACCAGCACGGTGATGTCGGCGTCGAGGCCGGGCGCAAGCGCGCCCTTGCGATCGTCGATGCGGAAGTGCCGCGCCGGATTGAACGACATCAGCTTCGCGGCATGGGTCAGCGGCAGTTTGCGTTCGACGAGACCCTTCACCAGCAGCGGCACCATGGCCTCCAGGCCCGGGATGCCGGACGCGTTGGCGAGCATGTCCGGATTGACCTTGCGATCCTCCGACCAACTGACGTGATCGGTGGAGACCAGCGAGACGCGTCCGGCTGCAAGCTCTGCCCAGAGCGCCTCGACATCGGCACGCGGGCGCACCGGCGGATTGATCTTGGCCTTACCGCCCAATCGAGAGACGTCGTTCTCCTCGTCGAGCACGAGATAGTGGATGCAACATTCCACCGTGGCGTGATGACCCTCGGAGCGATACCAGGCTGCAATGTCGTAACCGCGCGCGACAGAACAATGCACCACATGGGCGGGACAACCGGTCTCGGCGCCGGTCTCATAGATCTGCAGCATCGCCAGGATTTCAGCGAGCGGCGGGCGCGACATGGCATGCGCGCGCCAGTCGGTGATGCCTTTTGCCTTCACCTTGGCGACGGCGTCGCGGATGAATTCGTCGTCCTCATTGTGGACACCGGCGGCGAGGCCGGTCGGCGCAATGGCGGCGAAGCAATCGGCGAGCAGCGGCGCAGGGATGCGTGGAAAGCGCTTTGGATCAGTGCCGAAGGTGGAGAACTTGAAGGCCGCGACGCCAGCCTTCGCTTGTTCGGCGATACGTGCCGGGCCTTCCTGGGGATCAATGGTACCATAGAGCGCGAAATCCACGCGCGCCTGTTTGCTCGCATGGGCGATCTTGCGCTCGACGGCGGCAGCGGAACAGACTAGATCGCCTTCATCATAGGGCATGTCGACGATGGTGGTTACACCGCCGGCTGCGGCGGAGCGCGTCGACCAGATGAAATCTTCCTGATTGCGCTGCGACAGCGAGTGCACCTGCGCGTCGATGGCGCCCGGCAGGATCATGCCGGACTTGAAATCCTTCCGCTCGCGCGCGGCAGGCGGCGTGCCTTCGCCGACCGCGCCCACGCGCCCGTCTCGGACCGCGACCCAGCCATTCTCGATGATGCTGTCGTGACCGATCACCTTGCCGGTGAGAACCAGATCGAAATCCATGGGCAACTCCACATTCGCCGCCGGCGAGCCGGCTTGTCGTGATGGTCCCGCGGGACCGTATGTCCTAGAGTCTGTGTTCCAGCCGCGCGATCAGCCGCACGACCGGCAACAGCAGGAGCAGATAGATGATCGCCGCGAGGATTAGCGGCGATGAGTTGTAGGTGAGCGAGCGCGCCAGATTGGCGGAATGCAGCAGCTCCGGCACCGAGATGACGCTGGCCAGCGTCGTGAGCTTCACCAATTCGACCGTGTTTGAGAGCAGATCGGGCAGAACGTTGCGGATCGCCTGCGGCAGCGTCACGTAAAGCAATGTCTGCGTCGCGGAGAGGCCGGTCGACCGCGCGGCCTCGCGCTGGCCCTTGGGCACGCTGACCATGCCGGCGCGGTAGATCTCGCCGTAGTAACTTGCCGAATTGATCAGGAAGGCGACGGCCACGGCCACCAGCGCGGGCACGCGCAGTCCGATAAAGGGCAGGCCCGCATAAACAAAGACCAGCAGCACCAGCGGCGGAAAGGCGCGGAAGAAATCGACGGCGACGATCGCCGGCCAGCGCAACAGGCGATAGGGGCTGGTGGTGAGCAGCATTACGAGGATGCCGCTGACGAGGCCGATCGGGATCAGGAACGAACACAACAGCAGCGTCTGCAGCAGTCCCTGCAGCAGGAACGGTGCGACCTTCGTCATGACGTCGAGATTGAAGAATTCCTGTGTGAACTGCTCCATCAGTGCTCACCCCACCGATAGTTGCGTTCGAGCGTGCGGGAGGCGATCACCAGCGGGATAAACACCAGCACATAGAGCAGGGCGCCCATGGTGAGCGGTGTCGCATTGGCAGACATCGACAACGCCGAATTGGCGCGGCCGAGAATCTCGTTGACGCCGATGGCACTGCCGAGCGCGAGATTCTTGGTGATGGAGATGGCGCGGTTGGTCAGCGGCGGGATGCCAAGGCGAACGGCCTGCGGCAGGATTACGTAGCGCAAGGTCTGCGCGAAAGTGAGGCCCGTGGAGCGCGCGGCCAGCCATTGGCCCTTGGGTACCGAGGTGATGCCGGCCCAGAAAATCTCCTCCGCGAAGGCGGCGAGCACGGCACCTAGCGACATCCACAGCACGACCAGGCTGGGCAGCACGATGCCGATACTGGGAAATCCGAAGAACAGGACCAGGATGATCGCCAGCGGCGGCAGCGAGCGGAAGATATCGACGAACACGATGATGAAGAAGTTGATGGGCTTCCAGCCGATCGCCCGGAGCGCCGCGAGGCCGAATCCGGCGCCGATGCCGGTGATAACCACGGCGAGGCCGGCAAGAATGGTAACGCCGGCGCCCTGCAGGATCTCCCAGCCATACTTCATCGCGATATCCGCGTTGAAGAAGGTGAAGACGAAGCGGTCCCAGTTGCTCATCGCGTCGGCGGCGGTCATGGCCTAGTGCCTGATCTGCGCGAGAAAACGTTTGGTACGTTCTTCCTGCGGACGCAGGAAAATGTCTTCGGCGCTGCCTTGCTCGATGACGAGTCCGCCATCGAGGAAAACGACCTGATCGGCGGCTTCACGGGCGAAATTCATCTCGTGGCTGGCGATGACCATGGTGATGCCGCGGTCGCGCAGGTCCTTCACGACGGCGAGCACGCTGCCGACCAGTTCCGGGTCGAGCGCCGAAGTCGGTTCGTCCATCAGGATGATCTTCGGGTTCAGCGCGAGCGAGCGCGCAATGCCGATGCGCTGCTGCTGGCCGCCGGAGAGTTGCGTGGGATAGGCGGCCGCCTTGTCGGGCAGGCCGACCAGCGCCAGCATTTCCGCGGCACGGGCATTGGCGTCGGCGGTGCTCATACCGGCGACCTTGCGCAGGGCCAGTGTGATGTTTTTCTGCACCGTGAGGTGCGGATAGAGGTTGAAGCTCTGGAACACCATGCCGATCTGCCGCCGTGCCGCATTGATATCGGTGCGCGGCGACAGGAGATCGACATTGTCCATGATGATGGAGCCGCCATCCGGCTCCTCCAGACGATTGCAGCAGCGCAGCAAGGTACTCTTGCCCGAACCGGATGGGCCGATCAGAAAGACCAGCTTGCCCGGCTCGACCAAAAGATCGACACCCTTCAGGACTTCGGTGGAGCCGAAGCGCTTCCGGACGCCGCGCGCTTCCAGCAGATAACGCGACATGGGCGAAAAGGACTCGGGCGCTGCCGCTGCCGAACTCATGAACAGGTCGGCTTCTGCTCTGTCGCGTCATAGCCGGCGACGCCCGGTGCGCCGTAGCCCGGATAGATTGTGGTGGTTGCCGAACCGGCCTCCGGCTCGACACCGAACCACTTCACGTAGAGTTTCTTCAGCGTGCCGTCCTGCTTCATGCAGACCAGCGCGTCTTCGAGCTTGTTGCGCAATTCAGTATTGCCGTTGCGGAGCGGCATGCTCCAGACGAGGCCCGTCTTGTAGAGATAGGCATTCTTCAGCCGCGGATTGTTCTTCACGATCCAGGCGACGACGGTGGCAGCCGAGATGTTGGCGTCGGCACGGCCGGCGAGCACGGCTTGTGCCGCGTCGGTGCTGGTGGCGAAGGATTCCGACTTCCAGCCATATTTGGCGGCATTGTCGTTGACCCATTTCTCGTAGATCGCGCCCTTCTGTACGGCGATGGTCTTGCCGGAGAGATCTTCGAGCTTGGTGATCGGCGGCGCCGAGGCAAGCGTCATGAAGCGATAGTCGGCGTCGACGAAGCCTTCCATGAACAACAACTGCTGCGCGCGCTCGGGCGTGACAGTGACCACAGCGGCGAGGAAGTCGTAGGTGCCGGCCTGAAGCGCCGGAAGGAGGCCGGCGAATTGCGCGCCTTCCACCGTGATAGGGCGCTTGATGCGCTTCGACATCTCATCGACGACGTCGATATTGAAGCCTTCGAGGCCGCCCGACAGTTTGGGCATCGCATGCGGTGCGAAGGTTGAGTCGATCGCAGACTTCAGCGGTTCCTGCGACTGCGCGAATGCGGGGCTGGCCAAAGCCAGAAGCCCGGCGGCAACGATCATTGCTTTCATCGAACACCTCCATTGGCGCGGCCAGGCCAAGCCGGCATCTGGCTCCGCGGTCCCTGTCACGAAGGCTAGCGCAATTGTGCAATGGGGGGATATCCCATTTGATGGACAACCTATACGCTCTCGCTGCAGCGCAGAAAAATTCGACTACAGACCCGGACAATAATGGAATGGACATCGCAACTCTGGTGATGACGGCGGCGGTGCTTCGCTGCGGCAATGTGCGTGAAGCCGCGCGCCAGCTGAACCGGGCGCCCAGCACGATCTCGGCGGCGGTGAAACGGTTCGAGCGCTCCATTGCTGCGCCACTGCTGAACCGGGCGGGCGCGGCAAGCTTTCTTACGCTTGAAGCGCGGCGCATGCTGAATGACATCGAAGCAGCATCTGATATCGCGCGCGCGATGATCGCGCCGCGTCTGGCCGCGGATGCTGCGCTTACGTTTTGCGCCTCACGCGACATCAGCCTCACGGCCCTGCAACGTGTTGCGCTGGTGGCCGAGACCGGCAGTGTACGGCGCGCAGCGCGGATCATTCGCCTCGGTCAGCCGCAGCTCGCGCGGCAGATTGCGCGGGTGGAAGACGAGCTCGGCCGCGTGCTGTTCGATCGTTCGCGGCTCGGCGTCACGCCGACGACGTCCTGCCAGTTGCTGATCGCATCGCTCGGTGAACTTGAAAAAACCATGCAGCGACTGTCGCGGCGTGCGCGCGAACGTTTCCGTTCGACCAATGCCACCATCAGGCTGGGGGCGGTGATGCCGCTCGGTCATGAAAGCAATGTCGCGCGGCTGCTGGCCTTTCTAGTCGCTGCCTGGCAACGGGATCGGCCGACGCAGCCGCTATTTGTCACCAATGGCACGGCAGAGGATCTGCTCACCGGTCTGAAGGACAAGCGCTGCGATGTGGCGCTGATCGACAGCGATACGATCCCTGCCGATGTGTCGTCGCGTGCCTTGGTGCGTTCGAAGCTTGTGGTCGTCGGTGCGCGCGAAGTGCTCGGTGACCAGCCTGATGTTACGCGGGTGCTTCGGCAGCAACCGCTTGCGCTACCCAGCCGACGTACCGGCCTCGGGCAGGCCGCCCACAGACTGCTCGCGCAATTGCTGCCTCAGCCGGAGATCGATGCGCTGACAATCACGGAAATCGACTCGATTCCGATCATCGCCAACCTGATGCTGGATTTCGGCTTCGTTTCGGTCCTGCCGGAAAGCGCGCTCGTCTCATTCGATGCACGCCTCGTGGCGCTGCCGGTTGATCCCGGGCTTGAACTTATCCTGTCGCTGATCTGGGTGCAGACCGAAGGCGCGCGGCGCGGCGCCCGGTCCATTCTTGCTGCCTTGCGCAACTATGCGCCGGCGACGCCAGCGGCCTCCATGATGGTCAACAGCGACTGAAGTGAATGAGCGTGGCTATCCGTTGTCGCTGACCATGAATTATAATTCTTGATCTTTTCCAATTTCGTGCATTATGCTGCAGAGATGCGAGCGCGGGTGGAGGGCAATCCTAGCACCTGGCCTCTGTCTGCATTGGTAGGCCGGATCAACCGGTCATCAATTATTCCGAGGGGAGAGAGTCGATGACCACCAAGGGGTTACTGCGTCCGCTGACGCGCCGCGCCATGCTCTCCGGAACCGCCGGTGCAGCAACATTCATTGCGACGTCACCGCTTCATAGCCCGGCCATCGCGCAGAACGCGCCATTGAAAGTGGGGATGATGCTTCCCTACACCGGCACCTATGCGAAGCTTGGCCAGTTCATCGATGACGGCTTCCGCCTCTATGTCGAACAGAAGGGCGGCAAGCTCGGCGGGCGCGACATTGCGTTCGTGCAGGTGGACGATGAATCGAAACCGGAAGCAGCCACCGACAACATGAACCGGTTGGTTGGTCGCGAGAAGGCCGATGTCGTTGTCGGCACCGTGCATTCCGGCGTGGCCATGGCCATGGTCAAGGTTGCGCGCGACACCAAGACGCTGCTGATCATTCCGAATGCCGGCGCCAATGATGCGACCGGTCCCGCCTGCGCGCCGAACATCTTCCGCACGTCGTTCTCGAACTGGCAGAGCACCTACCCGATGGGCAAGGTAATGGCCGATGCCGGCATCAAGAACGTGGTCACGATCACATGGCGTTACACGGCCGGTGCCGAGATGATCGGCGCCTTCGCTGAAAACTTCACCAAGAACGGCGGCAAGATCGTCGCGGACCTGACGGTGCCATTTCCGGAGGTGGAATTTCAGGCACTGATCACGCAGATCGCGCAGTTAAAGCCCGATGCCGTGTTCAGCTTCTTTGCTGGCGGTGGCGCGGTGAAGTTCGTCAAGGACTATGCGGCGGCGGGTCTGAACAAGACCATTCCGCTTTATGGCGCAGGCTTTCTCACCGACGGTACCATCGAAGCGCAGGGCGAAGCCGCCAAGGGCATCAGGACGACGCTGCATTACGCGGACAATCTCGACAATCCCGCCAATCTCGCTTTCCTCAAGGCCTTCAAGGCCAAGACAGGCAAGGACGGCGATATCTATGCCGTACAGGGCTACGATGGTGCGGCGCTACTGGATATCGGGCTGACGGCCGTCGGCGGCGACTTCACTGCGCGCGACAAGATGATTGCGGCGATGGGGGCTGCGAAGATCGACAGTCCGCGCGGGCCATTGTCTTTCAACAAGGCGCATAACCCGATCCAGAACATCTATCTGCGCGAGGTTCGCAACGGGCGGAACGAGATGATCTCGGTCGCCCAGGCCGATGTCGACGATCCCGCGCGGGGCTGCAAGATGACCTGAAGCATCGTTGCCGGTCAGTCGACGGAGATCGAGTCGTCGAAGCCTGTTGCGCGTGGCGCCTTCGGTGAAGGAGATGCCGCGGCGCAGTCAGACGTGGCCTCATGCCTGACTGTGCCGACGACCGAATGTGGCCCGACATGGTTGGATTGATCTGATGGACTTCATCACACTAGGCGTTCAGTTGCTGAATGCGGTTCAGTACGGCGCGGTTCTGTTCCTTGTTGCGAGCGGTCTGACACTGGTGTTCGGCATTCTAGGGGTTATCAATCTCGCCCATGGCGCCTTCTATATGCTCGGCGCCTATCTGGCTTACTGGATCACGTTGATGACCGGCAGTTTTGTCGTCGCCCTGCTTGGCGGCGTGCTGGTTGCCTTTGTCGTCGGTATTTTGCTCGAGACCGTCTTCGTTCGTCTTCTCTATGGCCGGGATCATCTGGCACAGGTGCTGCTCAGCTTCGGCCTCATCCTGGTCATCGATGAAATCAGGCAGGTGTTGTTCGGCAAGGACGTGCACGCGGTCGCTCCACCGGCGTGGTTGTCGGGATCGATCCAGTTGACCGATAACCTGTCCTATCCGGTTTACCGGCTGGCGATCTGCGTGTTCTGCCTGATGGCGGCACTCGCCATCTTCTTCGTGATCGCGCGCACCAAAATCGGCATGATCGTGCGGGCGGGTTCGGAAAATCGTGAGATGGCGCGCGTGCTCGGCATCAAGTTCGACCGGGTCAATCGCTACGTCTTCGCTGCCGGCATCGCGCTGGCGGCGCTCGGCGGCATCCTGATCGCGCCGATCTCGACAGTGTTTCCCGGCATGGGGGACGGCATGCTGATTCTGTCCTTTGTCGTGGTCGTGCTCGGTGGCATCGGTTCGGTCGGTGGCGCAGCCGTCGGCGCACTGCTGATCGGCCTCACGGATACGTTTGGAAAGGTGTTCTTTCCCAGCGTGTCCAGCATTCTGATTTATGTGTTGATGGCAGTTGTGTTGCTGTGGCGGCCGAGTGGAATTCTCGGACGTCAGGATGCTTGATATGAGCATGCCCAATCTGCGGGTTCGATTGTTCGGCATCGCCTGTCTGGCAATAGCGATTGCGCTGCCATTCTATGTATCGACCTATTACACGCAATTCTTTGCCAAGGCGCTCATCATGGGCATGCTCGCCATGTCACTGAATCTCGTGGTCGGCCATGGCGGCCTGGTGAGCCTCTGCCATGCCGCTTTTTTCGGCCTCGCCGGATACGTACTTGCGCTGTTGTCGCCTCGTTATGATGCAGCGTCACTGTTAACGACGCTTCCGGTTGCGATCCTGTGCTCCGGCACCGCGGCCCTGCTGATTGGCGCGCTGGTGCTGCGTACCCGCGGCGTCTATTTCATCATGGTGACGCTTGCCTTTGGCGAGATGCTGTTCTTCTTCTTCCACGATACCAAATTCGCGGGCGGATCGGATGGCATCTCCATCAACATCCGGCCCGAGATCGCCGTGGCCGGCCGTCAATTGCTCGATCTCGACAAGACCATGACTTTCTACTTTGTCGTGCTGGGTTTCCTGGTGGGCGTGATCGCTCTGCTTACGATGGTGGTTCGCTCACCTTTCGGGCGGGCGCTGGCGGCAGCCCGGGACAATGAGCGCCGGGCGCGGTCGCTCGGCTTTCCGATCTTTCGTCTTCGCCTGACGGCATTCACCCTGTCTGGCGCGCTGGCCGGCCTTGCCGGTTATCTGGCCGCGGCCCAGTTCGGCTTCGTTGCGCCGCAGATGCTGGGATGGCACCAGTCGGCGACAATCCTTGTCATGGTGCTGATCGGTGGTTTGCGCTCGGTCACCGGGCCGCTGGTCGGTGCGCTGGTTTTGATCGGCATGGAAGAGGTGCTGAAGGCGCATCTCGACAACTGGAAGCTTGTCGAAGGCTTGATCATCATTGGCATCGTCATCCTGCTGCCCAATGGTGTCCGGCAGATCTGGTCGATGGTGTTCGGGGCATCGCCGCAACGCGCGGCCGAGATCAAGCCTGCAGCTGCGGAGGCTCGTCATGCATGACGTTGCGCTGCGTGCCGCTGGATTGCAGAAGCGCTTCGGAGGCTTGCTGGCCGTCTCCAATGTGTCGATCGACATTCGTGCGGGCGAGATCCATGCGGTGATCGGCCCGAACGGCGCCGGAAAATCCACACTGATCAATCTGCTGGCCGGCGAACTTCTGCCAACCTCGGGTGAGGTCCTGCTGAATGGTGCGGATATCACGTCGTTGTCGCCGGACCGCCGCGCGCGTGCTGGCCTCGGGCGCGCCTATCAGAAGACGACGTTGTTTGCGCAATTCAGCGTGTATGAGAATGTGCGCCTGGCGGCGCAGGCTCGTTCAACCACGCCGCTCCGGATGTTTGGCGGCACGCGATGCGACCGGCCATATCTCCAATTGGTCACCGATGCGATCGACCGAGTCGGGTTGTCTGCACGGTCGCAGATCATTGCCGATAAACTGAGTCACGGCGAACAGCGCCAGCTCGAAATCGCGATGGTGCTGGCGACCAATCCGCGGGTCATTTTGCTCGACGAGCCGCTGGCCGGCATGGGGCCATCGGAAGCGCGGGGTATCATCGGATTGATCGCCTCCTTGAAGGCCGACCGTGCGGTGTTGGTGGTGGAACACGACATGGACGCTGTGTTCGAACTCGCGGATCGGTTGACGGTGATGCAGGACGGTCGTGTCATTGCCACAGGTTTGCCGCAGGACGTGCGCGTGGATCCCGGCGTGCGCGCCGCCTATCTCGGTGCTGACGGAGGCATCGCATGACGGCGTTGCTCGAGGTGGAGAAGCTCGATGCCTTTTACGGGGCCAGCCAGATTCTGCATGGCGTCGATCTGGCCTTCGCACCGGGAGAGCAGGTGGCGCTGATCGGTCGCAATGGCATGGGCAAGACCACGCTGCTGCGTTCGTTGATGGGATTGATGCCCCTCTGCCGCGGCGATCTGCGCTTCCATGGCCGCGACATCCGCAATGCAGCGCCCGAAACGATCGCGCGATGCGGGATGGCGCTGGTGCCGGAGGGCAGAGGTATTTTCGGATCGCTGTCGGTGACCGAAAATCTGGTGATGGCTGCGCGACCAGACAATTACGGGCGTCAATCCTGGACCCTGCCGAAAATCTTCGAGCTGTTTCCGCGTCTGCATGAACGCCGCAATAATGGAGGGCATCAATTGTCGGGCGGTGAACAGCAGATGCTCACCATCGGTCGCGCGCTGATGACCAATCCCGATATGATCATGATCGATGAGGCCACCGAAGGTTTGGCGCCGCTGGTGGCGCAGTCGATCTGGCGAACGCTGGCGATCGTTCGGGACGAGGGCATCGCGACCATCGTCGTCGACAAGGATTTTCGGAGTCTCGCGAAAGTCGCCGACCGCATGGTGATCCTGTCGAAGGGTTGCGTGGTATTCGACGGAACGCCCGCGGCATTGGCCGCGCAACCGGGTGTGCTGGAGCGCCATCTCGGCGTTTGAGCGATCAGGCCACGACGACGGTCAATGCATCGTCATTGGCCGCAAGAATATTGTCGGATAACGGTTCCGGCCATTGCACCACGAGGCGGCCGAACAGATCGTTGAGTTCGTCCCGTTCGATGGCGTCGTAAAAGCAGGGCGTCGTGGCGCGCGCGATGAAGCTGTGCAGCAGGTGCGCGGCGTCGTAGTCATAGACGATATCGCCGGGAACACTTCCCGGCTTGCGCAGCAGGAAGGTGCGCAGACCTGTCAGGCGTGCCCGCCCGCCGTCGGTAGCGGCAAAGGAAAGCACGGCAGCTTGATGCGCGATGCGCGGGCCGTCCTGCATCCGGTCATACATCGGCAGCGCATTGGCGCTGATGACATCGGCGAGATCGCGGAAATCGTTCGAGACGTCCTCGGAGTGCAGGCTATTACGGATCGCCGTTGCACCGACGGGATCGAAGCCGCGTGCCTGCAGAAGCTCGCCCAGTGTCACGACGCAGCGCTTCTCAGTCCGAAGGCCTGGGCATTGGTGTTCAACACACGTGACACCGCGCCGACCAGTTGCGCTGCAGCCTTGTCCTTGCTGAGGCCGGCCGTATCGACAATGGCGGAGGCGCGGGCATAGAGCGGTTCACGGCTGAGCAGGATCGTGCGTAATTCCTGCATCGCGGAGCGGTCGTCCGCCATCGGGCGCAAGTCACCCTGGCGGCGAACGCGTGCCATATGTTCTTCGGGCTTGGCCTTGAGCCAGATCGTGTAGAACGATGACAATACGCGGTCGAAGGTCACGGGTTCCGAGACAATACCGCCGCCGGTCGCAAGGACGATGGGCTCCTTGCGCCCCAGTAGGCCGTTCAGTGCGGCCTGTTCCATACGGCGAAAGCCTTCCTGTCCGTAGAGCGCGATGATCTCGGCGACCGATAGCCCGTTGTGCTGCTCGATCTCCTTGTTGAGTTCGACGAAGGTCCAGCCGATCTTGTCCGCCAGCAATTTCCCGAGCGTCGATTTTCCGGCGCCGCGCAGCCCGATCAGCGCGATGCCGCTGAATGACATATAGTTCTGAAACGGGCTGTGCCCGCGGCCGGCGAGAACATCCTTGGCCTCGGCGATCTGGTTCGGTGTCGCGTTGCGAACGAGGTCGCGAATGACCGGCCATTCCGTCGTCAGGTCGCCCGCTGGAATCAGATCTTCGAGATGAGCGCCCATGGCGCCGGACACCCGGCGCAGCAGCACGATAGACACGTTGCCCTTGCCGCTCTCCAGTTGCGCAATGTAGCGCTCCGAAATCCCCGACACTTTCGCCAGCACCTTTCGCGACATACCGCGCAGGCCGCGCATGGTGCGGACACGCTGGCCGAGCTGTTCGAGAAAGGCGGTTTCGGGATCGGCCTGGTCGGTCATGGGGCGTGTCTGCTCGTCGAGGATTTCAGGAAAGATAATTCCGGATGCGATTGACAGCAACCGGAGTTGGTGACTTTATATGAATTATAATTCAAAAAAGACGACAGGGAGAGCACCGTGAACAACGGTCGTGGAATCGCCCAAGGTGCAAATGCATCATGAGTGGGCCGTCCAATTCTTACAATGCGGTGACCTGGCTTCTCGACCGCAACATCGATGAGGGCCGCGGCAGCAAGCTGGCTTTCACCGATACCGTGACCGAGCTGACCTATGGCGACCTGCAGGCAAAAAGCTGCCAATTGGCCAATCTGCTGAAGCGGCTCGGCGTCCGGCGCGAGGAACGCGTCGCGATGATCATGCTCGACACTGTCGACTTTCCGGTGGTGTTCCTTGGTGCGATCCGGGCCGGCATCGTCCCGGTACCACTCAATACGCTGCTGACCTCGGAACAATACGCCTATGTGCTGGCCGATTGCCGGGCGCGCGTGCTGTTCATCTCCGCGGCGCTGTTGCCTGTGGTCGATGACATGCTTGGTCGTTTGCCGGATCTTGAACACGTCATCGTCGTCAATGGCGATGCCAAAGGTCACAAGAGTTTCGCGGATCAAATCAGCGACGAGAGCAAGACCTTCACGACGGTCGCGACCCATGCGGATGAGCCGGCCTTCTGGTTGTATTCATCCGGATCCACGGGCATGCCGAAGGGCGTTCGCCATCTGCACGCCAGTCTGGAAGCGACAGCGTCGACCTATGGAAAGCAGGTTCTCGGCATCCGCGAGGATGACGTCGGGCTGTCTGCGGCCAAACTGTATTTCGCTTACGGTCTCGGCAACGCCATGACATTTCCCATGTCGGTCGGCGCCACGACGGTGCTCAATTCGGAGCGCCCGACACCGGCCACCATCTTCGGCCTGATGCGCCGTTATCAGCCGAGTATCTTTTTCGGGGTGCCGACATTGTTCGCGGCGATGCTGAACGATGAGGCATTCAAAACGGAAGTTCGCCTTCCGCGCCTGCGCATTTGCACCTCGGCCGGCGAGGCGCTGCCGGAACCGGTGGGGAACGGATGGAAGAGCCGTTTCGGCGTCGATATTCTCGATGGCGTCGGCTCAACAGAACTGCTGCATATCTTTCTGTCGAATGCTCCCGGCGATATCAAATACGGTACGTCCGGCCGGCCGGTGCCAGGTTATCGCGTGCGGCTCGTCGATGAGGCGGGCCTCGATATCGCCGATGGAGAAATCGGCGAGATGCTCGTTGATGCACCTTCCGCCGGTGAGGGATACTGGAATCAGCGCAGCAAGAGTCGTCGCACCTTTGAAGGTCATTGGACGCGTACCGGCGACAAATATGTGCGCGATGCCGACGGGCGCTATACGTTCTGCGGGCGTGCCGATGACATGTTCAAGGTGTCCGGCATCTGGGTTTCCCCGTTCGAGGTGGAGAGCGCGCTGATTGCGCATCCCGCCGTATCCGAAGCGGCGGTCGTGCCGGCGGCCGACGCCGAGGGGCTGCTGAAGCCGAAGGCCTTCGTGGTCCTGAAGCCGAATGCTGTACAGGAAGGTCTGCGCGAATCGCTCAAGGATCACGTCAAGCAACGGATCGGTCCGTGGAAGTATCCACGCTGGATCGAGGTGGTCGATTCCCTTCCCAAGACCGCGACCGGAAAAATCCAGCGCTTCAAACTGCGCGATGGAGCGGCAGCCTGAAACCGGGGATGACAAGATGAGCGCATTGAAATCTGCGGGACGGCTGACCATCGGTGCGTCCGAACTCGAATACCGCATGATCGGTCCGCAACCGGATGTGGCGCCGACCATTGTGCTGCTGCATGAAGGTCTGGGCTCCGTCGCGCTGTGGGGCGACTTTCCGGACAAACTTCAGGCGGCGACCGGGGCCGGCGTCCTCGTCTATTCGCGCGCTGGTTACGGCGCATCGACGCCGGTCGTGCTGCCGCGGCCGCTGGACTACATGCATGTGGAAGCGCTCGACGTGCTGCCGCAGCTGCTCGATGCCATCGGCTTTCGCCGCGGCTTGCTGGTCGGTCATTCCGATGGCGGATCCATCGCAGCGATCTACGCCGGCGGCATTCAGGACCATCGCATCCGCGGCGTCTCGATGATCGCGCCGCATTTCGTCGTCGAGGATATTTCGGTCACATCGATCGCCGACATCAAGACAGCCTACGAACAGGGTGACCTGAAAGCCAAGCTGGCGCGCTGGCATGATGACGTCGACAATGCGTTTTATGGCTGGAACGGCGCATGGCTCGATCCGCAGTTCCGTGACTGGGATATTTCCGACTATCTCGCTTATGTGCGCGTGCCTGTGCAGATTTTGCAGGGCGCGGACGATCACTACGGCACCATGAAGCAAATCGAGATCGCCGAGACAGAGTGCTATTGCCCGGTGGACGTGACAATCATTCCGCACGCTGCGCATTCGCCGCATCGCGAAGCCCCTGAGGTCACGCTGAATGCCGTGGCGGAATTCGCCAATCGTCTGTTGCGGTTTCACGGCGAGGGCGAATTGCGCGCAGCCTGAGCGGGCAAGGTCGTGGTGAGGGCTCCGGATCTCGCGATGCCGCGCTGGCCCTATCGGCTCGACAGAAAGACAGAGGCTGATCACGACACGCTCGCGCAGGCCAAGGCACTGGTCCCGATGCGTTATGCAGGGTTCGTCCCCGCGGACGATCGGGCGTTGCGCTACGGGCTCGCGCTCAACGATGCCGGCTTCTTCTGGGAGGCTCACGAAATTCTCGAGGCCGTCTGGAAGGTCGCGCCGCAAAGAGGGCGCGATCGGATTCTGCTTCGCGCCTGTATTCAGGTTGCCAATGCCAATCTGAAACTCAGTCTGCAGCGGCCGCGCGCGGCACGTCGATTGTTGCAGGACGCATTGTCCGAACTCGATGAACTCGCCCGCCGCCCGCCAGCGGGTATTGCCGGAAGCTTTTCCGAGCACTTTCCCATCGCGGTGCTGGCGTCTGCGATCGCGCATCAACTGGCAATCGACGAGGCTAAGCGGGGTCTGATCGATATCATGCCAATATGAAAGAAAATGCATGTTTTCGTCTAATTTCTCTAGACGCCCCCGCTTTCATGAATTATTGTGCATATAACCAAGGCGCACATGCGCACAAATCAAGACTGTCAAAGGGTGGAGCATGGCCGCAGAGCAACGCGTTCTCTCGAACGGCGCCAAGTTTATCGACTTCCAGACCGATCCGTCGCGCTACCGCCACTGGCACCTCAGTGTCGATGGCGACGTGGCAACGCTCACCATGGATGTCGATGAGAATGGCGGTCTGTTCGAGGGCTATCAGCTCAAACTGAATTCCTACGATCTTGGCGTCGATATCGAACTGGCGGATGCCGTGCAGCGGCTTCGCTTCGAATATCCCGAGGTCAAGGTCGTGCTGCTGCGCTCGGGCAAGAACCGCGTGTTCTGCGCTGGCGCCAATATCCGCATGCTGGCCGGCGCGACCCACGCCCACAAGGTCAATTTCTGCAAATTCACCAACGAGACCCGCAACGGTTTTGAAGACTCGAGCGAAAATTCCGGTCAGCATTTCATTTCGGTGATCAACGGCACCGCTGCGGGCGGTGGTTACGAACTCGCGCTGGCTACCGATCACATCATTATGGCAGACGACGGCTCCGCGGCGGTGGCGCTGCCGGAAGTGCCGTTGCTGGCGGTACTGCCCGGCACCGGCGGCCTGACGCGTGTCGTCGACAAGCGCAAGGTGCGCCGCGATCATGCAGATTATTTCTGCACCATCGAGGAAGGCATCAAAGGCAAGCGCGCAGTGGCATGGCGGCTGATCGATGACATCATTCCGAACAGCAAGCTCGAAGCCAAGGTCGCGGAGCGGACCAAGGAATTCCTGACGACATCAAAGCGCAATGGGACTGGCGAAGGCCTCAAGCTGGCGCCGCTGAAACGCCTCTTCGACGATGGCGGCATTCGTTACGGTCTGGTCAATGTCGATATCAATCGCGCTGAGCGGATTGCCACCATCTCCATCAAGGCTCCCGAAGGTCCGGCATCGTCAGATATCGGGGGACTGATCGCGCAGGGCGCCGCCTTCTGGCCGCTGCAGGTGGCGCGCGAGCTGGACGACGCCATTCTGCATCTGCGGATCAATGAACTTGAGACAGCCATGCTGGTGTTCAAGTCGCATGGCGACGGCGCCAATGTACTGGCTCATGACGCCTTCCTCGAAGCGCACAAGGCGCATTGGCTGGTCAATGAGATCCGGCAATACTGGAAGCGGGTGCTGAAGCGCATCGATGTGACATCGCGCACGCTGGTGACGCTGGTCGAGCCGGGGTCGTGCTTTGTGGGCACGCTGGCCGAACTCGTCTTCGCTGCGGACCGCTCCTACATGCTGGTCGGCCAGAAACAGGGTGACAACCGCGCGCCGCCGGCCATCGTATTGAGCGCGATGAATTTCGGCCCTTATCCGATGAGCCACGGGCTGACGCGGCTGCAGTCGCGCTTCCAGGCCGATCCGGAGGATGTCACGCGTGCCGAGGCGAAGATCGGCGAGCCGCTCGATGCGGAAACCGCCGAGCAGCTCGGGCTCATCACTTTCGCGCTTGATGACATCGATTGGGATGACGAGGTGCGCGTGTTCTTCGAAGAACGCTGCAGCTTCTCACCCGATAGCCTTACGGGCATGGAAGCCAATCTGCGCTTTGTCGGGCCGGAGACGATGGAATCGAAGATCTTCTCGCGGCTGACGGCGTGGCAGAACTGGATCTTCCAGCGGCCCAACGCGGTCGGCGAGAACGGGGCGCTTGGTCGCTACGGCACCGGTCAGAAGGCGCAGTTCGATATGACACGCGTTTAGCGCACCGCAACCGGAACGGCGCGCAATGTGTCACGCAACAGACAAATGCAAGTCGGCGGCTTGCCCAATCCGAACGATCAGAAATACAGCGGGAGATCCCAGTCATGAACATCATGAACGTCGATTACAGCACGAAGATCCCGAACAATGTGAATCTCGCCGAGGATCGGCAGGTGCTGAAGGCACTCGAGGGCTGGCATCCCGGCTATCTTGATTGGTGGAACGACATGGGCCCCGAGGGCTTTCAGGAATCCCTCGTTTATCTGCGCACCGCAATTTCAGTCGATCCCAAAGGCTGGGCGAAGTTCGACTATGTGAAGATGCCCGAGTACCGATGGGGCGTGTTGCTGGCGCCGCAGGACACCGAGCGCAAGGTGAATTTCGGGCGGCACATGGGCGAACCCGCGTGGCAGGAAGTCCCTGGCGAATATCGTGCGATGCTCCGCCGCCTCGTTGTGATCCAGGGCGATACCGAGCCGGCTTCGGTCGAGCAGCAGCGTCATCTCGGCCAGACCGCGCCGTCGCTATACGACTTGCGCAACCTGTTTCAGGTCAATGTGGAGGAGGGGCGTCATCTCTGGGCGATGGTCTATCTGCTCCAGAAATATTTCGGCCGCGACGGCCGCGAGGAGGCCGACGATCTTCTCCGTCGCCGCTCGGGTGATGCCGATGCGCCGCGCATGCTCGGTGCATTCAACGAGGCCACGCCGGACTGGCTGTCCTTCTTCATGTTCACCTTCTTCACCGATCGCGACGGCAAGATGCAGCTTGAGAGCCTCGCCCAATCCGGCTTCGATCCGCTGTCGCGAACCTGTCGCTTCATGTTGACGGAAGAAGCGCATCATATGTTTGTCGGTGAGACCGGTGTCGGCCGCGTGTTGCAGCGAACCTGCGAAGCGATGAAGGCGGCAGGGATCGAGGATCCCAATGCCATCGAGAAAATCCGCGCGCTCGGCGTGATCGATCTGCCGACCATGCAGAAGAAGATGAACCTGCATTATTCGCTGTCGCTCGATCTGTTCGGTTCGGAAGTGTCGACCAATGCCGCGAATTTCTACAATTCCGGGCTGAAGGGAAGATTCCAGGAAACCAAGATCGAGGACGATCACCAGCTCACCAACGACATCTATCAGGTCCTGAAATTTGTCGACGGTGAGATCAAGCTGGTCGATGAGCCGGCCTTGACTGCTCTCAACATGCGCCTGCGCGACGATTACACGGCGGACTGCGCCAAGGGCGTCGAGCGCTGGAACAAGATTATCGAAAAGGCTGGCGTCAATTTCCGCTTCGATCTGCCTCACACCGCGTTCCATCGCCAGATCGGTGAATTCCGCGATGTGAACGCCTCGCCGAAGGGGATCATCATGAGCGATGCCGCCTGGGCGAAGGCGAAGAACGAGTATCTGCCGTCAGACGAAGACGGTGATTTCATCGCGTCGCTGATGACGCCGGTGAGCGAGCCGGGCAAGTTCGCCAGCTGGATTTCGGCGCCGAAAGTCGGCATCGACAATAAGCCCGGCGATTTCGAATACGTGAAGATTGCGGCCTAGACCGTTTGCAGGCGGCGAGCGGGCTGTCGTCAAAGCCACTTCGCCGCTTGCCGGTCCAGATGGCGCGCGTGGGATTTGTCATGAATGCCCCTTTCAAACAGCACCTGATCGATCCGGAAATCTGCATCAGGTGCAATACCTGCGAGGAGAGCTGCCCGGTCGATGCAGTGACGCATGACGACAACAATTATGTCGTCAACGCCGAAATCTGCAATTACTGCATGGACTGCATCTCGCCGTGCCCGACCGGCGCGATCGACAATTGGCGCGTCGTTGCGACGCCGTATTCGCTCGACGAGCAGTTCTCCTGGAGCGATCTGCCGGCGCAGGAGGAGATCGCAGACAATAGCGCTGGTGCGGGAGCCATCGAAGCACTCGAGGATGAAATCGGTGCGCTGCTCGAGGAAGCGCGCAAAGGGCTGGGCGGCAAGCCGGTGGCGCCGCCGTCATCGAGCAAGGCGTCGGTCAATCTTTATAACCGTGGCAAGCCTGCGCTGGCCACGGTGACCGGAAATTTCCGGCTCACCCATACGACGGCCGACTCGGACGTGCGCCACATCATCCTGGATTTCGGCGAGCAGCCGTTCCCCATCCTCGAAGGTCAGAGCATCGGCATTGTCGTGCCGGGCTCGGGCGCGGACGGCAAGCCGCATCAGGTGCGGCTCTATTCCATCGCGAGCTCGCGCGATGGCGAGAAGCCGAACACCAACAATCTCGCGTTGACGGTAAAGCGCGAGCCCGACGGGGTGTGTTCGAATTACCTGTGCGATCTGCCGCGCGGCGCCAAGGTCGAGGTCACCGGACCGTTCGGCGCCACCTTCCTTCTGCCGAACGACCCCGCGGCAAATGTGTTGATGGTCTGCACGGGCACAGGCTCTGCGCCATTCCGTGGCTTCACCGAGCGGCGCCGCCGCGCGATGCCCGACGCGCCAGGACGACTGTTGCTGTTCTTCGGCGCGCGCCGCCCCGAGGAGCTTCCTTATTTCGGCCCGCTGCAGAAAGTCCCTGATGCGTTGCTGGGCAAACATTTCTGCTATTCGCGTGTCCCCGGCGAACCGCGGGTCTATGTGCAGGATCGAATTCGGAGTGAGGCTGCGGCGATCACGTCTCTCCTGCAGAACGGGCATACTCACATTTATATCTGCGGGTTGAAAGGCATGGAAGGCGGCGTCGAAGAGGCTTTCGCGGATATCTGCCGCGCGGCATCGATGGATTGGGCGGAGTTGAAAACAGTGATGCGCAGCAGTGGGCGATATCATGTCGAGACGTACTGACCGACGTCGTATCCGATCCGACCCGGAAATAGCGGGATCGATTGAATAGCCCGAATAAAAATAAAAGCGGGCCTGTCACGGGGGAGAGAAATAATGGCTTTGAGCGGCAGCGATGGACCTGACACGCACAGTGTATTCTTCCTGACACCGTCCGTAATCACTGAACCGCATACCGATGGAACGATCGTGCTTCGATCCGATACAGCGCTGCGTCCCTATGCGCGTTGCACTGGAGAGTGGCTGGAGCGTTGGGCACAAGAGGCACCGGAGCGGATCTTTCTGGCGGAGCGATCCAGTCTGGATCTGCCCTGGGTGACGTTGAGCTATGCCGAGACGCTTCGACGGGTGCGCGGCGCGGGAAGCTGGATTCTTGCACAGGAGATGAGTGCGCAGCGGCCTCTCGCGGTACTCTCGGACAACGGCATCGAGCATGCGGTTCTCGCTCTGGCAGCGATGCATGTCGGCGTGCCCGTCGCCGCGATTTCGCCGGCCTATTCGCTGATGTCGAAGGATTTCGAAAAGCTGCGTGGCACGATTCAACTTCTAGATCCCGGTGCCATCTACGTCTCGAACTTGCATCAGTTCGGTCCGGCCCTTGCTGCGATAGGCCCGTTTCACACCGCCGCCATCATCGGCGGTGGCGCGGCTGCCGGAGTGGGATACTCATACGCCGATGTGATCACGACGCCGGTGAGCGCAGCGATCTATCATGCCTTCGCAGCGGTCGATGCCGACACGATCGCCAAATTCCTGTTCACGTCGGGATCGACCGGCGCGCCGAAGGCGGTCATCAATACCCAGCGCATGCTGACCTCGAGCCAGCAGGCCAAGGCGCAGACCTGGCCGTTTCTCGAAACTCAGCAGAGCGAACTCGTTCTTCTGGATTGGCTGCCATGGAGTCATACCTTCGGCGGAAATCACAATTTCAATATGGTGCTGCGCAACGGCGGAACGCTGTACATCGACAGCGGCAAGCCCGCGCCCGGATTGTTCGCGACGTCGATCGCCAATCTGCGCAGCGTCATGCCGACGGTCTATTTCAACGTGCCGCGTGGCTTCGACATGCTTATTGCAGCCCTGCGGAAGGACGATGGGTTACGAGAGCGTTTCTTCAGCGAGGTGAAGTTCGTCTTCTATGCCGGTGCGGCTCTGCCGCAGAGCACATGGTCGGCGCTGGAGACACTTTCCATCGAGACAATCGGGCGCCCGCTGCCGATGGTCTCCGCCTGGGGATCGACGGAAACATCGCCACTCGCGACCGACTGTCATTTTCAGGCGCCACGATCAGGCAATATAGGCGTGCCGATTCCCGGTACGGAGCTCAAGCTCGTGCCATCGGACGGCAAGTTCGAGGTGCGGGTGCGCGGGCCCAATGTCATGCCGGGTTACTGGAAGGCGCCGGACCTCACCGCGAAAGCTTTTGACGCGGATGGCTTCTATCTGATCGGTGATGCCGTTGCATTTGCAGACCCGACCCGTCCTGAGCACGGGTTGCTGTTCGACGGACGCCTCGCCGAGGACTTCAAGCTGACATCGGGCACATGGGTCAATGTCGGAGCGCTGCGCGTGGCAGGAATCTCCGCACTGGCGCCGCTAGTTCAGGATATTGTCGTGGCCGGCCATGGCGGCGAGGATGTGCGCTTCCTTCTTGTTCCCAATCTGGCTGCCTGCCGCACGGTGTCCGGTCTGCCGGAAACAGCGAGCATCGATGCTGTGCTCGGTTGCGAAAATGTACGTTCGTCCATCGAGAAGGGGCTTGGCCAACTGAAGCTGGCAGGTGGAGGCTCTTCCACCTATGCGACTTGCGCACTTCTGCTGGCAGAGCCGTTATCTGTCGATGACGGCGAGATTACTGACAAGGGGTATGTCAACCAGCGCGCCGTTCTGGCGCGCCGCGCTGCCGACCTCGACGATCTCAACAGAGGCGTCTCAAGCCGCGTGATATTTTGCGCGAGTATCAAGCAATACGCTCGCCATGCCTAGATGAAACGTTCAGCAACCGCACGGTGCGCTGTAATCAAAAACATGTTGACCGTGAAGAAGGCAGGTCGGGCGAGCACAAGTGATACGCCGTCGATGCGATCAACTGTCACACGCCGTGTCATGTCGTCGTCACACGCCAGGGCGGGCGGCATGATCAAATATGGTGCTCTTCCCCAGAGCACATGGACGGCGCGAGGGCATTCGCGCGATCCACGAGGTCGCCTTTCCCTCCAGGAGGCGACCTCGTTCGCTTCTGAGCAAGACGATCGCCAATCCGCATACGTGTTGAGTTGCACTGAATTCTACCGCTGGTTCAGATCGACCTCCGCGTTCTTCTCAAGCAGTGAGATTTCACGCGACGCACGGCAATCCCGGCGCGCTTCACGTCGTTGCATCATTCTGGTCTGTCAGCATCGAGCGAAGAAACGTTGATGCGGCGGAATGAAAAACTTGAAATCCTATTCCGCCGATCGATCGAACTATGAAGTTTCTTCTCAGGTAAACTGAGTATGATGACCGAGATCCGCAATCGGGTTGCGCGGTCCCAATGCTATCGTTCCCGTCAAGCACATCGACTGGACAGAACGAGCAATGGCAATGCGCACGATTGGTTTGATTGGCGGAATGAGCTGGGAAAGTACTGCGGTTTACTACCGTCGGCTGAATGAGCAGGTGCGAGCCGAATTCGGCGGGCTTCACTCCGCGGATATTCTGATGCGCTCGATCAATTTCGACGCGATTGTGAGCTTGCAGAAGCAGGGGCGTTGGGACGAGGCCTCCCAGGTTCTTGCTGATATTGCCCGCGATCTGGAAGGAGGCGGGGCTGGCTGCATTCTGATCTGCACCAATACGATGCACAAGCTTGCCGACGAAGTGCAGCAAGCAGTGTCGATCCCGCTTCTGCATATCGCCGACGTGACGGGCGCTGCGGTGAAGGCCGCAGGGCTGCAGCGGCCGCTGCTTCTGGCGACGCGCTACACCATGGAACAGGATTTCTATGTGACCCGATTGCGCGAGGGGTTCGGGCTGGATCCCGTTATTCCCGCTGAGGATGATCGTGCGTTCATTCACGACATCATCTTCGATGAACTATGCCAGGGGGTTGTTCGCGAGGATTCGCGCCGTCTCTATCTCGACGCGATTGCGCGAGGAAAAGAGCGTGGCGCTGACGGCGTAATTCTTGGTTGTACCGAGATCTGCCTTCTGGTCGGCCCCGAGCACATCGATCTTCCGGTCTTCGATTCAACCATTCTGCATGCGGATGCGGCGCTCGCCTTTTCAACGTCGAAAGAAGAGCCGCGACCACGTGCTGCATGACACCGTTGCGATTGATGTCCGGACTGGCACCAATCTTGCTGAACTCACGAATTTGGACGGAATGAGATTTCTGTATGAGTGATATGCGTGCTGTCCAGCGTAAGATATCGCCGGTCCTCGATCACGTCGTCATCAACGTGATGGGCCAGCTCGATGAGGCTGCTGCGCAATATGCTCGCCTCGGCTTTCAGCTGACGGAGCGCGGTCACCATACGCTCGGCTCCAGTAACAACCTTGCGATCTTTGGCACGAACTATCTCGAATTGCTCGGTTATCTGCCGGGGCGCGAAACGATGCGTGCCGATCTCTGGGCGCATCCGCCGGGATTGAGCGGGCTTGTGTTCAAATCCGTCGATGCCGATCTGGTCTATGCGACGCTGAAAGACAATGCGGTTCCCGTCATGGAGCCAATGAGCTTTGCGCGGCCGGTCGAATTGCCCGGCGGCGCCCAAGATGCGCGTTTCAAGGTTATTCGTGTCGCGGGTGAGGAAGTGCAGAATGGGCGCACTTTCTTCTGTCATCACGATACGCCGGAACTGGTGTGGCGCCCGGAATGGCAGGCGCATGCCAATGGTGCCACCGAAATTGTCGAATTCGTTATCGCCTCGCCGCAGCTGGCGCGAACTGCAGCGCTGTATGAGCGCATGTTTGGTGCGCCGCTATTAACGCCGGTAGCTGGCGGATTTTCGTTCAGTGCTGGTGCTGCGACGATCTTCGTACTCGATCCTGCAGCCGTTGCCGATCGCTATGCCGGTGCGGCGTTGGTCAGCGAGGACGGCACAGACCGTATGGTCGTTCTGGTGTTCAAGGTCGCGTCGCTCGATACGCCGCGCGCTGTATTCGATGCGGCCGGCATTTCCTTCAAGCCCTATGCCGGCGGCATCATCGTGTCGCATACCGACGCCGCCAATGTCGCTCTGGGGTTCACGGCGTGATGGCGGTGCTGCCCAACGATTTCACTCGAAGCTTCGCACTCGACTATGATGGTGCGCGCGTGAAATTTCGCAGCGCTGCAGATGACGTCGGCGCTACGTTGACCACCTATACTCATCCGGCGCTGAAGGGCCCGAATGGTCAGGATCTGTGCATCGATGTAGCACGGCTAGGTGATCCGCGCGCGGCGTCGCAACTGGTGATCCTCAGTGGTACTCACGGCCTCGAAGGCCTCAGCGGTTCGGCGACGCAGATCGGCTGGATGCGGAGCGATTTTGCGCGCGCCCTTCCGCGCGGCGTGTCGGTTCTCTTCGTCCACGCGATCAATCCCTACGGCTTTGCCTGGGGTACGCGGACTACAGAGAACAATGTCGATCTCAATCGCAACTTCATCGATTTCTCCATCCCCCGCCCGGCCAATCCGGGTTATGCAACGCTGTATCCGCATCTTCTTCCGGAGGACTGGACGCCGGCAGCGCTGCAGATCTACGCCGACGCCGTCGAAGCCTTCAAGGAGGCGCATGGTGACGACGGTCTGTTCGATACGCTGGCGCGCGGGCAGTACGACTTCCCGGATGGCTCCAACTATGGCGGCGCCGGGCGCGAGTGGTCCAATCTGACTCTGGAGACCATCGTCGCCGATCATCTCGGCGCGGCCGAGCGCGTCGGCTTCATCGATTGGCATACAGGCATCGGTGATTTCGGCGAGTCCTTCTTTCTCTGCTTCAACCCTGAAGGTGGTGCGCTTCATGCGGAAGCCGTGCGCTGGTGGGGTCGTGACCGCATCGTCGGCCAGAAGCCGAACAACTTTGCGCGGCCCAATTATCAGGGCCTGGTGTTTCACGGCATGACCAGATTCCTCGGCGCGCGACCGATGGTCGGCGCAGTGATCGAATTTGGCACGCGCGGCACCAAGGTTCGTCGCGCCCTGCAGCTCGATCTCTGGCTGAAGTTCAAGGCCGAGAAAGACAGTGAGCGCGTTCGCATGCTGCGCGCGGACCTGCATGACTGTTTCGTCCCGGTGTCGTCGCACTGGCGCGAAGAGACCACCGAACAAGCGATTTCAATCACCCAACAGGCGGTAGAGGGGCTGGCGAGCTGGTCCCTTTCCGCCGCAGCCTGAACCGACGGAGCGAAACAGACCATGCGAGCAGTTGTCCTTCACGAACACGGCGATAACGATAAGCTGCAATTCACGGCGGATTATCCGACGCCAAAGGCCGGCGAGGGCGACGTTGTCATCCGCGTGCGGGCATCGTCGATCAATTATCACGACGTCTTCACCCGCCGTGGTATGCCCGGCATCAAGGTGCCGCTGCCTGTCATCATTGGCCTCGATGTGGCCGGCGAGATCACAGAACTTGGCGCGGGCGTCACTGGTTGGAACATCGGTGATCGCGTGCTGATCGATCCGGTCAACCGCGTCGAGGGCGGTCTGATGGGCGAGACGCAGGATGGCGGACTCGCCGAATTCTGCCGCGCCAAGGCGCATCAGCTCGTCAAGATTCCGGAAGGTGTCAGCTTCGAGCAGGCCGCCGCGTTGCCGGTCGCCTATGGCACTGCTATCCGCATGATGAACACCATCGGCCAGATCAAGGCCGGCGAGAAGGTCCTGATCCTCGGCGCCAGCGGCGGCGTCGGCGTGTGCTGTGTCCAGCTCGCCAAGCTGGCCGGCGCTTACGTGATCGCCTGTGCCGGCAGCGAGGAGAAGGGCAAGCGGCTCACGGAGCTCGGCGCGGACGAGATCATCCTCTACACGCAGTCCGACTTCATGAAGACGATCTATGAGCGCCACGGCAAGCCGCATCGCCGTCGCTTCGTCGAAGGCGGCGGTGTCGATGTCGTCGTCAATTTCACCGGCGGTGATACCTGGGTCAAATCGCTGCGTTGCCTGAAGCTCGGCGGCCGCATTCTGACTTGCGGTGCGACTGCCGGCTACTCGCCTACTGAAGATCTTCGCTTCATCTGGACCTTCGAACTGGAGATCAAGGGCTCCAACGGCTGGGAACGTGACGATATCACCAAGCTGTTCGATCTCGTCGCAGCCAAGAAGCTGCAGGTTCTGATCGACAAGACCTATCCGCTGGAAGAAGCGAAGGAAGCGGTGCGCGTCATCGAGGACCGTGCGGTCTTCGGCAAAGTCGTGGTGACGCCGTGAGCAAGCCCGACGTCAAGACACTGACAGCTGCCGAGATTCAGCAGATGCTGGACGTTTCGCCGTTCAACCTGTTTCTCGGCCTCGAAGTCATCAAGGCCGATCCGGAGACCCAGGAAGTGACGATGCGCTCGCCGATGAAGCCGGAATTCGAGCGCAGGCCGGGCTCCAAGCAGTGGCATGGCGGCGTCATTGCGTCGGTCATCGATACCGTCGGTGACTTTGCTGTCGGCATGATGGTCGGGCGCGGCCTTCCGACCGTGAACTTCCGGGTCGACTACCTGAAGCCGGCTGTCGATACCGCCTTGATCGCAGTGTCGCGGGTGCGTCGAGCCGGCAAGAGCGTCGGCGTCGCCGACGTCGATGTGTTTGACGAGAAGGGGGCGCTGCTCGCCATTGGTCGCGGCACCTATTCCACGCTTTAAGAAAAATAATAGCAGGAACTGGCGACGGCGTCCGGTTCCTGTTTGCAACAAAGGAAGAACGATGAGCGGTTTTAGCAGACGTGATTTTCTGATGACGACAGCCGGCGCCGTTCTGGCGTCCGGCCTCGCCGGCTCTTCCAGTGCTGCAACGGCCACGCCGAAGCGCGGCGGCACGCTGGTCGGCACATGGGGCGGATTTGAGCCGCAATCGCTGTTCGTTCCAGCGGGTGGCGGCTCCAGCCCGTATTTCACGTCGACCAAGGTGTTCGAGCGGCTGATCCGCCTGACCGCCGATCTCAAGTTCGAACCGGTGCTGGCTCTCGGGATCGAACCGGCAGAGGATTTCCGCAGCTACACGATCAAGCTACGTCCGAACGTCTCCTGGCATGATGGCAAGCCACTGACCGCGGACGATCTGGTCTTCAATGCGATCCAGTACTGGAAGCCGATCTCTGCTGGCGTCACGCTCGATGCGCTGCAGACCGCGGAGGCTGTGGATCCGCTGACCGTGGTGCTGAAATTCAAAGTGCCGGTGCCAGAATTCTTCCTCAAGTCCGTGCTGGCCGGCAAGGCCGGCCTCGTCATTCCCAAGCATATCTATGACGGATCGAACATCATTACGAACCCGATCAACAACACGCCGATCGGCACCGGTCCGTTCAAGGTCAAGGAGTGGGTGCGCGGCAGTCACGTCGAATATGCCCGCAATGACAATTACTGGAATTCGGGCTTGCCCTATCTCGACAAGCTGGTGATCCGCTGGTGGCGAGATCCGGCGTCGCGGTCGGCCGCGTTCGAGGCTGGCCAGCTTGATATAGGCACGTTCAATCCGATCCCTGCGCCGGACATCGCGCGCCTGACGGCAACCAAAAAGTTCGTTGCCGAGACCAAGGGCTATTCGAATTCGGCGTGGATCACGAGTGTCGAGTTCAACCAGCGTCGCGAGATCTTCAAGAAGCGCGAGGTGCGTCAGGCCCTGCTTCATGCGATCGATCGCAGCTTCATCGCGGATACGGTTTTCTTCGGTCGCGCGCGTCCCTCGCTTGGCGCGCTCCACTTCTCGAATTCGATCTTCTTCACCAAGGACGTCCAGGATTATCCGTTCGACGTCAAAAAGGCCGCGGCGTTGCTCGATGCTGCCGGCTATCCGGTGAAATCCGGCTCGCGATTCAAGATGAGCCTAGTATCGGCCGGGTGGTTCGAGGAAAACGTCAAGATCGGTCAGTACCTGAAGCAAGCCTTCGAGGACGTCGACATCACCGTCGATCTGGCGATCCCCGATCGCGCGACCTCGCTGAAACGCATCTACACCGACTATGACTACGACGTCGCGGTGTCGAACAATTCAGCCAGCATCGAGCCGATCCCGCAGACAACGCAATACTACACCACCGACGGTATCGTGAAGGGGGCGGCCTTCCGCAACGCCACGGGCTATTCCAATCCGAAGATGGACGAAACCGTCAGCAAGATGGCGATCGAGACCGATGAGAAGAAGCGCGTATCGCTGGTGCACGAGTTCGACAAGCTCGCAGCGAGCGACGCGCCCGTCCTTCCGATGGTCGACCTTGAACCCGTGACGATCGCTCGTTCTGATGTCCGCGATCATTCGCTGACAGCGGACTTCATGGGCGAAAGCTGGGCCGAGGTCTGGCTGGACCGCTGAGAGCGGAGGCAAACGTGCGTCGCATCATCATCCGCAGGCTCGTGCAAATCATCCCGCTGATCTTCGCGGTCATTGTGATGAATTTTGTTCTGATCCATCTGGCGCCGGGGAGTCTGTTCGACGTGATGACGTCCGAACAGCAGATCACCGACCCGAAGATGCTGGATCAGCTGCGTCACACCTACGGCGTCGATCAGCCGGTGTCGGTGCAGCTTGCCAAATATATCTGGTCGGTGATGCGGCTCGATCTCGGCTATTCGTACCGGCAGAACGCGCCGGTGTTTGATGTGATCATGCAACAGCTTCCGGCGACACTGATCCTGATGCTGGCGGCCGTCGGGATCGCGTTGCTCGTCGGCGTCACGGCTGGTGTACTGGCGTCGATCAAGGTCAATACGATCTGGGATAATTTGATCTCGCTTGGCGCGGTGTTCTTTTTTGCCGCGCCGAGCTTCTGGCTCGGCATCATGATGACGGTGATGTTTGCGGTGAAGCTCGGCTGGTTTCCGGTGGGCGGCATGCGCACCATCGGCGTCGACGAAAGTGCCTTCGGTGCCGTTCTGGATGTGATGCATCATCTCGTCCTTCCCGCAACGGCACTCGGACTGTTCTACGCTGCGACCTTCGCCCGCGTGATGCGGGCTTCAATGCTGGAGGTGGCCCGGCTGGATTTCGTGCGAACGGCGCGGGCCAAGGGCTTGTCGGGCGGTCGCGTGGTCCTGGCGCATGTGATGCGCAACGCGATGTTGCCGATCGTCACGCTGCTTGGATTGCAGCTTGGCACTATGCTCGGCGGCAGCGTCGTCATCGAGGCCGTGTTCAGTTGGCCTGGCATCGGCAGCCTGCTGTTCGACAGTGTGATGAGCCGCAATTTTCCGATGGTGCTTGGCGTGCTCGTCCTCGGTTCACTGCTGGTCGCCGTCTGCAACGCCAGCGTCGATTTGCTGTACTTGCGGCTCGATCCCCGGATCAAGGCGAGGTAGGTCATGCTGACATTGTTCTTCGACTTCGTCCGGCGCTTCGCCCGCAACCGTGCGGCGTTGGTCGGGCTGTTTCTCGTTCTGGTCGTCGTCGGTGTTGCTATTGCCGCGCCATGGTGGTTCCCGCGTAACCCGCTTCGTATTGTCGGGCGGCCGGAGATCTGGCCCTTCATGTCGTCGCGTTATCCGCTCGGCACGGATTCTCTGGGCCGCGACATTGCAGCGATGATCGCCCACGGTGCCCGCACCACGCTGCTGATCGGCCTCTGCGCCAGCCTGACCGCCACCATCATCGGCATCACCGTTGGCGCCACTGCGGCTTATGTCGGCGGTTGGGTCGACGAGCTGTTGATGCGCCTGACCGAATTGTTCCAGACCATCCCGAACCTGATCTTCGTGCTGACCATTGTTTCGATTCTCGGGCAGAAGATCGAATATGTCACCATCGCCGTGGGTGTAGTGACCTGGACGCCGATCGCGCGCATGACGCGTGCTGAATTCATGTCGCTGCGCGATCGTGAATTCGTGCAAGCCTGTCGGTCGATGGGCATGGGCAGTCTGCGCATCATGTTCGGCGAAATCCTGCCGAATGCATTGCCGCCGGTCATCGTGCTGTCGTCGCTGGTGATCGCTGGTGCCGTGTTGTTCGAGTCGGCAGTGGCGTTTCTCGGTCTTGGCGATCCCAACGTGACGAGTTGGGGCCAATTGATCGGTGACGGTCGCACCCTCATTCGCACCTCCTGGTACATCTGCGCAGTGCCTGGATTGGCAATCATGCTGACAGTGCTTGCGCTCAATCTGGTGGGCGACGGGCTGAACGATGCGCTCAACCCCAAGCTTCGGGATCGCTGACATGGCCGATCCAGTCCTTGCGGATCAGATGCCGATTTTGTCGCTTCAGGATCTCTCGGTCTCGCTGTTCACGCGGCGCGGCGTATTGCCCGCGGTTGATGGACTGTCGTTGACAGTCTCGGCCGGCGAGACCCTGGCGATCGTCGGCGAGTCCGGCTGCGGCAAGTCGCTGACCGCACTGGCCATCATGCGGCTGCTGCCGTGGCCACCGGCCAAGATCGTCAGTGGTCAGGTGCGTTTCATGGGACGTGATCTCGCATCCCTGTCCGAGCGCGAGATGCAGCGCGTGCGCGGCAAGGACATCTCGATGATCTTCCAGGATCCGATGACGTCACTGAATCCTGTCGTCACGGTTGGAGACCAGCTCGTTGAGGCAATCCGGCGGCATACTGATGTATCGCGCGCCGAAGCCCATAACCGTGCCGTCGAGCTGCTGCGCCGCGTCCGTATTCCCGACGCCGAGCGCCGTCTCAACGACTATCCACACCAGATGTCCGGTGGCATGAGCCAGCGCGTGATGATCGCCATGGCGATTGCATGCGGGCCGAAGCTCCTGATCGCAGATGAGCCGACCACGGCGCTCGACGTTACCATCCAGGCGCAGATCATCGAGCTGATGAAGGAGTTGCAGTCCAGTTCCGACATGGGGCTCATCATCATCACCCACGACCTCGGCGTGGTTGCCGAGATCGCTGACCGTGTGGCCGTGATGTATGCCGGCCGCAAGGTTGAGGATGCGCCAGTTGAAGCGTTGTTCGAGCGGCCGCTACATCGCTACACGCGGGGCCTGCTCGGCGCGACGCCATCGGCGCAGCGCCGTCGTGGCGGCCGCCTAGTCGAAATCGCCGGCAACGTACCGGCCCTATCAGATCTGCCGAAAGGCTGCGCCTTCCAGAACCGTTGTCCCGATGTGTTCGATCGCTGCCGCGCCGAGCGGCCGCAGTTGGCGCCGTTGTTGCCGCACCGTTCTGCCGCCTGTTTTGCTGCCGAGAAGGAGTTATCGCGCGATGCCGCTGTTATCGGTGCTTAGTCTCTGCGTCCAATATCAGAGTGCACAGGGCGTTGTGCGGGCGGTCGACGATGTGAGTTTCGACCTCGAGCCCGGCGAGACCGTAGGTCTGGTCGGGGAATCCGGTTGCGGAAAGTCCACCCTCGGCAAGGCGATCATGCGCCTCGTGCCGACATCCGATGGACGCGTCTTCCTTGATGGTGACGATGTCACGCGGATGCAGGCCGGCGCGCTGAAGGCCTCGCGAAAATCGATGCAGATGATCTTTCAGGATCCCTATGGGTCTCTCAATCCACGCCACGACGTCGGCACCATCGTAGGTCAACCGCTCAGCGTCGCCGGCTGGTCGCGCCGCGATATCAAGGATCGTGTCATTGAGCTGTTGGGGCAGGTGGGTCTGCCGGCTGAGGCGATGCGACGCTATCCACACGAGTTCTCCGGCGGCCAGCGTCAGCGCCTCGGCATTGCCCGGGCGCTCGCGCTTAAACCGAAGGTTATCATCTGCGATGAGCCGGTCTCGGCGCTGGACGTTTCGGTGCGTGCGCAAGTCATCAATCTGCTTGAGGACCTGCAGCAGGCGACGGGTGTGTCGTATCTGTTCATCTCGCACGATCTTTCCGTCGTCGAGCATATTTCAGATCGGCTGATCGTGATGTATCTCGGTCGCATCGTAGAGACAGGCCGCAGCGAGGATGTCTGGGATAGACCGGCGCATCCTTATACGGAGGCCTTGCTCGCCGCGGCGCCGATCGCCGATCCGCGTGCCGCACGGAGCCAAGCCCGCAGTGTGCTGCAGGGCGAGTTGCCGAGCCCGCTCAATCCGCCGCCGGGCTGCAGCTTCAGCACGCGCTGCCCCTATGCACAGGCGCTTTGCCGCGAAGAGCGACCGATCCTGCGCGATGTCTCCGGTGGCCGCAGAGTGGCCTGTCATTACGATCTGCTCAAACAACCTGCGGCGCTGCCGCGTGTCGCGCGAGTGGCTAATTGAATTCTCAGAAGTGGAGCATAGCCAATGCGGTGGAACAATCTCGGCGACCTGATCGATCGCAGCGGTGACCTTGATCGTGAGGCGGTCATCGATCTGATCGATCCCGCGCACCCCAGGCACTATACGCACCGTCAAATCGACGACATGGCAAACGGGGTCGCGAGGTATCTGGTCGATAACGGTTACAAGCGCGGCACACATATCGCGATTCTGTCGCTTAACCGCGCCGAATACATCATGTGCTATTTCGGCATCATGCGCGCCGGATGCATTGCTGTTCCAGTCAATATCAAGGCTGCGCGCGACACGGTCGATTTTGTGATGGATGACGCGAAGATCGCGCTCGCGTTCGTCGATAATGCCAACCGGCCGATGGTGCGCGACGGCATTCCGGTCATCAATTTCGACGACAACGGCCCGGAGGGCTTTTTCGCGACGATCAAGCCCGCCTCGTTTACAGCGGTCGAAACCACGCGGGAGGAGGTCGGGCAGATGCTCTATACGTCCGGCTCCACCGGCCGGCCCAAAGGCGTACCGCTATCGCATTACGGACAACTCTGGGCGATCTCGACGCGGACCAGCGGCGCGCTCAACCCGGATGATCGCTACATCATCGCGCAGCCGCTGTTTCACATGAACGGCCTGTTCGCCATCAAGACGATCTTCGCTCAGAATGCGTCGGTCGTAATATTGCCGTCGTTCGAGACCCGCAGCTATATCGAGGCAATCGCCAAGTACAAGGTGACCGCTGCCACGGCCGTTCCCACCATGTGGGCCCGTGTCGTCAAGGAAACGGAACTGCTGGCGAAGAATGATATCACCTCGGTTCGTCGCCTGATGCTTGGATCGGCGCCAATGACCATGGGTCTGTGGGACAGGATCAAGCAGGCGCTGCCCAACGTCGTGATGACGATGGGCTATGGTACCACGGAAGCAGGGCCGGCTGTGTTCGGTCCGCATCCCGACAAGATTCCGACGCCGCCATTAGGCCTGGGCTATCCGATCCGTCTGGAGGATGTCCGGCTCGTCAACGGCACCGAGAACGAAGGCGTGCTGTTGATGCGCAATCCCGCGGTGCTGGACCACTATCACAATCTGCCGCAACAGACCGTCAAGGTGCTGACCGATGGCTGGTACTACAGCGGCGACGTGATGCGACGCGATGCCAACGGATTCTATTTCTTCGTTGGCCGTGCCGATGACATGTTCGTCTGCTCCGGCGAGAACATTTATCCGGGCGAAGTCGAGAAGCTGTTGGAGCGTCACCCGCAGGTCCAGCAGGCCGCGGTGGTGCCGTTGCCCGACGAAGAGCGTAGTCAGGTGCCGGTCGCCTTTATCGTCACGCGCGAGCAGCCCACGCCGAGCTTCGACGATATTCGTCAGTTCGCCATCGCCAATGGTCCGGCATATCAGCATCCGCGGCGGGTTGAGTTCGTCCACGAGCTGCCTTGGGCGGGCACCAACAAGATCGATCGCAAGGCGTTGATCGATCGGGCGCGGAGCCTGGAAGCCAGCCACGGCTGGTCCGCATGAGCGGGCTCGCAGGGAAGGTCGCGCTGGTCACTGGCGCCAGTCGGGGGATCGGCCAGGCGATCGCACTTCGCTTGGCGAAAGACGGCGCAACAGTCGCGGTCCATTACAATGCCTCGGTCGATGCCGCGAATGCGACGGTGGCGGCCATCGCCACCGCTGGTGGCAATGCCTTTGCCATCAAGGCCGACCTCTCGGAACGCGGTGGCGCAGCCGCCTTGGCCGCGGATCTTGGTGCCGAACTGACAGGGCGCCATGGCAGTCCTGCATTCGACATTCTCGTCAACAACGCCGGCGTTGGAAAACGCGCAACCATCGAGGATATTTCTGAGGACGACTTCGATCTCCTGCTGCAGACCAATCTGAAATCGCCATTCTTTCTGATCAAGGCGCTGATGCCGCACCTGCGCAACGGCGGCCGCATTATCAATATATCGTCGATGGGGACGCGTTCGGCCTATCCGACCATGGCGGCCTACGCGCCGGCCAAAGCGGGTCTGGAAGCGCTGAGCCGATTGCTGGCCGTTCATCTCGGCGGCCGGCAGATCACGGTGAATTCCGTGATGCCCGGTGCGACCGCGACCGACATGAACATCGTTTCGCGCGATCCGGTGGCGAGCCGCGCAGTGGCTGAGACAGTCGCGCTCGGCCGGATCGGGCAACCCGACGATATAGCAAGGGTCGTCGCCTTTCTCGCGTCGGACGAAGCGGGATGGGTCACTGGCCAGCAGATCGATGCCAGTGGTGGCCAGCGACTTTAAGAGGCCACGCGTTCAATCAACGAGCCGATATCACGACACGCGGCGGCGCATTCATCTTGGCGCTGCGTTAGCGGTGGCGTCGCTTTTGACGCCAGCCTGCTGCTCGAATGCGCAGCGGTGACAATTGTTTATGCTCGCGAACTTTCAAATCTCGCAATAGCATTGCGTCACGATGGCAATGAACGGCAGAAATATTCTGCGTACACCTTTCATCGGAGGCCACTATGCTCGACGAGCTCGACCGCAAAATTCTGGCGGCACTCCAGGTAGACAGCAGCCTTTCAATGCAGGACCTGGCTGATCGCGTTGGCCTGAGCTCCACGCCGTGTTGGCGTCGCATCCAGAAGCTCGAAAGCTCTGGCTACATCAAGCGACGCGTTGCACTTCTCGATGCGGACAAGCTGAATTTGGGTGTCAGCGTTTTCATCGCCGTGCGAACGAACCAGCATAACGCGGAGTGGGTTCAGCGTTTCCGGAAAATCGTCGTCAGCTTCCCCGAGGTGGTCGATTTCTATCGCCTGAGCGGTGACGTGGATTATCTGATCCGGGCCGTGGTCTCGGATATCCGGGCCTATGACGATCTTTATCAGCGGTTGATTGCCAAGATTGACCTGCACGACGTGTCGTCGATGTTCACGATGGAGCAGATCAAGTCGACAACCGAGTTGCCCCTCGTGAATGCTTTGGTGAAGCAGGGTAGGGGCGATACATCTTCGGCGGCGCATTCCCTGTCTCATTGAAATGCCGCGGCTGGATAGATCGTGGCTGTTACGCGTTTCGCTTCCTTGCGTTTCGCGCTGAAGCAGAGCGGTCGAGGTCACAGTCGCGCCGGCCTCATACCTCGCATGCGGAATGGAAGCTCGAAGCTCGGCCCGATTGAAGGGGGGATGCCCATCTTCGCCGTTACGCCTGGGCGGTAAAAGGTGATCCCTCTTGTCCCGGCTGGCACCCGGGTTCCGTTGCTAGTCAAAGGGGTGGAGGGGGCGCAGCGAGCCGCATGGTGGGGCGCGCCTCCGGTGGGCTTCCGGTCACTGAAGCGCTCCTGGAACTCGGCAGGGAGGCGGATTTGTCGCTACGGGACGCATCCCAAATTTGGGTCACGCTCGCCGTATGTTCATTTTTTGTTCTGTCGTAGTAGACGCGAGCGCAGCTGCGACGTCGCGAAAGTCGCCCTCGAGACTTGAATTGATGAGCAATTACAAGGGGATTGGGCCCAAAGAGGCTGGTGCTGCCAGACAGGATTGAACTGTCGACCTCTCCATTACCAATGGAGTGCTCTACCACTGAGCTACGGCAGCATGCTGGGTGCAGGAATCAGCCTCAAGGGCGCCTACCAAGCGGGGCGATCCTTGCCACAAGGTCACGGGCGGCGCAAGCGCGGGTGACACATCGAATGCATCATTATAATGGGCTGTGGTCAGCCTGTTGCGGTTGCAGTGGCTTTGAGCTTCGCCAGTTGCGGGCCGATCCGGTTCCCCATGGCCTCACCAACTGCCTGCAAGAGCCGTTGCCGGCTGAATCATCCTTGCGAAGTCGATATCTCGCCTGATCCGTTGAAGGTGGTTATGTATAGGGTCACAGGATTCAATCTGGCGCACGTCTGTATGCCATGCGATCGACCATAACAGCCCATGACCGATACGCCGAGCAAACCCGCCAAGGAAAGTGCAACTGCCCGTCAGGACAGGCTGCGCCAGGCGCTGCGCGAAAATCTCAAGCGCCGAAAGGTGCAAATGCGCGGGCGTGCCAGTCAGGCGGGTGATGCCATCGCAGTCGAGCCGTCATCGGATGACAATAAGATACAGGACTTCTGTTCAAGACCCGCCGATCCCGATCGGGATTGATGGCCCCTGTCCGCCGCGTGAGCATGCGAGTTTAAATGTCATCAGAATCCCAGGCCCCCTCCAGTGCCGAACTGCCGGTCTATGCACCGCGGGCGGCACTGCCGCGTCACGATCAGACTTTTCCCGTGCTGACGACGGCAGAGATCGAGCGGATGCGCCGCTTCGGTGAGATCCGGCATTACAAGGATGGCGATTGCCTGTTCGAGACCGGCAAGCCCGGTCCTGGCATGTTCGTGGTGTTGTCCGGACATGTGGCGATCACCCAGCGCGACGGTTTCGGCCGCATCACTCCGGTTGCCGATCAGTGCACCGGACAGTTCGTCGCCGAGATCGCGCAACTGTCGGGCCGTGTCGCGCTGGTTGACGGTCACGCTGAAGGCGATGTCGAAACGCTGCTGATTCCGCCGGAACGGCTGCGCGCACTGCTGATCGCGGAAGCAGATCTGGGCGAGCGCATCATGCGAGCGCTGATCCTGCGTCGGGTGAATCTCCTGCAGGGCAGCGCTGGCGGTCCGGCTTTCATCGGTGCGGCCAATTCCAGCGATGTCATCCGCCTGCAGGGCTTTCTCAGCCGCAACGGCTATCCGCATCATCTGCTCGATCCCGCAACGGACAAGGACGCCGCGGATCTGATCGCACGCTATACGCCGTCGCCGGAGGATCTGCCGCTGGTGGTGGTGGCCGACGGCACGGTGCTGCGCAACCCGTCGTTTTCCGAACTCGCTCGCGCGATGGGCATGATCAGCCATATCGCCAAGGGCAAGACCTATGACGTCGCCATCGTCGGCAGCGGACCCGCTGGCCTGTCCACCGCGGTGTATGGCGCGTCGGAAGGCCTGTCGATCGCGGTGTGCGATGCCAAGTCATTCGGCGGCCAAGCCGGTGCCAGCGCGCGGATCGAGAACTATCTCGGTTTCCCCACCGGCATCTCCGGGATGGCACTCACGGCGCGTGCCTTCAACCAGGCGCAGAAGTTCGGCGCCGATATCATGATCCCGGCGGCCGTGAAGTCGCTGGACTGTTCACGCAAGGACGGACTGTTCGCTCTTGAACTTGACGACGGCGATGTCATGCGTGCCAAGGCCATCGTGGTGGCATCGGGCGCACGCTATCGCCGGCCGGATATCGAGCGGCTCGCCGATTTCGAAGGTCGCGGCGTCTGGTACTGGGCATCTCCGATCGAGGCCCGGCTCTGCAGGGAGCAGGAAATCTACCTGGTCGGCGGTGGCAATTCGGCAGGTCAGGCGGCGGTGTTTCTCGCGAGCCAGGCCAACAAGGTGCATATGGTGATCCGCGGCGGCGGCCTCGGCGCCAGCATGTCGCGCTATCTGATCGAGCGCATCGAGGCGACACCGAATATCGAGCTGGTCTTCAACACCGAAGTCGTGGCGCTGGAGGGGACGCAGGAGGCGGGGCTCGAACGGATCTGTACCCGTAGCCGGCTGTCCGGCGAGGAGTCCTGCGCCGACATCCGCAATCTGTTCCTGTTCGTCGGCGCCGATCCGGCCACCGAATGGCTGGCGGATTGCGGCGTCACTCTCGATCGTCATGGCTTTATCATCACCGGCATCCCCACCAATGGCCGCAGCGTGCAAGCGCTGGAGACGTCAGTGTCCGGCGTCTTTGCGGTCGGTGATGTGCGCTCGGGTTCGGTGAAACGTGTCGGCGGCGCGATCGGCGAGGGCGCCCAGGTGGTGGCGGCGCTGCATGGTTTTCTCGGCGATACGGCCACACCGAGCCTTTGAACTCAAAACGGGAGATCGTCATGCCCAAAGGCTGCACGCATATTTCCGGCATTCGCGATGTGACACCGAGCGCACTCGGCTGCGAGGAATGCCTGAAGACGGGCAGTATGTGGGTGCATTTGCGGATCTGCCGGACCTGCGGTCACGTCGGCTGCTGCGACGATTCCCCGAACAAGCACGCGACCAAGCATTTCCACGCCACGAAGCATCCGATTATCGAAGGTTACGATCCGCCCGAAGGTTGGGGGTGGTGCTATGTCGATGAAGTGATGTTCGATTTGTCGGATCGAAAGACACCGCACAACGGACCGATTCCGCGCTACTACTGAGCGATCGCCCGACTCGGGCGACGTTTCAGTGGGGACTTCATGCACATTCTTACGATCGGACGCCGGGCTTTGTTGGGTGTGCTGCTGGCCGTCCTGGCAGCGCCGTTTCTCCCCGTATCCGCTTCAGCGCAAGCTCCGCAAAGCCGCTTCGCCACCATCAACGGCGTCAAGCTGCATTATCTCATTGCGGGCAAGGGCGATCCGATCGTGCTGCTGCATGGCTATGCCGAGACCAGCCATATGTGGCGCCCGCTGATCGCGAAACTTGCGGCCAGTCATACGGTGATCGCGCCAGATCTGCGTGGCTTCGGCGATTCCGACGCGCCGGCTGATGGCTACACCAAAGCGGCGATGGCACGCGATATCCATGCGCTGGTGATCGGCTTGAAATATCCCAAGGTGAAAATTGTCGGGCACGATATCGGCCTGATGGTCGCCTATGCCTATGCTGCGCAATATCCGAGCGAAGTCGATCGCATCGCGCTGATGGATGCGTTCCTGCCCGGCGTCGGCGACTGGACCCATGTCTGGCTGTTGCGCGATCTCTGGCATTTCCATTTCTACGGCAAGACGCCGCTGGCGCTGGTCGCGGGCCGCGAGCGCATTTACCTTGAGCACTTCTGGAATGATTTCGCCGCGGACCCGAAGAAGTCGGTGCCGGAAAAGGACCGCGTGTTTTACGCCAAGGCCTATGCCAAACCGGGCCACATGGCGGCTGGATTCGAGGTCTTCCGAGCTTTTGAGAAAGATGCCGCAGAGTTTGCTGAACTTGCCAAGACCAAACTGCCAATGCCGATGCTGGTTCTCTCCGGTGAGAAGGCCGGTGGATCCTTCCTGATCGAGCAAGGGCGCCTCGTCGCCAGCAATGTGGACGGCGTTATCGTCGAAGGCTCCGGTCACTGGCTGATGGAAGAAGCACCCGATCAGGTCATCCCGAAACTGGTCGAGTTTCTCAACAAGTAGATTGCGCGGCTCTATTGATCGAACGCGAATGTCTTGAACAAAACGGCGCCCTGCGCGCAAATCTATATGATGAGTATCAGCCAAAAACAGTTGGCAAGTTCCCGCGCTGCACCCTAAGATTTGAAAAGTTCTAAAGCAGGGGTGCATCATGGTTCTAGGAATGAGCTTGGCAACGTTCACGTTGCTTCATGTGGTGGTCAGCCTGATCGGCATCGTCGCGGGCCTTGTCGCAATGGTCGGGTTGCTGAAGTCAAAGCCGCTGCCCGGCTGGACCGGTCTGTTTCTGCTGACGACGATCCTGACCAGCGTGACCGGCTTCTTCTTTCCGGTCGAGAAACTGCTGCCGTCGCATGTCATCGGCATCATTTCGCTGGTGCTGCTGGCAGTCGCCTGTCTGGCGCTGTACGGCCAGAAGCTGGTGGGGCCATGGCGCTGGATTTACGTGCTGACTGCGATGATCTCGCTTTATCTCAATGTGTTCGTGCTGGTGATCCAGAGTTTCCTGAAGGTCCCGCCGCTGCATGCGCTGGCGCCGAGCGTGCCACCCAGTGAGCCGCCTTTTGCGATCGTTCAGGGCATTGTGCTGGTGTTCTTCGTCGTCACGACCTTCCTCGCGATCAAGAAGTTTCGCCCATTGTCGGGCGGCTTCGCCTGATCGCAGGGTGGCGATCTTCCGCCGATAATCGCTAGGCTTTGCCTTTTCGGGCGGGCGATTCCTGGAGGATCGCCCGTATCTCGCTGAAGGTGCGCTTCACAAGTGCCTCGGGTCTCTCGCTTGCGCCCTGCGCCAGCCAGATTTCGCCGCCAATCCGCATCGCGCCCGTCGTGATCATGGCGACCAGCCGCGCCAGTAATTGCCCGGATTTGTCTTTAGCGCGATTGCCGAGCGCGGCGGCAATGGCACGCTCCATCTTCTCGTATTTCCCGTGGTCGCGCGCGCGCAGCGCGGGATTGCCGTGCTTCAATCGCGCCATGGCGATCGCCTCGGAGCTCTCGAGCTGCTGTGCCATCGAGAGCAAGGCATTTTCCGCGGCCAGCAGCATCGGCTCGTCCGCTGGCCTTGCGGCGATCGCGGCCACAAGGAAATCCGTGCTGGCATCCTGCCACGCCAGAACGAGGTCTTCCTTCGACGCGAAATAATGGAAGAAGCTGCGGCGCGAGATCTCTGCGGCGGCCGCAATGTCGTCCAGCGTCGTTTCCTCGAAACCGCGCTTGAGAAACAGCTCCATCGCGATCTTGGTCAGCCGCTCCCGCGTCTGCTGGCGCTTCCTTTCGCGCAGACCGATCGGCGGTGCAGCAGGTGCCGCAACCGATTCCGTGTCTGTTTTCATCGGCTTAGCCGGCGTCCTGGCGGTCACAACAATCCTCGATCTGCACCTATTGCAAGTTTGCACTGAGTGCACATTTATGTCCGGCGGCCGCGCCGCGCAACGATTCTCGATCCTGGGGAGATATAAGCATGACGGACTGGAGCATCGACCATATTCCGCCCATGACCGGCAAACTGGCCGTGGTGACAGGGGCGACAGGCGGCCTCGGCTTCGAGACGGCAATGGCGCTTGCGGGAGCCGGCGCCGAAGTGGTGCTGACCGGCCGCAACGACGCCAAGGGCAGTGCTGCAATCGAGCATATCTGCGAGCGATATCCCGATGCGATCATCAGCTACGAGCACCTCGATCTCGCCAGCCTGGACTCTGTCGCCGCTTTCGCGCGCCGTTTCGATGCGATGTACGCGTCGCTCGATCTCCTGATTAACAATGCCGGCGTGATGGCGCTGCCCGCGCGCCAGACCACTGCTGACGGCTTCGAGATGCAGCTCGGTACCAATTATCTCGGTCACTATGCGCTCACGGCGCGTCTGCTCCCGGTGCTTCGCCGCAACAAGGCGCCGCGTGTGGTCAATCTCAGCAGTCTTGCGCATCGTTCGGGCCTCATCGATTTCGACGATCTTCAGGGCGCGACATTCTACAAGCCGTGGAAAGCCTATCAGCAGTCGAAGCTCGCCATGCTGATCTTCGCGATCGAGTTGCAGCGGCGCAGCGATGCCGCGGGCTGGAGTCTGATGAGCAATGCCGCGCATCCCGGTTTCGCGCTCACCGATCTCATTCCGAACGGTCCCGGCAGCGGGGGCTTGATGGGGCTCGGAAGCCGGTTGCTGCGTCCGCTGAGCCATTCAGCCGCCGCCGGTGCCTTGCCGACCTTGTTTGCAGCCACCTCACCCGGTGCGAAGCCAGCCGGCTATTACGGCCCGAACGGCGTCTACGAAATGAAGGGGCCGCCGGCTCCCGCGAAGATCATGCCGCGAGCTCAGGATGCCGCCGTCGGCGCGCGGCTGTGGGAGGTCTCAGCTGCGCTCACCGGCATGTCGTTTGATCAGGTCGCAATTGCTGCCTGATTGCGTCGCGCGATCGACTGTCAGTCATCCAAAGGAAGTCTCATGAAGGTCATTATATTCGGTGCGACCGGCATGGTCGGGCAAGGCGCGCTGCGCGAATGCCTGCTCGATCCCGATGTCGAAGCCGTGCTTGTGGTCGGCCGCAGTCCTACCGGGCAACGCGATGCCAAATTGCGTGAGATCACGCATGGCGATCTCTTCGACCTGTCGGTCATCGCGGCTGACCTGACGGGCTACGACGCCTGCCTGTTTTGCCTCGGGGTCTCTTCGCTGGGCATGAGCGAGCCGGACTATCGTCGCATCACCTACGACATCACCCTCGTAGTGGCGAATACGCTGGTGCGGCTCAATCCGGCGATGACCTTCGTCTATGTCACCGGCCAGAGCACTGACAGTACCGAGCAGGGCAGCGTGATGTGGGCGCGGGTCAAGGGCAAAACCGAGAACGACCTTCTCAAGCTGCCCTTCAAGGCGGCCTATATGTTTCGCCCCGGCGGTATTCAGCCGTTGCATGGCGTGCGCTCGAAGACGGCATGGATTCAGGCCATTTACACCGCGACGGCGCCGCTCTGGGCGCTGCTGAACCGGATCGCCCCCAAATATGTCACCACGTCCGAAAATGTCGGCCGCGCCATGATTCGAGTGGTTCGCAATGGCTATCCGACGCCCATTCTGGAGACACTCGATATAAACTTGGTCGGTGCGTAAACGGGCCGATTCGGCCCTTTTTCAGATTTGCTGCCGGCCTCATCGAAAAACCGCAAATTTCAACGCTTTTGCTTTAAAGAGGCCATCCGCCCTATAGTCGGGGCACAGCAATCAGCGGGAATCGGTATGGATCGCATTCGCATCGTCGGCGGCAGCAAACTCAATGGCACGATCCCGATTTCTGGTGCCAAAAACGCGGCGCTGCCATTGATGATCGCCGGTCTGCTGACCGACGAGACACTGATTCTGGACAACGTGCCGCGTCTGGCCGACGTCGCGCAGTTGCAGCGCATTCTCGGCAATCACGGCGTGGACATCATGTCGGCCGGCAAGCGTCCGGGGGACCATGAATATCAGGGCCAGACCCTGCACATCTCTGCCGCCAATATCATCGACACCACGGCGCCCTATGAGCTGGTCTCGAAGATGCGTGCCTCCTTCTGGGTGATCGCGCCGCTGCTGGCGCGCATGCATGAAGCCAAGGTCTCGTTGCCGGGTGGCTGCGCCATCGGCACCCGTCCGGTGGATCTGCTGATCATGGCGCTGGAGAAGCTCGGTGCCGAGCTGACTATCGATGGCGGCTATGTCATCGCCAAGGCGCCGGGCGGCCTCAAGGGCGCCGAGATCGATTTTGCCAAGGTCACCGTGTCGGGCACCCATGTGGCGCTGATGGCCGCGACGCTGGCCAAGGGCACGACCGTCATCACCAATGCAGCGTGCGAGCCGGAGATCGTCGACGTCGCCGACTGCCTGAACAAGATGGGCGCACGCATCACCGGCGCGGGCACCACGACGATCACTGTCGAGGGCGTGGCCAAGCTACATGGTACGCGCCACACCGTGCTGCCCGATCGCATCGAGACCGGCACCTATGCCATGGCTGTGGCCATGACCGGTGGCGATGTGCAGCTCTCCGGCGCACGGCCTGAACTGCTGCAGGCAGCGCTCGATGTGCTGGTCGAAGCAGGCGCAACGGTGACGCCGAACAACGACGGAATCCGCGTCGCCCGCAATGGCGCCGGCATCAAGCCGGTGAACGTGTCAACGGCACCGTTCCCGGGTTTCCCGACAGATCTTCAGGCGCAGTTGATGGCGCTGATGACCACGGCGAAGGGGTCGTCGCATATCACCGAGACGATCTTCGAAAACCGCTTCATGCATGTGCAGGAGCTGGCACGCTTCGGCGCGCGGATTCATCTCGACGGCGAGACTGCGACTATCGACGGTACGGCCAAGCTGCGTGGCGCGCCGGTGATGGCGACCGACTTGCGCGCCTCGGTGTCGCTAGTGATCGCCGGCCTCGTCGCTGAAGGCGAGACCATGGTCAACCGCATCTATCATCTCGATCGCGGCTTCGAGCGGCTCGAGGAAAAACTGTCCGCCTGCGGCGCCACCATCGAGCGCATCAGCGGATAGGGTTCTCTCAAAGGGGGCGTCGTGACGGGTCAACGCAAGCTGATTGCACTGGATGCTGACGACCTCGCGGTGATTTCCGCGCATGTGCAGGATGCGGCCGTCAATGTTGGCGACATCATCTGGCGGCAGAGCGAGAAGCGGCTCGTGATCGGCATGAGCCGGCTCGACTGGGATCAGACGATTTCAGGGGAAGTCACGCCGCGCCGGCTGGTTTCGGCGCTGCGTTTCGATCGCGTGCTGGCCTGCAAGTCCCGGGACATCGATCTCGACACGCGCGACATCGCGCTGGAATTGCTCGGCATCGACTTCCATCCCGCCGAGCTTCCTAGCGGTAGCGTCGTCCTGATTTTTGCCGGTGGGAGTGCGCTCCGGCTGGACGTCGAGTGTCTGGAATGCGAACTGGCCGACCTGGGTCCCGACGACCTTGCCAGCGAAACCGAGGCCGGCACCGAGGCCTCCGGCCTGGACGTCTGATCCGCTATTCATCTTTCCATTGCAGCACAGGGTTGACGGCCCTTTGCCGCCGCGCCATTGAGCAGGGGGCCTTGGCCGGCAAGGCCCCGCCGGAACACCAGAATGCCAATTCGTATCGATACCGCGAGCGCCGATTTCACCCAGCGCTTCAATGCCTTCCTGACCATGAAGCGTGAAGTCGCGGCTGACATCGAAGCTGCCACCCGCGCCATTGTCGACGACGTCGCCGCTCGCGGCGACGCAGCGCTGCTGGAGGCGACCCGAAAGTTCGACCGGCTGGACCTCAAGGCCTCCGGCCTGAGGGTGACCCCGGACGAAGTCGATGCCGCCGTCGCCGCCTGCGACGCCGAGACCGTTGAGGCCCTGACATTCGCCCGCGACCGCATCGAGCTGTTCCACAAGCGCCAGCTTCCCAAGGATGATCGCTTCACCGATGCGCTGGGTGTCGAGCTCGGCTGGCGCTGGAGCGCCATCGAAGCCGTTGGCCTCTATGTGCCCGGTGGGACTGCTGCCTACCCGTCGTCGGTCTTGATGAATGCCGTGCCGGCCAAGGTCGCCGGTGTGGAGCGCGTGGTGATGGTGGTGCCATCGCCGGACGGCAAGCTCAATCCGCTGGTGCTGGCCGCCGCAAAGCTCGGTGGCGTTTCCGAAATCTACCGCGTCGGCGGCGCGCAGGCCGTGGCCGCCTTGGCCTATGGCACTGAGACCATTGCGCCGGTGGCCAAGATCGTCGGTCCTGGTAATGCCTACGTAGCCGCCGCCAAGCGTCAGGTGTTCGGCAAGGTCGGCATCGACATGATTGCCGGACCTTCCGAAGTGCTGATCGTTGCAGACGATAGCGCCAATGCCGACTGGATTGCCGCAGATCTGCTGGCGCAGGCCGAGCACGACGCCAATGCGCAGTCGATCCTGATCACGGACAGTGAGCGTCTTGCGGACGATGTTATCCTTGCCGTCGAGGCCCAGCTCACCACACTGCCGCGCGCCGCGATCGCACGTGCGTCGTGGGAGGATTTCGGCGCGGTCATTCTGGTCGAGACGCTCGATGAGGCCGTGCCGCTCGCCAACGCCATCGCAGCCGAGCATCTCGAAATCATGACCGCCGATGCAGAGGCGTTCTCGCTGAAGATCCGCAACGCCGGCGCCATCTTCCTTGGCGGCCATACGCCGGAAGCGATCGGCGACTATGTCGGTGGCTCCAACCACGTACTGCCGACGGCGCGCTCGGCACGGTTCTCGTCAGGTCTCGGCGTACTTGACTTCATGAAGCGAACATCGATTCTGAAGTGTGGGCCAGATCAGCTGCGGGCGCTGGGACCGGCTGCGATGACGCTGGGCAAGGCCGAAGGCCTCGATGCCCACGCACGTTCAGTCGGACTGCGCCTCAATTTGCGATGAGTAACGCCCCTCCACCAGAGGATGACAGCAATAATCGCATCGTGGCGGTGACGCTCGATGAGGAATCGATCGGACGTTCCGGGCCGGATATCGAGCATGAGCGCGCGATCGCGATCTATGACCTGATCGAGCAGAATCTGTTTGCGCCGGAAGGCGCGCATGTCGGCCCGTTTACGCTGCATATCGGCATCACCGGCAGCCGGCTGATGTTCGACATCCGCCGCGAGGACGGCACGCCTGTCGTCGCGCACCTTTTGTCGCTCGGGCCATTCCGCCGCATCGTGAAGGACTACTTCATGATTTGTGACAGCTACTATCAGGCGATCCGTACCGCCACACCCGACAAGATCGAGGCCATCGACATGGGCCGCCGTGGCATCCATGACGAAGGTTCGCGGACGCTGCAGGAACGCCTGGCCGGCAAGGTGCGGGTCGACTTCGAGACGTCGCGGCGGCTGTTTACGTTGATCTCCGTCCTTCATTGGAAAGGTTAAGCATGGCCCGGAAAAGTGGTGGCTGGTTTTCCGACAAGGCCATGCTTCTTCACAAAGGAATCTAACGCATGGTCGCGCCGCCACGCGCGCGCACGCCGCAGGCGGTGTTGTTTGCCTGTGGCCAGAACAGCGTGCGCTCGCCGATGGCCGCCAGCCTGTTGCAGCAGATGTTCCCGCAGGCGCTTTATGTGAAATCCGCCGGGGTCAAAAAGGGGGAGCTCGATCCCTTCGCAGTGGCCGTGATGGCCGAACTCGGCCAGGACATTTCCAGACACAGGCCCATGACCTTCGAGGAACTCGACGACTGGGAAGGGCTCAATTTCGATCTCATCATTACTCTGTCGCCGGAGGCGCATCACAAGGCGCTGGACCTGACGCGCACCGATGCCGCCGAGGTCGAATACTGGCCGACGGTGGATCCCACGGGAACTGAAGGTAATCGCGACCAGAAGCTGGCGGCATATCGCGAGGTCTGCGACGGGCTTTTGCTGCGGATCCGCAAACGTTTCGCCAAAGGTAGCGCTGCCAGCGGCTAAATACTGCGTGTGTGGTTGTCGAAGCAGGGGGCTTCCGATAGGTTCCGCGCGCATTTCCAGGATCACAGACTCCGCATGCTCGGCCGTCCCAAATTCGTTCTCGCCTCCGGTTCGCCCCGCCGTCTTAGCCTGCTCAACCAGGCCGGTATCGAGCCCGATGCGCTGCGCCCCGCCGATGTCGACGAAACCCCGAAGCGGGGCGAACTGCCGCGTGCCTGCGCCAATCGGCTGGCCCGCGCGAAGGCGGAAGCCGCGCTCAAGTCGGTCCAGCTCGACGACGAACTCCGCGGCTCGTTCATTCTCGCTGCCGATACCGTGGTGGCCGTCGGCCGCCGCATCCTGCCCAAGGCGGAACTGGTCGATGAGGCTTCGCAGTGCCTGCGGCTGCTGTCAGGCCGCAACCACCGTGTCTACACGGCGATCTGTATCGTCACCCCCAAGGAAAGCTTCCGGCAGCGCCTGATCGAGACCAAGGTGCGCTTCAAGCGCCTCAACGAAGAAGACATCTCGACCTATATCGGCTCCGGCGAGTGGCGCGGCAAAGCCGGTGGTTATGCCGTGCAGGGCATTGCCGGCTCCTTCGTGGTCAAGATGGTCGGCTCCTACACCAATATCGTGGGCCTGCCGCTCTACGAGACCGTCTCCCTGCTCGGCGGCGAGGGCTTCCCGATCCGTTTCGGCTGGTTGAATGCAAGCTAAGGCGTCCAAATCCGGCGAAAAGCCGTGCCCGATCTGCGGCAAGCCCGTGGTGGAGGCTTCCAAGCCGTTCTGTTCCGAACGCTGCCGTGACGTCGATCTCAACCGCTGGCTGTCGGGCTCCTATGCGATTCCCGGCAAACCGACGGATGACGAGGATGCCGAATAGGCCCGGTGGGCATTCGCGCCGCCCAAGCCAGTCCGAAGCGGCCATTTCCCATTGTTTTGACGGCAAAATCTTCGTTCACAGAAATGCCATCGGGCGGGTGGACAGGGCCGATTTGCCTGACTATAAACCGGCGCTCCCTGGACATGATCCGGGGCGGCGCCCAGGTAGCTCAGTTGGTAGAGCATGCGACTGAAAATCGCAGTGTCGGTGGTTCGATCCCGCCCCTGGGCACCATTGGTCCCTCAAGCCTCTGTTTTCCAAGACAAATAAGCCAGATCGAAGGCTTTGCATTGGTACACACGGGTGGTGCCGCATGATGCTTGTTACGGGGCGTCCTGGAAGCATCCAAAGAGCGGCATGTAGCGGCCGCACAAACGCGTTCCAGACGATTTACAGTTGCTTGTGGACAAGCGCGAAGAGAAGCGAAATCTTCAAACTAGGGACCCCATTGAAGTCATTGAGCGTCAAGTTTGCGAAACATCACGAGTGCATCAACATATTCGTGAGTAGGTAGCCGAAAAGCCTCGGGCAGCCGCCCGACGATCTCGAAGCCGAGCGTGGTCCAGAGTTTCACCGCGCGCGTGTTGTTGCTCACAACGCAGTTGAATTGCATCGCGCGAAATCCTGCATTTCTGGCATAGTCGAGCGAATGCAGGCACATATTGCGGGCCACGCCGCCGCCTTGCGCGCTCGCCAGCGTCATGTAGCCGCAATTGGCCACGTGGCTGCCGCCACCGTCCTGGTTGGCGCGCACATAATAAGATCCCACGATCTGACCTTGGCGCACGGCAACGAAGGTTCGTTTACCCGGACCGTGCCAGTAGGACAAAGCATCGTCCTTCGTCATCAGGGGGTCCAGGGCGTAGGTCGTGCCTGCACGGATGGTTGGCTCGATGACCGACCAGATGTCTGCCCGGTCTGCCGGCTCAGCCGGGCGAATGATCAGGTCGTCGGAGTGCATGACCATAACAAGTGCCGCCTAAGCCAGACTGAATATACGCCGACCTTCGCCGGCATCTTGCCCGTGGGATTGACCGATTATTCTGCGGCGTTCCTCGGACGGGTTGGTATTGAAGGCGGCCTTGAACGCCTTGCTGAGATGCGAACCGTCGACGAAGCCGGTTTCGGCGGCGATCGCGGCCAGCGATAGGTCGGTTTTCAGCATCCACCGTGCATGTTTCAGGCGCAGCCGCAGATATGTCGCCTGCGGCGACTGTCCGGTTTCCTCTTTGAAAAGACGCTCCAGTTGCCGCGTGCTCAGACTGACCTTGCCGGCCAGTCGCGCGACAGACAGCGGCGCTGATAGGTTTTGCTCCATCATTAACAGCGCGCGCGAGATTCGTCCGTCGGTCTCGGCAAATTCGGTCGGCGGCGCCGATTGAGCCGAAGATCCGGGTTTCATGCGATCGATCAGCATGATGTGGAGCGCCTTCTGCGCGCTCGACAGGCCCATGCGTTGTTCCACGATATGAGCGGCGAGGTAGGCAACGCCCATGCCGCCCGAACACGTGATGCGGTTGCCGTCGATGACGAAGAGCTGGTCGGCCACCGGGAGTGTCTCGCCGAATTCCTCCAGGAAATCGCGATAGTGGTACCAGCTGATGCAGCACTTTTTCTGGTTGAGAAGGCCGAGACGCCACAGCACGAAACTGCCGGTGCAGACGCCGATCAGATCGACCTTGGTGTTCGCAGCCTCCAGCAGATAGCGCTTGATCTTGTCATCGATCTGCGGGCCTTGATGCAGCAGGCCGCCCACGACGACGACATAATCGAGCTCGTGCGGATCGAGGAACCGGGAATTCGGATACATCAGCAGACCGCAACTCGAACGGATCGGCTCGTCGGTGTCGGCCATGATGTGCCACTGGCAGCGGATCGGCCGACTGTTGTCGCCCTCGTCGGCGGCGAGACGCAGCACGTCCACGAAGCTGGCCAACGCTGTCAGCGTGAAATTCTTGGTCAGAATGAAGCCAACGCGCAGCGGACGGACCTTTGGTTGCATCACCCCTGCCTTCGCATTCACCGTATGGTCGAATGGCAATCCGGGTGATCGCCGCGAGACGATGCTCCAAAACGGACCCATGTCGCATCATTACATACCTCCAGCGCGCCGGGGCAGGCATTTGCGACGGACTGATCCTAAAAATACATTGCCGCGCGCGCAAGGGCGGCGAAGCGTCTCGCTTGGCGCGCGACGTTGGGCGTCGGCTGGGAACCGGAAGCCCAGGTCGGCCGGTTCGGCGCAGGAGGGTCAGCCGGCGGACGGCAGCTCTTCTGGCGTCGCGAACTGCGCTTCGCGGCCGATCGCAGCAAGAAATGCGTCGAGTGCACCGACCGACAGCGATGTCGTGCGGCTGTTGATGACGGGGTGGCAATTGATGCGGTCCGCCGATCGTAAGCGCGCATCGATGACGGGAGTGACCGCCTGATTGGCATCGTTGTAGAGCGCCAGAATGGAGACCGATCCCGGTTCGATCCCAAGCAATTCCTTCAGGGCTTCCGCGCTTCCAAATGACAGCCCGCCCTTGGCGCCGATCGTCTTTGCCAGCGACTTCAGGTGAACGGTCGCGGCTTCGTCGGTGACGAACAGGAAGAACCGCTTCTTGCCGTCGCGGAGGAACAGGTTCTTGGTGTGAATGCCGGGAATGTCGCCGCGCAGCGCACGGGACTCTTCCACCGTATGCACGGGCGGGTGTTCGAACGTCTCCACCACGATCGACTTGTCTTTGAGGTACTGAAGAATCTCGTCGCTGCGTTCGATGCTCATTCTGCGTGTCCTTGATCGTCGGTGGCGGGACTGCGCGCGCCCGGGCATGCCGTCCTGTCTCCATGGCAGCGATCCGTGTCGCATGGATACGTCGCGAATTCGAGACCCTGGCGAGCGAAGCCGGACGGCTTGTCGCAAATCTACGTGTTTCGTGTCGGGGCCTTGCAAACCTGCGGCGTCCCGATGTCGCTCTGATCCAACATGATTGGCGGGCTGATGCTGGCCGCGAAGCGGCAGCGAGTTGTAGGCTCTGTCCAATCACAACGTGGACAGCCATGCAGAAATTTTCAGCGCTTTCATTACTACGGGCAGGGCTGACCGGTCATGCCGGCTGGCAGCGACAGTGGCGTTCGCCTGAACCGAAGCCGACCTATGACGTCATCATCGTCGGTGGTGGCGGCCACGGGCTTGCAACGGCCTACTATCTGGCCAGCCGCTACGGCGTCAAAAACATTGCCATCCTCGAAAAGGGCTGGATCGGCGGTGGCAATACCGGCCGGAACACCACGATCATTCGTTCGAACTATCTGTTCGACGAAAGCGCCGGAATCTACGAGCACGCCCTCAAACTGTGGGAAGGGCTGTCGCAGGAACTGAACTACAATGTCATGTATTCACCACGCGGCGTCTTGATGCTGGCGCACAACATTCACGATGTGCAGAGCTTCAAGCGACACGTTCATGCCAACCGTCTCAACGGCATCGACAATGAATGGCTGTCGCCGGCGGAATGCAAAGAATTCTGTCCGCCGCTGAATGTCGGTGGGTCCATGCGCTATCCGATCCTCGGCGGCGCGCTGCAGCGCCGCGGCGGCACGGCGCGCCACGACGCTGTGGCCTGGGGCTATGCCCGCGCTGCTGACGCGCTCGGAGTGGATATTATCGAGAATTGCGAAGTCACCGGCATCCGCCGCGCGCCGACCGGCGAGGTGGTCGGCGTCGATACGACGCGCGGCAGCATCAATGCAAAGCGCATCGGCGTCGTCGCGGCCGGTAGTACCAGCACGGTGATGAACATGGCCGGCGTACGTCTGCCGCTGGAAAGCTTCCCGCTGCAGGCGCTGGTCAGCGAGCCGGTCAAGCCGATCTTCCCCTGCGTGGTAATGTCGAACACGATCCACGCCTATATCTCGCAGTCGGACAAAGGCGAGATGGTGATCGGTGCGGGGACGGACGTCTACACGTCCTATACGCAGCGCGGTGGCCTGCACATCGTCAATCATACGCTGGATGCGATCTGCGAACTGGTGCCGGCGTTCCGGCGCCTGCGCATGCTGCGCAACTGGGGCGGCATCGTCGATGTCACGCCGGATCGCTCGCCGATCGTGGCGAAGACGCCGGTATCCGGGCTGTACGTCAATTGCGGCTGGGGCACCGGCGGCTTCAAGGCGACGCCGGGATCGGGCGAGGTGTTCGCCAGCACGATTGCCAAGGATGAGCCGAACAAGATCAACGCGCCGTTCACCATTGAGCGATTCCGCGATGGCGCCGTGATCGACGAAGCGGCCGCGGCCGCCGTGGCGCATTGATAGCGGGGAAAACGAGATGCTCTTGATCAATTGCCCCTATTGCGGGCCGCGCCCGGAGGCCGAATTCGTCAACGGCGGGCAGGCGCATATCGCCCGCCCGGCCGATCCGATGAGCCTCACTGACGACGAGTGGGCCGCCTATCTCTATATGCGCGACAATACCAAGGGGCTGCATCACGAGCGTTGGCGGCACGCCAATGGCTGCGGCCGTTTCTTCAATGCCAGCCGCGACACGACCACGGATATCATCAAGCGCACCTATCGCATGGGCGAGCGCCCCGAAGCCGAACATCAGGGTGCCAAGCCATGACGGATACGTATCGCGTGCGGCGCGGCGACGTCGCTGAAAGCCGCAACGCAGTTCATTTCACGTTCGACGGAAAGTCGTATCAGGGTCTGGCCGGCGACACGCTGGCCTCCGCGTTGATCGCCAATGGCGTGCATTTGGTCGGGCGTTCGTTCAAGTATCATCGGCCGCGCGGCTTCGTCTCCGCCGGCTCGGAAGAGCCGAATGCGCTGGTCGGTGTCGGCGCGACCCAGTCGCGCTATACGCCGAACCTGCTCGCGACCCAGGTCGAGATCTATGATGGGCTGGTGGCCGAAAGCCAGAATCGCTGGCCGTCGCTCGAGACTGATGCCGGCTTCCTCAACGAATATTTCTCGGCCTTCCTGCCGGCGGGCTTCTACTACAAAACCTTCATGTGGCCCCGCACGGCCTGGAAGAAGCTCTATGAGCCGGTAATCCGGCGGATGGCGGGTCTCGGCAAAGCGCCAGCCGAGCCGGATGCCGATCGCTATACGCAGGTGTTTGCGCATTGCGACGTGCTGATCGTCGGCGCCGGACCTGCGGGTCTTGCCGCAGCGCTCGAAGCCAGCAACAGCGATGCCACGGTGATCCTGTGCGACGAGCAGGCAGAGATGGGCGGCTCGCTGCTGTCCGATCGTTCGGCATCGATCGACGGCATGCAGGCCGCCGAATGGACGCGCGCGGCGCTCGATGAATTGCGCAAGCGCCCCAATGTGAAGCTGATGTCGCGTACGACGGCGTTTGGCTGGTACCCGCACAATTTTGTCGGTCTCAACGAGCGCGTCACCGATCATCTCAGCAATCCCGCGACGAACCAGCCGCGTGAGCGGCTCTGGCAGGTCAGGGCCAAGGAAGTCGTGCTGGCGGCTGGCGCAATCGAGCGGCCGCTCGTCTTCACCGACAATGACCGGCCGGGCATCATGCTGGCCGATGCTGCCCGGACTTATGTGAATCGGTACGGCGTGGTGCCGGGCAAGCAGGTGGTCGTGTTCACCGCCTGCGACAGCGCCTATCGCGCGGCGCTGGACCTCAAGGCAGCCGGCGCCAGGATCCAGGTGATCGTGGATCTGCGCAAGAGCGCGTCGGGCCATTGGGTCGACAAGGCACGCGCCGAAGGCATCAAGGTTCGCTCCGACAGCATCGTTCGCGGCACGTCGGGCTGGCTGCGGGTAAAGTCGGCGCAGATCTCCAACGCGCAGGGCGGCGATGCCGAGACTGTGGCTTGCGATCTCATCCTGATGTCCGGCGGGTTCACGCCGTCGGTGCATCTGTTCTCGCAGAGCCGCGGCAAGCTCAGCTACAGCGAAGAGCTGCGGGCCTATGTGCCTGGCGAGTCTGTCGAGCGTGAGCGGTCGGTCGGGGCGTGCAAGGGACTGTTCGCGCTCGAAAGCGTCATCGAAAGCGGCGCCAAGGGTGGTCGGGACGCTGCGGCCAAGGCCGGCTTCTCCCCGCGCGGCGAGCGCAGCTATACGGTCTCCGCGCAGTCGGTGGGTGCCGATGCGTTCATCGGCTCCGTGATGACCGATCATCAGGCGGAAAAGCGGGCCTGGGTCGATTTCCAGAACGACGTGACGGCCAAGGATGTCCGGCTCGCGACCCGCGAAGGGTTCCGGTCGATCGAGCACGTCAAGCGCTATACGACCACCGGCATGGCCACCGACCAGGGCAAGCTGTCCAACATGAACGCCCTCGGTGTCGTGTCGAAGCAGATCGATGTCGCGGTGCCGAAGGTCGGCCTGACAACGTTCCGGCCGCCTTATACACCGACGACCTTTGGATCCTTTGCCGGCCAATCGCGTGGTGATCTGTTCGATCCCGTGCGCAAGACCAGCATCCATCCATGGGCCGAAGCCCAGGGCGCACAGTTCGAGGATGTCGGTGTCTGGAAGCGCGCCTGGTATTTCCCGCAGGTGGGCGAGGACATGCATGCCGCCGTCGCGCGCGAATGCAAGGCGACGCGCGAGTCGGTCGGCATCTTCGATGCCTCAACGCTCGGCAAGATCGAGATCGTCGGCAAGGACGCTGCCGAATTCATGAATCGCATGTACACCAATGCCTGGACCAAGCTGGAGCCCGGTCGGCTGCGCTATGGCGTGATGCTGCGCGAAGACGGCTTCATCATGGATGACGGCGTCGTCGGCCGCATGGCGACGGATCGTTTCCATGTCACCACGACGACCGGCGGCGCGGCCCGCGTGCTGTCCATGATGGAGGACTACCTCCAGACCGAATGGCCGGACCTCGAAGTGTGGCTCACCTCGACCACCGAGCAGTGGTCAGTCATTGCCTTGCAGGGACCGAATGCGCGCAAGGTGCTGGAGCCGCTGGTCGAGGGCATCGATCTGTCGGCCGATGCCATGCCGCATATGAGCGTCCGTGAAGGACGTATCTGCGGCGTGCCGACGCGGCTGTTCCGCGTGTCGTTCACCGGCGAACTGGGCTTCGAGGTCAACGTTCCCGCCGGCTATGGCCGGGCGGTCTGGGAAGCGATTTTCGCGGCGGGCAAGCCCTACGGGATCACGCCCTACGGTACCGAGACCATGCATGTGCTGCGCGCGGAGAAGGGCTACATCATTGTGGGTCAGGAAACCGACGGCACGGTGACGCCCGATGACGCCGGCCTCGGCTGGGCTGTCGGCAAGGCGAAGCGGGATTTCGTCGGCAAGCGCTCGCTGTCGCGGCCGGCGCTGGTCAGGGAAGATCGCAAGCAACTGGTCGGGTTGCTGACGACGGACCCCAAGGTGGTTCTCGAAGAGGGCGCCCAGATCGTGCTCGATCCGACCCATCCGATCCCGGTGCCGATGATCGGTCATGTCACCTCCTCCTACTGGAGCGCGACGCTGAACCGTTCGATCGCGCTGGCACTCGTTCGCGGCGGCCGCTCGCGGATGGGTGAGGAGCTCTCGATCCCGATGCCGGATGGCGTGATCAAGGCGAAAGTCGTCGACTCGATATTGTTCGATCCCAAGGGGGAACGTTTGAATGCTTAGTCCTGCGATCATGCGTTCGAACGCGTTGTCCCCAATGCAGTCATCCGGCACCACTGCTGCGTTCGCCACGACGCTCTCGATTCTTCCCGATGCGGCGAAGCTGGTGTTTCGCGGCAAGACCGAGGCGATCGAGGCTGCCGGGGCGCATTTTGGCGTCAAGCCGAGCCTTGAGGCCTGCCGCTTCGCGGCTGTCGGCGGCCGGTCGGTCTATTGGTTGGGGCCGGACGAATGGCTGTTCCAGGCGGTGAACGAGAATCCGATCGAGGTATTTGGCGGGATGTCGGTAGCGCTGCAGGGGCAGGCCTGCTCGCTGGTGGATGTCAGCCATCGTTCGGATGGCATCGCGGTTGCAGGTCCAACGGCGGCGCTGGTGCTGAACCATGGCTGCCCGCTGGATCTGTCCCTCAAGGCGTTCCCGGTCGGGATGTGCACGCGCACGGTGCTGGGCAAGGCATCACTTTTGCTGTCACGTTCTGAAGAGCACGTGTTCCACGTGGATGTATGGCGTTCGTTTGCGCCCTATGTCTGGCAATTCCTCGACGAAGCGCGAAGCCTGTCCTAGCAGCCCGGCTGCGCCCTGGAGACCGCGCGATGATTGGAACGTTCGATCTCTTCAAGATAGGCATCGGGCCGTCGTCGTCGCATACGATGGGACCGATGAAGGCCGCGGCGCTGTTTGCCAGCCAGCTTGCGGAGCGCGGCCTGCTGAAGGATCTCGCGCGCGTGAAGGTCGAGCTGTTCGGCTCGCTGGCCTGGACCGGTCGCGGTCATGGCACCGACAAGGCGGTCGTTCTCGGTCTTGCCGGCAAGTTTCCGGAAACGATCGATCCGGAAGAAGCGGAGACGCTGGTCGATGGCGCCCGCGCGGCGGGCACGCTGCGGGTGGCCGAGCGGCGCAATGTCCCGTTCGATTTCACCAATGACATCATCTTCGACGGTGTGACCGAGCCGCCAAACCATCCGAATACGCTGGCGCTCTCCGCTTTTGGGGAGGACGGTAATATCCTTCACGGCGAGCGCTGGTGCTCCGTCGGCGGCGGCTTTGTCGTTCCGGAAGCGCAGGTCGGCGTCGTCGGCATTGTCGAGGACGTTCCCGTCCCGCATCCTTTCAGGTCAGGCAAACAGTTGCTCGAGATCGGTGCGAAAACCGGTCTGTCGATTGCGCAGATTGTCATGGCCAACGAGATGTCGTCGCTCCCGGCGGACGAGATCGAGCAGCGGCTCGATCGCATTATCCAGGTGATGATGGACTGCATCGATCGCGGCATGACCAAAGAGGGGCAGCTGCCGGGCGGGCTGAACGTCAAGCGCCGCGCGCTCTCACTGCATCGGCGCCTTGTCGCCGCTGCAAGCTCGAACAGCCGCGCCCAGCATGAGGTGATGGATTGGGTCAGTCTGTATGCGATTGCGGTCAATGAGGAGAATGCGGCCGGCAGCAAGGTGGTGACGGCACCGACCAACGGCGCGGCGGGCATCATCCCGGCCACGCTTCGCTATTTCCGCGACCATTGCCGCGAGGCGTCACCTGAAAACATGCGCGTGTTCCTGCTGACTGCTGCCGCCATCGGCGCGCTGTTCAAAATGAATGCGTCGATTTCCGGCGCGGAGGTCGGCTGCCAGGGCGAGGTCGGCTCGGCCTGTTCGATGGCGGCGGCGGGGCTCGCGGCGGTGCTCGGCGGCACCAATGAGCAGATCGAGAACGCTGCCGAGATCGGCATGGAGCATCACCTTGGCATGACCTGCGATCCGATCGGTGGGTTGGTGCAGGTGCCATGCATCGAGCGCAACGCCTTTGGTGCCGTGAAGGCGATCAATGCGGCGTCGCTCGCGTTGCAGGGCGACGGCACCCATGTGGTGCCGCTCGACAAGGTGATCGCGACGATGCGCGAGACCGGGCGCGACATGCAATCGAAATACAAGGAGACCTCACTGGGAGGTCTCGCTGTCAATCTGGCAGAATGTTGAGGGAAGACCATGACCCAAGCCGAACGCGAGGCATTCTTCACGACCGATCTCGCCCAAGCAGACCCAACCATCTCATCGTCGCTGGCCGGAGAACTCGGCAGGCAGCGTGACGAGATCGAACTGATCGCATCCGAGAACATCGTATCGCGTGCAGTGCTGCAGGCGCAGGGCTCCGTGCTGACCAACAAATATGCCGAAGGCTATCCCGGCCGGCGCTACTATGGCGGCTGTCGCTTCGCCGACGAAGTCGAGGAGGTGGCGATCGAGCGCGCCAAGACGTTGTTCGGCTGCTGCTATGCCAATGTGCAGCCGAATTCCGGGAGCCAGGCCAATCAGGCCGTGTTCATGGCGCTGATGAAACCCGGCGACACCTTCATGGGTCTGGATCTCGCCGCAGGCGGTCATCTCACCCATGGCGCCAAGCCGAACATGTCGGGCAAGTGGTTCAACGTCGTCAGCTATGGCGTTCGCCGCGACGACTGCACCATCGATATGGAGCAGCTCGAGAAGCTGGCAGTGGAGCACAAGCCGAAGGTTATCGTCGCCGGTGGCTCGGCCTATTCGCGGTTCTGGGATTTTGCTGCGTTTCGCCGCATCGCGGATGCGGTCGGAGCCTATCTGTTCGTCGATATGGCGCATTTCGCTGGTCTTGTGGCCGGCGGCGCTCATCCGTCGCCGTTCCCGCATGCGCATGTGGTGACCTCGACCACTCACAAGACGCTGCGCGGCCCGCGCGGCGGACTGATCCTGACCAATGACGAGGACATCGCCAAGAAGATCAATTCGGCGATCTTCCCGGGATTGCAGGGCGGCCCGCTGATGCATGTCATCGCCGCCAAGGCCGTGTCGTTCGGCGAAGCGCTGCAACCATCGTTCCGTCAATATGCGGCCGACGTCGTCGCCAATGCGCACGCGCTGGCGGACACGCTCTCAAAGGCCGGCTATCCGATCGTCACCGGTGGCACCGACAATCACCTGATGCTGGTCGATGTCCGGCCGAAGAACCTGAACGGCAAGCTCGCCGAGGCGGCGCTCGGGCGGGCGAACATCACCTGCAACAAGAACGGTATCCCGTTCGATCCGGAGAAGCCGACCATCACGTCGGGCATCCGGCTCGGCTCGCCGGCCGCGACATCGCGCGGCTTTGGCGTCGGTGAATTCGAAGAAGTAGGCAAGCTCATTGCCGCCGTCCTGGATGCGAATTCCAGAGCGCCGGACCAGGGAGCGCCGGAGGTCGAGGCAAGGGCACGTGGCCGCGTTTCCGAGCTGGTTGCGTCGTTCCCGATCTATCGGTCCTGATCAGGCAGCTTGATGGAGCGTTTCGGAGAGGGGCAGGCCGAGGGGATATTCATCCAAGGGCTGAATGTTTACGCGCGCCACGGCTTGCTGGATCACGAGGCGCAACTGGGGCAGCGCTTCGTGATCGATATCGATCTGCAGATCGACCTCTGTGACGCGGCCAGTTCGGACGACATCGGACAGACGATCGACTATGCGTCGGTCGTCGCCACCGCGACGGAGGCATTTCTGGGCGCCACGTGCTGTTGGAGCGGGCCGCGGCAGCCATCGCGATGTCCATGCGCGCGCTAGCGCCGTGCGCGTCGCCGTCCACAAGCCGCAGGTGCCAATCACAGCGATCTTAGAAGACGTCGGCATAGAGCTGACGCGATACCGCGCCGACAGGCATCGTCGGGCCGCGTGATGTGGGCGTCTGCGGATCCCGCTGCGCGGCAGCCAGACCAATGTTTCACCCATAGCGATCGCAGCCGTGCGATCGATCTACCACCGAGATAAGCAAGATGACGAAGAAGAACTGGATCCTGACCTTCTATTGCCAGGATCGTCCGCGCATCGTGTCGACCGTCACGACGGCGATTTCCGATGTCGATAGCAACATCCTTGAAAGCGCACAGTTCTGGGACAGGACGACCAACCGCCTGTTCATGCGCATTGCTTTCGAGACGCCGGATTCGATCAGTCGGAAGACTCTGGAAGCGGTGCTCAATCCTGTGCTGTCTCGATTCGAGATGAACGCGGTTCTGGTCGATGCCGCGTCGCGTCCCCGGCTGATCATCATGGTCTCCAAGTCGGACCATTGTCTCGAGCAGCTGCTGTATCAGGTCAAAGTCGGCTGGCTGAAAGCCGAGGTGGTGGCGATTGTGTCGAACCACCGCGACTGCGAACCGATCGCTGCGAAAGCGGGGATCCCGTACTATCACTGGCCCGTCAGCAATGAGACCAAGCCGGAGCAGGAGCGGCAACTCTACGAGCTGTATCTGAAGGAAGGCGCCGATCTGGTCATTCTTGCACGTTATATGCAGATCCTGTCGGACGATCTGTCGAGCAAGCTCTATGGTCACGTCATCAACATCCACCACTCCTTCTTGCCGAGCTTCAAGGGCGCACGGCCCTATCACCAGGCTCACGACAGAGGCGTCAAGATCATCGGCGCCACCGCGCATTACGCGACGCCGGATCTCGATGAGGGCCCGATCATCGAACAGGAGACCGAACGGGTGACGCACGCGTCGTCCTCGGACGATCTTGTTGCCGTTGGGCGCGACATCGAGTCGCGAGTTCTGGCGCGCGCGGTACGGCTGCATCTCGAGCGCCGTGTCCTTTTAAACGGACGCAAGACGGTGGTGTTCTAGCCCGGGAATAAGATCACGAACGACGCGTGATGCCCGTTTGAAAAGCAAGTGCAGGCCAAGATTTGATCTTCGCGATGAATTTTGCAGCGCAGCGGAAATCATTGTGTTTGCTACGCAAAATAGTCCGACGAGCAGTCGGCGCGCGAACCAAGAACCGGCAGTCGATATTCGGTAGTTATGACGCAATTCTACAAGCAACAGCGCGCGTGCATCCTATCTGCCGCATTCGCGGACCACTAGCGTTGCAGGCTGGATCAACCTGGAAGGATCAGCGATGGGGACGATTAGCAAGCGTGGTTTGGCCGCATTGGCCGTTGCGAGCGTGTTGCCACTGGCCTTTGGCAGCTTCAGCGCGGCCTTCGCCAAGGACAAGGTAAAGATTGCTTTCGTGGGTCCGCTGACCGGCGCTATTTCGCCTCACGGTATTGGCGGACGCAACTCGGCCGAACTGGCCGTGAAGCTGATGAATGCCGAGCCCAACACCAAATATGAGTACGAGCTCGTCGTGCTTGACGACGAATGCAAGCCCAACGTGGGCGTGCAGGTCGTCACGAAGATCGCGTCCGATCGTTCGATCATCGCGGCGATCCCGCATTACTGTTCCGCTACTGCGATTGCCACCGTCGATATCTTCAATCGCTTCAAGATGCCGATGGTCGTGTGGGCGGCCGTGCTACCCGAAATTACCTATGCCAAGAAATATCCGGAAGTGCACCGCGTCAGCGGCATCCTGATCGGCCAGAACCGCATCGGCGCGCAGTTCATGAAGGCGCGCGGCTACAAGAAGTTCGTGTCCTTCGCCGACTCCACCGACTACGGCAAGTCGATGAACAAGTACTTCACCCAGTTCACGCTCGAGAACGGTAATGAAATCCTGGGCAGCTTCTCGGTCCCGCCGGATCAGCAGGATCTGTCGGCCGAGCTGACCAAGATCAAGGAGCTCAATCCGGAGGTCATCTATTTTGGCGGCCTGACGCCGCTCGGCGCGCGCCTCCGCACGCAGATGGCCAAGTTCGGCATCAACGCGCAGTTGGAGGGCAATTCCGGCATCATGGGCGACGCGTTCGTCAACGCCGCTGGTCCGGAGCTCGCCGAAGGCGCGCTGACCTTCTTCGACAGCCCGCCGCTGTCTAAGATGCCGGGCGGCAAGATGTTTGCGGATGCCTACAAGGCTGCCGGCTATTCGGAACCGCCGGAAGCTTATGGACCGTTCGCTTATGTCGCCACCCGTCTGGTCATGGAGACCATCGAGAAGGTCGGGCCGGATCGCGCCAAGGTTACCGCCGACCTCGGCGATGTGAAGGACCGTCCGTCCATCGTCGGTCCGGTCACCTTCGACGACCATGGCCAGAACATCACGCCGCTGACCACGAGTTATGTCGTCCAGGACGGCAAGTGGGTGGTCTGGGAAGAAAGCGAATACGTGTCCGGCAAGCGCAAGCTCAAGAACCTGCCGTAAGCGCGGATCGTCGGGACATCCCATGGGTATGATCGGTCAACACCTGCTGAACGGCTTGATGCAAGGAACGATCTATGGCCTCGTCGCCATGGGGTTCACCATCTTCTTCGGCGTCATGAATGTGATCAAGTTCTCGCACGGGGACGTGCTCACGCTCGGCGCCTTCGGAGGCCTCGTCGCCGTCTGGGCGGCGAACGCGCTGGGACTGTCGGTGCCGCTGCAGTTCATTGTCGCGCTGTGCGTGGCAATGGCACTGACCGCGGTGGTCGGCGCCGGCATTTCGCATTTTCTCATCATGCCGCTGCGCAATGCGCCGCCGCTCAACATGCTGCTGATGACGATGATGGTCGGTACGGCCATCCGTGAAGCCATCCGGCTGTTCTTTCCGAATGGCACCAATCCACAGCGCTTTCCGGAATTGCTGCCGGCCGGAGGCTTCAATATCGGTCCGTCGTTCTTCCGCACGGACGCTATTATCCTGATCATTGCCGGCGCCGCCTCGATCGGAGCCGTTTACTGGATCATCAACCACTCCAAATTCGGCCTTGCGATGCGAGCGGTGGCCGAAGATACCGAAACGGCACGTGTGATGGGGATTAATTTCGGTCGCATCATCCCGCTGACCTTTGCACTGGGCTCCATCACCGCAGGCTTCGCCGGCATGATCTATGCGCTGTATTACAGCGAGATCAATTATAGTATGGGCCTGCTGCTGGCCGTAATCGGCTTCACGGCTGCGATCGTGGGCGGTCTCGGCAATATCTGGGGCGCGATTATCGGCGGCTATCTGTTCGCAGGGCTGCAGACTTTCGTCGTTGCCGCGATACCGTCGATGAGCGACTACAAGAACGTGTTCGCTTTCGTGCTGATCATCGTCCTCATCACCTGGCGACCGACCGGGCTTCTCGCCGAACGCGGGAGCGAGCGGGTATGACGCCGACCTCTCGGACGCTTGTACGGGTGCCGGTGTGGCCGCTGTTTGTTGCTGTGGCCTTCGCTGCAGTGGCGCTCACGGCGCTGGTCCTGATCGAAAATCAGAGATGGCTCGGCGCCGCACTGGCGATCACGGCTGCGGTCTGCTTCTGCGCCGCCCGGTTCGGAGGCGTCGCCGCGATGGAAGTGGCCGCTTCGGAAAATCCCTGGCTGCTGCGTGGCCTGATCATGGTGGCCTCGCTCGCTGTCATCTTCGTGCTGCGCGACGACAATTTCGGCCTGCTGATGCTGGCGACGGTGCTGATCTACGCGACCATCTGCCTCGGCCTCACTGTGCAGATGGGCTATGCTGGCCTGACCAACTTTGCAGCCGCAGCTTTCGCCGGTACCGGTGGATATACGGCGGCGATGCTGGGACAGCAGGGCGGTCTGCCCGATGCGCTGGTTCTGGTCTGCGGCGGCTTGGTCGCGGTCTTCATCGGCTCGCTGCTCATTCTCCCGGTGCTGCGCACCCGCGGACATTACGGCGCGCTGACGACCATGGCGTTCGGCGTGATGTTTAATGTCTTTCTCGATGCGAATGACTTCTTTGGCGGTCCGCAGGGCCTGAAGCTACCCGGTATCAATCTGTTCGGCTGGGACTTCACCAATGACATCCATATCTTCGGCCTCGTGCTGTCGTCCTATGTGAACTACGTGATCCTGACCGGTATTCTGACGGCGCTGGCGATGATCTTTGTCGGACTGCTGGACCGCTCATGGGTCGGCGTCTGGTTCGATGTGGTGCGCCTCGACGAGACCGCAGCCTCCGTTTTCGGACTGAAGATCGCTTACTGGAAAGTGCTGGCATTCACGCTCGGTAACTTTCTGGCCGGCCTGATGGGGGCGGTCTATGCGAAAATGACGGGATTCATCGCGCCCGCGAATTTCACGTTCGGCGACTCGCTGGTGATGGTGTCCATCGTGATCCTCGGCGGTATCGGCAATCGCTGGGGCGTGCTGCCGGCGGCGCTGATCGTCGTCCTGCTGCCCGAAAAGCTTCAGTTCATCCAGGAATACCGGCTGATCTTCTATGCCGTGCTGGTCATCGCGATCCTGACCATGCGCCCGGATGGGCTGGTGGCGCGTCGGGTCCGAAAACTGCATACGGAGGCAAGCGCATGACGAGCTTGTCCAACGATGTGCTGCTCGAAAGCCGCGGTCTGACGGTCCGGTTCGGTGGCCTGTTCGCGCTCAATGAGTTGAATATCGACGTTCGCAATGGCGAAGTGCTTGGACTGATCGGGCCGAACGGCTCGGGCAAAACCACGTTCCTCAATGTGATCAGCGGCGTCTATTCCGCAAGCGCGGGCAACATCCTGCTGGATGGCATCGACATCACCCGCGAGAAGGCTCACAACATCTCGTCCTATGGCCTGTCACGTACGTTCCAGCGATCGCGCCTGTGCCTGTCGCTGTCCGTGTTCGACAATATTGCGTTGGGTGCGCAACGGACGCTGAATAATGGCCTCTGGCACAATATCGTGCAGCGGACATCATTCGCTGCGGATGTGCGAAGGATTGCGGATGAAGCCCGCGAATTGCTGCATGTCTTCAATCCCGCGCTGCCCGACAAGCTGTTCGATCCGGCGATATCGCTCGGCATGATCGATCGTCGTAGGGTCGAGATCTGCCGCGCCTTGATCGGCAAGCCAAAGCTCGTGTTGCTCGATGAGCCATCTGCAGGCATGACGCATGACGAGACGGATCAGGTGGTGGATGAAATTCTCGGCATCCGTAAATCGCTTGGCGGCCTCACGATCATCATTGTTGAACACGAAATGGGGCTGATCGAACGTGTCACAGATCGCTGCGTCGTGCTGAACTACGGCAAGAAGATCTGCGAAGGCAAATTCCGTGACGTCGCGGCCGACCCTGTGGTCCGTGAAGCCTATTTGGGGCAAGCATGAGCGGGCATCTCATAGTCGAGAACATCTTCACCGCCTACGACCGGGCCGACGTGCTGTCCGGCATATCGATCGATGTGCAGCCGGGCAAGATCACCTGTATTCTCGGCTCCAATGGTGCCGGAAAATCGACGCTGATCCGCTCGATTCTGCGACTGACGCCGCCGCGCGCCGGTTCCATCGCGTTCGAAGGCAAGACGCTCGATCAGATGGCCACGCATGAGATAGTCAGTCTCGGGATTGCGTGCATTCCCGAAGGGCGCCGGATCTTCGCGAAGATGACGGTCGAAGAGAATCTTCGGGTCGGCGCCTATCTCGTCAATGCGGAGAAGACGGTCAAAGCGCGCCTTGGCAAGGTGTATGAGGTGTTTCCGCGCCTGAAAGAGCGCGCCAAGCAGCTTGCCGGCACGATGTCCGGCGGCGAGCAGGCGATGGTGTCGATCGGGCGCGGCATGATGACGGATCCAAAGCTTCTGATCATCGACGAGCCATCGCTGGGTCTGTCTCCGCTGTTCGTGCAGGAGAACTTCAACATCGTGCGCCGGCTCAACGAAACAGGCGTGACGGTTCTCCTGGTCGAGCAGAACGTCAACCAGACCCTTGCGATCGCCCATTACGGCTATGTGCTGTCGCAGGGCAAGATTATCGTCCAGGGCGACTCCGAGATGCTCGCAAAGAACGAGGAAGTCCAAAGTGCCTACTTCGGTGGGGCGCACTGATCAGAAAGAACGTCCCGCGATAGCTGATATGGCTGCCGCACCACAACGAAAAGTCAGACTATCATCTGAAAGGAAACGTCATGTCCTCAACCATCCATGAAAGCGCCATCGTCGTCGATGGATTGATCATCTCGGATTTCGGGCGCCCGGTCTTCGAGGACATGCGCAAGGGCGGACTGACCGCCGCGAACTGCACCTGTTGCGTCTGGGAGGGCTTCGAAGCCACCATGCGCAACGTGGTGAAGTGGAAGCGATGGTTCGCCGAGAACAGCGATATCCTCAAGCAGGTCTACACCACCGCTGACATCCTCAAGGCCAAGGAAGAAGGCAAGACCGGCATCATCCTGGGCTGGCAGAACGTCACCGGTATCGAAGATCAGATCGGCTATCTCGGTCTGTTCAAGGAGCTCGGCGTCGGCATCATTCAGATGGCCTATAACACGCAGAACTTGGTTGGCACCGGCTGCTACGAGTCGAAGGACGGTGGCCTGTCCGACTTCGGTCGCGAGGTCGTTGCCGAGATGAACCGCCTTGGCATCCTCTGCGACCTGTCGCATGTCGGATCGAAGACCAGTGAAGACGTCATCCTCGCCTCCAAGCAGCCGGTCGCCTATTCGCACTGCCTGCCGGCCGGTATGAAGGAGCACCCGCGCAACAAGTCCGACGAGCAGCTGCGTTTCATCGTCGATCGCGGTGGCTTTGTCGGCGTCACCATGTTCCCGCCTTTCCTGAAGCGCGGTCCGGCATCGACGGTGGACGATTATGTCGAGGCGATCGAATATGTCGTCGATATCTGCGGCGAGAACAGCGTCGGCATTGGCACGGATTTCACCCAGGGCTATGGCCAGGAATTCTTCGACTGGATTACCCATGACAAGGGTTATGGCCGCCGCCTCACCAATTTCGGCGACGTCATCAATCCCGAAGGCATCAAGACCATCGGCGAATGGCCAAACCTCACCGCCGCCATGGAAAAGCGCGGCTGGAAGGCATCGCGCATCGAGGCCGTCATTGGCAAGAACTGGGTCAATCTTCTGAAGACCGTCTGGGGGGCCTGAGATGGGGAAGCCGCAGGTTGACATCAATGTCGATGACCAGACAGGGCGCTGGTCGGTCGATGCGACCAATATGATTCTGGTGCCGCAGCATTTTTATATGAACAATCACTTCGCCATCGAGGCGGCAGTGGGGGCTGAGGAACTGGAGCGCATTCTGCGGCCGGCCGGTCATCGCTCGGCGTATTACTGGTGCGAGAAGGAAGCCAAATTCCACGGCATGTCCGGCGTCGATGTGTTCCGTCACTATATGCGCCGCATCACGCAGCGCGGATGGGGACAGTTCGACGTGCTCGACGTATTTCCGGATGAGGGGACAGCGACGGTACGTCTGCGCAATTCGGCGATGGTCGATGACGAGCGCCGCAATAGCGGCCGCAAGGTCTGCTACATGTTCGCATCCTGGCTCGAAGGCTCGCTCGAATATGTCGCGGCAAGTGCCGGTCGCAAACTGAACCTTCGTGCGCAGGAAGTCTATTGCGAAGCAGAAGGCAAGCACGACCACTGCCTGTTCAAGGTCGAGCCCGCTTAATTTGCGTTAGCGAGATCCGTCGGCAAGGGTACTATGACGCGGATACACTGGCTGTGGCAACCGGAGCGGCCGAGCGTTAACAGAGCAGAGTCGCTGTGAACGAAGACAAGATCGCCGGGATCACGACGGTCCGGGTTTAACTGGAAACGCCGACCCCGACACCGCGACATTGCAGAAATCCTCGACTGCGTTGGCAATGCTGCGTCGATAGTCTGATTGCTGCGACCAGTCCTTGTATAGCTCAAACGAACGCTGCTGATACGGTCGCATTCGATATTTCGTCCCAATCGCTCAATGCGACCCTCGGTCGCTATAGCGATGCGACCGATCGCAAGGCGCTGCACGTCGCCGACCGACGGGAGGTCTAACTCGGCGAGGCGCGCCCTGCGACTGCGGGAACTGAGGATAAAGTCCTCTTATTGCACTAGCACGCAGGGGGGCGCCCCTGCCAAGAGCTCGGTGGCGAGCGAACCCGACCTGCTTTGATCGTTCTCGCTCTGATCGTCCATTTCGGATATTTGATAAAAGCGAGTAGTGGGATGTCCGCCTCGCGGTACAACGTCTCGCTGTTGTGCTGGGAAATTCCTCATGGGAAAGACTATGGCGTTCGATCGACGAAGTATTCTGGCGTTCGCTGCGATTCTGGGCCTGCCGTGCCTGGCCGTCGCGCAGGTTGCGCCCGAGCGGCGGCGCGTCTCATTCCTGCTGAGTACCGCATATGATGAGCCTATGACCGTTGCGCGCCTGGCAGCGATGAAGGGCCGGCTTGGCGAGCTTGGATGGGTCGATGGGCGTGGGATCGAGTATGAAGCGCTGTCGTGTCTGAACGATCCGGTCCAACGAAAGGCGATGGCCAAACAGATCGTGGCGCGGACGCCGGATCTCATCGTCACGGGTGGTGTGCTCGATGCGCAGGCCATTTTGAGCGAGACCCAGACCATTCCGCTCGTCTTCTCGACAGCCGCGGATCCGGTCAGCAGTGGATTTGTGCAGAGCCTGGTGCGCCCGGGAGGAAATGCCACGGGCTTCACGACCAGCCATCCATCGATGGGTAGCAAATGGCTGGAGATCCTTTTGGAGCTTGCACCTCACGTCAAGCGCGTCGGTGTGATCTTCAATCCGCTCTCCGCGCCGCGTAATGGCGACTACTATCTCGATCCGTTGAGGGAGATGGCGTCATCTTTCGGCGTTGACATCATCCCGCTTCCGATTTCGGATCCGGACAACATATCCGCGCAGATTGCCCGGCTCGGCGGTGCACCGGCCGGCGGACTTGTCGTGACGCCGGATGCGTTCACTGTCCTCAACCGCAAGGCGATCGTATTCGCTGTAGCGGCAAACGCGGTCCCGGCAGTCTATTCCTATCATTTCTTCATGACCGAAGGTGGCCTCGTCTCCTATGGATTCAAGTATGAATCGGCGGCGTCGGAGCGCTCGGAGCTGGTGGAGGCGATGGTCGAATATATCGACCTGATCTTGCGCGGCGCCAAGCCCGCGGAGCTGCCGGTGCGATCGCCGCGCACTTATCAGCTGATCATCAATCTCAAGACGGCGAAGTCACTGAACCTGACGGTGTCGCCGGTGCTGCTGGCCCGCGCGGACAAGATCATCGAATGAGTGCGATCGGTGCCGATCGCGATGCACGACCGCCGGTGCGTGGCGGTCTGTTCCGCAAGTATCTCGTCTCCTTTCTGGTGGTCGTTTCGGCGGCACTGATCGCTAATAATGTGATCGACGCGATATTCTCCTATCGCGAGCAGCAACGCCTGCTGATCGCAGTGCAGCGCGAGCAGGCCGGCGCCGCGGCGGACAAGATCGACCAGTTCCTCAAGGAGATCGAGCGGCAACTCGTCTGGTTATCTCAGCTTTCGCTGCAGATGCTTCCGCCAGAGGAAATACGCATCACCGGCATTCGCCTGCTGCGCCTGACACCGGCAATCTCCGAAATCGCCCAGCTCGATCCGCAAGGCCGCGAGCAATTGCGAGTGTCGCGCTATGTGCGTGACATGGTCCGCAGCAATACGGATCTTTCGCGGTCTCCCGCATTCGTCGATGCGAAAGCGCGCGGCATCTATTATGGGCCGATCTTCTTCTTCCGCGAGACCGAGCCGTATATCACGGTTGCCGTGAGTGGCGCGGATGGCGGCGTGACCATCGCCGATGTCAATCTGCGCTTCATGTGGGATCTCGTCTCGCAGATCAAGGTCGGCAATGAGGGGAATGCCTTCGTCGTCGATACGAGGGGGCGTCTGATTGCCCATCCCGATCTCCGCCTCGTGCTCAAGAATACCGATCTGTCGGGGCTGCCGCAGGTTGCGTCTGCTCTCGCGGGCAATGCCGACAGCGACGCGGGCTCCGTTGTCACCGATCTCGCGGGGAAACGCGTTCTGTCCGTTCACACATCCATCGCGCCGATCGGCTGGAAGGTGTTCGTTGAGCTGCCAACTCACGAAGCCTATGCGTCGCTCTATGCGTCGATGCTCAATTCGGCCATGCTGCTGCTTGTCTCACTGTTTTGTGCATTTCTCGCGGCGCTGTTGCTCAGCCGCCGTATGGCTGATCCCATCCGCGCGCTGACGGAAGGCGCGGAACGCATCGGAAGCGGCGATCTCGGTCAGAGACTCGTCATTCGGACGGGTGATGAGCTGCAGACTTTGGGCGAGCAGTTCAACCGGATGGCAGAGCGCCTGCGGGAGTCATATCTGACCCTCGAAGGACGAGTGGTGGCGCGGACGACCGAGCTCGCCCAGGCGCGCGATCAAGCGATCGAGGAACGGGCAGAAGCGCATCATGCGCGACAGGCGGCCGAACTGGCCAATGAAACCAAGTCGCGCTTCCTCGCGGTCGTCAGCCATGAACTGCGGACGCCACTCAACGGCGTGATGGGCGTGCTGCAACTGCTCGATAACAGCCGCCTGGACGGGCGTCAGATCCGGTTGCTCACGGCCGCCAAGGTCTCGGGCGATACATTGCTCGCACTGATCGAATCGATTCTCGACTACGCCCGCCTCGAAGCGGGTGCCGACAAGCTCGAATTTCGCAATTTCCGCCTGGATCAACTGATCGAAGCAGACCTGGATCTGTTGAGGCAGGAGGCGGAGGCGAAGGGATTAACGCTGGGCCTGTCGATGCGCGGCGATGTGGCCGCAGATGTCGCCGGCGACGCGATCAAGCTCAATCGGCTGGTGCTCAATTTGCTCGGCAATGCCGTCAAATTCACCGCGCAGGGTGGCATCCAGGTCGATCTCGCATTCGATACGCCGGATGCTCCCGGCATGCTCCATTTGTCGGTCACGGATACGGGTATCGGAATCGCGCCCGACATTCAGGAGCGCATCTTCGAAGACTTCGTGCAGGCCGACAGCGATATCGAGCGTCGGTTCGGTGGCACGGGGCTTGGTCTCGCCATTTCCCGTCGGCTGGCGCGGCTGATGGCCGGTGATCTCTCGGTCCGCAGTGAACTCGGCAAGGGAAGCACATTTACCCTGTCCATTCCCCTCGATCGGGCGCAACCGGTGCAGGCCGTTGTCGAGGAGAGACCTCCGGTAACGAAGCTGTCCGTGCTGCTCGTCGATGACGATCCGGTCAATCGCGACGTGGGGCGAGCCCTCCTTGTTCGTCTCGGTCACGAGCCTGTCGTGGCATCGAGTGGCGCCATGGCCCTGGAGCTCGCTCGCTCCGGCGCCTTCGACGTCGTACTCATGGATGTGCATATGCCGGAGATGGACGGCATTGCCACGGCCAGACACATCCGGAAGCTGCAGCTCGATCGATCGCCGCGGATTATCGCGCTGACAGCCGACTTGTCGGATCGCACACAGGGTCGGCTCACTGCCAATGGTATCCACACGCGCGTCAGTAAGCCGATCACGCTACAAGCGCTGCAATCAGCCTTGCAGGCGGGTGTCGACGATCAGCCGGTCACTCCGATTGGTGCGCCCGAGCTCGCTGCTGGCGGTTCTCTCATCGATGACGACTTCTTTAACGGTCAGGAAGAATTGTTAGGGGTGCCGCGGTTGCGTGGTCTGCGCACCATCTTCCTTGACACCTGCCTGCCACTGACGCGGAGCATGGTGGAAGCGGCCAGGATGGGCGATCGGCATCAAATGCAACGCCTGGCGCATCGGATCGGCAGTGCAGCCAGTGCACTCGGTCTCGAACGCCTGTTCTCCCAATGCAACGGAATCGAGGCCGATGCGGCGCGATTGCCGGCAGATGCGCTTCAAGTTGCCGCCGTGCGGTTGGAGGCAACCTGCCGCGAATCCATCGCTGCGCTCAATGAGCGGTTGCGAGAGCCCGAACGAGCCTAGCGCTTTGATTCAGTCGTGAGTTTGTAACCTATGCCCGTCACAGTCGTGATCAGGGGCTGGTTGCTGCCGCTGGCGAGTTTGCGTCGGAGCCTGGCAACGAGGGCGTCAACGGTCCGTATATCGACATCGGTCTGCCGATTGCTGACGACTTCGATCAGATACTCCCGGCTGAGCGGCCTGCCGTCGGCACCGACCAACGCTGCGAGCAGATCGAATTCGGCGCGCGTGAGATGCACCAACTCGCCGCCGAGCGTGGCTAGTTCGCGTCGCACAAGATCGATGATCCAGCGCCCGAATACGATCGTGGTGCCGGCGATCGCAGCGTCACGCTCGATCGCGCGTCGTCTGAGGACCGAGCGCGCGCGCGCGAGCAGATCGCGCAGGTTAATCGGCTTTGTGACGTAGTGATCGCCAGCTACCTCGAGGCCAAGGATCCGATCAACTTCGGTATCGCGGCGTGTGACAAATATGATGCCGGCCTGGCTCACGCTCTGGATTTCTCTCGCGAGTTCGAACCCGTCGCCGTCCGGAAGCTGAACGTCGATGAAAACGAGCTCAGCGCCGTTCTTTCTGATTTTCTGACGGCACTCAGCGCAATTTGCCGCTTCGGCGACGTCAAAGTTGTGATCGGTAAAGTAACCGGCCAGCATGGCCCGCGTCACGGGGTCGTCCTCGACGATCAGGAGCCGGTCGCGGCGCTGCGAGTCTCGGTTAAATGAAGGGGCCGGCGCCGACATCTTGTGCTCCTCCCGTATCAATGGAATGGCGTCTGGCCGAAAGCAAGTGATCTGTTCGTTGTTGCCGTTTTCGGAATCTAGTAGCGGAGTGAGCCACCTGCGAACACCATCCAGCCGTCGAGGCTGGAAGCACTGGCACGTCGTTCGCTGAGCTCCACGAAGCCGGATAGCGACGGGGCGTCCGGCGCCTGCGGTGCGAGCTGGAAGCGCATACCGCCGCCATAGTTGTTTGCGCGGATGACCGGGATTTCCAATATGGTCGGCATTTCATAGCGGCGCTCGCCGGTCGCTGCGAAGACGTAAGGCACGATTGCATGCGGTTCGGCGAGGAACGGAAGCTGGGTGCTCCAGCCGAATTCTCCGCGTCCCACCCAGCCGGTATCGCCGGCGAGCGTGCCGGCGGCAAAACCGGACAGCATGTTGGCGCCAATGACAGGAAACTGCTCGGACGTGAGCATCGGGCGACCAAACGATGTCTGGCCTGCAAGTCCTGCCGAGAGAAACAGATTCTCGGGAAGCGTTTGCATGACGTCGATGCGACCGTCGAGCTTGCTGAATTCGGCGTCAGCGCCTTGCCGCGAGAGCGGGAGCAGCGGCGTCGCATCGGCTATGGAGCGGGCCCCAAGCGCATTGATGCCGTGAGAATAGGTCGCCGTGTAGGTGAGGGTGGTTCCACTTTCGCGTAGTCGCAGGATGCCATCGAGACCGACGCGCGGCACACGCGTGCGGTCAAGCGATAGCGGTGTGGCCGGTGTCGTGATGAGCGTGCTGACCTGTTCTTCCGTGAGATCGAAGCGCGCATTGAAGCTTAGCTCGGTGTCGCGGCGTTTGACGACATCGTAGGCGAGCTTTGCGCGACCCTGCCGGAAAATACCCTGTGAAGCGAATATCGCATCGACCCGCGGGGTCGTGCGACCACCAGTAACACCGAGTTCGAACCGCCAGCCGTCGATGCCGAGCGGGACGGCGAGGTTTGCACCGAGATAGCGGCGCGTCGGATAGGGCGTCACAAAATCATTGTCGGGCAGGCCGGCGATGGAGATCGAGAGCTGTTCGCCAAATCCCGTCAGGTTGTTGAGCGAGAAATACGTTGCCGCCTGCCACTCGCCAAAGGATTTGGGCATGCCGTTGTCGAGATAGAGGCTCGCCGAGATGGGCCTGTACCGGCCGCTGAGCACCAGAACAGAACTGCCCACGGCCGAGCCGGCAGCGAAAGTGGCATTGAGAACGAGACCGGGTGTATCGCCTGCAATCAGCAATTTCCGTTCGAGTTCGTTCTGCGTGAGGCGTCGCTTGTTGAGTAATGGCGCAAGCACAGCTGCAACGCGAGTGGCTGATGTTCCGGACAGCGTGCTGGTATCGAACTTCTCGACATAGCCATCAATGACGCGAAGCTTTACACGTGCGCGCCGGTCGAGTTCCTGGGGCAGGATGACGATGCGCACGAGCGGGTAGCCGGCGCGCACATAGGCTTGCTGCAGCTTGTCGGCAAGGCCGAACAGATCTGCGACCGTGATGGACTTTCCAAGCAGCGTCGCCGCGGCTTCTTTCCTCGCGATGGCGATCTCGTCAAACTCGCCTTCGACGTCGATTCCGGTCAGGATAAACGTCAGCTTCTTAGCGGCATCCGGCACGGTTGAGCCGGCGGCGATTTGCGGCAAGGTGATACGCGTCGATGCGGGCGGCGTGGCGATCGTGGGTGGTTGTACGAGGCTTGGTGCGGGTGCGGGGGATTGAGCGAGCGCGCCGCTGCATGACGATCCCAATACGATTGCGATCAACGCCAAGGATTTCTTTGTCGAACGAATAGACATCAAGACAGCCCCAGAACTTCCCACGTGCAGTTCGCATGCATCCGTCGGTCATGCGAAATCCGACGACCGGCATCGTCAGGCAGCAGTAACGCGGCGCATATATGCATGGATAGTTTGGGCATGCATCAACCATAACGATCGTTGACGGGCGATGTGAACGAGCGTTCACACGCTGTTCGAAACTGATTGCATCCAGCCCCTAATAAGACGCTGGTATCATGGGCATCGGCCGCGTGCGTGCAGCCCGGAGCAATTCCGCGCTCAAACCGATGCAATTGATCGCTTAGGAGTTGAGCAGGTGAGAGATCGTTTCGGCACTTCCATTCGTTGTGATTCCGCGCCGTATGCGCTCAAGCGCGCTGTGGCACGCTTGATCCTCATCGCCGCGATTGTCGCAGGCGTGGCCGATGTCTTGCCGGCCCGGGCGCAGGAGGCGCCGAAATATGAGGTCACTGGATTCCGCGACGCCCGATTCGGCATGACGGAGACGGAGGTGCGGGCCGTCGTGACGAAGGCATTCAATGTCAAGCCGGCCGATATCACGAGCAGCGTGAACAGCATCGAGGGTACGAATGTCCTGACCGTCGCTGTGCCGTCGCTCGATCCTGGCCCGGGTGCTGCGCGGATCGCCTACATCTTCGGCAACAAGTCGAAGAAGCTCATTCAGGTCAATGTCGTCTGGGGCGAGGTTGCCTCCACGCCGCCGGTCGATCCCAATGCGATGATCACCGCCGGCACGCGCCTTGAGCGTTATCTCGCAGGCTTTGTCTGGAAGAAGGACACGCTCCGCTCCGGCATTCCCGTTGGCGATAATACGATTGTGCTGTTCGCCGGCGAGGACGAGAAAAAGGGGGCGGTCCGGCTAATCGCCGATGGAGTCAAATACCAGATGCAGCGCGAAGGCAATCAGACCACGTCGCCGGACCCGAAGGGACCGCCAAAGCTGATCATCAATTACATCGCTGAACGCGATGATCCCGACATTGCGCGGATTGAGCGCGGCAAATTCTGAACAGGGCAGACAAGACGACCTCGGAAGCACCGGTCAACGGCGCTCGTACAGGTGACAGGAGCTGGGCATGACACAGACATATGACGTGACGCCGATTCGCGGCAGCGTGAGGGCGGCTTTCGCACCGCTGGTGTTCGGCTGCATGGTGTTCAGTGGCAGCATTGCACTGGCGCAGACGCTGCCGGGCGGCGGCACCGTGACTCATGGCGCCGCGAGCATCGCTACGCCGTCGAACGGTACGCTGAACGTCAACCAGTCCTCGAACAGCGCCATCATCAACTGGAATTCGTTCTCGGTCGGCGCTGGCGGCACCGTCAACTTCAACCAGCCGAGCGCGGCAGCTGCCACCCTCAATCGCGTTACGGGTAGCACGCCTTCCAGTATCGCCGGCACGATCAATGCGCCCGGCACTGTACTGCTGGTCAATCCGAACGGCGTTGCGATCACCAATACGGGCGTGGTCAATACCGGCTCCTTTGCGGCGTCGACCCTGGATATCCGGAACGAGGACTTCCTGTCGGGCAAATACACGTTCATCGGCAACGGCTCGTCGGCTGTTGTCACCAATGCTGGTCGCATCAATGTGTCCGATGGTGGCTTCGCTGCGTTGCTCGGTGGCCGCGTTGCCAACGACGGCGTCATTTCGGCGCGGCTCGGCAAGGTCGGCCTCGGCTCCGGCGAGATGATCACGCTCGATCTCTCCGGCGACGGCTTCCTGTCTGTCGCGGTGCCTTCCAACCAGCTTGGCAATCTCGTCGATGGCACCGGCAAGGCGCTGGTGACCAATAGCGGGAAGATCCGTGCCGATGGCGGACAGGTGTTCCTCAGCGCCGCCACGGCGAATAATATCCTGCGCGACGCCGTCAATGTGCCTGGTACGATCCGTGCCAATTCCGTCGGCACCCGCGCCGGGCGCATCGTGCTCGGTGGCGGCGAGGGTGGCCGCGTCAACGTGTCCGGCCGTGTCACGGCAACCGGCAAGTCGCGCAATCAGGTGGCTGTCAAAAAGACAGGTGGCCAGATCGACATCAGCGGCGCCGAGATCGCGCTGGCCGGTGCGCGCATCGACGCGTCGGGCGCGGCCGGCGGCGGCAGCGTTCGCATCGGTGGCGATGCCTATGGTCGCGGCGATTTCCAGCATGCCGTCAAGGTCACGGCGGATTCTGCGACGGTGATCCGCGCCGACGCGCTGGACAGCGGCAAGGGCGGCAAGATCGTGCTGTGGTCGGACGGTCTCACCAGCGTGCGCGGCACGTTGTCGGCGCGCGGCGGTGTCAATGGCGGCGACGGCGGCCTCATTGAGACCTCGGGCAAGGAGCTTGATTTCGCCGGCATTCGCGTCGATGCATCAGCGGCTAAGGGGCGCACCGGCGACTGGCTGCTCGATCCAGTTACGCTGACCATCGATTCCGCAGCAGCGGCGACCATCGGCGCCAATCTCGGTTCGGCCAATGTTACACTGATCACCACGGCATCCTCAGCCAGCGGCCCGGGCAACCAGTCGCAGGGCGCCGGCGATATCATCATCAATGCGCCGATCTCCTGGACATCGGCCAATACGCTGTATCTCAATGCCTATCGCGACATCCAGATCAACGGCACGATATCCGGCCGCAACGGGACGCTGTGGCTGACGTCGCCCGGCAGCATCTCGCAGACCGCGCCGATCATGGTGTCTAACCTGGTGCTCCCGATGACGTTCACGTCGGTATCACTGACTAGCGCCGGTAATGTCGTCGGCCGGCTGTCGAGCGATACAGCGAGTGTGGGCTGGGGGAGCGAAGACCCGCAGCCGTTTACTCCCGGTTCGGTGGCCTTCAGCAACAACGGCAATCTGGTAACCGGCGACCTCATTGGGCGCGATATATCGCTGGTGATCGGCGGCTCGCTCACTTTCGAAGGCAGCATTCGCGCAACAGGGACGGCGGCCTCGACCTCGACATCGATCGTGGCGTCGGGCGACGTCACTGCCGGGAGGATCGGCAGCATTGTCGGCGGCAATATATCGATCACGTCGGGTGGTGCGATCACCACCAACTCGCTGGGCTCGTTCGGCACGATCAATCTGCGGTCGGCCGGAAATATCCAGATCAACGATCACATTTCCAACTTCAACAGCGCGCTGACTTCGGTGACGCTCCGCTCCGACAACGGCCTCGTCAACTTCGCGTCCAATGCGCGGGTGAATACGGCCACGCCAGTCGAAATCTTTTACAATCCCTATGCGGCAACCGGCAGCTACGCCAATACGATCAACTATTCCAGCATCACGCAGAGCGGCTATGGCGCGACCGTGGCAGCGTATATGCTGGTGAATGATGTCTACCAATTGAAGGGGATCGAATCCAATCTCGGCGGTACCTACGCGCTGGGCCGGGACATCGATGCCAGCGTGACGTCGACTTGGACCTGTCTGAGCGGCATCTGCCGCGGCTTCGATCCGATCGGTGCGTTTGGAGATGGTCGCCCCTATCAGGGCTTCACCGGTACGCTCGATGGCCGCGGCTATGCGATCCTGAACATGTACCAACGCCGCGGCGAAGGGCAGGTCGGCGGCGGCGATGTCGGCGTGTTCTACCAGAACAATGGCACGATCCGGAATGTCGGTATCATCGGCGGTTCGTTCAGTGGCAATGCCAGCTATGTCGGTTCGATCGCCGCAGAGAACAATGGCACGCTGACGAATGTTTATTCGACGGCGAGCGTGACCAACATCGCTAGTTCGCTGGGCGCGGGCGGTCTGGTGGCACGCAATAATGGCATCATCAATGGCGGCTCCTATTCGACTGGTGCCATCCGCGGCTATGTTGTCGGCGGCATCGCCGGCTACAATTACGGTACCATCCAGGATTCCTATTCGGCCGGCTCGGTCACCGGCGCGACGGCAGGTGGCATTGCCGGCATCAATGGCGAAGGCGCCATGGTCCGCTGGACTTATTCGCTCGCCAGCGTGAACGGCACGAGCTGGACCGGCGGTCTTGTTGGCGAAAATCAATGGAGCGTGATGGGCTTCGCGTCGCTTCAAGATTCGTATTTCGCGGGCGCGGTGTCCGGCACCAATGTAGGTGGCATCGTCGGGCGCAACCAGTTCCGCGACTGGGACACGATGGAAAGCTTCAATTCCCAGCACAGCCAGTCAGCACGCATCTGGCACGTTTACTGGGATCAGGCCACGTCCGGCACCAGCCGCGCCTTCGGTCGCTCCTATCACGACATGCCCGGCGGCTGGACGTCGGAGCAGATTCAATATGTTGCTGCGCTGAACACGAATTCCGACAACGGCCCGTATTCGCTTAACTCCTACAGCAATTTCAACGACCCGAACTATCTCAATGGATACCAGGAAGGCAACTTTCACTCCCACTGGTACATGGTGGACGGCTATACGCGCCCGTTCCTGAAGGCCGAATATTCGACCAACATCCAGAACCTGCACCAGTTGCAACTGGTGAATATGAACGGTGCTGCCAGTTACAAGCTTGCGCGCGACATCAACGTGTCGGCAGAATTGTCCACCGGGATGTGGAAGGGCAACGCCTTCTCGCCGATCTCGCCGATCAGCTATAGCGGTTACACGACGAAGTACTTCATGCGCCTGCAATTTGGCGAGAATCGACCGTCCGATTCGTATGAGGTCTGGAACAACGGGGTGCGCGAGGTCTACACGACTGTTTATACGCTGGGCGAGACAGGATATTCGCAGTCGGGACAGTACGCCGACTACGCGAAAACGGCATCCTCGTTCACCGGAACATTGGACGGCCAGGGTCACGCGATCAGAAACCTCTTCGTGAATATGACCGACGGCAATCATGCGGGCGTGTTTGCCTATCTGGCATCCGGCAGCACGGTGAAGAATCTCGGCGTCGTCGACAGCAGGATCATCGCCGACTGGGGATCGGCCGGCTCGATCGCGGGCCTGAGCGATGGCACGATCTACCGCTCCTGGGCATCGCGCAGCGATGACGCGAGCGGGGTTTACTCGAACTACGCAGCGGGCGGCCTGGTTGGCTACAATCGCGGTACGATCGAAGAGTCCTACAGCACAGTCGCGGTCGAGGCTGTTGGCCAGCAGTCTGATTACGTCACCTTTGTCGGCCAGGGGGGCGGCCTCGCCGGCGTCAACGTGAACGAAAACGGCGGACCCGGTCGGATCGTCAATTCCTATGCGACGGGCTTGGTGCGTGGCAACGGCACGATCGGCGGTCTCGTCGGCACCAATGCGACCAATGACGGTGCGGGCACCATCATCAATTCCTATACGACCGGGCGACTCGATCGGGCCTGGAACTATGGGATTCACTTTGTCGGTTCGCTCGTCGGGCGTAATGTCAGTGATAACGGGCGGACAGGAACAGTCACGAATTCGTACTACGATTCCAGCGTTTCGAATCCGTCTTCGCTCGATCCCAATCGCGGCCTGACCGTCGTCGGCACCGGTCTCACCACGGCACAAATGCAGGACCTCAACACGTTCCGCACCGTCTATGCCGGTTGGGACTATCGCAATGTCTGGATTCCGTCGAACAGCGCGGGCCAGTCGGATGGCGTCGCGCGCTATCCGGAATTCTACTGGGCAAATCACGTCGCCGTCGTCGAGACGTCGAACGCCACGCGTATGTATGGCGATGCCAATACGACGCTGGCGGCGATGATCTACGGCCTCAAAAACTATGATACGCCGAATGTGATGCCGATCACCGTGAGCTCGACCGCCAACCAGTCGTCCGGCGTCGGCACCTATGCCGTGTCGGTAGGCTTGACCGTATTGCCGCCGCAGGCTGTTGGCGGCGGCGCTCCCGGTCAAACGGGCATCTATCAGCAGTACGTGGGTATGCGGATCAATAATGGGTCCGACATTATCTGGGATCGGGCCTTGACAGCACAACAGATCGCAGACCGCATCAACCAGTTCACTGGGCAGAATGGCGTCACAGCGACAGTCAATGGAAATGGCGCCGTCGTTCTCACTGGTACCAGCACGTTCTCGCTGGTTCCGATGGGGGTGACGATTGGCGATGGTGTGGCCTGGCTGCATCTGACGCCTTATGTGCAGATCACATCGACCCAGCTTCAGCCCGTCAGCACCGATGGCGCGCGCTACCGCATCGTCAACCTGCCGAGCGGGCAACTGACGGTTACGCAGCGTGCGATCACGGTGGCGGCCGATGCCGGTCAGGGCAAGACCTATGGCGACGCCGGCACGGCACTCACCTGGCAAGTGACCGGTGGATCGCTGGTGAATGGCGATAGCCTGACCGGCTCGCTCGGCCGCGCCGCGGGCGAGAATGCTGGCAATTATGCTATCAATCGCGGCTCGCTCAGCGCGTCGTCGAACTATGCCGTGACCTTTGTCGGGACCGATTACAGCATTGCCAAACGCAATGTGACGCTGTCGCTCACCGGCACGGTGGAGAAGCAGTATGACGGCACCAACACCGCCGCGCTCGGGACCAACAATTTCACGCTGAGCAATGTGGTTGCAGGCGATTCCGGCCTGCTGTCGGTGACGAACCTGCCGACCTCGGGCGCCTATGACAATGCCAATGCTGGAAGCGGCAAGACCGTCTCGTTCAATCTCGGTTCCGGCGGCCTCACCGGCAGCGCCGCCGGCAACTACACGCTGGTCGTCAACAATAGCCGCAACATCGGCAGTGTCACCAAGGCGGCGCTGACCATCACGGCCAACGATCAGTCCAAGACCTACGGCGATACGCTTGCGCTCGGCAGCACCGGCTACAGTATCGGTGGTACGCTCTACGGCACCGACCGCGTGACCGGCGTGACGCTGGCGAGTCTCGGCGCCGATGCATTGGCGAATGTGACCGGTGCACCTTACGGGATCACGGTCAGCAATGCGCTCGGCAATGGCCTCGGCAATTACACCATCGCCTATGTCGGCGGTTCGCTGTCGGTGGCGGCAGCTGACATCATCGTGTCGGCGAATGGTGGCAGCTCGGTCTACGGCCAGTCGCCCGCCAATCCAGGCCTTTCGGCGACCGGTTTGAGGAACGGCCAGGATGTCGATGTCCTGACCGGCCTGAGCAACTCGTTTGGCATCCTGCCGACGACGGGCGTGGCCGGCAGTCCGTATACGCTCAGCGTGGCAGGAACACTGACCAACGCGAATTATCACGTGACGGCGCGCAACGATGCCTCCTGGACCGTGACGCCGGCCTCCGTCGTCGTTACCGCAAATGGCGGGACATCGGTCTATGGCAGCTCGCCGCTCAATCCGGGTCTGTCGGCCACCGGCTTGCAGAACAACGAGGGCATCGATGTTCTTGCGGGCCTTCGCAACTCGTTCGGCATTACCGCGACCAGCGGAGTGGCGCACGGGCCATATGCGCTCACTGTGCTCGGCACGCTGACCAATCCAAACTATCAGGTCTCCGCGTTCAATCCGGGCAACTGGACCGTCACGCCAGCCTCCATTGTTGTCACGGCTAATGGCGGCACATCTGTCTATGGCAGTTCGCCGCTCAATCCCGGCTTGTCGGCCACCGGGCTGCGGAACGGTCAGGGGATCGATGTTCTGACCGGGCTCGTCAATTCGTTCGGCATCACCGGCCGGACCGGCGTCGCGGGCAATCCCTATCTGCTTGATGTAGCCGGAACGCTGACCAATCCGAACTATGCGATCTCGGCCCGCAACAGTGGCGTCTGGATCGTGACGGCCGCGCCGCTGACTGTCACCGCGGATCCCCAGAGCAAGATGTTCGCGGAGCTCGATCCGGCGCTGACCTATCGTCTCACCGGTGGCACGCTGTTCAACGGCGATCGCTTCTCCGGCTCGCTGGAACGCGCGCTGGGTGATGTGGTGGGCGACTATGCCATTCGGCTAGGCTCGCTCGGCGTTTCGCCTAACTATGCGCTGAGCTATGTCGGGGCGGTTTTCACGATCAAGTCGTTCAACGTCTCGCTCGCGCCGCCCGCCGGCCAGATCGCGGTGGTCAATCCGGCCGCACCGACGGCCAATGCGATGTCGCCGTCTCCTGTCGGCCCTGCGAAGTCCTCCTTCGATAACCTCTTCCAGCCGCCGCCGAGCTCGCCGGCTCCGACCGGAATCGTTGCCAGCAACCCTGGCGGGACATCCAGCCCCAACGGATCGCGCGATGGTGACGTGACGAACTCCATCGGTGGTGAGTCACGCGACGACAGAAAGCGGAGGAGCGGTCGGTAAAACGGTTCTCGCCGGCAGTCGAAGACTTGGCGCTACCCGTGCGAGGTACACACGGGTAGCCGACCCTGGAAGCATCCAAACAGCGGTACCCAGTGGCTACGGAAGGGCGTTCCAGAAGACTTGCGTGTGCTTCTAGGCAAGCGGGAAGGGAAGCGCGCCTTCCGACAAGAGCCCCCTCAAAGGTCAAGCGGCGGCATGCCGGGGCACTTGCTGCGTAGGTTTCACATTCCGGGGTTGGATTGTTTATGCTTGGCGGGGATGCATCAGCCGCGCCGTCAGCGTTTGCGTTATGCCAAAGGCAACCACACAATCGTAGCCCGCAGGAATAATGCAGGGAAAATCTATGCTAGAAGTTTGAAGCACGACGCACGCGTCTTGGTACAGAAAATTACATCTTCTACGTACCGACTGCCCCAACCTTCTCCGATATCTGCCGAGCGGCTGTCCGCAGGTTCTCTTCAATTTCCGTCGCCTCGGTTGCTTGCATTTTCTCCTGCCTCATGAGAGGCACCGTCAGAGCAGCGATTGCGCGACCGGATGTTTCGAAGACCGGACAACTGAAGGCTCGGAGCCGGGGGGCCTGGCCCTCCTTCGGAAAGTCACCACCGCGCGCGACGACTTTGCTCAGTTCTGCCAAGACATTCTTGATAGGGCAGCGATCATGCCGCGCAATCACTGCCGCCAACTCAGCGCGGCGGTTCTCAAGCTGGAACGCAGCTAACACCTTGGCCGACGCATATTCCAGAGTAAGTGGAAAGATGGCGCCGAGCCTCACTGACCAGCCCATCTGCCATTCCGGGTCCATCTGAGCGACCACCATGAATTGCTGATTATTGAGTACCGTCAGATGACAGGATAATCCGGTTTGGGATGTCAGGATTTCCATGGCTGGCAGGGCTGCGCGCTGTAGTCGCTTTGTCGGAGGAAACTGAGCCGCAATCCTGAACAACTGGAGGGTAAGGGTGTACTCACCCGTCATGGCATCTCGCGAAACGTAGCCGCGTTCTTCGAGCACGCCGAGCATCCGAAAGATTTCGCTGACGGATCGACCAACGCGCTCCGCAATCTGCGTCTGGCTCAAGCCGCGCGATTCGGCCGCGAGCGCCTCGATAAGATCGAGCCCCTTTTCCAGAGCGGGGGCGCCGGGACGTGGGATGGTGTCTTTTGCGATCATTCCGTTGTGTAGCAACTGCGATGCGATTGCTCAAGAAACAACGCACGCGCCGTCGTTCGACGCCGCAATGCTCGCTGATGCCGTCAGCCCACTGTGACTCCGGCATCAACGGTCCAGGCGGCGCCGTTGACGTGAGTGGCCTCCCCAGACAGGAGAAACGATACAACACCGGCCACGCTCTCCGGCGCTCCGCGCCGTGTAGCACCGGCGCGCCCAAATCCCGTCGGTAAAGCGTGCGACTGACGATCCAGCGATTGCAGCATGCGGGACTCGATCGGGCCCGGAAGTACAGCATTGACACGAATGTCAGTGTCGGCAACGTCGAGAGCGGCAACGCGTGTCAGGCCGAGAACGGCGTGTTTGCTTGCCACATAGCCGGCCAGGCCGGCACGGCCACGGATCGCTGAAGTTGAGGCCGTATTGACGATGCTGCCGGCTCTGCGCAGCATCATTCGGGCGAGAACGAACTTCATGCCGAGAAAAACGCCCTTCGCGTTGACCTGAAACGTGTGGTCGAACGCATCTTCCGGATACTCGTGAATAGGCGCGACTGCGCCTTCGATTCCGGCATTGTTCGAAAAGGCGCCGATTGGTCCAAGCGTGCGCTCGACCTGCTCCACATAGCCTTGGACGTCAGCAGCATGCGACACGTCGGCACGAATATAGATGGCTTTCGCGCCGCTCGCTTCGACAAGTCGCGCCGTCTCTGCGCCTGCCTTGTCGTCGAGATCGATGACAGCCACCACAGCCCAGTCACGAGCAAGCCTGAGCGCAATGGACCGTCCGATGTCGCCGCCGCCGCCGGTGACAAGGGCGACGGCTTGAGAGCCCTCTGCGTTCATCACGATCTGGAGAAGTCGCAGCCGCCTTCACTCAGGGGGCGCCATGCCTCATTCGGACCGATTGTCTTGATGAGCTTGTAGTAGTCCCACGGATATGCGGAATCCGCCGGCCGCTTCACCTCGAAAAGATACATGTTGTGCAGCTTCCTGCCATCCTCGCGAACGCTCCCTTTTCCGAACAACGGATCATCCGTCGGAAGCTCCTTCATCTTGGCGATGACGGCCTTTCCGTCGACCGATTGATCCGATGCATCGACGGCACGCAGATAGTGCAGTGTACCGCTATAGACACCCGCCTGAAGCGCAGTCGGATAACGCCCGCTATTCCGGGCCGCAAACCGCTTGCTCCAGGCGCGGGTATCTTCGTTCAGGTCCCAGTAGAACGATTCGGTGAATTGAAGACCCTGGGCAACGTTGAGCCCCAATGAATGCACATCGCTGAGATAGAGAACCGTTGCGACCACTCGCTGCCCTCGAGCGCCAATGCCAAATTCAACGGATTGCTTGATGGAGGTGATCGTGTCGCCACCGGCGTTCACCAGCCCGACGACCTTCGCCTTCGACGCCTGCGCTTGCAGCAAGAATGACGAGAAATCTTGCGAGTTGATTGCCGTCCGGACGCCGCCGATCACCGTGCCGCCGCTGCCCTGCACGGCTTTCTTGATATCCTGCTCCATCGCCTGCCCGAAAGCGTAGTCTGCTGTCAGCGTAAACCAGGATGTTCCTCCCGAGTTGACAACCGCGCGCGCGACGCCTGTTGCGAGCGCGTAGGTGTCGTAAGTCCAGTGAACCAGATTGGGAGAGCATGCTTTTCCAGTTAGATCCGAGGTTGATGACCCCGAGACGATCAAAGCGCGATTCTTGGTCTGCACGATGTTCCTGACGGCGAGTGCTACAGCCGAGTTCGGAGCATCGACGATGGCATCGACCCCGTCGCGGTCAATCCATTCCCGTGTGATGCTTGAAGCGATGTCAGGCTTGTTGAGGTGATCTCCACTCAAAACTTCGATCGATCGCTGCATATGGTGCGGTTTCGCGAGAAAGTCCTCGACAGCCATCTTTGCCGCCAGCACGGACCCTGGACCTGTTACGTCGGCATACAGGCTCGACATATCTGTCAGCACGCCAAGTTTTAATGGTGGCTGTTGCGCGGATGCTGCGGAACCAAGCAGGCCAGACAACGCGACAAGAATCGGCGCCCCTATTGCTCTCAGAATGGACATTGGATCTCCTCCCTCTCGACGTGGTCTGATGCCACTTGAATCGATGATGCTGGATAGCTCACACGTTCAGACGCTTGATGAGCCTCCTGTCCTCGACGTCGAAGCCGCCGCCATAGACATCCGAATACATGAAGCGGGCTCCCAGTATTTCCGGCCTCAGGTCTGCGATTGGGTCAAAAGAGGATTCGTGCAGTGTCATCTGCGCGCGTCCGGCAAGCGGCGCTGAGTATTCAAGTGGGGTTCTGCGGTAGACGACATCAGCATAGGCCGTGGCCAGACGCTCGGGGTGCGGCAGTCGTCGCACATGAATTTCGCCGACGGGTTGATCCGGACCGTCAACCAGGCTGACGACCGGGGCTGCCTGATCCGGGACGAAACTAAAATCGGCCAGTGGCGTGCCTCTGCGCTTCACCTTGCCGACGATCGTGTGGTCGAGCGCCTCCTCGAATGCGTAGCTTGTATCCTTCTTGGTGTAACCGAAGACCTCCCGTCCGGCGCAAATCCCCATCGGATCGCTGCAATACATGTAGATGTGAGTATGCGTGAAAAGATCTTCGTAACGGACCGGGACCGTGATCATCAGATCGAACATCTGACCCGTGTGCATCGCCAGCGCGTGCCCTGGAGACAACATGTACTGAAATGCAACGCGATCGTTGATCAGATCGAACGGTGTATCCGCTAGCAACGTGCTGAGCTTGAACCGGTCTACGCGCGTGATGATCTGGAGGGTTCGCAACGTGCAGCCCCATTCAACGGGATAAGCCGGAGAATAGGGAGGATTGACGCCGCTATTAGGCTTGAGTTCGTACTCTCCAAACATGTCTCGCCTCGAGGTTGCTTCATAGGGGGCCCCGTAGGGTTGGGGCATTGCCGCGCCGCAGCATGTTCCGGTACGGAGATTCCATTAGTGATTTATGTATTCCATATATGAAATTGTGATTCAAGCGCGGAAATCAACTTCGAGCGATGCCGCGCGCCTCTGAGTGGGAGGAGGAGGAACTTATCATTATCCAAGAAAGCCAAGCCGCTATGGACCGATCTGCCCGGCATGCCGCGGGGGCCTACCATGATCTTCGTAGGCGGAGGTTCAAAAACCTGGTCGCAATTAAGCCAACTACCAACGGTTACTTGGGATTGGTGCGACTTGGCGCGGTGATGGCGCCAAGGTGATCCACCTACACAATAGGCTTCTATCGTGATCAATTGATCGTGTCGTCGCCGCGCCTGAAGGTTTCGGTACTTCCGGAATGCCCGCTGGCCGTTCGATACTCCAGACTTGCCCCGCTGGCATCCGCCAACAGAGGATGGTGCTATGAGACAATGGGACACTCGAAAGCGCGTGCGTGCGGAGCGGATTGCGGCAGGTGCCTCATTCGCAGACGGAAAGCTGATCGACGTCGACAGGCTCGTCGATTTCTTCGAAGCAGTCTTGCGACCGGGCGATCGGGTCTGCTTGGAAGGCGATAACCAGAAACAGGCTGATTTGCTTGCAGGTGCGCTGGCCGATATGGATCCGACGCGCATCCACGACCTTCACATGGTGCAGTCCGGCGTCGTCCTTCCCGAGCATCTCGACCTATTCGACAAGGGCATCGCAAAGCGTCTCGATTTTTCCTATTCGGGGCCGCAATCCGCGCGGATTGCGCAGATGCTTTTCGGCGGCAAGATCGAGCTGGGCGCCGTTCACACCTATCTAGAGCTGTTCGCACGCTATTTCGTAGATCTGACACCGCAGGTCGCGCTGATCGCGGCGGTCAGTGCAGATCGCCATGGCAACCTTTACACGGGTCCCAACACCGAGGACACGCCGACCGTGGTCGAGGCGACAAGCTTCGGCAGTGGCCTGGTCGTGGCTCAGGTTGGCGAGATTGTGGACACGCTGCCGCGTGTCGATATTCCCGGTGATCAAATTCATTTCGTCGTCGATGCCAAGAAACCCTTCTATGTCGAGCCACTGTTCACGCGCGATCCGGCGGCGATGACGGAGACACAGATCCTCACCGCGATGATAGCAATCAAGGGCCTCTATGCGCCGTATGGTGTTCGCCGGCTCAACCACGGCATCGGCTTCAATACTGCGGCGATCGAACTTCTGCTGCCGACCTATGGCGAGAAGCTTGGCCTGAAAGGTAAGATCTGTACGCACTGGGCGCTGAATCCGCATCCGACCCTCATTCCTGCGATCGAGGCAGGATGGGTCGAGCAGATCCATTGCTTCGGATCTGAGGTCGGTATGGAGGATTACCTCGCTGCCCGGTCTGACATCTTCTTCACCGGTCCTGACGGGTCGCTGCGGTCGAACCGCGCCTTCAGCCAAACTGCGGGGCTCTATGCATGCGATATGTTCATCGGCTCGACACTGCAAATCGATCTCTCCGGGCACAGCTCGACCGTGACTGCGGATCGCGTCGCGGGTTTCGGCGGCGCGCCCAACATGGGATCCGACGCGCGCGGCAGGCGGCATCCGAGTGCGCCATGGTTACAAGCGGGTGCCGAGGCAGATCCTGATGCCCACGCAGCGCTCAGACGCGGCCGCAAGCTGGTTGTACAGATTGGCGAAACGTTCGGGGAGGGAAACGCCCCGTTGTTCGTTGAGAAGCTAGGCGCTCTCGAACTTGCCGAGAAACTGAATCTGCCACTGGCCCCGATCATGGTCTACGCCGATGACACGACGCATATCGTGACCGAGGAAGGGATCGCCAACCTTCTGCTGTGTCGCGACAAGAACGAGCGCGAGCACGCGATCCGCGGCATCGCCGGCTTCACCGAGGTCGGCCGTGGGCGCGACAAGGCGATGGTCGAGCGGCTGCGCGAGCGCAAGGTGATCCAGCGTCCCGAGGATCTTGGCATCGATCCACTCGATGCCAACCGCAATATACTCGCCGCCCGCTCAATCAAGGATCTCATGCTCGCATCGGGTGGGCTGTATCGTCCGCCGAACCGCTTTCGCAACTGGTAGGAGGAACGGTCATGGAAAAACTGTCGTTCGATCTGGCGGCACCCAATGCACCCACGGGTACGCGTCCGATGGCGCTGGTCGGGGTCGTAGCCTCCGGCAATCTCGAAATATTGCTCGAACGAGGTGGAGCACCCGGTCGCTGCACCATCGAGGTGAACACCGCTGCTCACGGCTTTCGGCCCCTGTGGGAAGCAGTGACCGCTGACTTTGTCGCACGCCGCGCCGCTGGGGGACTGCGCATTGCGATCAACGATGGCGGCGCTCGGCCTGACACTGTTTCGTTGCGGCTCGCCCAGGGCGTCCGCTCGATCGAGGAGCCCGAGGCATGAGCAATACACAGAAAAGTTGGTACGAGGCAGGCGCGCGTGAACGTGTTGCAGCGCTCGTCGATCGCGATAGTTTTGTGGAATTCGTAGGCCCCGAGCGTCGTGAGATCAGCCCGCATCTCGCGGTCTTCGATCTTCCAGTACAATTTGACGACGGCATTGTCGTCGGCGCGGCGGCGATTGATGGCACGAACGTGCTGGTCGCCGCGCAAGAGGGGCGATTCATGGGGGGCGCGTTCGGCGAGGTCCATGGCGCCAAGCTCACAGGGTTGCTGCAGGCTGCAAAAGCAATGAAGCGCGACGTGGTCATTGCGTTCGACACTGGTGGTGTGCGCTTGCAGGAGGCCAATGCCGGAGAACTGGCGATCGCGGAGATTATCCGCGCCATCGTGCAAGCGCGGATGGCTGGAGTTCGCGTCGTCGGGCTGATCGGAGGACGCGCCGGATGTTATGGCGGCGGCGGTCTGATTGCGGGGTGCTGCTCGACACTGATCGTGTCCGAACAGGGCCGCATCAGCGTATCAGGCCCCGAAGTGATCGAGACGAACAAGGGCGTCGAGGAGTTCGACTCGCGTGATCGTGCGTTTGTGTGGCGAACGATGGGGGGCAAGCAGCGAATGCTGATCGGTGGTGCGGACGCGTTTGTCGATGATGACGTCCTGGCATTCCGGAACGCCGCGATCGTGGCGCTGGCGCGTCCGGCTGTGCTCGACGCAAAAACCTTGGCCGCCGAACAGAGGCGACTCCAACGACGCATCGCCCGGTTCGGCGAGGCGGCCGACGCCACTGACATCTGGGCCACACTCGGCATCGACGACCCGGATTCGGTGCCAGACATGCCAGCGGATCGCTTCATCGCGCTGGCCGCTGAACATAGGGAGAGTGCCGATGACGCCCGCTGAAATCCTGAATTCGCTGTTTCCATTGGGGCACGATGTCACGACTCATGGCAATCTGTCATTTGGCATGGGGGCGATGGGGACCCTCTCGGTTCATGTGATCGGCGCGGGCGGCGGCGGCGCGATCGGTGTCGACGAGGCGCTCCAGCTTGCCGCGCATGTACTGACGCTTGCCAATAGTGGCGATGGTCGGCCGATCTTGCTCCTGGTGGATACGTCGAGCCAGCGGATGAGCCGACGCGACGAGATGCTCGGGCTCAACGAATATCTCGCGCATCTCGCCAAGTCCCTGTTGCTGGCAGAGGCGCATGGTCACCGCACGATCGGTCTGCTCTACGGCGGCAGCGCGGCTGGCGCTTTCATCGCGACAGCATTGGCGTGCGGCACGCTCGTTGCCCTGCCGGGGGCTCACCCGGAGGTCATGGACCTCCCGTCAATGGCGCGCGTCACCAAGCTTTCTATTGAAGTGTTGAAGGAAAAGGCCAAGGCCACCCCGGTATTCGCACCGGGGCTCGACAATCTCGCCCAAACCGGCGCGATCGCCGAAACGTGGGATCCTGACGCGCCGCTCTCGGACAAGCTGGCGGCACTGCTGGCGCGACCGCGGAACGGTGATGACCGCGCAACGCTCGGCAAGGTGCGTGGCGGCCGTCCAAAGGCGGCAATCATCGCCAATGAGGTCGTGACACTCGCGCAGGCAAGGGGATGATCCGATGCATCTCGACAGACATCAGATAGTGCATATCGATCCGGCCGCCTGGCCCGCTCTGGTCGACGCGCAGCCGAACCTCAAGGCGATTTCGACCATCGAGGAATGGGCGATCCTCGGGCGGCCGCTCATTGCGCGTCGGAGGCTCTGCAGCGATGTCGCGGGCAAGGTGCCGCTCGGCCTCCCGCTTCCGCCGTCGATGGGCAAGCAGCGCCTGGCCTTCACGGTGGCATCCGAGGTGGTTACGTCAACCAGTCTGCCGCCTTTACTGGCCGATGCGATTCCTTTCGCTCCGGTCGCGTGGCGTTCGACGCTCGCCGCGCTGGTCGCGGTCGAGCCCGACGTTCGCTGTTTCGGCAGCCTGGCCTGGGAGTATCTGACCAACTTGCCATATGTCTCGGCCACGTCAGACGTCGATCTGCTGTGGCAGGTCTTGACGACGCGTGACGCCGACGCCCTCGTTGCGGCTATCGCTCCTATCGAAGCGTCGGCCCCGATGGGGATCGACGGCGAGCTCGTCGCGCCCAGTGGACTTGCGATCCAATGGCGCGAATGGGCCAGTGGCGCTTCCGACGTTCTGGCCAAGGCTCGTGACGGCAATCAGATAATCCCGCGTCAGTCGGTGTTCGCATGACCGCGCTTCTTCAGCCGTCCGAACGGGTGGATGCGGAGGCTATCGGCCGTGCTGCAACTGTCTGCCTCAAACATGAAATTGCCACCTATCCAAAGCCCGGTCTCGTCAGCCCGGTCGATAACGGCGCGCATGACGACATGGATGTGGCGATGATGGATCGCAGCGCGGATACGCTTGGGCCGTTCTTCGCGCGCTTGGCGGACGCAGGGGCTGCTGGTGCCGAAATGGGGCGCCTTCGGGCGATCGGGGTCGAGGCTGAGATCGCCATGATGGCTGTCACCGGTGGCGTGAATACCCATCGCGGCGCGATCTTCGGTATGGGACTTCTATGCGCGGCAGCAGGATTTCGCGCGCGTTACGCCATGCCAGGCACACTTGGGGCGATCGTCGCGCGTCGCTGGGGCCCGGAGATCGTCGGCGGTCCGGTCATGCTTCACAGCCACGGCAGCGCAGCCGCGCGGCAGCATGGCGCGGGAGGCGCACGCGCGGAGGCTTCGGCGGGCTTTCCTTCGCTTTACGCGACCGCGCTTCCTGCGCTCGCGGAAGGACGCTGCCTCGCCCCTGGCAATCCGGAAGCCGCGCAAGTCCATGCTCTGATGACGCTTGTGGCAAGGGTCGCGGACACCAACCTCCTATATCGCGGCGGCGCTGAAGGACTCGCGTTCGCGCAAGGTCAGGCACGCGCGTTCATTGATGCGGGCGGTTGCGGCGCATCTGCGTGGCGCGCACGTGCCATCACCATGCACAAAGCGTTTATCGCCCGCAGGCTGAGCCCCGGCGGTTGTGCCGACCTTCTCGGAATGGCGCTGTTCGTCGAAGGGCAGGAGTCATAACGCCATGGTCTCGATCGTTCTGAAGGGGCTCGTCCCCATTTTCCTCGCGATCCTGCTCCTCTATCCGCGATAGGATCGCCGATGTCACTCGCCATCTTGTGTTCGGGTCAAGGCCAGCAGAACGCTGGAATGTTCGATCTCGTCGCCGACGCGCCGGAGGCATCCAAGCTGTTCGAGATTGCTGCTGGGCTGCTCGATGGCAATGATCCGCGTGACATTGTGCGGAATGCCGCGTCGGGGGTGCTGGAAGCGAACCGGACCGCGCAGATATTGTGCGTGCTGCAGGCTGTCGCACTCCAGGCTGCATTAGGCGATGCGTTGCCGAGGCACCGCTTGCTTGCGGGCTACAGCGTCGGTGAGGTCGCTGCGTGGGCGCTCGCGGGATTAATTGGCGGTGCCGATGCGCTCCACCTTGTCGCCATGCGTGCGGAAGCAATGGATGAGGCCAGCCGCGACGCGGAAGGTCTGACGTTCGTCCGGGGACTAACGCGTAAGACGATCGAGGCGTTTTGCGGTGCGTTGGATATTGGGCTCGCGATCGTTGATCCCGGTGACGGCTTCGTGGTCGGCGGGGCGATTGCTGCACTCGATGCGTTCGAGAAAGAAGCGTTACAGAGCGGTGCCCAGCGATTAGTGCGTCTGAAAGTTCATGTTGCCTCGCACACACGGCGGCTTGCGGCGGCATCTGTAGCCTTCTCAAAGACCTTGGAAGACGCTGAAATCCGGCCGGCGCTAATAGCTGGCGTTCGCCTTTATAGCGGTATCGATGGAACTGCCGTACTTGATATCGCGTCGGGAAAGGCGAAGCTCGCCGATCAGATTTCCCACACCGTCGAGTGGGCAAGATGCTTGGAAAGTTGCGCGGAGGCCGGAGCAACCACGTTCTTGGAACTGGGGCCGGGGCACGCATTGAGCGCGATGGTGTCCGAAGCCATTCCAGGAGTAAGTGCACGATCTGCCGGTGAATTTAGAACGCTCGCGGGACTGCGCACTTGGATCGCGGGAAAGGCAGGATAGTGCCGCAGGATTGCCCGCTGCCGCAGCTGCTGTCCGGCAAAGAGGACGCCCGAATCTGGGCAGAATGAGTCAGGTCGCCTTCGTGATGGTGGCAAGCGGGAGCTGTAAGTTTGCTCATCGAGTGGGCATCAGTCCTCGCCTACCGCATCGAGCGCGAAAAGCCAGTGATAGCGGTCGCGGACCTTCGGTTCGCTCCACTGCGTCGATACATAGCGACTTGCGTCGCCTGAATCCATCAGACGCTCATTGTGGAAGATATCGCGGTTTCGCTCGGCGGCAACGATGCAGCGGTTTGCGCGCGTCACACGCTCGGCTTCATAGGTGGAAAAGGCGCCGACATAGTCGTCGGGACTTTTTGCAAGACAGCGTGCCAGTGTGATCGAATCTTCGATCGCCATGACGGCGCCCTGCGCCATGAATGGCAACATCGGGTGGCAGGCATCGCCGACCAGAACCACGCGTCCGGCTGACCATCGCTCCATCGGCGGTCGGCTCATCAAAGCCCATCGGTAATGCACGTCGATATTATCGATGAGCGCATGAACGTCCGGGTGCCATCCAGCGAAGTCATCGGCGCATTCTTCACGTGTGCCCTTGGAGGTCCAGGATTCCGTTTCCCATCCCGAGCGCTCGACGACGCCCACGAAGTTGAAGAGTTTGCCGGCTCTTAGCGGATAGGTCACGACATGCCGGCCGGGACCGACCCAATTCGTCCCGACGTCCAGCCGAATATGCGTGGGCAGGCGCGAAGATGGAATGACGCCGCGCCACGCTATACAGCCGGTGAAATGCGCTGGCCCGGACCCGAACACCGCCTCTCGTACGCCCGAATGGATGCCATCCGCTCCGATCAGGATATCGCCGCTGACGCGTTCGCCACTCGACAACGACACCGTCACGCCATCGGTGCGGTTCTCGACCTCGACAACGCCGGCGCCCTGACGGATCGCGTCCGGATCGAGTTGCTCCACGGCGTTTGCCAGCGTCGTGTGCAGGTCGCCGCGATGGACCATCAGATAGGGAAAACCATACTCGGCGACGGACATGGTGCCGAGATCGAACAGCGACCACGTCTCGCCGCTATTCCACAGACGGATCGTCTTGGCCGTCGGCTCCACTGCCAGATCTCGCAGCGCATCGAGTACGCCGAGGGATGCGAGCACCCGTGTTCCGTTCGGGCTGATCTGCACACCGGCATCGGTCTCGCGCAACGTTTCGGCCTGCTCGCAAATCGTCACGTGAAAACCGCGCTGCCTCATGATCGAGTGTCCTGCGGGCGCGGTCTGCCTAGGCTATTCAGAGGTGATCTCGGCATCCTTGACGACCTTGGCCCAGCGCAGACGATCTTTCGCGATGAGCGCTGCCAATTGATCGGGCGGGCCGCCGCGCGCGATCAAGCCCTGCTTGTCGAGAAGTGCCCGAACGTTCGGCTGGTTCAATATCGTGTTGAACTCGGCATTGTAGCGGTCGACGATGGCCTTCGGCGTGCCTGCCGGAGCGAGGACGCCGTACCACAGATCCACGTCGAAATCGGCAACGCCGGCTTCCGCTAGTGTCGGCACATTCGGAGCCTGCGACGCCCGCGACTTGCCCCCAACGGCGAGGATGCGGATCTGTCCAACTTCTGCGAGAGGGAGTGCGGTATGGATCGGCAGGAACATCGCTGACACATGTCCGCCCGCGAGATCCTTCACGGCGCCGGCCGAACCCGGATAGGGAATATGCGTCAGCTTGACCTGCGCTGTCAGCTTGAACAGCTCCATCGCAAGATGTTGCGGCGTGCCGCGGCCGGGCGAGGCATAGTTGATCTCATCCGGCTTGCTTCGAGCACGCGTGATCAGTTCTTGCAGCGTGTTGACGTTGAGCGAAGGATGCACGACCAAGGCAAGCGCACCCGTGGCGATCTCCACGATCGGCGCGAAACTCTTCTCCGGATCGTAAGGAAGCGCACGATAGAGGCTCGCATTCATCACGAACGTATTGACCGTTACCAGCAGGGACTGGCCATCCGGCGCAGCACGAGCCGCGGCCTCGGTCCCGATATTGCCGCTCGCTCCGGCCTTGTTCTCGACGATCACCGGCTGATTCCAACGCTGGCGCAGTTCTTCGCTGAGCAGGCGCGCAAGCAGATCGGGGCCTGTGCCTGGCGAAAAAGGAACATTGAGCCGGATGGGCTGCTGCGACGATATTTGGGCGAAGCCTGGCCGGGCCGAGAGAGACGCCAGAGCCATGAGTCCAAGTACCGTGCGACGTGAATGTCTCGCGGGCATGCGTTTCCTCGCTGTCATGGCCGCCGGTGACACCCAGCTGGCAAAAAATATCAAAATCTCTTATTGTAAGATTATTGAGAGTATGAGCCGATCCGGTCGGCCAGTTCAAGATTGATTTTAGTCATGCGGAAAAAGTATCTGCCGTGAGAGCCGCGACGCGGCACCGAATTGGAGCGACGACAGATCATGCGTCCTGCGGCATGAAACCAAGCAACAGTCTGGAGCGAGTGCTCGCGGTCCTCGAGGTCTTCTCAGAGGAGCGGCTGGAGTGGACGTCCGAGGATCTGATGGTGCATCTCGGCTATAGCCGGCCTACGCTCTATCGATACCTGAAAATCCTCAAGGACGCCGGCCTTCTGATGTCGTCGCGCAATGCAAGCGTGACGCTCGGGCCAAAAGTCGTCGAGATGGATTATCTCGCGCGACGATCCGATACGCTGGTGCTGTCGGGCCAGCCGCATCTGAAAGCGCTGACGACGCGCTATTCCTGCAATGCGATGATCCTGCGCTGGTACGGAAATAAGATCCTCTGCGTGGTGTCCGAAACATCCGCAAAGAATCTCGTCAGTTCCTATCCGCGCGGCCGTCCGATGCCGCTCGGTCGCGGAGCGATCGCGCGTTCGATCATGGCGCATCTGCCGCGCGCGCGCCTGGTGCCCCTGATCGAGCAAAATCTCGACGACCTGCGTTCCGTCGGACTCGGTATGACCGTCGAGGAAGTGCGGCAGAGCATGAAGCGCGTGCGCAAGGCAGGATACGCGGTCGCGTTCGGCGAGGTTACCGCGGGTGCGGTTGGCATTGCTGCGCCGGTGTTTGACGATCGGGGCACACCGATCGCCAGCGTATGCGTGACGATCACAGGAGCGCTGGTGGATGGCGCCGGAATCGACCGGATCGCCGCCGACGTCAAGGCGGTCGCAAATGAGATATCGGCGGCCCACGCAGATCCTGAGAATTCATAGAAATCTCACATTGTAAGATTATGCTTGACTTCGCGATCTCGCTGCGGTCCCTTCGCGCCAACGAGTTCGAGAAGCGGGCAGGCGAGGAATGACGGCTGAGACTTTGTCCTCACCGCAGGTGATGATTGTCGGGGGTGGGCCGGTAGGTCTCGGACTTGCAATCGATCTAGGCCAGCGCGGTGTCCGATGCGTCCTGATCGAGAAGTACAAGAGCCCGCAGCCGATTCCGCGGGGCCAGAACCTGACCCAGCGTACGCTGGAGCATTTTCACTTCTGGGGCGCGGAACCAGCGCTTCGAGCGGCGCGTACGATACCGCGAGAATATGGCATCGGCGGCATGACCGCGTATGGCACGCTCCTGAGCGATTATCGCTACGATTGGCTGCAGCGGGAATTGGTGCGTCCCTTCTATTTCATGGACAACGAACGCCTGCCGCAATATGCGACCGAAGCTGTCTTGCGTCAGAGGCTCAGTGAGCTTCCGTCGGTCGAAACGCTGTACGGCTGGACCGCCGAAACGGTGGCGCAGGACGATAATGGTGTCGAAGTCTCGCTGCGCGCGCGCGGCAGCAGCGAGACGCGTCGGCTGCGGGCGGAGTATGCGGTTGGCTGCGACGGCAGCCGCTCTCTGGTCCGCGATGCCTGCGGTATTACCCAGACGAAATCAGACCACGACCGGCTGATGGTCCTTCTGGTGTTCCGTTCGGAAGGACTCCACAAACTGCTCGAGCGCTATCCGAACAAGTCGTTCTACAACGTCCTGCATCCGGACCTGAAAGGCTACTGGCGCTTCTTCGGTCGGGTCGATCTCGGCACGACCTGGTTCTTTCACGCGCCAGTGCCGATGGGCACTACCAAAGACAACTTCGATTTCCGCGCGCTGGTGCATGAGGCAGTCGGCACGGATTTCGATATTGATTTTGAGCATGTCGGTTTCTGGGAGTTGCGCGTCGCGACCGCAGATCGCTATCGCAGTGGCCGCGTGTTCGTGGCGGGCGATGCTGCCCACAGCCATCCGCCCTATGGCGGATACGGCATCAATACCGGTCTCGAGGACGCCGCCAATCTCGGGTGGAAATTGGCTGCTGTGCTGCAAGGCTGGGCTGGCCCGGCACTGCTCGACACCTATGATAGCGAGAGGCGCCCCGTTTTCGTCTCGACTGCGCGCGACTTCATCGAGAAGGCGATCGAGAGCGACCGCGATTTCCTCGCCGCATACGATCCCTCGATCAACAAGTTGGCATTCGAATCCGAATGGCAGGCGCGGGCGTCGGGCGCCCGGTCGGAAGTGCATTCGTTCGAGCCAAATTACGAGGGATCGCCGATCGTGACGGGCGCGAATGGCGGTGCGCCGAGTGCAATCGGCGCACATGAATTCGTGGCACGTGCCGGTCATCATCTGGCGCCATATCGAATGGCGTCGGGCCGCGACGTCTATGATGAGTTGGGCGCGGATTTCACTCTGATTGATCTTGGTGCGCCCCCGGAAACAGTCGCCGAATTCAATTCTGCTGCAGAAGCTCACCGCGTGCCGTTGAAGGTTGTGACGGATAAAAGCGACGCGGCGCAGAAACATTACGAGGCACGCCTGATCCTGGTGCGGCCCGACCAATTCGTTGCGTTCAGCGCGAAAGATGCATTAAGCGATCCCCGGCATGTGCTGCAACGGGTGATCGGCGACACCGGCTGAACTAACGCCTACGCGATCAAGGTTACGACGCCGGAAAACGGCGCGAGACAAAAAGGGAGTTCCAAGGCATGAGCCGTCACAGCGCTGCGCACTATTTCCTTGAAGGGCTCGTCGATCTCGGCGTCGAGTACATCTTCGCCAATCTGGGCACAGACCATGTCTCTCTGATCGAGGAAATCGCGCGCTGGGACGCGGAAGGCCGCAAACATCCCGAGGTCATTCTCTGCCCACATGAGATCGTGGCGGTGCATATGGCCGGTGGCTACGCCCTCGCGACCGGACGTGGGCAGGCCGTCTTCGTGCATGTGGATGCCGGCACCGCCAATGCCTGCATGGCGATCCAGAATCTGTTCCGCTATCGCCTTCCGGTGATGCTCTTCGCAGGCCGCGCGCCGTTCACCCTGCATGGTGAACTGCCAGGATCGCGCGACACCTATGTGCACTTCGTGCAGGATCCGTTCGACATCGCCAGCATCGTCCGGCCTTACGTCAAATGGGAGTATTCGCTGCCGTCGGGCGTCGTCGTGAAGGAGGCGTTGGCGCGCGCCAGCGCGTTCATGCAGAGCACGCCTCCTGGACCGGTCTATATGATGTTGCCACGAGAAACGCTGGCGGAGGAGTGGGACACCGACCAGATGCCGTCCTACACGCCCGCGCGCTATGGCAGCGTCGAACTTGGCGGCATCGATCCGGAACGTGTCGATGCCATCGCACGCAGGTTGATGGCGGCGAGCAATCCGATCGCGATCACCGCCTATCTCGGACGTAATGCCGACGCCGTGCAAGCCCTTGAAGCGCTTGCGCTTGCCTGCGGTATCCGTGTCGTCGAATTCAATTCGATCGACTTCAATATTTCACAGGCCTCGCCATGCTTCGCCGGCTTCGATCCGCAACCCGTTCTTGACGACGCCGATCTCGGGCTTTTGCTCGATACCGACGTGCCTTTCGTTCCGCAATACGCGAGGCGTTTCGCCGAGATCGGCTGGATTCAGATCGATGTCGATCCGCTCAAGGCGGAATTTCCGATGTGGGGGTTCCCAACCGATCTGCGCATTCAGGCCGACTGCGCAAAAGTGCTCCGCCAGGTCTTCGAGCGCGTGCAATCACTCGCGGACGACTCCTACCGCGCGTCGGTCGCGAAACGCATGGCGTCCTGGGAAGATGCGCGCCGCGCCCGCGAGGGGAAGCGCACGGCTGCGGCAGCCACGCAAGGGACGGTCGGTAGCCTCGGCACGGCTTACGTTCTTGCGACGCTGAACGACAAACTCTCATCGCAGGACGTCGTCATCAACGAGGCGATCCGTAACGGTCCGATCGTGCAGGAGCAGATCGTCCGGACCGTACCGCAGAGCTATGTCGGCCTCGCCGGCGGCGGGCTCGGCTTCTCGGGCGGCATGGCGCTCGGCCTCAAGCTCGCGCAACCGCAGCGCCGCATCGTTCAGATCATCGGTGATGGCGGCTTTCACTTCTCGTCGCCCGATTCCGTCTACGCCGTTGCACAGCAATACGAAATCCCGATCCTCACCGTGGTGCTCGACAATGGCGGCTGGCAGGCGGTCAAGTCTTCGGTTCAGCGCGTCTATCCCAAGGGTTCGGCGGCCGCCAGCAACGCTTTTCAGTCCCAGTTGCGCTCCGGAAGGCAGGACGAGCGGAGAAGCTTTTCCGAAGTCGGGCGAGCGTTCGGCGCACATGGCGAGCATGTGAGGGACCCGGAGGCGCTCGCTGCGGCGATCGATCGTTGTCTCGCCGTCGTGGATGGTGGCCGCGCCGCCGTCTTGCATGTCGAAATTACCCCACTGTAAGGGGCAAGCGGCCGCCAGAGTCGCGCATCATCATGAACATTCGGGAGGAAACCATGAGAGCCGGACGTATTGCCGTGTTGTTTTGCCTGGGTCTGGCGCTGCATCTCACCACCGCAAGAGCCTCGGATGATGCGAGCACGTACCCGAACCGCCCGATCCGCCTCGTCGTCGGCTTCACCGCTGGTGGCGGCAACGACATCATTGCCCGGGTGGTCGGGCAGAAACTGTCGGAAAGTCTCGGGCAGCCTGTTATCGTCGAGAACAAGCCGGGAGCCGGCGCGGTCGTCGCCACCGAATATGTCGCGCGTTCTGCGCCCGATGGCTACACGCTGCTGATCGGCGCCAGCGGTGCGATGGTCATCAATCCCGCCGTCTATGAGAAGCTCAACTACGACACGCTACGCGACTTCGCGCCGATCTCGGAACTCGGCTCATTTCCGCTGATGCTGATCGTCAAGGCGTCGTCGCCGTTCAAATCCGTTGCCGACCTGGTCGCGTTCGCGAAGGATAATCCGGGCAAGGCGAATTACTCGTCGTCTTCTGCCGCCTTCCAACTTGCGACCGAGCTCTTCAAGCAGAAGACGGGCACGCCGATGCAGATGATCCCCTATAAGGGCGCTAATGATAGCGTTACGGCCGTGATCGCCGGCGACGTCACGGCGACAATCGCCGATGCCGGCCCGGTAATGGGGCAGATCACGGGCGGGCAGGTCCGTGCACTTGCGGTCGCCGCGCCCAAGCGGATGGCGGAACTGCCCGATGTGCCGACGATGAAGGAAGCCGGCGCGGACTTCGAAGCTGTGCTGTGGAGCGGGGTCTTCGCGCCGAAGGCAACGCCTCCGGCGATCGTGCAGAAGCTGCAGGGCGAATTCGTCCGCATCGCCCGCATGCCGGATGTGGTCGCGCGTCTCAAGACCCTCAGCATCGATGCCATCGGCAATACGTCGGATGAATTCACGCGGATCATTGCGGCCGATATCGATCGCTGGGCCGCCGTCGCGCGCGCCGGAAACATCCGGATGACGCAATAAGCGCCGCAGACGGAGGGCTGGTGGTGAGCGCGAATCCCATTCGTCTGAATGCCGATGTCGTGGTTGTCGGCGCGGGACCGGTCGGGCTCACGCTCGCGATGGATCTTGCCTCGCGCGGCGTCGAGGTGATTGTACTGGAGGCCCGCTCGCGCGGTGAGCCGCCGAACGTGAAATCGAATCACGTGTCGGCCCGATCAATGGAAATCTTCCGCAGGCTCGGCGTGGCTGAAAAAGTACGCGACGCCGGCCTGCCTGCGGATTATCCCAACGACGTTGCCTATCGCACGTCCTTTCTCGGACGCGAGATCACCCGCATCCCGATCCCATGCCGCGCAAACCGCTACACTGCCACGGGAGGCCCCGACACCGACTGGCCCACGCCCGAGCCACCTCACCGGATCAACCAGATCTATCTGGAGCCGGTGCTGTTCGCACATCTCGAAGAGATGCCAAACGCCCGCATTCTTTCGGCGACTGTGCTGACGGAGTTCACTCAATCCGATGACGGTGTCTTGGCGTGGGCGGCGGACGCGCAGGGAAGGGTGGTCCAGATCGCCTGCAGCTATCTGATCGGCTGCGATGGCGGCCGCTCCGGCGTCCGGAAAGCCATCGGCGCGACGTTGAGTGGAGACGTGGCCCTTCAGCATGTTCAGTCGAGTTACATCCGTGCGCCAAGCCTGCTGCCGATGCTGCGCGAAAAGGGCGGCGTACCCGCCTGGGCCTCGTTCTCACTCAATCCGCAACAGTCGGGAAACGTTTATGCGATCGACGGACGAGAGACCTGGCTGGTCCACGTCTATCTCAAGCCCGGCGTGACGGACTTCGAAGCGGTCGATCGCAACCAGGCGATCCGCACCGTTCTCGGCGTAGACGAGACAGTCGCGTACGATCTTCTGAGCAAGGAAGACTGGATCGGCCGCCGTCTCATAGTCGACCGCATGCGGCGCGACCGTGTCTTCATCTGCGGGGATGCTTGCCATCTCTGGGTGCCCTATGCGGGCTACGGCATGAATGCCGGCATCGCGGACGCCGCAAACCTGGCCTGGCTGCTGGCTGCGCGTCTTGCGGGCTGGGGCGCCGACGGCATCCTCGCAGCTTACGAAGCCGAGCGGCTGCCAATCACCGAACAGGTGTCGCATTTCGCGATGAACCATGCGCATGAGATGACGAAAGCGCGCGGAGCAGTTTCGTCCAAAATCGATACCGAAGGACCGGAGGCAGACGCGTACCGCGCCTCGGTCGCCAAATCGACCTACGATCTCAACGTTCAGCAATATTGCTGCGCAGGACTCAACTTCGGATATTACTACGAACGATCTCCGCTGATTGTGTATGACGGTGAAGATGCTCCGCCTTATTCGATGGGCCAATTCACCGCTTCCACCGTGCCCGGCGCACGCGTGCCGCATTTCACGCTTGTGGACGGGCGATCACTGTATGATGCGCTTGGTCAAGGCTACACTCTGCTGCGCTTCGATCCCTTTGTGGACGTCACTGCTTTCATGCAGTCAGCGAACGCATCAGGCGTTCCCGTCGACGTGCTAGACATCATCTTGGGGTCAGCACCTGTTGTCTATCGGCATAAGCTGCTGCTGGCGCGACCGGATCAGCACGTTGCGTGGCGCGGCGACGATCTTCCAGCCGATCTGGCGGCGCTCACCAGCACGATCCGAGGCGCATCCTCCTCGATTGGCAACGTCCAACCAATCCATTCTGCTCGCTAGTGGTGCAAAACAGCCAATTGGCTTGGTCGAGGCTCGAGCATCGACCGCTAGCCGAGCATCTGGGTATCGCCGCAGATCGAGATCGCCTGGCCGGAGATCGTGCGTCCGCGTGGGCTGGCCAGGAACAGGATCTGGTCGGCGATCTGCTCCGGTGTGACGTAGTCCTTGATTGACGTATAGGAGAACGCAGTTTTCTCCATCTCAGCAAAGGAAATGCCGCGCTGCTGCGCCTTGGCTTCCAGCACGCGGCGCTGGCGATCGCCGGCGACGAGGCCGGGCAGGATCGCGTTGACGCGGATGTTGTCCGGGCCGAGCTCGATGGAGAGCGATTTCGTGAAGCCGATGACGCCCCATTTCGCCGCGGCATAGGGCGAGCGCATCGCGAAGCCAACGCGGCCAGCCGCCGACGACAGGTTGACGATGGAGCCATTGCCGCTCTGGCGCAGCAGCGGCACGGCGAGGCGCGTGCAGTTGAACTGGCCGGTCAGGCAGATGTTCAGGCAACGATCCCAGTCGTCGGGATGCATCTCCTCGACTTTGGCGGTCGGGCCTGCAATGCCGGCATTGTTGACGAGGACATCGAGGCCACCGAGTTTGGCTGTTGCCTCATCGAACAGTCTTTGAACTGACGCACGATCAGCAACGTCGCAATGTGTCTGCGTGATTGCGGGATCACTCGCTGTGAGTGCGGAGAGAGCAGTCTGGTCCACATCGCAGACATGAACGCGCGCGCCTTCGCCGGCAAAGGCGCGGGCGATGGCCAGGCCGATTCCATTGGCGCCCGCGGTAACGATGACGCGCAAACCCTTGATGTTGAGATCCATGGTGGCTCCGGGGACTTTGTGAGAACTAGGCGGAGAGGCCGCCGCGCGACAGGATGAAATTGGCAGCGCTGGTGATATCGGCGGCGATCCCGACTTTGGCAGCTTCGGCATCACCGATCTCGATCGCCTTGCGAACGTCCGCATGAAACCGGATGGCTTCGCCCTTGGCGAGGCGATCTGGATTGCCGCGCAGATCGAGATTGATGACGGGGCCTGCCTTGAGCCAGAGCGCACGGATGATCTCGACCAGGATCGGCGATTGCGCGGCCTCGTAGACGGCAAAGTGAAACGTCTTGTTGAGCTCGACCGCGCGCGGCAGATCGGGTGCCTTCAATTCACTTTCCGCGCGCATCGCGGCTTCGGCGGTCGCGATCGATGCGAGATTGCTGTCGCCACGTAGTCGCGCTGCCTCTGCTGCAGCATGACCCTCAATAGCGATACGTACCTTCGTCAGATCGCGAAACTGCGTGGCCGACATCACGGGCACGCGCACGGCACGGTTGGCCGCGACTTCCAATGCCTTGTCGGCGACGAGTCGTGATACCGCCTCGCGCACCGGCATGATCGACACGCCGAGCACTTCGGCGGCCATACGCAATGACAGTTTTTCGCCAGGCGCGAGCCTGCCCGAGATGAGCAAATCCGCCAGTTGCGCGTAAGCGCGCTCGCCCAGCGTCTGGCGGTCGAGCGGCTCCACGAGGGTCAGCGCAGTCGGCAGGTTCAACGCGGTCTCCGGGTGTCGTTGCGAAATTGCAGGGAGGGACTCGACAAAGCCCCCGTCTTTTGCAACTCTAACTGTGATCACAGATCACGGCAAGCGAACAAAGCCCTCTCAACAGAAGAGCGCAGCGCCTGCCGGAGGGGAAACAGCCGCGTCGCGCGGCCGTATCAGGGAGACGAATCTGATGTCGAACACCAATCAATTTACGCGCCGCAGTCTGCTGAAGACCGCGGGTGGTCTCGCGCTTGCGTCCGGCCTGTCAGCACCCTCGATCCTCAGTGCGCAGACCTCCGACGTCATCCGCATCGGCCATCTCACGCCGCGTACCGGCTTTCTCGGCCCGCTTGGCGAATATGGTGTGATGGCCATCGATCTCGCTGTTGAAGAGATCAATGCCGCCGGCGGCATGATGGGGCGCAAGGTTGAACTGCTCAAGGAGGACTCGATCAATCCGCAGACGGCCTCGACGAAGGCGGAGCGCATGATCGAGCGCGACAAGGTCGCCTGTATCATCGGCGAAATTTCTTCGGCATCGTGTCTGACCATCGCGCAGGTCGCCACGCGCAACAAGACGCTGTTCATTAACACCGGCGGAAATTCCGATGCGCTGCGCGGCAAGGACTGCCAGCGCTACATGTTCCACGTCGAGTCGCAGAACTCGATGTATGTGAAGACGGTCGGCCGCTCGTTCCTGCGCGACGGTCTGGTGAAGGGCAAGAAGTGGTACTCGCTCACGGCGGACTACGCTTTCGGGCATGACTTGCTTAACGTGTCGAAGCGCTTCATGCAGGCCAATGGCGGCAATTTCGCCGGCGACGACCTCGTGCCCACCGACGCCACGGACTTTTCTGCCTATCTCCTCAAGATCCGCGAGGCCAAACCTGATCTCGTGGTGATCAATCTCGCCGGCAACCAGATCACCAACTTCCTCAAGCAATATGCCGAATTCGGTCTGACTTTCCCGGTCGGTGGTTTCGGCTTCGATACGGCTCTGGCCTGGGCTGCAGGCAAGGGCAACTTCGTCGGCACCTGGCCTGTGGTCTGGCATCATCTGCTGGACACGCCCGGCAGCAAGGCCTTCGTCGCGGCCTTCACCAAGAAGTACAACAAGCCGCCGGAGAACCAGGCCTGGGGCGACTACATCGCCACCAAGATTGTGGCGCAGAGCATCAACGAGCTGAAATCGGCTGAGTCGCCGAAGATCATCGAGCATTTCGAGAAGGGCGCGAAATTCGATTTGCTGAAGACGCGTCCCGGCTACTTCCGCGCATCGGATCATCAGCTGATGCACGAAATGTATGCGGTGACGGCGTTGCCTGCGGACAAGATTAAGAACCAGTGGGACATCTTCTCATCGAGCCCGGCGGTCCCGGGGCCGGATGAACCGCTCGAAGTGATTGCGTCCACCGCGGAAGAGAACGTCTGCAAATTCCCGAGCTAGCAACAATCTCGGCGTTTCGCCTTCGGGCGAGACGCCGACATTCTGCTCGTGAAGCTGCTTTGGTTTCGTCCTCCCGACCCCTGTCAGATGCGCGTCGGCGCGCGACTGCGGAGCCCATATCATGTCCGCCATGTTGCTCACCCAGCAGATCCTCAACGGACTGCTTGATGGTGTTTACTATCTTCTGATTGCGCTCGGCCTGTCGCTGATCTTTTCGCTCGGCGGCATCGTGAATCTCGCGCATGGTGCGTTCTATGCGATCGGCGCCTATCTTACCCTTGTCATTTCGCCCCATCTCGGCTTCGGCGGCGCATTCGTCGTGGCGCCCGTTGTCGTCGCGCTGTTCGGCGTTGTCATCGAGCGGACGCTGTTTCGGCGCTTCTATCGGTCGGATCCCATTCTCTCGCTGCTGCTGACTTTCGGACTCGCGATGGTCGCCGAGCAGGCGCTGCGCATGATCTTTGGCGCGCCGCCTTTGTCCTATTCAATCCCGCCGGGACTGCGCGGTCAGGTGGCAATCGGAAGCTTCATCTATTCGTTTTATCGCGTCGTGCTGCTCGGCATCGCCGTGGCTTGCGTGCTCGGGCTCTGGGTCTTGCTGCAGAAGACCTCGTTCGGCCGCGTCGTGCGGGCCGGCGTCCAGAATCCCGACATGGTCAGCGCACTCGGCATCTCGCTGCAGCCTTATATGTCGGTCGTTGCAGCCCTGGGTATTGGTCTGGCGGGACTCGCAGGCGTATTGCTCGCACCGATCTATTCGATCCATCCGGCAATGGGGCAGGAGATCATCACGCCAGCTTTCGTGGTGGTGGTGATTGGCGGTCTTGGCTCGTTCTGGGGCGTCGTGCTCGCGGCGCTCCTGGTCGGACTGGTTAAGGGTGTGATGGTCGGCATCGGCTATTCCGCGGCCTCGACGGCGGCGATCTATCTTCTGATGCTTCTGGTGCTGCTGTTCCGGCCGCGCGGCCTGTTCGGCGAACGCATCATGCGGTTCGAGTGAGGCGATGCCAATGTTGAATCGTCTTCCCGTTCCGTTGTTGATCGCAGGCATTGGCCTGCTCATCCTGCCGCCGATCCTGCTGGCGCTTGGGCTCACGATGACGTCGGCGACGGAGATCGTGGCCTTCGCTCTGGCCTGTATGGCGCTGAACATTCTGGTCGGACATACTGGTCTGGTCTCGTTTGGGCATGGCGCCTGGTTTGGCCTTGCGGCCTATGCGGCAGCGCTGATCCAGCGCAACTGGATGCCCAATTCTTTCGTCGGGCCGACGCTGCTGGCGCTGATCATCGTTGCCGTCGCGGCGGCGGCCTTCGGCTTTCTGATCCTGCGCCGCCGCGGTGTGTATTTCTCGCTTCTCACGCTGGCACTGGCTGCCATGCTCTACAGCGTGTCGTTTCGCTGGACTGATGTGACCGGTGGCGAGAACGGCCTCGGCGGAATTACGAGACCACCATTGCTCGGCTTCGATCTCGATGCGGCGGCGACCTATTACTGGTTCGTGGCGATCATCGCATTTCTGGTGCTGATCCTGCTCTGGCGCTTTCACAACTCCACCGTCGGTTCGGTCCTAGTCGCGATCCGCGAGAACGAACAGCGGGCACGCTTCCTCGGCTATCCCACCAATCGTTACAAGCTCATTGCCTTCGTGCTATCCGCTACTATCACCGGGCTCGCTGGCGTGTTGCTGCTGTACAAGAACCGCATGACTTCGGCGGATCCGATCTCGGTGGCATTCTCCGGCGAATTGCTGGCGATGGTCGTGATCGGCGGTATGCGCAGCTTCCTGGGGCCGGCGCTGGGCGCGCTGTTCTTCATTCTGTTTCGCGAGTTTCTTGGCATCTATTCCGAGAACTGGCTGTTCTGGTTCGGCCTCGTCTTTGTTGGCTTCATCGTCTTCTCGCCCACGGGCCTGATCGGCATGGGCGAGCGCCTGATCGCGCCATTTCGCAAGAAGGTGGAGGAAGATGCAGCGATGTCGGCCCGGCGTATCGAAGTGCTGCCACTGCCGGAGTTTTTGCGACCGAAGTCGTCGGTCGACGGAGCGGTGCTCGCTGCCAGCCATATCGTGAAAAGCTTCGGTGGCATCAAGGCCGTGCAGGGCGTCGACATCGCGATCGCCGATCGCACGCTGCATGCGCTGATCGGTCCGAACGGGGCCGGCAAGACGACGGCGTTCAATCTCCTGTCGGGCATGTACAAACCGGATCAGGGCAGCGTCTCACTGATGGGCGAGCCGATCGCGGGCCACACGCCGGAATCGATAGCCACTGCCGGAATTGGGCGCTCGTTCCAGATCACCAACCTGTTTCCCGCCTTAAGCGTCGGCGAGAATATTCGCCTCGCAGTGCAGGCGCGGCATCCCCGGCGTTTCGACCCTGTGACCAATGCGCTGTCCATCGATCTGATCAACCAGGAGGCCGACGCGGTGATCCGTTATCTCGGTCTGGCAGGAATTGAGAAGGCGGAAGCCGGGATGCTGTCTTACGGTGGCCAGCGGCTGCTCGATATGGGCGTGGCTCTTGCGACAGCGCCGCGCATTCTGCTGCTTGACGAGCCGTTGGCTGGACTTGCGGCCGCCGAACGTGAACGGATCGGTGCGATCATCAAGCGCATCTCGACTGATCTCCCGGTTCTGCTTGTCGAGCATGACATCGACCGCGTGTTCCAGCTGGCAGACCATGTCACCGTCATGAATGAAGGGCGGGTGTTGCTGGATGGCTCGGTCGAAGACGCACGTTCCAGTCCGCGGGTACAGGAAGTGTATATCGGTTCCGGCGCGACGGCCGTGGCCGCCAAGCCGCGTGAAACCTCGGCAGGCGCGAAGCCACTCCTGACGGTGAAGAATGTCGATACGTTCTATGGCAAGAGCCATATTCTCAACGACGTCAATTTCACCCTGCACGAGAACGAAATCATCGCGCTGCTTGGACGCAACGGTGCGGGGAAATCGACTTTGCTCAAGACGCTGATCGGCATCGCGCCGGCTTCGAACGGGTCCATTCAGCTTGCAGGCAGCGAGTTGGTCGGCCTGTCATCGGCGGAGGCTGCGCGGCTCGGCATCGGTTACGTGCCGCAGGGACGAGCACTCTTTGCCGGTATGAGCGTCGAGCAGAATCTCGAACTCGGTGGCCTCAAGCGGCAGACCGGCCACGGCGTGCACTGGACGCGAGAACGCATCTACGAATATTTCCCGCGTATTCGCGAACGTCTCGATAGTCCCGCCGATTATCTTTCGGGTGGCGAACAACAGATGGTGGCCGTTGCGCGTGCGCTGTCCGGCGACGTGCGTGTACTGTTGCTTGACGAACCTTTTGAAGGATTGGCGCCCGCGGTGGTGGAACAGTTGTTCGAAACCTTCGACCGGCTCCGCAAGGAAATTGCCATCATCATTGTCGATCATAATCTCGATCTGGCATTGGCTCTGTCCGATTCGACGGTGGCGTTGGAGCGGGGCAAAGTCATTCATCAGGGGGCATCCAAGGCCCTGCGTGACGATCTCGATCTGCGCCGCAAGGTGCTGTGGCTGTGAGAATAGAAATGACAACGAACAATCGGCACGTCGCGATCGTAGGAGTTGGTTTGATTGGGCGGGCCTGGGCAACGATCTTCGCCCGCGCAGGTTGGACCGTGCGATTGACCGATCCGCATCGCCCGACGCTGGAAGCTGCGCCTCAGCTTATTCGCGATGAACTGCATGCGCTGGCCCGTCATGGGCTTGCCAGTGATCCAGACGGCGCGGCTGCAAGAATATCGATCGCGGCAAGTTTGGCAGAGGCCGTCAAGGACGTGACCTTCGTACAGGAGAATGGCCCTGAAAATGTCGATCAGAAGATCGCCATCTTTTCGGAGCTGGATCGTCTTGCGCCTCCGGATGCGTTGCTGGCGTCATCGACTTCGGCCATTGTGGCGTCCCGCTTTACTGAAATGCTTCCGGGGCGGGCGCGATGTCTTGTCGGTCATCCCGTCAATCCGCCACATCTCGTGCCGCTGGTCGAACTATGCGGCGCATCCTGGACCTCGCATGAGACCATCGACCGTGCGCGCGAGATCTATCGCGAGATCGGGCAGGTGCCTGTCACAGTTAACCGCGAGATCAACGGCTTCATTCTCAACCGTCTGCAGGGCGCGTTGCTGGCAGAGGCGTTTCGTCTTGTCGGCGAAGGTTATGTCTCTGCGGAAGATCTCGACCACACCGTAAAGGACGGCCTTGGTCTGCGCTGGTCGTTTCTCGGCCCGCTGGAAACCATCGAACTCAATGCGCCCGGTGGCATCCCCGATTACTGCGCGCGCTATACCGGTTTCTACAAAGAGCTGGCTGCCGCATCGGCAGGACCCGAAGTCTATCAAAGCCCGAATGTCGACCGGGTGATAGCGGCCTGGCCGCATCAGCCGTCGCCGGACCGGATCGCGGCGCTGACGCAGCAACGCAACGAACGCCTTGCAGCACTGGCGGCCCACAAGGCCGCACAGGGCGGCAAATCCTGATCATACGATCTCTCAACAGTAAGACGGAGACTGACATGAGCCGCAAAGTCATCATCACCTGTGCCGTGACGGGGGCGATCCATACGCCCTCGATGTCCAAGGCATTACCGGTAACGCCGCAGGAAATCGCTGATGCTGCCGTGGATGCGGCGGAAGCGGGCGCCGCGATCGTGCATCTGCATGCGCGCAACCCGAAAACCGGTCAGCCGGATCAAAGCCCAGAGGCCTTCGCGCCGTTCCTGAAGATCATCAAGCAGCGCTCCAATGCGGTGATCAACCTGACCACCGGTGGTGCGCCGACCATGACGGTGGACGAGCGCGTGCGGCCTGCGGCGGTCTACAAGCCGGAAGTCGCGTCGCTCAATATGGGCTCGATGAATTTCGGCTTCTTCGGCATGCTGAACCGTTTCAAGAAATTCGAGCATGACTGGGAGTTGAAGCACCTGCAGAACAAGGACATCGTGTTCCGCAACACGTTCCAGGACATTGAATACGTCCTGAAGACGCTGGCGGAGACGGGCACGCGCTTCGAATTCGAATGTTACGATACCGCGCATCTCTATAACCTGGCCTATTTCCTCGACCAGGGTCTGGTGAAGCCGCCACTGTTCATCCAGACGGTGTTTGGCCTGCAGGGCGGCACCGGTGCACATCCCGAAGACGTGTTGCACATGAAGCGCACGGCGGATCGTTTGTTCGGCGACAAGTATGTCTGGTCGGTGCTCGGCGCTGGTCGCAATCAACTGCCGATCGCGGCGATGGCCGCGGCCATGGGCGGCAATATCCGCGTCGGTCTGGAAGATTCGCTGTGGGCGGCGCCAGGTCGCATGGCTTCCTCGAATGCCGAGCAGGTCACCCTCGCGCGCAAGATCGTCGAAGGTTTGGGTCTTAAGATTGCGACCCCGGATGAAGCGCGCGAGATGCTTGATCTGAAGGGTGGGGACAAGCTGGAGGTTTAAGCTATCTTTGGAGGGGGGCGGCCAGTGCAAGAAATGTCCGCCTCCTCTACCTCAGGGGAACCCCGCTGGCGAATGCCCGCTTCTGACGCAAAGTCGTCGTGGTGGGTTACCGCTCCTGGCGCAAAGCAGACATTTAGCGCGCTGGACATCGCGCAGATCGCATACTTTATCATTCGTGAATTTGGCATTTCTCAACCAAATCTCTCTGTATGATTCTGTTCACCATCCGCTTTAGGGAAGTAGGGAGCCGCATAGGAGATGCTGTGTCATGCTCGAAGATCAACTTCGACACGGAGGCGTCCATGGCTCTTATCGTTATGCCGTTTTTGGTGACCGCAGCAGCTGTTGGTATGTTCGTCCTGGCGACCGAACGCGCCGATGACAAACAGCGCAGTTAGGCGCGGGGCTGGTCAGATTTAGGAATCTCCGGCTGATTGGAGAGCAGTAGAACAGCTTGCGAGATCAACAAGGCTACATCGCCTAGATCCAGGCGTTGAGCCCGGCCTCGCATGATGTGCAGATCGTTCTTCAACAGGATAAGTTGAGCGCGGCGAGAAACATCAGACATCTTGGTTCCCTAGCGTGGGAACCGCCCAGCTTCATCGTGTGGAATGTAGAGTGCCGAGTTACTGCAGATCAATGGTCAATGCATCCCATATGACGTCAGACCTGTCATGCAACTCGTTCCAGTCTGATCACTTGCTTGTTATCCTTTGCGCGCAGCTGCTTCTGCATCTGGCCGAATCGATAACGAAGCTCGAGCTTTGCTTGCCGATATGCGAGTCCACCCTCGGTCGAAGCGGGGGCAAACCAATCACATTGGCTCAATCGCTGAGATCCCGGCTTATCGCGAGATCCTTGGTGGCTGTGTCGAGCGGCGCACGACGAGCAGGGGCGCTGTAACGACATAAGGCACATCGCCGCGGACGCCTTCGATCAGGTCGAGCATGAGTTGGCCGGTCTGTTCACCCATCTCGCGGTGGCTGATGCGGATCGTGGATAGCGGCGGATCCACCAGATCCACCAGCGGCATGTCGTTGTGACCGATCACTGACAGATCTTCCGGACATCGCCGGCCCGTTTCGCGCAACGCTTCATAGATGCCGAGCGCGAGGAGATCGTTGGCTGCGACGATGGCGGTGGCCTCAGGCTGTCGTGCGAGCAGTCTGAGTGCGGCAGCGTGTCCTGCCTCGCGCGTGAAGGCTTCAGCCTCTTCGATATCATTGTCGGCCGGCGCGAAACCGGCTTCGTGCATTGCCTCCAAGAAACCGCGGCGGCGAAGCGATCCGGTCGATAGCATTTGCGGGCCGGCGAGGTGGAGGATGTGACGATGTCCAAGCTCGAGAAGATGCGCAACCGCGAGCCGCATGCCGGCCACATCGTCCGAGACCACCGAAGGCACACGCGCCTCAGCCTCCGCGCGATTGACAAGCACGACAGGGACTTTCCAACTCAGACAACGCTCGATCGAATTATCCTTGAGCGCGACATTCGCCAGCACGAGGCCATCCACGCGGCGCGCCACGAGCCGTTGAACGATGTCGTCGGTGCCCGTCCGTTGCGGTTGCGGGTCGGCGACAATCAGCGCGTAGCCGCGCGCCGATAGCACGTCTTCGAGGCCGCCGATGATCGGCGAGAAGACGGGGTTCGCGATGTCCGGGACGATGATGCCGACCATGTTCGAACGGCCACTGCGCAGACTCGCGGCCACCGTGTCCGGACGGTAACCCAGCCGCTCCGCTGCTTCCAGAATCCGGCGCACGACCGGCTCGCCGATCCGTCCGCGGCGGGCAGGGTCGAGCGCGCGCGACACGGTGGAGGGGTGCACTCCCACCTCGCGCGCCACATCTTTGATTGTCGTCATCCCTGCCACGATCTCCAAACTAGCTGGTGCGGTTGACTTGCGCAATCGATTGCACTAAATGTGCAATCGATTGCGCAGCGTGGACAGCCAAAAAATCGCAATGTGAGGGAGTGTCGATGATCATCACGCGTCAGGAGGATGTGACCGACGTTGTGCTTGCCGCCATGAGCGGTGCGCCGAACGAGCGGTTGCGCACGGTCATGGCCACTTTCGTTCGTCATCTGCACGAATTTGCCCGCGAGGTTCGGCTGACCGAGGCGGAATTCGAGTTTGCTATCGATTTCCTGAACCGCATCGGCCAGGCGACAAACGACACCCATAACGAGGGCGTGTTGTTCAGCGATGCAGTCGGGCTCTCGACATTGGTCTGCCTGTTGAACAACGGCCAGGATGGCGCGAGCGAGACCGCCGCAGCTTTGCTAGGGCCGTTCTGGCGGGCGAACGCTCCGCGCGTGGAGAATGGTGCCTCGATCTTGCGTTCGCCGACGCCCGGTGCGCCACTGTTCGTCGATTGCCGCATCGCCGACGCACTGGGAGCGCCGCTCCCGGGTGTCAGCGTTGATGTCTGGCAGGCCTCGCCATCGGGAATGTACGAAAACCAGGACGCGGGTCAGGCTGACATGAATTTGCGCGGCGTGTTTGAGACCGATGCGAACGGCCGCTTCGCGTTCCGCTCGGTCAAGCCTGCTGGCTATCCGGTGCCGACCCATGGTCCGACCGGGGAGATGCTGGCCGCGCAGCGCCGGCATCCGTTCCGGCCGGCGCATCTGCATGTGCTTGCCTTCAGGCCAGGCTTCAAGACGCTGATCACGCAGATCTTTGTCGATGACGACGAACATCTGGAGAGCGACGTCGTATTCGGCGTGACGCGCGCGCTGATCGGCGATTTCCGCAAGGGCGAAGGCGCGCCGCCAGCACCGGATGTTACGGGCGAATGGTTCAGCCTTAACTACACGTTCGTCATGGAGCCTGGCGAGGCCGTGCTCCCGCATCCTCCCATCAAGTGAGCTGTCGATGTCGGATACTCTCATGAACAAGGTAGCCGTGGTGATCGGCGGTTCGGGCGGCATCGGCGCCGCGGCCGCGCAAGCCTTGGCCGCCGAAGGCGCCCATGTCGTCGTGACCTGGCGCTCCGGCGAGGCAGCTGCCAACGCATTGCTGGCCAGCCTTCCGGGCGAGGGCCATCTCGCCAGACGCGCGGTCGTCGAAGACAGTGCAACGCTTAAGGCGCTTGCCGGCGAGGTGGAGCGAGCGTTCGGTCGCTGCGATATTCTCGTCAATACCGCAGGCTACACGAAACCGATTCCGATCGGCGATCTCGACGCGCTGACCGACGAGTTCATCGACGATATGTTCAAGGTGAACTGGCGCGGCCAATTTGCAGCCATCCGTGCTTTCGCGCCGCTGCTCAAGGCGAGCGGCGATGGGCTCATCGTCAACGTATCCTCGATTGCGGGGCTGAATGGCGTCGGCTCCAATCTGGCTTACGCGGCGATCAAGGCCGGCATCGACACCATGACCAAGTCGCTCGCGCGGGCATTGGCGCCGGTGGTGCGCGTGATGGCGGTGTCGCCGGGCGTGGTGGCCACTGACTTTGTGCCGGGCCGCGATGCGGCCGCGCTTGATAAGGTCGCGGGGACCATTCCGCTCAAGCGTGTTGCGACGGCCGAGGATGTCGGCCGCGCAATCGCGGCCTGCGCCACGCACCTGACCTATTCCACCGGCTCGCTGATCGTCGTTGACGGCGGCCGGGCGTTGTAAGGAGAGATTGATGCGCCCGATGCTCGACAAGATCGTCATCACTTGTGCCGTCACCGGCAATCTGACGCGGCCGGACCAGACCCCGCATCTGCCGATCACGCCCGAAGAAATCGCCGACGCCTGCCTCGGCGCCGCAGAAGCCGGTGCGGCGGTCGCGCATATCCATGTGCGAGAGCCCGGCACTGGCGCGCCCTCCATGAAGCTTGAATATTATCAGGACGTCGTGGCGCGCATTCGCGCGCGTAATCGCAACCTGGTTCTCAACATTACCACCGGCCCCGGTGGTCGCTTTGTGCCGTCGCAGGATGACCCCAAGGTCGCCGCCGCGGGCACCACGCTGATGAATCCGGAAGAACGCGTCGCCCATATCACGGCGCTGAAGCCGGACATCTGTACGCTCGACCTCAACACCATGAATTCCGGTGGGCAGGTGGTGATCAACACCCCCGGCAACGTGCGCCGCATGGCGAAGGTCATCCGCGAGGCCGGCGTGAAACCCGAGATCGAACTGTTCGATTCCGGCGATATCGCGCTGCTGCACGATCTTCTCGCTGATGGAACACTCAGCGGCCCGGCGCTCACCTCCTTCGTGATGGGCGTGAAATACGGATTCCAGCCGTCGCCGGAAACGGTGCTGTATGCGCGGGGCCTGCTGCCGCGGGATGCGCATTTCACGGCCATTGGCATCGGCCGCTCCACATTTCCCATGGTGGCGCAGTCGGTCCTCGCCGGCGGCCATGCCCGCACCGGCCTGGAAGATGCGGTGATGCTCGGCCGCGGCGTATTGGCGCCATCGAACGCCGTGATGGTGGAGAAGGCGCGCCGTATCATCGAGGAACTTGGCGCACAGATCGCGACGCCTGCCGAGGCGCGCGCATTGTTCGGTTTGCCGAGCGCCGCATAACCAGCATTCGAGGATTGACATGACTGCCGCCGCAAGGACTTCCGCCAGCGTCATCGCAACATGCCTGCGGGTCGCCGCCAAGGCCGATCGCATCGAGAATGTGGTGCTCGGCATCGAGCAGCACACACTCGCCTGCACAAGGCCGGGCGATGCGCTGGTCGAGATCAAGGCTGCTGCGATCAATCCGTCGGACGCCAAGGCGACGCTCGGCCTGATGCCGCATGCCGTATTTCCGCGTACGCCCGGTCGTGACTTCGCCGGCGTCGTGATCGAAGGCCCGGCCGATCTGATCGGCAAGGAAGTATTTGGCTCGTCCGGCCAGCTCGGGATCGGCCGCGACGGCACCCATGCCACGCATCTGGTCGTCGAGGCGTCCGCGCTGGTCGAGAAGCCGGCAAATATCAGCCTCGCCGAGGCCGCCGGAATCGGTGTGCCCTTCGTCACCGCGCAAGAGGGTTTTCGCCGCAGCGGCATGCCGAAACCCGGCGAGACGGTGTTAATCCTCGGCCTCAACGGCAAGGTTGGGCAGGCGGCGACGCAGATCGCATCATGGCAGGGCGCCCGCGTGATCGGCGTTGTCCGTAAAGACGAACCATATGCCGGCCATGCCCATGGTGAGGTGACGGTCATCGATTCTTGCCGCAACGACGTCGCAGCGACAGTGCGCGAACTCACCGGCGGCAAGGGCGTGGACATCGTCTACAATACCGTCGGCGAACCCTATTACGACGCCGGCACGAAATCGCTCGCGCATCTCGGCCGCCAGATCTTCATTGCCTCTACCAAGGCCACCGTGCCGTTCGATATCTTCGCCTTCTACCGCGGCAAGCACACTTACTTCGGCGTCGACTCGCTATCGCTGACATCGCCTGAAGCCGGCGAGATCCTGCGTGAGCTGGTGCCGGGTTTCGCCAGCGGTGCGTTGAAACCGTTTCCGATCAAGCCGGACGCGATTTACCCGCTGGAGCGCGCCGCGGAAGCCTATGTCGCCGTGCTCGGCTCCTCGCGCGACCGTCTCGTTTTTCAGCCGAACGGGTGAAGCCATGCATGTCGTCCGCCTGAACGATGCCCCGCGCTATGAGGCTCCCGGCCACAATGACATGCGGATGTTCCGCCTGCAGGGCCGCGACGCCGGGCCGGGCGACGTCATGTGGCTCGGGATGAGCCAGATCCTGCCGGGCGGCGGCATCACGCCCTCGGCCTCGCCGGAAGAGAAATTCTATGTGGTCCTCGAAGGCGAGGTCACATTCGAGACGCCCGATGGCATCGCCACCCTCGGTACCTGGGATTCCTGCCGCATCGCGCCGAACGAGACGCGCGCCTTGCGCAATGAGACGAAACGATCGGCAGTAGTATTGCTCGCAATGCCACTGCCCAACACCGCAAGAGGCTGAAAGCCCGGCATTTGATACTTCAGGGAGAAACACATGGATCGCCGCCAGTTTATGATCGGCTCTGGCCTTGCCGCGACGACGGCGTTGATGGGCACCGGGGCCGTCGCACAGACTTATCCGAACCAACTCATCCGCATCGTGGTGCCGTTTTCCGGCGGCAGCATGACCGACATTCTCGCGCGCACCGTGGCCGAGAAGCTTACTGCGAAATGGAAGCAGCAGGTCATTGTCGAGAACCGGCCTGGAATCGCAGGCGTCAGCAGCATTGCCAAGGGACCCTCCGACGGTTCGCAGATCATGTTGACCTCAAACGGCCATAGCGTGGTCGGCGTGGTCAACAAGGGCCTCAACTTCGACCCGATCAAGGATTTTGCCGCCATCAGCCGCGTCGCGACCACCGCCGTGATCTTGATCGTACCGCCCGACTCGCCGTTCAAGACGCTCGCCGATTTCATCGCCGCAGCGAAAGCGAAGCCGGATAGCTTGAGCTACAGTTCTGCGGGTGTCGGCTCATCGACCGGCATCGCCGCCGAACTGTTCAAGAGCCTCACCGGCACCAAGATGGTGCTGATCCCACATCGCGGGCAGCCGGAATCCCAGATCAGCGTCATGCGCGGCGACACCAACATGGCCTTCACCTTCTTCAATGTCGGCGGCGATTTGATCCAGTCCGGCAAGCTGCGGGCGCTGGCCGTCACCGGCAAGGCGCGCCTGCCGCAGCTGCCCGACGTGCCAACCTTCGCCGAGGCCGGCCTGCCGGACTTCGCCTATGACAGCTGGTTCGGCATGCTCGCCGCGGCCGCGACACCTAAGCCCATCATCAGCCAGATCGCGAAAGATCTCGCCGAATTGCTGACCGATCCCGCACTGATCCAGCAGTATGCGGCCCAGGGCGTCACCATCACCAGCTCGACGCCTGAGGCCTTCGAGACGGAGCTGCGCAGCGATGCGGAGCGTTACGGAAAGCTCGTCGCGATGTCGACGGACGGGGCGGCCAAGTAAGAAAAAGCGGGCCTGCAGCACGCGATGCGTCCGCAGGCCCGCTGGCATTATTTCGCGATATAGGCGTCGGGTGTCGGGCAGGTACGATCCTTGTAGGGGATGAGCCACGGCGCGTAGTTCGCCTTGGTGATGATCGCGCCTGGAATTGTGACCTGCTTCGGTGCGCTCTGGCCACGAATGGCGTTGAGGCCGACTGCAGTGGCGACGCAGCCGATCTTGAAGCCGTCAAACTCGGCGATCGCCAGTAGGCTGCCCGCTTTCACGGCTTCGACGGCCTCCGGAACGCCGTTGATCGATACCACAGCGACGTTCTTGCGACCGGCGGCATTGAGTGCCTCGATGGCGCCGAGCGCCGACGCGTCGGCAGCGGCGATCACGCCGTCGATGGTGCTGAACTGCTGGATCAGGTTTTCCATTGTCTGCATGCCGAGCAGGCGCTGGAAGTTTGTGGGCTGCGAGGCCAGTATCTTGATATTCGGATAGTCCTTGGCCGCAGCGTCGAAGCCGCGCTTGCGTTCGTCACCGGTCGTGGAGCCCTTGACGCCTTCGAGGATCACCACATTGCCCTTGCCGCCGAGGTGGTCGAACAGGGTCTTGGCGATATCATAGCCGAGCTTGTAATCGTCCTGGCCGATGAAAGACAGGAACGGCGCGTCGCCGCCACGGTCATTGTAGTTGATGATCGGCAGACCGGAATCGATCAGGCGCTTGATCGTTGGCAACTGGGCCTTGGCATCGATCGGCATGAACAGCATCAGATTCGGCTTGGTGACGCCGACGTCTTCGAGCTGTGACATGCCTTCGGTGATGTTGTTCGGCTTGGTCGGCGTGTAGTTCTTGACCGTCGCGTTCATCCGTTGCGCCATCTGCGCTACGCCGGCGCGCACGCCCTCGAAATGCGGGTCCACCTGGTTTTTGGTGAAGGCTGCAATTACTTCACCATCGGCCCACGCAGCCGGACTGGACAACGTGCTGCAAATGATTGCAGCGAGGACGCATCGACGTGGTCTGGTGGTTCGCATGGTGGCCCCTTTTGGTTGTGGATGACGAGACGGTGGTGAGGTGTGATGCCGGACCTATCCGCTCTCCGACCGGCGCCGACTGACGATGAAGTCCGCGAGGATGGCGATGAGGACGACGGCGCCGTTGACGAAGGGATGCCAGGTGGCGGCGACGTTGAGCAGATTGAGCCCGTTGACGATGATGGTGAGCAGGATGGCGCCAAGCACAGTGCCAACGATGTTTCCGCTGCCACCGAACAAGGATGTGCCGCCGACGAGCACGGCCGCGATCGCGGGGAGCAGCAAGGGTTCGCCGATGCCCGGTTCGGCGGCATTGAGGCGCGCCAGATAGACCAGGGCCGCGATGCCGGCAGTCAGGCCGCTGAGCACGTAGAGCAGCAGCCGTCGGCGCTCCACGGCAATGCCCGAGAGAAGCGCCGCGGTCTGGTTTGCGCCCATGAAATACGCTTCACGGCCGAAGGTCGTGCGGTGCAGGATAATGCTGCAGACGACGCAGACCACGAGAGTGATCCAGATCGGCAGCGGCACGCCAAGGAAAAAACCTGTGCCGAAGTAGCGGAACGACATCGGCATGCCATAGATCGTCTGTCCCGCCATGAACCAGTAGGCGGCACCTTGTGCGACCCATAACATGCCGAACGTGGCGAGAAAGGGCGGCAGCCGCAAACGGTTGATCATCAGCCCATTGGTAAAACCGATGAGCGTGCCGCTGGTGACGGCGACTGCGACGCCGTACCACGGATTGCCGGTAGTCTTGATCGCGGCTGCCGCAAGACAGGCCGACAGCGTCAGATTCGAGCCGACCGACAGGTCGAGGCCGCCTCCGATGATGACGAGCGTGAGGCCGGACGCGACGAGAAATAGCAGGCTCGCCTGCCGCAGCATGTTCAGAAGATTGCTCACCGAGGCGAAGCCGGGATCGACCGCGGTTAGCGCGCCCGCGATCAGCACGATCAGAATGAGCCGGCCGAGCAAAGCCAACGCATCGGGCGACAGGGATGGAGATCGGGTGTCGAGCGTTGCCGGGATCGTCATGCTGCCTACCTCGAATAATGTTTCCGCGCCCGGTCGATCAGCAACGCGAGAATGAGCAGGATGCCGATACAGACCACTTGCAGCGACGAGTCGACGGAGAGGATGTTGAGGCCGTTACGCAGCACGGTGATGGCGAGCGCGCCGAGCACCGCGCCGAACAGCCAGCCCTGGCCCTTTTCGAAAGATGTGCCGCCAAGCACGACTGCGGCGATCGCCTCGAACTCCATGCCGATACCGACGGTCGGATGCGCCGAATTGGTGCGCCCGATGAGCAGCACGGCGGAGAGGCCGACGATCGCGCTGCCGAGCACATAGACGGCGAGATGAACGAGATTGGCGCGAATGCCGGCGAGGCGCAGCGCATCCTTGTTGCCGCCGATGGCGATCACATAGTTGCCGAGTCGCGTCCGGTACAGCAGCAGCCAGAGTGCGGCATAGAGGGCCACGGCCACCACGATCGGCATCGGGAAAATCCAGAGTTGGGAGCGGTAGAAGGTCTCGATGGCGGGCGTGAAACCGCCGACCGGATCACCATTGGTCATGACCAGCGCGATGCCCTGCATCAATCCCATGGTGCCCAGGGTGACCACGAAAGCGGGCAGTGTCAGATAGGCGATCAGGACGCCATTGAGGGCGCCGAAGGCGGTGCTGATCGCGAATGCCATCGCGCAGGCAGCGAACACGCTCCAGCCTGCGAGAAGCGCTTCAGCCACGATCACGCCGCTCAGGCCGAGCAGCGCGCCGGCCGACAGATCGAGGCCTTCGGTCAGGATGATCAGCGTCATCGGCAAGGCGATCATCAGCAGTAGCGACGCCTGCAGGCCGACATTGACAAGATTGGTCTGCGACACGAAACGCGGATTGGCGATCGTGAACAGCGCCAGCATCAAGATCAGGAGGATGCCTGCGCCGGGGATGGCGCTGAAGAACTGGCCAGCGCCTGGCCGCTGCTGCGATTGAGTCGGCGCGGTCATTGGTGCACCACCAGTTCGAGAATGGCTCGTTCGGTCAATGCGTCGTCATCGAGATGGCCGACGATGCGGTGGTCGCGCATGACATAGGCGCGATCGCAGAGCTGGACGAGCTCCGGCAGTTCCGAGCTGATGACGACGACGCCGGCTCCGCCGTCGACGAGCTGGTCGATCAAGCGATAGATTTCTGCCTTGGCGCCGACGTCGACGCCGCGCGTCGGTTCATCCAGCAGGAACAGCCTGGACCCTGCCGCTAGCCATTTCGCCAGCACGACTTTTTGCTGGTTGCCACCGCTGAGCGTGCGGACGGTCTGGTGTGTACCATGCGCAGCGATGCCGAGCTGCGCTATCAATCCCCGCGTATCCCGCTCTGCGGCCGCGGGCGAAAACCAGCCGGATGTGAAGCGGCGCCACAACGAGGCCACGGTCGCGTTGTCGCGAATGTCGAGCGGGAGCGCGAGCCCCTCGCGTTTACGGTCTTCCGGCAACAGTGCCATGCCTGCGCGGACCCGCGCATCCAGCGTTGTCGGCGCGCGCGATCCTGAAAGAGCGATCTCGCCGCCAGTGATTGGATCGGCGCCGAACAGAGCACGCACGACTTCGGTCCGGCCGGATCCAACCAGGCCGGCGAGCCCCACCACCTCACCCGCACGGATTTCGATGGAAATATCCGACAGCTTCGCCGTGCTGATGCCCCTGGCGAACAGGATGGGATCACCCGGCGCACGCGGCGTGCGTGCGAGCTGCGATCCCGACGGGCGGCCGATCATCGCGCCGACCATCTCGGTTTGGCTCATCTCGTCGCGCAGCACGCTCGTCACCACGGCGCCGTCCCGCAGGATGGTGATGCGGTCGCCGAGCATCTGAACTTCCTTCATGCGATGGGAGATGTAGACGATTGCGACGTTCTTCTGCGTCAGTCGCGCGATCGTCGCGAACAGTCGCTCCGCCTCGCGCTCGGAAATGGCCGCGGTCGGCTCGTCCATGACGAGCACGCGTGCGTTCTGCGACAGCGCCTTGGCGATCTCCACCATCTGCTGCTGCGCCACGCCGAGGTCGGCGGCATAAGCGTGGGTGTCGTAGTCGAGCCCAAGATCGTCGAGGATAGTGCGCGCGGCAGCATGCATCGCCGCGGAATCGATGAGGCCGAAGCGCGCGAAGGCGGCTTCGCGCCCGAGATAGATGTTCTGCGCGATGTCGAGATAGGGGACCAGCGAGAATTCCTGGAAGATCACGGCGATGCCGAGCGCGCTCGCATCGGCAGGGCGAGCGACAGCAACACGCCGGCCTTCGACCTCGATGTGGCCCTTGTCGGCCGCATGGGCGCCATACAGTGTCTTGATCAGCGTCGACTTGCCGGCGCCGTTCTGTCCAAGAATGACGTGGACCTCGCCGGCATGGATGTCGAGCGAGACGCTTCTGAGCGCATGCACGCCAGGAAAGGATTTGTCGATGTCGATCAGGCGCAGCAGCGGCGCAGCGGCGTGGTCCGCCGGGTGCCCGCCGGCTGCCGTTGCGGCGGGCACCGCTTGATCTCCTTGCGCTTCAGTGCCGTGCATCATTGTCGGCCTCGTCGGCCCGGGACCCGGGGCCTGCGGGAAGTCCCAGCCGGCTTATTTTTGCGGGGGAATGGCGGCGATCATGTCGAGCTCGACGCGGGCGCCCTGCGTCGAGAGCTGGTTGATGCAGATCGTGGTGCTGGCTGGCGTCCAGTCGCCAAAATACTCTTTCATCACCTTCACCATGCCGTCCTGGTCGCGGATGTCGGTGAGATATTTCGTCACCTTGACGATGTCGGTCCAGGCCAGACCTTCGTGATCCAGGATCGACTGGATCGTCTGCATGGCACGGTGGGTCTGCTCCTCGATCGAGTTGGGATGGTCGTGCTCTTCGAGGACGTGGGGATGCTTGTGATAGAGCGGCGAGGGCGTCGCCCCGGAAATGAACAACATGCCGCAGGGCACTTCGACGCGGATGGCCGGTGCATAGGGCATGTCCGGCTTGCGCTCCGGCAACGTCTGGATTTCCTTGACGTGCGGATTGGTCGGCGAGGTTGCGAAGGCCGGCTTGGCAGTCATGGTCGTCTCCATCGGTGCGGACGCTGCGGCGATTTCCGCCCTGCGTGGGTCAACCGCTCATTGAACTGTCATAAAGCGTGAAGCCAAACTATCTTTGAGTCAAGATAAAATATCTTTATGAAAAGATACATGAGTTGCATCGAATTGGTGCGCCATGCCTATATGATCGTCACCATGACCACCGATTCGATTGACAAGATCATTGCCGGCTGGAGCCGGCGGCGACCCGACCTCGACGCAGGTCACCTCGACGTCGTCGGCCGGATTGTCCGGCTATCCGTGCATATGCGCAGCGCTATCGAGCCGGCACTTGAGGAGCAGGGCTTCAATTGGGAATTGTTCGACCTGCTCCTGACGATCTACCGTCGGGAGGCCGATGACAGTATCGGTGTTCGACCGACTGACCTTTATGCGGAGTGTCTGCTGTCGTCGGGCGGGCTCACCGCGCGGCTGCGGCGGGCCGAGCAGGACGGCTTCATCGTCAGGCGCCAGGATCCCGAAGATGGCCGCGGCGCGCGGATCACGCTTACGGCCAAGGGGCGAAATTCCGTCGACAAGGCGATTGCCCAGCACTTCAGGCTGTCCCGGTCGGTCGACGAGATACTGACGGCCAACGAGCGTCAAACGCTCACACGGTTGCTGCGGAAACTTCTGATGTCGGTCGAGAAGCCAGATCTGTAACGGATCGCTTCTGAGCGCTCCGCTCTCGGCAACTTTGGGCGGTCGCTGACGCCCCTCCATGCCACCGCTGCAGAGTGCGTCAAGTTTCGTTTAGCTTTGTCGACGCTGTATTCTGACTTCTCCTTTGGCCGCGTCAGGAAAACCTGACGAACGTGCCTTGGTCGGCAGCTTGATCGTGGCAACAGAATCCCGCGCAAGCAAAACCGGCTTCAGTACGATCCGATCGTTTTGAACCGGCGTTCCCTTGATCATCGCAATAAGGATGTGAGACGCCTGCGTTCCCAGTTCCGCAGTCGGCGTACTGATGGTCGTCAGCGCCGGTGCTATCGCATCCATGAACAGCATGTCGTTCATGCCAACCAGCGAGATGTTGCCGGGACATGAAATGCCCTTGTTTCTCAGGTGCCGAAGGCAGCCTACGGCCAGCATGTCGTTGCCAGCCACAATCGCCGTAATATTGGGGTTCTCCGTCAGCAAACGTTCGCAAGCGAACTCGCCTTCCTCGACCGTAAAAGCCTCACCGAAGACGGCAGTGGGCGCAACTCCGTCTTGAGCCAAGACTTTGCAAGCGCGCCGGAAGCCGCGATAGCGGTGGTAACCCGTCGACACATTTTGCGGGCCGCCGACATGAGCAATTTGCCTGTGCCCACACTCGGCGAGATGATGAACCGCCAGTTCCATTGCCTTCGCGTCGTCGACCCGGACGCTCGGAATGAATTCGCTTTCAGGATCGCGAAACACTGCGACGACGGGGATGTTGGCCTCGACGCAAGCCGCAATACCCGGATCGTTTCGCTCGAAGGTCGCGACGATCAGCCCCTCGACGCCTTGCTGGATGAAACGATCGATCAGCGCGGCCTGTCTGAGTGGATGGTTGTCGGTATTGCCGACGATCGTGACGTATCCAATCTCGGCGAACCGGTCCTCAATCGCCCGCACTATGGGGGGATGGACGGGGTCACCAAGGTTCGAAACAATAACGCCGACGGTGCGAGATCGCTGGGTCCGAAGCGCCGATGCCATGGCGTTGGCCCGATATCCCAGCTTCTTTGCGCAAGCTTCCACACGCTCGATCATTTCTGGGGAGATCAGGTGGCGCTTCTCGGGATTGAGCCCGCGTGACACCGTTGACCAATGGACGCCAGCACACTTCGCGACATCAATGATTGTCTTACGCGACGACCGCTCCTGAAGCGCGGGTGACGTCTTCTTGGTGTTCTTGGTTTTTTTGGGCATCGCCATCCAGCCTGCTCGCGCGCGTCGTCGTATCCGCTAACGATCACGTGAGAATGCCTTATCTTGCACAAATTGACAAACGTGTGCAGAGTTTCTTGACAAACGTGTGCACGGGAATGATGGTAGCGAAAATCCGCTGCATGCCTTGGTGCAATGCAGCAGAAGCGCCCTAACGGCGTCGACGATCAGGGATGGAATGATGGAGAGCTTCGTCTATCAGGCGGCGCCCATGCGGGTCGTGTTCGGGGCGGGACGGCTGGCAGATCTGGCCGCCGAGCTCGACCGGCTCGGTGTCAAGCGCGCGCTCGTTCTGACGACAGCCCAGCAGAAATCGCACGGCGAGCAGATTGCCGCCCTGATCGGTGACAGAGCGGCGGGCGTCTATGCCGGTGCGGTGATGCATACGCCGGTTGATGTGACCGAACTTGCGATGCAGCAGGTCAAGGCTCTGCAGGCCGACGGCATCGTCGCGGTGGGCGGTGGTTCAACCATCGGGCTAGGCAAGGCGATCGCGCTACGGACCGACCTGCCGCAAATCGTCGTACCGACCAGCTATGCCGGGTCCGAAATGACGCCGATCCTGGGTGAGACCCGCGAGGGACTGAAGACCACGCAATCGAGCCCGAAGATACTCCCCGAAACGGTCATCTACGACGTCGACCTGACACGCACATTGCCGCCTGCATTTGCCGTGACATCGGGCGTCAATGCAATCGCTCACGCTGTCGAAGCGCTCTATGCGCGCGATGCCAATCCGGTCGTGTCGTTGATGGCGGAAGAGGGCATTCGCCTGTTCGCCGGCGCGCTGCCGAAGCTTGCGGCTGGCGAGGACAACGCGGCGGCACGCGATGATGCCCTGCGCGCTGCCTGGTTGTGCGGCGCCTGTCTCGGCGCCGTCGGCATGGGTCTGCATCACAAGCTCTGCCATACGCTGGGCGGCACGTTCAATTTGCCACATGCCGAAACCCACACGGTGATCCTGCCGCATGCGATGGCCTATAATGCTCCCGCCGTGCCGGTTGCGGCGGCTCGCGTCGCGCGCGCGCTTGGCGCCGGACAGGCCGCGCAGGGACTGTTCGATCTTACGCAGGGACTTGGCGCCAAAGTCGCGCTGCGCGATCTGGGAATGCCGAAGGACGGCATCGAACGCGCCGCCGACCTTGCCGTCAGCAATGCCTACTGGAACCCGCGGCCGCTGGAACGCGATGCCATCCGCGATCTGATCGCGCGGGCCTGGGCGGGCGAACCTCCGGTCGTAGCGGAGGCGTTGCGATGACTGCGACGCGCACGCTCATCAAGTCCGCCACGATCCTGACAATGGACGACACGATCGGCGATCTCGCGCAAGCCGACTTGCTGGTTGATGGCGATCGCATCGTCGACATCCGGCCGGGCCTCGATGCCGGTGATGCGGAGATCGTTGATGGTCGTGGCCGCATCGTCATTCCGGGCCTTGTCAACGCGCATATGCATACGTGGCAGACCGCCTTGCGCGGCTTCTCCGCGAACTGGACGCTTCCCGAATATTTCCGCCGGATGCATGCGGGACTGGCCACGGTCTTTCGTCCCGAGGATATCCATATCGGTACGCTGATGGGCGCGCTGAACCAGATCAATTGCGGCACCACAACGCTGGTTGATTGGTGTCACAACAACCCGACGCCTGCGCACAGTGACAGCGCCGTCTCGGCGCTGAAGGAAAGCGGTATCCGTGCTGCCTTCTTCCACGGCTCGCCGAAGCCCGAGGCGGCGCCGGGGCAGCCGCACTTCTCCGAGGTTCCGCATCCGCGCCATGAGGTCGAGCGCTTCATGGCAGGGGCACTGTCTAACCGCACCGACCGAGTCACGCTCGGCCTGGCGATTCTTGGGCCACATTATTCGACCATGGATGTTGCCATCCATGATTTCGAACTAGCGCGTGAGTTCGATATGATTGCTTCGATGCATCAGGGGGGAGGCCCGGCCAAGACGCCGGGTGGCTGGGCGAAGCTGATTGCAGCCGGTCTCGTCGGTCCCGGCATCAACATCGTGCACGGCAACGACCTTCCGGACGATCTGCTGCGTCAGCTTGTCGATCTCGGCGTGTCGTTCTCGGTTACGCCGGAAAATGAAATGAATCAGGGTCACGGCTACCCGATCACCGGGCGGCTGTTGAAGCTGGGATCGCGGCCGTCGCTCGGGGTCGATCTGGAATCCGTGCTGCCTGGCGACATGTTCAACGTTGGCCGCATCGCACTGTCGATGCAGCGTGCGCTGGACAATGCCGAGAGCAGGCAGGCCATGGGCGCCATCCCGGCCGCCACGACGATCACGACGCGTGAGGCCTTGCGCTGGATCACCATCGAGGGCGCCCGCATGCTCGGGCGTGACAGCAGCATCGGCTCGCTCACACCGGGCAAGAAGGCGGACCTGGTCGTCATCAATGCCACGGACCTCAACCTCTGGCCGGTGCATGACCCGGTTTCGACGGTCCTGATGCAGTCCAGCATTGCCAATATCGAGGCGGTCATGATCGATGGCATCTGGCGTAAGCGAGGCGGACGCCTGCTGGCAGAGAACCTCGACCACAAAAAGAATGAACTTGAGCGATCAGGGATGCGCATCGTCTCCGAGATCGAACGTCAGGAGAAGGCGGCATGACGACCCCATCGAAGGATCAAGCACAGGCCGTAGCCTGGATCGGTGTCGGCAAGATGGGCTTGCCTATTGCCGGCCGCATGGTGGAGGCCGGCATTCGTGTCACCGGTTACGACCCGGGCCAGCAGCGCATGGTGTTGGCACAGCAGCTTGGGCTTCAGGCGGCTAACTCCGCGGCGGACGCCGCTGCAAACCACTCGATCATCTTCACATCGCTGCCCGACGATGCGGCGTTGCGTTCCGTGGTGCTCGGACCAGACGGCTTGCTGAACAAGCTGACACGTGGTGCGGTTCTGCTCGAGACGAGCACTGTCAGCGCCGAATTATCAGCGGAGGTTGGTGTCGCGGCGGAGGCAACGGGTATTGCCTATCTGCGCGCTCCGGTGTCCGGCAATGCAGCGATCGCGCATACCGGCGCGCTGACCTGCTTCGTGTCGGGGCCGCGCAACGCGTTCGATGCGGTTCAGCCGGTGCTGGCGACGTTCACCCGCGCGCAAACCTATCTCGGCGTGGCTGAAGAGGCGCGATTTGCCAAGCTCGCGGTCAATCTAATGATCGCGGTGTCCGCCGGAATGATGGCCGAAAGCCTCGCGCTGGCGCGCAAGGGCGGAATCTCCTGGCCGGATATCCTCAAGGTCCTGGACGATAGCGCGATCGCCTCGCCGATGGTCAAGTACAAGACGCCGCCACTGGCCACGCGCAACTTCGAGTCCACTTTCTCGTGCCGGCAGATGGCCAAGGATCTCGACCTCATCATCGGGGCCGGCCATCACGTCGGCGTGCCACTGCAACTCGCGGCGCAGGTGCGGGAAATCTACGGATCGCTTGTTGCGCAAGGAGATGGCGAATCCGATTTCATCGCCACCGTGCGCCATGTCGAGCGACTGTCGGGTCTCGGCGAGCCGAAGCTTGGGTGAGGGGAGGCCATGCGGAATTTCAACGAGAACACCATCACCGACGCCGTGCTGGATCGCATCACGAATGCCGGCCAGCCGCGGATCAGACAGATCAGCGAGGCGCTGGTACGCCATCTGCATGCCTTCGTCGGGGAGATTCGGCCGACCCAGAGGGAGTGGGAGCAGGGCATCGAATTCCTGACGCGTACCGGTCACATGTGCGACGATAAGCGCCAGGAGTTCATCCTGCTTTCGGATACGCTCGGGGTGTCGATGTTGGTCGATGCTATCAATCATGGTGCCGAAAAAGGTGTGACGGACACGACCGTGCTCGGGCCGTTCTTCGTCCAGGCAGCCCCGGAGAAGAAGCTTGGCGAAGACATCTCCGGTGGCATGGAGGGCGATCCGATGATCGTGACGGGATCGGTCTCGACGCCGGATGGCAAGCCGATCGCAAATGCGACAATCGACGTGTGGCACTCCGACGACGACGGGTATTACGATGTTCAGCAGCTCGACAAGATCGGCGATCTGGCGATGCGCGCGCGGTTTCATGCCGATGCCGAGGGCCGTTTCCGGTTCTGGTCGATCAAGCCAGCGGCCTATCCGATCCCGCATGACGGGCCGGTCGGCGATATGCTCACGGCTCAGGGGCGTCATCCGTGGCGGCCCGCCCATGTTCACTTCATGATCTCGGCACCTGGCTTTGAGCAACTGGTGACACATGTGTTCGTTGCGGGCGACAAGTATCTCGAATCCGACGTCGTCTTCGGCGTCAAAGATACGCTCATTCGCGAATTCGTCCGGAAAGATGCCGGCGAAGCTCCCGATGGGCGCATGCAGAACACGCCTTACTATCATTTGAATTACGATTTCGGTTTGAAGCCAGACGCCAACAAGGCGCATGCTGTCTAGCTAACAATGCGCATCACGGGCCGCAGAGCCTGAGCGCTGATATGGAAGGGGAGGATGCTATGGGAGCGCCAGTGAGCGCCGAGACGGCCGTGGTCCGTCTGAACGAGATCATTGGGGCGCGCGCGACGATCGCGCGCGGCGTGCTCGATGATCACGGCCGCAGCGAGGCCTATCACGCTAGTCGTCCACCGGACGTTGTGGTGTTTCCGGAGACCACGCAGGAAGTCGCTGAGATCGTGAAGCTCTGCGGCGAACTCGGCATGCCGGTCGTTCCGTTCGGCGCGGGCACTTCGCTCGAAGGCAATGCAGCATCGGTGGCTGGCGGCGTCTGTATCGATTTTGCGCGGATGAACCGCGTGCTCCGGGTGCATGACAAGGACCTCGACGTCGTCGTGCAGCCTGGCATCACCCGCAAGCAACTCAACGCGCATCTGCGCGACACCGGATTGTTTTTTCCGATCGATCCCGGCGCCGATGCATCGATCGGCGGTATGACCTCGACGCGCGCGTCCGGGACCATGGCTGTCCGCTACGGCACCATGAAGGACAATGTGCTGGCGCTCGAAGTCGTGCTGCCGGATGGGCGGGTGATCCGTACCAGCCAGCGCGCCCGCAAATCGTCAGCCGGTTACGATCTCACCCGGCTGCTTGTCGGCTCCGAGGGCACGCTCGGCGTCATCACCGAAATCACCCTGAAGCTGCATCCATGGCCGCAGGCGATCTCGTCCGCGGTCTGCAGTTTCGGGCGACTCGATCAGGCCATCGATGCCGCGATTGAAGTGATCCAGTCGGGCATCCCGGTCGCGCGGATGGAACTGCTGGATGAAGTCATGATGCGCGGCATCAATGGTTATTCCAAACTCGGCTACCGCGAGGCGCCGACGCTGTTCTTTGAATTCCATGGCACCGAGGCGAGCGTCGCGGAGCAGGCCGAACTGGCGGAAGCCATCGCCGCCGAGCATGACGGCCAGGGCTTCCAATGGGCGCGTGCGGCGGAAGAGCGGACGAAGCTGTGGCATGCCCGCGATAACACGCTCTATGCGGGTCTCAGCCTGAAGCCGGGCGCCAAGGCCATGATCACGGATGTCTGCGTGCCGATCTCACGGCTGACGGAATGTCTGACCGAAACGCGCCGGGACATCGATGCCAACGGACTGATCGCGCCTGTGGTGGGCCATGTCGGCGACGGGAATTTCCATCTGCTGATCCTGATCGATCAGGACAATGCCGATGAAGTCGCGCGCGCCAAGGCGCTGCATGCGCGATTGGTGGCACGTGCGATCGCGATGGAAGGGACCTGCACCGGCGAACACGGCATCGGCACTGGCAAGATCGGTTTCCTTCAGGACGAGCTCGGCGATGCCGTCGATATCATGCGTGGCATTAAAGTGTCGATCGATCCGAGAGGCATGATGAACCCAGGCAAGATCTTCTTGCCCAATGCACCGGTGCTGGCATGACGCAACTCGCGCAGTCCAAAGCTGCTGAGCCCATTGTTCGAGCGCCGCCGCTGTTCGAACTGCGTGGCATTTCCAAGGAATTCCCAGGGGTAAAGGCACTCGACGATGTGTCGTTCTCGGTCTGGCCAGGCGAGGTGCACATGCTGCTCGGCGAGAACGGGGCGGGCAAGTCGAGCCTGATGAAAGTACTGTGCGGGGCCTATCGCGCCGATAGCGGCTCGTTCCATTACAACGGTGAGACAGTCGAGATCACGTCTCCGGCCGATGCACGGAAGCTCGGTATCGCCGTCATTTTCCAGGAATTCTCGCTCGTCCCCTATCTCGATATCGCGCAGAACATCTTCCTCGGACGCGAGCCGGCAGGACGCGTTCCCGGCACGATCGATCGCAAGAAAATCCTGGCTGATGCCAGGCGCGTGCTGGATTCGATCGGATTCGACATAGACCCGGCGATCCAGATCGAGAAGCTGGGCGTTGCCCAGCAGCAGATGGTGGAGATTGCAAAGGCCATCAGCCAGAACGCGCGAATTCTCGTGATGGATGAGCCAACGGCCGCGCTGTCCGATCGCGAGACAGAGTTGCTGTTTGCACTGATCGCACGGCTCAAGGCGGACGGCGTCGCCATCATCTACATCTCGCACCGCATGGCGGAGGTGTTCTCGCTCGGTGACCGCATCACGGTGCTGCGCGATGGGCGTCGTATCGATGAAGTGAAACCCGGTGCCGTGTCATCGGACGATCTGGTCCGGATGATGGTCGGTCGCAGCGTCGATATGAGCTATCCTCGGACTTTCGCCGAGGCCCCTGGCAAGGTCATGCTCGAAGTGAAGGGTCTCGCCTCTGCCTCGGGCATTACGGGCATCGACCTGGTGGTGCGGCAAGGCGAGATTGTCGGGCTGTGCGGGCTGGTCGGTTCGGGGCGCACCGAAGTGGTGCGGGCCATTTTCGGGGCCGACAAGGCGACCGCGGGACAGATCCTGTTCAACGGACAGGCAAAATCCGGCGGTCCTGACGAAGCAGCCAGACTGGGGCTCGCGCTGATTCCGGAAAGCCGCAAGGCTGAAGGTCTGGCTCTGATCCGCTCCGTCGGAGACAACCTGATTGTTTCCGCGCTGCGCAAGATCTTTCCGCGCGGCCTCTTCGATCATGGCAAGTCCAGGCAGATCGCCAATGATCTGGTTCGCCAGCTACGCATTGCTACCCCTTCGGACAAGCAGGCCGTGGGTCTGCTGTCAGGGGGCAACCAGCAAAAGGTTGTCATCGGGAAATGGCTGGCGGCCGGCGCCAAGCTGTTCATTTTCGACGAGCCGACACGCGGCATCGATGTCGGAGCGAAGGCCGAGATCTTTGCGCTCATCGACCGGCTGGTGGCAGATGGTGCCGCTGCGCTGATGATCTCGTCGGAGCAGTCGGAAATCTGCCACGTCTGCGATCGCGCTTATGTCATGCGCGACGGGCAGATCGCAGGTGAACTGGCGCGTCACGAACTGAGTGAGGAAAACATCGTGAAGTTGGGGATGCAGCATGCGTGAACAAGCGATGCAGTTGAACACCAATCCGCTGCAGCGGATTCCCGGCGTCGCCGTCATGCTGGTGCTGCTATGTGTTGTCTTCAGCCTGATGACGCCAGGATTCCTGACGATGCCGAATATTTCCAATGTGCTCGTCCAGTCGACGATCCTGCTGATGCTGGCACTGCCGATGACGCTCATCATCATGACCGAAGGCCTCGACCTGTCGATGGGCGCGGTGTTGACGCTGACCTCGCTGATCGTCGCTATTGTCGCTTTGGCCACGGGATCGATGGTGATGGGCCTGCTTGCGGCGCTGGCCGTTGGAACTGTGTTCGGAGTGGCCAATGGCTGGCTGGTTGCCGTTGTCGGTATTCCCCCCTTTGTCGCCACGTTGGGTACGCTTGGTATGGCGCAGGGGCTCTCGCTGATCGTCAGTGATGGCCAGAGCGTCGTCGGTATGCCCGCAGCCGTTCGTGGCGTCTATTCCGGAACGCTCGCTGGCGTTCCACTTCCGATCATACTCGCATTGGGAAGTTATCTTGCCTTCCACGGATTACTCTATCACACGCGTTTCGGGACTTACATTTTCGCGCTCGGCGGAAACCGCGAAGCGCTGAAATTCGCGGGCATCTCGGCGCGAGGCTTGCTGATCCTCGTCTACGCACTCGGCGGCGCCATGGTCGGTCTGGCCGGTCTCCTGATGACCGCGCGGATGAATTCCGGGCATCCGACTGCTGGCCTCGGTCTTGAGTTCGATGCCATTGCGGCAGTTGCCGTTGGCGGCACGTCGTTCGAGCGCGGCAATGGCTGGCTTCTCGGTACCTTGCTCGGTGTGGTCACCGTCGGCGTGTTGCGCAACGGATTGAACCTGCTGGCGCTGCCGTCTTCGATCCAGGTGGCAAGCGTCGGCTTGCTGGTGATTGCAGCGTTGTTCGTTGATGGATTGCGGAGCCGATCATGACCGATATCTCAAAACCGATCACAGGCGGCAGAATGTTGCTTTCCGACGAGATGATCCAGGTGTTCTATCGTCTGCTCGCCGCGTTTCTGATCTGTGCGGCGCTGACCATCCTGACCAACTCGTTCTTCAGTCTCGGCAACATCCTCAACGTCCTGCGCCAGGCCAGTCTGCTGTTCTTCATTGCGTCGGGTCTGACGCTGGTGGTGCTGACAGGTGGCCTCGACCTTTCGATCGGTGCCAATGTCGCTATTTCCGCCTGTATCGCCGGAACGGTGATTCATCAGACGGGCTCGCCGACCTTGGGGGTGCTGACGGGCATCGGCGTCGGTGGCGCGGTTGGGATGCTCAACGGCGTGATGGTCACGGCGCTTCGCATCCCATCTTTCATTGCGACCTACGGAATGCTGTGGGTGCTACACGGCATCACTTATTGGTACATGGGTGGAGAGACCATGCACGGCTTCCCGGCTGGTTTTCGCCAGATCGGCAGCGGCTATTTTCTCGGTCTTCCGATCCCGGTCTATCTGCTGCTGGTCTTCCTCGCGATAGGAACCATTTTCGCGCAGCGCACCACATGGGGACAGGAAATCTACGCCATCGGCGCCAACCCGGTTGCCGCGCGACTGTCAGGCATTCCCGTCGCTCGCCGGCTTCTGCTGGTCTACACAGTGTCGGGCGCAATGGCCGGGCTCGCCTCGATCATCTTTCTTGCGCGATTAAACTCTGCCGAAGCCGACATCGGAGAAAGCCTGACACTGCCGGCGATCGCCGCGGTTCTGATCGGAGGCACCTCACTGTTCGGCGGTCTTGGAACAGTGTTCGGCACGTTTGTCGGCGCGCTCATTTTGACCCTTGTTCTCAATGGCATGAACCTGTTGTCTGTCAACGCAAGTTGGCAGCCACTGGTGACCGGCGTCATCGTCATTCTGGCAGTATGGCTGGATATGAAAACACGGCGCCGTGCGGCGTAAGTGTTCAATCTCAAAAACAAAACGGAGGGAACGACTATGAAGAAAGCCTATGGCGCGCTTGCTGCACTGCTTCTGACGACATCACTCTCATCCCACGCACTCGCTGACGGTGAGACGATCGCGGTGTTCACGAAAAACCAGACCAATCCGTACTTCCAGACCGTGCGCGTGGGGTCCGACGCAGCTGCCAAGGCGATGAAGGCAAAGACGCTGCATTATATCCCGACGAAGCCGGACAGCATTCCGGAGCAGCTCAGCCAGATTGAGGACGTGGTGGTGAAGAAGCCGTCGGCGATTGTCTTCATCCCGGTCGACTACAAGGCGATGGTCCCAGGCGTCGAGAAGATCAACGACGCCAAGATTCCGGTGGTCAACGTGACCGATCGTTCCGCCGGCGGCAAGTTTGTCGCCTTTGTCGGTGCCGATGATTACAGTCTCGGACTGGAGACCGGGCGCTATCTGCTGAAGACGCTCGGTGGCAAAGGCAATTTCGTGATCATTGAGGGCGTCAAAGGGTCCTTGACGAGCATCGACCGCGTTCGCGGCTTCAACGACGCCTTGAAGGAAAACCCCGGGGCCAAGTTGCTGGCGTCACAGCCGGGCAATTATCAGCGGCTGCAGGCGCTTCAGGTCATGGAAAATCTCATGCAGTCGAATACTCAGATCGACGGCGTGTTGGCGGCGAATGATGCGATGGCGATCGGTGCGATCGAGGCGCTCGATGGTGCCAATCGCAAGGCCCAGGTCATTGGCGTCAATGGCACGAAGGAGGCGATCGACGCGATCAAGGCCGGCAAGTTGCTGGCGAGCGGCGACTACAATGGCTTCATGCAGGGATGCCTCGGCATGATGATCGCCATTCGTTCGCTGCGCAACGAACCGGTGATCACCGAGATCGTTCTCAAACCCACGGTCATCGGCAAGGAGAACTATCAGCCCTACGACGTGCCACTGGAATCGCGGACCTGCCCGAGCTGGGACGAGGCCGCCAAGCTCGGCACCAAGTAATATCTTCGACACTTCAGGACGGTCGCTGCAGGTCGGCGGCCGTCTTCTGCCTTTCAGGAGCTACACATGCTGTTTGCCATCCATGCCGTCGATCATGCCGGGTCGCTTGACAAGCGCTTGTCTCACTACGAGGCCCACAAGGCCTTCTTGTCCGACACCTCGGCCTATGATGTGACGATCGTCATGTCCGGTCCGCTGACAGCCGATGACGGCCAGACCATGATTGGCAGCCTGTTTCTGGTCGAGGCCGTTGACCGCGCGGCGGTCAAGAGATTTCATCACGCCGATCCGTTCTTTGCCGCCGGCATCTGGCAGACAGTCACGATCACTGGCTTCCTGCGCCGACAGGGATAAGCGCGGTGGGGGTCGACGCCTCGCCTGCTGGCGAGACTGTCGTTTGGCATTTGAACGCCGAAACGAAATCAGCCTGGGACCCGACAAGATCCCAGGCTGATTTTTGCGATGAACTGAACCGTAACGATTAGCCGAACTGGTTCATCGTGTTGTGCGTGCCGCCTGCCTTGAGGGCCGCCGCACCGGCGAAGTATTCCTTGTGCTCGTCGCCGATGTCGGAGCCGGCCATGTTCTGGTGCTTCACGCAGGCGATGCCCTGACGGATCTCCTGGCGCTGGACGCCCTTCACGTAACCGAGCATGCCCTGCTCGCCGAAATATTCCCTGGCGAGATTGTCGGTGGACAGCGCGGCCGTGTGATAGGTCGGCAGCGTGATCAGGTGGTGGAAGATGCCGGCGCGCTTGGCCGAATCCGCCTGGAAGGTCCGGATCAGCTCGTCGGCCTGCTTTGCCAGCTCCGTCTCGTCGTACTCTGCCTTCATGAGTTCGGCGCGGTTGTACTTGCTGACATCCTTGCCGGCCGCCTTCATCTCGTCGAACACCTGCCAGCGGAAGTTCAGCGTCCAGTTGAAGGACGGCGAGTTGTTGTAGGCCAGCTTCGCATTCGGCACGACCTCGCGAATGCGATCGACCATCTTGGCGATCTGCTCGACATTCGGGCGCTCGGTTTCGATCCAGAGCAGGTCGGAGCCGTTCTGCAGCGAGGTGATGCAATCGAGCACGACGCGATCTTCACCGGTGCCGGGACGGAACTGGTAGAGATTGCTCGGCAGACGCTTCGGACGCATCAGCTTGCCATTGCGGGTGATGACGACATCGCCATTGCCGATGTTCGATGCATCGACTTCCTCGCAGTCGAGGAAGCTGTTGTACTGGTCACCGAGATCGCCCGGCTGGTGGCTGACAGCGATCTGCTGCGTCAGGCCGGCGCCGAGCGAGTCGGTGCGGGTGACGACGATGCCGTCTTCGACGCCGAGTTCCAGGAAGGCGTGGCGGCAGGCGCGGATCTTCGCCAGGAAAACCTCGTGCGGCACGGTGACCTTGCCATCCTGATGGCCGCACTGCTTTTCGTCCGAGACCTGGTTCTCGATCTGCAGTGCGCAGGCGCCGGCCTCGATCATCTTCTTGGCGAGCAGATAGGTCGCTTCAGCGTTGCCGAAGCCGGCATCGATATCGGCGATGACGGGAACGACGTGGGTCTGGAAGTTGTCGATCTTGCTGATCAGTTCTTCTTCCTTTGCCTCGTCGCCAGCCTTGCGGGCCGCGTCGAGGCTGCGGAAGATGTCGTTGAGCTCGCGCGAGTCAGCCTGGCGCAGGAAGGTGTAGAGTTCCTCGATCAGCGCCGGCACCGAGGTCTTCTCGTGCATCGACTGGTCGGGCAGCGGGCCGAACTCCGAACGCAGCGCGGCGATCATCCAGCCCGACAGATAGAGATAAGTGCGGTCGGTGGTGCCGAAGTGCTTCTTCACCGAGATCAGCTTCTGCTGCGCGATGAAGCCATGCCAGCAGCCGAGGGACTGAGTATACTTAGTCGCATCCTGATCGTAACGCGCCATGTCCGCCCGCATCTGCGCCGCGGTAAAGCGGGCGATGTCGAGGCCGGTCTTGAATCGGTTCTGCAGGCGCATGCGGGCGACAGCCTCGGCGCCCACGCCGTTCCAGGTCGGCTGGGTCTTGAGCAGCGCTGCCGCCGCCTCGACCTCGCTTGCATAGGAGCCGGGGCTGGTCTGGTTGCTGATTCCGCGTGGCTGGAAGTTCATGGTCTTGATCCCTTTGGCTGACGAAAAACCTGTCCTTGGTTGTAAGCGCGGGATTGGCAGCCGCTAGACGGAACGCAGATAACTTGTCATACTTTACAAATATCACGTGTAATTCTGTAAGGTAATTACAAGGTACTGGAGTGCGCAATGGCCACCTCGGCTGGTCGTTCGGTGTTCATGGGCCCCCGATTACGGCGGCTTCGGCGCGATTTGGGCCTGACCCAGGCCGATATGGCGGCTGATCTCGAGATTTCCGCGCCTTACGTTGCGCTGCTGGAGCGCAACCAGCGGCCGATGACGGCCGACATGCTGCTGCGTCTGGCGCGCACCTACACCATCGATCTGGCTGATCTCGCCGGCGATGGTGGCGCCGACAACACGGCGCGGATGCAGTCGATCCTGAAAGAGCCGATGTTCTCGGACATCGATATCCCCGCGCTCGAAATCAGCGATCTGGCGGTGAGCTATCCCGGCATGGCCGAGGCGTTCCTGCGCATCTACACGGCCTATCGCGAGGAGCAGCTCGCGCTGGCGGATCGGCGCGCTCCGGCGCTTGCAGGTGTCGCGTCATCTGCGGGCAGTGAGGGCTTCGATGCCAATGATCCCGTGGCCGAGGTCAGGCGCTTCCTTGCCGCACGCCGTAACAATTTCGCTGTGATCGATGATGCCGCCGAGCGCCTCGCGCAGGCGACGTCAGGCCCGAGTGGCTTTATCGAGCGCCTCAAGACCCGGCACAAGCTGCAGGTCCGGTACCTGCCGCCGGATGTCATGCTCGGCTCGGTGAGGCGGCTGGATCTGCATCGCAAGCAGTTGTTGCTTGAAGACTCGCTCGATACCGCAAGCCTCCATTTCCAGTTGGCGCAGCAACTCGCTTATCTCGAAATGGAAAACGAGATCGGCACCGCGCTCGAGGACGGCCAGTTCACCACCAAGAGCGCAGAGCTGCTGGCACGCCGCGCGCTTGCAGGCTACGCCGCCGCAGCATTGATCATGCCCTATGCAGCCTTCGCGCGTGCAGCCGAGACGCGGCGCTACGATCTCGAAGCGCTGGCGCGTCAGTTCGGTGCCAGTTTCGAACAGACCGCGCATCGCATCACGACGCTGCAGCGGCCGGGCGCCGAAAAGGTCCCGTTCTTTCTGATCCGCGTCGATCCCGCCGGCAATATTTCCAAGCTGCTCGACGGCGCAGGTTTTCCATTTGCGAAACACGGCGGTGCATGTCCGCTGTGGTCGGTGCACGATGTCTTCCGGACGCCGCGCCAGATCGTCACGCAGTGGCTGGAATTGCCGGATGGCCAGCGCTTCTTTTCGATTGCCCGCACCGTCACCGCCGGCGGTGGTGCTTACGGCGCACAACGCGTCGAGCGCGCCATCGCGATCGGTTGCGCGGCCGAATATGCGGGCCAGCTGATTTACACGCGCGATGCATCGGCGCCGCGGGCGGATGCGCCCACGCCGATCGGTGTCGCGTGCCGTGTCTGCCATCGTCCGCGCTGTGCGGCACGCTCGGCGCTTCCGATCGGGCGCGAGCTGCTGCCCGATGATTTCAGGACACTGAACGTTCCGTTCGGTTTCTCGGCGGACTGAAACGGCTCAGGCCTGCTCGGCCGCAGCTTCCTCGGCATTGGGGTCGCCAGGTGCCGTAGCCCAGGCCAGTTCGACGAGCGTCACGATGCGCCGGCCGGCGCCATCGAGCTGGCACACGATGAGACCCTGCTCCTCGATATAGGTCAGCAGGCGCTGTGCGCGGCGTAGCGAATGCGAGCCGTAGGCGCGGGCGATCGCGGCATTGCTCGGGCAGGGCCAGCCTTCCTTGGCGGCGCGGGCGATCATCATGAAAACGCCCTGCATATCCTCCGGCAGAATCGAGGCGCGGACCGAGACGTCTTGCCAGCCGTCATCGTTGGTCATGTCGGAGCCGAGCCCCGCGCGGGCGCGTGTCAGCATGCGGCGGAAGTCGTCGAGGTCCGGCACGGCAGCGCCGAGCCCCTCGATGCGGCAGCGGACCACGAATTCCTGATAGAGCACGCCGACCACTCGGAAGCCTGCATCGGGCTCCGCCATCAGGGCCTGCAATACGCGGTCGACGCGCATGCGCCGCTCCGCCAGTTCCTCGGCGCTGATCGGCGTCTCCGCCACGTCCGGCCGGATTTCCAGCGCTGCGGACTTCGCCGCCATGAGCTGGCCAAGCAGATCCGGCGATGACGGTGCGCGGCGCTGCGGCCGGACCGGCTCCGGCGGGGGCGCTGCGAGAATCGTGGCGCGGACGTCGTCGAGTGTCGCTTCCGGCAGCGGCATCAGGCGTGGGGTCGCGTTGCGCGGACTTGTTTCGGTGACGCCGATGCGCAGGCCCAGCGGACGACGGGAGAGGGCGGGACCCAGCGCCATGAACTGGCCGCGCTCGAGGTCGCGGAAGGATTCGGCCTGCCGTCGCTCCATGCCGAGCAGATCGGCGGCGCGTGCCATATCGATGTCGAGGAAGGTGCGGCCCATCAGGAAATTCGATGCTTCGGCCGCGACATTCTTGGCAAGCTTCGCCAGTCGCTGTGTCGCGATGACGCCTGCAAGGCCGCGCTTGCGGCCGCGGCACATCAGGTTGGTCATGGCGCCGAGCGATAGTTTGCGCGCTTCGTCGGACACCTCGCCGGCGACGGCCGGGGCGAACAGCTGCGCTTCGTCCACCACCACGAGCATCGGGTACCAGTGGTCGCGGGGCGCGTCGAACAGTCCGCCAAGAAAGGCCGCTGCGCGGCGCATCTGGTTCTCGGCGTCGAGGCCTTCGAGATTGAGCACAGTGGAGACGCGATGCATGCGCGCGCGTTCGCCGGCGACCTGCAACCCGCGTTCGGTATGCGCCTCGGCGTCGATCACCAGATGACCGAACCGCTCGGCCAGGGAGACAAAATCGCCTTCGGGGTCGATGATGGTTTGCTGCACCCAGGGGGCGCTCTGTTCGAGCAGCCGGCGCAGCAGATGCGATTTTCCGGAACCCGAATTGCCCTGTACGAGCAGGCGCGTTGCCAGCAGTTCCTCAAGGTCCAGAGCCGCCGGGGCGCCTGACGTCGTATGCCCCATCTCGATCGCAACGGTCATGTCTCGACTCAGGTCTCCTTGCGCAGAGGGCTTACCAATCAGAGCGCGGTCCGTCGAGCGTATGCGGCGAGTCGCTCTGAGTTCCACACGGCTTTGGACATTGTCGTCAGGCCGCGTCCTTCGGAATCTCGAACACGAGGCACGTCGTGGTCGCGTGCGCCAGCAGGCGACCTTTCGCGTCGGTGATGCGCGCTTCCGCCGTTGCGGCGCGGCGGCCGACATTCAGCGTGCGGCCTTCGGTGCGCACGGTGCCGCTATCCTTGCTCATGCCGCGTATGAAGCTGATCTTGAATTCCAGTGTGGTGTAACCGGTGCCGACAGGCAGCATGGTGTGCACGGCGAGGCCCATCGCCGAATCCAGCAGGATCGCTGCGTAGCCGCCATGCACCGAGCCGATCGGATTGTAGTGCCGGAAGCCTGGGACGCTATGAAACACGACAACACCGGCTTCGATTGTGGAGTCGAACGGCTCGACATTCTCCATGATCGGCGGCTGCGGCAGCTCGCCGGAGAAGATCTTGCGCACGAAATCGAGCCCGGGCATCGAGGCCATCAGGCTAGTGGGTACGACGTCGTAGACGGCGGTCGGGGCAGGTGTGTCGGTCACAATGCGTCCTGACGGTTTGCAATGATAAGTATCGTACGAACGGAGCGACGACGTGTCATCTTTTCGGCCTTGAAACGAAGATGGCCGGAACAGCCAGCGAAGATTGCTTCGCGCTGCCCGGCCATGGCGACGTTTGGGATGGTCTTCGAAAGGCGCTTTACGACGCCTTCTGTGCCCGCATCAAATCCGCGAACCGCTTGAACAGATAGTGCGAGTCGCGCGGACCGGGGGATGCTTCCGGGTGGTACTGCACCGAGAACACCGGCTTGCCGTCGAGCTGGATGCCGCAATTGGATCCGTCGAACAGCGAGATGTGGGTCTGTGTCGCGCCCTTCGGCAGCGTCGCTTCGTCCACCGCGAAGCCGTGGTTCATCGAGGTGATTTCCACCTTGCCGGTGGTCTCGTCCTTGACCGGATGATTGGCGCCGTGATGGCCCTGATGCATCTTCTTGGTCTTGGCGCCGACTGCGAGGCCGAGCATCTGGTGACCGAGGCAGATGCCAAATGTGGGCACGCCGGAATCGATCACCTGCTTGATGACAGGCACGGCATATTTGCCCGTCTCGGCGGGATCGCCAGGCCCGTTCGACAGGAATACACCGTCCGGCTTCAGCGCCATGATCTCTTCGGCCGAGGTCGTGGCCGGAACGACCGTGACCTTGCAGCCTTCGCCGGCCAGCAGGCGCAGAATGTTGCGCTTGATACCGTAATCGATGGCGACGACGTTGAATTCCGGCGCGGTCTGGCGACCGAAACCCTTTTCCCATTCCCACGGAGTCTCGTCCCAGGTGAAGCGCTGGGCGGATGTCACCATCGGCACCAGATCCATGCCTTCGAGGCCTGGCCATTCGCGTGCTTCTTCCTTCAGGCCGTGGAGGTCGAACTTGCCGTCCTTGGCATGGGCGATCACCGCATTGGGCATGCCCTTGTTACGGATCAGCGCGGTCAAGGCGCGGGTGTCGATGCCGGAAATGCCGATGATGCCGCGAGCCTTCAGCCAGGTGTCGAGGTGCCGGGACGAGCGGAAATTCGACGGATCGGTGATCGCCGACCGGAGGATCACGCCGCGGGCGCCTGGCGTCGCCGCCATGTTCACCGTCTCGATATCCTCGTCGTTGGTGCCGACATTACCGATATGCGGGAAGGTGAAGGTGATGAGCTGTCCGGCATAGGATGGATCGGTGAGGATTTCCTCATAACCGGTCATCGCCGTGTTGAAGCAGACTTCGCCCACTGCCTGGCCTTCCGCACCAAGGCCGAAGCCTTCCAGCACGGTGCCATCGGCGAGCACGAGGAGCGCGGTCGGTTTGTGGTCCGGCCAAGCTGAAGATGTTTCTGAGGGGGTCATGAGGGGACTACATAGTCCGGGCATCCGCCGCCGTCAAAGCCGGAACGGCTGGATTCACACGTCAGCCACGGCCTGGAGGGGTAGCAATCGGCGCTTTGCCCGATGCACAAGGCCCGAATAGAGCTTCGTGAAGGAAGAATATCTTATCTGGCAGAATTATGGTGTTCCGGTTGTCCGGAGAAACCTGCACGCCGATAGCGCGTAATTTCCAGAATGAGATGTAAAATCAACTAATTATAATTACGAATGCTTGCCGGAACTCACTTTCGCCGGTAGCAAGCTACGACTTCCCGTATTTCCGGATATTTCAGTGCAATTGGACTATTTCGCCAAGATGGCTGCGCGCTCGGCCATCGCGCCGGCCCGATGGCGCAGGCCGTTCCTGACTTGGCTCGATGGTATCGAGACGGGCTGGACGATACCTGCGCTGATCGTCAGCTTTGCGGGAATTTGGCTGCTTTTTTTGGTGATCGCCTATCAGAGTGGCGATCTGCATGCGGATGCGCTCGAAACCTGGACGCTTGGCCGCGAATTCGCATGGGGGAATCCCAAACATCCGCCCTTGATGGGCTGGGTCGCGCGGCTGTGGACACTGGTTTTCCCGCTGACCGATTGGTCGTTCCAGCTGCTGTCGATGACCAATGCTGCGGTGGCGCTTTGGGCCGTCGATCTGATTACGCGCCGCTTCGTGCGCGGCGATTCGCGGGCGGTCGTCTTGCTGCTGCTGATGCTGCTCCCGGCCTATCAGTTCCACGCTCAGCGCTTCAATGCGAACACGGTGCTGCTCGCGATCTGGCCACTGGCGACGTATTGTTTCCTGCGCTCCTACGAAACACGTGCCATCGGCTGGGCCGCCGCCACCGGTGTCCTGGCCGCGCTGGCCATGCTCGGCAAATACTATTCGATCTTCCTAGTCGGCAGCTTCGCGCTGGCGGCGATCGTGCATCCGCAGCGGGCGGTCTATTTCAAGTCGTGGGCGCCGTGGGTCTCGACACTCGCCGGGCTCGTTGCCCTCGGGCCGCACATCCATTGGCTGATGACGACCGGTGCTGCGCCGTTCGCCTATGCCATGCAGGTTCACGGCGGCATCGACTTCGTTCAGTCACTGATCGAAGCCAGCATGTTTTTGCTCGGTCTCGCGGCGACGCTGGCGCTGCCGGCCATTGTCTGGGTTTTATCGGCCGAGCTGCGCCTGAAGTACTTTTCGGCCGATTTCCATGCGATGGGTCCGGGGTTGCTGCTGCTGTTCTGGGTGTTCATCGGCACGGTGCTGCTGCCGCTCGTGACCACCGTCACGCTTGGCACCGACATGCCTTCGCTGTGGGCGCTCCAGGGCTTGTTTCTGCCCGCCGTTTTGATCGTCTGCGGCGCCCGCTTCACGCTTGAACGCCTGTATGTGGTCAATATGGTGGTGTTCGTCGCCGGCATCGCCATCATCGCGACCGTTGTGGCGGCGCCTATCCACGCGATCTACCGCAACAGCATCAATCCTAACGAGCGGACTTACTATCGACTGGCGGTTCAAGAGCTGACCGACCGGTGGCACCAGATGGCCGGCCGGCCGCTGCCACGGATCAGTGGCGACGACGGGCTGGCATTCGCGATGGCTTTCTACAGCCCTGACCATCCGCTCTACAGCCGGCCATTCCAGTTCCAGTACACTTGGGGCATGCCGCGCGCGACGACGCTGCAGAAGGGGTGGGCTTCGATGTGTTTTGCGACAGATAGCGATTGCCTGATGTGGATGGGCAAAGTCGCGATGCTCGAGCCGCGGCACGTCAGGTTTGATTTCGAGGTTCAGCCCCGGCTATGGGGCCAGGCCGGTATTCCGGCCACCATATCGGCGTTGATGGTTCTGCCATACGTCGCTGGAGCCGGCGCGCCCGGGCCGCTGTCCGCAGGCGTTGAGGATTTCAGCTCCAGCCATCGGCAATAGGTTTGGGCAGTAGGTTCGGGCAACAGCTCCGGGCGGCGTCCCCGAGAATTGGCGGGTGCAGTTGTGCATACCCCTTAAAACGCTTAGATCGGGGCCAACCGAGTTCCGGCGCTGCGATTGGCGGCCGCAAGAGGAGACGCAGATGCTGCGCGATGACATCAACAACGCCGTCAAGGACGCCATGCGGGCCAAGGACGAGCGCAAGCTTTCGACGCTTCGCATGGTCAATTCGACCATCAAGAATGCCGATATCGAAGCGCGCGGCCAGAGCAAGCCGCCGCTGTCGGATGCCGACCTGCTGAGCCTGCTGCAGAAGATGATCAAGCAGCGCCAGGAATCCGTCGAGCTCTATGACAAGGGTGGCCGCGCCGAACTCGCGACCCAGGAGCGCGAGGAAATCGCGATCATCTCCGCCTATTTGCCGCAGCAGATGTCGGAGGACGAGACCAAGTCCGCCATCGCCGCCGAGATCGCAGCAACGGGTGCTGCCGGCATGAAAGACATGGGCAAGGTGATCGCCGCGCTGAAGGCGAAATATGCCGGCCAGATGGATTTCGGCAAAGCCAGCGGTCTGGTCAAGGCTGCGCTCAACGGCTGAGGCTCTCTTTAACCTCTCCCCGCCCTTTGCGGGGAGAGGTCGCGCGCACCTGGCGCGCGGGTGAGGGGCCAAGCACGCTGCTTCAACGCACGCAGTCTATCGGTTCGGATCAATCCGAGGTCTTGCGCAATTCCTCATCGATGAGCGACAGCACGCCTTCGATATTTGACAGCACATAGTTGTTCCAGAAGCGAAGCACGCAATAACCTTGCTCGCGCAGATATCGATCGCGCATGGCGTCCCGTTGCGACTCTAGATGCTGCCCGCCATCGACCTCGATAACGATCATCTTCTCCCGACAAACGAAGTCGCAGATATATCGCCCGATCGGCTCTTGGCGAATGAATTTGCAGCCGGCAATCTGCCTGTTGCGCAGACGATTCCAGAGTTTCGTTTCGGCGTCGGTGGAGTTGGCGCGTAATTCGCGCGATCTGTTGGTGATGCGAATGTGGCCACGCATGTGCCATGCCCCTCACCCGACCGACTTCGCCGGTCGACCTCTCCCCGCGAAGGGCGGGGAGAGGTTAGGAACGCTGTCGCTCTTGTCAGCTAAGCCGCCGCCGTCGGCAGGGAATAGGTCTTGAACTGATCGCGCAGTGCGGTCTTCAGGATCTTGCCTGTCGCGGTATGCGGGATGGCGTCGACGAACACGACGTCATCCGGCATCCACCATTTGGCGATCTTGCCATCCATGTATTTCAGGATGTCTTCGCGCGTGGCGGTCTGGTCCTGCTTGAGCTGCACGATCAGCAGCGGGCGCTCGTCCCACTTCGGATGATAGACGCCGATGACGGCGGCTTCCGCCACCTGCGGATGACCGACGGCCAGGTTCTCCAGATCGATCGACGAGATCCATTCGCCGCCTGACTTGATGACATCCTTGGAGCGGTCAGTGATCCGCATATAGCCGTGGGCGTCGATGGTCGCGACGTCGCCGGTGTCGAAATAGCCTTCCTCGTCGAGGATCTCGTCCTCGATGCGGAAGTAAGCACGTGCCACCGAAGGACCGCGTACCTTGAGGCGGCCGAAGGTCTTGCCATCCCAGGGCAGGCTCTTGCCGGCGTCGTCGGTGATCTTCATCTCGACGCCGAACGGCGGATAGCCTTGCGTCTGCAGCACGTCGAGCCGCTCTTCGCCTTCGAGCTGGTCGAACGGTGGCTTCAGCGCCGCCAGCGAGCCGATCGGCGACATCTCCGTCATGCCCCAGGCATGGCGCGCGCCGATGCCCATATCGACGAACGCCTTGATCATCGAGCGCGGCATCGCCGAGCCACCGCACACCACCATGCGCAGGTCGGGCAGTTTCAGGTTGTTGGTGGACATGTAGTTGAGCAGCATCAGCCAGACCGTCGGCACGCCCGCGGTATGGGTGACCTTCTCGGTGGAGAGCAGCTCATAGATCGAGGCGCCATCCATCTTGGCGCCCGGCAGTACGAGCTTGGTGCCCATCGACGGCGCAGAAAACGCGATGCCCCAGCTATTGGCATGGAACAGCGGGACCACCGGCAGCATGGTGTCGGCAGCATTGGCGCCGAGCGAGTCACCGGTATTGGCCATCAGCGCGTGCATCACGTTGGAGCGGTGCGAATACAGCACGCCCTTCGGATCGCCCGTGGTGCCCGATGTGTAGCACATCGCCGCTGCGGTATTCTCGTCGAATTCCTTCCATTTGAAGTTGCCGTCGACTTCCGCGATCCAGTCCTCATAGGCCACGGCATTTTTCAGCGTGGTCTGCGGCATGTGCGCCTTGTCGGTGTAGACGACATAGCGTTCGACGCTCGGCAGACTGTCGGCGAGCTTTTCCAGGATCGGAATGAAGGTGAGGTCCGTCATCACGATGCGATCTTGCGCATGGTTGATGATCCACGCGATCTGATCGGGGAATAGACGTGGATTGACGGTGTGGCAGATGGCGCCGATGCCCATGATGCCGTACCACGTCTCAAGGTGCCGCCACGTGTTCCACGCGATGGTGGCGACGCGGTCACCCATCTTGATGCCTTCGCGGTCGAGGCGCTGCGCGACTTTGAGGGCACGGGTACGAATTTCGGCGTAATTGGTGCGATGGATGGGACCTTCGACTGATCTGGTCACGACCTCGCGCTCGCCGTGGACTTGGGCCGCATGATCGATGATCCGGTGACACAGCAAAGGCCAGTCTTGCATCAAGCCACGCATTCGATCGTTCCTCCGTCTTGTGATTGGCGTGCCGGTTCCCCGATCATTGCCGGGGAACTTCGACTGCGTTCTTGTTTTAGGTCTTGGCATGAAGTTTAGCGCGGGGAAAGCGGTCCGGAAATGGACTTTTGGCCTATCCGGCTGCGACCAAAGGACAATTGGAGCGGTTCTGGCACTGCTGTTGGTGGCCGCGCCGGCGCAGGCCTATCTGACCGCGTCACGCGTGCCGCTGCCAAGGCCCCGCCCGGCAGAGGCGCCTGTGATCGAGCCGGCGCAAAAGGCGGGCGAGGAGCCTGCGCAATCCGAGCCATCTGCCCAGCCTGAAAAGCCTGCTGCCGAAGCGCGCCCGCCAGAGCCGCCGCCGTCTTCAGCCTGCCGCCTGGCGCTCACCGATGCCGTCGCCATTGCGCCGAGCATTCCCGACATCAAGGGGCCGGGCGCCTGCGGCGGGCCCGATATGGTGCGGCTGGAAGCGGTGGTGCTGCCGGACAAGACGCGCGTGCCGCTGAAGCCCGCAGGAACGATGCGCTGCGCGATGGCCACGGCCGTCGCCGAATGGATCCGCAGCGACATGGCCCCGCTCGCGACCGGTCTTGGCACCAAACTGGTTGAACTCGACAATTTCGATTCCTTCGACTGCCGTGGCCGCAACCGTATCGTGGGCGCGAAACTGTCGGAGCATGGCCGCGCCAATGCGCTGGATGTGCGCGGACTGAAGCTCGCCAATGGCCGCTCGATCGCGCTCACCGAGCGCAACACGCCGCGAGAGCAGCGCGAGGCGGTGCTGCATTCGGTCTGCACGCGGTTCACCACCGTGCTGGGGCCGGGCTCCGACGGCTATCACGAGGATCACATCCATCTTGATATCGCCGAGCGGCGCGGCAATTACCGTCTCTGTCAGTGGGAGGTCTGGGATGAATGGCCGCGGATTGCGCCGCTGATGCCGGCGCTACGTCCGGATGAGGCGCCGCCGCGCGAAGTGGCGGAGGGCAAGCCGGGGGAGGCGAAAACTGAAGCCGCCAAGCCTGCTGAGCCTGCAACAGCTCAGTCCGCGGTCACGGAGCCCGAACCTGAAGCGGCCGAGGCCGAGCCTGCGCCGGAGCAGCCCAAGCCGAAGCCAAAACCCAAACCGAAGAAACGCCGGACAGCGCCGCCATCGCCGTTCAGCTTTTTGCGGTGAGGGGACAGGAAGTCCACTTGTGAGGCTGAGTAATCTATCGATTGTCATCCCCGCCTAGCAGGCCGAAGGCGTGCGCGGGGCGGGGATCCATTACCGCCATCGGGTGTAGTGGGGGCGGTCAGGCTGCCGCATCTGCTGTGCTTCGTCAGATCTCGGGAGTGTATGGATCCCAGCCTTCGCGGGGATGACGCCGGTGTTTGGGGTAATCGCCGGGCAACCCGATATCCACCCAACAAAAAAGCGCCGGACAAACCGGCGCTTTTTCTAATCGGATAAAGCTCTGTCAGCTCAGTACGGCGTTCCGCCGCCGCCCTGCAGGGCCAGCTTCGAATTATACGGCGAGTCGCCGGCCTTCGGCTCGAGCACGACGACCACAGCGCCCGGCTTGACGCGGCTGTAGAGGTCGATGACGTCTTCGTTGGTCATGCGGATGCAGCCCGACGAGATCGAGGCACCGATATATTCCGGCTGGTTGGTGCCGTGAATGCGGAACAGCGTGTCCTTGTTGCCCTGATAGAGATAGAGGGCGCGGGCACCGAGCGGATTGTCGACGCCGCCGGGCACCGAGGCCGGCAGACCTTCGATACGCTTGTGGATGTCGGCGGTCGGGGTCCACTTCGGCCACTCGGCCATGTTGCCGACGCGCGCAACGCCCGAGAAGGCCAGCGCTTCTTCGCCGACGGTCACGCCATAGCGGATCGCTTTGCCGCCGTCCTGGACGAAGTAGAGATAGTGGTTGTCGGAATCGACCACGATCGAGCCCGGCGCTTCCTTGCGGTGGAAGTCGACAATGGCGCGGCGGAACGGCTCGGCGACGGCAACCTTGGCATAACGTGCCTTGGCGAGCTGCGCCTTGTCGGCGGGCTTGAGGCTGGCTTCCGGGGCGGGCTGGAATTGTGTGGCGGTCTGCATGCAGCCCGACAGCATCAGGCCGGCGGCGACAATCAGTCCAAGCTTAATCTTCAGCGGCGACATGTCATTGTTCCAATTGCGTGAGGTCCGATTCAGACAGGCTGGTGCAAGGAAACACACCCAAAATAGCCTGCGAACGCCACGATTCCGTTAAAGCTACTATCGCTGAAATCCGCTGCAATTCCAGCGGTTAGATGCGCTGCGCATCATGCAGCGCACAACCTGTGTCATATTTGCCGCAGAATTTTCGACCCTCCAGCCAAATCCTGTGCAGAAGCGTAATGCCTCGCGAAGCCGTGATGCGCGCGTGACAATTTTATCAGATCGAGCACCGTAAAACGCGCGATCTCGCGGGAAAAATTTCCGGGATTCGCGCGGGGTTGGCGCGCCGCACAAAGGCTGTCATGACGGCTGCATCCGCGTCGGTCATTGTCGGTCGCCCTGCCGATTCTGCCCGGATCGTCCGTATTGCAGTTTCCCGCCTTTTCAATGTCCCGGAGTTGCCATGCTCGCTGTCTTCACCCCTGCCGACCACGCCTTGAGAAAATCAGAGCCGACCGATCTCGAGGCGTTGCCGGATAATGCGGTGTGGATCGATATGTTGAAACCGTCGCCGGGCGAAGACAAGGCGGTGGAGAAATTGGCGGGGGTGGAGATTCCGACCCGCGAAGACATGCAGGAGATCGAAATCTCCAGCCGTCTTTATATCGAGAATGGCGCCCGCTACATGACCGCGAGCTTGATGTGCGGCTCCGACACGGAGTCCCCGCGCGTGACCGCCGTCACGTTCATTTTGACCCGGCAGCGGCTGGTGACCGTGCGTTACGATGCGCCACGCCCGTTCCTGTCCGTTGAACTCAAGCTCGGCCGTAATGCGCCGGCCGGCGCCAATGGCGAAACGGTGCTGCTGGAATTGCTCGACGCCGTGATCGATCGCTGCGCCGACATTCTCGAACGCGTCGGCGCCGACGTCGATCAGGTCAGCCACGATATTTTCGAGCCGGAGGAGTCGCTACGTACCGGACATGCCAAGCGCTATTCGGAAATCCTCATCGCCATCGGCCGCAAGGGCGACCTGACCTCGAAGGTGCGTGAAAGCCTGGTCTCGATCGGCCGTCTCGTCACCTTCGTCACCGCCGAAGCGGAGGGTGTGAAATGGTCGAAGGATATGCGCGCCCAGCTCAAGACCATGCAGCGCGACGTGGTGTCCCTGACCGACCACGCCTCCTATCTGTCGAACAAGATCACCTTCACGCTCGATGCGATGCTCGGCGTCGTCAATCTCGAACAGAACAACATCATCAAGCTGTTCTCGGTCATGGCCGTCGTCCTGATGCCGCCGACGCTCATCGCATCGGTCTACGGCATGAATTTCAAACTGATGCCGGAACTGCAATGGGACCTCGGCTATCCCGCGGCGCTGATCATGATGGTCTTCGCAGCGGTGCTGCCTTACATGTTCTTCAAGTGGAAGCGGTGGCTGTAGGAACAGCGGCAGCAACAAGCGTGTAGACGCGTTGACTTCTCATTTGTCATTGCGGGCCGCGCTTTAGAGACTGTCATTCCGGGGCGCGGGCGCGCCTTCGCGCACGTGAACCGGAATCTGCTCATGTTTTGCCGAACATATCGGGATTCCCCACCACTCCAATTGGAGTGGCTGAGGTTCACGTCCGGCAAGTGCCGGCCGGCGCCCCGGAATGACGAGGGCGGGCCGAACCGGCGCCAAACTTTTTTCCTACTCACTATTGACAATATGCCTATAAGGATTATTCTCCGCGTATCCGGTTCGCGTGGGGCGCTTCATGAGGCGTCTTGAAGTGGGATCTGGATTGCGGCGCCTGCGGGCGTAGGGTGATGTACCCTGCGCACTCGGGAGGTTCTGGGTCACCGTCCGGCCCCACTACGGGGGTCTGCCACTCATGCTGGCTGGACGTGGCATTGGTGAACGGCGGGAAACCGTCGGGATCAGCGGAGTGCGGAGCTCTGCGCCTTTGCCCGGAAGAACGGTCCCGGGGACAGAAATCGTCGCGGTGGCGCGCCTGATGGCGTTGCGCGGTTGCAGCTTCGTCGCCGACGGCGAAGCGGATCGCGAAAATTACCACCATTTGCGCCGTCAGGCGCGCCGCTACCCCTCATGTTTCAGGAGGGGGCACCGCTTTGACAACCTGGAGCGCTGGCTCGCGGGACCATAAACGCGCGAGTGTCTGAATCTTTTTCCAACTATCAAAACGCATTCATGATGCGTGTTCGAAAAGCCCAATGATCATAGGCTTGGCGCGATTCCCGCCACAATTTATCCGGTAAAATTCGAGCGTTCCGCTGAACGGTTGCGCTAATGGTTGCTGTCATAACGCTGTCAGAAGCGATGAGGACAGCAATGGTTGACAAAACAGAAACATCGGGACGGAACGTCGTCGATCTCAGGTCCTATCAACAGGCGCGCATGGCCAACGGTCGGGCGCAGGCGATGTCTGCGCGCACCTGCCGGCATTGTGGTGCCGGGTTGATGGACGGCGAATCCGAAGATGATTGTTCCAGCGCGGGGATCAGCGCGGCTGCGCCGATGCCGCGGAAATTTTACGCGGACTAGAAAATCCCGCGCGTTTCGAGGAGCGCCAGAATGGCGCGGTCCTCAGCATGACTATTCCCCACCTGTTACCGCTGATCAGACGTGCTGGCCGCCATTGATGTGGATTTCGGCGCCGTTCACGTATGAACTCGTTTCCGTACACAGCACATAGATGATTTTGGCGACTTCGTCGGGCGTGCCGAGCCGATGGAGCGGGATCTGCTGGTCGACGATGGTCTGGGTTCCCGGCGACAGGATCGAGGTGTCGATCTCGCCCGGCGCGATGGCGTTGACGCGGATGCCGAGGCGGCCGAAATCCGACGCCATTTCGCGGGTCAGCGACGCCAACGCCGCTTTCGATGTGGCATAGGCCGCGCCGGCAAACGGATGCACGCGCGAGCCCGCGATCGAGGTGACATTCACCACCGAGCCCTTCGCAGCCTTCAACTGCTCGATCAGCCCGCGCGCCATCATGATCGGCGCGAAGAAATTGACGTTGAAGACGTGGCTCCATGTCGCAATGTCAGTATCGATCGAGCCCATGCGCGCGCCGCCTTCGGCCTTCGGCGAGATCGCGGCGTTGTTCACCAGCGCATGCAGCGCGCCGCCGTTCAGCCGTTCCTTGATGTCGTCGATGGCGCGCGCGGTGTCGTCATGGTCGGCGAGGTCGACCTGAATGTGATCTTCGGGGCCCGCATCCCACGGGCAGACTTCCGGAAAGGGATGCCGCGAGCAGGTCAGCACACGCCAGCCGGCGCTGGAAAAGCGCATCACGGTGGCATGGCCGATGCCGCGGCTTGCGCCGGTCAGCAGCATGGTGCGCTTGGGCGCGTTCGATCCTGGATGGCTCACGGGTCTGGTTCTCGTTTCGTTGTCGGCGTTCACGGATACAGTCTCACCTTGGTCCAGGACGTATCTACTGCCGCGGCGTCGCGGCGGAATTCGATGCGGTCGTGCAGGCGGAACGGCCGGTCGTGCCAGAACTCGAAACGAACAGGCGCGATGCGCCATCCGCTCCAGCCTGGCGGACGCGGAACGGTGCCGATCAGGTGTTTGGCGCCTTCCTTGGCGATGGCCTGTTCGAAGGCAAATCGGCTTTCCAGCGGCTGTGACTGTTTGCTCGCCCAGGCGCCGATCTGCGCCTGTTTGGGGCGGGTCGCGAAATACTCGTCGGCCTCGGCGTCGGTCACGCGGGTGACGGGACCGCGAATGCGGACCTGCCGGCGCAGCGACTTCCAGTGAAACAGCAAGGCGGCCTTGGGATTGGCGGCGAGCTCCTGACCCTTCTGGCTGGCGATGTGGCTGTAGAACACGAAACCGTCGGCGTCATAGCCCTTCATCAGCACCATGCGCACATCCGGCAGGCCGTCAGCGTCGACGGTGGCCAGCGCCATTGCGTTCGGATCGTTGGGTTCTGAGGCCTTTGCCTCGGTAAACCACTCGGAAAACAGCGCAAATGGTTCCGCAGCGGCCGTAAAATCACCTGACGTTAACGGAGTTGAGTCTTTGATGGGGGAGGTCGTGTCGGTCATGTCCGGAGTTCCGCTTGCGTTGGCCTGTTGTAGAGAGCTTGCTGCTGCCCCTGCATAGGCAAGACCTATATAGGATACGGCAACGCATTGGCCTATCGGCCATCTGCCCGCTCGGTGCGGCTTTGACAGCAATTCTTATCGGCGGCACCCTCGGTGGTTGCAGCATGGGCCGAAACGAGTCCGCGCTGGCCAGGATGGAAGGCGGCGACGTCACCGGCTCGATTTCGCCGGCCTCGGTTCGGGCCACCAATTACGAGCCCACCGAAGCCGATCTTGTCCTGACGCGCACTGCGGCCTCGGACGTGCTCACCAAAGGCAGCAAGGATTCCAGCCAGCCGTGGGAAAACCCCTCGACCGGGGCGCGCGGATCGGTAACGCCTCTGTCCAGTGCCTATGTCGCGGAAGGTCGTACCTGCAGGGATTTTCTCGCCAGCTATGTCAACGGCACTAGCGAAAGCTGGATGCAAGGTGCAGCCTGTAAGGGTGAGCGCGGCAGCTGGGACGTGCATACGCTGAAGCCGTGGAAACGGAGCTAGTTTTCACTGGCCGGCCGCTTGCGGCCGAGTTGCAAAAATGACACGAAGTCACCAGATGAAGAAGCAGGCGGGCCTTGGCCCGCAAACCCAACATGCGGGCCGGTGGCCCGCCTTTTAGTTACCTGAAGGAGAGACGACGGATGCGCGACCCCTATGAGGTCTTGGGGGTGCAGCGGGGCGCCAGCGCTGCGGCGATCAAGAGTGCCTATCGCAAGCTCGCCAAGAAGCATCATCCCGACAACAACAAGGACGATCCGAAGGCCGCCGAGCGGTTTTCGGAAGTGAACTCGGCTAACGAAATTGTTGGCGATGAGGACAAGCGCAAGCAGTTCGACCGCGGCGAGATCGACGCCGAGGGCAAGCCGCGTTTCCAGGGCTTCCCTGGCGGCGGCCGTGCCGGTACGTCGCAGCGCGGCTTCGAGCACGCCTTCCGCGGCGGTCCCGGCGCGCAGCAGGGTTTTCCCGGCGGTGCCGGTGGTGGTTTCGAGGACATCCTCAACAGCATGTTCGGTGGCGCCAGTCCGCGCGGCGCGCGGCCAGGTGCGCAGAGCTTTGAATTCGACAGCGGCGGCTATGCCGGCGGGATGATGCCTGATCTGGATCTCAATGTCGCCATGACGGTGACGCTGGAAGAGTCCGTGAAGGGCGCCGAGAAGCGCGTGCGTCTACCGTCGGGCAAGGAATTGGACGTCAAGATACCGGCGGGCGTCACGTCGGGCCAGCAAATCCGGCTTCGCGGCCAGGGCGAAACCGCGCCCGGTCACCGTCCCGGCGATCTGATGATCACGGTCACCGTCGCGCCCCACGCTCACTTCAAGGTGGATGGCAACGACCTGCGCGTCGATCTGCCGATCACGCTCTACGAAGCCGTGCTGGGGGCCAAGGTGCGCGCGCCGACGCTCACCGGTGCCGTGGAGCTCTCAATTCCGAAGAACACGTCGAGCGGACGGGTGTTTCGCCTGAAGGGCAAGGGCCTGCCGCTAGCCGGCGGCGCCGCGGGTGATCTCTACTTCACCATCAGGATCATGCTGCCCGACGGCAACGATGCCGGACTGGAAGCCCTGATGGAGAAATGGCGCGACGGGCACCCGTATCATCCGCGTAGCGATCTGGGGTGAGGCGAGCAGCGATCAGCTCGCTGTCTCATCCTCCGACCTTCTCCGTCTGGTCATAGATTTGCCGCGCGACGTGGTTGAGCCGGTCCTTGTCGGTCGGGCCTGACACAACATAGCCGACGCCCTTGTCGGCCCAGAACATGGCGCCATCCTTATCCTGCGCGGCATAGCGCATCTGGGTGGCGTCAGCCTTCGCCGCGCGCGATGTGTAGAGCGTGTAGCGCTCGCCCGACGGACTCTCATACATGAAGAAGGCCGCAGGCGCTTCAGGGCCGGGCAGCAGGCGTCCACCGACCAGCTTCAATCCGGCCGCCTCGAGTTCGGGTGCCTTGATCTCATAGCCAACCCGCTTCGACAGCCACTGTTGCAGATGCGCGCGCTCGTTCGCCGCGACTTCGACGGGATGGCGAACTTCGACCACGTAAGTCCGGTGCGCATCGAGTGCATCCACCGTGAAATTCCGGAATGTCGACGGCGCGGCCGCTGCGCCGCGTGCGACCCAGCCGGCGCTGCCACCTGCAACGAAGGCGACCAGCGTAGCCGCGACGGCGCCGTAGATCCAGCGCCGCGGCTGTTGAACCAGTCGCTCGATTTCCAGCCGCTGTGGCACGGCCTCGTCGGCAATCGCATCATAGCGTGCATGCAGCAGCTCGGCCATCGCGCGCCATGACGCAACGCGCTCGGCATCATCCGGATGCGTCGCGAGCCATGCTTCGACATCGGCGCGGCGCTCGGCCGGCAATTCATTGTCGACGAAGGCGTGCAATTCGTCTTCGGTTACGGGAATGTTCGTTCCGGTCATTATCATCTTTCCTTTAAATCATTTGACCGCGCGCAGCGCCGGGCGCTCGCCGTCGAGATAGGCTTTGACATGGGCGCGGGCGCGGGCGAGGCGCGACATCACGGTGCCGATCGGCACGCCCTGGATGTCAGCGACTTCGCGGTAGCTCAGGCCTTCGAGCATCACGAGCAGCAGTACCGAGCGCTGCTCTTCGACGAGGGCGGCGAGGGCGCGCGAGATATCGCGCCCTTCGGCTTCAGTCCCGCTGGCATCCGGATTGTTATCGAACAGCTCGGTAAAGACTGGTTTACGTGCCAGCGACCGACGGCGGTTGCGGTTCAGATTGGTCAGGATCGTATAAAGCCAGCTTCTGAGGTCGCCGCCGATGAACAGCTTCTCTGCTCGCAACGCACGCACCAGAGTGTCCTGCACCAGATCGTCGGCAATGTCGGTGTCACGCGCCAGCGCCCGCGCGTAACGGCGCAGTGCCGGAATCATGCTCTCAACGCTCTCGCGAAAGGCGCTCATGGGGCTCGTGCCATCCGTTGCAATCCTGACGGTACCTTGGGCGGCCCGCAATTACGCCGCATCTATCATAACACCTTGGCGAACCATCTATTCCGGCGTTAGGCCCGAACGGTAAACAGCCGCATAACCGGGCTTTTGGGCTGTACCGGACGCAAGTGCTAGTGTACCCCAAAGCCAGATCGATATGGACTGCCAAGGCTGTCAGCCAAGTAAATAGGATGCGATATGAGTGAAGTTTCAGGCCTGATGAAGGGCAAGCGCGGTGTCATTCTGGGCGTCGCCAACAACCGTTCCATCGCCTGGGGCATCGCCAAGGCGTGTCAGGCGCAGGGCGCGGAGATTGCACTGACCTATCAGGGCGATGCGCTGAAGAAGCGGGTCGAGCCGCTGGCAGCAGAACTTGGCGCCGAGCTCTTGGGCCATTGCGACGTCACCGACGCAGCCACCATCGATGCTGTGTTCGACCGGGTGAAGGAGAAATGGGGCAAGATCGACTTTGTCGTCCACGCCATCGCCTTCTCGGACAAGGACGAGCTCGAAGGTCGCTATGTCGACACATCGGCCGAGAATTTCAGCAAGAGCATGCTGATCTCCTGCTACTCGCTGACGGCCATCGCACAGCGCGCCGAGAAGCTGATGACCGAAGGCGGCTCCATCGTCACGCTGACTTATTACGGCGCCGAGAAGTGGATGCCAAACTACAATGTGATGGGTGTCGCCAAGGCTGCGCTGGAAGCCAGCGTGCGCTATCTGGCGGCTGACTTGGGCGAGAAGGGCATCCGCGTCAATGCGATCTCCGCCGGCCCGATCAAGACGCTGGCTTTCGCTGGGATTGCGGACTCCCGTTATCTGCTGAAATACAACGAGGTCAATGCGCCGCTGCGCAAGAACGTCTCCATCGACGAAGTTGGCCAGAGCGCGGTGTATTTCCTGTCCGATATGTCCACCGGCGTGACCGGCGAAGTGCATCACGTCGATGCCGGCTATCACGTGCTCGGCACCAAGGTGCCGGATGCGCCGGACATCAGCATGGGCGGCAAGGACTGATTGCTGACCTCCATGCCGAAGCCGACGATTTATTATATTCGCCACGGCCAGACCGAGTGGAACGCCGCCGGTCGCTTTCAGGGCTCGAAGGACATTCCGCTCAACGATCTCGGTCGTGAGCAGGCGGCACATGCCGGCACCGTGCTGAAGGATATTCTGGCACGGGATGGGCGGACCAGCGGCGACGTCGCGTTCGTCTCCAGTCCGCTCGGCCGCGCGCGCAACACCATGGAGCTGGTGCGCGGCAAGCTCGATTTGCCGCATGATGACTACGGCCTCGACGATCGTCTGCGCGAGATCGGCTTCGGTCACTGGGAAGGATTCACGCTGGCCGAGCAGGAAGCTGCGCATCCCGAGGTCTTCGCGGCGCGCCTGCAGGACAAATGGAGCCTGCCGGCGCCGGGCGGCGAGAGCTACGCTGAAGTGCAACTCCGGATGCGTGAATGGGTTGACGGTCTGACGGGCGATACCGTTGCCGTTGCCCATGGCGGTACGGCGCGGGCGCTGATGGTGGCGCTGGGCGTCGAAACGCCTGACAGCGTCAGCGAAATGCCGATCCAGCAGGGCGCGGTCTATGTGTTCAATGCCGACGGGATGGACAAGTTTAGTTAAGCGTCTCGGTCGATTGGGGCGATTTGACCCCTCGGACGGCCCGCGTTACGACGAGGTTGTTGACATTCACCAATAACGAGAACTGTCCGCCCCATGTCCCACAACACCTTCGGCCATATGTTCCGCGTCACGACCTTTGGCGAGAGCCACGGGGTGGCGATCGGCTGCGTGGTCGATGGCTGTCCGCCGCTGATCCCGCTCGATGTTGCCGAGATCCAGGCCGATCTCGATCGCCGCCGTCCCGGCCAGTCGCGCTTCACCACGCAGCGCCAGGAGGCCGATGCGGTCAAGATCCTGTCCGGGGTCATGGCGCATCCGGAAACCGGTGTGCAGGTCACGACGGGGACGCCGATCGCGCTCTTGATCGAGAATACCGACCAGCGCTCGAAGGACTATTCGGACATCAAGGACAAGTTTCGGCCGGGCCATGCCGACTTCACCTATGAAGCCAAATACGGGTTGCGCGACTATCGCGGCGGTGGCCGCTCGTCTGCCCGCGAGACGGCGACGCGTGTTGCGGCCGGCGCGATCGCGCGCAAGATCGTGCCCGGAATGACGGTGCGTGCCGCGCTGGTGCAGATGGGACCGCACAAGATCGACCGCGGCAATTGGGATTGGGACGAGGTTGCCCGCAATCCCTTCTTCTGCCCGGACAAGGACAAGGCCGCGTTCTTCGAAGGTTATCTCGATGGCATCCGCAAATCCGGCTCGTCGATCGGCGCGGTGATCGAAGTGGTCGCCGACGGCGTGCCCGCAGGTTTGGGCGCGCCCATTTACGCCAAGCTCGATGGCGATCTGGCAGCGGCGCTGATGAGCATCAATGCGGTGAAGGGCGTCGAGATCGGTGACGGTTTTGGCGCGGCGGAATTGTCCGGCGAGGACAATGCCGATGAGATGCGCATGACCAATCACGGCCCGTCATTTCTCTCAAACCATGCTGGCGGCATCCTCGGCGGCATTTCCACAGGCCAGCCGGTCGTGGCGCGTTTTGCAGTGAAGCCGACTTCGTCGATCCTGTCGCCGCGCAAGACCGTCGATCGCAATGGCGCCGATACGGACATTCTGACCAAGGGTCGTCATGATCCCTGCGTCGGCATCCGCGCCGTGCCGGTGGCGGAAGCCATGGCCGCTTGTGTGCTCGCCGATCATTTCATTCGGCATCGCGGACAGGTCGGCTAGAGTAAGTGACTGACCGAAGCCCGCGTTCGCGCGAGTTTGAAAGTGCCAGCCGTGTTGCCCGACAAGCTCAGAGAGATCATCGACTGGCTCAGCGACGGTGCGCGATCCGCGCCGACGCCATCGCGCATGATGGCGGAATGTTGCGAACGGCTTGTCGCTGCGGGGCTGCCGTTGTACCGCGTGGGCATCTTCATCCGCACCCTGCACCCGGAAATCTTCGGTCGCAATTTCATCTGGCGTCCGGAGACCGGGGTGGTCCTCAGCTCGGTTGATTTCGACATTCAGGAGGCGCCTGAATTCCTCAGCAGTCCGCTTGCGCTGGTCTTCCGTGAAGGTGTCGAGGTCCGCAGCCGACTTCATGAGCCATCAACCACACCCTTTCCTTTTTTCGACGATATGCGCGCCGAAGGTGTCACCGATTACATCGCGATCCCGCTCACCTTCGTCGACAACATGCTCCACGCATCAAGTTGGACCACCAAGCAGCCCGGCGGTTTCACCGAGGAGCAGCTTGCTGCCTTGAAAGCCGTGCTGCCGACATTGGCGCGGTTGATCGAGGTCATCGGCATACGACGAGTGACGGTGACACTGCTCGATACCTATGTGGGCAATCGCGCTGGCGGACGTATTCTCGGTGGTCAGATCAGGCGCGGCCACACCGAGACCATGCGCGCAGCGATCTGGTTGTCGGATCTGCGCGGATTTACGGCGCTGTCGGACCGATTGCCGCCGGAAAGCGTCGTCGAGATTCTGAACCACTACTTCGATTGTCAGGTGCCTGCGATCCTCAAGCATGGCGGCGAAGTGCTCAAATTCATGGGCGATGGCCTGCTGGCCGTGTTTCCCATTGCTGAGGACGATGCGGATCGTTCGACGGTTTGCGGCCATGCGCTGGAGGCCGCGCGTGAAGCCAGCGCTGCCGTTGAAGCGCTGCGCTGGTCGGATGCGGCAGGTGCAGAAGAGCGCTTTCGCTTCGGTCTGGCACTGCATGTCGGCAAGGTGCTTTACGGCAATATCGGCGGCGGCAACCGGCTCGATTTCACCTGTATCGGCCCGGCGGTGAATCTCGCCGCACGTCTGGAGAAGATCGCCGGCAAACTGCACCGGACGGTGGTCGCGTCGACCGCTTTTGCTGATGCGACACGCGCCGACTGGGCCGATCTCGGTGAATTTCCCATCGCCGGCTTCGCCAAGGCCGAGCAGGTCTATGGATTGGGCGATGAAACCGCGGTCGCTGGCTGAGATCAGTCGCCGCGCAGATGGGATTGCTTGAGGGCCGCGGTCAGGATCATCAGGGTCACCCAAAGCCGCAGCATCGCGAAGCTGAAGATAAAGACGAAGAAGATCAGGTTTCGGATGAAGGTGTTCGTCGTTGGCGCCTGCCCGTAGATCGCAATCGCGTTGCGAACGAGACCCTGGACAAAACCGAGGCCGAAATAGGCGGCGGTCAGGACCAGAAGGCCCACGCCGAGCCACGCGCTTCGCCTGGCGAATTCACGGCAAGCCGCGAAGAAACGAACCCTGTTGTCATGGCGTTCGACGCCGACGATCATCAGCAAGATCAGCGTGGCGATGGAGGCATTCCAGATCTTTCCGGCCGCCGTCGGCTGATCGAACGCCATGCCATCGATGCCGCCCATGAAGTTCAGGTCCAGCGGCGAGATCCCGAGCGATACAGAGATCATGCTTGCTACAAGCATCAGCGCGCCGATACGCGCCAGAATGCGCAGCGATAGTCGGAATTCATCCTCGAACGTCATCTCTCCGAGATGGGTCTCGCCGTCGGCAAGCTCGATCGACCGCCGTGCGGTCACCAGAAACGCGAGAAGAACGGCAACCGTGGCGACGAAGATGGCCGGCAAGGCGATAACGCCACCGCTGAACGCGATCACGCGCATTCCCGCTGCCAGCACGAGCCAAGGCAGGCATTCGATGAAGCGCAAAGGCCCGAACGACAATTCCGGCCGGGATACATATTGCTTGCGGAGTGCAATCGACATCTGGCGAGCTTGCCACATGCCGCCCAACCTCGGATTGAGCCGATCGTTAAATTTTTATCGTCTTGGTGGCCAAAGCAGAAGCGCCACGTCCTATTCTTCCGGCTCGGTCGTGAACAGAAGCGGATAGCCCTTGGCGCGGCCGGCATCTGTCGCGCGGGTCGCCTTGGTCTCGGCGACGTCACGGGTGAACACGGCGACGACGCAGACGCCGCGTTGATGCGCCGTCATCATTACCTTGGCGGCTTGATCCTCGGACATGCGAAATTCCGCCTTCAGCACCCGCACGACGAACTCCCGCGGCGTGAAGTCATCATTGACGAGGATAACCTTGTACAATTTCGGCCGCTCGACCTTCGGCTTGGTCTTAGTCTTGGTCTGCGGGGCGGTGACACTCACGGGCATGCATACTCATCCGGACGATCGCGCTCTGTGGCGGCGACGCGACGATGATCACTCGGCCGGGCAATCCTTGAGGCGTTGCACGGCATCCTGATCGCCGCGCTGCACGGCTATTGGTTTCAGTTTACAGGCTCCGGGGACGTCGCGAAACTGCGGGTTCTGCGATAGTTTGAGATCGACCAATGCGGCAAGTGCGTCAGGCTCGCCAAGTTCCGCAGCCTGAATTGCCTCATACAGAACGATATTGAGCGAGGAAATCTGAGCCTGCGGATGGCTGGCCAGCAACCGCAGGGCCTTCAGTCGGGAGTCGTAATCCCAGACCCCGGCAGTGATCAGCAAGTCGATCCCCTTTGACACGTCGCGTGGCACCAGCTTTCCATCGAGATAAAGCTGGCCGAGCAGGCCACTCGCGCTCGCCTGATGGCGCTGGCTTTGCAAGATCGATAATGCGCGCTTTGGATCGGCCGGGCCGCCTTCGCCATCGAGCAGCATCTGCGCCAGTTCGGTATCGCCTCCCAGATGATCGCGCGCGGCCTCTTCAAATAGTTTGCGGGCGCGCACCGGATCGTTGAGACGGGTGGCTTCAGCCAGCGCCGCCTTAGCGCCAAACGAGCCGCCTTGGGCGAGACGTTCGAGTAAATCCCGGCCGAGGGTCTGCTCGTCCGGCCGTGGGGATCGCGCGAGAAGCCGGGCAAGCCTGATCTGCTGGTCCGCACGGGTGACGTTCTCCGGCAGCGGCAGGCGAAGCGCGCGCTCGGTCCAGTATCGTTCGGCCGAGGGGGCCCGCTTCACGATGCCGCCACGGCCATAGAGGATGGCGAGCCTGTTTACCGCTGACGGGTTGTCCAGTTCGGCTGCCTTGATCAGCGCGTGCTGTGCCTCGTCGCGCGCAATCAGTTGCGGGCGATCAAGATGATAGTCCCATGAATTGTGCGACTCATAGATTGCGTAATTTGCCTCGCTATCGTTCCGGGCTGCGGCCTCGCGCAACAGTGCGACCGCCTCGGCGCGCCGTTCATGCGGCAGCGATTGAGCGAAGGCCACCTTGTTGCGGACATCGTCCGGAGCTGCAGCGAATGCTTCGCTGCAGGCGGCCTGGCGCATCCGGTAACGCAGCTTCTCTTGTTGCTCGGGGAGGTATTCGGTGGCGTTCCGCAAAAGACGGCGGCATTCGTTGGCTGCGTTGGCGCCGAACGGCTGAAGAGGTTCGTCGTGTTCGGCGACCCCTGTCTTGCGCTGTTCGGCAGGTGCTGAAACGAACAAAGCGATCGCTGCGCCGATGCAAGCGAGCAGTACGGCCCACACGATTGGGTGCCGCGCTGCGGGCCGGCGGCCACCGTTCATCGGCGCGTTCAAGGCGGCACTCATGTCGGCCATTCCGGTCGGCAATGGTGGATGTGGCGTTGGCGACATCCTGCGCTAGCTTTGTCGCGCGAACGTGCAAACCGTTCAAATCCGGGGGCAGGCGCCCGTTAACTCTGCCGCAGCAGCAGAGCCGCCATGACCGGATTGTGAACATGCTTGCAGGTTCCTGCTTTGCGGCTCGTCATTTGCATGTCACCATTCGATTCTCAACGGGAGGGCCGCTATGCGCTGGTGTGTCTCGATTGGAGCGGTACTCGTCGCGGGAGCGATGGCCGGCGGCGACGTCGCGAGCATGGCGGCGACGGGCCCGAAAGCGCAGTTTGCCCAGAGCAAGCAGGACCCCGTAGTCGATGTCGAACTGGTGCTGGCGGTCGACGTCTCCTACTCGATGGATATGGACGAGCTGGCGATCCAGCGTGAAGGCTATGCCCAGGCCATCGTCTCCAAGGAATTTCTTACCGCGCTCAAAAGCGGCCCGACAGGCAAGATTGCGGTCACTTATTTCGAATGGGCGGCATCGTCGGACCAGAAGCTGATCATTCCCTGGCGTGTCATCGATGGTCCTGAATCCGCCGACGCGGTGGCATCCGAAATCATGAAGACGCCGATCCGCCGGGCATCGCGGACCTCGATCTCGGGCGCGATCTACTATGCCATGCCGCTGTTCGATGAAAATGCGCTGCACGGTCTGCGCCGCGTCATCGATATTTCGGGCGATGGGCCGAACAACAATGGAGGACCGGTGACGGTGGCGCGCGACGAGGCAGTCGCGAAAGGCATCGTCATCAACGGCCTGCCGATCATGGCCAAGGAACTGTCCTACTCGACCATGGATATCGAAAATCTCGACCTCTATTACGAGGACTGCGTGATCGGCGGCGCGGGCTCCTTCGTGGTGCCGATCAAGGAGCGCGATAAGTTCAAGGAAGCGATCCGCACGAAACTGGTGTTGGAAGTCGCAGGATTGATGCCCGAGCCGCGCGCGATTCCTGTCGCCAACACGACGAAGGAGCCGCGGGTGAATTGCCTGATCGGCGAGAAGATCTGGCAGGATCGCTGGGGGCGTTAGTTCCAGTTAGCCATCGACCCGCGCAATCGCGTGGAAAAACGTGCCGGTGACATGGCCGCGCCGTCCGCCGCGCTCAGCCATCGGTTCGCCTTGCGCGTTGCGGAGATCGACCAGCGGGTCGTCGTTGCCCGGATCGATCAGTGACGCGTAATGGAATTCGTGGCCACGGATGAGTGATCCCTTTGGTCCGATAGGGCTGTCGGATAGCAATTGCGCCTCGCGATAGCCGAGATGCAAGCGCCGCTTGTGGAAACTGGTCGTGTGTCCCAGTAGCCCCGTCATCGCATGCCGGTTACCGTCGGCATCTTCCAGGCCTTCGCCGAGCACCATATAGCCGCCGCACTCGCCATGGATCGAACGTGTCTGTGCGAAGCGGATCAGTCCGTCGCGGAATTTTTGCGCCGAGGCAAGCGTCGCCACGTGAAGTTCGGGATAGCCGCCTGGCAGCCAGCAGGCATCGCAATCGTCCGGCGGAGTTTCATTGGCCAGCGGTGAGAAGTGGACGATCTCTGCGCCCGCACTACGCCATCCATCGATCAGATGCGGATAGATGAAGGTGAATGCGGCATCGACGGCAAGCGCAATGCGCTGGCCGGGTGGTGGCAATGCCGGCGCGGCATTGTGTGTTGGCTGCCGCTCGATGGGGGCGGCCAGTGCGATGATGGCATCGAGATCGAGGTACTTCTCCGCCATGTCGGCGAGCACGGCAATCCGGGTGGTGAGGTCACCATGTTCGCCGGCCTGGATCAGGCCGAGATGCCGTTCCGACAGTGCCAGCGTCGCGTCGCGCGGGATGGCGCCGACGACGGGGATGCCAAGTGGCGCGATGGCATCCGTGATGAGGTGGCGGTGCCGATCGCTGCCGATGCGGTTCAGGATCACACCGGCGATGCGGACGTCAGGGTGATGGCTGGCGAAGCCGCGCACCATGGCAGCAGCAGATTGCGATTGCGCCGTGACATCGAGCGCCAGCAGCACCGGCAACTTGAATCGTGCGGCGATGCTGGCACTGCTGCCGTCGCGGTCGGCGACGCTGGGCACGCCGTCGAACAGGCCCATGACGCCTTCGACCACCAGCAGGTCGGCAGCCTCCGTTGCATTGGCTACGAGCGCCTGCAGCAGCGGCGGCGGCATGGTCCAGCTGTCAAGATTGATACAGGGCGCGCCTGTCGCCACGGCATGAAAGGCAGGATCGATGTAATCCGGCCCGGCCTTGGCGGCGCGCAGTATCACGCCGCGCCGCGCCAGTGCGGCGAGCAGGCCCAGCGTGACCGTGGTCTTGCCCGCGCCGGACCGGGCTGCGGAGATCAGCAGGCCGGCGGTCATGATGGATGGACTTGCGACATGGCCGCGGATTAGCGCGGCGACGTATCGGCTGCAAGGTCGATAGTCGAAACGCCGTCATGGCCGGGACAAGGCCGGGCATGACGGAGGGGGAATATGAAGGATGCGTCTTAGGCCGACGCCTTTTCCTTCTTTGGCCAGTACTTGTCGCGCAGATGCCGCTTCACCAGTTTGCCGGTGGGCGTGCGCGGCAGTTCGGCCTCGAAGTCGATGCTCTTGGGGCATTTGATAGGCGACAAATGCTTGCGGCAGAAAGCGATCAGTTCAGCCTCCAGCGCTTTGCCGGCGCGGCTCATGTCGTGCGGCTGCACGACGGCCTTGACCTCTTCGCCCATCTCCTCGTTCGGCACACCGAACACTGCGACGTCGGCGATTGCGGGATGCGTAATAAGAACGTCCTCGGTCTCCTGCGGATAGATGTTCACGCCGCCGGAAATGATCATGTAGGACTTGCGGTCGGTGAGATAGAGGAAGCCCTCGTCGTCGAGATAGCCGACATCGCCGAGCGTGGACCAGCCGCGCGCGTTATAGGCGCGTTTCGTCTTCTCGGGATCATTATGATAGCTGAATTGCGGCGTGTCGGCGAAGTAGACCGTGCCGATTTCGCCGGTCGGCGCTTCCTGATCCTCTTCATTGACGATCTTGACGCTGCCAACCACGGCCTTGCCTACTGTGCCCCGATGCGACAGCCACTGCTGCGAGTTCGAGACGGTCACGCCGTTGCCTTCAGAGCCGGCGTAATATTCGATCAGGATCGGTCCCCACCAGTCGATCATGCGCGCCTTGACCTCGACCGGGCAGGGCGCTGCGGCATGGATTGCGCCCTTCAGCGACGAGACATCGTATTTCAACCGGATCTCGTCCGGCAGTTTCAGCATGCGGACGAACATCGTCGGCACAAGCTGCGACTGGGTGATTTTGTACTTCTCGACCAGCTTGAGGAATTCCTCGGCGTCGAAATGCTCCATGATCACGGACGTGCCGCCGAGCGTAATCGCCATCATGTTGAAGCGGAGCGGAGCGGCGTGATACAGCGGCGCCGGTGACAGATAGATCGAGTCCGAAGTCATGCCGCACATGTTTGCGCAGAGTAGCTTCAGGAACGGATTGGGCACGTCGATCGGATTGTTCTCCGAGGCACGCTTGATGCCCTTCGGACGGCCCGTCGTGCCCGACGAATACAGCATGTCATAGCCGGCAATCTCGTCGGCAATCGGCGTGGCCGGCTGCGCGGCGAGGGCGGCATTCCAGTCGCGGAAGCCGGCGCGCGAACCGTCGACGATGTAGAACATCGGCTCGGCCGCGTTGGTGATCAGCGGCGCAACCGCATCGGCGCATTTCTCGGAGGTGATGACGACGCGTGCGCCGCAGTCTTTCACGATATAGGCGATCTCGTCCTGCGTGAGGTAGCGGCTGATGGCCGTGTAATAGAGCCCGCTGCGCTGCGCGGCCCAGCAGATCTCCATGAAGTCGAGCCGGTTCTCCATCAGCAGCGCAGCATGATCGCCGGCCTTGAGTCCCAGCGAGCGAAACAGCTGCGCGCCGCGGTTGGAGCGTTCGTCGAGTTCGCGATAGGTGAGCGCCTGGCCGGAGCCGGCCATGCGGTAGGCAATCTTGTCGGGATTGGTCTTCGCGTGAATCGACGGATGCGTCATGGAGAATTCCTTGGTGTTTCCTCGAAGACCGGCGGATTTTTCCGCTCGTAGTGTGGTTTAGTTTTCTTACTTCCCTCTCCCCTTGTGGCAGAGGGTGCCTGAGCGAAGCGAAGGCGGGAGAGGGGGATGGCCCGTCGCGGGCCCTCTCCCGTCTCGAACTCGCTTCACGTGTTCGATCCACCCTCTCCCACGTCGCGCTGCTACGCAGCGCTAGGGGAGAGAGGGGAAGAAAATTACAATCGCTCCACGATCGTCACATTGGCCATGCCGCCGCCTTCGCACATGGTCTGCAGGCCATAGCGCTTGCCGGTCTGCTGCAGCGCATGGACCAGCGTGGTCATCAGCTTGGTGCCGGAGCCGCCGAGCGGATGGCCGAGCGCGATGGCGCCGCCATTGACGTTGAGGCGCTTGGGGTCCGCGCCGGTTGCCTTTAGCCAGGCGGTCGGAATCGAGGCGAAGGCTTCGTTGACCTCGAACAGGTCGATGTCGTCGATCTTCATTCCGGCCTTCTCCAGCGCACGCTTGGTGGCGGGCAGGGGGGCTTCCAGCATGATGACGGGATCGCCGCCCATCATGGTCATGTGGTGAATGCGCGCCATCGGCTTGACGCCGAGCTGTTTGAGGCCCTTCTCGTTGACGACCATGACGCCCGATGCGCCGTCGCAGATCTGGCTGGCAGATGCTGCGGTGAGCTTGCCGTTCTCGGCGATCAGCTTGACGCCGCGGATGCCGTCGAGCGTCGCGTCAAAACGAATGCCCTCGTCGATGTGATGCGTATCCGTCGAGCCATCGGCGCGGGTGATCTGCAGCGGAATGATTTCATCCTTGAAGCGGCCTGCCTCGGTCGCAGCGATGGCACGCCGATGACTCTGGAAGGCGTATGCGTCCAGGTCATCCTTCGAGAGCCCGTATTTCTCGGCGACCATTTCGGCGCCGGTGAACTGACTGAACTGGATGTTGGGATAACGCGCTTCCATGCCTGGGCTCTTGTAGTGACCCATGCCAGCTTTAGATGCGAGGATGCTGGGAGATCCCATCGGCACGCGGGTCATGCTCTCGACGCCCGCAGCGATCACGATGTCCATGGAGCCGGACATCACGGCTTGGGCGGCGAAATGCAGCGCCTGCTGCGATGAACCGCACTGGCGGTCGATGGAGGTACCCGGCACGCTTTCGGGGAGCTTGGAGGCCAGCACTGCGTTGCGTGCGACGTTCACGGCCTGCTCACCGCCCTGGCCGACGCAGCCCATGATGACATCTTCAACCGAAGCGGGATCTGCGCCGGTGCGTTCAACCAGCGTATTCAAAACCGAGGCTGCGAGATCGGCGGGGTGCCAGCCGGCGAGTCGACCGCCCTTGCGCCCGCCTGCGGTCCGTGCGGCGGCGACGATATAGGCTTCGGCCATGCGTGATCTCCCTTTTTTGCCTTGTTTGGCGGCGTTTTTCGTGCCGTTGAATGCGCGGGATTTAAGTGTCCGCGGAGAGTTTAGTCAATCGGTCAATTAACTCTTGAGTGCGGCCGATTGTTCGTATTATCTGCTCTCCGAATGGCACCGACTGTGAACCCCAGCACCTCTTCTTCGCGCACTGCCGCCGGCCGCAATCCGACAGCTGATAAGCTGCTTCTCGCGGCAAGCGAACTCATGATCGCCAGCAACTCCATCGAGGTGTCGCTGAGCGAGATTGCGCAGCAGTCCGGGGTCAATGCGGCGCTGGTGAAATATCATTTCGGCAACAAGGACGGCCTGCTGCTGGCGCTGCTCGCGCGCGACGCCGCCACCGAGATGACCAATCTGGAATATCTGCTGGCGCAGCCGATCTCGGCCACCGCCAAGCTGCGGCTGCACATCGCGGGCATCATCAAGGCCTATCACCAGTTTCCCTACATGAACCGGCTGATCCACTATTTGCTGCACGAAAGCAGCAACGAGGCGGCCGACGAAGTGTCGAAATTCTTCGTGGGCCCGCTGCTCGGCTTCCATCGCCGCCTGCTGGCGGAGGGGCTCGACTCCGGCGAATTCCGCAAGGTCGATCCCGTGTTGTTCTACACCAGCCTGATCGGCGCCTGCGACAACCTCTTCTTCAGCCGCCATGCCATGTCGCGCGCCATTGGCGTCGGCCCGGTGACGGATGAAGTCTGCCGCGACTACGTCGCCCATATGGAGGCGATGTTGCTCGGCGGGATACTGACAAACAAGAAGGCCGCGAAGGCCTGACATCACGAGCTCAGAAGAAACGGCCCAAGGAAAACTGCCAAGAAAATTCAAAAACGTCGGGAAGCGCCCAAGGAACTAAATTCAAGAACAAAAAATAAGAAACGCCCAAGGATCAGTTTCAAGAACAACAACCAAGAAAACGCCCAAGGACCACTTCTTCTTTTTCTTCGTCGCGACCAAAATTCAAGAAACGATCAGAAACGCCCAAGGAAAGGCTCTATCCATGCAGTTGAAAGACGTAGCCGTATTCATCACTGGCGGTGGCTCGGGCCTCGGCGCCGCGACTGCACGCGCGATGGCTGCCAAGGGCGCCAAGGTCGCCGTGTTTGATCGCGCCGCTGAGAATGCCGAGAAGGTCGCCGCCGAAGTGAAGGGCGTGGCCACCGTCGGCGACGTCACCAGCGAAGCTGACGTCAAGGCGGCGCTCGCCAAGGCAGCGGCTGCGCATGGTACCGCGCGCGTGCTGATGAACTGCGCCGGTATCGGCGGTTCGCAGCGCATCGTCGGCAAGCAGGGCGTCTATCCGCTCGAGAAGTTCACCAATGTCATCATGGTGAACCTGATCGGCACCTTCAACTGCCTCCGTTTGTTCGCCGAGCAGCTCGCTACCGCTGAGCCGATTGGTGAAGAGCGCGGCGTCATCATCAACACCGCCAGCGTCGCTGCCTATGAAGGCCAGATCGGCCAGATCGCCTACTCCGCCTCGAAGGGCGGCGTTGTCGGCCTCACGCTGCCGGCCGCTCGCGATCTCGCCTCCAGCAAGATTCGCGTCAATACCATCGCGCCGGGTCTGTTCCTGACGCCGTTGTTGATGGGCCTCAACGAAGAAGCCCGCGCCAGCCTGGGCGCCCAGGTCCCGCATCCGGCCCGCCTCGGCGATGCGTCGGAATATGGCAACCTTGCGGTCCACATTGTCGAGAACCCGATGCTGAACGGTGAAACCATCCGCCTCGACGGCGCCATCCGTATGGCTCCGCGGTAGCCACGCGCTCTACTTCCCCTCTCCCCCAGCGCGGCGCAGCGGCGCCGTGGGAGAGGGTGGATCGACCGCGAAGCGGTCGAGACGGGAGAGGATAGCCAAAAGCTTTGTTGTTTGTGGCTCTCCCTCTCCCAACCGAGTTTGTTTCCGACTCCTGTGCTGCCCTCTCCCACAAGGGGAGAGGGCGCTGCGATAAGCGCCTCGAATGCGCAAATAATGAGTAGGGAGTAACACGTGGCTGAGCCGCTGCTGATCGAACATGACGACGGCGTGGACCGGGTGACGCTCAATCGTCCGGAGAGCCTCAACGCCCTCGATCCTGCGCTGATCGACGCGCTTAACGATTACTTCGAAAGCCTGCAGCGTAACCGCAAGACGCGTGTGGTCGTCCTCAAGGGCGCCGGCGCCAATTTCTGCGCCGGGCTAGATCTCAAACATGCAATGGCTTCGCGCGCCGGCCAGAACACCCCGCGCACCGTCACCGAATCGCTGGATTCCCAGCGCCGCATCGCCGATATCGTGATGCTGATGCGCCGCTGCTCGCAGCCGATCGTGGCGCTGGTGCAGGGCGCGGCTGCCGGCGGAGGCTTCGCGCTGGCGCTCGCCGCCGATATCCGCATCGCCGCGAAGTCGGCGCGGATGAATTGCGCCTTCATCAAGCTTGGCCTCGGCGGCTGCGATATTGGTTCCAGTTATTTCTTGCCGCGTCTCGTCGGCGTCTCCGTTGCGTCCGAACTGATCCTCACCGGTCGCTTTATCTACGCCGATCGTGCGCTTGCCGTCGGTCTGGTGTCGGAGGTGGTTGAGGACGGTCAGCTTGAAGCCGCAGCTGTGCCCTATGTGGATGCGATGATGACGGCATCGCCGGTTGGGCTTCGGCTGTCGAAGGAATGTATCAACATGTCCGTCGATGCCGGCTCCATTGAGGCCGTGATCGCCATGGAAGATCGCAATCAGGTGCTGTGCAGTCGCTCGGAAGATTTCGAGGAAGGCATTCGCGCATTCATCGAGAAACGAAAGCCGGTTTACGTCACACGTTGAAGCGTGATCTCACGCACCGAATACAAGGTCCGACAAACGAGACCATGGTTCGACAAGAACGGTTTTGGGAGAAACCACATGAACGCCCAGGCTGCCGCGGTGCTGACAAAGCCCGCCTTCCGCAAGATCCACTGGATGGAGCGCGACATCGATGTCGAGCGCCGGCCGGACGGCGTCATCGTCATGAAGTCGCTGATACCGTTGATGCCCTATGAGACGCATCTGCCGGCGTCTCTGGCGAAGTGGGCCAAGGAGCGTCCCGATCACACCTGGCTGGCCCAGCGCGCCGGCGATGACCGGCAATGGCGTCGGCTCAGCTATGGCGAGGCGAAGCGGACCGCCGATGCGCTGACCCAGGCGCTACTCGACATGAAGCTCGCGGCCGATGGACCGGTTGCGATCCTTTCGGGCAATTCCATCGAGCATGCACTAATGACCATGGCGGCGATGCAGGCGCGGCATCCGGCAGCGCCGGTGTCGCCGGCCTATTCGCTGATGAGCCAGGATCACGCCAAGCTCAAATATCTGTTCGACCTGATCAAGCCTGTCGCGGTCATGGTGCAGGACGGGCCGACCTTCCAGAAGGCGCTGGATGCGCTCGATCTCACCGACATCAAGATCATCCATGTGGCGCGCCCGCCGACGGGGATCGCCAGCACCGCCTATGCCGACATGGTCGCGACCATGGTTACGCCCACGGTCGACGCATCGCTCGCGCAGATCATGCCCGATACGGTCGGCAAGCTGCTGTTCACCTCGGGCTCCACCGGCATGCCCAAGGCGGTCATCAACACGCAGCGGATGATGACGGCGAATGCCGCGATGATGATGCAGACGCGCCCGCGCGATCCGAACGCGCAGCCGCCGGTCTATCTCGACTGGATGCCGTGGAATCACACCATGGGCGGCAACGCTTTGTTCAACCCGCTGCTGATCGATGGCGGCACGCTCTATATCGACGACGGCCGGCCGATGCCCGGCATGATCGACGAGACGCTGCGCAATCTGCGCGAAATCTCGCCGACCTATTACGCCAATGTTCCCGCCGGCTATGCGGCGATTGCCAGCGCGATGGAGAAAGACGATGCGCTGGCGCGCTCGTTCTTCAAGAACCTGAATCTGATGGCCTATGGCGGCGCGCGTCTCCCGGATGATCTCTACGACCGGATGCAGGCGCTGGCCGTGCGCGCCACCGGCGAGCGCATCGTGTTCTATACCGGTTGGGGCTGCACCGAGACCTCGCCGACCTCGACCGGCACCTATTGGGACACAGAGCGCGTCGGCCTGATCGGCCTGCCGTTCCCCGGCGTCGAACTCAAGATGGTGCCGGTGGATTCGAAATACGAATTGCGCTTGCGCGGCGTCAACGTGATGCCGGGCTACTATCGCCAGCCGGACCTCACCAAAGCGGCCTTCGACGAGGAAGGCTTCTACAAGATCGGCGACGCTGGCATTTTCGTCGACGACAATGACCCCGTGCAGGGCCTGATCTTCTCCGGCCGCGTGGTGGAGGACTTCAAGCTGACGACCGGCACCTTCGTGCATGTCGGCTCGTTGCGCACCGATGTGATCGCTGCGGCGACGCCGGTGGTGCAGGACGCGCTGATCACGGGACAGGATCGCCCCTATATCGGCGTGCTCGCCTGGCCCAACCTGCCGGCCTGCCGCATCATGATCGGCGAGCCCGAGGCGACATTTGCCGATGTGGTGAAACATCCTGCGGTTCTTGCCTGTCTGAAGAAGGGGCTGCAGGCACATAATGCGTCGTGCGAAGGCGCCAGCAGCAGGCGCATTGCGCGCGCGATGTTCATGGTCGAGCCGGCGTCCATCGACGGCAACGAACTCACCGACAAGGGCTACATCAACCAACGCGCCGGCCTCGAACGCCGCGCGGCACTGGTCGCCCAGCTTTACGCCGAGCACCCCGGCGAAGACGTCATCATCCTCAACTAGACTTTCCATCGATCAGAACAGAGTACACCGCCATGAACTTCGATTTCTCCGACGACCAGAAGCAGCTCCGCGACGAGGCCCGGCGTTTTCTCACCGAGAAGTGCCCGCCGAAGGCTGTGCGCGCCGTGATCGACGGCAAGGCGCCCTATGATCGCGAGCTCTGGAAGGGCCTTGCGGATATGGGCTTCCTCGGCGTCGCCATCCCGGAAGCCTTTGGCGGCTCGGGTGCCGGTCATCTCGAACTCTGCGTGATCGCCGAGGAAATGGGCCGTGCACTCGCCCCGGTGCCGTTCTCCTCGACGGTCTACCTCGCCGCAGAAGCGCTGCTGCTCGCCGGTTCCGATGCGCAAAAGCAGAAGTGGCTGCCGGCGATTGCACAGGGCAATGCCGTCGGCACGCTGGCGCTGTTCGAAGGTTCCGGTAATCCGTCGCCAAAGGCGATCAAGCTCACCGCGGCTAACGGCGTGCTCAACGGCACCAAGAAGCCGGTGGCCGATGGCGCCATCGCTGACTTCGCGATCGTCGCCGCGCGCACCGGTTCGACTGGCCGCGATACCGACATCGCGCTGTATCTTGTCGATCTCACCAGCGAGGGCGTCGAGGCCAAGGCACTGACATCCATCGATCCCTCGCGCAATCAGGCCGAGATCTCGTTCAAGAATGTCAAGGCTGAGCTGCTCGGCGCTGCGAATGAAGGCTGGAGCATCCTCTCGCAGGTGCTCGACCGCGCCGCGGTGTTGATCGGCTTCGAACAGGTCGGCGGTTCCGACCGCGCGCTGGAAATGGGCCGCGACTACGCGCTCGACCGCATTGCCTTCGGCCGCCAGATCGGCTCTTTCCAGGCTGTGAAGCACATGCTCGCGGACATGTATGTCTCCGCGACGCTGGCGCGCTCGAATTGCTATTACGGCGCCTGGGCGCTCTCGACCAACGCGTCCGAACTGCCGGAAGCCGCCGCTGCAGCACGCATCAGCGCGACGCAGGCATTCCAGCACTGCTCGAAGAACAACATCCAGGTTCATGGCGGCATGGGCTTCACTTGGGAGTTCGACTGCCACCTCTACTACCGCCGCTCCAACGCGGTGGCGGTTGGGCTCGGCTCGCTGTCCTATTGGGAAGACCAGTTGATCGAGCGCATGCGCCAGAAGAACGCGGCGTAAGGACCAATCGCGATGAATTTCGATGACACCCCGCAGGAGGCCGCGTTTCGCGCCGAGGCGAAAGCCTGGATCGCGGCCAATGCGCCGAAGCAATATGAAGACGAGCTGAAAAAGGCCGCGCTCGGCCGCATTCAGCTCAAGAGTGCGAATATTCTGGAAGTCGCGAAAGCCTGGCAGAAGAAGAAGGCCGATGCCGGCTGGGCCGTACCGCACTGGCCAAAGGACTATGGCGGTCGCGGCGCATCGCCGATCGAGCGGGTGATCTGGCAGCAGGAAGAGGGCGTGTTCGGCAAGCTCGGCGCGCTCTTCATCATCGGCCACGGCATGTGCGGCCCGACCATGATGGCCTATGCCGCCGAGGAGCATAAACGGCAGTATCTGCCGCCGCTGGCCTCCGGCGAGAAGATCTGGTGCCAGTTGTTCTCCGAACCCGCCGGCGGATCCGACGTCGCGGGTCTGCGCACCCGTGCGGAAAAGGACGGCGACGACTGGGTCATCAACGGCCAGAAGATCTGGACCTCCGGCGCGCACTACTCGGATTACGGCATCCTGATCACCCGTACCGATCCCACCGTGCCGAAGCACAAGGGCCTCACCATGTTCTTCCTGGACATGAAGAGCCCGGGCGTGGAGGTGAAGCCGATCAAGCAGGCCAACGGGCAGGCCGAGTTCAACGAGGTGTATTTCACCGACGTACGGATACCCGATGCGCAGCGGCTCGGCGCTGTGGGCGACGGCTGGAACGTGTCGCTGACCACGCTGATGAACGAGCGCATGGCGATCGGCGCCAATGTCGCCACCGGCTTTCCCGAACTGTTCGAGTTCTGCAACAGCCTGATGCTGGATGACGGTCCGGCGATCGACGATCCCGCGGTGCGCTCCAGGCTCGCCAACTGGGCGGTGCGCGCCAGCGGCCTTCGTTACACCAGCTTCCGCGCCATCTCGGCGCTGTCGCGCGGCGAGCGGCCGGGGCCTGAAAACTCCATCGGCAAACTCGTCGCCGGCGCGATGCTGCAGGATATCGCGACATATGCGCTCGATCTGCAGGGTGCGGCCGGCGTGCTCAACGGGCCGGAGGATGCGGAGGTTGCCGGCAAATTCCAGGCGATGCTGCTGCGGTCGCCCGCGACGCGCGTTGAGGGCGGCACCGACGAGATCCTGCGCAATATCATCGCGGAACGCGTGCTGGGTCTCCCCGGCGACATCCGCGTCGACAAGGACGTACCATTCAACAAGATCCCGACCAAGGGACGATAAGTCAGCCTGTAGGATGGGTAGAGCGCAGCGAAACCCATCAATGTCCGCGCAAGCCCATCGATGGGGTTCGCAAGGGCTCTACCCATCCTACGCTTTCTTTTCTCATTAAGGACGACTGCCATGAATTTCGATGACACGCCGCAGGAAGCCGAATTCCGCGCTATCGCGCGCAAGTGGATCGATGCCAATGCGCCCAAGCATCTGGAAGCCGAGCTGACCAAGCCGTCAGCCAAGCGCGCCAGCGAGAAGCGCGACGCGATGCTCGATGTCGCCAAGGCCTGGCAGAAGAAGAAGGCCGATGCCGGCTGGGCCTGTCTGCATTGGCCGAAGGAATATGGCGGCCGTGGCTCGACGCCGATCGAACGCGTGATCTGGCAGCAGGAAGAGGGCGTCTATGACAAGCTCGCGCGGCCCTTCGCCATCGGGCAGGGCATGTGCGGTCCGACAGTGATGGCCTATGCCTCCGAAGACCAGAAGCGCAAATATCTGCCGCCGCTAGCCTCCGGCGAGAAGGTCTGGTGTCAGCTCTTCTCCGAACCCGCCGGTGGTTCCGACGTCGCTGGCCTTCGTACTCGAGCGGAGAAGGATGGTGACGACTGGATCGTCAACGGCCAGAAGATCTGGACCTCCGGCGCGCATTACTCGGATTATGGCATCCTGATCACCCGCACCGACCCGAATGTGCCCAAGCACAAGGGCCTCACCATGTTCTTCCTCGACATGAAGAGCGAAGGCGTTGAGGTGAAGCCGATCAAGCAGGCCAATGGCATGCAGGAATTCAACGAGGTGTTCTTCACCAATGTGCGGATTCCAGATAGCCAGCGGCTCGGCGCAGTCGGTGACGGCTGGAACGTGTCGCTGACCACGCTCATGAACGAGCGTATGTCGATCGGCTCACGCGTCGCGACAGGCTTCCCGGAGCTGTTCGAGTATTGCAGCAATCTGATGATCGAAGATGGCCTCGCTATCGACGATCCCAATGTGCGTTCGAAGCTGGCGGGTTGGGCGGTGAAGAATTCCGGCCTGAAATACACCAGCTATCGCTCGATCTCGGCGCTGTCGAAGGGCGAACGTCCGGGCCCGGAGAACTCCATTGGCAAGCTGGTCTCGGGCATGATGATGCAGGACATCGCGATGTTCGCGGCCGATCTGCAGGGTGCCTCGGGCGCGTTGGTCGGCGCCGATGCCGAAGCTGCCGGCGAATTCCAGGCGACCATCCTCGGCTCGCCCTCGATGCGTATCGCTGGCGGCACAGACGAGATCCTGCGCAACATCATCGCCGAGCGCGTGCTCGGCCTGCCCGGCGATATTCGCGTCGACAAGGACGTGCCATTCAACAAGGTCCCGACCAAGGGACGGTAGTAACGGTGCCGGGCGCGATGCAGCGTGTAACGCCGCTTCGCAGAACCGGGACCGCCCGAAACGACGGAGCTCGCAACGGTCCCGGTTCTGCGGCGCAACGCAAGGGTGCTGCACCGCGTCCGGGACAAGAAAGTTCGAAACCTCATGACCGACTCCATCTCGACTCTCGAAACCCTGCTCGGCGACCGCCACTCCTGTCGCGCCTACAAGACCGAGCAGGTGCCGCGCGCCATCATCGACCGCATTCTCAATGCCGCGCAGAAAACGGCGTCATGGTGCAACAGCCAGCCGTGGCAGGTGACGATTACGTCAGGCGAAGCCACCAAGAAGTTTCGCGACGTGCTCTATCCCGTCGCGGCGGCGGGCACGCCGAATTCCGGTGACTTCCCGTTCCCGCGCGAATATCGCGGCGTCTATCTGGATCGTCGCCGTGAAAGCGGCTTCCAGCTCTACAACACGCTGGGGATCGCACGCGGCGACAAGACGGCCTATGCCGAGCAAGCTCTGCAGAACTTCAACTTCTTCGGCGCGCCGCATGTGGCGATCATCACGTCGGATGAAGCACTCGGTGTTTATGGCGCTGTGGACTGCGGAGGCTATGTGAACAATTTCATGCTGGCTGCGCAGGCGCTCGGCCTTGCGACCGTGCCACAGGCGGCGCTGGCGTTTCACGCGGCCGTGGTGCGCAAGCATTTCGGCATGAGCGACGACCGACGCGTCGTCTGCGGTATCTCGTTCGGCTATCCGGACCGCGAGCACAAGGTGAATAGCTACCGGACGAGCCGGGCAGGGCTTGGAGATGTGGCGACGTTTGTGGAGTGATCTTGACTGTCATTCCGGGGCGCTGGAATGCGACGAAGTCGCATGCAGGCGAACCCGAATCCCGACATGGCTGAACACTTCGAGATTCCGGGTCTGAGCTTTCGACGGCTACGCCGTCAGCAGCTCATCCCGGAATGACGAGCATTTCTAGAACCTCGGTGCCCGCTTCTCCGCAAACGCCTTGGTCCCTTCCTTGATCTCGTCGCCGCGCATGCTGTCCCGCGCGCGCTGGTCTGCCGCAGCCTCGTCCAGCTCCCCGCGGGCGAATTCGTTGATGGCCTGCTTCATGCCGCGCATGGCGAGCGGTGCATTGCCTGCCAGGATGGTGGCGAGTTTGTCGACTTCCTCATCCAGCGCTTCGGGCGGCACGACATCGGTGAGATACCCGATCCGCAGCATCTCGCTGGCCTCGATCTTCTGCGCCGTGAGAAACAGCCGCTTGGCATTATCGACGCCGAGCCGGCTCACATAGCGTTTGATGCCGCTTTTATAATAGTGCAGGCCGAGCCGGGCAGCCGGCATGAACATCTCGCAGGTGTCGATGCCGATCCGGAAATCGCAGGCCAGCGCCAGGTCGGTGGAGCCACCATAGACGCCGCCATTGAGCCGGCAGATGGTCGGCAGCGCCAGGTCCTCCAGCCGGTTGGCCACGGCCTCAAAGGCCGACCCGGACGAACCTTCCGCCACTGGCTTGGGTGTGCTGGCGGCCCGCTCGGAGATGGCGTTGAGGTCGAAGCCGGCGCTGAAGGCGCGGCCGGTGCCGGTCAGGACCAGCACCCGGACGGCGCGATCCGCCTCTATGCGATCGAACAGCTCCATCAGGGTGTCCAGGTCGAGCTGGGACAGCCGGTTCAGCTTCTGGGGGCGGTTCAGGCGGATGGTCGCGCGGGGGCCGTCGATGGTCAGAATGGGGGGCGAGGACTGGTCAGATGCGGCTTCCGTCGTTTCCGACATGTTGTTCTTCTCCATAGCGTTTTCGAGCGAAGTGGATGTCCGGTTCGCGTTCAGAAAACGCGTCAAATCTAAAGGCGCGCGCCTCGCGCGCCAGCGGCGGGGGACCGTGCCCGCACCCGGATGGCACGTCAATCCGAGCACCGGACCGTGATTTTGGGCGGTTACAAGACGGGCTATTTTAACCGGATGGGCTATATTGCACACGCAAAGGCTTGGTCATCCGTCCTTCATGTCGGCGGGTGACGTTGCGGCCGTTCCTGGAAACCCGGTTTGCTCCCATGGATATGTCCTATCTCCATCACGCCGGCAGCGCCTTCGCCACCATCTTCGTAGTGGCGACCTGCACGATGCGCACGATGATCCCGTTGCGGGTGTTTGGCATCATGGCCAATGTCCTGCTGATCGCGATCTCGATCCCGACCCACAACTATCCGACCATGGCGCTGCACGCGGTGCTGCTGCCGCTCAACATCTACCGTCTGCGCCAGATGTTGCAATTGGTCCAGGACGTGAAAAAGTCGGTAAATTCGGACCTGTCGATGGAATGGCTGAAGCCGTTCATGACCAAGCGTCCCTGCAAGGCCGGTGAGATCCTGTTCTACAAGGACGAGAAGGCCGAGGACATGTTCTACATCGTGTCCGGCCGCTATCGTCTCGTCGAGTCCGGCATCGAGCTGCCGGTCGGCGCTATCGTTGGCGAGCTTGGTATGCTGTCGCCCTTGAACGAACGCACCCAGACGCTGGAATGTATCGAACCCGGCATGGTGCTCAGCGTTAGCTACAGCCAGGTCGAAGAGCTCTACGTGCAGAATCCGGAATTCGGTTTCTTCTTCCTGCGTCTCGCCAGCGCGCGATTGTTCGAGAATATCGACAAGCTGGAAGCGCGTCTGATGAAGCAGGACGCGCCCGCATTGCCAATGGCGCCGCAGCACGCATAAGCATCAGGACGTCTCGTGGCAGGCTTCATCAACGTTATCCGCTCCACGCTCGCCGAACTGGCGAACAGGAACGAACCTGCAGCGCCGGTTTTGCCGGTGGGCCTGCCGGCAGCGGTGCGTCCTGTGGCGGAAGATGGCGTGGCGCTGCTGATCAACTATCAGAGCGCGGTCTATGCGCAGCTCTACAGCGACCGGCTGCGTCGCTTTGTCGGACGGCGTAATGTAAGCGACGAATTGTTCAGGGAGATTGCGCGGCTGCTCGCGATGCGCATGAGCTATCACGATCCGATCCGCATCGCGCAGCTCAAGCTGCAGGAGCCCGTGATGCCCGGCCGGCCGCCTGTCGTCGACAGACGGCGTTTTCGCCTCGACGAGTTGGTGTCGGCATTGCCGGAGATCGTCGGCGATCCCCTGATGTGGGCGCTGGAGCGAATCTATTGCGCGCATCGCACGGTGCCGATCCGTTTCAGCAAGGTGAGCATCTGGGGGATCAAGCGCCTTGAGTTCGAATCCTGGCTACGGCGGTGGCGCCTGTTGTCGACGCGTTATGAGACCGAGCGCGTCTGGGTCGAACGCTGGCTGCACATGATTGATCGCGCACTGACCAAGCAGCCGGACGCGGCAATGGCCATTGTGCAGACGGCCACCATGATCGAAGGTTACGGTACGGGCTACCGTCATGGCATGGCCGCCTGGCATCAGATCATCGACGGGCTGGCCAAACCGGCTTTCGATGGGACGCTGGCTATCACCGACCTGGCGGACGCGATCACGCGTGCGCGTGCGGTGCCGCGCGACCCGAAAGGTGACCAATTGCGCAGGGCGATCGGTGAACTCCGAGCGCATGCAGTGATGGACTAGCGCGGAAGTGGCATGTTTGCGGCGTTTACACGATCACGTGGCTCTTCAAGGAAGCGGTGGGTTTCAGGTTCGGCAGCGTGCATTCCCGGTTTTGGAGTGTCATAAATAGGGCGAGCGATCGGAGCGGGCTGGGCGTGCCGTTCTGTCGTGACCGGTAAGAGGGACGTCAGCTTGTTGTTTCCTGCAATGTCGTCGTCGATTGCTCTGGGCGGGCTCGTCGGGTGGATGCTCGTCCTCACCGTCAAGCACGTGATCGCGGATTTCCTGCTACAGAACGCCTGGATGGCGATGGGCAAGGATCAGCGAACCGGGTGGGCACTGCCGCTCTTGGTCCATTGTGCAATCCATGGCGTCCTCACGACGTTGTTCGTGGCCGCCGTACAGCCGAAGCTCTGGTTCATTGGACTGGTCGACTTCGCGATCCACATCACCATCGATCGGGCCAAAGGACTGTGCGTGTCGCATTTCGGCGTCACGCAGGGCCATCGCTGGTTCTGGTGGCTGATCGGCATCGATCAGGCGCTGCATCACCTGACCGACTTCTTTCTTGCGATCTTCATCGTCGCCAACAGCTGATGCGCGTTTGAACGCATCGAGTTCCAATGTGGCGGTATCGCGGCACGGCTGCCACATTTCAAACTGTTACTCAAGAGTCGCAGACGGCCATTAAGGCTGTTGGTTAACCCCGCGTTAGGAAATTCAACCGCATCCTCATTAACGAGGAGAAACCCCATGCGGTCCAGCCGTCAAGCTTTCGAGAACGATTTTTGCCCCGTCGAGGAAGACCTGCTCGGTGCGATGTATCGTGCAAATGAAAATGGCCTGCCCCATCTTGTGGCCAGCGTTTCATCCGATGTCCGCGCGATGCTGGCACTGTTCTGCTATCGCCGCAGTCATCTGCACGCTCTGGCGATCTCGATCGCATCGAGCTGTAGCGAGCGTGAGCTGATCGAATTCGGTGGCCGCGTTGGTTCCACACTCTACGCGTTGTCGCACGACACCGCCGTGGCGCGTCCTTCGGTCTCGGCCTATCACAGCCGCAAGGCGATCACGCTATCGACCAAGCCGCTCTCGACGCTGGCGCCGATGGATGATGATCTCGACGACGAGCTGGATGACAAGGAACTCGTTTACACCGTCACGGCGTAAGCTGACATCAACTACTCTGTGGCTGCCAGAATTGGCAGCCCGTGCCGGCGCCGCGCCATTGCGCATTCGGGATCGCCGGGCATGCAGGTTCGGCACACGTCCGGCCTCACAGCATAAATCCCGCAGGCCGTTGCCTCTCCAATTTTTCCGGTCAGCGCGCTGCAGCGGTCTCCGTCGCAGCGCATTCCCGATTCACGATCGTTGACATATTTGGCCGGGATCAGATCGAGGTCCGCATCGTCCTCGATGGTGAAACGCGGCCAGTTGCTGGAATACGAACAGCACGCACCACAGGCTTGGCACGGGCTGGCTTCGCTGATCGTGGCTGCGTCATTTGTCATGCCGCGGTTTATCGCGATCGGGCGGGTTTCACCAGCCGCGCAGATGCAGGCCCGGCTGTTTCAGGTATCCCGTGGCCGCTCCCAGCTCAGCGTCTTGCGCCATTTGCTGCGCAGCGTTTCGCGCCGCTCCGGATATTTCTCATCGAGAAAATGTGCCTCGATCGCTCGATCGGTGCGAAAACTGCGGAAATCCTTGCGAAGCTCGCACCACGCCGCCAGCAGTCGCACGGCTTCCAGATAACCCACCGCGATCGGCCAGACGATGCGCTCGCTGTTGCGACCGGCTTCGTCCCGGTAAAGCAGCCGGACCTTCTTGCCCGCATGAATATGCGCACGCATCTGCACCATATCCATACTGTCGGCTGCTCCGTGGAAATCCGGCCGTGCGCGACTCGCGGGTTCCAGCACGAAGGGGCGCAAGCGCTCGGGCACGGTGTCCGCGATCTTCGCAATGAGATCCTGTGCCGCCTTGGCCAAGGCCGGATCGGCGTGACCCATCACCCATTGCGCGCCAAGCACGGCGGCTTCGATCTCGTCGGGCGTCAGCATCAGCGGCGGCATGTCGAAGCCGCGTTCGAGAATATAGCCCATGCCGGCTTCGCCACGGATCGGGACGCGCTGCGCCATCAGTGTCGCGATGTCGCGATAGATCGTCCGTTTTGACGTTTCCAGTTCGGTGGCAATGGCGTCCGCCGTCAGAGGCTTCCGCGTGCGCCGAAGCACCTGGATGATCTGAAACAGGCGGTCCGCGCGTCTCATGGTCGTCTCTCTGTCTTGTTGGGTCCACTGTCGATGCTGACAGCATGTTGGCAGCAGGGGGCAATCATACAGGCGCCAGGTTCAAACGAACGAAGGATTCTGCAATGACCGCTTTCGATAGTCTCGAGGCATTTTCGCATGATGACCGGCTCTGGCGCATCCGGGCATGGCTTCTCGAACGCACAATTTTCGTCCTGTCGGGAGACCTTCGCTGGGCCCTGATCGGGCTTGGCTGGCGCGTGGTCTCCGCTGTGGCAGCCCATACGCGTGTCCGGGTCGCCAGCATGACGCGGCGTTACGGCTGCTGACACCACGGTGGCAGCAGCGACTGCCTAGTCTCTTGTCCCTATCACTTGGAGAAACCACATGATCGTCCTTCACGGCGCAGGCGCGGGCTTCGGCCTGCCGGAAATCAGCCCTTTCGTCACCAAGACGGAAGTCCAGCTCAAGATGGCCGGCTTGCCCTATCAGAAGCAACCGGCACGGCCGCAGGATTCGCCGAAAGGGCAGATGCCCTATATCGATGACGGCGCCGAGACCATCGCCGACTCCACCTTCATTCGCGCCCATATCGAGCGCAAATATGATGTGGATTTCGATCGGGGTCTTGATCTGTCGCAGCGTGCGCAGGCTTGGGCGATCGAGCGCATGATCGAGCATCATCTTTACTGGTCGTTGGTCGGCGTACGCTGGGTCGATGCCGACAACTTCGCCAAGGGACCGTCGCACTTCTTTGACGGCATTCCAGAAGCGCAGCGCGACGACATCCGTGCATCCGCGCGAAAGTCTGTCATTCAGAATCATCTGGCGAACGGCCTCGGCCGCCACCCGGCAGATGAGGCCCAGCAACTCGCCGACCGTTCCCTGATGGCGCTGTCGGTGCTTCTGGCCGGAAAGTCCCACCTGATGAGCAACCGCCCGGCCGGAGTCGATGCGACCGCATTCGCCGTCCTTGCGGGGATCCTGGCTCCGCTGTTTCCATCACCTCTGCAGGGCCAGTTGCAGCGCTACGGCAATCTCGTCGTCTACGTCGATCGCATGATGGCAGAGTATTATCCCAAGCACGCTTGGCAGTGCAGCGTCGCTGCCTGAGGCAGCGTGCCCTTCAATGCGGCGACGCTGCACCTTTCAGCGTCGCCAGTTCGGCTTCCAATTCCTCAATCCGCGCATCGCGTGCTGCCAGTGCCGTCGCGACATCGGCCGCATCAAATTTCTGCGGGATATGCTGCGGGCAATTGGTGTCCCATGCGGCGATCGTGAACAGGATCACCTGCTCGGGTTTCGCGCGATAGCCTTGTGGCATCAGCGATGCGATCAGTGCCGGGTCATCTTCGACCACCCGCGCGGTGCCCCACAGCTTGACGCGTCGGCGATGCGCGTAATCCATAATGAAGATGTTGGCCTTCGGATTCTCGGCGAGATTGCCCTGGGTGATGTATTGCCGATTGCCGCTATAGTCCGCGAAGGCCAGCGTATGCTTGTCGAGCACCTTCACGAAGCCCTTAGGCCCGCCGCGATGCTGCATGTAAGGCTGGCCGTCAGCGCTGGCGGTAGCCAGAAAGAAGCTATTCGCCTCGGCGAGAAACGCTGCGAGATTGTCGTCGACCTCGGTGCGCCAGCCGCCGTTTTCCTCGACATGCGCATAGCCGGAACGCGACCCCTTGCGGGTCTGGATCGCCTTGACGGTCGGCGTGAAGGCAATGTCGCTCGAATAGATGTGAAGGTCGGCCATTGCTTACTCCCTGATTGGAGCTTGGAGCGGACACGTTCCCAGCGCCCCGCAAATGTGGCTCTTTCGTCTTGCAAGAACAATCATCGGAATTGACACTACATTATTGCAGGATATGAAATGGTGCGATGGATCGCATCGAAGCCATGACCGTCTTCGTCGCTGTGGCGGACCTGCAGGGGTTCGCGCCTGCGGCCCGCAAGCTCGGGCTGTCCGCTTCGGCGGTCACCCGCATGGTGGCGGCGCTGGAGGAACGGCTTGGCGCCCGCCTGCTGCAACGGACCACGCGCTCAGTCATGCTGACCGATGTTGGCGCGCGCTATCTGCACCGGGCGCGCCAGATTCTCGCGGATATCGAGGAGGCCGAAGGCTCCGCACAGGCCGAACGGGCGCGGCCCAGCGGGCGTTTGGTTGTCTCCGCACCGGTCGGTTTCGGGCGCCTGCATGTCACGCCGCTGGTCTCAGCCTATCTGCAGCGCTTTCCGGATGTGTCCGGCGAATTGCGGCTGACCGATCGCATGGTCAGTTTGGTCGAGGACGGAATCGATGTCGCTGTCCGGATCGGCCATCTCCCCGATTCCAGTCTGGTGGCGCGCCATGTTGGCAGCATGCCGCGTATCGTCGTTGCGTCGCTGGATTATCTGGCGCGGCGCGGCGAGCCAAATGTGCCGGACGATATCGTGAAGCACGATACGATCCAGTTCGGTACCATTGCATCAGCGCCGGAATGGCGCTTCGTGCAGAACGGTGACGATATCCGCATCACGCATACGCCGCGTTTCACGGCCGATGTTGCCGATGCCGCCATCTGGCACGCTGAACATGGTGGCGGCCTGACCCGCGTGCTGGCCTATCAGGCAGCAGACGCGCTGGCGGCCGGGCGTCTCAAACGTGTGCTCACGGAGTTCGAGCCGCCGGCGGTGCCGATCCACATCGTTTATCCAAATTCGCGTTTGTTATCGGCGAAAGTGCGCGTCTTCATCGATCTCGCTGCCGATACCTGCCAGTGGGATTTCAGCAAGCGATAGCGATCGCTACACTTTTGGCGGCGCTACGCTGAAGGTGCCATTCGCTCGGGCGCAAGGCTCGCCATCTGCTGATATCAGCGCCTGCGCAAAGCAGAGACGTTTTCCGGTCTTGATCACCTCAGTTTCGATCTGCAGCCATTGCCCGATCTGTGCGGAGCCGAGAAAATCAGCGGACAGATTGACTGTCACCAACCGCGTGCCACCACCCAGCACATGGCCGCAGCTTAGGCCCATCGCATTGTCGGCAAGCGCCGTGATCAGCCCACCATGCGCCGTGCCCCGCGAATTGGTATGTGCTTCGGCGATGCGGAGACCGAGGATGACGTTGGCGTCGGTCACCTTGGAATAGATCGGCTCCCACGGTGCGGTGAGGGGGCTCTTGCGATAGTGTAGCGCGAAGCCCTCGGGGATAGCGGTGTCGGTCATGGTGCATCCGTCTGGATTGTTTGCGCCATCAAAACCAATTTGTCCAAGAAGGACAGACCAACAAAGTTTCAAACGGGTCTGGCGGGACGTTTAAAACAGGGGGCGTCCTACGATATTAATACGGCAGTCCCACATAGTTTTCCGCCAGCGCCGCCGTTGCGGCTTCCGAATGCACGACGTAGTCGAGCTCGGCCTGCTGCAGCTTAGTGCCGAAACCGTCATTGTCGGGGAAGCGATGCATCATCGAGGTCATCCACCACGAGAAGCGTACAGCCTTCCACACCCGCTTCAGCGCGACGGCCGAATAGAAGTCGAGACCGCTCGAGGATTTCTCGTCATAGAACTCGCGCAGCGCCACCGAGAGATAATGGACGTCGGAAGCCGCAAGGTTGAGGCCCTTGGCGCCGGTCGGTGGCACGATATGGGCGGCGTCGCCGGCCAAAAAGAGCCTTCCAAAGCGCATCGGTTCCGCGACAAAACTACGCAGCGGCGCGATGCTCTTCTCCAGGGACGGGCCGGTAATGAGGCTTTCGGCGGCCTCCGTGTCGAGGCGGCGGCGCAGCTCGTCCCAGAACATGTCGTCGGTCCAGTTCTCGACTTTTTCGTCGAGGGAACACTGGACATAATAGCGGCTGCGCGTCATCGAACGCATCGAGCATAGCGCAAAGCCGCGGGCGTGATTGGTGTAAATCAGTTCATGCGAGACCGGCGGCGTATCCGACAGCAGGCCGAGCCAGCCGAATGGATAGACGCGCTCGAAAGTCTGCACGGCGGATGCCGGAACGCTTTGCCGTGACACGCCGTGGAACCCGTCGCAGCCGGCGATGAAATCGCAGGTAATCTCGTAGCTTACGCCGTCCTTGACATAGCGGACGCGCGGGCTGGCGCCGTCGAAATCATGCAGGCTGACATTGTCCGCGTCATAGACCGTAGTCAGGCCGGCCGCGGCGCGGGCGTCCATCAGGTCGCGAGTGACTTCTGTCTGGCCATAGACGGTTACGACCTTGCCGCCGGAGGCTTTCTTTAGATCGAGTCGGTGGCGAATTCCGCCGAACAGAAGTTCGATCCCATCATGGATCAGGCCTTCGTGATGCAGACGCTCAGTAATCCCCAGCTTTTCCAGGAGGCCAACGGTGCCCTGTTCGAGCACGCCTGCGCGGATACGAGCGAGGACATAGTCCCGATCCTTACGCTCCAGAATGACGTTGTCGATCCCGTAGGCATGCAATAGTTGCCCAAGCAACATTCCAGCCGGACCAGCTCCAATGATTGCAACTTTCGTACGCAACGCTTGCTCCCGCGGTTGATATAGGCTCTGTCGTCCGACTGAGTTGACAAGTCAAGCGTTGTCGCGAGACTGGCCACCCAGCATGTGCAATCGCACTGCTTGCAATGATGATTATAACATATAACAATATTCGCAAAGGGCCGTTCAAGGTCCGGTGAACAAGTTCGATAGAACAAGTTCGAGAGAACACGTCCAAACGGGCGTAAAGGGAGAGACGATGAGGAAGGCAATTCTCGCATTGCTGGCGGCTGGCTGTATCATGCCAGTACTCACGCCCGCTCAGGCGCAAGACAAAACCGTCAATATGAAGGTATCGCTGTGGGTGCCCCCGGCGCATCCGCTGGTGCCTGCCACGCAGGCTTGGGCCGCCGATATCGAGAAGGTCTCGGGCGGTAGCATCAAGATGTCGGTGTTCCCATCCGAGCAGCTTGGCAAGGCGTTCGACCATTACGACATGGCGCGCGACGGTATCGCCGACATCACTTACGTGAATCCCGGCTATCAGCCCGGCCGTTTCCCCATCGTGGCCGCGGGCCAGCTACCGTTCGTGTTCTCGGACGGCAAGAAGGGCACCCTGGCGCTCAACGAATGGTATCAGAAATACGCGAAGACCGAGATGAAGGACACGAAGCTGTGCTTCGCCTTCATTCACGACCCCGGCTCGCTGCATGGCAAGAAGAAGATCGTGGTGCCCGGTGACCTCAACGGCGTGAAGGTGCGCCCGGCGCAGAGCACCATCGGCGAAATGGTCAAACTGTTCGGTGGTACCAATGTGCAGGCCTCGGCGCCGGAATCGCGCGACGCCATCGAGCGCGGCGTGGCGGATGAGATTGCATTCCCCTGGGGCTCGATCTTCCTGTTCGGCATCGACAAGGTGGTGAAGTATCACATCGATGTGCCACTCTATTCGACGGTGTTCACCTACAATATCAACCTCGCCAAATATAATTCGATGTCGCCCGCGCAGAAAAAGATCATCGACGATCACTGCACGGCGGAATGGGCCTCGAAGGTCACCGATCCCTGGGTCGATTTCGAGGCCAATGGCCGCACCAAGATGAAGGCGCTGCCGGATCATGAGGTCTACAAGCTGACGCCCGAGCAGCTTGCCGAGTGGAAGAAGGGTGTTCAACCGCTCAACGCTGCCTGGGCTGCGGCGGTGAAGAAGACCGGCGGCGATGCCGATGCCATCGATGCGGACCTCAAAGCAATGTTGAAGAAGCACGACGCGGGGCTGTAATCCACCACTGTCATTCCGGGGCGCTTTGTCGGTGCGTTAGCATCGATAAAGCGCCCCGGAATCCCGAAGTGTTCAGCCATGTCGAGATTCCGGGTTCGTGCGGGTTTCGCCCGCACGCCCCGGAACGACGAGTTTCTGGTCCGGAATGACGAACTGAAATCGAAACCATCATGACCGCCACGTCCGAAATCTCCCAATCCAGCGCCCTCGGCATTCCGCCGGATCCGCCCCGCAAGAACGTGATGGATCGCTTTATCGATTCCATCGAATGGATCGCCGCGTTCTTCGTCGGCATCGTCGCGCTGAACACCTTCGTCGCGGTGTTCATGCGAAAATTCTTCGCGGTCACGATTCCCGATTACTACAATATCGGTCAGTTCATGCTCGGCGTGCTGATCTTCTGGGGCATCGCTGCGACCTCCTATCGCGGCTCGCACATCACCGTCGATCTGGTCTGGGCCAATGCCAAGCCGAAATATCAGCGCTGGATCGACGTGTTCGCGACCTTGGTGCTGTTGTTTGTCGTCTCGGTGCAGACCTACACGCTGTTCGATAAGGTGGCCGATACCTATTCCAGCCACATCGTCACCATGGATCTGCAACTGCCGGTCTGGCCGTTCTTCCTGTTGTCATGGATCGGCGATGTCTCGGCAGTGCTGTTGATCGCGATCCGCACCTATCGGCTGATCTTCCATCCGGAAGAGATGCGCGAACCCGAAATCAAGACGGCAGAGTAAGTCGCATGGATCTTAGTAACGAAGCGGTTGCCGTCATCGGCTTTGTCAGCCTGTTCGTGCTAATGTTGCTACGCGTGCCTGTCGGCATGGCGATGGGCCTCGTGGGCATCACGGGCTTCGGTTATCTCACCGGCTTTGCGCCGGCGTTGAAGCTGGTCGGCCAGACCACGATGCGGACGGTGACTGATTATTCCTTCGGCGTGATCCCGATGTTCCTCCTGATGGGCGCTTTCGTCTCGGTATCGGGTATTAGCCGTGAACTGTTTCGCGCGGCCAACACCTTTGTCGGCCACTGGAAAGGTGGTCTGGGCATCGCGACCATCGCCGCCTGCGGCGGTTTCGCTGCGATCTCCGGCTCGTCGGTCGCGACGGCTGCGACATTCTCCGCCGTGGCCTATCCGGAAATGCGTCGCTTCAACTATCCGCAGAGCTTTGCGACCGGCGTCATCGCCGTCGGCGGCACGCTCGGTGCGATGCTGCCGCCGTCCACAGTGCTGGCAGTTTACGGCATCATTACCCAGCAGGACATCGGCAAGCTGTTTATTGCCGGCATTGTGCCCGGTCTGCTTGCCATCGTCATGCACATGATCACCATCGCGATTATCGGCGTTGCAAAACCCGGTTTCCTGCCGGCAGGCCCGAAGGCGTCATGGCGCGAGCGCGCCGCGGCGATCCGCGACGTCTGGTCGCCATTGTTGCTTTTCGTCTTCGTGATTGGCGGCCTTTATGGCGGCTTCTTCATCCCGACCGAAGCCGGCGCGGTGGGGGCAGTCGGCGCCTTCATCATCGGCGTGTTACGTGGCAAGCTGACGAAAGACGGCATCCTGCAATCGCTGTTGCAGGCGACGCGCACCGCTGCCGCCGTGTTCACCGTGCTGATCGGTGCGCTGTGCTTCGGTTACTTCCTCACCATCACGCAGACGCCGCAACACGTCACCGAATTCCTTACTGGTTTGGGCATCGGCCCCTATGGCGTGCTGGCGCTGATCCTTCTGATGTATCTGGTGCTCGGCTGTCTGATGGACGCCATGGCGATGGTGATCCTCACCGTACCGATCGTGTTTCCGGTGGTGATGGCGCTGGGCTTTGATCCGATCTGGTTCGGCATTGTCATCGTCATGACCGTCGAACTCGGCCTGATCCATCCGCCGGTGGGCATGAACGTGTTCGTCATCAAGAGCGTGATCAAGGATGTCAGCATGGCCACGATCTTCAAGGGCGTGCTGCCGTTCGTGGCCACTGACCTGATCCGCCTGATTTTGCTGATCCTGTTCCCGCTGATCGCCACATGGCTGCCGATGCGGATGATTGGGTGATGCCATGACCACACCGCCGCTTGCGACAAAGTATGTGTTCAGCCTGTCGATCAAGGTCGGCACGCCGATCGTGGCCGGCGATCTCGGCTATGGCATCCGCCGCGTCATCCCGGTCCTTGGCGGCACTGTGCTGGGCGAAGGCATCAAGGGCACGATCCATTCGGGCGGTGCGGACTTCCAGGTCATTCGTCCGGACGGCTTTACCGAACTTGAGGCGAAATACGCGTTTGAGCTCGATGATGGCGCTGTGGTCTACATCGAGAATATAGGTGTCCGCTTTGGCCCGAAGGACGCGCTTGATCGCATCGCGCGGGGCGAGGCGGTCGATCCCGCGCTGATCTATTTCCGCTCAGTGCCGAAATTTGAGACAGGGCATCCCAGGTATCGCTGGCTGATGCAGAACCTGTTCATCGGCGTCGGAGCACGGCATCCCGACCGTGTCGAGCTCGCGGTGCATCAGGTGCTGTGAGGTCTGCGCGGTCGGGCCGTGCTTACTTTCTCCCACTTCGTGTTGTTAACTACGGTTGACCGGCAAAAGCCGGCACATATCGGGAGGATACAACATGCTGAAGGCTTGCGTGCTTGGGTGTTCGATCTCTGTGTTTGCGATCATTTTGCCTGCATCTGCTCAGGACTGGACCAAATTGAAGTGGGGGCCGAACGATGAGATCGGCGCCGCGAACTACATGAAGCCCGACCTCGTGAAGTCAGCCGTGCAACTGGTGAAAACCGGGAAGACCTACGCACTCGGCATTCCGGTGGGCGCGGACACGCCGGCCTATCCGCCCCGCGGTTTCAAGATCACCGTGGTGCAGCCCGGTCAGGCCGGCAATCCCGGACTCGGTCCCAATCATGCAACCTACAACGACGACATGCTCAACGGTTGGGTCGGCGTCGGCAGCCAGATGGACGGACTCGGCCATCTCGGCGTCAATCACGTCTACTATAACGGCAACAAAATTGCAGACTTCGGTGATCCCACTGGCCTGAAGAAGCTCGGCATCGATAAGGTGCCGCCGCTGGTCACCCGTGGCGTGCTGCTGGACATGGCGGCCTATTACAAGACAGACGTGGTCAAGGAAGGCACGGCTTTCAACGTCAAGGAAATCGAGGAGGTCGCCAAGGCCCAGGGTGTCGAGATCAGGCAAGGCGACGTCGTGCTGTTTCACACCGGATGGCTCAGCCTGCTCGGCAAGGACGATAAACGCTACAATGCCGGCGAGCCCGGTCTTGGCGCCGAGGGCGCCAAGTATCTGACCAGCAAGGGTGTCGTCGCGGTCGGTGCCGATACCTGGGGCGTCGAGGTGCTGCCGTTCGAAACCGGCAATGTGTTCGAAATCCACCAGATACTGCTGGCGATGAACGGGACCTATATCCTCGAAAACATGGACACGTCCGAACTGGCCAACGACAGAGGCTACGAGTTCCTGTTCGTGCTTGGCCAGCCCCGCTTCAAGGGCGGTGTGCAGAGCATGATCAACCCGGTGGCGATCCGCTAGCCCTCGTAAGGGAAGCGATCCGGTCTATCCCTGCGGGTCAGGCCAGACCGGATCGCTGTTGTGCCCCTCTATTGCACCGCAAGATTGACTCATGCGACATTCGTTATAAGATATAATTATTCTAGCTAGGACCTAATAGCGCTCATGAACCAAGCCGTCGCCGCTGCCGCCGCCATGCTCCAGATCGAAACCCAGGGCCGCGTGTTGATCGTGGGCCTGAACCGTCCCGCCAAGCGCAACGCGCTGAATGATGGGCTGATCCTGGAGATCGAGCGTTGCTTCGCATCACTGCCGGACGACATCGGTGCGGTGGTGGTGCACGGCATCGGTGGGCATTTTTCCGCGGGTCTCGATCTGTCCGAACTCACCGAGCGCGACGCGACGGCCGGCCTGATGCATTCACGGATGTGGCACCGGGTGTTCGATATCATCCAGCATTGCCGCGTCCCGGTGATTGCCGCACTACAGGGGGCAGTGATCGGCGGCGGGCTTGAACTGGCTTGCTCCGCGCATATCCGCGTTGCCGATCCCTCGGTCTACTACGCGCTGCCGGAAGGCAGCCGCGGCATTTTCGTTGGTGGCGGCGGTTCGATGCGCCTGCCGCGTCTGATCGGTGTGCACCGGATGGCCGACATGATGCTCACGGGCCGCGTCTATAAGGCGGAAGAGGGTATGTCGCTCGGCTTCGCGCAATATCTGACGGAAGCCGACGGCGCGTTGCCCAAGGCCATAGAGCTTGCCGAACGTGTTGCGCAGAACGCGCCGTTGACAAATTTTGCCGTGTTGCAGGCCTTGCCGCTGATCGCCGAAGCCAGTCCGCAGACCGGCCTGATGCTCGAAGCGTTGATGGCCTCGGTGGCGCAGAGCGATCAGGAGGCGAAAAATCGCATCAGGGATTTTCTGGAGCGCAAGGCCGGCAAGGTGAAACCTGGCTAATCCGGCAAGACGACAACGAACAAAAATAAAAGCAATAATCGAGACGAATACACAGGGCGGAAACAATGTCTGCAAGTGCCGACAAGATCGATCAGACCAAGCGGGCAGAGGCGGCGCATCCGTTGCGGCCGATATCCTACGGCGACCCCGCTGTCACTATCGAGCGCCACGATAACGGCACTATCTACCTGCGGCCGGCCAAAGCCATCGGCGACTATCCGGATCGCGTCACCGATTATTTGCATCACTGGGCCAGGGAGACGCCGGGTCGCGTCTTCATGGCCGAGCGCGCGGAAGGCGGCGGCTGGCGTGAAGTCACTTACGCCCAGATGCTGGACGCAGCGCGCCACATCGCCTCGGCTCTGCTGACCCGCGGGCTGTCGGCCGACAGGCCCATCGTCATCCTCTCCGGAAATTCGGTCGATCACGCACTGATCGCTTTTGGCGCGCTCTATGCCGGTATCCCCTATGCGCCGGTGTCGCCGGCTTATTCGCTGGTGTCGAAGGATTACGGCAAGCTCGGCTATCTCATGAAGCTGCTGACGCCAGGGTTGGTGTTCGTCGACGACGGCGACGTGTTCGCGGATGCGGTCCGCGTCAATGTCCCGGCCGATGTCGAAGTCGTCGTGTCCCGCGGCATGCTGCCGGATCGCGGTGTGACAAAGCTCTCTGAGTTTCTCACGACGCAGGAGGCAGCCAATCTCGACGCCGCGAATGCTGCCATCGGTCCTGACACAATCGCCAAATTTCTGCTGACTTCGGGCTCGACAGGCAATCCGAAGGCTGTGATCAATACCCAGCGCATGATGTGCGCCAACCAAATCATGCTGCGCGACACGCTGGCTTTCCTGAAGGACGAGCCGCCTGTCATCATCGACTGGCTGCCGTGGAATCATACTTTCGGCGGCAATCACAATATCGGGCTGACACTGTTCAATGGCGGCTCGATGTATCTCGACGACGGCAAGCCGACACCGGCTGGCATCGAGCAGACCATCCGCAATCTCCGCGAGATTTCACCCACGGTCTATTTTAACGTTCCTAAAGGCTATGAATCGCTGCTGCCCTATCTGCGCGAGGATGCGGCGTTGCGCGAGAAATTTTTCACACGGCTGCATGCGATGTTTTTCTCGGGTGCTGCGCTGTCGGCCTATGTCTGGGACAGTCTCGATGAACTGTCGGTCCAGACCACCGGCGTGCGCGTGCCGATGCTGACAGGTCTCGGCGCGACCGAGACCTCGCCCTTCTTCATGTGTGTCAATCCTGTCACCAGTCGCTCCGGCCATGTCGGTCTCCCGGTGCCGGGCAACGATGCCAAGCTGGTGCCGAATAACGGCAAGATGGAAGTACGCGCAAAAGGGCCGAACATCACGCCGGGCTATTGGCGCGAGCCGGAACTGACCGCGAAGGCGTTTGACGAGGAGGGCTATTACATCTTCGGCGATGCGCTCAAAGCGGTCGATCCCAATGATCTTTCCGCAGGCTTCGATTTCGACGGCCGTATCTCCGAGGATTTCAAGCTCGGCAGCGGCACCTGGGTCAGTGTTGGCCCGCTGCGCGCGCGCTTCGTCGGTACTTGCGCGCCGCTGGTGCGCGATGTCGTCATCGCTGGCATCAACCGCGATGAACTCGCAGCTCTCGTCATTCTCGATCTCGACGGCTGCCGTGTGATCAATCCCGATCTTCCTGCGGGCGACCTTGCTGCGGCAGCCAATGATCCGATCATCCGCAACGCGTTTCGCGAGCGCCTCGCGCGCTTCATGGCCGGCGCCACCGGTTCATCGACGCGCATCGCCAAGGCTGTGCTGCTCGATACACCGCTGTCGATCGATCGCGGCGAAGTCACCGACAAGGGCTCGGTGAATCAGCGCGCGGTGCTCGAGCATCGCGCTAAACTGATCGACGACATCTATGGGAATGCGGAAGCAGCGAAAGTCATTGCGATCTGACCACACGGTCATTCCGGGGCAGCGTCAGCTGCACACGAGCCCAGAACGACGAACGGGGATTACCAGAAGAGCTAAACACGGGAGAGCGTCATGCAACTCACAAATCAATCCGCCATTGTCACCGGCGGCGCATCCGGCCTCGGCGCTGCGACAGCGCGCAGGCTCGCTGCGCAAGGCGCGAAAGTCGCGCTGCTTGATCTCAACACGACACTCGCCGAAACCGTCGCTAGGGAAATCGGCGGCATCGCGATCTCCTGCGATGTGTCGGACGCTGCGTCCGCTGAAGCCGCGGTCGCCGTCGCCGCCAAGGCGCACGGCCCGGCGCGCGTGCTGGTGAACTGCGCCGGCATTGGCGTCGCCAAGCGCGTGATTGGCCGCGATGGTCCGATGGCGCTCGGCGATTTCGACAAGGTCATCCGCGTCAATCTGATCGGGTCCTTCAACATGATCCGTCTGGCGACCGATCCTATGTCCAAGCTGGAGCCGCTGGAAACCGGCGAGCGCGGCGTGGTGATCTCGACGGCCTCGGTGGCCGCCTATGACGGCCAGATCGGCCAGTCCGCCTATTCGGCGTCGAAGGGGGGCATCGTCGGCATGACGCTGCCGATCGCGCGCGAAATGGCCCAGTTTGGCATTCGCGTGCTGACCATCGCACCGGGTCTGTTCATGACGCCGCTGCTGGCAGGTCTGCCGCAGGAGGCTCAGGACAGCCTCGCCGCGGCGATCCCATTTCCGCGCCGACTCGGCCATGCCGACGAATTCGCGTCTCTCGCACTGCACATGATCGATAATCCATATCTGAACGGCGAGGTGGTCCGGCTCGACGCCTCGCTGCGCATGGCGCCACGTTAAGCCTGCGGCAAAGCATCAGTGCGCTAGCCCTTTACCGGTACGGGCGCACTGACCTAAAGAAGGGGCTGATAAGCCAGCCGAACTTTGATTTAGCTGACCACATAAAAAATTGACCCTGAGGGAGAGACCCATGACCAAGCATCACTTGGCGATCGCGGCTGTTGCCGCTTCGCTGGCACTCGCCGCACCGGCTTTTGCGCAGACGTCCGACATCACCATCGGCATCACCACGTCGACCACGGGTCCCGCGGCCGCGCTGGGCATTCCCGAACGCAACGCGCTGGAATTCGTGCCGAAGGAAATCGGCGGCGTGCCGCTCAAGATCATCGTGCTCGACGATGGCGGCGATCCGACCACCGCGACCACCAATGCCCGCCGTTTCATGACCGAATCCAAGGCCGACATCATCATGGGTTCGGCGGTGACGCCAACCAGCATTGCGGTGTCCAACGTGGCCAACGAAGCTGGCATCCCGCATTTCGCCCTGTCGCCGCTGCCGATCACGCCGGAACGCGCCAAGTGGTCGGTGGCCATGCCCCAGCCCGTGCCAATCGTCGGCAAGGTGATGTACGACCACATGAAGTCCAAGGGCATCAAGACCATCGGCTATATCGGCTATTCCGATAGCTACGGCGATCTGTGGTTCAACGATCTCAAGACCCAGGCGGTGCCGATGGGCATCAATATCGCGGCGGAAGAGCGTTTTGCCCGTCCGGATACGTCGGTGACTGGCCAGGTGCTGAAACTGATCGCCGCCAATCCTGACGCGATCCTGATCGGCGCCTCGGGCACCGCGGCCGCGCTACCGCAGACCGAACTGCGCGACAAGGGCTACAAGGGCCTGATCTATCAGACCCACGGCGCCGCCTCGATGGACTTCATCCGCATTGCCGGCAAAGCTGCCGAAGGCGTGCTGATGGCCTCCGGCCCGGTGATGTATCCGGAAGGCCAGGCCGACACCGCGCTGACCAAGAAGCCCGGCATGACGCTCAACACCGCCTATGAGGCCAAATATGGCCCGAACAGCCGCAGCCAGTTCGCCGGCCACTCCTATGACGCCTTCGAGGTGCTGAAGCGGGTGATCCCGACGGCGCTGAAGACCGCCAAGCCCGGCACCCCCGAGTTCCGCGAGGCGATCCGGCAAGCGCTGCTCACCGAGCGTGAGATTGCCGCCACCCAGGGCGTCTACAACTTCACCGAAAAGGATCGTTACGGCCTTGATGAGCGCTCGCGCATCCTGCTGACGGTGAAGGACGGTAAATACGTTCTCGCCCAGTAATGCAGATCTGACGGAGGGCAGGGCGCCAAGCGCCTTTGCTTTGCCGGTATTTTTCGATAACAAGGCCGGCCCTCGCCAGAGGGTCGGCTTTTTGCTGCGCGCGAGGCTTCGCGCGATCACAACCAGCGCCACGTCTGCCGGTATCGCTGCCGCTTTCAGCGCTCTCTGCGTCCACACGAGAAAGATACGACATGTCCAAGCTTCACCTGGCGATCGCGGCTGTTGCCGTCTCGCTGGCGACTGCCACCCCCGCCGAAACCCAGACCGCCGCCGAGATCACCGTCGGCATCAGCATCTCCACCACGGGCCCTGCGGCGGCGCTGGGCGTGCCTGAGCGCAACGCGCTGGAATTCGTGCCGAAGGACATCGGCGGCGTGCCGCTGAAGCTGATTGTGCTCGATGACGGCGGTGATCCGTCCATCGCGACCACCAATGCGCGCCGTTTCGTGTCGGAATCCAAGGCCGACATCATGGTCGGCTCGTCGATCGTACCGTCCTCAGTCGCCATGTCGGCGGTCGCCAACGAAGCCGGTGTGCCGCATTTCAGCCTGTCGCCGATGCCGTTTACGCCAGCGCGTGTGAAGTGGTCGGTGGACATGCCGCAGCCAGTCGAGATCGTCGGCAAGGTCATGTACGACCACATGAGGGCCCATGGGGTGAAGACCATCGCCTATGTCGGTTACTCAGACAGCTATGGCGACCTGTGGTTCAATGACCTCAAGGCCCAGACGTCAGCGATGGGCATGTCCATCGTCGACGACGAGCGTTTCGCACGTCCGGATACGTCGATCACCGGTCAGGCGCTGAAGCTTATTGCTGCCAATCCCGATGCGATCCTGATCGGCGCTGCTGGCACCGGTGCCGGTATGCCGCAGTCCGAGCTGCGTGACCGCGGCTACAAGGGGCTGATCTACCAGACCCATGGCGCCGCCTCGAGCGACTTCATCCGCATCGCCGGCAAGTCGGCCGAAGGTGTGCTGATGGCCGCTGGTCCCGTGATGTATCCGGAAGGTCAGCCGGACACGGCGCTGACCAAGAAGCCCGGCCTCGAACTCAACGCGGCCTATGAAGCCAAATACGGCGCTAACAGCCGCAGTCAGTTCGCCGGCCACGCCTATGACGTGTTCGAAGTGCTGAAGCGCGTCGTGCCCGTGGCGCTGAAGACCGCCAAGCCCAGCACCCCGGAATTCCGCGAAGCCATCCGCCAGGCGCTGATAAGCGAGAAGGAAATCGCCGCGACGCAGGGCGTCTACAACTACAGCGAAAAGGACCGTAACGGCGTCGACGATCGTTCGCGGATCCTGTTGACGGTGAAGGACGGCAAATACGTTCCGGCGAAATAAACTGGAGCACAGCTCAAACAAAAACCGGCTGCCGCGAGACAGCCGGTTTTTTCATATGATCGAGATCAGATTGCGCTCGCGCCTTCGTGCTGAAAGCCAAGGTAGCTCGCGACCACGCGTTGGTTACTGGCGATGTCGCTGGCGTTTCCATCGAGGATGAACTCGCCAAGCTCCATCACATAAGCACGGTCGGCGATCTTCAGCGCGGCCTGTGCGTTTTGCTCGACTAGCAGCACCGAGACGCCGGCTGCCCTGAGCTCGCTGACTATGCGGAAGATGTCGGCGACGATGATCGGGGCGAGGCCGAGGCTCGGCTCGTCGAGCATCAGCAGCTTCGGCGCTCCCATCAGCGCACGACCCATCGCCAGCATCTGCTGTTCGCCGCCGGACATCGTGCCGGCCAGCTGCTTGCGACGTTCCTTGAGGCGCGGAAATAGCGTGTAGACTCGCTCGAACGAACGCGCGGCCGTTGCCTTGTCGATGCGGAAGGCGCCGAGCAGCAGATTGTCTTCCACATTCATGGTGGCGAACAATTCGCGATGTTCGGGAACTAGGCTCAGGCCAGCTGCGACACGATCCTCGATATCGAGTTTGGATATATCCTGTCCCGTGAATGTCACGCCGCCTTTCAGCGGCAGGATTCCCATCGTCGCATTCAGCAATGTTGTCTTGCCGGCACCATTGGCGCCGATGATGGTGACGATCTCGCCTTCACGAACCTCGAGATTGACCGCACGGACCGCCTCGACCTTGCCATAGGCGACATGCGCATCGGTGACTTGCAGCAAGGTGCTCATGCGACCGCTCCCAGATAGGCCTTGATGACGTCGGGATTGGTCTTGATGTCAGCCGGTGTGCCCTCGGCAATCTTGGTGCCGAAATCGAGCACCACGATGCGGTTGGCGAGATTCATGACGAAGCCCATGTCGTGTTCGACCAGCAGCACCGACATGCCGCCATCGCGCAGTTGTCGCAAAAGCGCTGCAAGCTGCTGCTTCTCCATGTGACGCAGGCCGGCCGCGGGTTCGTCGAGCAGCAGCAGCAGCGGATCGACGCAGAGTGCGCGAGCGATCTCGACGATGCGCTGCTGGCCGAGAGACAGGGATCCTGCAAGCTGGTTCATCTGGTCGCCGAGGCCGACGCGCTCGATCTGCTTGGCGGCCTCCGCCAACAGTTTAGCTTCGTCGGCGCGGTCGAGTCGCAGCATGCTGGCGAGGGCACCCGAACGTCCGCGCAGATGGGCACCGAGGGCGACGTTTTCCAGCACAGTCATGTCGGGCACCAGCTTCACATGCTGGAAGGTACGGGCAATGCCGAGGTTGACGATCTCTTGTGGTCGTGCGCCAGAGATACTCTTGCCGAATACCGCGACCTTGCCGGCGGTCGCGGCCAGCACGCCGGTGATGAGGTTGAAGGTCGTGCTCTTGCCGGCGCCGTTGGGGCCGATCAAAGCGACGATCTCGCGCGCTTGCACGTTGAACGACACGTCGTTGACGGCGACCACGCCGCCAAACTGCTTACGCGCCTTGTCGACCTGCAGCAGTACGCCGGTATCCGGACGGTGGTCGTTACGGGCGGGCAGCGCATCGGCTGGCGCGGGGCGCTTGCGGCTGTCGCCAGACGGCAGCCACGCGGTCAGCCACGGCCACATGCCAGTCGGTGCGAGCTGGAGCAGCGCGACGAGCAGGATGCCGAACACGATGGTTTCGAGCTGGCCGCCGCCGCCGAAGATCAACGGCAGATAGCTTTGCAGCACTTCCTTGAGGATCACGACCACGGCCGCACCGAGCACGCCGCCCCAGACATAGCCGGCGCCGCCGACCACCGCGATGAACAGATATTCGATGCCGAGATGCGGTCCGAATGGCGTCGGATTCGCAGCGCGCTGGAAATGCGCATAGAGCCAACCGGATAGGCCGGCGAGAACTGCTGCATAGATGAAGACCAGTAGCTTCGCGCGCGCCGTCTGCACGCCGAAGGCTTCGGCTGCGATATGGCCACGGCGCAGCGCGCGGATGGCGCGGCCAGTCCGCGAGTCCAGAAGGTTCATCGACAACAGCGCGCAGATGATGACCGCAATCCAGATCGGGAAATAGATCGAGCCGGGATCCAGCATCTTCCACGTACCGATCGACAGCGGCGGGATGCCCGAGATGCCGTCGTTACGGCCGAGGAATTCCAGCTTGCTGAACAGATAGAACAGGCTGATGCCCCAGGCGATGGTGCCGAGCGGAAGATAGTGGCCCGACAGACGCATGGTGATGATGCCGAGCAGCACCGCGGCGAGGCCCGAGACGATCAGTGACATCGGCAGCGTCAGCCACGGCGACATGCCATAGGCGGTGGTGAGATAGGCCGTCGTATAGGCGCCGAAACCGCAGAACGCTGCCTGGCCGAATGAGGTCAGGCCACCGACGCCGGTGAGCAACACGAGGCCCATGGCGACGAGCGCGGCGAGGCCGATATTGTCGAGCAGCACGATCCAGAATGGCGGCACACCCGGCACGAACGGGATCGCGGCCATTACCAGCGCGAAGACGAGAATGGGAAGGAGACGCTGTCGCATGGCGTTTAATCCTTCTCTTCTTCGACTTCAGGTGCGGCGAGCGAGCGCAGCACCAGAACCGGAAGGATCAGCGTGAAGACGATGACCTCTTTGTAGTTGCTCGCATAGAAAGACGAGAAGGCCTCGACGCAGCCAACCAGGATCGCGGCGGCGGCCGTCAGCGGATAGCTGACGAGGCCGCCGATGATTGCGGCGATGAAGCCCTTCAGGCCGATCAGGAAGCCGGTGTCGTAATAGAGCGTGGTGATCGGCACGATCAGAATGCCTGAGATGGCGCCGATGACCGAGGCCAGCAGGAACGCGATCTGGCCGGACAGCGAGGTCCGAATGCCGGCGAGGCGGGCACCGAGGCGGTTCACCGCCGTAGCGCGCAGCGCCTTGCCATAAAGCGTGTAACCGAAGAACAGCCACAACCCGACGATCAGCGCGATGGTGATGCCGTAGACGGCGATGCTCTGGCCGGTGAAGCGCAGCGCGCCGATGGTGATGGCGTCTGAGGAGATCGCCGGGCCGCGCTGGCCCTCAGCGCCGAAGAAGACGAGGCCGAAGCCCTGTAGCGCCAGGTGGCAGCCCACGGAGGCGATCAGCAGCACTAGCACGGAGGTGTGGGCGATCGGCTGGAACGCGATGCGATAGAGATAAAGGCCGATGGCGGCGACGATCAGCAGCGACAGCGCGATGTTGAGGGCGATATTCCCCGGCCGTCCACCCAGCGCCCACATCACGCCCCAGATCGCCATCGGGAATACGATGTTCACCGCGATCGAGCGCAATACGCGCTTGGCATGGAGCGCCTTGCGGAAGGTGAAGAGATCGAAGGCAAAGGCCACGACGCCCATGGCGACCGCGAGCTTGATGGTGCCCGGCATCTGGCCGGCCGAGAGGCTGGCATAAGTCAGCGCACCAAAGGTGATAAATTCGCCCTGGGGGATCAGGATGATGCGTGTAACCGCAAAGACCAGCACCAGGGCCAGCCCTAGCAGCGCATAGATCGCGCCATTGGTGATGCCGTCCTGCAAAAGGAACAGCAAAATCGTCGTATTCAAAGCCGCGCGCTCCCCCACACTGTCTGCGCCGGATACCATAGGCGCGGGACGATCAACAATGGCGGTTGAAACCCGCCCTCTATTTGATATATCTCATAACGATTATCAAACATAATCTCAAGGCCCCGTCGCACTTCGATCGGGTGTTTCATTCAAGCTGCCGGATACCGCGGAAAGCGAGCAATGACTGTTTCAAAAACGTCGTCTCAGGATCAAGCCAAGCAAGTCACGCCCGTCGGGTTCGATGAGGAGAGTGGTGCGCTGCAGCTCGGTGAACTCTCTGAACTGTTGGGCTATTCGTTGAAACGCGCGCAGTTGAAGGTATTCGAAGACTTCCTGCGCTGCATGGCGCCGTTGCAGCTGACGCCGGCGCAGTTCTCGGTGCTTTTGCTGCTGGACAAGAACCCTGGCCGCAATCAGACCGAAATCGCCAATACGCTCGGCATTCTCCGTCCGAATTTTGTTTCGCTGCTCGACGCCTTGGAGAGCCGCGACTTGCTGACGCGGATGCGCTCGCCGAGCGATCGCCGCTCCCACGTGCTGATGCTCACGGACAAGGGCCGCGCCACGCTCATCCGCGCCAAGAAGCTGGTGGCAACGCGGCATGAAGCCCGGTTGATCGAGGTGCTGGGGCCGGCTGAGCACAAGGCGCTGCTGGGCATGATGGCGAAGATCGCCCGGGAGTTTTAGCTCGTCATTCCGGGGCGCATGCGCCTTCGCGTGCGAACCCGGAATCTCATAATGTTCATCACTCGGAGATTCCGGGTTCGCGACCGCCAAGTGGTGCTCGCGCCCCGGAATGACGAGCGTAAATCTCAATCCACCAAAATCACCCTGACATCATTCACATTGGTCAGCGTCGGCCCAGTGTGCAGCAGATCGCCCGTCGCGGTGAAGAACGTCGTCGCATCATTGTTTGCAAGCGTTGCCTTCGCATCGAGCTTCTGCGCGCGCATCGCCTCGAACGTGCGTGCATCGATGATCGCGCCGGCGGGATCGCTGGCACTGCCGGCGCCACCATCGGCGCCGTCGGTGTCACCGGCGAGCGCGACAATGCCGCTGGTGTCCTTGAAAGCCTCGACCAGCGCTAGCGCATATTCCTGGTTCGGGCCGCCGCGACCGTTGCCGGTCACAGTGACGGTCAGTTCTCCGCCGGAGAGGATAGCGAGCTTCCTGCTGTCGGCCTTCGCCTTGAGGGCGAGCTTCGCATGTTCCACCGCTACTTCACGCGCTTCGCCTTCGAGATCGGCGCCGAGATCGATGATCTCATAGCCGGCATCTTTCGCCACCTTGATCGCGGCATCGAGCGACTCGCGTGGCCGCGCGATCAGCTCGAAGCGTGCGCGCGAGAGCGCTGGATCATTCGGCTTCACGCTTTCATTGGCCGCGTCGTTGAGCGCCGCGCGCACCGCATCATCGGTGGTGAGGTTGAACTTGGCGATAATGGCGCGCGCATCGGCCAGCGTCGTCGTATCCGGTACGGTCGGTCCCGACGCGATTACGGCGGGATCGTCATGCGGCACGTCGGAGATCGCCAGCGTGACGATCTCCGCTTTCTGGCCGGCACGGGCGAGGCGGCCGCCCTTGATGCGCGATAGATGCTTGCGCACTGTGTTGATCTCGCCGATCACCGCGCCTGAGCGCAGCAGCGCGCGGTTGAGCTGTTGCTTCTGCTGGAAGCTGATGCCCGCCACCGGTGCGGTCCAGTTGGCCGAGCCGCCGCCCGAGATCAGCACCAGCAGTAGGTCGTCGGCGGTGGCTTCCGCCGCGAGTTTCAGTGAATCGTCGGCGCCCTTGAGCCCGGCTTCGTCCGGCACGGGATGGCCGGCCTCGACCACGCGGATACGCCGTGTCGGCACGCCATGGCCATGGCGCGTGGTGGCGATGCCGGTGAGGCGCGCGGGATCGAGCTTCAGCGTGTCGAGATAGTGCTTCTCCGCGGCGGCAGCCATGGCGGCGGCGCCCTTGCCGGCGGCGAGGCAGATGATGCGGCCTTTCGGCGGCGCCGGCAGATGGGCGCTGAGGATGACATCGGGATGGGCCGCGGCAACTGCGGCATCGAAAATTGCGCGGAGCAGGGGGCGTTTATCGGTCATGCCGGGGTTATGACGCTCTACGGCAGGGACGGCAAGCGCTTCCCTCGCCCCCGGACGCGGCGCAGCCGCGACTGGTGGGAGAGGGTGGATCGAACCGCGGAGCGGTTCGAGACGGGAGAGGGGGGCTTCGCTTAAGAAGCAAGGGGCCCTCTCCCGCCGCGCGCAGCTTTGCTGCGCTGGGGGAGAGGGGAAGTAAGAACTAACCGCCCTTGCCACTTTCGCCGAGTTCACCGGTCAGCACGTCACCGAACAGTTTCCAGTTCTCGCCTTCGAAACGCATCAGCTGCATCTGCTCGATGGGCGAGAAGTCGGTAGGCGAGGTGTTGACCTTGACGCCAGGCAGCAGCGTCGACTGCTGGACATCCTTCAGGTTGGCCGCCTGCTTCATCACATTGGCGCGGGTGAGGTCGTCACCGCACTGCTTGAGCAAGATCGCCATGGTCTCGGCGATATTGTAGCCGGACATCAGCGACGAATCCGACGGGTTGCCGTCCGGGACGTATTTGGCGAGGAACTCACGATAGGCCTTGATGCCCGGATCGTCATTCCACTGCGGGTCGGTGGCGTCCTTGGAGTAATGCGCGGAGAGCAGGCCCTGTGCATTCTCGAAGCCCGCCGGACGCAGCACCTGACCGATCGAGACGCTGACGCCCGGCACGATCATGGTCGGCTTCCAGCCGAGTTCAGCGATCTTCTTGATCGTCTGCGCGGCGAATTTCGGCGTGGCGAAGATGATGACCACATCGGGATCGAGCGACTTCATCTTGACGATGTGGGAATCCACGGTCGGCTCGGTGAGCTCATAGCTCTCCTCGATGACGATGGACGAGGCCTTGTCGCCAAGGCCGTCCTTGACGCCCTTGAGATAATCCTTACCGAAGTCGTCATTCTGAAAGAGCACGCCGATCTTCGCGCCGGCCTTTTCCTTAAGCAGGTACTTGGCGTAGATGCGGCCTTCGCTCTGGTAGCTGGGCAGCCAGCCCATGGTCCAGGGGAAGTTCTTCGGATCGGCCCATTTGGTTGCGCCGGTGGCGAGGAACAGCTGCGGCACCTTCTTGGCGTTGAGATATTTCTGGATCGCCGTATTGGACGGCGTGCCGAGCGCCGAGAACATCAAGAGCACTTCGTCGGACTCGACCAGTTTGCGGGTCTGCTCAACAGCCTTCGGCGGCGAATAGGCATCGTCATAGCTGATGTAGTTGATCTTGCGGCCGTTGATGCCGCCCTGATCGTTGATCATCTTGAAATAGCCTGCCTGCGCCTTGCCCACCGCGCCATAGGCCGAAGCGGGACCGCTATAGGGCACGATATTGCCGAGCTTGATTTCGGTGTCGCTGGCGCCGGTGTCGTATTTCTTCTGGGCAAGGACGTGGGTCGAGGAGACGGCGAGCAACATGGCGGCGACCGAGAGCGACAACAGCCGCGCGAACGTGGCAGACATTTGAGTTCCTTCCCTTGCTTGCAAGGCGAGATTTTCTTGTTCTGCAGGCTCTTTTACGCCTGCGAGATAGTCATACCGCGATTGCACAATGGCTCAAATGGAAAGCGACCAAAAACGCAGTAAGGCCCGCGTTGTTTTTTGACGCGGGCCTTACATATTTTCCGTTATGTGGAATGGGGGCGGTCAGCCGCCCACGTCAGCGCTAATGACCTCGCCGAACAGTTCCCATTTATCGCCCTTGAACCGCATCAGCTGAAGCTGGCTGATCGGTGCAAAGTCGGTCGAAGATGTGTTGATCTTGATGCCCGGCAGCAGCACCTCGGTTCGAAAGTCCTTCAGGCTGGCGGCCTGCTTCATGACGTTTTCGCGGGTCAGGTTGTCACCGCACTTCTTGAGAACCTCGACCAGCGTCTGAGCGACCCCGTAGCCGGTGACGATCAATCCGTCGAGCTTGTTGCCTTCCGGAAAGTCCTTGTCGAGGAAGGCGAGAAATTCCTTCATGCCGGGGTCGTTGTTCCACTGGGTATCCGCGACGTCCTTCAGATACGCTGCGGAAATAATGTCCTGCGAGTTTTCGAAGCCGGCCGGCTTCATCACGCTGCCGATCGAGTTGGACACGTTGTTGAGGAAGTGCATCGGTTTCCAGCCGATCTCGGCGGCCTTCTTGATAGCCTGCGCCGCAAATTTCGGCGTCGTGATGTTGACGAATACGTCGGCGTTCAACGACTTCAGCTTGACGATGTGATTGTCGATGGTCGGCTCGGAGGTCTCGTAGCTCTCCTCCACTACGATCATCGAGGCGGCCTTTGCGCCAAGGCCGTCCTTCAGACCTTTGAGATAGTCCTTGCCGTAGTCATCGTTCTGGTAAAGGACGGCAATCTTCGCGCCGGGCTTTTCCTTCAAAAGATATTTTGCATAGATCTGCGTCTCGCTCTGGTAGTTGGGCTGCCAGCCCATGGTCCAGGGGAAGTCCTTCGGGTCGTTCCACTTGGTGGCGCCGGTGGCCACGAACAGTTGCGGCACCTTCTTGCTGTTCATGTATTTCTGGATCGCCGAGTTCGGCGGTGTGCCGAGCGAGTTGAACACCAGCAGAACTTCGTCCGATTCCACCAGCTTGCGCGCCTGCTCGACGGTTTTTGGCGGCGAATAGGCATCATCATAACTGATGAAGTTGATCTTGCGGCCGTTGATGCCGCCAGCAGCATTGATCTTTTTGAAGTAGGCTTCCTCGGTTTTTCCGATCACGCCATAGGCGGAGGCGGGTCCGCTATAGGGCATGATGTTGCCGATCTTGATTTCGGTATCGGAGGCGCCGGTGTCGTATTTTTTCTGGGCGAGCGCCCCGGTGGCGGATGCGGCGAGCAAAGCCAAGCCAGCCAAAGAGGCAGCCGGAAGTGCGGCCAGGCGCAGATGAATTGCGGGCATTTCTGATCTCCCTGATCAATTGTGATGTGTCGTGTTTCTTGACGTGGAGCTCTGCGGCTCCTGACGACATTCAACACCCGCGCGGGATCGCCAGCAAGAAAAAGCCCCCGCGACGTGGTCGCGAGAGCGGTATAATTCGTGTTCGCTGATGCAGCAGAGCTGCACGCGCTGCAGAGTTATTGCGTGACGGCGTCGGCGCTGAAGATCTCGCCGAAGCGCTCCCATTTGTCGCCCTTGAAGCGCTGCATCTGCAATTGCGAGATCGGCGCGAAGTCGGTGGGCGAGGTATTGATGGTGATGCCCGGCAGTAGCGTGTCCGGCGTGAAGTCCTTCAGGTTGGCGGTCTGCTTCATGACATTCGCCCGGGTCAGGTCGTCGCCGCACATCTGCAGCACCTTGACAAGCGTTTGCGCAGCACCATAGCCATAGACCGTGCTCGAATCCGCCTTGTTGGCGTCCGGCATGTATTTATCGAGAAACGCGTTCCACTTCTTCATGCCTGGATCGTCCTTCCACTGCGAGTCGGTACCGTCCTTGGTGTAGGAGGCGGACAGCACGCCCTGTGCATTGTCAAAGCCAGCGGGCTGCATCACCGCTCCCACGGAGACGCTGACGTTGGCGAGAATCTGTAGCGGCTTCCAGCCAAGCTCTGCGGTCTTCTTGATAGTCTGTGCCGCGAATTTTGGCGTCGTGAAGATCATCAGCACGTCGGGGTTCGCGGCTTTCAGCTTCACCACATGGGTATCAATGGTCGGCTCGGCGATCTCGTAGCTATCCTCGATGGTAATCATCGACGACGCCTTGGCGCCGAGACCGTCCTTGAAGCCCTTCAGATAATCCTTGCCGAAGTCGTCGTTCTGGTAAAGCACGCCAATTTTCGCGTTCGGTTTCTCCTTCAGAAGATACTTTGCATAGATCTGCGCTTCGCTCTGATAGGAGGGCTGCCAGCCGATCGTCCAGGGAAAATTCTTCGGGTCGTTCCACTTGGTGGCGCCAGTGGCGACGAAGAGCTGCGGCACTTTCTTGCCGTTCAGATATTTCTGAATCGCGGTATTGGACGGCGTGCCGAGTGGGTTGAACACCACCAGCACCTCGTCGCTCTCCACCAGCCTTCGCACCTGCTCGACGGCCTTCGGCGGCGAGTACGCGTCGTCGTAACTGATGAAGTTGATCTTGCGTCCGTTGATGCCGCCTTGGGCATTAATCATGTTGAAATAGGCAGTCTCGGTCTTGCCGATCGTTCCATAGGCGGATGCCGGGCCGCTATAAGGGATGATGTTGCCGATCTTGATTTCGGTATCGGTGGCGCCGGTGTCGTATTTCTTTTGCGCGAGCGCGCCGGACACACTGGCGGCCAGAAGCGCCATAGCAGCAGGCAGTGCTGCAAGGCGCATGGATCGTGCGAGCATCATGGATCTCCGTGATCATTTCTTCCCAGGTCTTTGGTGGAGTTCTGCGACTCCTGTCCGCATTGAATACCCCTGATGCGCCAGTCACAAGAATAAGCCCCTGCGACCAAATCGCAGGGGCTCGGTTATTTCAGTGGTGCAGTGCAAAGTGCTGCGGCACTAGTCCGGCGCAGTTGTATCGGCATTGATCACGTCGCCGAACAGCTCCCACTTGTCACCCTTGAAGCGCATCATCCGCAACTGCGCGATCGGCGCATAGTCGGTGGCCGAGGTGGAGATGGTAATGCCCGGCAGCAGCGTGTCTGGCGCGAAGTCCTTCAGGCTTGCCGCCTGCTTCATGACATTCTCGCGGGTCAGGTTGTCACCGCACATCTCCAGCACCTTCACCAGTGTCTGCGCGGCGCCATAACCGTAGACGAGGCTGTTGTCGGTGCGATCGGCGCCCGGCATGTATTTGTCGATGAAGGCCGACCATTTCTTCATGCCCGCATCGTCTTTCCATTGCGAATCCGCGCCGTCCTTGCGGTAGTCGGCCGACAGGACGCCCTCTGCATTGGCAAAGCCTGCCGGCTGCATCACTGCTCCGACGGAGACGCTGACATTGGTCACGAGCTGCAGCGGCTTCCAGCCGAGTTCACCGATCTTCTTGATGCCTTGAGCCGCGAATTTCGGCGTTACGAAATGGACGACAACATCAGGATTGAGCGACTTCACTTTCACGATGTGGGAATCGATGGTCGGCTCGGAAATCTCATAGCTCTCTTCCGTGACCAGCATCGTGGCAGCCTTGGCACCCAGCGCTTCTTTGAACGCCTTCTGGTAGTCCTTGCCGAAATCGTCGTTCTGATAGATCACCGCGACCTTGGCGTCCGGCTTCTCCTTCATCAGATATTTTGCGTAGATTTGTGCTTCGACCGCGTAGCTCGGCTGCCAGCCCATCGTCCACGGGAAGTGCTTCGGATCGTTCCACTTGCTGGCGCCGGTGGCGACGAAGAGTTGCGGCACCTTCTTGGCATTCATGTATTTCTGGAACGCGGTATTCGACGGCGTGCCGAGCGAATTGAAGATGAACAGTGCCTCGTCGCTTTCGACCAGCTTGCGGGCCTGTTCGACCGCCTTGGGCGGCGAATAGGCGTCGTCGTAGCTGATGAAATTGATCTTGCGGCCGTTGATGCCGCCCTGGTCGTTGATCATTTTGAAATAGGCGGTTTCAGTCTTGCCGATCAGTCCGTAGGATGAGGCAGGGCCGCTATACGGCATAATGTTGCCGATCGTGATTTCGGTGTCAGTGGCGCCGGTGTCGTATTTCTTCTGGGCCAGCGCGCTGCCGCTGGCCGCGACGCTGAGGGCCGCGGCAACCGATAAAGCCAGTGCGCGCGATCGGATCGAAGGCATTTCAGAACTCCCTGATTTTTATTCGTCTTGTTTTGCGGGCCTTTGCGGCTCCGGCCGGATTGAACACCGTTCGCTTGTATGCGGCAACAAAAAGCCCTTCGCGACGACACCGCGAAGGGCTGCTTTATTGGGCAATGGATATGCCGTCCCCCGGCATAATTCAGTGGCTGATCTCGCCCGAGATCACAGGGCCAAATAGCTCCCATTTGTCGCCCTTGAAGCGCATCATCTGCAACTGTTCGATCGGGTAGAAATCAGTCGCCGACGTGTTGAGTTTAACGCCCGGCAGCATCGTGTCTGGCGCAAAGTCCTTCAGGCTGGCGGCTTGCTTCATCACATTGGCACGGGTGAGATCATCGCCGGCCTGCTTCAGCACCTGCACCATGGTCTGAGCTGCGCCGTAGCCGTAGACTACCGAGATGTCATTGCGGCGGGCATCCGGTGCGTATTTGGTGAGGAACGCATAGAAGCGCTGCATGCCGGGGTCATTGTCCCATTGCGGATCGGAGCCGTCCTTGGCGTAATAGGCCGACAGGATGCCCTGCGAGATCTCCTGTCCCGCCGGCTTCAGCACCGAACTGATCGACGCACTGGCATAGCCCTGAATGTAGAGCGGTTTCCAGCCGAGTTCAGCTACCTTGCGAATGCTCTGTACCGCGGACTTCGGTGTGGTGACGCTGATGAACGTATCGGCGCCTGAGGCCTTCAGATTGATAACGTGGGAGTCAATGGTCGGCTCGGTGACCTCATAGCTTTCGGCGGCCACGAGCATCGTCGATGCCTTGTCGCCGAGGCCGTCCTTCAAACCCTTCAGCACATCCTTGCCGAGGTCGTCGTTCTGATAGAGCACTGCGATCTTCGCGTTGGACTTTTCCGTCAGCAGATATTTCCCATAGATGCGGCCTTCGCTCTCATAAGGCGGCTGCCATGCCATGGTCCATGGGAATGCTTTGTGATTGCCGAAATAGGTCGCGCCGGCAGCGACGAACAGCTGTGGCACCTTCTTAATGTTGAGATATTTCTGGATCGCCGCGTTTGACGGTGTGCCGAGCGGATTGAACACCACGAGTACCTCGTCTGATTCCACGAGCTTGCGCGCCTGCTCGACAGCCTTTGACGGATTGTAGGCATCGTCATAGCTGATGAAGCTGATCTTGCGGCCGTTGATACCGCCCTGATCATTGATCATACGGAAATAGGCGGCCTCGATCACACCGGCGATGCCATAGGCCGAAGCCGGTCCGCTATAGGGCATGATGTTGCCGATCTTGATCTCGGTGTCGGATGCGCCGGGATCGTATTGCTTCTGCGCGAGGGCATGGCCAGCACAAGCGAGGCTCAGTGCAACGGCCAAAGGTAGAGTGGCGTGTCGTCGAAACGTGTTCATTCCAGAGTGATCCTCGCGGCCGTTCATCGTGAGGCGCTGATGGCATATGCATCAACAGAAATCCCCTCGCGATGTGATCGCGAGGGGCACTTTCTGTGTGGCGGAAAGATGGTGGCGGTTCCCTTCGTCCCCGATTGCGGGAAGAGGTCGGCGCACTGCTGATACGGCCATACTAACTCGTACCCAAAAAAGTGGCCACCGAGGCGGTCGCTTTTTCTCGTCTGAGTTGAAGGACCGACCTAACCGCCCGATCCGCCAATCACTGCACGGACTGTATCGTCCGGGCCGAAGTCTTCCGCGCCATCCACATAGAGCAGGGCGCTGAGCTTCGAGCGCGCGCGATTGACGCGGCTCTTGATGGTGCCGACGGCGCAGCCGCAGATCGTGGCCGCGTCTTCATAGGAGAAGCCGGAGGCACCGACCAGAATGAGTGCTTCGCGTTGATCCTGAGGAAGCTTCTCGAGCGCCGCGCGAAACTCCTCAAATTCCAGATGGGCGTTTTGTGCCGGCTGGGTCTTCAGAGTCTTGGCATAGCTGCCATCCGCATCCTCAACTTCGCGCCGCCGCTTGCGATAGTCCGACCGGAACAGGTTGCGCAGAATGGTGAATAACCACGCAGGCAGGTTCGAGCCCACCTGGAAGGAGTCGATATTGGCGAGAGCGCGCAACAGCGTTTCCTGTACGAGGTCATCGGCCCGATCGCCATTGCCGGAGAGCGAGATCGCGAAGGCGCGCAGGCTGGGCACCGACGCCAGAATGTCGTCGCGGAGTGAGTCTGTGAGAGGCATTATTCCCCTCCTTCATTTTTGCCAGGATCGCCAGCGATCTGGGCTTGAGCCTCAGCCCCGTCCAGCTTGCGGATCAGCTCCGCAAATCGGTCCGGCACGCCCTGTCGCACGACATCGTCGTACATGGCGCGCAACTGATGCCCGATCCGTGACTGGATTTCGGCGTTTAATCCGCCCTTTGGCTTCACATCTTTCATGACCCGTTCCACATTCCCCAGAAGATACGCCCCCTGGAATTTGAGAAATTTTCTTGATTTTTGAAGCCTTTGCGGCGTCTGTCGGCGATCTAATGCGGAGCGCGGCGGAAAGTTCCGAGTTGGTGGAACTTTTGTCTTACTGGAACGTAGACACGCACATCGAAGGAACCGGTTGTATTCTGGTACCCCTTTGGCTTTGGCTTAGAATAGGATGGAGTGGGGATGTCCCGATCACAGCTCGTAGCTGAACACTTGCCGCTGTTGCGGCGCTATGCCCGAGCCCTCACGGGCAACCAAGCGTCAGGCGATGCTTATGTCGGCGCCATGCTGGAAGCGTTGCTGCAGGATCAATCGCTGCTTGACGAGCAACACGGAGCTCGCGCCGGCTTGTTTCGCCTGTTCACTCAGATCTGGAACTCAGTCGCCCTGAATGACAATCCGGATGTCTCGTCGCTGCAGGCCGCCTCCGAGAAGCGCATTTCCAACATCACCCCGCTGCCACGACAGGCCTTCCTGTTGCTGTCGCTCGAAGGCTTCTCGGAAGAGGAAGTGGCCTTCGTACTCGACGCTGACGTGGCGGAAGTGCGTACGCTGGCCGACACCGCCGGTCGCGAAATGGCCGCCGAGATCGCCACCGACGTGCTCATCATCGAGGACGAAACCTTCATCGCGATGGATCTCGAAAGCCTCGTGAAGAACCTCGGTCATAACGTCATCGGCGTTGCCCGTACCCATGCGGATGCGGTGGCGCTCGCAAAGAACAAGAAGCCTGGCCTGATCCTCGCCGATATCCAGCTCGCCGATGGTAGCTCGGGTCTCGACGCGGTGAACGAGTTGCTGCGCCTCTTCGAAGTGCCCGTGGTCTTCATCACCGCCTATCCGGAGCGTTTCCTGACCGGCGAACGTCCGGAGCCGGCGTTCCTGATCTCGAAGCCGTTCCAGCCGGCGATGGTCTCGGCCGTCGCCAGCCAGGCCCTGTTCTTCCAGCGCAACTCGAAGAACAAAACTGCCAGGGCCTCCTGATCTCATTTTATCAATTACGATTGTAGCGGCCGGGCTCAGCCCGGCCGCTTTTTGTTTGGGTGATGCGGCGCGGCGGATCATAACTGCCCAATAAGTCCGCTGTCCTTGCGCAAACTATCAGCGAGCGGCGGAAGGGGGGCGGCACTATTGTGTTGAAGCAGCGATCAATGCCGATATCATCCCCCGATAGGCGGCATATTGCCACGTCCCGCAGGGCTCATAGGCCCTGAAGGACTGGCCGGGCTGCGTGACCCTCTGGTCGAACCGGTGCGCATGAACTCAACTGCCGACGTTGAACCTCACATCTATCAATCCACAGTGACACGCCCTGTCGCGGTCGATGTCAGCAAGGTGTCGCTCACCTTCGACACGGCCGATGGCAAGGTCGAAGCCTTATCCAATGTCGATCTGCAAATCGGCGGCGGCGAATTCGTCTCTTTCATCGGCCCCTCGGGCTGCGGCAAGACCACGCTGCTACGCGTGATCGCCGACCTGCAGCAGCCGAGTTCGGGCACCGTCACCGTCAACGGTATGAGCGCCGAACAGGCGCGGCTCGGGCGCAATTACGGCTATGTGTTTCAGGCGCCCGCATTGTTTCCGTGGCGCAGCATCGAGGCCAACCTCAAACTGCCGTTGGAATTGATGGGCTTCTCGCCGACCGAACAGAAACAGCGCGCGGCGCGCTATTTGGAGCTGGTCAATCTCATCGGTTTCGAGCGGAAATTCCCCTGGCAGCTCTCGGGCGGCATGCAACAGCGCGTCTCGATCGCGCGTGCGCTGTCGTTCGATCCGGAATTGCTCTTGATGGACGAGCCGTTCGGCGCACTGGACGAGATCGTCAGGGATCATCTCAACGAACAGTTGCTGCAGTTGTGGGCCAAGACCCGCAAGACCGTGCTGTTCGTGACGCACTCCATTCCTGAAGCGGTATTTCTCTCCACGAGGATCGTGGTGATGTCGCCGCGGCCGGGGCGTATCACTGACGTCATCGACTGCAATTTTCCGCGCGATCGTACGCTGGAAATCCGCGAGACACCGGAATTCATGGCCATCGCGCAGCGCGTGCGGACGGGCCTGCGCGCCGGGCACTCCTATGACGAGTAGTGCGGTGAACACGATGCCGATCGCGAGGGCTGCATTGCGCACGCATCCGCTAGTGACGCGCAACGCACCGGTCGTGACTATCGTCGCGGTGCTGATCGTCGTCTGGTACGTCGGTGCGGTGTTGATGAACCTGTCGCTCGTGCGCGGCGGCTTCGAGCGCGAAGAATCGCCCTATACGACCATGGAGCTGCTGGAAGGCACCATGAGTGCGGAGCGGCCACTGTTGCCGGCGCCCCATCAGGTGGTGGGCGCCTTCATCGATGGTGTGTTCGGCTATGCGCCGACGGCACCGCGCAGCCTTGTCTACCATTCCGTGGTGACACTATCGGCCACCTTGCTCGGTTTCGCGCTGGGGGCGCTGCTCGGCATCGTTCTGGCGCTGGCCATCGTGCACAGCCGCGTGTTGGAGCGCAGCCTGATGCCGTGGATCATCTGCTCGCAGATGGTGCCCATATTGGCGCTGGCGCCGATCTTCATCGTGGTGCTCGGCGCCATCGGCCTGCAGGGCCTGCTGCCGAAATCGATCATCTCGGCCTATCTGAGCTTCTTCCCCGTCACCATCGGCATGGTGAAGGGCTTCACCTCGCCCGATCCGATGCAGATGGATCTGATGCGGACATGGTCAGCGACATCTAGGCAGGTGCTGTCGAAACTGCGCTGGCCGTGGGCGGTGCCATATCTCTTTGCCAGCCTCAAGGTCGCCATCACCATTTCGCTGATCGGCGCCATTGTCGCGGAATTGCCGACCGGCGCGGAAGCCGGCATCGGTGCACGCCTGCTGGCCGGCTCCTATTACGGCCAGACCATCCAGATCTGGTCGGCGCTGGTTGCCGCCGCCGTGCTGGCCTCGGGCCTGATTGCGATTGTGAGCTATGCCGAACGCAAGGTCGCGCAGCGGATGGGGGCGCGGGCATGAATCGTCGCCAGATACGCCTGGGCTTCATCATGTCGGCGGTGTGCGTGCTGATCACACTGATGCTGCCATTGCCGCTCTCGGGTGTGCCTGTCGCCGCGCTGATGGCGCGCCCGCTGACGTTTCTGCTGACCGGCGTCATCGTGCTTGTGTTCGCTTTCGCTGCCGGCTTCCGTGGCCTGCCTGCCATCGTGATCGGGCTTGTCGGGGCAGGCATCACTGCGGATATGACACTGATGCTGCTCCGCGATCCCTTGATCGCCGGCGATGCGGCATCAGGCTTCTGGATGGTCGTGATCGGCGTCTGGCTGGCATCTTGGATCTGCGTCGTCGCGCTCGCGGGGCTGAAATCGCGCAACAGCGTATTTCGGAAGATCATCGATCTCGCCATTCCGCTGCTGTTCGGTGCAGCCGTGTTCTATCTCTGGGAAGTCGTGGTGCGCGGGGCGGGCGTGCCGCCGGTGTTGCTGCCGTCGCCGAGCGCGGCGGCCGCAAAGTTCATGGCGTCGCTGCCGACACTGGGCGCGGATTTCGTGCAGACCTTCATCCGTGGTGTGCTGATCGGCTATGCCATCGGCTGTGGCGCCGGGCTTCTAGTGGCGATCCTCGCGCATCGCTTTGAATTTCTCGGCCGCGGGCTGCTACCCTTGGGTAACTTCTTCTCGGCACTGCCGCTGGTTGGCGTCGCGCCGATCATGGTCATGTGGTTCGGCTTCGACTGGCCGTCGAAGGCTGCGGTTGTGGCGCTGGTGACATTCTTTCCGATGCTGGTGAATGCGCTGGCCGGTCTGCAGGCCGCCGGTGATATGGAGCGCGATCTGATGCGCTCCTATGGCGCGAGCTATGCCCAGACTCTCATCAAGTTGTATCTGCCTGCTGCACTACCTTTCATCTTCAACGCCTTGAAGATCAATGCCACACTGGCCTTGATAGGTGCCATCGTTGCAGAATTCTTCGGGACGCCGACGCAGGGCATCGGCTTTCGGATTTCCACCGAGGCCGGGCGCATGGCGCTCGATATGGTGTGGGCGGAAATCGCGCTGGCTGCGATCGCGGGAATGGCATTTTATGGACTTGTTGCGCTCGCCGAACGCGTGACGACGTTTTGGCATCCATCCATGCGGACCTAGTTCGGCAGGTTCGCCAATTCTGGAGTTGAGCATGAAGAAGATCATGGCATTCGGCGCAGCGATGGCTCTCTCGCTCGGCTCCGCACAAGCGGCGGACAAGGTCACCATCCAGCTCAAATGGGTCGCGCAGGCCCAGTTCGCCGGTTACTTCGTCGCCAAGGAGAAGGGCTTCTATAAGGATGCCGGCCTCGACGTCACCATCAAGCCGGGTGGCCCTGACGTGGCTCCACCGCAGGTGATCGCGGGCGGCGGTGCCGATGTCGTGGTGGACTGGATGCCCTCGGCACTGGCTTCGCGCGAAAAGGGCGTGTCACTGGTCAATATCTCGCAGACCTTCAAGAGGTCCGGGCTCGAACTCACCTGCCGCGCCGAGACCGGCATCAAGAAGCCGACAGATCTGAAAGGAAAAATCACCGGTGTCTGGTATGGCGGCAACGAATATCCGTTCCTGTCATGGATGTCGAAGCTCGGCTACAAGACCGATGGTTCGCCTGCCGGCGTCAAGATCATCAAGCAGGGCTTCAATGTCGATCCGCTGCTGCAGAAGCAGGTCGATTGCGTCTCGACGATGGCCTATAACGAATATTGGCAGGTGATCGATGGTGGCTACAAGCCAAGCCAGCTCACCGTGTTTAAATACGAGGATGAAGGCGTTGCGACGCTGGAGGACGGTCTCTGGGTGCTCGACAAGAATCTCAAGGATCCAGCCTTCGTCGCCAAGATGGCTAAATTCGTGAAGGCATCGATGAAAGGCTGGGATTATGCCAAGGCCAATCCCGACGAAGCCGTGAAGATCATTTTGGCTGGCGACTCCACGGGTGCCAAGACCGCCAAAGACCAGAAGCGGATGATGACCGAGGTCAGCAAATTGCTCGGCGATGCCAATGGCAAGCTCGACGTCAAGGACTATGATCGCACGGTCGCGACGCTGATGTCCGGCGGATCAGATCCGGTAATCACCAAGAAACCGGAGGGCGCCTACAGTTTCGTGGTCTATGACGCGATGAAGTAGCTTGCGCTGGTTATCGTCGCGCGAATAGTGGCTGCGCGCTGATCGACTTGGCGAGGTGATCACCAAAGGCTTCGCTGATCGGCGGCAGGGTGCGGCCGCTCTTCTTGATGATGGTGATCGCGCGCGAAAAATTCGCGACGTCGATCTGCCGCGACCGCAGGTCGGGCTCCGCTCCGATCTCGCGGGCCGAGCCCGGCAGGATCGTGATGCCGAGTCCGGCGCGCACCATGGCGACGGCGGTCATCATATAGGTCGCCTCGCAGGTTGGCTGCGCGATGTGTCCTGCTTTCAGGAAGGCACTGTCGACGACAGCACGGACGCTGGTCGCGGGGTCCATCAGCACCAGCGGATACTTCATTAGATCGCCGATGGTGACCTTGCGGATGCCGCCGATCGGGTGCTTTGCCGGAAACACCACATGCATGCGGTCGCGCACCTCAAGCAGCACTTCCACATCGTGGCCGGTGACGCTGCCGCCCATGATGCCGAGATCGACGTCCTCCGAGCGGACGAGATCAAGAACGCGGTTGGCGATCACGTCCTTCAGGACGAAAGACGCGCCGGGCTGCAGCTCGCGAAACGACTTGATGGCCTCGGGCAGGGCGCCCGCGGCCACCGAGGGGAGTGCTGCGATCCGGACGACGCCCCGGCGCTTGGCCGCGATATCGCGGGTATCGACGACCACGGCATCGAGATCGCGGATCATGCGCTGAAACACCGGCAGAAGCTCGCGGCCGACCCGCGTCAGTTCGACAGAGCGCGTGTTGCGATCGAACAGTTTCACCTCGAGCGTTTCCTCGAGGCGTCTGATTTGAACCGTCAATGTCGGCTGGGCCAGATGCAGCAGCTCCGCGGCCCGGGTAAAGCTGCCGGCCTGGGCAACGACGACGAATGTCCTGATCTGCTTGAGATTTACATCCATAGTGAATTTCTATCAATGGGATAAAATTTATTCAATTGAATATGGGGAGGCTTCTGGCTTCAATACCTGCAACGACATGCGCGTAATCACCTATTCGGGCCGATGGCATGTCCGCAAGAAGAGGTCGGGAGATGACATGCAGCGATCGCGCCTTCGCGATGTGACTGCAGGTATGTCTGACCCAGGGAGAATTGCTCGTGCGCACCATCAGGATCGGATCCGGCGCCGGCTATTCGGGTGACCGTATCGAACCGGCGATCGAACTCGCCGAGAGCGGCAACCTCGATTATCTCGTCTTCGAGTGCCTCGCCGAACGCACCATTGCACTTGCCCAGCAGGACCGGCTGAGAGACCCGCAAGGCGGCTTCGATCCGTTGCTGGCCGATCGCATGAAAGCGGTGCTCCCCATCTGCCGGAGGAACGGCGTCAAGATCATCACCAATATGGGCGCGGCCAATCCTGTCGCGGCAGCGCAGGCGACCCGTGACATCGCCAAGGCCCTTGGTCTGACCGGGTTGAAGGTTGCGGCCGTGACCGGCGACGATGTGCTGGAGCAGGCGCGCGCTTCCGATGTTGCGCTGGACGAAGGCGGCTCCGTCAAGGCGCTGGGCAATCGCGTGATCTCAGCCAATGCCTATACCGGTGCGGCTCCGATCGCCGAGGCGCTCGCCGGTGGCGCCGATGTCGTGATCACGGGCCGTGCGGCCGATCCGGCGCTGTTTCTCGGGCCATTGGTGCATGAATTTGACTGGGCGATGGATGACTGGGAGTTGCTCGGCAAGGGCACCATGGTCGGCCATCTCCTGGAATGTGCCGGCCAGATCACCGGCGGCTATTTCGCCGATCCCGGCGTCAAGGACGTGCAAGGCCTCGCGCGGCTTGGTTTTCCTATCGGCGAGGTGCGTGAAGACGGTGATCTCGTCGTCACGAAGGTTACCGGTTCGGGCGGCCAGATCACGCGTGCCACGGTGACGGAGCAGTTGCTCTATGAGATTCATGATCCGACTCGCTATTACCAGCCGGACGTGGTTGCCGATTTCTCGCAGGTGCGTGTCGAGGAAGTGGGGCCGGACCGCGTCCGCGTCACAGGTGGGAGCGGGGCGCCTAAGACGGGCTTTCTGAAAACATCCGTCGGCTATCTCGACAGCTATATCGGCGAGGGCGAAATCTCCTACGCCGGCGCCAATGCCGCTGCGCGCGGGCGGCTTGCACTCGACATCGTGCGTGAACGTCTCGCGCTTACGGGCGTGAAAATGACGGAAAGCCGCTTCGATCTGATCGGCGTCAATGCGCTGCATGGCGGCGGCCTGGCAGAGGGTCGCGATCCCTATGAAGTCCGCGTCCGCGTTGCCGCGCGTACCGAGACGCTCGCGGAAGCGGTGAAGATCGGTAATGAAGTCGAAACGCTCTATACCAATGGCCCGGCTGGCGGCGGCGGGGCCTGGAAATCGGCCCGCGAGATCGTTGGAGTTGCTTCAGCCCTGTTGCCGGAGAGTGTCGTGACGCCATCAGTTACGTTCATGGACGGATGACCATGAAACTCCATGAGATCGCGCATTCACGCAGCGGCGACAAGGGCGACACGTCCAACATTTCCGTCATTGCCTTCGATATGAGGGACTTCTCATTTTTGGCCGAGCACGTGACTGCTGATTTCGTTGCGGATCATTTCGGCGACACCATCACCGGCGCCGTCACGCGCTACGAACTGCCGGCGCTCGGCGCCCTGAACTTCGTACTGACGGGGGCGCTTGGCGGCGGCGTGGTGAGGTCGCTCGCGCTGGATACGCACGGAAAATCATTGAGCTCTGCGCTACTTGAACTCGATCTGCCGGACAAAGGAGCGTTATCCGGCTCACCATGATCTTCGTCACAATAGGCGACGATACTTTCATACCAAAAAACTAAAAACGGGAGGACTATTGATGAAGCGACGTACGTTCCTGGCTGGCCTCGGTGCGACTGGCGTCAGCACTGCAGTTTTTTCTCCGGCGATCGTTCGCGCCGCCGCGGATACGCCGCTGAAATTCGGCGTGCTCTCCGACATGACGGGCCTGTTCGCTGACAATGGCGGGCAGGGTTCGGTGGCCGCGGCGCAGCTCGCGATTGAGGAATGCGGCGGCAAGGTGCTTGGCAAGACAATCGAATTGATCCAGGCCGACCATCTCAACAAGCCCGATGTCGGCGGCAATATTGCGCGCCAGTGGTATGATCAGGAAGGTGTTGACGTCATTCTCGACGTGCCGGTGTCGTCTGTTTGCATCGCCGTGCAGACCTTCGCCAAGGATCGCAACAAGATGTTCATCACATCGGCCGGCGGTTCGGCGGATCTCAGCGGCAAGTTCTGCTCGCCGAACTTCATTCAGTGGACCTACAATACCTATGCGCTCGCAAATGTCGCTGGCAAGGCGATGCTTCAGCGTGGTGGCGATACATGGTTCTTCGTTGTTGCGGATTATGCCTTTGGTCAGGCGCTCGAGCGTGACGTGACGGACGTTGCCGTGAAGGGCGGCGGCAAGGCGCTTGGCCGTGCGCCCCATCCGATAAACACGGCGGATTTCTCCTCGCAGCTTCTGACGGCCAAGTCGTCGGGCGCCAAGGTCATCGCTATTGCCAATGCCGGCAGCGATACGCAGAACGCCATCAAGCAGGCGGAAGAGTTCGGTTTGATGGGCGGCGATCAGAAGATGATTGCGCTCTTGATCGACGTCAATGACATCCGAAGCGTCGGATTGAAGAGCGCGCAAGGCCTGCTGGTGACGTCCGGATTCTACTGGAACATGGACGACCGTACGCGTGCATTCTCCAAGCGTTACGCAGCCAAGATGGGCAAGCCGCCGAGCATGATGCAGGCCGGTGTCTATTCCTCGACGCTGAACTACATCAAGTCGGTGGAAGCCGCGAATACCAAGGATCCTGCCGCCGTGGTCAAGGATCTGCAGGGACGTACCTTTGACGATGCCTTCCTGCGTAATGGAAAGCTGCGTCCGGACAATCTGATGGTCCACGACATGTATCTCGCCGAGGTCAAGAAGCCCTCCGAGGTCACCGATAGCTATGATGTGTTCAGGATCCTCGCCACGGTGAAGGGCGAAGACGCGTTCTCGCCGCTCTCAGCGAGCGCTTGCCCTATGGTGATGAGCAAGAAGTAGGTCGAGCAGATAAATCTATGAATTAAGCGTCGCGGGCAGGGAGATGCCTTTGCCCGTGATTTCTTTTGAAGTGTGAGAAGGCCTTACACAACATCACACAAAAATAGTTTAGACGGATTGCGGAAATTCGAGAGGCCGATTTCCTGCCGTCAGTCAGATGTTCATTCGGAACGTCGACTGGGATCGATCCGAGCGCCTTCGAAAGTTAAACACGTATTTATTCGAGAAATACATAGAATTTCCTATCTCCTCAGTATGAGACCTGTGCGAAGAAAATCTTGAATTTCCAGCGCACGATGATCTCGGAAATGTAGCCCTCGGCTGCCCGTCTCGCAGACTTTGCAATCGCGATTTCCTGATCAACGCGATTGCGGGACCGCGAGCGGCACGCTTTGAGGTTCACAGCAGATGGAGATGGATGATGATTTTCGATCGACAACCCAGGTATCTCACCACGGCCTTTGCCGTTGCCGTCGTGCTTTCGTTTGCAGCGCTGAGATCGCAACCAGCCGAAGCTGCGCCACTGCACCGTGATGCGTCGCCGTTCTGTCTGTTGCCGGGCTCATCCAATGGTCCAGGGGGCGCACCGCAGATCTGCGGCTACTATGATTATCAGGAATGTCTGCAGGCCGCGGCCGACATGCACGCCAACTGCGTGGAGAATATCGATTTCCGCGGTAGTTATGAGCGAACGCCTGACGGGTGGCGTGCCCGGTACTGAGCGCCTTTGCGAGCGGCGCGGCCCGGTCGATAGTAGTATCTTGTGCGGAAAACGAGATCATTTTGAAAAGGGGAACGCTGTGGAACGCGTCTTTCGCTTCTCGAGATAGCGGCGGTAGCGCTGCTCGCCCGGGTCGAACTACCGCTCGCGCCTGCCCCATGCGAATGGCACCAGCAGCACGGCAAGCAGCGCGGTTGCTGCCAGCATTGCCCAGGCATCGTTCACACTCCAGACAAAGGCCGCCTTTTCGATCATAGGCCGGACCAGGGCTTCTATGGCAGGAGTGGGTGGGCCGGAGAGACCGCTTGTCAGCAATGCGGGATCGAGGCCAATGGCCGTTGCCGCCGTGGCGTCGCCCGATAACAACCGCATCCGCAACGCGTCGGCGTAGATGTGGGCGCGGCTATAGAGGATGGTGTCAATCAGCGCGATGCCGATCGCGCCGCCCAGATTGCGCATCAGGTTGAACAGGCCGCTCGCTGCCGGCACCTGCGCTTCCGGTAGGGAGCCCAACGCAAGGCGGGTCGGCGGCAACAGGCAGAACATGATGGCGATGCCGCGCACGATCTGTGGCCAGAACATCTGGTTGAAATCGGTGTCGCGTGTCTGAAACATGCTGAGGGCGAGTCCGATACCAAACACTGCAAAACCTACGGCGGTCAGCCAGCGCGCATTGAGTCGTCGTTCCAGCGCGACGGCGATGGGCGACATCGTCAGTTGTGCGGCACCGGTCACCAGCATCGTCGAACCAATCTGCAGGGCGTCGTAGCCCCTGACGTAAGCCAGAAAAACCGGGATGAGATAGACCGAGCCGTACAGGCCCGCGCCCAGACAAAAACTCAACGCACATCCGATCGCGAATGAGCGGTTTCGGAACGGGCCAAGCTGCACGACAGGATAGGCAGCACGCAATGTGCGTCGTACGAATAGGCCGCCGCAGAGAGCACTGATTGTGAACAGGCCCGTGCAGGTGGCCGACGCCCAGCCATCATGGGGTGACTGCTTCAGTCCGATCTCCAGAGCGGCAAGCGACATCGCCATCAGAGCTAGCGACCGCCAATCGATTTCCGCAACGTCGCCAAAGTTCAGCTGCTGCTGGGGCAACAGAGGAGGCGCCACAAGGCAAGCGATCAGCCCGGGTACGACGTTGATCAGGAACAGCCAGTGCCAGGACCAGGTCTGCGTGATCCAGCCGCCGACCACAGGTCCGACCGTCGGCGCCAGCACAGCCACGATGCCGGCGATCGTCGTGGCGATACCTTGGCTGCGCGGCGGGAACAGCAGGAAGACTGCGGCGAATACCGCCGGGATGAGCGTGCCGCCCGCGAATCCCTGTAGCACACGAAACGATACGAGGGCGGCGAAGGTGCCACTCGCGGCGCAGCCGATCGACGCCAGCGTGAAGAGAGCGAGGGCGGAGGCAAACAGCCAGCGCATCGAGAGCACATGCGTTAGCCAGCCCGTCAGGGGAATGGCTATGATCTCGGCAATCAAATAGGAGGTCTGGATCCAGCTCATCGTCTCCGGGGAGATGGCTAGGGCATTCTGAATGGTCGGCAGCGATGTTGCGACCACCTGAATGTCGAGGATCGCCATGAACATCCCAAGGCACATCAGGACAAAGCCAAACCATGTGCGGGTGTCGGCGAGGGGCAGTTCGGTCCGCAGGGTCGTCATGGGTTCACGAGCGGTGGGGCCGGCAGCACGGCAGGGTCAAGGTCCATCGCATGGGTCAACCGGGTGCGGCGGACGATCGAGCTGATCAGGTCCGGGCCGTGCGTGGCCGCGGCGAACATCAGGTTTCGGCTGATGCGATGTCCGGCAAGGCAGGAGACGATGCTCGCCAGTCGGATCGGTCCGGCAATGAGTTTTCGCGCGGCCGCCAGATACACATCAGGTGAAAGTCCCCCTCGGATATGAGCGACTGCCAGCGCGGCCGATCCAAGGGCGATGGCAAGGCCGTCGCCGGTGAAGGGCGGGATGTGTGCGAGACGGTCGCCTACCCGATAGGCTGCAGCGTTCCGCTCGCGATGAAGATGCCCGCCGCTGGGACAGACCACGGCCTTGGGCTTGTCCCACAGCGGCTCGGCGTCTGCTAGCCGCTCCGCCAGTGCGGGAAATGTCGCGGCCACATGGTTGCGCAGCGCGGTCCAGCCGGATCCGAACCGGCTCATGGTTTCACCCGGCAGCACCAAGCAGAGGTTGGCGATACCGTCTTCGACCAGTTCTAGGCCAATATAGCTGGCCTCGAGAAAGTAAAGCTCGACCCGACCCTCAAGCGCTCGGCGAATGTCGGGGGCAGGCCGCAGGTGCATTTTCAACCCGACCTGCGAGCCGTCGCGCGTGTCGTCGATGCCGCGCAAACCCAGCTTGCCGGTGGCTAATACGAGATTTCGGCAACTGATTGTGTGGCCATTGTCGCACACGACCAGCCAGCCGGATCCATCGGGTCTCGCCGTTTTCACAGTCACGTCTCGATGCAGGCGGGCGCCGCTGAAATGCGCGTGTCGCAGCAGCGCAGCGTCGAGACGATAGCGCGAGAGCGACAGCCCGTGAAACGGTAGTGCCGAGGTCACGCTGCGGCGCGCGGAATACAATGCCACCTCATCGACCGGCACGGCGCCGAGCGCCAGTGGATCGACGCCCAGCCGCCGTAACAGCAGCTGTGTCTCGACGCTGAGGAATTCGCCACACACTTTATGCTGGGAGGTCGCCGTGCGCTCGATCAGCATGACGTCGTGGCCATAACTGGCCAGACCGCAGGCCACCGCGCTGCCGGCCGGCCCGCCGCCGATGACGATTGTCTCGACCTGGATCATCGCACACGTCCGATCACGAAGCGGAACAGGAACCATCGCAGGCGCACCGCGCGCGGCGAGATACCGGCATCGCGTAACCGTGCCATCCATTCCGTGCGGGTGAGGGCTCTCGCAACCGAGATCCGGCCGTCGTGAATGACAATGGGATGCAGCCGCGTCAGCCAGCCCATCAGGCCGATGAAATGGAACGGCACCCGGTGGCGCTGCAGATCGTAGATCATCCAGCCGCGCTGCGCGTTCCTCTCCATCCAGCACAGGAACGTCACGATCATCTCGTCGGACATATGATGCGTGAGCAGGCTGCTGACGACGAAGTCGATGGGGGAGGGCGGGATGAAATTGAAGATATCCATCACCTGATATTCGATATTGAGATCGTTTCCTGTCGCCGACTGCGCGATGCGGACCGTCTCGCGATTGAGATCGAGCCCGATCAGCTTGATCCGCCGGCCGCGCCCGGCGGCCCAGCTGCGGATCGCTCGCAGCAGGTCGCCATAGCCGCAACCGACATCGACGAGCGTGAGCTCGGTGCTTTCAGGTATCCGCTGGATGGCGGCGTCCAGCCAGGCGATCACCGCCCTGTGCCCGAGCATCGCGCCGTTGAAGCGGGCGAGGTCGCGCAGCACAAGTTCGAGCTCTTCCGGACTTGCGTCGGCGCTGTCCAGCCATTCGGCTTCGGTACTTCGCTGCGACAGGTCCGTCGCTGCAGCGTGGGTGGTGCTGAATGTGCTCATGGGGTCAGGCCGCGGTTCGAAAAAGCATGGTTTCGGCGATCAGTCCGGGCCCGAACGACATCGCGCACCCGCTGCGGCCGCGTGCGCCCGAACGCATCAACCGCTCGATCACGAACATGACCGTCGCCGACGACATGTTTCCATAACGGCGCAGCACGTCGCGCGACGTCGCCAGTGCGGTCGGTGCGAGCGCGAAGGCTCGCTCCACCGCGTCGAGAACGGTCCGGCCGCCGGGATGCACCGCCCACAGGTCGATGGACGCCGCGGGCGCTCCGGCCAGGATCTCATCGGCGCTCCGCCGTAGGCCGTCTTGAATGACGGCCGGAACGCGTCCCGACAACACCATGTCGAAGCCGGCGTCGCGGATGTTCCATGTGATCAGATCGCGGGTATCGGGGACCAGCATTGCGCGGAAACTGTCGAGCGCGATGCCGGACGGCTCAGCGCTCACAAGGCTTGCCGCACAACCATCGGCGAACAGCAGGAACGAGAGCATCTGTTCGAGATCGGCGTTTTCCTTGAGATGCAGGGTACAGAGTTCGAGGTTGACGACCAGTACGCGCGCCGACGCCTCGGAGCGGACGATATGATAGGCCAGCTTCAGCGCGTTGATGGCGGCGTAGCAACCCATGAAGCCGATCACGGTACGTTCGACCGTCGTTGGAAGCTCGCAACGCGCGATGAGATCGAGGTCGAGGCCGGGCGCGGAGAAACCTGTGCAACTGGTGACGATCAGGTGCGTGATGCGGTCACGATCCGCTCCGAGATGCAGGCGTTCGACGGCGGCTTGCGCCAGTTCGGGCGCATGTCGCTCATATTGCTCCATCCGCGTCGCCGTATCGGGAAAACCACTACGGGCATAGAAGCCGCCGGCATCGAAATGGTCGCCTTCCGGCCGATTGCTCGGCGTAAGGCACGAGAAGCGGTGCTCGATACCGGACTTGTCGGCCATGCGTTCGAACAGGCGCGCCTGACGCGGGCTGGCCAGATGGAGCGTCGACTGTGCGAAGCGGCGAAAGGCATCATGAACGTCGTAAGGCGGCACAGCCGTTGCGACACGATTGACATAAGCTGCTGGCAAGGGAATCCCTCCGTATGCCTCCGCCGAAATGAGCGCCGGCCGATGAAGGTCGAGATAGCGAAGAAAGTCCGCGGAGCGATTAAATTGCGATTTAAGAACGGACCGATGCTCGGCTTCGGTTGCTGCCGGGGGGATGGCAGGTGTCTGACGGGCAATCGTTGCGCATGGAGCGTCGCTGCGTCGTAAGTTAAATTCGTATTTAATTGAAGAATACAAGCCTTCCGAAGATGTTGTGGCTATTGGTTCGCCGTCCGGCTGGGCGAGTTCCGATGGCTGTTGCGCCAATGGGCGCCGTTCGCAGGTGGGCCGATGCTTGGAATTCTCACGTCGTTCGTTCGACAAGGTGCGATCTCGTTAGGGGTATCGCTGTTGCTTGCCGCAACCGCATTTGCGGTGGCGCGCCCGCCGCACAAGTCGCCGCCGTTTCAACCGGCAGCGATTGAGCGTCGCCCGGCCACTGCGGCCGCGTTCATTGGAGCGAGTCCGCTCGCTCTCAACAGCTGCTCTGCATTCGACAAGATGGCCGCTGATATCAATCTCCGGCCGATGGCGGACAGGGATCAGGATGTGATTGCGGAACTGGTATCGCGAGGACCGGACGTAATCGATATGGCGCAGGCCGTGCTGTACTACGGACACGAGGAAAATCTCCGCGGCCTGGCCCGGCAGATCATGGTGACACGGCATACCGATGCCGCAGCAACGCCGTACGCGACCCCGGGATCCTTGGTCCCTGTCGCAGCGGTGAGGCTTGTACCGACCGGATGGACGAAATGACCGAGTTTCGACAAGATGACGACGTTTTCCGCTATGCTACGGCGCGGTCGCACCTTGTCGTGTCTTCAGATCAAACGGTGCCCGAGATACTCCAGATGACCAAGATTCTGCTGATCGAGGACGACGTTGAGACCGCCGAGGAACTCGCGGCCGAACTGACGCAGCGCGGCTTCGAGGTCGAACATGCGGCGAGCGGTATCGAAGGACTCGACAAGGCTCGCTCCATCAAGCCGGACTTGATGGTCGTCGATCGCATGTTACCGGGAATGGACGGACTCACCATCGTCGAGGCGCTGCGGAATGACCAGATTCGCACGCCCGTACTTATCCTGAGCGCGCTCGGAGCGGTCGATGATCGCGTACGTGGATTACGTATGGGCGGCGATGATTATCTGACCAAGCCTTTTGCGATCGTCGAACTGGTGGCGCGGATCGAGGCCCTGTTGCGCCGTCCGATCGAAACGCGGGAGACCATGTTGCGGGTGGGACCGCTCGAACTCGACCTGATCGAACGCACAGCGCGCCGTGGCGAGCGGGAGATCGAATTGCTGCCGCGGGAATTCCGCCTTCTCGAATACATGATGCAACGTAACGAGCAGCTGCTGACGCGGGCGATGTTGCTGGAGGAGGTCTGGAACTATAAATTCGTCCCGGACACCAATCTTGTCGATGTTCATATGGGGCGGCTGCGGCACAAGGTGGACACGCCGGGCGATCCGCCGATGATCCACAATGTCCGCGGCGCAGGATTTATTCTTCGTGCGCCTTCCTGATTTCGTCCGCACAACGACGTTCCGGTGGACGTCCATCGCGATCGCGCTCTGCATTCTTTTGTTCTCGGCCTTCGTGTACTGGGAGGCTGGCAGTTCGATGCGGGCTGACATGGACGCTTCGATCGCGGAGGCAAGCGAGGCGATCGCGTCGGATGTGCCGGAGCGCAGGGTCATCGCCATCGAGGACCGCCTGGCGTCCGATCCGCGCCGGACCCGGTTGGCCGGTCTGTTCACAGCTGACGGAAAACGGATCGCCGGCAATCTGCGCGATATCCCGCCGCAATTGGCGATCGACGCGCGGATTCATGCGACGCAGATGGTCAGGATCGATCCGCACAAGCCGGAGTCGATGTCCGTGCGCGCCATCGGTCGTCGCTTGCCTGACGGCCAAGTGTTGGTCATCGCGCGCCACAGCGGCGAGCTCAAAGAACTGGCGGCGGCGATCGGCCGCGCCCTGCTGCTCGGTCTGCCGGTGGCGGGCGCCCTCAGTCTGGCGATCGGTGGCGTGCTCAGCCTGCGGGTGCAGCGTCGTGTCGATGAACTCCATGCACAGGTCAGGCGCATTATCGATGCCGACCTGCGCGAGCGACTTCCCACGGCCAACCTCGACCACCCCTTCGATAAGCTCGCCATCATCGCCAACGGCATGCTCGACGAGATTGAAGTGCTGGTCACCGAAATGGCAGGGACCGGCAACGAGATCGCGCATGACCTGCGCACGCCACTGACCCGTGTCCGCGTTGGCCTCGAGCGCGGCCGCGCCAATGCCGCAACGGTCGCGGACCTGCAGGCGGTCGCCGACCGCGCGATCACTGGTGTGGACGAAGTGCTGACCATTATCACCAGTCTGCTACGTATCCAGGAGATCGAACATTATGGCGACCGCAGGGGATTCGGCGATGTGGTGCTGGCGGGTTTACTACGTGAGGCCTGCGACCTCTACGAACCGATCGCTGAAGACAAGCAGGTCAGCCTGCGCGTCGATGTCGAGGACGATGCCATTGTCCGATGCGACCGCGATCTGCTGCAGGAGGCTATCATCAACCTGGTCGATAACGCGGTCAAGTTGACGCCCCCCCACGGATGCGTCCGGCTGGCTCTGGTGCGAGGGCCCAGCGATGTCATTATCAGAATATCGGACACCGGACCCGGCATTGGAGAAGACGAGCGTGAAGCAGTGCTGCGGCGGTTCTATCGCTCCGACAAGAGTCGCAGGACTGTTGGCACCGGTCTTGGCCTCAGCCTCGTTTCCGCGATCGTCAAGCTGCATGGATTCCAGCTGACGCTGTCGACCGGTCCCGGCTGCGTCGCGGAGATCGCCTGTCCATTGCCGGAAAGGTGATCTGTCTGAAGGACATTTTAGTCGTCTCGCCGTGTCCCCTCACCATGTTTCGTAGATCGCGTTGTTGCCTCGATGCCATATGGGCGCTTACGGCAACAACGGCATCGATGGAAAGGATGAGATCATGAAAGGACGTACATTCAAGGTATTCGCAACGGCTGCGCTGGCGTTGAGCCTGCTAGCCACCGCCGCTGATGCACGCGGCGGCGGAGGTGGTGGTGGCCACGGTGGTGGTTTCGGCAGCGGTGGTGGCCATATGGGCGGCTTTGGCGGCGGCTTCGGTGGTGGTCACATGGGCGGCTTCGGAGCCGGCGGCGGCCATATAGCAGGCATTGCCGCCGGTCACGTGGGTGGAATCGGCGGCGAGCATCTCGGCGGAATAGGCGGCCAGCGTTTCGCAGGAGGCGGCTTCGGATCGCGCGATTTTACCGGGCATCACCTCGTCAGACATACCGGCCGTAGTTTCGGCTTCCCGGGTTACTACGATGATTACGGCTACGGCTGTCCGTATGTTTACGGCCCGCTGCATCCCCACCATTATCCCTGGGTCGCTGGCTGCAGCTGACGAGCCTCCTGCAAGGCATCACGGGCGTAACGTTGCGGAAGCCACGTCACGCCCGCCTTGTTCGTGCCGCAAGCCGAACCTGAATTCGAATTTATATGCTTAACCTGTAATTTAATGGTTCCCGTGATCGCCGCCGCTATCTTTTGAGGATCATCCGTAAAGGCCGTGACATCGGCCCCGGACATCGATCAGCAACAGATCAATCATAGCGGAGGGGCTGACATGAATACCGATGGAACGTCGACGGAGTATTCCACACCGGCGTCTGGTCTGGCGGCTCCGATCGGGCTGCGGTCGCCCGCGGCAACCGGCGCCGCCCTGAATTATCGAACCGACATCCAGCGTTTTGCGATGCTCGAACGTGAGCAGGAATACGTGCTGGCGATACGCTGGCGCGATCACGGCGACCGTACTGCAGCCGAGCAACTTGTCACCAGCCACTTACGCCTCGCCGCCAAGATGGCCATGAACTATCGTGGTTACGGGCTGCCGCTGTCGGAAATTACTTCGGAGGCCAATCTCGGCCTGATGCAGGCTCTTGACGGGTTCGACCCTGACAGGGGATTCCGCTTCTCCACCTATGCGGTGTGGTGGATCCGTGCGGCGATCCAGGATTACATCCTGCGCTCATGGTCGCTGGTGAAGATCGGCACCACCGCGAGTCAGAAGAAATTGTTCTTCAAGCTGCGTTCGGCCAAGAGCAGGATTTCGGCGCTGGGAGGCGGCGACTTGCGGCCCGACCAGGTGACCCTGATAGCCACCGATCTGGGCGTGACCGAGAAGGACGTCGTCGACATGAACCGTCGGCTCGGCGGCGATGCTTCGCTCAATGGGCTGTTGCACGATGACGAGGGCGCCGCCGAGTGGCAGGACTATTTGATCGACGAGGCGCCCACGCCAGAAATGGTCACGGTCGAGCAGGACGAAATCGATCATCGGCGTCAGGTTCTGGTACGCGCGATCGACGTACTCAATGCGCGCGAGCGGCACATCTTCGAGGCGCGTTATCTCGCCGACGAGCCGGATACGCTCGAAGACCTCGCGCAGCACTATGGGCTGTCGCGCGAGCGGATCCGCCAGATTGAGCAGCGGGCGTTCGAGAAGGTGCAGTCGGCAGCGCGCAAGCTTTCGCATGATCGGCGTCACACCGGCGCCCCGGCGTTGGTAACGCACTGAATTGCGGCATTCCGGCGAACGATGACGAATCGCGCAAGCGCGGGAAATCCGTTATGTTGGCGGCCCAAATGTCCCTCACGGGCCACTCACGCGATGAATCTGGCCGAGTTTGCGAGTAGTTCAACGTTCCGCGCCGCTACGGTTGCGGCTGTCGCGCTTTCTGTGTTCGTGCTGGTCCTGTTCGGCTTCATATATTGGAAGACCGACCGCCTGCTGGTGAGCCGCTCCGACCATGTCATCGCCTTGCAGCTGCAAACGGTGGCCGCGTTGCCGAATGAACGCAGGCTCGACGCGCTTCATCTTCAACTCAGCCAGGATTCGCGCGAGGTGCATTTTATCGGCCTGTTCCGGGCGGATGGAAGCCGGGTCGTCGGCAATCTCGAACGCCCGCCGGCGTCGCTACGGCTGGACGCCACGGTGCAGACCGTCGAGATTATAAGGCAGCGCCCCGCTGGCCCGGAGCAACTAACCGTTCAGGCCATAGGCCAGCAGTTGCCGGACGGCGAGATATTGGTGATCGGCCGCTATGTGGATGAGGCGCTTCAGCTGTCTATGGTTGTCAGCCAGGCTCTGGCTCTCGGTCTGATCCCGGCCCTGCTGCTATGCCTCGCGCTGGGCGCACTGCTCAGTCTGCGCGCCGAGCGTCGGATCGCCGGCGTTAATGAGCGCATTCAGCGCATCGTGGCGGGCAGTCTGCACGAACGACTCCCGGTCAATCGCGGCCGCGATCCGTTCACTCAACTTGCTGGCATGGTCAACAGCATGCTGGACGAGATCGAAACGCTGATCCACACGATTGCCGGAGTCGGCAATGACATCGCGCACGACCTGCGGACCCCATTGACCCGGGCGCGCCTGGCCCTGGAGCGCGGCCGGGACAACGCCAGGACGCTGCCCGAACTGCGATCTGTGGTCGACAAGGCCATCGCGAGCATGGACCAATCGCTGGCGATTGCTGCGGCGCTGCTGAGGCTGGCCGAGATCGAGAACAGCCGTCGCTCCACCGGATTTGGCAAGGTCGCACTGGGGGAACTGCTGCACGAGGTCCGCGATCTCTATGCGCCGATCGCCGAGGACAAGGGCATCACGCTGCGCACCGATATCGTTCATGCCCCGATCGTCGAGGGAGATCGTGACCTGCTGATGGAAGCGATCGCCAATCTGGTCGATAATGCCGTCAAGTTCACGCCGCGGGGTGGGCAGGTCCAGATCACGACGGTGTCCGGCGATGGCGAGAGTATCCTGCGCATCACGGACACCGGCGCGGGGATAGGCGAACACGAGCGTAGCGCAGTGCTGCGGCGGTTCTATCGCTCCGATGCGTTTCGCAAGACACCAGGTCTTGGGCTTGGCCTCACTCTTGTTGCCACGATTGCCAAGTTGCACGGCTTTCGGTTGACGATCTTTTCGGGGGCGGGGTGCGTGATCGAAATCGGATTTCCTAACGCTTCCGAGATAAAAGTCTAGACCGCGATCACATCGCTGCGAGATCGCTGTCCGTTGCTCCGTGCGTCGTTTCCTAAATCGTTATTTAGTTGGCCTGCCGCATCGCATCATTATGTCTTCCGAAGACCCAACAGTCGCGCGCCGCTGGATTCCAATCCGGTTGGGCGTCAAGGAAGGAATGATCCCATGCGCTCAAATCTCGCGCCGGTAGTGTCAGCAGTCTTCATCGCGTTGATCGCCATCGCAGCAGCTCCGAATGTCGCGATGGCCCGTGAATCCATCGTTGCATCGAAGCCCCTACCGGCTCCGGTCGGGCATGCCCAGCCGACCCCCAATGGCTTTCTGTCAGACGAAGATGCGAACGCGGACGAAGAGCAGCGGCTTTCGAAGTTCGATGCCCAGCAGCATCTGCTGGACGAGCAGCTCGACAAGTCGCTGAACATCTGCCGGTGCTGATGCTCAACTTCCACGCGGCACTTAAGGACAGTTGTAGAATTCTTCCACGTACGGGCAATCTTGGAGCGAGCAATGGGCATCGTGCGGTTTGCACTGAGATTTCCGTATACCTATTACGTGGTGGCGGTGCTGATTCTGTTTCTCGGCGGCGTTGCCATCCGCTCGATGCCGACCGACATTTTTCCAGAGATCCGAATTCCCGTCGTAACGGTGATCTGGAGCTATACGGGTCTTTCGACACCTGAGATGGAAGATCGGGTCTCGACCTACAGCCAGTACTCCATCAGCGCCAACGTCAACGGCATCAAGAATATCGAAGCACAGACTCTGAACGGACTCTCGATCCAGAAGATCTACTTCCAACCCGACGTCAATCTCGACCTCGCGATTTCGCAGATCGTTTCGGCTACAAATGCGATCCGTGCGCTGATGCCGCCTGGTATCCAGCCGCCAATCGTGGTGCAGTTCAATGCCTCCAGCGTTCCGGTGCTGCAGCTTAGCCTCAACTCCGATACGCTGAACGAACAGCAGTTGTATGATTTCGGCATCTACAGGATCCGCCAGCAGCTGGCGCCGGTGCATGGCGTGACGCTACCTACCCCGGCTGGCGGCAAGTATCGCCAGATCATGGTTGATCTCGATCCTGACAAGCTGCTGTCGCGCGGACTGACGCCGCTCGATGTCGTCAATGCGGTCAACACTCAGAACCTGACGCTGCCGACCGGAACGGCCAAGATCGGTGACAAGCAGTATACGATGCGTACAAACGCGACGCCCGCCAGCATCGCTGACCTCAACATGATCCCGGTCAAGTTTGTCAACGGTGCGACGATCTTTCTGAAGGACGTTGCCCAGGTTCGCGACGGATCGGCAGTGCAGCAGAATATCGTGCGCCAGGACGGCCGGCGGTCGGTGCTGCTGAGTATCATCAAGAACGGCAACGCCTCGACGCTGACCGTGGTCAATGCAGTCAAGGACGTGCTTAAACAGGCGCGGGCAGCAGCGCCCGCCGGGTTAAAGATCAACGAGTTGTTCGATCAGTCCGTATTCGTCAAGTCGTCGGTGACGGGCGTGCTGCACGAAGGCGCGATCGCTGCCGGCCTGACGGCGCTGATGATCCTGCTCTTCCTGGGATCATGGCGCTCAACGCTTGTGGTGATGATCTCGATCCCGCTGGCGATCCTGTCGTCGCTCGTGGTGTTGTATTTCCTCGGCGAGACGCTCAACACGATGACGCTTGGTGGCCTCGCGCTCGCGGTCGGCATTCTGGTCGATGATTCCACAGTGACGATCGAGAATACGCATCGGCTTCTGACCGAGGAGCACATGGCGCTGCCGGAAGCGACCCTGCATGGTGCAGCCGGCATCGCGATTCCGACGCTGGTCTCGACGCTGGCTATCAGTTGCGTCTTCACCTCGGTGGTGTTTCTCGATGGCCCCGCGAAATATCTGTTCACGCCGCTTGGCCTGGCGGTCGTATTCGCCATGCTCGCATCCTACGGCCTGTCGCGGACGCTTACCCCGATCACCATCGGGTTGCTGCTGCGGTACGAAAAGCACGGCCCAGACGATGGCCATCCGAAGGGGCTGTTCGCGCGGCTATCGGGTGCGTTCGAACGCGGCTTCGAGCGGATGCGTACTGGTTACGTCGCGCTGCTGACCCAGCTGCTCAAGAATCGCATCGCCGTGCCGGTGGCCGCGTTGCTGGTCATTGGTCTCGGCGGTGTTATGCTGGTCTCGGTCGGCCGCGATTTTTTCCCGCTGATCGACGGCGGCGAGATCCAGCTCCACGTCCGTGCTCCCGCCGGCACGCGGATCGACGCCACCGAAAGAATCTTTCAGCAGGTGGAGGACAAGATCCGGCAGATCGTTCCGGAGAGCGAGCGCAGTCTGATCGTCGACAATATCGGCCTGCCTGCCCGACCCTATAATCTTGCTTTTACCGATGGCTCTACCATCGGTGTGAATGACGGCATCATCCAGGTCCAACTCAAAGAGGGACACAAGCCGACCGCCGACTACGTTCGCAAGCTGCGCGAGGTGCTACCTGCGGCATTCCCCAACGACGTGTTCTATTTCCAGGCTGCCGACATCGTGACGCAGATCCTGAATTTCGGCCTGCCGGCGCAGATCGACGTCCGGACCGTCGGCTACGACCCCGGTGACCTTGCCATCGCGCAGAAGCTGCGGGAGCGCATCGCGGCGATCCCCGGCATCGTCGATGCGCATCTTCAGCAGGAAACTGACGCGCCGTCATTCTATACCGAGATCGACCGTACCCGCGCGGCGCAGCTGGGACTGAATGCCAGCACGATCGCGACGAATATCAATGTCAGCCTGAGTTCCTCGTCGCAGGTGTCGCCAAACTTCTGGACCGATCCGGCATCCGGCATTCCCTATTATCTCGCCGTGCAGACACCCGAATACCGAGTCAATTCGCTCAACGCCTACGGTAATACGCCGGTGTCGAGCACGCTGACCGTCGGCGGCCAGCCGGTGCCGGGAATGCTCAGCAACGTTGCGACCTTCAAGCGCGAACCGCTGCCCACCAACCTGAACCAGGCCAACGTGCAGCCGGTTTACGACGTCTATGCCAGCGCACAGGGCCGCGACCTCGGTGCGATCTCCGCCGATATCAAAAAGGTAACAGCCGATTTGCAGAAGGAGATGAAGCCCGGAAATAGCATTGTCGTACTGGGTCAGATCCAGAGCATGAACGATGCCTTCGTCAATCTCGGCATCGGCTTGCTGTTCGCCGCTGTGTTCGTCTATCTGCTGATGGTGGTGAACTACCAGAACTTCAGCGATCCCTTCGTCGTGATGCTGGCGCTGCCGGCGACGCTGGCCGGTATCGTCACCATGCTGTTCATCACGGGTACCACCCTGAACGTGCCGTCGATGATGGGCGCGATCATGGCGGTCGGCGTGGCGTCGGCGAATTCGATCCTGTTGGTTACTTTCGCGCGCGAGCAGCAACTCGCAGGGCATTCTGCGTTCGAGGCCGCAATCCGTGCCGGCCACACCCGGATCCGGCCGGTGCTGATGACCGCGGCGGCGATGATCGTCGGCATGATTCCGATGGCGATCGGCAGCGCGGGCGAGGAGCAGAATGCAGCTCTCGCCCGCGCGGTGATCGGCGGATTGCTGTTTGCGACGCCGACCACTCTTTTGATCGTGCCGTACTTGTTTTCGCTGCTGCGTAAACGCGTCGACGGCCAGCCGCAACACGGCGTCTTTGAGGAGGCTAGTTCATGACCGGGATTCAGAGGTTGCATGAGGCGCGGACGCAGGAGGGGCCGTCTGTGGTAAATCGGCAGGCGGATCCGCCGCCGGTGCGGCCTCGCTCCAGGGCCCGACTGATGCTGGTTCTGGCGGTTCTGCTGTTACTCGGCGGTGGTCTCGGCTTCGGCTTCTGGCGGCACGAGCAGGCGCGGCAGGCCGTTGCGGACACGGCGAAGGAGCTCCGCAACCTGGTCCCGGACGTGAAGGTCGCGGTTATCGGCGACAGCACCGGCAGCAATGACATCTCGCTGCCGGCCACCACTACGGCGTTCGAAGCGGCGAATATCTTTGCCCGCACCAGCGGCTATGTTGAAAAACGCTATGTGGACATTGGCGATCGGGTCAAGGCCGGCGACCTTTTGGCCGAGATCACCGCGCCGGAACTTGATCATCAGATCACTCAGGCCCAGGCCACGCTGAAACAGAACCAGGCTGCGTTGCAGCAGACGCAGGCCAGCCGCGATCTCGCGGATGCCACCAACGGCCGCGACAGCAGGCTCGTGAAACAGGGGTGGCTGACGCTGCAGCAGGGCGACAACGACCGGCTGACGCTGGCAGCCCAGCAGGCGGCGGTCGGAGTCGCCCAGTCCAACATCGCCGCGCAGGAGGCGCAAATTCGGATACTCACGCAGGAGAAGGCTTATCAGCGTGTGATCGCGCCGTTTGACGGCGTCATCACCCAGCGCAATATCGATAACGGCAGCCTGGTTCAGTCCGGATCCACGTTCATGTATACGCTGATGCACAGCAATGTCGTCCGCGTTCAGCTATTCGTGCCGCAGGACGCGGCGTTCGGTGTGACGCCCGGCGTGAAGGCGAGCATCCACGTTCCGGAAATCCCCAATCGGGTATTTGACGGCACGGTCACGCGGATCGCTTCTGCGTTGCAGCCCGGCAGCCGGACGTTGTTGACCGAAGTCGACATCCCCAACCCGGACGGGGCGCTCAGCCCGGGCATCTATTGCATCGTGGACCTGCATGTTCCGCGCAAGACGCCTGCCTTTATCGTCCCGGCAGATGCTGTGATCTTCAACGCCGATGGCACGCAAGTGGCCGTTGCGGAGAATGGTGTCGTCCATATGCACAAGATCACCATCGCGCGCGATTTCGGCACCTCCGTCGAAGTACGCAATGGCATCAAGGCCGGCGACCAGGTGGTGCTGAATCCGATGGTGAATCTGGCGGAAGGTCAGAAGGTGAAGGCCCACAAGCAGGCGGTGTGAGCAGGAAAGGAAACGTAGCGATGATGCGACTGTTGGGCGTTTTGATGCTATCGCTGTTGGGCTGTGATGCGGTTCTGGCACAGGTCTCGACCATGGGCACGACGTCGATGGGGCTTCCCACCACTCCTGGTACGATGGTTTCCTCGCCGCTCAACGGCCCGAGTCCGTTCTCAGCGGCAACGCTTCCGGGAGCTGCAGATACCAGTCTGGCGCCGGTGCCGCTGGCGTCGGATCCGACAACGCCGGGTACTGTTATCAATTGCGCGCCAACCACAGCGCCAAGTGCGGCGACATCCGCCGCCGCTTTGGGAACGATCTCGACGACGAATCTCGGTAGCGCGACCGGTACGGCCGCCCCGACCATTCCAGTTGGTAGCCCGCTGAACTCCAGCAGTTGTATCCTGAACGGGAATACCAGCCCAAGCGACCCTTCATCGTTGCCACTCACTACTCCGCTGATTTCCAGTGTCCTACCTGGTACGCTTGAGGCGCCGGCTGCTATCCTCGGCGACACCAGTATCGCCCCGTCGGCGACGATGCCTACACCGAACGCGACAGCCTGCAACGAGACCGTCTCGATGAACCTTGCCACCCCCGGCATGATGGCGGCTGCCAACGCCACGGGTGCCACAGCGACGCCAGGGGTAACCGCACTTTCGGGCTGCTGAGGCGTATTAGGATACGCGATACCGACAGTCTGGAAGCGTTGTTGGATCGCGTTTTTCGCTTTCGTGCCGTCTCGTTAGATCGACGACGAAACGGCAGCGGCGCCTGGCCAGGTGCAGAACTGTGCCAATGACTTCTTCTGGCGCAGAGCCGAGAAGATGGCGTGCCGAATATAGTTCAAGAAAAATCGCAGAAAGATCAATAACAAAATGCGGAGTGTAGCTGGCATCACCACAGCTACACCCCGCGTCGCCGGTCAATTGGGGCAGGGGACGACCGGCTGTCAGGATGACGCCCGCCAATCAAAACCGTTCCCGGCAACTCGAAATATTTAACACACGGTTAAGTGATCGCCGTTCTTGAACCTCCGGGCTTGACGCACGTTCCTATAGGAGCGCCAGGCAACGTCGCGGCGCAGGGCAGGCGAGGCTCATATGTCAAAGGTATCCAGCTTGGTTTTGGGAATGGTTGCCGGTGCGACCATGTTCGGTGCCATTCAGTATGCTTCCGGCAATGATCTGCGGGGCACGTTGACCGATTCAAACAAGGTCGCGTCCAGCGACGTGAACCGGGCCGCCAAGGGCGACCGGGCGTCACTAATTACCACACAGAATGAGCAGAGCCAGACTCTATCGTTCCGCGTTCAGGGCCTGTCGGATACGTCCATCCTTCTGCGGATGGGCGTTGCGCCCGTGGTGGCTCCGACCAAGAATGAGGCCGTCAATATTCGGCCGCTCCCCATGAATGCCAAACCGCAGCGTGCGGCGGTCGGCTGCGAGCCGCCTGTGAGTGTGCTCAGTGAGATGGCAAAGATGCTGCAGCCCGGTCGCTGTGTAACCTGATCGCCATTCTGACAATTTGAATCAATCGCCGGCGACCTCATCGGGGTCGTCGGTTTCGTCAGTATCATCCTCTGTCGCAGCACTGCTGCGATTGGCCATATAGCCGAGTGCGACGCCTGCCAGCGCGAGCAGCGGAATAACCTTCTTAAGGCCCAGCGTGCGCGCGATCTGAATGCCCGTCGCCACCAGCATCGGATCGATCAGCGGCGCATTCGCCGCAGCTCTGGCTGCTGCACGTGCTGCAGCTGCTGCGCGCTCGCGGGCCTGCTTCTGCTTGGTCGCATAGACCTGTGCGAAGATCGCCGCGACAACCACAAAGATGCCGGCGATGGTCAGGCAGGCCTCAACGACGCCGTAGCGCTGCATCACCGCGATGAAAGCCGCCGCACACAGGAAGCACAGCGCTACAAAGCCGGCAAAACCAGCCAGTGCCATGAGTGAAGTCATGCGCAGGCTGTTGCCTGTGCTATTTTTCAGATCGTCGATGATACCCTTCAGCATGGAAGCCCCCGAACCCGAACTCTAAAATACAAAGAAAACTGACGGCACCCTCGGGCACCGCCAGTTCATTACAACTCAATCCTGCGCATATGCTCAGCGGCGCCAAGCCATCCCGATCAGGATTCCAAGGCCGAGCGCCAGTCCAACGGCGGCCAGCGGCCGCTGGGTAATGCTGTCTTCCAGCGTTTCCTCGAGCGAATAGGCGGCGTCATGCGCAGCATCATAGGCAGCGCTGCCGCGCTCCCGCATGTCGGACATCATGTCTTCGGCATCGGCACGGGCTTGCCTGACGCCGCGGCGGGCCTGTTTGGTGGCCTGGCCGGTAAAGGCATTGAGGGCGTCTGTGATCTGTTCGGTCAGGGCTGCAACATCGTTTTTCACGGCGGCGAGATCCTTCTGAAGGCGGCTGTAGGTTGCTTTGTCGGTCAGTTTCTTGAGTTCATCCAGGCCATCGATATCCGCCATGCGAAGCTCCCCTGATACTAAAAATCCAATGCAGAAACGCCCGGTTAGACCGTAGGTTCCATCAGTAGAGCCGGATTACTCCGGCGGCAACTGTGGCGAATTGATCGGCATCAAGTGCTCTTTCAGGATCAGCCCGACAATCAGGATCGGTGCGGCAAGAAAGCCGCCCATCGGACCCCACAACCAGGTCCAGAAGGCCAGTCCGATGAACACGGCCAGCGCGTTGAGCTGCAATTTTCGTCCGATAATCGTGGGCGTAATGAAATGGCCTTCGAGGAACGTAAGGCCAACGAACAGCAGCGGCGCGATCATGCCGGCGGCGATCGTCTCCGACGAAATGATGCCGACCGCGACCAGGATGACGAACATGGCGACGGGGCCGATGATCGGGAAGAAATTGAGCGTGGCTGCCAGCGCGCCGAGGCCGGCCGGGTTGGGCATGCCGGTGGCCGCGCAGATCAAGCCGGTGGCAATGCCGACTCCAAAATTGATCATCGTGACCATCAGCAGATACTCGCCAAGGCTGGTCTCTATGGCATTGAGAATGCGCAGCGTTCGCAGCCGCCATTCGTGATCGGCGAAGTTCATCACCAGAGCGCGGCGCAGATCCTTCCAGCTTGCGATGAACAGCACCAGCGTGGCGAAGAACAGCAGGAATTCGGTGAAGGTTGGCGACAGGAATTCCACAGTTGGCTGCACCCAGTCGATCTTGGGCAATTCGAACTTTGTTGTCGCAAGCGTTTCGGGGCTGCCGAATATGCTCTGTATCTGGTGCCAGAGCGCCAGCGGTCGGTCGAAGACGTGCAGCTTGTTCTTGAGCAGCGAACCTAGTTCGGGGAGCCGCGTCGTCCATTCCATCAGAGGGGATGAAATAAGCCCCACGATGAAGGCGAGTCCGGCGCATACCAAGATCACGATCAGGACTGCCGAAACGGATCGCGGAATGCGACGCTTTTCGAGAAAGCTCGCTGCGGGCGACAACATGGTGCCAATGATGAAAGCTGTCACGATCGGCAGGAAGAACGCCTTGGCCACATAGAGCACCGCAACCACAGTGATCACCAAGAGCGATATCAACGCAAAGGCGACAACCTCGGCACGGCGGATCACCGGCGGCTGCTCAATCTTGCTCTCGGGCACCGGCGTGCCTGCAGGCTTTTCGGGGAGAGCGCGTACTTCACTCATGAGCTGTCCCGACATGCCGCCACTTGTTCGCGCAGACCGCATCCGCGCGTCAGACCGCCGACATGCGATCGGGCTCTACAACACGACCATACCGCAAAAGTTCCGTCGCGATTTCGTGATGGTTCCTTGGTTGACAAATCATTCGGCGAAAGCCCGCGGGGAGGGAACCGTGAGGCTTTGGCGCAGTTGGTTGCGGTCATCATGACGATGACGCGTCGCCAAACGGGGCAGTCACATGTCACAGGCATCATCTGGAAACCGCAAGCTTTCACTGCGTCTCACAAGCCCGTTCGTTGTTGCAGCCGCTCTAATCGTAGCTCCGCCGTTCATCTCCAGCGCATCAGCGCAGGTAATGAACTATGTACCGGCTGCGCTAAGCACGTTTCCACCGGACGACGATGTGATGGCTGCGCCGCGGGTGCGGGAGAACATGGATGTTGCTCTACCCGAGCGCCTGCGACGCGCTGAAGTCAGCTATATGACCCGCGAAGCGCCAGGTACGGTGATCATCGATACGGGCAATACCCAGCTTTATTACGTGCTCGGCAACAACCGCGCGATCCGCTACGGCGTCGGTGTTGGTCGCGAAGGATTTACTTGGTCCGGCACGCAGACCGTCACACGCAAGGCGGAATGGCCGGATTGGCATCCACCGCAGGAAATGATTGCGCGCCAGCCCTATCTGCCGCGCTTTATGGCTGGTGGCCCCGGCAATCCGCTCGGTGCCCGTGCGATGTATCTTGGCTCCAGCGCCTATCGCATCCATGGCACAAATGATCCGTCAACCATCGGCAAATTCGTGTCGTCGGGTTGTATCCGCCTGACAAATGACGATGTGCAGGACCTTTTTAGCCGCGTCAGCGTTGGGACCAGGGTTGTGGTGCTGCCGAAGTCGGTTGCCCCACGCTATGAGGCGCGCACGGCTCCGGCGCCGCGCAGCGTCACATCGATCTCGGTTCGCCCTGCCGGCGCGCAGCAATCTCTGGGTCGTCAGGCGATGAACCTTTCCGCGTCGTCGCTCTACTGAGAGTCGATCATTCCGCATTAATACCGCGTTGGAGGCCCCATGGCTCGATTTCCAGGACATCGGATGGCCCTCAGCGCGGTCGCGGCGATTGTTGTGCTCGGTGCTGCTCCGGCGCAGGCACAGGATTTTTTCTCGGCATTGTTCGGCGGGATGGCGCGTGGCCGTGGCCCCGATATCTCGCTGCCTTTTGTCCATGAAGGCCAGCCTGTGCAGGAGCAGCGCGCTCGCGCATCAAGCGGCGGGCGTCAGGCTTTTTGCGTGCGTACGTGCGACGGGCGTTACTTCCCGATATCAGCCACAGACAGTCAGAGCCGCGCAGCGTCATGCAATAATTTCTGTCCGGCGAGCGATACCAAGGTTGTTTATGGCAGCAGTATCGACACAGCGGTGACAGACGGCGGTAAGCCGTATTTGGATCTGCCGAATGCATTCAAGTATCGCACCGAGCTGGTGGCCGGCTGCACCTGCAACGGCAAAGACCAAATCGGTCTGGCGCCGGTGAAGCTCGAGAACGACCCGACCTTGCGCAAAGGCGACATTGTCGCTGGTGCCGAGGGATTGATGGTCACGGGCCGCGGCGCGGACAAACGCGGCGCATCGCTGAACATGTCACCGGTGTCGCCGTTGCTGCAAGCAAAGTATGAACGGATGCCGGTGGTGGCGCGGGAATAACCCGCGCCACGTTATAGATCCCACTTAGGCCGTTCGGATTTTGCCGAGGAAGTCCGTCACCTGAGTGCCGAGCTGGCGTGTCTGCGTCGCCAGCGTCTCTGATGCCACCTTCACATCCTGAGCGGCCGCGCCGGCCGCGTCGGCATCGGCGCTGACGCCGCTGATATTGTCCGAGACGTTGCGGGTGCCATCAGCCGCCTGCTGGGTGCTGCGGGTGATTTCCTGCGTCGCTGCACCCTGTTCTTCGACCGCAGCCGCAATCGCGGTGGCGACTTCATTGACTTCGCCGATAATGCCGCCGATCGACTTGATGGCTTCGATGGCCTCATTGGCGACCTTCTGGATGTCCGCGATCTGTTCGGAAATATCCTCGGTCGCCTTGGCGGTCTGGCTGGCCAGTGACTTCACTTCCGATGCGACGACCGCAAAGCCACGGCCGGCTTCGCCGGCACGCGCTGCTTCGATGGTGGCATTGAGCGCCAGCAGATTGGTCTGCGAGGCGATGTCGTTGATAAGGCCGACGACTTCGCCGATCCGGTTCGCTGTCTGAGCGAGGCCCTGAACGGTATTGTCGGTCTGCTGGGCCTGGCTGACGGCGCGGCTGGCGATGCCGGCTGCATGCGATGCCTGGCGGCTGATGTCGTTGATCGAGGCACTTAGCTCCTCTGCCGCGGCGGCGACATTTTGCACATTCACCGAGGCTTCGCCGGAGGCGCGTGCAGCATCCTGCACGCGGGCATTGGTCTGGCTGGACACGGCGGCCATGCCGTCGGATGTCGTATTCATTTGGTCCGAGGCGCTGCCAAGGGCGCCCAGCGTATCGCGCATCTGGATCTCGAACATGCCGATATACTGTTCAACGGCCTGCTGACGCTGGCCGGCATTGGCATTTCGATGGCGTTCCTGCGCCTCGATCTCGGCTTTTTCCATCGCCTGCTTCTTGAAGGTCCCCAATGCGCCGGCCAAGGCGCCGATTTCGTCCTGGCGGTCGCTATAGCCGGCATCGACAGTGAGATCGCCGCCAGCCACTTTCAGCATCGCGTCGCGGATCGTAAGCAGTGGCGTGGTCACACGCCGCGTGATGGTCACTATGGCGCCCACCGCTAGCAGGATTGCGGTACTCAGAAGCACAAGTTGCAAAATCAGCGAGCGTTGCGCGACGGACCATTGTGCGATGCTGTGGTTCTTGGCCTCGTCAAGTGCGCGCTCGGCTACGACCACGGCTGTGCTCATCTTGTCCACGGTTAGTGGTGTCCAGGCCGTCGCAGGCATTTCGGGTTTCTCGCCGGTCGCGACAGCCTGAATCAGACGGTCGCGCAGTGCCAAGTATTGCGGATCGAAATAGGATGCCTTCGCCGCAGCAAGGGCCGTGATGAGACCTTGTGGCAGTTCAGTCCCCGACGATGCGATTTCCAAGGCATTCCATCCGGTCTCGATGCCGCCCGTCAGCTTCACATAGCTCCGCTGCAGCTCCGGCGAGATCTTGTTGACCGCGAGCGCGTTTGACACGATGACCGAGGCGTCGCCCGATGTGTTGCGCATCAGCCAGGCCATCTGCTTGATCGACAGCAACTGATCGATCACCGGATCGTTGTGGGTTACGGCGGCCGTGAGGGCGGAGGAGACTTTTTCGAGCATGGCCAGAACGGAATCGACATTGTCCTGGAATTCCTTGGCAAGGCCAGCGCGGCGCGAGGCCTTTGGCTTGCTCATCTGGTCCCAGGATTCGGTCTGCAACGCGATCAATGCCTGCATCAGCCGGTTGAATTCGGGCACCAGCGTCGCCTTGCCGGGGAAGTCGGCGGTGACCAGCAATTCTCCTGCTGTTTTCATTGCCGGCATTTCGGCGCCGCGGATACGGCGCAGATAGGCCTCAGTATCGGGCTGAATCACGGTGTCGGCGTTCAACGTGCGGAACGTCGTGGACCGGTCAGTGCGCAGATTGTGCATTGCCTTGAACACATGGCCGGATGCCTCGGCGATCGTCGACATGCGCCCCGCGACGTTGAGGCGCCCATATGATTCCCACGCGCTGAGAACCAGGAATATGACGACACAGACCGCCATGATGGCGATCACGGACTTGAGCAATGCGGAAACGGTCAATCGATGAAGCACAATGAATCCCCCAAAAAATATTTCGGTATTTAAGGCTGCAATTGGTAAATATTCACGCTCATGCCCGTCTTGGTAAATATGTTTATTATAAAGCTACTTTAGGTGGAAAATTGTCGTGTCCGGCGACGCTTCAACGAAAAAAAGCCCCGACGATGCCGGGGCTTTGATACTTGTCAGCGCTCAATGACGTGACTGATGAGGCCTTGCCTAGGCAGCCCGGATCTTGCCGAGGAAGTCCGTTACCTGAGTGCCGAGCTGGCGCGTCTGCGTGGCCAGCGTTTCCGAGGCTACCTTCACATCCTGCGCGGCGGCGCCAGCTGCATCCGCATCGGCGCTGACGCCGGCGATGTTGTCCGACACATTGCGGGTGCCATCGGCGGCCTGCTGCGTGCTCCGGGTGATCTCCTGTGTCGCGGCTCCCTGTTCCTCGACGGCCGCGGCGATGGCAGTTGCTACTTCATTGACTTCGCCGATGATGCCGCCGATCGACTTGATTGCCTCGATGGCCTCATTGGCGACCTTCTGGATATCTGCGATCTGCTCGGAAATATCGTCGGTTGCCTTGGCGGTCTGGCTGGCCAGTGACTTCACTTCCGACGCGACGACCGCAAAGCCGCGTCCGGCCTCGCCAGCGCGCGCGGCTTCGATAGTGGCGTTGAGCGCTAGCAGGTTGGTTTGCGAGGCGATATCGTTGATCAACCCGACCACCTCGCCGATCCGGTTGGCGGTCTTGGCGAGGCCTTGGACGGTGCCGTCGGTTTCCTGCGCCTGATTGACGGCGCGACTGGCGATTCCCGCGGCGTGCGCGGCCTGCCGGCTGATATCGTTGATCGACGAGCTCAGCTGTTCGGCGGCCGAGGCGACATTCTGCACGTTCAGGGAGGCTTCGCCCGAAGCTTTTGCTGCGACCTGCACGCGGGCATTGGTCTGGCTGGATACGACCGCCATGCCATCCGATGTGGTGTTCATCTGATCGGACGCGTTGCCGAGTGCGTTGAGCGCATCGCGCATCTGGACCTCGAAGGTCCCGATGTGCTGTTCGATGGCCTGCTGCCGCTGGGTCGCGTCGGCGTTGCGATTGCGCTCCTGCTGTTCGATCTGTGCTTTCTCCTTGGCCTGTTGCTTGAAGGTCTCCAGAGCGCCGGCGAGCGCGCCGATTTCGTCCTTCCGTTCGGAATAGCCGGCATCGACGACGAGATCGCCTGCGGCGACTTTCAGCATCGCATCGCGGATGGTGTGCAGCGGGGTGATGACGCGGCGGGTGACGGCAACCATGCTGCCGAATGCTATGCCGAGCGCGGCTGCGAGCAGCGCCAGTTGCAGGATCAACGCGTGCTGCGCGGCAGTCCACTGCGTCAAGGTGTGGCTTTTTGCTTCATTCAGCGCTCGTTCGGCGACTGTAACCGCACTGGCCATGCGATCAACGGTGATTGGAGTCCATTCGCTTGCGGTGATTTCGGGCTTTTCACCGTTCACCAGTGCATTCATGACGCGGTCACGAAGAGCCATATATTGCGGGTCGAAATAAGCGACCTTCGCAGCAGCCATGGTTGCAGCCAGGCTGGCTGGAAGCTGCATTCCAGACGCGGACAATTCCAGTGCATTCCAGGCGGCGTCGATGCCGCCAACAAACTTGGTGTAGGCGAGCTTATTCTCCGGTGTGGCGCGTCCGGCGGCAAGGCCATTCGCGACGAGGAGGGATCCTTCGCCGGCGGTGTTGCGCAGCAGCCAGGCCGCTTGTTTGATCGACAGTAGTTGATCGATCACGGGATCGTGGTGGTTCACCGCGGCGGCGAGCTGGGCCGACACTTTCTCCAGTGTTTCAAGCAGCGCCTGCGTGGTCTCCATGTATTCCTTGCCGAGGGCTGCGCGGCGCGACGCCTTCGGCTTGCTCATCGCGTCCCAGGATTCGGTTTGCAGAGCGGTCAGCTTGTTGACCAGCTGGACCAGCGTCGGGTGCAGCGTCTTTTGATCGGCAAATTCGATGGTGGCAATGAGATCAGCCGCTGCTCGCATCGCTGGCATCTCGGAATCGCGAATGGACCGTAGATATTTTTCTCCGTCCGGCTGAATGACTGTCTCGTTGTTGAGGTTCCGGTTCGTCGACGCACGGTCGGTGCGCAAATTATGCATCGCCTTGAAGGCATTCGCGGAGGCGTCCGCAATTACCGAGATACGGCTGGCTGAACGTAACCGCCCGTACGAATCCCAGGCTGTCGTTGCCAGAACGGCGACCACGCAAAGCGCCATGACGACGATGACAGATTGAAGCAATGCGGAAACGGTCAATCGATTGAACATCATGAATCCCCCAAATATTTGATTTAGTAAGGCTTCAAATGGTAAATATTTCCGATTGCACACGTATCGTGAAGCAGGCTTGAATACGGCTACTTTAGGTGGTTGGTGCGTAAGCGTTCTTGCGGCACGGCGAAGGACGATGCCCGGCGATTGATCGGTTCTGCTTCTCCGCGCGGGTTCGGCACTCCGCTGGCGGCGCGGATTCTACGTGACCGTCGGTGACCTGAGAGCCAGCTTGCGTGCCTAGTTTGGCGAGGTTCTTTTGTTCCGGTCCGGGAACCCAATGCTCTCGCCCACGTTGGATCACTGTTGAGCAGCTGCGATGGCCGGGGCTGCTATTCGTTTCCATTGAGTCTGGGGGGATACGCACATGCTCGTCGGCGTCTTGATCACTTTTCTCGTCGTCATTCTCATTCTGTACTTGATCAATCTGTTGCCGATCGATGGCCGCGCGAAGCAGATTTGCCGCGTCGTCGTGATCATTCTCGGTGTGATCTCGTTGCTGAAGTACATCGCGGTTTTCTAGCGAGATGGACTAACAAAAAAGCCCCAGCGGTTTGCCGGGGCTTTTGCTATTGATAGTGCCGCTTGCGATCAAGCCAACGCCTTCGCTTCGCGGCGGCGCGCCGTGAGGATGTATTCAGTATAGCCGTTAGGCTGCGTGCGTCCTTCGAAGATCAGATCGCAGGCGGCCTTGAAGGCGACGCCGTCGAACGAGGGCGCCATGTTCTGATACAGCGCGTCGCCCTTGTTCTGCTCGTCCACCACCACAGCCATGCGCTTCAGCGATTCCATCACCTGATCCCTGGTAATGACGCCCTGATGCAGCCAGTTGGCGAGATGCTGGGCGGAGATGCGCAGCGTGGCCCGATCTTCCATCAGGCCGACGCCATGAATGTCCGGCACCTTGGAACAGCCGACGCCTTGGTCGATCCAACGTACGACATAGCCGAGGATACCCTGGCAGTTGTTGTCGATCTCCTGCTTCACATCATCCGGCGCCCAGTTCGACTGCGACACCGGAATGGTGAGGATGTCGGTGAGCTTGCCGCGCGGCCCGCCCTTGGCGAGATCCTTCTGGCGCGTGGCGACATCGATCTGATGATAGTGCAACGCGTGCAGCGTCGCGGCGGTGGGCGAGGGCACCCATGCGGTGGTGGCGCCGGCCTGCGGATGGCCGAGCTTCTGCGTGAGCATGTCCGCCATCTTGTCGGGCGCGGCCCACATGCCCTTGCCGATCTGGGCATGGCCCGGCAGGCCATCGATCAGGCCGACATCCACGTTCCACTCTTCATAAGCCTTGATCCACGGCGTCGCCTTCATGTCGTTCTTGCGGATCATCGGACCCGCTTCCATCGACGTGTGGATCTCGTCGCCGGTGCGGTCGAGGAAGCCTGTGTTGATGAACATGATGCGCTTGGATGCATTCTGGATACAGGCCTTGAGGTTCACCGTGGTGCGGCGTTCCTCATCCATGATGCCGACCTTCATGGTGTTCTCAGGCAGCGACAGCAGTTTCTCAACGTGCGCAAAGATTTCGCAGGTCAGCGCCACTTCATCGGGGCCGTGCATCTTCGGCTTGACGATATAGATCGAGCCGGTGCGGCTGTTGCGGATCGGACCCTTGCTCTTGAGGTCGTGGATTGCGATCAGGCCGGCAACGGCGGCATCGAGCAGGCCTTCCGGAATTTCCTCGCCAGTACTGTCGAGCACGGCGTCCGTGAACATGTGATGACCGACATTGCGCATCAGCATCAGGCTGCGGCCATGCAACGTCAGACTCTTGCCATCAATCGTCTTGTAAACACGGTCTTCGTTGAGCGCGCGCTTCAGCGTCTTGCCGCCCTTTTCGAAGTCGGCCGAGAGCGTGCCGTTCATCAGGCCGAGCGTGTTGCGATAGACCAGCACCTTGTCGTCGGCGTCCACGGTGGCGACGCTGTCTTCCATGTCGAGAATAGTCGAGACCGCCGATTCCATGATCATGTCAGCCACGCCGGCTGAATCGTCCTTGCCGATGGTGTTGGTGCGGTCGATCTTCACTTCGATATGCAGGCCGTTATTGACCAGCAGGATCGAGGTCGGGGCAGCGAGCTCGCCGAGATAGCCGGCGAGTTGGGATTCGTTCTTCAGCGCGGTCAGATTGCCGCTCTTGAGCTTGGCGGAGAGCTGGCCCGCAATGATGCTGTAGGCCGTGACATCGGTGTGGCTGCCAGTGGCGAGCGGCGCGGCCTGATCGAGGAAGGCCTTGGCCTTGGCGATGACTTTGTCGCCGCGTGCTTTGTTGTAGCCTTTGCCACCTTCAGACGGATCATGCGGGATCGCATCGGTGCCGTAGAAGGCATCGTAGAGGCTGCCCCAGCGCGCATTTGCGGCATTCAGCGCGTAGCGCGCATTGGTGAGCGGCACCACGAGCTGCGGGCCGCAGATCTGGCCGATCTCGATATCGACATTGGCGGTCTCGACCTGCTTGGTCGCGGGCTCCGGGAGGAGATAGCCGATCTCCCTGAGGAACGCCGTATAGGCGTTCATGTCGAAGGCGCCCTTGTTGGCCAGATGCCAGGCATCGATCTTGGCCTGCAGCGTATCGCGCACCTTGAGCAGTTCGCGGTTCTTCGGGCCGAGGTCCTTGATGAGACCTGCAACGCCCGCCCAGAACGCATCCGGCGCAATGCCGGTCCCGGGGGCGGCTTCCTTGGCGATGAAGTCGAACAGGACGGGGGCGATCTGCAGTCCGTGGGCGTCGATGCGTTTCATGGTGTCTTTCTCGCGAGAAGCGGCAATTCTGCTCTAATTTCAGGGAGTATAAGCATAAACGGCGCCAAACCGCGGCGCCCATGGGACCTTTTAACGCTAAGGCTACCCGGTGAGAAGTCCCCTGAAGGGATCAGTGGCCGGGCGGACGGGCCGGGGCTTGCGCGTGATCGGGCGAGAGGCGCTCCAGCAGCACCTTGATGACGATGGTCAGTAGCGCCACCGCAGTCAGCACCGTCGCCGCGGCGAAGGCGCCGGCGACATTATAGTCCTGATACAGAAGTTCGATCTGCAGCGGCAGCGTCGTGGTCTGGCCGCGGATATTGCCGGATACGACGGAGACCGCGCCGAATTCGCCCATTACGCGGGCATTGCACAGGATCGCGCCATAGAGCACCGCCCAGCGCACATTGGGCAGCGTGACGCGCAGGAATGTCGCGAAGCCCGACGCGCCGAGCGTGACGGCGGCTTCCTCCTCGTCGGTGCCCTGCACCTGCATCAGCGGGATCAGTTCACGTGCGACGAAGGGCGCGGTGACAAACATGCTTGCCAGCACGATCGCCGGCAGTGCGAACATCACCTTGATGCCCATGGCTTCGATTAGCGGGCCGAACAGGCCCTGCGAGCCGTAGACAAAGATATAGGCAACGCCGGCGACGATCGGCGAGATGGAGTAGGGCAGTTCTATCAGCGAGATGAGCAGCGTGCGGCCGGGGAAGGTGAATTTCGTCACCGTCCATGCCGCGGCGAGGCCGAATACGATATTGATCGGCACGGCGATCAGAGCGGTGACGACAGTCAGGAAGATCGCATGCTGTGTACCGGGCTCGGTGAGGCTGTTGAAAAACGTGCCGATGCCTTGTGACAGTGCTGAACTGAAGATTAGCGCCAGCGGCGCGATCAGGAACAGCAATGTGAGGATCGCGACGATGCCAAGTACCACGCGGCGTGTCATCGGACCGGCACCGACGGGCGTCACCATCCATTCGGTATGGGCACGTTCACTCGTCGGATGCGACATCATGCGTCTCCCCGGCCGAGATAGCGCAAGTTCCAGGCCTGCACCGCATTGGTGACGATCAGCATCGCAAACGCCATCGCCAGCATAGCCACGGCAATCGCGGCGGCGGCCTGGTAGTTGTATTCCTCGAGCCGAATATAGGTCAGCAAGGCAACGATCTCAGTCTTCATCGGCTGGTTGCCGGCGATGAAGATCACCGCGCCGAATTCGCCGAGGCTGCGTGCGAAGGACAGCGAGCAGCCGGCCAGGAAGGCCGGGAAGATTGCCGGAAAGATCACGCGCCAAAGGATCTGCAGGTCGTTGGCGCCAAGCGAGCGGCCGGCTTCCTCCACATCGGAGCCGAGATCCTCGATCACCGGCTGTACTGTGCGCACCACGAAGGGAATGCTGGTAAAGGCCATTGCGATGGCGATGCCGAGCGGTGCGTAAGCAACCTGGATGCCAAGTGCATCGAGCGGTGCGCCAAGCCAGCCTTTCTTGGAAAACAGCGCCGTCAGTGCGAGACCGGCCACCGCGGTCGGCAATGCAAAGGGCACGTCGACCAGCGCATCGAGAACACGCTTGCCGGGAAATTCGTAGCGCGCCAGCACCCAGGCCAGCAGTAGTCCATAGATGGCGTTGAATGCGGTGGCCGCGAGCGCCATCGTCACGGTGACACGGATGGCCGACAACGTGCGCGGCGAAGACAGGATGGTCCACAATTGCGCGAGGCCGACATCGGACGCCTTCAGGATCAGCGCACACAGCGGCAGCAGCACGATCGCTCCGAGATAAAAGAGCGTAATGCCGAACGAGAGCCCGAAACCTGGAATGACGCTACGTCGCAAGGGAAGGTCCGTGTGTGAAGCCGTTGGGGCCTCTCTTAGACGATTTGCGCGGAAAAGGAATGCGGGGCGGTCGTCTAATGCAGGCGCTCGTCCTCTCCCCACGTCATGGCCGGGTTAAGCCGGCCATGACGGAGTTTGTGGTTCACTTCCCGCCGAACAGCGTGTCCAGCTTCGCGCCGGGATTGAGGTGTTCGGCATTCAGTTTGTCCCAGCCGCCGAATTCGTCCTCGACGCGGTACAGTTTCACTTCCGGGAATTTGTCCTTGTACTTCGCCATCACGGTCTTGTCGGTGACGCGATTATAGCCCTTGGCTTCGATGTCCTGGCCTTCCGGCGAATACAGGAATTCAAGATAGGCGGTCGCGAGTGCCTTCGTGCCGTGTTTGTCGGCATATTTGTCGACGACGGTCACCGGGAATTCGGCGAGCACGCTGGTTGGTGGCACCACCACTTCATACTTGTCCTTGCCGGCGAGGTCGCGGATCGACGAGGTCTCGGCCTCGAAGGTGATCAGTACATCGCCGGTGCCGCGCTCGACGAAGGTCGTGGTGGCGGCGCGGCCGCCGGTGTCGAACACTGGCACATTGGCGAACAGCTTCTTGATAAAGTCGTCGGCCTTGTCTGCACCATATTTGTTCTTCGCGAAGGCATAGGCGGCCAGATAGGTGTAGCGCGCATTGCCTGAGGTCTTCGGGTTCGGGAAGATCACTTGCACGCCCGGCTTCACCAGATCGTCCCAGTCCTTGATGCCCTTTGGATTGCCGGCGCGCACCAGGAAGGCCGGTAGCGAGTAGTAAGGCGAGGAATTATTCGGGAGCCGCTTGGCCCAATCGGTTGGAATGAGCTTGCCGCGATCATACAGCACCTGCACGTCAGTGACCTGGTTGAAGGTCACCACATCGGCCTCGAGGCCTTCGAGGATCGAGCGCGCCTGGCGCGACGAGCCGTTATGCGACTGGTTGATGGTGATGTCCTGGCCAGTTTTGGCCTTCCATTGCTTGAGGAAGGCGGTGTTGATCTCGGCATAGAGCTCCCGGGAGATATCATAGGAGACATTGAGCAGCGTAGTCGGCGTCTGCGCCTGGGCAGGGGCAGTCGCGAAAATGCCGAGCCCGGCGGCGAGAGCAATAATGAAACGGTTCACGTGAAGTCCCCTGTGAGTGAGAGCGATCGGATGGCCGGGAGCGGCGGCTGCGGCGTTTTGCCTGGCAAACGGTCCGGAATTTGCTGCGTAACGGAGGGCGGGCGCAGGTCCGGTTTCATGCAACTCCTGCATCGGCCGACCGTTATTGAGAAGAAGCATCTACGACGCTTGGTGTTTGAGGGTAAAAATTCTATAGTTAGAACGCCTCGAAGAAGATAAAATCTTCTCTTTGCGCCTCGTTATCGAGACATATATAGAATATAATTCCAGTCAACCCCGGATTTAGGGGCAGCGGAGTATGTATGCGGTTTCTGCCTGTCTTCCTCGATTTGCAGACCGGGCCGATCGTTGTTGTCGGCCAGGGCGAACTCGTGCGCGCCAAGCTGAGGCTGCTGCTGGCAGCCGGTGCGCGGATTCGCTGGTACGCGACGGACGGCAATCGTGACACGGCCGGGCTGGATGCCGAGAGCTTGGCGCACATCGAGCATGTCGAGGGCGATCCGGTGACCGCTGATCTCTCGGGGGTCATCGCCGTGCTATGCGCCGGTGCCGGTGAACTCGGCCGCGCGGTGGCTGCGCGCGCCAAAGCGAGCGGCGTGCCCGTCAATGTAATGGATGAGCTCGCGCACTCCACTTTCATCTTTCCGGCCATCGTCGATCGCGGCGATGTAGTTGTCGCCGTCGGAACCGGCGGCGCGTCGCCAGTGGTGGCGCGGCGTGTGCGCGAAAAGATCGAGGCGATGCTGCCGGCGCGGATCGGCGATCTCGCCGGCTTCATCGGGCGCTGGCGTCAGCCGATCAATGCAAAGATTTCCGAGGCGCCGCTGCGCCGTCGGTTCTGGGAGCGCATCGTCGATGGTCCGATCGGGACCAAGGTGCTCGCCGGGCAAATTCAGGAAGCTGAGCAGGCTCTCACAGCAATTCCCGATCCATCTGCTTTCGCGGGGGCGACAGCCGAAGGCACGGCCAAAGGCCATGTCACGCTCGTCGGCGCCGGTCCCGGCGATCCCGATCTACTTACCATCAAGGCACTGCGCGCGCTGCAGGACGCCGATGTCGTTTTCTATGACGAGCTGGTCTCGCCAGAGATCCTCGACCGCATCCGTCGCGATGCGTCACGCGTTCCAGTCGGCCGTCGCATCGGCAAGCCCGGGATTGGTCAAAGCGCCACCAATACATTGCTGGTGGAGGCCGCGCGGGCTGGTCAGCGCGCCGTGCGCCTCAAGGGCGGCGATCCCTTCATCTTCGGCCGCGGCGGCGAGGAGATCGAATTTCTCCGCGATGCCGGCGTGTCCTACTCGGTCATTCCCGGCATTACCGCGGGCCTCGGCGCCGCCGCGATGTTTGAAACGCCGCTCACCTATCGTGGCGAGGCGCTGCGCATCACTTTCCTCACCGCGCATAAGGAAAAGGATGCCGACAAGGTCGACTGGTCCGTCCTCACCGACGTGAAGATGACCGTTGTCGTCTACATGGGGATGACGGCCGCCCCTGCGATCCGTACGGGGCTTCTTGCTGCTGGCCGATCGCCGCAAACACCTGTTGGCGTATTCGCGCGCGTCACACGACCCGACGCGCAGGCGGCCGTCGGCGTTCTCGAAGACCTTCCGGCGTTGGTTGACCAGATCGAGGGCGGCCCGGCGGTTCTCATCATTGGCGATGTCGTGGCGCATTCCGCGCCGTGGCGCGCCGCTCAGATCAACAAGCTCGTTTCAGATTTATTGGTGGCTGCCGAATGACCTCTCCGCTGCAACAGAAAATCAAGATCACCGGCCCGTCGGTGGTGACTGCCAACCGCACCTGGGACGGCGTGGTGATTTATCGCGATGCCCATAATGGTTGGACCACCGATCTCGCACAGGCTGCCATCGTGCGCACTGCCGATGATGCGCGTGCGCTGCTTGCTGAATCCACAGCTGATGACGTTGGCGCCATTGGTCCCTATATCGCGCCGGTCGCCGTGAACGACAATGGCACTGTCGAGCCGGGCAATCTCCGTGAACAGATTCGCCGCAAGGGCGTCACCATTGACCTTCCGGCTTCGGCTTAAGGCACCTGAATTATGTATGCTTATGATGAAATCGATCGCACGCTGATCAATGAGCGTGTCTCGGAATTCCGCGATCAAGTGAAACGCCGCCTTGCAGGTGAGCTCACCGAAGATGAGTTCAAGATGCTGCGGTTGATGAACGGCGTCTATCTTCAGCTTCACGCCTATATGTTCCGCGTCGCCATTCCCTATGGCACGCTGTCATCGCCGCAACTGCGCAAGATGGCGCATGTGGCGCGACGTTATGACCGCGGCTACGGCCACTTCACCACGCGGCAGAACATCCAGTTCAATTGGATCAAGCTCGCCGATCTGCCGGATGCGCTGGAAGATCTTGCTTCGGTCGGCATCCACGCGATGCAGACCTCGGGCAATTGCACGCGCAACGTCACCACCGATCAATGGGCAGGTGTCGCGCCGGGCGAGGTCGAGGATCCACGCATCTGGGCGGAATTGCTGCGGCAGTATTCGACCATGCATCCGGAATTCTCGTTCCTGCCTCGCAAGTTCAAGATTGCGATCACTGCATCGGCCTATGATCGCGCGGCAATCAAGGTGCATGACATTGGGCTGCGAATTCACAAGAACGAGGCCGGCGAGACTGGCTTCGAGGTGTTGGTCGGCGGTGGCCTCGGTCGCACGCCATTCATCGGCAGGGTGATCAAGCCGTTCGTGCACGGCCGCGACATTCTGAGCTACGTCGAGTCCATCCTGCGCGTCTATAATCAGTACGGCCGCCGCGACAATATCTACAAGGCGCGTATCAAGATTCTGGTTCATGAGTTGGGCATCGAGAAATTCGCCGCCGAGGTCGAAGATGAATGGCTGGCGACGCGTGACAGCGCGCTGACGCTGGACAGCGAGGTGGTCGAGGATATCCGCTCGCGCTTCAGCTATCCGCACTATCAGAAGCTCTCCGATACGCCGGACGAGTTAACGGCTGCGTCGGCCGATCCGCATTTTGCACGTTGGCTCAAGAACTCGGTCGCGCCGCATCAGCGGACCGGCTACGCCATCGTGACATTGTCGTTGAAGCCGGTGGGCGGCCCGCCCGGCGATGCCACGGCCGACCAGATGGATGCGGTCGCCGATCTTGCTGACAAATACTCGTTCGGCGAAATCCGCGTGGGCCATGAGCAAAATCTGGCACTCCCGAGTGTGGCCAGGCGCGATCTGCCCGCACTATGGCGGCAGCTGGACAAGCTCGGTCTCGCAACGCCGAACGTCAATCTGGTCACCGACATCATCGCGTGCCCTGGCCTGGACTACTGCTCGCTGGCTAATACGCGTTCGATCCCGATCGCGCAGGAACTAACGCGGCGTTTCGCCAATAACGATCTCGCGGAGCTGATCGGTCGGCTGCATATCAACATCTCCGGCTGCATCAATGCCTGCGGCCATCACCATGTCGGCCATATCGGTATTCTCGGCGTCGAGAAGAACGGCGAGGAATTCTTCCAGATCACAATCGGTGGCCGTGCCGACGAGCATGCCGTGGTCGGCACCCTGATCGGACCGGCAGTGCCCTTTGCCGAGGTTGCTGACGTTATTGAGGATATCGTCGAAGCCTATCTGGCACTGCGTGCCCGGCCGGATGAATTGTTTGTCCAGACTGTCGAACGCCTCGGCGTCGAGCCGTTCAAGGAGCGCGTTTATGCCACTCGTTAAGCAAGGCAAGATCGTTGCCGACGGCTATATTCAAGTGGCCGACGATGCGGAGATTCCGGTCGAGGGGGCGGCGTTGATTCCGGCCGCGCGTTTTCTCGCCGACCCGGAGGCGCTGTTGAAGCGCAGTGGCCCGACCGGCGTGATCTGGCCGAACAACCGCGATCCGGAAGAGCTGGTGCCCTATCTCGACAAGCTCGCGGTGGTCGCGCTGGTTTTCCCGTCGTTCCGTGACGGCCGTGCCTACAGTCAGGCGCGTCTGTTGCGCGAGCGCTACAAATACAAGGGCGAATTACGAGCAACCGGCCAGGTGTTGCGCGACCAGTTCGTCATCATGCTGCGCGCCGGTTTCGATTCGTTCGAGGTGAAGAAGGATGCCGATGCAGAAGCCTTCGCAGCCACGGTGAAACGCTACACGGTGTTCTATCAGCCCACCGGCGATGGCCGCATTACGGCGCTGCATCAGCGCATGCAATTGCGCCACGCGGAGAACGCGCGCTAATTCGCCGCATGCTGAAGGCTTTTGCAGCGTTGGCTGATGACAAATGACCAGCGCGCGATACGGTATCCGTGCGGAGGCATATTCATAGCACATTGCTGCCGTCATGCCGCCAACATTGGAATCTGGTTTCGTTGACTTAGCGGTACTTCTTCAAGATTTTGCCCCCCACCTCATGACGATCGTGTTGTAAGGTTGGATGGAGATCAAAATGGTCCGTCGTATTCTTCCCGTCATCGCGGGTCTCTTGATTGCAGGATCGGCGCACGCGGCAGATATTTCGCTGCTCAACGTTTCGTATGACCCGACACGTGAGCTCTATGTCGAGTTCAACAAATCGTTCGCTGCTGCATATCAGAAAGAAACCGGCAAGAGTGTCGAGATCAAGCAGTCGCATGGCGGCTCTGGGGCGCAGGCGCGCTCTGTGATCGATGGTCTGCAGGCCGATGTGGTCACCCTCGCGCTCGCCTATGACATCGATGCAATCGCCAATAAGGGCTTGCTGGCGAAGGATTGGCAGAAGCGCCTGGCGCAGAATTCGTCTCCCTATACATCGACCATCGTGTTCCTGGTGCGCAAGGGTAACCCCAAGGCCATCAAGGACTGGGACGATCTGATCAAGAGCGGCGTCAGCGTCATCACGCCGAATCCGAAGACTTCTGGCGGCGCGCGCTGGAACTATCTCGGTGCCTGGGGTTATGCTCTTAAAAAATATGGATCGCAGGACAAGGCCAAGGAATTCGTCGGGAACATCTTCAAGAACGTTCCGGTTCTCGACACCGGCGCACGTGGCTCAACCATCACCTTCGTCCAGCGCGGCGTCGGCGACGTGTTGCTGGCCTGGGAAAATGAGGCATATCTGGCAATCCAGGAATTCGGCAAGGACAAGTTCGAGATCGTGGCGCCGTCGCTTTCAATTCTCGCCGAGCCGCCGGTCGCCGTCGTTGATACCGTTGCTGACAAGAAAGGTACCAAGGCCGCTGTCGAGGCTTACCTGAAATACTGGTACACTAAGGAAGGCCAGGAGATCGCCGCACGCAATTTCTACCGTCCGCGTGACGCCGATATTGCCAAGAAGTACGAGGCTTCCTTCGCCAAGGTCGATCTGTTTACGATCGACGATGTGTTCGGAGGTTGGACCAAGGCGCAGAGCGAGCACTTTGCCGACGGCGGCGTGTTCGACAAGATCTACAAGAACTGACCGTTCGCAGCGAAACACCCAGACCGGTACGCCGGTCTGGCGCTTTTACCAAAGCAAGGGGACATTGTGAGCGCGGCACCTAAACGAAGTGCGTTGCCGGGGTTCGGCCTGAGCATGGGCCTGACCCTGACATGGCTGTCGCTTTTGATTTTGATTCCGCTGGCGGGGTTGTTCGTCAAGACAGCGGATCTCAGCCTCTCGCAATTCCTCGATACCGTCACCAGCAACCGCACGTTACACGCACTCAGAATCTCGTTCGGATTGGCCTTCGCGGCTGCGGTGGTCAATCTGGTCGCTGGCCTGATTATCGTCTGGGCCTTGGTGCGGTACCGGTTTCCCGGTCGCCGGTTGTTCGATGCCATTGTCGATATTCCGTTCGCCCTGCCCACTGCAGTGGCAGGCATCGCGTTGACGACATTGTTCGCGCAAAACGGATGGCTCGGCGCGCCGCTGGCGTCACTCGGCATCAAGGTGGCGTTCACGCCGCTCGGAATTTTCCTGGCGATGGTTTTCATTGGCATTCCCTTCGTGGTGCGGACCGTGCAGCCGGTGCTGATCGACCTCGATGTCGAGATCGAAGAGGCCGCTGCCTGTCTCGGTGCCTCTCGCTGGCAGACCATCACCCGCGTCATCATACCCAGCCTCACGCCGGCCATTCTCACCGGCTTCGCGCTGGCGTTTGCCCGCGCTGTTGGCGAATATGGCTCCGTGATCTTCATCGCCGGCAACCTTCCAAATGTGTCGGAGATTGCGCCGCTCTTGATCGTCATCCGGCTGTCGGAATTCCGCTATGCCGATGCGACGGCGATCGCGGTAGTGATGCTGGTCTTCTCATTCCTGATCATCTTCCTGCTCAATCGGTTGCAGCGCTGGGCGCAGACCCGCGCGCTGGCAGTGAGTTGACCTGACATGACCATTACAATTATCAATTCGCCAGTCACCGTGGAGCGCGCCCAGTCCGTGGCACGACAGGACCTGCATACCGAGCCATGGCTCGTGCGCGGCATCATTATTGGTGTCGCAGTGATGTTCCTGACAGTGTTCGTGGTCCTGCCGCTGATCTTGGTATTCTCGGAGGCATTGTCCAAGGGCGTCGGGTTCTATTTGGCGGCCTTGGCAGATTCCGAGGCGCTCTCGGCAATCTGGCTGACGCTGATCACAGCGGTGATCTCGGTCAGCCTCAATCTGGTATTCGGCGTTGCCGCCGCCTGGGCGGTGGCCAAATTCGAATTCAGGGGCAAGACCTTGTTGGTCACCCTGATCGATCTGCCGTTCTCGGTCAGCCCCGTTATCTCCGGTCTGGTATTCGTGCTGCTGTTTGGTGCGCAGGGTTTCTTTGGGCCATGGCTGATGTCGCATGGCATCAACATTCTGTTTGCCGTGCCGGCTATCGTGCTGGCGACCACCTTCGTCACCTTCCCGTTCGTCGCCCGGGAGCTGATACCGCTGATGCAGGAGCAGGGATCGCAAGAGGAAGAGGCTGCGATCTCGCTGGGGGCAAGTGGCTGGCGTACCTTTGTTGTGGTGACGCTCCCCAACATCAAATGGGGCCTGCTCTACGGCGTACTGTTGTGTAATGCGCGGGCAATGGGTGAGTTTGGCGCGGTTTCGGTGGTGTCGGGTCACATTCGCGGTGAGACCAACACCATGCCGCTGCTGGTGGAAATCCTGTATAACGAATATCAACTGGTGGCGTCGTTCGCGATCGCGTCATTGCTGGCTCTGCTGGCGCTCTTGACGCTGATCGCAAAGACCATCCTCGAAGGCCAGATCGAAGAAGGACAGCTGCCCCGTGACGATTGAAGTTCGCAATATCGTAAAGCAGTACGGTGCCTTCAAGGCGCTGGATAATGTCGACCTCCGGGTCGCGGATGGTGAATTGCTCGCGCTGCTCGGACCGTCCGGTTCCGGCAAGACGTCGTTGCTGCGCATCATCGCCGGGCTCGACTGGCCGGATGCCGGCGAGGTCTCGTTCGACGGCGAGAACGCATTGGCGCGTGGCGCCGGCGAGCGTCACGTCGGTTTCGTGTTTCAGCATTATGCGTTGTTCCGCCATATGAGCGTGTTCGAGAATGTAGCCTTCGGCCTGCGCGTGCAGCCGCGCGCGGTGCGCAAGAGTGAGGCACAGATCCGCGCGCGCGTGAAGGAGCTTCTCGATCTCGTGCAGCTCGACTGGCTCGCCAATCGTTATCCCAGCCAGCTCTCGGGTGGCCAGCGGCAGCGTATTGCGCTGGCCCGCGCGCTCGCGATCGAGCCGCGCATTCTGCTGCTCGACGAGCCGTTCGGTGCGCTCGATGCCAAGGTCCGCAAGGAGTTGCGGCAGTGGCTGCGCACGTTGCACGAGGAAATCCACGTGACCTCGATCTTCGTCACACATGATCAGGAGGAGGCGCTCGAAGTCGCCAACCGCGTGGTGGTGATGGACAAGGGCAAGATCGAACAGATCGGCACGCCTGGTGACGTTTACGATAATCCGGCGACGGCTTTCGTTCACTCGTTCATAGGCGAGTCGATCGTGCTTCCGGTCGATGTAAGTGGCGGTCAGGTGAAGCTCGGCCATCGCCCGCTTAACATCGACGCGGGTGGTGCCGTCGGTCCCTCGAAACTGTTTGTTCGTCGTCACGATATGCAGATCGGTCCGGTCGGCGAGGGGGCCCTCGAAGGCACCGTGCGCCGCGTCCGCACCTTTGGTCCGATCCAGCGCGCCGACATCGCGCTGTCTGGCGACGATACGCTGGTGGAGATCGATGCCCCGCGCGACCGCCCGCTCACCGCGGGCGATGCAATCAGCCTGCAGCCACGGCGCTACCGGATATTTGCCGGCCAGGAGTGACTGGCGCTTTCTAAAAATCCCGTCCGTTCACCTTTCAGCCACGGTTGGTGTGCAACAACGGCCCCTTGATTTGGGGGATAGCCGATGAAGCGGGTGGCTCTGGCCAGTCTGGGATTTCTGTTGCTGGCAGGGTGCGCGGGGACCGTCGATACTCTGCCGGACCAGCCCACCATGTATCTCAGTATGGCCAATGGGGGCGCCAAGCTTGATCCGGTGGCCGCAGCCTCGATGATCTCGCTGTACCGGCAGAACAACGGTCTCGGCCCGGTTGTGGTCGATCCCGCATTGATGACGCTGGCAGAAGACCAATCCACCGCCATGGCGAAACGGAACAAGCTCGACCACGATGTCAAGGCGCCGTTGGCCAAGCGCCTGAATGCGGGCGGCTATCCGGCGACCCTGGCGGTCGAGAACGTCTCGGCCGGCTATCACACCATGGCAGAAGCTTTCTCTGGCTGGCGGGACTCGCCGCCGCACCGGGCCAATATGCTGAAGTCCGGTGTCACAAAACTGGGCATCGCGGCGATTTATGCTCCCAACACCAAATACAAGGTGTTCTGGACCATGATCCTGGCTTCGACGGATTCCAAATAGGCCATTCAGGATAGCTGAAGCGTGATGGTGCTTCGCACCATCCGTGATTGACGCCGCGGCAAGGGGACGCCACGGTAAGGTTCCCGTCGCCGACAGGATCGAGTGGTCTCATGGATATGTCCGATCAGCCTCAATCCAGCGCTGCCAGCAAACCCGCCGAAGCCAAGCGCGTGCTGGTCCTGCAAGGGGGCGGCGCGCTCGGCTCCTATCAGGCCGGCGCCTATGAGGCGCTGTGTCACCACGATTTCGAGCCGGAATGGGTGGCTGGCATCTCCATCGGCGCCATCAACGCGGCGATCATCGCGGGCAATGAGCGCGACAAGCGGATTGGCAAGCTCAAGGAATTCTGGGAGATGGCGGCATCGCCGGTTCCCTGGAGCCCGATGCTGACGGATGACCGTGCGCGCTCTTATTTCTACGAGGCCGGCGCCGCTGTCATTGCCACATTCGGCGTGCCAGGTTTTTTTGTCCCGCGGATTCCGCCCGCGCCACTGTGGCCGCCCGGCAGCCCCCAGTCGCAGAGCTATTACGACACCGCGCCGCTGAAGGCGACGTTGGAACGGCTGGTCGACTTTGATCGTCTCAACGATTGTAAGACCCGGCTAAGCGTTGGCGCCGTGAGCGTGACCACCGGCAACTTCACTTATTTTGACAACACGCTGTTCAAGAAAGATCGCAAAAGGATCGAGCCCGAACACATCATGGCCTCCGGCGCGTTGCCGCCGGGCTTTCCGTCGATCGTGATCGATGGCGAGCATTTCTGGGATGGCGGCATCGCCTCAAACACTCCGCTGGATTTCGTGCTGGATGACGTCACCAGCGATCTGCTGATCTTCCAGGTCGATCTGTTCAGCGCGCGCGGGCCATTGCCGCAATCGATCCTGGAAGCGCAGGAACGCGAAAAGGACATTCGCTATTCCAGCCGCACCCGCATGAATACCGACAAAAACAAGAAGATCCACAACATCCGCAAGGCACTGCGTGATCTGATTGGCAAATTGCCGGCGGAACTGAAGCGGGATCCTGGAGTGGCGCTGTTGTCGGAAGCTGCGAAGGAAAATACCGTCACGGTGGTGCATCTGATCTATACGAGCAAGAATTACGAGTCGTCGTCGAAGGACTACAATTTCTCACGCATCGGTATGGTCGAACACTGGAATGCCGGCGAGCGCGACGTATTCCTCTCGATGCGGCACAAGGATTGGTTCGAGCGGCCACAATCCGATGAGTCGATGGTGACCCATGCGCTCACCGCCGACGACTACAATGATCTTCCGCAGCAGTTGACGTCCAACAGGAGCAAGTAATGGCTAATCTCACCGGCAAGACCGCCGTCGTCACCGGATCGACCAGCGGCATCGGCCTCGCTTATGCGCGCGCTTTCGCAAGCGCTGGCGCCAATATCGTCATCAACGGCATGGGCGCGCCTGCTGATATCGAGAAGGAACGCGCGGCGATCGAGAGCGATTTCAAGGTCAAGGCGATCCATTCGCCGGCCGACATGACCAAGCCGGCCGAAATTGCCGAAATGATCGCGCTCGGCGAGAAGACCTATGGATCGGTCGATATTCTCGTCAACAATGCGGGCATCCAGTTCGTATCTCCGATCGAGGAGTTCCCGATCGAGAAGTGGGACGCGATCATCGCCATCAATCTCTCCTCGGCCTTCCACGGCATCCGCGCCGCCGTGCCCGGCATGAAGAAGCGCGGCTGGGGGCGCATCATCAACACCGCCTCGGCGCATTCGTTGGTCGCCTCGCCATTCAAGTCGGCCTATGTCTCTGCCAAGCACGGCATCGCCGGCCTGACCAAGACCGTGGCACTGGAAGTCGCCACCCACAAAATCACCTGTAATTGCATTTCGCCCGGCTATGTCTGGACGCCGCTGGTTGAAAAACAGATTCCCGACACGATGAAGGCGCGGGGACTGACGAAAGAGCAAGTCATCAACGACGTTCTGCTCGAAGCGCAGCCGACCAAGGAATTCGTGACCTCCGAACAGGTTGCGGCATTGGCCCTGTTCCTGTGCGGCGACGATGCGGCGCAGATCACGGGCACCAACCTGTCGATCGACGGTGGCTGGACGGCTGAATAAGTTTGCTTCCTGACCTCCTCCTGCCTTGCAGGAGGAGGTTGTTAGGCGCCTTGTTTCCCGAAGGCGAGCACATGCAGCCCGAGGCGCTGGCGAACGATCCAGAACAACAGGATCGTCTCGAATGTCAGCGCGATCGACGTCGCCGCGGCGGCGCCGTGGCCGCCGAATTTCGGCACCAGCACGAGACACAGCGCCAGGTTCATGACGAAAGCCGACGCGTAGGCCACGGCGCAAATGTGCTGGTGGCCGAGCATGTTGAGCAGCCGCTCCACCGGACCGATAGCGGCCCGCACCACAAGACCGATGGCTGCGATGAACATGATGTCGTAACCGCTGGTGAATTGCGGACCGAACAGCCACAGCAACGGCTTGCCCAAAGCGAGCAGGATCAGCGTCGCCGCGAGCGAGGGCCAGAACGTCCATTTGATCGCATGGGTGACGTAAGCGGCAAGTCGATCCTTGTCGCCAGCCGCGTGATATTCGGTAAAGCGATGCGCCGTGGTTGCCGACATGGCGTAATGAATGAACGACACCAGCGCCAGGGTCTTCACCACAGCGAAATACACTCCGACCTCGTCGGATGAGACGAACTGCTGCAGCACCAGCACGTCGGTGTAGGACAGCAGCAGATAGAAGCTCTCGACCAGCAGGATGGGCAGCGATACTGCGAGCCAGCCACGATAGTCATAGGCCTTCGGGCCAGGCTCGATATGCGCCGCGAGCCGGCGATTGAGCACAATCATCTGGCCGATCATCGCGACCCAGACGGCCGCGACGCTGGCGAGCATTGCGATGGTCGCACCAAGCTTGAAGCCCAGGGCGAAGGCGCCGGCGGTGAAGCCGATGATGAGCGCCTGACGGATGATGAATTGCGGCATCAGGCCGAGGCGCATCCAGTCATGCGAGCGCGCGATACCATCCTGCGTGTTGGCAACGACGAAGGCCGGCAGTGTCAGGCAGCCAAGATAGAGCGGTACCACGGTGTCGGCGTCGATCCACGGCGAGATCAGTTTGACGAGACCAGCGAGCAGCAGCGAGACCATCACCGAGACGATGCCGGTCATCCAGCGGCTGCCCGAGAGAAAGCCGCGCAGCCGCGCGTGGTCGCCGCTGGCGCGATATTCCGGGATGATCTTCTGGGCTGAAGCGGCGATGCCGAAATCCATCATCGAGCCGAGCAGCAGCACCCAGGTCCAGACATAGACATAGATGCCGTAATCCGACGTGCCCATCCAGCGCGCCAGCAGGATCTGCGAGAAGTAAGCGAGCCCGGCGGAAATGACGCGAATGAGGAAGATGGTGCCGGCGAGGCGGCGCGTCAGCGAGGCTTCGCCTGAGCCGGTGAACAGCGCGCGCAGCCTGGCCTTGAGGCCGGTGGGCGCGGTTGCGGGTGCGGAGTTTGCGTCCATCACGGCCACGACAAGGTCCTCAGCCGCAGGTGCGCGGCAGTGGTCCGGCGTAGCAAGCAGTCGTTAACATCCGGTTGGATGGAGACGTGCAGGTCGCGTGCAACAGGTCACGTGCCAGCGGTATCAGGGCAGGTTGACGTTGAATTCATACGCCCGGTCGCTGCCGACCAGCGTCAGTTTCAGGGCTGCGCCGTCGGTCGTGGCGCCGGGCGGTACGCCGTCGAGTTCGAAGCTGAAGCGCTTCACGCCTGGCGGGCTTTTAGCGTCCAGTTTGGGGATCGGCAGCGCCCATTCCGGCGTCGGCCCCTCGACGAACAGGTTGGGCTCGCTGCCTTCCGGCGCAACCACGTCGACGAACACATTCTTGCCCTCGCGCTTGATGTCGCGGACCGTCAGCGGATTGGCGTCGCCCATCGTTGCCGGCTTCGGAACAGTGTCGAGGGCGGCCGTCAGCGCGCCGTCTTCAGTGCTGGCCACGCTGGTAAAAGCGAGTTCGGCATTGGCGTCGACCGGAATGCACAGCTTGTCGCAGACCGCGTAATTGATCGCCGCACGGAGAATCACCGGCTTGCCGGGGTCCTTGGCGATCACCCGCATCGGCAGCACCACCTGTTTCACATAGCCCAACGACAGGCCCCCGGCGCCATCCTCGAATTTTTTCGGCGCCGGCCAAAGGATGGTGACGGTATCCAGGTTCTCCGATTTGGAGAAATCGAAGCGGGGCGGTACCCCGGAATCACCGGGATTCCGCCAATAGGTGTGCCAGCCGGGCTGGAGCTGGATCGCGATGCCTCCCAGCATTACCGGCCCGCTACGCGAGCCTGCCACAAGCCTGATCTGCGAATGACTGTCTATCTGCCAAGGTGAGGTGTCCTCCGCCTGCGCGCTGCAGGTGAGGAGCAGGCCCGCGGCGCAGACAGCGACAATGTGGTGCGGAACAGATGCGGTCATCGGGCGTCCTTACAGGGTGGGCCTGTCATAAAGCCAAACCTGTCTTAAGCTATTGAACTGCTTGTGATCCGGTTTTCGTATGCGTTGCGGAAGGCTGATTGACAGAACCCAGACCCAATATCAGGATAGGCAACGAAATGAGAGCGGTTTGCTGATGGAACCCACTCGCAAGCGCCCCCGGAAAAGCCGCGCGAAATCCGGCGCCGGCGACACCGGCAACTACCTCGACGGGCAGTTGCTGATCGCTATGCCTGTGATGGAAGACGAGCGCTTCGCCCGTTCGGTGATTTACGTCTGCGCGCATTCGTCGGAAGGTGCCATGGGCATCATCGTCAATCGGCCTGCGGGGAGCATCGATTTTCCCGAATTGCTGGTTCAACTGGACATCATCGAAAAGTCCGACGGCATCAAGCTCCCGGAAAGCGCCGAAAGCATGAAAGTGCTGAAGGGGGGCCCGGTCGAGACCGGCCGCGGTTTCGTGTTGCATTCCAGCGATTTCTTTATCAAGGACGCGACGCTGCCGATCGACGATGGCGTTTGTCTCACTGCGACCGTGGATATCCTGCGCGCCATCGCCAATGGTGGTGGACCCAAGCATGCGATCCTTGCGCTCGGCTATGCCGGCTGGGCGCCGGGCCAGCTGGAAGATGAAATCCAGGGCAATGGCTGGCTGCATTGCGCGGCTGATGAAGACCTCATCTTCGGCGGTGATGTCGAGGAGAAGTATCTTCGCGCACTGCAGAAGATCGGGATCGCCCCGGGAATGTTGTCGGCCGAGGCCGGGCACGCCTGACGTCAGGAGCCGGTGGAGCGCAACGGACACGCCACGTTGGTGGAGCCCAGTTGGGCACCTTCGATCTCCACGCAGGGCTGCGACGCATCGATCATCAGGTCATAGGCAGCCAGTGCTTCTGCACGGAAGGGCCGACCTTTGATGTGCATCTCCCACACGCCGCCGGGCAACGGCTCCTTCAGGCCCGCTCGGATCCGATTATCGTATTTGCCGGCAGGCAGGATCGGCAAAGCGAGATCGGCAATCGTGTAAAAGCGGGATCCAGCAGGCAGGAGCGGTGCGACGAAAGCCAGCGGCTTGTCGAGCAACAGATAGGTCGCGGGCTGTGAAAGCCGCGATGAAATCATTGGTGCGTATGGATTTGACCATGGTCGTCGCCACCAGTCGGTTGGCTGCGACCATGCAGCGGTGATCGCTGCAATGATGAAGATCGAGCGGCTTGCGTGCCGGCCGACAGGATGAGTGGGGGCGGTCGAGCGGAATGCCGTGACGATGCGTACCAGCAACAGCACGATCAGTGGCCCGGTCAGCAATTCCAGTGCGACGACATAGCGCTGGATCGAGAACAGAATCAGCCAGACCGCATAAGACGTGACAAAGAAGATCAGGAGCTGCAAGTCGCGCCGCGAAAAAATAGCGCGCGCGTGCTTCATTTGAGCAATGAAGGCGATCGGAAGCAGCACGCATAGCATCGCAAAGCGTGCGTCGCGAAACGGTAGCTCCGAGCTACGGAAATTCCCGACGAGCCAATGAAACGGATAGGCTAGGCCATCCAGAATTCCGTTCGGAATGAACTGGCGATCGAGCAGCGTAATCTCTCGCATCTCCGGCGAGGGAAACAGACTATTCAGGAGCGGAAAGAACGGGTTGCCGAATTCGCGCCACAGCATCAGGCTCCAGGCGCCGCCCGTCATAATCGTGCCGATCGCGCCTCCGATGGCGAGGCAGGTCACTGCCACCAGAGGGCGTGCCGCGGCAAGTGCGGCGCCCGCCAAGCCAATTGCGAAGACGATGTTGGTGAGTTTGAAGCCGAGCGCGAGGCCGACCAAAAGTCCTGCAACTATGTAACGTATCGGTCGCGGCTCATCGGCAGCCAGTATCAGCGCCAGTCCGGCGATAATTGGGATCGCAGTGAGAATGTCGGAAAAACTGGTGCCGACTTCCGACAGCGTCATCGGCCCCAGCGCAGCCAGCAGCAACGCAGCGACAACCGTCATCGCATTGGCTGCTTGCCCGAGCACGATCCGGGACAGCCAGTAGATCAGCGCGAGGTTGAGGCCATGCACCGCGCCCATGGTCATCCCGGCAATAGCCGGGGGCAGCGCGTGACGGAGATAGTACCAGGGGAAGTAGATGATCGGGTTGAAATGGGTCTGGAAGCCCGGTGGGATTACATCGTGATCGTAACGGCCATTGAGCAACGCCCAGACATTGTATTCGTGATAATTCTGCCAATCCCAATTGGCATCCTCGCCGGCCCATCCGGCATAGACCGCGCCGATCGCCATCGCGCCCGCCACGACCAAAAATAGCCGAAGCCGGTCACGGGGGCGTGGGGCCGCAGCCGTGGCGTCCGCCAGAAATGGGAGTTCATGGGTGGAAATTGACGTCACGATGAGCGATGCAACCACAGATGAATATGGTGCTTGCCTATCGAGTTAATCTTGCCGAATTGCTAAATGCGACTCGCACACTCTTTCCTTGCAGACGGCGAGAGGTCGCAGGTGCGCAGGTATGGTTTACGAGCGGTATCTGGCTCGTGTCAGCTCGCCGCTTCCAATCGCTCTTCCGTCAGCATGCGCATCGCGGCATCCGCATCCATCGGCTCGCCAAAGGCGAAGCCCTGCGCGTATTCGCAGCCGAGCTGATACATCTCCACCGCATCCGAATCTGTCTCGACGCCCTCTGCCACGACATCCATGCCGAGGTCGTGCGCCATAGCGATGATGGATTTGAGGATCACCGGGCGGGTGCCGCGCGAGGTGGTGCGGACGAAGGACTGGTCGATCTTCAGCGTGTCGAACGGGAAGCGCTGCAGATAGGATAGCGACGAGTGGCCGGTGCCGAAATCGTCGAGCGAAAGACCCGTGCCAAGTTCGCGGATCCGGTGCAGCATCTGCGCGGCGTGTTCCGGATTCTCCATCACCAGCGATTCCGTGAGTTCGAGCTTCAGCGTGCCGCGCGCGACTGACGAGCGTGACAGCACGGTACGGATGTCATGCAGGAGGTCGTGGCGCAGCAACTGCCGCGAGGAGACGTTGACGCTGGCGAAGATCGGTTCGCGCGAGCGCATCGCGCGCTGCCAGATCGCGAGCTGGCGCGCGGTCTGATCCATCACGAACATGCCGAGATCGATGATCAGGCCGATCTCCTCGGCGATGGCGATGAATTCCGACGGTGACATGCGGCCGAGCTTGGGATGATCCCAGCGCGCCAGCGCTTCGAAACCGGCGATGGAGCGATCTTCCAGCCGGACAATCGGCTGATACAGGATGGTGATTTCCTGGCGCTCTATGGCGCGGCGCAGTTCGGATTCGAGCGTCAGGCGGTCAGTCTTGCGGGCGCGCATCGCTGGTTTGTAGACATCGATACGGTCGCCGCCGATCCGTTTCGAATGATACATCGCGAGCTCGGCGTCCTTGATGAGCTCGTCAGTCAGGGGCACTGCGGGGTCGCTCAGCGCCAGGCCGATCGATGCCGTGAGGAAGATCTCGCGGTCGTTGAAGGCAATCGGGGCGCGGATGGTTTTGCGGATGGTCTCGGCGAAGGCGGTGATCTTGGCTGCGTCCTGTTCGGACATCAGGATCAGGCCGAACTGATCGCCGGCGAGGCGGGCCAACGTGTCCTGCGGCTTCAGGATGCGGGTAAGGCGGCGGGCCAGCGTCAGCAGGATCGAGTCGCCAACGGCAATGCCGACGGAATCGTTGACCTGTTTGAAACGGTCGAGATCGATTACCATGATGGTCGGGCGCATCGTCGGGACGGTCTTGGAGAAATTCGCCACTGCGTTGAGGCGGTCGATGAACAGCTTGCGGTTCGGCAGGCCGGTCAAATTATCATGCACGCTGTCGTGCAGCATGCGCTCTTCAGCGTTCTTGATCTCGGTCACGTCGGTGAGGGTGCCGACCACGCGCGAGACTTCACCGTCGGAGCCGACCACCGGGCGCGCCTTGAGCGCGAACCACATGAAGTGGCCGTCGGGGGTGCGCAGGCGGAAGTCCTGCACTAGGCGGCCACGGCGCTGGTCGAGCACGCTGTCGAGGGCAGCGCGGAAGCGGTCCTGATCGAGCGGATGCAGCACTTCGAGCCAGCTTGCGGCGGGGCCTTCCAGCGTGCCGCGCTTGAGGCCTAGCAAGGCTTCGGTCTCGGGCGAGGTGAACACCTTGTCGGCGGAGACGTCCCAGTCCCAGATCAGGTCGCCGGAGCCGGTCAGCGCCAGCGCGCGACGCTCTACGTCCGAGACGATGCCATTGGTGGCGCCGCCGCCTGCGAAGGCGTGCTGCATGACCGTGAAGCCGATCAGCATCACGATCAGTACGAGGCCGCCGAGCAGCGCAGGGCCGACAATGTCGTTGGTGACGCTGCCGGCGACGGTCATGCCTGCGGCAACAACCCACACCACGAGCAGGAACCAGGTCGGGATCAGCAACACCGCGCGGTCGAAGCCATGGGTGGAGAGATAGACGATTAGCGCGAAGCCGGCGAAGGCGATTAGCACCAGCGAGATGCGCGCGATGCCTGACGCGACAGCAGGATCGAACAGCGCCAGACCGACGAGAGAGCCGAGAAAAGCCAGCCAGCCCAGCGTGATGTGCGAGTAGCGGACATGCCATCGACTGAGATTGAGATAAGCAAACAGGAACACCAGCAGCGTCGCCGCCAGGATCGCTTCACCCGAGGCACGCCAGACGCGCTCGGCGCCCTGGGACATGTCGAGCACCTTGCCCCAGAAGCCGAAGTCCACGCCGATATAGACCAGCACAGCCCAGGCCAGCGCCGCGGCAGCCGGGAACATGATGCTGCCCTTCACCACGAACAGGATCGTCAGCACCAATGCCAGCAGGCCGGAAATGCCGATGACAATGCCTTGGTACAGCGTGAAGGAGTTGACCTTGTCCTTGTAGGCTTCCGGCTCCCATAGATAGAGCTGCGGCAGCTTGTTGGTGCGCAGTTCGGCGACGAAGGTGATGACGGCGCCGGGGTCGAGGGTGACGCGGAAGATATCTGCGGTGGCGCTATCCTGACGTTCCGGGCGGTCGCCGGTCGACGGCGTGATCGTCGCAATGCGCGACAGGCCAAGATCGGGCCAGAGCAGGCCGGACGACACAATGCGATAATGCGGCGCGACGATCAGACGATCGAGCTGATCGTCGGTGTTGTTGGCGAGCGCGAACACCACCCAGTTCTGGCCGGCTTCGCGGCCGCGCACCTCGATGCGGCGAACGATGCCATCGGTGCCGGGCGCAGTGGAGACCTGGATGCGGTCGGTGTCGCTATGCTGATATTCGAGGATCGCGGTGAGGTCGATTGCAGGCGCGTCACCGCGGACGCTGACAGCGTCAACAGCCTGTGCCGGTGCTGCGGCAACAACAATCATCAGGCCGAGCGCGAGGGGCGCGAGCCACCTGATCAAACGCAATGTCATTCTCCGCGATCAACAAAACATCGACCCTGCATCACGCAGAAGCAGGGTCATTTCCCGACGCGCGATAAATGACATGAAAGCGAGATAAATCAAAGGGTTTCCGGCTGTTCTCCAGCCCTAAACGACCAACACAATTTTGCCAATATGTGCGCTGGTTTCCATGCGGGCATGGGCTTCGGCAGCCTTTTCCAGCGGGAAAGTGCTGTCCATCAGGGGCTTAACCTTGCCGGCCTTGAACAGTGGCAGGACATTGGCCTCGATCGCCCTGACCATGGCGGCCTTGTCGGCATTGGTGCGGGGCCGCAAAGTCGAGCCGGTATAGTGCAGCCGCTTCACCATGATCTTGGCGGCGTTGATTGTGGCTTTCGGTCCATTCAGCACCGCAATCTGCACGATGCGGCCATCGACAGCGGCGGCGTCGAAGTTTTTCTCCACGTAATCAGCGCCAACCATGTCGAGGATCAGCTCGACGCCGGTCTTGGTGATTTCCTTGACGCGTTCGACGAAATCCTCGGTCTTGTAGTTGATGGCATGATCGGCGCCCAGCTTGAGGCAGGCATCGACCTTGTCTTGCGAGCCGACGGTGACGATCACCCTGGAACCGAGCGCCTTGGCAAGCTGGATCGCCATGGTGCCAATGCCGGAAGACCCACCATGGATCAGCACGGTCTCGCCGGGCTGCAGTCCGCCGCGCTCGAACACATTGTGCCAGACGGTCATCAGTGTTTCGGCGGTGGCACCGGCTTCCGTCATCGAGAAGCCTTCGGGGACGGTCATCGCCTGCGCGTCTTGCGCGATGCAATATTGCGCGTAGCCGCCGCCGGCGACCAGCGACATCACCTTGTCTCCGAGCTTGTGTTTGGTGGCGCCCTCGCCGAGGGCGACGACTTCACCGGAGATTTCAAGACCGGGCAGATCGCTGGCGCCGGGCGGCGGCGGATAGCTGCCGGAACGCTGCGCCACGTCGGGCCGATTAACGCCGGCGGCGGCGACCTTGACCAGAATTTCGCCGGGACCTGGTTTCGGAACCGGACGTGTTTCGGGAATCAACACCTCGGGGCCGCCCGGTTTGCTGATACCAACAACGGTCATTTGCGCGGGCAGCTTTTCCATGATTTGTCCTTGCGGCGTGCGAGATGTCGACTGGCGATCTGATTAAACAGCCGGATCAGTGCTGGCAACATCCGGTGCATATTTGAACTTGAGACGGGGAGGGCCCCAATGGCGATCGATGACGACGACAAGCCGAAGAAGAAGGTCAGCCACGAGATCGGGCAGGATCTTTCCCTGCTATCGGTGGAAGAACTCGCCGACCGGATCGCGCTGCTCAATGGCGAGATCACGCGGCTGCAATCGAGCATGACCTTGAAGCGTGCGACGCGCGACGCGGCCGATCGATTCTTCAAGTCGTGAAGTCGGCGTCGTCAGCCTGAACGTACCGGGTTACCCGGTCGAGCCGGGTGATGACAGCAGGTGAAGTTCGTGTGCGGCCTTCATTTAATTCAATCATGCTCCCGCAAGCGTCCCAATCCGGGACACATCGCGATACTTCACATGGCAAACGGATCGTGAAGAAAGCCCGCGCATTTACGCGCAATTAAGCTTTCTCGCATATTACTCAAATTGTCCTTGTTTGGACACCGAGTGGCTCCTGTCCACTCTGTTTGACGCCTCCCTGTTATCAACTTTAAAGCCGCCGGAAACGGCGGCTCTTTTTTGATACGTCTGTCCCCATTCGGGGCGTCCGCGATCGTTCAATCGCGTTGGAAACCATAAATACTTCTTTAATTTTACGCCGCTGGACTCTCACGCACGCACGCGTAATGATTTGTTCATCATAAGCCCGCCGCTCAGAGCTGGCTGCGGAACCATTTGCGTGAGGCGTTAACTATGTCGGATCGTTTGCACAGCGAACCTGCTCTCGTTCAGTTCAGCGAGCGGCTGACCAATTCTGCTGCCTTCGGCGCCTTGTTTCGCGAGGGGATGGATCTGGTCGAGGAGACCGCGTCCTATCTTGACGGCGTGGGCAGGACCGAGGCCAAGGCACTGGATCGTTCCGTCAGCCTGACCTACGCCACCGAGAGTATGCGCCTCACCACGCGCCTGATGCAGCTGGCCTCGTGGTTGCTGCTGCACCGCGCGGTGAAGGAAGGCGAGATGACACTGACCCAGGCCAATCGCGAAAAGACCAAGGTGAAGCTCAGCGCCGCCGATCCGAGTCCGGAAGAAATGCTGCTCAGACTGCCGGAGCAGCTGCAGATCCTGATCGCACGTTCGATGGTGCTGCAGACCAAGGTTCGTCGCCTCGACGTCTCGATCCACGCCGCGACCACCACGCATGCTCCGATCGGCAATCCGCTGGTGCCGCAGCTTAATCGCCTGAAGGCCGCGTTCGAGCGCTGATCGCGCGTCCTCCGCATTCTTAAACGCTGTTCCTCGCTCGCGGCTCATGCGCTAAACATGAGCCGGCTGAAGCGGGGGCATTTGCGATGGCAGACGATATCAGGGCGTTGACCGGAGTGCGCGGCGTCGCCGCCGCTGTCATCGTCGTGTATCATTTCGGTGACGTGCAGCTCGCAACCGGCGGCACCGGTTCGTTTTTCCGGATTCCCTACGGCTATCTGCTGGTCGATCTGTTCTTCATGCTGTCAGGCTATGTGATGGCGCTGACCTATCGCGACACGTTCCTGCATCTCACTGGCAAGGCGTTCGCGCATTTCATGCTCAAGCGGGTCGCGCGGCTGTACCCAGCCTATTTCATCATCGGCCTGTTCTATGTTGCCAAGATCGCGGCTGGCCTCTCCGGCGAGAAGCTGGAGATGTTTTCGGCATGGGACTGGACCGGCAACCTGCTGATGATGACCGGCTGGGGGCTCTATATTTTTCCGATCATCGGCGTGGCCTGGGCGGCGAGCGCCGAGATGGGCTCTTATCTGCTGCTGCCGATCCTGATGGCCGCTACCCAGCGTTGGAGCAAATGGATCGCGGGGCTTGCGGTGATCGCGGCGCTGCTTGGCATCTATGCGGTGAGCGTCAGCGGCCGCGGGTCGGGCGGGCCGCTCGACGTCGTCAACGGCAATTCGCTCTATCCGTTGCTGCGCGCGGTGGGAGGCTTCACGCTGGGCCTTGCGATCTTTCGCTTTGGGGATGTGGTCGATCGCCTGTCAGCGGGCGTGCAGGACATTCTTGTGGTCGCACTGCCCCTCGCCATCATCGCGGTCGGTCTCGCGGATGCCAGCGATCGCTTGATGTACCTGCTGTACATCCCGCTGGTCGCGGTGCTCTCGCGTGACGGCCGGATGGCGCAACTTTTGTTCGGCAACGCGCTGGTCTATCGGCTCGGCATCATCTCGTATTCGATCTACCTGATCCATCCGCTATTCGTGAGCTTCGCGATCAGGACCTGGCGGCATTTCGGCCAGACCGAGGCTGTCTATATCGCTGCGTCATTGGTGTGTTTCGCCATCATCTGGCTGCTGGCGGAAGTGAGCTATCGCTTCGTCGAGATGCCCGGGCGCAGCTGGATCACGCAGCGATTCATTCCGCGGAGAAGCGACGCGCCGGTGAAGGCGTAGGCATCAGCGCTATCAGGTCGGTAATGCGGCTCGATGCCGCAGGCGGCGATAATCCATTCCTTCAGATATCACTGCCATGCTGTCCCGAAATGTGAGTGATGACATCCTGCGGGTATCGTCATTTCTCACAAAGTACTGCGGGCATAGGGTTTATTGGCGATGATTCACTCCTCCGGCGTTTGACCAATGCGAGTTTTGAGAACGGATAGCGCCCGCTATCTTCTCATTGCTGCGGTGACTCCCTGTCGCATCGGGTCAGTCGCAGCGATGTGGCATTGAAGCGCGGCCACACCGAAACTCCGCCCCGGTCCGAGTAGGAATCTGATGTCTTTGTCTCCTCGTTTGTTCGGTCTCGTCGGCGTGCTGGCATGTCCCGCGGTTGCAGTGGCGGCAGATCCGGTGGTGATGTTGCCAGCTGTGCCGTTCGTGCCCTCCGCTTCCGGGGGCTGGACCGTGACCGTCGGGATTGGTGGCGAGATGCAGCCATCCTATGAAGGCGCCGGAAGCTCCGAACTTGCGCCCAAACCGATCATTTCGATCCGACGGGCAGGCACTCCGGCCCGCTTCAAGAGCATGCGCGACAATGCGAGCTTTGCTCTGATCGACGTCGGCGGCTTTCGCGCCGGTCCGGTCGGCAATTACAAAGCTGCGCGCAAGGCCGCCGATCACAGCGAGCTGCGTGGCTTGCGCGACGTCGATTTCGCCGTCGAACTCGGCGGCTTCGCCGAATATTACGCCTTCGACTGGCTGCGCCTGCGCTCCGAACTGCGCCGCGGTCTCGGTGGCCACGAAGGCATTGTCGCGGATTTCTCGGCTGATGTGATTGTGCCGCTCAACGAGCGGATGACCTTTGCTGCCGGCCCGCGCTATCGGGTGACAGATGCGAAATATGCGGAGACTTACTTCAGCGTCAGCAATATCGAGGCGCTTGCGTCAGGTTTGCCTGTCTACGACGCCAAGGGCGGTTCGAGTGCGGTCGGTGCCGGCGCGCAATTGCGCTACAAGTTCGATCCGCAATGGGAAGTGCGAGGATATGTCGAATATGACAAGCTGCTCGGCAGCATCGCCGACAGTCCGCTGGTGAAATTCCGCGGGTCGACCAATCAGGTCACCTATGGCCTTGGCGTCGCTTATTCGTTCGATGTCGGCGTGCGATAGTTCGTGTGATAGCACTGCGTGGTCAATATGGCGCAGGCTAGCGCGTTCTTCTAGCGCTCGCCGATCAGATAGTACGACAACATCGTATCCAGCTCCTGTTCCAGCTCGCCGTTGGCGAAGGCGTCCGGACGGAAGGCGATCGCTGCATCGAGCGCTGAGCCCACCATTCTTGGAATGAAGAAACTTCCGGCTTCGCGATTGAAGCCAGGGCGCAGTTCGTCAGCGTGGCGGTCGAACATGCCGCGCAGGAGCCCTTGCCGTTGCGGAAAGCGGTCGAATGGCCACTGAACAGGGGGGCGGCCGGAGGCGGTCTCCATCAAGACTCTCAGCAGCGGCAGCGCGCGTGCGTGCTGGCTGATCGCGGTGTTCAGGCCGGACCGGACGAACCCGCGCAGATCCATCCCTTCGAATCCTGAGATGGTCTGCCAGATATTTTCGGACATTTGGGCTTCAGTCCGCCCATGGAGGGCCCCGAACAGCGCGTCCCGGTTTGGAAAATACTGATAGAGCGATCCGATGCTGACCCCGGCGCGCTCCGCAATCCGGTTCGTGGTGGCCCGGTCGTACCCCTCATCGACAAGCACGAGGGCAGCGGCGTCCAGAATGATTCCCACGGTCGCAATGGAGCGCGCCTGGCGCGGCTTTTTACGGTGGTGCCCGGTTTTGGTTGGCATGGTCTCGTTGCGCCCCCGCGCAAGGTGATATGGCGCACCTTATTGGGAGGGCAACAGAGGCGGTTTTATGGTACCGTAGTGGCAATGGTCGTCCAGCAACAAAAAAACGCCCCTGCAAGCTGCAGAGGCGTTTTGAAAGGCAGTCAGGCAGCCCGAATGGGCCACCCTGAAATGATCAGTCTTCCTTCTTGAGGAAGCCCGAGAACTTCTTCTGGAAGCGCGAGACGCGGCCGCCGCGGTCGAGCAACTGGGTGGTACCGCCGGTCCAGGCCGGGTGCGACTTCGGATCGATGTCGAGGTTCAGCTTGTCGCCTTCCTCGCCCCAGGTGGAACGGGTCTGATACTCCGTGCCATCGGTCATAACGACCGTAATGTTATGATAATCCGGGTGAATTTCGGCTTTCATGACGGTTCCTTCGGCGCGCTGGCGCCTGAATCTCTGTGATTTCGATGGCGGATTTGGCCGCTCTATATCGCAGGAACGTGCGGGAGACAAGGACTGCCGTGACGGATCGTGGCCTTCCGGTCATTGCCCCCGGGCAATTTGCCCCGTTGGGAATTGACCTAGGTCATTTGCCTCGCGGCTCGCGTCGGCCTATCTCAGGGCAACGCCAAGAACGGTTATAAATCATGAGTGCAGTCGAACGGCTTGAGATCCCCCGCGCGGCCAAGCCGCCGCTTCCGGAGCCCGATCCCGTGCTTCCGGAGCCGTCGCTGGCGGACGCCATTGCAGAGCTCCCGGTACAACCCAGTCGAGCCAAATTGCGGCCGCTACTGGCGCTGGCGCCCTATGTGGCGAGGTATCGCGGCCGGGCCCTGCTGGCGCTGGTGTCATTGACCATTGCGGCTGTGACCACGCTTGTCGTTCCGGTGGCGGCACGGCGGATGATCGACTTCGGCTTCAGCCCCGAAGGCATCGCGATGATCAACAACTATTTCAGCGTGATGATCGCTGTGGTGGTCGTGCTCGCGCTGGCCAGCGCCGCCCGTTACTACCTCGTCATGACCATCGGCGAGCGCATCGTCGCCGATCTGCGCCGCGACGTGTTCAAGCACCTCACCGCGCTGTCGCCGTCGTTCTTCGATACGTCACGCTCCGGCGAACTGGTGTCGCGGCTCACGGCTGATACGACACAGATAAAGTCGGCGGTCGGCGCGTCCGTATCCATCGCGTTGCGCAACCTCGTGCTGTTTCTTGGCGCCGCCGCCATGATGGTGGTCTCCAGCCCCAAGCTCTCCGGTTTCGTGCTCGCGGCGATCCCGCTGATCGTGATTCCGCTGGTGGCTTTCGGGCGCTGGGTGCGCCGTCTGTCGCGTAATGCGCAGGATACGCTGGCGGAAGCCTCCGCCTATGCCGGCGAACTGGTCGGCTCGATCCGTACCGTGCAGGCCTATACCAACGAGCAGTTGGCGAACGCGCGCTTCGGCAAGGAGGTCGAGCAAGCCTATGACGCCGCGCGCGGCTCCACGCGCGCGCGCGCCGTGCTGACTGCGGTTATCATCTTCATCGTGTTCTCCAGCGTCGTGGGGATTCTCTGGGTCGGCTCGCATGACGTGTTGACGGGCGCACTGACACCGGGCCGGCTCGGCCAGTTCGTGCTTTATGCGGCCTTTGCCGCGTCCAGCCTCGGCCAGCTCAGCGAAGTCTGGGGCGAGATTTCGGCAGCATCGGGCGCGGCCGAACGCCTGTTCGAAATCCTGAACGTCAAATCCGCCGTGGTTACCCCGGCAGCGCCGCGCGCCCTGCCGCTGCCCCCGCGCGGTGACGTCGTGTTTGACAATGTCTCCTTTGCCTATCCGACCCGGCCGGACATCCTGTCGGCAGCCGGCGTGTCGATATCCGTCAAGGCTGGCGAGAAAGTCGCTATCGTCGGGCCGTCCGGCGCCGGCAAGAGCACACTGTTTCATCTGCTGTTGCGCTTTTACGATCCCAAGGGCGGCGCCATCTCGGTCGATGGCGTACCGATCCGCGACGCCGACCCGCGCGAGCTGCGTAAACGCATCGCATTGGTGCCGCAAGACTCCGTCGTGTTCGCAGCAACGGCCCGCGAGAACATCCGCTTCGGTCGTCCCGATGCAACGGACGCTGAAGTCGAGCACGCGGCGTCACTGGCGCATGCGACCGAATTCATCCGCCGCCTGCCGGGCGGATTCGAAGCGCAACTCGGCGAGCGGGGCGTCACGCTCTCGGGCGGCCAGCGTCAGCGCATTGCGATTGCCCGCGCTATCCTGCGCGACGCGCCTTTGCTGCTGCTCGATGAGGCGACATCTGCGCTGGATGCCGAATCCGAAACGCTGGTGCAGACTGCGCTGGAAGAGCTGATGAAGCACCGTACCACGCTGGTCATCGCCCATCGCCTTGCCACCGTCCTGTCCTGCGATCGCATCCTCGTCATGGAGCATGGCCGCATCGTCGAGCAGGGCACCCACGCGTCCCTGGTGGCCGCGAACGGGCTCTATGCAAGGCTGGCAAGGTTGCAGTTCGGGGTGTGATATGGCGCGGCCGCGACGTTCACGGCTTCCATTCCATCAGGTCGACGGCGCGGCCTGACGTGTTCACTTCATCGCCTGTTTTGACGAAGCCGTTGCGCATATAGAATTTGATAGCGCGGGCATTGTCGGCATTGACCTTGAGCGTCACGCCGCCGGGAGACAGCCGCTTGGCGTCATCGACCAGCAGGCTTGCAACATCCGATCCCCATTTGGCCGGGCTCACCACCAGTTGGTCGAGATAGCCGGTGCGGTCGATGGTGACGAAACCGACCATCGCACCGTTTTGCTCGGCGACCACGATCTGCGCCACTGGTACCAGCTCGTTGCGCCATCGATTGCGCCACCAGTCGACACGGGCGTCGAAATTGATCGAGGGGTAGGCCTGCCGCCAGGTCTCCAGCCAGAGTGCGATCGAGGCGTCTTCATCGTTCTCGCGATAAGGACGGAGCTGGAATGCCTCAGGCATGCCCTCAGCGCTCGGTAAGCTTGAGTTCGATGCGCCGGTTGCGCTTGTAGGCTTCCTCGGTCTGCGCCGTATCCAGCGGCTGATTTTCGGCGAAGCCTGCTGCGACAAGGCGCTGCGCGGGGACGCCGAGCGAGATCAGATATTGCACCACCGAAATCGCACGTGCCGACGACAGTTCCCAGTTCGACTTGAACAGCGGGCTGTTGAGGATGGGTCGCGAGTCGGTATGGCCGTCGACACGCATCACCCAAGCGATCTCGGCGGGAATCTGCTTGTCGAGTTCGATCAGCGCACTGGCGACCTTGTCGAGTTCGGCGCGGCCTTCCGGCAACAGCAGCGCCTGGCCGGCGTCGAAGAAGACTTCTGACTGGAATACGAAGCGGTCGCCAACGATCCGGATATCGGGGCGGTTGCCGAGGATGGCACGCAGGCGCCCGAAGAATTCCGAACGATAGCGCGACAGTTCCTGAACGCGCTGCGCCAATGCGACATTGAGGCGTGTACCAAGGTCGGCAATGCGCCCTTGCGATTCCTTGTCGCGCTTCTCGGAGGCCTCCAGAGCCTCCTCGAGGGCCGCAAGCTGACGGCGTAGCGCGGAGATCTGTTGGTTCAGTATCTCGACCTGCGCCAGCGCGCGGGCCGTGATCTGTTTCTCGGAATCGAGGGCCTTGGTCAGTTCGTTGTTGCGGCCCTGCGCATCAGAGCCGGCACCGGCGAGGCCGTCATAAAGTCCCTTGACCCGGTCGCGCTCGGATTCCGCGGCGGCGAGGCCGGCGCGCATCTGAGACAGCTGTTCGTCGAGGTTGAGCTTGCCGAGCTTCTCCAGCGACAGCAGATCGTTGAGTTGAGCCAGCTTGGCGGTGAGCTGCTCCAGCGCCTTGTCCTTGCCGGTGACTTCCTGCGACAGATAGAATTGCACGACGAGGAAGATCGACAGCAAGAAGACGATCGCGAGCACCAGCGTCGACAGCGCATCGACGAAGCCCGGCCAGTAGTTGAATTCGGAAGAGCCGCGGCGATTGCGTGCCAATGCCATGGATCAGTTCTTCTCAGGTTGGCGAGCGATGTGTTCCAGCAGCTTCTTGATCTCGCGGCTCTGTTCGCCCTGACCGTCGGCCCATTCGCGGATCATCTCCTGCTCGGTGCGCATATGCGCGACGAGACTCTGGATTGCATCGGCGAGATTGGCCATGGCGGTCGTGGTGCCACGGTTGTTGTTGCCGTCCTCGATAGAGCGGCGCAGACGCTCGATGGCATCCTGCAGTTCTGGCGAGGTTCCCGAGGTTGCAACAGGTGCCGTCTCGCCGGAATATTCCTTCACGGTAGAAGCGAGCCAGTCTTCCAGGTCCGTATAGAACCGGTTCTGCGCCTGGCTGGATTGCAGATCGAGGAAGCCGAGGATCAGCGAGCCCGCGAGGCCGAACAGCGATGACGAAAACGAGATCCCCATGCCGGCGAGCGGCGCGGCGAGGCCCTCCTTCAACGTATCGAACAATGAACCCGCATCACCGCCGACCTTGAGGCCGTCGATCACCTTGCCGACGGAACCTACGGTCTCGATCAGACCCCAGAAGGTGCCGAGCAGGCCGAGGAACACCAGCAAGCCGGTCATATAGCGCGAGATGTCGCGGGCCTCGTCGAGGCGTGTCGCGATCGAATCGAGCAGATGCCGCATGGTCTGCTGCGAGATGGTCATGCGGCCGGTGCGCTCGCCGCCGAGGATCGCAGCCATCGGCGCCAGCAGGGTCGGGCGTCGGTCCAGCGCGAGGCCGGGATCGGAAATCCGAAAGCTGTTGACCCACGAGACTTCCGGATAGAGCCGGATCACCTGCCGGAACGACAGGATGGTGCCGATCGCCAACACCGCGCCGATCAGCGCGTTGAGCCCGGGATTGGCGAAGAAGGCGAGAACGATCTGCTTGTAGAGCACGGTCATGATTAGACCGCAGAGCACCAGAAACACCAGCATTCGGACCAGGAAGATCCGGGGCGATGACAGCTTGGTCAGTTCGATCTCCATCGCGGAGCGGGACGAGGGGCCTGGCGCCATGTGCGGATCATCTGCATGCGAGAAAAGGTTCGACGCGCAATATGGCACAGCCCCGCGACAAAAAAAGATCGGATACTGCCGGAATCACCCGAGAATCAACGATGTCACCGGGAACTTCCAGTTGAAACCGGGCTTGCATGCGTGCGATCATGGTTGGTGCCGAATGGCCGTTTTCTTTACGCACGCACTGCACGGCGCCTGTCTGTTCGACAGCGCCGACCGGAAGGACTGGATCGCGTAGCACTCTTCACCGACGACGTGATGCCCAGCCATCATCTCATCTGGCAATGTGCAGACATCTTCGCTGCAGAGAAGGAGTGGCCCTGGTTCTTTCCGCGACCGCAGGTTTGTTTGGCTATGCTAATGGAAGCGAATGGGGCGTGAGGCACTATCGAATGGCCGCCGTTTACTAAACATGTGCCGGTTCCATCCGATTCACGTTCACGTGAGCCTCGAAAGGCTCTATGACTTCAATACGATAGGCCGTGTGGCAATGCGCCGCCTCGATATGCATTGCGCCGCAGCACCGCGGTTTTTATTCTAGGCTATCAAAGAAGTTCGATAAATCCGGCTACGCGCATGAAGGCTACATAGTCCCGCGTATCCGTTGATGCATGTTCGAATGTGCAACTTGGGATAACAAATTAAATGACGATGTTGAACGCACGCTCTGCAGGCTTCGTGCTTCTGCTGGCGGGGCTCGCACCCGTGCTCGTAGGATGCAATGAACCCAAGGACGCTGTGGCGTCTGCTCCGACGCAGGTGAGCGAGCCTGAAGTCAGCATCATTTCCGTCACACAACAGCGACGTGCGCTGGTTCGAGAACTGCCCGGGCGTATTGCGCCAACGCGCGTCGCCGACGTGCGCTCGCGTGTGTCGGGCATCATTATCGAGCGTGCTTTTCATCAGGGCACCGAGGTGAAGGCGGGCGACACGCTGTATCGCATTGATCCGAAGCCGTTCGAGGTGGAATTGCAATCCGCAAAGGCGTCGCTGCACAAGGCGGAAGCTGCTTATGACCTCGCGTCGATGCAGGCCAAGCGCATATCGGGTCTTGCACAGCAGAAAGCGGTCTCCGAAGCGGAAGCCGAGAAGGCTGTTGGTGCACAGCGTCAGGCTGAAGCCGAGATTGCATCAAAGAAAGCCGACGTCGCCCGTGCGCGTCTCAATCTGGACTATGCAACCATCCGTGCGCCGATCGATGGCATTGTCGGAGCCGCTCTGGTGACCGAAGGTGCGCTGCTCGCACAGAACGACAACACAAATCTGGCCACCATTCAGCAGCTCGATCCGATTTATGCTGATTTCACGCAGTCGGTGTCCGAACTGAACAACCTGCGCCGCTCCTTCGAGACCGGCGATCTCGAGCGGATCGCCCCCGGTACTGCCAAGGTGCGGCTCATGCTGGATGACGGCACGCTCTACTCGCTGCCGGGCAAGCTGCTGTTTTCCGAAGCCAAGGTGGACACTTTCACAGGTCAGGTGACGCTCCGCGGCGAATTCCCGAACCCGAAGCGTGAACTGTTGCCAGGCATGTATGTCCGTGTGCAGATCGAGCAGGGCATCGACACTGATGCCATCGCGGTTCCGCAGCAGGCAGTCCAGCGCAATGGCGGTGGTGGCGCCGAAGTTTTCGTCGTCAAGGATGACGGTCATGTTGCGGTCCAGATGGTACGAACTGGTGCCGTGCAGGACGGTCAGTGGTTCGTGACTGAAGGCCTGAAGGGCGGCGAGCGCGTCGTGGTCGAGGGCTTCCAGAAATTCGCTGCCGGCGACAAGGTGAAGCCAGTGGCGTGGACTGACACGAATGCCACTGCGGGCCTTCCGCCCGAGGGGCAGAAAACCACTCAAGCTCGTCCCTGAGTAAATCGACATGGCTAGTTTTTTCATCGACAGGCCGATTTTCGCCTGGGTCGTCGCGCTTTTCATTTGTCTTTTCGGCGCTATCGCGATTCCGCAGCTTCCAATCGCGCAGTATCCGATCATTGCGCCGCCATCGATTTCGATCTCGACCAGCTATCCTGGTGCGTCACCGGAGAACCTCTACAACAGCGTTACGCGGCTGATTGAGGAGGAGCTCAACGGCGCTGCGGGCATCCTGAACTTCGAGTCGACGAGCGACTCGCTTGGCGCTGTCGAAATCATTGCCAATTTTCAGCCCGGCACCGATACCAGCCAGGCGTCGGTTGAAGTGCAGAACCGCTTGAAGCGCGTGGAAGCGCGTTTGCCGCGTGCCGTGATTCAACAGGGCATCCTGGTCGAGGAAGCCTCGGCCGCGGTGCTCAACATCATTACGCTGCGCTCCACCGATAACAGCCTCGATGAAGTCGGACTCGGCGACTTCATGATCCGCAACATCCTTGGTGAAATTCGTCGTATCCCCGGCGTTGGACGTGCCTCGCTGTATTCCACCGAGCGCTCGCTGCGAGTCTGGGTCGATCCCGCCAAACTCGTCGGCTACAATCTGACCTCCGACGACGTCAACAAGGCCATCACGGCGCAGAACGCCCAGGTTGCCTCCGGCAGCGTTGGTGCCGAGCCGTCGACGGCGACCACCAAGACGTCGTCGCTGGTGCTCGTCAAAGGCCAGCTCTCCACGCCGGAAGAATTCGGCGCCATTGTGCTGCGCGCCAATTCCGACGGCTCGACTGTGCGGTTGCGCGACGTCGCTCGTATCGAGATAGGTGGCCTCAGCTATCAGTTCACCACGCGCCTGAACGGCCAGCCGACGGCCGGCCTGTCGGTGCTGATGTCCCCAAAGGGCAACGCGCTGGCGACGGCGTCCGCGATCGAAGCCAAGATGAAGGAGCTGTCGAACTTCTTCCCGGCCAACATCGCCTATGACATTCCGTACAATGTCACGCCAGTGGTCGAAGCATCGATCATGAAGGTGGTGATGACGCTGATCGAGGCGGTCGTCCTCGTCTTCATCGTGATGTTCATCTTCCTGCAGAATTTCCGCTACACGCTGATCCCGACCATCGTCGTACCCATCGCGCTGCTCGGCACCTGCACGATGCTGTTGCTGGCAGGCTATTCGATCAACATGCTGACTATGTTCGGCATGGTGCTGGCTGTCGGCATCCTGGTCGACGACGCCATCGTTGTGGTCGAGAACGTCGAGCGCATCATGAGCGAGGAGGGCCTTCCGCCGAAGGAGGCCACCAAGAAGGCGATGGGCCAGATCTCCGGCGCCATCATCGGTGTTACGCTGGTGATGATCGGCGTGTTCGTGCCGATGGCGTTCTTCCCGGGCTCGGTAGGCATCATCTACCGCCAGTTCTCCGTCACCATGGTTGCCTCGATCGCCTTCTCCGCGCTGCTGGCGCTGTCGCTGACGCCTGCGCTGTGCGCGACCTTCCTGAAGCCTATCAAGGAAGGACATGGCCATGCCAAGAAAGGCGTGTTTGGCTGGTTCAACCGCAAGCTCGACGCCACCCGCGACGGCTATTCGAGGACGGTGGGCTGGTCGATCCAGCGCACCGGACGCTTGCTGATCGTCTATGTCGCGTTGTTGGTCGGTCTTACCTGGGGCTTCATGCGGATGCCCGGCGGCTTCCTGCCGATCGACGACCAGGGTTTCATCACTACCGACGTGCAGACGCCGTCAGACTCCTCGTTCGCCCGCACCGAGGGTGCCATCGAGAAGGTTGAGGACTATCTGAAGAAGCGCTCCGGCATCGAGAGCGTCGTGTTTCTCACCGGCTTCAGCTTCCTCGGTCAGGGAATGAACACCGCGCAGGCCTTCATCACCTTGAAGGACTGGTCGGAGCGTCCGCCAAAGGACTCTGCGGCGGCACTCGTTGATGATATCAACAAGAGCCTGTCATCGATCCGTGACGCCAAGATTTCGGCGCTGCAGCCGCCACCGATCGATAATCTCGGCAACTCTTCGGGCTTCAGCTTCCGCCTGCAGGACCGTGGTCAGAAGGGCTTCGTCGCGCTCAACGCCGCATCCGACAAGCTGATCGCGGACGCCAATGCCAGCCCGGTGCTGCAGAAAGTGTTCGTCGAAGGCCTGCCGTCGGCGCCATTGGTCAATCTGATGATCGACCGCGAAAAGGCCGGCGCTTTCGGCGTCACTTTCGAGGACATCAACAGCACGATCTCGACCAATCTCGGCTCGAACTACATCAACGATTTCCCGAACCGCGGTCGCATGCAGCGCGTCGTGGTGCAGTCCGAGGCCGCCAACCGGATGAACGCCAGCGACATCCTGAACTACAATGTCAAGAACAGCCGCGGGCAGCTGGTGCCGTTCTCGTCCTTTGCCACCGTGGAATGGGCGAAGGGGCCGACGCAGATCGCCGGCTTCAATTTCTATCCGGCGGTGCGAATATCCGGCGAGGCACGGCCCGGCTTTACCTCGGGCGACGCCATCAAGGAGATGGAGCGACTGGCTGGCCTGTTGCCGCGTGGTTTCGGTTTTGAGTGGACCGGCCAGTCGCTGCAGGAGAAGCTGTCCGGCTCGCAGGCGCCGTTCCTGCTCGCGCTGTCGGCGCTGGTGGTGTTCCTGGTGCTCGCAGCGCTTTATGAGAGCTGGACGATCCCGGTGGCCGTGCTGATGACGGTACCGCTCGGCATCGTCGGCGCTGTACTGGCAGCGACCCTGCGTGGCCTGCCGAACGACGTGTACTTCACGGTAGGTCTGATTACGATCATCGGTCTCGCCGCCAAGAATGCGATTCTGATTATCGAATTCGCCAAGGACCTGCGCGCGCAGGGCAAGTCGCTGGTAGATGCCACGATGGAGGCTTGCTTCCTGCGCTTCCGCCCGATCGTGATGACGGGTCTGGCCTTTATCTGCGGTGTGTTGCCGATGGTCGTTGCATCGGGCGCCGGCGGTGCCAGCCAGCAGGCGCTTGGTACGTCGGTGACCGGCGGCATGATTGCGGTGGTGATCCTGGCGCTGCTGATGGTGCCGGTGTTCTTCGTGTCGGTGCAGCGGCTGTTCTCACCGGACAAGGCACCGAAGACGGAAGAGGCAAAGCAAGGCGAGCCGACCGCATCGCCGTCCGTATCGCACAGCTAGGGCAATCAAACAAAAAGCCCGGATGGCGCAACGCCATCCGGGCTTTTTCTATTCGAGCGATCAATCTTATTTCGTCAGCGGCCGCAGGATTTTCGTCAGAGCGTCGTGGACGAATTCGTTGCCTGCAACGACATTGCCGGTCGTCAGCACGTCACCGCCATTGATATCGCCGACAGTGCCGCCGGCTTCCTTGATCAGGATCAGGCCCGCAGCAACGTCCCAAGGCTGCAGATTGCGCTCCCAATAGCCGTCGAGCCGACCGGCTGCCACGAAAGCGAGATCAAGCGAGGCTGCGCCGAAGCGGCGGAGGCCGGCGACCTTCGGCTGCAACGCGGCCATTTCGTTACGTGACAATTCGAAGTCGCCGCGGCCGATATGCGGCAGGCCGCAGGCGATGACGCATTCGTTGAGCTGCTTACGGCCGGCGACGCGTAGGCGCGTGTCGTTGAGGAACGCACCGGAGCCCTTCTCGGCCATGTAGAGTTCGTCATTGGCTGGATTGTAGATCAGGCCGGCAATCACCTGACCTTCGCGCGCCAGACCGATCGAGACTGCGAATTGCGGGATGCCGTGCAGGAAGTTGGTGGTGCCATCGAGCGGATCGACGATCCAGGTATGGCTCTTGTCAGTGCCGTCGCGGCTGCCGCCTTCCTCGCCAAGGAAGCCATAGCCCGGGCGGGCCTTGTTGAGGTCCGTATAGAGCATCTCCTCGGCCCGCTTGTCGGCGAGGCTGACGAAATTGGCGGGGCCCTTCATCGAGACCTGCAGGTTCTCGATCTCGCCGAGGTCGCGCTTCAGGCTGCGGCCGGCGCGGCGCGCGGCTTTCACCATCACGTTCATAAGGGCTGAATTGATCATGCGTTCGTCTCACGACGACCTGACGGCAGGTCTGATTGGGGGTTGCTGGGGCGATGGGTGCCCTGCGGGCGGCATCCCGTCAAGGCAAGATCGCTAAAGGGCTCATTTCTGGGTCGTGCCCAGCCACTTCTTGGCGGCTTCCTGGGCCTTGGTCTTTTCCTCGGGACTGGCCTGGGCCAGAAGCTCGTCGAGCATCAGGTCGCCCTTTCCGGCGGTTTTGGCGACGATATGCCATTTCAGGCCTTCCAGCCGGTCGTCGGTATTGGTGCGCAGCGCCAGCACCCGGGCGAGGCGGTTCTGGGCGATCGGGCTATTCTGCTTGGAGGCCTTGCGGAGCAGGGCGATAGCCGCAGCCTCGTTCTTGGGGGTTCCCGTGCCGTTATACAGCGCGATGGCATATTCGACCTCGGCATCGACATTGTCGGCAAGTGACGCCGCCTGGAGCAGGCGGACCGCCTTGTCGATGCTTTTCTCGACCCCCGTGCCTTCCTTATAGAAGGTGGCCAGGGCGTATTGCGCCTCGGGATTACCTGCATCTGCAGCGACGCGGAGCAGTTCGGCGGACCGTTTGACGTCCTGCGGCAGTGTCTGTCCGTCGAGATAGAGCAGCGCCAGATTGTAGGCGGCCTTCGGATTGCCGAGCTTGGCTGAGGAGGCCAGCAGTTTTACGGCCTCATCGCGTTTGCCGACATTGCCGCGATCCGATAGCCGCAGCATTGCCAGCGCGAACATGGCCTCGCGGTCGCCGCGTTCCGACGCGCGCTGATACCATTCAGCGGCCTTTGCGTAGTCGCGTTTGACGCCCAGTGCATTGGCGTAGAGTTCGCCAAGCATGGTCATCGCCTTCGGGTCGTTGTTCTCCTGCGCGCGCTTGCTCGCGAGGTCGAAAGCGGTTTTGTACTGACCGCGTTGATAGGCGCCATAGACCAGATCGGCATTGGGGTCGGTTGGTGCAGCTTCTGCAGGCTGCGCGGGCTTCTCGGCAGGGGGTGGCGCTTTCTTGGCTGCGGTCGGCGCCTTGGCAGGCGCGGGAGCGGGCGCCTTTTTTGGCGCTGCCTTGCTGGCAGCCGGTGGTGACGTCTGCACCCCCGGTGGCGTCAGCGAAATCTGCGCGGTCGCGCTGGCTGCCCAGGTCAGGCAGCCCGCAATCACAGTGAGGGAACGCAGAACTTTCATTCCGGCGTTATTCCTGTTCGACCTTGGTCAGCCCCGCGACGAGCGTTGCGTATCCCTGCTGGATCGCCTTCTCGGCGTCTACCAGAGCTGCCGCAGCGCCGCGCGCGTCGTTCCAGATGACGTCGCCAACCAGCACGAAATCAGCGCCGGCAGCTGCGAACTCCCTGGCCTCATCGAGCGTCGCGGCGTAGCCCACGCAAGGCGGCTCGAACAATTCGGCCCACCACTGCAGACGTTCAGTGATCGCTTCGGTCGATGGGCGCTGGCCCTTGGTGTCGGGTTCGCCGAACAACACGTAGTCGGCACCAGCTTCGCCTGCAGCCATCGCGTTATGGCGTGTCGAGAGTCCGCCGCAGCCTGCAATGCGATCAGGCTTCAGCGAGGGCAGTGCATCCTGCAGTGGAGCGAGACCGGGCAGATGCGCGCCATCGGCGCCGCCGCGTGCGACGAGCTCGACATTGCCTTCGATCAGCATCGCGGCGCCGCTGCTCTGGATGACAGGCGCCAGCGCCTTGATGCGCGTGATCATGGTGCGCTGGTCGGTCGTCGCCAGTCGCACCAGGACGGCAGCGACATCTGCTTTCTGAAGAAGAGCAGGCAGGTTCGTGGCCAGCGACGAAGGATCGTCCACGACAGGGGTTGCGAGATAGAGACGCGGCGTCGGCGGCGGTGGGACGGGTTTGGAAGCCAAGACTATAGCGCCTTCTGCTCTTGATCAGTCGTCCACTCGCCTTTGCTGGCGAGCGAATTCATGTGTGCTCGATGAGTGAAGGCCCGCTGACCGGCGGGCACATTGTTGGCTTTGCCGGACCAGGCCTTTTGCGGCGCTGCCTGAAGTGCGCGGCCATAGGAGAATGTCAGTGGCCAGGGCAGCCCGCCGATCCTGTTCATGGCGTCGAGATGCGCTGTTGCATCCTCATCCGACTGGCCGCCGGAGAGGAATGCGATGCCAGGCACGGAGGCAGGCACGCAGTTCTTCAGCATGCGCACGGTCTTCTCGGCCACTTCGGCCACACCAGCCTGCGTCTTTGACTTCTTGCCCGAGACAGCCATGTTCGGCTTCAGGATCATGCCTTCCAGTGCGACCCGCTGAATCCGCAACTCCTGGAACGTCTTGTTGAGCACGCGCTGCGTCACCTCGACACAGCGGTCGATATCGTGATCGCCGTCCATCAGCACTTCGGGCTCGACGATCGGGACGATCTGCGCGGCCTGGCATAGCGCGGCATAGCGGGCGAGCGCATGCGCGTTGACGGAGATTGCGGTCATCGAGGGAATACCGGCACCGATATCGATCACCGCACGCCACTTCGCGAAACGCGCGCCGCGTGCGTAATATTTGGCAAGACGCTCGGCGAGCTTGTCGAGGCCTGCGGTCACCAGTTCACCGGGACAGTTAGGCAACGCCTGCGTGCCTTCGTCGACCTTGATGCCGGGAATAGCGCCGGCTTCCTCGATCAGCCGCACCAGTGGTGTGCCATCCTTGGCGTTCTGCCAGATGGTCTCGTCGTAGAGGATCACGCCGGAAATGTAGCTGCTCATGGCCTCGCGCGAGCGAAACAGCATTTCACGATAATCACGGCGATTGTCCTCGGTCGACTCGACGCTGATCGCATCGAAGCGCTTCTTGATCGTGCCTGACGATTCATCCGCGGCAAGCAATCCCTTGCCTGGCGCAACCATGGCGCGGGCGATTTTGTTGAGTTCGGCGAGATTCATGGGCATGTCCTGAGCGGGCTAGTCCTGCAGGCCAATCTAGACCGTTCTCGGGCAAAATCCGAGCATCTGGCCGGCCAAAGGGCTCGTTCGCGTCCGATTCCGGCAAAAATTCAGCCTGCCATATGCTGTATGGCAGGCTGATTGGCAGTCAATTGGCAGTTTGGGCTCAGGCGATCTTCGCGTTCAGCTCGCCCGACGCATAGCGCTTGGCCATTTCGGCCGTGGTCAGCACCTTCTTGATCTTGCTGGCCTGGCCGGCGGTATTGAATTCCTGCAGGCGCTGCTTGCAGAGCTTCACCATCGCTTCCATCGCCGGCTTCAGATATTTGCGCGGGTCGAATTCGCTGGGGTTTTCGCTGAGCACCTTGCGGATCTGGCCGGTCATCGCCATGCGGTTGTCGGTGTCGATGTTGATCTTGCGCACGCCGTGCTTGATGCCGCGCTGGATCTCGGCCACCGGAACGCCCCAGGTCGGCTTCATCTGGCCGCCGAACTTGTTGATGATGTCCTGCAGGTCCTGCGGCACCGAGGAAGAGCCGTGCATCACCAGATGGGTGTTCGGCAGCTTGCGGTGGATTTCCTCGATCACGTTCATGGCGAGAATGTCGCCGTCCGGCTTGCGGGTGAACTTGTAGGCGCCGTGCGAGGTGCCCATGGCGATCGCCAGCGCGTCGACCTGGGTTTCCTTGACGAACTTTACGGCCTCGTCGGGATTGGTCAGCAGCTGGTCATGCGACAGCTTGCCCTCGGCGCCGTGGCCGTCTTCGGCTTCACCCATGCCGCTCTCCAGCGAGCCCAGCACGCCGAGTTCGCCTTCCACCGAGATGCCGCCGAGATGCGCCATGTCGGTCACGGTCTTGGTCACGCCGACATTGTAGTCCCAGTCACCGGGGGTCTTGCCGTCGGCCTTCAGCGAACCATCCATCATCACCGAGGTGAAGCCGGCCTGGATCGCGGTCATGCAGGTTGCAGCTTCATTGCCGTGGTCGAGATGCACGCAGACGGGAATGTGCGGATAGATTTCGGTGACCGCGTCCATCATGTGCTTGAGCATGATGTCGTTGGCGTAGGAGCGGGCGCCGCGAGATGCCTGGATGATCACTGGCGCATCGACACCCGATGCGGCCTCCATGATCGCCAGCGCCTGTTCCATATTGTTGATATTGAAGGCCGGCACTCCGTAATCGTGTTCTGCCGCGTGATCGAGCAGTTGACGCAACGTAATACGGGCCATGCAGGAAGCTCCTTGTAAAATGGGGACGGGCGCGGATGCTGCGCCAGCAGATCATCGCTCTTAGCGCGAGGAGACGGCGAATCCAAGACGCCTTAGGTCGCGCATACAGCCAACGTTAATTGCAGAACGGGCAAGACGTTCAGAAATATTTCGTCTGGCGAGGAACGATCCGGATATTCACTGATCGCGCGCGTCGAGCAGCGCGATTTGCTGTTCGGCGGCGGCGAGACGCTCCTCGAAATCGCCGGCGGCCGAGCGCTCATGATCAGCATCGCCGCCCCTTCGTGACGCTGCTCGCGGACGAGGGCTTCCAGGCGTTCGAACCGTGTTTCGGTCTCGCTTGAATTGGCCCAGATGATATCACCCTGAATCTTCTTCAGGATTTCGTGCACTGCTGTCGGCACGTTCTCGCTCATGGCGAGAACATACCATAAACATGGACGCGAGCAGCGTAATCTCGGGTTGCCGTCAGGCCTTCTTCAGCACTTCCACACCCGGCAGCGGCTTGCCTTCCATCCATTCGAGGAAAGCGCCGCCGGCTGTCGAGATATAGGAGAAGTCATCGGCGACGCCGGCGTGATTGAGCGCAGCCACCGTGTCGCCGCCGCCGGCCACTGAAATCAGCTTCTTCGCCTTGGTGCGCGCCGCAGCGTGTTTGGCGCTGGCAACCGTGCCGCGGTCGAACGGAGTCATTTCAAACGCGCCGACCGGGCCGTTCCAGACCAGCGTGGCTGCATCGTCGATGGCTGCGTTGATGCGCTCGATCGACTGCGGACCGATGTCGAGGATCATTCCCTCATCGGGGATCGCATCGAGGCCGTAGGCGTGAGACGGTGTGTTGGCGGCGAAGTGGAACGCGACGATGGCGTCCACCGGCAGGATGATGGCGCAGCCGGAAGCTTCGGCCTTGTCGATGATCCGCAGCGCCGTAGCGGCGAGATCTTTCTCGCACAGCGACTTGCCGACCTTGACGCCCTGGGCATGCAGGAAGGTATTGGCCATGCCGCCGCCGATCACGAGCGCATCGACCTTGGTGACGAGGTTTTCGAGCAGATCGATCTTCGACGATACCTTGGCGCCGCCGACGATGGCGATTACGGGCTTGGTCGGTGCGTCCAGTGCCTTGCCGAGTGCGTCCAACTCGGCCTGCATGGTGCGGCCGGCATAGGCGGGCAATTTGTGGCCGAGACCCTCGGTGGAGGCGTGGGCGCGATGCGCAGCCGAGAATGCATCGTTGACCCAGATATCGCCGAGCTTGGCGAGTTCGGCGACGAAAGCCGGATCGTTCTTCTCTTCAGCAGAATGGAAGCGGGTGTTCTCAAGGCAGAGAATGTCGCCGTCCTTCATGGCGCCAACGGCCGTGGCAGCGACGTCGCCGACGCAGTCGTCGGCAAAGGCGACCGGCCTCTTGATCACATCGGCAAGTGCCGCCGCAACCGGCTTCAGTGAGTTCTTGTCATCGCGGCCCTTGGGGCGGCCGAAATGCGCGAGCAGGATGACCTTGCCGCCCTTGTCGGAAATTTCGGTGATGGTCGGCGCGATACGTTCGAGACGCGTTGCGTCGGTAACCTTACCACCATCCATGGGCACGTTGAGATCGACGCGCACGAGAACGCGTTTGCCCTTCACATCGACGTCGTCGAGGGTGCGGAAAGAATTGGTCATGATGTTGTGTCCCAAACGCAGGTCAACGCACAGCGGCGCGCCGCGAAGCGGGGACCGCTACATTCGTTGGCTCCCGGACGCGGCGTCTTATGCTGCGTCCGGGATAACGGTCGTGTCTTAGAGCAGCTTGCCCATCGCGACGGCGGTATCGGCCATGCGGTTGGAGAAGCCCCACTCGTTGTCGTACCAGGAGAGTACCCGCACCAGCGTGCCGTTCTGCACCTTGGTCTGGTCGAAGGCGAAGGTCGACGAATGCGGATCGTGATTGAAGTCGATCGACACGTTCGGGTGCGAAGTGGTGCCGAGCACGCCCTTCAGCTCGCCGGCCGCAGCCTTCTTGATCGCTTCGTTGATCTCTTCCTTTGTGGTGCTCCTTTTGGCGATGATCTTGAGATCGACCACCGAGACGTTCGGGGTCGGTACGCGGATCGAAACGCCGTCGAGCTTGCCGGCCAGTTCGGGCATCACGAGGCCGATGGCCTTCGCGGCGCCGGTCGAGGTCGGAATCATCGACATCGCAGCGGCGCGGCCGCGATAAAGATCGCTATGCAGCGTGTCCAGCGTCGGCTGGTCGCCGGTGTAAGCGTGGATCGTGGTCATGAAGCCGGTTTCGATACCGACGGTCTCGTTCAGCACCTTGGCGACAGGCGCCAGGCAGTTGGTGGTGCACGAACCGTTGGAAACGACCAGATGCTCCTTGGTCAGGGTCTTGTGGTTGACGCCGTAGACGATCGTGGCATCAGCACCATCGGACGGAGCCGAAACCAGCACGCGCTTGGCGCCTGCGGTCAGATGCGACGTCGCCTTCGCCTTGGCGCTGAAGATGCCGGTGCATTCGAGCGCGATATCGATGCCGAGATCCTTCCACGGCAGCGTATTCGGATCGCGCACCGCAGTGACCTTGATCTTGTTGCCGTTGCCGAGCTGGATGCTGTCGCCGTCGACGGTGACGTCGCCGGGGAAGCGGCCATGCACGCTGTCGAAGCGCAGCAGGTGGGCGTTGGTTTCAACCGGCCCCAGATCGTTGATGGCGACGACTTCGATGTCGGTGCGCTTGGACTCGTAGATCGCCCGCAGGACGTTGCGGCCGATGCGGCCAAAACCGTTGATCGAAACCCGGACTGCCATTCAACTTCTCCCTTTTATTAGGCTCAAACCTCGCGTGAGGGCCTTCATATAGTGACGTGTGACGGGCGTTTCATGCCCTGAATGGAACGCTGGTGCAATGTGTCAAATTTACCAGCGTTCCGATAGAGTTAAGCCGCGTTGTGCTTGCTGGTTGCAGCCTCGACCACGGCCTCGGCCGTGATGCCGAACAGCTTGTAAAGCTCCTTGGCCGGCGCGCTCGAGCCGAAGCCCTTCATGCCGATGAAGGTGCCATCGTGTCCGATCACGGCATCCCAGCCGAACCGGACCGCGGCTTCGACGGCGATCTTGATCGGCGCGTCGCCAATGATCGCCTTCTGGCGCTCTTCAGGCTGCTCCAGCAGTAGTTCGAGCGAGGGGACCGATACGACCCGCGTCGCGATGCCCTTGTCGGCCAGTTGCTTCTGCGCAGCGACTGCGATCTCGACTTCCGAACCCGAGGCGAAGATCGACACGGCGGCTTTGCCCTTGGCCGCGATCAACTCATAGCCGCCGGCGGCGCAGAGATTGTCGTCGTGATGGGTGGTGCGCACCGGCGTCAGGTTCTGGCGCGACAGGGCCAGCATGGTTGGGCCGTTGGTCTTCTCCATGGCGAGCTGCCAGCATTCGGCGGTCTCGACGGTGTCCGCGGGGCGGAACACGCGCATGTTCGGCATCGCGCGCATCGCGGCCAGATGCTCCACCGGCTGGTGGGTCGGGCCGTCTTCGCCGAGACCGATCGAGTCATGGGTCATGATGTAGATGACCGGGATCTGCGCCAGCGCCGAGATGCGCATCGCCGGTCGCGCATAGTCGGTGAAGCACATGAAGGTCGCGCCGGCCGGGATGAAGCCGCCATGCAGCGCGATGCCGTTCATGGCTGCGGCCATGCCCATTTCGCGAATGCCGTAGTGAATGTAGCGACCCTTGAATTCGCCGGGCTTCACTTCGATGGCGCCCTTGGTGCGGGTGTTGTTCGATGGCGTGAGATCGGCCGAACCGATCACCATTTCCGGCACGACCTGTACCAGCGCTTCGAGCGCGAGTTCGCTCGCCTTGCGAGTCGCGACGGTCTGCGGCTCGGCGATCAGCTTCTTCTTCAGCGTGAGGATCGCGTCCGCCATGGCTGTCGGTCGAACGTGATCGTTGCGGCGGGTGAATTCGCTGCGCTTGTCGTCCGGAAGGGCATCAAAACGCTTCTGCCAGTCCGCGTGCGCCGATGCGCCCTGCTTGCCGACATTGCGCCAGGCCTGCAGGATATCATCGGGCACCTCGAACGGGCCGTAATTCCAGTCCAGTGCCTTCTTGGCGCCTGCGAGTTCTTCCGCGCCGAGCGGTTCGCCGTGGGCCTTCGAGGTACCGGCGCGGGTTGGTGCGCCAAAGCCAATCTTGGTCTTGCAGGCGATCATCGATGGGCGGTCGGACGCCTGCGCTTGCTTGATCGCAGCGGCGATGGCGACCTGGTCGTGGCCATCGACATGCACGGCATTCCAGCCATGGGCTTTGAAGCGTGCGACCTGATCGACGCTGTCGGCAAGCGACAGCGGACCGTCGATGGAAATGCCGTTGTCGTCATAGAGGAAGATCAGCTTCGACAGCTTGAGATGACCGGCCATGGCCAGAGCTTCGTGGCTGACACCTTCCATCAGGTCACCGTCGGAGCACAGCACGTAAGTGTAGTGATCGACGATATCGCCATATTCGGCGGCCAGCATGCGCTCGGCGAGCGCGAAGCCAACGGAGGTGGCGATGCCCTGACCGAGCGGACCCGTGGTGGTCTCGACGCCTGAGGTGTGGAAATTCTCGGGATGACCCGGAGTTTTGGAATGCAGCTGGCGGAAGTTCTTCAGCTGGTCGAGCGTCATCTCCTTGTTGCCCGTCAGATAGAGCAGGGCATAGAGCAGCATCGAGCCGTGACCGGCCGAGAGGATGAAGCGATCGCGATCCGGCCACTTCGGATCGGCGGCGTCAAATTTGAGGAACTGTGTGAACAGCACGGTGGCGACGTCGGCGGCGCCCATCGGCAGCCCAGGGTGACCGGATTTGGCCTTTTCCACGCCGTCCATGGCGAGGGCACGAATCGCGTTGGCCATTTTCGAGTGATCAACCTGCGCCATGTCGGTTTCCGTCTAAATTGAAGGGAATGGAATATTCTGCGTCCGCAAGAGGGGCGGTCTGCAGCGAGATGTTGGGATCGCTTAGGAGAAACTGGTGGATAGCATCTGGGTTCCTGGGAGTCCAAGGTCTCCCGGACAGTTCTGGTCTGTGGATATCTACCGGCGGTTTTTGTCGGCTTTGCGGTGCATAGCTTTTAAGCTTTGTTGCGTCCGGCTCGCTTGCAACCTAAGTTTCAGGGCCTAAAGGCTTGCGGAGCCGTGGTTTTTGAGCTCCCGTCGCATCACACCCAAGGTCCCGCGTAACCCAGTATGATCGAACGACCCGCCCATCTCACAGCCTCCGATCCCGCTAATGGCGGTGCGGCCGAGATCGACTCTGCCACGCGGCGGTTGATGGCAGCGCTGGATGCTCTGGAAAGTGCGGTCGAGCGCCGCCGTGAGGCGGATCGCGACGAGGATGAGCTGGCCACCCGCATTCAGGCGCTTGGCGCCGACCGGTCCCGGCTGGCGGATGAGCTTGATGGCACGCTGGTGAAATCGCGCCGGCTGGAGCGTGCCAACCGCGACATCGCCGACAAGCTCGACACCGCCATCGGCACCATCCGCGCGGTACTGGCGACTGACAACGCGCATGAGTAAAGCGAGATGAGCCACGTCAACGTTACGATCAATGGCCGGCAATATCGCATGGCCTGCGAGGAGGGGCAGGAGACCCGCCTGCTGCGGCTGGCGGAAAGTCTTGAATCCCGCGTCGAAAACCTGCGCGGCAAATTCGGTGAGATCGGTGATGCGCGGTTGACGGTGATGGCGGCGCTGACCATTGCCGACGAACTGGTCGATGCCAATCAGCAGATCCGTGCCCTGCAGGAAGAACTCGCCGCATTGCGCGATGTGCGCGTTGTCGCCGCAGATCGCGCACGGGCGACGCAGACGGCGGTTGCCGCGGCCCTGAATGCTGCGGCAGAGCGGATCGAGAAGACCACCCAGGTGCTCAACCGCACCATCGGCGGCGGCGTTGCTATTGGATAACGCAGGCTTTGATGCCAAGCGGGCACTGGCGCATCCGTCTCATAACCCCTACATTGCTCAGGCGAGGCTGCGTCGCGCGTCAGGAGCCATATATCCCCGGGGCCTTATCGATCCTTCAGGGAACTGTCCCTGACCAGGTCCGTGGACCTGGTCACATGGTGCCCACCTACTTTCGTAGGTGCTCCGGGATCGAGTGCTTCAACGGCCATCGTGGCTTCGCACTTTTACTTTTTTGATGGCTGTGGCCTTGCGTGGCGTTTGCCGTGCAATCTTAGCCTCGATCGCCAAATATGATCGCGAAGACCGGTGCTGCGCTTCCGCAGGCCCTGCGGACAGCATATCGTATGGCATGTCCGACACGCCGCCCACTCCAACAAAGATTGAGCTCCGCATCGCCGCGCTGGCACGCCGCACGGCGCTGAGCGAGGCCGAACGGTCGGCAGCCGCACAAGCCATCGCAGCGCGTGGGCTGCCTTTTCCGGTCAGGGCCGGCGACATCGTCGCCGGCTATTCTCCCATCCGCAGCGAGATCGATCCAATTCCGCTGATGCAGCATCTCGCCGCCCAGGGGGCGCGACTGGCGCTCCCGGTGATCATCGCCCGTGATGAGCCCCTGATGTTCCGGATCTGGAGCCCGAACGATGCGTTGGTGCGCGGTTCACTGGGCATTCCGGAACCAGCACCGGACGCGCCGCCACTGATCCCCGATATCCTGCTGGTACCACTCGCGGCATTCGACCGCGCCGGCCACCGCATTGGCTATGGCGCGGGGCATTACGATCGCACCTTCGCGCAACTGCACGCCATCAAGCCATTTATCGCCGTGGGCGTGGCCTTCGACACCCAGGAAATCGAGGCCATTCCCATGCAACCACACGACGTGGCGCTGGATTATGTGCTAACCGAAACCCGGACGATCGATTTTCGGAGCATCTGACTTGCGTATTCTCTTCATCGGCGACGTGGTCGGCAAAACCGGCCGCGTGGTGATCCTCGAAAAACTGCCGGGTCTGATCCGCGACTGGAAGCTCGATCTTGTCATCATCAATGGCGAGAACGCCGCCGGCGGCTTCGGTATCACCGAGACGATCTATAATGATCTTGTCGACGCCGGCGCGGATGCGGTGACGCTCGGCAATCACGCCTGGAATCAGAAAGAGGCGCTGGTCTTCATCGAACGCGCGCCGCGTCTGATCCGTCCGTTGAATTTCCCGCGCCACACGCCGGGCCGCGGCGCTGCGCTGATCGACGCCAAGAACGGTGCGCGTGCGCTTGTAATCAACGCCATGGGGCGTGTCTTCATGGAGCCACTCAACGATCCGTTCAGCGCTGTCGGCAAAGAGATCGATGCCTGTCCGCTGGTGGAAGCCGCGGACGCCATCGTGGTGGATTTCCACGGCGAAGCCTCGAGCGAAAAGCAGGGCATGGGTTACTTCTGTGATGGCCGCGTGAGCCTTGTCGTCGGCACGCATACGCATGTGCCGACCGCTGATCATCAGATCCTCGCAGGCGGCACCGCCTACATGACCGATGCCGGCATGACCGGCGACTATGATTCCGTAATCGGCATGCAGAAGGAGGAGCCTGTCAGGCGCTTCACGACCGGCATTCCCTCCGGCCGTTTCGAGCCCGCCTTCGGCCCGGCGACCTTGTCGGGCGTTGCGGTCGAAACCGATGACAAGACCGGCCTCGCATCACGCATTGCGCCGGTGCGGCTCGGTGGCCGGCTGTCGCAGGCCGTGCCCGAGTTCTGGCTGAACTAGTTCAGCCTACTGCTCCGTCTGCTTGCGCAAATCCGCGACATCGCTTGCCGTGATCTGCGATCCCTTGCTGCCGAAGCGCGCGGTCACGTAATTCGCGACAGCCGCGATCTCCATGTCTGAATGGCTCTTGCCGAAAGCTGGCATCGACAGCGCGCCTTGCGGCGTATGCCGCTTGGTGCCGGAGATCACGATCTGCGCCACGTTCGTCGCGCCGGGATCGTTAACGGCCCACGCGCCAGTCAGCGTGGCCATGGGCGAGAGTGCGCTCTCGCCTGTCCAGCCATGGCAGCTCACGCAGGCGCCCTGGAAGACCGTCTTGCCAAGCGCGTTCGCCGTCATGCCGTCCCTGTGCGAGGGCGGTGCGGGTGGCGCGAGTTTCGCGGGCAGATCAGGTGAGGGCACCGCCGGCACCGTGCGCAGGAATGCGACCATCGCCTTGATATCCGTCGGCGCCATCTTGCTGAAACTGTGGTCCACCGCTTCGCCCATCGGCCCCGACGCGGTGCCGTGACCCTTGGCATGCCCGATCGACAGATAGGAAACGACATCGTCGTCGCTCCAGCTGCCAAGGCCTGTCGTCTTGTCCGAGGTGATATTGAAGGCCCGCCATCCGGCGGTCAGGGCGCCAGCAAATTTCTTGCGGTTGTCGAGCGCGAAGCCGAGATTGCGCGGGGTATGGCATTCGCCGCAATGCGCCAGCGCCTCGACGAGATAGGCGCCCCTGTTCCATTCCGGGCTTTGCGACCTATCGGGTTCGAAGCGCGTATCGGGATTGAACAATGCCGACCAGAACGTCATTGCCCAGCGCTGATTGAACGGAAAGGCAAGCGTATTCTCAGGCGGTGCTGCGCGCACCGGTGCGAGGCTGAACAGATAGGCCTTGACCGCGAGCGTGTCCGCATCGGTCATGTAAGTGTAGGACGTATAGGGCATCGCGGGATAGAGCCGGGCGCCGTCGTGGCGCTTGCCGCTTCGAACGGCGTCGAGAAACTGCTGATCGGTGTAGTTGCCGATGCCTGTCTCTTTGTCCGGTGTGATGTTGGTCGAGTAAAGCGTGCCGAACGGCAGCTTGAATGCGAAGCCGCCGGCATATTCCTTGCCCCCGGGCGCAGTGTGGCAGACCATGCAATCCGCCGCACGCGCAAGATATTCGCCGCGCTCGATCAGGCTGGCGTTGGCCATGTTGGCGGGAACGCCCGTGGGATTGGGACCCTTGTAATCGGCCAGCGCCACCTTCGGGCCGCCCGAGAAGGCCATCGGTCCGGGACCGCGAACATAGAGCGCGGCGCCGGCTGCAGCCACGACACCGATCACAATGACGCTGCCGAGAATGCGACGTGCGGCGGGCGTCATGACTTCTTCCTTTCGGCGATCGCATCGCGGTCGATCGGCATCCTCCGCAGCGCAACGCCAGTCGCAGCATAAATTGCATTGCGCAGTGCCGGCGGTCCGCCGATCACGCCGCACTCGCCTATGCCGCCGGGCGCTTCGCCGCTCTTGATGAGGTGGACATTGATTTTCGGCATCTGGTCGATCCGAAGCATGCGGTAGTCATGGAAATTGGACTGCTGCACGCGCCCCTTCTCGATGGTGATGTCGCCATATAGCGCGGCGGTGAGGCCGAACACGATGCCGCCTTCGATCTGCGCCACGATGGTGTCGGGATTGACAGCGATGCCGGTGTCGACCGCCACGTTGACCTGACGCAGACGGATCTCGCCCTGAGAATCCACCTCCGCTTCGACCACAGTCGCGATCGAAGTATCGAAGGTGGGCTGGATGCTCACGCCGCGTCCGACGCGCGCTGGCAGCGGCTGACCCCAGTTGGCCTTCTCCGCCGCGAGATTGAGGGCCGCCAGCATCCGTGGTGCCTTGCCGAGCAATTCACGCCGGAACACGACGGGATCCTTGCCGGCCTTGCGAGCGAGCTCATCCATGAAGCTCTCGATCGCGAACACGTTATTGTTCGGGCCGACGCCGCGCCAGAAGCCGGTCGGCACCGCCGGTGGTTCGACACGGACATATTCACACTGGAAATGCGGGAAGTCGTAGGGCTGGTCCGCGGCACTATCGATGGCGTCGATGTCAATGCCCTTCTGGAACGCAGGCGGCAGCCAACGCGCGATCACGGCCGAGCCTGCGATCTTGTACTTGAAGCCGACCACTTTGCCGTTGGACAGTGTCGCCGAAATGTTGTCGCGATAGACGGGGCGATAAATGTCGTGCTGGATGTCCTCTTCGCGGGTCCACACCACCTTGACCGGTCCATTGACCTGTTTGGCGATGCGCACCGCCGCCACGACCATGTCGGGCTCAAGCCTGCGGCCGAAGCCGCCGCCAATCATGTGCTGATTTACTGTGACCTTGTCGATCGGCAGGCCCGCGGCCTTGGCGGCTTCGGATTGCACCCGCGACATGATCTGCGTGCCCGTCCAGACCTCGCAGGAATCACCCTTGAAGTGCACCGTGCAATTCAAGGGCTCCATGGTCGCGTGCGCAAGGAACGGCATCTCGTAGGACGCGTCGATCCGTTCGCCGGTCGCGAGACCCTTGGCGATGTCGCCGACGGATTTGGCGATTACGCCGTCCGTCTCGCTGGCCGTGCGCAAATGCGCCCAGATGTCCTTCGAACTGATCTTCGCGTTGGGCCCTTCGTCCCAGGTGATGTCGAGTGCTTCGAGCCCAGACTTGGCGGCCCACATGTGGTCGCCGACCACGGCCACGAGGTCGTCGAGCACCACGATCTGCCGCACGCCCGGAATCTTTTTGGCGGCGCGGTCATCGACCTTGGCGAGTTTGCCGCCGAACACCGGGCATTGTGCCAGCGTTGCGAATGCCATGCCCGGCACCATCGCGTCGATACCGTAGATCGTCTTGCCGTTGACCTTGTCCGGTGTGTCGAAGCGCTTCAGCGGCTTGCCGATCACCGAGAAGTCTTTTGGGTCCTTGAGCGCGACCTCCTTCGGCGGTGTGAGTTTGCCGGCGGCGTCGCACAACTCGCCATAGGACAGTTTGCGCCCGCTGGCCGTATGCATCACTTGCCCATTCGACGCCGTGCAGCTCGCAGGTTCGACCTGCCACTGTTCGGCTGCGGCTTGCACCAGCATCGCACGCGCGGTTGCACCGGCATTGCGTAGAGGTTTCCAGAATGCGCGCACCGAAGTCGATCCGCCGGTCGCCTGGATGATGAAAATTGGATTGCCGTAGAGCTTGTCGCTGGGCGGCGCATGTTCCAGGGTGATCTGCGCATAGTCCGCGTCGAGCTCTTCGGCGAGGATCATGGCGATGGCCGTATAGATGCCTTGCCCCATCTCGACTTGCGGCATCACCAGTGTCGTCTTGCCGGTAGTGTCGATGCGGATGAACGCGTTGGGGGCGAATTTGCCCTCCGTTGTATCGGGGGGCTGCGTCGGCTCATTGGCCGCGCGGACCGGAAGCTGGAAGGCGAACATAAAGCCGCCGGCAAAGGCGCCAGCGAGCAGACTGCGCCGTGACAGGCCAGAAGGCTTGTTTGCAGGACTGGCCGCAACAAGCATGTTGTCTGCAAGTTTCATGGCCGACTCCTAGGTTTGCCGTTCGGAGGCAGCATGCTTGATCGCTTCACGCACCCGGACATAGGTGCCGCAGCGACAGATATTTCCGGCCATGGCGGCATCGATGTCAGAATCGTCAGGGGTTGGCGTAGAAGCGAGGAGCGCCGCCGCTGACATGATCTGCCCGGACTGGCAGTAACCGCATTGAATGACTTCGAGGTCGAGCCAGGCTTTCTGCACCTTGGCGCCGACCGGTGTGGTGCCGACGCCTTCGATTGTGGTGATGGCGCGTCCGCTCACCGCACTGACCGGCAGCAGACAGGAGCGCACGGCCTTGCCGTCGATATGCACAGTGCATGCTCCGCATAGCGCAACGCCGCAGCCGAATTTTGTGCCGGTCATGCCGAGAATATCGCGCAGCACCCAGAGCAGAGGCATGTCGTCTGGTGCGTCGAAGGACTTCTGCTCGCCGTTGATATTGAGATTTGCCACAGTGAGACCCCCGTTTGCTCGACTCGATGATGCAATGGCGAATGGTTCGTCATCGACCAACGACGGTACTATAGGCGTACGGTCATCATTTCAAAAGCAGCAATAAGATGCCGCAGGACTATACATTGGTTTGTATGTCGCGCGAGCGTGTCTGTCGGATAAATCGCGGTAAAATCTGCGCGACGTCATCCGACGCCCTCCTCGTGGGCGTCGGATGACTTTTATTCAAAAGAATATTGCGGTTGCGTTAGGCCCGGCCTGCCCGAAAAACGGTACGTGAGCTGCCGACTGTGGGGCTAGTACCGCTCCGGCACATACATTTCGGCTGGCACCGGCGTGCGGTGATAGTCGGGATTGCGCACGCGTGCAGGCAGGACCACAGGCGGATGCTCGACCTCCTGATAGGGAAGCTGTTCGAGCAGATGCGCGATGCAGTTCAGGCGCGCCTTCTTCTTGTCGACGGCCTGCACCACATGCCACGGGGCTTCCGGAATATGCGTATGCTCGAGCATCGCTTCCTTGGCTTTGGTGTATTGCTCCCAGCGGGTGCGCGCCTCGACATCCATCGGGCTGAGCTTCCACTGTTTGAGCGGGTCGGCGATACGCATCGAGAAGCGCAGGTGCTGCGCTTCGTCGGTGATCGAGAACCAGTATTTGACCAGGATGATGCCCGAGCGCACCAGCATGCGTTCGAATTCCGGCACCGAGCGGAAGAATTCCTCCACGTCATCCTCTGTGCAGAAACCCATCACGCGCTCGACGCCGGCGCGGTTGTACCAACTACGATCGAACAGTACGATCTCGCCGCCGGCGGGGAGATGCGAGACGTAACGCTGGAAGTACCATTGGGTGCGTTCGCGCTCATTCGGCGCGGGGAGTGCGGCGACGCGGCAGACGCGTGGATTGAGCCGCTGGGTGATCCGCTTGATGACGCCGCCCTTGCCAGCGGAATCGCGGCCTTCGAAGATCACTACGACCTTGAGCTTGTTCTGCTGCACCCAGCTCTGCAACTTCACCAATTCGCCCTGCAGGCGGAACAGTTCCTTGAAATAGAGGCGTCGCTCGATGGTCTCCGCCGGGCTGTGGTCGGACATTTCGTTGGTCAGGGCGTCGAGACGATCGTCATCGATCTCGAGCTCAAGTTCTTCGTCGAAGCCGTCCAGCATCTCTGCACGAATGCGGTCGTGGATTGCTTGCGCGTCGTCGAGGGAATGTTCGGTCATGGCAGCTCCGCTTGTATCGAATGGGTCCACGGTTATGGACCGATGCAAATGTCAGCGGTGTGACACTGCCTCCCAGGCCCCGGGGCGAATGGGGAAATGGCCCCGATGGGTCTCGCCGCCGCTGTCCATGCAGGACGGGGTACCGCAAGCCGAAATTCAACTACGCGTGATTGGCGCTACCTTGAGAGCCAAGCGTGCGCATCTGAGGTCGCGGGGCTGATTGACCAAGGAAAAATGTGATGAATAAATTCATTCTGTTGGGCGCCGCTTTACTGATCGCCGGCACTGCGAGCTGGACCGCGCAGGCCAAAGACGGGCATAGCGCTGCCAGCAAGCATCGACGGATCATGTCCTCTCACGCGCGGTATGAGGGAAGCGCCCCCGTAACGGTCTATCGCGGATTTGGTGCCGGCCCCGGTTCATATGGATACAGTGCGCCATATGGATATGGCGGCGGTTCATACGGCGGAGATGACAATGCGGAAGGCCGAACGAGCGGCGGCTAGGACGCCTTGGCAGTTTCGGCTGCTAGCCCACTCGCAGACGGAATAGGCGGCGCTGCGCCAGGTCTCAGGTGGCAGCGCAGCGCCGTGTGCAAACCCAAATCATAATTTGTACGCCGTGCGGAAGCCGCCCCAATGGCGTCCCTGTATGCGCACAGGCACGTCGATCTCGCGCATCATCACGGTCTGACCGTTGCCCATGTCGCGGGCATAACTCTGGATCAGGTAGGAACGTGTATTGCGACCGGCGGCCAATCCAGCCGGATCGTTGAAGATGCGGCGGTTGCGGCAGTTGGCCGTGTTCCAGGCGACATCACCCGGGCGCTGCGGCTTGGAATAGATGCTGTTATGCACCGGCAGATAGCCGTTGCGGTCGATCATGGCGCAGAACGCCATACGGGAGTCCTTTGCCAGAAAGGCATCCTGGAATTCGGGCAGTGCGCGGTCGGCCCAGCCGAGAATCTTTGTCCGGTACTGCACGGGATTGGAGCCTGGGATCTCGACGTAGTTGTCGTCGAACATGTCGTCGATGCTGATAGCGCCGGATGCAATACCGTCGGCAAAGATCTTGTTGAGCACGGCGCCGGCATCGATGGCGCGGGTGACGAATTCGGTGTTCTCGTCATGGATCGCCCAGAGCCGGTCTTCGATCCGGCTAATGAGGTGGCCGTCGGGCGCAACAAACAATGCCTGCGCGCCGGCGGGGGAATGTTCGGCAATGCGCAGGCGGCACGGGCCGACCTCGCTGAGGTCGGCGGCAACGATGTCGTGCAACGGAAGCCGGTTCGCGTCCGGCCCGCCGATCAGGATGCCGTCCATCGAGATTTCATAAACCGGCGCGTTGATCGGGCCGCCGCGCGCCTGAAGATCGACATTGAGGTGACATGGCAGCTTTTCGCGTCGTCGTTCGTCTTCGCGCTCGCTTTGTTTGAGCAGCACCGCACAACGCGACTTCAGCCGCGAGGCAAACATCGTCACGGCCTGGCCGGCCTGCGCGACATGCTCGCCATGGGCGGCGGCTTCTTTCGCCGCGCTGTCGATTTCGGCCGCGCTGTCGCCGACCGAGACGATGAATTGCGAGGCGGTGGCAGCGTTATGCGACATCTCGCTGGTGGTTGCGTTCTGCTCGGCGACCGCGCCGTTGACATTGGCAAAGACCGGGCGGATCGCGTCGATGGCGGTGGAGATGCGATGCACCGCATCGACCGAACTCGCCGCGTCGCGTTGCAAGGTGTCGATCTTCTTCTTGATCTCTTCGGTGGCGTTTTGTGTCTGCACTGCGAGCGCCTTGACCTCAGTAGCGACCACCGAGAAGCCGCGGCCCGCGGCGCCGGCACGTGCCGCCTCGATAGTCGCGTTCAGCGCCAGCATTGTCGTCTGCCGGGCGATCTGCGCGATCAGGTCGAGGACGTTGCTGATCGCGGCGGAGGAGTCGCGCAGCCGGTCCACGTTGGCGCTGGCTTCATGGGCGGCGGCACCGGCCTCATCCGCGAGCCTAGAGGCATCGCGCACCTGGGCGCCGATGCCCTCGGCCGAATGGGTGAACTTGTCGGCAGCTTGCGCAAAGGTGGTGGCGGTGGATTGCGCGGCGCTGCTGCGGTCGGCCAGCACATCGGTGCGGGCGCGGATGGCGGAAAGGGTTGAGGCCGTCGATTCGGCGCCGCCGGCGACGGATGTCGCGGCACGCTCGAGTTGGCGGATCAGCGCGCCCAGCTCGAGTTCCAGCAACTCCAGGATGTCGCTTGCAGAATCTGCTTCCGAGGTCGTCGAAACCTCTGATGCTATGATCTTTTCGGGCGGTGGTACCTGCGCAGCCTGATCGGGCTGCCGCTTGCGGAACAGTCCAAATGCCATAATCAAATCTCGCGGGGTACAATCTATGCGGGTATCCTTGCACCCGAAGGTGAAGTGAGTGTTAAGGATTGCAGCAGCGCCGGTTTTGGCCTGCGAGATTTCGACGCACACTTTTGATTTTGCAGGCTCTGCGGCCTATAACCCCGCGCCGCAGCCCCTAAAGACACCAGACGATTCAAGAGAGACCGCATGGCCGGACATTCCCAATTCAAGAACATCATGCACCGCAAGGGCCGGCAGGATGCCCAGAAGTCCAAGCTGTTCTCAAAGCTGGCGCGCGAAATCACCGTCGCTGCCAAAATGGGAACGCCGGACCCGGCGATGAACGCCCGGCTGCGCGCTGCCGTGATCGCCGCGCGCCAGGAGAATATGCCGCGCGACAATATCGAGCGCGCTATCAAGAAGGCGATCGGCACCGAAGGCGAGAACTATGATGAAATCCGCTATGAGGGCTATGGCCCCGGCGGCGTTGCCGTCATCGTTGAGGCGCTGACCGACAACCGCAATCGCGCCGCGTCTGACATCCGCTCCTACTTCACCAAATCCGGCGGCAATATGGGGGAAACCGGCTCGGTGTCCTTCATGTTCGATCATGTCGGCTTTATCGAGTATGACACCGAAAAGGCCTCCGCCGACGAGATGCTGGAAGCCGCCATCGAGGCCGGCGCCGATGACGTGGTGTCCGGCGAAGGCGGCCATGAAGTCTACGCGTCGCAGGAAACCTTTCGCGAGGTGGCCAAGGCGCTCGAAGCCAAGTTCGGCGAAGCCCGCAAGGCTGCGGTGATCTGGAAGCCGCAGAACACGCTTTCGGTCGATGACGAGACCGGGGAGAAGCTGATCAAGCTGATGGATCTCCTGAATGAGCATGACGACGTTCAGAACGTCTATGCCAATTTCGAAGTGTCCGATGCGCTAATGGCCAAGATGGGCGGCTGAACGGGAGCTCAGCTTCTCCCTCTATTCTCTTGGGACGGGTGCGCGTTTCTATTTCGTTCCGCTCCGAGCGGCGTTATTCCTGTGGGATGACACACCCTGCGATTCGCCCTCCTGTCCGTATTATCGGCATCGATCCGGGCCTGCGCCGTACCGGCTGGGGCGTGATCGATATCGACGGCAACCGGCTGACCTATATCGGCTGCGGATCGGTGGAGCCGCCGGACAGTCTGCCGTTGGCGAGCCGTCTGCTCGGTATCCATGAAGGCCTCGCCAAGATACTCGGCGATTTCCAGCCTGCCGAAGCTGCGGTGGAGCAGACTTTCGTCAACAAGGATGGTGTTGCGACACTGAAGCTCGGCCAGGCGCGCGGCATCGCCATGATGACGCCGGCGATGTTCGGCATCGCGGTCGCCGAATACGCCCCCAATCAGGTCAAGAAGACCGTCGTCGGCGCAGGGCACGCCGACAAGAACCAGATCCAGGTGATGCTGAAGATCCTGCTGCCGAAGGCCGAGCCGAAATCCGCCGACGCCGCAGATGCGCTCGCCATCGCCATCACGCATGCGCATCACCGCCAGAGCACGATGCTGCGTCTCAAGGTCGTCGGCGCGTGACTATCAACAGACGCTGTCAGCTCCCTCCCCCCTTGCGGGGGAGGGCCGGGGAGGGGGGGAGCCACGGGCAACTTCGCTTGTGGCTAACCCCTCTCCCGGCGCTGTGCGCCACCCTCCCCCGCAAGGGGGGAGGGGACCATGAACAGCGGCGTCGGACGCGTATGCCGGTTGGAGTATTCGCGTGATTGGCAAGCTCAAAGGCCTGATCGATTCCTACGGCGAGGACTATGTGATCCTCGACGTGCAGGGCGTCGGCTATCAGGTGCATTGTTCCGCGCGTACGTTGCAGGCATTGCCGCAGGCGGGTGAGGCTGCGGTGCTCTCCATCGAAACCTATGTCCGCGAAGACCAGATCAAGCTGTTCGGATTCCGCAGCGACCTGGAGCGTGAATGGTTCCGTCTGCTGCAGACCGTGCAGGGCGTTGGTGCCAAGGTCGCGCTCGCTGTGCTCAGCACGCTGCCACCGGCCGACCTCGCCAACGCCATCGCGCTGCGCGACAAGGCAGCGGTCGCGCGCACGCCTGGCGTCGGTCCGAAAGTTGCCGAGCGCATCGTCAGCGAATTGAAGGATAAGGCGCCGGCCTTTGCGTCGGTCGATCCGGTGGTCGCGCAACTCGCCGGTTCGTTCGACGACAGGAATGCGCCACGTCCGGTCACCGATGCGATCTCGGCGCTGGTCAATCTCGGCTATGGCCAGCCACAGGCTGCGGCTGCCGTCGCATCAGCGTCGCGCAGCGCAGGCGAGGGGGCGGAAACGGCGCAACTCATTAAGCTCGGGCTGAAGGAATTGGCGAAGTGAGCCTTGCCAGGATCGCCCGCGTGATCGGCATTGTCATGATCTTCAGTATTGTCGGTTCGTTATCTGTGGCTGCGCTCGTGTCGTTGCTCGTCGTCGGTCTGGGGGCGTCGATCCTGCAATTGATCTTCTCTGTCGCCGATCTCGATGGTTTCAGGTCTCTTCTCTCGATTGCACTTTGGTTGCTGGCATTCGTTGCTGCATTGGCGGCGCTGCTGCCGTCGCTCGGTGCCGGCGTCGTCTTCGCGCTGTCGGCCGTCTATGCCGGGCAAAACGCGATCTGGATGGCGTGGTTCGCTGCGGCCGTCGGCATTGCCGGTTTCATCGGTTTAGGAATGTTCGTTCAACCCTCGGAATCGTCGGCGGTGATTCTGCCCGGCGTACGATCGTTCACGCAAGCGCTGTCGCTCTCGGTATTGCTCGCTTGTATTGCCGTGATTCCAGCCAGCCTGTGCTGGTGGTTCGCGCGGCCGTTGCACCGTGGTAACGTCGCATCATGAATACGCCACCCGATCGCATGATTACACCTGAGCGCCGCTCCGACGATGTCGGCGACACCGCGCTGCGCCCACAGTCTCTCTCAGATTTCGTCGGCCAGGCGCAGGCGCGCGCGAATTTGCAGATCTTCATCGATGCAGCCCGCAAGCGCGGTGAAGCGCTGGATCACACGCTGTTCGTCGGCCCGCCGGGCCTCGGCAAGACCACGCTGGCGCAGATCGTTGCGCGCGAACTTGGTGTCGGTTTTCGGGCAACATCGGGACCGGTGATCGCCAAAGCCGGCGATCTCGCGGCGCTGCTCACCAATCTCGAAGAGCGCGACGTTCTGTTCATCGACGAGATCCATCGTCTCAGCCCCGCCGTGGAAGAAGTGCTCTATCCGGCGATGGAGGACTTTCAGCTCGACCTCATCATCGGTGAAGGCCCTGCCGCGCGTTCGGTGAAGATCGAATTGTCGAAATTCACGCTGGTCGGTGCCACCACGCGCGCCGGCCTGCTCACCAATCCGCTGCGCGATCGTTTCGGCATCCCGCTGCGGCTCAATTTCTACACCATCGACGAACTCGAAAAGATCGTCACCCGCGGCGCCCGCGTGCTGGAGATCGGCATGACGCCCGAGGGCGCCAACGAGATCGCGCGCCGCGCCCGCGGTACGCCGCGCATCGCCGGGCGTCTGTTGCGCCGCGTACGCGACTTCGCCTCGGCGGCTGATGCTGCGGCTATCGATCGCAGGATCGCCGACCATGCGCTCTCCGCATTGGAAGTCGATAGTGCGGGTCTTGACGCGATGGATCGCCGTTATCTCACCACCATCGCCATGAACTATGCCGGTGGTCCCGTCGGTGTCGAAACCATGGCGGCTGCACTATCCGAGCCGCGCGATGCCATCGAAGACATCATCGAGCCCTATCTGATCCAGTGCGGCTATCTGCAGCGCACTCCGCGCGGCCGGTTGCTGACCTCGCATGCGTTCAAGCATCTGGGACTGCAAGAACCGAAACGCGATGCGAGTCAGATCGGATTGTTTGGCGAAGAGGAGTAGCGCGATGACCGACAAGATTATCGGCGTGGTAGCCGCGCTGATCCGCGACGATAGCGGGCGCATGCTGGTGGTGCGTAAACGCGGCACCGAGGCCTTCATGCAGCCGGGCGGCAAGCGCGATGCCCGCGAAGACGATCTGGCCGCGCTGGAGCGCGAGATCAGCGAGGAGCTCGGTTGCCGGATGGTGCCGGGCTCCGCGCAAGCGCTTGGGCAGTTCAACAGTATTGCAGCCAATGAGCCGGGATGGCAGGTGCAGGCCAGCGTCTATGCGGTGAAGGTCGATGGCGCGATCTTGCCGCAGGCCGAGATTGCCGAAGCGCTCTGGATTGATCCCGCCGCACCGGAGGTCATCGTTTTGGCACCTTTGACGCGCGATCACGTGTTGCCGCTCGCATCTCACGGTTTTTCGCAATGACAGTCTCGACGACCTCCCATCTTGACGGCGCCATCGCCGACGGCCTGCATCGCATGCAGGTGCGCGTCTACTACGAAGACACGGATTTTTCCGGCATCGTCTATCACGCCAACTACCTGCGCTTCATGGAGCGCGGGCGCACGAACTATCTGCGGCTGCTCGGCGCCGACCAGCGCGCGCTGTTTGCGGAAGCCGAAAGCGAAGCGCCGGGTTTTGCGTTCGTCGTACGATCGATGCAGCTCGAATTTCTCAAGCCGTCGCGGATGGACGATCTGCTGGAGATCGTGACACGGCCGCTCGACGTGAAGGGTGCCTCGATCACGCTGGGGCAGGAAGTGCGCCGCGGCGATGAGTTGTTGCTCGAGGCCAAGGTCAAGGTGGCCTTTGTGTCCGGCGGCCGCGCCAAGCCGATCCCGAAAGCGCTCCGGATCGCCATGAAGGCCGATCAGATTTAACAATCGTGCGATAGGCGGAACGGCATCGACTCCGCGTGCGGCAAGGCTACAATCCCGGCACATCGCAAAGCCGAGGGTCCCATGTCGCGTCCACCGTTTCCGCCCTTCACCCGAGAGACCGCCGCCCAGAAGGCCCGTATGGCCGAAGACGCCTGGAATTCACGCGATCCGGTGAAAGTGTCGCTCGCCTATACTGAGGACTCGACCTGGCGCAATCGCGGCGAGTTCTTTCAGGGGCGCCCGGCGATTGTCGAATTCCTCACCCGTAAATGGGCGAAAGAGCACGAATACCGGCTGATCAAGGATTTGTGGGCGTTCGACGGCAATCACATTGCCGTGCGCTTTCAATATGAATGGCACGACGACGCCGGCAACTGGTATCGCTCCTACGGCAACGAGCAGTGGGAATTTGATGAGGCTGGTCTGATGCGCCGCCGCGAGGCGAGCATCAACGATGTGGCCATTGCCGAGAAGGATCGCCGCTTCCTGTGGCCGGCGCCGGGGCCGCGTCCGGCGGATGTGCCGGGTCTCGGCACCGATCCGTTCTAACTAGAGCGAGCCGCTATCGACCACGAATTCGACGCGCTCGGCGACGAAGCGCGAATGCGTGGCGCTCAGCGGCGTGCCGTCGGCATCCACATCGATGGAATCGACAATCAAGATCGGACGCCCGAGTGCGACACCAAGCCGTGTCGCATCGGTTGCGTCGATGATCCCCGCGGTGACCCTTGTCGAGGCGCGGCGATAGTCCTTGATACCGTAATGCGCCAGCGCCTTGGTCATTGAGCGCACGCGCTCGTAGACCTTGCCGAAATCGGGAAGCCGTTCGGCCGACAGCCAGTTAGTGCCGACGCAGATGGGAGTCTTGTCAGCGAGGCGCAGTGCCTCGATGCGGATCAGTGGAGCACCGGCTTTGAGGCTAAGCTGCCTGGCGAGATCGCGTGTTGCCACATCGTCCCAGGCTCCGATCAATTGCGCTTGTGGCTCGCGGCCGCCGGCACCGGCAATTTCCGAGAAGCGCGTGCGTGACCGCAGGGGATATGCAAGCTTTGGCGATTCCACATAGGTGCCACTGCCGCGCTCGGCGCGTACCATGCCGCGTTCGGCCAAGGTCGCGAGGGCGCGGCGCACAGTGTGGCGATTGACGCGGTAGATGTCAGCTAGTTCGGTCTCGCCGGGCAGCTTTTCGCCGGCGCCATAGCGGCCATCGGCGATGCCGCGCTCAATGCCGTCGGCGACGTGCCGCCACAATGCAACGCCTGTTGGCTTGTCCTGAATGGTCACAAAATCGGTCCCGGAATGATGTCGACCACGCATTAGCGAAAAATCGCGCCGCTGTCACGAAACGGTCATTGCCTCTGCCTATAAAGTTGTCTAGTAAATCATACAACTTGTTGAGCGACGGTGACATGACTTCATCCTCCCTGAACGACCAGCAGACCCGGCGCCGTGAGGCGATGGGGGTCCTTGGGCACTGCGCCACGGCGGATATCGCCGGATATCTCGATGCGGTCGCCATTCCCGCCCATGAAGAATTACGTCGGCCGGAAAACGGCCTGGTGATGCTGCGCGGCCGGATCGGCGGCGACGGCGCGCCGTTCAATCTCGGTGAGGCGACGGTGTCGCGTGCTGCTGTACGGTTGGCGAGCGGTGAGGTTGGCTTCGGTTACACGCTCGGCCGTGATGGCACGAAAGCGCATCTGATCGCGCTCTGCGATGCGCTCATTCAAACCGCTGAATTTTCAGATGCTGTCGAGACCAACGTGCTCGCGCCGCTGCGCGCGCGTGTCGTTGCCGATGTCAAGCGGAAGGCCGCAGAGACGGCGGCGACCAAAGTCGATTTCTACACGCTCGTGCGCGGGGAGGGCTGATCATGACGACAGTTGCGGAAATGCCGGCCGGTTTCGCGGACAAGGTCCTCGCGGCGCAATCGACCTTCCGTTCGGTGATGGATGCGATGGCGCGTCCGGGTACCGTGCAGCGCATTCAGGCCGTTTCGGGCGTACCCGCGCCGATGATGCGCGGTGCGGCCGCCATCGCGCTGACGCTGTTCGATCAGGATACGCCAGTCTGGCTCGATAGCAGGTTGGCGGCGACGATGGATGTCGCCAAATGGATCAAGTTTCACACCAGCGCGCCGGTGATTGCCGATCCCGCGATATGCGCCTTTGCCGTGGTGGCCGATGCCGCCGCGCTGCCATCCTTCGAGCAGTTTGCATTCGGCTCCGGCGAATATCCGGATCGCTCCACCACGATCATCCTGCAGGTGGCGAGCCTGACTGAAGGCCCGGCCTATGAATTGCGCGGTCCCGGCATCGACGGTGCCACAATCCTGCGTGCTGCGATCGGCGTGCCGGACTTGCTGGATCGCCTTGCGCTGAATGCTTCACTGTTTCCGCGCGGCATCGATCTCGTGCTGGTGTCCGGCGAATCCGTCGTCGCGTTGCCGCGCACCACGCGTCTCGTCGCTAAGGAGGGCTGAGTATGTATGTTGCCGTCAAGGGTGGCGAACGCGCCATCGAGAATGCGCATCGCCTGCTGGCCCATGAGCGCCGGGGCGATCGTGCTGTGCCGGAAGTGTCGCTGGCGCAGATTTCCAATCAGCTCGGTCTCGCCGTCGATCGCGTGATGACCGAAGGCTCGCTCTATGACCGCGAGCTCGCGGCGCTGGCCATCAAGCAGGCGCGCGGCGACATGATCGAGGCGATCTTCCTCCTGCGCGCCTTCCGCGCGACGCTGCCACGTTTCGGATCGAGCGAGCCCGTCGATACCTCGCAGATGCAGGTGCGCCGCCGCGTGTCCTCGACCTTCAAGGACATGCCGGGCGGCCAGGTTCTCGGCCCGACCTTCGACTACACGCATCGCCTGCTAGATCCCGAACTGACCGGCGAATCCTCGCCCGAACAGCCAGTCATGACCGATGCAGAGCCGGGCCTGATGCCGCGCGTGACCGATATTCTCGGTCGTGACGGTTTGATCGAGGCCTCGCCCGCGGAAGATCCGGAGAAGCCGGTCGGCGATCTCACCCGCGACGCGTTGAGCTTCCCGGCCGATCGCGACCTGCGCCTGCAGAATCTGGCGCGCGGCGATGAGGGCTATCTTCTCGCGCTCGGCTATTCCACCCAGCGTGGCTATGGCCGCAGCCATCCGTTCGCCGGCGAAATTCGCCTAGGCGAAGTCGACGTGGAATTCGTGGCCGAGGATGTCGGTTTCGCGGTGCCGCTTGGGTCGATCACGCTGACCGAGTGTCAGATGGTCAACCAATTCAAGGGCTCGGACACCGAAGCGCCTTGCTTTACCCGCGGCTACGGTCTCGCCTTCGGCCAGAGCGAGCGCAAGGTGATGTCCATGGCGCTGGTGGATCGTGCGCTGCGTGCGCGCGAGCTTGGCGAGGACATCAAGGCGCCGGCGCAGGACGAGGAATTCGTCATGTCGCATTCCGACAACGTGCAGGCGACCGGCTTCGTCGAGCATCTGAAGCTGCCGCATTATGTCGACTTCCAGTCCGAACTCGGCCTGCTCCGCAAGCTGCGCAAGGAATTCGCCGATGCCAACGAGACGGCAGTTGCTCTTCAGGAGGCCGCGGAATGAACGCGCCGACATATAACTTCGCTTATCTGGACGAGCAGACCAAGCGGATGATCCGCCGTGCCATTCTCAAGGCCATCGCGATCCCCGGCTATCAGGTGCCGTTCGCCAGCCGCGAAATGCCGATGCCTTACGGTTGGGGTACCGGCGGCGTGCAGGTGACGGCGGCGATCCTCGGGCCCGTCGATAAGCTGAAGGTCATCGATCAGGGCTCCGATGATACGACGAACGCGATCTCGATTCGCAAGTTCTTCGAGAAGACTGCGGGCGTGGCGGTGACGACGAACACGAACGACGCGACGGTGATCCAGACCCGGCACCGCATTCCCGAAGCGACGCTGCAGGCGCATCAGGTGCTGGTCTATCAGGTGCCGATCCCCGAGCCGCTGCGCTTTCTCGAACCGCGCGAGACCGAGACCCGCCGTATGCACGCGCTCGGTGAATACGGCCTGATCCATGTGAAGCTGTATGAGGACATCGCGCGCTTCGGCCATATCGCGACGGCCTATGCCTATCCGGTGAAGGTCAATGCGCGCTATGTGATGGACCCGTCGCCGACGCCAAAGTTCGACAATCCGAAGATGAACAACAGTGCAGCGCTGCAATTGTTCGGCGCGGGCCGCGAAAAGCGCATCTATGCGATTCCACCTTACACATCGGTGGTGTCGCTGGATTTCGAGGATCACCCGTTTGAGCCCTACAAGCACAAGGCCTGCTGCGCCCTGTGCAATGCCGAGGACAGCTATCTCGACGAGATCGTCACCGACAACAAGGGCAGCCGGATGTTCGTCTGCTCCGACACTGACTATTGCGAAACGCGACAATCACAGGGACATCGCGGCAGTGAGAATGCAGCGCCTTATGCGGAGAGCGCAAATGCTTGATGTGACAGTGAGTTCAACTGCACCGACCGTGCGCGCACCTGCTAACGACGAGCCGTTGCTTGTTGCGGAAAACCTGGGAAAATCCTATGGCCGTCTTGCGGCATGCCGCGATGTGTCGTTCGAACTCTATTCGGGTGAGGTGCTGGCCATTGTCGGCGAGTCTGGCTCCGGAAAGTCGACGCTGCTGCAAATGCTCTCTGGCCAATTGACGCCAGGCACCGGGAGCGTCTCCTATCGCATGCGCGATGGCGTGACGCGCAATCTCGCGGAGATGGGCGAGGCTGAGCGGCGCTTCCTGTTCCGCACCGATTGGGGCTTCGTGCATCAGGATCCCGCGATGGGTCTGCGCATGGCAGTTTCCGCGGGAGCCAATGTCGGCGAGCGACTGATGGCCGTAGGTCAGAACCATTATGGCAAGATTCGCGACACCGCGACCTCGTGGCTCGAACGCGTGGAAATTTCGGCTGATCGCATCGATGATGCGCCGCGGACCTATTCGGGCGGCATGCGACAGCGGTTGCAGATCGCGCGCAATCTCGTGACCGAACCGCGTCTCGTCTTCATGGACGAGCCGACCGGCGGTCTCGACGTCTCGGTGCAGGCGCGCTTGCTGGACATGATGCGCACGCTCGTCTCGGAGTTGGGTCTCTCGGCCATCGTCGTCACCCACGATCTTGCGGTGGCGCGGCTGCTGTCGCATCGCGTGATGGTGATGCAGGGCGGCCGCGTGATCGAGACCGGTCTGACGGATCAGGTGCTCGACGATCCGCGCGAGCCCTATACGCAATTGCTTGTCTCTTCGATCCTGCCGGCGTGAGGTCAACATGATTCAGATGATCGATATCCGTAACGCCGAAAAGACCTTCGTGATGCATCTGCAGGGCGGCATTAGTCTGCCGGTCGTGCGCAATGTGTCGTTTCATGTTGCACCCGGTGAATGCGTGGTGCTGTCCGGTCCCTCTGGCGCTGGCAAGTCGTCGATCCTGAAGATGATCTTCGGCAATTATCGTTGTGACGGCGGCGTGATCGGCGTGCGTCACAAGGGTGACGTCGTCGATATCGCGACCGCCGAGCCGCGGCAGGTGCTGAATGTGCGCCGGGACACTATCGGTTATGTCAGCCAGTTCCTCCGCGCTGTGCCGCGTGTGGCTGCGATCGATGTCGTGGCTGAGCCGCTGCTGGCTGCCGGTGTCGTACGAGAGGAAGCGCAGGCCCGTGCTGGTGTATTGCTGCGTCGTCTCAACATTCCTGAGCGCTTGTGGAAGCTGCCGCCCTCGACCTTCTCCGGCGGCGAGCAGCAGCGCGTCAATATCGCGCGCGGCTTTATCTCCGATCTGCCGATCCTGTTGCTGGATGAACCGACCGCGTCGCTCGATGCCGCCAACCGCGCCATGGTTGTCGAACTGGTTGCCGAGAAAAAACGTGCGGGTGTTGCCATGGTCGCCATTGTGCATGACGACGAAGTGCGGCACTTGATCGCCGACCGGCTGGTGGATGTCACGTCATTCGCCGCTGCTGCTGCCTGAGAAAGAGAACCATGACCGCATCACCGACCGAAACTGTTATCGGCAACGCCAGGATCGTTCTCGCCGACCGCGTGATCGACAAGGGCTGGGTCGCCTTCGCCAATGGACATATCGCCGAATTCGGCGAGGGCGATGCGCCGCGGGGCAGCGACGATGCGAGGGGCGACCTGATCATGCCAGGCCTCGTCGAATTGCACACCGATCATCTCGAAGCGCATTTCATGCCGCGGCCGAAGGTGTTCTGGGATCCCGTCGCGGCGGTCGTCTCCTATGACGGCCAGCTCGCCACCTCAGGGATCACCACCGTGCTCGACTCAGTGCGGGTCGGGTGCGAGGACTCAAGCCAGGGCATCGACAGCTATGCCGGCGTGCTGGTGGATTCCATTGCCTCTGCAAGCGATTCCGGGTTGCTGCGGGTCGATCACTTCCTGCATCTGCGCTGCGAGATTCCGATGCCCTCGGTGGTCGAGGAAGCCAAGGCGCTGCTCGGGAAGACGGAAGTGCGGCTGATGTCGCTGATGGATCACACGCCGGGCCAGCGCCAGTTCCGTGACGAGGAAAAGCTGCGCACCTATTACCGCGGCAAAAGCGGCAAGACCGACGCCGAGCTCGATCTCCTGTTCGCCAATCGGCTTGCATGCCAGCAGCAATATGCTGCCGGCAATACACGCGCGATTGTGGCGCTCGCGCATGGACGCAACATTCCGCTGGCGAGCCATGACGACACCACGGACGGTAATGTGAGTGAGGCGGTCGCCGACAAGGTGTCGGTGGCGGAATTCCCGACGACCATGGAAGCGGCACATGGTCTTCACAAGGCCGGCATCGGCATCCTGATGGGGGCGCCGAATGTCGTTCGCAATGGCTCGCATTCCGGCAATATCGCGGCGATCGATCTTGCGCGTGAAGGCATGCTTGACATCCTGTCGTCGGACTATGTGCCGTCGAGCCTGCTGATGGGAGCGTTGCAGCTCTCGGGCAAAGTACCTTCGATCGATCTGGCCAAGGCGATCCGCACTGTGACCAAGCGACCCGCGGAAGCCGTCGGCCTCATGGACCGCGGCGAGATCGCAGTCGGAAAGCGTGCCGACGTGATCCGCGTCCATGTCGCCCATGACGTGCCGGTGGTGCGCAGCGTCTGGCGCGAAGGACATCGCGTGGCATGACCGACACTGCGGCGATATCCGAACCGCAATCAGGTCGGATCGGTCCCGGCCGGTTGGTGCTGGTGGTCGGCCCGTCGGGGGCCGGCAAGGATACGCTGATCGGTCTGGCGCGGGCTGCTTGCGCGGATGACGACAATGTGGTGTTCACGCGTCGCGTGGTGACGCGCGAGGCGTCGGAATTCGAGAATAATGCGCAGGTCACGCTGGAGGCGTTCCGTCAGGCACAGGCCAGCGGTGCCTTTGCCGTCCACTGGGAAGCGCATGGTCTTTGTTATGCGCTTCCGCGCTCGATCGATGATGCGCTTCGTGCCGGCCGCAATGTCGTTGCCAATATCTCACGGACAGTTATCCCTGCGCTACGTGCCGCTTATGAGGATGTCGTCGTCGTGTCGATCACGGCGCCGCCGGAAGTGCTTGCGGCGCGACTTGCGGCGCGGGGACGCTCAACCGATGGGCCGATCGGCGATCGGCTCAAGCGCAGCGTCGAGACATCAGGTGCCGACGTCACGATCAACAATATTGGTGTCGCGGAAGATCATGCGGATGACCTGATACGGGTCATCAGGGGTCAATAGATACGGCGGAGGGCAGTGCGGACATGTCGGTGATCGAAACCATCGAGCAGCTCGAAGAGATCTACGGCCGTTTCGATGACATCGGCGAAGCATCCACCGCCAAGGTCGCGGACTGCGTAACGGCGCAGTACCGGCGGCTGATCGAGGTCTCGCCCTTCGCCGCTCTGGCGACCACCGGGCCGGAGGGGCTGGATTGCTCACCGCGCGGCGACAAACCGGGCTTCGTCCGGATCCATGACGAGCGCACTTTGATGATGCCGGACCGCCGCGGCAACAATCGCGTGGACTCTCTGCGCAACATCGTGCGCGATCCCAACATCGCGCTGCTGTTCCTGATCCCCGGTGCCGGCACCACGCTCCGCATCAACGGGACAGCGCATCTCTCAACGGATACGGACCTGCTGGCGTCATTCGCCGTGGAGGAGAAGGCGCCCCGCACGGTCATCGTGATGACGGTCGGAGAGATCTATTTCCAATGCGCCCGCGCCATCGTGCGGTCCGATCTCTGGAACCCTGATAAACGCGTCGATCCGAAGACCCTGCCGACGCCCGGCGAGATCCTGGCGGAGATGAGCGAGCGCCGGGTCGGCGGTCCGGAATACGATCGGCAATGGCCGGAAAGGGCGCGCCAGACCATGTGGTGAGGGGGGGGCGAATCTAGGGGTGATTTTTGCAGTGCGTTTCTGTCGCCTGCCGCGACTCCGTAGGCCCCTTGTTTCAAGTATTTTGCGCTTGCGAGGGGCCTGAAACCCTGCCGTACAAGTCGAATCGGGGGGTGATGGTCAAAAAACATCATTTTTCCCGGCAAAATCTGTGAAAATTTCATTGAGCACGGGTTTTTTCCCGTAATTCCTCATAGTGTCTGTCTCACCGAATCACGGCAAACCAAAAGGTGCAAAATGGCAGACCAAATGACGAAGTCGCAGCTCATCGAGAAAATCGCTGAGACCACTGAGCTCTCGAAGAAGGACGTCAAGGGCGTTATCGAGACCATGGCGACCCTCGGCTATAAAGAGCTGAAGAAGAGCGGCGTGTTCCTCGTTCCGGGCTTCGCCAAGTTCGTCGTCATCAAGAAGCCCGCCACCAAGGCACGCAAGGGCACCAACCCCTTCACCGGCGAAGCCATGACCTTCAAGGCCAAGCCGGCCCGCAAGATCGTGCGCGCCCGCCCGGTCAAGGCTGCGAAGGACGCGGTCTAAGCGGACCTACGGCGCGGTCGCCATAAGGTGATCGCAGCCGACCTGAATTGAGAACGGCGCGGCACTCCCGAGGGAAGGTCGCGCCGTTTTCGTTTGGGGGCAGGGTCTAGTCGTTCAGCCGCTTCTTGTAAGCGACGGGGTCCATGTCCCGGATATCGACGCTGAGGCTCTTGGTCTGTGGCAGCATTTCGGCCATCGCAGCCCGCAGCGCTTCGCTGACGGCAACCTTCTGCTCGGGCGTGCGGCCTTCGAGCATCGACACGGTAACGTGGCAGAAGCCGTCGTGCTGCCGCGCCACGAGGTAATTCGCATAGGCCATCGCGCGGATCTTGATATCCCCCGCCTGCATCACGCCGGTAGCGGCGGCTGCATCATGCAGAGCCTGCATCAGGCTGGTGGCGTCGAACAGGCCGCCATGGCCGTCGGTGGAGTGTTCGATGACGAGATGGGGCATGGGCTGTCCAGTCGGATCAAAGAAGCAGTGGCTTCACCGAGGCGGCGGCATTGCGCAGCAGCGGAAGGAAGCGGTCGATCATTTCCCCGGTGGAGACGCGGTCCACATGGGCGCCCATATTGATGGCGGCGATGATGGCGCCATCGTAGCGCCGTACGGGCACCGAGATCGAGCGGAAACCAGGTTCGGCCTCGCGGTCGACCAGGGAGTAGCCTTTCTCGCGGTCGGTGATGATGGTGGCCTTCAGCAGTTCCTTGTCGGTCACCGTGAAGGGCGTCATCGCCACGAGGTCCATGGCATCCAGCGTTGCGGTGAGGTCGTCGTTGGAATACTTGCCGAGCATGGCGCGACCCACCGACGAGCAGAACGCGGGCAGCCGGTAGCCGAGATCGATGCCGGCGGAAAACACCCGCGCCGGGCTGGCGCGGGCGACGAAGATCACCTCATGGCCATCGAGCACCGCGAGCGACGAAATTTCCTGCGCATCGCTGGAGATGCTGTCGAGCACCGGCTGCAGGATGGTGACGACCTGATTGGAGGTCATGTAGGAGCCGGCCAGCGCCAGGACGCGGGGCGAGAGCGCAAACAGCTTGCCGTCGCTGGTCACATAGCCTTTGCGTTCCAGCGTAAACAGGATGCGGCGCGCCGTGGCACGCGGCAGATCGGCGGCCTTGGCGACATCGCTCAGCGTCATCGGGCGCGAATGCGCGCCGAACAGTTCGAGCACTCGCAAGCCGCGATCGAGGCTCTCGATGAAGTCGGTATTGCCGCGTTCGTCGTCGGGGCGCTTGATCTTGGGCATGAGCCGCGGGTCCGACCTATTTGCCTGCTTCGAACTTTTTCAGATCGAATGACAGATCGGCGGCCTGCTCCGGCGTCGGCGAGAGCGATGCAGTGATCAGGCGGCGTGCGATCATCTGGTCGCCCGGCCGGTTGATACTGTCGACAGCAGTGAGCTTTCCGTCGCGATAATAAAACACCGAAAACTTGCCATCATCCATCGAACCGCGGATCACCGCGCTGTCGGTCGGTGCAGAGAGGCCGACGATTTGCAGCTTGGCGTCATATTGATCCGACCAGAAACGCGGCACCGCGTCATAGGCTTCCGGCTTGCCGGCGATCATCGCGCCCACAGCCTTGCCCTGATCGGTGGCGTTCTGCACGGCTTCCAGCCGCACGCGGCGGCCGGCAAAGCCGTTGTGGTGATTGCTGACGTCGCCGGCGGCATAGATGTTCGGCGCGCTGGTCAGGCCGTGTTCGTCGACATCGATGCCATTGGTGCAGGTGATATCGGCCTGTGCGGCCAGCTCGTCATTGGCGATGCCGCCGATGCCGGCGACGATCAGGTCGGCGCGCACCCGCACGCCACTGGAGCAGACGACCTCATGCACGGCGCCGTTGCCTTCGATGGCAACAACGGATTCGTTGAAGCGGATGTCGAGACCATGGGAGCGATGGCTATCCAGAAGGAATTGCGAGATCAGCGGCGATACCGCGCGCTCCAGCAGGCGCGACTGCGCCTCGATCAGCGTCACCTTCTTGCCGGCCTTGGCAGCGGTCGATGCCACTTCGAGGCCGATGAAGCCGCCGCCGACGATGACGACATCACTTGCCGCTTCGAGCCGGGGCTTGAGATGCAGGGCATCGTCGAGTGTGCGCAGATAGACGATGCCGTCGCGCTCATGGCCGGGCACGCTGAGGCGCCGCGCGCGCGAGCCGGTGGCGATGACGAGCTGATCGAAGGGCAGGCTGTCGCCGCCTTCCAGCGAGATCCGGCCGGCTGCACGATCGAGCCCGATGGCCCGATGGCCCAGCACCAGTTCGATACCCTGGGTCTTGAAATAGTCCTCGCCGCGGAGGAAAAGGCTGTTGTGCGCGACGTCGCCAGACAGAAATGCCTTGGACAGCGGCGGTCGCTGATAGGGCAGATGGATTTCGTCGGCAACGATGCGGATCGGCGCCTGATAGCCCTTCTCGCGCGCGCTGATGCCGGCCTGGACGCCCGCGTAAGACGCGCCGATGATCACGAGGCCGCTCACAAGCGCGCTCCCTGGGTCCGATCTGCACGCGAATTCAAAGTCTTCGACATCATCAGCTCCTGAATTGCGTCCGTATATTGAACAAGTGTTCGCTCTACGCAAGGTGATGCTTTGAGCGTGGATTGCTGCATTTGCTCACTACCTCATCAATTTATGCTGCAAAATTTCGCTTGCTTAGAATTAGTCCAACGCTAATATTCGCACGTTAGTTCGTCTATTGAACATTTTGGTGGAGCGACGAGATGCACCTAGTTGCGAAATCCATCATTGCGGGGGCAATCGCTGTTGGCGCCCCGGTCTTGCCGGCTGTGGCGCAGCAATCTGACCAGAACGCCCCTCAGGTCGTCCTGACGGGCGGCAAAATCCTCACCCTCGACGGTCAGTCGACGATCGCGCAAGCGCTGGCCGTCCGCGACGGCAAGATCCTCGCGGTCGGCAGCGACGCTGCCATCAAGCCGCTCGCGGGTCCGCAGACCCGGGTCATCGACCTCGCCGGCAAGTCGGTGGTCCCCGGCCTGATCGACACCCACGCCCATTTCAGAGCGGCCGGGCTCGGCGACTATGTGGTCAATCTCGGCGGCGCCAAAGACGTGGCCGGCGCGCTCGAGCTCATCAAGGCGTTCGTTGCGAAGAAGCAGCCCGGCGCATGGATTACGACCGGCGGCTGGCATCCGCCGTCGCAGCTCGCGGAAAAGCGCTACCTGACCCGCCAGGAGCTCGACAGCGTTTCCCCGAACAATCCGGTCTATCTGCGGACCGTCGGTCACTTTGCGATGGCCAATTCGCTGGCGTTGCAGAAGGCGGGCATCGGCAAGAGCACGCCCGATCCAGCCGGCGGCTCTTTCGAGCGCGACGCAAGCGGTGACATCAATGGCGTGCTGGTCGAGACGGCGATCCCGCTGGTCGAGAACATCGTGCCCCCCTACACCGAAGACGAGGAGTTGCGGCAATATCGTCTCGCCGAGGCCGCGCTCAACCGCCTCGGTATCACCAGCGTCGTCGAGGGCGCGACAAGCGCGCGCGACACGCAGATCCTGCAAAAGCTCGCTCTGGCAGGCGATGCGACAGTGCGGGTCGGAACGATGTTTCGACCGGAGCCGCCCGCGGACTCGGCCGGTTGGGACGCCATCATGAGCGGCAACGGCGCCACGTCGGGCTTCGGCGACGATTGGCTGAAGCTCGGCGGCATCAAGATTTTCTATGACGGCGGCATGACCCTGAAGACGGCCATGATGCGCGAGGCCTATCCGGACTCGCATGACGATTATCATGGGATCGCGCAGGTCACGCCCGAACGGCTGAAGCAGCTGGTGTCGATCGCCAACAATCGCGGTTGGCGGGTCGGCGTTCATGTCGTCGGCGACCTCGGTGTCGATCAGGTGCTGGATGCGTTCGAGGCCGCCGACAAGGAAAAGTCGATCAAGGATCGCCGCTTCGTTTTGATCCATGCCAGCCTGATCCGCCCCGAACAGATGGAGCGGGCGCGCCGCGTCGGGGCGCGGATCGATTTCCAGAACGCCTTCATGTGGGACAAGGCGGCGACGGTCGCGCGTTTCCTCGGCAGGCCGACAGCGGATCGTGCGGTCCCGACGCGCACCCTGATCGAGAAAATGGGACTGGACAATCTCGGCGCCGGCACCGATTTCCCGGTCAATCCGCTGAATCCGTTCCTCACGATGTATATCATGGTGACGCGGAAGGACCCTGCCGGCCAGGTCTACGGCGCGTCCGAAGCGATCGGGCGCGAGGAGGCGCTTCGCCTCTATACCAGTGCGGCATCGCGCTACATGTTTGAGGAAACGCGGAAGGGGACGCTGGAGGCCGGCAAGCTGGCCGATCTCGTGGTGCTCTCCGCCGACTTCATGACGGTGCCGGACGACCAGATCAAGGATATCACTGCCGATATGACGATGGTCGGCGGCAAGATCGTATTTCAGCGTTAAGCGGCGCATCGCCAGAGTTAAAAAGGAAATCTTGCCATGATGAGCCAAGAGCAGAACGACCTGATCACCCGCATTGGGCCCAAGGCGCCCGCCGGCAAGCTGATGCGCATGTATTGGCAGCCGGCGGCGCTGGTCGATGAGCTCGAAGGGGATCGTCCGATCCGTCCGGTCAAATTGCTCGGCGAGGACTTCGTCCTGTTCCGCGATGAGCAGGGGCGCTATGGCCTGCTCGACCGCGATTGTCCGCATCGCGGCGCTGACCTTGCCTTCGGTCGTCTCGAAGGCGGCGGCGTGCGCTGCGCGTTTCACGGCTGGCTGTTCGACGTTGAGGGCAAGTGCCTGGAGACGCCGGCCGAGCCGAAGACCTCCAAGCTCTGCGCCGGCATCAAGCAGCGGGCTTATCCCGTGGTCGAGAAGGGCGGCATCCTCTGGGCCTATCTGGGCGAGGGCGAGCCGCCGGCATTCCCCGAGCTCGACTGTTTCGCCGCACCCGGCCAATACACCTTCGCCTTCAAGGGCCTGTTCGAATGCAACTGGCTGCAAGCGCTGGAAGTCGGCATCGATCCCGCCCACGCGTCGTTCCTGCACCGCTTCTTCGAGGACGAGGACGTCAAGGCATCTTATGGCAAGCAGTTCCGCGGCGCCTCCGCGGGCACCGAACTGCCGATGACCAAGATCCTGCGCGAATATGATCGCCCGATCATCAATGTGGAATCGACCGAATACGGCCTGCGCCTGATTGCGCTGCGCGAGCTCGACGAAGAGCGTACCCATGTGCGCGTCACCAACCAGCTATTCCCGCATGGCTTCGTCATCCCCATGAGCACGGAGATGACGATCACCCAGTGGCACGTGCCGGTCGATGACGAGAACTGCTACTGGTATGCGATCTTCACCAGCTACACGACGCCGGTCGACAAGAAGAAGATGACCGACCAGCGGCTCGAACTTTACGAGCTGCCGAACTACACCTCGCGCAAGAACAAGACCAACGACTACGGCTTCAATCCGCACGAGCAGAAGCACGAGACCTATACGGGCATGGGCGCAGACATCAACGTCCACGACCAGTGGGCGGTGGAGTCGATGGGCAAGATCCAGGATCGTACCCGCGAGCATCTCGGCTCCAGCGACAAGGCGATCATCGCCTATCGCAAGCTGTTGCGTGCGGAGATCGAGAAGGTTGCCGGCGGCCAGAAGCCGATGATGTCCCTCGACGCGGACACCGCACGCAGCATTCAGGGTCCGGGCACCATGGACGGCATCGGGCCGACCAAAGGCTGGGAAACCTATTGGATGGAAGTCGACGTCGCCCGTCGCCGTGGTGCGCCATGGATGGCAGCTGCTCCGGCCGATCAGACCGAGCCGGGGTCCAATGTCATCCACCTGCCGGCGGCAGAGTGAAGATCGATCAGAACAGCCGCGGGAGAGTGCGTTGAGTTTCGTTGAACGTCACGGTTTGTGGTCCGCGGAGCAAAAAGAAGCAGCTGTCCGGCTGCGCAGCATGGTCGAAGAGCACAAGCTCGAAGTGATCCGGCTGTCGTTTCCGGATCAGCACGGCATCCTGCGAGGCAAGACGCTGATCGCCAGCGAGGCATTGCGCTGTCTCGAAAGCGGCTGCTCGATCACCACGACCATGTTCGCCAAGGACACATCGCACAAGACGGTATTTCCGGTGTTCACCGCCGGTGGCGGTTTCGGCATTCCTGAAATGCAGGGCGCGGCCGACGTGTTGATGATCCCCGATCCCTCTACGTTTCGCGTGCTGCCCTGGGCGCCTGAAACCGGATGGGTGCTGTGCGACGTGCATTTCGCCGATGGTCGCCCGGTGCCGTTCGCGACGCGCAATCTCTACAAGAAGGTGCTCGGCGATCTCGGCGTACGTGGCTATGATTTCGTCGCCGGTCTCGAAGTTGAATTTCATATCTTCAACGTTGAGAACAACCGCATGAAGCCGGAGGATGCCGGCCAGCCTGGCAATCCGCCGGAGGTTAGCCTTCTTTCGCACGGCTACAACTACCTCACCGAACAGCGTTATGACCAGATGGAGCCTGTGCTGGAGATCATCCGGCGCGACGTGTTGGCGCTCGGTCTTCCGTTGCGGTCGGTGGAGGTCGAATATGGCCCGAGCCAGTGCGAATTCACGTTTGCGCCGACAGTGGGTCTCACGCCCGCCGATAGCATGGTGCTTTTTCGCAGCGCCGTGAAGCAGATCGCGCATCGTCACGGCTATCACGCCACCTTCATGTGTCGGCCGAAAATTCCGAACGTCGTGTCGTCAGGCTGGCATCTGCATCAGTCCATCGTGTCGCGCGACACCGGTGCCAATGCGTTCATGTCATCAGATGAAACGCAGCCGCTGTCGCCGCTTGGGCGTGGCTATCTCGCCGGTCTTTTGGCGCATGCGCGCGCGGCGACCGTGTTCACGACGCCGACCATCAACGGCTACAAGCGCTATCGCTCCTATTCTCTGGCGCCGGATCGTGCGATCTGGGGCCGCGATAACCGCGGCGCGATGCTGCGCGTGCTCGGCGGTGCCGGCGACAGCGCGACACGCATCGAAAACCGCGTCGGCGAGCCTGCGGCCAACCCCTATCTCTATATGTCGTCGCAGATCCTGTCGGGTCTTGACGGCGTCGATCGCAAGCTCGATCCCGGCCCATCAGCCGATACGCCTTACGAGACCAATGCCGACCTGCTGCCGAAATCGCTCCGCGAGGCGACCTTTGCGCTCAAGGAAGATCCGTTCTTCCGCGAGAAAATGGGTGCGACGATGGTCGACTATTATACGCACATCAAGAATGCTGAGATCGATCGCTTCCAGGCGGAAGTCTCCGACTGGGAGCAGCGGGAATATTTCGAGATGTTCTGACGCTGCAATCTGCCGCGTCTTGTCGAATTGAAACGCGCCAGTTAGGCACGTTTATTGAATACAGGTTTGCCGAATAGCTTTCCAACTTTTGTAACGGGGACTACTGCAATGAATAAAGGCGCTCAATCGATCCTGGCTCTGGCCATTCTCGGCCTGATGACCGGTACTGCATCCGCCGACGTCATCAAGGTCGGTGTCATCGGCACGTTTTCGGGCCCGTATGCGCTGTTCGGCAAGAACTTCAAGATGGGCATCGACGCCTGGGTTGCGCAGAATGGCAACAAAGTAGGCAATCACACGGTCGAGTTCGTTTACAAGGACGAGGAAGCCCCGAACCCCGCCAAGTCGAAGGCGCTGGCGCAGGAGTTGCTGGTCAAGGATAAGGTGCAGTATCTCGCCGGCATCTACTTTACGCCGAACGCGCTGGCCGTTGCGCCGCTGCTCGAAGAATCCAAGACGCCGCTGATCGTGATGAATGCGGCGACCTCGGCCATCGTTGAGAAGAGCCCCTATATCGTCCGCACCTCCTTCACCATGTGGCAGAACACGGTGCCGGCGGCAAGGGTCGCGTTCAAGAACGGCGCCAAGAAAGTCGCCATCGCGGTCAGCGATTACGGTCCGGGCATCGATGCTGAAGCGGCGTTCAAGAAGACCTTTGAAGGCGAGGGCGGCGCTGTCGTTGAGGCAGTCCGCATTCCGCTCGCTACCACCGACTTCAGCCCGATCATGCAGCGTATCAAGGACTCCGGCGCCGACACGATTTTCACCTTCCTGCCGTCGGGTCCGCCGACCCTTGGCTTCGTAAAAGCCTATCTCGACAATGGTCTCAAGGCCGGCGGCGTCAAGCTGATGTCGACGGGCGACGTGGTGACCGAGCCGGATCTGCCGAATATCGGCGATCCAGGCATCGGCATCCTGTCGACCTATCACTATTCGGTGTCGCATGACTCGAAGGAAAACGCCGCGTTCCTCGCGGAACTCAAGAAGGGCGGCGCCAGCCTGGACGAGGTCACCATGACTTCCGTGGCGGCTTATGATGGTGCACGCGTGATCTACAAGATGATCGAGGCCACCGACGGCAAGCGCGATCCGGCCAAGGCGGTGGATGCGGTAAAGGACATGAAGTGGGTCTCGCCGCGCGGTCCGGTATCGATCGATCCCGCCACCCGCCACATTCGCCAGAACGTCTATGTGCGCAGCGTGGCGAAGGTGGACGGCAAGCTGATCAACAAGGAAGAGCAGACCTTTGCCGATCAGCCCGATTGGGCGCTCAGCAAGCAGTAAGAGCTAGCCAATCCGAGGCGCATGCAGCACCAGTTGCATGCGCCTCGGAATCTCCAGATGTTCAAGTCTCCGATGATCCATGCCGCGCCTTCCATCCTGCTGACCAACGGCCGTGTCTATCGTTCCGCCTGGGACGAAGTTCCCGCGGACAGCATCGTCGTCAACGATGGCAAGGTGATCTGGACCGGCGCCGCCGATGCCGCGCCAGCTACTGGCGAGACCATCGATCTCAATGGTGCAACGGTCATCCCCGGCCTGACTGACGCGCATATCCATCTGTTCGCTATCGCGCATGCTCGATTGCAGGTGCCGGTGACGCCACGCGACGCGGCATCGATCACTGGTGTGCTCGATCTGCTCGCAGCGCGCGCAAAAGAGATTGCCGCAGGCAGGTGGGTCTATGCTGCCGGCCTCGACGAGAACGGTCTTGCCGAGCATCGCCTGCCGACACGCGCGGAGATCGATGCGGTCATTCCCGATCATCCCGTGATGATCCGCCGCTTCTGCGGCCATATCGGCGTCGTTAACAGCGCGGCGCTTGAGTTGCTGAATATTGATGATGGCACCGCCGATCCGGAAGGCGGCCATTTCGGCCGCGATTCGAACGGACGTCTCGATGGCAGCGCCGTGGAGAGCGCAGCTGAACTGATGTTCCGTTCGGTGCCGCCGCTGGATACGCTTGAACTGATCGACGCACTGCGTAGCACGATCATCGACAGCACGAAACTCGGCCTCGTCGCCGCCGTGGAAGCGGCCGTCGGCTTCACCGTCGGTTTTGACGAAGAATTCGCCGTCTGGAATTCAATTCGCGCGCAGGGTGCCACGCAGCCGATGCGGCTCGGCTTCATGAACCAGCTCGATCCCTCGGAAGCTGCTGAGCGTCGGCTGAAACCAGCGCTGGATGCCGACTGGCAGTCCATGACCCTGAAATACTTTGCCGATGGCATTGTCGGAGGGCGGACCTCTGCGGTCAGCGAGGATTTTGTGGATACGCCGTCGCGCGGCATGTTCATGCGCGACGAGGCCGAATTGCAGCGCGTGATTGGCGAGGCCCATGCCGATGGCTGGCAGGTTGCCGTGCATTGCACGGGTGATCGCGCCATCGACTGCATCATCGAGGCTTATGAGAAGGCACAAGCCACGCATCCGCGTGCTGATGCCCGTCATAGGGTCGAACACTACTTCGTGCCGCCCGCAGGCGGCCTCGCACGAATGAAGGCGCTTGGCGCGCTCGTCGTCACGCAGCCGAGTTTCCTGACGCGGATGCGACGCTCGATCACGGGAGCCTTCGGGCCGCGCGCCGATATCTGCTATCCCGGCCGTACCGTTATCGATGCCGGTGTCACCTATATCGCTAGCTCCGATGCGCCGACTGGATCATGGTCGCCATGGGACGGCATCGGCGATGCCGTGGGCCGTGCCTCCGACAGCGGCGCGCCGATCGGGGCTGACGAGACGGTTACAGTCCGTGAAGCCATCCACAGCTATACCGTTGGCGGCGCCATTGCGATGAAGCAGGAGAGCTGGCGTGGCACATTGGAGAACGGCATGGCGGCCGATCTGGTCGTGCTCGATCGCGACCCCTTCACCACGGATGCCGCTTTGCTGAAATCGACACAGGTTCTGCTCACAATGGTACGTGGCGCCGTCGTCCATGACGCCTTGAAGCAAGACGCCATGCCGCACCAGGACGAATGGCGCTCGGCTGCGCATTCGGCATAGGATCACTCATGCGCACCATTTTCAGCATCATGATCGACGCCGTCGCCTACGGGATGGTGCTGTTCATCATCTCCATCGGCCTGTCGATCATGATGGGCCTCATGCGGGTGGTGAACCTCGCCCACGGCGCCTTTGCGATGATTGGCGGCTATCTCGCCTCCTATGCCCTGCGCGATCTCGGCGTGCATTACGGCGTCGCCATCCTGATCGCTGTGGTCGGGACGATTCTGGCCTCGATCCCGTTCGAGTTGCTGCTCTATCGCCGCATCTATCGTAAGTCCGATCCGCTGATCCAGGTGCTGATGACCATCGGCATCACCTTCTTCATCATCGGCATCGTCAATTTCATTTTCGGCCCGTCGCTGAAGCCGATCCCGCTGCCACAGACCTTGAGCGGCCCGCTCGATATCGGCTTTCGCATGCTGCCGACGCATCGCGTCTTTGTCATCGCATGCGGTATTGTCGTGGCGCTGGCGCTCTGGCTTCTGATCGAGAAAACCGAATTCGGCATCAAGCTGCGCGCTTCCGTCGATCACAGCGACATGGCCGATGCGCTCGGCATCCGCACCGAGATCATCTATGCAGCGACCTTCGCATTGGCCATTGGGCTTGGCGCTTTTGGCGGTGTGGTCGGTGCAGAGATCCTGCCAATCGAGCCGTTCTACGCGCTGCGCTACATGGTGACGTTCCTCGTCGTGGTCTCCGTGGGAGGCGCCGGCTCTATCCTTGGTGCGTTGTCGGCATCGCTGTTGCTCGGCCTTGCCGATACGACCGGAAAATATCTCGCGCCGGAATTCGGCGACTTCTTCTTCTATCTGTCGGTGATCGTCATCGTGTTTCTGTTTCCGCACGGCCTGTTCGGCAAGGCACACGCATGAGCGACATCGCCGTGACCCACGTTCCGCACAAGCGCAACATCCCGTTTGCGCAGGAGGCCGCGGGTGCGCTGGTCATCCTGGCGCTCGGTGCCATCGGCTGGTTCCTCTATCCAGACGATCTCGCCTTCCTGACGCGGCTGATCGGCATCGCCTTCCTGGTGCTGTCGCTCGATCTCGTCACCGGCTATTGCGGCGTCGCCACGCTCGGTCATGCAGCGCAGTTCGGAGTGGGCGCCTATGCCGCCGGCATCGCCTGTATCCGTGGCGTTAGCGATCCCGTTGCATTGCTCGCCGTCGGCCTATGCGCCGGCACGGTGATGGGCCTCATCTCCGGCGCGTTGATCACCCGCTTTCGTGGACTGCCGCAGCTTGTACTGTCGATCGCGGTCGGTCAGCTCATTGCCGGCCTCGCCAACAAGCTGTCCTGGCTTACAGGCGGCAGCGACGGCCTGTCAGGCATCGAGCCCGGCAAGGTGTTCGGCGTGTTTGGGTTCGACATGTATAGCCGCACGGCTTTCGTGTTCTCGCTCGGCGTGCTGGTAATCACCTTCGTGGTGCTGCAGCGTTTCGTCCGTTCGCCATTCGGCCTCATGTGCCGGGGCATCAAGGATGACGATCTGCGCGCCAAGATGATCGGCGTTTCGATCTATCCGCGCCTCGTCGTGATGTATGGTGTCGCTGGTGCCGTTGCAGGGATCGGTGGAGCGCTGACGGCGATCTCGACCGGCGTCGTCGGTCTCGATAGCGTCAGCTTCGAACGATCAGCCGAAGTTCTGGTGATGCTGGTGCTCGGCGGTGCAGGGCATCTGTGGGGCGCGCTGGCCGGCACAGTGATCTTCATGATCTTCGAGCATATCGTGGCGGCAGCCAATCCATTCCACTGGATGACCCTAGTGGGCCTGCTGCTCATTCTCATCGTAGTGTTCGCACCGCGCGGTTTGATCGAGCCGGTTGTGTTGCTCTGGGCGAAGTTCAAGCGCAAGGGGAGCGCGGTATGAGCGATCTCCTCGAAGCCCGCAGCGTTTCGCGCTCGTTCGGCGGTCTGCATGTGACGCGCGACGTCAATTTCAAATTGACGACAGGCGACCGCGTCGCGCTGATCGGCCCCAATGGCGCTGGCAAGACCACGCTGGTCAATCTGATCACCGGCGACATTGCGCCGAGCGAAGGTCAGTTCTTCATGGGTGGTGACGAGATCACCGGTCTCAGCATTCCCGATCGCGTGCGTCGCGGCCTGGTGCGCACGTTCCAGACGACGCGGCTTTTCGCCAATCTCACTGTTGCCGACAATATCGCGCTGGCGATCATGCAGCGCAAGCGGATCACGCGCCGGTTTTTCTCGTCATCGACTGAGCTGCCGGAGGTGCGTGCCGAGTGGAGCGAGATCCTGAGCCATCTCGGTCTCGACAGGTTGGCCTATCGCAAGGTGGTCGAGCTCGCCTATGGTCAGCAACGCCTGATCGAGCTCGCCATCGGTCTCGCGCTACATCCGAAGGTGCTGCTGCTCGACGAGCCCGCCGCCGGCGTGCCACATGACGAAGCGCCACGAATCCTTGAGGCGATCAATCGTTTGCCATCTGATATCGCCGTGCTGATGATCGAGCACGACATGGATCTGGTGTTCAAGTTTGCCAAGCGCGTGCTGGTGCTGGCGGCCGGACGGCTGATCTTCGAGGGATCGCCTGATCAGGTCACCGCCGATCACGAAGTGCGTCGCGCGTATTTGGGGAGCTATGCCGATGCCCGCCGCCCCACTTGATATCCAGAACCTGAGCGCCGGCTACGGCCCGACGCGGATCATCGAGGGCGTTTCGTTCTCGGTGAAGGCCGGCGATCGTTTGGCTGTGCTCGGCCGCAACGGCATGGGAAAGACCACGTTGCTGGCGACGCTAATGGGCCTGACAACGCGCCATGGCGGTGAGATCCGGATCGGTGACCAGGACGTCACGACCAAGCGCACCTCTGCGCGCGCTGACCTCGGTATCGGCTATGTGCCGCAGACCCGCGACATTTTCGCCTCGCTGACGGTGGAGGAGAATCTGCGCACCGGGCTGAAGGGGCGGCCGGTCTCGGCGCTCGATGAGGCCTATGCGATGTTTCCGCGCCTGCGCGAGCGCCGCGGCAATTACGGCAAGCAGCTGTCAGGCGGCGAGCAGCAGATGCTGTCTATGGCCCGGACGCTGCTGGGCAAGCCCTCGATCCTGTTGCTCGATGAGCCTCTGGAAGGTTTGGCGCCCGTGATTTGCGACGAGTTGATGGCATTGCTGGCGAAGCTGGCTGCCACCAATGAAGTCACCATCATTCTGGTCGAGCAGCAGATTGAACGCGCGCTGGATTTTGCCAGCAGTGTCATGGTGATGGAGCGTGGCCGTACCAGCTGGAGCGGCGCGCCGGACGTGCTGACCGCCAACCGCGCGCTGGTCGATCGGCTGGTCGGCGTCGGCATTCACTAGATCCCGATTGGCGCGCCGGCCGCCGGCGGGCGCGTCAGGCCCGAAAGATCGTGATCCCCAAGACCAGCAGCACGATACAGATCACGAGGAAAATATAGAAAAGCACGCGCGCGACATCGGCCGTCGCGGCGGAGATGCCGGTGAAGCCGAACAGGCCGGCGGCGACGGAAATCAGAAAGAAGATCAGCGCCCATTTCAGAAGGCTCATCGGGGAACTCCGGTTGCAGCAATTCCGGAACGCGCCGCTGTGACATTTGGTTCCGGCTTGCAACTATGTTGCCAATGTACCTAGCTCTCTAATGCAGCACCGGCCCGGGGGACGCGCGTAGCAGCCTACTAATTAGGCAGGGCAAAGGTATTAATTAGCATTTTAAACCCGCCCTTAACCAAAACATCCCTAATGGATGGATAGTAGGCCTGCTCCCGCAGTGGATTTGTGGTTCGGGGGACAAAGGGTTCAGTATGCGTGTCGTGGTCGTTCATGGGTGGTTGCGCTGGGTGAGCACCGTTGCCGCGCAGGGATGTGCGGTGCCAGCGCCCCATAGTAAAGTCTGACACGCATGTTCACCAGACGCGCCATCGTTACGAATACGGAAGCCGCCGATGGCACGGCGGGCGAGAGCCCGCTGCTCAGGGTTTGGCGCAATCGTAGCCTGTTCGGCGCTGTGTTTCTCGGCGTGATGATCCTGACAGTCATTGCGCTGGTCGTGCTGCCGGTGCGCTATCTCGCCACAGGTTCGGTGATCGTCGCCGAGCAGGAGCCGAGCAACAGCAACGCCTCGGCCGCCTGGGCGCAGAAAATCGGCGATCCCGCTGACGTCGAGAGCCAGCTTCTGATCGCGCGCTCGCCGCGGGTGATGCGGCTCGCCCTGCAGCAGCCGGGCGTCACGGAAGCCGCCATTGAAGAGTGTCAGAGCAGGAGCAGCAGCTCGACCTGCGAAAAGATGCGGACCGATATGACGGCGCTGATCGACTACGTATCGGGAAATTTCACGATCGGTGCTGTCGGGCGTTCCCGCGTCATCAATATCTCCTACACCTCGTCGATCCCCGAAGTCGCGCAGAAGATGGCGAATGCGTTGACCAATGCGTTTCTCGACGAGCAGCGGACATCGGGTGCGAACAGCCGTGAGGTCGCCGCGTCCTATCTCTGGAAGGAAGCCAAGCAGCTCGATGCAGAACTGCGCGACGCTGACGCCAAGATCCAGGCGTTTCGCCGCAACAAGGGCCTGATGCGCGGATCGCTTGCCCCGATCAGTTCGGAACGCCTGACCAGCATCAGCCAGCAACTGTCCACCGCGGAAACCGCGCGCGCCGATGCGCTCGCCCGCTTGCAGGAGATCAAGACCAATCAGGCGCGCGCTGTCGATTCCCCTTCAGTTCTGTCGAACCGCTCGATCGCCGATCTCAAGCAGCAGCTCACGGTCGTCACTGCGCAGCTCGCCAGCCAGGCCAATGTACTCGGGCCGCGGCACCCGTCGCTGCGTGCGCTGGAGCAGGAGCAATCCGCGATCAAGGAGCGCATGGCCACGGAAGTGGCGAGCATCGCGGCCAGCGCGCAGAAGGCGTTTGACGCCAATGATGCTCTCGTGAATTCGCTCAAGAAGCAGATGGATGCCGTGAAGGCGGAAGTCGGCTCGGCGACTTCGGACGAAGCCTCGATCGAGAGCATGGTGCGCAGCACCGAGATCAAGCGCCAGCAATATGCCGATCTCTACAAGCGCGCCAGCGAACTCGAAACCGAGCGTCGCGTGCTGATCGGCAATACACGACTGGTAAGCCTTGCCGAACTGCCGACCAAGCCGTTTTTCCCGAAGAAAATTCCGTTCCTGGCCGCCGGCGGTACCCTCGGCCTGCTGCTCGCATTCGTCGCAGCCTTTTTCGGCGATCGCGTCAATCTTGCGGGTCTGTCCCGGCTGCGGACTGCAACTCCTCGCCCGGCGCGCGCATCAGCGCCCGAGCCCGAGCCCGCACCGGTCGCCGCCGTTGCTCCGACCGCTCCGGCCCCTGTCCCGGCAGCAGCACCCATCCCGGTGGCGCCGCGTCCCGGACCTCCGCCGACGGCATTGTCATCGGAATTAGCCGTCGTCACCGGCGCGCCCATTCTGGCACGGTTGCCGACCGTCAAGCGCGACCCATCGGAATCGCCGATCGGTGCGATCCTCACGGCGCAGTCCGGTGCCTCGCTGGCGCGTGCGCTGCCAATGGCGTTGCAGGACCCGCACTATCAGGATGCGCTTCGTGATCTGGCGACGGGCCTGCTGGCGTCGAGCGACGCCAGGACCCGCCGCAAGATTCTGGTTGCGTCGCCGACGACCGCCGAGGGCAAAACATTTCTGACCCTCACTCTGGCGCAGCATCTCGCAATGGCGGGCCGCAGCGTTCTGGTGATCGAATGCGATCTCGGCGCGCCGAAGTTCGAGACCGCGCTCGGATTGCGCAGTAACCTCGGCCTGCAGGGGATCTTGCGCGGTGACGTTACGCCGCGTGAAGCGGTGGTCCGCACCGCGACGCCCAATCTCGACGCCATTTCAGCAGGACCGTTCTCGGCATCGTCTGAACTCCTGATGCGCAAGCCGCTCGGTGATCTCCTGCTGTGGAGCCAGATCTACGACGTTGTCCTGATCGACGCACCATCGCCGGGCATCCAGACCGATCTGGGTGTGCTGGCCAGGCAGGTCGACGGCGTGCTGCTCTGCATGCGTTCCGGCCGCTCGTCGATCGGGCAGGCGGTGGCGACATCCAGCGCGATCCGTGTCGCCGGTGGCAACGTCTTCGGCATTGCCGTCACCATGATGCCCGATGCCAATACGCCGCGCAGCACAGGCGGGGTTTCGAACAATGCCTATGCTGGGGCGACGTGATGTCCGCTCCGCGCGTTCTGTTCGTCTGCCATACGGGCTCGATCTCTGGCGCAGAGCTCGTTCTGATCGATCTCGTTCAGCCATGGGCGGGCGAGGCGGCCTTCCTGTTCGAGGATGGGCCGCTGCATCAGGCGCTCGCAGCCAGGGGCCTGAAGGTGCGCGTGTCGCGCTGGGGCGAAGGACTCTCGGATGTCAGGCGCGATAGCTCGATCCTGAAGGTCTTTCCGCTGATTGGTCGGCTCGGGGCGATCATCGCCGAATTGACGCGTGAAGCACGCCGTTATGACGTCATCTACGCGAACTCGCAGAAGGCTTTTGTGTTATCGGCCATCGCTGCCAGGCTGGCGCGACGTCCGCTGATCTGGCACCTCCACGATATCATCAGTAGTGAGCATTTCGGCGCCATGCAGCGCCGCGTGCAGGTCGCGCTGGCGAACTATTGCACGGCAAAGGTGATCGTCCCCTCGCAAGCTGCTGCAGATGCCTTCATTGCCCAAGGCGGTTGGAAGGAGCTGGTCGCGATCGTGCCTAACGGTCTTGATGTGCCGCCGGACGCCAGCACGCCGCTCGAGATCAGGCGCGAGTTGAAATTGCCCGAAGGACCGCTCGTCGGAGTCTTCAGCCGCCTTGCGGCATGGAAAGGGCAACATATCGTGTTGCAGGCCCTGGCAAAGACGCCGGGCGTCAGCTGCATCATTGCGGGATCTGCCTTGTTTGGCGAAGAACCTTATGCCGAGAAGCTGAGCCGGATGGTGGCGGATCTCGGTCTTGGCGGTCGCGTGCATTTCCTTGGCCAGCGCAGCGATGTGCCGCGGTTGATGCGCGCCGTCGATGCGATGATCCATCCGTCGATTGATCCCGAACCCTTCGGTCGCACGCTGGTCGAAGCCATGCTCGCGGATGTGCCTGTGATTGCGACGGATGCCGGTGCGGCGTCCGATATTCTCGAAGCCGGCAAAGCGGGGACGCTGGTGCCGCCCGGGGATGCCGATGCGTTGGCCGCCGCTATTACCAAGGTCATGTCGCGCCCGCCTGAATTGGCGGGCCAGTTGCAATATGCCGAAGCGCGGGCGCGCTCGCATTACAGCGTCGATCAGATGCTGCAGACGGTTTCAAACCTTATCGGGCGAGCGGCCGCGGGAGCGCCCGTGTGATTGCGCATCGCCGCTCAGTTTGCAATTTGAATTCCCGGACGGTCCCTGACCGGACCGTAGCGGCGCACCCATGAGCGGTGCCCGGCATTCGACACGCAAGTTTACAGCCATTCTCATCAGCGGTGCGCTGGCCAGCAAGCTGCTGGGCTTCGGCCGTGAGATCCTGATGGCGCAAGTGCTCGGCGCCTCGCTGGTCGCCGATGGCTTTCGTGGTGCGATCACGGCGGTGATGCTGCCGCTGGCCTTCCTGCAGAACGAGACCGTCCCCGCTGTGATGATCCCGATGCACCGGGATGCGCTAAAGGACGGCAACGGACCTCAGCGCCTCGGCGCGATGACAGTGGCAATCACCGGCATCGCCATGATCCTGATGGTTGGACTACAGGCGCTCGGCGAGCGGGCCGTGGACGCGCTGGTTGGTGGCTTTTCCGCCGAAGGGCGCAGTCTCACTCTCGACTTCATTCGCATCATGGCGCTGGGCATGCCGGCCTCGGCGATGATCAATGTGCTCGCCGCGGGGGAAATCGCGCTCGGTCGGACGCGCCTGACCAATATCCGCGCCAGCATCCTGAACATCGCCGTGCTCATGGGCATTGCCCTGGTTGCTGTGTCCGGCAACTTCCATACGCTGGCCTGGTCGTTCTCGGCTGCCTTCAACGTGCTCGGCGCCTGGGGCCTCTACACGATGTGGCGCGAGGGCGTGCTCAGCTTCAAGGGCTTGTCGCTGTCATCGGTGCTGGCCTCGGGTCGCGACTTCTTCCATCGACTGCGGCCGCTGCTCGCGCTGCCGCTCGCCGAACAGGCCAATGTCTGGATCGAACGGTTGCTGGCATCGCGCATCGGGACCGGTGCGGTGGCCTCGCTGGATTATGCGCGGACCTTGACCGAGAGCGCATTGCTGCTGATCAGCCAGCCGGTCGGCCTCGCGGTGTTGTCCAGCCATCCATCGAAAGATGTCGGTGCACAGATCGAAGGGATTGCACGGCCTATTCTCGCACTGGCGGTGCCGGCGTCGGTCTTTCTCGCGATGTTCGCGCCAGAGATCGTGCGGCTGGTGTTTTTGCGTGGCGCCTTTAACGAGCACGCGCTGTTTCTGACCAGTCAGGCCCTGCGCGGGATTGCACTTGGCCTCTGGGCCGCGACCCTCGGCTGGATCCTGATCCGTATCCTGAACGGCGCCGGGCGGAATTTTGCCGCCGCTATCATCATCATCAGTGCCTATCTGGTTAATACCGTAGTTAACCTTCTGACGTCATATCTGCCGGCTGCGCACGAATGGGGCACGCTGTTGCTTGGACTGGGTGAAGCCGCCCGTGGTATCGTTCTTCTGGCTGGCGTCATGATCGTCCTGGGGTCCCGGCGCAAGCTGCTTTACTTGATGCTTCTGGCGTGTTTTCCGGCGGCGCTGATGGCACTCCTCAGCTGGCAAATTCATGAGGTTTTGACGGGCCCGTGGCAGCGGCTTTTTGCCGGTGGCTTTGCCTATCTGGTCTGCCTTGCACTGTCTGTCGGGATGCTGATGCCGGGCGTTTACATTGCGGCATTTGCGCGCGTCCGGGGTCGCTTGTGACTTTTATATGCGTTTTTGTATTAGAGAGTGCCTTGATCGTTTGAGGGCTTTTTGATGAAGCAGCTGTTATCCATCGCCGCCCGACGCATGGCGTCGTCCGAAGCGCTGGTCCGTCCGATCAGCATGGCTGCCGATATGTTCATGGGCACCCGTGGCTGCCTGATGACCTTTCACCGCGGTGCCTCCGCTCAGGCCTGGGAAAAGCTGCCGAACCGCGACTTCTATCTCGATACGAATTTTCTCGATCAGTTCCTGTCGCATCTGAAGGAGCGCGGCTGGGACGTCGTGACGATGGAGGAGGCGATCCAACGCTCGAAGGCTGGAAAGCCGAACGATCGCTTCGTCAATTTCTCCGTCGATGATTGCTATCGCGATACGTATGAGGAAATCGTGCCGCTGTTTCGCCGCCACAACGTGCCGGTGACGCTGTTCGTCACGACGGGCATTCCTGACGGTACGCTTCCACTGTGGGCCGCAGGTCTGGAAGATACATTGCTCAACAACGATCGCGTCATTCTCGAGGACGGTGCGATCGACGTGCCGACGTCTGAGGCGAAGCGCGCGGCGTTCCATCGGATTGCTGATCGCTGGGATGGTCCGCGGGCGTCAGCCTCTTACAAGAAATTCTGCGAGCTCAATGGTGTCGACATCGACGCGATGCACTGGAAGCACGCGATCACCTGGGAGATGCTTGAAGAGTTGCGCGACGATCCGCTGGTGGAAATCGGCGGCCACACCGTGACGCATGCGCGGATTTCGTCGCTGTCGCCCGATGGCGCACGCTTCGAGCTCAAGGGCAGCCGCGACCGGCTGGTCGAACGCCTTGGTATCCCCGCCAGGCATTTCGCATTTCCCTATGGACGTTCAGGCGATTGCGGTCCGCGCGATTTCGCGATCGCGCGCGATGCCGGTTATGCGAGTGCAGCGACGACGCGCAAGGGTCTCGTCCGCAATGGCCAGGATGCCTACAACCTGCCGCGCTGCACGATCAACGGTGCGGATCGCAGTCTCGCAACCATGGAATTGCATCTGTCTGGCCTCACGGGCGTGGCCGCGAGGATGACGGGGCGTGTCTAGCAGTCGTCGTCTCAAGGTTCTCTCGATCGCACATTCTGCCGTCAGCCGCGATGCGGGGCGTCTGCGATACTATCCACTCGTCGGGCGCGACGACGTCGATATGCATCTCGTCGTCCCGGCGACCTGGTATCAGTTTGGTCGTACGATTATCGCAGACCCGTCCGACGATCCCGGCATGACGGTGCATGTGATGCCGATCCGCCTGCCGCGTGCGGGCCCGATGAGCTGGTATTTGCATTTCTATCCGGGCCTGCGCCGCATTATCCGCGAGGTCGATCCGGATGTGATCCATCTCTGGGAAGAGCCGTGGGGCGTCGTCGCGATGCAGGCGCGGATCCTCAAGGGCCGCGCCGCGATGGTCCTGGAAGTCGATCAGAACATCCTGAAGCGCTTGCCGCCACCATTCGAGTTCATCCGCAAGGACGTGCTGCGGAATACCGACCATATTCTCTCGCGCAGTCCGGAGGCGACAGCAGTCGTCCGTGCGCGCGGTTATGCGGGGCCAGTATCGCCAATTGGCTATGGCGTCGATCTCGCGACCTTCAATCAGATCGGCGCGCGCCAGGCGCCGATTGCGCCGGGGCAGGGACTACGCATCGGCTATGTCGGGCGTCTCGTCGAGGAGAAGGGGCTCGACGACGCGCTCGATGCCATGAAGCGCGTCACAGCGGAGGTGGCATTGGCCATCATGGGCGAGGGGCCGCATGAGGGGGCGCTGAAGCAGCGCGTTGCTGAACTCGGCCTGACCGATCGTGTGACGTTTCAGGGTTGGGGCAAACCGGCGGATGTCGCGACGTTTTTGCAGAGCCTCGATGCAATGATCTTGCTGACACGCACCACCAGCGCGGTGCGTGAGCAGTTCGGCCGGGTGATCGTCGAGTCGCAGGCTTGCGGCGTGCCGGTGATCGGTTCGACAGGCGGCGCTATTCCCGATGTTGTTGGCAAGGGCGGCTGGACCATTCCCGAGCGCGATCCGGATGCGCTGGCGATACTGCTGGATCGGCTTGCTGCCGAGCCGCAGCAGTTGCTGGATCGCGGCGCGGCGGCACGCGACAACGTGCTGACGCGTTTCACTTACGAGGTGGTGGCGAATGCGCTGGTGTCGGCCTGCCAGCAGGCTGCCGATGCAAAACAGGGAGCTGACCGGCGCCGCCCTTGAAGCAGGCGTTTGCGATCAGGCGCCGACCGCCATGGCACCCGGCGCGAATTCGTTCTTCGACGCCTGCACCTGCTCCAGCAGCTCGATGTAGCGAGAACCCACATAGTCCCAGCCGTAATTCAGCGCCGTGGCATGCGCTCCTTCGCACAGCCGGGCCAGTGTCGCCGGATCGGAGAAAGCCATCGCGATCTTCTCGGCGATGTCTGCGCCGTCCATCTTGATCTGATAACCGTTCACGCCATCGACAAGGTAATCCTCGATCCCACCGACCGGCGTTGCAAAAACCGGCGTCGAGCAGGCCATGGCTTCCATGCAGACCAGCGAGAAAGTCTCGTAGGCGGTCGGCAGCACGAAGGCATCGGCCGCGGCGTAGAAGGCCGGCATATCGGTACGCGATCCCGCGAAGACCAGCCGATTGGCGGAGGTTGTCGCCAGTTTGCGATAGGGCGCGGGATTATCCGAACCCACCACAAGCATCCAGACATCGGGGCCGAGGCGTTCGAGCGCGCCGATGGCATGCGCCAGACCCTTGCGGCGAAATTCATGGCCGGCGAATAGCAACAGTCTGGCGTTCGCCGGGATGCCGAATTCCTGACGGATCCGAAGACCGGCTGCGGTGTCGCGGGCGAAGCGATTGAGGTCGATGCCGTTGGGGATCACGCGGATGCGTGACGCCGGCACTTTGTAAATCTGCTGCAGCTCGGTTGCGACGCGCGGTGAGACTGCGACATACATGCGATAGCGCAGACCGCCGATCATCCAGCGATCGCGCAGGGCGACCCACAGATGCATGGGATTCAGCATCCATAACCAGGAACCGGCGCTGCGCTTCTCGGCGAGACTCTGCGCGTTGACCGCGTGCACGACCAGCACGTCGCCGGTCAGGCTGTCGCCATGGCTGATGATGACGGCTTTGGGATGATGATAGGCAGCGCGCGTCGCCAGCAATGTGAAGGCGGGAACGACAAAAGCGCGACCGAGATAGCGCAGGATGCCGCGCGTCTTGATGTGCGAAAGCCACGCACCGACGCGCTCGATGCGCGTGCCTGGCGTTGCCTTTTCGCCAACGGTGCTGGCGAGAACAGTGTTGGCGATTTTGGCGCGGCTGAACGCGCATGCGAGTTCGCTGGCTACGCTTTCAACGCCGCCGACCGAACTCAATTCCTGGACGATCTGGACGATCTCGATGGTCATGGGCCGACACTATGAAAAGGGGTGAACGCCAATTCCGTAAGTGCGCTGATAAGTCGCAATTTCATCAATGTCCTGCTTTCGCAGGCTTTTGTCGCCAAGACAACGTCTAAGATTTGACCTTCGCGATAAGGCATATCGACAGAAACACTCGGACACAGTCTGGCGAATGCAACCTCGCAGCGCCAAGTAGTATTCTGCTCCACCTCGTGTCGGTAATTGGCACGATCGCATGCGTCGTATCGGTGCGATCCTACGTCGATCGTGCTTTGTGGGACGATTTTTGCCAGCGCTTTGAGCCGAATGGTGAACGGCGTCTTGAAACAACGTCTGAAACAGAGCGCGGAAACAGACGTTGTGACCCCGATTCAATATCGAATCATGCTTAACGCGCGCTGTTCCAAATTGATCACGCAGGTTTCAAAGAGACACAGCACTGATCGAAGGTGAGACAGTTACGGCCAGGCTGCATAGGACGGGCCAAGCTGACCTGGATCGAGTCGCGCGCGTCGCCGATAGGCGCCTGGCGAGGCGTTTTGATACTTGCGAAAGAAGCGATTGAAATAGCCGGGATCGCGGAAGCCGAGGCCATAGCCGATCTGCTCGACTGGAAGATCAAGCTGCCGCAACCGCATGCAGGCTTCGTGGATCAGGCGTTGATGCACGATGGCGCGCGGACTGCAGCCCTTCTCACGTTTGCAATGTGCGTGCAGCTTGTCGTCGGTGACGCCAAGTGCGGCCGCATAGCGTGCGATGGGCCAGCCATCGCGATAATGTAATTCGACCATCTGCAGGAAATTGCCGACGAGGCGAGGGCCGTCGCCGCGCTGTGCTGCATCGTCGGGGACTTCCTCCGAAATCACCGATCGCCAGAGGTGGAGGCACAGCAACAGCACATGCGTCGATGTCATCGTCGCGCTGCCGCGGCCCGGCGTGTTCAACTCACGCACCAGCGTGCTGCAGGATTCCGTGATGGCCGCAAAAGTCGTCGCGAGTTGCGCGCCTTCGCGCAGGACAAGCCGGTCGATGGTTCGCCGCAGATGCAGCGCCTCGGCACTGCCAGCGACGGTACGGGTGAGGACATCGTCCGACACAGAAATCAGATAGCCTTGCGCGCCGGCTTCGACCTCCAACGTGCCTTCGTGATCGCCGGGAAGCCACAGCAGGCCGGGGGACTGAATGGTAACCGTGGTGCCGCGCATCGCGGCGGTGCCGCGCCGGGTCTCGATCACCAGCAGATGCGAGCGCCGGGGAACCGACTGCCGGATGGTCCAGCTGCGCGGCGCCAGTCCGGGTACGAATCTGTCGGCATGCAAAGCGGGAAGCAGCTTCTCCATGAAGCCGGCCGGACCTGAAACGATGTGCGCGGTCTCAAGCACTGGGACAATCCGTCGCGTGAAATAGCTCGCCTACACGGATCAATACAATCTTTCCCCGGATGCGTCCAATTCCCAGCCCCAATCGCTGGACTAGTCTCCGGCCATCGAACGCCACAAGGCGTCGGTGAAAAAGAATCCGGGGAGGATAACATGGTGTCAGCAGTCAAGCGCCTTGCGGCGGGACTACTCGCGGTGGCCGGTGCGGCGGCCGTCGGCTGGGGTGGTGCAGCCGAGGCCCAGACGTCGGTCAAGATCGGTTATGCCATCTCACGCACCGGCCCCGCCGCCGGCGGCGCTGCGGTGACGACGATTCCGAACTATGAGCTTTGGGTCAAAGAGGTGAACGCGGCCGGCGGCCTCAAGCTCGGGGACAAACGCGTGCCGATCGAAGTCGTCCAATACGACGATCGCTCGAGCGCCGAGGAAGCGGCCAAGGCGCTGGAGCGGCTGATCACCCAGGACAAGGTCGATTTCATCCTGCCGCCCTGGGGCACCGGCCTCAATCTCGCGGTTGGCCCGATCCTCAACAAGGCCGGCTATCCGCATATCGCCTCGACGGCCGTGACCGACCGTGCGCCAGAGCTGGCGAAGCGCTGGCCCAACAGTTTCTGGCTGCTCGGCACCAGCGCTGATGCCGCCAAGACGCTGGTTGAGCTGCTGACGAAGCTGCGCACCGAAGGCAAGATCGGCGATACCGTGGCGATGGCCAGCATCGCCGACGGCTTCGGCATCGATCTCTCCGGTGCTGCCAGGCCGGCACTCACAGCCGCCAAGTTCAAGCTCGCCTATGACAAGACTTATCCGGTCGGCACACAGGATCTCAGCCCGATCATCAACGAGGTGAAGGCGCTGAACCCCGACGTGTTCATCGCCTTCAGCTATCCGCCGGATACGATCGCGATCACTGAACAGTCGCGCATCTCCGGTTTCAATCCGAAGGTCTTCTACACGGGCGTCGGCACGGCCTTCCCGCTGTTCAAACAGAAGTTCGGCGCCAATGCCGAGGGTGTGATGGGCATCGGCGGGTGGAGCGGCGACAGCCCGGTCATCAAGGACTATCTGGCGCGGCACAAGGCGTCGGCGGCGAATGGCGCGGAGCCGGATCGCTGGGCCAGTGCGGTTACCTATGCCGGTCTGCAGATGTTGCAGCAGGCGATCGAGCGCGTTGGCAAGGTCGATCGCGCCGCGGTCATCAAGGACCTGCAGACCGGCACCTTCGATACGGTGATCGGCAAGGTGAAGCTCGAGAACAACATGCCGACCAAATACTGGTGGGTCGGGCAGTGGCAGGACGGCGAGTTCTACGGCATCGGCCCGTCGGGTAACGAGGGCGCGCGTGCGCCGGTCGTGCCGAAGCCGGCCTGGAAGGCGCAGTGATCGCGTCGCTCCTGTACCTGGTCTGACAGAATGACAAACGCGGTTCTCACCGGCCTCGTGCTGGGTGGCATGTACGCGCTGATCGCCATGGGATTAACCCTGCAATATGGCGTGGCGCGGATCATGAACCTGTCCTATGGCGAGTTCCTGATCGGCGCGGCCTTTGCGTCCTACTGGCTGTTCACCGGCTGGGCGCTCAATCCGCTCGCAGGACTGGCGTTTGTCATTCCGGTCAGTTTCGGCATCAGCTATCTCCTGTATCGCGTGTTGCTCACGCCGCTGGTGCGCCGCGCGCGTACCCGCGACGCCCTTGAGGTCGATAGCATTCTGGCGACCTTCGGCATGATGTTCATCGTGCAGGGCATCATGCTGACCATGTTCGGTGGCGCGTACTTCAGCTATTCGTTCCTGGCCATTCCTGTGAAGATCGTCGGCGAAGTGTTGGCGCTCAACCGCCTGATTGCTTTTGGCCTCGCAGTCGTCGTTGGTCTGGCGCTCTATCTCACGCTGACCCGCACGCGGATCGGCACCTCGATCCGTGCCGTAGCCGTCGATCCCATCGCGGCGCAGCTCGTCGCCATCGATGTCACCAGGACATCTGCGCTGGCCTTTGCGCTCGGCGGCGCGCTGGTGGCGTCTGCCGGCGTGCTGATCAGCATGTTCCTGACCTTCAGCGCTACCTCCGGCGTGGTGTTCACCATGAAGGCGCTGATCGTTGTCGTGATGGGCGGCGTCGGCAATTTGCTGGGCTGTCTCGTCGCCGGGCTGGCGCTGGGATTGAGCGAAGCGCTGGTGGCGACCTTCATCGATCCCGGGCTGACCTTGGCGGTGAATTTCGCGCTGTTCCTCGGCGTGCTGCTGGTCAAGCCGGCCGGCATTTTCGGGAGGGCGCAGCGATGAGCCGTGCCCAAATAATGACTGGTGCGATCTGTCTCGCAGCCGTGGTTGCGCTCGCCTTCGTCCCGATGATTGTCGATGCCTATCACCTCGCGCTTGCGATCAGCCTCCTGCAATTCACGGTGCTGGCGACCGCATGGGGCATGTTCTCCGGTCCGACGCGCTATGTGTCGCTGGCGACCACAGCCTTCTTCGGCGTCGGCGCATACACGGTTGCCGTTCTCGGCGAGCAATTGCCGTGGTCGCTGGTGCTGTTCATCGCCGCCGTGATCGGTGCGATCATGGCCGTCATCGTCGGCCTGTCGACGCTACGGCTGAGCGGCGTGCATTTCGTCATCTTCACCTTCGGTCTGGCTGAACTCGTGCGCCAGATCGTGGTCTGGTACGAGGTCAACAAGACCCGCGTGCTCGGCCGTTACGTCTTTGTCGATATCACCCAGAACGACATTTACTGGCAGCTGCTGGCGCTTGCCGTCATCGTATTCGGTACGGGCTGGCTGATTGCCCGCTCGCGCTTCGGCTTCGCATTGCAGATCATTGGCGAAGACGAGACCGTAGCGCGGCATTGCGGCATCAACGTCACCATCGCCAAGGTCGCGCTGTTCACGATCTCGGCGACCTTCATGACGCTCGTCGGTGCGGTCATGGCGCCGCGCTTCACCTATATCGAGCCGTCAATTGCCTTCAACGCCACGATCTCGTTCGAAGTGGTGATCATGGCACTGCTCGGCGGCGCCCATCGGCTGTGGGGCCCGGCGCTTGGCGCGATTCCGCTCACGCTGCTGTTCGACTTTTTGTCCGCACGCTTCCCTAGCACATCGACACTGATCATGGGCGTGGTGTTCCTCCTGATCGTCTATGCGTTGCCATCAGGTGTGGTCGGCCTCTGGGAGAAGTTGAAAGCCTGGCGACCCTCAGCCTCGAAGATGCGGGGAGCGCAGGCATGACCCCCAGCACAACACCCGTGCTACGCATTGAAGGCCTGACCCGTGCGTTCGGCGGCCTTGTCGCCGTCAACGGCATCGACCTCACGGTCCATGCCGGCGAAATCGTCGGATTGCTCGGTCCCAATGGGTCAGGCAAAACGACCGCGCTTAACCTGATCTCCGGCGTGCTGTCGCCCAATGCAGGCGTGATCGCCTTCGCCGGCCACGACATCGCGGGCTGGCCGACGCATCGCATCGCGCGGCTTGGACTCGCGCGCACCTTCCAGCTTGTGCGTGTGCTCGATGGCATGACCTGCGGGGAGAATGTCGAGGCCGGACTGGCCTTTCATCATGCGCCGCTTGCACGCGGCGCGATGGCGCTCGCTGCGGAAGGCCTGCTCGTGCGGGTCGGTCTCGCTGGTTTCGCTGAACGTCCTGCATCGGAGCTCACTTATATCGATCGCAAGCGGCTCGAATTGGCGCGCGCGCTGGCGCTGCAACCGCGCCTGCTGCTGCTCGATGAATGGCTCGCCGGTCTCAACCCGTCCGAATTGCTGGTCGGGATCGAGCTGATCCGATCGCTCAAGGAGGAAGGGCTGTCGATCCTGCTGGTCGAGCACGTGATGGATGCGATCCGCTCGCTCTGCGATCGCTGCGTGGTCATGAGCAGCGGCCGCAAGATCGCGGAAGGTCCGGTAGACGCCGTCTTGTCCGACCCAGCCGTGATCGAAGCCTATCTGGGAGCGCCGCTGGATGCTTGAGGTCTCCAATATCAGCGTCACCTATGGCCAGCATCACGCGCTGAGTGACGCCGCATTGCATGTCGAGCGCGGCGAGATCATCGTCATTCTCGGTGCCAATGGCGCCGGCAAGTCATCGTTGCTCAAGGCCATTGCCGGTTTGCTGCCGTCACCAGCCAAGATCGTCAAACTCGCCGGTCGTGATCTGTCCCGTCTGCCGCCTCATGAGATCGTGGAAGCGGGGCTTGCACTGGTACCGGAAGGGCGCGGCGTGTTCGGCGAGTTGACCGTGGCCGAAAACCTGTTGCTCGGTGCCAATCCGAAGCGTGCGCGGGCGGTCGAGGCAGCGCAGCGTGCCAAGGTGATGACGCTGTTTCCGCGGCTTGGTGAACGCCTGGCGCAGACGGTGCGTACCATGAGCGGTGGCGAGCAGCAGATGGTGGCCATTGGCCGTGCGCTGATGTCCAATCCCGACATCCTTCTGCTCGACGAACCCTCGCTCGGCCTGTCGCCGTTGCTGGTGCGCGAACTGTTCGCGGCGTTGCGCAAGGTGCGCGACACAGGAGTAGGTCTGCTGCTGGTCGAGCAGAATGCCCGCGAAAGTCTCGCTATCGCAGATCGCGGCTATCTGATCGAGAACGGCAGGATTACTGGCAGCGGCACCGCTGCGGCCCTGCAATCCGATGACGCGGTGCGCCGCGCCTATCTCGGCGGAATCGCCAGCGGCGCTGCATGATTACTCAACAGGAAAACATCTAACGGAGGACGTCACCATGAACCAGATCAGTCTGTTGCTCGAGAACCAGGATGTGCAGGCCATCGACGGTGCCACCTTCGATCGCCTCAATCCGATGACCGGGGATATCGCGTCGCGCGCTGCGGCCGCGCAGATCGCCGATGCCAAGCGCGCGGCCGATGCCGCCGCCGCCGCTTTCCCTGCGTGGTCGGCGACGGGCCCGGGTGCACGGCGCGCCATTCTGTTGAAGGCGGCCGATATCCTTGCCAGCAAGGCGCCTGACTTCATCGCGCTGATGGCATCTGAAACGGGCGCGACCGCGGGCTGGGCCGGCTTCAATGTTCATCTCGCCTCCAACATGCTGCGCGAGGCGGCGGCGATGACGACACAGATCTCCGGCGAGGTGATTCCGTCCGACAAGCCCGGCTGCATCTCGATGGCGATCCGCCAGCCTGCCGGTGTCGTGCTCAGCATAGCGCCGTGGAATGCGCCGGTTATTCTTGGCGTGCGGGCTGTGGCGCTGCCGCTGGCTTGCGGCAACACGGTCATCCTGAAGGCGTCGGAAATCTGCCCTGGCACGCATCGGCTGATCGGCGAGTGCCTGCGCGAGGCCGGTTTGCCGCCGGGCGTACTCAATGTGATTACCAATGCGCCGGAAGATGCGCCCGCGCTGATCGATGCGCTGATCTCGCATCCCGCCGTGCGCCGGATCAACTTTACCGGTTCGACCCGTGTCGGCCGCATCATCGCAGAGACCGCCGCCAAATATCTCAAGCCGGTGCTGCTGGAGCTCGGCGGCAAGGCGCCTCTGGTCGTGCTCGACGATGCGGACCTCGATGCTGCGGTTGCGGCCGCAGCCTTCGGCGCCTTCATGAATCAGGGGCAGATCTGTATGTCCACTGAGCGCCTTGTGGTCGATCAGAAGATCGCCGACGCCTTCGTGGCCAAGCTCGCGGCCAAGGCGGGTGGCCTTGTGGCCGGTGATCCGCGTAAGGGCGATACACCGCTTGGCTCACTGATCGGCAAGGATGCTGCGGATCGCATGCAGGCGCTGATCAAGGACGCCGTGGGCAAGGGGGCTCGTGTCGTGGCGGGCGGCAGCGTCGATGGCACGTTGATGTCGGCGACGGTGCTCGATCACGTCACCTCGGCGATGCGCATCTATGGCGAGGAATCCTTCGGCCCGATTGTTACCGTCGTGCGCGTCGATGGGGTGGATGAGGCGCTGCGCGTTGCCAACGATACCGAATACGGATTATCGGCGGCTGTGTTCGGCCGCGATATCGCCCGCGCGCTGGATGTGGCCAAGCGGATCGAGTCCGGCATTTGCCATATCAACGGTGCGACCGTGCATGACGAGGCGCAGATGCCGTTCGGCGGGGTGAAGGCGTCGGGCTACGGTCGGTTCGGTGGCAAGGCCGGCATTGCCGAATTCACCGAACTGCGCTGGATCACCATTGAGACGGGTCCGCAGCATTATCCGATCTGATTGTGGTCGTTACACGCGGGCGTCAGAGGCTGACGGCCGCGTAAGCCTTGCTGATATTCGTGGCCGCGTGCTGCAGATGTTCGCGCAGCTTGATCTGGCTGGCTTTCGGCGTGCGGAATGCCGGTGTCACGAAAGAGATCGCGGCGATCACGCCAGTGGAATCGCGGACGGGAACGGAGACGGCATAAACATGCGGTGTGATCTCCGCGCGTGACTCCGACCATCCCAGCTCGCGGATCATGGCGAGTTCACGCACCAGCAGCTTGCGATGCGGCGCGAAGCCGGGATCGCGCCGAATGGCGTCGTCGAGGATTGTCTCGCATTCCGCTTCGGGCATATGCGCGAGCAGCATCTTCGGGCCGGCGCCGCGGTGCAGCGGCAATGCCGTTCCGACCTCGAAGGTCAGGCGGATGCGTGACGACGATTCTGCGCGCTCGATACATACGGCGCGATCGGCCGAGCGGCGCAGCAGGATGATGGTTTCTCCGACCTCCTGAGAGACGCGCTTCATGAAAGGGCGCGCAATGGAGGCGAGGTCGGTGCCGGCGCGAGCCGCCTGAGCCAGGCCGATGACGCGTGGTGCGAGCACGAACGAGCCGCGGCCGTCTTCGTCGATGAGATCGGCTTCGCGCAGGATGCCAATGTACCGATAGGTCGACGACAGCGGCACCCCGATCTGTTCGGACAGGCTTTCTGCGGAATGCCGCGGACGATCGGTGGAGAAGGCCAGCAAGGCGCGAAGTATCTTTCGCGAACTGCCGTCCGCAGCAGCAGGACGGTCCGTCTGGTCGATGCGTTTCGTTGCTGCTCTCTTGATGGCCAACGGAACCTCCATTCGGTAATGCTTGCCAACGGAAAAGGCAGCATGTGGATATCCTTTGCGCACGAACAAACATTGTCATGCGCTGCTATTCTTATAAGATAAGATGGTGTTCTCAGCAATTGAGAAGTAGCGAACTGGCCCATGAAGCTTCCGCCTCTGGACTACATTTGCCCTGCTACACTGACCGAAGCGATCGCCGCGCTTGCGGTTCATGGCGGCAACGCCAAGGTGATCGCGGGTGGACAGAGTCTGGTGCCGATGCTCGCATTCCGGCTGGCGGCACCGAGTGTGCTGGTCGATATCGGACAGCTGCCAGATCTCAAAAGTATTAGTATTTCCGCTGAGGGCATCGACTTTGGCGCCCTCGTGACCTGGCGCGATATCGAGTGTGATACGCGGCTCGCACAGGTCCATCCGCTCCTGGCGGCGGCCATCGCCCATGTCGCGCATTACCAGATCCGTAACCGCGGCACCGTCGGCGGCAGCATGGCCCATGCCGATCCGGCGGCCGAAATGCCGGGCATTGCCGTAACCTGCGACGCGATGCTGACGATCGTCGGACCGAACGGGACCCGCATCCTGCGCGCAGATGAGTTCATCACCGGCGGCCTCAGTACGGTTCTGGAGGCCGACGAGATCTTGACCAGCATCCGTCTGCCGCTCTGGAAGAAGGCGCGGCGTTGGGCTTTCGAGGAATTCGCACCTCGCCACGGCGATTTCGCGCTGGCGGGTGTTGCGGCATTCTACGACATCGACGCCCAAGGCTTGGCGTATAATGCGCATATCGGGGTGATCGGCGTTGCCGATCGTCCGATGCGGCTGCCCGGCGTCGAGGCCGTCCTCGATGGTCGCCGGATCGATGCTGACGTGATTTTACAGGCCGCAGCTGCCGCGCGGGACGCGGTCGATCCTGCCGATGATATACACGCGGAGGCTGCCTATCGCCGTGATCTTCTCGGCGTATTGCTGGAGCGGGCGCTGGCGCGTGCGGCCGACATCACTTTGCCGGAGGCAGCATGATATCGGCGCGCCCCGTCCGTTTGACCGTCAACGGCACGCAAACGACCGTCACGGTCGAGCCGCGCGCCACGCTGGCGGACGCACTCCGCAACGAGTTGCGCCTGACCGGCACGCATCTGGGTTGCGAGCATGGCGTCTGCGGTGCCTGCACGGTGATTGTCGATGGCGCCGCTATACGCGCTTGCCTGATGCTGGCAGTGCAGGCCGAAGGGGCTGAGATAACCACTGTCGAGGGTCTCGGCAGCGCCGCGCATCTCAGTGCGTTGCAGCTTGCATTCCGCAAGCATCACGCTTTGCAATGCGGCTTCTGTACGGCGGGCATTCTCACCACTGCCCATGCATTGCTGACAGACGAGCCGCATGCGGACGAGGATCGCATCCGCGAGGTGATTTCCGGAAATCTGTGTCGCTGCACCGGTTACCTGCCGATCATCGCGGCGATCATGGAAGCTCGTATTGCCTATAGCGATGTGCAATGCGAGGCCGCGCAATGAGTGATGCCGCCAAGCTCCTGGTCGGCAGCGCGGTTGAGCGTATGGAGGATGCGCGCTTCCTGTCAGGATCCGGCAATTTTGCAGATGACCTTGCCGTCGAGGGGATGTTGCATGCGGCAATCCTGCGCAGCCCGATCGCCCATGCGCGGATCGTGGCGATCGACGTATCGGCCGCACTGGCCATGCCGGGCATTCGTTCGGTGATTACAGCCCGCGACATCGGCGATGCCATCCCCATCATCCCGCTCCGCCTGGCGCCGCTGCCCGAATTCGAGCCATTCTGCCAGCCGGTCATCGCGAGCGACAAGGTGCGCTATGTCGGCGAGCCCATCGCGGTCGTTGTCGCCGAAAGCCGCGCCTTGGCCGAGGATGCGCTGGAGACGATCGGCATCGAATTTGAATCGCTGTCCGCAGTCACGGAACGCGGCGCAAGTGAAACCCCGCTGTTCGACTTCGCCGAAGACAACGTTGCACTGCGCTACGATGCCGGGTTTGGCGATCCCGATGCGGCCTTTGCGTCGGCGGATTATGTGCGCACCGAGCGCTTCAGCGTGCAGCGCCACACCGCGCTGCCCATGGAGACGCGAGGCCTCCTCGCAGAATGGAATTCATTGGCAGGTCGGCTCGTCGTCACAGGCGCGACAAAGGTCACGTTCTATAACCGCCGCGCGCTGGCGCGGATGTTGGACCTTGGCCAGGATGACATCGATCTGATCGAGATCGATGTCGGCGGCGGTTTCGGCGTACGCGGCGAATTCTATCCCGAGGATTTCCTGATCCCCTTTGCGGCCCGCAAGCTGGCACGCCCGGTCAAATGGATCGAGGATCGCCGCGAGCATCTGATGGCGATCAATCATTCGCGCGATGTCGCCTGCGAATTGTCGCTCGCCTGCCGCAGCGACGGAATGATACTGGGTCTGCGCGGCCGGGTCTTCGCCGATATGGGCGCCTATATCCGCACCAATGGCGGCGTGGTGCCGGCCAAGGCGGCGCAGTTTCTGCCCGGCCCTTATCGCATCCCCAATGTCAGCGTGTCCGTCGAAGCCTTTATGACCAGCAAGACGCCGGTCGGCACCTATCGCGGGCCGGGCCGCTTCGAGGCGAATTTCTTTCGCGAGCGGCTGATCGACATGGCCGCCATGGATCTCGGCATCGACGTCGCCGAATTCCGTCGCAAGAACCTGATCACCGAACAGGAATTGCCTTATCCGATCGACGGGCTCGTACCCTATGAGGGGCCGACCTCCTACGACACCGGCGACTATGTCGAGGTCTTCGAGCGTGCCTTGAAGGAGATCGGCTGGCACGAGAAACGTCATCTGCAGGGCAAGCTGATCGATGGCCTGCGTCATGGCATCGGGCTCGGCTGTTTCGTCGAAAGCGGCGGCGCCGGCCCGAAGGAAAACGCCGCGCTTACCCTCGAAAAGGACGGCTCGCTGACGGTCGCCGTTGGCTCATCGGTGCTGGGGCAGGGTCTGGAGACGGTGCTCGGCCAGATCGCGTCGGATACGCTGTCGATCCCGCTCGATCGCATCCGCGTGCTGCATGGCTCGACCACGCTGCTCGATGAAGGCTTCGGCACCTACCATTCGCGTGCGGTGGTGATGGGCGGTTCGGCTGTGCTCGATGCGGCGACCCGGCTGCGCGAGAGGATTTCGGAGCAGGCGTCCAATCATTTGGGCAGACCGAACAGCGAATTGAGGATTGTCAACGCGAGTGTCGTCGCTGACAACGGCGCATCCGTGTCGTTCGCGACGCTCGCCGCCGGCGGCGAACTGCAGGCAGACGGCACATTCTCCAACGACGTGCGCACCTACAGCTACGGCACCCATGCGGCGCATGTCACCGTCGATCCACGCACGGGCGCGGTGAAAGTTCTCGATTACGTCGCGGTCGAAGATGTCGGTCGCGCCATCAATCCCGCCATCGTGCACGGACAGGCTATCGGTGCCATCGTGCAGGGACTGGGTGGCGTTTTCCTCGATCATCTGATCTATGACGATCAGGGACAGCTCTTGAACGCCTCTCTGGCCGATTATCTGGTTCCGACCGCGAGCGACTTTCCGGTGCTGCGCGCGGTGACGCTGGAGCTTCGGCCATCGCCGAGCAATCCGCTGGGTGCCAAGGGCGCGGGCGAGGGCGGTATCGTCGCGGTGGCCGCAGCGACGGCCAATGCGGTGGCTGCAGCGCTGGCCCCGCTGAATGTGGAGATTCGTCACCTGCCGCTGACGCCGCCGCGTCTGTGGCGTCTCATCAAGGATGCGCGCGAGCGCGCGACCAATGCCGCATAGGGACTGATCGTGCCGATTGATATCCACGCCCATTATGTGCCGCCGCAGCTCTTGTCTGCGATCGAGGGCCGCGGTGCCTATTGCGGCGTCAGGCTGCTGCCGTCGGGGAATGGCAAGCCGCCGGCTCTCGGCTTCGATTATGGTTTCAGGGTTCGGCCGTTCTTCCCGCAACTGGTCGAGCCCGTCGAGCAGCGGCGTGCCAGCCTGGACCGCCAGGGTCTCGACCGGCAGCTCGTCGCCACATGGCCTGATATCTACGGCTACGGTCTGGCGAGAGATGCCTGCGCGCATTGGCACCGCATGCTCAACGATACGCTCGGCGAGTGGTGCCACACCAACAGCGACCGTTTTTCCTTTGTCGCATCGGTGCCGCTGGTCGATGCCGCCGATGCCGCGACCGAACTCGATCGTGCTGTGGACCTCGGCGCTGTTGCGGTGATGGTCCCGGCCAATATCGAAGGCGTCAATATCGGTGAGAAACCGCTCGATCCGTTCTGGAGCAAGGCGGAAGCTCTGGGATTGCCGGTCATCCTGCATCCCGTGCTGGTGGACGCTGCGCCGCGTGCCGCAAAATTCGCCCTGACGCAGATCGCCCAATACACCTTCGATACCACGCTGGGCATCGGCTCCATTCTGTTTTCGGGGGTGCTCGATCGTTTCCCCGCGCTGTCGATCGTCCTCAGCCATGGCGGCGGCACGTTTCCTTATCTGCTCGGTCGTTTCGACGTGATGCATGCGCGCATGGACCGCGCGGGGCAGGGCGATGTCGCGCAATGTGATCCGTCGGTCTATGCGTCACGCATCGGCTATGACAGCATCGTGCATGCGCCGAAAGCGTTGCGTTTCCTCGCCGATACCGTGGGCATCGAACGTGTGGCGCTCGGTACTGACGAGTCCTTCCCGCCGGCGGATCGCGATCCGCTCGCCGGTGTCAAGGCTGCGGGATTCTCCACTGCCGATATTGAACTGATTACCGAAACCAATCCGAGGCGCCTGTTTCCACGTTTGCCCTGAGCTGCGGCGCGTTCTGCCGCATCATTTTCAATGCGAGATAAAGAGGACCGATCATGTTGAAACGTCTGCTTGTTGCCGCTGGTGTTGCGATCTCGATGGTGGGCAGTGTGCACGCCCAGGACATGAAGACGGTCAAGGTCGGCACGACCAACCTCTCATCGGATATCGGCCTGTTCCTCGCCGAGAAGCGCGGTTACTTCAAGGACGAGGGCGTCAAGGTTGAACTGATCCCGTTTGATTCCGGTGCCAAGATGGTGGCCCCGCTCGGCGCTGGCGATCTCGACGCATCGGCAGGCGCGGCCTCGGCCGGGCTCTATAACGCTGTCAATCGTGGCCTCAAACTGAAGATGGTGGCCGACAAGGGCACCAATATCGCCGGTTACAGCTACAAGGCGCTGATGGTGCGCAAGGATCTGATCGACAGTGGCGCGTTCAAGTCGCTCGCCGATCTCAAGGGCAAGAAGGTCGCTATCATTGCCAATGGTGCCGCCGATGAATCCGTTATCAATCAGGCTCTGAAAAAGGCCGGGCTAAAGGACGAGGATATCGAAAAGGTCTTCCTTCCGTTCCCGCAGCATCTGACCGCCTTCGCCAACAAGGCGATCGATGCGGCGATTTCGGCGGAGCCGGGTGTGACGGCGATGGTCCGCAACAATGCCGCCGTGCGCTTCGTCGGCCTCGACGATTTCTATCCGGTGCAGCAGACCGCCATGCTGCTGATCAATGGCAAGTTCGCCGAGGACCGCAAGACGGTGACGGCGTTTCTCAAGGCCTATCTGCGCGGCGTGCGCGCCTATGCGGCGACGCTGAAGGACGGCAAGATCGCGGGGCCCGGCGCCGAGGACATGATCAAGGACATCGCCGAGATGACGGGCATCAAGGACACGGCGCTGCTGCATCAGATCGTGCCGGTGTTCATCGATCCCGACGGCCAGATCAATCTTCCCAGCGTCGAGACCGATCTCGCTTATTTCAAGTCGCGCGGGCTGGTCACCAGCGACATTGAGGCAGCCAAGGTTGTCGACATGTCCTATGTCGATGCGCTGAAGCCGGTGCTCGGTCCGTTTGCGCGACCGAAGTGAGGCGATAAAGAGAAGCGTGGCGATGGCAGGGCAGACGACCACAGCAGAACTCCCGGATGGCGGACAGGCGCCCGCGCCGAAGATCAGCCTGCGCGACGTCACCAAGCGGCATGATACGCAGTTGGCGCTGGATCGGATTACGCTCGATATCCCGGCCAGCACCTTCTTCGTGGTGGTTGGCCCGAGCGGCTGCGGAAAGACGACCTTGCTGCGCATGCTCGCCGGGCTGGATGCGCCATCGGAAGGCCAGATCGCCATCGCCAATCCCGAGGCCGGCCATCCGCAGAATTCCATGGTGTTCCAGGGGGACTCGTTGTTTCCCTGGATGACCGTATGGGACAACGCCGCCTACGGCCTGACGATGCGCAATGTCCCGAAGGCGCGCATCGACGAGGTGGTTGGGCACTATCTGAACAAGACCGGTATGTATGGTGCGCGGACGCTCTATCCGCATCAGCTCTCCGGCGGCATGCGCCAGCGCGTCTCCATTGCGCGCGCCTTTGCCAATGATCCCGATATCCTGCTGATGGACGAGCCGTTCTCGGCGCTCGACGAGCAGAATAAGACGCTGCTGCACGAGGAATTGCTGCGGATCTGGGAAGAAACGCGCAAGACCGTAGTGTTTATCACCCATAGCGTGGATGAAGCGGTGACGCTGGGCGATCGGATCATGGTGATGACGGCGGGACCGGGGCGCATCAAGACCATCGTGCCGGTGGATCTGCCGCGGCCGCGCAACGTCGTTGAACTCCGGCACACGCCGGCCTATGGCGAACTGGTCTATGACATCTGGGCGCAGCTCCGCGAAGAGGTTGATCGCGCGCGCAGCCGCGAGCCGGGGAGCAAGGCATGAGCGCGGCCCGCCCCCGCTCGCTGTGGAGCGACCGGACCATCAGCATCCTGTCGCCGCTGGTGCTGCTCGGCCTGTGGGAAATCTGCGCGCGCACCGGCATCGTCGATGTCAGGTTCTTTCCGGCGCCCTCTAACATCATTGGGCATCTGTTCGAACTCGCTTCCTCCGGCGCGCTGTGGCGTCATGTGGGAGCCAGCCTGTATCGCCTCGCTACCGGTTTTGTCGTCGGCTGCGTCCCGGCCATCGTGATCGGGCTCGCCATCGGGCTTTATCGACCCGTGCGAGCTGCCTTCGACCCGTTGATCTCGGCGACCTATCCGATCCCGAAGAGCTCCTTGTTGCCGCTGATCCTGCTCATCTTCGGCCTCGGCGAAAGCTCGAAGATCGCGATGGTCGCGATCGGCGTGTTCTATCCGGTGGTCATCAATACAGCCGCGGGAGTGCGCCAGATTGCGCCCATCTTCCTCGATGTCGGCCGCAACTTTGGCGCCAGCCGTTTCAACATGTTTCGCACCGTAGCGTTGCCCGGCGCATTGCCGCTGATCATGACCGGCATCAAGCTTGGTGCCGGCATGGGGCTGGTGCTGATCGCCATCGCCGAGATGGTCGGCGCCAAGCAGGGGCTCGGTTACATGATCTGGAATGCGTGGGAGTTGTTCGACGTGCAGACCATGTATGTCGGCCTGTTCGTCATCGCGATCATCGGCTTCGTGATGAATGCCGGCTTCGACGCGCTGGAGCGCGCCATCGTGCCCTGGCGGAAGGGCTAGAGCTTCTCCAGCTGCTCGCTCACAGCCAGCAACTGTCGCCGGATGTTTGACGCCGCAGTCACTTCCCAGAATGCGCCGCGCGTCGCCGGGCCGATCGCATAGAAGCCGGGCTGAACATGACCGGCGCTGTCACGCAGCTCGCAGCTTGGGGCGACATCGAGGCCGAGACCGTTGAAGCCGGTGCGGACGTAGCCGGTTGCGAGCAGGGATTTGATGAGCGGGTCGCCCAGGCGATCATAGCGCTCTTCCGGGCCGGTACAGTTCAGGATCCAGTTGGTGGCGAGGTTGATCGTCTCGCCGTGTCCGCGCTTGCGGATGGTGACGTCATGTCCCGACGGTGTCGCAACCGCACTGGTGATGCGACCTGCGATCACGTCGAGTCGCTTGTCGCGTTGCAACTGCTCCAGCAGTTCGGCGACGTCGGGCGCCAGTCGATGCCGGTGCACCATCCAGATCGCACGCAGGTGTCGCGCGAAGCGGGCACGTTCAGTTTCGGAGGCATTCCTATAGAGTTCACCGATGGACAATCGGAACGTATCGACCATCGTCTGCCATGGAATGCCTGCGGCAACCTTGCGGCGGGTGTCCCTGAGCAATGCCGCCAGAAGGCCGCGCGCGGTGGGCACCGGGAATGAGGTCATCGGGGCGGGGTCGGTTTGCGCTGGCGTGTCGATCAGCGGCAGCAATCCGCGCCGCGAGACCATCGTGATGGGTGCGCGCGTGCCGCGATGGACCAGGTCGATCACCATATCGACCGCGGTGGCGCCGGTGCCGATGACCAGCACGCGATCGTCCTTGCCGATCGGATCGAGCGCGCCCGGCGCCCAGACATTGGTGATCGAGTGCGGCGAGGGCTCGATGCCGGGAAACGGCGACGGCGGCTGGTTGCCGAGACAGAGGAGCACCAGATCGGCATCGATGGTCGCGCCCGATGCCGTCGTGACGCGATAGCCATGGTCCTGCCGTGTGATACTCAACGCCACATCCTGCCGCGGCGTCACACGTCCGCTGCCGGTCAATTCGTTGAACTTCGTCGAGATGTAGTCGCCATAGACCCGGCGGGGTACGAAAGAGGTTGAATAGTCCGGCCAGTCCGCCTGGCCGGTTTCCGTCAGCCATTCGACGAAGCCATCATCGTCAGCGCCGAGGCCGCCCATCTTGTAGGCGGGGACGTTGATGCGGTGCCACGTGGCTTTCGCGGAATAAGCGAGCCCACGCCCGAAGGCGCCGTCGCGATCCAGCACGGTGATCGATCCGATCTGCGGAAGCTTGGACAGGATGATCGCGGCAAATGCGCCGGCCACGCCGCCGCCGATGACGGCAACGCGCAGGGGTGTGGGAGGGGCTGATGTCATGCTGCCAGACGATGCGAGGAAAGGAGATCGAAGGATATCAGGTCGGCGGCGCGTAGGCGGCCGGATCGACCGATGTTGGGCGGCCATCGAGCGCCAGACGGGCGATCCGCGCGGGCGTCTCGGCAATCACCTTGCCGCGGCGAACGACCGTAAGCCGCGTTGCCTTCAGCCGGATCGCCTCGATGGGATCGCGCGCCTGCAGCAGCACGAGGTCGCCGTTGCAGCCGACATCGAGGCCGTAACCTTCGAGGCCCATGATCTTTGCAGGATTTGTCGTGACGGTATCGAAGCAGAAGCGCATCGCGTCGCGGCTGGTCATCTGCCCGACATGCAGGCCCATATGCGCGACTTCCAGCATGTCCGCCGAGCCCAGCGAGTACCACGGGTCCATGCAGCAGTCCTGGCCGAAGGCCACATTGATTCCGTGAGGTCGCATCTCCGGTACGCGGGTCTGGCCACGGCGCTTGGGATAGGTATCGTGGCGGCCCTGCAGCACGATATTGATCAGTGGATTGGCGATGGCGGCGACGCCGGCCTCCGCGATCAGCGGCAGCAGTTTCGAGACGTAGTAATTGTCCATCGAATGCATCGAGGTCAGGTGCGAGCCGGCGACGCGGCCTTGCAGTCCGAGACGCTGGGTCTCATAGGCAAGCGTTTCGATGTGGCGCGAGAGCGGATCGTCGCTTTCGTCGCAATGCATGTCGACGCGCAGTCCGCGAGCAGCGGCGATCTCGCAGAGTGCTTTCACCGAAGCTGCACCGTCGGCCATGGTGCGCTCGAAATGCGGAATGCCGCCGACGATGCTGACGCCCTTGTCGAGGGCGCGGGTGAGATTTTGCGCGGCGGTTGGCGAGCGGAAATAGCCATCCTGCGGGAATGCGACCAGTTCGAGGTCGAGATAGGGGGCGACCTGTTTCTTGACGTCGAGCAGCGCATCGACTGCCAGCAGCCGATCGTCGCAGATATCCACATGGGTACGCACAGCAAGCAGGCCCTGTGCCACCGCGAGATCGCAATAGCGTAGCGCACGCTCGACCAGAGCCTCATAGGTCAGCAGCGGCTTCAATTCGCCCCACAGCGCGATGCCCTCAAGCAGGGTGCCGGAAACATTCAGACGTGGCAGGCCCAGCGACAGCGTCGCATCCATATGGAAGTGGATATCGACGAATGGCGGCGAGACCAGGTGCCCGGCGGCATCGATCACACGTCCGGCTTCACCGGCCAGATTGGGCTGCACCGCGACGATACGGCCAGCTTCAATGGCGATATCCTGGCCGGTGCGGCCGTCAGGAAGCGTGGCGTTGCGAATGAGGAGGTCGAACGGCATGAAATCCTTGCTGCGGCCGGCGTGATCAACGAATTATCTCCGTTGCGCTGCAGCAATGCAAGACTGTCCCACGCGGCCGGCATCTGCCGGGCCGCGCGTACAGATGGAGCCTCCATCAGTGAAAGGATTGTTCTGCCGCACGAAGCAGATCGATCGGGCTCCACGGCTTGGCCATGAACAGCGTGCCGTCGGGCAGGCGACGCACGCGAGGTGCGCCTGATGTCACCACGACATGCATGTCGGGATAACGTTGCTTGGCGAGATAAGCGAGTTCGATCCCGTCCATCAGGCCGGCGAGTTCCACATCGGTGAAGACCATCGCGACATTGTCGCCGGATTCTTCCAGCACCAGCACGGCCGCCTCCGCGCTCTCGCATTCGATCACATTCATCTCGCTCTCTTCGAGCAGCAAACTGACCAGTGTGCGTTGTGCTTCGTCGTTCTCGACGACCAGCGCTGTCGACCTGTGTGCATGACCCATGGGGAAGCCTCCGTGGTTTGTTGCGACAGGAAGGCAATGCATCAGCTGATCGGGAGTTCAGATAAAAGTGAGTTCCCGTGAGCAACAATGTTGCTCATACACAGGGCATGCCTGCGCAGTATGATGCGCCCGACAGAAATGCAGTCAACCCGTTACGGAAGTTGAAGTCGCAATCTGTTGCATCATCTGCGGCAGCAGATAGGGCGCGCCATCGTCGGTGCGCGCGACGGCGACGTCGATATCGAACACGCGGCGGATCACGTCGCTGGTGATCGTCTCCGATGGTGTTCCTTCCGCGGCAACGGCGCCGCTGCGCATCACGATGATGCGGTCGGCAAACCGAACTGCGAGATTGAGATCGTGCAGCACTGCGATCACAGCCGTGCCGCTGCGCGCACGCTGCCGCGAAATTTCGACCAGTTCGATCTGGTGACGCAGATCGAGGGATGATGTCGGCTCGTCGAGCAGCAGGATGCCGGGACCGTGCGCAGCCTCGCCGCAGGCGAGCTGCACGAGGATGCGTGCGAAATGCGCGCGCTGCTGTTCGCCTCCTGACAGCGTCGGTAATTCGCGATGACGGAAGTCGCCAAGGCCCACTTCGTCGATCGCGGCATCGACGAGCGACTGCGCAGACGCCAGCGGCAGGTTGCCCCGACCCATCTGCACGACTTCCTCAACCGTGAATGGAAAGCTCACACTGACATGTTGCGACAGCATCGCGCGCCGCATCGCCAGTTCGGCAGGCGACCAGGAATGGAGGTCGCGGCCCTTCAGCGTAATGGCGCCGCGCGACGCACGCAGATCGGCCGATAGCAGGCGCAGCAGCGTCGACTTGCCGGCGCCGTTGGGACCAACGATGGCGATCATCTCGCCGCTCATGATGGCGAGATCGACATGATTGAGCAACGTAGCCTGGCCGATGGTCAGCGAGATGCCAGATGCTATGAGGACAGGTGTATCGGCCATCTGAATCACAGCCCCACCAGCCCGCGCTGACGCAGCAGGATCAGCAGGAAGATCGGTGCGCCCACGGCGGCAGTCAGGATACCGATGGGCATCTCGGCCGGAGCGACGATGGTGCGGGCCAGCGTATCGGCGCCGACCAGCAGGCTGGCGCCGAGGCCGACGGATGCCGGCAGCAACAGCCGATGACCCGGTCCGATCATCAGCCTAAGCAGATGCGGGACCACAATGCCGACAAAACCGATCACGCCACAAACGGAAACCGCAGCGCCCGTCATGACGGAGACCAGCACGATGCAGATGCGCTTGAGGCGCTCGACATCGACGCCGGAATGAAACGCTTCGGATTCGCCGAGGATCAGCACGTCGAGGCCGCGGCTGGTGAACAGCATCCCGATCAGGCCCAGCGCCAGCATCGGCGCAATCGTCGCCGCCTTGCTCCAGGTCGCGCCGCTGAGCGAGCCGAGCAGCCAGAACGTGATATCGCGCAATTGCCGGTCGTCGGCAATGAACACAAGAAGGCCGATGCCTGCATTGGCAATCGCGGCGATGGCGATGCCGGCAAGCAGGAACAGCGCGATGGAGGTGCGTCCGCTGCGACTGGAAATTCGATAGAGAATGATGGTGGTGAGCAGCGAGCCGATGAAGGCGGCCAACGGCAATAGAAAGGGCTGCAGAAAAGCAACATAATGCGCAAAGCGGCTGTCGCTAATGACGATGGCGCCCGCTGCAGCAAACGCGCCTCCGCTGGAGACGCCGACCAGCGCCGGATCGGCGAGGGGATTGCGAAACAGGCCCTGCATGATCGCGCCGGCCGCGCCCAGCATGCCGCCGATCATCGCGGCGATGGCAATGCGCGGTATGCGGATCGACCACAGGATCAGTTGATCGCGTGCGGCAAAGCTATTGCCGGGATCGGCAGCCGAGAGGCCGAGTGCGGCAGGCAGACGGGACAGTGGGATGCCGGCGGCGCCAACCGTGGCGGCAAGCAGCACCGTCAGCAGCAAGGCTGCTGACAGGCCGCACAGGACGGCGATGGTCGCAGGGCGGCGCACCCGCCCCTTCGTTCTGACAAACGCAGTCAGCTTGGCATCGGCGGCAGTCATCCTATTGACGACAGTTGACGGCGAGCGAGGCGGGCTTGAACGAGGCCGCGTCAGCGGTCAGTGCCGGATCGAGCTTCACGGCAAGATCGCGCGCGGCGGCTGCCGTACGCGGGCCGAAGCCGAGCAGATAGAGGCCGTCCATGGTGACCAACTTCCTGGTCTTCGCGGCCGGCGTCAGCGCGAATGCCGGGCTGGCAAACACGGCGTCGGCCTGCAGCGTGTCCTTGCCGCGCTCCATCGAGAGCACGGTATCCAGCTTGGCTGCGGCGATCGCTTCATCGCTCATGATCTTGTAGCCGTCGAAGCTGTCGGCGACATTGACACCGCCGGCCAGCTTGATGATTTCGTTGGCTGCCGTCTTCTGGCCTGCGACCATGGCGCGGCCATCGAGGAAGGACATCACGAACATCACCCGTGGCGGGGTCCTCACCTTGGCGCGCAAGTCACGCAGCGCGGCAAGATCGCCCGCTACGGCATTGGCGAGACATTCGCCGCGCGGCTCGACACCCGCGACCTTGGCGACCAGCCGGATTTTCTCCACCATGCCGGCTTCGGTAAACGTATCCGGCACCATGATCAGCGGAATCTTGGCGGCGTCGATGACGTCGATGGTCTCCTTCGGGCCGGAGCCCGCAATCGCGAGCACCAGTTGCGGATTCAGCCCCAGCACGCCTTCCGCAGAGAGCTGGCGCATGTAACCGACATTGGGTTTGTCGGTCATTGCCTTGGGTGGATACAGGCTGGTCGTATCGACGGCGACGATGCGGTCGTCAGCGCCGAGCGCATAAAGAATTTCGGTCACCGCGCCGCCGACCGAGACGATGCGGGTGGGATGGCCGATCGTGACGTCGCGTCCGCGTGCGTCGCGCACAACGGCGTCTTCCGCCGCGGCCGCGGCTGACAATGCCAGCGTGCTGGCAAGCACCACACGTTGCAGCGCATGCGCGATGCGATGACGTCGAACAAGGAAACCGGGAACGGGGAGGCCGGCGGTCATTTGGTGAGGATCAGCTTGTTCTGGAATGTCAGGCGGAGGCGATAAGTCTCGTCGCCATGCGTAATCAGCAACTCACGCTGATCCGCGAACAGCTCCTTGCTGTCCATCCGGTCGCCATTTACGACCACATTGCGTCCGGCTGGGGATTTGGCGTGAGCGGCAGCGCTGCCGTCGTGAGAACCCGTATCCATAGCGCCGATCTATCCCGTCCGTGAAAGTCTCTGTCATCGTTATAGGTTTTGTCGCACCTCATCGCCAAGCACTGCAGTCTATAATCAATATAAACAGGAGCGGGATTGCTTGACCCCCCTGTTAATGAACCGTAATCGAAAATGGCAACTTGGTGGCAGGGGTCCCCGAGTCGCATTCGAGAGCCAGCAAGCTCCCTGCCTCGTGCAGCGCCAGCCAGCCACGACCCGTTGAAATTTGTGTTTGGGGATTAGGCTATGGCTCTTGGGGGCAGGACTACGCGCGCCTTGTTGTTGGGTGTGTCGATCGTATCGATGGGGACGTTGGTCTCCGAGACCGCCTTGGCACAGGCCGTCGCGCAGGCCGGCGATGCGCAGAAGCCAAAGCCAGCCAAGAAGAAGCGTGCTGCCGCGAAGCCGGCAGCTGTGCCGGCGCAGGTGGCTAACGCCAACGCGCAGGCCAGCCGCACCGGTCAGTCACTCGATGAAATCACGGTGACAGCTTCGAAGACCCAGGAGCGCGCCATTGATGCGCTGGCCCCGGTCAGCGTCGTGACGCAGGAGCAGATCCAGTTGCAGCAGCCGAGCCGGCTGAGCCAGCTTTTCTACAATGTTCCGGGTGTCTGGATGCAGGATCGTGGCGATGATCCGTCCACGGCGATCAATATCCGCGGCTTGCAGGACTTCGGCCGTGTCGCCGTTGTGGTCGATGGTGCGCGCCAGAACTATCAGCGCTCCGGTCACAATGCGAATGGCTCGTTCTTTCTCGACCCCGAACTGATCGGCGGCATCGATATCACCCGCGGTCCGACTGCCAATATTTACGGCTCTGGTGCCATCGGCGGTGTCGCCTCGTTCCGTACCAAGGATATCAATGACGTCCTGCGGCCTGGCGAGCGCTGGGGCGTGGATATGAGCGGCTCCTACGGCTCCAACAACGCCCGGGGCATGGGTTCGGTGTTCGGCGGCGTGCGTGTTGACCCGTCTGTCGATGTGTTTGGCGGCGCGGTCTACAGGACACAAGGCAACTACAAGGATGGCGACGGCACCGAGATTGGCAACACCGGAAACGATATTGCCGCCGGCCTGATGAAGCTGACTGTTCGACCTGCTGATGGCCACGAGATCAAGTTCGGCGGCATCTTCCAGGACTACCAGTACAGCATCGGCCAGTTGAACCGCGGCCCGACCACCACGGCGGCGCCGGCAGCGGCCATCGCCGGTTCGTCAGTCTATGGCTCCACGGCGAAGACCTATACCGGTACGGTGACCTGGAAGTACTCCAAGCCGGATGACATGTTGTTCGACTGGAGCGCCACGCTGTACGGCAATCGCACCGACAACGATCAGGTCAAGACCTACAACAACCGTATCACCGCGGGCTCAGGCACCTGCACACTGGCGAACCCCGGCAACAATATTTCGGGTTGCGTCGGCGACCGCCGCGGTTACCTGCTGGATACGATCGGTGTGGACGTCAACAACACATCGCGTTTCGATCTCGGCGGATGGCGCAATGCCGTCACCTACGGTTTCGACGTCTTCAACGACAAGGTTTCGACGTTCGATTCACGCGGCAACTCCAACATCACCACGCCGAGCGGTGACCGGACGGTGGGCGGCGGTTTCATCCAGCTGAAGAACAACTACTCGACCTGGCTCGAAGTGATCAGCGCGCTGCGTTACGATCATTACGAGCTGAACTCGTCGGGTACAGGCGTCGCCGGAACGACGTCGTCGAGCGGTGACCGCCTCTCGCCGAAGATCACTGTCGGCGTTACGCCCGTTGCTGGTTTCACGCCTTATGTGAGCTACGCCGAAGGCTATCGCGCGCCGTCGATCACGGAGACGCTGATCGCGGGTGGTCATGCCACCGGTGGCGGTCCGACGCTGTTCAATTGTCCCGATGGCACCTCGGGTCTGTTCTGCTTCCGGCCGAATCCGAACCTGCGTGCTGAAGTCGGCAAGAACAAGGAAGTCGGCGTCAACCTGAAGTACGACGGCGTCTTCACGGCCGGCGACAGCTTCCGTGCCAAGTTCAACTTCTTCCGCAACGATGTCGACGACTATATCGATCTCGTCGCATCGACGCCGGTTGCTTCGCCGCTGACCTTCATGGGCTTCCCGATTCCGGGCCTGTTCAGCCAGTTCTACCAGTATCAGAACATCGCCTCGGCAAGGATCGAAGGCTTCGAAGCCGAGACATCGTATGATGCCGGCGATTGGTTCATGGGTGTCGGCGCCACGCTTCAGCGCGGCAAGAACATGGAGACCAATGTTGGTCTGGCGACGGTCCAGCCGCGCAAGGTCACGACCACCGGCGGTGTCCGTCTGCTGGACCGCAAGCTGGTCATCTCGGCTCAGTGGTCTTCAGTTGGCGCGATCACGGACATCCCAGTCGGCTATGTCCCGTCGACCTCCTACAATCTGGTCAATCTGTACGTGGCCTATCAACCGACGCCAGATATCACCCTCAACTTCGGCGTTGATAATATCCTGAACCAGTACTATCGCCCCTACGCCATTCCAGGCGCCGGTGCGGATGGCACCACGCAGAACGACGTGCTCTGGACTAGCCCCGGCCCGGGTATCGTCTACAAGGGTGGCCTGAAGGTCCATTTTGGCGGCGCGTAACTGTCGCAGATCAAGGCAACCTCCAAGAAATCGCGCTCATGTCCGGGCGCGATTTCGCTTATAGTGGGCAACGAACACATCAAGGAAGGAACTATCCATGTTCATCGCCATGAACCGCTTTCAGGTCAAAACCGGATCCGAAGCCGCTTTCGAAAATATCTGGGCGACCCGCGAATCCTATCTCTCGGAATTGCCGGGCTTCATCGAGTTCAGCCTGCTGAAGGGGCCGGTGGCTGAGGATCACACGCTGTATTCGTCGCATACGGTCTGGGCCAGCAAGGCAGACTTCGAGGGCTGGACCAAGTCCGAGCAGTTCCGCAAGGCGCATGCCCGCGCGGACAACAAGTCGGAAGGCGCCAGCCTCTATCTTGGTCATCCGAAGTTCGAAGGCTTCGAGGTGATCCAGTCCGAGCGCCGCAAGAGCGCTGCGGCCTGATTGCTGCTGCCTCCGCACTCAACACCAACGATCGATCACGGAGCCATCTCATGCTGAATACGGATCTCGCCGTGCTGAAGACCTATATGGCGGAGAATCCCGGCGCCGTGATCGAGACTGTTGCGCGCGAGCGCAACGTCACCCCGCGTGCGGTGCTTGAAGCGCTGCCCGAGGGGATGGTGACGATCGGCGGCGGTGCCGATGTCTTCGTCACCGCGATGACAGATATCGCCGAGTGGGGCGAGGTGACGCTGATCGTGCATACCGAGGACGGCATCTTCGAGACCACGGCACCGCTGTCGCCGGGCTCCATCGGTCATGGCTACTACAATCTGACGCAGCCGAAGGGGCTGCATGGCCATCTGCGTCATGAGCGCTGCGGCGGCGTGGCATTTGTCGAGCGGCCGTTCATGGGCAAATCGTCGGCCTTCGTCGCTTTCCTCAATGTCGACGGCGGCGTGATGTTCAAGGTCTTTGTGGGCCGCGACGAGACCCGCGCGCTGAAGCAGGACCAGCTCGAACGTTTCCGCGCGCTGGCTGGAAAGCTCGCTGCCTAAGCGCGCCTCTACCCTTCCTCATTATCCTTCATCTGCGTCACCAGCATCTCGGCGACCAGTCGCGTTGAGGGCGATGCCATGCGTGCGGCCGACTGCACCAGCGTCACCTGTGTCGACTCCAGCCTGCGGTCGCGCGGCGGGATCGCGACGAGTGTGCCGGCATTGATCGCCGCCGTCGCTGAGACCATCGGCAGGAAGGTCGCAAGGTCGGTGCGCGCAGCCACGGTCTGGGTGAAGGCCAGCGAGTTGGTCTCGCTGCACATTTCCAGCCGCACACTGGCCTGTGCGCAGGACTTGTCGAGTTCCTGACGAATGCCGAATGATGGGTCCGGAAGGATCACGCGCAACCCTGCGAGATCCTTCATCGCATATGAGTTCTGGCCGGCGAGCGGATGCGTGGGCGCAACGATCAGGCAGACCGGTTGCCGCATGCGTCCGAGTTCGATCAGGTCGCGTCGGGGCGCACGACCGAAGATCAGGCCGAGATCGACCTCGTTCTGGCTGACCATCTCGACCACATCGCGAGCGCCCACCGCCGTTACGGATAGCGCGATCCCCGGATATTGCTGCGACAGATCGACGAAAGAGTTGGGCAGGAAGCTCGACAGCATGCCTTCGACGGTTGCGATCTTCACCTGGCCGCGGCGCAGCGACGCGAATTCCTCGACCTGGCTGCGCAGTCCGTCGAGCTGGCTGCGGTTCTCGACTGCATAGCGATAGAGCACGTGGCCGGCATCGGTCAGGTTCATGCCGCGCGCGCCGCGCTCGAACAGCTTGACCGCGAGCTCCTCTTCGAGCCCCTGAACCTGCCGGCTGATAGCGGAGGGGGCGATGCGGAGCGCGGCGGCAGCCTGTTTGATCGATCCGGACTCGGTAACCACACGAAAATAGCGGATGGCGGTGGATTCGATCATCTTTAGTCCTCGCGACTGGCTGCCCAGCGCGATGGCAGGACCTGACTAGGGTTCTGATTTTCAGACCTCTCACATCGAAATTCAATGCTTTTATTCGAAATCTAAATCAGACAGACTTTTTGACAGGTCACGGTCCCGTCATCGATGGAGAATTTGGATGTTTCATCCCCGGCTTGTTCTCGCTGCTCTTTCCGCATCCTTCCTGCTGGCTGCGGCTGGCCTGGGAGCAACATCCTCGGTGGCCTCGGCCCAGGACGTCATCCGCTTCGGCGCGCCGTTGCCGATCACCGGGCCGCTGGCGCCGGAAGCCGTGAAGCAGCAGCAGGGCTATGACCTCTGGGCCGAACAAGCGAACAAGGCCGGCGGCATCAATGTCGGCGGCAAGAAGTACAAGGTCGAGATCGTCTATTCGGACTACCAGTCGAATACGCCGCGCTCGGTGCAGACCACCGAACAGATGATCACCCAGGACAAGGTGAACTTCATGTTCGGCCCGTTCGGCTCGGGCGCTGCCAAGGCTGCCAGCACCATCGCCGAGAAGTACAAGGTGCCGATGTTGGCTGCGACGGCGTCGTCGTCCCAGGTCTACGACCAGAATTACAAATATCTGTTCGGCACCTTCACGCCGAACGACACGCTGACCACCCCGCTGACCAAGCTCGTCAAGGCCAAGGCTACTGACGTCAAGAAGGTCGCGATCCTCGCGCGCAACGATCTGTTCCCCCTCGCGATCGCGCAGGAAATGGAGAAGTCGGCCAAGGAGAATGGTCTCGAGGTCGTTTACTTCGAGAAATACGCGATCAACACGCTCGATCATTCCGCCACGTTGTCGCAGATCAAATCGCTGGCACCGCAGTGGGTGTTCATCACGGGTTACACCAATGATCTTCTGCTGATCCGCAAGCAGATGGTCGATCAGCAGATGAAGGCGGGTGTCGTGACCATGATCGCCGGCCCGGCCTACCAGGAGTTCATCGACTCCGCCGGCGCGACCGCGGAGAACATCTCCAGCGCCTCGTGGTGGCATCCGGCCGAAAAATATGACGGCAAGGACATCTTCGGCTCGACGGCCAACTTCGTGAAGCTGTTCAAGGACAAGTACAAGCTCGAACCGGATTATGCCCATGCATCGGCTGCCGTCTGCGGCGCGCTGTTCCAGATGGCCATCGAAAAGGCCGGCTCGCTCGACCGTGACAAGGTGCGTGACGAACTTGCCAAGATGGACGTCGTGACCTTCTGGGGCCCGGTCAAGTTCGGCGCCAACGGCCAGATCAACTCGCTCGAGCCGCCGGTCTTCCAGATCCAGGCCGGCAAGCCCGTGGTGCTGTTCCCTGACGCTATCAAGCAGGGCGACTTCAAGCTCGGCGTGAACTGAGCATGATCCCGAAAAGTGGATACCGGTTTTCGGACAAGATCATGCTCAAGCAAGTCTGCTGAGACCGGCGGGGAATCGATATGCTGGCCATTCAGGTCCTGATCAATGCACTCGTGCTCGGGTGTCTCTATGCCTGTATCGCGATCGGTTTCTCGCTGGTCTGGGGCGTGCTCAATGTTATCAACCTGATCCACGGGTCGTTCATCGTGCTCGGCGCCTATCTCGCCTGGGGCGCCTATAACGCGCTCGGCCTGTCGCCCTGGTATTCGCTGCTGATCGCCGCGCCATCATTCTTCGTGTTCGGCTATCTGCTGCAGCGGTTGCTGCTCAACCGCGTCATCACCGCGCCCGTGTTGGTGACACTGACGCTGACCTTCGGGCTCGACCTGATCCTGAACAATGCGATGATCTATTACTTCAAGGCTGATTACCGGAAGCTGATCCTCAATCCGCCGACGGGCTCGGTCTCGATCTTCGATGTGGTGGTCCCGGTCGACCGACTCATCGCCACTGCATCGGCGCTGGCGCTGACCTTTCTGCTGTATCTACTGTTGCGCCGCTCGAAAGTCGGCCGCGCCATCGTGGCCGTTCGTCTCGATCGCGATGCCGCCGTGCTGATGGGTGTCAATGTCAAGTCAATCTACGCCGTTGCCTTCGGTCTCGGTGCTGCGCTAGCCGGCTGCGCCGGTGTGCTGATGGCGCTGATCTTCCCGATTTCGCCGCTGACGTCGTCAGCCTATCTCGGCAAGGCTTTCGTGGTCTGCGTGCTCGGCGGCCTCGGCAGCGTGTCCGGTGCACTCGCTGGCGGATTGTTGCTGGCGCTCGTTGAAGGCGTCGGCTCGGTCTATCTCGGTCCGGCCCATGCGGTGACGCTGTCCTTTGTCCTGCTCATCATCTTCCTTGTCGTCAGGCCGCAGGGCTTGCTTGGCCGAAAGGGTTTTGAATGACCCGGACCAATATCGCGCTTCTCGTTCTTATCGCCTGTGTTGCCGCGCTGCCGCTGTTCGGCGATGCTTATGCGATGCGCTTGGGCACCATGGCCTGCATGTATGCGATCTTCGCGCTGTCCTGGAACATCGTCGGCGGCTTTGCCGGCTATCCATCCTTCGCGACCGCCGCCTTCTTCGGGCTCGGCGCCTATACAACCGGCATTCTCATGAACAAGGGCGTGCCGCTGTCGGTGTCCCTGCTTGGCGCACTGGTGCTGTGTCTGGTGCTGGCCGCGGCGCTCGGCGCCGTTCTGCTGCGCCTGCGTGGGCATTATTTCGCCATCGCTAGTCTCTCGCTGGTGGAGGTGTTCCGCGAACTCGTCAACAATGCCACCGATCTCACCGGCGGCGGCATGGGGTTGAACATCCCGCTGGTGTCCGGCTCAAGCGTGCTCTCGGACGCCACCTTTTTCTTCTATGCGATGTGGGGTCTGTTGCTGCTGACCGCACTCGTCGTCATCGCGGTCTCGGCCTCGAAACTCGGCTTCGGCCTGAACTGCATACGGCAGAACGAGACGGCCTCGAACATGGTCGGGCTCAATTCCACGCTCCACAAGGCCGTCGCCTTCGGCCTGTCGGCCTGTTTCGTCGGCGCGGCCGGCGGGCTCTACGCGGCCTGGGTGCATTACATCGATCCGTCCGACGTGTTCGACATTCTCTATTCGGTGAAGCCGATCGTGATGGCGCTGATGGGCGGGCTCGGATCGCCGCTCGGCGTGGTCTGTGGCGCCTTCGTCTATCTCGGCCTCGAAGAGGTGGTCTGGCGCAATTACATCCAGATCCATTCCGGTGTGCTGGGTGTGTTGATCATCCTGCTGCTGCTGTTCCTGCCGCACGGGCTGATATCGCTGCATGCCAGCAAGATCTGGCGCGGGTTGTTCGGACGAAAGGCAAAACATGTCTGAGCTCCGTCACGAAATCCTGCATCTCAGCAATGTCTCGCGTCACTTCAGCGGCTTGAAAGCTCTGAGCGACGTGTCGCTGTCCGTCAACAAGGGTGAGGTGGTCGGCCTGATCGGTCCGAATGGTGCCGGCAAGACCACGCTGGTCAACACCATCTGCGGCGTCACCCCGGCAAGCTCTGGCGTCGTCACCTTCGATGGCCGCGACATCACGCGGATCAAAACCTATCAGTCTGCGCGGCTCGGCCTGTCGCGCACCTTCCAGATCGTACAGCCTTTCGCTGAATACAGCGCGCTCGACAATGTCGCTGCTGCCGCGCTGTTCTCGCAGCCGGGCGAGAGCCTGAAATCGGCGCGCGAAGCCGCCCGCGCGCATCTCGCATTCGTTGGTCTGGATGCCCAGGCCGATCAATCAGCGGCGACGTTGACGCTGGCCATGCGCAAGCGGCTGGAGCTGGCCAAGGCGCTGGCGATGAAGCCGAAGCTGTTGTTCCTCGATGAAGTCAATGCTGGCCTCAACAGCGCCGAGGTCGAACGCGCCACCAAGCTGATCCATCAACTCGCTGCCGACGGCATCACCATCGTGATGATCGAGCATCTGATGAAGGTCGTGCTCAACGTCTGCACCCGCATCGCGGTGCTGCATAACGGGCGGCTGATCGCCGATGGCGCGCCACGCGACATCATCAGGGATCCCGCTGTCGTCGATGCCTATCTCGGCCAGCAATATGCACAACGGAACGCCGCCCGTGGCTGATCATCCGATGCTTGAACTCAATCAGGTCTGCGCCGGTTACGGCGAAATTCAGGTGCTGTGGGGCATCGACATGGTTGTGCGCTCCGGCGAGATCACCGCACTGATCGGCTCCAATGGCGCCGGCAAGACCACGCTGATGCGTGCGCTGTCCGGGCTGATCCCGCTGACCTCCGGCAAATATGTTTCCGAGGGCGTCGACCTGTCGAAGGCGACAGCCGCACAGATGCTCGCGCATGGCATCGTCCATGTGCCGGAGGGGCGCCGGCTGTTCGGCGCCATGAGCATCGAGGACAATCTCCTGATGGGCGCCTATTCGCGCAGCGTCAGCCGCACCGAGCTCAACCGCGATCTCGATCGCGTCTACACGACATTCCCCAAACTGCGCGAGCGCCGCAATCAGGCGGCGGCGACACTGTCTGGCGGCGAACAGCAGATGTGCGCCATCGGCCGCGGGCTGATGAGCGCGCCGCGCTTGTTGATGATCGACGAATTGTCGCTTGGCCTGTCACCGCTGCTGGTGGAGCAACTGGTCGCAGCGCTGCGTCAGTTGAATTCCGAGGGGATGTCGATCCTGCTGGTGGAGCAGGACGTCACGACGGCGCTCGACCTCTGCCATCACGCCTACATCATGGATATGGGCCGCATCGTGCGCACCGGGCAGGGCGCAGAATTGCTGGCCGATCCCATCATTCGCGACGCCTATCTCGGCGTCCTCGAAGACTGACTTTGACTTCATCGAAAGAGGCAAACATGATTGAAACCGTCGAAGCCCCCAATGGCGGCTACCGTTACATGCCGGGCGTGTTCCAGTATTCCTGCGGCGTCGGTGCGCTGCCCGGCTTCACGCTGGAGCGCGTGCGTTTCTCCAAAGTCGTGCCGTTGAAGGAAGGCTTCGCCAAGGTCGCCGAGATCATCAAGGCGGCCGGCCGGCCGCTGACCGCCTTCGCGGCGTGCGAACTGCGCTCGCCGGCGCCCTTCACGGAGCAGGGCTTCATCGACTTCAACGAGATCTACATCAAGACGCTGGAAGACTGGGGCATCATGAAGGATCGCGTGAACCCCATCGCGCGCAGCAATGTGTGTCCGAAGATCGATCCGCCGTCAGAGCCCGGCTTCCACGCCTTCTCGTTCACGACCGTTGCGCCGAACGCGCCGGCATCCTTCGTCATCGCGGGCAGCGGTGAGGCCGCCGAGGGCAAGGGTGACTATCGCGACAACACCGTGCGTCTCGGCGACATCAGCCCGTCGGGCATGCTGGAAAAGGCCAAGTTCGTACTCGACGAGATGGAGCGCCGCATGAGCGCATTCTCCGGCACCTGGGACCAGACCACCGGCGCGCAGCTCTACACCGTGCGGGACGTCTATGCCCTGCTGGAGAGCGAACTCGGTCGCCGCGGCGTGTTCCGCAACGGTCTGACCTGGCACTTCAACCGCCCGCCGGTCGTCGATCTCGAATACGAGATGGATTGCCGCCGCGTGCATGTGGAGCGCGTGGTCGAGGTCTAATCGTCTCAGTGATGACTGACGCGCAGATCCTGCGAGGTCTGCCGTAGTCGTCGGGTCAGTTCGCGCGCCAGGTTGCCCAGCAGCCTGGTGGCGAGCACCGGATTTTTCTTCAGGATCAGGTCGAAACCGTCGCGCGGAAGCTCGTAGCAGACTACCTCGTCGTCGGCGACGATGGTCGCCGAGCGCGGCACCGATTCCACCAGCGCCATTTCCCCGACCGTCGTGCCGCGGCCAAGTCCAGCGATGCGGCGTCGCTCGTGATGTCCGTCGGTGCGCAGCAGCACGCTGACGCTGCCTTTCAGGATCAGCCACATCCGATCGCCGGCGTCACCTTCGCGGCAGATCGTATCGCCGCACGCGAATGCGCGCCTGGTCATCACTGCGGTCAGTTCAACCATCTCGTCGGGCGAAACGCCATCGAGAAAATCGATCTGCTCGAGACCGAGTTCATCCGCTTGCCCCTGCCTCGCAGCGGAGCTGTCGAGCATGGTCTGCTCCATCCACTCCAGTGCGGAGTCGAGATCCTGTGTCATTGGCGGCGATGTCGCATCGTGCCCGATCCCGTTGCCGATGATGGCGGCATGGACCGGCCGGACATTGCAGTAGATCAGTCGCCGTTTCTTCTCAGTCGCCTTCTGGCGCAGCGTTCGCAACGCGTTGATGCCCGAGATGTCGAGATCGGAGATCGCGCCCATGTCGAGCAACACCATGTCCGTGCTGCTGAACAGGTCCTTGACCCGCAGCGAGAGGTCGTCGGCATTGCCGAAGAACAATGCGCCTTCGAGCTGCAGGATGGCGCGCTGCCGCCCGGTCTGCTGCAGGATCGCAAGGTCGTCGGCCGAGCGAATGCGCTTGGAGAACAGCGTGTCGCCGAGATGGGCGCGGCGTACCAGCGGCCGGCTCATATTGATGACGAAGATGATGCAGGACAGGATGATGCCGACGATCACTCCGGAAACGACGGAGCTGAACACGGTCACGGCCATCACTGCGAGCACGACGATCAGGTTATAGATCGCGTGACGGCGAACCTGCGGCTCGCTGCTGGATCGGATGTCAGTCAACAGTTGCAGGTTCCAGCGATCGAACAGCACGATGCCGATCACCAGCAGCAGGCCGGCGAACACCGCGCGTGGCACCTGCGCGAGCACTGATGACAGCGCGAATGTGATGACAAGCAGGCTGATCGCGACGCAGATGCCGGTCCAGCGCGTGCGGCCGCCCATGCGATAGCCGAGCAGGATGACGGATGGGATCGCCGATCCGCCGATGCCGCCGCCCAGCGCTGCTGCCGCATTGGCGATGCCCTGCGCGGCGAGGTCGCGTACCGGGTGGATATGCGTATCGTCGAGCTGCTGCGCCACACGGAAAGCCAGCATGGTCTCCACCGTGCCGATGATCGCCAGCACCAGCGACACCAACACGACATGCGGAAGCACGGCGGTCAGTTCCGGTGTGATCGAGCCATCGAACACTGGGCCGAGGGGCATTGCCGGCGGGAAGCTGACATGGAGCTCGCCGATGGTTGGCCCGAGATCGAGACCGGTCGGGATGCTGATCAGATAATAGAGCACGGTGCCCGTGATGAAGCCTGCCAGCGATCCCGGTATCTTCCGCAGCCAGTCCGGCAGCCGCAGCCAAGCTGCTATCGCCGGATAGTTCAGGACAAAGAGTGCCAGCGCCACCACGTAGACCAGCATCGCGGGCTTGGTCGGCCACAGCGTATGCGCGGCAAGGAACGGCTTGAACTGGGAAATCACGATCAGCATGCCGACGCCGTTGAGCAGGCCGGTCAAAACCGGATGCGGCGCGAATTTGATGGCGCGTGTCAGGCCGAGCAGTCCGAACAGGACCTGCCACAGCCCGGCCAGAAACAGACACAGCATGATCGCGGTCACGATCATCGCAGGCTGGCTCGCCAGCGTGGCGTCATTGACCAGCGTCGTGGTCAGGCCGGCTTGCACGAGAGCCATGCTGACGCGACTCGTGGTGACGATATAGGAGGAGGTGGCGACCACGGCCGCGACCAGGCCGACGATGGCGCCACCATACAGGCCGGCTGCAGCGCCGGCCGCGACATAGTCGGGGCCGAGCGGCGCAAACACCAGCAGTCCGCAAGCCAGGCAGAGCGGTAGACAGACGAGGCTGGAGATCAGGCCGGCACTGATTTCCGATCGCCAGTCGACGAGCGGCTCGGCGGGAGGCGAAGCTTTGAGCACGGGCTGGCCTTCGTCACAGAGGGACCGGCCACGTCTTCACGGATGACAGGTGTTGCCAGCTTTCGCCATTATTGTGAAACGGAACTGATCCGCAAGCCAAGATCGCGGCTCGTTCGCCGATTTCCCGCGCTAGACGCCCGCGACGATGGTCTTGCGATACAGCGAGCTATAGCTGGCTGCCGAAATATTCCAGCTGAACGACTTCGACATGGCGCTGCGACGCATCGAGTTCAGGCGCTCCTTTGAGCCATAGGTTGCGAAGGCCCGCAGGATGCCGCCCAGAAACGACTCGGTGGAGGGCTGGGTGAACAGGAAGCCGGTCTCGCCATCGACGATGGTTTCGGCGAGGCCGCCGGTCTGGTGACCGATCGGCAGCGAGCCGAAGCGCTGCGCATACATCTGGCTCAGCCCGCAGGGTTCGAAGCGCGACGGCATCAGTGTGAAGTCGCTGCCGGCGAAAATGCGCCGGGCCTCGCGGTCGTTGAAGCCGATGGCGACGCCGATCGCATCCGGCCGGCGACGATGCGCCTCCATCAGCGCGTTCTCGATCGCGGTTTCACCGCGGCCGGTGACCACGATCTGTCCACCGGCGGACACGATGGCGTCGGCGGCCGACAGCACGAGGTCGACGCCCTTCTGATGTACGAGGCGGGCGACCAAACCAAAAATGGGCCCGCGGGAGAGCGCGAGCCCAAATTGTTGACGTACCCCGTCGGCATTGGCGCGTTTGGCTTCCCAGTCGCCCGCGCCGAACGGTCTCATGAGCTCCGCGCAGACGCGCGGATCCCAGCTTTCGTCGATGCCGTTGAGGATGCCGGTAAGTCGCGACTCGTTGGAGCGCTTGGTCAGCAGGCCTTCCAGCCCGCAGCCGAGTTCCGGCGTGGTGATCTCGCGCGCATAGGTCTCGCTTACGGTGGTCAGGTGCGACGAGTAGATCAGCCCGCCCTTGAGGAAGGAGAGCTTGTCGTAGAATTCGAGCCCGTCGATGTGAAACGACTCCGCGGGCGCACCGATCCGGCGCAGCGAGGTCTTCGGGAACAGGCCCTGATAAGCGAGATTGTGGATCGTCAGGATGGTCGGGATCTTCACCCCGCTCCAGGCGAGATAGGCCGGCACCAGGGCCGCCTGCCAGTCATTGGCGTGAACCAGATCGGCCGACCAGTTTTTGTCGAGCTTGCCGGAGGCGAGCAGTGCAGCAGCGGAGGCGAAGCGCGCGAAGCGGATGTCGTTGTCCGGCCAATCCCGGCCGCAGGCATCGCCGTAAGGGTTACCCGGGCGATCGTAGAGCTGCGGACAGAGCAGGATGTAGATCGGCAATCCATCCTTGGTCGCGGCAAGGCCGACCGAGCAGGCGGGCATTTCCGCCAGTGCCGGGCATTCGCCGACGATCTCGATGTCAGGAAACTGCGTGACGACGTCGCGGTAGCCGGGAAGGATGATGCGAACGTCGGTCCAGATGCGCAAGGCTCTAGGGAGGGCGGCGGACACGGCCGCAAGGCCCCCCACCCGGATGAAGTCGTCAATCTCTGGAGTGACGAACAGTACCCTCAAGAAACGCCCTCATGCCCGCCACGACTACAAGGATACGAAACTGGTCCAGCGTCTTTGGGTGCTTAGGAACCGAAGGGCAATGGAACTCAGTTTGTTACTTGCGCCGCAAAATATCTGTCTCTGCACTGCAGTATATCACATCACTTAATACGGCATTGCAAAAGAGAAATGTGACTTCGCAAAATTATCTCTGAAATCAGTGACTGGGTGACGACGGGACGATCAGCCGCAGGAAGCTCATGATGCAGCCGAGTGCTGCAAAGCCGGCGCCGAGCGCCAGCGCCCAGGTCGCGCCGCCATGGCCGAACAGGCCGAAGCAGAAGGCGGCGAGTGCCGCGCCCATGCTCTGGCCGGTCAGCCGGGCGGTGGCGACGATACCGCTGGCGCCGCCGCTGCGGCCGGCGGGGGCGCTCGACATGATCGCTTTCATGTTCGGGGCCTGGAAGAAGCCGAAGCCGGCGCCGCAGATCACCATCCGCCAGACGATGTTGGCCACGCTCGGATCGGGCGGCAATGTGGCCAGCAGCACCATGCCGATACCGAGCAGCGCGAGGCCGATGCCGCCGAGCAGGCCGGCGGGGTAGTGGTCTGACAACCGGCCGGCGATGGGCGCCATGATGCCGACGACCAGCGGCCATGGCGTCAGGAAGAAGCCGGTTTCGACCGCCGAACGATGCAGAACTTCTTCGAAATAGAAAGGCAGCGACACAAAGGCGAGGCCCTGAACGGAGAAGGAGCACACCGCCGTTGCCGCCGACAGCGCAAACAGCGGGCGGCGGAACAGGTCGATCGGCAGCATGGGCGCAGGGTGATCGGCCTGCCGGCGGAGCAGCAGCCAGCCGAACAGAAGGCCGGCAACCAGTTCTGCGACGACGATGGACGGCGCGGTGTGATGCGCCGCGCTGTCGATGCCGAGGATCAGCAGGCCGAGGCAGAGCGAGGTAAGAAACGCGCCCAGGAAATCGAAAGAATGGGTGGCGCGCGTGGTCTTCGGCAGCGTCTTCAGGCTGATGATAATGGCGGCGAGGCCGAAGGGCAGGTTGATCGCAAACAGCCAGGGCCAGGTTGCAACTGACAGGATGCCCGAGGCGATGGTGGGGCCGAGGGTGAAGGCGGTCGCGACGACAAGGGCGTTATGACCGAGCCCGCGGCCGAAATGGCTTGGCGGATAAACCACGCGGACCAGCGCGGCATTGACGCTCATGGCGCCCGCGGCACCGAGGCCCTGCAGCACCCGCGCGAACAGCAAAGTGTCCAGCGACCACGCGAATGCGCAGGCGACCGACGCGATCGTAAACAGGATCAGGCCGCCGAGATAGATGCGCTGATGGCCGACGATCTCGCCCAGCGCGCCGAATGGCAGCAGCGTGGCGACCATGGCGATCTGGTAGACATTGACCACCCAGATCACATCCGCTGGCGTGGCTTTCAGATCGGAGGCGATGGAGGGCAGTGCGATATTGGCAATGGCGGTATCGAGCGAGGCCATGGCAAGGGCGGTAAAGATGGCAAGCCGCGCCCAGCGCTGCTGGCTCGGCGTCAGCCCGTTCGTCGGCTGAGAAGCCTGTGCCGCGATACCATCTGCCATAGCTGGGGATTCCTGGGGGCGGCCGAACTGGCCCGCCGATCCGCGCTATCTAGAATAGTTCGCTTTGTCCCTGCAGGCGTGTAACTGCATGAGGCATATGCACATCTTTGTTTCCGGCAGAAATCCGCTCCCGGCCGATCACAGTGCTGTCAGGCGATTACATCGCTGGCGGTCACAACGCCGTCAGCGCGGCTTCGCCTTGAACCAGGTCCCGGACGCCACCGCCGCGGCGATGATGGTGCCGTAGACGACCAAAGCGAATGTCAGGCAGGCAAACAGCCAGGTCAGCGATCCCGTCAGCCGCAGCGCCAGCCAGCCGCCGCCGATGGAGATCAAGAGGCGCAGCACGCCGGCCAGCAGCGGATAGAGCATCTTTCCGGCACCCTGCGAGGCGAAATAGAGCGACAGGCCAAGGCCGAAGAAGCCATAGGCCGGGCCGACAATGCGCAGATAGGCGCTGCCGGTCTCGATCATCTGCGGGTCCGAGCCGAACAGGCCGAGCCACGCGGCCGGCCAGATCGCGGCCGCCAGACCGACGGTCTCGGTGATCACGAACACCATGCCGCCGCCGATCAGCGCCGCCCGCAGCGCGCGCTGCTCCTGTCCAGCGCCGATATTGGTACCCACCAGGGCCACCAGCGGCCCGCCGAAACCAAAGGCCAGTGGCACCATCAGATATTCCAGCCGCACGCCGGTGCCGAACCCGGCCACGGCGTCGCCGCCGGCGAAGCCGCCGACCAGAGCCGTGGTGAGCAGCACCGTAAAGCTCGTCTGCAGCGAAATGACTGCGGCAATGGCGCCGACGCGCAGGATGTCGGCTGACAGATCCCAGCGCAGCCGCGCCAGCCTGAAATGGACGATGCAGCGGCCGGAGAGAATGTAGCCAGCGAGCACGGCGCCCACCGTAAATGTGGACAGCACGACAGCCCAGCCACCGCCGGCAATGCCGAGCGCCGGGATCGGACCCCAACCGAAGATCAGCAGCGGTGACAGCGGGATCAGCAGCACCACGCCGATACAGATCGACAGCGATGGCACCAGCATATTGCCGGTGCCGCGGATGATGCTGGCGAAGCCGTTCATCAGCCAAACGAGCACGCTGCCGCCGAACACGACATTGGAATATTGCATGGCAGCGTCCAGCGCGCCGCCGCTGACGCCCATCGCGGTGTAGATCGCGCGGCCGAAGATCAGGAAGATCGCCGAGCCGATCAGGCCGAGCAGGATATTGATGAAGGTAGCGTGCATCACCAGCGCCTCGGCATCGTCGGTGCGCCGTGCACCCAGCGCACGCGCGATCGCCGAGGAGATGCCGCCGCCCATGGCGCCGGCCGACAGCATCTGCATCATCATGAAGCCGGGAAACACCACGGCCATGCCGGTCAGCGCATCGCTGCCGAGATGCGACACCCACCAGGTTTCGATCAGGCCGGTGGAGGCCTGCGCCAGCATGACCAGCAGATTGGGCCAGGCGAGCTTGACCAGCGTGGAGGCGAGCGGCGCTTGCAGCAGCATGCGCGTCCGCGGGTTCATTGCCGCGACAGGCGCAGCTGCGGCGGCCACGATGGCCTGCGGCGTTTCGAGTTTCATGGTGATCCGTCCTTCTGCGGGCGCGGTTTGCTGAGCCGCCGTTGCACGCGTGCGCTGGCGGCAGGGCCGGGCGCATTGGCGTGGGTGGCTTCGGTAATTGGTTTGCCGGTGCGGCGGTCGACGAGAATCGGATCGGCGCGCTCGCCGGTCTCCTTGTCGATCAGGACGACGCTCTCGCCCTCGGGGGCGAAATGCCGGTTACCCCAGCTCTGTATCGACCACAGGACGGAGCGGAAGTCCCGGCCGCGCGGGGTCACGATATATTCGTAGCGCGGCGGTTTTTCGCAGTATTGCCGCTTCTCCAGCAGCCCGGCCGCGACCAGGACCGCCAGCCGCCGGGTCAGCATGTTAGGCGCGATATTGAGGTTCTTCTGAAACTGGTCGAACCGCGTCATGCCGTAGACGGCATCGCGCATGATCAGGATGCTCCACCACTCGCCGACGCGCTCGAGGCTGCGGGCGATCGGGCATTCCAGTTTCTCGAAACTCTTGCGCTGCATGGCAGCAAGATAGGGGAGTTACTTTCATCATGCAAGTCAGTAGGTGGTGTCTTCCCACAGTCATTGGAGGGCAAGCCAATCAGTGCGTCGGGGGCGGGGCCGGCGCCGGAGGCTGCCTCGCGCTCGTCATTCCGGGGCAGACCGAGCGCGCAGCGATCGGGGTGAACCCGGAATCCCGATATGTTCATCACCTCTCTCCACCCGCACGAGAGAGGTGATGAACACATCGAGGTTCACCGCCACTCCAAGTGGAGTGGCTGAGGTTCGCGCGCGCAAAGATGCGCACGCGCCCCGGAATGACGTGCTTGGAGTGACGCCGGCCACGCCCTCAGGCGCATGCCAGCGAATGACGCGTTTGGTAGCCCTTACCCCACCATCCGTTCGCGCCCGACCCAGAAGCTTGCGCGCAGCGCCTTCTTGTCGATCTTGCCGACGCCGGTCATAGGCAATTCGCTGACGAATTTGATGTGCTTGGGCGCATGGGCCGAACCCTTGCGTGTCTTCACCAGATTGATCAGTTCACTGGCATCCGGCTTCGCGCCGCCACGCGCGACCACGATGGCGGTGACGGCCTCGCCCCATTTGTCGTCGGGCACGCCGACCACGGCGCACATCGCCACATCGGCATGGGTGGTCAACACGTCCTCGATCTCGCGCGGGAAGATGTTGAAGCCGCCGGAGACGATCATGTCCTTCTTGCGGTCGAGGATGAACATGTAGCCGCGCTCATCGGCGCGGGCGATGTCGCCAGTATGCAGCCAGCCGTTCTTCAGTGTTTCCGCCGTCTGCTCCGGACGTTTCCAGTATTCCTTCATCACATGCGGAGCCCGGACACAGATTTCGCCGGCCTCGCCGGGCGACACTTCCTGATCGTCATCGTCAAGAATGCGGACATCGCAGACGGCGATGGGGAATCCGCAGGACAAGAACAGCTCGGGCTTCTTCGGATCATGATCCGTCTTGCGCAGCACCGACACTGGATAGCATTCGGTCTGCCCGTAGAGCTGCGAGAACACCGGGCCGATGCGTTCGATGCCTTCCACCAGCCGGCTGGGCGACATCGGTGATGCGCCGTAAAGCACCAGATCGAGCGACGATAGATCGGTCTTTGACAGTGTCGGATGATCGAGCAGCACGTAGATCATGGTCGGCACGAACAGCGTGAAATTGATGCGCTCGCGTTCGATGGTCTTGAGCACCGCCTCGGGATCGAACCCCTTCAGCATATGTACCGTGCCGCCGCGCATCAGCGTCGGCAGCACCTTGGTGCCGGCGACATGGCTGATGGGCGCCACCGTGAGATAGCTCGGTGTGTCCGGAATCTCGAAGTCGGACAGGATGGCGCTGGCGAACCCCGAGACCTCACGATGCCGGCGCAGCGCGCCCTTGGACTTGCCGGTGGTGCCGCCGGTGTAGTTCAGCACGGCGATGTCATCCACTTGTGCAAAATCGCGTGCGGTGGCGCTGCCGCCCGAGCCGACGACTTTCAGTCGATCGATGCCGTAATCCGCGCGGCCCAGCGTGAAGACGTGCCGCAGGTCCTGCGCGCGCGATGCCAGTTCGCCGCCGCGCTGCAGGAAGTTGTCGGCGTCAATGATCGGGATCGTTGCTTCGGCGTCCTCGATCTGGTCGATCTGGTCCTGCATGGAGCCCAGCGGATGCAGCCACGAGATTGCGAAACGCGACAGTTGCGCGGCGACACCCGTGCACCAGGTGTCGGCGCGGTTCGCGGTCAGCAACGCCACTTTTGTGCCGGGCTGTGCGCCGAGGTTCATGAACACATTCTGCAGGCGCCCGATCAGGTCCGTGGCGCCGCGATAGGTGATGGAGCCGCCGGGCCAGCTGAAAGCGATGCGGTCCGGATAGCGCGCCAGCGCCCGCAGGGTCTGCGCGCCAACGGTCGGAAACGTGTTGAGCACGTCCGTCATGGAAACCTCCCCAGATGTCCTCGGCTTCTGTGGGCCGATGGTTGCGGCAAGGCTAACAACGAATGCTCCGCGTGCAAACACAAACCGTTGGACGCATTGCAGCATCGCGCAGTGAACTTGTGGCGACGTATGTCGTTGCCGTGTGCTAGAAACCGCCTAACCATTTGAGCCGCGTCACAGGAGAATTTCATGCGCAAGTTTTGGACCGTGCTGGCCGCACTGGCGACCCTCAGCCTGACCAATTGTGGTTACAACGCGATCCAGACCAATGATGAGCAGGTCAAGTCCGCCTGGTCGGAAGTGGTCAACCAGTATCAGCGCCGCGCGGACCTCGTGCCGAATCTCGTGAATTCCGTGAAGGGCTTCGCGCAGCAGGAGAAGGACGTTCTTCTGGGCGTCACAAATGCGCGCGCCAAGGTGGGCTCGGTGCAGGCCACGCCTGATGTGGTCAACGATCCTGCCGCGCTGCAGAAATTCCAGGCCGCGCAAGGCGAACTCTCCAGCGCGCTGTCGCGCTTGCTCGTGGTTACCGAGAACTATCCGCAGCTCAAGTCGGACGCGCTGTTCAAGGATCTGATGTCGCAGCTCGAAGGCACCGAGAACCGCATCACTGTGGCGCGCAACCGCTACATCAAGTCGGTGCAGGATTATAATGTCGGCGTGCGCACCTTCCCGAACAATCTGACGGCCATGATGTTCGGCTACAAGGAGAAGGCGAATTTCTCCGTCGCCAATGAGAGCGAAATCTCGACCGCGCCCAAGGTCGACTTCAACCCGACGCCGGCGCCCGCGAAATAGGCGGGTGCCGATCAGGCCGATCCGATGAAGGTGATCAAAGCCTGTCTGCTGGCATTGCTGCTGTGCTGGAGCGCCGTCGCTCTGGCCGATGTAGCCGTGCCGGCTCTGACGGGGCGCGTGGTCGATCAGACCGCGACGCTGAGCCAGAGCGAGCAGGCCTCGCTCGACAGCACGCTGCGCGATTTCGAGGCGCGCAAAGGCAGCCAGATTGAAGTGCTGATCGTGCCGACGACGGCGCCGGAAACGATCGAGCAATATTCCATCCGTGTCGCTGAAGCCTGGAAGATCGGCCGCAAGAAAGTCGATGACGGCGCGATCCTGCTGGTCGCCAAGAACGACCGCAAGCTGCGCATCGAGGTCGGTTACGGGCTTGAAGGCGCGCTGACCGACGTCACGACCAAACGCATCATCGATGAGATCATCACGCCGCGCTTCAAGGCCGGTGATTTTGCGGGTGGCATCACGGCAGGTGTCGACCGGATCATCAAGGTGATCGACGGCGAGCCGCTGCCTGCGCCTACCGAGTGGAAAGGCAATCCGGATCTCATCGATCGGGTCATGGAATACGCGCCGTTCCTGCTGTTCGGCGTGCTGATCGCCGGCGGCATTCTGCGTAGTCTATTTGGTCGCCTGTTCGGTTCGCTGGCGACCGGTGGCTTTGTCACCGCGGTGGTCTGGTTGGTCGCCGGCAGCCTGCTGGTCGGCGGCATTCTCGGTGTCATCGCCTTCGTCTTCACGCTGATCAGCGAAGCCCTTATGTCGGGTGGCGGAGGCGGGCGTCGGGGCGGTGGCTATGTCGGCGGCAGCGGCGGCTCATGGTCGTCGGGCAGCTCATCGGGCAGCAGCGGCGGCTTCAGCGGAGGCGGCAGCTTCGGTGGCGGCGGCGCTTCGGGGAGTTGGTGATGAGCCTCAAACGCATCGGCAAACATCTGCTCGGCAATCACTCACGCGTCCGCAAGGCGTTCCCGTCGCAATCGCTTGCGAGGATCGAACAGGCCATCAAGGCCTCCGAGGCCAGCCATGCCGGACAAATCCGCTTCGTCGTCGAAGGCGCGCTCGATGGCATGCCGCTATTCCGCAATCAGTCCGCCCGCGCGCGCGCCATCGATGTGTTCGCGCAACTGCGCGTGTGGGATACGGCGCACAATAACGGCGTGCTGATCTATCTGCTGCTCGCCGATCGCGATGTCGAGATCGTGGTCGACCGCGGCATCGATGCCAGGGTGGGCAAAGCCGGCTGGGAAGCGATCTGCCAGATGATGGAGGCTGAGTTTCGCGCCGGGCATTTCGAGCAAGGCGTGATCAAGGGCATCGATGCGGTGACGCGGCATCTGGCGGCGCATTTCCCACGCGATGCCGGTTCGGTGAATGAATTGCCTGATGCGCCGGTGGTGCTGTAGCCGTTACGCCTTCATTGACTCGCGCGCGCCCACCCGCTCGAACCACGCCGCGATCTGCGCATTGCCCCGGTCCCACGGTTGCTTCACCTTGTCGGCGAAATCGAGCCAGCAGAACAGCACGATGTCGGCCATCGTGAACCGCTCGCCGCAGATGAAGGTCTTGCCCTGCATCTGTCCGTCGAGCCAGCGCAGCCGGTCGATGGCGATTGCCTTCAGGCCCGGCGCGCCTTCGGGCACGCAGACGATGCGTGTCTCGAAGCGCTTCAATCCCTCCGAAAAGCGATAGCCGTTGGCGATGTGCTGGCAGATATTGAGATCGACGCGCTGCCGCCACATCCGCGCCTCGGCGCGCTGTTCGGGCGTAATGCCGATCAGCGCCGGCGTCGGATGCGTCTCCTCGACATATTCGCAGATCGCCACCGTCTCCGACACATAGGCGCCGTCGTCGAGTTCGAGCGTCGGCATCTGGCCATGCGGATTGCGCGCCAGATGCGCGGGCTCGCGGTTCTCGCCGGCAGCAAGATCGACGGTCTGGACGGGGAGGCTGATGCCCTTCTCGGCCATGAACATGCGCACCACGCGCGGATTCGGTCCGATGGAATCGTAGAGCTTCATGGCGTTTCCCCGATGTCTTGTTGGCAGTCGTTGTGCGGGCCGGGCGGGTGCGCGTCAAGCAACGGTTCCTGTCGCCGGACGAGAGGTGAAATTTTCGTAAGCACGGCACCCGGTAAGGATTTGGCAAGCAATGAAAGTTACCAAAGTGTTCATCTATTCCGGAGAATTTGATCGTGAGTGAGCACAAGGCCGATTCCACCCCAGACGTCAGCGGCGATCACGTCGACACCGGCGTGGCGGCGGCGGCCGGTTCCCACGATGCTGAGATCCACGTGGAGTCGCCGAAGCTCGCACCGGAGCAGGGCGACGAGCGCCGTGCTCAGATGCCAAAGAGGGAAGCGCCGAAGCTCGGTGCGCCTGGCCGGATCACCATCATGGCTCCCTCTCGCGACAGCGGTCCGCACGAAGGCGCGCCCCGTGAGCATGCGGCGCGCGAGCACTCCTGGGAAGACTTCGTCAATTCCGAGCCGAAGATCGAGCAGTCGGAGAAGCCCGCCCAGAGCCGAATGCTGGCGATTGCCGCGATGATCGCGCTCGGCATCACCGTCGGCGCGGTTGGCGGGTCGGTCGCCATGTCGGGCCTCGGCAAGCTGTTTGCCGCCGACGACACCAGGTCTTCCACTCATGCGCTGGAAGAGCAGGTCGCCCGTCTCGATAGCGAACTCACGGCGCTCAAGGCCGAGGTTGACCGCAACGCAAAGCAGTCCATTGCGGCGCGCGCGAAGTCTGCCGATCGTCTCGACAAGCTTGAGAAGGCGCAGGCCGAACCGGCCGCGAAACTCGCCAAGCTGAGCGAAACCGTTGAAAAGCTGCGCACCACGCCGCCGCCTGCAGCTGCGCCCGCGCCGACTCCGGCACCGGTTGCCTCCGCGCCGGCCAAGGAAGTGACCGGTTCGATCAACGCGCCTGTGCCCACTCCGGCACCGAAGCCCGAGGTTGCGCGCCTGCCCATGGTCGAAGGTTGGCGCATCATCGACATCGCCGGCGGCGGCGCCACCATCGAGGGCCGTGCGGGAATTTTCGAAGTCTATGCCGGCGATCCGGTCCCCGGCCTCGGCCGCGTCGATGCGATCCGCAAGCAGGACGGCCGCTGGACGGTGGTCACGAGCCGCGGCCTGATCGTTGCCCGCTGATCCCCTCTTCCTGTGATGCAAGCGTTCGGGCCGCTGCCAGTGCAGCGGCCTTTGTTTTGCGCTAGCCTCGCGTCCTGACCCGTCGGGATTGCGCCGTGCGACTTCGCTTGAACTTCATCGCTATCCTGCTGTGCCTCGTGGCTCCCGTCGCGCAGGCTGACCAGGGCAACGGTCTCGCCGTCACCGATCCCGGTGTGTTGCGGGCGCTGGAGACGCATGGGACCCACGGTCTCGGTCTCGCGCAGTTGCTCGATCCCGCGCGATCGGTACCGATCCCCAGTGATGCCCTGTTCGCTCTGCCTGCGATGACGCCGGTCCGCGCCGCGCTGGATGATGCGTTCACGCGCTATCTCGTCGATCACCGGAGCCGCCAGCTGCGCGTGAGCATTGGTGTCGGCCCCGGCCATGATGTGCAACTGTTCGACCAGGCGATGCTGACATCGCCGGACGCGCGGTTCGTGCTCGCCGGGATCGTCAACCGCATGGATCGCGCCTATGTCGCACCCGATACCTGCGGTGAAATCAGGCTGATCTATCGCCTCACACGCACGGCCGCTGGCACGACGCCGCCGCGTCTGCCGATGACGCTCAATCTTGTGCTTCATGCGAAGGACCCCAATGATGCGTCGGTGACATGCGCGGATCTCGCCGGGCGCTGGCTCAATTCAGCGTCGTTCACCGAGACAGGCGCAGTGCTCGCGGATCGCTTGCTAAAACCAGGTGGCCCGCTTGCGACAATCACAGCCGCGCAGATTGATCGCATCGAGACCAATCTGCAGATCGCGCATCGGCCGAAGTCAGACACGCAGGAATTCCGCACCGACTATCTGCAGAAGGTGTTTCGCTTCGATGCCAGTGCGAAGCAGTTTCGCGAAGCCCCGATGGAAAACCAGATCGATCGCGACCGGTTACTGGCCGATGCTGCGCTCAGCCGTGCGTTTCGCGACTGGCTGCTCGCGCCCGCCAATCTGCACGCCTTCGATCGCGGCACGGTTTTGATCCCCGAGAATTTCCTCGCGACATCGTCGCTGGCATCGACGCCGGTCGGCTTTGCACCATCGGTCCAGCAGCCGGAGTTCGGTCTGATGGACAGCAAGGGGAAGGGCGTGTTCAGCGAGCGTGACGTCATCGCCGCGCTGGAACGGGCAGTGGCGCAGGACGGCCCGCTCGAGAATATCCGCTCGCCTGCTGGCTTCGCGCGTCGGCTGAACGACATCACCTGTGGCGGCTGTCACCAGATCCGTGGCATCGGCGGCTTTCATTTTCCCGGTGCGGACACGCTGGCGGACCAAGCGCAGGGAACGGTTCCGGCATCACCGCATTTCATCGGTGACCAGCCTCGCCGTCGCGATATTGTCATGGCGATACGCGATGGGAGGGCGCCGGACTTTTCACGCGGTTTTTCCGACCGGCCGCAGATGCGTGGCAATAATGAACTTGCGGGCTCGCCTCTCCTCGATGGCTGGGGCGCGACATGTTATCGACCGAAGCCGAAGGGCGCCGCGGACAAGAGCTTCGCGTCCTGGACATGTGCCGAAGGTCTTGCCTGCCAGCAGGTTGGCGCGGATGCGTCGTCTGCGATCGGCATGTGTTTCGTGAAATGAGGGCGCGATGAACGAGACCGAAAAAGAGATCAAGGAACGCGACGCCGTCATCGCCGAAAACGAGAGCGCCAAGCAGACGACGAGCCAAATCCGGGTCAGCGTCTGGGCGATCGGTGTGGCGGTTCTGCTCGGACTCGGTTTCTTCGGCTGGCTGCTGGCACGTTAGACCCTCTCCCCGCAAAAGGGCGAGGAGAGGGAAGGACGCTACTGCACCGCGCCCGCCGCCCGTAGCCCCTCGATCTGATGATCGTCGTAGCCCATGGCGCGCAGGATCTCGTCGCTGTGCTGGCCGATGGATGGCGGCAGATGCGGCTTGCGCTTGGTCTCGCCGCCGATCCAGATCGGGCTGTTGATGGTGAGGATGTCGGTTCCCTCGAACGGGATCAGGACGTCGTTGTCCTTCATCTGCTGATCATTCGGGATGTCGTCCAGAATGCCGACGAAGCCGAACACGAGACCGTTGCCGTCGAGCCGCTCGCGCCAGTCGGCAAAGTCGCGCGTCGCGAACACCTCGTCGAGGATCTTGATCAGTTCGACCGAGCGCGCGTGGCGATCCGGCTTGGTGGCGAAACGCGGATCGTCGCGCAGGTCCTCGCGGCCGATGCATTTGGTAAAGGCCGGCCACTGCCGCTCCTCGGCGAGCAGCGACAGCATGATCCAGCGGCCGTCGCGGCACTTGTAGTGATTGGTCACGGCGTTGAGCGCTTCCTCGCGGGAGCGGCGCTTCTCGAATTTGGCGCCCACCAGCTTGGCCTGCGCCAGCACGCTCGATGACCACACGCCATTGGCCATCAGGTTCGATTTCACCTGGCAGCCCTTGCCGGTCTTCTCGCGCTTGTAGAGCGCGGTGACGATGGCGCCATAGAGCGCCATGGCGCAGGGATGATCGCCCATGCCGGCGATCGAGCGCGCGGGCGTCGTGTCATCATCCGCGCGCACCAGATCCATCATGCCGGAGCGTGCCCACCACGCTGTCGAGTCGAAACCGGGCTTGTCGGCTTCGGCGCCCCTGTCGCCATAGCCGGTGAAGCAGGCATAGATCAGCTTCTCGTTGAGCGGTGCGATATCCTCATAGGCAATCTTCAGGCGCTTGCGCACCGGCGGCGGGAAATTGGTGATGAATACATCCGCTTCGGCGATCAATTTATAGAGCACCTCGCGGCCTTCCGGCTTGGCAAGATCGAGCGCCAGACTCTTCTTGTTCCGGCTCTCCATCATCCACGCATAGTTGTGCTCGCTCTTGGGATAGCCAGGCAGGTTGGGCAGGTTGCGATAGGGATCGCCGGCACCCGGCGGCTCGATCTTGATGACGTCGGCGCCGAAGTCGGACAGCACGGTGGCTGCGGCCGGCGCCGCGATGAAGCTCGCGCAGTCCAGCACCTTCAGCCCCTTGAACAGACCGTCTTCCATCGCGTCACTCCCGTCGCTTTTGTTCTGCGTGTTGTTCTTGCCGTCTGCCGGAATTTAATTCCATCTGGAATCCGGTAGCGCATTTGACCCATCTTCGACGGGTGATGCAACGGCCTGAAACGGGAAGCAGCGCTGCTACTCGTCACCTGTCATCAATGCTGCATTGCCACCCGCTGCGGCCGTGTTGATCGTGACGGTCTGCTCGGTGGCGAAGCGGGCGAGGTAATGCGGGCCACCGGCTTTCGGCCCGGTGCCGGACAGGCCGAAGCCGCCGAAGGGCTGCACGCCGACCACTGCGCCGATCATGTTGCGGTTCACATAGACATTGCCCACCGGCAGGCGCGCGATCACGCGCTCAACCATATCGTCGATCCGCGAATGCACGCCAAGCGTGAGTCCGTAGCCGGTGTCCGATATGTCCTGCAACACGCGATCGAACTCCGACGCACGGTAACGCGCCACATGCAGGATCGGGCCGAATACTTCCTCGGTGAGTTGCCGTGCGCTCTTGAGTTCGAAGATATGCGGCGCGACGAAATTGCCTGCAGGTGACACGCCTGCGAGATGCACGCGTGCCTCGGTCGTCATGCGCGCAATATGCGCATCGAGCTTCTGCTTCGCCTCGGTATCGATGACCGGGCCGATATGGGTTGCGGGATCGGCGGGATCGCCCAGCTTGAGCTCATCGGCCGCACCCACGATCATCTCGATCATACGGTCGGCGACGTCGTCCTGCACGAGCAACAGCCGCAGTGCCGAGCAACGCTGCCCGGCCGACCGGAATGCCGACATCACCACATCGTCGGCGACCTGTTCCGGAAGGGCGGTGGCATCGACGATCATTGCATTGATGCCGCCGGTCTCGGCGATCAGAGGGACGATCGGTCCGTCCTTGGCGGCGAGTGTGCGGTTGATGGACCGCGCCACCTCTGTCGAGCCGGTGAACACCACACCGGCGATGGCGGGATGTGCGACCAGCGCGGCACCGATGCGGCCGTCACCCTGGATCAGATGCAGTGCTGACCTGGGCACACCCGCTTCATGAAGCAGGCGCACGGCCCGTGCCGCGATGCGTGGCGTTTGCTCGGCCGGCTTGGCGACAACCGTATTGCCGGCCGTCAGTGCGGCGCTCACCTGGCCGAGAAAGATCGCCAGCGGAAAATTCCACGGCGAGATGGCGACGAAGACGCCGCGGCCGCGCAGGCTCAGCACGTTGCTCTCACCGGTCGGCCCGGGCATCAGCTCGCCGTCGCTGAATTGCCGGCGTCCTTGCGCCGCGTAGTAGCGGCAGAAGTCGATGGCCTCGCGGACTTCCGACAGCGCGTCATCGAGCGTCTTGCCGCCTTCCTGTTGCAGCAAGGTGATGAAGGACGCGCGGCGCTGTTCCAGAAGATCGGCTGCGTTGTCGAGGATTGCCGCACGGTCATGAGCCGTAGTGTGGCTCCACGGTGCAAAGCCGGCGCGTGCTGCCGTCACTGCGGCGCCTGCCTGCGCGGCATTGGCATCGACCACTTTGTCCATGTCCGACTTGCTGGCCGCAATCTCAGCCAGCAATTTGTTCAAAGCAGCGCGTTCGCCGAATTCGATGCCGTGTGAGTTGGCTCGTTCGGGTCGATAGAGATCGGCAGGCAGCGGGATCTTTGCGTGTCCTGCGCGGTCAGGAGAGCCGACGATTGCGGCAGGCCGTTGCAGCAGCGTCGCGATCGGCACAGCGTCATCCGCGGCGATCGCCACGAAAGATGAGTTTGCGCCGTTCTCCAGCAGTCGTCGCACCAGATAGGCCAGCAGATCGCGGTGGCTGCCGACCGGCGCATAGGTGCGCCAGCGGATAGCGGGATGATCCTTGCCGAGTTGCTCATAGAGCGCGTCGCCCATACCATGCAGGCGCTGGAATTCGTAGCTGCCACTGGTGCCGGCCAGTTCGAGGATGGTCGCGACCGTCAGCGCATTGTGCGTGGCAAATTGCGGAAAGATGCGCGGCCGCAATGCCAGCAGTTTTCGCGCGCAGGCAACGTAGTTCAGATCCGTCATCGCCTTGCGCGTGAACACTGGATAGCCGGCGAGCCCGCGTTCCTGCGCGCGCTTGATCTCCGTGTCCCAATAGGCGCCCTTCACGAGCCGCACCATCATCTTGCGATCGTGACGGCGCGTCAGCGCGTCGATGTGATCAATCACATCCGCGCACCGCTTCTGATAGGCTTGGATCGCAAGTCCGAAGCCGTCCCATCCCACCAGCGACGGATCGGCAAAGGCCGCATCGATCACGTCGAGCGAGAGTTCAAGCCGGTCGGCTTCCTCGGCGTCGACGGTGAAATTGAGGTCGTGGGCCTTGGCCTGCTGCGCCAGCGCGATCAGGCGCGGTACCAGTTCGCGCATCACGCGCTGATGGCTCACCGCCTCATAGCGCGGATGCAGCGCCGAGAGCTTGACGGAGATGCCCGGCCGGTCGGGCAGCGGCCTGTTGCCCGCGGCATGGCCGATGGCTGATATGGCCGACGCATAGGAATCGAAATAGCGCTGCGCGTCGTCAGCGGTGCGCGCGCCTTCGCCGAGCATGTCGAAGGAATAGCGCGCCGGGCGTTCCGACGGTGCGCGGGCGCGGGCCAGCGCTGCATCGATGGTTTCGCCGAGCACGAAGTGGCTGCCCATCAGCCGCATCGCCTGCCGGGTCGCCGTGCGCACCGCGGGCAGACCGATCCGCTTCGCCAGCCGGCCCAGCGTGCCCGTCGGCGTCTCGCCGGGCTGGATCGCGCGCTGGGAGATGCCGAGCGCCCAGGCCGATGCATTGACGAGGAAGGCGCTCGACTTCGTCTCATGATGGATGAAGTCGCCCTGGCCGAGCTTGTCCTCGATGAATGCGTCGGCGGTCCGCGCATCCGGCACGCGCAGCAGCGCTTCCGCCAGCACCATCAGCGCGAGGCCCTCCTTGGAGGAGAGTGCGTATTCCCGCAGCATGTCCTCGACGCCGCCGAAGCGGTCGTCCCTGGTGCGGATCGCGTCGATCAGGCGCGTGGCCGTTGCGTCGATCCGCGCGTCCTGGGCGGGCGCCATGGCTGTGTCGGCCAGAAGCCGGGCTGCGATGGCCCCATCATCCGGCGCATAGGGGGCGGTGAAGGGCGGGGGGAGCGAATCGGGCGACATGAGCGTTTCCTCGGTCTTCCCGAAGCCTAATCCCGGCGTGGCCGTAGTTCGATAGGATATTTTGAGATTTATCCTTAGATAATCCGAAAATAGTCGTGCTATACACCCGATATGAGTGACATCGACAAGATCGACCGTAAAATCCTCGCCGTCCTGCAGGCTGATGGCCGAATCGCCAATGTGGAGCTGGCCGAGAAGGTCGGCCTGTCCCCGACCTCGATCGGCGAGCGGCTGAAACGGCTGCAGCGCGATGGCTATATCGAAGGCTATGGCGCGCGGCTCAATCCGGAGATGCTCGGTCTCGGCCTCCTCGTGTTCGTGGAAGTTCTGCTCGACAAGACCACGCCCGACGTGTTCGAGCGCTTCGCTCGCGCCGTGCGGCTCGCCCCGGAAGTGCTGGAGTGCCACATGGTGGCCGGCGGTTTCGATTATCTGGTGAAGGCGCGTGTTGCCGACATGAGCGCCTATCGTCGTTTTCTCGGCGAAAGTCTGCTGGCGCTGCCCGGCGTGCGCGAGAGCCGCACCTATGCCGTCATGGAGGAAGTGAAGCGCGACGCACCGCTGCCTGTGGGATAGCGAGCCGGGATAACGCCGCGGTTGCCTTGCCGTTGTCTTGGCAGCCCGAAAGCCATGCGTTAGGTTTCCGCGCGTTTCTCTCGGAGCAGATCATGCGGGCAGGCCACTTCCATCTTCGTGTCGCGATAGCGGCAGTCATTTTTGCTGCGGCAGGGCTCCTCTCCGCGTCTCATGCGCGCGCGATCGAAATGTCCCGAGAGGTCAGCGATCTCTACACGTCGGTGTCGATCTACCCGCCATCCGCCGGTTCCATGACCATCTGCTACGGCTTCGTCTGCCGGCGTCGCCACGCCTTCGATTTCACGCCTGCCGACAAGGCTGCGCTCACCAAGCTTCTCGCTGCGGGCAAGGCGTCGGCCGCGGCGGAACGCGGGGCCGTGCAGAAGGCGGTCGTGTGGTGGGACCGCCGCGTCGGCCCGGTGCTCGGCACCGACAAACGCATCGCCAATGCGGATTTTCGCTATTTCGACGACAAGCACAATTTCGATTGTTGGGACACGACGCGCAACGTCACCAGCCTGCTGCTGATCATCCAGGACTGGGGTTTGCTGAAGCATCATACGGTGGGCAATCCGCGCTATCGTGGCAATGCGCTGGTGCTGCAGACGCCGCACAATACCGCCGTGTTGCTGGACCGCGCGACGGGCACCGAATGGGTCGTGGACATGTGGACGCGCGGCTACGCGCAGCTGCCGGACGTCAAGCCGGCCGATCAGTGGGTCAAGGAAAACTGAATTGGGAAGGGAGCCCCGTCGCGTCGCTGAGATATGCGTCACGTCAGCTGGCGACTCTAAGGAGCGGACCTTCGAAAGATCCCGGCTCGGGTTCTTGGAGTTAGGCTAGAGCGCACACCGCGGATCGAATTAGCGCAATCCTGCGTGAACCTGATTGCGTTGCAGGAGAGGTGTCCCTTTGGAGGAAACCGCCCTTGCCGAATGCGCTCTACATTGTTGAGGCGTGATCTGGAAAACTTGCCTGACGAAAGTCTGGAGAAGCAGCCGGATCACACTGGTATCAAACCAGATGTATCAGACCTTGAGGTTCTCAGCCGAGGTCTTGCCGCGGTTGGCAACTTCCTCGAATTCAACGGTCTGACCTTCGTTCAGTGTCGAAAGGCCAGCCTTCTCAACTGCCGAAATATGAACGAACACGTCCTTGCCGCCATTCGCCGGCTGGATGAATCCGTAACCCTTCGTCGGGTTGAACCACTTCACAGTACCTTTAGTCATCACGTCGTCTCCGCGGGATCAAAATCGATAACGAACTGCCGGTCCCCGCAAACCGGCATATCCGACATGCGCACGTTACGCGCGGATTGCCAAGCTTGATAGCTCAAACGGCGTGCAGAAATCGTCCAAACCGACCGTTATCTATCCAATTTGCCGGGATTCGTCGCTATTCCGGATATTTCCAACGCGGCGGAAGGTCGCAAAAGCGAAGCGCCGGGCTCGGCCGCGCTACGACCATGCGTTGTCGCCTGCACGCGGGTGATATCGCTGCAATGCAAAACCCCGGCCGAAGCGGCCGGGGTTCGCAGCCCTCATGCGAGGATTAGTAGCAGATGTTTACCGTGCGCCAGCGCAGGCCGTAGGGCGTCATCACGCGGCGGCTCACATAGCATCCGGTGCCGCCACCGACATAGCCGATGCCGAAAGTGGGACCGTAGAAACCGCCGCCATGGAAGTGGTGATGATGACCGTGCCAGCCCCAGCCATGGGCGGATGCGGTGGATGGCGTCAGCGCCATCGCGCCGAGAGAAGCTGCTGCAACGAATGCGAGTGCGAGTTTGCGAAACATGGTCGTTCTCCTTCAGTGCTGCGCGAGGCGCGGGTTGCGGGATCTGTCTGTTCGATCCATCGCAAGTTCGTCGCACCGGTTTCGAAACGGGTTCGAAGAAATTCTCGGGGAATTTTCTGAATGCCTGTTCAGGCAGGCAAAGCGCGTACGTTCTGCAGGAACAGCGTTAAAGCGCGGAAACCATGTCGCTGGTCACGAGAGATGAAAGTACCTTGGCGTCTGTGACCGTGCGCACATTCATCGGCGCGGCGCGGCCGCGGATCGCGACGTCCTGCTGCGGCAGCGCGTCGCTTGCGAGGCCTGCAGTAATGCAGACTTCTTCGGAGATGATGACTTCGCAAGCAAGACTCTTGGTCATGTCCTGCAGGCGCGCAGCGACATTGACCGGATCGCCGAGTGCCGTGAACACCATGTGGTCGCGATAACCGATATCGCCGACGATGACTTCGCCGCCGTGAATGCCGATGCCGAAACGCAGCGGCTGCGGCAGGTCATGGGCGAGGGCGCGATTGAGTTCGTCGATATTCTCGGCGATGAGCCGCGCAGCCTCCAGGGCCTGGCGGCACGCGGTCTGCGGATCGCAGGCGAGGCCGAACAGTGCCAGTTCGCCGTCACCGATGAACTGATTGGGCTTGCCGCCGCTTGCGATCACGGCTTGCGAGACGGCGTCAAGAAAGCGGTTGACGATGAACACGGTGTCGTAAGGCAGCCGTTTCTCGGCGAGCATGGTCGAGCCGCGCATATCGACGAACATGCAGACGAGGTAACGCTCCTGACCGATCCGCGCCGGCTGCGACGCGTGAGCATTCGCGCTGGTCACTTGCGGCGAGAACAGTTGAACGAAGGTGAGGTCGGCCGTCGGTCGCAACTGGCAGGCCAGCCGGACCGCGGGGTCTGCAGTGCCGCCGATCCTGCTCAGCACGAAGGCTTCGCGCGCCGATGGCGGGGGCAATGTCTCGACACCGCTGGTGACGCGAATGCGGCAGGTTGAACAGCGCGCGCGGCCGCCGCAGACGCTGGCATGCGGCACGCGATGACGCAGGCTCGCTTCCAGCACGCTGAGGCCCAGGGGGACGCGCAGCTTGCGGCCGTCACCATAGGACAGATTGATCATCCCGGCGCGGCGTTCGACGACCACGCGGATGGCGCGGGCCGCGAGCACGATGCCGAGCAGCGCGAGATAGCCGATCAGGAGATTGTCGGTGATGTCGCCCAGTGCCTGCTGCTGTGAAACGGTGCCCATCCGGTCCGGGCCGAAATTCTCGGCCTGCCATTGCGGCGATGCCAGCTTGGCCTCAACCTCACGCTTGCCCTGGAAGATGCCAAGCAGCGCCAGTGTCGGGATCAGCACGGCAGCCGACAGAAGATAGGGCGCAAGGCTCTTGAAGTGGGCTTTCAGCCGCAGCCAGAAATACAGCCCGATGCAGCCGTGCAGCCAGGCCACGACCACCACGAGATACATCGACCACGTTTTCGCGGGTGACGTGATCCAGCTATAGAAGACCTGCGGATAGCTGCGATTGATGTCGTACAGGTTTTCGCCGAGACGGACGGCAACGACATGAGCGACGATAAGAGCGGGAATGCTGAGCCCGAGCACCAGTTGCAGTGGCTCGACGGTTCGCCAGCGGAACTGCCGGCGTTCGAACAGCGCCCAGACGCCGAGCAGGCCATGGACCGTCACCGCCGAATAGAAGGTCACGGCGACCGGAAAGAACTGCCAGAAGCCGGCATGGATGACGACGCCGGTCTGCAGCGCATCGAGCGAGATATTGCCGAGTGCGTGATTCAGGAAATGGCTGAGCAGATAGGTGAACAGCACCAGTCCGCAGACCAGCCGGATCTGGCGCAGCCCGATGCCGCGCCACCACGTGGCGGTGGCGGCCGTCCGGGGCAGGTTGCTGGCGGAGTTGAGCGAGACGTCCATGGCCAAACCCTACGGCGAGATGCGCCCGGACGCCATCCGGCGCAGCGCGCGTGCAGACCTTATCCAGCAGTAAAGTCAACAAGTTGACAGCATGGCGAAGTCCGCCGAAAAGCTCGGCGATGACGTCTTTTCCCGACCCCTACCTCGATCGGAATGTTTCCCGCCGTGCCTTATGGGCGATCGGCGCATTGCTGGTCGCGCTGACCGCGATGCGGCTGGTCTATGCCGGGCTGTTCGATCTGCGCACCGACGAGGCCTATTACTGGACGTGGTCGAAGGAGAACGTGCTGTCGTTCCTCGATCATCCGCCGATGATCTCATGGTTCATCCGTGCGGGCACGCTGATCTTCGGCGACACGAATTTCGGCGCGCGTTTCTCCGGTATCGTGGCGATGGCGGTGATGCAATTGCTGCTCGCCGACATCGTTCGCCGCGTCACGCAGGATCTGCGTGCGGTGCTGCTGGCAGTGCTGATGGCGGAAGCGGCGCTGTATTACGGATTGCTGATGGCCAAGGTCGCGCCGGACGTCGCGCTGATCCCGTTCGCTATGGCGATGCTGTGGTCGCTGGTGCGGCTGGCCGAAAGCCATGATGGACGCTGGTGGCTCGCCGCCGGTGCGTTCGGCGGTCTCGCGCTGCTGTCGAAACTCACGGTGGTGATGTTCGTGCCCGGCATTCTCGCATTCATACTGGTGCCAGAATGGCGCGGTCGCTGGCTGCGCAGCCCGTATCCGTGGCTCGCCGTGCTGATCGCACTGGCGATCTCGTCACCGGTTCTGATCTGGAATGCGGGCCACGACTGGGCGTCGTTCAGGTTCCAGTTCATCCGCGCCACCACGAACAACGAGGCATCGCTGCGCACGCTCGGTGATTTTCTCGGCCTGCAATTCGGTCAGGTCGGCTTCATCCTGATGCCGGTCATTCTCTCCGCGGTTGTCGTCACGGCATGGCGCGGCTATCGCCGCCGCGAACCGGTCGCGATCCTGCTCGCCACCTGCGTGCTGGTGCCGTTCTTTTACTTTGCGTGGAAGTCGCTGACCCTGCGTGTCGGCGATACCTGGCCGATGTTCCTGTGGCCCGCCGGTATCGCTGCGGCAGCGATCAACCTGACGAAACTGCCGGGCGATGGCTGGTCGCCGCGCATGGTGCGTGCCTCCCATGGCTGGAGTATCGCCGCCATCGCCACCGGCATTCCGCTGGTGGTGCTGGTTTTCCTCTATAGCGTGGCTGCGCCGTGGAACCTGATCGGCAAGAACGATCCGCTCGGCGGCGAGGGCGGCTATCAGGTGTTGGCCGACCGCGCATTGGCGGCGATGAAGACTACCGGCGCCACCTGGATCGCGACGACCGACTATCGCACCTATGCGATGCTGCGCTGGCATCTCAAGGACAAGGTCCCGGTGGTGCAGGTCAACGAGCGCGCGCGTTTCATCGGCTTCCGCGATCCCGGCATGGACAGGATCAAGGATCACACCGGGCTCTACATCGCACAGACCGCGGACAACCACCGTCCATTGCTGGCGACGACCAGCGCAGTGCTCACGCCTGTTGCCGAAGTCGATACCATCTGGCGCGGCACGGCCATGAAGCACTATGCGATCGACAAGCTCACGGGCTGGACGCCGGACCTGACGCCGAAGCCTGATACACCATTCTATCGCTGGCCTGCGCTGGCGGAGATGGTGATGCCAGTACGGTTCGCTCACCGCACCGATGGCTGCATAACCTAGCGCCCCAAGGTACTTGGAACCGGCATCCCCACGCGCTCCACGTTAAGAGGGAGGTGGAAGCTATGATTCAAGCGTTGTTCGCCACTTTCGAAACGCTTCCGCACCTCGTCAGGCCAATCCAATCCCGATGGCAAACCTGCCTCGACGCCGACATTCTCGAATGAAAGTTCGAGTCCCAAGAAGCAATCAACGAAGTTGGTGCGCTCGAACTTTCCGCCCCTGATCCTCAGGTTTTGCACCAGCGCCTTTTTGAAAGTGGCTGAACCAAAATTTGAATTTTCGATGACCGAATCGACGATCGCCGCGTAGTCGAAGTTTGCAGAAAGTGCCCTGACATCCCTTATGGTTGCGCCTCTCAGATTGGCAGAAAAGAACCTGGAATTGTTCAGGTTTGCGGATGAAAGATCTGAATTTTCCAAACTGATACGGGACAGATCTGCGCCGAGCAAACTAACGCCTCGAAGATCGGAGGAATCAAACACCGCTCCGGCACTCATTAACGGCTCGAATTTCACTCCCATGCGCGCCAAAGCCACGACCAGCTGCCCCCGTTCCGGGCTCAGTGGTCGTGCAATGCGCTTTGGATCGATCCCTTCGTCAGTGCCGGAAAAATCGAGATAGATGTAGGGCACAGCACTCGTCGACAACACGGCAATTCGGGTTGCAAGCTCTCTCCCTATCGTGCCGTCCGGGCCGACGGTTTTCGCGACTTCCTGCAGGATGGAAAACATCTCGGTAACAAACGCGCTTCGCTTTTGGGCGTCGGCTACAGCGGTCTGCTGATCAATCTTGCGATTTTGGTTGCTCAGCAGATCGAGCTGCTTGTCAATTTTGACATTCTGGTCTTTCAGAAGTGCGTTCTGATCGCGCAGCAATGTGTTCTGGCTGAAAAGCAATACAGCTCCAACCGTGCTGCCAAAGGAAACCAACAGCCCGAGTGCAGCCTGCACGATGAAGCGCCTCGTGGTGCCGATCGAGTACCACGAGACTCCTTCCGCTGCGGCACGACCCAAATGGTCAATCACCTTCGCGGCGTCGCCATCGACCAGAGCTCGGCCCGCCGAAGTCAGATTGCCAATTGTGCCGTCAAGGGTCGTTCGTATTCTCATGAGAATGCGGGGCAAGATCACGTGCCAGCCGATGACAGCGACTGCGAGGCAGATTCCGGTCGTCAAAAATGCGCCAATCGCAAACGAAAGCAGAATGTCTCCGGATAGCTCAAGTCTGCCAATTGCGAGAAAAAGCGCGGGTCCGAGAAAAGCTCCAACAACCAGGCCAACGACCAACGTCAAAACAAGCTGTGTCGAACGACGCGCTGGACCAATCCTGGCGTCTGATCCGGCTGCCTCTGACATAGTGATGTCCTGTGAGAAGATGCGGGGAATCGCAACCTGTGCGTAACGGTCGTCAGGCTACTCAACCATCCCTGCAGGTTTCAAGAGTCTGTTGTCGCCGAGCCGCTGCGAGAGTTTCGCCGGGATGCCGTGGCCGAGGACCTGCTGGATCATGCTGTCGCTGGCGGCCATGATGCCGGCTGGCGGAGATGTCCGTGCCGTCACCCCTTCAACCTGCCGCGCGCTGACTGCTCTCTTCCGGCTGACGGGGCGCAAGCAGGCCGCGATTGGTGGATGCGACGTCCAGATCGACACCAAATATGTCTTTCAATTCAATCTTGCCGGCATCCGTGACTTTAAAGGCGCGCGTCGCGCCCGTTCGCGCAATCCATCCGAGTTCCAGAAACCGTCGTTGCAGCTCGGCGCCGACCAATCCCCCCACATGATAGCGCCGCTCGCTCCAGTCCAGGCAGGCCCGGCAGAAGATGCGCTTGCTGCGGCGGTCGGTTTCAAGCCTGGCTCCGAAGTCGCAGAGAAAGCGGTGGCCTGCGTCGGTAAGCACTCCGCCATCTGCACTCAAATGCATATAATCTCGTTCGATCAGCGCGTCCGCGACCGCAACGCCGAGCCGTCCGGCCATATGATCGTAGCAACTGCGCGCAAGGCACAACGCTTCATCGCGCGCGGAACGCGGTCGATGCCTCGGTGGCATTTCCAGGGCCGCGACGGCGATCATGCTTTCCAGCATCTGGGCCACGAGCGGTGATGTGATCCGATAGTAACGAAACCGCCCGCTCGGGGTCACCGATATCAATCGCGCGTTGAGCAGCCGAACCAGATGTTCGCTCGCGGTGGGGCGGGATATCCGGGCCTGAAACGCCAGCTCGGTTGCCGTGAGCGCCTGACCTCCCATGAGCGCCGCAAGCATGGTCGCGCGCGCTGTATCGCCGACCAGCGCTGCGACTTCGACCATGTTTGCGGAGGCGACCATATCCCAGCGTAGCCGCTCGCCGGTCAATCCGCCACTCCCGTCGGTTCGGCCGGCACCGAACCGATTGGCCCGGCGCCGGCCGTCGCCCGTGCGATGATGCGATCAATAAGGGCAGCCGGGAGCGGAAACATGCAGGCACAGTTCATTCGCGTCGAACCGTTCTCATCCTATTTCGAAGCACGGAAGGTTCCTGTCGTGCCGGCCGTGCGCTATGGCGATCTCGTCTATGTCTCGCAACTGCCGCCCTATGATCCCGAGACCGGGGAGATCAGGCGCTTCCCGCTGGAGCGGCAGATCGAGATTGTTCTCGATCAGATGGCGCTATGCCTCGTGGCTGCGGGCTCATCGATCGACAGGGTGATCAAGTGCAATGTCTATTGCACGGGAGCCGATCAGTTCGAAACGATCAATCGGGTTTATGCGCGTTACTTCTCCAGCGATCCGCCGGCGCGCGGCTTCTTCATCGTTGCGGGATGGCATGGCCCGTTCGACGTGGAGGTCGACTGCGTGGCCGCAGTCTAGAAGGAGTGCGCATTACGCGTTCTCTTCTCCGTCCCGCTTCCGCAGCAAATCCTTTGCGAGATCGCCAAGCTGCGGGCGTGGCAGCGCTGTGAATGGCAATGGCCGCGTCACGTCGATGGCGGCGAGACCCAGGCGGGCCGTGAGCAGGCCATTGAGCACGCCTTCGCCGAGCCGCTGCGAGAGTCTCGCCGCGATGCCGTGGCCGAGCACCTGCTGGATCATGTTGTCGCTGGCGGCCATGCCGCCGGTGATGGCGAGATGGCTGATGGCATGGCGCATCAGCGTGATCATCCCGAGCGTTCCCGGCCGGCCGCCATAGAGTTTTGCGAGCTGCCGGACCAGCCGGATCGCTGCGGCGGCGACGAACAGGACATCGACGACGGCGCGGGGGCTGACGGCGGTCACCACCGAGACACGCTGCGCCGCGACCGAGACGAGGCGCCGTGCTTCGACATCGAGCGGGCTCATCAGTTCACGTTCGGCCACGCGAATGAGATCGGCGCCGTCGATGATATCGTCGGCATGGCCCTGCAGCGTGGTGCGGGCGCGGGCGAGGCGCGGATTGCTATGCGCGAGTTTCAGCAGGTCGGCGAGCACGGCGCGGCTCTCGGCGCGGTCGTCACTGGCGATAACGGCGAGCGCGCGGGCATGCAGCTTCTCGATGGTGGCGAGCCGCATCAGGCTCAGCGCCTCGCGCGTGATGATGGCGATCAGCGCGACGCTGACCAGTGCGGCGAAGCCGAGGCCGAGAAAGCCGAGGCCGTCATTGATCGCAAACAGGTCGCGGACCAGTTGCGTGACGCCGAGACCTGTGCCGAGCAGCACGAGGCCGCCGAGTCCGGTCCAGAACAGGATGCCCCAGCGGAAGCCGGTGCGTACCGGCCGCAGCGGCTCGTCGATCACCACGGGCATTGCCATCGGATCGGCTTCGGGCGTGATGCGGATGGTGCCGCGGGCGAGGCGGCCGGCTTCCTCGTCGGCGTCCATCACGGTGACGTGGGGATCGTCGAGCCGGAAGGTGGCCGGGCGGCGCGTACGGTCGGTCATTGCAGCCTGTCTCCGATCAGGAACTGGAGCGCGCGGTCGAGGCGGATGTGAGGCAGCGCCGGCTCCTCGCCGTTCTCGCGCGTCAGCAGCGGCGGGCGGAAGCGCAGGAAGCGATAGTCGGCCTTGTCGGCGGCATCTGTCGAGAGGCCCTTGAAAGAACCGCCGGCGAACAAGCCATCGAGGTCGGTCGGCAGATCGCCGGGGAAGGTCGCGACTTCGGTCTCGCCGTCGAAGGTCTCGCCAATGGCAGTTTCGCCGGCTATGGGTGTACCCAGGATCGACGGCAGCTTGTCGCGGCCTCGTTGTACCAGCGCTTCCTTGGTGGCGCGCACCGCAGCGATGGCGACGACGTCAACCGATGCACCGGCCAGTTCCGAACGCGACACCGCCTTGGTTACGGTGCGCCTGAGTACATCCTCCAGCCGGTCATGGCTGAGGTGATGCAGATGATCGGCCTTGGTTGCCGCAAACAGGATGCGATCGACGCGCGGCCGAAACAGCGTGCTGAGGATCGTGCTGCGGCCGATGCGGAAACAATCGAGAATGCCGGCGAGGGCGGCTTCGAGATCGTGCAGTGCTTCGGGTCCCGCGTTGAAGGCGGAGAGCGCATCGACGAGTACGATCTGCCGATCCAGCCTGGAGAAGTGATCGCGAAAGAATGGGCGGACGACGACGTCCTTGTAGGCCTCATAGCGCCGCTTCATCATTGCCCAGAGCGAACCATCCGGTGCACTGCCATCGCTGGCCACGTCGAGCGGCGCAAAGGTGAGCGCCGGCGAGCCCGCAAGATTGCCCGGCATCAGGAATCGGCCCGGCGGCAGCAGGCTCATGGCAAAGCGTTCGTCGCGGCAGGCGCGCAGATAGTCGGTGAAGAGCCTCGCTGCGATCAGCGTCGCCTGCTCGTTTTCCGGCGCATTGGGGTCGAGCGTCGTGAGATGTGCGTGAAAGGCCGTCGCCAGCGCCCTGCGCGGTCCTTGCCGCGACAGCGCAAGGCTCTCCGCGGACCATTCCTCATAGCTCTTGCTGAGCAGCGGCAGGTCGAGCAGCCATTCGCCGGGATAGTCGACGATGTCGAGGGTCAGCGTGCGGTCGGCGCCGCTCGTGCGCTGATAGTCGATGACCAGACGCAACTCGCTGATATCGGTGGTGGAGTTCGGCCAGCGGCGCTCATCGATCAGCGTGCGCAGATGCTCTTCATAGGCGAACCGGGGAACGGCATCGTCGGGCTGCGGAGCAAGACGCGCCTTCGCGATGCGTCCGGTGGCCAGCGACTCGAATACCGGAAAGCGTCCGCCGCGCGTCAGGCCATGCACGAGCGCGGTGATGAAGACCGTCTTGCCGGCGCGTGACAGGCCTGTGACCCCAAGCCGCACCGTGGGATTGAACAGACCATCGCCATAATCGAGCAATGCGCGCGCGGACAGCCGTGCTTCTTCGACGAGTTCGGACAGGCTGGGCATCGTGCGGGAAAGCTCATCATGGTGAACGTGAAGGGTATTCGCCTGCCTTCAAAAATGGCGATTGTCCGGCTGAAATCAAGTTCGTCACGAAAGCGTCGTCACATCGTCGTTTGGCTTTCGTTGACGATCTCCAGCCTATGATTTATCGCTGACCTCGGGGGAAGTCACAGGCGGGCTTACGGGGCAAGCTCACCGCATCGCACCGGCCGGGTTGACGCCACCATGACCGTTTTCCGCATCAAAGAACTGACCACCAATTCCGCGCATATGGTGGCCGGCGCGATCCGCTGGAATTACGACCGTGCCGAACTGATCGCGGACGGCATTGTTCATGGTCTCGGCGTGTTCTCCGGCCTGATCGCCGCCACCGTGCTCATCGTGCTCGCCGCCGTGTTTGCAACGGCTTATGAGGTCGTGACCGTCTCGGTCTATTCCGCCGGCTTGCTGGCCATGCTGGTGCTGTCAGCGATCTACAATATGTGGCCGGTGTCGCCGCGAAAGTGGTTCCTGCGTCGCTTCGATCACTCCGCGATCTATCTTCTGATCGCCGCGACTTACACGCCGTTCTTCGCGCAGATCGCCAATACGCGGCTCGCGATCTCGCTGCTCGCTGGGGTGTGGAGCGTCGCCATCACCGGCATCGTCATCAAGCTCGTTTATCCCGGCCGTTTCGATCGGCTCGCCGTGGTGCTCTATCTCGCCATGGGCTGGAGCGGGCTGATGGCCTATGATGCCGTGTTCACGCCGCTGCCGCCGCTGACCATGTGGTTCGTCGCCGCCGGCGGCACGCTGTATACGCTGGGCGTCGTCTTCCACGCCTGGCAGCGGCTGCGTTTCCAGAATGCCATCTGGCACGCATTTGTCCTGCTCGGCGCCGCATGCCACTATACGGCCGTGCTCGACATGGTGCTGAGCACCTAGGGCATGATCCCGAAAAGTGGATACCGCTTTTCGGATCAGCTTATGCTCTGACAAGAAACAAAAACATCAAGGGGGAGTGCGGCATGCGGGTAGACGGCAAGGTCGTCGTCGTGACCGGTGGCGCCAATGGCATCGGCCAGGCGCTGTGCGAGACATTTCATAAAGCGGGTGCAGCGAAAGTCGTCGTCGTCGATCTCGATGGCGAGCGCGCGACTGCCGTTGCAGAGACCATCGGCGGCGCCGCGTTTCAATGCGACGTCGGCAAGGAAAAAGATATCCAGCATGTGATCGAACTGACCGAACGGCATTATGGGCCGATCGCTTTGTTCTGTTCCAATGCCGGCATCGGCGGCGGCTTCGATCCCATGAGTCCGAATGCCGGTGGCACATCGGATGAACCATGGGCGCGGAGCTGGGCGATCCATGTGATGGCCCATGTCTATGCCGCCCGACATCTGATCCCGCTCTACAAGGCACGTGGCGGCGGCTATTTCCTCAACACGATCTCTGCAGCCGGTCTGCTGTCGCAAGTCGGCAGCCCGGCCTATTCCACCACCAAACATGCCGCGGTGGGGTTCGCCGAAAATCTCGCGATCTCGCACCGGGCAGATAACATCAAGGTCTCGATCCTCTGCCCGCAGGGCGTCGATACCAATATGCTGAAGAATATCCCGAAGGGGCCGCAGTCGAACGACGGCAACCTGTCGCCGGAGCAGGTCGCGCAGGATGCGCTTGAAGGCATCGAGGCCGAGACCTTCCTGATCCTGCCGCACAAGCAGGTGATCGACTACATGCGCAAGAAGACCGAGAACTATGACCGCTGGATCGGCGGCATGGCCAAGATCCAGGCGAAGATGCGGGAGACGTTTGGGAAGTAGGGGAGGCGCGCTCTTCGTCCCACACTGAGTTGTCGTCACCCGCGAAAGCGGGTGATCCAGTAAACGCTGGCGTCTCGGTTTCAACACCTAAATCAGTGTCTACTGGATCGCCCGGTCCTAGCGCGCGCAATTGCGCGCCAGGCCGGGCGATGACGGTGAGATTGGCGAGGCTTACTCCGCCGCTTCCAGCTTCGGCGGACGTGGCCAGATCACCGGAACCGGCGGATCGAAGGCCTGGATCGGCGGCAGGTTGCCGGTGAATTTCTCGACATTCACGACCGTCAATTGTCCGGTGCAGCCCTGCGCGAGGCGCGAGGTGCCGGTGTCCCTTGTGAGCACGTTCGGATTGCCGTGCACGCAGAGCGACTTCTCCTCGTTCGGATATTCCGGATCGTAATAGGCGCCGGTCGGCAACTGGATCACGCCGGCCATCACGTCCTCGGTGACGACAACGGATGCGAGGCAGGCGCCACGCTGGTTGAACAGTCTGATGATGTCGCCGTCCTTGATGCCGCGCGCATCGGCATCGACCGGATGCATGCGCGCAACCTCGCGGCCGCGGCGCTTCTCGGCCGAACTATGCCCGCCGAAATCGAGCTGGCTGTGCAGGCGCGACGCCGGCTGGTTGGCGACGAGCTGCAGCGGGTTGGTCGCATCGACCGCGTCTTCCGGCGGCAGCCAGACCGGATGGCCGGGGCAATCGTCGTAACCGAAGCTGGCGATGGTGTCGGACGTGATCTCGATCTTGCCGCTGGTGGTCGGCAGCGGCTTGCCCTCGGGATCGGCGCGGAAGGCGCGCAGCGTGCCGCCATCCAGCGGCAGTTGCGGCAGCATCACTTCGCCGGCCGCCCAGAAGGCGTCGAAGTCGGGTGCCTCGATGCCCTTGGCTTTGAGCCCATCGTAAGTCGGCTGATACAGATGCTTCAGCCACTCACGCGGCGTGCGGCCTTCGGTGAATTCATCGGCCTTGCCGAGGCGTTCCGACAGGCCGGTGAAGATCGCGTAGTCGTCGCGCGCGTCACCGAACGGCTCGGCCATCTGATGCATCGCCACCATCATCGGATCGGTCTGCGATGAGCCGATGTCCTCGCGCTCCAGGCTCATGGTGCAGGGGAGAACGAAGTCGGCATGGCGCGCCGACGCCGTCCAGGCGAGGTCGTGCACCACCAGCGTGTCGACACGCGCAAACGCCTTGCGCAGGCGATTGAGGTCCTGATGGTGATGGAACGGATTGCCGCCGGCCCAATAGACCAGCTTGATATCCGGATAGGTCATGTGCGCGCCGTTATATTCGAACGGTGCGCCGGGATTGAGCAGCATGTCGCTGACACGCGCCACCGGGATGAATTCGCTGACGCCATTCTTGCCCTGCGGCAGGCCGGCGATCGGCACGGCGTTCTGGCGGCGTCCGTAATTGGCGATGGCGCCGAGCGCATAGCCGAAGCCGCCGCCGGGCAGGCCCGATTGTCCGAACATCGCCGACAGCACCGAAGCCATCCAGACCGGCTGTTCGCCATGCTTCGCGCGCTGCAGTGAATGCGCAACAACAAAGAGCGCGCGCTTGCCGGGCAGGCGGCGTGCCAGCTTCAGAATGTCGTCAGCCTTGAGGCCGGTGATATCAGCGGCCCACGCCGCATCTTTCGGCTGCCCGTCGCTGCGGCCCATCAGATAGTCTTCGAAAGTATCCCAGCCGTGGGTATGGCTGTCGAGGAAGGCGCGATCGTGGGTGCCGTCCATCACGGCGGTGTGCGCGATGCCGAGCATCAGTGCCACGTCGGTGCCGGGACGCGCGGCGACCCAGTCCTGGTTCACTTCATCCGGCAGGTCGCTCTTCAGCGGCGAGATCAGTACGAGTTCGCCGCCTCGCTTGCTCAGCGCGATCATGTCGCGATGTTCGGTGTGCTTGCTGATGCCGCCGCCGGCGACGCGCGAGTTCTTGGTATTCATGCCGCCGAAGGCGAGAATGATATCGGTGTGCTCGACGATCTCGTCCCAGCCGATATTGCGGCGGGTCATGTCTTCGTAGTTGCCGAGGATGTGCGGAATGAGAACCGTCGATGCGCCGGCCGAGTAGCTGTTGACCGAACGCACATAGCCGCCGAGGGCGACATTCAGAAAGCGATGGATCTGACTCTGTGCGTGATGGAAGCGGCCCGCGCTGGACCAGCCATAGGAGCCGCCATAGATCGCCTTGGCGCTGTAGGTGTCTTTGACGCGCTTCAATTCGCCGGCGAGCAGGTCGAGCACCTCGTCCCATTCCATCTCGACGAATGCATCGCGGCCGCGGCGATCGTCGGGGCCGGGGCCGTTTTCGAGCCAGCCACGGCGCACCATCGGCTTGGCGATGCGCGCCTTGTGGCGGAGTGCTTCCGGAAAATTCTGGATGATCGGATTTGGATCCGGATCGATCGGATGCGGCGTGATGACCAGCTTGCCGTCGACCCACTGTCCGGAAAAGGCACCCCAGTGGGAGCTGTGCGATTTCTTGGCGTTGTCGTTCGGCTGCTTGGTCATGCCGGCCCTTCCGTTATGATCCCGTCATATCAATGCTTCTGTCCATAAAGCACGGGAACGGCCGAGTCGACGATGACTTCGACAAGGCTGACGCCCGGATGTTGCAGAGACCGCGCGAAAGCGCCCGCAAGTTCCGATGATTTCTCGATGCGGACGGCATGTGCGCCCATGCCTTCGGCCAGTTTGACGAAGTCCAGACCGGGCAGATCCAGCCCGGGAACATTGCGCACCTGCATCACCTGGCTGAACGAGCGCATCGCGCCATAACCGGAATTGTTGATAACCACTACAGTTAAAGGCAATTTGCGCTGCGCGGCGGTCCACAATGCCTGGATCGAATACATCGCCGAGCCGTCGCCGATCAGGCACACGGTGCGACGATCCGGATAGCCCAGTGCCATGCCGACAGATGCAGGCAGCGAGTGGCCGAGACCGCCTGAGGTCATGGTGTAGAAACTGTTGGCGCCGCGCATCGGAAGATACTTCTGCATCGCCGGGCGATGCGAAGGCGCTTCTTCCACCAGCATCGCATCCGATGGCATGGCCCGCGACAGCGTGTGCAGCAGATAATCTATCGGGATCGGGTCACTGGCCACCGGCGGCGGCGGCAGGATGCGGCCCTTGGCGACTGTGCGTTTGGTATCAGGCAGCAGCCCAAGCAGCAGCGTCAGCGCCGGCTTCATGGTCGCGATGATGCTGGTGCCGATCGGCGCGACGGCGGCGGAGTCCGCATCGTCCGTGATCTGGAAGATCGTGGTATCGCCGTCGAAGATCGCCGCATGGCCTTCGACGTGGAAGGTGAATACCGGCGCGCCGATGACGACAACGAGGTCATGGTCTTTCAGTGCGTCGGAGAGTTGCGCCGGCGAGGCGTGCAGGAAACCGCAAAATTGCGGATGGCGTTCCGGGAAACTGCAACGCGCCGAGAACGGGCTGACCCAGACGGCGGCTTTGGTCTTCTCCGCGACTGATACCATCAGATCGACGGCCTCCGCGCGGTCGATGCCGGGGCCGACGATCAGCGCAGGGTTCCTGCTGTTGCCGAGTGCGGCGACCAGTTCCTGCATCGCTTGCGGATCTGGCCCGAGCTCGCGGCTCACATGACGCGCCTCAAGAGGTTGGGCCTGATGCGTCCAGTCGTCGATCGGTACTGACACGAAGGTCGGCCCGCAGGGCGGCTGCATCGCCACGTAATAGGCGCGCGCGATCGCGGCGGGCACATCCTCGGCGCGCGCGGGCTCGACGCTGTATTTCACATAGGGCCGCGGAAATTCCGACGCGCGTTCGGCATAGAGAAACGCCTGCAGCGGCAAGATGCTGCGCGCCTGTTGGCCGGCGGTGATCACCATCGGTGTCTGGTTGCGATGCGCGGTATAGATATTGCCCAGCGCATGGCCGACGCCGGCGGCCGAATGTAGGTTGACGAAGGCGGCATTGCGCGTCGCCTGGGCATAGCCGTCGGCCATGCCGATGACGGAGGCTTCCTGCAGGCCGAGCACATAGTCGATATCGTCCGGCCAGTCTGACAGGAACGGCAGTTCGGTGGAGCCGGGATTGCCGAACACTTTGGTGATGCCGAAGCCGCGCAACAGATTCAGCGTGGCGTCCTTGACGCTTACGGGAGTACGGGTGGCGGTTGTCTTGCTGTCGCGGGCCAAGGTGGTTTCCTCATGCGTCCAGGCAGTGGTCTGCCGTGTGGTGTTGACTCATCAACAGCAGGAGGGGGCGGGGAGTCAATCGGGGAGGTTGGGTGAAACCGCGCCGAGGAAGCGGAGGAGCGCTGTCGCTCCCTCTCCCCGCGCAGGGCGGAGAGAGGTCAGAAAGGGCTACCAGCTCGCCGTTGCCTTCATGGTCGGCGCGCCCTTGTCATTGGCGGTCCAGACCTCGAGCCCGTCCGCCGTCTCGTTGGCATTCACCGAGAAATTCGCGCCGTCGAACAGCGGTGACACGCCGCGATAGCTGAATTTCGCCGGCGCCTTGCCGCCCTTGAGCTTGGCGGCAAACTCCACCAGCAGCGCTGCCTGCAGCGGCCCATGAAACACCAGGCCCGGATAGAACTCGACCTTGGTGACATAGTCGCGGTCGTAATGGATGCGGTGGCCGTTGAAGGTCAGCGCGCTGTAACGGAACAGCAGCACGGGATCGGCGTAATGCGTTTCCTGATGCTGGGCCGCGGGCACGTCCTTTGGCGCCGGTGCAGGCGGCGCCATGCTGGTCGGCATGTCCCGGTAGACGATGTCCTGGCGCTCGCGAATGGCGAGGCCGCGCTTGGTGGTGATCAGGTGCTCGACATTGACGAAGCACAGCGCGCCGGTGGAGCCGGTCTTCAGATTGACGTCGAGGATCTTCGAGGAACGCGTCACCTCATCGCCGACAAGCAACGGCTCGATGAACTGCACTTCGCCGCCCGCCCACATGCGGCGCGGCAGCGGTACCGGCGGCAGGAAGCCGCCGCGCGCGGGATGGCCGTCGGGGCCGAGCTTGTCCATCGCGGCGACCGGCTGTGCCAGGCACCACTGCGTGGTGAAGGGCGCGGCGTCGCCGGGCTTCGGCGTGCCGATGTCGAGAAACAGCGTCGCGCGCAGGCCCTTCACGAGCTGCGCGGTGATGACATCAGAGGCCTCGTCGGTGCGACCGATCCACTGCTTGAGATGATCGATGTCGAGCTTGTCGGTCATGGCGACCTCCGTGTGATCTTGAAGTTTACTTCTGCACTTCGCCGATGCCGGGCACCGCGCCATAGCTGCGCGGCGCGTCGACCCAGATCGCGGCCGGCGCCGGATACGACACTTCGCCATTCGGCGTGTTCACGGTGATGCGGCGCAGATGCGGATGGGTGGTGAGATCCGCCATGGTGTTCACTTCCGCAAACGCGATGTCGGCGTCGGTCAGGCGCTTCAGGAGTTCGTCGCGGCTGAGCGATCCGAAGATGTCGCTGACGGTCTGGTCGGTGAAGGCGCGGTTGCGCACGCGCTCGACGCCGTTGGCGAGGCGCGGATCGGCGGCGAGGTCGGCATTGCCCAGCACCTTGGCGCAGAGGACCTTCCATTCGCGCTCGCTCTGAATCGAGATCAGGATGTCCTTGCCGTCCTTCGAGCGAAACACGCCATAGGGCGCAATGGAGGGATGCGCGAGACCCATGCGCTTCGGCTCATTGCCGGCCTCGGCATTGAGCAGCGGCACGGTGAGCCAGTCGGCCATCACGTCGAACATCGAGATGCGGATATCGGCGCCTTCGCCCGACACCGAGCGACCGATCAGCGCTTCGAGGATCGCGGCGTGCGCGGCAGCGCCGGTGGCGACGTCGACGATGGACACGCCGACGCGCGACGGCCCTTCGGGACCGCCGGTGATCGACGCCAATCCGCTCTCCGCCTGGATCAGCAGGTCATAGGCCTTGCGATGGGCGTAGGGACCGGTGTCGCCATAGCCGGTGATGGTGCAGCAGATCAGCCGCGGATAGTCCTTGCGCAGGCGTTCGCGGGTGAAGCCGAGCTTGTCCATCGAGCCCGGCTTGAGGTTCTGCAGCAACACGTCGGCATTGGCGATCAGCTCTTCCATCGCCTTGCGGCCTTCCGGCGTCGCGAGATCGACCACCACGGAATCCTTGCCGCGATTGAGCCAGACGAAATAGCTGCTCTGGCCCTTCGCCGCGGCGTCATAGCCACGGGCAAAGTCGCCTTCGGGGCGCTCGATCTTGATGACATGCGCGCCGGCATCCGCGAGCCGCGAACTGCAGAATGGTGCAGCCACCGCCTGTTCAACGGCGATGACGGTCAGTCCCTTGAGCGGCAGCATGTGTCTATCTCAATACGAGCGCGGCATGCCGAGCACATGCTCGGCCACGAAGGACAGGATCAGGTTGGTCGAGATTGGCGCCACCTGATACAGACGCGTCTCGCGGAATTTGCGCTCGACGTCGTATTCCTCGGCAAATCCGAAACCGCCATGGGTCTGGATACAGGCATTGGCCGCTTCGAAGGACGCATCGGCGGCGAGCATCTTGGCCATGTTGGCCTCGGCGCCGCATTCCATGCCGGCTTCATATTTGCGCAGAGCTTCCTTCACCATCAGCTCGGCCGCACGCATGTTGGCATAGGCCTTGGCGATCGGGAACTGGATGCCCTGGTTCTGGCCGATCGGACGGCCGAACACCTGGCGTTCCTTGGCATAGGCCGACGCCTTGGCGATGAACCACTTGGCATCGCCGACGCATTCGCTGGCGATCAGGATGCGCTCGGCATTCATGCCGGAGAGGATGTAGCGGAAGCCCTTGCCCTCTTCGCCGATCAGGTTTTCCTTCGGCACCTTCATGTCGGTGAAGAACACTTCGGTGGTGGCATGGTTCATCATCGTGCGGATCGGGCGAATCTCGAGGCCGTTCTTTTTGGCCTCTTTCATGTCCACCAGAAACACCGACAGACCGTCGGTGCGCTTCGCCGCCTGTTCCTTCGGCGTGGTGCGCGCGAGCAGCACCATCAGGTCGGAATATTCGGCGCGGCTGGTCCAGATCTTCTGGCCGTTGACGATGTAGTCGCCGTTATCGTCCTTCTTCGCCACCGTCTTCAGCGAGGATGTGTCAGTGCCCGAGGTCGGCTCGGTGACGCCGAAGGCCTGCAGGCGAACTTCGCCACTGGCGACCTTCGGCAGCCACTTGGCCTTCTGCTCGTCATTGCCATGACGCAGCACGGTGCCCATCGTATACATCTGCGCGTGGCAGCCGCCGCCGTTGCAACCGGCGCGCTGAATCTCTTCGAGGATCGCCGCTGCGGCCGACAGCTTGAGGCCGGAGCCGCCATATTCCTCGGGGATCAGTACCGACAGGTAGCCGGCTTCCGTCAGTGCATCGACGAAAGCCTTCGGATAGGCCATTTCGCGGTCGAGCTTGCGCCAGTATTCACCGGGAAACTGTGCACACAGTTTGGCAACGGCATCGCGGATATCGTGGAATTCGTCCTGTTCCGCGGGATGGTGTTTCGTCAAGGAATTGAGCTTCTCTTCTTGAGGGGAAAATTATGATCCTGACCGGCATTACTTGATCCTCCGGTCTTAGGTAATTTTAACCGGGAGGGTCTCGTAGCCTTTAACGAAGCTCGAATACACGCGCTTGGGTTCCCCCACAACTTCGATGTTCTCGAACCGTTTCAGTATCTCCTCCCAAACGATCCTCAATTGCAACTCCGCCAGGCGCATGCCCACGCAACGGTGTATGCCAAAACCGAATGACAGGTGAATCTTCGGCCGCGCGCGGTCGATGATGAACTCGTTGGGGCGCTCGATCACCTCCTCGTCGCGGTTGCCCGAGACGTACCACATCACCACCCGGTCGCCCTTCTTGATGGTCTTGCCGCCGAGTTCAGTATCCTGCATGGCGGTACGGCGCATATGCGCCAGCGGCGTCTGCCAGCGGATCACTTCGGGGACCATGGTCTCGATAAGCGACGGATTGTCGCGCAACTTCTGATACTGGTCGGGGTTCTCGTTCAGCGCCAGCACCGAGCCCGTCATGGTGTTGCGGGTGGTATCGTTGCCGCCGACGATCAGCAGGATGATATTGCCCATCAACGTGTCGGCATCCATGAAGCGTGTGGCGTCGCTATGCGCCATCATGGAAATCAGGTCATTCCGTGGGTCGGAATTCACGCGCTCATTCCAGAGTTTCTGGAAATAGGCGGCGCATTCGTCCATCTCGCGGCGGCGCTCTTCCTCCGACGACACGATGCCACTTTTTGGCAGCGCTGTGGACACGTCCGACCAGCGCGTCAGCTTGCGGCGCTCCTCCCATGGGAAGTCGAACAGGGTCGCAAGCATCTGCGTGGTGAGTTCGACAGAGACGCGTTCGACCCAGTCGAAGGTCTCGCCGCGCGGCAATCCGTCGAGCACCTTGCAGACGCGCCCACGGATCAGCACCGCCATCTCGTCGAGATGATCAGGCGTGAACATTGGCGTCACGGTCTTGCGCTGCGCGCTGTGCTTCGGCTCATCCATGGCGATGAAGCTCGGCCAGTCATAGCCTTCCGGCACGTCGCGGATCGCGATGCCGCCATGCTTCACGTCGGACGAGAAGATGCCGTGATTGGTGTCGACATGCATGATGTCGTGATACTTGGTCACCGACCAGTAGGGCTCGATCGGCGCATTGGTGCAGTAATGCACCGGCTCTTCCTTGCGCAGCCGTTCGAAGAACGGCCACAGCGTATCGGTCGCGAACAATTTCGGCGCGCCGGGATGGAAATCCTTCAGCGGTGTCGAATAGGCGATCTCGCGCGCGACGCGCTGGATCTCTGCTTTGTCAGGATTGATCCTGGCTTGGATATTCATGGCGTCTGCTCTCCAAAAAATCGATCCTGAGCTGTTGCGATCGCCGGTTCAGCCGGCGATCCTCACAGGCAGCGTTTCATAACCCTTCACGAAGCTCGAAAAGACGCGGCGCGGCTCGCCGACGACTTCGATCTCGTCGAAGCGCTTGACGATCTCTTCCCACACAATCTTCAATTGAAGTTCGGCAAGTCTGAGGCCGACGCAGCGGTGGATGCCGAAGCCGAATGACAGATGGCGGTTTGGGCGCAAGCGGTCGATGATGAATTCGTTGGGGTTTTCGATGACCTCGTCATCGCGATTGCCCGAGACGTACCACATCACGACCTTGTCACCCTTCCTGATCTGCTTGCCGCCAAGCTCGGTGTCCTGCACCGCCGTGCGCCGCATATGTGCGAGCGGCGTCTGCCAGCGGATGATCTCCGGCACCATGCTCTCGATCAGCGCGGGATTGGCGCGCAGCTTGTCATACTCGCCGGGGAATTGATTGAGTGCGTAGAGGCCGCCAGACATCGAATTGCGCGTGGTGTCGTTGCCGCCGACGATCAGCAGAATGATGTTGCCGAGAAAGCTTTCCGGATCGAGATGGCGCGTGGCCTCGCTATGCGCCATCATCGATATCAGGTCGGTCTTTGGCGGCGCGTTGAGCCGCTCCTGAAACAACCGTCCGAAATATTCGCCGCATTCCCGCAGCTCTTTCTGCCGCTGCAATTCGGCCTCCGGCGTGGGCGGCAACATTGTGGCGACATCCGACCAGTGGGTGAGTTTCCGGCGCTCCTCCCAGGGGAAGTCGAACAGCGTCGCCAGCATCTGTGTGGTGAGTTCGATCGACACGCGATCGACCCAGTCGAAGGTCTCGTTGCGGGGCAGGGAGTCCAGCACCTCGGCAGTACGACTGCGGATCAGGCTGGAGAGCTCGTCCATGTGGTGAGGCGCAAACATCGGCGCCACCGTCTTGCGCTGGGCGCTGTGATGCGGCGGATCTGTGGCAATGAACATCGGCCGGCGAAACTGCACACCGGCATCGCGGATGGTGATGCCGCCGAAAGCCGCGGCGGAGGAGTAGGTGGCGTGATTGGTCTCGACCTGCATGATGTCGTTGTACTTGGTCACCGACCAATACGGTCCGAACATGCTGTCCTTGCAGTAGTGGACGGGATCCTCGCGGCGCAGCCGTTCGAAATAGGGCCAGAACGTATCGGTGCGGAACAGTTCGGGGTTGCCGGGATCGAACTCATCGAGCGGCATCCCGTAAGCCTGGGCGTGAGCGGCGGCTTGGGCGGATTCGTTGCTGTCGGAATCCTGGACGCGATCGAGCATCGGTTCTCTCCCTGGCATGTCCTCCGTGGTTGGTCCCGGAGGGCTTATTTGGATGAATTACAACCCGTTGCGCGGCCAAGAGCAAGGACCACTTTATGCCTCTTCTCAGCCCGTTCAGCCCGTGACATGGTGATTTCAATCAACAAAACCGGTGCGCTTGCGCGCCGTTCTGACCGGAGGCGACCCTGTGATTGCGAACGCTCAACGGATGTTCAATTTTGATCTCGGCGAGACTGCGGACGCGATTCGCGAGACCGTGCGTGACTTCTCCCAGAACGAGATCGCGCCGCGCGCCGAAGCCATCGACAAGACCAACCAGTTTCCGCTCGATCTCTGGCCCAAGATCGGCGCGCTCGGCCTGCACGGTATCACGGTGGAGGAAGAGTTCGGCGGCGCCGGGCTCGGCTATCTCGAACACGTTATCGCGGTAGAAGAGATTTCGCGCGCCTCGGCGTCAGTGGGACTGTCCTATGGCGCGCATTCCAACCTCTGCGTCAATCAACTCCGCCGCAACGGTAATGAAGCACAGAAGCGCAAATATCTGCCGAAGCTGATCTCGGGCGAACATGTGGGATCCCTCGCGATGTCCGAGCCGGGCTCGGGCTCGGACGTGGTGTCGATGAAGACCCGCGCCGACAAGAAGGGCGACCGCTACGTTCTCAACGGCAACAAGATGTGGATCACCAATGGCCCGGTGGCGCAGACGCTGGTGGTCTATGCCAAGACCGATCCGGCGGCCGGCCCGCGCGGCATCACCGCCTTCATCATCGAAAAGGGCATGAAGGGTTTTTCGACGGCGCAGAAGCTCGACAAGCTGGGCATGCGCGGCTCGGATACCTGCGAACTCGTTTTCGAGGATTGCGAGGTGCCCGAGGAGAACGTGCTCGCCGAGGTCGGTCGTGGCGTCAATGTCCTGATGTCCGGCCTCGATTACGAGCGCGCGGTGCTCGCGGCCGGCCCGCTCGGCATCATGCAGGCCTGTCTCGACGTCGCGCAGCCTTATGTCCACGAGCGCAAGCAATTCGGCGAACCGATCGGCAACTTCCAGCTGGTGCAGGGCAAGATCGCCGATATGTATGTGGCGCTGAGTTCGGCCCGCGCTTACGTTTATGCAGTCGCGAAAGCCTGCGACCGCGGCGAAACCACCCGCGAGGATGCCGCCGGCGCCATCCTCTACGCATCGGAACGCGCCACGCAATGCGCGCTCGACGCGATCCAGCTGCTCGGCGGCAATGGCTATATCAACGACTATCCCACCGGCCGCCTGCTGCGCGACGCCAAACTCTACGAGATCGGCGCCGGCACCAGCGAGATCAGGCGGATGCTGATCGGGCGGGAGCTGTTCGCGAAGAACGGGTGAGGGGGCGATTCCTTGTATCCGAAGCGCTGACCTCTCCACTGTCATTCCGGGGCGCGCGTCGCCGGCGAAGCCGGCAGAGCGCGAACCCGGAATCCCGACGTGTTTTGCGCTGAACATGTCGAGATTCCGGGTTCACGTGCGCGAAGACGCGCCCGCGCCCTCAGGCAAACCAATTGGTTTGCCGGGGAATGACAGTGTGGGGCGGGAAGACAGCGCCCAAACATTTTTTCCTATTTCCCGTTGACAACATCCCCGTCAGGTTTATATTCCCCTCTGTCCTGCCCCACCGAGAGGGGCGATCGCGATCGTCACGTTCGCGGGGTGGGATGCGGTGGACGCCGGAGATGCGGCGTTACGCGGTT
>NZ_FOTP01000002.1 GCF_900114605.1 Bradyrhizobium sp. NFR13 | reverse complement strand
CTGCTGCGCGGCACCAAGCGTGAAGACGTCGAGCGCGGCCAGGTGCTGTGCAAGCCGGGTTCGGTGAAGCCGCACACCAAGTTCAAGGCCGAGGCCTACATCCTGACCAAGGAAGAGGGTGGCCGTCACACGCCGTTCTTCACCAACTACCGTCCGCAGTTCTACTTCCGCACCACCGACGTGACCGGTGTTGTGCATCTGCCGGAAGGCACCGAAATGGTGATGCCGGGCGACAACATCGCCATGGAAGTGCACCTGATCGTGCCGATCGCCATGGAAGAGAAGCTGCGCTTCGCCATCCGTGAAGGCGGCCGCACCGTCGGTGCAGGCGTCGTCGCTAGCATCATCGAGTAAGGACGCGAACAGGAAGTCGTGAGTAGCGGGTCTCGCTACTCGCTACTCGCAACAACCATTCGCTTTCAAAGAAAGACACGGCAATGAACGGCCAGAATATCCGCATTCGTCTCAAGGCGTTCGACCATCGTATCCTCGATGCATCGACCCGTGAGATCGTGAGCACCGCGAAGCGCACAGGTGCACAGGTCCGTGGACCCATCCCGCTGCCGACGCGCATCGAGAAGTTCACGGTCAACCGTTCGCCGCACGTCGACAAGAAGAGCCGCGAGCAGTTCGAGATGCGCACCCATAAGCGCCTTCTCGATATCGTCGATCCGACCCCGCAGACAGTCGATGCTTTGATGAAGCTCGACCTGGCCGCCGGTGTCGACGTCGAGATTAAGCTCTAAGTATTTAGGTCCCGTCCGGTCAAACGGACAGAAAGAACAGGAAGCACGCCGATGCGCTCCGGAGTGATCGCACAAAAGGTCGGGATGACCCGGGTCTTCACAGACGCCGGTGAACATATCCCTGTGACCGTGCTCAAGCTGGGTAACTGCCAGGTGGTTGGCCACCTCACCAGCGAGAAGAACGGTTACGTCGCGCTGCAGCTCGGATCGGGCTCGCGCAAGACCGTGTATTTGCCCAAGGCTGAACGCGGCCAGTTCGCGGTTGCCAAGGTTGAACCCAAGCGGAAGGTCGCGGAATTCCGCGTGTCGGAAGACGCGCTGATCCCGGTCGGCGCCGAGATCCAGGCAGACCACTTCGTGGTTGGCCAGTTCGTCGATGTCACCGGCACCTCGGTCGGTAAGGGCTTCGCCGGCGGTATGAAGCGCTGGAACTTCGGCGGTCTTCGCGCCACGCACGGTGTGTCGGTTTCGCATCGTTCGATTGGTTCGACCGGTGGTCGTCAGGATCCCGGCAAGACCTTCAAGAACAAGAAGATGCCCGGTCACATGGGTGTCGATCGTATCACCACGCTCAACCTGCGCGTTGTGCAGCTTGATGTCGAGCGCGGCCTGATCCTCGTCGAAGGCGCCGTTCCCGGCTCCAAGGGCGGCTGGATTTCGGTTCGCGATGCGGTGAAGAAGGCTCTGCCGAAGGACGCGCCGAAGCCCGGCAAGTTCAAGCTGGCAGGTGAGGGTGCTGCTGAAGCACCTGCCGCCGAGCAGGAGGGCGTGTGAGATGAAATTGAACGTCACCACGCTTGAGGGCAAGGACGCCGGCTCGATCGAGCTGTCGGATGCCATCTTCGGTCTCGACCCGCGCGTCGACATCATCCAGCGTTGCGTCAACTGGCAGCTCGCAAAGCGCCAGTCGGGTAACCACAAGGCCAAGGGCCGTGCGGAAATCTGGCGTACCGGCAAGAAGATGTACAAGCAGAAGGGCACCGGCGGTGCTCGTCACGGTTCGGCCCGCGTTCCGCAGTTCCGCGGCGGTGGTCGTGCCTTCGGTCCGGTCGTTCGCTCTCATGCGTTCGATCTGCCGAAGAAGGTCCGTGCACTCGCGCTGAAGCATGCTCTGTCGGCGAAAGCCAAGGACGGCGGCTTGATTGTGATCGAGAACGCCAACCTGGAAGCCGCCAAGACCAAGGCTCTGCTGGGTCACTTCACGAGCCTCGGCCTGACCAATGCGCTGATCATCGACGGCGCCGAGGTTCATGTCGGTTTCGCTCAGGCGGCCCGCAACATTCCGAACATCGACGTTCTGCCGATCCAGGGCATCAACGTTTATGACATTCTGCGTCGTCAGAAGCTGGTTCTGACCAAGGCGGCGCTTGATGCGTTGGAGGCGCGCTTCAAATGAAGAATATCGACCCGCGCCATTACGACGTGATCGTCGCCCCTGTGGTGACGGAAAAGGCCACTGTCGCTTCTGAATTCAACAAGGTTGTTTTCAAGGTCGACGGCAAGGCGACCAAGCCGCAGATCAAGGAAGCCGTCGAAAAGCTGTTCGACGTCAAGGTAAAGAGCGTGAACACGCTGGTTCGCAAGGGCAAGACGAAGGTCTTCCGCGGCAACCTCGGTTCACAGTCGAACGTCAAGCGTGCGGTCGTCACCCTCGAAGAGGGCCACCGCATCGACGTTACGACCGGACTGTAAGGGCGATCAACGATGGCACTTAAGACATTCAACCCAACGACACCCGGCCAGCGTCAGCTGGTCATGGTCGATCGTTCCGCGCTGTACAAGGGCAAGCCTGTCAAGGCTCTGACCGAAGGCAAGCACTCGGCTGGCGGTCGTAACAACACCGGTCGCATCACGGTGCGCTTCCGTGGCGGTGGCCACAAGAAGGCCTATCGTATCGTCGACTTCAAGCGCTCCAAGGTCGATGTTCCGGCCGTGGTCGAGCGTCTGGAATACGATCCGAACCGCACGGCGTTCATCGCGCTGATCAAGTACACCGACGGTGAGCAGGCCTATATCCTGGCGCCGCAGCGTCTGGCTGTTGGCGACACCGTCATCGCCGGCAACTATGTCGACGTGAAGCCGGGCAATGTCATGCCGCTCGGCAACATGCCGATCGGCACGATCATCCACAACGTCGAGATGAAGATCGGGAAGGGCGGCCAGATCGCTCGCTCGGCCGGCACCTATGCCCAGCTCGTCGGTCGTGACCATGACTACGTGATCATCCGTCTGAACTCGGGCGAGCAGCGCCTGGTTCACGGTCGTTGCACCGCCACCATCGGCGCTGTGTCGAACCCGGATCACATGAACATCTCGATCGGCAAAGCCGGTCGTACCCGCTGGCTCGGCTGGCGTCCGCATAACCGCGGCGTCGTCATGAACCCGATCGACCATCCGCACGGTGGTGGTGAAGGTCGTACATCGGGTGGTCGTCACCCGGTTACGCCCTGGGGCAAGCCGACCAAGGGCAAGAAGACCCGGTCGAACAAGTCGACCAACAAGTTCATTCTCATCAGCCGCCACAAGCGGAAGAAGTAAGGATCGCCGGACATGGTTCGTTCAGTCTGGAAAGGCCCGTTCGTCGAGGGTTCGCTGCTCAAGAAGGCAGATGCCGCTCGTTCGTCTGGTCGTCATGATGTGATCAAGATCTGGAGCCGTCGCTCGACGATCTTGCCGCAGTTCGTGGGTCTCACCTTCGGCGTTTACAACGGCCAGAAGCATGTACCTGTCGCTGTGAACGAGGAAATGGTCGGTCACAAGTTCGGTGAGTTCTCGCCGACCCGTACCTTCCATGGCCACGCCGGCGACAAGAAAGCCAAGAAGGGCTAAGGACTATGAGCAAGCCAAAGCGCGAACGGAGCCTCCCGGATAACGAGGCCAAGGCGATCGCCCGCATGCTGCGCGTGAGCCCGCAGAAGCTCAACCTTGTTGCGCAGATGATCCGCGGCCGGAAAGCTTCGGCTGCGCTCGCCGACCTGCAGTTCTCGCGCAAGCGGATCGCGGTCGACGTCAAGAAGTGCCTGGAATCGGCGATCGCCAACGCCGAGAACAACCATGACCTCGATGTTGACGCGCTGATCGTCTCCGAGGCGCATGTTGGCAAGGGCATCGTCATGAAGCGTTTCAGTCCGCGCGGCCGTGGCCGTTCGGGCCGTATCTTTAAACCGTTTGCGCAGCTGACGATCGTCGTTCGTCAGGTCGAAGCAGAAGCCGCGTAAGCAGGCGCAGGAGAATAAGATGGGTCAGAAGATCAATCCAATCGGTCTGCGCCTCGGTATCAACCGTACGTGGGACTCGCGTTGGTATGCCGGCAAGAACGAATACGGCAAGTTACTGCATGAAGACGTCAAGATCCGCGAGATCCTGCACAAGGAACTCAAGCAGGCTGCCGTCGCCAAGATCATCATCGAGCGCCCGCACAAAAAGTGCCGCGTCACGATCCAGTCGGCTCGTCCGGGTGTCGTGATCGGCAAGAAGGGCGCCGACATCGACAAGCTTCGCAAGAAGGTTGCCGACATCACGTCGTCGGACGTGGTGATCAACATTGTCGAAATCCGCAAGCCGGAGCTCGATGCGACCCTGGTCGCCGAGTCGATCGCACAGCAGCTCGAGCGCCGCGTTGCGTTCCGCCGTGCGATGAAGCGGGCAGTGCAGTCGGCGATGCGTCTCGGCGCCGAAGGCATCCGTATCAACTGCTCCGGTCGTCTGGGCGGTGCGGAAATCGCGCGTATGGAATGGTATCGCGAAGGTCGCGTGCCGCTGCACACGCTGCGTGCGGATATCGATTACGGCGTAGCCACCGCGTTCACGACGTTCGGCACCTGCGGCGTCAAGGTCTGGATCTTCAAGGGCGAAATCCTCGAGCACGATCCGATGGCTCAGGACAAGCGCATGGCCGAGGGTGACAATTCCCGGCCGCGTCGCGACGCTGCTTGAGCGTTTAATTAGAAGGTTTGAGGGCGTAAGCCATGATGCAACCAAAGAAGACCAAGTTCCGGAAGGCGCATAAGGGCCGGATTCACGGCGTTGCGACTTCGGGCGCCACGCTGGCTTTCGGTCAGTTCGGCCTGAAGGCGATGGCCCCTGAGCGGATCACCGCCCGTCAGATCGAAGCTGCCCGTCGCGCGCTGACCCGTCACATGAAGCGTGCCGGCCGCGTGTGGATCCGCGTGTTCCCGGATCTCCCGGTTTCGAAGAAGCCTGCTGAAGTCCGAATGGGCTCCGGCAAGGGCACCCCGGAATTGTGGGTTGCGCGCGTCAAGCCAGGCCGTGTGATCTTCGAGATCGACGGTGTCACCACGCAGATTGCCAAGGAAGCGATGACCCTCGCTGCCGCCAAGCTGCCGATCAAGACGCGTTTCGTTACGCGCATTGCGGAGTAAAGCCATGGCCGAAATGAAAACCAGCGATATCCGCGCAATGAGCCCCGATCAGATGGACGACGCCGTCCTCAATCTGAAGAAGGAGCGTTTCAACCTGCGCTTCCAGCGCGCCACCGGGCAGCTGGAAAACACCTCTCGCCTTCGTGAGGCGCGTCGTGATATTGCACGAATCAAGACCATCGCCGCGCAGAAGCGCGACGGTAAGTCGAAGTAAGGGGCCGAACATGCCGAAACGTACTCTGCAGGGCGTGGTCGTCAGCGACAAGCAAGCCAAGACGGTTGTTGTTCGCGTTGACCGTCGCTTTACGCACCCGATCTACAAGAAGACCATTCGCCGTTCGAAAAACTACCATGCCCACGACGAGAACAACGAGTTCAAGCCGGGCGACATGGTGTGGATCGAAGAGAGCAAGCCGATGTCGAAGCTGAAGCACTGGACGGTTGTCCGGGGCGAACAGAAGAAGACTGCCTAAAAATCGCGCATTAGCGCATAAACAGAGGACGAGGTGCATCAATGATTCAGATGCAGACCAACCTCGACGTGGCCGATAATTCAGGCGCACGCCGTGTCATGTGCATTAAGGTGATTGGTGGATCCAAGCGCCGTTATGCATCCGTTGGCGACGTAATTGTCGTATCGATCAAGGAAGCCATCCCGCGCGGGAAGGTGAAGAAGGGCGACGTCATGAAGGCGGTCGTCGTGCGCGTCCGCAAGGACATTCGCCGCCCGGATGGCTCGGTCATCCGCTTCGATCGCAACGCTGCCGTGCTGATCAACAATCAGTCCGAGCCGATCGGTACCCGTATCTTCGGGCCCGTGCCGCGTGAGCTGCGCGCCAAGAACCACATGAAGATCATCTCGCTTGCGCCGGAGGTGCTGTAATGGCTGCCAAAATTCGCAAGGGTGACAAGGTCATCGTGCTGACCGGCCGCGACAAGGGTCGCACCGGCGAAGTGTTCGAAGTGCGCCCGACCGAGGGCAAGGCGCTGGTTCGTGGCGTCAACCTGGTCAAGCGTCACCAGAAGCAGACCCAGGCACAGGAAGGCGGCATCATCTCGAAAGAGGCGCCGATCCAACTGTCCAACATCGCGATCGTCGGTAAGGACGGCAAGCCGACCCGCGTTGGTTTCAAGATCCAGGCTGACGGCACCAAGGTGCGCATCGCCAAGCGTTCGGGAGCAGAGATCGATGGCTGAGACCGCATACATTCCGCGTCTGCGCGTCGAATACGACAAGACCATTCGTGCCAAGCTGACTGAACAGTTCGGCTACGAAAACGTCATGCAGGTTCCGCGCCTCGACAAGATCGTCCTGAACATGGGCGTTGGCGAAGCCGTCAACGACCGCAAGAAGGCCGAAACCGCCGCTGCCGACCTGTCGCTGATCGCCGGTCAGAAGGCCATCGTGACCTATTCGCGCGTTGCTATCGCGACCTTTAAGCTGCGTGAAAACCAGCCGATCGGCGCCAAGGTGACGCTGCGCAAGGCCAAGATGTACGAGTTCATCGATCGTCTGGTGAACGTCGCCCTGCCGCGCGTCCGCGACTTCCGCGGCCTGAACGGCAAGAGCTTTGACGGCCGTGGCAACTACTCGCTCGGTCTCAAAGAGCACATCATTTTCCCGGAAATCGATTTCGACAAGGCCGGGGATTCGCCGCTGGGCATGGACATCACGGTGTGCACCACTGCGCGCACCGATGACGAAGCCCGCGCTTTGTTGACCGCTTTCAATTTCCCGTTCCGGCAGTGAGTAGCTGAAAAGCTTCTCAAACGCGGTAACCCAGGAGCCAAGCATGGCAAAGAAGAGTTCAATCGAGAAGAACAATCGTCGGAAGAAGATGTCCGCGAACGCGGCGCCGAAGCGCGCGCGCCTCAAGGCCATCATTGCCGACAAGACCAAGCCGATGGAGGAGCGGTTCGCCGCGACGTTGAAGCTCGCCGAGCTTCCGCGCAATTCGTCGCCCGTTCGGGTCATGAACCGTTGCGAAATCACCGGTCGTCCGCACTCGGTCTATCGTATCAACAAGCTCAGCCGTATCGCGCTGCGTGAACTCGGCTCGAAGGGCCTGGTTCCCGGGCTCGTGAAGTCCAGCTGGTAAGGGGGGCGGAACATGTCGACCCACGATCCAATCAGCGATCTCATCACCCGTATCCGCAATGCGCAGATGCGTACCAAGTCCAAGGTTTCGACCCCGGGCTCCAAGATGCGCGCGAACGTGCTCGAAGTGCTGAAGAACGAAGGCTACATCCGTGGCTTCGCCAGCGTCGAGCATTCGTCGGGCCGCTCAGAGCTTGAGATCGAACTCAAGTATTTCGATGGCGAGCCGGTCATCCGCGAAATCGAGCGTGTTTCCAAGCCAGGACGTCGTGTGTACGTCTCGGTGAAGAACCTGCCGCGCGTGAAGAACGGCCTCGGTATTTCCGTTTTGTCGACGCCCAAGGGAATTATGGCTGACCACGACGCGCGTGACGCGAATGTGGGCGGCGAAGTTCTCTTCACGGTGTTCTGAGGAAGGATCAGTCATGTCACGAGTTGGCAAGAAGCCAGTGACGGTGACCGCGGGGGTTACCGCGACCGTCGAAGGCCAGACCGTCAAGATGAAGGGCCCCAAGGGTGCTCTTCAGTTCGTCGTGCACGACGACGTGGTGGTGAAGATGGAAGAGGGCGCAATCAAGGTTGCTCCCCGCGTCGAAACCAACCGCGCTCGCGCACTGTACGGTACGGCTCGCGCGCAGATCGCGAATCTGCTCGAAGGCGTTACCAAGGGTTTCGAGAAGAAGCTTGAGATCACCGGCGTCGGTTATCGTGCGGCCCTGCAGGGCAAGAACCTGCAGCTGGCTCTCGGTTACAGCCACGATGTCGTTTACGCGATCCCGGAAGGCATCACCATCACGGTGCCGAAGCCGACCGAGATCAACGTCGCCGGCAACGACTCGCAGCGCGTCGGTCAGGTAGCAGCGGAGATCCGCAGTTATCGTCCGCCAGAGCCCTATAAGGGCAAGGGCGTACGTTATTCCGACGAGTTTATCTTCCGCAAGGAAGGCAAGAAGAAGTAACGGAGCCGGTCATGTCGAAACTCAAGATTACGAATGCCCGGCGCAAGCAACGCGTGCGGCTCTCGCTCCGCCGGACTGCCAATGGCCGTCCGCGCTTGTCGATCTTCCGCTCGTCGAAGCACATCTACGCGCAGGTCATCGACGACCTGAAGGGCGAGACGCTCGCTTCCGCGTCGTCGCTGGAGAAGGCGATGCGCGAAACCGGCAAGACCGGTGCGGACGTCGATGCGGCGCAGGCTGTCGGCAAGTTGCTGGCAGAGCGCGCAGTCAAGAACGGCGTCAAGGAAGTGGTCTTCGACCGTGGTCAGTATCTGTATCACGGCCGCGTCAAGGCGCTGGCAGATGCAGCTCGCGAAGGCGGGCTCAGCTTCTAAGCGATTTCACTTTCGTTGATTTGCAAGTTGCAGATTTGAACGGGACACAGGGTTAGAAGCGAAAGCTTCGCAAGGATTGGAAAACACCATGGCAGGTGAACGCGAACGCGGCGGACGCGACCGGGGCCCCCGGGAAGAGCGTGATAGTGAGTTCGTCGACAAGCTCGTCCACATCAATCGTGTGGCGAAGGTCGTCAAGGGCGGCAAGCGCTTCGGCTTTGCAGCTCTGGTCGTCATTGGCGATCAGAAGGGCAGGGTCGGGTTTGGTCACGGTAAGGCCCGTGAAGTTCCGGAAGCGATCCGCAAGGCGACCGAGTCGGCCAAGCGCAACCTGACGCGCGTCGCTCTGCGCGAAGGTCGCACGCTGCATCACGACATCGCCGGCCGTCATGGCGCGGGCCGCGTGTATCTGCGTGCAGCTCCGGCTGGTACCGGCATCATCGCCGGCGGCCCGATGCGCGCTGTGTTCGAAACGCTGGGCATCCAGGACGTGGTGGCCAAGTCGATCGGTTCGTCGAATCCCTACAACATGGTTCGCGCAACGTTCGACGCGCTGAAGCATCAGGATTCGCCGCGTTCGGTCGCCGCTCGCCGCAATCTCAAGGTTTCCACTCTGCAGTCGCGCCGCGTTGGCGGTGACGCCGAGCTGGTTGCCGAATAACCAACTCTTTCTGGAGTAATCCGATGGCCAAGGCCGCAAAGATGATCAAGGTCGAGCAGGTGGCGAGCGCAATCCGCCGTCACCACTCGCAGCGCTCCACGCTGATCGGCCTCAAGCTCAACAAGATCGGTCGCGTCAGCGAGCTGCAGGACACTCCTGAAGTTCGCGGCATGATCACCAAGGTGCAGCACCTCGTCCGCGTGGTCGAGGATAAGTAAGTTCACGTCGTCTCACTGTGGCCGCCAGGTTGCCGCAGGAATGACACTGTTGACCTTCGAGGTCCGGATCTGCCGGTAAGCCTCGGGAAGACAGGGCGAAACAGGGAAAAGAACGATGAAGCTCAGCGATATCGCCGATAACGCCGGCTCCCGTAAGAAGCGTATGCGCGTCGGCCGTGGCATCGGCTCCGGCAAGGGCAAGACCTCGGGCCGCGGCGGCAAGGGCCAAACCGCACGTTCGGGCGTCCGCATCAAGGGCTTCGAGGGCGGCCAGATGCCGTTGCATCGTCGTCTGCCGAAGCGCGGCTTCAACAACATCTTCCGCGTCGACTACGCCGAGATCAACCTGGACCGCCTCCAGGACGCGATCGATGCGAAGACCATCGACATCAAGGCCGTGATCAACGCTGAATCGCTGGTGAAGGCTGGCGTTCTGCGCCGCTCGAAGGCCGGTGTGCGTGTTCTCGGCCGTGGCGAGATCAAGGCCAAGATCAACATCGAAGTGCACGGCGCCACCAAGACGGCGATCGAAGCCATCGAGAAGGCCGGCGGTTCGGTGAAGATCATTGCGCCGAAGAAGGCCGACGGCGAAGCTGCGTAACATCTGCGGCATCGCCTGCGTCTGTGGGCGGCCTTGCGTGATGTGGCAGTAGATTTTATCAATGCCGAGCACCAAATAATGTCCGGCCTCCGCTGCATGCCCCGCTCTTTCGGGGCATGATGGCGAAAGGGGCGCGGGAGAAAGCCAAACATGGTCTCTGCAGCAGAGCAATTAGCAGCAAACCTCAACTTTTCGGCCCTCGGCAAGGCCGATGAACTGAAGAAGCGCATCTGGTTCACACTGGGTGCGCTGCTTGTTTATCGGCTCGGCACCTATATTCCGCTGCCCGGCATCGATCCGGCCGCATGGGAACAGGTGTTCAAGCAGCAGGCCGGCGGCATCCTCGGCATGTTCAACATGTTCGCGGGCGGCGGCATCAATCGCATGGCGATTTTTGCGCTGAACATCATGCCGTATATCTCGGCATCGATCATCATTCAGCTGCTGACCACCGTGTCGTCCCAGCTCGAAGCTCTCAAGAAAGAGGGCGAGGCGGGCCGCAAGACGCTGAACCAGTACACCCGTTACCTGACTGTCATCCTGGCCGCGTTCCAGTCCTACGCCATTGCGGCGGGCCTGCAGGGCGCCGGCAATGTCGTCAGCGAACCCGGCATGTTCTTCCTGATCTCTACCTCGGTCACGCTGACCGGCGGCACGATGTTCCTGATGTGGCTGGGTGAGCAGATCACGTCCCGTGGCATCGGCAACGGCATCTCGCTGATCATTTTGGCCGGCATCGTGGCGGAGCTTCCGTCGGCGATTGCCAACATGCTCGAACTGGGCCGTCAGGGCGCTCTGTCGACCGGCCTGATCCTGGTCGTGATCGTGATGGCCGTCGTCGTGATCGCCTTCATCGTGTTCATGGAGCGTGCCCAGCGTCGGCTGCTGATCCAGTATCCGAAGCGCCAGGTCGGCAACAAGATGTTCGAAGGCCAGTCCTCGCATCTGCCGCTGAAGCTCAACACGTCGGGCGTTATCCCGCCGATCTTCGCATCGTCGCTGCTGTTGCTGCCGGCGACTATCGCGAGCTTCAACGCAGGCAAGGGGCCGGAATGGTTCCAGTGGCTGACCACGCAGCTCAGCCACGGCCGTCCGCTGTTCCTGATCTTCTACGTGTCGCTGATCGTGTTCTTCGCGTTCTTCTATACGGCGATCGTGTTCAACCCGACCGAGACCGCCGACAATCTGAAGAAGCATGGTGGCTTCATCCCAGGCATTCGCCCGGGTGAGCGGACTGCAGAATACATCGACTATGTGCTCTCGCGTATCACCGTGCTCGGCGCTGCCTATCTCGCTGTGGTCTGCTTGATTCCCGAGATCCTGATTTCCTATGCGTCAGTGCCGTTCTACTTCGGCGGCACCTCGCTGCTGATCGTGGTCAGTGTCACCATGGACACTGTGGCGCAGGTGCAGGGCTATCTGCTGGCGCACCAGTATGAAGGTTTGATCCGCAAGTCGAAGCTGAGGGGCCGGCGCAAATGAGGTTGATTCTTCTCGGGCCGCCGGGGGCGGGCAAGGGAACTCAGGCACATCGTCTTGTTGAGCGTCACAACATCGTTCAGCTTTCCACCGGTGACATGCTGCGTGCTGCCGTGGCCGCCGAGACCGAAGTTGGCCTCAAGGCCAAGGACATCATGGCCGCTGGCGGTCTGGTGCCGGATGACGTGGTGATCGGGATCATCTCGGATCGCATCGAGCTGCCGGATGCCGCCAATGGCTTCATCCTCGACGGCTTCCCGCGCACCGTGCCGCAGGCCGAAGCGCTGGATGCACTGCTGAAGTCCAAGGGGCTTCATCTCGATGCTGCCGTTGAACTCCGCGTCAACGAGAGCGCGCTGTTGCAGCGTGTCGAAGCCCGTGTCGCGCAGATGATGGAGCGCGGCGAGACCGTGCGCATCGATGATACGCCGGAAGTGCTGTCGAAGCGCCTGGCGAGCTACCGCACTTCGACTGAGCCGCTGGTCCATTACTATTCGGAAAAGCGGAAGCTGGTGACCATCGATGGCATGATGACCATCGAAGAGGTAACGGCTGAGATCAACCGCGTGCTGGCAGCGATTCTCGCTGCCGATGAGTCGGCGAAGAAGCCGGCCCGCAAGCCCGCCAAGAAGGCCGCTGCCGCCAAGCGTGGATCAGCTCCGGCCAAGAAGGCAGCCAAATCGGCCAAAAAAGCCGCGAAGGCAGTGAAGAAGGCCAAGAAGGCGCCGGTAAAGGCCGCCAAGAAGGCAAAGGCGGCCAAGAAGGCCGTGAAGAAGACTGTCAAGAAAACGGTCAAAAAGGCGGTAAAAGCGGCCAAAAAGGCTGTAAAATCCGCTTCAAGGGCCAAAACCAGCAAGTCGGCCAAAAAGCCAGCCAAGAAGGTCGGTAAAGTGGCCAAGAAGGTCGGCAAAAAGCGCGCCAAACGCTAGAGCAGGTTGACGAAACGAAGTCGAATACTTTAATAAGGCCCTCATCCAGTCGGAAGATTCCAACGATGCCGGGCCCCACTGAAATCCAGGGGACGGGCGTCGTGTTCGCGTTTGTGAATGCCCGCCCGACAAATGATGATAATACCGGTTCGTGATGGACTGGTGACAGGAGAGAAGTTGTGGCCCGTATCGCCGGTGTAAACATCCCGACCAATAAGCGCGTGCTGATCGCGCTGCAGTACATTCACGGCATCGGCCAGAAGAACGCGGCCGATATCATCGAGAAGGTGAAGATCACTCCGGAACGTCGCGTCAATCAGCTCAGCGACGCGGAAGTTCTGCAGATCCGCGAAGTCATCGACCGTGACTATCTGGTCGAGGGCGATCTCCGTCGTGAGACGGGCATGAACATCAAGCGTCTGATGGACCTCGGCTGCTATCGCGGCCTGCGTCATCGTCGCGGTCTGCCGGTTCGTGGCCAGCGCACACATACCAATGCGCGCACCCGCAAGGGTCCGGCCAAGTCGATCGCCGGCAAGAAGAAGTAAGCTTTCGAATACGAGTTTGCGGAAGCGGATAACCGTCCGCTTCTGCAATTATTTTTGGTGTAGCCGCTGGCATTACGGCGGCGTTGAGATCCTCAGAAAGGTTAGAGATGGCAAAGGAAGCCGGACGTATTCGCCGCCGCGAGCGCAAGAACATTGCATCGGGCATCGCGCATGTGAATTCGTCGTTCAACAACACGACCATCACCATCACCGACGCGCAGGGCAACACGATTGCCTGGTCGTCGGCTGGCACGATGGGCTTCAAGGGTTCGCGCAAGTCGACCCCGTATGCAGCGCAGGTTGCTGCTGAAGACGTGTCGAAGAAGGCGCAGGAACACGGCATGCGCACGCTGGAAGTCGAAGTCGGCGGTCCGGGTTCGGGTCGTGAATCGGCTCTCCGCGCTCTGCAGGCCGCGGGCTTCACGGTCACCTCGATCCGCGACGTGACCTCGATCCCGCATAACGGTTGCCGCCCGCGCAAGCGTCGGCGCGTTTGATACTTTTTGATCGCGGGTGGCTCGGCTGCCCGCGATCACTTTTGCGATGCGACTTACGCGGACTGATCCGCGATCTCCAACGCCAGTGAGTTTGATGGCATGGGTGACACAGTGACGATCCAGAAAAATTGGCAAGAACTTATCCGGCCGAACAAGCTGCAGGTAACCCCTGGCAGCGATCCAACCCGTTTTGCGACCCTGGTCGCCGAACCGCTTGAGCGTGGTTTCGGCCAGACCCTCGGTAACGCACTCCGCCGCATCCTGCTGTCCTCGCTGCAGGGCGCTGCCGTGCAGTCGGTGCACATCGACGGCGTGCTGCATGAATTCTCCTCGATTGCCGGCGTGCGTGAAGACGTCACCGACATCGTGCTGAACGTGAAGGACATCTCGATCAAGATGCTGGGCGAAGGCCCGAAGCGCATGGTCGTGAAGAAGCAGGGCCCGGGCGTCGTGACCGCCGGCGACATTCAGACTGTCGGCGACGTGACCGTTCTCAATCCCGACCTGCAGATCTGCACCCTCGACGAGGGCGCGGAGATCCGCATGGAATTCACCGTTGCCGGCGGCAAGGGCTATGTCGCTGCCGAGCATAACCGTCCGGAAGACGCGCCGATCGGCCTGATCCCGATCGACAGCCTGTACTCGCCGGTTCGCAAGGTGTCGTACAAGGTCGAGAACACCCGCGAGGGCCAAATCCTCGATTACGACAAGCTGACGATGACCATCGAGACCAACGGCGCGCTGACGCCGGATGACGCGGTCGCTTATGCCGCGCGCATCCTGCAGGACCAGCTCAACGTGTTCGTGAACTTCGAAGAGCCCCGCAAGGAAGTTGCTCAGGAAGTCATCCCGGATCTCGCTTTCAACCCGGCTTTCCTCAAGAAGGTCGACGAGCTCGAGCTCTCGGTGCGTTCGGCAAACTGCCTGAAGAACGACAACATCGTTTACATCGGCGACCTCGTTCAGAAGTCGGAAGCAGAAATGCTCCGCACTCCGAACTTTGGCCGCAAGTCGCTGAACGAGATCAAGGAAGTGCTCGCCCAGATGGGTCTGCACCTCGGCATGGAAGTGCCCGGTTGGCCGCCGGAGAATATCGACGAGTTGGCCAAGCGCTTCGAAGACCACTACTAAGCAAACGATAGGCGATGGCCGGGTGACATACCCGGCCGACGCCTTGGGCGAACGCAGGCAGCCCACCTGCAACATGATGTCCGACGAACCGTCGCGGCAAACTGAAATCAAGGATTACTTCAATGCGTCACGGCAAGGTTCATCGTAAGCTCAACCGCACCGCAGAACATCGCAAGGCGATGTTCGCCAACATGTGCGCGTCGCTGATCAAGCACGAGCAGATCATCACCACGCTTCCGAAGGCCAAGGAGCTCCGCCCGATCGTGGAGAAACTCGTCACCCTCGGCAAGAAGGGCGGCCTCGACAAGCGTCGCCAGGCCATCAGCGAGATGCGCGACCAGGATCAGGTCCGCAAGCTGTTCGACGTGCTGGCCAAGCGCTACGCTGACCGTCAGGGTGGCTACACCCGCATCATCAAGGCCGGCTTCCGCTATGGCGACAACGCCCCGATGGCGCTGATCGAATTCGTCGATCGCGACGAAGACGCCAAGGGCAAGGATTCGGGTCCGGTGCAGGGCGCGTCCGAAGCGGCGTAAGCCACTTCACATCAGAATTTCGGAAAGCGGCGCCTCGTGCGCCGCTTTTTTTGTTGTGCTTTCGTCGTTTGGATGCAGTTGCATCTTTCAATCGGCGTTCCGATATCAGCTCCTTCATTCAAACGGAGCACGGATATGAAAATCGATCTGACGGGGAAGACGGCGCTGGTCACAGGCTCGACCTCGGGCATTGGCCACGCCATCGCCAAAGGGCTTGCAGCAACCGGGGCCGAGGTCGTCGTCAACGGTCGCAGTCAGGGCAAGGTGGACGCTGCCATTGCCGCGATCACCAAGGCCGTGCCAGGTGCGAAAGTGAAGGGCGTCGCGGCGGACGTCTCGACGGCAGAGGGGTGCAAGGCATTGGCCTCCGCGCTGCCGGAGGTCGATATTCTCATCAACAATGCCGGTATCTTCGAGCCCAAGGGCTTCTTCGATATTCCCGATGAGGACTGGACGCGCTTCTTCGAGGTCAATGTGATGTCAGGCATCCGTCTTTCGCGCGCCTATATGCAGGGCATGCTGAAGCGCAATTGGGGCCGCATCGTTTTCATCTCATCGGAGTCCGGACTGAATATTCCCGGCGAGATGATTCACTACGGCATGACCAAGACGGCGCAGCTCGCTATCTCGCGCGGCCTGGCCGAGCTGACAAAGGGCACCGCGGTGACGGTCAACTCCGTGCTTCCCGGACCGACCATGTCGGAAGGCGTCGAGACTTTCGTCAAGGATCTCGCCAAGCAGAACGGACAATCGGTCGAGGAGGCGGCTTCCAATTTCGTCAAGCAGCATCGTTCGACATCGCTGATCCAGCGTTTCGCCACCGTCGATGAGATCGCCAATATGGTGGTCTATGTCTCGTCGAAGGAAGCATCGGTGACCAACGGCGCGGCGCTGCGTGCGGAAGGCGGGATCGTACAGACCATCGCGTAAGCATAGGCTTCGCAAACGAGGAAGGCGGCGCCGAAGCGCCGCCTTTGTTCGTTGTGGGACCGTGGGCATTCAGCCCCGAACCTTGGAGGATTACAGAAGCGTTCTGCGCCTGAAAGGTTGCGCTTAGAAGGCCACCTGGGTGCGCATCGCAAAGACGTCGTAGTCAGCGCCGGTGTTCACGTTGCTGTTGACGGCGAACTTGTCGACGGTGCCGTGGATCCAGTTGAACATGAAGCGCATGTTCTGGTTCACATACCAGTTCACGCCGACCGTGGTGTTCTTCAACTCGCCGCCGCGAATGACGCCGTCATTCAGGCTGGCATAGCTGTAGCGCACCGCGAGTTCCCACGCGCCGAGATCGCCAGTCGCGAAGTTGACCGGACGGGCCGGGTTGATGCCGCCGAACGCACCAGCCGAGGTGCTGTATTTGTGCTGTTCGCCGGTGATGACATAGCTGGCCTGACCGTAGCCGCCGTTGAAGCTCAGGTCGGACAGACCGTTGCTGCGCTGGATGTTGTAGTCGAAGTATTCGCCCGATGCCATGAAGCTGCCGAACTTGACGGCGGCTTCACCGCTCAGCACGCGGGCATTGTTCACGAAGTTCATGGTGCCGGTGTTGAGCAATGCGTTGGTTGCGGGATCGACGCGAACTTCGATACGATCGGACATGCCGAGCGTGTTGTTGGTCACACCACCGGTCTGGGCGAGATACAGCGCGTCGAAGCCGACGAGGACGGTGCCAACTTCGTTGTTCATCGGCAGGCCGACAGCGCGGAAGGTGGCGCCGAGCGGCTGCGGCTGGCTGTGATTGACGTTCAGGCCCGTCGTCGGACCGGTCACGTAAGCGCCGACCCAATAGTGATCGCCGAAGACCTGACCACCGAACGCAGCGCGGTTGTCGCCTGCGGCAAGGTTCGTCGCGAGAACCTGCGAAGCTGCGCGTTCCATGAACATGATGTTGTTCGAGCTGGTTGCTTCGTCCAGCGTATAGGGGACGTCGATGTAACCACCCTGGATCAACAGGCCCTTGACGCCCTTATAGGCGACATAGGCGTTGTTGAGGGTGACATCGCCATCGGTGGTGCCACCGGCGTCGACAATCACGCCGTATTCCCAATCCTTGTTGAAGGTGCCGATCAGGCCGAGACGGGCGCGGCGGGCATTGATGCCGTCATTGACGCTCTGCGGACTGGTGCCGGCCGACTTCGGCGAGAACGAATAAGCGGCGGTGTCGAGGTGCAGACGGCCGGTGATGGCGATGCAGTTCAGGCCATCTGTCGTGCAGAAGGTCGGACGGTTGCCCGGCATCGTCAGGGTCGCGTCGATGAACGGCACGGCCTTCTTGTGCATGGCGGCGTTGGCATTCGCGAAATTCTGCTTGACCGATTCCGTCTGCTTTTGCGTGGTGTTCGCCTGTTTCTGAACGTTATCGAGCTTCTTTTCCAGCGCGCGGAGCTGCGCCTTCAATGCTGCGATCTCGTCATTCGATGACTGCGCATGCGCCGGGCCTGCCGTCAGCGCGCCGATCACGCCGAGCGTGCCCAGGATTTTGTGTGTCGTGAAAGACATGGAGTACCCCTGTAGAAGACAAAATCCGACACGCCCCGCGGATTGCTCCGCAGGTGATGATGCGTATGGATCTGTGTTTTGTGATCTTGTGAGAGAGAACGTCCGAAGACTCTCGCCCGAGGCCGCCCTCATTTTTTACAAGCGAGCTACCGTTGAGCTCGCGGGCAACCTAGGCTCGCTTTGCGACAGTTCTGCAAAACCCGCATCGCATTGTAGTGAACGACACTGCGGTGTCGCTTTTCGATCACAAGCGATTTATGTAATTAGCTATCTGGATTAGCTATTAAGTGAGAAGAGCGCATCCATGGATGCGCTCTGTTGTCGTAGGTGTCTCCAGGCGCGAATTTCGCGGGGCCGGTTTCGTGATCACCAGCCTTCGAGCACGATCTTGCCGTGCGACTTGCCGGATTCGAGCAGCGCATGCGCGCGCTTGAGATTCGCGGCGTTGATAGTGCCGAAGGTCTTGTCGAGCGTCGTGCGCAGCACGCCCTTGTCGATGAGATCCGCAACGTCGTTGAGAAGGTAATGTTGCGCGATCATGTCCGGTGTCTGGAATGACGATCGCGTGAACATGGACTCCCAGTGCACCGACACGGCCTTGCCTTTGAACGCGGCGATGTTGAATTCAACGGGATCGTCGATCAGTCCAAGCTTGCCCTGCGGTGCGATCAGATCAGCAAGCGCCTTGTAGTGCTGCTCCGTCCCCGTGAGGCTGGCGACGAGCGAGACCGGCGGCAGCTTCAACGCGTCGATCTGCTCTTTCAGCGGCTTGCTGTGATCGATCACCGCATGCGCGCCGAGATCCTGGCACCACTTGATCGTCTCGGGCCGCGATGCCGTTGCCACGACGGTGAGGCCGGTGAGGCGACGCGCGAGCTGGATGAGGATCGAGCCGACGCCGCCGGCGCCGCCGATGATGAGCAGCGTGCGCGGATCGAGGCTCTTGCCGGGGGCGACGCCGAGCCGATCGAACAGCAGTTCCCAGGCTGTGATCGCGGTGAGCGGCAACGCCGCAGACTGTGCGAAGGAAAGCGAGGAGGGCTTGCGGCCGACAATGCGCTCATCGACCAGATGGAACTCGGCATTGGTGCCCTGACGCTGGATCGAGCCGGCATAGAACACCTCGTCGCCCGGCTGGAACATCGTCACATCGGGGCCTACAGCATCGACGACGCCGGCGGCATCATAACCGAGGATCTTGGTTTCGCCGGCCGGCGGCGCTGCGCGCTTGCGCACCTTGAAATCGACGGGATTGGCCGAGATCGCCTTCACCGATACGCGGATGTCGCGACCGGTCGGGTCGGGCTTCGGAGCCTCGAAATCGATCAGCGCGTCAGCTGCGTCGATCGGGAGGGATTTGGTGTAGCCGACTGCCTTCATTGGGTGCGCTCCGTAGCTTATAGCGGGAATGTCCCAAAAGAGGTGTCCCGGCATGACAATAATTGCAAGTACTGTCATTTCAGGGATATAGTCACCGAATGGATACTATTGGAAATTTGCGGTGAAACGGCGTGATTTCGGCAATGGGCCGGGCTGTCCGGTCGAGGTGACGCTCGATCTGATCGATGGCAAGTGGAAGGGCGTGATCCTGTATCATTTGCAGCAGGGGCGGCTGCGTTTCGGCGAGCTGCGCAAGCTGATGCCACGGATCACCCAGCGCATGCTGACCAAGCAGCTGCGCGCGCTCGAAGAGGATGGGCTGATCGTCCGGACGGTCTATGCCGAGGTCCCCCCGCGGGTCGAATATGCACTGTCGGAAACCGGGCTCGGATTGCGTCCGGTCATCGATGCCCTCAAGGCGTGGGGAGACGCGCACAAGATGCGCCAGAAGTCGGTCGCGGCCGCAGCGCCCCAGCCGCGCAAAAAAGCGCCGGTGGAGAAGGATGTGCCGGCGGACGCAGGCTAGTTCCTGCCCTTCTATTGCCCCGCTCAGCAGCCTATATTCGCCGCGATTTCCTCAAAGAGGCCATGATGATCCCATTTTTCCGCAACGCTGCTGCCGCTTCCGCTCTGTGCGTCATTGTTCTGTCCTCCGCACTCGCGCCGGCTGTTGCACAAGATCGCCGGGTCCCGACGTCGCCCACGGAAATGAAGCTGTCCTACGCGCCGATCGTGCAGCGGGTGCAGCCGGCCGTGGTGAACGTCTATGCGGCCAAGACCGTGCAGAACCGTAATCCGCTGCTGGACGATCCGGTGTTCCGCCGCTTCTTCGGCGGGCAGGGCATGCAGCCGGAACAGATGCAGCGCTCGCTCGGTTCCGGCGTAATGGTCGATGCCTCGGGCCTCGTCGTCACCAACAACCACGTCATTGAAGGCGCCGACCAGGTGAAGGTGTCGCTGGCGGACAAGCGCGAGTTCGAGGCCGAGATCGTGCTGAAGGACAGCCGCACCGATCTGGCAGTGCTGCGCATCAAGGACACGAAAGAGAAATTCCCGACCCTGGATTTCTCCAACTCCGACGATCTGCTGGTTGGTGACGTCGTGCTCGCCATCGGCAATCCGTTCGGCGTCGGCCAGACCGTGACCCACGGCATCGTGTCCGCGCTGGCGCGTACGCAGGTCGGCATCACCGACTATCAGTTCTTCATCCAGACCGATGCTGCGATCAATCCCGGCAATTCCGGCGGCGCGCTGGTCGACATGACCGGCAAGCTGGTCGGCGTGAACACCGCGATCTTCTCGCGCTCCGGCGGCTCGCAGGGCATCGGCTTCGCGATTCCGGCCAACATGGTGCGCGTCGTCGTTGCCTCCGCCAAATCAGGCGGTAAGGCCGTGAAGCGTCCGTGGCTTGGCGCGCGGCTGCAGAACATCACGCCTGAAATCGCCGAGACGCTCGGTCTCAAGACACCGTCAGGCGCGCTGGTCGTCAATGTCACGGCGAACAGCCCGGCGGCAAAGGCCGGCCTCAAGGTCTCCGATCTCGTGACTGCCATCGATGGCCAGACCATCGAGGATCCGAATGCATTCGAATATCGCTTCGCGACGCGGCCGCTCGGCGGCACCGCACAGCTCGATGCGCAACGTGGCGGTAAGCCGGTGAAGCTGACCGTTGCACTCGAAGCTGCGCCCGACACCGGCCGTGACGAGATCACGCTGACGGCGCGCTCGCCATTCCAGGGCGCCAAGGTCGCCAATATCTCGCCGGCCGTTGCCGACGAGTTGCGGCTGGATTCCAGCACCGAGGGCGTTGTCATCACCGAGCTGACGGACACCGCCACTGCGGCTGGTGTCGGCTTCCAGAAGGGCGATCTCATCGTTGCGGTCAACGGGACCAAGATCGGCAAGACCAGCGATCTCGACAAGGTGACGCGCGAGGGCGCGCGGCTGTGGCGCATCGTGGTCGTGCGCGGCGGCCAGCAAATCAACGTTACACTCGGCGGATGAGCCCGAAACAACCCACGCCTTCTGCAAACCTGTTTGCCGCAGCCGGGCTGGAGCAGGATGCGCCGCGTCCGCTACCTGAGCGGCTGCGGCCGCGCGTGCTGTCCGATGTGGTCGGGCAGGATCATATCCTTGGCCCCGATGGCGCGCTGACGCGGATGCTGGAGACGCGCACGCTGGGCTCGCTGGTATTCTGGGGGCCGCCCGGCACCGGCAAGACCACGGTCGCGCGGCTGCTTGCAGATGCGACGGAGCTTCAATTCGAGCAGATATCTGCGGTGTTCTCCGGCGTCGCTGATCTGAAGAAAGTGTTCGAAGCTGCGCGCGCGCGCCGCGAGATGGGCAAGGGCACGCTGCTGTTCGTCGACGAGGTGCATCGCTTCAACAAGGCGCAGCAGGATTCGTTCTTGCCGGTGATGGAAGACGGCACCGTGGTGCTGGTCGGCGCCACCACCGAGAACCCGTCCTTCGAACTCAATGCCGCTCTGTTGTCGCGTTCGCGCGTGCTGGTGTTCCAGTCACTGGATGCGGCGGCGATCGAGAAGCTGTTCGCAAACGCGGAGAAGATCGAGGGCCGGTCGCTGCCGCTCGATGCGGAGGCGCGCGCCGTGCTGGTGCGTATGGCCGATGGCGATGGCCGCGCTGCACTGACACTGGTCGAAGAAGTATGGCGCGCTGCGCGGACCAATGAAGTGTTCAACGCCGCGCAACTGCAGGACATCCTGCAGCGCCGCGCGCCGATCTACGACAAGTCGGCCGATGGCCATTACAATCTAATCTCTGCATTGCATAAATCGGTGCGCGGCAGCGATCCCGACGCCGCGCTATATTACCTGTGCCGCATGCTGGATGCCGGCGAGGACCCACTGTTTCTGGCGCGCCGCGTGGTGCGGATGGCGGTGGAGGATATCGGTCTTGCCGATCCGCAGGCGCTGGTGATCTGCAATGCCGCCAAGGACGCCTATGATTTCCTCGGCCATCCCGAGGGCGAACTCGCCATCGCGCAGGCGGTGATCTACATCGCCACCGCGCCGAAATCGAACGCTGCCTATACCGCCTATAAGGCTGCGATGCGGACAGCGAAGGAGGGCGGCTCGCTGCTGCCACCGAAGCACATTCTGAACTCGCCGACCAAGCTGATGAAATCGGAAGGCTATGGTGACGGGTACCAATACGACCACGACACGCCAGAAGGTTTCTCCGGGCAAGACTATTTCCCGGAAGCCTTGGGGCGGCAGACCTTCTATGATCCGCCGGAACGCGGGTTCGAACGCGAGATTCGCAAGCGGCTGGACTACTGGGCCAGGCTGAGGAACGAGAGACAATCATGAGCCGTCGCGACAAGAAGCCTCTCGCCAAGCGTGGCCCCGGTGGTGAGCGCAGCAAGGCGCCGCGTGGCAAGGGAACCGCATCGAAGGGCGCTGCCTCGAAAGCCGCATCTTCGAAGGGTGACCGGCCGTCATTCGGCAAGGCCGGCCGCGTGAGCAGCGATCGCCCGATGAGCGCGCGTCCGTCGCGCGCGCGTGCCGGTGAACGTTCGGAGTGGTCCGAGCGGCCGGAACGTGCCGAGCGATCCGAACGCCCTCAGCGCGCCGAACGGGCCGAGCGCTTCGATGGGCCGCAACGCTCCGAGCGATCGGGCAGCAAGCGTCCACCGAGCTCGCGTCCTTCCGGTCTGCGTCCCGGCGGCAAGCCCGCGCCACGCTATGGCAATGCGCCGCTGCGCGAGGCGCGGCCGGCCAAGCCCTATCTCGAAGAAGCGCCAGCGAAAGCCGAAGTCGCACCAGCGCCGCTGCCCACCGCCGTGCAAAACATCATCGTTACGCCCGACGAGAACGGCATGCGCGTCGATCGCTTTCTCGAGGCGCATTTCCCCGGCCTGTCATTCTCACACATCCAGCGCATCGTCCGCAAAGGCGAGCTGCGCGTGAACGGCAAGCGCGCCGACAGCAAGGATCGCCTGGAAGAGGGACAGACCGTCCGTATTCCGCCGCTCAAGCTTGACGCGCCGAAGGTTGTGGGCGTGCTCTCCGAAGCCGCAACGAAGACGCTCGAAGCCCTCAAGGAGATGACGATCTACGAGGATGCAGACGTCATGGTGCTGAACAAGCCGGCCGGCCTCGCGGTGCAGGGCGGTTCGGGCACAACGCGGCACGTCGATATGATGCTCGAGGTGATGCGCGACGCGAAAGGCCAGAAGCCGCGGCTGGTGCACCGGCTCGACAAGGAAACATCCGGCTGTCTGCTGATCGCGAAGACACGTTTCGCCGCGACCCATCTGACCGGCGCATTTCGCGAACGATCCGCGCGCAAGATGTATTGGGCGCTGGTTGCCGGCGTGCCAAAGCCGAAGCAGGGCCGCATCTCGACCTATCTGGCCAAGGAAGAGAACGAGGAGGACACGATCATGCGTGTCGCCAAACATGGCGACGAGGGCGCGAGCCACGCGGTGACGTATTATGCCGTCGTGGAGACCTCGGCGCAGAAGCTCGCCTGGGTGTCGCTCAAGCCCGTGACCGGACGTACGCATCAGTTGCGCGCGCATATGGCGCATATCGGCCACGCCATCGTCGGCGATCCCAAATATTTCAACATCGAGAACTGGCAGCTGCCCGGCGGAATCCAGAAGCGCCTGCATCTCCTGGCGCGCCGCATCGTGATCCCGCATCCGCGCGGCGGCGTGATCGACGCGACCGCACCGCTGCCGCCGCATATGCTGCAATCGTGGAACTTGCTCGGTCTCGAACACGACCGGTTCGATCCGATCGAGAACGCACCGGAAGAGTAGGGCGTTGTCGGGCTCCGACGACATTCCGCGCGCGACGCCGGCAGCAACCGGGGCACCGGAGTTCGACGCCGCGTTTTGCGCGCGCCTGCATGACCTGTTCGTGTGGCGCCGTGATATCAGGCACTTCAAGTCCGATCCATTGCCTGTGGGCTTTCTCGATCGCCTGATCGATACTGCGTGCCTTGCCCCTTCGGTGGGTCTGAGCCAGCCGTGGCGCTTCGTCATTGTCGATGACGCGTCACGCCGTCAGGCGGTGCTGGAGAATTTCAGCGCCTGCAATGCCGAGGCATTGAGCGCTTATACCGGCGAACGCGCGCAGAACTATGCGACGCTCAAGCTCGCCGGCCTGCGCGAAGCGCCATGCCACCTCGCGGTGTTTGCAGATCACACGACGGATGTCGGCCACGGCCTCGGCCGCCGCACCATGCCGGAGATGGTGGATTATTCGGTGGTGACGGCGATCGCGACCATGTGGCTCGCCGCGCGCGCAGAGGGCATCGGTATGGGCTGGGTCTCGATCCTCGATCCTGCCGCCATCGCAGTGACGCTCGATATCCCCCGTGATTGGCGGCTGATCGGCTATTTCTGCATCGGCTATCCCGAGATCAATGATGATCGGCCGGAACTCGAGCGCGCCGGATGGGAACGCCGTCACATGGCGGCGGATCACATTGTCCGGCGCTGACACTTGATGTGACGCGGGATCGTGACGACATGAGGCGGATGAGGCATCGTTCCATCCCATTCGCTATGTCGGTCGCCGTTGTGGTGGTGTTGTCCGCTGCGCCGGCATTGGCGCAGTATATTGGCGTGCCCGGCAATCCGGCGCTGATCACGCCGCTGCCGCCGGCGCCGCCACCACCGCGGATCGAAGTACCGGTCGTGCCTCAGCTCGGCGATCTGCCGCGGCAGCAGAACGTACCGCAGGCGCGGAGATCCTTCAGCGATCGTATCACCGACTGCCTTCAGGATGGCGCCGCTGCGGGTCTCGGTCCCAATGATCGTGCGACCTATTCACGAGCCTGCGCCAATCGCTGACACGCGCGATTTGATCTCGCGTGGCGCCTGTCTGTCGCGTAAAGGTATGGCGGGATAACAGGACCTGGACCATCGATGCGTGAATTGTTTGACGACGTGTTCGGCCAGTCGCAGCTCGATCCGCAAGAAGCGGTGCGACAGTCGACGCGTGGCCCGCAGCGCAAGCGTTTCTACAAGACCGTCGGCTTTAGCGAAACACCGAACGGCTTTGCCATCACCCTCGACGACAAGACCGTCCGTACGCCATCGCGCCATCCGCTGGTCGTTCCTACATCAGCCATTGCCGAGGTCATGGTTGCGGAATGGGACGCGCAGCAGGATGTCATCGATCCCACGAGCATGCCGGTGACGCGACTGGCCAACAGCGTGATCGATGCGATCCGCGATGAGGCGCAGACCCAGGCGGTGGCTGACGATATCGCAAAATACTTCAGTACCGATCTCTTGTTCTACCGCGCGAGCTATCCCGAGGCGCTTATCGCGCGCGAGGCTGCGGCGTGGGACCCCGTCTTGTTCTGGGCTGCCGATGATCTCGGCGCGCATTTCATTCTGGCCGAGGGCATCGTGCATGTCAGCCAGCCCGAACAGGCTGTCGCATCTGCCCGCGCGGCGCTGCCGAGCGATCCATGGGCGATCGCCGCGCTGCATCTGGTGACCACGATTACCGGTTCGGCGCTGCTCGCGCTGGCGCTGCTCCATGGCCATCTGAATGCCGATCAGGTCTGGACCGCCGCCTTTGTCGACGAGGACTGGAATATCGAGAAGTGGGGTCTCGACGAGGAAGTCGCTGCGCGGCGCGCGGCGCGACAGGTGGATTTCAAGGCCGCCGTGCTGGTGCTGAAGGCGGTCGCACCGTCAGCGGGTTAATTGGAAGTTAACGACCGTTAACTAGCGTAGCCGCACCATTGTCCGGTGCAGCTCACCATGCCGACTCCCGTCAACTCGATCTTACCGGTTGTCTCCGCGCAGGGCGTGGCGAGCGAAGTCGCGTTTCAGCCCGGCAGCGTGATTGCCGGCCGCGTGCTGTCAGTCTCGCCAGACAATCAGGTTCGCATCGCCATCGGGCACAGCACGATCGACGTGCAATCGCAGGTGCCGTTGCAGGCCGGGCAGGTGCTGCAATTCGCAGTGTCGAAGACGGACAACGGCAATGTTCAGCTTGCAGTCGTCACGCCGCAGAACACAAGTGCAGGGCAGGCGGGTGGTGCGTCCTCCGGCAATGTGACGCTTGCGCCAGACCTGCCAATCAATCTCGCCAATGCCATTGCGACCTCCAAGATCCAGCTGACATCGCTTGAAGCGCAGGCTGTCTCCACCGCCACGCAAAGCGCCGTGACGCAGCAGGCGAGCCTGGCGACGCTGTTTGCCAATCTCGGTGCTGTGACCTCGCTGCAGGGGCTGCCGCCGCAATTGCAGCAGGCGGTCGCGCAGGTATTGGCGCAGCGTCCGCCGCTCGATACCCAGCTCACCGGCGAGGACGTCAAATCGGCGTTCCAGAATTCCGGCCTGTTTCTGGAATCGTCGCTGGCCAAGGGATCGCTGCCGCAAGGCGGGTTGCCCGACATGAAAGCCGCATTGATCGTGTTGCGCCAGGCGTTGGCCACGACGCTCGCCACAGCGAGTCAGACCCAGAGCACAACGGCAGCGACGGCGAATGCAGCGACACCGGTGGCTACGCCGGAGCAGCCAGTATCGGCATTGGCAAATGCGCTTCCCAATGTCGTGGCGCAGGTCAGCGCACAGCAGGCGCAAGCCGCTGCGGCAACAGCGGTCATGTTGCCCAAGGCCAGCATCAAGAACGATCCGCTGCAGCAGGCTGGACTTCTCGCCGCAGACGAGCCCGTGCTCGATGTCCCCGCTCAGACCGCACCGGCCGTGGCGAAAGCCCCCGAAGCGGCTGCACGCTTGGCTGCCAATGGCGCAGCGCTCAACCTGTTTCGGGAAGCGCTGCAGACGGCTCCGAGGGGCATGGGAAGCGCAGCGTCGCTGGTGTTCGACGACAACATGATGATGGATCTGCTGCCTGCTGCGAAAGCGCCAGCGGGTCAGACAAGTGCCAACACCAACATCGCACGCAGCAACCTGCCGCCGCCACCGTTGCGCGGTGGGCTGCCGACGGCGCAGGCGATGGCACTGCCTACACTCCCGGCCAATGCACCGCTGACCGCCACCGTCCATCATCTGCTCGCGGATACCGATGCCGCACTGGCGCGCCAGACGCTGCTGCAGGTGGCATCCTTGCCGGATCGCGCGGATGGCCTTGCAGCGCCGCGGCTCGATCAGGCATCGCCGCGCTGGAGTTTTGAAATTCCATTTGCGGTGCCGGCTGGCACGGCCATGGCGCAGTTCGAGATTTCGCGCGATGGCGGCAATGGCAGCGAGGCTGAAGCGGCCAAGCAGGTCTGGCGTGCACGCTTCTCGCTCGATGTCGAGCCCGCTGGCCCGGTGCATGCGCTGGTCTCGCTGACCGGCGACAAGACCTCGGTGCGGATGTGGGCGGAGCGGCCGGCAACGGCGCTGCAATTGCAGGCCGGTACGGCCCAGCTCAATCAGGCGCTGATCCGCGCCAATCTGCAGCCTGGCGATATCGTGGTCCGCGAGGGCGCACCGGTGCAGCCCGCGCCGGCATCGGCGGGGCACTTTCTGGACCGCGCGCTATGATCGTACAGCCCAAGAGATCGCTCGCCGTCGCGCTGCATTACGACAAGACCGGCGCGCCTGTTGTCACCGCGAAAGGCAAGGGCGCGATCGGTGAGAAGATCATCGAGATAGCCAAGGCCCACGACATTCCGATCGAGGAAAACGAAGTTCTGGCCGGCGCGCTCTCTAATGTCGAACTCGGCGACGAGATTCCAGCCGAGCTCTACAAGGCCGTTGCCGAAGTGCTGGTCTTCGTCCTGCGGCTGTCGGGCCGCGCCTAGAACCGCAACGCTTTGCCGTGCTGATATCTGCCCTTCGTGGGTTCAGCCATCGCGCTTTGATACTGGTGCAGTCCGGCACCCTGAACTAGCCTCCGTGACCAATAAAAAACTCACGGAGGAAATCATGAAGCCCCCATCGCTCTGGATGTCGTCCATCGGACTGTCGTCGCTCGCACTTGCGGCGGCCAGCGGCTGGTTCGCCGCCACCATGTTTGCCCAGCCCGCCACCAGCAAGGAGCCGCGCTTTCCGCAGCTCACCATGGATCAGCTCGACGCGAAGCAGAAGCCACTCGGCGAGCAGGTGATGAAGGTCTCGAGCGTGGGTCTCGCAGGTCCCTACAATCCCATGATGCGCAGCCCGGTGCTTGGGCAAAAGTTGTTCGATCTGTTCGCCTATCTGCGCTGGGACACGTCCGTTCCAGTCAAGCTCAACGAGTTCGCGATCATCATCATCGGCCGGCAATGGCGCTCGCAGGTGGAATGGTTCGCGCATGCGCCACTGGCGCAGAAGGCGGGGTTGTCGCCTGACATCATCGCCGACCTCAAGGCCAACAAGCGGCCTGCCAAGATGGCTGAGGATGAGGCGACGGTGTACGATTTTGTCACAGAACTGACGAGCACGCATAAGGTCTCCGACGCGACCTATGCCCGCGCCAAGAAAATCTTCAACGATCAGCAGATCGTCGATCTTACGGCGGTGGCCGGCAATTACGTGATGGTGGCGATGCTGCTAGCGATGGCCGAGGAAAGCACACCGCCCGGCAAGGAAGCGCCGTTCAAGCCCGGCGAGCCGTGAGGCTGCGCGTCAGGCAGCCTTGATCCGGTTGCCGGTTGTCGGGTTTTCCACCGTCGACGGCACTGTCGTATCCTTGCCGATGCGGCCGAGATGGGTGAAGCGGAAACCGGCATCGTATTTCAGCCCGTAGCCGAGCGCGCGGTCGAAGCCGATATGGGCGAACCAGACCAGCGCGATCGAACCGGCGATCGGCTCCGCGGTGGCGATACCGCCGAGGGCGAGCAGCAGCGGCGCGATGGTGGCATGCACCAGATTATAGACACCTGCGCCGATCCGCGGGCCGGCCAGATAGGCCAGCATGCTGAGGTCCGGGGCGAAGAAAAACAGGGCATAGATCTGCCAGGGCGCGCCCGAAATCCAGTAGAACAGCGTCATTCCGACAAACAGCGCCGCGCCTTCCCAGCGCAGCAGATCGCGCACGCCACCCGTGGCTGCGCCACTGCTTTCATTGATCACGATATTGGCCATCCAGCGCTCTCCCTTGTCTGGCCCGGATATAGGCAGGATTGCCGCCAGCGCCATGCGATTTTGGGGGATTCAACCCTTCTTGATGGGCGTTTCCACCGCCGAAAACCCCATGCTAGAACCTCGCCCAAATCCTGCGGTCCAAATGGCCGACAAGCGGGCGATAACACGTGACATTGACGGGCTGGAGCACATGAAAGACATCCTGGACACCCTCGAACAGCGTCGCGCAGGCGCCAAACTGGGCGGCGGCGAGAAGCGCATCGAGTCGCAGCACAGCAAGGGCAAGCTGACCGCCCGTGAGCGCATCGAGCTGCTGCTCGACAAGGGATCGTTCGAGGAATTCGACATGTTCGTCGAACACCGCTCCGTGGAATTTGGCATGGACAAGTCCAGGATTCCCGGCGACGGCGTCGTCACCGGCTGGGGCACCGTCAACGGCCGCAAGACCTTCGTCTTCGCCAAGGATTTCACCGTGTTCGGTGGCTCGCTGTCCGAGACCCACGCGCTCAAGATCACCAAGCTGCAGGATATGGCGATGAAGGCGCGGGCGCCCATCATCGGCCTCTATGATGCCGGCGGCGCGCGCATCCAGGAGGGCGTCGCGGCGCTCGCCGGTTATTCCTATGTGTTCCGCCGCAACGTGCAGGCCTCCGGCGTGATCCCGCAGATCTCCGTCATCATGGGGCCCTGCGCCGGCGGCGACGTCTATTCGCCGGCCATGACTGACTTCATCTTCATGGTGAAGAACACCAGCTACATGTTCGTCACCGGCCCCGACGTGGTGAAGACCGTGACCAACGAGGTCGTCACCGCCGAAGAACTCGGCGGCGCCAGCATGCATGCGACCAAGTCCTCGATCGCCGACGGCGCCTTCGAGAACGATGTCGAGACGCTGCTGCAGATGCGTCGTCTCATCGATTTCCTGCCGGCCAACAACACCGAAGGCGTGCCGGAATGGCCGAGCTTCGATGACATCGAACGCACCGACCTGTCGCTCGACACGTTGATCCCCGACAATCCGAACAAGCCCTATGACATGAAGGAGCTGATCCTGAAGGTCGTGGACGAGGGCGACTTCTTCGAGATCGCCGAGACCTTCGCCAAGAACATTGTGACGGGCTTCGGGCGCATCGCCGGCAAGACCGTGGGCTTTGTCGCCAACCAGCCGATGGTGTTGGCCGGCGTGCTCGACTCCGACGCCTCGCGAAAAGCCGCGCGCTTCGTGCGCTTCTGCGACGCCTTCAACATTCCGATCGTCACCTTCGTGGACGTGCCGGGCTTCCTGCCGGGCACCGCGCAGGAATATGGCGGTCTCATCAAGCACGGCGCCAAGCTGCTGTTCGCCTATAGTCAGTGCACCGTTCCCTTGGTGACCGTGATCACCCGCAAGGCCTATGGCGGCGCCTTCGACGTGATGGCCTCGAAGGAAATCGGCGCCGACATGAACTATGCCTGGCCGACCGCGCAGATCGCCGTGATGGGCGCCAAGGGCGCGGTGGAAATCATCTTCCGCCAGGACATCGGCGATGCCGACAAGATCGCGGCGCGCACCAAGGAATACGAAGACCGCTTCCTGTCACCCTTCGTCGCTGCCGAGCGTGGCTATATCGACGACGTGATCATGCCGCACTCCACCCGCAAGCGCATCGCCCGTGCACTGGCGATGCTGAAGGACAAGCATCTGGAAGTGCCGATGAAGAAGCACGACAATATGCCGTTGTAGGGCTGAGTGCTGCAACGCAGCGCAATAGTTTTGCTGCTTGCCGTCTGATGGACCCCCATGATCTGATGCTCGTTAAGCGTGTGTCAGGGGTGGGGTGTCATGAGCGGAGTTTCGATAAAGACTGAAATTGGGCCGATCGATGGGACGCCCGAGAAACGGATGTTTTGGTCGATCATAAGTGATTATGATCTGAAAACAGGGCTTTGTGAGCTAGTAGACAATGCTCTCGATGTGTGGCTCCGAGGCGGGCAGCAAAAGCGCCCCACAATTGAAATCACGCTAGACGCAGAACGCCAACTTATCTCCGTAAAGGATGACGTCGGAGGGGTTCGGCTTGATGATCTGTATTTGTTACTTTCACCCGGCGGAAGCAAGAATGATCCGAAATCGGAGGTTATTGGAATCTTCGGCGTGGGTAGTAAGCGAGCGGGAATAGCGCTGGGTGAGCACGTTGATATTAGAACGCGCTTCAAAAATGAGCGAAGTCTCGAACTCAATATAACGAAAGAGTGGCTTGAGTCGGAAGACTGGAGACTCGCCGCCTATGAAATTCCCGGCATTGAGAAGGGAACAACCCAGGTAGAAATTTCAAGATTGCGCCGAACTTTTGTATCTACGGATATAGGCGCGCTTCGAGTTCATTTTGGCCAGACTTACGGTTGGTTCATTCAGCATGGATGTGTGATCAAGGTGAATGGCATCCCGATCGATGCAGAAAACTTCGAAAATTGGAGCTACCCAAAAGGCTTTAGCCCCAAGGCAGCAAAATTTGACGTTAGTGTCCCTGGGGAAGGGAAAGTTGCCGTAGAGATAGTAGTAGGTCTTATCGGTGATCGTGTCGCTGAGGAGGATAACTACGGGGCGTACTTCTATTGCAATAATCGTCTAATTGTAAAAGAGCTGAAGTCTAGAGAGGTTGGGTATTTCAATTCGCAGGAAGCAGGCGTCCCGCATCCCGATGCATCTCTCTGCCGAGGAATTGTAAAACTGCAGGGGCCGGCTCGGTTAATGCCGTGGAATAGTACAAAGAATGGAGTAAATTCCGCGCATATCTTGTTCCAGAACGTTCGTCACACGCTTGCCCCTCTTATGGGTCACTTCAGTACACTCTCGCGCCGACTTAAAGATGACTGGGACGAAAATGTCTTCCGTCATAGATCGGGAGACGTTGAAGAAATTGAACCGGCACCGTCGGGTGCAAGCCTGCGAAGTCATCTGCCGCCGTTACCTCGAGCAAAGCGACCCTCAATAGAGAAGCTAAAGTCTAGTAATAGAGGTCAGATTGACAAAATGCCGTGGACGCTCGGTTTAGTCGAGGCGATGGGCGCTGTTGAAATTATCGACAAGTTGAATTTCGAAACTAAGAGCCGAATTTCTCTAATCCTGCTTGATAGTAATTTCGAGATCGCTCTTAAAGAGTACATCGTACACGAAACGTCATTATTCCCGCCGGCCACTTACAACAACGCAAAGATTGCGCAGATATTCTCGCGGCGTGATTTGGTCCTCAAAGAGATTAATCTGAAAATTAAGATTCCGTCGGATTTGCTTTCCAAGGCGCAGCACTATTACGGATTGAGAAATAAGCTCATTCATGAGAGGGCCACCGTGGACGTGACTGATAGAGATATCCGCAATTACCGCGAAGTGGTCGCTAAAGTTTTGAAACTCTTGTTTGATCTCAAATTTCCAAAGGCTTAGTTGAAATCGTAGTCAGGAATACTTCCATGTACTCCATGGTAGTCGTATTCGTCTCTGATTGAAAGCCAGTGAGGATACATATGATCAAACCCCGCATCTGGACCATTCGCGTCGCTGTTGTCTTGTCGATGTTCGAGTTCGCTTCTAGCGCAGCAATCGCCGACGAGACCGTCACCATCGGCGGCTCCCGCGCCGTGCTCATCAGGCCCGCATCGCCGCGCGCCAGCGTGATCCTGATGCCGGGCGGTAGCGGTGCTATCAATCCTGGCGAGCATGGCGAGATCAACGGGCTGAAGGGCAATCAGTTGGTGCGCACGCGCAGCGCCTATGCGGCGCGCGGGCTGGCGGTGCTGGTGGTCGATGCCGGAACGGATCTGTCCAGCGCCGTGCAATACATGGCGGCGATCAAGCGTCCGGTGACGGTGGTCGCGACCAGCCGCGGGACGCAACGTGCCGCCGAAGGCATTGCGCGGGGTGCGCGGCCGGATGCGCTGGTGCTGACCTCGGGATTTCTCAGTGCGGAGTCGGGTGGTGGCAGCAATGTCATGTCGATCATCGGCTCGCCATCGGCGCTGCCGCGTACGCTCGTCATCCATCATCGCAATGATGGCTGCAAAGTCACTGTGCCCGCCGGCGTCGATCCCTTCGTGAAATGGTCGGGCGGTCGCGCCCGCGTGGCGTGGCTGAACGGTGGGCGCAACGATGGCGATCCGTGCGAGGCGCGGGGATATCATGGCTTCAACGGGCTCGATGGTCAGGTGGTTGGGCTCGCTGCCGGCTTTCGATAGTCTCGACGTCTGAAGATGTAAGTTCCCGCGCGCATTCAGTTTCCATTCATGCCGCTGGTCCGATCCTGATGTCTCACGGATATCAGGAGAGATCGCGATGGAACGCCGTCATTTTCTGAAGATCGCCTTCGGCTTTGTCGCGGGCGCCGGGTTGGTCGCCCAGACGGTCACCCGGGCCCAGGCCGCACCGTTGCTACCGACCAATCCGCTCGACAACCACAGACCTGACAGTGAACCGCAGCCTGCGGTGGCCTCACAGGACGATGTCGATCGTCTGCAGCCGGAACAGGTGCGCTGGCATCGCGGCTGGCGGGGACGGCATTGGGGCTGGCGCCACAGGCACTGGGGTTGGCGCCGTCGTCACTGGGGCGTCCGACGCCGCTACTGGCGTCGTCGTTACTGGCGCCGCCGCTACTGGTAGGCAAGCCCGTTTGTGCTGACGCTCAGTCTCTCCAGGGCGTCAGCGGTTTGGTCTGGCCGGGTTCAATGCCGCTCAGGTGGCGACGCACGTTGTCATAGCTGCGATCGCCGGGGGCAAAGGTCTGCGAGCCGTCGGCCGGCTTGCCGTCCACCGTGCGGGTGAAATGCAGCACCAGGCTGTCATCGGCATTCATGGTGGCGCTACCGTAATAGGGCATCGACAGCCGCGCGTCCTCCGCCATGGCCGCGCCAGCCATGAGCAGAATGGGGAGGGTGAGAAACAGACGGGTCATGACACCTCCTGCTGTGAGGTTGTGATGGAGGCTCAGGAAGATGGCGGGGATTTGTCCGCCGCCGGTCACCGCATGCACGGATTTGTGTTACAGGTCGCCGTCATCCGCTGCCGGCGAGTCCCATGCCCCATACTGAAGCCCTGCTGTTTCCGCTTGCCATGATCGCGCTCGTCGCCGAGGCGATGACGGCTGCGCTCGCGGCCGGGCGGCGCAAGATGGACTGGCTCGGCGTTGCCATGCTCGGCTGCATCACTGCGCTCGGCGGTGGTTCGATGCGCGACATGTTGCTCGGGCACTATCCGCTATGGTGGGTGAAGAGCCCGTATCTGCTGCTGCTCACCGGCGGCGCAGCGCTGCTGACCATCGGGCTCGCCCGGGTCGTGCATCGTTTTCACGCGCTGTTTCTGGTGCTCGATGCCATCGGCCTCGTGGTCTTCACCATCATGGGCTGCAACATCGCGCTCGCCATGGATCAGCCGCTGCTGATCGTCGTGGTGGCCGGGATGATCACCGGCTGCGTCGGCGGCGTCATTCGAGACGTGCTGTGCAACGACGTGCCACTGCTGTTTCGCGCCGAACTCTATGCCAGCGTGTCGATCGTCACGGGGCTTCTGTATATCGGCGGCATTAAATACGGATTCAGCCCCGATCTCGTGACGCTCGTTGCCGCCGTGACCGGACTGGTGTTCCGTTTGCTGGCGATCCGGCTCAAGCTGGAAATGCCGAAATTCGTCTATGACAGCGACGCCAAATAGCGTGCTGCGTCAGCGTAGCCCCATGCAGCTGGCATAGAACGTCGTCGTCGCAGGCCAGTCGGAAAACACACCGCGGACGCCGACATCCTTCGCCAGTATGTCCAGCACCGTCAGCGTGTCGCCGTCGCGGTCGATGGCGGGTTTGACCGAGCGATGGAAGAAACCGCCGCCGTTGGCGAGCGGCCCATCGCGCTCCAGCGACCAGGTGATCAGATCGAGCCCGGCATCGCGTGCTGCCTTGGCATAGGGGGAGGGGACGATCTGGCTGCTACCGTTAAGCGTCAGCAGCATATAGATCGGCGGCGCCAGAATCCTGACGCCGGCGGCCTTGAGTTCGGCCATCGACGGCTTCCACGTTTCCGCGCGCATGTGGTCGAAGCCCGGTATTTCATAGCGGCCGTCGAGATAAACCGCCTGTGTGCCGAAGTCCGACGCGGTGCGGATCCAGAACTTGATGTCGTTGAGATCGAAGCTCTGGGCAAATACGTCACCAGGCGGAATGCCGGCGGCGCGATACTCGTCGAGCATCTGGGTCGCGTATTTCTCCTGGCTGTAATCGCCGTCGAACGGCATCGGCACTTCCGGCGCCTTCAGCTCGGGCGTGAATTTGGCACCGAGGCTTTTGATCAGCGCGATGCTCTCGGCATGGGTCATCAGTGTGCCCGAGCTGGCATAAAGGTCAGTGCGCCAGCGCGGCGTACCGTTCTGATAGTCCGCAACGGTGGTCGCCGATGTGTTGGCGGCATCCATCTTCGCTGTCAGCGTCCTGAACTCCGCCAGCGTGATGTCGCTGGTACAGCATTTCGCCGACGCCTTCCTGCCGGTGGCGGGATCGGCAGGGCTGAAGGGCTGCGTGCATTTGTTGGCCAGCGCCGGCACCGAGAGAATATTGGTGGTCGTGTGCAGGTCACATTGCGAATGCCGGCAGACCAGCTGGCGGTCCTTGGTGAAGGTCACATCGCATTCGATCACGCCGGCGCCCATGCGCGCGGCGGCCAGATAGGATTCCCGACTGTGCTCCGGGAATTGCAGCGGCGCGCCGCGATGGGCGATGGAGAAGTCGCTCTTGCGAAATGGTCCGGTGCAGGTGCTCAGCTTCGTCTTCAGCGGGTCGTCCTTCATCTTGTCGACAAGATAGAACGGTCGCGGGCCGAGCTGCGGCTCGGGCAGGGGAATGGTCTCGGCGCGGCCGGTCGTCAGCGATGAGAGGCCGAGCAGACCGGCCAGAATGAGACGACGCAAGGTGCGCGACATGACGATCTCCAGAATAGCGAAGCGCCATTCTGTCATCTTCATGTGACGGCTGTAACCGGCGCGTGGGCAACAAAAAGCCCCGCCATTGGCGGGGCTTTCGTCATCAGGATTGTGCAGCGATCACCAGCGGCGGATACAGCGGCCGTAGGGATTGCGGAAGAAGCCGGGTGGGCAGTAGCGGGCACGCGGCGGCGGGCCGCGGAACATCGGACGGCAACCGCCATAGGGACCGCGGGCATAGCCGGGGCCGCAGCCCTGAGCGACCTGAATCACGCCTGCCGTGTCTGCAGCGCTCAGCGGAGCCAGAGGCATTGCGCTGGCGGCGCCGATGCCCCCGACGCTAACGGCAAACAAGGCTGCCGCAAAGATCGTCTTCATTCGTGTTCTCCCTCGATGGCGCCGGGATGCGGCGCAGAGAATTAATGATGGCATCGCATCACCCGCTGCAGACTCTTACAGGGCAAGAAAGTTGCAGAGGATCAACGTTGCACAGCACGATTAAGCCGATTCGACCTGAATACAGCATGAATGTTTCGGGATATCTGCGTAGCAGGGCGCGGCAATTGCTACTTCGCCGCGAGGAATCCCAACATCAGTTCGTTGAATTTGGCCGGTGCATCGAGAAACACGATATGGCCGGCGTTCGGCAGCACCTCGGCCTTCGCGTTCGGCATCTTCGCCGCCAGCGCCTTTGCCAGATCGGCGTTCTGGCCCATCTTTGGCCGCAACGCTTCCGGCGCATTCGGCTTGCCCGGCGCGTTGTGATCGTCGGCGCCCATGATGAACAGGGTCGGCAGGGCGATCAGCGGGATTTCGTGTGCCACGGGTTCGCGATAGATCATCTGCGCCGAACTGACGAAGGCGCGCAACCAGCGCGGATATTCCGGTGACCCCTTGATGTTGAAACGCGCGTCGATAAAGGGCGTTACCTGATCGGGTTGCATCTTCAGCGAATAGTTCAGCTCGAGCTGCTTGCGGTAGCCCTCCGCCGTCAGCTTGTCTTCGTTCTCCAGGATTTTCTCGGTCGGCGTCGGTGGCACATAGAGGCGATAATCCTCAAGTCCGATCGGTGCCGCGAGCAGCAGATGATCGATGCGATCGGGATAGGCGCGCGCGATACGGACGCTCAGCATACCACCCAGCGAATGCGCGACGATGTCGAATTTGGAAATTCCAAGGTGATCCATCAGCGCGATGGTGTTGCGGGCGAGGCTGTCGAAATGCAGGTCGCCCGATGGTTTGGACGATTTGCCGAAGCCGATCTGATCGGGGACCACGACGCGGTAACCGGCATCGTTCAATGTGCCGATCACCGGCGCCCAGTAGCTCGACGGGAAATTGCGGCCATGTAGCAACACCACAGTCCGACCATTGGGCTTGGTCGATGGCACGTCCATATAGGCCATGCGCAGCTGCTCGCCGTCGTTGACCAGCGGCAGCATGTTGACGGGGTAAGGATAGGGGAAGCCTTCGAGGCCGATGCCGTAAGGCTCGCGTGCTGCAGGAGGCTCGGCCGCTTGCGATGAGGTGAACGGTAAGGTTGCAATCAACGCAGCGAGCAGCAGGCGGTTCATCGAAAAAGCTCCGGGATAAGGAAGGTCCGGCGCGGTTTCAGGCTGCATTGCGGCAAAGGTAAGCCGGCATCTTCACGTTTTCCGGATGACTGTCACCGGATCTACTTCAGCAATAAACCGGCTCCCGGGGAGCGTGAGTCCATGCGCAACAAAGCCGCGGGTGTTGATGCCCGCAGCCTTGTCTGCCCGGTGGCGCCGTTACTTCGGCGCGCCGCCCTTCGAGCCGTCGATCTCGGTGCCGGTCGGAGCCGATTGCGGAGCTTGCGGCCGTGCCGGTGCCGCACCGGTGGTGACGTCGGACCGGTTGTTGGTCGGCGTTACGTCGCGCACGCCGGGGGCTACCGGCGGCTTCGAATAGGAATCCGCGACGTTATTGGTTGGCGCTGGCGCCTTTGGCGTACTGCTCTGCGTTGCCGGCGTGGATTGGGAAGCGCTCTTCGTCGCGTCGCCCGGATTCATCGATGTACTGTTCAGGCCGTAGAATACGGCGCCGAGCAAGACAATAACGCCAAGTGCATAGATAGCCACGCGGCTACCGCTCGCGGGCCCTTCAGCGAGTTCAGGATCGGCCTGCAGCTCATTGTCGAGCCGCACTGGATTGCGGATGTCATCAGCGGGATCCGGACGATACGGGTCATTGGGATTGGGAGTGTTCGCCATCTCGTGTCCTCCTGTGCGGCCAAACAACCGTCAGAGGAGGTGCATGTTCCCGCGATTGGGCCATTCCCGAGCCGCGCCCTATGCGGCAATGCAGCGCGATCTGGCCTGCTCATCAGATGTTAAGGCCTGGCTGCGACGCTGTGGCGATTGTTGATTCGCAGAAGCGCGTGGCGGCCCGAATGTTCGATACGATTATCCTCCTGACGGGTCCTGCTGAGCACTCGGTCTTCACAACCTTGCTCCGTGGTCACAATCCGGCCCTCACGGTCCTTCCTGTTTTCACAGCTGAAGATCTGGCGGCGATCGAACCCGACTGGCTGGGTCGGGCGCGGATGATTTCGTTCACTACTGGCGTGATCGTCCCCGGCGCGGTGCTCGATCAGCTTGGCTTTGGCGCCTACAATTTCCATCCCGGCCCGCCGCAATATCCCGGCTGGGCCCCGGCCTATTCTGCGCTCCACGATCACGCGACCGACTTCGGCTGCACGGTCCATCGCATGATTGCACGTGTCGATGCCGGACCGATCGTGGATGTCGAGGCGTTCCCAATTCCGGCGGATATCAGTGTCGCGGGTCTAGAAGAGATTGCCTATACGAAGCTGGTGCAGACTTTCTGGCGCATGGCGCGTGTCCTGGCCACACAGCCGGAGCTGCTAATCGAGCGCGCGCTGCGCTGGGGTAACAAGCGCCACACACGCAAGACCTATGAGCAGATCACCGATATCCCGGTAAACACCGAGAAAAACGAACTTCAGCATCGGGTCAAAGTCCTCCGCACAGACCATTTCGGCATTGTGCCGACCATCGGTCTGCACGGTTTCCAGTTTCGGGTTATCGTGTCCGAGACTGAGAGCGCTGTTGCGGACGAAGCTGTTGAAGCCTAGCGGTTAGCCGCGAAACTCTGGTGCTGCGCAGGCGGGGTCGCTGACGTGTGCGTCTTGGACACCTTGCCGTTGAATTCATAGAGCAGGAAACTCAGTACCACGAGTAGTCCCACGCCGATGATGGCCTTGGTCGGCTTGTGATCATGCGCTTCGCCGCAATCCGGATGATAAGAACCGTCACTCGTCCGCGCCATATCGTTGCCGGCGAGTTCAGGCTGCGACGTCCATGTATTCAGCTTCTGATTCATTTCCGTCCTCCATGCCTGTTGTCAGGGTGACCGGACAGCAATGGCCCGTAAAGGCCAATGTTCCGTTTCGGGGGCGCCAATAGCGGGATGCTGCCTTGCTGAGAGGCAGCATTTCGAAATATTTCTGATAAAGCTTTGGAACCCACCGCTCCCCGACGCGTTTCAACATCTCACCGGCATAGGTGACACGTTAGGGGCAGTTTGGGAATGAGTGGTGATAACGGCCGGTTTGCAACCGGCGTACCGGGTCTCGATGCGATCCTGGGCGGGGGCGTTTTCGACGGCGGCATCTACATCATTCAGGGCGCTCCGGGCGCCGGAAAGACGATTCTGGGCAACCAGATTTGTTTCGCGCAGGCCGCGCAAGGACGTAACGCACTTTACATCACGCTGCTTGCCGAGAGCCATGCCCGCATGATCGGGCATATGCGGCGCATGACCTTCTTCGATGAAGCGGCGATCCCGGATCGCATGTCCTATGTCGGCGCCTTCAAGACGCTGGAAGACGATGGGCTGCGCGGATTGCTGGACGTGGTTCGCCGCGAGGTCCGCACCCGCAAGGCCAGCATCCTCGTGCTCGATGGCCTCATCACCGTGCATGAAAAGGCGCGCTCCGAACTTGAGCTGAAGAAGTTCATCCACGAATTACAGACCCAGGCGGCTTTCAGTAACTGCACCATGTTCCTGCTCACCAGCGCCTTCGATGCCGATGCGCATCCGCCTGAACACACGATGGTGGACGGGCTGATCGAGCTGCAGACCTCGCTGCATGGCCGCCGCGCCGAGCGTTCGCTGCAGGTCCATAAATTGCGCGGCACCTGGTTCATGGGCGGCAAGCACTCCTATCGCATCACTGACGGCGGCCACGCGATCTATCCGCGCGTCGAGGCGTTGCTGGAGACGCCCAGCGTTTGGGACAGCGCTGACGGTCCAATGGTGTCGGTCGGCATCGCCGGCGTCGACAAGATGCTTGGCGGCGGTGTCGATACGCATTCGGTGACTGTGGTGCTCGGACCTTCCGGCTCCGGCAAGACCACCGCAGGCCTCCAGTTCCTCACCGGTGGTGCCGCAGACGAGAAGGCCATGCTGTTCGGCTTTCACGAGAACCCCATGGCGCTGCGGATCAAGGCCGAAAGCCTCAAGCTGCCGCTGAAGGCGCGTGGCGACAAGATCATGCTGATGTGGCGACCGCAGACCGAGGCCGTGCTGGATGAGGTCGCAACCGAGCTGCTCTCGACCATCAGGCAGAACGGCGTGCGCCGTCTGGTGATCGATGGCATCGAAGGCTTCTCGAAGCTCACCGACGAAAAGGAGCGCATCGGCTCTTTTTTGTCGGCGCTGTGCAACGAGTTGCGCGCACTCGGTGTTACCACGCTGGCAACCGCAGAAACGGACCACGCTGGCATGACACCCGGGCAGCCGCTCAAGGGCGTCAACCAGACGGGTCTCTCGGCGGTTGCCGAGAACATCATCGCGCTGCATCTCGCAGCCTTGCGCTCGGAAAACCATCGTCTGATGACCATTCTGAAATCGCGTGACCGCCGGACCGATATGCGCATGCGCCGCTTTGAAATTCTCGACGGCGGCATCGTTCTCGATGCCGATTTCCAGAGCGCGGAGCGCATCCTCAGGGACATTTCTAGTCAGGGACCTGCACCAACTCCATCGACGGATCTTAAGTTGACTGGAGAATAGCGGTGCGAACTGTCCTGATTGTCGAGGACGAATGGGCGATCGCCGACTGGCTCGAAGTCCTGTTGAGCGAATATGCCTTCAATGTCCTCGTAGCCGGCAACGGCCGTGAGGCGCTCGACATTCTGCATCGGGACACGCCCGATCTGGTGCTTACCGATTTCATGATGCCGTTCCTCGACGGCGCCGGCCTGATTGCAGCGATGGGGCAGGACGAGCGGCTGAGCGGAATTCCGGTGGTCGTCATGACCTCGTTGCTGGAGCATGTCGTGCGCGACCGGGCAGGGCGTTTTCGCGCCTATCTGCGCAAGCCGTTTCGCGAGGCCGATCTGATGAAGATCATCAGCGAGATATTCCCGGGCGAGGCCTGAGCCTCCTTTGGCAGTTTGTGCTGCATCGCACTGCAGCGTGAAGCCGTTACGTCCTTGCGCCAAAGGCCTTTGCGGCGACACAACGTGACAAGCCTACCGGCCGCATTCATTACGAAATTGCGTTCTTTGGACGCGGGGCTCCATTGCCCAGAATTGTGGTGCGTCCCGTTCAAAATCCAACATAGACTGTTTCTAAGGGAGTCGAACGACCCCAGATAATAGGCGCGAGCAGGCCGGACGACGCAAGTCCGGGGCGATAGCCCCGGGCGACAGTTCAGAGGCCGCAGTGACGAGGGTGGAATGGGAATTAATCAAGGCGCGATCAGTCTCGATCAGAAATACACCCAGGGCTCTGGCCACATCTTCCTGACCGGCATTCAGGCGCTGGTGCGACTGCCGATGGCGCAGGTCCGCAGGGACCGCGCGGCGGGTCTGAACACGGCAGCCTTCGTTACCGGCTATCGCGGCTCGCCACTCGGCGGCTACGACCAGCAGCTCGTGGCGGCGCGCAAACATCTCGATCAGTACGGCGTCAAATTCCAGCCCGGCGTCAACGAAGATCTCGCAGCCACCGCGATCTGGGGCACCCAGCAGCTCAATCTCTCGCCCGGCGCCGAATATGATGGCGTGGTCGGCATCTGGTACGGCAAGGGCCCCGGCGTCGATCGCTGCGGCGACGTCTTCCGTCATGGCAATGCTGCCGGCTCCGCGAAATTCGGTGGCGTGCTCTGTCTCGCCGGCGACGATCACGGCGCCAAGTCCTCGACCGTTCCGCATCAGTCCGACCATGCCTTCATCTCGGCGCTGATGCCCTATCTTTATCCTTCGAGCATCCACGAGATGATCGAGATGGGCCTGCTCGGCATTGCGATGTCGCGCTATTCCGGCTGCTGGGTCGGCATGAAGGTGATCACCGAAACCGTGGAGACCACGGCGGAGATCAACCTCAACGACGAGATGACGCCGTTCAATATTCCCACCGATTTCGAACTGCCGCCGGATGGTCTGAACCTGCGATGGCCGGACGACCGCTATGTGCAGGATCGTCGTCTGCAGGATTACAAGGGCTTTGCGGCCATCGCTTTCGCGCGCGCCAACAACATCAACCGTGTCACCATGGACTCGCCGAATGCGCGCTTCGGCATCATGGCGTCCGGCAAGAGCTATGAGGACGTGCGTCAGGCACTCCGCGAGCTGGGGATTACCGAGGAGGTGGCCGCGAAGATTGGTCTGCGACTCTACAAGATCGGCATGCCGTGGCCGCTGGAGCCGGAAGGCGTGCGCAAATTCGCGGTAGGTCTCGATGAGATCTTCATCGTCGAGGAGCGCCGCGAGATCGTCGAAAACCAGGTCAAGCAGGAGCTGTTCAACTGGCGCGACGATGTGCGGCCACGCATCGTCGGCAAGATGGATTCCCACGATCATCGCTTCCTGCCATTCGCCGAAGAGCTGAGCGTCGCCAAGGTCGCGACCTCGCTGGTGGATCGCCTGCTGGCGATGGAGATCGATCCGGAGATCGCAGCGCTGCTGCGCGCCAAGGCCGACTGGTTTCACGGCCGCGAGGCCTCGCAGGTCCAGAACGTCGTGCCGATCACGCGCACGCCGTATTTCTGCTCGGGCTGTCCGCACAACACCTCGACCAAGGTCCCGGAGGGCTCGCGCGCGCTTGCCGGCATTGGCTGCCACTTCATGTCACTGTGGATGGATCGCTCCACCGAGACCTTCACCCATATGGGCGGCGAGGGCGTGCCGTGGACCGGCATTGCGCCGTTCACCAAGGAGAAGCATATCTTCGCCAATCTCGGCGACGGCACATACTTCCATTCCGGTTCGCTGGCGATCCGCCAGTCGATCGCCTCCAAGGCGAACATCACTTACAAGATCCTCTACAACGATGCCGTGGCGATGACCGGTGGTCAGCACCATGACGGTGACCTGTCGCCGCAGAAGATCACGTTCCAGCTCCACAGCGAGGGCATTCGCGAGATCTATCTCGTGTCGGAGAATCCCGATGCCTATCCCGCCAACACCATTGCGCCGGGCGTGAAGCTGGCGCATCGCGACGAACTCGACAACGTGATGAAGACGCTACGCGACGTGCCAGGTTGCTCGGCCATCGTGTTCGTACAGACCTGCGCCGCGGAGAAGCGTCGCCGCCGCAAGAAGGGCATTCTGGAAGACCCGCAGCGCCGCGTGCTCATCAACCCGGCAGTCTGCGAAGGCTGCGGCGATTGCTCGGTGCAGTCGAACTGCATTTCGGTGGAGCCGCTGGAGACCGCATTGGGTCGCAAGCGCACCATCAACCAGTCGTCCTGCAACAAGGACTATTCGTGCCTCAAGGGCTTTTGCCCGTCCTTCGTCACGGTCGATGGCGGCAAGCTGAAGCGCAAGGCGCCGGTCGAACTCGGCGCCATCGGTATATTGCCGGAGCCGGCCACGCGGCCAACGCTCGACAAGCCCTATAATGTCGCCGTCGGCGGCGTCGGTGGCACCGGCGTGCTGACCATCGGTGCGCTGCTCGGCATGGCCGCGCATATCGAAGGCAAGGCCTCGATGATCCTCGACATGTCCGGCCTCGCGCAGAAGGGCGGCGCGGTGCTCAGCCATGTGCGTCTCGCCAACGACACTGGCGACGTCACCTGCTCGCGCATCGTCACCGGCACAGCGGATGTCCTGATCGCGGCCGATGAAGTGGTGGCCATTGCCAAGGATACGATCTCGCTCTGCGAGAGCTCGCGCACCACTGGCATCGTCAACACCCATCTCATTCCGATCGCGGATTTCGTGCGCAACCGCGACTTCAATTTCCAGTCCCGCAAGGTCAACAACGTGCTGGAAATGTCGCTGCGCAAGGAATCGACATTCCTCGACTTCACCAAAGCGGCCGAAGCGCTGCTTGGCGATTCCATCGCCACCAACATGATGATGATGGGCTTTGCCTATCAGCAGGGGCTGCTGCCGCTGCAGGCAGCGTCCATCGAACAGGCCATCGAGCTCAATGGCGTCTCGATCAAGATGAACATGCTGGCGTTCCAGCTTGGCCGTCTTGCCGCCGCCGATCCGGCACGGCTCGCCAATATGCTCAAGGGCGCCGATGAGACCATCGCGCCAAAGACGCTGGATGAGATGAGCCTCGATGAGATCGTTGCCCATCGTAGCGGACTGCTCACCGACTATCAGAGTGCCAAGCTCGCCGAGCGCTACCAGGCGATGGTCGATCTGGTGCGCGAAGCCGCCATGCGCGGCGGCTATGACGATGAACTGCCGCGTGCGGTGGCGATCAACTATGCCAAGCTGCTCGCCTACAAGGACGAATACGAGGTCGCGCGGCTCTATACCGACGGCAAGTTCGAAAAGCAGTTGCGCGATCAGTTCGAGGGCGACGTCAAGATCAGCTTCAATCTCGCGCCGCCGATGTTGCCGGGTACCGATGCATCGGGGCGCCCGAAGAAGCGCGCCTTCGGCGCCTGGATGCTGCCGCTGTTTCGCATTCTGGCGAAGCTGCGTGGCCTGCGCGGCACGCCGCTGGATGTGTTCGGCTATAGCGCCGACCGCAAGCTGGAGCGCGATCTGATCGCCGGTTACGAGAAGGACGTTGCGACGGTGCTGAACCTGCTGTCGCCGCTCACGGTGGATACGGCCGTGCAGCTCCTCTCGCTGCCCGACAGCATTCGCGGCTACGGTCCGGTGAAGGAAGCCTCGGTGCAGGCGGCCAAGGTGCGCTATGCCGAACTCGCCAAGGACCTCGCCAATCCGCCGCCGGTGCCGCGCCAGGTCGCAGCGGAGTAGCTATGTACGGGCGTGGCTGAGCGTCCCACCCTGTCATTCCGGGGGCGAGACCGTTGCCGCAGGCGACGGGACCGAACCCGGAATCTCAACGTGTAATCGCCCCGCAATTCCGGGCGGCGGAGAGGTGGATTCCATTTCGGGATTCCGGGTTCGCATCCGGCAAGAGCCAGCTGCTTCCCGGAATGACGAGGACTTTGTTACACCCCGATATTGTCGATCAGCCGGGTCTTGCCGATCCTTGCGGCCACCAGCACGCGCACCGGGCCGTCCTTCATCGAGGTGACCGGCGCCAGCGACTCCGCATGGCGCGCTTCGAAGTAGTCGAGTGCGAAACCTGCCGCGGTGATCATCGCGGCGCCGCCCGCCATGGCGGTCTCGAAGCTATCGCCCGCCTTCAGGCGCTTGGCGGTTTCCTTCATCGCCTTGTAAAGCACCGGCGCTGTGGCGCGGTCTTCCGGCGAGAGATAGACGTTGCGCGACGACATCGCGAGGCCGTCGCGCTCGCGCACCGTGGTCGCGCCGGTCACCTTGACGCCGAGATCGAGGTCCCGCGCCATGCGCGTCACGACCTTGAGCTGCTGGTAGTCCTTCTCGCCGAAGAACGCCATGTCCGGTCGCACCTGCGTGAACAGTTTGCCGACGACGGTCGCGACGCCGCCGAAGAAATGCGGCCGGAAGCGATCCTCGAGGTCGGCGGTGGCCGGGCCTCCGGTCGTGATCTTCGTTGCGAAGCCTTCCGGATACATCACCTTGGCGTCGGGATTCCAGATCAGGTCGACGCCGGCTTCGGTGAGTTTGGCGAGGTCGCTCTTCCAGGTCCGCGGATAGGAGCCGAAGTCCTCGGTGGGGGCGAACTGCGTTGGATTAACGAAGATCGACACCACGACCTTGCTGGCGCGGCGCTGGGCGAGGCGCACCAGCGAGACGTGACCGTCATGCAGTGCGCCCATGGTTGGCACCAGGCCGATGGTCGCCTTGCGTGCCCGCAGGCCGTCGAGCGCCTTTCGGAGAGCAGGCAGGGTGCGGGCGACGATCGGGGTACGGGGCATTGCGGCTCGTTCTTGTTGTTGGCTGCGGTGGGGCGAGGGCGTGCGCGCCCTGCTTATCAAAGCTCGCGGGATCACCCAAGCCTCACGAGACCTGGCCAGCGGGTGTCCTGATGCCGCAACCGGCTGCCGGGATTCATGATTAAGCGCGGCTGATTGCCCGCAGGGCGGGATGCCCCTGCATTTCGCTTGACCCTTGCCGCACCTCGCGATTTGAAGATGATCGAGGGATCGCGGGATGTTGATGCAAACCACCCAGGGGCAGTTCGGCGGGCAGTCCGGCACGGCGCATGTTGTCGTGCTCGGCAATGAGAAGGGCGGGTCGGGCAAATCGACCACCGCGCTTCACATTGCCGTGGCGCTGCTGAAGGCCGGTCAGCGCGTCGCGACGATCGATCTCGACAGCCGTCAGCAGAGTTTCACGCGCTATATCGCCAACCGCGCCGCCTGGGCGCAGAGTGCCGGGCTTGCGCTGGAAGTGCCGACCCATAGCTGCGTCAAGCTCGGCGAGACGATGCAGATCGCCGATAACGAAGCCTACGAACTCGAGCAGTTCATGGCTGCGGTGAGCGCGGTGGAACGCACTCACCATTTCATCGTCATCGACACGCCTGGCAGCGACACCTATCTGATGCGTCTGGCGCATTCGATGGCCGATACGCTGGTGACGCCGATCAATGACAGCTTTCTCGATTTCGATGTGCTCGGCGCCGTCGATGCCGCAAGCTACAAGGTGACTGGAGAAAGCCACTATTCGAAGATGGCGCGCGAAGCCCGTCGCAAGCGCCGCCAGCATGATGGCTCGACTACCGACTGGATCGTGGTGCGCAACCGGCTCTCGCTGCTCGGCTCGCGCAACAAGATGCTGGTCGCCGGCGTCCTCGATCAACTCTCGCTGCAGCTCGGTTTCCGAGCCATCGACGGTCTCGCCGAGCGCGTGATGTATCGTGAGTTCTTTCCGCGTGGCCTGACGGCGCTCGACGATCTCAACGAAGCCACGCTCGGGCGTCGCCCGAGCATGGGCCATGTCACGGCGCGCGAGGAAGTCATCGAACTGCTGCGCAAGTTGAAGCTGCCGCTCGATGAGCGTGGCCGTCGCCGCGCCGCCAACCGCGCTGAGTGGTTTGCCCAGGTCGACAAGCCGCTGGACGTTCACGACATCCTTGGCAACTGAGTCGCGTCCGCTGCGGAGAGCCGGCGCAGCCCGTTCCGCAGGCTATGAACGATTCCGCACTCAACTTTGCCCTGATAACACAGGTATCATCTTCTTTTACCGGGGAACGAGTAGCCCGTCCGACAGTTGATTTGTCGTTGAAATAAGGATGTTTTTGAAATTCCGATCCCTTGCGAAAGTCGTTCAAAATCGCTCAATTCGACCATGGCTTTCTTTAGCAGGTGCACAAGAAACGGGTGCGACGCACAATAACATGGCTCGGAATTCACAATATTTAGCCTTTCTGTCACCGGGCTGTGACATATATGCTGTTGAAGCAGCCGCTTGAGGGTCATCCGACCCCATAAGTGCTGTAGCCGGCCGAGACTTACCTCGCACTGGCCGATCAGGGACGAACATGAAACGCGGACTACTCATTCTGCTTTCGGTTTGCGTGCTGACCACCGCCGCGTATTTCACCGCGTCGAAGTGGGCCATTCGGCATGAGACGCTGACGTTCTTCGACGCATCGCGTAATCGTCCTGTGCAGGTCGACATTGCCGTTCGTCGCGACAAGGAAATGCAGGCCAATGCCGGCATGATCACCTTGCCGGTCGCGGTCCTCAATCACGGTAACACCGTCAAGTTCACCGAATACTCGTTCCTTGCGAACGTGTTTGCGGCGCGCGGCTATATGGCCGTCAGCATCCAGCACGATCTCGATACCGACGCTCCGCTCGTGACCAAGGTCGGTGAGCTCTATGTCGGCCGTCTGCCTGTCTATGAGCGTGGCGTTCAGAACATCAAATACGCGGTGAAGGAGCTGAAGAAGATTCAGCCGAACTCCGACTACGATCATCTGACGCTGGTCGGTCATTCCAACGGCGGCGACATCTCGATGTACTACGCCAAGGAATTCCCGGATGACGTCAAGAAGGTCGTGACGCTGGATAACCTGCGCGTGCCGTTCATGACTGATGGCAAGTTCAAGATCCTGTCGTTCCGTTCGCACGATACGGTGTTCAAGCCGGATCCCGGTGTCGTGCCGGATGATGACGTCTGCGAGAAGGCCGGTATCACGGTCGTCAACACCGGCGCGCAGCATACCGACATGAGCGATCGCGGTCCGGAAACGCTGAAGACCAAGATTCAGGGTCTGCTCGACAAGTTCCTCGACGACGACAGCAAGCTGTCGCCGGTCAAGGGCAAGCCGAAGATCATTGAGCAGCCTGCGCAGCAGAGCAGTGTGACTGACCCGAACAAGATCGCGCAGTATACGCCGAGCGTGAACTGAGTTCTGCGCTGCGCGGTTGACCGCGCGGCCTATGCTCGCCACATGAAGCTTGCAGCAAACGCGAGTTGTCATGGCCAGCGATCCCACCATTCCCACGTCCAAGACCGATACGCTGACCCAGCCGTCGGCATCGGCCGACATCGCGGCATTTGTAGCAAAAGCTAAAGCGATGGCGCCGCATGCTGCAGGCGGGCGCGGGCGGTTGGTGTTTGCGCTCGATGCCACCATGAGCCGGCAGCCGACCTGGGATATGGCCTGCACGCTGCAGGCCGACATGTTTCGCGAGGCCGCATCGATCGGCAGCCTCGATATCCGTCTCGTCTATTTTCGAGGTCTCAGCGAGTGCCGCGCGACCGGCTGGATTTCGGACACCGCGCAGCTGGCGCGGCTGATGGGCAAGATCGCTTGCCAGGGCGGTCAGACCCAGATCGGCAAGGTGTTATCGGAGACACGGCGGGAGGCGGTGGCCTCCGGCGTGCGTGCACTGGTATTCGTGGGCGATGCCATGGAGGAGTCTGTCGACGAACTCTGTGCGCGGGCCGGTGAACTCGGCCTGCTCAAAGTGCCGGTCTTCATGTTCCAGGAAGGGCAAGATCCGGCGGCCGAACAGGCGTTTCGCGAGATTGCCCGGCTGACCGGAGGCGCCTGGTGCCGGTTCGATCCGGGAGCCGCTGCGCAGCTCCGCGAATTGCTGCGCGCGGTAGCCGCCTATGCCGCGGGCGGACGGGAGGCGCTGACGCGGCTGGCGTCGTCGGCGCCGGGTGCGGCAAAGCTGCTCGGCCAGATGCGATAAACGGTCTGCAAAACCGTTTCGCGGATCGCGGCAACCGACTATCTAAAGCTCATGCCTACTTTGATCGCTGGCGCGCTCGCCGTCTTCGTACTCTACATGCTGCTGCAGATGTTCCGCTCGGCCAACCCGGCCCTGCTGGCGCGCGGTATCAAGCTGGCTGGCGGTGTGCTGGCGCTGGCTGTGGCGGCCTTCACCGGGATCAAGGGCGAGCTGGCGGTGGCAATCCCGCTCGGCATCTTCGGGGCCGGTCTCTTGGGCTGGGCGCCGTTTGGCACCGCGGGCTTCAGCAATATCGGCGGCATGTTCGGGGGCGGGACCAAATCGTCCGGCCAGACCTCGCAGGTCCGCTCGGCGTTTCTCGACATGACCCTCGATCATGACAGCGGCCAGCTCAGCGGACGGATCGTGGCGGGCCCCTATGCCGGTCAGTCGCTCGATGCATTCGACCTGCCGCAACTGGCGGCGATGATGACCAGCTTCGACGCGGAGAGCGTGGCGCTACTTGAAAGTTATCTTGACCGCCGGTTTCCCGCCTGGCGTCAGAACGCGCAGGGCGATACGGCAGGGCGGCACGACCGCGCGCCGTCTGGCAGTAAAATGACGGAAGAGGAGGCTTATCAGATCCTTAGCGTGAAGCCGGGTGCGACCCGCGACGAGATCAGCCGCGCGCACCGATCCCTCATGAAGAAACTGCATCCCGATCAGGGGGGCTCGACGTACCTGGCGGCCCGGGTCAACGAGGCCAAGGACACTCTGCTTCGCACGCATCGTAGCTAACTCCAGCACGCTTTTACGCTACACTGCGAGCAGCTTCCGTTTCTCTGAGAACGCCCCATCGCCCGCCGTTGTCCGGCGTGGTCGATCAATCCCTGTCTGAATTTGTACCGCCTAAGTCTTGACGAGAGGTTGTCGCCACGGGGATTTATGGTGACCAAAAGCAAAAAGGCCCGGACGATGTCCCGGCCATTTGCGTATCGACGGTATCAGTCGATCAGTTCTTGATGGTGATGCAGGAGATCTCCGAGCGCTTCAGCGTCTTGCAGACCGCTTCGGCTTTTTCGCGGTCGAGGCCGGCGAAGCGGGCGCGGTAGAGTTTCCTGTCACCCTTTCCGACGACGGCCTCGGTGAACGGGTCGGCCTTGCCGAGCAGGCCTCGGGCCTGTTCGCGGGCGGCGTCGAGGCGGGTGCGGGCTTCGCTCTCGCTTTCCAGTGCGCCGACCTGGATGATCCAGCCGGTATGGGACGCGACGGGCTTGATGGCGCCGCCCTGTTGTACCGCCTGCGGAGCGGGCGCCTGAGGGGCGGGCGCCTGAGGGGCGGGCACGTTACGCGGGGCGGGGTCGGCATAGGCCATCTGGGTGCCGCCCTGAGCGCTGCCCTGGGCCGGCAGGACACCGAGAATGCCATTGCCGGTTCCGAAGCCTGCCGGCTGGCGCGGCATCTCCGAGCGGGCATAGAGCGAATTGGTGGTCTCGGGCGAGCGGGCGGTCGTCTCCGGCCGCGCTGCGATGGCATTGGTGGCGGCGGGAGGGGCGGGCTGCTCGCCGCCGGCGGAGGCCAGCTTGTACTGACCGGATTTGACCTGGACGGTACGGACACGAACCGGCTTCATCGGCTCTGACGAGCCCGGAATGATCGAGATGGGCTCGGACTGGATGACGCCTGAATTCAGCGGGCCGGGCTCCGGTTTGCGGGGCTGGGGCATCGGTGCTGCCTGCGGCATTGGGGCTGCCGGCGGCAGCGCTGCGGTGGCGGCGGCGAAGACCGACGGGCGCGCCGCCGGTGCGGCGGGGCGAGTCGGGGGCTCGGCGACTGGTTCGGCGACGACCGGCGCTGCAGCGGCCACCTGAATGGCGCCGTTGACCTGTTTGGTTTCGGTCGGACGCGCCTGGGCCTCGGCTTCGGCGACCTCGGTCGCGGCTTCGGACGGATTGCGCTCGGTGATCGCGGCCACGGTGCGGCGGGTGGCACCCTTTTCCAGGTTCTCGGCAAGCAGGTTGCGCATGGCGGCGTCACGGGCGCCGCCGCTGCGGCCGCCCAGTACGACACCGACCAGATGGCGGTTGCCGCGCTTCATCGACGAGACGAGGTTGAAGCCGGAGGCGCGGGTGTAACCGGTCTTGATGCCGTCGACGCCTTCGACTGACCCGATCAGGCGGTTGTGGTTGCGGATGTTGCGGCCACGATAGTTGAAGGAGGCGGTGGCGAAGTAGCGGTAATAGCGCGGGAAGCGATCCTGGATGGCGCGGCCAAGCACCGACTGGTCGCGTGCCGTGGTCACCTGCGCGTCGTCGGGGAGGCCGGAGGCATTGCGATACACCGTGCGGCTCATGCCGAGCGCGCGGGCCTTCTTGGTCATAAGTTTGGCGAAATCGTCTTCGTCGCCGGCAATGGCTTCGGCGATCACCACGGCGGCATCGTTGGCGGAGCGGGTCACCAGCGCCTTGATGGCGTCCTCGACACGTAGCGTCTGACCAGGGCGCAGGCCCAGTTTGGTCGGCGCCTGCACGGAAGCGTGCTGCGAGACGTCCATTTCGCTGTCGAGGGTGAGCTTGCCGGATTCCAGCTTCTCGAACAGCATGTACAGCGTCATGATCTTGGTCAGCGACGCGGGATGGCGCGAACCGTCGGGATTGTTCGACGAGAGAACCGCGCCGGAATTGCCATCGACGATGATCGAGGAGAATGCGGGATTGTAGCTCGAGACGCGCGCGACGTGGCTTCGCGATTTATGTCGCCGGCGGGCATCCGCGCTGTCAGTCGTAAAGATGACCGCGATGCTGAGAGTCGCCAGCCCAAGGGCGCACACCCGCAAGGTGCGCGACGAAGCAAACGTTGTGCGAAGCATGGACTTCCCCGTCAGATCAGTCTCATTCCCCGGATCGTGAGGCTAAATTATGCCCAACAACCGAGGATGTGTCTCAGTTTTAAGCGTCAGCCTGAGTGGTTCTCTCGGCGGGATGGCAGAAGCATACGCGGCCATTCTGGCTAAGAGTATGTACTCATGCAGTTTTTGGGCTTTTTGGCCCCAACGCACCAATGCAAGAAATCAGGGTAGGTCCGGCGAGTTTCCAAAAGGTTAAGCAACCCTTGCAAGCCACCCGTGCATTTACCGACAATGGTAAAAATTGTGCATTGCACGGGATTCTTGACGTCATTGTGCGCTGCACGATAGATGGGCGGGTCAGATCAGACCGGGGTCCACCCGGCCGCGGCTGACCCGTCCAATCCGGGAAAGGATTTGCAGTGATCAAGGTCGAAGACATCCAGCAGTACGGCAAGGAGCAGTTCGAGAGTGCGGTCGCATCGGCGGCCACGCTTCAGAACGGTGCGCAGGCTATCGCTGTCGCGGTTGGCGACTACACCAAGAAGTCGTTCGAGGACGGCAACGCCTTCGTGACCAAACTGTCCGGCGTGCAGTCGCTCGACAAGGTGCTCGAAGTGCAGACCGAATACGCCAAGTCGGCTTATGAATCCTTCGTGGCTGAATCGCACAAGATCAGCGAACTCTATGTCGATCTCGCCAAGCAGGCCTACAAGCCGTTCGAAGGCTTCGTCGCCATGATGACCCCGGCGCGCTAAACGATACGGTCTTCAAATCAAAACGCCCGGCCTGATGGCCGGGCGTTTTTGTTTGAAGGTGTCGCCGCCACTTTACTTTGACACGCGCAATGCGTTGAGCGAGTTGCCGATCGCGGTGAACGCGGCCGCGATTCCGCTGGCAGTGGTCGTCGCATAGTAATTGCCGCTATCGGCGCAGTATTTCAGCATGGCAGCGTCCGGGCCATTATCCGTGTTCACTTGGATCGTATAGATCGTCGTCTTGCGCTTGCCGTTAACCAGTTCTGCCTTGATGTTGTCGCAGAGCAGTTTCTGTCGCGCGTCGACCTCGGGCGATGGGTCGGCGCCATTTCCGTACCATCGATCGATGGTGTTGGTGCCATCGGACAACAAGATGATGGCATCGGTGTATTTGTAATCGGAGTCCTTGGCCGGTGCCGGAAATGGATCGCTTCCGATCTGCAAGGTGCGCCAGGCCCAGGCCATGCCGATCGGCTGGTTGGTGCCGCCATTCGCCGACAGGGCATCGATCTTGTCTTTCAGCGTCTTAACATTGGTGCTGCCATAGGCCGTTGTCATCCCCAGAATGGCTGAGGGGCATGCATTGTACTGGTACGCCGGATAACGTGCTGTACCCGACGGGGCGTCGTTGGTGGTGTCGTAGGGTTGGTCTCGATCGGTGACACAGCCGTTCCAGCTATTATGACTGGTTGCGGTCCACGTATAGCCAGCGGCGGTGCATGTAGATTTTGTATCGTACCAGTTTTTGCTGCAACTGCCGGCCGCGTCGTCGAAGAGGTCCCACTTCAGCCAGGTGGCGCTCTTGTTGCTCGAGCCGACATTGACCATCTGTGCGAACGGGATGATCGAGATATAGAGGTCCTCGGTCATGCGCGAGTTGGCACTTAGCGTGTCGATCAGATTCTTGGCGGCCGTCTTCATGGCCGACAATTTGCCGCTCGAATTCATCGATCCCGTCACGTCGAGCGCCATGGCAACGCGCATGCGCGTCGAACCCCAGGTCGTCGTCGATCCACTGCTGATCCCCAACTGAGGCAAGCCGACCATTTTCATGAAATCGGTTGTAACGGCACCCGCGCCGTTGACCGTGACGGTGGAACCGTCCTTGGTATTGGTCGTGTAACTCGCCGTCACCGTGATCTGCCCGGCATTCGTATTGGTATATAACGACTTGAAATAGGCAGTGGCCTTCGCGGTGACGTCGGCCGCCGACATTGTCGGATTGGCGGACAGGTCCTTCGAAACCATCAGGGCTGCAGAGTCGAGCGCCGCCTGCATCGCCGAGCGGGCCGCGTTGGCGCGGGAGTAGTCGACGGCGGCGCCTACGAAGCCGAGCAGGGGCACCAGAGCGATGGCGAAGGTCATCGCGATATTGCCGCCGTCGTGGCGTGCAAACCGGGATGCAAGGCGCTTTGCCTGGCTCGACGCGGACTGAATAAACATTGTCACCACCAATGGTAGGTTTCTGGCGGCTATGTCCGCGCCCGCGGCTAAACAGGTGGTAAAGGTGTCCTCAGAAAATAGGTAAAAGGCCGACTATTGGCGTGTCGCAGCGCCGGCGTCCGGTATTATCGTGAATGCGGGTTAAATGGCTGGTTTGCGGATCCGGTCAAATCGAGCACGATCGGTTAACCCTGACTGGACCCGCGGCCATCAGGCGGGGTGCGCGGCGAGCCATTCAAGGTGCTTGCAGTGCGCTTGCGAGAATGCCCGCAGGAACCCATATTGCCCCCATCGGTCCTGCAACGGACAGCGTCGCACCCCTGCGGCGACCCGGGGCGCCTCCGTGCCCGAGGCGTCCGGCAGCACGTCGTGGCTGGGGACGCTGTCAATTCGGGGCTGGCCAATATCCGCTAGGGACTTTTATACAGGCGCTATGTTCCAGAAACCTTCGAAATTCATGCCTGACGGCATCCCGATGCCTGTGGCCGGCGCACCCGACGATCGCCGCCGGCAGCCGCGTGGCATGGCAGAGGACGACAACCGGTCCAATGCGCCTGGTGGGCCCGCCACCTCGGTCATCACCAAGGTCAAACCCAAGACCAAGCGTCCCAACCTGTATCGCGTGCTGATCCTCAACGACGATTACACGCCGATGGAATTCGTCGTTCATGTGCTGGAAAAGTTCTTCCAGAAGGACGCCGAGGCGGCGACGCAGATTATGCTCCACGTTCATCATCACGGGATCGGGGAATGCGGCGTTTTCACCTATGAGATCGCCGAAACCAAAGTGACGCAGGTGATGGATTTTGCGCGCAAGCACCAGCACCCTTTGCAATGCGTGATGGAAAAGAAGTAGCCTCGCGCGAATTCCCGGAAACTGGGAACGGGTCTTGCATTGAACTGATGTGAGTCGAACGCGGTTCGTTCGGCTCTGCGTCGACGGCGCATGTGACAATGCGCTGGAATGAACAGACGTGTGCTGCGGACACGTCACAACAAGCAGCGGGAACCAGCCTTTCACCACGATCAGACATCACTATATGTGCGAAAGGTTCTTGTTGCCTGACCCGGCAACGACGATCATGATGGTGGGGGCCAACGAGGACGCGGAATGCCAACTTTTTCTCAAAGCCTTGAACAATCGCTGCATCGGGCGCTCTCGATTGCGAACGAGCGGCACCACCAGTATGCGACGCTGGAACATCTCCTGCTGTCGCTGGTGGATGACAGCGACGCCGCGGCGGTGATGCGGGCGTGCAGCGTCGATCTCGACAAGCTGCGCGGAAGCCTTGTCAATTATCTCGAAACCGAATTCGAAAACCTGGTGACGGATGGCGCAGACGATGCCAAGCCGACCGCCGGTTTCCAGCGCGTGATCCAGCGCGCCGTTATTCACGTGCAGTCATCGGGTCGCGAAGAAGTGACCGGCGCCAATGTGCTGATCGCGATCTTCGCCGAGCGCGAAAGCCATGCCGCGTATTTCCTGCAGGAGCAGGACATGACGCGTTACGACGCGGTGAATTACATCAGCCATGGCATCGCCAAGCGGCCGGGCGTTTCCGAGGCGCGGCCGGTGCGCGGCGTCGATGAAGAGACCGAGACCAAGAACGGCGACGACGCCAAGAAGAAGGGCGAGGCGCTCGATACCTATTGCGTCAACCTCAACAAGAAGGCGCGTGACGGCAAGATCGATCCGGTGATCGGGCGTACCGCCGAGATCAACCGTGCGATCCAGGTCCTGTGCCGTCGTCAGAAGAACAATCCGCTGTTCGTCGGCGAAGCCGGCGTCGGCAAGACGGCGATCGCCGAAGGTCTGGCCAAGCGCATCGTGGACAGCGATGTGCCGGAAGTGCTGTCGGCGGCCACGGTGTTCTCGCTGGACATGGGCACGCTGCTGGCCGGCACGCGTTATCGCGGTGACTTCGAGGAACGCCTGAAGCAGGTGCTCAAGGAACTCGAAGCGCATCCGAATGCGATCCTGTTCATCGACGAAATCCACACGGTGATCGGCGCTGGCGCCACTTCGGGCGGCGCGATGGATGCCTCGAATCTGCTCAAGCCGGCTCTGGCTTCGGGCGCGATCCGTTGCATGGGTTCGACCACCTACAAGGAATATCGCCAGCACTTCGAGAAGGACCGCGCCTTGGTGCGGCGGTTCCAGAAGATCGACGTCAACGAACCCACCGTGGAAGACGCGATCTCCATCCTGAAGGGCCTCAAGCCGTATTTCGAGGATTACCACAAGCTCAAATATACCAACGAGGCCATCGAGGCCGCGGTGCAGCTGTCGTCACGCTACATCCACGACCGCAAGCTGCCGGACAAGGCGATCGACGTGATCGACGAGTCGGGTGCGGCGCAGATGCTGGTGGCCGAGAGCAAGCGCAAGAAGACTATCGGCATCAAGGAAATCGAGACCACGATCGCGACCATGGCGCGGATCCCGCCCAAGAGCGTGTCGAAGGACGATGCCGAGACGCTGCGGCATCTCGAAACCACTCTGAAGCGCGTGGTGTTCGGTCAGGACAAGGCGATCGAAGCTTTGTCGGCTTCGATCAAGCTGGCGCGTGCCGGCCTGCGCGAGCCGGAGAAGCCGATAGGCTCATACCTGTTCTCGGGTCCGACCGGCGTCGGCAAGACCGAAGTGGCGAAGCAGCTGGCTGCCTCACTCGGCGTCGAGCTGATCCGTTTCGACATGTCCGAATATATGGAGCGACACACCGTGTCGCGCCTGATCGGCGCGCCTCCCGGCTATGTCGGCTTCGATCAGGGTGGTCTGCTGACCGACGGCGTCGACCAGCATCCGCATTGCGTGGTGCTGCTTGACGAAATCGAGAAGGCGCATCCGGATCTGTACAACGTGCTGCTGCAGGTGATGGACCACGGCCGGCTGACCGACCATAACGGCAAGCAGGTCTCGTTCCGCAATGTGATCCTGATCATGACGACCAATGCCGGCGCCGCCGACATGGCGCGTGCGGCCTTCGGCTTCACCCGCGGCAAGCGGGAAGGCGAGGATCAGGAGGCGATCAACCGGCAGTTCGCGCCGGAATTCCGCAACCGTCTCGATGCGGTGGTGTCCTTCGCACATCTGAATTCGGATGTGATCGGCATGGTGGTCGAGAAGTTCGTGCTGCAGCTGGAAGCCCAGCTTGCAGACCGCGACGTCACCATCGAACTGTCCGAGCCCGCCAAGGCCTGGCTGATCCAGCACGGCTATGACGAGCAGATGGGTGCACGCCCGATGGGGCGCGTGATCCAGGAGCACATCAAGAAGCCGCTGGCCGACGAACTCTTGTTCGGCAAGCTCAAGAATGGCGGCCATGTCCGCGTCATCCTGAAGAAGGACGAGGCGGTGCTCGGCGTCGAGCAGGAGAGCATCGGCTTCGAATTCGTCGACGGTCCGGTGACGCCGAAGCCGGAGAAGCTGCCGACGAAGCGCGGTGCCGCCAAGAAGCCGAAGTCGGGCAAAGGCTCGGGTTCGGCCAAGGGGCCGCTGGAGAAGGCGTAAGCCATCAGGCGATTGAACAAGTAAAAACGGCCGGTGAGAGATCACCGGCCGTTTTTGTTTTTAATGCCCTCTTGCTCGTCATTCCGGGGCGCGGGCGCTCTTGCACCCGCGAACCCGGAAACTCGTCATGAGATGAACACTTCGGGATTCCGGGTTCGCGCGCGAAGGGCGCGCGCCCCGGAATGACGGCGTTGAGCGTTGGGTCGACGCCAAGCCTGTTGGTCTACTGCCCCAGCAGCTTCTGGATCTGCTTCTGCAATTCGCGCTTCTTCTTCTCGCTCTTGCGCAGCCGCTCTTCGATGTCAGAGCTCTCTTTGCTCTCCACCGGCGGATCGGTGAAGGCGACGCCGACGATGTTGTCGCGCCACCAGACGATCCTGGCGAGGAATGAACGGCCCTTTCGCGCGATGTTGAGCGTCAGCTCATCCTTCGGCAGACGTGCGCCGCTTCCAAATTCGATGCGGGCGCCGTCTTCGGAAATGTCGCGCACGACACATTCCTTGGCCTTCTGGTCCTTGGACGCGACGGCACCGTAGATCACCTTGTCCCTGACGTTCTTGCGCCGCTCGTCCATGTCCTGATGTCCCCTGAGGTTGCAGGCGGGGACTGTACGCAGTTCCATCCGGCGGGGAAGGCTCTCGCGCGGATTGAGCGGATTTAACGTAAACCAAAGTTAAGGGCGATCGCCGAAAGACGGGGTGATCGTCCCCGGAGGGTGGTTCAGGCCGCCGTCTCGCGCAGTCCGCGGGCGATGTCTTTTTGCTTGTCGAATTCGGCCCGGCGGCGCGCGAGTTCCTCGGCGCTGAGCAGGGCGACATTGTTGTAGTCGCGCTTCCAGACCGCGTCTCTGGCCCAGCGTTGCGGCGACTGCAGGGTCGTCTGCGGACCCACGGCGGATTCCAGCAGGCGCAGGGCCAATTCCAGGGTTTGCGCCTGCGAGGCCTTGTCATGGGGCTTGCCGGCGGAGTTGCCGAGCGGGAAGTCGCTGAACAGGAAACGCGGCACGGCTGCGTGTTCGACAATGTCCTTGGCGCAGCCCATTACCACGGTGGAAATGCCATTGGCCTCCAGTTCGCGGGCGACGAGGCTGATGGTCTGGTGACAGACCGGGCAGTTCGGCACCAGCACGGCGACATCGACACCATCGGCCTTCGCGCGCGTCACGATATCCGGCGCATCGGTCTCAAGGGTCACGCGGTGGCTGCGATTGGTCGGCGCGCCATAGAAGCGCGGCGCGACACTGCCGATGCGGCCCGATGCCGCGAGATCGCGCAGCGCGGGCAGGGGAAACCAGGTGCCGCTGTCGTCCGCGGTGGTGTGCACGCGGTCATAGGCGATGTGCGAGATGCGCAGGTCATGATCGACCGACGTGTCGCCGTCATAGACCTGATAGAACTTGGCGCTACCGTTATAGAGCGCGCCCGGACCCTGGTCGCCCTTGGCGGGATCGAAGGGCGCTGCGGTGGTGACGATGGCGACGCGCGACTGCGCCAGCGGCTTCTTCAGCGGCTGGAACGGCGCGTCGATATGATGCGCCCAGCGATAGGGAACGTCATAGCCGATCGCCTGATAATAGGCGCGGGTGCGGGCCATATACTGGATCGGAACATCGTCGTCGCTGGCAAAGCCGGATGTGTCGTCGCGCGCGTCGGCCATTGTTTGCACTCCCGCTTTTGCCGTCTTTCATTCATAGCTAGCTGCTGGGGTCCCGCTGTCAAGGCGCGGGGAATCCGCGCGGGATCAGGCATGGCGTTCGGAAGCATCATCGGCCGGATAATCTGCCTCGCGGCGCTGTTGCTTGTGCCGGTCGCAGGCGTGCGCGCCGAAGAGCTCCCGGTTAGCGAATTGGCGAAGCCCGGCGCGGACCGGATGCTGCCTTTGGCGACGCCTTCGAAGCCAAATCTGACACGTGACAGTGACGCCCGCGAGTCGATGTGTCTGATGATCGAGTCTGCAGCGCGGGCCAACGACCTGCCGCTGGAATTCTTCGCCCGTGTGATCTGGCAGGAAAGCCGGTTTCAGCCCGACGCCGTGGGTCCCGTGACGCGCAATGGCCAGCGAGCGCAGGGCATCGCGCAATTCATGCCGGGCACGGCCAATGAGCGACGTCTGCTCGATCCGTTCGATCCGGTGCAGGCGCTGCCGAAATCGGCGGAGTTTCTCAGCGAGCTGCGCAACCAGTTCGGCAATCTCGGCCTTGCGGCTGCCGCCTATAATGCGGGACCGCGCCGTGTGCAGGACTGGCTTGACGGCAAGGGATACATGCCCGGCGAGACCCGCAACTATGTCTCCGCGATCACCGGCGCGACGGTCGAGGACTGGCAGGCCGCCGGGCGTAACGGCAGGATGCCGCCGCGTGCCGCGACATCGAGCTGCCGTGAATTGATGGCGCTACTGCAACGCGCGCCCAATCCCTTCGTCACGCAACTGGAAGCGCGCGTGACGCTTGGCGAAGCGCGGCCGTGGGGTGTGCAACTGGCCGCGGGCTTCAATCGCGATCGTGCCTTGATGCAATATGCGCGCGTGATGCTGCGTTTGCGCACGGTGGTCGGCGAACGCGATCCCAATCTGCTGAGTTCGCTGTTCCGAAGCCGCGGCACGCGAAGCTTCTACCAAGTGAGGATCGGGACCGACACGCGTGACGAGGCCAACGATCTCTGCGGCAAGATCCGCCGTGTCGGGCAGGGCTGCCTCGTGCTGCGCAACGGCAGAGCCTGACGTCAGAATTCACTGCTGAGTTGTTCGACACGTTGCAGCAGCGCCTTGTTGGCGCGCTCGGCGGCGCGCAGGCGCAGCGCCCAGTCGAGTGTCATGGGCACCGGCACCTGTCGTGGATCGCGAAAGGCAAAGCCCGCGCGGCGGCCGCGCTGCCATATCATACGGGCGCGGAAGGCGATGCCCTTGCGATCGATGGTCACGTCGCACTCCTCGAATAGCCTGGGAAGATTCTCGACGTCGACCTGCGCACCGGCATCGGAGAAATTGCGCAGGATACAGTTCATCGTTGCGCGGCGATTGCTGAAAACGATGCGCGCGCCGTAATAAACCCGGCCACGAAAATTCTTTCGTCGATCCAGCATGGCTGCTATCTCCAGTTGATTGATGAAATACTATCTTAGGTAGTGGTTGGCAGATAGAGACCCTTGCATAAAGACCTTGTTAAGGTAAACGGCGACCGCGACCGTCAGGACTCTCATCGGACGGTAAGACCCCTCAAGACCCCGAAGGCAAAGGGCAACGTGTCGCTTCCTGCACTGGATTCACCGAAATGGCAGGGCAGTGCGGCCGCCTTTCTTTACGGCATGCGGTCGATCACCACGACCATCCTGATGCTGGTCTTGTTCGCGACCTATGTCGGCATCGGCGCGCTGGCCCATGATACGCATTTCAGCCTGTTCTGGGCGCTGGCCAGCACATTGTTCGTCTGGGCCGGCCCCGCACAGATTATTCTTCTCGTTGCGCTCGGCTCTGGCGCCACGGTCATTCAGGCGGCGCTTGCGGTCACCGTGAGCGCGATCCGTCTGTTTCCCATGGTGGTGTCGGTGCTGCCGATGCTGCGCATGCCGGACACGAAGAAGCGGCAACTGATCCTGCCATCGCATTTCATTGCAGTGACGCTGTGGGTGGAATGCTTTCGGTTGATGCCGCTGGTACCGCGTGAGCGACGCATCGCCTTCGTCAACGGCCTCGGCCTCGGGCTTGTCTTGTCGTCGCTGACCGCGACCTTTATCGGCTATCACCTTGCAGCCAATCTGCCGCCGCTGTTCGGCGCGGCGATCCTGCTGTTGACCCCGCTGGCGTTCCTGCTGTCGACGGCGCGCAACTGCAAGCAGCTCGCCGATGTCGTGGCGCTCGTGCTCGGTCTCGCGCTGTTTCCTGTGGTGTCGCTGTTCAACACCGGCGTCGACATCCTGATATCCGGCGTCTCGGCCGGGACCATCGCCTATGGTGTGCATCGCTGGAGGCGGCGATGAGCGACTTCATCGGCGACTGGCACGCGCTCCTTGTGCTGCTGTTGGCTGGCTTCCTACCCAACGAGGTCTGGCGCATGCTTGGCCTGTGGCTCGGCGGCGGCGTCGATGAAGAGTCCGAGATACTGATCTGGGTGAGGGCGGTGGCCACCGCGATCCTCGCCGGAGTCATTGCGCAAATCCTGGTCGTGCCGCCGGGCACGCTGGCGAGTATTCCACCGCCGCTGCGCTATGGTGCGGTCGCTGTTGGCCTCGTCGTCTTCGTCGCTTTCAGGCGCTCGATCTTTCTCGGCGTCGCATGCGGCGAGTTGGTGATGGTCACCGGCAAATACATCCTCGGTTGATAGACGACAGCGTCAGGCTGTATCGGCCTTGTATGACTGCGGGAACGCGATAGTCTTCGCCCAACTTAAAAACAATGTGTTGGGAGACGATATGAGATTTCGCGTGCATGCCGCCCTGGTATCCGGCCTCGTCATCACGGCGATGGCCGTCACTGCGCCGCTTGCCCGCGCGGCGGAATATCCGACGCGTGTGATCAAACTCGTTGTGCCCTATGCGGCAGGAGGCCCCACCGATGTGCTTGCGCGTCTGGTGGCGGATTATCTCGGGCGCGATCTGAAGCAGACGACCATCGTCGAGAACAAGCCGGGCGCACAAGGCGCCATCGCGGCCGAAGCGGTCGCGCGTGCAGAGCCCGATGGGTACACGCTGTTCGTCACGGCTGCATCGATCATGGTGCTCAATCCGCTGCTCTACAAAAAGCTGTCCTACGATCCGCAGAGGGATCTGCGGATGTTGACAGTGGTCACCGACCTGCCTGTGGTGATGGAAGTGCATCCATCCGTACCGGCGAAGACAGTGAAGGAATTCGTGGCTTACGCGAAGGCCAATCCCGGCAAGCTGAATTTCGGCTCGGCCGGCACCGGCGGCACCATTCATCTGGCGGGCGAGATGTTCAAACAGATCGCCGGCGTCGAGATGACCCATGTGCCCTACAAGGGGGCGGGACCTGCGCTAACCGATCTGCTCTCCGGCAACATCCAGGTGATGTTCGATACGCTCTCCACCGCGCTGCCGCCCGTGAAGGCCGGGTTGCTGCGGCCGCTTGGCGTCAGTTCGAAAGAACGCAGTCCCGATCTGCCTGACGTGCCGACCGTCATCGAGAGCGGCTATCCCGATTATCAGGTCGGCGTCTGGTTCGGTCTGGCGGGGTCGTCGAAACTGCCGGACGATGTCGTGAAGACGGTGATGGCCAGCATGGACCGCGCCTTGAACGACACTGCGTTCCGCGCATCGCTGGAAAAGATCGGCTTCCCCGTACTGCGACCGAAGACGGTCAAGGAGATCAACGAATTCGTTGACGAAGACCGGGCGCGGTGGTCGAAGGTGATCAAGGCGCAGGGTATCTCGCTGGATTGATCGACAGGATGCAAGAACGGTGACCAATGGTTCGTGAGAGTGAAATCCGCGCCGGCGAACTCGCCGTCGATGCACCGAAGCCGAACCATGCGGGCCTCGTCTATATCGGACGCATCCGCACGCCCTGGACGTCGCGGCTGGAAACGCCGCGGCAGGGTCGCCATGACGGTCCGGTGTGCCGGCTCGAAATCTTCGAGCCGTGGGTGCCGGGGCTGAAGGACCTCGACCTCTACAAGCATCTCGAAGTGATCTACTGGCTGCATCTGTCGCGCCGCGACCTCGTACTGCAGAGCCCGAAGAACGACGGCAATGCGCGCGGCATCTTCTCGTTGCGGACGCCGGTGCGGCCGAACCCGCTCGGCACGTCCATGGTCAAGCTGGTGGGGATCGAGGGATCGACCGTGCTAGTGCGCGGGCTCGATTGCCTCGACGAGACGCCGCTGCTGGACGTGAAACCCGATCGCTGCGAATTCACGCCGCTGGCGCCGCCGCAGCCGGGCGATTTCCAGACGGAATAGGGGACGTTACCTCTCCCCGCGCAGAGCGGAGAGAGAGTGTGCACGGCCGGTGCGTAGCCTATAGCGCCGCCAGTGCCGCGATCAGCTTCGTCGCGTTGTCTTCCAGCACCTTCGGATCTTCCTTGCGCGACGCCGGCGGCAGCAGGCCGACATTGTCGTGGCGCGGCATCACATGCATGTGCAGGTGAAACACTACCTGGCCGCCGGCGGCCTCGGAATATTGTGCGACGGTCATGCCGTCGGCCTTGAAGGCCTGTTTGCAGGCGGCGGCGATCTTGTGGGCGGCGCGGATGACATGGGCGTAGTCGTCCGGCGTGATGTCGAAGATGTTGCGCGCGGGCGCCTTGGGGATCACCAGCGTATGGCCCGGGGAGCGCGGCATGATGTCGAGGAACGCCAGCACGTGGTCGTTCTCATAGACCTTGTAGCAGGGGAATTCGCCGCGCAGGATCTTGGCGAAGATGTTGTTCGGGTCATACGCGGTCATGGAATCCTCCGGAGAATTTGGGCGACTGTCGCCGCCAGAGGGGAGCCGGTCAAGACGGCTTAATCCTGCTCGTCGCTCTTCCTGAACGGGCCGGCCTCGGTCAATTCGCGGACGGCCTCCGCGACATATTCACGCTCGCGCTGAAGATATTCGCCGACCGCCTGACGCAGTCCGCGATCGGCGATGTAATGCGCCGAATAGGTGGTCTGCGGCAGATAGCCCCGTGCGATCTTGTGTTCGCCCTGGGCGCCGGCCTCGACACGCTTCAGCCCGCGGCGGATGGCGAAGTCGATGGCCTGATAATAGCAGACCTCGAAATGCAGGAACGGGTGATGTTCGATGGCGCCCCAGTGACGACCGAACAGCGTGTCCGAGCCGATGAAGTTGATGGCACCCGCGATCCACTTGCCGTCGCGTTTGGCCATGATCAGCACGACGTCATCGCTCATGCTGTCGCCAATCAACTTGTAGAACTCGCGCGTGAGATACGGCCGGCCCCACTTGCGCGAGCCGGTTTCCATGTAGAAGGCGAAAAACGCGTCCCACGCTTCTTCGGTAATGTCGCTGCCGGTGAGGGGATGGATGGTGATGCCAGCGGCCAGCGCATCGCGGCGCTCGCGCTTGATCGCCTTGCGATGGCGCGAATTCAGCGTCGCCAGGAAATCGTCGAAACTGTTGTAGCCGTCATTGTGAAAATGAAACTGCTGGTCGGTGCGCTGCAGGAAGCCGCGCGCGGCGAGAAATTGCCATTCGCTTTCGCGCGCGAAAGTGACATGGACAGATGACGCATCGGTGGCCTCGCACAGACCGACGAGTCCGCCTGCCAGCGCCGCACCGACGCGTTCCACGTCGACACCGTCGCGGATCAGCAGGCGCGGTCCGGCGGCCGGCGTGAACGGAACCGAGGCCTGCAGCTTCGGGTAATATTGCCCGCCGGCGCGCTCATAGGCGTCGGCCCAGCCGCGGTCGAACACGTATTCGCCCTGCGAGTGCGACTTCAGATAACAGGGCACGACACCGACGATGCGGCCCTCGCTTTTGGCGATCAGATGGCGCGGCCCCCAGCCGGTCCGCGCGCAGGCCGAATTCGATTTCTCGACGGCCGTGAAAAAGGCGTGGGACACGAACGGGTTGTAAGTGGGCCTTGAGCTGCAACCGTTGCTCGCCGGGGCCAGTGTATCAAGGCTCTCGACCCCGCCGAGATCGGCGTGGCCGGTGGCGCAGGCGTCCCAGTCCGTGGCCGGGATCTGGCTGATCGACGCCACTGCTTCGAGGGTAATATCCGATGACGTCATCAATCACTTGAACCGGTCATGTGCGATCAACCGTCGCGGTGACCGCTCCTAAGATTGTGCATCGCGCCGGACACTTCAAGTCCCACTCCGTCATGCCCGGGCTTGTCCCGGGCATCCACGTCTTGGTCACAAGCGCCGTAAGCAAGAGAGGCGTGGATGGCCGGGACAAGCCCGGCCATGACGGCGTTCTTTTCAATTTACGGCACAAAGCCTTCGAACGTCATCTGGTCGGCATAGCGGGCGGTGATGGCGCGCTGTTCCGGGGTCCGGACTGTCCAAGTCAGCAGCGCGCAGCGGAAAATATTGCGGGCGATCCAGGGCGCCGGGGCAGGCAGTTCCTTGACCCAGTAGGAGACGAAATGGGGGCGGGTGCGGAAGGCATGGCGGAGATGGCGCATGCCGTCGCGCTGGGCCTGCGTCAGTGTCAGCCATTCACCGTCATCATAGGTGCGCTGGGCGGTGATGCCGCGCGGAATCCCGGGGGCGATCTCGCGCATCGCGAGAACCTGATCGGGATCGAACGACATCCAGGCGACTGGTCCGCGATAGGTTTTGAGAATCTCGGCAACGCGTGTGACCAGTCTGTGATCGCCGTCGAAATGGCTCTTGATCTCGATCACGAGGCCGACCCGGCCATCGATCAGTGCGAGAAGATCGCCAAGCGTCATCATGCGCTCCGGCGTGTCCTTGAAGGCGACCTGCTTCAGTTCGGCGGATGTCTTCGCGAGCAGGGCGCCAGAGCCTTTGGTGAGGCGGCCGAGTTCATCGTCATGGTGCACCATCGCCTCGCCATCGGCGGTGAGCTGCACATCCGTCTCGATACTGAAATTGCCGGATATGGCGGCATGCATGGCGCCGGGCATGTTCTCGATAATGCCGCGGGCGCGATCGTGCAGGCCACGATGCGCGACCGGCCGGGCGATGAGCCAGTCAGGTGCGCGCATCGGGATTGTCCTGCATCAGAGCGTTTTCAAGCGAAGTGGATACCGGTTCGCGTGAAGAAAACGCGTCAAAACGAAAAGCTAGATGACTTCGAACACTGCATCGACCTCGACCGCGCAATCGGCGGGCAGCGAGGCGACGCCAACAGCGGCGCGGGAATGACGGCCCTTGTCGCCGAAGGCCGCGACCATCAGGTCTGATGCGCCATTGATGATCTTCGGCGCGTCGATGAAATCCGGCGTCGAGTTGACGAAGCCGCCGAGACGGACGACGCGGGCCACCTTGTCGAGATCGCCGAGCGCAGCCTTGACCTGGGCCAGGATGTTGATCGCGCAGCCGCGCGCCGCATTGACGCCCTGTTCGAGGGTGACGCCGGCACCGAGCTTGCCCTTGGCGATCAGCTGGCCGTCGGCGCCCATGCAGATCTGGCCGGAGACGAACAGCAGATTGCCCGTGCGGACGAAGCCGACATAGTTCGCTACCGGGCTCACCGGCTCGTGAAGCTTGACCCCCAGATCCGCAAGTTTCTGCTCGACCGTTCCTGCCATCGTGATTCCCCAAACAATTGATGATGTGCCCAAACAAAAGTCCCCAAAGGGTTCAGGCACTGTCTGTTTCACCCATACCGTGCCGCCGCGCAAGTGACGATCAAGCGACACCTGGCCGCCCTGCAATCGTGCGGTTCTGGCAAGATTTGCTGCAGAATATGGCATTTACGCAGTCTGAATCCGGCGCGGCCGTAGTTGCGACGCAATAAGGCGCTCTCTATTGTTGTAGTTCCAGAATCCAGGGAAACCTCATGCGCCGCATATCACCCGTTTCGCGATTCCAGGCTGCCTCGCTGGCACTGACGATGGCGGCCTTCGCGGCGCCGATGTCGGCCTCTGCAGCGCCACCCGCTGCGGGAACGCCGTTCGTCGCGCATCAGGCGCTGTATGAGCTGAAGCTGTTGAAGTCGCGGGGCAATGCCAGCGTCAACAGCGCCAGCGGCCGCATTCTCTATAACTTTACCGGCAGTGCCTGCGAAGGCTACACATCGGATTTCCGTCAGGTCTCGGAGCTGAACAGCGGCGAGGACAAGACGACGCTGAGCGATCTGCGCTCCACCAGCTGGGAAGCCGGTGATGGCAAGAGCTATCGCTTCAAGATCGACACCCGCATGAATGACGGCGATGTCAGCGCCGTCGACGGCATGGCGGAGCGCGAGGGCGATCACGTCACCGTCAAGCTGAAGCAGCCGGTGGCGAAGACCTTCACGCTGGAGGGGTCCACAGTATTTCCGACCGAGCAGATCCACCGCATCATTGCCGCTGCACGCGAAGGCAAGTCGGTGCTGGAACTGAATGTCTATGACGGTTCGGATACCGGCGAAAAGGTCTACAGCACGCTCACGGTGATCGGGCAGGCGATCCCGGGCGACCGCAAGGTCAGCGAACCCGATCCCTCGACCGGCGATGACGGGATGAAGAAGCTGACGCGCTGGCCGGTCACCGTCAGCTATTACGACAAGTCGGCCAAATCCTCCGACGGCGGCGAGCAAACGCCGGTCTATGCGATGTCGTTTGAACTCTATGAGAACGGTGTCTCGCGGTCGCTGATGCTGGACTACAATGACTTCGTCATCGGCGGCGCCATGAGCAAGTTCAATGTGAAGGACAGCAAGCCTTGTAAGTGAGGGATGCCCCTCTCCCCGCAAGCGGGGAGAGGGTGGCGCGGACGAAGTCCGCGACGGGTGAGGGGACTCTCCGAGAGCTGAGCAGGTGGAGAGTCCCCCTCACCCGACTTCCACGCGCTTCGCGCGCTTCAGTCGACCTCTCCCCGCTTGCGGGGAGAGGTGAAGTTCGTCACTCCGCCCGCGACAGCCGCATGCTGTCCAGCAAACGCAGGCCACCGCCGCTTTCACTCTTCAGCAGCTTCTTCACCGCGCTCGATGCCGCGATCTCGTAATGGTCGGCATAGGCTTCGTGGTTCTTCTCGATATCGTCGAGACGATACAGATAGTTCACCATCAGGCTGGCGGATTCGCGCAGGCCCTTGGCGGATGTGTCGCCGAGCCAGTCGATGCGCTCCAGCCGCGCGCCATTGCCGAGATGGAAGCGGGCGACGGAATCGATCGGGCCGCCGCGCGGGCTTTTGGCTTTCAGGAAGTAGTGCGCGGCGAGCTGCTCCATCACCGGTTTGAGCTGCGCCGTCAGCGCTGTGTCGTTGACCCATAGCGGATCGGCGAGCATGTCGACCAGCGCCTGATCCTCATTGGACAGGTTGAGGTCATCGGCCTTCTTGAGCCACCTCATGAAACCCGGCACCGGCGACAGCGTCACGAACGTGTCGAGCTTCGGCAATTCGCGGCGTAGTTCCTCGACCACCTGCTTGATCAGGAAGTTGCCGAACGAAATGCCGCCGAGACCGCGCTGGCAATTGGAGATCGAATAGAACACCGCGGTGCGCGCGCGCTCGATCGGCACCGGCTGGCGATCGACGGCGAGCAGCGGCGCGATGGCGCCCGGAATAGTTTCGGTGAGCGCAACCTCGACGAAGATCAGCGGTTCATCGACCAATGCAGGGTGGAAGAACGCGTAGCAGCGGCGATCCACGGGATCGATGCGGCGGCGCAGATCGTCCCAGTCGTGGATCTCGTGCACCGCTTCATATTTGATGACTTTTTCAAGCACATTGGCGGGCGTGGACCAGTCGATCTTGCGCAGCACCAGAAATCCCCTGTTGAACCACGATGCCAAGAGATGAACGACGTCGCGATCGACGGCGTTGAGATTCTTGTTACCATCCTTCAGATCGAGAAGATCTTCACGCATCTTCACGAGTTCGCTGGTCGCGTTCGGCGCGCGGTTCAGCCGGCGAAACAGTTCCTGCCGCTGCGGCTCGGATGCAAAATGCAATTCGCCGGAGATGTCGCCGGTGGGCTTGGCGCGCCACGCTTCGATGGCCTTCTCAAGCCTGTGACGATCGGGACCGTAATTCTGTGCGAGGTTCTCGAAGAAGGCGAGGCGGCCGGCGTCGTCGAGACTCTTGTAGCGATCGAGTACGCCACGCGCGAGGACCGTGCCCGACGCTTCGCCGCGTCCGGATAGAAGCTCGGCGCAGAGTTCGATCAAATCCGATGCGTTCTGTTTGGGATCGACAGATGCGGGACCGAGCCGCAGCAGAGTGCGTCCGCGTTCCGAGATGGAGGCGAGGAGATCGGAGAAGAAGGAGTCATTGCTCATGGTGAATCAATTCCCGGGCTGGCAGTCCAACCAGTCTGCTTCAATATAGCCCATAGCGAGGCATATTGCGCGATCATTTGAAGCATGAAACAATTGTGAGCGGGGAGCGCTTCGGCAAGAGAATTGCATTCGTTTCTGACTGCGGCCGGATCGCTGAAAACAGAGGAATTCAGGATGAAGCGGATCGCATCGAAGCGTGGCGTTGTGGCGGCTCTGGCACTCGGAGCGTTGCTGAGCAGTGGCTCGGCATTTGCCCAACAAACCATCAAGGTTGGCTGGACCATCCCGGCCGAAGAATCCAAATACTGGATGATGAAGCGTCCGCAGGAATTCGCGGATCTCGGCAAGAAATACAATATCGAGTGGGTGCAGTTTCAGGGCACCGCACCGATGACGCAGGCACTCGCGGCCGGCGCGCTGGACTGCGCGACGCAATCGGTGCTGGCACTCGCGCAGGGCGTGCAGAGCGGCAACCTCAAGGCTTCGATCGTTGCGCAGCACGTGTTCGAAAAGCCGGGCAGCTTTTCGGTCTATTGGGCGGTAAAAGACGACTCGCCGATCAAGACCATCGCCGACCTCAAGGGGAAGACGATGTCGATCAATACGCTGGGCTCCGGCATCTATGGCCCGATGGCGATCCTGCTGAAGCAGGCCGGTCTCGATCCGGCCAAGGACGTCAAGCTGGTTGAAGTCGGCTTCGCGCTCTCGGAAGAAGCGCTGCGTTCGGGCCGCGTCGATTCCGCCGTGATGAACCAGCCTTTCGCCGCGCGCATGGAAGCCAAGGGCGGCACCCGCAAGCTGTTCTCGCTGTCGCAGCAGCAGGACGGCATCGTGCACATTCTCGAAGCCTGCCGTGCCGACTTCATCGAGAAGAATCCGGAACTGGCCAGGATGTATGTGCGCGATCTGACGCTTGGCATGCAGAAGGCGCTGGCCAACCGCGATGAAACGCTGAAGGTCGTCAATGAAGTGATGAAGGCGCCGATCCCGGTGCTGGAAACCTACCTGTTGAAGGATAACGACTTCGCACGCGACCCCGGCGCCGCGCCGAATTTCGATGCGATCCAGAAGATGCTCGACACCTATGTCGAATCCGGAATGCTGCCGAAGAAGCTCGACGTCTCCGAGCTGAAGGGCAAGGTCGTCGCGCCGATCAAGTAACGGCGTCGCTCACCTACAAACAATGACACTCTCTCCGTCATGCCCGGCCTTGTGCCGGGCATTTTCGTTTGCTCGAGCCTTTCCGCCGTCATTGCGAGGAGCGAAGCGACGCGGCAATCCAGTTCTTATTTGAAGAGAGACTGGATTGCTTCGTCGCAAGGGCTCCTCGCAATGACGGAGGAGACAAGCAGTGATTGTCGCTATTCGCTCGTCGCGTCCGACATGCCGCTGTCGATCAGGAGATCCAGCGTGTATTTGATCGTTGCGCGTTCGTCGTCGCTGAAGCGGCTCAGCAGCTCTGTCTCATGTTCGAGCGCCGCCTTCTGCACGGGCTTGACGCGCGCGCGGCCCTTTGCGGTCAGGTAGAGCGTGACGCGGCGCCGATCGTTCGAGGTGCTCTTGCGCTTGAGCAGATCGTCGCGCTCCATGCGGTCGAGCACTTTCGTCAGGCCCGGCTGCTTCATCAAAGCCATCGCGGCGAGTTCGCCAACCGAGAGCCCTTCGACATCGGCAAGGCAGGCCAGCACACGCCATTCCGGCACGGTGAGGTCCCATTCCTTCAGCCGCGCGTGAAACGAGCTCGAGACATTGAAGCTGGCGCGCGCCAGCAGATAAGACAGGTAGCTGCGTGCAAAACTGTTGCTGGCCAGAGCCGGCGCACGTGGCTGTGCCTTGTCGATGCGGCGGAGTTGTCCGGAGTGGAAGACGAGGGGGTCGTGATTGCGCTCGACGAAGTGCACGACTTCGCCGACGAGGATCGTATGGTCGCCGCCGGGATAGCGCGCCCAGGTCTTGCATTCGAAGATCGGTGCGAGGCCCTCGATCAGCGGTGCACCGCTGATGCCCGGCGCATGGGCGATATCAGCAAACTTGTCGGAGCCGCGACGGCCGAAACGCATCGCGAGCTCGCCATGATCGGCGCCGAGAAAATGAATGGCGAAGGCATCGGCTTCGACGAAGGGATCGTGGCTCGGCGAAGATTTCGCGACGCTCCACAGCACCAGCGGCGGATCGAGCGAGACCGACGAGAAGGAGTTCGCGGTCATGCCGACAGGATGGTCGCCATTGGTGGCGGTGACGACGGTGACGCCGGTCGGGAATTGGCCCAGCGCCTGACGGAAGGTGGCGGGGTTGACCGCCTGCGCCTTGTCCGGGAGCTTGTTATCCGCGACCTTGTCCTGCGCCGTCTTGTCAAACGCCATGGAATTCGCCGCTCCGCGACACCCGCGACTGCCCAAAATACAGCGCCGGATTGTCCTTCAAGATTAAAAATATTCCTTTTCATATAACATGACCGCGCCTATCATCCAACCATAATCGCTTTAAAACACGGAGAAACGGCATGCTGGCGGATCGCATCGAGGCGAAATGGATCGACGCATTCTGCGAGATCTTCGAACGCTGCGCGGTCAAGCCCGGCGACACTGCCGCCATCCTCTCCGAGACGCAATCGCGCGCGCTGAATGTGCACATTGCCGAATTGGCATTGCTCCGCATGGGCGCGCGGCCGTTTCATGTCGTGGTGCCGACGCCGCGCAACAAGCAGGTCGTGCCGATCCGCTCCACCGGCGCGTCCGAAGCGATCCAGCAGCTCGGGCCGGTGGTGTCAGCATTGCAGCAGGCCGGTTTCGTCGTCGACTGCACCATCGAAGGCCTGATGCATGCGAAGGAAACACCGGAGATCCTGAAGGCCGGCGCGCGCATTCTCGTGATCTCCAACGAGCATCCGGAAGCGCTCGAGCGCATGGTGCCGGACTCGGCGCTCGAGAAGCGCGTGCGCGCGGCGGCGAAGATGCTGCGCGGCACGAAGCACATGAAGGTGACCTCGAAGGCGGGCACCGATCTCGACGTCGACATGGAAGGCGCGGCCACCGTCGGTGTCTGGGGCTGGACCGACAAGCCGGGCACGCTGGCGCATTGGCCGGGCGGCATCGTTGTGAGCTTCCCGAAGAGCAAGACCATCAACGGCACGGTGGTGATGGATGCAGGCGATATCAACCTGACCTTCAAGCGCTATCTGACATCGCCGGTGCGGATGCTGTTCAAAGACGACTATCTCACCGAGCTGACGGGCGAGGGCGCCGATGCCGAGATGATGAAGCGCTATCTCGCGGCGTGGGGCGACCGCGAAGCCTATGCCGTGTCGCATGTGGGCTGGGGCATGAATCCCAATGCGCGTTACGAGGCGCTGCAGATGTATGACCAGCGCGATACCAACGGCACGGAAATCCGCGCGGTGGCCGGCAACTTCCTGTTCTCGACCGGTGCCAATGAATTCGCGGGCCGTTACACCGCGGGGCATTTCGATCTGCCGATCTTCAAGACCACGATCACGCTCGACGGCGTGGATGTGATCAAGGACGGCGTCGTGCAGGACGTGTTCGGCTGAGTCCGAACACGTCGCTCCAGGCTCCGGGCTATCTGGTCACGGGCACGATCTCTTCTGCCGGGATCAAGCCGGCCTGAGGCAGCCGATAGCCCTTAACAATTGCATAGATCGCCGGGATCACAATCAACGTCAGCAGCGTCGACGAGATCATGCCGCCGATCATCGGCACCGCGATGCGCTGCATGATCTCCGAGCCCGTGCCGGTGCTCCACATGATCGGCAGCAGGCCCGCCATGATGGCGACCACCGTCATCATCTTGGGACGGACGCGTTCGACAGCTCCTTCCATGATGGCGTCGTACAGGTCGTTGCGCGTCAGCGGCCGTCCTTCAATGTCCCGTCGGGCCTGGATCGCGGTCAATGCCTGATTCAAGTAGATCAGCATCACCACGCCGGTCTCGGCGGCAACGCCGGCCAGCGCAATGAAGCCGACGACGACTGCAACCGACAGGTTGAAACCGAGCCACCACATCAGCCAAAGGCCGCCGACCAGCGCGAACGGCAGCGACAGCATGACGATCATCGTTTCGGTGATCGACCGGAAGTTCAGGTACAGCAGCAGGAAGATGATCAACAGCGTCACCGGCACGACGATCTTCAGGCGCGCCGTCGCACGTTCGAGATATTCGTACTGGCCACTCCACATGACGTAGTAGCCGGGCGGGAATTGAATGCTCGCCTGGACCGCGCGCTGCGCGTCGGCCACGTAGCCGCCGAGGTCGCGGTCGCGGATGTCGACATAGATGTAGGTGGCCAACTGTCCGTTCTCTGTCCGTATCGACGTCGGCCCTCTCGCCAGCGCAATCCTGGCCACTTCGCCGAGCGGGACCGCGCCACCTCCGGGCATCGGCACCAGCACGTCACTGGCGATAGCCTGCGGACTTTCTCTGAGGTCGCGGGGGTACCGCATGTTGACGGTGAAGCGTTGCCGGCCTTCCACAGTTGTCGTCACCGTCTGGCCGCCGAGCGCGGTTCCGATCACGTCCTGGACGTCCTGGATCATGATGCCGTAGCGCGCCAATGCCTCACGATCCGGGGTCACATCGAGATAGTAGCCGCCAATGCCGCGCTCGGCATAGGCGGACGATGTGCCCGGTACCGCCTTGAGCACCTGCTCGATCTGCTTGGCAAGCCGGTCGATCTCGACAAGGTCGGTGCCGATCACCTTCACGCCGATGGGCGTGCGGATGCCGGTCGACAGCATGTCGATGCGGGCCTTGATCGGCATGGTCCAGGCATTCGACACGCCCGGAAACTGCAGCGCCTTGTCCATCTCGGCGATCAGTCCATCGACCGTGAGACCGGATCGCCACTCTTCCTTCGGTTTGAGGTTGATGATTGTCTCGAACATTTCGGAGGGCGCCGGATCGGTCGCCGTGGCAGCGCGCCCCGCCTTGCCGTAGACCGAAGCCACCTCCGGAAACGACCGAATGATCCTGTCCTGCATCTGCAGCAGTTCTCCGGCCTTGGTGACGGAGATGCCCGGCAGCGTTGTCGGCATATACATGAGCGTGCCCTCGTTCAGACTGGGCATGAATTCGGTCCCGAGCTGACGCGCCGGCCAGACGCTCGCCGCGAGAATGGCGAGTGCGAGCAGGACGACCAGCGTCTTCGCGCGCATCACAGTGGTGATGACAGGCCGGTAGACCCAGATCAGAAAGCGGTTGATCGGATTCTTGTGTTCCGGAACGATCCGGCCGCGAACGAAAATGATCATCAGGGCCGGGACCAGCGTCACCGACAGGATGGCGGCGGCTGCCATCGCAAACGTCTTGGTGAACGCCAGCGGGCTGAACAGACGTCCTTCCTGGGATTCCAGCGTGAAGATCGGCATGAACGACACGGTGATGATCAACAGGCTGAAGAACAGTGCCGGGCCGACTTCGGAGGCTGCCTCGATCAGGACCTCGACGCGCGACTTGCCGGGATCCGCGCGTTCGAGATGTTTGTGGGCGTTCTCGATCATGACGATGGCGGCATCGACCATGGCGCCGATGGCGATCGCGATGCCGCCGAGACTCATGATGTTGGAGCCAAGACCGAGCAGTTTCATGGCGCCGAACGCCATCAGCACGCCGACCGGCAGCATCAGGATCGCGACCAGGGCACTGCGGACATGCAGCAAGAATAAAATGCAGACGAGCGCGACGACAATGCTTTCCTCCAGCAATGTGTGCTTGAGCGTGGCGATGGCGGCGTTGATCAGGTTGGAGCGATCGTAGACCGGAACGATCTCGACGGAGTTCGGCAGACTGCTGGCGATCTCCTTGAAGCGCTTCTTGACGTTCTCGATCATGTCGAGCGCATTGACACCAAAACGCTGCAGCACGATGCCGCTGGCGACTTCGCCTTCACCGTTCAGTTCGGTAATGCCGCGCCGCTCGTCGGGGCCGAGTTCGACGCGCGCGACATCGCGCAGCAGGACCGGCGTACCGTTACTCGTCTTGAGCACGACATTGCCGAGGTCGTTGATCGACTTCAGGTAGCCTCTGCCGCGGATGACATATTCGAATTCGGACAGCTCCACCGTGCGACCGCCGACATCGGCGTTGCTGGCGCGAATGGCATCCCGCATCTTCTGCATGGTGATGCCGAGGTCGCGCATCCGAAGCGGATCGAGCACGACGTTGTATTGCTTGACGAAGCCGCCAACGCTGGCGACTTCCGCGACGCCTTCGGCTTTGGCGAGCGCAAACTTCAGATTCCAGTCCTGGATCGCCCGTGTGTCGGCAAGGTTCAATTCCTTGGACATGATCGCGTACTGGTAGACCCAGCCGACACCGGTGGCGTCGGGGCCCATCGTTGGCGTGACGCCGGCGGGCAGGCGGGACGTGGCTCCGTTCAGGAATTCGAGAACGCGCGTCCGGGCCCAGTAGATGTCGGTCCCGTCCTCGAAGATGACATAGACGAACGACACGCCGAAGAACGAGAATCCCCGCACCACTTTCGACTTCGGCACCGTGAGCATTGCCGTCGTCAACGGATAGGTGACCTGATCCTCGATCACCTGCGGCGCCTGGCCGGGGTACTCGGTATAGACGATGACCTGCGTGTCGGAGAGATCCGGGATGGCGTCGAGCGGCAGATGCGCCAGCGCGTAGATGCCAGCGGCCGCAGCGAACCCTGTGCCGAACAACACCAGCAGCAGATTGCGCGCCGACCATGCGATGATGCGGGCGATCATTGTGGGCTCCTCGCGTCGGAAAAGCCCTTCAACGCAGCCTTGAGGTTGCTTTCTGCATCGATCAGGAAATTGGCCGAAATGACGACTGGTTCGCCCTCTGCGACGCCCTCGCGGATTTCGACGTAGCCGTCGCCGCGACGGCCGAGTTCGACGCCGCGCGGTTCGAAGCGGCCCTGTCCTTTGTCAATGAACACCGATTGTCGGGTGCCGGTGTCGATCACAGCGCTCTCCGGGACAGACACGACCGGATCCGCAATTCCGGTCTCGATCGAAGCGTCGATATACATGTCCGGTAGCAGAGCGAGATCGGTGTTCATGAGTTCGATACGGACGCGTGTCGTCCGGGTCTCGCGATTGACCTGCGGGTAGATCACGTTGATCTTGCCTGAAAACTGCCTGCCGGAGAGGCTACGCGTCCGGACGTTCACCGGCTGTCCGACGGCGATGGCTCCAAGATCGCGCTCCGCGACATCGACCATTGCCCAGACGAGCGACGTGTCGGCGATACGAAAGAGGATGTCGCCGGGTTGCGCCCGCATCCCTTCGATGGCGTTGCGCTCAAGCACGATGCCGTCCCGCGGTGCGGCCCAGGCGATGGAGATCGGGACGATACGGCTCTTCTCGATTTCGGCAATCACCGTGTCCGGAACGTCGAGATTCATGATCCGTTGACGTGACCCGCGCCCGTACAGTCCATCGCCGCCCGTCGTCTTCGACGTGATCGTCGCGACGTATTCCGCCGCAGCGGACGAGATCGCCGGGCTGTAGATATCCATCAAGGGCTGCCCGCTGCGGACCTTCGTGCCGGTGGTGACATCGGCAACCTTCTGCACCCAGCTTTCCGCGCGCATCGAGATCACGGAGATGCGCCGCTCGTCGAGCTGGATCGTACCGGGTGCGCGGATCGTCGTCCGGATCACGCGCCTGGTGGCTGGCTCGGACTTCACGCCCGTGCGCTGTATCTTGCCCGGGGAGAGCTTGACTGATCCATCGTCGGAATCGTCGCCGTCGAACACCGGGATGTAATCCATCCCCATGGAGTCCTTCTTCGGCGTTGGTGACGTGTCAGGAAGTCCCATCGGATTGCGGTAATACTTGATCTTGCGCTCCGTACCCATCGAGTTCGAACTCGGTATCGGCTCGGCTACGATGTCCTCGAAGCTGATGTCAGCGTTCGCCGGAACGGCGCGGTAGTTGCGGCCATCCGGCGTTTTCTTCGGCGTCGACGAGTATGCGGGCTTCCCGTCCGGATCCTGATAGTAGATCGGCGTCTGGATTTCTTGTGCCGAAGCGGCAGTGACGGCGACAACGTTATGCGTCAACGGTCGCTGCGCGATGATGAATCCGCCTCCGGCCGCCGCGATGAACGCGGCGGCCGTACCAGCTAAAACGGCGCGGTTCATTTCTGCGCCGTGATGACGAGCTTGTTCTCGACGGAGCCTGTTTCTCCCTGCACCTTGGCGCCCAGAGAAAGCTGCCAGCGACCCGCCATTCCGAAGGTGGCCTTGAACTTGTAGGTGCCGGGCTCGGCCCCCGATACTGGCGTGATCTTGGTGGCCATCTCCTGCATGCCGTCAGGAGCCATGTCGAGACGGGTTGCAAAAATAACGGCATCCGGCACGGGCTTGCCGGTCTTGGTGTTCATCAAGCGGACGGTGATGATCTTGTCGGGGCCGGCCTGAACGGACTGATCGACGAGCTCGAACGTGTAGTCCTTGATGTCAGCCAGTGCAGCCGTGCTTGCGCCGCCCAAAGCGATAGCGAGCAACGCGGCCCGGAAGGCGCGCGGGGAGTTAGACGTCTTCATGGTTTGGTATCCTCGATTGAATCTGATGTGCCGCGAACGGCATGCGTCATCCGCGCGCCTGGAGGCACGCGGCAGCGACGGCGCTCAGCGCCGCTCAGATCGAAGTGCGAGGAGGGTGGTCCGGAGGGGGACGGTTGACGCCATCGGTCAGCGCGTCATTCAGCACCGAGTGGTACGTTCGGACGGCGTGGCGAACCGTCATGGGTGGCGCCAGGGAAGGCCCCGCCTGGGCGGTCTTCAACGCGCAAATCGCGAGAAGTGGACAGTCCTTGCAATCCTTACTCTTCTGTTCGGATGGGCAGCAGGGCATGTCTCCAGACATCGCCGACATGTCGGTCATCGTGGCCGACGGCCCGTTGGCAGCCGCCGGAGTCACCATTGGCGCCACCGACAGGCCGATGGTCACGACAATCGCCAGAAAGAATTTCAGGAGTCGACGAAGATCCATATTCGACCATCTCACGGCCACCACAGCGTGGGAAGCCCGGGCACATCACAAGTTCGCAATCCCTATGGGGATTATGTCCTTGGCTTCTCCGGTCCGTCATAGGCGATGCCGCGGATCACCGCGGCGCTGCCGAACTTCTTCCTGAGGTCGTCCATCGCCCGCTCGGCATGCGACGAGCGGCGGTCGAGCATGTTGTCGTCGCCGGCCTCGTTGCCGGGCTTGAGCGCGCTGACACCAGTGCCGATCAGGCGAAAGGCCGTGCCGTCGATCTCCTTCGCCAGCATCTCGCGGCTGATATCGAAGATGCGCGCGGCCATCTGCGTCGGCGACTGGATCGACTGCGAGCGGGTGCGCTGGCGGAAATCCGCGGTCTTGAGTTTCAGTGTGACCGTGGTGCCGGACAATTCGCTGCTCTTGAGACGCGATGAAACCTTCTCCGACAATCGCCACAGGATCTTCTCCAGCGTGGCGTAATCGCGGATGTCCTCGTTGAACGTCGTCTCGTTGGAAATCGTTTTGGCGCCGCGATCGGCGACGACGAGGCGATCGTCGATGCCGCGGGCGAGGCGCCACAGCCTGCGGCCTTCGCCACCGAACTGTTTCATCAGGTCGGTCTCGTCGGCTTTCTGGATATCGCTGATCTTGCGAAAGCCGCGCTGCGAGAGTTTCTCCGCGGTCGCCGGGCCGACGCCGAAGATGAAGCTGACAGGCCTGTCGGCAAGCATGGCCACGGCATCGTCCTGATCGAGCGTGGCGAAGCCGCGTGGCTTGTCGAGATCGCTGGCGATCTTGGCGAGAAACTTGTTCACCGACAGGCCAACCGAAACCGTGATGCCGATGGTGCGCTCGATGTCGGCGGCGAATTTCGCCAGCACCTTGGCCGGGATCATGCCGTGGACGCGCTGTGTGCCCGACAGGTCGAGGAAGGCTTCGTCGATCGACAATGGTTCGACCAGCGGCGTCAGTGCCTGCATGGCATGGCGCACCTCGCGGCCGACGCGGACATATTTCGCCATGTCGGGCCGCACCACGACGGCGTCGGGACAGAGATCGAGCGCCTTGAACATCGGCATAGCCGAGCGCACGCCATAGGTGCGCGCGATGTAGCAGGCCGCAGACACCACGCCACGCTTGCCGCCGCCGATGATGACGGGCCGATCGACGATGTCGGGATTGTCGCGCTTCTCGACGGTGGCGTAGAACGCGTCGCAATCGATATGCGCCAGCGTCAGGGACGGCAGCGCGTGGTGTCGCACCAGGCGCGGCGACCCGCATGACGTGCAGCGCTTGACGCGTGCATCCAGATCCACAAGGCAATCCCGGCAGAAGCAGCGCGGTCCGCTCAGCTCTGCCGGAGAGGGGCTCACGTAAAGTCCTGCCCGCGGGGATCGAGCGCCTGCCGCGCGGCGGCGATGGTGGTCGGATCCAGTTGCGACGACGCCGAAAACGCCTTCACGGTCTCGTCGTCGCGCAGCACGAAATCGAGCACGCTGACGAGGAACTGTGGATCCTTTGCAGCCGAGCGGAGAGTCTCCGGACCGATTCCGCTCTCGGACAGGAACAGGCCCAGCCGCTCGGGGTCACCGGCAACGAAGGAAAGCGCCTGAATCGCAACGATTTCAGCAACTTCGCTGGGGTGGCGCTGGGGTTTTTTCATCACGCGTGTTTGCCTTTCCGTAACTTATCGTCTCTATTTTAAATCATCATGCCCGAGTCACCGGGGCGATTCCAGTTGCAGGGATATGCGCGGTACACGGGCACTTCGGCGGGTGGCCGAAGTGAATTTGGAAGTTCGCTTCGAACATCACATTGGCCGGTGACGCAGGGCAATCATGCTCCGCGGAACAAGAACGCTCGGGTTCTGGATTGGAGGGCGGGATGGCAAAAACCGTCCTGATCGTGGAGGACAACGAGCTCAACATGAAGCTCTTCCGTGACCTGCTGGAAGCCCATGGCTATCAGACTGTCGGTACGAGCAATGGCTATGAAGCGCTCGATCTTGTCCGCTCGCTCCGCCCCGATCTCATCCTCATGGATATTCAGCTACCGCAGGTCTCCGGTCTCGAAGTGACCGGATGGATCAAGAAGGATCCTGCGATCAGCATGATCCCCGTCGTCGCCGTCACAGCCTTCGCCATGAAGGGCGACGAAGAACGTATCCGCGAAGGCGGCTGCGAAGCCTATTTGTCAAAGCCCATTTCGGTCGGAAAATTTATCGAAACCGTGCGTCGGTTCATCGGTTAGGGAGTTCCCTATGTCAGCGCGTATTCTTGTCGTCGATGACATCCCCGCCAACGTGAAGCTTCTGGAAGCCCGTCTCTCGGCGGAGTATTTCGACGTCATCACCGCGTCCAACGGCGCACAGGCGCTGGAAGTCTGCGCGCGTTCCGAATGCGATCTGATCCTGCTCGACGTCATGATGCCCGACATGGACGGCTTCGACGTCTGCCGTCGCCTGAAAGCCAATCCGAAGACGCATTTCATTCCGGTGGTGATGGTCACCGCGCTGGATTCGCCGTCGGATCGCGTGCGCGGCCTCGAAGCCGGCGCCGATGACTTTCTCACCAAGCCCGTCGCCGATGCCGTGCTGGTGGCGCGCGTGCGCTCGCTGACGCGTCTGAAGATGATGACCGATGAGCTGCGCATGCGCGCCATCACCTCGCTGGAAATCGGCGTGCAGGCGCCCGAGCGCAGCGCCGTGTCTGATCTGGGCATCGGCGGACGCATCCTGCTGGTCGACGATCGTCCGTCATCCTATGAGCGGCTGGCGCCCGTCCTGTCGGCCGAACACACCGTCGATGTCGAACCCAATCCGACCGAGGCGCTGTTTCATGCCGCCGAGGGCAATTACGATCTGCTCATTGTCTCGCTGAGCCTCGAGAATTACGACGGATTGCGGCTGTGCAGCCAGGCGCGTTCGCTGGAGCGCACGCGGCAGATTCCGATTCTCGCCATTGCCGATGCCGATAACAATCCGCGGCTGCTGCGCGGTCTCGAGATCGGCGTCAACGACTACCTGATGCGCCCGGTGGACAAGAACGAGCTGCTGGCCCGCGCCCGCACGCAGGTGCGCCGTCGCCGTTACACCGATCATCTGCGCGATAACGTTCAGCATTCCATCGAAGCCGCGATCACAGATGGTCTGACCGGACTGCATAACCGCCGTTACATGGAAAGCCATCTGGAAACGCTGGCAGAGCAAGCAGCCACCCGCGGCAAGCCGCTGGCGCTGATGATGCTCGACATCGACTTCTTCAAGTCGATCAATGACAATCATGGCCATGATTGCGGTGACGACGTGCTGCGCGAATTCGCCGTTCGCATTCGCAAGTCGATCCGTGGCATCGATCTGGCCTGTCGCTACGGCGGCGAGGAATTCGTCATCGTCATGCCCGAGACCGACATGCACGTCGCCAGCATGGTGGCCGAGCGTCTGCGTCGTTCGATCGCCGGCGAGCCGTTCTCCATCGACAAGGGCAACAAGCGCATCGAGGTCACGATCTCGATCGGGTTGTCGACGCTGGAGAAGAAGGGCGAGCCCGTCGCCGACGTGCTCAAGCGTGCCGACGTGGCGCTGTACCGCGCCAAGCACGACGGCCGCAACCGCGTGGTTGCGGCGGCGGCTTAAGTTACTATCAAAGACGCGTTCGTGCAGACGGTTGCGACCATCGCGACGGCGGCGAGATGGGGCGTGATCCCGTATCGAAAGTCTGCGTGACCTGCCGGGCCGCACAGTAAGCCGGGCGCGTCATGCGTGCGCGCAGATAGGCGTCGGCTTCTTTCGTCGGCAATTCCTTATCGATCACAAGTTTGTCGAGTGCGCAGGCGAGGGCATCCGCGCCCGGCTTGGTGCCGGTGGCGTCGCAGGTCCAGCCGCTCAGGAATACAGCTCTGGTATCGAAGCGCGAGCTGAAGGCAAGGCACTGTTTCCAGCGGCCATCGGTCTCGATGCGCGTTTCGACGGCATGGACAGGGCCGTAGCGCGTTTCCAGATCGAAGTGCGTGGAGAGCGTCTGGAAGCGCATGTTGCGCAAAAGCTTTGTTTCGCGCGGTTCGAAAGTCGGCCGCGTCTGGAGGCCGCCCGGGGGCGGGAATGCGATCGCCACGGTGAGATCGATCCCGCGATGATCCAGTGCCCCGTATTGCATGACCTCAACACGGCCAAGCAGTCCACTGGTAATGATGTCGGAGCTGACGGGTAACCGTGTGAAGCTGCCGTCAGTGATCCTGAAAGCTGGCTTGTCCTGGACCACCTGGACGCGATTGCCCCAGAGCCAGATTACCCCGAAGGCGATGAGCCCGAACACAATCATTCCGAAAAAATAGAATGCGTAGCGGACGAAGACGCCTGCCAGAGACACCGCAGACGTGAACTGGCCAGCCGTCGTGTCTGAATCGCGGAAAGACAAGGGGGGCTCCCGATGCAAATCAATTGCGTCGAATGATACCGACTTGTCGCACGAAATGACGTGAATACCGTTTCAATCGCAGGCTTCATGCCCGCCATAGTTGTGGCAGGGTAAACGTGGCGCTGCGCGGATCGCTAAAATTGGAGCGGTTGGCCCGGGCTTCCTACTTAACCTCGCCCCGCCTAGCGAAGCTTCGCTTCGCCGGGAGTGAGGAGAGGTTAAAAGAAAACGGGACCCGAAAGGGCCCCGTTCAAAATCCGTCAGCAGCTGTATTCAGCGCTACTTGATCTTGGCTTCCTTGAATTCAACGTGCTTGCGCGCGACCGGGTCGTACTTCTTCTTGACCATCTTGTCGGTCATGGTGCGCGAATTCTTCTTGGCGGTGTAGTAGAAGCCGGTGTCCGCGGTGGAAACGAGCTTGACCTTGATGGTGACCGCTTTGGCCATGGCAGAACCTCTGAATGTCGGGAATCGGGTGACAGCCAGAGAACTGGCCGTGTTGGGGCGCAACCTAGCCTCGAACGGCCCAAAGTCAAGGTTTTCCGGGCGCAAAAACCGGCCGATTCCGGGCCGTTACCCCGGAAAGAACCGGTTTTCAGGCTGCGGCGGGCCTGAATTGCCCGCCATTGGACATCACAGTGTCTTGTAGAAAAAGCTGGCCGCATCCCGGGTGCTATTGTCCGGGCTGGTGGCGTAGCCAGGAACCTCGCCGAATTTGGTCCAGCCGAGCCTGGCGTAGAGCCGTTCGCCGGCGCCGCCTGTGGCAGTATCCAGTGTCAGCAGCGTATGGCCGATCCGCTGCGCTTCATGTTCCGCCGCCAACAGCAGCGCGGCGCCCAGTCCCTGACATCGCGCACGGCGGTGCACCAGCATCTTGGCAATGTCCGCGCGGAAGGCCTGATTCTCCTGTGGCGCCGGGATCAATTGCACGGTCCCGTCGATGCGATCCCCGGCCTCTGCCGTAAAGATCAATCGCTCGCCGCGGGTGTGGCTCGCGAGCGTACCGTCCCACCACGCCTCGGCCTTTGCGCGAGTCATCGGCCAGACAAAATTGACCGAAGCGCCGCCTTCGACCGAGTCGACGAGAAGGTCGATCAGGCCATCGCGCCTGGTCCATGCCTCGTGCGGTGTGAGGAGATGGATGGCATGCGCACTCATGGATTTGTCCGGGTGGGATCGCAGCATAACAGGCGGGAGCAGTAGCTGATGCGATCCCCCACAGCGGAGTCAAGTCGCGGGAGGGAAGAACCGATTTTCGGGCCGCGGGAGCCCTAGGTTCTCTCTGAGCGTCTTCCCCTCATACTCGGTGCGGAAAATACCCCGCCGCTGCAGTTCCGGAATAACCCGGTCGACGAAGTCGTTCAGGCCCTCCGGCAGGTAGGGGAACATGATGTTGAAACCGTCCGAGGCTTCGGTTTCCAGCCATTCCTGCATCTGGTCGGCGATGGTCTGGGGCGTGCCGACGAAGGCGGAGCCGCCATAGCCGCCGAGCCGCTGGGCGAGCTGGCGCACGGTCAGGTTCTCGCGCTTCGCGAGGGCGATCACGCGCTCGCGGCCGCTCTTGCTGGCATTGGTCTCCGGGATCTCGGGCAGGGGACCATCGGGATCGAAGCCGGAAGCATCGGTGCCGAGATTGATCGAAAGCGAGGCGATGGCATTGGCGTAATGCACCTTGCTGTCGAGCAGCGCGCGCTTTTCCTTGGCTTCCTCGACGCTGTCGCCGACCACCACGAAGGCGCCGGGCAGGATCTTGAGATGATCGCGGTTGCGGCCGAGCTTCTCCATGCGGCCCTTGATGTCCGCATAGAGCTTCTGCGCGTCACCGATCGCGCCGCCACCGGTGAATACTGCCTCCGCGGTTTCGGCTGCAAGCTGCTTGCCGTCTTCGGACGCGCCGGCCTGCACGATGACGGGCCACCCCTGCACGGGACGCGCGATATTCAGCGGCCCGCGCACCGAGAGATACGGGCCCTTGTGATCGAGCACATGCATCTTCTCAGGGTCCATGAAGATGCCGCTCTCGACGTCGCGAACGAAGGCGTCATCAGCGAAGGAATCCCACAGGCCGGTGACCACGTCATAGAATTCACGCGCGCGCTTGTAGCGCTCGGCATGCTCCATGTGATCGTCCAGGCCGAAGTTGAGCGCCGCATCGGGATTCGATGTGGTGACGATATTCCAGCCGGCGCGTCCGCCCGAGATGTGATCCAGCGAGGCGAAGCGGCGGGCGACGTGATAGGGCGCGTCAAAGGTGGTGGAGCCGGTGGCGACGAGGCCGATGTTTTCGGTGACGGCGGCGAGCGCGGACAGCAGCGTGAACGGCTCGAACGATGTCACCGTGTGGCTGCGCTTCAGCGCCTCGACCGGCATGTTCAGCACTGCGAGATGATCGGCCATGAAGAAGGCGTCGAACTTGCCGGCCTCGAGCTTGCGGATCATCTGTTTGAGGAAGGGAAAGTTGAAGTTGGCGTCAGGCTGAGCGCCGGGATAGCGCCATGCGCCGGTATGGATGCTGATCGGGCGCATGAAGGCCCCGAGCTTCAACTGACGCTTCGCCATCTGGAATTCCCCGTGATCCTGGTCGGGAACAGATAGGGACGCCGACGCGCGCAGGTAGATGCTGCTCACGAGAAGATTATTGCGATTTGTGGATTATCTGCAGAACCTCATCCTGAGGAGCGGCGTCTTCGCCGCGTCTCGAAGGATGGAGGCCGGCGCTCATGGTTCGAGACGGCGCTGAAGTAGCGCCTCCTCACCATGAGGACGGAGCTCACACCCGCTTCGGATTCAGCGTCGGGTCCATCGCAAATTGCGTTTCCAGGTAGTCGATCATGGCGCGGGTCTTTTGCGGCACGAAGCGGCGCGAGGGATAGACCGCGCTGATCGGCACCGGTTTCGGTTCGAAGGCTTCGAGCAACACAATGAGACGACCGGTCTCGATCTCATCCCTGAAATGCCAGATCGGCACAAACCCGATACCGAGGCCGGACATCACGGCTTCGCGAATGCCTTCCGAACTCTGGGTGCGCACCGGTCCCGTGGCTTCGATAGCGATCGGGCCGTCCGGACTTTCGAAGCGCCAGGTCACGCCGCCCGTGAAGCGCGTATAGGGGATGCAATCATGCCCGATGAGATCGTTCGGATGCGCAGGCAGCGTCTTGCCGCGCAGATAGGACGGCGACGCCACCAGGATGCGGCGTGTCACGCCGATCTTCCGGGCGATCAGGTTCGGGTCGGTCACGACGCCGGAGCGGATCGCGAGATCGATGCCATCCTCGACCAGATCGCTGAAGCCGTCATTCATCACCAGGTCAACACTGACGTCGGGGGAGCGCGCCAGAAACCCCTTCAGATGGGGGATCACCCGCAGCCGTCCGAACACCACGGGGAGGGCCAGTTGCAACGTGCCTGATGGTCTGGCCCGCCGGCGTCCCACCGCGCCCTCGGCCTCGGCAACGGCTTCCAGCGCCAATTTGGCGCGCTCATAGAAACTGCGGCCGTCATCGGTGAGCGTCAGCTTGCGCGTGGTGCGGGTGAACAACCGGGTGCCGAGATGGTCTTCCAGCGTTGCCACCTGGCGGCTGACGGTCGGCTGGCTGGAATTCTGTTCCTCAGCCACACGGGTGAATGAGCCGGCTTCGACGACGCGGATGAAGGCCTGGAAAAGGGCAACTGTATCGGTCATTCATCCAGAATACGGATAAATATTATCCGAACAAGCACATAACCGTTATCGAACGAATAAACGATGTTCTCCCCATCGGACGGCGATGGCGCCGCCCCAAATCAGATGGAGAGCATCATGACCCGCAAACTCGAAGGCAAAATCGCAGTCGTCACCGGTGGCAGCGCCGGCATCGGTCTGGCCACCGCCCAGCGTTTCATCGACGAGGGCGCCATGGTGTTCATCACCGGCCGCCGTCAGGCCGAGCTCGATGCAGCCGTGAAGCAGCTCGGCCCGAAGGCCGTCGGTGTGCAGGCGGATGCGGCCAAGCTCGCCGATCTCGCGCATCTGTTCGATACGGTGAAGGCTGCCAAGGGCAAGATCGATGTGCTGTTCGCCAATGCCGGCGGCTATGAATTAAGCGCGTTCGGCCAGATCACCGAAGACATCTATGACAAGATGTTCGACATCAATGTGAAGGGCGTTTTGTTCACGGTGCAGCAGGCGCTGCCGCTGCTCTCTGACGGTGCCTCGGTGGTTCTCACCGGCTCGGTGTCGGGATCGAAGGGCATGGAGTCCTTCAGCGTCTACAACGCGACCAAAGCTGCAATCCGTTCCTTTGCGCGCAGCTGGACCTCGGACCTCAAGGCGCGCAAAATTCGCGTGAATGTCGTCAGCCCCGGACCGATCCAGACCCCCGGCCTCGACGTCTTCGCCAATGACGATGTGAAGGGCTACCTCAAGACCATCGTGCCGCTCGGCCGTCTCGGTACCGCGGACGAAGTCGCGAAGGCGGTTCTGTTCCTGGCATCGGATGACTCCAGCTTCGTCGCCGGCGCAGAATTGTTCGTCGACGGTGGTCTCGCTCAGATCTGACGATGGGCTTGGCAGAGCAGGAAGGCGCCGCGTATGCGGCGTCTTCTCGTGTCAGAAACTGTGCATGTGTGCGCTGGCGCGATACTCGCTCGCCATCAGCTCTTCGTTTTCAGCAACCTGAATCCACGAGATGGCGAGTTGTAGCAATGCACGAATTTTACGTGGGTCAGCTTCCACGCTGGCGCGCTGGCTGAGAGCCGACGCCTTGCGACGATATTCCAGTGACGCGCGCGTAAATGTCGAAGACTCGACCTGCGGCGTCCAATTCATCTGTCCCATAACTGGGAATTCCTGTGAGCAAGACAACGGTAGCTTACCGTGCCTCACCAGTTATCCCACTACGGAAACAGTTAGAATTAGAATAGATCGAAAAGCGAGACCTCTTACTTGATTAACTCAGCTTTCGCCGGGCAGCATGTCGAGTTGCATCTTGCCGCTGTACCAATGGAAGAAGGGCAGCGGCGCGTCGTGACGGAGCGGGCCGGTGGCGAGACGCTGCTGCAATTGATTGAGCACGTTCTTCGTCATTGCGTGCGCGTCGGCGAGATGTGCGGAGCCGAGTTCGACCCAGACCAGTTCCACCAGTTCGGCATCGGCATGCACGACGCCCTCGACGCGATGCGCGATCGACGATGCATCTGCTGTGAAGAAACGCGTATCGAAGCGCTTGATACGGCCGGGTGGTGTGATGGCGCGCGCAATCAGAAACAGGCCCGAGGGATCGGGCAGGAGACCTGCATCGCTAAAAGCTTCCCATACGCCGGGGAGCTTCCTGGTCGCGCCATCAACCTTGCGGCCGAGGCAGAGACCGGTTTCTTCGCAGGCTTCGCGGATCGCAGCGACGGCGAGCGAGCGCGCGCGCGACGGCGGCGTCTTCGGGCTGCCCTTCATCAGGTTGGCTTCAAGCTCCGGCGGCAAAGGTGCAGCCACCGGAATCTTGTTGTCGGTCGTATCGACACTGCCGCCGGGGAAGACGAACTTGCCGGGCATGAACACGACCTTGTCGTGACGCTTGCCGACAAGCACTTTCGGAATCGGGCCGGAGCGATCGACCAGCATCAGGGTCGCAGCATCGCGCGGACGCTTATAGGGATGGTGGTCGGCTTCCTTGCCGATCTCGACTGCGTCGCTCATTCCGTCTCCTGAAATTCTTCTTATTAGGTGATGTTCAAGTAGACGGAGAACGTATCAGTCAGCCGCGCCGTCGCCAAACCCATGCATGCGGAATGCCCACTGCAATCCGACTACGGCACCCTTGATCGGCTGCAGCAGCAACAGTGACGCGATCAGTGTGATCGGCAGATAGATCGCAAGTTGCAGCGCGACCGATGGCGAATAGTTGGTCTCGATCCACAATGCGATCGGCACGACGATATGACCCACGATGACGATCACGAGATAGGCGGGAAGATCGTCGGCGCGGTGCGCAGAGAAATCCTGTCCGCATTTGTCGCAGTGATCTGCGGTTTTCAGGAAGGCGCGAAACATCTTGCCTTCGCCGCAGTTCGGGCAACGGCAGGCGAAGCCGCGCTTCATCGCGGTCCACACATTTCGCTTGGCGGAGGAATCCAGCGTCGCGCTCCAGATTTTCGGCGTGGTCAATGTCATCATGACGTTACCCCTTTTTCGGCTTGCCCGGCTTGCTACCGGCGCGAGCCTTGTCAGCTTTTGCAGCCTGCCGGGCATTACGACCGGGTTTGGCTTTCTTGGGTGCCTTGAGCTTCTTCGACGACTTGTACTTCTTGGCACCCGGATGACGCGGCCGGTCTGCAGCGTCATTGCTGCGGGCATGTTCGCGTCGGCGGTTCCGTGGGGCGGTATTGCCCTCGGAAAGCATTTCGAACCGCAAGGCACCCGCAACGGGGGCTGCCTCAACCAGACGGACATCGACGACGTCGCCCAACCGAAACATCGCACCGCTGCGTGTACCGACGAGGGCGTGGCGAGCTTCGTCATAGTTGAAGTATTCGGTGCCCAACGTGCGGATCGGGATCAGGCCATCGGCGCCGGTCTCGGTCAATCGGACAAAGAGTCCAGCCCTGGTGACACCGGAGATCCGGCCCCGGAAGGTGGCCCCGATCTTGTCGGCCAGAAAATGCGCAATCAGCCGGTCGGACGTCTCGCGCTCGGCCTTCATGGCCCGGCGTTCGGTCGCCGAAATCTGCGCCGAGATTTCGCTCAGCGTTTCCACGGTTTCGGTATCGGGGAGCGCGCCTTCGCCGAGCCCAAGCGCACGGATCAGTGCGCGATGCACGATCAGATCTGCGTATCGCCTGATAGGAGAGGTAAAATGCGCGTAGCGCCGCAGGTTCAGACCGAAATGTCCGTAATTCTCGGCGGCATATTCCGCCTGGGCTTGCGAGCGCAAAACCACTTCATTCACCAGCGGTTCGGAATCCTGACCTTTGACCTGTGACAGCACCCGGTTGAATACCGATGGCCGCAGTGCGCCCGCTTTGGCGAACGACATGTCGAGGGTCTTGAGGAATTCCTGCAGGTTGTGAACCTTCTCCACCGAAGGCTCATCGTGTACCCGATAGATAAGCGGCAGACCCTTCTTTTCAAGCGTTTCAGCCGCGGCGACGTTGGCCAGGATCATGAACTCTTCGATGAGCTTATGGGCGTCGAGCCGCTCCGGCACGATGACGCGATCGACAGTGCCGTCCTTCTTGAGCAGGATTTTTCGCTCGGGGATTTCGAGATCGAGCGGGTCGCGTTCGTCGCGCGCGAGCTTGACCTGCGCATAGGCCGCGTAAAGTGGAGTCAGGATCGGTTCGAGCAGCGGGCCGGTGGTATCGTCGGGATGGCCATCGATGGCGGCTTGCGCCTGTGCGTAATTCAGCTTGGCCGCCGATCGCATCAGGATGCGATGGAAGCTGTGTGACTTCTTGCGGCCATCGACACCGATGACCATGCGCACCGCAAGCGCGCCGCGCGGCTCGCCCGGCACCAGCGAACACAGGTCGTTGGAGATGCGCTCGGGCAGCATCGGCACGACGCGGTCGGGGAAGTAGACCGAGTTGCCGCGGATCAGTGCGTCGCGATCGAGCGCTGAGCCCGGCTGCACATAGAAGGCGACATCGGCAATGGCGACGGTGACGACATAGCCGCCTGCATTGTTCGGATCGGAATCGAGCTCCGCGTAAACGGCGTCGTCGTGATCCTTGGCGTCCGGCGGATCGATGGTAACCAGCGGCACGTCGCGCCAGTCTTCGCGTCCCTGCAATGTCGCGGGCTTCGCGGCTTCCGCTTCCTTCAGCGCATCGCGCGAGAACGCCATCGGGATATCGTGCGAGTGGATCGCGATCAGGCTGACGGCTTTCTCGGAGGAGAGCGACCCCAGCCGTTCCTTCACCTTGCCGGAGCCGAGGCCGTAGCCACGCGTGCGAATGAGATCGACGCTGACGAGATCGCCGTCCTCGGCGCCGTTGGCATCGGATGCCGCGATGTTGAGTTCGCGCCCGGCCTGTTTCTTGTCGACCGGGATCAATCGTCCGCCGCCATTCGGCAGCACGCGATAGATGCCGAGCAGGCGCGTGCGGGCACCTTCGAGCACGCGCACGACGCGGCCCTGATAGCCCTGCCTGTCGCCTTCGGTTTCGATCTTCTCGATACGAACAAGTGCGCGGTCACCGACACCGGCCGCGGTGCCGGGGAGGGGACGGCGCGGCGTGTGAATGCGGATTCTTGGCGCGACGCCGTCGGCCTCGTCCCATTCGACGGGCGTGGCGATCAATTCGCCATCGGCGTCGCGGCAGGTGATGTCGACCAGCACGGTGGGCGGCAACGCTGCGGGCTCGCGTACACTGCGGCCCTTTTTGGCGATGGCGCCCTCATCGGCGAGCTCGCGCAGCATGCGCTTGAGCTCGACACGGGCGGCGTTCTTCAGTCCGAATTCACGCGCGATCTCGCGGGTGCCGATCTTGCCAGGATACGCGCGAACAAACGCGACGATGGCATCCCTGGTTGGAAAGCTGCTGTCGCGTTTCTTGTTCACAATGATCCGTTCTATAGCGTTTTCGAGCGAAGTGGCTTCCGGTTCGCGTGAAGAAAACGCGTCAAAACAAAGAGAACCTTACCCAGCGCTCTTCTTCGCGACCGTTTTCGCGGCCTTCTTCTTCGCAGGCGTCGTCTTCGCCTTCACCGGTGCGCGCGCCTTGCTTGCAGCAGCGGTTTCCGCTTTCGGCTTGGCTGCGGCTTTCTTTGCAACAGCCTTCTTGGCCGCCGGCTTCTTCTCGGCAGCGTCGGCCTTCTTGGCGGCAACCTTCTTCGCCGGTGCCTTCTTGGCGCCGCGCTTCGGCTTGATGCCGCCCTTGGCCACGCGCTCATCGATCAGCGCGATCGCCTCTTCGAGCGTGATGGTGTCCTGCGTCTTGTCGCTCGGGATCGTCGCATTGACGCCGCCCGCGGTGACATAGGCGCCATAACGCCCGCCCTTCACGGCGACGCCGCCGAGGGTCGGATGGTCGCCAAGCGGCTTGCCGGGATCGGCGCCGAAGCGGCGGCCTGATGGACCCTTGGCGATTTTCTCGGCGATCAGCGTGACTGCGCGATTGAGGCCGATATCGAACACCTCGTCGCCGGCCTCCAGGCTGGCATAGGTCTTCTCATGTTTCACGAACGGTCCGAAACGGCCGAGACCAGCAGTGATGGGCTCGCCGGTTTCCGGATGCTTGCCGATCTCGCGCGGCAGCGACAGCAGCTTCAGCGCCACATCGAGTTCGACATCGCTGGGCGATGTGTTCTTCGGAATGCCGGCACGCTTCGGCTTCTCGCCTTCCTCGTAGTCCTTGGCGTCGCCAAGCTGGATGTAAGGCCCGAAACGTCCGGCCTTCACCGCGACTTCGAGACCTGACACCGGATCGGGGCCGAGCACGCGATCGGCATTGGCGCCACTATCTGCAGCAAGCGGACGCGTGTAGCGGCATTCCGGATAGTTCGTACAGCCGACGAAGGCGCCGAACTTGCCGGCCTTGAGGTTGAGGCGACCGGTGCCGCAGGTTGGGCACTGGCGCGGATCGCCGCCATCCTCACGCGGAGCGTAGATGTGCGGGCCAAGCATCTCGTCGAGGGCGTCGAGCACCTGCGCCACGCGCAGATCCTTGATCTCGTCGACGGCGCCGATGAAATCTTTCCAGAAATCCTTCAGCACCTGCTGCCAGGAAATCTCGTTGTTGGAGATTCTGTCGAGGTTCTCTTCCAGCGCCGCCGTGAAATCGTACTCAACATATTTGGCAAAGAAGTTTTCGAGGAACGCGACGACGACGCGGCCCTTGTCCTCGCCGTAGAGGCGCTTCTTCTCGAGCCGCACATAGCCGCGATCCTTCAGCACCTGCAGGATCGACGCATAGGTCGAGGGACGGCCGATGCCGAGCTCTTCCATCCGCTTCACCAATGACGCTTCCGAGAAACGCGGCGGCGGTTCGGTGAAGTGCTGGGTGACGGCCAGATTTTCCTTCTTCAGCGCTTCGCCCTCGCTCATGGCGGGCAGGCGGCGTGAATCCTCGTCGTCGGCGTCGTCGTCCTTGCCTTCCTGATACACTGCGAGGAAGCCATCGAACTTCACGACCTGACCGGTGGCGCGCAATTCCAGCAGGCGCGATCCCGCTTTCGCGGCGATGTCGACGGTGGTGCGCTCCATCTCGGCGGATTCCATCTGGCTGGCGACGGTACGCATCCAGATCAGTTCATAGAGACGGTATTGATCGCTATCGAGCCGCGCCTTCAGGCCGGCTGGGCGACGGGCCATGTCGGTGGGGCGGATCGCTTCATGCGCTTCCTGCGCGTTCTTGGCTTTGCTCGTATATTGGCGCGGGACGTCCGGCACATATTGCTTGCCGTAATCCTCGCCGATGACCGAGCGGGCCTGCGTGATCGCCGACGGATCGATCGTCACGCCGTCGGTTCGCATATAGGTGATGAGACCGGTGGTCTCGCCGCCGATGTCGATGCCTTCATACAGGCGCTGCGCGATGCGCATGGTGTGCGCCGGCGCGAAGCCGAGCTTGCGGCTGGCTTCCTGCTGCAGCGTGGATGTGGTGAACGGCGCCTGCGGATTGCGGCGCGCGGGCTTGGCATCGACGGTGGAGACCGTGAAGTTTGCGGCTTCGATGGCCTTCTTGAAGTCTTCGGCTTCGGCACCTGTGCCGATATCGAGGCGCTGGATCTTCTTGCCGTCGGCGCCGACGAGGCGCGCGTCGAAGCTTTCGCCACGCGGTGTCGCCAGCGTGGTCACCAGCGACCAGTATTCGCGCGGCACGAACTGTTCGATTTCTTGCTCGCGGTCGCAGACGAGGCGCAGCGCCACCGACTGCACGCGGCCAGCGGAGCGCGCGCCGGGCAGCTTGCGCCACAGCACCGGGGACAGCGTAAAGCCGACGAGATAATCGAGGGCACGGCGCGCCATATAGGCGTCGACCAAAGCGCCATCGATCTCGCGCGGGTTCTTCATCGCGTCGGTGACGGCCTGCTTGGTGATCGCGTTGAACACCACGCGCTCGATCTTCTGATCCTTCAGCGCGCGCTTCTGCTTGAGGACTTCGAGCACATGCCACGAGATCGCTTCGCCTTCACGATCAGGGTCGGTCGCCAGAATGAGCTTGTCGGCGCCTTTGACCGCCTTGGCGATGTCGTTCAGCCGGCTGTTGGCCTTGGGGTCGATCTCCCAGATCATCTGGAAATTGGCGTCGGGATCGACCGATCCGTTCTTGGCTGGAAGGTCACGGACATGGCCGAACGACGCCAGGACCTCATAGTCCTTGCCCAGATACTTGTTGATCGTCTTGGCCTTTGAAGGCGACTCGACAATGACGAGATTCATGTGATTCCAATAACTTAAAGGGGGAATCCGGCTTGGGTCTGCGAGAGTCGCGCCTGCCGTTTCGCGGCGAACATGGGTGCGAAGGGGGCCCGTGTCAAATCGTGAGTTGTTGATGGTCGCGATTGCGGGTTCCTAATCGATTACCAAAAGTTGAAAAATACAACTTTTAGGGGTATGATTTGGTGCTTCGTTGGTGCTGATTTCGCCCGGAATGCCCGGCCAGGGAATAGCCATGACACTGCCAATTCCGGACGACCCTGCGCAGGGCGATGGCGGGCCGGAGGAGGCGGCTCTTTATATAAAGGGTGCGGTCCGGGATCTGTCGCGGATGGCGCGCCTGCATCGCCACGACATGCTCGCTTACCTGCTCGATATGGCGCATCTGGAAACCGAGGAGATCCTGCGGCTGCGTGAATTACGCAAGCCGTCAGGCCGTTGAGGGCACGATCGTCGTGTCGCCATAGCCGAGCAGCCTGCCGTCAGCGGCATGTAGTTCCAGCTTCTTGATCTGCTTGCCGTTCTTACGATCGATCATGATGGTCGTCGGTTCGCCGGGCTTGAACGCATAATCCTCGCCCCATTGGCGCAGCGCCACCATGATCGGATGGACTGCCTGGCCTTTCGCGGTCAGCACATAGTCCTGATAGGCACTGCCATCCGCTGCCGGCTCCAGTTTCAGAATGCCGTCCTCCACCAAGGCTTTCAGTCTGGCGGCGAGAATGTTTTTCGCCAGTCCGAGACTCTTCTGGAATTCGCCGAAGCGGCGGGCGCCCAGCATGGCGTCACGGATGATCATCATCGTCCAGCAGTCCCCAATCAGCTCCATGGACCGGGCCACGGGGCAGGTGGAGTTCTTCAGACTGGTGCGTTTGGCCATGTGACTGTCCTGGAGCAGAAAAGAAATCTTGTGATCGATCGGTGGAGTGGTTGCATTATGAAACCATCTGCTCTAAATGGCAATATGGTTTCAAAAAGCAACCATGTGTCATCAGGAGATCATCATGCGTTTAGCGAACAAGACGGCGCTCATCACAGGCGGCAACAGCGGTATTGGCCTGACCACGGCAAAGCTCTTCGTTGCGGAGGGCGCCAAGGTCGCCATCACCGGCCGCGACAAGGCCAAGCTCGACAAGGCGGTCGCCGAACTCGGCCCGAATGCGATCGGCATCGTGGCTGATGCGACCGATATCCCTGCCACCGAGAACGCCGTGGCCAAGGCTGTCGAGAAATTCGGCAAGCTGGACATCGTGTTTGCCAATGCCGGCATCAGCGCGCATACGCCGGTGGGCGGCACTGCGCTCGACGTGTTCGAGTCCGTTTTGAAGACCAACATCACCGCCGTGTTCTTCACCGTGCAGGCAGCCGCCGCGCATCTCAACGACGGCGCATCGATTATTCTCAACGGCTCGGTGATCTCCGTGCTCGGCAATCCCGGCTATGCCGCCTATGCCGCGAGCAAGGCTGGCGTGCGCGCCATGGCCCGCGTGATGGCGTCCGAACTGTCGCCGCGTAATATCCGCGTCAATGTCGTCTCGCCGGGCGCGACCGCGACGCCGATCTGGGATCGTGTTGCGCCGACGCCGGAAGCTTTCAACGCATTCGAGAAGCGTCTGTCGCAGACCATTCCGCTCGGGCGTTTCGGCAAGCCGGAAGAAGTTGCGAAAACCGTGCTGTTTCTCGCATCGGATGATGCATCGAACATCCAGGGCGCCGAGATTTTCGTCGATGGCGGCGTGACCTCGGCCCCGGCAGGTGCACCGGCCTATCGTAGTTAGTGACTACACGCCGTCATCCCGGGGACCGGCAGTCCGCGTAAGCGGACGGCGGGAGCCCGGGATCTCCATCGGGTAAAACTCATCTCGGGATTCCCCGCCACTCCAATTGGAGTGGCTGAGGTTCGCGCCAAGTGGCGCGCCCTCAGGCAAACCAATTAGTTTGCCGGGGAATGACGAGTTCTAACTAAGCCGCGCGCAAATCCGTCGCCGCCTGCAAGGCACCGGCAACGGCCTTCTCGCGCAACTCCGGTCCCACCATGATGCCGTCGGCAGCGATGAACTCCAGATTGGTCACGCCGATGAAGCCGAACACCCAACGCAGATAGGTTTCGAGATGTTCGCCGGCCGCCATCGGCGTGTCGGCGCCGTAGAAGCCACCGCGTGAGATCGCGACAATGACGCGCTTGTTGCCGGCGAGACCCTCGACAACACCCTTGTCATTGTACTTGAACGTCTTGCCGGCCACGAGGATGCGATCGATCCAGGCCTTGAGCTGGCTCGGGATCGAGAAGTTGTACATGGGCGCGCCGATCACCACGATGTCTGCCGCGAGAAACTCCTCCAGCACAGCCTGACCCGCAGCGAGGTCCGGCTGCAACGCGGCGTCGGGGGCGGCTCCCTGCGCGGCAGCGAGATGGGAACCCGATAGGTGGCCGAGCGGGGCTGTGGCGACGTCGCGATAGGTCACGGCAAGGCCGGGCGTCGCCTTAGCCAGCCGGTCGGTAATGGCGGCGGATACCTGCCGGCTGACGGAGTGGGGGCCGAGAACGCTGGAATCGATATGGAGCAGTTTCATGTGGTCACCTCATGGTATAGGTTTGTAACTGACGCTACATGAGTGACTGGCCGAAACCGCACAAGAAGGCACAATTTTGAAACCCGAGCACAAAAAGGTGCCTGCTTTGCCGGCGATTCCGCATCAGGACAGCGATTGTCGCGGCGTCGCGTCGGTGCTGGCGCGGGTCGGCGACAAATGGAGCGTGCTGGTGATCATGCTGCTCAGGGACGGCCCGCGGCGCTTCAACGAATTGAAGCGCATGATCGGCGGCATCTCGCAGCGGATGCTGACCCTGACGCTCCGCGGGCTCGAACGCGACGGTCTGGTGACGCGCACCGTGTTTCCGACCGTGCCCCCACGTGTGGACTATGAACTCACGGATCTCGGCCGAGGCCTGAGCGATCCGGTCATAAAGCTCGGCGAATGGGCGCAGCAACATCTGCCCGATATCGACACTGCGCGGAAAAATTTCGACGGGCGCAATTCGGAAGACTGATCCCGTCGCGTTTTCAAGCGAAGTGGCTTCCGGCTCGCGTGAAGAAAACGCGCCAAAAAGAGCTCAGATTATCGACACCAGCCCGCCGCCGTGACGCTCCAGCCGTCCGGCAAGCTCGAGCTCCAGCAGCACGATGCGGACGGTGGAGGCCGACGTGCCGGCAAGACGTATGAGGTCGTCGATACCGACCGGGCTCGGGCCGAGCAGGGCGATGACGCGCGCGCGATCGCCGCTATCGGGTTCGGCGTAGGATGTCATGTCGTCCGGCTCACGGCTCGGGAGTTCGATCGGCCGTTCCATGATCGGCATGACGGCATTGATGACGTCGGAAGCTTCCGTCACCAGCGCTGCACCTTGCTTGATGAGGTCGTTGGTACCGGCGGCGCGGGGATCGAGCGGCGAACCCGGCACGGCAAACACTTCGCGGCCTTGTTCGGCAGCCATCCGTGCGGTGATCAGCGAGCCCGAGCGATGCGCCGCTTCGATCACCACGACGCCGAGTGCTGCACCCGAGATCAGGCGATTGCGACGCGGGAAATCGCGGGCGCGCGGGACGTGGCCGAACGGCATCTCCGAAATCGCGCCGCCGTTGTCGAGCAGGGCGAACAGCAGGTCCTCGTGTTCAGGCGGATAGATCTTGTCATGACCGCCGGCCAGCACAGCGACGGTGCCTCCATTCAGGCTGGCGCGATGCGCGGCCTGATCGATGCCGCGTGCGAGGCCCGACACGATCACGAAACCGGCGTCGCCAAGATCGCGCGCCAGTCTCTCCGCGAATTTCAGCCCTGCGCCGGATGCGTTGCGCGAGCCAACGATGGCTATCATCGGCCGCATCAGCGCGTCCACTCTGCCGCGGATGCCGAGCAGCGGCGGTGCATCGTCGATCCCCGCCAATCGCGGCGGGTAGCCGGGCTCACCGGGCGCGACAAGCGCGACACCCATCTTGCGCCCGAGGTCGAGTTCACGCTGTGCATCGTCGGCGCTGCAGATCCGGCCGGCGCGGGTCGCACCGCCGCGGCGCGCCAGATCAGGCAGCTGCGCCAGCGCGGCGCGGGCGCTGCCGAAATGGTTGATCAGCGACCGGAAGGTGCGCGGCCCCACATTGTCGCTGCGGATCAGCCGCAGCCAGTCGAGCCGCTGTGCGTCCGTCAGTTGTGTGCTGCCTTGTGAGATGCTGTCCAAGCCATGCTCCCCCGGATGGAAAGCATCTATCAACTTAAGGATGCATTCAATTGACATTCACACTTAAGGTGCGAGAGTAGGGGGGAGCCCGGATGGCTTGTGTTCAGTGATGACAGTGCTTTGGGACGTGAACAACTTCCAGCGGATCGGCGCATCGAGCAACGCCGCCGTTGGGCGTGAGTTCGAAGAGGCGGCGCAGATCTTCTTTCATTCCGAGGGCGTGCAGCTTGCGCGCAATTTCGTCGTACCCGTCGGCCACCGGCTGCAGAAGAACAAGCGCTTCGACCTTGGCAGCGCCAGCCCGCGCATCCTGGTCGAATGCAAGTCCTACACCTGGTCAGTGTCCGGCAATCGTCCGAGCGCCAAGATCCGCGGCATGAATGAAGCCATGTTGCTGTTCGGTGCGGCGCCTCGCGATTATCGGAAGATTCTGTTCGTGCTCAAACATCTTCATCCGCATTCGAAGGTGAGTTTGATCTCGCACTATATCAAGAACAACGGCCACCTGATCAGCCGCGGCATCGAGATCTGGGAGTTCGATCTGGATGCGCGGCAGGGTGCAAGGGTGTTCTAGCCAACAGGCTACTACTTCTGCCCGATCTTGCCTTCGGTGCCGTTCAGCAGCCGCTTGATGTTCTCGCGGTGCATGAACCACAGCAGCAGCGTCAGCACGGTGGCCAGCACGGCGAGTTGCGGCGCCTTGGCCCACCACAGGAAGATCGGCGTGATGGCGCTGGCGGTCAGGGCCGAGAATGACGAGTAGCGCGAGGTGAAGGCGCAGGCGAGCCAGGCAAGGCAGAACACGATCGCCGCAGGCCAGTACAGGCCGAGCATGATGCCGATATAGACGGCGACACCCTTGCCGCCCTTGAAGCCGAGCCAGACCGGGAAGAGGTGCCCCAGGAAAGCGAAGAGACCCGCGATCATGGCCGGGACGGGACCGCCGACACTGCCGGCGATGATCACGGCCACGGTGCCCTTGAGGGCGTCGAGCAGCAGGGTCGCCGCAGCAAGACCCTTGCGGCCTGTGCGGAGCACATTGGTGGCGCCGATATTGCCGGAGCCGATGGTGCGGATGTCCTGCGTGCCGGCGAGCTTGGTCAGCACCAGTCCGAAAGGCACCGAGCCGAGAAAATAACCGAGCGCGGCAGCGAATATGTAGAGAACGATCATCGGACCTCTATTCCAGGACGCGCTTTGCACTTTCGGGCTCGCAGACGCGCTCCGTGCTTTCGGTGCACCACGACGCTTGTCGCGTCAGACGTGCTCGTAAACGGTGCGTCCGCCGACAATAGTGCGTGCAACGCGCCCCGTGAAGCGAGCTTCGTCGAATGGTGTATTCTTGCATTGCGACTTCAGGTCCGCGGGATCCAGCACCCACGGCACATCGGCGTCAATGACGATGATGTCGGCGACAGCGCCGGGGCGCAGCGTGCCGCCCGGCAGGCCGAGCAGTTCCGCCGGCCGTGTCGACATCGCCGATATCAACTGGGTGAAGGACAGCTCGCCGCTATGGACCAGTCGCAATCCGGCCGACAGCATGGTCTCAAGTCCAATTGCGCCGGGCGCGGCCTCGGCGAAGGGGAGCCGTTTGGTCTCGACGTCCTGCGGATTGTGGTCGGACATGATGACGTCGATCAAACCTGACGCGACGGCGGCGACCAGCGCGCGGCGGTTCTCTTCGGTGCGGAGCGGCGGCGACAATTTGAGATACGAACGATACGGCCCGATATCGTTTTCGTTCAGCGTCAGGTGATTGATCGACGCCGAGGCGGACACCCGCAAGCCGGCATCGCGAGCGCGCTTCAGGATCTCGATGGATTCGATGCAGGTCAGCGATGCCGCATGGTAACGCCCGCCGGTGAGGGCCACGAGGCGCATGTCGCGCTCCAGCATGATGGCTTCGGCAGCATTGGGAATGCCCATCAGGCCGAGCCGTGACGCGCGCTCGCCTTCATTCATCACGCCTTCGCCGACGAGATCGGGATCCTCGGTGTAATGCACGATCAGCGCGTCGAAATCGCGTGCATAGGTCAGCGCGCGGCGCATGATCTGTGCGTTGGTGATGCTCTTGTCGGCATCGGTGAAGGCCACTGCGCCGGCTGCTTTCAGCAGCCCGATCTCGGTCATCTCATGGCCTTCGAGACCCTTGGTCAGGGCGGCCATCGGATGGATGTTGACGATGGCGGTGTCGCGGGCGCGCCGCAGCACGAAGTCGACGGTGGCCGAGTTGTCGATGGTCGGCGACGTATCCGGCTGGCAGACGATGGTGGTGATGCCGCCGGCTGCGGCTGCACGGCTGGCAGAGGCGAAAGTCTCGCGGTGGCTGGCGCCGGGCTCGCCGACGAAAGCGCGCATATCGACGAGGCCGGGGGCCACGACCTTGCCGGCGCAATTGATGATGTCGGTGCCTTCGGGTACGCCGGCCGCGCCAATGCCGCGGCGGGCGTCGCGGATCATGCCGTCGGCGATCAGCACATCCCCGGGACCGTCGAAGTCACGTGACGGATCGATCACGTGCGCATTGGCGAGGAGGATAGGGCGGCGATCTGTCAGCATGACGTTACGCATTCGGGAGGTTGCGCGCGAGCGCTTCGAGCACGGCCATGCGGACCGCTACGCCCATTTCCACCTGTTCGCGGATCAGCGACTGCGCGCCATCGGCGACGATGGAGTCGATTTCGACACCGCGGTTCATCGGCCCCGGGTGCATCACCAGCGCATCGGGCTTGGCGTAAGCGAGCTTCTTCTGGTCGAGGCCGAAATACTGGAAGTATTCGCCGGACGACGGCACGAACGAGCCGTTCATGCGCTCGCGCTGCAGCCGCAGCATCATCACGATGTCGGCGCCGTTGAGCCCTTCGCGCATGTCGCGCGCGACCTCGACACCCATGCGCTCGATGCCCGGCGGCAGCAGCGTGGAGGGCGCGACCACGCGGACGCGAGCGCCCATGGTGTTGAGCAGGAGAATGTTGGACCGCGCGACGCGCGAATGCAGCACGTCGCCGCAGATCGCGATCACGAGACCTTCGAGGCGGCCCTTGTTGCGGCGGATGGTCAATGCGTCGAGCAGGGCTTGCGTCGGATGTTCATGGGCGCCGTCGCCGGCATTGATGACGGAGCCGTCGACCTTGCGGGCCAGCAGTTCGACCGCGCCGGACGCATGATGGCGCATCACCAGAATGTCCGGATGCATCGCGTTCAGCGTCATCGCGGTGTCGATCAGCGTCTCGCCCTTTTTGATCGAGGACGATGACACCGACATGTTCATGACGTCGGCGCCGAGCCGCTTGCCGGCCAGTTCGAACGACGACTGGGTGCGTGTTGAATTCTCGAAAAACAGATTGATCTGGGTGCGACCGCGCAGCGAGGAGCGCTTCTTGTCGACCTGGCGGTTCAGCTCGACATATTCCTCGGACAGGTCGAGGAGGCCGGTGATATCCGCGGCGGAAAGGCCCTCGATGCCCAGCAAATGCCGGTGTCCGAGAACGAAAGAGGATTTCGTGGCTTGGGTCATTAAAACGAAAGCTATAGGCAGAGTTGAAAAGCGGGGCAAGCGCGATTCGGCCGGTTTCGGGTTATCCCCCGGTCAGTCCAGCGGCAGGGTAAAGATGGTGAGGCCAAATTCCCGCGGAATCGCCTTGGTTGGAGCTCCGGAACCCGTCATGAGACATGCTCTAAGCCAGGTGGTCGCGACGGTGTCGGCGGGGCTGTTCCTGGCCTTCGGCGCCGTGCCTGCGTATGCGCAAAACCTGCCCGATGATTTCGTGTTCCTGCGCGATATCGATCCCTCGATCCAGCAGGACATCCGCTATGCCGGCGTCAACAATTTCGTCGGCCGCAAGCTCAGCGGCTACGATAGCGCGGAATGCGTGGTGAAACGCCCGGTCGGCCTCGCTCTGCAGAAGGTGCAGCGCGAACTGATGGCGCAAAACCTGTCGCTGAAAATGCTGGATTGCTATCGCCCGGCGCGGGCGTCGCGCGACATGGTGGCATGGGCGCGCGACGGCAACGAGACACCTGCGCAGGAGCGTTACAATCCATCCTTCGGCAAGGCGGATCTGTTCAAGCTCGGCTATATCGCCGAGCGCTCCGGCCACTCCACCGGCGCGGCGCTCGACCTGACGCTGGTCGATCTGCGTGCGCCCGCGTCGCCGGCATTCGATCCGAACAAAGCCTATGCAAGCTGCATCGCGCCGGAAGCACAGCGAGCGCCGGAGGCCAGCGTCGACATGGGCACGGGTTACGATTGCTCGGATGCGAAGGCGCATACCGGATCGCGCGCGATTTCACCCGCGCAGCGGCGCTGGCGGAATCTCCTGACGTCGGCGATGGGCCGGCAGGGCTTCGTGAATTATTCCAAGGAATGGTGGCACTTCTCGCTGCCCGGCGCGGGTGCGCGCGCCTACGATTTCCCGATTGCACGGCAGGCGAGATAGCCCCGTGAAATCCCGCCCAATCCGGCGTAAAATGATTCGCAACAATGCCTTCAGCCGGAACTGATCCATGACCGACGCCACCTCCGCGATCCATGCGGTGCTCAACCAGTCGCCCCCCTTCGAGGACGTCAATCTGTTCGAGCTGGACCGGCCGCTCGTGGAAGCGGTTGCGATGAATGAGGGCTCGTTCGCCTATGTCGACCATGCCGAATTCGGTCAGCTCTGGGGCTCGTCCGAGATGGCGCAGCGTGCGCGGCTGGCCAACGAGAACACGCCGAAGCTGCGGACTTTCGATGCGCGCGGCAACCGACGTGACGAGATTGAGTTTCATCCGGCCTATCACGAGCTGATGGCACAGAGCATTGCAGCGGGTATTCACAATTCGACATGGACGCGTGACGGCAAGTCCGCGCGCGGCGCGTCCGAAGTGGCGCGCGCCGCGAGATTCTACATGGCCGCACAGGTCGAGACCGGACACCTCTGTCCGATCACCATGACGCGCGCTGCGGTGGGAGCATTGGCTTCGCAGCCTGATGTGCTTGCACAGGTCATGCCTGTGATCGCCAGCCGCGATTACGATCCGAGCTTTGCGCCTTGGTCCGCCAAGCGCGGCATGACGCTGGGCATGGGGATGACCGAGCGACAGGGCGGCACGGATGTGCGGACCAACATGACGCGCGCGGTGCGCGACGGCGATGCGTATCGGATCAGCGGCCACAAATGGTTCATGTCGGCGCCGATGTGCGACGCGTTTCTGGTGCTGGCACAGGCCGATGATGGCCTTAGCTGTTTCTTCATGCCGCGATTCAGACCGGACGGTTCGCTCAATGCGTTGAACTTCCAGCGCCTGAAGGACAAGCTCGGCAATCGCTCCAATGCGTCGTCGGAAGTCGAGTTCAACGATGCCTATGCACTGCGCGTCGGCGAGGAAGGCAAGGGCATCCGCACCATCATCCAGATGGTGCAGCTGACGCGGCAGGATTGCGCGACGGCATCGGCCGGATTGATGCGCTCGGGCCTCGTCCATGCGCTGCATCACGCAAGGCACCGCAGTGTGTTCCAAAAACATCTTGCCGATCAGCCGATGATGCAAAGCGTGCTCGCCGACATGGCGCTACATGTGGAGGCCTCCACCGCGCTGGTGATGCGGCTGTGCCGTGCGTTCGATGTGGCGCCGGAGGATTCGTCCGAGGCGGCCTATATGCGTTTCCTGACGCCGGTGGTGAAATACTGGGTCTGCAAATCGGCGCCGGGCTTCCTTTACGAGGCGATGGAATGCATGGGCGGCAATGGCTATGTCGAGGAGGGCATTCTGGCGCGGCATTATCGTGAGGCGCCGGTCAATGCGATCTGGGAAGGCTCCGGCAATGTGATGTGTCTCGATGTGCTGCGGGCGCTGTCGCGTGAAGGTGACGCTTCGACCGCTGTGCTGCAGGACCTGATGCTGGAGACGCGCGGGCTGCCCGGCGCGGCCGACGCTGCATCCTTCGTCATCCGCACCTTGCTGCGGCCCGATAGCGAGCGTGTCGCGCGGCAGGCTGTGGAATCGCTGGCGTTGCTGGCGGCCTGCGCCGCGCTGAACATGGTGCATCCGCCCCATGCCGAACTGTTTGCGCGGACACGCCTTGACGGTGCGCGCAGCGCGATCTATGGCACCGCCGAATTGACCGAAGCTCAGGGCCGGGGACTACTCGAGCGGGCGTTGCCACAGTGAGCGCGCTGGAGGCGGCCGTCGCTCCTGCTGCACCTTCGGATCTGTCGCCCGCGACAAAGCCGCCGCGGGTCTGGAAATTCTGGGGCACGTGCCTCTGGGGGCTGTTCGCTTTTGCAGCCATGTTCATCGGTCAGTTGACCGTCGTCGCCTATTACCTGCTGATCAAGGATGCGCCACTCGACGCGACGCTGCTGATCAAGGCCATGAGCAGCGGCACGACCATCGCGGCATCGGTCATCATGGGGCTTCCGGCCGTGTGTCTGGCGCTGTGGCTGGCGACGCGCATGGCGCGGCAATCCTTTGCCGACTATCTGGGGCTGCGCAGCACGTCCTGGAAAAACTATGTCATCGGCACGGTGGCGCTGATCGTGCTGGTCGGCGCCTGGGAGCTGGTCGCGAAGGGGATGGGCCGCGACTCCGCGCCGACCTTCATGCTGGAGGTGTTGAAATCGGCCCGTGCCGACGGCGCGCTGTGGCTGCTCGTGATCGCATTCTGTGTCGGCGCGCCGATGACGGAAGAGTTCTTCGCGCGTGGCTTCCTCTATCGCGGCTGGTCGGAATCGTTTTTGCGGCCGCTTGGCGCCATCGTGGCGTCATCGCTGGTCTGGACGGCGATGCATCTGCAGTATGACTGGTTCTTCTTCGTCGAGATTTTCACCATCGGCCTGCTGTTCGGCTATATGCGCTATCGCAGCCACTCCACATGGCTGACGATCTTTCTGCATGGTCTCAACAATCTGGCGGCAACCGTTCAGACGCTGCTGATCGCGAATGGTGTGATATCGCCCTAGAGCATGATCCCGAAAAGCGGGAACCGGTTTTCGGGATCATGCTCAAAAAAGAAAAGCCTATTCCGCCAGCGCAATGAAGACGGGCATGGTCAGCACCGCCAGCGTGGTTTGAACGGTCAGGATTTGCGCCAGCAGAGGCGCGTCGCCGCCCATCTGCCGCGCCAGAATATAGCCGTTCGACGCCGACGGCACCGACGCGCAGCAGACGACCACCGCGAGATTGGTGCCGGACAGGCCGAAGGCGATGCCAAGGCCCATGGCGATCAGTGGCATCACGGCGAGCTTCAGGACGACCGTCAGTGCTGCAGCCATGCCGGGCTTGTGCAGGCCTTCAAGTTGAAGGCCGGCGCCGACGATCAGCAGGCCCATCGCCAGCGAACAGCGCCCGAGGGCATCGAGGAATTCGTGTGCGGGGCGCGGTACGGGCAATCCGGTCACGTTGATCGCGAGGCCGATCACGCAGGCCCAGATCAGCGGGTTCCTGGCGATGGTCAGCAGCAGCGCGGGCCACGCCATCCGCTGTGGCGAGGCGTAATGCGCCAGCACCCAGACAGCCAGAATGTTCAGCAGCGGAATCATCGCCACCATGGCGACGGAGGCCAGCGTGATGCCGAGGTCGCCCCACAGATTGCCGGCGACCGACAGTGCCACGAAGGTCTGCCAGCGCGTGGCGCCCTGAAACAGCGACGTGAAGGCCGGCCCATCGAGACCGATGGCCCGCGCCAGCAACGGACGCAGCGCCAGACATAGCGCAGACATCAGGATGACGGAGAGCAGCAGCGCACCGCCGACGCCGGCAATCGGCACCGATGCCAGATTGGCCCGCGCCAGCGTATCGACCAGCAGGGCCGGGAACAGCACGTAATAGACGAGCTGTTCCAGCCCGACCCACTCGATGTTCTGTTTCAACAGCACACGTCGCAGTGCAAAGCCGAGCACGATCAGCAGGAAGACCGGGACGAGGGCAGCGAACACCGTGAGCATCGTCAGCGAATATCCGGCGTGCGCAGCAAGGCGGCGAGGCGATCTAGCGCGCCCTGAAGAATGAAGATCGCGGCATGTTCGTCGATGACTTTGGCGCGCTTGGCGCGGCTGACATCATTGGCGATCAGTTCGCGCTCGACCGCAGATGTGGAGAGCCGCTCGTCCCAGAAGGCGATTGGCAATTCAGTCAGTTTAGAGAAGTTGCGGGCGAAGGCGCGTGTCGATTGCGCGCGCGGTCCCTCGCTGCCGTCCATATTGATGGGAAGACCAAGAACGAAGCCGCAGATATTTCGCTCAGCGGCAAGCTTGATGAGGCGAGCGGCATCGGCCTTGAAGGCAGTTCGCTCGACAGTCTCAATGCCGGTCGCGAGACGGCGATCGGGATCGGACACCGCGACACCAATGGTCTTGGTGCCGAGATCGAGACCGATCAGTGCGCCGCGGGCGGGCAGATGTGCGGCGGCTTCAACCAGGGGGAGGATGACTGCAGGCATGGTCCCGCATAACACGCGGAGCCATCAGATCAAACGCTGCGCCGCAATTATCGGGGCGGACGGCGGCTGCATGTGCGCGTTCGAGACGGCGCAGGATCAGCCGCGGCGTTGTCAGACCGGGTATGGCAGCGGTCATGCGTCGCGTTTCACATTCGGGTCGATCTGCGGCAAGGTAGCATCGTTCCCGCGTTGCTGCGTCTTAAGTCACGAGCTCTCATGGATTCCCTCAGCCTGTTCGGATTATTCGCGGTCAGCGCCATGCTGGTCTGCTACGCGCTGGAAGCGCGCAGTCCGTGGTTCACGCTGGCTTTCGCCGGCGCCTGCGGGCTTGGATCGCTCTATGGCTTCCTGCAGGGCGCCTGGCCGTTCGGGCTGGTGGAGGCGATCTGGGCTGGCGTTGCGCTGCGCAAGTGGATGCTCATCCCCCGCGCAACCGCATAGCTCGTACCGCTGCGGCCGTGCTAGCTTGACCGTGGCCCGGCGACGACGCGCGTGCCGATCCCCTTACATTCTGAGAGCGTACCCATGTGGCCTGACCGCAGACTGATCGATCTATTCGGCACTGAATATCCCATCGTGCAGGCGCCGATGGCTGGCGTGCAGGATGCCGACATCATGATCGGCGCAGCCGAGGGCGGCGCGCTGGCCTCGCTGCCTTGCGCGATGATCTCACCCGAGAAAGCCCGCGAGCAGATCAATATCGTGCGCCAGCGCGTTTCCGCGCCGGTCAACATGAATTACTTCTGCCATACGGCGGTGGACGCTGATCCAGCGCGCGAGGCCAACTGGCGCAAGCGGCTGACGTCCTATTACACGGAGCTCGGGCTCGATCCGAATGCCGACATCAATGCCGCCAACCGCGCGCCTTTCGACGCGGCGATGTGTGCGCTGGTGGAAGAGTTGAAGCCGAAGGTGGTGAGCTTCCACTTCGGCTTGCCGGATGCAGCGCTGCTGAAGCGCGTCAAGGCGGCGGGCTGCGTGGTGATCGCCTCGGCGACCATCGTCAAGGAAGCCGTCTGGCTCGAAGAGCGCGGCGCGGACGCGATCATCGCACAGGGCGCGGAAGCCGGCGGTCATCGCGGCATGTTCCTGACCGAGGATATCGCCACCCAGCCCGGCCTGTTCGCGCTGTTGCCGCAGGTGGTGGATGCGGTGAAGGTGCCCGTTATTGCTGCCGGCGGTATCGCCGATGGACGCGGTATCGCGGCTGCCTTCGCGCTGGGGGCGGCGGGTGTGCAGATCGGCACTGCATATCTGCGGACGCCCGAATCCAAGGTGAGCGGGCCGGGCCGCGCAGCCCTGGCCGGCGCGTCGGACGCTTCCACGGTGATCACCAATGTCATGACCGGCCGTCCGGCTCGCGGCGTCATTAATCGTGTCATGCGCGAGGTCGGCCCGGTCTCGCCCGATGCGCCGGCATTCCCGCATGCGGCGACCGCGCTCGGACCGCTGAAAGCAGCCGCCGAAAAGCTCGGCCGGGCGGATTTCACCAATCTTTGGGCCGGGCAGTCGGTCGGAATGGGCGGCGAATTGCCTGCGGCGGAACTGACCCGGTCGCTGGCGGCCTCGGCGCTCGCCCGGATGGCTGAACTGCGAGGCTAAACGGCCGGTTTCCAGCGGTTGCGGCGCAAAACCTCCGTCTGCTATACGGCGGAGAGATTTTGCCCAGAGGCCCTATATAAATGTCGGTCGATGCTGCCACCGTTCGCCGTATCGCGCATCTTGCGCGGATTGCGGTCACTGATGCCGAAGTTCCCCATCTGCAGGGTGAACTGAACGCGATGCTGGCCTTTGTCGAGCAGTTGCAGGAAGTGAATGTCGACGGCGTCGAGCCGATGACCTCGGTGATGCCGATGGAAATGAAGAAGCGCGCCGACGTCGTCACTGACGGCGAGATCGTCGACGCGGTGACGGTGAATGCGCCGGAGTCTGAAGATCACTTCTTTCTGGTGCCGAAAGTCGTCGAGTAGATTCGAAACGGGAACGCGCCATGTGCCTGCTTTGCGACGATGAAAAGTCCTATCAGCTCTATATGGACTACCTCGACGAGATGGAGCGTCAGGGGAAGGTCAAGGACGTCGACGCGGCCATGGATGCAATCCTCGACAAGGTTCAGGCCGCACAGGAAGCCGAGGACAAGGTCCGCCGCGCATCCTTCAAAAATGATGCACCTGAAAACGACAAGACGCTCTCTCCCTTCTTCTGCAGCCCGGTCAATAAATAGATGACAGATCTGACGTCGCTGACACTCGCCGAGGCGCGTGACGGCCTTGCGACCAAATCCTTCACGTCAGTCGAACTGACCGATGCGCATCTCAAGGCGATGGAAGCCGCACGCGTATTGAACGCCTATGTGCTGGAGACGCCGGAGCAGGCGCGTACCATGGCGCAGGCGGCAGACGCGAAACTCGCCAAGGGCGAGGGCGGCTGGCTCGGCGGTGTGCCGCTCGGCATCAAGGATTTGTTCGCCACCAAGGACGTGCGCACCACCGCATGTTCGAAGATCCTCGGCAACTTCGTGCCGCCTTATGAGTCGACCGTGACCGCGCAGCTCTGGCGCGACGGGGCCGTCATGCTCGGCAAGCTCAACAATGACGAATTCGCCATGGGCTCGGCGAACGAAACCTCCTTCTTCGGTCCGGTGATCAATCCGTGGCGGCGCGAGGGCTCCGACGTCAACCTGGTGCCCGGCGGGTCGTCCGGCGGTTCGGCTTCGGCCGTTGCTGCAGGTCTCTGTCTCGGCGCGACCGCAACCGACACCGGCGGTTCGATCCGTCAGCCCGCGGCGTTCGCCGGCATCGTCGGCATGAAGCCGACTTATGGCCGCTGCTCGCGCTGGGGCACCGTGGCTTTCGCCTCGTCGCTCGATCAGGCAGGGCCGATCGCGCGCACCGTGCGCGATACCGCGATCCTGATGCGATCCATGGCCGGCTACGATCCGAAGGACTCGACCTCCGTCGATCGCGAAGTGCCGGACTACGAAGCGGCGATCGGCAAGTCCGTGAAGGGCATGAAGATCGGCGTTCCCAAGGAATATCGTATCGACGGCATGCCGGCCGAGATCGAGAAACTCTGGATGGAGGGCGCTGCGCAGCTCAAGGCCGCCGGCGCCGAGCTCGTCGACGTGTCGCTGCCGCACACCAAATACGCGCTGCCGGCCTATTACATCGTGGCGCCCGCTGAAGCCTCGTCGAACCTCGCGCGCTATGACGGCGTGCGTTACGGCCTGCGCGTACCCGGCCGCAGCATCAGCGACATGTATGAGAATACCCGTGCGGAGGGTTTTGGTGCGGAAGTGCGCCGCCGCGTGATGATCGGAACCTATGTTCTCTCCGCCGGATATTACGATGCCTATTATCTCCGCGCGCAAAAAGTCCGCACGCTGATCAAGCGCGACTTCGAGGAATGCTTCGCCAAGGGCATCCACGCCATCCTGACGCCGGCGACGCCGTCGGCAGCATTCGGCATCGGCGAGAAGGGCGGAGCCGATCCGATCGAGATGTATCTCAACGACATCTTCACAGTGACGGTGAACATGGCGGGCTTGCCGGGCATCGCGGTTCCCGCCGGCAAGGATGCGCAGGGACTGCCCCTTGGGCTGCAACTGATCGGCCGACCGTTCGACGAGGAGACGCTGTTCTCGCTCGGCGAAACCATCGAACAGGCATCAGGGCGCTTCACGCCGCCCAAGTGGTGGGCCTGACATCATCCGCATGAAGTGTTGCGCGTTTGACATTGCGTTTTGCAATGCACTTGGCCATGCTTTGTCCATGAACGTGGCACACGTATGAGCACCGACGACAGTCTCCCTCCGACCCAGCAGGTCGACCAGATTCTGGGCTCGTCGAAGCTTGCGCACGCGATTGAGAACGACCGCTACAAGCATCTGCTCGATCATGTGCCGGTCGCCGTTGCCGTGTCGCGCGGTTCCGCAGGCGAGCAGCAGGTCGTCTATATCAACAAGGCGTTTGAAGCTTTGATGTCCATGGTGCCGGCCGATGTCGAGGGGCAGGGCTGGACGTGCCTCGACGGATTTCTCAACGAAGACAATCAGGCACAGACGCTGGGCGAGGCGATCCGCGACGGCGAGGATTTCATCGGCGTGTTCCGGCCGTCGCTACCGCTGGAACGGCTGGTGATCGTGCAAGCCTATGCCTCGGTGATCGAGAGCGATGACGGCGTCGAGAATTTCCGGATAGCTGCCCTTGTCGATGTTGGCGGCCGCGAGCGCGCGCAGATCGAGCAGTTCGAAAACCAGATCCGCGACCGCGACATGCTGATGCGCGAGCTGCAGCACCGGGTGAAGAACAATCTGCAGCTCATCACGGCGTTGGTGCGGCTCGAAGCCCGCTCGGCGGCAGAAGGCGAGGCGGTGGCGCTCGCGCGGCTCGCCAGCCGTATCGATGCGCTGACGGTTTTGTACCGGACGCTGTCCGACGAGAATGCCGCAGCCGATATCGATCTCGGACAGTATCTCGCCGATATTGCCAATGCGGTGATGGCTGCCAGCGCGACGGCGGATATCACGCTCGACCTGCAGGTTGGCTATTGTCCGATGTCGATCAATATCGCGATGCCGGCGGGACTATTGGTCAACGAGATGCTGACCAACGCGCTGAAATACGCCTTCGTCGGCCGTGCCGATGGTCAGATCAAGCTGATCTGCAAACTCGAAGGCGGTCATGTCACGGTGGTTGTCGCCGATGACGGCGTCGGCCTTGGCGAAGGCCAGGAATGGCCGTCGCCGCGCAAGCTCGGCGCGCTGATCCTGCAGACGCTCAAAGAAAACGCGTCGAACGTCAGGTTCAATGCCGAGAGCATTCGCGGGCAGGGCAGCTGGTTCACGCTGGTATTTGATGCCGCACCGGGCACGCAGCCGAACTAGAACTTCGGCGCCATTGCCGTTTCACCATTCATTAGCCACGTTGCGGACGCCGATAGCTTATCGTGCTTCATTGCACGAAATTGCAAAGCTTTACGTTAGTATGTGGTTGAGTTTTGCGGATCGGGGAAAGTCCGGGTGGGCGTGGATCGGCTATGGTTGGTTCCACGGACTTGGGATCGGTAGAGAAGTCATGAGAGCGTTGCGTTCGATCGGTGTCGTGGTCACGACCTGCGCGCTGCTGCTGGGCTGTGCCTCTGTCTACAATACGCCCGTCAACGTTCCCGTCGGCGCGCATGGCGTGACGGACAATCTCGCGCTCAATTTCACCGATCCAGCAGCGCTGGACGACCTCCTGATTGGCCTCTCGTTCTCCGGTGGCGGCACGCGCGCGGCAGCTTTTTCATTCGGCGTTCTCCAGGAGATGGAGCACATCCCGATGCCGCGGTCGTCCGACAAGATGGTCGACCGCATCGATTACATCTCCGGCGTATCCGGCGGTTCGGTGACCGCCGCCTATTTCGGGATCAAGAAACGCGCCGCGCTGTCCGACTTCCGCGAACGGTTCCTGCTGCAGAACGCCGAGGCAGGGCTGCAGACCACGCTGTCCCTCAGCACCATCGGTCGTGCGCTGGGCGGAGGCATCAACGACCCTGAGGCGCTGTCGAAATGGCTCGACGCTCATCTGTTTGAGGGCATCACCTACGGCCAGGCGCGTCAGGTCGGCTCGCCGCGGGTCTGGATCAATTCGTCGGACATCTATAACCGCGTTCCGTTCATTTTCGATGCCACGGCCTTTAACGCGATCTGCAGCGATCTCGGAAAGTTTCCGGTCTCCAGTGCGGTGGCGGCATCGGCGGCCGTACCGATCGCCTTCGCGCCGGCGGTGGTGAAGGCATATCCCGGCACGTGCAACGACCCGCTGCCCGAATGGGTGCGGCGTGCGGCGTCGAGCCGTACCGCGTCGCCGATGCTGAGCTCCTATGCCAAGGCCATCGTTCGTTACCGCGAGGGGGCGGTGCCCTATATCAAGCTGATGGATGGCGGTCTCGTCGACAACTATGGCGTCGCCGGTTTCACCATCGCTCGCGAGTCATCCAACACGCCCTACGGTCCGATGAGCCCGCAACAGGCTGTGAGGCTGCGTCGCGCATTGTTCCTGGTCGTGGATTCCAAGACAGGCCTGTCCGGCGACTGGGTCAATACGGTGCAGGGGCCCGACGGTGTCGAGCTGTTGAAGGCCGCAGTGGACACCACCATCGACGCCAGCGTCGGCGCCAACTACACAGCCTTCGATCGCACCATGAAGGACTACCAGTCGTCGCTGGTCGCCTGGCGCTGCAGCCTGTCGGCGGCGCAGCGGGCCAGCTATGGCGCGCGGCCCGGCTGGAATTGCCGCGACCTGCAATTCTTCGTCGGCCGGCTCGGTTTCGATCAGCTCGACGGCGAGCGCGCAGCGGCCCTCGAAAGCGTGCCGACACGGTTCCAGCTGCCGCAGGCCCAGGTCGACGACGTCATTGCGGCAGGCCGCGACACGCTGCGCGCCAGCCCGGTCTTCAAGGCCTTTGCTTCGGGGATGTAGCCGGCTTGCAATGGCTCAGGTTTGAAGCGGAAGGCCTTCATGGGGGTTTTCCCGCGCCTCGTGTCGCGGTAGAAACCGCTCCATGAACGCACCTGTCAAACCTTCGAAGCTCATCAAGGGCGCCACCGGCGACTGGGAAATGGTCATCGGTCTGGAGATCCACGCCCAGGTCAATTCTCAAGCCAAGCTGTTCTCCGGCTCGTCCACGGAGTTCGGGGGCGCGCCGAACAGTCACGTGTCGCTGGTCGATGCGGCCATGCCGGGCATGCTGCCGGTCATCAACGAGGAATGCGTCCGGCAGGCGGTGCGTACCGGCCTTGGTCTGAATGCCGTGATCAACCGGCGCTCGATCTTCGACCGCAAGAACTACTTCTATCCGGACTCGCCGCAGGGCTATCAGATCAGCCAGTACAAGTCGCCGATCGTCGGCGAGGGCGAGGTCACCGTCGAACTGTCCGATGGCGAGACCATCGCCATCGGCATCGAGCGGCTGCATCTGGAGCAGGATGCCGGCAAGCTGGTGCATGACCAGAGCCCGACCAATACCTTCGTCGACCTCAACCGCTGCGGCGTGGCGCTGATGGAGATCGTCTCCAAGCCGGACATGCGCTCAAGCGAACAGGCGCAGGCCTATGTGTCGAAGCTGCGTACCATCCTGCGCTATCTCGGCACCTGCGACGGCGACATGGAGAAGGGCAACCTGCGCGCCGACTGCAACGTCTCGGTTCGCAAGCCCGGCGATCCCTATGGCACCCGCTGCGAGATCAAGAACGTCAACTCGATCCGCTTCATCGGCCAGGCCATCGACTATGAAGCCCGGCGCCAGATCGGAATCCTCGAGGACGGCGGGGCGATCGAACAGGAGACCCGGCTCTACGACCCCAACAAGGGCGAGACCCGCTCGATGCGCTCGAAGGAAGAGGCGCATGACTACCGCTATTTCCCGGATCCTGACCTGCTGCCGCTGGAATTCAGCGAAGACTATGTCGCTGAACTGAAGGCCGGGCTGCCGGAACTGCCGGACGAGAAGAAGGCACGCTTCATCAGCGCCTTCGGCCTGTCCCCCTATGACGCCAGTGTGCTCGTCACCGAGCGCGAGAGCGCCGAGTTCTTCGAGACGACCCTGGATGGTCTCGCCAACAAGGCGCGTGACGGCAAGCTGGCCGCCAACTGGGTGATCAACGAGCTGTTCGGCCGTCTCAACAAGGAAGGTCAGGACATCACGTCCTCCCCGGTGTCGGCTGTACAGATGTCCGCCATCGTCGATCTGATCGGCGAGGGCGTGATCTCCGGCAAGATCGCCAAGGACCTGTTCGAGATCGTCTGGACCGAGGGCGGCGACCCGCGCGCGCTCGTCGAAGAACGCGGCATGAAGCAGGTGACGGACACCGGCGCCATCGAGAAGGTGGTCGACGACATCATCGCAGCCAATCCCGACAAGGTCGCGCAGGCGCAGGCCAAGCCGGCGCTGATGGGCTGGTTCGTCGGCCAGGTGATGAAGTCGTCGGGCGGCAAGGCCAATCCGCAGGTCGTCAACGACCTCCTCAAGAGCAAGCTCGGCATCTGACGATCGCCATTCGATGACGACGGGGCCGCCTCGAGCGGCGCCGTTTTCGTTTCGACGGACCGCGCTTGGCGCGTTGTTACCTGCGCGATGAACGGTCGCGCGCGCGGAATCAGACCACGAATCGGCGTGGTGTCAGCCGCCAAAAAGTGCGGTTGTGGCCAGCACCGATAAGTCGCGAACGCGTTTTCTGAAAAAATATTTTCGTTGCCAAAAATCCCGACTCAGAGTCCCCGGCGCCCGTTTTCAGCGCCCGACTCACGCGCAGGAGCGGCAGAAGTTTGTGTAGTTGTTTGATAGTACGAATTGCGGACGCTCGGAAAAAATAAGTACTTTCTGCAATCTTGACATTTGTGGACGCAGAGTTTCCGGGCGTTTCTCGCGTCGCCTCGTGTGCCGGATTTCAAGTTGTGACTGGGCCCGTGGGGGAAGTTGCGCGTTGCGCTCATCAACACTTCCTTAAGCGGGAGACTGTTCTTTTGAAATCGTTGGTGTATTCGGGATGAAGTGCATTTCGATTCCCGAGTGCACGCAGCGATCAAGTCATCTCTTTATTGGAGGGCAACATGGCCAAGAAAGCTACGAAGAAAGCCGCTAAGAAGACCGTCAAGAAGGCAGCGAAGAGCGCTGTGAAGAAGACCGCGAAGAAGACCAAGAAGGTCGCCAAGAAGAAGTAACTTCTTCTGCGATCCTGCCGGCGGCAACGTCGGCGACGTCACAAGGGCGCCGGCGACGATTTGCTTCTCGAAGCGGATGTCGAGCGAAGCCCTGGTCGACGAAAGAGGGTGTCGGCGAGACATCAGGTCAAACGGCTGGACCGTTACTCAAAGGCAGAGCTTGCTCTTCCCGAGAACCGGTCCGGCAAAGAAGCCGGTCATTCCGTGATTGGCCTTCTGTGTTCGGTGCGGATCATTGGTCCGCAATTTCATCGGTGGCTTCGGCCAGATGAGATTTGATCCTGACGTGTTGCCGACGCCCTCGTTTTGCCGGTGCGGTTCATCCCCGGCGCTTTGAATTTCCCAACCCGAAAATCTTTCGTTTGCTCAAGGCGATAACGGTGCGCCGGCGCTTCTGCTAGAGTGTGCCGATGCTGCTGTTTCGCCCTTTTGAACCCCGCGACCTTGCGGCGCTCCATGCGATATCGCTGGCCACCGGCCATGCGGGTGGGGATGCGTCCCATCTCTACGAGGACGGCCAGCTCGTCGGCCACATCTACTCAGCCCCGTACGCCTCGCTCCAGGCGGATCTTGCTTTTGTCGTGGAGGATGACGACGGCGTTGGTGGTTTTGTCGTGGGCACGATCGATACGGTGCTCTGGGAAAGCCGGCTTGAGCAGGTTTGGTGGCCAAGTCTGCGCCGACGATACGCCCATCCCTGCAGCGCGCCGGAAGCCTGGACGATCGACGAGCGGCGCCATGCCATGATCCATCATCCGGAGCACGCGCCAGTCGATGTTGTGCGCGACTATCCAGCGCATGTTCATCTCAACCTCCTGCCGCGACTGCAGCACCGGGGAGTGGGCGTCAGGTTGCTCGCCGTATGGCTGGAGCTCGCAAGCGCGCGGAATGCCAAGGGCATTCATGTGGGGGTCAATCATGCGAATGCGGCAGCGCTGATATTTTGGAAGCGACAAGGATTTCTGCCATTGGCCACGGTGAGCGAGACATCGCGCACCATCTGGATGGGACGTCGCATCACTGGCTAGCGGCCTTTATTGGCTGGCGCAGGTGCCTGCCTGTTCGCAGCTCTTAACGTCCATCGTTATTGGCGCTGCTGCGATGGTTACGGCATCCCAAAACAGCAGGGTAAACCGAATTCCGCGAAAATGCAGAAAACCCGCATGAATACTGGGTTTCTGGCCGCGTACGGGCCGATTCAGGCTCTGGCTCTTCAGATTTCGTTCATCGCGATGCTTAAACTGCTCTTCAAATTTGATCGGTCATATTGATCCCAACAAGCCGGCAAACGGCGGTTGGGATTGCATCAAATAACGGACGGGAGCCGCGCTCGGTTGGAGGCGGCAAAAGCAAAAAAAGGAATGACCGATGTTTCAGGGGCAGATCGATTTTGAAGCTGCGATACCAGTCGCAGAGACCGCCATCCAGGACGTGCTGTTCGAGCGCGGTCTGTACTGGGCGTCGGGTCGCTCGGGGATCGTGGACCTCGTCGCCGCGCACAAGTGGTTCAACCTCGCTGCCCTCAAGGGCCGGGTCGATGCCATCCCGATGCGCCGCGAAGTCGCCGAGATGATGTCGGATGTCGAGATCGCCGCCGCGCAGCGCGATGCCCGCGCCTGGCTGTCGACGGTTCACTAGAGCCTTTTCGGTTCTGATAGAATCTGAACCGAGGCTCTGGCTTTTTGTTGAGACGCGTTTTCTTGATGCGAACCGATACCCACTTCGCTCGAAAACGCTCTGATCCGATTGCGTGTTTTCACGGTGGTTCGGCAGGCGCGATGCCCGCCGGCGCAGCGTGATCAACCGCTAATTCTTGACGATGGTGAAGATACCGTCGGTCTCCGGCTCCGCCACATAGCGGTTGTCCGGCGTCGAGAAGCGAATGCGCAGTTTGCGGGTCGCGTCGGCAAAGCCGATCGTCCATCCCTCATAGAGCCGCCACGCCGCGATCTCGTCCATGACGGGAAAAGTCTTGGCGCAGTCCTTGGCGATGTCGATCTGTGAGCCGCCGATGGTGCTCTCGCTCTTCAGCACGACACGACAGCGCTTCTTGCCCTTGGCATCCTGAACCTCCCAGGTGCCGTAGATATCCTTGAGCATCGCCGGATCGACCTCCTTGAGATCCATCGGCTTGAGGGTTTGCTCCGATGCGGCAGATGAGATCGTCATGCCGACGGCAATCACGGCAGCCCATTTCATATCGCGCACTCCCTCGCATACGTCCAAATGTACCGTAGCTCCGTCACGGCCTTGTTACGAGTGTCACGGTTGTAACCGGCATGTGCGCCCCAATGTCTGTCACGTCGCTTGCACAACGAGGCCGAGAGGCCGCGCCACAAAAAGGACAATGCCATGTCGACGAAGAAACTCATGCTCCCATCGATCATCCGCGCCAGTGGCCTCGCGAGTCTGCTGGTTATTGCCGTTGGCGCAGCCCAGCCTGCAGTCGCTGCATCGGCGCCCGCATATCCGCAATCGATCAGCGCGCCCACAGCAGTCACATCCACCGATATCAGTGCGGCACGCAAGAACCGGCAGGTGAGGCGCACATCTCCGCGTGATGCCTATGGTAGCTATGTCGGTGGAGGCAGCTATGTTGGTGGGGGAGGCGGTGTATCGCAGTCCTATCCCGGCTACGGCTACGGCGTTGGAGACAATTCGCGGAACCAGACCTGGTAGGTCCGTCCTCCAAACGACGACGCCGGCGGCGACCGCGAGCGTCGTCCGGGGAGGGTGTGCATGCTGTTGTGGAAGATGATGACAGAAAGGCGTCGGGAATCCTTCTTTAAGGATTGCCGGGCATCATTCGCTCAGGCGGAGAGTTTGAGTACCGCTAGCAGGTAGAGACCCGCCGGAGCGACCCGGCGGGTTTTCTTTAAAGGCCCAGTGTTGGCGCCGCTAAAGCCAGGCCTTGCACAGCAGCAGTTGCGGCGGAAAGCCAAGCAGCCCGCGCGCACAAGATGCGTGTCGCCACGCATCAGTTGATGATTTCGCCTCGTTCGTCTGAGCGCAGTGCGGTCAGACGTTCTCTCCACACCTGTAGTGCTTCGGGCGTCAATCTGGTCCAATCTGTGATTTTGCCAGTGACCTTGAGCGGTGCGCTGCTGCGATACGACCGAGTGGGGTTGCCGGGAAATTTCTTGTCGGTCACGTTCGGGTCGTTCTCGAATGTCCCGGTCGGCTCTACGATATAGACACGCGGGACTGCGCCGCCTTCGGTGAGTTCCGCCGCGATTTCAGCGGCAAGCCCGGCACCGTCCATAATGGCAGTGAAGTAGATGTGGTTCATCACCACTTCGGGACGATAGTTCGATGGGTATCCTGCGGTGAGGAAATCACCCACGCGCAAATCCGCGATTGTACCGTGAAAGAACGGTCCTTCGTCCAGCACTTCGGTCATCGTCTTTATCTTGTGAGTCTGCTTCTAGTCAGTGAGCTAAGGGTGCCAACGTCCGCGATGGGGTCGATAGCTGTCGTCGCTGATCGTCAAGACATAGCAGACTGTAGCGTAGAAATGGATTGGCGGGGCTTATGGCTGCTTGGTGACGATGCGGTGATCGGCGGGAATATCGGGCCATCGAGGGCAATCGGCGTAGATGGTGGGCCGCGCCCGACGAAGATGAGCACTACGAGATCGTCATAACCCTTTGATAATCATGCAGATACTCCGTATCTTGCGGCTATCGCGGGGCTTTGGCGGCATTTGGGTAGCTATCGGCGGCCATTTCGGACCATTGCGCGGCATTTCGTTCGCCCACCGATTGCCCTCATGCAGTCGCTCCACGGGGCGGTTTTTGGATCTGGCCACCATTTTTGGAAGGGATTTGTGGGTTCGCTGCTACGCAGGTCGGGACGTGTCCGCCCGACCGCAGTTATCTTGGCGGGGGAACGACGTTGCGCCTCCCGCTGCCCGAGAGGATGGTGAACTGGGAAGTCCCGTACCGAGGCTCACCGTTTCGCGATGTCCCCGGGTCGCTTGAACAGCCTTGAAGCAAACAGCTTCGAAGCTGACGGCCGACTAATTGATCATTTGATTGTCGATCGACTGCCTGAGCTTGCGCACGTCACGGACGGGAGGAGCCCCGAACTGCCGCAGATATTCGCGGCTGAACTGAGAGGCGCTTTCATAGCCGACCGCATAGGCGACGTCGGAGGCACTACGGTCGCCGGCGAGTAGCAACTGGCGCGCCTCCTGAAGACGTAGCTGCTTCTGGTACTGGATCGGGCTCAATCCAGTCAGCGCGACGAAGTGGCGATGCAGGCTGGCGCGGCTCATGCCGGCGGCTTCGCATAGCGCCTCGATCCGCAGCCGCGTGTTGCCGCGGTCGCGAATCCATTCAACCGCGCGGCGGATGCCGCCGATCGCGCCTTCCGGGCGGGCGATGTGGCGCAACAGTCGCCCCTGCGGGCCTTGCAGGAGACGATAGAGCAATTCGCGCTCCGCCATCGGCGCGAGCGCCGGGATGTCCGCCGGCGTGTCGAGCAACGCCAGCAGTCGTAGCAGCGTATCACGTAGCTGGGGCGTCATCGGATTGATCGCGATGCCGCTGCGTGGCGATTCCGCGTCGCGCACCGCCGGCATCGTCGATGCGACCTCGGCGAGAAGTGCCGCATCAAGGACCAGCGAAACCGACACATAGGAACTGCCGTCGTCCGCGTCGTGGATCTGCCCGCTCAAGGGCAGATCGAGTGCACTGACCAGATATTGAGACGCGTCATAGCGCAGCAACTCGTCGTGGATGGCCACCTCTTTCGATCCCTGCAGGATGAAGCAGATCATCGAACGGTAGAGACATGGCGACGTGCCCGAGGTCGCCTGTCCGACGCCGATTTCCAGGCGCGGGATGGGCGTGAGGGTCATTCCGGTCCGCCCGTGGCGGAGCGCGAGATCGCAAAGGGGCTTCAGGCTGTCGGTCATGCCAAGGAGTATGACATCAATCCTCACGTCCGCAAAGAGCCTGAGACAATCAGGCAAGTAATTGAGAGCATCAGGCGGGGCTTTGGACACAGCAAGCGCCTATCTGACTGGCAGCGAACGTGACGCCTAAGCGGCGCGCCGTCCGGAAAATCCAAATCACAAGGAATGTAGCCATGTCTCAGAAGATCGCACTCATTACCGGCGCCAGCCGCGGCCTCGGTCGCAGCATGGCGCTGCACCTCGCCCGTCGCGGCGTCGGCATCGTCGGCACCTATCGCCAGGGCGCCGCGGAAGCCCAGGCGCTGGTAAGCGAGATCGAGGCGCTGGGCGGCACAGCGGCGATGCTCGCGCTCGACGTCACCAAGGTAGCAAGCTTCCCGGCCTTCGCCGCATCCTTCGCCGAGACGCTCCGGAGCCGCTTCGGCAGCGACCGGTTCGACTATCTGGTCAACAACGCCGGTGCGGTCGTCCACGTGCAGGTCGCTGACGCAAGCGAGGAACAGTTCGATATGATGATCGACATGCACCTGCGCGGACCGGTGTTCCTGACGCAGGCATTGCTACCGATCATCGCCGATGGCGGACGCATCCTCAACGTCTCGACGGGCTTCACGCGCACGTCGATGGCCAGCTTCGGCCTTTATGCGGCGGCCAAAGCTGGGCTCCAGACGCTGACCCGGTTCATGGCGCTCGAGCTCGGCGCGCGGCAGATCCGCGTCAACGCCATCGCGCCCGGCGCCATCGCCACCGATTTCGGCGGTGGCCGGGTCCGCGACGACGAACAGGCCAATGCCTTCGTCGCGAGCAAGATCGCGCTCGGCCGCGCCGGTCAACCCGATGATATCGGTGGCGCAGTCGCAGCGATCCTGTCCGATGACATGGGCTGGGCCAACGGCACTGCCTTCGATGTCTCGGGTGGTCAGTCGCTCTGATGCTGCATCCGGCTCCATCGGAGAAACCGTCATGACCGACACCGATCTTACTCTCATCAGCCACCCACTGTGCCCGTTCGTCCAGCGTGCCGCGATCGTCCTGCTCGAAAAGGGGGTGGCGTTCGACCGGGTCAACGTCGATCTATCAGCCAAGCCCGACCGGTTCCTGGCCCTGTCGCCGACGGGCAAGGTGCCGGTGCTGAAGGTGCGCCAGCCGAACGGTGAGGATGCGATCCTCTTCGAAAGCGTGGTTATCTGCGAATATCTGAACGAGACGCAGGGTGGCGCGGCGATGTACCCCGACGATGCATTGCTGCGTGCGCGGCATCGCGCCTGGATCGAATTCGCCACCCAGACCTTTACGGAGGGCTGGCAGTTCCTCCACGCCAAGGACATTGCGACCGCCGACGCGAAGCGGGCCGCCTTCCGTGATCGGCTGAGCAAGATCGAGGCCGAGCTGGGCGACGGTCCGTTTTTTGCCGGGGCGGACTTTGGCCTGGTCGATGCGGTCTACGCGCCGCTGTTCCGCTATTTCGGGATCATCGACGCGGAGGTGGCGGACCCGATCTTTGCTGGCCTGCCACGTGTGACGGCGTGGCGCGCGGCACTTGCCGAGCGATCCAGCGTCAAGAACGCCGTGATCGACACCTATCCCGACCTATTTCGCGACCACCTGCGCCAGCAAGGCGCGATGATCGCGGCTTAACAACCAGAATTCCAAGGAGTGAAATCATGAGCGACCCATCCAAGAGCGCGCTGATCCTGATCGAATATGTCAACGACTGGCTCTCCCCGACCGGCGGCATTTATCCAGTGTTTCAGGACCGGGAGCAGGTCGACACCGCGATCGCCAATTCGAAGATCATCCTCGAAGAGGCCCGCCGTCGCGGCATGCACGTGATCCACGCAGCGCTGAAGTTCGAACCGACCTTCAAGGTGTTGGGCGAGCCAAAGTACGGCCTGCGTAAGATAACGCGCGACCATGGCGCGTTCCTGGGCGAGCAGGCCGACTTCTTTCTCGGCTTCGAGCCGGCGGAAGGCGAGCATGTCGTTCGCGAGCGCGCCGGCGGCAGCAGCGTCTTTGTTGGAACCACGCTCGACGGCTACCTCCGCAACAACCGCATCAATGAAATCTATCTGTCGGGCTTTTCGCTGCGACAGTGCGTCGAGTCTTCGATGCGCAACGCGCACGACCTCGGCTACGACACCAATATCATCTACGCCGCGTCGGCTGGCTATACCCGCAAGCAGCGGGACGATTTCGTGGCCGAGATCGCTCCCTTCTACGCCAACGCCATCACCGCGCAGGAGTTCGTGGGCAAGGCATAATCCGTCGCTGGACCCGGCCCGGTTACAGGGCCGGGCTTCCGTCGGGCCGCAGCTGCGAGGCGATACGATGATCGGGATGATGGTCGAAGTCACGGTCGCGCCAGGCAACACCGACGCATTCGAACGCGCCTTCGCGGTCCAGGCCGCCGCAGTGTGTGCCAACGAACCGGGTAACCGTCTGTACGAACTGGTGAAGTCACGCACCCTGGCCGACAGCTACACGCTGATCGAAATCTACGAGGACGAGGCCGCGCTCGCCGCGCACCAGGCATCGCCGCACATGACGGCCAATCGACCGCTGACTGTGGCGTTCCTCGCGGCACGGCCCGTCAGGCACGTGTTGACGGTAGTGCCGCATGCCCTGTGACCGACCGACGGTCGGGTTATAGCGTGCTCACGGCGGTACGCTACGGCGCACGGTGGCACACGGTGATCGGCGGCAATATCGGGTTATGGAGTGCAATCGGCGGGGTTGGCGGAGCCGGAGGGATTCGAACCCTCGATACCCTTGAGAGGTATGCCGCTTTAGCAAAGCGGTGCCTTCAGCCACTCGGCCACAGCTCCATCATCGCTGCATATGCCCGACACCGTCGCCAGCCGCAAGCGCCAGTTCGCAGTCCGCAGCGCATGTTCGCAGAAATCGGACACGTCTGATGTGGATGTGTCTTTATAATATTCAGATGTAGCGCCCGCCTGTGGTGCATTTGCGCCGGAAAAATGCGCCCCGGGGCCGTTTAATCGATCGCCATCCGTCGTTTCGCGCTTGTCGGAGTTTATCGCTCCGGCAGAGCGAGACGATTCGGCCGATGGACCGGGAAATCGGCCAAATACGTCGCATGCGAGTGTGAGCGTGTTTCTGCTCGTTACGGGCGTGGCCGGCGGCCCGAAATGTGGCGTCCGAAATTCCTGCGTTGAAGCAATGGCTTGCCAGGAATGTCCATTCACGAGTCCGTGTGATTTAAGCAACACAGCCCGGGAAACGGCCGAATGGAGGCCGCTTTGAGGCGTTCCATTGTTGCGAAGCGGGAAACCTTAGGAGATGGTCTCGGTGCGACGGAGGGGGGCATCCCGAGGTCGTCCCGCAAGGTGGTTCGTCCCGAACCTCGTCGGCACGCTTTGTGCGACGGGTTTTGAGATTCGGAGCGTTTGCGGGTTGTCAGGGATTAAGGGGACTTGTCTTCAGGGTGGCCTCCACCCCGTTGCAGAACCTTCCCTAAAGCAACTTGGAGGTTTACATGAAGACGATTAAGGGCCTTATTCTCGGCTCGACGGCAGCTCTGCTCGCCGTTGGCGGAGCTCAGGCAGCCGATCTTCCCGTCAAGGCCAAAGCGGTCGAATACGTGAAGATCTGCTCCCTCTACGGCGCGGGTTTCTACTACATCCCGGGCACCGATACCTGCATCAAGATCGGCGGCGCTATCCGTATCGACACCTCGTTCAATGCGAACGCATACGACACCCCGTTCTATCAGGGTGGCGCAGGTGGCAATAATCTTTGGACCAAGGATTATTTCGTTACCCGCGAACGTATCAACCTGACCACCGATACGCGCACCGCCAGCGAATATGGTGTTGTTCGTACCTACGCGAACATCCAGTTCGACTTCTCGCAGAATCGTGAATCGATCGCTGGCGGCTTCACCGAAGTCGACTTCGCCTTCATCCAGTTCGCAGGCTTCACCTTCGGTAAGGCTGTCTCGCAGTTCGACCCGCAGTGGGCTCTCTCGAAGCCATACATCTCGTCGGGCTTCCTGAATGGTTCGAACAACTCGACCGGTCTTCCGCAGATCGCCTACACCGCTTCGTTCGGTAACGGCGTCTCGGCCACGATCTCGCTCGAAAACGCTTCGCCCTACCGCAATGCCGGTCTCTGGAACACCAACACCTTCATCGTTGGTCCCGGCGCGGGTTCGTTCACCGGTGCGTTCTACGGCACCAACTCGAACACCTTCCTAGGCAATGCCATCGGCGGCAACCACATTCCTGACGTTGTCGGCAACATCCGCCTCGACCAGGCTTGGGGCACGCTGCACTTCGGCGCTGCCATGCACGCTGCAACTCCGGGCTTCTATGCCGGCACCGAGAACCTCGGTCATGCCGACGACAAGTACGGCTTCGCAGTCAACGGTGCGGTTGAATTCAAGAACCTGCCCACCGGCGCTGGCGACAGCCTGAAGCTCGAAGCAACCTACGCTCAGGGCGCTGCCAAGTACGTCTTCGGTGGCACCAACGATTCGGCAGGCGCTGGTCGTTACGCGAAGGTTGATGGCAACACCATCGGCTTCGGTTACGTGCTCGATGGCGTTTACGCCACCAACGGTCAGATCACGCAGAGCGAAGCATGGTCGGTCGCTGGCTTCTACGAGCACTACTGGAACCCGGCATGGCGCACGTCGCTGTTCGGCAGCTACAGCAGCATCTCCTATGGTGATGGCAATGCTCAGATGCTGGCAGCGTTCCAGGGCCTCACCACCGGTGGCCCGGGTGCAAACAGCTCGTCGGCAGCAGCAGCTCGCGCTGGTACTTTCGTCGGCACCGGCAACTTCGACTTCGCGATCGCCCAGATCGGTACCCGTACCGCCTGGACCCCCGTCAAGAACCTGACCCTGTCGGCTGAATTCACCTACAGCCGCCTCGAGCAGAACCTCAACGGCACGTACACGAGCATTGGTAGCGGCCTCAGCGGCAAGCCGGCTGGTACGGTCCTGAACACGAGCAACCAGAACCTCTACAACGGTTCGGTGCAGATCCTGCGCTCGTTCTAATATCGACTGCCTCACGGCAATCGCTATCTGAAACAAAGACCCCCGGCAGGAAACTGCCGGGGGTTTTTGCTTGCGTGGATGATGAGTGAAGAGTGCTGAATGTAGGGCGGAATAGCCAACGGGTCGCGCAAGGCGCCGCCCGATGATGAACTCCGCTTATTCCGCCGCGGTGCGTGAGGCCGGTGGATTACGCCTTCGACTAATCCACCCACGACCATCTTGATTGCTTCGTCGCAGGTGCTCTTCGCAATGACGTCGTGAGTTCGTGCTGTTATCGCGTGCTATTCGACGCTGCTGCCGGCGCCGCGATGCAGGTCGGCCTCGATCTGCAGCCGCGAGCCACCACCGAAGCGGGCGCGATAGACCTGCAGATTCTCCATGATGCGCTGGACGTAGTTGCGGGTTTCCGAGAACGGAATCGACTCGACCCAGTCGACCGGATCGACCTTGGGGTCACGTGGATCGCCGTAGCGTTCGATCCATTTGCGCACGCTGCCGCGGCCCGCGTTATAGCCGGCGAAGGTCATGATGTAGGAGCCGCGGTAGTCTTCGAGCAGGCCACCGAGTTCGGCGGCGCCCAGCGTGGCGTTGTAGACTGAATCGCCCTTGAGGCGCGCGAGGTCATAAGTGCCGCCGTGCCGCTTGGTGACATATTGCGCCGCGCTCGGCGTCACCTGCATCAGGCCATAGGCCTGGGCCGGCGATACGACGGCCGGATTGAAGGCGCTTTCCTGCCGCGCGATCGCATAGACGACAGCGGATTCGACTTCAGGTCCGATCGGGCGATAGCTCGGAATGCCCGTCGTCGGATAGGCATAGTGATCGAAAGGCAGGCCGCGATTGAGCGCCGCCTTGCCGACCAGCAATGTGCCGCGGGCATCCTTGTTCTGTTGCGCGAGCTCGGCAAGGCCGAGCACAGCTTCCGGATCGCCGTTCTCGCCGACATCGGCGAAGATCGGGACGGCGACTTCGCGCTCGTCCAAGGCGTAGAGCAGTTGCACCGCGCGGACGATTTCCAGTCGATCGAGCCCGCGCGCACGCGCGGTCAATGCGCCGCTGATGTCGAGCTGCTGCAGGCCGAGTTTCGCGCGCGCGAGCTGGCCGTAATAGCTGGTGGATTGCTCTGCTGCGCGCGTATAGGCGGCACGCGCTTCCTGGCTGCGGCCTGCGGCTTCCGCAGCACGTCCCTGCCAGTAACCGGCGCGGGCGAGCGCCGTCGGATTGACACTGCCGACGCCGATGCGTGCGAAGTGCTGTGCGGCGGTTGCGGGATCTTTCAGGAAGCGCAGCGCGATCCAGCCGGCGGTGAATTCCTGCTCGGTCTTGTAGATGTCGCGGGCGGGCAGGGCGGCATCGCGTGCCACGAGATAGGCCGAACGATGTTCGCCGACGTCGAGTAGCTTGCGCGCCGTGAGACGTCGCTCGATCCACCATTCGTCGAGATTGTGCAGGCGCTGCGGGTCACGCGGCGCTGCAATCATCAGGCGCGCTGCTTCGCCGAATTTCTCTTCGCGGCGCAGCTGCTGGATGTGGCTGAAGATGTAGCCGGGGTCGCTGTGCAGTTCCGATGGCACCGCGGCCAGCAGCGCGTTGGCGTTGGAGGCTTTCTTGTTGACGCCGATGCGTGCACGGGCGAGCGCCATCTGCGCGCCGCCGAGGCGCTTGGCAGAGCGCAGCGCGGCATCTGAATCGCTGCCATAGAGCAGCATGTCCATGCGCGCCTTGTGATCGCCGGGCGTAATCAACGGACCGAACATGTCGATGGCCATGGTCTCGGTATCGCCCGAGATCGGATCGCTGCGCCACGCATCACGGATCAGCCGCTCCGCGCCGGCGCGGTCGCCGCGCGCGAGCAGCGACTTGGCGAGCGCGAACTTGCCTTTGGCGGAGATCGGTTTCTCGCTCTCGAAATAAGACTGGATCGCGGAGTCGTCGCGCTTGTCGTCCCACAGTGCCGCTTCGATACGGCGGCGCAGGAAGGTCTGCGACGGCCAGCTCGGATTGGCGGCGACGAAAGCGCGATAGCGCTCGACCGACGCGCCGTTGTCATCGCTGCGCAGATAGATCCATTCGCCGAGCTTGCGCGCGACGGGATCGCCGATCGTCTGCACGAGCTGTGCGGCTTCCGAGCCCTTGCGCTTGCGGATCAGCTCGATGACGTTTTCGAGCGTTTCGGCATCCGCCTGAGGGGTGGATGATGTTGCCGCGACGGCAGCGCGGGCGACCGGCTTCTTGGCAGCAGGGGGAATGGCCGCGTGCTGGCGGGTGGCGGGCTGGATCGCGGGAGCCGGGCTCGCGGCATCCGGCGCGAGCGGTTTGGCCGGGGCCGCCACGGCCGTGGGGGCAGGTGCGGCACTGCGCGCAATGGGGCGCGCTTTCGGCAATGGAACCTTGGTGGCCGCCCAGGCCTCGACGGCCAGCACCGATATCCCGACCGCCAGCGCCAGACCGGAGCCCAAGGCTGTCCGTTGCAAGGCCGTCCGCCGTGCAGTCGTGGTGAGGAGCAGGTGCTTCACGGCGTTCCCTCGCGGCGAATCAGACAATCGCACGCATTCCCATGATGTATTTGATTGAAACGGTGACCAAATCGTCAATTTCTGCGACCGCTTGCTTCTCTCTGCCCGGCCACAACGGCGAAATCACGGCCAAACAGCCGGTAAACCCAGCTGAAACCGCCTCGGGCGGTCTTTCGCCGCAGCCGCAGACTCGATAAGACTTGCGGTTCAATCAATTGGTTCAAGCAGACGGCTAAAGCCGCATCGCGTTCGGAGCAGACCATGGCAGCCACCAAGACGAATTTCCGGGGGTCTTACACAGCTCTGGTCACGCCGTTCAAAGACGGTGCGCTGGACGAGGCAGGCTTTCGTGCGCTCGTCAGCTGGCAGATCGCCGAGGGCAGCAATGGTCTCGTTCCGGTGGGCACCACGGGCGAGAGCCCGACGCTGAGCCACGAAGAGCATTACAAGGTCGTCGAATGGTGCATCGACGAAGCCAAGGGCCGCGTGCCGGTGATCGCCGGCGCCGGGTCCAACTCCACCAAGGAAGCGGTGGCTCTGGCAAAGCATGCTGAGAAGGCCGGCGCCGATGCGGTGCTGGTGGTGACGCCGTATTACAACAAGCCCACGCAAGAGGGCATGTACCAGCACTTCAAGGCGGTGAATGATGCGATCGGCATTCCGATTATCATCTACAATATTCCGCCGAGGTCGGTGGTCGACATGTCCGTCGACACCATGGCGCGCCTGTATGAACTGAAGAATATCGCCGGCGTGAAGGATGCCACCGCGGATCTCGCGCGCGTCTCCAAGCAGCGTCATGCGATGGGACCGGATTTCATCCAGATGTCCGGCGAGGACATGACGGCGCTGGCCTATATGGCGGCCGGCGGCCATGGCTGCATTTCGGTAACGGCAAATGTTGCGCCGAAGCTGTGCGCCGATCTGATGTCTCTGGTGCTCAAGGGCGACTATGCCGGGGCGCTGAAGATCCAGGATCGCCTGACACCGCTGCATGACACGATCTTCAAGGAACCGGGCCTCGCCGGCGCCAAGCACGGCCTCGCTTTGCTGGGCCGCATCAAGGAAGAGGTGCGTCTGCCGCTGCTGACGGTGACGCCGCCGACCGGCAAGGTGATCCGCGACGCCATGGTCTTCGCGGGTCTCATCAACTAGGCATCTGCATCAAGCTGATGTTGGGTGATTTTGGCTGCGTCCTCTCTCCTTGTTTGTAAGCGCGTACTCGTCGTTCGTTGAAAGCAAAAAGGAATTGCAGATGCTGAAGGAATTTCGCGATTTCGCGATGAAGGGCAATGTGGTGGATCTCGCCGTCGGCGTGATCATCGGCGCCGCCTTCGGCGCCATCGTTTCGTCGATGGTGGCCGACATCATCATGCCGATCATTGGCGCCGTCACCGGCGGTCTCGATTTCTCGAATTACTTCACCGGCCTGTCCAAAACCGTGACGGCGACCAATCTGGCCGACGCCAAGAAACAGGGCGCCGTGCTGGCCTGGGGCAGCTTCCTGACACTGACGCTGAATTTCATCATCGTCGCCTTCGTCCTGTTCGTGGTCATCCGCTTCATGAATACGGTAAAGCGCAAGGAAGAGGCCGCGCCGCCGAAGCCGACCCGCGAAGTAGAACTGCTGACCGAGATCCGCGATCTCCTCAAGAAGGCCTGAGCCTTCTTGAGTTCAAGAAGGCCTGAGCTCAAAGCTTGGGTTGGGCGCTCGCGGCACCTATATTCGGGCAGTTACGCTGAAAGTATTGGACGATGGCCGAGAAGAACGAACGCCCGATCAAGGTGATCGCAGAGAACCGCAAGGCGCGGTTCAATTTTGCCGTGGAGGATACGGTCGAGGCGGGCATCGCCTTGACCGGGACCGAGGTGAAGTCGATCCGCAACGGCAAGAGCACCATTGCGGAATCCTATGCCGATCCCAAGGACGGCGAGATCTGGCTGATCAATTGCAACATCCCGGAATATCTGCAGGCCAACCGCTTCAATCACGAGCCAAAGCGGCCGCGCAAGCTGCTGCTTCATCGCAAGCAGATCAACAAGCTGATGGGCGCGGTAGAACGCCAGGGCATGACCCTTGTGCCGTTGAAGATGTACTTCAACGAGCGCGGCCGCGTTAAGCTGCAGCTGGCGCTGGCCAAGGGCAAGCAGCTCCACGACAAGCGTGCGAGCGAGAAGGACCGCGACTGGGGCCGCGAGAAGGGCCGCCTGTTGCGCGCGCGGGGATAAGGCTGGGCGTCGCCCATTCTTTCAAACAAGAGGATGAGATGACGCAGGGCAACCTTCTCGAAGTCGACTGGAGCAAGATTCCGGCCCCGGAAGACGACGGTGCCGCCAATCACCTGATCGGCATGACCATCCCGCCGATCAGCCTCCGCGCCACCAACGATACCGCGGTCACGCTGTCCGAACTTACCGGCCGCACCGTGGTGTTCGGCTATCCCCGCACCGGCGAGCCCGGCAAGATCGGCCTCGTGGATGACTGGGACATGATCCCCGGCGCGCGTGGCTGCACGCCGCAAACCTGTTCGTTCCGGGATCTGTTCGCGGAGTTGCGCGCTGCAGGGGCGAAGCATGTGTTCGGTCTCTCGACCCAGAGCAACGACTACCAGACCGAGATGGCAGCGCGACTGCATCTGCCGTTTCCGGTGCTGTCCGATGAGCAACTTGAACTGACCGACGCACTCAGCCTGCCGACCATGGAAGTCGCCGATCTCACGCTTATCAAGCGCCTGGCGATGATTATCGACGACGGCAAGATCACCCATGTGTTCTATCCGGTGTTTCCACCGGACCGGAATGCGGGTGATGTGCTGGAATGGTTGAAGGCCAATCCGGTTTAGTTCGGGCTAGGACGAGCCGGCCTCGATGGCGGTCTCTGCAACGAGTGTCTCGATCGCTTGATCGATTGTGATCGTGCCCTTGCGCGATTCCGCCTCGCCTTTGGGGAAGTCGATCCAGCCTTCGTTGAAACCGTCGAGCATCTGCATGCGCGGTGTCGGATTCGTCATGCCTTGCTCGCGAAACAGTCTGTCCCAGCTATCGCGCGCAACGATGCGAGTTTTGACGGGGCCGCCGAGCGCGTTCGTGAACGCCTTGGCGATATCGTTCGGCGACACGCGGCGGGGGCCTTCAAGCTCGATCACGCGATGGCCCGTCCAATTGTCGAGCAGGAGCTCTGCTGCTGTGCGGCCGACGTCTTCAGCGGAGACCATCGGGAAGGTTTTATCCAGCGGCTGGAGATAGCTCGGGATGACGCCGTCCTTGCGTGCCGGCACGACGTCCCACGCCGCGTTCTCCATGAACCATGCCGCGCGGAGGAAGGTCACGGGCATCGGCAGGTCGGCGAGTGCGTGCTCAAGCAGTCCGAGTTGGTTGAGAAGATTCGGCTGCGGCGCATCCGCTCCAATAGTTGAGAGCACGACGACCTTCTCTGGCTGCGCATGCCGCAAAGCGCTGTGAAGCACTTCGATCAATCTGCGTGCTTCGCGGAAATCCGGGCTCGGATCGAAATTCGGTGGCAGCGTCACGAATGCTCCGGTGATGCGGGAGAGCGCTGTGGTTGTGGCGGTGACATCGGTGCTGTCGGCGATGGTGACCTCCGCGCCGAGCGCGGACCACGGCTCTCCCTTACGGGCGTCACGCACAACGGTGCGAATGGGTTGTCGCGCGGCAAGCAGCGTGCGGGCGACGGCACTGCCGACCTTGCCGGTGGCTCCTGTGATGGCGAACATGGCGGCTCTCCGAATGCGTTGAAAACGCCGCCTTGTCGCACCGAACGATATTTGACTGAAACGCGTGTTCGTCACATCATTGCTGACTGCATGTCATGAATGGTGATGTGATGGACGGACGTCTCCTGACCGGTGTCACCGTGCTCGATGCGGTGATCGCCAGCGGCGGGTTTTCCAAGGCGGCGGACGCGCTGGGGATGTCGTCGTCAGGTGTCAGCCATGCGATCGCCAGACTGGAGGCGCGACTTGGCGCGCGCCTGCTCGATCGCACCACGCGGTCGGTGGCGCTCACCGATGAGGGGCGGCGGTTCTACGAGCGGGTGCGCCCGTCGCTTGAGGAGATCGAGGAAGCCGCCGTCGACGCGTCCAGTTCTGCCGCACGGGTACGTGGCCGGTTGCGCGTCAACATCGATCCGTTCTTCTCGCGTCTTGTGCTGGCAGGCAAGCTCGGCGGCTTTCTCGCGAAATATCCTGAACTGGCACTGGAGATGATCACACGCGAACACGTCGGCGATCTCGTCGCTGACGGCGTCGATGTCGCCGTGCGCTTCGGCGAGCCGATCAGTGCATCGCTGATCGCGCGCAAGCTTGCGGATATCCAGATCCTCACCGTGGCGTCGCCACGTTATCTGAAGCGCCATGGCAGACCGCAGGTGCCGCAGGATTTGCCCAGGCATTCCTGCATCGATTTCCGCGATCCGCAGACTGGTCGCCCCTATGACTGGGAGTTTCATCGCAATGGCAGAATTCTGCCGATAAAGGTCGCGAGTCGCCTGATGCTGAGCGATGCGGGGACGATGCTGACCGAATGTCTGGCGGGGACAGGAATTTGTCAGGTGCTGGCGATTGCCGTGAAGGACCAACTTGCCAAAGGTAGGCTGGTGAACCTGTTCCCCGACTGGGCCGACGAGACCTTTCCGCTCTATGCGCTGTATCCTTCGCGGCATCACCCGGCGGCAAAAGTCCGTGCCTTCATCGACTTCGTATCGCAGACGGTCCGCTGACTTACTGCGCCAGATCCGCCTTCACCCGTGCGAACACCGCCCGAAACATCTCCGGCGTCAGCACGCGCGTGTTCGTGTTGTAACGCGAGCAGTGATAGCTGTCGTAGAGCTTGAAGCGGCCGGCATCGTGAACGGCGCCGTGCGCAAAGGGCGCTGTCACGGCGCGAATGCCGAGCGTCCTCAGCATCGTGTCGTGGGCGACACGGCCCAGCAGCACGATGGCGCGCAATCGCGGCATGGTGTCCATCGTGGCAATCAGGAACGGCCGGCAGGTGGTGATCTCGACGGGCAGTGGCTTGTTCTGTGGTGGCACGCAGCGCACGGCATTGGTGATCCGGCAATCCTGCAGCATGAGCCCGTCATCAGGACGTGCTTCATAGGTGCCGGAGGCGAAGCCGAGATCCAGCAAGGTCTCGTAGAGCAGATCGCCGGCATAGTCGCCGGTGAAGGGACGCCCGGTGCGGTTGGCGCCCTGCACGCCGGGAGCGAGGCCTACGATCAGCAGCGAAGCATCGGAGGTGCCGAAGGATGGCACGGGTCCGTTATAGCCGCTCGGATCACGCTCGCGCACCTCCATCCGGTACCCGACGAGTCGTGGGCAGAGCGGGCAGTCGCGCCCCGGATCGATGGAAGTGCCGGCGGAAATCGCGGTTGCGACCACCGCCGGCTGTTGTCTGCTGAGTTGCGTCTTAGTCTTCGAAATCTTCATCGCCTCGTGGCGCCATGGTGGTCGCGCGCTGCAGGAATTGCGGCGTCTGGTGACGCGGCTCGCGCGGAGCAGGGCGCTCTGCCGGGTCGCGGCCAAGCTTGCTCTGCAGTTCCATGAGATCGGTAAACACGTCTGCCTGCCGGCGCAACTCGTCGGCGATCATGGGGGGCTGGCTCGAGATGGTGGACACCACGGTGACGCGGACGCCGCGACGCTGCACGGCTTCGACCAGGGAGCGGAAGTCGCCGTCGCCCGAGAACAGCACGATCTGGTCGACATGTTCGGCCAGTTCCATGGCATCGACGGCAAGCTCGATGTCCATATTGCCCTTCACCTTGCGTCGGCCGGACGCATCGATGAATTCCTTGGTGGCCTTGGTGACCACCGTATAGCCGTTGTAATCGAGCCAATCGATCAGCGGGCGAATCGACGAGTATTCCTGATCCTCGATGATGGCGGTGTAATAGAAGGCCCGGACGAGGGTACCGCGGCTCTGGAATTCCTTGAGGAGGCGCTTGTAGTCGATGTCGAAGCCGAGGGTCTTGGCGGTGGCGTAGAGGTTGGCGCCGTCGATGAAGAGTGCGATCTTGTTAGATGTGAGGGACATCAAGTTTTCTCATGTGGTTTGTTGTTGTTAGCGTTTTTGGCGCGACTTCGTCGTTGCGCATTTGAATCACATTTGTCGTCCGCTCTTCGTCGGATCGGCCTTATTGACGCCACGCAATCAGCTGGTCTGGAACTGCCCGAATATGCCGATCCATCTGCCCTTGCAATGAAGCCTTTTGGTGTCGAGATATTCGCTTCTGGCCAGATGGTGCCACCGCTTCTGCGGCTTTTTCGAGGGTACCATAGTGCGGCGGAAAACCAAGCCAAGAAGGGCCTAATTCCAAATTGGTCCTTGCGAATGCCGCAAAGCCCCTATACCTACGGCACTTAATCATCATATTCGGTCCCACAACAAACGGAGCGACATTTTATGGCGCGCGTAACCGTCGAAGATTGCATCGATAAGGTCGACAACCGGTTCGACCTGGTGCTGCTGGCAGCACACCGGGCACGAATGATCTCGTCCGGCTCACAACTTACGATTGATCGCGACAACGACAAGAATCCCGTTGTTTCGCTGCGCGAAATCGCCGATCAGACCATTTCCCCGGAAGATCTCCGTGAGGAACTGGTTCATTCGCTGCAGAAGTTCGTGGAAGTCGACGAGCCCGAGCCGGATACGATTCCGCTGATCGGTTCCGCCGGCGCCAGCGTCGATGCCGACGACACTGAAGTGGCCGTCGAGCGCATGACCGAAGAAGAGCTGCTCAAGGGTCTCGAAGGCCTCGCTCCGCCGGAAGAACAGCCCGAAGAAGACGAGTAACGCGACACGCACGGTTTTTTGCTTAACCGTTTTGATTATCAGTCATCACAAAGGCCCGGACATGCGTCCGGGCCTTTGCTTTTGCAGTACGTTTCGGGGCAAACTTAAAGTGAAGAATCCAGGTCGCTGCTGACCGGATCGAACGAGGCTAGGATGGCGACTTCGCGCCGTAATAGACGGCAGATGCAGGCTGCGAACGACACGGTCGCCGCGGTCTCGCCAGTTTCGCCTGAACCACAGTCCGCAGAGACACCAGGTCCGGCCAAGGTGCCGCGCACGTCCCGTGTCCGGATGATGCGGCAATACGATCTGGTGGACCGCGTCCGGGCCTATAACCCGAATACCGACGAAGACCTGCTCAACCGCGCCTATGTCTATGCCATGGTTGCTCATGGCGAGCAGACGCGGGCCTCGGGCGACCCGTATTTCTCCCACCCGCTGGAAGTGGCGGCGATCCTCACCGACCTCAAGCTCGACGACGCCACCATCGTGGCGGCGCTGCTGCATGACACGATCGAGGACACCGAGGCCACCCGGACCGAAATCGACAAGCTGTTCGGCGCCGAAATCGGCGCGCTGGTCGAGGGCCTGACCAAATTGAAGCGGCTCGAACTGGTGTCGCGCGAAGCCAAACAGGCCGAGAACCTGCGCAAGCTGCTGCTGGCGATCGCCGACGACGTCCGGGTCCTGCTGATCAAGCTCGCCGACCGTCTGCACAATATGCGGACGATGGAGTTCATGCCGCCGGCCTCGCGCCGCCGCATCGCCGAGGAGACCCTCGATATCTATGCGCCGCTGGCCGGCCGCATGGGTATGCAGGCGATGCGCGAGGAGCTCGAGGAGCTCTCCTTCAAGGTGCTCGATCCCGACGCCTATCTCGTCGTGATGCAGCGCCTGGACTCGCTGACCGAGCGTAATCAGAACCTCATCGACATGATCGAGAGCCATCTCTCCACGAAGCTGGAGAAGAACGGCATCGCCGCGCGGGTCACCGGGCGGCGCAAGAAGCCGTTTTCGATCTGGACCAAGATGAAGCGCAAGTCGGTCGGCTTCGAGCAGCTGTCGGACATCTACGGTTTCCGCGTGGTGCTGAAGGACATGGAGGCGTGTTACCGCGCACTCGGTGTCGTGCACACGACCTGGCCCGTGGTGCCCGGCCGCTTCAAGGATTACATCTCGACGCCGAAGCAGAACGATTATCGCTCGATCCACACCACGGTGATCGGCCCCGGCAATCAGCGCGTCGAACTGCAGATCCGCACCGAGGACATGAACAGCATTGCCGAATACGGCATCGCCGCGCATGCGTTCTACAAGGACGGGATCGGCTCGCCGACCGAAATGCTCAAGCGCGAATCCAACGCGTTTTCGTGGCTGCGCCACACCATCGGCATTCTCTCGGAAAGCACCAATCCGGAAGAATTCCTGGAGCACACCAAGCTCGAACTGTTCCACGATCAGGTGTTCTGCTTCACCCCGAAGGGCAAGCTGATCGCATTGCCGCGCAACGCCAATGTGGTCGATTTCGCCTATGCCGTGCATACCGACGTCGGCAACAGTGCGGTGGGTTGCAAGATCAACGGCAAATTCGCGCCGCTGTCGTCCGAATTGCAGAACGGCGATGAGGTCGAAGTGCTGACCTCGGCCGCACAGCAGGCGCCGCCGTCTGCATGGGAAGGTCTTGCCGTCACCGGCAAGGCGCGCGCCGCGATCCGCCGTGCGACGCGAACGGCGGTGCGCGATCAATATGCCAGTCTTGGCCGCCGCATCGTCGAGCGCCTGTTCGTGCGGGCCAAGATGGAATATTCGGACGACCAGCTGAAAGGCGCACTGCCGCGTCTGGCGCGGTCGTCGATCGATGACGTGATGGCCTCGGTGGGTCGCGGCGAGTTGCGCGCCGCGGACGTCGCGCGGGCGATGTATCCCGACTACAAGGAAGAGCGCATCGGCCGCTTTTCGGCCAACAACAAGAAGTCGACGGCGGACAAGGTGAGAACGCCCGACGGCGCGACGCGCTTCACCTCGATCATCTCGATCGGCGGCGTCAATTCCGACCTGCCGGTGAAGTTCGCCCCGAACGGCGGCGCCGTGCCGGGCGACCGCATCGTCGGCATTGTCACGCCGGGAGAGGGCATCACGATCTATCCGATCCAGTCACCGGCGCTGAAGGATTTCGAGGAGGAGCCGGAGCGTTGGGTCGATGTGCGCTGGGACATCGATGAATCCTCGCCGCAGCGTTTCCCGGCCAGACTCTTTTTGCAGAATGTCAACGAGCCCGGCAGTCTGGCGCAGATCGCTCAGGTAATCGCCGACCATGACGGCAATATCGACAATATCAGTATGCATCGCCGCTCGCCCGATTTCACGGAACAGACCATCGATCTGGGCGTCTACGACCTCAAACATCTCAGCGCGATCATCAACCAGTTGCGGGCCAAGGCCGTCGTCGCCAAGGTCGAACGGGTCAATGGGTAGGAGCTGTTCGCTCCGTCATTTCAGGATGAGGATGTCGCGCGTTGATCCGTGCGCATGGTTTCGACGAAAGCGATCAGGGCACGTAGTCCGGCAGACGGGTGGCGCGCTTTCGGATAATACAGGCACAGTCCCGGCCCTTCTGGAAGCCACGCCTCCAATACGCTTTTGAGCCGTCCCGCCTTGATGTCATCCTCAACGCTCCAATGCGCCAGATAGGCATAGCCGGCGCCCGCGAGCGCGGCCTGATGCGCGATCGTTGGTTCATCAAATGTCAGGGCGCCCGATACATCGATCATTGTCCGTTTGCCCGAACGCATGAATTCCCAGGCGTAGATCGCCCCGTCCGAACGTCGGAAACGAATGCACGGGGCATGAAGGAGATCCTTCGGACTCTCCGGCGTTCCATGGGCGAGAACGACGGCAGGCGAGGCGACGACTGCCGAACGGAGCCTCGGGCCGACTGGAACTTTCTTCATGTCGCGCGGCACGCTATCGCCGATGCGAAAGCCTGCGTCGAATTCCCGCGCAACAATATCGTTCATGCGCGGATCGCAAGCCAGATCGATGGCCATCTCCGGATATTGCTTGAGGAAAGCAAGGAGCACCGGTTCGAGAATGCGCCGTGCCGCGCCCGCCGCACAGGTGAGGCGCAGCGTCCCCTTCGCTTGGCTTCGCTCGTCCTGCGCGTCCGTCATGGCGAGATGGAGATCGTGGAGGGCAGGTAGCGCACGCGCCAGGAAACGTTCGCCGGCACGCGTTGGCGCAACGCTACGCGTTGTTCGTGCAAACAGTTGAAGGCCGAGTCGGTCTTCCAGCGCGGCGATCGCACGACTGAACGACGTCGGGGATAATCCGAGCTCTGTTGCTGCGGCGCGGAAATTGCGAACCCGCGCGAGTGTCGCCGCAGCCTCGACTTCGACAAGGCGACCGCCCGGGATTGTTGCGTTTTTCGGCATAACAAACTGCATATTATCTGCCTTATCGCAACGCAAGCGCGGGAGTACAGCTGAACCGGCCTTTATCGTACGCAGGAGAATCAAATGCCCCGAACGTGGTTCATTACCGGATGCTCGCGCGGTCTCGGTCACGCTTTGGCAAAAGCAGTTCTCGCCTCGGGTGATCGGCTGGCGGCGACAGCACGCGATCCCCGCGCTTTGGCTGACCTGGGTACTTTGGGGGGCGACCGCGTCATCGCCCTGCCGCTCGATGTAACCGATGAAGCAGCTGCCAAACGGGCAGTATCTGCGGCGGTCGAACGGTTCGGTGGAATCGACATCGTCGTCAACAACGCCGGTTACGGCGATGTCGCACCAATCGAGAATACCAGTCTGGATGCGTTTCGTGCGCAGATCGAGACGAACCTGTTCGGAACCATCATTGTGACCAAGGCCGTGATTCCGCTGTTTCGCGAGCAGCGCGGGGGAAGGTTCATTCAGTTTTCCTCGATTGGTGGCCGCGCTGGAGCGACCGGGCGGGCCGCGTATTCGGCGGCAAAGTTCGGTGTCGAAGGTTTTTCCGAGGTGCTTGCGACCGAGATGGCGCCCTTCGGCGTGCATGTGACGATCGTCGAGCCGGGTGGCTTCCGCACCGATTTTGCAGGTTCATCGACGCAGATCACCGACGGCAACGTCGCCTATGCGGAAACTGTCGGTAAAACAGCGGCGATGCAGCGGGAATACGATGGCAGGCAGCCAGGCGATCCAGACCGCGCGGCGCAAGCCGTTATCGCAGTGTCATTGGCGGAAAAACCACCGTTGCGGCTTGTGCTGGGGAGCGATGCCTATGCACGTGCGGAACGCGTGGATGAAGCGCGTCTCGCTGAGCTGCGCGCATGGCGCAAGACCAGCGTCTCGACCGACTTCTCCGGCACATAGGTCACTGGGCGAAATCAGGTTTGCGTGAGATCGCTCAGCGCCGTATTGATCGGTTCTCAGGAACGGCCGTGAGATCACTATGTCCCAAACGCATTCGCTGCGCCTCGGCGTCAACATCGACCACGTCGCGACCCTGCGCAATGCGCGGGGCGGCAAGCACCCGGATCCCGTCCGCGCTGCGCTGGAAGCCATTTCGGCTGGGGCAGATGGCATCACGGCGCATTTGCGCGAGGATCGTCGCCATATCCGCGACGCCGATATGGAGCGGCTGAAGGCGGAGATCTCCAAGCCGCTGAATTTCGAAATGGCGGCGACGCCGGACATGGTCCGGATTGCGCTGGCGGTAAAGCCTCATGCCGTCTGCCTGGTGCCGGAACGGCGCGAGGAGCTGACCACCGAAGGCGGCCTCGACGTGGTCGGCCAGCGTGAATCGCTGGAGCCATCGATTGCGCGCTTCACCGACGCCGGCGTGCGGGTGTCGCTGTTCATTGCAGCGGACCCGAAGCAGATCGAGATGGCGGCCAAGCTGAAGGCGCCGGTGATCGAACTGCATACCGGCGCCTGGTGCGATGCGATCACCGACGGCGAACTGATCAAGGCCGACAGTGAATGGCAGCGCATCGTCGCTGGCGCGAAACTGGCGAAATCCGCCGGGCTCGAAGTCCATGCCGGCCATGGTCTCGACTATGCCACCGCCGAGACGATCTCGGCGCTGCCCGAAATCATGGAGCTGAACATCGGCTACTACATGATCGGCGAGGCACTGTTCATCGGTCTGTCCGATACGGTGCGTCTGATGCGCGCGGCGATGGATCGTGGGCGGATGCAGTCCAAGAGCGCCTCATGATCATCGGCATCGGTTCCGATCTGATCGACATCACGCGCGTCGCCAAGGTGATCGAACGCCATGGCGACCGCTTCCTCGATCGCATCTTCACCGAGGCCGAGCGGGCGAGGGCACAGCGCCGCGCCAAGAGCGAGCGGATGGTGGTGGCGACCTATGCCAAGCGCTTCGCCGCCAAGGAAGCATGTTCCAAGGCGCTGGGCACGGGCATCCGGCAGGGGGTGTGGTGGCGGGACATGGGGGTCGTCAACCTGCCGGGTGGCAAACCCTCCATGAAACTCACCGGCGGTGCGCTGGTCCGGCTGCAGGCGCTGATACCGCCAGGCCACGACGCCCAGATCGATCTGTCGATCACGGACGATTGGCCGCTGGCGCAGGCTTTCGTCATAATTTCGGCCGTCCCGTCGCCCAAATCCTGAGGCAAGTCGTGAGTGCAGGCCGGTAGGTACCGGAAGCGGCGCGACGACCGGCCGGCGCATCAAACCGGCGGGACGTGGCTTTTCGGGGCGTTCATTGCACCGTTACCAACAACCGTTTAAACCTGCCAGGATACCGAACCGACGCCAATTCTCGCTGACGCCGCTCATGGCATTTGCAGGACTTTGCCGTAATTATATGAATCTAATGCATTTTTTGTGCGGGGCGTGATGCCGCCTTGCCCCAAAATGCTACCAGCCGCGCGGCGACGCTGCGGGAATCGGGAAAGCGATGAGCGTGACATCCGGGACCAAGACTGAAAGCGGCGTCGGCGAGACCATCCGTGTTGTCATCAACGCATTGCTGATCGCGCTGGTGATCCGGACCTTCCTGTTCCAGCCCTTCAACATCCCGTCGGGTTCGATGAAGGCCACGCTTCTGGTCGGCGATTACCTGTTTGTCTCGAAATATTCCTACGGCTACAGCCACTTTTCGATCCCGTTGTCGCCCAACATCTTCTCCGGCCGCATCTTCGGCTCCGAGCCGTCGCGCGGTGACGTCGTGGTGTTCCGTCTGCCGAAGGACGATAGCACCGACTACATCAAGCGCGTGATCGGTCTGCCCGGTGACCGCGTCCAGATGAAAGAGGGGTTGCTCTACATCAACGAGAAGCCGGTGCAGCGCGAGCGCATGAGCGATTTCGTCGGCGAAGATCCGTGCGGCTCCGATGCTACGGCGCGGGTGAAACGCTGGAAGGAAACCCTGCCGAACGGTGTCACCTATGAGACGCTCGATTGCGTCGACAACGGCTTCTACGACAACACCAATGTCTACACCGTGCCGCCCGGCAACTTCTTCATGATGGGCGACAACCGCGACAATTCCACGGACAGCCGCGTGCTGTCGGCCGTCGGCTATGTACCGTTCGAGAATCTCGTCGGCCGCGCGCAGATGATCTTCTTCTCGATCGCGGAAGGCGAACATGCCTGGCAGATCTGGCGCTGGCCGACCGCCGTGCGCTGGAATCGAATTTTTTCCATCGTGCGATGACCGACGACTCCAACAATCCCATCGATACCACGCCGAAAACCGACGAAGTGAGCCCGACGACCGAGGCTGCGCCGGAGACGGCGGCTGCCCGCAAGAAGAAGGCACGCGCAGCGGCGAAGGTCGCCGCCGCCGAGATCGAAACGCGGATCGGTCACAGCTTCAAGGACCCGCTGCTTCTGGCGACCGCCTTCACCCATGTGTCGGCCTTGAAGTCGCAGCGCAGCCGGACCGAGAGTTATCAGCGCCTTGAATTTCTGGGCGACCACGTGCTCGGCCTCGTTGTCTCCGACATGCTGTTTCGCGCTTTCCCGAATGCGGATGAAGGCGAGTTGTCGAAGCGGCTCGCCGACCTCGTCCGCAAGGAAGCATGCGCCGATGTCGCGCGGCTGTTGGGTCTCCTCGAGGGGATCAAGCTCGGCACCGTCGGCGCCGGCGCCGGTCAGCGGTTGCGCAAGTCGGTCCTCGGCGATATCTGCGAAGCTGTGATCGGCGCGATTTTCCTCGATGGTGGCTATCCGGCTGCTGAAAGTTTTGTGCAGCGCAATTGGACCGAGCGTATGCGCAAGCCGGTGCGTCCACTGCGCGATCCGAAGACGGTGCTGCAGGAATGGGCCCAGGGCCGCGGCCTGCCGACACCGGCCTATCGGGAGGTCGAACGTTCCGGTCCGCACCACGATCCGCATTTCAGGATCGAGGTGGATGTAAAGGGTTTTGCACCGGCCGAAGGCGAGGGCGGCAGCAAGCGCGCTGCCGAGAAGGCCGCGGCGCAGGCAATGATTGCGCGTGAAGGCGTCAGCAGTGGCGGCAATGAAGGATGATGTCGTGAACGATGCTGAACCAGATCATGAGTCCGAAGCGACACCAGCCGAGACCCGCTGCGGCTTCGTCGCGCTGATCGGCGCGCCCAATGTCGGCAAGTCGACGCTGGTCAATGCGTTGGTCGGCTCCAAGGTCACCATCGTCTCGCGCAAGGTGCAGACCACGCGCGCACTGATCCGCGGCATCGTGATCGAGAACCACGCCCAGATCATTCTGGTCGATACGCCTGGCATCTTCCTGCCGAAGCGGCGTCTCGACCGGGCGATGGTCAAGACGGCATGGAGCGGTGCGCATGATGCCGATGTCGTCTGTGTGCTGCTTGATGCCAAAGCGGGCATCAACGAAGAAGCCGAGGCGATCTTCACGCAGCTTGCGAATGTCAATCACCCGAAGATCCTTGTGATCAACAAGGTGGACATCGTCTCGAAGGAAAAGCTGCTGAAGCTCGCGCAGATGGCCAATGAGCGGCTGAAGTTCGAAGAGACATTCATGATCTCGGCGATGACCGGTGATGGCGTCGACGACCTGCGCCGCAGGCTCGCGGTTGATGTTCCCGCCGGCCCGTATCATTATCCCGAAGACCAGATGTCGGATGCGCCGATGCGCCATCTCGCGGCGGAAATCACCCGGGAAAAGATCTTCCGTCAGCTGCATCAGGAACTGCCGTATCAATCGACGGTGGAGACCGATAGCTGGACCGAGCGCAAGGACAAGTCGGTCCGCATCGAGCAGACGATTTTCGTCGAGCGCGAAAGTCAGCGCAAGATCGTGCTCGGCAAGGGCGGTGCGACGATCAAGCAGATCGGTGCCGACTCGCGCAAGGAGCTGACGGAGATTGTCGGCGCCCCGGTGCATCTGTTCCTGTTCGTGAAGGTGCGCGAGAATTGGGGCGACGATCCGAATCGTTATCGCGAAATGGGCCTCGAATTTCCTCACGAGTGATAGAGGAGCGATGATGGAAGTGCAGCCGACACGATGACCGCTCCCGCCAACCTTCCGAAGAACGTCTTCTATTTCGAAGTGCTGCTCTACATGTCGCTGATCCTCGACGCGCTCTCGATCGCGTTTCAGGATCGCACGCCGGATCTGACAATGTCCGAAAGCACCATCATGGCAGCGAACCTCGTCGCCGCCTGCATGCTGTTGTTCTTCGTCTGGCTGGTCTGGCTCGCCGCCTATCGCCGCAAGGGCTGGCCGCGCTGGGTGCTGGCGGTGTCGCTGGCCTTCTCGGTGTTGTCGCTGTTTCAGGTGCTTGGCCTCTACGGGCTGCAGTTCGACAGCGCGATCGAAATCGTGTCATGCATCCTGACCGGGCTCGGGCTGTATTGCGCGTTCTCCGGCGACGCGAAAGCCTGGTTCAAGGCATAGGCGACGACAAGCGTCTCTCTCTCGTCATTCCGGGGCGCGGCCGGCACTTGCCGGACGCGAACCCGGAATCTCGAAGTGTTCTGCGCAAAACAAGCGGAGATTCCGGGTTCGTCTGCGCGAAGGCGCGCAGCCGCCCCGGAATGACGAGTGTGGGGCGGGCGCACAGAGCGTCGAACATTTTTTCCTATCTTCCATTGACAGTATCCCTTCATGGACTATATTCCCCTTCGTCCTGCCCCACCGAGAGGGGCGATCGCGATCGTCACGTTCGCGGGGTGGGATGCGGTGGACGCCGGAGATGCGGCGTTACGCGGTTCACGGGGGACGTCTGTCTTCGGGCAGGACGGATCTGCGCCAGCACTGCCACTGGCAAGGACACGACCGACCTTGAGATGGAAAGATCCCTGGACAGTGTGACGGACGACCAAATCGAAATGCGTCCGGCCTAAGTGCTTGAGGCTCCCTTCCCATCGCCTTGGGACTTTAATTCGGTGATCGGATCGTTCGCTGAGGCAAAGTGCAAGCAAGTCGAAAAAACACCGCAGGCGGAACGTCGGGCACTTGCTCGGCGCCTCCGAAAGTCCTGATGCACACTCACTTGCGGAAGACCGCATCGCATCAGGCCCAAGGGTGCAACGAGCACCCGGCGTTCCGCACGCCCTCTCACAAGGGGGCGGGAATGCAAACGACGACGGCGCCCCCGCGCCGCAAACAACAGGGGTGATGACGCATGTCTGAAGAGCAGTGGCTGTTTGACAGTTGAATCTGACGAAGCCCCTGGGTCACGCGCCGCACGAAGATGGGTTTCTGGTAGACGCTCACCCCATCCTATGACGCTCGATTTCCTGTATAATGACCGCATGGAATGGACGGACGAGGGCATCATCCTTGGCGTGCGGCGGCATGGCGAATCCAGCGCCATCGTCGAATTGCTGACGCGTAGCCATGGTCGTCATCTCGGTCTGGTGCGTGGTGGTGCGGGATCGAAGATGCGACCGCTGCTGCAGCCCGGAAATAGCGTGCAGGCGATATGGCGGGCACGGCTGGACGAGCAGCTCGGCTATTACCTGATGGAAGGCACCTTGATGCGTGCCGCGACGCTGTTGGGCTCGTCCCATGCGGTCTATGGCATCACTCATCTCGCCTCGCTGGCGCGGCTGCTGCCGGAACGCGATCCGCATGAGGATATCTATGAGATGCTCGAGCGCATCCTGGATGATCTCGATGATGTCGGGGAAGCCGCCATCCACATGATCCGGTTCGAACTGGCGATGCTGACCGAACTTGGCTTCGGCCTCGATCTGGAAAACTGCGCCGCTACGGGTGTCACGACCGATCTGATCTACGTCTCGCCGAAATCCGGTGGAGCCGTGTCCCGGACCGCGGGCGAACCGTATCGCGACCGGCTGATGCGGCTGCCGCCATTCCTGCGCGAAAGCGAAGATCGCCAGAACAGCATCTCCGACCGTGACCTGCAGGATGGCTTCGACCTGACCGGGCGCTTTCTGCTTCGCAATGTTCTGGAACCGCGCGGGCAGGGCCATTCCGACGCCCGCGAAGGATTCATCAACGCGGTGACGCGGCACCTGGCGCGAATCTCATCGTCCTGAGGCAAGTTCGACATTGGCGAATGCCGGATTCGCGTCTATGTTCCGCGCATTGACGGGTTGATAGGAAGATATCGCATCCAGATGCTGGTTCGTTTGACCAGAGTGCAACGGCTGAGAGCAGGGTGGTTCGTCGCCCTGGCCTATCTGTTGTGCGTGCTGGCGCCGACGATCTCCTTTGCCCTGCCGGGACAGCAGCCGGTTGTGCCGTGCCTGACCGGCGAAAGTCATATGACCGGCATGGTTCATGTGAACAGCAGCACGTCGGCGCACATGCATGGGGATGATCACGCGCACGATCATTCTGTCGCGCATGCGTCATCCGCACATGCTGATGGCGATCATGCATTGATGGCGATCGACGATGCCTCCGGTTCGCACAAGGTCCCGCACTCACCGAACGGTCCATGCTGCGGCTTGATGTGTGTCTCCGCGCTGCCGGCAGTGCTGACTGACATCGCGACGCCTTCGGTGCCGACGGTCCTTCGTGTCATCGAAGGCTATCGCGCGGTCACCGACAGCGCGCCCGTCCGGCTCTACCGCCCTCCCATTTCCTGATCTGATCGTATCGACGCGGTGTCGCGCCCGTTAAGGGCACGCGCACCTGTGATCCATCGTCATGTCAGGAAAATAACATGCTTGCGCAGCTTGGGGCGAAGCTCGCCGCCGTTTGTTCGGTGGCCGGGAAACTATTCGATATCAAATTGGGAATCCTTGCAGCGACGACCGCTGCCAGCATGGCGGTCGGTGGCTGCATGCCAACGACCGTGCCGTTGGCCGGCGCCGACCCGGCGGATCCGGGCTCCAGGGTCGCTGGCGTCGGCTATCGCTCCACCGTGGCTCCTTACAGCAGCCTTCGGCCGGTTGCCCCGTCGTCATGGCGCGAGCAAAACGACCGCGTCGCTCCCGCGCCGAAATCCGGCCAGTAGGAGCACGCGATGTTCAGCAAGCTTCACAAGTCGTTCACACATGGGCTCCAATCGGGCTCAAGGCCTGCCGCGGGCATCACGCTGCTGTCTACGCTGCTGCTGGCGGGATGCGCGTCATTCTCGCCGGATCGCGGGATGGGCGTCGTCGCGGGCGTCGCAAGCGAGACCATCAACAAGGACGTGATTGCGATCCGGACGCCCGATGACGCACAACGTGCCGATGCGACCGTCAAAGCCCTGCTGCGGCGGCCATTGACAGTCGACAGCGCCGTCCAGATCGCGTTGCTCAGCAATCGCGGCCTGCAGGCTGCGTATAATGAACTGGCGCTTGCGGAAACGGATCTCGTCGGCGACGGCCTGCCGCCCAATCCGACATTCTCGATCTCGCGCATTTCCGGAAATGGGGCGCTGGAAATCGAGCGGCAGGTCGTCGGCGATATTCTCGCGCTGGCGACACTGCCGTTCCGCTCCGAGATCGCCCGCCAGCGATTCCAGAAGGCGCAGTTGCGCGCCGCAGAAGAGACGCTGCGGCTTGCCGCTGACGTCAGACGCACCTACTACCGCGCCGTCGCAGCCAACGAACTTGTTGGCCTGCTGACGGATGCCAAGTCGACGGCGGAATCCACGGCGCAACTTGCGCAGAAGCTGGGCGAGACCGGGTCGCTGAACAAGCTCGATCAAGCCCGCGAGCAGGTATTCTACGCGGAGACGACCGCCGATCTTGCGACGCTCCGCCAGGAGGCCACGAGTTCGCGCGAGAGCCTGATCCGTCTGCTCGGTCTCTGGGGCGCCGACATCGGCATCAAACTGCCGCAGAAGCTTCCGGTGCTGCCGCGTCAGCCGCTGTCGCTGCCGGGGATCGAAGTCGATGCCATCGCACACCGCATTGACCTGCAGATTGCGCGCATTGAACTCGCCGCTCTCGCCAAGTCGCTGAATCTCACCGGAGCAAGTCGGTTCGTGACGATGCTCGACGTCGCCGGGATCGACCGCAAGACGCGGGATCCGGAGGGGCCGCCGTTCCGCGAGCGCGGCTTCGACGTGCAATTCCAGATTCCGATCTTTGACGGTGGTGAAGTGCGCGTTCGACAGGCGGCGGAGACCTACAATCAGGCCTTCAACCTGTTGACCGAAAAGGCGGTGAATATCCGCTCCGAAGCCCGCGATGCCTTCAGGGTGTATCGCTCGACCTACGATATCGCCGGTCATTACCAGCGCGAGGTGTTGCCGCTGCGCAAGATCATCTCCGATGAGATGCAATTGCGCTTCAGCAGCATGCAGGTCGACGTATTCGCGCTGCTGACCGAGGCCCGCCAACGCATCGCAGCCTTGCGCGCGGCCATCGAAGCCAAACGCAATTTCTGGCTCGCGCAGTCTGAACTGCAGACCGCCATCAATGGCGGTGGTCGTGGCGAGTCCCAATCTGAAACGAAATCCGCGACGACCGCTCAGGCGACGAGCGGAGGAGGGCACTGAAATGGAGAAAGCCATGTTGTCCCGTCGAAATTTTCTCGGCACCGCCACGGCGCTTGCCAGCGCTGCTGCGGTGACCGGCCGCGTGCAGGCGGCGAATATTCCAGAAGCGCCCATGATGGACAAAGTAACGATGCAGCCGCCGCTGCATCCGCCGAGCGGCCCTGACTACAATCCGGTGGTTACGCTCAACGGCTGGACGTTGCCGTGGCGTATGAATGGCGACTGGAAGGAATTCCATCTGGTCGCCGAGCCTGTCGAGCGAGAATTCGCCGACGGCATGAAGGCCTATCTCTGGGGCTACAACGGCCAGTCGCCGGGGCCGACGATCGAAACCGTCGAGGGCGACAAGGTTCGCATCTTCGTTACGAACAAACTGCCGGAGCACACCACCGTGCATTGGCACGGTGTGATCCTGCCGAGTGGCATGGATGGCGTCGGCGGGCTGAGCCAGCCGCACATCAAGCCCGGCAAGACCTTCGTCTACGAATTCGAGATGAAGCACAGTGGTACGTTCATGTATCACCCGCATTCGGACGAGATGGTCCAGATGGCGATGGGCATGATGGGGATGATGGTCGTGCATCCCCGCGACAACAGTTTCCGGCCCGTCGATCGCGATTTCGTCTTCATCATGAGCAGCTATCTCATCGATCCCGGCACCTATCTGCCGAAGGTCAACGAGATGACCGACTTCAACATGTGGGCCTGGAACAGTCGCGTCTTTCCCGGCATCGATCCGTTGCCGGTTCGGCTTGGCGATCGCGTGCGGATACGCGTCGGCAATCTCACGATGACCAACCATCCGATCCATCTGCATGGGCACAAGTTTGCGGTCAGTTGTACCGATGGCGGATGGGTGCCTGACAGCGCGCAATGGCCGGAAGTCACCACTGACGTCCCGGTGGGCGCGATCCGCGCATTCGATTTCGTCGCCGACAATCCCGGCGATTGGGCGTTCCACTGCCACAAGTCGCATCACACCATGAATGCGATGGGGCACGACGTCAGAAATCTGATCGGCGTCTCCAGAAAGGATCTGGCGAAGGCAGTCGGCAAGCTCGCACCGGATGCGATGGTCATGGGATCCACCGGCGGCGCCATGGGCGAGATGGAGATGCCGGCGCCGGACAACACGCTGCCGATGATGACGGGCTCAGGTCAGTTTGGTCCGATCGAGATGGGCGGCATGTTCAGCGTCATGAAGGTGCGGGACGGACTCGCGCGCGACGATTACCGCGATCCCGGTCCTTACGATTTCCCGAAGGGCACGGTGGCCTATGAGATCGAGGCTCCGCAGAGCGAAGCTCCACGACAGACGGGTGTGAAGGGCAACACCACCAAAGGCCAGGGATCAAAGCCGATGGACATGAAGAAGGGCATGAAAATGAAGGGAATGTAGGGCCAGGACTGCACATCGTCATCACAGACAACGAGCAACATGGAAACTGAAATGAACAAGACTCAAAGATACATTAGCTGCGGCGTCATGCTGGCCGCGATGGCTTACTCGGCCGCTGCTGTGGCCCACGACAAGCACGGAGGATATTCGGCCGGAGAACCCGGCGATCCGAAGAAGCCGGCGCGCGAGATCGTCGTGAGCATGAACGAGATGGACTATTCGCCTGCGGTCATTGAGGTCAGGCGCGGCGAACAGATTCGCTTCGTGATCCGTAACGCGGGGACTGAAGCACATGAATTCCTGCTGGCGACCACGGCAGAGAATCTGAAGCACGGCGAAGCGATGAAGAAAAATCCTGACATGGAGCATGACGAGCCCAACGGCTTGCGTCTCGCCGCCAAGAAGTCCGGGGAAATCCTGTGGAAGTTCTCGAAGGCAGGGACGTTCGAATATTCATGCCTGATCCCGACGCATCGCGAATTGGGGATGACCGGCAAGGTCATCGTGAAATAACTCGCCGCAAACAGCTCGATCTGAAGCAAAGGAATGCACTATGAAGACGAATGGACTTGTCGCGCTGGTGGCGCTTGTCGGGCTCTCACTGTCCTCCGTCGCGGGTTACGCGCAGGACGCCGGGGCGAGCGGAGAAGTGAAGAAGATCGATGAAGCGGCGGGCAAGATCACGTTGAAGCACGGTCCGATCAAGAGCCTCGATATGGACGAGGGCATGACCATGGTGTTTCGCGTGAAGGATCCGGCGATGCTGAAATCGGTCAAGGTGGGCGACAAGGTGAAATTCGATGCCGGTCGCATCGATGGCCAGATCGTCGTGACCTCTATCCAAAAGTCGAAATAGTTGCCGGAGGACGGCTGTCCAGGCGGAGTCCGGACCGCCATCTATCGGATCGTTTGACCGTTGACCGAACGACGTGGGCGACCCTCCCTACGGGAGGGCGCCCAATATCGATGGAACTTGATCGATGGCGTATGATTCATTTCTTGCCCGATTCGCCGGGAGGCGCTAACCCCTCGCCATGGGAAAAAGACTGATTCCGCCGGAGCCGGCTGAAATTCACGAAGTGCAGCTGCGAGACGCGCTCGAGGAGCGCTATCTCGCTTACGCGCTGTCCACGATCATGCACCGGGCGCTGCCGGATGCGCGGGACGGTTTGAAGCCGGTTCACCGCCGCATCCTCTATGGCATGCGCCTGCTGCGGCTCGATCCGGGCACGCCATTCAAGAAATCCGCCAAGATCGTCGGCGACGTGATGGGCTCGTTCCATCCGCATGGCGACCAGTCGATCTATGACGCGCTGGTGCGCCTCGCGCAGGATTTCTCGTCGCGCTATCCGCTGGTCGACGGCCAGGGCAATTTCGGCAATATCGATGGCGATAGTGCTGCGGCCTATCGTTACACCGAAGCCCGCATGACCGATGTCGCGCGGCTGCTGCTCGAGGGCATCGACGAAGACGCGGTCGAGCTGCGCCCGAATTACGATGGCCAAACCAAAGAGCCGGCCGTGCTGCCGGGCGGCTTTCCGAACCTGCTGGCCAACGGTGCGCAGGGCATCGCGGTCGGCATGGCGACCTCGATCCCTCCGCACAATGTCGCCGAACTCTGCGACGCGGCGCTGCATCTGATCGACAAGCCCGACGCCAAATCGAAGTCGCTGATGCGCTGGGTGAAGGGACCGGATTTCCCGACCGGCGGCATCATCGTCGATTCCAAGGAAAGCATTGCCGAGGCCTATACGACCGGGCGCGGCTCGTTTCGGACCCGCGCCAAGTGGCACGTGGAAGAAGGCGCGCGCGGCGCCTGGAATGTCGTCGTCACCGAGATTCCCTGGCTGGTGCAGAAATCGCGGCTGATCGAGAAGATCGCCGAACTGCTCAACGACAAGAAGCTGCCGCTGATCGGCGACATCCGCGACGAGTCCGCCGAGGATATCCGCGTCGTCATCGAGCCGAAGACGCGCAATGTCGATGCCGGTCTGGTGATGGAGTCGCTGTTCAAGCTCACCGAGCTCGAGAGCAAGATTCCGCTGAATCTCAACGTGCTGGTGAAGGGGCGCATCCCCAAGGTGCTCGGCCTTGCCGAATGCCTGCGCGAATGGCTCGACCATTTGCGCGATGTGCTGCTGCGCCGCTCCAACTTCCGCAAGAACCAGATCGAACATCGGCTGGAAGTGCTCGGCGGTTACCTGATTGCCTATCTCAATATCGATGAGGTGATCAGGATTATCCGCACCGAGGATGAGCCGAAGCCGGCCTTGATGAAGGCGTTCAGCCTGACCGAACTACAGGCCGAGTCGATCCTGAACATGCGCCTGCGCAGCTTGCGCAAGCTCGAAGAGTTCGAAATCAAGAAGGAAGACAAGGAACTCCGCGCAGAGCTGAAGGGCATCAACGCGATCCTGAAGTCCGAGGCCGAACAGTGGGCCAAGGTCGGCGAACAGGTCCGCAAGGTGCGCGATATCTTCGGACCGAAGACGCCGCTCGGCAAGCGCCGCACGGTCTTTGCGGACGCGCCGGAGCATGATCTTGCAGCTCTGGAAGAATCGCTCGTCGAGCGCGAGCCCGTCACGGTCGTGATTTCCGAGAAGGGCTGGGTCCGCACGCTGAAGGGCCAGGTCGCAGACCTCTCCAACCTGACCTTCAAGACCGACGACAAGCTGGACAAGGCGTTCTTCGCCGAGACGACGTCGAAGCTGATGTTGCTCGCCACCAATGGCCGGTTCTATTCACTCGACGTGGCGAAGCTGCCGGGCGGCCGCGGTCATGGCGAACCGATCCGCCTGTTCATTGACATGGAGGGCGATGCCGCGATCGTCTCGATGTTCGTGCACAAGGGCGGCCGCAAGTTCCTGATTGCCAGCCATGACGGGCAGGGCTTCCTCGTCAATGAGGACGACTGTGTCGGCACCACCCGCAAGGGCAAGCAGGTGCTGAATGTCGAGATGCCGAACGAGGCGCGGGCGCTGACGGTGATCGGTGAAGGCAGCGATCAGGTCGCTGTCATCGGCACCAACCACAAGATGGTCATCTTCCCGCTCGATCAGGTGCCGGAGATGGCGCGCGGTCGTGGCGTGCGCTTGCAGAAATACACCAGTGCAGGCCTGTCGGATGTCGCCACTTTCGTGGCCAAGGAAGGCCTGACCTGGAAGGACTCGTCCGACCGCGAGCATCGCCTGACCTGGAAGGAACTGGCGGACTGGCGCGGCAACCGTGCGGATGCCGGCCGTCTCGCGACAGGCCTGCCGAAGTCGAACAAGTTCGGCCGCGTGATCGAGTAGGCATCGAGTTCGTAACTCGTAACATGTCGTCCCCGCGAATGCGGGGACGACATACAGAGCGTGCTGCGACTACAAATTTAACCGAGCGCCTCTTCAGTCACCCGGCTGGCCAGCACCTTGTCGATGCGGCGGCCGTCGAGGTCCATGACCTCGAAACGCCAGGCGTGCGAGACGACCTCATCGCCGACGTCAGGGATCTTGCCGAACTCCTGCAACAGAAATCCTGCAAAGGTCTGATAGGGGCGTGACTGCACCGGCAGTTCAATGCCGAGCAGGGCGGCGAATTCCACCGCGGGCATCCAGCCCGAGATCAGATACGAGCCGTCCTCGCGCTTGTGAAAGGCGACCTCAGCCGGGCCTTCCTCGGTGTGAAAGGCGCCGACAATGGATTCCAGAATATCAGCCGATGTCACGACACCTTGGAACACGCCGTATTCGTCATGCACGAGTCCGATATGAAACGGCGAGTCACGCAGGATGGCCACCACATCGCGGGCATCGACGGTGTCGGGAATGACCGGCGCCTCACGCACCAGTGCACGGATGTCCGGCGTCTTGCCGGTGAGGTAGATGTCGAGCAGGTCCTTGGCCTGCACGATGCCGATGGCGGAATCGCCGTCGCCATCGAACACCGCAAAGCGCGAATGCGAGCTGCCCGCGAGTTCGGCCTGGATGGTCTCGATGGGATCGGCAAGATCGATCATCGCCACTTCATGGCGCGGTGTCATCACCGCGCCGACGGGCAGGTCGCCAAGGCGCATCACGCCCGCGATCATCTCCTTCTCGCCGGGCTCCAATACGCCGGCCGTTTCCGCTTCGGTCACGAGCGTGCGGATTTCGTCCTCGCTGACCTTCTCCTCGGCTTCGCCGCGGTGGCCAAGCAGGAACAGGATCGCCTTGCCGGAACGGTCGAGCAGCCACACCAGCGGCAGCGAGATTTTTGCGAGCAGTACCATGGCCGGCGCAACACGCACGGCTACGGCTTCGGGATCGCGCAGCGCGATCTGCTTCGGCACGAGTTCACCGATGATCAGCGAGGCGTAAGTAATGATCGATACGACGATGCCGACGCCGAGCGTATCGGCGAGGCCTTTTGATACGCCAAGGTCAAGCAACAGTACCGTGAGACGCTGGCCGAGCGTTGCACCGGAAAATGCGCCCGACAATACGCCGATCAGCGTGATGCCGATTTGCACGGTGGACAGGAACTTGCCGGGATCGGACGCCAGCGCCAGGGCGCGGCGAGAGCCCGTCACGCCTTTTTCGACCAAGGCGGCGAGGCGGGCAGGACGGGAGGATACGATCGCCAACTCCGACATTGCGAGCAGGCCGTTGACGACGATCAGGACCGCAACGATCCCGAGTTCGAGAGATAACACCTTGGTTCCTTCTGGTGATGGAAATGCAAATCTAGTCGATCCGGCGCGATCCCGCCATGGTGCAGGCCCGAGGCGTGACACATGGGCTCATCCCGTTGGATCACGGCGATGGGCTAATTCCAGGTGGGGCAAATGGCAGCGGAGGTCGCCTTTCCCTCATTCTCGGTCTTATTCATCAAACTTTTGTGCGGTCTCAGCGCATTGTGTGGCGCGGCGGAGGCCACATCTCTTGCCCCAACTTGGGATTGTGATCGCCGCCGTCAAAAAATTCGACGTGTCGCAATTTTCATGTACCATTGATTTTGGTCAGTTTGTTTCGCTGGGGGCATTTGTCTTGATTTGCGTCAGATCGATCTTTCCTGCCGTCTCGTCCATCATCGTACTTCTTCTGCTCGCAGGTTGCGGCAAGAAGGAAGAGGCCGCGGCGCCGCCGGCGCCACCGGTGACGGTCGCCCATCCCGTCAAGCGGATGACAACTGACTGGGATGAATTCACCGGTCGCTTCGACGCGGTCGACCAGGTGCAGGTGCGTGCGCGGGTCACGGGCTTCATCACCAAGGTGACCTTTGTCGACGGTGCCGTCGTCAAGACCGGCGATGTGCTCTACGAGATCGATCCGCGGCAATACGAGGCGACGGCAGAGCAGGCGCAGGGGCAGCTCGACGACGCCAAGGCCAAGGTCGTTCTGGCGGAGAAAGAACTTGAGCGCGCCACAACGCTGATCAAGACCCAGGCGATCTCCGAAAACATCGTCGATCAGCGAAACCAGCAGCTTGCGGCGGCGCAGGCCGCGGTTTTGCAGGCCGAAGGCGCCTTGAAACTGGCCAAGCTCAATCTCGAATATACCAAGGTTGTTGCGCCCATCGATGGCCGCGTCAGCCGGCATCTGATCAGCGTCGGCAATCTCGTGCAGGGCAGCGACAGCGGTGCGACGGTGCTGACCTCGATCGTGTCGATGGCGCCGATCTATCTGTATTTCGACATGGACGAGTCGATCTATCAGCGGAATAGCCGGCTGTGGTTCGAGGGCAGGCGACCAAGTTCGCGGGATACGCCCAATCCGGTGCAGATAACACTGACCGGTGACACCAAGCCGTCGCGCGAAGGCAAAATGGACTTCCTCGACAATCGCCTCGATGTCGGCACAGGTACGCTCCGCGGCCGCGCCATTGTTGAAAATAAAGACCTTTCGATTCTGCCCGGCCAGTTCGCTCGCTTGCGTGTCATCGCCAGCGGCGAATATGACGCGCTGCTCGTTCCCGATACGGCTATCGCGACCGATCAGTCGCGCAAGATCGTGATGGTGGTGAAGGCCGACGACACGGTTGAAGCGCGGCCGGTGGTTCTGGGGCCGCTCGATGACGGATTGCGTGTCATCAGGGAGGGTCTGAAACCCGATGATCGGGTGATCGTTGACGGGCTGCAGCGGGCGCGGATCGGCGCCAAGGTGTCGCCAAAAATGGCGGACGCCAAGCCTGCTACTCCAGCTGCCGGCGCCAAGCCATGAATCTAGGCAGCCTGTCCGTCAATCGCCCGATCCTCGCGATGGTGCTGTCCATCGTGCTGATCATCGTCGGTGCGCTCGCTTACACCACCTTGCCGGTGTCGGAATATCCGGAAGTCGCGCCGCCCACTGTCGTGATCACCACGCAGTATCCGGGTGCTTCCGCGCAGACCGTATCCGAGACGGTGGCGACGCCGATCGAGCAGGAGATCAACGGCGTCGAGGACATGCTGTATCTGTACAGCCAGGCGACCTCGAACGGCCAGCTCAACATCACCGTCACTTTCAAGCTCGGCACGGACCTCGATAAGGCGCAGGTGCTGGTGCAGAATCGCGTTGCCATCGCCCAGCCGCGTCTGCCTGAGGAAGTCCAGCGCAACGGTGTCGTCACCCGTAAGAACAGCCCCGACCTGATGATGGTCGTGTTCATGCTGTCGCCTGACGACACCTACGACCAGCTCTATATCTCCAACTATGCGCTGCGCCAGGTGCGCGACCAGTTGTTGAGGCTCAATGGTGTCGGCGATATCCAGATATTCGGTGCGCGTGACTACTCGATGAGGCTCTGGCTCGATCCTGACAAGATCGCCAATCTCGGCATGACCGCGGGCGACGTCATCACGGCCATCCGCGCGCAGAACATCCAGATCGCCGGTGGCCAGATCGCGGAGCCGCCGATCTCCGATCGTGCCTTCTCGCCAAACCTGACCTTTACCGGTCGTCTCAAGGATCAGTCCGAATTCGGCAACATTGTCATCAAGGCCGGCAGCGACGGCCGCACTGTGCGATTGCACGACGTTGCGCGGATTGAACTTGGCGCGCTGTCCTACGCGACCAACAGTTTCCTTCTGAAAAAGCCGGCGGTCGCGCTCGCGGTCTCGCAGCGGCCGGGATCGAATGCGCTCTCCACGGCGAAAGCCATCTCCGATACGATGGTCAAGCTGAAAGCCGATTTCCCGAAAGGTCTCGAATATAATATCGGCTACAATCCGACTGAATTTATCGCACAGTCCGTCAGCGAGCTGATCAAGACGATCTACGAGGCCATGGTGCTGGTTGTGATCGTCGTGCTGGTGTTCCTGCAGGGCTGGCGGCCGGCGATCATCCCCATCATCGCCATCCCCGTGTCGCTGGTGGGCACTTTTGCGGTTATGGCGGCGCTCGGCTTTTCGATCAACAATCTGACGCTGTTTGGGTTGGTGCTCGCCGTCGGCATCGTGGTCGACGATGCCATTGTCGTGGTGGAGAATGTCGAGCGGCATCTCGCCGAAGGAAAGACCCGGCGTGACGCCGCACTGCTGACTATGAACGAGGTCGGCGGCGCGCTGATCTCGATTGCGCTGGTGCTGTGCGCGGTGTTCGTGCCGACGGCGTTTATTGGCGGAATCTCCGGGCAGTTCTTCCAGCAATTCGCCGTCACCATCGCGGTCGCCACGGCGATCTCCTGCTTCTGTTCGCTGACCTTGTCGCCGGCTTTGGCCTCGATGATCCTCGAGCAGCATCATGAGAAGAAACCGCCTGCAAGCTGGAATGTGGTTGCGCGCGGCTGGAACGCGTTCACCGGTCTGTTCAATCGCGGCTTCGACCGGCTGTCGCACGCCTATGGCACCGCGGCCGGCTTTGTGATCCATCATCTGGCACTGATGCTCGTCGTCTACGCAGTCCTGATCGGCACGGCTGGCTGGCTGATTTATGCGACGCCGCAGGGCTTCATTCCCGCGCAGGATCGCGGCTATGTCATTGTCGTCGTGCAATTGCCCGGCGCGGCATCCCTCAGTCGCACCACGGAGATCGTGCGACAGATCGAGCGCATCGCGCTTGAGGTTCCGGGCGTCGTTCGCGTGCCATCCTTCGCCGGCTTCAACGGTGCGACGCGTACGCAGGCCTCGAATGCTGCGGCGTTGTTCCCTGTATTTGACGATGCAGAGGAACGCGCCAAACATGGGAACACCGCGACCAAGATCACGGCCGAATTGCGCAAGCGATTGGCCGCTATCGAAGGCGCGCTGGTGATCGTGGTGCCGCCGCCCGCGGTGCCGGGCATTGGCACCGGTGGTGGCTTCGCCATGCGCATTCTCGACAATCAGGGCAGGGGTCCTGACCTCCTCGAGAAGGCGACCGAAGAACTGGTCAATGCCGCGCGCAAGGCGCCCGGCCTCACTGCCGTGTTCTCGCCCTTCAGTGCGAACACGCCCCAGGTGTTCGTCGAGATCGATCGCCAGAAGGCACAGATGCTCAACGTGCCCGTTCAGAACGTCAATGAGGCGATTCAAACCTATTTCGGTTCGGCCTATGTCAACGACTTCAATATTCTTGGCCGCACCTATCACGTCACGGCGCAGGCCGATCTGCCATTCCGGAAGGAGCGGTCTGATCTGACGCGGCTGCAGACCCGCAATGCCGATGGCAACATGGTGCTGCTGGGTAGCGTGGTGAACTTCAGGGACACGGCAGGCCCCGACCGCGTGCCGCGCTATAACCTTTATTCCGCCTCCGAACTCCAGGGTGATACGCTGCCCGGCGTCAGCTCGACGACGGCGCTCAATACCATGAAGAAGCTCGCCGACGAGACGCTGCCGAGCGGCTTTACCTTCGAATGGACGGATCTGTCCTATCAGCAGGTGACCGGGGGCAATGCGGGCCTCTACGTGTTCCCGATCTGCGTGCTGTTCGTCTATCTCGTTCTGGCTGCGCAGTATGGCAGCTGGTCGCTGCCCTTTGCGGTCATCCTGATCGTGCCGATGTGCCTGTTTGCGGCAACCATCGGCGTGCGGATCATGGGGCAGGACATCAACATCCTCACCCAGATCGGCTTTGTCGTGCTGGTGGGACTGGCTGCGAAGAACGCGATCCTGATCGTCGAATTCGCCAGGGATATCGAGCAGGAAGGCCGCGAGCAACTCGAAGCCGTGATCGAGGCTTGTCGCCTTCGTATCCGCCCGATCCTGATGACGTCCTTCGCCTTCATTCTCGGCGTGCTGCCGCTGGTGATCTCGTCGGGTTCGGGCTCGGAGATGCGTCAGGCGGTTGGTGTGGCGGTGTTCTTCGGCATGATCGGTGTCACCATCTTCGGTCTGATTTTCACGCCGATCTTCTATATCTTGATCCGGCGCCTGTTCCCGGGCTCGGTGGTGGTCACGCAAAAGGATCTGGGGGCGCATGCGTGATTGCCAATAATACCATGATACCCGGCCTTGTGTCGGGTACCCACGCCTTGACACAATGGCACGAGAGACGTGGATGGCCGGACCTTCGCTGCGAAGTTGCTCCGGCACCGCAGGCGGGATTAGTCCGTCATGACGGAAGAAAGCTTGGGAATGGACACTGCCCCCCGTATCGAACTGATGAACTGGCTCACCGGCCAGGGCCTCACCGGCTCGCCTGAAAGCGAACTGATCCGCGGCTTTTGTGAACGCTGCCTTGCCATGGGGATCGAGCTGTCGCGCGGGCAGGTTTTTCTCGACACACTGCATCCGCTGTTCGAGGGGCGCGGCTTTCGCTGGAGCGACAGGCCGAGCAATGAAAGCGAGATGTTCGAATATGGCTCGACGGCGACCGGCGACGCTGCGGAAGCTTGGCGCCGCTCGGTGTTCTTCCACATGCTGGAAGAGGGGCATAGCGAGATGTGCCTCGATCTGTTCGACCCGGCTATCGCTGAACGGTTCAACATGATCCAGACCCTGCGCGACAACGGGCACCGGCATGGCGCCGTCTTCGTGCACAGGTTTGGCGAACAGGGCTCCATGGGAAACATGGACTGCGTCTATTCGCATTGGACGACCCGCCGCGAGGCCGGTTTCGACGAGGATCAGATGGCGGCGCTGCGCGAGCTCGTTCCTTTGCTCGGCCTGGCGTTAAAGGCCGTGGCGCAGATGGAGATTGCCCGGACCCTCGGGCGCGTCTATCTCGGCCGCGACGCCGCCGAACAGGTGCTCCGGGGCAGGATCACGCGCGGCGTGACCGAACGTATCAAGGCAGTTCTGTGGTTCTCCGATCTGCGCAATTCGACGGGGATCGGCGAGGCGATCGGTCCTGACGAGATCATTCCCTTCCTGAACGACTATGCCGAGGCGTCCATCAACGCGATCCATGAGTCCGGTGGCGATGTGCTGAAGCTGATCGGCGACGGCGTGCTTGCGATGTTCACAGCCGATGACATGGGGCAGGCCAAGCGCAACGCGCTGCGCGCCGAGCATCAGTTTCGCAAGAACATCGCCGCGCTGAATACCAGGCGTCAGGCTGCGGATCGTCCGGTCACCACGGCCTATGTCGGCCTGCACGAGGGCGAGGTGTTCTATGGCAATATCGGCAGCGACGAGCGGCTGGATTTCACCGTGGTCGGTCCGTCGGTCAACGAGGTGAGCCGCATCGCTTCGATGTGCTCGTCGGTCGATCGGCCGCTACTGACGTCATCGGCCTTCCAGAGTGGACTGGATAGCGCCGGCCGCAAATATTTGGTGTCCACCGGCCGTTATGCTCTGCGCGGCATCGGCCGCGCGCAGGATCTCTACACGCTGGATCCCGAGATCGACAGCGACGAGGTCGTACGTGGCGGCTATGAGCGCTATCTGGCCCGTTAGCTGACCGCAGTGGCTGGCTGGCGCATCGTGTAGAGCACGATGGCGATCAGGCAGGCTGCACCGAGAACAATGCCGAGCGCCAATGCGGCCTGCGGCACGATCGTGGCCGACAGGGATACGCCGATCGCGGCCCCCATCATCTGCCAGAAGCCGAGCAGTGCCGAGGCGGCGCCGGCATGGGTGCCGAACGGCGACAGCGCCTGCGCCGTGCCGAGCGGATTGACTACGCCCATGCCCAGCAGGAACACGCAAGTCGCGGCGATGAAGGTGACAACGTTGCCGTGGAAGTAGGCGGTTGCGAGCACCGCGATGCTGCCGATGAACGCGATCAGCAATCCATAGCGAATGGCCCGATCCAGCCCGAAGCGTGGGGCGAGGCGGGCGGCCAGCATGCCCGAGCCGAACACGACCAGCACGGTGCCCGCAAAGAACAGCCCGAGCGCAATCGGTGTGAAGCCGTAGCCCTCAATGAGAATGCGAGGTGCTGCGGAGAAGATCGAGAACAGTCCACCCATGATCAGGCCCACCGTGGCGGCCGGGATCAGGAAGTGGCGGTTCACCGAAAGCTTGAGATAGGTTGTACTGACGGCGAGCGGATTGAGCGGGATGCGCGTCGTGTTGTGGGTTTCGCCGAGCACCAGGACATAGCTGAGCGCCGACAACAACGCGAAGGCGCCAACGAAAACAAATTCTGAACGCCATCCGAAAAAATAATCGAGCCCGCCACCGAGCAGCGGGGAGAAGCCGGGGGCTGCGGCCTGCGCGATCATCACCAAGGTGAGTGCGCGTGCCAGCGCTGCGCCGCTGAACAGGTCGCGGGCGATGGCGCGCGAGAGAACCGAGGTCGAACAGGCGCCGGCGGCCTGGATCGCGCGGCCGACCAGTAGCGAAGGAAGATCAGTCGAGACGCCACACCAGATGCTGCCGATAATGAAGACAGCGAAACCGGCCAGCACCGGCATGCGACGCCCGTAACGGTCGGAGATCGGCCCGACCAGCAATTGCCCAAGGGCGAAGACCAGCAAAAACACGGTGATCGATGCCGTGACCGCGGGCGTCGTTACCTGCAACGATACCGCCATCTGTGGCAGCGATGGCAGGAGAATGTTGGTCGCCAGGGTACCCATCGAGGCCAGCCCCGCGAGGACCGCGATCTGCAGTGCGGTGGAGGATGCTGCTTCCTGCGGTGGGGTGTCTGCCATGGCGTCTGCCGTGCGGTCGGTCATATGATGGTCCTCATTTTATAAATGATGTACATCATATAATGCGGCCTGCAAAGAGCAGGGCAGTCATGCGGTATTCTGGGAGGATGTTCGTACGACCGCCTTCTTCCCGCCGGTTGCAGGCTGGCTCAGTTGCCGTACAGGTAATTCGGCAGCCACAGCGTCAGGCCGGGCCAGATATACATCAGCACCATGCAGATGATGACGATGACCATATAGGGCATCATGCCGGAGAAGATCTGGTTCAGTGTCACATGCGATGGCGCGACGCCCTTCAGATAGAAGGCAGACATCGCGACCGGCGGCGACAGGAAGGCGGCCTGCAGGTTCACGAAAACGAGCACACCCCACAAGATCGGGTCGATGCCGAAATGCTTCAGCATCGGCAGGAAAATCGGCACGAAGATCACGATGATCTCCGTCCATTCCAGCGGCCAGCCGAGGATGAAGATGATGGCCTGCGACAGGATCATGAACTGGACCGGCGTCAGGTTCAGCGACAGCACCCAGCTCTCCAGCAGCGCCTGTCCGCCGAGAATGGCGAACACTGCGGAAAAGAGCGCCGAGCCGACGAACAGCCAGCACACCATGGAGGTAGTCTTGGCGGTCAGGAACACGGCCTCCTTGGTGCGCTTCCAGTCCAACGTGCGCGCCTGGAAGGCAAGCAGGAACGCGCCGGCAGCTCCGACGGCGGCGGACTCCGTTGCCGTGGTGATGCCGAGCAGGATCACGGCCAATACGACAGCGGTCAGAATGCCGAGCGGCATGACGGACGATGTCAGGAGCCGTAGCACCTCGAACTGCGCGGCGCCCATGGTCCAGTAATAATAGAACAGCATCAGCGCGATGATGGCCGCCGTGAAGGCGAAGTAGGTGTAGAATTCCGGCGGTGGTCCGGCATCGACCGGCGCATTCGTCGGACTGTTTTGCAGATCGGCATTGCCCATCTGCTGCAGCACTTCCGGTTCGCTCTGTTTCGCCGAGCCTGACTGGGCGGCGCCGAGCTCCTCCAGTTTTTCTTCTTCAGGTGCGGCCGTGCCGGCATCGCCGGGCTGAACCCGCTCGGTGATCGCGGCGGGCGCGGGGGCGTCGGGCTGCGGATGGATGACGACATACCACCACGCGGCCCATAGCGTGGCCAGCGCCAGGACCAGTGGTACCAAAGCAAAGCCGAGATTCTTTAGAATCGTCGTGTAGCTGACCCGCGCGCCGTCCATGGTCAGCGCCATGGCGCGTGACGGTGCCACGGCGGCCGTCAGCAGGGCCGGCAGCATCTTGTGCGAATAGGCTTGCTGCAGATCGGCGATCCACGGCCGGATGGGTACGCGTGTTTCGCTCTCGGGTAGCTTCGGCGCGATCTTCGGGTTCAGCAGCGCCCAGCCGATGATGTAGACGAGATAGAGGAAGGCCAGGAAGAAGCCCGGAAACATCGCCGCGGCATAGAGCTTCACGACAGACTGTCCGGCGACAGCGGCATAGACGATGATCATCACTGAGGGCGGGATCAGGATGCCCAGCGTGCCGCCGGCCGTGATAACGCCGGACGCCAGCTTGACGTCGTAGCCGGCCTTCAGCATCGGATTGAAGGCGATCACGCCCATTAGCACGACGACGGCGCCGACGAGGCCCGAGGCAATGCCCCAGAATGTGCAGACGATCAGCGTCGCCACCGCCAGCGAGGCTGGGACGCGGCGGAAGGCGAGCTGGATCGAATAGAACATCTTGTCGACCAGCGCGCCGCGTTCCATCACATAGCCCATCAGCACGAAGAGCGGGATGGAGATCAGGACGTCATTGGTCATGGCGCCATAGGTGCGCTGGACCATCAGATCGAAGATGTGGTTATCGGCCCAGGATTCGCCTGCGCGGTAATAGGCGAAGAAGCCGAAGAACATGCCGAGACCCATCAGCGTGAAAGCCGTGGGGAAGCCCAGCATGATCACGACAACGATGAGGACGAGCATCAGGAGGCCGAGTGCAGGATCGCTCATTTCTGCGTCTCCCCACCCATGCCGCGCTGGCGTGCGCTTTCCTCGATCTCCTGCGCCTGCGCGATGGCATTTCTGCGCACGTCATCATCGACGTATTCGCTATGGGCGAGTTGCTCCCCGACGACATCGATTTCGGACACGTCCTTGAGCCGGCTCGGCCACACGCCTGTCTTCAGGCAAATCACGGCACGGGTGATTTCGGCGAGGCCCTGTAACATCAGTAATGCGCCGGCCAGCGGGATCATCGCCTTGAAATGATAGACAGGCGGTCCGTCCGCCGTGACGTTAGAGTGCTCGCGGATACGCCAGCTGTCGCCCGCATAGTCCCAGCCCGCATAGACCAGCGCGGCAATGCCAGGCAGGAAGAACACGATGTAGAGCACGAGATCGAGCGAGGCCTGCGTGCGCGGCCGCATCGAGCTGTATAGAAAGTCGCCACGGACGTGGCCGTTCTGCGCCAGCGTATAGGCGCCGCACAGCATGAACAGGGTGCCATAGAGCATGTTCGACGCGTCGAAGATCCATGCGGTCGGCATGTTCAGCATATAGCGCTTGAACACTTCGGCGCAGACGAGGCCCATCAATCCCAAAATGAGCCAGGCCGCGGCCTTGCCGGTGAATGTGCTGATACCGTCAATGGAATGCAGGAAGCGCTCGGAAGTCATGTCATTCAGGCCACTGATGCAGGAAACGTCGATGTAGATTTCGTCCGGCGCGGATGTACTGCAAGCGGCAACAGCAAGGCATCATCCGGGAGAGGGTCCCGGATGACGCGAGGCATGTGCGCCTGATGGCGTCAGGTCTTCTTCTTCGCGTTCGGGCCGAAGTAATGATTATAGGCCATGCGACGATTCACGACCGTGTCCTGCTCCCACTGCGTGGCGCGCTTGGCGAAGGCCTGCTGGGATTCGGAGATTTCCTTGAAGAGAGGATTTTCGGCCGACTTCTTGGCGACGACCTCGTCATAGACTTCGAGCTGCTTCTGCAGGATCGAGTCCGGCGTCTTGTAGAACTTGACCTTGTCCTTGCTCTGCATCTCCGCATAGTCCTGTGAATAGCGGTCGATGGCCTTCCAGGACATTTCCTGACCGGCCGCATCGGCGGCGCCCGAGATGATTGCCCGCAGCTTCTCCGGCAGGGCGTCATATTTGGTCTTGTTGAACAGGATTTCAAACTGTTCGGCATTCTGGTGGTAGCTCTGCAGCATGCAGGTCTTGGAAACGTCGGGGAAACCGAGGATGCGATCCGACGAGGCATTGTTGAATTCGGCCGCATCGAGCAGGCCGCGATCCATCGCCGAGACGATTTCGCCGCCGGGCAATGCGTTCACCGCGGCGCCTAGACCAGTGAACACGTCAATGGAGATGCCGACGGTGCGGAATTTCACACCCTTGAGATCATCGGCCTTGGTGACCGGCTTCTTGAACCAGCCGAGCGGCTGGGTCGGCATCGGCCCGTAAGGCAGCGACACCACATTCGCGCCGATCGACGCATAGAGCTTGGCCAACAGCTCCTTGCCGCCGCCGAATTTGTGCCAGGCCAGCAGCATGTTGGCATCCATCGCATAGGCCGGGCCGGAGCCCCACAGCGCCAACGCGGTCTGCTTGCCGTAGTGATAGACCATCACGCCGTGGCCGCCGTCGAGCGTGCCTTTGGAGACCGCATCGAGCAGGCCGAAGGCCGGGACCACAGCGCCGGCCGGAAGCACCTCGATCTTGAGGTCGCCGCCGGTCATGTCGTTGACCTTCTTGGCGTAGTCGAGCGCGTATTCGTGGAAGATGTCCTTGGCCGGCCATGTGCTCTGCCAGCGCATATTGATCGGTCCCTGCGCCTGGGCGATCGCTGGTGCCATGACGCTTGCAGTCGCGCTGGCGGTGGCGACCTTCAGAAAGCGGCGCCGAGACGGAGTCCTGTCCTTGGATGAAGCCATTGTGTTCTCCCCGAATGGTCGTCCTTTTGCGGACTGACCTTGTTGATTAGTGGCAAGACAAAGGCTTGCTTGCAGCTTTGGCAAGAAGGTTCGCTTTGCTGCGACGCTTCGACGCGGCGCAACTACACTAACTATCCTTGCTGCAGCGCGGGGAGACTGTGAGCGGGTGCGAACTACAGATGAATTACGCCAAGCCTGCTAGACTTTCGTCGGAATGCGTCCGGTCCCATCGCCGACCATGTCCGGCTGCCGGTCCATCGTCACTGCGGGCGAAGTCAGGATCACCACGGCCTGCCAGGCGAAGCCCGCGACGGCGAGGTAGAGGCACGCCTCCGCGTGATAGAGTCCGCCGACAACGGCAGCGATGCCGGTCCCGATCGGACGGGCGCCGTAGCTCAGGATGTTGATCGCGGAGACGCGTCCGAGCAGGCTCGGCGGCGTTACGGACTGTCGCAACGTTGCCGTGGAGATCACCCACAGTATCGGGCCGACGCCGAGCAGGAAGAAGCTGAGGCCCGCCAAAGCCGGCGAAGGGATCCATGTGGTCAGTGCCATCACGACGGAGGCGACGAAGCCGGTAACGGGTCCGAGCGCGATCACGGTTCCGAACGGCAGCCGCTTCATCACGCGCGTCGCCAGCAGGGCGCCGATCACCATGCCGACGCCATACATCGCCAGTGTCACGCCGACGCCGGAGGCGGAGAGGCCGAGACGGCGAACCGCGTAAGGCACGAAGACCGCGAGGACCATGAAGGAGGCGGCACTGAAGATGAACTGCGTGATGAAGACCGGCCGCAAATACTGATGATAGCAGACAAAGGACAGGCCTTCGGCGATATCCTGCATCGGCTTGCGTTGTCGGATGGTCGTGCGCGGGGGCTCGTGGATGCCTGATAGCAAGGCGACCGCGATGATCGACAGTGCTGCGGCAAAGCCGAAGGCAGGCGCGGCACCGGTAAAACCGACGAGCGCGCCGCCGATGGCAGGACCGCTTGCAAAAGCCACGGTGCGCGCGAGTTCGATCCGTGCATTCGCCGCGCCGAGCAATTGCGGCACGACCAGCGATGGCACGAGCGACGGCGCGGCGACGCTGTAGACCACGGTGCCGCACACCGCGACGAAGCCGAGCAAGGCGAGCAGCGACATCGTCAGCGCGCCGAACCAGATCAGCCCCAGGGTCAGCAACAGTGCGATCGCGCGCAGCGCCTCGGCTCCGGCCATCAGGGTGCGGCGCGACATCCGGTCGGCGAGCAGGCCGGCGGGAATGGCGAACAGCACGAAGGGCAGGGTCAGCGCGGTCTGCAGCAGTCCGGTCTGGCCTTCGCCGACACCCAGCAGCAGCACGGCGATGATCGGCGCCGCCGCCAGCGCGACCTGTTCGGCCGACTGCGCCGTGAGGTTCGACCAGGCGAGGCGGTTGAAGGTCGGGGGCAATCGGTCGGTGGGCGAGTGGGTCATGGCGGTTCCTGGATTTGAAATCAGCATCTCCGCTCAGGCTCGGTGCAGCCACCCGTTAACCGACAAGGTGGAGCCGGTGATGCCGGTGATTAAGAGTCATCTGTTCCGCCGGGCCTCGGAATCGAAATTCGATGTTCTAAATCGACGGCCAGATGCACTTGCAAATGAGTTGCAATAAGCTCGAATATCGGCCATCTTGGCGGAATGGATGCCAAATCGCCCGCCATTACCGCCGAGCCGCTTGTGAACGCCTCAAATGACGCCGTCGACCAGCCAGGCTGGCGTTCGAGGCGGGGCGACCCGTCGCTCGCGGGCATGTTCGGCTCGATCCAGACGGTCAAAAACGGCTCGTTCTGGCGCAAGCTGCTGGCGTTTCTCGGACCGGGCTACCTGGTCGCGGTCGGCTATATGGACCCCGGCAACTGGGCAACGTCGCTCGCCGGCGGCTCGAAGTTTGGTTACGCGCTGCTGACGGTGGCGCTGGTCTCCAACCTGATGGCCATCGTGCTGCAGTCGCTCTGCGCGCGTCTGGGTGTCGGGGCGGGGCGCGATTTGGCGCAGGCTTGCCGCGATTCCTATCCGCGGGTGGTGTCGTGGGCGCTGTGGCTGTCAGCGGAGATCGCGATTACAGCCACCGACCTCGCCGAGGTGATTGGCACCGCTATCGGCCTCAACCTACTGTTCGGCATTCCACTCGAGATCGGCGTCATCATTACGGCGCTCGACGTGTTCCTGATCTTGGCCTTGCAGGCGTTCGGCTTTCGCTGGATCGAGGCCTTCGTGGTGGCGTTGCTCGGCGTCATCGCGGCGTGTTTTGCGATCCAGATTGCCATGGCCGATCCCGATTGGGGCGCGGTGATCCGCGGTTTTGCGCCGACGACCGAGATCGTCGCCAACAAGGAAATGCTCTTCCTAGCGCTTGGTATCCTCGGCGCAACGGTGATGCCGCATAATCTCTATCTGCATTCCGGCCTCGTGCAGACCCGCGGCTACGGCGAGAGTCTTCCCGAGAAGAAAGAGGCGATCAAGCTCGCAACGATCGATTCCACCATCGCGCTTTGTCTTGCGCTCACCATCAATGCGTCGATCCTGATCCTGGCGGCTGCGACATTCAACAAGACCGGCAAGACCGACGTCGCCGAACTCGATCAGGCGCATGCGTTTCTGGCGCCCTTGCTGGGCTCAAGCCTCGCCCCGACCTTGTTTGCCATCGCGCTGCTGTGCTGCGGTCTGAACTCGACGATCACGGCAACGCTGGCGGGCCAGATCGTGATGGAAGGCTTCATCAATCTGCGCCTCGCGCCGTGGCTCCGCCGCATGATCACACGGATGATCGCCATCGTCCCGGCCGTCGTTGTCACCATCTGGTACGGCGAGAAGGGGACAGGGCAACTCCTGATCCTCAGTCAGGTCGTGCTGAGCCTGCAACTGCCGTTCGCTGTGGTGCCGCTGGTGCTATTCACGGCGAGCCGGAGCAAGATGGGACCGTTCGTCGCGCCGCGCTGGATCACAGCGCTTGCTGCGATCACGGCGGTTGTCATCATCGTGCTGAATGCGAAGCTGGTGGTGGATTTCTTCGCGGGCGGCTAATCCTGCGGCTCGGGCATCGTTTCGCCCGTCGCGTCCACGCGCAGCCATCCTGATGGCGCGAGCCGCTGCTGCGGCAGATAGCGGCCCTTGTAGTCCATCTTCTTCGAGCCCTCGATCCAGTAGCCGAGATAGACGTAAGGCAGGCCGAGCCGCCTGGCGCGGGCGATGTGGTCGAGGATCATGAAGGTGCCGAGCGAACGGCTTTCCTCGCCGGGCTCGAAGAACGAATAGACCATCGACAGCCCATCGCTGAGCACATCGGTCAGCGCGACCGCGAGCAGGTCCTCGCCGCGGCCGGTGATGCCGGTGTCAGCGCCGCGTCGGCGATATTCGATGATGCGGGTCTCGACATGCGAGTCCTCCACCATCATCGCGTAATCGAGCACCGTCATGTCGGCCATGCCGCCATGGCGATGGCGCTGGTCGAGATAAGCGCGGAACACCGAATACTGTTCGGAGGTCGGGACCGCGTTGCGCTGCTCGCCGATCACGTCGGCATTGCGCGCCAAGATCTTGCGAAAGTTGCGCGACGGCTTGAATTCGTTGGCGATGACACGGACGGACACGCAGGCGCGGCACTGGTCGCAGGCCGGGCGATAGGCGATCGACTGGCTGCGCCGGAAGCCGCCATGGGTGAGCAGGTCGTTGAGATCGCCGGCCTTGTCGCCGACCAGATGGGTGAAAACTTTCCGTTCGTGCCGGCCCGGCAGATAGGGGCACGGCGACGGCGCCGTCAGATAGAATTGCGGAGTATCGCGCGAGTGTTGGGTCACGGGTTGCCGTCGGTCTCCGAAGCAGTTTGGCGTAGCATCGCGCCAGCCGGGCAAACGGTCAATCGCTTTGCCCGGTCGAGTTGCTGGCTATTAGTAGGCGCGGCCGGGCGGCTGGGCGTAAGCGGCGCGGACCACGGAATTATTCACCACCACGGTTCCCAGCACGAGGTCGTGCAGCAGCTGACGACGGCCATTGAGCAGCCCAACCACCAGCACCAGCGGCGTGAGCAGCGACACCGAGGCCCAGAACAGCACCGCATGCGCCGCACCGAGCACGAAGTAGCCGGGGCTACCCGAGAAGGTGCGCATCTGCAGGTCCATCATTCGCATGCCCCAGGTGGCCGAATGCGGGCCGCCAAGCGACATGCCGTAATAGACGATTGGCCAGATCACGGTTGCCGGCGAGATCAGCCAGAACAGCGCCCAGCCAAGGCCGAGGGTGACGACGCCGAACACCGCGATAAAGATCACCGCGAGTACGATCGGAATCGACAGCACCACGAGATCGATCAGGAAGGCGACAACGCGGCGCATCAACACGCCGCGGAACAAATCCGGCTGCGCATAGGGATCGAAGGCATGGGTGCGGGGCGGGGTACCGGCACTGCGCCAGGTGTCGCCTTGCCAGCTTCCGTTGTTGTTAGGGCCGCCAGCATTCGGGCCGGTATCAGACATGACGCATCCCTCCGTTTGCATCCTCACGGTGCATCACATGGATATCACCAGACCGCGCAGCAAGTGCGCGGAATCGTTACAGACTGTCCATGACGTAAATCAGGCGAGGGCCGGGCGCGGATGCGCTCAGCGCGCAGCCTTGATGCGTTCCGCGGCATGCGGCGCGAAATAGGTCAGCACGCCATCGGCGCCGGCGCGCTTGAAGCCAAGCAGGCTTTCCATGATGGCGCGGTCGCCGTCGATCCAGCCGTTGTTCACGGCGGCCATGATCATCGCGTATTCGCCGGACACTTGATAGGCGAAGGTCGGAACTGCAAACGTGTCCTTCACGCGCCGGATGATATCCAGATACGGCATGCCGGGCTTGACCATGACCATGTCGGCGCCCTCGGCGAGATCGAGTTCGACCTCGCGCAGTGCCTCGTCGGAATTGGCCGAGTCCATCTGATAGGTGCGCTTGTCGCCGGTCAGCGTCTTGGCCGAGCCGATGGCATCGCGGAACGGGCCGTAGAAGGCCGAGGCATATTTCGCGGCATAGGCCATGATCTGCACATCGAGGAATCCGGCTTCATCCAGTGCCTCGCGGATCGCGCCGACACGGCCGTCCATCATGTCCGATGGCGCAATGATATCGCAGCCGGCCTCGGCCTGGACCAGGGCCTGCTGGACCAGCACGGCGACGGTCTCGTCGTTGAGGATCTTGCCGTTCTGGATCAGACCGTCATGGCCATGGCTGGTGAATGGATCCAGTGCCACGTCGCAGAGCACGCCGAGATCGGGGAATTCCTTCTTGATGGCGCGGACGGACTGGCAGACCAGATTGTTGGCGTTGCAGGCCTCGCTGCCCGTCTCGTCGCGCAGCGACGGGTCGGTGTAGGGGAACAGCGCGATGCAGGGGATGTCCAGCTTCATGGCGCGCTCGGCATCACGCACCGCCTGGTCGACGCTGAGGCGCTCCACGCCGGGCATCGAGGCGATGGCCGCGCGCTGGTTGTCGCCGTCGATCACGAAGAGCGGCCAGATCAGGTCGTCGGTGGTCAGCACATTCTCGCGCACCAGCCGGCGGGCCCATTCGGACTTGCGGTTGCGGCGGGGGCGGGTGGTCAGGCCGAGGGAGGGGGCGTCATAAGTGGCCGGGCGGGGGGCATGATCGCGCAATTCGATAGGGCGCCCGAACTTGATTGCCATAATACCGTTTCTCCCCGCGGGCCTTCGTGAGGTCGAAAGCCCCTTAAATTCGACCTGTTCTAAGTCTAGCACTTTGACATCGCCACGTCATGCGCTGGGTCATTGATTTTGCAGGCCCAAAGGCCCACAAAAAGCCCCCAATGAATCGCCTGAACCGTCGCCCAAACGTCCAGTTCCCACCCGTGAGATCGCATTCGCATGTCTGAGCAGATGCCGCGCGACCTCGGGTCGAGAGACCCCACGTCGCGGGACCATGCCATGTCGGTTGCGGCGATCTCGTCCGGACGCATCGAATCCGACGAGAACGTCTGGACCCGGCGTCTGGTCCTGTTCCTGCGCGTGATGGCCGTCGTCTCGATGATGCAGGGCCTCTATCACTGGGCGCAGGTGACTGGCTTTGTCGGCACCGAGGATGAGGCCTTCGAGGTCCAGACCATGGGCTGGCAGACCGCCACGGTCTATTTCGCCGTCATCGAACTGGTTAGCGCCGTCGGCCTCTGGCTCGCGACGCCCTGGGGCGCCGTTGTCTGGCTGACGACCGTGGTGTCCATGGCGGTCATCGAGCTGATGTTTCCGACCATCTATGGCGGTAACCTCCTGGTCGTCGGCGTGCAGGCTGCGTTTCTCGCAGGCTACCTTGCGCTGGCATGGATGGCGGCACGCGAACGACCGCCATAGGCTCAAGACGTCAAGCAGAGGCCTCGCAGAAGGCCCTGCATTCAGGGAGGTCATTTTGAACCAGCTTTATTCCGGCGGCACCGCTGGCAGCATCATTGTCAGCGCCATTGCCCGCTATGGCGACCGGCCCGCGCTCGCTGACGGCAATGTCCGCTGGAGCTACCGTGAATTCGGCAACGTGGTCGCGCGCTTCATCAGCCTGTTCCGCAGCCTTGGTCTGAAGAAGGGCGATGCGCTGTCCATCCTCTCCGGCAACCGCGCCGAGAGCTGGGCTGCGATCTCCGCCGCCGCCGTGATGGGCCTGCGCTATACGCCGCTGCATCCGATGGCCGCCGAGGACGATCACGCCTTCATTCTCGAAGATGCCGAAATCTCGGCGCTGATCGTGGAGGCCGGCAAGTTCGCCGCGCGGGGCCTTGCATTGCGCAGCCGCGTGCCGGGCCTGAAACATCTGCTGTCGTTCGGCGCGCTTGATGGCGCGCGCGATCTGCTGGCCGAACTGCCGGGCGCGACGACGGCGCCATTGATGGACGAGAGCAGTGTCAGCGACATTTGCTGGCTCGCTTATACCGGCGGCACCACCGGCCGTTCCAAGGGCGTGATGCTGCCGCATCGCGTGATCGTGGCGATGGCGCTGGCGATCTATGCGGACTGGGACTGGCCGGCGGATATCCGTTATCTCGCCGCAACCCCGATCAGCCACGCGGCCGGCATCACGCTGTTTCCGGTGATGCTGCGCGGCGGCTTCGCGCGGCTGGTACAGGGCTTCGATGCGGAGACCTATTGCCGCGTGGTGCATGAGGAGAAGATCACCGCGACCTTCCTGGTACCGACGCTGATCTATGCGCTGATCGATGCGCCTGACCTGCGCGCGAAATACGACATGTCGTCGCTGGACATGATCGTCTATGGCGCGGCGCCGATGTCGCCGGACCGGCTGCGCGAGGGCGTCGGGATTTTCGGCAATGTGTTCGTGCAGCTCTATGGCCAGACCGAAGCGCCGCAGATCATCACCACCATGCGCAAGATCGATCACGACGACAGCAAGCCGGGCCGTCTCGGTTCCTGCGGCCGCGCCAATCCGATGGTCGAGGTCAAACTGTTCGACGCCGAGATGCGCGAAGTGGCGACAGGGGAACCCGGCGAGATCTGCGTGCGCGGTTCGCTGGTAATGGATGGTTACTGGAAACGGCAGGATGCCACCGAAGACGCGTTCCGCGGCGGCTGGCTGCATACCGGCGATGTCGCGGTGAAGGATGCTGACGGCTTTTTCTATATCGTCGATCGCACCAAGGACATGATCATCTCCGGCGGCTTCAACATCTATCCGCGCGAAGTCGAGGATGCCTTGATGGCGCATCATGCGGTGGCGTCCGCCGCGGTGATCGGCATCCCCGATGCGAAGTGGGGCGAGGCGGTGAAGGCCTTTGTCGTGCTGAAAGCCGGCGCGAATAACTCTGCGGAGGAACTGCAGGCGCATGTGAAAGACAAGCGCGGCGCGCCGTGGTCGCCGAAGAGCATCGATTTCGTCAATGAGATCCCCGTGACGGGCCTCGGCAAGATCGATCGCAAGGCTCTGCGCGCACCATATTGGGAAGGGCGAACGCGCGGAGTTGCGTAAAATTGTCGAATTAATTTTCGGGGCATTCGCGGTAAGATTTCGGTCACCCTAACGGGCCGGTTACGAGTCTTACGCGAGTGTTTCGAATTTTAGGCAAGCTGTTCCGCTATGCGACAGATCGGGCGGACAAAGCTGGAACATGGGCTCTGCAGCGTGAATCAAACCTTGCGAAAACCCCTTGTTTCACCGGCTTAATCTCAGATTCACTGTCTCAAATTCATGATCTCTTTATTGTCTTATTTAAGCGGTTCTTCAAACGCTCCCCCTTAAGTTGGCCCTATCAGACGGGACACAAGTTTCGTCGAATAAGTCGATAAAAACGACAACAGGGGTAGTGTCATGATGAAGACCGTTGCGACGGTGGAAAGCGTCGATCTCGTTCCGGGCCAGGCGCCGGTTCAGCCGCTTTATCTGGAAGCCTTGACGTTGGTGGAGCGTCTGCATCGCCGCCTGCTCGACGTCATCAAGGATGAATTCGATCGCCGCGGCCGCGCTGATATCAATTCGGTGCAGGCGCTGCTGCTCTACAATATCGGCGACAAGGAACTGACCGCCGGCGAACTGCGCACCCGCGGTTACTATCTCGGCTCCAACGTGTCCTACAACCTGAAGAAGCTCGTCGAACTCGGCTTCCTCGATCATCAGCGCTCGCGCGTCGATCGTCGCTCGGTTCGCATTCGTCTGACGGCGCAGGGCCAGGAAATCCGCCACATCGTCGACGCACTGTATCAGAAGCACGTCAAGACGGTGGAGCAGGTCGGTGGTATCTCCAACGAGGAATTCGCGACCCTCAACAAGTCGCTGCATCGCCTCGAGCGCTTCTGGACCGACCAGATCCTGTATCGTCTCTGAGACTTTCGACTTCCAAGTTGCCGAACCACTGCCGACGGATTGCCCTCCGAAAGCACGTCGAAATGCGCAGAAGACGCATGCGACACTGAAATTGATCAAGGCGCCCTAGCAGGGCGCCTTTTTCTTTGGCGTCACGCCAAGCTCGTAGGATGGGTAGAGCGCAGGCGCATCGTGGCGAAGTGAAACCCATCATTGCTCCTGCCAAATCATGACGGGGTTCGCGGAATTTATCATCACGCTTTGCGCGACCTATTGGCTCTACTCATCCTACGCTTGCCGCTGAAGCATCTCGCGAAATTTCCTTTCCAACGGAACCAAGTTCCCTCTCGCGGCTTATCGCTTCATCGGAAGGGATCAAGCGATGCTGGTCGAACGCGATCTGAAGGTTCTGAATGTCGAAGCGGTCGGCGATGCCTATGCCATTGCTGCGAACTATCTGCGCAGGTCCGGCGCCATGCCCGACACTTACCTCACCAATGAGCGGTTGCTCGAGATCATCGTCCGGATGTTTTATCGCGGCGAGGGCAACAAGCTGCGCCTTGCGAACAAAGCCATCGCGCAATTCCAGGCTGAGCGGCCTGAGGCGGCGTAGCCGATCTTCTGATGTCCAATGGGGAAAATGACGACATGCAGACTGCCATCGACCGCATCATGCACACCTATGACCTGATGATGAGCCGCACCGAAGCGGCATCGAACGAAGCCCGCGCCAAGGTAACCGATTATGTGCAGTCGCTGTTCGACGGCGGCGAGAAAGATCCACACAGGTTGACGGTGTTCGGGCTGACTTATTTGCGCGAGCTTGATGGCAGCAACGATCCGGTGAAGGCCGGGTTTACCGGGCTGTAAGCGTCGGTCGTAGAATGGGGTGAGTGTCTTCGCGAAACCCCATCCTAAGACCTGCAATCTAGCTCATCACTTTCAGTCGTCATGGCCGGGCAGCGAAGCGAGCTTCGCTAGATGTCCCGGCCATCCACGTCTTGCTTTGTGTGTGGCCAAGGCGTGGATACCCGCCATGCGCCGCGCATGACGGCGGCGGGTGTGGCGCCGATCGCGCGTCACGTCACTCACGGATTCAACTGTCAAACAGCCACTGCTCTCCAGACATGCGACATCGCCCCTGTTGTTAGCGGCGCGGGGGCGCCGTCGTCTGTCGCATTCCCGCCCCCCTTGTGAGAGGGCGTGCGGAACGCCGGGTGCCCGTTGCACCCTTGGGCCTGATGCGAATGCGGTCTTCCGCAAGGGTAATGTGCATCAGGACTTTCGGAAGCGTCAGGCAAGTGCCCAGCGTTCCGCCTGCGGTGTTTTTTCGACTTGCTTGCACTTTGCCTCAGCGAACGATCCGATCACCGAATTAAAGTCCCAAGGCGATGGGAAGGGAGCCTCAAGCACTTGAGCCGGACGCATTTCGATTTGGTCGTCCGTCACACTGTCCAGGGATCTTTCCATCTCAAGGCCGACCGTGTCCTTGCCAGTGGCAGTGCTGGCGCAGATTCGTCCTGCCTGAAGACAGACGTCACCCATGAACCGCGTAACGCCGCATCTCCGGCGTCCACCGCATCCCACCCCGCGAACGTGACGATCGCGATCGCCCCTCTCGGTGGGGCAGGACAGAAGGGAATATAAACCTGGCGGGGATATTGTCAATGGGAGATAGGAAAAAATGTTTGGTGCTATTTGCTGCCCCAAACTGTCATTCCGGGGGCGGCTGCGCGCCTTCGCGCAGACGAACCCGGAATGACAGTTTGGGAGTCTTCAACCGCGCTGAACATTCCGGGATTCCGGGTCCGCGTCCGGCAAGTGCCGGCCGCGCCCCGGAATGACAAGCGCGGGGCGTGCAGCGCGTTCATCCTACGTGCGCGCATCGAAGCGCTGTCATCGCGGCCGGTAACCTCGAACTATCGCTCGACAAGATGCGCGCGCGAGACTGCAGGTTCAAACCGATCGGCGAAATACTGCGTTTCGTTGGCCACCCGTCCTTCGTGGAACTCCATGATGCTCACCGCGTAGGATGGCATGCCGTCATAGGTCAGGACGAATTCGGTGACCCATAAGTCGCCGCTGCCGATAATCCGCCGAACCGTAAAACGTTTCTCGTTGGGCTGGACAAGTCGGCTCATCTGAATGTTGTGCCGACCGCGGATGCGCTCCCCCGATTGAGGATAATAAAGCATCGCATCCTCATGGTAGATGTCATGCTCGATATCGAAATCGTTCGCGTCCGATGCAGTCCAATGACGCTCCAGGGCGGCCCGTATATCGTCCATCTCAACCTCCTGCGAAAGGCCTCAGGTTGGCGGCTTGGTTTGGTGCGGAGGGGAAGGGGCCCGAACCTCTCCACAATTACGGATAGTCACCTTCCCGGCAGACTAGCATGGAAAAGCCCCCGAAGATTTTCTTGTTCGCTGTATCATCGCAATCGATGGGGCTTCCGAACAATAATCCTCGAAGACTTCTCTCACGCCGACGATGTACAGATCGGGCCAGGGACAACACAAGGACACGCCGATGCTCACGCTTCATCATCTCAACGACTCGCGCTCGCAGCGGATCATCTGGCTGCTGGAGGAGCTCGGCGCGCCCTATGAGCTGACAACCTATCAGCGCGATGCGCAGACGCGGCTGGCGCCGCCGGAGCTGGAGGTCGTGCATCCGCTCGGCAAGTCGCCTGTGATCGTCGATGGCGATATTACCATCGCGGAGTCCGCGGCGGTGGTGGATTACATCATCCGCCGTTATGGCAAGGGCGCGATGCGGCCCGCGGAAGGCAGCGCAGAGTACGAGGCCTATCTCGAATGGCTGCATTATGCCGAGGGCTCAGCGATGTTGCCGCTGATGCTCAATCTCTACGTGTCGCGCTTGAAAGAGGCCGGGGCGCCGTTGCAACCGCGGATCGACGGCGAGATGGCCCGGCATCTCGGTTACGCCGACCGTGCGCTGAAGGGCCGCGCGTTCTTCGTTGGCGACAGCCTGACCGGGGCAGACATCCAGATGAGCTTCGTCGCCGAGGTCGCTGGCAGTTTCGACCGGCTCAAGGTCTATCCCGATCTGGCCGCCTGGATCGGCCGGATGCATGCCCGCCCGGCGTTCCGGCGCAGTGTGGAGAAGGGCGGGGCATACCGGCTGGCGAAATAGGGGGATTCTGCCTCACTAAGGCGATCGGCATGTGCAATCGCCGCATATGCTGCCGCTGCCTAAATATCGCGCCTTGAACCGCAAAACCTTGGCCCCGCCAGCCAGATATGGTATTCGGGGCACCGTTTCCTGATCGCCACTCGTGACCGTCCGCACGCTGAATCAAGGCCGCGGCGGTGGAGATATTACCCTATGACCACTTCGGCCAAAACCGGCTCCGCGCCCGACTCGTTCTTCTCCGCCACGCTTGCTCAGGCCGATCCTGAGATTGCCGAGGCGATCAAGGGTGAACTCGGTCGCCAGCGTCACGAGATCGAGCTGATTGCGTCGGAAAACATCGTCAGCCGCGCCGTGATGGAGGCGCAGGGCTCGGTGATGACCAACAAATATGCCGAGGGCTATCCGGGCGCGCGCTACTATGGCGGCTGCGAATTCGTCGACGTTGCGGAAACGCTGGCGATCGAGCGCGCCAAGAAACTGTTCGGCGCCCAGTTCGCCAATGTGCAACCGAATTCCGGTAGCCAGATGAACCAGGCCGTGTTCCTGGCGCTGCTGCAGCCCGGCGATACCTTCATGGGTCTCGACCTCGCGGCCGGCGGCCATCTCACCCACGGCTCGCCCGTCAACATGTCCGGCAAGTGGTTCAAGCCGGTGCACTACACCGTGCGCAAGGACGACCAGATCCTCGACATGGATGCGATCGCCAAGCAGGCCGAGGAAGTGAAGCCGAAGCTGATCATCGCCGGCGGCTCGGCCTATTCGCGGTCGTGGGACTTCAAGCGCTTCCGCGAGATCGCCGACAGCGTCGGCGCCTATCTGCTGGTCGACATGGCTCACTTTGCTGGCCTCGTCGCCGGCGGCGTTCATGCCTCGCCGGTGCCGCATGCCCATGTCACCACGACGACCACGCACAAGTCGCTGCGCGGCCCGCGCGGCGGCCTGATCCTCACCAATGACGAGGCGCTGCACAAGAAGCTGAACTCGGCGATCTTCCCGGGTCTGCAGGGCGGCCCCTTGATGCATGTCATCGCAGCCAAGGCTGTGGCCTTCAAGGAAGCGCTGCAGCCGGACTTCAAGGTCTATGCAAAGAACGTCGTCGAGAACGCCAAGGCGCTGGCCGAAACGCTGCGCGCGCAGGGCTACGATATTGTCTCCGGCGGCACCGATAACCATCTGATGCTCGTCGACCTCCGGCCGAAGGGCCTGAAGGGCAACGTCTCGGAGAAGGCGCTGGTTCGCGCGGGCATCACCTGCAACAAGAACGGCGTGCCGTTCGATCCGGAAAAGCCGTGGATCACCTCGGGCATCCGTCTCGGTACGCCCGCCGCGACCACGCGTGGTTTCGGCATCGCCGAATTCAAGGCGACCGGCGAGATGATTGCCGAAGTGCTGAGCGCCGTGGCGCAGTCCGGTGACGGCAGCGCGCCGCTGGTGGAAGCGGCCGTGAAGGACAAGGTCAAGGCGCTGACGGATCGTTTCCCGATCTATCAGTAAGACCTGCGACGATTAGAAGGCCTGCGCGGTCAGAAGGTCGCGCAGGAACGAGTGTCTGGAAGGTTGTTGGGAATGCGCTGTCCGAACTGCAATAGCCTCGATACGCAGGTGAAGGACTCGCGTCCCGCGGAAGATTCCGCCGTGATCCGCAGGCGGCGCGTCTGCGTCACCTGCAACTTCCGCTTCACGACCTTCGAGCGCGTTCAACTGCGCGAACTCACGGTGATCAAGCGCAACGGCCGCCGCGTGCCGTTCGATCGCGACAAGCTGGTGCGCTCGCTGTCGATCTCGTTGCGCAAGCGCCCGGTGGACCCGGAGCGCGTCGAGACCATGGTGTCGGCCATCGTGCGCGAGCTGGAAAGCGGCGGCGAGGCGGAGATTTCCTCGGAAACTATCGGCGAGATCGTGATGGAGCATCTGCGCTCCCTCGACGATGTCGCTTATGTGCGCTTCGCCTCGGTCTATCGCAATTTCCGCGAGGCCAAGGATTTCGAGGCGGTGCTCGGCGAGCTGCATGCCGACGATGACGACCGGCCGGTGGTGGTCCGAAAATGATCTTCCGGATCCTGGAAGATCAATACGCGCAGAAATCCCAAGAGGCGAAAGCCACCGACCTGCGCTTCATGCAGCTGGCGCTGACACTCGGCCGGCGCGGGCAGGGGCGGACCTGGCCCAATCCCGCCGTCGGTGCGGTCATTGTGAAGGACGGCGTGATTATCGGCCGCGGCTGGACCCAGCCGGGCGGCCGCCCGCATGCCGAGCCTGTCGCATTGGCGCAGGCAGGCGCAGCCGCACGCGGCGCGACGCTCTATGTGACGCTGGAGCCGTGTTCGCATTTCGGCAAGTCGCCGCCTTGCGCGGACGCCATCGTCGCTGCGGGCATCGCGCGCGTGGTGGCGGCCATCGAGGATCCCAATCCGGAGGTCGCGGGCCAGGGCCATGCGCGGCTGCGCGCCGCCGGTATCAGGGTCGATGTCGGTCTGTGTGCCGAGCAAGCCGCACGTGATCATACCGGGCACTTCCGCCGCGTGCGCGACAGGCGTCCGCATGTGGTGCTGAAGCTCGCGGTGTCGCCGGACGACAAGATCGCGGCGGTCGGTCACAGGCCCGTTGCCGTCACCGGCGAGATGGTGCGGTCGCGCGTGCATCTCTTGCGCGCGCAATGCGACGCAGTGTTGGTCGGCATGGGCACGGTGCTGGCCGATGATCCCGAACTGACCTGTCGTCTGCCCGGCATGGCGAAACGCTCACCGGTCCGCGTGGTGCTCGACCGTGCGCTGCGTATCTCCGGTAACAGCAAACTCGTGCATTCGGCGCGCACGACGCCGCTCTGGGTGATGACATCGAGCCTGTCGGAAGCACCCGCCGCAATGGCGCTCGGCGCTGCCGGTGCGCAGGTGCTGCGTGTGCCCACGACCACAGCGCCTCCGCCGGGACTGGACTTGCCGGCCGTGCTGCATAGTTTGTCCGGGAAGGGGATCACGAAGCTGCTGGTGGAAGGCGGATCGAAGGTCGCGTCGTCCTTCCTGGCTGCGGGTCTTGTCGACGAGGTCTGGCTGTTTCGCGGCGTCAAAGATATCGGCGAGGGCGGCGTTGCCGCGCTGGATGCATTGCCGCTATCGGCGATCACCGGGTCGCCGGACTTCGTGCAGCGTGCTAGCGAGGCCATCGAGAACGATACTCTGACCATCTACGAGAGAAGCTAATGTTCACCGGCATTGTCACCGACATCGGCGAGATCGAGAGCCTGCAGCAGGTCGCACAGGGCCAGTTGCACCGGCTGCGCATTCTCTGCGACTACGATCAGACCACCATTGCCGATGGCGCCTCGATCGCCTGTAACGGCGTGTGCCTCACGGTGGTCGGCTCCGGCGTGACCAATGGCAAAACCTGGTTTGACGTGGACGCTGCCGCCGAGACGCTGGGCATGACCACGGCGAAACACTGGCAGGCGGGCACCAGGCTTAATCTCGAACGCGCGCTGAAGATCGGCGATGAACTCGGCGGCCATATCGTCGCCGGCCATGCCGACGGCATCGCGACCATCGTGTCGCGCGAAAACCTGCCGGACATGGCACGGATCACCTTCCGCACCACGCGCGAACTGGCGCGTTTCATCGCTACCAAGGGCTCGATCACGCTGGATGGCGTGTCGCTGACGGTGAATACCGTCGACGACGTGCAATTCGCGGTGCTGATCATTCCGCATACGCTGAGCGTCACCACGCTGGGCAAGGCATGGGAGGCGGGAGCCGAGGTCAATATCGAGGTCGACCTAATGGCCCGCTACGCGGCGCGGCTGAGCGAAATGAGGTAATTCGAGGCTCTATCGGCCCTTGGCATATGGCGCCGCTGCGCCTAAAACCCTGCGCAATCAAACAATTCTCGCAAATTCGACGGAATACCGATGGCAGACGCGCGACGCGCTCATTTGCAGGACCAGACCGACATCACGGGCGCACGCGTCCTGATCGTCGAGGCGCGGTTCTATGACGACATTCAGGATGCGCTGCTGGAAGGCGCGATCGTTGAACTGAAGGCGGCTGGCGTCAGTTACGACGTATTGACGGTGCCGGGTGCGCTGGAAATTCCGTCGACCATCGCGATTGCGGTCGATGCTGCTGCGAAAAGCGGCAAGCCTTACGAAGCGGCAATTGCGCTCGGCTGCGTGGTGCGCGGCGAGACGTTCCATTTCGAGATCGTCTCGATGGAGTCCTCGCGCGGCCTGATGGACCTGTCGGTCGATCTGCGCCTGCCGCTCGGCAACGGGATCATCACGGTGGATACCGACGAGCAGGCCTGGGCGCGTGCGCGCGCCGGTGAACTGAACAAGGGCGGCGATGCGGCCCGCGCCGCGCTGTCGGTGCTGCGCATCAAGCGCCGTCTGGCGAAGGCCTGAGACATGGCTGACAAGAAAGCCGACTTCAAGAAGCCGATCCCCAAAGGCGACCGCAAGGCCAATCGCCGCGGCGCCGCGCGTCTCGCCGCCGTGCAGGCGCTCTATCAGATGGATGTGGGCGGCTCCGGCATCAACGACGTCTTCGCCGAATTCGAGAGCTTCTGGCTTGGCAGCGAGATCGAGGGCGACCAATATCTCCCCGCCGAAGAGGCGTTCTTCCGTGACATCGTGTCAGGCGTGGTGCGCGACCAGAACAAGCTCGATCCGCTGATTGACGACGCGCTGTCGCGCGGCTGGCCGCTGCAGCGGATCGAGGCCATCCTGCGCGCGGTGATGCGCGCCGGCGCCTATGAGCTGGAACATCGCAAGGACATTCCCGGCCGCGTCGTGGTGTCGGAATATGTCGACGTCGCGCATGCCTTCGTCGAAGGCGACGAGACCGGCATGGTCAATGCCGTGCTCGACCAGATCGCCCGGCAATTTCGCGCGGAAGAGTTTTCGCGCGCAGGACACTGACCATGTCAGCCGGGTCCAGCGCATCCGGCGAAGACTCCCTGATCGCGCGCTACTTCAAACCATTGGCGCGTAATCCCGGCGCGTTCGGCCTGACCGACGACGCTGCGGTGCTGAAGGCTGACGGCGAGGACATCGTCGTCAACACCGACGCCATTGTCGAAGGCGTGCATTTTCTCCCCGACGATCCCCCCGACACCATCGCGCGCAAGGCACTGCGGGTGAACCTCTCGGACCTCGCCGCCAAGGGCGCGACGCCGGCCGGCTTCGTGCTGACCCTGGCGCTGCGGGCGCATGATGAGGCATGGCTCACCGAATTCGCGCATGGACTGGGCGAAGACATCGCGACATTCGGATGCGCGCTGCTTGGCGGCGATACTGTCTCGACGCCGGGACCGCTGATGGTTTCCGTGACTGCGTTCGGCCGCGTGCCGGAAGGCCGCATGGTCCGACGCAAAGGCGCGGCGGTCGGTGACCGCGTGATCGTGAGTGGCACGATCGGGGATGCCGCGCTCGGCCTTGGGGCGCTGAAGGGCGGCGCGGTCGCGACGGCGCTGGCTGATGACAGCAAGGCGCGTGACGCGCTCGTGACGCGCTATCGCGTTCCGCAGCCGCGCAACGCGCTGGCTTTGGCGGTGCGCGATTTCGCGACGGCATCGATGGATGTCTCCGACGGGCTGGCCGGAGACCTCGCCAAGCTCTGTGGCGTGTCGGGTGTCTCCGCCGTGATCGATGCGCCGGCCATCCCATTCTCCGCTCCAGCGAAGGCGCTGCTGAATAGCGGCGTGGTCGACCTCGAAGCCCTTATTGCCGGCGGCGACGACTACGAAATCCTCTGCACCATTCCCGGGAATCATATGCCTGCCTTCGCGCAGGCTGCACAACAAACGGGCGTGCCGGTCACTGTCATCGGGACGATTGTTGCAGGTGCGTCGTCGCCGCGTTTCGTCGACCGGGCGGGCAGGGACATCGTATTGAAGCGCCTGTCCTACAGTCACTTCTGAGACTTTAGTGCAGGTCGCTCGCTCCCGGCGATCTGCCCTACATCTCCTCCAAAATTCCCGCTTTAGTCGCGTGACCGGCGTTGCACGCCGATACCGATTTTGCCATGCTCGTCAAACGAGAGGCCGTCCTCACGTGCTGGGCAGGCCTCCTTTTTATGCGCCAAATAACAAGGCGCCGGGCAGGAAGGACTGAGGCAGATTCCATGACAGCATTGTGGGTGATCGTGCTCTGCGGGGCACTGTCGATCGTTTACGCGATCTGGGCGACGAGTTCTGTGTTGAAGGCCGATGCGGGTAACGCACGGATGCAGGAAATTGCAGCGGCTGTGCGGGAGGGCGCACAGGCCTATCTGAAGCGACAATATCTCACCATTGGCATCGTCGGCGTCGTGATCTTCGCGCTGCTGGCTTATTTTCTCGGTATGCTTGTCGCGATCGGCTTCCTGATCGGCGCCGTGCTGTCGGGTGCAGCAGGCTTCATCGGCATGAACGTCTCGGTGCGTGCCAATGTCCGCACCGCACAGGCGGCGACCAGTTCGCTGGCCGGCGGCCTTGAGCTCGCCTTCAAGGCCGGTGCCATCACCGGCATGCTGGTGGCGGGTCTGGCGCTGCTAGGCGTCACCATCTACTTCGCTTACCTCACTCAGGGTCTGGGCCTCGCCGCCAACAGCCGTACGGTCATCGACGCGCTGGTGGCACTCGGCTTCGGCGCATCGCTGATCTCGATCTTCGCGCGTCTCGGCGGCGGCATCTTCACCAAGGGTGCTGATGTCGGCGGCGATCTGGTCGGCAAGGTCGAAGCCGGCATTCCCGAGGACGACCCACGCAACCCGGCGACCATCGCCGATAATGTGGGTGACAATGTCGGCGACTGTGCCGGCATGGCCGCCGACCTGTTCGAGACCTATGCGGTCACGGCTGTGGCCACCATGGTGCTGGCCGCGATCTTCTTTGCGAGCTCGCCACTGCTGGTGAACATGATGACGCTGCCGCTGGCCATTGGCGGCATCTGCATCATCACCTCGATCATCGGCACCTTCTTCGTGAAGCTCGGCGCGAGCCAGTCGATCATGGGGGCGCTGTACAAGGGCCTGATCGCCACCGGCGTGTTGTCGCTGTTCGGTGTCGCGCTGGCCATTCACTGGCTGGTCGGCTTCGGCCCGCTGGCGGGTGTCAAATACACTGGCCTTGCATTGTTTCAATGCGGCGTGGTTGGTCTGGTCGTGACCGGCCTGATCATCTGGATCACCGAATACTACACCGGCACCGAATATCGTCCGGTGAAGTCCATCGCGCAGTCGTCGGTCACCGGTCACGGCACCAACGTGATTCAGGGTCTGGCGATCTCGATGGAAGCGACGGCTGGTCCTGCCATCGTCATCATCGCCGGCATTCTCGTCACCTACAGCCTCGCGGGCCTGTTCGGCATTGCCATCGCCACCACGACCATGCTGGCGCTGGCCGGCATGATCGTGGCGCTCGATGCCTTCGGCCCGGTCACCGACAATGCCGGTGGCATTGCCGAAATGGCTGGATTGCCGAAGGAAGTCCGCAAGGCCACCGACGCGCTCGACGCGGTTGGCAACACCACGAAGGCGGTCACCAAGGGCTACGCCATCGGCTCGGCGGGTCTGGGCGCACTGGTGCTGTTCGCGGCCTATAATGAAGATCTCAAATTCTTCATCGCCAATGCCGCGAAGTATCCGTACTTCAAGGACGTGCTGCCGGACTTCTCGCTGAACAATCCCTATGTGGTTGTCGGCCTGCTGTTCGGCGGTCTGTTGCCCTATCTGTTCGGTGCGATGGGCATGACGGCTGTGGGCCGTGCGGCCGGCGCCATCGTCGAGGAAGTGCGGCGTCAGTTCCGCGAGAAGCCGGGCATTATGCAGGGCACCGACAAGCCGGATTACGGCAAGGCCGTGGACCTGCTGACCAAGGCAGCGATCAAGGAAATGATCATCCCGTCGCTGCTTCCGGTGCTGTCGCCCATCGTCGTCTACTTCATCATCTACGCCATCGCCGGCGGCGGCCCGGCCGGCAAGTCGGCAGCGTTCTCGGCGGTCGGCGCGATGCTGCTCGGCGTGATCGTCACGGGCCTCTTTGTGGCGATCTCGATGACCTCGGGCGGCGGCGCCTGGGACAATGCGAAGAAGTACATCGAGGACGGTCACTTCGGTGGCAAGGGCTCCGACGCGCACAAGGCGGCGGTGACCGGCGACACTGTCGGCGATCCCTACAAGGACACGGCAGGCCCCGCGGTGAATCCGATGATCAAGATCACCAACATCGTGGCGCTGTTGTTGCTGGCGATCCTGGCGCACTAGACGACCGCGATGCCGAATGCAAAAATCCCGCGACGCAAGCCGCGGGATTTTTCTTTGAGTAGGTGAAACCACATGCAGCCGTTGCCCCATGGTCGGGTTCGTTTTCGTCACAGTCTTACAGCCATCGCGCTGCTTGTTGCTTCCAGCGCATCCGCTTTCGCCGCCAATGAATGCCCGGTCTCCGAAGCCGCGATCACGAAAGCCGGCGGTTTTCCCCAGGCCGTCACCGCCGCGATGAAAACTGAGTTCAGCTGCGAAGGCGCATATCGGATTCTGGAGCTCTGCCAGCTCGGTTCATCCGGCGACAATGCGCTGTCCGACATCGTGCTGTCGAAATGCGAACCGCGCTTTCTGCCCAAGGCGCTTGCCGCCACGAAAGCTGCCTATGAGAAGGCGCGCGCGAAATGCAACAAGATCGCCGAGAAGAACGAGGGCTCGATGTATCAGGGGCAGGCTGCGGTCTGCATCGCCCGCTCCGGCCGGGATTTTGCACGGAAATACGGGACGAAGAGCTAGGGGGCGACTGCTGATCACCAGCAGTGACGCACAGCAGACGAAAAAGCCCCGCGATGTGATCGCGGGGCTTTTTGTTGAAATGGTATGGCTTACGCCGCCTTGCTCTGCTTGCCGTCCTGGATCGCGCGCCAGATGCGCTCGGGGGTCAGCGGCATGTCGATATGGGTGACGCCGTAATCGCTGAGTGCATCGACCACCGCGTTGACGATGGTGCAGAGCGAGCCGGCACAACCGGCCTCACCACAGCCCTTGCTGCCAAGCGGATTGGTCTTGGCGGGCGAGGGATGGTCGCCGACCTGCATCGGCGGGATATCGCCGGCGCGCGGCATGGCATAGTCCATGAACGAGCCGGTGATCGGCTGGCCCGAGGCGTCGTAGCTGACTTTCTCCATCAGCGCCTGGCCGATGCCCTGCGCGACGCCGCCATGCAACTGGCCGGCGACGATCATCGGATTGACGATGGTGCCGAAGTCGTTGACCGCCGCGTAATTGACGATGGTCAGCACGCCGGTGTCGGGATCGATCTCGACTTCGGCGACATGGCAGCCGTTCGGGAAGGTCGAGGGCACATCCGATGAGGTGTGGTCGACGTCGAGCGACGACGGCACGCCGTCCGGCATCTTGCCGTCGCGCACACGCTGCGACAGTTCCATGATGTCGATGGAGCGGTCGGTGCCGGCAATGGTGAAGCGGCCGGCCTTGAACTCGATATCGGCTTCGGATGCTTCCATCAGATGCGCGGCGGCAGCCTTGCCCTTGGCAATGACAAGGTCCGAGGCTTCGACGATGGCCTGGCCCGATGCGGTGATCGAGCGCGAGCCGCCGGTGCCGTTGCCCATGCGGACGAGATCGCTGTCGTTCTGCTCGAGGCGAATGGCGTCGAACGGTACACCGAGTTGGGACGACAGCACTTGCGCGAAGGGCGTGGCGTGGCCCTGGCCGTAATCCAGCGTGCCGGTCGTCAGTGTCACGGTGCCATCCTCGCCGAAGGTCAGTTTGCCGAGTTCGCCTGACGGCGGCGCGGTGACTTCGAGATAGGAGCCGACGGCGATGCCGCGGAGTTTGCCGTTTTTACGGCTGTCCTTCTTGCGCTTGGCGAAGCCGGCATGATCGGAGATTTCCAGCGCCTTGTCGAACACGCCCTGGAAATCGCCGCTGTCATAGGTGACGCCGGACGCGGCTGCGAAAGGCAGTTGCGACGGCTTGATGAAATTGCGCTTCCGCAGGGTCAGGCGGTCGATGCCCATCTCGTCGGCGGCGCGGTCGATCAGCCGCTCCATGAAGTAGTTGGCCTCGGGGCGGCCAGCGCCGCGATAGGCGCCCATCAGCGTTGTGTTGGTGAGGACGCATTTGATGTCCACCGACAGCAGCGGTGTCTTGTAGACGCTGGCGAGGTTCTTGCCGGTGTTGAGCGACAGCGGGCTCGGCGATACGCCGGTGATATAGGCGCCGAGATTGCCGTAGCCTTTCAGACGCACCGCGAGAAACTTGCCGTCCTTGTCGAGCGCGAGTTCGGCGTGAATGTCCTGGGCGCGGCCCTGGCTGTCGGAGAGGAAGCTGGAGGAGCGCTCGTCGAGCCACTTCACCGGTTTGCCCAGTTCCTTCGCCGCATGCAGCAGGCAGATATATTCGGGATAGCTGATATTCTTCATGCCGAACGATCCGCCGACATTGCCGGTCAGGATACGGACCTTGTCGGGCGCGACGTTGAGGTTCTTGGCCAGCGTGTTGCGGTTGCCGGCAACGCCCTGGGTCGGCACCTGGATCACGTAGCGGCCGCCGGATTTTTCGTAAGTGGCGAGCGCGCAGCGCGGCTCCATGGACACCACGGCGACGCGGGTGTTCTCGATGTCGAGCTTGGTGACATGCGCTGCCGATGCAAAGGCGGCCTCGACGGCGGCGGTGTCGCCATAGTGATAGTCGAGCGCGACATTGTTCGGGATGTGATCGTAAAGCTGCGGCGCGCCGGGTCTGGTTGCAGCTTCGCAGTCGGTGACGGCGGGCAGGGCGTCGATGTCGAGCACGACGGCTTCGGCGGCATCGCGCGCCTGGGCGACAGTTTCAGCCACCACGAAGGCGACGGGATCGCCGACATAGCGCACCTTGTCGGTCATCAAGGCATGGCGATTGGTCTGGAACAGCGGGGTGCCGTCATGGCTCTTGAGCGGCAGGCCGCAGGTAAAGGGGCCGTAATTGGCGGCTTCGAGGTCACGTCCGGTCCAGACGCCGCGGACACCCGGCATCGCCCTGGCGGCCTCGGTGTCGATCCCGCGGATCACGCCATGGGCATGGGGACTGCGGACGATCCAGGCATAAAGCTGGCCGGGCAGGTTCATATCGTCGGTGTATTTACCTTTGCCACGGACGAGGGTGTCGTCTTCCTTGCGCCGCACCGGCTGGCCGACCCCGTATTTCTGCATGGCGATCGTGTTGTCGACGGGCGAGCCGGTAAAATCTTGCATGGTGAATCCGTCAAATATGGATGATTTCAGGATTTGGCGCGGTCTGGCGCCTCAGCGGCCCCCTCAGATAAGGCAGCGTTAGCTGTACGACAACGCACGTTTGGGCATGGGGCTGCGCCAAGGTTGCGCTGATCCTGTGCCCTGCTAAACTTTCCGTGAAAGAATATTTCCATCTCGGCCGGAGCGGTCGCGGAAAGACAGATTGAATGGATGATGACACGCGGCTTCGCGGCGGCCATGCAGTGGACAACGCTCGGCCAAGCGAGGGTGTGCAGGGATTGGTTGCTGCAATGGCTGACGGCGCGCGCGAAGCCGCATGCGCCAACACCTATGCCGCGCTCGATCTCGGAACCAATAATTGCCGTCTGCTGATCGCCTGTCCCACGGGCGACAGCTTTCGCGTGGTCGATTCGTTTTCGCGGATCATCCGGCTGGGCGAGGGCGTCTCGACATCCGGCGTCATCAGCGACGCGGCGATTGCCCGGGCGATTTCGGCGCTCAGCATCTGCCGCGACAAGATCCGCGCGCGGGATGCGCAGCGGCTGCGGCTGATCGCGACGGAGGCCTGCCGCGCGGCATCGAATTCAGACGCGTTTCTCAATCAGGTGGCGCGCGAAACGGGCATCACGCTTGAGATCATCGATCGCGAGACCGAAGCGGCACTGGCCGTGATCGGCTGTTCGCCGCTGATCGATCCGCAGGGCCGCGGCGCCATCCTGTTCGATATCGGCGGCGGCTCATCGGAACTGGTGCGTATCGAACGCGATCTTCATAATCCCTCGGGCCGGCCGCTGATCAAGGCGTGGATGTCGATCCCGCTCGGCGTGGTGACGCTGGCCGAGAAATTCGGTGGCAAGCACGTGACCCGCGAGAGCTACACGCAGATGATTGCAGAGGTCGCCAGGCACGTGGCGCCGTTCGCCGCGGAACATGCCGGTGATCTCGACGGGATGCATATGCTGGGCACCTCGGGCACGGTGACCACGCTGGCCGGCGTCTATCAGGGGCTGGCCCGCTATGATCGCCGGCGTATCGACGGCATCTGGCTCAGCAATGCCGAACTCGACGAGACCATCTCCAGGCTGCTCGACATGACCTATGCGGAACGCGCGGCCAATCAGTGCATCGGCCCCGACCGCGCCGATCTCGTCCTGTGCGGCTGTGCCATTCTGGACGCCATCCGTAACGCTTTCCCGCTGCCACGGCTGCGCGTTGCCGATCGGGGGCTGCGCGAGGGCATGCTGGTGGAAATGATGCGCGAGGACGGCGCGATCCGGGTTTCCTGAGCCCGATTTCTCCGATTCAGAGCGAATATTCGGGTTTCCCGCCATGCCGTGCTAAGGGAAGCGCGAACACCTGAAAGCAAGCAATTACCGATGGCCAAAGACACCACCGGGCGCATGCGCGTCCAAGTCAAGAGCGCCGGCAGGCTGAAACTGTCGTCGAAGCTCTGGCTCGACCGTCAGCTCAATGACCCCTATGTGCAGCAGGCCAAGAAGGACGGCCTGCGATCGCGCGCGGCCTACAAGATCATCGAGATCGACGACAAATACCGCTTTCTCAAGCCCGGCCTGTCGGTGGTCGATCTCGGCGCCGCACCTGGCGGCTGGAGCCAGATCGCCGCGCGGCGCGTCGGCTCGGCCGAAGGCAAGGGGCAGGTGGTCGCCATCGATCTCCTGGAAATGCCGGAGATCGTCGGCGTGACCTTCGCCCAGATGGACTTTCTCGACAATGATGCGCCCGACAGATTGAAGGCGATGATGGGCGGTCTAGCCGACGTGGTGATGTCGGACATGGCGGCCAACACCACCGGTCATCGCAAGACCGATCAGCTGCGCATCGTCGGCCTCGTCGAGGACGCTGCGGCCTTTGCCGCCGACGTGCTCAAGCCCGGCGGCACATTCGTCGCCAAGGTGTTCCAGAGCGGCGCCGACGCCACGCTGATGACCCAGCTCAAGCGCGACTTCGCAACGGTGAAACATGTGAAGCCGGCCGCAAGCCGCAAGGACTCGTCGGAGCGCTATGTGCTGGCGATGGGCTTTCGCGGCGTGGCGGGTGATCACCGGCTCGGTGAGCACGACAACTGATCGGGCAGTTGTTCACTTCGCGCTCTCGCACTTCGGCGACAGCATCGGCACGTTGGGCCATGACCAGTTTCGCCATGATCCATCGCGCTCGACGCAGGCGCCTGGTGGTTTGGCGGCAGACGGATCGGTCTGATCTTTGGCGTCCTGCGCGGTCGTCCGTTCAGCCGGCGCGGGTTTCGGCGGAAATCGCTTGTTCACATATTCGAACGACATGACGCCGGCGATGATCGTGAGGACGATCGTGGCGAGACCTATGGCCCATTGCGAGCGCGTCACAACTCACCCCAGCTTCTGATCCCTTGCATCTGCGGTGCCTTCGCTGGCCGCTTTGACAGCGGCTTTTGCCTCGCCCTTGCGGCTGGCGATATCGATCACCTTGCGGCCGGAGATTTCGTGGCCGGCGTCGTCCGGCATCTGCCAGAAGAACCAGGCCGAGGCTGCCGAGATCACGGACACCACGAGGAAGGCCGGTGCAAAGTCGGCCGCGGACAATTCGGTCATGCCGCGCATCAGCATGGTGGATTCCACCGAGAAGGCGCCGATCGCGACGCCGGCGGAGATCGACAGCTGCTGATTGACGCTGACCAGCGTGGTGGCGCGGCTCATCTGTGCCGTCTCCACTTCGGCATAGGCGACCGTGTTGATCGCGGTGAATTCGAGCGAGCGGAAGAAGCCGCCGACCACCAGGATAATCAGGATCAGCATCAGCGGTGTGGTCGCCGTGAACAGCGCACAGGCGGCGAGGAATATCGAGCTCACCACGGCGTTGACGGTCATCACATTGCGGAAGCCGAAGGCGCGGATGATGCGCGCCGCAAGCGTCTTCATGCCCATGGCGCCCACCGCCGAGCCGAAGGTCACCATGCCCGACTGGAACGGCGACAGGCCGAAGCCGACCTGCATCAAGAGCGGCAGCAGGAACGGCAATGCGCCGATGCCGAGCCGGAACAGGAAGCCGCCGATGATGGCGGCGCGCAAGGTCACCAGCCGCATCAGTGAGAAGTCCAGCACCGGGGATGCCGTGCGCCGGGCGTGGATCACATAGAGGGTCATCGACACCGTGCCGATGCCGACCAGTGCGGCGACGATGGGCCATGGCAGCAGATTGAGGCCCGCGACCGAAAGGCCGAAGGCGATGCCGGCGAGGCCGATGCCGGCCAGCACGAGACCTAGCAGATCGAAGCGCTCCGGATCCTCCGAGCGGATCGGGTCGATGTAGCGCAGCGCCAGATAGATGCCGAGGCAGCCGATCGGAAGGTTGATCAGGAAGATCCAGTGCCACGAGAAGTAGGTGGTGATGAAACCGCCCAGCGGCGGTCCGATCACCGGGCCGATCAGCGCCGGCACCGTCATCCACGCCATGGCACTGACGAGCGCGCTCTTGTCGATGGAGCGCAGCAGCACGAGGCGTCCCACCGGCGTCATCATGGCGCCGCCGAGGCCCTGGATGATGCGGGCGATGACGAAATGAGTGACCGATTGCGACAGCGCGCAGCCGATCGAGCCGACCATGAACACGCCGATGGCGATGGAGAACACCGCGCGTGCGCCGAAGCGGTCGGCGGTCCAGCCGGAGGCCGGAATGAACACCGCGAGCGAGAGCAGATAGGAGGTGATCGCCAGCTTCAGCGTCAGCGGACTGGTGCCGATATCGGCGGCGATGGCCGGCAGCGACGTCGCGATTACCGTGGAGTCCATGTTTTCCATGAACAGAGCGGAGGCGACGATGAGCGGGATCAGGCGTTCTTTGTTCATGAAATGATTGACGATTCTTATGAGTGCCCAAGCTGCGGGCGCTTTAACACCCCGCCGGGGCGCGGGCTATTGTGTGAAGCCGAATACCTCCTAAATCATCCGTGACTGCGCCTGCCCGGCCGAAGGTCGAAAACGCCCAAAATGCCTGTGCATGGCTGCCAAACGCTTTGATTTCGTGCAGCAGCATGCTATCGACCACCGCCAATCCTACCGATGGGGTCAGATTCGACGACGGTGTCATGCACCGCCGTTAATCGGCGCATCCAAGGTTCTACCGCGGCCCGTGAGGCCGCCGAATGGAGTTGGCAATGGCAGTCGTTCAGAAGATCCGCGAAGCTTACACGTTCGATGACGTTCTGCTGAAGCCCGGCCTGTCGGACATCCTGCCTTCCGACGCCGATATCCGCTCGTACGCAACGCGGGCCATCCCGCTGAATATTCCGATCATTGCTTCGGCGATGGATACCGTCACCGAGGCCCGTATGGCGATCGCCATGGCGCAGGCCGGCGGTCTCGGCGTGATCCACCGCAACTTCGATCCGGAAGGCCAGGCTGCTCAGGTGCGCCAGGTCAAGAAGTACGAGTCCGGCATGGTGGTGAACCCGCTCACCATCGGGCCCGATGCCAAGCTGGCCGAAGCGCTGACGCTGATGAACGAGCACGGCTTCTCCGGCATCCCCGTCGTGACGGGCGCAAGCAAGGACATCCCCGGCAAGCTGGTCGGCATTCTCACCAACCGCGACGTGCGTTTTGCGAGCAATCCGAACCAGAAGATTTCCGAACTGATGACGCACGAGAATCTCGTCACCGTGCGGGAAGGCGTCAGCCAGGACGAAGCCAAGCGCATGCTGCACAAGCATCGCATCGAGAAGCTTCTCGTTGTTGATGACCAGTATCGCTGCGTCGGCCTGATCACCGTGAAGGACATGGATAAGGCCGTTGCGCATCCGCTGGCGTCAAAGGATGCGCAGGGACGTCTGCGCGTGGCCGCTGCCACCACCGTGGGTGAGGGCGGTTTCGAGCGCACCGAGCGTCTGATCGATGCGGGCGTCGATGTGGTCGTCGTCGACACCGCGCATGGTCATTCGATGCGCGTGCTGGAAGCCGTGACGCGTATCAAGAAAATTTCGAATTCCGTGCAGGTGATTGCCGGCAATATCGCCACCACCGAAGGCGCGCAGGCGCTGATCGATGCGGGCGCGGATGCGATCAAGGTCGGCATCGGTCCGGGCTCGATCTGCACCACGCGCATCGTTGCAGGCGTCGGCGTGCCGCAGCTCACCGCGATCATGGATGCGGTGGAAGCGACCAAGAAGGCCAACATCCCCGTCATCGCCGATGGCGGCATCAAGTTCTCCGGCGATCTCGCAAAGGCGCTCGCTGCCGGCGCCGATATCGCCATGGTCGGCTCGCTGCTCGCCGGCACCGACGAGACCCCCGGCGAAGTGTTCCTGTGGCAGGGCCGTTCCTACAAGGCCTATCGCGGCATGGGCTCGGTGGGCGCCATGGCGCGCGGTTCGGCGGATCGTTACTTCCAGCAGGACATCAAGGATACGCTGAAGCTCGTCCCGGAAGGCATCGAAGGTCAGGTGCCTTACAAGGGTCCGGTGGGCAATGTGATGCACCAGCTCGCCGGCGGCCTGCGCGCCGCCATGGGCTATGTCGGCGCCAAGACGCTGACCGAATTCCACGACAAGGCCGAATTCGTCCGCATCACCAGCGCCGGACTGCGCGAAAGTCACGTGCATGACGTGACGATTACCCGCGAAAGCCCGAACTATCCGGGCGGCGCTTAACTATATGCGTGATCTCAGGCACTTTCGCAGTGCCGCATAGGCATCACTGCCTAAATTGAGCCCCACAGATCGGCGAAAACGCGCTATTGTTCGCGCGTCACGTGCGCTGTCGGCCATGGATGTCCCGGGTATGGATTTCCAGGGGCGAACAAACCCGGCGTCGGAGCCTGGCTCCGCGTCGCGTTGTGATGCTCATTTTCGACAATGACCTCGTCTTCGACAATGACCTCGTCACGCGTCGAAGTAACACCCGCAGAAAAGAACGTTGGATACTATGGCCATTGAATGGACGGACGAACGCATTGCGGCTCTCGACACCGCACAACTGAAAAACCTGCGTGAGAACGCCACACGCCGCGAGGTCACGGCGCTGGTTGAGCTTTGCACCACCGAGCTCGCCAAGCGTAACGCCGACAAGCCGCGCAGGATCGGCCAGCCGCGCAGCGAGGCCAAGCAGTTCGAGCATGACATGTCGGCGGAGCTCGCAACCGTCGGCAAGGCGATGGCCGAGAAATACGATCTCTCCGAAGCGACCGCGAAGGCGAAGTCCGAAGGCGTGAAGGGCTTCAAGGCGCACAAGCTGCTCGGCTCCGATGGCCATGCCAAGCTCGGCGGTATGCAGCGCGACGGCTCGGTCGCAGTCGATCGCTACATCTCCTACCGTCGCGGCACGGATATCGCGTCGCTCAGCGTGTTCCTGCTGAAGGATCAGCCGATCGAGGCGCATGAATTTCAGGTCATCGCGCCGCTGAGCATGCTCGATGGTGGCAAGCCGGTGGCTGAAATCCGCCCGACGGCAACGGCGGCGCAGAAGCAGTCGGCCGATGGCGGTCTGTCCTTCAAGGATCTCGACAGCGCAGCTGCAGCATTCGACAAGGTGCTCGCGAAACTCACCGCCTGATATTTGCCGGTTTACGTTTTGAATGCGGCGCGCGATCATCGCGCGCCGCATTTTTTTGCGATCAAGAAAGAGAAACGGAGAAGTCCCTATGTCAGCAGCCAAACGCGTCGTTCTCGCATCGCGCCCGCACGGTGAGCCCGGCCCATCGAATTTCCGTATCGAGGATTATGCAGTGCCGACGCCAGGCGCAGGCGAGGTGCTGCTGCGCACGATCTGGCTGTCGCTCGATCCCTATATGCGTGGGCGCATGAATGACGGCCCGTCCTATGCCGCGCCGGTGCCGGTGGATGGCGTGATGGAAGGCGGCACCGTGTGCGAGGTGATCGCCTCGAACAATCCGGGCTTTGCCAAGGGCGATATCGTGCTGGCTCATGCCGGCTGGCAGACCCATGCGATCTCCGATGGCAAGGGACTGCGCAAGCTCGATCCGAAGCTGGCACCGATCTCGACCGCCGTCGGCATTCTCGGCATGCCCGGCATGACCGCCTATACCGGCCTGCTGGCGATCGGAAATCCGCAGGCGGGCGAGACGGTGGTCGTTGCCGCGGCATCAGGTGCTGTGGGCTCTGCAGTCGGCCAGATCGCAAAGATCAAGGGCGCACGCGCCATCGGCATCGCAGGCGGTGCCGACAAGTGCCGCTATGTGAAGGACGAACTCGGCTTCGACGAGTGCCTCGATCATTACGATCCGGATTTTCCGGCGAAGCTGAAGGCCGCATGCCCCAACGGCATCGATGTGTATTTCGAGAATGTCGGTGGTGCGGTGTTCGAGGCGGTATTTCCGCTGCTGAACTTCTTCGCGCGTATTCCGGTGTGCGGGCTGATCGCGCAGTATAACGACACGACGTCGGAGGCGCCGAAATGGGCCGGCGCGATGATGCGCAACGTGCTGACCAAGCGCCTCAACTTCCGCGGCTTCATCGTGCGCGACTTCGCATCGATGCATGGCGACTTCCTGCGCGACATGTCGCAGTGGGTGCGCGAGGGCAAGGTGAAGTACAAGGAACACGTCACTGAAGGTCTCGATAACGCGCCGACGGCTTTCATGGGGCTGCTGAAGGGCAAGAACTTCGGCAAGCAGCTCGTGCGCGTCGGCGCGGATAAGGCGTAAGGCGGATACGCCTTCAAGACTGTCATCCCTACGGGCGCACTGTGCCGTCCGCATTGATGACGGTGAACAGATCGATGTCAGTCTGGCCCGGCGCGCGGCTGTGACGAACTTTAAAGCCGCCGGGCTGGAAACTGTACTCCACGAGCCCGACTTCCTTGATGCCGATCGTCTCCTGCTTGTCCTCTGCACGAATGATGAAACTGCTCGATGGCGCCCAGATGTGCCTGACGCCGCGCCATGTGGTGTCGCGCCGCTGGTGGACATGACCGCAGGCGACGAGCCGCAGATCGACAGGGTCCAGCAGATCGATGAGACGACGGCGCGCCGGCATCGGGACATAGCGGATCGACGTCGCGGCCAGTTCCGGATCGTCCGGGGCATTCAGAAATAGCGGCTTGTGGACGAACAGCGCCAGCGGTCGTCCGTTCAGGCCCGACAGTTGCGAGGCGAGCCAGTCGAACTGCTCCTCTTCGCAGGCGAGCCCGCTATTCATGATCAACGAGTTCAGACCGATGAAACACCAGCCGGCCGCGTTGAAGCGCCAGCGGTCGTGTCCAAAGACCGACACGAATGCCTGCCGGTTCTGCTCGGAAATCAGTTGGCTTGGCGGCGGGGCGACCAGAGTCGGGTTGTCGCCGATGTCGTGATTGCCCGGCAGATAGCGGCAGGCGACGGGAAGGGCGTCATGCTGTGACCTGGCGAAGGCCAGGTCATCGGGATGGCCCGGGCCATCGAAGGCAAGATCGCCACTATTGATGACGAGGTCCGGCTTTGCTGCATCGATGAACGCGCTGACGCGCTGGAAATTTGCGACGAATTGCGGAAAACGTGCGCCGAGATGTGTATCGGTGATCTGGATCAGGCGGAATTCGGACATGGCGGGAACTCCTCTGAAGGGGAGTGTAACCGTGCCGGATGTCAGCCAGATGGCTCGCGCGGCCGAAAGATTAGAGCGTGTACTCATAAATTGAGGCTCGCAAGCAAGCTCAACCGTTTCCGCTATTCGGCACATTGCAGACTCAAGTTCTACATCGCCTCAGGTCCCTTTTGTGCCAACAGGCGATATTAATCCGCGCGGCCCACCTATCCTGGTCGCCCATGGCTTCCACGCACTCGGAGGGTGCCGCCGAGCCACCTGCCAAAGGCGGCGATCGCGAGAACAGGCACCAGCAACGGCGGCACGATGAAGATCGCGATATAGGCTTGGCCGGCATCGCGGACACCACTGGCGATTGCGGCGCCCCAGATGCCATGCACCATGGCGACCATCACCAACGCCATCGTGGCGACGACACCGCCGAAGTTGCCGGTTGCAGCCACGGCCCCGAGCGACCACGCGAGCATTAAGAGATAGAGCCCGATCCCGACCTTGTCCGAGCCATGCGTCACAAAGAGCAGAACAAATGCTGTCGCTGCGAAGGCGATGCCGACGCCGTGCACGATTGCCGTCCGCTCCGTGCCGAGGCGTCGCGCCTCCGCTCCGATCAGGCGCACGTAGCCGCTGCCGGCCAACGCTAATAACCCGTTGGTGACGCCGTCGACTCCTAATCCGTAGAGCGCGCCCGACAAAGGGCCGCTTAGTGACAAGCGAGAGAAGTACAAGCCTCCCCAAGCGCCGAAGCCGAGGGCGGAAAGGCCTGCCGCGATCAAGTGGGAACGGGTCAGCATGTACAGGCCGGCGCCGGCCAGCAGCGGCAATAGCGGCTCGACGACAACGAGGTAGAGCAAGTCGAGAAGGGGCATTGACGAGTCCAATCCGCCAAGGTGACGTCCGAACCGTGCCACACCCGAAAGCGATGGCAGTGAAAACCGGCCAAACTGCTGTGCGTTAGTGGCCCGGTCCTGCGGTTTGGTTCATGCGGGCAAGTATCGGGGGTGGCAAGCATGTCGGCCCGGGGTCATTCGCGTTGCTTTTGGCATGTCGGCAGCATGTCCGTTATCCGACCCATCTCTGACCTGGCCGTTCTGTGTTGCGAACACTCAGATAGACATGATTCAAGCTTCCGAACCGGGGCCTCGAACCATGAGATATGAACTCACGGACTTTGAGTGGACTGCCATCAGGCCGTTCCTTCCGAACAAGCCGCGGGACGTGCCGAGGGTCGACGACCGGCGGGTCCTCAACGGCATCTTCTGGATATTGCGGTCGGGAGCTCCATGGCGCGATCTGCCAGAGACCTTTGGGCCTTACACGACCTACTACAATCGGTTTGTTCGTTGGCGGATGGCTGGAATCTGGGACTCGATCATGGAGGCCCTCGCGGAAACCCCGTGATGGCTCTGTCCAGATGATCGACACCTCCATTGTCCGAGTATATCAGCACGGCGCTGCGCGGGAGGGGCCGAAACAAGGCTGATGGGCAGGTTAAGAGGTGGGCTGACGACCAAAATACACGCTTGCGTCGATAGCAACGGAATGCCGGTTCGCCTTGAACTGACGACCGGTGAGGCCCACGACAACCGCCTCGTCACCGAGCTGCTGTCTGATCTAAAATCAGGCGCGATGTTGTTGGCTGATCGAGGGTACGATGCAGACTGGATTAGGGCATCGCCGGTAACCGAGGTGCGTGGGCTAACATTCCTCCGAAGCGAAATCGTAGAGACCCAATCTGCTTTAGCCCATATCTGTATCAGGCACGCAATTTGGTGGAGCGTTTCTTCAATAGGATAAAGCAATGCCGGCGCGTCGCCACCCGATATGACAAATTCCGCAAATTACCTCGCCTTCATAAAGCTCGCAGCCATTCGGATTTGGCTGCGCGCTTATGAGACCACGCCCTAGATCACGCGATATCTGATTGCATAGCCGTCGTTGGCGCGGGCCGTCTTGCCTGCACGGGCTGAGGCGCTCACTTGATCGACCAGATGCCACGGGCTGAATTCGGTGGAGTGGCTCGGGCTGGCGGCCAGACGCAGTTTGAAGATCAGCGGTGCTTCGCCCGGCACGTTCACGATCATCACACGCTGCGCGGTGCGAAATTTCAGTGGCACCGTACCCCTGAGAATGCTCTCGCCCTTGTTCGTGAAAGTCGGGCCTTCGCTGATGGCGGCGAGGGCCTGGTTGCGGTCGGTATGCAATTCGATCTGCGTGGCTTCCGCGATGATCTTCGCCGCGACCGCGTCGGGCAGGCGGATTTCGAATTCGACGGCGGGTCTGGTCGGATTGATGCCGAGATAGCCCAGTGCCGTGTGGCGCATGTCGGTGGCGGCGAAGGCCAGCAGGCCCAGCACGGCCAGCGCCGCGACGCCGTGGTGGACCACGTCATGGACCGAGCGATACCGGGCTCGGAAATAGAGATTCAGCAGGATAGCCACCGCGAGCGCTGCAGCGGCGCCGGCCAGCGTGGACATCATGAGGCCGGCCCAGCTGTCGGGATCGCCGGGCGTCAGCATGGCAAAGAGGGCATCGAGATAGGCCATGGCAGGGCTCTCCGGCATGACTCTTGAGGGTGGCGCGCCAGTGGGCTGCATCTGAAAATGGGTGTCGGTCGCCGCCTCGCCGGTTCAATGCGGCCGGATGGACCCGCAGGGAACTTTTGGGGCTGGTTATTCGTCATGTTCCCCGGGGAGAGGATGAGAGCGCAGGCGGGTGCCGCGCGGCCTCGAATCCCCGTGGCTGAGGAAATTTCAATGTCGATTCAATGGGTTTTGCTGCCGGTCTTCGTGCTTGTGGCCATCACGCTGGGTGCCTTTTTCTGGACCGGCCGGCGCGGCGGCGTGCTGAGCCGCAATGATGCCGGCGACCTGCCGAATACCGCTCCGCAGCTCGATCTGCTGTTCTATGCGCTGATCGCCATCGGACTGCCGCTGCGCAAGATCGATCTGGTGCTGGTCTGCCTGTCCTGGATCTTCGTCATCGCCCGCTTCGTGGGCGCCGGATTCATCGCCAATAGCCGGGGATCGCAGGCCTGGCTCGCCAGCGCGCTTGTGTTGTTGGCGATGTGGTTCTACTTCGCGCTACGGATGCTTCTCCTGATCTGATCGGGGGCGGGCGCCGCGCCTCTCTCCGTCGAAAGATTGCCATGACTCCCGCTGCACGCCTCTCCGCCGCGATCGAAGTGATCGAGGCTATCGACACCCAGCGTGTCCCCGCCGCCAAGGCGCTGAAGGAATGGGGCACCGCACACCGCTTCGCCGGCTCCGGCGACCGGGCCGGCATTTCAGGGCTGGTCTGGGACGTGCTGCGGCGGCGGGCCTCCAGTGCCTGGATCATGGACGACGACACATCGCGGGCGCGGGTGCTGGGTATGCTCAAGGCCGAGCGCAGCATGGACGTGGAGACGATTGCCGCGCTGTGCGACGGCAGCCGTTTCGCACCGGAGCCGCTGTCGGACGCGGAGCGCGCCGCGCTGGCGTCGCGGACGACGGCGGGGGCGCCGGCGCATATTGCCGGCGATTATCCGGAATGGCTCGACGGCCAGTTGGCCGAGGTGTTCGGCGACGACCGCGTGGCGGAAGCCACCGCCATGGCCAGCCGCGCGCCGCTGGATCTGCGCGTCAATACGCTGAAGGCCAAGCGCGAGAAGGTGCTGGGCTCGCTCCGCCATCTCGGCGCCACCGAGACGCCGTGGTCGCCGCTGGGCCTGCGGATCGATCTCGGCGCCGATGCGCGCAATCCCGGCGTCCATGCCGAGGAGGATTTCATCAAGGGCGGCATCGAGGTGCAGGACGAGGGCTCGCAGCTTGCGGCGCTGCTCGCCAATGCCAAGCCGGGCGAACAGGTGATCGATCTCTGCGCGGGCGCCGGCGGCAAGACGTTGGCGCTGGCGGCGATGATGCAGGGCAAGGGCCGGTTGATCGCCACCGACGCCGACAAGCGCCAGCTCGCGCCGATCCACGAGCGGCTGTCACGCGCCGGCATCCACAATGCCGATATTCGCACCCCGAAGGGCCCGGATGATACGCTCAGCGACATTCACAACTCCGCAGACCTCGTGCTGATCGATGCGCCATGCACCGGCACCGGCACCTGGCGCCGCAATCCCGACGCCAAATGGCGGATGCGGCCAGGCGCCCTCGAGGTCCGGATCAAGGACCAGGCCGAGGTCCTCGACCGCGCGGTGGCGCTGGTGAAGCCGGGCGGCCGGATCGCCTATGTGACCTGTTCGGTGCTCCCGCAGGAAAACCGCGACCAGATCCGCGCCTTTACCGCCCGCCAGCCGGAGTTTTCGGTGGTCCCGCCGGCGCAGGTGATGTCGGTGCTGTGGGACAAGGCCGAGGATTTCGCCGCTGCGACGTATCAGAGCCCGGAAGGCCTGCTGATGACCCCGCGGCGGACCGGAACGGACGGGTTTTTCGTGTCGGTGATGACACGCAAAAAGGCATAGTTTTCGGCAGGACAATGCGAATTCCGGCATTGCGACCCCGCCGTGAGTCGCGTAATTCCTCGCTATGACAGCCCCCAGCAAAACCTCATCTTCGCCCGCCGATCCGTCCCCCCATGTGGCTGCGGCGCATGACAAGATTCTGATCGTCGATTTCGGCTCCCAGGTGACGCAGCTGATCGCGCGGCGCGTCCGCGAGGAGGGCGTCTATTCGGAAATCGTGCCGTTCAACAAGGCGGAGGCTGCCTTCGCCGAGATGAAGCCGAAAGCCGTGATCCTGTCAGGCGGCCCGGCCTCGGTGCTCGACGACAACGCGCCGTCGGCGCCGCTGTCGATCCTCACCGCTGGCGTGCCGGTGCTGGGCATCTGCTACGGCGAACAGACCATGGCGCAGCAGCTCGGCGGCACCGTCGAAGCCGGCCATCACCGCGAATTCGGCCGCGCTGCCATCGAGATTACTGACGACTGCGCGCTGTTCGAGGGCGTGTGGGAGAAGGGCGGCAAATACGACGTCTGGATGAGCCATGGCGACCGCGTCACCAAGATGCCCGATGGTTTCCGTGCTGTCGCGAAAGCGCCGGGCTCGCCGATCTCGATCATCGCTGACGATGTCCGCAAGTTCTATGCGATGCAGTTCCACCCGGAAGTCGCGCATACGCCGGACGGCGCAAAACTGATCCGCAACTTCGTGCGCAACATCGCCGGTTTCACCGGCGACTGGACCATGCGCGCCTTCCGCGAGGAAGCGATCGAGAAGATCCGCGCCCAGGTCGGCAAGGGCAAGGTGATCTGCGGTCTGTCAGGCGGCGTCGATAGCGCCGTCGCAGCCGTGCTGATCCATGAAGCGATCGGCGACCAGTTGACGTGCGTATTTGTCGATCACGGCATGCTGCGCAAGGACGAGGCCAAGACCGTCGTCGATCTGTTCCGGCACCACTACAATATCCCGCTGGTGCATGTGGATGCGTCCAAGACATTCTTGGGTGAGCTCGAAGGCGTCACCGATCCCGAGGTGAAGCGCAAGACCATCGGCCGTCTGTTCATCGACGTGTTCGATGCCGAAGCCAAGAAGATCGGCGGCGCGGATTTCCTCGCGCAAGGCACGCTCTATCCCGACGTGATCGAGAGCGTCTCCTTCACCGGCGGACCTTCGGTCACCATCAAGTCGCATCACAATGTCGGCGGCCTTCCGGCGCGCATGAACATGAAGCTGGTCGAGCCGCTGCGCGAACTGTTCAAGGATGAGGTGCGCGATCTCGGCCGCGAGCTCGGCCTGCCGGACATCTTTGTCGGCCGCCACCCGTTCCCGGGCCCCGGCCTCGCGATCCGCTGCCCCGGTGAGATCACGCGCGAGAAACTCGATATCCTGCGCGAGGCCGATGCGGTCTATATCGACCAGATCCGCAAGGCCGGTCTCTACGACACCATCTGGCAGGCCTTTGCCGTGCTGCTGCCGGTGAAGACCGTCGGCGTGATGGGCGACGGCCGCACCTATGAATACGTCGTCGGCCTGCGCGCCGTGACCTCGACCGACGGCATGACCGCGGACTTCTATGCGTTCGACATGAAGTTCCTCGGCGAGACGGCGACGCGCATCATCAACGAGGTGAAGGGCGTCAATCGCGTGGTGTATGATATCACAAGCAAGCCGCCGGGCACGATCGAGTGGGAATAGGGTAAGAGGAAGGCACGCTAAAGGGTGTAGCCAATCCCCGTTCTTCCCCAGTCTAATCTCGATCAGCGATTTTCGCCGCGAGGCTCGATAAATGCGGCCAAATCAAGCGTAAGCAGTCTTTGCGAGGGCTGCGGCTGCCCCAGCGGTCCCGCGGTCGATTACCGCAAGGAAGCACCGCTTCGCCTCGCCCGCGTCGCGCGTGCGATCAAAGAGTTTCTGCGCTTCACTGAAGGCGACGTTCCAGGTGGATACGATGAGTCCGGCTGCAAGATGAGCGTTCGGATCACCGGTTGGTTGGTTGCTGGTATCGGCCAACACGATTGCTAATGCGCGGGTAAAATCGTCTCGCATCTCCCGCGCGCGCGCCTTGAGCGCCTCACTGGCCATGGCCGTCTTGATGAACCAACTCGTGTCTCCGGACAGCATCACAAACTCATGATCCTGCGTAACAAGGTCATGCGCCAGTTTGCGGGTCGCTTCGATCGGCGAGACGCCGGGCCCACGTTTGCGAATAGCGTCGAAGGCCAACGCCTGAATCTCTTCCTCGCGGTCGAAGAACATGTCCTCTTTCCGGGGGAAATGATTGAAGACCGTCATACGGCCCACGTCAGCAGCTGCAGCGATTTCGTCGATCGTTACGGAATCGAAGCCCCGCTCAAGGAACAGACGGGTTGCCGTGTCCGAGATGCTCTGGCGGGTTGCCAAACGCTTGCGCGTGCGTCGGTCGTCTTTTTCGTCCATCAGGCCTTGCCCTTAAATATACTCAGTATATATTGGGATTCGATATATCTAAATATCCATCTCCCATGGAGTCTTCTATGGTCGACGAACCTGTTTCCGTCCAGAATCCTCACACGCCTTCCGAGGCCCCTGTGCTGGTCAGTGGCGCAAGCTTCGCGGGCTTGGCGACGGCTTATTGGCTCAACCGACTGGGCTACCGGGTCACGGTGGTCGAGGTTGCAAGCGGGCTTCGCAAAGGCGGGACGCCGGTCGACATCGAGGGCGAGACCGTCGGCATTCTCGAACGCATGGGCATGTTCGATGCTGTTCGAGCCAAGGCGCTGCCCCCGCGTGCGTTTGAGTTCAAGGACGCTCAGGATCACACGCTTGGCGGCTTTGGTCTCGAAACCGGCTTGGATGCGCCGCCGCGCACCCGGTTTGAGATACACCGTGATGATCTGCTGGAAATCCTCTTCGCGGGGATCGATGGATCGGTCGAGTTGCTGTTCGGCAGGTCGATCAAACAGCTCGATGATGGTCCTGAAGGCGTCACGGTCACGTTGGATGACGGGACGCGGCGCACCTATGCCCTGGTGTTTGGCTGCGACGGCAATCGCTCCAACACGAGGAAGTTGGTGTTCGGCGCCGAGAAGAATTTCACTTACTTCATGGGAGGTTATGTCTATCTGAAGGTCGTGCCGGTGACGGGCATATTGCCGTCCAACGTATCGCAGGTGTTCAGCGTGCCACGCCGAACGGCAATGCTGAACGGCTACGACGATCGAACCGACATTGGCCTCGCGTTTCGCACCGAGGGCGAAATCGAATACGACTATCTCGATCGCGCGCAGCAGCGAGCGATGATCCATGACCATTTCGATGGGCTAGGCTGGAAGGTGCCGGCCGCCCTGACGCATGTAGACGCCGCCGACGATTTTTACTTTGACAGGATCAACCAGATTCGGATGCCGTTTTGGTCGAAAGGGCGGGTCGCTCTCGTGGGTGACGCAGGCTACTGCGTATCACCGGTGGCAGGCATGGGCGGCTCGATGGCGATCATCGGGGCGGGACGGCTTGCTGAAGCATTGGAACGGTACGGCGCCGATTACACCGCCGCCTTTCAAGACTATCACGACAAACTGCAGGCCTTTGTCGATGAGGTTCAGATAAGGGCAGCCAATGATGGCATGGCAACGATATTCCCAGCCGACGATGCCGAAATTTCGGAACGTGACCGAAAACTCCGCGACGGCGAGCTTGACCTTTAGCTACCATCGGATCAGCCAGGATCATATCTTGCGGCGGCGGCACTCCCGATCTTCGCAACTTTGTGGCCTTCAAATATTCGGTCGCGCGCTGCTCGAAGTGAGCGCGCGCGACCAATTCTCGGCGTCGATCACACGGTCGTAGATCGATCACTGCTCCTTCTTGAACAAATCCTGGAAGATGAGCTGGCCCCAGCTGCGGCCGCGTGCGTGCACCAGCGCGCCACCCTCGTTGAGCTTTCCGAGCTTGACGGGGGCGAAGCCGAGTTGTTTGGCCAAATCCGCCACGGGAGCGATCGCATCCTCGTCGTCACCAGACAGAAAGACGACCCGGTGGCCGCCTGTGACGACCGGATCGGTCGCCAGTGTGGCTGCAATCAGGTGATTGAAGCCTTTGACGAGCCTGGCGCCGGTGAACGACTTCGCAACGAAGGCGGAGGACGGCAGACCGTCCAGCTCTTCAGGGACTGGAAACGCGTTCATCGCGTCGATGACCGTCTTGCCTTTCCAGTTCGGCAGGGCCTTCGCAACCTCGCGATGCTCGCCGAACGGGACCGCCAGGATGATCGTGTCGGCCTCGAGTGCATCCCGCAGCGACTTGGCGACCACCGTGGGTCCAATCGCCCGAGCCTGTGTCGCCAACGCCTCGGGCGGCCGGCGGCTCGCGACGGTCACCTCGATGTTCTTACGGGCGAAGGCGTGGGCGAGGGCCTGGCCTATCTTGCCGAATCCTATAATCGCGTAGCTCATGATGCTTCTCCGATTTTCAGATCGCCGAGAAGCCGCCGTCGACAGACAGCTCCAGCCCATTCACGAAGCTCGAATCGTCTGAAGCAAGAAACAGCGCGACCGCCGCGATTTCCTCGGGACGCCCCATCTTTCCCCGCGGGATCAGGGATTCGAACATCTGCTTCGCCTCCTCGGTGAGGACCTGGTCCTGCATCGGTGTGGCGATCGGCCCGGGGTGCAGCACGTTCACCCGGATATTTCTGCCCTTCAGCTCGTTGAGCCACCCGCGTGCGAATGCGTGCAGCGTCGCCTTGCTCGCGGCATACACGCTGTAACCAGGAAAGCCTTTCAACGACGCAACCGATCCGGTCATGAAGATCGATCCGCCATCATTGAACAGCGGCAGCGCCTTTTGCACCGTGAATAGCGTGCCGCGCGCATTCAGGCCGAAGGTCGCATCGAAATGCTGCTCGGTAATCTCGCCCAGTGGCAAGGCTTCGCCCGTGCCGGCGCTCGCATACAGGATGTCGATCTCTCCCTTTTCCCGCTTGACCGTGTCGAACAGGCGGTCGAGGTCGTCGAGATTGGCCGCGTCGCCGCGCACGCCGGTCACGTTCCGGCCAATCAGCCTGACGGCCTCATCGAGCGCCTCCTGCCTTCGGCCCGTGATGAAGACGTAAGCGCCTTCTTCAACGAACCGCCTGGCGCTCGCCAGCGCCATGCCGCTCGATCCACCCGTGATAACTGCAACCTTACCTTCAAGCTTTCCCATGACTTTTCCTTCAGACTCCGTGCTTGGTCGTTCGGGGAAGACCCCCGAGACCGTGGACATGGGTCTGCCGGCGTCGGGCGTTCAGTGCGGAAGCGCGCACATCGGTGGTGCGAAATCGATCCAGTTGGACGGCCGACGCCAGGTGCGACGATCAACGTCGCCGTTCGGACGGGGCTGCACGCGTCGGCATGTGCGATAACGCCCGCTCTTGCTATCCCAGTGCCGGATGCCGTTCGGTAATGTAGACACTGGCCTTGGAAAGGCGTCCCGCGTGGCGCAGGAATGCACCATGATCGACTGGGATGACGTTCGATACTTTCTTGCCGTCGCGCGCGGAGGTTCAGTTCGGGCCGCCGCCGGGCGCCTCGGCGTGAATCACTCCACCGTGCTGCGACGCATCGCCCAACTGGAGGAACGGCTCGGAGCGCAGATGTTCGAGAAGCTGCCTTCGGGCTACCGCCTGACGGCTGCGGGCGAGGAGGTCCTCGAGCTCGCGGATCAGATGGAAGCGTCGTCGCACCAGTTGGAGACACGCGTCTTCGGTCGCGACCAGGGCGCGCGCGGGCTTTTGCGGGTGACGCTTCCACCGTTCCTCGCCACACACCTGCTCATGCCGGATCTCGCAGACTTCTCGCGTATGTATCCGGACATCGAGATGGAAATCTTGTCGAGTGGCGAGGTGGCGAATCTGACTAACCGTGAGGCAGACGTCGCGATCCGCATTGTCGCCGACCGCAAGACCCTGCCGCTCAATCTTCACGGCCTGAGGGGACCGGAGCTGTTCAGCGCCGTCTACATGTCTCGCGATCGACTCGCCGCGTGGCGTGCGGGCGCGCCTGATCCCATCCGGTGGATCGTCATCAACAATCATGGCCTCCCGGGCTGGGCGCGCGAGGGAGAGGTTCACACCACGGGAGTTCCGTTCAGGACCCCGGACGCCGAGGCGCAGATCGTAGCGGCGCAGCAAGGGATCGGGATGACGAAGCTGCCGTGCTTCGTTGGAGATGCCGACCCTCTACTGGTGAGGGTGCCGGGCACCGACCTGCCCATGCATGGGACGCTCTGGCTTCTCACGCAGGGGGAGACACGCAAGACAAAGCGGGTGCGGCTCTTCACGGAGTTCATATCCCGCAGGCTCGCCGCGTATGCGCCGCTTCTCGCAGGGCTGTCCATATCGCGCGACTGATGTGCGGCGGGTCGCCGGCCACCAATTGGCTGACGGCGGCGGGTCAGACCGACGTTTCGGACGCGTCTTCGGAGCGTTTCTTTGCGGCAGGTCGGGTGAGAACCATCATTTCAGCCCGGCAAGCATGCCTGCCGTCATGTTTTGACCGTTGAACGCTGAATTTAAAGGGCTATTTTTACCGCAATGCAGTATCTTGTCAGTCGGCCCCGATTGACGTACTCGAAGCCGAATTCGCCTTTAGACCGGTTTTAACAATAACGGTTGGTGGCGCTGCGTTTCAGCGTCAACCACCTCATGACGTTGGGATGATGATGAGCCTCTATTCAGATTACCTCGCTGAGATCGAAAGCAGAAAAGCTCAAAACCTCGCTCCCAAACCGATCGATGACGGCGCGCTCACAGGCGAAATCATCGCCCTGATCAAGGACAACGGCAGCGCCTACCGCGCCGATGCCCTGAAATTCTTCATCTACAACACCCTGCCGGGCACCACGAGCGCCGCGGGCGTCAAGGCCGCCTTCCTCAAGGAAATCATCCTCGGCGAGGCGATCGTCCCGGAAATCACACCCAGTTTCGCGCTGGAACTGCTGTCGCACATGAAGGGCGGACCCTCGATCGGCGTGCTGCTCGACGTCGCGCTGGGCGCTGACGCCACGCTGGCCAGGCAGGCTGGCGAAGTGCTGAAGACCCAGGTCTTCCTCTACGACGCAGACATGTTCCGGCTGCGCGATGCCTGCAAGGCCGGCAACGCCGTCGCCAAGGACGTGCTCGAGAGCTACGCCAAGGCCGAGTTCTTCACCAAGCTCCCGGACGTCGAGGACGAGATCAAGGTCGTCACCTATATCGCCGCCGAAGGGGATATCTCGACCGACCTCTTGTCGCCGGGCAACCAGGCGCATTCGCGTTCGGACCGCGAGCTGCACGGCCAGTGCATGATCACGCCGGAAGCACAGAAGGAAATCCAGGCGCTGCAGGCGCAGCACCCCGACAAGCGCGTGATGATGATCGCCGAGAAGGGCACGATGGGCGTCGGCTCGTCGCGCATGTCCGGCGTCAACAATGTGGCGCTGTGGACCGGCAAGCAGGCCAGCCCCTATGTGCCCTTCGTCAATTTCGCACCGGTCGTCGCCGGCACCAACGGCATCTCGCCGATCTTCGCGACCACCGTGGACGTGACCGGCGGCATCGGCGTCAACCTGAAGAACTGGGTGAAGAAACTCGGTGAAGACGGCAAGCCGCTGCTCAACAACGAAGGCAACCCGATCCTCGAGCAGAAATACTCGGTCGCGACCGGCACCGTGCTGAAGCTCGACGCCAAGGCCAAGAAGCTGCGTGACGAAGCCGGCAACGAGCTGGTCGATGTCGCCGCTGCGTTCACGCCGCAGAAGATGGAGTTCATGAAGGCGGGCAGCTCTTACGCCATCGTCTTCGGCAAGAAGCTGCAGACCTTTGCCGCCGAGACGCTGGGTGTCGAACCGACTCCTGTCTTCGCGCCGAACAAGGAAATCACCGTCGAGGGCCAGGGCCTGACCGCGGTCGAGAAGATTTTCAACCGCAATGCCGTCGGCGTGACGCCGGGCAAGGTGCTGCATGCCGGCTCGGACGTTCGCGTGAAGGTCAACATCGTTGGTTCGCAGGACACCACCGGCCTGATGACCGCGCAGGAGCTGGAAGCGATGGCGGCCACCGTCATCTCGCCGCTCGTGGACGGCGCCTATCAATCGGGTTGCCACACCGCGTCCGTCTGGGACAAGAAGGCCCAGGTCAACATCCCGAAGCTCATGTCCTTCATGAACAACTTTGGCGTGATCACCGCGCGCGATCCGAAGGGCGTCTATCACTCGATGACCGACGTGATCCACAAGGTGCTGAACGACATCACCGTGGATGACTGGGCGATCATCATCGGCGGCGACAGCCACACCCGCATGTCCAAGGGCGTCGCGTTCGGCGCCGACTCCGGCACCGTGGCGCTGGCGCTGGCGACCGGCGAGGCGACCATGCCGATCCCGCAATCGGTCAAGGTGACCTTCAAGGGCACGATGAAGCCCTATATGGACTTCCGCGACGTCGTGCATGCGACCCAGGCGCAGATGCTGCAGCAGTGCGGCGACAACGTCTTCCAGGGCCGCATCATCGAAGTTCATATCGGCACGCTGCTCGCCGACCAGGCCTTCACCTTCACCGACTGGACGGCCGAGATGAAGGCCAAGGCGTCGATCTGCATCTCGCAGGACGAAACGCTGATCGAGTCGCTGGAGATCGCCAAGTCGCGCATCCAGATCATGATCGACAAGGGCATGGACAATCCGGCCCAGACCCTGAAGGGCCTGATCGCCAAGGCGGATGCGCGCATCGCCGAGATCCGCTCGGGCGAGAAGCCCGCGCTGACGCCGGATGCGAATGCAAAGTACTTCGCCGAAGTCGTCGTCGATCTCGACATCATCGACGAGCCGATGATCGCCGATCCCGACGTCAACAATGCCGACGTGTCGCGCCGCTACACCCACGACACGATCCGTCCGATCTCGTATTACGGCGGCACCAAGAAGGTCGATCTCGGCTTCGTCGGCTCGTGCATGGTGCATAAGGGCGACATGAAGATCGTTGCCCAGATGCTCAAGAACATCGAGAAGTCCGAGGGCAAGGTCGCTTTCAACGCGCCGCTGGTCGTTGCTGCGCCGACCTACAACATCATCGACGAGCTGAAGGCCGAAGGGGATTGGGAAATCCTGCAGAAGTATTCGGGCTTCGAATTCGACGATGTGAAACCGAAGACCGCGAACCGCACCGCCTACGAGAACATCCTCTATCTCGAACGTCCGGGCTGCAACCTGTGCATGGGCAACCAAGAAAAGGCGGAGAAGGGCGATACGGTTCTCGCGACCTCGACCCGTCTGTTCCAGGGCCGCGTCGTGGAAGATACCGCCGAGAAGAAGGGTGAATCGCTCCTGGCCTCGACCCCGGTCGTGGTGCTGTCAGCGATCCTTGGCCGTACGCCGAGCGCGGAAGAGTACAAGGCCGCGGTCGAAGGTATCGATCTGACCAAGTTCGCACCGCCGAAGGTCGGTGCGATGGGGGCGTCCGTCCACTACTAAGGCGGGCAGCGAAAGCTGTTCAAAAAACGGCGTTGGCAGGTAACACCTGCCGCGCCGCGGGGCTGGTACACGAGCGGGCACCCCGCGCGGGGCATCATCAACGAGGTGAAGGGCGTCAGTCGCGTGGTGTGTGACATCACGTCGACCTATTGGCTTCGTGCCAAACAGTTGAGGCTTGGCGCCTAGCGTTTCGTGGCGGGTAGGGGCGGCACCCGCAGAATAATTTCTGAAGCGATCTTCCAGTCGTCTCCGACGCGAAGCCAGTTGATGATCATTAGAAATGGCCTGGCTGTTCCATCCTGTCCCGCATAAGAGACCGTGATGTTCATCGGCACATAGGACTCGGCGACGTCGAGCGTCAGGCCGACGACCTTCAGCTTCGAGTAATCTGGCTCGAGCACGACCGGACCGGAGGTGCCGATATCCTGCAGCTTCCGATCAACCGCTTCGTTGCCCCAAAAGCCGGCCCAATTCCCCTCTGACTGGATCGCGCTCTTCGCCACCAATAGGGTCGAGGGCGATTGCCAGAACATATCATGCAGAGCCTGGAAATCGTGCCTATTGGCCAATTGCATGAGCGTGCCGAATTTCGATTTGATCGTATTCAGCGTGGCAGAATCGAGCGGCTCTTTACCGATGGCGGGCGACGCGGCGACAGCGCCGGAGGAAAGAGCCGATGCCAGGAGAGTGACAAGAAGTAATTTAGTCATGCAGAATATTCCTTCCCGCATTTCGACAATTCGTGAGGCGCATGTGAGTGCCAGTTGCATTGGCGAATGGTGAGACATTCACATTCAATCGTCGAAAACATCATCAGAATGTTTCAGCCGGCGCATTCGCGCAGTAAAGTTGTTACCTTCGCATCCAGATCCCGGGCGACGGCTAGAGCTTCCGCGTTGGCATAACGCAGCAGATAACTCTCCATTTTGTCGTAAGAGATGTGCACGCCATCGGGCCGCTCATCGATCAGCACTGTGACTGGAGCATAGGAGCCAGCATCGGGCACGTGCTTGACCATTTCCTTCATGATGAGCGGATTGCCAACCACAAGCCGTATGATCTGAGGCGTCTTGGACCCAGTTTCGCGACGCAGAATGTCGCCCAAGTCAAATTCTGCGAAGAGCATAAGGTCCGTTCGACCGAGGCTGCCATGTACAACGCGTTCTAAATCCGGGAAGGATTTTGTCGCCCTCGTCTCCTTGAAAAACTCGGTCATGTTGGGTTGCCCGACCGCCGACTTGAGCGCGGCCACAACAGCATCGAATGGTCTTGAGCTCGTGAGGCTGAAACGCTCCACTTCGACTTTAGCGATTGTCATTTGTCCTCCGTAACAACTCTCATGGATAAGGTGCCTCTGCTCGCGCCGGAGCGCGCCAGGGTTCATGCTGCCGCGGGCTGTGCATTGGCGGACCGGTGTGCGCCATCGCGGTTCAGCGCACGTGCGCGCTCCCGGCGCGAGCGCCGGGAGCGATACCGTCACTTCGCGAGCGCTGCCTTTTCGATGACCTCAGCGACCTGCTTGGCATGAACAACGAGCGAGGCATGACTGCCTGCGACTTCCGTCGTCTGAGCCTTGATCCTGGCTGCAAAGGATTTCTGAGCCTCGGGCGCGAGGACTTTGTCCTTCGTGCTGATGACATAGAACGTCGGCTTGTCATGCCACGCCGCTATACTGACGGGAGCCTCGAACGCAACGTGATTCAATGGAAGCTGCGAGTTAGCCAGGTGCGCGGCGATCTCCGGAGGAAGGTCAGCCGCGACCGCCGACGGAAACACCTTGGGGTCGATGTACAGGTTGCCCTTTGCGTCGGGATGGATCGCATTGCCGCCTTCGGTCGGCGGGCCGGCTTTGGCCAGTGATGCCAGGGATTCACCGACCTCGGGCGCGAAGGCGGAGACATAGACCAGCGCCGAAACCTTGGGATCGTTGCCGGCTTGCGTGATCACCACCCCACCCCATGAATGGCCGACGAGAACGGTCCTGCCGTTCTGTTTCGCGAGCGCCTGCTTGGTGGCATCAACATCGGCGGCAAGCGAGGTGAGCGGATTTTCCACGAGCGTGACGCTGTAGCCCTTCTTCGTCAGAATATCGGCAACGGGCTGCCAACTCGTCTGGTCCACGAAAGCGCCGTGCACGAGCACGATATTGTGGACTGCTCCCTTGGGCAGTTCGGCGGAGTGGACGGAGCCGGCTAATGCCGTTCCGGCCAAGAGTACGGTGGCGGCTGAGAGCAGGAGATTTCGCATTGATTGGTTCCTGTTGGAATGTCGGACGAACAAGGTCCGGGGAATGGACAGGCGTTTCCAGCCAAGTCGCGGTTCTTCCATCCGCCGTTGACGAAATGGTTGCCACACGTGACGTCGACCCGCCGCGACATGACCTATTCCGCGGGCTTTGCGGACGATAGGGATCAATCGTCCGGATGTTGTGTCCGACCGTCCACCGGACTAACTTCGGCGGCATGGACATCCTCGCCCAGGTGCTCGATCGCGTTCGTCTCGGAGGGACGCTGCTCTTCCACTTCGAGCTCGGCCATCCCTGGAATCTGGAGTTGCCGGCGCGTCCCTACGCCCTGTTTCATTATCTCAGTCGGGGCTCGGCGACCCTCGCGCTCGAACAGGCACAAGAACTCCACATGACCGAGGGCGATTTTGTCGTCATCACACGCGGCGCGCCCCATGCGTTTTATTCGGATCGCCGGGCGAAGCCTTTGCGGATCGTGGACCTTGATCGATCGTCGGCACGTCTTGGCGTCGTTCGTCACGGCGGCCGTGCAAAGCCGCTCTCGACCATGATCTGTGGCAATTTCACCGTGTCGCGCCCGTTGTACGGCAGCTTGCTGGAAGCACTTCCGCCCGTGCTTCTGTTGAAGCCGACGGCTGACGGTGGCTGGCTCGAAGCAATCCTGCGCCGCATGGTGAACGAGTCCGCGCTTGAGCGTCTTGGCCAGCGCGTCGCGCTCTCACGACTGACGGAAGTGCTTTTTGTCGAGGTGCTTCGAAGCTGGATTGCGTCTCTCAGTCCCGGACAAGGCGGCTGGCTCGGGGCAATATCAGACCCGCATATCGGACCGGCGCTCAAGTTGATGCACGAAAACCCGGAGCGGCCCTGGACCCTTGGCGACCTCGGCCATCGCGTGGGGCTCGGCCGCTCGGTATTTTCGGCCCGCTTCACCAAGCTCGTCGGGCAGTCCATGCACCGTTATGTGATCGAACGCCGGATGGCAGAAGCGGCGTTCCTGCTCGAAACCAGCGACGAGCCCATCGCACGGATTGCGAGCCGGGTCGGTTACGAGACAGCGGCGGCGTTTTCAAAACTGTTCCATCGACATCTCGGCCTGTCACCCGGCCGCTATCGGGCCGCTCAACGCCTTGACGGAGGTCAAAGGCAACCGGCAGTTCCGGAAGTGGAAGTCGCCGATTGACCTCGACCAGGCTGACGTCCATGCCGTTTTGTCATCATCTCTGGTCCGGGTGGATACTTTGAAATTACAGCTACTGACGATGACGGCATTTTCTGCGGCGATCCGATCGCGTGGCTTTCGGCAGAGACCTCGAAAATCGACCGATCAATTCCGATAGTCGCTGAAACCGAGCAGATTCCGAACCGGCGAAATTCCGCTTTGAATTCAAGAGCGCAAATTTCTGACGGATAGGGGGAGGCGGTTCGTCATCGTGCGCGGAAAAAAATGCATCGTTGATCGAGGCGTTACGATCGCTCGGCTCACCTTCGCGACGCGAGCTTGTCGCGCATGAAGTCGATGAAGCGCTGAGTCTTCGCCGGGAGCAGGCGGGTTTCGGTCAGCGCATAAACAGGCATCGGCTTGCCTTGCCATTCCGGCAGAATACGCCGCAATTGGCCTGATGCCTTTTCGTCTGCGACGATTTCCTCGGGAACGAGGATCACGCCCATGCCAAGCGTGGATAAACGCTTGATCATACCTACGTTGTTGAGCTGGAAGCGACCGCCGACGCGGACCAGGTGCGTCTGGTCTCCCGAGAGCAGTGTCCAGGTTCCGGCCTTGATCATTCCCATGCAGTCGTGCTGTGCGAGGTCTTCAGGTGTTTGCGGTTCACCTCGCTCCGAAAGATATCCGGGCGCTGCGTAAAGCTGCGGTTGGAGCAGTGCCAGCGGCCTTGCGATGAGATGTGAATCTTCCGGTTCGCCCATCCGAATAGCGACATCGCAGGGTTCGCTGACGAGGTCGATCCGGCGTGGGGTCAGGTCGATGTCAAACGTAATGCCCGGATGAAGGCGAGCGAACTCGGCAACCAGCGGCGCAAGATAGGTGACCGCGAAGTCCACGGGCAACGAGGCACGCAACAGGCCCGTGGGCTGAGCCAGCATATCGCCAAGCTCGACATGAGCGAGGCGCGCCTCTTCAACGATGCGTTTGCTGCGCTCGAAATACAGCTGGCCCGCCTCGGTCAGTTCGATCCGCCGTGTCGTGCGGTGAAGGAGCCGTAGGCCAAGGGCTTTCTCGAGCACACTGATCCGGCGCGAGACCGTGGAATTGGGCATGTTGAGCGCCTCGGCTGCGCCGCGGAAACTCTTCGTTTTCACGACCTCCACGAACAACGCCATGTCGTCGAGATGGCCCATTTTTATTGCTCCATTAATGGACCAATGTTCTCCAAGATGGTGTCTTTATCCCAATTAATCCAGTGCCGATAGTGTTCACAAGCAATCCACCAACGGAGAAACACTGTGAGCACACTCTTCGAACCCGTCCGCCTCGGCCGATACGACCTTCCCAATCGGCTGGTCATGGCGCCGATGACCCGTAGTCGCGCCAATGCTGACGGCGCGCCGGGCGATCTCGCCACCGAATACTATGCGCAGCGCGCCAGCGTCGGCCTGATCGTGACTGAGGGTACGCAGCCCTCCTCGGACGGGCAGGGTTACATGACTACGCCCGGCATCTACACCCCCGGGCACGTCGCGGCCTGGCGCCCGATCACCGATGCAGTTCACGCCAAGGGTGGCCACATCTTCATCCAGCTCATGCACGCCGGACGCATGTCGCATCCGGACAACACCCCGCACCACCGGCAGGGCGTTGCCCCCTCAGCCATTGCTCCCGGCGCCCAGATGTTCACGCCGACCGGCCCGCAGGATGCGCCCACCCCGCGCGCGCTTTCCACCGACGAGGTGGCGCAGACTGTTGCGGACTTCGCCCATGCGGCGCGCTCGGCGATCCAGGCGGGCGCCGACGGCGTGGAGATCCACGGCGCCAACGCCTACCTGATCCAGCAGTTCTTCGCCCCCAGCGCGAACCAGCGCACCGACCGCTACGGCGGCTCGATCGAGAACCGCGCACGCTTCGCCATCGAGGTGGCAACGGCAATTGCCGAAGCAATCGGTGCGGATCGCACCAGTATTCGCCTTTCGCCCGGAACCGCGCTCTGGGGCATCGACGAAGGTCCGGACGGCCCCGAGCTCTATCGCTATCTCGTCGGCGAACTCGACAAGCTGGGGCTCGCTTATCTCCACATCATGGACCAGGGCAATGACGCGCTCCTCGCGGATATCCGTCGCCTGTGGAAGGGAACGCTCATCATCAACAGACCGGGCCGTGCGCGCGATGCGATCGGAACCGATATCGCCTCGGGCCTCGCCGATCTCGAAGCCTATGGACAGATGATCCTTGCCAATCCCGACTTCATCGAACGCCTGAAGATCGGCGCTCCGTTCCACGAGGCGGATCGCATGACCTTTTTCGGTGGTACCGAAAAGGGGTATACCGACTATCCGGTCATGGCGGCCTGAGGGACGAGCCATGTCCACACACCTCGTCATGCAGCGCGTCAATCACGGTCTGCACTTTCGCGCGCATGCGCTGCGTGGCGAGGGGGCGCGTATCGCGCCGTTCATCAGCGTCGACCACGCCTGGATGAGCGCGCCGACCTTCCCGCCGCACCGTCATGCCGGGATCGCGGCGGTCTCCTACGTCTTCAGCGATTCAGAGACCGCCATCGAAAACCGGGATTCGCTGGGTAACCACAACCTCATCGAACCGGGCGGACTGCACTGGCTCACAGCCGGCAGCGGCGTGGTGCATGAGGAAGTACCTGCCACACCCGGCCGTACTGTCCACTCGCTTCAGATATTCGTTGCCCTGTCTCCCGTGGCACGGACAGGCGAACCGTCCGCCATCGGCCTTGCCGCACACGAGATACCGGTTGTCCAGCGCCCGGGAGCAATCATTCGCGTGCCTCTCGGCACTTTCGAAGGCATGTCTTCGCCACTGGTACCGACAACCAGGGTGACGATGCTCGACATTGCGCTCGAACCCGAAGCTGGATTGGACCTCCCGTTTCCAGCGAACGAGATGTCCTTCTTGCTGCCCGTGACGGGGCGTATCGCCGTCGACGGCGACATGCTCGATCCGGAGCGTTCCGGCGCGCCGTTTTATTCCGCGAAGAACAGCCAGCACATGGCCCGCCTTGTCGCCCGGGCCGCGCCGGCAAGGATCATGCTCTTTGCGGGAACATCCGCATCGATTTCCTGAAACGACATTTCACCAAGACCATCCAAGAAGGAGTAGCATCATGACATTCAAACGCTTCACTGGAGACACCGCTGCCATGCTCCTGATCGATCATCAGGTCGGGACCATGGGCTGGGTGAAGTCACTTCCCTTTGAAGAGATGAAGCGCAACGCGCTGATGCTCGCAAAGACCGCGCGCATCCTGAAGATGCCCGTCGTGCTCACTTCGAGTATGGAGGAATATGCGCAGGGGCCGCTGCTTTCCGAACTGGCGGAAATCCTGCCGGACGAATTCAGTGCACGCATGAAGCGCCTCGGCATCGTCAATGCCATGGACGATCCCAACTTCGCCGAAGCGGTGCGCGCGACCGGACGGCGCAAGCTAATTCTGGCTGGCGTGACCAACGACGTCTGCACAGTTTATCCCGCGCTCACTCTCGTCAGCCAGGGCTATGAGGTTCAGGTCATCGCCGATGCCGGCGGATCCCCCAGCAGCATGGGCGACGACATGGCTCTGCGCCGGATGGAGCGGGGCGGCGTCACCCTGTCCAGCACCAATCAGGTGATTGCCGAACTCGCAGGTGACTGGAGCACGCCTGAAGGCACCGCGATCGTGCAAGAGGTCGTCATGCCTGCCCTGCAGGGGTGATTGCGACGGAATTCTGCATTTGAGGGAGAGGCGACCATGAAGCATGATTTTCATGGCCACCCCTTGGCGCAAAGCAGTATGCCGCTGCCGGCATTTCTCATTGCGAAGAAGGAGTTACATAAAAATAAAATACTTGGTTGGTATCTCAACAATCGAGTGGGAGTGAGGGGAAAGCATCGGCTGTTCCCAAAAATGGTGTCCTGATATAGCTCCGCAGCAATCTGCATTCCGCTTACATTCCGGCCTGAGAGGGTCCCGATGCGCGCCTGCCTTGTCCGCCTGCTGTCTGTTCTTGGTCTCCTTGCTTCAGCTTCCCTAGCCATGGCGCAGAGCATGCCTGCCGACGCGCCGAATGCGCGCGATCATGCCGTGCTCAGCCGCTATGCCGGATCGTGGCTCGTCGCCCAGGATGCGAAGAGCTTCGATCAGACCGGCATTCCCTCCGGAGACACTCATGTCGTCAAGCTTGAAGGACGGGTGACGCGGCTGTTCTATCTCGCGCCTGCCGGCAAGTCGGTGCTCGAAGTGCAGCGCAATTATGAGCAGGCACTCGAGCGCGCCGGTGCATCGAAGCTGGATGCATGTGCCGACGACTGCGGTCAACGGAATTTCAAACCGCTGCGCGACCTGCCTGCCAATCCGCAGCTGGCCAAGGTGTCGCTGGAAGGCTGGAGTCCGATCACGCTGTTGCAGCAATGGCAGGAGATTGGCAGCGAGCGCTATTGGTACGGGACGTTGAATGCATCCGGCACCACGCTGCATGTGGCGATCCTCTCAGCGAAGCCTGGCACCATCGCGCTTGCCAGCAAGTACATCGCTACAGTCGTGGAGATCGTCGAGCCGAAGGCGATGGATAGCGGCAAGGTGACTGTGGATGCGGCGGCGCTCGCAAAGGGCCTGCAGGCTGAGGGGAGGGTGGCGCTCTATGGACTGTTCTTCGACACCGGTAAGGCGACCATCAAGCCCGAGTCCAAACCGCAACTCGACGAGATGGCGCGCGTGCTGCAAGCCAATGCCGGCGCAAACGTGTTCATCGTCGGCCATACCGACAATCAGGGTACGCTGGATGTGAACCTCGCGCTGTCGAAGGCGCGCGCACAGGCGGTGATCGATGACCTGACGCGCAGCTACAAGATCGATGGCAAGCGCCTGTCCGCATCCGGCGTGGCGAACTACGCACCGCTTGCCAGCAATGCCAATGAAAATGGCCGCGCCCGCAACCGCCGCGTCGAGATGGTGTTGCAATAGGTCTGTGAAACCGCCGGCTGGGAGTGTTCGTTGGGCGGTATCCATTCTCCGGACCCGCTTGGCGATCCGCTGTCCTGGCGAGGGACGGCCAGCTTCGCCGTCCCTATGGCTGCTGCCGCGAGAAAAAGGCCCGCCTGTGTCGGGAAGCCCGCCCGTCATGCGTCCTTGGGAGACAAAGAGCCGGGAGAGACGATGCGGAAGACCATCGTCGTGGCCCATGTCACACTGGATAGCGCATGCATTCGCCGGGAGTCTGCCTATGAACCCCACCATTACCGCCTTTGAACGGTCGCCCGATCGCGGCAGGGGATTGGCGCGGGACATGCGCGTTCGCTGGGCGCTCGAAGAAGTGGATCAGCCTTACGACGTTCGACTTCTTTCGTTCGATGAGATGAAGGGACCTCCGCATCAGGCGCGTCATCCTTTCGGGCAGATTCCGACCTACGAGGAGGGCGATCTTGTCCTGTTCGAGTCAGGGGCGATCGTCTTCCATATCGCAGAGCGCCATGCTGGCCTGCTGCCCGATGATGCGAACGCCCGGGCGCGAGCAGTCACATGGATGTTTGCCGCACTCAATACGGTCGAGCCGCCGATCGTCGATCTCGTCATCGTCACGCTCCTGGAACGCGACAAGACCTGGTATGAGCAGCGCCTGGCAATGGTCAAGGATCGCATCCGCGGGCGGCTGGGCGAACTTTCCAAGCACCTTGGCGATGCCGACTGGCTCGACGGTGCGTTCAGCGCCGGTGACCTGCTGATGGTGTCGGTGCTGCTCAGGTTGGGGGCGTCGGGCCTGTTGGATGAATATCCCAACCTCTCCGCCTATGTCGCCCGCGGCGAAGCCCGGCCTGCCTACAAGCGTGCTTTCGCCGCTCAATTGGCGGTTTTCACCGCTGCGTCGGGCGGCTGACGGGAATCCCTCAGGACAGCCTTTGAGGACCGCAACAGCGGCGCGGGCCGGTTTATCGAATTTACGTGCCGCGGCGCTATAAAGTTATTGAACATTCGTTCCTGAATTGCTATCTTGCCGTTTATGGCTAGACCACGGGAATTCGACACGGACGCCGCGCTCGACGGCGCGATCAATGTCTTTAGCGGGCATGGATATGAGGGCAGTTCGGCCCAGATGCTCGTCGATGCAATGGGGATCGGGCGACAGAGCCTTTACGCTGCCTTCGGCGACAAGTGGCAGCTTTATTGCGCGGCTGTGCGTCGCTATGGAATGGGCGAATGTGCTGCACATATCGACGCGCTCCGAAGCGGACCGCGCGCGATCGATGGCATCGGCGCGATGTTGCGCCGTGTCGTGAAAACAGCCGATCGGCCGTGTCTTGGCGTTGGCTCGATCTATGAATTCGGCGTGTCCGAACCTGACCTTCAGGAGATCAATGGACTGCTGGCGAAAAGCTTGCGAGTTGCCATCGCAGCGCGCATTCGCGATGCGCAGCGTGAAGGCGATGTCGCCGCTGGTCTCGACCCGGAAGCAACCTCGGAATTTCTGATTGCGAACATCGCTGGCATTCGCGTCGCGGGACGGGGCGGCGCTGCACGCGCGGCTCTGGCCAGGCTGTCCGATATGGCCATGAGGGCGCTGCGATAGCCCCTTTTTTTGGGAAATTATGGAACGATTATTCAAGAACGGAGCAAGTGATGAGAGCTGTTGTGATGACCGGAATGGGCGGTCGCGAGGTGCTGGACTATGTCGAACGTCCGGCCCCTCTCGCTAGACCGGGCGAGGCGCTGGTCGAGGTTGTCTTTGCGGGGGTGAACTTCATGGACATCGGCGTGCGCCAGGGCATGGCCTGGACCGAGATTCCTGATCCCAAAATTCTTGGCGTCGAGGGTGTGGGGCGTGTGCTGGCGGTCGGGGATGGTGTCGAAGGCATCAGGCCCGGCCAGCGCGTCGCCTGGGTTTATGCGCCGGGAAGTTATGCGGAGCGAATCGCGATCCCTGTCACGTCTCTGGTGCCGGTTCCTGACGCGATCGATGATCGCACGGCGGCGTCGGTGATGATGCAGGGTCTCACTGCCAGCCATTTCGCCACTGACTTCTATCCGGTGCAGCACGGCGACATCGCTTTCGTCCATGCGGCGGCAGGCGGCGTGGGACTGCTGCTGACCCAGATCATCAAATTGCGGGGCGGCCATGTCATCGGACGTGTGTCGTCGCAGGAGAAGGTCGCTGCAGCCAGGGAGGCTGGCGCCGACCATGTGATCGTCGATACCGAAGGCCGGTTCGCCGAGGAGACCCTACGCCTGACAGATGGCCAGGGCGTGCATGTCGTCTATGACGGCTCAGGGCCGACGACCTTCCAGGGCTCGCTCGATGTGCTGCGCAGGTCAGGCACGTTCTGCTGGTACGGTCCGGTGCTCGGGGGACCGGGACCACTCGACATCATGAGCCTGCCGAGAAGCATCAAGATCGGTTACGCAACCTTCTTTGATCATATCCACACGCCCGAACTGCTGCGTGCGCGTTCGGAGCGGCTGTTCAACTGGATCGCGACGGGAGAGCTCAAGCTCCACATCGGCGGAGAATATCGTTTGGAGAACGCCGCGAAGGCCCACGCCGACATGGAAAACCGCAAGACGACCGGCAAGCTGCTGCTGATCCCATGAGGCCTGATTATCGGGTTTTGTGTGTCGGCTGAAGTGTTCGGGGCACATGCGTCAGTCTGGGCCGACCGCCTTGAGTGAGCCTGCGACATGCAGCTGCCGAATGCAGCCCGGCTGTTGTGTTTGATGTGCCCCGCCGCGTCGCATGTTACGACCAACTTACTTGCCGCCTTACCGGAGCCCCTTCATGTCTGACGCACCTGCACCGAACCAAGTCCCCACCGCCGCCGAGACCGATCCCGAGACGCTCGGCTGGATGAAGGGCTTTCCGCCGGCGCCGGACAAGACCATCCGCTTTCACGACGACTCGTTCCGCAATTTTCCCGAGCTGCGCTGGGCCTGGAGCAATGTGCGCTCGCTCGTGCCCACGGTGAATGTCTGGCGCGGCGCGAGTGGCGCATCCGTGCTGCCGCGCGGGGAGCGCGATATCGGCGGGTCGACATCGACGACCATGGATGGCCGGCCGATGACCTTCGCAAAGATGTTCGACGAGACCTATGCTGACGGCATCGCCGTGCTGCACAAGGGCAAGCTGATTTATGAGCGATATGCCGGCGCGCTGAAGCCACACAAGCCGCATATCGCGATGTCGGTGACCAAGTCTTTCACCGGCACGCTGGCCGGCATTCTGGTCGAGGAAGGCAAGATCGATCCGCAGGCGCCGGTCACCGATTATGTGCCGGAGCTGAAGGCCACGGCCTTCGGCGATGCCTGCGTGCATGAGGTCATGGATATGACCACCGGGCTGAAATACACTGAGGTCTATGCCGACAGGAATTCCGACGTGTGGAGCTTGCGCCGCGCTAACGGCATGGCGCCGATCCCGTCTGACTATCAGGGCGCGACCGATATCTTCGCTTTGCTGTGCAAGCAGGGGAAGCAGGGCGAGCACGGCAAGGCCTTCGCCTACAAGACCGTCAACACTGACGTGCTCGCCTTCATCGTCCGGCGCGCCAGCGGCACGGCGCTGAGCGATCTGCTCTCCGAGCGCATCTGGCAGCCGATGGGTGCGGAGGAAGACGCGCATTATCACGTCGACCGCATCGGCACCGAGAGCGGTGGTGGCGGACTGTCGACGACCCTGCGCGATCTCGCGCGCTTCGGCGAGGTGATGCGCAATCACGGCCATTTCAACGGCCGGCAGATCGTGCCGGCAGCGGTGGTCGAGGATATCGAACGCGGCGCCGATCCCGCGAAGTTCAAGCCCGCCGGTTACGTCACACTGCCCGGTGGCTCCTATCGCAATCAATGGTGGGTGACCCACAATGAACACGGCGCCTATATGGCGCGCGGCGTCTACGGGCAGGGGCTCTATATCGATCCGAAGGCCGAGATGGTGATCGCGCGCTATGCGTCTCATCCGGTCGCCGGCAATGCCGCCAACGATCCGGTGACGCTGCCGGCCTATATGGCGCTGGCGAAGGAGCTGATGGCGGAAGGCTGATCGATTGGGTTCCCACAAAGGGAACCTGATCGGGAACCTAAGAAGCCGTCGCGCGTATCCTTCGCGGCCGACACATCCCGTCGGGGCCATGCGGATCTGAACGCGATGATCAAGCCTTTGCGCGCTGCCTCGTGGCTGCGCCGTTCCAGCGTTGCGGTGGTGCTGTGTTCGGCCGCCATCGCATCATCGCCAAGTCTTGCCCAGGAAGCGGCGCCCCGCAGTCAGAAACCGGCCAGTGACAGCAGGATCAATCTCGATCCGCGGACCAATGGCGCAAATCTGGTCCACGGCAATTATTGCGGCCTCGGCTCGCGGCCGGGCAAGTCACCGATCGACGCGCTCGATGTTGCCTGCATGCATCATGACGCATGCACGCCGGCAAGCGGCATTCCCGATTGCGATTGCAATATCCAACTGCGCGAGGAAGCCGCCGCGGTCGCGAGCGACCCCAAACAACCCTCGGACCTGCAGATCATGGCGTCGATGATCGCATCGGCGGCAGCCGTGATGATCTGCAAGCCGATCATCAACAGGGCGGCAGCGCCTCCGGCTCCTGCGCGTCCGAGCAACGTGCCTCCGGCTGACATCCCTACTGCTAACCTACCGACCGCGGCTCCAGCCCCGGCCGCGCCCGTGTCCATCGCGCCGCCAGCCGCTGCCGCGGCGGCGCCGATGGACATTGCGCCAGTGGCGGTGGCTCCAGCCACGGAAGCTCCCACCATCGGAGCTCCCGTGAGTGACGCGCCTGCGTCTGTGGGTCCTCTTCCGATTGCCCCGGTGCCGCGGGCTCCGTCATCGCCTTAAGAGCTCTGGATAAGCGAACGGCTCTTGCACCTCCCGATGTTTCCGGCTCAATCATTGCCGTGATTTCCGACTCGCCGATGGCGAGGCGCAGGGCGGAGCAACGTGCATGAAGTTTCCTGTCGCACATTTCGTGATATTCGCATTGCTGCTGGGTTCGGCAGTGTCAGGCTCCGCAGCGGCGGTCGCCGATCCCATCCGCGTCGGCGCCGTGCTGCCGTTCTCCGGTGGCGTCGAACTTTATGGCCAGCAGGCAAAACTCGGACTCGATCTCGCTGCGAAGGAGATCAACGCCGCGGGCGGCATTCTCGGCAGGCCGCTTGAGGTCATCTATGTCGATGACAAGACCCGGCCGGCCTCCGCCGAGAGCGCGATGCGGTCGGTGATAGAGAACGGCGTCGTTGCGGTTGTCGGCCCTGTCACCTCGGCCAACTTCAATGCGGTCACGCCGCTCGCCGAGAGCACGAAGACGCCGCTGCTCTATGCGACGAATTTCGAAGGCGGCAGATGCAGCCGGTATATCTTCTCGTTCAGTACGGTGCCGAACCAGGATCTCGGCCAGTTGCTGCCCTATGTGAACGAGGATGTCGGCAACACGTACTTCCTGCTCGGCGCCGACCGGGTCTGGCCGCATCAGATGTTCGATATCGCCAAGCCGCTGATCGCAAAACTCGGCGGCACCATCGTCGGAACGCAATACACGCTGGGCACCGAGACGGATTTCACGCCGCTGATCAAACAGGTGGCGGCGGCCAAGCCGAAAGTGCTGCTGTTCGCGCTGAAAGGCGACGGCATGGATTTCATCCGGCAGGCCGACGATCAGGGCCTGTTCAAGGACACCACGGTCGCATTCCTGGGATTGTCTGAGATCGATCTCGGCATTTTCAAGGGCAAGGGTCAGAACATGATCACCGTGGTGCCGTCGCTGGCAACCAGCGATGCGCCGGCCATGAAGGCATTCGTCGCCAACGTGCGCGCTGCAGCCGGAAACGACGTGCTGGTGTCGAACTATGTCATGACTCACTACAACACGTTGATCGCGCTCAAGGCTGCAATCGAGAAAGCAGGGAAGGTCGACAGGGAAGCCATTGTCGATGCACTGGCGGGCATCACCATCCCGTCGCCGACAGGTCCTGTCACCATCGATGCGAACCACTATGCAACGATGAACATGTTCATCGCCAGAACGCAGGGGGCCGAACTCGTTCCGGTCCGCGGGCTGGGCGCAATCGCGCCACAGCCAGGCTGCACCATTGCCGGTCGCTGATAGCATCCACGTGACGGCAAGGGACTGGCGCGCGCTGCAGGAGATTGCTTAAGTTCGCCGCAATGCAATTGGGAATATGTGGAGACGACAACAGATGGCAAAGGTGCGCTGTATCACCGAGATGGGCATGGGCGTCGATGTTCACGGCCGCGATGCCACCAAGGCTGCGAAACGCGCGGTCTCCGATGCGATCCGCCATTCCAGCGTCGGCTTCTTCCGGATGGTCGGCAAGACGCCGCACGACATGTTTGTCGATGTCACCATCGCCGTGCCCAATCCGGATGACGTCGACACATCGGCTGTCGCGAAGGAGTTGCCTTACGGCACCGTGACGGTCACGGCAGTCAAGGGTGGCCTCGACATTCCCGCTGAGAGCGGCAGCGACGGCATTCTCATTGCCAACGCGGCGGTGCTGGTGAGCCTCGACGACGGCAAGTAAATCGTCTGATCGGCCGACGTCCGGCTCGCATTCCAGGCATCCGTCTGTCCCATTCTCGCTTGACTAATCCATAGCTTACGGGTTATCGATTTGATCGATAACTGACGGATTATGGATTTCAATGCCGGACACCTATGACACGCTTTTCAAGACGCTGGCCGATCCGACGCGGCGGGCCATCTTCGAGCGGCTATGCCGTGACGGGGAGCAGACGGTCGCGGCTCTGACCGCGCAAGCCGGGGTCTCGCAGCCGGCTGTCTCCAAGCATCTTGGCGTGTTGAAGCAGGCCGGACTTGTGCTCGACCGGCATCAGGGGCGTCAGACGCACTATCGATCCAGGCCTGCGGCGCTGGCTCCATTGCTCGACTGGACGAACCAGATGGCTGGGTTCTGGGAGAGCCGGTTCGACGATCTCGAACAACTACTGAAGAGGATGGATAATTGACCAATACAGCATCCGAAACGCGTTCCGTCGTTGTTGAACGGGAGCTTGGCCACGCACCGGAAAAAATCTGGCGCGCGCTCACACAGCCACATCTGATTGCCGAGTGGCTCATGAAGAGCGATTTCCAGCCCGTCATCGGCCATCGGTTCGATCTTCGCGCAGACTGGGGGACGGTCGACTGTCGCGTCACGGAAGTCGAGCTGCACAGGAGGCTCGCGTACACGTGGGAGGCGATGGGTCTCGAGAGCGTCGTGACCTGGACTCTCACGCCGTCAGGCACCGGAACTGTGCTGCGCATGGAGCAGATCGGTTTCCGGCCGGATCAGCAGCAGGCCTATCAGGGCGCGACATTCGGGTGGCCGCGATTTTTCGCAGCAATGGAGCAGCTCCTGCAACGGCTCGACTGATCTCGGCCGGCACGATGCGCACATACGGCCTTGCCGTACAATCATAAGGAGTTGTTTTGGTCATGAGTAAATGGATTCGACAGGCTCACCGCTGGCTGTCCCTCGCTTTCACCATCACGGTTGTCGCCAATTTCGTGGTCCGCGGATTTGGCGAGCCTCCAGCCTGGGTGACATACGCGCCTTTGCTGCCGTTGTTTCTGCTGTTGTTCAGTGGCCTCTATATGTTCGTGCTGCCCCACGCCGCAAAATGGCGAAGCCAAGCGGAGGTGGGTGCGCAAGGATAACGAAGCAAGTCGGGATGTAGCCACGCACGCGATGTTCGTGTCGTCGATTGCCGGTCAGGCTCCCGTGAGTTAGGTTTCGGCTGCATGCCGATGGCACCTTCGCCGACAACCTGAATTGGTCCTCATGGACATCTTCGATCGCCTCAAAGCCGCCGCGTCCGACGCGTGGGCCAGCTATGTCGACCACGATTTCGTCCGTCAGCTCGGTGCCGGCACGCTGCCAGAGCCTGCGTTTCGCACCTATCTGGTGCAGGACTATCTGTTCCTGATCCAGTTCGCGCGCGCCTATGCGCTGGCGACCTACAAGAGCCGCACCCTCGATGACATGAAGTCGGCGCAGGGTGGGCTTGCGGCCATCCTCGGCGAGATGGAGCTTCACGTAAAACTGTGCGGACGTTGGGGGCTGTCGCCCGCCGATATCGAGGCCGCGCCCGAGCTGCAGGCGACGGTGGCCTATACGCGCTTCGTGTTGGACTGCGGCGCTGCCGGCGATTTGCTCGATCTGCATGTGGCGCTGGCGCCGTGCGTGATCGGTTATGCCGAGATCGGCAAGAAACTTGCGCCTGACGGTGCCGACGCGCTTGGCGATCATCCGTATCGCGAATGGATCGGTGAATATGCCGGCGAGGCCTATCAGGACATCGCGATGAAAGCGCGCCGCCATCTCGACGATCTCGCCGCGCGCGCGATGACCGAGCGGCGTTTCACGGAGCTCGCAAAACTGTTTGGTCAGGCCTCAAGGCTGGAAGCGGATTTCTGGCAAATGGGGCTGGAGGCGCGCTAACGGCGACGCGCCGGAGCAGGGCAGAGCATGGCACCCGTCAAGATCGATCCCGCGAATGTGCGTGAGTTCAAGACAGCCGACGCCTTCTACAAGTGGCTCGGCAAGAACCACGACAAGGCCGGCGAGGTCTGGATCAAGATTCACAAACTGAAATCCGGCCTCCCATCGATCACGCCGAAGGAGGCGATCGATGTCGTGCTGTGCTGGGGCTGGATCGACGGCATCCGCAAGGGGCTGGACGATGTGAGCTTCCTGCAACGCTATTCGCCGCGCGGCAAGAAGAGCGTCTGGAGCAAGATCAATGTCGACAATATTGCGCGCCTCATTGAGGAAGAGCGCATGACCGGGCACGGCCTCGTCCATGTCGAGGCGGCGAAGGCCGATGGCCGCTGGGACCGCGCCTATGCGAGCGGCAAGGACATGGCAATCCCCGCCGACCTACAGGCGGCCATCGACGCCGAGCCGAAGGCCCGCGCGATGCTGGCAAAGCTCAGTGCGCAGAACCGCTTCTCGCTGGCCTTTCGGGTGCACAATATGAAGACCGAAGCCGGCCGCAAGAAGCGGATCGCAGCCTTTGTCGAGATGCTCAAGAAGGGCGAGACGATCTATCCGCAAACCAGGAAGTGAAGTGGCGTCACTCGTTGCTTTTTACTTCCGCTTCGGTCGCCTGATCGCACGCACCTTGCCGCTTTTGCCGCCGCCAGCGAAGAACTGATCAGCGCCATCGGACTCGAGGCCGGAGACGCCACTGCCTGCCGGTAGTGCGAGCTTCTCCAGCGCTTCGCCTGTCTGCGGATCGATGCGTCTCACATCGCTCTCGTCGTTCTCCCAGGTGCCGTGCCAGAGTTCGCCGTCGACCCAGGTGACGCCGGTGACGAAGCGGTTGCTCTCGATGGTGCGCAGAATCTTGCCGGTGTCGGGATCGATCTGGTGGATCTTGCGCTCGCGATACTGCCCGACCCACAGCGCGCCCTCGGCCCAGGCCATGCCGGAATCGCCGCCCTTGCCGGGCGCTGGGATGGTGGCGAGCACGCGGCCGGTTTGAGGATCGATCTTCTGGATACGGTCCTCGGCGATCTGGAACAGATGCGTGCCGTCGAAGGCGGTGCCGGCATGGGCAGCGACGTCGATAGCGCGCACCGTCTTGCCGCTTGCGGGATCGAGCGCGTTGAGCTTGTCGCCAGAGGCGAACCAGACATGCTGGCCATCATAGGTGACGCCGTGCACGCCGTCGACGCCTTCGAAGGGGCCATATTCACGGATGATTTCTGCTGCCGATGTTTTCATGCGCATTTCCCTCGTGACGATGGCGACAACCCTAATGATCCGGCAGCGACGGCGGGAGTAACAACATCGTCGCGAGTCCGGGCAGGGACGGCGATGTCCAGCGGCGTGCGCGGCCGCGACCGAGCGGCTGCACCTTGTTGTTGACAGCCAGCGTTTCGAGCGTTCGCTGAACGCTGCGTTGGCTCGCTCCGAGTGCCAGCGCGAGCGCCGAACTCGACCAGCTTTCGCCATCGGACAGAAGGGCGAGTACGGCGGCATGTTCTTCCTCGACGGGCCGTGCCAGCACGACGACCTCGCGTGCCATGCGCGGCGCCAGCACGAAGCCATGCCTGGTCGCCTTCACGTCGGCCAGAGGCGCAAGCAGTTTGCGCAGGCGTCCCATCTCGACGCGAAGCCGCGCGCGATGCGAGTCATCGGCGTGCCGGGCGCGGAAGGCCCGTGCCAGCAGCGTCTCCCGCGCGACGTCCGCCGGCCATGTCTCGCCAAGCGCGCGTGCGAGTGTAAACAGAACCGGGCGCGTGGCCAGCGACAGCTCGATCTTTCTGTGGCGGACGACATGCCGGCAGGCATCGATGACGATGGCTTTCGAATGCTGCAACTCCTCGACTTCGTCGAGCAGTAACGGTCGTTCGTCACCGCGCGCGATCAGGCGCGCTGCGGGGGCGTTGAGGAGACGGGATGCACTGTCGACTTCGGCCGTCAGCGCAGGAATGCCGGCAAGGCGTGCGGCGCGCTGTGCGTCGGCGAGGGCCGTACGTGCGGTTCTCGCATGGAGCCGCCGCATCGCAATGCCCATGACGACCAGCGCGTGAGCCGTGCGCAAGGCGGGCGGAAAGGGGGCCGGATCGAGGGCGCCGAGCTTTCGCTCGGCTTCGTCCAGACGCCCGATGAGCAGAAGACGCCTGACGTCGAGATAACCGCCATAGGCGGCATTGAGCCGGTCGCCATGAGCGTCGAGCGTCCGTCGCGCGGCGTCGAGAGTTTTGCTGGGCCAATGGAGATCGCGCGAGACAAGCGCAATCTCGGCCTCGGCGACGATGCACCGCGCACGCGCCACCGGTTCCTTCGCACCGAAGGCGCGGGCGGCCCGTTTTACGAGATCCTTCGCGCGTGCGAAATCGCCGAGCTGTGCCATTGCGATCCCGCGCAGCGCGAGCGCCGGCGGGTCATCGCGCAACGCAACGCGCTTCAAGGCACCGAGCGGGTCACCCGCCGCAAGCGCCTGTCCTGCGGCGGTGATCAGGGAGTCCATCTGAATCCCGCCACACTTGTCACTCCCACCCTCAAATTGTCCGGTCCTAATCTACCTTACGACGATCAACCGGCAAGTCGTGTCGGCAACGCATGACGATGGACGAAAGTGGAGAAGACCATGACGACACCGATGAAAACACCACCGATTGTGTCACCGCAGGCATGGGAGGCCGCGCGAACGGACATGCTCGTGAAGGAGAAGGCTGTGATGCGCGCGCGCGATGCACTGGCGGCCGAGCGTCGGAGGATGCCGTGGATGGCGGTGGAGAAGGCGTATGCGTTCGAAGGGCCTGACGGCAAAGCCAGCCTGCTCGACCTGTTCGACGGCCGCCGGCAGTTGATCGTCTACCGCGCCTTCTTCGAGCCGGGCGTGTTCGGCTGGCCCGATCACGCCTGCCGCGGCTGTTCGCTCGGGGCCGATCAGGTCGCCCATCTCGCACACCTGAATGCCCGCGACACCACGCTCGTCTACGCCTCGCGGGCACCGCAGGCGGACATCGCACGCCTGAAGGCGCGGATGGACTGGGCGATGCCCTGGGTCACCATCACGGACAGTTTCGACGCCGACTTCGGCGTCGATGAGTGGCACGGCCACAACGTGTTCTTCCGCGACGGTGACCGCGTATTCCGCACCTATTTCATCAACAGCCGCGGCGACGAGGCGATGGGGACCACCTGGAGCTATCTCGACGCGACGCCGCTCGGCCGCCAGGAGGTCTGGGAGGATTCACCAGAGGGCTATCCTCAGACTCCGACCTACAAATGGTGGAACTGGCACGACAACTATGTCGCTGGCGCCGCACCCGACAAGAAATGGGTTGAGGTCTCGGCCGCAGGAGAGGCGACATTCCGGAAGACCGATGAGTAGCGCCATCGACAACGTCGATCACGCGAAGGCCTATCGCCGGAAAATCGGTAACCTTGCGCCGGCCGCCGACTGGCTATGCCTTGCGGCCGCACCGGCCTTCGCACTGATGGCGCTGCTGACGGGGGTGCTCGATGGCAGCTCGCCGGATTTGCTCTGTTTAACGTCGCATTCATCGCCGTGGAGTGGAATGGCGGTGATGTATGCCTTCATGAGCTTGTTCCACACCGTGCCCTGGCTCAGGCTGATATCCGGCCGATACCGCCAATCGCAGTGGCGGACGTAACGGCTGTCGCGCGCTTCAGGCGCGCGACGACTTCTCGAACCGCTTGATCAGCCGCTCGCGCTTGAGGCGCGACAGGCGTTGAATCCAGAACATGCCGTTGAGCTGGTCGATCTCGTGTTGATGGCAGACCGCCCGCAGGCCGTCGGACTCTTCTGTTTGCATATTTCCGTCGAGATCCCGATAGCCGATCCGGATGCCCGCATGGCGCTGGATGTCGTCATTCACACCGGGCATCGAGACGCTGCCTTCCTGATGCATGATCAGTTCGGGCGAGGCCCATGTGATCTCCGGATTCACATAGGTCCTGGCGCCATCGCCGAGATCGAGCACGACGACGCGCAGGGATACGCCGATATGCGGCGCGGTGATGCCGATGCCGGGAGCGGCACGCATGGTGTCGCGCAGATCGTCGGCGAGAGCGCGCAGCGCATCGTCGAATACCGTGACAGGTGCGGCCGGCTGCGCGAGGCGCGGATCGGGATAGCGGACGAGCGGGCGGACGGTCATTCCGGCAGCCCAGCCGCTTTCAGGGCGGCGGCATAGGTTTGCGCCATTGACTCCACGGGGACGGGGATGCGCGCAAAGAAAGCGGAGACCGTGAGTTCCGGTTCGATCGTGAGCAGTTCCTCGACCACCTGTGCGGCGCGTTCGTGCGCGTCGGTTTTGACGAGTGCTACGGCGAGCGCGCGGAGTGCGACGGCGAAGCGGCGGTTCTGCAGCAGCGCCTTGTCAGCCCAGCCGATCGCCTCGGTGTAGTTCTCGTCGATGATCGCTGCGATCGCCAATGCACCGGAAACGAACCAGCCGTGCGGATCGAGCGGGTTCAAACGTCGCGCACGATCGAGCAGCGCACGACCGGCCTGCTGCTGGCCGCGCATGGTCTCGATCCAGCCGGCGAGCGCGAGCGCGGTCGCAGAATTTGGATTGATGGCCAGGGAGCGGCTGAACAGCTCAATGGCCGCGTCTTTCGCCGTTTGCGTTTCGGCGAGATTCCAGATCGCGAAGGCGGCCATCCAGAGGATCTGTGGATCGTTGGGCATCCGCTCGATGGCGCGTTGCGCGAGCACGAGACCCTCGGCGCGATGGGCATCGTCAGCACTGATCCAGCCCTGGAAATGCCGCTGCGCATGGCAATAGGCGGCGGCCGCCATCGCTGGCGCATAGGTCGGATCGAGCTCAAGCGCCTGATGCAGGCAATCGAGCGCCGCATTCATGCTCTCCGGCGTGAAGTCGTGTTCGTAACCTGAGGCGCGCAGCAGCAGATCATAGGAATCTGGCTTGTTCGGGCGGCTGTGCCTGCGCCGTTCGATCTCGGCGATGCGGAGTGTCGGCTCGATGGCGGCCACGGCGCGTTCGGTGATGCGGTCCTGCAGGTCGAACACGTCGCTGCGATCACCATCGAAACGGTCGGCCCACAGATGCGCGCCGGAGCGCGCGTCGATCAGTTGCGCGATGATACGCAGCCGTTCGCCGACACGGCGGACGCTGCCTTCCAGAACATAATTGACGCCAAGCGTGCGGCCGACCTCACGGATATCGACCGGCTTGTTCTTGTAGGTGAATGACGAATTGCGCGCGATCACAAACAGGCCACTGCAGCGCGACAGGTCGGTGATGATCTCCTCGGCGATGCCGTCGCCAAAATAATCCTGTTCGGGGTCGGCGCTCATATTGGTGAAGGGCAGCACCGCGATCGACAGCCCTTCGGGATCGGCGGTAGCGGGCTGGAGCGCAGTTGCTGGCGCCGTCACCGCGAGCGGAGAGGGGCTGTCGGTTTGTTCGAAGACTTCGCCGACGAAGCGAAATCCCTTCCGCGGCAAGGTGCGGATCAGCCGCTGCTGCTCGCCATTGTCGCCGATGGCCGTGCGGGCCGCATTGACCCGGCTGCTGAGCGTCGCCTCGGACACGATGCGGCCATGCCAGACTTCGGCCAGCAGATCGTCACGGCTGACCACCTTGTCCCGCGCCCGGATCAGGAATTCCAGCACGTCGAACACCTGCGGTTCCACCGCCACCGTGTCGGTGCCCCGCCGCAGCTCCCGCCGGTCAGTGTCGAGCACGAATTCGTCGAACCGGAACAGCAAGATAGGGGTCCATTTCCTATTGTCACACCAAGGGCTTGTGTGCAGGACCGTCCCTAGCACACCCCGTCTCAACGACAAATCATGGCGTTCTCAAGAGAAAACCAACGGATTCTTCAAGCGGCGGTGCCGGGGCGGGAGCATGGTCCGGGCATCGACGGCCGCAGCCGTCATTGCCCGGAGAGCGCACCATGACGAACGACAATCCCAACAGCCCGCATCTCAACCGCCGCAGCCTGCTGGGCGCGGCGATCATGGGCCTGGCAGCGGCTCCGTTCGCTGGCATTGGCTCGGCGGCGGCACAGGCCGCCAAGACCGGCAAGCAGCTCCCTGCCGTCAAGCGCGGCACGCATACGTCGTTCAAGCCGCTGAAGCAGATCAATGCTGGCGACCTCAGCGTCGCCTATGCCGAGGACGGTCCGGCCAACGGGCCCGTTGTGTTGCTGCTGCACGGCTGGCCCTATGACATCTACAGCTATGTGGATGTCGCGCCGCTGCTGGCCTCGGCCGGCTACCGCGTCATCATCCCGTATCTGCGCGGCTATGGCGGGACGCGCTTCCTGTCCGATGCGACGGTGCGCAACGGCCAGCCAGCGGCGCTGGCCACTGACATCATCAATTTCATGGACGCGTTGAAGATCGAGAAGGCCGTGGTCGGCGGTTACGACTGGGGCGGCCGCACGGCCGACATCCTCGCCGCGATCTGGCCCGAGCGCGTCAAGGCGCTGGTCGCCGTCAGTGGCTATCTGATCGGCAGCCAGGAGGGCAACCGCATGCCGCTGCCGCCGAAGGCGGAGCTGGAATGGTGGTACCAGTTCTACTTCACCACGGAGCGTGGCCGGCTGGGCTATGACAAGTACCGGCATGACTTCGCCAAGCTGATCTGGAAGCTGGCCTCGCCCAAGTGGAATTTCGACGACGCCACCTATGATCGCTCGGCCAAGGCGTTCGAGAATCCCGATCACGTCGCCATTACCATCCACAACTATCGTTGGCGGCTCGAACTCGCCCAGGGCGAGGCGAAGTATGACGAGCTGGAGAAGAGGCTGGCGCAGGGGCCGGTGATCGCGGTGCCGACCATCACCATGGAAGGCGACGCCAATGGCGCGCCGCATCCTGATCCCAAGGCCTATGCGAAGAAGTTCACCGGCAAGTATGAGCATCGCACGGTGAATGGCGGCATCGGTCACAACCTACCGCAGGAAGCGCCGCGCGAATTCGCCCAGGCCATCATCGACGCCGACGCGATGGCACGCTGAGGGAGATCCGCGATGCGATGGATTCTCGCAGCAAGCCTTGCCGCAGGTGTGGTGTCATCCGCGGTGGCGGCGGCCTTCGCCGCCAACACGGCCAATCCCGCCAACCTGTCGCCGATCTACGGCGTCGGCCTTCCCGACGGTTACCGCAAATGGGAGTTGATCGCGCCCGCGCAGGAGGCCGAGCCTCTGAACGAGCTGCGCGCCGTGGTCGGCAATGACATTGCCATCAAGGCCTATCGGGATGGCAAGCTGCCGTTTCCCGATGGCACGGTGCTGGTGAAGCTGGCCTGGAAGCACACCCAGTCACCGGAATTCGAATCCGCCTCGATCCCCGGCGCCGCGACCACCGTGCAGGTGATGGTGAAGGATTCGAAGAAGTACCCCGCGTCAGGCGGCTGGGGGTTCGGCCGGTTCATCGACGGCAAGCCGGTCGATCAAGCCCAGCACGAAACCTGCTTTGCGTGCCACGAGGCACGCGTGAAGGAGAGGGACTACGTGTTCACGAAGTGGGCGCCGTAAGCGCCCATTTCACGAGACGCCGACCTCGGCCAGAAACGCCGCCAGGAAAGCCTCGGTCCGCGCGTGGCGCTCCTGCGCCATCCGTCGACCGGTGGCGGTGTTAAGGCCTTCCGCGAGCGTCAGCAGTTTCGCCGGCAGATGGTCGATCGCAAAATTGCGGTCGTCGAACGGGCGGTGGCGTGCTGCCGGGTCTTCCGGATCGTACAGGTAGGATTGCATCCGCCCCGCGGTGTAGAAACAGCGTGCGATGCCGACGGCGCCAATCGCATCGAGTCGATCCGCATCCTGCAGGATCTGCGCCTCGATCGTTTCAGGTGTGATCTTTGCCGAGAAACTATGCGCCGCGATGGCATGGGCAATGCGGTCTAACCGATCGCTTGTCCAGCCGAACGGCGCCAGAAGGGTAACCGCATGTTCGGCAGCGAGGCGGGACGCACTGGCGCGGAGCGGTGAGCTCTTCTCGACGGCGACGCAGTCGTGAAGCAGCGTCGCCGCCGCCAGAATCTCGGGATCGCCACCTTCGATTTTCTGGATGGCGCGGACGTTGGACCAGACACGCGCCAGATGCGCGACGTCATGCGAGCCGTCGTCGGTCTTGACGTGATGCAGAAGCGAAGAGGCCAGCGTTTCGAACGGAGCGAAGGCGGCAGCGATAGCGATGATCTCGGTCATGGTGTCGTTGTTAGAGGGACCGGGCGATTTTGCCAACGCCACAAGCGCGCCGCAGTTGGCGATTAGTGAGCCGCCATCGTCATTTCAACAGGATGTGTGCTTCGATGGATTTCGCCCAGGTGACAACGCCGCTTCGCTTTGTTTCCCGGGAGAAGTTTATCCATGCCTGCCCACATCACTGTATCCGGTCTGTCTGTCGCGACGGCTGACGGCCGTTCGCTTTTCACCAACCTCAATCTCAGTTTTGGCGCCGAGCGTACCGGCCTGGTCGGCCGCAACGGTGTCGGGAAATCCACGCTGTTGCGCGTGATATCCGGCGATTTCGTACCCGGTCAGGGCGATGTGAGTGTCCACGGCCGGCTCGCGGTGTTGCAGCAGGCGCTGCAGCTTCGTCCTGGCGAGACAATCGCCGATCTGTTCGGCGTCACCGATGCGCTGGGTCTTCTCGCCCGCGCGGAAACCGGCACGGCTACGGCCGAAGAGCTGGCGCGAGCCGATTGGGACGTTGAAACCAGGATGGCCAGATCACTCGGGCGCGTTGGACTCGACGTTAGCCATGATACTGCGCTGTCGGTGCTCTCTGGCGGCCAGCGGACGCGCGTCGCGCTGGCCGCGCTGGTCTTTGCGGATCCCGGTTTTCTGCTGTTGGATGAGCCGACCAACAATCTCGACCGTGACGGCCGACGGGCGGTCATCGATCTGCTGGCCGGCTGGCGTGCGGGAGCCATTGTCGTCAGTCATGATCGCGAATTGCTCGACACGATGGATGCCATCGTTGAGCTGACCTCGCTCGGTGCCACGCGTTATGGCGGCAACTGGACGCATTATCGCACCCGCAAGACGCGCGAGCTTGCAGCTGCGCAACGCGATCTGTCGGATGCGGAAAAGCGTATCGATGGTCTTGCACGGTGGGCACAGGCAACGGCCGAGCGTCAAGCGCGCCGGGATCGGGCAGGGCGTATCAAAAGTGCAAAGGGCGGCGCGCCGCGGATCGTGCTTGGCGGCATGAAGGACCGCAGCGAGGATACAGGTGGCGAGCAGACGCGGCTGGCAGAGCGTCAGCAGTCCCGGGCGGAGGATGCGCTGGCTGCTGCGCGGGAGCAGATCGAAGTCCTGCAGCCGTTGTCAGTTGCGGTTTCGCCAACCGGGCTTCCGGCCCAAAGGATGGTCCTGCAGCTCGATGGCGTGAGCTTCTGTTATCCAGCGGCGGCGCCGATCATTTGCGACCTGTCGTTTTCCATCACCGGGCCTGAACGTGTGGCCGTCACGGGTCCCAACGGATCCGGCAAGACAACGCTGTTAAGTCTTATCACTGGAGCGATCCGGCCGGTGGCGGGTGTGGTGCGGATGATGGTCAACTTTGCCATGCTCGATCAGCAGGTCAGTCTGCTCGATCCGTCGCGGACGATCCGTGATAATTTTCGACGGCTTCATCCGCAAGCGGACGAGAATGCTTGCCGCGCAGCATTGGCGCGATTCATGTTTCGCGCGGATGCTGCGCTTCAGATGGTTGGCACGCTGAGCGGAGGGCAGATGTTGCGCGCCGGTCTCGCCTGCGTCATGGGCGGCGTGTCACCGCCGCCATTGCTGATCCTCGATGAGCCGACCAACCATCTCGATGTCGATTCCATCGAGGCCGTGGAAGCGGGTCTGCGTGCCTATGACGGCGCGCTCCTGATCGTCAGCCACGACGAGACGTTTCTGGAGAATGTCGGGATCACACGACGACTACAGTTGTAGCTGGCGGTGATCGAGTATCGCGGTGGCTATCGCTTCAACAGTTCATAGACCACCGGATCGTCCGCGCAGGCCTTGAAGCCGCATTCGAGCAGGGTCGAGGCGACATTCGCGGCTGTCAGGCCGATCACGAAGCAGACGGCAACATGCGCGATGACACCGGGCGTTGGGTGAGCGGTGGGGGCCTTCTCGAATTGCCGGTCGAACAGCAGCACCAGCGACAACAGAACGATGGCCGCAATAAAGCCGATCAGTGCCCAGGTGTAATAGTGATAGCCGAACAGCGCAGTGCCATAGCCGGCGTCGCCGGGCATGATGTGCAGCAGCACCTGCCGCGTCGAGACGCTGGCGCCGACGACGGCTGCAAGCAGTGATAACGCATAATGGCTTGGACGCGGGCCGAAGCGGATGTTGAGGATCGGGCCTACGGCGAGCAGTGCGAACATGATCCGCTGCAACAGACACAGCGGGCAGGGTAACTCGCCGAGCAGCAGCTGTGCAGCAAAGGCGCCGGCAAGCAGCGCCGCGAGGACGTAGAGAGCGAGGACGTTGAGGGCGATAGCGCGGGTGGGCGTCATCATAGCCTCAGAACGACAGTTTCAGCGCGTCAGTGGCGTGGTGCAGAAAGGTTGCTACGCAGGCGATCAGCACAACGGCGAAGAGAGAGTATGCGAGGCTGCGGCTGCCATACCATGCAACAAGCATCGTGATGGCGATCGCCAGAAAGAGGGCGGTGAATTCCATGGTCGCTCCGGCGCTGAATGGGTCCGGTATCTTACGTCAGATTCGCAGATGACATGTCGCGCCATCTGCATCAGTCCGCGAGCTCCGTCGCGGTCGCGCCCGTCTTGCCGGTGTAGTTGGCCACGGCATCGCGAAAGGCATGGACCTCGCTGTTCAGGGCGATCAACCGTTCTGGCGTCATGCCGGCCGCGGCGAACAACGTCTCGCCAAGGCAGCGGGATTTTTCGCGCAGCCCCGTGCCTTTGGCTGTGAGGCTGACGACAACTTGTCGCTCATCTTCCGGATTGCGCTTGCGCGCGACGAAGCCGGCCTGTTCGAGCCGCTTCACCAGCGGCGTGACCGTGCTCGATTCCAGCGCCAGCCGGTCGGCTATGCCGCCCACGCTCTGTGCACCGCCCTCCCACAATGTGCTCAGCACGAGATATTGCGGGTAGGTGATCTCGAGCGCGTCGAGCAGCGGCTTGTAGGCCCGGCCGATGGCCATGCTGGCGCTGTAGAGCGAAAAACAGAGCTGGTGATCCAGCGGAATGTCGGCGGGCGCCACGGCAATTCTCCTCACGTCAATATCACAATAATGTATATCGCGATAAATAATGCTGGACAAGGTAGGTGATTTGGCCAAATAAATATATCGCGATATTAGTTATCGCAGTATGTAATGCGGCCGAGGTTCATTCGCCATGCTGGTTGAGGGTGCCCGGTCCCAGCTTCGATGGAGACCAACATGACCATCTCACAGGGAACCGCCAGCCTGCAGGCCGTGGCAGCCGGAGATCTCGCACGTTATTACCTCACCCGCGGCATCGTGGCGGTGGGCTGGGTGGCGGCCGCTGTCGCGATCGGCACCGCGAATCCGGCAGTGGCGGCTGTGCTGCTTGTCAGCTATCCCGCCTGGGATGCCCTTGCGAACTGGTTCGACGCCAATGGCAGCGGCGGACTATTGGCCAATCCTCCACAGGCACTGAATGTCGTCGTCAGCCTTGTTGCTGCGCTAGCTGTCGCCGTTGCTTTGCGGTCGGGGATGAACGCCGTGCTCGCTGTGTTCGGCGTATGGGCTGCGCTGGCAGGTCTGGCGCAACTCGTCACCGGCATTCGCCGTTGGCGCAAGTTTGGCGCGCAATGGGCGATGATCCTGAGTGGAGCGCAGTCGACCCTGGCCGGGGCGGTATTTGTGCATAGTGCCGGCGGCGCCACAGTGCCGACGATCCTGGATATTGCGCCTTATGCGGGCTTCGGCGCCTTCTATTTCCTGGTGTCGGCGCTGTGGCTGATCTTCTCGAAGCGCAGGCGCACGGCCTGAGATTGGAGACAAGCCGATGATGCCGGCGTGCATCATCGGTGGCCTCTGTGGATGATCGCGGATTTGCTGTCAGCCGCCGCTGGCTGATCTGCTAGTCAGGTCAGAACGGCGATCACTTCTGGCAGGCATGGCGACATCTCATGGCCATCACCATCTACGGCATCAAGAATTGCGACACGATGAAGAAGGCGCGCGTCTGGCTCGACAGCCATGGCGTCGCCTACAGTTTCCATGACTACAAGGCCGAGGGCATCGACAAGGCGCGGCTGCAGCGCTGGGCCAAGGAGGTCGGCTGGGAGACGCTGCTCAATCGCGCCGGCACGACGTTCCGCAAGCTCGATGACGCAGCCAAAGAAGGTCTGAACGAGAGCCGTGCGATCGCGCTGATGCTCGAACAGCCCTCGATGATCAAGCGGCCTGTGCTCGATCTTGGCGGCAAGCTCGTGGTCGGCTTCAAGCCGGAGATTTATGCAAAAGATGTGAAATAGCGATCAGTCGATCTCGACGACGTCGGCGGCCGCGAGCCGATGCGGCGCACGATAAGACAGGCTGCGATCGATCACGGCACGGAGTTTCGGTACCGGCACGCTGTGATGGCCGCGCATCAGGTTTTTGATTTCGAAGCCACCGTCCTCGCTGATGGTTTTGAGCGATGCGATGATGTGCGTGACGCCGTCACCTGACGAGAACGGCATCAGCATTCGTTCATAGGCGACAACACGACCGTTGACATCGTCAATCATCGAGACGGTGTAGGTCGGCAGTTCGCGCGCGATACATTCATGATAGGCCGGCAGCACGACAGGACCGAGGATCGGGCCGAGATAGTCGTCGAGATAGCGGCCCTTGCCGGTGGTACCATAGGCGCTCGCCATGCGGGTCCCATTGCTATCGATGATGAGCCGTGGCGGTGCCGTGCTGTGATCGACGATGTAGTCGACGAGATCGGGACGTTCCTCGTCCATCCGGTCCGGGCGATAGTTGGTGATGTCGGGCAGGGCCTGTTGCGGCGCATAGAGCCGCAGCCAGCAGTTCAGCAGATCGCGCTGCCGAATGGACTTCACCACGGACGCGTCGGCGCTCTGGAAGTCCACGGCAACGATCCCCCTGATATTGATCAAGGGGAGTATGAGTACAGCGAGCAAATAATCAATGAACGCGGGAAGTCGCCTCGCAATACAATTAACGAGCGATTTTCAAACCTCCTTGCGGCGCAAACAGGTGGTGCCTTCTGCGCGGTGGACCGATCGCAGGCGGACTCTGCTTTCTGCATGTGCAGGGCGCTAACTGCCTACGACTAAGGGCGAAGTCGGTGCGACAGGCGGTCCACCCAATTCTGCCGCATTGCACCTTGCGTTCGCCGTCGCGTTGACGGCATATTCGCGCCACTCGATGTGGCCGCGCGGGGATGACTTCCAGTTTTCCCTGAAATGCGGCTGCGCAAAAAGTTGGCCACTGGCGAAGACACGCGCTGGGAAGGTCGATGGGGGAAATTTGCTTGACCGATGAGTTCATTCTCGAAACCAACGGATTGACCAAGGAATTTGCGGGCTTTTTCGCAGTCCGCGATGTCAGTCTCAAAATTCGCCGCGGTACTATTCACGCCTTGATCGGCCCTAACGGCGCCGGCAAGACGACCTGTTTCAATCTGCTGACCAAGTTCATGCAGCCGTCCGCCGGCCAGATTTTCTACAAGGGCAAGGATATCACCGCGACGGCGCCTGCCGACGTGGCACGCCTTGGCCTCGTACGTTCGTTCCAGATCTCCGCGGTGTTTCCGCATCTGACGGCGCTGGAAAATGTCCGTGTTGCACTGCAGCGTCAGCATGGATCGTCGTTCGACTTCTGGCGCTCCAAGAGTGTGCTGGATCAGTACAATCAACGCGCCGCCGAGCTCCTCGACGACGTCGGCCTTAGCGAATTCGCAAATACGCCCGCCGTGGAAATGCCCTATGGCCGTAAGCGCGCGCTGGAGATCGCCACCACGCTGGCGCTCGACCCCGAGATGATGCTGCTCGATGAGCCGATGGCCGGCATGGGCCATGAGGATATCGACAAGATCGCCGCGCTGATCAAGCGCATCTCGGCGAAGTATACCATCCTAATGGTCGAACATAACCTCAGCGTCGTGTCCAACCTGTCGGACATCATTACCGTTCTGACTCGCGGAAGGGTTCTTGCGGAAGGCAGCTACGCCGATCTGACCAAGGACGAGCGCGTCAAGGAAGCTTATCTGGGAGCCGGGCATGGCTGAGATCACAATGGCCGCACCGGCAAAGACTGCAGCGACAGGCAATCCCATTCTCACCGTCGAGAACCTCGAAGCGTGGTATGGCGAGTCGCACATCCTTCACGGTATCAATTTCAACGTGAAGCCGGGCGAAGTCGTCACGCTGCTCGGTCGCAACGGCGCCGGCAAGACCACGACGTTGAAGTCCATTATGGGCATCATCGGCAAGCGCACCGGCTCGGTGAAGTTCGAAGGCAACGAGATCATCAAGACCTCGTCGGACAAGATCGCGAAGCAGGGCATCGCATTCTGCCCGGAAGAACGCGGCATCTTCTCCAGCCTCGACGTGAAAGAGAACCTGATGCTGCCGCCGACGATCCGGCCGGGCGGGTTGTCGCTGGATCAGATCTTCGAGCTGTTTCCAAATTTGAAAGAGCGTCTCAACAGCCAGGGGACAAAACTCTCCGGCGGTGAGCAGCAGATGCTGGCGATCGGCCGCATCCTGCGTACCGGCGCGCGCTTCCTGATGCTGGACGAGCCGACCGAGGGCCTTGCGCCAGTCATCATCCAGCAGATCGGCCACACCATCGCGCGGCTGAAATCGGAGGGCTTCACCATCCTGCTGGTCGAACAGAACTTCCGTTTCGCGGCGACAGTGGCGGATCGCTACTACATCGTCGAGCACGGCAAGATCATCGATGGCTTCGCCAATTCCGAGCTCTCGGCGAATATGGACAAACTGCATACGTATCTCGGCGTCTAATATCGAATAACGGACCGAGCCAACGGTCCGACGATAGACACAACCATCAATACGGGTAGGGAGCACAGAATGAAAAAAGCCGTTTCGACGTCGCTGCTGGGTCTCGCACTGATGATGAGCGCAAGCTCGCTTGCGTTCGCTCAGGACAAGACCGCCAAGATCGGCGTGCTGAACGACCAGTCGGGTCTTTATGCCGACGTGACCGGTCCGGGTTCGGTGGTCGCGGCCCAAATGGCCGTCGAGGACTCCGGGCTACTGGCCAAAGGCTGGAAGATCGACGTCGTGATCGGCGATCACCAGAACAAGCCCGACGTCGGCTCCAACATCGCGCGTCAATGGTTCGACGTCGACAAGGTCGATGCCATTGTCGATGTGCCGACGTCGTCGGTGGGCCTTGTGGTCAACAATATCGTCAAGGAAAAGAACGGCGTCTATCTGAATTCGGGATCAGGCACCTCCGACCTCTCGAACGCACAGTGTTCGCCCAACACCATTCACTGGGCTTACGACACCTTTCAGCTCGCCAACGGCACCGGCTCGGCGATGGTCAAGAACGGTGGTGACACCTGGTTCTTCCTGACGGCGGATTATGCTTTCGGCACCGCGCTGGAGCGCGATACCACCAACGCTGTCACTGCGAAGGGCGGCAAGATCATCGGCAGCGTCCGGCCGCCGCTCAACACGGCGGACTTTTCGTCGTTCCTGCTGCAGGCGCAGGCGTCCAAGGCCAAGGTGATCGGCCTCGCCAATGCCGGCGGCGACACTATCAACTCGATCAAGCAGGCGTCGGAATTCGGTATCGTCAAGGGCGGGCAGAAATTGGCTGGCCTCTTGATGTTCATTACCGACGTCCATGCGCTCGGACTGCCGGTCGCGAACGGTCTGAGCTTTACCGAGACGTTCTATTGGGATCTCAACGACGGCACGCGCGGGTTCTCCAAGCGCTTCCAGGCGCGCATGAAGAACAAGAACATGCCGACCACCGTGCAGGCCGGCGTTTATTCGTCCCTGATCCATTACTTCAAGACACTGGATGCCATGGGCGGCAACTCCCATGACGGGTTGAAGATCGTCAATGCGATGAAGGCGGCTCCGACCGATGACATCATCTTCGGCAAGGGCACCATCCAGCCGAACGGCCGCAAGCTGCATCCGGCCTATTTGTTCGAGGTCAAGAAGCCCGAGGAGTCGAAGGGACCCTGGGACTACTACAAGTTGGTGGCGACGATCCCTGCCGATCAGGCCTTCACGCCGCTCGACAAGAGCGCTTGTCCGCTTTTGAAGAAGACCTAGTTTAGAAGCCCGTCGTCCAAATCATTGAGAGGAAGTCATGAAAAATAAGATTTCAACCGCACTTCTCGGCACGGCGCTTTCGCTGGCCATGGCTGGCATCGCCATGGCCCAGGACAAGACCGTCAAGATCGGCGCGCTCAGCGATCAGTCCGGTCTCTATGCCGATCTCGGCGGCCCGGGCTCGACCCTGGCTGCGCAGATGGCGGCGGAGGACTCCGGTCTGATGGCCAAGGGCTGGAAGATCGACATCATCTCCGGCGATCACCAGAACAAGCCGGACATCGGCTCCAACATCGCGCGGCAGTGGTTCGACGTCGACAAGGTCGACACCATCGTCGACGTGCCGAATTCCGGCGTGGCGCTGGCGGTGAACAACATCGTCAAGGAGAAGAACGGCGTCTACATCAATTCGGGCGCCGCGACGTCGGATCTCACCAATGCACAGTGTTCGCCGAATACCGTGCACTGGACCTACGACACCTACATGCTGGCGCATTCGACCGGGCAGGCGATGGTGAAGGCCGGCGGCGACAGCTGGTTCTTCCTGACCGCCGACTACGCTTTTGGTGCCGCGCTTGAGCGCGATACCTCGGAAGTCGTCAAATCCTCGGGCGGCAAGGTGGTCGGCGGCGTGAAGCATCCGCTCAACACCGCGGACTTCTCCTCCTTCCTGCTGCAGGCGCAGTCGTCAAAGGCCAAGGTCATCGGCTTGGCCAATGCCGGCGGCGACACCACCAACTCGATCAAGCAGGCAGCTGAATTCGGCATCTCCAAGGGCGGTCAGAAGCTCGCGGCCTTGCTGCTGTTCATCACGGACGTCAAGGCGATCGGTCTCGAAACCGCGCAGGGCCTCAGCTTCACCGAGACCTTCTACTGGGACCTGAACGACAAGACCCGTGAATTCTCCAAGAAGTTCGCGGCGCGCATGAAGAACGGCGCTCCGCCGTCGATGGTACAGGCGGGCGTGTATGCCGGCCTGATCCACTACTTCAAGGCGCTGGAAGCGCTCGGCAGCAATCCGCATGATGGCGTGAAGATCGTTGCCAAGATGAAGGAATTGCCGACCGACGATCCGCTGTTCGGGCAGGGCAAGATCGAAGCCAATGGCCGCAAGATTCACCCGGGCTATCTGTTCGAAGTGAAGAAGCCGTCGGAATCGAAGGCGCCGTGGGATTTCTACAAGCTTGCCGGTACAGTGCCAGCCGATCAGGCCTTTACACCGATCGAGAAGAGCACCTGTGCGCTGCTGAAGAAATAAGATCGTTGGCCCGGCGGCGTCACGCTGCCGGGCCAAGACTCTCCTGCGATAAAAGTTGAGAACAACATGTCGATCAATCTACAGGCCCTGTCTGCGCAATTGCTGGTCGGACTCATCAACGGCTCGTTCTATGCGCTGTTAAGTCTCGGCCTCGCCGTGATCTTCGGCATGCTGAACATCATCAATTTCGCCCATGGCGCCGTCTATATGATGGGTGCGTTCGCGGCTTACTTCCTGCTCAATCTGGCGGGCATCGGCTACTGGCCGGCGCTGATCCTGGCGCCGCTGGCGGTCGGCCTGTTCGGCATGGTGATGGAACGCACCATGCTGAAATGGATCGCCAATCTCGACCATCTCTACGGCCTGCTGCTGACCTTCGGTCTGGCGCTGATCATCCAGGGCGTGTTCCAGAACTATTTCGGCTCGTCGGGCCTGCCCTACGCCATCCCGGATGCGCTCAAGGGCGGCATGAATCTCGGCTTCATGTTCCTGCCGATCTATCGCGGCTGGGTCGTCATCTTCTCGCTGGTGGTCTGTCTCGCGACCTGGTTCCTGATCGAGCGCACGCGGCTTGGCGCGTACCTGCGCGCCGCGACGGAAAACCCCACGCTAGTCCGCGCCTTCGGCATCAACGTGCCGCTGATGATTACGCTGACCTACGGCCTCGGCGTCGGTCTTGCGGCTCTGGCCGGCGTGCTGTCGGCGCCGATCAACCAGGTTCGCCCGCTGATGGGCGCCGACCTCATCATCGTCGTGTTCGCGGTCGTCGTGATCGGCGGCATGGGCTCGATCATGGGGTCGATTATCACCGGTTTCACCCTCGGCATCATCGAGGGTCTCACCAAGTATTTTTACCCCGAGGCCTCCAACACTGTCGTTTTCGTGCTGATGGTGCTGGTGCTCCTTGTGAAACCATCCGGACTGACGGGACGGGCTGCCTGATATGACAACGATCACTGAAAACGCGATTCCCGCACCCCGCCGCACCGTCAAGGACGAGATGGTCGCCTTTGCGATCATGACCGCGCTGCTGCTGGTCGTCCCGCTGACCGGTGTTTATCCGTTCTTCGTGATGCAGGCGCTGTGCTTTGCGTTGCTTGCCTGCGCTTTCAACCTGCTGATCGGCTATGGAGGTCTGCTGTCCTTCGGCCATGCGATGTTCCTGGGCACCGCCGGTTACTGCACCGCCCATGCGCTGAAAGTGTGGGGGGTGACGCCCGAGCTCGGCATCGTCATCGGTGTCGTTGCGGCCGCGGCGCTCAGCGTTGTTACGGGTCTGATCGCCATTCGTCGCCAGGGCATCTACTTCGCCATGATCACGCTGGCGCTGTCGCAGCTGCTGTTCTTTGTCTATCTGCAGACGCCGTTCACCCATGGTGAAGACGGTATCCAGGGCATTCCGCAGGGCATCCTGTTCGGCCTGTTCAATCTGTCGAAGCCGATCACGCTGTATTACGTGATCCTGGCCGGCTTCCTGCTCGGCTTCCTGATCATCTACCGCGCCATCAACTCGCCGTTCGGCGAGGTGCTGAAGGCAATCCGCGAGAACGAGCCGCGCGCGGTATCGCTTGGCTACAAGACCGATCAATACAAGCTGCTGGCCTATATCCTGTCCGGCACGCTGGCGGGCTTCGCCGGCGCGCTGAAAGTGTTCGTGGCGCAGAACGCCTCGCTCACCGACGTGCACTGGACCATGTCCGGTGAAATCGTGCTGATCACGCTGGTCGGCGGCCTTGGCACCCTGTTCGGGCCGGTGGTTGGCGCCTTCGTGATTATCGCCATGCAGCAATATCTCGCTGGCTTCGGCCAGTGGGTGACGGTGATCCAGGGCGTGATCTTCGTGGTCTGCGTGCTGACCTTCCGTCGCGGCGTCATCGGCGAAATCGCGCATTACTTCAAGCGGTCGCTGTAGTTCGTTGGCGTCCTACTTCTCCGATCCGGAGGCGGTGGCTCGCTATGCGGAAGGCCCGGTGCGGCAAGTGCCGGGCTTTCTCGGTCTGCTGCAGATGGCGGGTATTCTCCTCGCGGAACGAACGCCGGACGACGCCCATGTGCTCGTGCTTGGGGCGGGCGGCGGGCTCGAGCTGAAGGCATTCGCTGAGACGCAGCCCGGATGGCGCTTTTGCGGCGTTGATCCGTCGGCCGAGATGCTCGGATTGGCTAAGCGGACGCTCGGTCCGCTCGCATCGCGCGTCGACCTCCATGAGGGCTATATCGACGGCGCGCCCGAGGGGCCGTTCGATGCGGCGACGTGCATCCTGACCCTGCATTTCATTCCGGAGGAGGAACGTCGTCATACGCTGGCTGAGGTGCACCGGCGGCTCAAACCCGGGGCTCCCTTCGTCGTCGCCCACCACAGCTTTCCGCAGCACGGCGGGGAGAAGACCAGATGGCTGTCCCGTTACGCAGCTTTTGCGGCGGCATCCGGCGTATCGGCCGCCAATGCGGAGAATGCGATCTCGGCGATCGGCGAACGCTTGCCGCTGCTGTCGCCGGAACAGGACGAAGCTCTGTTGCGGGATGCCGGCTTCGCCGACGTCACCTTGTTCTATGCGGGATTCACGTTCAGGGGCTGGGTCGCCTACAAGGCGTAGCGCCGTCAATGGGGTGGGCCGACCTTCCGCCGCGGGGGCAGTGGCGAAATCGCTTATTACTTCAAGCACTCGCTCTAAATCCAGGCACTGCCTCAGGAAAAGCAGAACGTCATAAAGCGGTGGATGATCGCGTCTAAAAGGTGGGCGATTGCCCGTCTTGGCCGGAAATGCTTTATGACAGCCGTGTGACACAGGGCCTTGCCGTGGCCCCGCGAGACTATGCCCGCCTCTGGCGGTCCGGTCACCGCGTTTTCCTGACAGTTGGATGTGATGATGCTGCGCTGGTTCCGGTCCTTTCTGCCCCGGGAAGAAAGGTTTTTCGACCTGTTTGCCCGCCATTCGGTGACGGTGGTCGAGGGGGCCAAGGCGCTGTCCGGCATGATGGAAGGCGGCGACGAGACGCCGGTCTACTGCCAGCGCGTCAACCAGTTCGAGAACGACGCCGACGCCATCACCCGCGAGGTGCTGACCGCTGTCCGCCGCACCTTCATCACGCCGTTCGACCGCGTCGACATCAAGAACCTCATCACGGCGATGGATGATTCCATCGATCAGATGCAGCAGACCGCGAAAGCGGTGATGCTGTTCGAAGTGCGCCAGTTCGAGCCGCCGATGCGCGAAATCGGCACGCTGCTGGTGGAGTGCGCCAATCTTGTCGGTCGCGCCGTACCGCTGATGAGCGCCATCGGCGACAATGTCGGTCTGCTCACTGCGATCACGGAAGAGGTCGGCAAGCTCGAGGGCCGCGTCGACGATCTGCACGACATCGGTCTCAAGGAACTCTACCTCAAACATCGCGACGCCAACACCATGGACTTCGTGGTCGGCGCCGAGATCTACAAGCACCTCGAAAAGGTGGCCGACCGCTTCGACGACGTCGCGAACGAGATCAACAGCATCGTCATCGAACAAGTATAAGGCAGGGCCATCAGGTGGACGCCACGCTCGCCTTTCCGGTGCTGATCGGCCTCATCGCCATCGCACTGCTGTTCGACTTTCTCAACGGCTTGCATGACGCCGCCAATTCGATCGCGACGATCGTCTCGACGCGCGTGCTGCGCCCGCAATATGCGGTGTTCTGGGCGGCATTCTTCAACTTCATCGCCTTTCTGGTGTTCGGCCTGCATGTGGCCAATACCATCGGCACCGGGATCATCGAGCCGAGCGTGATCGATCCCGCGGTGATCTTTGCGGCCCTGATGGGCGCCATCGTCTGGAATGTGATCACCTGGGGCCTCGGCATCCCCTCGAGCTCGTCGCATGCGCTGATCGGCGGGTTGCTCGGGGCAGGTGTTGCCAAGGCGGGTATCTCTGCAGCGCTTTGGACCGGACTGTCCAAGGCACTGCTGGCCATTGTGCTGTCGCCGCTGGTGGGTTTCCTGCTGGCGCTGGTGCTGGTGGCTATCGTGTCATGGGCCTCGGTGCGCTCGACGCCCTTCGCCGTGGACCGCGCCTTCCGCATCCTGCAGTTCGTCTCGGCCTCGCTCTATTCGCTCGGCCATGGCGGCAATGATGCGCAGAAGACCATGGGCATCATCGCGGTGCTGCTGTATTCGCAGGGCCATCTCGGCACGGAATTCTCGGTGCCGTTCTGGGTCGTGCTGTCATGTCAGGCGGCGATGGCGCTGGGCACGCTGATGGGCGGCTGGCGCATCGTGCGCACCATGGGCCTGCGCATCACCAAACTCACGCCGATGCAGGGTTTCTGCGCCGAAACCGGCGGCGCAGCGACGCTATTCGCAGCGACGTTCCTGGGCGTGCCAGTCTCCACGACCCACACCATCACCGGCGCAATCGTCGGCGTCGGTGCGGCGCGTCGTGTCTCAGCGGTGCGCTGGAACGTGGCGAGTTCGATCGTTTATGCCTGGGTGATCACGATCCCGGCCGCGGCGGTGGTGGCCGCCGCGACGTACTGGATCGTGAAGCTGCTGCATCTGAGCTTCATCTGACGCAGGTCACGACACCAGCTTCAGCCCGGCAATGCCCGCCACGATCAACCCGATACAGCTGATCCGCGCGACGGTGGCCGGGTCGCCGAACAAATACATGCCCAGCGCTGCGGTGCCGACCGCGCCGATGCCGGTCCACACCGCGTAAGCGGTTCCCATCGGCAGTTCCTTAAGGGCGAGGGCGAGCATGCCGACGGACGCGGTCATGCTGATCAAAGTGAGGACGGAGGGGACGAGGCGGGTGAAGCCCTCGGTATATTTCAGCCCGACAGCCCAGCCGACTTCGAGCAAACCCGCGATGAACAGCAACAACCAAGCCATGGAACGGCCTCCTGATGAAAGTACAGGGCCGTCCCTGCTCTTGATGATGATTTGGAGGTCGTCCTCGCAGGGGGTATATGGAGGCGGCGCAGCCGGATCGCAACGCGGCCGATGGTCGCCATAATCAGGCGAATCCCGTTCGAATCCCGCGCAAATCCCTTGATTGCGCCCGTTTTCCCTGCCACAGGCACGTTTATGTCCGACATCGCCCTTTCTGCCGACTCGCCCGTGCAATCGCCGCTTGCCGCCGAGGTCGCCCGCCGCCGCACCTTCGCGATCATCTCGCATCCTGACGCCGGCAAGACCACGCTGACCGAAAAGCTGCTGCTGTTCGGCGGCGCCATCAATCTCGCCGGTCAGGTCAAGGCCAAGGGCGAGCGCCGCAACACGCGCTCAGACTGGATGAAGATCGAGCGCGACCGCGGCATCTCCGTCGTCACCTCGGTGATGACTTTCGAATTCCAGGGCCACGTCTTCAACCTGCTGGACACGCCAGGCCACGAGGACTTCTCGGAAGACACCTACAGAACGCTCACCGCGGTGGACAGCGCCATCATGGTGATCGACGCCGCCAAGGGCATCGAGGCGCGCACGCTGAAACTGATCGAGGTCTGCCGTCTGCGCGATATCCCGATCATCACCTTCGTCAACAAGATGGACCGCGAGAGCCGCGACATCTTCGATCTGCTCGACGAGATCGAGAAGACGCTGGCGCTCGACACCGTGCCGATCAACTGGCCCGTCGGCCGCGGCCGCGATTTCGTTGGCACCTATGACATCGAAACTGGTGGCATCCGCCTGCTAGAAGGCGGCGGTGCCAAGACCGGCGCGGCGGAGCAGATCACCATCGCAGAACTCGCCGGACGCAATCCCAATCTCGACGCGGATGAAATCGCCGGCGAACTCGAACTGGTGAAGGAAGCCGGCAAGCCGTTCGACCTGCAGTCGTTCCGCGAAGGCCACATGACCCCGGTCTATTTCGGCTCGGCCCTTCGTAACTTTGGCGTCGGCGATCTGCTCGAAGGCCTCGGCCGTTTCGCGCCGTCGCCGCGCGCGCAGGAGAGCAATCTTCGCAAGGTCGAGGCCGACGAGCCCCGGATGTCGGCCTTCGTGTTCAAGATCCAGGCGAACATGGACCCCAACCACCGCGACCGTATCGCCTTTGCGCGGCTGTGCTCGGGCAAATTGACAAGGGGCATGAAGGCCAAGCTGGTGCGCACCGGCAAGAACATGTCGCTGTCGTCGCCGCAATTCTTCTTCGCGCAGGACCGCGCCATTGCGGACGAAGCCTATGCCGGCGACGTGGTCGGCATTCCCAATCACGGCACGCTGCGCATCGGCGACACGCTGACCGATGGCGAAGACATCACCTTCATCGGTGTGCCGTCATTCGCGCCGGAAATCGTGCGCCGCGTACGCCTCGGCGATGCGATGAAGGCGAAGAAGCTGAAAGAGGCTTTGCAGCAGATGTCGGAAGAGGGCGTCGTCCAAGTGTTTCGCCCGCGCGACGGCGCGCCGGCGCTGGTCGGCGTCGTCGGCCCGCTGCAGCTCGACGTGCTGAAGGCGCGGCTGGACGCGGAATATCAGTTGCCGGTCAGCTTCGAAGTCTCGGAATTCTCGCTGGCACGCTGGATCTCATCGGATGACAAGAAGAAGCTCGAGACGTTCATGTCGAACAACAATTCCGGCGTCGCGGATGATGTCGACGGCGATCCGGTGTTCCTGGCGAAGAACGATTTCTATCTGAATTACACGAAGGAACGCGCCGAGGGGATTGTGTTCTCTGATATCAAGGACGTGAAGAAGCAGGGGTGAGACCACCGCGAATTTCGCGGGAAATGTCCTCTCCCCACGTTGTTGCCGGGCATAGTGCGAAGCGCAGCCTCGCCAGCTGACACGGCAACCCGTCTTCCCTTGCGAACCGAGCGCCCGACGGGGCATTTTGTGGCGACCCGGTTCCCGATCGCCTCTCATTTGAGGCATTTCCCGTCAAATTTGATAGTGTTCTTTGGCTACGAGACACTGGTGCTTGGGTCGTGCATCACGACGGCCAAGGCCTATTGGAAAGTTCGAGCGAGATGGATGGGGTCATCGTCAAGACTACGCTCCAACTGATCACGCCCGGAATATTGTTCGTCTTCGGGCTTGCCTTCATCTGCGCGTGGCTCATCGAGAAAAAGCGCAACTACCTGCTGTTGCTGGCCGGCGCGTGCGTCCTGTTTGCCCTCGGCGCGATGTCGCAGATTTTGAGCTTGCCTCCCGGCGCGGGGCCCAATGCCATCGTATCGGGCGCGCTCTACACGTCGGCGGTTATCGCCGCCGTGGAGGGCATTCTGGTGCGTTCGGGAAAGGGGCTCGGTCCGGTCATCGACCTTGCAATTCTTGCCGGCTTCGTTCTTCTGATCGCCTATTTCTTTTATATCGATCGCCGTCTCATCGCCCGAGTCTACGTTCAGAATTTCGGCTACGGCCTCCTGATGTTGATCGCAGCGTCGCGGCTCACTGCCTTGGCGCGCGGTCCGTATGTCGATCGGGTCCTGTTCTGGATACTGTTGCTGTTCGGCTTGCATTTTTTTCCGCGAACCCTGCTCACGGTCGGATTTTCCGCGCCGATCGACAGAACCGCGTTCGGCAATTCGATATTTTGGCAAGCACTCCAGCTTTCGCTCGCCGTGCTCGGTGTCGGCCTGGCGCTGGCCATCCTCGCTGCGGCGGTATCCGACATGATCGACGATCTCCGTCGCGAACGCGATCTCGATCTGTTGACCGGCATCCTGAACCGGCGCGGCTTTCAAGAACGGGTATCCGCCCATCTGCGCAAATACGGACCGAGCCGTACTGCGCTCGCCTTGTGCGACATCGACAACTTCAAGAGTATCAATGACACCCTCGGTCATGACGCCGGGGACGATGTCCTCGGAGAGGTGGGGCGCATGCTGCGCAACGCGTCGCGCAAACGCGATATTGTCGGGCGGCTGGGCGGCGAGGAATTTGCGGTGTTCCTTCCTGACACGGACGAACAGGAAGCGGTTGATTATGCCGAACGGTTAAGGATCGCGATCGAGCAGAACAGTTTTGCCGTTCTGGGGGGAGCGAGGCAGGTCACTGCGAGCTTCGGCGTCGGCGCGCTGCGGCCGGGAGATAGCTGGCCGAGCCTGTACAAACGGGTCGATGGACGACTTTACGAAGCGAAGCGGACCGGCCGCAACCGCACGATTTCCCATTCGCTATCGAGCGTCTCTGCCGACGCGCCTGTCGCCGGATCCGCGCTCCAGGAGCTGTAGAGCCAGGACGGCGCTCGCCTCTGAGGTGGAGTTCCGTTCCGCAAAGATGGGGGTGGATCATCCAGTTTTGCGTCAGACGATTCAGTTGCGATGTCTATTGCCGGCTTGCACTGAGCTTTCCGCTCTACGGGGTGTCGCGCGCCTCCACAATCCTTTTGATATTCCCCAATCCCAGCTCCGCCTCCTCATCGATCCGTGCAATCATTTCCGGCGTCGGTGGCTTTGGCCGCGCGGGGTTACGCACAGTACGCGTGAACTTCGTCCCACCATCGACGACGGCGCAGACATATTGCACCATGATCGGGCCGGTGACGCTCATATGCGTCAGGCCGATCCACAGCCGTGGACGCTCGCAGGCGATCACCAGCCAGTCGAGCGCGACCGGACCCGATCGCGTCGACCAGTGTTCGTGAAACGTGTCGCCGAAGCGCATCGGGCGATCCTCGCACTCGATGTCGTGCGAGGAGGGCAACCATTGCGGCCATGATTTCGGATTGGTGACGTAATCGAACACAGCTTCGGGCGCAGCCGCGATCACGATGGAATGGCTGCGTTCGAACGGATGGGTCGATACGGTCGTGGTCATCCGGCATTTCCCTTGTCGTATACGTATTCCATGCGATGCGGCCGCTATGTCGGCAACGACTCGCCGGTCTGCTCGCGCACGATATAGTCGGCATACCAGTCCGGCCAGTTCTCGTCATGCTGGCCGCCGGTGCGCTTTTCGTGCTCGCCATGGGCGACGGCCGCTCGCCGCAAGGCGGCTGCGAGGTCAGCGGATGAGTTGAAAGTTGTGGCACTGCCATCGACACGTCCGGGCAAGCGCGCGGTGATCTCCTGAAACAGCCAGCCGTTGCCGTCAGGGTCGCTGAATGATGCGAAGGAGCGATAGCTGGCCCGCGCGGGATCCGGGCCATTCACCCGAAGCCGGCCGAACAGATAGGGCTCGTCCGGCCCGACATTGACATCTCCGGCGTGGAAGGCGTCGCTCACCTTGATGCCGCGGCCGAGCAGGTCTGCACGGGCGGCCTCGATGTCGGAGACGATCAGATACAGGCCCTGTGCCGAGCCGGGCGTTGCGGCAGTGACGTTCTTGCCGAAGATGACTGAGCAATCCGAACCCGGTGGCGTGAACTGGATCACGCGATAGTCGTCGCCGACCACGAAGTCGGCGTCGAGCCTCCAGCCGAGATTTGCGTAAAAACTCTTGGCCGTGTGGACATTCGACACGGGAATGACGACGATTTCGAGCTTCATGGTGACGGAAGCGTCACGATGCACCTGGGGACTGCTCATGTCAGGTCTCCTGAGGTTGGGGTGTGATGACGACGACGTGTGGTGCCGGGCTGCGCGCAGGCGCAACAATGTCCGCAATCGATCGTTCGGCCGGCGTTCCGCTTGCTGGTCTGCTCGTGCAGTTGTGACCCATCCCGATCTTGATGACGCCACACGCCTGTATCATTTCAGGTGAGGGCGCATTTGCAAGGGTGTCCGAATGACACGGAACCTCACGTTGCTGTTGATCGCCGGCGTATTGGCGGCATCCGCCGGGCAGGCAGGGGCGCGGCGGCTGCGCGCCGGCGATGCAGTGCCGTTTTCGCACAGGCCGTGCAGCGTACTCGATGGCGAACCGTGCACGCCCTCCACCTGCAGCGTGTTCGATCACGGACCGTGCATTCCCGAGATCGATTATCCGATCGGTCAGAACCTGCAGGTCACGGTGCTGAGCGTGCCGCCGGGTGATCAGCAGGCTCTCTACCGTCGGCCCGATCATGATCTCGATACGATCGGCGACCTGTTTGCAGCCTTGCGGTCGTGCTGGTCGCCGCCCGCGACGGACGTTGCGCGTGAGGGCATGCAGATGTCGGTGATGTTCTCGTTCAACACGGCGGGCAGGCCGATCGCGCCGCCGCGCGTAACATTCGCGAGCAAGGACGCGCCGCAGGACACGCGCGGCACCTATCTCAAGGCCATCGACGGTTCGCTCGATGGTTGCCTGCCGCTGAAGCTGACCAAGGGCCTCGGCGGCGCGATCGCCGGGCGGCCGATCATGATCCGCTATGTCGATAACCGGGAGCTGGAGAAGCAGTCCGGGAAGTAGCGTGCGCCGTGAACCACTGCGCCACCCGCCGCGACGAAGGGGAAACCACTCCGGAGGCGGCGATGTTTGGACGCAGGTTTGTATTGATTGCGACGATTGTTGGCGCCGTCGGTGCGCTCATCGGCGGCAGCGCCTTGCTGCTCTGGCCTGAAGCCGACAACTGGACCGAGGAAGCCAAAGCCTGCGTCGGCGACAAGTATGTCGGCTTCTGGCAGGACAACGGCAAGTATTCGTTCAAGATGGACTTCGAGAACAATTGCGCCCGCAAGATCGCCTGCGGCATCGACGTCACGGTAACCAGCGCCAAGGGCTCGGTGAAGGACCACGGCACGGTGATCATCCCGGCACGTGGCCAAACGCCGAGCGAGGCGAGCTACAGCATTCCGACATCGTCGTCGTCCGGCATGGCGCAAACCGCGCGAAACTGCCGGTTCGTGTGAGCCAGCTTCGTAACCTTTCCCCACAATGCGGGGAGAGGTTGGACCTCAATCGATCCTGATCTTCGCGGCCTTGATTACCTCGGCCCACAGCGCCTTTTCGTCGGCCATGCGCTTGCGGAGCTGATCGGGCGTGGTCGGCGACGGCGTGATGAGCTGCAGCTTCAGCTTCTCGATCACCGCGGGCTCGCTTAGCGTCTGCACGACTTCCGCATTGATCTTCGCCACAACGTCCCCAGGCAATCCGCCGGGGCCGACCAGCGCATTCCAGGCGTCGGACTGCACGTCGATGCCGCTCTCGGTCAGCGTTGGGACATCCGGCAGGAACGGCGAGCGCTTCGCGGTGGTGACGGGGGGCGATGGCGGATAGGGGATGTGCTTCATACTGGCGTCGGCCCTCCGCGCGATGGATTCCATGCAGAGCTGCGACAGCGTGCCGGTACGACCAAGTCGGTGGCCGAGACATTCATCGATGACGATAAGACGGTAAAGATGAAGAAGCGGATCTGCCAATAGGAGCTTGATCGCTCCATCGACGTCGGTACGGTGCCTGCGCGCTCATCGCGGCCAAGTGCCGAAGACATACGCCAGTACATCTCGTTTGCGCGCGGCAATGAGGCGGCATCACGTATTCAACCTTCTTTTCTGACCGAAGAGATTGATCGACGAAGCCCATAATTGCGATTTTTCAGCGCTGTATTAGTCAGACAGATTTGCTAGTTCTTCTTGGATGGCGAGTAATAACTCATCTAAGATAATCTGTTGAAGAACCATAAAATCTGAGGCGGTGATCGCTTCCCTATCTTCCCCAAAATCTCGCTTGAAGTATGAGCTAATTGCTGCTTGTACGCTGGGATAAACCTCTGAGTGGAAACGCCAGTGTCGGTACGCTCTTATTCGATAGAGTGCATCAAAAAGTTTTGGTAGCTCGACCTTCAAATCGGAAAAGAAATAGTCTCGTTTTCCGCGATTCTTCGCAACTCGATCAATTTCCTCAATGAGCGACTTATAGCAAACGTTGATGAATGCTTCGAAAGAAGCGACTGTATCGCTCGATCGGACATCAACAAAATCTTCCGGATGAAAAATGTGTCCATTCGGGAATAACTCGTAACCATAGCGTCCTCTATAGCGACGTTGAGAGCTCGAAATTCCTTTACGATTTGGTGGCAGCGGGCCTTCAGCCAAGATGCTCGTTCGTCACCTGTTGTTAGCCTTATGCGGTACTGACGTCCCTCTTTCCGAGCTGTCTCCCTCTCTAGGTAGGAGCGCAAACAATCAATCATGAATGTTGGAATATTTGTCTTAGGATCAATGCTGACGAGACCGTAACTCTCCAAGTGCCGCCGCAGCGAAGCATCGGTTGCAAACTCAGAAAAATCGAGACGTTGACCAGCGACGGCCATTTTCAGCATCTCATACTCGTCCGGATAGAAATCCTCCAGTTCTGTGAGAACGTGTTTGAAGTAGAACTCCATGTTCTCGTCCAGAATATCTTCATGCATAGAGATAAATTCGGAAGATATGCTAACTGGCCTCTCGGTGCCTTCGATCTGAACGGCAGTATGAATGAAGCTGCACGCCTTTCGAGTGAGGAGTGGGTGGCCGCCGTACTTTCGGTGAAGTGCGAGTGTGGCGCTCTCCGTAAACTCTAGTCCCATTCTCCGTCCAAGTATGTGAAGCATTCTCCGGAGTTCGCTAAGGTTCAATCCTGTCAAATATTGATAGGAAACTATGCCAAAAAGTGGATTTTGTATCCCGGAGATTTTATCGATTTCAACTACCGTCGGATTCACGCCCGAGATGAAGAATGAGAAATTTCTAAACTCGCTTTGTAGGGACCAGAGAGTTTGCCACAAGTTGATAAAATCAATGTGCCAGTGCGGGTCGAGTTTTGCTAAGAAAGACACGTACTCGATCTCATCAAAGATCAGGCAGACTCGGCGTTTTTTTCCGATGTGCTGCGCAATCCTTTCAATGCGCTCATCGGGTTCAAGGTTTTTGAATTGGCTGGAAATACCAAGTTTTTCCGAGATGTCGTTGCAGATAAGAGACAAAAAATCAGGATACGTGAGTCTTCTTATTCGTGGCTTTTTGCAATCATAGTACAGGGCAATCTGGTCTTTTTCGCTCAAGCTACGCATGGCTTTGAACAGAACAGAAGTTTTTCCGGTTTTCCGCAGCCCAAAGATTGCTCTATTTTGAGATTTACTGATCGCATCGCGAAAGTCGAAGAGCAGGCTCTCTCGCCCAAAGAAGTCAATGTCTGTTTTTAGCGGAAGTTCTTGGTTGAATAAATCTCTGGTGAATATCTGAGAGGCAAGGGGGTGACGTATCCCCCAGCGGGCCCGCTTAGCTTCGGCTAAATCTTCAGAAGTAAGTAGTATTGGAATCCAATTGCGAGCGTGCTCGGTAATGTAGTCAAATACAATTTTTTTGTCTGCTTCATTTCCGCAAAGCAGGAGAAACGTATTTCGATCGACGCGGCCATTTAAGGGGTCTTCGTTTAGCAGTTGGTAGATTGCTTGGAAGAGGCGAGGTTGAAACGATGCATAATGCGGTATGAAAAGAGCGATTTGGGTGTTCAATCCAAACGTTTCAGCAAGGTGGTTTTCGGGGGTAAGAATATATACTGAAAGCGACGTATTATATGCTTTGCGTTCTCGTGCCCAACTAACTTCGAACCCATTTAGCAATGGTTCAAGTTGTGCCTCTTCGGCGGGAAACCGTGACAAGTGTTCCAATCGCACTTCTTGTTTGATACGACCCACGTTTCCCCCGTGCCGTTCGTTCTTATTCGACAAGTGCAACTGTGGCGCAAACTAAAGTTGTTGTCTACGGTTTGTGCACCAAGCTTTCGTCGTTGGTCCTTTAGGATGAGATATTTGAGAGCTTTGGAGTTGACTGTAAAGGTTAAGCCTTGATCCGGTCCCTCAATCGATCCTGATCTTCGCCGCCTTGATCACCTCGGCCCACAGTGCCTTCTCGTCGGCCATGCGCTTGCGCAGTTCGTCCGGCGTGGTCGGCGAGGGCGTGATGAGCTGCAGCTTCAGCTTCTCGATCACCGCGGGCTCGCTTAGCGTCTGCACGACTTCCGCATTGATCTTCGCCACAACGTCCCCAGGCAATCCGCCGGGACCGACCAGCGCATTCCAGGCGTCGGACTGCACGTCGATGCCGCTCTCGGTCAGCGTTGGGACATCCGGCAGGAACGGCGAGCGCTTCGCGGTGGTGACGGCGAGGATCTTCACGGCGCCGGTGGCGAGTTGCGGCGTGACACCGATGGCGGGGAGGCACGCGACCTGCACGTCGCCGCGGATCAGCGCGGTGGTCGCGGCAGGCGATGACGGATAGGGGATGTGCACCATATTGGCGCCGGCCTTCTGCGCGATGGCTTCCATGCAGAGCTGCGACAGCGTGCCAACGCCGATCGAGCCGTAGCCGAGGCCTTTCGGATCGGCCTTCGCCTTGGCGAGAAATTCCGCGACCGTATTGACGCCGAGGCTGGTTGGCACCGCGAGCACGCTCGGAAGCTGCGTAAGCAATGTAATCGGCGCGATGTCGGTATCGGGATTGTAGGGCAGCTTGGTAAACAGCAGCGTGTTGATGGCGAGCGGGCCGCCGAGCGAGATGCCGATGGTCGAACCGTCAGGCGTCGATTTCGCGATGGCGTCGGTGCCGATATTGCCGGACGCGCCGGGCTTATTCTCCACCACGAAATTGGTGCCGGGATGCCGCGCCTGCAGACTGTCGGCGAGCACACGGCCGACAATGTCCGGGCTAGCGCCGGCGCCGAACGGCACGATGATGCGCACGAATTTCGGTGGCCAGACGGGCGCCTGCGCGTGCGCCGCGAAGGGCAGCGTCGCGAACAGCAGCGCTGCGAGCGCAAGGCGAAAGCGGGCAGGTGTCGTGTCGTTTCGCAGCATTGCGTGCGTCCCCTGAAAAGTGATACCCGGAAACCATCTGACCGGCGCCAAAGGCGGCTAAAATCCGTTGGCCGGGCGGGACCATAGTGGGAATTTCAGGGCGGGCAACCCATCCGGCACGCAACCGCCCGGGCGAGAGGACTGAACATCATGGGACTGATCGTGATGATCCTCGGCCTCGTGCTGTTTCTCGGCATTCACCTGTTCATCACCAGGCGCGAGGCGCGCGCGGAGCTGATCGCCCGCCTTGGCGAGAGCGTCTACAAGCTTGGCTTTGCGCTGATCTCCGCTGTCGGCCTCGCGCTGATCATCTGGGGTTTTGCGCAATATCGCGCGACCGGCTGGATCAATGTCTGGACGCCGCCGCTGGCCATGAAGCACATCACCGTCGCCCTGATGCTGCCGGCGGTGATCATGGTCGCCGCGTCCTATATCCGCGGCCGCATCTACACTACGCTGAAACATCCGATGCTCGCCGGCATCAAGCTGTGGGCCGCGGCGCATCTGCTTGCTAATGGTGATCTCGGCTCGATCATTCTGTTCGGATCGTTCCTGGCCTGGGCGGTGATCGATCGCATTTCGCTGAAGCACCGCGCCGATGCCGGCGGCCCGCCGATCCCGGTGGGCGGTCCGATGAATGACGCAATCGCGGTCGCGGTTGGCATCGTCGCCTATATCGCGTTGGGTTTTGCTTTCCATCCGGTGGTGATCGGCGTTCCCGTGTTCGGAGCTTAAGTTCATGTCAGTTCAGTCAGCCATCAGGCGCAAGACCGCACCGGATATTCTCGCACGCAAGAACGGCGAGCCGATCGTGATGCTCACCTCGTATCATGCGCATACGGCCTCGCTGGTCGATCGCTATTGCGACGTGATCCTGGTCGGCGACTCGCTTGGCAATGTGATGCACGGCTTCGAGACCACGATCCCGGTGACGCTCGACATGATGATTCTGCAGGGACACGCGGTGATGCGCGGCTCGAAGCAGTCGCTGGTTGTGGTCGACATGCCGTTCGGCTCCTATGAAGCGTCGAAGGAACAGGCATTTCATTCCGCGGCGCGCATCCTGAAAGAGACCCATTGCGGTGCGGTGAAGCTCGAAGGCGGGGCCCGCATGGCCGAGACCATTGCATTTCTCACCGAGCGCAGCATTCCGGTGATGGCGCATATCGGTTTGACGCCGCAGTCGATTGCCGCACTCGGCTCTTTCCGCTCGCAAGGCAAGGAAGAGGCCGAAGCGATTGCGCGCGGCGAGAACGTGCCAGGCCCAATCCAGAACGATGCGATTGCCGTGGCGCAGGCCGGCGCGTTTTCGGTGGTGATCGAAGCGGTGGCTGAACCGCTGGCGCGCAAAATCACCGAGACGATTCCGATCCCGACAATCGGCATCGGCGCCAGTCCGGCCTGCGACGGTCAGGTGCTGGTGCTCGAGGACATGCTCGGCCTGTCGGCGCGGGTGCCGAAATTCGTCAAGCGCTATGGCAATCTCGGACCCATGATCGAGGCGGCCATCGAGGGCTATGCAACCGATGTGCGTTCGCGCGCGTTTCCGGGGCCGGAACATGTCTATGGCGGCAAGCCGAAGGGCTGACGCAAGAGGCCGCAAGATTTCCGCAGGAATTTTACGGTTCGGCCGGGGTTGAAAGAGCAGGGGCAATGCGAAGGATATTGATGATGAAGGCCTTGAAATTCCTGAGCTTTATCGCCGTTTTGGCGCTGCTTCCCGCGGTTTCGCACGCCGAGCCGGCCAAAAAGGAGCGCAAGCCCCATTATCGCGTCGAGGAGCCGCGCCCGGTCTACAACCCGCTCAACGACACCCGTGGCAATGCGGCGCTGGGCGGCAACAACGCCAATTCGGCCTTCGGCGACAACAGCGCCGGGTCCAATGCCAATGGCCGCACCAGCGGCGGCGCCGGCGGCATGAACTAGGCCGTGAGTCTCACCACGTGTAATGCAGACCGAGGTCTCCCCTGACGCCATCGCGCCGGCCGCCGTCGGTGCCGCTCACCGCGAACTGGTAGCCGCCTTGGGCATAGAGGCTCACGCCCGGGAGAAGCTTCGCGCTCAGGCCGCCGGCGAACTCCAGCCGCGTCGCCTGCTCGGACAAGAGCACTGGGTCGCCGCCGAAGGTCGTCGTTGCGTTGGCGCCCCAGTCACGCCAGACATTGGCAAGCACGTAAGGCTGCCACACCCGCTCCGAGGAATCGGTGATGGTCCACTTGCCACGCATGCCAAGCCGCCCGGTGGCGCCGGACGTCGTGCCGAGCCCGACCGGACCCAAGCCATCATTATCATCGCGGAAGGAAACCCTCTGCCAGATGATCTGCCCTTGCGGCTCCAGCACGAAGCCTGGCCCGAACCACGGTAGCGAGATCGGATAGCCCGCCTCCAGCGAGGAGGTAAACCCCGTGCCACCGATCGGCAGGTTGGCAAATTGTGTCACGCCGTTGCCACTGTAGAACGAGCCCTGCAGCACCGCGTCGATGTACCAGCCGGTGGGGCCATAGTGGGTCCAGTATCCCCCCAGCGAATAGGCATTGAGGTTCAGCGAACCGGTGTGTTGCAGGACATAGGCGGTTGCCGCCGGATTGGTGACCAGACCGTTCACGCTGGCGTTGCCGTTACCGTAAGCGAAGTAGAGGCCGGCAGCGTCGCTGTGACCCGGGATCAGGCTGCCGCGCCAGATATCGGCGCCGCTCTGGATGCCGGCCACCTGGCCGCTGGCGTGCGGATCAGCGAAGGCCTGATATCGGTTGTTGATCTGCTGACCGAACAACCGCCCCCAAACGGGCGACCGGCAATTGTCGTTCGAGCACGCAGCGTCCGCTGCCGTATCGCCGCGGCGCTCATGCAGCGTGCCGAGTGTGGTGAGCCCCATCTGTCGGGCGATCGGCTGCACCACGCCGTAGGTCGCAAGCTCGGGCCCGATGATTGGCCAAATGCCCGGCGGCAGCGGGTCCGTCGGTGGAGCGGGACCAATCGGCTGCTCCGGCCCGGGCCCATTGACGAAGGTCGAGCGCAGGAACCAATCGTTTGCGACACTGGGATCGGGCAAGTTCACCGGGCTGCCGCGGAACAGGCGATAGTCGTAGGCACCGCCACGCACCTCGCCGGCGAGAGCGAAGGCATCGACTGTCGTGGTGCCGCCGTTGATCGTCTGCACCACCAGGATGCCCTTGCCGGTGGTCTCTGCACCGGGGCCGCCTGCATTGGTGATACGGATCAATGAAGAGTCAGCGATGCCGCCATTGATGATCAGTTTGTCGGAAGGGGAGCCGTCGCCGCCGAGGAACGTGTTGAGACTCAACGTGCCGCCGTTGCCGACATAATTGCCGGCGACAGTCAGCGTAGTGCCCGGAGGCGTTACGCCTGGAACTCCGAGCTGCACCATACCCGCGTTGTCAAGGCCGTTGTTGAGTGTCTGGTTGAAGCCTCGCAGGGCGAGCGTGCCGCCACTCTGCACAACGGTATGTGACGCCGCACTGAACACATCAGCGACGCCCGCCGCAAGCGTGCCGCCGCTGATCGTCGTCTGACCGGTGTAGGTCTTGCTGGCTGCGAAAATGGTCGTGCCGGCAAGCACGTTAACCGAGCCGGGACCGGTGATGCCGGGTGCTAACACATAGTCGGTTGCGGTGTGGTTGAAGACGATGAGGCCGGTACCAGCACTGAATCCGACGGACGTCGTCTTCAGCGTTCCCGGCGCGGCCGCCGGCGCGCCGGCGGGTGCGCCAATGTTGAGCGTGCCCCGACTTCCGGCTTGCGCAGCCACGGTGACGGGGGGAGCGGTGACCGTTGCGCCGTCCGCGATCGTGAGCGTGCCCGCTCCGAAGTAGCCGACAAAAATGCCGCCGGCGTTCCAGGTGGAGCCGGGGCCGCTTACCGTCACCGTACCCGAACCGGATGAGCTGTTCGCAATAAATGCGTTTCCGCTGTTGATGACACGCGCGCCGTTCTCGATCGTAAGCGTGCCCGCTCCTTGAGTGCCGACACGCATACCCCCCATTGTCCAGGTGGAGCCCGCGCCATTCACCGTCACCGCGCCCGAGCCGGATGTGCCGCTTCCGATATCGCCGAAGTTGGTGGTGACGGTTGCGCCGTTCTCGATTGTGAGTGTGCCCTTTCCCGCGCTGCCGATTATCATGCTAGCGCTGCCGGTGTTCCAGGCGGAGCCGGGCCCGCTTACCGTCGCCGTGCCCACGCCGGATATGGCGTTCCCAATGATTCCGCCCGAGCTGCTAGTAACCGTCGCGCCGTTCTCGATTGTGAGCGTGCCTGTTCCGGCGTTGCCGACAATAAGAGCATTGACGGAAGCGTTCCAGGCCGAGCTGAGGCCGCTTACCGTCACCGTGCCGGAGCCAGATGCCTGGTCTCCAATAGTGTTTCCAATACCATTGAATTGGAAGCCGCTGGTGACCGTCGCGCCGTTCTCGATGGTGAGACCGCCTGTGCTCGTATAGCCTACGGTCAGCCCCCCGGCAGTGTCGTTGCCGATGGGCGCGGTTGCCGGTGAGTTGCCGAATTGTGCTTGGTCAATTCTGCAGCCGCCAGTCTGCCCCGCGCAGGTCGACACCTGCGCCTGCGCCGCACCTGCCGCAAACAGCGCCGGTATTGCAACGAGCATGGGGGAAATCACCCGGCTCCGCACCTGAGTAATGATGAAACTTGGACATTGCTGCTTCCCTCTGGTGCCGATGAGCGACCGGAGCCCTGCCGCTGCTAACCCTAATGGCGCTGCTCCAAGGCGATAGACGCGTCTTTGCCAAAGTCGGCTAACCGCGCAGCGAATACTGACGTTGCGGCACGTTGCGCTGCGACGGCGACCGGCGTCGGCGAAGAATTGAGAGAGGCCGATCGGATGAAGACATGTCTCCGTTTCTTCAAAGATGCGTTGCGATGTTCGCTTCCCATCGATCTCTCCCGATATCTCTGCACAACTACTTTCTTTCTCGTCCTTTGGAGATGCATTGATCATCGCAATCGGCTCCGGCGCCGGTTGCCACGTTCGCGGTCAATGAATGGGACGGCGAAAAAAACGTGGATTGGGTCGACGCAAATGCCCTAACCGGAACCTCACCGGATCGCTCGGGATCGCGGTGCGTGCCAAAAACTTGCCAATCGAGTATGAAATTATGGAAGCGACGATGCCTGCATAAATTGCCATATGTGTGGCATGCAACCGGAGCGTTGGTGTTTCTTGTGATCTGTTGTCATCGTGCGACACAATGAGCAGCGACACTGACCTATTGTCCGGGTCTCAGAATTAAGCATTTCGGGATAACGCTTTGATCGCGCTGGCTTTGCCTTGCCAGCGCCATAACGCTAGGGTATCGCCGCCGCCATGCCGGGGCGTATATGCCCGGCGCCGCTCGGGGTGAGCGCGGCCCATCGGGGACAGGATACCTTTAAGTGTCTGAATTATTTAACGAAGTCGACGAAGACCTGCGTCGCGAGCAGCTCAGGAAGATCTGGGACAAGTACTCGCTCCTGATCATCGCGGTTGCGATTCTGATCGTGGTCGGCGTCGGCGGCTACCGGGGCTATATGTATCTCGAGGCCAAGAAGGCCGCTGTGGCTGGTGCGGCGTTCGACCGTGCGGTCGAGCTAGCCGAACAAAACAAGCATGCCGAGGCGGAAGCTGCCTTCACCAAACTCGCTGCCGAGGCGCCGTCCGGTTACCGCACGCTAGCCCGTCTGCGCGCCGCTGCTGAGGCCGCTGCACGCGACCCGCAGGCCGCCGTGAAGCTCTATGACGACATTATCGCCGACCGCACCGTTCCAGCACCCGAGCAGGATCTCGCGCGTATCCGCGCTGGCAGCCTGTTGCTGGAAACCACGCCCTATGAAGCGATGCTGACCCGCCTGGAGCCGGCGACGACCAATACCAGCACCTATCGTCATTCGGCGCGTGAACTGCTGGCGCTGTCGGCATGGAAGGCCAACAACGCCGTGGCGACGCGGCAGTGGCTGGACATGATGTCCAACGATGCGGAGACGCCGGCGAGCCTGCGTACCCGTGCCGAAGCGTTGCAAGCGTTGTTGCCGCCCGCCGCGAAAAGCTGAGCAAGACAAGAGCTGAATTAAAGCTGACCTGAAGCCGATCGTTCAGATCACGAGTTGAGTGAGAAGTCGTCCATGCGCCCGATGCAACGCCTCGTTTCCGCCGCCGTCCTGGTCGCGCTGTCATCAGCGCTGTCGGGCTGCGGCAGCATGACCGGCTGGGACCCGTCCGATCTGCTGGACTTCCTCGACACCAAGAAGAAGCTGCCCGGTGACCGCAAGCCGGTGTTCCCTGACGGCGTCCCCGGCCTCGAGCAGGGCGTGCCGCGCGATCTCTACAAGGGCAATGTCGAGCAGCAGCAACAGACCCCGCCGCCGCCGGTCGCTGCAGCACCGCCGCCCGCTGAACCCAAGGGCCGGAAATCGAAGAACCGCGCAGCCGCCGCTCCGAGCGCAGCTCCCGCCGATCCTGATGCCGCACCGGTCGAGGAAGGCAGCACCGCTGCTGCGCCGCCTCCGCCACAAGGCAAGAAGCTCGCTCGCCGCCGCAGCACCACCGCGCCGCCACCGGATGAGCCGGCAGCGGCCGCGCCGGCCCAGCAGGCCACCACACCATTCCCGGCACCAGTGCCGTCGGGTAGTTTCTCGCGCTAGAAACCGCGTTCTGATCCAATCGCAACGCGGTTTCTAGATTCTTGTTTTGACGCGTTTTCTGCACGCGAACCGGCAACCACTTTGCTGGAAAACGCTGTTGTATCGCGCGCCCTCTCATTGACAGGCTGTCCGTAAAGGGCGCACGGATCACCTATGTCCTTCACGATCGCCATTATCGGCCGGCCAAATGTCGGCAAGTCCACGCTGTTCAACCGTCTGGTCGGGCAGAAGCTTGCGCTGGTCGATGACACCCCTGGCGTTACTCGCGACCGCCGCGAAGGCGAGGGCAAGCTCGGCGATCTCGAATTCACGCTGGTCGACACCGCCGGTCTCGACGAAGGCCCGAAGGGCTCGCTCACCGCGCGCATGCAGGAACAGACCGAGACGGCGATCGCGCTGGCGGACGCGCTGTTCTTCGTCATCGATGCGCGCATGGGCCTGACGCCGAACGACCGCGCCTTTGCGGATTTCGCGCGCCGGGCCAACAAGCCGGTGCTGCTGCTCGCGAACAAGAGTGAAGGCAAGCACGGCGAGCTTGGCGCAATGGAATCCTACGCGCTGGGCCTCGGCGACCCCATCCAGATCTCAGCCGAACACGGTGAGGGCCTGGGCGAGCTCTATGATGCGCTGCGCGTGCTGATGCCGGAGCCGGAAGACGAGCCCGAGCAGTTCGACGATGACGACATCATCATTCCCGAGGACGAGATCGAGACGCGGCCGATCCGCGTCGCCATCGTTGGCCGCCCCAATGCCGGCAAGTCGACGACAATCAACTATCTGCTTGGCGAAGAGCGCCTGCTGACCTCTCCGGAAGCCGGCACCACGCGCGACAGCATTTCGGTCGAGGTCAACTACAAGGGCCGCGACTTCCGCATCTTCGATACCGCCGGCCTGCGCCGCCGCTCGCGCATCGAGGAAAAGCTGGAGAAGCTCTCCGTCGCCGACACGCTGCGCGCCGTGCGTTTCGCCGAAGTCGTCGTGCTGATGATGGATTCGCAGAACAAGTTCGAGGAACAGGATCTGCGCATCGCCGACCTGATCGAGCGCGAAGGGCGCGCGCTGGTGATCGCGGTCAACAAATGGGATCTCGTCGAGAAGCAGGGTGGCATGATCGGTCAGTTGCGCACCGATGCCGATCACTGGCTGCCGCAGGTGCGGGGCGTGCCGATCGTCGCGATCTCCGGCCTGATGGGCGAGGGCGTCGAACGCCTCATGAAGGCGATCGAGGATGCTTACGCGGTTTGGAATCGCCGCATTCCGACGGCAGGTCTCAATCGCTGGTTCGAGGATGCCATCGGCAACAATCCGCCGCCGGCGGTGTCCGGTCGCCGGCTGAAGCTGAACTACGTCACCCAGAACAAGGCGCGCCCGCCGAGCTTCGTGGTGTTCTGCTCGCGTGCCGACGCCGTGCCGACGAGCTATCTGCGCTATCTCACCAATACGCTGCGCGAGGCCTTCGACCTGCCGGGCACGCCGATCCGCATCACGCTGCGCGAGAAGGCCAACCCGTTCGCGCATAAGCGCAAGCGGCCGAACTGATCGGCCAGTGAAAGACGCCGGATCGCGGTGCACGCGATCCGGCGTTTCTATTTTGTATCCTATCGCTCACCGCTGACCCCGAACGGATTGACGTGCCTCTGCGCAGGCGGACGCGCTGATCTGCGCCATGGCACCAGCATCGATACCCGATCGCGGTAGCGGCGATAGTCGTCGCCGAACAGGTCGACGAGATCGCGTTCTTCCAGAAAGATCCCGACAAAGATGTAGGCGGTCGTGACGGCCGCGAATAACAGATGCCCGACCGTCATGAGCGGCGTCGCCCAGAAGGCGATGATGAAGCCGAGATAGATCGGGTGGCGCACAAATTTGTAGTAGAGCGGTGTGCGAAACACCGGCGCAGATGGCTTCTGGTCAGATAGATTCTGTACCACCTGCTGCACTCCGAACAACTCGAAATGATTAATCAGGAACGTGCTGGTGAAGACGAGGACCCATCCGACCAGGGACAGCCCTGTCATGGCCGTGGCCAGTTGTGGATTGCTGATCTGCCAGACGAGCGCCGGCATCGGCCGCCACTGCCAGAACAGTAGCAGAAGGCTCAGGCTTGCGAACAGCACGTAGGTGCTGCGCTCGACCGAAGCCGGGACATATTGCGTCCACCACTGCTTGAATGACTTTCGCGCCATGACGCTGTGCTGGATTGCAAACAGCGACATCAGCGCGAGATTGACGAGCGCAGCTTCCAGCCACGGAACCTGCGTTCCCGCGTTGATGTCTTTTGGTACCATCATTCCGTCGACGAAACCGATGGCATAGAGGATCGTGATGAAGAAGATCGCGTAGGACGCGAGCCCGTAGAGGAGTGCAACGAGGCGGGTCATGGAACTATCCTTTGCTGGTTGTCTTGTCGCTTGAAACAGACGTTTCCTCAGCCGGTCCCTTCGGGAGGACCCGCGCGCGCTTCGGATTGCCTGGCGCGCGGCTGCCTGGGTATGGCGGATGCTTCGACCACGCGCACATTCGGCCGCATCGTCGGCGCTAGCGGAATGGCATCGGGCTGCAGCCGACAACGCGCGGGGTGATCACGGCGGATTTGTGCCGCGTCACGATCGGGTAGGCTGCCAGAGCAGGCACTCAGGGCGCAGACGGCAACGACGACGCCAGCTGTAAGTATCCGAATGCGGAAGCTCACCATTTGTCGGATCGCACGCATGATGGTTCCCCGGCGAAGCGTATTGGTCTGCGCGCAATGGCCGTCGATAGCGATCGAGCTATCTGCGGCACGGTGGAGCGGGTCCGGTTGGGGCGGCGATACTTGACCCGACTCAAGGGCGGTACCGACGTCTTGCACATCGCGCTGCACATGTTTGCGGCTGAAGAAGCGGTGTGGGTCGGTTCGAAGCGGACTCTTGAGGAAATCGGCTACAGCAGCGCGCGATAGTCCCGCTTCTGATAGCGAGCTGTCGTCGATACCGGTCAGTCGCGCAATGGCGCGCCGCATCAACAGTGCTGCAATCAAGCGGAAGCTACGATCGGCGGCTTTGGACAGCCGTTTCTTGATCATCATCGTCTCCATCGGATACAATGCGACGCTACATGCCGCGCATGGTTGGGGCTGCTGACGACGGTCGGAGGTTCAGGACCTCGCATGATCGAGACACCGCCATCATTTGCAGCGACGCCGGATATTGATCGCGGTGGCGATTTGCTCGCGGATATGCTGCGGTCGATACGGCTCAGCGGATCGGTATTTCTGAACGCCAGCCTGACCGAGCCCTTCGGCCTCATCAGTCCGAAACACTTCGACGAGCGCACGCCGATGGCGCATTTGCGCCATGTCAGTATTTTTCATCTGATTGCGGCGGGTGGATGCACCGTCGAACTCGCCTCCGGCGAGCGCGGCACCATTGCCGCGGGCGACATTCTGCTGATGCCGTTCGCCGACACTCACAGGTTCTACAGCGCCGATGACGCGGAAATGTGTTCCGCGATGGAGTTGGTGCGCGCCGGTCCACTGTCCGGCATGTGGACGATCGAGCATGGCGGCGGAGGTCGGGAGACCCGCATGGTCTGCGGCTTCATCGAATCGTCGGAGCTGCTGCACTCTCCGGTATTTCGAACCCTGCCGCCGATGCTGATCGATCGCGCCGGCGACGACAAGGTGAGCGCGGTTCTGGCCACAACCGTGCGCGAAATCCTTTCACTGACGGAAGACGCGACGCCCGGCAGTGAAATCATGCTCGGCCGGCTGATGGAGCTGCTATTCGTCGAGGTGCTGCGTCGCTACGCCGCGGGATTGCCGCCAAGCGCGCATGGCTGGTTCGCGGCGCTGAACGATCCCGTGCTTGGACGTGCGATGTGGCATGTCCACGGCAATCCCGGTCATCGCTGGACGGTTGACGATCTGGCCCGCGAATGCGGCACGTCCCGCACCGTGCTGGCCGAGCGCTTCAACGATGTATTGGGACAGGCGCCGATCGAATATGTGACCAGTTGGCGGATGCAACTGGCAGCGGAGCGCATGCGAACGGGTGCCGACAGTCTTGCTGTCATCGCCAGCGATGTCGGCTACGACTCCGAGGCGGCCTTCAATCGCGCGTTCAAGCGCGTCACCGGCGTCGCGCCGGGTCGCTGGCGCGACGGCGCGAAGTCGGCGAAGCCGTATCCGAGGCCCATGCGCAGGGGCTGAACTCGGTTTGAACCGGCTACTCCTCGCGAAATGATCGTGCGATCTGGTCGCCGATGGGCTTGACCAGAAAAGACAGGACGGTGCGCTCGCCGGTCTGAATGAAGGCTTCCGCAGGCATCCCGGGAACCAGAGCGAGTTTGCCGAGGCGCGCCAGTTGCTGCGGCGGGATGGTGATCCGCACGATGTAATGGGAAACCCCGGACTTCTGATCCAGCGTCAGGTCGGCGGCAATGCGGCTAACGCTGCCGTTTAGTTCGGGAGTGGTGCGCTGGTTGAAGGCCGACATGCGCAGCACGGCCGGCTGGCCGAGCCGCATCTGGTCGATGTCCTGCGGGTTGATCTGTACTTCAAGTGCCAGGCTGTCGCTGTCGGGCACGATCAGCATGACCGTATCGGCCGGCGAAATCACGCCGCCAACGGTGTGTACCGCGAGTTCGTGGACCAGTCCGCTTTGTGGCGCGATAATGTCGATCCGCTTGAGCTGATCTTCTGCGGTCACTTTTCGTTCGACATATTCCGCCGTCTGGCCCTCGATGTCGCGCAGGCTGCTGGCGACTTCGCTGCGGAGGTCCTGGTCGACCTGAATCATCTGCAACTGTGTTTCGGAGATCTTGCCGCCCGATTGCGCCTGCGCCTCGACGAGCCGGCCACGTTCGCCGTCGAGGTTTGCCGCTTCGCGTTCCAGCGCCATCATGCGCTGAATGGGCACCAACCCTTTCTCCCAGAGTTCGCGGACACCTGTCAGTTCGCGTTGGATCAGGCCGATGCCGCGAATTTTCGCTTCTTCCTGAGCCACCAGGCCGCGCACTTCCTTGCCGTATTGAAGGGCGCGTTCGCGAAGCTGTGCCTTCTGGCCGAGGCGGGCGTCGCGGCGCAGTTCGAACAGCCTGTTCTCGCCTGCCATGAGCTGCGCGATCTCCGGATCGGCGGCGCGGAATCTGATTTCGTCGGGGAAGGCGATGACACTGGCCTCGTCGCGCTCGGCGCGGAGCCGCGCCCGTCGCACCGCGAATTCATCGAGCCGTTTGGTGACGATGGCGAGATTGGCGCGCGTTTGCGTTGCGTCGAGGCGCATCACAGTGTCGCCTGCAGTGACGCGTTGTCCTTCGCGAACCAGAATTTCGCCGACCACGCCGCCGGTCGGGTGCTGGACCTTCTTGACGTTGCTATCCACGACGAAGTGCCCTGAGGCGACGACCGCGCCGGCTAGATTGGTCGCCGCCGCCCATCCGCCGATGCCGCCAACCAGCACAACACCTGCCAGCGCGGCGATGCCGAGGTGGCGCAGGATCGAGTGGGAGACCGCCGAGACATTGCTATCGGGCATCGCGATCTTCCGTATCGTCATGAGGATGGGTGCTCACTCCCGACTTGTCGGCGGGATTGGCGATCACCCGCAGCGGCGTCAGAGACCGCGCGGTGGCTGTATGGCCGGTCAGCGTGCCGCTGCCGTGTGCTGCGGGAACAGGGGCTTTCAGCGCTTTGCCGAGGACGTCCGCGCGCGGGCCGAATGCCTTGGCACGACCGCCCTCCATCACCAGGACGAGATCAACGGCCCCGATTGCGCTTGGACGATGCGCGATGACGATGGCGATGCCCTTGCGCTCGCGGATGGCAGCGATGGCACGGATGACCGCCGCTTCGCCCTCGACGTCGAGATTGGCGTTGGGCTCGTCGAGAACGACCAGGAACGGATCGCCATAAAGCGCGCGTGCCAGTCCGACGCGCTGGCGCTGGCCGGCGGAGAGGGCGGAGCCGGCTTCCCCGATCCGCGTCTGGTAGCCATTTTCCAGGCGAAGGATGAGATCGTGCACGCCGGCAGCCTTGGCCGCGGCGACGATGGTCTCGGAGTCCGGCTTGTCTTCGAAGCGGGAGATATTCTCGGCAATGCTGCCATCAAACAGTTCGACGCCCTGCGGCAGATAACCGATATCACGACCGATCATCTCGCGATCCCACTGGTCGAAGCTGGCGCCGTCGATGCGTACTTTGCCGCTGGCCGGTCGCCAGGCGCCGACCAGCGCGCGTGCCAGCGTGGACTTGCCGCTGCCACTGTGGCCGATGATGCCAAGAGCGCTTCCGGCGGAGACGTTAAAGCTTAGCCCCGTGACTATCGGCCGTTTCTCTCCGGGCGGAGCGATGGTCATCGCCTCGACGCGCAGATCGATATGGGCGCGTGGCAGTGCCATCGTCTTTGCGGCTTCCGGCATGTGCGCCAGCAAATCATCGAGCCGTGCCCAGCTCTGCCGCGCCATCAGAAACGGCTTCCATGTCGAGATAGCCAGTTCCACGGGCGCGAGCGCGCGGCCCATCATGATCGAACTCGCCACCATCACGCCGGCGCTGGCTTCCTGCCCGATCACGAGATAGGCACCGACGCCGAGCATGGTCGACTGCAGCAGCGCACGCAGCGCGCGGGATATGCCACCGAGGCCTCCCGTCACATCGCCAGCCCGGCGATTGGCCGCCAGATAATCCGAGTTGGTGCGATGCCAGCGCGCCGCCATCCGACCGCCGAGGCCCATCGCGCGAACCACTTCGGCATTGCGACGGCTGGCCTCCATCAGCGCGTTGCGAAACATGCCGTGTTGCACGGTCTCGCGGGCAGGTCCCCTGGAGCGGGCATTGGTGAGAAGGGTGAGGGAAACGAGGATAACGGCCCCCACGAGCGCCGTGATGCCGATCCAGAAATGAAACACGAAACAGATGGCGAGGTAGAACGGCATCCACGGCAGGTCGAAGAAGGCGGTGGGACCGGGCCCGGACAGGAAGCCGCGCACGTTGTCGAGATCGCGCAGGGGCTGCAGGCCATCACCGGGCAACGGCATCTCAAGCGGCAGGCCGACAACGGCATCATGCACGCGGCCGGAGAGCTGGTGATCGAAACGCTCGCCGATACGAAGCAGGATGCGCGATCGAATGATGTCGAAAAGGGACTGAAAGGCGTAGAGGGTTGTCGCCAGTACGCCGAGGCCGATCAGTGTCGAGACACTGCGACTGGCCAGGACGCGGTCATAGACCTGCAGCATGAATAGCGGCGCGGTCAGCGCGAGCACGTTCACGATGCCGCTGATCACGGCGATCCCCGCGACGGCGGATTTGAGTGGCGAGACAACCGCCGCAGCCAATGGCTGCGACGGAATGCGATGCGGAGTTTTCACCACGACAGCTCTGCTCAGACGGTGAAGTGGCCGTCCAGGATCAGTTCCAGCATGTCGGTGCCGACATAGCCGCTGAGCTGGATCGTGTTGTCGCCATCGGTGATGGTCAGGACATTGGTGTTGTCCCACCAGTTGCTGTGGTTGAAGAACAGGTCGACATAGCCGGTGATGTTGGTCACCGCCTGCAGGTCGATGACGTCAGAATCGCCGTCCACCGTGTTGAAGTCGACGACGGCATCGTCATCCCAGTCATCGGCGAAGGTGAAGGTGTCGTTGCCGAGCCCGCCGGTGAAGCTGTCAGCCCCGCCGAAGCTCAGCATGACATCGTTGCCGGCGGTGCCGATCTGGATCGTACCCTGTTCGGCAAAGTAGCCGTAAAGGCCGTTCAGGCTGCCATTCTGCGACAGATCGGTGATCGCAGCATCGAAGGTCGGTGTCAGCGTTGCGCCGCTGAAGCCGATCGAGAGCCCCGGGTCCTGCACCCACAGATCGGTCGAGGCGACATAGGCCAGATTGCTGCCGAGGGTCATCATCGTCACCGTCCCGTCGATGACGCCCGGCGTATAGGAGAAGTCATCACCGCTCACGATGACCGACGACTTGTCGTTATCGACGCCGCCGCCGATGCGTGTGCCGGCATACCATTGGTCGGTGGTGTTCTTCACGGCGTTAAAATTTCCAGTGCCGCGGTATTCGAAATTGTCGATCCAGTTGTCCAGATAAGCGGGCAGGTTGCTGCTTGCTTCGCTATAGGTGATGGTCAGTGCCATTGTCGTTCCTCAGAATTTGGGTTGTCGGGACGTCGTGATCCAGCGGCGTGTCGTGATCACTGCAGGCGATCCCGATTGGAGGGGCTGACGCGACATCAGCGTCGCGTCAGCAGGTCGCGTGGCCGCCCGTTCGCAGCGAAGCCTGTTAGACGAAGGCGATATCGCTCCAGTCCAGCGTGCCCGATCCAGTGAAGTTCACTGTGATGGTGCTGGTCAGCCCGTTCGTCGCGTCGGCATAGGTGATGACATTGCCGGACAGGCTGCCGCCGGCGCTCTGGAATGCCGTGGCATTGGCCCAACCGAAGCCGGAGAGCTGGATCTGGTCGGCTCCGTCGAAGAAGTCCGTGATGACGTCGTCGCCCCAGCCCTGTGCTGCTGTACCTGCGGCAGTATCGTAGTAATTCGCGTTCCAGAGGAACGTATCGACCAGCACAGCTCCATTGCCGGTCAGAACGTCGTCGCCGGCGAAACTGACAAGGACGTCATCGTTTGTCGTGCCGGTCTGGTTCGTGCCCTGTTCGGCGAAGTAGTCGGTCAGACCAGCGAATGACTGACCGAAGAACGTCCCACCATCGACCAGCCCGCCATGCGATAGCGAATAGATCGCCTGATTGAAGGTGGTGGTGACGGGCATGTAGCCACTGCTATTGGTGATGATTAGGTCCTGATCTTGCACCCACAGATCCGTGGCCGGTACATATTCAAGATTATGGCCGAGCGTGAGCGATTCCACGTCGCCGTTGAATGTACCGGGCGAATAGCTGTAGTCATGGATGTTCATGATGACGGAAGGCAGATTATTGTCTGTTCCTTCGGTATCGACACCGGCCGACCACTGATCCTGGCCGGTGAACGAGGTGGAGAACCAGCCGTTTCCATTGTAGGTGAAGTTGGCGTCGTACGACGCCAGATATGTTGCGAGGTCGCTGCTTGCTGCCGTAAGCTGAAGATTGAGTGCCATTCTCGAAACCCTTCTCTGCTTGTTTTGCCTGCCTTGTGGCGGGCCTCCATCCACGCCAATGGGGCGGGGAATTCCTAGAACTTGTAATTCAGCGACACTGTCGCGGTACGGCCCGGGGCGGCGTAGAAATTGGCGCCGACCGCCGGCGCGTAAGCGAGATCGGTGACATTGTTCACCGCAAAGCGCAGCTTTGTCGCCTCGTCGAAGGCATAGGATCCGTAGATGTCGTAGACGCGGTAGCCCGGCATCTCGTAGCCGCTGCGCAGCGAGCCCAGGGCAGGGACGGTCTTCGAGACGTCGACGACGCGCGCTCCCAGCGTCAGCTTCTCGTCGAACAGACGGATGCCGGCATCGAGCGTCACGCGGAGCTTCGGCTGCTCGAAGATGACGGCAGCGCCGAGGCCACTGTTGATCGGAGTGTCCCGTCCTGTCGGGCTGGTGAAACTGTCGGCGAAATCCGTGTCGATGCGAGTGACGGTGCCACCGATATAGAGGAAGCGCGCGTCGTAATTCGCCTCGATCTCGACGCCCTTCATGCGCGTGACGCCGTTGAGATTGACATAGCTCTGGTATTGACTGGCGGCTTGCGCGTTCTGGATATATCCGAAGCTGATATAGTCGGTGATCTCGCGATAGAAGCCGACGGCCTTGAAGCGGACGGTGTCGCGCTCGGTCAGGATGCCGTTGGCGAGGACATTGAATCCGGCCTCGTAGGTGTCGCCGCGTTCCGGACGCAGGAACGGGTTCGGGGCGTAGCCATTGATCTCATTTGCATCATGGCCGCCGTTCAAGAATGATTCCATGACCGTGGGCGGCCGATAGCTCTTGGAATATTTTATAAAGGGCTGCAGCCAATCGACCGGCTGAAACGCGATCGTGAAATTTGGGAGCCAGGCGCCGCCCGATTTATCGACATCAAGATCATACGGCCTATAAACGGTGCCATAGATGGGGACATATGTCGGTGGAACAGCTGCGCCGCAGCCGCGCGCATTGCAGATGGCCGGTCTTCCGGGATTGGTCATCAATTGCCCGATGATCTCCTGCCTTGCGCCGTAGATCGTCGTCATGCCAGCGATATGATACCAGTCGTAACGCATGCCGCCGATCAGGGTCACCCATTCCGCAGGCTTGAGAGTCGCGGTGCCGAAACCGCTGGCAACGTCGCGGTTTCCGCTCGGCGTGCCGCCGGTTAGTGTGCTGGAATAGTCGACGCCATTAGCGCCGGTGAAGCCGCGCTGCAGTGTTGTCTTGCCGGTGTCGCTGAATGCTTCCAGGCCGTAATTGAACGCCAGCGCGCCGAGCATCGTGTGGAAGCGGCTGGTGTTCTCGACGCTGCCGCCCAGCGTCGAGAACACGAAGTTCGAGGGCCCGGTCAGCGCAAAGGCGCCGTCGGAGACTGTGTCATTCTTGAGGTGGTTGTAGTAGAGCTTTGCCTTCAGATCGACGATGTCGTTGCCTGGATTCCAGTCGAGCGCTGACGTGAACGTGTCGTTGGCGACTTGCTCGCTGGACTTCAGGATGCCACCGCGAGCGATCGTGTTGTCATAGTTTCCGGTATTGTACCGGGAATCGTTATGCAGCCAGCCGATCGTCATCTTAACGTCTTCGGTCGTTAGCGCCTCGGCCTTGAGAATTGTCGAGAACACCTCCTGGCCGGAGAACAGGAAGACATTGCCGTCATAGGCCGTCGTGCCGCCACCGATCGTGCCGTTCTTGCCGATATCGTAGGCGCCGATATTCTTGTAGCTGACGCCGCCGAGCACCGAGAAGCGCTCCGATACGCGGACGGCTGCCGCCGTCGAGCCGTCGAAATTATACGCATTGGTGCCCGTGGTGGCATTCACCACGCCGCCATACTGGTTGCCGGGCTTTATCAGGTCGTCGGCGATAAAGGTGCGGAAATTGACCAGGCCGCCAAGCGCACCGGCGCTTCCAACGCCCGACGTCGTACTTTTCTCCACATCGATCTGGCGCAGGAAGGCAGTGTCGACATAGGTCCGCTGGGTCGCACCGTGGCCGCTTCGCTGGAAATTCTGCCGCGCGCCATCGATCATGGTGGCAATGCGATCCTGATCCTGCAGGCCGCGGATATTGACGCTGATGCCAGGGTTCTGCGCCGCCGAGCGATTGGCATAGACGCCGGCCACGTTGTCCAGGAGATCGCGCGCGTTGCGCGTCGGGCTGCTCTCGATCGCCTCACGGGAAATCACGCTGACCGCGGCCGGGCGCTGATAGACCCAGTCTGGCGTTCCCTGATAGCCGGAGCCCGTCGTATTATCGTTCCTGTTGGCGTCGACGACAATCGTGTCGAGCTGAACGCCGTCGGTGGAGGAAGGAACCGGACCTGCACGGCTCTGCGACGGATCGATCAGCAACGCGGCTTTCGCACCGGTGATGCGATATGTGATTCCCGTACCGGCCAGGAGCTGTGCGAGCGCCTGGGCCATCGTGTAATTGCCGTTCAACGGCCGGCTACGCATGTCTGGTGCGAGCTGGATCGTGTAGAGGATGCGCCAGCCACTGCTGGCGCCGAGATCGGCGATTGCCGCTGCAAGAGGCTTGGCGGGAATGTTGAGTGGGTAGGTCGTAGAAGCGGTCGCTGTTGCGTCGACACTGTTTTGGCCAAAGGCCGGTATTGTCGTGATCAACGGCAACATGCCGATCAGCCCGCCCGCCACATGGCGAGCGACGCCCCGTCTACCCCCGAACCGCATTACGCACGAACTCCGCTCTCGTTGTTTGCTGTGCGCCGCCCCAGCGCCGCGAAGAGCTTCTGCTCTTCACCCAGTTCAACGAGTCACGAAATCAAACCCACATCAGGGTCGTGTGTGTTGCCGTTTAGAATTCCGGTAAACAGAGTTCAGTAGATGACGGTCACCCAGGGAGTGACCTGGGTAATGTTGCCCTCGACCATGCCGGCAATGGCTGTGAGGCTTTCATCGACATTCGTGGTCGGGAATGTGCCGGAGACGAGCAAATCGCTGAAGCGACCGCGGATGACGATGCGACTTGATGTCTGGCGCTGCAGCGCTTCGACGACCCGATATAGCGGAACGCGGTCGAAGACCAGGCGGCCAGATATCCAGGCCAGTTTGGCATCAATGTCTCCGGTTTCGACGGTACTAAGTTTTCCGCCGGACACGCGCACATGCTGGTTTGCCGATAGCTTGACACTCGTGTCGCGGTCCTGGCCGGCGACCGACACCAGTCCGCGCTGAACTGTTACCTCGACACTATCAGCCGTCCGGTCGATATTGAAAGCGGTACCAAGCACGCGGATTTCACCTGCGCCGCTGTCGACCGTGAAGGCCGTCTGGTCGGGTTTGACATCGAAGAAGGCCTCGCCACGGCGCAGAACGACCCGGCGTCGACCATCCTTGAAGTCCAGGTCCAGGGCAGTGTCGGCGCCAATGTTCAGGCGGGAGCCGTCCGGCAGGTCGCGGACGACCACCTGACCACGCGCCGTGACAATATCCGCCTGCCAGTTCTCGACCATCGACGGATTGACGAACCAGATGACGCAGGCCGCGGCGATCGCTGCGGGCAATGCCGGCCACCATCCCATCTGGCGCCGGGCTGCGATGTCGCTGCGACGATGGCCGGATGCCGCCAGTCGGGTGGCAGGCTCTTCAAGCTGCTGCCAGATCGCCGCTGCTTCGCGATAGGCAAGTTGATGACGATGATCCTCGTCGAGCCATTGCCGAAAGGACGCGTCGTCGGCCTCGGTCGTGGTCCCGTCGCGTCGAATGAGCCAGAGATCAGCGGCGGCGCACTGTGCCTTCGTCGGCCGTTCGCCAGGTTTCATCAGCAATTCCTTCGATCGATCGTAAAGGCGACGCGGAAATGCCCCTGCCGTTAGAAGCGTTCCAGCTACTCCTACCTTTACAACGAGCGGCGAGAAAGAACCCACATCCATTTTAGCGGAAATCTTTGCTGGCGAGATTGAGATGATCGTCCACGGCGGCGCGGCAGTGTTGCATGGCGCGTAGCAGATGTTTTTCGACGGCACTCACGGAAATGCCGAACCGCTGTCCGATCTCGGCATTGGACTCGCCATTGACACGTCGGCGAATGAAAATCTCGCGGGTTCTGGCAGGGAGCTGCGCGAGCGCGCGATCCAGTGCGGCAACGGCTTCGCGCGCTTGTAGTGCCGTGTCTTCCGATGGTTGTCCGGGACTGAGCTGTTCAGGCAGTACATCGGCGAGCATATGATGTCGCCGCGATGTCGTCAGGTTATGATCGATTGCGGCGTTGCGAGCTGCAGCATAGAGAACGCGCTTGTTGTCTTCATCCGAGCCATTTGTGCCGGCGGCAATTACCCGGGCGAAGACGTCCTGGACGATCTCCGAAGCTACTTCACGATCGCGGACCCGGCGACGCACGAGCGTTTCGAGGTGAGCGCGATGTGACGCAAAGAGCCTCGCGATCGTGCTCTTCCAGAGGGTCATGATGTCACGCGTTCGAACAAGACGGGATTCGATGCGTTGCGATGATCGTTGAGAACAGGACAATAGCTGATCGATACAGACGATATGTTGTCTGTATGACGAGATCGTCGATCATGTCACCGACGGCGCCAATGTCGCTATCGGAAATCTCGCTCATCACCGGTTCCTGCGGTCAGGACATTCCTGATTGTCCGGCAGAGATAGACGGTACCACCGTCCATCTCAAGTTATTGATGAGCACATGACATAGAACGGTTCGAAACTCACGGAAGCCTGGCTACGCGACGTGCCGGAGCGGGATATTCCGACACTCAGACCGCAGCTACGATCACGTGCGCCTGAATCTTGGCAGCAATCTCGCCGTTGCCATGTCTGCGCGCAATTTCAAGTGCGGCGTAGTCGGTCGCAGCTTCCAGTTTTCCTACGTCTCTGGCCTCGATTTCGCTGCGAAGGACAGTTCCCTGACAATACGCAACGGCCGGAAGGCGCGGCGAGGATGCACGGCTTTGTTCGGCTCTCGTCTCGATCGTCACATGGGAAAAACCTGCGCCTTCCAACTCGAGACGGATCAGTGCCGTATCGTGATAACCGTGCGGCGTGCGCGCCAGAAAGCGCGGCGGATTGTCCGGAAAAAGATCTGCAAGAGCATTCGTCACATCGTCAGCAAATACATTGTCCTCGATGCGATCCCATACATTGAACAAAAAATGCCCTCCGGGTTTCAGAACTCGCTTTGCTTCGCGGTAGGCGGATGAGCGGTCGGGAAAGAACATCGCGCCGAACTGGCAACATGCGAGATCGAAGGTCGCATTTTCAAACGGGAGTGCCAGAGCATCCGCCTGTCGCCATGTGATGCGATTGTCCGGAGCTTGTCGTGACGCGGCGTAGTCGAGCATCGGCTGATTGAGATCGGTGACAATATAGCTTGCGCCGGGAGATAATTTTGGCGCCAACGCGCGGGTGACAACTCCGGTGCCCGCGGCGATTTCCAGAACGGTGCTCGGCGAGAAAGACGCTGCGCGTTGTGCGAGATCTGCAGCGTATGGCTCGAAGATCAACGGCACCATATAGCGGTCGTAGTTTTCCGGAATCGAGCCAGCGAACAACTTGTCCGTTTCCAGCATTGCTATCACCCGTCGTCCGTTTGATGGCGCACGAGACTAGCATATATTGTTAGCGCCGTCCGACTCGATGACGGACAGCGTGATTGTCCGCATGCATGAGCATGCGGCGCGCATCGTCGGGGAACGACGCGCGTCGATCAGGCTGCGATCGACGGCGATCGCGACGGCTACTTCAGCGCATCCGATACCAGTTTGAATTTCTGGATGCGCTTTCCGGTGTCGACCTCGGCCGTGTAGACATTGCCCTTGGCGTCCACCGCCATGGCGTGAATCCAGTGGAACTGGCCGGCCTGGCGGCCGTTGCGGCCGAAGGTGCCGACGACCTTGCCGTCGTCGCGATTGATGACGCGGATCTCGTTGTTCTCGCCGTCCGCCGTCAGTAGCCATGTCTGCTTCGGATCGGGCCACACCGCGAGATCCCACACCGCGCCGTTGCCGAGCGTAGCCTTTTCGTAGAACCATTCTTTCACGAATGAGCCGTCCTTCTTGAACACCTGCACGCGGTTGTTGATGCGGTCGCAGACATAGACGAGGCCGTCATTGGCGAGCTTTACGCAATGGACGGGGTTGGCGAATTGCTGTGACACTGGCGCGTTCGGATCGTAAGCCGCCTGCTTGTCGTCATTCGGCTTGTTGCCATAGGCGCCCCAGTGGCGCTTGTAGGCGCCGGTGGTGGCGTCGAACACGATGACGCGGCGGTTGCCATAGCCGTCGGCGACGTAGATTTCGTTGGCCTCCTTGTCGATGGCAGTTTCAGCGGGCTTGCCGAGCTGCGTGGTGTCGTTGCTGCCCTTGCTCGGCGCGATCTTGCCGATCTGCATCACGAACTTGCCGTCGGTGGTGAATTTCAGGATTGCATTGTCGTTGTCCAGATTGCCGCCGACCCAGACGAAACCATCGTCGCTGACCTCGATGCCATGCTCGCGGCCGACCCATTCATAGCCTTCGCCGGGCCCGCCCCATGAGCGCAGCAGATTGCCGGCGGCATCGAACTCCAATACGGGCGGTGCGGAGACGCAGCATTTCGAGCGCGGCGGATTGAGCGCTGCGCCTTTCTCGTCATCGGTCAGCGAGCGCGGGCGATGGATCACCCAGATATGGCCGTCCTTGTCGGTGGTGATGCCGCCGACCTGGCCGAGGATCCAGTTGTTCGGCAGCGGTTTCGGCCAGGACGCATCGACCTCGAAGCGGGGGATGTCGGCGGCGCGGGACCGGGGAGGTGCGAGAGAGAGCGCAGCGAGCGTGAGTGCGGCTATAGCAAGTGCACGCAGTGACCGCGCGCGAGTTGGCGACGCCATAATGACCTCCCTGATGTCGGTGCGGGTTGTTCCGCTTGGGAGGGAGTGAAGGCTTGAGATTGGGAAGAGTCAATCCTGTGCACTTTCGGTCGTCATGCCCGGATTTATTTCGGGCATCCACGCCTTGGCCGCAACGTAGGACGTGGATGGCCGGGACATCTAGCGGAGCTACGCTTCGCGCTTTGCCCGGCCATGACAGAGTGTGGGTCGTTCTGCGAAATCGTCACGCCGGCGGGTGGAAGCCCATCACTTTGCCGGTCTTGTAGTCGACGAATTTCCCGGTCTCCGTCCACGACGGCAGACACAGTCGCAAGATGGCTTCCGCAGCCTGTGCGGGAGTGTCGAGCGTCTCCGGATCTTCGCCGGGCATCACGATGGCGCGCATGTGGGTGCGGATCGGGCCGGGATTGAACAGGTTCACACGCAGCGGCGTCGTGGCGGTCTCGTTGGCCCAGACGCGCACCAGCGTTTCCAGCGCAGCCTTGGAGACGGCATAGGGGCCGCGATAGGCGGAGGCCTTGCTGGCGGTGCCGGATGTAAGGAACACCGCGCGGCCGGCATCGGACTGCTGCAGCAGCGGCTCCATGCAGCGAATGAGCTGGAAGTTCGCCGTAAGGTTGGTCGCCATAGTGTCGTTCCAGGCCTTCAGCTCGATATGGCCGAGCGGCGACGAGGGGCCTGCGACGCCGGCATTGCCGACCAGAATATCGAGCTTGCCATGCCGCTCGTGGAGCGCGGCGCCGAGGCGCGACAGGCCGTCGAGATCGGTGATGTTCAGCGGCACCAGCGTGGCGCTGCCGCCTTCGGCGCGGATCGCGTCGTCGAGTTCTTCGAGGCCGCCTTGCGTGCGCGCCACCGCAACGATGTGCGCGCCAGCCTTGGCCAGCGCGAGGGCTGTGGCATAGCCGATGCCGCGCGAGGCGCCGGTGACGAGGGCGATGCGGGAGGCGAGGGATTTGGTCATGGGCAGCTTCACTCCGTCATGCCCAGGCTTTTCCCAGGCATCTACGTCTTTTGCTGCATCGTTTTATAGACGTTGATGGCCGGGACAAGCCCGGCCATTACGCGTTCTATCGAAAGTGAAAGCCTCGTGCGCTCAGCTCGCTTCCGCCAGCAACGAGAGCTGCCGCGGGGCGTCGATCTCGCTCATGTCGGTGAGCGGGGTCGGGTAATCGCCGGTGAAGCAGTGGTCAGCGAATTTCGGATGGGCAGGATCGCGGCCCGGCTCGCCCATGGCACGGTAGATGCCGTCGACCGAAACGAAGGCCAACGAGTCCGCGCCGATCAGGTCGCGCATTTCTTCCAGCGTATGCGTGGCGGCGAGGAGGCCTGCGCGGTCCGGCGTGTCGATGCCGTAATAGTCGGGATGGGTGATCGGCGGCGAGGCGATGCGGAAGTGGACTTCTCTGGCGCCGGCATCGCGCATCATCTTGACGATCTTCTTGGACGTGGTGCCGCGCACCAGACTGTCGTCGATGAGCACAATGCGCTTGCCTTCGATGGCGGCGCGGTTAGCCGAATGTTTCATGCGCACGCCGAGCTCGCGCACGCTCTGGGTCGGCTGGATGAAGGTGCGGCCAACATAGTGATTGCGGATGATGCCGAGTTCGAACGGCACGCCCGACTGACGGGAATAACCCAATGCTGCGGGGACACCGGAATCCGGCACCGGCACGACCACGTCGGCTTCCACATGGGTCTCACGGGCGAGCTCTTCGCCCATGCGCTTGCGGGTGTCGTAGACCGAACGTCCGGCGGCGATCGAGTCCGGTCGTGCGAAGTAGATATATTCGAAGATGCAGGGGCGCGGCGCTTGCGGCGCGAACGGCTTGTGGCTCTGTGCGCCATTCTCGTCGAACACGATGACTTCACCGGGCTCGATGTCGCGGATGTATTTCGCGCCGATGATGTCGAGGGCGCAGGTTTCCGAGGCGAGGATCGGGGCGCCGTCGAGTTCACCCAGCACCAGCGGGCGGATGCCGAGCGGATCGCGTGCGCCGACGAGCTTCTTGTTGGTCAGCGACACCAACGCATAGGCGCCCTCGATGGCGCGCAGCGCTTCGATGTAACGGTCGATGAAACGGTTGCGCTTGGAATGCGCGACAAGGTGCAGGATGACCTCGGTGTCGGTGGTCGACTGCATCATCGAGCCGTTCTTCACGAGCTCGCGGCGTAGTGTGAGGCCGTTGGTGAGGTTGCCGTTATGGGCGACCGCAAAACCGCCGGCATTGAGCTCGGCAAACAGCGGCTGGACATTGCGGAGAATGGTTTCACCCGTGGTGGAGTAGCGGGTGTGGCCGACGGCAGCGGTGCCGGGCAGGCGTTCGATCACTTCGCGGCGGGAGAAGGTGTCGCCGACGAGACCGAGGCGACGTTCGGAGTGGAAGCGTTTGCCGTCGAAAGCGACGATGCCGGCGGCTTCCTGTCCGCGATGTTGGAGGGCATGGAGGCCGAGCGCGGTAATCGCTGCCGCATCGGGATGTCCGTAGATACCGAACACGCCGCATTTTTCGCGGAGCATGTCGCCATCTAGGTCAGAACTCGCAAGATCAGGATTACGCATAGTATTGCTCGCGTCGTCGGAAGGGCTCTGCATCGGATCCATCGCGCCTTTCAGGTGTCGCGAGAAACTAAGAACGCCTAGCGTCCCGCCGGTTTGCCATCGATCAGCTTTTTCAGGCTGTCGCGGGCAGGTTTGGAATAGCCGTCGCTGGCGCCGGGCGCTGCAGGCTCGGCGTCAATCGTATCCTCATCGGGTTTGTTTTTCTTGAACCTCTTCAAGATGGTGTTTTCAGGGTCATCCGGCAAGAGCGCCATCAGCCAATCGCCGGTTCCTTGCAGAACAACGCGCGATTTTGCACCCGTGACCCAGTCCGGACGCTGCTTGTCCGGCACCAGCCAGCTGAAAAACAGGAAGGCGACGACCACGATCAGGAGGCCGCGGGCGAGGCCAAACAGGAAACCCAGCGTGCGGTCCAGCGCGCCGATGCGCGAATCCAGGATCATGTCGGAGATACGGACAGTGATGATCGAAACCACGATCAGCGTGCCAATAAACACGCCGGCCACCACCACGATGCTCGCGACGGTATCGTTGTTGAAATAAGTTTTAGCGGTCGGGAGCAGCTTCTGGAAAGCAAACAAGGTAACCAGCGCCGCGGCGCCCCAGGCTGCGATCGACAGGATCTCACGCATGAAGCCGCGGACCATGGCCAGGAGGCCGGAGATCAGCATGACGCCGAGCAGGACAAGGTCGAGAATCGTGATCGGCATCGGCTGGTCAGGTCCGCTCGTGAATCAGAAACCGCGAATCGGCACAGGTTGCCGCTTCAGGTGACGGTGATATGGCACGTCTCGCAAGGCCGGAAAACCAATAACGGCCGCCAGATCGCACCTGATCACACCATTGTTCCGCTTTTGGCAGAGTGCCTTAACGGAGCGTGTTGCAGATTTGCGCATTCTCTCGCGCGCGCATTCTATAGCGGCCGCGGCAGCGCAGGTCACGCCGGTGTCAGCGTTCCCCGCGGGTGAATCGGGCCGGCGCGGTGTTTTTCTCAGCGTCTGTGCTTTTGCTGTTGTCGCGATTGGGATCGCGCGCCGGTTTCACGCCCCGCGCGGCGATGTCGGCGACCAGCGAGGTGAGGCCGCCGATGGTATTCAGCGACAGTCCGGCATCGCCGCCGGGGTCGCCGCGCGCCGATTCCGGCAGCACCGCACGGCCGAAACCGAGTTTTGCCGCTTCCTTGAGCCGCGCCGAAGTCTGCGCCACCGGACGAACTGCGCCGGACAGCGAGATTTCGCCGAAATAGACCGCATCCGTTGGCAGCGGCGCGTTGCAGAGCGATGAGACCAGCGCTGCGGCGGCGGCCATGTCGGCAGCCGGCTCGTTGATGCGTAAACCGCCCGCGACGTTGAAATAGACGTCGTAGCCGGACAGCTTCACCCCGCAATGGGCCTCCAGCACCGCCAGCACCATCGACAGCCGGGAGGAATCCCAGCCGACCACTGCACGGCGGGGGGTGCCGAGCGTGGTCGGCGCAACCAGAGCCTGTAGTTCCACCAGCACCGGGCGGGTACCCTCCATGCCGGCAAAGACGGCGGTGCCGGGCGAGCCGAGATCACGGTCCGACAGGAACAGCTCCGAGGGGTTGGAGACCTCGCGCAGGCCCAGCCCTGTCATCTCGAACACACCGATCTCGTCAGTCGGGCCGAAGCGGTTCTTCACCGCGCGCAGGATGCGGAACTGCTGCGAGCCCTCGCCCTCGAACGACATCACCGCATCGACCATATGCTCGACCACACGGGGACCAGCGATCTGGCCGTCCTTGGTGACATGGCCGACCAGGATGATGGTGGCGCCGCTCTTTTTGGCGAAGCGAATGAGTGCCTGCGCGGAGGCGCGGACCTGGGTCACTGTGCCCGGGGCGGATTCCACCGTGTCGGTCCACATGGTCTGGATCGAGTCGATCACGATCAGCCGCGGCACCGCGCCCTCGGAGAGCGTGGCGACGATATCTTCCACCGAGGTCTCCGACGCCAGTTGCACGGCGGCATCCGCCAAGCCAAGGCGGGCGGCGCGCAGGCGCACCTGGGCCACGGCTTCTTCGCCGGAGATATAGACCACGCGGTGGCCAGCGCGGGCCATCAGGCTGGTGGCCTGGGTCAGCAAGGTCGATTTACCGATGCCGGGATCGCCGCCGATCAAGAGCACCGAGCCGCGCACGAAACCGCCGCCGGTGACGCGGTCGAGCTCGCCCATCCCCGAGGCAATGCGCGGCGCATCGTTGCTCTGGCCGGTCAGGCTTTCGAGATTGAAGGTGCGCCCCTTGCGCTTGGAGCGCGCGCTGACCGGAATCGTGGTGACGCCGGTGGTGTCCTCCTCGGCCAGCGAATTCCACTCGCCGCAGGCGTCGCACTTGCCCTGCCACTTGTTATAGGCGGCACCGCAATTCTGGCAGACGAAGGAGAGGAGATTCTTGGCCATGGGGAGAGGGAATCGGGGTTAGGGGTGAGGATCGTGGATAGCATGAAACAGCGTGGGCGAAGCGCTTATCTCGTCAGAGGACGGTCAAGCTTGTTCCCGTTGGAAAACAGCCATCGACCTTGATCAAACCTCTTCGAAGCGCTCGGCGATGAAGGCGCCGGTCATCGGCACCTGTGCTGTCTCAAGGGCCAATTGCGGGGAGGTTGCAACCGTAATAGCTTGCCCATGTTTCTTGTAGTTCGTGGGAGGACGTCCATGAACCGATGCGTATGGCGACAGGCCGTGATCGCATATTTTGCACTGATCGCCGTCAGTGCGCCGCTCGGCGCGATCGCTCATGCGGCGACAGTCGTCGCGCTCGGTGCCAGCAACACTTATGGCAAAGGCGTCGCGCGCAATCAGGCCTATCCGGCGCAACTTGAGGCGATGCTGCGTGCCAAAGGTTTGTCGGTCCGCGTGATCAATGCGGGTATCAATGGCGATACGACAGGAGGAATGCTCAGCCGTCTCGATGGCGCGGTGCCGAAAGGTACCAGCGCCGTCATTCTTCAGCCGGGCGGAAACGATCGGCGCAAGGGCAGCGGCGCCGATCGCGCTGGCAATATTGCGGAGATCCAGAGTCGCCTGAGTGCCAAGGGTGTGCGCGTGATCATGTTGGAGAACAATGCGCTGCATGGCCTGCCGCATCAGCCGGACGGCGTACATCTCACACCCGAGGGATATCGGATGCTCGCCGAAACGCTGGTGTCGCAAGTAGCCGGCGCTGTTGGCCGTTAGCGCATGTTCGACTGATCATGCAGCGGCGGCCGACATCGTATCGTCGATGGACCGTTCTCATTAATTCTTAAGCACGTTCGTCAAGGTAAATAACAGGTCTGAATTGACCGGTGGTGGTGCTTGGCTAAGTGTCGCACATCAGAGCGATACGAACTCATTTCAAGCAGCTCGCCACGGGGTCTCACCATGAAGAAATTGATTGCCGCTGCCACATTCGCCATCGTCGGGGTGGCGCTGCCCAGCGCCGCCTCAGCCGGCTGCTATAATTGCTACGCGCCGCCGCCGTGCCAGACCTGCTATCAGCAGCAGGTGGTGCCGCCGCAGTATCGCACGGTCGAAGAGACGGTCATGGTCGCTCCCGGCCGCACCGTCGCACGTCGCACCCCGGCGCAGTATGAGACGGTGATGGTGCCGAAGACCGTGATGGTCGCGCCTGCGCGCGTCGACTACGAGCGCATCCCGGCGCAATATGCGACCCAGCAGCGTACCGTACAGGTCGCGCCGGCACAGGTCTATTACGCACCGGTGCAGCAGGGCTGCTCGACCTGCAATCGCGGCTTCAGCTTCGGCTCGAGCTACGGATACGGCTACTAAGCCGCGGACAGCTCGGATTTTCAGGACTGTGATCGGCCGCCTCAGGGCGGCCGATTTGCGTTCAGGGGGAGGCCGGTACCGACGCTGCGTCCCGACGAACCAGGGCGTGGACTCATAAGCGCGCAGCCAAATCGGAATGGCCCTTCCGGAGCAGTGGCCGATGTCGCGCTTCGTTGCAGCAGCGGCGTGGCCCACCCGATGGCCGTTTGAAACGCGGCGGTCATCTCCCTGCGGTGATGACCCCTGTGCACAGCTCGCTGTCAGCAGCACCATTTCCAAATGAAGCTGCCGCATGGAGGTCCAATTCGGAGAGCGGGACGGGCCGACCGAACAGAAAGCCCTGGACGAGGTCGACGCCTGCAGCCTGCAGATATTCAAATTGCTCTTCGGTCTCGACACCCTCGGCCGTCGTCGCGATGTCAAGTCCGCGGGCCAGCGCGAGCACCGAGGACACCACCGCTGCGCAATCGCGGCGATTGGGAGCGCCTTGTGCGAAGGATTTGTCGATCTTGATCCTGTCGAACGGGAAATTGGTCAAATAACTCGCCGTCGAATAACCAGTGCCAAAATCATCGAGCGCCATGGAGATGCCGAGATTCTTCAGCTGCCGTATCGTCCCGAGATGCGCCGTCGCGTTCTCAAGAAGAGCCGTCTCCGTAATTTCCAACTCCAGCCGTTCAGGCGAAAGACCTGTCTCCATCAGAGTATCCAGCATGATGTCGAGCAGTTTTCCTTTGCTCACTTGAACCGCAGAGATGTTGACCGTGATCTTGAGGTGAGCCGGCCACGACGCTGCATCCGTGCAAGCCTGGTGCAGGATCCACTCGCCAAGAGGAAGGATCAGCCCCGTCGCTTCCGCGAGCGGAATAAATTGATCGGGAGCGATGAGCCCTTTCGACGGATGCCGCCAGCGGACCAGCGCCTCGGCGCCGCGGATCTGCCGCGTCTTGGCGTCAACCACCGGCTGATAGTGCACCTCGAATTCATTTCGCGCGATCGCGTCCCGCAGTTCGTTTGCCAATATCTTCTGCGAGTGAGCGGCCTCGATCATTTCGGACTGGAACAGGCGGAAATCGTTGCGGCCGCCCGTCTTAGCGTCGTAGAGCGCGAGATCCGCTTTTCTCAACAGGTCCTCGGGATCGACGCCCTGTTCTGGAGCGAGGGCAATTCCAATGCTGATCCCGACACTGGCCTGGTGGCCGTTGAGATCAAATGGTTGAGCAATGGCATCGATAATCCTGAGGGCAAGCACGATTGCACCCTCCTGCGGATTGGGTCCACTGTCCTGGATGATCGCAAACTCGTCGCCCCCAAGGCGGGCCAGTACATCGGTTTCACGAGTCGATGATTTCAGCCGTTGAGCGAACTCAACAAGCAAACGATCCCCAGCGGGATGTCCCAGCGTGTCGTTGACGGTCTTGAATCTATCGAGGTCGAGCATGACCACGGCAAAGCCACCGTCATGGCGGCCAAGACGCTTGCTCGCTTCCTCGAGTTTCTCGGTAAATAGTGTTCGGTTGGCAAGTCCCGTGAGCGCATCGTGACGCGCCAGGTGGACGATTTCGGCCTCTGCGCGCCGCCGTTCAGTGATATCTTCGTGCGTTGCAACCCAGCCGCCGTCCTTCATCGGCTGTCGGGTGACGAGTATCAATCGCCCGTCCGCAAGTTCATCGACCCTGGCCGAGCTTGAATCGGTCGAATGCTGGCCCAATTCAGCTATCTTTTTCCTGATAGCTGGTTCGCTCGTCCCGCCCTTGAGAATGCCACGAGAAACGCGATCGGCGATGATAGCCTCATGAGGCGTCCCGACTTTCAACAAAGCCGCAGGCAACTGGTATAATTCCGCATAACGATCATTCCAGACAACGAGCCGTTTCGCTCCGTCGAACATGCAGAGACCCTGCGACATGTTGCTTAGCGCAATGTCGAAGCGTTCGTTCGTCTGCTCCAGCTCCACAGCTTTCGTGGCCAGCAATTGCTCCCTGTGTTTTTGCGCAGTGACATCTTCATGAGTCGCCAGCCACCCCTCGTTGGGCATCAGATGGCGCGTCATCGAAATGAGACGCCCGTCGACAAGCTCCTGGACCTCTTTCTCCAGTTTCAGCTTGACGTCGACAAGAACGTCCGCCGCCATTTCGCAATTTGTCCTCTTCGCCCGGCGGTATTCAATGATCTGCCGCAGCGTTGTCCCTGGCTTCACCTGTTCTTCGCTGAGGTGATAGATTTCCGCATAGCGCGCATTTGAAAGAATGATCCTCTGTTCCCCGTCAAACAGCGAAAGACCTTGCGACATGTTGTTCATCGCGGCGTCGAAACGCATGTTGATCCGCTCGAGCTCAGCGGCTTTATCAGTCAATAATCGCTGCGCGCGCTTCTGCTCGGTGATGTCTTCATGGGTTGCAACCCATCCGCCATCTGCAATTGGCCTGCGTTGAATTAAAATCACGCGACCGTCGGCAGACATAAAAATCTGCTTTTGCTTCGTCGGAATCTCCTCAACATCCCCCTCGATGGACAAATCGTGCTTGCCGCGATCTTTGAGGGCCTGCAGCATGCGAGACAAGGGGGTTCCGGGCCTGACGAGTTCTTCCGGGAAGCCGTACATCTCGCGGAAACGCCCATTCGAAACCACCAGATTCTTGTTCGCGTCAAACAGGCAGAGCCCTAGCGACATGTTGCTCAAGGCAGCATCGAACTGCATGTTCGTTCGTTCCAGAACCCTTGTTTTCACGGCAAGACTATTTGTCTGGCGTACGATCCGAAACGTGCCGAGCAAGATAACGGCAACGATCATGGCGACGAGCGGGCCCACCATGTAGAGGTGCTGGCGCCACGGTCCCAGCACCTCGCTGCGGGCGTATGTGATGACCAGGACCAGCGGCAGTCCGGGCACAGCCTTGTATCCCGCGAGGCGCGCGATGCCGTCGATAACACCTATCGTCTCGTAGGAGCCCGATTCCGATTTTGGCAGATATTCGGAGACAAGCGGGCTATCCGCGAAAGATTTTCCGATAGCCCCTTTTATCGCGGGCACGCGCGCAAGAACGCGCCCCGTGCCCGCGCGATGCAGCAACAGCACGGATCCGCCTTTGCCAACATCGATTGCGCGATAGACCTGCGTGAAATGGGTCGGGTCGAGCGGCGCAGTTACAACTCCTGCAAAGCTGCCGTCGGCATTGTTTAGTCGGCGCGACGCCGCCGTCAACCATTTGTCGGTGACAGCCGAGGGATAGGGTGGCGCAATGAACAGCCGGCCATCGGTCCGATCGCGTTGAGCGGTGAAGTGCAACATGTCGGAGATATTGCTTCGCGGGGGCGTGCTATCGTAGGAATGCGCCAGAAGGTTACCGGCAGCATCTGTCCAGCCGACGGCAACGACGATCGATGAGGCTTTCTTGAGAAGACGCAAGGCGGTATTTGCGGCTTCGGGCGTTGCATACTTTCCCGAAAGATGATCTTCGCGAATTCTCTCCGCTTCGAGCAGCGTTCGATCGATACTCTCAAAGGTCAGCGCCGTGTGTTCGGCGAGAATCTCGGCGATGTTCAGTGCCGCCTTTTTTGCCTCGGAGAGTGCTGCATGATGGCGAGCCTGCAGATCCACCAGAAACACAACGATGATTGACGTCGCAAAGAAGACGCCCAGCACAACCAATGAAAATCCTGGCAGCCGGGCCAGCCTTCCATAGAACGCGCGCATGAAGCGTCCACGTAGTCGTTACGAAGGAAACAACTGAAATTCCGGATTTCAGCGTGGATTACGAACCTTAATAATAGGTTGGAAATATTGGCATTACTGTATGCGGCGAGGCAAAGGATTATATTGCACTGCGCACGCTGGAAATGCGGCGTCGCGAGATACTAATACCTGTTGCTGGTTGATCGCCATCTATGAATATCAGTCGCACGTATTTGTAAGTAATAGATACAACTTTAAACAGCGCGGTTTCCAAAGACCTATTGTTTGGAATTCTCCTGTTGGCGCTTTTCGGACCCCGAGACGATGTTCTGTTTGAGCCTGCAGTTCGCGGGGATAGCGGACATATTTACCGCGATTTGTGAATGCACGCCCTAGATCAGCGCCATCCCCGACAGCACCATGCCTGCGCCCGCCAGAAGCATGATCCCGTCCATGACCAGGCGGAACGTCTCGACGCTCAGTTTCAGCACATAGCGTTTGGCGATGAACGCACCGGCCATCAGCGAGGCGCCAGCGATCAGGCCTTTCATGAGCACGTCGAGATCGAGCGCGCCAAACCGCTGGAAGGTGACCGACTTGCTGAGATAGAGGCCGAGCGAACTCGCGGCTTCGGTGGCGAGGAAGGCGCCCTTGGCGAGGCCGTAAAACAGAAACAGCGGTACGCTGAGTGGACCGCTGGAGACGACGATGCCGGTGAGATAGCCGATGATGGCGCCGCCAAGCGCGAGTTGCCACAGGCTGATGGTGAAGGAGCGCCGCGCCAGCCAGTGGCGCAGTGGCACCATGGCAATGAAGAACAGGCCGATGGTGAGGTCGACAATATGCGATGGCAGCACCAGCAGCGTGCGTGCGCCCAGGGCTGCAGCGGGAATGCCGGTGAGCGAATAGGCGGCGGTGGCGCGCCAGTCGACCTCGCGCCACCAGGCGAGGATGCGCGACAGGTTGGCCATCACGGCGGCGACGGCCATGATCGGCACGGCTTCCTTCGGGCCGAACTGCCACACCAACACCGGCATCAGCATGATCGATGAGCCGGTGCCGACGATCCCGGAAATGGTGCCGGCGATCAGGCCGACTGTGCAGACGAAGATGAAGTTCAAGGCGCGACTCTCCAAGCGCGGGACGTTACAAGAGCGCTCCAGTCGTGTAGGTGCAACCGATCCGATGGAAGAGGGCGATGCCAGTCACAAGAATTGTCACCGGAGAATGGGCGCGGGGCCGCGAGATCGAGGTCATCGAGGCCGTGCAGTCGGCGATGCTGGCGGCGCTCAAAATTCCGGACTGGGACCGCGACGTCACGGTGGACACCTATAGCGAGACGCAGCGCATCGTGCCGACCGGGCGCTCGCAGCGTTTCACGCGGGTCGAGATAACGATGTTCGCCGGCCGCTCCATCGAAACCAAGCGCAGCCTCTACAAGACGCTCGTGCAGAATCTTGCGGCGCTCGGCGTTCCGGAACTCGAGATCAAGATTGTCCTGAACGAGCAGCCTTTGGAGAACTGGGGCATGCGCGGCGGCCTGCCAGCCTCCGAGATCGAACTTAGCTTCAAATTGGACGTCTAGGACGTCGCGGCGGTGTCGTCGCCACCCTTGTAGACCCGCAGGTAGCGCCGGCCGAGGCTGGTCAGCACCTCATAGGCGATGGTGCCGTAGTGATGCGCGAGTTCGTCGACAGTGATGCCGTCGCCGATCAGCGTTGCCAGGTGGCCACGGCGGGCAGCGTTGTGGGGCAGGTCGGTGATATCCACCGCGAGCAGATCCATGGAGATACGGCCGGCGATCTGGCAGCGCTGGCCGGCGATGATGACCTCGGCGCCGCGGGTGCCGTCGCTGCTGCCGGCAGCGCGGAAATAGCCGTCGGCATAGCCAGCCGCGATGATCGCAAGTCTGGTCGGACGACGCGCGGTCCAGGTGGCGCCGTAGCCGACGCTGTCACCGCGCTCAACGCTGCGGGTCTGCAGGATGCGCACCTTGAGATCGACCACGGCTGCCATCGGATTGTCGGCTTCCGGCGTGGGATTGACGCCGTAGAGTGCGGCGCCCGGACGCGTCAGATCGAACTGATAGGCCGCGCCGAGATAGATGCCCGACGAATTTGCGAGGGATGCAGGCACGCCGGAGAACAGTGAAGAAGCCTCGCGGAAACTGGAATATTGCCGGGCATTCATCGGATTGTGCAATTGTTCGGCGCAGGCGAGGTGGCTCATCACCAGCGTGAAGCCGTGATCACCTGAACCGAGGCGCGGGATCAGACCCTGGACATCGACCAGGCTGAGGCCGAGCCGGTTCATGCCGGTGTCGATATGCACGGCTGCGCCGCCCTTCCAGCCGGTGCGGCGGCAAAACATGTCCCATTCGGCCAGCTCGTTGAGATCGCCGATCACGGGCTGCGCATTGATGGCAGCCAGCGCATCGCCGGAATTGGGTGGGAAACCGTTCAGCAGATAGATCGCCGCATCGGGCGCGGCGGCGCGGGTGGCGCGGGCTTCGTCGAAGGTTGCGACGAAGAAGGTCTTGCAGCCGGCCTTCGCCAACGCGCCTACGACTGGCGTGATGCCGCAGCCATAAGCATCGGCCTTCACCGCGGCGCCGCATTCGGCGGGAACGCCGTGTTTCTCCAGCTTGCGCCAGTTGGCGACGATAGCGTCGAGATCGATAGTCAGGACGCCGCTGGCGTCTGCAGGCAGCTCGTTGCCGGCCTGAGTTGTCGGTTTCGGGTCCGTGACGGTGTTCATCGCAATTTCCTGACGCAGGGATCGCGCGATGGGATCACGCGGTCGATCTTCTGCGCCGCACACTAAGCGTGCGCGACCCGTCGTTCAATTGCGGCGCAATGACGTGCGCATCACTCCTCGGGGGCGCGGAACTGGGAGCCGCCGGCGAGATCGCTGAAGCGTGTGAACTGGCCTTCGAATTGCAGATCGACGGTGCCGGTCGGACCGTGACGCTGCTTGGCGATGATGACTTCGGCCTTGCCGTGCGCAAGATCCATATCGAGCTGCCATTTCTCGTGCTCGGGAGTGCCGGCGCGCGGCTCCTTGGCCTGCAGGTAGTATTCCTCGCGATAGACGAAGACCACCACGTCGGCGTCCTGCTCGATCGATCCGGATTCACGCAAGTCGGAGAGCTGCGGATGTTTGTCTTCACGATTTTCGACCTGACGCGAGAGCTGCGACAGGGCCACCACCGGGCAGTTCAACTCCTTCGCCAGCGCCTTGAGGCTGGTGGTGATCTCGGTAACTTCCTGCACGCGGTTGTCCGAGCGCTTGCCCGAGCCCTGCAGCAGCTGGATGTAGTCCACCATGATGACGTCGAGGCCCTTTTGCCGCTTCAGGCGGCGGGCGCGGGCGGTGAGCTGCGAGATCGACAGGCCGCCGGTTTCGTCGACATAGAGCGGCAGGTTCTGCAGCTTGATCGTATAGTCGCGGATCTTGTCGAATTCGGCTTGCGTGATGCCGCCGCGGCGGATCGCACTCGATGAAATTTCGGTCTGCTCGGCGAGAATACGCGTGGCGAGCTGTTCGGCCGACATTTCGCAGGAGAAAAAGCCGACGACGCCACCATTGATGGTCTTCATGCTGCCGTCGGGCTGCACTTCGGACTGGTAGGCCGCGGCGATGTTGTAGGCGATGTTGGTGGCGAGCGAGGTCTTGCCCATGCCGGGACGGCCGGCGAGCACGAGGAGGTCAGAGCGCTGCAGGCCGCCCATGCGGGCATCGAGGTCGCGCAGTCCGGTGGAGATGCCGGACAGCTTGCCATCGCGCTGATAGGCGTTGGCCGCCATGTCCAGCGCGGTGGTCATCGCTTGGGAGAAGCGCTGGAAGCCGCCGTCATAGCGGCCGGCTTCGGCCAGTTCATACAGCCGGCGCTCAGCATCCTCGATCTGGGCGCGGGGGGCGAAGTCCACCGGTGCGTCATAAGCGACGTTGACCATGTCCTCGCCGACATTGATCAGCTGGCGGCGGATCGCCAGTTCATAGATCGTGCGGCCGTAATCCTGCGCATTGATGATGGTGGTGGCTTCGGCGGCGAGGCGGGCGAGATATTGGCCCACGGTCATGCCGCCCAGGTCCGTATCGGTCGGCAGGAAGGTCTTCAGCGTCACCGGGGTGGCGATCTTGCCGGCGCGTACGATGCTGGCGGCCGTCTCGAAGATCGTCTGGTGGATCGGCTCGAAGAAATGCTCGGCCTTGAGGAAGTCCGAGACCCGGTAGAACGCGTCGTTATTGACCAGGATCGCGCCCAACACGCCCTGTTCCGCCTCGATATTGTGCGGTGCCGTCCGATAGGCCGGCGTGCCCGCCTCGGGAGTGAGCTTGAGAACGTTCGAATCGAATGCGGCCATGGTCTTTATTGGGTCTTCTGAATTGGGCGGATGAACGGCGTCGTGACGCGCGGCGTTGGACTAAGCGCTTCGCCCGCGGCGAGTGAAAGGATGCGGTCAGGCCTTATGCACGATTCCCACATCAGGCCGGCGGGATTTGCGCCTGAACCAAGCATTGCGCTTGACGCCTCGGTGGCGGCAAGGGGGAGGGGTCTGAATCATTACTTAAGGAACCCGGAAAAATTGGCGCCCGCGCCTGAACCTGATGGCGATCTCTCGCACTTATAAGAGAGCCAGCCGTTGGCAGGGGCGGCGCTGCCGGAACCTCAAGGGGAGCCGGGCGTTGGCTTCAAAGCGAATAAGAGGCGAAGGATAGATCCATGGGACATCGTCACCCACATCCCGATGCCGGAACCGACAGTTCTGCGTGGTTGTCCACGCTGATCGACACGTTCGAACGCACCACGCAGCTCGAAAATGTCCCCTGCGATACGAAAGCGCTCTCCGCCGCCAAAGCGCACCTCCAGCGCCCCGCCATTTTGCGGCCGCGGCCTGTTTCGCGTCGCCGGCAGGCGACGCTCTTGTTCCAGCACTAGACCAGCCTATTCGCCGGCAATCTGCAGACGCGGTTGCTGGGTCCGTTCCCGGGCTCGAAGCCGCTCTTCCTCCTGACCGATATAATCCCGCGTGAACGGCACCACGTCCTGACGCTTGGTGAGCTGGATCTGGAAGTTCATCACGTTCTGCATGCGAAACGACATTTCGGACGCCGCCAGATAAAACTCCCACATCCGCGCGAAGCGCTCGTCATAGAGTCGTACGGCTTCCTCGCGTCGTGCCATGAAGCGCTCACGCCATGCCTTGAGTGTCTCGGCATAATGCAGCCGCAGGATCTCGACGTCGGAAACCAGCAACCCGGCCCGTTCGATCGCCGGGAGAACTTCCGACAGGGCAGGGATGTAGCCGCCGGGGAAAATATACTTGGCGACCCATGGATTGGTGATGCCCGGTCCTTCGGGCCGGCCGATCGAATGCAGAACCATGACGCCGTCAGTGGTCAGCAGTTCGGCGCAACGCTTGAAGAACGTGTCGTAGTGATCGACGCCGACATGCTCGAACATGCCGACCGAAACTATGCGGTGGAACGGACCGGGCACGTCGCGATAGTCCTGCAGCAGGAATTTCGCACGGTCGGTCAGGTTCTTCTCGACAGCCCTGGCCTTGGCAACCTGCAGCTGTTCGGTGGACAGCGTAACGCCGGTGACATTGGCGCCGGCCATCTCTGCCAGATAGAGCCCAAGCCCGCCCCAGCCGGAGCCAATGTCGAGTACGCGTTGGCCTTTCTCGATCAGCATCTTGGCCGCGAGATGTCGCTTCTTGGCGAGTTGGGCATCGTCCAGCGTCGCGTCGGGACCCTCGAAGTAAGCGCAGCTATATTGCTTGTCGGCGTCGAGAAACAATGAGTAGAGCCGGGCGTCCAGATCGTAGTGATGGGCAACGTTATTGCGCGAGCGCTTGCGGGGGTTGAACTGCTGGGCGTGGCGCAGGACGTAGCGGAGCCACCATTGCAGCTTGGCCCAGCGGGGCGCCATATCGGGCTGGTTCAGGGCGATGGCGAGCAGGTCGGCAATGGTGCCGCGCTCCATAATGAGGAGCCCGTCCATGAATATCTCGCCGAGTGCCAGTTCGGGATCGAGAAGTAGTCGGCGTTGGGCGGCTTTGGTGACGAAGCGGGCGGAGACGGGAGGGCCGGAGCCATCACCAAACGTGAATTGTTGGCCAGAGGCGGTGGTGAAGGTTATGGTCCCCCGCCGAATGTACTGACTCAAAAAGAAACGCAACAGACGGTCCATGGATATCACCCCAATGATCCGATCACGCGCAAACCGAAGTAGCAGCGTAACTTCCCGCCGTGCACGAGATCAACTGTCTCCTTAGCTCTCGGGTAGATGATAGTAGTGGTGCACCGCCCGTGCCAATGCGCACGCTGCAATGCCGCCATCCCGATTGTTCCGATCACATCGTTGCGATATGTCGATGCTTCCATTCACGTCACAATCGGATACAAGGTGATCCGCGTGATTAAGCCAGCCACATCAGGAGATTGAAATGTTGAGCCGAGCGCTCAGTTTAGCGACGGTGATGCTCCTGATTAGCTTCGCGGCAGTCCCGGTACAGGCCCAAAATCTTGAAGCCGGAAAGTCACCCTCCCAGATTTTCGCGGGCGGCTGTGCCGTCTGCCATAAAAGTCCGCGCGGGCTGTTGAAGACCGTGGCGCCCGGTGCGCTGCCGACCTTCCTGCGCCAGCACTACACCACAAGTACAGATATGGCGGCGTCGATGGCCGCTTATGTCGTGTCCAACGGGGCGGCCGACCGCCGCCCTGCCGGGGATAACCTGACGCGTCAGGGCCGTGAGCTCTCGACCGAACAGAAGCCAGCCCCGGCCGATGCCAGGCCCGGTGCTGCGCCGCCGGAGGCAACGCCGCCCGGCCGCCGGCTACGCCCGCAGGAGGCCGCGAAGCCCGATGCCGATGTTGCGCCAGCTCAGGCCGAGCCCGGCACGCGCCAGGGCCGCAATGCTAAGCGGCAGGCACGACCGGCGGCAGAGAATCCAGAGGCCAGGCCGGATGCGCCGTCGCCTGCTGCCGCAGAGGCGGAGCGTCCTGTACAGAAGCAGAAGCTCGGCAAGAAGGGCCGCCGTCATCAGGAAGAGCCGCCGAAGGCCGAACCTGTGAAGGACGAGCCCAAGGTCGAACCCAAGACTGAGCCGAAGGCTGAGCCAAGGCCGGAGCCTGCCAAGACTGAGCCCGCGGCGAAGCCTGCTGAAGAAGGCAAACCCGAGGCGAAGCCCGAAGCCAAGCCTGAGACGCCTCCACTTCGTTCGGATCCCGTTCCGTCGGTTACGCCGGCACCGAAGGCGTCTGAAGGTGAAAGCCGTCCGGTGTCAGCCGAGCCCGCGCCTCCTGCGCCGGCAGCCCCTGCGTCTCCGCCCGCAGCAGCGCCGACTCCGGCACCTGTGGCTCCTGCGTCTCCGCCCGCATCGGCGCCGACCCCGGCACCTGCAGCTCCAACGCCTCCGCCAGCCGCAGCTCCGCCAGCGCCGGCCCCTGCGGCCCCAGCACCTGCAGCTTCACCGGCTCCTGCTGCGCCGCCACCACCACCGCCTCCGGCGTCTGCTGCACCACCGGCGCCTCCTGCCTCGTCAGGCCCGCCGTTGCCGCCGATCTCGCAGTAGAACATCAGTCGCCGTTCGAACGACCGAACAAAAAAGCCCGGCCAGATTGGCCGGGCTTTTCTCGTTTGAGCTTGAGCTCTGTCGTGTGGACTTAGCCGTTGTCTTCTTCGGCGTTGCCCTGTGCGTCCGGATCGAAGAATTCGCCAGCGGCGGCCAGTGCTTCGGCGGCTGCGTCCTGATCTTCCTGACGGCTCGAGATGTCTTCGCCGCGGTTGATGCGCTCGGCTTCGTCGGCCGAACGGGCAACGGTGACGCTGACGCTGACTTCGACTTCCGGATGCACGGCGATCGAGATCGCGTGCTGGCCGATGGTCTTGATCGGTGCGTCGAGCAGAACCTGGCTGCGGGCGAAGGTGACCCCATCGGCTTCGAAGGTCGCGATGATGTCGCGCACCGACACCGAACCGAACAGCTGGCCGGTTTCCGACGCCTGACGGATGACGACGACGTTGCGGCCGTCGATCTTCTCGGCGACCTTGGTGGCTTCCGCCTTGGCCTTGATGTTGTTGGCTTCGAGGTCAGCCTTCATGCCGTCGTACTTGGCGCGATTGTCAGCGGTGGCGCGCAGCGCCTTGCCACGCTTCAGCAGAAAGTTGCGGCCGTAGCCGTCCTTGACGCGGACGACTTCGCCCATCTGACCGAGCTTGGCGACGCGTTCGAGCAAAATGACTTCCATGATCGTTCTCCTTTAAATGTCGAGTAGGTGTTGGGGTAAGTTGGTCAGACCGCCGTCGATGACGGTGGCCTGCGTGCGAGAAAACGTTGGCGAAATCCGAAGAAGGCATCGGCGAGGCCGAGGCCAACCATGGTGAGGATCGGCCAGCCGAGGACGAGCACCATGGCGTAGGTCAGGCCGAGCACCATCACACGGCTCTTCATGCCCATGGTCAGCGTATGCAGCGCGGCGAAGCCGGTGAGGGCATAGGCCATCATCAGCGCTGAGGTGACGATCTGCGAAAAGATGCCGACGATGCCGCCCATGAAGGACAGCGCGATGGCCAGACACAGCGCGACCATCGTCATCGGCGGCAACGCTGCGGATTTCAGTTCGGGCCACGGCCGATTCAGCCGTCCAGATGTTACGGTGATGCGGCCGGCAAGCCAGAGATTGAGCGTCAGCGTCATGATCGCGACGATAGCGGCCGCAGCCGGTGCGATCGTCACCAGCGCATTGATGACCTGTTCAGAGTCGCCAGCACCGCCGCGCGATCCCAGGATGCGTGTCAAAGCGCGTCGCAGCGCCGAGACGATGGTGTCGCCATCGGTGCCAAGAGTCAGCAGTGCGCCCATGGTGGTGAAAGCGGCGAAGCCCGCGGTCCACAGCAGCATACGGCCGACCGGATACCATTCGACCACGGGCGGCGTTGTGGCGGCGCCATTTGCGCCGGGCACTTCCGCAACAACGGGGCGGCCAAGCAACGCCAGATGGCCAAGCCACCAGGCGGGGAGTGCCACCGTGAAGACGAAGGCGGCGAGATAGGGCATGCCAAACAGCAGGCCGAGCGAGGTGGCGGCCGCGATACCGCCGATGGCAGCGGTCACAGGACCCCAGCCGAGACCAGCTACCATCAATGGCAGCGGCGCGAGATAGAACAGCAAAAGGGAAATCAACGCGCCCGAAATGATCGAGGCGAACATCAGCGCTGAAGCAGCGCCGGCGGCAAACGCGATGAGAAGACTTGCGATCATCAGCTGTCCCGCCCCCTTCGAGCGGTTAGAGGCTCTAAGCCCCAACCATCGGCGACCGGACGACCCGGAAGCCTTATGAGAAATAGAAACGACCGGCGGCGCGAGGCCGCCGGCCGAAAACCGCCTTAGCGGATAACGTAGGGCAGCAGGCCGAGGAAACGCGAGCGCTTGATGGCGCGGGCGAGTTCACGCTGCTTCTTGGCGGAGACGGCAGTGATGCGGCTCGGCACGATCTTGCCGCGCTCGGAGACGTAACGCATCAACAGCTTGGAATCCTTGTAGTCGATTTTCGGCGCGTTCGGACCCGTGAACGGGCAGGTCTTGCGGCGGCGGAAAAACGGACGACGTGCACCAGCTTCAGCCATTATTCTTACTCCTCAACCGCTGCTTCGTCGTCGCGCGAACGGCGCGGACCACGGTCACCACGGAAACCACCACCTTCACGGTCGCCACGGAAGCCGCCTTCGCGGTCACCACGGAAGCCACCGCCACGGTCGTCGCGCTCACGGTCGCGATCGGCCTTGCGCATCATGGCTGATGGGCCTTCCTCGTGCTCTTCGACGCGGACGGTCAGATAACGGATGACGTCTTCGCTGATCCGCTCCTGGCGCTCGACTTCGGTCACGGCCGCCGACGGAGCGTCGATGTTCAGGAGCACAAAGTGCGCCTTGCGATTCTTGTTCATGCGATAGGTCAGGGAGCGCACGCCCCAATTTTCCATCTTCACGACCTTGCCGCCGAGACCTTCGACGATGCCCGTAAACTGGGTGGTGAGGTCTTCGACCTGCTGTGCGCTCGCATCCTGACGTGCGAGAAATACATGCTCATAAAGAGGCATGGCTGTCCTTTCCAAGGTTAGCGCGTTTCCCGGCGGCAAGCCCTTCGAACCCTTATGGAAAGGACTCGATATTGCTCAGAAGGCGGGAGCACGGGACGACGGACCGACTGGCCCTATCTCAACAAACCGCCAAAAGAAATCTGAGGGTGATTTTGCTGTGATCGTCCGTTCAGCTCCCGGCCGGGATCTGCGGATCGGCGCCTTATACGGATTTTTCCAGCAATGGCAAGCGAAACAGGGGCAAATGCCGGGATTCCGGGGAGAGGCGGGAACCTGGATTCTGGTGCCTTCCCGGGTGCTGCAACTTGACATTCCAGGTCATGCCAGTGTCTTACGGCGCACGTTTGCACGACTTTAAGCCAAAAAACATGACGGGGCGTCAATGACCGCAGCATTTACATTTCCGGGGCAGGGTTCCCAGGCTGTCGGCATGGGCAAGGCGCTGGCGGATGCATTTCCCGCCGCCAAGGCCGTGTTCGACGAGGTCGATTCGGCCCTGAATGAGAAGTTGACCGGCATTATCTGGGATGGCCCGGCCGAGACCCTGCAATTGACCGAAAACGCCCAGCCGGCCCTGATGGCGGTGTCGCTGGCGACCATGCGGGTGCTCGAGGCCGAGGCCGGTATCTCGCTGGCCAAAGATGCTGCCTTCGTGGCGGGCCACTCGCTCGGCGAATATTCCGCTCTGGCGGCGGCCGGAAGCTTGTCCGTCACGGACGCGGCGCGCCTGCTGCGGACCCGCGGTCTGGCCATGCAGAAGGCCGTGCCGGTGGGCGTCGGCGCCATGGCGGCCTTACTCGGGCTCGATTACGAGACTGCCGTGGCCGTGGCTGAAGAAGCTGCACAGGGCGAAGTCTGCCACGCCGCCAACGACAATGGCGGCGGTCAGGTGGTTGTGTCCGGCAACAAGGCTGCGGTCGAACGCGCCCTGGAAATCGCCAAGACCAAGGGGGCGAAGCGAGCGATGCTGCTGCCAGTGTCGGCGCCGTTCCATTGCAGCCTGATGCAGCCCGCCGCCGACGTGATGGCTGAGGCGCTGGCCAAGGTCACGATCAACAAGCCCGCGGCGCCGCTGGTGTCCAACGTGTTGGCCGCCCCGATCTCGGATCCCGATGAAATCCGCCGCCGTCTGGTCGAGCAGGTCACCGGCACCGTGCGCTGGCGCGAATGCGTATCCTATATGGCAGGCCAGGGCGTGACCCGCTTTCTCGAAGTCGGCTCCGGCAAGGTGCTGAGCGGACTCGTCAAACGCATTGCCGAAGGCGCCGTCGGGGTGGCCGTCGGTGGACCCAATGATATTGCCGCCGCCAAGGATGCGCTCGCAGCAGCGCGTTCGGCGTAAGCGGCCAGAGGAGAAGACAAGATGTTCGATTTGACAGGCAAAACCGCGCTGGTGACCGGCGCGACCGGCGGCATCGGCGAAGCTATCGCCACGGCTCTGCATGCTCAGGGCGCGACAGTGGCGCTGTCCGGAACGCGTAAGGCGGTTCTGGAGACGCTGGCCGCGAAGCTCGGTGATCGCACGCATGTGCTGCCATGCAATCTCTCCAACGCCGCTGAGGTCGAGGAGCTGGTGCCGTCAGCCGAGAAGGCCATGGGTCAGCTCGACATTCTCGTCAGCAATGCCGGCATCACCCGCGACAATCTCTTCGTGCAGCTCAAGGATGAGGATTGGGACGACGTTATCAACGTCAATCTGACCGCAACCTTCCGCCTCGCACGCGCCGCCACCAAGCTGATGATGCGCAAGCGCTTCGGCCGCATCATCGCGATCACTTCGGTGGTCGGCGTCACCGGAAATCCCGGGCAGGGGAATTATACTGCGGCGAAAGCCGGCCTGATCGGAATGATGAAGACGCTGGGTGCGGAATACGCCAAGCGCAATGTGACGGCCAATTGCATTGCACCCGGCTTCATCGCGACGCCGATGACCGATGTGCTGAATGACAAGCAGCGAGAAACGATTCTGACCAAGGTGCCGGCAGGACGTCTCGGCTCGCCGGAAGATATTGCGGCAGCGGCGGTCTATCTGAGTTCAAATGAGGCGGCTTACGTCACCGGACAGACGATTCATGTCAATGGTGGCATGGCGATGATCTAAGCGTTGGGGAACCCCAACGCCGTGATTTAATTGAGGTTTGGACGGTCGCCGGGCTATGTGGTCAAGCCAAATGAAGTATGGTAACCGAAGCCTCTACGGTGGGGCAAAGAAGGCCATTGCAGGAATTTGAAACCCTGTATATTGGCGGGGACGAGCCTGCCGTTTTCGCGAGGCTCCGTCCGGGACGACGGGGTCAATCCTTAAGACGCGCAACTGCGCAAGGTTTAACGAGTTAAACGCTCCACGATGGCTCGTATCGTCTGCGGACGGGCCCAATGTAACAATTACGAGGTTGAAGATGAGCGAGATTGGCGAGCGAGTGAAGAAGATCGTGGTCGAACACCTTGGTGTCGAACCCGAGAAGGTGGTCGATGCCGCGAGCTTCATCGATGATCTCGGCGCTGACAGCCTTGATACTGTCGAGCTCGTGATGGCGTTCGAAGAAGAGTTCGGCTGCGAAATTCCGGACGACGCCGCCGAGACGATTCTGACCGTCGGCGATGCCACCAAGTTTCTCGAGAAGAACGCAAAGAGCTGACGCTTTCGCGCGGCACATTTTGAAGCCGGACGGATTGCGGTTTTGCGATCCACCGGCTTCTTGCTGTGAAGCGCAGGTATTTGCTCAAGACGCATTGACTCAAAGACAGGCGGCTCAAGCATGGGCCGTGGAGGTACTACAATGAGGCGGGTGGTCGTCACAGGCCTTGGCATGGTTTCGCCACTTGGCTGCGGCGTCGAGCCGACCTGGAAGCGCATCCTCAACGGTGAGAGCGGAGCAAAGCGCATCGATACGTTCGATGTATCCGATCTCACCAGCCAGATCGCCTGCGTGATTCCACGCGGCGACGGCACGGGCGGTACCTTCAATCCCGACCAGTGGATGGAGCCGAAAGACCAGCGCAAGGTCGACGACTTCATTATTTATGCGATGTGCGCCGCCAAACAGGCGCTCGACGATGCCAAATGGCACCCCGACAATGAAGACGATCGCTGCGCCACTGGTGTGATGATCGGCTCCGGCATCGGCGGTCTGTCCGGCATTGCCGATACCGCATTGCTTCTGAAAGAACGCGGCCCGCGCAAAGTGTCGCCGTTCTTCATTCCCGGCCGATTGATCAATCTCGCTTCGGGCTACGTCTCGATCGAGCACGGCCTCAAGGGCCCCAATCACTCCGTCGTCACGGCATGTTCGACCGGCGCGCACGCGATTGGGGATGCCAGTCGTCTGATCGCGCTCGGCGATGCCGATGTCATGGTCGCCGGCGGCACCGAGTCGCCGATCAGCCGTTTGGCGATGGCCGGATTCGCGGCAGCACGCGCGCTGTCGACCAATTTCAACGAAGCGCCTGAGAAGGCGTCGCGCCCTTATGACAAGGACCGCGATGGCTTCGTCATGGGCGAGGGCGCCGGTGTCGTGGTGCTCGAAGAGTACGAGCATGCCAAGGCGCGCGGCGCACGCGTCTATGCCGAGATTATCGGCTACGGGATGTCGGGCGATGCCTATCACATCACGTCGCCGACCCCGGATGGCGATGGTGCGTTCCGCAGCATGAACGCTGCGATGAAGCGCGCCGGCATTTCCGCGGCTGACATCGACTACATCAATGCGCATGGCACTTCGACGCCGCTCGGCGACGAGATCGAGCTGGGCGCGGTTCAGCGCCTGCTCGGCAATGCCGCCTCGAAAGTGTCGATGTCGTCGACGAAGTCGTCGATCGGCCATCTGCTCGGTGCGGCCGGCGCAGTCGAGGCCATCTTCTGTGTGCTTGCGATTCGGGATAACATCGCGCCGCCGACGATTAATCTCGACAATCCATCGGTGGAAACCGCGATCGATCTTGTCGCGTTGACCCCGCGCAAGCGCGAGATCAATATTGCCTTGTCGAATTCATTCGGTTTCGGCGGTACTAATGCGTCCGTGATCCTGCAGCGCGTGGCTGGTTAGAGAACCTCCACCGTTTCGCCGTATTCCGCGCAAATTCCTACACTGGGCGTATGCTATTGACGGAGATCGTGTTTGTCCCCGTCACGATTGAACCGACAGGATCAGGTGCTATCGATGAGTGAGAGGCCGCCCATTTCGCCGAGGAGTCCGCGTGCTGCGCTGGAGCCGGAGCAGGTTCCGCCGCCGCCGAAGCGTTCCGATCATGCGCGCAATCCACTCGTGGTTGCCGGCAATGCCATCATCACCATCATCATCATCGCCATGCTCGGTGCAGGTGGGGCCTACGTCTATGGTCGCCAGGCGCTCGAAGCGCCGGGACCGCTGCAGGAAGAGAAGGTCGTCAATATCCCCGCGCGGGCGGGCAAGGGCGACATTGCTGAAGCACTGCTGCGCGAAGGCGTGATCTCTGCGAATCGCTGGGTTTTCATCGGCGCGGTGTTTGCGCTGAAAGCCAGCTCCGAACTGAAACCCGGCGAATATCTGTTCCAGAAGAACGCCAATCTGCGCGACGTCATCGGCACCATCGTCGAAGGCAAGGTTGTGCAACATTCGATCACGATCCCCGAAGGCCTGACCTCCGAGCAGATCGTTGCGCGTCTGACCGATAATGACATCTTCACCGGCTCGATCCGTGAAATGCCGCGCGAGGGCACGTTGTTGCCCGAGACCTACAAATTCCCCCGTGGCACGCCCCGCGACCAGGTGATCCAGCGCATGCAGCAATTGCAGAAGCGCGTGCTGGCCGAGGTCTGGGAACGCCGTAACGTCGACATTCCGGCGAAGACGCCGGAGCAACTGGTGACGCTCGCCTCGATTGTCGAGAAGGAAACCGGCCGCGCCGATGAGCGCAGCCGCGTGGCCGCCGTGTTCGCCAACCGTCTGCGCCAGAAGATGAAGCTGCAGTCCGATCCGACGATCATCTATGGCATCGTTGGCGGCAAGGGTACGCTCGGCCGTCCGATCAAGCGCAGCGAGATCCAGCAACCGTCGCCCTACAACACCTATGTGGTGGAAGGCCTGCCGCCTGGCCCGATCGCCAATCCGGGCCGTGCGTCGCTCGAGGCGACTGCCAATCCGGCACGCACCCGCGACCTGTTCTTCGTGGCCGACGGCACCGGCGGGCACACCTTCACCGAAACCTACGACGCGCATCAGAAGAACGTCAGCAAGCTGCGCGCAATGGAGAAGGCCGTCCAGAACGACGCCGTCGAGCCGCCGGAAGAGGCCGCCGCTGTGCCTGCCGGAGCTCCCACGGATCCCGCTGCAGCAACTGCTACAAGCCCGGCCAGGCCCGCCGCCCCTGCCAAGCAGCGTGCCCGTACGGCCCCTGCGCCAGCCGCGCCGGCCCGTCAAGGTGCTGCGCAGTCGACGGGTACACCGCCGGTTGTTCAGCAATAGGCCGTACCACCAAGCCTGCGCTGAATTCGGTGTCGAATTCCCCTTGGCCTGAAAAGGCCCTAACCTGAGCCGGTTCGCGCCTTGCGAATCTTACTCGTATTTTTGGAGACGTTCCGCGATGGCGTTGTCGAGCATGACCGGCTTTGCGCGAAGCCACGGCACCAGCGGGCCTTACAGCTTCGAGTGGGAGCTGAAGTCCGTCAATGCCAAGGGCTTCGACCTGCGCTTCCGGATGCCCCCGGGTTTCGACGAAGTCGAGGCGGTTGCCCGCAAGCGCGCGACCGAAGTTCTGTCGCGGGGGACCGTTTACGCAAACCTCACCGTCAAGCGCAGCAACGCAGCTTCGACCGTGAAGATCAACGAAGAGGTGCTGAATTCGGTGCTGCGCATTGCCGCTGAACTCGCCGGAAAGATCGACGCCGTCGCGCCGAGCGTCGATGGATTGATGAATATCAAGGGTGTCATCGAAGTTGTCGAGCCCGAGGCCGATGAGGCCGAGGACAAGGCGGCGAAGGCTGCCGTGGCTGCAGCGTTTGAAGAGGCGCTCACTGCGCTGGCCGCTATGCGCAAACGCGAGGGCACGACACTCGGCGAACTCCTGTCCCAGCGTCTGAACGAGATCGAGGCATTGTCGCAGAAGGCCGAGGCCGCACCGGGCCGCAAGCCCGAAGCGATCCGTGCACGCCTTGCCGAACAGATCGCGACGCTGCTGGAAGCCTCGGATCGTTTCGATTCCGATCGGCTGAACCAGGAAGCGCTGATGATGGCGACCAAAGCCGACATCCGCGAAGAACTCGATCGTATCGCGTCGCACATTTCGCAGTCGCGCGAGATGATCAAGAAGGGCGGGCCGGTCGGCCGCCGGCTTGATTTTCTGGCGCAGGAGTTCAACCGTGAGGTCAACACCTGCTGCTCGAAATCGAATGATCTGGAATTAACCAGCACCGGCCTCGAGATGAAGAACGTGGTCGAGCAATTCCGTGAACAGGTACAGAATCTGGAGTGACCATGTCCGGGGGCAGCCGAAATTCTGCAGAAGCTGGCTTTGATGGAGTCGAACGGCGCGGATTGATGTTCGTGCTGTCATCACCATCGGGTGCCGGCAAGACAACATTGACGCGGCTGCTGATCGACCGGATGCCGGGATTGCAATTGTCCGTGTCGGCGACGACGCGGCAGATGCGCCCGGGGGAAGTCGACGGCAAGGACTACATGTTTGTCGACAAGCCGCGCTTCGAGAAAATGGCCAAGAGCAACGAATTGCTCGAATGGGCCACCGTGTTCGATAACCGCTACGGCACGCCACGTGCCCCGGTGGAAGCCGCGCTCTCAGCCGGCAATGACGTGCTGTTCGATATTGACTGGCAGGGTACGCAGCAACTGCGTGAGAAAGCCCGGGCCGATGTCGTCAGCGTTTTCATCCTGCCGCCCTCGGCGGCTGATCTCGAAAAGCGTCTGCATACCCGCGCGCAGGATTCCGACGAAGTGATCCGTGGACGCATGAGCCGCGCCAGCCACGAGATGAGCCATTGGGCCGAATACGACTACATTGTCATCAACCACAATGTGGAGGAGGCCTATAGCGAGGTGCAGTCGATCCTCAAGGCCGAACGCCTGAAGCGCGAGCGTCGTACCGGACTGACGTCTTTTGTGCGCGGGCTGCAGCAAGAACTCGAAGGCTAATACCATGCAGGCATTGTTCTGGAATGAGCGCACGCAGCAGCTCAGCGATGGTGCACGGGTATTCGATCCGTTGGCGCTGAAGTGGCGAGACGCCGTGGTGGAGCAGGGCGGCGAGGCCGTGACGCCTTCCGAAGCGCTGCTGCGGCTTGCGGCAATGCATAAGCTGCGCCGTGTGCCGATCGGCATCATCGGGCCGCGAGACGCGACACAGGCGCAACGCGATCTCGCCGAACAGATGGGCGCAGCATTGGCGCGCCATGGTCTGCAACTGTTGTGCGGCGGCAAGAACGGCGTGATGGAAGCGGCATGCAAGGGCCACGCGCAGGAAGGCGGCATGCCTGTCGGACTGTTGCCCGACGAGGAGTGGCACGCAGCCAATCCCTATGTCGCCATTCCCATCGCGACGGGCATTGGCCCGGCACGCAATGCAATTATCGCGCGGGCATGTCTCGTACTGGTCGCGATAGGCGGCGGCGTTGGTACACTCTCGGAGATGGCGCTCGGATTACAGTTCAATCGCCTGGTGTTGGCGATGGCCGATGCGCCAGAGGTGAATACCGTCGAGCGAGTCGCTGATGTCGACGGCGTCATCGCTCGCATTGCAGCGCGCCTTCTCGCAAATGCATAACTTTGTCACCTCGTCATAAAACTGATATGCCGCCGTTATACTGAGGCGCAGACTTCAGCATCACATTTGACAGGGGACATGGCTCGTGCCGTTCGTCGCGATCGCCTATCTGATTTTTCTCGCGGCGCCAGTCCTGTTGTTGTTCGTCGGCTCTTTTGGAGAAGTCTGGAGCGGGACGCTACTGCCGTCAGGCTTCACCTGGCGCTGGTATCAGGAAGTCGCCGGCGATCCCAGCTTTCGCCGCGCTTTCATCACCAGCCTGAAGATCGTCGCGACCACCTGCATTCTCAACATCCTGATCGGCCTGCCGCTCGCTTACGCCATTCATGCCGGCGCGCGGGGTGGTGTGCGGCTCGCGGCGCGGATCGTCACGCTGATGCCGATTGCCGTGCCCGAACTGGTTCTGGCTTTCGGCTTCATCCTCGTCTTCTCGTCGGACGCATTGCCGTGGCTCGGCAGTTTTTGGCTGCTGGCGGCGGGGCACCTCGTATTGACGCTGCCCTATACGGTGACGGCTCTTGTCGCCGATATGGATCAGCTCGGGCTCGCCGAATATGAGCACGCAGCCGCAACGCTCGGCGCATCGTTTCCGGCACGTATGTGGGACGTCACACTGCCGCAGCTGCATACGAGCCTGCTGTCCTGCATGCTGACAGTGGCAGCGCTGTCGATCGGTGAATTTCAATTATCCAATCTGGTCTCTGGCTTTCTGTCGCGCACCTATCCTGTGGTGCTGTTGCAGGCGTTCTATGGCGCGACGGGCTTTGCCTGCGCGGCCACCGTCGTATTGCTTGGGCTTGCGATGATCGCATCGCTGACCAGCGGGCTGACGGCGCGGGTCACCGGCCGGCGTAAAGTGGGGGCAGGCGCGTGACGCTGCGATACGATCAAGTGAGCTACAGCTATCCCGGCACGAGCACTGGTGTGTTCGACATTGCCCTGGAGATCGGCCGCGGCGAATTGCTGGCGATCATCGGCGCGTCGGGGTCGGGCAAGTCGACGATTTTGAAATTGCTGGCGGGCTTCCTCAAGCCCGACACCGGGCGCATCCTGATCGATGGCAAGGATGTCGGCGCGTCACTGCCCGAGGCGCGTCGTCTGGGTGTCGTGTTTCAGAACTATGCGTTGTTCCCGCATATGCGGCTGTGGGAAAACATCGCCTATCCGCTGAAGGTGCGCGGTATCGCCAAACAGGAACGGCGCGCGCGGGCCATCGAGATGCTCGGACGTGTCGGTATGGGCAAGCGCGCGGAAGACTATCCAGCGGAATTGTCCGGCGGTCAGCAACAGCGCGTCGCGTTGGCGCGCGCGCTTGTGTTCGAGCCGCAGGGTCTTCTGCTCGATGAGCCGCTGTCGGCGCTCGATGCGGGATTGCGGTTGGAAATGCGCGACGAAATTCTGCGCGTGCAGCGCCAGGCCGGCATTGCGACGTTATTGGTGACGCATGATCAGGAAGAGGCGCTGTCGATTGCCGACAAGGTCGTGATGATGCGCGACGGCCGCATCGTACAGATCGGCACGCCGCGCGAACTCTATGAGGCGCCGGCCGATGCCAGTGTCGCGGCCTTTGTGGGACAATCCAATCTGTGGCCCGGCAGCGTGACTGGCGACGGCATGGTGACGACACCGATTGGCACGCTGGCCTGCGACACGCAGGGCAAGAGCGTCGGCACGAAGGTCACCGTGTTTGTGCGTCCCGAGCGCGTCGAGCCCATCACCGGGCCGGTCGACGCGAGCAACCCATGCTGCTTCGCGGGCAGCATGTCGGCCGACCGCTATCTCGGTCCTGTCAGGCGCATCGATATGGCCGTCGCCGGCGGCGCCATTCGGCTCGAAACCCATCTGCGCGGGCCGATCACCGGCGTGACCATCCCGCACGATGCCATCCGCCTTCTTCCCCCGACCTCATAAAGGAGATCGACATGAACCGACGCAAGTTTCTGAGCGGCGTTGCCGCAGCTTCCCTCGCCATTGCAATCAGCCCGTCCGCATGGGCCTTTGAAGGCGCCGAACTCTATGCCGGCGAGAAGACGCTGTATGAAGCCGCGCGTAAAGAAGGACTCGTCGTGTCGTTCGATACGGGGCCGACCTGGGCCAACTGGGCCAACCAGTTCAAGGCCTTCCAGAAGCGCTATCCCGGTGTCGAGATGGTGTACAATGACCTCGGTTCGGCCGCGACCGTCGTCGCCCTCGACAAGGCGCGCAATCGCCCGCAGGCCGATACGGCCTATTATTTTGCGGCGTCGGCGCTCGACGCCGCAAAGGCCGGGGTCGTCGACGGTTTCAAGCCAGTGAATTTCGACAAGCTCGCCGATCCGCTGCGTGAGGCGGAAGGCCGCTGGTTTACGATCCACACGCTGAGCGTGGCGTTCCTCGTCAACACCAAGCTGGTCAAGACCGTGCCGCAGAGTTGGGCCGATCTCCTGAAGCCGGAATACAAGAACGCCATCGTGTATCAGGATCCGCGTTCGACCGGGCAGGGCCAGGTCGTGGCCTTCGCGGCGGCGTTCGGCAATGGCGGCAGCATGGACAATGTTGCGCCGGGCATCGACTATCTTGGCAAGCTAACCAAGGCCGGCAATGTGCTGCGCACGGTTGGCACTACGCCTTACGCGCAGTTCCTGAAGGGCGAGATCCCGATTTGGATCGGTTACGAGAACGATGGCCTGAAGGCCAAGTTCACCGACGGTCTCGGCGATGGCGTTGCCGTTGTCATTCCGAAGGAAGCTTCAGCCGCCGCGCCTTACGCAATCTCGCTGGTGAAGAACGGCCCGAACCCCAATGCCGGGAAGCTCTGGCTGAACTTCATCATGAGCGACGAAGGCCAGAAGATTTTCGCCGAGGGCTATGTCCGTCCGGCGGTGCCCGGCGTCAGCCTGCCGCCGAGCGTTGCCGACAAGATGCCGGCCGCGCCGCAGGTGCAGGCTATGGATATCGCCAAGGCCACCGCGAAGAAGGCTGAGATCGATGCCGGCTGGGCAAAGGCCGTCCTCGGCCAGTAAGCTGAACTCATCACAGCGATCCCCGCATCAGCGCGGGGATCGCATCTTCGTTATTCCACAGCAAGGACCACGATGAGCGCGCGCGTTCCGACATCAATGCTCGCTGCATTTGCCGTGCCTGGCAGCGTGGTACTGGGATTGTTCTTCCTGATCCCGGTTTGTGCGGTGCTGGTCGGCGCCTTCGCGGACGGTGGCAGCGCCTTCGGCCGACTGGTGAGCGATCCGGTGTTCTGGAACGGTCTGCGGGGGACGATGGTGCTGGGCACCGTGGCGCCGCTGTTCTCGCTCGTGGTTGGCTTCTGCGTGGCACTTGCGCTGGCGCGTTTCGCTCCGGGTCTGCGGACGGCAGCGTTGATCGCGATTTCGCTGCCACTGACATTTTCCGGGCTGATCGTCGCCTACGGTTTTATCCTTCTGCTCGGCCGCGCCGGCTTCGTGACATTGTTGCTGGCCAAACTCGGTTTCGATCCCGCGGTGATCGGCGGCTTTATCTTCTCACCGGTGGGGCTGGGACTTGCCTATTCCTACTATCTGGTGCCGCGCGTTGTTCTGATCGTGCTGCCAGCGATCAGCAACTTCGATCGCAACCAGATGCTCGCCTCGCGCTCGCTCGGTGCGGGGAGTATTCGGACGCTGATCGAGGTGATGTTGCCGCAGATCCTGCCGAGCCTGATCGCAGCCTATTGCCTGACGGCAGCCGTTGCCGTCGGCGCTTATGGTACGGCGCTGGCACTGGCCGGCACGCAGGTGAATATCCTGCCGCTGGTGCTCTACAGTAAAATCTCGGAGACGGGCACCGATCTGCCGGCCGCATCGGCAGCCTCGATCGTGCTGGTCGCGATCTGCGCAATCGTCGTGGCCATCGGCGAGGCGATGCGCCCACAGCGGAAGTCGTAGCAAGACAGCCGGAAGCTCATTGCTTGCTGGCCGTCCAGCGGCCGGTGTAGGGATATATCCTAGCCCGGATCGCATGAAGCGCAATCCGGGCCAGAGCTCTAATTCAGTTGGTCAGCATGATCCGGCCGACGACCTTTCCGGCACGCAATTCGTCGATCCACTTCTGGGCATCGCCCATCCGCTCCGCCTTCATCGGCGTGGGCTTCAGTTTTCCGGCGCGAGCCAGTGCCATCAGCTCTTTCGCTTCTTCAAGTGTGCCGACCATGAAGCCTTCGATGGTCATTCGCTTGTAGATCCATTGCACCATGGGCAGGCTGAACTCGCCGCCCATCAGGCCGGACACCACGATCTTGCCGCCGCGCGCCACCGTGGCCACCGCGAAGTTCATGGATTTGTCGTTGCCGGCAAAGTCGACCACGCCATCGAAGCCGCCGTCATTTTCCTTCACCATGCGCCTGGCGACATCGGGCTCGGAAGGGTCGTAGGCGAAGGCTGCGCCGTTCTTGAGCGCGGCTTCGCGTGCTGCCGGATTGAGATCGGCCACCGAGATCGGTTGCTTGAACATCGCCTGCGCCAGCGCGAGGCCCGCCATGCCGACGCCGCCAAGACCGACCAGCAGCAGATTGCGCTGTCGCGGGCGATCGACCAGGCGCTTGAGTGCGCCGTAAGCCGTAATGCCCGAACACATCAGGGTTGCGGCCATGTTGATCGGCAGCGGATCGTAATCGAGCAAATACTTCTCGTCCGGTACCAGCACATGCGTTGCGAAGCCGCCGTCGAGCGCTACCCCCAGGAAGCGGTTCTTGGTGCAAAGGTTCTCATCGCCGGCGAGACAATCGCGGCACTTGCCGCAGCCGATCCAGGGGAACACCGCTTTCTTCTTGCCGATCAGCGATTGATCGCCATCGGGACCGACTTCATCGACAATCCCCGCGATTTCGTGGCCGAGTGTGAAGGGCAGGGTCATGCCGCGCGTGGTGTCGAGCTTCTTGCCGCCGCCAAGATCTGCGTAGCCATCTTGGATGTGCAGGTCTGAATGACAGAGCCCGCAGCATTCGATGCGGACCAACACTTCCCTGCCTTGCGGCTTTGGTGTGTCGACGATGGTTTCGCAGAGCGGAGCGTCGAATTTCACCAGTGACTGGCGCTTCATCATTGCCATTTTGTTTTTCCCTAGACTTCGTTGCATCCTAGCAATCACAGGATGGGGACGAGTTCAAGGGTGCCCAAGAGCGCCAAGTTCGCACCTGCGCATCCAGATCGCCGCGTGCGGAAGTCACGTCACGCGTGCGCGGGCCCGTGCTGCGCGGCGGATGCTGAGCCGTCTCAGGCGCGACCAGTCAGGGGAGACCTGTTCCGGCGCGGGTTCGACCACCACCTGCAATAGCCGCGCATAGTCGAGGACCAATCCGGGTGTCCAGGCCATCGCTTCGGCGCGCTGTCGCAAGACGCCCGCGGCCCACAACTCGGGCGTGACCGCGGCCCGGAAAAATGCGCGCCACGGCCGCTCGGTGCGTCCAAGCACACCTTCGAGCGCGGCATCGAGTGCGTGCGCTACCGCGGTCGAGCAATTGCGGCTGGTGAGGTTGTAGGTCGTATCAACGCGGTAGGTGCGCCAGAAGTGGCGGACGCGGACACGGTCGATGCGCGTGAAACGAATATGTTCAGTGGCCTCGCACCATCCTTGTGCTTCCTCAGCATAGCTCGGCTGGAAACGGCCGGGTAGGTCGTTCTCGATGCTAGCGCGCAGCACGCGGCCGAACTCGTCCGGTGCGCGATCGATTTCGACGGCGGGGTAGTGGCTGATATAGACATTGGGCGCGAGCTCAAGTGCCGCATGCCCGGTGGAGACGATCCCATTGGCATCGACGGCGGCGATGTAGCGATCCACCAATGGCCGACGCCGTGCGCTACGGCCGGACCCTGTGGGGGTCCAGACATGCACGACGAGATCGTCCTTGCCGGCATCGTCCGGTGTGGCAGGCACCCACAATGCGGTAGGAAAGGTGCCACCCACCAGCATCGAGATAGGTGCATCCGATGGCAAGCGCCGCAATCGATTGGCTAGCAGTGTGGTGCTTACCCCGGACCCAATGAGAAGCGCTCCGATGTTGAACCCGATCGTGCCCTCGTACCAGGTGGGCCAGGGCTCCAATGTGGTCGCGGCCAGCACGAGTTCGACCGCGCCTGCACCGATGGCCATCCGCCAGTTCTCGAAGCGAACCACCCAGGCACTGACGATGCGTGCGCTGCCGTCGAGCAGCAATACGCCGCCCAGCAGCATCGCGATCAGCAGATTGGAATGACGCGGCTGCGCGACAATGATGATAGCTGGCACGATCAGGATAACGGCCTTGGCGAACTGGTATGGCCGGCGCGTGACGGCAAGCAGGGCAGCCAGCAGACTGACAATGCCTTCCAGCAGCAGCAGGTAGCCGAAATAGTGAGGGCGCACGATCGTGCTGCCATCGAACGCGTCGATCACGATAGCGAGGCCTAAGACTGCCCACAGCGCACCGATCGCGAGCAGCAATCGCCAGCGGCGTTGCACCACTTCCGCGCCCAGCAGGAGTAGCAGCAGTCGTATCATCGGTTGCCCATGATCCCGGTTTTCCGGGCAAATATAGCCAGCGGATGATTAATGTTTTTATGCGAGGAGCTCTGCGTTCACTGTGGGGTCACGCATGCAGCCTTCAATCGGTTCCGTATCCGGTTCCACGCTCTGGTCGCGTGCCGCGGTGATCATGGCTGCGATGATCTTCGGGCTAACTTACAGCCTCAGTGCCGCGTTGATTGCGCTGGATCTGGCAGAACGCGGCTCGTCCGACACATTCATTGGGGCGAATGCCGCGATGCATGCGGTCGGTGTACTGGCAATGGCATTTGTGCTGCCAAGGTTTGCCGCCTATGTCGGCATGCGGCGTATGGTGATCGGTGCGCTTGCCGTCGCCGCCGTGGTGCTCGTGCTGTTTCCGGCCGTGCCGTCAATCTGGCTCTGGTTTCCCCTCCGTATCGTGCTTGGCGCTGCGTCCGAAACGCTGTTCGTGATGTCAGAAACGTGGCTGAACAGCCTCAGCACCGACGCGACACGGGCCCGCGCTATGGCGGCCTATACTGCCGCGCTCTCGGTAGGCTTCGCGCTTGGTCCACTTACGCTGTCGATTGTGGGGACGCAGGGTGGGACTGCCTATTGGATCGGCGCAGGATTCTCCATCCTCGCCCTGATGTGTCTGGCGACGCCAGGAACGACACAGCCGGTGTTCGATGAACCCGCGGATGCCAATCCGCTGCGTTTCATCCTGCTGGCGCCAATCGCGATGGCGGCAACGGTTCTGCATGCCGCAGTGGAAAGCGCCGGACTGTCGTTCCTCGCGCTCTATGCCGTAAAGCTCGGTTGGCTTGAGACCGAAGCGACGCAATTGATGTCGTGCATGATGGTCGGTGCCATCGTGCTGCAACTACCGATCGGCTGGCTCGGCGATAAACTCGACCGACGCCGCATGATCATCGCTCTGGCAGGACTGGCGGTGATCGGCGCGCTGATCTGGCCATGGGCGCTGTTGTCGCCATGGACCACCTATCCCTTGCTGTTTGTGTGGGGCGGTGTGTTTGTTGGAATCTACACGATCATGCTGACCATCGTTGGCAGCCGCTTCAGCGGCAGCCAGCTGGTTGGCATCTATGCTGCAATGGGACTGATGTGGGGTGCAGGTGCGCTGATCGGCCCAATCTTCGCCGGCGCTGCGATGCAGGGACTGACGCATGGGCTGCCGCTGTTTGTGGCGCTCGCCTGCACATGTTTTATGTGGGCTGCGATCAGGAGCCCCGGCCAAGAGATCAAGGCGTCGGCCTAACGCTCTTGGATTTCCGGATCTCGGACAATTCGCGCGCCATTGCGACAAAACCTGACACCGGTACAGTCTCTGCGCGTCGCGTGACGTCGATACCGGCGGCGGTGGTCAATCGCTCCGGCTCGACACCGAGCGACCTCAGGCTCTGTCGCAGCATCTTGCGGCGTTGGTTGAAGGCTGCGGCCGCCACCTGTTCCAGCAGGCGACGCTCGCAGGCCTCAGGCTCCGCACGGGGAACGAGGCGCACGACCGATGACGTCACCTTCGGGGGCGGCGTGAAGGCGGCCGGCGAGATATCGAACAGGATTTTGGTTTCGGCGCGCCAGTTGGAGAGCACACCGAGCCGGCCATAGGCTTCTTCGTCTTCGACGGCGACAATGCGTTCCGCTACCTCGCGCTGGAACATCAGCACCATCATGTCGTACCAGGGCGGCCACGGCTCCGTGCACAGCCAGTCGATCAGGAGCTGCGTGCCGATATTATAGGGCAGGTTGGCGACGATCCTGGCGCGCTCGCCTGCGAGCATCGGGCGGGGATCGAAGGTCTGTGCGTCGCCAATCACGATCTCGAGCCGGCCGGGATAGTGCGCGGCGATTTCCTTGAGCGGGCCGAGCGCGCGCTCGTCACGCTCGACGGCGATGACGCGCCTAGCGCCCGTCGCCAGCAATGCACGGGTGAGGCCGCCGGGGCCGGGACCAACCTCGATGACCGTGCAATCCTCCAACGGGCCGGCGGCGCGTGCGATGCGTGCGGTGAGATTGAGATCGAGCAGAAAATTCTGGCCGAGCGATTTGCGCGCCTGCAGATCGAAACGTTTGATGACGTCACGCAGCGGCGGCAGATCGTCGATCGTGCTCATGCGGATTGCGTCGCCGCCATGCGGGCTGCGAGTTTCAGCGCCGCAATCAGGCTCGACGGATTGGCCTTGCCGGTGCCGGCAATGTTGAACGCGGTGCCGTGATCGGGCGAGGTGCGAATGAAGGGCAGGCCGAGCGTGACGTTGACGCCCTCATCGAAAGCGATGGTTTTGATCGGGATCAGGGCCTGATCGTGATACATGCAGATCGCACAGTCATAGGTCGCACGGGCCGCCGGATGGAACATGGTGTCGGAGGACAAAGGCCCGCGCGCGTCGATGCCTTCGTTCTGCAGTACGGTGACCGCGTGCATGATGAAGGCCTGCTCCTCATCTCCCATCGAGCCATCTTCGCCGGCATGCGGATTGAGGCCAGCAATTGCCAGTCGCGGCCGCTTGATGCCGAAACGGGTCTTCATGTCGTTGACCACGATGCGAGCGGTGGCAGTGATCAGCGGGCCACTTAGTTGGGCAATGGCATCACGCAGCGAGACATGGATCGTGACCGGCACCACGGCCAGTTCGGGCGACCACAGCAGCATCACCGGCAATGGGACCTTGCCGTCGCGGGCGGCGAGCTCGGCGAGAAATTCGGTGTGACCGGGATGGGTGAAGCCTGCTCGGTAGAGCACGCTCTTGGCGATCGGATTGGTGACGACGGCGCTGGCGCGGCCGGCTTCCACATCCGTAACGGCCTGACGGATCGAAGCGACGGCTGCCGGCGCGCTGGAAGCGTCAGGACGGCGTGGAGGCGCAGTTACCGTCTGCCCGATCGACACCACCGGTAATGCGTCAGGAAACGTCTGGGCGGCACTGGCGGGCGTTGCATCGGCCAGTGTGATGTCTAGGCCGAGCGTCCTGGCGCGTTCGGCCATGAAGTCACGGTCGCCAAGCAGATAGAATGGGGGCAGGTCGAGTTCGTGCCGACGCAGCCAGGCAGCGATGGCAATGTCGGGGCCGATGCCCGCCGGTTCGCCCAATGTCAGCGCAAGAGGTTTGGTCATGGTGCCGCCCTAAGCCAGTCGCGGCCTAAGCCGGATCGGAACTAGCGATATTCGATCATCGCCGCCTTGCGCAAATCCTGCAGATAGGATTTCGACTTTGCCTCGAATTTCTCGGCAAACATCTTTTCACGGACTTCGCGCTTCTTTGGCGTATCGACCTTGGTCGGCTTGCGGGCGCACAACGCGACCATTTCGACGCCCTGGCGGGTCACTTCCGGAGGCGTGAGACGTCCGATCGGGGTCTTGTCGAGCAGTTCTCGCAGCGATGGCGGCAGGTCGGCGGAGGTCTTGACCACGGTATCGCGGATCGTCGCATTCTGCATCGACTTGAAGGTGCGGTTGGCGTCTTCGCAGCTCTGGATGCGCTCGCGCAGCCCTTCGGCTTCCTTATGCCGCGCTTCCATCATGCCGGACGCTGCACCGCGGGGCACGACCAGCACGACAGGCCGCATCTGATACTCGAATGCTTCGGTCATGGCGTCGCCGCCGGCGCTCTGGACGGCTGCATCCACTTCCTTTTCGCCGACCTGCAGGCTCTGCTTGAAGCGCCCACGGACTATGGCGTTCCAGACCATGTCGGCCTTCAGGCGGCTTTTCAACGTGTCCGGGCGGATGCCTTTCGACGCCAGTGACTGCACCAGCTGGTCCGGAGTGAGGCGCATGCGCGAGCTCATGTTCTGAAATGCACCATCGACTTCCGAGGCACCGGGATCGACACTGTATTTCTTGCCTTCCTTGATCTTCACCTTCTCGCTGATCAATTCGTCGATCACGTCCTGCCGGCTATTCGCTTTCGAACCCGACAGCGCATTCAATTTGGTGCGCTGTTCGATATCGAAATTGGTGATGGGCTCGCCGTTCACCATGACAGCGACGGACTGGGCCCGAGCCGGCGATCCCGCGCAAATGAGAATGGTGACTGCCGTTGCCAAAGTGGCTTGCAGAACGCGTCCGGAAATCATCGTACCCATCATTGTCAAAACCGCGGTGTCAAAGCTCTCATCAAAGCAGAATTCGCATACATCGCTATGGAAAACGGAGATTTCACGGCACAGAGAACCGATACTAGTAAGTGCCGCCGGTTCCGCTCGCAGACGTGGTATTGCCAATTGTCCGCAAGCCAAGCTGGAACATGAATGTATGGCTCAGAACGGGCGGTGTGCTCAGGTTACTCACGTAGTTGTAGGACGTGACATAATTGACGCCGAGCACGAAACAATCGTCCACATAGCCGGCACCGACCGTGTACTGGTTGATCTTGTTGGCCTCGAGATCCCAGCGCGCGCCACCGGTCACCACCCAGTTCGATGCCAGTTTGATCGAACCGGTGCCAAGGAGGCCTTCGCGGCGGGTGAGGTAGCCCAATTCTGCCTGCGGTGCGTAGTTGCCATACATCAGACTGACCGACCAGCGGTCGAAGCTCGCGCGACCCTCCGCCTCAAAGCGCGAGATGTTGCCGGTTGCTTCGTCGATGCGAGCACGGGTACTGACCGTATAGGTGCGGTTCGGCGAATAGGCCAAGCTGGCCACGTAGTCGGACCGCGAGGTGGCCAGTCCCGAGTTGACACCGGTGTTGGTCGTATCTGCGACCGCGAACGAGTTCAGGCCGAACAGCTGATAGGACTGGCCGAACAGGACTTTGACGGAGCCGCCACGGTCGAACTGCGTGGTGGCCTGCACGCCAACATTGGCACGGCCGCCGCCTTCGACACGGTCGTAACCGGAGAACTTGTTGACGCTGAACAGATTGCTCGCATCGAAGCTCATGCTCTGCGCGTCTTCGTTCGGCAACTTACCGGCGTAGGTTTCGTTCGGACGAATGATGACCTGGGCGATCGGCTCAAGCGTGGTGGTGCCCCACGGCTGAACGTTGATAAACGGATAGCGATATTCGAGGCCTACGGTCGGCATCACCCGCAGCGCGGTCGTGTCGCCGGTCGGCAGGAAGTTGGAGACGCCGGGCTGGTTCGAGATCGAGGCATCGATCGCATCGACGCGCAGGATCGCGAACGGCGTGAAGATCTGGCCGAACGAGTCCGTATAGGAACGGCGCCACTGTGCTTCACCAGTCACGCGGGTATAGGTGCCAGGAATGCCGTTCATCAGGCAGTTTGTTGGCGTTCTCGCGAGTGGATCTGCGGAAGTCAGATTGCACAAGCCGTTGGTATTGGCGAGAGACGTGATCGGCGCGAATGAGGCCTGATCGCGGCTCAGGCTGGTCATGTTGAACTTGTAGCTGAACTCGCCGCCCAGAATGTTCTGGTTGAGCACATTGTTGTAATCGATCACCGGGTGAATGATCGGGACCTGGCTCTGATTACCGGAGAAGCTCAGATAGTAGATCGTGCGTGCATCGAAGAAGCTGCGCTTGCCGACGCCCGTCAGATAGAGCTGCGAAACGGCTTCCGTCTGCAGATTCAAAAACGAGGCATAGGGATCCCGGTACATCGACAGCCGGTAATCCTGCAGGAAGTTGTAATCGCTGAGTGCGACTGCATCCCAGCCCCACACCCATTTGTCGTTCAATGCGAACTGGCCCTTGGACTCGACACCGCCGCGCCAGTCCTTGTCGCCGACCGTGTTGGCGTATGCATTCCGATCCTGCTGGTTAATGCCATAGGCGCGGATCTGGTAGGAGCCGTCCATCAGCCGCTGGCGGAATTCACCCTGGAGCAACAGGCCCTGTTTGGTCATATACCGCGGTGAGATCGTCGCATCGTAATCGGGGGCGATCGCCCAGTAGAACGGGGTCTCGATACCGAAACCGTAATTGGTGTTGTTCGAGGGCGACGGCATCAGGAAGCCGGTCTTGCGCTTCACCGTTGGATCGGGCGTCGAGAAATATGGGACATAGGCGAGGGGCACGCCGAAGAACTCGATGCGGGCATCCTCGAAATACATCATCTTTTCAGTCTGGTCGTGGATGACGCGGGCACCCTTGACCTGCCAAAGCGGCGGCTTCTTCGGATCTTCCTTACAGGCGGCGCAGGCTGTGTACACACCGTTCTGGAACACGGTGTAGTTGCCGGCGGTGCGCTCGGCGCGTGTTGCGGCCATGCGAGTCGCATCCGCGGTATCGACACGGAGCGAATCCACGAAACCGTCGCGGTAGTCGTCGCTGAGGTCGAGCAGGTTGGCATATGTGATCTTGCCGTCGGCATCCGTCATCCGGACATTGCCTTCAGCATGCAGGCGCTTGGTCTTCTGGTCGTAGATGACCTTGTCGGCCTCCACGGATGTGCCGTTGTAATACATCTGCACGCTGCCGACGGCGGCGACGCGCGAATTGTTATAGTCGTAATTGACCTCGGTAGCCTGCACCAGCATCTGCCCGGTCTGGGCGGCCGGCGGCGGCTTCGGCCGGGTGGCCGGGCGGTTATAGGTGAAACTCTGGGCGGCCGCCGGAGTTGTAGCCGCGACGCCAAATGCAGTCGCGAGACCCAAAACGGTTGTGAGAACCGGGGCCAGTACGCCAGACGTGCAGAACCGGTCGCCGCGCATGGTCATGCGCAGCTTCCAATCAAATGCCTGTTCACGGAGGGCGGCAAACACAGCCACTACCCGTCCTCCTGGTACAACAAGGCCAAAAAGCCGGTGAGGCCGCCCACACACACAGGCAGCCACGCCGCAGCAATCGGATGCATCAACTCAGCCTTGCTCAAATCTTCCGTAACTTTCGACAGAACGTAGAGCAGAAAGCCTGCGCCCACGCCACTCAAAACCATCTTCTGGACACCGCCCATCCGAAAGAACCTCAAGCTCACGGAAGCGGCCAGCATCACCATCGCAACCAGCAAAAATGGCTGTGCGATAAGCTTATGATACTGCAAGCGGTACCCGGCCGTCGCGAAACCCGAACTCTCGGAGGATTTGATATACGAAGGAAGTTGCCAAAATGACACTGTTTCGGGGGTCGAAAAACTGTTTCTGACCTGGAGTGGGGTGAGGGTCGTGGCCAGGTACATGCTGTCCTGTTCGACCATGGGCGAATCGAGGGTGTAGCGGCGCACACCCTTGAACAGCCAGCGACCGGGCTCCAGCGATGCCTCGCGGGCCTCAACTCGTTCCTTGAACTGGGATTCGGTGTCGAACCGGAACACCGTCAGGCCGGTCAGGCGGACGCCCTGCTGCTCGCTGCGGGCAGCATTGATGATGGATTGGCCCTCGCGATTGACCTGGTTGATCCAGAAGCCGGAAGCGTCCTGGACGCCGCCGCCCGGCGCATCGCCGAACATTTGGGCCTCCATCCGCTTCGATTCCTCGCGCAGATTGGCTGACAGGGGATTGTAGCCCACGGTCGCCAGCACACCCAGGACGAGGGCGCTGGCCAGCGCAGGGGAAATAAACTGCCAGGCCGAGACGCCGGCGGCGCGGGCGACCACCAGTTCGAGCCGCCGCGATAGCGCGAGATAACAAGTCATGGCACCGATCAGGATGCAAAACGGCATCATCTTCTCGAGCAACTGCGGCACCCGGTATAGCGACGTCTGCGCTACCATCAGAGCGGAGGCCGAGGCCAGCCCGGAGGTTCGCCTGACCATCTCAATGTAATCGACCAGCACCAGCAGCATGAAGATGCTGGTGAACACGCCCAAGGCTGCCACCAGGAAGCGACCGGCAAAATACCTGCCAATGGTGTTGGTGATCATGCTCATGCGGCGGCTGGCCGTCGGAAGAGGCGCAACAACCGCTCGTTGGATCTGTTGATTGCTTCCACCAGCTTCGCCGGCGGTTCCACCACGATCCCGGCAGAGATGATCCAGAAGCTGACGCCGATCGCGGTGGCCAACAGGGCATATTGAAGCGGTGCGGCGAAGTCCGATTTCGCTGCCACAACGGAGCAGGCAAAGCCCGCCATGCGCAGGCCGAACACCGCAGCAATCGCGCCGCCCATCGAGAAGTTGCGGCTCTGCCGCGTGGTCCGTGGCGAGCCCAGGAATGCGAAGGTCAAGGCGGCAAAGGCCAGCGGATAGATCGGCGCCATCAGGCGGTCGTGCATTTCGGCGCTGAACTGTCGCGGCACCTGCTTGTAAAGCGGGTCATCCACGGGCGGCGCCATCAATTCCCAGAGATAACGTTCACGAATTCCGTAGGTGACGTCCTGGCTGCGATTGGAGAACTTCGACATATCGAAAGCGTAGCGGCCGAACGCCACCATGGCGGGGTCGGTCTTGCCTGTCTCGAAACGCTGCAGATTGCCGTCTTCCAGGATCAGGAACGAACCATCCTTGTTCTTCAGCACCGTGCCATGGTCGGCAATGATGGTGACGCGCTCCTTTGGGTCGCGGCGATCGTCCACGAAGATGCCCACCAGTAATCCGCCGGGCTGACGTTCCCGGACGCGGATAGTCAGGTTCTGGTCGAGCTGGGCGAAGCGGCCTGGCTGCAGGATATTCGCCAGCACGTCGGCGGTGATCTCGGCGTCCCAACGCTTTAGCCGGCGCATGCCATCCGGTGCCAGATATGAGCCAATGAAAGCCACGAGCAGCGATACGACGATTGTCGCGAACAGGAAGGGACGAAACAGCCGTCGCGGCGACAGGCCGGCGGCATTCATCACGATGATTTCGGAATCGGTGGCGAGCTTGGTCAGGGTGTGGGACACCGCGATCATCAGGGCGATCGGAGCAATGATCAGAACGAGAACGGGAATCGCAAGGCTGGTAACGCCGAGGAAGGTCAGAATAGTCTGACCCTGGCTCGTCATCAGGTCGATTCCGCGCAGCGCCTGCGTGATCCAGATCACGCCCGTCAGGCTGACCAGAACCACCGCAAACGACGCCAGCGTCGTGCGGAAGATATACCTGTCGATAGACCCCATTGGTCCGATCAATCCCCGTTCCGGTGGTTAAAGCCGCCCGTATGTCCAATCTCCGCGCGGAGACCCCCAAGGACATGCTGCGATCTTCAGAAGCCCATCACCTCACTTAGCATCCCTTTGATTGGTCAACAAAATGGCCGGGGGATGGCTCGCTCAAGATATGGTTAATTATGTGCCCGATGTGTCCCTCGGGCCACTGAAATGCCGCGCAACTCGCGTGGTGGCGAGGAACTGGGCCAGTCGGTGAGGCCCATTCGTTGGCAAGGCCGTCAGCTAAGGCCAGAGTCGGCCCATTCGGACACAGGCAAACCCCGAATCGTGGGTTACGGGCGGTTTGGTTTCCCTTGGGGGACACAAGAAATTATCGATAAAACTATCGATCCCTGGCGGTTTCGGTCAGAACCTGTCTTGACGGTTCACGCTGCGACGACAACAAAACACTTGAACCCCGCCGCACCGACCGGATTCCGCGCCGACCCCTGCGACAGCCCTGATCTTTCTGGAGGAATTTGCCATGCCCGACGCCGTCAAGGTCGGCTTCGTTCCGTTTGCCACTGCCGTGCGCGGTATCCTCGTGGTGTTCTGTGATGAGGCGTTGAAATTTGGCCCTGCCGCCACCAAGGCCCTCGGGGACGCGGCGGCGACTGTGAAACGCGCAGCCGGGACCAGCAAGTTCAAGGGCAAGAGTGCGTCGGCGCTCGACATCCTGGCCCCTGACGGCATCAAGGCGTTGCGTCTCATCGTGATCGGTACCGGCAAGCCGGCTGATCTCAAGGAAACCGACTTGCTGAAATTCGGGGGCGTGCTTGCCGGGAAGGTCGGCGCCGGCAACGAGGCGGTGACCGTCATCGCAGAGTTGGCTTCGGGGCCGATGACGGCGGAGCAGGCGGCATCGGTCGCCTCTGGCGTGCTGCTGCGCGCTTACAAGTTCGATCGTTACAAAACCAAAAAGAAGGATACTGACGAGGCGTCAGGCGATGTCGCAGTTTCGCTGGCCGTCAGCGACGTCGCCGCGGCCAAGAAGGCTTTCGCGCCGGGCAATCATATCGTCAACGGTGTCGTGCTGGCCCGCGAACTCGTGAACGAGCCGCCAAACGTGCTGTTTCCCGCCGAATTTGCGCGCCGCGCCGGTGAGTTAAAGAAGCTCGGCGTCACGGTCGAAGTGCTCGACGTCAAGGCGATGACCAAGCTTGGCATGGGCGCATTGCTTGGCGTGTCCCAGGGATCGGTGCGTCCCGGCCGTATGGTGGTGATGCGCTGGAACGGTGGCAAGAAGGGCGAGCAGCCCGTCGCCTTCGTCGGCAAGGGCGTGACCTTCGATACCGGTGGCATCTCCATCAAACCGGCCGGCAGCATGGAAGACATGAAGGGTGATATGGGCGGCGCTGCCTGCGTCGTTGGCCTGATGCATGCACTCGCGGGCCGCAAGGCCAAGGTCAATGTGGTCGGCGCCATCGGCATCGTCGAAAACATGCCGGACGGCAACGCGCAGCGTCCGGGCGACATCGTAACGTCGATGTCCGGTCAGACCATCGAAATCATCAACACCGACGCTGAAGGCCGCCTCGTACTGGCCGATGTGCTCTGGTATGTGGCGAAGAAGTTCAAGCCGAAATTCATGGTCGATCTGGCGACGCTAACCGGTGCGATCATGGTCGCGCTCGGTACAGAATATGCCGGCATGTTCTCCAACAATGACGAACTCGCAGAACGTCTGTCCACCGTCGGACAGACCACAGGCGAACGTGTCTGGCGGATGCCGCTCGGTCCGGAATACGACAAGCAAATCGACTCGCAATTCGCCGACATGAAGAACACCGGCACGCGCAATGGTGGCTCGATCACTGCTGCGCAATTCTTGCAGCGTTTCGTCGACGATACGCCGTGGGCGCATCTCGATATCGCCGGCACCGCCATGGGCGCGCCGAAGACCGAGATCAATCAGAGCTGGGGCTCGGGTTACGGCGTGCGGCTGCTGGATCGGCTTGTTGCCGACTATTACGAGGCGAAGAAGTAGTCCGACACGATGACCGAGGTCCTGTTCTATCACCTGCAGAACATGACGCTGGAGAGCGTGCTGCCGCCGCTGCTCGAGAAGTCGCTCGAACGCGGCTGGCGTGTCGTCGTGCAATCTACATCAGAAGAACGCGCCGATGCGCTCGATGCGCATCTGTGGACCTATCGTGACGATTCATTTCTGCCACACGCCACCTGGCGTGTGGCAGACGCTGCAGATCAGCCGATCGTTCTCGCGATAGAAGAGGGCAATCCCAATCGTGCCCAGGTCCGGTTCCTTGTGGACAGTGCGGCGGTGCCGGCAGATGCCGACGGTTATGAGCGTATGGTGCTGGTATTCAACGGTGATGATGCCGATGCGCTCGCTGCAGCGCGAGCAGCCTGGACTGACTGCAAGGCGAGGGGCTTTACCGCCACTTACTGGCAGACCGATGAACGCGGTCGGTGGCAGCGCAAGAATTAGCTGCCGATTGGCGATCTGCTGCAATTAATGATAATTGTAGATTTCCTGACCGGTATCCACCGCTGTGTCATGGTGGTGCCGCAAATGAATGATGTTACAGGCGCTTATCGCCTGTCTTGGGGTTGCGTAATCGTGCGACAAGAAAAGCTTCATCGAAACGGTCTGCTCGTGCTGCTGCTTGCTGCGCCATTGCTTGCGGGCTGCGCCGGCGTGGGCGGTGACGCATTCTCCACGGATCTGCTGTCCAAGGATGCCGACTGGTTCTCCAAGCCAGGTCGCGTATTCATCAAGAATGTTTCGATCGAGACGCCGCCGCTGTCGCCTGAGCAGGCGGTCAGTCCGCAGGATCTCATCAGCGCTGACGGTGCGTGTCCGGGCATGGCGCCGCGTGATGCCAACGCGCTTGCCGATGGTACCGCAGGTGCGCCGGTCCAAACTGGCGTCGTGGCGCTTGGCCATACCGAATGCGACGTGGCGCGTGGTGCAGGTGCGCCCGACAATGTCAGTCTCTCGACCAACCCGCGCGGTGATCGCGTTGCCGTGCTGACCTATCTGCGTGGTCCGCGCGCTGGTATCTATACATTTACATCCGGCCGTCTGACCGTGGTTGAACGTGGTCCGGAAGTTGAGCAGCCCAAGACCGCGCGTCCGAAGGCGAAAAAGCGCGCCGCGACCTGATTTTTCATGAAGATTTGGAAGTAAGCGGCGGCTGCATTTTCAGCTGCTCGCTTCTTCATGCAGAGAACTTGCGTTCAGCCATTGCTCTTCGGCGCGTTGCAATGCGTCTGCCGCAGCCGCGCGCGCCTTGGTGAGTTGAGTGGCTTGCTTCGGATCCTTCTTGAAGAGGTCGGGCAATGCCAATGCGGTATCGATCTTGGCAATGATGCCGGTGATGCGCTCCATCTCGGCTTCCGCGTCTGCGACCTGCTGCTTGAGCGGGATCTTCCGCTCTTTCGGTTTAGCAAGCTTTTCGCGATCCGTGCTGGCGCGGTCGCGTGTCGGCGTGCGCGTGCCCCGGCTTTGCATGACGATCTTGCGATAGTCGTCGAGGTCGCCATCGAAATTGGTGACCGTACGGTCAGCGACGACCCAGAGCTGATCGGCGCAGGCTTCGATCAGGTAGCGATCATGGGAGACCATGATTACTGCGCCGGGGAATTCGTTGATCGCCTCGGCCAGCGCTGCGCGGCTGTCGATATCGAGGTGGTTGGTTGGTTCGTCTAGAATGATCATGTTCGGACCGTAGAAGGTCGCGAGCCCGAGCAGGAGACGTGCCTTTTCGCCGCCGGACAGGCTCTTCACGACCGTATCCGCGGCCTTGCCGGAAAAGCCGATATTGCCGGCGCGCGCGCGAATCTTCGATTCCGGCATGTCGGGCATCAGCTTGCGCACGTGATCGTAGATGGAGTTGTCCATCACCAGCTCGTCGAGCTGATGCTGGGCGAAGTAGGCAATCGAAAGCTTGTCGGCGCGGGTGATCGATCCCGAAAATGGTTTGAGCTTGTTCGCCAGCAGCTTGACCAGCGTCGACTTGCCGTTGCCGTTGGAGCCGAGCAGGGCAATGCGATCCTCGGTATCGATGCGGAGTGTCACCTGATTGAGCACCGGCTTTCCGGGCTCATAGCCGACCGAGACGTCGTCCACCGCAAGAATAGGCGGCGACAGGATCTTCTCGGGCGCAGGGAAGACGATCTCGCGCACGTCTTGGGTGACCAGCGCCGAGATTGGCTTCATGCGCTCCAGCATCTTCACACGCGACTGTGCCTGACGTGCCTTGGAGGCCTTGGCCTTGAAGCGGTCGACGAAGTCCTGCAGCCGCTTGCGCTCGGCTTCCTGACGCTTGACGTTCTTGGCGTCGAGCGCCTCCTTGTTGGCGCGGAACTCTTCGTAATTGGAGTAAGTGCCGCGATAATGCACAAGCTTGCCGCGATCGAGATGCAGGATCTCGTTGACCGACGTATCGAGCAGGTCGCGGTCATGGCTGATGACGATGACCGTGCGCGGATAGTTGGCGAGATGGTCCTCAAGCCACAGCGTGCCTTCGAGATCGAGATAGTTGGTCGGTTCGTCCAGCAACAACAAATCCGGCGCCGAGAACAGCGTTGCAGCCAGCGCGACACGCATGCGCCAGCCGCCGGAGAATTCCGAACAGGAGCGCAACTGGGCTTCGGCCGAGAAGCCAAGGCCGCTCAGGATCGCGGCGGCGCGGGCGGGTGCGGAATGCGCATCGATATCGACGAGGCGCGTCTGGATCTCGGCGATCCGGTCCGGGTCGGTAGCGGTTTCTGCCTCCTTCAGGAGTGCGTCGCGCTCGAGATCCGCTTTCAGCACGACAGTGATCAGGCTTTCGGGACCGTCGGGCGCCTCCTGGGCGAGGCTGCCGATACGCCAGCGCGGCGGGATCGAGATACTCCCGGTTTCGGTGGCCAGATCGCCGCGAATGGCGTGAAAAAGCGTCGATTTGCCGACGCCGTTACGTCCAACGAAACCCACGCGGGCACCCGGCGCGATCTGTACGGTGCTCTCTTCAATGAGCAGGCGTCCGGCGATCCGGATCGAAATGTCTGTAATGGAAAGCATGCGGCGTTGTCACCGCTGCGACGCACAAAGGCAACCCCGATTTGCTCGCTGCTGGTGCGCGGAAGGTCAATTATGCCCTCAGCGGCTACCGTTTTTCGTCCTGCTGTCGCATCCGGTCGATCAACGTCTGGAGATGGGAGGGCAGGGTGTCATCCGCCCCGATATCACGTCGCAACCGCTCGCCGATGGCATTACAAATCGCCACACTGGTGGTGCGGTCAATGTGCTCGTCGCCATCATTGGTGAACTGGTTCTGCATCGCTTTGTCCGGTGCTCGTGGCAGTGGAATGACACAGGGGCAAGTCGTGCGGGCCGAAATTGTTTCAAGATTTATGGATTTGAGGCTGTTTGAGTGAAAATTCGATGAATCGTCGATGGATACGCAAAGAAAAGCCCGGCCGAGAGAACGGCCGGGCGGTATTTCCATGCTAGTGGAGCGTCAGTAGCAGCGATTGACCAGTCGCCATCGAGGTCCCCACGGGGTCGGAACGACTCGGCGAACGACACATCCACCGCCGCCATAGCCGTATACCGGCCCGCCGATGAAGCGGGGGCCGCCCCAGCCGCGATGCCATCCACCGTGCCATCCGCCACCATGCCAGCCACCGCCGTGCCATCCGCCGTGGCCGCCCCAGGCGGAAGCCGAGGTCGGAGCCAGCGCCGCGGCGCCTAATGAGGACGCTGCAACCAAAGTCAGTGCGATCTTGCGGAACATTCTCATCTCCTCTGGTACGGCGCGTGTTGCGCCTGCCGTGAACATGGCACCGGGGGCAAATGCCGTTGGCCGGGGTCATTGCAGGCAGTCTAGGAGGGGGAAGCTGAACCGGATCGCGCCAGCCCTGTCAGAAATGGTTCATGTTGATGACATCGCGGTTATTTTCAGTGCCGGGACCTGCCAAAATGGGCCCTGCGACATTTGGACGGATCGCTTGCCGTTCCCGGATAGCGTCGATATAAGCCGCCATCTTCCAGCGACTGTTATTCAAGGATAAATCATGGCTATCGAGCGTACCTTTTCGATTCTGAAGCCCGACGCGACCGAGCGCAATCTGACCGGTGCGATCAACGCGCTGATCGAAAAGGCCGGCCTGCGGATCGTCGCGCAGAAGCGCATCCGCATGACCCGCGAACAGGCCGGCACTTTCTACGCCGTTCACAAGGAACGCCCCTTCTTCGGCGAACTGGTGGACTTCATGACCTCGGGTCCGGTTGTCGTGCAGGTGCTGGAAGGCGAGAACGCCGTCCTCAAGCATCGCGATGTGATGGGTGCAACCGATCCGTCGAAGGCTGCCGACGGTACCATCCGCAAGCTTCACGCCAAGTCGATCGGCGAGAACTCGGTGCATGGATCGGACGCTCCGGAAACTGCAGCGATCGAGATCGCACAGTTCTTCTCGGGCAACGAGATCGTCGGCTAAGCTTCCAGCCGAATTGACGACCGGTCGGCGCGCGGGGGCGCGCCGACCTTTCCAATCAAAACGAACAAACAAAGGGGCGCGCCGTGGACTGGTTGCTGCATATTCTCGATCCGGCGACGATCAAGTCGGTTTTCGTTCAGTTTCAGGTCGAAATGCAGCAGCCCGCATTCTGGGTCGCCGTCGGCAAGATTATCTGGATCAACGTTCTGCTGTCCGGCGACAACGCTCTTGTGATCGCGCTTGCCTGCCGTGGTCTGGAACCGAAGCAGCGCATGTGGGGCATGATCCTCGGCGCCGCTGCCGCCGTGATCCTCCGTATCATCTTCACCGGCATCGTCGCCTCGCTGATGGCGCTGCCCTATCTCAAGCTGGTGGGCGGCCTCGCACTTATCGTGATTGCAGCCAAGCTGCTGGTACCCGAACCGGAAGAAGAGGACGGTGTGAAGGCCGCCTCGCATCTGTGGGCCGCTGTGCAGATCGTGGTCGTCGCCGATATCGTGATGAGCCTCGACAACGTCATCGCTGTGGCTGCTGCCGCGAACGGCAGCGTGCCGCTGTTGATCCTCGGCCTCGCGATCAGTGTGCCACTGATCGTCGCCGGCGCAGCGCTGATCATGGCGCTGCTGACTCGTATGCCTGTGTTGGTCTGGCTTGGTGCCGCACTGCTTGGTTGGGTCGCGGGCGAAGTCATCGCCACCGATCCGGCGATCATGCCGTTGCTGCACAGCGCTTTTGGCGGTGCGTTTGGCGCCAACCTCGACAGCGTGATGGCCTCACTCGGCAGCGGCATCCGCTTCACCAATAATGGTCCGGGTGGCGAGATCCTTTGCGGCCTGATCGGCATCTTCGTAGTCTTGGCGATCGGCGCGCTATGGCGTCGTCGCAGCATGGCAGGGCACGCCGAGCAGGCGGCCTAACTCAATAAAAACGAAGAGCGGGCGAGAGGCATTTGCCTTTCGCCCGCTCTTTTTGTTCCTGGAACCTGTTCGTTTCTAGAACTTGAATTCGACACCCAGCGTTCCCTGATGGGACTGCGAATAGGCGCGGAACTTGCTGTCATAATTGAGATAGAGACGTGCGGTGTTGCTAAGGCTCAGCGACGCCGACGCGCCGGCGTCTGCGCCGTACTGGCTTTCGCCGATCCCCTGAACGGTGATGCTCTCGGCACCGAGGCTGATGGTAACGTTGCTGAAGCTCTGATGCACGTTGTCGACGAATTTGGCATAGCCCGACAGATCCAGAATTTTCTGATCAAAGATCCAGTAATGCCCGACTTCGGCGCCAATCAGGATGCGCGCGCGCTCGGCTGATGCGCCACTTGCGTTGACAGGATTGAGGCCGCCAAGCTCCTGCATCGCGCCGGTTGTCGCGCGGGTGTATTCGAAGGCAGCCTTGGGCACGATCCGTGCCTGTTCGTAACTCCAGTAATAGCTCAGCTCAATCAGCGCGCCGTCGATCCTCGCATTGTAGCCGGCGCTCGCGAACCCCAGGCCCGTGTCGCGGCGCGAGTTGATGTCGCCGAAGCCGTGCACCAACGCGATTGCCCAGGTCCATGCACCCTTGTCGACCGACGCATTGATGCCGATCTGCGTGAGGTCGAGCGTCGCTGATTGCAACGCCAGCGGAACATCGATCGTGGTGTGGCTCTGGTCCACCGACAGCCCGACATTGACGCCCGGCATCAGCCGCGCGCCGATCCCGGCAACGCCGCCGATAGTCCGGCGCTTGTCGCCGACAAAGTCCCCGAACAAGCTGGTGTGAGCGCCGACGCCATAGAGTTCGGCCCAGCTTCGAAAGCGTGGCGCTTCGGAAGTTTCCGATGCGCCGCCACCACCGGGATTGGTGCGCGACGCGCGGTTGAAGCCATAGCTTGCCTGATCGCCGAGGCGCCGCAGGAACTGGCTACCAAGATCGCCAATGGCGATGCCGGCGGATTGCCCGGCATTGAAGTCGGTCGATGAGGGCATCGGTGCGGCCGCTGGCGGCGGTGTCGCCGGTGGCGGCGTGGTTGAGGGCGGTGTGGTAGGCGGCGGTGCGACCTGGGCAGATGCGAGCGAAGGCGCAACGACAAGCGCGACGGAAAGGCCGAGTACAATGGTCGGGCGTTGCCGGCGAACAGCCGGACTCCTGTCCGTTCGGGCGTATCGCGATGGATCGCGCATTGTCGCTCTTTTCGAAATTGTCGCTGCAGTGCCGTTCGACTGCGGCAGAGCATACGCGATCCAACGAGCATTGCCGCTGCGCATTGAGCGCCTCCGGTGGCGATTGACGCGTATTGTTGTGCGATTGCCACAGCGGATTCGTGTCGCTTTTCATCGCGTTATGACCATTCACGCAGGGCGGGCCGACGATGTTTCAAACCGGCACGTCTGCTCATGGATCCGGTCAGCGGCTTTCGATAGGTACGCTCGAACGCTGTAGGGTTGCGGCCGATGGTATCAAAACCTCGGCCGCAAAAAGCCAAAGACTTGCATAGCCAAAATTTTCATGTTGGAATTCTCACACAATCGGATTTAGGCCGTTCGACTGTGCGTTTTGCGAGCAGGACATTCAGCAGACACCGGGAAGCCCGTTTGTGGCGTGGCATGCATGATGCGTGGCCGCGTCTTTTTTGTATCTAGATCGGGAGACAGACGATGCAGAAGGGCACCGTCAAGTGGTTTAACCCAACTAAGGGCTATGGCTTCATCAAGCCGACTGTCGGCGACAAGGATGTCTTCGTGCACATCTCTGCTGTCGAGCGCGCAGGCCTCAGCACTCTCAACGAAAACCAGACGATCAAATACGATCTGGTCGAAAATCGCGGCAAGACGTCCGCCGAGAACCTCAAGGTCTCATAGCTGGTCTTGCTGTGCCGGCCCTGACATATGGGCCGGCCAACCGATGTAGCCCCGGCGTAAGCCGGGCCTCTTGTCGCGCCGCCGCGGATCGTGCCGAGCGGGCGAGGCTATGCCTGTATCAGAGGCTATGCCTGCATCATCGCTTCTTTGGCTTCTTCGCCTTTTTGGCCGTTTTCTTAGCGGGGGCGGCCTTCTTGGGGGCCTTGTCCTTCTCGGTGCTCTGAGCCTTCATCGCTTGGGCTGCTTCTGCGATCTGAAGTGCTTCAACGGCCTTGCGCATCGATCGCGCATAGCTATCGGCGGCATTATCGGCGGACATCTGAAGGCGCTTGGCGGCGGCCATGCCTTGCTCCGTCGCATCCTTCGCCAGTTGCTTGAAACGGTCCTTGGCGGTCTTGTCCTTGGCTTTGGCGGCCAGGCCCGCATAGCGATCGCGTTGTGCCTTGACGGCTGCCATCAGTGTCTTGTTTTGCTGTTTAGCAGTCTGCCGGATGATCACACCCAGATCGGCGCCCGTCATTCTTCATTTCCTTAAGTGACAGCCAGAATAGTCAATTGTTTCAATTATGCAGTTGCTATTGAGGCATTGCAATCGTCGCAGCTCGTGGCGCTGGCCAGCGTGCTGGACGAGGGGAGTTCATTGTCCGATGTCGTAAGCACGGATCGGGTTTCTTTACCGTAAAGATACTCGGCAATTGCGCTTGCGTGACGGAATCATGATACCGCGAGACGTCCCGTCCGGCGCAGCCAGGTCTGGCCTGTCGATATGCGGTGCCAGATTGGCTGGCGTGTGGAGCATCCTGCAATGACGGTGCCGGCGAGATCGGGTTTCCGGATTGGCTTCAGGACGTCAATCATCGCGCTCTTCGTCGGCGTCGTCCTGACGGTCGGCCTGGCACTGGTTTATCTCAGCTTCAGCAGGGTCAACACGATCATCCGGACGGCGGCTTCGTCGTATCTCAGTGTGGTCGCGCAGGCTGCGACCGATCGCATCGATGCGCAGCTCAAGAGCGTTCACGACAATCTGGATATCCTGCGCGGTATCACATCGGTCCAGTCCGCGGAGCTCAAGAATAACCCGCGGCTGAACATCCTGCTGGCGTCGATGCTGCGCAACAACAAGCAGCTCTTCAGCCTGTACATGGGATATGAGGACGGCTCGTTCCTGGAAATGGACCTCATCGACCGAACGGGAGCTGGGGTGAAAGCGCGCTTCGGGGCGCCGGACGGGGCCAGATTTCGCCTGTTCACGATCGTGAAGGCAGGCGATTTTGGACCGCTTCAGACCACGACCGCCTATCTCGACGATGCGCTGCGGCCTTTGGCAAGTCTGCCCGGGCCTGTCGATTTCGATCCTCGCGTTCGGCCGTGGTATCGCGGCGCCTTCGAGCCCAGTGCCAGTCTGCTGACCGAGCCCTATATTTTCTATCAGACCGGTGACATCGGCTATACGCTGCGGATGCCGATCGTGGAGGGACAGCAGGGTGTTGTGGCCGGCGATATTCTGCTGAGTGAAGCCGAAGCCATGCTGCGCAAGCAGCAGCTTGGGCATTCGGGGGTGGCCTATCTGTTCGACGATGCCGATCGGGTGCTGGCGCACCCCGAGATGTCCAGGTGGTTGGAGACCACGAGCGTCCCGAACAAGCTGTCGGAGCTTCCGCGGCTCAGTGACGTCGATACGATTAACGCAACAGCGGCGATCAAGGCGTGGCGTCAGACCGGCGTTGCGGAGCAATTTTTTACTGACAGCACAGGGCGGGCCTACGCAGCCGCATTCCGTCCCGTAGAGATGGCCGGATCGGCCGATCTTCGTGTCGGGTTCTTCGCGCCGCTCGACGAATTCTATGCCGAGATAGAGCAAGAAAAGCGCACGCTCTTCATTCTCGCATTTTGCTTTGTGGTCGCCGCTGTACCGATCGCATTCTGGATCGGCAACAAACTGTCGCTATCCCTGCGGATTCTGGCGCGTGAGGTCGATCGCATCCAGAGCTTCCGGTTCTCGTCCATGCCGCAGCTGCGTTCGCCGATCCGCGAAATCGACGATCTCGGCCGATCGGTCTTCACCATGCGTACGCTGGTGCAGACATTCTCGAATTTCGTTCCCAAGCGCCTGGTTCAGCAACTGGTCGAAACCGGCACGGCCATGCAATTGGGCGGAGAGCGCCGCGAGGCGACCATCCTGTTCACGGATGTCGAGAATTTCACGGGGATGACGGAGAACGAGGACCCGACACGGGTCATGCTCTACACATCGCGCTACTTCGCCGCGATCTCGGACGTCATCGCCACCCACCAGGGCACGGTCGATAAATATATCGGCGATGCCGTCATGGGACTTTGGAACGCGCCGATCGAACATTCGAACCATGTGGCACAGGCCTGTGCGGCCGTGCTCGATTGCATCGAAGCCAATCGCAAGCTCAACGAGGAATTCGAGCGCGAGGGCTGGCCAGTCTATAACACCCGGTTTGGCCTGCATGTGGGCGATGTCATGATCGGCAATATCGGGTCGCCCGATCGCATGAACTACACGGCGCTCGGAGCCACGGTGAATCTCGCAGCGCGGCTGGAGACGCTGAACAAGGACTACGGGACGAGCGTCCTGGTCAGTGAGGCAGTCAAGGAGCGGGTAGACTCGTTGTTCCTGTTTCGCCGCGTCGCCCTGATCAAGCCGAAGGGGTTCGCAGCGGAAGTTCAGATCTATGAGCTGCTCGGGGCGCGAAACTAACAACAACCTTTGCATTCGATAGGTTTGCCAAATTTTCTGCCTGATCGCCTTGGTCCGAGTTATAGTGAACGCATGGCAGCCGACAGAGAAATATTGCGACGATGACCGACGTGAATCCGGTGCGGCGAGGTCGTCCTCGATCGGTCGAGACCGAGGACGCGATCCTGGAAAGCGCCTATCGCATGATGGCAGCCCAGGGGCTCGCTGCGACGACCATCGACGCGATTGCGCGGGATTCCGGCGTCTCCAAAATGACGATCTATAAATGGTGGCCGTCGCGTGAAGCGGTACTGATCGACGCATTCCTGCGGCAGGCGTCCACCATGCTGCCGCTTTCCGAGAGTGGCGATCCGTTCATGCGCATTACGAAACATGCCGCCGCCTATGCCGTGGCGCTGAACAGCGATTTCGGCAAGGTACAGCTCGCCGTCATTGCCGAATGCATCTCGCGGACCGGTTCCGCGAAAATCTTCTCCGAACGCTACCTTGGTATCCGCCGGGACATCTCGCTGGCAATTATCAAGGACGGCCAGAAGGACGGCAGCATCATTGCTTCGGAGTCGGCCGGGGACCTCTATGATCGGATTTATGGCACGCTGTTTTATGAGTATGTCTTTGGATTTCGGCCGCTGACAGCCGACTATGCGCGCAAGCTCGTCAAATCCGTGCTGTCGGTGCGATAATCAGATGCCGTCTTGCCGCGCGCGGCGAAACCAGCGCCAGGTTTCGCGCGTGACGGCCCGGTAGCCCTGACCGCGATGCGCGATACGTTCGTCGATGATGAGATTGAGTTTCGGCAATGCGTGGAAGGGCACAGACGGATAGGCGTGATGCTCGACATGGAATGGCATGTTCCATGTGAACCACTTCGTCAGCCTGTCGGTATAGGTCGTGCGCGTGTTCTCATAGGCACTGCGGGTACGCTCGCAGCCTGTGTGCTCGGCATAGAGATACGGCCGCAGGAACAGCTGGCCGACGTAAAGCGGGACGAGCCAGCACCACAGCAGCATCATGCTCGAGAACGCGATGGAAGCGATCAGCAGCGCGAGATAGACGAGGGCATAGATGCGGGCTTCGCGCACCACCATGCTCTGCTTGGATTCCGGGATCCACGGCGCAACGGCTTGTCCGGTCACGGCCCGCCGAACCAGCAGGCGGATCCGGTTGGTCAGTTGCACGATGCCGGTATAGGCGATCGCGAGTCTGGTGACCGACGACGGAATGGTTGCGGTGACGAGCTCAGGGTCGCGGTCTGGGTCCTGCGTGAAGCGGTGATGGTCCCAGTGAAACAACGCATAGTATTCATAGGGCAGGACGATCATCAGCGATGAGGCATGGCCAAGAGCCTCGTTCAGCCGCCGGCTGGTGAACACAGTTTTGTGCGCGGCCTCGTGGACCGCCATGAACAGGAAGGCGATGAGATAACCCTGGATGATGATCAGCGGGGTCGTCCACACCACGCCGTGGCGGATGGCAACCTGCCAGATCAGCGTTCCTACCAAAGCGATCAAGGCATAATGGCTGATCGCGCGAATGAGCCCCGGAAGGTTGGCCCGAACCGACAGGTCCTTCAACTGTGCAGGCGTCAGTGCGCGGGTTTCGATTTTGCCATGGCCAACTGCATCCATCGTCATCTGGTCAGTGCCTTTCGTTCAGTCGTGAGCTGCCAGCAGCGCGGAGACCTTCGTGTTGATGAAGGCCGCATCGGCGGGGATTTTGACGGGATTGCCGGCGCGGTGTCCGTGCAGCGAGGGGATCGGACACAGTTCGGCTGCGCGTGCGTGGATCAACAACGGGAGTTCCTCTTCGTTGTCGCCGACCTGAAAATAATTGTCGGTCTGCCCAGGCATCAGCAGAACGCGTGCCTTGATGGCAGCCATGGCTTTCCGGAAGTCTCCACTGAATGCATCGCAGCGGCTGATATCGCCATTTTGCCAGGTCCAGAGCTGGGCCAGCAGATTGTTGGCGTCACGATGCGCAAAGGCGACATCCCATGATCGTGTCAGATAGTCTTCCAGTGAGGTGAAACCGGCCTCGCGCCAGAGCTCATCGCGGTAGAAGCCATGCGACATCGCCCAGCCGGCATAGACGCGTCCCATGGCGCGGAGACCGGCCGATGGTTTCGAAGCAAAGCGGCCATCGACAAAGGCAGGATCGGTCGTTAGGGCGGCCCGCACGCTTTCGAGAAATACGGTGTTGAATGGCGAACAACGAGCGCTGCCGCAGACCACTGCCGCGCGTGCCACCATATCCGGATAGCGGGCGGCCCAGTGATAGGCCTGCATGCCACCCATCGACCAGCCATAGACCAGTGCCAGACGCTTAATGCCGAATTGCTCGATCAGCAGGCGGTGCTGGACCGAGATCGCGTCGTGATAGCTGATATTCGGGTAGGGGGTGCCACCGAGAGCTTCAAGCGAATTCGATGGCGACGATGACAGCCCGTTTCCGAACAGATTGGGGATCACGATAAAATAGCGCTCTGGATCGAGAGCCGCCCTCGGCGCGATCAGCCACTCGGTGTCGTAATGTTGTGCGGCGAACGACGTCGGATAGAGGATGACGTTGTCCTTGGCTGCATTCAATTGGCCGTAGGTCTTGTAGGCTAGTTGTAGGCGAGGGTGCCGCTGGCCGGATTGCAGCAGCACGTCACCCGCTTCGAAGATCTGGTAGTCGCTCGGCGTATTCATGCTGCAGCTCCGGAAGGTCCGTTGATGCTTGCCGAGGGGGCGACAAGCGATCCGCTCGACAAAATTTAATAACTGTACTATTGGTATATTAATTCGTGGAGAGCGCAATGCCGAAACTTCGGCATTGCCGCCTGAATAGCATGCAGCTGGTCGCCACCCGTTGGCGGCTCGGCGACATCTTGGTTTTGTATTCGAAACGTACAAGAGACTTGCGGCCCGTTAGTCTATTCACTGGCCTGTCATCGGCGCAGAGGCGGAAAGCGGCCAGGTTGTCCGCATAAGCCGCTGTGAATTCGAAGTCGCGCTTGCCCGCAACCCACTCAAAGGAGTCTGGATCATGGGAACCATCACCACCAAAGACGGCACCGAGATTTTCTACAAGGATTGGGGCACCGGACAACCGATCGTGTTTCATCACGGCTGGCCGCTGAGTGCGGACGACTGGGATAACCAGATGATGTTCTTCCTCAATCAGGGCTATCGCGTCATTGCGCACGATCGCCGTGGCCATGGCCGCTCCAGTCAGACCGCAACCGGCAACGAGATGGACACTTATGCCGCCGACGTCGCCGAACTCACCGACAAACTCGATCTGAAGGACGCCGTCCATATCGGTCACTCCACCGGCGGCGGCGAAGTTGCCCGTTACGTGGCACGCGCGAAGAAGGGCCGCGTCGCCAAGGCCGTGCTGGTTGGCGCCGTTCCGCCGATCATGCTCAAGACCGAGAACAATCCCGGCGGCCTGCCGCTCGAAGTGTTCGACGGTTTCCGCGCCGCTCTGGTAGCCAATCGTGCGCAGTTCTATATCGATGTCCCGGCAGGCCCGTTCTACGGCTTCAACCGTCCCGGCGCGAAAGTCTCGCAGGGCGTGATCGACAACTGGTGGCGGCAGGGCATGATCGGCGGCGCCAAGGCACACTATGATTGTATCAAGGCGTTCTCGGAAACCGACTTCACCGAAGACCTGAAGGCGATCGACGTCCCGGTGCTGGTGATGCATGGCGATGACGATCAGATCGTGCCTTATGCCGACTCTGCACCACTAACGGTGAAGCTGCTCAAGAACGGCACGCTGAAGACCTATCCGGGCTTCCCGCACGGAATGCTGACCACCCATGCGGACGTGCTCAATCCGGATCTGCTGGCATTCGTTCGCAGTTAAGGCTCTGTCGTGGCCGGGCTCGTCCCGGCCATCCGCGCCTCTGCTGAGGCTCAAGACGTAGATGCCCGGCACAGGGCCGGGCATGACGTCTAGGATGTCTCAGCTAGAGCTCCGAGCCAGAATTCTAAATCACCGTCGGTGCGATGAGCGTGTCGTCACTACCGACGCAGGCCGTGGATTTCGTCACGTCGCCGTCGATCTTGATGCCACCCGTTGCAAGCAGGCGGAGCGCCTGCGGATAGATCTGGTGCTCGACCCCGAGCACGCGCGCCGCCAGCGTTTCAGGCGTATCCTCGGTTGCGACAGGCACCGCACCCTGCATCACGATCGGCCCGGCATCGGTTTCCGGGATCACGAAATGTACCGTGGCGCCCGAGATCTTCACGCCGGCGCGCAGCGCCTGGCCATGCGGGTCGAGGCCGGGAAATGACGGCAGCAGCGACGGGTGGATGTTCAGCATCCGGCCGTACCAGTGCTGCACGAATTCCGCCGTGAACAGGCGCATGAAGCCGCCGAGGCAGATCAGTTCGATCTTGTGTTCGTCGAGGGCCGCCTGCAGCAGCTTCTCGAAACCGGCGCGATCCTTGCCGAACGGCTTACTCTCGATCACCAGCGTCTTGACGCCATTGGCCTGCGCAGTGGCGAGGCCGGGAGCGTCGGCTTTATTCGAAATCACCAGCGCAATCTCGGCCGGGAAGCCGTCTGCTGCGGCGGCCTCGATCAGCGCGGTCATGTTCGATCCGCGACCGGAAATCAGGATGGCGACACGACGCATCACGGTCTCACAGTTGGAGTTCGAGATGTCCGTCATAGACGACCCGCTCGTCTCCCTTGACTTCGATGACGTCGCCGAGCAGCGACACGGTCTCGCCGCCCTCGCGCAGGATGTCCATCACCTGCTGCACGGCCTCGCGCTTGACGATGGCGATCATGCCGATGCCGCAGTTGAAGGTGCGCAGCAGCTCGAGTTCGGCGATATCGCCTTCCGCTGCCAGCCACTTGAACACCGGCAGGACGGTGAGGGCGGGCAGGTCGATGCGAACGCCGAGGTTCTTTGGCAGCACGCGCGGGATGTTGTCGGTGAAGCCGCCGCCAGTGATATGGGCGAGGCCCTTCACAGCGCCGGTCTCGCGGATCGCGCGCAAGCAGGATCTCACATAGAGCCGGGTCGGAGTCAGCAGCGCACCGCCAAGCGTCATGACCGGCGAGAACGGTGCCTTGTCGGCATAAGAGAGGCCCGTGCGCTCGACAATCTTGCGGACCAGCGAGAAACCGTTGGAGTGAACGCCAGATGAGGCCATGCCGATGACGGCATCGCCCACGCCGATGTCCTTGGTCGGCAGCAGCGTGCCGCGTTCGGCAGCGCCGACCGAGAAGCCTGCGAGGTCGTAGTCGCCGTCCTTGTAGAGGCCGGGCATCTCGGCAGTCTCGCCGCCGATCAGGGCGCAGCCGGACTCGCGGCAGCCCTCGGCGATGCCAGCGACGATTGAAGCGGTGGCTTCCGGGTCGAGCTTGCCGCAGGCGAAGTAGTCGAGAAAGAACAGCGGCTCGGCGCCCTGGACCACGAGGTCGTTGACCGACATGGCGACGAGATCGATGCCGATGCCGTCATGGACACCGGCCTCGATAGCGATCTTGACCTTGGTGCCAACACCGTCGGTGGCGGCGACGAGAACCGGATCCTTGAAGCCGGCGGCCTTGAGATCGAACAGCCCGCCGAAGCCGCCGATCTCGGCGTCAGCGCCGGCACGGGCGGTTGCGCGAACCATCGGCTTGATGAGGTCCACCAGACGGTTGCCGGCATCGATATCGACGCCCGCGTCCGCGTAAGTGAGGCCTTTTTTCTGGTCGGTCATGCCGGGTATCCTGGCGAAGCTGCGAAACTGTGTATTTTCGGCTGGTTACGTCGGAATCCCCGCCTGCGCAATGGCTCGTAAACGCTATCCCGATTACTATGTAGGCGGTAAGCCGCTCGGAGCCCCCAAGCTCGGATTGCGAAACAGGCCGGAGCCGGGAAGCGCCGCGTGAGTATCCCCAATTTCATCACCCTCGGGCGCATCCTGCTGGTGCCAGTGATCGTCTGGGCGATTGCGTCGAGCCAGATGGAGATCGCCTTTGCAATCTTTGTGATTGCCGGGGTCAGCGATGCAATCGACGGTTTCCTGGCCAAACGCTTCAACATGGCCAGCGAACTCGGTGCGCTGCTCGATCCCCTGGCCGACAAGGCGTTGCTGGTCTCGATCTATGTATCCCTGGGGATATGGGGGGCAGTGCCGCGCTGGCTCGTGATTCTGGTGGTGTCGCGGGATATCATGATCGTGAGCGCCGTCATTGTGTCGTGGTTGTTTGGCAAGCCGATCCCGATGAAGCCGCTGATGGTGTCGAAGCTGAATACGGTGGCTCAGGTGGCGTTCGCGGCCCTGGTTCTCGCCTCCCTCGGATTTGGTTTCAGATCCTCGCCTTATGATTTGATTTTAATGGGTTTTGTGACCGTTCTGACGTTGCTCTCCGTGTCCTTCTATCTTGTTGAGTGGATGCGACACATGAGCACCATCGAACCCGGCCAGGACCCCAGGTAACTCGTATTCGTAACGTTCGCCGGCGCAGCCGGTATGGAGTATTTGCGTGGTCGCCCGCGTCCAACCCCGTCAATTGGCGTTCGCGCTGCCCCATGCGGAGAGCCTGTCCCGCGACAATTTCCTTGAGGGTCCGGCAAATGCCGAGGCGCTGGGACTGATCGATTGCTGGCCGGACTGGCCCAACCGGGTCATGCTGCTTGTCGGCCCCGAGGGATCCGGCAAGAGCCATCTGGCGGCGATCTGGGCCGAGGAGGCCGGGGCGCGCTCCACTATGGCGCGCAGCCTCACCGCCGCGACGGTTCCGGGCGAGCTGGTGACCAATGCGCTGGTCGTGGAGGATCTCAATGCCGATGCCTTCGATGAGCGGGCGCTGTTCCACCTTCTCAACCTGGCACGTCAAGACAACGCCTATGTGCTGATCACGGCGCGGGTCGCTCCGGCTGCCATGGAGGTCGAATTACGCGATCTGCGGTCGCGGCTGCGTGCGATCCCGGTGGTCAATCTGATGCCGCCGGATGACGGGTTGTTTCGGGCGCTGATCGTGAAGTTTTGCGCCGACCGCCAGCTTAGCATCGACGAGAGCGTGGTCAGCTACGTGGCGAGCCGCATCGAGCGGTCATTCGCGGCCGCCCGCCATACGGTGGAGCTGCTGGACAGCGAGGCGCTTCGGCTTGGGCGCCCGGTCACCCGTGCATTGGCCGCGGAACTGCTGCGCGACGCCTGACTTAGCCTTGGACGTCAAACGCGGCGCGTCAAACCGTGCCTTGACGGCGCAGCAGGCAGGTTCCTCAATGTCATTGAAGCGTCATGCAACTGACGCAATGTCCGCTGTGATTTGTCGGCACTATAGCGCTGCTTGAACTGGATGGATTGCTGTCTCATGGATTCCGCGGAAGAGATTGTTATTGAAGAGAAAAAGGGCGAAGCCAAACCTGCAGAGGTGGTCGCATCAGGTCCCGAGCGCTTCATCAATCGCGAACTGTCCTGGCTGCATTTCAACCGCCGCGTTCTCGAGGAGTCGGTCAATCCCGGCCATCCGGCGCTGGAACGCGTTCGCTTTTTGTCTATTTCCGCAAACAACCTTGATGAATTCTTCATGGTCCGCGTCGCCGGTATCAAGGCGCAGGTCCGTGAGGGAATCACCGAGCGCAGCCCCGATGGCCTGACCCCGGCCGAGCAACTGGCCCTGATCAACAGTGCGGTCTCCAAGCTCGGCTCTGACCAGCAGGCGATCTGGCGCGACCAGCGTGGCATGCTGGCCGATGTTGGCATCGTGCTGCTCGACGGCAAGGAGGTCAGCAAGGCCGATCGGACATGGATCGAGGATCATTTCCTCCACAACATTTTCCCGTTGTTGACGCCGCTGGCGATCGATCCGGCACACCCGTTCCCGTTCATTCCGAGCCTCGGTTTCACCATCGCGCTGCATCTGTCGCGGGTGTCCGATGGTAAGATGATGAACGCACTCATCCGTATGCCCGGCAAGATCGATCGCTTCATCCGCCTACCGACCCCCGGCAAGGACGGCGCGGTTCGCCTGATCACGCTGGAGCAGGCCACCGGTCTGTTCATCGCGCGTCTGTTCCCGGGCTACACCGTGCAGGGGCAGGGTGCCTTCCGCATCATTCGCGACAGTGAACTTGAAGTCGAAGAAGAGGCCGAGGATCTGGTCCGGCTATTCGAGACTGCGCTGAAGCGTCGTCGCAGAGGGTCGGTGATCCGCCTCGAAATCGAAGCTAGCATGCCGGCAGAGCTTCGCGCCTTCGTGCAGCGGGCGCTGGCGACCTCGGATGACGAAATCCTGCTGGTCGATGGTATCCTCGCCATGAACGAGGTCTCGCAGCTCACACGCCTCGATCGGCCTGATCTCGAATTCGTACCTTATGTACCGCGTCATCCGGAACGCGTGCGCGATCATGGCGGCGACATCTTTGCCGCGATCCGTCAGAAGGACCTGATTGTCCATCATCCTTATGAATCCTTCGACGTTGTCGTGCAGTTCCTGCAGCAGGCCGCGCGCGATCCGGACGTGGTTGCGATCAAGCAGACGCTGTATCGCACCTCCAACAACTCGCCGATTGTCCGCACGCTGGTCGAGGCCGCCGAAGCCGGCAAGTCGGTGACGGCGCTCGTCGAGCTGCGTGCACGGTTCGACGAGGAGGCCAATATCCGCTGGGCGCGGGATCTCGAACGCGCCGGTGTCCAGGTGGTCTATGGCTTCCTGGAATTGAAGACCCACGCCAAGCTGTCGCTGGTGGTGCGCCGCGAGGGCGGCTCGCTCACGACCTATGTCCACGCCGGCACCGGCAACTATCATCCGGTTACAGCGCGCATCTACACCGATCTGTCATATTTCACGTCCGACCCGATCATCGGTCGCGATGCCGCACGCGTCTTTAACTACATCACCGGCTATGCCGAGCCCAGCGACATCGAGAAGATGGCCGTGTCGCCGCTGACCTTGCGCGGACGCATGCTCGAACACATCCGCGGTGAGGCAGCGTTTGCCCGTAGTGGCAAGCCCGGTGCGATCTGGCTCAAGATGAATTCGCTGGTCGATCCGGAAATCATCGATGCGCTCTATGAAGCGTCGAATGCCGGCGTGTCCGTTGAACTGATCGTGCGTGGCATCTGCTGCCTGCGGCCCGGCGTGCCTGGTCTGTCCGAGAACATTCGCGTCAAGTCGATCATCGGCCGCTTCCTCGAACACGGTCGAATCTACTGCTTCGGCATGGGCAACGGCCTGCCGAGCCCAAAGGCGGCGGTATATATCTCGTCGGCTGACATGATGCCGCGCAATCTGGATCGCCGCGTCGAGGTTCTGTGTCCGCTGCAGAACCCCACCGTGCACACTCAGGTGCTTGAACAGATCATGGTGGCCAATCTCAAGGACACGGAACAGAGCTGGCAATTGTTGCCCGATGGGTCGTCAACGCGTATGAAGGCAGCGAAGGGCGAGGAACCCTTCAATGTGCACAATTACTTCATGACGAATCCGAGTCTGTCTGGCCGTGGAAAGTCGCTTGAGAAATCATCCCCGCGCCGGCTCACCCGCCGTTCGGAGCGTCACCAATCCTCGTAAGGAACCAGCTGCGTGGTAGCGCGTGCCAATCAACGCGCGACCAGCGTCGCCGTCATCGATATTGGTTCCAACTCGGTGCGTCTCGTTGTCTACGAGTCGCTGACGCGAAGCCTTGTCACGCTCTTCAATGAAAAGGCGCTGTGCGGTCTCGGCCGCGAAGTGCAGAGCACTGGATTGCTGGCCAAGGACGCCGTCGACAAGGCGCTGACGGCGCTTCGGCGCTTCCGTGCGCTGTGCAAGGTCATGAAAGTCGGTCGCGTCTATGCGATCGCGACCGCTGCGGCGCGCGATGCGAGCAATGGACCTGCCTTCATCGCAGCAGCGGAGAAAATCTGCGGCTGCGAGATCCAGATCATATCGGGGCCGCGTGAAGCGAAGCTCTCGGCGCTGGGCGTGATTTCAGGCGTGCACAAGCCGGATGGCCTGGTTGGCGATCTCGGGGGTGGTTCGCTCGAATTGATCGATGTTAAAGGCAATGCGGTCCGGCAGGGCGTGACGCTGCCGCTCGGTAGTCTTGCATTGCAGGACGCCTCACAGAAATCACCGAAGAAGGCTGAGCGTATCGTCAAGCTGGCGCTGGCTGACGTCGCGCAGCTCAAGACGGGCGTGGGTCGCAATTTCTATGCTGTCGGCGGCACCTGGCGAGCATTGGCGCGGCTGCACATCATCCAGAGCGGCTACCCGCTACGCGTGATGCACGGCTATTCGATCCCGGCCAACGAGGCGCTCGATTTCGTGCGCCGCTTGCGCCGACTGGCAACAGCCAACATTCTCGCCAATATCGAATCCATCGCCGAACAGCGCCAGCCGCTGCTGGTCTACGCTGCGCTCGTGCTTGAATACGTCATTCGCACTGCCAAGCCGAAGACTATCGTGTTCTCGACCTATGGCGTCCGCGAAGGCTTGCTCTACGAAATGCTGCCGCAGGCGCAACGCATGCAAGATGGTCTGGTCGGTGCCGCGCAGACCATGAATGAGTTGCTGTCACGTTCAGCTCGCCACGCGCAGGAACTGAGCGACTGGAGTGATCGGTTCGCCCGTGTCGCCAAACTGAAAGAGACCGACGAGGATCGTCGGCTACGCCGAGTGGCGTGTCTGTTGTCCGATATCGGCTGGCGCGTCCATCCGGATCATCGCGGCGAGCAGACGCTCAGTCTGATCACGAACGGCAATTTCGGCTCGGTCGATCATCACGACCGCGCGTTCCTGGCACTCTGTGTGTACTACCGCTACGAAGGCTTCAGCACCGGGAACGAGCCCCCCGAGCTGGTCCGCTCGCTTGTCTCACCGGCACAGGTCGAACGCGCCCGTTTGCTCGGCGCGCTGTTCAGGGTCGCACATCTCATTTCGGCTGCGCGCCCGGGCGTACTGCCCGCCACGCATTTCGCCACCAAGGACCGCAAGATGATGCTGGTCTTCGAGCATCGGATGGTCGATCTCGTCGCCGACCGCGTTGGCAGCCGCTTCAAGCAGTTGGCGCGACTGGTCGGGAAGTCCGGCTCGATCGTCAGGCGATAGCCACCGTCGCTCATTCTGAATTACTACTGGTTGCGGCGCGGCGTGACTCTCGGATTCCGTGCGTGTACTATTTTCCGGTGCGGCCGTTTTGGTCCACGCGGCAAGTACATACGATTTCCGGACCGGGAGAGTCGAAATGTCAGCCCTTCTGATCAACCTTATCGTTCAACTGATTGGCGGCGCGATTGGCGGAAATGTCGCTGGTGGTGCATCGAAGTCTGTCGATCTTGGCACAATCGGCAACACGATCGCGGGTGCAATAGGTGGCGGCGTCGGCGGTCAAATTCTCGGAATGCTGATTCCTATGCTTTCAAACGCATCGACAACCACCGATATCGGTTCGCTGATCGGTCAGGTGGCCGGAGGCGGTGTTGCAGGGGCGGTGCTGACGGCAATCGTCGGAGCCATCAAGAACAGGTCGGCGGCGTAAAGCGATCGTCTGGGTCTCGTGGGCGAGGTGTGGTACGCCCGCCTGCTATTGGGCTGGCAATTAGAACGCTACCTTGGACGATGCAGTCTACGCACGATCCACCCGGATCACTCGGCCTTTTTCCATTGCCAGTGCAAGGCGCCCATGTTTGAGCGCCAGGGCGGCCTCGCCGAACAACTCACGCCGCCAGCCGTGCAGGGCGCCGACATCGGCATTGTCGTCGGTGGCGATCTGCTCGAGATCGTCGACGGTGGCGATGACCTTGCTGGCGACGGCGTGACGTTCCGACGTCATGCGTAGCAGCACTTTCAGCAGTTCGACGGTCGCGGCGCCGTTGGAATTGCCGCGCGGCTTCTCGATCTTCGGCAATGTGTTGGGATCGCGGGCGACGCCGCGCTGGACGGCGGCGACAATGTCGCTGCCCCACTTGGAGCGATCAAAGCCCTTCGGCAGCGAACGCAGATTGGCAAGCTTCTCGAGCGAGGTCGGCGCGTGGGTCGCGATATCGCCAACCGCGTCGTCCTTGAGCACGCGCGAACGCGGCACATCACGGCTCTGCGCTTCCTGCTCGCGCCAGGCAGCGACTTCCATCAGCACTGCTAGTTCTTTCGGCTTGCGGACGCGGGTCTTCAGCCGTTCCCAGGCGCGCTCGGGATGAAAATCATAGGTCTTTGGCGAGGTGAGAATGTCCATTTCCTCACTCACCCAGTCGCTGCGGCCGCGCTTCTTCAGATCGGCGTCGAGCTTGGCGAAGACGTCGCGGAGATGGGTGACATCGGAGACGGCGTAGTGCAGCTGTTCTTCGCTCAGCGGGCGACGCGACCAGTCGGTGAAACGATGGGTCTTGTCGGGACGGTGCCCCGTGACGCGTTCCACGAGCTGGTCATAGGCGATGCTGTCGCCGTAGCCGAGCACCATGGCTGCGACCTGGGTGTCGAAGATTGGATGCGGTACCACGCCGGCGCGGTGCACGATGATTTCAATGTCCTGCCGGGCCGCGTGGAAGACCTTCAGCACGGCCTCGTTGTTCATCAGCGCAAAGAACGGTGCGAGGTCGATGCCATCGGCCAGTGTGTCCACGACCACGGCATCCTCGGCGCTGGCCATCTGGACCACGCAGAGCAGCGGGTAATAGGTGGTCTCGCGGAGGAATTCCGTGTCGACCGTAATGACGGGGTGCTTGGCAAGTCGCTCGCAGGCGGCGGTCAGCTGGGCAGTGGTCGTGATCAGTTCCATGGACGGTCCATAACGCTCTGGCCAAGGCGTTCGGCCGAAAAACCTATTGAGTCAAGGTGTTTCGGGCAGATTGGAGGTCTGCTCAGACAGAATGAGGGTGTTTAGGTGCCGCAGAAGGTCTTCAGCACACGCTGATCCGGCTCTGGCGGTTCGGCGAAATCCGCCATCTCCGGTTGATCTTCATAGGGTTTCGCCAGCACGGTCAGCAGTTTCTCGAAGGGCGCGTAGTCGTCGGCCATGGCTGCCTGGATCACCGCTTCGACGCGATGATTGCGTGGGATGAAAGCCGGATTGACGGTCTGCATCGCCTGATAGCGGGTACTGGCGTCCTGGGACTCCTGGCCGAGTCGCTGCCGCCACTTCCCCGCCCAGGCATCGAACGCGGTCGGATCGATGAACAGGCCGCGGACGGCTTCGTCATTGGACGGATCGCGTGCTGCATCACCGAGGCGGCGGAAGGTCAGCGTGAAGTCGGCCTGATTGGCGGTCATGGCGACCAGGAGATCCTGTGCCAGTGCAGCATCGTCCGGCTGGCTGATGAACAGGCCGAGCTTCCGGCGCAGGCCGGCCTGATAGGCAGTGTCGAAAATATCGGAGAATTCGCCAAGCGCGGCCTGTGCGATCTCGATGGCAGTCTTCTCGTCGCTGTCGATCAGCGGCAGCAGCGTCTCGGCGAAGCGCGTGAGATTCCACAGCGCGATGCGCGGCTGGTTTGCATAAGCGTAGCGCCCCATCTCATCGATCGAGCTGTAGACGGTCGCGGGATCGTAGGCGTCCATGAAGGCGCAGGGGCCGTAATCGATGGTCTCACCGGATATCGAGCAGTTATCGGTGTTCATCACGCCGTGGATGAAGCCGACATGCAGCCAGCGTGCGACAAGTTCGGCCTGACGGCGGATCACCGCATCGAGCAAGGCGCGAATGGGATGTTCGGCTTTCGCCGCGTCGGGATAGTGCCGGACGATCACATGATCGGCGAGTTGCTTGACCCCGGCGATATCCTCGCGCGCCGCGAAAAACTGAAACGTGCCGACGCGAATATGACTTGAGGCGACGCGCGTCAGCACCGCACCCGGGAGCATCGTCTCACGCTGGACCCGTTCTCCCGTGAGGACGGCCGCGAGGGAGCGCGTTGTGGGAATGCCCAAGGCCGCCATGGCTTCACTGACGATATATTCCCGGATCACCGGACCAAGTGCGGCACGACCATCGCCGCGGCGCGAGAAAGGCGTCGGACCGGAACCCTTTAGCTGGATGTCGCGGCGCACGCCGTCGCGGTCTATGACTTCGCCGAGCAGGATCGCGCGACCGTCGCCGAGCTGCGCCACGAAATGTCCGAACTGATGTCCCGCATAGGCCATCGCGAGGGGATCGGCACCATCCGGCACGCGCTTGCCGGCAAGGACTTCCACGCCCTCCGGACTGGCCAGCCAGTCCGGATCAATGCCGAGTTGTTCGGCGAGTGCGTGATTCAGCTTGATAAGCCGCGGTGCAGCCACTGGCGTCGGTGCGACGCGGGCGAAGAAGTTCGCGGGCAGGGCGGCATAGCTGTTGTCGAACGGAAAGTGAACTGTCATGGCCCCAAGATGGGGGGCCATGACGTGTTAGGCAACCGCTGAATGCGGTCTCAGGCGGCGCGAACCGTGTCGAGGAACCGGTCGACTTCGCCCTTCAGGCGATTGCTTTCGAGCGACAGCGACTGCGCTGCAGCCAGCACCTGGGTCGATGCGGAGCCGGTCTCGCTGGCGCCGCGATTGACCTCGGTGACCTCGCTCGCGACCTGGGTCGAGAGCTGCGCCGACTGCTGGACGTTGCGCGCGATTTCCTGCGTCGCTGCGCCCTGTTCCTCAACCGCTGCCGCGATGGCTGAGGAGACTTCGGAGATCAGCGTGATGGTCGAGCCGATTTCCTTGATGGTCTCGACGGTCTCGGCACTGGCTGCCTGCATGCCGGCGATCTGCATGCTGATTTCGTCGGTCGCCTTGGCGGTCTGCGAGGCCAGTGCCTTCACTTCGGCGGCGACGACCGCGAAGCCGCGGCCGGCTTCACCGGCGCGCGCGGCCTCGATGGTGGCGTTAAGCGCGAGCAGGTTGGTCTGTTCGGCAACGGCGGTGATGAGCTTGACGACGTCGTCGATCCGCGCAGTGGCCTGCGAGAGCTTGGCGATGCTCTCGTTGGTCTTTTCGGCCTGCAGCACGGCGGTCGAGGCGATGCGATTGGATTCGTGAACCTGACGGCCGATCTCGTTGACCGACGAGGTGATTTCCTCGGTGGCGGCAGCAACCGACTGCACGTTGTTCGACACGACGTGCGATGCGGATGCGGCCGAGCCCGAGAGGCTCATGGTGATATCCGACGTGCGGGTCAAAGTGGTGGCGGAAGCTTCGAGTTCGGTCGAGGCGGACGACAGCGAACCAACCAGCTCACTGATCATCGACTCGAAATGGCTGGTTGCCTTGGTGATGGTTTCCGCACGCGCAGCCTTGACGGCGGCTTCGGCGCCGGCTGCCTGATCCGCCGCACGCTTGGCGATGAGGGCGTCCTTGAAGATCTGCAACGCGTTGGCGATGCGTCCGATCTCGGTGCTCTCGCCCTGATGCGGGATAACGGCTTCCAGCTGGCCGTCGGTCAGCTGGCCCATCGGCTTCAGGATCGAGGCGATGCCGCCGGAAATGTCGCGCACCAGATACATGGCAGCGCCGAGGCCGAGGACGACGGATGTGCCGAGGATAGCGATCATCATCCAGATGGCGCCGGAATAGGTGGCGTTGGCGTTGTGGCCGGCAGCTTCGGCGCCCTTGTCGTTCAACTCGACGAGCTTTGCCAGCGTGCCATCCATGGCGCGGCCGGTCGGAACGACCTTCTTGGCGTTGATCTCTTTGGCTGCCGCCACATCGCCCTTGTTGGCGAGGGCCTGGACGTCGTTGCCGGCGGTGATGAAGGCCTTCCATTCCGCGTCAAGCTTGTCGGCCAGTTCGCGTTCGGCCGGCGACGATACCAGCGGGGCGTAGGCCTTCGCGGCCTTGTCGAAGTCCGACTTGCGGGCGGCGAGGTTCTTGTCGACATCCGGGCGATCGGCATCGGCCACGATCAGGTGGTCGCGCAGCACTGCGCGGTAACGCGCCGACTGAACGCGCATCTCACCGATCCAGCGGACGCTGGGGAGCCACTGCGCCTGGATATCCTGGGTTGCCGCATTGATGGCTCGCATCTGCATGAATGCGAGGGTGCCGATGCCCGCGATCACCACGAAGAGGAAGGCAACAATGACAAAGAGCTTTGTACTGATCGAATATCTGGCGAGCACGAACATATCCTCGGCGGTTCTAAGGCTGCGACGCCGGTCAGCCGAAATGGCGGCTGCCTTGGGTTGTGGCTGGGCTGTAAACAGCAATTTCCAGTTGAAGAGCCTGCCTTCAAAACGAGCAGGGTTCACGGCACGACAGTGAAGGTCGGCCGTCAATGTTTCGTAAACTTTGAAACAAATACCGCTTTAAGTGATTGAGTTTGGTGCTAAAATACCGATGGCTCGCGCTCGGCTACCTATTTTGCGCGATCTAAGGTAGTTGATTATTTCTTGTACAATCATGCAGTTCCCGCGCTGCGGCAGAATTTCTTATCGATTGATCGGGATTCGAAATGATTGCTTGAAAATTTTTCGTCTGGGCCCGCCTGTGATGCTATGGCGGTCCGCAAATTCGGGCGATCAGATCGCCGCGCTTTGGTTGCCGCGTCCGGTGCGGTCGGGTAAACCGTGCGCTTCGCGCTTGATCGCGAACCCGATTCCGCCCTCTGACGTATTTCCAGGATACCCATGCATCGCTACCGGTCTCACACCTGCGGCGCGCTCCGCGACAGCCATATCGACCAGACCGTTCGCCTGTCGGGGTGGTGCCATCGTATCCGCGACCATGGCGGCGTGCTCTTCATCGATCTGCGCGACCATTACGGCCTGACCCAATGCGTCGCTGACCCGGATTCGCCGGCTTTCAAGGTTGCCGAAACGCTGCGTTCGGAATGGGTTGTGAAGATCGACGGCAAGGTGCGTCGTCGCCCGGAAGGCACTGATAACTCCGAACTGCCGACCGGTGCCGTCGAAATCTATATCGACGCCATCGAGGTGCTGGGCGCGGCAGCCGAGCTGCCACTGCCGGTGTTCGGCGATCAGGAATATCCGGAAGATATCCGGCTGAAGTATCGCTTCCTCGATCTGCGTCGCGAGAAGCTGCACCAGAACATCATGACCCGTGGCGCGATCATCGACAGCATGCGCCGCCGCATGAAGGAAGGCGGCTTCTTTGAATTCCAGACGCCGATCCTCACCGCGTCGTCGCCGGAAGGCGCGCGCGACTTCCTGGTGCCGTCGCGCATCCATCCCGGCAAGTTCTACGCGCTGCCGCAGGCGCCGCAGCAGTACAAGCAGCTGTTGATGATGTCGGGTTTCGACCGTTACTTCCAGATCGCGCCATGTTTCCGCGACGAAGATCCGCGCGCCGATCGTCTGCCGGGCGAATTCTACCAGCTTGACCTCGAAATGAGCTTTGTTGAGCAGGAAGACGTGTTCGCGGCCGTGCAGCCGGTCATTACCGGCGTGTTCGAGGAATTCGCGAAGGGCAAGCCGGTCAACAAGGACTGGCCGAAGATCCCTTACGCTGAATCGCTTCGTAAGTACGGCACCGACAAGCCGGACCTGCGCAACCCGATCGAGATGCAGAACACGGCCGAGCACTTCCGCGGCTCCGGCTTCAAGGTGTTCGCGCGCATGCTCGAAGACGACAAGAACCAGGTCTGGGCGATCCCCGGTCCCGGCGGCGGCAGCCGTGCATTCTGCGACCGCATGAATTCCTGGGCGCAGGGCGAAGGCCAGCCGGGCCTCGGCTACATCATGTGGCGCGAGGGCGGCGAGGGTGCAGGCCCGCTCGCCAACAACATCGGACCGGAGCGTACCGAAGCGATCCGTCAACAACTTGGCCTCAAGGCCGGCGATGCTGCCTTCTTCGTCGCGGGCGATCCCGAGAAATTCTACAAGTTCGCGGGTCTCGCACGTACCAAGGTCGGCGAGGAGCTGAACCTGATCGACAAGGAGCGCTTTGCGCTGGCCTGGATCGTCGATTTCCCGATGTACGAATACAACGAAGACGACAAGAAGGTCGACTTCTCGCACAACCCGTTCTCGATGCCGCAGGGTGGCATGGATGCGCTACTCGGTCAGGATCCGCTGACCATCAAGGCCTTCCAGTACGACATCACCTGTAACGGCTATGAGATTGCGTCGGGCGGCATCCGTAATCACAAGCCGGAAGCCATGGTGAAGGCATTCGAGATCGCCGGCTATGGCGAGGAGACCGTCGTCGAGCGCTTTGGCGGCATGTATCGCGCCTTCCAGTACGGCGCGCCGCCCCATGGTGGCATGGCGGCAGGCGTCGATCGCATCGTGATGCTGCTCTGCGGCACGAACAACCTGCGCGAGATCTCGCTCTTCCCGATGAATCAGCGAGCTGAAGATTTGTTGATGGGCGCACCATCAGAGGCGTCGCCGAAGCAGTTGCGTGAAGCGCATATCCGGCTGAATCTGCCGGCGAAGTAAGCCCGAACCTGTTCTTCACCTCTTCCCATCGGGGAGAGGTGAAGAAGGATTTGCGCTATGCCCTCGCTATGGGCTGGTTTGCGCGTCGATCTGGAACACCGCAAAGGCAGCCGACGGGTCGGTCTTCATTAGTTGCATGAGCTGCATCACCGGCAGTTTGGCGCGCGGCGCGATCTTTAGCGTTAGCGTGCGCAGCGGCTTTTCGAAGAAGGTCATGGCGGCATTCGTCAGTGCATTTGTCGTGGGATTTGCTATCGGCACCACCGCATCAAGTTTCATGATGCGCTCCATGATGACGCGTCGCGCGGTGTCCTTGTCGACCTGCTGCCGGCGCGCATATTGTGCGATGGCGAGATCCACGGCGCCGAGATCGCGGACAACGATCTCGATCGGGCCGATTTCCATCTGTGTCGCCATCAGCAGCGCTTGCTGCGAATTGGTCGTGAACAGGCCGCGATTGACGTTGCTCACCGATGCTTTCGCCGTAACGGCGAACAGTCCGCCGATTTCGAAGGTGACGGGATCAAGCATCAGCTTCCGTTCGTTCTCGCTCCAGGTCTGGCCGAGGTCCGCGCTGACGGTGGCATAGTCGATGCCGACGTCACGCAGCACGGTGAAAGGCTCGCCGTCCTTGCTGTCGATCGGTCCGGTCATCTTGAACGAGAAACGGGTATTGCTGGGGACAGGTCCGACGAACTGCCCCCAGTTCAGGTTGGCATTCTCGATATTGATCAGTTTGCCGCTCTTCTTGTGCGGCGCCACCATATCCCTGATCTCGATGCCTTCGAGCGCCGACAGCAGGCCCAATGCGGCCTCCGGCGAAGCTGATTTCGTCGATGTGACCAGGTGAGACAGCTGGCGCATCAGTCCGGAGACATCGAATCCCTTCAACGCAAAGCGCCCGAGCTGGACGGGCCCGTCCGGCGATTTGCCATCCAATCCCTCGAGGGCGAACGTGCCAATCTTGCCGCGGTCGAGGTTGAAACGCATGGCTGCGAGCTTCAGCCCATTTTGCGGGACGTCGAGCGTGAGGCCGGTTATCTCGGTATCTGCGATCTGCATGCCTTCGTACAGGCTGGCCACGCTGTCGATCATGCCGCGGATCTTGTTGGCATCGGGTGCGGTGACTGGAGACGGCTTGAAGGCAAGGATATCCTGGACCTTGAATTTCGACGGTTGGATTTTGATCTCGCCGACCTTCATAGCCTCGATGCGAAAGAGGGGGACGCGGTCCATCTGGATGGTCGAGGGGCCCACTTTTGCAGGGCCCTGCACACGGTAGAACTGCGCATCGTTGGCTCGGGCCGGATCGAGAACTGCGGCAGTCGCAGTGGCATCAAAATCCTGCATCTCATAGTTGGCGAGTTCGACCGTTATCCGTTCCGTCTTGCCCTTCTGGGTGACGGTCACCGTCGCCCTGAGACGTCCGGTGCTGATCGATGCGATCTGACCGTTACGGATGTCGTTCAGCACGACGTCGGAATATTCCGTTTCGGAATTGGCATCGTCGACGTTCCCGCTCGTGGTGGTGACAAGGCTCGACGCTTTCACCGAGCGGGCCTTGACTGTCGCGAGTTGTTCGAGCGCGAAGCGATACATGTCGAGCGACGATGACGACTTCAACTGGCTCTGCAGTTGCGTCGGCCCCCTGAAATCCGAGATCTGCAACGTTGGGAGCTTAAAGCTTGCGGTGACTCCATCGGGGACCGCCAGTGGACCGCTGGCATCGACATTGGTCATATCGATCGTGTCGGCTGTGAAATCCGCACCGCCCTGCAGCCCAAGCCCCTTGGCGCTGAAGTGGCCGATCTTGATGCTGGCGGGGCGAGGCGCCGTGAACTCTACGGCGATGTCCGAAATGGCGATGTTGCGGTGCCAAAGGCTGAAGGCAAGGTCGCCGCGTTTGGCCTGTCCGCCCTCGGCACGAATCTGCGCAAAATTTGCTTCGATTTCGCCAACGATCCGGTGCTGGAAATAGGCTTCGGCACCGAAATAGCAGCCGAGCACTGTCGCGGCGGCGGCTGTAAGGCCAATAAGGATTTTTAACACCTGATTTCTCCGCTGGCGGCCGATGCGACGAGCAAATGCCTGACTTCCGCCAACGATCGAATTTCAGCGCCAAAACATCATCAGACACATTTGCGTGTGGTGGCACCAAGGTACCTTGTTCCACCCTGGCCGGGCAAGGGGCGGTTGCTTCTTGAAACGCTTGCTCGCGTCGGTCGGTTCAGGATGGAAAAGGCTTGGCCGGGGAGGGAAGAGGTCACAGACATGCGAATTGGGGCGGTTGCGTCCGGGCCGTCCGGCACGATAGACATCACGCAGAATTCGCCGAACTATCCCTTCACCAGTCCCTTCCGTTCGGCCCCGCCCGGAGCACGCATGTCTTCTTCATCCTCCGACGATCTTTCGCGCGCTGCGCTTGCGTATCATCGCCTTCCCAAGCCGGGTAAGCTGGAAATCCAGGCCACCAAGCCGCTTGCCAACCAGCGCGATCTGGCGCTGGCCTATTCGCCGGGCGTGGCGGCTCCCTGTCTCGCCATTGCCGCCGATCCCAACGAAGCCGCGGCACTGACCTCCCGCGCCAATCTCGTGGCCGTCGTCTCCAACGGCACGGCCGTCCTCGGTCTCGGCAATATCGGCCCGCTGGCGTCGAAGCCGGTGATGGAAGGCAAGGCTGTTCTGTTCAAGAAGTTCGCCGGCATCGATGTCTTCGACATCGAGATCGCGGCCGACACCATCGAGCGCGTGGTTGAGACCGTCTCCGCGCTGGAGCCGACCTTCGGCGGCATCAACCTGGAAGACATCAAGGGACCGGAGTGTTTCGAGATCGAGGCGCAGCTCAAGGAGCGCATGAAGATCCCGGTGTTCCACGACGACCAGCATGGCACGGCCATCATCGTTGGCGCAGCGATCAAGAATGCGCTGCTGCTCAACGGCAAGAACATCAAGGACGTCAAGATCGTCTGCTCCGGCGCAGGCGCGGCGGCGATCGCCTGTCTCAATCTTCTGGTGTCGCTCGGCGCGCAGAAGAAAAACATTTGGGTCTGCGATATCGACGGCGTGGTGCATGAGGGCCGCAACACGCTGATGGACCGCTGGAAGGCGGTCTATGCGCAGAAGACCGACGCGCGCGTGCTCGGCGATGTGATCGGCGGCGCCGATATTTTCCTGGGCGTCTCGGCACCGGGCGTGCTGAAGCCCGAGATGGTCAAGGCGATGGCCGACAAGCCGCTGGTGATGGCGCTGGCCAATCCGACGCCGGAGATCATGCCGGACGAAGCGCGTAAGGCGCGCCCGGATGCGATGATCTGCACCGGCCGGTCGGACTTTCCGAACCAGGTCAACAACGTCCTCTGTTTCCCTTTCATCTTCCGTGGCGCGCTGGATTGCGGCGCCACGGCGATCAACGAGGCGATGAAGATTGCCGCCGTCGATGCCATCGCGCAGCTTGCGCAGGATCCACCGTCCGATGCGGTCACTGCCGGCTTCGAGACCGAAACCCAGGGCTTCGGTCCGGGCTCGCTGATCCCGTCGCCGTTCGATCCGCGCCTGATCCTGCGCATCGCGCCGGCCGTCGCCAAGGCGGCGATGGAATCTGGCGTGGCGTCGCGCCCGATCGCCAATTTCGAGGAATACGCCGCAGGTCTCGAGCGTTTCGCATTCCGCTCCGGTCTGGTGATGAAGCCGGTCTTCGCGAAGGCGAAGACCCAGCCGGTGCGCGTGATCTATGCCGAAGGTGAAGACGAGCGCGTGCTGCGCGCCGTGCAGGTGGTGCTGGAAGAGAAGCTGGCGCGCGCGATCCTCGTCGGTCGCCCGTCGGTCGTGGAAGCGCGCATCAAGCGCTTTGGCCTGTCGATCAAGCCGGGTCAGGATTTCGACCTCATCAATCCCGAGGACGATCCGCGCTATCGTTCCTACGTGCAGTCCTATATCGATGTCGCCGGCCGTCGCGGCGTGACGCCGGATGCGGCGCGCACGGTCGTCCGCACCAATGCGACGGTGATCGCCGCGCTCGCCGTGATCCGCGGCGAGGCGGATGCAATGATCTGCGGCGTCGAAGGCCGCTACATGAGTCATCTGCGCCATGTGCGCGAGATCGTCGGCTTCCTGCCGGGCGTCAGCGATTTTGCAGCGCTGTCGCTGATGATCACCAGCAAGGGTGCGCATTTCATCGCCGATACGCAGGTGCGTCCGAATCCGAGCGCGGAAGAACTTGCGGAAATCGCGGCGCTCGCTGCGAACCACGTGCAGCGCTTCGCCATGAAGCCGAAGATCGCTTTCGTGTCGCATTCTGACTTCGGCAGCTACGACACGGACTCTTCGCGCAAGATGCGCCGCGCCGCAGCATTGCTGCGCGAGAAGCATCCGGAAATCGAGTCCGATGGCGAAATGCAGGGCGACACTGCGCTGTCGGAAGCGGCCCGCAAGATCGTGCTCCCGCATTCGAAGCTCGAAGGCTCGGCGAACGTCCTCATCATGCCGACGCTCGATGCCGCCAATGTCGCCTATCAGATGATCAAGACGCTGGCCGATGCGCTCCCGGTCGGCCCGATCCTGATCGGCCCGGCGCGTCCGGCGCATATCCTGACGCCGGGGGTGACAGCGCGTGGTATCCTCAACATGACGGCGGTGGCTGCCGTAGAGGCGCAGGAGCGGGCTGGGCGTCCGCAGGCGAGCCTGTTCGGCTAGCGTGTCCAATCTCGCGCTGGCTGGACGCTTTTCGGCCATTGCGCTTTTGGATAGTTCGCCGATCTGAACGGCATCGCGACAAGTGGATGACTCCAGTGACGTCATCCATTTGTTCGTTTGAAAAATGTGATGGAATGATCATACTCGTCGCGTATTTCGACAAGTATTCATTGCAGTCCAGCGAGGCCGACCAATGCCAGCGTTTATTACTTTCGGGCGCATTCTCTTTGCCGTGATTTTCATTGCGTCCGGCGCATCCAAGTTTCTTGACCTCAGCGGAACGGCAGATGCGATCGCGAACAAGGTTATCCCGACGATTCCTGCGATCGTGACGCCCTATGCGACGCAGCTCGAAGGGCTGGCTGGCATGGAACTGAAGCAGATCCTCGCAATCGCCGTTGCAACGCTGGAACTGGTCGGCGGTATCCTTGTCGCGCTGAACCTGGGCGCGCGCTTCTTCGCCCTGGTGCTGGTGTTGTTCGTGATGGCCGCAACCTTCTACTTCCACGACTTCTGGAACCTGACCGGTCCTGAAGCCAAGAACCAGATGATTCACGCGCTGAAGAACCTGTCGCTGATCGGCGGCCTCTTCATGATCGCCGGTATCGGCCGCAGTACGCGACTGCCGGGCGGCTACAACGAAGTGTAGTCCTCGCTCAGGACGCCCGCCGCCAGGCCGTCACCGTGACTTCATGTGCAGCGTCGAGGATCTGAACCTCGCTCGCCTGCAAGCCGTGACTGGAGAGAATGTCCTGCGGCGATCGTTCGGGGACGCCGGGGAAACATCCCTCGCCGCCGGGCAGGTGGACATGCGGCGCCTGCGACAGCCAGAACACGTCGATGCGATCAAAGAACATCTCGAAGACGCCGGGGCCGCCGATGACGGCGACGGTGCCGGCATGAACGCCCGCATGCGTGCAAGCGTCCTCGAAAGATGCGCCGGCCGGATTCCACAGCGTGGCTTTGTTGTTTTCGGGATCGGCGCCTATGGCAGCGATGCTGCGGCTGACGACAATGCGCTTGCGCTTCGGTGAGTTCGGCTGATCCTCGAACGAATGTTTGCCGTGCACGATTAGATCGGCGCGGTCGAGGCCGGCGGTGAAAAAGGCGAGGTCACCGGGAAATTTGAGCGTATCGGGCATCACGCCACTGGCGTCGGCGAGCATGCCGTCCGCCGAGACGATGACGTAGCCGTTGAAACGAAATGCGGGCATCAGGAGCGTCGACGAGTCCTCATTATTCCGAGATCGTCTGGACGACGCTGTTGACGGGGCGTGAGCTCACGGTCGGCAGCTTGGCGTCCTTGACGATCGCTTCATCATAAGAGGCGATGGTCTGCACCGGCGCCTTGGCGCGCATATGCACGACCTTGTAGCCACCAGCCTTGAGCTTGCGCAGCAGGGTCGGCAGCGCTTCGGCGGTGTGCTTCTGGAAATCGTGCATCAGGATGATGCCCTTGCCGAGCTTGTCGAGTTTGGTCATCACATTGGTGATGACCTGTTCGGACTTGCGCGTCTTGAAGTCGAACGAGTCTATGTCGCAGGAGAAGATCGCCATGTTGCGCGTGCCGAGATAGGTGACGATCTCCGGCGGGTGCTGCAGCGCCGGAGCACGGAAGAACGGAGCAGGGGCTGAGCCGAGTGCCCATTTCACGGCGCTGAAGCCTTTCTCGATTTCATCGATACGCTGCTGCTGGGTCAGCTTCTTGTTGGTCAGCGCGATATGAGCCCAGGTGTGTCCGCCGATAGTATGGCCGGCCGCGGCGACCTGCTTGAGCACTTCCGGATAATAGGTAGCGTGCTTGCCGATCGGGAAGAACACCGCCTTGACGCATTCATCGGCGAGCGTCTTCAACACGGTCGGCGTTGTGGTCTGCCACGGGCCGTCGTCGAAGGTGAGCACTACTTCCTTGTCGCGCAGGAAGTCGAGTTGCTTGAAATGTTCGAAGCCGAAGCCCGGACCACCCGTCGTGTCGATTTCAACCACGCGGCTGACGCCGAGCGCATCGGGATTGGCGCAGGTCGATTTGGCGGAAGCAGGTGCGGCCGCGGGAGCCGGAGCAGGCGTTGCCGCGGGGGCGGGCGCTGGGGCACCGGCTTTGGGCGCCTGCGCCTGTGCGCCGGCTGTCCACAATGAAACCGCGCTCGCCAAGATCAAACCTGCCGCACTGCGCATGGTGTCCTCCCGAAACGCAGGTCAGCCGCAATGCCGGCCGACCGAACATGAAATCGAGCGGAAGTTTAGCCCGATTTCAGGCTGTTCCACCATGGGGTTGGACCTTATCCCCAGTGGCACGCTGACGGCCGAACCCGGCATCGGTTGGGCGCAACCAGACAACGGGATGGCCGGTTTGCGGGTGTCTTGCGGATTCAACTGTCAAACAGCCACTGTTCTCCAGACATGCATCATCACCCCTGTTGTTTGCGGCGCGGGGGCGCCGTCGTGTTTCGCATTCCCACCCTCCTGAAAGAGGGCGTGCGGAACGCCGGGTGCCCGTTGCACCCTTGGGCCTGATGCGATGCGGTCTTCCGCAAGGGTAATGTGCATCAGGACTTTCGGACGCGCTGGGCGAAGTGCCCGGCGTTCCGCCTGCGGTGTTTTTTCGGTTGCTTGCGCGTTGCCATGGCGAACGATCCCATCACCAAAATTACAGTCCCAGGGCGAATGGGACAGGGAGCCTCAAGCGAGTAAGCCGGACGCGTTTTGACTTGGTCGTCCGTCACACTGTCCAGGGATCTTTCCATCTCAAGGCCGGCCGTGTCCTTGCCAGTGGCAGTGCTGGCGCAGATCCGTCCTGCCCGAAGACAGACGTCACCCGTGAACCGCGTAACGCCGCATCTCCGGCGTCCACCGCATCCCACCCCGCGAACGTGACGATCGCGATCGCCCCTCTCGGTGGGGCAGGACAGAGGGGATAATAGTCCTTGAAGGGATGTTGTCAACGGGAGATAGGAAAAAATGTTTAAGGACGTTTCCTCGCTCCAAACTGTCATTCCGGGGCACGGGCGCGCCTTCGCGCACGTGAACCCGGAATCTCAGCATGGGAGTCTCCAACCGCGCCAAACATGTCGGGATTCCGGGTTCGCATTGCAGCGGCTTCGCCGCTTTCATGCGCCCCGGAATGACGAGCTTGGATCGGGATTTTCCCCGCCACTCCACGTGGAGTAGCCGAGGTTCGCATTTCGCGGCTTCGCCGGCGACGCGCGCCCCGGAATGACAGTGAGACATCGTGATCGCGGGCTCATGCCAGCTGCGATGCGGCCGTCCTGCGCCGGCGTGACACTGCAGATGTCGCTATGAGGCTGTGCTCAACGCCCGTCCGACGGCGGTCTTGATGCGCGTGTCGGTCGGCTCGAATTCGGAGGCAAAGGCGTCGGTGAGGTAGCCGTCGCGTCCGACCAGATATTTGTGAAAATTCCAGCGCGGCAGATCGCGCGGCCGGGCCTCTGCCGCCCATTTGTAGAACGGGTGCGCGTTCGGTCCCTTCACGACGGTCTTGGCGGCCATCGGGAAGCCGATGCCGAAATGTCCCTCGGCAATGTCGGCGATCTCCTTGGTTCCGCCTGGCTCCTGTCCGCCGAAATCGTTGGATGGCACGCCGATGATCATCAGGCCGCGCTCACGGAACTCGGTCCATAGTGTCTGAAGCCCCGTATATTGCGGGGTGAAGCCGCATTGCGAGGCGGTGTTGACCACCATGATCGGACGGCCGGCGTAATCCGCCAGCTTGATCTCGCCACCCTTGAGGCCGGGAAACGAGAAGCCATAGGCGGTCATGCGGCTCACGGCGCCTTGTGCCGAGGCGTGACGTGCGAGCGCCGCAGCACTTGCCGCGCCCAGTGCTGTTGTCAGTATTTGCCTGCGATTGATCAGCGCCATTCGTCGTAGCCCAGCATGTTTCGCGCGCAGAGTAGCGTCATCTCGGGGATGACGCACTCAACAAGCTGTTACAGGGCAGGAGCTGCGAGGCTAGCGCAGCGGCACCACGAATTCGGTGCCCTGGCCGGTTTCGCCGCCGGCGGCAATGCCTTGATCGGACACCACGATGGAGCCGCCACTCGCCAGCGCTTCGGTGATCTGGGCCATGGCATCCGCCGGGATGCTCAGGCGGTCGAGCGCCTCTGCGGCGCTGTTTGGCAGCGGCCGGGTTTTCACTTCAACCGCACCGGTGGACTTGCGGCGACGCGAGACATTGTCGTCCTCATCGGCGCGACGCGGGACGGCGGGCAGCGACACCGCGGTCCAGCGAAACGCCTTGGCGTCATCCTTGTCGGTGCGGGCGGTGAACACGTGGGTGCCCAGCGGGCGATCGCTGGGTTTGATCGCGATCGGCGTCTCGAACAACGGCGCGAAATTCTGCCGCACATAGAGCTTGCCGTCCTTGCCGCTGACCAGCACGGCAATCTGGCCGGAGCGCTTTGGCGTCGCATCGGCAGCGGGCGCCGCAGGCATCTCGGGCTTGATCTCGGCCTTGGCTGAATCGGCGGGGCGCGTTTCGTCCTTCTTGGCGTCGAGCGCAGGGGCGGTGACCGGCGCTGCGTCAGCCTTTGCAACTTCCGCCTTCGGGGCTTCTGTCTTGGCAGGTTCAACCTTGGCTGGCGCTTCCGCAACGGTCTCAGTTGATTTGACCTCGGTCGTTGGCAGTTCCACGACTTTGGCAATGGCGGCGTCGAGATCGCGGCGCGTCATGATTTCGGGTTCGGCGGCTTTGACGGTGCCTTCGACCTTCGCGGGTGCGGCGTCCGACATCACAGTCGCAGGCGCCGGTTTTGCCATCGCATTGCTGGCATCGGCAGTCTGGGTCTTGTCCTGCGTCTTGGTGCGATCGGCGGCGGATGGCCTCAGACCGAGGTCATCGGGCTTCGCATCTGCCGACGCCCTGTCAGCCTTTGGCGGCGTCTGGACGTCTTGAGGCACAGCTGCCGCGACCGGAACCGTCGCCGCCTTCTGAGCGACGAGCAGGGGATGCGAAATATCCGCAGGAGAGAGTTCGCCGGGCGCGATGATCACGCGGGCGCCCATGCGGGTCCAGCCCCAGATCCTGGTCGCAAAGGCCATCGGCATGCGGATGCAGCCGTGGGATGCTGGATAGCCTGGCAGCGCACCGGCATGCAGAGCAATGCCCGACCAGGTGATACGCTGCATATAGGGCATCGGCGCGCCGCTATAGATGTTGGAGCGGTGCCATTTGTTCTTCTGGATGATGCTGAACACGCCCATGGGCGTCGAATGGCCGCGCATGCCGGTGGAGACCGGCGTTTCCGCGAACAGGCCGTTGGCGTCGAATACCCGCAGGGACTGGCGCTCGATCGAGATGGCGATGACCAGCGGACCGACCGGCTTGGCGTGGTCCTTGACCTGCTTTTCGAGTTTGGCGCCGAGGTGCTTCAGCTTCCTCTGGCGCTGCTGCGGTTGCGGCGGCAGCGGTTCGATCTCCCGCATGATCATCGGGTTTTCGTCGGTCCAGAACACCGCGGCATCGGCAGGCGCCGCCACGGTCATGCCGGCCATGGCAACCAGCGCAATCCGCAGGAGGCTGCCGGAAAACATCGTGCTGCTCAGAAAACGGTTCTTGTCCCCTGGTTCACGCGACAATTGAAATGCACCCACGTCCAATATCCTCGAATCCATCTGAAAACATTAGTCTCGCAGGTGCGAGATGGGTTCACCAGCATGAGTGATCTGGCTACCGCTGAGTCGGGATCAGCCTAGCAAAAAAGCCTCACATTGAATTAACAGCAGCCCATGGCGGCTTCCGAATCCCGTTGGAATGCCTACATGTTTCGGATCGCTCACGGAGAGTTGCATGACTTTTGATGGATCTGGCGCACTGGCCAAGGCACTGCGCCGCGGTGTCCTGGCGCTTTCGGCATTCGCGGTATTCGCGTCCATCCCGGCGCAGGCTGCGGATGAGCCGGATCTGATCTTCCGGCGCTCGACCGTGTTCAAATGGCTCAGCCCGAATGACAAGCTGGCGACCTACGGTGTCGATGACCCCGAGGTCGAGGGCGTGGCCTGTCACTTCACGGTGCCTGAAAAGGGCGGCTTCAAGGGCTGGCTCGGTCTTGCCGAAGAAGTCTCAGACATATCGCTGGCGTGCCGGCAGATCGGACCCATCACGTTCAAGAACAAGAGCGATCAGGGCGAGGACATGTTCCGTCAGCGCCGGAGCCTTTTCTTCAAGAAAATGCAAATCGTCCGCGGCTGCGACGCCAAGCGAAACGTGCTGGTTTACATGGTCTATTCGGACCGGATCATCGAGGGCTCGCCGAAGAACTCGACGTCATCAGTTCCGATCATGCCCTGGGGGCAATCAGACGCTACCGTGCAGAAATGCGGCGACTTCATCAAATAGGTGATCGATCAGAACGACCGGCCGCCTCTATTCGGCCGGGTGCGTGATCGTGCGCTTGGTGCGCAGGCGGTCCCAGGACTCCTGCGACTGCGGGCTACGATAGCCCACGAGCTGTACCAGCTTCTGCGGATAGCACTCGTGGCCGTGCGAGCCATAGCCTTGCTGCGACATCGCACCCTGGCATTCGGTGCGCGGGCGTACCGTTGAAATCAGTGGCCGTCCGGGTGCGCCGATCGGGGTATCCTTGCCAACATCGTTGTTGCCGGTTCCCACGACTGCATTCCTTCTCCTCGAGGTGAACAGAAACGCGCAGTCGCCTGAAAAGGTTGCATACGCTCTCCTGAAGTCGCTTTAGCCGCCTTTCGGTTCAGTTTTGTTAAAGGCGTGCGACAGCCGGACGAACTTTGAGGGCATCCTTTCCAAGACGTTGGCAAATTAGCCGCCCGGATTGTGTCGTCGACAAGGGCGCCACGAAACAATTCAGCGGGGGGATGAAACCATTTTTGTCTTGGACCGCAGACGTGTCGAAACCGTCATTGGCTATTCCTTTGCCAACGACGCGGCGGACGGCGCTGCCCAACTGGAGACGTCAGATGCGCACCATCAGCTTCATGCTCGCTTTCGCCTTCATTCTGGCAGGTCCTTCGATGGCCGGTTCCACCGATGGTAACGTGCCAGGTATCGGCACCTTCGCCTATACCGGCTCGCCCGCGATCAGCGCCCCGGCACCGATGGTCGTTGCTTACGCGCACTGATTTCGATCGCGACCGGACAATCCGAGAAACAACAAGAAAAGTTCTGAAATGACTCGCCCGCGTTTTCTGACCGCCATCGTTATCGCTGTCGCCCTTGCGGGTTCCATCACGGGAAGTGCAGCGCAGGCGCAGATCTGGTCGTGGCGAAAGTTACCGGACCAGGGCGGCGAATTCGTGCGCTTGTGCTCACCGCATATGGTGGGGCGGTGGGCGCATCCGGAAGCAGTGTGTGGTTGTCTGCATGACCATGCTGTAGCAACGGTGGAAGACACCGATCTGCGCGAGGCACTGCTGCGAGGCATCAGCGAGCGCGGTGTGCCTACTATCGAGAAGGACTGGATCCCGGCATCGAAGCAGTCGATGATCAGCGCGACCTTCACGCAGATTGCGAAGCCGACCCTGCAATGCATGTATGATCCGGCGCCGCTGGATTGAACCAGTTAGTTATGTTCACGTGATCGCTTTGCGCTGCACCGTCGCGCCGAAATGATAGCGGATTAGTATCTTTCCCTCTCGTCATCCTGTCACAGCCGATGATAGCGTTTGGCTTCGCCATCGTTAGTTCGGCGAGATTCGCCCGCCGTTAGGTTGGCGGGAACCGAGGGGCTTTATTTTATGCGATTTGTTTCGATCGGCTTTGCCTGTGTATCGATGTTTCTGTCCGGCGCGGCGTTGGCCGCAGACACCAGCACCCAGGACGCCAACAAGAAAGTTGTCGTCGAATTCTATGAAAAGGGCCTCAACCAGAAAGACTTCGAGGCAGCGTCCAAATATTTCGGTCCGCGTTACGTTCAGCACAATCCCAATGCGGCTGACGGCATCGAGGGTTTCAAGGCCTTCCTGGGGTTCCTGCGGGAGAAGTTCCCGGAGTCGCATAGCGAGATCAAGCAGGTCTTCGCCGACGGCGACTATGTGATCCTCCATGTCCACGCCGTGCGCGAGAAGGGCACCCGCGGCAATGCGATCGTCGACATCTTCAAGCTTGAAAATGGCAAGATCGTCGAGCATTGGGACGCGGTGCAGCCGATCCCCGAAAAGTCCGCCAACAGCAACGGCATGTTCTGATGGACAGGCCCGAACCACGGCGTGACGATCGACTGAAAGGCAAGGTTGCCATCGTCACCGGCGCGGGTTCCCGCGGCGATGGCATCGGCAATGGACGCGCAGCAGCTGTGCTGCTGGCGCGGCATGGGGCGCGTGTTGCTCTGGTCGATATCGATGCAAACGCTGCCGAGGAAACAGCGCGATTGATCGCCGCGGAGGGCGGCGTCACGCAGATATATGACGGCGATGTCAGCGATCGCGCGTCATGCGAGGCGATCGTCGAACGGACTGTCGAAGGCTTCGGCCGGCTGGACATCCTCGTCAACAATGTCGGCGTCACGGGGCCGCGCGGCGACGCCATCGAGGTCGACGACCGCGCCTGGGACAGCGCCATGCGTATCAATGTTGCCTCGATGATGTTGATGGCGAAATATGCCGTTCCGGAAATGATGAAATCCGGCGGTGGCTCGATCATCAACCTGACATCGATTGCCGGCCTGCGCGGTGGCCATCCAAGCCTGCTGTACCCGACATCGAAATCCGCAATCATCGGCCTTACCAGAGCGATGGCGGCTCATCACGGCCGCGCCGGCATTCGCGTCAACTGCATCGCGCCGGGCACGGTCTATACGCCGATGGTGGCGTCGCGCGGCATGAGCGACGAGATGCGCAAGGCACGCGCAGCGGGCACGCTGCTCGGCACCGAAGGGACCGGCTGGGATATCGGTTATGGCGTGTTGTTTCTTGCCGGCGACGAAGCGCGCTGGATCACGGGCATCACGCTGGCGATCGATGGCGGCGCGAGTGTGGGCCAGACCGGTTCACCGGTGCCGCCAAGCGAGCCGCTACGGCACTGACGCGCTGACAGGCGCGTCGTTCGTCATCTCATCTGCGTCTTGGTGCCGGCGCGGGGCACGCATTTGCGTACGCGCGTCACACCCGCTGTGCTGAGCGTCGTACCGGAGACTTCCTTGATCTGGCCGGTGGGGCAGGAACCGTCATCGACCTGGATGCGCTGGCCGAGGCGAAGCTCGATGATGTCCTGTTCGCGGGCAACCTGATCGACCGCCAGCGCCGGCGTGGCCAGCGCAAGCGAAACCAGAAGTCCTGATAGCCAAATTGCTGAACGCATCTTGCGACCCTTGTTACTTGTTCTGGATCTTGAGGCCGTCGGGGCCGACATTGATCTGCAGCCCGCTGGGTTCTTTCTTGGCCTGGTAGAGATTGTAGCCGAGGATGCCAATGCCGACGATGAGTGCGCCGATGATGAGATAGAGCACGTTGCGGTTGCCGGACATGTGGTCTCCGTTGGGCCAGCCATGCCTGCCGGGCAGTTGGCTTGCCAGATTGTAGGGATGCGCATCCGATTCTAGAAGCACAGCGGTCGCCAGCCGTGAGTGCCAGCCAGCCTCAAGTTTTAGACCCCCGCGCGGGTTCCACGCGTTTTAGCCGCAGGCGTCCGGTGCGCGCGCAAACTTGCCGCCGAGGCCTTTGCCAGTCGTTCTGCCGATGCGACAAGCTGACGAACGGGATGGCCGGCGAAGCCGAGCACGAAGCCCGGGGCCGGGCGCGCGCGCAGATAGGTGTCAGCCAGCAACCAGCCCTCGACGCCAGCCGTGGCCTTGGCCTCTGCGGCGATCTCGAGCGGCGTTTTCGATGCAAACTTTGCCACGAGATGAAGACCCTGCGACGGCACCGGAACCGTGAGTTGACCGTCCGAGACCTGCGTCAATGTCGTCGCCAAAGCGTCCCGCGCTTCGCGATAGACGTTGCGCATCTTGCGCAGGTTCGCAGCGAAGGCGCCGGAGTTCAGCATGTCGGCGACGGCGCCTTCCATCAGTGTGCCGGGAAAACGGTCCATGGCCGCGCGGGCCGTCGTGACAGGGCCGATCAGGCGCTCGGGCAGGGCGCAATAGCCGATGCGCAGACCGGGAAACAGCGTCTTCGCAAACGTGCCCATATAAATTACGCGCTGCAGGTGATCGATGCCCGCGAGCGAGAGCAGCGGCGCGCCATCATAGCGAAACTCACTATCGTAATCGTCCTCGAAGACCCAGGCGCCAGCGTCTTTCGCCCAGTCCAGCAATTCAAGACGCCGCGGCATCGCCATTTGCACACCAAGTGGAAATTGGTGCGAGGGCGTGACATAGGCCGCGCGCGCTTTCGGTGCGGTCGCACGGCCTTTGGCGACGATGATGCCGAAGTCGTCGACCGGCACCGACACCGGCCGCGCGCCGCAATGTTCGATTGATTTTCGAGCGGCTGGATAGCCGGGGTCTTCGCACCAGATCTGTTCGCCTGGCTTGAGAATGGCTGACAGCACGATGCGCAGCCCGTACTGCGTGCCCGATGTCAGCAGGATCTGGTCGGGATCGCAGCGTAGCCCGCGCGCTGACAGAAGATGATTGGCAATCGCCGTGCGCAGCTCGAAGCTGCCGCGGGGATCGCCGTAATGCAGATGCTCGCTGCCGAACGCGCGCAGGCGGCGGCCGGCGAAAGCGCGAAAGCGGCGCAGTGCCTGTTCGTCGATATGCGTGCAGCCAAGCGCAAGCGTGCCGCGCTGCGGTGCGTCGATGGCGATGGTCTTCGTCGGCTTGCTGCTGGTCCGCGTCGGGATACGCGCGGCGACGAAAGTGCCGGAGCCGACACGTGCGACGGCAAAACCATCGGCGATCAGTCGTTCATAGGCATTGGTGACGGCGTTGCGCTGAATGCCGGTTTGTTTGGCGAGAATACGGGACGGCGGCAAAGCCTCGCCGGGCTTGGCGACGCCGCCGGTGATGGCGTGGCACAGCGCCTGATAGAGCCGATCCTGCGAGGACGATCCTTCGGTGATATGCGCGCCCGTGAGATCGAGCGGCAGCTCGGGTTTCGGAATTGGCCTCGTCAAATTGGTCGGAATTTTTCGCATGGAATTGGCACTATCGCAGACCAAATGCCGCGGTACAACACATTCGAATGCTTCCAATCGATGGGGAATTGCCGTGAGTACAGCCGAACTGAAGACCGATGAACCAGCGAATACAGACATCGCGTCATATCCGCTTACGGCGCGCAATCGGGTGAAGCGGCGTCATGACCGCGGCTTCTACGACCACGAGACCGTGCATAAAATTCTCGACGCCTCGATGATGTGTCACGTCTCCTATGTGATCGATGGTCAGCCCTATTGCACGCCGACCTTCTTCTGGCGGGAAGGCACGAAGCTGTACTGGCACGGCAGCAGCGCCAGTCGCATGCTGAAGAACCAGACCGCGCAGCAACGCGTCTGCCTCACGGTGGCCTTTCTCGACAGCCTCGTGCTGGCACGTTGCGGCTTCAATCATTCAGCGGACTACCGCGCGGTGATGGCATTCGGAAACGCCTATCTCGTCACCGATCCCGACGAGAAGGAGCGTGCGGGCATAGCGATGGTCGACCGGTTCTTCCCGGATCGTACGGCCAGTCTGCGCGAGACCACGGCACAGGAGATGAAGGCGACGTCCTTCATCGCCATGGAGATCGAGGAAGCTTCGGCAAAAATCCGCGCCAAGGGTGTCGCCGATGACGACGAGGATTACGAACTGCCGATCTATGCCGAGCGCATTCCGGTGAGGACGGTGATCGGTGCGCCGGAGCCGTGTCCGCGGTTGTTACCCGGTGTCGAACGACCGGCATCCTTGCAAGCATATTCGGAAGGCCGGTTGCTCGAAGATGCGCTGACAGATGCCTATTTTCTGCAGTACCCGAAGGGATGAAGCAATTAAGGCTTCTCGCCCCACAACGCCTTCACAATCGCGTCGAGTCCCTCCAGCCCGGTCGCTGCCGGATTTTATCGGGCACAACTTTCTTGCCGCACCACGAGGCGAGGATCACGTCCGGTGCCGCAGCGATCACTTCAGCCTGAGACACGATGCGGTCCTTCGCCGCTTTCTGAAACCGCATCTGCGGAAACGCGTCGATGCCGCCCGCAAGTTCGATCAGTTCTGAGACCCAGCCGATGCCGGTGATCTGGGGATCGTCCCATTCCTCGAAATAGACACGTGGCCTTGTTGGGCGGGATTGCGCGACTGCAGCGATCTCGGCCAAGCGCCGTTCGTACGAATGTGTGAGCTGTTCTGCACGTTCGTGGGAACCGACCATGGCGCCGAGCGTGCGGACCATCGCCAGGATGCCGGCGATGTCGCGCTGGTTGAACACGTGGACGGCGACGCCGGCGCGCGTCAGTTCCGCAGCGATCTCGGCCTGCAGATCCGAGAAGCACAGCACCAGGTCAGGATCGAGCGCGAGGATCTTCGGCAGGTCGGCCGAGATGAACGCGGACACCCGCGGCTTTTCGCGCCGCACCTGCGGCGGCCGCACCGCATAGCCGGAAACGCCGACGATGCGATCCTGTTCGCCGAGCAGATACAGCGTCTCCACGGTCTCTTCGGTAAGACAGACGATCCGGCGTGGCGGGAAATGGCGCATGAGGCCGATATGCCGTGAAACAAAGGTCTTGTCACGGCATGGCGTTGTGTCGTGAACTTTCATCAAGTCCGCACCACGATGGGCGAGACAGACTGCAGGGAGACGATGCCAGCATGACGCCACTCGACAAGATCCACAGCCTCGCGATGCCGTTTTCCGTCTCGATGGGCGTGACCTTCACCGAAGCCGATCTTGAGCGCGTCGTCGCCACCATGCTGGTGCGGGAGGACCTGTGCACGCTCGGTCACACTATTCATGGCGGAGCAGTCATGGCGCTTGCGGACGCCGTCGGTGCGGCGGCGACGGTCATCAATCTGCCGGAGGGCGCCAAGGGAACGACGACCATCGAGAGCAAGACCAATTTCACAGGCGGCGCAAAAGCCGGAAGCACCGTCCGCGCGATCGCAACGCCGGTTCATCGGGGACGCAGAACGCAGGTTTGGCAGACCCGGATCGAGACCGAGGAGGGCAAGCTGGTGGGCGTCGTGACGCAGACCCAACTTGTGCTGTAATCCGGTTCATTTCTTGTTAAGATTTTGGTAATCAACGACTATTGCATGGCTCACCTGCGGTGAGCGCTGCCGCCTGCGGCATCTGCGCCCTTGTATTTTATGGTGCGTCGCACAATATAGGGTGTCTAGGGAATCGACGCTTTCCTCGAGGGCAACTTGAGGATTTTGACCATGTTAGACGCTGCCACCACCATCGCCATTTCGACCCGGGCTCCGGCCCGCGGATATGTGCGTGTCCTTGCAGCCCGCGAGCTGCCCCTGTTCCGCGAACATCTCTTGAGGCTGGATCGCGAGAGTCGCCGCAATCGTTTCAACGGTTCGCTCGATGACGACTGGGTTGCGCGCTATGCCGAGAAGTCCGTCAATACCGGCACCGTCATCCTCGCCTACTTCGAAGACGGTGTCGTGCGCGGCGCCGCCGAATTGCATCAGGCTGATCTGTCGCCGGACTCACTGCCGGAGATTGCGTTCAGCGTTGAAGCCATCGTGCGCCGCAAGGGCGTCGGCAGCATCCTGTTCACCAAGCTGATCGCGAAGGCGCGGTCGATGGGTTACGCCAAGCTGCGCATCACCACCGGCGCGCAGAACGATGCGATGCGTGCACTGGCCAACAAATTCGGTGCGCACCTTTCATTCCGGCACGGCGAATCCACGGGAATTATAGACCTGCGCGATCCCATGGGTGCCGGGCTTGTGGCGCAGCCGAAGACCTCGATGCTCGATGTGGCGCGCGCGATGGCTGACTATAACCGGGCCTATTGGGGCGTTTGGTTCAAGCTGGCTGGCTGGCGCAAGTCGTGAGCAGCAAGTTGCTGTAAGCGGCAGGCAATTGCGTCAAAGAAAAAGGCCTCGCGATCAGCGAGGCCTTTTTTGTATGCGCGGGGAGGGCAGTATGCCTCCTCGAAATCAAACGCGCTTGTCGTTGCCGAACTTGCGGGTGACGCGACGCTCCACGACCACTGAACGCTGGGCGCCTTGTTCGCCGGCGATCACGCGGCTGATGCGCAGCGTACCGGTCGAGCGATTGGCCTTCTTCACTTCGGCCTGAACGGCGTCGAATGGCATGCCCATCAGCGAAGCGGCGATCTCGGCCTGCTGATCGAGATCCTCGGTGATGCCCATCGCGGCGAAGATGGCTTCTTCCAGGGTCGGGGGATCGCGTCGCACGCGCCGCGTTCCGTATTTCGTGTTCCAGTCTTCGCTCATCGCTCGCCTCAGTGTTGATTTGCGATACCTAAGGGAGCGGTTGTTGCATTGCAATATGGAATTACCGCGACAAAGCAGCCATGCAAACTTGTTCCCGGAAAACGAAAGAGTTCGGTCAGTAGCTTTATGACAAAGCAGATGGCGGGGCGGTATCCCGTTGGGGTTGCGGCCAACGTTTCAGCGCCGCGTGGCCGGCATCAGTGAGCGCGTAGGTGCCGCGCGCCGGACTTTCGAACCAGCCATAGACATTGCGATGCAGGATCTTCTGCGCATCCGGATAATCCGGCGTGAGTTCACGCACCTTGCGCGGGCCGATGGCGAGTATCGCAGCGCAAGCGAGCGCCTGCTGGCGATAGGCCGTCATGATCGGCGCGCGGGTGCTGCCGCCGAGCGCGGGGTCGCCCTGGCGCTTCTTGTGTTCGGTAATGAGGCGTGAGCGCTTCTTCGGATTGCGTCGTGGTGCGGCAGTGGCGGGCGCGACGAGAACCTCGACGCCGCCGGCTTCGGTAATTCCCAGCATCCCGAAGCCAAGCCGGCGGCACAGGTTGCGGTAGCGCGCATCGCTTTCACGGCCCTTGCCCTTGATCGAAAGCTTGGCCGCCACCCAGACTTCATCGCTAGCGCTGGCGCGATCGACGGCCTGCAGGATCAATTCGAGATTGAAGCTGAGTTTGAGTTCGCCGATCACGACAATTGGCGGATCGTCGCCATTCAATGCCACGAGATCGCAACCGCCAATCTCGCCTTTGACTGTAAAGCCAAGGCCTTCGAGGAAGCATTTCACCGGAAGGTAGAGCGAGGTTTCCAAATCGAACGTCCAAGTCGAGGTCCATGAGACGATGCGTCGCTGCAACCGCGACTCACCGCCGGAGTTTATCCGGGTTGGCCCGCGGCGACACCCGAGGCGCCTTATCCCTGTGCGATCGGAGACCCGCGGTGACGACCCTTCTTGAGATGTCGGACAGCTTTCGTCTGTTGCCGCATTTGATCGCCATGTCGATCGCTTATGTTCTGGCGCTGCCGATCGGCTGGAATCGTGAGCGCGCCGAGCGAAGTGCCGGGCTGCGGACGTTCCCGCTGGTCGCGCTCGCCACTTGCGGCATCGTCCAGGCCACTGAGGGTTTTCTGAACGGTCATCCCGAAGGCACAGCGCGCATCATCGAAGGTCTGATGACCGGCATGGGATTTATCGGTGGCGGCGCCATCTTGAAGGACAACGGCTCGGTGCGCGGTACCGCGACGGCCGCCAGTCTGTGGGCCACGGGTGCGACCGGAGCTGCTGTCGGCCTCGGCGCTTATGATGTGGCAGTCGTCATCTCGCTGTTTACCTTCCTGACGCTCTGGCTTTTGGTGCCCTTCAAGCAGGAGGGGCCCAAGACCGAAGAGGGCACCACGACGCCTCACGGCGAAATATGAGCCACAAAATACCGGTGCTGGCGCAATTCTGTGAGGGTTAACCTCAAATCGCCCGATTTCGCCGGCACATGGCAGCAATGATTGGCCTTTTGCTGCGAAGCAGCGTAAAGCTCTGCCGATCCCGATACGCACCGGACTCCTGGACCCGACGTGACCGCCAACTGAAGGGCGGCAGATTCGTTTCCGTTTGGTCCAAGTATTGATCCCGTGGATCCCAATGAGTCCGGCCGCGACGCGGTCCGCCGCAACCAAGGTTTACATCTGTGTCATTTCTCTCGACTGGTCCGTCGCTCGCCCGCGCGTTGGCTGAGCGTAACTATAGTGAAGCCACTCCCGTTCAGGCCGCCGTGCTGGCTGATGACGCCGTCGGCCGCGATCTTCTCGTGTCGGCGCAGACCGGCTCGGGCAAGACCGTCGCTTACGGTCTGGCGATCGCTGACAATCTGCTCGAAGGCGCAGAGACATTGCCGAGGGCGGGAGCGCCGCTGGCGCTGATCGTTGCGCCGACGCGCGAACTTGCGCTGCAGGTGCACGGCGAACTGACCTGGCTCTATCAATATGCCGGTGCACGCGTCGTCTCCTGCGTCGGTGGCATGGACCCCCGCAAGGAACAGCGTGAGCTGGCTGCTGGCGCGCATATCGTCGTCGGCACGCCAGGCCGTCTGTGCGACCATCTGCGTCGCAATCGCCTCGACATTTCCGAAGTGAAGGCCGTGGTGCTCGACGAAGCCGACGAAATGCTCGACATGGGCTTTCGTGAGGACATGGAGTTCATCCTCAAGACCACGCCGGCAACCCGCCGCACGCTGCTGTTCTCGGCAACGATGCCGCGCGGCATCGCCAATCTGGCCAAGCAGTATCAGCAGCAGGCCTTCCGCATCGAGGTCGCCGGCACCGAAGGCGGCCATTCCGACATCGAGTATCGTGCGATCCGCATCTCGCCGAACGAGGTCGAGCACGCCGTCGTCAATGTGCTGCGCTATTTCGAATCGCCGAGCAGCATCGTGTTCTGCAACACCCGCAACGCGGTGAACCATCTGCAGACGGTGTTGCTGGAGCGCGGCTTCTCGGTCGTCGCACTATCCGGTGAACTCTCGCAGAACGATCGCACCCGTGCGCTGCAGGCGCTGCGCGACGGTCATGCACGCGTTTGCGTCGCCACCGACGTCGCGGCACGCGGCATCGATCTGCCCAATCTTGGCCTCGTCATTCATGCCGAACTGCCGAACGATCCCGAAGTGATGCAGCATCGTTCCGGCCGTACAGGACGTGCCGGCCGCAAGGGCGTCAGCGTTTTGCTGGTGCCGCCGTCGCGCCGTCGCCGCGCTGAATTGCTGCTCAATCTTGCCGAGACCGAAGCGGTCTGGGGCGCTGCGCCTACCGTGGAAGAAATCCGCGTGCTCGATGAAGAGCGCATGATCGGCGATGCGATTTTCGACGATGCGGCGAACGAAGACGATCTGGTGTTCGCGAAGAAACTGCTGGAGCGGCATTCGGCAGAGACCATCGCGACTGCGCTGGCGCGGCTCTATCGGTCGCGTCTGCCGTCGCCTGAAGACGTGCAGGATCCCGGCACGTTCCGCGGCCGTGAAGATCGCGCGGGCAGCCGTCGCCGCGACGAGGAAGGTGCTCCGGTTCGCAAGACCCCGAAGAAGAGCGAACCGATGGGTGAGGGCGCCAAATGGTTCCGCGTCGCCATCGGCCGGCAGAAGAATGCCGAAGCGCGCTGGCTGCTGCCGATGATCTGTCGTCGCGGCGGCATCGAGAAGGCCGATATCGGCGCGATCAAGATTTACGACGCCAATTCCGAGTTCGAGATTTCGGCAGCCGCGGCCGAGAAGTTCGCGACGATGATCAAGCGTCCGGACAAGGAAGACAATATCCGCATCGAGGCACTGGCCAATGGTCCGGAAGGCGCGATTGCGTCTGGCCGCATGGCGCCGGAAGATCGCGACTATTCCAACAAGCGTCCGCGCAAGCCGAGCTTCAAATCCGATGGCGAGCGTCCGGACTTCAAGGACAAGGGTGCCTATAAGGAAAAATCCTGGAAGGACGGTCCGAAGGGCGACAAGCCACGTTATGAGGGCAAGCCGCGCTACGATGATAAGCCGCGCTACGACGACAAGCCGAAATATGAAGGCAAGCCCAAGTTTGAAGGCAAGCCGAAATACGATCCGCTGCGCGCCGACAAGCCGGTCTACAGCAAGTCACGTGGTGAAGACACGCGTTACGAAGGCAAGCCGAAATTCGAGAAGAAGTTCGACAAGCCGCGTGCGGAGAAGGCGCCTTATGTCGCCAAGGCCAAGCGCGACGGCGCTGCGAAGTTCGAGAAGCCCGCTTTCGGCAAGAAGAAAAAGAACCGCGCTTAAATCAGACGCGTCCGCTCACCGGCAGCAATGCGCCGGTGACGGCGCTGGCGGCATCGCTGGCGAGAAACAGGATCACGCTGGCGAGTTCGTCCGGCGTGACCCATTTCGAAAAATCCGCATTGGCCATGTCGCGACGGTTCGCCGGCGTATCGATGGTCGAGGGCAGCACGGCATTGACCGTGACCTTGCCCTTCAGCTCGGCGGCGAGCGTTTCCGTCAGCCGATGCACGCCCGCCTTCGAGGCTGCATAGGGCCCCATGCCGGCGCCGGCCTGTAGCGCGCCTATCGCACCGATATTGATGATGCGGCCGGCCTTCGATGCCGTCAGATGCGGGATTGCAGCGCGCGATGCGTTGAGGGCGGTGAGCAGGTTGAGCCGATGCATGGTCTCCCAGCTCTTGTTGTTGCCGTCAGCGATAGTTTCGAAGGCGAACGCGCCTGCGATATTGATCAGCACATCGATCTTGCCAAACTGTTTGATCACCATGGCAATGGCGGAGTCTGCTTGCGTCGCGTCGGAGAGGTCGATGCCGCCGATCTGCAAATGATCCGGCGTGGACGCCGGCGTGCTGGCGGAATGGTCAATGGCGGCCACCGTCGCTCCGTCAGCAACTGCGCGTTCGAGTACGACCTGACCCAGCGCCCCGGACGCTCCGGTGATAACGACGATCTTTCCGTTCATGGGGAACTCCTGTTACGCGCGATGATCCTGCCCGGAATTGGCCTTGGGTAATAGCCACAGATAGATCGCGCCGGCGGCGAGCGCCATGCCGGCCATCAGGCCGGTCATCACCAGCGCCGGATGTCCGAACGGTTCGAATACCGCGATCATGGCGCTGGCGAAGGCGCCCATCACCATCTGCATGCAGCGCATCACGCCGGCGGCCGATCCCGCCACATGGGGCAGGTTTGCCAGGGCTTCGTGATTGGTCGATGGCGCGAGAATGCCGAAGGCGAAGATGGTCAGCGCCATCGGCGGTATCAGCGTTGCCACAGTGACCGCATCGGCCGGGACCAGCAACAGTGCAGCGACGGCGCTTGTGATCATCACTATGAGGCCGAAGGCGATGATCTTTCGCGAGGCGATGTGACGACGGCTGAGCTGCCCGCTGATCAGCGAAGCCACGAGTACGCCGCAGGATGTCAAGCCGAACAACAGCGAGAAACTGGTCGTCGACAGGCCGAGGCTGCCGATCAGCACCGACGGCGCGCCGGAGATGAAGGCGAACATGCAGGCGAAGGCGCAGGCATAGAGCAGCGCATAGCCGACGAAGCCGCGATCGCCGAGCACGAAGCGATAGCTCTCGGCGAGCTGCTGCGGATTTAACGAGCGGCGGTTCTCGACCGGTTGCGATTCCGCAAGTCCGAAGCCGCCGACGACGAGCAGGATCAGCCCGACGGCAGCCTGTACGGCATAGATGCTGCGCCAGTCACTCACCGCCATCACCCAGCCACCAAGTACTGGCGCCATCATTGGCGCGATGCCAAGAACGGCGGCGATTTGGGACAATTTCTGCCGCGCTGTGGCGTGCTGGAAAAGATCGCGCACGATGGCAATGGGCAAGATTGCGCAAGCGCCGGCGGCGAAGCCCTGGATCAGACGGCAGACGAGCAGCACAGTGAAGCTCGGTGCCAAGGCGCAGGCGCCGGCCGCGATCGAAAACAACAGCAGCCCATCGAGCAAGGTCGCGCGGCGACCGAAGCGGTCAGCCAAGGGGCCGCAGATCAGAGGCGAGATCGCAAAGCCCGCCAGGAACAGGCTGAGTGTCAGCGGTCCGCGTCCCGCAGCATCGGCGAAACTCGCTTCAATTGCCGGAAGACCGGGCAATCCCATGTCGATCGACAGCGGTGGCAGCGCAGTCAATGTGCCCAGAAAGGCGGTGAAGGCGAAACTGTCGCGCCTGAGGGCCAAAATCGATTCCTTGAAAATGCGGGAAGGTCCGCGGTCGTCGCGGCGTTTTTCTCTACCGGAGCACGATCTTATCCGAAAACCAGCATCCACTTTTCGGGATCATGCTCTATTCTGCCGGACTGATCTGCGCCGGCAAGATCCGGCGGTCAATGAGGCTGCTCAGTGTGAGCCCAAGCCCGACCGTGGCGACGAGCGCTGCGAGCAGCGGAAGCTGCGCATAGTGCACGCCGGCATTCAGCGCCACGCCGCCGATCCATGCGCCGGTGGCGTTGCCGAGATTGAACGCACCCTGGTTCAGCGTCGAGGCGAGGTTCGGCGCATCAGTGGCCGCATCGACCACCCAGATCTGCAGCGGCGAGACCAGCGCGAAGGCGATACCTCCCCACAGGATCAGCAGCGCGAGCGTCGGCAGCGCCATGTGCACCACAAGCGCAAGCGCGCCGAGCACGATGACGAGGCAGACGAATGCACCGATGATGGTCGACAGCAGGTTGCGGTCGGCGAGGCGGCCACCGATCAGATTGCCGATGGTGAGGCCGACGCCGATGGCCAGCAATGCCCCCGTGACGCCATGCGGCGTGAGGCCCGTGACCTCTTCGAGCAGCGGCGTGATGTAGGTGAACAGGCTGAACATGCTGACCGACGCAATGGTCGAGATCAGCATCGGCAGCAGCACGGGCCAGCGGCCGAGTGCGCGAAACTCTTTCGCCAGTCCGCCGCGCGTGCCCGGCATGCCCGATGGTACGAAGCGGGCGATTGCCAGAAAAGCGAAGATGCCGATGGCCACCACGGCCCAGAATGCGGCGCGCCAGCCGGCGGCCTGTCCCAGCGCGGTGCCGAAGGGCACGCCCAGCACATTGGCGAGCGTGAGCCCGGCAAACATCAGCGAGATGGCTTGTGTGCGCTGCTCACGCGGAACCAGATTGCTGGCAACGACGGCGCCAATTCCGAAGAACGCGCCATGGGCAAACGCTGTGACCACGCGCGCCGTCATCAACAGCCAATAATCCGGTGCGAGGGCGCAGCCGAGATTGCCGATCGTGAACAGTGCCATCAGCGCGAGCAGGGCCGTCTTGCGTGGAATACCTGCGGTGGCCATCGCCACGATCGGCGCACCGATCACGACGCCCATGGCGTAACCCGAGACGAGATGGCCGGCCTGCGGAATGGTCACTGACAGGCTGCGCGCGACGTCGGGCAGCAGACCCATGATGACGAATTCGGTGGTGCCGATGCCGAAGGAAGCCGCAGCGAGCGCGAGAATAGGAAGGGAAAGTCGGATGGGTATTCTCCTGAGCGGAAATATTGCGATGCAATATCAGGAGATGTGCCACGACCTCAGCGATTTGGCGACCGCTTGGCGGTGGAGGCAGCATTGCGCCCCGGTCATCAAACAATCGAGAAGCAGTTCGATGGAGCGGCAGTTAGCGGACAATGCGCTGACCGTGCGATCTTAGCGCGAATGCAGGCGGATCGCTCAGACAGGCGGCCAGCTGCGCATTGCCATGTCGGCAAGTTTTCGCAATTGCTCGCGCGGTGCGCCGCCAGCGGCCTGCACGGCCATGCCCTGCAGGATGGCCGACACGTAGCGCGCGAGATCGCCGGCGTCCGCATCGGCAGGCAAATCGCCTTCGGCGATGGCTCGTGTGAAGCGAAGGCGCAGATCTTCCTCGCTCTTCGAGCGGCGCGCGGTCAGTTCCTGCTTGATCGTCTCCGCGGCATCACCGCAGCAGAGCGCGCCCTGGACCGCGAGACAGCCGGGATTCTTGGGATCAGTCACCGCTTCGACCGACTCGTACAGGATATGCTCGACCGCTTCGCGGGCCGTGGGTTTCTTCAGGCCGGTGCGGAAATAGCCGCCGGGACCATCGACGTAGCGATCCAGCGCCTTACGGAACAGGTCTTCCTTGTTGCCAAACGCCGCATAGAGACTGGGCTTGGTGATGCCCATGGCTTCGGTGAGGTCGGCCATCGACGCGCCTTCGTAACCCTTGCGCCAGAACACATGCAGCGCGAGGTCGAGGGCTGTGTCGGTATCGAATTCACGAGGACGTCCCAGTGCCACGACGGGCTCTCCAAAGTTTTCTACCGTTCAGTAGATAAGTCCCTTGACAGTGGATGTCGATAGTCCATCTATACCGGACGTTACGAATATGTGCGTTGCAGCGAAATGCCCGGGGGCGACCGGTAACCGGCAACACGCGCAATGTACCGCTTAGCTACTGAAATGACAGGGCTTTACAAGGCCCACACAGATTAAATGGGGTTCACAATGGCACATAATCTCCCTCGCAAGATCGCCTTTGGCGCCGGAATCGCGTTGGTGGCGGTCGCCGTGGGCGGCGGCGCGGCGCTGATGAATCTGTCCAGCGTAGCAGCGCAAGCCGAGTCCGGCGCGGCTGTTCCTGCCGCCGTTCAGGCCTCGGTCGCCCTGGTGGAAGCCAAGGCCACGGCGCCGTCGGACGAGTTTTCGGGCCGCCTTGAGGCCATCGAGCGCGTCGAGATTCGCTCCCGCGTCGCAGGCGCCGTTCAGGAGATCCACTTTCGCGAGGGCGCGCTGGTCAAGAAGGACGACCTTCTGGTGCTGATCGACCCCGCGCTCTACGCCGCCGACGTCGATCGTGCCCAGGGACAGGTGTCCGCGTCGCGGGCGCGCCTGATCCTTACCAAGGCCGATTTCGATCGCGGTCAGCAATTGACCAGCTCCAGCATCACGCAGCGCGATCTCGACAATCGTATCAATGCGTATCGTGAGGCGGAAGCCAATCTCAAGGCTGCAGAGGCCGCGCTCAAGACCGCCGAACTCAATCTCAGCTACACCGAAGTCCGCGCGCCGGTCGCGGGCCGTGTCGGCAAGGTGGAGATCACCGTCGGCAACCTGATTTCGGCCGGCCCGACCGCGCCGCTGCTGACGACATTGGTCTCGGTCAATCCGATCTATGCAAGCTTCAATGCCGACGAACAGGTGGTGTCGCGCGCGTTGAAAACACTGTCTGACGAGAAGACGCCAGGCGATATCGACCGCATCCCGGTTCACATGACCACTGTCACCGACAGCGCACCGGTGAAGGGCCACATGCAGTTCATCGATAATCAGGTCGATCCGCGCAGCGGTACGGTGCGGGTACGCGCGATGTTCGACAATGCCGATGGCCGATTGATGCCGGGCCAGTTCGCGCGGCTCTCCATGGGCCAGCCGAAGGCGGAGCAGACGCTGCTCATCAGCGAGCGCGCAGTCGGCACCGACCAGAACAAGAAGTTCGTCATGATCGTCGATGCCAAGGACAAGGCGCAATATCGCGAAGTGATCCTGGGGCCCTCGGTCGACGGCATGCGCGTGATTCTGAGCGGTCTGAAGGCCGGCGAGCGGATCGTCGTCAACGGACTGCAGCGCGTGCGGCCCGGCGCGACCATCAAGCCGGAGATGGTGGCGATGAACGCCGCGTCTCTCGCTTCGATCAAGGCCGTCGCACAGAACTAACGGCTCCTACTAATCTCTCACCGCTGCGAGAAGCAAAGCTTCGCCAGGGGGAGAGTTGGTCCGGCGAAGCCGGCGGGTGAGGGGGACTCGTCACTTTCTGCGAGTCTGTGGGGGCTCCCCCTCATCCGACGCCAATTGCGTCCGCACTATCGTCTCCCCCGGCGAACGGGGAGACAGCACCATCGCGAAATCCTGTATTGACGAGACCAGCCATGAATTTCTCCAAGTTTTTCATTGATCGACCGATCTTTGCCGGTGTGCTGTCGACGGTGATCTTCCTTGCCGGCTTGTTGTCGATGCCGGTGCTGCCGATCTCCGAATATCCCGAGGTCGCGCCGCCGACCGTGGTGGTCACAGCGAATTATCCCGGCGCCAATCCAAAGGTGATTGCGGAAACGGTCTCGACGCCGATCGAAGAGCAGATCAACGGCGTCGAGAACATGCTCTATATGAGCAGCCAGGCGACCACCGATGGCAGGATGACTCTCAACGTCACCTTCCGCCTCGGCACCGATCCCGACAAGGCGCAGCAGCTGGTGCAGAACCGCGTTTCGCAGGCCGAGCCGCGTCTCCCTGCGGAAGTCCGTGCGCTTGGCGTGACCACCATCAAGAGCGCGCCTGACCTGACCATGGTCGTGCATTTGCTGTCGCCGAACGACCGCTATGACATGACCTATCTGCGCAATTACGCCGTGCTCAACGTCAAGGATCGCCTCGCGCGCATCGAGGGCGTCGGTCAGGTGCAGCTGTTCGGCTCGGGCGACTACTCCATGCGCGTCTGGCTCGATCCGCAGAAGGTCGCCGAACGCGGCCTGTCGCCGGGCGATATCGTGCGCGAAATCCGTGCGCAGAACGTGCAGGCAGCAGCGGGGCAGGTGGGCGGTTCGCCCAATGAGCCGGGTCTCGACCTGCAGCTCTCGATCAATGCGCAGGGGCGCCTGCAGAGCGAAGAGGAATTCGGCGAGATCATCGTCAAGAACGGCGACAATGGCGAAGTGACGCGGCTGCGCGACATCGCCCGCATCGAGCTCGGAGCTGCCGACTATGCACTGCGCTCGCTGCTGAACAACAAGTCTGCGGTGGCGGTGCCGATCTTCCAGTCGCCGGGCTCCAACGCGATCCAGATCTCCGACAATGTCCGCAAGACGATGAAGGAGCTGAAGGAGAACATGCCTGACGGTGTCACCTACGACATCGTCTACGACCCCACGCAGTTCGTTCGCGCCTCCATCGAGGCCGTGATCCACACACTGCTGGAAGCCATCGCACTGGTGGTGCTCGTCGTCATCCTGTTCCTGCAGACATGGCGCGCCTCGATCATTCCGCTGATTGCTGTGCCGGTATCGGTGGTCGGCACTTTCGCCGTGATGCATGTATTCGGCTTTTCGGTGAATGCGCTGACACTGTTCGGCCTCGTGCTGGCCATCGGCATCGTCGTCGACGACGCCATCGTCGTGGTCGAAAACGTCGAGCGCAATATCGAGCGCGGGCTCGATCCGAAGAGCGCCGCCTATCAGGCCATGCGCGAAGTGACCGGACCGATCATCGCCATTGCGCTGGTGCTGGTCGCGGTGTTCGTGCCGCTGGCCTTCATCACCGGTCTGACCGGCCAGTTCTACAAGCAGTTCGCGCTGACGGTGGCGATCTCCACGGTGATTTCCGCCTTCAATTCGCTGACGCTGTCGCCGGCGCTCGCCGCGCTGCTGCTGAAGGGCCATGACGCGCCGAAGGATGCGCTGACGCGCTTCATGGACAAGTCGCTCGGCTGGTTCTTCGTTCGCTTCAACCGCTTCTTCGCGCGCAGCTCGGATGCCTATAGCGGCGGTGTGAAACGCGTGGTCTCGCGCCGTGCGGTCGTCATGGGGGTCTATGTCGCGCTGATTGGTGTTACCGGCTATCTGTTCCATTCGGTCCCGGGCGGTTTCGTGCCCGGTCAGGACAAGCAGTATCTGGTCGGCTTCGCGCAGCTCCCCGACGGCGCCACGCTGGATCGTACCGAAGAGGTGATCCGCCGCATGGGCGAGATCGCGCAGAAGGAGCCCGGTGTCGAGAATTCGATTCAGTTCCCGGGTCTGTCGATCAACGGCTTCACCAATTCGTCGAATTCCGGCATCGTCTTCATCGGCCTGGATGCGTTTGACAAACGCAAGGATCCTAGCCTGAGCGGCAATGCCATTGCGTTGTCGCTGAACAAGAAGTTTGCCGGCATTCAGGACGCCTTCATCGCCATGTTCCCGCCGCCGCCGGTGTCGGGTCTTGGCACGATCGGCGGCTTCAAGCTGCAGATCGAGGATCGCGCCGGTCTGGGCTATGAGGCCCTGAACGACGCCACCAAGGCTTTCATCGGCAAGGCGATGCAGCAGAAGGAGCTGGCCGGCCTGTTCTCGAGCTATCAGATCAACGTGCCGCAGCTCTATGCGGATGTCGATCGCACGAAAGCGCGACAGCTCAACGTGCCGGTCACCTCGGTGTTCGACACGATGCAGATCTATCTCGGCTCGCTCTATGTGAACGACTTCAACAAATTCGGTCGCACCTATTCGGTGCGCGTCCAGGCTGACGCCAAATTCCGGGCGCGGGCCGACGATATCGGCCAGTTGAAAGTTCGCTCCGATAGCAACGAGATGATCCCGCTCTCGACGCTGCTGCGCGTCAAGGAAAGTGCGGGGCCGGAGCGCGCCATGCGCTACAACGGTTTCCTGTCGGCCGACATCAATGGCGGTGCGGCGCCCGGCTATTCCACCGGTCAGGCGCAGGATGCCGTGGCGCGTGTCGCCAAGGAGACGCTGCCCAAGGGCATCGACTTCGAATGGACTGAACTGACCTATCAGGAAATCATCGCCGGCAATTCGTCGCTGATCGTGTTCCCGGTGGCCATGCTGCTGGTGTTCCTGGTGCTCGCCGCGCAATACGAAAGCCTGACACTGCCCTTGTCGATCATCATGATCGTGCCGATGGGCTTGCTGGCGGCGATGTTCGGCGTCTGGTTGACCAAGGGCGACAACAACGTCTTCACCCAGATTGGTCTGATTGTGTTGGTCGGCCTGTCGGCGAAGAACGCTATCCTGATCGTGGAATTTGCCCGCGAGCTGGAATTTGCCGGGCGGACACCGATCCAGGCCGCGATCGAGGCCAGCCGTCTGCGGTTGCGACCGATCCTGATGACGTCGCTGGCCTTCATCATGGGCGTCGTGCCGCTGGTGACGTCCACTGGCGCGGGCTCGGAGATGCGTCATGCCATGGGTGTCGCAGTGTTCGCCGGCATGATCGGTGTCACGGCCTTCGGCATCTTCTTCACGCCGATGTTCTATGTGCTGCTGCGTGCCATGGCAGGCAACCGTCCGCTGACCCAGCATGGCGAAGCGACGGTCGATCAGGCGGCGCCGCTGGCACCGGGATCGCACGAAGCAGAATCGCGCCCGCACGCCACGTCGCATTCGTAACGCCCGAGGGGAGGCATAAGGTAACGCCCGACGAGGGCTGCTGGTCTAGGGATGCGCCGTTTCGACCCATTCTACGGCGAGGAATTGCGCGGCCCGTGTCCAAGACTGTTGGAAACGCACCCAACCGGCCGGGTGCGCTTTCCTCCACTGCACATCTTCCGCTACAATGCGAAAGGCGCTGCAGGGGAATGACGGGTTGCGGACAGGTTTCTACAAATGCGAATACCGGGTTGACGAGGCGGTTGGTCGCAGCGTGATGTTCGTCGAGCATGGCAGCATGCTCGGCGGCAATTCTGCTTTTGCCCATATCGGCAGCTATGAGCTCCGGGGTGACGAGGTGGTGGCGGAGATCGAGAGCCGCCGTCACATGAACGATCCCAATTATCCCTCGCTACTCGGCCATGATGTGGCGACCATCAGCGTCACCGGCCGGCCCGATGGTGACACCTATCGATTTCAGGGCGTGTCGCCGCAGATGCCGGGTGCGAAATTCGAGTCGGTCATGACGACGATCGATGACGGTGAGATGCCTCCGGCCGGGCCGATCGGTGCGGGTGGCATCGCGAACGGGCTTTATTCGATCCATCTGCGCACACTCGATGGCATTGATGGCGGGCTCAACGGCGTGATGTTGCTGCATGACGGCCGCATCCTCGGCGGGGACGCGTTCTTCTATTATCTCGGTGCCTACTCCTCGGCCGACGGGCGCTGGAAGGGCGAGATGCTCAATCAGGAGCATACGCCGGCAAAGGGCGAGAACCCGGTCTTCGGCGGCTATGAAATCGGTATCGGCTTTTCCGGCACTTGCGACGAAGCCGGCGCCGAACTGGAAGCCACGGCGCTGGCCGGGAAGCGGAGCCTGCGCTTGCAGGCTGTGCTGAAGCTGATCCGCAAGGCGGTGTGAGTTCCAGGCAAGTGCGCCGCTTGATGGGGTGCGCGCCTGTCCCTAATGTTGCCGGCGAATGACACGGATGGCGACAAAACTCATGACACAGCGTATCGGCGCGACCGCTCTGACCTGTTTGCTCGGCGTCGCCGCCGGACTGGCTGTGCTGTTCGCGCCGTCGAGTGCGCAGGCCCAGTCCGCCGATCTGGTCCTGTGCGATCGGCTTGCGGCCGATCCTGCCGATCCCGACAAACCTGCCGATGTGAAGGGCGTGGCCGACATCGCGAAAGCCGATATCGCCACCGCCATCAAATTCTGCCGAACCGCGTCTGGCGGGTCCCGCCGCGCGATGTTCCAGCTTGGACGTGCTTACGCGGCAAATGCACAGGTTGCGGAGGCGCTCGCGACGTGGCGCAAGGCGGCGGACAAGGGCTGCACCTCGGCCATGGTCGAGCTCGGCGTCGCCTATGGCAACGGGACCGGCGTCGCGCGCGACGAGGCGCAGGCGCGCAAACTGTTCGAGCGTGCGGCTGAAGCCGGCAATCCGCGCGGCGTCAGCAATCTTGCGGCACTATCCGGAGGCGCAGGCGCGGGTTCAGACCCGGTGCGTGCACGGCAGTTGCTGGCCAAATCCGCGGAGACCAATGCCGAGGCCCAGTATCAGCTCGGCATGATGCTGTCGGAAGGCATCGGCGGCGCGAAAGACGATGCTGGGGCGCGCGGTCTGTTCGAGAAGGCGGCGGCGCAGAACCATGCCGGCGCGCTCGAGCGCATGGGGGCGTTCGCGCAAAGCGGCCGCGGCGGTGCGTCGGATAAGGATGCCGCGAAGGCCTATTACGAGAAAGCCGCAGCGCTCGGCGATGAAGATGCGAAGAAGGCATTGGAACGCATCAGGTGTCCCTATGTGGTCAAGGACAAGCGCGGCAACGTCGTCACCAATATGTGCTTCTGAGCGGGTGTCATCCGGGTTGTCTCATCTGTGTGGATGGTTCCGGTGGGATCTCATGACGCCCGCGTAGCGAGGCCATGCGTAGACTTGTCGCGTAAGGGGGATTGAATATGAGTGATCAATTGCCTCAGGTCACCACGCCGCACAGTCTTGTTCGATTGGCCTGCCCCTTGTTTTATCTGGAGCGACAACTGAGTAGTGACGGGCCAGTCAGGATTGTCGCTATCGGCTCGTCATCGACTGCAGGCGAGGGGACCATTGAGCCCTATCCCGGTCGGCTGGAAAGCGCGATGAAAGCGCAACATGGCGGACGCGTCACCGTGATCAACAGGGGAATAGGCGGTGAAGAAGCGCCGCTCGAATTGTCCCGCTTGGACCGAGATGTGATTGCTGAGGCGCCCGCGCTGACGATCTGGCAGATAGGTACCAACGCCGCGTACAAGCAATATGATCTCGACGATATGGCCGCGGCTATTGATCGGGGGCTTAGCCGCCTTTGCGCAGAGCCCATGGACGTGCTGCTGATCGACCCGCAATACGTCCCCGCATTGCTCAAATCCGAGACGCTTGTCGCTGAAACCGAGCGCATGGTGTCGCTGATCGCCTTTGCGGCGCAGAAAGCCGGCGTCAATTTATTCTCTCGATTTGCCTTGATGCGACATTGGCACACCGTTGATCACGTACCTGTCGAGGACATGGCGGGGAAGGACGACCCTCTGCACCAGAATGAATGGAGTACCGCCCGGGTTGCAGAAGCGCTCAAGTTGGCGATCGATGACGGTCTCGCGCGGGCGAAATTGGCTTGCACGCGCGAACCCGGACTGCGAGCCTGACGCTAAGCGCACTGGCAGTCGCAACCATTTGTTTCAAATTCGCCGCCTAAGCTCCGGCACTGAGTCGCCTTTTGCGATTCTCTGGAGTTGCCTGTGAACGAAAGCCTGATCGCCATCTGCCAGCTGTTTCTGGTGCCTCTGACCATATTGTTCGCCGCGGTGGGCGTGGCCAATGCACGCTTCGTCAAGCTGCTGGTGTGTCTGCTCGGCGTCGGTCTCGCCGGACTTTGGCTCTATCGCATCTATCTGTGGACCGGCCTGTCGGTGATCGACCGTCGCACCGCCTATGGCCTCGCGGGTTCCTTCGCACTGTGCTGGGTGCTGACGCTGCTGCATCAGATCAAGAGCAGCTTTGGCGGCGGATACGACCGCTAGATTCAGGCGATGCCGAGCGAGAATGCCAGCGTGCCGATGGCGGCATGCGACAGAATCACCGGCCAGATATTGCGCATCCGCAGATAGGCGAAACCCCAGATGATGCCGACCAGAAACGTGTTGAGCAGCAGCACATTGTCGCCATAGGCGATGTGGATCAGCGAGAACACCGCCGCGGAATAGATCACATAGGTCCAGGGCCTGACCTGCAGCCGATCGGTCATCAGTTTCGGTATAGACCGGCACACGACTTCCTGGCAGGGGCTGGAGACCAGAACATAGAATGGCGCGAAGCTGAGCCAGACCGGCGGCTTGTGGTCGAAGGTGAGAAACCGGGTCTGAGCCACCATGATCGCCGCAATGCCTGCCGTGATCGCGGCACAGAACAGCCAGTGGCTGATGTCAGAGGGACGGCTGAGGCCAAGTTCCGCGACAGAGAAGCCGGCCAGCAGACACAGCGCGATACACAGCACGGACACCAGCAGCAATGCGGGGATACGATATTCGAACGGCAGAAAGCCCCAGTGAATGGCGAGGCCAGGTGCGAGCAGCAACGCGGCAAATGCCGGAAGCGGGGCGATCAATCGCCACTGGAAACGCTGCTGTCTTAAAATTGTCATGATGTTCTATAGCGGAAATCATGCGGTGTTTTAATGGCAGAGCGCTCGCGCAAGCCGCTATCGACGAAAGCGTGATCGGCAACATGATCAAACGCGTCGGCCGAAACGGCGCGTTTTGAACGTCGATCAATGGCACTGTCGGCGACGGATCACCGCGGCCGTCTATTCCGATTTGATACCGGCGTCTTTTACGACCCGGGCCCATTTCTGGATCTCGGTCTTGATCTGATCCGCGAATTGCGCGGTCGTGCCGCCGACGGGTTCGACGCCCTGGTCGATGAAGCGACGCTTGACGTCGTCCTGTTTCAGGATCGCATTCATCTCGGCATTGAGCTTGCGTACGATCTGGTCGGGCATGCCCGCGGGGCCGACGACGCCGAACCAGACATTGACCTCGTAGCCGGCCACGCCGGCATCGGAGACGGTCGGAACGTCGGGGGCGAGTGTTGATCGCGTCTTGCTACTCACTCCAAGGGCACGAAGCTTCCCGCCATTCACCTGCGGCAGCACATTGGGTGTGTTGTCGAAGGCGACATCGATATGGCCGCCGAGCATGTCGTTCACCATCGGCGCGCTGCCTTTGTAGGGGACATGCACGATATCGATGCCAGCGAGACTCTTGAACAGTTCCATCGACAGATGGTTGGATGATCCGATGCCGGTGGAGCCATAAGTCACCTTGCCGGGATTCTGTTTGGCGTAGTCGATCAGATCCTTGACGGAATTGATCGGCAGCGACGGCTTCACCACCAGCAGGTTCGGTGTCTGCCCCGCAAAGACCAGCGGCGTGAAATCCTTCACCGTGTCATAGGGCAGGTTCTTGTAGATGCTCGGATTGGAGCCGAACGGGAAGGCGACGCCGAGCAGCGTATAGCCATCCGGTGCGGACTTGGCGACCGCTTCGGTGCCGATCAGCGTGCCGCCGCCGGGCCGGTTCTCGACCACAACAGGAACGCCGAAGGCGTCCTGTAGTTTCTGCGCGAAGATCCGCCCGAGCGTGTCGTTGAAGCCGCCGGGCGGATAGGGGACGATGTATTTGATGGTCTTGCTGGGATAGGTCTCTCCCGTGGGCGCGGTTGCCTGCGCATAAACGCAGGCAGTGCCGGCCAGCAGGAGAATGAGCGCGCGGCAGGCGAAGTGAACGAAACGCTGGGCGCGTAGTACAACTTCAACCCGTCGCGGATCAGACATAGCAGGGACCTTCGATCAGTGGGTGAGCGTTGATGAAGGCTTCGTCGATCTCGACGCCGAGGCCTGCGATCTCCGACGGCGCGACACAGCCATTGGCATCCAGCTTGTAGGGAATGCCTCCGACCTCGTCGCGGAACGGATTGTGCTTGGCGACGTCGCCTTCGAAATAGCCGGGGTCCTCGACGGCGGCGAGGACATTGATGGTCGCTGCCATGTTGATGCCGGTTGCCGAGGTGTGTGGATTGAACGACAGCTTCCACGCCTGGGTCATGCCGGCGATGCGCATGGACTCGGTGACACCGCCGGTCTTCGACAGGTCCGGCTGCACGAAGCTCACGGCGCGATCCTCGATCAGACGGTTGAACTCGAAGCGCGTGAAATGGTTTTCGCCGGCGGCGAGCGGTGTCGAGCCCATCGCGGCGGCGGCCTGATAGGAGCGATAGTCGAGTGCGGGGAACGGCTCCTCGAGCCAGCCGATCTGCAGATCGTCATAGGCCGGCATCACGCGGCGGACGTCGTCGAGGGTGTAGCCGGTATTTGCGTCCACGAGGATCTCGATGCTGTCGCCAACGGCCTTGCGCACGGCTGTTGCACGCGCCACGTCGTCGCGCGGATTGTCGCCGACACGCAGCTTCACCGCGCGGTAGCCTTTCGCGATGTAACCCTGCGCTTCCTCTGCGAGCGACTCCGGCGCCTGCCAGCCGAGCGAGATGCCGCCGGCATAGGCCTTGATCGGCTTCGATGCGCCGCCGAGCAACTTGTAGAGCGGCCAGCCGGCAGCCTTGGCGCGGATGTCCCACAGCGCAAGGTCGAGACCGCTCAGCGCCATTGCTGCGGCATAGCCCATGCCATGGCTCGAGAGCTGCATCTGATAGACGCGGTGCCACACGCCGACGACATTCATGGCGTCCATGCCGATGACGAGTTCGGCAATCGTCGTATCGATCAGCTTGGCGATGGCACCCGGGCAGCGGCCGTGATGGGCTTCGCCCCAGCCGGTGACGCCTTCATCGGTCGTGACCTTGACCAGCACGGCATCGCGCTTGACGGCGCGGCCGATGCCGAGGCGGACATTCTGGCCCTGCGGCACGCGATAGGAAATCGGAACGGCTTTGATTGCAGTAATCTTCATGGGAGCCTCACGCTGCCTTGTGACCGGGATTGACGAGATTGAGTGGTTGTTCGCCGCGCAGGATGCGGAGCATTTCTTCGGCGGCGCCGACAGCCATGCCGCGGCTGCTGCTGGCGGTGAGCGCTGCCGCATGCGGCGTCAGCAGCAGGTTCGGGCAATCGAACAGCGCGTCATCGGCGGGCAGGGGCTGGATGTCGAACACGTCCAGCGCTGCGCCGCCGAGCTTGCCGGATTCGAGCGCCGCGATCAGCGGCGCATTCTCGACGACGGCGCCGCGCGACACGTTGATCAGTACCGCATCCGGCTTCATCTGCGCGATGCGCACAGCATTGACGAGACCGCGCGTCTCATCCGTCAGCGAACAGCAGATCACGAGCGCGTCGCTGCGCGCGAACAACTGATCCAGCGAGACTTCCTCGATGTCAGCCGGCAGCGATCCCTTTCGCCGAGACGTGCCGATCACCTTCATACGGAAGCCCTGACTGGCGATCTGTGCCACGCGGCGGCCGATGGTGCCGACGCCGAGAATGCCGAGCGTCGCGCCGTTCAGTTCGGTGAAGCTGTCCGTGGTTGCGCGTGCTGCACCCCAGCCCTTGTCGCGCATCAGCCCGTTCATGAGGTGGATCGGACGCCGCAGATGCAGCAGGGCCGATATCGCATATTCCGCGACGGCACTCGTATTGCTGCCGGGAAGGTTGGCGACGGCGACGCCGCGCGTGGTGGCGGCATCCACGGGAATGAAGTCGAGCCCAACGCCGTGACGGACCATGCCCTTCAGGCGCGGCGCATGATCGACGATATCGTCGGGCAATTTGGCGCGGACGATGATGCCATCGGCGTCCTTGGCGAAGGCGCGCAGCGTGTCCGGCTTGGTGTCAGGTGCCGTGATCAGTCGTGCATGTGGCTTCAGGATCGCCTCGCCATCGGCATGCATCGGATTGGTCAGCAGAATGGTGGGCATATCAGGCATCGAGAGCCGGTCCTTCGGTGATGGGATTGGCGAGCTGACCGAGATGTTCGACCCTGGCGGTCACCGTCGAGCCCGGCTTCAACCAGGCCGGCGGCTTGTGCATGGCTGCGACGCCGGCCGGCGTGCCGGTCGCGATGACGTCGCCGGGTTCGAGCGGTCCGCGATGCGACAGCCAGGACACGAGGTCGGCGACACCGAAGATCATGTCCTTGGTGGATCCGCTCTGCAGCACCTTGCCGTCGATCGTCAGCGACACATGCAGCGCCTGCGGATCGGCGATCTCGTCTGATGACGCGAGGAATGGACCAAAGGGGCCGAACGTCGAAATGTTCTTGCCGCGGTCGAAATGGCCGTCGGCCTTGATCATCTCGCTGGCGCTGATGTCGTTGAAGCAGCCATAGGCCGCGACATATTCGAGCGCCTGTTCCTTCGACACGTTCACCGCGGGCTTGCCAATCACGGCGGCGAGTTCGGCCTCATAGGTGACGCCGCCGATCCCTGCAGGCAGGATGATCGCGCGTCCCGCGGCGATTGTCGTTCGTGGCGCTTTCATGAACAGCACGGGCTCCGCAGGTGCGGCGATGCCACGTTCGGCCACGGCATCGCGATAGTTATGCGCGATGCCGAAAATACGCCGTGGTGCGGGGAGCGGTGCGAGCAGCGTCACTCTATCCGCGGTCAGCCGCGCGGCGTCGGCCAAACCATGAGCGGTGATGATACTGACAACCTTGCCGAGACCGGCATCCAGAAACGCCTGGATCTGTGGCGCGATGCCGTTGAGGCCCGCCCGCATCGCCGGGTGGGCTAGATCTACAACGATATCGGTCGGACGTGTGGCGTCGCCGATCAGGACGCCGGCGCGCGTCAGGCCGGACTCGACGAAGGTGACGAACTTCATGATTGCGTCCTCGTCATCAGGCGACGCGATACTTGTCGATCACCGCGCGGTCGACCTCGACACCAAGACCCGCACCGGTCGGGACGGCGATGACGCCATTGACCTGCTGGATCGGCGTTTTCGCGAGATGATCGCGGAACGGGTTTTCCTCCTGTTCGAATTCGAGCATTGGCGGCATTGGAAAGAGGCTCGGCGGCTGGTTCGGGATCGAGGCGAGGAAATGGATGGTGGCGGAGAGGCCGACCACCGAGCCCCAGGCATGAGGCACGCATTCGACACCATGGGTGCTGGCGAGCGACGCGATCTTCTTGCATTCGGTGATGCCACCGGCGGCGCAGACGTCCGGCTGCACGATATCCATGGCCTTGCGCACGATGGCATCGCGAAAGCCCCAGCGGGTGAATTCGTTCTCGCCGCCGGCGACCGCCATGTCGAGCGCGCGCGTCACTTCGATATAGCCGTCGATATCCTCCGGCGAGATTGGCTCCTCGAACCATTCGATGTCGAGTTCTTCGAGCTTGCGGCCGAGCTTGATCGCTGCGGGTACGGTGAGGCAGTGATTGGCGTCGACCATCAGCTTGATGTCGGAGCCAATGGCTTCGCGCACGGCCTTGACGCGCTCATAGTCGCGCTTGATGGAGCCGAGGCCGATCTTCATCTTTATCGCCTTGAAGCCGGCCTTCTTGTAGCCGATGGCTTCCTCGACGGCCTCATCGACCAGGCGTTCCATGTCGGTGAAATAGAGGCCGGTCGCATAGCAATCGACTTCGGTGCGGAAGGCGCCGCCGATCAGCTTGTGCACCGGCTTGTTGCAGGCCTTGCCGATGATGTCCCACAGGGCGATGTCGATGCCGCTGATGGCGGCGATCGACATGCCCTTGGGGCCGTAGTCCTTGATCCGGTTATAGAGGTCTTCCCAGATCACCTCGACATCGAATGGATCGCGGCCGATGACGCGCGGTGCAAGCTGCGTATCGATGAAAGCCTTCGCGACGGCGGAGGGACCGTAGCATTCGCCCCAGCCGACGATGCCGTCACTTGTTTCGATTTCGACGAGGCAGGTGCCGCGCGTCTTGTAGAGCCAGCCGCGTGACGACGTGAACGGACGTTGCACGGGAGCGGCGACGACATGGCAGGTGATCTTCTTGATGTTCAATGTGAGGTCCTCGTCGAGATCGATCGGGTGGATGCGGCCGGCGGGCGCCGGTCGCGTTTACTCTTTCGGGAAAGTTTGCGCGGCGACCTTGCCGATCGCGGCGGCGACGCCGTCGACTTCCCTGGCGAGCGCGTCGCCGGTCACGTCGTCGACCAGGAAGACGTTCTTCTTGGCGAATTCCTTGAAGCGCGGATCCTGGATGGCGGCGCGGAATGCGGTGGTCAGCTTGGTGCGGACATCGTCCGGCAGGTTTGCCGGGCCGACCACATAGGCCATCTGCACGACGGGTCCGTAGGGGAAGACGTCGATGCCCTTTTCCTTGAAGGTCGGGACATCGGGGAACATTTCGAGCCGCTCATTGGCGAAGATACCGATCGGCGTGAGCAGTTTTTCCTGGATCTGGCCGAGAGTTTCCGACGGCTTGAGCACGCCGGAGTCGACATGTTGTCCGATCAGATCGGCAACGACTTTCGAGCCGCCGGTATAGGGAACGTTGACATAGTCGACGCTGGCCGCGCGTGCCGTCATCGATGCGAAGATGTGGTTGAGATTGTAGTTGCCGGGCGTGCCGATGGTGACCTTGCCGGGCTTCGCTTTCATGTTGGCGATGTAGTCGGGGAGGGCCTTGATCGCGCCGGTGGAAGGCACGAGCAACATCAGGGGATCGGTCGAGACGCGCGCGATGTGGGTGAAATTGCTGTTGGTGAGTCCGTTCGCCTTGTTCTGGGCAATCAGCGCCAGCGTCGAACTGGTCCCCATGCCGATGGTGTAGCCATCCGGCGCGGAACTCGCGACGCGCTTCATGCCGATGACGCCGGTGGCGCCGACGACGTTCTCGATCACGATCTTGATGCCGTGCTCGCGCAGGATCGGGTCCAGCGCACGCGCGGCCACGTCGTTGGAGCCGCCGGCATTCCACGGCACGATGAAGGTGATGTCTTTCTGCGGAAAGCTGGATTGCGCGTGAGCAGGCAGGGACCAGCATCCCAATACCAATCCGAGCGCGGCAAAGCTGACGCGTTGAACGAACATTTGTTTTCCTCCCATTTTTGGTGTTTGTTATAACAAACATCTTAACGGGTCAATGGAACAATGCGCCGCGATCTGCCGGGCACGAATTTGCGGGACACGAAATTTGCGGGACTCGGCAGGGTGAGGTAGCGAGCACAGAATGACCGCACTGAAACGGATCGAACGCGAACCGCTCTGGGACCTGGCGCATGCGCAGCTCCGGGACGCGCTGCTGGCCGGCCGTTTCGCACCGGGGACGGTGCTGACATTGCGCGCACTCGCGGAGAGCTTCGGCACGTCGATCACGCCAGTGCGCGACGCAGTCACCCGGCTGGTCGCACAGGGCGTGTTGCAGCAGGGACCGCGCAACGCGGCGATCGTCCCGCAGCTGACCGCGCGCGAGCTTGCCGATCTGACGGTGGTGCGCTGTGCGCTGGAGGGGCAGGCGGCGCGCGAAGCCGCGCGGCGACGCAATACGGCGGGACTCGAACGTCTGAAGTCACTGCTGGCGACGATGCAGTCGCTGATCTCAGCGAAAAATCTCGAAAGCTATCTCGACTATCACCGCCAGTTTCACTTCGAGATCTATGCGATGTCGGGCATTCCGATCCTCGTGGAGACCATCGAGAACATGTGGCTCCGCTGCGGTCCGGTGTTGTCTTTCGTGATCCCCGAATATGTCGTGCTGTTGAAAGGCTGGGATCATCACACGGCCGCGCTCAAGGCCATCGTGGCAGGCGATGCCGATGCTGCCGAGCGCGAGATCGTCGCCGATATCACCGAAGCGGCCGACTATCTCGCGAGCCTTGCCGATGCCAACGGACAGTTGCGCCGGCCGCTGCGCGAGACGATGGTCGCGTCATAACCGCTATTGCGGCTTACACATCCGTCCATGAGGCGAACAGCGCCGCCTGACCGCGTCGTTCGCCGTTCTCGTCGCTCAGTTCCCAGACAATGCCGCCTTCGATCCAGAAGCGACGGCCGGACTTTGCGATCCGCAACCCGCGATAATTGTCGATGAAGCCGTTGCGCGCGACGGCGTCGAGCAGGCGTTGGCGTTCATCGCGATTGGGCGCTTCTGCCGACAGCCGCGAGGGGAAGGTGATGAGTTCTTCCCAACTATATTCGAAGCAACGCTGCGCGGTTCTGTTGGCATAGACGAACATCGGATCGGTGGCGGTGTTATGTGCGAGCACCGCGAATGGTGCGTCATTGTAGAGCCACGCCACATCCTGATTGCTGGTGACGAGCGGTTTGCCGACCGTGCGGGCAAAACTGTTCGTCAGAAGCTGGAAGAAGGATGGATCCAGCGCGGCACAGGGCGTCGGCGATATGTCAGTCACGGGAATCTCGTATCATCAGGAGACGTGGAGATAGACCGTGCACCGATCTCGCACATCGTCCCCTGACGCGGTGCTGAGCTCCCTTGCGTGCATATGTCGACGGGTGAGGTCTATTTGGTCGCCATTGCGATCAGTCGCTTGCGCAGCTCGTCGCGATCCATACGCAGATCCGCCGGCAGTTGCTGCAGGTCGGCGAGCCAGACGCCGTCGGCAGCGTAGCGAACGATCTCCAGCTCCGGCGCGGCATCAGTGGCGTGATGACGTGCCAGTCGTGCACGTAGCCAGTCGGACCATTGCTTGCGTGCGACCGGCTCGGTGAGCAGGGCGACGCAAGTGGATTCGAGGGCAGGTGCAAACTCCGCCATCGAGAGTGTCGCGACGATATAGGCACGGGTGAAGCAACCATAGCCCTGGCCATCCTGTGCCAGCGTTGCTTCGATGGCGGCGTCGAATTTGTCGATCTGATCTTTGAGGACGGCGTCGATCAGTTTCTCCTTGCTGGGGAAGTGATGAAACAGACCACCCTTGGTGACACCGGCGGCGTCGGCGACTGCCTGCACGGTGACGGCCTGCAGTCCGCGTTCGATCGCCAAATGCGCGGCGCAATCGATCAGGGTGCGTCGAACCAGTTCAGGCTGCTTCTTGCGTTCATAGGCTTCGCTCATGCGGTCATCTGGCCGAGCGGCATCTGCGCTGGCAAGCGCATTTAGTGGGCGGCCCGGCGTTGCTGCGATGCGAAGTATCGGGTTGAAAAGAAACCGACCGCGCGGTATGTTTCTGCTCTGACTCCGCGAGTCGAATGTGTTTTGGGGCCGTCCGCGCCGCTGCGGGATGCCGGCCAGATCCAATCAATGGTGACGTAAGTGCTTGAGAAGTCGATGTTTCATGTCCGTGCCGCCGGAGCAATGGCGCTGTCTTTGATGCTGGTGGGCTGCGGTGACGACAAGCAGGCCGCCTCAGGGCAGGCGGCGCCGGCGGTGGCAGTCAGCGTGGTGTCCGTGGTCCCGGAGACGCTTCGGATCGTCAATGATCTGCCGGGCCGTATTGCGCCGACACGGATTGCCGAGGTGCGGCCCCGGGTTGCGGGCATTCTGATCGAGCGCGTGTTCAAGCAGGGGACGATCGTACGCGAGGGCGATGTGCTATATCGCATCGATCCAGCGCCCTTCCGCGTACGTGTGAACAGCGCCAAGGCAGCACTGCAGCGCGCCGAAGCCACCCGCGTGCTCGCGAAACAGCAGGCCGAGCGACAGACGCAGCTCAAGGAGCGCGATGTCACCACCGGCCAGCTCTACGACCGCGCCGTTGCCGAGCTTGCGCAGGCCGAGGCCGATGAAGCTTCCGCCCGTGCAGGGTTGGAAGCTGCGCAACTGGATCTGCAATATACGGAAGTCCGCGCGCCAATTACCGGACGCATCGGGCGGGCCCTGATCACCGAAGGTGCGCTTGTGACTGTGGGCAGCAGCGAGAGCCTGGCCACGATCCAGCAACTCGAACCCGTCTATGCCGACTTTACGCAATCCGCGAACGAGCTGCTGACCTTGAAGCGCGCCGCGCAGGCGAGTTCCAGGGAGCAGGGTGTTGCCTCGGCAGATGTCCGGCTCAAATTCGACGATGGCTCGGAATATGCCCAACACGGTCGCCTGCTGTTCTCCGAAGCTGCGGTGGATGCAACGACGGGGCAAGTCACCCTGCGCGGTGAGTTTCCCAATCCCGATGGCGACCTGCTGCCGGGCATGTATGTGCGCGTGCAGATCGTACAGGGCGAGCAGAAGGACGCACTGTCGGTGCCCGAGCGCGCATTGCAGCGCGATCCCGGCGGTCAGGCGCAGCTTTATGTTGTCAATGCCGAGCGCAAGGCCGAGTTGCGCAGCGTGACACCGGCGCGTCTCGTCAACGGTCGCTGGATCATCAAGAGCGGTCTGAATGCTGGTGAAAGCGTCGTCGTGGAAGGCTTCCAGACGCTGGCGCCGGGCGCGCTGGTCGATCCGAAGCCGTGGCGCAGTCAGACGGCAGCGAAGTAAGGCGCGCGCAGATGTCCAATTTCTTCATCGCGCGGCCGATCTTTGCCTGGGTGGTCGCCATCTTCATCATGATCGCCGGTGCACTGGCGATTCCGAATTTGCCAGTCGCGCAATATCCGAACATCGCGCCACCGCGCATTGCGATCTCCACCAATTATCCCGGCGCGTCGTCGGAGGAGATCTATCAGGGTGTCACACGCCTGATCGAGGATCAGCTCAACGGCATTCCCGGCCTGATGTATTTCGAGTCCACGGCAGACGCGACCGGCGCGATCCAGATCGACGTCACGTTCCAGCCGGGCACGACCATCGCGCAGGCGACGGTGGATGTGCAGAACCGCATCCGCCGCGTGGAATCGCGGCTGCCGCGGGCGGTGACCCAGCAGGGCATCATCGTCGAGGAAGGTTCGATCGCGTTCCTGTTGTTCATTTCCATGCAGTCCATCGATGGCTCGATCGACAGTATCGGCCTCGGCGACTACATCACGCGCAATGTGCTGAGCGAAATCCGCCGCGTGCCGGGTGTCGGCAAGGCGCAGTTGTTCGGCACCCAGCGCTCGATGCGCGTCTGGATCGATCCCGACAAGATGCTCGGCCTCGGTCTCACCTCGGCCGACATTACTGCGGCGATCACGGCACAGAACGCACAGGTCTCGGCGGGTCGCATCGGCGCGACGCCGAATCCGATATCGCAGGAAGTCTCGGCACCGGTGCTGGTGAAGGGACAACTCGGCACGCCCGATGAGTTCGCTGCCATCGTGCTGCGGGCCAATCGCGACGGATCGTCGGTACGGTTGCGCGACGTGGCGCGGGTCGAGGTCGGCGGCGAGGACTATAATTTCGCCAGCCGTCTGAACGGCAAGGCGGCAGCAGCCATCGGCGTGCAGATGTCGGCGACCGGCAACGCGCTGGCGACCTCCGAGGCGGTCAATGCCAAGATGAAGGAGCTCGCGAAGTTCTTTCCGAAGGGGCTGACCTACGAAATCCCCTATGACACGACGCCCTTCGTCAAGGCGTCGATCGAGAAGGTGCTGCACACGCTGGCGGAGGCGATCGGTCTCGTCTTCATCGTGATGTTCCTGTTCCTGCAGAACATCCGTTACACGCTGATCCCCACCATCGTGGTGCCGATCGCGCTACTTGGTACTTGCGCGGTGATGTTCGCGACGGGCTTCTCCATCAATGTGCTGACCATGTTCGCCATGGTGCTGGCGATCGGCATTCTCGTCGATGACGCCATCGTCGTGGTGGAGAATGTCGAGCGGCTGATGGCGCAGGAAGGCTTGTCGCCACGCGCGGCGACGCGCAAGGCCATGAAGCAGATCAGCGGCGCCATCGTCGGCATCACGCTGGTGCTGACGGCGGTGTTCGTGCCGATGGCGTTCTTTCCGGGCGCGGTCGGCATCATCTACCGGCAGTTCAGCCTGACCATGGTGGTATCGATCCTGTTTTCGGGCTTCCTGGCGCTGACGCTGACGCCGGCACTGTGCGCCACGTTCCTGAAGCCGATCGCCAAGGCGCATCACGAGAAGGGCGGCTTCTTCGGCTGGTTCAATCGCAGATTTGACGCTCTGGCGGGACGTTACCGGTCGTCCGTCGCGTGGGCGACCGGTCGCACCGGACGCATCATGGTGGTCTATCTCGCCCTGCTGATCGGGCTCGGCTGGGCTTATGTGCGGCTGCCGTCCGGCTTCCTGCCGACCGAAGACCAGGGCTATGTGATCGTCGATATCCAGGCGCCACCGGAAGCGAGCCAGACGCGCACGCTGGAGTCGGTAAAGCAGGTCGAGACCGTGTTCATGAAGGAGGAGGGTGTCGCCAGCGTATTCTCGGTGCTGGGATTCAGCTTCTCCGGTAACGGCCTCAGCTCCGGCATCGCATTCCCGACACTGAAGGACTGGAGCGAGCGCGGGACGAAGGATGCCGCACCAGCCATCGTCAACCGTGCCAATGCCGAATTCGCCAAGATCGGCGATGCGACTGCATTTGCGCTGTCGCCGCCGCCGATCGAAGGCCTCGGCAATTCCACCGGCTTCACCTTCCGCCTGCAGGACCGCAGCAACCGCGGCTCCGCCGCATTGTCCGCTGCGGCCAGCCAGTTGATGGCGGCGGGAGCCAAGAGTTCCGTGCTGGTCGGGCTTCGTATCGAAGGCCTGTCCAATTCGGCGCAACTCAATCTTGTCATCGACCGCGAGAAGGCCAACACGTTCGGTGTCTCTTTTGCCGACATCAACACGACGGTCTCGGCCAGTCTCGGCTCGTCCTATGTCAACGACTTCCCCAATGCAGGCCGCATGCAGCGTGTCACCGTGCAGGCAGAGGACGATCGGCGCATGCAGGCCGACGATCTGCTGAAGCTGAACGTCCGCAATGCCAGCGGCGGCATGGTGCCGCTGTCCGCCTTCGCGCGCACCGAATGGGCGAAGGGGCCGGTGCAGGTGGTCGGGTTCAATGGTTATCCGTCGATCCGCATCGCCGGCGATGCCGCGCCGGGTCATTCGTCCGGCGACGCCATCAAGGAGATGGAGCGGCTGGTCGCGCAACTGCCCGATGGCTTCGGCTATCAATGGGCGGGGCAGTCGCAGCAGGAGATCGAGTCAGGCAATCAGGCACCGTTCCTGCTTGGGCTCAGCGTGCTGTTCGTGTTCCTTCTGCTCGCCGCGCTCTATGAGAGCTGGTCGATTCCGCTGTCGGTGATGCTGGTGGTGCCGCTCGGCATCATCGGATCACTGCTCGCGGTGATGCTGCGGGACATGCCGAACGACATCTATTTCAAGGTCGGTCTCATCGCCATCATCGGTCTATCAGCGAAGAATGCGATTCTGATCGTAGAATTCGCCAGGGAGTTGCATGCCGAGGGCAAATCGCTGCGCGAGGCGGCGATCGAGGCCGCATTCATCCGCTTCCGGCCGATCCTGATGACCTCACTGGCTTTCATTCTCGGCGTGACGCCGCTGGCGATTGCGACCGGCGCAAGCGCCGGCAGCCAGAACGCCATCGGCACCGGTGTACTCGGGGGAATGATCTCGGCCACCGTGCTCGCGGTGCTGTTCGTGCCGGTGTTTTACGTGTTCGTGCTGAAGCGCATGCCAGTGAAGCAGGTCCGGCACGGTTCTGAAGATGAAGAGGCGGCGACGTCGCAAGACGGCGCGCCGCGTCCGACCGCAATGTAGGAGCTGCACATGCGCCGCATGCCTTACGAACAGGATCTCGATCCGGACTGGCTGAACTACGGCGACCGCGTGCGCATGAACGCGTTCGGTCTGGAGCGGCACCCGACCTATGGCAGCCGCGAGGGTGTCATTGTCGGGATGGGCACGCGGAATAGCCTGCGGGTTAAGTTCGACGACCGCATCACGGTGCAGGCCATCCATCGCGATTATCTCGAACGCGTGTCCGGCAAATCCGGAGCGGCCAGCAACGGGCGTGCATCATGACCTATGCTTATCTCACCATCGCCATCCTGTGCGAAGTGATTGCCACCAGCTTCCTCAAGCTCTCCGATGGCTTCAGCAAACCGGTGCCGTCGCTGGTGACGATGGCGGGCTATGCCGTGTCATTCTATTTTCTGTCCATTGCCTTGCGCGACATCCCGACCGGCGTTGCCTACGCGATCTGGTCCGGTATCGGCATTGTACTGGTGACCGGCATCGCCTGGGCTTTTCAGGGACAGAAGCTCGATCCGGCGGCGCTGTGCGGTCTCGGCCTGATCGTCTCCGGCGTGATCGTGATCAACCTGTTTTCGAACGCCGCCGTGCATTGATTCACCGAGACGGCAGCGTCCCGTTCGTCGATTGCGCGTCCCGTGTAATCCGATAGCTGCCCGGCTTATTTAGTCGTCGCATCGGCCGGACTCTTGTTTTAGCCTCTCCCGAAAATGTCGTTCCAGGCGAAAGCCCAATGGACCGGCGCAAAGGGAGAAAACGTGAGCAACAACAAGAAGGGGCGATGGTTTGCCATCGCTGCGGTCCTTGCCGCATCGCTGTTCGCGATAGCGCCGGGGCAGGCGCAGCAATATCCCGATCGCAACATCACGATGGTCGTGCCATTTCCGCCGGGCGGAACGACCGACATTGTCGCGCGCATCCTCACCGAACAGCTCAGTGCCGAACTCGGCAAGCAGGTGGTGATCGAGAACCGCGGCGGCGCCAGCACGTCGATCGGTGCGCAAGTCGTGGCCGGTGCCGACAAGGACGGTTACACGCTTCTATTCGCCAGCGCGACGACCTTCACGACCAACCCGCATCTGCTGGCCTCCATCAAATACAAGCTCGAGGACTTTGCGCCGGTCGCGATGGTGGTGAAGGTGCCGTTTGCCTTCGTCGTGAAGAAGGACTTTCCGGCCGCCGACGTCGCGGCGTTTCGTGCCTATGCGCTGGCCAATCCGAGCAAGGTCAACAATGCCACCAACGGACCGGGCAGCACCGTGCACCTCATGGGTGAGATCGTGGCCCGCGGACTCGGCGTGAAGCTGCAGCATGTACACTATCGCGGTGCTGCGCCGGCGATGAACGACATGCTTGCGGGCATCGTCGACAGCAATGTAGAGGCGCTGACCAATACCGTGCCAAACCACAAGGCGGGCATGTACCGCGCGCTGGCGGTCTTGTCCGAGGAGCGCCTTCCGCAATTGCCTGATGTGCCGACCTTCAAGGAGCTCGGATTCCCCTCGATCGTCGGCGCGACATGGTTCGCAGTCTTCGCGCCCGCGGGTACGCCGCAGCCAGCACTGGACAGGTTGAGCGCTGCCATCACCCGCATCGTCAAGACGCCGGAATTTGCAAAGAAGATGGAGCCGATCGGCAATCAGCCGTGGCCGATGACGCCGGCAGAACTCGAAACCCATGTGAAGAGCGAGCGCGACCGCCTGGGCAAACTCATTCGCGAAGCCAACATCGCGGTCGACTGACCGCATGAACAAGATCAAGGGAGAACATCAATGAATGCAGCCGTCAGCTCACCCGCCGTGAAAGTCGTCCGTTCGGTGCAGGATCAGGTCAGTCCCGAGGAGTGGCAGTCGCGCGTCAATCTCGCGGCCTGCTACCGTCTCACGGCGATGTACGGCATGACCGAGATGATCGCCAACCATATCTCCTGCCGCGTGCCGGGAACGGAAGATCAGTTCCTGATCAATCCATATGGCATGCTCTATGAGGAGATCGATGCGTCGAGCCTCGTCAAGATCGACCTCGACGGCAACACGCTGTTCAACGCGTCCGACTACGCTGTGAATGCTGCGGGCTTTGTGATCCACAGTGCCATCCACATGGCGCGTCACGATGTCGATTGCGTCGCGCATACTCATACAGTGGCCGGCATGGCTGTATCGGCGATGGAATGCGGGTTGCTGCCGGTGGCGCAGACCTGCATGCGCTTCCTTCATGTCGCCTATCATGACTTCGAGGGCATCGCGGACAATCCAGAAGAGCGGGAACGGCTGATCGCGCATCTCGGCAATCACGAGGCGATGGTGCTGCGTAATCACGGCCTGCTGGTGGTCGGCAAGACCATCGCCGCGGCTTTCAACGTGCTGTTCCGGATGGAGCGGGCCTGTCAGGTTCAGGTTGCAGCGCTGTCGTGCAACACCAAGCTGATCACGCCGCCGCAGAAGGTCCTGCAGGACACTTATGACCGCATGAAGCCGCGCGACAATGTTCCGGGCCTCAGCGGCGAACTGGCCTGGCCGGCGCTGCTCCGCAAGCTCGACCGGGTCGATCCGTCCTATCGCAACTGAGCTTGCGCTAGAGTCTGATCCATCTTCGATGGATCAGACTCTAGCTATTTTCTCTATGAGAGCATGATCTTGTCCGAAAACCGGTGTCCACTTTTCGGGATCATGCTCTAGCAGGCTCCGCGGCTGCCGGGCCCGCAGGCGTGGCATCCACCTGATGAACGGAAGGGATGCGCGGCATCAAGAATGCGGCGCATCATAGGTTCGGCAGTCAGATGCGCGACTGCAGGTCCGCCTACGGCTTGAAGAACGATACCGGCGTCATCAGCTGGTTCTCCTGGCTGATGAGATAGGCGGCCTCGGCGCTGATCTTCAGGTAGCCGGCCCATTCTGGGTCCTTCTGCAGCGCTTGTCGCTTGGCCTCGCGATCGGCTGCGCTGTCATAAACCCAGATGTGCATGTAGCTGTTGACGTTGCCGGTCTCAATTTGCGCGTAGGCGAGTGGCTTACCCAGATGGCGGCTCTGGATCTCGTAGCCGTGCTCGGCATACAGCGCCAGGTGTTTCTTGATGGTGCCGGGGCGGCAAGTGTAGGTGCGAACGTCAAGCAGCATGGGGTTTCCTCGAGCGGTGGCGGATCAATAGGGTCATTCGGCGGTAGCGCCGGACTGCTTAACAAGCACGGCCCAGCGCGCCACCTCGTCGTTCACGTATTTCTGGAATGTCGCCTGGTCGTCACCGACAGGGTCGGCGCCGAGCCCTTTCAGCCGCTCCTGGACAGCGGGGTCGGCCACGCTCTGAACGATGGTCTGCGCAAGCTTCTCGACGATCGCAGGGGGCGTGCCGGCCGGTGCGAACAGGCCGAACCACGAGCGTAAGTTCATGCCGGGATACGGGGTTTCTGAGAAAGCGGGCACATCGGGCAAGGCGGCGTGGCGCGTGCTGCCCGTCACCGCCAGGGCCTTGAGCTTGCCACTCTGCACCAGAGAGAGAACTTCGGGCAGGTTGGCGAACATGATCTGCACCTGTCCGCCGATCATATCGTTGAGCGCCTGCGCGCCGCCCTTGTAAGCGACGTGTGTGATCTTCGCACCAGCCAGTGCGCTGAACTGCTCGCCGGACAGATGGGACGCGGTGCCCACGCCGCCCGATGCATAATTGACGCTCGCGGCATTGGCCTTGGCGTAAGCGGCGAGTTCGCTCACCGAATTGACCGGCACCGACGGGTGTACCACCAGCAGCAGGGGCACCGACGCCAGGTTTGACAAGGCCGCGAAATCGCGCGTGAGGCTGTAGCTGAGCTTCTGGTAGAGCGACGCGTTGATCGCGTGGCTCGACGTGGCCATCAGCAGCGTATAGCCGTCGGGCTCCGAGCGCGCCGCTGCGGCGCCGCCGATATTGCCGTTGGCGCCGGCCTTGTTTTCCACCACGATCGACTGACCGAGCCGGACCGACATGGCTTGCGCCACCGTGCGCGCGATTACGTCGGTGGCACCACCGGCGGCGAACGGCACGATCACGCGCAGGGGACGATCCGGGTAATCGGCCATCGCGCTGACCGACGTGAGAGCCAATGCTGCGGCCACGACAAGGCTCCGCAACGGAATGATTGCTTTGTACATGTGTTTCCTCTGCCTCGTTTTTTATATCCTGCCGACGGCGCGCTCCGCAGATGCGGGGCGGTCGTGGCGGTCGGCGTCTTGCCATGCCGACATGCGCAAACGAACGCGCAAGTGGCGACGGCAATGCCCGGTCAGGCTTCCATGCGGAACACTTTATGCAGCCGCGCGGCGGCGGCGCTAGGACGGATCAGACGTTGTGTTGGACTTTTTCGCGTGTCAATCCAGCGGACGGCAATGCTTCCTCCGGAAGTCGCCCGGCGTGAGGCCGGTCTGCTTCTTGAAGAAGCGCGCGAAGTAGGCCGGATCCTCGATATTGAGGCGGAACGCGATCTCGGCGATGCCCGTTTCAGTGTTGCTGAGCCAGCGCTTGGCTTCGAGCACCACGCGTTCCTGCACCATTTGGCTGGCCGTGCGCGCCACGGTTCGCTTGACCGCATCGTTGAGCTGACGCTCGCTCACGCAGAGCGCCTCGGCATACTGGCCGATGGTACCGAAGCGCAGGTAATGCGTTTCCACCAGTATCGCGAAACGGCGCGCGAGCGCCTGGTGCGGACCAACGCCGCTGGCGGGCTCGTTGTCTGGGCACAGACGGCGCAGGCGCGTGAGCAGGATCAGCAGGCAGGACCGCACCACATCGGGGAATCCCGGACGGCGATCGCGTGCCTCGCATTCCATCTCGCGGAGCAGCGGCAGCATGTCGTCATGCTGGGCCTGCGTGAGATAGAGCACGCTGTTGCCGCGCGCAGGTTGAAAGAACGGAAGTTTCGCGACATCGTCGGCGCGCGGAAACATCCGTGCGAAGAAGTCGGTGCTGAAGTTCAGCACGTAGCCGTGAGGCTTGAGGGATGACGTCCACGCATGGACCTGGCCCGGCGAAAGGAAGAACACCGCGTGGTCGCGCACGTCGAAATGCGCGAAGTCGAGTGTGTGCGTGCCGCTCGCGCGGGTCATCCAGAGCAGATGGTAGTAGTTGTGCCGGTGCAGGAAACCGCGCGGGATGTCGTCACGGTCCTCCAGTCGCACGAGATCGAAGTAGAACGAGCCTTCACCCGCGAAATCCGAGGTTTCAAAGGTTGGAAACTCGCCGGAGCGGGCGGAGAGGAGAGCTTCGGGCAAGTGAAGGTGTCCTTGCGGTTTCGGGGCACGGTTATCAGCGTCATCCTATCGCAAAAAGCCGGAGAGTACCGGGAGTTGGCGAATGCGACGTCGGACGGTCTCTCCGGGGAGATCGGCAGCTCTATAAGAATTCTCGGTGCCGCTCCATCGCACCCGGGAAGTTGCGTCGGGGGATGCTCCTGCAGGCATTTTATGGCGTTCGCTCGGAGGGGGACCTGATGGAACGGACGCAGACGGCGGGGCGTCGCAACTGAGCTTGCGCTAGATCAATTGCAGAACGGATTTCGGGCCATGGCGGTTGCCGAGCTGGCCGCCGTCGCCTACATCAGGGTGCATGACGCAGACCTCCGAAATCGGCTTCACCAGCTTCCAGCCCTCCCTGAATGAAGAAAATATCGCGCTTCTGGTGCAGACCTTTTACGGCCGCGCCCGTGAGGACGATTTGCTCGGGCCGATCTTCAACGGTGCCGTGGCCGACTGGGATCATCACATCGCGCAGATCAGCGATTTCTGGTCATCGATGATGCTGAAAACCGGCCGCTACAATGGTCGGCCTATGCGTCCACATCTCGTGCTGCCGCTGAAAGGCGAGCATTTCGATCGCTGGCTGTTGCTGTTCGAGCAGACCGCGCTCGAGATATTTCCGGCTGACGTCACCGAGGCCTTCATGACCCGTGCACGCCGTATTGCCGACAGTTTCGAGATGGGCGTTGCCTCGGTGCGCGGCGAGATCGTCAAGCCTCGGCACAGCGTTTAAAACGGTAAGTATGTGGCGCATGGCCGGTCTTGCGAGAGCCGGTGATTGCGCTAGGCTGCGGCTCCAACAAACCGGGAGTCGGTCCATGAAACGTCTGTCTGTTCTCGTCCTCTTGAGCCTGTTCAGTGCCGCGCCGGCCATGGCGCAAGGTGCGGCCTGCTCCGCCACGTCGGCCGATGGCAAGCCGCTTGCCGGCGCCGCCAAGGCCAGCCACATGAAGAAATGTTGCGAGGACAATGCCAAGAGTGCCGACGGCAAGCCGCTCGCGGGTGCTGCCAAGAAGAGCTCCATCGACAAATGCATGAAGGGCTGAGCGCGTTTTGCAGCCGGCACGGAATAAAAAAGCCCCGCTTGCGCGGGGCTTTTCGTCTTCAGGCTGACGCGATGCCGGCGTAAGATCTTGCCTCGGCTCCCGCCTCAGCTTCTGGCTTCGACCTTGTCCTGCGTGTTCGTGTCGAAGTCGCTGGCGTCATGGCGTTCGCGCAACTGGCCGGCCGGGTCGCCCGAGGTGCGATTGACCATGCGACCGCGCTTCACGGCAGGACGTGCTGCGATCGCCTTGGTCCAGCGCTGCAGGTTCTTGTAGCTCTGCACATCGAGGAACGTGCCGGCATCGCCATAGATCGCGCTCTCCGCGAGGCCGCCATACCAGGGGAAAATAGCCATGTCGGCGATGCTGTAGTCCTTGCCGGCGATGAACTCGTTGTTGGCGAGTTGGCGATCGAGCACGTCAAGCTGGCGCTTGGTCTCCATCGCATAGCGGTCGATGGCATATTCGATCCTGGTCGGCGCATAGGCGTAGAAGTGGCCGAACCCGCCGCCGAGGAACGGCGCGCTGCCCATCTGCCAGAACAGCCAGGACAGGGTTTCGGCGCGTGCCTCGCCGCCCTTTGGAAGGAAGGCACCGAATTTCTCGGCGAGATGCACCAGGATCGCGCCGGATTCGAACACGCGAAACGGCTTGTCGCCGCTGCGGTCGATCAGCGCCGGGATCTTGGAATTAGGGTTCACATCGACGAAGCCCGAACCGAACTGGTTGCCGTCGATCCGGATCAGCCATGCATCATATTCCGCGCCTGTATGGCCGGCAGCGAGCAGTTCCTCGAACATGATCGTGACCTTCTGGCCGTTCGGCGTCGCCAGCGAATAGAGCTGGAACGGATGTTTGCCCGTCGGGAGCTCCTTCTCATGGGTTGGGCCGGCGATAGGCCGGTTGGTCGAGGCAAATTTGCCGCCGTTTTCCTTGTCCCAGGTCCAGACTTTGGGAGGCGTATAGGGGGCGTCGGTCATGTCAGGCTGGCTCCGGAAAAAGGGGAGGATTGTGATGGTCGGGGACAGGTAGGGTTGAATGCATCTGCATGCAAGATGGCGATGCTCCCTATGTCGGAAGCTGCCTTGTGCCGGGTGGTGACATACGATGTAACGAGTTCCTGCCGTCATTGCTGACGGCAGGATTCCCTCCGTCCGAAGATTCCCTCCCGATGAGCGATACCCCAGCGCAGACCGTCGGCGCACCTCCCGCCAAACGATCCTTCGCCGCCCTGCATCACCCGGGATTCCGCGCCCAGTTCATCACCTATGTGCTGGCCATGATGGCCGACAATATCGAGCATGTGATCAGCTACTGGGTGGTGTTTCAGAAGTTCCAGTCGCCCGCGCTGGGTGGTTTCGCCATCGTCTCGCACTGGCTGCCGTTCCTGCTGTTCTCGGTCACGTCTGGCGCGCTGGCGGAGCGTTTCGACCTGCGGCGCGTGATCCAGTGCGGCATGGCGCTGTTCATTCTGGCATCGCTGGGCTGGGGCTATTTCTTCATCACTGACACATTACAGATGTGGCAGGCCATGGTGCTGCTGGTGATCCATGGCTGTGCGGGTGTGCTCTGGCAGACGCCGAACCAGATGCTGCTCTACGACGTGGTCGGCCCGGCGGACCTGCCGAGCGCGGTGCGTCTGAACGCCATGGCGCGCTATCTCGGCGTGATGGTTGGCCCTGCGGTCGGCGGCGTGATCCTGCTCGCGCTGGGTCCGGCCTATGGCATCATGCTCAACACCATCTTCTACCTGCCGCTGGTGCTGTGGCTGATCAATGCGCCCTATGGTCCGCGCTTTCGCACCGGCGCGCCCGCGCCTCAGCGTGCCGTGCGCGGCTTTGCGGACATCGTCCAGACCATGCGCGACGTTCGCCACCGGCCGGTGATTGTCTCCATGATCGCACTGGCCGGCGCGGCATCGTTCTTCGTCGGCAACGCCTATAGTTCGCAGATGCCGGGCTTCGCCAGTGATCTCGGCCATGGCGATCCCGGCATGTCCTACAGCATGCTGTTGGCGGCTGACGCAGCCGGCGGATTGCTTGCCGGCCTGGCGCTGGAGGGCAGGCAATTGCTGGCGCCGAAGCCGCGTACGGCGATCATATTGGCGCTGCTCTGGTGCGGCGCGCTGGCGATCTTCGCGCTGACCGGTCATTACGCCATCGCGCTGGTGTTCCTGTTTGCAGCGGGATTTCTCGAATTGTCGTTCAACGCGATGGCGCAAAGCCTCGTGCAGCTCGATGCACCCCTGGACAAGCGCGGTCGCGTCATCGGCCTGTTCAATATGGCGAGCCTGGGTCTGCGCGCCTTCAGCGGCATCTCGGTCGGCGTCGTCGGCAGCATGATCGGAATCCATTGGTCGCTGGCGCTGTCGGCGCTGGCGACCATGATTGTTGCTGGAGGCCTGCTGGCGCTGCCCTAGCGAGGAAAACCTCGGCGTCCTACCAGTCGACCAGCCGGTCGTCGCCGCCGAACGCAGCCGGCATGGCAGCGTAATGTGGCAGGCCGTCGCGGACCGGAGCGATCGCCTCGCTGCAATTGATATGTAGGCTCGGCTTGAACGCGTCCCCGAGCAGATAACCGTTGATGCTGCGCATGCCGATCCCGTCGAGCTCGATAATCAGCCGCGTGGCACACTTTGCGCAACTGAGGCGCGGGGTCGTCTTTAGCGCGAACGACGTCGTGTCGCCTTGTACGACTTCAACGCCGTCAGCCGGATAGACGGCTTCGGCCACATAAGCTGCGCCATGGACGGTCTGGCAGTCGGCACAGTGGCACCAGAAATGGGCGATGGGGTCGGCTGAAATCCTGAGCTTCACGGCGTTGCAGGGGCAGGCGAGTTCCATGGGCGCACCTCATCTGATGCGCAAAACTACCAGCCGACCGCAATCGCCGACAACTGCCGCGGCTTGCGACAAATCGCTCGCCGCGGCTGGCAGTCGCTATTTGCCGCTTTGCAGCGCAGCCGTTTGCTTGGCGAGCTGCTTGTCGAAATCCTGTTCGAGCGTTGCAGCGTAAGCGGCCAGCTCGCCCGGTTTCACGAAGGGGTTTGGCGCGCCGTCCTTCATCGCCGCGCGCTTGGCCTGCATGCCATAGACTTCCGGATGCGGTCCGAGCAGCACGTCGATCTTCATGGCTTTGGCCTTGGCATAGGTCGACCGATAATCGTCGACGATGCCGGCATGGGTTGGATTGCCGACAAGCCGGTTCAGCGCCACGGTGCCGCTGCAGAAGAACAGGACCTCACGGTTCTCGCTGCCGTCCTTCACGGTCATTTCCCAGCTCGTGCAGCCCGGCGAATGGCCGGGCGTCGCATGCGCCGTCAGTGTGGTGCCGCCGAGTGTGACCTTATCGCCCTCGGTGACGGTGCGATCCACCTTGACCGGCGGGAAACCAATATCGGTGTTCTTTTCATCGCCCGGATAGGTGCCGCTTTCGAGCAATGGCTTGTCCCGTAGGCCTGCGATCAGTTGCGCGCCGGTGTCCTTCTTGATCTCCGCAAAACCGCCGGTGTGATCGAAATGGGCATGGCTGTTGAGGATGATCTTGATATCGGCTTCCTTGAAGCCGAGCTTTGCGATGTGCTCCTTGATCATCCCGGTCGATTGCGGGACGCCCGTATCCATCAGGATCAGGCCGTCGGATGTCTTGATGAGATAGACCGCGATGCCGTCGGTGCCGACGTAATAGATGTTGTCGATCAGCTGAAAAGGCTCGAATGGCGCGGTCCACTTGACCATCACCTGCGCCAGAAAATCCTTGACGGTCTGCGCCTGCGCGTTGCCTGCAAATAGCGCCAGAGCGCAGATGGCTCCTGCGAGCGTCTTCATGATGGCCTCCCGGTCTGATTTTATTGGTTCTTCTGAACGCCAGGATTGAAGCGCGATTTGGGCGGATGGCTCAAGCGCCATTCCTGCATGCCGGCATCGCGCATGACTGGCACGGCCGGGCGGCGAATGTTGTGAGCGCGTTGAACCATCCCGGCCGTTTCGGGTTAGACTTCACCCATGAAACAACTGATCTGCCCCAATTGCCAGACACGCGTCTTCTTCGAGCAGAGCGATTGCGTGCAATGCGGCGAGGCGCTGATCTTCGACACCGCGCAGTCCAATGTCGTCAGCGCCGCGGCGGCCATGTCCTGTGCCAATCGCGATCTGATCGCCTGCAACTGGGCCACGGATGACAACGATCCGTTCTGTCCGTCCTGCCGGCTTACGCGAACAATTCCCAATCTGGTATCCGATCGCAATGTCGCGCTCTGGAAGCGGGTTGAGCAAGCCAAGCGGCGTCTGACCTACGACCTGATGCGACTCAGGCTACCCCTTGCTGTGTCGAGCGGCGCGCATATCGCGTTCGACATTCTCTCGGACGAGACCGCCGGACATCCGATCATGACCGGGCATTTGTCGGGGCTGATCACGATGAACCTCTCGGAAGCTGACGATGCCGAGCGCGAGGCGCGCCGCGCCGCGTTTCGCGAACCGTATCGAACGCTGCTCGGCCATTTCCGCCACGAGGTCGGGCATTTCTACTGGGAAGCGCTGGTCGATCAGTCGCAGCTCATCGGTCCGTTCCGGATGATCTTCGGCGATGAAACGCGCGACTATGGCGAGGCACTCGCGGCCTATCACAATCGCGCCGATCGCTCGTGGAATAGCGATGCCTTCATCAGCGAATATGCGACCTCGCATCCGTGGGAGGACTGGGCCGAGACCTTTGCGCATTTCCTGCACATCGTCTCGACGCTGGATACCGCATCGTCGCTGCCGCTGTCACTGGACGAGCGCTCGCGTCATACGCTGGACGATCCCTATCTCGAGCGCGACTTCGAGGCGTTGCTGTCGTTGTGGGATGCTGTGTCCTACAGCATGAACGAACTCAATCGTTCGATGGGAATGAGCGACGCTTATCCGTTTCACCTGACACAGGCGGTGAGGGGAAAGCTGCATTTCGTGCATCTGGCGATTTTGAAGGCCAGAAGCGAGGTGTGAGAGATCCCGCCGTCATTCCGGGGCGGAGCGCGGCACGCAGGTGACGCGCGCCGAACCCGGAATCCCGAAATGTGAGTCTCATCGGGAGGTTCCGGGTTCGCGGTCGCTAAGTGGCGCCCGCGCCCCGGAACGACGAGGTTAATTTTACTGCTCCATCTTGATCCCGGCGTCCGTGATCACCTTCTTCCAGCGCGCGATTTCGTCGGTGACGAAGGCGCGGAATTCATCCGGGGTGGTGCCCATGGGGACGATGCCCTGATCGTCGAGCTTCTTCTTCAGGTCGGGATCGGTGAGCGCCTTCTTTGCCTCCGCGGCTACGCGATCCACGATCTCCTTCGGCGTGCCAGCGGGCGCGATGATGCCGGACCAGGTGCCGGAGACGAAATCCGGCACGCCGGCTTCCGCCATGGTCGGCACGTCGCCGGCCGCCGGGACGCGCTCCTTGGCGGCGACGGCGAGCGCCTTGGCATTGCCGGACTTCACCTGCGACATCAGCGGGCCGATAACGTCGAACATCACATTGATCTGGCCGCCGACCGTATCCTGCAGCGCGCCGGACGTGCCCTTGTAGGGAATGTGTTGCAGATTGATGCCTTCGCGGCTCTTCAGCATTTCCATGGTCAGATGTGCCGCCGAGCCGATGCCTGACGAGGCGAAGTTCAGCGAGCCAGGCTTCGCCTTGGCGAGTGCGATGAACTCCTTCATGTCCTTGGCGGGCAGGGACGGCGTCGCAATCAAAATCAGCGGCGCGACCGAGGTCAGCGACACATAGGTGAAGTCCTTCATCGCGTCATAGGGCAGCTTTGGATTGAGCGTCGGGTTCACCGAATGAGCCGCGATCACGGTTCCGAAGGTGTAGCCGTCGGGGGCTGCCTTGGCGACGGCGTCGGTGCCGATGGCGGCATTGGCGCCCGGCTTGTTCTCGATGACGATGGGCTGGCCCAGCGCGATCGCCATCTTTTCCGAGACGAGGCGGGCCATCAGGTCGGTATAGCCGCCCGGCGTATAGGGCACGACCATGCGGATCGGCCGGTTCGGCCAGCTCTGCGCTTGTGCCATTCCGGCGCTGCCGGCGCAGGCGGCCATCACGGCGATCACGCTCACGGCGCGGACGAAGCTCTTCATCATTTCATTTCCTCGACTGCCGGCGCGCTCCAAGGCGGCGGGAGCGCCGTAGCGCCTGCCTCGGATCGCAGACCGTTCTTCTTGTTGTCTGCCCGTTCTGCGCCGCGACGGATGTCGCGGGATGCAGAGTCCCGTAGGCAGGCTACCGCATCGCACGGTAACGGGGAAAGTAGACGAAAGGCCGCTAACGTTTGCTGCCGCAGCGTGGAATTTGTCGATGTGAGGCGCGGATGCATGTGACCAGGATGCTTGTGACCAAGGAGCATGTGACCTCCCGTGATGACGTTGTTGATTACTGTGATGCAGGTGAGGGACGAGCGTGCGCCGTTCTTGCCCGCGCCTGAGCGCGTGAGTGGCAGTCCCGGTGGTCTCCCTCAAGAATGAGGGAGATGAAGCGCCGAAAGGCGCGACTTGGTAACAGTGCCGCAGCGTGCTGTCCGGATCGCCGGACCACAGAGGCCGCGGAAACGCCTTTCGACGCTCCACCGTGGCGATTTCTGTCCCCGGGACCGTTCTTCCGGGCAAAGGCGCAGAGCTCCGCACTCCGCTGATCCCGACGGTTTCCCGCCGTTCACCAATGCCACGTCCAGCCAGCATGAGTGGCAGACCCCCGTAGTGGGGCCGGACGGTGACCCAAGGCCTCCCGAGTGCGTGAGGAAACGTCTTCCTCCCGCCCGCAGGCGCCACATCCCGCCCCGCGCCAGTCGGCGTCCCGGTAACGCTCCCTCAAGTGGAGCGGGATGGATGGGAATATATACTGGAATGGATTGGCGTCAAGGATTATTTTCAGAATTGTCGCCGCGGGGCGAGGATGCCGGCGATGAAGAGATGGCATGTCAGACTCAGGAACGCCCTGAAACACCGGCGCGCGCGGGCTGTTCGGAATATTCAGCCCAGGCCTGACGGAGTATCTGCACCGAGGAGGAGAGAAAGATGAAGGCCATCACGGCGGCCACCGCCAGATCCGGCCACGCACTCGACGAGCCCCAGACCCCCAGGGCTGCGAACATGACAATGACGTTGCCGATGGCATCGTTGCGGGAACACAGCCAGACAGAGCGCACATTGGCGTCGCCGTCCTTGTAACGCATCAGGAGCAGCACCGAGGCGAGATTGGCTGCCAGCGCCAGGAAGCCGATGGCGCCCATAACCTCGGCACTTGGAACGCCCAGGACAAGCGTCTGGTAGACGGTCGAACCGAACACCCATAGAGCCATGACGCTGAGCGAAAGGCCCTTGAACAAAGCCGCCGTTGCCCGCGTCCTGATGCCGGTGCCGATGACCGCGAGGCTCAGCCCGTAAGTGACGGTATCGCCGAGGAAGTCGAGCGCATCCGCTTTCAGCGCCTGCGATCCCGCGATCTGTCCCGCGATGATCTCGACAAGAAACATGATGCCGTTGATGGCAATGACCGTCCACAGCACGCGCTTGTAGCGGGGATCGACGCCGTCGAAGACCGGAACGCCCCCGGAGCAACCGCATGCCTCGGTCCCGCAGGCCGCCGGGGAGACAGGCTTCGCGTTCGCCTTCGAACAATCGATGGGCGGCGGCTCGCAGCAGGTGTCGGTGGTGCAACAGGTCTTGTCGGACATCGGCTTCCTCTCAATGTGAGACAAGCGTACAATCTCTAGCGACTAGAGGTTCAAGGGAAAAATGGATTACGCAATCGGAGAAGCGTCGCGTCTGACGGGCATCAAGGTGCCGACGATCCGTTACTATGAGGGCATTGGCCTTCTGGCCGCGCCCACGAGGACGGAGGGAAAGCAGCGCCGTTATCGCCCGGAGGATGTCGCCCGTTTGAATTTCATCCGGCACGCACGCGAGCTCGGCTTTGAGATCGTCGACATCGCCGAATTGCTGACCCTGAGCGAGGGACCCGATCAGTCTTGCGCAGAGGTCGACCGGATCACGCGCCGGCACTTGTCGGACGTCGAGCGCCGGATCGCGCAACTCACCGCGTTACGCGGAGAATTGAAGCGCATGGTGGAAGAGTGCAGTCATGGCAGGGTCAGTGACTGCCGGGTGATCGAGACGCTGTCAGGATGACACGGCGCACGACGGTTGCTCGCCGTGCTTGGGGTCCTCGTCCTCGTGAAGATGTGATGACCGATATCGCGCGACTCTTCGCGACGTGATCGGTTGCGAGCTTTGTTGTTCGCCGCATTAGACCGGATGGTCACAGTTGATCGGTAAAACGGCTCGCGACGTCGACCCGTCGGCGCGCTCCGACCTCGGTGCGTGCGCATCCTCAAGCCCGCATATCCTCAAACGAGTGAGCCCGCGATGCCGATCCAATTCCGCAAGACCTCAATCAGATCTCGCAAGCGAACACTGGGACTGGCCGCCTTCGGCCTGATCGTGGACGCGATCGTCAGTCATCCCCGCGTCGACGTGCCGGCGATGGTCAATGTCGCGATGATGTCGCGCTTTGCCATAGCGCCTGTCATGGCGTCGCTCGGCAGCTTCTCATGGACGACCAGTACAGTTTCCCGCGACACCGCTGCGCCGACGCCGGTGATGAGCGCGGATCATGTAGTGTGGATGTGCGCTCGGGCGCATGGCAACGCAAGTTGATCGACAGCCGGATCTCTTAAACAACAACGGCCCGGATGAAGCAGGCGCTTCATCCGGGCCGTGTTGTTTTGGACGGCGTGTCGGATCAGGCGACGCGCTTGATGGCGTCGCTCAGGATCGAGACGATTTCGTCGATATGGTTCTTCTCGACGGTCAGCGGCGGCGACATCGCGAAGGCATCGCCGCTCTGGCGCAGATAGAGGCCGGTGTTGAAGCAATCGACCATCACTTCATAGCCGCGGGCACCCGGCGCGTCCTTGCGGGGCGCCAGTTCGACGGCGCCCATCAGGCCGCAATTGCGGATGTCGATGACATTGGGCAGGCCCTTCAGCGCATGCAGGCTGTCGCGCCAGTATTCGGCCATCGACGCACCGCGGGTCAGCAGGCCTTCGTTCTTGTAGATGTCGAGCGTGGCGATGCCGGCGGCGCAGGCGACCGGATGCGCCGAATAGGTGTAGCCGTGGAACAGCTCGATCTGGCCTTCCGGGCCATTCATCAGCCCATCATAGATATTGCGGCTGGCGAACACGGCGCCGCAGGGCACGGTGCCGTTGGTGATGCCCTTCGCGGTGGTCATGATATCCGGCGTCACGCCGAAGAACTGCGAGGCGAATGGTGCGCCGAGGCGGCCGAAGCCGGTGATGACTTCGTCGAAGATCAGCAGGATGCCGTGCTTGGTGCACAGCTCGCGCAGGCGCTGCAGATAGCCCTTCGGCGGCGGCAGCACGCCTGTGGAGCCGGGGACCGGCTCGATGATGACGGCGGCGATGGTGTCGGCGCCATGCAGCGCGACCAGACGCTCGACGTCGTCAGCAAATTCGGCACCGTGATCCGGCAGGTCCTTCGAGAAGGCGTTGCGCGCGAGATCGTGGGTGTGGCGGATGTGGTCCACGCCCGGCAACTGGGCCGACGAGAAGGCGCGGCGGTTATTGACCATGCCGCCGACCGACGTGCCGCCGAAGCCGACGCCGTGATAGCCGCGCTCCCGACCGATCAGGCGCGTGCGGGCGGCCTGGCCGTTGGCGCGATGATAGGCGAGCGCAATCTTCAGCGCGGTGTCGCCGGATTCCGAGCCCGAGTTCGTGAAGAAGATGCGGTCGAGGCCTTCCGGGGCGATCTCGGCGAGGCGGTTGGCAAATTCGAAGGCCAGCGGGTGGCCCATCTGGAAGGCCGGGGCGAAATCGAGGGTGGAGAGCTGCTTCTCCACGGCGCTGGCGATCTCGCGGCGGCCGTGGCCGGCATTGGTGCACCAGAGGCCGGCGGAGCCGTCGATCACCTTACGGCCGTCTTCGGTGGTGTAATACATGCCTTGGGCCGACGCGAACATGCGAGGCGCCGCCTTGAACTGACGGTTGGCCGTAAACGGCATCCAGAACGTGTCGAGCTGCAGGCTGTTCGGAATCTGATGGACGGTCACGTCGCGCTCCCAGGGATGATGTTCAGGCTGATTTTCGCATCTGGATCATGTTCGTAACATTGCAACAAGTCCTTTTCTTGAGCTGATTAAGCTGTTGATTTTGCTGAGTGGGCTGAGCCATATTTGTTCGATCCAGAACACTCACAACAGGATTTGGGCGTGAGCATCGATCTCGGCGAACGGCTGCGCTTCGTGCGCGGGCGCCACAAGCTGTCGCAGCGTGAACTGGCCAAGCGCGCGGGCGTCACCAATTCGACGATCTCGCTGATCGAATCCAACCAGATGAACCCGTCGGTCGGCGCGCTCAAGCGCATCCTCGACGGCATTCCCATGGGACTCGCCGAATTCTTCGCCATCGAGCCGGACCGGCCGCGCAAGGCGTTCTACCGCTCGGATGAACTGACCGAGATCGGCAAGAAACCAATCTCCTATCGCCAGGTCGGCGACAACCTGTTCGGCCGCGCCTTGCAGATCCTGAAGGAGTGCTACGAGCCGGGCAGTGACACCGGGCGCGTGCCGCTGGTGCATGACGGCGAGGAGGGCGGCATCGTGATCTCAGGCCGGCTGGAAGTCATCGTGGATGACGAGCGCCGCATCCTCGATCCCGGCGATGCCTATTATTTCGAAAGCCGTCGCCCGCATCGCTTCCGCTGCGTCGGCAACAAAGCCTGCGAGGTCATCAGCGCCTGTACGCCGCCGACGTTTTAAGGATCCAACTCCACGCCCGGACTAATGGGATGTATCGATCCCTCTCATCAGCAGGTCGATGCTGGCATCGGTGAAGACCGCGACGTCGATCTGCCTTCGTGTTCCAAACAACAGCGACCACACGGTCAACAGCAGCGCCGGGCTCATCACGATTTCGGTGAATGTGCTTGCTTGCGACGGGCGGAATTCGCCGGCCGCGACTCCCGCTTCGATTACCCTTCGGAACTGGTCGATGACCGGCCGCATGAACTCGTCATAGTGCCGGTCCACGAGATCGGGGAAGCGGGAGCCGTCGGCGATCAGGAAGCGGAGTGTTTCGCGGAAAGGTCTGTCCTCGGCGATCTTGCGATAGACGAAGACCATGAGTGCACGCAGGCGCGCGTTGTATGATCCTTCCAGCGTCGCGGCATAGCTTTCCAGTTCGGGAAAGAACGCCTGGGACTTGTATCGGATCATCTCGTCGAACACGCGCTCCTTGGTTTCGAAATAGAAATAGATCGTGCCCTTGGTGACGGACGCGCGGGCGGCGACATCCTCCAGCCGGGTCGCGGCATAGCCGTTTTTGGCGAATTCCTCGAAGGCCGCATCGAGAATCTCGATCGGTCGTTCCGCTTTTCGCCGGGCGCGCTTCTTCAGCTCAGCATTCATGGGGCGAGGATAATCGAACGCTCGGTGGGGTGCTATTGACTTTTGAGTCAGTCAATAATAGTGAGTGATTGCTCACTTAATTGCCGCGGTCAAATGCATAGTGCTTTCAAAATGATGTCTCCATTGCCAGCCGATGCGGCCGGCACCGCGGATCGGCGACGCAAGCCGATCGAAACCGCGGCCACAGCGAAAGCGACACTGATTGCGCAGCAGGCGCCGGACGGGGCGGGGGCTGCATGAAGAACGCTGATGACAGCAAATCGCCACCGCGGCTGTTCCGTGGTGCCCGTGTCCGGATGAGCCGTCTCGGTCGTGAACGGCATCCCAAATACGGCGATCGTCAGGGAGTCATCGTGGGGAACGGCTCGCCGAGCAGTTGGCGGATCAAGTTCGACGAGCGGAAGACCATCCAGGCGATCCACCAGGACTATCTCGAGCTCGTCACCCAACCTGCGGCGGCATCCTTTCAGGTCGCCCAGCGACGTAGTTCCGTAAGCGGGGCATCGAACCCGTGAGCGCTCTCCTGACCGAACATGTCATGCATGGCCGCCATTGGCGGCCGTCGGTCTCGTCGCTTGTGGCTGCGGCGCTGAGCCTGCTGGTCGCCGGATGTTCGTCATTGCCACGGACGCCGTATAGCGTTGCGGATGCATCCAGTGCGCGCGTCCTCGATCTCACGAACCTGCGCCGTTATGCGGACGAACCGGCCTCGACGTTCCGAAGCGATCAGAATCAGGTCGCGCTGCGAGGGCCTCGAACCTATCTGGCGCTATCCGGAGGCGGGGCGGACGGCGCCTATGGCGCCGGCGTGCTCAACGGCTGGACCGAAGCGGGGACGCGCCCGTCGTTCTCGATGGTATCCGGTGTGAGTACCGGCGCGCTGATCGCGCCCTTTGCGTTTCTCGGTCCCGACTATGACGCGACCTTGCGGGACCTCTACACCAGCGGCGTCGCCGCGAGCCTGCTCGACGCGCCCAATCCGTTCAATGCGATCTTTGGTTCAGGCCTGTTCGGCAACACGCGGCTACGCGAGCTGGTGGCGAAGTATATCGACGAGAACTTCGTTGCCGCCGTCGCCGCCGAACACGCGAAGGGACGGATGCTGTTCATCGTCACGACCAATCTGGACTCCCAGCGCACTGCCATCTGGGACATGGGGCGGATCGCCTCGCTTCGCACGCCAGAAGCTTTGAACCTGTTCCGGGATATTGTCGCGGCATCGGCGAGCCTGCCTGTGGTGTTTCCGCCGATGCTGGTGACCGCGGAGGCGAACGGCAAGCGCTTCGAGGAAATGCATGTCGATGGCGGCGTCACCGCGCCTGTCCTGACATTGCCGGAGGCCTTCCTGCTGCGCGACGCCACATTCGCCCGAGCAGAGAAGCTGCAGCTCTACGTCCTGATCAACAACAAGATCGAACGGGAATTTCAGGTCATTCCCAATTCCACCATCGAAATCGCTGCGCGGTCGTCGTCGACCGTGACGAAGATGCAGACACGCTCCATCCTCTACAACACCTATGCCTTCGCCCGCCGCAACAAGTTTGGATTCAATCTGACCTATATCGAGGGCGATCGACCGCCATCGCCGATGTCAGGCTTCGATACCGCCTATATGCGCGCGCTGTTTGAGTACGGTTACGATAGAGCGCGAGGCAATCGTCTCTGGTCGAAATCCCCGCCCTCCGACGATCAGGATTCCGTGGCGGCATCACACACAGCACCCACGCGGCAGGTCGCAAGCGGCAACTGATGTGCGATGCGACGTTTAAACCCGGCACATGCGTGCTGAAACAGGAGTGACCTCATGAGATTGTCCATGCTTCGCAAGATCGTTTCGCCCCGCCGGATGGCGCTGGTGTCGATCCTGGTTGCCGCCGCCTCGGGTTCGGCGGCGGCGCAGTCGCTGCCGTTCACGGGCCTGACCGGGTCCTGGGCAGGCGCGGGAGCGATCTCGCTGTCCGACGGATCGAAAGAGCGGCTTCGCTGCAAGGCGACATACCAGGTCAGCAACGGCGAAAGGCGGCTGCTGCAGAGCTTGCGTTGTGCGAGCGACAGCTACCGCTTCGATCTCAACAGCGACGTGGTCAGCCAGGATGGGACCATCGCCGGATCATGGAGCGAGACCAGTCGCGGCATCAGCGGAAGCATCGCAGGCCGGGAATCCGGCGGCCTCATCTCGGCCGTCATCGATGCGCCGGGCTTCTCGGCCAGTCTGTCGCTCTCGACGCGCGGCAACAAGCAGTCTTTCTCGATATCGTCCGAAGGCGACATCCGGAACGTCACCATCAACATGAGCAGAAACTGATCGGGATCGCTGCTCCGTGATCGGAGGCGTTGAACCCTGCGAGGTGATCAGCGTCTGCACGTTGCCGACATTTCGAGGGCTGCCGCGCGATCGGTTAGCAGCCCTTACAGACGTTTCCGATCATCTGTTTTATTCTTCTCTCGCTCTCTTCGTAAGTCTGCGCAGGTGGCCGCGCTCCAAACCGGACAGGCAACTGGATCTCTTGCAGGGCCTCGTCGTCGGCTGAAACCATCGGGAATGGTTGCAGCTTCGCCAGCCACTCCAGCAAATCCTGATCGACCTTCGGAATGCCCGTTCCCTTTTCGACTCTCGGGTTCAACAGTTTACCATCCCGGTCGAGTGAGAATTTTAAGAGCACATCGATGGGCAGACGCTCACTTCGCAATTCTGCCGGGAAACCGATCGGGTGTGCAGCCACGTATGCGATGAGTTGTTTCTGGAAGAATGTTGGCTCCTTCGCCAATGCCTGCGTCCCCAGAAAGCCGATCGCCCACAGAGAGCAGAACAAAAATCGCATCGCGGTCTTCCAAATTTGGGGCGGGGCGCCGTCGCGCTTCACGATCAGCTCGGCACTGAATGCGGCTCGTCCTGCAGATGTGGCGGCCACGTCTCGACGCGTTCCAGGATATCGGCGAGGGCTTGGTTTTCATGGCGTGAGGGTATCACGACGGAGACACAACGTCACAGGGATACCCTGAGGAATCCATCCGCCCCACCTGAATTTGAATGGCTGCCCGCGCGCCAAATCTCTATGCTGTGGGTATGTCGCGATTCATGTGTCTATTGATTGCTCTCGTCCTGTCGCTCACTTCCGCCGTTGCACTGGCTGCGCCGGTCAAGAAGAAATCGCAGCAATGGAAGGGCTACGGCTTCCTGCCGGGCTACCACCAGCCGCTGAACAACAGCGTTCCGCTGTTCATGCAGAAGCGCGCGGACCTGCGCATGGCCAAGCGCGACAAGCGCCATTGGTATATCGACCGCACCCCGGTCTATTACCGCTGGTCCGACGGCGAGAAATATTATTTCGGCCGGCCCGGTTTCTATCGCGGCCAGTACAATGGCGGCAGCTTCGGCCCGTGCTGGACGCGCACGCCGATCGGGCCGATCTGGAATTGCGGGTGATGCTGGCCCATTGCGGCGGTCCGGCTCATCCGAGTGGCGGTCATGTCGGTCGGCGGTTGCAGGCAAATAATGTCCGGTTACCGATTGAAGGATCTGCTGCCGGCGCCGGCGAGACCATATCTTCCTCGGGATAAGGAGATGTGATGGAGGTGCGCGATGAAACCGCACAAGCTTCCCTTCGAGAACCGGTGGACCAACGGCGAGCACGGATGGCAATGGTATTGCGAGCTTGAGCGATTGGGCCTGATGAATGTACGGGCGATGTTTGCCGATCATGAGATCCGTCATCCCGGCAAGCGCGCGGTCATATTCGATATTCCGGGTGGTTTCGTTCGCGACTGGCTGGCGTTCCACGACCGGCGCACGGCGCGTCAGCAGTTTCTTTGGCGGGCGATCGTTATCGGGCTGACTCTTGTTACTGCCGTCGGCACCGTACTGAACCTATTGCGCCTTTGACGCCAAAGTATTTCGCGGGATGGGTGAAGCGAAGCGCTACTCGGGTATCAGCGGCCCGGCTATGGTGCCGCACGCTGACGTCCTGCTGGAATTTGCCGCCGCCGCCGGAGAGGGGGACGGCGATCGCCATTCGGCACGCTGGTCTGCCCTGCGTCAGCCGCGCTCTCAGGGCACCTGCCACGGCTTCCGAAAAAACCGTTATCCGGTCTAGGCTCGTACCAACCGAATCTCGAATTGGACGTGCGACATGACATTGGCGATGAGCTGGGACGAATGGGCCAAACACGACGCGGTGGCGCTGGCCGCGCGCGTGCGCAAGGGCGACGTGTCCCCGGCCGAACTGGCGGCGCAGGCCGCGGCCGGCATCGCCAGCACCAATCCTCCGCTCGATGCCGTCGTCGAAGTGTTCGATGACGTGGTCGCCGATCCGCTGAAGGACGGCATGAATGCGGACGGCGCGTTCGCTGGCGTTCCGTACCTGATGAAGGACCTCGGCCCGACCCTGAAGGGACGGCTGCAGGAATTCGGCTCCATGATCATGCAAGGGCATCGCCCAGCGCAGGATAGCTTCCTGACCGGCAAGATCCGCGGCGCCGGGCTCAACATCATTGGCCGCAGCACCACGCCGGAATTCGGCGTCTGCAGTTCTGCCGAGAACAAGCTCTATGTTACCCGCAATCCCTGGGACACCGATTACACGACCTGTGGCTCCTCCGCCGGGAGTGCGGCGATGGTGGCAGCCGGCGTGCTTCCCATTTCGCATGCCACCGATGGCGGCGGTTCGATCCGTATTCCCGCGGGCGTCAACGGGCTGATCGGCCTGAAGGTCTCGCGCGGCGTCTATTCGCTGGCGCCCGCGCTGTCGGATCTCTCCGGGTTGGTCTCGATCCAGGGCTGCGTGAGCCGCAGCGTGCGCGACACCGCAGCCTTTGTCGATAATTGCCGCGGCGGCGCACCCGGCGAATTCATGCCGTTCTGGTCGCCGGCCGAGCCCTATAGCGAGTTGATCAAGCGCGATCCCGCCAAATTGCGCATCGCGCTGTCGCATGAGTGGGGCGACTACAAAGCGCCGCCGCATTTCGTTGCAGAGCTGGAGCGTGTCGGCAAAATGCTCGAAGGGCTCGGCCATCACGTGGAATGGGCGTTGCCGGAGGTGGATTTCCGTAACGCATTTGCCGCGCAGACGACCTGCTACATCAGCAATTTCGCGCAGGTGATCGCCGGTCATCTGGCGCGGCTCGGTTTGGATAAACCGACCACCGATCTGCTGGAGCCGATCAACATCAAGATCTGGGAGAGCGGGCTGAACACGTCCTACACCGAGCGCAACGCGATGCAGGCGGTGTTCAACACGACCTCGCGGGCCTTCGGCGCGTTCTTCGAGCGCTACGACATCATCCTGACGCCGATCACCGCCAAGCCGACGCCGAAGGTCGGCACATCGGAATATCTCACCACCAGCACCAATCCGTCGGTCCATGACTGGTTCGCCAACCTGTGGAAGAATTTCGCCTATACTCCGCTCGCCAATCTGTGCGGCATTCCTGGCATTTCGCTGCCGCTGGCGGCGCAGGAGAACGGACTGCCGCTCGGCATCCAGGCGCAGACGCGTCAGGCCAATGACGGCCTGCTGCTGCAACTGGCCGCGCAGGTCGAGCGCGCGATCGACGGCAAGTGGAATGGCGGCAAGTTGCCGGCAAAGCATGTGAGCCGGATATAGGCGCGTCGGCAGTTATCTTCGTCACGCTAAAGATACGCGACACAACTGATATCGAATGGATCGAACATGGTTTCAAGCTTGCCGGCTCCCGTGTCCCAGTCGGTCGCTGCCAGGCTGACGCGGGCGGCGATATTCCTGGTCGTGACGATCAATCCCGGACCGGCCCCCGAGAAGGCGGTTCGTGGCTTGTGCGGCGACCTGTCGAGCCTGCTGCGCGGCGTGGGATTCCGCAATCTCAATGGGCAGCTGTCCTGCATCATGGGGTTCGGCTCTGACGCCTGGAGTCGGGTGTTCGGAGCGCCGAGTCCGAAAGACTTGCATCCGTTTCGCGAAATTCGCGGCGTGCATACCGCCGTTTCGACACCCGGCGACATCCTCTTTCACATCCGTGCGGCGAGCATGGATCTCTGTTTCGAGCTGGCGACGCATATCATGTCGCGGCTCGCCGGCGCGGTTTCGGCCGTGGACGAGGTGCACGGTTTCAAATTCTTCGACGACCGCGATCTGATCGGCTTTGTTGACGGAACTGAAAACCCTGTCGGTCAGGCCGCTGACGCGGCCACCCTTGTCGGCGATGAAGACCCCGGCTTTGCCGGAGGCAGCTACGTGATCGTGCAAAAATATCTGCACGACGTCGCGCGATGGAACAAGGTGCCCGTCGAGGAACAGGAGAACATCATTGGCCGGCACAAGCTGTCCGATATCGAACAGCGCGATTCCGAGAAGAAGCCGTATGCGCACAACGTCCTGACGTCGATTGAAGAGAATGGGGAGCAGCTTCAAATCCTGCGCGACAACATGCCGTTCGGCGAAGTGGGCAAAGGTGAGTTCGGCACCTATTTCATCGGTTACGCCCGTTCCCCGCAGCGCATTGAGAAGATGCTGGAGAACATGTTCATCGGCAACCCGCCGGGCACTTACGACCATCTGCTGGATTTCAGCCGCGCGGTGACGGGGACGCTGTTCTTCGTTCCCACAGCGACGTTCCTGGACGATGTCGATCCCGAGGCTTAACCGGTGTTCGCTTATTTGCCCGCGGCTTGCTGAAACAGGAGATTGTGCATGGGTGTCGATCTCCTGAACATCAAGGGGCTCAAAGAGCTGGAGCATCAGGGCCCGATCGTCATGGTCAATCTGATGCGATTCCGCGAGCGCTCGCTCGACGGCGATGGGTCGGGCTGGGACGCCTATCTGCGTTACAGCGCGCTGACCGTGCCGATGATCAAGGCCCGCGGCGGCACCTTGCTGTGGACCGGCGACGCCAAAGCCGTCGCGCTCGGCGAAGCGGACCATCAACAGTGGGACTATCTGGCGCTCGTTTATTATCCCTCCGTCGCAGTCTTCGTCGAGATGATGACGTCACCGGACTATGAACATCTTTGCGATCCGCACCGGACCAACGGTTGTGCCGAGCATGTGATCATTTGCACGAGCGAGGCTTACAGCAAGTTCAAGATCGGGTGACGAGGGATCGCCACTGGCTTCCGGCTCATTCGGGCCACTGAACCTCAAATCAACCGTGTGGCGATCAGTACCGAGATCGCAAGCAGCACCGCGACGATGACGACCACGAACGGCAGCATCGCGCGATAGGCGTCCCGCTCGTGGCCGGGCGTGCCGGCGAGATTGCAGACGATCGACATCCGCACCGGCGAGACCATGTTGAGCGACAGCGCGGCGGCATGCTGAAGCGCGACGACGGCGGCGACGTCGAGACCGGCCTCGGTCGCAAGGCTGAGCTGCGACGGCATGAACAATCCGTTGGCCGCATTGCCGCTATTGGCCAGCGCGCCGAACACGGCCGAGATCATCGGCGTGACCGTCACCGACCAGACCCCGAACGTGTCGTACATGCCGCGGGCGAGGCCGCCGGCGATCCCCGAGCGCGACAGCAGTTCGGCCATCATCGAGAACACGATCACCGTGAGGACGGCGAGCCGGCCGGTTTTCCAGGCGGCTGCGATCTCCGCAGGAAAGGCCCGCTGATGACCATAGAGCAGGGCGGTCAGCACGGCCGCCGCGACCAGCCAGGTGCCGGCGTGAAACAGCGGCGCCCAGACCGGCGCGCCGGCGAAGGGCTGCATGCTCCATGTGGTCTGGAGCACCTGGTTGAGCGGCGGCACGAGGCGCGTCAGCGCGAGCCAGCCGATCAGTAGCGTGAATGGCAGCATGCGCCGTGCCGCAGCGGCGATCGCCGCGCGGTCCGGCTTCTCGTCGATCAGATAACGCAGCACGATGGCCGGCCCGAACGCCGCGAGCATCGCCGGCTCCGGGCCGAGAAATGCCGTCGCAACGATGGCGAGGCCGAGGCTGCCGAGCAGCCAGAGTGCTTCGCTGGCGCGCTCGCGCCAGTCAGCGGTGATCCCGGCGCGCTCCGCCATGCGCCAGTAGATCGGCAGCCACAGGATATTGAACACGAGATAGATGAAGCTGGTATGCAGCGCGAGCGCCGTGGGATCGGTCTGCGCGAAGGCAGCGCCGACCACCGCGCCGCTGCCCATGGCGCCCCACACGATCATCGTTTGGCTGACCAGCGAGAAGGCGAGCAGCTCGATCGGCTTCAGGCCGAGGCGGCGGATCAGCACCATCGTCCCCATGATGCCGATGCCGAAGCCGGTGGCGGATTCCGCGAAGGGTCCGATCAGATAGCAGGCGGTGAACAGCAGGCGACGCCGCGCATGCGCATCCGGCAGTGACGTCTCGACCGGCATGGCCGCATCGCCGGGGCGGATCGCCATTTGCCAGAACAGCAACCCGCCGAGGATGTAGGGCACGACGATCCAGCCGATCCATGCGCCGCGCAGCAGCGCCGTTGCGGCGTCAGCGATCCCGAACAGTTGCGGAGCGGTGGTCAGGGCCACGGCCAGCGCCGTGGCGAGGCCGATGAGCGAGGCGGGGAGCGTGCCGGCAAGCCCGCTGGCGATGGCGCCAATGACCGCCAGCGCTGGCAGTGCCCAGATGAGGTAAAGCACGTTCCGCCCCCAAGTTTCTCGTTGAGGGCTGGATGCGCGGGAAAGGAAGGGACGTCAACCGCGCTTCGCGCATGGCAAGGACCCATCGCAGCACGAAGCGATAAACCCGGCGAAATCCAGGCACCATCACGCCGGCCGGACTATCGACCTGCGCTCACGTTCGGCGTAGCGCTCGACGAAGTCCTTCACGCCGGGTGGCAGATCCTCGCAGGTGACAGCGGCCCGCTGCCGAATATAGCGGGCAATATCTGCTGATACGTCTTTCGTCCAGCATTCGGTTACATTGAAAGCGACCACGCGGTCAGGGGCGGAATATCGCCCTGAAAAGAAATCGGCGATGACGGTATCGAGGTCTGTTTTCCCGACATCGGCTTCCCGCCAAACACAACCGCCCCGTCGGCCGTCCACGACCAAGTACACATTTTGATCGTCGCCGTTCGGCACGACCGATGGGGTCCAGGCCCCACGCATAGTTCAATACTCCATCGTAACGATGATCGAACTGCGGATTCAATCGGTGTTGAAATGATTCGTTCCCGGAAAAACCAGGGCTCGGTCGCGGAAATAAAAGCTTCAATGAAGGACTGAGGCGCTCCGCGCCGCGTCGTCGTGCCATCACCGGCGGTAAAGAAAAAACCGCCAAATGGCGGGGTTTTTGTATGCTCGAGAAATAGAGGGCGAATGGTATCGCAGGTCATACAAGTCCCGTTCCGTGCCAACGACCATCCCGCGGGCGGACCACGCGTCGCTAGTCCATCTGACCTTCGCGGATGCCGAGCTTCTTCACACGGGTTCTGATGGCGAGTGGCGACCGCTTCAGGCGCAGCGCGATCTCGTTGATGCTGCGCCCGGCCGCCAGTTGCCGCCGCAGCTCCTCGTCCTGCTGGATGTCCAGACGGTGTCGGATGGGGCGTGCAGTTTCATGGCTGGCTATGATCGCTCATTCGAAGCCGACGAACACTGTCGCTTCTTCTACAGACTTGCGTTCGGACACCACAGCATTGGCCGGAAAGCTGTCATCCGGCCATCCGAGCGCAATGCTTTTCATGATGACCTGATCGTCGGCAATTCCCGCATGTTCGCGCACCACCGGCGACTGCATGATGCCCTGACTGTTGATCACGGCCCCCAGCCCGCGCGACCAGGCGGCATTGACGAGGGCGGTCGCCACGGCGCCGCAATCGAACGGCGTATCGTCGCTGCCGTCCAGCACGCGGTCATAGGTCACGATCACACAGACCGGGGCGTCGAACTGTCGGAAGCCGCGCAGCACCCAGTCCTGCCGCATCTCCTTGTCGTCGCGCGCGATCCCCATGGCCAAGAACAGCTGCTTGGCGACGCCGACCTGTCTGTCGCGGTGGTGACCCGCAAAAGCCTGACCGGTGCGAAATTCGCGCGACTGCGGGATGCCTGCGATCATCCGTTCGGTATTGCCGGCGCGGATCTTGTCGAGCGGCTCGCCGGTGATGACGTAGAAATTCCACGGCTGAGTGTTCATTGACGACGGCGCGCGCATCGCCAGATTGATGATTTCCTCAATCAGCTTTTTAGGGACTGGATCGGGTTTGTAGCCGCGGATGCTGCGGCGGCCGAGAATGACGTCATCGAATTGCATAGGTGTGGTGGCTCCCTGGGGCATTTTTGAATTGGACGGGATAATCGGGGGTTCTGGGCACGCACGCAATATCGACGTGAGTGAGTAGGGCGGAATAGCGAAGCGTATTCCGCCGATTCGATGATAGCGGGTTACGCTGCGCTAACCCGCCCTACGCCCGCCCGCTCCATCCGGGCTACGCTTGCTTGAGGCCTAGTTGTTCGGACGCCGTCGGCGTGGGGGCGTCTTGGCGGCTTCTATCAACGGCCATGCCAACATTGCGAGCTGGACAACGCCGCGAAGCTCTTTGGACGTGGCGCCCACTTGCGGCAAGTTCATCATGGCGTGCAGTACGCCGAGGTAGTGCCACGAAAGACCTTCGATGTCGGATGCCGGTGCCAATTCACCGCTTGCGGCAGCCTCTCGCAAAATTCCGCTAAGGATGGCGCGCTGGCCCATGAGTCCCTCCCGCGCGACCGTCTGGCTGGCCGGCGGCAGATCGGCCATCTCGGTGCAGGATCGAGCGAGCATGCAGCCCGCTGGGCGCGCCGTCTGGCCGTCCCTTGGCAAGAATTCGTGAAGCAGCGCCTCTAGTTGTTGGCGCTTCGTACCGGCTTGAACCGCGTTCATCCGCTTTAAGACGCGCTGCGTGTAACTCGAAAGCACTTCCTGGAACAGTCCGTCCTTGTCCTGAAAGCGCTTGTACATGCTGGAGCGTGACAGACCCATCGCAGTCGTCAGTTCGTCGATCGACGATGCGGCGTAGCCGTGGCTCCAGAAGACTCCCATCGCGGAGTTGATCACTGCACTGTCATCGAACTGGGGCTTACCGCTCATGGGATTCTCGCTTGACATCTTGGAATGATCGTTCCAAGTATCGTGGACTGATCGTTCCAAGATACACAAGGAAGCTCCAATGCTCAAGCCCTCCCAGCCCAACGCTAGCCGCCCTCGGATAGCCGTCGCCGGCGCGACAGGCCGCGTCGGATCTGCCCTAATCGCCAGCCTAGTTTCCGAGCCTCTCGATCTGGTGGCACTGACCCGAAAGCCGGACACCGAGCGCTTGCCCGCCGGCGTTTCTCTTGCGGCAGTGGATTTCGATGCGCCGGCTACCCTCGACGACGCCCTGCGCGGCGCCGACCGGCTGTTTCTGGCCCATGGCACGTCGCCTCGGCAGGTCGCCAACGAGATCGCGTTGATCGATGCAGCGGTCGCGGCAGGCGTGGGCCAAATCGTGAAATTGTCCACGATGGGTCCGCCTTCGCGGCTGCACCCGATGGATTGGCACATGCAAATCGAGGCGCATCTCGCGACCGTCGACATCGGCTACACGGTTTTGCGACCATCGACCTTCGTCGACATCCTGGCGCGGGCCGGGGCTCAAGTTGCCGATGACACATGGGGCGGTGCAGCGGGCGATGGAGTGGTCAACCTGATTGATACGCGCGATGTCGCCGATGCCGCGCGCGTTGCGCTTCTGGACGACGCACACCCCACTTCTCAGCGCGTCTATCATTTGACCGGGCCGCGGGCGGTGAGCATGCCTGAGGTCGCCAAAGAAATATCGAAGCTGCTCGGTCGGACCGTCACATATCGGCAGCGAAGCCCTGCGGAACAGCGCGAGAAGCTGCTCGCCTCGGGACTGAACGAGTTTGTCGCTGACTTGCTGCTCGGATTGGACCGCCTCTTTTACCAGTCCGCGATGGCTGAAACGACGACGACGGTCAGGGAGTTAACGGGCCACGAACCGCGGTCTGTCGCAGGTTGGCTGAGCGAAAACATCTCGAAGTTTCAGAAGTAGGCCGAGCTCTGAAGGCGCCAGTTCGGGGGCCGCGGAGCCCCAAGCTTTGATGTCGCAACCTCCAGAGCGGGTGTCGCCACGTGGTGCTGGACCGCGCCGATGTCGGCCTTGCCGTGCAGACGACGAAGGCGGCACAGGCCAGGCGCGATGCCCGCACGTCGCAGGATTGACGGCGCTCGCGGGTCAGATGATCTGACGGCGGAAGTCGCAAGACAATTCCGTCTGTTGCCTTTGCAATCACACAAGGCTGTGCCAGCAGGTAGACCGGAGGAAATAACGAAGCGTGTTCCGCGCTACGACGGTGGCGGACGATGCTGTGCTCATCCACCGGATCCTTGCTAATCCGCAGGCAGACACAAATCGGCGTCACGATGCCGAGATCGCGCTCGCAGTCTTGCGGATGGTATCGAGCACAACATCCGGTTTCGACAACATGGGAACGTGCGACGATGCGACGTCTGGCGTCGTTTTCAGCAGTGGCGATGGTCGGGCGGAAGTCGGAAGTAAAGTGCAGATGTGTATTCATCCCGGATGGCGCGTCGCTCATCCGGTGACGCTTGCTGGCAGCGTCTCTGTTGCCCTAGAGTTTTTCTTCGATCTCATGATGTCGGGCGAGGGCAATGACCACACACCGTGACCATTTGGATAAGCCAATGACGTTCGACAACGTGACGCTCACGCCGCAGAAGGAGGTGGTCCGCGCCTTCTACAAGGATATGTGGGACCATGCGGACGTGACTTTGATCCCCCAAATTTTCCATGAGGATTTCACATTCAGGGGATCGCTCGGGCCGGTGCTGGTCGGGCATGGCCAGTTCGCCGACTACGTCCGCTGGGTTACAGGCGCGCTGCAGAATTACACGACGGACATTCTCCTGATGATCGAGGAGGGCAATCGCGTTTCCGGCAAGGTCTACTTCCATGGCATTCAACGCGAAGCGATGTTCGGCAATCCGCCGACAGGAAAGCGCGTCGGCTGGCTTGGGGCGCCGATCTTTTCGTTCGACGGGCCGAAGGTGCGCGACCTCTGGGTGCTCGGTGACATCTACGGCCTACTCGGACAGATCAGGACAGACGGCATGCAGGGCAACGAATTTTCCACGTCTCGGTGAGGCTGCGCCCGTTCGCGCGTTGACGTCCAGACGATCATGACGATGCGGCCAGACGTCGCGTTGAATTGCAGGCTGGAAAAAGGCCGCAAAGAAGCCGAAATCGACCAGCGAACTCTGCGACATTGTTATATTGTTGCGGATCGACATGAATCGCCGATCCGTGCTACCTCGCTCGCAGAGTTTGAAAGAGAAGCTAGAAGTGACGATTTTCGCCCGCATCTTCCGCCATGGCCTGCTGCGCATCTCGCGCAGGGCGTTGGTGATGGTCGTGCTGGCGACGTATATCTTCGCCGGCGCCATGCACGGTCTCTGCGAATGCGATGTGACCGATCCGTCGGGAGCGACCATCGTCTCGCTTGCAGAGAAGACGATCGGCCATTCCGACAAGGGCGTTGTCGCGGACAATCACTGCCATGGCTGCTTCTCCGTGACGGCGCAGCCGCTGGTCTTCACGGCAATGCCCGTCTCCATCGAGACCCGCACGGCGGTTTTCCACGATGTCGAACGTCGCAGCCTGCCGCGCGGAATCGATCCTCCCCCACCCAAATTCCTGACCTGACCGTCATCGCCGGGCGCATCGCGCCCAGACTCCGTCGTCCGTCAGGTTTCCATCATGTTCTCGAAGATCGCCACGCGTTTTGCGTGCGCGGCTGTGCTCTTCGTCAGTTCGCCGCTGATGGGGGAAGCCCATTCGCAAACTCTCACCATGGGGGCTGCGCTGCAACGCGCGCTCGCCGCCAGTCCGCGCCTGACAGCCGCCGAGCGTGACGTCGGGATCGCGCGTGGTCAGCGCATCCAGTCCGGCGCGCTGATCAATCCGGAGATCTCCTACGAACAGGACAATTCGTTCGGTTCGGGCGCATATCGCGGAACCCGCTCGGCGGAAACCACGCTGCAAGTCAGCCAGATGTTCGAGCTGTGGGGCAAGCGCGATGCGCGCATCGCCGCCGGTCAGGCGGGCCTTGATGCTGCGGGCATCGGACGCCAGGCCATCCGGCTCGAAGTACTGTCCGAGACCGCGATCGCCTTCGTGAGCGTGCTCGGCCTGCAGCGGCGGATCCAGATCCTCGACGAACAGATCGAGGCGATCGACAAGATCTCGCCGCTGCTGCAGCGGCGCGTCGAGGCTGGCGCATCGTCCATCGCAGAGACCGGACGCGCCGAGGTCGCATCGGCTCTCGTCAAGGCCGACCGTGAGCGCACCAGGTCATCTCTCGCGAGCGCGCGCCGTGAACTGGCGATCCTGATGGGCGATAGCGCGCCGAAATTCGCGGTCGTCTCCGGACGGCTGGAAGCGACCGGCAGGCCGCCGACCTTCCAGTCGGTGGTCGCGGCGATCGATGCCAATCCGCAACTCGTGCGCTGGAAGGCGATCTATGCACAGCGCAACGCCGAACTGCTGCTCGCCCGGTTGAAGCCCTATCCGGACGTCACGGTCTCCGCCGGATGGCGCCGCTTCAACGAGACCGGCGACAATGCCGTCCGCCTGTCGCTGTCGGTGCCGATCCCGGTATTCGACCAGAACCAGGGCAACATCCTCTCCGCGCAGGAAAGCCTCGCCAAGACTGCCGCCGAACGCCAGGGCAACCGCAACACGCTGATCGTGGTGGCAGGCCGCGCCTATGACTCGCTGCAGGGCTCGCTGCGCGAACTCACCATCCTGCGCGAGACCGCGATCCCCAAGTCGAGGGATGCGGCCGATGCGATTTCCGAAGGCTACGGGCAGGGACGTTACTCGCTGCTCGAAGTGCTCGACGCGCAGGCCAGCGTCGCGCAGGCGCGCCTGCGCGAACAGGAAGCCCAGCAGAATTTCCACGTCGCCGTCGCCACCATCGAAGGGCTGGTCGGCAATCCGTTTGCACTGGCGCGAGGGAGCGCACGATGAACAAGCCAATCAGGATGTTGCTGGTAGCCGCGGCGATCTTCGCCGTTGGCGCCGGTGTTTATGCCGGTGCGCCGAGCGGCATTGCCGCGCCGGCTGCGAAGGACGCGAAAGCTGGCGACAAGGGGCATGGCGGGAAGGGACATGGCGAGAAAGGACATGGCGAGAAAGGCGACGCGCATGGAGACGAGGGCGTCGTCAGGATGACCGACGCCAAGGTCGCCGCCGCGGGCATCGAGATCCTGACGGCTGGCGCCGGCACGTTGCGCGATTCCATCGTTCTCAACGGGATCCTGCAGCCCAACCAGGAGGCGCTCGTGCAGGTCACGCCGCGTTTCCCCGGCGTCGTGCGCGAGATCAAGAAGCGCATCGGCGACACGGTCGAGAAGGGCGAACTGCTCGCCAGGATCGAAAGCAACCAGAGCCTCACGGTCTATGAAATGCGGGCGCCGATCTCCGGCACGGTGATCGACCGCCAGATCTCGCTCGGCGAATATGCGTCCGAGCAGAAGCCGGCCTTCATCGTTGCTGATATCTCGACGGTATGGGTGGACCTGTCGGTGTATCGCCGCGATCTGCCGCGGGTGCGCATCGGCGACACCGTGCAGATCGATGTCGGCGACGGCGGCAAGCCGATCGAGGCGCAGCTGTCTTATGTCTCGCCGGTTGGCAGCAGCGACACCCAAAGCGCGCTGGTGCGCGCTGTGGTTGCGAACGAAAGCATGCGGCTGCGCACCGGATTGTTCGTGTCGGCACGGCTGATCCTGGCGGCCAAGCAGGTTCCGGTCGCTGTGAAGGGATCGGCGCTGCAGAGCGTCGAGAACCGCAATGTGGTGTTCGTCCGCAACGGCGACAAATTCGAGACCCGCGACGTCGAAATCGGTGCGCGCGATTTCGAGAATGTGGAGATCGTGTTCGGCCTGATGGATGGCGACCGCTACGCAGCGAAGAACAGTTTCGTGGTCAAGGCCGAACGCGGCAAGGGGGAGGCATCCCATGACCACTGACCTCCGGGCGTCCATCACGAGCGGAACGGCGCGATGATCAACGCCATCCTCGAATTCTCGATTCGTCAGCGCTGGTTCGTGATGATCGGCGTGCTTGCCGTCGCCGCTTTGGGGGCGTGGAATTTCACCCGCCTGCCGATCGATGCCGTTCCGGATATTACCAATGTCCAGGTGCAGGTGAATGTGGAAGCGCCCGGCTATGCGCCGCTCGAAGTGGAGCAACGCATCACGTTTCCCCTCGAAACCAATATGAGCGGCATCCCGAACCTGCAATATACGCGGTCGCTGTCGCGCTACGGTCTCAGCCAGGTCACCATCGTCTTCAACGAAGGCACCAATATCTATTTCGCGCGCCAGCAGGTGAGCGAACGGCTGCAGCAGGTCAAGGATCAGCTCCCGACCGGTATCGAGATCGCCATGGGCCCGATCTCCACCGGCCTCGGTGAAATCTACACATTCGCGCTCGACGCCAAGCCGGGCGCGAAGAACGCCGACGGATCGCCAGTCACGCCGATCGACCTGCGCACCGTGCAGGACTGGATCGTCAAGCCGCAGTTGCGGACGGTGCCCGGCGTCGTCGAGGTCAACACCATCGGCGGCTACGAGAAGCAGTTCCACGTGCTGCCCGATCCGAGCAAGCTGATGGCCTATCGCCTCAGCTTCCGCGATGTGATGACGGCGCTCGCGGCCAACAATGCCAATGTCGGCGCTGGCTATATCGAGCGCAATGGCGAGCAATATCTGGTCCGCACCCCCGGACAGGTGGCTGACATCGACGACATCCGGCGCGTCGTGATCGGATCGCGCAGCGGCGTGCCCGTGCGCATCGGCGATGTCGCCGAGGTCCAGATCGGCACTGATCTGCGCACCGGTGCTGCAACCCTCGACGGCAAGGAAACGGTGCTCGGCACCGCCATGCTGCTGATGGGCGAGAACAGCCGCACCGTGTCGCAGCGCGTCGCCGCCAAACTCGACTCGATTGCACAGACGCTGCCGGACGGCATCGTCGCCCGCGTGCTCTATGATCGCACCAGGCTGGTCGAGGCCACCATCAGGACCGTCGAGAAAAATCTGCTCGAAGGCGCGCTGCTGGTCATCGTCATCCTCTTTCTCATCCTCGGAAATTTCAAAGCAGCGGTCGTCACCGCGCTGGTCATTCCGTTGTCCATGCTGATCACCATCAGCGGCATGGTGGAGAGCAGGGTGAGCGCCAATCTCATGAGTCTTGGCGCAATCGATTTCGGCATCATCATCGACGGCGCTGTCATCATCGTCGAGAACTGCCTGCGGCTGCTCGCGCATGAGCAGCAGAAACAGGGGCGCCTGCTGACCCGGGAGGAACGTTTCGCCACGATCCTGGCCGGCTCGAAGGAGGTCATCAAGCCGAGTCTGCTCGGCACGCTGATTATCGCCGTGGTCTATCTGCCCGTACTCACGCTGACGGGCGTCGAAGGCAAGATGTTCATGCCGATGGCGCTCACCGTGCTGATGGCGCTGGCCGGTGCATCTATCCTGTCAATGACCTTCGTGCCGGCGGCGGTGGCGCTGCTGGTGACAGGCAGGGTGACGGAGAAGGAAAATTTCTTCATGCGCGGCGCACGCCGCGTCTATCTGCCGCTGCTCGGTCTCTCGATCCGCTTTCGCCGCACTGTCGCCATCGCGGCGGTCCTGCTGCTGGTCGTGACTGGATTTGTGGCATCGCGGATGGGCGGCGAGTTCATCCCGAGCCTCGACGAAGGCGATGTCGCGATGCATGCCATGCGCATTCCCGGCACCAGCCTGACCCAGGGCGTCGACATGCAGATGCGGCTGGAAAAGGCGCTGCTTCAACTACCTGAAGTCAAAGAGGTGTTCTCCAAGATCGGGACGTCCGAAGTCGCGACCGATCCGATGCCGCCCAATGTCGCCGACACCATCATCATGCTGAAGCCGCGCGACCAGTGGCCGGATCCAAAGCGCAGCAAGGCCGATGTCGTCGCGGCCGTCGAGCGGCAGGGCGAACTCTTGCCCGGCAATGTCTATGAGCTGACACAGCCGATCCAGATGCGGTTCAACGAACTGATCTCGGGCGTTCGCAGCGACGTTGGCGTGAAGATTTTTGGTGATGACCTCGACAAACTGCTGGAGACGGCGGGGAAGGTGGAGGTCGTCCTGCGCGGCGTGCCCGGTGCGGCCGATGTGAAGACCGAGCAGGTGGCTGGTCTGCCGGTGCTGACCGTGAAGCTCGATCGTCCGGCCCTGTCGCGTCTCGGCCTCAGCGTTCAGGATGTCCAGAGCGTGGTCGAAACGGCGATCGGCGGCAAGAATGCCGGGCTCGTCTTCGAGGGCGATCGTCGCTTCGTTCTGGTGGTTCGCCTGCCCGAGCAGATGCGCACGGATATCGAGGCGATGAAGAACCTGCCGATCCCTCTGCCGGCCGCCGAAGCACCCGCCGCAGCCACCACAAGGGCGTCGTTCAATAGCAACTCGCCGCTGGCGCAGATGCGCTACACGCCGCTGTCCGCGGTGGCGTCCATCGAGGTCGCGCCGGGCCCGAACCAGATCAGCCGCGAGAACGGCAAGCGCCGCATCGTGGTGACCGCGAATGTGCGCGGCCGCGATCTCGGCTCCTTCGTCGGCGATGCGCAAGCGCAGGTCGCGGAAAAGGTGAAACTGCCGGCGGGCTACTGGATCGGCTGGGGCGGCCAGTTCGAGCAACTGGTCTCCGCCACCAAACGCCTGACCATCGTGGTGCCGGTGGCTTTGGCGCTGATCTTCCTGCTGCTGTTCATCAGCCTCGGCTCCGTGGCTGATGCGTTGCTGGTCTTCAGCGGCGTGCCGCTGGCACTCACGGGCGGCATCTTCGCGCTGCTGCTGCGTGACATTCCGCTGTCGATCAGCGCCGGCATCGGCTTCATCGCGCTCTCGGGCGTGGCGGTGCTCAACGGTCTCGTCATCATCACCTTCATCGAGCGGCTGCGCTCCGAGGGCATGAAGATCGTCGAAGCGGTCCGCGAAGGCGCGCTGACACGCCTGCGTCCGGTGATGATGACGGCGCTGGTGGCCTCGCTCGGCTTCGTGCCGATGGCGATCGCGACCGGGGCGGGAGCCGAGGTGCAGCGCCCGCTCGCGACGGTCGTCATCGGCGGCATCGTCTCGTCCACCATCCTCACACTGCTGGTTCTTCCGGCGCTTTACATCCTGTTCCGCCGGGAATCGTCGCCTGCCATGGCGACACCTGTCCACACCACCCAGGGAGACCATTGATGAAGACAATCCTGCTCGTCGTATCCGCGCTGTTGCTGGCGGCTCCGGCGATGGCGCAGCACGCCCATCAGAAGGGGCCGAATGGCGGACCCATGGAGGATGTCGCCGGTGTGCATGTCGAGATGATCGCTGCGGGAAAGGTGCTGACCTTCAACATCCTCGACGAGGCCAACAAGCCGCTCCCCACCAGCGGCTTTTCGGGAGCCGTGCTGCTGACCTCGGGAAGCGACCGCGAGACGCTGCCGCTCGTCACGTCCGGGACGGCATTGACCGCCGAAGCGAAAAGCGACATTGCGAAAGGCGCGTCGGTGAGCGTCACGCTGAAAACGGCTGCCGGCAAGTCCGGCCAGGCCAGGTTCAAAAACTGAGCGGATAGCGAGCAGGGCGGAAGAGCCAACGGGTCGCGCGAAGCGCGCCCGATGATAAACTCCGCGTATTCCGCCGGGTGGCAATGGCGGTTTGCGCTGCACTAACCCGCCTGACGCTTGGTCCGGCAATGCGTTCTACGCCTGCCGTTCGGCGGCGCCTCCGCAGCGACATTTTGAAGTAAATCGCAGCAAGTCCGACAGATCCGTGCTTTGGAATTTCACGCTCCGCGACGGCGACTATGCTAGGCTTGTTGAGGGGCTCCCGGAACGAGGTGTCGCAATGACCACGTCATGGAAAGCAGAGCGATCGAAGCTGTCGCATGAGGAAGCGGAAATGCTCAAGGCCACCAGGCAGCCGCAGATCGCGGGATTGAGCGGAGAAGAATTAGGCGCACTGGTGGGACGCGTGCGTGGTTTTCGCGAGAAGGAGCGCACACTGACACGCGAAATCCGGCGCGCCATCAGCGGCCGCAAGACGGAGCGCGGGTCGAGTTTCCCGGGCAATGTGGAGCAGCCCTCGCACCGCAAGCAGATCTTCGCCGCCGCCCTCAAGCGCCTCAACGCCGAAGCCGAACGGCGGCGCGCGGACGCGGCTCGCGAGGCAGCCACCTCGGCGCTGCGACAGGCCCTGAAACGCAAGAACGCCGCGCAGCGCAGTTTCCCCGATCCCGGCCGCACCGCGCATCGTGGCATGGCCAACCTGCAGAGCGGCCGCCGTCATGCGGTACTGGACCGCGCCGATGTCGGCCGCGCCGTGCACACCACGAAGGTGGCACAGGCGAAGCGGGATGCGCGCGCGACGCAGGAGTGATGGCGGACGCGATCCCGAAAATCTGACAAAGTGCGAGACGGCATCGCGCGTCTCGCTGTGCCATCAGACGCGCCCGTGCGAGGCAGCCGTGCCGATGCTCTCTGGATATTTATTCTGCAGAAATGTCGGGACCTGACGGGCCCGTTCGTCCTGGATGTATCGGACGGCGGGAAGGTCGTCTCCCGATACATCCGAATGAGACCGAACACAGGGAAAACCCATGCCCAGCACGATCCGTCTGCATCGCGTCATTGCCGCCAAGCCTGAGAAGATCTATCGCGCGTTCCTCGAACCTGACGCGATTGCGAGCTGGCTTCCGCCCTACGGGTTCACATGCACCGTCCATGAGCTGGATGCGAAGGTCGGTGGCCGTCACAGGATGTCATTCCGGAACTTCACCACGGGCGACAGTCACGCCTTTGGCGGGACCTATCTGGAGCTCGTTCCCGGTGAACGCCTCGTCTACACCGACAGATTCGATGACCCCAACCTGCCGGGCGAGATGAAGGTCACGGTCACATTGAAGGCCGTGTCTGTCGGCACGGAATTGAACGTCGAGCAGCAGGGCGTGCCGGATGTGATTCCGGCCGAAGCCTGTTATCTCGGCTGGCAGGAATCCCTGCGCAAGCTCACGAAACTCGTTGAGCCCGAGATCAACCAGTAACAGCAGGATGGGTTGAGCCAATGGGCGCGCAAAGCGCGCTCGATGATAAACTATGCGAAACCCATCCTGTCCGTCGATGCGACCAGCTCCGCCGATGGGTTTCGCTCCGGTGCTTCTCGCCGCCGGACGGCGAACGTCTGGGCTTCGTGATGCGAGGACTCCGATGGTTTCACCGGCAGCAGCTGCTCAGCCATGGCCTGCTGATCGCCAACGCGCCGCTGACGCCTGCGGAACGCCGGGTGTTGCTCGCGCTGCTCGACGGGCAGATGGAAAAGCAGATCGCGCAGCGGCTCGACCAGAACCCGAACGCCACGCATTTTCACGTCAAGTCGATCTACGGCAAGTTCGGTGTCCGCAATCGCTCGGCGCTTGCGGTGTTGTGGCTGGGGAAGTTGCGGTGAGGGATGGCGGTCGAGGCGGGCAAGGGGGGCGACCGACCGGATTGAACGTGACACCCGGGATGCGAGACAAAGGGAAGAGATCTCGAGCTCCATTGCGCAAGCCAGTCGGAAGCGGAGATGGCTGCGCTGATGGAGGCGACATGAAACGGTTTCTGGTTTTTACGGTGCTGTTCTCGCCGCTCGCGCTGCTCGTTTACGTCACCCCTCTGATTATTCACGAGGGCGTTCCGAAGCTCGATTTCGTCATGTTCCTGATGGGATTCGCTTATGTCCTGGCCATCGTGCCGGGCTGGGTGGCTGCGTGCGCAGACTGGATGCTGTCGGCGAAGCCGTTTTATCTCCGCGCGATCGCGTCAATGGCCGTCGCGGCCGTTATGGCGCAACTGGTCGCGTGGTATCTCGGCAACCTCATGGTTCGCAGCGAGATGATCGCCGTCACGCTGACGGGCGCTATTCCAGCCGCGGCGTGTTCGTGGCTTTCGGGTCAACAGTTCGGAAGAGCAGCCTGAGAGCGGACAATCGCGTGCAAACCAACGACTGGTCCTGATCGATCCCGCACGGGGTATCCAGCTCATTCGGCCGCCATCTGCAGGAACCGCCGCTTCAACCCGTTGACCTTCGCGTCATAGGCGGCAACGTACCTCGCGCGCCCCGTTGACTAATCCGCCCTACGCTCGCTGACGACGCTTGCTGCTTGGATGTCGCAGTGAAGGCCAACGCATTGACGCTGGTGCATCCGATTACTGGTTCTGGATGGACACGTTCATTCCGCTCAGGTCCAGATCGAACTGGAGGCCCAGTTGCTCGCCTTCCAGCGTCAGGACGACGCCCTTGGCGTTGCGCATCTGGATGGCGCGCCTGCCTGCACCGACCGCCACACCTGCGCCGAGCGCCGTATAAATGCCTTCGATGTCCGAAGCCTGGCGCATATTCTGCGCCGTGCCCACCAGATCGGTCGAGGAGCCCCCAAACGTCAGGCCGGCGCTCACGCCGCCGATGCGAAACGGATACATCTCACCACGGTAACTGAGGATTCCGCTCCCGGCCTGCGCTCCGATGAACCATCCGGCCTTGAAGAACTTGAAGCGGACCTTGCCGGAGTCCGCGTGAGCGGGCAGCGACAGTGCGGCGGACAGCAGAGTTGCGACGGCGAGACGCGTGAGGCAGCGAGCTATTTGAAGGCGCATATTGATATTCCGGTCATAGGGCTGCCGCGTGGCGGCACTGCGGCAACTAGATAGAGCATTGCGGGACTCGTCAATGACGTAGGCGCGACGCGCGGTCACTGCCTAGAGGGCGTAACTTCCGACGTCAACGCGTGGGGCGCAAGTGTGGCCTGTCCGGGGTAGCTCGTAGAGCGAAGGCGGAAGCGTATTGCGCCGAGAGACAGTTGAGGCGGATTACGCTGCGCCAATCTGCCCTACGCTTCCTGATCGTTTCCAACCACGGCGGGCGCGCGGAAGAGAGCGGGCAGGCGACGATCGGTGTGCTGGCGGAGGTCGTGGATTCGGTGGGCGGCCGCATCCCGGTGCTCATCGACGGGGGCGTACGCCGCGGCACCGATGTCCTGAAGGCGCTCGCCTTGGGCGCCGCGGCCGTCGGCATTGGCCGGTCTTACGTGTGGGGCCTGGCGTCGTTCGGCGAGGCCGGCGTGGACCGGGTGCTGCAGATCCTGGACGATGAGTTCATCACGATCATGCGGCAGGTGGGAGCGCTGGACATCACCCACATCACGCGGCGCTGCGTCACCAGCGCCTAGCCGTGCCCGACTTCTGATGAATGAACAGTGCCTCGTGCCTCGGCCATGGCTGTCCACGGTTTGACCGCGCGCTGCGCCGAGAGACAGTTGCGGCGGATTACGCTGCGTGGCTTCGCCCTTCGTGTCAGTGAACTAGGAGGCGAGGTCAGATTCGATCGAAGCCCACATCTTTACATCACGCCAGTCGAGCGTTTTTAGATAAGGAATTTTGGGGTGGTACTTAAACTTGTGAAGTACTCTAAGTATCAAAAGAGCAGTATTGCATGACATCATTAGACTTCCTGCGAGTACATCTGGAAACTCTCTGAGTGTTTTTTTAATTTCGTCTATGTCTTTGTTTCGAGAAAGTTTGAATCCGCCGCTATCTAATGCATCTAAGTCATACATGAATTCGATAGATGCGTTGGACGGATGGCAAATAGAACAAAGTCGGCGATAAAAATTCGGAGCATCGGGGGTGACCGGCTCCAAAACCTTGACATACTCTGCGTTATCCTTTGCTTTCAATGGATTCTGCTCCCCCCGCTTGGTACGCAACCATCCAGCAAGTACAAAATGATCCAAGGGTTTTTCGATCTCTGAGAAGATCGCTATCTTTGTGTCCATCCTCCCAGTGAGACAGGCGGAAATCGCTCTATGATTAGAGGCCAGAGTTGGCGCTATCTGGAGGAGGCCATCTACAATGTCTCCGGCATTTTCAATTAGCCCCCGAGACGAGGCTGCCCAACTAAAGAAATTTCGAGAGGTGTGGGCGGCGCATGTCGCATCCGCCCAAGCCTTTGTCCGTATTAAGGCGGTCACGGCGGACAGATGAGCTTTGTCTATCAGTTCAAGCGACGTGATGACATTCAATTGAGGGATATTGAATTCAGCAGATCTGCGCCACTTTTCAAAAGAATCATCAGTGGAAAATCGATAGCGGTGTTCAAGCGCGGTTGGTAGAATTTCTTCAATTACTTTTAACAAAGAAGATGATCGTCCGAAGAGTTCATTGGTTGCCGAATTCATTCGGGGGCCGGTGATCTTAGAGTGAAAACTACGAGGGTGAAGTTGAAAGCGGTTGCGTATCTGGTGGCGCTCTCACGCTTGTTGCTCAGGTGCAAACCCAGCCTTTTTCAAAAATGCATCTATTAAAGGGTTGGGGTGCTTTGTTTCTGAACCTTTTGATTCCATCTGCGTGGCTGGATTGAAAGTGAGCTCATTGAAGGCAGTTAGGGCAATGTAGTCTCTGTATTGCTCTGGCGATTGCTGCTTAAAACCTTCAACCGAAGAAGCTATGGAGTATTTATAAGCATAGTGCTCTCGAAGTCGAAATAGGCGCTCATGCCTAGCAGCAGAAAAACGTACCAGCAGCAACGGTGGTATCAAAAGTAGAGCGCGGGCGATTACGTGGCCAAGTAGGTCTGGATTCTGTAGTAACTTATCATTCGATGTGCTCGCGTCGAAGTATCCGCCCGTCAATGTTTTGAGTATCTTCTGAGCGAATTCTTTGGGTAAGATGTCGAAAGCTATTGGTAATGTTGCAGCGATAAGGATTGTAATGGCTGCATAGTACGCCCAGCGGGATCTTGTTACTTCCTTGCTGATTTCTTTCAAGCGTTGACTCAGTGATCCTGCTAAACCCGCATTTGTTGCGCCAGTTAGCATTCCTTCTGATTGGTCAATGAGGCGCTTGATGGTGCTTTCTTCGTGGTTTAGTCGCTCGATCAACTGTGTTAATTGGGTCGTTCCGTCCGTGAATCGCTTTGTTCGCTCGTCGAGCTGTCCCTGGAAGCGATCGAACTCGGATTGATATTCTGCAATTGTATTGGTCAATGCGTCCGCGTCTAGCGAGGTTTTCTTTATACCTTCCATTTTTGTAGATGCCTCAGCGAGCATCGCGCTGATTGTCTTTCTGTCGGAATCTGTGATTTCTTTCAGTCCGGCAATTTCAGATTTGGCTTCGGTTGTATCGGATAGAATAGCGTCGATTGACGTGTCCGCTTCCTTAACATTTTCCTTGATGGCGATCGCTTCTTGCAGAAGTTTTTCTAGTGTCGCGCGGTGCTCAGCATTTAATCGCAGGAAGGCGGCGAAGTCATTTATGCGGGGCGATTTTGCTGCAAGGCGAAGAAGATGCCAGTCGGTGAGAAGTTCTTCTGTAGCGTCCGAAGCCGATTTTAGGTGAGGTCCGAGCGTGTGGCCTGTTCCATTCTGGTCGACGAACGTAAACGTCTCTGCGGTGATGGTTTGGGTCGTCTCGGTGTCTGGGATTTCGGCCCGTGCTGCTGCGTAGTGACCGGCGATTTGGGCGAGCTTCTTTGAAGCTGATTGCATGGTCTTTAAAGGAACGAAAGTTAAGTCTTGTTCCGATATCGCCCGAATACTTGTCGCAATGGTTGTCAGTTCAGAATCTAGGTCGGCTAGTGATTGATGGCTACCTGGGACGGTCGCAGTTGTTAGAAATACGGTCCCATCTGTCGATGGGGTGAGGAGTGATGCTCCGAGAAGGCGCTGTTCTTCTAGTGCTTTATCGCAGGCGTTAGCTAGGTCTTCTGCAATAGACATGTGCGATAGTCCTTGAATAGCATAAATCTAATAGTCTAATCACGGGAATGCGTTCTTAGGTTGTAAATTCCAATAATAGAAAGGGCGGCTGAATGCCGCCCTCTCTACTACTCGCTAAAATGTGTATATCAGCTGCAGCCCGTCGTGCTGCCGCACGTGTCGCACTTCATACAGGTCCCATTCCGAACCAGCGTGAAGTTCGAACACTCACCGCACATGTCGCCTTCATAGCCCTTGGCTTTGGCTTCGGCGCGGCGTTCGGCCTTGCTCGGTGCTGCGGCTGCGGCGCTGCCCGCTTTGCTCCAGGCTTGCGCCTCGAGCTTTTCGGTCGGCGAGAGCGCATGCTCGGGCTCGGCGGTCTTGAGGGCGACTGCGGCATCTCCGCTGCCGTGGCGGGCGGTGGCGCCCGACGCGTTCAGCGAGGTGACGTTGCCGCTCGCGCGGGCGTCGGTGGTGTCGGCAGGTGCCGGCGCGCGCATGACGACGAGGTTGTCGGTGCGCGAGCGGGTCAGGCCCTTGGAGACATACTTGTTCGTGCCTTCCGGTGCCTTGCCTTCATCCTCGCCCTTGCCGAGCGCGTCGAAGCCGGTCTCGGAGACGTCGACATGGCCGAGATCGAAGCGCGACATGTAGGAGACCGCGAGTTCGCGGAACACATAGTCGAGGATCGAGGTCGCGAACTTGATGCTGTCGTTGCCCTGCACCGGGCCCGCTGGTTCGAAGCGGGTGAAGGTGAAGGCGTCGACATATTCCTCCAGCGGCACGCCATACTGGAGGCCCAGCGAGACGGCGATGGCGAAGTTGTTGATGAAGGAGCGCAGCGCCGCGCCTTCCTTGTGCATGTCGATGAAGATCTCGCCGAGGCGGCCGTCATCATATTCGCCGGTGCGCAGATAGACCTTGTGGCCACCGACCACGGCCTTCTGGGTGTAGCCCTTGCGGCGATCCGGCATCTTCTCACGCTCGCGCATCACCACAATGCGCTCGACCAGACGCTCGACAACCTTCTCGGAGATCGCGGCGGTGCGGGCCGCCATCGGCTTCTCCATCAGGTTCTCCAGCGCATCCTCGTCCTCGTCCTCATCGGAGATGAGTTGCGAGTTGAGCGGCTGCGAGAGCTTGGAGCCGTCGCGATACAGCGCGTTGGCCTTCAGCGCGAGCTTCCACGACAGGAGGTAAGCGGACTTGCAGTCCTCCACCGTGGCGTCGTTCGGCATGTTGATGGTCTTGGAGATCGCACCCGAGATGAAGGGCTGCGATGCCGCCATCATGCGGATGTGGCTTTCCACCGAGAGATAGCGCTTGCCGATCTTGCCGCAGGGATTGGCGCAATCGAACACGCTGTAGTGCTCGGCCTTCAGGTGCGGGGCACCTTCCACCGTCATCGCGCCGCAGATGTGCACGTTGGCGGCCTCGATCTCGCGCTTGGTGAAGCCAAGCGCGGCGAGCAGGTCGAAGCCGGGGGCTGCGATGGCCTCTGCCTCGATCTTCAGGACGTCGCGCAGGAAGTCTTCGCCAAAAGTCCACTTGTTGAAGGCGAACTTGATGTCGAAGGCGGTCGGCAATGCTGCCTCGACCTTCTTCAGCGCTTCGTCGGTGAAGCCCTTGGCCTTGAGGGTCGAGGCATTGATGCCCGGGGCGTTCGACAGCGAACCGTGACCGACGGCATAGGCCTCGATCTCGGCAATGTCGCTCTCGCGATAGCCAAGCTTGCGCAGTGCAGCCGGCACGGCGCGGTTGATGATCTTCCAGTAGCCGCCACCGGCGAGCTTCTTGAATTTCACCAGCGCGAAGTCAGGCTCGATGCCGGTGGTGTCGCAGTCCATGACCAGGCCGATGGTGCCGGTCGGGGCAACCACGGTGGTCTGGGCGTTGCGATAGCCGTGGAGTTCGCCGAGTTCGAGGGCGAGGTCCCAGGCGAGCTTGGCGCGGGCGACGATATCCTGCTGCGGGCAGGAAGCATGGTCCAGCGCCACCGGATTGACCGCGAGGCCTTCATAGCCGCGGGTTTCGCCATGGGCGGCCCGGCGATGGTTGCGGATGACGCGCAGCATGTGGGCTGCGTTCTTCTTGTAGCCGGGGAACGGGCCGAGCTCCTTGGCCATCTCGGCCGAGGTGGTGTAGCTGACGCCGGTCATCACAGCGGTGAGGGCGCCGCACAGCGCGCGGCCTTCCTGCGAGTCGTAGGACAGACCCATGGTCATCAGCAGGCCGCCGATATTGGCGTAGCCGAGACCGAGGGTGCGGAACTCGTAGGAGAGTTCGGCGATCGGCTTCGACGGGAACTGGGCCATCATCACCGAGATTTCGAGCACCATGGTCCACAAGCGGCAGAGATGCTCATAGGCGTGGATGTCGAAGATGTTCGTGGTGGTGTTGTAGAAGGTCAGCAGGTTGGCCGAGGCGAGGTTGCACGCCGTGTCGTCCAGGAACATGTATTCCGAGCACGGATTGGACGCGCGGATATCGCCCGACGACTTGCAGGTGTGCCAGTCGTTCATGGTGGTGTTGAAGTGCAGGCCGGGATCGGCCGACGCCCAGGCGGCGTAGCCGATTTTTTCCCAGAGATCGCGGGCCTTGATGGTCTTCATCACCTTCTTGTTGGTGCGGCCGATCAGATCCCATGTGCCATCGGTCTCGACGGCGCGCAGGAAGTCGTCCTTCAGTGAGACGGAGTTGTTGGAATTCTGGCCGGCAACGGTCAGATAGGCTTCGCTATCCCAGTCGGTGTCATAGATGTCGAAGGCGATGTCCTTGTAGCCCTGCTTGGCGAACTGGATCACGCGCTTGATCATGTTGTCGGTGACCAGCGAACGGCGGGCGAGCTTGATCTCGCGGCGCAGCGCCGGGTTCTTCTCGGGATCGAAGCAGTCGTCGCCCGAACCTTCGCAATTCACGCAGGCCTTCATGATGGCCTTGAGGTGCTTCTGGTTCATCTTCGAACCAGTGACGAGGGCCGCGACCTTCTGCTCTTCCTTCACCTTCCAGTCGATATAGGTCTCGATATCCGGATGGTCGGCATCGACCACGACCATCTTGGCCGCGCGGCGCGTGGTGCCGCCCGACTTGATGGCACCCGCAGCACGGTCGCCGATCTTGAGGAAGGACATCAGGCCCGACGAGCGACCGCCGCCCGACAGCTTCTCGCCTTCGCCGCGCAGGCGCGAGAAGTTGGAGCCGGTGCCGGAGCCGTATTTGAACAGGCGGGCTTCACGCACCCACAGGTCCATGATGCCGCCTTCGTTGACCAGATCGTCCTCGACGCCCTGGATGAAGCAGGCATGCGGCTGCGGATGTTCGTAGGACGACTTCGACTTGGTCAGCTTGCCGGTCTTCCAGTCCACATAGTAGTGGCCCTGGCCGGGACCATCGACGCCGTAGGCCCAGTGCAGGCCGGTGTTGAACCACTGCGGCGAGTTCGGCGCGACCATCTGCTTGGCGAGCATGTAGCGCAGCTCGTCATGGAAGGCATGGGCGTCGGCTTCACTGGTGAAGTAACCACCCTTCCAGCCCCAATAGGTCCAGCAGCCGGCGAGACGGTCGAACACCTGCTTGGCCGAGAGTTCGCCGATGAAGCGCTCTTTCTCGGGCAAAGCGGCGAGGGCATCGGTGTCCGGCACCGAACGCCACAGCCACGACGGGACGGTCTCTTCCTCGACCTTCTTCAGACGCGCGGCAACGCCGGCCTTGCGGAAATACTTCTGGGCGAGCACGTCGGATGCGACCTGCGACCATGCTTCCGGAACTTCAACGCCATCGGCCTTGAACACCACCGACCCATCGGGGTTGCGGATTTCGGACGTGGTCAGACGGAAGTCGATCCCGGCATAGGGCGACTGTCCTTCGGTGGTGTAGCGGCGTTGAATCTGCATCGTGGTCGTGCCCCGTCTTAAGCCCGACACCCCATCTGGCGGCATCGGCGATTTCTGTTAGCGACGTCCGGGTTGCCCCAAATTCGCCGCAGCTTGGCCGGGTGAACCGGTCCTGTTTATCTCTGTGGAGCATGTGCTGGCCGTCATCTCGGCCACCCGGGACTGCCGGGGTCATGCTTCCCGGATCTGGCTTTCCCTGCAACTGCAGATCGACCCGATCCTAACGCCTCACCACGCTGTTTGAGCCGGTTTCCGGCCCGTTTTTTAGTGCTCCACACGCCGACTTTCCGGCCCGGATTCCAGGACGCAAATCCCCGATCCCGTAGCCTCGACTGGAGGACGGAGCGGTCAATCTGGAACCCGTTTGGGAGTGTCCGGCGGGACAAAAAACGACCCGCGCCGAACAGTTCGAAAACTAGGCCAAACCGATCTCACCCGTCAAGGAGTAGTCGGGGTTCCTGAATCAAATACTAAATATGGTGGAAAGGGTGGATAACCAAGGGGTCAGAGCGCGCCTCGATTGAAGGCAAGTATCAGTGAGTCCTCATGGATTCGGAAGTCAAAAATATTTCTAAAACTGTCCGAAATCCGAGCTGCGCCCACTGTTCACAGCCCAACTTTATTTTGTCATCCAGGGATTGCGTTTGGGGGGACTCAGACGCAGCGGCACCCGTCGGTCAGGTTCCCTCCACCGGCGGTGGTCAGGCCTTCCGATTGCGCGCGCGGTCGCGCCGATTCCTCAGCCGGTTTTCCCCATGACAGTGCAAAGTCCGCCCGCGAATCACTCCGCTTGGCCTGCTGTTCCTGGCGCTCATATCCATCGGATGGGGGCGACCTGGTCGGCCATGAAACTGCTGCTCACCGAGTGGCCGAAAATGCGGCTCCAGGTGGTATCCGTGTGGTGAGTGCCATCCTTCTGGCTGGTCTTGCGATGGTCCGCAGCGAGCGCCCGGACGTGCCTGTGCGGGATCGTGGTGACGCCGTGCCGCACGATCAACGCCTATCGCGTGGCAGGGCTGCTGCTGCCCTGATCTGGCGGGGAGTGGCCCGGCCACATACGCTGCAGTTCGGGATGGCCGTCCCAGAACTGATGTTTCAGCGCGGCCGCGATGTGCAGGCCGACCAGCGCATAGAGTGCATAGGACAGCCACACGTGAATGCCGCCGAAGATATCGTGCAGGCGTTCCTTGAAAGCTGGCTCGATGCTCATGATCCAGCCGATGCGCGGCCACTGGAACAGGCCGAACAGATACATCGGGATTTCGCCGGCGGCCTTCCAGGCGGAATCGTGCATCCAGCCCGACAGCGGCAATCCGATCATCAGCACATAGAGCGCGAGATGCGCACCATGCGCGGCGGCCTTTTCGGCGGGCGGATAGGTCTCGGGCAGATCCGGTGGCCTGTTCGCCGTGCGCCACAGCAGGCGCATCAGGACGAGGCCGAGCACGGTGATGCCAAACGACTTATGCGCATCGATGACGAAGCGGACGTAGTCCTCGGGAATGAGGTTCACGCTCCAGATCAGCGCGACGTTGAGTGTGATCAGAACGGCAATCAGCCAATGCAGGATCATGGCGATGCGGCTGTAACGTTGAATCGGCATTTTCTGTGCGTGCATGGAATAAGTTTAAACAGGATTTGTCTTTTGAGGCATGACGACTTTGTGTGTTCGTCGTGACCGTAATGGCGCGCTATTTGATCGCGGCTCCGCAACGCGATCACGATTCACGCGTAGCTCTCGCTGGATCGGTTGGCTCGAACGCGCGGTTGAATTGACGGCATGACAATATCCCTTCAGGCGGCCTTCGCCGCCGCATCGCCGCGTATCACACCGCGCCGGATGCCGTTCATCAGCCTGCTGATCTATCTCACCGTCCTCGCGCTATGGGCGCTGCTGTTCGGCCGCGCGTTCTTCCTCACCAGCATCTGGGCGTGGTCGGCGGGCATGGTCTATATCGCCTATGACACGGTTCTGATGCTCTATGTGGTGTGGCAGACGCTGCCGCTGGCGGCGTCCACGCGTGGTCCAGCTGCAGCAGTTGCCGGGCAATCGCGTCCATTGGTTGGCATCCTGATCGCCGCACATAACGAGGCGCTGAATCTGCCGGAGGCACTGGCGGCCATCGCACGCCAATCAGATGCGCCGGATCTGATCCTGATCGCGGATGACGGCTCGCGCGATGCAACCGATACGCTCCTCCGCGACCGCTACGGTCTCGCCATTCCGGCCGTCGGCCAGAGCAGCATCGGTCAGTTCGACAGATCGAGGCTGCAATGGCTGCGCCTGCCGCATCAGGGCAAGGCGCGGGCGCTGAACACGGCGATCCTCAAGGCGGATACCGACATTGTCATCACGCTGGATGCCGACACGTTTCTGGCTGACGATGCTATCGCCGAAATGCGCGTGGCCTTTACCGCCGACCCCACACTGGTCGCAGCCGGCGGTATCCTCGTTCCGGTCTGCGACGACAGCGCCAGCGGCCGCGTGATGCAGTGGTTCCAGACCTACGAATATATCCGCAACATCATCTCGCGCTTCGCCTGGATACGCGGCAACAGCCTGCTGCTGATCTCCGGGGCCTTTGCGGGTTTCCGCAGGGAGGCGCTGGTGGCCGTCGGCGGCTTCGATGCGGAGTGTCTCGTTGAGGACTATGAGCTGACGCATCGCATGCATCGCCATGCCGTTGATCACGGACTCGACTGGCAATTGCGGATGGTCGGCACGTCGCTGGCGCGCACTGAAGCGCCGTCTCACGTCATGACGTTCCTGCGGCAGCGTCGGCGCTGGTTCGCGGGCTTCCTGCAGACGCAATACTGGAATCGCGACATGACCGGCAATCGCCGCTATGGCCGGCTCGGCATGCGCATGTTGCCGATCAAGGCGCTGGATACGCTGCAGCCGATCTACGGCCTCACGGCCTTCGTGTTGCTGCTGGCTTTGCTCATCACCGGCAAGACCGCCATCGCCGTGCCGGTGTTCGGCCTGATCACCGCGAAGATCGTCGCCGATTTCCTGGTCTATCTCTGGACCGTGCATCTTTATCGGCGCCTGACCGGCGGCCGCACACGGACGAGTTTTGCTGCAGCGATATTCGCCGCGATCCTCGAACCGTTCAGTTTTCAGCTGCTGCGTCACGCCGGTGCGGCGTGGGGCTGGATCGCGTTCCTGAGCGGCAACAATGACTGGGGCTTCGCGCCCGTCACATCGCCCCCGCATCAGGCGCCTAACGCGGGTGAGTAGTTGCTAGACCTGTTTCGCCGCCAACGGCACTTTCACAGTGAAATGCGAACCGTGGGTGAGGTCAGACTTCACCTCGATCACATGGCCGAGTGCTTCGGCCGTGCGCCGAACGATCGATAGTCCGAGGCCAAGACCTTCGCTGGCCGGATTGATCTGATGGAAGGCGTCGAAGATCGCGGTGAGTTGTTCGGCGGGAATGCCCGCGCCGGAGTCCAGCACCTCGATGGTCAGTGCATTGCCGTGCTTGCGACAGCCGACCAGCACGCGACCGCGCTCGGTGTATTTGATGGCATTACCGACGAGATTGCCAAGGATCGCGCGCAACATGCCGGGGTCGCTGACCACCTGCGCCTTGCTCGGTACAATGACGAGGTCGAGGCCCTTGGCTTCGGCATGCAGGCGCCAGTTGGCGATGATCGACTCGAAAACGTCGGAGATAGGGAACGATCGCAGGTTCGGAATCCCGAAGCCCGCATCCATCACCGACGTTTCGGCAAGACGGTCGAGCTCTTCCGCCATCCGCATGCCGGCATCGATGGCATAGCCGAGCCGCTCACGGTCCTTCTCGTCGGTCAGCTTGTTGCGGATGCGGTCGATTGCCATGATCATGACCTGCAATGGCTGCTTCAGGTCGTGGCCTGCCACCGCCATCAGCCGACTGATATTGCGCTGAAGCCGATCCGACAGATGCAGCGCGCGGCGGAATTCCATCTGCGCCATGACCTGCCGGGCGAGGGCGGCCAGCACCTCCCGCTGTTCGACCGACAGCACGCGGGGCTTGTCGTCGAGCACGCAGACGGTGCCGAGCGGCAGGCCATCGGGCGTGCGTAGCAGTGCGCCGGCATAGAAGCGCACATGCGGCGCGCCTGTTACCAGCGGATTGCAGTTGAAGCGGGAGTCTCTGGTGACATCCTCGACTTCGAGAAAGCTGTGTTCGAGGATCGCATGCGCGCAGATCGACTGATCCATCGGCGTCTGGCGGATGCCAAGACCGATCTCCGACTTGAACCACTGCCGGCCTTCATCGACCAGGCTGATGATCGAGATCGGCGTCTGGCAGACATAGCTGGCGATCTTGGTGATGTCGTCGAAGGATGGCTCAAAGGCGGTGTCGAGAATACCGTAGGAGCGCAGCGCCTTGAGGCGTTCGGCTTCATTGGGATGGAGCCTGGCGATCTTCGGCTTGTCTGACGCGTCCACTGAACCTGCTCACACCCGACGTCGTCGACCCATCGAACCGGTAGATAGGTCCACATGTCCACCAACACTACGCGCGAGTTCCCTGAATGTCCCCCGCGTGCTGCATCTACTTTCTTAGACCCTGAGATGGCGGGCGCAAACCAGAAACGACAAAGGACGATGCCGCGAGGCACCGTCCTTTGCGTAACGGCTTAGATCGTTGTGTTACGGACAGGCGTGACGCAGGCCGTCATAGCCGAGATACGTGCCGGTCCGCACATTGTACGACTTGTAGGTGCGGATGCAGTAATCGACGTCACCGCCGCCTGTGTCGGGAGCGACTTCGACCACGTCGGGCGCGTCGTCATAATAGCTGCTGCCGTAATACGGGCTGCCGCCGTAATAGCCGTAGGAATTGCCGTAATAGCTGCTGGCGGCCAGGCCGCTGCCGATGATCGCGCCAGCTGCAAAGCCCGGGCCGAATCCGCCGCCGCGCCAGCCACCACCGCGCCAGCCGCCGCCGTGATTCCAGCCACCACCGCCGGGGCGCTGGCCACCGTGCCAGCCGCCACCTCCGCCGCCAAAGCGCGGGCCACCGCCAGAGAACGTGCCGATCGTCCGCGCACCGCCGGGACCGACGCCCACGACCTTGGTGTTCTGGGCGTAACTGGGGGTCACTGCGAAGGCGGGGATGGCCACAGCGACGGCTGCTGCGACACTCAATATCTTCAAATTCGTCATCGTTTGCTCCTGTCTGGGATGCATCTTCAACCCCCTGAAGGGATTGCCGTTCCCTGCCGCCGCGCGGTTATTGCGCAACGACAGAATGGCCGTCCGGAACTGTATGCGGCATGAATGGATTGCGCCGTTTCTGCGACCGTCGGTGCTTTTAGAGGTAGGGTACGGGGAAGGCCCATAGGAGGCTTGTCACGATCAGTTGCAGGCGGCGATCGGTCGCGGCGGTAACTGGACATTTGGCGGCCCCGATGGCATCAACAGCCCGACGAAAACCTTCGAACGGTTCAAAATATGAAACAGTTTCTGCTGAAATTCTTCACGTGGTGGAGCGGGACGACCTTTGGGACGAACCTGTGGACGTCGCGATTCGGCGAACTGGTCGGCACCGACGAGCAGGGCAACAAATATTACCGCACCAAAGGCGGCAAGATCGACCCGACGCTGGGCTTTGAGCGCCGCTGGGTGATCTATAACGGCTATGCCGAAGCCACCAAGATCCCGACCGGCTGGCATGGCTGGATGCATCACACCGTCGATGTGCCACCGACCGAAGAGACCTACACGCCACGCGAATGGCAGAAGCCGCACCAGCCGAATCTGACTGGCAGCCCGGCCGCCTATCGTCCGTCAGGCTCGACGCTCGCCAGCGGCCGGCGTCCCAAGGCAACCGGCGACTATCAGGCCTGGACGCCGGGCTCGTAGTTTTCGCATCCCGTTTCTAATGAAAAAGCCGCGCAGCTTATCCTGCGCGGCTTTTTTCTTGAGCGGTCGGTTTGCTCAGGCGCTTGTCTTGTCCGGCATCTGCGCCACGGCCAGCATCGCCGCGATATAGCCGTAAGGACCGAGGCCGCAAATCACGGCAGTGGCGGCCTGCGACAGGACCGAGTGGCGGTGATACTTGTCGCGGGCGTGGATATTGGAAATGTGCAGCTCCACGATCGGTCCCTCGAACGCTTTCATGGCATCGAGCATGGCGATCGACGTGAAGGAATAACCAGCGGGATTGATGATGATCGCGTCCGCATCCTGACGCGCCGACTGGATCAGGTCGACCAGTACGCCTTCGTGGTTCGACTGATGGAAGGACAGCGCCAGCCCGAGCGTTTTTGCCTGCGCTTCGCAGTTGGCCTCGATCTGATCCAGCGTCGTGGTGCCGTAGATGTGCGGCTCCCGGACGCCGAGCAGATTGAGATTGGGGCCGTTCAGGATCATCACGCGTTTCATTGTTGTCTTCCTTCCGCTAGCCGCCAAGCCATTTCGCCGGCACCAGCACCAGCGATGGAAACAGCGTCAGCAAACCAAGCACGACCAATTGAGCGATCATGAATGGCCAGACGCCGCGCATGATCTCGTCCATGCTGACCTTGGCCACGCCGCACACCACGTTGAGCACCACGCCGACAGGCGGCGTGATCAGTCCGATCGCGTTGTTGATGATGAACAGCACTCCGAAATAGACCGGGTCGATACCGGCCTCGCGGACGATCGGCATCAGCACCGGCGTCAGGATCAGAATGGTCGGCGTCATGTCGAGCGCCGTGCCGACGATAACGACGATGATCATCAGCACGATCATCAGCAGCGTCTGGTTGCCCATGAAGGGCTTCGCCAGCTCGACGATCTGGCCGGAGATTTCTGCGACTGTGATCAACCATGAAGACACGAGCGCTGCCGCGACCAGGAACATCACCACGGCGGTGATCTGGGCTGAACTGATCAGGATGTTCGTCAGCTGCGCCAGCGTCAGTTCGCGATAGACGAAGGTCGCCACGATGAAGGAATAGACCGCGACGACGACGGCAGCCTCGGTCGGCGTGAAGATGCCGAAGCGCAGGCCGACGATGATGATCATCGGCAGCATCAAGGCCCAGAAGCCGTCGATCAGCGCCCGGAAGATCTGCGCAAAGCTCTGGCGCGGCGGGCTCACCGAGTTCTCGTTGCGCGCAACCCACCACCAAGCAAAGCACAGACTGCCACCGAGCATCAGGCCCGGTACCACGCCGGCGAGAAACAGTTTCGAGATCGAGACACCGGCGGCGACGCCGAAAATGACGAATCCGATCGATGGAGGGATCACCGGCGCGATGATGCCGCCAGCGGCAACGAGGCCGGCCGCGGAGGCGCGGTTATGCCCGGCCGCAACCATCATCGGGACCAGCAATGCGCCGAGTGCGGCGGCGTCGGCAACGGCAGACCCAGACAGCGATGCCAGGATGCAGGAGGTGAGGATCGCGACATAGCCGAGACCGCCGCGCAGATGGCCGACAAGGGCGATGGCGAAATTCAGGATGCGACGGGCGAGCCCGCCCGTGTTCATGATCTCTCCGGCCAGGATGAAGAACGGCACCGCCATCAGCGGGAAGGAGTCCACGCCGTTGATGACGTTCTGCGCGATGATCTGGGAGTCGAAGATGTCCAGATAGGTCATCAGCGCGACGCCGCAGATGATCAGGGCGAATGCGATCGGCATGCCGATTGCCATCGCGCCGAGCAGCGAGAAGGTGAAGATGCTGATGGTCATCGGCGGTCGTTCCCGTTGGCGGCTGTGACCGCCGCAGGGACATGCTCCTCGGATTCGCTGACGGCGATCAGCTCCGATGTGGCGAGTTGGCCCGTGAGCAGGCGAAAGAGGTCATGCAGCAGGATCGGGATCGAGGCGACGCCGAAGACGAGACCTGCAGCATAGAACAGGCCGACGGAGAGGCCGGAAGCCGGTGCCGTCGTGTCCCAGTTCAGCACCGTCTGTTTCCACGAGCCTTCGGTGAGCAATATAGAGGCGTAGAGCATCAGCGCGTGGCTGAGCGCGTAGCAGATCTTGCGTCCCATCGGTGGCAGCATCTTCACGAAACTGTCGACGCCGAGATGGGCATGTTCGCGGAGGCCGACGATGGCGCCGAGAAACACCATCCAGACAAACAGCCAGCGCGATAGTTCTTCGGAGACGGCGATGCCGGAATTGAAGACATAACGCAGCACGACATTGCCAAATACAAGGACGACCATGGCGGCAAGCAACACCGCCATGATGATCTTGATCGACCAGTAATAGGCTTCGACGATCCTGCCTGTCGCAGTAGTTGATGAAGCGGACATGGATGCTTTCGCAGTGAGCGTGGGGGCGCCGCGTGGTGACGGTTGGTGATGCGCGGCTCAGTCCTTATGGACGCGCTCAAGTTCGCTGTTGAACAGCTTGACGATGTCCTGATCGTAGTCGGCGGAGAATTTCGCCGCGATCGGCTTGGTCTTGTCGCGCATCTTGGCCAGCTCGACCGGAGCGATGGCGTTGACCTCCATGCCCTTGGTCTTGAGCTCCTCGATCGCTGCGGTCGCCTGTTCGCGGCTGACCTTGCGCTGATAGTCGCGCGCCTCGTTGGCCGCGTCCTGCAGAATCTTCTGTTCGTCCCTGGACAGCTTGTCCCAGAAGATCTTGCTGACCAGAATGATGTTGGTCGAATAGGTGTGGTTGGTGACGCTGAGATATTTCTGCACTTCATAGAACTTGTTCGACAGAATCACCGAGAACGGATTTTCCTGGCCGTCGACGGTGCGGGTCTCGAGCGCCGTGTAGAGTTCGGAGAAGCTCATCGGCACCGGATTGGCGTTGAACGCCTTGAAGGTCTCCAGATAGACCGGGTTCGGGATCACGCGGATCTTGATGCCGTCGAGATCCTCGCCCTTGGTGATCGGACGGCGGCTGTTGGTGACATTGCGGAAGCCGAGATCCCAGTAGCCGAGGCCGATCAGGCCCTTCTCCGGCAGTTTAGCGAGCAGCGCTGAACCCAGCGGGCCGTCGAGCAAAGCGTCGGCCTGTTTCGGCGTCGAGACGATGAAGGGGAAGTCGATCAGCCCGTAATCCTTGACGATGCCGACCAGCGAGGTCGTGGCGGGCGACTGCATTTCCTGCGTGCCCGCGCGCAATGCCGACTGCTGCTGCATCTCGGAGCCGAGCTGGTTGGCCGGATATTCACGCACCTTCATCTTGCCGCCGCTCTTGGCCGCAACGAGTTCGGTGAACTTCTGCACGCCCTTGCTGACGGGATGATCGGTGTTGTTGAGGTGACCCCAGCGGATGGTGCGCTCTTGCACCTGCGCGGATGCGGGGCCGCAGGCGACGGCGAGGGTGGTCGCGATTGCGACAAGCCAAATGGCGGATTTCCGGTGTGTGGACATGTTGCATCTCCCCTGAATGGTATTTTTCCGTTCTTGGGCGTCACCGTCATCTACGACAAAATAAAAATCAACTGATATTTTACATTATCTATGATGATTTGTGCTTGGGCCTCTTAGTGAGGTATGGTGGGCACGACGCGAACCATTCCTCGCCACCGGGATTTTTCATGCTGGATACCCCCACCGCGGACCGCGCCGCAGAGACAGTCGGCGACAGCGCCTATCGGCGCATCCGCAACGACGTGATTTTCGGTACTCTCGAGCCCGGCCAGAAGCTGAAGCTGGAGAAGATGAGCGTCGCCTACGGCACCAGCGTCAGCACGCTGCGCGAGACGCTGAACCGGTTGTGCTCGGAAGGCTTCGTTGTCGCCGAAGGCCAGCGAGGCTTCGAGGTTACGTCGATCTCGGCCACCGAATTCCAGCAGATCGCCGAATTGCGCGAACTGCTCGAGGGCCATGCCATCGAGCAGTCGTTCAAGTCAGGCGATCTCGATTGGGAAGCGCTGGTGGTCTCGGCCCATCACAAGCTGTCCGCCATGGAAAAGGCCATGCTGGCCGGCGACAAGTCGAAGACCGAGGCCTGGAAGCAGTGCGACTGGCAATTTCACCGCGCGCTGATCGCGGCCTGCGGCTCGCAGGTGCTACTCGATGCGCTGTCGGCGGCTTACGACAAATATCTGCGCTACCAGATGCTCGCTGTCGTGTTTCGCGGCGAGGTCGCGGCCGTCGAACATCGCGAATTGATGAATGCCGCGCTCGCACGGGATTCCGCGAAGGCGCGAAAACTGCTGCACACCCACATCCATGACTGCGTGAAACACGCACTTGGCAATTCGGACTGGCTGCGACCGGCGCCGTCGCGGCAGCAAACTGTCCAGCAGCGCAGAAAACCGAAGACCTAGAACGGCTCGTCGTTTGGGACCCGTTTCTTCTTTCGTCCCGGACGCTCCCAGACGACACCCGGAAAACCCTTGAGCGGAACCAGCGGCTCGCCGGTGTAGGTCCACTCCTGCAACTCCTCGATGCCGATATGATAAAGCGGTCGTCGGCCGGTGCGGCTGCCGAACAACGCGCGGGGAATGTTGACCATATGCGGCGAGCGGGCACGTTCGTAAAACACCGGCGTGCCGCATCGGGCGCAGAAGCTTCGCACCGTTCCCGAGGCCTTGTCTTCAAAGCGTGTGATCTCCGCTTCGCCTGCGGTGACGCGGAAACGCTTGCGCCAGCTGCCGACATAGGTGGCGTAGGCGGCGCCATGCGCCTGCCGTGTTGCGCGGGAATGATCGTGCCACGCCCAGCGCGCCGGAAAATCGATTTCGAACTGAACCGTGCCGCACAGGCAACGGCCCCTGACCGGACCGCCGGGTGCGATCTTCTCCGGCTTCTTCATCGCGATTGCTCCCGGGGGGCCGCCAGCGCGCTAGCCAAACCCTTTCAGCCATTCCCCCATCTCATGGAGCGCGGTGTTTGCCTTGGGCAGGATCTTGCCCATGGTGATGAAGCCGTGGAATTGCCCGGGATAGGTTTTGTAGGCCACGGCGACGCCGGCGTCTGACAGGCGCCTGGCATATTCGTCGCCTTCGTCACGCAGCGGATCGGCGCCGGCGGTCAGCACATAGGCCGGCGGGAGGTCCTTCAGGTTCTCCACGCGGGCAGGTGACGCCCGCCAGTTGTCCACGTCGGCCTTGCTGGTGAGATAGTGGTCGGCGAACCAGCGGATGACGTTGTGTGTCAACAGGCAGCTCGTTTCCGGCTCGCTATGCGAGGGATGGTTCATGCGGAAATCGGTGGCGGGATAGATCAGCAACTGGCCGGCGAGCTTGGGTCCGCCATTGTCGCGCGCATCGATGGCCACGATGGCAGCGAGATTGCCGCCGGCGCTGTCGCCGCCGACGCTGATCTGCTTTGCATCCACATTTAGCTGCGCGGCATTGTCCGTGATCCAGCGCGTCGCGGCGACGGCGTCGTCGATGGCCGCCGGAAACTTGTTCTCCGGCGCGAGGCGGTAGTCGACCGAGATCACGATCGTCTCGCCTTCATGGGCGAGGATGCGGCAAACCACGTCGTGGCTGTCGAGATCGCCGATCACCCAGCCGCCGCCGTGGAAGAACACCAGGCAGGGCGACATGCCGTCCTTCTTCCGCAGCGTCTTCGGTGTGTAAAGGCGCACGGGAATGGCGCCGGCCGGGCCGGGGACCGTTATGGATGTCACCGACGCCAGTTCCGGCGGTTCGGGATTGGCGACCGGGCGCGCTTTCAAATACCACTCGCGCGCTTCCTGCGGCGAGATCGTCTCATAGGGTGGACGGCCGGCATCGCGGAAGACATTGAGAACGGCGGCGGCATCGGGATCGAGAACGACGGGCATGTAATCTGCTCTAGTTTTCTTGATGTTTAAGCGGAGGTGCGACCGCCATCGACGGTGTAAGCGGAGCCGGTGACGTAGCTCGCATCGTCCGAGGCCAGGAAGGCGACGATCGGTGCGACTTCCCTGGCGAGACCGAGCCGGCGCTGCGGTACGCGATCGACAACCTTGTCGACGGGGGCAGGCGCCCCGCGGCCGACGCGTGCGTCCACGATCGCACTCAACATGCGACTGTCGATCAGGCCGGGACAGACGCAGTTCACGCGCACATTGGTGCCGGTGCATTCCTGTGCCGCGCTCTTGGTGAGGCCGATGACGGCGTGTTTGCTGGCGCTGTAGACCGCGATTTCTGCCGAGCCGATGACGCCCGCGATGGAGGCGGTATTGATGATCGACCCTTTGTAGGCCTTCAGCATCACGGGCAGCACATGTTTCATGCCGAGAAACACGCCGACCACATTGACGTCGAGCACCCGGCGGAAGTCGGCGAGCGACGCTTTCACGATGGGCGCGATGGTCCCTTCGATGCCGGCATTGTTGTAGAAGATATCGATGGTACCGAAGCGCTTCACAGTCGTGGCGACATAGCCGATGACGTCTTCCTCGCTGGTGACGTCGGCGGTGAGCGCCAGTGCTTCGGCGGAGGCGGGGAGTTCAGCGACCGCGCGCTGCAGGGCACCGGTGTCGCGATCCACCGCGACGATCCTGGCGCCGCGCGCGGCCAGCAGTTTGATGGTCTCGGTGCCAATTACTCCAGCGGCACCGGTAACGACGGCAATTCGGCCGTCCAGACGGATTCCGTCAGTCATATTGAACGTTCTCCCCATGCTCCGGTTTGTTCCGGATTGATGGCCGGTCGCGCATCGCGCGCCTGCCTGATGTGGACTATTTCACGGGGAGAATGACCTGACCAGCCGGGCGGTATGGGAAGCAGGGTGCCCTTTCGCCGCCGCATTCCACGTGTTAACCGGAGGCGATTACGCGGCCATTCTCGTACAATGTCGCGAGCCTGATTCTCGATTGAGCCGCGCCGCATGTTGCGAACCCTGACCATTGCCGGATTTGCGGCCCTTCTGGCCGCCACCTCGCTGTCGCCTGTACCCGTGCAGGCGCAGTTCGGTCCGCTGTTCGGCGATACGCCGCCACGGCCGCCGGGGGCCGTGCCGCGTGGCCAGCAACCCCCGCCGCCCATGGACGACGAGGAAGAGGTGCCGGAACTGCCGCAGGGCCGTCTGTTGCCGACCCGTCCGGGCATGGGCGCACCGCCGCCCGGCGCCGTGCAGTCGCAGCCGCTGGCGCCGCCGCCCGGCAGCAACACCACTATCGTTCCGCAGAACCCGCCGGGGCAGGGACAGGCCCAGCAGCCGGCTGCGCCAGGGCAGCAACAGCCCGGCGTCGCCAACGCGCCGCCTGCCGCCACTCCCGGTGGCCGTCAGCCGCCGAAGGTGGCGCCGCCGACGCCAGCCACGCTGCAACCCGGCGATGAGGTCGTTACCGAGCCGCCGGCGCAGAAGATCGTCAACAAGAAGGCGAGCTTCTCTGGTCTGGACAAGATCACCGGCCGCATCATCAATTTCGACGCCGATATCGGCGAGACCGTGCAATTCGGCGCGCTGCGCGTGAAGACGGACGCCTGCTACACGCGTCCGGCCACCGAAGCGGCCAATACCGATGCCTTCGTCGAGGTCGACGAAATCACGCTGCAGGGCGAGGTGAAGCGGATCTTCTCCGGTTGGATGTTCGCGGCCAGTCCGGGCCTGCACGGCGTCGAGCACCCGATCTACGATATCTGGCTGACCGACTGTAAGCAGCCGGAAGCCACGGTTGCGACGACACAGCCCGACGCCCCGCGTGCGCCGCCGCCGGCCCAGAAGCGTGCGCCGCCGAAGCAGCAGCCGCGCGCCCAGCAGCAGCCCCTGCAGCCGCCGCCGGGCTTCCCGGCGTTCCGGCAGTAACTACTACGGCGCGTCTTAAGAGGCGGCGTTCCGTCCCGCGATGATGTCCAGCATCGTCGCGCCCTTCAGCGGGAAATCCGTCGGAAGTCTGTCGAACTCCGCGATGCCGTCGAGCGATGCGTCGAGCAGCTTGCGATAGCGGGCGCGCGGCACTTCCTGTGCGCCGAAGCTCAGCAGGTGATCGGTGACATATTGGGTGTCGAGCAATTTGAAATCGCCCGCGATCAGCCGCGCGACCAGATGCACCAGCGCCACCTTCGAGGCGTCGCGCGCATGATGAAACATGCTCTCGCCGAAGAAGGCACGGCCGAGCGAGACGCCATAGAGCCCGCCGGTCAGTGTGTCGTCCTGCCAGACTTCGACGCTGTGCGCGTGGCCCATCTCATGCAGCTCGCCATAGAGATCGCGGATACGCGTGTTGATCCAGGTGTCCTCGCGGCCCGGCTTTGGCGCGGCACATTCGGCCATCACGCGCTTGAAGGCGGTGTTAACAGTCACTGTGAAAACGTCGGAGCGCACCGTGCGGGCGAGGCGCGAGCTGATGCGAAACCCATCCAGCGGAATGACGCCGCGCATCTCGGGCTCGACCCAGAACAGGCCGGGATCGTCGGCGCTTTCCGACATCGGGAAGATGCCGCAGGCATAGGCGCGCAGCAGCAGTTCTGGCGTGACCTCGGAGGAGGCAGAGTCGCGTGAGCTCATGCGGCCAGCATAGCAGGCGGAGGCGGCGCGGGCGACGGTCTCGGCGCTCGACTGGCGCCGAGCGGATTGAGGGTGCCTCGGAGGATCGGAATCACGAACCAAGCAATGCTTATGCCCGGCATTTGGCTTACTTATTGGATCGGTCCTGACCACGCAGGGCACACTGATGTCAACGCGCGCTGATCAATCTGGAACCGCTCAACAACCGGCCTGGCGCGCCCGATTGTTGCTTGATTGTTCGGACGACGGCCATAGCTATCAGGATGCAGGCAGGGAGCCTGTTCACCATGACGAATATTGTGACAATCGACGGCAAGGCATCGACCAGAATGACAACACCTCATCGCGTGGTCATTGTCGGCGCCGGCTTCGGCGGGCTGGAGACGGTGTATCGGCTGACCGGCGCCGATGTCAGCATCACCATTGTTGATCGCCGCAATCATCACCTGTTTCAGCCGCTGCTCTATCAGGTCGCAACCGCGTCGCTGGCAACGTCGGAGATCGCCTGGCCGATCCGCTATCTGCTGCGCGGCCGCAAGGATGTGACGACATTGCTTGGTACGGTGACCGGTGTCGATACGGCTGCGCGCCGCGTGCAACTCGATGACGGGCAGACACTGCCTTATGACACACTCGTGCTCGCCACGGGGGCCGGTCACGCTTACTTCGGGCATGACGAATGGGAGCCGTTCGCGCCCGGCCTCAAGACGCTAGAAGATGCAACGACCATCCGTCGCCGTATCCTGACAGCTTTCGAGCGTGCCGAACGTGAGAGCGACCCTGTAAAGCGCGCGGCGCTGCTGACCTTCGTGATCATCGGCGCCGGACCGACCGGTGTCGAACTTGCTGGCACGATCGCCGAACTGGCACGCGTGACGTTGCCGGAGGACTTCCGCAATATTGATACGCGCGAGACCCGTGTGGTGTTGATCGAGGCAGGGTCGCGGGTGCTTGCGGGATTCCCCGAAGAACTGTCGGCCTATGCGCAACGCTCGTTAGAGAAGCTCGGCGTCGAAGTCGCGCTTGGACATGCAGTGTCGGATTGCAACATCGATGGCGTTGTCTATGGCGACAAGGTACTCGGCGCCAGGACGATCATCTGGGCTGCAGGCGTGCGCGCGTCGCCGGCTGCCGAATGGCTGAATGTGGCTGCCGATCGCGCCGGACGTCTGCAGGTCAATCCGGACCTCACTGTGCCGGGTCATCCCGAGATATTCGCTGTCGGTGACACCGTGAGCATTGCTGCCCCTGATGGCAAGCCGGTACCTGGTATTGCCCCGGCCGCCAAGCAGGAGGGGCGCTATGTGGCGTCAGCAATCAAGCAACGTTTGCGTGGTGAGACGCCCGCACCATTTCGCTATTCGCATGACGGCAGTCTCGCACAGATCGGCAAGAAGCTCGCCGTGATCGACTTCGGTCGCGTCAGGCTGCGCGGCGCGCTGGCGTGGTGGATCTGGGGCATTGCCCATATCTATTTCCTGATCGGGCTGCGCAATCGTCTCGCGGTTGCCATCAACTGGCTGTGGATCCACACGCTGGATCAGCGCGGCGCGCGGCTGATCACGCAGGGGCGTGCAGTGGTCGACAGCCAATCCGTGCCGTCGCATAGCGGCGAGGAGAAGCGCGTCAGTTCGGCGCGCTGAAACCTCGGGACGGTTGCCAGGGCGGCTTGGCAAAAATAGATGCTATGGATGCCGCCAAGCGTAGGCCGCGGCTGATCCAGTATGAGAGCGTCGCCTGACTATACGCGCCGGCGAGCTGCGCGCACGCAATGTGGCGGCGATCGGCAGCGGCAGCTTCACTTATGACCTGTCGTCGGCTTGCTCCCCATGCGGTGAAGAAAACCATCCGATAGACGAGCATTTCCTGCCGCTCCATGTCGCGTTCGGAGCTGCCGGCGCAATGCCGCGCGTAACCGGCTGCATGACAGCGCGACGTTTGCTGCGGATGCGAAAGGAAAGAGAGGCGCGCTCTAAGATGGTGATACATGCGGCGCAGATCGCGTTGGCGGTTGCTCGCCGGGCAGCAACTGGTGTTACGTTGCCGGACGTATTGTCGCAGGTACGGCGGCTCGGCTCGCCGGAGGAGATGCCGTGTCGCTGAGCTGGAAGAAGATTGCACCTCTCGCTGTGTGGCTGGTGCTGTACGTCATCCCGATTCCGGCAGGGCTTGTCGCCAATCAGTGGCATTATTTTGCCGTTTTCGCTGCGGTGATTACCGGCCTGATCCTGGAATCCATGCCTGTTGGCGCGGTCGGTTTGATCGGTCTGACCTTTGCGGGCGTGATGGGATATGTCGAACACGATCCCAACAAGTCGCTGCGCTGGATGTTGAGCGGATTCTCCGAAAGCACAGTGTGGCTGATCGTCGGCGCCTTCGTATTCTCGATCGGCTATCGCAAGAGCGGCCTTGGCAGGCGTCTTGCCTTGCTGCTGGTTCGCGGCCTCGGGCGCAACACGGTGGGACTGGGTTACGCCGTTGCGCTGTCCGATCTGGTTCTCGCGCCGGCGACGCCATCGAACACCGCGCGCAGTGGCGGCACGGTCTATCCGATTGTCAGCAACATCCCGAAGATCTACGGATCGGAGCCGGGTCCGACAGCCGGCAGGATCGGAACCTACGTGATGTGGACCGCCTTCGCGGCGACTGCGGTCACGAGCTCGATGTTCCTCACCGCGCTTGCGCCCAATGCGGCTGCACTGAGCATCGCCAAGAAGATCGTGAGCGTGGACGTCGGCTGGTCACAGTGGTTCATCGGCTTCGCGCCGCTCGGCGTGCCGCTGATTTTGCTTCTGCCACTGCTGAGCTACGCAATTTGCCGACCGGAGGTGAAAGAAAGCCCGGAGATCGTGGCGTGGAGCGCGAGCGAACTCGCGTCGATGGGGGCGTTGTCGCGCAGTGAATGGATCATGGCCGGACTGGTCGTGCTTGCGATGTTCCTGTGGATCACCGGATCCAATCCCGACATCTCGCTACCTGGCCTCGGTTCGAACTTCATCAATGCGACGATGGTGGTGTTCGTTGTGATCTCGCTGATGCTCGTCACCGGCGTTATCACGTTTTCCGACATCATCGCCGAGAAAGCGGCGTGGGAGGTGTTTTTCTACTTCACATCGCTGCTGACGTTGTCATCCGGCCTCAACGACATCGGCTTCATCAAATGGGCTGCCGCCGGCCTGGCGGCTCCACTCGCCACATTCAGCCCGACCATTGCGATGATCCTGCTGGTCTCGATTTTCTTCTGGATCCACTATTTTTTCTCGAGCATTACGGCGCACGCTGCGGCGATGCTGCCTGTCGTGCTGGCGGTGGGATCGAGTATTCCAGGAATCCCGATGTCTACTCTGACATTGCTCTGCATCTATTCGCTTGGCCTGATGGGCGTGATCTCGCCCTATGCCACCGGACCGGCACCGATGTATTTTGGCAGCGGCTATATAGGCAAGGCCGACTTCTGGAAGTTCGGCCTGATTTTCGGGTTGATCTATTTCGCCGGCTTGCTGCTGGTCGTAATGCCCTGGCTGCTGATGATCAACTGAGCCACAGTCCAAGGAAGTGTCGCGTGGTAGGAGGCGCCCGCGTGTCGGTGCACCCCGCTACCTGGTGCCGTAAGCACGGTCACCGGCATCACCGAGACCCGGCTCGATATAGGCGTGATCGTTCAGCCGGTCGTCGATCGCCGCGGTCCAGATCGGGACGTCCGGATGATAGCCACGCAGACGTTCAATGCCTTCCGGCGCTGCCAGCAGGCAGACGAAGCGGATATCCTTGGCGCCGCGCTCCTTGATGCGATCGATGGCAGCCACCGCGGTGTTTGCCGTGGCCAGCATCGGATCGATCACGATGACGAGGCGCTCGTCGAGATTGGTCGGCGCCTTGAAGAAGTATTCCACGGCCACAAATGTTTCGGGATCTCGGTACAGGCCGATATGCGCGATACGCGCTGACGGGACGAGGCCGATCATGCCTTCGACGAAAGAGAGGCCGGCGCGAAGGATCGGTGCGAAGACCAGCTTCTTGCCGGCGATTTCCTTGCCGGTCATCTTCATGATCGGCGTTTCGATCTCGACATCGGTGAGCGGAAGGTCGCGCGTCACCTCGTAGCACAGCAGCATGCCGATTTCGTTGAGCAGTTCGCGAAAGCCCTTGGTCGAGCGGTTCTTGTCGCGGATCAGCGTCAGCTTGTGCTGCACCAGCGGGTGATTAACGATCGTGACGCCGTCCATGAACCTCATCCGTTGCGAGAGTGTAAAACCGTCTTTGATCTAGAAAACCGTACCGTCACTGATGACCTTCACCGGCGGCGAATGATCCTCGCGGCGCTCGCGCGCCAGGATGCGACCGGCGGCCCATGTGCCTCCTTCGAGCACCTTGGCCAGCGGCAGCGACGTCGCGTCGAGCTTCAGTCTTTGTCGCAGGCCGCCGGCGACGCGGTCAAGTAGCGCCACGGTCAGTGCCCGCCATTCCACCACCAGCGGCGACGATACGTCGTGCTCACGCGCGGCATCAGCGGGATCGCGAAATTTCAGGACGCCACCATCGACGAAAAGGCCGCCATTGCGATATTCGGCCAGTCCCGTGAGGCCGTCGATATCGGTCACATCGATGCCTGCGGTCTGCAGCGGTTCGATTAGCGAATAGGCCAGCCATTGCGACAGCTTGTGGAGGGGCACAAGGCCGCTCGTCGCATCCGAGGTCGTCATCGCTGGATGCTTCCAGCAATCGCCGAGCGCGATGCCGTCCAGCGTCAGCCGCGACGGCCAGATCGGACCAAGTTGCAGCAGCAGTTCCGAGAGGATGGTGGGAGCGGGCAGGCGGCCATTGTCAGCCAGCGATGCCAAGCGGTCGAACAATCCGCCGGGCCGCGGCGTATCCTTCGTGCCGAACACATAGGGCTTCGACGCCACGTGTTCGCCAAGCCGGCGCAGCAGATCGGCGCGGCCGTCGATGCCGACCATTGGATTGGTGTCGGAGACCTGCATGCCGCGTTTGAGATCGCTGACATCGAGCTCTGTGAGCTTGCTGGCATCGGCGCGCAGCGGCTGTGCGGGATCGGCAGAGAACGTGCCGCCGGCGAACATCGCGAGGCTCGCGAGACCGAGACCTTCGGAGCGGCCGATGGCCGCGCCGGTTTGGGGATCGGTATAGCGCCAGGTCGGACCGGCCCCGGCATCGAGGAACACGCTGGTGATGGCGAGATCGAATTCCGCGCGTCCGCGTGCCGCGCGATCAGGCCATGAAATGCCATCCGCGACATCGGCCCAGCGATTGTCGCCGGCGTTGACGAAGTGACGCCAGCGCGAATGGAACGGGACATCGAGCGACGGATAGGAGGCGCGCGTCGTGTCCAGCACCAGGTTGATCACGTCGTCCATGCGCGTGAGATCGATACGGAAGTTCGGCAGTTTGTCGTCGAGGCCGAGGTTCAGCATGCGTTGCGCACGGGTGCGCACGGCGTGAGCTGACAGTAACGAGAGGGCGGCAGAGGCTTCCGGGGTCTGGGGATTCACTGCTGATATCTCAATACTTCTCAAGCCCGCGACCGACGGAGTCGATCAGATCCTGCGGTGTCACCGGGTCCGGCGTGAAGTAGCCGGCCGCCTTCTTGGCGGCGATCTCCACATGCGCATCGGCCGGGATCATGTCGTCGGGGATCGGCACGCGCTCGACGATTTCGACGCCCTGACTGGTCAACGCATCATGCTTCATGTCGCTCATGGAAATGAAGCGATCGATGCGCTTGAGGCCGAGCCAATGCACGACGTCCGGCATCAACTGCTGGAAGCGCGCATCCTGCACGCCGGCCACGCATTCGGTGCGTTCGAAATACTGCGCAGCGGCGTCGCCGCCTTCCTGGCGCTTGCGCGCATTGTAGACGAGGAATTTGGTGACCTCGCCGAGCGCGCGGCCTTCCTTGCGGTTGTAGATGATGATGCCGAGACCGCCGGACTGGCCGGCGCGGGCGCATTCCTCGATACCGTGAATTAGATAGGGGCGGCAGGTGCAGATATCGGAGCCGAACACGTCGGAGCCGTTGCACTCGTCGTGAACGCGGCAGGTGATCTTGGTCGTGTGATCCGGTAGCTTGCTGACGTCGCCGAACAGATAGGCGGTAGTCCCGCCGATGGGCGGCAGGAACACCTGCAGGTCAGGCCGCGTCACGAGTTCGGGAAACATGCCCGCGGTCTGTTCGAACAGCTGGCGGCGCAGATTGTTCTCGCTGGTATCAAAGCGTTTGGCGAGACCGGGCAGATACCACACGGGATCGATGGCAATCTTGACGACGGAGACGCTGCCATTGGCATGAACGACGTCGCCGTCGTGTTTGAGGCGACCGCCAGCGATCGCGGCCTGCAGCTCGGGCAGATCGAGCCGCGCCTTGGTGATCGCGATGCTCGGGCGGATATCGATCCCTTCGGCGATCTCGGGCGCAAAGTTTTCGGCAACGAGATGACCCCAGGGATCGAGCGATACGATCTTCTCGGGATCGGTCCATTGTCCGAAAGGCCCGACGACAGCAGCGGGATGGGTGTTTGTGAGGTCGGGGCGCTTCAGCGGATCAAGCGCGCCGGATGAAACCGCGAGTGCGCGATAGACCGAATAGGAGCCGCCATGGGTGCCGATGACGTTGCGGTCCTGCGGGCGGGAAACGGTGCCGATGACCGGTCCACGTTCGCGTGCGGAGGCTGCGCCCCACTGGATCGGGAAGTGATGTTTGGCGCCCGGCGCAGGATGCGACGTCAGGCGAATATGATCGATCCGGTTGGAACGGCTCATCGCAAAGGCCCCCTAAAATGGCAACGGCCCGTCTGGAAGGACGGGCCTTATTGCTAAGGAAGCAACTAACTATAACTATCTCCCGAACAAATGCAACAGGGAGAAAGACGTGGTAGCCGGGGCGGGACGTCTCGCAAGCTCCGCCGCACCCAATATGCGCCGGTTGCCGATAATTTCGGCGCATTCGGGCCTTGTGTCACGCGATCGTCACGGCGAGCATACGCTTTATCAACCATGTTGGAGTGCCTGATATGCGCGCCGTTCTGGATCATTGCAGCGATGGCGTGAAGCACAGCGTTGCAGCGGGCGATACGATCATCCGGGAAGGACAGACCAGCGGGCATTTGTTCGTGCTGATCGAAGGGCAGCTCGATGTCGTCAAGGGCGACATGGTAGTTGCGAGTTTGACCGAACCCGGTGCTGTGGTCGGTGAAATGTCGGTGCTCCTCGAACAGCCGCATACCGCGACCGTCCGCGCCGCGATGGAGACGCAAGTCTATGAGTTCGAGAATGCGACGGATTTCCTGCGGGATCACCCGACCGTCGCGCTGATGATCGCGCGGCTGCTGGCGCAGCGGCTCAATGTGGCGACGAGCTATCTCGCCGATATCAAGCAGCAATATGCCGGCCATGGTACGCATCTGTCCATGGTCGGCGAGCTCCTGGAAAACATGGTCAACCTGTCGCCGACGAAGGTGTCACCAGGTTCCGATCGGGGCTCGGATCGACAAAACGATCCACGGATGTGAGCCATGCGGGCGCGACCTTGATCGGTAACGCCGGACGCTGCAGCGGAGCGTTCAGATCGATATGGTCAGCGCCTTCCGCCGATAGCCAGAATGCTGTGCCGTCATCGAGGTCGAGCACGATGTAAGTTGGCGGCCGTCCGAACTGTCGGCCTGCATTGAACACCCAGGTCTCACCAATCCGGTCGTACCATGAGCCGTCTTTGACAAACGGAGACTCATGCACGTGGCCGGAGATCACCATCGCGGGCCGATGCGCCTCGATCCATTGCACCAGTTCGACATCGCCGAAGTAACGCTTGCCGCCCCAGCTCGTCGGCGAGTTGGTCGGCGGTGCGTGATGGACCCAGATCCAGCGTTTTGCGCTTTGTGCGGATGCTTCGCTGAGTTGTTGCACGATACGCTGCTGCACCAGCGGACCGTCCCACCATGGGCAAACCGTGAAGAGCGTATCGCCGATGGAGAGGCTGTCGCCATCGCAGGCAATGCCGAGTTGTCTGACATCGCCAACCCATCGCGCGATCTTCTCGCCTTCATCGTTGCGTTCGTCGAGATCGTGATTGCCAGAGCACAGGATCACCTTGGTGCGTTGGGCAAGCAGGCCGAGATACTTTTTCACCACCAGGATTTGAGCGCGGAAGTCGACGACCGAGGCGATATCAAGAGCGTCGCCAGCAAAGATCACGAGGTCGAATTGCGGCGCGACGCTGAGTAGCCAGTCGAACTGGGGCAGCGAATAGTGGAGATCGGCTACGACAAGGCAGCGCATATGAAATCCGAGGTCCGGAAAGAAAGAGAAATATCAGCAGACTGAAAGGTCCAGTCTAGGCATGCGATAGAACCGCGCAAGGCGAACGGGCGCGGCATATTTGTGCAGGTTGGGAGTGTTTAAGGCGCGGCGGCAGCGCAGACGGGCCTAGCCCGCAGCGCTGACCGGCGGTTTGGCCACGGGCTTGGTGACGGCGCAGAACCGCAGCACGATACGCGTGCCGGCATGGTCGGGATCGCGCTCGACGGAAGCTTCGAGCTTGCTGGCCATGGCATTGACGATGCGCTGGCCCATGCCGGTGGAGCGCGGATCGACTTTCACGTTGAGGCCGACGCCATCGTCAGTGATCGACAGTTCGAGCTGGTCGCCCTGCGCGGTGAGAACGACATGGATCGGGCCGGCTCCGTCGGGATAGGCGTATTTGACGGCGTTCATCACCAGCTCGTTGACAATGATGCCGATGGCGACGGCGCGGTCCGGGTCGATCTCGACGGCTTCGGCCTTCAACGTGAGGCGCGACATCCGGTTGCCTTCGGCGGAGCGACGGAGATCTTCCAGCAGGGCTTCGAGATACTGATTGAGCAGCACGCTGTTGAGGTCGTGCGAGGTGTACAGCCGGCGATGGACCTGCGCCACGGCGGCGACACGGCCCATGGCATTGGTCAGCGCCACCTTGACGTGATCTTCGCTGGTTGAGTTGGCCTGCAGATGCAGCAGCGAGGCGATGATCTGCAGCGAATTGCCGACACGGTGATTGACCTCGCGCAGCAGCACTTCGCGCTCGGCCGCGAGGGCCGCATAGCGGTCGCGTGACGCGTGGACTTCGGCTTCGGCGTCGTCGCGGGCCTTTGATATCAGGGCCTGTTTAATGGCGGTCGTGCAGGCGACATGCAGCAGCGGCAGGAAGTCGCCCTGGGTGTCCTTCACCAGATAGTCGGCGGCACCTGCCTTGAGGGCGGTGACGGCGATCTTGCTGTCCTGCGACGCCGTGACGAACACCACCGGGGGCGGCGAGGGCAGCTTCTGGATCTGCTCCAGCGTTTCCAACCCGTCGAGGCCCGGCATGTATTGATCGAGCGCGATGACGTCGATGCCACCCTGCTTGATCCGTTCGATCCCGGCTTCGCCATTGTCGCAATGCTCGACGCCAAAGCCCTGCCGCGTCAGGCCGCGCGACACCAGCCGCGCAAGACCTGCGTCGTCATCGATATACAGCAGCGTTGGCGTCGTCGCAGATGTCATGTGCTGGCTTGCGGAACCTGAATGACGGAGAAAAACAGACCGAGTTGGCGGATCGCGTTGGCGAAGCTCTCGTAGTTCACTGGCTTGGTGATGTAGACGTTACATCCCAGTTCGTAGCAGCGCTTGATTTCCTGCGCGTCGTCGGTGGTGGTAAGGACCACGACGGGCGCGCATTTGAGAAATTCGTTCTCTTTGACCCGCTTCAGGATATCGATCCCGGTCATGTCGGGCAGGTTGAGGTCGAGCAGGATCAGCAAGGCTTCGCCCTTGTGATCCAGGCCAGTGCTATCCTTGCCGAACAGATAGTTGACGGCGTCTGTACCGTTGGTGAACGGGATGATCTCATTATTGACACCCGAGCGCCTGATATTGCGTTCGATCAGACGGGCGTGGCCCTCGTCGTCCTCGATCATAATGATGGTGACTGGCTTGCTCATGTTTGTTTATCCCGGTTATGCCCCGTCCATCTGGCCGGCAGCGTGACGGTGAAGTTGCTGCCATTGCCGAGTTCCGATGACACCGACATGGTGCCGCCCATTCGTCGCACCAAAGCGCGCACATGGGCCAGTCCGATGCCCTGGCCGGGCTTGTCCTGTGTACCCGCGCGGCGGAAAAGATCAAAGATGCGCTGATGATCCCGGGGATCGATGCCGCGGCCGTTGTCGATGATCTCGAAGATCGCAAAGCCCATCTTGGTGCGGCCCTTGACGAGAATGTCGCCGGGGACGCCGGGCTTCAGATATTTCAGCGCATTGTCGATCAGGTTGCCGAAGATCTGTTCCATTGCGAGACGATCGCTCTCGATGTCTGGCAATGGCTCGATGCGGATCTGGGTTTCGGTCTCAGCTGCCTGATGCGCCACGGTGGAAGCGATGCCTTCGATGAGCTCGCGGGTGTCGATCTTCACCGGCTTGAACTCCCGCCGGCCCTCGCGGGTCAGATTGAGAATAGCGCTGATCAAACGATCCATCTTGCCGATCGATGACTTGATGAAGCCGAGCGCCTCGGTGAAATCGGCGGAGAGTTGCTTGTCCTGTTCGGGCAGCGCCGGCTCCGGCAATTCGCCGTTCACATCGGGCACGATGGGCTCTTCATTGGCGAGCGTCGCTATACGTCTGAAGATGTCGCCGCGCAGCTCCTCGAGCTCGCTGGTGAAGCCCATGATGTTGACCAGCGGCGAGCGCAGGTCGTGGCTGACGATATAGGAGAAACGCTGCAGCTCGTCGTTGGCCTCGCGCAAGTCAGCGGTGCGCTCCTCAACGGCGGCTTCGAGGTCGATGTTGCTGTCGCGCAACCTGGCCTCGGCCTCATCGCGGGCGTTCGACGAGCGGCGCACGAGGAAGATCGACAGTGTCGCCAGGAGCACCACCAGGCCGGAGCCGGCCACTGTGACCCACGAGGCCCATTGCTGGCTCTGGTCCGCCGTGCGGGTCCGTTCGACGAACAGGCGACCTTCCTCGGCGCGCATCGCTCGGGTGATGCTGGCAATGTCCTGGACCGCCTGATTGGCACCGCCGCGGCGCAGGATATCGATGCTCGACTGGACGTCGTTGTTCTTGATGCGGTCGATACCCCTGGCGAATTCCGCCAGTCGTTGCTCGACGGCTGCGCGCAGTTTGACGGTGTTGGCGACCTGGGCCGGATTGTCGTTGGCCAGACGGACCAGTCTGTCGACGGCCGGCAGGATTGCGGCTGCCGAGGTTTCGTATTCGGACAGGAACTGCGGACCCGTCGAGAGCAGATAGGCTCGCGTGGCGCTTTCGGCGCGGCGGATTTCCAGTAGCAGATTCGATATCTGGTTCTGGACTTCGACGGTGTGGACCACCCATCTGGAATCGTCGCGCGCCTGGTTCACCAGGATAACGGAGGCGGCGCTGATGGCGGCAAGCACGAGCAATCCCGCCAAGAGCAGCAGGATTTGCCAAAGCGCTCGCCTGCGGGCGGCGTCAGCGGTCACGTAATACTCGCTTGGATTGCAGACTGAACTTCAACATGGCCCCCGCCGCCGGGCCGGACGGCTCCCGGCAGCAGTAAAACGCGGATGGGGGCGATTGGTTCCAGTCTGTTCCCAAATATCTCAGGTCTTGGCAGGCTTGCCAGCCAGATACTGTTCGAGCCAGTGGATGTGGTAGTCGCCCTCGATAATGTCGCTTTCCCGGGCCAGGGCCCGGAACAGCGGCAGGGTCGTCTCGACGCCATCCACCACGATCTCGTCCAGGGCTCGTCGCAGTCGCATCAGGCATTCCGGCCGGTTCTTGCCGTGGACGATCAGCTTGCCCACCAGCGAGTCGTAATAAGGCGGGATTTTGTAGCCCTGATAGACCGCGGAATCGATGCGGACGCCGAGGCCGCCGGGCGGATGATACTGAGTGATCGTGCCAGGCGAGGGCCGGAAAGTCTCCGGGTTCTCGGCATTGATGCGGCACTCGATGGAGTGGCCGATGATGTTGATCTCCTCCTGGGTGCAGGGCAGGTCGCCGCCGGCGGCGATGCGGATCTGCTCCAGCACGAGATCGATGTCGGTGATCATCTCGGTGACGGGATGCTCGACCTGGATGCGGGTGTTCATTTCGATGAAATAGAACTCGCCGTCCTCGTAGAGGAATTCGATGGTGCCGACGCCAAGATACTGCATGTCCTGCATCGCCTTGGCGCAGACGCCGCCGATCCTGGCGCGCGCTTCCGGTGACAGGATCGGCGAGGGGCCTTCTTCCCAGACTTTCTGGTGACGGCGCTGCAGCGAGCAATCGCGCTCGCCAAGATGCAGCGCACCGCCGCGGCCATCGCCGAGCACCTGGATTTCGATGTGGCGCGGCTTGGTCAGATACTTTTCGAGATAGACCGACGCGTCGCCGAACGCAGCCTTGGCCTCGTTCGAGGCAGTGGACAGTGCCATCAGCAGATCGGCTTCGGTCTGCGCGACCTTCATGCCGCGGCCGCCGCCGCCGGCGGCTGCCTTGACGAGGACCGGGAAGCCGATCTCGCGGGCGATTGCCATGGCATCGTCTTCGGGGCCGACGCCGCCGTCCGAGCCGGGCACGACGGGGATGCCGAGCCGCTTGGCGGTCTTCTTGGCCTCGATCTTGTCGCCCATCAGGCGGATATGCTCGGCCTTGGGGCCGATGAACTTCAGATTATGGTCAGCGAGGATTTCGGCGAACCGCGCATTCTCGGACAGGAAGCCGTAGCCGGGATGCACCGCATCTGCGCCGGTGATTTCGCAGGCGGCGAGCAGCGACGGGATGTTGAGGTAGCTGTCTTTCGACGCTGGCGGGCCGATGCACACGCTCTCGTCGGCGAGGCGCACATGCATGGCGTCGGCGTCCGCGGTCGAATGCACGGCCACGGTCGCGATGCCGAGCTCCTTGCAGGCCCGCAGGATGCGCAATGCGATCTCGCCGCGGTTGGCGATCAGGATTTTCTCGAACATGGCGTTCCGAAGTCAGAGGGCGTTGTGGTGTTACTCGATAATGACGAGCGCTTCGCCGTATTCGACCGGCGAGCCGTCTTCGATCAGGATCTGCGTCACCGTGCCGGCACGCGGCGCCGGAATCTGGTTCATGGTCTTCATCGCCTCGATGATGACCAGCGTCTGTCCGGCGGCGACCTTGGTGCCGACATCCACGAAGGCCGGCTTGCCGGGCTCGGGCGCGCGGTAGACGGTGCCGACCATCGGCGAGGGCACGGCGCCAGGATGCTTGGTCATGTCGGCAGCGGCCGGTGCGGTAGCAACTGCGGCGACAGGCGCGGGTGCGGCAGCCGGTGCGGGCGCATAGGCGGGCACGGCGGCAGCAACGCTGATATTGCGCGCGACGCGCACGCGCAGACCGGCGCGCTCGACCTCGATCTCGGTGAGGTTGGTTTCATCCAGCAGCAGCGCCAGTTCGCGGATCATGCCGCTGTCGTTGCTTGCTTGTGGCGTGGCGGTCTGTGTGTCGTCAGGCTTGCGGGCCATGGGCAATCCAATGTCTGAAGTGAAAGACGAATAAAGAGCGGAGCGGCGCGTTACGCGATGGCGTTGGCACCAATTTTTGCGGCGAGGCCGCTGATGGCAAGGCGATAGCCTTCGATACCGAACCCGCACAGGCTGGCAAAGGCAGCTTTGGCGATGAATGAATGGTGACGGAAGCTCTCGCGGGTGTAGACGTTACTGACATGCACTTCCACAGTTGGAATGCGCACGCCGATGATGGCGTCGTGCAAGGCAATCGAGGTGTGCGAATAAGCGCCGCCATTGATCACGATGCCGGCCACGCGTTTCTCGCGGGCCTCATGGATGTAATTGACCAAATCGCCTTCGCTGTTGGACTGCCGGCAATCCGCGGTCAGGCCATATTGCGCAGCAGCGGTGACGCACAGCTTTTCGACATCGGCCAAAGTCGCATGTCCATAGGTGTCCGGCTCGCGGATTCCGAGCAGGTTGAGGTTGGGGCCGTTGAGCACGTAGATGGTGTTGGTCGTGGTGTGGGCCATCGGACATCCCGGGCAATCGCAAATGGGCGCGGGCGGGCGCCGGTCTGCGGGGGTTATAGGTAACCTGACTGCGGAGGGGAAGCCTCTAGACCCCCGGTTCCCCCAGCCAAATACCTCACCCAATTCATAAAAAGCCCGGTGGAACCTATGGAAAATGCTCATTAACCAAGGTTAAAGCCGCTGGTGCCATTTCGGGCTCACGACAGAGGCGGAGCGTGCTGGATAGCAAACGGGCGGACCCTTTCGAGCCCGCCCGGGTGTCACATCTGTTGCGCCGCCCTAGGCATCGAGGACTGCGACGATTTCGAGCGTCCGCGGATTCACGACGATGATCTCGTTGCGAACCAGGAAGAACTCATAACCGCGCCAGTCCGGATAGATCGTGATGATCTCAGCCGGGAGTGGATGGAAGTGAACCTCACGCGGCACGCGCGTGCCGACCGAGATCGAGAAGTTCACGTTGGTCACCGGTTGGACGTTCTGCTGCTTGATGACGGTAGTAACCTTGGTGCGTTGCTCGGTGGTGAGCTTGGCGCCCGCGCCGGCCTGACCTGTGGTCGTGGTCGACTTGGTCTCCGTCGATGTCGACTTCGTGTCCGCACCTGACTTCATATCGCCGGTCTTGGAATCGGCCTTCATGTCCTTGCTGGCTTTTCCACTATCGCGGGTCGAGTCGGTCGCACGCTTGTCGTCGCGCTGCATCTTGTCGTCGGACTGCGTCGACTTCATTGCCGGCTTCTGGTCGGACTTGTTGGTGGTATCGGTCGCTTCGTCCTTGTTGACGGGTGCGTTGCGTTCCGCCGGCGCAGCTCGATCGGCAGATGCGCCGCCTGCGGGCGCACTCGTTGCGCCGCTACGTGCAGCACCGCCCGCCGGCGCCTCACGTGTCATTCCGGCACCTCCGGCGCCACCACCCGACGTTGCAGCTCCTGCGCCGCCGGGATTTTGCGCGCTAGCCAAACCCGAACCTGCAATCAGTGCAGCGGCGGCGACGCTCATCAATAAACGGTTGTTCATCTTGGTTCTCCTCGCGATGCATTGCCCGCCGTACAACGGCATTGGCGGAGGGATGTTCCTGAGAAAGTGTAGTTCCATTGCTTTTGTTATGCTTGAGTATACGTCACGGCGCGTCAGGGCTTGATCTTCGTCTTGTAGACTTCATCGCCGTTGTCATCGATGACGACGACCTTCCGGTCACAGTCGCCTGCGATATCAACTGCGATTTGATGAGCAATATTCTTGGCGACATCCCTGGCTTGCGTGTCGTCGCTACAATCCAGACCTACGGGGTCCTCAAGCCGGAAACCATCGACAATCTCGAAATGATATTTTGGCATTGCTCTTTCTCCTCCTCCGTAAAGGGCAATCCACCACCGTTGGGGATGTTCCTAAGTCGGAAATGGAATGAAGACGGTCTCAGCCGGAACCAAATGGCAGCACGTGCATTGCACCATCGAATAAGGAAAATGCGATGCCAGCCTTTGTGGAGATAATCGTTCAGAAGATAGCGGAAGCGGCGCCGATCGAGAATTCGGTCTCCGATTTTGTCGCCGGCGTACTGGAAAATACGGCAAACAAGCTATCGCGCTTTGAGCAGCGCTCGGATGACGGCGAGACGACAGTCGAGGACATCGCGTAACCATCGCTATAATATTTATCGAGTTTCAAAGAGGCCGGCTGTTACGCAGCCGGCCTCTTTACTATGCGTTCGACATGGACAGGGCGGCCTCAACGACTAACATCTGGTCATGTCAGTCGGGATCTGCGGAGCTGTGCTTCGATGAGGAATTGGATTGGAGGAATCCTGGCGCTGGTAGTCTTGTCGGCTGTGCCCGCGCTCGGATGGGAGCATTGGGGCGGCGACCGTGGTGGCTCTCGCTTTGCGCCGCTTGAGCAGATCACCTCCGACAATGTCGGCCGCCTGATCGAGGCTTGGCGCTTCCAGACTGGCGATCTCCTGCGTCGCACGCCCGCGCAGATGGCGCGCACCAAGTTCGAAGCGACGCCGTTGCTCGTTGAAGACAGCCTGATCTTCTGCACGCCGTTCAACGAGGTAATCGCGCTCGAGCCCGCCAGCGGCCGGCAGAAGTGGCGTTTCGATCCGCGGGTCGCGCCAGACGTGCGCCCCGCCAACCGCTGGGTTTGCCGCGGCGTGACCTATTGGCGTGACGATCGCGCAGCATCCGGCGCGACCTGTCGCAGCCGCATCTTCATGGGCACCAACGATGCCCGTATCGTTGCGCTGGATGCCGCGACCGGACTGCCATGTGCCGACTTCGGCGCGCAGGGTGAGGTCAAGCTCGACCCGGGAATGCCGCTTGATGGCCCCGGTGAATTTCAGATCACATCGCCGCCGGTGGTCGGGCGCGACGTCGTCGTGCTCGGTTCTGCACTCGCCGACAATCGGCGTGTGAGCGCGCCCAAGGGGACCGTCCGCGCGTTCGATGTGCGCAGCGGCGCGCCGCGATGGTCGTGGGATCCGCTGGTCCATGACGGTATCGAAGCCGGCCACGCCAATGTCTGGGCGCCGATGTCGGTGGATGACGAACGCGGATTGCTGTTCTTGCCGACGTCTTCGCCGAGTCCCGATTTTTGGGGCGGCAAGCGGCCCGGTAACAATGCGCACGCCAATTCGGTTGTTGCGCTGAAGATCGACACGGGTGAACTGGTCTGGTCGTTCCAGACCGTGCATCACGATGTCTGGGACTACGACGTGCCGGCGCAGCCGACGCTGGCCCGCATCGATCTGGCAAGCGGTCCGCGCGACGTCGTGATCCAGGCGACCAAGCAGGGCTTTCTGTTCGTGCTGGATCGCAGCAGCGGCACGCCGATCTGGCCGGTGGAGGAGAGGGCCGTTCCGCAAGGCGGCGTTGAGGGCGAAGCGCTGTCGCCGACGCAGCCGTTTCCGACGCATCTTCCGACACTGGTACCGCAGCGGGTAACGCCGGATGAGGCGTTCGGTGTGACATTCTGGGATCGCGGCAAGTGCCGGGATGAACTGGCCAGTGGACGCAACGAAGGCCTCTACACGCCACCTGCGACGGGGGGCGGCACCTTGCTGTTTCCGATGACCGGTGGCGGCGTCAACTGGGGCGGTGTTGCCTTTGATCCCGTCAGGCAGGTGCTCTATGCCAATACGAGCCGCGCTGTGCATCGGGTTACGCTGATCCCGCGCGCCGAGGCGCAGAACTACAGGCCGCCGGCCGGTGCCGATTTCGGCGCGCAGCGCGGTGCGCCCTTTGCCATGACGCGGGCGCTTGTGACGTCGCCGCTCGGCATGCCCTGCAACAAGCCGCCATGGGGCGCGATGGTTGCGGTGGACCTCAAGGCCGGCAAAGTGCTGTGGGAGTCGAAGGTCGGCACCAGCGAGGACACCGCGCCACTGGGGCTCGCACTGGCCACCGGCATGCCGCTGGTCAATGGTCTGCTGGCGACGCGCGGCGGCGTGATCTTCACCGGCGCGATGGATGCCTACCTGCGTGCGTATGATGCGAAGACTGGCGCCGAACTCTGGCAGGGGCGACTGCCAGTGCCCGGCGTCGCCAATCCGATGACTTACGCCGCGAACGGAGAGCAGTATGTGGTCATCGCCGCCGGCGGTCATTCGGAAGTAGGCACTTCGATCGGCGACAGCGTTGTGGCGTTTCGTCTTGCGCGCGACGGAGAGGCGCCGTCGCTGCGCTCGCTTTATATCGATCGTCCCGGCGGCCGGTTTCGCGCCGGCGCGATCGTGCTTGGCGCGTTGCTCGTCCTGTCTCTTGCCTTTGTTCTAGCCTGGCGTGTTCGGCGCAAAGCGCGGGCGTGACTTAAACCCAGCGCTTGTCGGCGGTGAAGTCCACTGTCAGCCAATAGCCGGGGCTGAGACCGCCCATGGCCAAAGCGATCTCCGCGCGTATCGCGTCGAGTTCGGCGAAAGTCTTGCTGATCTCGCCGGACGGTGCCACCAGCCCGATCTCGATGAATTGCTGACGGCCGGAGCGCATCACATGCGAGCTGCAGTCGCTGAAACCGTGCTTGTGCGCGATCGATTGGGCGAGTTCGCGAACCTCTTCGTCGAGATCGCTTGGCGCGACCTGCAGGATGTCGCGGCCGGCATTCCAGATCGTCGAAAGCGGAAACGGCAGCAGGCAGATCGCAACCACCAGCAGGATCAGCGGATCGACCAGCGGTGCATAGGCCGCTGCTGGAGTCTTCGCCATCACCGCTCCGAGCAGGAAGCTGATGCAGACCGCCAGACTGAGTACACCGCCCATCAGCCAGGCACGGGCATCGATGTCGAGCAGTTGCGAGCCGTGTTCGCCGGCCGAGCGACGGATATAGATGCTCATGCCGAAGCTGATGGCGCCCGCCACCGCAGCGAAGATAGCGCCAGGGCCGAATTCGATGGCGCGCCCGCCGGTGATCAGTCCGTTAAGGCCGTCGATGAAGGCATAGGCGCAAGCGAAGCTGAGCACCGTGCCGTTGATCAGCGCGAGGATTGGTTCAAGGTGCCAGTAGCCATACTGGAAGCGGTCGTCTTCGCCTCTGCTGATCAGTCTTGCGGTCAGCAATGCAACGCCGGTCATGGCTGCGTCGATCAACGTGTAAAAACCGTCGAAGGCGATGGCGCGCGAACTGATGGCGAGCCCGAAAGCGATGCTGGCAAATGAAATGAGAAGCGTGACGTAAATCGAAATCTTCAGGAGCCGCTGCTCCTGTTTGGTATCGGTCAACATTGGGAACTTAGGCGGGGTGTCCGCTGCATCCTTTTACCGTTGGGGATAGGTTACCCTATCACAGATGGCGTTCAGCCTCTTTGACCGCTACCGCAAGATAAATAAAAAACCGGCTGCGATGCAGCCGGTTTGTCATATTTCCGAGATGTTCGTGTCGGCGCGGGCGATGGTATGAATCACCCTGCCGGTGGTCTGGATTTACGAACAGAGCGCCTTGCCGCAGCGGGCCTGGTTAATCTTCTCCTTCAGCGCGTCTGCGCCGACGGCACCGATGATCACCTGCTTGCCGATGACGTAGCTCGGCGTGCCGTTCATGCCCATGGATTCCGCGAGCTTGAAGTTCTCTTCGATGGTCGCGCGCACTTCCGGGCTGGCCATGTCCTTTTCCAGTCTGGCGACGTCGAGACCTGCTTCCTTGGCCGCTGCCAAGGCGCGGGCCTTGTCGGCCTGGCCGCGGCCGCTCAGCAGCTTCTGGTGGAAGTCGAGATACTTCTTGCCGGTCGGGTCCTGCATGCGCACGGCGACAGCAACCTGGGCGGCTTCAACCGAGCCGGGCCCGAGCACCGGGAATTCCTTCAGCACGACCTTGAGCTTCGGATCGCTCTTCATGATGCCGACCATGTCGTCCATGGCGCGCTTGCAGTAGCCGCAATTGTAATCGAAGAACTCGACGAAGGTGACGTCGCCATCCTTGTTGCCGACGACGACGCCGCGCGGCGAGTTGAAGATGGTGTTTGCGTTCGCGGCGATCGCAGCCTGATGCTTCTCGGCTTCAGCCTGGGCCTGACGCTTGGTCAGCTCGGCCGAGACCTCTTCGAGGATTTCCGGATGGGTGATCAGGTAGTCCTTGATGATCTTCTGGATCTCGCCGCGCTGGGCGTCATTGAATGTCTGCGCCGATACGACCGCAGGTGCGCCACACAGCGCAAGGGCTACGGCAGCGGAGGCGAGAAAACGGAACGAAGGCATGGGCAAATAATCCTTTGGAAAAGGCCGAGTCAGAAAGCCACGTGTCATTCGGGAAGCTGCTTACCATTTTGGCGGCGAAATACGCGTTATTTGTGAAGACGGTCACGCGCAATTCATCGTGGTGTGGCGGGCCTCAAAAGCCGGAATGATGATGATCCGGCCCGGTCATCTCGACCAAAGCATGCGGCGCCGGCAATGACACGCCTTCGATGTCGTCGTCGAGGTCTGGCGCCAGCGGTGGCGCGGGCTCGTAGAGTACGACCCGGTTCTTGCCCTCGTGTTTGGCCCTGTAGAGCGCATGGTCGGCGGCTGCCATTAACCGTTCGGGGGAGGCGGTGAGGTCGGCGGACCACTGTGCAACGCCGATAGAGGCTGACAGTGTCCGTGCCTTGCGTCCGCCACTGCCAAATTGTCGCGGGCACGCCGCGAGCACGCGCCGCGCGATCGTGCCCGCTTGGTGCAGGTCGGTGTCGGGGAGTACGATGCAGAATTCGTCGCCGCCGCATCGCGCCAGCGTATCGCCAGGGCGCAGCTGGCCTTGCGCCGCCCGGGTGAACTGCCTCAGGCAATCATCGCCGGCGCTGTGACCGAAGCCGTCATTGACTGCCTTGAAGCCATCGAGGTCGATGGCCAACAGCGTGAATGGCCGCGCCGTGCGTCGGGCCAGCGCACATTCCTCGTCCAGTCGCTGCACGAGCCGCCTGCGATTGCCGGCACCGGTGAGATCGTCGATCAGGGCCAGTTCAGCAGCATCGCCACGCAGGCGGTCGATGGCCATCATCAGCAATCCGTAATTCCACGTCATCGCGAGGAATGCCACCGCCAGCATGAAGCCGGCCTGCACCGCGTCAAGCGTCACGATCGTCGGTTCGCTGCCACCCAGATGAAGCAATGCGGCGATAGCGCGGAGCGCGAAGGCTCCAAGCAACAGGATCGAGAAATAGCCGGCCATCCGTGCGCCGTGATTGCTGCGCGGATGGTCACGCGACAATAGCAGCGGCAAGGTCAGTGCGACGGGAATGCCTTGTCCCAGAGAATAGACGACGACGCGCATTGCATAATTGTCGAGGACCAATCTGAAAAACAGGAAGCCCGCCAGGCACGACGCGACCACCACGGCGGAGGTGATCCAGGATGTCGGTCGGTCGTAGAAGCGCCGGATGCCGACTTCCGACAGGCAGAAGCCCAGAACCGTCATCTGGGCGGCGAGCAGCAGGCCGGCGGGATTGGGAAACAGCAGCCCGAGGGCAGGGCCGCACGCAGCGCTCAGCGCGGCCGCGCTCCAGTAGCGTGCAGGGACGAAGTTCGGATAGCAGCGCCCCACATAGGCCCAGACGAGCCCCGAGGACAGGAAGTTGGCGAGCGTGAACCAGAAGATGGTCGTGGTGCTCATCTCCGGATGCTTCCCGCGTGCACGGCGCCGCTCCCCGCGGTCCTGTCATTCACAAGCTGCATTGGTCTCCCCGCCGGACGCGATGATCGCATCCATTTTCACTAAATGCAGCCAGCTGCGTTAACGGAACCTGACTGCTGCCGGCGAGAAGCTTGGGGTGGTTGTAAAAGGATGAAGATCATATCGGCGTGCACGGCAGGGCCCGGTGAGGCCGCCGCAGGCGGGCAACCTTTGCCATCGGCCCGTGTCAGCCCTCCCTCGGACGATCTGATATACCCCCTCCCGTCGGCTGTGCCGATGGGAGGGACCATGAACGCCAGGTTTGAACGGAAACTGAGGGTCCTCACGACGATTATCGCCGCTGGCGGCGCTGCCGGTGTCGCGTTCAGTGCCACTCATGATCTGCCCATTCTGCCCGGGCTGGTCATCGGATTGGTGATCAGCACGGTTCTGGGCGGCTTCGAAATCATGGTGGCCGATGGTCCGATCCGGATCTGGCTGAGCGGTCGCTCGTTCACCGCCAACCTGCTGATCAAGAGCGCGTTCTACGCCGTCGTGATTTTGGCCGTGCAATGGTTTCGGCTTGCGGATGTGCTGATCGGGCGGACGGTCGAGATCGCGGAGGATACGTTCTGGTCCAGCCTGGTCTATTCGGTCGTCGTCTCCATCGTCGTCAATCTGGCTTTGGCAATCACCAATCTCGTCGGCGGACGCGCGTTGTTGAACTTCTTCACCGGGCGCTATCACACGCCGGTCGAGGAAGAGCGTTTCGTCCTGTTCGTGGATATTGCGGGCTCGACCAGCCTGGCCGAGCAACTCGGTGGCGTCGGTATCCACCGTTTCCTCGATCGGACCTTTCGCCTGCTATCGCTTCCGGTTGTCGACTATCGCGGCGAGGTACTTGCCTATGTCGGCGACGAGATGATCGTGACCTGGCCGAAACGGGACGGTGCGGTCGATTGCCGTCCGTTGCGCTGCTTCATCGCCATGCGCGACGAATTGGCGCGCAAGACGGGGCAGTTTGAACGTGAGTTTGGCGCGGCGCCCCGCATTCGCGGCAGCCTGCATTTCGGGCCGGTGATCATCGGCGAAATCGGCGACGTCAAACGCGCGATCGTCTTCAATGGCGACGTCATGAACACCGCCTCGCGGCTGGAAGAGCTCAGTCGTGATGTAGAGGGCGGTTTTGTCGCATCGAAGGCGGCGATGGATTGTTTTGCCTCGGCACCGCCATTCACGGTCAGTGCACTCGGTCATCTTCCCATTCGTGGACGTGTGGATGGAATTGTCGCATTCGGTTTGCAGCCGCCGCGCGAAACATAATGAAATAAATGCGCAAACAAATAGCAAATCAACCGTGCAAGAGTTTCCGCACACGGAAACCCGCATGGCCCAATTTTCAAGATTCACTTTGATCGTTGCCGAGCTCGCGTGATGCCTCGCGCGACGCTTCCCATTATTTGCGCGGCGCTGCTGCTGTCGGCCTGCGCGTCGTTGCCGCGTGCGCCGCTGATCGCAAGCGCGCGGGCCACGATCCCGCAGATTCCGTTGGCCAGGATATCGCCCGACGATGGCTATCGCATCTTCGCCGGATCGCGGCGCGGTGCCGCGCCGCTCACTATCCTTGCCTTGTCCGGCGGCGGCGCTGACGGCTCCTATGGGGCAGGCTTTTTGAAAGGCTGGTCCGACTCCGGGCTGCGTCCCGATTTCGATATCGTTACCGGCTCCAGCGTCGGCGCCCTGATCGCGCCATTCGCGTTTCTCGGTCCGGGCTATGACAGCCGTCTCGAAGCGATCTTCACCAGCGGCGCGACTGAAAATCTGATGCGTATCGCGGGAATCAACGCGGTTGTCGGATCTGGCGTCTTCAAGGCAGGACCCATGAAAGACCTCATCGCGAAATATGCCGATGATCGGATCATCGATGCGGTCGGCGCACGGTATCGCAAGGGGAAGATGCTCATCGTGGCCACCACGAACCTCGACACCCAAGGGACGACCCTCTGGAACATGGGGGAGATCGCAAGCAGTGATAGTCCTGGTCGCTATGAGTTGTTCCGGAATGTTCTCGCTGCGTCAGCCGCCATCCCCGGGATTTTCCCACCAGCCTTGATCGCCGTCGAGTCCGGCGGAAACATGTATTCCGAGATGCATGTCGATGGCGGCGTGACGTCGAATATTCTGGCTGTGCCGGAAAGCATGTTGACGGCCCATGCGGGATCGCTGGCTCCGAAGTCTAGGGTCTTCGTGATCGTGAACGGCAAGCTGTCGCCGGACGCCTCCTATACATCGGATCTGACGCTTCCGATCGTGGCGCGCTCGTTTCAGACCTCGGTGAAGGCCAATACGCGCAACGCGATGATCGCGACATACGATTTTTGCAAACGCAACAGCTGGGATTTCAAAGCAACGGCCGTCGACGCGGGCAAGCTCACTACGAGCGATCCGATCAATTTCGATACCGATTATATGAAAGAGCTCTACGCCTACGGTCGCGCCAAGGGCGGTTCGGCCAATGGATTTCAATCGAACCTGGAAGGGTTGAGGGGGCAGGGTAGCTAGATGTGCCGCATCGCTCCAACAGCGTCCCTGGAACGCTCCCGAATACGGATATCCGTTCGGCGCCTGTGGTCTCGCACAAAAGACATCGCGTTCCTGAGCGTGGAGGTTGCGTATTATCCGTTGCTCGTCTTCGGGATCGCAATGATCTTGTGGTCCAGCTGAACAGGTGCTGCTTGCGAAGGATTATTCCTCAGCGATCGCCTGCAGCGACACCGTGTGGTCGCATGGCGAGCGCGTCGTTCAGGCGGCGACCGATAATACATTCGCGCTATCGATCTCAAGTGTAAGCGTCTGCCTCAACCCGTGAGGCTGCCGGTTCTCGATCTCGAGCGTGCCTCCCTGCCGTTCGACAATTTCCTTGGCGATGGCCAGGCCGAGCCCGGCGCCGGGAATTGGCTGGCGGCGGGCCGGGTCGACGCGAAAGAATGGTTCGAAGGCACTTGCCAGGAATGCCTCGGGAATGCCGGGGCCGTTGTCGTCGATGATGACGACCGCAAATCCTTCGCGGGCTTCCAGACTCACGATTGCGCCACCACCATGTGTCGCGGCGTTGATGATGAGATTGCGCAAAGCCCGCTTGAGTGCGAGCGGCGATATTTTGACGCTGCCCGGATCGAGTCCGGCAATCGCCACCGGCATCTTGATCAGGATCAGTTCAGCGCAAACGTCTCCAACGAGTTCGTCGATTCTGACACTCTCGGTGCCTTTTCCGATAGTCTCTTCCCGAACGAGCTGGATGGCGCTGTCGGCAATGCGACCCATTTCATCGAGGTCCTGCAGCCACTCCTCACGTTCTCGTTCGTTGAGAAATTCGGCGCGAAGACGCATCCGTGTCATGGGTGTCCGCAAATCGTGCCCCGCGGCAGCCACAAGTCTCATCTTGCTGTCCATCGCTTTTTTCAGACTTGCGCCCATCATGTTCAGTGCCTGGGCGGTTGCCTTGATTTCGATAGACCCTTCTTCCTTGAGCACGGGCAGCACGCCGTCCTTGCCAACGGACGTCGCTATACTCTGTAGCAATTTAAGCTGCTTGGTCGTCTGATGGGCGACCGTAAGAGCAACCCCGATGACGCCAACAGTGATCAGCACCATCCAGCCGGCGAGGCCCCACCATACTTCAGGAGGCGGCGCGTGCTCGCGTATGGGCCAGCTCAGCCAGCCGTGGCCCAGCTTGATGGACGCCCATCGTTGGCCGTCCGGTGTTTGCTTGACGAGAATGTCGAAATTGGTTTGCGATTTCTGAAATGCTTTCTGCAGAAGGTTCGTCTGCGTTTCCAGAAGCTTTCCCTCGGTTGGCGTCGGTTGGAGATGGAAAATCGCATCATTTCCCTCTATCTTAATGCTGTTGGAAAAGGTTGTGGCGCGGGAAGCCAGGGCGTCGAGAAAACCTTGTTCAACGAGGCCGGTGACCATTTGCGAGATGACAACGGTCGCCAGGATCACCACGCTCAGAACGGTGCCCACCAGCATCAGGGTAAATCGAATGCGTATGGAGTTCATGTGTCTGTGCCAATGGTTTCAACGCGTGCCGAGAAAATATAACCGCCGTTGCGCACGGTTTTGATCAAGTGGAAATCGTCGTTATCGCCAAGCTTCTTGCGTAACCGGCTCATCAATACGTCGATCGAGCGATCGAACACGTCGTCAGAGCCGCGGTTTGTCAGTTCGATCAGTTGATCCCGGGAGAGGAGGCGGCCCGGCCGCCTGACGAGCACGAGCAGGAGTTCAAATTCGGCTGTCGTGAGGTCGAACGGATGCCCGTTTTCGTCCAGTAACTTTCGCGCGCCGGGATGAAGTTTAAATCTGCCGAAATGATGTTCGAGCACCTGGGAGAGCTGGATATCCTGCGTCACTTTGCGGCGAAGCACCGCGCGGATGCGGGCGAGCAACTCGCGCGGGTTGAACGGCTTTCCGAGATAGTCGTCTGCGCCGATTTCGAGGCCGATGATCCGGTCGACATCCTCCTTCAGTGCCGTCAACAGGATGACGGGTATCTCGGAGCCTTCCCGCCGAAGATCGCGGCAGATATCGAGCCCCGACCCATCGGGCAGCAGCACATCGAGAACGATCAGGCTGACTTCGTTGGTCTGCAGCGCTTCCTTCATCGTTCGCTGGTCGGAGGCGATGGATACGCGGTAGCCTTGTTCGGTCAGATAGCGTCCCAGCAGTTTTCGTATGGCAAGATCGTCGTCGACGATGAGGATGTGAGACATGGTCTGCATTGGGCGGCATCCGGCTCCAGGCGGTTGTTCGTTCAATGTGGCTGCTAACGTTTTAGCATAGCTGTCTTGGGCGGAGGGACGGTAGTCACTGTGATGCATGTCCGGTCATTCCGTCACCGGCATCGCGTCGTCGTTCCACTCGGGAGGTGCTCCCATCTTCCCGCCGATGAAGGCGGGAATGCCGGTGCGTCCGAAAGCATCACAGGCGGCGTATTTGGGTTTCCCTCCAAAGGCCGAATTCACGCGCTGCATGCTGGGCACGGACAGCTTCTTGTCGAACGGATTTTCACCGGTAATGAGGAGCTTGCTGAAATCTGCGCCGAACTCGTCCGCCAGATCGTAGGCATCGCCAGATGCCGCAACGCGCGGCTTGCTCGTCAACATGTCGGCATCGCGGGCCCAGACGAATGCCGCTTTCTGCTGGCCTTGTATGTCGCGGGCTTCCGCCTCGACCGACAGACCGCCCATGCCGTACGGGATCCGAGGTACGATGATGGGAAATCCGGCGCTGATGAACATTGGTGCTGCGGAGGCAACTTTTGCTGCGCCAGCGACGCCTGCATCGGTGACGGTCACACGCGTCACGGTGACATGCACGGTCAGGTCGGCGGGCTGTCCCGACGGAACCACATTAAAGCGGTCGCTCAGTCCGATGCAGACGGAGCGGTCGACGGCATTTGCAATGACGCGACGTTGCTTGTCGGTGAGGGCGGCACGAGATGCGGCTTGAGAGAAGGACGTCGGGACGATGCTGACGCTCCTGGCCGCCAGGACGCCGACCTTGTCGACGCGCATCTTGGATTTGGTGGTGATGCCGTCGGCGGGCGCGAGGTCGTTATACGAGGCGAGAGACCCTGATGTCTCAAGTTGGGCCGTGGCACATCCGGCGACGGATGCCGTCAGAGCGTGCAGGCATATCAGTTTCAACACGAAGTTGATGGTGTTCGTACGCATCGAGATGTCCCCCCAAGAATTCGGGACAATGCGTAGTGAGACAAATTGTCAGCCAAATTGCGAAAGATTACGGATCTGTCGCCATTTGTTGCAGAACATTGCAAAGGAGGCGGGCTAGTTCTTCCCCGGCATTTTCGCGGCGATGATGTCATCGGCCTTAACCCAGCCGGGCGTGCCCACGGCAAACCGCGCCTTGGCGCGCGAGGCAAGGTCGCGGGCGGTCTTGTTGTCGCCGCGCAGGAAGGCGGCCTGGGCCGAGGCCAGGTCGGCCTCTGCGAGTTCGCCCTTGCGGCCATAGGCCATGGCGAGCTGCATGTAGCCGGCGGGGGCTTCGCTCTCGCGTGCGATGGCGGCGCGCAGGATGCGGATAGCTTCGTCGGTATAGGCCTTGTTGTCGGAGGCGACGAGTGCCTGGCCGAGCATCATCTCGATCAGCGGCGCGTTGTTGGAGAGCTGCACGGCACGGCGTAGCGGCGCGATGGCCTCGTTGGGTTTGCCGCCTTCGAGCAGCGCCTGGCCGCGCAACTCGTAGAAATATGGATTGTTGGGCTGTGCCTTGATCAGTGCGTCGATCTGCTCGACGGCCACGCGCAGATCGCCATGGCGATAGGTGGCGATGGCGCGGGCATATTGTGCGGGCAGGCTGGTGTCGGATGGCGGATAGCGCCGCAGTACGGTGTCGCGCTGCTCCATGAAACCGGCGGTCTTGGCGCGCATCAGCTCGTGGCGCAGAATAAGCGCCGGATCGTCCTTCTTGTCCCAATAGGGGCTCGACTTCGCAAGCTCCTCGAGGGCGGCAACGCGCTCTCGGGGCATCGGATGCGACATCATATACGGGTCGCTTCCGCGCGCCGCGAACAGGCTGTCGGCGCCGAAGCGCTGGAACGTCTCGTACATGCCCTTGGACGACTGGCCGGTCTGGTTCAGGAATTTGACGCCGGCGCGGTCAGCGTTTTCTTCCTGCTGCCGCTGATACGACAGCATAGTATTCATCATCATCGCTTGCGGCGCGGCGACCGCTGCGGCACCGATATTGCCGGCAGCGCCGTTGGAGTTGCCGCCGCGCGCGCCGGCGGCCATGGCGCCAAGGCCGAGCAGCATCGCCACAACCATCTGGGTCTGCGCCTGCGCCATGCGCTCGCGCAGCTTTGACAGATGGCCGCCGGCGAGATGGCCGGTCTCGTGGGCGAGCACGCCGATCAGCTGGTTCGGCGTCTGCGACTGCATCAGCGCGCCGTGATTGACGAAGATGCGGCGACCATCGGCGACGAAGGCGTTGAAACTAGCATTGTTGATGATGACGACTTGGATGTTCTGCTTTTCGAGGCCTGCGGCGCGCAGGATCGGGCGCGTATAGTCACGCAGCAGCTGTTCGATCTCGGCGTCGCGAAGCAGGCGCGGGGCACCGCCTTGCTGCGCGTGGGCCCCCATTGGCGTCAGCGTCAATGCGGCCGCGGTCAGCAGGGTGGTCAGCTTCGAGAACAATCGAGATGCAGCCCTTTTTGGCTGCAGCTGCAGGTCTTTCATCATTGGCCGGGGTTCGGATTCGATATAAGCCCTAACAAGTCAAATATTGCGGCGGGAGCGCGGCGTTGCTCCCATGCCGTAACGTGTATAACGCCGCGCAGATAGCAGATTTTTATGCCAGATACGATCCTCAAGGCTCGGGCACACAGCCTTCTTGCAGCGTCCGGACGCAGCGATGTTCCCCCGTTCATGGTGATGGACGTGATGGCCGCCGCGGCGCGGATCGAGGCCGCTGGCGGGCATGTGATTCACATGGAAGTCGGGCAGCCGGCAGCGCCCGCGCCGAAGGTGGCCATTGAGGCCGCGCAGGCCGCACTGGCGCACGGGCGCATTGAATATACCGCCGCACTCGGCACGCCGTCGCTGCGCGCGCGGATCTCCAGGCATTACCGCGACGTCTATGGCTGTATGGTCGATCCGGAACAGATCGTGGTGACGACCGGCTCCTCCGGCGCGTTCATTCTGTCCTTCCTGGCCCTGTTCGAGCCCGGCGATCGCGTCGCCGTCACCGTGCCCGGCTATCCGCCGTATCGGCACATTCTCGCGGCACTCGGCTGCGAGCCGGTGTTGATAGAGACCCATGCTGACAAACGCCATGCCCTGACCGCCGAGGATCTACTCGCCGCGCATCGTGAGAAGCCGCTGAAGGGCGTGCTGGTTGCGAGCCCGGCCAATCCCACGGGCACCATGATGTCGCGCGAGGCGCTGACCAGCCTGATCCACGCGGCCGATGATGCGGGCATTCGCTTCATCTCCGACGAGATCTATCACGGCCTCGATTACGCATTCCCGGCAGTGACCGCGGCCGAGTTGTCGCCGAATGCGCTCGTCATCAATTCGTTCTCGAAATACTTCTGCATGACCGGTTGGCGCGTCGGCTGGATGGTCGTGCCGAAACCGCTGGTGCGGTCGATGGAACGGCTCCAACAGAATCTGTCGATCTCGGTGCCGACACTTTCGCAGATCGCAGCAGAAGCTGCGTTCGACGGCCATGCGCAGATGGAAGATATCAAGCACGGCTATCAGGAGAACCGCCGCATCCTGACCGCAGGATTGCCGCAAGCCGGCCTCACAGACTTCCTGCCGGCCGATGGTGCCTTCTATCTCTATGCAGACGTGTCGAAATTCACGTCGGATAGCTTCGATTTCGCCAAGCAGATGCTGGAACAGGCGCATGTCGCCGCAACGCCCGGCAGCGACTTCGATCCGATCCACGGCAAGTCCTATATTCGTTTCTCCTATGCGAGCTCGACCGAGGACATGCATGAAGCGGTCGCGCGGATCAGCAAATGGCTCGGGCAGGGCGGCCCGAAGTGAGGGAGCCTGTCTTGTCGATAGATTCATCCGTCTCGCACCCGCGCCATGTCTCGATCGCCAGTGTGTGGTGGCCAAGCCGCGGTGAGAGTTTTGCCGCTGTGCGCCGTGCCGTGGTGCTGGTAGCGTTTGGCGTCGCGTTGCTGGCGGTTTCGGCGAAGATCAATCTGTCACTGCCATATGTGCCGATGACCCTGCAGACTTTAGTCGTTTTGATGATCGGCGCCGTCTATGGCTGGCGCCTCGGCACGTTGACGATCATCGCCTATCTCGCCGTCGGTGCATTGGGATTGCCGGTGTTCGCCGGGCCCGTTGGCGGTCTCAAACCGCTCACAGGGGCCACGGCGGGCTTCCTGTCCGGCTTCGTCGTTGCTTCGTTCATTACCGGCTGGTTCAGCGAACGTGGGTGGGATCGCTCGATGGTCCGCCTGTTCGTTGCGATGGCCATCGGCCACATCGTGATCATGGCCATGGGTTTTGCCTGGCTGGCTTACGGTATGAAACTCGGCGCCGAGAAAGCGTGGCTGGCGGGCGTGATGCCGTTCCTGGCGGGCGCGCTGGTGAAGAACACATTGGGCGCGATCCTGGTACCCGTCCTGCGCGGAATGGTTGATCGCCGGTATCGCTAAACGCTTGGCGCGATATTTGTTCGTTAATCGCCCAAGTAATTCCGTGTGGCGGCTTGCAAGGGGCCGTCCATGTGACTAATGACCGCGGCAGCAAAAATGCTCAGGGAGTTGAAACGGAATGTCTGCGGTAACGGCAACAGCGAGTCCGGGAGCGGCCGCTCCGGTCAAAAAGCCCTGGTACAAGGTTCTCTATATTCAGGTGCTGATCGCTATCGTGATCGGTGTGCTGGTCGGGTGGCTGGAGCCTCAGTTCGCCACCAATGACTGGATCAAGGCGCTCGGCGAGGGCTTCATCAAGCTGATCAAGATGGTGATCGCACCGATCATCTTCTGTACCGTGGTTTCGGGGATCGCCCATATCCAGGATGCCAAGAAGGTCGGCCGCGTCGGCATCAAGGCGCTGGTCTATTTCGAGATCGTCTCGACCTTCGCGCTGGTCCTCGGCCTTGTGATGGGCAACCTGTTCCAGGTCGGCCATGGTTTGGTGACCAAGACCGAAGGCAGCGCGGGCGCTGTCGCCAATTATGTCAAGCAGGCAGAAGCTCAGAAGTCCGTCGACTTCGTCCTCAACATCATTCCTGACAGCGTCGTTGGCGCCTTCGCCAAGGGCGACATCCTGCAGGTTCTGCTGTTTGCAATCCTGTTCGGCTTCGCGCTGATGGCGCTCGGCGAGCGTGGCCACAGGCTGCGTGATATCATTGATGAGACGTCGCATGCGGTGTTCGGCGTGATCGCCATCGTCATGAAGGCAGCCCCCCTCGGCGCATTCGGCGCGATGGCCTATACTATCGGCAAGTTCGGCCCGGCGGCGCTCACCAACCTGCTGAGCCTGATCGTGCTGTTCTACGCGACTGCAGCACTGTTCGTGGTGGTCGTGCTCGGCATCATTGCCCGCATCGTCGGCTTCAACATCTTCAAGTTCATCGTCTACATCAAGGATGAGCTTTTGATCGTGCTCGGCACTTCTTCGTCGGAAAGCGCGTTGCCACAGCTGATGGAGAAGCTGCAGCGTCTGGGCTGTTCGAAGTCGGTCGTCGGCCTCGTGGTGCCAACCGGCTATTCGTTCAATCTCGACGGCACCAACATCTACATGACCCTGGCGACCTTGTTTATCGCCCAGGCCCTCGGCGTGGATCTGACGTTCGGCCAGCAGATCACGATTCTGATCGTGGCCATGTTGACGTCGAAGGGCGCCTCGGGTGTCACCGGCGCCGGCTTCATCACGCTGGCAGCCACGCTGTCGGTGGTCGACCCGCGTCTGGTACCTGGCATGGCGATCGTGTTCTCGATCGACAAGTTCATGAGCGAGGTTCGCGCTCTGACCAACATCACCGGCAACGGCATCGCCGCGGTGTTCGTGTCGTGGTGGGAGGGCGAGCTCGATCACGACACGATGCACGCCAATCTCAACAAGTCGATCGATCCGTCGGACGTGGAAACCGCGATCACGACGGACTGATCGCGGGTCGCAAGTGACAAACAAAAAAGCCGCCCGGTTTTGCCGGGCGGCTTTTCGTTGTCTGTGTGAGGCGGCGCTTAGTTGTCGCCGCCACCGAAGGCGCGTGACCACCAGCCAGCTTTGCGCGGCTGGCTTTCCGGGGCCGGTGCAGCGGGTGCGGCAACGGGAGCAGGAGTCGGTTCCGGTGCAGCAACAACAGGCGCTGCCACGGGCTGCGGCTCTGGAGACGAGGAGCCGAAGTTGACCTTCTCGCGCACAGTCGAGCGGCGGCGGGCTGCTGCCTTGTCGTCGTCCTGAGGCACTGCTTCCTGAACCGTAGCTGGAGCGACCGGCGTCGGCTCGGGCTCGGCTGGAGCGAACATCGGCACGGCATCATGCCGGCTCTGTTCCGTCTCGGGTTGTGGCGCCAAATAGGACGTCACGGTCTCCGACGCAGTATGTTGGTGCGGCTGCACGTTATTGCTCGTGTCCCGGCTATCGAGATCGGCCACGGCCTCGCTTGCTTCCGGGGCCTGTGCTGGCCTGAATTCGTCGGAGATAGATCCGGCCAAACCTTCATCATTGCCCCCACGCCGGCGGCGACCACCGCGACGGCCGCGGCGACGCGGGCGACGCTCGCCATCGGCCGGCTGATCGGCGCGGGCTTCACGTGGCTGATCATCGGCCTCGTCCTCTTCGCCTTCGCTGTCGTCACCCTCAGCGCTGCCTTCCACCGAAGCCGCATTGGCTGCCGGGAATTCTTCGCCGTCACGGGCAGGCGCGCTGCCGCCTTCACGGGCTTCACCCGAACGACCACGACGGCGCCGACGGCGCTTACGCTTGCGGCCATCACCATCGCCTTCGCCGGCAGCGCTTTCACCCGAGGTCTCGTCGTCGGTGAGACCTTCGGTCTCTTCGGTTTCGATCTCGGCTTCTGTCTCGAACAAGTCTTCGTCGTCGAACGGTTCTTCTTCCAGCGGGGGCGGGAAGGCCGCGACCTGCGCCGCGAGCAGCGCCTTGGCGGCTTCCAGCGTATGGACCTGTTCGCCGCGGTCGATCACGAAGGACTGCTGACCACTGACATTCGGGTCGGCAATGACGGCGAGCGTCACCTTGAAGCTGTTTTCAAGATCGCGCAGATGGCCGCGCTTGTGGTTCAGCACATAGAGCGCAACATCGGTGCGGGTGCGCACGATGAGGTTATGCGTGGCACCCTTCATCAGGGTTTCTTCGAGGCCGCGCAGCAACTGCAGGGCCACCGACGAGACCGAGCGAACGTGACCGCTGCCGCCGCAATGCGGGCAGATATCGGTGGAGCTTTCCAGCACGCTGGCGCGGATGCGCTGGCGCGACATTTCTAGCAGGCCGAAATGCGAGATGCGGCCGACCTGGATGCGCGCGCGATCCTGCCGCAGGCAGTCGCTCATCTTGCGTTCGACTGCGCGATTATTGCGCTTCTCGTCCATGTCGATGAAGTCGATCACGATCAGGCCGGCGAGATCGCGCAGGCGGAGCTGACGCGCGACTTCCTCGGCGGCTTCGAGATTGGTCTTCAGTGCAGTGTCTTCGATGTGATGCTCGCGGGTCGAACGACCCGAGTTCACGTCGATCGAGACCAAGGCTTCGGTCTGGTTGATGACGATGTAGCCACCGGAACGCAGCTGCACGGTCGGCGAGAACATCGCATCGAGCTGGCTCTCGACGCCCATGCGCGAGAACAGCGGCTGGCCGTCGCGATACTGCTTCACCGCGCGCACATTGCTCGGCATCAGCATGTGCATGAAGTCGCGCGCTTCCTGATAACCGGCTTCGCCAGCAACCTGGATTTCGTCGATTTCCTTATTGTAGAGGTCGCGCAATGAGCGCTTGATCAGAGATCCTTCCTCATAGACGAGGGTCGGAGCCTGCGACTTCAGCGTCATGTCGCGGACGGTTTCCCACATCCGGATCAGATATTCGAAGTCGCGCTTGATTTCCGGCTTGGTGCGCGAGGCACCCGCAGTGCGCAGGATGATCCCCATGCCTTCCGGCACGTCGAGGTCTGACACCACTTCCTTGAGACGCGAACGATCCTGTGCCGAGGTGATCTTGCGCGAGATGCCACCGCCACGGGCAGTGTTCGGCATCAGCACGGCGTAGCGGCCGGCGAGCGACAGGTAGGTGGTCAGCGCAGCGCCCTTGTTGCCGCGCTCTTCCTTGACGACCTGCACCAGCATGACCTGGCGGCGCTTGATGACTTCCTGGATCTTGTACTGGCGACGCGGACGGAAGGCGCGCTCGGGGACTTCCTCGAGAACGTCGTCACCGCCGACGGACTCGACCTGATCCTCTTCGGCTTCTTCCTCGCCGTCTTCTTCATCTTCCTCGTCGTCGTGTTCGTCGCTGTCAGCGGAGGCGGTGTGCTCGCTTTCGGCGTGCTCTTCATGATGATCATGATGAGCGTCCTCGGCATGCGCCGCGTTTTCTTCGGCGTGAGCGGCCTGAAGCTGATCGTCGGGCGTTTCGGCGGCTACCGGTACCGGCGTCTCCGCAACGGCTTCGACCGGAGCAGGCGAGAAGCCTGCCGAAACCGGTTGTTCGGTCACCGACTCGGATGCAACGACCTCGGACACGACGACCTCGGGAGCCGCAGCTTCGGCAGCGACGCTCTCGGACGTGACCGGTGCAGCGGCATGGTCGTGGTCATGATGATCATGGTCGTGCGCGTGATCGCCTTCGGCATGCTCATGCGCGTGGGTGTGCTCGTGACCGTCATGGTCATGATGGTCGTGATCGGCAGCGTGGTGCCCGTCATCATGGGCATGGCTGTGGACCTCGAAGGCCGGATCGCGTGGCTGTTCGGCCTGCGACGGATCAATCGCTGTCGTATCGACGACATCGCTCTGAACCCGCTCGCCACGGTCGCGGCGGCGCGAGTTACGATGGCGCGAACGGCGCCGATTTGAGCGGTTTTCGGTCTCTTCCTCAGCTTCGCGGTGCGCGCGTTCATCCGCCTCGATCAGCGCCTGACGGTCGGCGACCGGGATCTGGTAATAGTCGGGATGAATTTCGCTGAAAGCGAGAAAGCCGTGGCGGTTGCCACCGTATTCGATGAAGGCGGCCTGCAGGGACGGTTCGACGCGTGTGACCTTGGCGAGGTAGATATTGCCGCGGAGCTGCTTGCGCTGCGCAGTCTCGAAATCAAACTCTTCGACGCGATTGCCGCGAACCACGACAACCCGGGTCTCTTCCGGGTGGGTCGCATCGATCAACATTTTGTTTGGCATTTGGAGGCTCATGGAGGCGGAAGGCGCGCGTGGCGGCAAGCGCGTATCGCGCGGCCGGGTGACGCAACGGTCCACCTGATTCGGGGGTGAGGGGAAGGCCGAAACACAGCTCTGAACGCCGTGCCGATCGCGAGGTCAGTGCGGGGCGACGCGCGAGGCACTGGCCGTTCAAGCTACGGCCTCGCATCGGCATAGTTCCCACCTGGGTCTCGGTCGGCATCACAGTCTGGCGCATCAAGCGTCGGCCCGTCTGAACATCTTGGCGGCAAAGGCGCCGCCTTTCGCTAACGTCCGGCGCGCCGCAGGACGCGGTCACCGGCTGTCGCATATTCCGCCCGTAAGGCCGGAATAATCGGTCATGAAGTGTCTAAAGCCGCCCCGGGAGCGAGAAAGGACCTGGGACCGGACACCGCCTGGGCTAGGACCGCCTCTCTGGGCAACCGCGCGCTGCGCTGGTTGTAGAGTGGAGGCCGGAAAACGCTGGATCCACCGATAGATAGTCGGGGGAACGAGCGCTGCACCGGGAGGCTGAACGCGACACAACCGGGAGTTAAACCGTCAGCTCTTCGTACATACGAGGAATGGGGGTCGCATGCAAGGGAAGCGTCACAAGGCTGCAACACTCAGGCATATTCAATGTGCCGGACTTAAGCTCCGGTTAACCCTGCAATCCTATTGGGTTAATGAGGGGCTGCTTCGGAGGCTGTGGATTCGTTGACGAGCCGCACAAACCACATCGTCAGACTGGCCACGGTGCTTTTCAGCGCCGGTTTCGGGCTGTTTTGGTGCCCGGACTCGATCCATGCCGCCGGTGAGGCGCCACGCGCGGAAATGGAGGGCGCTTTTCCGATCGCCTCAGACGTGCGGATTGCCGGCGATGAGAAACAGACCCGTTTCATCCTCGATCTCGACAGGAAGATCCCGCTGCGTGCTTTCGCGCTGGCCGACCCGTATCGGGTGGTCATCGATCTTCCCCAGGTTACTTTCCATCTCGATCCCGGTGCCGGAACGGTCTCCCGTGGTTTGATCAAGGCGTTCCGCTACGGTCTGGTGATGCCGGGTGGGTCGCGCATGGTGTTCGATCTGACCGGACCCGCCAAAATCAAGAATTCCTATGCCCTCGATCCTGCCAACGGACAGCCGGCCCGGATGGTGATCGAGCTCGAGTCGGTTGATCGCACCACCTTCGTGCAGGCGCTGGCAGTCGAGAATCGTCCGGATCTGCGACCGGCCGTCGGAACGGCCGCAACGGTATCTCCGGTTGCCACCAAGGTGGTTGCCAGCGCCGTGCCCGATGCCGCGCCGGACACCCGTCCGGTCGTCGTGATCGATCCCGGTCATGGCGGCATCGACAACGGCACACAGGCAGGCGGCGAGAGCGAGAAGGGGATCGTGCTGGGTTTCGGTCTGGCCCTGCGTGACCGTCTGGAGAAGCTCGGCAAATACCGCATCGTGATGACCCGTGCTGACGATACCTTCATTCCCTTGGACGAACGGGTGAAGGTCGCCCGCAATCAGTCGGCCGCGCTGTTCGTCTCGATTCACGCCGATGCTTTGCCGCGCGGCGAGGGTGATGCGCAGGGCGCCACTGTTTACACGCTGTCTGACAAGGCCTCCGACGCCGAGGCGGAGCGGCTGGCAGACTCGGAAAACAAGGCGGACGCCATTGCCGGCGTCAATCTGACGGAAGAGCCAACCGACGTCGCCGACATCCTGATCGATTTGGCGCAGCGCGAAACCCGGACCTTCTCGAACCGCTTTGCCCGGCTTGTGGTGGGCGAAATGAAGACCACAGCGCGGATGCACAAGCATCCCCTGAAATCGGCAGGCTTCCGCGTCCTCAAGGCGCCGGACGTGCCCTCGGTGCTGATCGAACTGGGTTATGTGTCCAACAAGGATGACCTCCAGCAGCTGATGTCCGAGAACTGGCGCTCTAAGACGGTCGGTGCGGTCGCCAAGGCGATCGATGGCTTTTTTGCCAAGCGAATGGTCTCCGCCGGCCCTGGAAACTGAGGGCCGGAACTGAAAACGACAAATCTTTCAGTACGAAAGCCGTAGCGTTCAGTGTGAAAGCCCTAGTTTGGCCACAGCCGGCGCTCTATAAAAATTTCCGTGCGGCCGTCAGAATCGGTCAAGACTGACGGCCATTTCGGGTTGTCTCCTTAGCTGATTTTTGCCGCGGGACTTGTTGCTGACTTCGCGCCCATGGGGGCCGCCGTATGCTATATTGCGGCACAGCGATTGAAACGGATCGTCGATAATGCGTCTGCTGGTGCGGTTTATGGGTTTCTTGTTCGCCGCAGGAACCGTGGTGTTCTTGGTGGGCGTCGCAGCCGCAGCAGGCTTGATCTGGCATTATTCCAAGGACTTGCCGGACTACTCGCAGCTTCAGGATTATGAGCCGCCGGTGATGACGCGCGTCCACGCGGCGGACGGTGCGCTGCTCGGCGAATATTCCAAGGAGCGCCGGCTCTATCTGCCGATTCAGGCCGTGCCGAAGCTGGTGATCAACGCGTTCCTCGCGGCCGAAGACAAGAATTTCTACGAACATGGCGGCCTCGACTATTCGGGCATGGCGCGCGCGATGGTGCTTTACGCGCAGAACCTCGGTTCCAACCGCAGGCCGCAGGGCGCGTCGACGATCACGCAGCAGGTTGCGAAGAACTTCCTTCTGACCAACGAGGTGTCCTTCACCCGCAAGATCAAGGAAGCCTTGCTGGCGATGCGCATCGAGCGCACCTATTCGAAGGACAAGATCCTCGAATTGTATCTCAACGAAATCTATCTCGGCCTCGGTGCCTATGGCATCGCTGCCGCGTCGCTTGTCTATTTCGACAAGTCGGTGAACGAACTGACCGTGTCGGAAGCTGCGTATCTTGCAGCTTTGCCGAAGGCGCCGTCGTCGTTGCATCCGGTCAAGAATCGCGACCGTGCCATCGAGCGCCGCAACTATGTGGTCGATCGTTTGCTGGAAAACGGCTGGATCAAGCAGGCTGATGCCGACAAGGCGCGCAAGGAGACGCTGAGCGTCACCGGCCGCAACAGTTCGGGTCATATCTTTGCCGGCGAGTATTTTGCCGAGGAAGTGCGCCGCGACATTCTTGAGCGTTACGGCGAAAAGAAGCTCTATGAGGGCGGCCTGTCGGTTCGAACAACGCTCGATCCGAAGATGCAGCTGATGGCTCGCAAGACCATGACCAATGGTCTGATCAATTTCGATGAGGTCCGTGGTTGGCGCGGTGCGACCAACAAGATCGATATCTCCGGCGACTGGGGTGTGAAACTTGCCGAAGTGAAGGCGCTGTCCGACATCGCGCCGTGGAAGCTCGCGGTGGTGCTGGATGTCAGCGATCAGTCGGCACGGATCGGCTTCCAGCCGGGTCGCGAACTTGGCGGCGCCGTGCTCAAGGATCGCCAAACCGGTATCCTCACGCTGGATGGCGTGCGCTGGGCCAAACCCGCTGCCGGCCCGACAAAGGGCAAAACGCCGACGGCCGTGTCGCAGGTTTTGGCCGCGGGCGACGTGATCTATGTGGATCCGCTCACAAACAAGGACGGCTCTGTCGTCGAAGGCCAGTTCCGGCTGAGGCAGTATCCGGAAGTGTCCGGCGCAATGGTTGCGATGGATCCTTTGACCGGGCGTGTGCTCGCCATGGTTGGCGGCTTCTCGTTCGACCAGAGCCAGTTCAACCGCGCCACGCAGGCCTATCGTCAGCCCGGCTCGTCTTTCAAGCCGCTGGTCTATTCGGCTGCGATGGACAACGGCTATACGCCGTCCACCGTCGTGGTCGACGCGCCGATCGAGATCGATCAGGGGCAGGGTGCCGGTGTCTGGCGTCCGGAAAACTATTCAACCGGCAAGTATTACGGCCCGGTAACGCTGCGTAATGCGTTGATGCGCTCGCTGAACACCGTGACAGTGCGGCTGGCGCAGGACGTCGGCATGCCGCTGATCGGCGAATATGCCAAGCGATTCGGCGTCTATGATGAATTGCCGAACTATCTCTCCTACGCGCTCGGCGCCGGTGAAACGACCGTCATGCGGATGGTGACGGCCTATTCGATGTTCGCCAATGGCGGTCGCCGCGTGAAGTCGACGCTGATCGACCGTATTCAGGACCGCTACGGGCATACGATCTTCAAGCATGACCAGCGTGAATGCCGCGGCTGCGACGCGCCGGATGGCTGGAAGAACCAGGCCGAGCCGCAGCTGGTCGATCGCCGCGAGCAGGTGCTCGACGCCATGACCGCCTACCAGATCACCTCCATGATGGAAGGCGTCGTGCAGGGCGGTACCGCGACCGTGCTCCGCGAAGTCGGCAAGCCGATCGCCGGCAAGACCGGCACGACCAATGACGAGAAGGATGCCTGGTTCATCGGCTTCTCGCCTGACGTGGTGGTCGGTATCTATGTCGGTTACGACAAGCCCCGGAACCTCGGCAACAAGGCCACCGGCGGTGCGCTGGCTGCGCCGATCGCAAAGGACTTCATGAAGCTTGCGCTCGCCGACAAGCCGGCCGTCCCGTTCCGCGTGCCTGCCGGCATCAAGCTGATCCGCGTCGACGCCAAGTCGGGCATGCGCGCTGGACCGGGCGATGGCGGCCGCACCATCCTCGAGGCCTTCAAGCCGGGGACCGCGCCGCCGGACAATTACTCTGTGATCGGTGTCGCCGATGCGGATGGTCGTTCGCTCTCGGTGTCGCCGGAAACCGACCGCAGTTTCATGCGACCGGGAACGGGCGGGCTGTATTGAGGCTCATCTGACCTACCGCAGATCCTTGCGGATTGCGCTTTGCCGCGCACGCCGCTACATCCCGATCACCATTCGTATTGCGGCTGATGCCGCCAGATCAGAGTTTCCATGCGCGCTGAAATCGAACGCCTCGTAGAAGAGATCAAGCAGTCAGTCGGGCTGCTGAGGAGGCATCTTTGACGTCGATGCATCCACGGCACGACTGGCTGAGCTGAACGCTCTCGCCGAAGACCCCAATCTCTGGAACGACCCCCAAAAGGCCCAGCGCCTGATGCAGGAGCGCACCTCGCTCGAGGACTCGCTTCAAGGCATTGGCAAGGTCACGCGTGAACTCGACGACAATATCGAGATGATCGAACTCGGCGAGGCCGAGGGCGACCAGGGCGTCGTGACAGAAGCCGAGAATGCGCTCAAGGCGCTGAAGAAGGAAGTCGCGCGTCGCGAGCTGGAAGCGCTGCTGTCCGGCGAGGCCGATCGCTTCGACACCTATCTCGAAGTCCACGCCGGCGCCGGCGGCACCGAGAGCCAGGACTGGGCCTCGATGCTGCTGCGCATGTATACGCGCTGGGCTGAAAAGCACGGTTTCAAGATCGAGTATCTCGAAGAGACGCAGGGTGAAGAAGCCGGCATCAAGTCGGCGACAATCCAGATCTCCGGTCACAACGCCTATGGCTGGCTGAAGACCGAAGGCGGCGTGCATCGTCTGGTGCGCATTTCGCCTTACGACTCCAACGCCCGTCGTCACACGTCGTTCTCATCAGTCGCGATCTTCCCGGTCGTGGACGACAGCATCAAGATCGACATCAACGAGTCCGATGTGCGCGTCGATACGATGCGCTCGGGCGGTGCGGGTGGCCAGCACGTCAACAAGACGGAATCCGCGGTGCGTCTGACGCACATCCCGAGCGGCGTCGCGGTGGTCTGTCAGGCCGGCCGTTCGCAGCACAAGAACCGCGCGCAGGCATGGGACATGCTGCGTGCACGTCTCTATGAGATCGAGCTGAAGAAGCGCGAAGAGAAGGCTGCCGCCGATCAGGCCGCCAAGACCGATATCGGCTGGGGTCACCAGATCCGCTCTTACGTGCTGCAGCCCTATCAGATGGTGAAGGACCTGCGCACCGGCGTGCAGACGTCAGATACCTCTGGCGTGCTCGACGGCGATCTTGACGAGTTCATGGCGGCGACGCTGGCGCAGCGCGCCTTCGGCACAACGCCTGGCGCGATCGAGGACGTAGACTAACCCATGCCCCATGTTGCGTTCATCGGTCTGGGACGCATGGGGCACGGCATGGCGGGCCGTTATCTCGACGCCGGCTTCAGCGTTGCCGTCTGGAATCGCAGCAAGGCCAAAGCCGAAGACCTGATCGCGCGGGGCGCCCGCTGGGCGTCGTCGCCGGCCGATGCTGCAGACGGCGCCGATGCCATCGTGACAATGGTGGCCGATGACGAGGCGTCCCGGAACGTATGGCTTGGTACCGACGGCGCCGGGCGGTCTGCGAAGCGGGGCGCATTGGCGATCGAATGTTCGACGGTGTCACACCAGCATGCGCTCGACCTTGCGAAAGTGCTGCAGGAACGCGGGCTGACCTATATCGATTGCCCTGTCACCGGCCTGCCGGATGCGGCTGCAAGCGGCAAGCTCACGCTGCTGGTCGGCGCGGAAGCCGCCGATCTGGAAAAGGCCCGGCCGTTCCTGACGCCGATCGGATCGACGATCCGGCATTTCGGCCCCGTCGGATCGGGCACGGTCTACAAGCTGATCAACAACCTGATGGGCGCAATCCATATCGCCGGGCTCGCCGAAGGTCTGGCCATCGCAGAACATGCCGGGCTGGACATGAAGCTGGTTCTGGAGTCGATCGCGAGCGGTGTTGCTGCGAGTCCGCAAGTGCTGCGGCACGCGCCGAGGATGGTGGCGCGTGATTATTCGGGAGCATCCTTCACCGCTGCACTGCGCCATAAGGATGCGGCTTACGCAGTGAGGCTGGCCGAGCAACTCTTGCAGGCAAAGCCCCCGGTCGGGGCGGCTGCAGTTGAAGCCTATGAAAAGGCGAAAGCTTTCGCGCCAGACGATGACGAAGCCAAAATGATCGAGCTCATTTCGCAACCTAGAGACGGCCGAGCGAGCTAGGCGCCCCTCAAGTCTGCGGCGTCTTGAAACAGTCTCGTTTTCGCGCGCGTGTTTCCGTTCTCCCTGCCACCCGATATCATTCGCAGGCTGGACTCAATATCCGGCGCTGGCTTATCCCGACGCCGTATGTCGCGGTGTCACGAATTCAACGGGGTGTGGGGCATGAAGAAGATCATTCCAATTCTTGCTGTTGGCGTTGCATTGATGCTGGGTGGCTGCGGCCGCGATCCCGGACCGGCAGGTCCGAAGGGCGAGACCGGCGCACAGGGACCGGCTGGTCCACAGGGATCGCAAGGCGTTCAGGGCGTTCCCGGAGCGCAGGGACAAGCGGGTGCACAAGGACCGCAAGGTCCGCAGGGCACACCCGGTGCGAAGGGTGACAAGGGCGATGCGGCACCGGTCAGCTTCCGTGCGGTGCAGGCCGATGGCGCGGTCAGCTGCGAAGCGACGGAGACGCTGGTATCGGTTGTCTGCCCGAGTGGCGGTGCGCCGGATGGCACCAAATGCACGACGACGCCGACTGTGGGTCTCTGTCTGAAGAAGTAAGCCTGCGATCCGCCTGAACTGGCGGCAGATCAGTGCCCCGTTCGCAAGCGAGCGGGGCATGCAGCCGATGCGACGCGCTAGGCCTTGCCGTCGCTGCGCCGGCCATATGTCGGCGGTGCGGAGATGACCAGGTAGTATTCGCAGGCGCGCGTTGTGCGGTTCTCAAACCAGTGTTCGACATCCACTTCGAAGTAAAGCGAGTCACCTTCGTCGAGCACCGTTTCCGTGTCTTTGGTTTTGACGGTGACTTTGCCACGTGCGACCAGGACGTGCTTCGACGTGCCGACGGGATAGGCGGGCAATTCACCCGTCGAGGTCTTCGGCGGGAGGTGATGCAGCGCGACTTCTACGGGCATTCCCGCCATCACCGGCGACAACAGGAAGCGTTCGAAACCGGTGTCGGCGTCGCGGAACACCGGACGCTGATCCTTCCGGACGATCGCAAAGGCGCGGCGAGGGCCGTCGTCGTCTCCCATGAGAGACGAGAATGATGTGCCGAGGGCCAGCGCGATCCGCCGCGCGACGCCGATCGTCGGGCTCTTCTCGCCCCGCTCGACCTTCGACAGCATCGCCCGGCTGACGCCGGATTGTTTGGACAGCTGCTCCAAAGTGAGCTCAGCTTCCTCACGCAGGACGCGGACCCGATCGCCGAATGCGCGGCTGACGGGGTCTTCGCGAACGACCTTCCGTACTGCCGCCTTCGCCATATCGGGTGTTGCTCCGTTTCAACCTGCGATTCTACTTTAGGCGCGGTTTCGCACGATGTCACATCCTACCGGATCAAAAACATTCTTCCGGCCCACGGCATTTTAAGGAATTCCCGAGCGGCAGCGGCGATTGGTCGCGTCTTCTAAAGAGGAAAAGTCAGGAATCGGCTGCTTGCGAAAATCTCCTATCGAAGATAATTGTACGTTAGGAGACGCCGCGAACCAGCCGCTCCACAGACGAATATCAGGAGGAAAACATGCACCTTGTCACGTTCATGCACGAAGGCCGGCCGACTGTCGGCGTCGCAGACGAGGTGCTCTCCAAGGTTTCGCCGCTCCCGGCGAATATCGCGCCCGACATGCTGACCCTGATCGCGAATTATGAAGACCTGAAAGGCAACATCGCCGGTGCCGCCGGCGCACCGCTGCAGATCGCCGATGTGCAGTTGCTCGCACCGATTCCGCGCCCGGCGCGCAACGTGTTCTGCGTTGGCAAGAACTATCACGAGCACGCCAAGGAATTCGCAGGCAGCGGCTATGACTCCTCGGCGAAGGAAGTCGTGCCGGAATATCCGGTTATCTTCACCAAGCCGTCGAGTACCGTGATCGGCCAGGGTGCAGCGATCCCGCAATATCTCGATACGACCGACAGCACCGATTATGAAGGCGAGCTGACGGTGATCATCGGCCGTGGCGGCCGCGGCATCAAGAAGGCCGACGCGCTCAAGCACGTGTTCGGCTACACAATCATCAACGACGTCACCGCGCGCACGCTGCAGCACCAGCATCGCCAGTGGTTCATCGGCAAGGGCATCGACGGCTTCTGCCCGATGGGGCCATCGATCGTCACCGCCGACGAGATGCCCGATCCCACCAAGATGCATCTCAAGACCTTCGTGAATGGCGAGCTCCGTCAGAACGCGTCGGTCGCCGATCTCGTCTTCGACATTCCGACGCTGATCGAGACGCTCTCTGCAGGCATCACGCTCGAGCCCGGCGACGTCATCGCCACGGGCACGCCGGCCGGCGTCGGCCTCGGCTTCACGCCGCCGCGCTTCCTCAAGAAGGGCGATGTCGTGGCGATCGAAGTCAGCGGCATCGGCAGGCTGGAAAATCCGGTCGGCTGATAAGCTGCGCCGCCGATAAGATCACAATCGAGGCGCGTGGGGCCGGTCTGCCCCATGCGAAAATCCCTGCAGGCTTCAATACCTCCGGGCTGCGCTGTGTACTTTGATGCACGCATCCGATGCATCGCCGAATAGAATAAACGGGAGATAACCATGAAACGCCGTGATTTCCTTGCGGGCCTTGGCGGCCTGTCGACCCTCGCGCTGACTGGCCAGATCGCGCAGGCACAGGACGCGTGGCCGAGCAAGAATATCAGCATGGTCGTGCCGTTTCCCGCAGGCGGGCAGGCGGATATCGCCGCACGTCCCGTTGCGACCTATATGCAGAAAGTGCTCGGCAAAGCCGTCATCATCGACAACCGCAGTGGCGCAGGCGGTTCGCTCGGCAATGCGACCGTGGCGCGTGCAGCGCCCGACGGGCACACGCTGCTGATGACGCTATCGTCGCTCGCGGTGCTGCCGGAGTCGGATCGCATCTACGGTCGTCCGGTCGCCTATGAGGTCGATCAGTTGCAGCCGGTCGCGCGCGTGCTCGCCGACCCGACTTTGTTCGCTGTACCGGCCAGCGCGCCCTGGAAGACGATCCAGGAATTCGTGGCCGATGCCAAGGCGCGTCCCGGGGCGATCTCCTACGGATCGTCGGGTCCGTTCGGCACGCTCCATGTCTCGATGGAGATGTTTGCCCTCGCGGCCGGCATCCAGATGCTTCACGTTCCGTATCGCGGCGCGGCTCCCGCGATCAGCGATCTCATCGGCGGGCAGATTCAGGCACTGGCGTCGGCGCCCGGCACGCTCAAGCAGCATGTCGATGCCGGTACGCTGCGTGTTCTCGCGAATTTCGGCGGCGAGCGTCTTGCGGCATTTCCGAACCTGCCGACATTCAAGGAGCTGGGTTATCCCGATGTCGAATTCTACATCTGGGCTGGCCTGTTCGCGCCGAAGGGCATGCCTGCGCCGGTCGTGACCAAGCTGCGCGAGACCATGCGCGATGCGTTGAAAGATCCGGAAGTTACCAAAGTCTTCGAGGCCGCTGGCAACATGCCCGCTTATCAGGACTCGGAGGAGTTCGCGGCTTTCGTGGCCAAGGACAGCCAGCGTCTGGTGGCGGTCGCCAAGAAGATTGGCAAGGTCTAGGCGCGGAGGCGAGACCACTCCGCGAGCCACGCCGTAAATCGGCCACTGTTGCGGGTGCCGCCATGCCAGGTAGCGGTCACCTGACCGTTGCTTGCAACCATCAGCACTACGTCGAGACCTGCGGAGCGCCGCAAGGTCTCGACAGCCTGTTGCGGCGTCTGTGCGATCGGCCCGGCGACGTTGAATGACGTGTTCACCGACAGCTCGACGCCGATATGGCGACCGAGCGCCTTGAGATAGGCGTGGGTAAGCGGATCGTCCTCCGCGCGGACGATCTGGATACGTCCGGTACCGTCGGCATGAATGACGGCCGGGATCTTGTCCCGTGCGTGTGGCTTCGATTGCGCCGTCAGGACCATGTAGTTATAGGCGTTGTAGCCCGCGTCGGACGCGCCCTCTAGCAAATCGAAATACTCATGCGCCGCGTCAAGCGTCGCCATCGGCGCCAACGGGCGGATCGCCTCGCGATATTTCACGCGTTCATTGAGACGTTCGCGTGTACCGGCGTCGCAGGGGTCGGCGAGGATCGAGCGATGGCCGAGCGCGCGTGGACCAGTCTCCGCCGCGCCCTGATAGAGCGCGATGATGCCGTTCTGTGCGACCATGAAGGCCATCAGCTCGGCAATTGCATTGCAGCCCTCAGGCGTTGAGATATTGCCGATTGTCCGTGTCTCGATGTCGTCAGCCTGCAATGCCGCGGTGATATCACCCTGCGTCGGCGCATCACCGCAATAGAACGCATGCGTCATCGCGGCGCCGCGTGGCGCGCCGATGAGATGGGCGAACAACCAGGCTGCGCCGATGGTCACACCGGGATCGCCGGGCGTCGGAGGCATCCATAGATGCAGGCGCACCTTGCGGTCCTGTTCACGCGCGAACCACGTTTCATCGAAGTGTTCGAGCAGTCGCATATTGCCGAGCGCATTCAGCGCGACGCCGCCGGTGAGGACCAGCCGATGCGCACCGGTCTTCCGGAGCAGTCCCGCGACGACATGGATCATCGCATCCTCGAACACCAGCTGCGTGGCGGCGGCCTTGTCGAGACGATCCTGTGTATCGGGCCGATGCCGGATGTCCTCGATACGCAACACCGCATCGGGATTCCACAACTGATCGGGCTTCAGCGGTTCGCCGAGAATGTCGATCAACGGCTGTTTGTAGGGATTGTCGAACGGATCGCAATACCAGTTGCCCATGGCGCGATTGAGCTTGATCTCGCCATCGGTGCCGAAGTCGAGCACCTCACGCAACCGCACGTAATACGGATTGCTGGCGCGATCCATGTCGCCCCAGGCGGCGGCGCCCATATAGCGACCTTCGCTGGAAAGCCAGGTCCAGCCGCCCTGTGTGGACGAGATGACGCTGTAGAAAGCGCCGAGAGAGTCGAAGACGCTGTCGTTGCAATACAGCTTCTCGATAGTGCCGCCCCGCGCAACATACGTCGAGACCGAGCCTAGATCGCCGGTGCCGTCGAGCACGGCGATCGCCACCGGCTGGTCGTCAGGGAATGGCGATGCAGCAAACGAGAACCAGGCATGGTTGTCATGATGTGGCATCATCAGCAACGGCACGCGGGCAGGCAGGCCGAATTGCTTGCGGAGCAGTTTCGGGGTTCGCGTCATCTGCTCGAGGCGTCGCGCGTCGAAACTGACAGAGTTCTTGGTGCGCAGCAGCTTCAATCCGTCGGGAAGTTCTTCGACGATGCTTCGCACAAGCGTGCCGAGCAGATCGGGATAGTCCCAGGTCGTCAGCCATGCATCGATATCGGTGACGTCACGTCCCTTGGCCTGCAGCGTGACGCGCATCGCATCGAGTGCTGCGCGCGGATATTGCGTGGTGTGCTTGTCGCCCGAGAAGCGCTCTTCTTCGTTGTTGACGATGAGGCGCGGACCGTGAGCCTGCGTGACTTCAACCAGCGCCACGCCCGAATTGTGTGTGCCCGGCAGTCCGAGGCCGGCGAGCAGAACCGTTTCGCCGCGCGCCAGCTTGGCGCGGAGCTCCGAAATGCGACGGACTGTAAAATGGGATTCGTTGGCGTGAAAACCTGCCAGCGTCATCACCCAGGTTGCGGCCCGACGTGTGGCGCGGAAGCAGAACCGGCCGAGGCGGGAGAAACGGGGACCAATGCGTCGGGGGGATTTCAACAGGCTGCCTCGGATTGATGGAGACCCGCTTCAACCACAGTCAGGGCAGGGCAACAATGCCCGGCATCCGGCTCAGCCGGCGTTGAGGCGGACGCCGGCGCGGAGAAACTTCTGCGGATCGACAGCTTCGCCATCGATGCGGGTTTCATAATGCAAATGCGGGCCGGTGGAGCGGCCGGTCGAACCGACCAGGCCGATCACCTGGCCGATCTTGATGGCATCGCCGACCTTGACGTTGATCACGGACATATGGCCGTAGCGGGTCGACAGGCCGTTGCCGTGGTCAATCTCGACCATGCGGCCGTAGCCGCCGGCATAGGCCGCGGAGACGACGCGGCCATTGGCGGTGGCACGGATCGGATCGCCTGTGGCGCCGCGGAAATCGAGGCCGGTATGCATCGCAGGACGGCCGAGGAACGGATCGCTGCGTACGCCGAAGCCTGAAGTGAATTCGACTTCGCCGATGACGGGTTTGCGATAGGGCACCAGCGCCATGGTCCGGTTGAGCTTGTCCATCTGGGCCCGCGTCACGTGGATGCGGTAGAGTTGACGTTCGAACGGATCCGCGCTCGATGACAGTTTGACCGGCACGAACGGGCCACCCATGGGCGCACGCGGAGTGGCGGATTCGAGTTTTGCCATATTTAGCCCGAGGTCCGAGATCGCGCCGCGCATGCGACGAACCTTGGAGTCCATGGCTTCTTCAGCCGCGGCGAGTGTCGCAATCTGGCGGCTCTCGACCTGATCGAGCGAGGCCTGCAGGCGACCGATCACATTGTCGACGCCGCCGAGTTTGGCGAACTGGTTCGGTTGCTGGGCGATGAGAGCAGGGGTGCGGGATTCAAGCCGCGCTTCGCGATCCGGTGGCGCCACGAAGGTCACCGTGTCGCTGATCGGCGACGGCTTGGGGATCGATGTCGTTGGCTCCATCGCGGCTCCACGGGCCGGCGGCTTGCCGATCGAACCTGTAACAGACAGATCGGGCATGGCGCCGAGCGCAGTGGCACGCGATTCCAGCGTGGTCTGCCGCCGCATGATCTGGTCGAGCTTCTGGTCGAACTGCTCCTGGTCCAGCATCTGCCGGCTGGTAGTGCGGTCGATCTTTGCCCGGAGCTCGGCGATGCGATCTTCGTAGGCGTATTGCATGTCGGCCTGGCGCGCGATGAGCTTGGTCAGCACGTCGTCGCGAAAGGCAAAATAGGTGGCTGTGGCCGCAGACCAGGCCCCCAGCACGGTCACCGTGCCGACGACGATCCAGAACACCACAGGCCCGATGCGGACCTGCTTGCCGCGATGGGCGATCGTGTAATCACTTTGATTGGCCTTGGAGGCGGGCGCCTTGACCGGCCCGACGCGGCGCGCCTGTGGCCGTCCATGGTCGTGTGCGTGGTGCTGAGGGTACTCGGCATATTGGGTAGGACGGTTCGACATCAGCACTCCTGATGCCAGCCGGAGACTCGTCGGCTGGCTCAACGGAGGCGATTTGAGCCCTTCATGGTTAATTTTGAGCAAATGACATTGGTCAAATCCGACGTGCTTCTTCGAGCACCGCGTCTGCGTGTCCATCTACTTTGACGCCGTGCCAGATCTTCGCGACGTTGCCTTTTGTGTCGATTAAAACCGTGGTGCGAAGAACGCCTTCGAAGATTTTGCCGTACATCGATTTTTCGCCCCAGGCTCCATAGGATTTCAGCATCGTTTGGGTGGCGTCGGAGAGCAGCGGGATACCCAGGGCGAACTTGTCGCGGAACGACTCTTGCGCTTTCAGCGGATCGGCCGAGACGCCAAGCACCGCGGTGTTGGCAGCCTGAAAATCGGCGGACAACCGGGTGAAGTCGATGGCTTCCTTGGTGCAGCCGGGTGTGCTGGCACGGGGATAGAAAAAGATCACCAGCTTCTGCCCGGAATAGTCCGACAGCGAGACGGTGGCGCCACCATCGCGTGGCAATTGGAACGCAGGGGCCTCGGCTCCCTCGGTCGCTACACTGGGTGCCGGTGCGATTTTCTCGGGAGCCGGTTTCGGAGTTGCTGCGGGTTTCGGTGTGGGCTTTGGCGCCACTTTTGCGGTGACGGTCTTTCCAGCAACGGTCTTGGCCGCCGGGGCCTTCTTGGCGGCAGGCGCCTTTGACGCTTTGGCAGGGGCCTTTGCCACTGGCTTGGTGGGCTTTGTCGCCGCTTTCTTGGCGGGGCTCTTCGCAGCAGCCTTGGCTGGCTTTTTCACCGCCTTCGGCGACGCAGTCTTGGTGGCCTTCTTCGCTGCGGCCTTGGCGGGTTTCTTGCTGGCTTTCTTGGCCATGGATGTTCCTTTCTTCGCGTTCAGCGGTTCAATTGGGCGGCGCGCCCGACGAGACGCTTGGCCGCAGTTTCCAGCGTCAGTCTGGCTTTCGCGCTTGATGCGTTTTCTGCCACTGTACAGATGGCCCGTTTCGAGGGATTCTTGCGCGATTTCTTGGACATACGCCTTCCTTTCGTCGCTTTCGGCGGCTCAGTGTGATGACATTGCAAAGCACCGGCGACCGGGGTGGCTGCACGTTGCAGTGCAAATGCGCTGGCCCAAATATGCTGGTCTCGGAGTATGGTTACAAAGGATTCGACGCAACACACGTTCCGTGCGCCATAGGGGCGCCGCAACGACCGCACGACGAGTGATAATTCAAACCGAGGATTGGCAGCGATGCCGGCAGAAAAGCGCTCGTCGGTTGTCGATGCGCGAAGGGCCGGTGACGATCATTCTCATAGTCAGCGCCAGCACCGAGAGGCAATGGCCAGAAATAAGCCGCCACAAGCGTATCGATCGCGCGCCGATGACGAGTCCTTGCAATGGGATGATGCCGATTGGGATCATCAGCATGACGAGGCCGGGCATCACCGTGCGCGTCGCTTGCTGTCCAAGAAGGAGAGTGGCTGGCACCGTTTCGGCGATCGGCTCGTTGCGCTTCGCGATTGGCTGTCCGGCGGTCGATGGGTCAAGCGGATTGCGGCTGCTCTCGGCATCCTTCTGATTATTTTTGGCGTTTGCTTTGGCGCCTTGTGGGTCCGGCTGGGCGCAGGCCCGATCAATTTCGACATGGCCACACCGTGGCTGGTCGAAGCGATCCAGGACAATATCGGGCAGGGTAATACGGTCGAAGTTGGCGGCACGCAGATCGAACGCGCCGGGCGGGTCCGGATGGCTGTGCGGATCCGCGACATCGTGGTCCGCGATCGTGAACACGCCGTCGTGGCCAGTGCTCCGAAGGCCGAAGTCCGGCTTTCCGCTGCTGCCATGATGATGGGCCGCTTGCGCGCCGAAAGCCTCAACCTGGTCGATGTTGTGCTGGCAGTGCGCATTACGCCGGATGGGCAGGTGACCGTGTCGACCGGCGAGAACGCTCGCCCGATCGCGACGGGTGTCGCATCGCCGCGCACACCAGGGTCGTGGCTCGGTCCGGGCAAGCAACCGGAACTCACCTTTCCGCGGCAGCCGCAGCCGCCGGTGGTCCAGATTCCGCAACCCCCTGCTGACAGGCGCGAGGCCCCCACCGGCTTGCTGGCGGGTCTCGACTGGCTCGACAGCCTGACCCTGTCTGGCCTCGACGGACAGAACCTCAACGAGATCGGTCTGAAGAACGGCAAGCTGGTGGTTGATGACCAGCAGCGTGGCAATACGTGGGACTTCAACAATATCAGCCTGACACTGCGCAGACCGAGTGGCGGCGGCGTCATGATGACGGTGGGCGAAGGTGGCAAGGCGCCATGGACCCTCGGCGTCACGGTCGGCGCGCCAGCCAATGGCGTGCGTGAGGTCAGTCTGCGTGCCGACAAGGTCTCGACCCGGAATATCCTGCTCGCGCTGCGCATGAAGGATCTCACCTACAGTGCCGATCTGCCGCTGACCGGTGAGTTGAGAGGCGAAATCGGGCGCGACGGCCTCCCGACCTATTTCCGCGGCAAGCTCACAGCAGGCGCCGGCAACATCATCGATAACGACACGCCGGATTATCCGATGCCGATTGATCAGGCGGAGGTCAGCGTCGAGTGGGATGCCGGCCGCCGTGTGCTGCTGGCGCCGTTCAAGTTCGTGTCAGGTGAGAACCGCGTCACTTCGCTTGTCCATGTCGAGCCACCCAATGGCGCGACCGATTCGTGGCAGGCAGGCATTAGCGGCGGCACCATCGTATTGGGTGGAGGTCCGGGCGAGGCGCCGCTGATCTTCAACAGCATCGACATCGGCTTGCGTTTCGATTCCGACAACCGCCGGGCTTTGCTGACGCGAGCAAATATCAGCAACGGCGAGATCGGCGTCGCCGGCACAGGCAGCATTGACTACGCGGGCGAGCCGCGCATGACCCTCGGCTTTGCGGGAACGCCGATGTCCGCTTCGGCGCTCAAGCGCATGTGGCCGATCCTGATTGTGCCGGAAGTGCGCGAATGGGTCACCGAGCGCATTGAGGCCGGGCAGCTCCAGAGCATCGAGATCGGGGTCAATTCGCCGACCAAGAATCTAACACGGCGCGGGCCGCCAATCCCCGATGAGGGCCTGTCGGTGAAGATCCTCGCCAATGGCGTGGCGTTGCGTCCGGTGGATGGCATGCCGGTAATCCGCGACGGCGATCTGCGCGCGCGTGTCACGGGACGGACCGCGACCGTGACTATCGGTCAGGCAAACTCCGAAACGGCGGGCGGACGCAAGCTCAATCTCAGCGACATCGTGTTTGAAGTTCCGGATATGGCACCGAAGCCGTCGCCGGCTCGCGTGCGCTTCAAGCTGGAGGGGCCGGTGGCGGCCGTTGCCGATGTCCTCAATTCCAACCGGCTGAGCGAAGTCACCGGCAATATGCTCGACCCGACGGCCACCAAGGGCAATGTGACCGCGCAGGTCGCCATGGGCATGCCTATCCAGCACGAACTGACCAAGGCCGATACGACCTACAACATCACTGCGGATCTGACGGCGTTTTCCGCCGACAAGCTGGTGATGAACCAGAAGCTCGAAGCAAACGCGCTGAAGGTCACAGCGAACAATCAGGGCTATCAGGTCAAGGGTGACGTCAAGATCAACGGGCAGGCTGCATCACTCGACTATCGCAAACCAACCGACGGCGATGCCGATGTGCGTCTCAACGCGACGCTCGACGATGCAAGCCGCGCCCGGCTCGGTGTGGATCTCGGACCGGCGGTGGTCGGCAATCTTCCGATTAAGGTTGTGGGCAAGATCGGTTCCGGGGACCGTGACAGCAAGCTCGGGGTCGACGCCGATCTGACGCCGTTGAAGCTCGACAACATCTTGCCGGGCTGGATGAAGCTGCCTGGCAAGAGCGCGCGCGCTGTCTTCAACGTCGTGAAGAAGGGCGACACAATCCGTCTGGACGATATCGTCATCGATGGCGGTGGGGCTTCGATCAAGGGCTCCGTCGAAGTTGATCAGAACGGTGACCTCGTCGGCGTGAACTTCCCGACTTATTCACCATCCGAGGGTGACAAGACGTCCTTGAAGGCTGACCGTGCTCCGGACGGCGTATTGAAAGTCACAATGCGTGGCGACGTATTCGACGGTCGCGGTTTCCTGAAATCGGCGATTTCCGGCAAGGATGGGGATCCCAAGAGCAAAACCAAATCGGTCGACTTCGATATTGATGTGAAGCTCGGCGCAGTTGCCGGTTATTACGGCGAGGCGGTCCGCAGCGTCGATGCCAAGATTTCGCGACGCAACGGTACGATCCAGAAATTCTCCCTGAGTGGAAAACTCGGACGTGACACGCCGTTGACGGGAGATATGCGAGGACGGGCTCAGGGCGCCGGCCGTGACGTCATCTATATCGAGACCAACGATGCCGGCGCCTTCCTGCGCGCGACCGACACCTATTCCAAGATGTCGGGAGGCCAGCTCGCACTGGCGATGGATCCGCCGTCGTCGGATACCCGCGCCAAGGAAGGCCTGATCAACATCCGCGATTTCAACGTCAAAGGCGAGGCGCAATTGGCCAGTGTTGCCGGAGGCGGGCAGAACGCGGCGCAGAGCAGCGTCGCGTTTTCGCGGTTGCGTGCCGAGTTCACGCGGCAGAACGGACAGCTCACCATTCGGGACGGCGTTGTCAAAGGCCCGACCGTCGGCGCGACCATCGAAGGCAGTATCGATTACCCGCTTAATCAGGTTCGGATGAGCGGCACCTTTGTGCCAATGTATGGGCTGAACAACATGTTCGGCCAGATTCCGATCGTCGGACTGTTTCTCGGCGGCGGCAGCAATGAAGGCCTGATCGGCGTCACCTATGAAGTCGTGGGCACGCCCGGTGCGCCGGTGCTGCGGGTCAATCCGATCTCGGCCATGGCGCCGGGCGTCTTCCGCAAGATTTTCGAGTTCGGTACCGGCAAGCAAAACAATTCTGTCGAATTCCCGGGAACACCAAACAACAACAGCAACTGACGACCTCCGCGGCTTAAGCACAGCGCTCATCGCGTTGCGCAGCGCCTAGCTGGCCGCGAGTTCGGACGCGAAGCGCTGCATCAGTTTCTGGATGATGGCGGCCGTTTCAGGACGTCGCGCAAGGCAACGCGATGTCGGACCAGCAACCACCAGCGACAATCGGCGATGTTGCACCGGCAAGGGCACGGCGACGCCCGCGAGGTCGGCGATATATTCCGATGAACTCTGCTGATAGCCACGCTCGGCCGCCTCTCTGAGTTCGTCCTCGATCGCTTCTGCCGTTATCGGCGTGGTGTCGGAGAAGGCTTCGAACTTGATCTTGCGATAGATCGCCTTGCGTTCCTCAGGCGAATGCTGCTCGAGAATGGCACGGCCCACCGAACTCGCGTGGACCGGAACGCGGTCGCCGATCTGGGCGAAGTAGCGCACCGAATGCGTGGACTCGACGACATCCAGAAAGATCGCGGACGTTCCGGCGAGGGCGGCGATGGCCGTCGTCTCGCCGGAACGGTCGGCAATCTCGGTGACCAGTGCATGAGCTGCGTCCGGGAGCGGCTCGGCATCCGCAACAGTGCGGGCGAGGGTGAGCCAGCGTGGGCTGGGATAGTAGCCGTTGCGGGCGCGAGGCTCATAGAGCCAGCCCTTGTCGGCGATGGTGCCGACGAGATTGAACGTGCTGGAGCGGGGCCAGCCGAGGTCGTCCGAAATTTCGGCCAGCGTCGCGGGGCGCTTGCGGCGGGCGAAATACTCCATCAGTTCCAGGACGTTGGCAGCTTGTCTGACCAGCATTGAAATTCTCGTTCTTCCATTTGGGTACGCCACGAATGGCGAGCTGTCCGCGTTTCCGCACGGTCTGGTTGGCCTCTGTATCGCTGAAATGGCTTTGAAAGCCATCCACATCGACAACGCCGGTCTTGACTTACAATTCACGTATAGGTCTTATAAATTCATAAACAAGAATTATTCGCGTGATCGCCGGCTGGCGCGTTGCCTGGGGTGAATCATGGAATTCGTCAGGGGAGGAATAGATGACCATTCGTAATGCTCTTGCCGTGCCAGCTTTGGCGCTGTCGCTCGGGCTATTGTCCGCGCCGATCGCGTCGGCGCAGACGCCGGTGAAGCTCGGCGTTCTCGCCGACATGTCCGGCATTTTCTCAGACATCGGCGGCATGGGCTCATTCGATGCCACCAAGATGGCTGTCGAGGACTTCAACAAGCTCCCGGGCGCGGACAAGTTCAAAGTTGAAGTGATTCAAGGCGATCCGCAGAACAAGCCGGACATCGCGCGCAACATTGCGCGCAAGTGGTACGAGACCGAAGGCGTCGATGTTCTGGTGGATATTCCAACCAGCGCCACGTCGCTGGCCGTCGCGCCGCTGACGGCCGAGCTCAACAAGGTTGCGCTGTTCACGGCATCCGGCACATCGGACCTGACCGGCAAGGCTTGCACCCCGAACTCGGTGCACTGGACCTATGACACCTGGGCGCTGGCACACGGCACGGCCGATGCCATGACCAAGGCCGGTGGCAAGAGCTGGTTCTTCCTCACGGTCGATTTCGCGCTCGGCGCTTCGCTGGAGCGCGACGCCACCGCGGTTATCAATGCCAACGGCGGCAAGGTGCTCGGTAGCATCAAGCACCCGACCGATTCCAACGACTTCGCATCCTATCTCCTGCAGGCGCAGGCCTCCAAGGCCGAGGTCATCGCGCTGGCGGATGCCGGCGGTGATACCATCAAGGCGATCAAGCAGGCGTCGGAATTCGGCATCGTGCAGGCCGGTCAGAAGCTCGCCGGCATGCTGATGTTCATTTCGGATATCCACTCGCTGGGTCTCAACACGGCGCAGGGTCTGCAGCTCACTGAGGGCTTCTATTGGGATCTGAACGAGCAGACCCGCACTTTTGGCGAGCGCTTCGCCAAGCGTAACAACGGCCGCTATCCCAGCATGAACCAGGCCGGCGCCTATTCGGCGTCGCTCACCTATCTGAAGGCGGTCGCCAAGGTCGGCTCGCCGAAAGATGGCGCGGCGGTCGTGAAGGCGATCCGCGATATGGGCACATTCGACGATCCGCTGTTCGGCAAGACCACGCTGCGCGAGGACGGTCGCGTGCTGCACGACATGTATCTGCTGCAGGTCAAGAAGCCCGCTGAGTCGAAGAAGCCGTACGATTACTACAATGTTCTGGCGACGATCTCGGCCGATACCGCATTCCGCCCGCTCAAAGACGGCGGCTGCCCGCTGATCAAGTAACGGCTCTAACAACGAACAATGAGAACGCGCAGATGTCGGTGACGCCGCGCTGCGCGTTTTTCATTGTCTGAACCGCAATTTCGAACCCACCACAAGGACAACAGAATGCGTCTCGCCAATAAACTCGCCGCCGTCACCGCTGCTGCATCGGGCATGGGACGCGCCGGCGTCGAACTTTTCCTCAAGGAAGGTGCCAGGGTCGCCGCCATCGACGTCAATGCGGACGCGCTGGCGCAGCTCAAATCCGACATGAAGAAGCTGGGTTATGAGCTCACCACTATCCAGGCCGATCTGTCGAAGACCGAACAGATGAAGAGCTCAATCAACGAAGCGGCTGCCGCGCTCGGCGGTATCGACATCCTATGGGCTCATGCCGGTACGCCGGGGCCGGCCGGGGTTGAGAATCTCGATCTCGCGGCTTACGAATTCGCGATGTCGCTCAATGTCACCTCCGCCACGCTGGCGGCCGGCGAAGTCATCAAGCACATGCGCAAGCGTGGCGGCGGTTCGGTGATTTTCACCTCATCGGTGTCGGGCATCGTCGGCTCGATGATGAGCCCGATCTATTCGGCTGCTAAATTCGCTGTGGTTGGCCTCACCAAGTCGCTGGCGCAGGCATTCGCTCCCGATCAGGTCCGCGTCAATGTGATCTGCCCGGGTCTTGCAGATACGCCGATGAAGCTCGGCTTCACCGGCCGCTCGGGCGTTGCAGCGGAAGCTGCGGCCAACGAGGCCAAGCTGTTGGCGGCAGTGCCCATGGGCCGCCTCTGCAAGGCCGAGGATGTAGCGCATGCCGCGCTGTGGCTCGCGTCCGACGACGCCTCCTTCATCACGGGTGTTGCGTTGCCGGTGGACGGCGGCTTCACCGCGCGCTGATCGGCAGTCATTCCCAAAATAGCGAAGGGCGCGGTCATCACTGACCGCGCCCTTCGTGCTTGAGGGATATCTGCGTCAGGCGGCGCGAACGCCGGCGAGGAAGGTTTTGACTTCGCCGGACAGTTGCTCGGCCTGTTTTGACAGGCCGGTTGCCGCACTCAGCACCATGCCCGCAGCGTTTCCGGTCTCGTGCGCTGCCGAGCTGACACCGCCGATGTTGGTGGTGACGTTCTGGGTCGCCTGCGCCGTCTGCGTCACGTTGCGAGCAATTTCGGCAGTCGCCGTACCTTGCTCCTCGATGGCTGAGCCGATCGTGGTGGCGATGGCACTGACTTCTTCGATCGTGGCGGTGATGCCCTGAATTGCGTCGACGGCTTCCTTGGTTGCGCTCTGGATCTGGGCGATCCGGGTGCTGATCTCCTTGGTGGCATCGGCGGTCTGGCCGGCCAGGCTCTTTACCTCAGTGGCGACCACAGCGAAGCCGCGGCCGGCATCGCCGGCACGTGCGGCTTCGATGGTAGCGTTCAGGGCAAGGAGATTGGTCTGGGCGGCGATGGTCTGGATCAGCTCGACCACATGTTCGATCTGCTGCGCGCCATCGGCCAGCGCCCGTACGATGGTGTCGGTGCGCCTGGCGCTGTCCACGGCATGCGTCGTGATTTTTGCAGATTGCGCCATTTGACGGGCGATCTCACTGATCGACGACGACAGTTCCTCGGCGGCAGATGCGACCGTCTGGACGCGGGTGCTGGCTTCGTTTGCGGCCGAACTCACCATCGTGGCCTGCTGGTTGGTCCGGTCGGCTGTCCCCGTCATGGACTGTGCGGTGGCTTCGAGCTCGGTTGAACCCGATGCCATCAGCCCGACAAGCTGGCCCACGGATGCGTCGAAGCGATTGGCGAGGGCGATCAGCGCCTCGCGCTTCTCGGCTTCGCTCATCTGCTTCAGCTTGGCCTGCTCGGCCTCGAGAGAGCGCGCCGTGAGCGAGGTCTGCCGAAGCATTTCCAGCGTCTCCGCCATGCGGCCGATTTCGTCGTCGCGATCGGTTTCTTCAACCTTGGCGTCGAGTCCGCCGTTGGCGATGTCATGCATGCGTGACTGCAACCGGAGAAGTGCACCCAGGATGTCGCTGGAAATCAGCCACGACAGCAGCGCCATCAAAGCGAGCACGCCGGCGCCGATGGCGCCGAGGCGCATCAGCAGGGCGTTCATGTCGGCATCGAGGTCGTCCACATAGACGCCGATGCTGATGACGATGTTCCACGGCGCGAATTTGCGGGCGAACACGACTTTCGGCCGGGGCTCATCCTGGCCGGGACGTGGATACAGATAGGTCGCGGTCGCGCCTTCAGGCTTGCTGTTGGCGGCGGCTATGACGGCGGATGCGATCAGGACGCCATTGGAATCCTTGCCATTGGTGATGGTGCCTTCGAGCTTCGGCAGCGTGCCGTGGACCATCACGGTGGAGTCGGCGCGATAGGCGAGCACGTAGCCCTGTCCCTTGTCGAACAACATGCGCCGGCTGCGCAGGCGAAGCTGATCTTCAGCTTCCGGCAGCTTCATCTTACCGGCTTCAACCTCGTCCTGCAGTGATTGCGCGAGGCCCGTGACGAGATCAACGGCGGTGCGGAGCTGCAAAATCCGATCCTCCATCATCCGCTTCTGACTAAGCGAAGCGGCGACCGCGATGACCGCGCAGACCGCAATGGCGGAGACCGCGACCATGCTGACGAGCTTGGTGCGGATCGTGAAGTTACTAAGCAGACTCATCTGGACCTCGGCGTGAAAGTGACCAGACAATAATACCGTCAACCTGCTTACCAATGGTAAATCACGGGTTGCAATGCGTAGCTTCAGCATGCGCCGCTTCGGTCAGATACTGAAATGAAGAAGGCGCAGTCATTACTGACCGCGCCTGTCATTTCATAAGGTGTAGTTCGTGCTTTAGGCCGCGCGCACGCCCGCGAGGAAGGTCGTGACTTCGCCTGACAGTTGCTCGGCTTGCTTCGACAGACCGGTCGCAGCACTGAGCACCATGCCGGCGGCATTGCCAGTCTCATGCGCTGCCGAGCTGACACCGCCGATATTGGTGGTGACCTCCCGCGTGGCCTGTGCCGTCTGGGTGACGTTGCGGGCGATTTCCGCCGTTGCAGCGCCTTGTTCCTCGATGGCTGAGCCGATCGTGGTGGCGATGGCGCTGACCTCTTCGATCGTTGCGGTGATGCCCTGAATCGCGTCGACGGCTTCCCTGGTCGCACTCTGGATCTGTGCGATGCGGGTGCTGATCTCCTTGGTGGCGTCGGCGGTCTGACCGGCGAGGCTCTTCACTTCGGTCGCCACGACAGCGAAGCCGCGGCCTGCATCGCCGGCACGGGCGGCTTCGATCGTTGCGTTCAGTGCCAGCAGGTTGGTCTGGCCCGCGATAGTAGAGATCAGTTCGACCACATGCTCGATCTGCTGCGCGCCGTCAGCAAGGGCGCGAACGATGGTGTCGGTGCGGCGAGCGCTATCGACGGCGTGGGTCGTGATCTTGGCCGACTGCGCCATCTGACGCGCGATCTCGGCGATTGACGACGACAGTTCCTCGGCGGCAGCGGCGACTGTCTGTACGCGAGTGCTCGCCTGCGAGGCGGCGGTGCTAACGATATCAGCCTGATCGTTGGTACGGGCGGCGGTGCCGCTCATCGCCTGCGCGGTGGCTTCGAGTTCGGTGGAGCCGGAAGCCATCAGACCGACCAACTGACCGACCGAAGAATCGAAGCGATCGGCGAGGGCGATCAGCGCGTTGCGCTTCTCGGCCTCGCTCATCTGCTTCAGCTTGGCCTGTTCGGCTTCCAGCGTACGTGCGGTGAGCGAGGTTTGGCGCAGCATCTCCAGCGTCTCGGCCATGCGGCCGATTTCGTCGCCGCGGTCGGTTTCGCCGACGTTCTCGTCCAGCGAACCATTGGCGATTTCATGCATGCGCCTCTGGAGTCGGCGCAGTGCGCCGAGGATGTCGCTGGCGATCAGCCAGGACAGCAGCGCCATGACGCCGAGCACGCCGGCGCCGACAGAACCAAGGCGAACAAGCAGGGCGTTCACGTCGGCGTCGAGGTCATCGACATAGAGCCCGATGCTGAAGGTAACGTCCCAAGGTGCATAGTAGCGCGCGAAGACCATCTTGGGGACAGGTTCTGTCTGACCCGGTCGCGGATAGTAATAATAGGTGCTGCCGCCGGTCGGCGTCTGACGTGCGGCTTCGATGACAGCCTTGGACATCATGACGCCATTCGAATCCTTGGCACCCGTGTTCTTGTCTTCGAGCTTCGGGTTACCGCCATTCACAAACTGAACGCCATCAGGTCTATAGGCGAGGAGATAGCCTTGCTTGTTGCCGAAGTTCATGTTGCGGGCCAACTGACGGTAGCGCAACTGGGCATCAGCGAGGCTGGTCTTTCCGGCGGTGACATCTTCCTGCACGGCATCTGCCAGTGTCACCATCAGTTCGGCCGCGGTCTTGAGCTGTTCCATGCGGTCCTGCTGCATGCGCTTCTGGCTAAGCGAAGCGGCGACGGCAACAACGGCGCAGACCGAAGCGACGGAAACCAGCACCATGCTGGTGAGCTTGGTGCGGATGGTGAAGTAACTGAGCAGACTCATCTGGACCTCTGAATGTAGCTGGCCGGACAATAATACCGTAAATCTGCTTACCAATGATGAATCATGGGTCGCGACGCGCATCCTAAGACGGGCAGCGTGTATCGCTTGGGCAGGCGCTGAAAGCAGAAAGGCGCGGCCATTGCTGACTGCGCCTTTCATACAAAGTGATGTTAGCTGTGTTTAGGCGGCACGCACGCCGGCGAGGAACGTCGTGACTTCGCCGGACAGTTGCTCGGCTTGTTTCGACAGACCGGAAGCGGCGTTGAGCACCATGCCGGCAGCGTCGCCGGTCTCATGTGCAGCAGCAGTGACGCCGCCGATATTGGTGGTGACGTCCTGCGTCGCCTGTGCGGTCTGGGTGACGTTGCGGGCGATCTCTGCCGTTGCGGCACCTTGCTCCTCAATGGCCGAGCCGATCGTGGTGGCGATGGCGCTGACCTCTTCGATCGTTGCGGTGATGCCCTGGATCGCGTCGACGGCTTCCTTGGTTGCGCTCTGAATCTGCGCGATGCGGGTGCTGATTTCCTTGGTGGCGTCGGCGGTCTGGCCGGCGAGGCTCTTTACTTCGGTCGCGACGACAGCGAAGCCACGGCCGGCATCGCCGGCGCGGGCGGCTTCGATGGTCGCGTTCAGCGCCAGCAGGTTGGTCTGGCCGGCGATGGTGGAGATCAGTTCGACGACATGCTCGATCTGCTGAGCACCGTCGGCAAGGGCACGCACGATGGTGTCGGTGCGGCGGGCGCTGTCGACGGCGTGGGTGGTGATCTTGGCCGACTGCGCCATCTGACGCGCGATCTCGGCGATTGACGATGACAGTTCCTCGGCGGCGGCGGCGACCGTCTGCACGCGGGTGCTGGCCTGCGAGGCGGCGGTGCTGACGATGCCGGCTTGGTCATTGGTGCGGGCCGCGGTGCCGCTCATCGACTGCGCGGTGGCTTCGAGCTCGGTGGAGCCCGATGCCATCAGGCTAACCAGCTGACCGACCGAGGAGTCGAAGCGATCGGCGAGGGCAATCAGCGCGTCGCGCTTCTCGGCTTCGCTCATCTGCTTCAGCTTTGCCTGCTCGGCTTCGAGGGAGCGGGCGGTCAGCGACGTCTGGCGCAGCATTTCCAGCGTTTCCGCCATGCGACCGATTTCGTCGCCGCGATCAGTCTCGCCGACATTCTGGTCGAGCGAGCCATTGGCGATCTCATGCATGCGGGCTTGGAGGCGGCGCAGCGCACCGAGAATGTCGCTGGCGATCAGAAAGGACAGCAACGCCATAACGCCGAGCACGCCGGCGCCGAGCGAACCCAGCCGGACCAGCAGAGCGTTCACGTCGGCATCGAGATCATCGACATAGAGGCCGGAGCTGAGCGTGGCGTCCCACGGCGCGAAGTGGCGCGCATAGACCATTTTGGCGGTGGGCTCGGTCTGGCCCGGCCGTGGATAGAGATAATAGGTCATGCCACCGGTCGCGCTCAGCTTGCCGGCGTCGATGATCGCTTTTGAGATTAGGACGCCGTTGGAGTCTTTAGCGCCTGTGTTCTTGTCTTCGAGTTTGGGATTTCCGGCATTGACGAGGATGACGCCGTCGGGGCGGTAGGCAACGAGATAACCCTGCTTGTTGCCGAACGTCATGTTGCGCGCACGCATACGAAACTGCATTTGGGCGTCGGCGAGACTGAGTTTCCCGGCCGCCACTTCCTCCTGCAGGCTTTCGGCCATGCCGAGCATCAGGTCGGTCGCCGTGTGAAGCTGCTCCATACGGTCCTGCTGCATGCGCTTCTGGCTTAGCGACGCGGCCACTGCGATGACGGCGCAGATGGAGGCTGCGGACACCAACACCATGCTGGTGAGCTTGGTGCGGATGGTGAAACGGCTAAGCAAACTCATGTTGACCTCTAGTCGGTGCAGAACTGGCAAAAAAATACCAGCGAGTCGCTTACCAATCGTGAAAGCTGACAAACTCAGATAGATCGTTCGCTGTGCGAACTATTACGCCGAGGGGGGGGGGCTACGCGCTATTGGCGCAATGCTGGGACGACGAGAAACGGGATCATGCCGATCACGACGCTGATCAAGGCAAAGGCGAGCAGCGAGTTGTAGCTCTGGGTCCAGTCATGCAGCAGGCCGCCGGTCCATGAACCGAGCGCGGATCCAAGCCCGCTGCCGAAGGTGATTGTCCCATAGATCGTGCCGACCCGCTTGCCGCGAAAGATCTTCATCGCGGTCGCGGTCAGCAGAGGACCGCGCGAACCGATCATGCTGCCAAAGCAGATGACGAAACCGGTAAGCAGCGCATAGTTCGGATACCATTGCAGCAGCCAGAGCATAACGATGCCGAGGAGCGACAGGCCATAGCTGAACAGAATGGACGGCCGTCGACCGGTCACGCCGTCGAGCCAACTGACGCCGAGCATGCCGAACAGCAGCACCACGCCGCTGAAGCCCCAGGCGGTCGCCGCCTGCAGTGGTGGGAAACCGACATCGATCAGATAGGCCACGACCTGCGGGGAGATCGCATACATGCCTATGGCGGTGAAGAAGAAGGTCCCGAACAAAGCCCAGAATGCATGATGGCGCATAGCGCTAATCAGGGTCCAGCCCTCGTCGATGAGCGTCTCACTTGTCTGCGGCTTCTCGAGATGCGGTGAGCCCGCGCCGAACCGGCGCCACGGCAGAAACAGCAAGGGCACCAGCAGCGCCAGGACGCCAAAGCCGAAGATGCGATAGGCGCCACGCCATTCGACGTGATCGATCAGCAACTGGGCGATAGGTAACATCAACAACACGCCGGCGCCGGTTGCCGAATACACGATGGACATCGCGGTCGGCAGCCGTTTGCCAAACCAGCGTCCGAGCAGCAGGGAGTTAGGCACATTGCCGATGCAGGCTATTGCAAAACCCAGGCAGAGACCGAGCGCGAGCTGAAATTGCCAGAGTTTCTCTGCATAGGCTGCCGCGAGCAGTGAACCACCAAGCAGGGCGATGCCGGTCAGGAACACGGTGCGCGGGCCGGAGCGGTCGAACAGCCGTCCGACCAACGGTCCGGCAAGGCCGACGCAGAGCGCGATGAGTGAATAGATCGAGACGACCTCGGCGCGATCCCAGCCGAAAGATTGCGAGATCGGGAGCAGAAAGACAGTGAAGCTTTCCTGCAGGCCGCGTCCCAGCACGGACAACGTGAAACAGACACCGAGAACAGTCAGTCCGGTGCGGTGGGACGTCTTCAAATCCATCTGGCTTCTTCTTCAAGGCGTTTGCGACAGCTACGCCATGGAGCGCGTTTCGCAGTGCATGAACAAGTGCGCCAGACGAATGTGGCTATGCAGGCTTGAGCAGGATGTGCCGCTTTTTCCCGAGCGAGAGCTTGATGACGCCTTCCGTCAGCAACGCGGGGGTCAACATCATCTTTTCGTCGGTGACCGCAACATCGTTGACGCGCAAGCCGCCGCCTTTGATCTGCCGCCGCGCTTCGCCGTTCGACGCGACGAAACCGGCATTGACGAAGGCCGCAAGGACACCGACGCCTGCTTCAAGTTCAGCTTGCGGAATATTGACGGTCGGCAAGCTGTCGGCGAGCGCGCCTTCCTCGAAGGTCTTGCGTGCCGTCTCGGCAGCGGCATTTGCTGCATCGCGGCCGTGCACCACGGCCGTCGCTTCGGTGGCGAGAATCTTCTTCGCCTCGTTGATCTCCGAACCGCCCAAGGCCGCGAGCTTGGCGATTTCGTCTAGCGGCAGACGCGTGAAGACCTTTAGGAAACGGCCAACATCAGCGTCTTCGGTGTTCCGGAAATACTGCCAGAAGTCATACGGGCTGAAGAGATCGCCATTGAGCCAGACGGCGCCGGAGGCCGACTTGCCCATCTTCTCGCCGGAAGACTTCGTCAGCAGCGGCGTTGTCAGCGCGTAGAGCTGCGGGCCGCCCATGCGGTGGCTGAGATCGACGCCATTGATGATGTTGCCCCACTGGTCGGAGCCGCCCATCTGCAGCAGCGTGCCGTAGCGGCGGTTGAGCTCGACGAAGTCGTAGCCCTGCATGATCATGTAGTTGAATTCGAGGAAGGACAGCGACTGGTCGCGATCAAGGCGCAGCTTCACGCTGTCGAAGGACAACATACGATTGACCGAGAAGTGGCGGCCGACGTCGCGCAGGAATTCGACATAGTTCAGCTTCAGCAGCCAGTCCGCATTGTTGACCATCAGTGCGTCGGTCGGGCCGTCGCCATAGGTCAGCATCTTGCCGAAGATCTTCTTGATGCCTTCGATGTTCTCCGCGATCTTCTCGACCGTCAGCAATTGTCGCTGGTCGTCCCGGAACGACGGGTCGCCGACCATGGAGGTGCCGCCACCCATCAGCGTGATCGGGCGATGGCCGGTCTGCTGAAACCAGTACAACATGGTCACCGAGATCAGATTGCCGATATGCAGACTGGTCGCCGTGGCGTCATAGCCCACATAAGCCGTGACCGGTCCCTTGCAGCAGGCGGCGTCCAGCGCCTCGGCATCGGAGACCTGATGGATCAGGCCGCGGCTCTGCAGGACGTTGAGAAAATCGGACTTGTAGGTGGTCATCGGTTTACGGCTCGGTTGGATAATTTTACGCTGTCTCAATGGATTGGCGGCAAGGTGGGGAGCGTGCTGGCCGCCCCAAAGTGCCTGTGGCATTATAAGATTGGGCGCTTCGACACAAGTTTTGACGCGAAAATGAGGGGTTAGCCGCGTGCCTGATATGCTGACCGCGATCGGACTAATGAGCGGAACCTCGCTGGACGGGGTCGATGTCGCCCTGATCAAGACTGACGGCGAACGGGTCGGGTCGTTCGGCCCGTCGGGGTATCGGCCATATAGCGAGGTTGAGCGTGCCGTGTTGCGCCAGGCGCTGGCCGAGGCCGTGCAACTGAGCCGGCGCGATCTAAGGCCGGGCAGTCTGGCCGAGGCGGAGCGGGTGGTGACATCGGCCCATGCCCAGGCCATCGAGGCGTTTCTGACTGATCACGGCATCGCACGAGACAGCATCGACATCGTCGGCTTTCACGGACAGACCGTGTTGCATCGTCCCGCCGATCGACTCACCGTACAGATTGGCGACGCGGCGAGTCTGGCCGGGATGGTCGGCCTGCCGGTGATCCACGATCTGCGCGCGGCTGACGTGGCTGCGGGCGGGCAGGGAGCGCCGCTGGTGCCGGTCTATCACCGTGCGTTGGCAGAGGGACTGCATCGCGACGGGCCCATTGCCGTGGTCAATATCGGCGGCGTGTCCAATGTGACTTACATTGATGGCGATATCGCGTTGATTGCCTGCGACACCGGTCCGGGCAATGCGCTACTCGATGATTTCGTGTTGCGCGCAACGGGGGAGCCGTTCGATGCCGATGGCGCATTGGCGGCGCAAGGCCGCGTCGATGATGCGTGGATCGCGAAGGGATTGCAGAATCCGTTCTTTGCGGTAGCGCCGCCAAAATCGCTCGATCGCAATCACTTTGCGGCACTGACGCTGGAAGACGTTACGCCAGCGGACGGCGCAGCGACCTTGACGGCGTTCACCGCTGCGACCATCGCCAGCGTTGCGCCGCTGTTGCCTAAGCCACCGCTTAGCTGGGTGATTACTGGCGGCGGCGCACGCAATCCGACGATGCTGAATATGCTGCGGCAGCGATTGCCGGCTGCGACAGTCGAGAGCGTAGATGTGCTGGGTTGGTCCACCGATGCGATGGAGGCGCAGGCTTTTGCGTTTCTGGCAGTGCGTTCACTCTTGGGCTTGCCGTTGAGTTATCCGGCAACAACCGGTGTGCCGGAGCCGATGACGGGCGGCGTGAAAGCGGACTATCTCGCGAGCTAGCGCGAAGTCGCAGCTATTCGACTCACCCAGCGAATCAAGTTGATCGCGACCAACGGCGTCTATGTTTGTCGTTGCCGCCGCGGACACGAATGCGTGAGGGCATCGCCGAATCTCGTGATGAATTCGGTACCGAAATGCCGCGGCCTGCCGATTATGTTGCCGAAAGCACACAGCCGGAAAATGATGGTGCGACAATCGACCGCGCACATTGTTTCGCAACATGATCTTCCACAACTCTGCCTCATGAATGGCACGCCCGGGGCAATCGCGCGTGCCGATACGATCGGTCTGGAGGCGACATGACCACGATGAAGCAAATGATACTTGGTTCCGCAGCGGCGTTGCTGGCAGTGAGCACTGCCCAGGCGGCGGACCTTCCGGTGAAGGCCAAGGCTGTCGAATATGTGAAGATCTGCTCGATCTACGGTGCCGGCTTCTACTACATTCCGGGCACCGACACTTGCATCAGGATCGGCGGCGCGATCCGCCTCGATACCACCTTTAACGGTGGGCCGTACGACGCGCCGTTCTGGCAAGGCGGTGCTGGCGGCAACAATCTCTGGACCAAGGACTATTACCTAACCCGCGAGCGTATCAACATCACGACCGACACCCGCACGGCGACCGAATACGGTATGGTTCGTACCTATGCGAATATGCAGCTCGATTTCACGCAGAACCGCGACAGTATCGCTGGCGGCTTCACGGAAGTAGACTTTGCATTCATACAGTTCGCGGGTTTTACCTTCGGTAAGGCCGTCTCAAACTTCGATCCGCAATGGGCTCTCACCAAGCCCTGGATTTCGTCAGGCTTCCTTGCGGGCTCAAGCAATACAACCGGCATTCCACAGATCGCTTACACAGCCGAATTCGGCAACGGCTTCTCGGGCACCATCGCGCTGGAGAACGCTTCGCCCTATCGCAATGCCGGCCTCTACAACACCGCGACCTTTATCGTCGCGCCCGGCGCGGGGTCGTTCACCGGTGCCTTCTATGGCAACAATTCGAACACGTTCTTTGGCAACGCCACGGGTGGCAACCATATTCCCGATGTCGTTGGCAACCTCCGACTCGATCAGAAGTGGGGGTCGCTGCATTTCGCGACGGCCATGCATACGTCGACGGCCGGCTTCTACGGGGCAAATGAATCCTTCGGACATCCTGACGATGTCTACGGCTTTGCCGTCAGCGGCGCGGTGGAATTCAAGGTCTTGCCGACCGGCGCAAACGACAGCCTGAAGATCGAAGCGTCCTATGCCAAGGGCGCCGCGCGTTACGCCTTCACCGGCGGTTCGCTCGAAACGTCCGGCGGCGGTCGTTTTGCCAAATTTGATGGTAACACGGTTGGCTTCGGCTATGTGCTCGACGGCGTGTATTCGCCGGGAAGCTCGATCCAGCAGAGCGATGCCTGGGAAGTCAGTGCCTTCTATGAGCATTACTGGAACACGGCGTGGCGCACCTCGGTGTTCGGCAACTATAGCCATATCTCTTATGGCGATGCCGGCAACGCGATGCTCGCCGCGGCATTCAGTCCGGCCGGCGGCCGCTTGGGAACGAGCAGTTCGACCAATCCAGGCTCTACGGCCGGTAGCATTACTGGCACGACCAACAACTTCGATTTCGGGATAGCTCAGGTCGGTACGCGAACTGCCTGGACCCCCGTTCAGAACCTGACCCTGTCGGCTGAATTCACCTATAGCCGCCTCGATCAAAATCTCGGTGGTACCTATACGGCTACCGTGACCGGCAAGCCCAATCAGGCCTACCAGATCAAGGATCAGAATCTTTACAACGGCTCGGTCCAGATCCTGCGCTCGTTCTGACCATCAGGACCTGAAACTGAAAAGCCCTCGGCCAGATCTGGCCGAGGGCTTTTTGTTGGCAGACATGAAGCGACCGGTGTGCGGCCGATCGACGCCTTAGCGCACGTTGGCGAGGCGCATGTCGAGATAGCCAGTCACCGATTCCATCAGCGGCTCAAGCTTGTTGTCGAAGAAGTGGTTCGCACCGGGAATGATGTGCTGATCGATCACGATGCCCTTCTGGGTCTTCAGCTTCTCGACCAGCGTGTTGACGTCCTTCGGCGGCACGACCGCGTCCTTCTCGCCGTGCACGATCAGGCCCGACGACGGACAAGGTGCGAGGAACGAGAAGTCATACAGATTGGCTGGCGGCGCGATCGAGATGAAGCCCTCAACCTCGGGGCGGCGCATCAGGAGCTGCATGCCGATCCAGGCGCCGAACGAGAAGCCAGCGACCCAGCAGGCGCGCGCTTCGGGATTGATGGTCTGTGCCCAGTCGAGCGCGGCCGCCGCATCCGACAACTCGCCGGTGCCGTGGTCGAACGAACCCTGGCTGCGACCGACGCCGCGGAAGTTGAAGCGCAGCACGGAGAAGCCGCGATGCACGAAGGCGTAATAGCACTGGTAAACGATCTGATGGTTCATCGTGCCCGCGAATTGCGGATGCGGATGCAACACCATGGCAATCGGCGCGTTCTTCTGCTTGGCCGGATGATAGCGGCCTTCAATACGGCCTGCGGGACCGGTGAAAATGACTTCGGGCATAGTGATCCTTAGGTCCCGTTCTTGGCGTGATCAGCCGGTTTCGCGCAGGGCTCGGCGAGAATGGCTCGGGGACCCTGCGAGGGAAGGGGCGATCGGGCACCGTCAGGTTGATGGCGGGCGGCGCCGGGTGAAGTTGAGGCCGCGTTCTACCATGAGCGCAGGGGCAAAAAGCAAGCATATTGAACGCGTCGGCGGCTCTGACACGGGTTGCGGTGGGCGCATTTGGCGGGCAATTGGACTAAGAGTGACGGCGCGCAGCACTGGATAACGTCCGACGTTGCCATCAAGGCTCCAAGTCCTTCAAGGTGAAGCGGAATTGGCCAAAGACCGGGTCTATCTCGACTGGAATGCGACAGCACCGCTGCGCCAGGAGGCGCGGGCGGCGATGGTGGCCGCGTGGGATTTGGCTGGTAACCCGTCATCGGTTCATACCGAGGGCCGCCAGGCCCGCCGGGTCGTCGAATCTGCCCGTGCGGCGGTTGCAGGCGCGGTGGGGGCAGATTCGCGAAACGTCGTGTTCACCTCGGGCGGGACCGAAGCCAATGTGCTGGCGCTGACACCGGGACTGGTGCGCAATCCGGGCGCGCCCGTGCGGCGGCTGATCGTCTCCGCGGTGGAGCACGCCTCGGTGCTGGCGGGCGGCCGCTTCGCCGCGGAAGACTTGCAGGTGCTGGGCGTGGACCGCGATGGCATCGTGAGGCTTGACGATCTGCGGCTGCTGCTGGCCGATGGGAAGCCCGCGCTGGTTTCCGTAATGCTGGCTAATAATGAAACGGGCGCCCTTCAACCGATTCCTGAGCTTGCCGGCATCGTGCATGACGCGGGTGGCTTGCTGCATGTCGATGCGGTGCAGGCGTTTGGAAAAATATCTTTCGATATCAATAAATTGCATTCCGATCTTCTGTCAGTTTCTGCGCATAAGATTGGCGGCCCGAAGGGTATTGGCGCGCTGATCATGGCCAATGGCGTTGCCGGGTTGGATGCGCTACTCCGCGGCGGCGGGCAGGAGCTGGGGCGTCGGGCGGGAACCGAGAATGTGCCGGGGATTGCCGGTTTTGGTGCCGCCGTGATGGCCGCCCAGGCGTCGCTGAACGATATGAAACGGGTTGAAGAGCTGCGTCAGCGGCTTGAGGCGGGCTTGCGTCAATGCAGCAACGGACTTGTGTTCGGTCAAGATGTGCCGCGTCTGCCCAATACGGTTCTGTTCGGTGCCCCCGGATTGCGGGCCGAGACCGCCGTGATTGGATTTGATCTCGAAGGTATCGCGGTATCGTCGGGGTCGGCCTGTTCTTCTGGTAAGGTGCAGCTGTCTCACGTGCTCGAAGCCATGGGTTTCGGGCCGGAGCTGAGCCGGGGGGCTGTGCGTCTCAGTCTGGGCTGGTCCAGCACCGAAGCGGACGTTGATCGGTGTCTGGAGGCTTGGCGAAAGCTGTCAGGTGCACTACTTAAACATAGCGACGAAACACAGCTTGAACGGTTCTAAGAGGGGTGATTTCCCGGCGGGAACATCGTAAAGAACCCCGACAAGCTTTGAGTTTAACGTTTCTGGATTGATCCACCGCGGTCCTTGAAACCGCGAGCGGAGGATAAAATGGCTGCCGTACAGGAGACAGTCGATCGGGTTCGCCAGATCGATGTCGATCAATATCGTTATGGATTCGAGACCATCATCGAATCCGAGAAGGCCCCAAAGGGCCTCTCTGAAGACACCGTCCGTTACATCTCCGCCAAGAAGAACGAGCCAGCCTGGATGCTGGAATGGCGTCTTGAGGCGTATCGCCGTTGGCTGACCATGGAAGAGCCGAAGTGGGCGCGGGTCGAGTATCCGAAGATCGACTTCCAGGACATCTATTATTATTCGGCGCCGAAGCCGAAGAAGACCATCGGCTCGATCGACGAGATCGATCCCGAAATTCTCGAAACCTACAAGAAGCTTGGCATCCCGCTTCGTGAGATCGAGGCGCTGGAAGGTGTGGTGCGTCCCGAGGGTGAGCGCAAGATCGCCGTGGATGCCGTGTTCGACTCGGTGTCGGTCGCGACCACGTTCCAGAAGGAGCTGAAGCAGGCCGGCGTCATCTTTATGCCGATCTCGGAAGCCATCCGCGAACATCCCGAACTGGTGAAGCAGTATCTCGGCACGGTTGTTCCGACCTCCGACAATTTTTACGCCACGTTGAATTCCGCGGTGTTTTCCGACGGTTCGTTCGTTTACGTGCCGCCTGGCGTGCGTTGCCCGATGGAACTGTCGACCTATTTCCGCATCAACGAGCGCAATACTGGCCAGTTCGAACGGACGCTGATCATCGCCGACAAGGGCGCTTACGTCAGCTATCTCGAAGGTTGTACCGCGCCGCAGCGCGACGAGAACCAGCTGCATGCGGCTGTCGTCGAGCTGGTGACGCTGGACGATGCCGAGATCAAATATTCGACGGTGCAGAACTGGTACCCCGGCAATTCCGAGGGCAAGGGCGGCATCTACAATTTCGTCACCAAGCGTGGTGACTGTCGCGGCGACAATTCCAAGATCTCCTGGACCCAGGTGGAGACAGGTTCGGCGATCACCTGGAAATATCCGAGCTGCATCCTGCGTGGCGACAACTCGCGCGGCGAGTTCTACTCGATCGCGATTTCGAACGGCTATCAGCAGGTCGATAGCGGCACCAAGATGATCCATCTCGGCAAGAACACCACGAGCCGGATCATCTCCAAGGGTATCGCCGCTGGCAAGTCGCAGAACACCTATCGCGGTCTCGTCACGGCGCATCGCAAGGCGACGAATGCACGTAACTTCACGGCCTGCGACTCGCTGCTGATTGGCGATCAGTGCGGTGCGCATACGGTGCCGTATATCGAGGCGAAAAACGCCTCGACGCTGTTCGAGCATGAAGCAACGACGTCGAAGATCTCCGAAGATGTACTGTTCTATTGCATCCAGCGCGGCCTGTCGCAGGAAGAAGCCGTCGGCCTAGTCGTCAATGGCTTCGTGAAGGACGTGTTGCAGCAGCTGCCGATGGAATTCGCAGTGGAAGCGCAAAAGCTGATTTCGATCTCGCTTGAGGGGTCGGTGGGTTAATTCCCGCCATCACGGGCGCCGCGAAGCGGCGCCTTCAGGTGTCGGCAAAAATTAAAAGTCATCCTACGAGGCTCACCGGGAATGGCGGGCACTCCAGCTTGAGCCCGAGTGTGTTCAGGCGAGGGTGGCGATGATGATCGAAGGATAGAGACTGATGACCGCATTGCTTGAAGTGAAAGACCTGCAGGTTCGTGTCGATGATCGCGAGATTCTCCATGGGCTGACCATGACCGTGAATGGCGGTGAAGTGCATGCCATCATGGGGCCGAATGGTTCGGGCAAGTCCACGCTCAGCCACGTCATCGCCGGCAAGCCCGGTTATGAGGTCACCGGCGGCGAGATTCTGTTCAAGGGCGAAGACCTGCTGGAAATGGAGCCTGATGAGCGCGCTGCCAAGGGCGTGTTTCTGGCGTTCCAGTATCCGGTGGAAATCCCCGGTGTGACCACGATGAATTTCCTGCGCACTGCAGTGAATGCGCAGCGGAAGGCGCGCGGCGAAGACGAATATCTGGTGCCGGACTTCCTCAGGAAGGTCCGTGAAGTCGCGGCCTCTCTGAATATCCCGATGGATATGCTGAAGCGCGGCGTCAATGTCGGCTTCTCCGGCGGCGAGAAGAAGCGCAACGAAGTGTTGCAGATGGCGCTGTTCCAGCCGAGCCTGTGCATCCTCGACGAAATGGATTCCGGTCTGGACATCGACGCGCTGCGCGTCGCGGCTGACGGCGTCAACGCGCTGCGAAGCCCGGATCGCGCGATGGTCGTGATCACGCACTACCAGCGTCTGCTGAATTACATCGTGCCTGATGTGGTGCACGTGATGTCGCAGGGCCGTGTCGTGAAGTCGGGCGGCAAGGAATTGGCGCTCGAACTCGAGGCGACCGGCTACGCGCAGTATGAAGAAGTGGCGGCCTGAGTGAGACAATCATGAATGTAGCTCTCGCAAAGACGACAACGGGCGCGGTGCTGGACGGCACATTCGCTGCTGCACGGGGCCGGCTGCCGGGCGTCGGCACGGTGGCCGAAACGCGCCAGCAGGCGTTCGACGATTTCGCCCGCACGGGTCTGCCGACCCGGCGCATCGAAGAGTGGAAATATACCGATCTGCGTAACCTGCTGCGCGATGTGGCGCCGCTTGCGCCTACGCCGGATCAGGCTGCGCTGGCACAGGCCGCCAAGCTGGTCGAGGGACTTGGAACGGGCGATACGCAGAAGCTGGTTATCGTGGACGGCGTCTTCGCGGCCGGTCTCTCCGATCTGACGTCTGGGGGCGGGGTGACTGTGCATGCGCTGAGCGCCATGCTCGATGATGCCACAAGTGCGACGCGGGCCGATCTGCTGCGCTCGCGCGTCGCAGATCCGATGATCGCACTGAATGCTGCCTTTGCAACCGATGGCATGCTGATCGATATTGCCGATGATGCCGCGCCGTCGCGGCCGCTGCACATCGTGCATGTCGCGACGCGCCCGAGCGTGGCTGCCTTCACGCGGTCGCTGGTCCGGATCGGCAATCGTGCGCGTGTCACGTTGGTCGAGAGCTTCGTGGCGGCGGAAGCCGCGAAGGCTTATCAGGCCCATGATGTTGCGGTGATCTGGATCGGTGACGATTCTGATCTGCAGCATGTGCGCGTGATGGAAGACGCCGGCGATGCAGCGAATATCGCAACGGCCATTGTCACGGTTGGTGCGCGCACCAAGTTCAACACTTTTAGTCTCACCACCGGCGGCGGCGTCAGCCGCTATCAGAGCTTCATCACGCTGGCTGGCGAGGACTCGGAACTCTTGACTAACAGCGTTCATCTGCTGCGCGACAAGCAGCACGGTGATTGCACCTTCGTGATCGACCACGCGGCGCCGAATTGCCTCAGCCGCGAGGTCTTCCGCTCCGTGCTCGACGATCGCGCGCATTCGGTGTTCCAGGGCCGTATCAACGTTCATCAGGTGGCGCAGAAGACCGACGGCAAGATGATGTCACGGTCGCTGCTGCTGTCCGACGAGGCCGAGATCGATAATAAGCCCGAGCTTGAGATATTCGCTGACGATGTGCAGTGCGGCCACGGCGCGACCATTGGCGCGCTGGATGACAGCCTGCTGTTCTATCTGCGCGCGCGCGGTCTGCCGGAGAAGGCTGCGCAAGCGCTGCTGATCCAGGCATTTGTGGGCGAGGCGCTGGAGTCGATCGCAAGCGACGATCTGCGCGACGTCGCTATATCGGCTGCGGAGCGCTGGCTGGAGTCGCGCGCATGACACTGCATCCCGCGGTCTTGAACGGCTCTTACGACGTCGCTCGCGTCCGCGAGGATTTTCCGGCGCTCGAGATGAAGGTTTACGGCAAGCCGCTGGTCTATCTCGACAACGCGGCATCGGCGCAGAAGCCCTATGCCGTGCTCGACCGCATGACCGAGGCCTACAAATCCGAATATGCCAATGTGCATCGCGGGCTGCACTACCTCGCCAATGCGGCGACCGAGGCCTATGAGGGCGCGCGCATTAAGGTGCAGCATTTCCTCAATGCCAGGCGCCCCGAGGAAATCATCTTCACCCGCAATGCCACTGATGCGCTGAATACCGTCGCGGCAGCATGGGGCGGCGAGAACATCAAGGCCGGCGACGAAATCGTGCTCTCGATCATGGAGCACCATTCCAACATTGTGCCGTGGCACTTCCTGCGTGAGCGGCAGGGCGCCGTCATCAAGTGGGCGCCGGTCGATGATGAAGGCAACTTCCTGATCGACGAGTTCGAGAAGCTGCTGACCGACCGCACCAAGATCGTCGCCATCACGCAGATGTCCAATGCACTGGGTACGCTGGTTCCGGTCAAGGACGTGGTGAAGCTCGCGCATGCACGCGGCATTCCCGTCGTGATCGATGGCAGCCAGGCGGCCGTGCACATGCCGGTTGACGTGCAGGACATCGATGCCGACTTCTATATCTTTACCGGCCACAAACTGTACGGGCCGACCGGCATCGGCGTGCTGTATGGCAGGTATGACCGTCTGGTCGCGATGCGGCCCTATGCCGGCGGCGGCGAGATGATCCGCGAAGTGGCGAAAGACTGGGTCACCTATGGTGATCCGCCGCACAAGTTTGAGGCCGGCACCCCGGCCATTGTCGAGGCCATCGGCCTCGGCGCCGCCATCGATTACGTCAATTCGATCGGCAAGGAGCGAATTGCCGCCCATGAGCACGACCTGTTGGCCTATGCGCAGGATCGGCTCCGCGAGATCAATTCGCTGCGCATCATTGGCACCGCCAAGAACAAGGGCCCGGTGATCTCGTTTGAACTGAAGGGCGCTCACGCCCATGACGTGGCGACGGTGATTGACCGGCAGGGCGTTGCAGTTCGCGCGGGAACCCACTGTGTGATGCCGCTTCTGGAGCGATTCAATGTAACGGCCACGTGCCGTGCATCATTCGGAATGTATAATACCCGCGAGGAGGTCGACCACCTCGCACAGGCGCTGATCAAGGCACGGGAGTTGTTTGCATGAGCGACATTGCAGAAGCCAAAACGCCGAACGCCAGCCTCGAGGCTGAGAAGCCGGCTCACGTGCAGACCACCTCGGCGCTCGACCCCGCCGAAACCGAACGTATCGGCACCGAAATCGTCGCCGCGCTGAAGACGGTATTCGATCCAGAAATCCCGGCCGACATCTACGAGCTCGGCCTGATCTACAAGGTCGACATCAAGGACGATCGCTCCGTCCAGGTCGAGATGACGCTGACAACGCCGAACTGCCCCGCCGCCGAAGAGCTGCCAACCATGGTGGAGAACGCCGTGGCCAGCGTGCCCGGCGTCGGTCTGGTCAAGGTCGATATCGTCTGGGAGCCGACCTGGACGCCGGACCGGATGACCGACGAGGCGCGTCTCGTGCTGAATATGTGGTGAGCATCGCGTCTCGTTCTCAATATCGCCGATGGCGGCCTTGAACCGCCGAAGGGACTGAACACATGACTGAGATGACACCGAATCCGACCATACCGGCTGCCAAGCCGAAGCCGCGCCCCCGTCCGCAGGTGATGCGCCTGACCGATGCTGCCGCGACGCGGATCCGGCAACTGACGGAGCGCGCCGATTCCGAGATCGTTGGCCTGCGCGTCGGTATCAAGAACGGCGGCTGCGCCGGCCAGTCCTACACCGTCGAATATGCCCACGACATCAAGCCGACCGACGAAATCGTCGAGGACAAGGGTGTGAAGATCCTGGTCGATCCCAAAGCAGTTCTGTTCCTGCTCGGCACCGAGATGGATTACAAGACTGACAAGATGCAAGCCCAGTTCGTGTTCAACAACCCGAACCAGATCTCGGCCTGCGGCTGTGGTGAGTCCGTGCAATTGACGCCGGCAAAGATCGACGGCTGAGAGCTGTCTTTCCTAAATTAAAGCGCTGTCATGCCCGGGCCTGTCCCGGGCATCCTTTTTCTGGCTTCGGTGAAAGCGAAGGAGGCGGGATGGCCGGGTCAAGCCTGGCCATGACGTCGGGAGATGACGCAGACAGACCGCTTCCGCAATCGCGCGTCGCGTCCTACACTTCGTCAATGGACCGCGAATTCCTCAGTGAACTGTTTGCCGGCTTTGGCCCGGTGACGATCCGCCGGATGTTTTCCGGCTTCGGCATTTCGGCCGATGGCATCAACTTTGCGCTGGTGCTGCGCGGCGCAGTCTATCTGCGCGCGGATGAAAACTCGATCCCACGTTTCGAGAGCGAAGGCTCAAAGTGTTTTCAGTACGAGATGCGCGGCAAACTGCGGATGATCGGATCGTACTGGCAGCTGCCGGAACGGCTCTACGACGATCCCGACGAAGTTACCGAATGGGCGAGGGTCGCGCATGCCGCAGCGATCCGGGCGTCGCTGGCAAAAGCAAGCAAGAAGCGGGCAACGAAGAAAGCGACGAAGGCGAAGGTCGTGAAGAAGACCGTGGCGAAAAAGAAGGCTGCCCAGAAGGCCGCGAAGAAAATCCAGAAGAAGCTTAGGGCGGAATAGCGCAGCATATTCCGCCATTCTCTGTCGGTCGCCTAACCGGCCCTGCATTCCGGGTCTGCGCTCAAGCCACCTGAAACTGCAGCTCCGCCGAATATTCCGGATCGACTTCGCAGATCACGCGGTTGCGGCCGCTACGCTTCGCAGCATAGAGACAGGCGTCGGCACGGCCGATGAGCGATTCCATATCGTCGCCGATCTGCAACATTGAGACGCCGACGGAAATCGTGACGCGTCCCAGGATCTCGCCAGTCGATTTTTTCTTCAGCTCCTTTGACATCACGGCGCGGCGGATATGATCGGCAACGGTGAGTGCCTGACGCAGCGGTGTGTTTGGCAGTACCACGGCGAATTCCTCGCCGCCATAGCGCGCGGTGATATCCTGACCCTTGATGGTCTGCTTCAATGACTGGCCGACAAGACGCAGCACCTGATCACCGGTGAGATGGCCGTAATTGTCGTTGAATGACTTGAAGTGATCGATGTCGAGCATCAGGAGCGACAACGGTTCGCCGCGTTTCACCGCGGTATCGATTGCTGCCATCAGCGCACGGTCGAAATACTTGCGGTTGCCGAGCGCGGTGAGGGGATCGGTCAGGCTCTCGGCGCGGATCGCCTCGAGGCTCTGTTGCAGCGTGTAGACCTCGCTCTTCGAGGACAGTAGCCGCTCTTCCAGCGCCTTGTTCGTGTCGTGTACTTCACGGGTGGATTTGACGAGACTCTCGATCACGGTTTTCACCGCAGCGGGATCGCGCGCGAGCGACAAATCCTTGCTGGCACCATCAAGGCTGGCATTGAAGTTCGTTGTCATGCCCAGCGCATCGGTGATGAGCACCATCACGTCGTCGATTTCGCCGATGACGCGGGCGCCAACCTGATCGATGCGATCGGTGGTGCGAATCTGCGAAAGATAAGTGTCGTGAATCTGGTCGAGGTCGGCCTCGGTCAGGCGGCCATTGCGTGCCAGCGTCTCATTGATGACCTTGTTGAGCGCTGAATTGTAACCAGTCGCGTAGACGTACCAGATCTCATAGTTGCGCGGAATCGCCGTCTGGCGCAACGATCTGATTTGTCCCAGCGCGACTTCGGCAAATGCCAAAGTCCGCTCTTGTTCGTCCAGGATGCCGGTCACGTTCTGTGCCCTCGCGGACAGCGGGTATACGCCGTCCTCTGAAATGCAATTTTGGTAAAAATATCGCATTTAGATTAGGGGACGAGAGTGAACGGCAAGTAAATGCTCTCGGCGCTATACTACCTATGCGCGTGCTCGGATCGGGCGCAACAGGAAGGCCGGCAGGTGCGAATGATCCGCCGGCTCGTTGTCCTCACGGCGCGGACGCGGGGCTTCGGGACGGCCGATCGAGGGCGGACGCTGCGGCTGCGGAGCGGCTGCCACCGGTGCTGCGAAAGCGGCTTCCGCGGGTTGCGGCTGCGGGCTGCGCTCGCCGCCTTCCGAACGGCCACCTTCACGGCGTGGACCACGCTCACGGCGCGGCTTGCGTTCGCGACCGCCTTCGCGGGGCTGATCATTGCGATGACCGTCGCGGCTGCTGCGCGGATGCTCGGCATTGGCTTCGCGATTGCCGGTGCGGTTGCGTGACTGGCGCGGCGCCTCGGCGGTTTCGCTTTCGACAGGCTCGGAGACGGCGACGCTGGATTCGATCTTGGGAATAGCCTGGCCAATCAGCTTCTCGATGGCCAGCATCGACTTCTGGTCGGCGGGCGCCACCAGCGAAACGGCGGTGCCGAGGCGACCAGCGCGGCCGGTACGGCCGATGCGGTGCACGTAGTCGTCGGAGTGATGCGGGACGTCGAAGTTGAAGACGTGGCTGACGGCGGGAATATCGAGGCCGCGGGCGGCAACGTCGGAGGCCACCAGGATCGGCAATTCGCCCTTGCGGAACTGGTCGAGCGCGGCAAGTCGAGCCGACTGCTCCATATCGCCGTGCAGGGCGCCGACGGCGAAGCCATGCTTCTGCAGCGACTTGGCGAGCAGCGCGACCTCGCGCTTGCGGTTACAAAAGATGATTGCGTTCTTGAGGTCGGCAGCTTCGCGGATCAATGAGCGAAGCACTTCGCGCTTCTCGTGCGGCTCTCGGCCGACGCTGACCTGCTGTTGGGTGATGGTGACGGCGGTCGACGCCGGCTTGGAGACTTCGATTTTCACCGGGTTGTGCAGGAAGGTCTCGGTGACCCGGCGAATTTCCGGCGGCATAGTTGCCGTGAAGAATAGCGTCTGGCGGGTGAACGGCACCAGCTTGCAGATGCGTTCGATGTCGGGGATGAAGCCCATGTCCAGCATGCGGTCGGCTTCGTCGATGACCAGCAATTCGACGCCGGTGAGAAGCAGTCCGCCGCGCTCGGTATGGTCGAGCAGGCGACCCGGCGTGGCGATCAACACATCGACGCCGCGGGTGAGTTTGCTGTCCTGATCACCGAACGAGACGCCGCCGATCAGCAGCGCCACGTTGAGCTTCTGGCCGACGCCGTATTTGTCGAATTGCTCTTTGACCTGTGCGGCCAGTTCGCGGGTCGGTTCGAGAATGAGCGTGCGGGGCATGCGGGCGCGGGCTCGGCCCTTTTCCAGCATCGTCATCATCGGGAGAACGAAGGCAGCGGTTTTGCCGGTGCCTGTCTGGGCGATGCCGAGCACGTCTTTGCGCGCCAGCACGTGAGGAATCGCCTGTTCCTGAATGGGGGTTGGGTTAGTGTAACCGGTGGCCGCAACGGCGGCGAGAACCTTGTCGGACAGGCCGAGATTGGAGAAGGACATTGAGCCTCTGTATGGGGGCATGATCTGATCCGGTATCCGGATGATCACAGTTCGGAATCACGCCTCAGGTGGAAACCGCCGCTTGGATTCTCGGAGAGTACTGCAGCGCTTATCCCCGGAGCGGCACGCAAACATGCACGGAGATCGCTGGGCGCTGACAGGCGGCTTACTCAAGATATCGCGCTTCGATACCGGGCCGCGTCGAGCCGGAACATAGGCCGGAATCGGCCAAAGTCAATCCGCCACACCCTGGAACACCCCAAAAAGCTTAATGTTTTCGGGAAGAATTGGGGCCGAAAACCCCGGTTTCGTGGGGGATACCGCAGCAAGTCGCTGACCGCGGCCGGCGCCCCCCAATTATTCGACGGGCCTGCGTTCGCGGCCGGGTGGGCCGGCAATGGCTATGAGCGCGCCGCTCAGCAGCAGCGCTGTGGAGATCACGGCGAACATCGCAATTGCGCCATGGCTGCCAAGCAGCGGCAGCAACGCAATGGGGACAAGCGCCGATATGACGCGGCCCAGCCCCCATGCGCCCGCGGTGGCCGAGGCGCGCAGATGCGTCGGCAGCAGTTCGACCGCATAGAGGCTGAGCACGGCGCTGTAGACCGCGCTGGCGAGGTTGAACACGATGCCGGTAACGATGAGCGGTGTCAGGACCGTGCTGATCGCGAAAGTGAGGCCGGTTGCAATCATCACTGTGGCGCAGGCGATCAGCGACAACCGTCGGGGAATGCGATCGACGAAGGCGGAGGCCGCAGCGATGCCGACGGACGGGCCGAACATCGTGAGTCCGGCAAATAGCAGCGACTCGCTGACATGGAATCCCTTCTGCACCATCACGGCGGCGCTGAGCAGCGGGAAGCCGATCGTGGCCCATGGGCCCAGCACGTAAAGCGCGGCAAGCAGCGCCGTACGGCGCAGGCTGGTTGGGTCGTGGGCGAGTGCCCGGAAACCGCTGGATCCCGCGGCTATGGTTTCAGGAGCGGAGGTCACTAGCGGCGACGGATGGCGAGCGGATGCCTCGAAGCGGCGGCAGGCGGCATCAGCCTCGGCGTTGCGTCCGATCGATGCGAGCCAACGCGGCGATTCCGGCATCAGGAAGAACAACAGCGCCGTCAAGGTCGAGCAGGCGCTGCCGAAGATCAATGCCCAGCGCCAGCCCTCGATGCCCCATGGCGCGATCGGCGTTAGCCAGCGGATCATCAGGATGATCGCCGGTGCGCCGAGAAAGGCGAGCGCGCCGCACAGCATCATCAAGAGACCACGGCGCCGGGGAGGCAGCAGGTCCGACAGATAGGCCGATGTGAGTGGCGGATAGCCGCCGATAGCGAGGCCGGAGACGAAGCGGAATGCCGTCATGGTAGCGACATCGCGACTGGCTGCGACAGTAAGCGAGCTCAGCGCCAGGACGGCGAGCGCGCTCTGCAGCGCGATCTGCCGACCATAGCGATCCGCAACCCAGCCGAACACAGGCGCACCAACGGCGCCGCCGGCAAAGACCGAGGCCAATAACAGCGAGAGTTCGCCGCGCGAGATACTGTAGGGCGGTGCGAGGAAGATGCCGGAAAAGGCGTTGCTGAGCGCCACTTCGGCAATGTCAGCGAACAGGCCGAAGGCACAGAGCGCGAAGATCCCGAGGTGAAGCGGGGAGACCGGCAGCCGATCGAGCCGTGCCGCAATGGTCAGCGCGGCAGCACTATCCGGCGCCCCGTGCGTCCGCATCTGGTCGTTCATCTGAAGCCCCGCATCTCACAACGGCAACGCAATGCGCGTCGTCCGCAGCCCGCGCGGACCATATGTCGATGAAACTCGATGAGTCGAGGGGGAGGGTGTGCGGCGAACCGCTGCGTCTCAGACCTGCGTCGGCGTTGCCGCGCAGCCATACAAGATCATCTCGCAGGTCTGCCGATAGCGCGCCGAGAAGTCATTCGCTGCGATTGGAGGGAGCGCCTGATTGACAGCCCGGCCGCCATCGGCCAGCGCCTGCGCGATCTGTGCGGCCGTAAAACGGCCGGTCAGGATCAGCAGCTTGCTGTAGTGGAAATCGATGATCAGCTTTTCCAGCTCGGCCTGGAAGGCGATCGCGGACTCGATCATGAGATCGCGGCAGCGCCGAAAGGCTTCCGCATTGAGCTCGACGGTATGCGGTGAGAAGGTCAGCATGCGGCGGGTCTCGCCGTAGCGCAGATCAATGATCGTGGCCATGATGTCGAGCGCGCTGCCGCCGCTTTCGCGAACCTTCTTGCCGGCTTCCAGCGCCTGTGCGATCGCAACCTCGTTGCGATGGGCGACCCCGGCGCGAAACGCTTCTTCCTTGTTGCTGAAATAGTAATAGAGCGCGCGCTGCGTGAAGCCGCACTCTCTCGCAAGACCGACCATCGATAGACCGGCATAGCCGTGGTCGAGAAACGCCTGGTTGACCCGGAGCAATAGATCGTGCCCGGGCGTAATCATCTTCTTTGCCATTGGTCGTCAGGTATCCAGTCGTAGTAGGCTTCGGGCGGGTGATTAAAACTGCCTGAAATCTTACAGTCTAAAAAATCCCATCCTCAAATCGCCAAGCTACGGAGGAACGCAAAGTTCCTGAAGCGCGCTTCCTGACGTTGGTTGCCTGTAGCAGGAGTAGCGATTTGATTAGCTAGCTCCTCGGATCTCGTCCGAACCCTGTGATATGTCGCTTAGCATAGTTCAGGGCAAACATGTCGAGGATTTGCCCTGTATTCTTTATCCACAAGATCGCGAGATCGAGCGCGCTGTCGCCGACTCGTTGAGACACTCGCCGACCATGGATGGTCGGCGCATATCCGTACAAATTTACCGAATCAGGCCTATCGGCTGGCATCCGAGGAGATGATACCAGCGCTGGATCACTTGCCGTAGGTGCCAAGCTGCATGCCGAGATTCTGCATCACGAACGCATTCATGCGCAGATGCACCTCGCTACCGCTCTGCAGGCGGGCGTCGATCTCATAGGTCGCCGGGTCGACCTGGCGAATAGCGATGATCTGGGTGATGGCCAACACGTCCGGCGTGGTCTGTGCCGGTTTGGCGGACACCGGCGGGTGTTTTGGTTTGGCGGCCGGTGCAGCCTTGGCTGCAGGAGCGGGGGCTGCATCCTGGGCGAGTGCGATGGTAGGAAGCAGCAGCGCGGCTGCGAGGACCAGTGACTTCACGTCGATCTCCTGACTTTGATTTGGCTCGGGCTAATGGAGATTAAGGCAGAATTTGTGGCGGCGGCGCCGCAATGTGAGGGCAGATAATCTGCTTGTGTGGTCAAGACAAAATTACCTGTACCGGCTAGACCTCGGTTTGAACCGGCCGCCGTTTTGCCTCGACCAAGGCAGACAATCACGCGGTCGAGCCACCATAGAGAGAAATGCGCTGGCGGGGCGGGGATAGAACAATGCGACGGCTTTTGATCCTGCTGGCGGCGCTGGCGGCAGCAGCACTTTCGGCGGCGCCAGCTTTTGCTGCGAAGCGCGTGGCGCTGGTGATCGGCAACAACGACTACCGCAACGTGCCGAAGCTGCAGAAGGCTGTGAACGATGCCCGCAGCATCGGCGATGCCCTCAAGGGTCTCGGCTTTAGCGTCATGGTGGCCGAGAACCAGACCCGGCAGGCCTTCAGTCAATCCTTGCTTGCTTTCGATTCGACGATTGAAAAAGGCGACACGGCCTTTTTCTTTTTTGCTGGTCACGGCTTCGAGATTGCCGGCCAGAATTTCCTGCTGCCGACGGACGTTCCTGCCGCCACCGAGGGCCAGGAAGAACTGGTGCGCGACTCCGCAATCCTCGCCGATCGTATCGTGACGCGCCTCCAGATGCGGGGCGCGCGGACGTCGATTCTGGTGTTCGACGCCTGTCGCAACAATCCGTTCGAGCGCGCTGGCACCCGCGCTGTGGCCGGCAGCGGTGGCCTCGCTCCGATGACGACGCTCCCGGAAGGCGTGTTTTCGATCTTCTCGGCCGGGCCGCGGCAGACCGCGCTGGATCGTTTGTCGAACAACGACACCGACCCGAATTCGGTCTTCACGCGCGCATTCATCAAGGAGTTGCAGGAGCCATCGCTGAACCTTGTGCAGGTCGCGCAGCGCACCCGGCGGACCGTCAGCGAGATGGCAGAGACTGTGAAGCACCGTCAGGTGCCGGTGTATTTCGACCAGATGGTCGATGACGTCTTTCTCAACGGTGTAGCGCTCAAGCAGGCCGATGCGCGGCCGGCCGAACCACTGCAGCAGGTCGCTGCGCTGCCCCCTGTCAACGTTCCGCAACTGCCGCCGGCCAATGACGCGGTGAATGCACCGATCGCCAGCTTCTCGCGCCACAATGGCGGCTGGACCGTGATGTTCTCGATCGCCGATCCGACGCTGGGAATCTCCTGGCGGATGGGCGAGGCGGGTAGCTTCCGCGAGACCGGCTTCATGGACACGCTCGATCCGCGTACGCGCAAGCGGATGCCGAATCCGGCGATCCAGCTCGATGCCGATGCCGCGGCGGCGACGATCTATCTGCGCTACATCGACGCGAACGGCGAGATGCAGGGGCCGTTTCCGATCCGCTTCGATCCGGAGGCTGCGCTGGTTCGCGATCAGCGCAAGATTCTCGATATGACGGCGGGGAGCTGGCTTGCTTTTGGCGGCTACAACACGCCGTTGATGTACTATACGCACCTGATGTCGTATCGCTGTGCCATTCGCGAAGCCCGCGTGGGTATCGATAGTGCCATGCCGGACAAGGTTCTGAAATTTCCGCCTTGCGACCTGCACGACCCGATCGCGACACCATCTGGCGCCGAACCCTACATCAAGATCCCTGCGACGACGAAGTTTGTTTCGGTCGAATTGACCTTCCGCGACGGCAGCGTATCGGAAATCAAGAGCTTCCGACGTTCTGGAAATCGATGAGCATGATCGACACCGCCCTGCGAACTGAAGTCATCGCAGACATCCAAGCGCTCGAAGAACGCCGACGCATCGCGATGCTCACGGCAGATGTCGCGACGCTGGACAAGCTGTTCGCCGAGCAGATGGTTTACACGCATTCCAATGCAGCGAACGACAACAAGGCAGAGTATCTCGACAAGCTTGGCACACGGCATTTCGACTATCGCGAACTCGCATTCCTGGATCAGGAAATTCGGCTCGCTGGTGACACGGCGCTGGTGACCGGCCGTATGTCCGGTGAAGTGATCATTGCCGGGGTCTCGAGAAAGCTGAACGGCCAGACGACAGTGGTATGGATCAAGCAGGGTGCTGGCTGGCAGTTACTGGCTTTCCAGAGTACGCCGATCCCCGCAGCCTAGAGGCGCTGCGGTTTCCGTTGACGGAACCTCGCGGTCTCGCTCAAGTTGTAATCGGAGCTTGAGGAGAAGCGAATGACTGCAGGCGCGAACGAGTCCTCGCTGACTGCGCGCTGCTGCATCGTTGGCGGCGGGCCTGCCGGGATGATGCTCGGCTATCTGCTCGGCCGCGCCGGAATCGATACCATTGTTCTCGAGAAACACGCCGACTTCTTTCGCGATTTCCGCGGCGACACCGTGCATCCATCGACGCTGCAGGTGATGGACGAGCTTGGCCTGATCGACGATTTCCTGAAGATCAAGCACGATCGTATCCAGAAGATGGATGGCTTCTTCGGAACGCATAAGCTGCGCATCGCCGATATCGGCCGCACGAGCGCGAAATATCCGTTCATCGCCTTCATGCCACAGTGGGATTTTCTCAATTTCCTGCGCGACAAGGCACAACGCTATCCGCGTCTCAAGGTGATGATGAACACCGAGGCGACCGATCTCATCTGGTCGGGCGAGCAGGTGGTCGGCGTCAAGGCCATCACGCAACAGGGGCCGGTCGAGATCCATGCCGATCTGACAGTGGCCTGCGATGGCCGGCATTCGATCGTGCGGCCGGCGGCGAAGCTGGAGGTCGAAGACATCGGTGCGCCCATGGACATCTTGTGGTTTCGCGTTGCCAAGGGCGCGGAGACCGAGAGCGTGTTCGCGCGGCTCGAGTCCGGCAAGATGATGGTGACCATCGATCGCGGGGACTACTGGCAATGCGCTTATGTGATCGCCAAGGGGCACTATGAGGAGATCAAGGTGCGTGGCCTTGAGGCTTTCCGTGCCGAAACGTCACGTCTGGCGCCGATCCTGAGCGCGCATATCGAAGAGCTGAAGAGCTGGGACGACGTCAAACTACTGACCGTCGCGATCAATCGGCTCAAGCGCTGGACCCGGCCGGGGCTGTTGTGCATCGGCGACGCCGCGCATGCGATGTCTCCGGTTGGCGGCGTCGGTGTGAATATCGCGGTGCAGGACGCCGTCGCGGCCGCTAACCTGCTGGCGGCGAAGCTGGCGAAGGGACCGGTGACCGAGGACGACCTCGGCGCAGTGCGTCGCCGCCGCGAATTCCCGATGCGCGCAACACAGGGCATGCAGGTCGTGATGCAAAACAACATCATCAGCCGTGCACTGGCCAAGGGCGGTCAGCCGCTGACGCCGCCGCTGATTATGCGCCTCGTCAGTGCGTTTCCACCACTGCAGGGACTGACAGCGCGCTTCCTGGCGATTGGCGTACGACCCGAGCACGTGCAGTCGCCGGAAGCGTAGGAGAGGCTATCCCTGCACCGAGAAGCCGCCGTCCACGGGGATTGCGGTTCCGGTGACGAAGTCCGATGCGCGCGACGACAGGAACACCGCGATGCCCGCGAAATCTCCCGACGCGCCCCAGCGGCCGGCGGGCGTTCGTGCCAGTACTTTGTCATGCAGGCCGTCGATTTCACGGCGCGCGTTCTGTGTCAGTTCGGTATCGATCCAGCCCGGCAGAACGGCGTTGCACTGGATGTTGAGAGGTGCCCAGGCGACAGCGCAGGAGCGGGTGAACTGCACGATGCCGCCTTTGCTGGCAGCATAGGCGGGCGCGAAAGACGCGCCGAAGATCGACAGCATCGAGCCGATGTTGATGATCTTGCCACCGCCCGCGGCCTTCATCGCCGGATGCGCCGCTTGCGAACAGACGAAGGCGCTGGTGAGATTGGTCTTGATCACGCTGTCCCATTCGTCGAGTGCGATCTCGTGCGGCGGCTTGCGGATGTTGATGCCGGCATTGTTGATGAGGATATCGATGCGGCCCAGTTCTTTCAGCACGCGTGCGATCATTCCATCGACAGCGGTCTTGTCGGTCACATCGGCCGCAATGGCGACCGCTCTGGCGCCGCTCTCGGTCAGCTCCGCGACGGCATCCTTGGATTTCGTCTGGTTGCGTCCGACCACGGCGATGGCGGCGCCGGCCTGCGCCAGACCCCGCGCCATGCCGAGCCCGATGCCGCCATTGCCGCCGGTGACGATGGCCACTTTGCCGGAGAGATCGAACAGTCCTGCAGTCATGGTGTTGTCCTCATTGCATCAGCCTTGAATTGAAAAGCCACCATCGACCGTCAGCGCGGCACCGTTGACGAAGTTGGAAGCCCCGCTGGCCAAGAACACGGCCGCACCCGCAAGATCATCAGGCCTGCCCCAGCGCTGCGCCGGTACACGCCCGAGAATGCGATCGTGCAGTTCGGGTCGGATGTCCCTGGCGCGCTTGGTCAGGTCGGTGTCGATCCAGCCGGGCAGAATGGCGTTGGACTGGATGTTGTCCGCAGCCCAGGCAGTCGCTAGCGCGCGGGTGAATTGCAGGATGCCACCTTTACTTGATGCGTAGTTCGCCGCGCCGCCGGCGCCGAGCGTGGCCAGTACCGAGGCGATATTGATGATCTTGCCGCGGCCTGCGGCTCTCATCGCCGGGTAGACAGCCTGCGCGCAGATGAAAGGCGCGGTCATGTTGACGTCGATGACCTTCTGCCAGTCGGCCAGCGCCATCTCTTCGATCGGCGCGGAGATGCTGATGCCGGCATTGTTGACGAGGATGTCAATGCGCCTGAACGCGTCCAACGTTGCGGACACCATCTGCGCGATCGAGTTCGGGTCGGTAACATCGATCGTCAATGCGAGTACCGGATGTCCGAACGTTTCCAGTTCGGCTTTTGCCGAAGCGGCATTATCGCCATTGCGATCGGCAATCACGAGAGTGGCGCCGGCACCTGCCAGCCCGCGCGCCATGCCGAGGCCAATGCCGGTATTGCCGCCGGTAACGATGGCGACCCTGCCGGTGAGATCGAAGGGATTGCTGGTCAAGATGTCCGCCCCGTATTGCGTTATGTCCGACGCGTTCTGTGGCGCGTCTCGGGTGGATCATCGCAAGACTAACGGAAAGATGGAAGAGGGGGCATCAGCGCCGCGGGAGCGTCGGCCCGATCAGGCCGACACCAAGCGATGCCCGCTGACAATCCTAGACGTCAAGCAATTCCTCGTTGGCAAATTCTGCCTTGTCCGAGATGAAGGCAAAGCGCGCTTCGGCTTTCGAGCCCATCAGGCGCTCGACGGAATCGGCGGTGCCTTCGCGGTCCTCGGTCAACAGCTGAACCCGAAGCAGCGTGCGCTTCGCCGGGTCCATGGTGGTTTCCTTGAGCTGTGCGGGCATCATTTCGCCGAGGCCTTTGAAGCGGCCCACATCCACCTTGGCATTGGCGTTGAATTCGTTCTTCAGCAGGGCGTCCTTGTGCGCATCGTCGCGCGCATAGACGGTCTTGCTGCCATGGGTCAGTCGATAGAGCGGCGGCACCGCGAGATAGAGATGCCCTTCGTCGATCAGATGCGGCATCTGGCGATAGAAGAACGTGATCAGAAGCGACGCGATGTGGGCACCGTCGACGTCGGCATCGGTCATGATGATGATGCGCGAATAGCGCAGATCTTCTTCGCGATACTGTGCACCGGTGCCGCAGCCGATCGCCTGCATCAGGTCTGATATCTGCGCGTTGGCCGTCAGCTTGTCCTTGGTCGCCGAGGCGACGTTCAGGATCTTTCCGCGCAGCGGCAGGATCGCTTGCGTCTTGCGATCGCGGGCCTGCTTGGCGCTGCCGCCGGCCGAGTCACCCTCGACGATGAACAGCTCAGAGCCTTCGGTGGCCGTGTTGGTGCAGTCGGCGAGCTTGCCGGGCAGGCGCAACTTCTTCACCGCGGTCTTGCGCGAGGTTTCCTTCTCGGCACGGCGGCGCAGACGCTCATCTGCGCGCTCCAGCACGAATTCAAGCAACTTGTTGGCCTGCACCGGGTTGCCGGACAGCCAGTGATCGAACGGGTCCTTGATGGCCTGTTCGACGATCTTCTGGGCTTCGGCCGTGGCGAGACGATCCTTGGTCTGCCCCTGGAATTCCGGTTCGCGCACGAATACCGAGAGCATCACGGCGGCGCCGACCATCACGTCTTCGGATGTGATGGTGCCGGCGCGCTTGCCCTGACCGACGCGCTCGGCGTGGTCCTTCAGGCCGCGCAGCATGGCGCTGCGCATGCCGGATTCATGGGTGCCGCCGTCCGGCGTCGGCACGGTGTTGGTGTAGGACGACATGAATCCGTCGGCATCGGCGGTCCAGGCGACAGCCCATTCGCAGGCGCCATGGGCGCCGTTGCGGCCGGATTTACCGGAGAAGATTTCCGGATGCACCAGCGTATCGGCGTGGATCGCCGCGGCAAGATAGTCCTTGAGGCCGCCGGGGAAGTGAAATTCGTCCTCGGCCGGGACCTCATCGATGCCCTTGAGCAGTTCCGGATCGCACTTCCAGCGGATCTTCACACCGCCGAACAGATAGGCCTTGGAGCGCGCCATTTTGAACAGGCGCTGCGGCCTGAAGGCTGCCTTGGCGCCGAAGATCTCGGTGTCCGGCTTGAAGCGCACGCGGGTGCCGCGGCGGTTGTTGACCTTGCCGAGATCCTGCAGCTTGCCCTGCGGAATCCCGCGGGCGAACGTCATCTTGTAGAGCTGTTGATTCCGCGCGACCTCGACCTCGAGCAGTGAGGAGAGGGCGTTGACCACAGAGACGCCGACGCCGTGCAGACCGCCGGAGGTCTCATAGACCTTAGAGTCGAATTTGCCGCCGGCATGCAGCGTGCACATGATAACTTCGAGAGCGGACTTTTTCGGGTGCTTAGGATGCGGGTCGACCGGAATGCCGCGACCGTTGTCCGACACCGACAGGAAGCCGTCGGCGGTGAGTTCCACCTCGATGAAGGTCGCGTGGCCAGCGAGCGCCTCGTCCATCGAGTTGTCGATCACTTCGGCGAACAGGTGATGTAGCGCCTTCTCATCAGTGCCACCGATATACATGCCCGGGCGACGCCGGACCGGCTCAAGGCCTTCGAGGACCTCGATGTCCGCGGCCGTATAGCCGTCTTCGGCACTGGCGGAGCGGGTGGACGCCTTCGGTGCCGCAGCCGATTTTGGCGCGCTGGCGCCACCAAAGAGATCAGCTTTTGTGTTTGATTTCTGTGCCTTGGCCATATGTCTTAAAGTCTTGTCTCGGGTGGCGCCGCGCGAGGCGCGACGAATCGTTGCTGTGACTATGCCACGTTCAGGTTGGCAATGTGGCTGCGACCTCGGGGCTCATGCGGCCGTGCCGGGGCGCTCGGTGCGTAGCACAATCACGGCGAACAGGGCCATGGCCGCGAGCATGATCAGCGAACCGATGATCGGAATGGCCATATAGGCGTGGTTGGCGAGCAGGGTGATGCCGATGCCGACGGGGAACATGATACCGCCGACAATATGCATAGTGCCCTGGACCTTGGCCAGCAGCGAGCGTCCGGCCGCGGGAATCAGGCGATAATACAACCCGAACATGAACAGCAACACGCCGCCGATGAGGTTGAGATGCGCATGCGCGGGGCTCAGCAGGAAGTCCTGGCGAATGCCCATTACGATGCCGGCGACCATGCCGATCAGCAATACCAGCGCACTCACGCACATCATCAGCGATCCGATCATCTTCGTTCCTTTGCGTATTTTGATTATCGAGCTCGGCAGTAAACGGGGCCGCAGCGAAAAATTGCCGTCCGGGAGATGGTCCGTAATCTTGGTCACCGGAGTCGACGTAAGGTTCAGGAGTACCGTGAGGTTTATAATCGCATTTATGGTACCTGGCGTTCTGTGCACCTATTGCGTGTAAAGCGGCCGCGGCTGTTTTCATTGGACGCCGCGCCGAACCCTCAGATGTTGTGACTTGATGTGATCGGTGCCGCCGGATTACCTGTCCCGGGCGTTTGAAGGTTAAAGCGGTTCGCGGCCAATCAGGCCGGGCCAGAGCCGTAAAGGGACACTCTCCATATGGAAGGCTGGATGCACGGGCTGATCGAATTCGTGCGCCAGAACCAGGTCTGGGCGGCGCCGATCGTCCTGCTGCTGGCCTTCGGGGAATCGCTCGCTTTCATCTCCCTGCTGCTGCCGGCCTGGGGCGCGCTGGTGGCAATCGGCGCACTGGTCGGCGCGAGCGGGATCAGCTTCTGGCCGGTGTTGATTGCTGGCGCTCTCGGCGCGGCGCTCGGCGACTGGCTCTCCTATTGGTTCGGCTTCAGATACAAGGACCAGGTGGCGCAGATCTGGCCGCTGTCCAAATTTCCCGACCTGCTTCCGCGCGGCGAAGCCTTCGTCAGGAAATGGGGCGTGCCCAGCATTTACATCGGCCGCTTCTTCGGCCCATTGCGGGCCTCGGTGCCGCTAGCCGCCGGCATTTTCGAAATGCCCTATTGGCGCTTTCAGGTCGCCAACTTCACCTCGGCCTTTATCTGGGCGGGCGTCCTGCTGCTGTTCGGCGACGGCCTGTCGATGACCGTGGAATGGCTCTGGAAGCTGAAGTAGTTCGGCGGGGAATAACCGCCGTGTCCGGGTGTTGAACGGGCTGACATGTCGCGGTGTCTGAATGCCGCGACATCTCGTAGAAGTCATCGAACGCTGGTAAATAATTCCGCCAGCCGCCGCCTGTCATTGCTTCACCCCGGAGAACATCATGGACTTGTCACGTCGTCACGCCCTTGCCGGAGCCGCCGCGCTCGCCGCATCTCCATTGCTCACCTCAGGCTCTGCCAAAGCGTCTGCTCCACCTGCCGACAAGCAGGCGCCGAGCTTCTATCGCTACAAGATCGGCGATGCGCAGGTGAACGCGATTTCCGACGGCGCCAACACTTTCCCGCTGGCCGACACCTTCGTGCTCAACGCCAAGAAGGATGAGGTCAACGCCGCGCTCGACAAGGCCTTCCTGCCGAAGGACAAGATGACCATTCACTTTGCGCCGCTGGTCATCAACACTGGCGGCAAGTTGGTGGTGATCGATACGGGCAACGGCCCCGGAGCCCTCGCGGCGACCAAGGGCAATGTCGGCCAGTTCGCCAACAACATGGCCGCCGCTGGTATCGACGCCAAGAACGTCGACATGGTCGTGATCTCGCATTTCCACGGCGATCACGTGAACGGGCTTCTGGCCGCCGATGGCACGCCGGCTTTTCCGAATGCCGAAGTCCTCGTCCCGGCCGCCGAGTGGAAATACTGGAACGACGACGGCGAACTGGCCAAGGCCGCCAATGACCGCATGAAGGGTCTGTTCGCCAGCAACCGCAAGCTCTTCAACGATGGGCTGAAGAAGAAGGTCACGCCCTATGAATGGGGCAAGGACGTTGCGCCAGGCCTGCTCGCCGTGGAGTCGGTCGGCCATACGCCTGGCCACACCTCGTTCGTGCTGTCGTCCGGCAGCGACAAGCTGTTCATTCAGTCCGACGTCACCAACCATCCGTCGTTGTTCGTCACCAATCCCGGCTGGCATCTGATGTTCGACCAGGACCCGGCGCAGGCGGAAACCACGCGCCGCAAGGTCTATGACATGCTGGTGGCCGAGAAGATGCGTGTGCAGGGCTTCCATTATCCGTTCCCGGCCAACGGTTTCGTCGAGAAAGATGGCAGTGGCTATCGGCTGGTGCCGGCGCCATGGAGCCCGGTGATCTAAGCGAAGCCTGGCAATTTCCCGGCCTGCGCTGCAGCGCAGGCCGGCTGGCCCCGTAAAGACCCATCGCCTCTGTCGGCGCGTCGTGCCAGTCTCGGCGCCGGAGTCGCGCCAACAGCGACCATGCAAAGCGAGGGGAGAAGACTTCATGGATCTGTCACGACGACACGCACTGGCGGGCGCCGCCGCGCTCGCAGCGACGCCACTGCTTTCATCGGCCCCGGCAAAGGCATCCGCACCGCCGGCCGATAAGCAGGCGCCGAGTTTCTATCGCTACAAAGTCGGCGATATCCAGGTGAACGCCATCTCCGATGGTGCGGCGACGTTTCCGCTGGCCGATACCTATATTTCCAACGTCAAACGCGATGATATCAATGCCGTGCTCGCCAGGGCATTTCTGCCGACAAACCAGATCACCAACTTCTATGCGCCACTGGTGATCAACACCGGTGGCAAGCTGGTGGTGATCGACACCGGCAACGGGCCGGGCGCCTATGCCAGTAGCAAGGGCAATGTCGGTCAGTTCATTACCAACATGACGGCGGCAGGGATCGATCCAAAGATGATCGACATGGTCGTGATCTCGCACTTCCATGGCGATCATGTGAACGGCCTGCTGACGGCGGACGGCGTGCTGGCGTTTCCCAATGCCCAAGTGCTGGTGCCGGCAGTAGAGTGGAAGTTCTGGATGGACGACGGCGAGATGAGCCGTGCCACCGGCGATCGCATGACCGGTCTGTTCAAGAACAATCGGCGGGTGTTCGAGGCCGGGTTGAAGAAGAAGGTTACGCCCTATGAATGGGGCAAGGACGTCGCGCCCGGGCTGCTGGCTGTCGCCTCGATCGGGCACACGCCGGGCCACACGTCCTATGTGCTGTCGTCCGGATCGGACAAGGTCTTCATCCAGTCTGATGTCACCAACCTTCCGGCGCTATTCGCCGCCAATCCCGGCTGGCACGTGAATTTCGACCAGGATCCGGTGCAGGCCGAAGCCACCCGCCGCAAGGTCTATGACATGCTGGTCGCCGACAGGATGCGGGTGCAAGGCTTCCACTATCCGTTCCCGGCCAACGGTTTCGTCGAGAAGGATGGCAACGGCTACCGCGTCGTGCCGGCGCCGTGGAGCCCAGTTCTCTGAGGTCTGCTCTGGTGATCTTGACGGATCGCGGGCGCGGCCCTATGACCGCGCCCATGATCAACCTTGCGACCAGCATCATCGCCCGCCGCCGCCGCATTCTCGCGGCAGGTGGAGATATGCGCGCATAAGCGTTTCGATCTCTCACTGCCGCCGGATATGGTCCGCGGCAGTCTTTCTCCCAAACAGCAGCGCGATCCATCCGGCGGCCTTCACTCAGGAAGGAGCCCGTCATGTATACGCCGCCCAAATTTCAGACCGACCGGACCGACGCACTTGCGTTTGCGGACGCGCGCGGCTTCGGCACGGTCTGCGCCTTCGATGGCAGGAAGCCGATCGCCTCCGCGGTGCCTTTCTGCCTCGACTACGGCAACGACGGCACGCCGCGTGTGGCCTTTCACGTGGCGCGGCATAATCCGCTGGTCAAACTGGTAGACGGTGCGTCGCCATGGGTCATGGCGGTGAACGGCGCGGACGCCTATGTGTCTGCCGATTGGTATGCCTCGCCGGACCAGGTGCCCACCTGGCTCTATCAGGCGGCGCATCTGACGGGGACCGTTCGGTTGTTGTCGGACGGTGAACTTGGCCCCCACCTTGACGCGCTGAGCACAAGGTTCGAAAGCTGGCTCGCGCCGAAGCCGATCTGGACGTCGGCGAAGATGACGACCGGACGACTGGAGGCGATGAAGAAAGCGATTGTCGGCTTGGTGATGACGGTGGATGAGGTGGAGGGCAGCTCCAAGCTTAACCAGCACAAGTCCGATGCCGATCATCTGGCTGTCATGAGCGCGCTGGCGCTGCGGCCGGAGCCTGCCGCGTTCAAGATTTCAAATGCGATGCGCAAATTGCGGCCGCATTTGTTTGCGGAAGAGACGACACAATTGACTGCTATGGCTGAGGCCGAAGGATTTATGGGATGAGCACGAAGAAGAAAATCGGCATTCTTGGCGCGTCCGGTTACACCGGCGCCGAATTGGTGCGGCTGCTGCTGCGTCATCCCAAGGTCGAGCTCGTGCTGCTGACGGCCGACCGGCGCGCCGGACAGGCGATGGGCGATGTGTTCCCGCAATTTGCGCCCTATGAGCTGCCAACGCTTGTGAGCATCGATCAGGTCGACTGGACGACCATCGGCCTCGATCTGGTGTTCTGCGCGCTGCCGCATGCGACGACGCAGAAGGTGCTGCAGGATCTTCTGGCCAAGGCGCCGGAGACCAAGGTGGTGGATCTCTCTGCCGACTTCCGGCTTGAGGACGCAGCCGCCTATGCCAAGTGGTACGGCCACGAGCATCATGCGCTGGAGCTGCAGAAGGAAGCCGTCTACGGCCTCGTCGAGATCTATCGGCGCGACATCAAGAAGGCGCGGCTCATCGCCAATCCCGGCTGCTACACGTCGTGCGCGATCCTTCCATTGGTGCCGCTACTGAAGGCGCGCGCCATCGAGACTGACGAGATCGTCATCGACGCCAAGTCCGGCATGACAGGAGCAGGGCGTTCGGCCAAGGAAGAGATGCTGTTCTCGGAAGTGTCCGAAGGCTTCAACGCCTATGGTGTCGGCCATCACCGGCACATGGCAGAGCTCGATCAGGAGTTCTCGAAGGCTGCCGGCAAGGAGGTTGTTGTCAGCTTCACGCCGCATCTCTTGCCGCAGAACCGCGGCATCCTCTCGACCATCTATGTGCGGGGCCGGCGGGGCAAGACGGCGCAGGATCTCCACGAGGTGCTGGTGAAACAGTATGAGAAGGAGCCGTTCGTTCACATCCTGCCATTCGGCAAGACGCCGCATTCGCGGCATGTGCGCGGCTCCAACATGACCTTCATCGGCGTAGCCGCTGACCGTATCCCGGGCCGCGCCATCATCGTCTCGACGCTCGACAACCTCACCAAAGGCGCGTCGGGGCAGGCGGTGCAGAACATGAATCTGGTACTCGGTTTTGCCGAGACGCTGGGCATCGATCAGCCGGCGATGTTCCCGTAACGAGGGCACGCGCCTGCAAAACAAAACGGCCCGGGTTTCCATCCGGGCCGTTTCTCATTTGGTCCTTCAGCATGTTGCCGCATGAGCCACGCGTGAGTGGCGTTGACCGGAAACACATCCATAGATAGAGTTTTCGGATATTGGAACGTCCCGGTCAAACGCGGCCGGCCGTCGCTTGTTTGAAAAATTCATTTTGGGGGTGTGTGTATGCGTCATTCCTGGCGTTGGAATGTGTTCTTCGTGATTGTGGCTCTGTTCGGTGCGCCTGCTGAAAGCTTCGCTCAGATCGGCATCGGAGATGTCATCGGCAATCGGACATTGCGATTGAGCAGCGGCGTCGATCTCGGGCTGACCAGGTTCGGCCCGGATCTTGTCACCGGTTCGGTGACGGCGTTCGCGGCGGTTCGCGACATCCAGGCGGTGATGGACACTGTGCTGCCGGTGATCAACAAGCAGATTGTTTGCAAAAACCGCAGCCCATTCGAGGGCGGCGGCAGACTGCAGAGCATTTCGATCAATGGATCGACGGCGTTGCCGAACGGGTTGGTGCTCACTGCGACGGGGAACTTCGCGGATTGCCTCACCGGCTGGGTTGGAGCTCAGGCGCAGATTTCGATTCCCCTCCTGATTTCGAACACCGCTCTCTCGGTGAAGCTCAGCGTCGGCACCATCACCGTCGGCGATGGTCGCAAGGGGTGGCAGCGTCAGGTCGCCAGTGCGATTGCGTCGAAGATCGCGCCGGTGACCGCTCAGCTCAATAGTTACATCGGGACACAACTTTCCGGGCAAGCCCTGCGGCGCCAGGCCGACGCATACAAGCTGAAGATCAATTCCATTCAGTTGGCGACGGACACCGGAGACCTCATTCTCACGGTCAAGCTATCGGGCCAGGCCAAGGTGCAGGAGCTGGATGCGCTACTTGTCGGGACGCCGGGGAGCTGACCAACCGGTCTTGCCGCAGCCCGGACAAGCGCAGCGCATCCACGTCTTGGCGACGAGAGCGAAGACGTAGATGGCCGGGCCATGACGGCAAGAGGCGTCAGCCAAAACAAACGGCCCGAACTTTCGTCCGGGCCGTTTTTCTATGCTCCTATCACTTTGCCGATCCCGGCTTCTGTGCGCGTTCCTTGAACAGCTCACTCAGTGTCTGCGCAGCCTCGATGGCGCGCGGGAAGCCGGCATGGACGGTCGTCAGATAGACGATCTCCTTCAGTTCTTCCTCTTTCACGCCGGCGTTGAGCGCGTAGCCCGCATGGATCTTCATGAACGGCCGATGCCCCAGTGCTGCGAAAGCGGCGACCGCTGCCAGCTGTCGCGTGCGCGCGTCGAGAACCGGCCGTGCCCAGACGTCGCCGAGTGCGTAGCCCGTGATCGCATCGGCGAGAAAGGGAAACTCGGTGCGCAAGCCTTCGAGGGTCGGCTGGCTGCTGCCGGCATTAAGCGATCGAACAACCTCTTCACCGCGACGCAAACGTTCTTCCGTCGTCTCCGCGTGAAGGCTTGCCGTGGATGTCAGCACGCAGAATGCCGCAACGAAGGCGGTCGTTTGATATGACATGATCGCTGCTCCCTGTTTTTCTCGTCGCGTCAGCGTCGCGAATGTCGCGACGGCGGACAAGTATTGGGGCAGGTCATGTGCCCGGCATTAGACCGATCCTGCCGATCTCTTGTCCAATCCTGTAAGGCGGCGAAAGGACGCAGAGGTCAAACAAAACGGCCCGAATTTTCGTTCGGGCCGTTCGTCATTCTAATTTAGGGAGCGACTTACGCGGCTGCCGACTTTGCGGTCGGAACTTCCGAGATCGTCTTCAGGATCTGCGAAGCGATCTGGTAGGGGTCGCCCTGGGAGTTCGGACGACGGTCTTCCAGATAGCCCTTGTAGTCGTTCTTGATGAAGGAGTGCGGGACGCGGATCGACGCGCCACGATCCGCGATACCGTAGGAGAACTTGTTCCACGGAGCGGTTTCGTGCTTGCCGGTCAGGCGCTTGTCGTTATCCGGGCCGTAGACGTTGATGTGGTCCATCAGGTTCTTGTCGAACTGGGCCATCAGGGCTTCGAAGTAAGCCTTGCCGCCGACCGTACGCATATATTCGGTCGAGAAGTTGGCGTGCATGCCCGAGCCGTTCCAGTCGGTGTCGCCGAGCGGCTTGCAGTGGAATTCGATGTCGATGCCATACTTTTCCGTCAGACGGAGCAGCAGGTAACGCGCGATCCACATTTCGTCGGCGGCCTTCTTGGAGCCCTTGCCGAAGATCTGGAATTCCCACTGGCCCTTCGCCACTTCGGCGTTGATGCCTTCGTGGTTGATGCCAGCTTCGAGGCAGAGGTCGAGATGTTCTTCGACGATCTCGCGGGCGATCGAGCCGACATTCTTGAAGCCGACGCCGGTGTAGTACGGACCCTGCGGAGCCGGATAGCCGGCCTCGGGGAAGCCGAGCGGACGGCCGTTCTCGTAGAAGAAGTATTCCTGTTCGAAACCGAACCAGGCGCCGGCATCGTCGAGAATGGTGGCGCGCTTGTTGGTGGAGTGCGGGGTGACGCCATCCGGCATCATGACTTCGCACATCACCAGAGCGCCGTTCTCACGGGCCGCGTCCGGATAGATCGCAACCGGCTTCAGCACGCAATCGGAGCTGTGGCCTTCGGCCTGCATGGTCGACGAACCGTCGAAGCCCCACAGCGGGAGCTGCTCGAGTGTCGGGAAAGAATCGAATTCCTTGATCTGCGTCTTGCCACGCAGGTTCGGAACCGGCGTGTAACCGTCGAGCCAAATATACTCGAGCTTATACTTTGTCATGCGGGTCTCTCATGAGTTGGCGATGCGTAGGGCGTGAACCCTGAGCTTGCTGGCGCGCGGATGCATGATCCGTCCGCCAGCGGCGCTGCATATAAAGCACGTAGTATGCCAACTTGTCGCGGTGCAACGCTTTTGTGACGAAAACTTCGGCGCGTCCCCAACCGGGCTGCCATTCGCTGTCGGAAGAGGGTGTTGGAGGTTGGGAATCGGTCCGGATTCGCGAATTTTTCAGAGGAATTCGGCCGTGCGCGAAAATACCGGCTGCTCAATTCCCTTGCAGGCGATTTTTGACCGGAACTTTTCTGCCTTTCAGACGCTCAAATGACATGTCAGACGCCGCGTAGGCGGCCTCAAAACCTGCGCACCCAAGGCGCACGTCCAGCGAGTGCGTATATTGTAGCCATTTGCATGCTTCTTACGAGGCAGTCGGCACAAAAGAAGGGCGTCTCTGTTACAATGATGATCCGAAAGGAAAATCAGATCAGAGGAAGGAAGAGAAGCGATGCCAACGTCTCAAACGCATCACCCCCATACCGCTAAAATCTACCAATTCCCGGTTGGTGGTCGTGCATCGGTCGGTCCGCGGGGACGGCTCAGCAAGCCAATGGACCTGCGTGCCTCGACGGTGAAAACCGTGGCCGACCATGACAGCTGGTACCACGAAGCGGCCATCCAGGAAGCCAAGCGGACCCGTGAACATTGACGGTGCCCGGCCGGAAGCAAGGTTCACCGCCGCGGGCGCGGTTCATCGACGACGATCAAGGGTTGAAACAGCAATGTTTCAGCCCTTTTTCATGAAGGGATACCGGGGTGACGTCAGGTCCCGAAGATCGACCAGCCGAGCCGTTTGGTGAGTTCTTCGAGGGCGATGCGACCGAGATGCGAATTGCCATGATGGTCGAGGCCGGGCGCCCAGACGGCGATCGAAGCCTTGCCGGGCGCCACCGCGATAATGCCGCCGCCGACACCGCTTTTGCCAGGCAGGCCGACGCGATAGGCGAATTCGCCGGAGCCGTCATAGTGCCCGCAGGTCAGCATCAGCGCGTTGATACGACGCGCGCGCTCCGAGGACACCACCGACAGCCCGGTCGACGGATTGCGGCCCGAATAAGCGAGGTAGCGCGTCGCCATGGCCAGCTGCCTGCATGACATCGCGATTGCGCAGTGATGGAAATAGACGCCGAGCGTGAAGTCGACGGGATTTTGGACCACGCCGAACGACTTCATGTAATTGGCCAGCGCGGTGTTGCGAAAGCCCGTGCGTTTCTCGGAGGCCGCGACCGCCTCGTCGATCACGATGGTGTCGTCGCCAGCCAGAAACTGCATGAAACGCAGGATTTCGCCAATTGCCTCGCGCGGCTGGTGGCCGGACAGGATGACATCGGTGACGGCGATGGCGCCGGCGTTGATGAATGGGTTACGCGGCACGCCGCGCTCACGTTCGAGCTGGACGATGGAGTTGAACGGATTGCCCGACGGCTCGCGGCCGACATGTTTCCACAGCCGGTCACCGACCATGCCGAGCGCCAAGGTTAGCGTGAAAACCTTTGAAATGCTCTGGATCGAGAACGGCTCATCGGCATCGCCGCCGACTGCTACCTGGCCATCGGCATCGACCACCACTAGCCCGAACTTGTTGGGATCGATGCCGGCGAGCTCGGGAATATAACTTGCAACCTCGCCGCGGTCGGTCCGCTGCGCCATCTCGTCAGCGATTTCGGTGACGATCGTTTGCAGGTCTGGCGCGGGGTGACTCATTGCGCTGGACTAGCGTATCCGGCCTCAGACCGGAATACGCAGGATCGCGACGGCTAGCACCGCCTGAGCGATGAAGCCCACCAGGAAGGCCAGCGTACGGAAAATCGGCAGGCCGAGCGTATAGACGATCAGATGTACGACGCGCGACCAGAAATACACCGCGCAAGCGAGTACGGTGGTCGGGGTTGAGATGTCGGCGGCGTTAAGGATCAGCACGAGCGGCGCGAAGATGATGAGGTTCTCGACCGCATTGTCATGGGCGAACATCAGCCGGTTGGCCCACTCGGCCTGCGGCCTGTCAGTGCGTGTCGGGTTGGCCATGACGCCGGTGAGACCGCGGACCATGATGCGGTTCAGCATATAGGGCATCCAGAGCAGGCCGGTGAGAATCACGGTCAGCGTCAGCCAGAACAATTCGCGCGTCATCCGGATGTCCTTTCAGGCGAAATTTCCGCATAAAACGCGGAGATGGTCATGCAAAACACGCGTGCCGCAAGTGGGATGCGACACGCGTTGGCTGAAACCATAGACGTTTGCTGTGACAACGCCAACTGAGCCCGGAGCACGTGAGCCGTTACGCCCGCACCCGCACATAACTGCCGGGGGCGTCTTCCAGCGCGGGGAAGGCGTCGGTGCCGACCTGGCGGGCCGGAACCTCCTCGCCATCGATGCCGGCAAGCCATTCACGCCAGTTCGGCCACCACGAGCCAGCATGTTCCTGCGCGGTCTTCATCCAGTCGGCGAGATCGGTGGCGTGGGCGTTGTCGTTGGTCCAGTACTGGTACTTGCCGGAGGCCGGTGGATTGACCACGCCGGCGATATGGCCGGAGCCGGACAGCACATATTTCACCGGGCCGCCGAAGAATTGCGAACCGTACAGCACCGATTGCGCCGGCGCGATGTGATCCTCGCGGGTGGCGAGATTGTAGACGGGTACCTTGACCTTGGAGAGATCGAGCCGGGTGTTGTCGAGGATCATGTTGCCGGTCGAGAGCTTGTTCTCGAGATAGCAGTTGCGCAGATAGAACGAGTGGTTCGCCGCCGGCATCCGCGTCGCATCCGAATTCCAGTGCAGCAGATCGAAGGCCGAAGGCGGCTTGCCCTTGAGGTAGTTGTTGACCACGTAGGACCAGATCAGGTCGTTCGAGCGCAGCATATTGAAGGCCATGGCCATCTTGCTGCCTTCCAGTACACCCGCCGCCTGCATGTCCTTTTCCAGCGCCGAAATCTGATCCTCATCGACGAAGACCATGAGGTCGCCGGCATGGGTGAAGTCGACTTGCGCGGCCAGGAACGTCGCCGATGCCACGCGGACGCGGCGTTTCTCGGCGAGCCAAGCCAGCGTCGAGGCGAGCAGGGTGCCGCCGACGCAATAGCCGATGGTGTGGACCGTCATCTCGCCGGTGACCTGCTCGATGACGTCCATCGCGGTCAGCGGGCCTTCCTTCATGTAATCGTCGAAGGTCTTGGCGCCGAGGCGCTTGTCGGGATTGACCCAGGAGATTACGAACACCGAGACGCCCTGATCGACGGCCCACTTGATGAAGGATTTCTCGGGCTTGAGATCTAGGATGTAGAACTTGTTGATCCAGGGCGGCACGATCAGCAGCGGCGTGCGCAGCACGTTCTCGGTTGCCGGCTGATACTGGATCAGCTGCATCACCTCGTTCTGGAAAATCACCTTGCCCGGCGTCGTCGCCATGTTGACGCCGACTTCGAGATTCTTCGGGTCGGACTGGCGAATGCGCAGCGAGCCTTTGCCGGCCTCGATGTCCTCGGCCAGCATGGTCATGCCGCGCATCAGGTTGCTGCCGTTCGACATCACCGTCTCGCGCAGCACTTCCGGATTGGTCAGCACGAAGTTCGACGGGGCCATCGCATTGGTGATCTGCTGGACGTAGAACTCCGCCTTCTTACGGGTATGCGCGTCGAGCCCCTCGGCATTCTTGACGAGGTCGTGGGCCCATTGCGTCGTGAGTAGATAGGCTTGCATGACGAAATCGAAGAACTGGTTCGATTTCCACTCGGGATCGCTGAAGCGCTTGTCGCGCGGCGGTGCCTCGATAGCAGGCGAGCCGGCTTCGCCGACCATCCGGCGCATCGCGGAGCCCCAGAGGTCAAGATAGGCCTTGCCGAGTTTCATCTGCAATTCGGCGGCCCGCTTGTCGTCGGACAGCCAGTAATTGGCCACGATGCTGAATGTCTTGATGAGCTCCGTCAGTTCGCTCGGCGGCTTATCGACGGTCTCGCCGGTCTGGCGTGGCTGCAAATAGGCGGCCAGCGCCTTGCCGCCATTCTCCATCGCCTTGGCCATGTTGAGCGCAAAAGCTTCGGGATTGAACGGCTTGTCGGTCTTGTCGCCCGAGGTTTTGTTTTCAGCAGCTTTGGCGTCGGTGGCAACTTCGGTCATGGCGCAACAACAGCTTCATTCCAGTCGGGCAACGGTACGTCACCACGCAAATCAATGATGGCACAGTTCGCGGCTTGCCGCAGGATTCGATGTGCTGCACCGCGTCAAAGGTCTTGCTTCGGTCATATTGAAGATCCAAGCCTCTATCCTGTTCTCCCGGCGTTAATCGTTTGTGACCAGATTGGTCGGATGGTGCGCTGCGATGGGATGAAATCGATTCTAATGCGATGTAGGTTGTGGCGTGACGCGTAAGGGCACATTCAGGGTGATCGATGGTCGCGGGGCGCGGGCAGCGGCAACCGCCGCCGTGCTGGGGCTTGGCCTTGGCTTGCCTCTTGGCGGCTGCGCCTCGACCATCGCCGACATGCCCATGGTGGGCACACCCGCAGGCGCTCCGGCGCGTCCGGCCGAGGTGGGTACCTATTTGCCGGTTCACGACCTGCCGACCACCCGCGAAGGCACCGCCATGGCGCCGGCGGATCAGGCCAAGATGCAGGCTGAACTGACGGCCGCCCGCGATCGCCAGGCCGTCGTGCTGCCGGCCAAACCGGCGGCCAAATAGTCAAAACTGCCCGTCGTGACTGGTGTCACCGGGCTTCCGTGATAAAAAGAAACGATTCAACCGCATGCTGAAGCGGTTCTGGAGCCCGATCCCATGGAAGAATTCTACCGCATCCGTCGATTGCCGCCCTATGTGTTCGAACAGGTCAACCGGGCCAAGGCCGCCGCGCGGAACGCTGGCGCCGATATCATCGACCTCGGCATGGGCAATCCGGATCTGGCGACCCCGCCGCATGTGATCGAGAAGCTCAAGGAGACCCTGGGCAAGCCGCGTACCGATCGTTACTCGGCCTCAAAAGGCATCACCGGCCTGCGCAAGGCCCAGGCCGGCTATTACGAGCGCCGCTTTGGCGTGAAGCTCAATCCCGACACTCAGGTCGTGGCGACGCTGGGCTCCAAGGAAGGCTTCGCCAACGTCGCCCAGGCGATCACCGCGCCCGGCGACGTCGTGCTGTGCCCGAATCCAAGCTACCCGATCCATGCCTTCGGCTTCCTGATGGCTGGCGGCGTGATCCGCTCGGTGCCGTCCGAGCCGACGCCGGACTTTTTCGCTGCCGTCGAGCGCGCCATCATCCATTCGATCCCGAAACCGATCGCGTTGATCGTCTGCTATCCGTCGAACCCGACGGCGCAGGTGGCGAGCCTCGATTTCTACAAAGACCTCGTGGCCTTCGCGAAGAAGCACGAGATCTACATTCTTTCGGACCTCGCTTATGCAGAGGTCTATTTTGATGACAAAAACCCGCCGCCCTCGGTGCTGCAGGTACCGGGTGCGATGGACGTCACTGTCGAATTCACCTCGATGTCGAAGACCTTCTCGATGGCTGGCTGGCGCATGGGCTTTGCGGTCGGCAATGAACGTATCATCGCCGCGCTGACGCGGGTGAAATCCTATCTGGACTACGGCGCGTTCACGCCCGTACAGGTCGCGGCGACTGCCGCGCTGAACGGGCCGGACGACTGCATTCGCGAGATGCGCGATGTCTATCGCAAGCGCCGCGATGCGATGGTGGAATCCTTCGGCCGTGCCGGCTGGGACATTCCGCCGCCCTCGGCGTCGATGTTTGCCTGGGCGCCGCTGCCGGAGAAATTCCGCGAAGTGGGCAGCATGCAGTTTGCAACGCTTCTCGTTGAAAAGTCCGGTGTCGTAGTATCTCCCGGCGTCGCCTTCGGCGAGCATGGTGAAGGTTACGTCCGCATCGCGATGGTCGAGAATGAACAGCGCATTCGCCAGGCTGCCCGCGGCATCCGCCGCTTCCTTGAAAGCGGTCTCGAAACGTTGCACAACGTAGTTCCTCTCGCCAACCGGCGATAGGCGTGATCCCGAAAACCGGTACCCGGTTTTCGGACCGGTCATCGCTCAACAAGAATTCCGACAGGTCTGAAGCTTAATGGTCGCACCCCTCAAAGTGGGTATCGCGGGACTCGGCACCGTTGGTGCCGAGGTCGTCCGTCTCATCGAACAGCAGAACTCGATTTTGGCCGCGCGCTGCGGTCGTGGCGTCAAGGTGGTTGCTGTCACCGCGCGCTCCAAGACCAAGAAGCGCGGTGTCGATCTGCGCGGCATCGACTGGATGAAAGACCCGCTTGCGGTGGCGCAGCATCCGGATGTCGAGTGCTTCGTCGAACTGATGGGCGGCGTTGGTGATCCCGCACTGTCATCGATTGAGGCGGCGCTGGGCGCCGGTAAGTCGGTCGTCACTGCAAACAAGGCGCTGATCGCCAAGCATGGCCTGAAGCTGGCCGCATCGGCCGAGAAGCACGGCGGCGCGCTGAACTACGAGGCCGCCGTCGCCGGCGCCATTCCGATCATCAAGACCATCCGCGAAGGTCTCGCCGGCACTGATATCAATCGCGTCTACGGTATTCTCAACGGCACCTGCAACTACATACTGTCACGGATGGAGCTGGAGGGCTTGTCCTTCGAGGAATGCCTTAAAGACGCGCAGCGGCTTGGCTACGCCGAGGCCGAGCCGTCCTTCGACGTCGATGGCCATGACACCGCGCAGAAGCTGGCCATTCTCGCCAGCCTCGCATTCGGGACCAAGGTCGCGCAGAGCGCAGTGTCGGTCGAGGGTATCTCGTCGATTGCGGCTGAAGACCTGCGTGCCGCTGCAGAGCTTGGCTATCGCGTGAAGCTGCTGGGCGTTGCCATGCGTACTGCGACGGGCATCGAACAGCGCGTGCATCCAACCATGGTGCCGCTGTCATCCTCTATTGCGCAGGTCATGGGCGTCACCAACGCCGTCACCGTCGACGGTGCCGGCATCGCGCCGATCACGCTGGTCGGTCCGGGCGCCGGTGGTGCTGCGACGGCCTCTGCTGTTCTCGCTGATATCGCGGACGTCGCACGTCATGTGCGCACGTTGCCGTTCGGACGGCCGGTTGAGAAACTCAGGACCACCACCAAGGCGCCGATGGAACGCCATGAAGGTGGTTATTATATCCGCCTGATGGCGCGCGATCTCGCCGGTACGGCGGCGCGCATCGCGACGCGTCTGGCCGAACAGAAGATCTCGCTGGAGTCGATCGTGCAGCGCCATCCCAATGGCGGCATCGAGCCGGTCGGCAAGAGCGCGAAATCGTCACCTGTGCCTGTTATCCTGATCACCTATGCGACCACTGAAGACGCGATGCGCCGCGCCCTCCAGGCCGTGCAGAGCGACAAGGTGATATCGGGAAAGCCGCAGGTTATCCGGATCGAGAAGAACTAAATCCACGCGTTGAGAGTTGTATGGGATCATCGATCCCTAGGGTCGTCAGACCCGCCGTAGAAGGAGCCAGCCGATGTCGACCCATATTACCGTCCCGCCGCAGCAACTGCTCGAGCGCATTCTGACGCTGGAGATCGTTCGCGTGACCGAGCGCGCGGCGGTGTCGGCTGCGCGGCTGCGTGGTCATGGGCAGGAGAAGGCGGCCGATCAGGCAGCGGTCGATGCGATGCGCCGCGAACTCAACAAGATGCCGATCGATGGCACCATCGTGATCGGCGAGGGCGAGCGCGACGAAGCGCCGATGCTCTATATCGGCGAGAAGGTCGGCATCAATGCCGGCCCGAAGGTCGACATTGCCGTCGACCCGCTGGAAGGCACGACGCTGTGCGCCAAGGACATGCCGGGCTCGATTGCTACCATGGCGATGGCCGATGGCGGCACGCTGCTGCACGCGCCCGACGTCTATATGGACAAGATCGCGATCGGCCCCGGTTACGACAAGAACGTGATCAATATCGATGCGTCGCCCGAGGAAAACATCAAGCGTCTCGCAAAGGCCAAGGGCGTGCCGGTGTCGGAGATTACGGCCTTGGTGCTCGAACGGCCGCGGCACGAAGCATTGATTGCAGCGATCCGCTCGACCGGTGCGGCGCTGCGTCTCATTCCAGACGGCGACGTCGCCGGCGTCATCCACACCACCGATCCCGCCAAATCTGGCATCGACATCTATCTTGGCATTGGCGGCGCTCCGGAAGGTGTGCTGGCGGCCGCAGCACTGCGCTGCATCGGAGGGCAGATGCAGACCCGATTGATCCTCGATACCGAGGAGAAGCGCGAGCGTGCGGCAAAGATGGGCGTCACCGACCCCAAGATGATCTATGGCATCGAGGACATGGCGAAGGGCGACTGCCTGTTTGCCGCCACCGGTGTCACCGACGGTGCATTGCTGTCGGGCGTCAAGTTCCGCGGCGACGTCATTGAGACCGAGACCATCGTGATGCGTTCGGTAACTGGCACGGTGCGCATCATCAAGGGCGAGCATCGCCAGCTCGAAAAATTCCACCTGGATTGAGTTCGGTCACATGGCGAAGGCGAATGTTGACATCCGCCCGGTCGGCCCCGATGAGCGGGCTGCCTGGGAGCCGCTCTGGCAGGGCTATCTGACGTTCTACAAGGCGACGCTGCCACAGGCCGCGACCGATACGGCGTGGAAGCGTTTCCACGACGCCAATGAGCAGATGTTCCTGCTGGGCGCGTATGTGGACGGCAAGCTCACCGGTATCGTGCAGTTCCTTTATCACCGCTCATCCTGGACACCGGGCAATTACTGCTATCTGCAGGATCTGTTCGTCGACAACAGCGCGCGGGGACTTGGCGTTGGCCGCGCTTTGATCGAAGCAGTTTATGCAAAGGCCAAGGCCGATGGCTGCAGCCGCGTGCATTGGCTGACCCAGAACGAGAATGCGCAGGCCAGAATTCTCTACGACCAGGTCGCGGATAATTCCGGATTTATGCAGTACCGGAAGATACTCTAACTAAAGGCAATCTGAGCGCGCCAACACGCGCTCGGATTATTCGAACTAAAAACCAAGAAAATAAATGGGGATGAGACCATGAGCGAGACCGATAACGTCAAGGCTCTGGTGTTCGACGTGTTCGGCACCGTGGTTGATTGGCGTTCCAGCCTGATTGCTGACTGTACCGCGTTCGGCAAAGCGCGCGGCATCACGGCTGACTGGACCGCGCTCGTCGATGCCTGGCGGCAGGCCTATATGCCGTCGATGGATGTCGTGCGCCATCATCCCGAGCGCGGCTTCGTCAAGCTCGACACGCTGCATCGGCAGTCACTCGATGTGTTGGTCGCCAAGTTCGGCATCAAAGGGCTCTCGGACAACGATCTGCATTACATGACACTCGGCTGGCACCGGCTGCATCCGTGGGCGGATTCGGTGAGCGGCTTGACCAGGCTGAAGACAAAATACGTCATCAGCCCGTTGTCGAACGGCAATGTCGCGCTGCTGACCAACATGGCGAAATTCGCCGGCCTGCCATGGGACCTGATCATGAGCGCGGAACTGTTCGAACACTACAAGCCCGATCCGCAGGCCTATCTCGGCGCCGCCGCACTGCTCAATCTGAGGCCTGCGGAAGTCATGATGGTCGCCGCCCATAACAGCGATCTCGATGCCGCACACAAATTCGGCCTCAAGACTGCCTTCGTGCCGCGGGTCACTGAATACGGCCCGCACCAGAACCGCGACTTCAAGGCCGAGGGCCCGTGGGACGTGGTGGCCGACGACTTCAACGATCTGGCGAAGCGGATGGGCTGCTGACCGGCTTGGGATTTGCCGAAAGCGGCTGCGCGGCCTATTGCTGATGCCATGACGCCACCGACCATCATTCCCGTCGAATCCCAGCAGGCCTTTCTCGGCGTTACCGAATCCGCCACCGGGCGGATCTGGCGCGACCGGGTGGATCAGCGCGGGGCGGCGCGGGCGCTGGCCATGGTGCAACGTTTTCAATTGCCGGAAATGCTGGCGCGGGTCATCGCTGGCCGCAATATCGAACTCGACGCGGTCGAAGACTTCCTCGATCCCACCATCCGCAAGCTGATGCCGGACCCGTTCACCATCACGCAGATGGAAGCAGCGGCGAAGCGCCTCGCGGATGCCGCACAGCGCCGGGAGAAAGTGGCAATCTTTGGCGACTACGACGTCGATGGCGCGACGTCGTCGGCGCTGCTGGCCTGGCACCTCCGCCATTGCGGACTCGATCCGCAGATCCACATTCCCGATCGCATCTTCGAGGGCTACGGCCCCAATGTGGATGCCATCAGGATGCTGGCCGGCAAGGGCGCGACGCTGCTCGTGACTGTCGATTGCGGCACGACCAGTTTTGAGCCGCTGGCTGAGGCCAAGAAGCTCGGCATGTCCGTGGTCGTCATCGATCACCATCAGACCGGCGAGGAACTACCTGACGTCGATGCCGTGGTGAATCCCAACCGGCTCGACGATATTTCCGGCCTTGGTCATCTCGCCGCCGTCGGCCTCGTGCTGATCACGCTGGTCGCGGTCAATCGCGAATTGCGCAAGCGCGGCTTCTGGACCGCCGAGATGCCGGAGCCGGATCTGCTCGGCATGCTGCATCACGTGGCCCTGGGCACCGTGGCCGATGTGGCACCGCTGATCGGCCTGAACCGCGCCTTCGTCGCCAAGGGTCTCATCGCATTGCGCCGCCGCGATCACATCGGCCACACCGCACTGATGGATGTGGCGCGTTTGAACGGTCCGCCGGAAGCGTGGCATCTCGGCTTCATGCTGGGGCCGCGCATCAATGCCGGCGGCCGTATCGGGCGCGCCGATTTGGGCGTGCGGCTGCTGCTTGAAGGTGATATTTCCGAGGCTGCGAAGATCGCTGCCGAACTTGATCGGCTGAACATCGAACGACGCGTGATCGAGCAGGCCGCGGAAGCGCAGGCCGAAGCGGAGGCGCTGGCGTCACTCGGGCTGGAAGACAAAGGCTCGGTGATCGTGACGGCCAGCGAAGGCTGGCATCCGGGCGTGGTCGGGCTTGTCGCATCCCGGCTCAAGGAAAAATTCGCGCGGCCCGCTTTCGCGATTGCGCTGGAGCCCGGCGGAATCGGTACGGGGTCTGGCCGCTCGATCTCCGGCGTCGATCTCGGCAAAGCCGTGCGGCAAGCCGTTGCCGATGGGCTTCTGATGAAAGGTGGCGGGCATGCCATGGCCGCCGGTGTCACGCTGCGCAAGGAACGTCTCGGCGAATTCCGGGCCTATATCGAAAGCGCGCTGGCTGCCGACGTCGGCAAGTCGCGCAACGAGAAGGAGCTGTTCATAGACGGCGCCGTCACTGCGCGCGGTGTGACGACGGATCTCGTCAATACGCTCAATCGCGCCGGCCCGTTCGGGCAGGCCAATCCCGAGCCGGTGATTGCGCTGCCGGCGCATCAGCTCGTCTATGTCGATGAAGTCGGGCAGGCGCATCTGCGGCTGCGCTTCAAGGCGTCGGACGGCGCCATCGTCAACGGCATCGCGTTTCGTTCAGTGGGGCAGAAGCTCGGCAACGCGTTGCAGGAGTTGCGCGGTCAGCCTGTCCACGTAGCGGGCTCGCTGACCGTCGATCGCTGGCAGGGTGCCGAGCGCGTGCAGATGCGCGTGATCGACGTGGCCGCGCCCGATCCCGGGCCGAAGATGATCAGGTAGCGTGATGTCGGAAGAAGCGCCGTCTTATGTAGGACCTCATGAAGGACGCGAATTCGATCTGATGATCGCCGGGCAGAAGCATCTCAGCATGTTTGTGTTCGAAGGCAGTGAAAAATACGCGGACTATCCCGACCCTCGCTTCGATGAGTTCGTGGCGAATGGGCGCTTCGTCAAAGCCGAGAAGATTGAGAAGTATACGCTTTTAAACGGCAGAGAACTTTCCACGCGTTACGTACTCTATGCCGACGCCCAAGAGGCATGGCGCATTCCGGCGATGCTCATGGTACAGAGCCTCTATCTCACCTTGCTGCCGGGGCGGCGCCCGGATCTGGAACGCATGATTGGCGAATTGCTCGGATACGACCGGGCTGATGTCGAGCAGTTCATTACATGGCTTCGCCAGCCGTAACGTGACTTCGGCTGCATCCTCCCACTTACTCCTGCACGCGTTCTCGCCTTAGCAGCCGCGTCGAATACCGATACCGATCTGCCGGATGAATGCTGAGCGAGACCTCAGCCAGCTCGTTTGACGCGAACAGATACTGCCGCCGGATCGACAGCGCATGCGCGCCAGCCGTTGCCTTCAGTGGCTCCGCCATCGCGTCCGACACGCCAACCGCAGAAATGTCCTGCCGGATCTCGACAAAGCGTCGTCCCGAGATTTTCTCGACCAGCGTGCCGAAGATCTCATGATGCCCGCCCATCTTCGCGCGCACTTCGTCGGCGAAGGCACCATCGATATACACGTCCGTCCAGCAGATCGGGGTCTGTGTGACGTCGCCTGGAATCGTGCGCAGACTTGAGATGCACAGCCAGCGGCGGCCGGGCCGGCATCCGAGCTGGGTGGCAAGCTCGCTGTCCGCGACGATGTCGGTGACACGCTGCACGTGGCGCTCCGTCTCGGTGCCGAACTGCTGCACCGCCTCGATCGTATTGAGTGCCTGCGTAAAGCCATCACCGCCCTTGGCCGGAGAGGTCGCCTCGACACGTGTCCCGGCATTGCGCTTCCGGCTGACCAAGCCGGACGCCTGCAGCTCCTGCATCGCCGCGCGCACGGTTGATCGGCTCACGGCGAACTGGTCCGCCAGCTCAAACTCTGTCGGCAGCACAGACCCGACCGGATGCCGTCCGTCTGCGATGGCCTCGGTCAGTGCTCGGGCCACGAACGCGTAACGCTTTTCCACCGTCGTTCCTCGACCCCTAAGTCCCTGATCGCAAGATGGAAGCCTGATTGGCGACCATCTCGTCAAGGAAGGAGATTGACATACGGTTTATGTTCGTACAATTTAATATGTACGAACATAATAAGAGGAAGCGTTATGGGCAGCACGGTTTTCGATTCGGTCCTGTTTCGGGACATGTTCGGCACCGCGGAAATGCGGGCGGTCTTCGCCGACGAAGCCCTGGTCGGCCGCTACATCGAGGCCGAAGTCGCACTGGCCCGCGCCCAGGCCCGTCTCGGCGTTGTGCCGAAGGAAGCCGCGCAGGCCATCGAGGCCGCCGCCAAATCGATCCGGATCGATTTCGACAAGCTCCGAGCTGAGACCGAAATCGTCGGCTATCCGATCCTGCCGCTGGTCCATCAGCTCTCTGAAGCTGCCGGAGAGGCGGGGCGCTACGTCCACTGGGGTGCGACCACCCAGGACATCATGGATACCGCCAATGTCCTGCAGATCCGCGCGGCCCTGCAGATCGTTGCACGCGATCTGCGCGAGGTCCGCGACATCCTCGCTACCATGGCGAAAAAATATCGCGACACGCCGATGGCCGGGCGCACCCATCTGCAGCAGGCGCTGCCGGTGACCTTCGGCTACAAGGCCGCCGTCTGGCTGTCTTCTATCGATCGCCATATCGAGCGCGTCGATCAGGCGCTGCCGCGCATCCTGCTCGGCGAGTTCTCCGGCGCCGCGGGGACGCTCGCGTCTGTGGGCGAGGGCGGGTTGGAGATGCAGCGGCTGTTCTGCGAGGAGCTCGGCCTGCATCAGCCGGCGATCACCTGGCATGTCGCCCGTGACGGCATCGCCGAAGCGGTCACGCTGCTCGGCCTGATCACCGGTACGCTCGGCAAGATCGCCACCGACGTGATGCTGTTGTCATCGTCCGAATTCGGCGAAGTGTCTGAGCCTTTCGTGCCCGGTCGCGGCGCGTCATCGACGATGCCGCAAAAGCGTAACGCGATTTCAAGCGAACTGATGCTCGCCGCTGCCAAGGCGGTGCGCCAGCACGTCGCGACCATGCTCGACGGCATGATCCATGACCTGGAACGTGCAACGGGGCCGTGGCACCTCGAATGGGTGTCGTTGCCGGAGAGCTTCCTGCTCACCGCTTCGTCGCTGGCAAATGCCAAATTCATGCTGGCCGGACTCGTGGTTCATGAGAAGCGCATGCTGGAGAATCTGGATCTGACACGCGGTCTCATCGTCGCCGAAGCGGTGATGATGGCGGCGGCACCCAAGCTCGGACGCCAGCACGCCCATGACGTCGTCTATGACGCCTGCCGCAAGGCCATCGAAGGGGGCGGACAGCTTGCGGATATCCTCGCCGAGGTCCCGGAAATCACCGAAGCCCTTGGTGGCAAGGAGGCTATCCGTCGTCACTGCGACCCGGCCAACTATCTCGGTCTGTGCGGTCCGATGGTGGATCGCGTGCTGAGCATGAGCGGACGCTGAAACAACAGACACAACAGGGGAGGATTTCAATGACGAAGAACATTTTGACGACCGCATTCGTGCTTGCCGGTGCATTGCTGGCCGACCCAAGCTTGGCGCAGGACTATCCGACCCGCACCATCACCATGAACATGCCGTATTCAGCAGGCGGCCCCGGTGACACCATCGCGCGGCTGCTGGCACAGGGCATGAGCGGCCCGCTGAAGCAGCAGGTCATCGTCGAGAACACGACGGGCGCCGGCGGCTCCATCGGCAGCGCCAAGGTCGCCGCCTCGCCGCCGGATGGCTACAATCTGCTGCTGATCCATATCAGCCACGCGACCAATCCGGCGCTGTATCCCAAGCTCAAATACGATCCGATCAAGGACTACGAGCCGATCGGCCTGGCTGTCGATCTGCCGTCAGTGTTCGTGGCACGCAAGGATCTCCCGGCCGCCAATCTCGCCGAGTTGATCGCCTGGATGAAGACGAACAAGGAGAAAGTGAACTACGCGCATGCCGGCATCGGATCAGCCTCGCATCTGTGTGGCCTGCTGCTCAATACAGCGACCGGTACGCAGCCGACCCAGATCGCCTATCGCGGTGCTGGTCCGGCGATGAACGACATGATGAGCGGGCAGGTCGATGTCATGTGCGACCAGATCGTCAACGTCGTCGGCAATGTCGATGGCGGCACGATCAAGGGCTACGCCGTCACCAGCACCGAGAAGGCGCCGGCGCTGCCAAAACTGCCCACGACAGCCGAAGCCGGCCTGCCGGGCTTTACCTACACGGTCTGGTACGGCCTGTTCGCGCCGAAGGGCACGCCGAAGCCGATCATCGACAAGCTCGTGGCTGCATTGAACGTCGCGCTGAAGGACGAGACCGTGAAGAGCCGGCTTGCCGGGCTCGGCGTGCAGCCGGTAGCGCCGGAACGGGCCACCCCCGATGCGCTAGCCGCGCATCTCAAGTCAGAGATCGACAAATGGACGCCGATCATCAAGGCGGCGGGCGTTGTCGGCGCGCAGTGAGCCAGACTCGTGAGTGACGTTCGCACGGAACACGACTCCTTCGGTACCATCGCGGTGCCGAAGGATCGCTATTGGGGCGCGCAGACCCAACGCGCGCTTGAGGTCTTCCAGGTCAGCGACGAGCGTTTCCCGGTCGCGCTGATCCGTGCATTCGCTCTGCAGAAGATCGCGGCCGTTCGCGCCAATCTGCAACTCGGGACGATCAAGCCGGAGATCGCAGCGCCGATCGAAACAGCGGCACTCGAACTTCAGCAAGGCCGTTTCGACGATCATTTCCCGTTGCCGATCTGGCAGACCGGCTCCGGCACGCAGACCAACATGAACGCCAATGAGGTGATCGCGAACCGCGCGAATGAGTTGCTGGGCCAGCCGCTCGCGACCAAATCGCCCGTTCATCCCAACGATCACGTCAATTGTTCGCAGTCATCGAATGACAGCTTTCCGACCGTGATGCATGTGGCAACGGCGCTGGAATTGCGCGGGCGCTTGCTCCCGGCCTTGCAGGTGCTGCGCGACGATCTCCGCGCCAAGGCAGATGCATTTGCCGACGTCGTGAAGATCGGACGCACGCATCTTATGGATGCTGTGCCGATGACCATGGGCCAGGCATTCGATGCCTTCACGCGCCAGACCGATCATGCGATCGAGCGCATTGAAGCCGTGTTCCCGCGCCTGCTGATGCTGTCGCAGGGCGGCACAGCCGTCGGCTCGGGGCTCAACGCACCCGCGGGATTCGACAGCGCCTTTTGCGAGTACCTGAACGCACTGACCGGCGTTGCGTTCGTCCCGAACCCGAGCAAGTTCGAAGGCATGGGCGCGCATGACGCGCTTGTCGAAGTGTCCGGCGCGCTCAATGGCCTTGCCGTCACGCTGCTGAAAATCGCCAACGACATTCGCTTTCTCGGCTCCGGTCCACGCTGCGGCTTTGGCGAACTCGTCATCCCGCATGACGGGCTCACGTCATCGATCATGCCTGGCAAACGCAACCCGACGATCGCCGAGATGCTTGCGCAGGTGTGCTTTCAGGTGACGGGCAATAACGCCGTCGTCACTGCAGCCAGTGCGTCTGGCAATTTCGAGCTCAACGTCGCCAAGCCGGTGATCATCTACAATGTTCTGCAGTCGATCCGCGTCCTCGCCGATGGCATCGATGTCTTCACGTCCCGATTGATCCGCGATCTCGACGTCGATCGGCGACAGCTCGCTGCGAATGTCGCCAATGCGCCGCTGCTCGCGACAGCGCTCAATCCGGTGATCGGCTACGACAAGGTCGCGCTCATCACAGCCAAGGCGCTGGACGAGTCCATCACACCGCGCGAAGCGGCGATCGCGCTAGGACTGCTCTCGGGTGAAGACTACGATCGTTACGTCGATCCGCGGCGAATGGCGGGAATTTGACGGAACGGCTCAGCCGCCTTGCCGCAACCGCGCGAGCACCTTCAGCCCGCCATAGCCATCCGCCGGCAGCAGACCCATCTTCGTTTGATAGTCCTTCACCGCTTTCATCGTGTCGTTGCCGACGCGGCCATCGGTGCCGCCGGTGTCGAAGCCGGCGCGGGTGAGGCGAGTTTGTACTTCCTGCACTTCGGCGAGTGTGAGCGCGCGTTCCGAGCCGGGGAACGGCTGGATGAAAGGCGGCGCGCCGAGAATGCGATCGCCGAGATGGCAGATCGCCAGCGCATAATTCATCGACGGGTTATAGCTGCGCACGGCGTAGAAGCCCTGGCCGAGCAGGAAGGCCGGGCCGCCTTGCACAGGTACCCAGAGCTTTGCATTGGCATTCGGTTGCGGGAAAGGCTGGCCATCGGCACGGGTCACGCCGGCTGCGGACCAGGCTGCAAAGCTGCGATTGCTATCCGACGAGCCGGCGCCGTTCGCGCGGACTTCATAACCCCAGTGCTCGCCGCGCGGATACTTGCCGCGATTGACGAGGAAGCGCGCGCTCGAGCCCAGCGCATCATCGGGCTTGCCGAACGGCGAGACGCGGCCGTCGCGGTCATAATCGATGCCGACATTAAGCCAGACTTCCGGCATCCATTGCGTATGTCCCATCGCGCCGGCCCATGAACCGCGCATCTCCTCAGGCGTGCCCCAGCCCTTGTCGACGATCTTCAGCGCGTTGATGAGTTCGGTTTCCCAATAGGCGCGGCGGCGCGGCTCGTTCCAGGCGAGTGCGGCCAGCGACGGAAATACCGGGCGCATATGGTTCTGTTGCACGATGGGATCGCCATAGGCGGATTCGACGCCCCACAGCGCCAGCAGCGTGCCACGCTCGACGCCGAAGTCGCGCTCGATGCGCTCGAACACGGCTTCATTTTTGCGCAGCGCCTCCTTGCCGGCGGCGATGCGCCAGTCGGAGGCGCGGCGGTTGATGTATTGCCAGAGCTGCTCGTGAAATTCCGGCTGCTTCTGCATCTTGGTGAACACGGACATGTCCGGCTCAATGCGGCCCATCACGCGCGCGTAGGTCGCGTCGGAGACGCCTTTGGCAATTGCCTTTGCACGAAAGGCGTCGCGCCACTGGTCGAATCCCGCGGGCGCCGCAAAGGCGGTCCCGGGCATGGCCAACAGCACGCTGGCACCCAGGCCGGAGCGGAGCAGGCTGCGTCGGTCAATCAGGGAATCGCGCGTGGTCATGTCCCATTGTAGCCGCATGATTTGCGTGGCGGCAGGGGCAAGGCGTCGCGGTCGGCTTCTGGCGACAACCTTTTGTAATCACGAATGAAAAGACCGCCGCAAGCCGTTTTCGGGCGTCCGGCGGTCTTTTGAAAATCCTGCGGCCTAGTTGCGGCAGTCTTGCGACCGCCGTGGGCCTTTAGTCCTTGGCACGCTCGACGTAGGAACCGTCTTCGGTCAGCACGACGATGCGGGTTCCGGTGCCGACATGAGGCGGAACCGCCGAACGGATGCCGTTCGACAGGATCGCGGGCTTGTATGACGACGACGCGGTCTGGCCCTTGGTGACCGGCTCGGTCTCGACGACTTCGAGCGTCACGCGCTGCGGCAGGGTGATCGCGACAGCCGCCAGATCGTGCAGCGACAGCTTGACCGTCATGTTTTCCTGCAGATAGGGCTCGGCGTCGCCGATCACGTCCTTCTGGACCTGGATCTGGTCGTAGTTTTCATTGTTCATGAAGTGGAAGCCGTCGGCGTCCTTGTAGAGGAAATTGAAGTTGTGATCCTCGATGGTCGCCTTTTCCACCTGGTCGGTCGTCTTGTAGCGCTCGGAGATCTTCACGCCGTCGCTGATTCGGCGCATTTCGATCTGGCTGACTGGGGTGCCCTTGCCGGGGTGGATGTTCTCGGCGGACAGAACCACGTAGAGCTTGCCGTCTTGATCGATGACGTTGCCCTTGCGAATAGAACTGGCGATGACTTTCACAGATATGTTTCCTAGATTTCAGGCCCGGGACCGATCCGGACGTGTTTGTCCTGTGGCCAGCGAAGCGGTTTCGGGGGGCAACATACTGATTTCACGCGGCGATGCCAGTGTTTTGCAACCCAAAAGGGCCGTTTGCCGATGACTGGAACCGACCGACCGTCGCCCTGGTGGAGCCCGGCGCGGCACCAGGACCGCCGGGGCTTCCTGCTGGCGCGGGGGGCGATCACCCGCGCCGTTCGGGCGTGGTTTGACGCCCGGGACTTCCTGGAGGTCGAGACCGGCGTCCTGCAGGTTTCGCCGGGCAATGAGACTCATCTGCACGCACCAAAGACCGAGCTGATCGACCGCGATGGCGAATGCTTGCAGCGGTATCTGCGGACCTCGCCCGAATTCGCCTGCAAGAAGTTGCTGGCGGCCGGGGAGACGAAAATCTTCGAATTCGCCCGGGTGTTTCGCGACCGGGAGCGCGGTGACAAGCATCTGCCTGAATTCACGATGCTGGAATGGTATCGTGCCGAGGAGAGCTATGAGGCTGTGATTGCCGATTGTGTGGCGATCATTGCATACGCCGCGCAGGCGACTCGCATTCGGCAGTTCACTTTTCGAGGTCATGTTGCCGATCCATTTGCGGAGCCGGAGATGCTGACCGTGGCAGCGGCTTTCACGCGCTTTGCGGATATCGATCTGCTTGCGAGCATCGATGGCGCCGAGGGTGATCGCGCCAAGCTGGCGACTGCTGCGACTGGCAAGGTACGGATCTGCGAGGACGACACCTGGTCGGATATTTTCAGCAAGATTCTGGTCGAGCATATCGAACCGAATCTCGGGCAGCGACGGATGACCGTGCTGTTCGAATATCCGTCGCCGGAGGCGGCTCTGGCACGCACGAAAGCGGGCGATCCACGCGTGGCCGAACGCTTTGAGGTCTATGCCTGTGGCGTGGAACTCGCCAACGGCTTTGGCGAGCTGACCGATGCTGATGAACAGCGCCGCCGCTTCACGGAAGCGATGGATGAAAAAGAGCGTCGCTATGGCGAGCGCTATCCGCTCGACGAGGAGTTTCTTGAGGCCGTGGCTGCGATGCCGCCCGCGTCTGGCGTGGCGCTTGGCTTCGACCGGCTGGTGATGCTGGCTTCGGGCGCGACGCGGATCGATCAGGTGGTGTGGACCCCGCCGGCAGGTGTGTCATGAACCGTCACGTGAAAGTTGCGACGACCCTGCGGCAAGCGAGCGACCTCATTGAAAATGGTCTCGCGCCAGCCTCGACGCTGGCTGATCTGGAGAAAGTCGCCGCGCGCTATGCGGTCGCGGTGACGCCGGCCGTAGCAGCACTGATCGACAGCAGCGATCCCGACGATCCGATCGCGCGCCAGTACATTCCAAGTGTGGATGAACTGAACGCGCAGCCTGAAGAGAACGCCGACCCGATCGGCGATCACGCCCACGCGCCCATCGACGGCATCGTGCATCGCTATCCCGACCGGGTGCTGTTCAAGCTGGTCCATGTCTGCGCGGTGTATTGCCGGTTCTGCTTCCGCCGCGAGATGGTGGGGCCGGGCAAGGAGACTGCGCTGTCGCCTGACGCTTATTCAGCCGCGCTGGCTTACATCCGCAGCCATGGCGAGATCTGGGAGGTAATCCTCACCGGCGGCGATCCCTTGATGCTGTCACCACGACGATTGAGCGAGATCATGGCGGACCTCGCTGCGATTCCGCATGTAAAGATTATTCGATTGCACACGCGGGTCCCCGTGGCCGATCCCGATCGCGTGAGCGCGGAGATGGTGGAGGCTTTGAAGGTCACGGACGCAAGCACATGGGTGGCGCTGCATGCCAATCATCCGCGCGAGCTGACCGATGCTGCACGTGCGGCATGCGCGCTGATGATCGACGCCGGTATTCCCATGGTCAGCCAGTCCGTGCTGCTGCGCGGCGTGAACGACGATGCGGCGACGCTGACAGCTCTGATGCGCGGCTTCGTCGAATGCCGCATCAAGCCTTATTATCTGCATCACGGCGACCTTGCGCCCGGCACTGCGCATTTGCGCACGACCATCGCCGAGGGACGGGCCCTGATGCGCGCCATTCGAGGCAATGTTTCCGGATTATGCCAGCCGGATTATGTGCTCGATATTCCCGGCGGTTACGGCAAGGCGCCGATCGGTCCGGAATATTTGTCCGAGGATTCTTCAATCAATCGCACGGCTGACGGTGAAGCTTCTGCGGAATCGCGCTATCGTGTGATGGACTACTGCGGCGACGTGCATACCTATCCACCGAAGCCGTAGTGACCGGCTTACTCGCGCCAACTGGTGTCGGAGACAGAAAATGAAAACATTGTTCGTGATGACGGCAGGCCTGTTTGTTCTCGGCCATTCGCTGGCTCTGGCGCAGGACTCATCCCGTAACCTGCCACCCAAGGGGCTGCGCTCGCAGCCGACCACACAGAGCAACAGCGGCGGCACCTTGCCTGAAGCCCCCATCGGCCATCGTCAGCCGCGTCCGGGCGATCTGCCGCCGGAGACTGGCAAGAACGATCCGTCCCGCATCGACGCGCAGGATCGCGAACTCGATCGTATGATCAAGAATATCTGCAAGGGCTGCTGAGCCCCTGCAGATCATCGGCCGGATCAGGCCTTGTTGCGTGCGGCCATCGCGAGGCCGATCAGCGACGCGCCGCCGATCACCAGATTGATGCCGACCATCAGGCCGATGGCCCAGGCTGCCGTGCCCGGCAGGCCCGAGATGATGATGAAGGCGATTACGATATCCATCAGACCGGAGAAGGCCATCCAGCTCCAGCGCTCGGACAGTTCCTTGCGATGCTGAAGCGCATACATGATGGTCGCGACCCCCTCGGCGAGAAAATAGACGCCAACTACGAATGTCAGCGTCAGCGTGCTTTCGGCCGGACGCGTGAGCAGAATGATGCCGGCACCGATGCCGAGCACGGCTGAGATCAGCGACCAGACAAAGCCCGGCGTCTGGCGTGCCCAGAAGGTCATCAGCAGCGCGGCAACGCCCGAGATGAAGAACATCCAGCCCAGCATGACGGTGACGGCAATGCTCGCCACCTGCGGCACGATCATCGCGGCGAAGCCGAGGATCACCAGCACGATGCCCTCGATCAGAAATGCCTTCCAGTGCGCGCGCACGGCGTCGCTCATCTTCGATTGCAATTCGGCGAGGTTGGGCGGCATGGTCATGGCGGCGATGTCCTGATCTGGCCGGCAGCATGCTGGCCGTACCTCGCATTTATCCGCTCACACGCGGAAGGGTGCAAGTTTGTTGATCGGGAATAGCTCGAATGTCGCGCGCGTTCTTGAACGTTACGACTGCGCGGGTGCCGCCGTGCGCATGCGGTTGCGGCCGAGGACATAGGCCGTTGTCGTCAGCACCAGCAGCACGGCGCCGATGGCGATCGATACCTGACCGAGCGGGATCAGCATCATGGTGACGTTGCGCGCCGGGTTGATGTACCAATGATGGATTGAAGTCAGCAGGAATGCTGTGCCGGCAAACCCCGCACCGCCGCCGGCCACCAGCAGCGCCCACATGCCGCGCAACTGGCTGAGCCGCTCGCGTGACACCTCCGTATGGGGCGCATGATGCGCGCCGATCCGCCTGACGAGTCGTGCTGCCAGCGCGATCGTGCCGAAGCCGATCACCACGCCGGCGGCCTCGAGCACACGGCGCATCACGCCGACGATTTCCGGATGCCGCTGCAGCGTCAGCAGAGGAAGATCAAAGCAGGCATGCAGCGTCACCGGCGCCAGGACGATGAGCATGGGCGTACGAATGAAGGCCCACCCATCGCGGCGATGGGCGCCGAGTGCGCGGCCGGAGCGGGCGATGGCGATGTAAGCGCCGGCGATGACGCCGAGCGCACCGTGAAATGGTACGGTCAGTACGCTGCGCAGCACCGCGAGGGTCCGCCACATCTCGGGATATTGCAGGAGATAGACGAGATTCTCGTAGGCGGCGAAGCCGAGGCCGGCGGCGGCGCCATAAACCACCGTGTCCATCGGATCGGCCGTGCGGGCGCGCTGGGTGGATACTGCGATGATGACGAAGATCTTCACGATCTCCTCTGGCGCGGCGACGCCAAACACAGCGTGGAGCACCATGGCGAGTGTCGGGTTGTCCGTAAGGCCCGGAATTGCCGCGAACAGCGCACGGGCATAGCCGAGCAGGGAGATGCTGGCGGCGCCCAGCAGGAATGACGCCCAGACCAGCCCTGGCGGTCCCGGCCGTTCGTCGGCAGCAATCACCAGCCACAGCACCAGCAGAGCTGGGGCCACGGCGGCGATACCGATCACGGTGGGGAGCGATTCGAGCAGGTACATGGAACCTAATTATAGACGGCCGGGCAGGCCGGAAAGAGTGACTCTCGCGAGAGCCGCCTGCGGCAAAAGAGACGCTGGTGCGGCGCGAGGGACGAGCCGGAACCAATCCGCGTCCGGTTGATTGGGCTGACACAGCTCATACTGCACGGGAAATGACCATGGCCGACGACGCAAAGACACCCCCCTACATCTACGAAGGCGTCGAGCCCGTACTTGAGGCCAGATCGACAATCACGGAAACGATTACGGATGTGAAAGACGCGGTGACCGAGACCGCGCATCGCATCGGAGGCGCCATCGAGTCGGGTAAAAAACCAGGAATGCCCCTGAGCATCCTGGCCAATGTCGCGCGGGAAGCGCCGCTAGGCTCTCTGTTGGTTGCCTTCCTACTCGGCGTCGCCGTGGCGCGCCGGCGGTAGAGCGCAACCAGATTTGCACACGTAGCGGTTCGATTCCGCTAGGGAGCGCCGCCCACGGGATAGCGTGCCTGCGCTAGGCGTCAGCGAATCCGAGCCGGCACCAGATTGACAGGCTTCGTAGTTCGTAGCGATGCCGGCTGATAGGCCGAAGCAGGTGCAAAGACCGACTTGCAGCCATCGCTCAGCTGCGACTTGTTGCGGATCATGCAGGCCGTGACGCGATCGACGTCCGGAATCTCCGTGCTACAGAGACGCACCGAACGCAAGAACAGTGGCGGCGGCGAGCCTGACGGTCGTGAATGTCATCGTGTGTCCCTCGATCTTGTGTCCATCCGTGCGCCGATCGGCGCGTCGTTGGCGTGACGAAATAGAGGGCGTTCGCTTCAGGTAGTCTGCGTCGACGGAAGGAAACGGTTTCTTCGACCGCGATTTTGTTTCATTGCTTGTTCTGGACGAAACACAGCCCTGAACGAAATACAGCGCCGGTCGGAATCCTTTCCCTGATGGACATCATTCAGAAAATCTCGACGCTGATTGCGGCGCAAGCCGGTTGGGCTGGACCGCTTGGCCTCGTCATCGCCTTCTTCGGATGTCTGGTCGGCTCCAGTTTCGTCGTTCCGGCTGCTGCCATCGTGACGGCGACGGGCGTGCTGATCGGTGCCGGCATGGTGTCCTGGACTTTCGTTCTCTGGGCCATCGGCGGCGCGGCGCTTGGCATGAGCGTGTCCTATGAGCTCGGCAAGCGGTGCGGGCCGAGGCTGTTGGAGATGCGGATGCTTCAATCGCGTCAGCAACTGGTGGCGCGGGTGCGCGGGCTATTCGAGCGCTACGGCATCGCCGCGATCATGGTCGGTTACCATATCGGGCCGGCGCGCGCGCTGGTCACCAGCGTCGCGGGCATCGCCGGCATGCCGCGTCTGAAGTTCGAAACCGCCAGTATCGTTTCTGCTATGGTCTGGATCGTCGATCATGCCTTGATCGGCGTCATTCCCGGCACACTCATCGACGCCGACAGTCCATGGTTGCTCCCCGTGACATTTGGAGCTCCAGTCGTCGTGATCGTGCTCACCGTGTTGTTGCTGCGCAAGGTGTTCTAACCACAGCGCCAACGCGTCGCATCAGGCCGCCTTCGAGATCTTCTTCTTGAGATGTCCTGTGTCGTGATCGCGGCGGAGCTGGCTAAGCGAGGTGTCGTTTAGCTTCACCAGCACTTCGCTGAGCGTCAGCGTGTCGGGATGCCCGGCTGCGAAGAACTTGCCGTAGATCTTGCGGAGTGTTGCCAGTGTGGTGCTGCCGTATTTCTCGGCTATCGCGCTGTCGTGCGCGTGAAGGTGGTCGCCACCGTCATGCTTCATGTCTCGCTCCCTGCCGGGATCGCATGATCTCACACCTTGATCAGTGCAGATTGCGTTCGGCGGAGCAGACTAGGCGCGGTGTTGTGGGGAGTACAAGCAGTTCACGTGTGCTCGGGATCAATCGATCGGGATGGCTTAGCCGCGCGCCCCGGGGCGCTTGCGCTGCACAACGATCTTCATTTTCGTCCGGCCCTTGCTTGCCGCGGCGCGGGAGCGCGAGCGACGGGGCTGCTCACGCGCCGCGGGCTTGTCGTCGGTGGCCGAGGTGCTGGCAAAGGACTGGCGGAGATTGTCGAGCGTCGAGGTGAGGGCGCCGACCTGTTCGTTGAGCTTACGCGCTTCGTTCTGCTGTGCCGTCATCAGACGCTGCATGGTCTGCAACTGATCCTGCACGACCTGGAGCTGATCGATCGACTGCTGCTGGGTGGCCTCGATGCCTTTGGTCTTTTCGATCAGCTGTTCGGACGCCTGCGCAACGCGGGCCTGCTGCAGGCGCGATGCGGTAAGGCGCTCCGGTTCCGGCGTTGCGCCGCTATAGCTGCGCCATGCGACGATGCCGCCGATGCCGATCACGACCAAAAACAGGGCTACAGCCGCAACCATGATTGGCTGCTGGCTAAGGCGCCAAGTGTGACTGGGGTCGGACGCGTAACTGTGCTGGGAAGCGCTCGGCATGATTTCGACCATGAAGCTCGAAGTCCTATGGCGTGTGATCGTTCCAATCCGCGACAAAACCATCCAGAACGCGTGAATTTTGGGAGGTTCGCGGCCAAGTTCAACGAAAATAAGGCTCGGGTGGCAATAACGTGGCCTGACCCAGGGCAGTGCGCGAATGGCGCTCCCTAGCGGAATCGAACCGCTCTCTCCACCGTGAAAGGGTGGCGTCCTAACCGATAGACGAAGGGAGCAAAAAACCCCGGCCGATCCAGCGGCCCTAAAGAGGGCCAAGGATACCGCGGTTCTGCACGGCTATTTCTAAAATCGCCGCAACATCAAAGCTTTAGGGCTGATCCATCGCGGGCGGCACCGACTGAAAGCAAATCAGTTTGGTGCCAGCGGCCGAACGTATAGTGACGTTTGTTCGGGTCGGCAAGTGGGCGGTGAGGGGATCAGGTGGATGATCCCCATGCGCGGCGCACGGACCTTGTGCACAAGACATTTCGAACTCTTCTGCACCTCTCAACGGTTCTTAAAGCATGCGGGCTTAAGGCTCTCTCCCGGGGCGTGGAGTGATGCGATGGCAGTGACGAAAAAACGCGACACACGCCGGTCCGTACACCAGGCCGCGTGGATCACGCTGGACGGTGGATTCGCGGCCCGGCAATGCAATGTGCTGGATCTCTCGACTTCCGGCGCAAAAGTCGTCGTCGACGATCCCACGTCGGTCCCCAACAAGATGAAGCTGGCTTTCTCGCGCGACGCCCGCACCGGGCGTACGTGTGAAGTGGTCTGGCGCCGCGGCAAGACGCTGGGCGTTCGCTTCATCGCATAGGGCTCCACCGATCGTGCGCCCCGATATCGTCATTCCCGCATTGATGGGCTGCGCGCTGCTGTGGTGGATCAGCCGTGGCATGAACTGGTCCACGCGCCTTATCGTGGCCGCGATCACGCTGGTGATGATCATGGGCATCCTACTGCTCGAACGCTCGCTAAACTAACGTTCGAACGAACGCCTGCGCTCAGGAGAGCGGCGGCGCGACATAGGTCTGGAAGCCAGGCCGCGCCGAGATCACCTGATACCAGCGTTGCAGATGCGGAAGTGCAGGGCGCGTGACACCCTCGACGCCGAACCAGCGCCGCGCATAGCAGCCGATGGCGATATCGGCGAGGCTGAAATCGTCGCCTTCCATCCAGATCTGACGGGAGAGCTGCCGGTCGACCATCTCCCACAGTGTCGCATTGGTGTCCGCAGTCTTCTGCAGCGCGGCCATGTCGCGGTCGGCGGCGGGCGTCCGCACCAGTCCCCAGAACAGCGGACGCTCGGCCGGCTGCAATGTCGTCAGTGTCCAGTCGAGCCAGCGCTCCATCCCGGCGCGCACCTTCGGAGCGGATGGATAGAGCGTCGATGCAGCGCCATAGGCCAGGGTGATATAGCGCATGATGGAATTGGATTCCCACAGCACGAAATCGCCTTGCACCAAGGTGGGCACACGGCCGTTGGGATTCATCGCCAGATAGTCCGCCTCGCCATTGCGGCCAAATTGCATGCCGGCATCGATGCGCTTATACGCAACGTCTAGCTCATGGCAGCACCACAGAACCTTTTGCACATTGACCGAATTGGCGCGGCCCCAGATCTGCAGGGACGGAGTGGGAGTCTGCGGCACGATGAACCTCGCTGGTGAATAAGCGCCGCAGGTTTAGTCAGCAACGCGTCGCCATCGCAAGGCCGATCTCGGGCCGACCTCTCACAAAGAAGCGAGGCTGCAAACGAAACAGGCCCCGCGTGAGCGAGGCCTGTTCAAAGGTTCAGCTTAGGAGGCGTCAGCGACCGAAGAAGAGCCACAGCAGAATGATTACCGGAATCGGCACACCCAGTAGCCAGAGTAAAATTCCACGTCCCATTGTCTCAGCCTCCATGAAATCAGGTTCGCATTGACAACGCGACACGTCTCATGGAGTTCCGTAACTACACACCCAGCAGCGTGTTTTGTGAGTTACCAATGTCCGGTGTTGGGCATTGACGACCACGGTTCCTGCGGCGGCACCGCATCGCCCTTTTGCAGAAGCTCGATCGAATGCAGATCGGGCGATCGCACGAACGCCATCTGGCCATCGCGCGGTGGGCGATTGATGGTGATACCGAGCTTCATCAGCCGATCGCAGTCGCATAGATGTCGTCGACCTCGTAAGCGAGATGGCCGAAATAGCGATCCTCGCCGTATTTCTCTTCGTCCCAGTTGTAAGTGAGTTCGACCAGCGGCGCGCCGCGCCCTTTGGTCTTGGCCAGCAGCGCCTCGTCTTCGGCGGCGCACAAGAACACCAGCGTGAATTTCGCTTTGTCGTTATCGACGCGGCGGACTTCCTTGAGCCCCAGCGCATCGACGTAGAATTTCAGGGCAACGTCCAGATTGCGGACGCGAAGCATGGTGTGGAGGTAGCGCATTGGAATGTCTCCGTGGTCGACACAGGCGTGCAACTGCACAGGCGGCGGTGCTTGCCATAGCAGCTTAATACGACAAATGGCAGGTGTCGTAGCGACAACGACGGCACATCCGCGGGATTGTGAGGTTCACTGGCTTCAGGCGCTCACATCGACAATGGCCGGTGTATCGATCTCCTGCTTGTGCCAGACCGTCAGATCCTTGCGCGGCTTTTGCCACGTATATTCATCACCGCTTTTCTGAAGATGCTGAATGGCTGCCACATGTGCGTCGTCGGCGTTCTTTGCCTCGACAACGATCTCCACGGATTCCTCGACGGAGCGCACAACGACGACGCTAAAAAATTTCCTTGCCATGCGAGTATAACGGGGAGCGCAAGGCTACGTTCCCGCAGGCAACGAGTAGTTGCCTCGACCGTTGCTTTACCGGCTTTGTCGTAAAGCGGGCAGTCGCAAAAGTCAGGGCTAGGTTGGGGCAATACTGAGTTGATAATCGTCGATCTTTTCCCGGGTAATATCGACGATGGCGCCGGGAAAGCGAACAGCGTTGCCGGCAGCGTCGAGCGTGCATTTGCCGCGCGCATAGACCCAATGCGTGGCGCCGTGAGAGATGACGCGATATTCGCGTGAGAACACCTGACCTGTCGTCAGTGAGCGATTGATATCGGCGGTGACATCATCGACGTCATCCGGATGAATGGCATTCAGCCAGTCTTTCAACGGTGTGCCCCGTGAGGCCAAATCCGCATTGACGCCAAACAGGCGGGCGAATTTGCTGTCGGCATAAACGCGGTCGTTGGCGATGTCCCAGTCCCAGGTGCCGACCAGCCGATCGCGAATGGTGGCGTCATCCTCGTGGCGGGTGCCGGTCCGAGCCGCTTCGAGTGACGCCATGCGCAGGATCTGTGCGAGGACGGTTTGATGATCGGTCTCCGCCGACGCAGCGAGCTCCCGGCAGATTTCCGAGATGGGCCGGCCGACAATCATGCATTGCTCCCCATCATCGGATGCTCCGGGAACTTATTGGCCAACCGGTCGTAGTATTGCGTATATTGATAGGCATTCAATTCAACGTACAGGGAAAAGGTTCCGAAACCTTTCTGTACAACTTTGGAGTGTCGCGCGTGTGGCGGTTTGGAAGGGCTTCGGACGAGGAGGCTTTAAAAATGGTTGTGACTTACCTCACCATCAATGAGCCAGAGCGCCGTCGCGAAATATTCGAGCTCGCTGAGAAGTATGCGAAGGAGACTGCCGCTCCGCCGATCTCGCAGGACAACGTCGACAAGAAGTAACATGTACACGAAGTCACGAACCGTGCAGGGCGCTTCACGATGCGGTTCTGTAGTTAGTTTGATCGCGGGAGCGCCGGAAATTAACAGTCCACAACGGCTTCGTTAAAATCCGATCGGCCAAGTAACCTTCATCGGTTAGGTTAAAACCAGAGTATGATTGCGCGGAAATAAGAGTGAGCTATTCATTTCCCATCGAGGGAGTGACCATGTCCGCTTCGTTTCACAATGCCGACAAGCCGACGCATCGACGGGTGATGCTAGTAGGTTTTCTGTTCTGCGCAGCCTTTGTTGCCGTGAGCTTCTTTGCACGGCCGCAGCCGGCAACGGACCATGTCCTGTTGAAAGCCGACAAACTCACTCGCACCGCCGGCCAGCCTGTGGCTGCCAACTAAACCCAGCGGTCTTAGCGCTGGCTCGGCGTGGTATTGGGGGTGAAGGGCACGATCACGCGTACGGGCTCTTGCGAGGGAGGTTGCTCATAAGCGACACGCTGGGCGCCTTTGCTTGCAACAGCGCGGGGCGGCTCGAGGAGCCACGGTACGAAGGCGATCATTCCGCAGACAAGCGCAACCGCACCGAGCAGGAATACGCCATTATCTTCTTCTCTCGGTCCCATGCCATGGAAACGCCGCACTGCAGCTTTCGTTCCGATGAGCGGCGCAACCGCGTAAGAGCGGCGAGGGAGAGCATGAGAATTGTCGTTGTTGGAATGCTGATCGCTGTCATCCCGCTGCAGGCCTTCGCTGCGGCGTCGAAGAAGCCAGTGGCAACGAAGCAGAGCATTGACGCCAGCACCACGAAAAGCAGATCCGTGTAAGCAATACGGCGCCGGCTTCGTCCAGGTTGAGGGGACGTCGACCTGCATCAGGGTCGGCGGGAGCGTCGGCATTGGTGGGGGTGTTTCGCACTAGAGCGTGGATCGCCGCCGACTGCTGGCTACCTCAGACCTTCTTGTCGAGCTCGACCGGCGCCTCCGGCGGCTCGTGATGGTCGTCATAGGCCCGTTTCGCCTGCAACTGGTCCCATGCCCCCGTGCGCAATGACAGCCGACCGTAAGGCGGCGGGTTCGGCCTCAGTTCGACGGTTTGAACGACAAGGGCTGTGGACATCATCTCCCATAATGCCGCGGGTGCGATTGGGTTCTCCGAGCTCTGGAAGTGCAGTTAAAGCCGAGTTGGCGGAATCTCCGGCATTTGAACAATTGCTTGTGTGGCAGGTGAGCGGCGCCCGGAACAACTCACAATCGTGCATGTTTTGCACTCACCAAACGGCATATGGGACACCTTGCGTGGACGAAGATTTCAATGACGCCGGCGAGCAGCTCGCCATGTACATCAACCAGTTAATTGAAGAGGCCGACGACGATGGACGACCGGAAGAACAAGGGGCAGCCGGATCGCAGCAAGATCAACATGCACGAGGCGCATGAGGTGAAATACTGGACCCATCAGCTCGGCGTTTCCCGCGAGCAGCTGCAGGCGGCGGTGGAGAAAGTTGGCAATGCGGCTGCGGCAGTGCGCAAGGAACTGGCGCACTAGAACAGGACGCAACTGACCAAGTGAAACTGATCAAGTGAACCAGAAAACAGCACCCGAAGGGGTGCTGTTTTCTCTGTGGCTATGCCGCTTGCGGGTCAGACGCCCATGGGAACGCCGTAGTAATCGTTCACTGCACGAGCCCGCGATGTGTCGGCCCAATTCCAGCTATTGTCGTTGCCGTATTTGGGAGCGTTCTCCAGCTGCTGCTGCGTTACGCCAGTGCGATAACCGCCCAGTGCGGTATCATATTTCAGCGACTGCCAGGGCAGGGGATAGTGATCGTCGCCGATGCCGAGAAAGCCGCCAAAGCTGAGCACAGCGTAGGACACCCGGCCACTCTTCTTGTCGATCATCACGCGCTCGATTGAACCGATCTTCTGGTCGTCAGCGCCGAACACTGCGGTGCCTTCGACCTTGTCGCTGCCAATCAGGTTACCTTGTTCACTTGCTTCGATAGGCATGTAGAGCCTCCCTTTTGGTTGTGTCTGGCCAACAGGTAAAAGGGAGAAACGTTCCTACGTCGTTGCCCTGCAAATGTTTTGGGACGCCCAGCGTCGTCAGCGACTGGCCACGAGACGCAGGCGCGGCTTCAGCGTATTTTGCAAGTCGTCAGCAAGCTTGAGGACCCGCGGATCGCTGGAGCGGGCTGCGCAGGTTGAGAATTGATTGACTGAGCGGACAAGAGCCTCGCGTTCCTCCCGCGTACGCGTGACTTGCGGACTCGACAAGCGCAGCACCATCTGGCCAAGGCCGACGAGCAATTCATCGAGCGCCTTGTCGATCTTTGCGATCTGTTCAATCATCGCCATTACTCCACTGCTCGCACGCGTGTCCGTGCGACACCGCGTACATTCATGGAGAGGAAAGCGTCGGCTTTGCGAGCCGTTCCGATAACCGGCCCCTCATGGTGAATGAAACGTGAAGGCGATATGGGGCGCGTTAAGGCTTCACCCGGAGCTAATCGGCGCCTTGTCGCGGGGGAGCGCAGCCAAGCGACGCATATAGGGTGACGGTTTCATTTTGCGATGCGTCACGGGAATCATCTTGTCGCGTCCGTTGTGTTCATCGAAAGCGCGAAGCCGCTCTCTGATGAATTCGGGGTGCGCCGCGTGAAAGGCCTGAAGCTGGCGGGCGAGCTGCGCACGGCGATAGCGAATGGGCATCATGACGCACCTCCGGTCTGGAACCCGAGCGGTGAAATCTTACAGGCCCTGAAACCAACAAAAAAGCTTGGCGTTATTTGGCCGGTGGTGAACAGAAAGGGTATCACATGAAAAAGGCAGCATTGATCCTGGCCACTGTCGCAGCCATCGGCACGACCGCCGTTACGGCGCCTGCTGAAGCGCGCGGATGGGGTAGAGGTTGGGGACCGGGTCCCGCAATCGGCTTTGGTATTGCCGCAGGTGCGCTGGCCGCGGGGGCCTATGGTGCGTACGGACCGTACGGATACGGATATGGCCCACGCTATTATGGCTACGGTCCCGGCTACGGCTATTACCGACCGCGCTATTACCGTCCCGCTTACTATGGCGGTTACTATGGTCCCGGCCCCTATGCCTATGGCCCGCGTTACTATCGCAGCTATGGTTATTGGTAGGGAACACGGCCCGGAGCATTGCTTCGGGCCTATTGCGCTGCATGCGCGTGACGCGCATTCAATAAAAAGCCCGCCAGAAATGGCGGGCTTTTTATTGGTCGCTGCTGCGAGCAGATCGTAGCTAGTGCCGCACGCGGCGGTCCTGACGGGGCGTCACGAACTCGTTCCAGTCGGTGGCCCGTACCTTTTCGATCGTGGTCTCGTAATAGTCTTCACGTTCGCGCTGAAACTTCGCCTGTTTCTCGCGAAATTCTGCCACCCGGCGTTCCATGTCGGCGCGTGCCGCTGAAATTCTTTCTTCGTTCATTCTCTTCTCTTCTTTTCGCTCCCCAAGGAGAGCATCAATGCCGAATGCGGCATCAATCCGATCTTTGCAAGGCAACCAGTGGATAAGTCGCAGCGCGCGACGCTCACGCAAGCTGAGATCTCCCGCGCCGAATCACCGGCAAAACAAAACCTCACATCACCGCTGTGAAGCGAGGTTGGATATTCCAGTGCAGACGTAACGCCGCCGACGCCAAAGGGTTCCGTTATTCAGCACTCTCCAACGCGAGCGCCTGTTCGAAATCCCGCATCCGCGCGTTGACCCAGTCTTCGTCCTGACAACTCAACAGCAGCATTTCTCGTTCTGCCTTGCGGCAGAATTCCGGATCCGGATCGATGCTTTTCCAAAGGTCGATACGTGCCTGCAAATCCATGTCAGTCTCCCTGTTTTCCAGCCGCGTATGCCCCGCCAACCCGGCGATTCCTGTGACGTCCCGATAAAACATTGGCGAATAATGTTCGCTATTTGTTCTAGTTCAGGTCAGCCATTCTGTCCATCGGGATCTCGCTGCGGCAGATTGGAATGCACGGAAATTCTGCAGGGGAATGGTGCGATCCGGGGTCCCGATTTTGATCGCGATGGAGAGTGTCATCGTCATCGGCTATAAGGCCGCTCGCTCGGGGCCTTTTGCTTCGGCGTCTGTGAGGAGAGCTGCATGAGCAAGCAGGCAATGCGCGAAGAGGCCGAGCGTCTGATCCGCGAGACCATGGAGCGCAAGGTGCTGGTGGTGAAGCAGGGCGACACACGGATTATGACGACCTGCGGCAAGTGCGGCGCGGCGAACAAGGTCTCGGCGCCAAAGGGTGTCGCGCGGGTGTCTTTCACCTGCAAGGAGTGCGGTCACGAGCAGGTCACGCTCTGACCCTATGCTGAGACCGGAAATCGGCGCGAAAATTGCTTTGTGTTTCGCGGTGGTCCGGGGCAATAATTGCGGTAACGGCTCGGGGAGAGCTGACTGCAAAAATTGAAGGGCGTGAACGATTACCCTTGGACCGGTGCGTATTTGCTGTGTTGGGGACGACCATGCGTTTTTGGGTTTTGGGGACTTTCGGAATTTCTCTGGTGGCGTTGGCCACACCTTCCGCCGCTCAGTCCATTCGGACAGCTGAACCGCTCATCCTGGCGCCTTATGAGAGCGCGCTGGTCCAGGACGGTTCATGTGCCGCTGGCAAGATCTTGAAGGTCACCGGCGCCATTCGCGGCCTGCGCCGCAAGAAGCTGTGCATCCCGCTCAATGAGATCCAGGCCTCGCTGGGCTCGGTGGTTCAGTAACCGCTCGCGGCAAGACTTCTTGCTTTGGCTGGACGACTTTCCGAGATTGCATCAATCGCCTGTTAACGTTGGAGCGAGCGCTCGCTTGGGCTGTACGGGCGACGTGTTACCCATGCCGGCATGATCAGTCTCGTCCCAGTCGCTGCCGTCCTGGCGTCCGAACTCGGCGTCCGGCCGGCGCCGGTGATCGATTCCAGTGATGCTTCCCAGCGCGACTATTGGGCCTATCGGTTGAGTGTCTCGCCGACCGAACTGAACGCTGCGATCGAAAAGGTCGGCTCTTCGGTTGCCGCCGTGCGGCGACACCTCGGCAAATAACCCGGACCGACAGGTCGTCCCCTCAACAGATCGCCTCTCGAGTCGAAGCCCGCAAGGCGAAAGCCCCGCCGGGGGAGAACGGGGCTTTCTGAAAACAGAGCATCGGGGAAACTGCTCCGGCTTTACAACCGGTCGCGCCCGGAATCGTTCCGCAGCGTTGTTCGGATACGCGTCTGCATGGCTTCGTAGTAGACGTCGCGCTCGTGAATCATCTGGGCCTGGCGAGCCTTGAACGAAGCAACGCGCTTGAGGATCTCGGCCCGCTCAGATGGGCCCGAATAAAGCGGATCTCTCCGGGCAGGAGATGGCACGTTAGTTGGAACTGCAACAGGAATGTCCTGCGAACTACGCTCCGAGGTTTCAATTGCCGCGTTCGCCGTTTCTACAATCAAAGCGGGGGTCGTCGAATGATCAGCGTTCGTAATAGCAGGCGAGGTGAAGGCTTCCGTTGAACCGGACGCTTGCGACGGCGTGTGGGTCGGCGGTTGCCAGATCTTCAGCCGCTGGGCCGCGACCGGATGCGCGGCAGCGACCTCCTGTACGAATGCGAGCGTCTGCGCGACCAGTCGGTCACGCTCTTCTTTCCAGGATGCCATGACGCGTTTCCCCAATCCCGCATGCATTGTCTGCGAAGTGCGAGCTCGACGTCAATTGAAATGCATCTCTTCGGTGGATGATCGCGCTGCCGTGCTTGCGGCGCATGGATGTTATCGCTAGTGCGGAACAAACGGGAGATTTCCATGGCCAAGATCGATCTGGACTCACTGAGTATCGAGGAACTTGCGGCACTGCGTGATCATGCATCCGACAAGCTGGCGGAAAAAGTTGCTGCACGTCAGGCTGAGCTCGAAGCCGAGCTCGACAAGCTCGCGCAGTACGGCAAGTCCGTGAAGAAGTCTCAGGCAACGCCGGTGGCGAAGCCGAAGAAGGACGATCTGCCGAAGAGCGAACCCTCCGCCGACGTTTCGCGGGCTGCATAAAAGATTTCGTAGATCGGTATTTAGTTACTTGAGGACGGAGCGCATTTCAGATTCCGCCTCGATATTTCGTTTTGATGCGGTGTTTTGACACCGCAACCATTTTATTTAATTGACGCACGCTGGGCGCATATTTGCGCGCCTTGGGGAAGGAGTGCGGACATATTTGATCGGAGCCGATTTATGCCGACCCCTGATATCAAATCTCTTTCGGTTCCCGAACTCCTCGCATTGCGGCAGGATATCGACAAGCAGCTGCAAGCCCATCGTGCCGAACTGCAGGCGCAACTCGCGCAGATTAGAAGCGTTGACAGCAGAACCAGCCACATTAAAGGCATCAAGGTTCCGCCGAAGTATCGCCATCCCAAAACGGGAGAGACCTGGACCGGGCGCGGCGGTGTTGCAGGGTGGCTCGCGAAGGAGATCGCCGCCGGTCGCAAGCGGGAAGATTTTTTGATCGACAAGCTCGCCAGGAACGGACGCGCTAAAACGAAATAGATCCTGAAGGCGTGATCGCTAAGCAAAACATGCGTTGAGCCCGGCAGGATGGCACCAGATCCCGGTCTGCGGCATTGTCGTTGGATCACTTCCTCTCGGACCTTCCAATGATTGCAACTGACCTTCGCAATGGCGTGGACCGTCTTGGCGAGATGATTGCCGAGGCCAGAACCATCGCGCCGTTCACCGGTGCGGGGATCTCGACCGAAACGGGCATTCCCGACTTTCGTTCGCCTGGTGGCTTGTGGACCCGTAACCAGCCAATTCCGTTCGACGAGTTCGTCGCCAGCCAGGACGCGCGCGATGAAGCCTGGCGCCGGCGCTTTGCGATGGAAGAAATATTTGCTGCGGCGAAACCAGGTCGCGGGCATCGCGCGCTCGCCTCGCTCTACAAGGCTGGCAAGATTCCTGCTGTGATCACCCAAAACATCGACAACCTGCATCAAGCGTCCGGCTTCAAGGCTGACGCTGTGATCGAGCTGCACGGCAATACGACCTATGCGCGCTGCATCGGTTGCGCGAGGCGCTATGAGCTCGATTGGGTGAAGAGCAGATTCGATTCCGAAAGACAGGCGCCAGACTGCACGGTATGCGGCGAGCCCGTGAAGGCTGCGACGATCTCATTCGGTCAGGCGATGCCTGAAGATGAGATGCGTCGCGCAGCTGAGCTATCGCAGCACTGCGATCTGTTCATTGCGATTGGATCGTCGCTCGTCGTGTGGCCCGCAGCGGGATTCCCGATGATGGCGAAACATGCCGGCGCACGCCTTGTCATCATTAACAATGAGGCAACGGAGCAGGACGATCACGCTGACCTTGTTATTCGCCACGATATCGGCGAAACGCTCGGACCGTTCGTCGGAAATTGATGCGCATCTGATTCGTTTGAGCGCAAGCTGTTCATAGCTGTCACTGTGTTCGTTTTTTGTCTTTGCTGATCAGGCGACAGTGTTATCTTCGAATCGAAAGATTCGCACCGCGCCATCGTGAATTAGCATCGATGGGGTATGTGAGATGGCGCTGACAGGGCTGACAGCGCAAATGATAGTGGGATCCGGGGCCATGGGGTCGGACGCATTTGAGTCCAAGCGGTTGGGGGTACTGATTCCTGGAGCGGGTAATCCGCGAGCAGGGAATGAGCACTCAGGCAACGCAAGCCGCGATACACTCGACCCCTTCGCGGGTGTCGGCGAAGGCAACGCAGTCGATCTCGTCGAGATCAGCGGTGTCATCAAGTGGTTCGATGCCTCCAAGGGTTATGGCTTCATCATTCCCGATAATGGCGCAGCCGATGTGCTCCTGCATGTAACCGTGCTTCGCCGCGACGGCTACCAGACGGCCTATGAAGGTGCCCGCGTGGTCGTGGAATGCACCCAGCGGTCCAAGGGCTATCAGGCTTTCCGCGTTGTCTCGATGGACGAGTCGACCGCCATCCATCCCGCGCAGATGTTGCCTCCGCGCACCCATGTCAGCGTGACGCCCACGAGTGGTCTCGAGCGGGCGCAAGTGAAGTGGTTCAACCGTCTGCGTGGCTTCGGCTTCCTCAGCTGCGGCGAAGGCACCCCTGATATCTTCGTTCACATGGAAACCCTCCGTCGCTTCGGTATGACCGAGCTGCGTCCCGGCCAGTATGTGCTGGTGCGCTTCGGGCCCGGCTCCAAGGGGATGATGGCTGCCGAGATTCAGCCCGAAGGTGGTACGCCCGGCCTGTCGTCGCACTAACCCGTCCGCGGTTTTCCATGTTTCTTGAAGGTTTGCTGCTGGCCTTGCCGCCATGGGCTATCACGCGGCTGTGCATGACGACCGTCTGGCGCTGGCATACATCGTCAGGCTAGGGTCGCGCCGCCCGGCGTTCCGATCGGGCTTTTGTGTGGATTGCCCTTCATGAGTCTGTTTCGTTTCGCCGCCCGCTGCCGCCTCTCGATGCTGGCCGCGATCGCCGCTTTGGCCCTTGGCGCCCATCAGGCACCTGCCTCGGCCGCTGAATTCCAGCCGCTCGAAATCGTCACCAAGTCAGGCGTGCGGACGTTCTCCGTCGAAATCGCCAAGACCGACGAAGAACGCGCCACCGGGCTGATGTACCGCAAGGAGCTCGCGGATGGCCGCGGTATGCTGTTCGACTTCAACCCGGAACAGCAGATCTCCATGTGGATGAAGAACACCTTCTTGTCGCTCGACATGATCTTCATTAGCGGCGATGGCCGGGTGCTTCGGATCGCTGAGAATACCGAGCCGCAATCGCTCAAGATCATTTCCTCGGGAGGCCCGGCACGGGCTGTTCTCGAAGTGGTCGCAGGCACGGCCAAAAAATATGGAATCGCGCCGGGAGACCAGGTGGTCCATCCGCTGTTCAAGAAGCGCTAAGTCTTTGAATTCAATGGGAGATGGTCGGGGCACAAGGATTCGAACCTTGGACCTGCGGTACCCAAAACCGCCGCGCTACCAGGCTGCGCTATACCCCGACGATGCGGTGTCGATACACGCTTAGGCGTGGGGCAGCAAGGCATCTGCCGGCGATTTCTCGCCTGTCCCCATCCCTTCGACAACGGGCCTATTCGGCCGCCTTGGATGGCGATGCCTGCTGTGCCGATGCTGCGGGGGCCGCCGGCTTCGGCAGCGGCTTGTCCTGCTTCTTCGACCACGAGATATAATAGGCCACCAGCGTCATGATGCCGATGCCGGCGGCGCTGACGAAGAGCTGTGCCAGGAACGAGCCCGACGACATCATCAGCTGGAAGTGGCCGACGAAGGACAGGAATACGCCGACGCAGAACACGGCGAGCGACTGCTGGCCGCATTTGATCAGTGGCTGGAACACCGGCCACTCCAGGCCCTTCCATTCCTTCGGCACGAAGCGGGTGACGAAGAAAGCGATGATCACGAAGTGCAGCACGCGATAGGGCGCGAGGTTGGTCTTGTCGTTCGGATTGAACGCGTCGAACAACCAGTCGGGCATGATCATGTGGCCGGTGTCCGGGAATCGACCGGCCATGGTCATGACAAGCGAGAACAAGAGATAGGCGATGCCGAAATACAGCAGTACCTTGGAGCGGATCACCGAGCGTGACTCGAGCGCGCCGCCGAGCGCGAACCACGCGCCGAACACAAACAGCAATTGCCAGGTGAACGGGTTGAAATACCAGACGCCGTAAGGATAGGCGGGCAGATTCCAACCGAACTGGCGGGCCGCGAAATACAGCGCCAGCGAGGCCAGCATCGTCAGGTCCGGCTTGCGCAGCATCATCCACAGCACCGGCGGGAACAGGCCCATCAGCACGATATAGAGCGGCAGCACGTCGAGGTTGAGTGGCTTGAACTTGAGGAGCAGGCCCTGCGTCAGCGTCTGGATCGGATTATCGACGAGGCCCGCAACGTTGAACTCGTTGATGATGTCGGGGTCGTTATAACGCTGCGCCACATAGCCGATGGCGGCGATATAGATCACGAACAGGATGACGTGGGCGACATAGAGCTGCCAGACCCGTTTGGTCAGGCGGGTGGCGCCGACGATGAAGCCGCGCTCCAGCATCATCTTGGCGTAGACGAAAGACGCCGTGTAGCCGGAGATGAAGACGAACAGATCGGCGGCGTCGGAGAAGCCATAATTCCGGGTGGTGACCCAGTTCACCACATTGTCGGGGATGTGATCGAGGTAGATCGCCCAGTTGGCGATACCGCGGAATAGGTCCAGCCGAAGGTCTCGGCCTTTGGGGGGAAGGATGGCGTGAATATCCATGGGTGCCGCTTCAGGAGCCCTTCGTGATGCCGAATTGCGAGATCAGATAGACCGCTTCGTGCCCCGATTGTCACGACGCCGTGGAACGAATATACACAATAACGAAGCCGCCAACCGACGGAATCACGGATCAAATTCGTGACAACTGGATATACCAGCGCCGCCGTTTTCACCAATTTGTCGCAGTGTCGCAGCTGACCAAGGCCGATCCCGAGACGCTAATCCCGAGACGAAGGCCCATCCCTAAAAGGCTATCGCATTCCATGACCGCACGTATCTTCAAAGCCCCCAAGAACGCCATGCAGGCGGGCCTCGCCAAGACCAAGGACTGGCAGCTCGATTATGAGCCGGAGCAGGCGCGAGTGATCGAGCCCCTGATGGGCTGGACGTCGTCCAGTGACATGAAGCAGCAGCTGTCCATCCACTTTGACAATAAGGAAGAGGCGATCGCCTATTGTGAGCGCGAAGGCATTGCGTATCAGGTGATCGAGCCCAAGGTGCGCGCGCCCCGGACCGTTGCCTATGCCGACAATTTTGCGTTCCGCCGCTCGGAGCCGTGGTCGCACTGACGACCGGTTGCGGGCAAATCAGCCCCCACAACGCTCCCGATTTCACCCTGACCGACATCGAAAGTTAGGGTTGCGTCCCGCCACGACGGGATGACACCATCATGGCAGGCCCGTTGCCGGGCCGCCGTGCAAACAAGAAACAGACCCTGCAGGAAACGGAAGCTGATGTCGCTTCGCTCCACGATCGATCCCACCTCGGCCGAGTTCAAACGCAATGTCGATGTGATGAAGGCGCAGGTCGCCGAGCTCAAGGACAAGCTCGGTGCGGTCGCCGGGGGCGGCGGTAAAGCGTCCCGCGCCAAGCACACCGCGCGCGGCAAGATGCTGGCCCGCGAGCGTGTCGATCTGATGATCGATCCCGGCACGGCCTTCCTCGAACTCTCGCCATTGGCCGCCAACGGCCTCTATGGCGGCGATGTCCATTCCGCCAGCGTTATCACTGGCGTCGGCCGGGTGTCGGGCAGGGAGTGCATGATCGTCGCCAATGATGCGACCATCAAGGGCGGCACTTACTATCCGATGACGGTGAAGAAGCATCTGCGCGCGCAGGACATCGCACGGCAGAACAATCTGCCGTGTATCTATATGGTGGACTCCGGCGGTGCGTTCTTGCCGCAGCAGGACGACATCTTTCCGGATGAGCGCCATTTCGGCCGCATCTTCTACAATCAGGCGCAGATGTCGGCGCAGGGCATTCCGCAGATTGCTGTCGTGATGGGCTCTTGCACCGCCGGCGGCGCCTATATGCCGGCGATGTCCGACGAGAGCATCATCGTGCGCAATCAGGGCACGATCTTTCTCGGTGGTCCGCCGCTGGTGAAAGCAGCAACCGGGGAGGTGGTCACCGCGGAAGAGCTCGGCGGTGCCGACGTCCATTCACGACAATCGGGCGTCACCGATCACTACGCACAGAACGATGGTCACGCCATCGGCATCGCGCGAAAAATCGTCGCGACGCTGAAGCCACCACAGCGGGCCACACTGAACATGCAGGCGCCCCGCGATCCCGTATACGCGGCTGAAGAACTCTACGGTGTCATTCCTGCCGACGCGCGCAAGCCGTTCGACATGCACGACATCATCGCGCGCATTGTCGACGGCTCCGAATTCGACGAATTCAAGAAGCTCTACGGCACGACTCTAATCTGCGGCTTCGCGCATATCTGGGGCTTCCCGGTCGGCATCATCGCTAACAACGGCATCCTGTTCAGCGAGAGCTCGCTGAAGGGCGCGCATTTCATCGAGCTCTGCTGCCAGCGCAACATCCCGCTGGTGTTCCTGCAGAACATCACCGGCTTCATGGTCGGCAAGAAATACGAAGCCGGCGGCATTGCGCGCGATGGCGCCAAGCTGGTGACAGCTGTCGCCACGGCCAACGTCCCGAAATTCACTGTGGTGGTCGGCGGCTCCTACGGCGCCGGCAATTACGGCATGTGCGGCCGCGCCTACAGCCCGCGCTTTCTGTGGATGTGGCCCAATGCCCGTATCTCGGTGATGGGCGGCGAGCAAGCGGCGATGGTGCTGAGCCAGCTGCGCCGCGACAATATCGAAGCCAAGGGCGGCACCTGGTCGACCGAAGAGGAAGAGGCGTTTCGCAAGCCGACACGCGATCAGTTCGAGACTCAGGGCAGTCCATATTACGCCACGGCGCGTCTCTGGGATGACGGCGTGATCGATCCCGCAGATACGCGCCTCGTACTCGGACTTGGATTGTCAGCGTCGGCCAATGCGCCGATTGAGCCCACGCGCTTCGGCCTGTTCAGGATGTGATGATGGCCAAAGCCGCAATTTCAAAAGCTCTATATCGCCGCTTCCGCACGCTCCTGATCGCCAATCGCGGCGAGATCGCGTGCCGTGTCATCCGCACCGCGCGCGCCATGGGCTTGCGCACCGTCGCCGTCTATTCCGAGGCAGATGCCAATGCATTGCATGTCGCGGAAGCCGACGAGGCCGTATTGATCGGTCCAGCGCGTGCGCGCGACAGCTATCTCAATATCGAGCGCATTCTCGAAGCTGCAAAGAAGACTGGCGCTGAGGCGATTCATCCAGGTTACGGCTTTCTCTCCGAGAGCGCCGAGTTCGCGCAGGCTTGCGCCGATGCCGGACTGATCTTCGTGGGGCCGACGGCCGAAATGATTACCGCCATGGGCTCGAAGTCCGGCTCCAAGGCACTGATGGAGAAGGCCGGCGTGCCGCTGGTGCCGGGATTCCATGGCGAAGCGCAGGACGATGCGACACTGGCCAAGGCGGCCGACAAGATCGGATTCCCGGTTCTGGTGAAGGCTTCCGCCGGCGGCGGCGGGCGTGGCATGCGCGTGGTGCGCTCGGCGGCTGAACTGGCGCCGGCCATCGTCAGCGCCAAGCGCGAGGCACTAGCAGCGTTCGGTGACGATCGCATGCTGATCGAAAAATATGTCGACAATCCCCGCCATATCGAAGTGCAGATCGTCGGCGACAGTCATGGCAATCTGGTCTCGCTGTTTGAGCGCGAATGCACGCTGCAGCGTCGGCATCAGAAGGTGATCGAAGAGGCGCCGTCGCCGACGTTGAACGATACGCAGCGCGAGGCAGTCTGCGCGGCGGCCCGCAAGGCGGCTGGCGCGGTGAATTATGTGGGCGCCGGCACCATCGAATTCGTCTCCGACGGCAATGATGTGTTCTTCATCGAGATGAATACGCGCCTGCAGGTCGAGCATCCCGTCACCGAACTGATCACCTCGGTCGATCTCGTCGAATGGCAGTTGCGTGTGGCGTTCGGTGAAAAGCTTCCGCTGGCGCAGGACCAGATCAAGCTCAACGGCCACGCTATCGAGGCGCGCGTTTATGCGGAGAATCCGCACAAGAACTTCATGCCGTCGGTGGGCAAGATCCGGACATGGCGCATGCCTGCTGAAACTAGTGGCCTCCGCATCGATGCCGGTTATCGCGAAGGTGACGCGGTGTCGCCGAACTACGACGCCATGCTTGCCAAGGTGATCGCTTGGGCGCCGACGCGCGATGCAGCCATCAACCGGCTCAACCGTGGGCTGGAAGAAACCGACATTCGCGGCATTGTCACCAACACGCCGTTTCTGTCAGCGCTGGTCACCCATCCGGACGTGCGTGCCAATACCATCAATACTGGTTTCATCGAGCGTGAATTGAAGGCGCTGACGCCGGCCTCGGCGGCGCCCGGCGATCTTGAACTATGCGCGGCTGTCGCTGCCATCGTCGCGAGCGAACAGCAGGCAGCACGGGCCTCCGGCACCTCGCCCTGGCAGACGGCTGGCTGGATGCCGGTCGGGCGTCGTCAGCGCGTGTTCAAGTTCAAGCATGGTTCGGACGAGCAGCGCGTGACGTTGCATTATGGCAGCGGTCCTGCAACGATTTCGATCGGCGCTCGCGAACTGGAGTTTGAAGCGTCTGCGGCCGATGACGGGCATTTCGATCTGACGCTGGATGGAGCGCGCTCGCACATCGTTTCGGTGATCGAGGGCCATGAACTCTACCTGCGCACGCGTCACGGCCGTTTCGACCTGCATTGGGTCGATCCGTTCGGCGGCGACGATGAAGAGCTGGTCGGTGAGGACAAGATCGTCGCGCCGTTGCCGGGCACCGTCGTGGCGTTGCTGGCCGAGGAGGGCGCGAGTTTGGAGAAGGGCGCTGCCATCCTTACCTTGGAAGTCATGAAGATGGAGCAGACCCTACGCGCGCCGTTCGCCGGCGTGCTCAAGCGCATCAAGTGCAAGGTCGGCGATATCGTTGGAGAGGGCGTCGAGCTCGCGGAAGTCGAGCCGAGCGCCTGATCTTCTGAAAGACGTGTGAGATTGAAACAAGCATGAGTGATCAGGTTCGTATCGTCGAGGTTGGCCCGCGCGACGGTTTGCAGAATGAGAAGACGCCGGTGTCGGTCGAGGACCGCATCGCCTTCGTGAAGGCGCTGGTCGGGGCTGGCCTGCACACCGTTGAGGTCGGCTCGTTCGTGTCGCCCAAGGCAATCCCGAAGATGATGGGATCGGATCAGGTATTTCTTGGCGTGCGCCATTTGCCCGGCGAATTCCACGTGCTGGTGCCGAACGAGAAGGGCTATGAAGGCGCGAAGGCTGTCGGCGCGAAAGTCATCGCCATGTTCGCCTCAGCCTCGGAAGGCTTTTCGCGCGCCAATATCAATTGCTCGGTCGCCGAATCTATCGAGCGCTTCAAGCCTGTGGTCGAACGCGCCAGGGCCGACGGCATCCGCGTACGTGGTTACGTGTCCTGCGTTCTCGGCTGTCCCTATGATGGCGACGTTGCGTTGCAGGCAGTCGTGGACGTTTCGAAGACGCTGTTTGATTTGGGCTGCTACGAAGTCTCGCTCGGCGACACGATCGGTGTTGGGACGCCGTCGAAGGCGCGGCAGATGCTACGCGCCGTTGCAGGCTCGATTCCCATGCCGAAGCTCGCGATGCACTTCCACGACACTTATGGTCAGGCGCTGGCCAATCTCTATGCCGGGATGGAAGAAGGCTGCCGCGTCGTCGACAGCGCTGCCGGCGGCCTCGGCGGCTGTCCCTATGCGCCCGGTGCGACCGGCAATGTCGGCACCGAAGATGTGGTCTACATGCTGGAAGGCATGGGGATTGCCACAGGCGTCGATATGAACAAGCTGCTCGCTGCGACCAACACCATCAGCGCTCTGATCGGCCGCCCGCCGGTCAGCCGTGTCGCTTCGGCACTCAACGCGAAGAAACGCTGAGAGCCACCCGGCGGATGACGGGATATGTCAGGCCGGGACGTCCATTGCGAGCTTGAGGAGGTTCGCGGTCAGCGGCGTCTTGGCGACGTAGTCCTTCCACGCCGTATCGCGCGCGATATCACGCCACTTGCCAACGGTCGCAGCGTCGAGCGCGCTGACCTTGGCGCCAGCCTGCTCGTAGACCCTGGACACTTCGACATCGTCCTGCTGCGCGCCTGCCTTGCCGAAGCCTTCCATCTCGGCGCCGACCGAGACCAGAATATCCTGGTGTGCTTTCGGCAACTTGTCGAATACCGCCCTGGACATCATCAGAGGCTCAAGCATGAACCAGTAGGATGCCCCCGCGCCGGAGGTCAGATGCTTGGCGACTTCGCTCAGCTTGAATGAGATGAGGCTGGTCGATGACGTGATGCCGGCATCGCAGGCGCCGCTCTTCATTGCTGCGTAAATTTCGTTAGACGGCATTGAGAGCACGCGCGCACCGGCAGTCTGCAGCATCATGTTCATCTCGCGCGAACCGCCGCGTACTGTGAGACCTTTGGCGTCCTCAGGGGCAACCAGCGGGCGCGAACGGCTAGCCACACCGCCGGCCTGCCAGACCCAGGTCAGCAGCAAGATGCCCTTGTCGGCGAGAATGTCGCTCAGTGCCTTGCCGATCGGCAGGTTCTTCCAGCGCAGGCCCTGATCGTAGGTCGAGACCAGACCAGGCATCAGGCCGATATTCGCCTCCGGCAATTCATTGCCGGCATAGGGCAAGGGATAAAGGCTGAGATCGAGCGTCCCTTTGCGCATGGCGGAAAATTGCGCATCCGCCTTGATCAGCGACGAATCCGGATAAACCTCGGCAACAAGGTCGCCGCTACTCTGCTTGGCAATGGCGGCAGCGAAGGTGCGGACCAGACGGTCGCGGAAATCGCCGCTGTCGATGGTGCCGCCGGGAAACTGGTGCGAGATCTTCAGTGTCGTCGCGGCCTGCGCCGTACCGATACCACAACGAAGGATCGCAGGCGCGGCGAGGGCCGATCCAAGGATGTGGCGGCGAGTCAGCATGCGTAACTCCTGATAGTATTCGCTTGTGCCGGGGGGGACAAAATGCGCCCGCGCCCTGTTGCTCCGTCACCGCGCGCCCCTTCGTTTATACATTCCGAACCGGCGGGCAAGTGATGTTGCGTCGCACGCAGTGGTTATCGGATACGTCATCAAGACTTTTTTGATGCGACGTAACAAAACGCGATCCCCGTACGTCTGGTTCATAGCGACAGACGTCGCGCTTCAGAAACGGATCAGAGGAAGAACATCATGACCATCTCCACCAAGTTTGCGCTCGGCGTGTCTGCCGCTCTCGTCTCGTTCAGCCTCGCGCTGGCACCTGCCGCGTTCGCTCAGGACAAGATGAGCAAGGATGACGGCATGAAAAAGGACACCATGTCGAAGGGTGATGGAATGAAGAAGGATGCCATGTCTCACGACGGGATGAAGAAGGACGATGGCATGAAAAAAGACGGCATGATGAAGAAGGACGACGGAATGATGAAGAAGTAGCGCCCTTCACTTGCATCGTTGTGACGGGCCCGTCCGTGCGACGGGCTTGTCATGTTGCGCTGCTCGTTGCTGGCCCTGAAAACTCGGAATAGCCTCCGCGCATAAGAAAATGCCTGGGGAGGCCATGATGAAAAAAGAAAGACGCGTCGTCGTTGCGGCGGCTTGTCTGATCGCGGCAACACTGTTTCCGAGCGTGACGACATGGAGCGCCACCGATGAGATGGGCTTTGTACGCATCAATCAGGGCGAGGAAGTCTGGAAGAATCCGTTCGGTGTCGGCGTCGAAGTCGCGACACTTTATGGAGATCCCTCGAAACAGGGCATCTATGTGCTGCGGATCAAGTGGCCACCCGGCATCATGAGCAAACCGCACAAGCATCCGGAAGATCGTCACGTCGTGGTGCTATCGGGCACATGGTATACCGGCACGGGCGAAGCCTTCGTGCCCGAGAAATCGATCCCGATGAAGACCGGCGGCTACATGGTGCATCCCGCTGGTGCGGTGCATTGGGATGGCACGCGGGAAGAGGGCGCGGTGATCCAGATCACAGGCTATGGCCCCAGCGGCAACAACTTCGTCAGACCAGATGAGCCGCAATTCGGCAAAACGAACTGATCTGAGTTTGCGGGATCACACAGCGTGCCATCGGGCGATGATGGCACGCTGATCACGTATCTATTTGCGCTTCTTGCGGGCCGCGTAACGGGCGTCACGGGCAGCCTTCTGCTGGGCTTCCAGCGCGGCCTTGGCTAATGCAGCCTCTTCCTGTTCACGGGCGAGCTGGGCAGCGGCAGCGGCGGCTTCCTCGGCCTCACGAGCCCTCTGCGCAGCCTTCTCGGCTTCGCGGGCGGCCTTTGCCTCGGCGCGTGCGGCGGCAGCAGCTTCGCGCTCGGCGGCGCGGGCCTTTACGGCAGGATCGTCAGGGCCTGGCTGCGCTTTGAATTTATTGAGAATATTCTTCCTGGCTTCGATCGCAGCCTTCTGACGATCTGCGAAGCTGGGTTCCTTGAATCCGCTCATGAACGAGGCCTTGTTGCTTTCTTTCGTTAGGGGTGGGTCATTGTTGGATGCGGCAGCCGGGCAACTGCTCTGGCGATGGCCGAAACTCCGCTGCGGTTTACAGCCGACAGCGCGGCAACGCATCAACTATCTGCGATTTACGGCGATCTTGCGCATGATTTGCCGACAATGAAGCCTGCGCGAGGCTGGGCGGAGCTCGCGCAGGGGTGATCCGCGTATATCCGGAAATCCCGGGAATCGGGCATGTCTTGACCATCCGGCGATTTGGAAACGCGCGGAAAAGGCCCTCTGTGCGGCGCGAGGATTGATATGGATGCCCAGAAGACAGCCGTCGATGCCGTGGTCATTCTGACCGGCTGTGATCGCGACATGGTGACCCACTTCATTCGCGGCCTGTATCTGGCGGGCGTTCGCGACCCCAAGCGACTGACTTTCAAAGGACTGCAATTCGCAGCAGAAGCAAGCGCTTAGCAACATTTGCAGCCAAAATGGCCTTATTGCGGCTGTGCAGCGGCCGTGCTGCGGCCTTGAACCTGCGCTGTTCTCCCGCAGACTGATCAGGAACTTTCCGCGAAACGCGGAGTTTCTGTCGCCATCGGGAGTTCTCCATGCAAGCAGCCATCGATCGCGTCATCCGCTCGTTCAGCTTCAAACATCCGGTCTCGCTCGAGCCGATGATCGACAGCCCATCGATCAAGGCGAGCGACGAAGCAACCGAGTTCGCGACCCGGTTGCTCGAAAATTACAGGGGGCAGCTGGCCCGACGCAGCCCGAAGCCCGACTGACGGCCGATTCAAGCTTCTCCATTGACCGATCTCGATGGATCGCGGCTCCGGGATTCGGCATTGCCAGGACTTGCGTTGCGGTGCGATGGCGGGGCATGACTGCGCCGCTCGCAAACCCAACCATCCAGGAGACATGATGCGAAACTCCCAGCGTGCCGTCAGAGCCACGGCCGTCGCGGTCAGTGCGACTATGATCGTGGCCGTGTCCGACGTCTCCCTTTCGTCCGCCATGGCGCAAGCGCCTCAAAAACAAGCGCCGCAGAAAATGGCACCAGCCGCAGGAAAAACCATGACCACAGCTTCAGGCCTCAAGATCGAAGACACCACCGTTGGCACCGGCGCAACGCCGGCCAAGGGACAGACCTGCGTGATGCATTACACCGGCTGGCTCTATGAGAACGGTGTCAAGGGCAAGAAATTCGACTCGTCGGTCGATCGCAATGAGCCCTTCGAATTCCCGATCGGCATGTCGCGTGTCATCAAGGGTTGGGATGAAGGCGTCGCCACTATGAAGGTCGGCGGCAAGCGCACGCTGATCATTCCGCCGGATCTCGGCTATGGCGCGCGCGGTGCTGGCGGCGTGATCCCGCCAAATGCGACGTTGATCTTCGACGTCGAACTGCTTGGCGTCAAATAAGCCCGATCAAACGAACCTATGCCTGCGCGATCCTGCGCAGCAACGTCCGTGACGCTTCCTCGCCGGCATAGATGTCGGCGAGGGGCGCTGCCTTCGCAATGAAGGGCGCCTTGTCCGGCTTGACGAATGTCACGCCCATCGCTTCGACCTGCAGGCGCGTTTGTGCCTCGAATGCGGTCCACAGCTCGTTCATGTGATGATAGGACAGCGCAGCGGCTTCGCGGATGATCTCCCGCTGTTTCGCCGTCATGCTGTTGAGCCGGCCGGCGCCCACCAGCAGCACATCCGGGATCATGGTGTGTTCGTCGAACGAGTAGTGCGTCGCGACTTCGGCATGCTTGCCGACAATCAGCGCAGCCACGCTGTTCTCTGCACCATCGACCAATCCCGACTTCAGTGCGACATAGACATTGCTCCATGACAGCTCGATGCCTTCGGCGCCGAACAGCTGCATCAGCTTGACCATGGTCTCCGATGGCTGGATGCGGATCTTCATGCCCTTGAGATCGTCCGGATGAAGGATCGGTTTCCGCCCATAGAAGCTGCGCGCGCCGGCGTCGTAAAAGGTCAGACCAGTGAGACCGGCCGATGTGGTCGAGGCGAGAATCTCGTTGCCGACCTCGTTGCTCGTGACCTTCAACCAGTGCGCTCGATCGCGGAATGTGAAGGGCAGGTTGAGAACCTTGTAGGCAGGATGGAAGCGCTCAAGCACGCTGGCGCTGACTTTCAGGAAATCCAGTTTGCCGGCCTGTACCTGCGACAGCAGGTCGACTTCTTGACCGAGCTGTCCGTCTGCAAACAGCGCGATGTCGAGTTCGCCTTGCGAACGTTCGCGTGTCAGATCTGCAAAGTGCTGCATTGCCGGGTGGACGGGATGGGTGGTCGGCAGGCTATGGGCGAGGCGCATCTTCAGCGGTTCGGCGCGCAGCACTGCCGGGCAGGCGATCGCCAGTCCCGCAGTCAGCAAAAGGCGGCGCCGTGAAAGCATGTTTGACCCGTGGTCTGGCTGGAAAGATGATGCACGCATCGGCGCGGTCTCTGCGCCGGAGGCCATGTTACGTCGGAACCCGGGAAGTTTAAAGTCTGCCGCCAGCTACTTTGGGGCGATTGGCCTGGAGCAGGGCGACATAGCGGTTTTTGGCATCGGGCGCGACCGCACCGCGACTGGCCAGATGATGCACGCAATTCAGCGCCAGATCGAACGAGCCGTAGCAATGATGCGCGATCAGTGCGAGATGCTTGAGCTGCTCGCTGTCCATCGCCTCGGCCTGGATGAAATCCCGGACATAGACAACGTCGGCCTCGACGAGTTGATTGATGGCGGCAGCAGGATTCGGCCCCATCATGGGCGCGATCATCTTCTTGTTGATGGCCGCGAACATGTGCGGAATGAAGCCGAGGCTGCGCAGTTCGAGATCGATGTCGCCGAACACCGGCTGCTTCTCATAGAGCGGCACGAAGGAGACTTCAGTCTGAATGGCGATGGCTTTTACCAGTTTGGTGCGACCATTCCTGAACACCGACAGTTCGCCGCCCTGAATGTCGATCTTTAACAGATCGATGCGCTCGATCTCGGCGATATCGTCGAGCCGCCGTGTATCGAGTGGGAGCCTGTCGACGACGCGTCCGAGCTCGGTGAAGTTCGGAAAGTGCGTGAGTGTCTTGGGCTCCGGTTGCAGCAGGCTGGCAAAGCCGATGCCGCGGCAGATGTTCAGCGTATGGCTGCCACCATCGCCGACGGCATAAGGAAGATAGGTCTCGAACGCGCCCTTGCGCGCCTGTAATTGCGCCAAAGCCTGCGGGTGTGGATCGAAACCGGTCACATGGCAAAGTCCGCTTTGCAGCATCGGTTTATAGGGTGGGTCACCATCAATGGGATTGGCACCGATATCGACGACAGCGGTCGGTCGCGCAGGCTGGAGCAGCGCGGATAATCCATCATCGTTGCGTCGAATCGCGCCGTCCCGCATGCGTACTTTTCCTGCGAATGGTGCGACAATGCGTGCTTCGGCGGGCATGGGCAGCGTGTCAGAGTGTCGCGCGACAATTCGAGCGATTGAGGTACTTAGCGACCGGGATGGAGGACGAATGAAAGACGAACAAAGGGATGGTGCAGCGCGGAGCCGCCCCATTCATCATTCGCCGCTGTTCTGGATCGGTATTATTCTGTGTCTGGCGGCGATCGTCATCTATGTGATGTCCTACGACCTGTCGTGGCCGGTCGGCAGATAACGATGCTCACGCTTTCTTTGGCTTCTTCCTGGCTGACGTGTTCAACGCCACCGCAGCGCGGATGAGCGCCTTCAGCGCCTTTTCGTTGATTTCGTCGCCTTCGTGAATATCGATGGCGCGGCGGGTGTTGCCGTCGAGGCTGCAGTTGAACAGGCCTGACGGGTCATCGAGCGATGCGCCCTTCGCAAAGGTCATCTTCACGACCGCCTTGTAAGTCTCTCCGGTACAGATGATGCCGGCATGTTCCCATACGGGAACGCCGCGCCACTTCCATTCCTCGATCACCTCGGGATCGGCTTGTTTGATCACAGCCCGGACGCGAGCGAGCATGTCGCCGCGCCAGTCACCAAGCTCACCGATCTTCGCGTCGATCAGTTCGGAGGGAGAGGCTGCTTCGCGGACCTTCGACGATTTGACAGACGTCTTTTTTGACATGCGCTCTCTCTCGGCCGCCCGGAGCTATACAGCCCTGTTGATGGTGCTTATCTACGTGTCGTGAAAATAACCCCGGCCTGTTTCAAGCGTCCAGCCTTCCACCACAGGCGAACGAGAGATCGCTGCGTATTCCGGTTCGCGAAACAATTCCGGTATCGCGAAATTGCGTATAGCGTTGAGCCACCAGCGCCCGCGTGATTCGTAGCGTTTCTCTTCTCCAGTTCAGTCCCATTCGAGAGCATTCCGCCCTCACGGCGCGTTTGCTTTCGTCAACTATGTCACGACCATTTCTACTGGGTGGCAGACGCAGATTTTTAAGATTTGCTGCGTTAGTCGTGACACCAGCCATCGCCAATATGTCGGGGGAATCCGGATATGACGTATCGCCACGCTGTCATTCTTGCGGCCGCCTTGTTGGGGGGCGTCAACGCCGCCCGGGCCCAGACCCTGCCATCCTACATGGCGCCCATTTCAGGACTGACTGCGACAACGCCTGCCGAGACCGCCACCAAGGACATGCTTGCGCTCAACACCGGCATGTTTGAGCTTTATGGCGACGCAGCGAAAGTGTTTCGCGCCAATATCCTCGCCAAACATCCCGTGATCCTCGGCCTGTTCTCCGGTGCCGGCGGCAAGTTCACGTTGTACCAGCCTGGCAAGCCGCCGGTCGATGCGCCTTCGGTGCCAATGGTCTATCAACTGCTCAAGTCGGTTGGGCACAGCACCATGGCGCTCGCCGAAGTGGTAGGCCCCTATGTGAACAATCCCGACAACAAATCCTGGCTCGGTTCGATGAAAGCCTATCGCAGCCGGATGCAGTCGGCGCTCGATGGCCTCGACCTCACGCCGATGCAAGCCGACTGGCGCGATAACAACCGCACCATCCTGCAGAACAACCTCGCTTTCATGGATGAATGCATCGCCAAAGGTGCCATTCCTTTCGATGCGCTGGAGAAGTTCGGCAAGAAGCAGGCGCCGTATCTGGCGAACAACGTGGCCTGGGCGGCACAGACCCAGGTCAATCACTGGATGACCGTGCTCGCCGACTGGAAGAAGATGCTGGGCCCCGATTGGGACAAGGCCTATGCCGCTAGCAATACGATTTATGTGGCACGCCAGAACAACGTACTGTTCAGCGTGTTGGCGCAGTTCTTTCCGCCGGAAGCCATCAATGACCGGTTGTTGCTGATCGAAACCGTGTCATTCACCACAACGCAAGCCGATATGCTGGAGTCGCTGACGCGCATCATCGCGGATCGTTCCGTGGGCTCGTTGTTCTTCGGCAACTATCACCTGATGGACTACGAATTGATGGGGGGCGACGCCCGTGCTGCCATCATTGCGGAAAGCGCCAAGCGTGGCATGACGCCGTTCCTGCCGCCGATGGTCCCGTTCGGCTCCAATCAGTGGCCGACGCTCATCACGACCGGCCCCGGGCCGGCGACCATCGCCGATCTCAAATAAACTCCGCCGAACGGCAAGCACTGTCGATCAAGGGTAAAGGAATGAGAACCTCGCGACGCGAGTTCATGAAGTGGGTGTCGGCGGGCGGTATCACGCTCAGTCTGTCGCACCTTGCTGCAGCCGAGCAGGTGGCATTTCCGGCACGCGAGACATTGCCTGGGCGGGGTAAGTTCAACCCCGCTATCGGCAGCGCTGGTCGTGTCGATGGCGTCGCCAAGGTCACAGGCTCGAAACTCTATGCGTCGGATTTCCGAGCGAATGACCTGCCGGGCTGGCCGGCAAAGACCTCGCACGCGATTCTGGTGCGCGCGCCGGATGCCACCCATGTTTATCTCGGCATGGATCTCGCGCGGCTGAGCGGTACGTTGAAGCCCACGGTGATCGTCACCGCGGAGGATCTCGCGAGGATCAACGCTCGCGTTCCGACCTTCTATGAAGGCGATCTGTTCTGTCCCGTCGGCAAAACGCCGCTCTATATGGGCCAGCCCGTTGCGCTGTTGATTTTCGAGCAGTTCGACGCCTATGACCGCGCGCGGATCGCGTTGCGTGACGGCACCTTCGTGCAGTTTGGCGAGGAGACGGGTCCGATCGAGATGCCGAATTATGCGGCGTATCGTTTCACCCGCGTTGCCGGCGCGGCGCCCGATGCGCCCGATGTCTATTCGCCAGTTCTGGCTGGTTGGGTCACGCCCGGTCGCACCCAGGCGTCCGCGCTGCCGGTGTGGTCCTCGACCGCGCACAAGAACGAGGCGGGTTACGAGAAGGCCGCGGTCTATGGTGACCGGATCCGCGCCGAGATTTCCGCGAGCGAAAAGTCGGCTCTGGTGCTGGACCGCACCTTCGACACGCAGTCCGTCGATCCGATGTTTCTGGAGCCGGAATGCGGCCTCGGCTGGTACAGCGCCAAGGACAAGGCACTTGAACTGGTCCTTGGCGTGCAGTCGCCCTATGAGGCGGCGGAATCAATTGCGTTTCTGCTCGGCGAGACGAAAGCGCCGTTCAAGCCCAGCGAGATCAACGCCCAGTTCACCTATGTCGGCGGCGGATTCGGCGGCCGCGACCACACGCCGTTCATTTTGTATGTAACACTGGCGGCGATGTTCTTTCCGGATCGTCCGGTGCGGCTCGCCCATGACCGCTATCAGCAGTTTCAGGCTGGCATCAAACGCCACGCCATCAAGATGCGCTCGCGCATGTCCGTCGATCGCGCTTCCGGCAAAATCACGGCCTTTGCCGCCGATCACGTGCTCGATGGCGGCGGCCTCGCCAATTTCTCGGCCAACGTCGCCACTTGCGCCGCAACTGCCGCGATCGGCATCTATGATGTGCCCAAGGTCGATGTGACGACTGTAGCGCAGCATACCCGCGGTGTAACCGCGGGCTCGATGCGTGGCTACGGCTCGCTGCAGACCATGACCGCGCTGGAAGTTCTGATCGACGAGGCTGCGCATGCGCTGAAGCTCGATCCCATCGACTTCCGGCGGCGCAATGCGCTGAAGCAGGATGGCCGCACGATGACCGGCAATCCCTATATTGTCTCGGTGCGGAGCCAGGAGGTTCTCGACAAGCTCGAGCAGCACCCGATCTGGCGACAGCGTGCGGTGGAGAAGGCGCGCGCCGCGAACGGCGTGCGGGTCGGAACGGGCGTGGCCTGCGTGACCAAGGATTACGGCACCGGCGGTGATAGTTCGAACGGTCGTGTCGAGCTCAGCCCCGATGGCAGGATCGCGATTTTCTGCGACCATGTGGAGATGGGCAACGGCATCGGTACGGCACTGGCCAATCGCGTCGCATTGCATCTCGGCAGCATCGCCGACGAGGTGGCGGTGTCGCAGGTCGGCGTGTTCGATGCAATGGAGCTGGTGACCTCCGGCGATTGCTACACCATGGATCAGAAGACCCAGGACAAGGCCGAGAAGGATCCGCGCTGGGTGCCATCGATCAGTTCGGCCACCTCAGCCTCGATCGGCGCTCATGTCGGCACCCATGCCTCGGCAGAGGCCGCAAAGGTGATCTTCCGCTACGGATTGTGGCCGGCGGCGCTCTCGCTCTGGAACATCGGTCCGCGCGATCCCCGTGCCAAGGACTTTGCCAAGGCACAGTGGAAGGACGGCCAGTTGACCATTGCAGGCCTGCCTCCGCTGCCGCTGGCAAAGCTCGCTGCGACCGCCCATGCGCGCAATTTTATCACCGGCGCTGTGGCCCATGGGTTCTCGCGCTGGGCGTGGGCACGCGCACGTTTCCCCATCAATGGTGAGCAGTATCGCGCCGAAATCGACGGGCTCGCGCTGCGTCGCGGTGGCGGCAAGTTCACGCGGATCGTTCGGTCGAGCGTGCTGTTCCCGCCCACCGATAACAACCGGATGGGCACGGCCTATACATCGGCATGCGGCGCAACGGTGCGGGTCGAGATCGAAAAAGCGACCGGCGCGCTGCGCATCGCCAAAGCCTATACCGTATTCGAATGCGGGCAGGCGCTGGTGCCGGAGGTCGTACTCGGCCAGGCGCAAGGCGGCTTCGCCATGGGCGTTGGCTACACGCTGCTGGAAACGCTGCCGCCGTTCGAAGGTGGCCCGGGTAACGGACAATGGAATCTCGGCCAGTATCTGGTGGCTAGGGGATCCGACCTGTCGCTGCGCGACGTCGAGATCGAGCTGATGCCGCCGCTGACGCCGGACGAATTGCCGAAGGGCATGGCCGAGGTGGTGATGATCCCCATCGTGCCGGCCTTGCTCAACGCCATCCATGACGCCACTGGCAAGCGCTTCGCTGCGCTGCCAGTGACGCAGGCCATGCTCAAGGGAGCGCTCGCGTGACGACACTGGGCATTACTATCAACGGACAGGTTCATGCGCCCACCGAGGTGCGCGACGATCTCTCCATGAATGACTTTCTGCGCGAATATCTCGGGATGACCGGCACCAAGTTCGGCTGCGGTGCTGCGCAGTGTCTGAGCTGCGCCGTCATCGTCGATGAGCCCGATGGCACCAGTCATACCAGTCCGACTTGCGTTGTGTCTGCGGCGAGCTTTCACGGCAAGACCATCCGCACCGTGGAAGGTCATGCCAAAAACGGCGAGTTGTCGCCATTGCAGAAAGCCTTCATCGCGCATTTTGCGTTCCAGTGCGGTTACTGCACCGCGGGTTTTCTGAATGAAGGACAGGTCCTGTTGGAGCGTCTGGAGAAAACGCCGGTGCCGCGTACCGGCCTTGAGGAGCTTATCGCCGACGCGCTCGACGGGCATCTGTGTCGCTGCACGGGCTATGTCAAATATCACGAGGCCGTACGCGACGTGATCCTCGCCGAGCCGAAGCGCTACCTCGCGCAGGAGCCGCGCGGATGAGTGCGGAGATGCGCTCCAGAGCTCTGGTCGTTGTTGCGACACTCGGGATGAGCATGCTCACGGCCTATGCCGCCGCGCAGGGCACGTCAAAAGGGCTTGCCGCACCAGAGAGTTTCGATGGCATCGCCGATATCAATGCACGCTCGGCGGCGATATTCACCGAGCTCGGCAAGGTGTTGACCCATCCACGCTGCACGAATTGTCATCCCGCCGGCGATGTGCCGCGCCAGGGTGACTTGCAGCGCTTGCATCAGCCGCCGGTCACGCGTGGCCCGGACGGTCATGGCACCGCGGCGATGCGCTGCAACTCCTGCCACAAGGATGCCAATTTCGAACCCGGCCGCATCCCCGGCCATCACGAATGGCACCTCGCGCCGCGCGAGATGGCATGGGAAGGCAAGACCGTCGCCGAGATCTGCGCGCAGATCAAAGACCCCGCACGCAATGGCGGCCGCAAGGTCGAGGATCTCATCGATCATATCGGCAAGGATACGCTGGTTGGCTGGGCATGGGCACCGGGTTATGGACGTGCGCCTGCGCCGGGCACGCAGGCTGAAGCGGGCGCTCTCGTCGAAGCCTGGGCGAAGACCGGCGCAGCCTGTCCGGGCTGATGCCACGACGCCATGTCATTGGACATGATGGCGATCCCATCAGGATTCGAATCTGCAATTCACGGGGTAGAAGCCCGCTATACGACCAGCGAAATCGTGGAGATGCGGTGACCGTGTACTATTAACGTACTGCACGGCCAGCAGCGGTACGATGTCTTCCCGATAAGGTCGTGTGAGACGCAGCTAACCAAGTCTTTCGAAGACCAGCGCGAGTTCTGATAAGCGCACAACCCGACGTAACGTCGTCACCTCCGGAAATCAGCATGACCATTTGCTGCTCTTGTGGCGACGTTGCCTTAGTGTAGCACCGCTCCAGCATTGGATGCGCAATCCTCTTCTATACTACAATGCGCTCAGTTACCGTTCATCCTTGCTTTGGCGCGATTTAGATTGTTCAGAAAGGAAAACAAGGAACTGAAGGACACACCGTAAGTTTGAAGATCGCTTTTGAAAAGTTGGTCATTTCATTCATGCGGAGTAAGGCTATGTCGAAAAGCGCATTGCTTGCTTGTGCGATTATCTGCTTTGCATCACAGGCTGAAGCCCGCAAGGGAAGTCATCACCGAGCGCGCGCGTGGTGTGGGACATATCTCAGCAAATACCTTCACCAATCCGATCGACGTCTTGCTCTTGCTCGCGAATGGGCGCGTGTTGGTTCGAGCGCCGGAGGCCCGGGCATTGGAGTAGTTGTGGTCTGGCCACATCATGTCGGGATCATAACGGGGCAGGCTTCCAACGGTGAGTGGATAGTACACAGTGGCAACGATGGCGGCGCGATAAGAACTCGTCCTCGATCAGTTTCGCGCGCCATCGCTTTTCGTCGCGTTTAACGACACGGTCAGCGTGGCGATGCGTTCCTAGTTACTCCCGGTAAGCGGAGTTCTCTTCAGCATTCACCGGCACAGCACAGAGCGGCACTCGCATGCCGTTTACTAACGTGCGGCTGCTGATGATGGTCATGATCGACATAGGACTGCACAAGCGGCGTGGTGAATGCTTGAGAGGTGTCGGACATTTGCTGCCGTTTCAAACGCGAGGCGCGCTAGGATCACCCGATGTCTTCGTGGTGTTTGCAAAACAAAAGAAGGCATTAAGCAACTTGTACTGTTGCACCTGCTGCGACGGTCGCAGCTTCGTCGCGATGCCACGTGCGATCCGACTTCATTACGTATGCCAGTATGAGGAGGTCTCCGCTATCGTCGTTTCGAGAGAACGGTTTTGGAATATCGTGCTGCGTCCATCTTGCGCGCACTCGTCGGTCCCAAACGGGACAGCTGTCATTCGATTTAGAGAAAACGAGTCTCGGCAGATCAAGTCAGACGCGGACGCCGATCAGAGGCCTTGAATGCACCCCGCGAATCCCGCCATTTCGCCCGGTCTGTCCAAGCCATACCGACGATGGTATGACGACCAGCCGGTCCCATAGCTCAACTGGATAGAGTAACGGATTTCTACTCCGTGGGTTGCAGGTTCGAATCCTGCTGGGATCGCCAACATTTTCTCACAAAATCAAATATTTGGCGCCGTATCGCATTCGCTTTGCATGCTGCCCGTGCTGCTGCGTGCCAGCCCCACGAGTCTGGCCTTTCTCTTGCTGATTGAGTGGTGAACCCGCGATTTCAGCCAGAAAGTGTGCCGACTTGATCCGCTTTTCGTCCCAAAACCGAACGTCCGTCTGTGCCTTTGACGCCGCTTCAGTTCCTGTCCCGTTTGGGGATGCTTTCGCGGCTTCCGGATTGGCGAACTGGCGCGCCCTAAGGCTCCGACGGCGGGGGCCGCGATGGTGGCTTGCCGTCCTTGCCGTTGTCGTCGGCGATGCCGCGCTGGCCGGGATTTCCTGGCTCGCCGTCGACGTCATCCTCAAATAGCTGCTCCGGGAAGCCGTATTGCCTGGTCACGAAACGGCCGGCCATATAGGAGATCTGGCACGTGATCAGACATCCGGTCGTGACCGCAACGCCGCCCAGCGCCGAAAATCCCTGGCTCCATGTCACGACGGCGGATAGGATCGCGACCAGCACTGTCGTCACGATAATGACCCACATAGGGCCGACGAGTCCGACGGCGAGGCCCGCCAGTGAACTTGTCGCCAAAAGAAGTTCGATCATGATGCGATGGCCCATAAGGACCGAGCGGGCGGGCGATCGCCGTGATCATCCGGTGCCGCAAGGCGCATCCATCTGACGGCAGTTGTAAGACTTGGGTACCGATGATCTCCGGTCGTCCCCAGCAGGCTGCTTTTAGTCTTAACGTGTCGTGTTTGATTAAAACGCGTAGGGCGATGACGGGCCGGCCGTTCATGCGCGTATGACCTGTTGTAACCGTCACCAAAATCGTCAGCGCGTACTCGAACCGTTTTCCACACAGGCGCGACCAATCGGCGGTGACGTGGCTTTGCTTTCGGCAAGGCGCGCCGCCATGATGCGCCGTGACTTGCAAGTAGCGCTGCGATTTGAGTTACCCAGGTTCGTCACATGATGTTGCCAGCAATTGTCGTATCTCGCGTTGCGCTAGTCGAGAGACTCGCGAACAAGCTGGCCATGAGTCCGTCACCATTTTTACGCACATTTGAATCCAGGCGGCATTCGTCCGTGCAGGGGAGTTGTCCATGATTGGTCTGGTTCGCGCCGTCAGTGTCTGCGCCGCGCTGGCGTTCGGCCTCGTCTCGGCTCACGCCGCCGACAAGGCTTTCCGGCGGGATGAGCTGGCGGATTCCGCGGTCAAGCTTGAGGCGCAGATCAAGAGCGAGGCCGGGCCTGTCGCCAAGAGCGCGGCAACACTGCGCACCGATGCAGATGTCGCCTTTAAACGCTCCGATTTCCGCGCCGGTTTGCAGACACTTGGCCAGATCGTGGCGATTGCGCCCGATGACAGCGCCAACTGGCTGCGGCTCGCCAAGACGATCTTCCAGATCCGCCCGGCAACCTCGTCCGAAACCACCTTCCTGCGCGAGCGCGCCGCGACCGCCGCCTATATCGCCTATCAGCGCGCCGGCAATGCCGGTGAGGAGGCCGAGGCGCTGGCCGTGCTTGGCCGGGCCATGGAAGAACGCAAACTGTGGCGCCCGGCGCTGGACGCGCTGCGCCTGTCGCTCGAGATGCGCGAGGTCGCCGACGTCCGCGGCCAATACGAGAAGCTGCGCGACGATCACGGCTTCCGGTTGCTCGATTACACCGTGGACTCGGATTCCGCCTCGCCGCGGGCCTGTTTCCAGTTCTCCGAAGAACTCGCCAAGCGGGTCGATTTCGCGCCGTTCCTGGCGCTCGCCGGCAGTGACAAGCCGGCACTGACCTCCGAGGAGAAGCAGCTCTGCGTCGAAGGCCTCAAGCATGGCGAGCGCTACAATATCAACCTGCGCGCCGGTCTGCCGTCGACGGTGAAGGAGAGCCTGCCGAAGTCGGCCGAGTTCAACATCTATGTGCGCGACCGCAAGCCGTTCGTGCGTTTCACCGGCCGCGCCTATGTGCTGCCGCGCACCGGCCAGCAGGGCATCCCCGTGGTCTCGGTCAATACCCAGGCGGTCACCGTCAATGTGTTCCGGATCGGCGATCGCAATCTGATCAACACTGTCATCGGCAGCGACTTCCAGACGGCGCTTAGCAAGTATCAGCTCGAGAGCCTCGGCGACGAGCGCGGCATGAAGGTCTGGACCGGCGAGCTGGCCACGGCGTCGACGCTCAATGCCGACGTCACCACGGCATTCCCCGTCGATCAGGCCATCGGCGAGCTGCAGCCAGGCGTCTATGTGATGACCGCGGCGGCCAAGGGGCCGGGCTCGGGCGGTGGCGATGACGACGGCTCGCTGGCGACCCAGTGGTTCATCGTGTCGGATCTTGGTCTCACGGCCTTCTCGGGCAATGACGGCATCCACGTCTTCGTCAATTCGCTCGCTTCGACCGATCCGATGGCCAAGGCCGACGTCCGGCTGGTCGCGCGCAACAACGAGATTCTTGCGACCAGGAAGACCGACGACTCCGGCCATGTGCTGTTCGAGGCGGGGCTCGCCAAGGGCGAGGGCGGTCTGTCGCCGGCACTACTGACGGTAACCAGCGACAAGAACGACTATGCGTTCCTGAGTCTCAAATCGAACGCCTTCGATCTCAGTGATCGCGGCGTCTCGGGCCGCCCGGTTCCCGCCGGCGCCGATGCCTTCGTCTATGCCGAGCGCGGCGTCTATCGCTCCGGCGAGACGGTCTATCTCACCGCGCTGTTGCGCGACGGACAGGGCAATGCCGTGACTTCCGGTCCGATGACGCTCGTCGTCGAGCGCCCGGATGGCGTCGAGTTCCGTCGTGCCGTCCTGCCGGACCAAGGCGCAGGCGGTCGCAGCCTGACACTGCCACTGAATTCGGCGGTTCCAGCGGGCACCTGGCGCGTTCGTGCCTTCACCGATCCAAAGGCGCCGTCCGTCGGCGAGACCACTTTCATGGTCGAGGATTACGTCCCGGATCGGATTGAATTCGATATATCTTCCAAGGATAAGCTGATCAAAGCTGATGCTCCTGTAGAACTTAAAGTCGATGGTCGCTTCCTCTATGGCGCGCCCGCGTCGGGCCTGCAGCTCGAAGGCGATCTGCTTGTCAGCCCTGCCGCGAACCGCCCAGGATTCGCTGGCTACCAGTTCGGCGTTGCCGACGAGGAAAGCGCCAGCAATGAGCGGACGCCGATCGAAGGCCTGCCGGAGGCCGATGCTAATGGTGTCGCCACGTTCCCGGTCAGCCTTGCCAAGCCGCCGTCTTCGACCCGGCCGCAGGAGGCGCAGATCTTCATCCGCATGACTGAAGCCGGCGGCCGTGCCGTCGAGCGCAAGTTCGTGCTGCCGGTCGCGCCCAACGCGCCGATGATCGGTGTGAAGCCGCTGTTCAAGGACAAGAACGTTGCCGACGGCGACAACGCCGCCTTTGACGTGGTGGTCGTGTCGCCGGAGGGGACCTCGCTGGCGCGCAGCGGCCTGCGTTACGAATTGCTCAAGATGGAATCCCGCTACCAGTGGTATCGGCAGAATTCGTCCTGGGACTATGAACCGGTCAAGTCGACCAAGCGCGTGGCCGATGGTGACCTCACCGTCGCCGCCAATGCGCCGGCCCGCATCTCGCTGCAGCCGCAGCCCGGCCGCTATCGCCTCGACGTTAAATCCAATGAGGCCGACGGCCCGATTACCTCGGTGCAGTTCGATGTCGGCTGGTATTCCGACGGCAGTGCTGACACGCCGGACCTGCTGGAGACGTCCATCGACAAGCCGGAGTATCAGTCGGGCGACACCATGACCGTTTCGGTCAATGCCCGCACCGCCGGCCTGCTGACTATCAATGTGCTAGGCGATCGCTTGCTGACCACCCAGAGCGTTGCGGTTAAAGAAGGCGCGTCGCAGATCAAGATTCCGGTCGGCAAGGACTGGGGCACAGGCGCATATGTCGTAGCGACACTGCGTCGGCCGCTCGACGCCGCTGCCAAGCGGATGCCCGGCCGTGCCATCGGCTTGAAGTGGTTCGGTATCGACAAGAAGGCGCGTACGCTCGACGTAGCACTGACGCCGCCGGCGCTGATCCGGCCCAGCACGACACTGAAGCTGCCGGTGAAACTCGGCGGGCTCAATCCCGGTGAGGACGCCAAGATCGTCGTTGCCGCGGTCGATGTCGGCATTCTCAACCTAACCAATTACAAGCCGCCCGCGCCGGATGACTATTATCTCGGCCAGCGGCGCATGACGTCGGAAATTCGCGACATCTATGGGCAGCTGATCGACGGGATGCAGGGCACACGCGGCCAGTTGCGTACCGGCGGCGACAGTGGCGGCGCGCAGATCGAGGGCTCGCCGCCCACGCAGAAGCCCTTGGCATTGTACTCCGGCATCGTCACCGTGGCCGCCGATGGCACTGCGCAGATCGAGTTCGAGATTCCCGAATTCGCCGGCACTGCTCGCGTGATGGCCGTGGCCTGGACCGCGACCAAACTCGGCCGCGCCACTGTGGACGTCACGGTGCGCGATCCCGTGGTGCTCACTGCGACCCTGCCGCGGTTCCTGCTGTCCGGCGACAAGGGCACCATGAGCTTCGACCTCGACAATGTCGAAGGCGCACCGGGCGACTACACCATCGCTGTAAAGACCTCCGGCCCCGTCAAGGTGACCGGCAATCCGGCGACGACGATCAAGCTCGCGGCCAAACAGCGGACCTCGATGGCGCTGGCCATCGATGCATCCGGTGCGGGCACGGCCCAGTTCGACGTCGATATCAAGGGACCGAACGGGCTGACGCTGGCGCGGCACTATGTGCTCGACGTCAAGGCAGCCACGCAGGTTCTGGCGCGTCGCTCGATCCGCACGCTGGCCAAGGGCGAAAGCCTGACGCTGACTTCGGACATGTTCTCCGACCTCGTCCAGGGCACCGGCGGCGTCTCGCTGTCGGTCAGCCTGTCCACGGCGCTCGATGCAGCGACCATCCTGAAGGCGCTGGATCGCTATCCCTATGGCTGCTCCGAGCAGATCACCAGCCGCGCGATGCCGCTCCTCTATGTGAACGATCTCGCGGCCGGCGCGCATCTGGCGATGGATACCGGTGTCGATCAGCGCATCAAGGACTCGATCGACAGACTGCTGGCGCGTCAGGGCTCGAACGGCTCGTTCGGCCTGTGGTCGGCGGGCGGCGACGATGCCTGGCTCGATGCTTATGTCACGGACTTCCTGACCCGCGCCCGCGAAAAAGGTTTTGTGGTGCCGGACGTGCTGTTCCGTGCCGCGCTCGACCGCGTGCGCAATTCGGTCGTCAATGCTGACGAACCGGAGAAGGATGGCGGCCGCGATCTTGCTTACGGGCTTTACGTGCTGGCCAAGAACGGCACTGCGCCAATCGGCGATCTGCGCTATCTCGCCGACACCAAGCTGAAGAACCTGGCGACGCCCATCGCCAAGTCACAGCTGGCGGCGGCGCTGGCGCTGGTCGGTGATCGTGCCCGTGCGGAACGTGTCTATGCGGCGGCCGTCGAAAGCCTCGCTCCGAAGCCGGCCATCGAATTTGGCCGCGTCGATTACGGCTCAGCGCTCCGCGACGCGGCCGCGCTGGTCTCGCTGGCCAGCGAAGGCAATGCGCCGCGTGCAACGCTGACGCAGGCGGTCCAGCGTGTCGAGGCCGCGCGCGGCCTGACGCCGTTCACCTCCACGCAGGAGAATGCGTGGCTGGTGCTGGCATCGCGTGCGCTGGCCAAGGAAGCCAACACGCTGGCGCTCGACGTCAACGGCTCGGCTGTGAAGACCGCTCTCTATCGCAGCTACAAGGCCGCGGAGATGTCCGGGCAGCCGATCAAGATCACCAACACTGGCGATACGCCGGTGCAGGCGGTCGTCTCGGTCTCCGGTTCGCCGATCACACCGGAACCGGCTGCATCCAACGGCTTCAAGATCGAGCGCAATTACTTCACACTCGACGGCAAGCCCGCAGATGTCACCAAGGCGAAACAGAATGATCGCTTCGCCGTGGTGCTGAAGATTACCGAAGCCAAGCCGGAGTATGGGCACATCATGGTGGCCGACTATCTGCCGGCCGGTTTCGAGATCGACAATCCGCATCTGGTGTCGTCGGGCGACAGCGGCACGCTGGACTGGATCGAGGATGGCGAAGAACCTGAGAACACCGAATTCCGTGACGACCGCTTCACAGCGGCGATCGACCGGAAGAGCGACGACAAAGCGGTGTTCACCGTCGCCTATATCGTGCGTGCGGTGTCGCCCGGCAAATACGTGCTGCCGCAAGCCTATGTGGAAGACATGTATAATCCGTCGCGCTACGGGCGGACGGGGACGGGCAGTGTCGAGGTCGCGAAGGCGAAATGAGCGAGGGCACGTCCACACCACACACTCCGTCATCCCCGGGCCTGTCCCGGGGATCCACGTCTTCTTGTGTGGATCGTGGGCAAGACGTGGATGGCCGGGACAAGCCGGGCCACGACGTGAGGAGAGGCTGGTGGCTTATCCGAAAGGCTGTCGCCGCTGCCACCGTAGTTGTGGTCCTGACTGGTGCAGCGACCGCCGCGTGGGTGGCCTCCCTCGGCCCTTTGCCGCTCGACCAGGCCCGCAAAATCTCCACCACCGTTATCGATCGCAACGGCAAGCTCCTGCGCGCCTATGCCATGACCGACGGACGCTGGCGGCTTCCGGTCGACGCGAGGAGGTCCGTTGATCCCGGTTATCTCAACATACTGCTCGGCTATGAGGACAAGCGCTTCTACAACCATCATGGCGTCGATCCGCTGGCGCTCGGCCGCGCCGCGCTGCAGCTCGTCACCCGCGGCGAGATCGTGTCGGGCGGTTCGACCATCACGATGCAACTTGCGCGGCTGATCGAACCACGGCAGCAACGCTCGATATCGGCGAAGATCAGACAGGCCGTCCGCGCGCTGCAGATCGAGCGGCAGATGAGCAAGGATCAGATCCTCGATCTCTATCTGGCGCTGGCGCCGTTCGGCGGCAATCTCGAAGGTCTTCGCGCCGCGTCGATCGCCTATTTCGGCAAGGAGCCGAAACGGCTGTCGCTGGCGGAATCTGCATTGCTCGTAGCGCTGCCGCAATCGCCGGAACACCGCCGGCTCGATCGTCATCCCGGCAATGCGCGCGTGGCGCGCGACCGCGTGCTTGAACGCATGGTCGGCGAGGGCAGGGTGTCGGCTGCGGATGCCATGCAGGCGAAATCCGTCAGCGTGCCAAAGCTGCGCAAGCCGATGCCGATCCTGGCGCCGCATTCTGCGGATCAGGCGACGTCGCTGCACAAGGATCGCCCCATCATCAAGCTGGCGCTCGATGCCGGTATCCAGCGTGCGCTTGAAGGCCTCGCGCGTGACCGCGCGGCGGCGCTGGGCAACAATATCTCCATCGGCCTGATCGCAGTCGACAACGAGAGCGGCGACGTGCTCGCCCATGTCGGCTCGCCCGATTATTTCGACGACCGACGCGCTGGGCAGGTCGATATGACCCGCGCGGTGCGCTCGCCCGGCTCGACGCTGAAGCCATTCATCTATGGCCTCGCCTTTGAAGATGGCTTCGTGCATCCGGAAAGCCTGATCGAGGATCGGCCGGTGCGCTTCGGCAGCTACGCGCCGGAGAATTTCGACATGAGCTTTCAGGGCACCGTGCCGGTGCGCAAGGCGCTGCAGCTTTCACTGAATGTGCCGGCTATTGCGCTGCTGGATCGCGTCGGTGCCTCACGACTTTCATCGCGCCTCAAACAGGCGGGCGGTAATCTGGTGCTGCCGCCGGGCGAGGCGCCTGGTCTCGCCATGGGCCTCGGCGGCGTCGGCATTACGCTGCAGGACCTCGTCCAGCTCTATACGGGCGTGGCGCGGCTCGGCAGCTCGAAGCCGCTCCGGGAGATCATGCAGGCCAATGGCGGTGACGATCGCGAGCCATTGCGGCTGATGGACCCGGTTGCGGCCTGGCAGGTCGGCAATGTTCTGATCGGCACACCGCCGCCGGAGAATGCCGCGCATAACCGGATCGCCTTCAAGACCGGCACCAGCTACGGCTATCGCGACGCTTGGTCGGTCGGTTTCGACGGACGCATGACCATCGGCGTCTGGGTCGGCCGGCCCGATGGCGCGTCGGTGCCCGGCCTGGTCGGTCGTGCGGCGGCGGCTCCGATCCTGTTCGATGCCTTTGCCCGGACCGGCAAGCTGCCGGCTCCGTTGCCGAAGGCGCCCAAGGGCGTGCTGATGGCTAGTAATGCAAAATTGCCGCTGCCGCTGCGTCGGTTCCGCCCGGTCGGCGAGTTGATCCGTACCGGCAGCGATCAGGCCCTGCATATCCAGTTCCCGCTGAACGGTTCCCGGATCGATGCCAGTGGCGGCGAGGGGCAGCTTTCGGCCGTACCGGTCAAGGTGGCCGGCGGGGTGCTGCCCATGACCGTTCTGGTCAACGGCATGGCCGCCGGGGAACTCGACAGCCGGCGCCAGCGGCTGGTCGATCCGCCAGGTCCGGGCTTCGTCCGACTGACGGTCATGGACGCCATGGGCACCGCAGACACAGTTGTGGTCAGAATCCAATAAGCGCTGGCTAACTGGTTGTCCGGTCGGCGGTTTCAGCGTATGCGACAGGCATGGCCGAGACCTATCCAAGACCCCGATTTGGCGCCCCGCGCGAGCCGAAAACCCGTGTCGATCCGGGCAGCAGACTGGTACGCGTGCTTGATTTCGTCAGCTCCGGCCATGCCCGCGCGGTGGCATTCCTGACCATTTGCGGGTTCCTGTTCTTCCTGCCGGGCTTCTTCACTATCCCACCGATCGACCGCGACGAAGCGCGTTTTGCGCAGGCGACCAAGCAGATGGTCGAGACCGGCGATTTCGTCGACATCCGGTTCCAGGACGAGGTCCGCTACAAGAAGCCGGTCGGCATCTACTGGATGCAGGCGGCCGTGGTCGAGACCGCCGACGCGCTCGGCCTCCAGAATGCCGAAGTGCGCATCTGGCTCTATCGGGTGCCGTCTCTGATAGGCGCCATTGGTGCAGTGTTGCTGACCTACTGGACCGCGCTGGCCTTCCTGGCGCGGCGCGGCGCCGTCTTGGCCGCCTTGATCATGTGCAGTTCGGTCTTGTTGAACGTCGAGGCCAGGCTCGCCAAAACCGACGCCATGCTGCTGCTGACCGTCATTGCCGTGATGGGCGCGATGGCGCGGATTTACCTGGCGTGGCAGCGCGGCGAGGAGGCCGACAAGTCACGCTGGCAGGAGCCGGCGGTGTTCTGGACGGCCATGGCGATCAGCATTCTGGTCAAGGGCCCGCTGATCCTGATGTTCGTCGGTCTGACGATCATTGCGCTGGCGATCATGGATCGCTCGGTCGCGTGGCTGTGGCGATTGCGGCCGCTGGTTGGCGTCGTCTGGATGCTGTTGCTGGTTCTGCCGTGGTTCGTCGCCATCTTCCTGAAGTCGGGGCAAGCGTTCTTCTCCAATTCGCTTGGCGGTGACATGCTGAGCAAACTGGCGGCGCAGGAATCCCACGGTGCGCCTCCGGGCATGTATTTCCTGCTGTTCTGGATCACCTTCTGGCCCGGAGCGCCGCTGGCCGGGATGGCCACGCCGGCGATCTGGCGCGCGCGGCGCGAGCCCGGCGCACAATATCTGCTGGCCTGGTTGATCCCATCCTGGCTCGTGTTCGAAGTCGTGATGACCAAGCTGCCGCATTATGTGCTGCCGCTCTATCCGGCGATCGCCATCCTCGTCATCGGTGCGCTTGAGCGCCAGGTGCTGGCGCGCAATTGGCTGGCGCGCGGCGCGGCCTGGTGGTTCGCCATCCCGGCGCTGACCGCTGTGGTCGCCGAGATCGGCGCCGTCGCGATCGTCCGCCATCCGGTGTTTCTGGCCTGGCCCTTTGCCGCCGCAGCGCTGGTTTTCGGCCTGTTTGCCTGGTGGCTGTATGACAACGCCCGCGCGGAGCGCTCGTTGCTGAATGCGGTCGTAGCCTCACTGTTCATGAGCGCCGCCTTTTATGGCGTACTGCTGCCGTCGCTCCGACCTTTGTTTCCAAGCGTGCAGATCGCACGTGCGCTGCGTAACGTGGTCTGCGTCGGTCCCAAGGCCGCGGCAGCGGGATATCACGAGCCGAGCCTGGTGTTCATGACCGGCACATCAACGCAACTCACCGATGGCGCAGGCGCGGCGGATTTCCTCGGGCAGGGCAGCTGTCGCTTCGCGCTTGTCGAACTGCGTTCGGAGCGCCAGTTCGCGATGCGCGCCGAAGCCATCGGCCTGCGCTACAATATGGCGACCCGCATCGACGGCTATAATTTCTCGCAAGGCAAAGCGATTTCGGTAGCAATCTATCGCTCCGAAGGGACCGAGTAATGGCAGCCCCGGACAACTCGCAGCCACAGACCTATCTGTCGCAACTCGTTGCGCTGGTTTGGCAGTCGTTCGCACAGCTCGTTCGCGCGCCGTCGCATTCGCGGCGTGCCGAAGCTGCTCGTTATTGGGCGCGCCGTTCGCTGGTGCTTGGCGCCGTGACCGCCGTGATCATCATCGCGCTGATGTTCATCGTCGATGCCACCGAGATCGGGCTGATGCCGGCGCGGGGCACGGCCGGCCTGTGGCCGCTGCGTATCTTCACTGACTTCGGCAAGGACGAATATGTCCTGCTGGCGTTGTTCGCGTTTATGATCGTTCTGGCCCTGCTGGCGCCGCTGCGGCACGGCACGTCGCGCGCCGTACTTGTCAGCTTCGGCACGCGCATTCAATACATCTTCCTGTCGGTCGTACTCTCGGTCTTCGTGGCTGAAATCATCAAAGGCATGCTCGGCCGTGGCCGGCCTTTTGTCAGCGGCGCGGCGGATCCCTTCCACTTCTCGCATTTCGCCTGGACGCCGGCCTATGCCAGTTTCCCGTCGGGCCATGCGACCACCAGTTTCGCGCTGGCTTTCGCGGTCGCTGCGCTCTGGCCGCGGCTGCGCACAGTGATGATCGTCTATGCGGTCGCGATCTGCGCGAGCCGGCTCGTTCTGCTGGCGCATCATGCCAGTGACGTGGTCGGTGGCGGGCTGGTCGGCTGGATTGGCGCCATGACGGTCCGATACTGGTTCGCGGCCAGGCATCTAGCCTTCACCATCCATCAGGACGGTACGATCGACCCGCTGCCAGGGCCGTCCGCAGGTCATCTCAAAAGGGTTGCCCGCGGGACCGCGGCCCCATAATAAGCGGTCTTCGCCCGGCTGGCTGCGACAAGTTCCCGCAGGCCGGCCTTGCGAAAATCTGCTTCCAACCATGAGCTCCGATTTGCCCGCTCCCGAAGCTGCTCCCGTCGACGTTTCCATTGTCGTGCCCGTGCGTAACGAGCAGGACAATGTCGCGCCCTTGATCACCGAAATCACCGCCGCGCTCGATGGCCGCTGGCCTTACGAGATCATCTACGTCAATGACGGCTCGACCGACGCGACGCCGGCACGGCTTGCCGAATTGATGCAGACGCGCGCCAACCTGCGTCGCATCGACCACGCCGCATCATCGGGCCAGTCGGCCGCCGTGCGAACCGGCGTGCGCAACGCCCGCGGCGCCATCGTGGCCACGCTGGATGGCGATGGTCAGAACAATCCGGCATTCCTGCCCAACCTGATTTCGGCCATTCAGGATGGCGGCGGCCGTGTTGGTCTCGCCGCCGGGCAGCGCGTTGGCCGCAAGGATACCGGCTTCAAGAAAGCCCAATCGAAGATCGCCAATGCTGTGCGCAACGCGATCTTGAAGGACGGCACCCGCGATACCGGTTGCGGTCTGAAGGCATTCCGCCGCGATGTATTCTTGTCGATGCCTTATTTCGATGGTCTGCATCGCTTCCTTCCGGCGCTGGTGCGCCGCGAGGGGTTCGACATCGCCTATGTCGATGTCACCGATCGGCCGCGCCATTCCGGCGTGTCCAATTACGGATTTTTCGACCGACTCTGGATCGGCATCATGGATCTCGCCGGCGTCTGGTGGCTGATCCGCCGCAAGCGTACGACGCCGGTCGCAACCGAGTTCAAATAGATGCTGATTCAATATGGTCAGGCGCTTGGCGACTATATCTACGACGTCTTCGTCGCGAAGTTCGATTTCTGGCTCGCCTTCGGCCTGATCGCGCAACTGCTGTTTACGGCGCGCTTCCTCGTGCAGTGGATTTCCAGCGAACGCGCCGGACAGAGCGTGGTGCCAATGGCCTTCTGGTTCTTCTCCATGGCCGGCGGGTTCATGACGTTGATCTACGGCATAGCCAAGCGCGAGCCGGTGATCATCCTCGGCCAGGCCTTCGCCACGGTGATCTATGTCCGCAACATCATGCTGATCATCAAGAACCGCGGCAGCGGATCGAAGACGCTGTCGAATTGAAGTGTCTGAACGGTGTCCCGGACAGGTCTCAGAAGCATTGTTACTGTGAAACGCTCATCCACCACTGCTGCACGATCTCGGGACTGGTGAGCTGGATCGTGGCGGAGGTCTCCAGTTGGGCCTTGCGATAGGCGCCGGCGGTGACGCCGAAGCGGGCACGAAAGCTCCGGCTGAAATGTGACTCGCTGTTGAAGCCGAGATCGGCAGCGAGGCGTGACAGCCGGCGGGTTTCGAGCGGATCGCTGAGCGCCGCCTGCACCGCGAGGATCCGACGTTCCTGCACATAACGCATGATGCCGCCGCGGCTCGCAAAGATGCGATAGAGCGAGGCGCGCGAGATATCCAGCTTCAGGGCCAGCCAGTCGGGTGACAGATCGGGCCGCGCGAGATTGTCGCGGATCGTCGCCTCGGCCAGTGCCAGGATGGTTTCGTCGGCGTCCTTTTGCTGTGTCAACGCGTCATCCGGCGTCGGAGCCAGGATACGTTTCAGGAAACCAACCGTCTCGGTCACCGTCGCTTCGATGTCTGCGTCGGTGAGTTGTGCGCTGCGCTCGTGCAGCGAGCGCATATAAGCGGCGAGCAGTTCGTTGCGAAACGGATCGAGCCGAGGTTTCAGTGTGTCGAGCGACACACCGTCGAGCAGTTTGCGCGGCACGATCAGCGTGATCGTGCTGGATGCAAAAGCACGCGTATCCACCGTATGCGCGAGATCGATCAAGGCGACCTTGCCAGGGCCGATCGTCGTCTGCTGCTGCGTGACGACGCCGTTGAAACCGCCGCTGACATACAGGTGCAGCAGCAGATGATCCGGTGTCGCCTGGATGCGCTGTTCATCGCGAACGAAGTCCTGCGCGTTGAACGCGACCTTTGCGATGATGAGGTCGCCGATGATGACACCGGAGGCCGATCCGGTCGGCGTTTTCTTGCCGGGGCCGCAAGGGCGCGGCTCGAACAGCGGCGAGATCACCGCACTCCAGGTCGCGAAGGCGTTGGATTCATCGAGACCGGTGGTGACGTAATAGAGGCGAGAAAGCGCTGACATGGGGGCTTGCTGAGCGGATGTTTGAAATGAAGCGTTTATTCTCAGATGGATATCGAATCGAAGCTCTCGCCGCCCAACGTCGGGCAAATCACCGGGCGCATTACCGAATTGCCGCCAGTGCCGCGATGCCACCGAAGCAATCACGTAGCAGCAACGCCAACTTGAGACGCAGGATCAATGGAAAGCGCTTCGCCGGGCTGTAGCTGTGCCGGAAATCGATGTCCAAACATTTCTGGGCTGATCTAAAAGAGCGTTAGCGGCGCGCAGGTCATTGGATGGGGAATCCGGCTTGATCGCACGTCGTGTTGCACGAATCAGCTCTGTCGTTTGGGCGTCGGGCGTGAAGCTATCTGGGAATTAGAGGAGCGGGTTTCTGTGGGCGCTGAGGGGATTTGTCGGGGGTCGTCTAACTTCACAAAACTGTTTCTTTGCTCAACACTTCTGAGCAGCCTTTGCGTTCCAGCTCTGGGTCACGCCGCAGATGGACAGGGCAGGAAGGACGCGCTCGCAGTCGCCAAGCTCAAGTCGTCATATTCCGTACAAGCGGTTGAGAAAATTCAACGCGAGCTTTCTGCAGCGTTTCGACAGGGCGACCTCGACCTGATTGCAGGGGTCTATGAGGCCACCTATCAAGATCCCAAATTGCGCGACGCTGTCGTTTATCAGGCGTCGCGTCTGGCGCCGGCGCTGCGTCGTGATCTCGCCACCGCAGCCGAACTCGGCGTATTGACCTCCGGGCAACCGATGATGCTCGCGCCCAACGCGGCGCAGGTGATGGCGACGCGCACGGCAAGTGCTTCTGGGCTCGGGCAGTCGGCCTATCAGAACGTTACGCAGGCGGTAAACAATTCGCCGAACCTGCCGGTCCCGATGCCCTCCACCCATGATCAGACCTGGAATCTGACGATGATCGGCGCGCAGGGCGCTTATAATCGGGGCTTTACCGGCAGCGGTGTTACGGTCGCGGTCGGCGATAGCGGCTTCGATACGACAAATGCCGCGCTTATCAACAAGTTGAATATTGCGCTCGGCCGTAACTTCCTGGTCCAGAATGGCGGTACCTACGATCCGACGCAGTTCTCGCCGCAAACGATCGTCGACCCTCAGAACCCCAACGCGAAAGACAGCCACGGGTCCCATGTTGCAGGCATCATCGCCGCGCAAAAATTCGATAATGTCGATATGCATGGCGTCGCTTATGACGCCACGGTGATTCCGATCCGCACGATTGTCGCGAACAAGGCTCCCTATGGCTATGCGCCGGGAATCGACAGCAATGCCGCGCCGCTCGACTATTTCGCGTCGCTTCAAGGAGTCATGGTCTACAATGCGAGCTACGGGCCCAGCGTGCCCGACGGCGCGCCACCTCAGACCGTGTGGTCGAATACCCTGCCAAGCCAGGCCGAGGCCCAGTCGATCCTGAACGTGTTGCACGCTGGCAAGATCATTGTCGCCGCCACGGGCAACGACCGCGAAGACAATCCTGTCGCCGGGCGTAATCCGAGTGGAATGGCGCTGTATCCCTATATTCAACCAGCCCATGCCAATACCGGCGTTTATGACGACGAACGCACGGGTGCCAATCTCTCGAGCTTTCAGAACCAGAATGGCTTGATCATCGGCGTGATGTCGGTCGGAAGCGACAAGACCGCAGCTTATTACTCGAATTACTGCGGCGTAACGGCGAGCTGGTGCGTTGCCGCTCCCGGAGGCGATCAGAAAAACAATCTCGGCGTTTATTCGACGGTGCCTGACAACACCTACGCAGCACTGCAGGGAACCTCGATGGCGGCGCCCACGGTGTCCGGCGCCATCGCAGTCCTGATCCAGGCCAACCCGACCTATAACGCACAAGACCTGTCCCATTTGCTGTTTGCGACCACCGAGGATCTCGGCGCACCCGGCGTCGACGCGACGTTTGGTTATGGTCTGATCCGGCTCGACCGCGCCACCGATGGCCCGACCACGCTAGCCGCCAATACCAATGTTCCGGTTGCGGCGAATACCACAACTTATTGGAGCCAATTGCTCAATACGCAGGGCGATTTCACCAAGTCGGGCGACGGCATCCTGTCGATCTCCGGCCGCACCAATGCGGGCGGGAATGTTTTCGCCGCGTTGGGAACGCTGGCTGTGGACGGCACGCTCAGCATGTCCTCCGGCAACAGTCTCAGCGTGGCGCAGCCCGCGACGCTGGCCGGTTTCGGCACCATCAACGGAAGCACCACCATCGCCGGCACGCTGTCGCCGGGCAAGATGGCGAATATCGGCGACCTGATCGCCAACGGCGCGGTTGCGCCCGGCACCGTGCTGTCCGGCAATTCGGTGGGCTCGCTGACCTTCAACGGCAATGTCACGCTGACTTCGACTGCCGTCACCCGGATCGACATCGACGGCACGCTGAAGGTGCCGGGCGGTCCCAACACCTATGACAAGATCTACGTGACCGGCGCCGGCAACGTGTTCTATGCCGCCGGTACCCTCACGCCAGTGTTGCGCGGCAGTGTCGGCACCGTCAGCAACTACACGCCGGCCATCGGTACCGAATTCGCCTTCGTACAAGCACAGAACGGCGCGCGCACCGCGGGCACCTTCTCGACCCTGGTACAGCCGACCTCGGGCTTGCCGGCTAATGGCCGCTTCGACCTCATTTATGGCACGACCGCGATCACACTGGCGGTGACGCCGGTCAGCTTTACCGAGCTTGCCAATGCCGGCCAGCTCGGCACCACGCAGCTCTCGGTAGCCAGCATTCTCGACAAGGAACGCGCAGACTCCGGCGTGATGCCAAGCGTAGCGGAGAAGGCACTATTCGACGCGCTCTACAACCTCGATACCGAAGCACAATACGACAAGGCGCTGTCGCAGCTCGGGGGTCCCGGTCAGCCAGCGATATCCAGTGCCCCTCTGCAGGCGTTCTCCGGATTCCTGGACGCTCTCGGTGATCGTCAGGATACGCTCGCGCTCGGCGCGGAGCAGGGCCAGAACGGCACCGCGCAATCCTTCGCGCTGTCTTATGCCGGCCGTAACGTCATGAGCGCTGAAACCACCTCGGCAATGAATGCCTTTGCCAGCTTTGCTCCTGTGGAGCGTGTGCAGAACGGCTGGAGTGTCTGGGGCCAGGGTTTCGGCCGCAGCAGCCGGGTCGGGGACTCCGGTGATCTCGCTGGCTCCAAGTCGGTTAGCGGTGGTTTTACCCTGGGCGCCGATCGGTTGTTCTCGGCAAACCTGACCGCCGGTGCTGCATTCGGCTTTGCACGTACTTCAGCGACCAGCACCGATATCCGCGGCACGTCCGACACCTATGCCGGGGCGCTCTATGCCAGCTGGACGCCCGGCGCTGCGGTGGTGGACCTCCGTGTCGCGGCCGGTCCCAGCCAGATTTCGACCACCCGCCAGATATTGCTGACCTCGTCGGCGCTACAAGGTAGCACCAACGGCATTGGTGTCGGTACCTCGCTGGAAGCTGGCTACCGGATTCCGCTGGCGGCGAATGTGGTGCTGAAACCGTTTGCCGGCATCAGCTGGCAGGGCTTCCGACGCGACGGCTACAGCGAAAGCCAGTTGCCCTTCGGGCTCGTTTATGCCGCGCAGACCTATGACAAGCTGACCACCACCGCCGGTGTCGCGCTCAGCGCGCCGCTGCGGACGCTGGACGGCACCACGCTGATGCCCGAAGTGAAGCTCGGCTGGGGTTACGACCTGCGCGACACCACGCTCGTGAGCCAGGCCGCATTGCTGGACGAGGCGTTCCTTGTTTCGGCTGCGCAGCCCGGACGCAACGCGGCGCAGGTAGGGGCCAAGCTCTCGGGCTGGCGGACCGAATCATTCCGGATATTCACAGCTTACAATGGCGAATATCGCAGCAATGCCGTGAGCCACCAGCTCTCGGCCGGCGCGCGCTTCATCTGGTGATATTAAGCGGGCGCGAGCAGATCGCTCGCGCCCGCTTCGAATTGCTTTGCTATTGCATGGCCTTCAGCGCGGCAAAGCCCCGTTCGAGGTCGGCCTTCAGATCATCGACGCTTTCCAGGCCGATATGGAATCGCAGTGCGGGGCCGCCGGGCGCCCACTTGGTCGCACTGCGATAGTCCGAGCAGTCGAACGGGATGACGAGGCTCTCGAAGCCGCCCCAGGAATATCCCATGCCGAACAGCTTGACGGTGTCGAGCAGGGCATCGACGGCCTTTTGCGGCGATGGCTTCAGGATGATGCTGAACAGACCGGATGCACCAGTAAAGTCGCGCTTCCAGATGGCGTGACCGGGATGGCTGGGCAAAGCGGGATGCAGCACCTTCAGCACTTCCGGGCGGGTCTCCAGCCACTGCGCCATCTCCAGCGCCGAGCGCTGATGATGGGCGAGGCGCACCGACATCGTGCGTAGCCCGCGCAGCGCGAGGAAGACGTCGTCCGGGCCTGCGCATGTCCCGAGCAGCCTGATGCCTTCGCTGATCAGCGGCCACGCTGCATCATTGGCGGAGATGGTGCCGAACATGATGTCCGAGTGGCCGCCGATATATTTGGTCGCCGCCTGGATGCTGATATCGACGCCCTGTTCGAGCGAGCGATGATAGAGGGGCGTGGCCCAGGTGTTGTCGTCGAGCACCAGCGCGCCGCGCACATGCGCGATGCCGGCAATGAGAGGCACATCCGGCATTTCGAATGATTGCGAGCCCGGCGCTTCGACCAGGACGGCGCGGGTATTTGGCCTGAACAACGCTTCGATGCCTGCGCCGATCAGCGGATCGAAATAGGTCGTCTCGATGCCGTAGCGTGCCAGCATGCCGTTGCAGAAATTGCGTGTCGGTCGATAGGCACTGTCGCTGACGAGGAGATGATCGCCGGCCTTGAGCACCGAGAGCAGGGCGGTCGAGATCGCGGCGAGGCCCGACGGCACGAGCCCCACGCCGGCACATTTCGGGCCTTCCAGCGCCATCAGCGCTTCCTGCAATGCCTTGGTGGTCGGCGTGCCGTGGCGCCCATACTGAAACTCGCCGCGATGCGCGTGGAGGTCGTCGGCGGTCGGATAAAGCACCGTAGAGCCGCGCACGACCGGCGGATTGACGAACCCCCTCTGCGATTTGGTGTCGCGGCCGGCGGTGACGATCACGGTGTCCGTGTCGAGCGAGGTGGTGCCGTGATTGTCGTTCAAAGCTGTCATAATGGGGCCGCCAGTCTGCAGGTGTTGCACGGCCATTGGCATCTCGGTTGCCGAATGGCTGGTTCCGTCACTAAGAGGACACGGAAGATGGCCGTCAACCCCTTGACCCGGCTGGCTGATCGTTCTCTGTTGCGGACCTCGGCGATCCCCCCGCGGCATGTTGAGGGGCGTGCCGCGAAATCTGCGATTTCCTGCTGATTCGTCCGGTCTTTTTAGATCGTCTCTGCTGTAGTTCGCCTTTCCGGTCGGGCCATTCACGGCTATGGAACTGATCCGTAGGCTCGTCATTCAATTCTTTGCGTCGACCGAGCGTCCTGACGTCCCCAAAGAGGCCTTACATGAAACGCGCGACCTTGATGTTCTCTCTCGCTCTTGCCGCTGGTCTGACCGCGCAAGGCGCATCTGCGCAGACGCTCAAGACGGTGAAGGACCGCGGCATGTTGTCCTGTGGCGTGACCCAGGGCCTGCCGGGCTTCTCGGCGCCGGATGACAAGGGCAACTGGGTGGGCTTCGACGTCGACCTGTGCCGCGGAATTGCGGCGGCGATCTTCAACGATGCGACCAAGGTGAAATATGTGCCGCTCTCGGCAAAGGATCGCTTTACTGCCTTGCAGTCCGGCGAGATCGACGTGCTATCGCGCAATACGACCTGGACGCTGTCGCGCGATACGTCGCTTGGCGTGAACTTCGCCGGCATCAACTACTATGACGGCCAGGGCTTCCTGGTTCGTAAGGCGCTCAAGGTGAACTCGGCGCTCGAACTCAACAGCGCCTCGATCTGCCTGCAGACCGGCACCACCAACGAGCAGAACGTTGCCGACTATTTCAAGGGCAACAACATGAAGTATGAGGTCATCGCGTTCTCGACTGCCGACGAGACGATCAAGGCATATGAGTCCGGGCGCTGTGACGTGTTCACCGCTGATATCTCGCAGCTCTATGCCGAGCGCCTGAAGCTTACCGTGCCTGCAGATCATGCCGTGCTGCCTGAGGTGATCTCGAAGGAGCCGCTCGGCCCACTGGTGCGCCATGGCGACGATCAGTGGCTGGATGTGGTGCGCTGGACGCTGTTCGCGATGATCAATGCGGAGGAGCTCGGCATTACGCAGAAGAACGTCGATGACCAGGCAAAATCCGACAAGCCGGAGCTGAAGCGCATCTTCGGCACCGACGGCAATCTCGGCGAAACGCTGGGCCTCACCAAGGACTGGTTTGCGCGCATCATCAAGGCGACCGGCAACTACGGCGAGGTATTCGATCGCAATGTCGGCGCTGGCTCTAAGCTGGGGATCTCGCGCGGACTGAACCAGCTCTGGAACAAGGGCGGCATCCAATACGCACCGCCGATCCGCTGAGCGCATCATCGCCCGTGGCGACATCGACCGAAGCCAGAAAACCGCCGCTGCAGCTCGCCGCAAAATTGCGACGCGCGCTGGGCGGGCAGGCGGGCTGGAGCGGCTTTGTGCTCCAGGTCGTGTTCGTCGCGGCCCTTGTCTGGATTGGCTATGAGATCGTCGAGAATGCGCGCAGCAATCTGGCCGCGCAGAAGATCGCATCCGGCTTCGGCTTCCTGTCAAATACAGCGGGCTTCGCCGTCAGTCAGGCGCTGATCCCGTATTCGGAATCGGACACCTATCTGCAGGTGTTCTTCGTCGGCCTCGTGAACACGCTGGTCGTATCGCTGATCGGCATCTTCTTTGCGACCATCATCGGCTTTATCGTCGGCCTCGGCCGGATGTCGCCGAACTGGCTGCTGGCGCGCATCGCCGGCGGCTATGTCGAACTGATCCGTAACCTGCCGCTGCTGTTCCAGATCCTGTTCTGGTATCTCGCCGTGCTCGCTACCTTGCCGCAGCCGCGGCAGAGCATCTCGGTGCTGGACAGTTTCTTTCTCAGCAATCGCGGCTTTGGATTACCGAAGCCGATCGGAACGGAGGCCTTCACGCCGTTCGCGGTCGCTGTAATCGTCGCGATCATCGCCGCGCTGGTCTTGCGCGTCTATGCGCGACAGCAGCTCTTTGCCAAGGGGCGTGTGATAGCCGTCTGGCCGATCACCTTGGGCTTGCTGGTCGGCTTGCCACTTCTGACGGCGCTTGTGCTCGGCAAACCCGTGACATTCGAGTATCCGGTGCTGAGAGGTTTTAATTTTTCAGGCGGTCTGCGTGTGCTGCCAGAATTTGTCGCGCTGACACTGGCGCTCTCGACCTACACCGCCGCCTTCATCGCCGAGATCGTGCGCGCGGGAGTCCAGTCGGTGCATAAGGGGCAAACAGAAGCAGGCGCGTCGCTCGGACTCAGCCGGGGTGCAACGCTGCGACTGATCGTGGTGCCTCAGGCGATGCGCGTGATCCTGCCGCCACTCACCAACCAGTATCTCAACCTCACCAAGAACTCGTCGCTGGCCGTCGCTATCGGCTATCCCGATCTCGTTTCGGTGTTTGCCGGCACCACCCTGAGCCAGACAGGGCAGGCGATCGAAATCATCGCCATGACAATGGCGGTCTATCTGGCCATCTCGCTGTTCACGAGTGCGCTCATGAGCGTTTATGGCTGGCGGATCTCGCGGAGCACGGGCGCATGAGCGACACCAGCTTCGTTGCGAAAGAGTTGATCCCGGATCGGGCCGCGCCGGTGCGCAGCTCGGGTTTCATCGGCTTCATACAGACGCGGCTACTGAATTCGCCGACTAATATTCTGCTGACTGTCGTCAGCCTGTTGCTGCTGTGGTTCACCATCGTTCCCACGATACGGTTCCTGCTGATTGACGCCGTCTGGCAGGGGCAGGACCGTACGGCGTGCCTGCCGGAGAATACTGGTCATGCCGTGGGCGCCTGCTGGCCGTTCGTGCAGGCCAAGTTCACGCAGTTCATCTACGGCTTTTATCCCGAGCCGGAACGCTGGCGTGTCAATCTGACATTCCTGCTTGGTGCACTGTTACTTCTGCCGCTCCTGATCCCGCGTCTGCCCGCGAAGAGCGTAAATGCCGGACTGTTCTTCCTTGCCTTCCCCGTCGTGGCGTTCTTCCTGCTGTATGGTGGTGGCATCAATGGCTTCGGAATCAGTTGGGCCGCGGATTTTCTGTCAGCCGTCGCGGTCCACTTTATGGATATCGGCCGCTGGCTTCGGGGTGTGGGTCTTCTGTCCGATGTTATTGTCATCGGTTACCCGCTCACGCTGATTGGCAACGGCATCGTGGCATTCGGAGAGGGGCTGCAGCTTGTCGCGCTGCCGTTCGACTGGCTGCGGAACGAAGGCGTCAATCGCGGCAAGCCTGTCTGGTTCGAACTGGCGACAACCGCGATCAGCGTCTCGCTGCTTGTCTTCTTATTGAATGGCCATGTCCGCAACGGCTGGCGCGCGCTCGCGAACACGATTTCCGTCTTTATTGGTATCGCCGCCGTCATCGCTTTGCTGCGGCTCGATCGCGGCGGATTGCCGATTGTCGATACGCGGCTGTGGGGCGGACTGCTGGTGACGCTGGTGGTATCGGTCACCGGCATCGTGACGTCGATGCCCGTTGGCATCGCGCTGGCGCTCGGACGACGTTCGACCATTCCACTGATCCGTCTCTTCTCAATCGCCTTCATCGAGTTCTGGCGTGGCGTGCCGCTGATCACCGTATTGTTCTTTGCGACCTATATGCTGCCGCTGTTCCTGCCGGGCAGTTTCACTGTCGATGGCCTCGTGCGCGCGCTGATCGGCATCGCGCTGTTTGCCGGTGCCTACAATGCCGAGGTGATCCGCGGCGGATTGCAGGCAATCCCGCGCGGACAGGCGGAGGCGGCGAGTGCGCTGGGCCTATCCTGGTGGAAGACCACGCGTTTGGTGGTGATGCCGCAGGCGTTGCGCCATGTCATTCCCGGTCTGGTCAACAGCTTCATCGCGCTGCTGAAGGATACATCGCTGGTGTCCATCGTTGCGCTATTCGATCTGCTCGGTCAGCTCCGCGCATCCTTTGCCGATCCGAACTGGTCGACGCCGACGACCTTGTTCACCGGCTTTGCCTTCACCGGCATCATGTATTTCGTGATGTGCTTTGGCATCTCGCGCTATTCGCTATTCGTCGAGCATCGGCTCAATGTGCATCGACGGAGTTGAGGTGACATGTCCGTATCCGTGAATCCCATCGTCTCGGTTGCCGGCCTGAACAAATGGTTCGGCGATTTTCACGTGTTGCGCGACATAGATCTCGCGGTCGGCCGTGGCGAGCGCATCGTGATCTGCGGGCCGTCGGGCTCGGGCAAATCGACGTTGATCCGCTGCATCAATGCACTGGAGGAGTTTCAGGAAGGCCGCGTCGCGGTCGACGGCATCGAACTCGGTCCCAACCTGCGCCGCGTCGACGATATCAGGCGTGACGTCGGGATGGTGTTCCAGAGCTTCAACCTGTTTCCGCATCTGACCGTGCTGGAGAACTGCACGTTGGCGCCGATCTGGGTACGGCATATGCCGAAGAAGGACGCCGATGCCGCGGCGATGAAGTATCTGGAGCGAGTGCGCATTCCGGACAAAGCCAATGCCTATCCCGGTCAGCTCTCCGGCGGCCAGCAGCAGCGTGTGGCGATCGCGCGGGCGCTGACGATGACGCCGAAAGTCATGCTGTTCGACGAGCCGACATCAGCGCTGGACCCCGAAATGGTCAAGGAAGTGCTCGACACCATGGTCGATCTCGCTGGCGAGGGCATGACCATGCTTGTGGTCACGCACGAGATGGGCTTTGCCAGGGAAGTCGCCAGCCGGGTGATATTTATGGACGCCGGGCAGATCATCGAGGCGAATACACCGGACAAGTTCTTCGCCAATCCGCAGCATGCGCGGACGAAGCTGTTCCTGAGCCAGATTCTCCGCTGAGGCTCTGCGCCTCAGACTTTCTCGAACGGCACCGAGATATCGCTCTTGTTCTCCAGCCATGCCGGCACCGGCAGGTTCTTGCTGCGCATGAAGTCGGGATTGAACAGCTTCGACTGATAGCGGCCGCCGGAGTCGCAGAGAATGGTGACGATGGTCTTGCCCGGGCCCAACTCCTTCGCGAGACGGATCGCGCCGGCGATGTTGATACCGGTCGAGCCGCCGAGGCAGAGGCCTTCGTGCTGGAGCAGGTCATAGATGACGGCGACGGCTTCCTCGTCAGGGATCAGGAAGGCGGTATCGACCTTCGCGGTCTCGATGACCGGCGTGACGCGACCGATCCCGATGCCTTCCGTGATGGAATCGCCTGGCGTGGACTTGGCTTCGCCATGCTTGAACCAGTTATACATCGCAAAGCCTTCGGGATCGGCGCAGGCCGTAACGATGTTGTTGTTCTTTTCCTTCAGGTAGCGGGTCGTGCCGGCTAGCGTGCCACCAGTGCCGACTGCCGAGATGAAGCCGTCCACCTTGCCGCCGGTCTGCTCCCAGATCTCGGGGCCCGTCGATTCGTAATGGGCTTTGGCATTGTCGAGATTGTTCCACTGGTCGGCAAACAGAACGCCGTTCGGCTCGGTTTTGCGCAACTGGTCTGCGAGCCGTCGTCCGACATGCTGATAGTTGTTCGGGTTGGCGAATGGCAGCGCCGGCACTTCGATCAATTCGGCGCCGTTGAGGCGCAACATATCTTTCTTTTCCCGGCTCTGTGTCTCCGGAATCACGATCAGCGTGCGATAGCCGCGCGCGCTCGCCACCACGGCGAGGCCGATACCGGTATTGCCCGCGGTCGACTCGACAATAAGACCGCCAGACTTGAGATCGCCGCGCTTCTCGGCTTCGAGGATCATCCATTTGCCGGCGCGGTCCTTGACCGACTGGCCGGGATTCATGAATTCGGCCTTGCCGAGAATGGTGCAGCCAGTCAGTTCGGATGCGCGCTTCAGCTTGATCAGAGGCGTGTTGCCGATCGCCTCGACGACGTCTTTGTTGAAGGTCATGGTGCTGAAATTCTTTGCTCGGGTTGTCGATCTTGTCGCGACCCTAGTGGAGGCCGCCGGACCAGACAAGGGAAGGGGCCGGTCTCAAGATCTGGTGCCGCAGTGCGGAAAGTCCAGAGCGCAGGTTATGGGGCTTTAGCGAATACGACCTGGCGAACGTCGATATTCCCCGACAGGAAACCGGCCTCGCAATAGGCGAGGTAGTATTCCCACAACCGCCGGAACCGGTCGTCAAAACCGAGCGGCGTCAGGCTTGGCCAGGCCGCGCGGAAACTATCTCTCCAGGTCGCTAGCGTCTTGGCATAATCCAGTCCGAATATGCGCTCCTTGATGACAGGAACGCCGTATCTGGCCCCGAAGGATTTCAGGATTTCCGGCGTCGGCAGCATGCCACCGGGAAAGACGTAGCGCTGGATGAAGTCGACCTCGCGGCGATAGGTCTGGAAGAACTTATCCTGGATCGTGATGGCCTGAATGCCCACAAGTCCGCCAGGCAGCAGACGGTCGCGCAATTGTGAGAAATACTGCGGCCAGAACTGTTCGCCGACGGCCTCGATCATCTCGATGGAGGCGATGCGATCATACTGGCCGCGTTCGTCGCGATAGTCCTGAAACTTGATTTCGACCTGATCGCCGAGGCCCGCGTCCTGCATTCGCTTGCGTGCGAAATCGCGCTGCTCGGTCGAGATGGTGAGACCGGTAACCTGCGCGCCGTAGTTCTTCGCGGCGTATTCAGCAAAACCGCCCCAGCCGCAGCCGATTTCAAGCACCTTCTGGCCGGGCTTGAGATCGATCGCTTCTGCAAGTCGGCGATATTTGTTGTTTTGCGCGGCGGTGAGATCCTGCGTAGCGTCTTCGAAGATCGCTGACGAATAGGTCATGCTCGGATCGAGCCACGCGGAATAGAACGCGTTGCCGATATCGTAATGCGCGTAGATGTTCTTGCGAGCTTGCCGCTTGGTGTTGCGGTTGAACCAGTGGCGAACGATTTGCACGAAGCGCATCAGCGGATTGTTGCCGAGCATCGCCTGAATGAGATCGTGATTGACGCAGAACAGATACAGGAATTGCGTGAGATCCGGCGTGTCCCATTCGCCGTGCAGATAGGCTTCCGCGATTCCAATATCGCCGCCATTGAGTAAGCGCGACGCGAAAGCGTAACTGGTGATCGTCATCTCTGCGGCGGGACCAGGTTCGATGCCGCCGAGCCGGACACGCCGGCCATCGGGGAGTGTCACGTCGAGCGTGCCGCGCCGCAGACGCGAGCCGAAGCCCAATGCCAGCCGGACGATGCGCGGGAGATCCGGCAGCGCCTTGTCGACATTTTCCGGAGTGAGAACGATCAGCTCAGACATGCGCAGATCCAGGGGAGTTCGTGGTTCTGTGTCCGCATTCAAGTTGCTTGGATTGATATGGCCGCCGCTCTTCTGTCGGACAGGATCGCCTTTGTGCGTTGCGAAATCCGATTAACGCCTGGACGATTTCAGAGGAGTATAAGCGCGGCTTTCTTTGCTCGCCAAGCCGGTATTTCTCGCATGGCTTGCTCCACGCGCCACCGGACGTGTGCCGTGATCCATGTGTCGCAGAACCGTGTGTGGTGCTGCCTTGTATCTCGTTTTTACATCCCCGGCGGGTTTCAAAAATGGCGCCAATAGCACAGGGGGCGCGTAATCCGGGCGACAGCAACAAATGAAGACATGAAATCTTCGTAAGCCTGACCTGCCGGGCGCTTCTGTCAGGGGCCAAAAAGCCCGGTAAATCGAGGGAATCTGTGTAAATCCGCTCATTCGCGGGCATGTCGCATCCATGCTGCTTGCAACGTTGCGACACGTAAGAACACTGTCCGCAGGATGATCGGGCGGCTACAATGCAGGCTCGTTTCATTGACCAAGCATCACCCGGTGAACGTGTCTCAGGCTGCATACCTCAACGCCCCGAATTCCGGCGCAAAGTGCGCGCGGCGGAGCTTTGTCCGGATGTCCGTGCGGTGAGTCTCCTGTTCGCGAGAAAGATCGGGCGTTCGCTCGCCGCCTTTGCCGTTGTTGCCAGTTCGGCAGGCTGTATTTTGACCAAGGATCTGCCTGATCCAGCCCTCGATATTCCCGAGGGCTACAAGGCGGCAAGGCTGGCCAATCCGAACGGCGCAACGCCGACGCTCGACTGGTGGCGCGGCTTTCGCTCCAGGGAACTGACGCAGCTGATGGAGGAGGCCCAGACGGTCAACCTGGACATCGCTGCTGCGACCTCGCGAATCATGCAGGCCGATGCGCAGGCTCGAATCACCGGTGCTGCGCTGTTGCCAAGCCTGAGCGCTGGTGGCCAGGAGACTTATTCGCGGACGTCAGGCTCGAGCTCGAGCGGATTGACCAATGGCGGCCGCGAGGTGGTGACCTATTCGGCCTCGCTCTCGGCCAGCTACGAGATCGATTTCTGGGGCAAGAACCGCGATGCGGCGCTGGCTGCGGAAGAAACCTCGACTGCCAATCGCTTTGACCGCGACGTGGTGGCGCTGACCACGATGGCGGCCGTCGCTAATGCCTATTTCCAGGTGCTGACCTCGCAGGACCGTATTCGCACGGCGGAGCGTAACATCGCCAGCGCGCAGCGCATCCTCGATGCGATCAAACAGCGCTTCAGTGCCGGCACTGGCACCGATCTCGATGTAGCGCAGCAGGAAAGCGTGCTCGCCAATCAGCGCGCTGCGGTGCCGCCGCTGCGGACCACGCTGGCGCAGAACGTCAATGCCCTGGCGACGCTGGTGTCTCGCCCCCCGGAAAGCATACGCGTGGCCGGGGGCTCGCTGAACAATATCGCAGCCCCGCGCGTCACGCCCGGTCTGCCGTCAGAGCTGTTGACCCAGCGGCCGGATATCCGCCGGCAGGAGGCGCAATTGGCCTCGGCCACGGCCAATGTCGGCAGCGCCCGGGCGCAGTTCTTCCCCTCGATCCAGCTCACCGGCTCGGGAGGCTATCAGAGCGCTGCGCTAGCCTCGCTGTTTCAACCCAATGCCGCCTTTTTCAGCCTCGTTGGCGGGCTGACCCAGCCGATCTTCGATGGCGGGCGCATTCAGGGTAATTTCGAGCTGACCCAGGCACGGCAGGACGAGTTGCTGCAGACCTATCGCAAGACGGTCGTGCAGTCCTTTGCCGACGTGGATAACGCACTGGTCGCGATCCGCCAGACCACCGAGCGGCTGCGGCTGCAACGCGAGGTGGTCCGGGCGTCAAAGCGGGCCTTTGAGCTGTCCGAGCAGCAATTGCGCGCTGGAACCGCTGACATCGTAACTGTGCTAAACACCCAGCTGACGCTGTTCCAGGCAGAAGATGTCCTGTCGCAGGCGCAGCTGGCGCGGCTGCAGGCGATCATTAGCCTCTATCAGGCGCTGGGGGGCGGCTGGGAGCCGAAAATGGAAAGACCGGTCAATGCTCTTTAAGCCGGAGTTGAAAGAGGCCGCGAAAGCGACGGGCGACGGTGTCGCCAAGGTCGCAGGCAAGGCGCGCCGACGCACGGTGTCGATCGCTGTGACGCTGCTGATCCTCGGCGGGCTCGGCTATATCGGCTGGAATGCGTTCCAGCAGCGGCAGACGGCCGCCCGCGGCGGCTTCCGTCCGGACATGATGACCGTGCCGGTGCTGGCAGCGACGCCGAAGATCCAGGACGTGCCGGTCTATCTCGATGGCGTCGGTTCGGTGAAGGCGTTGAACAACGTCACGGTGCGCGCGCAGGTCGACGGCAAGCTGATCAAGGTCAATTTCAAGGAAGGCCAGGACGTCAAGGCGGGCGATGTGCTCGGCGAGATCGATCCGGTCCTCTACAAGGCGCTGTACGATCAGGCCGTCGCCAAGAAGGCGCAGGACGAGGCGACGCTGGCCAATGCGCGTCTCGACCTGATCCGCTACCAGCAGCTTGCAACATCCAACGCCGGCTCCAAGCAACAGGCCGACACCCAGAAGTCGCTCGTCGCCCAGCAGGAAGCGCTGGTGAACGCAGACCAGGCTGCCATCGACAATGCCGCGGCGACATTGAGCTACACAAAGATCATCGCACCGCTATCGGGCCGCGCCGGTCTGCGCCAGGTTGATCAGGGCAACATCATCCACGCCTCCGACACCACGGGGCTCGTGGTGATTACGCAGCTGCAGCCTATCGCAGTACTGTTCAGCCTGCCGCAGCAGCAAATCGTTCGCGCCAACGCCGCTGCTGCCAAGGGCACGCTGATGGTCGATGTGTTCGGCAATGACGGCGTGAGCGTCATCGACACCGGTACACTCACCGGCATCGACAATCAGGTCGATACCACCACCGGCACCGTGAAGTTGAAGGCCGAATTCCCGAACTCGAATTACCAGCTCTGGCCCGGCCAGTTCGTCAATGTGCGGCTGAAGGTCGAGACCCTGAAGGATGCGATGGTGGTGCCGACCTCGGCCGTGCAACGCGGTCCCGCTGGCACGTTCAGTTACGTGATCGAGGAGGGCGACATCGTCAAGGCGGTGCCGGTCACGGTTACGCAGCAGAACGAGACCACGGCCGTCATCGCCAAGGGCCTGTCGCCGACCCAGCGTGTTGTCACCACAGGCTTTGCCAATCTCGCAGAGGGATCGAAAGTCTCGGTCGGCACCAATGATCAGGAACCGACCGCCGATTTGGCACCACGCAAGCGTGGCGGCGGCAAGGGCAATGATGCCGGCGAACGTCGGAGCAAGCGTGGTCAGAATTCGGGTGGCGCGGGTGGCCAGGGCAATCCGCAGGCACCGATTGGCCAGACGCCGCCTGCCGCTGGAGCGACCGCCGTGCCATCGGGAGCGAAGTAGCCATGATATTCGCACGATCGATCGCCTGAGTTGATGATCTCGATACCAAAGAGCGCACAGTCATGAGCGTCTCGGAACCCTTTATCCGCCGGCCCATCGCGACGTCGCTGCTCGGCATCGCGCTGCTGATCGGTGGCGCACTTGGTTATTTCGGGCTTCCGGTGTCGGCGCTGCCGCAGGTCGATTTCCCGACCGTGCAGGTCTCGACTCAATTGCCGGGCGCGAGCCCCGAAGTGACCGCGTCGCTGATCACCGCGCCTCTGGAGCGTCAGCTCGGACAGATTCCGTCGCTGTCATCGATGACCTCGACGAGCTCGTTCGGCGTCAGCCAGATCTCGCTGCAGTTCGATCTGAACCGCGATATCGATGGCGCGACCCAGGACGTGCAGGCGGCGATCAACGCGGCCGCCGGCGTCTTGCCGAAGAACCTGCCATATCCGCCGGTTTACGCGAAGGTCAATCCGGCCGACGCGCCTGTGATGACGCTGGCACTGACCTCGGACACCATCTCGCTGCGATCCATGAGCGATCTGTCCGATACGTTGCTGGCGCAGCGGCTCAGCCAGATCTCGGGTGTCGGCCGCGTCGCCGTGCTAGGCGGCTTGAAGCCGGCGGTGCGGGTGCAAGCGGATCTGGCGAGGCTCGCTGCCTACGGCATCGCGATGGAGGACCTGCGCGCGGCAATTGCCGGCGCCAATGTGTCGGGCCCCAAGGGCTCGCTGGATGGCGCGCAGCAGGCCTATACGATTGCCGCCAACGACCAGATTGTTACCGCGGATGCGTACAGGCCGATCATCATCGCCTACCGCAACGGATCGCCCGTCACCATTGGTGATATCGCGCAGATCGTCGATGGGCTGGAAAACGACCGCACTGGCGGTTGGTATCAAGGCACGCCTGCCGTCATCATTGAGATCCAGCGTCAGCCCGGTGCCAATGTCATCGAGGTCGTTCGCCAGATCCGCGAGGAAATTCCGAAGGTGCAGCGGTCGATGCCGGCCGGCGTCAAGCTCACCATCGTCAGCGACCGCACCGTGACCATTCGCGCCTCTGTCCATGACGTGCAATTCACGCTGGTGCTGTCCGTCATCCTCGTGACTTTGGTGGTGTTGCTGTTCCTCCGGTCGCTGCGTGCAACGCTGATTGCCGGCGTGGCGCTGCCCCTGTCGCTGATCACGTCCTTCGGCGTGATGTATTTCGCCGGCTTCAGCCTCGACAATCTCAGCCTGATGGCGCTGACCATCGGCACCGGCTTCGTGGTCGACGACGCCATCGTGATGATCGAGAACATCGTCCGCCATATGGAAGAGGGCGAAAGCCCGATGCAGGCGGCGCTGGCGGGTGCGAAGGAAATCGGCTTCACGGTGATCTCGCTCACTGTGTCGCTGATCGCCGTGTTCATCCCGCTGCTGTTCATGTCAGGCCTTGTCGGCCGCATGTTCCGCGAGTTCGCCCTGACGCTGACCATTGCCGTGGTCATGTCCGCCGTGGTCTCGTTGACACTGACGCCGATGATGTGCTCGCGGCTTTTGAAGCACACCAGGGATGAATGGCAGGTACCTGGTCTGGGTGTCGTCAGTCGCGGTATCGACCGGATGGTGGCGTTCTATCACCACACGCTGCTGTGGGTGTTGCAGCATCAATCGGCCACGCTGGTGGTGACGTTCCTGACCATCGTCGCGACGCTGGGCCTCTATGTTATCGCCCCCAAGGGCTTCCTGCCGCTGCAGGACACCGCCTCGATTACTGCCGTGACAGAGGCCGGCCCCGACGTGTCGTTCGCGGAGATGCAGAGCCGTCAGGGCGCGGCGGCAGCGGCGATCCAGGCCGACCCGGATGTCACCGGAATCGTCTCGGTGATCGGCGGCGGTTCGGTCAATCCGACCACCAATGTCGGTCGGCTTGTGATGACCCTGAAGCCACGCGGCGAGCGCAAGGATGACATGAATGCTGTGATCGGGCGGCTCAAAGATCGTGTTGCAGCGATCCCGGGCATGACCGTGTATTTCCAGCCCGTGCAGGACATCCAGATCAGTACGCAGAGCAGCCGCTCGCAGTATCAATATACGTTGACCGGGACTGATGCGGCGCAGGTGACCGAGTGGTCACAGAAGCTGGTTGCCGAATTGCGGCGCGATCCGATGTTCCGAGACGTGTCCTCGGAAGCACAGACCGGTGGATTGCGAGCGTCGCTTGATATCAACCGGCAGCGTGCCGGTCAGCTCGGCGTCAATCTGCAGGGCGTCACCGACACGCTGAATGATGCCTTCGCGCAGCGCCAGATTTCGACCATCTACGGTCAGGCCAACCAATACCGCGTCGTGCTGGAAGCACTGCCGTCGCAGCAGCGCGATCCCGACGTGCTGTCGAAACTGTATCTGCCTGGTGTGGCAGGCGCGCAGGTGCCGCTGTCTGCCGTAGCCACATTGACGCGCACGACGGCGCCGCTGGCGATCTCGCATCAGGCGCAATTCCCAGCGATCTCGCTCAGCTTCAATCTCGCACCGAACGAGGCGCTTGGTGACGCGGTTGAGGAGGTCAAGAAGATCGAGACCCGGATCGGCATGCCGACCAGCATTGTCGGGATGTTCTCCGGCGACGCCGCGGAATTTTCCAAATCGCTGTCCGGTCAGCCTTGGCTGATCCTCGCGGCACTGGTGACGATCTATATCGTGCTCGGCGTGCTCTATGAGAGTTACATCCATCCGATCACCATTCTCTCGACGCTGCCATCGGCTGGTGTCGGTGCGATCCTCGCATTGATGCTGACCGGGCAGGACCTGTCGGTGATTGGGCTGATCGGCATCATCCTCCTGATGGGCATCGTCAAGAAGAACGCGATCATGATGATCGACTTCGCACTGGATGCCGAGCGCAATCGCGGCATGGCACCGGAAGCGGCGATCGTCGAAGCCTGTCTACTGCGGTTCCGGCCCATCATGATGACGACGCTGGCGGCATTGTTTGGTGCGTTGCCGCTGGCGATCGAAAGCGGCACCGGCGCAGAGCTGCGCTTCCCGCTCGGCGTGTCGATCATCGGCGGTCTGCTGCTCAGCCAGATCCTGACGCTCTACACCACGCCGGTAATCTATCTGGCGCTGGATCGCATCAATCGCCGGTTCGAGAAGAGTGCACCGCCCGTCGCGGGTGCAGCCGGGACAGCGGGAGCAGGGGGGGCGCCCTAGTGGCTTCCATCTCCATCTCAGCGCCATTCATCATGCGGCCGGTCGGCACCACGTTGCTGGCGATCGGACTGTTTCTTCTCGGCGTCGTCGCCTATCACTTCCTGCCGGTCGCTGCGACGCCCAATGTCGATTTCCCGATGATCCGTGTGCAAGCGTCGCGGCCGGGCGCTGATCCGTCGATCATGGCGGCGACCGTTGCTGCGCCGCTGGAACGACGTCTGGGCATCATCGCCGGCCTCGATCAGATCACCTCAACGAGTTCGCTGGGCTCGACCAGTATTCAGTTGCAATTCGCGATCGGCCGCGATGTCGATCGCGCCGCGCGTGACGTGCAGGCCGCGATCAACGCGTCCATGGCGGATCTGCCAACCGATCTTCCGACACTGCCTACGTTCCGCAAGGCCAACCCGTCCGCCGCGCCTGTCTTCATTCTCGCTTTGACGTCGCCAACGATGTCCGCCTCCGCGATCTACGACGTCGCCGACACCGTGATCGTACAGCGGCTATCGCAGGTGCCGGGGGTCGGCGAAGTCACTGCCAGCGGCGCCGACCAGCCCGCGGTGCGCATCCAGCTCAATCCGGTCGCGCTGTCGAATGCCGGGATTGCCACTGACGACGTGCGCACTGCGATCGTCAATGCAAATCCGCTTGGTCCTGTCGGCATCTTCCAGGGATCGCGGCAGAGCGAGACGATCTCGATGAATCCGCAGATGCGCACGGCGGAGGAATTTCGCGAGATCATCGTCAAGAGTTCGAACGGCAATTATCTGCGGCTGTCTGATGTCGCCGATGTTCAGGACGCCACGCGCAACAGCCGCTCGGTTGCCTGGTTCAACAAGCAGCCGGCGGTGCTGATCCAGATCACCAAACAGGGCAACGCCAACGTCATCGACACCGTCGATCGCGTGAAAGCGCTGATCCCCGATCTGAAACAATGGATTCCCGCGGGGATCGAGATTTCGGTTCTGACTGATCGTACCGGCACCATTCGCGCCTCGGTCGAGGACATGGAGTGGACGCTGTTTGCCACCGCCGTGCTGGTGATGGCCGTGGTGTTCCTGTTCCTGCGTCGCGGCACGCCCACCATCGCAGCCGGCGTCTCGGTGCCGCTGGCGCTGGCTGGCACCTGCGTCGGCATGTGGCTGGCCGGCTTCTCGATCAACAACCTGTCGCTGATGGCGCTGGCGATCTCTGTCGGCTTCGTGGTCGACGACGCCATCGTCATGATCGAGAACATGTACCGCAATCTTGAAGAGGGCATGGCGCCGATGCAGGCGGCGCTCGCAGGCGCCAGGCAGATCGGCTTCACGGTGCTGTCGATCAGCCTGTCGCTGATCGCCGCCTTCATCCCGCTAATCTTCATGGATGGTCTGGTCGGCCGATTGCTGCGCGAATTCTCTTTGACGCTGACATTCTCGATTGTGGTCTCGACGCTGGTGTCGTTAACGGTGACACCGATGATCTGTGCGCAATATATCAAGAGCGGCCTGTCGAGCACCGAGACCCGTTTCGACCGTATCGTCGAAGGCACGCTGTCACGCGTCGTGGCGTTCTATGAACGCACGCTGCATGTGGTGCTGGGTTTTCCACTCCTGACGTTGTTGGTGTTCTTCGCCACCATCGCGCTGACGGTCACACTCTACATCAAGACGCCGAAAGGTTTTTTCCCGAACGACGACAGTGGCTTCGTGATCGGCGCAACGCGCGCATCGGCCGATGTCTCGTTTCAGGCGATGCTCGGATTGCAGCAGCATATGGCTGATCTCGTGCTGAGCGATCCCGGCGTGGCCAGTATCGGTTCGTCGCTTGGCGGCACTGGCGGGCCGGGCGGCGGCGGCGCCAACCGGGGCACCATGTTTATCGCCTTGAAACCACCAGAGGAGCGCAACGGAGCATCGACTGAAGACGTCATCAATCGGTTGCGTCCGAAGCTCAGCGCGGTTCCGGGTATCCGTCTCTTCATGTTTGCCGCGCAGGATCTGCGCGCCGGCGGACGCCAGAGTGACTCCAACTATCAATACACGCTGACCTCGACCAATCTCGATCTCCTGCAGAAATGGGCACCGCTGGTCGGCAAACGGCTGGAGAGCGTCGAGGGCATCACCGACGTGTCGAGCGACCGCGATCCCGGCGGATTGCAATTGACGCTGACCATCGACCGCAAGATGGCATCGAGCCTCGGCGTCAAGGTGCAGGACATCGATAACGCGCTCAACAACGCGTTCTCGCAACGGCAGATCTCGACGATCTATACCCAGCGCAACCAGTACAAGGTGGTGCTGGAAATCGATCCGAAATTCCAGAACGATCCGTCCGATCTCGATCGTATCTATGTCGCAGGCCTGAATGGGTCGCAGGTGCCGTTGTCGGCGGTTGTGCGCATGTCGCGCACGTTGTCGGCGCTGGCGGTGTTCCACTCGCAGGGGTTCCCGTCGACCACGGTGTCGTTCAACACGCTGCCCGGCGTGCAGCTCGACGCCGTAACCGGCAACATCCAGCGCGCCGTCGACGAATTGCATATGCCGGAAGGCATCCGCGGCGGCTTCGATGGCAATGCCGGTGACTTCAGCAAGACGACGGGGCGGCAGCCGTTGCTGATCCTCGGCGCGCTGATCGCGATGTATATCGTGCTGGGCGTGCTCTATGAGAGCCTGGTGCATCCTCTGACCATCATCTCGACACTGCCCTCGGCGGGGCTCGGCGCGTTGCTGGCATTGCAGATCACCAATACGCCGCTGACCGTGATCGCCTTCGTCGGCATCATTCTCCTCATCGGTATCGTCAAGAAGAACGGAATCATGATGGTCGACTTCGCCATCGAGGCGGAGCGGCATCGTGGATTGTCGCCCGCCGAGGCGATCTTCGAGGCCTGCACCGTGCGCTTCCGCCCGATCCTGATGACCTCGCTGGCGGCGGTGTTCGCGGCGATCCCGCTGGTGATCGCGACCGGGCCGGGCACCGAGCTGCGGCGGCCGTTGGGCATCACCATCATTGGCGGGTTGTTTGTTTCGCAGGTGCTGACGCTCTACACGACGCCGGTGATTTACCTGCTGATCGACCGGCTGCGTAACCGCTTCCGCCGGGCGCCGGTGCCAGCCCCGGCTGAATAGCCAGATCCGGGCATTACGGCGGTTGAAGCCTCGGGCCGCGCAGCGTATAGCGGGCAATGTCCAAGAAATCAGATCTGCAAGCCGCTGACGGGGTCGCCGAGGCGATTCCGGAATGTCCGCATTGCCACAAGCCGATGCCGCTGTGCATCTGCGACAGCATCGCGCCCATCGACAACAAGATCGAGCTCCTGATCCTGCAGCATCCGCAGGAGCAGGACAGGGCGCTGGGGACGGCGCGCCTCGCCGCGCTTCATTTCAAGAAGGCCACGGTCAAGATCGGCCTGTCCTGGCCGAGCCTCGCCAAGGCGCTGGGCAAGCCGGTTGCCGATCCCGCGCGCTGGGCGATCCTCTACCTTGGCTCCGCCAAGGTCACCGATTACGAGACCGATCGCGACATCCTGGCCATCGATCGCAAGGGTCAGGCCGAGGAAAACCAGCGTGCCTTGCTGAAAGACATTCAGGGCATCGTGCTGCTTGACGGCACCTGGAGCCAGGCCAAGGCGCTGTGGTGGCGCAATGCCTGGATGCTGAAATGCCAGCGCGTCATTCTTGGACCGGCAAAAGCGTCGCTTTACGGCAAGCTTCGCCGCGAGCCGCGCAAGGACGGTCTGTCGACCATCGAGGCTGCCGGCATGCTGCTCGCCAGCCTCGAGCGGAAGCCGGAGATCGAGACTACGCTGAACGAGTCTTTCGAGCGGATGCTGGCGAAATATCGCGAGGCGCAGAGCGTTATGCCGGAACTGGCGCCAAAGCCCAAACCTAAGCGCGACTGGCGGCGTAAGAAGCACGCCTGATCGCGTTCGGTTTTGATTGATCCCGGCCTATCGGCTGCTGGGCGGCGGACCGACGCCGGCTTCACGCTCGTCACTCGATGATGACGGCCTGACGAGCGACGGAAACGGATTGCGGAACAGTCCGCCGCGAGCTTCTTCCACGACGGGTGCGGGAGGCGGTGCCGGGGCTGCAGCCTGCGGCGGCACCACTGGAACCGGCAGCTTCTCGCACTTCAGGGAGTAGACCAACTGGCCGTCGGCGGTCCGGCCGATCGGTGCGCAGGGATCGGTGCGAACCGGAACGGGCGGTTTGGTCTGGGCCCAGCCTGGCGAAGTCATCAGCAATGTGGCGATCAAGACCCGGATGTTCATCGTGCCCCCTTGGGTTGGCAGGATGCTACGATCAATACTCCAATCCTGCCAAGCAAAGTGTTGCAGCGCACCCGGCCGGGCAAGCTCTCAAGGCGATACAATGACGACGGGACCGGAGTATCCGATGAGGTAAACGTCTCGGTAACCATCACGAACCTGACGTGTGGATCGATACAATTTGAACGATCCATTCAACAGCCCAACAAAGGCTTTGCGTCAGATTGCTCCCAAGACAGGGAGCAAAAAGATGAGCGAAGCCGAATTTGACTATCTGCTGGAGACGGTCCGGGCCGAAATCGAGGCCGATGTGCGGGATGATCTGCGCAGCCACGAAATGTTCTTCGCCCCGATTCCGACCGCCGCGAACGACAATGACGGTCCCTGGCCGCTGATTCCGTTTCCGGATGGCTGGCAGGCCTCCTGCTGATCATTGTGTCGGTATGTCGGAACCCATGAAAGATTTCAGCCGGGCATTGCCTAAATGGCGAACGGTCTGTAACTAACCCGCTATGGGGCCATGTGGCGGAATGGTTACGCGCCGGTCTGCAAAACCGTTTATTCGGGTTCGATTCCCGACGTGGCCTCCATCAATTCAGTCAATAACTTAGTCTGCCAGACCCGGAATGATCCGGGCACAACCGCCGTGCGCGTTACTGAAAGCAGCTCCACAGTCACAGTTGAACAGAACGTCGCGCGACGTTGGTTTCGCCGCCGCGTCTATGGGCAAACAGCGATCAGGGCGAACTCGACGGCACGTCAGTCAGCATCAACGTCAGGCCCAAACAGGCGCAGGGCGTCGCGGTCGGACATCCAGGAAACGTGATTCTCTGGAGAAAACCGATTCCCTAGATTTCGATTGGCACCGCAAGGCGCCCGATCAGGAGCGCCACCTCATCGAGGTGATCGCTGTCATGGGCCTCGACAGCTTCGGCGAGCCGGGTGACGCATTCGTCATCACTGATGAAGGGCAGGGAGTTGAGGTCGGTCGGAAGCGCGCGGTCGGTGTGCGTGGCTGGCATTGGTCACCTCGTTCGATTCGGAACTTATTCAACGTCACGAAGGGCAGTCTTGCGGTGCAATAAGACTAAATAGCGACACGGTTGGAAAGATTATTCTTCGCTCATACGCGACATGGTCCCGACTGGAACGGGCCAAGCATCAAGAAGATCCCGTAACATCAGGCTTTTTCTGAGTTTTCGCCGGTCGGCCACCACTATGCAGAGAGCTGCATTTCCTGCTTTCCAAGCGCGGATCGCTTTGTTATACGCTGCGGCCTGCGAACAAGCTTCGCACGTTCCCTGGTAGCTCAGCGGTAGAGCATTCGACTGTTAATCGAATGGTCGCTGGTTCGAATCCAGCCCGGGGAGCCAAACATCCTTCCGCAAAAACAGCTGCCAGAAACCGCGCTCGGGATTGCCTCGATAGCGCGTTGGCTGCTGTGTTTTTACGAACCTTGCATCCCGCTTTGCGCTGCCGTAATTCCTGCAAAAGGAACTTCCAGCCGTTTGCAAGGGATCGCTCATGTCCGACTTTTCGACCGCACGCCAGAAGATGGTTGATGGTCAGGTGCGTCCCAGCGACGTCACTGATTTGCGCATTATCGATGCCATGCTCGCGGTGCCGCGCGAGGAGTTCGTTCCTGCCAGCCAGCGTGCCATGGCCTATCTCGATCTCGACCTCGAAGTCGCCCCGAATCGCTTTCTGATCAAGCCGGTGGTGCTGGCGCGGATGCTGCAGGCCTCTGACGTAAAGGCGACCGACAAGGTTCTGGTGGTTGGTTGCCCCACTGGCTATGCGGCCGCCGTGATCGCGCAGTTTGCCGGGCAGGTCACCAGCGCGGCGGGCAGGCTGGCCGATGGCGATGCCGCGAACGGCCCCTATGATCTGATCGTTCTGGCCGGCGCGACGGAAGTCGTCCCGACGGGGCTCTACAAGCAGTTGGCCCCCGGTGGCCAACTGGTGGGCGTCTTCGCCCTGACCAAGCCCGCCCGCGCCGTCATCGTGACCCATTCCCACGACGATTTTGGCTCCCGCTCCCTGTTCGATGCTACCGCGCCCGTTCTGCCGGGCCTGGAAAAGCTCCCGGCATTCGTCTTCTAGGGCTGACCGAGGGCCCTTATCGGGCATCGGGGCACCGCTAATATCGCCAGCGGTAATTACAAGTGTGGCTTGGATGTCCCATTCGCCAAGTTTTCACTGTCAAATTTCCACGAGAGGTTCCGTCTAGCCCATGCGCGGAATATGGTGAGTGGAGACTCGCTAACGGACATCACCTGTTCCGCGGCCATAAGCGTGCGCCCGGATCAGTGAACGGCATGAATGGATTACCAAGAATGGGCGGCGTTAAAGCTCTCACCGGTGCTGCAGCTGCGGCCCTTTTGCTGGCATTTGCCGGAGCGTCACCCGTTCTGGCTGACACGATCGAAGCAGCGTTGGTTCGCGCTTATCAGAACAATCCTCAATTGAATGCCCAGCGCGCTTCGGTGCGTGTCACTGACGAGAACGTGCCGCAGGCTTTGTCGGGCTATCGGCCGAGGGTCGCGATCACCGCGAGCGGCGGCTATCAGTACACGGACGCGCTGACCAGCATTGCAGGCAGTTCGACCGCGCTCCACGGCGTGCAGGTTCCGCGCGCTGTCGGCGCGACCATCACCCAGAACGTTTACAACGGTCAGCAGACGGCAAACCGCACACGTGCCGCTGAGGGACAGGTTTCGGCTGCGCGCGAAGGTCTGCGCGTGCTCGAACAGTCAGTGATACTCTCAGCCGCGACCATCTACATGGACTATCTGCGCGACTCGGCCGTGGTCGAGGTGCAGAAGAGCAACGTTCGTGTGCTCGAGCAGACGCTGAAGCAGACCCGCGATCGCTTCAATGTCGGCGAAGTCACCCGCACCGACGTTGCGCAGTCCGAAGCGCAGCTCGCTGCCGGCCGCACCCAGTTGCTGACCGCCGAGTCGAATCTCACCACTACGCGCTCAAACTTCCGCCGTATCATCGGCAACGAGCCGAGCAACCTGCAGGCGGGCTCCCCCGTCGATCGCTTCCTGCCGAATACGCTACCTGGTGCCGTCGATCTCGGACTCGTCGAGAACCCGAACGTCACCGCTGCGATGTTCGGTATCGATGTCAGCTTCCTCAATGTGAAGGTTAACGAGGGTGCGCTGTTCCCGAGCGTGACCTTGCAGGCCAACATTCAGCAGGGCTGGGAACAGTCTATCACGCAGCCGCGCGGTCTGACGGCATCAGGCATCGCGCAAGTGTCGATCCCGGTTTACCAGGGCGGTGGCGAATATTCGCTGATCCGTCAGTCCAAGGAAACGCTGGCCCAGCAGCGCCTCGCACTCGAGCAGGTGCGCGATCAGACCCGCGCGAGCGTCGTGCAGGCTTGGGGGCAGTTGCTGGCGGGCAGGGCGCAGGTCTCGTCCGCACAGGCACAGGTGCAGGCTTCCGAAATTGCGCTGAACGGCGTTCGCGAAGAAGCCAAGGCCGGCCAGCGCACCACGCTCGACGTGTTGAACGCCCAGCAGGCGCTGGTGAACGCGCGCGTCGCACTCGTCACCGCACAGCATGATCGTGTGGTGGCATCATACTCGGTGCTCAACGCAGTCGGTCGTCTGTCACCGACGGTCATGAAGCTGAACACCAATGTGTATGACCCCAGCGTGCACTATCATCAGGTGCGCGATAGCTGGGTCGGCGTGCGTACGCCCGACGGGCGCTAACGCGCTCGGATATCACCTGATATCGTATCGAAAGGGCCGCTTATGCGGCCCTTTGCTTGCAATCAATTTGTCCGATGACGTACCGTTTGCATTGCTGGCTTAGCGATTCGGAATGCCTCTCCTAATTCCTTGGGCATTTCCCGCGCGACAGTTGGTGGTCAGGCCTCGCTTGATCTTGGGGACAAGTCAGGCTTGCGCGCTGAATCGAACGGTCGTCAAAACGACAACCCGCAAATTCAGCCTCGTCTGGTGTAAAATATTGACGAGAGCGTTGATGATGCGGAGTCGGACATGACGCAACCTGCAAAGGTCCAGGAGCCCTCGATGGAGGAGATTCTGGCGTCGATCCGCCGTATCATCGCCGACGACGAAGCGAAGCCGGCCGTTGCCGAAGTTGCACCGCCGCCGCCCAAGCCGGCTCCGGCGCCTGCACCCAAGCCTGCTGCGATGACAGACATTCCGCCATCGGCGCTTCCGGCCGCGCAGGCTGCTGCCGCCAAGGCAGCCCCGCCGCCAGCCCCGAAGCCCGGGCCGCCGCCGCCGGAGCCTGCTGCCTCCAACAGCCAGGACGACATCGACGCGATGTTGGCCAGCCTGGAAGCCGCGACCACCGAGGAAGAGGTGCGCCCGGCACAGCCCGACGGTGATGTATTCGAACTGACCGACGAGATGGTGGTCGCCGACCCCGAGCCGGAACCCGCATTCCAGCATGTCGAGCCGGATGACGATCTCGAATTCGCCGAAGCTGTCGCCGCCAGTAGCGAACGGCCGGCGCCGCGCTTCGACCCACCGTCCTATGATCCGCCGCCCGTCGCGCCGCAGCAGCAGATCCTGTCGCACAGCACCGTATCGTCTGTGGAGTCGGCCTTCAATGCGCTGGCCAATACGGTCCTGAGCAACAACGCGCGGACCCTTGAGGATCTCGTCAAGGAAATGCTGCGTCCGATGCTGAAGTCCTGGCTGGACGACAACCTGCCGGGCCTCGTCGAGCGCATCGTCAAGGCCGAGATCGAGCGCGTCTCGCGCGGCGGCCGCTAGGCCTGCGAGATAGGCAAACGACGGCCTTTCGGGGCCTTCGTTTGGCCCTCCGGGGCGGTTAAACAGCCCTATATGTTGACTTGAGCCGCGCTGGCGGGTTTCTAGCGCCATCGGCTTCCTGCGTTCGCCCCAAGCCTGAAAATCGGGCCTCAAAACCGTGGCCGAAAACCCCTGATTTGATTGAACTGTCATGATCGAAAAGACCTATCAGCCTGCCGATATCGAGACCCGCATCGCCGCTGCCTGGGAAGCCGAAGGCGCGTTCAAGGCCGGCCGCGCGGACCGGGTGGATGCCGAGCCCTATACGATCGTGATCCCGCCGCCGAACGTCACAGGCTCGCTGCATATGGGCCACGCCCTCAACAACACGTTGCAGGACGTGCTCTGCCGTTTCGAGCGCATGCGCGGCCGCGACGTGCTGTGGCAGCCGGGCACCGACCATGCCGGCATCGCAACCCAGATGGTGGTCGAGCGCCAGCTGATGGAGCGCCAGGAGCCCGGCCGCCGCGACATGGGCCGCGAGGCATTTCTCGAGCGCGTCTGGAAGTGGAAGGCCGAGAGTGGCGGCGTCATCGTCAATCAGTTGAAGCGCCTTGGCGCATCCTGCGACTGGTCACGCGAGCGCTTCACCATGGACGAGGGCCTGTCCGAGGCTGTCATCAAGGTGTTTGTGCAGCTGCATCGCGAGGGCCTGATCTACAAGGACAAGCGCCTTGTGAACTGGGATCCGAAGCTGCTCACCGCGATTTCCGATCTCGAAGTTCAGCAGGTCGAGGTCAAGGGTAACCTCTGGCATCTGCGCTATCCGCTCGAAGGCAGGACCTTCAATCCGGAAGATCCGACGAGTTTCATCGTGGTCGCCACCACGCGTCCCGAGACGATGCTCGGCGACAGCGGCGTCGCCGTGAATCCGGATGACGAGCGCTACACGCAGCTGATCGGCAAGAAGGTCGTCCTGCCGCTGGTCGGCCGTCTGATCCCGATCGTCGCGGATGAATATTCCGATCCGGAGAAGGGCTCAGGCGCGGTGAAGATCACGCCGGCGCACGACTTCAACGACTTCGAAGTCGGTAACCGCCACGGTCTTGCGCGCATCAGCATCCTCGATATCGAAGGCAAGCTCGCACTCGCCGACAATGAGGACTATCTGCGCGGCCTGCCGGTCGCGGCGTCAGAGCTTGTCGAAGAGTTGCACGGCATGGAGCGCTTCAAGGCGCGCAAGACCATCGTGCAGCGGCTGGAAGATTTCGGCTTCCTGGAGAAGATCGAACCCAACACGCATATGGTGCCGCATGGCGACCGCTCCGGCGTCGTCATCGAGCCCTATCTGACCGATCAGTGGTATGTCGACGCGAAAACTATGGCGCAGCCGGCGATCGCCGCCGTGCGCACTGGCGCGACCGAGTTCGTGCCGAAGAACTGGGAAAAGACCTATTACGAGTGGATGGAGAACATCCAGCCATGGTGCATCTCGCGCCAGCTGTGGTGGGGCCATCAGATCCCGGCCTGGTACGGGCCGGACGGCAAGGTGTTCGTCGCCGAGACCGAGGAAGAAGCGGTCGGCAACGCGCTCGGTTATTATGTCGAGCAGGAAGTGATCACGGAAGAGCAGGGCCACGACATGGCGCTCGATCCGGCGAAACGCGAAGGCTTCATCACTCGCGATGAAGACGTGCTCGACACCTGGTTCTCGTCGGCGCTCTGGCCGTTCTCGACGCTCGGCTGGCCGCAGAGCTCGGTCGATGTCGATCGCTACTATCCGACCAATGTGCTGGTCACCGGCTTCGACATCATCTTCTTCTGGGTCGCCCGGATGATGATGATGGGCATGCACTTCAAGAAGGACGTGCCGTTCCCGACCGTCTACATCCACGCCCTCGTCCGCGACGAGAAGGGCGCCAAGATGTCGAAGTCGAAGGGCAACGTCATCGATCCCCTGAACCTGATCGACCAGTACGGCGCCGACGCGCTGCGCTTCACGCTGGCTGCGATGGCCGCGCAGGGCCGCGACATCAAGCTCGCAACCCAGCGCGTCGAGGGCTATCGCAATTTCGCGACCAAGCTCTGGAATGCCTGTCGCTTCGCCGAAATGAACGAGTGCGTGCTGCCGGCCGGCTTCGATCCGACCAAAGCCAAGGAAGTGCTCAACCGCTGGATCGCGCATGAGACCGTGAAGGCGACGCGCGAAGTCACCGAAGCCATCGAAGCCTATCGCTTCAACGACGCGGCGGGCGCGGCCTATCGTTTCGTATGGAATGTGTATTGCGACTGGTATCTCGAACTCGCCAAGCCATTCATGGTGGGCGAGGACGGTCCAGCCAAGACCGAAACCCGTGCGATGGTCGCCTGGGCCCGCGACGAGATCCTGAAGCTGCTGCATCCGTTCATGCCGTTCATCACGGAAGAACTCTGGGCCGTGACGGCGCCACGCGACGGTCTGCTGGCGCTCGCACCTTGGTCGCGCAAGGCGAGCGGCCTGACGCGCGAGCAGGAGGCACTGATCATCGCGACCGCCGCGAGCGATCCGATCGTCGCACCGATCCTGATGGGCGATCCCGAACCGGTCGCCGACTTCAAGGATGACGCCGCCGAGGCCGAGATCGGCTGGGTCATCGATCTGGTGACCGAGGTTCGTTCGGTGCGTGCCGAGATGAACATCGTGCCGGCGACATTGACACCACTGGTGCTGGCCGGTGCGTCTGCCGAAACGCAGGCTCGTGCCCAACGCTGGAGCGATGTCGTGAAGCGCCTTGCGCGTCTTGGTGATATCTCGTTTGCCGATGTCGCACCGCAGGGGGCCGTGCAGCTCCTGATCCGAGGTGAGGTCGCAGCGCTGCCGTTGAAGGGGGTGATCGATCTCGGCGCCGAGAAGACCCGTCTCGACAAGGAGCTCGTGAAAGCTGAAGCCGACATCAAGCGCGCCGACGCCAAGCTCTCCAACGAAAAATTCGTCGCCAACGCGGCGGAAGAGATCGTCGAGGAAGAGCGCGAGAAGCGCGAGGCGGCCGAGGCCCGCAAGGCCAAGACGCTGGAAGCGCTGGAGCGGCTCAAGAACGCGGTGTGAGCGGAAATGGCTTGCTCAGATACTTCGACCCCCGCACCCCGTAACGCCACGGCAGCTCGACTGCCTTGGTGATGCCGATACGGATGCCGGCGACGACGTCGGGCACCTCCGTCCGCGCATGAATGGCGATCGGCGGCTTGTCCAGCGCCAGTCCGTTATGTGCGATGCTGATGCCGAGGGCCTGGCAGACCTTGCCCGGCCCCGAACACAGCATGCGTTCGTCCTCGAGCCCGCGACGAAGGCGCATCTCGCCGATCCCGAATGTCGGCTGCAGCGCGCGGATCAGCACCGCGCTGGCGGAGCCCTCCGCCTCGCAGACGAAATTGACGCACCAGTGGATGCCGTAGGAACGGTAGACATAGGCAAAGCCGGGTGGGCCGAACATGATCTGGTTGCGCGGCGTCTGCCCGTTGAAGGAATGGGCCGCGGGTTCGGTGTGATGATAGGCCTCGACCTCGACGATCTCGCCGCCGACGCCGTCCACCAGCAGTGTCGCACCGATCAGTTCGGGGGCCACATGGTGCACGCTCCGCGCGAAAAAGCTGCGTTTGAGTGCCTTGCCGAGCTTTTGAGGAATTTGGAGAGGTTTTGGAGCCATTCTGCCCGCTATGTTATGATGCAGGGCCAGCCAAGGCGAGGGCGGGTTGCAGGACAGGGCCCGGCGGATTACCTAAGGCTTTACTCAGAACGGACAGTTCATGGTCGTCGTCCTCGATACCGTTTCCACCACACCGCTCCGCCCGCGTCACCCTGAAAAAGTGAATCGGCCGGATTCGTTCTCGCCGCCGAAACCGGACTGGATCCGGGTCCGCGCGCCGACCAGCCGTGGCTATGGTGATACCCGCAAGATCGTCAAGGAAAACGGCCTCGTCACGGTGTGCGAGGAAGCCGGTTGCCCGAATATCGGCGAGTGCTGGCAGAAGAAGCACGCCACCTTCATGATCATGGGTGACACCTGCACCCGCGCCTGTGCGTTCTGCAACGTGAAAACGGGGATGCCCAACGCGCTGGACGGCATGGAGCCGGAGCACGTCGCCGAAGCCGTGCGCAAGCTCGGCCTGCATCATGTGGTCATCACCTCGGTGGACCGCGACGATCTCGCCGACGGCGGCGCCGAGCATTTCGCGCAGACGATTCGTGCAATCCGCGCTGCATGCCCGACAACGACGATCGAAATCCTGACGCCGGACTTCCTGCGCAAGCCGGGCGCCCTTGAAGTCGTCGTCGCGGCCAAGCCTGACGTGTTCAACCACAACCTCGAAACCGTGCCGTCGCGTTATCTGACGGTTCGTCCCGGCGCGCGCTACTTCCATTCGCTGCGCCTGCTGCAGAAGGTCAAGGAGCTCGACCCAACCATCTTCACCAAGTCCGGCATCATGGTCGGCCTCGGCGAGGAACGCCCTGAGGTGTTGCAGGTGATGGACGATATGCGGTCCGCTGATATCGACTTCCTCACCATCGGCCAGTATCTGCAGCCGACGCGCAAGCATCACGTCGTGTCGCGCTATGTCACGCCCGATGAATTCGCGGGCTATGAGAAGGTCGCCTACACCAAGGGCTTCCTGATGGTGTCCGCAAGCCCGCTGACGCGCTCGTCGCATCATGCCGGCGAGGATTTCGCCAAGCTGCAGGCCGCGCGCGCCGCACTCGCGCGCTGACATTACGACCGAGTTTCGTGAATGCCGAGATTTGCCAACAAGCGCCGCGTGCGTCACAGCGCCTCCCAGATGTTCGATCTGGTCGCCGACGTCGAGCGCTATCCGGAATTCGTGCCGCTGTGCAAGTCGCTGAAGATCCGCCAGCGCACGCCGAAAGATGACGGCACCGAAGTGATCGTGGCCGACATGACCGTATCGTTCAAGCTGGTCCAGGAATCCTTCACCAGCCGCGTCACGCTGGATCGGCCGAACCTGAAGATCATGGTCGAATATCTGCGCGGCCCGTTCAGCAACCTCGAAAATCGCTGGACCTTCGAACCGAAGGCCGATGATCAGGAATGCGACGTCGGCTTCTTCATCGCCTATGAGTTCAAGAGCCGCATGTTGGCGATGCTGATGGGAACGATGTTCGACGCGGCATTCCAGCGCTTTGCCGCAGCCTTCGAGAAGCGCGCGGACGAAGTTTATCGTGCTCCGCGCGTCTCGAGCGTTCCGTCTACTTCTTAGTCGTAGGCTTCTTCAACGGCGCGGTTGGCCTGCGTCGCTTGACGGCCGTTCGTCGCGGTGAACGTGCCACGCGCGGCCGCGCCAGGCTCGCAGCTTCGCGCTTCTTGGCCGGCGGCTGCGGGCCGCGCGCGAGATCCATCAGCATGCGCAGCGCTTCCAGCACCGAGCGTTGACGCACTGCACTGCGGCCGATGGCGCCGAAGCGGCACTCCTTGTTGACGATGCGGCCGTCACGCGCTGCCACGGCAAAGTGCACGAGGCCGACCGGCTTGCCCGGCGTTGCTCCGCCAGGACCTGCAATGCCCGTGATCGAGACCGCGAGATCGACGTCGGCTTCTTCCAGGGCGCCGACGGCCATCTGAATCGCGGTCTCCTTACTGACCGCACCGAAACTCTCGAGCGTCGCCGTCTTGACGCCCAGCATCACGTGTTTGGCAGCATTGGAATAGGTGACGAATCCGCGATCGATCACGTCGGACGAGCCCGGGATTTCCGTCAGCGCACCGGCGACAAGGCCGCCGGTGCAGGACTCGGCGGTCGCAATCGTCAGCTTGCGGCTGCGGCAGAGATCGAGCAGCGCGCGGGATAGAGCTCGTGCGTCGCTCGCAGCCATGTCAGTCCATCCAAGGAAGGCGAATGGTGGCAGCTGCCGTGGCGGCGATGCCTTCTTCGCGGCCGGTAAAGCCGAGGCGTTCGCTGGTGGTTGCCTTTACAGCCACGCGCGACAATGCAACGCCGGAGATCTCGCTGATCTTCTCGCGCATCGCATCGCGTAGCGGGCCAATCTTGGGCCGCTCACAGATCAGCGTCACTTCGAGATTGGCGATACGGCCACCACGTGCGGTGACGCGGTCCACGGCATATTTCAGGAATTTGTCGGAGGCTGCGCCCTTCCACTGGGGATCACTCGGCGGGAAGTGCGAACCGATATCGCCATCGGCCAGCGCACCGAGGATCGCATCGACCAGCGCATGCAGGCCGACGTCACCGTCAGAGTGGGCAAGGAAGCCGCGCGTATGCGGCACGCGTACGCCGCAGATCATCACGTGATCGCCATCGCCGAAGGCGTGCACGTCGTAACCTGTGCCCATGCGGATATCGCCGAGCGAGGCTGCGAGACGCGCTTCTTCGCGAATGAAATCTTCGGGAGTCGTGAGCTTCATATTTGCAGGATCGCCTTCAAAGGTTGCCACGGTCAATCCCGCCCATTCGGCGAGCGCGGCATCATCGGTGAAATCATCGCGGCCTTCCTTGGCGGCACGACGATGCGCCTCAAGGATGACATCGAAACGAAACGCCTGTGGCGTTTGCGCGATACGCAGTTTCGCGCGATCGGGCGTGGCCTCGACATGACCGGCGGCGTTGACCTGCTTGATCGTGTCGGTGACGGGTGCAGCAGGAACGGCAGCGCCGGTGATCTGTGCCGCAACGATCGCGCGCTCGATCAAGGCAGGGGTCACGAACGGGCGGGCTGCATCGTGAATCAGCACGATATCCGGCGCATGATCGGCCAGTGCCTCAAGCCCGGCATGCACCGACGCCTGACGCGTCGCTCCGCCATTAGCCGGAGTATGATACCGCAAATCGCTCACTGCTTCGTTGAAGACAGCGATATCGTCGGGATTGGTGATTGGCTGGACCGCAAAGACCTGGGGATGGTTGCAGAACGGCTCCATGGCGCGCGAAATGACGCTGCGGCCTCCGATCATCCGATATTGTTTTGGTCCACCAGCGCCGGCGCGGAGGCCGCGGCCGGCGGCAACGATAATGGCGGCTGTCTTCAAACCGGCAGGATTAGGTGATTTTGTCATCAGGGTCAGGTGATTAAGGGGTAAGCGTTGATCGCACAGCCCTTAGCACGGCCGCGGGCAAAAACAGTATGATTACGTTCTCGTGGCCTCATAACAGTGCATTGCTGCACTGCACTTGCAAAATGGGCGCATCTGTCTAATGTGTAGGCATGAAGGTTGACTGCACAACAAATGTGCGCATTATGCGCTCTATGCCCGCAATGCAGCGGACGAGACAACGACGAGCAGGTCTGTGACCACCCCGGACTCAGTATACAGCAAGCCGTTACGAATCGGTGGCATCGAGATTGCCAACCGGGTCGTTCTGGCACCGATGTCGGGGATCACCGATGCGCCGTTCCGTAGGCTGACGGCCGAACTTGGGGCAGGGCTCGTCGTATCAGAAATGACCGCCAGCGACGATCTCGTCAATGGTCGCCCCATGTCGGTATTGCGCTGCGAAGCCACTGGCATCGGCCCCCATGTGGTCCAGCTGGCCGGCTGCGAAACCCGCTGGATGGCCGAGGGGGCCCGCGTGGCCGAAGCGGCGGGCGCCGACATCATCGACATCAATATGGGTTGCCCGGCGCGGCATGTGACTGGTGGCCAGTCAGGTTCGGCGCTGATGCGTGACCTCGACCATGCGCTGAAGCTGATCGAAGCGACCATTGCCGCCGTGAAAGTGCCTGTGACGCTCAAGATGCGTCTCGGCTGGGACGATCGCACGCTGAACGCGCCAGAACTTGCGCAGCGGGCGGAGCAGGCGGGCGTGCAGCTCGTCACAGTGCATGGCCGCACGCGTTGTCAGTTCTACAAGGGCGAAGCCGATTGGAGCGCGGTGCGCCCGGTGAAGGACGCGGTCAGCATCCCTGTCATCGTCAATGGTGATATCACCTCCTACAACAAGGCCGTGACCGCGCTTGAAATGTCTGGCGCCGACGCCGTCATGATGGGCCGCGGCGCGCAGGGCATGCCGTGGCTGCCCGGCCAGATCGGCCGCCGTCTCGAAACCGGCATTGCCGAAGCGGTGCCGTCGCTACAGCAGCAGCTCAAATATATCTGCGCGCTCTATGATGACGTGGTCAGTCACTACGGACTGCGCATCGGCCTGCGCCACGCCCGCAAGCATCTCGGCTGGGCGCTCGATGCGGCTGCGGCCACGAGCTGCGCACCGGCAGAAACCCTGAAGACCTGGCGACAGAAGATCCTCACATCCGAAGATCCCTCCGGTGTGCAGCGGTCTCTGAATGACGCTTTTGACGATTTCGCATGGAGTGCCGCCGCATGAACGCCGCAGAGCACCGTCGCCCTGTCCCGACCGACAGTGAGGCCATTCTCAACGCATTGCCTCATCCGGTCATTCTAATCGCGCCGGACGGCAAGATCGTCGACGCCAACATGGCGGCAGAGTCTTTCTTCGACATCTCGGCGCAGTTCCTGCGCCGGCAGTCACTGAAGGAATTGGTGCCGTTCGGCAGTCCGCTGCTGGCACTGATCGATCAGGTCCGCACCGCCGGCTCGCCGGTGAACGAATACAAGGTCGATCTGGGCACGCCGCGCATTGGCGGCGATCGTCAGGTCGATCTGCACGTTGCACCGCTCACCGAACGTCCGGGCCATATCGTGGTGATGCTGCAGGAACGCACCATCGCCGACAAGATGGATCGGCAGCTTACCCATCGCAGTGCGGCCCGGTCGGTGATCGCACTCGCGGCCATGCTGGCGCATGAGATCAAGAATCCGCTGTCGGGCATTCGCGGCGCTGCGCAGCTCCTGGAGCAATCGGCATCGTCGGAAGACCGCATGCTGACACGCCTGATTTGTGATGAGGCTGACCGCATCGTGACGCTGGTCGATCGCATGGAAGTGTTCGGCGATGATCGTCCGGTGGCGCGCGGCCCGGTCAACATTCACTCTGTTTTGGATCACGTGAAGCGCCTCGCGCAGTCCGGCTTTGCCCGCAATATCCGCTTCATCGAGGATTACGACCCGTCGTTGCCGCCGGTGCTGGCCAATCAGGACCAGCTCATTCAGGTGTTCCTGAATCTCGTGAAGAACGCGGCGGAAGCTATCGTCGATCTCGGCTCCGACGGCGAGATCCAGCTCACCACCGCGTTCCGGCCGGGCGTGCGCCTGTCAGTGCCGGGCAAGAAATCGCGCGTTTCGCTGCCGCTGGAATTCTGCGTCAAGGACAACGGCCCCGGAGTTCCCGAAGACCTGCTGCCCAACCTGTTCGATCCCTTCGTCACCACCAAACCGACCGGAAGCGGCCTGGGTCTTGCATTGGTGGCGAAGATTGTCGGCGATCACGGTGGGATCATCGAATGTGAATCGCAGCCACGAAAGACGACTTTTCGCGTGCTGCTGCCAATGTTCAACCCCGCCAAGAAATTGGACGACACGACCCTTGATCCGAGCAGCGACGATGCCCCCGTGGCACCGACGCACACCTCACAGACGTAAGACGAGGACTAACGATGGCTGCAGGTAGCATTCTGGTCGCGGACGATGATACGGCGATCCGCACCGTCCTCAATCAGGCGCTGTCGCGCGCCGGGTATGAGGTTCGCTTGACCGGAAACGCAGCCACGTTGTGGCGCTGGGTCAGCCAGGGCGAGGGCGACCTTGTGATCACCGACGTGGTGATGCCCGACGAGAACGCGTTCGATCTGCTGCCGCGTATCAAGAAGATGCGCCCCAATCTGCCGGTCATAGTGATGAGCGCGCAGAACACCTTCATGACCGCGATCCGCGCGTCGGAACGCGGCGCGTATGAATATCTGCCGAAGCCGTTCGATCTGAAGGAATTGATCGCGATCGTCGGCCGCGCTTTGGCGGAACCGAAGGAGCGTGTCGCAAGCCACGTAGATGACGGCGAGTTTGACTCGATCCCGCTGGTCGGCCGTTCGCCGGCGATGCAGGAAATCTACCGCGTCCTCGCTCGCCTGATGCAGACCGATCTGACAGTGATGATCTCCGGCGAGTCCGGCACCGGCAAGGAACTGGTGGCCCGAGCGCTGCACGACTACGGCAAACGCCGCAACGGCCCGTTCGTCGCCGTCAACATGGCGGCGATCCCGCGCGACCTCATTGAGTCCGAATTGTTCGGCCACGAGCGCGGGGCCTTCACCGGCGCCAATGCCCGCGCCACCGGCCGCTTCGAGCAGGCTGAAGGCGGCACTCTGTTCCTGGACGAAATCGGCGACATGCCGATGGAAGCCCAGACCCGATTGCTACGCGTGTTGCAGCAGGGCGAATACACGACCGTTGGCGGCCGCACGCCTATCAAGACCGATGTGCGCATCGTCGCCGCCTCCAACAAGGATCTGCGCATCCTGATCCAGCAGGGCCTGTTCCGTGAGGATCTGTTCTTCCGCCTCAACGTCGTGCCGCTGCGCCTGCCGCCGCTGCGCGAGCGCATCGAGGATCTGCCCGATCTGATCCGCCACTTCTTTGCACTCGCGGAGAAGGACGGTTTGCCGCCGAAGAAGCTCGACGCCCTGGCGCTCGAACGCATGAAACAGCATCGCTGGCCGGGCAACGTTCGCGAACTCGAAAACCTCGCGCGCCGTCTGGCAGCACTCTATCCGCAGGACGTCATTACCGGTTCGGTGATCGATGGTGAACTGGCGCCTCCCGCTGTGGCCTCGGGTGGTAGCGCGCCGACCGGCGTGGATAATCTGGGTGGTGCAGTCGAGGTCTATCTGTCCTCGCACTTCTCCGGCTTCCCGAACGGCGTACCGCCGCCGGGCCTCTATCACCGTATTCTCCGCGAGATCGAGGTACCGCTGCTGACCGCAGCACTGGCCGCGACCCGGGGCAACCAGATCCGCGCTGCGGATCTGCTCGGCCTCAACCGCAACACCCTGCGGAAGAAGATTCGCGATCTCGATATTCAGGTCTACCGAACCGGCGGCTGATCTCGGCAGCGAGATCGAGCAATTCCAGGGTTTGAGACGCAGAAACGAACGAAAACGCAGGATATGCGTTTTCGTTGGCTAGTCTGCGCCGCGGATTTGTCGTAATTGGGCAACATTGTTGTATGAATGCATCAGTGCGGTCCGGACAGTTCCCGGCAGCCGCACGGCGTCCACGCTCACCACATTGCCGGAATGACCAGCGCAGACACGTCGGCTACAGTCCATGAACCGTCGATGGCGGAGCCGCGCAGGTGGACCCTGCGGCGGTTGTTCGCGCCATTGGCCGTCGGCCTGGCACTGCTATCGTCCTGCCTGACCTTCCTCGTCCTCAACGGCCTCACGCCGATCGCGCCGACCCATCAGGTCGTCGTCACCTTCCTTCTGATCAATGCCGCCAGCGTCTTCCTGCTGGTCCTGATCATCGCGCGGGAAATCTGGAAGGTTGTCCAGGCGCGTCGCAGGGGCAGGGCCGCGGCCCGGCTACATGTCCAGATCGTCAGCCTGTTCTCGGTGATTGCTGTACTGCCGGCGGTGCTCGTCTCGATCGTCGCCAATGTGACCCTCGACCGCGGCCTCGACCGGCTGTTCTCCGGCCCAACCAAGGCGGTGATCAACAATTCGCTCGTGATTGCCAGCGCCTATCTGCACGAGCATGGCCAATTGATTGGCGGTGACATCCTCGGCATGGCCGATGATCTCGCGCGCATCCAGCCGCTCTTCTATCAGGACCGCGGCACGTTCCGTTCGTTGATGCTCGCAAATGCAACCGCGCGCAATCTGCCGGGCGCCATGCTGATCGACAAGGATCGCAACGTCATCGAGCCCGACCAGCCCGGCGTCAAACAGGAGTTCTCACCGCCGCCGGCAGACTTCCTCGTCAATGTCAGCGCGTCCGAACCGGCCATTGCTGTGATCCCCGAGGGAAATTACGTCGCCGCCGTAATCCGGTTACGCGCGTTCGACAACATGTTCCTCTATGTCGCCCGCAAGCTCGATCCGCGCGTGGTCGCGCAGATGAACCAGAGCCAGGCTGGCGCGGCCGAATATGCCGAGCTGGAATCGCGCAGGCTCGGCATTCAGGTCGCCTTCGCGCTGATGTTCACCGTGATCGCACTGACGGTGCTGATGTCCGCCGTGCTGATCGGACTGAATTTCGCCAACTGGCTGGTGGCGCCGATCCGTCGCCTGATGGGCGCTGCGAACATGGTCTCGACCGGCGATCTTCATGTCCAGGTGCCGGTGATCCAGTCGGAGGGCGATCTCGCCCATCTCGGCGAGACCTTCAACAAGATGACGCAGGAGCTGCGCACCCAGCGTGATGAACTGGTCAGTGCCAGCGACGTCATCGACAGCCGCCGCCGTTTCATCGAAGCGGTGTTGTCGTCGGCCAGCGCCGGCATCATCGGCGTCGATGGTTCGAACACGATCGGCATTCTCAACCGCTCGGCCGAGAAACTGGTCGGACATTCGGAGTCCGAGACGCTCGGCCACCCGCTGCACGAGATCATCCCCGAGCTCGACGAATTGATGCAGACCGCGCGCGAGGGATCGCAGCGGCTGGTGCAGGGGCAGGTGACGATCACTCGTGACGGGCAGGAGCGCAATCTGTCGGTGCGCGTCAGCGCCGAACAGACCAGCCAATCGCGCGATAGCTACATCATCACACTCGACGACATCACCGAACTCGTCTCGGCACAGCGCACCTCGGCCTGGGCCGATGTGGCGCGCCGCATCGCCCATGAGATCAAGAATCCGCTGACGCCGATCCAGCTTTCCGCCGAACGCATCAAGCGCAAGTTCGGCAAGGTGATCGTCGATGACAAGGCGATATTCGAACAATGCACCGACACCATCGTCCGGCAGGTCGATGACATCAGGCGCATGGTCGACGAATTCTCGCGCTTTGCGCGCATGCCCAAGCCCGTGATCGAAGGCGAGGACGTCGCCGACACGGTGCGTCAGGCTGTATTCCTGATGCGGGTCGGTCACCCCGACCTCGACATCTCCGCCGAGATCAAGGAAGAGCCGATGCGCGCGCGGTTCGACCGCCGGCTGATCTCGCAGGCGCTCACCAATATCATCAAGAATGCGGCGGAGGCGATCGAGGCCGTTCCGCCGGAAGAACTCGGCAAAGGTCGTATTGATGTCACAGCGTCGCGCGAGAACGACATGATCTTGATCGACGTGATCGACAACGGCATCGGTCTGCCGACCGTCAACAGGTCGCGTTTGCTCGAACCCTATGTCACGACTCGCGAGAAGGGCACCGGCCTCGGCCTCGCGATTGTCGGCAAGGTGCTTGAGGATCATGGTGGAGGCATCGAACTTGGCGACGCATCGAGCATTCGTCCAGGACAGCGTGGTGCCTGGATGCGGCTGCGGTTTTCTATCTCCGGTCAGAAGGTTGCTGCGGACAAGAGTGAACCGGAAGCCGCGCCTGATGACGAACCGAAGATCAAAACTGCTACCGGCAACTGACAAGAATAAACGTGACCAGGATATTTTGACCCATGGCAAATGACATTCTGATCGTCGACGACGAAGCCGATATTCGCGATCTTGTTGCGGGCATTCTGGACGACGAGGGCTTCACCACCCGCACCGCACGAGACAGCGATTCCGCGCTGGCGGAAATCGCCAATCGCCGCCCCAGCATGGTGTTTCTCGACATCTGGCTACAGGGCAGCAAGCTCGACGGTCTGCAACTGCTCGAGCAGGTCAAACGCGACAATCCCGAATTGCCTGTGGTGATGATCTCAGGCCACGGCAACATCGAAACCGCGGTCGCAGCGATCAAGCGCGGCGCCTACGACTTTATCGAAAAGCCGTTCAAGGCCGACCGGCTGATCCTTGTCGCGACGCGAGCGTTGGAAACCTCGCGGCTGAAACGCGAAGTCAAGGAACTGAAGCAACTCGCGCCAGTCGCCAATTCGCTGACCGGGCGCTCGGCCGCCATGAACCAGTTGCGCCAGACCATCGATCGCGCCGCCAAGGCCAATAGCCGCATTCTGATCGTGGGCCCGTCGGGCGCCGGCAAGGAGCTTGCCGCGCGCACGCTCCACTCGGCCTCTGCCCGCTCCACGGGACCGTTCGTCGTCATCAACGCTGCAGCGATCACGCCGGAGCGCATGGAAGTCGAACTGTTCGGCATCGAACAGTCCAATGGCGAACAGGCGCGCAAGGCAGGAGCCCTGGAAGAGGCTCATGGTGGCACGCTGTTCATCGACGAGATCGGCGATCTGCCCCGCGAGACCCAGAACAAGATCCTGCGCGTGCTTGTCGATCAGACCTTCATGCGGGCAGGGGGCACCACCAAGGTCAATGTCGACGTCCGCATCATTTCGTCGACCGCGCGTAATCTCGAAGAGGAAATCGCCGAGGGACGCTTTCGTGAAGATCTTTATCACCGTCTCTCGGTGGTGCCGATCCGCGTTCCGCCGCTGTCCGAGCACCGCGAGGATATCCCGGAGCTCATCGAATACTTCATGGAGCAGATCTCCTTTGCGACCGGCCTGCCGAAACGACAGATCGGCGAGGACGCCATGGCGGTCCTGCAATCCCACGTCTGGCCCGGCAATATCCGCCAGCTTCGCAACAACGTCGAACGCGTCATGATCCTGGCCGGCGGCGGGCCGGAGATCATCATCACCGCCGACATGCTGCCGCAGGACGTGGGTTCGATGGTGCCGTCGATGCCAACCAGCAACAATGGCGAGCACATCATGGGCCTGCCGTTGCGCGAAGCCCGCGAAGTGTTCGAACGCGATTATCTGATTGCGCAGATCAGCCGTTTTTCGGGTAATATCTCGCGTACTGCTGAATTCGTCGGCATGGAGCGCTCGGCCTTGCATCGCAAGCTCAAGGCGCTCGGCGTCGGCTAAAGCATCCATGTCAACTCAAGTTTCAACTCAAGCCTCGGAACGAACATGTCGCGCATCGCCTATGTGAACGGTCAGTACGTCAATCTGCGCGATGCCGCTGTAAACGTCGAGGACCGCGGCTATCAGTTCGCCGATGGCATTTACGAGGTCTGCGAGATCATCGGCGGCAAGATGGTCGATTTTCCCCGCCATATTGCGCGCATGCAGCGCTCGTTACGGGAGTTGCGCATCGCCGAGGCCATGCCGCTGACATCGCTCAAGGTGGTGATGCAGGAAGTGATCCGTCGCAACCGTATCAATTACGGCATCGTCTACCTGCAGATCAGCCGCGGCGTCGCCCATCGCGATCACGGCTTCCCGTCGCCGGAGGTGAAGCCCAGCGTGGTCGTGACGGCCAAATCGCTCAACTTCGCCAAGAACCAGGCGACGGCCGCCAAGGGCGTGAAGGTCATCACGACAGCCGAGAATCGCTGGCCGCGCGTTGACATCAAGACCGTCGGCCTGCTGCCCAACGTGCTGGCGCGCCAGGAAGCCCGTGACAAGGGCGCCTATGAGGCCTGGTATGTCGACGCAGACGGTTTCGTCACCGAGGGTGCGTCCTGCAACGCCTGGATCGTCACCAAGGACGGCAAGGTGGTGACGCGCACGGCTGAGCGCGGCATTCTCGCGGGCATCACCCGCGCCGTACTGATCGAGGTCCTGGCTTCGATGCAGCTCAAGCTGGAAGAGCGGAACTTCACGCCCGCAGAGGCCTATGACGCCGCTGAAGCCTTCGTCTCGTCGGCGAGTCAGATCGTGATGCCGGTCATCGATATCGACGGCAAACCGATCGGTGACGGCAAGCCTGGTGGTATTGCGACGCGCTTGAGGCAGGAATTCCATAAATTCGCAGCGATTTCATAAAATTTGCCGCGCTTTTAGGCACCAATTCCGCGTTCCGGCTTGCCTAAAAAGCGCGCCTGCCGTCTAATCACATCGTCGCACTCCCGGAGGGGGATCTCAGGGGAAAGCGCGGCAGCTTGGTAAGGCCCCGGAGAGGGCTGCGCCGGGTTCAAAAAAAGCAACAAAACAGACTGCGGGATTAAAAAAAATGGCGGCAGACCGCGCACAGAATCTACAGGACACCTTCCTCAACCACGTACGCAAGACCAAGACGCCCTTGACCATCTTTCTGGTGAACGGCGTTAAACTGCAGGGCATTGTCACCTGGTTCGACAATTTCTGTCTTCTGCTCCGGCGCGACGGACACTCGCAGTTGGTGTATAAGCATGCGATCTCGACCATCATGCCGGGCGCACCGATTCAGCTTTTTGAGGGTGGCGAGGATCCGGCTTGAGCGAACTCCTGAGAGACGCTTGATTGGAATTTCGTAGCTTCGAAGGCAATGCTGCTGACCGGCCCACGGCCAGCAGCGAATCGACCGGCCGCGTTCTCGTGGTCGGTCCTTACCTGCGCGAGCGGCGCGGCGATGCCGACACGCAAGCCTATGCTCATGTCCGTGATATCGATGCCCGTCTGGAAGAGGCGGTCGGTCTCGCACGTGCCATCGACCTCACCGTGGTCGAGGCGGTGGTCGCACCGCTCAGCCAGATTCGTCCCGCGACCTATCTCGGCAAGGGCAAGGTCGAGGAGATCGCGGGCCTGATCGCGGCGAACGAGATCGGCATCGTGGTGATGGACTGCGCGCTGTCGCCGATCCAGCAGCGCAATCTTGAAAAGGAATTGAAGGCCAAGGTGCTCGACCGCACCGGCCTCATTCTCGAAATCTTCGGCCGCCGCGCCAAGACCAAGGAAGGCACGCTGCAGGTCGAGCTTGCGCATCTCAATTATCAGCGCAGCCGTCTCGTCCGCTCATGGACCCATCTGGAACGCCAGCGCGGCGGTTTCGGCTTTATGGGCGGCCCCGGCGAAACCCAGATCGAGGCGGATCGCCGCATGATCGGCGACCGCATCGCGCGGTTAGAGGCCGATCTGAAGAAAGTGCAGGCAACGCGGCGCCTGCATCGCGCCGGTCGCCAGCGCGTGCCGTATCGCGTCGTGGCGCTGGTTGGCTACACCAATGCCGGCAAGTCGACGCTGTTCAACCGCCTGACCCGCGCCGACGTGCAGGCCGAGGACATGTTGTTCGCCACCCTCGATCCGACGCTGCGTGCGCTGACGCTGCCGCATGGCGGCAAGGCGATGCTGTCGGACACCGTGGGCTTCATCTCCAACCTGCCAACCCAGCTCGTCGCGGCCTTCCGCGCCACGCTGGAAGAGGTGCTGGAAGCCGACATCATCCTGCATGTCCGCGACATCTCGCACGAAGACGCGGACGCGCAGCAGAGCGATGTCGACAAGGTTTTGCGCCAGCTCGGCATCGACACCGATGCATCGGCGCGCATCCTCGAAGTCTGGAACAAGATCGATCGTTTCTCGCCCGACGAGCGCGAGAACCTTGCCAATATCGCTGCCCGCCGTCCGCCCGAGAAGCCGTGCTTCATGGTCTCGGCGGAAACCGGCGAGGGTATCGATGCGCTGCTCAACGCCATCGAGGAACGGCTTGCCGCGGCGCGCGTGACGCTGGATTTGCAGATCGATGCCGCCGATGGCGCGGGTGTGAGCTGGCTGCACCGCAATGCCGAGATTCTCGTGAAGGAACTGCACGACGGACATTTCGACATGGTGGTGCGCGTCGATGAGACGAAGCGCGACGTGGTGATCAGCAAATACGGCGCGGTGCTGCATCCCGTGGACTACTGACGGCTACTCCGCGCCCTTCGCCTCGTTCCACAGCGTATCCATCTCTTCGAGCGATGCATCCTGCAGCGAGCTTCCCTTCGCAGCGAGCGTCCGCTCGATGTAACCGAACCGCCGCTCGAATTTCGCATTGGTGCCGCGCAGCGCCAGTTCAGGATCGGCGCCCACATGGCGCGCGAGATTGACCAGCGCGAACATCAGGTCGCCGGTCTCTTCGGCTATATGATCCTGATCGCCGCCATCGAGCGCCGCTTCGATTTCGTCGGCTTCCTCGCGGATTTTCGCCAGCACCGCACGCGGATCGTTCCAGTCAAAACCGACACTGGAGGCCTTGGTCTGCAGAGCCATGGCCTGGCTCAGCGCAGGTTGCCCGGCCTTGACGCTGGCCAGAAACGAAGAGGGCGCAGCGGCTTCCTCGCCGCGGCGCGCGGCGCGCTCGGCCTTCTCCTCGGCTTTGATACGGTCCCAGACGCCCTTCACATGGCCTGGCGTCACGTTGCCGTCCTTGTCGGCGAATACATGCGGATGCCGGCGGATCATCTTCTTGGTGATAGCCATCACCACGTCGCCGAAATCGAACGCCTTCTGCTCCGATGCCATCTGTGCGTGGAACACCACCTGCAGCAGGAGGTCGCCGAGTTCATCGCAGAGGTCGTGGAGATCGTGCCTGACGATGGCATCGGCGACCTCATAGGCTTCCTCGATCGTATAGGGCGCGATCGACGCGAAGTCCTGCTCCAGATCCCACGGGCAGCCGGTCACGGGCGTGCGCAACTGGGCCATGATCTCGATCAGGCCGGCGATATCGCGGGAAGGGGTCATGAGGCACCACGGTTCACAGCAGGAGCCTTTGCTATGCCGCAGGATGACGCGACGGCCCAGCGAAAATGCCCGGTTTTGCCTGTCTTTCACACAGCTCTGGGGGGTGCTATTTGCAGCCCATGAGCGACACTTTCCCAGATCAAACCGCGCTGGTGCTGTTCTCCGGCGGCCAGGATTCCGCAACCTGTCTGGCCTGGGCGCTGGCGCGCTTCAAGCGCGTCGAGATGCTCGGCTTCGCTTACGGCCAGCGCCACGCCATCGAACTCGACAGCCGCGACAAGCTGCTGGCGGGCGTGAAGGCCTTGAATGCTGATTGGGCCACGAAACTCGGTGACAGCCACACGCTGGATATCCCGACGCTATCAGCGATCTCCGATACCGCGCTGACGCGTGACGTCGCCATCGAGATGGGGGCCGACGGCCTGCCCAATACATTTGTGCCCGGCCGCAATCTGGTGTTCCTGACATTCGCGGCAGCGCTGGCCTATCGACGCGGCATCACCCACATCATCGGCGGCATGTGCGAGACGGATTACTCCGGCTATCCCGATTGTCGCGACGACACCATCAAGGCGCTGCAGCAGGCGCTCAATCTCGGCATGGCCAGGAATTTCACGCTGCACACGCCGCTGATGTGGCGCGACAAGGCGGCGACCTGGGCGCTGGCGCATGAGCTCGGCGGGCAGGGCCTCGTCGACCTGATCCGCGAACACTCGCACACCTGCTATCTCGGTGAGCGCGGCGCGTTACACGACTGGGGCTATGGCTGCGGCAAGTGCCCGGCCTGCGAACTGCGCGCCAAAGGCTGGCGCGCGTTCGCAGCAACGGCTGTCTAGACAGTCAGCGACTCGCGGACCTTTGCGGCCTCGCTCGCGCTGAGGCCCGTCAGCGGCGGCCGCACCCGCAGCCAGCCGTCATTGTTGTCACGCTTCGCCAGCAGCACCTTGAGCGAGGGAAGCTGCACATAGGTGGACACCGCATTGCGCGTCGCCACGATCCGCTCCTGCGCGGCGGCGACTTCAGCCTGTTTTGCCGGGTCGTTGAAGCCGTTGAACACGGTGGCAAGCTCACGGCTGACGAGGTTCGACGCCGCCGTGATACAGCCCGCGCCGCCCAGCGGCAGCAGCTTCAGCATCAGGGGATCAGCGCCGACCAGCACCGAAAACCCCGGGAAACGCTCGACGATGGCCTTCATATTGGAAAACTCGCCTGCCGAATCCTTGATGCCGACCACGATCTCCGGGAAGCGCTTGCGCAGACGGTCGATCACGTCGAGCGAGATCGGCACCGCCGACATCTGCGGGATGTGATACAGCACCACGCGCAGGCGCGGATCGTTGACGCGCTCGATCACCGCCGTATAGGCGTCGACGATACCGTCATCGGACACGCCCTTGTAGTAGAACGGCGGCAGCATCACGACGGCACCGACACCGTTGGTGACCGCATGCTTCGTGAGCTCGACGGTTTCCATGATCGACGCAACGCCGGTGCCCGGCAGCAGCTTCGACGGTGCGATCCCGGACTTCACCACGGCTTCCAGCAGCGCCATGCGCTCGCGGGACGACAGCGAATTGGCTTCGCCCGTTGTGCCAAGCATTGCGATGCCGGTGCAGCCATTATCGAGCAGGCGCTGGCAGTGCGACGTGAACAGTCCCTGATCGACCGTGAGGTCGGCGTTGAAGGGGGTGGTCGCCGCGCAGAATACGCCGGCCGGAAATGGTGCAGTCATGGTGAAGCCTCCCAGATTGGTTGTTTGAGATGTTACGGCACGACGGGGCGCGACGCAGCCTTGTTCAAGGCATGATCTGCCCGCCATTGACCTCGATGACCTGGCCGGTGATGTAGCTACTCATGGTCTCGTCGGCGAGGAACTGATAGGCGCCGACGCAATCCTCGGGCGTGCCGATGCGGCCGAGCGGAATGCCCTGGCGGGCGCCTTCGAGCTGCTCCGCGGTGGAATAGCGCTGGTGGAACGGCGTCATGATCACGCCTGGCGCCACCGCATTGGCGCGCACGTTGAACGGAGCCAGTTCCTTCGCCAGCACACGCGTGATGGTCGAGACAAAACCCTTGGCCGAACCATAGAGGCCAGCGCCGCCGCTGCCGCCGTTACGGGCGGCAACCGAGGTCGTGTTGATGATCGAGCCTGAACGCTGCGCCTCCATGATCTTCGCTGCCTTGCGGCAGGCGAAAAACACCGAGCCGATATTGAGATCGACCACGTCGTCATACTGTTCGTCGGTGGCATTGGCGATCGAGGTGCGGCCGAACATGGCGCCGGCATTGTTGATCAGCACATCGATGCGGCCGAGTTTGGCATGGGCTTCGTCGATCACGCGCGCGGCCTCAGCGCGCTCCGACACGTCGCCGCGCACAAGGTCGGCGGTGCCACCACTCGCGCGGATATTCGCGACCACTTCCTCGGCGCCTTCCGGATTGCCGTTGTAGTGCACGATCAGCCTGGCACCGAGGGCGCCGAATTTCCTCGCCACGGCAGCGCCGATGCCGGAGCTTGCGCCGATGATCACGATAGCCTTGCCGTTCAGTCCGTTGGTCACGCCTGGTCCTTTCCGATTAAGTGAGCGTTCGACCACGATTTCAGCAACCTGACAAGTTGCCAGCATTTGTGCGATGCAGCACGGCATCTGATTAGATCAAGCGATTTAAATGTTATATATCAATTAGATACGATCATCAGAGCTCATCCGCACGATACTGACATGTTGACAAGTTTGCCGCCGCCTCTCATGGTCGCCGAAATTTTTGGGCGAGGAAGTGTTTCCATGCGACGGCGCTCCCGGGCGATCGGACTGTCACACGAAACCTCCGCCGCCATCCCTGTGAGCTGCGGTTTGACCCATCATGAAGCCGATTGATCCCTCTGAATTGCCTGAGGCGCCGCGTCCGCGCAGTGCCGCCGGTTCGCTCGTCGACAAGGTCTATGGCGAACTCGCGCAGCGCATCGCTAATGGCGACTACGCGCCGGACCAGAAGCTGCCCGGCGAGCACGAACTTGCTGATATGTTCGATGTCTCCCGCCCGGTGCTGCGCGAGGCTCTCGGCCGGCTGCGCGAGGATGGCCTGATCACGTCACGACAGGGCGCGGGCAGTTTCGTGCAAGTCCGTGCGCAACAACAGCCACTCGGCTTCGCACGCGTGGAGACCATCGCCGACATCCAGCGCTGCTTCGAATTTCGCATCACCATGGAATCCGATGCCGCGCATTTCGCAGCGCTCCGGCGCAGCGACGACAATCTCGGCAAGATGGAAGCTGCGCTCGGCCTGCTGCGCGAGGCGACGAAGAAGCGCAAGCATCGCGAGGACGCCGACTACGCCTTCCATCTCGCTGTCTCCGAGGCGACCAACAATCATTATTTCGCGACCTCGCTGAACGCCCTCAAGGACCACGTCGCTGTCGGCATGAAGCTGCACGGCCTGTCGCTGATGGGCCCGCGGCCCGGCCTCGAGCAGGTGTTCGAGGAACACAGCAGTATTTTTGAAGCGATCCGTGACCGCGATGCCGAGGCAGCGCGCACGGCCATGCGTCTCCATCTCGAAACGTCGCGCGACCGCCTGTTCGAAGGCCGTCTGCTCGACCTCTCGTTCCGGTGACGGGGAGAATGAATTGACTGACCATACCGCATTTCTTGCAACGCTGGCCGGCATCGTCGGCGACCGACACCTGATCGGTCCCGGCGGCGATTTCGAACCCTATGTGGTCGACTGGCGCGGCCGCTATCACGGCAAGGCGCTGGCCGTGGTCAAGCCTGGCTCGACGCAGGAAGTCTCTGGTGTCGTGAAGGCCTGTGCGGCTGCGGGCATCGCGATTGTCCCGCAGGGCGGCAACACCGGTATGTGTGGCGCTGCGACTCCGCTCGGCGACCGTACCATGATCGTGTTGCGCCTCGATCGCCTCAACAAGATCCGCAGCATCAGCCGTCTCGGTGACTCCATCACCGTCGATGCCGGCTGCATCCTCGCCGACATCCAGAAGGCAGCGGACGAGATCGACCGCCTGTTCCCGCTCAGCCTTGGCGCTGAAGGTTCGTGCCAGATCGGCGGCAATCTCTCCACCAATGCCGGCGGCACCGCCGTGCTGCGCTATGGCACCACACGCGAACTCACGCTCGGCCTTGAAGTCGTGCTGCCCGATGGCGAGATCCTCGACGGCATGACGGCGCTGCGCAAGGACTCCACGGGCTTTGATACCAAGCAGCTCTTCATCGGCGCCGAAGGCACGCTCGGGATCATCACCGGCGCGGTGCTGAAGCTGTTTCCGAAACCACGGGCGAGGGCAGTGTCCTTCGCCAAGCTGAATAGCATCGAAGCAGTGCTCGATTTGCTCGCGCAGGCACGTACCGAACTCGGCGACCGCATCGGCGCCTTCGAGGTGATGTCACGCGGCCAGATCGAGGTGATCGCCGAGAACCTGCCGCTGGTGAACATCCCGTTCGAGCTGGATACGCCGTGGTATGTGCTGATCGAACTCGTCGATACGCTGGTATCTGTCGATCTGAATGCAGCGCTCGAACAGTTGCTGAGCGGTGCCTATGAGCGCGAGCTCGTCACCGATGCGCTGGTGGCCTCCAGCGAGACGCAGGCCGCGGCGTTCTGGAAAATCCGCCACAGTGTGTCGGAAGGCAGCAAGAAAGCCGGCTACGTCATCTCGCATGACAGCGCCGTACCCTTGTCGCAGCAGGCAACGTTCGTCACGCAGGTGGAGAAGCGCATCGCCGCCTATCGGCCCGACGCCCGCATCGTGATGCATGGCCATATCGGCGACGGCAACATCCACATCCTCGCAATTATTCCGGGGCTGGAGCAGAACCAGAAAGATCAGATCCAGGATACGATCCGCGGCATCAACACCATCGTCGATGAAGAGACCGTCGCGCTCGGCGGCAGCATCAGTGCCGAGCACGGCATCGGCATCGCCAATCGCGAGCGGCTTGCACGCGTCACCAAGCCGGCCGAGCTGCGGCTCTTGCGCAGCGTCAAGCAGATGCTCGATCCGAACGACATCATGAATCCCGGAAAAGTGCTGCCTGCGCAATAAGCGAGGCGGCTGCAAGCATTCATCAGAATACTATTCGAGAAGAGGAACACGCATGAAAATCAAATTCATCCTGATGGCCGCCTGCGTCGCCTTGGGCGCTGTCGGGCAGGCGAGTGCGCAGGACGTCAAGTATCCCAGCAAGCCAATCACTATCGTCGTGCCTTTCGCGGCCGGCGGCACCGTGGACATCATTGCGCGCATGGTGTCGGAGAACCTGCAGAAGAAGCTCGGCGCCACCGTGCTGGTCGAAAATATGGGCGGCGCCGGTGGCAATATCGGCGTCAACCGTGTCGCCAAGGCGCAGCCCGATGGCTACACGATCGGCCTCGCCAGCACCTCGCCGCTGGCGATCGCGCCCTCGCTCTATGGCAGCAAGCTTCAGTTCCAGCCGGAGAAGGATTTGGTGGCCTTCGCGCAAGTGAGCATCGTGCCCAACGTGCTGGTCGTGAATCCCGATCGCATCAAGGCCCGCACCGTGCCGGAGCTTATCGAATATATGAAGGCCAATGAGGGCAAGGTGACCTTCGGCTCGTCAGGCCCGGGCACGTCGCAGCATCTTGCCGGTGAACTGTTCCAGCAGATGACCGGCACCAAGATGGTCCATGTGCCCTACAAGGGTTCGAGCCAGATGGTCACCGACCTGATCTCGGGCCAGATCGATATCGCCTTCGACAACGTCCCGCTGCTGCTGCCGCATGTGGCAGCCGGCAAGCTGGCGATGCTCGCCACGGCAACGCCAAAGCGTGCCGAGTTCGACGCGAATGTCCCGGCCGTCGCCGAATTCCTCCCAGGCTTCGAGGCCGTCGCCTGGCACGGCTTCATCGCGCCGGCAGCGACGCCGAAGCCGATCGTTGACAAGCTCTCGGCCGAAATCCGCGAATTCATGAGCCTCCCGGAAACCAAGAAGAAAATGGCCGAACTCGGAGCAGTCGCCGTGGCGATCCCGCAGGATGAGTTCACCAAATACATCGCCAGCGAGACCCAGCGCTGGAAGGGCGTGATGGAGAAGGCCAACGTCACGATGAACTAGACGACCGCAGGTGGTGACGACGTCATGGTCGTCACCACCTCAATTTCGAGCGTCCGCCAAAGGACGCCGACGATCAAAACAGAGAAACAAATGGAGGAATGTTCAATGAGACTTCGGTCAATCCTGATGGCTGCCTGCCTGACGCTCAGCGCGCTCACGCCAGCGACGGCCCAGGACGCGAATTATCCGAGCCGCCCGATCACCAGCATCGTCCCGTTCGCCGCCGGCGGCACGGCGGATATCTTTGCGCGCATGGTGGCTGAGCATCTACAGAAGAAGATGGGCGCAACGGTCATCATCGAGAATGTCGGCGGCGCCGGCAGCATCATCGGCGTCACCCGTGTGGCCCGCGCCGCGCCCGACGGCTACACGATCGGCCTCGCCAGCACCTCGGCGCTGTCGATCAATCCGACGCTGTATGGCGCAAAACTGTCCTACAATCCCGAAAAGGATCTCGTGCCGATCGCGCAGATCAGCATGGTTCCGAACGTGCTGGTGGTGAACCCGACCAGGATCGCGGCACGCACGGTGCCCGACCTGATCGCCCATATCAAAGCCAATCCCGACAAGGTGACATTCGGCTCGGCCGGCGTCGGCACCACACAGCATCTTGCCGGCGAACTGTTCCAGCAGATGACCGGCACCAAGATGGTGCACGTGCCTTACAAGGGCTCGAGCCAGATGGTCACGGACTTGCTGAGCGGCCAGATCGATATCGCCTTCGACAATGTGCCACTGCTGCTGCCGCATGCGGCGGCCGGCAAGCTCGCACTGCTGGCGACGGCCTCGCCGAAGCGCGCCGAGTTCGATCCTAACCTGCCGGCGGTGTCAGAATTCCTGCCGGGTTTTGAGGCCGTCGCCTGGCACGGCTTCATGACACCGGCCGGCACGCCGAAGGCGATCACCGACAAGCTGTCGGTCTCGATCCGCGAATTCATGCAGCAGCCCGAGACGAAGAAAAAGATGTCCGAACTCGGTGCCGTCGCCGTGGCCGTCCCGCCGGACGAGTTCGCCAAATACATCGCCAGCGAAACGCAGCGCTGGAAGGGCGTGATCGAGAAGGCCAACATCACGATGAACTGAGCTGTGCCATAGGGTGGATCGGCTTCGCTCGTCCACCCTATGGCTGCGTCTCCTTCACCGATGCCAGATAGCGCGACAACCGATCCGCATCCGGCGCGTGGTGGCTGTGGCGGTCGCGAAGCTCGGCCGGTGCGCTCCAGCCGGGCTCGATCCCGGTCATGTCAGGCAATTCATGCGCGATGCCCTTGTGGCAATCGATACAAGTCCGCTCGCCGGTGACGAGGTACTTGGCATGGATCGCCGCCGCGCGCGGCGCCTGTTTGGTGAAATCCATCGCGATCGCCGAGTGGCAGTTGCGGCATTCCAGCGAGTCATTGGCCTTCAGGCGCGACCATTCATGTTTCGCGAGCTCCAGGCGCATGTCGAGGAACTTCTCGCGCGTCGAGATCGTGCCGAAGATCTTGCCCCACACTTCCTTCGACGCCTGCATCTTGCGCGCGATCTTGTCGGTCCAGTTATGCGGCACGTGGCAATCCGGGCATGTGGCACGGACACCGGATCGATTGGCGAAATGCGGCGTGCGCTGCAGCTCCTGATACACGTTGTCACGCATCTCGTGGCAGCCGGTGCAGAATTTCTCGGTATTGGTGACTTCCAGCGCCGTATTGAAACCGCCCCAGAAGATCACGCCACAGAGGAAGCCGCCCAGCGCCAGCACGCCGAGACTGATATGCGTGGCCGGTCGGCTGGCGATGCGCCAGAACCACAGGAACTTGGATATCAACCACTTCATGGCGCTCACCTGCCGGATGCCTTCATGTCGGTGAAGGTGTTCGGGACGAGCGGGCGCGCATCGGTTTGCGGCACGTGACAGGCCGTACAGAAATAGCGCCGGGGTGTCACATCGGCGAGCATCTGGCCATCGCGATCCATGAAATGCGTAACGCTGATCATCGGCGCACCGGAGCCTTCGGTATATTCGCGGCGATGGCACTCAAGACAGCGATTGGCCCGCAGCGTGAGCTGATAGTTCTCGATCGAATGCGGGATCACCGGAGGCTGCTCCGGATAGTTCCGCATCACGCGCTTGTCGTCAGTGACGGGCCGCGGGAAGGGCGGCGCAGGAACGTCGCCCATCGGCTTCGCTGCGCCGGTGACGCGTGGCACGATCTGCGGCGCAGTCTGAACAGACTGCGCATAGATCGCACCGGAGACCAGCACCATGGTGCCGGCGATGGTTGCCGCGATGAGGGTCTTCATCGCACTTAAACCGAAACGATTTTGACCGCGCATTTCTTGAAGTCCGTCTGTTTGGAGATCGGGTCGGTTGCATCCAGCGTGACCTTGTTGATCAACTGGCTGGCATCGAACCACGGCACGAACACCACGCCGCGGGGCATGCGGTTGCGTCCGGTCGTATCGACGCGTGTGCGGATCTCACCGCGCCGCGACATCAACCGGATTTCGGCGCCCTGATTCAGGCCGCGTGCACGCGCATCCTCGGCATGCATGAAGCATCGCGCGCCGGGAAACGCCTTGTATAGTTCCGGCACGCGCATGGTCATCGAACCGGAATGCCAGTGCTCCAGCACGCGGCCCGTCACCAGCTAGAGATCGAACTCAGCATCGGGCGACTCCGCCGGCGGCTCGTAGGGCACCGCGATGATCCGCGCGCGTCCGTCCGGGTTGCCGTAGAATTCAATTTTCTTGCCCGGCTTGACGTAGGGATCGAGACCTTCGCGGTAGCGCCACTTGGTTTCCTTGCCATTGACCACCGGCCAGCGAAGGCCGCGCACCTCGTGATAGGCGTCCCAGGGTGCAAGGTCGTGGCCGTGACCGCGGCCGAACGTGGCATATTCCTCGAATAGTCCCTTCTGCACATAGAAACCGAAGTCCTTGGACTCGTGGTTTCCATAGTCAGCGGGGATTTCGCTGACGGGAAATTTGTCGACCTCACCGTTGCGATACAGCACGTCGAACAGCGTCTTGCCCTTGTAATTCGGATTGGCGTCGAGGAGGGCGGCAGGCCACACTTCGTCCGTTGTGAATCGCTTCGAGAACTCCATCAGCTGCCAGAGATCCGAGCGCGCCTGGCCAGGCGCATCGACCAGCTGGCGCCAGACATGGGTGCGCCGTTCGGCATTGCCGTAGGCGCCTTCCTTCTCGACCCACATCGCCGCCGGCAACACGCAATCGGCGGACATCGCCGTCACCGTCGGATAGGCATCCGACACCACGATGAAGTTGGCGGGGTTGCGGTAGCCCGGATAGGTCTCGCCCGAACTGTTGGGCGCCGCCTGCACATTGTTGTTCACCTGAACCCAGTAGAAGTTCAGTTTGCCGTCATGCAGCATGCGGTCCTGTTCGACGGCGTGATAACCGATCTTGTCCGGCAGGAGGCCATGCGGCACGCGCCAGATTTCTTCAGCATGCTTGCGGTGCTCCGGATTGGTCACGACCATGTCGGCGGGGAGGCGATGCGCGAAGGTGCCGACCTCGCGCGCTGTACCGCAAGCCGACGGCTGGCCCGTCAGCGAGAACGGCGAGTTGCCCGGCTCGGAGATTTTGCCGGTCAGCAGATGGATGTTGTAGACGAGCTGATTGGCCCAGACACCACGGACATGCTGGTTGAAACCCATGGTCCAGAGCGACATCACCTTGCGCTTCGGATCGGCATAGAGTTCTGCAAGTTCCAGCAGGAATCCGGGCTCGACACCGGTCAGCTTCGACACCTTCTCGAGCGAATAGTCCTTCACGAATTCGGCGTAGGCCGCGAAATCGATTGGCGTCGTCGCTGCGGCCGTGGCTGCTCCCTTGGCCTTCTTCTCCAGCGGATGTTCGGGACGCAGCCCGTAGCCGATATCCGTCGTGCCCTTCACGAAAGTCGTGTGGCTGTTGACGAATTCGGTATTTACACGACCTGTCGAGATGATGTGGTTGGCGATGAAGTTGAGAATGGCCAGATCAGTGCCCGGCTTGAATACGATCGGGATGTCGGCGAGGTCAGAACTGCGATGGGTGAAGGTCGAGAGCACCGCGACTTTCACATGCGGATGACCAAGGCGGCGATCGGTGAGGCGCGTCCACAGGATCGGATGCATCTCGGCCATGTTCGAGCCCCACAGCACGAAGGCATCGGCGGCCTCGAAGTCGTCATAGCAGCCCATCGGCTCGTCCATGCCGAAGGTGCGCATGAAGCCCACGGCCGCAGACGCCATGCAATGCCGCGCATTAGGATCGAGATTGTTGGAGCGGAAACCCGCACGCATCAGCTTGGTCGCGGCATAACCTTCGAGGATCGTCCACTGGCCCGATCCGAACATGCCGATCGCAGTCGGTCCTTTTTCTTTCAGCGTCGCCTTGGCGCGCTGCGCCATGGTGTCGAATGCTTCGTCCCAGCTCACTGGTGTGAGTTCACCGTTCTTGTCGAACACGCCGTTCTTCTTGCGGAGGAGGGGCGTGGTCAGGCGGTCGGCGCCGTACATGATCTTGGAGAGGAAGTAGCCTTTGATGCAGTTCAGGCCGCGGTTCACTTCCGCCAACGTATCGCCATGGGTGGCGACGACCTTGTTGTCCTTGACGCCGACCATGACGCCGCAACCGGTGCCGCAGAAGCGGCATGGCGCCTTCGACCATTTGATGGACAGCGATCCGACGCCGCCGGCAATCGATTGAGCGGCCGCCGGAACATTGATGCCAGCCGCCGCTGCAGCGACAGCCGCTGCCTGGGCCTTGAGTAGATCGCGCCGCGAAAGGGGCATTTCGTCGTCCTCCTAATCGAGACGCTGTTCGAAGACCATGTTGGCCGAGAGCACGCCCGGCCATGATGAGATGTCGGCGAGCATCGCACCCAGTGCGCCGCTGTCTGGCCCTTCAAGGACCGCCACGAGTTTGGAGTCCGTGCGGTGATGGATTTCTACACCCGCGAGGCCGAGCAGCCGCGCAGATACCGCGTCGATATGGGCCGGAAGCACCGACACGACAGCGCTGGAAATGTGCTCATTATCGCGCGCGGACGCGCCGGCGGTCGCGCCGGTCAACAAAGCGCGTCTGGTGAGTTTGTCTGTCATGTGGAAGTCCTAGTGAAGCAGAGGAGGGCCGGGCGGCCCAAAAATCAGCTGGGTCATCCAGACCAGAAAGCCGTAGCCACCGACTACGCCCACCGCGACGACGGGCCAGATGAGAACGACGATCGTGAGAAAGACGATCAACTCCGACATGCGGCTATTGCGTCTTTGAGCCTCTGCAGACTGAGCGATATTCTGGTCCGTCACCATATGCTCCCCCTTCGGTTTGCGGCCATATGCCTGGAGAAGAGGCGAGATTCGCCTGGAGCAAAGGCAATATGCCTGCTGCAGCGCCCACCTTCTTTGCGCTAGATCAAATAACAAACTCTGCGGAGGATTTATTTGAGATCGTTGTTCTGATCGCGATGTCGTCGTGCAGAGCCGCTCGCATCAGAATCTTTGATGACAGTTTTATTTGATTGCGACAGCTGCTCGGCGAAATCGCTCGTTCCGGAAGGCGAGCAATGGATCGTGAGATGTGCAATTCGTTTGGTCAAACGCCGCTTTTTGCGGGCCTGGACGAGGGCACACGCGGCATCATCATCGAAGCTGGCAGAAAGCACGTTCTGGATTGCGGTTTTTCGCTCTGGCAACAGGGCGACGCGCCGGCGATGATCGCTGTGGTCATCGCTGGTCAGCTCAAGAAAACAATGATCGATGCGCATGGCGCGCAGAAAACGCTGCAATTCATGCGACGCGGCGATCTCGCCGGAGCCGCATCGGTGTTCGGCAACTTTACTCACCCGACAACCCTGCGTGCGACGGTCGCGACCGAGCTTTTGTGCTGGCCCGCGGATCGCTTCGGCGGGCTGATGCATATTGTCCCGCAGCTGGCGATCAACGTCCTCGGTATCGTCGGGCGGCAAACCGATCACCTGTTGCGCCGTCTTCACGAGGCAACGAGCGAGAACGCCGATCGACGTATCGCACGGATCGTTCTGCGCCTGGTGCAGGAAGGAGATCCGGATGGTGATTGCGTTCCGATCGAATTGAGGATCTCGCGCCAGGAACTGGCCGAACTCAGTGACACCACACTGTTCACGGTCAGCCGCACTGTTTCGGCATGGAACCGGATGCAGATCCTGAAAGCGGGTCGCGGCCGCTTGATAGTCACCGATCCTACCAGACTCGCGGGCCTGGCGGGCGATGTGCGGGCACTCCGAGGCGAATTACGGCGGGTTTGATCCGAACCTGCCGCCGCGCATCACGCGGGGTCGAGATATGGCTCGAACGCCTCGACCGAGACTTTCAGCGTTGGATCGCCATCGGGTCCCCACAATTCGGCCCCGTCGAACACGACGGTGTAAAGCCATTGCGGGTTTTCGCCTTGATCATGCGCCGCAGTATCGGGATAGACATGGGCGCCGTGAATTCGCTCGATCACGCCAACATGGCCGCGGACATAGCGCGGCAGCCGTGTATGCGTTGTGGGATGGATGTTCTTCATCCGCACGCGATCACCGATCGCGAATGCGGCAGGCGCCGAAGCAGGGCGCGTGAATGAGCCGCGGGTCAGCACGCGCTCGACACTATCAACAGTGAAGTTGCCGCGCTTCAGGGGTTTCGGCGGCACGGACGCCCGGCCGGCCTTGATCTCGTCCGTAGCGATGAAGCCGCGCTCGACCAGCATATCCTCAAGGCCGAGAAACCATTTCTTGTAGTAGCTGCTGGAGAGATAGACCTCCGGCGGCAGCGTCTCACGGTAGAAGCGCGAAGTATCGATATTGAAGGCGCCCGACGCGCCCATGGCGCGCACCATTGCCAGCACGCGGGATTCCCACTCCGCATGAAACATCGGCTCGTTCGGCTCCGGCTCGACCTTGCCGAAACCGTCCATGCCGCCCATGTCGTGGACGCCGTTCACGACGGAGCTCCCGGCGCTCGGACGAGACCCGTGCCGATCATGGAATCGCGCGTGACGATCTCGGCAAGTTGCTGTTCGCTCCAGCCCTCGGTGCCTGCAGGCCGCATCGGCAGCACGAGAAAGCGTGTCTCTGCCGTCGAATCCCAGACACGGATTTCAGTGTCGTCCGGAATCGAAAAGCCGAAATCGGCAAGCACTCCGCGCGGATCCTTGACGGCGCGGGAGCGGTAGGGCGCGGCCTTGTACCAGACCGGGGGCAGGCCAAGCATTTCCCATGGGTAACAGGAGCACAGGGTGCACACGACCATGTTGTGGCGCGCAGGCGTGTTCTCGACCACGACGAGATGATCGCCGGTGCGGCTGACATGGCCGAGCGTGCCGACCGCCGCAGAACCATCCGCCAGCAGCGCAGCCTTAAAAGCCGGATCAGTCCAGGCCTTGGCCACCACCAGCGCGCCGTTACGCGGGCCGATCTTGGTCTCATAGGCCTGGATCATCGCATCCAGCGCCGCCGGATCGATATAGCCCTTCTCGGTCAGGATGGTCTCGAGTGCACGGACGCGCAGCTCGGTGTCCGACAATTCGGAATGGTCGTGATCGTGGTCGTGATGATGGTGTTCGCTCATGCCAAACAGGATAAGCGAGGCGCGATTGTTCTGTCGAGGATTTCGGGACTCAGCTAGTCCTGCGACATGGCTGCTCCACATTATCGCGCGCTGACGCTGTTCGGTTTCGTCCTGGTCGCGCTGCTGGTGGCGGGTGGCCACGCGGAGGCGGCCAATGGCGCCTATGCGGTCGATGCGGCGGATATTTCGGACCTCGGCTCCTGCAAGGTCGAGAGCTGGTATTCGATGGCCACCAATAGCGACTTTGCCGCTGTGGCCAATCCGTCCTGTGTGGTGGAAATCACGCGCCCCGTCGAACTCAGCGTGCTCACCAATCACAGCCGCTCTGATGGCGAGTTCAGCACCACGCTGGCGCCAAAGGCGAAGATCAATATCGAACCGACAGGCATCGGAAAATTCGGCGTATCGGCGCTGGCCAGCGGCACATTCGACGCCGTGACCGGCCAGAACACGGCGGTGTTCGCGGAAATTCCGGCGACCTATCGCTTTTCCGAAACCACGCGCATCAATCTCAATGCCGGCTGGCTGTGGGATCGCACCATCGATCGCCACTACTTCACCTATGGCGTCGGCTTCGACTGGAAGTTCACCGACGTGCTGGAATATACGGTGGAACTGTACGGGCAGGCGGGGCGCGCCGAACTCGCCAGCGTGATCCAGCCACGCGTCCAGACGGGCGTGCGCTATCGGCCCAACGACATCTTCTCGGTCGACGTAATCTATGGCCGCAACATCACCGGGGAGAATTCCAACTGGATCACCTTGGGCACCACGATCCGGTTCCCGCCGCCGGGAAGCGTGCGCAAATCTGACGCCCATTTGTGATCGCCATGCGCCCATCGATCGCGGTAAAACGCCGATATCGGCAAATTCAGTGATTTTCCGACAAGTATCTGAAATATCTCGGTGTTAGCGTCCGACCGTGTTCAAGCCCGCTTGCGGAAATCCAGTGTCAATCTTGCAACGATCTTGCGACTTCCTGTCCGTCCTCACCGTCGCTGCGGCGCTGGTGACGCCGGCATTGGCAGGCACCAGCCTGTTGACCGACAAGCCTGACCTCAGCAGCTTTTCCCAGGACGGCCTGAACCGCGTCACCGAAATGCTCGACCGCGAGGTCGGCCAGGGTCATCTCGCCGGCGCGATCATGCTGATCCAGCACCGCGGCAAGCCGGTCTATTACGAAGGTTTCGGCGTTCGCGATCCCGCGACCATGGCGCCGATGACGACGGACACGATCTTCCGGCTGTATTCGATGTCGAAGCCGGTCACATCAGTCGCAGCAATGATGCTGGTCGAGCAGGGCAAGCTCAAGCTGGACGATCCGATCGCCAAATACATTCCAGCCTACGCCCATCCGCAGGTCGCGACCGAACGCATGGATGCCAGCGGCAAGCCCTATCTCGACTTCGCACCGGCACTGAAACCGATCACCGTGCTCGACCTGATGCGGCAGTCGTCCGGCATCAGTTCGGCCTTCACCAATCTCGGGCTGATCACGCAACTTTATCTCGATGCCGGCCTGTTCGATGGCGATTTCGACAATGCCGATTTCGCGGCGCGGCTTGCGAAACTGCCGCTGGCCTATCAGCCGGCCACGGTGTGGGACTACGGCCATTCGACTGATCTGCTCGGCCGCGTCATTGAAATCGCATCAGGGCAATCGCTGTACGATTTCCAGAAGCAATATCTGTTCAATCCGCTCGGCATGAAAGACGCCAGCTATTACGTGCTTGATCCCGCCAAGGCGCCGCGGATTGCGCAGCCGATGCCGACCGACCGCATCATCGGCAACGAGACCATCAGCAATCCCACGGTGAAGCGAAAATGGGAATCCGGAGGAGGCGGGCTTAACGCCACCACGGGCGATTACGCGCGCTTCCTGCAGATGCTGATCAATGGCGGCACGCTTGACGGCGTCAGGATCCTCAAGCCCGAGTCGGTTCAACTGATGCGCCAGAACCAGGTCGCACCGGCCAGTGATGTGAAGCCCTGGGCCTATTATTATCCGGGCGCCGGTTTCGGCTACGGCCTCGGCTTCGGCGTTCGCATCGGACCCGGCGACGACGGCGTTCCCGGTTTTGTCGGCGAGATGGCCTGGGGCGGCGCCGCCGGAACATATTTCTGGACCTACCCCGATCAGGACATGGTGATGATCCTGATGGTGCAGACGCCAACCCAGCGCGGCCGCATCCAGCCGATCCTGAAGACGCTGGTTTACGACGCGATCAGGAAGTAGCGGGAGCGGGGGCCGTCACGGTGAACCGCGAAATCACATCAAGTAAGCATTTGAATTTATTTCTTAAACTCGAAATTTTGCCCACGAATAGAGCCCCGCGCGATACTCTCGCTGATCAGGGAAGCACCTTTCTCGGGAACAGTATCGTCAATTGACGCTTGATATCGCGTCAAATGATGATATCTGTGATCAGGTAATGAGGGAGGGAGTCATGATCGAGATCGCAGCGACTGGCGTCCAGATGCCCCTTACGCCGGTCGATATTCAGACGTTCACGAAGGCACCGGACCGTGAGCGATTGTCGCCTGTCGCCATCAAGGCATATCGGAAGATTGTCGAGCAGTGGGCGCTCACCAATGCCGAAGCTGCGACGTTGCTTGGCGTATCCGAAAGCACCTGGGACCGGATCAAGCGAGGGGCATGGGATCAACCTCTCTCGCAAGACCAACTCACGCGCGCGTCAGCCGCGATCGGCGTTTACAAGGGGCTTCGACTTCTGTTCGCCGACGACATGGCGTTGCGTTGGCCGAAGCTGACGAACAAGGGTCCGATCTTTCAGCGCCGAACGCCGGTCGATGCCATGATCGAGGGCGGCATTCCGCTCATGCTCGAGACCCGTCGCTATGTCGATGCGGTGCGCGGCGGCCTGTGATCGATGCTTGAGGGTTTGACGATCAGCCGCCAGGGATTCGAGCGGACCGTTCGCCTTGTGACGACCGCCCGGCTCCGGGAGTCTGTGTTGCATGATCTGGTCGATGATTCCGAATTCGAGGCATTGAGCGAAATCGAAGGTGCGACGAGCAACAGACGCATCGCCCAGGCTCGAGGGGCAGGCGAGGTGCAATCGTACGAGCTCGTATACGGCGTCCCGCATGCGCACTTCATCAACGCCTCGTTCGCCTATGCAAAGCCTCGAGAACCGAACAGGTTCAACGGTGCCGAACGTGGCGCCTGGTATGCCGCGTTCGAAGTCGAAACCAGCCTGGTCGAGGTCAGATTTCACCTGACGGAGGCGCTCGCAGCAGCCGGCGATTTCAACGCCGTGGTCGAATACGCGGAGATGTTTGCGAGCTTCGCAGGCGAATTCGTCGATCTGAGGCCGCACCCGACGCATCAGTCCTTGCATCCGGAAAAGACCATTGGCTATCCAGCCGGGAACGCATTGGCCGAAGCCGCGCGCGTGCGCGGTCTCAACGGGATCATCTATCCATCGGTCCGGCATCCCGGAGGGACATGCCTTGCCGCGTTGTTTCCGCACGCCGTCCAATCAGTGGCCCAGGGAAGCGTCTATCGCATGGTGTGGAGCGGCAAACCCGAACCGATGATCGAACTGCTCAACGGGTAGCGGGAACAGCTTCCGGGATTTCGCCAGTCTGACATGTCCACATCTCGGATTCGCATAAGGTATATTATGGAATATATTATCTCGTAGCGATCCCAGAGGTTTAGCTCAAATTGTTGCGATATCCAGTTGACCGAGCAGCCATTCGAGCCAGTTTGCGCTCCCACATCATTGCATCTTCAGCCGCCGAAATATCTGACGTGATTGAGGTCCGAGATCAATCCTGACTGCGTTGGTCGCCAGCCAAGCTGCTGTTGTGTCCAATCGCTGGACGCCGGCGCATCCATCGACGCGAAGCCTGCGAACCAGCCGAAGTGATCGGCCGCTTCAGCCGGCGATTGCGAGACGACCGGCAGGCTCAGCTGCCGACCGATGACCTCGGCAATCTCACGGAATGGCACGCCTTGCTCGGCGCCGCCATGATAGCGCGGCGCGGCGACGCCATGCTCCAGTACGAGCCTGTAGAGCCGGGCGACGTCCAGCCGGTGTGCAGCAGGCCAGCGGTTGAGGCCGTCGCCAACATAGGCGGAGGCGCCCTTCTCCCGCGCGATCGTAATCAGCCGTGGCACGAAGCCATGATCGCCATCGCCATGAACCGATGGCGGCAAACGGACCGCTGAGACACGCACGCCGCGGGCCGCCAGGCGCTCGGCAACCTGTTCCGACACGCGCGGGCTGGGCGACGCGCTGGACGGACCCATGTCTTCGGTAGCCACGCGTCCCGGCGCGATGAAGGCCATGCCGGACGTCACGATCAAGGGCCGATCGGAGCCTGCCAGCACATCGCCAAGTGTCTCGATGGCGCGCGCGTCGATCGCGCTGTTTTCCTTGAACCTTGAGAAGTCGTGGATGAAGGCCGTATGGATCACGCCGTCCGAATTGGCGGCGCCAGAGCGCAGGCTGCCCAGATCTTCCAGATCGCCGCGATGGATCTGCGCGCCAGCGTCGGCCAGCACGTTGGCGGATGCGTCCGAGCGCGCGAGACCAAGCACCTGATGACCGGCGCCGATCAGTTCCTGAACAATGGCAGATCCGACAAAGCCCGAAGCACCGGTAACGAAAACACGCATGTGATATTCCTCTCGTGACTGCACGGATGTATCGGTCCTGCGCTACACCGCGTGAAGCCGTGACGTTATACGGGTATGGCGACTAACAGGCTGAGCATGATGGTTATCGAAACAACTCTCGGCGCAGGCTCCAATCCACTGGGCGCTTATCTCCGGGATCGCCGCGCCAGGCTCGATCCCGTGGCCTTCGGCTTCTCATCGGAGCGACGCCGCACACCGGGCCTGCGGCGCGAGGAAGTCGCGCAACGCGCCAATGTTAGCGCCACCTGGTACACGTGGCTGGAGCAAGGACGCGGCGGCGCGCCGTCTGTCGATGTGCTCGACAGGATTTCACGCGCGCTGGAATTGTCGGCAATCGAGCGCGAGCATCTGTTTCTGCTGGCGCAGCACCGGCTGCCGGAAGTCCGCTTTGAGCCGTCCGATATCGTCACGCCGACGCTGCAGCGCGTGCTGGATTCGATGGAGTTCAGCGCCGCTGTCGTGAGGAATGCGACCTGGGATATCGTGGCCTGGAACCGTGCGGCGCTGGCCGTGCTTGGCGATTATCCGAACATCGCGCCCGAAGAGCGCAACGTCCTGCGCATCCTGTTCTGTCGTCCGAATGTCCGCGCCAAGATGCCGGATTGGGAGAATGACGCGCGCTTCGCCGTGGCGGCTTTTCGCGCCGACATCACGCGCAGCGGCGCATCAAAACGCGCCCAGACACTGATCGACGAGCTCTGCAAGGTAAGTCCGGACTTTGCGGCCATGTGGCACGACAACGATGTCGGCAGCTACGGCGAGGGCAAGAAGCATGTGAACCATCCGGTCGTAGGACCGTTCACGATGAGCTATTCGACCTTTTCGGTCGATGGCCAGCCGAATTTGGGCATGGTGGTCTACACGCCCGCGACGAATGCGGACGCCGAGCGGATGAAGGCGCTGATCGCGGCTAAAAGCTAGCGCCCTAACGCCTGTGTTGATCGTCATGGCCGGGACAAGCCCGGCCATGACGGAGCTTTGTTGCTCCTACGGATATTTCGGCAGCAACCCGTGCGCGGCAAAGCCGCCATCGACATTGAGAACGTGGCCCGTCACGAAGCTCGACTTGTTGTCATCCAGCAGGAACATCGCCGCCCCCGCGACCTCCTCCGGCTCGGCGTAACGCCGCTGCGGGACAACCTGCATCCAGCCTTCCCGCGTCGCCGCCGTGTGCATCTCCTGCACCATCGGCGTTTCGAACGGGCCCGGCGCAATCGCGTTGACGCGAATCTTCAACGGCGCCAGTTCGCAGGCCATCACCTGGGTCAGCGTGACGACGCCGCCCTTGGATGCGCCATAGGCCGAGCGCTCGATATTGCCGCGCAGCCCCGACACCGACGCCACATTGACGATGGCGCCGCCGCCATGGGCCTGCATTAGCCGCGCAGCTTCCTTGGCAACCGCAAAGGTGCCGACCAGATTGATGTCGAGAATCTCGCGAAACAGTTTCACCGAGGTCTCGAAGAACGGCACCTGACGGCCGATACCCGCAGAATTCACAAGGCCGCGCACCGGACCGAAACCGGCTTCGCAATCCTTCAATCCGGCGATCACGGCGTCCTCATTGGCGACGTCCATGACGACGGTTTTGGTCACACCAGCTTTGATGGCGTCGACCTGGGCCTTGGCGGCATCCAGAGCAGGCTGGGCGAGGTCAGCGAGGAGCACCTTCCAGCCCTCGCCCACGGCTGCCTTCGCAATCGCCAGACCGATTCCCGATGCGCCGCCGGTGATGATCGCTACGCCGTGATCCCTATTCATATGCTGTCCTTGCGTTTCCTGCAGACGGTGCTTGGCCGGTCCTGACTGCCGGCGGCTGCATTCGCGTGATGCTTCCCACAAATTCGCCCGGCGCAAAAGCCGTGTGCCGGCGTCCTCTTATCGGGCCTTGGCCTTTGATCACATCGTGAAAAGGCTTGACCGGGCAGCCCGGGCATGATGACCAGACGGCAAGGGCCCTTGCGCCTCACAAAGGCAAACAAAGAAGTGGTTGGGAGAAACAAAATGACGATTTCACGCCGGACTCTGCTGAAGGCATCGGCTGCCGCGACCGCAATGGGTGGCATCGGCATGCCCTTCGTGGCGCGCGCCCAGCAGGCCGAATTCGTCTACAAATACGCGAATAACCTGCCCGACACGCACCCGCTCAACGTCCGCGCCCGCGAGATGTCGGCGGCGATCAAGACCGAGACCGGTGGCAAGGTCGACCTGCAGGTATTTCCGAATAACCAGCTCGGCTCCGATACCGACATGCTGAGCCAGATCCGCTCCGGCGGCGTCGAGTTCTTCACACTCTCCGGCCTGATCCTCGCAACGCTCGTACCGGCTGCATCGATCAATGGCATCGGCTTCGCCTTCCCCGATTACGACACCGTCTGGAAGGCCATGGACGGCGAACTCGGCGCTTATGTGCGCGGCGAGATCACCAAGGCCAATCTCGTCGTCATGGACAAGATCTGGGACAACGGCTTCCGCCAGACCACCTCGTCCACACGCCCGATCAACGGCCCCGACGACCTCAAGGGCTTCAAGATCCGCGTGCCGGTGTCGCCGCTATGGACCTCCATGTACAAGGCTTTCGACAGCGCGCCGGCCTCGATCAATTTCAGCGAAGTCTATTCGGCGCTGCAGACCAAGGTCGTTGAAGGCCAGGAAAATCCGCTGGCGCTGATCTCTACGGCGAAGCTCTACGAAGTGCAGAAATACTGCTCGATGACCAACCACATGTGGGATGGCTTCTGGTTCCTCGTCAATCGCCGCGCCTGGGAGCGCCTGCCCGCCAATCTGCGCGAGATCGTGGCGAAGAACATCAACGCCGCCGCCGTCAAGGAACGCGAGGATACCGCGAAGCTGAACGGCACGGTGCGCGACGAGCTGCTCGCCAAGGGCCTGATCTTCAACCAGCCACAGGTGGCGCCGTTCCGTGACAAGCTGCGCTCCGCCGGCTTCTACGCGGAATGGAAGGGCAAATATGGCGACCAGGCCTGGTCGCTGCTCGAGAAGTCCGTCGGCAAGCTGGCGTAAGCAGTCCGATGGCTCATGCCGAACTCACGCAGGCGCCGGGCGAGGCGACGTTACCCGTCACTCGCCCGCAGGCATTGCTGACCTCGCTGGACAAGATCCTTGGCGCGCTGGTGGAAATCCCGGCCGCGTTGCTGGTCGTCGCCGAGATCATCATCCTGTTTGCCGGCGTGGTTGCGCGCTATGGCCTGCACCGGCCGCTGGTGTGGTCGGACGAACTGGCATCGATCCTGTTCCTGTGGCTGGCGATGCTGGGTTCGGCCGTCGCGTTCCGGCGTGGCGAGCATATGCGGATGACGGCGCTGGTAGCGAGCGCCGGGCCGCGGACCTGGGCTTTTCTGGACGTGATCGCAACTGCGGCCGCTTTGGCGTTCCTGCTGATGATCGTCGGGCCGTCCTTCGAATATGCCTATGAGGAAAGCTACATCACGACACCGGCGCTGCAGATCGCCAACAGCTTTCGTGCCGCCGCGCTGCCTGTGGGCATCACGATCATGTCGCTGTTCGCCCTGCTCCGGCTGCTGCGTTATGGCGACAAGCGGACCGTGCTGGCGGCGCTGGCAACCGTCGTGGCGATCATGGGCGTATTCTGGCTCGCCGAGCCGCTGCTGCGCACACTCGGCAATCTGAACCTCATTATCTTCTTCGTCGGCGTCGTGGCGCTCTGCGTCTTCGCCGGCGTGCCGATCGCATTCGGATTCGGCCTCGCGATCTTCGGCTATATGGCGCTGACCACGCGGACGCCGATCATGGTGCTGGTTGGCCGCATGGACGAGGGCATGAGCCACCTCATTCTGCTGTCCGTGCCGTTATTCGTGTTCCTGGGCCTGCTGATCGAGATGACCGGCATGGCCCGCGCCATGGTGGCGTTCCTCGCCAGCCTGCTCGGCCATGTCCGCGGCGGCCTGCACTACGTGCTGATCGGCGCGATGTATCTCGTCTCCGGCATTTCCGGCTCCAAGGCCGCCGATATGGCGGCGGTGGCGCCAGTGCTGTTCCCGGAAATGAAGGCGCGCGGCGCCAAGCCGGGCGATCTCGTCGCCCTACTCTCGGCAACTGGCGCCCAGACCGAGACCATTCCGCCAAGTCTGGTGCTGATCACCATCGGTTCGGTGACCGGCGTCTCGATCTCGGCGCTGTTCACCGGCGGGTTGCTGCCGGGCGTCGTGCTGGCAATCACGCTCGGCGCATTGGTGTGGTGGCGCTATCGCGGCGAGGATCTCAGCCATGTGAAGCGGGCGACCGGCGCGCAGATCGGCAAAGCCTTCATCATTTCGCTGCCGGCCATCGCGCTGCCCTTCGTGATCCGCGCTGCTGTGGTCGAGGGCGTGGCGACCGCAACGGAAGTCTCCACCATCGGCATCGTCTATGCCGTGCTGGCCGGCCTGCTGATCTATCGCCAGTTCGACTGGAGCCGGCTGAAGCCGATGCTGGTGGATACGGCCTGCCTCTCCGGCGCGATCCTGCTGATCATCGGAACCGCGACCGGCATGGCCTGGGGTCTCACCCAGTCAGGCTTCTCGCGCTCGCTGGCAGCGGCCATGACGGGCCTGCCCGGCGGCGGAGCGACCTTCATCGCGGTATCCATCGTCGCCTTCGTGATCCTCGGCAGCGTGCTGGAAGGCATTCCCGCCATCGTGCTGTTCGGGCCGCTGCTGTTCCCGATCGCCCGGCTGGTCGGTGTCCATGAGGTCCACTATGCGATGGTCGTCATCCTCGCCATGGGCATCGGATTGTTCGCACCGCCCTTCGGCGTCGGCTATTATGCGGCCTGTGCGATCGGCCGCGTCGATCCGGCGGAAGGCATCCGGCCCATTCTCGGCTATCTGTTGGCCCTGCTGATCGGCCTGATCATCGTCGCGATCTTCCCGTGGATTTCGATTGGATTCCTTTAAGACGCAACCTTTCAAAAGGTTGCAGCAATTACCTCGTGTGACTTTGGAAGATCATTCCAACGATAAACTGATAAGTGAGATATTTCTCGTAACTCACTGGCTAAAATAAAAGAGTGTCAAAAATGATCCCAGATCAGGGCGCCTATAGCGTCGGCCTCGACCAGACTCCGGCCAACTTCGTGCCGCTGTCGCCACTGAGCTTTCTCAGGCGCAGCGCGGCGGTTTATCCGGACCTCACCAGCACGGTCTATGAGGGACTCCGTTTCACCTGGGCGCAGACCTATGAGCGCTGCAGGCGCTTTGCCTCATTCCTGACCGGCCGCGGCATCGGACGCGGCGACACCGTCGCAGCAATGCTGCCGAACCTGCCGGCGATGAACGAAGCACACTTCGCGGTGCCCATGGCTGGTGCCGTCCTCAACGCGCTCAATATCCGGCTCGACGCCGCGGCCATCGCGTTCCAGCTCGACCATGGCGGCGCAAGGCTGCTGCTGGTCGATCCGGAATTCTCCGGCGTGATCACCGAGGCCCTCGGCCTCATGACTGGCCCGAAGCCGACCGTGATCGATGTCGATGACGCCTCCTTCGCCGGCGGCCAGCGGATCGGCGAACTCGAATATGAAGCCGCCCTCGCCGAAGGCAGCCCCGATTTCACCAGCGCCTTCCCGCTCGACGAATGGGACGCCATCGCGCTCGGCTACACCTCGGGAACCACAGGCAATCCGAAAGGCGTGGTGACCCATCATCGCGGCGCCTATCTCAATGCAGTCTCCAACATTCTCGCCGCTGGTCTCGGTCAGCATCCGGTCTATCTCTGGACCCTGCCGATGTTCCACTGCAACGGCTGGTGCTTCCCCTGGACCGTGGCGGCAAGCGCCGGCGTGAATGTCTGCCTGCGCAAGGTCGATCCCACCAAGATCTTCGCGCTGATGCGCGAGCACGGCGTCACCCACATGTCCGGCGCGCCGATCGTCTACAACACGCTGATCAACGCGCCCGATGCTCCCACCTATTCCGGTGGACCGCTGGTGCAGGGCTCGATCGCCGGCGCGCCGCCGCCAATGGCGGTTTTGTCCGGCGCCGAGAAGATCGGCATCAAGCTGACCCACGTGTATGGCCTGACCGAAGTCTATGGCCCGGCCTCGGTCTGCGCCGAGCAGCCCGGCTGGGACGCCCTGCCCGCAGATGAGCGCGCCCAGCTCAAGCGCCGCCAGGGCGTGCCTTATCATCTGCAGGAAGGCGTCACGGTGATCGATCCCGAGACCATGCAGGAAGTGCCGCGCGATGGCGAAACCATCGGCGAGGTCATGTTCCGCGGCAATATCGTGATGAAGGGCTATCTGAAGAACGAGAAGGCCACCAAGGAGGCGTTCGAAGGCGGCTGGTTCCATACCGGCGATCTCGGCGTGCTCGACGCCGCCGGCTATGTCACGATCAAGGATCGCTCCAAGGACATCATCATCTCCGGCGGCGAGAACATCTCGTCGGTGGAAGTCGAGGACGTGCTCTACAAACACCCGGCGGTGCTGTTCGCAGCCGTGGTCGCCAAGCCCGATGCCAAATGGGGCGAAGTGCCGTGTGCTTTTGTCGAACTGAAGACCAATGCCGAGGCGACAGAAGCCGACATCATCGCGTTCTGCCGCGCGCAGATGCCGGGCTTCAAGACGCCGAAGGCGGTGGTGTTCGGCGTGATCCCGAAGACGTCGACAGGCAAGATCCAGAAATTCATGCTGCGGGATCAGGTGAAGTCGACGGGGTCGTTCAATTCATAGCGGCTATACGTTCATATCTAATAACCAACGTCCGCCTTCAGATGACTCTATGACGGCCGCCATTGCCGCGGATCCCGTTAGCTGCTGGTTCCCGCCGGATTATTGATCCTGGTTGGATAAGTGCCGTGTCCTTGACGCACCAGACCCGCGTCAAACACGAGCACTTCAGAAACGTTGACGCCCTTCTGGTTGCGGTACTGGATCACGAGCGTATCGACGCCGCCGAATACAGCCTCAACGGTGAAATAGAGATCGGGAATGCGACGAAGGCCCTCCTCCCAATAACTGCGCAGGGCCGCTTTGCCGCGCAGTACACCACCTGTTTCAGGCAGGAGGCTCGCAGCGATGGGGGAAGTAAAGATCACGTCGTCGTGGAAGTGCGCAAGAACACGGTCAAGATCGTGCGCGTTCCACGCGGCGCACCATTCTGCGGCGAATACGGTAGGGTCGAAATCCATCATGCTGTTATTCTGCCTTGTTGAACACGTGAAGCAGGAAAAGCAATCAATCTGGTTCGCCGCAGCTCTCCGTAAAGTTTGACGCTAGCGTTGAGAAAATTGTTCTTCCATTTCCTGCAGGTTAGGGAGCGACCACCTATCCGACCTCCAGCCGCATACCATCATAGCCGGGCACCACGCCGTCAGGCAGCATCGCCTTCACCGCCTCGTAATCGACATCCGCCGTCATGTTGGTGATCACCGTCCGCTTCGGCTTGAAGCGGTCGCGCCAGCGTAGCGCATCGTTGATGCTGAAATGGCTGGGATGCTGGGTATAGCGCAGCCCGTCGACGATCCAGAGGTCGAGACCTTCGAGCGCCGGCCAGCTCTCTTCCGGGATGTCGTTGAGATCGGGCGTATAGGCGTTATTGCCGATCTGGTAGCCCAGCGCCGGGATATTGCCATGCTGGACCAGGAACGGCGTCAGCGTCAGGTCGCCCCCCTTCCCGGTGATGGTTCGGCTCTCGCCGGCCTCGATGCTGAGGCGATCGAGGATCGGCGGATAGTCGCTGCCGGGAGGCGACTGAAAGCAGTAGCCGAAGCGCAGCATGATATCGCTTGCCGTCGAGGCGTTCATATAGACCGGGATACGCTTGCGGCGCTTCAACACCACCGAGCGCAGGTCGTCCATGCCGTGGGTCTGGTCCGCATGCTCATGCGTCAGGAAGACCGCATCGATGTCATCGACATCAGCGTCGATGAGCTGCTCGCGCAGGTCCGGCGAGGTGTCGATGACAACGCGCGTGACGCCCTCGGGCCCGATCCGCTCCGCCATCATCGAGCAACGACGGCGGCGGTTTTTCGGATTGGCGGGATCACAGGCGCCCCAGCCCAGCGCCGGGCGCGGCACACCCGCCGAGGATCCCGAGCCGAGAATGGTCAGTACCAGCGTCATGCCGGCACGCCGGTGCCAGGCGCGCTGTCGGCGGATGCCTTGCTGAACAGACGGAAGAAGTTCTCTGTGGTCTGCCGCGACAGGTCTTCGAGCGACACGCCTCGCGTTTCCGCAAGCACCTTCGCCGTCTCGACCACATAGGATGGCTCGTTGCGCTTGCCGCGCCATTTGCCGGGCGCCAGATACGGTGCATCGGTTTCGACCATGATGCGGTCGGCGGGAAGCTCAGCCGCGAGATCGCGCAGCTCCTGCGACTTCTTGAAGGTGATGATCCCGGTGAAGGAGATCGACAGACCCATGTCGATGGCCTTCATCGCCAGCTCCCGTCCGCCGGTGTAGCAATGCAGCACCGCCTTGAACGCGCCCTTCGCCATCTCGTCTGCGAGAATGCTGCCGCACTCCTCGTCCGCCTCACGCGTATGGATCACCAGCGGCAATCCGGTCGCGCGGGCTGCGGCGATATGAGCACGAAAGCCTCGCTCCTGCGCGCCTGATGAGCCGTGTTCGTAGAAATTATCGAGCCCGGCTTCGCCAAGCGCGATGACTTTCGGATGTTTCGTCAGTTCGATTAGTTCATCCGCGGAAATGCCGTCTTCCTCGTCGGCATTGTGCGGATGGGTACCGACCGAGCAATAGACATTCGGAAAGCGCTCCGCGATCGCGAGCAGTGCCGGCAGGCGGCGCACCCGCGTCGAGATGGTCACGAGCTTGCCGACGCCTGCAGCTTCCGCGCGCGCGACAATGCCGTCGAGGTCTTCGGCGAAATCGGGAAAGTCCAGATGGCAGTGACTATCGACCAGCATCACGTCAACTCAGCTAGCGGCCGCCGGCTCGACATAGCGCGGGAATACGCCGGTCGGTGTCGGCAGTTGTGTGCCAGCCTTGATGCGGTTGGCCAGTGCCACGAAGTCGCGTTCGCCCTCGGGAATGCCAAGCACATCGAGCAGCTTCGCACATGACGCCGGCATCACCGGCTGCGCCAGAATCGCGACCTGCCGCACGACTTCGGCGGTCACATAGAGCACCGTGGCCTGCTTCTTCGGATCTGTCTTGGCGAGCGCCCACGGCGCCTCGCCCGCGAAATAGCGGTTGGCCTCGGCGACCACGGCCCAGATCGCATTCAGCGCCTGATGGATCTGCTGCGTTGCCATCGCGGTGCGTGCGAGTTCCAGCATGCCATCGGCCTGCGCCAGGATGGCCTTGTCGTTGTCGCTGAAATCGCCAGGCTCGGGCAGTACGCCGCCATATTGCTTGGCGATCATCGACAGCGAACGTTGCGCGAGATTGCCGAGATCGTTGGCGAGGTCGGCATTGGTCCGGTTGACGATGGCTTCGTGATTATAGCTGCCGTCTTGCCCGAACGAGACTTCGCGCATGAAGAAATAGCGCATCTGATCGACGCCATATTGCTGGGCCATGCCGATCGGATCGACCACGTTGCCGACCGACTTCGACATCTTCTCACCGCGGTTGAGAAGAAATCCGTGACTGAAGACGCGATGCGGGACCTCGATCCCTGCAGCCATCAGGAATGCAGGCCAGTACACCGCGTGGAAGCGAACGATGTCCTTGCCGATCACATGCAGGCTGGCAGGCCAGTAGCGCTTGAAGTCGTCGCCATCGACATCCGGATAACCAGCTGCCGTGATGTAGTTGGTGAGCGCGTCGATCCAGACATACATTACGTGACCGGGCGCGCCCGGCACCTTGATGCCCCAGTCAAACGTGGTCCGCGAAATCGACAGATCCTGCAGCCCCCCCTTGACGAAGCTCGTCACTTCGTTGAGGCGCTCGCGCGGCAAGACGAAGTCCGGCACGCGCGCATACAGATCAAGCAGCTTGTCCTGATAGGCGGACAGGCGGAAGAAATAGGTTTCCTCCTCGGTCCACTCGACCGGCGAGCCGAGCGGCTCACGCCGGACACCATCGTCGCCGAGCGTTGTTTCCGCTTCGTCGAAATAGGCTTCCTGGCGAACCGAATACCAGCCGGCATATTTGTCGAGATAGATGGCGCCGGCCTTCTCCAGCGCGACCCACAGCGCCTGAACGGAGCGCGCATGACGCAGCTCCGTGGTGCGAATGTAGTCGTCATAGGAAATGTTGAGCGCTGTATCCATCTCGCGAAAACGCTCGGAATTCCGGTCGGCCAGTTCGAGTGGTGTCAGGCCTTCCTTGACGGCGGTCTGCTGCATCTTGAGGCCATGCTCATCCGTTCCGGTCAGGAAACGAACGTCGTAACCGTCGAGCCTCTGGAAGCGGGCAATCGTGTCGGTCGCCATGACCGTATAGGCATGACCGATATGCGGCACGCCGTTGGGATAGAAGATCGGCGTTGTCAGGAAATACGCCGGTCGGGTTGCATCGGTTGCAGATGTCATGGCTGACTTTACGGACCTTGAATAAGACGATCTTGGTGGAGCGCGGATCGGCGGAAACCAGTCTCGCAGCGATCAGCGCGTTGCTTCCGCGAGTAGTCCAAATACCGAGAAAACCAGCGGTTTTCGCTCGAGATTGTAGGATTCGGTCTCGCGCGCGGCTCGGTTGATCTTTTCCCATACCTCCGCCAGCCGCGCAAGGCGGGGCAGATTGGCGTTGGCATTGGCGTCATCGGCCCGCATGCGCTCGCCGATCCAGCGGTCGACACTGTCGACAAAGGCGCCGAGCGCGACACGGTCGCTGGTCCCCAGCGCATCCCCCAGCGCATGCAGCTCGCGCGGATCGACATGGGGCAACGTGTTCAGGAGCGAGGCGGTGCGCTGGTGCAGTTTCAGCGCACCGCCTCCGAGCAGATTCAGAGCGCGCGATACACTGCCTTCGGAGGCTTCAGCGACCTCTTTGAGCAAGGGATCGCCGGTTTCGATCTCGGCGGCCTGCGACGTAGCGCGGGTCACATCGGCGACGGACAACGGACGCAGCGCCAGCTTGCGACAGCGCGACTGGATGGTCGGCAACACGCGCGCCTGCGCATGTGTCACCAGCAGGAACAGCGAGCGCAACGGCGGCTCTTCAAGCACCTTCAGCAGCGCGTTCGCGGCATTGGCGTTCAGCTCATCGACGGTGTCGACGATGCAGACGCGCCAGCCGTCAATAGCAGCGGTCGAGCCGAAGAACGACACGGTCTGCCGGGTCTCATCCACGGTGATCACCGTGCGCATCACGCCCTTGTCGTTGAGCGAACGTTCCAGTGTCAACAAACCGCCATGGGATTCGGCGGCGACCTGGCGCACGATCGGATGCATCGGATCGAGACCGAGCGATGTTGCGGATTGCACTTGCGGTGATGCGGGATCGCGATGCGCCAGCACGAAACGCGCCATGCGATAGGCCAAAGTCGCCTTGCCGATGCCCTGCGGGCCGCCGATCAGCCAGGCATGCGGAATGCGGCCGCCGCGATAGGCATTGAGCAGCGTGGCCTCGGCATCCTGATGACCGAACAGCGCGGTCGTCTCGCGCGGATGCGGAACCGAGACCGTTTGATCGGACGACTTTGCGCTCATGCCGAAGTGACCTCGTGGTTCGACGGCGTCAGAAGGCGTCGGCGCAACACGCCCCAGATATTGTTCGATACGATCTTTGAATCTGCATTGGCGTCGATCAGTACGCAGCGTTGCGGTTCATCGGCTGCGATCTGCCTGAACGCGTCACGCAGCCCTTGATGAAAGGCGATGCCCTCGGCCTCGAACCTGTCGGGCACATCATTGCCACGCCGTGCTGCTGCGCGCCGCATGCCGATCGACACCGGGATATCGAGAATGACGGTGAGATCCGGTTTGAGCCGTCCGATGGTGACGCGCTCCATCGCATTGAGCAGTTCCGGCGAGACATGCCCGAGTCGGCCCTGATAGGCGCGCGTCGAATCCGAGAAGCGATCACACAGCACCCAGATGCCCTGCTCCAGCGCCGGCGCAATCACCGCATGGACATGGTCGTCGCGCGCCGCGGCAAACAGCAGCGTCTCGGCTTCGGGGCCGAGCAGTTTGCCCATGCCCGACAGCACCACATGGCGGATGATCTCGGCACCGGGCGAACCGCCGGGCTCGCGGGTGACGATGACGCGCTTGCCTTCGGCCTCCAGCCGGTCAGCCAGAATCTTGATCTGCGTCGATTTGCCGGCGCCCTCACCGCCCTCGAAACTGACGAAGCGACCGCGCGGCGGCGGTGTCGTGGGCGTGTCCGTCATGTCAGAGCTTCTCGGCGCCGGCGCGGAACAGTCCGATCACCAGCTCACCGGCGCCGTCGACGGCGCGCCGCATGGTCGATCCCGTGCCGACGGCGGCCGCCGTATAGAGCGGCGTCTCGACGGCGATATTGGCGCCGCGCCAGACCTTGATCACGCCGACCGGCTGACCGGGCTCGATGGGTGCACGCACCGGGCCTTTATAGACGACGCGAGCGATCAGCTTGTCGGTGCCGTTCTTCTGCACCATCACCTTGACCGGCTCCTTGGCCGAGAGCGCGACCGAGCGGCTCTCGCCGCCAAACACCTTGGCGAAGCCGACGGTCTGATCGGCCGCGAACAGCGTGCGGGCCTCGAAATTCTTGAAACCCCACTCCAGCAGCTTCTTCGCCTCGGTCGCACGATCGTCCGGATCGTCCAGACCGTTGATCACCACGATCAGCCGCATGCCGTCGCGGATGGCCGAGCCGACCATGCCGTAGCCACCATCCTTGGTGTAGCCGGTCTTGAAACCGTCAGCGCCGTCCAGCGTCGCCAGCAACGGATTGCGGTTCTGCTGACGGATCTTGTTCCAGGTGAATTCGCGCTCGCCGAACAGTTTGTAGAATTCGGGATAGGTGCGAACGATATGGCGGGCGAGCAGACCAAGCTCGCGCACCGTCATCTTGTTGCCGGGGTCCGGCAAACCGTTGGAATTGGCGAAGGTGGATTTCGGCATGCCCAGCGCACGCGCCCGTGCCGTCATCTTCTCGGCAAAGGCCGCCTCGCCGCCTGCAATGCCCTCCGCCAGGATCATGCAAGAGTCGTTGCCGCTCTGGATGATGGCCCCGCGCAAGAGATCGGCGACCGGCACGCGGCTGTTGATGGCGGCGAACATGGTCGATGCGCCTGCCGGCGCGCCGCCCTTGCGCCAGGAATTCTCGCTGACGCGATATTCATCCGTGAGCTTGATGTCGCCGCGGGTCAGCGCGTCAAACACCAGTTCGACGGTCATCAGCTTCATCATGCTGGAGGGCGCGCGGAGCTCATCCGCATTCTTCTCGAACAGCACGCTGCCGGAGCCGGCCTCGATCAGGATCGCGGTCGGCGCATCGGTGTCGTAACCGCCGTCCTCGACGACCTTCTTGGCACCCTGCACGCTCTGGTTCGCAGCCTGTGCTGTTGGGCCGAGGACAACGCCAAACGCCACCAGCGCAGCCAGCAGCGTTCGCCAGCTCCGCGCGGCGAATTGCGGTCGTTTCAAGGGGATGGAGCCAAATGCCATGTGCTGTCCTGAGTGCTCAGGTCTTAACAGGATCGCCGATGGCAAACAACGCGGCAAGGTGCAACGCGGATCAGGGCGCCATGCTGCGCCCGTCTGGCGTCGGTCGTGAACGACGAACCGGCTTAGTAGAGACCGCGGCCGGACAGGATCGCCTGAGCGCCGCGCGCATCGACCGTGCCGTCATCCGGCTCGGCAGGCGCAGCATATGCGGCGTTGCTCTCATAGGACACCGCGCGGTGGTTCTCGCTCATTCGCGGCGCCGATGCCGTGCGCATGCGGCTCGACGCCGACATTTCCGACGTCGAACGGATTGAGGCCACATCGGCCGAGGTATTGCCGAGCGAATACGGGCGGCCCTCCGGCAGAGGAACATCGCGCGAGACAACACGACCACCCTGCATGTCGGGCACGAAAGAGCGCGCCGAGGCGACACGCACCAGCGATGGCGACGGTGCCGGCTCACCGGTGCGCAACGTGGCAACGAGCTGGCGATCGTCCGACCCTTCCAGCGGCGCACGGCCGACATATTCGACGCGAACCTTGGCGGTGCCGTTACCCTTGAATTCGAGCAGTTCGGCGGCCTTGTTCGAGACGTCGATCAGGCGGTTGCCGTGATACGGGCCACGATCGTTGACGCGCACGATCAGCGACTTGCCGTTATAGACGTTGGTCACACGGGCATAGCTCGGGATCGGCAGCGTCGGATGGGCCGCGGTGAGCGAGGCCATGTCGAACACTTCGCCATTGGCCGTCAGACGGCCATGGAACGCGTCGCCATACCAGGAGGCGATGCCTTCAGCGCGGTAATTGATGTTTTCTTCCGGCACATAGAGCTTGCCGGCGACGGTGTAGGGCTTGCCGATACGGTAGGTGCCGCCGCCCTTGGGAACCGGCTCGCCCATCCCGACGACCCGAGGACTGCTCGAGACGCCATATTTCGGATCGAGGCGGCTGAAGCTGGTGGTGGAGGAGGAACAATTGGCCAGCGCCAGACAGGCGCTGATGGCCGCTGCTGCCTGAACAGCCTGGCCGAGTCGGTTTGACCCACGAATCCCCATACGCCCCAATACCATTCCAGCGGCCGCCTGCCCATCTTCGGGCATCCCCACGGCCAAAATCCCGATGCGGCCCACTTCCGCATCAAGTGGTGAATATATCGCAGCCGGATCGCGGCGGAAATGGGGAGAGCCCCGGTATGGTAAACAGAGAATGTCGTCTTTTGACCCGTCCAACGGGTGATCATCTCGCGCTGCACACACCGCGCGGCGCGCGGTGTTCTCCCTCAAGTTGCGCCGTGCACGATCAATCCCGCCACTCGCGGCGGATATACGGGCCGTACAGCACGTCCTGGCGCCAGCGATAGACCTGCACCAGCAGGCCGCCGACACCGGCAACGACACTCAGCAACAACAAGGTCGCAATCACCACAAAGCCCCCGGCATTCTCGTTGGGCACAGCGATACATGGTGATTTTTAAAATCCCCGCCGCTGTTTGTTTTGAATTTGTGCTCCGCCGCTAACGGAGATTAATTTCCGCAACTCGCTCCCCGTCCGTTTCAACTATTTGTTAGTTGAACGATCGCGCATGATTTGGATTTGATAGCGGAGCGCGCTGACGCGATTCCTGGCGGGACTCTTGCGGCGGGATGCTGGGGATGGAGATGGACGTTTCAAGGACGGATTGCGGCGGGATCACCGGTGCGGGAGAGTACAGGTTTCGCGATGGCCACCTGATCGTGACGCTCTACCAGATCGCGATCTGGGCCGAACATCCCCAAGCGATCTTCACCGCCGTCACGTCGCGCTTCCAGAACAGCATGAAGCTCTATGTGCTCGGGTCATGGCGCCTGCCGAATGCTGCAGCGTCGAGTGAGCAGCCACCTGCTCCCGCTAGTGCGGAAGGAATGTCGCTGCATTGATCACGGTGACGACCGCGAAAGCCATCACCCATAGCGGCCAGACCGGCGCCTGCGCCCGCGGGCGGAACTGTCGGGGAACGCCGAAATTGCGTGCCATTGCCTGCTCCATTGCATCGACCGAACGACACTGAATGTGAGCATGCATTCTGTTAAAATTGCGTCGTGGCGTCGGCGACAATTTGCGCGCCCACAGCAAGCATAGCCCCGGCGCGCAGCGCTGGCGACGCGGAGTGAGCTGGCGGTAAAGCACGGTATCGTCGCGCCGTAACGTGACTAGCTACCGACAATCATGCGCACATTCTGCCGGTAAGGTTGATCGGTTAGGTTAAACCCGTAATTGCATTGACCGCACCTACAGCCCTGCTCAATTGCCGGCATGATCGACGATGACGACAGCTATGAGTTGAATGACCAGGGCATCCGGATGTTGATCGGATTGACCGTGGAAGAGACCGTGGAATTCACCCGCCTCGACGGCACCATCGGTCACGGCCGCCCACCTGGGATCTCGCTCGAACAATGGGCTCACGCCGAAGACCGGCGCTGGCTCGAACTCTACAAGAAACACGAAAATGCGCGGCAGCCGTTCCTGCAGGCGGGCAAGACCAGGCATTGAACGCGCGGAAGTGCCACCCTCCGACACCGCAAACCAGAAGTACCCGGCAAATTAAAAGCCGCGCCAACCCGAAGATTGACGCGGCCATGGCCGTTCTGTTGCAAGGTGGACCTACCCCGAACGGTTACGCCGCGAGGCGCACTTCGTTCATGCGAACGTTATCGTTTGCATTTAGGTTTTGACCCGATAACGGCGGTATCATGCCGAGCACAATTCACGACTTCTTCGCGGCCATCGATCCTGTTTCGCCCCCGCCTGAGCAGCCCGTGCATTTCACCGTCCGGCGAAATCGACCTCATCTGAATGAGGCCTCGAGCTGCTGAGGTGGAGGCGCCGGGTACTGCCCCCGGGTCTGCCCGCAGTCCATCGTAAGGTTCAGCGCCATCGTCTTGCGACGAACCAGATATAGGCGCGATTGCCGGCGAAATCTAGGCTCGCTTCCGCCTTGCTTTCCGGGCGGAATGCCGCTGACGGCTAGGCTTTTTTGGCGGAACTCTTTTTGGCTACGTTCTTTTTTGCGGCAGTCCCGGTGCTTGCGGCCGCCGGTTTTGCCTTGGCTGCTTTCACCTTGGCCGCCTTCAATGCCGCCGTCTTTTCCCCGGTGGGCTGCCCTTTGGCGGCCTTGGTCTTTGCAGGTTTGGCTTCGACAATCTCTGCAGACGAGGCTTCCGTCGCCTGAGCTTCGGCGGCCTGCGCCTCACTCACCCGGATTTCTGCAACCTGTTTCCTGGCAGGCTTCGGAGCTGCGGCCATCTGCTTTGCCGCAGGCGCGGGCTTGTTCTCCGTGGAGGCGGCAGCTTTGCCCGCCTCCTTGATCAGCCGCTGTGCCGCCTCGAATTTGGCCTCGCGCATCGCACGCAAGGCGTCGGCGCGCGGTGTCGGGTTTGCCATGGTGGTCTCCGTCGCTCAGAATCGTCAGGCTTTGCTTAGCACGCCCGGCGCCCCGGCACCGACCGCCCAAGAAAATCCCGTGTCGATGATTTCGGCCCCGGACAGCCGCCCCGACGCAATCCTCTCTTTCCCTCAGCAAGCCGCTTTGCTAAGCGCTGTCCCACGACGGAAAGGTGGCCGAGTGGTTTAAGGCAGCGGTCTTGAAAACCGCCGTGCCTGCAAGGGTACCGTGGGTTCGAATCCCACCCTTTCCGCCAATCCCCGCTATCAAGTATTTGAATTTATTAAACATCCGAATTTCGAACTACCGCGGTCCCAACTACAGTCCCAAATCCGGCTCAAAGTTGAGCAGCTTGGACGCCATCCACCAATCCCCGCGTCTGCCGATTCACGTCATTGCTTCGGATCTGGCGGCCAAAACTTTTGCGGCCATCGCGTGGGTCATGGCTTCTGGGTCACCGCTGGGGTCCAGACGTCGCAGGGCCGTCTGGCTAATTTCTGATTTTTAAAAAGGTCAGCTGAAACCGTCGTGAGATTAGGGTGCCCCATGCTCAGACGGTCCAACTCATCGCACGAGACCCACCTCGCGAGATAGTCGGAGCGCAGACCGAGAACATGCTAGACAATGCACCTTGACGATGCCACCTTTAGTTACGGATCTATTCTGTCACAACTCTGCTATACTAAGCTGCCCTCCCAAGCCGCATCCAGCCCCCTATTCCAGGTTCAACCAGACGGTGGCTAGAGCCGGCTTAGCGATTGCGTGCAACGGTATTGATCGAACCCGGCCTCAATAGCCGGATTCGACCAGTGCACTTTGAAAAAATATGGTTACAGAGCTGCGGATATTCCATTGGGATTGATGATATCTCGTATTGGGGTTGGGGGCCCGCTTGGCGCAATCGTGGTCGCCGCCCTTGTAGCGCTCGCGTCGACGGCAATGCTTTGGAATGAATTTCATGCAATTAGCAGCGACGCCGGCTTACATTATGGTCTCGTTCGCGATCTGATGTTTCGTGCAGAAGGGCAAACCGACTTGCCAGCTCTGCCGGTCATGTCGACTTATCCTCCGTTTGCGCACTGGATGTCAGCCCAAATCGGGCGCGTCGCCGGCTCCGGATTGCTCGGCATGTCCGCAGTGTCTACAGCGTCTGTCGCACTGTTCTATCTAACCATGTTCGCGATCACATCGCGTATCGCCACGCGCGCGGCGATGTTGGCGCTCGCGATCACTGTAGCATACGCAGTCCTGCGCGGCCCCATTTTCGGACGCATGGTCGTGAATAACTACTTTCTCGGGCAAGTCGCGGGCTCAGCACTGATACCTATCGCTCTTATAGGCGCGACGTTCTTGCATTGCCGGCAGCGCTGGCTTGGCGCCGACGTTTTGGTCATGGTGTGTGTACAGATTATGGTATGCACTCATCTGTTGCCAGCCTTACAGCTCGCGGCAGTCTATAGCTGCATTCTCCTGTTCGACTTCTGGAGCGGGCGTAATTGGCACACACTCTGGAGGCTGCTCGCGTTTTCTTTGATCACCGTCGCTCTGACCCTGCAGAATCCCTTCATTGGGACAATGTATGACGCGTCGCAAAGTGAAGCCGGCGCTCACATCAACTTGTTCGGCAGCCGAATCGCTCAAATAGTGCTAGTTGCCACTGGATTTTTCCTTTCCGCCAAGTTGCTCTTCGCGTCGCGAGAAAATCGATATGCCGTCACACTTGCGTGCATGGGTTTCGGCACAAGCCTGGTCACGATCCTGCATATAGCTCTCCATGCCGCCGGCTTGACCTCGAATTATTCGATTGCAAAGACGGTCTTCATGACTGTGAGCGTCGTCATCTTCATCGGCGCAGCGTTGCTGGCGCAGAGACATAAGCGTTCTGAGGAGCCGGAACACGTCCTTCCCCTGCAAGGAAGTATCCTCATCCTCTGTGGAGTGATGGCACTGTTGGCGACCCGAGCAGATCTATATCCGTCGATCGTTAGTCTGCGTCCAGTAGCGTCATTCCAAGAGGATATAAGGGCAGCCCTTGGTGAGTCACCCGATCGACAAAACTCAACAGTTATAACCACCCTATGGCCGAAGAATATTGCCTTTGCGATTGTCTACGGAGACTTGCGTGTTCCGCTCGGTCCGGCGACGCACGCCCTAACGGGCGAGAGTTTCCCTTTCGGTCAAATTAAGACGGCTTTTGCACCCGCCTCCGATCCACTGATCTTAGGTCGTTGTGTCGATCGCGCGCTGTCTCGCGGACAAGCCATCGCAATGCGATATGACTGCCTGCTAGAAATGAGGTCTAGCGACGACGGCCCGCAGATCACTAAAAATGCTGCCGTGCCATTGGCCAATTGAATCGGAAGTTGCGTGCCGATCGCGTCGCGCGGAAACTCACTAGATGCATCAACGAAGGTTTCAGCGACGGAGACAAGGGGCCGCTTTTTTCCTGAGATTTGCGCTGAGCGAAACATTCTGAAACACTCGGGGCATGTCCACCTCTCCACAGCGAAACGAGCAACTTGACGGTCTGCGAGGGTATGCGGCCCTCATGGTCGTCTTCTTCCACGCCATCCTAGGCGCTGATCCGGATCTGGTCGGCCGAGTGCTCTACCGGAACTTTAGTGGTATCACCGGAGCTAGAGACTGGATGTCAAAGATTGGGCTTACGCTCCTGAACGGCGAGACGGCGGTCGCTTTGTTTTTTATTATGAGCGGTGCGGTCCTCTTTGAAAGTCTCATGCGAGATAGGTCGCCTACTCCATCGCTCATTCGCAATTTCTTCATCCGTCGCTTTTTCCGCATTTACCCCGTGCTGTTCGTCTGCCTTATAGCGTGCTGGCTGGTCTTCAACGCGGCCGGAACTCCTCGCACAGCAGACAACCTTCTTCTCAATCTGAGCTTGCTGGAATATCCGGTGAACGGCGCAACCTGGACACTGGGCGTCGAAGCATGGGGAGCTGTTCTGCTTGCGCTCGGCTTCCTGGCCTTCAAACGTTTTAAAGAGGCCGGGCTGGTCGTCGTTGCCCTGATATTCGCATGCCTCTACCTGCCACCCTTGATGGGATATCTCGTCCAGTTCCGCATGTTCATCTATTGCTTCGCCTTGGGCGCGCTGATTCCAACGCCGCTTGGTAGAGCCGTGATCAGCCGGATCCCGACATGGTCGTGGCCCATCCTCCTCATCGGAACTATTTTTGCGCGTCACACCATTCAGGAAACGATCGCAGTGTTTCTGGTTGGGCTCATTTACTACCGTAAAGCCGGCGCCCTCGGCGATTTCCTTGCCAGGCCGACATCAGTATTCCTCGGTACCATTAGCTACAGCTTGTACCTGTGGAATGTGTTGTTTCTGGAAATCATCAATCTCCAGCTCCATCGGGTATCAGGCTTGCCGCATCCGCTGGTGACCGGCCTGATCTCTGGCTTGGTAATTACGGCGTTCGCCGTGCCTGTGGCCTGCCTCTCGGTGAAATACATCGAGCTTCCGTTCATCGGCGTCGGCCGTTTGCTCACCTCCCGGAAGAAGGAAAGCCTAACGACGTTTTCAACCCAGCAAAGTGGAGCTTAGCTCTCCGGCCTGAACGATGAAGCAGGGGAAGCACTCGTGGGGTTGAGCCGGCGACAGCACCAACCGCGAGAATATCGCTGCCGGACAAATCTGCCGTCATGGAGTGACAGCAATTGAGCATATTCTATAACATCGTTGTTGCCGTACCTGTATTCGTTATAGTTTGGCTACTCGTGGCAGCACTCCCTGGCACGCTGCTTGGCTTGATTGTCGGCAGCTGAATCCCAAACAAAGCCTTTGGCTTCTCGATGTGCGTGGCCATACCCATCCTGTTTTTCGTTTTCCTCGAAATTCAGAAAACGGTCTCCCAGCCGCTTGAAGGACGAGTAGTTTGGGTCGCATGGACCAGCATGATTCTCGCGTTGCCCACCACGCTTGGCTGGTGGCTGACAACGCGCAGGATTAAGGCGCGCAGATCCGCGGTCATGGAATAGGAAGGATTGATGGGAATTCTCGATGATCTGCGGATCCGGCTCTTGAATGCCCGGACTGGCAAGCGGGAGCTTAGCATCTGCGCTACTCCAGCTCTGTCGGCGGCAAGCCTGCCGACGTCGAGGCAGCCTGCCTATCCCACAGCACAGTCGCGCTGACGACGAGAACCCACAGCGGAAATGCAAGCAAACTTCCGTCGAAATAGCTGCTCCCGAAGAGAAGGACGGCCGCGATGGCATATCCCCCGAACGCAAGCCAACGCGGCGTCAAACGGGTGTAGACGGCAATCGTCGATGTCGTGATCATGAAGGCCGCCGTCTTCGCCAGATAGATGTTGACCATTCCGTAGGCCAAGCCGCGGCCGAAGTGAAAAGTGCCGGAGTGGATGAGCAATTCGGGCGCGGCATGGAACGCAACAATGATCGCGCCGACAACGGCGGCAGCAGCGAAGAGCATGGCCAGCATCAGAAAGCCACTCCCCAGGAACACCGTCGCAAAAAACCGATCCTCCCGCGCCCCGAGTCGATCGCGAAGCACGCCCACGAACCAGAGAAAGGCGACCCCAGCGAACGGCACGAGATTCATGGCAAGCGTGACATACTTCGTATCTCCCGCAAGCCAGCCCCCCCGTTCAAAGGGATCGGCAGGGACAGAGAGCCGCATGAGGCCGAAAACAGCGAACAACAGGACCGAGAATATGATGCCCGCAAGACCCGCGGCCCGGGGCGTTCTCAGATGGGCGCCCGTCAAACCCGGCTCGCTCACAACCATCGACAAAACTCCCGCGCTGAAGATTCTAGACGCTTTATCTGAAGCCTAGTCGCGCTTGGGCGGTTTCCGGTCCAGTCGCTGACGCTGCGCTCTCATTCGCTTTATTTCTTCATCCAGCGCATCAATCTTCGAGACGCGAGATGCGCTATCCGCTTTCATCTCGCTTTCAACTAATTTTTTCAGGACCTTCTCTACGGAGAGCCTGGGGGTTTCAGCCATCTTGAACCCTTTCTCAGTTCGCACAGCTGCGGATGGTTCATGCATGTCGAACGGTAGTGCGACTCGGCTGATCCGCCAGTCAGCTGCCGTCCGGCTCGCGACGAGAGAGATCCGTACGGACCGCGCCGGCGAGATAGCAACGACAACGATCCGATTGAAGTCGATCGACCCGGATCTTCCTGGCCCAATAGCGACCGGTCAGAGGTGGCTACGTTGATCTAGGTCAAGGTCCCGCTCCCGAGCGCTAGAACCATCAGATCGCTATGCCCTTGAGCTGCCTCGCAACGAAAGATGGAGCATCGCTCGGCTCAATTCGTTCCGTCTCAACCATGAGGAGGACGTCATGAACTTCATCAAGGCAACGGTCGTTGCTGCATCTGCCATCACCACCATCGGTATTGCTGCCTCACCCGCTACGGCAGCACCGCTGCCGACCAACGTCGCCGCGATGAAGACCGCGCTGGACACGCCAGTGCTGCAAGTACGCTACGGGCGCTGGTACGGCGGCGGGGGTTACCGAGGTTGGGGCGGTTATCGCGGCTGGGGATATCGGGGCTACCGGGGTTGGGGCTGGGGCGCAGCCGCTGCCGGCGCGGTCGTGGGCGGTGCGATCGCACGTTCGGCCTATTACGGCGACGCTTACCCCTATTACGGCAGCGGATACCCTTATGGTGGCAGCTACGCGTACAGCAGTGGATATGCTTCCGACTACTGCGCTCCCTATGGGGGCGGAGGCTATTATCCCCGCTATGGCGCCGCGCGCTATTATTACGGTTGGTAATTTTTGCCCGCGACGCTCGCCAAGTCACTTCGCAGCGCACAAAGCGCGCTGCGAAGTGAAGATATCGATTCCGTCGAACGGGCGCCTCCGAGAGCAACGCCGTCCGCATCGCGCCTGCATCACGGATCCCGATCCGGCGCGCGGCAGAAAGAGGGCGTTGTCAAAATCAACGATAGCCCGGATCGCTGAAGCGTTGACAGGCACGACGTGCGTCGATGCAGCGATGTCTGCATCAGCTTGATCCAGATCAAACATCAGCACTTCGGCCAGACCAACATACGTCACCCTTGCTCGTATGGATCAGCTCCATCGGGCCCACCAATCAAGAATGCATCGGACGGAGACGTACCATGAAAGCAAGTGCCGCTCTCAGGAAGGAAGCCGATACCGGGGATTGCTGGAAGGGGTTTCGGTCGGGAGACTGGCAGACCTCGATCAACGTCCGCGATTTCATTGCCCGGAACGTCACGCCTTACACCGGCAACGAGGACTTCCTGACAGGCCCTTCAGCCCGCACAAAAGCGGTCTGGGCAAAACTGCAGCCCTATTTTGCCGATGAGAGAAAGAAGGGCGTACTTGCGGTGGATGCCGCCTCCCCTTCGACCATGCTGGCACACAATGCTGGCTATATCGACAAGGATAACGAAGTCGTCGTCGGCCTGCAGACAGATCAGCCTTTCAAGCGCGCGATCTTTCCGTTCGGCGGCCTCAGGATGGTCGAGAACGGCCTGGAAGCTGCAGGCTTCAAACCTGACGCGCGCGTGCACGAAGCATTCACGAAATATCGCAAATCGCACAATGACGGCGTGTTCGACGTCTACACACCCGAGATCATGAACTGTCGCCGATCGGGGATCGTCACCGGCCTGCCCGACTCTTACGGACGTGGCCGCATCATCGGTGACTATCGCCGGGTGGCTCTGTACGGAACCGACCGCCTCCTTGAGGCGAAGCGGGCGGAGCGCGCGCAGATCAACGATATGTGGCCCACCGATGAAATCATCCGGACGCGTGAAGAACTATCGGAGCAGATGCGCGCGCTCGCTGATCTCGCATCCATGGCGAAACTCTACGGTCACGACATCTCCAAGCCCGCGGCGAATGCCCAGGAAGCATTTCAGTGGACTTACTTTGCCTATCTGGGCGCCATCAAGGAAGCCAACGGCGCCGCGATGTCGATCGGCCGTATATCGAGCTTCCTCGATATCTATATCGAGCGGGACCTGAAGGCCGGCATTCTGGACGAGGCCGGAGCGCAAGAGCTCTGGGACCAGCTTGTCCAGAAACTCCGTATCGTTCGTTTCCTCCGCACGCCTGATTACGACGCACTGTTCAGCGGCGACCCCTATTGGGCGACCGAATGTGTTGGCGGAATGGATCTGGATGGCCGGGCACTGGTGACCCGAAGCAGCTATCGGATGCTGCACACGCTTTACAATCTCGGCCCGGCGCCCGAACCAAACATCACTGTGCTTTGGTCCACCAAGATGCCGGAGCCGTTCAAGCGCTATTGCGTGAAGGTCAGCAAGGATACCTCCTCGCTTCAGTACGAGAATGACGATCTGATGCGGCCCTTCTGGGGAGATGACTACGGGATTGCCTGCTGTGTTTCGGCGATGCGCCTTGGAAAGCAGATGCAATTCTTCGGCGCGCGCGTCAACCTGGCGAAGGCGCTGCTTTACGCCATCAATGGCGGCCGGGACGAAGTATCCGGCGAACAGATTGCCCCGACGTCGCAGCCCGTTGTGGGTGATTTCCTCGATTTCGACGACGTCATGGCCAAGTTCGATAGCACGATGGAGTGGCTCGCCAGGGTCTACGTCCATGCGATGAATTGCATCCACTACATGCACGACAAGTATTTCTATGAGCGTCTGGAGATGGCGCTCCATGATCGCGATATCCTGCGCACGATGGCATTCGGCATCGCAGGTCTTTCGGTGGTTGCCGATAGTCTCAGCGCTATCAAATACGGAAAGGTCCGCGTTACGCGGGATGCAACAGGACTTGTCGTTGACTACAAGAACGAGGGTAACCAGTCGACGCCCCAGTTCGGCAACAATGACGATCGGGTCGATCAGATCGCTTCAAGCCTTGTGACCAGCTTCATGGAGAAGATCCGCAAGCATCCGACCTACCGGAACGCGACACATACCCAGAGCGTGCTCACGATCACCTCCAACGTCGTCTACGGCAAGGCTACGGGAAATACCCCCGACGGACGGCGAAAGGGAGAGCCGTTCGGACCGGGCGCCAATCCAATGCACGGACGCGATAGCCACGGCTGGCTCGCCTCCTGCCTCTCGGTCTCAAAACTTCCCTACAAGGATGCCCAGGACGGCATCAGCTACACGGTCTCGGTCGCTCCCCAGAAGGCTCACCTGTCGGATGACCAGCTCGTCGATGAAGCCGTCAAAGCCTTCGACGTCTATTTCGATCGCGGCGGTTTCCACATGAACCTGAACGTGATCGACAGGGAGACGCTCGAAGACGCGATGAAGAACCCGGACAAGTATCCGCAACTCACGATCCGGGTTTCGGGTTACGCCGTGAATTTCGTCCGGCTGACGCCGGAGCAGCAACGTGATGTGATCAACCGTACTTTCCACGGCCAGATCTGAGCGAGGTGCACCATGTCGACGGTGCAGACACTGGAGCCCGGAAGTCGTCATGACCTCCGGGTCGGGATTTCGCCCGACGCGCCCGATGACGAACAGTTCAAGGACCAGGAGGGCGCGTTCGGATATTGCCATTCCTATGAGACGTCCTCCCGTTATGACGGGCCCGGCTTGCGCGTTGTGCTGTTCGTCTCGGGTTGTCTTCTGCGGTGCACTTATTGTCACAATCCGGACACCTGGCACCTCAAGGACGGCACCTACGTCTCGGCCGATCAGGTGCTCCGTCGCCTCGCCGATTTCGCGCCCTCCATTCAGGCTCTTGGCGGCGGGCTGACCATCTCGGGCGGCGAGCCAATGGTGCAGCGTGCATTCACCCAGCGAATATTCGCTGGCGCCAGGAAAATGGGCCTGCACACCGCCATTCAGACTTCCGGATTCCTGGGCGATCGCGTGGACGATGCCTACCTGTCCGAGATCGACCTTGTTCTTCTCGACATCAAGAGTTCGGATCCCGAAACCTATCGTCGAACCACTGGCCGCGACATCGCGCCAACGCTTCGCTTCGCCGAACGCCTGGCTTCGATCTCGAAGCCGGTCTGGGTTCGGTTCACGCTCGTCCCAGGCGAGACTGACGATCCGGCGAATGTCGACGGAATCGCGAAATTCGTCGCGCCGATGAAGAATGTCCGGTGGGTGGAAGTGCAGCCTTTCCACCAGATGGGCGCGTTCAAGTGGAAGACGATGGGTCTCGAATACAAGCTAGCTGACACGCTGCCACCCAGCCGGGACCTGGTGAACCGGGTGCTCGAACAGTTCCGGGCTGCGGGGTGTCAGGCACGCTGATCAACCGACTATTCGGCGAATTCGGGGAGTTCAGAACTATGTTGGATCTTGCACGCGACATCATTGGAAGCCAGCCGATCCTGACGGCGTTTCTGGCGATCGGAGTGGGCTATCTGGTGGGCCAGATCAGCATCTTCGGATTTTCGCTCGGCGTCGGTGCGGTCCTGTTCGTCGGTCTTGCGATCGGCGCGTTCGCGCCCAAGGCCCAGATCATCGGACCCATCGGCCTCACCGGCCTGATCATGTTCCTCTACGGCATCGGCATCCTTTACGGCCGCCAGTTCTTCGAGGGCATGTTTGGCGTGGGGCAGAAGTACAATCTGCTGGCCCTCATTGCTTGCCTCGCTGGTCTCGGAGTTGCGCTTGCACTGGGCCACATCTTCGGCATCAAGATCGGACATACGCTTGGCCTCTATGCCGGATCGATGACGAGCACCGCAACGCTTCAGGCGGCGCTCGACGTTATGAAGAACAAGGATCCGTCGATCGGTTATTCGATTGCATATCCCTTTGGGGTCATCGGGCCGATTCTCTGCATCTACTTCATGACTCAGATCGTAAAGCCCAAGTTCCCGGCCAAGACCAAGAATTTCCACATGGGCGAGATTACGATCGGAGAGAACTTTGCCGGTGCGAAGCTCAAGGACCTTGCTGCAGACTCGCTCGCCGAGCTGCAGATTACCATGGTCCGCCAGAACGGCCGCAACGTCGTGCCGACAGACGGCACCGTTCTGAATGCGGGAGACGCCATACTCGTCGTGGCCGATCGGCAAGAGGAAATCGCATTGGCGGCTGAACGTATCGGCCGGCTCGAACCGGGCCGGCTCGCGAGCGACCGCGCCGACCTGGATTACATCCGCGTGTTCGTAGGCAAGGGCAACATTGTCGGCGTAGCACTTTCGAAGTTGACGATGCCACCCGGAGTGCCAGCGCACATCCTGCACGTCCGGCGCTACGACGCCGACCTCGTCCCCTCCCCCGATCTCATGCTGGAATTCGGCGACCGTGTCGGAGTCCTAACGCCGCCCGAAAAGAAGGAGGAGATCCGAAAGCACTTCGGCGATAGCGTCAAGGCGGCTGCCGAATTTAGTTATGTTTCGCTCGGTCTCGGCATGGTCATGGGCGTCCTTCTCGGTCTGATCCCCATTCCGATCCCAGGCGTGGGTGTTGTGACGCTCGGCATTGGCGGCGGGCCACTGATCGTTGCGCTCATTCTCGGCAAGCTCCGCCGCACCGGCCCCATGCTTTGGACCATGCCGTTGCCGGCTAACATTGTTCTTCGAAACTTTGGTCTGGCGATGTTTCTTGCAACCGTTGGCGTGAATGCCGGACAGCCCTTTGTCCGCACGGTGTCCGAATCAGGGTTCACGATGCTGTTCATCGGCGTCGCCGTGCTTCTGACGACCGTCTTCATCGTCCTGCTGGTTGGCCATTATGTGATGAAGATTCCTTACGACGACCTGGTCGGCGTGGCATCCGGCGCAACCGGAAACCCGGCCATTCTGGTCTATTCGACGAAGATGGCGCCGACCGAACGCCCGGATATCGGTTACGCGATGATTTTCCCTTCAATGACGCTCGTGAAGGTGATCGCAGCGCAGATCGTCGGGCTTCTGGCGACGAGTGGCGCCGGTGGATAGCCCCGCGAAGGGACATCAAGAGCAAGGCGTTGGAACGGCCGAGGGTGCGTCCGTGTCGCAACCGCCGATCTTCAATCTGCAGGCTTACAGTCCTGCCGAAATCAAGGAGGCTGTCGAGAAGGTCGGCGTCAAAAAGGCCAACCTGCCGCTTCTGGCCTCCTTCATGCTGGCAACCGTCGCAGGCGGAGGCATTGGCTTCGGCGCGATCTACTTTACGATCGTCGCCAGCGATCCGTCGCTCAGCTTCGCGACGGTACGCGTCGTCGGAGGGCTCGTCTTCTCTCTGGGGCTGGCCCTCGTTCTTGTGGGCGGAGCCGAGCTGTTTACCGGCAACAATCTGATCGTCATGGCCTGGGCGAGCGGAAAGGTGTCCACGCGGACGATGCTGCGCAACTGGACCATCGTCTGGTTCGGGAATTTGTTTGGAGCGCTCGGCCTCATTGTTCTCGTCTTCTTCTCCCATCATCTCGAGATGAATGATGGCCGCATCGGTCTATCAGTGTTGAATACAGCAGTTGGCAAAATCCGCCCCGATCTGCTGACGCTGTTCTTCAAGGGCGTCTTGTGCAACGTGCTCGTATGCGCCGCCGTCTGGCTCGCTTATGCAGGCAGATCGGTCACCGACAAGATGATTGCTGTTGTGTTGCCGATCTCCGCCTTCATCGCGGCCGGCTTCGAGCACTGCGTCGCCAACATGTATTTCCTGCCACTGGCGTGGCTGATGACCCAGACTGGCCAGATCCCGGCGAATGTCGACGCATCGTCGATCACGCTGGCCGGCATCATCCACAACCTCGTACCGGTGACGCTTGGCAACATCGTGGGAGGTGCCGGCTTTGTCGGCATCGTCTACTGGGCGATTTACCGTGCGGCGTTCGGTGCATCCTATCGAGATCAGAAATAGCAGGTTGAACCGCTAATAGCGGTAGCCTCCATTCTTGCGCTGCTACCAGCCCGACAGAGACCAGAAAATTTGACGTCGTCCTCTCGTTCAACAGAGCAGGTCAACCTCATCTCACCCCAAGTAGCGAATGCCGAAAGCCGCTATCGCCAGCTTCTTTCCGACAAACGAAACTTCCCGTCCCGCCTCGCCCGTATTTCTTCTGTCGCTTGAGGTAGTAGACCTCCTTGCGGAAATCGAGCCAAACAACGGAATCATGAGGACAATGCGCTTGCGCCTGCATTTCATATCGAAACGTAGTGAGCGGCTGAGCAGTGACGGCAGTTGGTGCGACAGCGGATGTCACGACTATCAGGAACGCGCCCAAGCAAAGACGCCGTCTGGAGAGCGTCGCACTGCGGAAAACGGCGGAAGATTGATCTGACGACACCTGCGCTGCAATCGTATTCACGGGAAACTCCAAATCGTCGTGCAGCGCGCCCACCGGCAATTTCGAATGACCCGCCCCGACCTGAGCGCCTCCTGCGCAATGACAGGGAGCATCACCGCAAACCATCCACGCCTCACTCCTTCAGGGTAATTGTGATCTGGCCGAGGTTGCCGGCAAGCTCCACTCCCGCCCGAGGTCCGTGCAAGGCCATCCTCACCCCCTTATCGTTTGTGAGCTGGATGCCACCGGCACCGGCAATTAAGGCACCACCGGTTCCAACCGAGCTATAGGTACCGGCGAAGTCGCTGATCTGCCTTATTCCCCAGGCCCATCCCTTGAGCCGGATGAAGGACGCTCCTGCCGCAAATCCGAGACTGAGGCCGGACACCCTGAACGGATAGTCGCGACCGCGATATGTCACGACGCCGCTGCCGCCGCCGGCGCCCAGGATGAGTCCCGCTTTCAACAGCTTTACCTGAACATAGCCGGGTGCCTGAGCCCGGGACGGCGTCACCGGAACAGTCAATGTGAGCAGGACAACCGCCGTCAGGTGCATTGCGAACAGACCCACCGCAGATATCCCGCGCTCAGGGCTTTTCTGCATTGACCTTCTTCCACGTCTGGTCCGGATCGAACAGGGACAGGCGCTTCACGATCCGGTCGGTCTGCGGTCCGAGATCCTTTTCGTAAACGGTCCCCGCATGACTGACCAGGAAAGTCTTGACGCCGGAATTCCCGTACTCGGCGGGCCAGGCGACTAAGCCGTATCCGCCGATCATCTTGCCTTTCACCAGATAGATATGTGCGCCGCCCGGGGCATTGGCCCCCTGTCCTTTGAGTATGCGGAAATAGTAGCCATGATACGGCTGCGGTTTTTCACCGACCTGGTAGCCTTCGGTAGAGGCTTCTGCGACCAGTGCACCCAATGGGCTCGGATCCTTATCGTCACGCCAGAACAGCCCGTCCTTCTTGCCCGGCGTCGAGACAAACCGCTGTGCATAGACCCCTGGGCCTTCGCCGCGGTCCTTGTCGGCATATTCGTTCTGGGCGTCGACATAAGCGAGACTGGTCTGGATCGCATCGAGCTCGTTACGCCCGATACGACGATACAGGACCTCGATGCGGCCCTCTTCAACATCGAACTCCCAACCCGTCTTGGTGTTGACGAGCGGAATCGGGAACGGAAAGTCGTCCGCGCCGAGCATCAAGGTGGCCCTCTTGTTGCCCTCCGTCTTGATCGCATGCTTGGCATCATACATGGACGTGAACCGCTGACGTGTATCAGCGTCGGCCACCTCGTCACCCGACGAGACGATGTCATCGGCCCCCTTGCCGAGGACCTTTAGAATATCGCTTGCGCCGCTCTTGACCGCTGCGGCGAGTGCAGCAGCAGCAGCCTCCGGTGATGGAAAGGACTGCTGAGCCCCGGACACCGAACTCATGAGAACCAGCGCCACGACTGCCGCCGCTGTTGTCGATGCAGCATGACGGATTGACGTCCAAACAATCATGGCGACACCTCCGCAGGAATCCTTGCGCCGTTTGCAAGCCAGTCACGATAGGTGCGGAACGTCAGCCCGAGCGTCTCGTAATTCACCCGCAGGTAGCCGTCGCTGCCCCGCGTCACGGCATGTGGCGCCACGTTTTCGACCTCCTGCGCCATCACGCCGACATAGGCCTTCTGGCTGCCGAGATAGCTGAAGCGATAGTAGCCGAGACCGTTGGCGAGATGGCCGAGCAGGACGACGTCATGCTTCAGGGCAATATCGGACCGGCGTCCACCGCCTCCACCACCTCGGAAGCCACCGCCGCCTCCGCCACGAAAACCACCTCCGCCACCGCCGTGGAAGCCACCGCCGCCACCGCGCACACCGGCGAAGCTTGCTCCGCCGCCGCCACGCGGCATGCTCGCCATGCTCGACCGCCCGCGCGCGGACGCAGCCGCCGCCGCGCGGCCGGACGACATATTCATGGCGCCGCCACGATTTCCTCCGCCGCCACCGCGCCCGGCCGCGCTGCGGTTAGCCGCCTTCGCCCGATCGCCGCCGCCTTTGGCACGATCTCCAGCCTTCGCGCGATCGGCACCACCTTTGGCGCGGTCGGCAACGCCGGCGCGATCTCCACCGCCCGGCCGATCTCGCGTGCCGGCACCAACGCCGCCTCGATCTCCTGCGCGATCGCCAGCGCCCTGGTTCGGACGCAGCACCTGCTGCCCGTCGCGACCACGGAAATCCATCCGGTTGGAGGCGCCGGCCTTCAGATTGTTGTTGCTGAAGCGCTGCTGAACGTTGGTGTTGTTGTATCGCACACCCTGGCGGTGCGCCGGATTATGCTGCCAACCGTTTCCAACGTTGGTCGTGCGATGGTTGACATAGACGTTGCGGTTACCCCAGTTGAAGCCACCGCCCCAATAGTTGCCCCAACGCCCGATCGCCCATGCGGTGCCGAAGGCGACACCCGCTGCAACAACACCCGCGCCGATATAGGACGGGTACCCGAAGTAATACGGTGGATAGTCTGCATAGGGCCAGGTCCCGTACACTGTTGCCGGATCGTAATACGGCACGTAGACCGCGGCGGGATCCGCCTGTTCGATCACGACCACCTGCTTGCTCTCCTGGGTCTTGACGCTGACCTTCTGCTGCTTGGTGGTGACGAGCTTTTTGTTGTCATAGGCTTTCGCCCGCAGCCGCTGGATCGCATCCATGACATCCGGCTGTTGAGCGAGCACCGCATCGCCGAGGCTCTTTGTCCAATCGACTTTGTCGCTCATCATCACGAGGACGTCCGGAGTGCTGACCAAAGCCTTGACGCTGTCGTCCCACGCCTGTTTGTCGACCGCTTCCTTCAGCGCGTCACCCTTAAGCGACTTGCGTTCCTTCACCCAACGATCTGCCTGCACCACCTCCAGTGGGTAGGTCGATGCTGCCAGGACATTCGCGAGCAACTCGTCGGGGTAAAGCGCAATAGGTGCTACCAAAGCCTCAAGCTGCTCAGGCTTTAGCAACTCTACACTGGGCGCTGATTGGCTCGCCGGAGCGTCTGAAGCCGGCGCCTTGTCAGCCGTTTGGGCCGAGGCAGCAACCGGGATAGTCATCATCAATGCAAGCGTGATCAGGATCTTGCGCCAGCAGAACATCTCACCCTCCTTCGGGCTTCACTCCGGAAAGCATTGGGTGAAGCGAGAGGAGGTCTTTTGATCAAGATCAAGGAAAGGTAGCTTTGCGCAGTGCTGCGATGCGGGAAATTCGGCTTTATAGTGACGCGAGCCGCCCGCGGGCGATTGGGATCCTGATGATAAACAGCGCGCCGCCCGTTTCCTGATTCACAGCGGAGATCTGTCCGTTATGCGCCTCGACAATGGTGCGAGCGATGGCGAGCCCCATTCCCAAGCCTTGCGGTTTGGTGCTGAAGAAAGGATCGAAAATTTTCTTCATATCGCCGTCTACAATTCCAGGACCGGTATCTCCAATCCTGATTTCAGCGTGCTGATCCAGCCGAGCTGTCGATACGTTGACTTCGCCAGCTCGCACCTCCGCCTCCGAGATTGCATCCATTCCGTTAATGATCAGGTTGAGGATGACTTGTTGCAACTGAACGGGATCGCCCTTGACGCGCAACTCCCCCGAGGCGGCAGCGAACTTCAGTGCGATGCCGCGTCGATCCGCCAACGCCGCCACAAACCCGATCGCCTCCCGCACCGTGTCGTTCAGATCAATGTCCCTGATCTCGAACGGCGTTTTCTTCAATACGCTGCGAAGCCGTCGGATCACCTCGCTGGCCCGTTGATTGTCACGCCTGATATCGGCCAGAATTTCCCTGACCTCGACAATATCTGGCGAGGTTTCCTTGAGCAAAAGCTCCGCCGTCTCTGTGTTGGTGAGGATAGAGCCGAGTGGCTGGTTCAGCTCATGCGCAATGGAGGTCGTCAACTCTCCGGCGGCCGAATAGCGGTTGACATGCGCGAGTTCCGCCAATCGCTGCCGCGCCTCGACCTCGGCAAGACGCCGCCGACGACGTTGGTTCAACAAGCCGCTGATCAACCCCGCCTGAACCAAAATCACGGATGCGATCAGTAAGATCTGCCAGCGATACTGCGCCAAAATATCGGGTTCGCGGAACAGGACTGCACTGCCCGGCGGCAGATTGCTCTCGCTGATGCCCCAGCGCTGTAATTCTCGCCAATCGTACTTCGGCGCAGCAAATTCAATCGGTTCAAACTTGATGTCCCCGGGCTTCTCGCCACCAAGAATTCGGATCGCAGCATTGACGGTCTTCTTGCTGGTCTCGGCGATCGAATGCATCGGACCACCAACGGTTTCTCCGTTAAAAAAGGGCTCCTGGTAGGAAAAGATCGGGGCATTGGCAACGGCATGAAGGCTACGCAAGGCCAGGTCGCCTTCATGACTAACGCCAGCACCGTCGATTGACATCAGCCCCCAGAACAGCACGGTATGTGGCGGAAGCGCAGACGCTCTTTTGAGGATTTCCGCAAACGAAAGATCGCCGTAGTAGACAATGTGGACCCGATTTTCCAGGGGCTTCAATTCCCGCTTCAACTCTTCGAGCCAGAATTTCTCCAAAGCAGAAGCGCCTATCACAACGGCGATGGTTTGAGTCTCCGGCAAGACCTGAAGGATGTTTCTGAAAGCGGCCAGAAAATCATTGCGGACCGAAATGACGGTGTCATTGTCTGTGAGGCTCACGCGGTTCACAAGCCGCTGTTCCACCACGGTCAGAACCATCGGAGTTTCGGGAAAGAGACGCTGGCGATACTTCTGAACGAACCTTGCTGCGGGCGCCCCGACGCTCAACACGATATCGGCGGAGTGGCTCTGGTAGAGCGAGTTCAAATAGTCGACGAACGGAGCTTCCGGGCCTGGATTATTAAACCTCGCCGTCAATAACCCATGTTCCTGGATATCCAGCGGCCATGGCGATTGCTGCTGAAGCTCAGCCTTGATACTCGCGGCGTATTCACTCCAGGGGCGAAATTCCCGACCAAACGAATGCAGCAGAAGCACACGCTTTACTTCGCTGCGCTCGGCGGCATCAGCAGATCCGGGTGGGACGGACATCCAGACCAGAACGCAGACACAGAGACGCGCGGCAAAGCGTAATAGACCCACGACAGCAACGGGGACCCGTCGTCTCATCCTCTTCACCAACCGTCTGAGACACGCGAACGATTATGATCGCACAGTGTCAGCGCGTGCGCATTTCTGCAACAGCTGGCCTTGGCAGCGCCTGTCTAACAGACCGTCGCAACCCGCCCGTAGGCGTCCACGACTTGCCTGCATGTCGAGCCATAGTAAGCGCCCGCCGCCCCGGCCGCAGCCCCTACCGCGACGGCCCGACGTGTGGTCCGGCGCGCTACCCCCGCATAGCTCATCGGCGTCAGCGGTCGCCCCACTCTCGCTTCAGCTACCGAGAACAGCCCGTCCGCAATGATGTTTCCGCCGCTCCATGACAATCCCGCTGCAGAGGACGTAAGTACGGCTGCTACCATGATCACGCTTCGCACCAGTTTCATTTTTTTGCTCCCGATGGTGTTCCTGGGGGAATCTCATCGAATTCTGCCATGGCGCCAGAATTCAGGTCGACTTTGGCCACGCCGGCAGGCGGCTTGAACACGAATGTGTCGGCGTCAGCGACGACGTCGGTCTTCCAGTCCCTGATCCGGAGCGTGTATTGCGGCGCTCCAGTCACCGCCTTGCTCGTGATCACGTATTTTCGAGGCAGAGGCCGCGCTCCACTCTCTATCCATATTTGCCAATCAGTATCCACGCCACGGAACGCCAGATGCTCGCATTCGACGCCATCGATCATGCCTTGACCGATATGTTGAGCCTGGACGACATTGGACATCAGCTCGTCGTAAGCGTTTGTCAGCAACAAGTCCGTGCCCGGCATCGCCGCGCCTGATTTTGTCTGAATCAGATCAATGAGTTGGTCGACCGTGCCTACAAGATCGGCTTGAATATACGCCTTGGCATTGTTGCCATAGATCGACGCCGTCTTCCCGTCATAGATGAAATCGACGTCGGTATAGCCGCCCGTTCGGCTGATACGGAGCTTGTCCGGTCGCGAGAGCTGAAGCTTTCCGGAGCTGGTAAACTGGATCTTCTCCAGCTCCGGCGTCACGACCTCGACATCACTATCGAATGTCGCGGAGATCGACTTTTGCGCTGCTGTGTAGTCAGTCATCGCCTTGAGCAATTTCGCTGGATCGTCCGCTCTCGCCAGCTGCGTCGTGAATGCGATGAAGGCGGCGGCCAGTGCCATACCGGCAAGGTGCTTTGCATTGTTATTAGCTTGTCTGCTCTTGTTCATGGCATTTCTCCACTGATCCAATCCATCGTTCAGCATGGAATTTTCTGATTCAGGTCTATCCCGCCTCAAGCCCATCGAATGGGCGTCGACTCCGCTAGATCTGGCAACGGTGGTATTCCACTTTCATATCCACCATTCCCGGAAACTCACGAGAGAGGGTGTTTTCATCAATCACGTTCAGAATGAATTGGACGTGAGAGAGCATAATGCTCGAGGCACAGGCAGCGACCAGGTTGATGGTTTTGTCGCTCTCCTTTTTCGACCTGATCTTGCAAATCTCATGTTTACCCCGAAGTCTATCGCCCTCGGCGATGAAGCCGCCGCCATACACTCCGGAGAAATTTGTAAACCCGACCTTCTTCTCGCGACCTTTACGGGTGAACACCTTGTTGCACTGATCCGCGCTTGTCGCCCAAGCTCCAGCAAGCTCGATCGCCTTTGCACTTGGCGGCGACAGCAACGCTGCGGAAACAAGAAACGTCGCAACGACCAGCTTTTGAAACGCAATCATTTGATCCCCCTCAGTGACCGCTCAGAACGAGCGTCTTGATTGGCAACAACAACGCCTGGATTCGAAGCAGCAATGCATGCACCAGCGCGGTCGCATCGACTGCATGCAGCGCGAATCCCTTCAACGCGCCGGTCTTCGGGTTGGAAATTTCGTCGTGGTTGCTGGTGTAGGCATTGACGACGCAGGCACTGCCCGGAGTAACTCCCTCAAGACCGCCTTTGAAGAGCGGCTCCAGGAAGACGAGAATTGAACCTGGCCTTTGCAAATTCTGCGGATCGATCAAAAGCTCGCCGCTCCGAAACTGACCGGCGGCGATGAAATCCTGCACGCTTGTGACGACCAAAGGAATGATGGTCCAAGGTTTCGAGATACATGTCGCTTCCGCGATCATACCAGGCTTCATGACCTGGGCCTCGATCTGGCCAAATCCCGCCTGCAAGCCACGTCGTCCCGCGCCCTCCGGTATCAGAACTCCGGCCGGGCGCATGAGCTGATTGACGACGTCCCCCGGACGAACGAGAAATTGCTCGACACGGCCATCTACGCCTGCACGCACATAGGTCTTATCGACATCCACCTGCGCTTGCGCCAGCGTGGCCTCGGCGCTCGCCTTCTCGGCTGGCAGGAGTGTCGAAACGCGCAGCAACGACGATTCCCTGACGGCTGTCGCGGCATCGATGCCGGACTGCCGTTGATCGACAAGCACCTGCAGCTTTTCGATATCGCGCTGTGGCACGATACCGGGATTTCGGCGTTGCAGCTCGGTCTTGACGTCCAGCTCGTCCTTGGCCTGCTGGTAGGACGCCTTCGCTTCGCCGATCTGGGCATCCGCCTTGGCAATGTCGGCTCGCGCAGAAATAAGCGACGCCTCCACCTCGACGATCTTTCGCCTTGCGGTCTCCAGCGCCGCGTCCTGCTTCGAACTGTCCAGCCTGAACAGAACGTCACCCTTCTTGACGTCGGCGGTGAAGTCGACATTTACCTCGACCACACGGCCGGAGCCTTCGGGGAGGATTGGCACCGTCCGGAAATAGATGGCCGCCGACGTTGTCGAAGGGTGAAAATAGAAAATCATCGTGATCAGCCCGATCGTCAGCATCAGGCAGCCGGTGATCCCCCATCTCAACTCGTACCAGACAGAGAAGAACGTGATTTCCTTGCCGAACCGCTTACCCTGCCGGTAACGGCGATAGAGATAATCGGGCAAGATGGTGACCAGTGAGCAGATCATGAGTTCAAGCATGGTCGTGCACCTCTTCCTTCAAGGAGGACTGACCACCAGCTTTACCGCCGGGCAGAGGCTCGACATCGGATTCAGCGGAAGGCGCACCAGCAGTGGCATTCGCGATGCGCTCGACGGAGTCGGCAATGCCGCGCATCGGCGTACCAAAATCCGGCAGGTCGATCATCGCAAGCAGCAAGCCGGCGACCCAGAAGATATGCATGTGAGTGAAGAGCGAGATCAGGCCAAGAACGCCGACAATCTCGAACTGCATCTTGTGCGTCTTGTGCGCCATGCGTTCGGGAAGGCTGTGCAGTTTCCAGTACAGCGTACCCACCCATAACACGGTCGCGACGAGAAAAACTCCCATCACCACCATGAGGGTATCCGCTCCGTCAGCGCCGGGAACGAAAAATGGCACATGATGAGGAGCTGCCGGGTGCATCTCTCCGCTCAAATCTTCTCTCCCTGCCGCTGGCCCGAACATTCCGCAGCCACGCTCTGCACCGTGCCCTCCCACGGCGCGGTCTGCTTGATTTGGATCAACAAAATGCGGCCGGCCGTACCTAACCTTGCGGCAGCGTTCAAGCCGACAGCCACCAGGAGCTCTAAATCATGTCTCGCAGCATCGACGATCTCATCCCCACTGCCACCCAGATCCGCAAAGAGGCGGCGCTTAAAGAGGCCGAGGCGGCTGACCAATATGCGCGCATCGCCGCCGCCGCTGACGCTGAAAAGCGTGCCCTGATCGAACGGCTCAGCCAGCCGTCCGGGAAGAGCGAAGCCGAGAAAGTCCAGCTGGCCTCAACCATCATCCAGCGGGCAGTGCGAAACGGCCTGACGGAAGTTCAGGTCTACCGCTTTCCCAACTCCCTGTGCACCGACAAAGGTCGGGCCATCAATCAGCAAGAAAAGGGCTGGGAAAAAACGCTAACGGGAATTCCAGCTGAAATCTTCCAGCTCTGGAGCGACTATCTGCAGCCGCGCGGCTATCGCATCGGTTACCAGACCATCGACTATCCCGGCGGCATGCCGGGCGACATCGGCATCACCATTTCCTGGGGAGATTGAGCATTTGCTCGTTCCAGACTGATCATGGAGTCATGACATGTCAGCTATCGTCGCGACGGAGCGGCTAAAGCGCAAGGATTACGAGAAGGAGTTGGAAAAGCTTCAGGTCGGTCTCTGTCATTTGCAGGAATGGGTGAAAGCGAAAAACCTGAAGGTCATCGTGATTTTTGAGGGACGCGACGCCGCCGGCAAGGGCGGCGCGATCAAGGCCCTGACGGAAAAAGTGAGCCCGCGGGTTTTCCGCGTCTGCGCCCTGCCCGCGCCGTCTGACCGGCAAAAATCCCAGTTGTTCCTTCAGCGCTACATCGAGCAATTCCCGGCAGGTGGAGAGATCGTGATCTTCGACCGCAGCTGGTACAATCGCGCCGGCGTCGAATATGTCATGGGCTTCTGCAGCCCGGCCGAACACAAACGCTTCCTCGAATTGTGCCCACTGGTTGAGAAATTCGCAGTGGATGCTGGCATCATCCTGATCAAACTATGGCTCGAAGTCGGGATGGAGGAGCAGGAACAGCGGTTCAAGGCGCGCATCGATGACCCTCTACGGCAATGGAAGTTAAGCCCGATGGACACCGAGTCGTTCGATCGCTGGTACGACTATTCCCGAGCGCGCGACATGATGCTCAGCGCGACCGATACGAAGCATGCGCCATGGCGACTGGTCAGATCCGACGACAAGCGGCGGGCTCGGCTCAACATCATCTGGCACATCCTCAAGACGATCCCTTACAAGAAGATCGCGCGAAAGAAGATCAAGCTGGCGAAGCGATCCAATAAGGGGCGCTACAACGATCAGACCAGCTTGCGCCGCATGAAATTCGTCGAGAGTCGGTACTGAAGCAAACGGGGCCGCGCGCTGCGCGGCCCGTTCGACTCCTGCCTACTTCAACCGTATCGTAACCCCGCCGACAGCAGCGGATACTTCGGCGCCAACTTTGGGACCGCTGAGCTGCAGGATCACGCCATTGCCATTCTGCAGTTGCACACCTCCCGCGCCGGCCGCCACCGCACCACCCGCTCCGACCACCGCATAAGTGCCTTCAATCGAAGCCGGCCCCTTCAAATTGATCGCACGGCCGACAAACTTCGTGGTAGAGGCGCCAATCGTAAAACCGACGCTCATGCCCGAGACTGTGAATGGATACTGTTTGCCGCGATACCTCAGCACACCCTCGCCGCCGCCAACCCCGACGATGAATCCGCCCTTGGTGAATATCACGGCAACCTGGCCCATATCGGCGCGCGACGGCGTGCTGAAACCTGCGACTCCAGCGAGGACGACGGCGACAACTGCATAGACGCTAAACTTTCGCATGACTTTTACTTCCCTCTGTTGTGAGACTGAACTATTGAGCCAGGATCATCGCGAACACCCCGATCGCTCAGACGATAAAAGGCGGTTTGGCGCGGTCACTTGTGGAGATGTGATACTTCCGAGATATCGAGAAATTCGGCAGATCCTCGCGCCGTTCCGACAAACGTCTGTTGATCCAGGTCAACGCAATCTGCTTCTGTGAGCAACGATCCGCCTCGCAACGCAACAAGGTCACTCTCGCCTCAGATCGCCAAGCACGCTATCCATCCTTCGGGTCCAGTTGGCACTGTCAGTCTTTTCTGCGAAGCCATCAGCCTGCAAAACGTCACGGACCTGACCGCGGGCGCCAACGATCTGGAAGGCGATGCCGTGAGAGACAAGCTGGCCATGGAGGTCGTGAAGCATTTTTACACCCGCGAGATCGATGAAGGGCGACGACGAGAGGCCGCAGACAACAATCTTGGTGTCCGGCAATGCCCGAACCCTTGCCAGCACGATCTCCATCACCGTTTCCGCATTGATGTAGAGTAACGAGGCCTCCGGGCGGAACGCGAGCACACCAGCAATGGGCTCCACGTCAGAATGTCGCGCACTATCGGCATATCGGCCCGTTCCTGGCAGGCGCCCGAGAATTGCGACGTTCGGCTGCGAGGCGCGCGCCAGCAACAGGAAAATGGAGGCCAGCGCGGCCAGCAGGATACCCTGAAGAATTCCCAGCAACAGCACGGACACGAGAGCGATCGCTGCTGCATAGAAATCGATCCGGCTGATGCGCCACATTCGAATAAGCGCGGCGATATCAATCAGTCTGTAAACCGCCGTGCACACGATCGCGGCAAGCACCGCCTTGGGTAAATTGGTCAGTAAATCGGTGAGAAAGAGCAGGCAGATGGCTAGTGTGCCCGAACAGATAATGAGAGCGAGTGGCGTCTTCGCGCCGGCCTGGTCGTTGACGGCGGATTGCGATAGTCCTCCCGCAACGGGATAGCCGTGGCCGAACGCTACTGCCATATTCGCCGCGCCCAGCCCCAAAAACTCCTGTCTCACATCGATGATGTAACCGTGTTTCGCCGCAAAACTGCGTGCAGCCGCGACGCCTTCGACATAAGCGAGCAACATAATGCCGGCAGCGAGAGGAAACAGTTCGTCGAACTCCAGCAACCCGAAGGTCGGCACGGCGATGCTCGGCAAGCCCTTGGGAATTTCACCGGTGACGGGAATGCCAAGTGCCGGCAAGCCAAGCATCGTTGCGACAACGACCGAGAGGATCACGACCGCAAGTCCCACCGGCCTGCCCGGCCACAGGCGTTCGCCTTGAAGCAGCAGGAGCGCAACGAGCCCGATCACAAGCACGATCCACTGCACGCCCCCGAGTTGCCAAACGAGTGTGACAACGCGATCAAAGAAATTTCGTCCGCCGCCAGCAACGCCAAACAGGCTTGGCAACTGCGTCATGATGATGGTCAGGCCGGCGCCAGCCTTGAAGCCGACCAGAATGCTGTCACTGATCAGCCGAACCAGCATGCTTAGCCGGAAAATCCAGGCAATCACGCAGAGGCACGCAACGGCCAGGGCCGCTATACTCGCGATCTGCATATAGCGAAGTGCATCACCTGCGGCCAGCGCTCCGACCGTGGCGGCGACCATCAGGGAAATCGCCGAAGTGGGACCGACAGCAAGTTGTCGCGAAGAACCCAGCAACGCATAGCCTATGCCGCCCAGCATGTAGCCGTAGATGCCGACCTGTGGCGGCAGACCAGCAAGCGCGGCATAGGCGAGCGATACCGGGATCGCGTAGGCGGCAAGCGTGACACCCGCAATCATGTCGTAGCGAAGCCAGTCCGCCTTGTATCCGGAAAGCCACTGCGCTGGCGGAAAGATCCCTCGCGAATTCATGCCCGCCTCCTTCGATCAACGCCATCCTGCGTGAGCGGTGCGTATTCGGCCGCAACGCAAAAGAACAAGCGACAACGCGGCGACAGGAACGGTCAATGCGACCGCTGGCGTTCTCTCTGTAATGAAGGCCCCCACAGCCGCACCCGTACCGAATGTAGCGCAAACCCCGATGAAGATGCAGGACTTCCGCAACAAACCGACCTGCGAATCCCCGGCTACCAGGCTAAATACGCCGTCAATTGCCTGGCGAAGATTTCCCGTTATCATCACCGAACTGTAGTTTGCACCTTCGACCTTGGTAAAAACCGAGGTCTGCATTGCGGCCACCATCGAGACGCCCAGCGTGCCAGCGACATCGGGCATTCGATTGTGCAACACACCAACAAGGACAAGAACGGCAATCTCGACGAGGATGCTGATTGGGCCAGCTCGATCGCCAGCGACACGGCGCAGCCACGCGGCGAGCACAACGCCGACCATGAATGCAAAAAGCGATGGCACGAAGTGGAATGCCTCCTTCCACTTCCCAACCATCGCGTTCACCCACAAGAAGACCAGATTGGCGGTTTGCGCATTCGCCAGGACGCCGTGGGTGATCCAGGTATAGGCGTCAAGATAGCCACCGGCGAAGCCCAGCAGCAGCGCGACCAGCAGGCTCTCTTCGCGGCGCATCGGCGGATTGCCGACATGAGCCACATACATATTGAACCACATCGAGCCAACAAACGCCGGCTTCCCACATGCTTAGGTTGATCTGAATCAACTGTTTCGGAGTTTTCTGCGGTCAGCTCGCAATACCAAAATGCAGGGCTAAGCGAGCATGCATATCATCCAGCGGATCATCGTGATGGCGGTCCTCGCGTTCGTCGCCCCCGCGGAGTCGACACAAGCCGCGGAAACGCCTGACGCTGTGCGCATTCAGGAAGAACTCTGGGTTCTACCGCTGCCGTTGCCGATGTTCGCTTACCTGGTGCGCCCGGTAGGCGACGGCCCCTTTTCGCTCGTTATCATGAACCACGGCGTCGCTCTCAATCCAACTGACCGCAGCTTCTTTCCACTCGTCGAATTCCGCGACGCAGCCAAATGGTTTGCAAGGCGGGGTTATCTCGTGGTGGCGCCGGTCGGAAGCGGATATGGCGCGTCGGCCATCGACATTCCCGAGCACGGGATATTCGGTCCATTCTTCTCCAAGGTCGGCAAATGCACCAATCCCAATTTTCGCGATGCCGGCCGTGCGGTCGCAAAAGTAGATCTCTGGATTATCGATTATCTGACTGCCGCGAAGCAGATCGTGCCGAATGATGTCATCGTCGTCGGGCAATCCGCCGGTGGGTGGGCCTCTATTGCCCTATCGAGTGTTAATCCATCGCAGGTGAAGGCGATTATCACCTTTGCAGCCGGCCGAGGCGGCCGCGTTGACGGCAAGCCAAACAACAATTGCGCGCCGGACAAACTTGTTGAGGCTACGGCAGAGTTCGGTCGGACGTCGCGGACCCCGATGCTGTGGATCTATATCGAGAACGATACGTTTTTCGGCCCGGCGCTATCAAGGAGTATGCATGCGGCCTTCACCGCTGCTGGTGGTCAAGCCGAATATCATCTGATGCCACCATTCGGAAACGAGGGACATTTCTTCATAGGCTCACCCGAAGCTATCCCGATCTGGTCGCCGCTGGTGGCGAAGTTCCTGGATAGCCAGAAATAGGACAGCCGACGCCGGAGGACAGCTGTGACAGGATCGCACCGCAACGAGCGACACCGCAGCCATGAAGGGCATCTATTCTTGGTACTACTTCTCGCTGTACCTGCGAACATCGTGTTCAACCAATCCGCCGCGTCTCAACAGAGCTCGACGCCCGCCCTCACAGGCGCGGAAATGCGCCCCCGTGGTCAGCGCGAGGTCAAGGACGTTACTTTTGGGGACTGGAAAAAAGTCTGCTTCAAACCCGGTGGGGCAAAAGTGCTTTGTCGCACGTCGATCACCGGAACTTTCTCGACCGGTCAAATGGCTGTCCGGCTCGACATCACAGAGCGCGAAGGCGATGCCGCCAGGCGGATACAGATATTCTCTCCAGTCGGAATGTACCTGCCGAATCCAGTCGAACTCATAATCGACCAGGGCAAGCCTTACCGTTTTCCCTACACCTGGTGCCTGACAAACGCTTGTGTCGCAGGTGCGAAAGCCCCTTCCCCGCTGATAAAAGAGATAAGCCAAGGGCGGATTCTGCGGCTGCAATTCGTGGATTCAAGCCTCTTGGTACTCACCACATCAATACCGCTCAATCCGTTTTCGAACGTTTACAACGGCGCTCCGGCGCAGACGTTTGAACAGGATATCGACGAATGAATATGCCGGAACCCGCAATCAGACAGAGATAGGCACGTCTTTCATCCCCGCATACCAAGTCTTTCGGCGACGGAAACTAGCTCCGCAAACGAAACGACCTGCATCTTCTCCATGACCTGATGGCGGTGCGCCTTTATCGTGCGCTCGGTTGTTCCTAGCTCATAGGCGATCTGCTTGTTGATTTTACCCCGTACCATCAAGTCGAACACCTGCCATTCCCGCGGCGTGAGGGACAACAAGAGCCCGCGAAATGAAGCGAGCTCGTTGCGTTGCCCATTTTCCGTCTCTAGGCGCAGCAGCGCACGCTCTATCGCATCGATCAGCTGCTCCGATGTCACTGGCTTCGTCAAAAAGTCTTCCGCACCAGCCTTGATAACCTGCACAATCGTTGCAGCGTCGAGGTGCGCGGTGACGAACACGATTGGCATGCTGGACCCGAGTTCAATCAACTGACTTTGTAACTCCAGACCACTCAACCCGGGCATCTGTACATCAAGCAGAATGCACCCCGGCCTCACGTTGAACGGCAATTGATCCAGCAACTGTGTCGCTGATGCGTATACAGCTACCTCATAGCCGGCCACTTTCAGCCGCCGCTCGATCGCGGTTCGATACGAAGCATCGTCGTCTACGACGTGAACGAGGCCCGGCATTTTACTCGAACTCCGATCAATATGGCGAAAGGCACTGCTGAAGCATCAATTCTAGTCGAACGTCTTACGCATCGCGCCTGATCTTCCCATCGGCGCATCATATCCGTACGATACCGAAAATGGTCCGAACGCATTTCGGATCGAAATATGCATGTCGCGACGAGGCATCGCCTCCTATCTTAAGTACCGTATTACGCACCGTTATGTTGTTCTTTGGTGCAATGAACCTTGAGACAATGGTCGCAGGTTCCAGCTTATTCTTAAATCTACTTCGGCGCGAGCGGTAAAAAACATGTTGTTTTTGTCGCAGTGCAGAATTTATGGAAAGCCGTTCAGTAAAAGTGAGGAGTGGACCATGTTTGCTCGCACGACAATGAGCCCAACGCCTCGCCCAAACTCTCTTCGTGAACTCGGCATGGACAGCGATTCAAATCCTATCGTCAGCCTGAACGAATTCACATACAAAAAACGCTCTGAGATCTACGGCGAGAAAGAGCCAGCAGAATACGTCTACCAGGTAAAATCCGGGGCCGTACGAAGCTACAAGCTACTCTCCGATGGCCGTCGACAGATCGGCGCATTTCACCTCGTCGGCGATATTTTCGGACTGGAGAACGGTGGCGAGCATCGGTTCACAGCGGAAGCGATTGTCGACACCACCGTTCGCCTCATCAGGCGACAAAGTTTGGAGATAGTCGCTGAAAACGACGCCATGGTCGCCCGCAATCTCCTCAGCATGACCACTAGCAACCTGCAACATGCGGAAGACCATATGCTTCTGCTTGGCCGCAAGACTTCGCTGGAACGGGTCGCCGCCTTCCTGCTTGAAATGGACAAACGGTTGACAGCCGCCGACATTATGGCGCTGCCGATGTCGCGCCGCGATATCGCTGATTATCTCGGCCTGACGCTGGAAACTGTTTCACGCGTATTGTCTCGGCTGCATGAACTCGGCACCCTTGGTTTTGTCGGGAACACCCAACGCCAGATCGTGCTCATGGACCGGAATCGGCTCGCTAGCCTGGATCTTCAAAATTGAAGCCACGGGCACCGATTTTGGCGAGATGATCCAGTGTCTTCTGCAGCACTTCGAACAGGACTGCGGCTGACCAGCCAAACATCAGTATGCCGCTCATGGCGGTCATCGGCCCGATCAGCCGCCAGGCCTGCACCGGTGTAATGTCGCCGTAGCCAAGAGTCGTGTAATTCACGAAAGCAAAATAAAGTAGATCGCTCCCTTCCGGGGCTGCACCCACTATTGCGTAAGCCAACGCCCAGGCAAGCATTTCCAGCGTGTGCGCAATCATTAGCACAGCTGCTACCTCGACCATCACGGCCATCAGGTGAAATTTCGGTCGCATGGTGTGCCGCAACCCGGCTTTGCGCGCGATCCCCACGGCGCCGACAGTCACCAGCGCGTGGATCATGATCGTGATCACGGTGACGAGCGAGCCGACAAAAAACTGAATCGCCATAATTCTACCAATCTTCCCCCTGTGATAAGCCCGCTGCTATTGGAGAGCACCGAACCAAGCGCCGAAATAACCGGCATATAGCGCCGGCATCTCCAGGTTCATCGAATGTCCGATGCCGGGCACAACGACGAGCCGGCAATCCGGCATTGTCTCTGCCATGGTCCGTAAATCGGGCAATGGAATCCACCCGTCGCGTTCGCCCCAGAGCACCAGATGCGCATGCCGGATTTCCGGCATGCGGCGTTCCAGTTCTCTGCTTTCCTTCTCGCGGTTGAGATTGACGGGCGTCCCGATCCAGATGCCTTCAGACACGCCAAATGTCTGCTCGACGATCCGGTCGAACAGCGCCTGGATTTCACCTAGCCCCTCACGGAAACGTGGGATCGCGTTTGGCGCCATGCTCTCCGGCACGAATAGCGAGGACGCAGCGGTGGCCATCACCGTGCGTGTAAGTTGCTTGCTTGCTATCATGGCCCGGAAGAGGCCGAGCTGATCGGCGTTGAAGGCCAGTCCCAGCGGCGTCACCGGATCGAGGGCCAATACCCGCCCGAAGCGTTCCGGCTGCATCAACAACATCCGTGCCGCAATGATGCCGCCGGTAGAATGCGTTGCGAGATGGCAGAATCTGATGTCCAGCGTATCGAGCGCAGCGAGCATATCCTCAGCGTGCTGCTGCATGGAGTAATTACTGTAGTCGCTCGCAGGCTCCGGCCGGTCGCTGTCGCCGCAGCCGCGCCAGTCGATCCCGATCACCCGCAGCCCTGACGGAAACAGAGGTGCGGCGAGTTCAATCCAGTCCTTGCTGGCGAGATTACCATGGAGAAAGACCACGGTGACATCGCCCGCTCCCCATTCGCGCCAGCCCAGTGAAACATCGCCCGCCTTCACCCTCGGCATGAGGCGGACCTATTTGTTCAGACCGGCGGTCGGGGCCGCACCGGGCGGTGTAGGCGCCACCGGAAGCACCGATGCAACGGCCCCCCTGATCATGCGGTCGGTCCCGACCGGCGAGCTGGTATCGACCTTTCCCTTCGACAGGAAGTCCACCACGTCGGCGGAATATTCAACGGGGTTATCCGTGTGGATGAAATGTCCGGTCTCCGGATAGATCTTGAGCATCGGCCGATTGCCGGCATTGGTCATACGCGACATGAACGGTGTGATGACATCACGCCCGAGGTCGGTCAGCCCGTTAAAGGCAGGCGTCGGGATGAACGGCTCCTTGTCGCCGAACGCCAGGAAGATCGGCGCCTTGATCTCGGTGAGCCGTTCGTAGAGGTTCTTCGGGTCATCCTGCTGCAACTCAGCCCCGATCGTGTAGATGTCGAAGATGAAGACGTTGCACCATTGCTCAAGCTCCTTCGGGTTACCCTTGGTGAGCCCGACCCGCTGCTCGGTATGCAAGCGGGCATATTCGCTATCGCTGAAGAAGTAACCGCTCTTCGCAGCCGACACAACGCCGGTCTCCGGGTCACGCTTCTTGAAGTAGAAGAAATCGCGGATGCCCTCCTCTGGCCGGGCAATCTCTGCCGCCAGGATCCCGGTCTGATCCCATGTCTGCTTCCACTTGGCGAAGTCACGGCCGAAGGATTCGTCGAACAGACGCGCCTTCTTGTCCTTGGCGATCGTGATGTCGCGCGGATATTCCTCAAGACCGGAAGGCGCTTCGAGCGCAAGACTCTGCACCGCGTCCGGCCAGGTCAGGGCGTAGCCCATCACGAACTGACCACCGAGAGAGTGGCCAAGATAGTGCGCCTTCTTGACGCCCAGCTGGTTGACGACGAGATCGTAGATCACCTCGCGCATATCCTGCATGGTGCGCGCCGGGCTCTTGTCGAGATTGCCGGGCCCGGACATGCCATAATGAGGCAAGTCGGGAACGATCACGCGGACGCCGCTGCGCAAGGCATATTGCATGATATTGCCGTAGTGGCCGCCAAATGCGCCCTTGCCATGAATGATGACAAGAACCTTCGGATCCCTGTCTGTACCGGCATATTCGTCCATATAGCCGATCTGCCAGGACGTGCCACGCTTGTTCTTCGCGGTCGCATATTTAACCGGATAAGGATAGGTCACGTAGTCCTTCCAGAACGACTTGGTCTTGTCGATATTCTCGGCAACGCGGGGAACACGATAGTTCTTGTCGACAAACTGCTGCGCCCGATCGAGGCTCGCCACATCGTCCATGAACGCGACGAATTTCGGATCGTTCTTGCGATTGTTGATGATCGGAAACACACCGTAATGAGCAACCGGACTCTCCTCGGAGATGAGGTCTGCGCCGGGAACGCGATCGACAGCGCGCTGGGCAAGCTTGAAATTCAGCCAGAGGTCGTTGGTGATATGCATCACCAACGTGCGAGCCTGAATACGCCCGAGGTTCTCATTGATGTTGTAGGTTTCGCCAACGCGGTTACGCCAGACCAGATCGACCGCATCATACATCTTGGAGCGGTTGTTCACATTGAGACCAGCTTTCTCATTCGGCGGGTCCCAGTAGAAAACCTCGGGCTGGACCGACGCGAAACTCTGGTTCGTCCTGTAGCCGAAATCATAGCCGGTGAGACCTAACACCGACCAGCCGAAGGCCATGCCCGGCAGCGGGTGCTTCTCCTTCGGTAGCTTGTAGTAGTCGCCCTTGGTCGATTGCCAGACGGGGTCGGATTGGATCGCGGCCGTCATGAGCTGGAACGTCCAGTGGCCGACCGGATCCCCGGCGTCGGACTGCGTGGTGCCGCCAATCGGCATCAGCGCACCGATATATTCAGGATGTAGCACGCCCCAAACATAAGTCTGCGTGCCACCCATCGAGACGCCGGCGACCAGCGCCACCCGCGCGACCTTCAGATGGTCGCGCAACATCCGATAGTTGGCCTGCACCATGTCAAAGTAGCTGTACTGCGGAAATTTGATGCCAAGACCGTCCGAAGGTTTGCTGGCGCCCCAGGTACCCAACGGATCGACCATAATGACGTAATAGCGGTCGGTATCGATGGGTCGTCCGGGACCAATGATAGGCACACCACCTGATAGCGCGGCACCCTTGACCCATTGCTCGTACATATCGGTGGAGTCGCCGGAATAGTAGGAATTGATAACCACCGCATTGGTGATCTCACCGGCGGCGTTGCGGCGCGGATTTCCGACTGCGACATAGGCCGTGCGTAGCTTACCACTACCAAGCGACTCCAGCGTGACCCCGCCCTCGCCGCCGTCTTCCCACTTGGCGGGGTCGTTGAGGTCATACTTACCACCCAGCCGGAAGTTCGATATCTCGTAGTATTTCTTCAATCCATCATGCTGGACTTGTGACGAACGGCGCGTGAAGGGCTGTGCGACGGCTATCGCTGTGCCGACCAGCAGAATGATCAGGCTCACAGCACAACGTTTCACGGCATCTGCCCCGGTCATGACGGCGTCCTCCCAATGGCTTTGCGCGAAAGTGTTCGGCGGGACTGCCCGGAAAGGCTTGATCTAGCTCAATGGAATCGACTTTCGGGAGTTGAGTATCGCAGCGATCAGATCGCCAACCGGTCAGCGCAATGCCGTTCCTGAAGTATGGTTCGTATCGGATACGTTATGAACTCGACGGCCCGGAGGACGCGCCCGTCTATGTTCTGGTCAACGGACTGACCCAATACGCCGAATTATGGACTGCATATCGCGACGCGCTGGTCGCAAGGCACTTCCGCGTTGCAACGTTCGATCTGCTTGGTCAAGGTGCGTCCGATAAGCCAGCTCTCTTCATCCGCCAGGACGATCACGTCGCTGCACTCCACCTTCTGATGGAAGAGCTGGGTAAAGGCCCTATTTTTCTCGGAGGTATCAGCTTCGGCGGTCTCATCGCATTACGCTATGCCATCGAACACAGCCAGCGGCTCGCAGGCCTTGTGCCAATGAGCTGCTTTGCGGAGCTTCCGCCTCAACTCTATCTACTTGGCAATGCCCTGCGCACCGGATTGATCCTTGGCGGTACCAGCTATCTTCAGGACCTGCTGTTGCCCATGAATGTCAGCGACCAATGGCTGCAGCCGGTTCTCGAAACGCTCGACAAGGTCAAGCGGCAAGGCTGGCTGATCAATGACGTCTACGCGCTGCAAAATCTTATGGAGTCCTTCCTCGATTTCCAGCCGCTGACGCTGCAATTACCTCAGATCGGCGTGCCGACGATGATCTTGAATGGCGAATTCGACTTTCTGACGCCACGCGCGCTGCACGAAACCCTGCGTATCCACATTCCCGACAGCTCGCTCATTATCATTCCGCGCGCCTATCACGCCTTCACGCTCGAGAAGCCAGCACTCACCGCCGACCTGCTCGCACGCTTTGCGGAGGATGTGCTGGCAGGTCGCTGGCAAGGCAAAAAGGCTGTCTATGTTGCACCAGAGGAAGCCGGTGGCGAAATCATGCCGTTTCCCGCCGGCTACGACCACCTGCGTGCCATTCCGGTACAGGGAATGATGCGATGAGCGGGTTCTTCGGGCCACTCGATACCAATGGCTGCGTGCCCGCGCATCAACAGACGCGCGTGGCTGCATTCCTGGTCTCGGCCCATGGCGCGCTGGCGCGGCAGTTCGCATTTGCCTTGCCGCTCAAGCTGGATTCGGCCTGGCAAACCGAATTGAATGCGCAGTTCTATCGTGAAACAGAGATCGTCTCGCTGTTGCTGCGTGCGACGTCATGGACTCCCGATCTTGCCCTGAGCTATCTGGTGGGATCCTGGGAAGCAGCGTGGCTGCCAAAGCCGATCGAAGGAATTCCCGATCAATCCCTGGCGCTGGCGGGAGATCTCGCCGCCCGCGCACATGCCATACATGCTGGCATCCGGCCGGCGGCCCTCTTGCCGGTCGACGCCAACGCGCATGATCCATTCGTCACGGCACTGCGGCGTATTGAATTTGAAAGCGGCCGTCTGCTGCAGGCACAGATTCTTCTTTTGAAGGGCTCTAATCTTTCACCCTTCCGCGATGCCGTGAGCGTTGCCCTCGAACAGCGACATACCCAGGTTCGCGAGCTCTGGGCGGACGCCCTTAAGGGCGTGGGCATTTCCATTCGCGAAGGAAATGATCGGAAGTCTTGACGCAGATCAAAGGAGAGCCGGGGTCGCGGACCAACACTTCTGCATCGTCGCCTTCTCTTGATCGCCTGTCGACCGGAGCTTCCTCATGAAGGCCGTTTCCCTGGAAGAAGCCATTGCGGTGATCCCGGCCGGTGCAAGCATCATGGTCGGCGGGTTCATGGGTGTCGGCACGCCGGAGCGCCTTCTCGACGAGCTGGTACGGCAGAGGAAATCCAATCTTTCTCTCATCAGCAATGACGCGGCCACACCCGGAAAAGGCGTCGGGAAGCTGTTCGACGGCGCACAGGTGACCCACATGATCGGGACTCACATTGGGCTCAATCCGAAAGCTCAACAACAGATGCTGGGTAAGCAGATCACCGTCGATCTCATCCCGCAAGGCACTTTCGTCGAGCGCATTCGCGCCGGCGGCTGCGGACTTGGCGGCGTACTCACGCCAACCGGCGTCGGCACGCTCGTCGAGGAAGGCAAGCAGAGGATCGATGTCGGCGGAAAGGCATATTTGCTGGAAACCGCCCTGCGCGCGGATTTTGCACTCGTGCAGGCATTTCTCGCCGACTACGCCGGCAACCTGTCTTACGCCCTCACGGCACGCAACTTCAATCCGGTCATGGCGATGGCTGCAGATACCGTGATCGTCACGGCCGAACATATCGTGCCGGTTGGCGTCATTGCGCCTGACCACGTCATGACCCCCGGCCCCTTGGTCGATTACCTCGTTGCGAACGGGTGACCCATGGATGCGCAAACCATCATCGCCCGCCGCGTGGCGCAGGAGCTTCGACCCGGCAACCTTGTCAATCTCGGCATCGGCATTCCGACACTGGTCGCAAACTATGTGCCGGCGGGGCTGCACGTTTACTTTCAGTCCGAGAACGGCCTGATCGGCACGGGCCCCATCCCGGAGCAAGGCATGGCCCATCCTCTGCTGACCGACGCCGGCGGTAAGCCGATCAGCGCCCTGCCCGGCGCCGCCACCTTCGATAGCGCGATGTCGTTCGGCTTAATCCGAGGCGGTCATGTCGATCTCACCGTGCTCGGCGGTTTGCAGGTCGATGCTGGCGGGCACCTCGCCAACTGGATGATCCCCGGCAAGATGGTGCCAGGTATGGGCGGCGCCATGGATCTCGTCAGCGGCGCCAAGCGCGTCATCGTCGCCATGCAGCATGCGGCCAAAGGAAAGTCCAAGATCGTCGCCAGATGCAACCTACCGCTGACTTCGGCGCGGCCGATCGATCTCGTCGTCACCGATATGGCAGTCATCGCGTTTCCCGGCGGACATGCAACTTTGCTGGAGACAGCACCCGGCGTCAGCATCGCCGAGGTGCTGGCGGTGACCGAGGCGGAGATCGCTATTCCAGACGATGTCCCGGAAATGAAGCTGTAACCGTGCGCAGGAACGAATCGCGATGCGAATTTTCAACGGGTTTGACGAGCTGAAGGCCGCCGTCGGTACGGAGATCGGCGTCAGCGACTGGATCGAGGTGACACAGGACCGCATCAACAAGTTCGCGGAAGCAACCTGCGACGAACAATGGATTCATGTCGACCAGGAGCGCGCAGAGGCAGAGATGCCGGGCGGCAAGACCATCGCTCATGGCCTGCTGTCATTGAGCTTGACGCCGATGTTCATCCGCTCGGTGATGGGTTTGAAGGGGTTGAAGAACACGCTGAACTATGGCGCGGATCGCGTTCGCTATCTCTCCCCGGTGCCGGCCGGTTCAAGGCTGCGTGGACGCGTCAGCATTGCAGAGGCCGAGGAAGTGCCGCCCAACGGTTTGCGCACCCACTATCGGGTGACGATCGAGATCGAGGGCGGCAAGCGCCCGGCCTGCGTCGCAGAAGTCATCGGCCTGCACTTCAGTTGAAGCAAGTTCCACACATCAATCGATAATGTGGTAGCCGCCGTCGATATACATCACGCTCCCGGTGATCAGCTTGGCGCCGTCGAGCGCGAGGAATGCTGTCGCTCGCCCCACGTCGTCGATGCTGACAAGACTGCGCGCCGGCGCTTGCGACTGGGCCTTATCCATCAGTTCATCGAACTCGGGAATGCCTGATGCCGCACGCGTCGCCAGAGGTCCGGGCGAGATGGCATGCACGCGAATGCCCTTCGGGCCAAGCTCGGCTGCGATATAGCGCACCGCGGCCTCAAGGGCCGCCTTCGCAACGCCCATGACGTTGTAGTTCTTCACCACAATCTGGCTGCCGTAGTAGGTCATGGTGAACATCGTTCCGCCGTTCTTCATCAAAGGCTCAGCCAGATGCGCCATGCGCATGAACGACCAGCAGGACACATCCATGGTCTTCTGAAAGCCCTCGCGGTCCACGTCGACGACACGGCCGTGCAATGCGCCTTTGGGTGAAAAGGCGATGGAGTGCAGCAGGAAATCGAGATGGCCCCATTCCTTGCCAATTCGCTCAAACACCTTCTCGGTTTCGCCCTCAACCATCACATCGAGCGGCATGAAGATCGGAGCCTCCAGCGCCACGGCAAGGGGCTCGACATGCTTCCTGGCCTTCTCGTTCAGATAAGTGACGGCAACCTCGGCACCAAGCGCCCGAAATGCCTTGGCGCAGCCCCACGCGATGGACTGATCGTTGGCAATACCGACGACGAGACCCTTCTTGCCTTTCAATGCGACGCTGGTCTCGGGAAATACCGGAATAGTCATGATACTCTCTCGCGTTTCTGATTTTGCATTTTCGGATTCATCAGCAGCGTCAGCGTGTGTTGCGCAATCATCAACTCTTCGTCGGTGGGAATGACGAAGACCGGAACGCGGCTGTCTGTCCCTGAAATCTTGCTGGCATTTGCCGCATTCGCGGTCGGATCGAGCGTGATCCCAAGCCAGGCCAGTTTTTCAGCAATGCGGGCCCGGATCGTGGCCGAGTTCTCGCCGATCCCAGCGGTGAACACGAAGGCGTCGAGGCCTTGCAGCGCGGCCGCCAGCATGCCGGTATGGAGGCCGACCCGGTAGACGAAATAGTCGACCGCAAATGCTGCCCGCGGATCATTGCTGGTCTGGAGCTCTCGCATGTCATTGCTGACCCCGGACAGTCCTTTCAGACCGCAATCCCGATAGAGGAAATCCTGCACTTTAGAGACGGACATCCCTTTTTCCGCGATCAGGTAGAGCACGACGCCCGGATCGATCTGGCCGGCACGCGTTCCCATCGGAAGACCATCGAGGGCGGTAAAGCCCATCGTGCTCTCCACACTCTTTCCGTTCTTGATCGCGCACATCGAGGCTCCGCTACCGAGATGGGCGACGATCACGCGCCCGCCGGCAACATTTAGCGCGACCTGCGGCAGCCGCTTGGCGATATACTCGTAGGACAGGCCGTGGAAGCCGTAGCGCCTGATGCCTTCGGCATGGAGCTGATGCGGGATCGCATAGTGGTCCGCCAGCGCATCGTGATCGCGATGGAAGGCAGTGTCGAAACAGGCAACCTGCGGCAGGGTTGGGAAGTTGTTCAGAATCGTCCTGATCGGTGCCAGATTATGCGGCTGGTGCAGGGGAGCCAGCGAGACATACCGTTCCAGCCGCCCCACAACGCCATGATCGATCAAGACCGGATTTGCATAATCCGGTCCGCCATGGACGACGCGATGGCCGACGGCGATGGGGTTGATATTCAGCTCGTCGCGCAGCCAGGCGCCCGCGACAGACATCGCCGCCGGCACATCTGCCACAGCCTCGATCGGATAAGCGCGATCGGCCATCGGATCACCGTTCTGGCCATTCGCGCGCAGCCGCGGACGGCTGCCTATCCCGTCGATCTGGCCCTTGATCCGCCTTTGCAAGCTCCCCTCTCCCTCAACCGAGAAAATCTGAAACTTGACGCTTGAGGAGCCGGCATTGACGACCAGAATAGTGTCCATGACTGTCACCCGGAAACTGTTGGTGCATGTTGACGCCTTGCATGCGCGTACAGCGACGCTATGGCGCAGGACGCCATCCGGGCGCGTGCCGTGTCCGCTCGCGATGTCAACACGACGGGCACCCTGGCTCCCAACACGATACCGGCGCCATCGGCCTTGGCGAAGTAGGCCAGATTCTTTGCCAGCATGTTGCCGGCCTCAAGATCGGGAACGACCAGGATCTGAGCGCGTCCTGCCACCTCGGACTTGATGCCCTTGATCCTTGCCGCCTCGACATCGATGGCATTGTCGAACGCCAATGGACCGTCGAGCACTCCCCCAGTGATCTGGCCGCGGTCGGCCATCTTGCAAAGCGCTGCCGCCTCGATCGTCGAGGGAATCATGGAGGTGACAGTTTCCACTGCCGAGAGGATCGCCACGCGTGGAGACTGGCCGAACCCCGCTTGATTGTAGAGATCGATGGCATTCTGGATGATGTCGCGCTTGGCTGCGAGATCCGGAAAGATGTTGATCGCCGCATCAGTGACAAAAATGGTCTCCGCATAGGCCGGAACGTCCATCACGAACACATGACTGATGCGCCGATTAGTGCGCAAGCCGCCGACCTTGGCCGTCACGGCTCGCATGAGTTCGTCGGTATGCAGGCTGCCTTTCATCAGCATCTCGCCTTTTGCTGCATGAATCAGTTCCACACCCTTGGCGGCAGCGTCGTCGCTATGCGCAGCATTGACGATCTCGAAGCCCGCGATATTGAGGCCGCTCTTCTCTGCGGTGTCCTTGATCTTCTGAGCGGGGCCAACCAGGATTGGCCGGATGATGCCTGCCTGCGCACTATCGACAGCACCTCGCAGCGAGGTCTCGTCGCAAGGATGCACGACAACAGTCGGGACCGGCGGCACAGCCTTCGCCGCCGCGATCAATCGATCATACTTACTGGGAGATCGTGCTTGGCTTGCGTCAGCTGACATCATCTTGCTCCCACTTCCGTTGACAGAATCTGCCCTACGACGCTCTCGCCTCTGGATCGAAAGGGGTAACGTTTGACGCCACCACCTCGCCCGCTTCCACACCGAACAACCCGGCGATCCGCTTGAGCCTGACTGCGCGCTCGCCGGTGATCTCGCCGCTCGCGGACAACACCTCACGCATCGCAGCGAAAATTGCCTGCCTTTGACCGTGATCCGCAGGCAGCAATGCCGGAATAGCCGCCAGCGCCCCTTCCGGATCGAGCAACAGCATGAAGAACTGCTCGCGCACCAGGGTCTTGAATTCGGACAGCGTTATTTGTGCCTCGGCCTGATCCCGCCGAACCTGGCGCAGCGCCTCGATGCTTCGCTCATCGACCATTCCCCGCGCAGAGCCTATGTAGAGCAACGAACGCAAGGTCGCTTCGCGCAGGCCACCTTCTGCAATCCTGGACTTGAGTTCAGCGATCCTCTTGTCAAGCATGGCTCGGTGTTCAGCCGACATCTCCCGGCGGCGCGAAGGCTCGGATTCCGGATCAATGCCGACGGCTGCCTGCAATGCGGGCGAACCATAAATGTTGAGGAACATGGCCTCGCTGAACGCTTCCTGAGAGTCGCGCCAGCTATCCAGGGCATGAACGATCTGCTTTCCCATCTGCTCCTGAAACGCCAGGAAGGGATTGTCCTTCGAAACCGGCTTGCGATTCCCCTCAATACTTTCTGCCGCAGACTTCACCCAGCTCATCCAGGGATTTTTGCTGCTGAAAGCTTCATACTGAAGCCGTAGCGGATGCAGATTGCGCATCACTTCCGCCATTTGCGGCGTCACTGCATTCTTGAGCCAGGGGTGAACATACTTCTGGTAGGCAGCGAGATTCATCTCCGACACACGTTTGGCAGCAGCGAAGCGCCGCTCGTCCTCCGGTGAATTGCCGCCCATGGCCCTGATGTCATCAAGCGTCCGCGCCTCACAGCGCATCACCCATTGACCGACGACGAGGTCGGCACTCGCGGTCGCCTCACCCTTGGCCTCGAAGGTTGCTTCGTAGAGACCCGGCGGCAATACGTCGATGAGATCGATGTTGCTGGAGAACTCCGTGTGTTCCTTCTTGGCGACGCCGCCGGACACGAAAATGCCGAGATGGCCGATGCTCTTGTGAACCGTATAGACAATCGTCTGCCCATACGCCCTGATCTCATCCACATCGGCATAGCAATCGAGGATCCAGTTCAGCGCCTGCTGTGGCGGTGTAACGTTGTCGCCCTCCGAGCAGAACACCAGGATCGGCGACCTGATATTGCGCAAATCGACCTTCTGGCCGTCCGACATCTCGACCTTGCCGGCAGCGAGGTTGTTGCCGATGAAAAGCTCGTCGACGATGAACTGGATTTCTTCGGCATTCAGATTGACGTGACCGCCCCACCAGCGCTCGAATTCAAGATATCGATCCGCCTCGGTATCGATATTGGAATAGACATTGTACTGCTTGGTCCACAGCGTGTTGGAGGGATTCTGGTTCTCGAAATTCTGCACCAGCCAGGCGCCGTCGAACTTGCCTGCACCGAGATCGCTGGTCATCGCGGTCAGCCAACTACCTCCCAACAGGCCACCCGAATAGCGCATCGGATATTTTCCGTGCACTCCTTCCCAATAAGCGAGCGGAGCGCCTGCGATGATCAGCGGTCCGAACAGCTCCGGCCGCAGCGATGCCAAAATCATGACGGCCCAACCGGCCTGGCAATTTCCGATGACACAGGGTTTGCCATCGGCCCTGGGATGCAGGCTGATGACCTTCTCGATAAACTGCGCCTCGGCACGCGCAATGCGCTCGATGGTCTGTCCCGGCATCGGTTCCGGCAGGAAGCCAATGAAATAGCAGGGATGACCGGCTTTCATCGCTACGCCTATTTCACTGTCGGCTTTGAAACCGCCAATGCCCGGACCGTGACCCGCACGGGGATCGACGACGATGAATGGCCGCCGCTCGAGATCGATCTCAACGCCCTCGGGCGGAATGATACGGACCAGCGCGTAGTTCACGGGGTCGTTCAGCGTGCGACCATCGATGATCAATTCGGCTGAATACTGAAGTACATGCGGTGCGGTCTGCGCGACATGTTCACGGTACTGATCGCCACGTTGGCGCATGACATCCAGGAACAGCATGCTCCGCTGCCCGGCATCGACCATGTACTCCACTGCCGAGGCAACGAGCCCGGACATCGGACCGCCCGGCAAGTTTGACACTTCCTTCGACATGTTCCGACCTCATCGTCGCGCAAACTCATTCAGGGCGCTTTGCGCAAGGCATCGTTGATCTAGGTCAAGGGTCCGCAGTCAGCCCCGGCGCCGGTTTGGATTGATCCTCACGCATCCATGCCGCCATCAACTCCCAGGCGACCGAAAGAACAATCGGCCCGATAAAGAGCCCGACAATTCCGTGCGCAAGAGTTCCTCCGATGACGCCGATGAAGATGACAAGTGTCGGCGTCGTAAGTCCGCGCCCCATCACGAGCGGTTTCAATATGTTGTCGAGCACGCCGACCAGGCCAAGGAACACCGTCAACAGCAGTGCTGTGGTGAAATCCTTGTCCATCCAGATCCAGATGATCACGGGAAGAAGGACGATCGCCGCGCCGATCTGAATAATGGCCAGCAGCATGACTGCAAAGGCCAGCAGGCCGGCGCTAGGAATGCCGGCCATTTTGAATCCTATGCCGGCCAGCAGGGCCTGCAAGACCGCGACACCGATCACGCCTTGAGAGACGGCGCGGATTGTCGCTCCCGCCAAATCCAGCAAATGTTCGCTTTGCTCGGGAACGATGAGAGAAAGAAGGCGCCTTCCCCCCGCGGCCAGTTGGGAACCATAGGGGAAGAGAAAACCGGTTATAAGCACGGACAGCAGAAACTTGAGCGTACCGACGCCGGCAGTCCCCGCAAGCGTGAGCATCGTCCCCGCCAAGGGTTTCAAATACGGTGCGACCTCGCGCAACACCGTCCTGATATTGCTGAACGCCCGACTCCAGATTTCATAAAGCTGGGGCCCGACGAAACGCCATTCCTTGATGTGTTCGGGCGGCGACGGAATGACCAGATTGCCGGCACTCAGGTCATCGGCGAGTTGTCTGATCCCGTCCACCGCGCTCAAACCCAGCCATGTCGCCGGCCCGATCACAATTCCAAGATTGACAATTGTGAGGATCGTCGCAGCCGTTCTGGGACGGCCACCGAGCAGTTCGGACAGCCAGTTGAAAACCGGATAGAAGGCGACTGCAAGGACACCGCTCCAAGCCAGAATTGGCACGAAGGAACGGATCACGATGAATGTCCAGACCACCAGTAACGCCAGCAATCCCAACCGGACCACAAGCTGGATGACATCGTCCCCGGATAAAACGCGGCGAAGTGTTCTCACGGACACGCCTTGATCTGTTCAGGTCCGCAAGCGTTGCTGCTGCGGTCATCCGGTAGTCTTGATCCAGATCAAGCCTCCGTCCGGCAGCCGCCCTTTGCTTGACGCTGGGCCGAACAGGTTTCCAAGCCATGCCAGCGGAGCTCCCATGTCCGATGCTGCCACCTATACCGCGCATGAGCAGTTACGCGATGGCCGCCTGGTGAATATCCTGGCGCTTCGGCCGGAAGATGAGGCCGACATGCTCGCTGCGCTGGCGCAGGCCAGCGTGCAGTCGCTGCAGCGTCGTTTTTTCGTCATGAAGCGCCATTTCTCCGACAAGGAGCGCGCCTTCTTCATGGACATTGATTTCGAAAATCATGTCGCGCTGGTTGCGCGCGCTGAGGACGCGGGCCGGAATGTCCTGGTGGGTGGTTGCAGATATATCGTTTCCGAGCCAGGCCAGGCCGAGATGGCGTTCATGGTGGTCGATGGGTGGCAGGGGCGAGGCGTAGGCTCGATCCTCATGCGGCACCTGATCAAACTCGGAAATGATGCCGGGTTGAAAGAACTGACCGCAGAAGTTCTTCCGGAAAACACCTCGATGCGAAAGATATTTACAAAATTCGGCTTCAAGGCGGCCCCGCGAAAAGATCCCCAGATCGTCAGCCTGGTGCTTAAGCTCACTTAAGATCCAAGATCGACAGGCCTTGGCGCAACTCGATATTGATGATGTGCGCAGCCTCGGACCGTCGGAAGAAATCTGGCCCTCCCGAAGCGCATCCGCGTCCTTCCAGCTTGGTGGTCTTGTTGAGCTAGATCAATACCGGTCCCGTCATCGGATCGGAGTTTGCGCCGTCGCGTTCAATATGGAGACGGCGCCGCTATGAAACCCCTGCTCAAGCAAATCCAGCACACACCACTGCTTTGGATGCTGATCTTCGTTCCTGTCGTGCTGGTCGCGGAAGCAATAGCGCCGCATTCCCATACGCTGCTGTTCGTGCTTTCGGTTCTCGCCATCGTGCCACTGGCCGCCCTGCTCAGCCACGCGACCGAAGCGGTTGCCGCCAAGACCGGTGATGCCGTCGGTGGGTTGCTCAATGCGACGCTGGGAAACTTAACGGAGCTGATCATTGCGATCACCGCGTTACAGGCCGGCCAGTACATGCTGGTGAAGGCGTCGATTGCCGGTGCGATTGTCACCAACGCCCTTTTCATGCTCGGCGCCTGTCTTCTCCTCGGCGGTCTGCGCTACCACGTCCAAGAATATAATCGCTCCGGCGCGCGGCTCTACTCCGGTCTCCTGCTCATGGCGACCGTTGCCCTGCTCGCTCCATCGGCAGTCGCCGACCTGAAGCTTGTGCAGGGTGAGACCGTCATGCAGAAGCTCAGCATCGGCCTCGCCATCCTGCTCATCATTGCTTATGCACTCGGCCTGCTGTTCTCTCTGAAGACCCACAAGGAATTGTTCGCAAGCGCCGCGCACGAGGAAGGCGAGGAACATTGGCCGATTGTCCTTGCGGTGGGAACACTGCTTGTTGTCACTGTACTGGTTGCACTTGTGAGTGAGATTTTTGTCGAGTCGGTGCAGAAGGCCGCAGCAACCTTTGGAATGAGCCCGGCCTTCGTTGGCTTCATCATCGTCTCAATGGTCGGGGCTGCCGCCGAGTTTGCCGTTGCCTTTTCTGCGGCACGCAAGGACCGCCTCGACATGAGCGTCAGCATTGCGCTAGGCAGCGCCTCCCAGATTGCGCTGTTCGTAGCGCCTGCCCTGGTGCTACTCAGCTATGTGGTCGGACCGTCGCCGATGAGCCTGCAATTCTGGCCCGGCGCCGTCACCATGGTCATGATTGCGACCGTGACGGCGAGCTTCATTACGAGCAGCGGTCGCTCGGCCTGGTTCGTCGGCGCCCTGCTCATCTTCATTTACGCAGTCTTTGCGCTGACGCTATATGTAGTTCCGCCGACGGGCCAAGGGGTGGAGTGAAGCTCGCGCTCGGTGAGGCAGCGCACCGCCGGCGCTCAGCTCTATTCGACGTCGAACGCTTCGGGAGGCGGCTTTCAGAGCGTTGATTCAGATCAACTCTCAGGGGGGCTCTCGTCAGTAGCCTTCCCTTGATGTCCTTCGACACTCACGACTTTCGCTATGCTGTAGCCGAAGGATACCGCTGAGGACCCGGCGATCACAACAACTGGGCAAGACTGGGTGCCGAGATGATCACAATCCCTCAACTGACGGCGCAGGCCCTTGGCTCATTTCTTGCCCGGGAAACCGAAGATCGCTTCCGCTCCTCACATTCCGATTTGATAAAATTGCTGCCCTTTGCCGCCAGGCTGGCATTGGAGTGCATCGGGAATAGTGATGCACTCTATCATAATATCGAACATACGATGCTGGTTACGCTGGTCGGGAACGATATTCTGGCGGGCCGCGCGCTGCAACGGACCACCACCGCAACCGACTATGCGAACTTCATTATGGCCTGCCTGACCCATGACATTGGATATGTGCGGGGCATTATCCAAGGCGATGAAGACGGCGCTTATGTTGCGGACCTTACCGGGCGCAAAGTTGAATTGCCGGTTGGATCCTCCGATGCCGCACTCGCACCCTATCATGTCGACCGCTCAAAGCTCTTTGTGATTGAGCGGCTCCATGCCGTAGAGGAAGTCGACGCCGCCCGGATTGCCCGGGCCATCGAATACACGCGCTTTCCCTACGTCGATGCAGTAAACGGAGAAGGTGATGACCTCAACGAGGAAGAAGGATTGCTGTTGCGTGCTGCGGATCTGATTGGCCAGCTCGGCGATCCCAATTACATAAGGAAATCAAATGCTCTGTTCCATGAGTTCGAAGAGATCGGACTGAACAAAGCGCTCGGTTATGCAACGCCAGCTGACATCGTCTATAAATTTCCTCAGTTCTACTGGACCAACGTTGCGCCACAGATCCAGCTTGCGATCCAGTATCTCAATGTTACCTCTAGCGGCCGACAGTGGATTGCCAGCCTGCACAGTAATGTTTTTAGGGCTGAGCGCGAGGTGAACCTATCGGGACCGCAGAGATAAACGGTCACGTCCTCCCTCGATAATAGCACATGACCACCACGGCTTGCATCGGAGCTCGTCAGAGCTGTCCGCTGCAGAACTGGTCTTATCGTTATTGGATCCGCGGCAGGGAACGACGGCAGGGGTGCCCTATGTCGTATAAAGCCCGCATCCTGTCGTTGAATATCTTGCATGATGGAGACAATCCGCTCTCGATCGAGGCCACCACAATCGACAGGTCTTTTGCATCGTAGCCCAGCTTTTCGACCAGGATGGCGTCGTAGCCCAATCCCCGCGCTTTGCCGACGACGTCGGCCGCGCCGACGGCAAACGAATTGCTCAACACTCTAAAGCCATCCTGCCGATCTGACAGGCCATAGCTCCACTTTGTCGGGCTATCAGCTCGATCGAACAAGAAGCCGTAGCGCATCGGATAAAAGTCATAGTCCGGCCGGAATGCAGCCTCTGGCCAGTTGGTGACGGGCAACTGCAGTACGGCCTCAGATTTGGCACGGTCCTTCGCAGCCAGCATCTCCTTCACGCTGGCAATAAGAGCCTTCGTGTTTGGATCAGCCATCCATGCCTGCCTGGACGAGAGCGTAAAACGGACGTGCCAGCTGCCCGCAAACAGCCCTAGTGCCAGTAGCACCGCGACGCCGCGCGTTACCAAAATGCGCGCTTGCCAAAGCCACTCAATCAGGCTGAGCGTCGCGAAAATCGCCATGAGCATGAGCAGCGGCATGATGCGCGACTGCCCGCGAAGCGAGGGAGATATCAACTCGCTGAAGAGGTAGCCAACGCCGCCGCGACTGGCGAATATCAGCCCGAAGCACATCAATGCCGACGCACAAACGATCCCCTTCCATCGGCGGTCACTGGGTGTACGGCCCGCAAAGGCCAGCACGACGATCGGGCTGGCCAGTATCGAAAACGACAAGATGATACCCGGCCATTCGTGATGCCCCTCGCCCACCAGCGTCACGGGTCTTGTGATGTCGTACTTGCCTATATGTTCTCGCCCCCACGACCACCAGTCGAGCGTGTAGAGCGCATCGGAAACCGACAGCCCATGCCAGAATTGCTCAACAGGACCTCGCTTCGGAGCTCCCGAAAGCGCGAGCGAAAGATGCGGCCCCAGCGCGATGACCAGCATCGTGCCAACGATGATCGCGCACATCGCAAGAAAGAATATTAGCGCCCGAAACTCGCCAGTGCGAACCGTCAACCCCGTCAAGGCGACGCCGATCATGATCAGCGAGAACACTGCGTAGTAGAGCCCACCGGTACAGGCAACGATGATCCCCGCAATGAAGAACGGCTTGCGGATGAATGCGAAGAACTCCGACTCCCGATCCATCAAAGCGATATGGACAGCCAGCGCCGCGCCAAACGCCGCGGACACATAGATCGCCAGCATGTCATGGCTCGTCGCTCGCACTTGGAAGTAAGGCGAAACAGCGAATGCGATGCCACCGAGAGCAGCAAGCGGTGGCATGATTTTCAGGAAACGAAGACAAATGTAACCTGACGCGCCGATACCGGCGATGCCGATGATGTAAAAGACCTTCGCCGCAGTGAAAACATCAGAACTAAAATTAGCTATAGCGAGTGTCAGCAACCGGAGTAGCGGCTCGAACGACGGAAAGTAAGCGTTGACCTGCCCGAACGGGAAACCTGTAACGCCACTCGACCAAAAGCCCTGATGCATGATCAGTTGCTTCATATCTGCGAGGAAAAAGGCATGGTCACCAGCCAACCAGATGATCGGCTCAGACCAGATTTTTAGCCCGCCCTGCAAAATCACGGACGCACACGCTGCAACCATGCCCCAGAATACGCCCAGCAGTTTCTTGCTTTTCATATTCTGAGGTCGCCGGTTACCGAGAATATCCGAGCAGCCTAGGGTTGTACTGACTTGAAATCAACCAGAGCGGGTAGTGCATGACTACCTCAACATTTTTTATTTGCTTGAGCGTGTGACCGCCGTTGCAGGCATAGTTGTCGGAATGGGCGCAATCACGGCAAAGCCCAAAATCTAATTTGATCAGCTCGCTCTTCTAGTTTGCTGTCGCGGCGGTCGCATGTTGTACGGGGCTTATGGTACCATACCGCCTCCCCTGTTCTCGCGCGTGGTCAGGATCGTCGTTCGAACGTCGAAAACAAACTTTTCTTTCGCAAAATCAGTACTGCTTGACAGACACCCTTTCCGCCCACCGCTGTATTATCCTCTGTCGGACGACATGATCGACCAATCCGAGCCAACGACGCGCACTGAAACACCCGGCGCTCTCAAGCCGCCGCGCTGCGCGATGTGCCGGGCGCGGATGGTGTTGCTGCGGAGCGAGCCGGATGCCGGCGGCGGCGACAGATGCACCTTCGCCTGCCCGAAATGCGAATTCGTGAAGACCAAGGTCGTCGGCGGCCCGCCCGATCTCAGTCGCTACAGGCCGCCCAAAAAGGCACGACGACCCCAGACGCGTTAGATCGCTTGAGGGATCACCGCGGCGGCTGTGGCGTCGCCGGGAGCGGAGCGCCCCCGACCGAAATGGCACCCGCGGGACGATCTGCCGGGCGCTTGCGCGGCGCCGTAGGTGCCGGGCGCGCGGCCACCGGCGCGGCCGGAGCTGCGGCCAGGGGCGCTGGCGCCGCAGCGACTGGAGCCGGCGGAGCGAGAGCGCCCCTGCCCTGCAGCGTATCGATCTTGGCGACCAGTCCAGCGACCTGGGCTGTCAGGCCCAGGATCTGATCGGACAGGTGCTTCAACTCCGTCTGCTGCGCCGACAGCAGTTCGGTAGCAGCCTGGATCGAACTTCCGGTCTGCTGCTGGAACGCCGCGAAATCAGTCGCGCTGACGTTGCCCTCCGCCGCACTCGCCAATACCGGGGCGCTATCTCTGGGGCCGGTGCTTCCTGTCACAGCCTGTGCCAGGTCGGTCAGCGCGTCGTGGTAGTTCAGCCAAAGATATCCACCGCCGCCAGCGAGGATCAGCAATACGACGACAATTCCGAACGGGCCAAACGACCTGCGCTTGCGCAGCGGCACAGGGGGCGGCCCGACATTGATCTCGTTATTGAACGTATCGGCCACGGGAGATCCTCACTTGCGACATCCGATCCTGCGGCTCGGGGAGCGAGACAACCGGCGCGATTCCTTGAAGCCTATGTAAGCAAAAAATCCACAGAGGTGAACTGCTGCGACCCGATCATCCCCCATGTCCCCTCATCATGCCCGCGCTGATACGCCTTCAGCGGCCGTTAACCCTGCGCCAGGCTGGCGTCGCCTCGCCGGCGCCGCATTGTCATCGCCGTTGCGCCGCGATCGCTCCGCGCAACTGCGTAAAATGTTGCAACGACGCATCACTACAGCTCCGAATGAAAAGCCGGCCGCGAATCTCTTTGACTGTGCGGCCCTCCGTGCCGTCTGTAGTTCGCGGGGGAAAAAGGACCACCACGATGATCGAGACCGTCACTGCACTCTTCGGCTTTCTCAGCGCCGGCATTCTGGCCGCTCACGCCTATGACGGTTACCGCGCCCGCTTCTAAGCGCGCGACGATTTCGGAACACCGCCGCTCGGCCATCTCGTAACTCGGCTGGTTGGTGCGCCTGCAGCAACTGCGCTGCTCTGATCGAGAGACCCGGCTTCGACGAAAGCTGTCTCCGACGAAACAAGACTGAAACACGATTCTCCAGAACCCGTTTGAACGCACCCGACGAGGGTCGCGACTGATGGGCAGGGACACAGCAAAGCGCTCGCGCGCCCACCCAATGGAGAATATCTATGTTTCGCAAAGTAACCCTCGGACTGATCGCAGCGGCCTCGCTCGGTGCGGCCGCCCTCACCCCCAGCGCCGCGTCGGCTCACGGTTGGCATATCGGTGGCTGGCACGGTGGATGGGGTGGCTACGGTCACCACGCCTTCTATGGCGGGCCCACCTTCTATGTCGGCGGCCTGACCGATGGCTGCCTGCAGCGCCGCGTCGTGGAAACCCGCCGTGGGCCGCGCGTCCGGACGGTCAACGTCTGCGCCTACTGATCACATCAAATTACGGGGAGCCCGGCCGCCCAACGGCCGGGCTTTTTTGCTGCCATACTCAGGTATTGTTCTGCTTCTGTTGCCCACCGGTGACAGCCAAACCTCGTCTTTCCAGCTAAAGCTTGCATCGAATTCGCTCAATATCTTCAGAGCGATGGAAGGTTCTGGATGCGAACGCTTTGGCTGGCCGCGATCGTCGCAGCGTCGGGCGCGGTGAATGCCGCTGCCGCCGACCTGCAATCGCGCGTCTGGACCAAGACGCCAGCCGCAACCGAGGCCGGTTACAGCTGGGGCGGCTGGTATGTCGGTGGCAACGCTGGCGGCTCCTGGGGTCAGAGCAACGTCTCCAACGCTTTCGTCAACGGCACCGCGCCAATCGCAAACCAGCAGGCTATTGCGGCTGCTTCGCCGCGGCTCAATCCCGATGGCTTCACTGGCGGCGGCCAGGTCGGCTACAATCATCAGGTGAACCGCTGGCTGTTCGGCGTCGAGGCCGACGCGAATTATTTCGGCCTGAAGCAATCGCGCGGTTTCAGCGCGCCATTCCCGGGCGGCGGTTCGTTCACCACCACAAATTCCGTCACGAGTGATTGGCTGGTCACGCTGCGCCCGCGCGTTGGCTACACGGTCGATCGTACACTTTTTTACGCAACCGGCGGCCTCGCGCTCACCGAGTTGAATTTCGCCTCCTCGCTCACCGACACGACTGGCCAGAACGAAACCGCGTCACTGTCAAAGACGGTGGCAGGATGGACGGTCGGTGCAGGCATCGAACACGCGTTCACCAAGAACTGGTCGGCGAAGGTCGAATATCTCCATACCGACTTCGGCAAGCAGTCGGTCACGGCGCCGGTTTTCAACGGCGCGGGTACTCCGACCGGCATCATCGCGCATGATATAGACTTGAAGACCAACACTGTGCGCGGCGGACTTAACTACCATTTCGGCGGCCCGTCGGTCGCGCGTTACTGATCACTGCAAAGACCTCCAAACAAAAAGCCCTCGCTCGCGAGGGCTTTTTGTTTGGAGGCGCGGCCGATCACCCGGTCATCGCCAAAACGCGACTTTCGACCGGATACGGCTCCACGGTGATCGTCCAGCGCAGTGGCCAGCAGGTGAGATCCGGACGAACCGCGTGAACATAGCCGTTGACGAAAACGCTGTCGGCATCGTCGCTGAATCGCTCGTCGATCAACTCGCCATGAAGATGCGCCATCCGGCAGCGGCGCATCTGCGCGTATTTCGTCGTTTCGTATTTGGCCAAATCGGGCCTCCCCAACGTCGCAATGTCCCCATCGGGAACTCTCGGCGACTCGCGGTTAAAAAAGCCTCAAGCAGATCCGCGACGGTATTGGGCTGGCGCTCCCTGCATTTAATGCGAGGAAGCCCCCGACTTTCGTCGATCGGATTCACGGCTGCTTCAAGAATGCAGAACAGTGTGGCGTCAATATTATTGGAGCGTCCCATGTTCATGATCGCGAGCATTCTGACGGTCGCTGCCGGTGTATTTTACGCAGCGAGTATCAACAACAGCAGATGGGCGATGCAGGTGTGCCACTACGGCGACATATTCTGCATGAACCCATCATGGCTTGTCATCGCCGCCGTCCTGTCCATCATCTGGGCGTTCTTCTTGCGCGTCGACCGACTGTAGTCGTTCGATCAGCAGACAACCTTGTCCGCAGCAAGTTCAGCGGGCTTGAGGTGTTGCGGGCGCGGCGCCAGGCGCAGCGATTTCGACGTGGCGCAATGTGGACAGCCAAAGGTGCGAATTTCACCGCCCTCGTCGTCCGACTCGATCTTGATCAAATAGACTTGGGTCCTGCAGCACGAACATTTCAGATGTTCGGTGCGAATGTTATCGTTCAGATGAACTCTGCGGGTGCCGGGCATCTGCAGTCTCCGAAAACCGATGACAGCTTGCCCGGAATGTCGCGTTTTCGCGCGCACCGAGCGTCGAAATAGACAACCTGTAATTGCTTGAAAGACGCCCCACACCCTTGACGAATCGCAGCCGTATCGGGCTACCTTGTTCCATCTGTATTATCCAGATTTCCCCACGCCAATATACGTCTTTTCACGCAATTTGGAACTAATCCAAGTCTTTGATTGCAGGTCGCCGGTATACAACTGTAAATTTTGATGACTCGCCCCTTTTTACGACTCGGACGTGTCGCGATGCACAAGCGATATCAGCCATTAAATATTCCTATCGAGATCGTCCGGACCGTGGTGGCGATCTCGGAGACCGGCAGCCTGACCAAGGCAGCCGAACGCCTGGGCCTGAGCCAGCCCGCCGTCAGTTCACAGATCAAGCGCATTCAGACCATGGTGGGAGGCATCCTTTTCACCAGATCGGTGAATGGGACGACGGCTACCCAGCTCGGCAAACTGGTGCTGCAGCAAGCCAGACGGATCCTGGAAGCCAACGATCAGATGTTGCGGATTGGCGGCGTAGCGCATCTTCCGCAACCGATCCGGTTTGGATTGAGCACCCTGTTCGTGCAGGACTTCTTTAGCCATCAGACCGCTCAAAGCCTGGCCGATCTGGTCATTCACACTGACAACTCGGTAGGCATCACCAAGGGCCTGATCGACGGCTATATCGATATCGCCTACATTCTCGAAAATCCGGAAATGAGCAGCGAGATATCGCACCTGATCGTCAACGAGGCCGATGAGGAGTTCGTGTGGGTGCGTGCAAAGGACTTCGTCCTCAGTTCGGGTGCCCCCATCCCGATTCTGACCTGGCCGGGCGACAACCTGATGACCCGGACTCTGACGCGCCACGGTCTGTCCTACAAGATCGTATTCAACAGTCCCGACTATCACGCCAAGCTGGCAGCCGTGGAAAGCGGCATCGGCATCACCGCGATCCCGAAGCGGATGATTCCGCCTACACTTGTCTGGGCGCAGGAATATTACCTGCCGCACCTGCCGCCCGTTAAAGCGTTGCTGTGCGCGCGCTCGAATCTCGAGACAATGCAGAGCACGGAATTGCTCAATGAGATCTCGTCACGCTTTTTCAAATCGCCGGCCATGGTGAACCTGTAGTTCGTGAGCCCGGCCGCAATCCCCATAAGCGGTCAGCGCGGCACGAGATAGTGCTCGTCCCATTCGCTACGCGGCACCTCGTTGCCGAGCTGATAGGCAAAGGATTTGACATCGAGCCCGTCAGAGGTGGTCTCGCAGACATAGGACAGCCTGTACCACTTGCCCCCGCTGCGGATGGCGCCGCCCGGCGCTTTGATCTCGTTGCCTCGAATGACCGGATCGGCGAACGCGTAGGCAACGAACTCGTCCGGCTTGTATCCCTTGTGCTCGCGGCCCACGGCGCCCATGGCGCGCGCATCACAACGCTGCTCCAGACGGGTTTCCGGCGACAGTTTGAGCATCTGATCGGTCCGGGACGACGCTGCATATACGGAAGATTGCGCAGCAACGCCAATAAGGGCGACAACCACGAATGCTAGTTTTCTCATTGCCTTAAGCCAATTACCTTATTTAACTTGCGAGGATTTTGTGGCGCGAACCTATCATGTTCGCACGTGCAAAAAACCCCGCCTGTGTTACCGCGGGGTTTTAAACTCGGGATCGTCAGCCGATCCGTTTGAATGTCAGCAACTGATGAAATTCCGAGGGCGAGAACCGGCGGCCGCCAAGACCTGAGATACTCACCCGCCAACCCGCATCGTTCAGCGTCCGGGCTTGCGCGACGGCCACATCCGGAATGATCCGATGCGTCACCATGCTCTGGTCATTGCGCGTCGCGTGGATGGTGAAGATATCGCCCCGCCGCGAAGCTGCAGGGATGTCGGTTGCTTCAAGATCATTGTCAGAGAACACGGTTGCCAACGCCAGTCTCCATCATCGCCTGTCAAAGCTGAAGCGATTGTGCAGCGCACGTAGTTAACCGAAGGTTACCTGCTGTACCGTCAGGATTTGAAAACCCCCGTGATCTTGCTCCACAGCGATGACCTGTCGTCGCTGCTGTCGTGTTTCGATCGGTCAGGCTGGGTCGCGCTGACGGGATCTGAAGCCGGAAAAGTGTCTTTCAGGCCGGTCTTGAGTTCTTCAGACGTCTTGCGATCGGCGCGCGCTGCTTCCTTCACGCCAACGGCATATTTGTCGTGGGGTGCGGGATCGAATTTCTCGGCCATGACCGTCTCCTTCATCTGATGAAGGAAAAACGTCTCCGTGGCCGAGAGGTTCCTCTCCGCGGCGATTAGTCGAGACCGCGCTCGCGGCTGAGACCAACCATCTCCTGAATGAACAGTGCCTTCTGCTTGTCATCCAGCGTGGCGAAGAGCGGCTCCGCGGCATCGGCAACGGCGCGCTGATCGACGGCCCGGTCGTTGAGGAACTGGGCCTCGTTGCGCATCTGCTCGATGATGTCATCCGGCGGATCGCGCTTGGCGCGGGCAATACGCAGTTTCAGACGCTCAGCGCCGTTATTGCCGAGCGTATGCATGGCATCGCTAAAGCCGGCCCAGTTCTTTTCCTGCTCCGGCGTCAGGTTGAGCGACGTCTTGATGCGGGTAATGTTGGCATCGCTATTCGCGACGATCTGCTCGGCGGTCAGTTCCGGCTCCGATGCGGGTTGAGCGCCCTTCTTACCCTTCTTGGCGGCCTTGGTTTGTTTGGCGCTCGACTGCCCGCCCACAGGACCGCGAACATTATTCGAGGGCACGCCCAGCACGCCGCCAACAACGCCCACCACGCCGCCGATCGCCCCACCGAGCACACCGCCAATCGGGCCCGCCGCACGATTGCCGTCTCTCGCACCCTGCTGCACGCCCTGCACCAACCCCTGCGCGTGAACCGCCGCGGAATTTCCGAGCAGCAGAATGGCGGCAACGCACAGCGCATGGCGCAACGGTTGATGAGTGCGCTTGCGCAAATTCATTCTGGTCATCACCGTCTCCCTCACCGCAATTTCGCGGCGCAGCAAATCACTTGCGATCATCAGCGAGCATAGTGGCTTCAACACGGCCAAGTCCACACGCCAAGTCCACACACCGCGTCTCCGCCAATGGTAGACCTCATCGCGCCAAGCCTGTTAGATAACGTCCGCGCGGCCATTGGCCGGTGCGCAACAACGTGGAATGCTTCAAGGGGTGGAAATGGCGACCAACAAGAAGAAACTTCTGATCACCGAGTCGATGTCGACCCAGGGAATGGACCTCTTCAACGCACGCGACGACATCGAAGTGGTCAAGTTCAGCAATCTGATTTCCGCTGCCGACTACATCAAACTGATCGAGCAACACGCGCCGGTGCATGGCACCGCCCTCGGCGCCACGCGGTTCGGCGAGCCCGAACTCGAGGCCTGCAAAGACATGAAAGTCGTGGCGCGCATCGGCGTCGGCTACGACGCGGTCGACGTACCGGCGCTATCGAAGCGCAAGGTGCCGCTGATGATCGCCGGCACCGCCAACTCGCCCTCTGTCGCCGAACAGGCGCTGTTCATGATGCTGACCCTCGCCAAGCGCGCCGTCGAACTGCACGCCATGGTCAAGGAAGGCAAATGGGCGTCGCGCTTCGGGGCGCTGCCCTTCGACCTGTTCGGCAAGACCGTGCTGGTGGTCGGCTTCGGCCGTATCGGCACCCGCACCGCCAAGCGCTGCCAGGCGATGGAAATGAACGTGCTGGTCTATGATCCCTATGTCTCGGCCGATACGATCAAGGCGGCCGGCTGCGAGCCTGTCAGCGATCTCGACGCGGCACTGCCCCGTGCCGACTTTGTCAGCCTGCATTGCCCGAAGACTCCGGAGACGACCGGCCTGTTCAACGCTGCGCGGATCGCGCGCATGAAGCCGTCGGCCTATCTCATCAATACCGCGCGTGGTGGCATCATCGTCGAGGCCGCGCTGCATGACGCGCTGGTGTCGGGCAAGCTCGCCGGCGCCGGCCTCGACGTGTTCGAGGCGGAACCGCCGCCGCTCGGTCACGCGCTGTTCGAACTGCCGAACGTGATCATCGCGCCGCACGTCGCCGGCGTGACCCGCGAAGCACTCGACCGCATGGGCGCGCAGACCGCGCGCAACATGCTGAGCGTGCTCGACGGCGAGCCGATCAAGCAGAATGCCGTCAATGCGGACGTGTTCGGCTGAACCGTCGATTGCTGGCGCGGATGATTGATCCGCGCTAGCACTGCCGCAGTCCTCACCAGAGTACCCCCCGCGATGGCATTCAAGGAATACGGCGATCACGACGCGCTCGGCCTTGCGGGGCTGGTGCGCAGCAAGCAGGTCAGCCCGCGCGAACTGCTCGATGAGGCCATAGTGCGCACCGAACGCGTCAATCCCCGGATCAATGCTGTCGTGGTGCGCCACGAGGACTATGCGCAGCGCCAGATCGACAGGGGGTTGCCCGACGGGCCATTCACCGGCGTGCCATTCCTGCTGAAGGATCTCGAACTCCTCGACGGCACGTGCACGACCTTCGGGGCCAGTCTCTACAAGGACTTCGTCGCCGATCACAACACGACGCTTGCCCAGCGCTTCCTCAAGGCCGGCCTCACAATGTTCGGCAAGAGTGCGAGTCCCGAATTCGGATTGATGCCGACGACCGAGTGCCGACTGCACGGACCGACGCGCAATCCCTGGAATACCGATCATGCATCGGGCGGCTCGTCCGGCGGCGCAGCCGCTGCCGTGGCTGCGCGGATCCTTCCGGTCGCCCATGCCAGCGACGGCGGCGGCTCGATCCGTATTCCAGCCTCGGCCTGTGGCGTGTTCGGTCTGAAGCCGACCCGCGCTCGCAATCCGACAGGTCCTGACAAGGCCGAAGGCTGGGGCGGCTTTTCCTGCGGCCACGTCGTGAGCATCAGCGTCCGCGACAGTGCTGCGATGCTCGATGCCGTTCACGGACCCGAACTGACCAGCCCCTATATGGCGCCGGCGCCGGAACGTCCCTTCCTCGATGAAGTGAGCCGCGATCCCGGCAGGCTGCGCATCTTCTTCACCGACAAGTCGCCCTATGGCGATGCCATCGATCCCGAAGTCGCCGCTGCCGTCCGCGATATCGCCAGACTGCTCGAGGTACAGGGTCATCATGTCGAAGAACGCGCGCCGGTGTTGCCGCTGGACCCTGCGCAAGTGATCGCAGCGGTCGTGTCGGCCAATACGGCGGCTACCGTGCAGCTCGCGGAGACGAAGTTCGGCCGTCCGATGACCTCGGATGATTTCGAGAAACTCACACTCGGCAGCGCGCACAATGCCCGCAAGGCAAGCGCAGTCGACTACGTGACAGCACTGCAGAGCGCATTCCAGATCTCCCGCAGCGTCACCGAATTCTTTACCGGTTGCGACATCTTCCTGTCGCCGACGCTGTGCACGCCGCCAATCAGGATCGGCGAGATCGATACGATGTCGGACGATCTCGGCCATGTGGCGCCTTTGCTGCGCCGCTACATGCCAGGCACCAGCATGGCCAACATGACCGGGCAGCCATCCATGTCGGTACCCCTGTCCTGGAGCAGCAAGGGCCTGCCGATCGGTATGATGTTCACGGCGCATTTCGGCGACGAGGCCATGCTGTTTCGTCTCGCCGGCCAGCTTGAGCAGGTCCGGCCCTGGAAAGACAGGCGTCCGCCGATCTCTGCCTAAAAACAGCCACAGCGATTACCAAAATGAAACCACAGCCGATTAAATATCGGTCCTATGTGGAGTTGCGTAATTGTGGGGAGGCGCATTTCAATGACCCAGAACGATCCGACCGATCACGCCCTCGCGGCCATTGCGAGCATTCTCGACCGCAAGGAAGCGGAATCGCACGTGGCCGAACACAGTGACACCGAACCCGCTTCGATTACCGTCGTCACTGAAACCGTGGTCACCGAGACTATATCCGTCATGGTCGCCGCCGAACCCGAAGCGCCGCTCGTCGAACACGAGTCGCCCTCCACGGTTCCAGAGGCCCTCGAGGTCGATGGCTATTCTCGTCTCGGCCCCGGTCCGCTCGATGCCATCCGCTTCCGCTGGACCGCACGCCGCGACGACGATGGCCAGTATTTCGTCGATGAAACCATCGGCAGCTCACGGCCGATTTCGTCAGGCCCGATGCCGCGTGACGAAATCATCGATTTCATCGATGGGCGCGAGCGCGCCGCCCGCGATCGTTTCGAGACGCTGAAGAGCCAGATGACCGTGGGCAGCAGCGTCTCGCGTTACAGCGATTACTGACGAAAGCCAGGCTTCTGGCGCCGCCGCCGTCCAGCGGCGGCGTTTTGGCTCGTCAGGCTGACTCAAACAGTAAATGTCCGGCGCATGATTGAACCACCTCTTCATTCGGCGCCACACAGCAAGGCAATTGCAATTCCCCCTGAGTGACGCGGATCACGGTGTTCGGGCGCATCCGCGGGCTCGGTTCAGGGTCAGGATTTCAACCGCTTTGGAGGACACATGAAGCCGCTCTTCGCCCTCGCCGCCATCCTGCTGACCAGCACCGCCGCTCAGGCCGGCGACAGCTACTCGTTCGACATCAGTGGCCGCACCATTACCATCGAAGCGCCAAGCGACTGCAACTCGACGGACTGCATCTCGGTTTCCATTCCCGGCGTCTACGAATATGGCACCAAGCGCAGCAAGCGCGAGCGTGACCGCGAGACGCGCGAGCAGGCCCCCAACAATCCGCGATCCGAACAGACGGCCAAGCCTGTGGAGACGCAGAAGCCCGTTGCCGCCCCAAAGGAGGCGGCAGCTCCGGCGACTCCTGTCACGCCATCCGTCGCAGTAGCCCCGCAGCCTGCCCAGGCTCCCGCGCCTGCCGAGAAATCTGCCCCCTCTACGGTCATCGCCAACGCACCGCCCACAGATCCAGTCAACAAGCAGGATGCGCCCGCACCGGTTACGCCTGCCGCCGCGGCAACGCCGCTCGGCATCTGGATGACCGAGAAGAAGGAAGGCAAGGTTCGCATCGAACAATGCGGCGCCAATCTGTGCGGCTACTCGATGAATGCCAAGACCGAGGCCAACGGGGAGAAGGTGCTGATCAACATGAAGCCCGGCAACAACAAATGGGCAGGAAAGATCTTCGATCCGAACAGCGGCAGCACCTATGACTCGACCATCGCTCTGAAGGACAGTGATACGCTGCGCGTCCAGGGCTGCGCCTTCGGTGGCATGTTCTGCGGCGGCCAGACCTGGACGCGGGTGAACTGATCCCGGCAGACGCGCTCGTCGATTGAACGAATATACATCCCCTGTAAGCTGATCGTAACGCGGTGCGCCCCTGACCCTGAACGGCGCACTCCGCTGTACAAACGGGGGAGACGTCATGATCCGGATCACCGCCGCCTGGCTGGCGGCCTGCCTGCTGCTTGCGGCGCCCTTGCAGGCACAAATGCCGGCCCCTCCGCCCTCACCTTCCCGCCTCGACGATATCATTGCCCGGGGGACGCTCCGCGTTGGATTGACCGGCGACTACATGCCGTTCAGCGCGTTCGATCCTGTCACGACGACGTTCAAGGGATTCGACGTCGAGATGGCGGAAGCGCTCGGAAAAGCGCTCGGCGTCAGGGTCGACTATGTGAAGACGAGCTGGCCAAAACTGTCAGCGGACTTTGCGGCGGACCAGTTCGACATGGTGATGGGCGGCGTCTCGATCACCCTCGACCGGCAGAAGAAGGGCGTGTTCTCGATCCCCATCATGCGCGAGGGCAAGACGCCGATCGCGCGCTGCGCTGATACCGGGAAATTCGGCACGCTCGCCGAGATCGATCGTCCCGGCGTCAAGGTGATCGTGAATCCAGGCGGTACCAATGAGCGTTTTGCACGGACACACATCAAGTCGGCCGAGATCACCGTCTTCAACGACAATACCCGCATCTTCGACGAGATCGCACAGGGCCGTGCCGACCTGATGATGACCGATGCGTCGGAGACGCGTTATCAGCAAAAGCTGCATCACGGCGTGCTCTGCGCCGTGCATCCCGACATGCCGTTCGACTTCGCCGAGAAGGCCTATTGGCTCCAGCGCGATGTTGCGCTGAAGGCCTTCGTCGATCAGTGGCTGCACATCATGCAGGAGGACGGTAGTTTCCGTGCGACCGTCAATCGCTGGTTCGAGTGACCGGGGACCATCGGTGCGCCGGACGTAACGCCGGCGCACACGACGTGACGACAGCTATCCATTACGGAACGTGTAGCCGTATCCATTTAGCGCCGGCGCGCCGCCGAGATGTGCATAGAGCACCTTGGATCCTTCAGGGAAGTACCCCTTCTGCACGAGGTCGATCATCCCCTGCATCGATTTCCCTTCATAGACAGGGTCGGTGATCATGCCCTCGAGGCGCGCGCAGAGACGGATGGCGTCCTTGGTCTCTTCCGACGGCACGCCGTAAGCCGGATAAGCGTAGTCCTCGACCAGTACCACGTCGTCCGCGACAATATCCTTGCCGAGCTTGACGAGCTTGGCTGTGTCCTGCGCGATCTGCAGCACCTGCGCCTTGGTCTGGGCCGCCGTGAAAGAAGCGTCAATACCGATCACCCTGCGCTGGCGGTCATCCTTGGCGAAGCCTACCAGCATGCCTGCATGGGTCGAGCCGGTCACGGTGCAGACGACGATATAGTCGAACGCGAAACCGAGCTCTTTTTCCTGCGCCCGGACTTCTTCGGCAAAGCCGACATAGCCGAGACCGCCGAATTTATGCACGGAGGCACCGGCCGGAATGGCGTAAGGCTTGCCGCCCTTTGCCTTCACATCCTCGATCGCCTCTTCCCAGCTATGGCGGATGCCGATGTCAAAGCCTTCGTCGACGAGCTGCACATCCGCGCCCATGATCCGGCTGAGCATGATATTGCCGACACGGTCGTAGACGGCGTCCTCATGCGGCACCCAGCTTTCCTGCACGAGGCGGCACTTCATGCCGATCTTGGCCGCAACGGCGGCGACCATGCGCGTGTGATTTGATTGCACGCCGCCAATCGACACCAGCGTGTCAGCATTGGAGGCGATGGCATCGGGGATGATGTATTCGAGCTTCCGCAGCTTGTTGCCGCCATAGGCCAGCCCGGAATTGCAGTCCTCGCGCTTGGCGTAGAGTTCGACCTTACCGCCAAGATGGGCCGAGAGCTTCTCCAGCTTCTCGATATAGGTGGGTCCAAAGGTGAGCGGATAGCGTTCGAAGCCTTCGAGCATGTGACACCTGTTGTCGTGAAAACTGGCGGTACAGCTAGCATTTTCGATGCGGAAGGTGCTTTCAAAGATATGGTTGCGCTCTACTATATATCATATGATATGCATCTAAACCGGAAGTAAGACGCATATAATCCTGAAGATTTGGAAGATTCTTTCATGACGGAAAATCCGGATAAAATCGGACTTCGCATGCTGCATTTGCTGCAGAAAGACGGGCGTCTGAGCAATGCTGATCTGGCGGCTAAGGTGAATGTCAGTCCCGCCACCTGTCATCGCCGCACGCAGCAGCTGTTCGACGAGGGCTATATCAAGAATACACGCGCCATCATTGCGCCCGAGAAGGTCAACCGCGGCGCGCTGGTCATGGTCGGTGTCGTGCTCGATCGCTCGACGCCGGAAAGCTTTGCGGTGTTTGAAAAGGCGGTGGCCAAACTGAAATTCGTTCTCGATTGCCACCTGGTCGCCGGCGACTTCGACTATTTCCTGAAAATCCGCGTCGGCGACATGGCCGACTTCAATCGCATTCACGGCACGCAGCTCATCGCGCTGCCCGGCGTCCGTCAGACCCGCACCTTCTTCGTCATGAAAGAGGTGGTGGACAATGCGCCGCTAGATTTCTGACGTCCGCAGGCGGCCCCGCATCTCGACGAGGCGCGGCCGGCCTAGCCTACAGGTGCCACATACTGTGCGTCGGTCACCTTCTCCATCCAGTCTGCGGTCTTGCCGTCGAGCGCTTCCTGCATGGCGATATGGGTCATGCCGGTGGTCGGCGCCGCGCCGTGCCAGTGCTTCTCGCCCGGCGGGATCCAGACGGTGTCACCCGGCTTGATCTCGATGACTGGCTGGCCTTCGGTCTGGAAGCGCCCGACGCCCGCGATGACATAAAGCGTCTGACCGAACGGATGCGTGTGCCAGGCGGTGCGTGCGCCGGGCTCAAAGCTGACGCGGAAGGTCACCAGCCGCGCCGGCGCTTCGGCGACAATCACCGGGTCCTGCCAGACCGTGCCCGTGAAGTATTCCTCTGGCGCCCGTTTGGTCGGGCGCGAACCTGCGGGGAAAAGCTTCATGGCACGGTCTCGCTATTGTTGTGTACGTTACTTCTTAGACGCGGCGTAACGCGCCTTGGTCTCGGCGTTCATCGGATAGAGGCCGGGCAGCGAGGCGCCGTTGTTCACCTCGTTCACGATCCAGGCTTCCATACGTTCCTGCTCCTCGCCCTCGGCCAGAACGTGCTCGAGGAAGGCCTTCGGAATAACGACCGCGCCATCCTGATCGGCGACGATGACGTCATCCGGGAAAACGGCAACACCGCCGCAACCGATCGGTTCGCCCCAGCCGACGAAGGTCAGGCCGGTGACCGAGGCGGGTGCAGCATAGCCGTCACACCACACTGGAAGATTGGTGCCGAGCACGCCTTCGAGATCGCGCACGACGCCGTCTGTGACCAGCGCAGCCACATTGCGTTTCTGCATGCGGGCGCAGAGGATGTCGCCGAAAATGCCGGCGTCGGTGATGCCCATGGCATCGACCACGGCGATGCAGCCTTCCGGCATCGCCTCGATGGCGGTACGGGTCGAGATCGGCGACGACCACGATTCCGGTGTGGCCAGATCTTCACGCGCCGGCACAAAGCGCAGCGTGAAAGCCGGGCCGACCAGACGCGGCATGCCCGGACGCAACGGCTTGGCGCCACGCAGCCAGACATTGCGCAGTCCTTTCTTCAGCAGCACCGTGGTGATGGTCGCGGTGGAGATCTTGGACAGGGTGGCAATGGCTTCGGGTGTCAGGGACATACGCGGGCTCTTCAGGTCAGAGGATGCAGGAAGTTGAATTAATCGCGGCGCATCTTGCGGTGGAATGCCAGCGCGTCAAGGGCTGCTGCTTCAAAGTACCATGCAATGTGGTGAAACCTTTACGATCAGCCCGGCTTATCGCCAACATGCGCATTAATTTATTGAAGATGCACGGCAATTTTCAGATTGCGAATTCCACTCGCTGGTAAAACGCGCTATGCATGACCGTCCAATACTGACGTTGTGAGGCCATGGTCGCAGCTCTCTCCCCGCCCCGCATCCTCCCCAATGGCGATGCTGCCATCACCGTCGAATTCAGCCGCACCATCGACGAGGAAGCCAACCGCCGGGTGCTGGCGCTCGACAAACTCGTCGCGTCCGCCGGCCTTACTGCCGTCACCGAAACCGTGCCGACCTATCGCTCCCTGCTGGTGCATTACGATCCGCTGCAGATCGGCTTCGACGCTTTGGGTGACAAGCTGACCGAACTGGCGCTCCAGCCGCTCCCCGAAGCCAAGGCGGCCCGGCGCTGGCGCATCCCGGTCGCCTATGGCGGCGAAAACGGCATCGATCTCGAAGACGTTGCCAAGGCGCTGAACATCACGCCGGACGAAGTGGTCGCGCGCCATGTGGGCGGCGACTACAAGGTGGCGATGATCGGCTTCACGCCGGGCTGGTCCTATCTCAGCGGATTGCCCAGTTCGATGCAGATGTCACGCCGGCAGAATCCCCGGCTGCTGACGCCGCCCGGCACGATCTCCATCGGCGGTATCCAGACCGGCGTGCAATGCCTCGCCGGCCCGAGCGGCTGGCATCTGCTCGGACGGACCGCCGTGCGCACCTATCAACTCGGCCGCGATCCGACATTTCTTCTGGAGCCCGGCGACGCCATCACCTTCGCCGCCGTCGACGAGAAGACATTTGCCGAGCAGGACCGCGCGGCCGAGGCCGGTGAATTTGTGGCGGAGCTGATCGCATCATGAGCAAGCTCATCGTTACGTCCGTGAGCCCCGGTACGTCAGTGCAGGATGTCGGCCGGTTCGGCGCGCAGCGCTATGGTCTGGTGCCATCGGGCGCCGTCGATCGACTGGCGATGGCCGCCGCCAATGCTTTGCTCGGCAACACGCTGTTCGCAGCGACCATCGAACTCGGCCCACTCAATTCGGTCTTCACCGCCAAAGGCGGCGCTGTTCGGATTTCGCTCACCGGTGCAACGCGGCCAGCCGATATCGCCGGCACACCTGTCGCGGTGAATACGTCAGTAACATTGGCCGACGGCGAGAGCCTCAATCTCGGCGTCGCCCGCGCCGGCACCTTCGGCTATCTCGCCATCGAGGGCGGGATCCGCGGCGAGCCGATGTTCGGCAGCCTGGCCGTGAACGCCCGCGCCGGTCTCGGCAGTCCCTATCCGCGCCCGCTACAGGCCGGCGACGAATTGCTGGTGGCCACGGCCAGCAGCGCCAATGAGAAGCGCATCGACCTGCCTGCGCCAGTCGAGGGTCCAATCCGCGTGGTGCTTGGGCCTCAGGACGACGAATTTGGTGACGCCAAGGATCTGTTCCTGAATAGCGACTGGAAGATTTCGGCGACCAGCGATCGCATGGGCTATCGCCTCGAAGGCCCCGTCATCAAACATCTGCACGGGCACAACATCGTCTCCGACGGCACCGTGAACGGTTCGATCCAGGTGCCCGGCAATGGCCAGCCCATCGTGTTGATGCCCGACCGTGGCACATCAGGCGGCTATCCGAAAATCGCGACCGTGATCTCGACGGATCTCGGCCGGTTCGGCCAGACCCAGCCGGGCCGCGCTTTCCGCTTCAAGGCCATCACCATGGCCGAGGCGCAGGCGGAATACCGCGCCTTCGCCGAACTGCTGCAGAGCCTGCCCGGCCGTGTCCATGATTCCAACATCCTGATGCTGGACATCAAGGCGCTACTGTCGGCCAATGTCGCTGGCGTCGCCGTCAGTGCAACCGATGACAATACGTGGCAGGCGCGATTGCCAGCAAACGCGCACGACTGATTTCGAACCCTACTTACGAAAGAGCACGACCATGGCGACCATCGATCTGAACTGCGACCTCGGCGAAAGCTTTGGCATGTGGGAGATGGGCAATGACGCCGCGATGATCGAGCTCGTGAGCTCCGTCAACATTGCCTGCGGCTATCACGCCGGCGACGCCGATGTGATGCGCAAGACGGTGCAGCTTGCGAAGGCGCGCAACGTCAGGATCGGCGCCCATCCCGGCTATCGTGATCTGCACGGCTTCGGCCGCCGTCCCATCGTCGGCCTCACGTCACTGGAGATCGAGAACCTGATCGCCTATCAGATCGGCGCCTTGCAGGGCATCGCGGCCATGGAGGGCTACAAGGTCACCCATGTGAAGGCGCACGGCGCGATCTCCAATGTCGCCTGCGAGGACGACATGACTGCCCGCGCCATCGCCGCCGGCATCAAGGCGGTCGATCGCAATCTCACTTTCGTGGTCCTGGCAAATTCCAAGCTCGTGACCGCCGGTGAAGCGGCCGGACTGCCGCTGGCCCACGAAGTCTTTGCCGACCGCGCCTATGAGGACAACGGCAATCTCGTCTCGCGCAAGAAGCCCGGTGCGGTGCTGCACGACCCCGTGATGGTCGCCGATCGCGTGGTGAAGATGGCGCAGACCGGCGAAGTCATCTCGATCACCGGCAAGGTGATCAAGATGAAGATGGACACGGTGTGTATTCACGGCGACACGCCGGGCGCCGTGGAGCTGGGGCGGCACGTGCGCGATGGGTTGCGAAAAGCGGGGATCGACGTGGCGCCGTTCAAGACGGTGCTTTGAAATGAACTGTCATTCCGGGGCGCGGCCGGCTCTTGCCGGACGCGAACCCGGGATGACGAGGTTGGGCTATCTGTCGTTCAACATCCCCTCATGCGGCAGCCCTTCGATCGGGCACTCTTCGACGCCTACGGTTGTCCGCGTGATCGCCTCGACATTCTCCCGCGCCTTGTCGGGATTGTTCACCCAGGTTGAATAAAAATCGAACGGGCACGCCGCGACGCCCTTGTTGCTTTCGCCGGAATTGATGGTGCCGGTGTAGCCGCGATGCAGCAGCTTGAAGAGATGGTTCTCCGACTGCCCGGTGCGTCGCGCGTCACGGATCAATGATTTCGACAGTGCCGCATATTGAATGCCATAGTCTTCTTCGCCGCATTCGCCGAGCGTGCGGCCATCGAAACCGATGATCGCCGAATGGCCGAAATACGAATAGACGCCGTCGAAGCCTGAGGCATTGGCAACGGCCACATAAGTGTTGTTGGCCCAGGCCATCGCCTTGGCCATCAGCACCTGCTGATCCTTGGCGGGATACATGTAACCCTGACAGCGCACGATCAGTTCGGCGCCCTTCATGGCGCAGTCACGCCAGATCTCGGGATAGTTGCCGTCGTCGCAGATGATCAGCGAGATCTTCAGTCCCTTCGGCCCCTCGGAGACATAAGTGCAATTGCCGGGATACCAGCCTTCGATGGGCACCCATGGCATGATCTTGCGATATTTCTGAACGATCTCGCCCTTGTCGTTCATCAGGATCAGCGTGTTGTACGGCGCCTTGTGCGGATGCTGCTCGTGCCGCTCGCCGGTCAGCGAGAACACGCCCCAGACCTTGGCCTTGCGGCAGGCCTCCGCGAAAATCTCGGTTTCCTCGCCGGGTACGATCGAGGCGGTCTCGTACATTTCCTTGGAGTCGTACATGATGCCCTGGGTCGAATATTCCGGGAACACCACCAGATCCATGCCGGGCAGACCGATCTTCATGCCGACGATCATGTCGGCGATCTTCTGCGCATTGGCCAACACCTCGGCCTTCGTGTGAAGCCGCGGCATCTTGTAATTCACGACGGCGACGCCGACCGCGTCCTTGCTGGATGAAATATCGCCGTGATGCATCTGCGCTGGTCTCCGTTGCCGGGCGATGGTGGGCCGACGGAGGGAGACCGGGAATACGTGGATTTACGGATGTGCGGGTTGTGGCTCTGGCGACAGCGAGACGTCCTCGCTGCAAATACCGTCATGGCCGGGCTTGTCCCGGCCATCCACGCCTTTACTGCTTGCGGCACACACAAGCCCGGGCATGACAGAGTTTAAGTAGCAATTGCCGGGTCTGGATCGAGAGTCTACAGGCCCGCACCCTTCCCGATGGCATCGTTGAACGACCGATCCACGATCGCATTGGCATCGAGCTTCTGCTTGATCAGTCCGCTGCGCAAATAGAGATCGATGGTCTTCTGCTCATCCGCGGCGACGCCATCGTCGATCGGTGCGATGCGGATTTTTGCGCGTGTCAGCCAGTTCAGCGGCACCGACGGCGCTACGTTCATCAGCTTGCCCCAGGTCTGCGCATAGGCGTCCGCGTTCTTCAGCGCCCAGGCGCGGGCCGCGGTGAGGCGGCGGAGATAGTCCTCGAGCTCGGCATGCTTGTCGCGGATCGCATTCGGCGTCGCCACGACAAAGCTCAGCCCCGATGTCAGGCCCTCGGCATTCAGCAGGACGCGCGACTGGAACAGCACCTCTTCCTGGCTCACGTAAGGCTCCCAGGTCGACCACGCATCGACTGAGCCGCGGGTATAAGCGACCTTGGCGTCCGACGGAGCGAGGAACACGATCTGCACATCGTTCGCCGTCCAGCCCTTCTTCTCCAGCGCGGCGAGAATGAGCTGATGCCCGATCGAGCCGCGGCCGGTGGCGATCTTCTTGCCCTTCAGATCGTCGAAGCTCTTGATCGTCGAGTCCTTCGGCACCAGCACGGCGAGACCGTCGCCGGTTTGCCGGATCGCGCCGATTGCCTTGACCGGCACATTGGCCGCCGCGGCAAAGGTGAAGGGCGCATCGCCGACCAGCCCGCTATCGAGTGCGCCGGCACCGAGTGCTTCCAGCAGCGGCGCTGCCGCGGCGAATTCCTTCCACTCGATCTTGTAGGGCACGTCTTTCAGCACGCCGGATGCTTCCATCACGGCGCGCGCATTGCCCTTCTGGTCGCCGACGATCAGTGTCGTCTCGGCGTGCGCGGAGGTCGCGAAAGCCGCAAGGATCAAACTGGTGGCAAGTAGAAGCCGTTTCATGCTGCGACCACTCCCTTGGCGGCGTCACGCGCCGCAATCAGTTCGCGGGTGCGCGGGATCAGTTCGCGGCCATAATCGATGGCGTCGATCAGGGGATCGAAGCCGCGGATCAGGAAGTGGCTGACGCCAAGATCGTAATAGTCGGTGAAGACTTCGGCGACTTGTTCGGGCGTGCCGACCAGCGCGGTGGTGTTGCTGTTGGCGCCGGTGAGCGCCGCCATCTCGGTCCACAGCCGCTTGTCGATGCGGGTGCCCTGCTCGGCCAGCGCCAGCAGACGCTTCGCGCCGGCGGTAGCGTGGCCATCGGCCGGCTTGCGGTAGCCGGTCTTGTCCTGCAGCGCGGTGGCGCGGGCGAGAATATCGTCCGCCTTGGCCCAGGCTTTTTCCTCGGTGTCGGCGATAATCGGGCGCACAGACAGGCTGAATCGCGGCGCCGGACGGCCGTATTTTGCAGCAGCAGCACGTACGCGGCCGGTGACGTCGCGCACCTGCGCATAGGATTCACCCCACAGCGCGAAGGTGTCGGCATGCTTGCCCGACACGTCGATGGCCGCATCCGACGCGCCGCCGACGAACACGTGGATCGGCACGGTCGGCTTCACCTGCGAGAAACCACCGTCAACCTGATAGTATTTGCCGGCATAGTCGAATGGTTTCTCGCTCGTCCATTCCTGCTTGATGATATCGAGCCATTCGCTGGTGCGCGCGTAGCGCTCGTCCTTGTCGTCGAGCGTATTGCCGTCCTGCCGTAGCTCCTTGGCATTGCCGCCGGTGATGACATGCAGCGAGACGCGGCCATGGTGGAAATTCTCGATGGTGGCAAGTTGACGCGCCAGTACCGTCGGTGCGGTGAAGCCCGGACGCTGCGCGATCATCACCTTCAGCTTCTTGGTGACGCCGAGCGCATGCTGGGCGACCTGCAGGCCGTCCGGCGAGGTCGAATGGAAGGCGAGCAGCGCGCGGTCGAAGCCGGCGAGCTCATGCGCCTTCGCGACGGTCTCGATATAGCTGGGATCGAGCACCGGGCCGGAGCGCACGCGGGTCTCGGATGCGTCGTTGTTGGTGATGAAGCCGATGAATTCGACGGACATGGGTCTCTCCACTTCCTGCTGTTGTTCAGATGCCGAGCGCGATGCGTCCGGCGGAAATCTTGGTGCTGTCGTCCTGCGGCGTGTGCACGCGGCCACACAGCACGTCGCGATAATGCCGCTCCAGCGGATTGGCGCGGGTCAGTCCGTGATTGCTGGTCAGCGACAGCGCATCCTCGACGACGGCGACGGCATTGTTGGTGACGGTCAGTTTGAGGATATTCGCCTCGACCGGCGTTAGCGCGACACCCTCATCGATGTCGCGTGCGAATGTCTCCAGCAGGCGCGCATTGACCGCGAGCTTCGCCTCGATGCCGCCCACGATCTCCTGCGCCCGCGGCAGCGTCGCCAGCGGCGCGCCGAGGCTCGATGGCGTGCGGGTCTTGAGAAAGTCGATCAGCCAGTCGCGAGCAGCGCGTGCAACGCCGTCATAGACGGCGCCCACCAGCACAGCCTGGGTGGTCGCCTGCGACACATCCGGCGCACCCCAATCACTGGGACGGCGCAGATCCACCTCGTTGTCGAGCGGAATGAGCACGTCGTCGAACACGACGTCATGGCTGCCGCTGGCGCGCAGACCGAGATGATCCCAGGTCTCGACGATCTCGGTGCCTGGCAGACCCGCCGGCACCAGAAAGACGCCGACCCGCACGTCGGGCTCGTCCGTCTTGGCCCAAACAGTGTACCATTTGAGGATCGGCGCACCGGTCGAATAGATCTTGCGGCCGGTCATGCGCCAGCCTTCGGCCGTGCGCTTCGCTGTGGTTTGAGGCAGACCGCCCCGCGATGGCGATCCCTGATCGGGCTCGACGCGCAATGCGTTGATCAGCGCCAGACCATTCACGGCGTCGCGCGACACGCGCTGCGCCAGATGCGCAGGCCAGTTGCCGTTCCGCGTAATGACCAGATGGTGGATATAGTGCATCGCCAATACAAGCGCGGTCGCGGCATCGGCCTTGCCGACCGCGTTCACGACGCGCGTAGCCTCGCGCACCCCGGCGCCCGCGCCGCCCAGCGCCTTTGGCACCGGTAGCGCCAGCAGGCCCGCCTCGGACAGTTCCTGAAAATTCTCGAATGGAAAACTTGCCGCACGATCATGCGATGGCGCGCGTTCCGCAAAGCCCGGAACGAGCAAATTAACTCTGTCGATAATGCTGGGAACCGCGTCCATATCGTATTGCTTTCGGCTTCTCTAACCCTAGAGAATGCCGTTCGGCAGGCGTTACAAGCGGTACCCGGAAATAACGACAGCGGGACTGACGGGCCTCAGACCCACAGGTGAAAATTCTCCCCGACGACCTCAGGCGAGAATTTTATTCGCGCGATTTTGAAGCCCGATTCAGGAATCTGCAGCCACGCCCCGACTGCCGGCGATATGGCTGGTGAGCTTTTGCGTCACCTCGCGCCGCAACACATTGAACTCCGGAGACGCCACATCGCGCGGGCGTGGAAGATCAACCTCGATCTCGCAATCGATGCGGCCAGGCCCTGCCGACATCACGATGACGCGATCCGCCAACATCACGGCCTCCTCGACCGAATGGGTCACGAAGATCACGGTAAGTCCTGTCGTGCGCCAGATCTCGACGAGTTCCTCCTGCAGCTTGCTGCGGGTCAGCGCATCCAGCGCGCCGAACGGCTCGTCCATCAGCAGCACGTCGGTGTCGTTGCTGAGTACGCGCGCGATCGCAACACGTTGTTTCATGCCGCCGGAGAGCTGGTGCGGATAGCGATCGGCGAAGGCGGTCAGTCCGACCATCGCCATGAACTTGTCGGTGAGTTCGTCCACGACCTTGCTCGCGACACGACGATGCTTCGGCCCGAAGCCGATATTGTCGCGCACGGTCAGCCACGGAAACAGCGCGTAATCCTGAAACACCATGCCGCGATCCGGGCCCGGCTTGTCGACCGGAAAGCCGTACATGGTGACCGAGCCCTCAGTCGCTTTCTCGAAACCGGCGACGATGCGCAGCAAGGTGGACTTGCCGCAGCCGGACGCGCCGAGCAGACAGACGAACTCGCCCTTGCGGATGGTGAGGTTGACACCGCGCAGCGCTTCGACCGGACCGTTGGAGGCCTGATAGATTTTCCTGACGGCGCTGACCTCGAGGATATCAGGCGCAATTGTGGTTGGTCGATCAAGCATGATGCTGCGGGCTCCAGCGGAGGAAGTAGTTGCTGAGCATCAGCAGGATGCGATCCGAGAGAAAGCCGGTGATGCCGATGATGATCATGCCGGTGATCACGAGATCGGTGCGCGACAGTGTGCGGCCATCCATGATGACGGCGCCGAGGCCTTCGGGCACACCGGTCATCTCGCCGACCACGATCAGGATCCATGCGAAACCTGCACCGAGACGAAGGCCGTTGAAAATGCTGGGTAGCGCTGCCGGTAAAACGACGGAGCGGAACTGCTGCGCGCCGCTGCAGCCGAGCATTTCCGCAGCCTCGAACAGCCTGATATCGACGGATCGCACCCCGAACACGGTGTTGAGCAGGATCGGAAAGAACGCGCCGAGAAACACCAGGAAGATAGCCGCGCGCGGACCTAGTCCGAAGAAGATCATCGACAGCGGCAGCCATGCCGTCACCGGGATCGGTCGCAGTAGTGACAGCGTAGGGTCGAGCAGCTTGCGCAACAGCGGCATGCGCCCGATCATCAGGCCGAGCGGAATGCCGATCGCTGCCGCGCAGAGAAAGCCGCCATAGACGCGCTGCACGCTTTTCCAGAAATGGATCGGCAGGCTGGCGCTGTACGCATCGTCATAGATTCCGCCGAAAGCGAAATCCCACATCATGATGGCGACACCGGCCGGCGACGGCACCAGCCGCGTGCCGGTCCAGCGCACCATGACGTCCCAGATCACCAACAGACACACCGGCACAATCAGCGCGAGCGCAACTGTGCGCGCCCGCTGCACACCCTGCCCGCGCTTCCCGGCCGCAGGCACCGGGGTTTCCGCTGCCGGCGCAAGCTGTACCCTGTTGGACGTATCGTCCATCCTGCTTTGCAGGCTCACGACGCGCTCACGTGGCCGCTAGCGTCTTCACGAAGCTCGCATCGATGAAGGTCTTGTAGTCCGGCAACTGCCGGATCTGCTTCTTGGCCAGCATCTGGCCGCCGTAATATTCCGCCTGCTTCATGAACTGGTCGTCGATATTCCAGGTCAGCTCCACATTCGGTGCGGCCTTCTCGATCGACGGCTTCTGCTGGCCGAGCTTCTGCATGGCGATGGCGATGAAGGCCTCACGGTCCTTCATGGCATATTCGCTGGCCAGGCGGTGGGTCTTGAGCAGCGCCTTGATGAGCTCAGGATCTTTCTCGATCAGTTCGCGGCGCGTGGCCAGCACCATGTTCAGCGAACCGGTCGGCGTCGTATAGGGATATTCGACGATCTGGCCGACGCCATTGGCGAGGCTGATGCCCGGGCCGGGCTCGGCGCCCACATAGGCGTCGATGTCGCCGCGAGCGAGCGCCGGCGCCATGTCGCTGAACGACAGACGCACGGACTCGACGTCCTTCACCGTCATGCCTTCGGCGGAGAGACGATCGAGGATCACGACTTCCTGGGTCGAGCCCGGCAGGATCGCGACCTTCTTGCCCTTCAGGTCCTTGATCGTATTGATCCCGGAATCCTTCTTGGCGACGACCGCCATGCCACGATTGCAGGCAGACGCGATCACCACGATCGGCTCGCCATTGGCGCCGCCGAGCGTCGCCGCGGCAAAACCGAAGATGCCGAAATCGACAGTGCCGGTCACGACGGCGTTCTTGCCGTCGGTCGGGGTTTCGAACGGGATCACCTCGAACTTGACGCCATCCGGCGCGAATTTCTCGTAGAAATACGGCGTGACGCCGTGAATGAGCTTCAGCGTTCCGATCTTGACCACGCGGTCGGCGGCAAACGCCTTGATGCTGGTCGTGGACAGCGCCGCGGCAATAGCCGTAAGGCGGATGAAATCGCGTCGGTTGGTGCTGTACATGTCATTCCCTTGGGCTGAACCGTGTTTCAGCCCAAAAGGGATGCAATAACCATGCCTCGTATACAGCTATCGGTGGAGCGTGCTCTCATCCGCAACGGATCTCGTCGGGAGGAGCTCACCACGTCGCATCCAGCCCGAGCAGCCCCAGGATCTGTCGCCGCAACTCGGCCAAGTGCGGATCGCCGCGATGACGCGGATAAGGCCGGTCGACCGTGATATCCGCCGTTACCCGCGCGGGGCGATCGCTGAACACGATGACCCGGTTGGCGAGAAACAACGCCTCCTCCACGTCATGGGTCACCAGCAATGCCGTGAAGCCGTTGCGCTGCCACAGCGAGACCAGTTCGGCCTGCATGGTGATGCGTGTCAGCGAATCCAGTTTGCCGAGCGGTTCGTCGAGTACGAGGATACGCGGATCGTTCACCAGCGCCCGCGCCAATGCCACACGCTGCGCCATGCCGCCCGAGAGCTGATGCGGATAGGCTTTCTTGAACGCGCCGAGGCCGACGAGATCGATCGCGGCGTCGACGCGGTGGCGCTGCGTCTTCAGGACGCCCTGCGCTTCCAGCCCGAGCGCGACATTGTCCCAGACGGTCCGCCATGGAAACAGCGTCGGGTCCTGAAACACGACAACGCGGGATGGATACGGCCCGGTGATGGCCACGCCATCCTCCTCCAGCGTGCCGGCACGCGGCGGCTCGAGGCCAGCCACCAATCGCAGGAGGGTAGACTTGCCGCAGCCGGACGGGCCAAGCAGCGCCACGAACTCGCCGGGTGCGACGGATATGCTGACATCGTCGAGCACCGGCAGCACGCTGCCATCGATATCGAAGGCGTGGCTGACACCCTTGATGTCGAGCGACGCGCCGGTCGCTACGGGCTGAAACGGCTTTGCCAGCGCTACCATTTGACGACACCCTTCTGCCAGACCAGCAGGCGGTCGCGCACCTTGAACAGCAGCGTGATCGCGCCGGAGCACAGCAGCGACATCACGATCAGCGCCGCATACATGTTGTTGTAGGACGCCCAGCCCTGCGCCCATTGCAGATAGAAGCCGAGCCCTGCCTTGACGCCAATCATTTCGGCGACGACCAGCACGGCGAAGGATGCGCCGAGCCCCATGAACAGGCCGACAAACACATGCGGCAAGGCTGCGGGGATTGCGACCTTGGTCACCAGGAAAGACGGCCTGGCGCCGAGCGTTCGTGCGACGTCGTAATAGGCGCTGCTGACGCTGGCCACACCCGACCATGTCAGCACCGTCACCGGAAAGCCGGTGGCCAGCGCAATCAGAAACGTGCTGGCGCTCCAGGCCGACGGGAACGTGAAGAACGCAATCGGCAGCCACGCTGTCGCCGGCAGCGGGCCGATGAAACGCAGGATTGGATGCACCCAGTAGCCCGCGAGCCGTGACCAGCCGATGGAGACGCCGGTGAGGAAGCCCACGGCCGCGCCGATGAAATAGCCGCCGAGCTGCAGCTTCACCGAAGCGAAGGCGCTATCGAGCAGCTTCGGCAAATCGTCGGTATAGACCTCGACGATGGACTGCGGCGGTGGAAAGAACGGCAACGGCAGCCAGCCGAACTTTGCCGTGGAAAGCTCCCACAGCGTCAGGAACGCTCCCAAGGCAAACAGCCATGGCGCGCGCCGCTGCACGCCATCGCCGAATTTACCGAGCGCTGCCTGCGCTGTGGTTGCAATCGCGATGCCGCCAGCAATCGCGAATGCCGTATAGGCCACGACCTCGGTGCGTGGCCAGTCGCCGATATCCGGCCATCGCAGGCACGACAGGCCGAAGGCCAGCCAGGCGAGCCCTGCCCCGACCCCCGTGATGCTGAAACGAAGCCTGCTGACGAATTGAAGTCCGCCATCGCCGGCAATCAGCGCAGTCTCGCGGTCACCGCGAAGCGATGCGACCTCAGACGCGGAATACGTCGGCATAGATGCGCTCCGCGAATTTGGTGGTGTCGGTCGACGGCTTGAACACCGAGACGGTCTTGAGATCGTCGGCATAGGACTTCAGTTCGCGCTTCAGCGCATCGCCCACGGGATGATGATGATGGGTGTGGTACTTCACCATCCCCAGCAGATCTTCGACGGTAGCATTCTTCGGCGCATAGGGCTGAAACGACTTCGCCGCTTTCTCCGGATTCTGCGAGGCGAACATCGCAGCATCGAGCAGCGCCTGCGTCAGACCGCGCGCGACCAGAGGATCGTCACGCAGCAGGCTGCCACGCACGCCAACGATGCAGCAGCTGATGTCCTTGTAAGGACCATCGAGATTGGAGCCGACTTCCTTGAGTTCGCCATCCTTGAGCCAGAGATAGGCCAGCGGATCGGACGCCAGTCCGATCTGTGCCTCGCCCTTCTCCACGGCGAGCCGCACGAGGTTGCCGGGATATTGCCGCCACTCGACGTCCTTGTCCGGATTAAGTCCGGCCTTGGCGAGCTGGATCGAGAAGAAGTTCTTGTCGGGTCCGGCCATGTCGCCGACCGCGATGGTCTTGCCCTTGAAATCCGCGACGCTCTTCACCTCCGACTTCGTTGGCGCCAGCGCGCGCAAACAGCCACCATGGGTGCCGGCGACAATCTTGACGTCGAAGCCCTGCTCCAGCGGCTTCAGCCAGCGCAACGCCATGCCCAGGCCGGCGTCGGACTTGCCGGTGACGATAGCTTCGAGAAGCTGGTCAGTTGAGCCGCTGTAGTTGACCAGCTCGACGTCAAGGTTCTGCTTCTGGAAGAAGCCATGATCGATGGCAACCGGCAGCGGCGCAAGGCAGACCGCGCCGGCATTCCAGGAGAGCTTCAATTTGCGCGGTGCGCCGGTGAGCGCAGGCGCCTCCGACGCGGTTCTGCAAATCGGAAACTCCGAGAAATCGATCGGAGATGCCTGCTTGAACGGGAAGGCCTGCGCGCCCCATACGCCGAGTGGCGCGGCCAATGCGGCTGCAGCGCCGCCGCGCAGCAGGGACCGGCGATCCATCAGCGGCTTGCGGTTGTGATCATCATTCGACATCTGGTCTCCTTGCGATCGGCACAGCGCTGCCCATGGCCGCAACGTATGGTGTTGCGGCTCGCGCTGATGCGATGGTCAATGTGTTGAGTGGAAGCTCAGCCGTGAGAGGCCGACGACTCCCGCCCCTGTGATTTCAATGGTGCGAGGATGCGCAGCGCGGCGGCTTCGGTCAATAAAATGGAATTTTGAATGTCGCGCAGGATGGAGAGATTATCTCCAATGCAATCGGCTCTGAGAGAGGAAGGGATTTAGCCGCGCACAACTATTCTACGCACTCGCATTTCAGCAGCACTGTCATTTCTCCGGGCGCCGTCGTCCGCCTGCGCCGGACGACATGGAGGCGTTACGCCCCCTTCGCCTCAATATACGTCGAGCTGAAAACGTCCCTTCTTCTTCAGCTCGCTGACGAACATCACCGCTTCATCAGTCGATCGCGCGCCGTGCTGGGCGGCGATATCGACCAGAGCCCTCTCCACATCCTTCGCCATGCGCTTGGCATCGCCGCACACATAGACATGGGCGCCTTCGGCGAGCCAGGTCCAGACGTCGCGGCCGACCTCCCGCATGCGGTCCTGCACGTAGAACTTCTCGCCGGCGTCGCGCGACCAGGCCAGCGATAACCGTGTGAGGAAGCCTTCGGCCTTCATCCCATTGAGTTCGTCGGCATAGAAGAAATCCGACCCGCTGCGCTGGTGACCGAAGAACAGCCAGTTCTTGCCCGGTGCCTTGGTGGCCTTGCGATCGTGCAGGAACGCCCTGAACGGCGCGACTCCGGTGCCCGGCCCTACCATGATGATCGGCGTCTCCGGATTGTCCGGCAGCGCAAAACCATGCGCCTTCTGGACATAGACCTTGAGTTCATCGCCGGGCTGGATGCGATCGGCCAGGAAGCTCGAGGCCAGACCATGGCGCTTGCGCTTGCCGACCATGTAACGAACGACATCGACCGTCAGTGAAAGTTTGCCGGGCGTCGCATTGTGCGACGACGAGATCGAGTAAAGCCGCGGCTGCAGCGGCTCGAGCGCCTCGATGAAAGCTTCCGGATGCGGACGCACGCGTGAGAATTTCTGCAGCGCCGCCATCACGTCGAGCGTCGCGGCATCGCCATCAGGGTCCTCGCCCTGCGCCAGTGCGCGTGCCTTGGCGCGCTCGGCCCCGCCGGTGAGATAGGACATCAGCTCGAACAGCGAGTCCGGTGCCGGGGCCAGTGAGACGTCGTATTGCAGCACCTCACGCAATGTCTTGCCGCGCACTTCCGTCGTATGCGACGCGCCGAGCAATGCGATGATCTGGTCGACGTGACCGAGATCGTTCGACGCAAAGATGCCGAAACTATCACCGACCACGTAATCGAGCCCGCAGCCCGACAGATCGAAATCGATATGCCAGGTCTCCTTTTCGGAGCCTTTGCCATTGAGCAGGCGGCGACCGAGAAACACCGCGGGTGCGGGATTGTCGCGCGAGCGGCCGAGCGTCGACGGATCGGGCGCAGCAGCTTCGACCGGTTCGGCAGCAGCAGGCGTCGCTGCTGCCGCAGGCGCAGCACCGGCGGGCGCCTTGTCGAGCTGCTCATAGAGCGACTTCAGCATCCGTGCGGTTTCCTTGCCGCCGGGCACACACAGATTCAGCCGCGCCTCCGCTTTGGAGGCGATCGCGTCGGAATAATCGTTGCAGTTATAGCCGCACTGGCCGCAATCCTGCTGCGCCATCGCCGCCATCATCTTGCGACGAACCGGCTTGCCTTCGGCGAGCTTCATGCGATCGGCGATCGGCATGGTCTGGTCGTGCCATGGCGCGCCGTCGTCCTCTTCCATGATCGCGGCGCCCTGCTCTGCCGAAAGCGGCGTCGCCGGCGCATCGGACAGCAGGCCGGCGAAGAAACCGTTCAGCCAGGAGCGTTGCGCTTCCGAAAACGGCGCCGACGCAGGAATGATCTCGAGTTTGGGCGGCGGTGTCATCTGGTTCATGCGGACACCTGTTCATCAGCGAGCTTACGCAACGAAGCCGCGTCGTGACGGCGTGAGAATGTGAGGAAGGTCTCGTTCGGCGACGCGCGGTGGGCGAGATAGGCTTTCAGCAGCCGCTCGACAACGACAGGCGCGTCCTCGGACTTCACGTTCTGATAGAGTTCCTGCCCGACATCGGCCTGCGGGCCGAAGCCGCCGCCGGTGAAGATGTGGAATCCGTCCACGGTGTCGTCGCTATCGTCGACGGGAATACGCGCGCCAATCATGCCGATGTCGCTGATGTAATGCTGCGCGCAGGAATGATGGCAGCCGGTGAGATGGATGTTGATCGGCGTATCGACCTCAACGCGGGTATCGCACCATTCGGCAATGTTCGTTGCCGTGCGTTTGGTATCGGCATTGCCGAACTTGCAGCCGGCACGGCCGGTGCAAGCGATCAGACCGGCGCGGATCTCGGTGGTCTTGATGGCAAGGCCGAGCGCCTCGATGGCCGCAATCGCCAGTGCGACATCGACATCCTTCACACCGGGGATCAGCAGGTTCTGCCACACCGTGAGGCGGATATCGCCATCGCCCAGATCAGAAGCGATCTTCGAAAGCCCTCGCATCTGATCGGTCGTCACCTTGCCCAGCGGCAGCACGACGCCAATCCAGTTCAACCCGTCTTGCTTCTGCCTATGCACGCCGATATGCGCCGTGCGGTCGAAGCCCGGGCGCGGCAGCAACGCTTCCGCCGGAACGCGCGTAAACGACGTGCCGAGCTTCTCCTCGACAAGGGTAAGGAACTTCTCCATGCCCATGCCGTCGATCACGTATTTCAGCCGGGCCTTGAGCCGGTTGGTGCGATCGCCGAGATCGATGAAGACGCGCACGATGGCGTCGGACACCTTCGTGGAATCTTCCGGCTTCACGATGATGCCGGTATCGGTGGCGAAATCCTTGTGACCGGTAATGCCGCCGATGCCGAGCTTGAACCAGACGCCGGGCGCGACGCCGAAACCATCTTTCACTTCGACTGCCTGGAAGGCGATGTCGTTGGTGTCCTCCAGCACGGCGATCTTGCCGGCGCCGTCGAAGGCGACGTTGAATTTTCGCGGCAGGCCGGTGAGCGTGCGGTCGTTGAGGATGTGATAGTGCCACTCGCGCGCATAGGGCCGCGTGTCGAGGATTTCCTGCGGATCGATGCCCGCGGTCGGCGTGCCGGTGACGTTGCGGATGTTGTCGGCCCCGGAGCCGCGTGAGCACAGACCGAGATCTTGGATACCCTCGATCAGCTTCACGGCATTTTTCGGCGGAATCTCGCGCACCTGCAGATTGGCGCGCGTGGTCACATGCGAGAACGGACCGCACAACTCGTCACTGAGATCGGCAAGACCCGCAAGCTGCCAGTGCTTCATGATGCCGTTCGGGATCCGAAGCCGGCACATATAGGAGTCCTGCGTTGGCCCGACATAGAAGATGCCGTAATAGCGCCAGCGGAAATTGTCGGCCGGCGATGGCCGCGCATCGATGGCGGCCTGATCGCGCAGCCGCGGATAGGCGTCGAACGGGTGTTCCTCACGCTTCCATTTCTCCTGCTCGACCAGCTTCTTGCCCGACGCAATCGTGCGGTCCTGCGCCTTGATATGCGGCGCATCCGGTCCGGTCGGCTCCGCATTGGCCTTGGCTGACGCGCCGCCGCCGAGACCCTTGCCGACGCGGCTGATCTGCAGCCCGGTCGAAAAGCCTTCGAGATAGCGCTTCTGTTCGTCAGTAAAGTCGATGGAGAGCGTTTCAATTTTCATGCGGGACGAAGCTCCTGCGGGCCACAGCGTGGCTTCAACGGGGATAAGGATCGCGGACCGCACAGGCTCAGGTCAGCGCGTCGCGCCGGCTTGAAGTCTGGAAGCGATCCGATCAGCCTCGTTGCTGCGGAAATCCATCTGAACTGGCCGGCGGGCATCAGCGAACGCCGGTTGACTAAAGACATTCAAGTCTCGTGCCAGATCGCCATCGGAGGAAAAACGTCAAGAAATCAGGGGATTGAGGTCGAGATCGGGCCGAACCCGGCCGTTCGGTGCCAGCGTTTGTGCACCGCACGCTCAATAATTAGACGGTGGGAACGTCAATGGCAGCTATCGTTGCGAAGGCCCCGCGCGACGAAGCCATCCAGCCTGGGCTCGTGGCCATTCGGATTGCCGCCTCGGTAAGAGGAAAGCTGGCGAACCAGCTTTCCTTGACCTCATCATGAGGTGCAAAAGTGAGCGCGGGCCTAAGCCGTCAGACTGCCTCGAACGCCGCAAGGTCGGCGCCCTCGTCCAGCACCTTCGTCTGCCGCAACATGTCCTCGATACCATCTATCGCGCGACCCACATCGACCTTCGACGTGTCGATCCTCAGCTCGACGGTCTCCGGCGCCTGATAGTCATTGGCGATACCGGTGAAGCCCGGAAGGTCTCCGGCGCGGGCCTTGGCGTAATGCCCCTTGGGATCGCGCTGCTCGCAGATCTCCGCCGGCGTAGCGACATAGATCTCGCGAAATGCAGTATCGACCGCGCTGCGGGCCTCGGCGCGGTCGCCGCGCGAGGGCGAGACAGCCGCGACAATGGCGATATGGCCGTTGCGGGCGAGATGGCCGGCCATCTCCGCCAGCCGCCGGACATTCTCGCTGCGATCGGCGGCGGAGAAGCCGAGGTCGCGATTGAGTCCGGCGCGCAGTGTATCGCCGTCGAGCAGGATCGGCGAACCGCCCTTGGCGAACAGACGGTGCTCCAGCGCCCGCGCCAGCGTCGACTTGCCCGATCCCGGCAATCCTGTGAACCACACCACCGCGCCTTGATGGCGATAGCGCGCCGAACGTTCCTCAGGCTGCAGCGCCGACTGCACCGGCACGATGTCCGACGACACCGCGCGTTGGTCAGCATCGACGGATAGCACAAGACCGCCACCGGCGATCCGGCCTCCGACCTCGATCACGAGACGTCCGGTGCGCGGATTGTCGACATAGCGATCGGCGGCGACCGGTTGCGTCAGTGCGATCTCGATTTCACCGACATGATTGCGGGCGATCTGTTTGGTTTCGACACTGGCCAGTTCGCCGGGATCGATCGCCTTTTCGATCGCGACCACACGGCCGCGCACTTCGCGCACGCCGAGCCGCAGCAGGATCGACGATCCCGCTGTCAGCGGCTGGTCATGCAGCCAGAAAATCCGCGCCCGCAGCCGTCGTGTATCCGATGGCACCGCGCCCGCATGCGCGATCACGTCGCCGCGCTCGACGAACAGTTCGCGGTCGAGCGTGATACCGATCGATCGCCCTGCCCCGTGCTCACCCGCAAGCGGTGTCGCGGACCAGCGCTCCACGCTCTTGATCTTCGCGACCTTGCCGGCAGGCATGATCACGACGTCGTCGCCAACCGCCAGATGACCGGCCTCAATGCGCCCGGCGACAATGCGCCGGTCGTCGAACTTGTAGATCGCCTGTACCGGTAGCCGCAGCGGCAGATCATCGAGCGCCGTTGCCGGCGTCATGTCATCCAAAGCTGCGACGACCGTCGGCCCGCTATACCAGCCGATGCGATCGGTCCGCGCGGCGACGCCATCCCCGTCCCGTGCCGAGATCGGGATCACCGCGACAGGCGCGACGCCGAGCTCGATCAGATGTGCCGAGATCTCATCGTTGATGGCCTGGAATCGCGCGGCGCTGAAATCCACGCGGTCCATCTTGTTGACCACGACGGCGACCTGCTTCACGCCCAGCAGATGCAGCAGATAGGCATGGCGCCGGGTCTGGTCGCGCACGCCTTCCAGCGCATCGACGATCAGCACGGCAGCGTCGGCCTGCGACGCCCCGGTGATCATGTTGCGGAGAAATTCGGCGTGACCAGGCGCATCGATCAGAACGACATCGCGCGACGGCGTGCGAAAGCGGATCTGGGTGGTATCGATGGTGATGCCCTGATCGCGCTCGGTCTGCAGCGCGTCGAGCAGGAACGACCATTCGAACGGCATGCCGCGCCGCGCACTGACGGCCTTCAGCATCTCTAGCTTGCCATCCGCCAAACCGCCGGTCTCATGCAGCAGCCGGCCGACAAGCGTCGACTTGCCGTGATCCACATGACCGACGATGACGATGCGCAGTTGCGGGCGTGGGGTGCCGGCAGGCGTCGCGAGCGAGCTCAGATTGACGATCTTGGTCATCGCATCACCTCTACAGATAGCCGGCGACGCGCAGTCGCTCGAAAGCATCTTCGGTCTCATGATCGAGCGCGCGGCCGGCGCGTTCGGGAATCTTGGTGCCGTCGAGCTCGACCATGATTTCGGCGATCGTGCTTGCGGTGGACGCGACCGGATTGGTGATGTCGGCATCGCCGAGCGAGCGGTAGCGCTTGCCGTCTTTGGCCAGATACAGCGGGATGATCGGGATGTTCTCGCGCGCCGTGTAGGCCCAGATGTCGGCTTCGGTCCAATGCAGGATCGGATGAATGCGCAGATGCGCACCGGGCGGCGGCGAGGCGTTGAACTGATCCCAGAATTCCGGCGGCTGGTCGCGCACGTCCCATCCACCCTCGACGCCGCGCGGCGAGAACACGCGCTCCTTGGCGCGGGTCGCCTCTTCGTCGCGCCGGATACCGGCGATCAATCCGTCGAAGCCGTGCTTCGCCAGCGCAAGCTTGAGTCCTTCGGTCTTGCGCGCGGCCGAACGCGCGGCCGGCGGCAATGTCGGATCGACACTGTCGATCGGCGGGCAATATTCGACGGTAAGATCGAGTCCCCACTCCTTCGAATAGCGATCGCGGAATGCGTACATCTCCGGAAACTTCTTGCCGGTATCGACATGCAGCGCAGGGAACGGCACGTGGCCGAAGAACGCCTTGCGCGCCAGCCAGATCATCACGTTGGAATCCTTGCCGAGCGACCATAGCAGGGCCAGTTTCTTCAGCCGCGCGAAGCCCTCGCGCAGGATGTAAATGCTCTGTGCTTCCAGTTGATCGAGGTGGTCCATCGATACGACATCCGATCGGACGCGTTCGAGATTGGTCGACGTCATACGCCTTCTCCGAGTCTTCCGAACTAGGTCCTCAAAACCGCCGTGAGATTCGCCGTTGCTCACGAAGCGGACACGCTCGGGAGAAAGTGCATCTCTGGAACTCGATTTATGGGGTCAAAAAATCCACGCTGCGCTTCTCAAATAGAAAGAATATTTTTCTATTAAGCGGCGACAAACAACTGATATATAGAATTCTATTCCAGTCAAGCTGGATATTGCTGAGGAGTTTGTGATGTTGTCGCCCGGAGCCGTCGCAAGTGCTGTCCAATACGATCAGGCGCTGCAATCCGCCTCGCCCGCCGAGGTCATTGCTGCCGCGCTTGATGTCGTGGGCCGCGACGAACTCGCGCTGGTCTCGTCGTTTGGTACGGAGTCCGCGGCGTTGCTGAAGGTCATGGCCGATGTCGATCCCGCCATCCCCGTGCTGTTTCTCGACACCGGCTGGTTGTTCAGGGAGACACTCGACTATCGCGACCAGCTGATCCTGACGCTGGGCCTGCGCGATGTACGGACGATCCGTCCCGCAGCAGAAGTGCTTGCCGCTGACGACGCCGATGGAGACCTGTGGTCGTCAGATCCCGACACCTGCTGCCGGATCAGGAAGGTCGAACCGCTGGCGCAGGCACTGGCGCCGTTCAGTGCATGGATCAACGGCCGTAAGCGATTTCAGGGCGCGTCGCGCGCGGCCATTCCTGTCGTTGAAACCGATGGCGGGAAGCTGAAATTCAATCCATTCGCCAATGTCACGCCGGACGAGATCGGGCTGATCTACGCGTCGGCGAAGCTGCCGCCGCATCCGCTTGTGGCCTCAGGATTTGCGTCGGTCGGCTGCATGCCTTGCACCACCCGCACCGCGCCCGGCGAAGACCCGCGCGCCGGCCGCTGGCGCGGCCGCGCCAAGACGGAATGCGGTATCCATAAATCGGCGAACTGACGCCGCCGCTACGACTTCATATGCGCGATCTCGAACGCGGCGAGATGGGCAGCGATGTTGGCGGGATCGAACGGCGGTCCGGCGAAGGCACCAACCGCGTCGGGCACATCAGTCGGAGCGCTGCCGGCGATACCGAGCGCGGCATCGTAAAGATCGGGGCGGAACACGTCCTGTGCGATCTTCAGTGCCTCCGGGCTGATTGCGGCCTGTCCCCAGCGAACCATCTGGGCATAGAGCCATGCGGCCTGAACGGGATCGGGACGCCCGGCCCCTTCGCGGCCGACCAGCAGATAGCGCCCGCTCTCGCGCATGGTGCCATCCGGTGAAATTTTCAGCCGGCCATCCAACGTCCGCAGCAAGACCTCCGGCGAGACGCCGATGTGCTGCGGCTTGGCGAGGATCGCCGCAATCTCGTTGCGGTTCTCCGGCGCTTCAATGAAGGCCGCGGCGTTCACATGCGCCCGCGTCAGCGCCGCCACGGTGTCCGGATTCTTCTCCGCCCAGTTCTGCCTCATCGCCAGCACCTTCTCGGCAGCGCGCAGCAGGATGTCGGAGACGAAATGCAGAATATGGCCGACGCCGAGATCGACCGCGACAGAATTCCAGGGAGCGCCGACACAGAACGCATCGACGTGGCCGTTGGCAAGGCTGTCGACCATGTAAGGCGGCGGCAGCACCACCAGACGGACGTCCTCATCAGGATCGACACCGCCGGCGGCCATCCAGAAACGGAGCTGGTAATTGTGCGTCGAGAACGGAAACGTCATGCCGAAGGTCAGCGGATCGGCGCCAGCGCGAGCACGCGCGACGACGACGCGCCGCAGCGCCTGTGCGGTGGCCATTGGATCGGTCGGGTCACCGTCGAGTTCCGACATAATCGCCGCATGCAGCGCCGGCGACACCGTGATGGCATTGCCGTTGATGCCGAGATTGAACGACGCCACGATCGGCACTTTCACGTGGCCGAGCCCGAGGCTGGACGCGATGGCAACAGGCGCCAGCAGATGCGCAGCATCGAACAACCCGATGTTCAGCTTGTCGCGGACATTCGACCACGACACTTCGCGGACCAGTTCGACGTTCAGCCCCTCGGCCTTCGTGAATCCCTTGTCGACCGCGACAATCAGGGCGGCGGCGTCGGCCAGCGGAATGAAGCCGATGCGAAGCGGATGGTCGGTCATTTCAGCAACTCCGCAGCGGTGATGATCGACTGCGCGATCTCGCCGATTTTCTTCTTTTCACGCATCGCCGTGGATCGCAGCAATACGTAAGCCTCTTCTTCGTTGAGGCCCTTGAGCTTCATCACAATGCCTTTGGCGCGATCGATGATCTTGCGCTCCTCCAGCGCCGACTTGGTGCGCTCAAGCTCGTCCTGCAGTTTCGAGAAGGCGTTGAAGCGCGAGATGCAGAGATCGAGGATCGGCTTGATCCGCTCCTTCTTCAGCCCGTCGACAATATATGAGGATACCCCCGCCTCCACCGAGGCCCGCGCCGACTCGGCGTCGCTCTGGTCCACGAACATGGCGACCGGCCGGCGCACCGCGCGCGACACCTGGAACATTTGCTCCAGCACGTCGCGGCTGGGGTTTTCGAGATCGATGACGATCACGTCCGGATCCAGCGCATAGATGCGGGCCAGCAGGTTATGCATCTCCCGGATATGCTGGACATCGGTATAGCCAGCCTCCCGCAACCCTTCCTCGAGGATCGCAGCCCGGATCGGGCTTTCGTCGACAATGACAATTTTGGGCGACTGGTCGGCAGGCATCGGGCACTCACATGGATGCGGACTACCCATAGCACGCCCGCGCACGGCTTAAAGCCTTGTATTTATGAGCAAATAGAACTAGCCGCTGCCTTCCAATCAGGCAGATTGAATATGCAACAGGTCGACGCGTCGCTGTTCAGCTTGCCAAAGACATAATAACTTGTGGTGAGGTCCAACCGCGCCAATCGCGGCCAAGGCATTGCATGCGGCAGGCAAGCCCAACCGGGTTTGCGGGCTCGGGAGCGTCCGCCCAATGAAGCATTGGATCCATTGGCTGCCGGGGGTTCGCACTCTCCGCCAATATGAGGCGGCATGGCTTCCGCGCGACATCGTCGCCGGGTTCGTTCTCGCGACAATGCTGGTCCCGGTTGGAATTGCCTACGCGGCGGCATCGGGCTTGCCGGGCATCCATGGTCTGTACGCAACCATCGTACCGCTCCTGATCTATGCCTTGTTCGGTCCAAGTCGCATCCTCGTCCTGGGACCGGATTCGGCTCTGGCAGCCGTCATCCTCGGCGTTGTCACCCCTCTGTCCGGGGGCGATCCCCTTCGCGCCGTAACGCTGGCCGGCATGATGGCAATCGTTTCGGGCACGGTATGCATTCTGGCGGGCATCGCGCGCCTGGGTTTTGTAACCGAGCTCCTCTCCAAGCCAATACGCTACGGCTACATGAACGGAATTGCGCTGACCGTACTGATCAGCCAGCTGCCAAAACTCTTCGGCTTCTCTATCGAGAGCGACGGACCCTTGCGAAACTTGTGGGCTATCGCCAGCGCAATCCTCGAAGGAAGAACAAACCTGGTGGCATTGGCGATCGGGCTCGGCACGCTAACGGTCATCCTGCTTCTCAAGAACCACAAATGGCTGCCGGGCATTCTGGTTGCGGTGGTCGCGGCGACCGCTGTGGTCGGTGCACTCAATCTTGCCCGCTATGGCGTGCAGGTTCTCGGTCCTCTTCCGCAGGGTCTGCCCGGTTTTGCCGTTCCGCTGATCGGCTACAGCGACATCCTGCCGGTGTTGATCGGTGGTACCGCCATTGCGCTGGTGTCATTTGCCGACACCAGCGTGCTGTCGCGCTCCTATGCGGCACGATTGGGTACGCCGGTCGATCCCAACCGGGAGATGGTGGGGCTTGGCGCTGCCAATCTGGCGACTGGTTTCTTTCAAGGTTTCCCGATCAGCAGCAGCAGTTCGCGCACGCCTGTTGCAGAAGCTGCCGGCGCCCGCACCCAGCTCACCAGCGTCGTTGGCGCATTGGTGATCGCCTTGCTGCTGCTCGCGGCGCCAAACCTGCTCGAGCACCTGCCCACCGCCGCACTGGCCGCTGTCGTGATCGCCTCCGCCATCGGGCTGATCGAGGTGACCGACCTCAAACGCATCTATCGGATTCAGCAGTGGGAATTTTGGCTATCGATCACCTGCTTTATCGGCGTGGCGGTGCTTGGGGTCATTCCGGGAATAGGTTTGGCCATTGCCATAGCCATCATCGAGTTTCTATGGGACGGCTGGCGCCCGCATTCCGCGGTACTGGGCCGCGCCCACGGCGTCAAAGGTTATCACGACATCACAAGATATCCGGATGCCCGCCTGATTCCCGGGCTGGTCCTGTTTCGATGGGATGCACCTCTCTTCTTCGCCAACGCCGAATTCTTCAAGGAGCGCGCCCTGGATGCCGTGGCGAAATCGCCGACACCCGTACGCTGGCTAGTGGTTACAGCGGAGCCGGTCACCAGCGTCGACGTCACTGCCGCCGATTTCATTCGCGAATTGGACGAGACGTTGCAGGCAAAGGGAATCGAGCTTTGTTTTGCCGAGCTCAAGGATCCCGTAAAGGACAAGCTGAAGCGATTTGGCCTGTTCACGCTGCTTGGCGAGAAATATTTCTTTCCAACCATTGGCGCAGCCGTTTCCAGCTTCCTGAAAACCTACGATGTCGCGTGGGAGGACTGGGAAGACCAAAACAAAGGGTCAACGGACGACATTCCGGGTTAAATCACGCCCTGATCATCCGCTTTTGGCCCATCGCCCGATATGCAGGCGCCTCGATTTACCATCGCGGGAACACTGGTAGCGGTTGAATTTTTCCGTCGGATCAATTACTTGGATCGCAAATCCCGACAATTCAGACGAAGGTTCCAGGCGATTACATGGAAAGAGCGCCGCGTATATCATTCACATCGCTCGGATGCCCCAAGGCCTTGGTGGATTCCGAGCGCATTATCACGCGCCTGCGGGCCGAAGGCTACGAACTCGCCCGCAAGCACGACGGCGCCGACGTCGTCATCGTCAACACCTGCGGCTTCCTCGACAGCGCCAAGGCGGAGTCGTTGGGCGCCATTGGCGAAGCCATGGCGCAGAACGGCAAGGTCATCGTCACTGGCTGCATGGGCGCCGAGCCCGAGCAGATCGAAGCCGCCTATCCCAACGTGCTGTCGATCACAGGCCCGCAGCAATATGAGAGCGTGCTCGACGCCGTGCATCGCGCGCTGCCGCCGGTGCACAATCCACATATCGATCTCGTGCCGCCGCAGGGCATCAAGCTGACGCCGCGGCACTACGCCTATCTGAAGATTTCCGAAGGCTGCAACAACCGCTGCACCTTCTGCATCATTCCGAAGCTGCGCGGCGATCTCGTTTCTCGCCCGGCCAAGGAAGTGCTGCTGGAGGCTGAGAAGCTGGTAAAGGCCGGCGTCAAGGAACTGCTTGTGGTGTCGCAGGACACCTCCGCCTATGGCGTCGACATCAAATACGCCAGCAGCCCGTGGAAGGACCGCGAGGTCCGCGCCAAGTTCTACGATCTCGCCAAGGAGCTAGGCGAGCTTGGCGCCTGGGTACGGCTGCAATACGTCTACCCCTACCCGCATGTCGATGAAGTCATCGGGTTGATGAATGCCGGCAGCAATGTGCTGCCCTATCTCGACATTCCGTTCCAGCACGCGGCACCGGACGTATTGAAGGCGATGAAGCGCCCGGCCGCGCAGGACAAGACGCTCGCCCGCATCAAGACGTGGCGCGAGGAATGTCCCGATCTGACATTGCGCTCGACCTTCATCGTCGGCTTCCCCGGCGAGACCGAAAGCGATTTCCAATATCTGCTCGACTGGCTGGAAGAAGCGCAGATCGACCGTGTCGGCGCGTTCAAATACGAGTCCGTGGCGGGCGCGACCTCCAACGCCATCGCGGGCGCGGTGCCTGAAGAGATCAAGCAGCAGCGCTGGAATGCCTTGATGGAGCGCCAGCAGAAAATCTCGGCGCGCCGCCTGAAGCGCAAAGTGGGAACGCGGCAGCAGATCATCATCGACGAAGTCGGCCCGACCGTGTCCAAGGGGCGTTCGAAGGCGGACGCTCCGCAGATCGACGGGTCAGTTTATATCACCGCACGCCGGCCACTGAAGGTCGGCGAGATCGTCACGGCCAAGATCGAACGTTCGGATGCGTATGATCTGCACGGGACGGTGGCGGGGTTTTAGTTAGAACGCCGGCGTCTGCTGAATCCCTCCCCCTTGTGGGGAGGGTCGGCCGACAGGCCGGGGTGGGGGTGCCCCCACCCGTCACGATGCTCGCTGACGCTCGCATCGCGCCACCCTCCCCGCTGCGCGCAGCTTTGCTGCGCTTGAGGGAGGGAGAAGAAAGATCACACCTTCAAGATCACCGCGCCCGTGGTCTTGCGTGCTTCCAGGTCCACATGAGCCTTCGCCGCATCCTTCAGCGCATAAGCGTGATTGATCGGCACATGCAGCTTGCCGTCGATCACGGCTGAGAACAGCGTGTCAGCGCCCTCCAGCAATTCCGAGCGCCTGGCGACATAGTCGTTCAGCTTCGGGCGCGTCGCGAACAGCGAGCCGTGATTGTTGAGTTCGGCGATGGCGAATGGCGGCACAGGGCCGGAGGCATTGCCGAACGACACCCACATGCCACGCGGCTTCAGGCATGACAGCGAGCCCGGATAGGTCGTCTTGCCCACACCGTCATAGACGACATCGCAGAGTTCGTTACGGCTGATCTGCTTCACGCGATCGACGAAGTTCTCTTCGTTGTAATAGATGACGTGATCGCAGCCATTGGCCAGCGCCAGCTCGCCCTTTTCTTTCGAGCCGACGGTGCCGATCACATGCGCGCCCATGGCCTTGGCCCACTGGCAGGCGAGCAGACCGATGCCGCCCGCTGCAGCATGGATCAGTACGCGGTGATGCGGCTCGACCTTGAAGGTCTTGTGCAGCAGATACCAGACCGTGAGGCCCTTCAGCATCAGCACGGCACCCTGCTCGTGGGTGATGCGATCGGGCAATTTCACCAGCCGGTCGGCGGCAAACACGCGCTCCGTCGCATAGCTGCCGAGGGCCGAATAATAGGCGACGCGGTCACCGGGATGAAAGCCGGTGACGCCCGGACCGACCTCGACCACTTCGCCCGAGGCTTCGTTGCCGGCGATGAACGGCAGCTGCGGCGCCTTGTAGAGACCGCTGCGGAAGTAGGTGTCGATGAAATTGACGCCGATGGCATGCTGGCGGATGCGCACCTCGCCTGCGGCCGGTGCCGGGACCTGCACGTCTTCATAGGTGAGCACTTCGGGCCCACCGATCTCATGGACGCGGACGGCTTTGGTCATCGTTCAATCTCCCTGAATGACTTTGGCCTGAAGCGATAACCAACACTCGCGTGATGTCAACCTGTGCCCGTCTGGGTCCGCTTTCGGCGGTTACGCTTCGCCATCACATTGAACAGCTCGACCGCCGCCGAAAACAGGATGGCGAAATAGATATAGCCGCGCGGGATGTGGAATTTGAATCCATCCGCCATCAGCGAGACGCCGATCAGCACAAGGAAGGCCAGCGCCAGCATCTTGGTGGTCGGATAATGCGCCACGAAGCGGGCCACCGGTCCGGACGATACATACATCACCGCACAGGCGATGATCACAGCGGCCACCATGATCTCGATGTCCTGCGCCATGCCGATGGCGGTGATGATGGAGTCGAGCGAGAAAACGAGATCAACGATGACAACCTGCAGGATGACCAGGGCAAAGGCGTTCGGTGCCGGCTTCTCGTCGCCGCCTCCCTCGCGCGCCTCAACCTCGGCATGAATCTCGTGCGTTGCCTTGGCGATCAGGAACAGACCGCCGCCGATCAGGATCAGATCGCGCCAGGAGAATGCGAAGCTCTTCACCGCAATCACCGGTTCGGTCAGCCCGATCAGCCAGACAAGAACGCTGAGCAGCAGGATGCGGAACACCAGCGCCAGCGCCAGACCGATCTGGCGTGCGCGCGTTGCCCGCGGCTCCGGCAGCCGCGACACCAGCACCGACAGGAAAATCACATTGTCGATACCGAGTACGATTTCGAGCGCAGTCAGCGTCAGGAGCGCGGCCCAGGCTTCAGGGCTGGAAAACAGTTCGATCATGATCTGGAGGGCCCCATGAGGCGGATGACGGCGTCACCGCAGACAATGTAAAAAGCGATCGCGCAGAGCGCGACCGTAACAGGCAAAGCAACAGCGAAGTTCTGTATCAACGTGATGACGGCCAGCACCGCCCAGATCGCCATCAGTGACAGGTTCAACCGGCGCAGACGCATCACGCGAACGGGATGCAGCACATGCACCGGCACAAAGGTCAGGATGATCAGCGCCAGCATCGCAAGGCTCGCGATGACAGGTGATGGTTGCAGCAGGAACAGATAGAACGCCGCTCCGTTCCACAGCGCCGGAAAGCCGCGAAAGTGGTTGTCGTCGGTCTTCATGCGTTTGTCGGCAAAATAGAGTGCGCTGGTGATGACGATACCGGCACCGAGCAGCACCGCCGTCCACGGCACCAACAGACCGGAGGCCGCGATCGCATAGGCTGGCACGAAAACGTAAGTGAGGAAGTCGACCACGAAATCGAGCGCATCGCCCGACCAATCCGGCAGCACCCGGCCGACGTCGAAGTGTCGGGCGATCGGGCCATCGAGTGCGTCGATGATCAGCGCCAGACCGAGCCAGCCGAACATCACAGCCCATTCGCCGCGCACGGCGCTCATCATGGCGATGAGTGCCACACCGGCACCGAGCGCCGTGAAGATGTGAACCGAGAACGCCGCCGCGCGCGCGGATCGTGACGACGACGGGAGTTGGTCCGGACTCGAAGCGGTCATATGCGGGGAATTGCTAGCAGGAATCGGCCCGATTTGCACAGGCGCCGATGCGGCCTTAGGCCGCCCGACACCGCGGGAACGATTCCGCAGCGCGTAACGGCTTGAAAATGCCGGGCCAAAAGCCGATGGTCCGGCCATGATCGAGACCTCTGCTTCCACCTCCATTTATGACGTCGCCGTTGTCGGCGGCGGCCCTGCCGGCCTTGCTGCCGCCCTTGCGCTGGCCGAGACCGGCGCCCGTACCGCCCTCGTCGCCCGCCGCGTCCCCTATGGCGACAACCGCACCACCGCGCTGCTGGGCGGCTCCGTTGCATTTCTGAAAAACCTCGATGTCTGGCGCCGCTGCGCCGACAAGGCGGCCGCGCTGACGACCATGCGGCTGGTGGACGACACGGGCCGGCTGATCCGCGCGCCCGAAGTCAAATTCGTCTGCAGCGAGATCGGCCTCGAGACCTTCGGCTACAATATCGAGAACCGCGAATTGATGATTGCGCTCGAAGCGCGCGCCGCGGAATTGACTAATCTCATTCGCATCGATGACGAAGCCGATACGGTCACGCCGGACGAGATGCAGGTTCAGGTCCGTACCCGGCAAGGCCAGGTCCTGGTAGCGCGGCTGGTCGTCGGCGCCGATGGCCGCCAGTCCCTGTGCCGCGAGGCCGCGGGCATTTCAGTCAAACGACGCGCGCTCGAGCAGACGGCCGTAACTTTCAACATCGCGCATAGCCGGCCGCACAAGAACATGTCGACGGAGTTTCACACCCCCGCCGGTCCCTGCGTGTTCGTGCCCCTGCCCGGCGATCGCTCCAGCATCGTCTGGGTCAACAAGCCCCGTGATGCCGAGCGCCTGATGGCCTTGAGCGATGAGGCACTGTCGGACGCCGCCGAGAAGCAATCGCATTCGATCCTCGGCCGGGTTCAGGTCGAGCCGGGTCGACACACGTTCCCGCTGGCGATCGAGCAGCCGGCGCAGCTGGCGAAGAACCGCATCGTGCTGGTCGGCGAAGCCGCCCATGTGGTGCCGCCGATCGGCGCGCAGGGTCTCAATCTTGGCCTGCGCGACGCCGGCGATATCGCTGATATCGTTCGCGATGCCGGCATGAATGGCGCGGATATCGGGGCAGCGCCGGTGCTGACGCGTTTCGAGAAGATCCGCCGCAGCGACATCTCCTCGCGCACCTTCGCCATCGACATGGCGAACCGTTCGCTGCTCAGCGATCTCCTGCCGATGCAGCTGATCCGCGCGGCCGGCATGCATGCGATGGGGTCTATCGGCCCGCTGCGCCGCCTTGCGATGCGCGAGGGCCTGTCGCCATCGTGGCGCAAGAGTGCTTCCTAGAGATCTCGCGTGTCCTTACGGAAACGCGATCTGGCCGGTCTTCAGGAAATACATCACCGAGGTCAGCGTCAGCACGGACACGAAAGTGCCGAGCAGCACCGCGACAGAAGCCGGTTCGACCCAGCTATCGTATTGCCGCGCGATCACGAACACATTCAGCGCCGGCGGCAATGACGCGAGCAGCACGGCGGTTGCGGCCCAGAGCGGCGGGAACGGGCCGAGCAACAGCATCAGGCCGAACACGATCAAGGGATGCAGCAGCAGCTTGATGAAGATCAGGCCCGGGATTTCCCATGGGACCCGCCCCAGCGGCCGCAGCGCCACCGTGACGCCGAGTGCGAACAATGCGACGGGTGCCGCCGAGTTCTGCAGGAACAGCAGCATGCGGTCGACCGCGACCGGCATCTGGATGTGAAACGCCGCGACGAAGGCGCCGAGATAGGCTGCGACGATCAGTGGATGCAGCACGATATGCTTGATGACGATGAAGATCGTCGGCAGGAGCGGACGCTTGTCGCCCGAGGTCAGCGCCATCATCAGCGGTGCGATCGAGAACAGGAAGATGCTGTCGAAACAGAACACCAGCGCGGTCGGCACTGCCGCCTTGGGGCCGAGCACAGCCAGCGCCAGCCCCGGTCCCATATAGCCGATATTGCCATAACCGCCGGCGAGCCCGGCCATCCCGGCCTCGCGCATGGTCAGCCGTCCCAGGAACTTACCGGTGCCGACCGACAGGAAGAACGCCGTTGCAGTCGCCAGCGTGGTGCCGATCACGAAGGGCAGATTGTTGAGTTCCTCGAACGGCGTCTTGGCCATGATGCGGAAGAACAGCGCCGGCAGCGACACATAGAGAAGGAAGAAATTCATCCAGGCGAGGCCCGTTTCGGGCAGGTTCTTGACCTTGCCGCAGGCGAAACCGATGAAAATCAGCCCGAAATACGGCAGCGCGAGATTGAGGACGTCCATCATGTCAGGCGTGTTTTTCTTGGTTCTTGGCCCGTCGGGCGGGATATCGGGGAGCGGCGTCCGGCTGTCTTAAATCCGTCATTTGCCTCTAGCATCGGCCACAATCCTGGTCTATTCGACCAGAATGATCAAAGCGCGGACCGCCAAATTCCAGATTGGACAGATCGTCCGCCACCGGATCTTTTCGTTCCGGGGGGTGGTGTTCGATATCGATCCGGAATTCAACAACACCGAAGAATGGTGGCTGTCGATCCCCGAAGACGTTCGTCCGAGCAAGGACCAGCCGTTTTACCACCTGCTGGCCGAGAATTCTGAGTCGGAATACGTCGCTTACGTCTCCGAGCAGAACCTCCTGCCCGACGAGTCCGGCGAACCGATCCGGCACTCCCAGGTCGCCGAGATCTTCATCAAGGACAAGTCCGGCAGCTACCGGCCGCGCAATCCGTCGCTGAACTGACGCGGGGACTAGCCCCGCGCGCCATATCGCGTTTCCAGTTCCGCCACGTCAGTGACATCGCCGAAGAACATGTAGAAGCTGGTCAAGGCCGCGGCATGTTCGTCGTCACGCAGGCTGGCGCAGGCATCATGCACCATGGTGGTGCGGTAGTTCAGCATCATGGCGTCGCGGGCGCTGGATTCGCAGCAGGCATTGGTCATCGTCCCCGCAATCAGCACCGCCGTGATGCCGCGCGCGCGCAAGATGCCGTCGAGATCGGATGCGCCCTGGATGAAGGCGCTGTAGCGCGTCTTGCCGACCACGAGATCGCTCTCACGCACATCGAGCTTTGGCCATAGCGCCGAGCCCGGCGCATCCTCGACCAGTGATTTCGAACGCGCGGCAAAACGCTCCGGGGTCAGCAGCGTGTGATGGAAATGCGGGATGGTGCGCAGCGCGCCGTCATTGAACAGCGTCCGGATCCACACCACCAGCCCGCCGGCGTCGCGCAGCGCCGACGCCACCCGATTGATGTTAGGTACGATGTCGCGAGCCGGCGGCGTCTCGCCGCCCGCACCCGGTGCCAGAAAATGGTTCTGCATGTCGATCACCACCAATGCCGTGGTGCGAGCTGCGACGTCGCGATGCGCCAGCGCCTGCCCCTGCCGCGCCAGAACCCGCTCGGTCGCCCAGCCGGGCATCTCGAAATCATGCATGTCTGCTCTCCTAATGTGCATCTGCACAGCTCAGTTGATGAAGATCGCACCAAATCCGCAACTTGGCGCGATCCTAACGGTAATCGTCTTTTGTATACAGAGGACAATGCACGAAAATCAACTGGCCCGCCCTTTGCATTCACCTATCTAACGCCGCCGCGTGCGGACTTGGACTACAGGAAGGGTTCAACGGCCATGAGATTTCGCAACAGCTTCATCGTGGGCGCACTATGCGCCGCCGCCGTGCTCGGCACTCCGGCCACAAGCCGCGCGCAACGGATGGAAAAGATCAACTTTATGGAGGTGATCCACTCGCTGTTCTATGCGCCGCTCTATGCCGCTAAGGGGCTCGGCTATTTTCAGGCCGAAGGCATCGAGTTCGATCTCGTCGCAGCCCAAGGGAGCGACAAGGCGACTGCTGCCCTTCTCTCCGGCGCTGCGGACATCGTCCTCGCAGGACCCGAGACCGCAGTCTATATCGAGACCGGCCTGTCGCCCGACAAGATCCGCATTTTCGCGGGGCTCACCGCCACCGATGGCTCTTTCATCGTCGGCCGCAGCAAGCAGGACAATTTCAGCTGGAAGGACTTGAAGGGCAAGACGATCCTCGGCTGGCGCAAGGGATCGGCACCCGCGATCTTCCTCGACAAGGTGCTGAAGGACAACGGCCTCGATCCCGAGAAGGACGTCACCATCATTACCAATGTCGCCATCCCCGCGCGGATGGGCGCGTTCATGTCGGGCACCGGCGACTACGCAACCTTCTTCGAGCCCGACGTCACCAAGATCGAACTCGCGGGCAAGGGTGTCTCTCTCGCCAATATCGGCAAGGCCGCGGGCCAGATCGACTACACCGTGTTCACCGCCAAGGAGAGCACCATCAAGGCGAAGCCCAAGGTCATCCAGGGCTTCACCAATGCCATCGCCAGAGCCGAGACATGGTTGCAGACCGTGAGCGCCGACGAAGCGGCCACCGTGCTCGCCCCGTTCTTCCCCGGCGTGCCCGCGATCGAACTCGCAAAGTCCATCACCAGACAGCGCGATGCCGGCGTATGGAAGACCGCGCCGCTGGTCACCGCGGAAGCGATGGACGCGCTGCAGGATCTGCTGATCGCCTCCAGCGTTCTCGATGCCGGCAAGAAGGTCACCTATGAGAGACTGGTCGATCCATCCTTCGCCAAGACCGTGAAAGCCGAGACGCGGGGCGCGGCCAAATGATCGTCCCCAAGATCGAATTCCGCCATGTCAATCTGCGCTACTTCACGCCGAAGGGCGAAACGCTGGCGTTGAGGGATATCAACTTCAAGGTCGAGCAAGGCGAGTTCGTCAGCATCGTCGGCCAGTCCGGCTGCGGCAAGAGCACCCTGCTCTCGCTGCTCAGCGGCCTCATCAAGCCGACCGAGGGCGAAGTGCTGATCGACGGCAAAACGGTCACCGGCCCTTCGCCGCAGGTCGGCTTCATGCTGCAGCAGGACAGCCTTTTCGAATGGCGCAGCATCGTCGACAACGCGCTGCTCGGCCCGGAAATCCGTGGCGACGACATGGGCGCGGCGCGGCGCAAGGCCGAGGCGCTGCTCACGCGTTACGGCCTCGGCGACTTCCTGCACAGCAAGCCGTCGGAACTCTCCGGCGGCATGCGACAGCGCGCGGCACTGGCGCGCACCATGTGCCTGACCCCGGACATCCTGCTGCTCGACGAGCCGTTCTCTGCGCTCGACTTCCAGACCCGGCTGTCCATCGCCGACGAGATCGGCGACATCATCCGCAAGGAGAACAAGACGGCGGTGCTGGTCACCCACGACATTCCCGAAGCCATCGCCATGGCGGACCGTGTGATCGTGCTGAGCCGCCGCCCCGGCCGCATCAAATCGATCCACGACATCGCCTTCCCGAGCCACGGGAACGATCGCCCCGGTAGCTTCGCCGCGCGCGAGACGACGGAGTTTCCGTCCTATTTCAACACCGTCTGGGAAGAGCTTGAAGTCCATGTCGAGTAAAGCCGCCGTCACCGACGCATCGCATGCCGCCGTCGCATCGTCCGAAACGACCCCGCGGCAAAGCCCGCAATACAAGGCGTGGCTCGCCGGCCAGCAGCGCGAGAAGCGCCTCATCGCCATCGCCCAATTCGGACTGGTCGTGCTGTTTCTCTTGCTGTGGGAGATCGCACCGCGCATGCATTGGGTCAACCCGATGCTCACCAGCTATCCCAGCGCCGTGGTGCAGGCCTTCCTGCAGATGATCGCCGACGGCCAGTTCGGCGAACATGTCTTCGTCACGCTCACCGAAGTGGTGGTGAGTTTCGCCATCGCGATGGTGCTCGGCACAATCATCGCAGTGCTGCTCTGGATGTCGCCGCAACTCGAGCGAGTCCTCGATCCGTTTCTCGTTGTGCTCAATGCATTGCCGAAGATCGCGCTGGTGCCGATCTTTTATATCTGGCTTGGCGCCACCGGCTCGATCTATGCCGTCGCCGTCGCGGTCGCGCTCTTCATCACCATCCTGATGCTCTATACGGGCTTCAGCCAGTCGGACCCAAACAAGATCAAGCTGGTGCGCACGCTGGGCGCCACGCGCTGGCAGATGCTCACCAAGGTGGTGCTGCCCGGCAATGTCCACACCTTTATCGCTACGCTGAAAGCCAATGCCGGCCTGTCGCTGGTCGGTGTGATCGTCGGCGAATTCCAGGCGTCGAAGGCCGGGCTCGGCTATCTCATCACCTATGGCAGTCAGATCTTCCGCATGGACATGGTGATGGCGGCGATCGTGCTGCTCGGCTTCATCTCGCTGGCGATCTACGCACTGATCCAGCTTGTGGAGATGCGCATCAACAAGCCCGCAGCCCGCGCCGACTGACGCCCGCAACCTCACTGCAAATGAAACAACGGCCCGCCGCAAATCAGCGACGGGCCGACGAGCCCTGCTGACCTCTAGGGTCGCTTCTACCTCGACGACAGACTTGGAAAACAGGAATATGACGGATCTCGTCCTTCACTCGATCGCCGGCCCGTGGGCGGTTGCCGGCCTTCTCGTTCTCATCGGCGCTTGCCTGCAAGGCGTCAGCGGTGTCGGATTCGGTATGTTTGCCGCGCCCATTCTCGCGATCGTCGATCCCGAACTGGTACCGGGTCCGATGCTGTTCCTGGCACTCATCATTGCCGCACTGTCGTTGCTGCGCGAGCGTGCCAGCGTGGACTCAAAAGGGCTCGGCTTCGCCTTGCTCGGACGTGCCCCCACCTCGATCATCGCCGCCACACTGATCGGCATTCTGCCCGTGCGCGAATTATCCATCATCTTCGCGCTGGTGATCTTCGCCGGTGTCGCCATGAGCCTCGCGCGGATCGAGCTGCCTTCTTCGCCGGCCGTGATGTTCGGCGCCGGCTGCGTCTCCGGCTTCATGGGTACGGTGACATCGGTCGGCCTGCCGCCGATCGCGCTGATGTATCAGAACGCGCCGAAAGCAACCCTTCGCGCCTCTCTAGGCGGATTCCTGATGTTCGGATCGCTGATCTCCATCGCGGCACTGGCCATGGCCGGGCGGTTCGGCTGGCACGATGTGGTGCTCGGCATCTGGCTGATTGCGCCGCTCTATCTCGGCTTCTGGATCTCGACGCCGCTGGCCAAGCTGGTTTCGCCGGGCCTCGTCCGTTTCGCGGTGCTCGGCCTGTCGGCCCTCGCCGCGCTGCTGTTGCTGCTACGCCAATTGATCACTTGATGCGGTTTGGGTATCGGCCTGGCGCAGCGTCTTCAGATGCGCCTCGCCGGCGCCGATCACATGTGCCATGGCGCGCTTGGCAGCCATGTCCTCGTCGCCATCCAGAATGGCCTGCAGGATGCCGGCATGCTCGTCCCAGTTCAGCGCCTGCCGCTTAGGATTATCCGGCGCAAACAGCAGAGCGCTGCGGGCGCGCAGCGCGCCGAGCATTTCCGAGAGCAGCTCGTTGTTGCCGGCCTGCGCCAGCGCCTTGTGGAATTGCTCATTGAGGTCGCGCAGGCTGCGCATCCGCCCGGCGCTGAGTGCAGCCTGCCCCTTTGCAAGGATCGCCTCGACGCTCTTGAGCACCACCGGATTCTTGTGCCGCGCTGCGAGGCGGGCATTGTGGGACTCCAGCAAGGCCCGCATCTCGATCACTTCCTGCAGCTTCTCTGGCGCCACATGCGCGACATGAGCGCCGCGGCGGCTCGAGACATCCACCAGCCCTTCCGCGCTCAAGGCGCGCAACGCCTCGCGCACGGGGTTGCGCGACACGCCGTATTCCTCGGCCAGCCGCTCCTCGATGAGCCGCTCGCCCGGCTTCAGGCGCCCGTTGACGATCGCCGAGCGGATCTCGTCATAAACGAGATTATGCAGCGAGTTGTGCTGCTCGCCCAGTCGCTTTGCCGGTGTTTTGCCGTCCTTCGCCATGCGCTGCCGTCCGTCTGCCTACCCCTCCTGCCTAGCCGATACGGGGCAAGAGGGGAATTCGTTTGTTGTCTACAGTATGCGAGGCGACTGGACTGTGCGGCCAACAAAAAAGGCGCCCCAAAGGGCGCCTTTTCGTGATTTCTTCGAACCAGCTTACTTCGCGGCCGGATTGGCCGGAGCCGCCGGTGCTGCACCAGCTGCCGGCTGCTGGGCTTCGAGCTTGGCGCGGGCTTCCGCAGCCCGCTTCTGCAGCTCTTCCTGCAGCTTCTTCTGGGTTTCCTCGAACACCTTCGGATCGGTCGGCGGGCCGTCATAGGCCTTGGCGAATTCGGCCAGCGGCAGCGGCAGCGTGAGCGGTGCGCCGTTCGAGTTGATCGCCTGAACGATCAGGTTCTGGCCCTTCTTCAGATTGGCCAGGAGCTCCGGGGTGACTTCGTAATCGGACATGCAGCCGTTGGCGAAGCAGATCACATAGGGGCTCTGCGCCGGGGCATTGCTGTCCACGATCACGCGGGTGCCGTGCACGAGCTGCATGCCGAGCGGCAGCGTCACGCGCAGGATCTTCTTCGGTTCGCCTTCCGGCTCGATGATGACGGCGGCGATGACGGGCTGGCCCGACTCGATGCGGCCGTCCTTGCCGGTGAAGCAGACCTGCTTGGCGTTGGCGTCCTGGCCCTTGAGGCAGAACTTGGTCCAGGGCGCGTAGATCAGCTGAACCTGCTGATCGGCCGGCGGCGCGCCTGCGGCAGGCGCCTGGGCGGCGGGAGCGGCCGGAGCAGCAGCCTTCGGCGCGGCCTTCGGGGCAGCCTTGGGAGCCGGGGCCGCAGCCTTCGGCGCTGCAGCCGGCGCAGGAGCCTGCGCATGCGCAACCGGAGCGATCATCGTGGCGGTCAAGGCCGTCGCCGCCAGAAGCGCGAAGCCCCGCCCGCGCGGCAGAACCGACGCAGCCAAGAGACGGAAATTCATTGAAAACCCTTTCTGAACGGAGGCGCTCATATCCCGGAGGCGGCGCTGACAGTCACCCGTTGGCGGGTGTCTCGGTGCCAATTACGGCCGTTACGTGACAGGCCGCGCCGTCCTCGTCAATTGTCCGCTTTCAATACAGCGGCCGACGAAAAGATCAATGGCGCCAGCCCTATTTGATGCATGGCACAGGTTCCGGGCGGGCAGCCATGGTAAAGTTCCTCTGTGAAATCAACCGAATCAAATCGCACAGATGCACAGGGTTTTTCGACCCTGTCCAAGGTGATCGCGGCGCTGGCCTGCTGGACAGCGCTGGCCGGCCCAGTGGCAGATTCCGCACAGGCCGCCCCTCGCCACGCGATCGCCATGCACGGCGCGCCGGCCCTGCTACCCGATTTCAGGCAGATGCCCTATGCCAATCCCGACGCGCCGAAAGGCGGCCGCATGGTCCAGGGCGTTCTCGGCACCTTCGACAGCCTCAATCCCTTCATCGTCCGGGGCATCGCGGTGCCGCAGATGCGCGGCTATGTCATCGAAAGCCTGATGGCCCGCGGCCAGGACGAGGCCTTCACGCTCTATGGCCTGCTCGCCGAGAGCGTCGAGACCGATGACGCGAGAAGCTTCGTCACGTTCCGGATCAATCCCCAGGCCCAATTCTCCGACGGCAAGCCGGTACTGGCCGCAGACGTGCTGTTCTCCTGGCAGTTGCTGCGCGACAAGGGCCGGCCCAATCACCGGCAGTATTATTCGAAAGTGGCCAAGGCCGAGGCGCTGGATGAGCGCACGGTGCGCTTCGACTTCGGCGGCCAGGCAGATCGCGAATTGCCGCTGATCCTCGGCCTGATGCCGGTGCTGCCGAAACACGCCGTCCATCCCGATACGTTCGAGGAAACCTCGATGGCGCCGCCACTGGGCTCCGGGCCCTATACGGTGACGGCTGTGAAACCCGGCGCGGCGGTGACCCTCACCCGCAATCCCGCCTATTGGGGCCGCGATCTGCCGATCAATCGCGGGCTGTGGAATTTCGACGAGATTCGCCTCGACTATTATCGCGAAGCCAACACCCATTTCGAAGCCTTCAAGCGCGGCCTCTACGACTTCCGCGTCGAGAACGAACCGCTGCGCTGGCACGACGGCTACACATTCCCCGCCGCCACGTCCGGCGAAGTGATCCGCGACAGCATCAAGACCGGCCTGCCGAAGCCGTCGGAATTTCTGGTGTTCAACACGCGGCGACCGATGTTCACAGATATTCGCGTACGACAGGCGCTGACGCTGCTGTTCGATTTCGAATGGATCAACCGCACCTATTTCTTCAACCTCTATGCCCGCTCGGCCGGCTTCTTCGCGGGCTCGGATCTCTCCGCTTATATGCGCGCCGCGGATGACCGCGAACGGACACTGCTGCAGCCCTACGCCTCGAATATAGCCGCCAATATTCTCGATGGCAGCTATCGCCTGCCGGTCAGCGACGGCTCCGGCCGTGACCGTCCCGCGCTGCGCACCGCGCTGGCACTGCTGAAGGATGCCGGCTACGTGCTCGATAACAACGTGCTGCGGCGGCAGTCGGACAAAGCGCCCCTCGCCTTCGAGATCCTCGTCACCACCCGCGATCAGGAACGCATCGCGCTGGCCTATGCGCGCGATCTCAAGCGCGCCGGGATCATCGCGAATATCCGTTCGATCGATGCCGTGCAGTTCGACCAGCGCCGCATCAATTTCGAATTCGACATGATCCAGAACCGCTGGGACCAGTCGCTGTCGCCCGGCAACGAGCAGTCGTTCTATTGGGGCTCGGAAGCCGCCGACAATCCCGGCACCCGCAACTATATGGGCGCGAAGAATCCAGCCGTCGACGCGATGATCTCGGCCATGCTGGAGGCTCGCGACCACAGTCCCTTTGTCGATGCCGTCCGTGCCATGGACCGCGCGCTGATCGCCGGTTTCTACGCTATCCCGCTTTACTATGTAGGCGAGCAATGGATTGCCCGATGGAATCGGATAGAACAACCTTCGACCATCGCGCTGTCAGGCTATTTGCCGGAGACGTGGTGGGCCAGAACGCTGCCAGCTTCGCCGCCGAACCGGAAGTGACACCGTGACCGCATCCACCTCGCCTACGCCGAATGCCTCGCCCACCCTCGACGGCCTGTTTCGTCGTATCCTCAGCCGGCAGCCGCAGGCGCTGGCGCTGGTCGACCCCGCCGACAAGCTGCGCGTCACGGCGACAGAACCGCAGCGGCTGACCTTTGCAGACGCCGACCGGGCGATCTCGGCGCTGACGGCGCACTTCATGGAAGCGGGCCTCCCCGCCAATTCGGTCATCGCCGTCCAATTGCCGAACACCGTCGAATTCGTCCTGACCGTGCTGGCCGCGCATCGCGCCGGCCTGATCGTCGCCGTGCTGCCTCAGCTCTGGCGCCAGGCCGATCTGACCATGGCGCTGAACCGTTGCAGCGCGCGGGCGCTGGTGACGCAGAGCAAGATCGACGGCGTCAGCCATGCCGACCTCATCATGAATGCTGCGGCTGAAGCCTTCTCGATCCGCTATGTCGGCGGTTTCGGCAGCGATCTGCCGGAAGGCATGACCCCGCTCGATGCCGTGCTAACCGGTGAGTTCGTGGAGCCCACGCCGGTCACGCAAGACGCCCGCCGCGCGGCCATCGTCTCCTTCGATGTCACGTCCGACGGTTTCCGCGCGGTGCCGCGCACCCATCTCAACCTGATCTCCGGCGGCCTTGCCGTGTTCCTGGAAAGCGGCATGCCGCAGGGCGCGACGATCATGTCGGCGCTGGTGCCGTCGTCTTTCGCCAGCGTCGCGTCGTCGCTGGTAACCTGGCTGCTCTCCGGCGGCGTGCTGGCCCTGCATCATCCATTCGACAATGCGGTTCTGGAGCGCGGCATCGCGGCCAATGCCTGCGACGTGCTGGTCGCGCCGGCGCCGCTGGCGCAGCGTCTCGCCGAAGGCGGGCTATTTGATCGCTCGCCGGTGCTGCGTTACGTGCTCGGACTCTGGCGCGCCCCTGAACAGGTTGCAGCTTCGCCGGCGTGGCCCCGTTCGCAGGCCTCGTTCACCGACGTCTATCTGTTCGGCGAAGCCGGTCTGTTCGGCGCCATCCGCGGCGACGATGGCCTGCCCGTCGCCATCATGCCGGGCCCGCATGGCGCGCCACGCGCCCAACAAGGCTCCGCCATTGCCGGTGACATCATCCTGACATCCAGGGGCACGCTGGGCCTGCGGGGTCCCATGGTGCCGGTGCTGGCCTATACGGCCCAGGCCGACGCCAGCAACGCGCTGATCCCGGCCAAGCCGCTCGATTATGTCGATACCGGCTATATGGCCCGGCTCGACCGTGTGACCGGCGCGATCAACATCACAGCACCGCCCTCGGGTATCATGGCCGTCGGCGGCTATCGCTTCCTGGCGCAGGACCTCAACGAATGGGCCAAGCGGCTGGGCGAGAATGCCATGCTGACGGCGCTGCCGGATCGGCTCAGCGGCTACCGCCTCGCCGGCCGCGCCAGTAACAACGCTCGCGCGCGCGACGCCCTCACTGAACTCGGCCTCAATCCGCTGATGGTCGAAGCGTTTCGTGACCGTGCGATGGCCGATTGAGCGAGCGAGAGCGATCCTGAAAATGCGAGCAATCTCATTGACTGCGCATTAAGGACGTCGGGCTAGCCTGCCGCGATCAGTTTCGCGTCAGAGGTAGCAGCCAAGCATGTCCGACCAGGCCACCATCGTCGCCGTCTCCAACCAGCAGCCGGCCGCGTTTGCGACAGCCCTGGCGGAGAGCAACATCTTCCCGGTTGTGGATGCGACATGGGCCGAGGCGCTGGATGCGGTGGCACGTGTACAGCCGGCAGCCGTCGTGGTGTCGGCTTCCGCTGATGACATGCCGACCTTCCAGGCGCTGGCGAAGCGGCTTGGCGCCAAGCAGCCTTATGTGCCGCTAATCGCGATTGATCCCACCACGGACTTGCCGGGCCATGCGATCCCGCTCACGCAGACCGACGGCAATTTCGACCGGCTCAGCGCACGCCTGCGCAACGCGCTGCGCGTCCGCACGCTGCATGCCACGGTGATGCGACGCCTGACCGCCGACAACCTGCATAGCATGTCCCTGCAGTCGGACCCGCTGGACGATGCGACGGTGATGCTGATCGGCCGCGGCGGCGGATATCCCGCACTGTCCGTTGCGCTCGGCACCCGCGTTGGCGTCGTCGGCGCGCTCAGCATCGAAGCTGCAGCCAAGCATCTCAACGCGCGGGACCTCGATGGTATCGTCATCGGCGAAGGCTTCAGCACGCGTGTCGTTGACGCGTTTCTCACCGTCCTCACAGAGGACGCACGCTTTCGCAATCTGCCCGTTGTCGTCACCGTGCCCGGCCTCACGCCAAGCTACGATCTCGCCAATCTCGAAATGCTCGTCGGAGACGCCGACGCCGTCGCAGCCACGGCGCTGCCGCTGCTGCGCCAGCACGCCTTCGAAGCACGTCTCGGCCGCACCCTGAAGTCGATCGAATCCGACGGGCTGCTCGATCCCGCAACCGGCCTGCTGACGACCACTGCCTTCGAACGCGACATCGCGACCGCCGTCTATCACACGCAGACCCGCGGCGGCGGATTGTCGATGGCCCGGTTCTCCTTCGACAACATCCCGCTGCGCGCGCAACGCGACGCTGCGCGGATCATCAGCCGACTGATGCGGCGGATGGATTTCGGCACGCTGCAGAACGACGGCTCCATTGTGGTCGCTTTCGCCGAAACCGACCAGCGCAACGCCCATATGATCACCAGGCGGCTCTCCAGCGTGATGAAGCACACCATGCACGGACCGAAGCGCGATGCGCGCAACGATCCGCATGTCACCGTCATCACGATGGAGCCAACGGATACCGCGAAGTCGCTGCTGGCGCGCCTGCATGGCGAAGACGCGCAACGCGCAGCGTCATAAGTTCCAGAAATAAAGTCAGGAACGAAGTATCGAACATCGCATTGTAGGTGCATCTGCAATGGAGACAACGATAATGAAAAAGCTTGCACTGATCACCGCTTCCCTCGCCCTTCTCGCCACGCCGGTTCTGGCACAGTCGACAGTCACAACGGGCAATGCGCCCGCCGAGGCAAAGTTCTCGACCGTCTCCAAGGAGGAGATGTTCTCGTCCAAGCTCAAGGGCCTGAACATCACCAACCAGAAGGACGAGACGATCGGCGAGATCAGCGATCTGGCCATCAAGAACAATCAGGTCGACGCCCTGATCCTGTCGGTCGGCGGCTTCCTCGGCATGGGCGAACACTATGTCGCGGTCTCGCCGGCATCGGTGAAGGTGAGCCTGAACAAGGACAACAAGTGGGTGGCGTCGATGAACACCACCAAGGAAGCGCTGAAGGCTGCTCCGGAATTCAAGTATCCGAAGTAAGCGTCGCGTCATTCAATGAACGGCCGTCGGCAACGATGCCGGCGGCTGTTTGTCGTTACGCCGCCTTCTTGCTCTCCGCGAGACCCGCCAGCGCGCGCAGGATTTCCGTTGTGCCTTCGAGACGTTCGTCCGGCGTTCCCCAATCCTGCAGGAACACCACCTTCATGTCCGGACGAACCTTCGCGGCCTGACCATACTGCTTGATGAAGAATACCAGTCTGTCCGGCTGCGCGAACGAGTTGTCGCGGAACGAGATCACAACGCCCTTCGGACCGGCATCGACCTTCTCGACATTGGCGCGGCGGCAATAGGCCTTGATGGCCGCGATCTTGAACAGATAGCGGACCTCGTCCGGCAGCACGCCGAAACGGTCGCGCAGTTCGGCGGCAAAGGCTGCAATCTCATCGTCGGTTTCGAGATCGGCCAGCCGGCGATACAGCGACAGGCGGACCGCAAGATCGGCGACGAAATCGTCGGGGATCATCACCGGCATGCCGAGCGTGATGGTCGGCGACCACCTGTCGGCGATCGGCTCGGACACGCCGGCCTTGAGCGCTACGATCGCTTCTTCCAGCATCGACTGATAGAGCTCGAAGCCGACTTCCTTGATGTGGCCGGACTGTTCTTCGCCGAGCAGATTGCCGGCGCCGCGGATATCCAGATCGTGCGAGGCGAGCTGGAAGCCCGCGCCGAGATTCTCCAGCGACTGCAGCACCTTCAGCCGGCGCTCCGCCTGCGCGGTGATCTTCTGCTTGTCGGGCAGCGTGAACAGCGCATAGGCGCGCAGCTTGGAGCGGCCGACGCGGCCACGGAGCTGATAGAGCTGCGCGAGACCGAACATGTCGGCGCGGTGGATGATCAGCGTATTGGCGTTCGGGATATCGAGACCGGATTCCACGATCGTGGTCGACAGCAGGATGTCGTATTTGCCGTCATAGAAGGCCGACATGATGTCCTCGATGACGGTCGGCGCCATCTGGCCGTGGGCCACGGCGACCTTCATCTCAGGCACATGCTTGTCGAGGAAGTCCTTCACCTCGGCGAGATCGTCGATGCGCGGCACGACATAGAACGCCTGCCCGCCGCGATAGCGCTCGCGCAGCAGCGCCTCGCGGATCATCAGCGGATCATGCGGCGCCACGAAGGTGCGCACCGCCAGACGATCGACCGGCGCCGAGGCGATGATCGACAGGTCGCGCACGCCGGTCAGTGCGAGTTGCAGCGTGCGCGGGATCGGCGTTGCCGACAGCGTCAGCACATGGACATTGGCGCGGAGCTGCTTCAGCCGTTCCTTGTGCGTCACGCCAAAGTGCTGCTCCTCGTCGACCACGACAAGGCCAAGATCCTTGAACTTGATGGATTTGCCCAGCAGCGCATGGGTGCCGACGACGATGTCGACGGAGCCGTCCGCAAGGCCCTTCTTGGTGGCGGTCAGTTCCTTCGGTGTGACGAGACGCGAGGCCTGCGCAACATTCACCGGGAAGCCGCGGAAACGTTCGGCGAAATTCTTGGCGTGCTGGCGTGCCAGCAGCGTGGTCGGCACGACCACTGCGACCTGCTTGCCTTCCATAGCGACGGCGAAGGTGGCACGCATGGCCACCTCCGTCTTGCCGAAGCCGACGTCGCCGCAGACAAGCCGGTCCATCGGCTTGCCATGTTCGAGATCGTGCAGCGCCGCGTTGATCGCGGTCTGCTGGTCCTCGGTCTCCTCATAGGGAAAGCGCGCGCAGAATTCGTCATACTGCTCGCGCGGGACGACGATCCGCTCGGTCTCGCGCAGATGCCGCTCGGCTGCGATCTTGATGAGTTCGCCGGCAATTTCCTGGATGCGGTTCTTGAGCTTGGCCTTGCGCGCCTGCCAGCCGGAGCCACCGAGCTTGTCGAGCTCCACATTGGTCTGATCGGAGCCGTAGCGCGACAGCAGTTCGATATTCTCGACCGGCAGAAACAGCTTGGTCTCGTTGGCATAGCGCAGTTCGAGACAGTCATGCGGCGCGCCGCCAACCTGCAGCGTCTGCAGCCCAACGAAACGGCCAATGCCATGTTCGACATGGACGACGACGTCGCCAGCCGAGAGCGAGGTGACTTCCGAGATGAAGTTGTCGAGCTTGCGGCTTGCCTTGCGCGGCCGCACCAGACGGTCGCCAAGAATGTCCTGCTCGCTGATGACGGCAATCTGGTCGGTTTCGAAACCACTCTCCATGCCGACCACGGCCAGCATGGTCTCGTTGCGCGGCGTCGCCTGCACCACGCGCCAGGAATTCACCATCTGCTGGTTCAGCAGCTTGTGATCCTTCAGCATGCTGGCCATGCGGTCGCGTGAGCCTTCGCTCCACAGCGCGACGACGACCTTCTTGCGCTCGGCCTGCAGCGCCTGGATATGCGCGACAACGCGCTCGAACACGTTCACATTGGCGTCGGCGCGTTCCGGCGCGAAGTTGCGGCCCTGCCGCGCCCCAGCATCGACGGCGCCTGCCGTGCCTTCGGGCAATGCGAATGGCGACAGCCGCGCCAGCGCGATATCTTCCAATCGCTTGTGCCATTCGCTGTCGGTGAGATACAGCCGCTCCGGCGGCAGCGGCTTGTAAATCGCGCCGCCGCCGGGAATGCCCATGGCTTCGCGGCGGGCTTCGTAATAGTCGCCGATCTGCTTGAAGCGTTCGGTCGCGGCATCCTCGCTTTGCGGCTCGATGGCGACCGGCGTGCCCGGCAAATAGTCGAACAGCGTCTCCATCCGGTCCTGGAACAGCGGCAGCCAGTGCTCCATGCCGGGATGACGGCGACCTTCGCTGACCGCTTCATAGAGCTGATCGTCGCGCTCCGGCGCGCCGAACTGCGCGACATAGCCCATGCGGAAGCGGCGGATGGTTTCGGTGATGAGCTGGAATTCCGACACCGGCACGAGATCGAGCGCGCGCATATCGAGCAGCGTGCGCTGCGTCTCGGCATCGAAGGTCCGGATCGATTCCAGACTGTCGCCGAAGAAGTCGAAACGCACGGGCTGGTCGAGACCGGCCGGAAACAGATCGAGGATGCCGCCGCGCACGGCATATTCGCCGGGCTCACGCACCGTGCCGGAGCGCGTGTAGCCGTTGTGTTCGAGCCAGGCGACGATGCTATCCATCGGCACCACATGGCCGGGCGCGACAGACAGCGCCTGCGCCGCGACGATCTCGCGGGCCGGCACGCGCTGCACGACGGCATTGACCGTGGTCAGCACGATCATCGGCTTGTCGCTGCCGGTGAGGCGCGACAGCCGCGCCAGTGTGGTCATGCGATGCGCGAGAATGCCGCCATGGGGCGAGACGCGGTCGTAGGGCTGGCAGTCCCAGGCCGGGAATTGCAGCACCGGCAAATCCGGCGCGAAGAATTCCAGCGCGCGCGCGAGCTGCTGCATGCGCGGCCCGTCACGGCAGATCACCGTGAGGCTCACCGCCGGCGGCTTCGGCTTGGCTGCAACCGCGCGTGCCAGATCGGCAACGATCAGGCCTTCGGCACCCTCGGCGACATTGGCAAAGGTCAGCGCACGGCCGGGCGCAAGCTGTGCGGCCGGCGAGGCAACGGGGGATTTCATAGAGGCTTGTCCAGATTCCGGAACAGCTTGATGCGCTCGAACAGCGGCGTGCGGTACTGCTCGTCCAATTGGGTATCGCCAACGAAGGCCGGATAAAGCTCGGGGTCTTCGAGGCCGATCAGGTCTTCGAGCTGCTTGAGTTCGAGCTCCGCCAGAATGCCGATCTCGGCATCCGCAAAGCGCCCCAGAATGAGATCCATCTCGCGCGTGCCGCGGTGCCAGCAGCGGAACAGCAGCCGCTTGCGGCGGTCATCCAGGCCGTTGCTCGATCGTGTCGTTCCCGTCATCTGTCCATCCCGCCCAAAGCCCGCAAACGCAGAAAGCCCGGACGTGCCGGGCAGGCTCATATAGCCTCCGCTTCCGCCCCTGTCAGCACCTCTTAACGCATTGCTTTCGCCTTGAAATGCATCCAACTCTCGCAAATACCGTGATCACCCTGCTGAACCCGAAGTCCTGAGTCGTTTGATGCGCCCTGAAGTGCTCAATCCCCTGTTCGTCCCGGTCACCAGCATGTCCGGCATCGGGCCGAAGCAGGACAAGCTGCTGCGCTTCCTGCTGGACCGCGCCGAGACGCCGCGCATCGTCGATCTGCTGCTCCATCTGCCGGTGAGCGTGATCGACCGCCGCGACAGGCCGAAGATCAACGAGGCCGAGATCGGCGCCATGGTGACCCTCGAAGTCATCGTCGATCGCCATCGCGAGCCGCCGCCCGGCCGCTCCCGCGCACCGCATCTGGTCTATGCCCACGACGACACCGGCACGGTGATCCTGACCTATTTCCGGACGTATCCCGGCCAGATCGAAAAGCTGCTGCCGGTCGGCGAGAAGCGTTATGTGTCCGGCACCACGCAACTGTTCGACGGCATGCTGCAGATCACCCATCCCGATCGCGTGGTCGACGAGGAAGGCTTCGCCAAGCTCACGGGCATCGACGCGGTCTATCCGCTGACCCAGGGCCTCGCGATCACTTCGCTGCGCAAGGCCATCGCGCAGGCGCTGACCAAGCTGCCGGCGCTGCCGGAATGGATCAGCCCGGAAGTCATCAGGCGTTGCAAGTTCCCAACGCTGGCGGAGGCGTTGCAGCGCGTCCATGTGCCGGTTGAGATCACCGACGTCCTGCCGGAAGGCCCGTTCTGGTCGCGTCTCGCTTTCGATGAACTGCTCGCCGGCCAACTGGCGCTGGCGCTGGTGCGTGCGCAACTCCGTCGTCCCGCCGGCGATCGCAATGCCGGCGATGGTCACATCCGCCGCAAGGTCATCGACGCCCTGCCCTATGCGCTGACGCAATCGCAGCAGCGGGCGACCGCGGCCATTGCCGATGATCTCACCAAGCCGCTGCGCATGCTGCGGCTGCTGCAGGGCGATGTCGGCTCGGGCAAGACCGTCGTGGCGCTGCAGGCGGCCGCAGCCGTTGCGGAAGTCGGCAAGCAGGCCGCATTGATGGCCCCCACCGAAATCCTCGCGCGCCAGCATATCAAGACCATCGCGCCGCTGGCCGAGCGCGCGGGCCTGCGCGTCGCCATCCTCACCGGCCGCGAGAAAGGCCGCGAGCGCAAAGATATCCTGGCGCGGCTCGCCGCCGGCGAGATCGATTTCATCGTCGGCACCCACGCGCTGATCCAGGACGACGTGGAGTTCAAGGCGCTCGCATTGGCCGTCGTCGACGAGCAGCATCGCTTCGGCGTCCGCGAACGTCTTACGCTGACCAACAAGGGCAGTGCGGTCGACGTGCTGGTACTGTCGGCGACGCCGATCCCGCGCACGCTGGTGCTGACTTACTTTGGCGACATGGACATCTCGGAACTGCGCGAGAAGCCTGCTGGCCGCCAGCCGATCGAGACCCGCACCATGTCGGCGAGCCGGCTGCAGGAAGTCATCGCCGGCATCGGCCGCGCGGTCGACAACGGCAAGCTGATCTACTGGATCGTGCCGCTGGTGGAAGAGTCCGAAATGGACGGCCCGAAACTCACCAATGCGGAAGAGCGTTTCGAGAGCCTGCAGCAGCGGTTCGGCGACAAGGTCGGCATCGTGCACGGCCGGATGAAAGGCGCCGAAAAGGACGCGGCGATGGCGCGCTTCGCTGCCGGCGAGACACAGATCCTTGTCGCCACCACGGTGGTGGAAGTCGGCGTCGACGTACCCGCCGCCACCATCATGGTGATCGAGAATGCCGAGCGTTTCGGCCTCGCGCAACTCCATCAGCTCCGCGGCCGCATCGGCCGCGGCTCGGAGGCGTCCACATGCCTCCTGCTCTATCGCGAACCGCTCGGCGAGATCGCCACCAAGCGCCTCAAGGTGATCAAGGACTCCACTGACGGTTTTCGCATTGCCGAGGAAGACCTCAAGCTGCGCGGCGAAGGCGACGTATTGGGAACGCGTCAGAGCGGCATGCCCGGCTTCCGCATCGCCCGCTCGGAGGTCCATGCGCAGCTGATCACGCAGGCGCGGGACGAAGCGCTGCGGATCCTGCAGGACAATCCGAAACTGACAGGCGAGCGCGGCGAGGCGCTGCGCTGCCTGCTGTATCTCTATGAACGCGACGAGGCGATCCCGCTGATCGGTGCGGGATAGTCGCTCCGGATCTCCAACGTCGTTCGTAACGTTGACGCAATGTTCCCCACCTAGGTTCGACACTTGGCTTGAGGCGAAAGGGTAATTGTGTGCGCGTGCTTCTCGTCGAGGATGAACCGGAAATGGCAGCGGCACTCGCGGCCGCGCTCAAGGGCCACGATATGGTGGTCGACCGCGTGGCGACGATCGGCATGGCCGAGGAGGCCCTGCTCACCAACGGCTATGGAGCCATCCTGCTCGATCGCCAGCTGCCCGATGGCGACGGCCTCTCGCTGATACCCAGATTAAGAGCGCGTGGCGTGCAGGCGCCCGTCATCGTATTGACGGCGCAAGGCGACCTCGCCGATCGCGTGGCCGGACTGGATACTGGCGCCGACGACTATCTCGCCAAGCCATTTGCGATCGAGGAACTGTTGGCGCGGCTGCGCGCCGTGCTGCGCCGGCCAAGTGACATGCCGACCGAAATCCTGCAACTCGGTCAGCTCACTTACAGCGCCGAACACCGCCAGGCGAGCGTTGCCGGTGTCGTCATGACTTTGCCGCGTCGCGAGTTACTGGTGCTGGAAACGCTGCTGCGGCGCTCCGGCCGGACCGTCGCGCGATCCGCCCTCGAAGAAGCAGTCTACGGCTTCGACGACGAAATCCAGTCCAACGCCCTCGATACCCATGTCTCGCGGCTCCGCCGCAGACTGGCCGACGCCGACGCCGGTGTGGAAATTCACGCCATTCGTGGCATCGGCTACCTGATCAGGCGCGCTTCATGACCCATGCGGATTGCAAATCCCTGCGGTGGCACCTGGTCAGTCGCCTTGTCGTCCTGCAGGCGCTGATGCTGACCGCGCTGGTGCTGATAGTCATCGTCGTCCTGTGGGCGACTGGATGCCTCGTCTCGCTGGAGCCGGAAGACGAAACCATCAGTGTTATCGAGAATGCTCTTACGCGCGATGCTGCGGGCGCCATTGCCATCCGCGAGACACCCGCATTGGTGCAGCAGCGCAGCATGATGCCCGAATTGTGGTTTGTCGTCAGGGACAAAGACGGCCACCGCGTCTCTCAAGGCAAGGTGCCACCCGAATTCGCACGCATTGGCGATGCGCTGGATCAGGTCGGACAGGCCCGCCTCGGCTGGAACCTCGGCGATCCGCCACTCCCCACAGCAAGGATGCGTTGGATCGATACCACAGGAGGACGCGTCCAGATCCTGACCGGCTCAGGTGGCATCGTGCCATGGCAGCGGCTCGTCCTCGCCATCACGACAATATTCTTGAGTGTCGTATTGCCTACCGGCGCCATCATGGCTCTGACAACTCTGATTGCAACGCCCATGGTCGTTCGACGCTCGCTGCTCGGCCTAAGCTTCACGGCCGCGGAAGCCGAGCGCATCGACACGGACAAGCGAGGCGCGCGCCTCAGTTTCGATCAGGTGCCGAAGGAAATCGTACCGCTGGTCATGGCCATTAACGACGCGCTGCGGCGCCTCGATGACGGATACGACCGTCGCCAGCGCTTTCTGGTCGATGCCGCCCATGAATTGCGGACGCCGATCGCCATTCTGCAAACGCGGATCGAGTCGACCGAACCCGGACCGCACACGACACGTCTGCTTGAAGACGTTCGCCGTCTGTCGACACTCGCCGAACAACTGCTCGATAGCGAACGGTTGAAGCAGACTGCGATGCCGCGCTCGGATATCGACCTCGTCGACGTGGCGCAGCATGTGACGTCGGATCTCGCGCCGCTTGCCATCGCGGCAGGATACGAGATCGCATTTGAGAGCAGCGTGAAGCAGGCCCCCCTGTCAGGAGATCAGGGGGCATTGGAGCGTGCACTCGCGAACCTGATCCACAATGCGATCGAATACGGCGGACGTCGTGGAAAAATAGTCGTCAGCGTCACCGCGTCTTCGGTCTCGGTGACCGATGAAGGCCCCGGCATCCCGCCGAACGATCGAGAACGCGTCTTCGAGCCGTTCTACCGGCTCAATAGCGGCTCGCGTGGCGCCGGCCTCGGACTCAATCTGGTTCGCGAGATCGTTCGGCTCCATGACGGCATGATCGATATTCAGGACGGCCCGAACGGCGGCACGCGCGTCACCATGGCCTTCGGCTTGCGGTCCCGACGCTAGCAGCGATGCATGTTGAATATCGCCGCGGCTTTATTGCAGCGTCAAAGACATCACGTCATGTTCGCTCAATCTCCACTGCACATACCATGACACTGCCGGCGACCGTCGGTGTCGATGCATTTGCAATGGATAGTTCACATGACTGCAAACGGCCTCCTGCTCTTCTTCCGATCGCTCGCCTCAGCCCCCCGAACCGTCGGGGCAATTGCGCCGTCGGGGTCTGCCCTCGCCAATATGATCACCCGCGATATCAACGGCGCGACCGGCAAGGTGCTCGAACTCGGCCCCGGCACCGGCGTCTTTACGAAAGCACTGCTGAAGCAAGGTGTGAAGGAAGGCGATTTGACGCTCATCGAATATGGCTCGGACTTCATGCGCCTGTTGCAGCGACGATTTCCGCGCGCGCGGGTGCTGTGGATGGACGCTTCATGGATCGCGCCGCAAAACGTGTTCGAACCCGCGACGTTCGGCGCCGTCGTCAGCGGACTTCCGTTGCTGAACATGGCACAAAACAAGGTCGATGCGATCCTGGCCGGTGTTTTCAACAGCCTCCGCTCCGATGGCGTAATGTATCAGTTCACCTACGGCGTCCGCTGTCCGATCAGTCATCTGCAACTCCAACAATTCGGCCTCGAGGCGTCCTGTGTCGGTCGCGTGCTGATGAACGTTCCGCCGGCCTCGGTCTATCGCATTACGCGCCGCCAGACCGCCGTCCGGGTGGCAAAATGAGCGCGATGGCCACAGAACTATCCGATCTTCTGATTAGCTGCGTCCACGTCGGCCCAATCGGGATCATTGGGCTTGGCATCGCCGAGAAGCTGTTTCCGTTCGTGCCGTCTTACGTCGCGTTCGTGGTCATCGGCATCGTCGTCGCTGCAAAGCAGAGCGATCTCGCCTCAGCCATCCTGGCGCTCGCGATCGGCTCGACGGCCGGTTCGCTGTGCTGGTATGGCGCTGGCCTGATCCTGGGAGAACGGCGCAGCGCGACATTCGTGAGACGCTTCGGTCCCTATATCGGACTGACCTCTGCGCGCTACCAGCGCGCAGCGGGTGCATTTCAACGAAACCTGTTCGTGATCCTCGCGGTCGGCCAGACGCTGCCCGTGATCCGAGTCTATATGGCGATCCCCGCAGGGGTGCTCGGCGTGTCCCTTCCGCAATTTCTGCTGGGAACGTTTATCGGCAGCCTCGCATGGAGCGGACCGCTACTGGGGCTCGGCTTCTGGATCGGGGACACCAGTTCGGACCCGGCATCTGCGGCGCTGATCGTCGTGGCGACATTGATCGGACTGGAAGCGCTGATCGTATGGGGCTGGCGCCGCTTCAACCGGCGCACATCACGACGCCGTCCGGCAGCCAGCTAGAACTATGTCATGGCCAAAACGGCCGTCCGAAGCGGGCTGGACTGAGCCCGGAATCTCGATCCAAGCTCGTCATTTCGGGGCGCGGCCGGCACTTGCCGGTCGCGAACCCGGAATCCCGGAGTGTCTGGCTCTACGGTGACTCCCATGTCGGGATTCCGGGTTCGGTCCCGTCGCCTTCGGCGCCGCTCCCGCCCCGGAATGACAGTGTGGGGCCGCAAGACAGCGCCTAAACATTTTTTCCTATCTCCCGTTGACAATATCCCTTCCTTGATTATATTCCCCTTCGTCCTGCCCCACCGAGAGGGGCGATCGCGATCGTCACGTTCGCGGGGTGGGATGCGGTGGACGCCGGAGATGCGGCGTCACGCGGTTCATGGGGGAACGTCTGTCTTCGGGCAGGACGGATCTGCGCCAGCACTGCCACTGGCAAGGACACGGCCGACCTTGAGATGGAAAGATCCCTGGACAGTGTGACGGACGACCAAATCGAAACGCGTTCGGCCAAGTGCTTTGCGGCTACCCTGTCCCTCCGCCCTGGGACATTAATTTTGGTGATGGGACCGTTCGCCATGGCAGATGTGCAGGCAACCGAAAAAACACCGCATGCGGAACGTCGGGCAATCGCTCGGCGCCTCCGAAAGTCCTGATGCACTCTCAATTGCGGAAGACCGCATCGCATCAGGCCCAAGGGTGCAACGGGCACCCGGCGTTCCGCACGCCCTCTCGCAAGAGGGTGGGAATGCAAAGGACGACGGCGCCCCCGCGCCGCAAACAATGGGGGCGATGACGCATGTCTGAAGAGCAGTGGCTGTTTGACATTCACATCCGCAACGACGCACAGGCGTCAGAGGCATCCCTCCCTCAAGCAGCGAAGCTGCGCAGTGGGGAGGGTCGGCCGATAGGCCGGGGTGGGGTCTCTCCCCATGCGAGGACAGCGTTCGTGGCACCACCCCACCCGTCTCGACCGCTCCGCGGTCGATCCACCCTCCCCACTGCGCGGCTTCGCCGCTTGAGGGAGGGAAAGAAAGCTCTACGACCTAATCCACCTGTGCTGGCTGCTTCGCTGGCGGAGCATTCGCGATACCCGCTGCCGTTGCCATCTGCGCCAATGCTGCGATCTTCTTCTGCGAATCTGAACCCGGCTGGACGACGCCCGCCGACATGATCAGCGTGGCGGCATCCTCGGCGGACATGTCGATGTCGATGATCTTGCTCTTCGGCACATAGAAGAAGAATCCCGTCGTCGGATTCGGCGCGCAAGGCAGGAACACCGAGATGTGCTCCTCCTGCCCCGGCAGGCTCTTCGCGACTTCGGTGCTTGGTGGTTGCGAGATCAGCACGATCGACCACATGCCGGGCGACGGGAACTCGACGAGGCCTACTTTACGGAAACTCGATCCCGAACCCGAGAACAGCGTCTCGAACACCTGCTTCAGCCCGCGATAGATCGCGCGCACCACCGGCATGCGGCCAAGCAGGTTCTCGCCGAGATCGACCAGCGAGCGACCGATCAGGTTAGCGGTGAGGAAACCCAGCAGGGTCAGCGCCACGAAAGCGACGATCAGGCCGGAGCCCGGAATACCGTAAGGCAGATACTGTTCGGGCCGATAGGCCTCCGGTACCAGCGGCCGCACGATCGCATCGACCCAGGTGACGAACCACCAGGTCAGGTAAAAGGTAATCGCGACCGGACCCGCGACGATCAGGCCGGTGAGGAAATAGTTGCGAATCCGGGCCATGAAGCCGCGCGGCGCCTCGGGCGGCGGGTCGCCAACGGGCGGGGTCAACGACAAATCGGGGCGTTCCATCAGCGTTTCAAATCCATCTGGCGCGGCGCGCGAAACCGCGCCGTCAGTCCTTATGGGTATCCTAGCAGGATTTCGCCAGTGCGGGGGAAGCCACTTGTGCGGCGCCAGGCGGCCAAACCGGCCGCCTGCGACAATCTTGCCGCCTCGCCGGCCTATTCCACCGTGACCGACTTCGCCAGATTGCGCGGCTGGTCGACGTCAGTGCCCATCACCACGGCTGTGTGATAAGCGAGCAACTGCACCGGCACGGCATAAACCAGCGGCGTGAATGCTGCGTCCATGTCCGGCATCACAATGGTCACCATGGAGTCCACGGTGGCCTCCTCCGCGCCCTTGGCGTCGGTCATCAGAATGATGTTGCCACCGCGCGCCGCGACCTCCTGCATGTTCGACACGGTCTTGTCGAACACCCGGTCATAAGGCGCGATCACGACCACCGGCATGGTCTCGTCGATCAGCGCGATCGGGCCGTGCTTGAGTTCGCCGGCAGCGTAGCCCTCGGCGTGGATGTAGGAGATTTCCTTCAGCTTCAGCGCGCCCTCCAGCGCCAGCGGATAGCTGGTGCCGCGGCCGAGATAGAGCACGTCCTTCGACTTGGCGATGTCGCGCGCCAGCTTCTCGATCGCAGCTTCGTGCGTCAGCGCGTCGGTCATCAGACGGGGGACCTTGACGAGACCGTGAACCAGTTTGGCTTCGTCGGCGTCGGACAGCTCGCCGCGGGCCTTGCCGGCCGCGATCGCAAGCGTCGCCAGCGCCATCAACTGGCAGGTGAAAGCCTTGGTAGAAGCCACGCCGATTTCCGGACCAGCCAGCGTCGGCATCACGGTCTCGCTCTCGCGCGCGATCGTCGAGGTCGTGACGTTGACGACAGCGAGCGTGTGCATGCCCTGCTCTTTGGCGTAACGCAGCGCTGCCAGCGTATCGGCAGTCTCGCCGGACTGTGAGATGAAGATCGCCAGATCGCCCTTGCGTACCGGGGCTTCGCGATAGCGGAATTCAGATGCCACATCGACTTCGACCGGCACGCGCGCAAAGCGCTCGAACCAGTACTTCGCCACAAAGCCTGCATAGCTCGCGGTACCGCAAGCCGTGATCGAAATACGCTGGACGTCCTTGAAGTCGAACGGCAGCGTCATGGGCAGTGCCACGCGCTCGGTAGCCATATCGACATAACGCGTCAGCGTGTGACCGACGACTTCCGGCTGCTCGTGAATTTCCTTGGCCATGAAGTGGCGATAATTCGCCTTGTCGACCATGAAGGACGATGCGCCGGATTTCATCACGTCGCGCTTCACGACAGCGCCCTGCTCGTCGTGAATTTCGGCGCCCTTGCGGGTCAGCACCACCCAGTCGCCGTCCTCGAGATAGCTGATGTTGTCCGTGAACGGCGCCAGCGCAATAGCGTCGGAGCCGAGATACATCTCGCCGTCACCATAGCCGACCGCGAGCGGCGAGCCCTTGCGGGCGCCGATCATCAGGTTGTCGTGGTCCTTGAACACGAAGGCCAATGCGAATGCGCCCTTCAGACGCGGCAGCGCCTGCTTCACGGCATCGACCGGTGATGCGCCCTTCTGCAGATAGAAACTGACGAGGTGCGCGACGACTTCGGTGTCGGTCTCGCTGACGAATTTGGCGCCGCCCTTTTCGAGCTCGAGGCGCAATTCGCGGAAATTCTCGATGATGCCGTTATGCACGACCGCGACGCCTTCGGCGGCATGCGGATGCGCGTTGGCTTCGGTCGGCTTGCCATGCGTCGCCCAGCGCGTGTGGCCGATGCCGATATGACCTGCCAGCGGCGATTTGCCGAGCTTGGCTTCGAGATTCTTCAGCTTGCCTTCGGCGCGGCGGCGATCGATATGCGCGCCTTCCAGCGTGGCAACGCCAGCAGAATCGTAGCCGCGATATTCGAGGCGTTTGAGCGAGTCCACGATCTGGTCAGCAACCGGACCACGTCCCAAAATTCCGACGATTCCGCACATGCGGTGCATCTCTCCAAGTGGTATCAAATTGCCCAGAAATACTGGAACTCTCTTAGCGAGAATCGCAAATCGACTGTTACTCAATAATTATTGCCGATTGAGACAAGTTACCGCGGTTACACGGGCATTTTGCCCGACGCGTTTAACAAACCATCAACGTGTTTGCGGAAGCATCTACGCCTGACCGGAGTAGACGTCCATGTGGGAGGAGCGAGACCCCAGAGCCCCCCGATCGATCGCCGGATCACGGCTGCGACATGTCGAGATGTCGCAGAGCAAACTGGCGCATTGGCCGCCGCCGCAGCGCGATATTGCGGTGAAACCGCATGTCGCCGAGCCCCATACACCGCAGGAAGAAATTGTCGCCAAGCGCCCGATCCGCCGCGGCTGGCACCTGAAGACCCCGGTGACCTGACGTCACCCCGAACACCGCGCGCTCACTTCGGCTTCTTGTTCGCCGCGTTCTTGTCGCGGAAGCGTTTGCCCCAGCCTTCCTTCATCGACACTTCGTTGCGCTCTACCGCAAGCGCATCGTCCGGCACATCGCGGGTGATCACCGAACCCGAACCGATATAAGCGCCGGCCCCGATCTTCACCGGTGCGACCAGCGACGAATTCGAACCGACAAAGGCGCCGGCACCGATGATCGTCTTGCTCTTGTTGAAGCCATCGTAATTGCAGGTGATGGTGCCCGCGCCGATATTGGCGCCGGCACCGATATGCGTGTCGCCGACATAGGTCAGGTGGTTGACCTTCACGCCCGCTTCCAGAATGGCCGCCTTGGCTTCAACGAAGTTGCCAATGCGCGCGCCCTCGCCGACCGACGTTCCCGGCCGGATGCGTGCGTAAGGACCGATCGAGGTCTTCTTGCCGATGGCAGCCTGCACGATGTGCGAAAAGGCGTGAATGACGGCGCCGTCGGCGATACTGACGCCGGGCCCGATCACCACATACTGCTCGATGGTGACGTCGTTGCCGAACGTCGTATCGGCCGCGAGATGCACGGTCTCCGGCGCGACGATGGTCACGCCCGCGTCAAGCGCGGCCTTGCGCAGCCTTGCCTGCATGATCGCTTCGGCTTCTGCGAGCTGCGCCTTGGTGTTGATGCCGCGGACTTCATCCTCACTGGTCTCGATCACGCTCGCCAGCAAGCCCATGCTGCGCACGATCTCCACGGCGTCGGTGAGATAGTATTCGCCCTTGCTGTTGGACGTGCCGATCTGCTCGATGATTGCGAGCGCAGTCTTGCCGGCGAATGCCATCACGCCGGCATTGCAGAGATCCACCTCGCGTTCGGCCGGTGTGGCATCCGCATGTTCCCGGATCGCAACGAGCTGATCGCCTTCGACCAGGAGCCGGCCATAACCGGTCGGATCGGCCGCGCGAAAGCCGAGTACGGTCAGCGCGGCACCTGCCTTCAAGGGCGCACGCAAACGCTCGAACGTCTCGGCCGAAATCAGCGGCGTGTCACCGAAGGCGATCAGCAGATCCTCCGCGCCTTTCGCAATGGCGTCCTTTGCCGCCAGCACGGCATGGGCGGTGCCGAGACGCTCGTGCTGAACGAATGTTGCGGCATCGGGCCGCACCCGCCTGGCTTCATCCGCCACGTCCTGACGATCGGGACCGACAACGACGGCCAGCGCAGAGCCTGCGCCATGAGGCGCTGCCGCGAGCACATGGCCCAGCAGCGACTGGCTGGCGACCTGATGCAGCACCTTCGGCGTCGAGGACCGCATCCGCGTTCCCTCGCCGGCCGCGAGCACGATGGTGAGGCTGGTTCTGCCCGTCATCCGAATCCCCGTTGTGGCGGCGCTCATGCGCCGCGGCCGTCTTAAATGGTTTTGGGCCAATCTGGAAACCGGTTTGGCTCGCCGTGTGGCCCGACAACCTCAGGTTCCCGCCGGTTTCCTGATAATGTTGAACTGTGATTCGCAGGGGCGATGGGGCGACGCAGACGTCGAATGGCGGATAAGCACGACAAGTGGGCCGATACTCTCTCAGCCGAGCATAGTGGCTGGCTGACCGGATTTCTGGCTGAGGAAGACAAGGTCGACCGCCGCATGATGTGGCGGCTGGGCTCCTGGGGCGTTGCCGCCGTGGGCGCGGTGGTGGTTGCCATTCTGGCCAGCCAGTCGCAGGTCCAGTTGCGCCGCGATCAGGTCGCCACATCCGATACCTTCGCGCGGCAGGCCCAGCAGATCCAGCTCGTTGCCAAGGAAACCCAGGCCGAGGCCCGGCGCCTGACGCTGGCCATCGAGACGCTGAACAGCGATCGCGACCGGCTCTACGCGCGCGTCACCTCGGTCGAACAGGGACTGGATTCAGTCACCGGATCGATCAAGCGCCAGACCATTCCAACGCCGACAGCCGCCACAACCACGCCAGCACCGCAGCCATCTGCCACCGCATCCGTCGTTGCCCCGCCGGCAGCCACCGAGCCAAAGCCGGTGGCAGAGCTTCCGAGCATTCCGTCGACGCCGGTCATCGGTCCCGTGGCCGCCATCGCGCCGCCTGCCGAAACGACACCCGCCAAACCGGCGCAAACAGCGGCTTCATCGATAATCAATCCACCAGCCTCTGCGCCGCTCGTTGCATGGAAATCGATGACGGCGCCGCCCGATGCCGCGGCCGCCAAATTGAGCGAACCGGCACCGACCATCGGAACTCCTCCGACCGCTCCGGAGACAACGGCATCGGTCCAACCGGCCGCGCCCGAGCCCGCCCCCGTAGCCGTCGAAGCCGTGGCGACGCCGGTCGCGCGCACGGAGTTCGGCGTCGATATCGGCGGCGCCAATTCGGTGGACGGCCTGCGCGCGATCTGGCGCGGCATGTCCAAGTCACGCGCGCTGAACGGACTGCGCCCAATCATGATGGTGAAGGAACGCCCGACCGGACTCGGCATGCAACTGCGCCTCGTCGCCGGTCCGCTCAGCGATGCTGCAGCCGCCGCGAAGATCTGCGCCGTGCTGACCGAGAGCAGCCGACCCTGCGAGACGTCGATCTTCGACGGTCAGCGGCTTGCTATGAAGGCCGAGACGGCGCCCGCGGAAGCTGCGCCTGTACCAGCCAGACCGGCGCCACGCAGGCGCGCCGCGCCCAAGCCACAGGAACGCACCGAACAAGCGCCGCCGCCCAAGCCTGTTGAAGAAGTTGCGCCGCCGAAGCCGCAATCGTCGCTGACCTCGTTCCTGGGCCTGCGTTAAGGATCAAAAGATCAGATTTTCAATCTCTTGGCGCCCTCGGCTAAAGTGTTATCTAGGTCCAATCTCTCACCGCGACCGCATGCCGGGTTGTTCCGCACCGCGTTTTGAACCATGGTTTCCGCATGAAAAAAGATCCGTTCAAGCTCACCGCCCGTCAGGTGCAATGGCTTCTCATCGTCGGCTTCCTGTCCGTCGGCTACGCCATCTATCTGCGTTATCTGGCTATCGAATTGTCGACGACGGCGCTCGCCTGCGACGCCGGCCTGCAGAGCACCCTGTGCAAGAGCCGGCTGGTGATGACCTATCTGTTCAAGAATTCGGTGTTCGGCATCGCCGCGATCGTCATTGCGACGCTGAATCTGCTGCGGCCATCGATCGTGCTGATCACTGTCGCACTGATCGCAGCCGGTTTCGGGATCGTGCTCTATAACGTTGCCCTGTCGGGCATCGCGATCGGCCTGCTCATTCTGGGCTTTGCGCGGCCCGCGCCCGCCACAGCGTGACGCCGAACAGCAGATAGATCGCGCAGGTCCACAGCGACTGCCAGTTATCCGGCCCTTCGTTGAAGCCGATATACAGGGCCGACAGCACGAGCACTCCGGCAAACACCGACTCGGCGATCGGCCGCACACCTTCCTGCGGACGGTTGACGGCCATCAGTCCCGCAAACGGCACCACCGCCATGGTCAGCGCCGCGAACGGAAAGTCGCGGTAACGCGGATCGAACACGAAACCGAGCGCGGTCTCGGCGCCGATCAGCGCCGCCACAGCCAGGGTCAGCCCGAGCAGGACGGTCGACCACGAACGGGCCAGGAACCGGCTCGGCCCGACGAGTTGGAGGAAGGTTGGTAGCGAGCGACCGGACATCGTCGCATAGGCGCACAGCAGCGGCGACGCGACACCGGCGGCCAGCAGCGCGCTCCACTGGATCCAGCGGCCGACGCCATAGCTTTCATAGATCAGCTTGTCTGCGGCAACGCCCAGCAGGATGCCGGCCACCGTGGCCGATACGGCAACGGTCAGCCAGGCCGACAGACGCGGCGACCATGGCCGTCGACGAAGCGTCAACATGCCGGTCACGAAAACCAGGAAGCTCAGGCCCATGCCGAGCCCCATCTGCAGCTTCCACGACGGATAATTGGTGATCGGAACGCCCGGTGGATACTTCAATTCGCGCGGCTCATCGTAGATCAGGCCCCAATAGCCGCCGACGGTACCTTCAAGGTCGCGCTTCCACGGCTGGTCATAGGCTTCGATCAGATTGACACGGAATCCCTCGCGCTTTGCCAGATCGAGGATTTCGGATACGACCCGCGCCTGGTTGGTGCGCGACGGCAACGCACCATCGCGCATCCGCCCCGCGCTCGGCCAACCCGTTTCGCCGATCAGGATTTCCTTGGATGGAAACGCCACGGCCACACGCTTGCGGATCGAATCCACATGGGCGGCGGCGCTCTTTGCGCGAATCGGGAAGTCCTCCCAATAGGGCAGGATGTGGATCGTGACGAAATCGACCGCGTCATAGATCTCGCGATTCTTCAGCCAGAATTCCCAGACATCGGCATAGGTCACGGGGATCTTGCCGACCTGCGCCTTCACCGAGCGGATATTGCCGACAAGATCGGCAGCCGTCATCTCGCCGCGCAACAGCACTTCGTTGCCGACGACCACACTGCTGATCACATTCGGAAAGCGCTTGGTGAGGTCCACGACGCCGGCGATCTGCGCCAGATTCTTGAGCCGGTTGCTCCCGAGCCAGACGCCCTGAATGACTTTCAGTCCGACCTTGCCGGCCAGTTCCGGCACTTGGTCGAGACCGTTGTCGATCGAGTAGGTCCGCACGCATTTGGTGATCTGCGCCAGCTGCGCCATGTCCTGGGCAATCTGGCTGGCGGGAATGATGGCGGTCGAGTTCAGCGGCGTTTGCTCGCCGCGGAATGGCGCATAGGAGACGCATTCCAGTTTGGCGGCGGGATCGATCGGCGCGCGCACCAGCATGACCGGCGTGGCTAGCCACCACCAAACCGCTGCGATCGTACCAAGGGAAAGGATGAGAAGCGCCAGCGGCGTGCGGGTGGAAATTGGTTCCGTCCTCCAAAGTCGTCCGTCGATTAGCCGGTCATCGCCAATCTGCCAAGTGCATCATGCCGGCAATCACGGACTTGTCGGCTCTACCCGCCACGAAAATCAGACAAACTTCCGGCGTTGCTGGACAAAATCAAAAATGTCCGTCATGGGATTCAGCCGTGGTCGCCGCCGTATTGGGGGCCCATTTGAACGGCATCTGGCGAGGGCGTCAGAACTGCCTGGCAGCCAACTTATCGGGGACTTTATGCGTCGACTGGTGTTCGGGTTCCAATCTGCGGTTCTGCGTTGTCTCGCCGTTCCAGGCCTTGCCCTGCTGCTGGGTGTTGGCTGCGCCCTGGCCCAGAGCGGCCCGGTTCGCGCACAGGATCAGAAGCCTGCGGCAAATGCGCCCGTGACGCCTGCCGACGTTGCCCGCGAAAGCCAGAAGAAATCCGATGAATTCGTCGAGGCGACCCAGGCGATCAACGGTCCCGCCGGCAATCCTGAATGCGTCTGGCTTGGCCGCCGCGTCGTGGTGCTGATGTGGCGCGACGATCTCGACACCGCGTTCCGCCACCTCGACCTCTACGACCGATTCGGCTGCCCCGGCGGTCATGTCCAGGCAACGTTCCGCTGCCTGGTCAAATTCGGCCCGCTGATCGATCCGAAAATTGCGGACAGTCTCAACAGCCGCGTCCATGGCTGCTGGATCAATCCGAATGCGCAGCCGCAGCCTGCCGCGCTGAGCCAGCCGGCAACGCCTGCACCTGCCGGTGGCGGCGCCGCTGCGCCGGCGGCTACTCCGCAGCCGGACGCCAAACCGCCCGCTGAAGCGCCGAAGTAATGTGGCGCGCACCGTTCAGACAGCATTCAGCTGGCGGCGTATAATCGCGTCTGAACAAGCTGCCGCCCTCAAAAGGCCACGGCAGCGTATGAGTTGTTAATTCGTGTGGCGGATATAGTCTCCGTTACCGCTATACTGGTCGGACCTCGGGGACGGGTCCGCTTCCCGGCCACGCTCGCCCCGTTATGGTTCAGTTGCGATGCGCGCTGTCGTCGCCGTTTTATTGTTCGTGACCGCCGTTCATGCCGCCCTGTGGGGTGTATTGCGCGAAAAGCACGAAGCTCCCGATTTCAAGGGTATGATTCCCAGCCTCTCCTATGCGCCGTTCGAGGGCACGGCGCATCCCGACGTGGACAACATCCCGACCGTCGAGAAGATTCGCGCCGACCTCAAGAAGCTGTCGACCATCACCCGCGCCATCCGCCTCTATTCGTCGACCGGCGGTGTGGAAATGGTGCCCGCCATCGCCAACGAGTTCGGCCTCAAGGTCACCGTCGGCGCCTGGATCGACAAGAACGCCGATCGCAACGAGCGCGAAATTGCCTCCGCCGTTGAGCTGGCGAAGAAGAACCCGAATGTCATCGGCATCGTCGTCGGCAACGAAACGCTGTATCGCGATGAACTCAAGCTCGAGGACCTCGTCGAATATATCCGCCGGGTAAAGCGCCAGGTGACCGTTCCCGTCACGACCGGTGAAATCTGGAACATCTGGCGCGACAATCCGCAGCTCGCCTCGTCGGTAGACTTCATCGCAGCACACATCCTGCCTTATTGGGAAAACTTCACCGACACGCAGGCGGTCGACCAGGCTGTCCACCTCTACGGCGTGCTGCGCGAGACCTTTCCCGGCAAGCGCATCGTGATCGCCGAATTCGGCTGGCCAAGCGAAGGCTACAATCTGCGCAACGCCATACCCGGCCCGTTCAAGCAGGCCATCGTGCTGCGCAACTTCGTCACCCGTGCTGAGGCGATCGGCATGGACTACAACATCGTCGAAGCCATCGATCAGCCCTGGAAGTTCTTCGAAGGTGGCGTCGGTCCCTATTGGGGCGTGCTCAATGCCGACCGTGAGCCGAAATTCCCCTGGACCGGTCCGATCATGAATCCCGACCACTGGAAGAACGCCAGCATCGCGCTTCTAGTCGGCATCCTGCTGTCGCTGCCGATCCTGCAGATCGTTGGCGCGACGGCCCTGCAGGCGCTCGTGCTCTCGGCCGCGGCCAATGCCGTTGGCGCCTGGGCGGCAACCATCTTCGCCTATCAGCAGACCCACTATTTCGTCTGGGGATCGGCCTTCGCCCTCTCACTCGGCTGCATCCTGCTGATCCCGCTGCTCCTGATCGCGTTAGCGCGCATCGAGGAGATCGCGGCTATCGCCTTCGGCCGGAAGCCATTGCGGCTGCTGACAGCTGAACGCAGCGAAAAGCTACGTGCCGCTGCAGACGCCGTGCAGAAATACCCGAAGGTGTCGATCCACATTCCGGCCTATCGCGAACAGCCGGATATGCTGAAGCTGACATTGGACGCGGTCGCCCGGCTCGACTATCCGAATTTCGAATGCGTGGTGATCATCAACAACACGCCGGATCCGGCCTATTGGCAGCCGATCCAGGATCATTGCCGCATGCTCGGCGAACGCTTCATCTTCATCAATGCGGAGAAGGTCGAAGGCTTCAAGGCCGGCGCGCTGCGCATCGCTATGGACCGCACCGCGGCGGATGCCGAAGTGATCGGCATCATCGACGCCGACTATGTGGTGGAGCCGAACTGGCTGAAGGATCTCGTCCCGGCCTTCAACGACCCGCGCGTCGGCCTCGTGCAGGCGCCTCAGGATCACCGCGACGGCGACCGTTCACTGATGCACTACATCATGAACGGCGAATATGCCGGGTTCTTCGATATCGGCATGGTCCAGCGCAACGAGGCCAATGCGATCATCGTCCACGGCACCATGTGTCTCATTCGTCGCTCCGCGATGGATATGGCAGGCGGCTGGGCCGGCGACACCATCTGCGAGGACTCCGATCTCGGCCTCGCCATCATGCAGCATGGCTGGCTGACGCATTACACCAAGGAGCGTTACGGCTACGGCGTGCTGCCGGACACCTATGAGGCGTTCAAGAAACAGCGGCATCGCTGGGCCTATGGCGGCTTCCAGATCATCAAGAAGCACTGGCGCCGCTTCATGCCGGGCGCGAGCCGCATGACCCAGGACCAGAAGCGCGAATTCGGTATGGGCTGGCTGAACTGGCTCGGCGCCGAAAGCCTTGGCGTCGTGGTGGCGATTCTCAACATCATCTGGGTGCCGATCATCGCCTTCGCCGATATCGCCATCCCCGACAAGATCCTGACGCTGCCGATCATCGCCTCCTTCGTGATCTCGCTGGCGCACTTCATCGTCCTGTACCGGCTGCGCGTGAAGATCGGCCTGTGGCAGATGCTGGGCGCGATGGTCGCCGCCATGTCGGTGCAATGGACCGTATCGCGTGCCGTTGCCGATGGCCTGATCAAGGATCACCTGCCCTTCACCGTAACCTCCAAGGGCGGCAAGTCGACCATGTCGATCGAATTCCAGGCCTTCTGGGAAGCCGTGATCGGTGTGCTTCTGCTGATCAGCTGCGGCGTGCTGGTGTTCTCCAACAACTCCAAGCAGGTCACCGAGATCTACATCTTCGCGGGTGTGCTGGTGCTGCAGAGCCTGCCGTTCCTGTCGGCGGTGATGATTGCCATCCTGGAGAATTCGCGCGCCAATGATTTCCAGTGGTGGCGCAACACGACGGTACGCACGGCTGAACTGATCGGCCTCCGGCCGGTGGCGATGCAGCCGATCGACGTATCCCGCCCCGAGGCCCAGCGCGAAGCCAGCTGAACCGCGCCAATAGGGCGCGGTTCATGTCCATAACATCAAGCCCTGCCCTTGACCCCGGCGGACCCGCCTTTTACACAGCCGGTCACGCGATACGCTGCATTGCGGGCGCCATCGCGGCCGTGGCTGACCGGCCTCACCGCGCCCCGCAAGGGTCGGTTTCCTCCGTTTAGCTTCGTCAATACGGCACTTTAGGGCGGGTAGCTCAGTGGTAGAGCATTCGACTTTTAATCGACTGGTCGAGGGTTCGATCCCCTCCCCGCCCACCATCACCGCAATGAGCCGCGCCGGAACTTCCGGTTTTCTCAACATCCTCAGCCTCTGAACACCGGACAATCGAACATGCGGATTACCCTCGTCGGCTCCAAACACTTCGGCGTCACGACCCTCGATATGCTGAAGACCCACAACGTCGAGATCGCGTCCGTTGTGGTTGCAGATGCCGGGGACCGTCTCGCCGCAGCCGCCAAGGCTGCCGGCATCCCGGTGACAGTCCAGGCCAATCCGAAGCTCGTCGTGGCCTCCGAGATCGCCGAGGGCACCGAGCTGATCATCACCGCCCATAGCCACGCCCGCATCGGCAAGGATGCGCTCGCCGCAGCCAGCCTTGGCGGCATTGGCTACCATCCGTCGCTGTTGCCCCGTCACCGTGGCATCGCCGCCGTGGAATGGACCATCAAGGAAGGCGATCCGATCGCCGGTGGCACCATCTATCACCTTGCCGATGTCATGGACGGTGGCGCCATCGCCGCGCAGGAATGGTGCTTCGTGAAAAAAGGCGAAACCGCCCGCGAACTGTGGGAGCGCGCATTGGCACCGCTGGGCCTCAAGCTGCTCGGCGAGGTCGTGGACTTCGCGACTGTCCACAAGCGTTTGCCCGCAACCTACCAGGACGAGCAATTCGCAACCAATGCGCCGAAACTGACCTAAAAACGTCCAAACTGGTTAAGAAGGCCCCGGAACCCGCCCGAATCAACCAAATCTGTCAATAAAGGGAACCTATTTGCCGGTCGCGGCTTGCGTCCCCTGAGTTGTTTTGGGTCTATGCGGCAACGCAGCAAATTTTGGACACATTACCCCCCAATAAGGTGGCCATCACAACATCGAGGATTTGATTCAATGCGTTTTGACCGCATCCGTTCCGCCTTGTCCGTTTCGCTGATTGTCGGCGGCGCGCTGATTTCCGCAGCTCCATCTTTCGCAGCAGCCGACAATGCCTATGACGGGCTCTGGAATGTGACCATTGTTACCAAGACCGGCAGCTGCGAGCCGACGGCTCGCTATCCGTTGACCGTCACCGAAGGCCGCATCACTGCGCCAGGCGCCGACGTTAACGGCAAGGTTGGCCGCGAAGGCACCGTGCGTGTGTCGATCGGACCTGCTTTCGCCAACGGCCAGCTGTCCGGCAACACCGGATCGGGCAAGTGGAACGGCGCCTCGGGCGGCGTCCCCTGCAGCGGCCGGTGGGAAGCTTCGCGTCAGTAATCCCCAACCAGGAATGCTCCCATGATGCCTACCTTGATGATCTCTCCGCGTTCGTTCGTTCGGACCGCGGTGCTTGGCGCAGTGCTCGGCCTGACGTCTGCGTCGGCATACGCCCAGTCAGCGCCATTCGCCGGTATGGCCGGTGTGTGGTCGGGCAACGGGACGATCTCGCTCGAGGACGGCTCCAAGGAGCGCATTCGCTGCAAGGCGACCTACGCGGTGAGCGGCGACGGCACGGGGCTGAACCAGTCCCTGCTCTGCGCCAGCGACAGCTACAAATTCGAGCTGAAGAGCGATGTGAAGGCCAGAGGCGGCGAACTCTCGGGCAACTGGGCCGAGACCACGCGTGGCGTGACAGGTTCGCTCGAAGGCCGCGCAAGCGCCGGCAAGTTCAATGTTGACGTTTCCTCGCCGGCCTTCAGCGCGAAGCTGATCCTGACGACGACCGGCAACAAGCAGCAGGTCTCGATCACTTCCGAAGGCCAGTTCAGGGGCGCCAGCATTTCGCTCAGCCGCAGCTAATCGTTCCCCATGTTTGGAATTCGAGCCCCGGTTGTTTCAAACAGCCGGGGTTTTGTTTTGCCTCCATGCCCACTGCCGAAGAGCGTCCTGGGCCATCCGTCCGCAACGCAGCCCCACCGGATTCGTCCGTTGCAAAGCCCGGCGATGTCGCCGATAGAGCCAGTTCGTAAGGCTGACACCGCTGCGTGAATCATCGCAGCGCAAGAAACTGGTTCTCAGGGATTATGGATCGCCCCCCGTCGAAGGCCCGCGCCGCGCTGTGGATGTCCGGCTGGCTGCTTCTGATGCTGTTCGTCGCCATCGGCGGTCGCGAGACGCTGCGCGATCTCAATGTCTTTCAGGTGATGGAGATCCGATCCGTTTTCGGCTTCGTCATGCTGTTGCCGATCCTGTATTTCAACGGCGGCTTTCGCGCCATGAAGACCACCCGGCCGCTGGCGCATGTGTCGCGTAACCTCGTGCATTACGGCGCGCAGCTTGGCTGGTTCTACGCACTCACGCTCATTCCCCTGAGCCAGCTCGTCTCGATCGAATTCACCATGCCGATCTGGATCGCGATCATGGCGGCGTTCTTTCTCGGCGAGCGCATGACGCTCTGGAAGATCGTCGCCATCGTGCTCGGCCTGATCGGTGTCGTCGTCATCGTTCGCCCGACCACGGGCGTCGTCAATCCCGGCCAGCTGATTGCGTTGGCCGCCGCATTCGGCTTCGGCATCTCGATCACACTGATCAAGTCACTGACGCGGACCGACAGTGCGCTGAAAATCATCTTCTGGATGATCGTGGTGCAGTCGGTGGCCGGCGCCTTCCCCGCGCTCTATTCCTGGCAATGGCCGTCGGCCTATGTCTGGGGCTGGCTGGTCGTGGTCGCCTTCTGTGGCACATTTTCCCACTTCTGCATGGCGCGCGCGATGCTCTACGCCGATGCGACGGTGGTTGTGCCGATGGACTTTCTGCGGGTACCACTCAGTGCCACCATCGGATGGTTACTATATTCTGAACGGCTAGACATGTTCACGCTGCTCGGTGCGGCACTGATTCTCGCAGGGAACACACTGAACCTGCTCAGCACCGATCGTCCGCCAATTCGTGCGACTGCCTGACGCATCGAGGTCAATTTCTCGATTTTATTCTCCGAGTGCGTGTCTCGACATTTTGGCGCACGCCCGCAATTGGTACTTTTCCCAATGTGTCTAGGGTCGAATGACCGGATTCGTGGGGGAGATCGTATCGTGCGCCATTTCGCTCTTGCTTTGTCTGCGCTGTCCATCCTGTTCAGCGCAGATGCAGCGCTTGCCGACAAGCGCGTCGCTTTCGTGGTCGGCAATGGCAACTACAAGAATGTCGACCCGCTGCCGAACCCGCCGATCGACGCGAAGGCGATGGCCAGCGCGCTGCGCAATGTCGGCTTCGACGTCATCGAAGGATCGAACCTGACGCGCGACGGCATGACAGAAAAGCTGCTCGACTTTGGCCGCAAGGCGCAGGGCGCCGATGTCGCGGTGTTCTTCTATGCCGGTCACGGCATCTCGGTGAACAACATCAACTACCTTCTGCCGACCGATGCCAATCTGAAATCCGAGATGGACGTCAAGCTCGGCGCGGCGATCAATGTCGAGACCACCCTCGACCAGACCATGGGTGACGCCAGGGTGAAGCTGGTGTTCCTCGATGCCTGCCGCGACAATCCGTTTGCCGCCAAGATCCGCTCCAGCGGATCTGCCACGCGCAGCGTCGCGGTCTCGTCCGGCCTCGCGGAGATGAAGTCCGGCGAAGGCACGCTGATCGCATTCGCCACCAGCCCCGGACAGACCGCCCTGGACGGCAAGAGCGGAAGCAACAGCCCCTTCACCCGCGCGCTGCTCAACAATATCACCACGCCCGGCGCTGAGATCCAGCAGGCCATGACCAAAGTTCGCGCGCAGGTGCAGGAGGAAACCAACAAGGGCCAGCTGCCCTGGGGCCACACCAACCTGATCGGTGCGGTCTATCTCAATCCGGACGTGCAGGCGCAGGTCGCCGTTGCCGCGGCCAGCCCCACCGCCACCATGCCCGCGGCCGCCACCGCCGGATCCGATGTCGAGCTTGAGTTCTGGCGCTCGATCAAGGACTCCAACCGGACGGAGGAACTCAACGCCTACATCTCCATGTACCCGAACGGTCAGTTCAAGCCGCTCGCCCTCGCCCGCATCGCCGCACTGCAGGAAGCCGCCACCGCGCCGCGCAACGCCGCTCCGGGCGTGGACAAGGCCGTGTTCACCGAGGAAGCCAACCAGCTCACCGAGGACAAGATCGGACTGGACAAGGTCAAGCGCCGCGACGTGCAACGCCGTCTCAACGGCCTTGGCTTCGATACCAAGGCGACCGGCGCGTTCGACGCGCCAACCCGCGTGGTGATTCAGCGCTGGCAGGCAGCGCGCGGTTACCCGACGTCAGGCTATCTCAACAAGGTACAGCACGCCGCGCTCCTCACCGAGGTAGTGGCGCTGCAGGAAGAGCCGGCGCCCGCACCGAAGCCGGTGCAGCCGGTGCGCCGGCAGGTGCAACAGCAAGCTTACGAGGAAGCTCCGCCCGTGCGGCGTAGCGCGCCCGCCCAGCAAGCGGCGCCTGCTGTCGATCCAGCCCTGCCCGGTCGCTTCATCGGCGGCGTCGTCGGCGGCTTCCTCAATCGTTGAGGACCTGCCTCACTGCCCGTCCGGACGCGATGCAGCGCTCAGCGCTGCGTCGCCGGGCCGGGCCGGGCCCGGGACAGGCCTCCGGCCGCCCGGGTTACTTCCCTGCTGCCTTGCGCAGCGCATCATTCATGCGGTCCTGCCAGCCCGGCCCGTCCTGCTGGAAATACTCCAGCACATCCTGATCGATCCGCAGCGACACCAGCTCGCGCACGCCGGGAACGGCGGCCTTGGCGACCGGCGCTTCGACCGGTTTCGTGGTCGTCTTCTTGAATGCCGCCTCCGCCTCGGTACGGGCATCCTGGAGCGTGCGCGGGCGTCGCGGGGGCTGTGCCATCGGGGGCAGATTCCTTCCAACGTTTCCGTTGAGAGATAGCTCCAGCTGAGCGGCTGCACAATCGCTTCCACGGTGCCGCCGAAGATGCGTCCGCACCATGGGCGCGATGTGGCAGCTACTCGCCTCTGCTGCACGACCGGCAATGTCAGCAAATTTTACAAATGTCATTCATCGTAACAGGCGCATTCTTCGTGACGCACGTGGCATCGCACAAAGGTGACCGCGCTGCGGCACAAACATGCGCGACTTAAAAAACTTCAAAGCAACGCATTTGTGTTGCGACACGGTCAAACAAATCGGATTAGGATCGTGTCATGTCCGATGAGACGACGAAGGAGGTCACGATGTCAGCATCAGCTGAAGTCCGTACGACCAAAACGTCCCATCCCGCGCCGCGTGGCAGCGATCTTCCGACCTGCCCGGTTTGTGCGGACTCGATGATTGCTGCCGAGGCATCGGCCTTTCTCACCGACGACGTCGTCAGCTATCTCTGGACCTGCGACACCTGCGGCTATGGTTTCGTGACCAAGCACGCCTTTCGCCGGACGGTCTGCAACTAGCTAGCGCTGTTCGCGCGGACCCGCGTGAACCGATCTTGGATTGCTCTGCGATCCGAGGGAGACGTCGATTGCGACTATCACGTCGGGCAGCATCGGCGCGCGTCAAGGCCAGCAATCCGCGCCAACGACTTCTGCTACCGTCACGCGTGCACCGGGTAATGACCACTCCGCAGTCACACCTTCGCCATTTCTGATGTTCCCAAGCCGTGCTAACCAGCTGTCGGGTCTACAGCGGAGAGGCCGTCTCTCGGGTCGAGGGGATACCCGCACTGGAGTCGGTCATGACCGGTCAAATTCCCTTCTTCGTGCCTAAGCGCACAATCACTGCAAGTGAGGTCGCGGGCATCGCGGGCTTGCTCTTTGTTACAAAAGATTTCCTCATTTCGGCTGGTGCAGCGCTCGAGACAGCGCGCCGCAGCGAGCTGAGCTATATGGACAATCACAAGTACCTTGAGGCCTTGAAACAGACGAATGCGGGCGCTTGTCTCGTCTCCCCGCGCTTCAGCGCATCCGTTCCAAAGGAGACCTACTCTTTTGTGACACCTCAGCCGTATTTGATTTACTCGCGGATCCTCGCCTTGCTCTATCCAGGGGCGGCTATCCCGGGGTCACTTTTCGAGACCGACGGTATTTCTCCAAACGCCACGATTCATGCTTCGGCCATCATCGATGCCGGGGCTACCATCGATCCCGGCGCAGTAATCGGTCCCCGGGCCAGGATCGGTGAACGCACTTATATCGGGTCAAACGTCGTGATCGGTCCAGACGTCACCATCGGGAGCCATAGCTCGGTCGGCGCCGGCGCGATCATTGCGCACGCAACCGTCGGCAATCACGTCATTGTCCATCCAGGCGTATCGATCGGGCAGGACGGCTTCGGATTTGTGCCCGACAAAGCCGGACATATAAAAATTCTCCAGGTCGGAGGCGTCATTATTGAGGACTGCGTCGAAATAGGCGCAAACACGACCATCGATCGCGGGTCGACCCGTAACACGTTTATCGGCGAAGGGACGAAGCTCGATAACCTCGTACAAGTCGCCCACAACGTGACGATTGGCAGGCACTGCCTCGTCGCCGCGCAAGTCGGAATTGCCGGGTCCGTCACTCTCGGAAGTTTTATTGCAATCGGCGGCCAGACTGGAATTGCTCCTCATCTGACGATCGGCGACGGTGCACAGATAGCCGGTGCAAGCGGCGTCACGCGCGACGTCCCCGCAGGAGAGCGGTGGGCAGGATTCCCGGCACGCCCGAGCCGCAGGTTTTTCCGGCAATACAAGGCCATGGAAATGCTTGCGGCCGGTGACCGCGAGACAAACGATCAATGAACCTGCAAACCGCCGGAACTGGTCGCCGGCCGAGGCGCGGATGATCGACTGGCCGGTGAAGTCGGAACCGGTGAAGGCGACCGAGTTGACCTCCGGTTAGCGCGGCGGAATGTCGCCGCGCGCCCAGCCCTCACGCGTGCGCGCCCGAAACTCTTCGAACGTGCCGGCCTCGATGGCTGCGCGGATGCCTTGCATCAGGCTCTGGTAATAGGCGATGTTGATCTCGGACAGCAGCATCGCGCCGAGGGTTTCGCCCGAGCGCACGAGGTGATGCAGATAGGCGCGCGAGTAGTCACGCGTCGCCGGCCACGTGCTTTCCTCATCCAGCGGACGCGGATCGTCCTGATGCCGGACATTGCGCACATTGATCTGGCCGTGGCGGGTGAAGGCCATGCCGTGGCGGCCGTTCCGCGTCGGCATCACGCAGTCGAACATGTCGACGCCCCGCGCCACCGCTTCCAGCATGTCGTCGGGCGTGCCGACCCCCATCAGATAACGCGGCCGGTCCGACGGCAGGATCGGAACCACTTCCTCGATCATCGCCAGCATCACGTCCTGCGGCTCGCCGACCGCAAGGCCACCGATCGCATAGCCATGAAAGCCGATATCGATCAGACCTCGCGCGCTGGCGCGGCGCAGCGCCGCGACGTCGCCGCCCTGCGCAATGCCGAACAGCATGTAGCCGTCCGGCGCCGTCTCGAAGGCGCGCTTGCAGCGCTCGGCCCAGCGCAACGACAACTGCATCGCGCGGTCGATATCGGCATGTTCCGCTGGCAGCCGCACGCATTCGTCGAGCTGCATTGCGATATCGGAATTCAGCAGCCGCTGGATCTCGATGGCGCGCTCCGGCGTCAATTCGAACTTCGCGCCGTCGATATGTGAGCGGAACGTGACGCCCTGCTCCGTCACCTTGCGCAGCTGCGCCAGCGACATCACCTGGAAGCCGCCGGAGTCGGTCAGCATCGGACCGTTCCAGGTCGAGAATTGCTGTAAACCGCCAAGCGACGCCACACGCTCGGCTCCCGGCCGCAGCATCAGATGATAGGTATTGCCGAGCACGATGTCGGCACCGGCATCGCGCACCTCGCGCCAGTGCAGCCCCTTCATCGCGCCGAGCGTGCCCACCGGCATGAAGGCCGGCGTGCGGACGACGCCATGCGGCGTTGTCAGCTGCCCCCTGCGTGCCGTGCCATCAGTGCGCAGCAGTTCGAAATGATTGGCGACGGTCATGAGGTGCGTGTGTCCCGAAACAGCAGGCTGGCATCGCCATAGGAGTAGAATCGATAGCCGGTCGCGATGGCATGCGCGTAAGCGGCTTTCATGGTGTCGAGGCCGGCAAAGGCCGAGACCAGCATGAACAGCGTCGAACGCGGCAGATGGAAATTGGTGAGCATGATATCCACGGCGCGGAAGCGATAGCCCGGCGTGATGAAGATCGCGGTCTCGTCGGCGAACGGATGAATGACGCCGTCCTCCGATGTTGCGCTCTCGAGCAGCCGCATCGAGGTCGTGCCGACAGCGACGACGCGTCCGCCGGCCGCGCGTGCTGCGTTCAGTGCATCCGCCGTCGCGCGTGAGATCGTGCCCCACTCCGCATGCATCTTGTGTTCAGTGGTGTCGTCGACCTTCACTGGCAGGAACGTTCCCGCCCCCACATGCAGCGTGACACGATGCAGACCGACGCCACGCGCCTTCAAGGCAGCTTCCAGCGCTGGCGTGAAATGCAATCCCGCCGTCGGCGCGGCGACGGCGCCGTCATTGACGGCAAACATGGTTTGATAGTCGGCGGCGTCGCGCTCGTCCGGCGCGCGCTTGCTCGCAATGTAAGGCGGCAGCGGCGGTGCGCCGAGTTCGGCAATGGCCTGATCGAGCGCCGGGCCATGAAACGTGAAGGATAGCGTAATCTCGCCGGCCTCGCCCTTGTGCTCGACGGCAGCATCGAGATGGCCCAGTAGACACACGCGCCCGTCATGGCCAAAGCGAACCGTATCGCCTTCGATCAGGCGCTTGGCCGGCTTCACCAGCGCCTGCCAGCGCGAGCCGTCGAGCCGCTTGATCAGCGTCGCTTCGATCTTCACCTCGACATCACGGCCGATGCGGCGGCCGGTCAGTTGCGCCGAGATGACCTTGGTGTCGTTGACCACGAGCTGATCGCCAGGCTTCAGCCATTGCGCGAGATCGGCGACGACGTGATCCTGCACATCCATGCCCGGCTGAACGACAAGCAGCCGTGCGGCATCGCGCGGGCTGGCAGGCCGCAGCGCGATGTTCCCAGGCGGAAGTTCGAAATCGAAGAGGTCGGTACGCATGGCCCTAAATGGCATTGCCGGGCATAGCCCGGCAACCCATCCAATTCGCGTGATCAATGCCCGGAGCAGGCCCAGGCATGACCCGTCTATTACTCGGCATCGGCAGCCATATGCGCCTTGACGATCTTGTCCGGGTTCTGCACCGGCTCGCCGCGCTTGATCTTGTCGACGTTCTCCATGCCTTCGGTGACCTTGCCCCAGACAGTGTACTGCTTGTTGAGGAACGACGCGTCGTCGAAGCAGATGAAGAACTGGCTATCGCCCGAATCCGGATTTGCCGCACGAGCCATCGAGGTGGTGCCACGCACATGCGGCTCGGCATTGAATTCGGCCTTCAGCTTCTTGCCCGAGCCGCCGGTGCCGGTGCCCTGCGGGCAGCCTGTCTGGGCCATGAAGCCATCGATGACGCGGTGGAAAACGATACCGTCGTAGAAGCCTTCGCGCACCAGCTCCTTGATACGAGCGACATGGCCCGGTGCCAGATCCGGGCGCATCTCGATGGTGACGGGACCCTGGGTGGTTTCAAGGATCAAAGTATTCTCTGTAACAGCCATGCTCGTCTCTCTACTGGTTTGGGTTTGTTTCGGCGGTCGTCAAACCGCACTCGGAAGGGGCGTCCAGCGACTGCGTCGCCCAGGCCCCCGGTAAATGGCATCGGCGTGCAATGTTGCAATGTCTCCATCACAGCCGTTCGGTAGGCAACGCTGTCGGCCTCGGAGGCATCCGGCGTCTCGAAGGTAATTCGCGGCCTTCCGAGAAGTTCACCGGATCGCCTGAAGCTGAACAGCACCGTGATCTCCATGCCCGGATGACCTCGCGGCAATGCCGGCGGTTGCCAGCACGCTTTCAGCCTTCCGAACATGCCCTCCAGAGTGCTGACTGCGTCAGACTGAGCCGACGCCGGATGCGTCTGAAGGACGCCAGACAGCAATAATGCCGCGAGCAGAGCGATCACCCTGCATCGCGGCATCATGATGCTCACTTGATGTCGGAAGCGACCTGAACCTTGACCATCTTGTCAGGGTCGGTCACGGCGCCGCTGGCCGAGCCGGGAGGTGCCTTCTTGAGCTTGTCCACCACGTCCATACCGGCGACGACGTCGCCCACCACGGTGTACTTGCCGTTCAGCGACGAGCCATCAGCGAACATGATGAAGAACTGCGAATTCGCCGAATCCGGATCGCCTGCGCGTGCCATACCAACAACGCCGCGCTTGTACGGCACCTGCGAGAACTCGGCCTTCAGGTTCGGATACTTCGATCCGCCGGTGCCGTTGAAGTTCTTGCCGTCGCCGGTCTGCGCCATGAAGCCGTCCATCACGCGGTGGAACGGCACGTTGTTGTAGTAACCTTCGCGGGCCAGCAGCTTGATGCGCTCGGCGTGCTGCGGAGCGATATCGGTGCGCAGCTTGATGACGATGCGACCCTTGGTCGTGTCGATCACGATGGCATTGGCCTTGTCGAGGCCGGCCGGAAGCGGCGCAGCGGCCGGAGCTTGTGCCTGCGCGACAGCAGGAACCGCAAACATCAGCGCGGCAGCAAGTGCGACTATACGGATCATGGAAACTCCGGATCAGAGAAAGCCGGTTAACCGGCGAATTTGGATTTGAGGCTCCTGGCGACCGGGTCCGGGACGAAAGCCGAAACGTCGCCGCCCATGGCGGCGATTTGCCGGACCAGTGTGGCGGTGATCGGGCGGACGCTGACCGAGGCCGGAAGAAATACCGTCTGCACCTCCGGCGCCATGGTCTCGTTCATGCCGACGATCTGCATCTCGTAATCGAGATCGGTGCCGTCGCGCAGCCCGCGGATCATGATGGTCGCACCAATCTGTTGCGCCAGCGTGGTGGTGAGATTGTCATAGGTCGTGCAGTCGAATTCGCAGCCGGCGGCCGAGGCCAGCGGTTCGAATACCTGCTTCACCATCTCCAGCCGCTCCTCTGTCGAGAACAGCGGCTTCTTGCCAGGATGGACGCCGATCGCGACCACGAGCTTGTCGCACAGGCCAACGGCATGGCGGACCACGTCGAGATGGCCATTGGTGACGGGATCGAATGAACCGGGATAAAGCGCGATACGAGGCATTCCCCCTCCTACCCTGCCCCCGTTCGAGCCGCAAGCCGACTTGGTTCCGCCCACCGGGGTCGAATGGCCGGTGTTTATTTTTGCCCCGGATTCGAACCGGAAGGCAGGTCAGCGCGTCTACTGGGTACGCAGCGACGATACTGAAAACATTGGGCTTTCCAGCCTCATATGTCGTCACGCGCGTATGGACGAAACACAAACCGGGCCGGATGAAACCACTTTGCCCGGACACGACAACTTCCTGAAACCGGGTCTGATTAATCAGGCAAGCACAGGAAGCGACAAACAAACGGGGCCAAAACGGCCCGAATGACAGGGGACCGTCATGATCAAGACTCTCTCAGCAGTTGCCGTCGCAGCTTTCATTGCAGCCGCCCTCACTGTTCTGCCGGGCTTCGCCCCGAAGGTCGAGGCGTCGGTGCCGGTGGCCCTCGCCAAGGCCGACCGCCTGGACATCCACACGGTAGGTCGCAACTGCTCGGAACAGGCTTGGCCGAACTTCGAGGCCTCCTGCCTGCGTAGCGCAGCCAGCAAGACGATCACTGTCCGCGAAGTCCGCCTCGTGACCACTGAGCGTCGCTAAGCGGCAAAGGATACCACGCCCCGGCCAGAGCCGGGGTGTAGTGATACTTAATCCGGGAATCGAACTACACTCCCCCACCTTGCGCGATGCATAGTTCAGTGAAATTCTCGCGACAGCTACTTCAACTAATTTCATAGCAATTCGCGACGCAACGTCGCAGACTGCCGGTCAAGCGCGATCGTTAAGCGCGAGTCCTGTGAGGGCTGCCAGTGACCGCCATCCCAGCCGCATCGCCAGGCCACTCTGGCGGACTTCCTCTTACGGCAACGATCGGCGCGCTCGGCGTCGTCTATGGCGATATCGGCACCAGCCCCCTTTATGCACTCAAGGAAGCCGTGAGGGCAGCGGCCCATGGCGGGCCTCTCACACCCGAAGCAACGCTCGGCGTGGTATCGCTGATCCTCTGGGCGTTGATCCTCATTATCTCCCTGAAATACGCGCTTCTGATTCTGCGCGCCGACAATCGCGGCGAAGGCGGCATCGTCGCGCTGCTGGCGCTGCTTCACGCGCGCAACGCAGAGCCGGGCACATGGCGCATACATCTGCTGGTCGTCGGTCTCGTCGGCGCCGCGCTGCTTTATGGTGACGGCGCCATCACACCGGCGATCTCGGTGCTGTCAGCCATTGAGGGCCTCAAGGTCGATGCACCATCGCTGGCGCCATTGGTGGTTCCGCTCACCGTCATCATTCTGATCGGACTGTTCCTGATGCAGAGCAAGGGCACCGGCTTCATCGGCGGCATCTTCGGGCCGGTGATGCTTGGCTGGTTTGTCGTGCTCGCGCTGCTGGGCATCCATGGCATCGTGCAATCGCCCGGCGTGCTCGCTGCCGTCAGTCCGCTCTATGCTTTCGAATTCCTGATCCATCAAGACTTCCACATCAGCTTTGCCATTCTTGGCGCGGCCTTCCTTGCCGTGACCGGCGGTGAAGCGATGTATGCCGATATGGGTCATTTCGGACGTATGCCGATCCGGCTCGCCTGGTTTGCCATCGCCCTGCCGGCGCTGGTGCTGAACTATTTCGGCCAGGCGGGACTGCTGATCGCTGACCCCACCGCCGTCAACAACCCGTTCTATCAACTGGCGCCTGACTGGCTGCACTACCCGCTGGTGGCCTTTGCCACTGTCGCGACGGTGATCGCCTCGCAGGCTATCATCTCCGGTGTGTTCTCGCTGACTCAGCAATCGATCCAGCTCGGCTTCCTGCCGCGGATGCAGATCCGGCACACCACCAGCCACGCGATGGGCCAGATCTATGTGCCGCTGGTGAACTGGCTGCTGGCCGCGGCAACGCTGGCCGCCGTGCTCAGCTTCGGCACATCGGACGCGCTGGCGGGCGCCTATGGCATCGCCGTATCGCTGCTGATGGCGATCACCACGCTGCTCGCGGCACTGGTCGCGCTGCAATGGGGCTATCCGCCGCTTCTCGTCGTGTCAGTGAACGGCTTCTTCTTCATCATCGATTGCATCTTCTTCGCCGCCAATTCCACGAAGCTGTTCGAAGGTGGCTGGTTTCCGCTATTACTGGCGGCCGCTGTGGCGTTCCTGATGCTGACATGGCGCAGTGGTGTCAAACTGGTCGAAAGCGCCCGCGCCAAACTGCGTCAGCCCGAAGAAGACCTGATCGAGACGGCCGTCAGTCGCTGCCATGCGCGGCTCAATGGCACCGCGGCCTTCCTGGCATCCACGCCAAACGGCGTGCCGCTGGCGCTGACGCAATTCGTCAAGCACAACCACGTTCTGCATCAGCGCGTCATTCTGGTGACCGTGCAGATCTCCGAAGTGCCGCGCGTCCCGGATGCCAATCGCGCCGAGATCATCGAAGTGATCGAAGGGATCACGCGCGTCATCCTGCATTACGGCTTCATGCAATATCCGACGATTTCCGACGGGCTGAGCCTGGCGTGCGAACAGGGCAAGTTGCCCGGCATCGACCTCGCCGACATCACCTATTACATCGGCCGCGAGACCATCATCCCCAGTGACAAGGTCGCCGGCATGGCGGTGTGGCGCGAAACCGTATTTGCGTTCCTGCAGCGTAACGCCGAACGCTCCGCAGCTTTCTTCGACGTGCCGACCAGACAAGTCGTCGAGTTCGGCACCGAAATTGAGATCTAGGCCACGCGCGACTTAAGCCTCGGCCGGTCCCTCCGCGCCGTCCGGTTAGTTCGTGCGTTAGCGGCCAACACCCGCAGGGCGCGAGGCCTTTTCAAAACACGCGATCAGCATTTCGGTAAGAACCCGCACCTTCCGTGAGGGATGCTGACTCGGCGGACGGATGACATAGACACCTGCCGGCGGTGGTGGATAGCGTGTCATGACCACAACCAGCGCGCCGGAGGCGATGTGGTCGTCGGTGATGCCACCCGGGAGCCAGGCGATACCGAGTCCTGCCAATGCGGCGGCGACAAGAGCTGCGCCGTTGTCGGCCTTGAATCGCCCCTGTGGACGCACCGTGATGATCTTGTCGCCATCCATGAATTGCCAGGCTTCGGTGCCCTGCATGAGAGCCTGATGGTCGACGAGTTCGTCCGGCGTCTCGGGTGAACCATGCGCTTTGATATAGTCCGGGCTCGCGACTAACTTTCCATAAAAGGGCCCGACGTGCCGCGCGATCAGGTTCGAGTCCTGAAGATAGCCAAACCGGATCGCACAATCGAAACCTTCGGCGATGAGATCGACGAAGCGATCACTGTAGACGGTGTGGACGTGGAGCTGCGGATGACGTCGCGCCATGTCCGCGAGCACAGGCGCGAGGTGAGTTGGGCCGAAAGTCAGAGGCGCTGCAATGCGCAGACGGCCGCAAAGCTCGCCGTCTGGCAGAAGCATGTCCCTCGCCGTGTCGATCTCGGCGCAGGCGCGCGCTGCATGGTCACGAAACGCGGCACCAGCTTCAGTGAGCGCAGCGCCGCGCGTGGTGCGCGCGAGCAGCTGGACGCCGAGTTCCGCTTCGATGCGTGCGAGTTGCCGGCTGACGATTGACTTGGAAACGCCAAGCCGACGCGCAGCGGGCGAAACGCCTCCGGCATCGGCAACTTCCACGAATGTCCTGAGATCCTCGATATCCAATTCGGCGTTCCCCGTTCTGCGACACAGCTTGGCACGAGCGGTCACTATCGCATTACCGGCAAGAACGGCAATACGCCCTCAGACAACGTCGCCGTTGGCGCATGTCTCCCAACCCACCTCACTTACAACGGCAGCAGAGGATGTATTCATGACCTTTCGTAATGGCCTTGCGTCGCTTCTTCGTCCCGAAGACTCGGTTCTCGTTCTGATCGACCACCAGCCGTTCCAACTCGCCAACCTGAACAGCCACGAACCGCAGATGGTGATCAACAACACGGTGGGTCTCGCCAAGGCCGCCAAGCTGTTCGGTGTCCCCACGATCCTGACCAGCGTGCTCGTTGAACGTGGCGGCATCCTGTTCCCACAGATCACCGATGTCTTCCCCGGCCAGGAGGTGATCGATCGGACCTGGGTCAACACCTGGCAAGATCCGAAGGTGGTGGACGTGGTGAAGGCGACGGGCCGCAAGCAACTGATCATCGCTGGCCTGTGGACCGAAGTCTGCGTCGCGATGCCCACGATACAGGCGCTCGGCGAAGGCTGGGACGTCACGGTCGTCACCGACGCGTCCGGCGGCATATCGCTCGAGGCCCACGAGGTCGCGATCCAGCGCATGATCCGGGCCGGCGCCAACATGATGACCTGGTTCGCGGTGGCCGCTGAATGGCAGCGCGACTGGGCCCGGCTGGACACGGTGCCCGGATTGACGGAGCTCATGATACAGCACGGCGGCGGCAGCGGCATCGCCTATGTGTGGGAGCAGCAGCTGCTCAACACGCCGGTGCCGAAAAGCTAACTGAGACCACCTGCCCCTTGGGACGGCGCGACCGTGCGAGCATCAACCGCTCATCGCGGTCTCGCCGTCCCCCTCAGCACATAAGCAACGGCCGAGCGCGGCGGGAACGAGCTGTGCTGTCCGGTGATCTGACTGCCACCATCGATGAAAACGCCTGATGATCAAGTTGAGCTTCGTTCTTGCGGCGACGATGGCCGCGACGACTACATTTGTGCAGGCCCAGGTCGGCACCGACGTCGAACGCGCGCCGACGCTGACGAACGAACGATATCGCGAGGACTGGTCCTATCTCGCTGATCCATCAAAGCGAACCGGCCACTGGACGGAGCCGTTCAAATACATCCCGCTGCAGGAACAAAGCTCGATTTATCTCACGACCGGCATGGAAGCCCGGTCGCGCTATGAAGGCTATACGAACGTCAATTGGGGATCGGCGCCGAATGATAGTTATATCTGGCACCGGTTCATGCCCTATGCCGACCTTCACGCAGGAAATGTGCGGTTGTTCACACAGCCCATCTTCTCGGCGATCACCGGCATCAGCCGGACGACACGTCCGGCTGATACGACCGGCGCCGATATGCTTCAGGCGTTCGCCGAGGTCGAGATCGATGTCGGAGACCGCACCACGCTGCAAATGTCGGCAGGCCGGAAGCTGATGTCGCTCGGCGCCGGCCGTTTCATCGACACACGCTATGGTCCCAATGTCCCGCAGGCCTTCGACGGTCTCGACGCGGTCGTGACGTCGGCGGATCGGCAGATGACGGCGTTTTACGCGCGTCCCGTCGATAATTTTCCGGGCGATTTCGATGATCGCACATCTCGCCAAAAGTCTGTCTGGGGCGCCTATGCGACGCAGTGGCTGAAAGAGAACCGGTCGATCGGTGTCGATGTCTACTATCTCGGTCTCTTGGACCGCGATGCGGTTTTCGACCAGGGCCGCGGTAGAGAACTGGCACATACGTTCGGAACGCGGATTTTTGGCGATACCGGCAAATGGTTCTGGAATTTCGAAGGCGCCCTGCAGCGCGGGACTTTCGGAACGCATCGCGTGGCCGCATGGGGCATTGGCGGCGAATTCGGCTATCGCTTCCTCGAAACGTGGCTGCAACCGGAACTCCGGTTCATGTCTGACGTCATCTCGGGCGACAACAACCCGGATGATCCAAATCTCGGGACGTTCAATCCGCTGTTTCCGCGGGGCAAATATTTTGGTGCGCTGTCTCCTGTCGGACCGCGCAACCTCATTCAGGTGCGACCGTCGGTCACTGTCTATCCGCGCAAGGATGTCGCAGTCTCGCTCACCGGCGGCGCCTTTTGGCGACAGAGCACGGCCGACGGCATCTACGGCGTCCCTGGAAACCTCGTGCGGAGTGGCAAAGGCAGCGATGCGCGCTTCATCGGCAATCAGATCGAGCTGTCCGTCGCGTGGCAGGCCACGGCCGAACTGAACCTGTCGGCATCGCTGAGCGCCTTCGAACCCGGGCGCTTCATATCGGAGACCGGACCTGCGCAGACCATCACCCTGATCAGCGTGATGGCGAACTTCCGGTTCTAGCGGTGAAGCGACCCGGCCAACGAATTGAACAAGGAGTTCTCATGGAAATCGGCATCGACAGTTTCGCGGCCATCCTTCCCGATCCGGCGACGGGCAAGCTGCCTTCAGCGACCGATCGCATGGCGGGCCTCCTTGATGAGGTCGAGGTCGCCGACCGGGTTGGGCTCGATATCTTCGGCATCGGCGAGCACCACCGCGCCGAATTCCTCGATTCCGCGCCCGCGATCATCCTGGCCGCAGCAGCAGCGCGCACCAGCCAGATTCGTTTGACCAGCGCCGTGACAGTGCTGAGCGCCGCTGATCCCGTGCGCGTGTTTCAGGAATTCGCGACTCTCGATCTCATCTCGAAAGGCCGTGCGGAACTCGTCGTTGGTCGTGGCTCGTTTGGCGAAGCCTATCCGCTGTTCGGCATGGACCCGCAGGACTATGACGAACTCTTTGCCGAGAAGCTCGAGCTGTTCCTGAAGCTTGGCGAGACCAAGCATCCGATCTGGAAAGGCCGCTTTCGTGCGGCGCTCGAGGGCCAGGGTGTCTATCCCCGTCCCCATCAGCCGCAGTTGCCGCTCTGGATCGGCGTCGGTGGCACACCGGAATCCTTCGCGCGCGCCGGCACGCTGGGCCTGCCCCTGATGGTCGCGATCATCGGCGGCACATTCGCGCGCTTTCGCCCGCTCGTCGATCTCTACCGCGAGGCCGGCAGCCGCGCTGGACACAGTCCCGACAAGCTCAAGGTCGGCGTGCATGCGATGGGCTTTGTCGGCGAGACCGACGCGGCAGCCAGGGATGCGTTCTTTCCCGGCTGGGCGCATCTGACGGCGAAGATCGGTCGCGAACGCGGCTGGTCGCCGCCGTCGCGTCAGCAATTCGATGCCATGGCCGGCCCGGAAGGCGCGTTCCTGGTCGGTGCCCCCGCGACGGTTGCTGCCAAGATGCGTCACGCGAGCAAAACCCTCGGTGACGTCTCGCGCATCACCTTCCAGATGAGCACTGCCTCGCTCGAAACCGCCGCGATGAAACGTTCGATCGAACTGTTAGGCAGCGAAGTCGCGCCGATCATTCGGGCAGCGCAATCGAAGGCATGAGAAACGCCCCCCCCCCTTTGATCGTGCAGCACATGACATCGCTCATCACGATCTGAGCCTGACGCGCTGAATTGCCGCACGCATTGCAGCATCGGACAAAGCCGCCAGAGTCATTTAGTGTGCTGCAACGCACTGCGCGAACATGTGCAATCAGTATAAGCACGCCGGATCGAGACGTACGGCCGATAGATGAAAGGGGTGAGATGGCGGACGCTTCCGGTTTTAGCTTGGGACACGTAATTGTCCTGCTGGGTGCGGCCACCGTCGCAGTGCCATTGTTCAAACGATTGGGGCTCGGCTCCGTTCTCGGCTATCTCACCGCGGGTCTCGCCGTGGGGCCGTTCGGCCTCGGCCTTTTCAACGATCCCGAGACCCTGCTCCACACCGCCGAACTCGGCGTCGTCATGTTCCTGTTCATCATCGGACTGGAGATGCGCCCGTCGAAACTGTGGAAGCTGCGGCGGCAGATCTTTGGCCTCGGCGCAGCACAGGTCATCACCTGCGGCTTTCTGCTCACGCTGGTCGGCATGGCCGCCGGCCTCGCTTTCCCCGTCGCCATGATCGGCGCCATGGGCTTTGTGCTGTCCTCCACCGCCGTCATCATGCAGCTGCTGGAGGAACAGGACGAGACTTCCTCGCCCGAAGGCCAGCGCGCCATCGCGATCCTGCTGCTGGAGGATCTCGCCATCGTCCCGCTGCTGGCGCTGGTCGCCATCTGGGGCGCGGCCGAGGCCCCGGCTGCCGCAAATGCAAAACCGATGTGGCAGAGCGCCGCCATCGCGCTGGCCGGCCTCGCCGCGCTGCTGGCCGCGGGCCGCTGGCTGCTCGATCCGTTCTTCCGCATCATCGCGCGTGCCGGCGCGCGCGAAGTGCTGACGGCCGCCGCGCTGCTTGTCGTGCTCGGCTCCGCCGTGTTCATGCAGAGCGTCGGCCTGTCGATGGCGATGGGCGCCTTCCTTGCCGGCGTGCTTCTGTCGGAATCCAATTTCCGCCATCAGCTCGAGGCCGACATCGAACCGTTCCGCGGCATCCTGCTCGGCCTGTTCTTCCTCAGCGTCGGCATGTCGCTGAACCTGCGCATCGTCGCTGATGAGTGGATCATGGTGCTGGGCGGCGTCGTCGCCTTCATGATCGTCAAGGCGATCGGCATCTATGGCATCGCGCGCCTCGCGAAATCCGACCACGCGGCAGCGACCCATCGCGCCGCATTGTTTGCGCAAGGCGGCGAATTCGCTTTCGTGCTCTATGCCGCGGCCCTCGGCGCCGGCATCTTCGATGCCCGCGCCTCCGCGGTCATGAGCGCCATCGTGATCCTCTCCATGGCGCTGACGCCGATCGTGCTGCTGGTGCATGCACGGATGCGGCCGCCCGCGGACGTGTCCATGGACGACATCGACAAGGCGGACGGCCTGCGCGGCCAAGTCCTCTTCATCGGCTTCGGCCGCTTCGCCCAGGTGGCGAGCCAGGCTTTGCTGGCCCGCAACATCGAATTGTCGCTGATCGAGACCGACGTGGACATGATCCGCGCCGCCGGCAATTTCGGCTTCAAGATCCACTATGGCGACGGCACCCGCCTCGACGTGCTGCACGCCTCTGGCGCCGCCACCGCCGAGGCGATCCTGGTCTGCGTCGACAAGCCCGAAGCCGCCGACCACATCGTCGAACTGTGCCGCTCGGAATTCCCGCTGGCCAAACTCTATGTCCGCTCTTACGACCGCGGCCACTCGCTGCGCCTCATTCACGCCGGCGTCGAATTCCAGATCCGCGAGACGTTTGAGTCCGCGCTGGTGTTCAGCGAGCAAGTCCTGAAAGGTCTCGGCCTCGACGAAGACGAGGCCCGCGAAGCCATCGCCGATGTCCGCGACCGCGACGCGCGACGCGTCGAGCTGGAAGTCATCGGCGGCCTAGAGGCCGGCCGCAAGCTGCTGCGCGGCAATGCCGAAACGCCAGAGCCGAGCCCGTTCTTCAAGACGAGGGCGGTGAGTGCGGAGTAGCAGTTCCACGAACGATGTCGAAAATTGGGATGTGAGGTCCGAGACCGGCCGACGACGCCGACGATTGTCTCTGCAAGCAAAAAGCCCGCGGCAAAACCGCGGGCTTTTTTGATCGACTTGTCGAAGGCGGATGCGGAGAGCCTCAGCCTTCCGCCCCCTGCGCACCGTTGCCGTTCTCGCCCTCTTCGCCCTCGCCCGTCTCGCCGATATGCTCGACCGACACGACGTGCTCGTCGTCAGCCGTGTTGAACACGATGACGCCCTGGGTCGAGCGGCCGGCAACGCGGATGCCTTCCACCGGGCAGCGGATCAGCTGGCCCTTGTCGGTGACCAGCATGATCTGGTCGCTGTCCTCGACCGGGAACGAAGCGATCAGCTTGCCATTCCGGTTGTTGACCGACATCGCGACGATGCCTTTGCCGCCGCGTCCGGTGGTGCGGTACTCGAACGACGAGGTTCGCTTGCCGTAACCGTTCTCGCTGATGGTCAGCACGAACTGCTCACTGGCCGACATCTCGACATAGCGCTGCTCGCCGAGCTCGATGGCACCCGTCGCCTCTTCGGTCTCCACGGCAGCCGCCGCTTCGTCCGCCACATCGGCACGCTCCTCGGCACCGCCGCGACGCACCGCATTGGCACGGCGCAGATAGGCCGCACGCTCGTCGGAATTGGCCTCAAGGTGGCGCAGGATCGTCAGCGAGATCAGCTTGTCGCCGTCCGCGAGAGAGATACCGCGAACGCCCATGGAACTGCGGCCCTGGAACACGCGGACGTCAGTCACCGGGAAACGGATGCACTGGCCGCCGGCAGCGGTCAGCAGCACGTCATCATGTTCGGTGGCGATCTGCACATCGACGATCGCTTCGCCCTCATCGAGCTTCATCGCGATGATGCCGGAGCGCCTGACATCGACGAAGTCCGACAGCTTGTTCCGCCGGACGTTGCCGCCGGTGGTGGCGAACATCACGTCGAGGGTTTCCCAGGTCGCCTCGTCCTCGGGCAGCGGCATGATGGTGGTGATGCGTTCGCCCTGCTCCAGCGGCAGGATGTTGATCATCGCCTTGCCGCGGCCGTTTGGCGGCGCGATCGGCAGACGCCAGACCTTTTCCTTGTAGACTTGGCCACGCGACGAGAAGAACAGCACCGGCGTATGGGTCGAGGCCACGAACAGGCGCGAGACGAAATCCTCGTCGCGCGTCGCCATGCCGGAGCGGCCCTTGCCGCCGCGGCGCTGGGCCCGATAGGTCGAAAGCGGCACGCGCTTGACGTAGCCATGATGCGACACCGTCACCACCATGTCTTCGCGCTGGATGAGATCCTCGTCTTCGACCTCGCCCTCTTGCTCCATGATGACGGTCTTGCGCGGCGTCGCGAATTCCAACTTCACCGCACCAAGCTCATCCTTGATGATGCCCTGCACGCGCGCACGCGAGCGCAGGATTTCCAGATAGTCGGCGATCTCGATGGCGAGCTTGTCGAGTTCGTCGGAAATTTCCTCGCGACCCAGAGCTGTCAAGCGAGCCAGACGCAGATCGAGAATGGCCTTCGCCTGTTCGAAGGACAGGCGTGCGGTGCCGTCTTCCTCGAGGCGATGACGCGGATCGTCGATCAACGTCATCATCGTCGCCACATCCTGCGCCGGCCAGCGGCGCTCCATCAGGATATCACGCGCAGTGGTCGGATCGGGCGAGGTCCGGATCACACGAATGACTTCGTCGATATTCGCCACCGCAATGGCGAGACCAACGAGGATATGCGCGCGGTCGCGCGCCTTGTTGAGCAGGAACTTGGTACGGCGCGTGATGACCTGTTCGCGGAACGCGACGAAGATCGTCAGCAGATCCTTCAGATTCATCAGCAACGGGCGGCCGGTGTCGAGCGCCACCATATTGGCACCGAAATTGGTCTGCAGCGGCGTGAACTTGTAAAGCTGGTTGAGCACCACCTCCGGCACTGCGTCCCGCTTCAATTCGACAACGACGCGAAAACCCTCACGGTCGGATTCATCGCGCAGATCGGAGATGCCTTCGATCTTCTTGTCGCGCACCAGTTCGGCGATGCGCTCGACCATGGTGGCCTTGTTCACCTGGTACGGGATTTCAGAGATGATGATCGCTTCGCGGTCCTTGCGCGTCGGCTCGATCGAAACCTTGCCGCGCATCACGATGGAACCGCGGCCGGTGTGATAGGCCGTACGAATCCCGGCGCGGCCGAGGATGATGCCACCGGTCGGGAAATCCGGACCCGGGATGATCTTGTTCAGATCGTCAATGCTGAGTGATGGATCATCGATCAGCGCGACGCAGGCGTCGATGACTTCGCCGAGATTGTGCGGCGGGATGTTGGTGGCCATGCCGACGGCAATGCCGCCGCCGCCATTCACCAGCAGATTGGGAAACTTCGCGGGCAGTACGCGTGGCTCTTGGAACGAGCCATCGTAGTTGTCCTGATAGTCAACCGTGTCCTTGTCGAGATCATCGAGCAGCGACTGCGCGATCTTGGTCAGACGCGATTCCGTGTATCGCATCGCGGCGGCCTGATCGCCATCGACCGAACCGAAATTGCCCTGACCATCGATCAGCGGCACGCGCATCGAGAAGTCCTGCGCCATGCGGACCATGGCGTCATAGACCGACTGGTCGCCATGCGGATGATACTTACCGATGACGTCGCCGACGGTGCGCGCCGACTTGCGATACGGCTTGTTGTATTCGAAGCCGTTCTCATACATCGCGTAGAGAATGCGGCGATGCACCGGCTTCAAGCCGTCGCGTGCATCCGGAAGCGCACGCGCCACGATCACGCTCATGGCGTAATCGAGATACGAACGCTTCATCTCATCGAGGATGGATACGGGACGAATATCCGAGGGGGCTGATGGCTCCCCAGGCTTCTGGTCTTCAGTGTCGGACAAGGATGATTTCCGGTCAGGTTTTGCTGGGAATCATATAGCGCATCGCGCGCCTCCAAGCCACCCCGCTGACAACACGTGAAGCTCTATTTTCCTGCTGATTTTTCAAACGCTTACGGGAGCTGCGGAGGGCTTGTGAAGTGGTCCCGAATAAGCCAGCCCCAAGCAGCCGAATCTTGCGAAAATCATGCGGCCGTCTTGCGGCAATCTAGCGACCGAACACGACGGTATGCATGACCCGGCCGGGCACCAGGGTGAACACGCCGGCGATCACCAGGGCGCCGGCGAAGATCGAAATCATGGTGATGGCATGCGCCCTGACGCGGTGCCGGCGCGCCGCGATCACGCCGAGTACGAGCATCACCGGTGCCATGATCGACAGCAGATGGATCGGGCTCCAGTCCCGCCACAGTCGATAGCTATGGCCATGGATCCCGAACGAACTGATCGCAACGGTGGCGAGCAGGATCACCCAGATCCAGCCGAGCGTCCGGTGTGGCAGCGTGCCCTTGGGCGCGATCAATTGAACGACACCGAGCACGAATGCGGCCATGGCCGCAAAAGCATGCAGCGGGATCGGAGCAACGGCATCAAGCAACGGCTGCAGCGACATGGTGGCCCTCGCATTCAGGAGGTAGCGTCAGCTCACCATCGCAGAAATCTTTCCATTGTAAAGATCATATTGCCGCCACGTTGCCACAGCTAACCGCACCCTCAAAAAGCCAAACGCGCTGCAAGCAATCAGCTCACAGCGCGCGATGCAGAAGGTCAGGACGTCCTGACAGCAGATCAGAAGGGTTATATGTGGTTATGGACGTGATGCGTGAGGCGGTCGAGGAGCGCGCCGGTGACCGAGGCTGGATTCCGGGATATCTCCAGGTCGCGCCTGGCGGACGGCTGCACCTTGTTTCGTGCGCGCCTCACGGGCTGATCGTGGCTGAATGGTTGGTTTCGGACGCAAGGCTCTCCGAGACAGGGGACCGCGCTAGTCGAGGCGACCCAAAGTATCCATGCCTCGCTCCGGGCGGACCGGGGCTCGACCACGCAATGATTCAAATCGTGAGCGAGCGTCAGATGCTGCCACCAGGCCCCCGTGCGAAATGTTGAGATCCATCAAGTTCACAGTTGCCAGCTAATCCAGTGGTTTGGCTTTTATCGCCTTGGTCACCCAGGACGGTCTCATTGATATGCTCTCCCAGGACTCGCGTGATGACCTTATCGAAATTGAGGGGGTCGGCACCGTTGACTTGTATCAAGGACCATCCGTCCCGGCGCAAGCACTCGCCGATCTCCCTTGAGATATTGGCCTGCTTCAAGCCCCTGTCCACGCCGAGTTCGAACAGGAGGACTTCGATGAGCGGCTGGTGCGCATGCCGATCCGTAAGACGGCGGCGCAACGTTTCCTGCGGCGCATCGAGCTGGACAAGCAGGTCCGGTCGCGGCAGGAACGCTAGGCAGTCACGAACCACGTCAATGCTTGGAGTTCGCGCCAGCAAAACTAGCGCACACAATGCCTGGATCAGGCCTTCTTCAAAAATGAAGTAACCTTCCGATTCCTGCGCTTTACGCCAAGATTCGCACAGTAGAGCGATGTCGACCTTCATGCGCCATGACCATGTGCGGCTTCGTAGCGGGATTGATGCTAGAAGCCGCGCCGCGACACCGTCCTTCGGCAGGGTCGATAGCAAGACAGGACCGGAGGTGGCAATCTTTCTGCCAATACGCCCAATGCCATGGCGCGTCTCCGGGCCGTCATCCTGGGCCGACGCATATTCAATCAGGCGATAACCGTTCACTGTCTTCAGGTTGATGCCTTCTTGCGCCAGCCCCCGGCAGAGGCCGCGAAGAAGTGTGGTCTTGCCTGCACCAGGCGGCCCAAATAACTCGATGATCATGGTGGAATGCCCAGCGCCTCGGAACAAGCTGTCATTTACCTGCAGGTCAGAGCTTAGCCGGATTACAAACCACACCAACGTTCATTTGAATGACTGTTCGGATCCGCGGACTGCCGCCCGTCGACTAGTCGGATCACGCCTGCCGCTCCGTTCCGGCATCGTGCGAATGCATGAAGACGTCGTCCCGACATCGAGGTTAGCGTCGGCGGACTCGAGGGACATATCCTTATGCTCAACGGAGACAAGTTCAGCTATCGCGCGTGCCACCAGTCGGTTGATGTCGTTGCCGACTACGTCAGCACCTTCGAGGTGGGCCATTGCGCGGCATTGTGGCGGGACGTCGAACAGCCCTTGCTCGAAAGCATTCTGCGCCGGCTCGGAGGGCCACAGCGAACAAGCCTCGACTTCGCCTGCGGAACCGGACGCATTGCGAAGGTCGCCGCTCGGTTGTTCGGCTCGGTTGTCGGGGTCGATGTGTCAGAAGCGATGCTTTCGGCAGCTTCGGTGCCAGACAACGTGACGCTGCTATGCGTCGACGTCACCAAGGTTCCTCTCGAACAGACATTTGACGTTGCCACCGCATTCCGGTTCTTCTTGAATGCAGAAGACACGCTTAGGCGCGACGCATTGCGGGCGATCTATCGGCATCTTCGCAACGACGGCGTATTGGTGTGCAATATCCAGCTCAATGCAACGTCACCCATTGGGTCGTTCAGTCGTGTCCTGAACTGGGCATATCCGAGCAGACCTCGAAACACCCTGACTTTGTATCAATTTTCAAGCCTGCTGTCGGATGAGGGATTTGAGGTCGTGGAGAGCACGTATTACGGCTATCTCCCGCGACCGGGCCGGTTGTTTCCACATCTCTGCGAGGCGCTGATCGAGCCATTCGAAAAGGCATGCCGGAGGCTCAAGGTGCCGGGATTATTGGCGGAGAGTTTTATTGTCGCGGCGCGAAAGCGGGAACGCCTGTTTCCTCAGGTGCAGAACCCTCGGCGAATCGTGCAGGCACCAACAACCTCTTGAGGTTCGGGAGCATGATCATCGAGTTCTTTGGCCCGGCAGCCGCAGGAAAGACCATCTTCGCCCACGTGCTGTGCAAGCGGCTCAACGAGCGCGGCCATCATGCGAATGTAGTGCTCAGCTAGCCCAAGGGTCCGGCAGCCCGCTCTCCCTGTCCAAGAGAAGCCCAAACTCTCGCCGCCCTCCATTACAACGGGCTTTACGCGAAATCGGCTGGCAATGCGTTGATTTATCAAACGAAAGCCCCCCTTGTTTACACAAGCGGTCCCCACAGAATCTGATCCGAGTCTCGTCGGCAATCCGGAAGCTGAAAAACGCTAAGTCATTGAAGAAGCGACGAAAGCGTTTTTTAGTTTACACACAGCTCCAACCAACAGTCAGAACGGGATGTCGTCATCCATGTCGCTGCCACGGCCACCACCGCCACCTGCCGGTGCCGCAACACGACGCTGCGGCGGAGCGCTCGACTGGCCGCCGCCGAAGCTGTCGCCCATGTCATCGCCGCCGTAACCGCCGCCGCCACCCGCGCCGCCGCCTTTGCCGTCGAGCATGGTCAGCGTCGAATTGAAGCCCTGCAGCACGATCTCGGTGGAGTATTTCTCGACACCCTGCGGATCGGTCCATTTGCGGGTCTGCAGCGCGCCTTCGATGTAAACCTTGGCACCCTTCTTGAGATACTGCTCGGCCACCTTGGCGAGACCTTCGCTGAAGATCACGACCCGATGCCACTCGGTCTTTTCCTTGCGCTCGCCAGTGCCCTTGTCGCGCCACGTATCCGACGTCGCGACAGTCAGGTTGACGACTGGGTTGCCGTTCTGCATCCGGCGAACCTCGGGATCCTTGCCGAGATTGCCAACCAAAATCACCTTGTTGACGCTACCCGCCATACCACTCTCCTACTCTCGAATCTGAATTTGCTGATCGGGCGCTGGCACAGGCCCGGCCCGCGCGCAAAGCCGCTGATGATGGGACCCTATACGGTCAGCGCTCCGCGCAGGCCCCCGCAACCGGGTTATCCACGGTATCGTATTTGATCGTCGCTCTATATAGCATGTTCCATTTTTGTTCTCAAGAACACCCCTTGGCGAATTGTTGGGCGACGACAGCGTGCCGAGTCGTCGCTGCCGTGCCTGAGTGAAGGCAATAGTGGAACCCGAAGGGAACCCGCGCTCCACCAAAATTCATATACCTTTCATTAACTTAGAAACGACCAAACATCGAAGACGAGTGTGCTATTTGGGTGACGGACTTTTTGGCAGACTTGCGTATATTTCGATCACTGAATTGCATTTGGCGCTTGCGCCGGGACACGAGGCTTCGCCGACGCGGAGCAATTTTGGGGAGAATTCACATGAAGAAGTTTCTGTTGGGCACCGTTGCTCTGATCGCTCTGGGCGTTTCGGTTCCGGCAATGGCCGCTGACCTGGCCGCTCGTCCTTACACCAAGGCTCCGGCCTACGTTCCCGCCCCGATCTACAACTGGACCGGTTTCTACATCGGCGGTCACGTCGGCGGCGCGTTCAACGGTTCGAACGGCTTCGGCGGCACCTCCGACAATTCGGATGGCCGTTTCCTCGGCGGTGTGCAGATCGGCTATGACTACCAGTTCGCTCCGAACTGGGTGTTTGGCATCGAAGGTCAGTACAGCTGGGTTGGTTCGAACAACACCAACGTCGCTTTCGTTCCGGCTGGCGTCACCTACAACCTGAACCAGAAGGGCCTCGCCTCGGTCACCGGTCGCATCGGTTACACTTGGGGTCCGGCACTGCTCTACGTGAAGGGCGGCTACGCCTACTCCGACTTCAACGAATCGCTGGTTACGACCGTTGGCGCAGTTCCGGTTGCCTTCGCAGCTGGCACCAAGCATGACGGTTACACCGTCGGCGCCGGCCTCGAATACCTGTTCACCCAGAACTGGTCGGGCAAGGTCGAGTACCAGTACTACGACTTCGGCAAGACCACCTTCGCTGCTCCGTCGCCGGCTGGCATCATCGGCCTGTCGTCCCGCAACGACGAGCACACCGTCAAGGCTGGCCTGAACTACCGCTTCAACTGGGGTGGCCCGGTCGTCGCGAAGTACTGAGCTTCACGCCTGATTTCAGGCTCATGACTACGGAAAGGCCGGCGGAAACGCCGGCCTTTTTCGTTTTTGCGGAAAGCAAGCCCTTGGAAAACGACTGACCCTCGCCCCGATACGGCTCGAACAACAGGTCGGGTAGATAAACACCTACTCAACCCAAGCGTTAGTTTCTTAGGTGTTGCAAGTGAGGCACATCTATTTCCCCTGAATCACGCTACGGTTGCAGTATCCAAAGGGGAGTCTTGCAATGAAGAAGCTTCTGCTCGCATCCGTCGCCCTCGCCGGTCTCACCGCTGCAACGTCAGCTTCCGCCGCCGATCTGGCCGCACGCCCCTACAAGGCGCCACCTCCGCCAGTGCCGGTTGGCTACAACTGGTCCGGCTTCTATGCCGGTGTGATGGGTGGCTATGGCTGGTCTGATCGCATACGCGTTGACGGCTTCACAACGCAGTCCGGCGATATCAATGGCGGCTTCGGCGGCGGCACCATCGGTTACAACTGGCAGACACCCGGCAGCATATGGGTTTGGGGTCTGGAAGTTGACGCCGCCGGTTCGGATATCAAGTATCGCGAAACGGGCCTCGTTGGCCTTGTTCCTTACACCTTCGAAGACAAGATCCGCTCCTTCGGCAGCGTGACTGGCCGCGTCGGCGTCACCGCAGGTGCTGCGCTGTTCTACGCCAAGGGCGGCTATGCCTGGGCTGACAACCGCATCTCGCTGAATGTCGGCGGACTGGGCTTCTCCGAGAGCAAGGTGCACTCCGGTTGGACCGTCGGTGCTGGCGTCGAATACATGTTCGCGCCCAGCTGGTCGCTCAAGGGCGAATACATGTATGCCGACTACGGCAACGAAAACTATCTGCGCGCCTTCGCTCCAGCGACCGGCGTCGATCTCGGCATGACCACCCATACCGTCAAGGGCGGCATCAACTATCACTTCAACTGGGGCGGCCCGGTCGTCGCGAGGTACTGAGCTTCGCGCCAGATTTCAGGCTCGTGACAATGGAAAGGCCGGCGAAAACGCCGGCCTTTTTGTTTGGCTGAATGCCAGGATCCCCGGGGAGATGAGGGCGAACGCATTGAATGCCCGCGGTTAAATGCTACCCCTGACTGTAGTTTGTGGCTTTTCGCGCAACCAACACGTTAGTTTTTCCATGTTGCAAGCGAGTTACAGCCACCTCGCCTGTGGCGCGCTAAGGTCGAGACATTCAAAGGGGGAGTCTTGCAATGAAGAAGCTTCTGCTCGCATCCGTCGCCCTCGCCGTTCTCGGCTCGGCCACGTCAGCTTCCGCAGCCGATCTGGCAGCACGGCCTTATACAAAGGCTCCTCCGATCATTGCCGCAGTCTATGACTGGACCGGCTTCTATATCGGCGGCAACGGTGGCTGGGGAACAAGCCGCAAGTGCTGGGACAGCAATATCGGTACGCTCGCCGCTCCGGTGTTCTCGCCAGAAGGCTGTCACGATGCCAGTGGCGGCACGGCAGGCGGACAGATCGGCTATCGCTGGCAGAGCGCCGCCTGGGTGTTCGGCCTCGAAGCGCAGGGTAACTGGGCAGATTTCCACGGTTCGACGACGAGCACACTGATTGGCACCGGCACCAGAATCGGCGACCGATCGAAGATCGAGGCCTTCGGTCTGTTCACCGGCCAGATCGGCTATGCCTGGAACAACACGCTGCTCTATGTGAAGGGCGGCGCCGCTGTCACCAGCGACAAGTATGAGCATTACTTCACCGGGACCGGCGCAGTGATCAATTCCAGCAAGGAGACGCGCTGGGGCGGCACGGTTGGCGTCGGCTTGGAATATGGTTTCACACCGAACTGGACCTTCGCCGTCGAATACGACCACCTGTTCATGGGCAACCGCACGCTCGACTTCACCAACGCCGCCGGTGTTGTCACCGACAATACCCGCATCAGCCAGGACGTCGACGTGGTCACCGCGCGCATCAACTACAAGTGGGGCGGTCCCGTTATCGCGAAGTACTGAGGCTTGTTGATCCTCTCTGTCGACTCCAGAACAACTCAGCCCGGCCTCGTGCCGGGCTTTTTGTTGTCCGGCACGAACATGGCGATACCGACAAGGCCGGCCCCCTTTGTCATTTGCGGGCCAGTCCGCAACTCCTTCGCCAACAAACCGTTGAAGGCTGGCGCGGAGCACTGGAAATCCGTTCTCGTTCTTCCTATGTTCCGATGACAATCAATCGGCGTTGATCCCGGCCCGGCCGGCGGTGCGCGCCCGGATGCGCGCGCCTCGCGCGCTGGGGAATTGCCTGTTATGGACGAGATCATCAAGGCGAAGCGGCAGCAGGCCGCCGCGAACATGCGTAGCATCACTATCCGCGGCGCGCGCGAACACAATCTCAAGAATATCGACCTGACGATCCCGCGCGACAAGCTGGTGGTGTTCACCGGCCTGTCGGGCTCCGGCAAATCGTCACTCGCCTTCGATACGATCTATGCCGAAGGCCAGCGCCGCTATGTGGAGTCGCTGTCGGCTTACGCGCGGCAATTCCTCGAGATGATGCAGAAGCCGGATGTCGACCAGATCGATGGCCTGTCGCCGGCCATCTCCATCGAGCAGAAAACCACCTCGAAGAATCCGCGCTCGACGGTCGGCACCGTCACCGAGATCTACGATTACATGCGCCTGCTCTGGGCACGCGTCGGCATTCCCTATTCTCCGGCGACGGGCCTGCCGATCGAAAGCCAGACCGTGTCGATGATGGTCGACCGCGTGCTGGCGCTGCCGGAAGGCACACGGCTCTATCTGCTGGCGCCCGTGGTGCGCGGCCGCAAGGGCGAGTATCGCAAGGAATTCGCCGAATATCTCAAGAAGGGCTTTCAGCGGGTCAAGGTCGACGGCAAGTTTCACGAACTCGCGGAAGCGCCGACCCTCGACAAGAAGTTTCCGCACGATATCGACGTGGTCGTCGACCGCATCGTGGTGCGTCCGGATATCGGCCAACGCCTCGCGGAAAGTTTCGAGACCGCACTGAAGCTCGCAGAAGGCCTGGCCGTCATTGAATATGCGGACGCGCCTGCCGCCCCCGCGGAAGAGAAGAAGTCCGACAAGAAGGTCGCGAAGATTCACGACAAGACGGGCGCGGAACGCATCCTGTTTTCGGAGAAGTTCGCCTGCCCGGTTTCCGGCTTCACGATTCCCGAGATCGAGCCACGCCTGTTCTCCTTCAACAATCCCTATGGCGCCTGTCCGAAATGCGGCGGCCTCGGCGTCGAGCAGACCATCGATGCCGACCTCGTCATTCCCGACAAGGAGCTGACACTGCGCAAGGGCGCCATCGCGCCCTGGGCGAAGTCGTCGTCGCCCTATTACGTGCAGACGCTGACGGCGCTCGGCAAGTTCTACAAGTTCACACTCGACACCAAGTGGAAGGATCTGCCGAAGAAGACGCAGAACGCCATCCTGCACGGCTCCGGCGATGACGAGATCAAGTTCTCCTATGAGGACGGCGTACGCTCCTATGACACCAAGAAGCCGTTCGAGGGCGTCGTCACCAATATCGATCGCCGCTTCCGCGAGACCGAAAGCGAATGGGCGCGCGAGGAACTCGGCAAGTACTTCTCCGACGTGCCATGCGATGCCTGCGAGGGTTATCGGCTGAAGCCCGAAGCGCTCAGTGTGAAGATCGGCGGCAAGCATATCGGCAACATCTCGGAAATGTCGGTGCGTAAGGCCGGCGACTGGTTCGAGACCGTGCCGGACCTGCTCAACAAGCAGCAGAACGAAATCGCCGTCCGCATTCTCAAGGAGATCCGCGAGCGGCTGTCGTTCCTGCTCGATGTCGGCCTCAACTATCTCACCCTTGCACGCTCTTCCGGCACGTTGTCCGGCGGCGAGAGCCAGCGTATTCGCCTGGCGTCTCAGATCGGCTCGGGCCTCACCGGCGTGCTCTATGTGCTCGACGAGCCGTCGATCGGCCTGCACCAGCGCGACAATGCCAGATTACTTGATACGCTGCGGCGGCTGCGCGATCTCGGCAACACCGTGATCGTGGTCGAGCATGACGAGGACGCGGTGATCGCCGCCGACTACGTGGTCGATGTCGGCCCCGGCGCGGGCACCCATGGCGGCAATATCGTCGCCCAGGGCACGCCGGTCGAGGTGATGAAGAATCCGAAATCGCTGACCGGCAAATATCTCACCGGTGAGATGTCGGTGCCGGTGCCGGAGCGTCGTCCGCCGAACCATCGCCGCACCATCAAGGTCATCAATGCGCGCGGCAACAATCTGAAGAACGTCTCGGCGGAAGTGCCGCTCGGCCTGTTCACCGCCATCACCGGCGTCTCCGGTGGCGGCAAGTCGACGCTGCTGATCGACACGCTCTACAAGGCGATCGCGCGCAAACTCAACGGCGCCAGCGAAGGCGCCGCGCCGCATGACCGCATCGAGGGCCTGGAGCATATCGACAAGATCATCGACATCGACCAGTCGCCGATCGGCCGCACCCCGCGCTCCAATCCCGCGACCTATACCGGCGCCTTCACGCCGATCCGCGAATGGTTCGCCGGCCTGCCGGAATCCAAAGCGCGCGGCTACGAACCCGGCCGCTTCTCGTTCAACGTCAAGGGCGGCCGCTGCGAGGCCTGCCAGGGCGACGGCGTCATCAAGATCGAGATGCACTTCCTGCCCGACGTCTATGTCACCTGCGACACCTGCAAGGGCAAGCGCTACAACCGCGAAACACTCGAAGTCCTGTTCAAGGGCAAGTCCATCGCCGACGTGCTCGACATGACGGTGGAAGAAGCCGCCGACTTCTTCAAGGCGGTGCCGCGCGTGCGCGAGACCTTCAAGACGCTGCATCGCGTCGGGCTCGACTACATCCATGTCGGCCAGCAGGCGACGACGCTATCCGGCGGCGAGGCGCAGCGCGTGAAACTCGCCAAGGAATTGAGCAAGCGCGCCACGGGCCGTACGCTCTACATTCTCGACGAGCCCACGACGGGTCTGCATTTTCACGACGTCGCCAAACTGCTCGAAGTACTCCATGAACTTGTCGAACAGGGCAACACGGTGGTGGTGATCGAGCACAATCTCGAAGTCATCAAGACCGCCGACTGGGTCATCGACCTTGGCCCCGAAGGTGGTGACGGCGGCGGTGAAATCGTCGCCTGGGGTCCGCCGGAAGATATCGTCAAGGCACCAAGGAGCTATACGGGCAAGTTCCTGAAGCCGGTGCTTGAGAAGGCGGGGAAGCCGAAGAAGCGGAAGCAGGCGAGCGAAGCGGCGGAGTAAGGGCCTGATGAAGCGAGACAGTGATGCGGATTTTGAGTCTGGGAGCACGGATAGAACCGTCTCTAATGTTCATTGGCTTCGTCAATCCCTGGGAAGTGGAAGCTGGAAGCAGCCAAGAGCTATCGCTGGAGAAAGACGACCGACGTCAACCGTGAATTCGCAATATTCAAATTGCTGGATGGCGAAAAGATAATTCTCGATGTCGGATTTTCGGACGCCGGCATTTTTGAGATCGGCTTTAACCGCGAGATCGCAGGCGCTCCGATTGAGTGGGAGAAGCTTCAGAAAATGATTGAAGAAGGAACTTGCAGAGCAGGATAAGTGATCCTTTGCTGCAGAGAACGGATAAGCAAAGCGTAGTCTGCTAACATATCTTCTCAGCTCAAATCGCTTCGATACTGCGCCTGCTCATCGCACCGTAAGTGACCCCAATCACCTCAGCCCCGTCCCGTGGCACCGCTGGCACTTCACCACTTTCTCGCCCTTCTTCAGCAGGCCCTTGCCTTCGCAATTCTTGCACTTCTGCTTCTTCCTGGTGTTGGGGCCTTTCTGGTTCGGTCTGTCGTCTGCCATGAGGGCCTCCTGCGGGTGATGTGAAATGGTCATGACGGGCTTAGCACGCTTGCGTGCAGCTCGTGCATCCATTCGCCGCGCGGATGCGGGTTGAAAACCGGGTCTGATGGGATCATCCTTCAGATGGGTCGCATATCGGCCACGACTCAGACGAGAGCCAGCCCGTGACCGCCACTGCCAGACATCCAGCCAGAACCCCGGCCACCTCCCCGCCCGCCAGCCATGCCCTATAAGCTCGCCATCTTCGATATGGACGGCACGCTGTCCGACAGCTTTTCGTGGTTCCTCAGCGTCGTCAATTCCGTCGCCGACAAGCACAAGTTTCAGCGCATCGAACGCGACCGCATCGATGAGCTGCGGAGCGTCGGTGCCGGCGAACTGATCCGGCTACTCGGTGTCGCCAAATGGCGCATCCCGCTGATCGCGCGCGACATGCGCAAGCGCAAGGCGCAGCAGATCGATCGTATCAATCTGTTTCCCGGCGTCGATCGCATGTTCTGTGAATTGAAGGCGCGCGGCATGACGATTGCGATCGTCAGCTCAGACAGCGAAGCCAATGTCCGTCACGTGCTCGGCGATCTCGACCGGCACGTCGCCTATTTCGCCTGCGGCGCCGGCCTGTTTGGCAAGACGGCGAAGTTCCGGCGCATCCTCGACCTCACCGGCATCTCTGTCGATGACACGATCAGCATCGGTGACGAGATCCGGGATATCGACGCTGCGCGCGAAGCCGGAATCGATTTCGGCGCGGTGACATGGGGCTATACCAACGGAGCGGCCCTGAAAGCGCGCGCTCCGAATTATGTGTTTTCCCGAGTCGATGAAGTGATCGCGGCACTGGCTGTGCCAAGAGGCTAACGGCCGGCGACAGACAAACGAGGCCCGCCGGCCTCACGACAAGACCGACGGGCCTGATCGCTTGTTGTCACTGCCCGTGCCGGGCCATTTCCCCATCGCTCAAATCCCAGTCCTGCCACAACTGCAGTGCTGCCAGCAGCACCACGAGGCCGCCGAGGCTGGTATGGATGAATCTGAGCATGCCGGCGCCGGAATAACCGAGGAAAAGTGGCGAAGCGATCAGCCACAGGCCGAGAATGATCGCGGCCACCTCCTCCCAGCGTTGCAGCGCGACATACTGAAGCTGGGCAATGCCAAATACCAGGACGCCAACCGCCACCGTGTTAATGATCACGGCGCTGGGGGTCCCCCCGGTATATTGATAACCGTTCTGCGTAGGAAACCAGGGCGACAGCGCAATCAGGACGCCAAGCGCCATGCCAAACCAGTCTTCCCACGTGCGATGCGTACCGAGAAAGCGAGAGTCTGACATCGTGACCTCCTCTAACAAGAGGCATACGTCAGCGGCCGTTAGCATGACACTCCAACTGTCAAACGACCGGTCCGGCCGCTTCGGGGCGTATGTCTACAATTGACGTAGGAACCCGCTTTGCCTTTGCAAGGCCACACCAAAGCCATTTTTCATGGCGCTCAGAACGGCAGAAGCCCCACGGAAACACCGATTTCCCCAGGCAGATGAAGAGGCAGTGGCTGCATTGCACCCGTTTGGGAATGACTGCTACCTTCCCCCGGATACCTGTGAATGGAATGAGAATGAGCAACGCGGTTTATAACAATACTTCGCTTCACCGTTTCGAACTCGCGGTCGACGGCCATATTGCTTTCACCGAATATACCCGGACGTCCGATACCATCACCTTCGTCCACACCGTCGTGCCGGAGGAATTGGGCGGCAGGGGTATCGGCTCACAGCTTGCCCGCGGCGCACTCGATGCCGTGCGTGCACAGGGATTGAAGGTCGTGGCGCAGTGCCCCTTCATCGCTGCATATATCGCGAAACATGCCGACTATCAGGATTTGCTGAAAGACGCGGCATGACTGGCGTCCGCGACAACAAGGCGCTCAATCGCTTCGAGCTGGATGTCGGCGAATCCGTCGCCTTTGCGAATTATCGCCGAGCCGGCGATCGCGTCATCATCACGCATACCGAAACGCCGCCTGCCCTGCGCGGCCGCGGCATCGCCTCGGAGCTGGTGAAGGGCGCGCTGGCGTTGATCCGTGCGGATGGGCTGAAGGTTGTCGCGGGTTGTTCTTTCGTGGTGGATTATCTGCGCCAGCATCCGGACTATGCGGATCTGGTGAATTAGACGGTGATCCCGCCACCGTCACTCCGGGCGTCCGGGCTCGTCATTCCCCGGCAAACCAATTGGTTTGCCTGAGGGCGGGCGATGGCAGCAGAGCGCGAACCTGACCTCCCGACCCACACTCGTCATTCCGGGACGCACGAAGCGGCGCAGCCGCTGAAGGGCGAACCCGGAATCCCGGAGTGTTTGGCGCGATCGGAGACTCCCATGCTGAGATTCCGGGTTCGTCTGCGCGAAGGTGCGCAGCCGCCCCGGAATGACAGTTTGGGGCGACAAACAGCACCTAAACATTTTTTCCTATTCTCCATTGACAACATCCCCATAAGGTTTATATTCTCCTCCGTCCTGCCCCACCGAGAGGGGCGATCGCGATCGTCACGTTCGCGGGGTGGGATGCGGTGGACGCCGGAGATGCGGCGTTACGCGGTTCATGGGTGACGTCTGTCTTCGGGCAGGACGGATCTGCGCCAGCACTGCCACTGGCAAGGAGACGGCCGGCCTTGAGATGGAAGGAGCCCTGGACAGTGTGACGGACGACCAAGTCAAAACGCGTCCGGCCTTCTCGCTTGAGGCTCCCTTCCCATCGCCTTGGGACTTTAATTCGCGATCGGAACGTTCGTCGAGGCAACGCGCAAGCAAACCGAAAAAACACCGCAGGCGGAACGCCGGGCACTTCGCCCAGCGCGTCCGAAAGTCCTGATGCATCTAAGAATTGCGGAAGACCGCATTCGCATCAGGCCCAAGGGTGCAACGGGCACCCGGCGTTCCGCACACCCTCTCACAGGAGGGTGGGAATGCAAAACACGACGGCGCCCCCGCGCCGCAAATAATGGGGGCGATGACGCATGTCTGGAGGACGTGGCTGTTTGACATTCACATCTGCGATGGCGCCTGCGCGGCAACAAGCGCGCTCAAACGATCTTGATCGACATGTCCGGCAAGCCCTGGATCTTGCAAAGCAGCACGTCGCCTTTCACCACCGGGCCGACATTTTCAGGCGTGCCGGAATAGATGATGTCGCCGGCCTTCAGCTCGAAGGCTTCGGAGAGTTTGGCGATCTGCTCGGCGACGCTCCAGATCATCTTGTCGAGATCGGAGGTCTGTTTCACGGTGCCATTCACCGCGAGCGAGATCGGGCCCTTGGTCATGTGGCCGGTCTTGGCGACCGGATGGATCGGGCCGATGACGGCGGCGTGATCAAAACTCTTGCCGATTTCCCATGGCTTCTTCTCGTCGCCCATGGCGCGCTGCAGATCGCGGCGTGTCATGTCGAGTCCGACAGCATAGCCATAGACGTGGTCGAGCGCCTTATCGACGGGGATATTGGTGCCGCCGGATTTCAGCGCGGCGACGAGCTCGACCTCGTAATGATAGTTCTTGGTGAGCGACGGATACGGGTGATCGGCGACCTCGCCGATCTTGACGTTCTGGATCGCGTCGGTCGGCTTCTGGAAGAAGAACGGCGGCTCGCGCGTCGGGTCCGATCCCATCTCGCGGGAATGCGCCGCGTAGTTGCGGCCGATGCAATAGATGCGGCGCACCGGAAACACGTCGGTCTCGCCGACGATGGGGATCGTCACGGTCGCGACCGAGAATATGCCCTTGGGACCGGCCTGCGCCTGTGCGGCCTCGCCCGCCAATGCACTGCCAGCCAGGGCAACGGCACCGGTGGTCAGAATCGTTCTGCGGTTGATGGGGTCCATGGCGTTTCTCCTCGTATGTTTTGTCTTGTTTTCTGGTCTTGTATTTATGCGCGCTGGTATACCACAGCAAAAAGGCCCGCGCGAGCGCAGGCCTTCAGCTTCGTCCCAGAATGGAAAGTTTAGTGCTTGATGTCGGCCGGCAGCTTGCCACCATTGGCAGCGAGCTTGGTCATCATCTGCTTGTGCAGCCAGATGTTCATGCTGGCGGAATCGCTGGTGTCGCCGGTGTAACCGAGCTCCTTGGCGAGATCCTTACGAGCCGACAGGCTGGAGTCGATGTCGAGCGCCTTCATCAGGTCGACGATCGAGGTCTTCCATTCCAGCTTCTCGCCCTTGGCCGCCACGGCCTTGTCGAGGATCGCGGCAACGTCAACGCTGTCCATCGGCGCAGCACCTGAAGCCGGGGCCGAGCCGCCAGCAGCGGGCGTGGCATCGGGCGTTGCTGCACTGGCGCTGGTGCCGAAAATCGCGCCCATGATCTTTCCGAAAATGCTCATTTGTCGCTCCCAATAGCTTTCGTGACAGATTGAAGAATTCGTGCCGTGTTTGGTTCCGGCAGCACCAGCCGGTCCGTATTTGTATCTGCCCACCACTCGCTTGCCAATGCGACGCGATAGACTCCGGGGAAGAGTCGTTCCAACTGTCCAAGCCGGTTGGCAAAGTCATCGGCAGATCGTTTGACGTCGGTAGCAAGGTCCGCCTGAATTGAGGCGAAAGCCCGGCCGCTGCATTGCAGCGCTGTGAATGTCGGACGACATTTTCACCAAACCGCCTGCCCGGCCACGCTACATGGCATCTCTATCGCAATGTCGTGAAGCGCAATCCGAATCCGCCGATGCTGCCGGCCTCTCGCAGAATTGCGCGAGAAGCCGTCATGCTGTTCTGATATCACTGCACAAGCCTTGTTTTGGCCGCGGTTCACCGGAAGGCTCATCGCGCACTATCGTTCGCGACATCATTTCATGACCGTAATGAGAGCCTTGAGACTATGCGCCCGCTGCTTCGCACATTCCTGCTCGGTACATTTCTGATCTCGCCGCTGGCGCCGGCCGTTGCTGCGCCCTCCTGCGGCACCGGCAGTTTCGACGGTTGGCTCGCCGCCTTCAAGACGGAAGCCGTCGGCAAGGGCATTTCGCAGAAGACTGTCGATGCAGCACTGACCGGCGTCACCCTGGACAACAGCGTGCTGTCGCGTGACCGCGGCCAGCAGGTCTTCAAGCAAAGCTTCGAGGAATTTTCCGGACGCATGGTGCCGCCACGGCTGCGTCGCGGCAGCGACATGCTGAAGCGTTACGGCTCGGTGCTCGGACGCATCGAACAGCAATATGGCGTACCCGGTCCGGTACTGGTCGCGATCTGGGGACTGGAGACCGACTATGGCGTGAACGTCGGCAAATTCCCGACCATCCGCGCCATCGCGTCGCTCGCCTATGATTGCCGGCGCGCCGAGATGTTTCGCGGTGAATTGCTCGATGCCCTGCGCATTGTCGATCGCGGCGACCTCGCGCCGGCCGAGATGCATGGTGCCTGGGCCGGCGAAATCGGCCAGACGCAATTCATGCCGTCGTCCTATCTGAAATTCGCTGTCGACTTCGACGGCAATGGCCATCGCGACCTGCTGCGCAGCGCGCCCGACGTGCTGGCCTCAACGGCAAACTATCTCGCCAGCTATGGCTGGAAGCGCGATCAGGATTTTGCGCCGGGGACTGCGAATTTCGCGGTCATTCAGCAGTGGAACAAGAGCGAGGTCTATTCGAAGACCATCGCGTATTTCGCCAGTCAGCTCGCCAAAGAACCATAAGCTCTTATCGGATAATGGAAGGGCCGTCCGCTCCTCAGCAAGCGGCCCCTCCCGTGATCTTACTTCGTCATGCCGACATGCATGGCCTTGGTCAGATGGACCGCACACGCGCGCATCTTGTTGTCGAGCAACGCGGTCTGGGCATCCGTCATTTCCTTGAACGCAACCCACTTCGCATCACCGTCCGGCATCGCTTCAACGGCCGTTTCGGTTTTCAGCAGGTTGCTGCCGCTGCAGCCTTCCATACGTGCAGCCGAAGCCGGCACCGTAGCGAACACAACAGCAGCCATGGCGGCCGCTCCCAGTAATCTTGTGATCATCTTGTTTTGTCCTTCGCAACAGAACCGACGCCATTGCCGGATTCTGTAGAAGGAATTGATACGTCGGGCTGCGATCCAGGAAATAACAGCCGCAGTGAATTGAATGTGAGACGGTTGTGATCGCCACCAAGAACACTCAGCTTTTTGACGCTTCAGAAATCGAGAGCAACAAACTTACACAAATGTAATTCACGCGATTTCACCGACGTCGCAGCATCGGCCTTTTGATGTGCTTCCGGCGACCAACAGCAACCGCGTTTCGCGCAGGACATCGAGTTGCATATGTATTTGCCTTCACGCATGCAGTTTAGAGAAAAGTCGCCTCGTAAGCCTCGCGTAAGGATGATTTATTGTTCATTCTTAAAGCTCGTATGCGAATCGCGCATAGCGAAGGCGGACGGGAACTTACGAGGAAGCGTCGAGTATGCTGGCTGATTGAGGCTAGAAAGACCTTATCGGAGCGGTCTCGTTTCCGGCATCCATTAGGGTCCTGGAACGTCTCCAAACGCATGATTTAACTGACTAATTAACGCCTATAACTGTGCCTGAAGGTGCCCTAATACGCACCATGCCTGCAAAATCACCTCTCAGCGCCGAGAGGTTAATCATTCCTTGCGCGAGCTATGCGATCCCTGAGTAGCTGCATCGCAACATCTCCACTGCTGCAGTGCGATATCGTCATCTATATTCACTTCAACAGCGAAGCACCTCGCAAGAGATGAATCGCCTAACGAAGGAGAACCAAGATGCTGCTTTCATTCATCCGCATGATCCAGGCGTTCCGTGACTATCAGCGCAACGTCGCCGAACTCTCCCAGCTCAGCGATCGCGAGCTTTCCGACATTGGTCTCGACCGTTCGGACATTCCGCGCGTTGCTTCTGGCGCCTACAACGGCTGATCCGTCAGGGCGTTCTATCTGTCCTGCCTGACGTTTCACGGATTGCGCCCGCCTCGCGCGGGCGCGATCGTGGTTCCCTGAAGATATCATCTTCGGAACCAGACGCGTTCAAACCAAAGCGCCTTCAAAGCTTTGGCTAACCGGCCGAATTTCCGCGAAGCGAATTCCACTTCGCGCCGAAACGCGCTACATGCGGGGCCATGACAACAGCCCCAAACCCAGACGACTGCGTCCATGTGATCGGCGCGGGCCTCGCCGGCTCGGAAGCCGCCTGGCAGGTCGCCAATGCCGGCATTCCCGTGATCTTGCACGAGATGCGGCCGCACCAGATGACCGACGCCCATCGCACCGATGGCCTCGCCGAACTGGTCTGCTCCAATTCCTTCCGTTCTGACGACGCGCTCAACAACGCTGTCGGCCTGCTGCATGCCGAGATGCGCAAGCTGGGCTCGCTGATCATGCGCTGCGCTGATGCCAATCAGGTCCCCGCCGGTGGTGCGCTGGCCGTGGATCGCGACGGCTTTTCCGACGCCGTGACCAAGGCGCTCAACGATCACCCGCTCATCACCATCGACCGCGCCGAAGTTGCAGGCCTGCCGCCGGCCGACTGGCGCAACGTCATCGTTGCGACGGGGCCATTAACCTCCGCAGCGCTCGCGGACGGCATCCGTGGGCTGTCCGACGAGAACGCGCTGGCCTTCTTCGATGCCATCGCACCGATCGTTCATAAAGATTCGATCGACATGGAGATCGCCTGGTTCCAGTCGCGCTACGACAAGGTTGGACCGGGCGGCAACGGCGCCGACTACATCAACTGCCCGATGACCCACGAGCAGTATGACGCCTTCATCGATGCGCTGCTGGCGGGCGAAAAGACCGACTTCAAGGAATGGGAAACCAACACGCCGTATTTCGATGGCTGCCTGCCCATCGAAGTGATGGCCGAGCGCGGCCGCGAGACGCTGCGCCACGGCCCCATGAAGCCGGTCGGTCTCACCAATCCCAGGGATCCCCTTGTGAAGCCCTACGCCATCGTGCAGTTGCGCCAGGACAACAAGCTCGGCACGCTCTACAACATCGTCGGCTTCCAGACGAAACTGAAATACAGCCCGCAGCAGCAGGTACTGCGGATGATCCCGGGTCTGCAGAATGCCGAATTCGCCCGCCTCGGCGGCCTGCATCGCAATACGTTCCTCAACTCGCCAAAGTTGCTCGACGAACAACTCCGCCTCAAGGCGCAACCGCGCCTGCGCTTCGCTGGCCAGATGACCGGCTGCGAAGGCTATGTGGAGTCTGCCAGCATCGGCCTGATAGCTGGCCTCTATGCGGCGGCAGATGCCAGGAGCCAGTCGCTGGCGACGCCCCCTGTCACCACGGCGCTGGGATCGCTGCTCGGCCATATCACCGGTGGCCATATCGAAACCGTCGATGCAGGCCCGCGCTCATTCCAGCCGATGAATATCAATTTCGGCCTGTTCCCGCCGCTGGCTCAGGCACCGACCAGAAAACCCGATGGCTCGCGGCTGCGCGGTAACGAAAAGACCGTTGCCAAGAAGCAGGCGATGAGCGCCCGGGCGCTGGCCGATATGGATGACTGGATTGCCGCCAGCCTGCCCGTTGCGGCCGCGGCATGATGCCGGCACTTTGAATTTCAGGATTGTGCGATGAGTTTGCCGCCACAGGACGCCGCTGCGCTGTCCAAGACCTGGACCGAAGGCGTGTTGCTGAAGCGCGACGTGTTCTCGACTGTCGAGCGCGGCCGCTTCCGCACGTCATCGGGCGAAGTCGATGCGGTGCTGCGGCGGCTCGATCAGGTGCCGTGGTGGTCCTATCTGCTGGCGCTGCATCTGTTCACGCGCGAGCGCCGCGCGCTGACGCTGGCGCGCGAGTTGCGGGTCGGGCCTGAACTGCTCTGGGCTGGCGACCGTGCGCTGGTGCGTGGCTTCATCGACGGCGTCGCACTGCATCTCGCCAAACCGCATCACGATGCACGCTATTTCAAATCCGCCAAGCTGGCGCTGCGCAAGCTGCATCGCATGGGCGTGTGCCACAACGATCTCGCCAAGGAGCAGAACTGGCTGCGCGGCAGCGACGGGCTGGCTTACGTCACCGACTTCCAGCTCGCGGTCTGCTTCAAGTCCCGCAGCCAGTTGTTTCGCATTGCCGCCTATGAAGACCTGCGTCATCTCCTGAAGCACAAGCGCACTTACGCGCCGGAACTGCTGACGCCGAAGGAAAAGGCGATCCTGTCGAAGAAATCGCTGCCGGCACGGGTCTGGCTGATGACCGGCAAGAAGGTCTATCGCGCCATCACACGCGGCATTTTCAATTTCACCGACCGTGAAGGCGGCGGCAAGCGTCTCGTCAACGACGCGCCGCCACTGCTCGAGATCATCAAGCAGAACCCGGCGGTGCGCGACGCGTCGATCGTCGCCTTTGCCGATCGGCGCACCGGCGTCGGGCTCTATGCATTCGTCGAGGCCGATGACGTCGTGTTGGAAACGAAGCTGCAAGGTGAATTGGCTGCCGCAAAGGGAGCAAAGCCGCCCGAGCATCTGCAGGTCGTTGCAGCCCTGCCCCGCGACGCCTCAGGCCGCATTCGCACCGAAGTGCTGCAGCTCGTCGCCATGAACCAGGTCGATCTCCTGGAGCCGCTGATGACCAGCGACGCTGACCGCGCGTTCCTGAAGGACATTCTGGAGTCGCGAAAGAACCTGCGCGACCGTTTCAACTTCGAGACGACGGACCAGACGCTGACGTCACACTGATCGCGACGCGCGCCACAGCGTCCACAGGGTCCGCAGCCGCGATCTGACATGGAGCCCGAACGGATCGTGATCCGTCCGCACCATCTGCTCCAGATCGTGCTTCGCCAGCGCCATCGGCAGGAACGCCGCGCGTGCAGCCGGAGACACATCCGCGAGCATAGTGTCCGCCGTCGCAAGCTGCTCCTGCGCACCAGATATCAGCCGATCCAGCGTTGCGCGGATGCCCGGCGTCGTCTTGCCAGCAAACATCTGATCGGCGCTGCTGCCGTTCTGTAGCAACATATCTTGCGGAATGAACAATTGCCGCCGCATCGTGTCATAGGGCAGACGCACGATGATCCGGGCGACGCCCTGGGCCAGCCCAGCATGCTCGGCGACATGAGCGCTGGCCTCCGAGCCGTCACCGAGGATCTTGGCCGACGAGAACAGCAAGGTCCCGAGCGTATCGCGAAAGTGGCTCTCGAGCAGTGCGAGATCCGGCATCGGATCGTTGTAGAGATCGAAGATGTGCACATCGATCAGCTTGGACAGCCTGTCGACGGGAAGATCATGCGTGCGGATCGCCAGCAGCAATTCAGCGGCAACGGGGTTCTGTTCGACGTCGCCATGACCGACGCCCGCCAGCATGTCGGTCCACCATTGCAGCCGGATCTCGCCGGGCAATGGCTGCTTCACCAGCTCGCGGACGCGCGAGATTTCCGTATTGAACGCATAGAGCGCCAGCAGCGCGCGACGCTTGTCAGCGGGCACGAACAAGGTCGCGGCATAGCGATCGAAGTCGTGGCTGCGCACCAGTTCCGCGCAGAACGCGGCGGAGGCCTGATCAGCACTCATGATGGGTGCTCATGGCACTGCGATCAATGCAGCGGCAACGCGGCGGCGCTCGCCCATCATCACGTTATAGGTGCGGATCGCCGGACCGGTCTGCATCGCGTCGATCACCACGTGAAGATTGCGCAAGGCATTGCGAAGATCGTTCGGGACGATCCAGACCTCGTTGCCGGTACCGATGATCAGTGTGTCGATGCCTGCCGCGCCTTCGAACACGCGCCGCAGCGAATGACGGTCAATCTCGCTGGCCTTGGTGACCGGCCAGGCCCAGACCGCATCGGGCAGGCACAGCAGCGAGCCCTGATGCGACATGGTGTCGAAGTGGAAGCCGCCATTGCCGTAGGCTTCGATGGCGGCCGAGCGCGGAAGGTGCGGCGCTTCGGGATCGACCGGCATCTCAGGGCTTCGGCTTCGCCGCCGGCTTGTCGGCGTCTTCGCGGTGTTCGCCGACGCCGAGATAGATCAGGATCGGCGCAGCGATGAAGATCGATGTGTAGGTACCGACCAGCACGACGCCGAAGATCATCACGGCAGTGAACGAATGGATGGCGTGGCCGCCGAACATGAACAATGCAAGCAGGGCCAGTGTCACCGTGACGTGGGTGATAATTGAGCGAGACAGCGTCGAGTTGATGGACTCGTTCAGGAGCTCCGGCATCGGCATCTTCTTGTAACGGCGCAGGATCTCGCGAATACGGTCGTAGATGACCACTGTGTCGTTGAGCGAATAGCCGAGGATGGTCAGCAGTGCGGCAATACTGGTGAGGTCGAAGTCGACCTGCGTGATCGACATGAAGCCGATGGTCAGCACGATATCGTGGACGTTGGCGATCATGGCGCCCAGGGCGAACTGCCATTCAAAGCGGAACCAGAGATAGATCAGGATACCGATGATCGCGACGATCAAACCTAGCATGCCGTAAGCCAGCAATTCGCCGGAGACGCGCGGCCCCACCACTTCGACGCGGCGATATTCGACGCTGTCGCCGAGCGCCGAACGAACTTTCTGAACCGCCGCCTGCTGGGCGGCATCGCCGCCGGGCTGTTCGGCCAGCCGGATCAACACATCGGCCGGACCGCCGAACTGCTGCAGCTGCACGTCGCCGAGTTGCAGGGCGGCGAGCGTCGAGCGCATAGCGCTGATGTCGGCATTCCCCGACTTCGCCTGCACTTCAAGCAGCGTGCCGCCCTTGAAGTCGATGCCGAAGTTCAGCCCGTGCGTAAAGAACAGAGTGATTGCGAAGATCGACAGCACCGCCGAGATCGGAAACGAGATGCGGCGGAAGCGCGTGAAATCGAACTTCGTATCGTCGGGAACGATGCGGAGCGGCGGCAACAGGTCGAAGATCGCCACGATCGACAGCACGACGATCAGCGCGCCAAGACCTGCCAGAACCATTTGTGTCGTTGTCAAAGTCTGCTCCGTAAACTCAGATCGGCACGCTGGTCGGCCGCTTCCACCTGACCCAGCCGGCGACAATCAGGCGGGTCACGGTGAAGGCCGTGAAGACCGTCGTGACGAGGCCGATGCCGAAGGTCACGGCGAAGCCGCGGACCGGTCCGGTGCCGATGTAAAACAGCACCGCAGCGGCGATGAATGTCGTGATGTTGGAATCCAGAATGGTCGCCAGCGCGCGCTTGAAGCCGGCATCGATCGCCGAGATGGCGGTGCGGCCAGCGCGCAATTCCTCGCGGATGCGCTCATAGATCAGCACGTTGGAGTCGACCGCGATGCCGACGGTCAGCACGATGCCGGCGATGCCGGGCAGTGTCAGCGTGGCATTGAGCAGCGACAGGATGCCGAAGATCATCAGCACGTTGATGGTCACCGCGATGTTGGCGAACAGGCCGAACAGGCGGTAGGTCAGCAGCATGAAGACGATGACGAGGATAGACCCGACATAGGCGGCGAGTTCGCCCTTGGCGATCGAGTCCTGACCGAGGCCCGGACCGACCGTGCGTTCTTCGATGATTGAGAGCGGAGCCGGCAGCGCACCGGCGCGCAGCAGGATGGCCAGATCGTTGGCGCCCTGCACGGTGAAGCTGCCGGAGATCTGTCCGGAACCGCCGGTGATCGGCTCGCGAATGACCGGGGCTGACACCACTTCGTTGTCGAGGACAATGGCGAAGGGCAGATTGACGTTCTTCACCGTGGCGTCAGCGAACTTGCGCGCGCCGGAGGTGTTGAAGCGGAATGAGACGATCGGCTCGTTGGTGCGTTGGTCAAAGCCCGGCTGCGCGTCAGTGAGATCGGCGCCGGAGACCAGCACTTCCTTCTTCACGAGATAAGGCGTCTTCGGCGACTGCGAGCTCATCAGGATTTCAGAGTCGGGCGGCACCCTGCCCTGTGCCTGTTCGGCCGGGATAGAGGTATCGACCATGCGGAAGTCGAGCTTCGCGGTCTTGCCCAGCAATTCCTTGAGGCGTGTCGGATCCTGCAGGCCCGGGACCTGCACCAGGATGCGATCAAGACCCTGACGCTGGATCAGCGGTTCGACGGTGCCGAGTTCGTTGACGCGGCGCTCAACGATCTGGATCGACTGTTCGACCGACTGGCGGATACGATCATTGATCGCTGCCTGCGGCACCGAGAGACGAATCAGGCCATTGCCGGCATCGGAGACTTCGAGGCTGCGCTGGCCGCTCTGCCCCATCAGGCCGCCGAGCGGCTGCGAAAGTTCGCGCAGCTTGCTGAGCGCGGTCTGATAGTCGGTATCCTTGGTGATGCGAACTTCGACATTGTCGCCACGAACGCCAAGGCCGGTATAGACGATCTTGGCGTCACGCAGCGTGCGACGGACGTCGTCGCGCACCTGGTCGAGCTTGTCCTTCTTGACCGAATTGGCATCGACTTCGAGCAGGATGTGCGAGCCACCCTGCAGGTCGAGACCCAGCACCAGATGGCGCTGCGCCCATTTCGGCCAGGTCTTCACGGTGGCTTCGGGGAAGAAATTCGGAACCGCGAACAGGCAGACCACGAGCGCTGTCAGAATGACCGCCAGCGCCTTCCACCGCGTGAAATACAACATCGAGATGACCCGTCAGATTCTTAGATAATGGCGACGCGCAAACGCATCAGCTCGCAGCCGCGTCGTCCTTGGCCTCAGCCTTGTCCTTCGCGGGCTCACCCTTGGTGCGCACGCCCGAGATCATCGTGCGGAGCTGGCGCACGCGAACGCCTTCGGCGAGTTCGAACTCAACCTGCTCGTCGTCGACCACCTTGGTGACCTTGCCGACCAGGCCGCCCGAGGTGACGATGGTGTCGCCCCGGCGGATGTTCTTCACCATCTCGGCGTGGTCCTTCACCTTCTTCTGCTGCGGACGCAAGATCAGGAAATACATGATCACGAAGATCAGGGCGAAAGGCAGCAGCGACATCAGCATGCTGTTGGTGTCGCCGCCGGCTGCTGCAGCCTGAGCAAACGCAGGGGTAATGAACATCGGGAAGTCCTCGTGAACGCTGGGAAATAACCGGCGACGCGTCGGCGTTCGGCCGGTTGGGCAAATTCGCGCGGACTATAGCGGCCGGCGTCCCAATTGCAACGGCGGTAACCCCTCTGATTTGTCTGCGATTTGTCCTGCTTGCAGATGTGTTCCGGGCTCGATATGGGTGCGGCCTGAGGAAAGTCAAAAATGTCAAAAAAGCCCAATAAAACAAGCCGCCGCCCTGTCAAAAAGGCTCCCGCGACCCGCACGACGAAGACCGCGGCAAAACGTCCGCGACCAGCCGCCGCTCCCCCGATGGAGGAGCGGATCGCGCTCGCCCTCGAAGCCATTGCCGCAGGCATGGCTGCCACGGCGCCGAAGCGCTCCAATGCCGATTCTCTGGCCAGCGCCGAGGCCTTCATATGGCATCCCGACGGGCGCCTGGCCCCCGTGCCCAAGGTCTCAAGGGTCGATATTGGCTTGCTGCAGGGCATCAATCAGCAGGTCGACACCCTGATCGAGAATACCCGGCGTTTCGCCAACGGCCTGCCGGCTAATAACGCGCTGCTCTGGGGCGCGCGCGGCATGGGCAAGTCATCGCTGGTCAAGGCAGCCCATGCCTCGGTCAATGCCAGCAAATCCGTTGCCGGCCACCTCAAGCTGGTGGAGATCCATCGCGAGGATATCGAAAGCCTGCCGGCGCTGATGGAGCAGATCCGCGCCTCGGATTTCTATTTCATCGTGTTCTGCGACGACCTCTCCTTCGACGGCAATGATGCGTCCTATAAGTCGCTCAAGGCTGTGCTCGAAGGCGGCATCGAAGGCCGGCCGGACAACGTGATCCTGTATGCGACCTCGAACCGCCGCCATCTTCTGGCGCGCGAGATGATCGAGAACGAGCGCTCGACGGCGATCAATCCCGGCGAAGCCGTCGAGGAGAAGGTGTCGCTGTCGGATCGTTTCGGCCTGTGGCTCGGCTTCCACAAATGCAGCCAGGACGAATATCTCGACATGGTGCGCGGCTATTGCAGCCATTACGGCATCAAGATCGACGCTGCCGAGCTGGAGCGAGATGCGCTGGAATGGTCCACCACCCGCGGTTCGCGGTCGGGGCGCGTGGCCTGGCAGTTTGTGCAGGAGCTTGCCGGACGCTTGGGCGTGAAGCTGGCGGTGCATTAACGCGCTACAAAGTAACAGGCAAACGCCGCCCCGTCAGGACGACGGGGCGGCGTTCAACTTGTCCTAAGCGAGGCTTCGCAACTCGCGCGCCGCCGCAACCATATTCACGAGTGCAGGCCGCACCTCCTCCCATTTGCGGGTTTTCAGTCCACAATCGGGATTGATCCAGAGCTGGGAGTCCGCCAGCCGCTGCCGTGCAAGCTTGAGCAGATCGACCATGTCGCGCGTTTCAGGCACCCGTGGCGAGTGGATGTCATAGACCCCGGGACCTATCTCGTTTGGATATTTGTAAGTCCTGAACGCATCGAGCAGCTCCATCTTCGAACGTGACGTTTCGATGGAGATCACGTCGGCGTCCATGGCGCCGATCGCATCGATGATGTCGTTGAACTCCGAATAGCACATGTGCGTATGGATCTGCGTGTCGTCACGCACACCCGACGAACAGATACGGAAGCTTTCCACGGCCCAATCGAGATAGGGTTTCCATTCCGATTTGCGCAACGGAAGCCCCTCGCGCAGCGCCGCTTCGTCGATCTGGATCATGCCGGCGCCGGCCTTCTCCAGATCCGCCACCTCATCGCGGATTGCGAGCGCTATCTGGCGACAGGCGACCTCGCGGGGAATGTCGTCACGCACGAACGACCAGTTCAGAATGGTGACAGGCCCTGTCAGCATCGCCTTCATCGGCCTCTCGGTGAGCGACTGCGAATATTGCCACCATTCGACGGTCATGGGATGCGGCCGGGACACATCCCCAAACAAGACAGGAGGCCGTACATAACGGGAGCCGTAGGACTGTACCCAGCCGTGCTTGGTGAAGGCGAAGCCGGAGAGCTGCTCGCCGAAATACTGCACCATGTCGTTGCGCTCGAACTCGCCATGCACCAGCACGTCGAGACCGATATTCTCCTGCCAGCGAACCGCCCTCGCCGTCTGGTTCTGCAGGAACGTCTTGTAGGCGGCATCGCTGAGTGTACCCCTGACATGGGCCCCGCGTGCGTTTCTCACTTCCGCGGTCTGCGGAAACGAGCCGATGGTCGTTGTCGGGAATGCCGGCAGCTTGAAGCGTCGATGCTGATCGGCCGCACGTGTGGCAAAGTCACTGCCGCGACGATGCATGGTCGCATCAACAGAGGCAACGCGCTTGGCGACAGCAAGGTCGTGGATCTTCGACGATGCCAGTCGCGCAGCCGCCGCGGTATCCGACGCCGCGAGCGTTGCAGCGACATCCGCGCGACTGCCAGCCAGTGCCGCCCCAAGCGCGGCCAGCTCTTCCATCTTCTGGATCGAAAATGCCAGCCAGCTTTTGACGTCCGGATCGAGCTCGGTCTCAAGGCTGAGATCGATCGGCACATGTAGCAACGAACAGGATGGCGCCAGCTCCACACGATGTCGTCCCAGCAAATCGACCATGGGCTCCAAGCCATCGAGCAGGCTGGACAGGTCGGACCGCCAGATATTGCGGCCGTCGATCACGCCGAGTGAGAGGATCAGGTCCTTCCGTGCCTTCGCAGCGACTTCGTCGAACTGCTCCGGTCCACGGACCAGATCGAGATGAAGCCCGGCAACGGGGAGCGACAGGGCCAGATCGAGATTATCGCCGAGTTCGCCGAAGTAAGTGTTCAGCATGATCCTGAGCTGCGGGACCTCTTCCGCAAAGGCGGCATAAGTCCGCTGCAGCGCCTTCTGCGCACGGGCGTCGAGATCGAGTACCAGACATGGCTCGTCCAGTTGAACCCATTCGGCGCCCTTATCCGCTAGTTCGCCCAGTACCTCAATATAAATGGGCAGCAATCGATCGAGCAGTGTCAGCGGATCGAATGACGCATCGGCACTCTTGGCCAATTTCAGATAGGTCACGGGACCGACCAGCACAGGCCGCGTCTGATAGCCCAGCGATCTCGCCTCCTCGTACTCCTTGATCGGCTTGCGCGATGCGAGACTGAAGGTCTGATCCTGCGCCAGTTCAGGCACCATGAAATGGTAGTTGGTATCAAACCATTTTGTCATCTCCTGTGCTGGTACGCCTTGCGACGTATCATGCGCATGAGAGCCGTGCGTGCAGGCCTCGTGATGCGCATCGCCTTGTGATCCACGCGCCATGGCAAAGTAGGTCGCGAAGGAAATATCCCCGCCAGTCCAGCCATAGACTTTGGGAATGGCGCCTACCATGACGCTGGTATCGAGCACCTGATCGTAGAAGGAGAAGTCGTTCGACGGCATGACCGTGATCCCGAGCGACTTCTGACGTGCCCAGTTGGCGGCACGCAGCCCGACGCCGACATCGATCAGCGCATTCTCGTCGATTGCACCGGACCAATAGCTTTCCAGCGCCATCTTGAGCTCACGCCGCGGACCGATCCGTGGCGTACCCAATGTAGCAACAGGAAGTGAGGTCGTTGACTTTGAAGAAGTAAACTTTGACACAGTAGACATGGCTTAACCCCAATGATTGGGGGCAAAAGGCCAAAGTGACACGTCTGGATCCCACGACGGCAGTCGCGGAATCACAACCGCACCACCGGGACACCCCGCCCGAGGACGTTTATGTTGTCGAGGCAGGTCTCCTGGCTCGCGGGTCAATGCTGCTGTCCGGCCTTCCCAAAACCTTTGCAGGTCTCAGTGACTTTAATGGACAGCAGCTCACCGCTTACAGTTGCGGGGGCAGCTCCGGCATTGGCTTAACGCCTCACCGGCTTCCCTCTTAGCTTCGAGCAAACCTTCCCGAAGAACCACGACGGCTTCACATATGGGCAACATCGCGCGGCAGTCAACAGAGCACGCGCGGGCTAACTCTGCCCACACGCAGCGACGCGTTGAAGATTCCGGAGCCGGAGTGGGCGGCAGCCCCGGGATCAAACGCATCAAGCCCGGCACGAGGCCGGGCTTGTGTGAGTACGAACTACACTTCGTGGATCGCGCTTACGCTCCGTTGAGGAACTGCAGCGGATCAACCGGCGACGAGCCCTTGCGGATCTCGAAATGAAGCTGCGGCGACGTGACTTCACCGGACTGGCCGGACTTGCCGATCACCTGGCCGCGCTTGATGGTCTCGCCACGCTTCACCATCAGCTCACTCGCATGGGCATATGCGGTGACGTAGCCGTTGGAGTGACGAACGAGAACCAGATTGCCGTAGCCCTTCAGCTCGTTGCCGGAATAGGCGACGACGCCATCCTCGGCAGCCTTGATCGGCGTGCCTTCCGGCACGGCGACGTTGATGCCGTCATTGGACTTGCCATTGGTCTTGGCGCCGTAGCCTGTGACCACGCGGCCGCGCACCGGCCAACGGAACGTCGGCAAAGCGCCGGTTGCGTCAGCGGCTTTAGTCGGCGATTCCGTCGTGGTTTCTTCGGGCGTCGTCGTCGCGCTTGCGAGACGCGCCTTTTGTGCGGGTTCGGTAGCAGCAACACGAGTTACCGGCGCGGTCGTGACAGCGCCGGCAGGCGCCGCGGCAACAGCTGCCGGAGCCGGCGCAGCAAGCGGTGCGGCGACGGGAGCAGCGGCAGCCGTACGCGCGCCAGGCACAGTGATCTTGCTACCAAGCTTCAGCTGGGCAGTCGGTGACAAACCATTGGCGCGCGCGAGTTCGGCGACCGGCACGTTGTTTCGGCGCGAAATGCTCATCAGCGTGTCGCCGCGATTGACGAAATGCGTGGTCGATGCGCCCACGGCAGGTTTGCTCGGAGCAGCGGCAACGGCCGAAGTTGCCGCGGCGCCCTGGCGCGGAATGATCAGCGACTGGCCGGGCGATAACGCGCGCGGGCCCTTGTAGCCATTGGCCTGCAGGATCGCAGCGGACGAGACATTGTAGCGCTTCGCCAGACCATCGAGCGTATCGCTGGTGCCGACGATGATCGAGGTGCCGCCATCACGGGCAAGGCCGTTTGTCGCCGCAACCGAACGCGGCGCCGTGGAGCCGGTGGTTTCGATCGGCGCACGTGCGGGCGGCGGCGTATACATACCGTTGCCGCCCCCGCTCACGGGAGCAGCCGACGCAACTGGACGAGCTGCCGGATAGGATTGCGGCGCCGAGATCGGCGGCGGCAAAGCCTGGGATTGATACTGCGGCTGCGGATTATAGGCCGGACGCTGATACTGCGGCAGTTCCTGGCGCTCGACCGGCGCGCGTGGTGCCCGCTGCGGCACAGAGCCGGTGGTTTCGCCCTGCCAGCCAAAGCCGCGGGACTGCCCCGAGTCAAAACTTGGATTCTGAGATAGGCGTGTCTGCATGTCGGCGCTGCAGCCCGCAAAACCGATAGACATCAGCGCCAGCACCGCGACCTGCGGAGCGCGACGCGAGTAAAGCAACTCGACAACGCTGGACATTGGTTACTCACTCATACGCAACAAACAACTGAATTGAGTAAACACCGTCTCCGTTACCAAGCCTTTAACCTTGCGACCAACACGTGACAGTCGCTCACGAACTTTTTTCAGAGTTCGCGCGCGATGCCCGGAAGCGCTGGCACAAAACGCACATCCACCAGCTCCTTTCGCTCCAATCCACCCCCGGTTTTGCGGATCCGGACCAGGGTCTGGACCCCATTGTGAGGACCAACCGGCGCAATCAGAATACCGTCCTCCTCAAGCCGGTCGGTCAGCGCCGCGGGCACCTCCTCCACGGCGGCGGTCACGACGATCCGGTCAAACGACCCAAGATTGGCAGGCGGATTGAGGCCATCCCCGAGCATGACCTCGATATTGTGGAGACCGAGTGCCTCCAGCCGGGTCCGGGCGGCATCGGCCAGCGTGCGATAACGCTCAATGCTGAGCACGTCGCGGACAAGCTTTGACAGGATCGCGGCCTGGTAGCCCGATCCCGTGCCGACCTCGAGTACACGGTGACCAGCATTCAATTGCAGCTGTTCGGTCATATAGGCCACCACGAAGGGCTGGCTGATGGTCTGACCGCAGGCAATGGCCAAGGCCGTATCCCGCCAGGCGTGGGCGCGATCGTTCGGCTCGACGAAGCGATCACGCGGAATATCCTCCATTGCGCGCAGCACCAGCCGATCGCTGATCCCACGGCGCCGCAGACCAAGCTGAAACGTCATCTGTTCAGGCGGCTGTCCGACGGTAATCATGGAAAGGCCTCGCGCAGCACAGGTTAGAAACACTCTCGATCTAGCAAAGATAGATTGATGTATTTCTGCGATCGGAGCCGGAATAGCCCACCAACGATTTTTATTGTTCCGCGCGCGGAACCGACAAGATTGCAATCTGTTATGGGCGGGCACTGAGATCCCGATCTTGCTTTATCAGGTACCGATACGCGACATGCGTCTTTGGGTCACGAAAATGGCAATGCGTCGAGATTGCGTTCAACGCGGGAATTTGCGATTTTGTTCAGAGGATTGGGGCAAGGAAACCGGCCATGACTGCAACGAACCCGCCGGGCGGCTCCGTCTTCTTGGTCGAAGACGAGGTCATGATCCGCATGATGGTCGCGGATATGCTTGAGGAACTCGGCTACAGCGTGGCCGCCGAAGCCGGTGACATCAACGAAGCAATCAAGCTGGCCGGTACTGCCAAATTCGACATCGCGATCCTCGACGTCAACGTGAACGGCAAGGTGATTTCGCCGGTCGCCGAGGTGATTGCATCGCGCAACCGCCCGTTCATCTTCGCGACTGGCTACGGCGCACAAGGCCTGCCGGAAGAATTTCGTGACCGCCCGACGCTGCAGAAGCCCTTCCAGATGGAAACGCTGGCGCAGGTGCTGTCCACGACGCTCAAGGGCGTTGCGGTTTAATCAGATACACCCGGCATCTCGGAACGTTTAGCCGAGCGCTTTGCTGAGCGTCTCGCTGAACGCCTCATCCGTGCGATCAAGACGCAGCGGTGTCACCGAGACATAGCGCGCCGCAAGCGCTGCGAGGTCAGTCCCTTCCGGGGGCGCTTCCGCCGCGACGATACGCTCGAACCCGATCCAGAAATATGGATTGTTGCGGCCGTCGCGGCGTTCGTCGATACGCAGGAACCCCTGATTGCGTTTGCCCTGCCGGGTGACGACGACACCTTTCACCTCGTCGGCCGCGCAGGCCGGGAAGTTGATGTTGATGACCGTGTTCTTCGGCACGCCCGTCTTTATGACCTTGCGAAGCACGTCCGGCCCGTATTTCAACGCCGTTTCCCATTGCGGGTTGTGACGCGTTTCCATCGAGAATTCCTGGCTCAGCGCCACCGACGGGAAACCGAGAATAGTGCCTTCAAGGGCGCCGGCGATGGTACCGGAATAGACCACGTCCTCGGCGACGTTGCGGCCCTTGTTGACGCCGGACAATACGAGATCGGGCTGCTTGTCTTTCAGGATATGGCGCGCGCCCATGATGACGCAGTCGGTCGGCGTACCGCGCACGGCATAGTGGCGTTCGCCGACTGCGCGCAGCCGCAGCGGATCGTTCAGCGACAATGAATGCGACACACCCGACTGATCGAGCTCGGGCGCCACCACCCAGACGTCGTCGGACAATTCCTTGGCGATCTGCTCGATGATCTTCAGGCCGGGGGCGTGAATGCCGTCGTCATTGGTGCAGAGAATACGCATTCGTGAGGTGCCTTTTCGATCGGGAGGGCCGCTGGCCGGCACCGGTTTTTGCCAGCATGTGCCCGCTTTTGCCACCCCCATTTTGGGCGCTGCCAGGGCTGTTCCGAAGGCGATTTTTCCCGCGGACCGGAACATTTCGGCGTCGCCGCGATTTTCAATTCAGGTAGGTGAGTGCCAGTTGCGTCTGAAGCATACGCGCTCGACCCGGATGGCCTTGGTCGCAGCGCCCCACAGAGGCGACGGAGATGGCGAAGCAGCTCAAACGGATGCTGATTATCGGATTGCCGGTGATCGTAATTGTCGCTCTGACGGGGCGGCTGCTGCTCCCCCGGCTGGCCGAAACCAAGCCTGATCTCGCCCTCAATACGGCGGTCATGGCAATGACTGACGATCTGAGTGAGGAGGATTATGCGAAATCCACTCCCTCGCAACTCGTTAGCGTCCCCGACGCCGCAGAGCTCAACCGTCTCAGCCTGTCCCGCCAATCGTTTCGCCGCGGCGGCCTCGGCTCCAGGGCGCTCATGACCTTCACCGTCCGCAACGCCAATGACTATCCGGTCAAGGACCTCGAAATCGCTTGCGCCTTCCGCAGCAGGGATGGGCGTTATGTGACGGAGCGTCGCCGCGTCATCGCGGAGACCGTCAGCACGAAAAGCCGCAAGGCGTTTCCGATGACGCATATGGGCTTTGTCAACATAAAAGCCGAGAAAGCCAAATGCGCACTCGTGACCGCCAGCCGCGCCTGAGCGGCTGGCGCGCGACGCCGCCTTAGCCGGCCTGAACGACCTTGAGGCCACCCATATAGGGCTGCAGCACATCGGGCACGGCAATCGAGCCGTCTTCCTGCTGATAGTTTTCCATCACGGCGATCAGCGCACGACCGACGGCGGTGCCCGAGCCGTTCAACGTATGGACGAAACGCGGCTTGCCGTCCGGCCCGCGCGAGCGCGCATCCATGCGGCGCGCCTGAAAACCACCGCAGACCGAGCAGGACGAAATCTCGCGGTAAGCACCACCCTCGCCCTGGCCCGGCATCCAGACCTCGATGTCGTAGGTCTTCTGCGCGGCAAAGCCCATGTCGCCGGTGCACAGCGTCATCACGCGATAATGCAGGCCAAGCCGGCGCAGCACTTCCTCGGCGCAGGACAGCATGCGCTCGTGCTCGTTCCTGCTCTCCTCGGGCGTCGTCACCGAGACCAGTTCGACCTTGGTGAACTGATGCTGACGGATCATGCCGCGCGTATCGCGGCCGGCAGCACCTGCTTCGGCGCGAAAGCACGGCGTGAGCGCCGTCATGCGCAGCGGCAGTTCTTTTTCGTCGAGGATGGATTCACGCACGAGGTTGGTGAGAGGGACTTCGGCGGTCGGGATGAGCCAGTACCCCTGCCCTTCACTACCGATCGCACCGGCAGCGAACTGATCATCGCGAAACTTCGGAAGCTGCGCGGTGCCAAACATCGCATCATCGCGCACCAAGAGCGGTGGATTCACTTCCGTATAGCCGTGTTCGTTCGTGTGCAGGTCGAGCATGAACTGCCCGATGGCGCGCTCGAGACGCGCCAGCCCCTTCTTCAGCACGACAAAGCGCGCCCCCGACAGCTTGGCCGCGGCTTCGAAGTCCATGAAGCCCATGGCTTCGCCGATATCGTAATGCGCCTTCGGCGTGAACGCGTAATTGCGCTTGGCACCGAAGTGATGGCGCTCGACATTGCCATGCTCGTCGACACCTTCCGGCACCTCGTCGAGCGGCAGGTTCGGGATTTCGGCGAGTGCGACCTTGAGCTTGTCTTCAGCATCCTTCACCGCGGCTTCCATCGCCGGCATCGTCGTCTTGAGTTCGGTGACCTCGGCCATCAAGGCGTTGGCGCGCGCCTCGTCCTTGTTCTTCTTGGCCTCGCCGATTTCCTTCGACGCCGCGTTGCGCCGCGCCTGCGCCTGCTCGGACGCCAGGATTGCGGTGCGACGGGTCTCATCGATCGCCAACAGCGATGCCGACAGCGGCGCCAGTCCCCGCCGCTTCAGTGCAGCGTCGAAAGCCTCGGGATTGTCGCGGATCGATTTGATGTCGTGCATGGGAAGGTCCTGCGCTGGAATGTTGACCTACACCATAGATGGTGGATTCCAACGCGCCCTGACTACCCCGAAACCTGCTGATTTGAAACATCAAATGGGCCGGCTCAGGCTCTTTGAGGACGTCCCTATTCTGCCGGCGTCACATCAGTGCCGGTCGCAGCAGCCGCCTTGGCCGCCGCTTTCGCAGCGTTCTTCTCGACGATGCCCACGGCGATGATGGAGCCTTCGTAGAGGATCATCAGCGGGATCGCGAGGGAGGCCTGACTGATCACGTCGGGCGGTGTCAACACGGCCGCGATAATGAAGGCGCCAACGATGAAGTACCGGCGCTTATCGCGCAGTTGTTTTGATGTGAGGATGCCGATGCGGCCGAGCAGCGTCAGGATCACCGGCAGCTGGAAGGCGATGCCGAAGGCGAAGATCAGCGACATCATGAGCGACAGATATTCGCCGACCTTGGGCAGCAAGGCGATCTGTGCTGTCTCGGCACCGCCGGCCTGCTGCATGCCCAGCGAGAAACGGATCAGCATCGGCAGCACGAGGAAATAGACCAGCAGCGAGCCCAGCGCGAAGAAGATCGGCGTCGCAATCAGATATGGCAGGAACGCGCCCCTCTCGTGCTTGTAGAGGCCAGGCGCCACGAACATGTAGATTTGCGCAGCAATCACCGGAAACGAGATGAAGCCGGCGCCGAACATCGCGAGCTTGAGCTGGGTCAGAAAGTATTCCAGCAGCGCCGTGTAGATGAATTTCGAGTTCTCGGGGCCGGCGACCCAGACGAACGGCCAGACCAGCACATTGTAGATCTGCTTGGCGAAGAAGAAGCAGAAGATGAAGGCCACGGCGAATGCGAGCAGCGCCTTGATCAGCCGCGACCGCAGCTCGATCAGGTGATCCATCAAGGGAGCCTTGGAGGCTTCGATATCTTCGGCACTCATGACGCTTTGGCGTCCTTCAGGCCATCAGGATTGGCCGCGTCGGGGGCCGCTGCACCATCATTGGCGGCAGCGTGGGTTTCGACCGGCGACGGCTGCACTTCCCGGGTAATGGCCAGCGGCTCGTTTACCGCAGCAGTTTCCTGCGCATGCGTCTCGGCTTCAACGAGGGTCTCGGGTGTCGGCAGCTCAGGCGTAGTGGGCATCGCCGTCGGCGTGTCGAGATTGTCGGCCTTATCGATCGCCATGACCTCGCTGACGTCCTTGGTCAGCGAGGTCATGATATTATTGGTGGTGAAACCGGAGGCCACGTCCTTCACGTCGTCGAAGGCTTTCTTGACGTCAGCCATTTCGGCTTCGCGCATCGCCTCGTTGAACTGGCCCTGGAATTCGGCGGCCATCTTGCGGGCCTTGCCCATCCACTGCCCAACCATCCGCAGCACGCCGGGCAGTTCTTTCGGGCCGATGGCAATCAGCGCGACGACCGCGATGACGACCAGTTCACTCCACCCGATGTCGAACATGAAAAAATCCGCTCACGCGGGGCTGGATGCGCCCGCGTCTCCTTCAATGGCCGCCGCGATCCCTCAGGACAATCCCTTCGGAACCTCAGACAGCCTTGCTGCCGACGTCCGTACGGTTGGCGGTCGGCGCCGGCGGGGTCTGGTCGATGGTGCGGACCGGCTCAGTCGGCTTGTCTGCCGGCTTATCGTCATCCGCCATGCCCTTCTTGAAGGCCTTGATGCCCTGCGCCACGTCGCCCATCAGGTCGGAAATCTTGCCGCGCCCGAACAGCAGCAGGACCACTCCGATCACGACGATCCAGTGCCAAATGCTGAGTGAACCCATCCTGCTAATCCTCCAAACACGCGGCCAGTCGCCCGGCCTGATCTGACCGGAACGTAGGCTGCGGGGGTGTCAAAAACAAGGACTTAACCCTCGTGGAATCACGGATGTCGCGGCGCAATGCCGCGAGCGTTAATGCCGCGATCACCCCTTGTAGTCGTCGTCCCGATCGGTTGCGTCCGGCTCGACGTCATCCGGCTCATCTTCGTCCTGATCGTCCTCGTCAAGCTCGTCGTCCGAATCGTCTTCATCATCGTCGAGATCGGCGGTTTCGGGCTCTGCGGCCTCGGTCGCTCCGGTCTCAGCCTCGATCACATCAAGATCACCGGCTTCGAGTTCCGCGACGTCGGCCACTTCGCTTACCGGCTCCACGACATCGGTCGTTTCGGTGAATTCGGCCTTCGCCTCGGCAAAAGCCTCCACATCACCAGCAAATTCGACGGTGCCAGTCTCCGGTTCCTTGAGCTGCAGTTCCGGGAATTCCGGATCGGGCGCCGACAGCGCCAGCTCCAGATCGCCGCCTTCCAGGGGATCCTCGTCCTCGCGGAGTGTCGGATCGTCGGACGGATTGGGCACGCTGAAGCCGGACGGCAGTCGCGAATCCAGCAGGCCCGTGCCCTTGAGTTCCTCCAGACCCGGCAGATCACCAAGCGCCTCGAGGCTGAACTGCGACAGGAAGCTCTCGGTGGTGCCGAAGGTCAGCGGACGGCCCGGCGTCTTGCGACGACCACGCGGCTTGATCCAGCCGGTTTCCAGCAGCACGTCGAGCGTGCCCTTAGAGGTGATGACGCCGCGAATGTCTTCGATTTCGGCGCGGGTCACCGGCTGGTGATAGGCGACGATGGCGAGCACTTCGATGGCCGCGCGCGACAGCTTGCGGGTTTCGGTGGTCTCGCGGGTCATCAGCCAAGACAGGTCACCGGCGGTGCGGAACGTCCATTTGTTGGCAACGCGAACCAGATTGACGCCGCGCATGGCATAGTCCGCTTGCAACTGGGCCAGCGCCGCCTTGATATCGACGCCATCCGGCATGCGCTTGGCCAGCGCGGACTGGTCCAGCGGCTCGGTGGACGCGAACAGCAGCGCCTCAAGCAAACGCAATTCTTCCGGACGCGCTTCGGGCTCCGTCTCGGACACAGTTTCCTGCTGCACGATCTGATCCTCGACATCGTCGATGCGTTTCTCGGCGAGGCTTGCCATGTCTGGATCTCCTTCTTCCACTTACTCGGCCGGAACTTCCGGCTCCACCTGCACAGGCGGCTGGGCGATGTGCTTGCGGAAATACAAAGGCGCGAATGCTTCTTTCTGGCTGAGGTCGAGCGTACCCTCACGGACCAGTTCAAGCGCGGCAGCAAAACTCGAGGCCATCACCGTCGCGCGCTGCGCGGGGTCGGCGACATAGGCCAGCAGATATTCGTCGAGACGGCTCCAGTCCTCCGCCATGCCGACCAGCCGCTCCAGCGAGGCGCGCGCCTCACTCAGCGACCAGACGGTGCGCTTGGCGAGATGCACGCGCGTCAGCACGCGCGCCTGGCGCTGGGTCGCATAGGCCGACAGCAGATCGTAAAGCGTCGCCGTGAACCGCGGATGCTTCACCTCGGCGATCGACTCGGGAACGCCGCGCGGAAAAATGTCGCGGTTGAGCTGCGGCCGGGTCATCAGCCTGTTCGAGGCTTCGCGGATGGCTTCAAGGCGGCGCAGCCGGTTGGCCAGCGCGGTCGCCATATCCTCGGCGCTCGGGCCTTCGCCCGGCACCGTCGTATCCGGCAGCAGCAGGCGCGACTTCAGAAACGCCAGCCAGGCCGCCATCACCAAATAGTCGGCAGCCAGTTCCAGACGGATTTTTCGCGCCGCTTCGATGAACAGCAGGTACTGGTCGGCTAGCGCCAGAATCGAGATCTTGTGCAGGTCGACCTTCTGCTGACGTGCGAGCGCGAGCAGCAGATCGAGCGGGCCTTCGTAACCTTCGACGTCGACGACCAGCGCCGGCTCGTCATCGGGAATGACCTCGGCCGGCAGTCCGGTTTCAAACGACAAAATCTCAGCGCTCATGCACTTGCTCCTGCTCGAGCGATCAAGGCGTCCAGTTCCGCGCGTCCAGCGGCGCGGTCGAACGGCTGAGGCTGACGACGAGCGGCGACTGCCGCTCTGGCGCGCTCGAGCGCCTTCCCGGCCAGAACCGGGGTCTCGCTCGCGGCGTCGCGCATCTCGTCCAGCTTGCCGTTGCAATGCAGGACCATGTCGCATCCGGCGCTGACGATCGCGCGCGTGCGTTCCGCGATCGATCCCGCCAGAGCATTCATGGACACGTCATCACTCATCAACAAACCCTGGAACCCGATACTGCCGCGAATCACCTGTTCGATGATTGTCGCAGAAGTCGTGGCCGGTTGGGTGGCGTCCAGAGCGCTAAACACAACATGTGCAGTCATCGCCATCGGCAGATCGACCAGCGGACGAAATGCTTCAAAGTCAGAGGCTTCGAGCTCATTCTTCGAGTTGTCCACGATGGGCAGTTTGAAATGGGTGTCGGCCGTGGCCCGACCGTGGCCCGGAATGTGTTTCAGGACCGGTAGAATGCCACCCTGCGACAGACCTTCGGTCACGGCACGCGCGATAATCGCAACCTTGCCGGGCTCAGTGCCGTAGGCCCGATTGCCGATCACGGCATCAGCGCCTTCGACGGGGACGTCCGCCAGCGGCAGGCAGTCCACGGTAATCCCGAGGTCCACCAGATCAGCTGCAATCAACCGCGAGCTCAGCCAGGCGGCCCTGAGGCCCGCCTGCGGGTCAGCGTCATAAAGCGTGCCGAACACGGCACCAGGCGGATAGACCGGCCAGTGCGGCGGCCCCAGACGCTGAACCCGACCACCTTCCTGATCAACCAGGACCGGCGCATCCAGATCACCTGTCGTCCCGCGCAATTCCTCCACAAGCCGAGCAACTTGTGTGGGATTGTCAATGTTTCGCTTGAAGAGAATGAAGCCCCACGGCCGTTCCACGCGCAGAAATGCACGCTCCTCAGCGGTCAGCTCCAGCCCAGATACACCGGTGATGAATGCGCGTGTGCTCATGGGGCCGATTAGCCCCCATCAACGCCCAGGGTCAAGGAAACGTCCGTTAATTCCTTTGGACGACGCACTGTCCGCCGGCAGATTTCAGGTTCCCGCAGACCTGCGAGGCTTCATCCTGCGAGCCGAACGGTCCGACCATGGCCCGATAATAAGTCCCCTTGTCGCCAAGGTCGGCCTTCTTGATCAGCGGAGTTCGCGATCCCAGCACCGAGGGGAACTTGGTCTGCAGGGCGCGGAACGAGGCCTGCGCATCGCCCTCCGACCGCTGGGACGATACCTGGACCACATAGCCGCCACCGGACGCTGCCGGGGCCGCCTGTTGGGTCGGGTTGGTCGAGGCCATACGTGGTGAGGGTGCCGGAGGAGCGGCCGCAACCGGAGGCGCGGCCTGCGGCGACAGTGACATCGGGGCATTGACCGATGCATTGGCGTTGGCAGCGCGCGGCGCCGCAGCGGGCGCGGCTGCAGGAACCGCTGCCGGAGCTGCAATGCGGGCTGGCGCCTGACGCGCGGCCGGCGTAGCCGCTGCGTCGGACTGGTCACCCTTGACGGCAAAAGTGCGGATCTTGCGCGGCTCATCGCCGCCCTGCATTGCGCCATTGCCCACCATCGGCTTGTTGGACGGCGACACGCTGGCGGTCGATGGCGGATTGGCGTTCTGGTTCAGCGGCGGGAACACCACCCGCGGACCAGCCTTGGTGGCATCCTGCACATTGACGGGCTGTTCTTCGCGCGACACCAGCCGCTCGGGGGCTGCGCCGCCGAGACGGTCCTGAATCGGCTTTCCGTCGGCCGCGGCAGTCGCCGACGGCGGGACGATCTTGTTCGGACCGGGCTCGGCCTTGATCACCGGCGGCTCGCCAGTGCGCGCCGACCCCATAAATGTACGATAGGCGAAGGCAGCACCGGTACCGACCACGGCCAGCGCGAGCACGATGGCGACGGTGGCCATACCACCACGGCGTTTCGGCGCCTCTTCCTGCTCGGCATAACCGTCCTGATAGGCGTAGGGATCATCCTGGTATTGATCGTCGTGCGGATGCTGGGCCTGTGCGTCATCGGAATGGCCATACAGCGCATCATCGTAACGATTTGGATCGGGCTGCTCGTGGGCCTGATCGTACTGACCGTGATAATCCTGCGCCTGATGATAATCGGCTTCCGGCTCCAGGTGCTGTGGCTCTTGATGTTGGGCGCCGTAGCGCTGCACCGGGTGAAGATCCTCGAATTCCTGCTGCTGCGGCTGATGCGCCGTGGCGCGCTGCATCCACGGCGGTCGACCGGGCTGAACGGGTTCTGGCTCGTAGTCCGGCTCGTCCTGATAGGCGGGCTCAGCCTGCCGCGGCGCGGGGGCCAAGCGGCTATTGTTCGCGAACGGATCGGTCTGACCGATCAGCCGCGCCAGCTCCGCGAGTGGATCGCCCTCGCCCTTCGTGCGCGATTGAGCGTCGCGGCCGTAGTCATCATCCGCAGGGAAAGGTCGGTTCTGGTATCGATTAGCCATTGTGATGTCGCATCCCCTTCGGGAAAGCCGCCAACCCGCTTTTCAAACGAAACAGCTGCTATCAAGAACCACCCACAGATCCCCATGTGAGCGGCCGTCCCCCGTCTACCGCATCTCGTCCGGTGCGGTGACGCCGAGAACGGCGAGGCCCGAAGCCAGGACTGAGACGACGCTCTGGACAAGTGCCAATCGCGCTTTGGTAAGTTCTGCATCATTAGTGATAATGAAGCGTAAATGAGGCATATCACGCCCCCGCGTCCAGAGCGCATGGAATTCGCTGGCCAAATCATACAGATAGAAGGCGATCCGGTGCGGCTCGTGCGCCGTCGCCGCGGATTCAATCATTCGTGGGTACAATGCTAGCTGCCGCATCAGGCTCAGCTCGACGGCGTCGTCAAGCCGATCCATTACGGCGTCTTCCAAATAGGCAACGCGTTCCTGGTTTTCCAGAGGCAGGCCGGCCATCTCCGGCATTTGTTCGCGCGCATTACGGAAAATCGAATGGCCACGGGCATGCCCGTACTGGACATAGAAAACCGGATTGTCCTTGGACTGCTCGATCACCTTTGCGAGGTCAAAATCCAGCACCGCATCGTTCTTGCGGAACAGCATCATGAAACGCACGGCGTCGGAGCCGACTTCGTCGACCACTTCACGCAGGGTGACGAAATCGCCGGAGCGTTTCGACATCTTCACCGGCTCGCCGTTGCGCAGCAGCTTCACAAGCTGCACGATCTTGACGTCGAGCTCGGCCTTCCCTGCCGTCACCGCCTTGATCGCCGCCTGCACCCGCTTGATGTAGCCGCCGTGATCGGCGCCCCAGACGTCGACCATGTTGAGGAAGCCGCGGTCGAACTTGGTCTTGTGATAGGCGATGTCGGACGCAAAATACGTGTAGCCGCCATCCGACTTCAGCAGCGGGCGGTCGACATCGTCGCCATAGGCGGTGGCGCGGAACAGGGTCTGCTCGCGGTCTTCGTAATCGTCGATCGGCTTGCCCTTCGGCGGCGGCAACCGGCCCTCATAGACATCGCCCTTGGCGCGCAGGAAATCGATGGTCGCGCCAACCATGTCGGTGGTGCCTGCTATCAGCGAGCGCTCGGAGAAGAACACTTCGTGGGAGATGTTCAGCGCGGCGAGATCGCCCTTGATCATCTCCATCATCATGGAAATAGCCTTGGCGCGCGTGATCGGCAGCCACTTGTCCTCGGGCATCTGGTTCAGCGCAGCGCCGTGCTCGGCCGCGAGCGCCTGCCCCACCGGCACCAGATAGTCGCCGGGATACAGGCCTTCCGGAATGTCGCCGATGGCTTCGCCAAGCGCCTCTCGGTAGCGCAGATGTGCCGAGCGCGCGAGCACGTCGACCTGTGCGCCGGCATCGTTGATATAGTATTCGCGGGTCACGTCATAACCGGCGCAATCGAGCAGGCTTGCCAGCGCATCGCCGAACACGGCGCCGCGGCAATGGCCGACATGCATCGGCCCCGTCGGATTCGCGGAAACATATTCGACATTGACCTTCTCGCCGGCGCCGACAGCGCTGCGGCCGTACGAGGCACCGTCGCGCAACACCGCGCGTAGCGCATCGGCCCAGGCGGACGACTTCAGCGTGAGATTGATGAAGCCGGGACCGGCGACATCGACCGACGTGACCAGATCATCTTCGCGCAGCTTCGCGGCAATGGCATCAGCCAGATCGCGCGGCTTTGCCTTGGCCTCTTTCGCCAGCACCATCGCGGCATTGCTCGCCATGTCGCCATGGGACGCATCCTTGGTCGGCTCGACCACAACGCGCGACAGATCGATGCCGGCAGGCAGCACGCCTTCACTGACAAGGGCGTTACAGATCGCGTGAACGCGCGCGAGCACGTTGGCAAACAGATGCGGGGACGGAGCAGTGGTGGCCATGGCAGTACGGGAACCAGAACTTGCGCCGGATCATTCCGGCTGGATTTGTATCAGGAGGATGGATAGCGGTTTGGTTTGCGTTCCGCTGCATTTTGTTTGAATTCAAGCAAATGCAAGGCAACGGAAATTACAAATATTTAAGCCCTGAAAGGCACTTAGAGGTGTCGCCTAACGCAATTCGGGGGTCGAGTCAAAGAGCCGGATATGCTCGGTGATGGCAAAACGGTCGGTCATCCCGGCAATGAAATTGCCGATCCGGCGCGCCTGGTCGCCCTCCGATTCCGGCTCGGCACCTTCCGGGGGCAGCCATTCTGCCGGAAGATCCTCGGGCGCGCGCTGATAGCGTGCAAACAGGTCGGTGACCAGACATTCGGCCTCGACCATCACCCGCATGACACGCTCGTGGCGATACATGCGCTGCCAGAGGAAGGCCTTGATCCCGGCCTCGGCTTCTGCCGCGTCGGCACGAAACGCGACAAGCTTGCGCCCGCAGCGGCGAATGTCCTCCGCGGATTGCGGTAACACCGCGCCTAGCCGTTGCTCCGTCTCACCGACGACCGCACCGATCAGATAGGAAATCAGCTCGCGCACTAGTTCGGCACCGCGCCGGCTCTCGTCGAGACCGGGATAGCGCGTGTCGATCTTGGCGATCATGTCTTGCGTGAGCGGCATCGCCTTGAGGTCATCGACGGTGAACAGCCCGGCGCGCAATCCATCGTCGATGTCGTGAGCGTCATAGGCGATATCATCTGCAATCGCCGCAACCTGAGCCTCCATTGACGCGAAGCTCGACAGCTCCAGATCAAAGGTGCGGTCATATTCGGTGATCCCGAATGGCACGCCGTGAGTGGCATAACGTCCGACCGGCGCGCCTAACGCGTCGGTGAGAGGCCCGTTGTGTTTGACGATGCCTTCGAGGGTTTCCCAAGTCAGATTGAGGCCATCGAACTCGGGATACCGATGCTCCAGCGACGTGACGAGGCGCAGGGTCTGGGCGTTGTGATCGAAGCCGCCATGGGCCTCGAGACAGGCGTCCAGCGCCCGCTCGCCGGCATGGCCGAACGGTGGATGGCCGATGTCATGGGCCAGCGCCAAGGTCTCGGTCAGGTCCTCGTCGAGGCCCAGTTGCCGGGCCACGGCGCGGGCGATCTGCGCCACTTCCAACGTGTGGGTGAGACGGGTGCGGTAATGATCGCCCTCGTGGAACACAAAGACCTGGGTCTTGTGCTTGAGCCGGCGAAACGCAGTCGAGTGAATGACCCGGTCGCAATCCCGGCGAAACGCGCTGCGGGTCCGGCTCGGAGCCTCCGAAAACAGCCGTCCACGGCTGCAATCTGGGTCGCAGGCATAGGGGGCGCGGGGAGCAGCCATTCCGACCGACACGGCGTGTTTATCCTTGATCCAATTGATTCCTGAGCCTGCCGCACTTAACTATGGGGAGCGGCAGATTCAAATGGTTCGAATCCTGCCCGGAGAGCCAGATATGACCGACACTGCAGTCACCGAGGCCCCCCTCACCGTCAGCGCGCGTGCTGCGCGCCGGATCGGCGAGATCCTCAAGACCGAAGGCACCGGCGCCATGCTCCGCGTGTCGGTCGAAGGCGGCGGCTGCTCCGGCTTCCAGTACAAGTTCGACGTCGAGCGCGCCAAGGCGGACGACGACATCCTGATCGAACGTGACAGCGCCGTGGTGCTGGTCGACCCCTCCTCAGCACCGTTCCTGGCCGGCTCCGAACTCGACTTCGTCGATGACCTGATCGGCGCCTCGTTCCGCGTCGTCAATCCGAACGCGACGGCGTCCTGCGGCTGCGGGACCAGCTTCTCGATCTGACCTCTATTCGGCTCTTTTAGATCGGTCTATTTCTCGGCGAACAGCGCCCGCGCATTGCCGTGCGCGATCTGTCTAGCGACCGCCGGCGGCAATTGCGCCAGCCATGCGCGATAGCCGTCCATGATATCGCCATAGCTCGCCCAGCGTTCCGGCACCCAGGTGTCGGAGCCCAGCAGGAAGCGATCGGGGTAGCGCTCGAACAGCACGCGCCATTGCGGCGTCAGTTTGCCTGATCCGTCCACGATGCCGCTGCGGTAAGACAATTCACCCCACAGTTTCGGGTATTTTATCAGCATCGCTGCGACACGGTCCGGCGCGAGGCTGAAGCCGGTATGTGCCCAAATAATCTGCGCACGCGGATTGTGCCGCATCAGAATCTCGACCGCTTCGTCGTCGGCATGGGCGTGCAAATAGAGATTGTTGGCGACGGCAAAGTCGACGGTCTTCTTGACCATCTCGGTATCGGCCGCCTTGCCGGTCAGATGGAATTCGCCGACACCGCGATAGTAGCCGCGCTTGAACTCCTCCTGCACGAGATCGAAGATTACGGGATCGTTGAACCAGCTGCCGATATCGGCGCGCACGCGATACGGCCGGATGAACGGCACGACCTGCAAATCGCCTGCCTTGCCACTGGCCTTACCGTCCATCAGCACATGGGTGCCGGTGTTCGGGCGGCTGGTGGCGAGAATCCCGGTGACGCGGTTCTTCCTGAAAACCTCCAGCACTTCGTCGGGCTGGTAATACGGCTTCGGCTCCCAGTTGTAATGCATATGGGCGTCGAAGATTTCGATCCGATCGTCGGCACGTACCGGCACGACAACAAGTGCGGCCAGCAAAGCGGCCGCAGTAAGCGTTCTCACCAGCATCGAGACACCCTATTCCGCCGCCACGACGCGCGGACGATCGTCGTGATCTTCTTCGTCGAGCTGCGGCTGCAGCTTGCGCTTCAGCTTGCGGTCGATGCGATCGAGATAGATGTAGATGACCGGCGTGATGAACAGCGTCAGCAATTGGGAGACACACAGACCGCCGACCACCGCAACGCCGAGCGGCTGGCGTAGTTCGGCACCAGCGCCTGCACCAAGCGCGATCGGCAGCGTGCCGAAGATTGCCGCGAAGGTGGTCATCATGATGGGGCGGAAACGCAGCAGCGCAGCTTCGCGGATCGCGTGTTCGGCCGACAGGCCGACGCGACGACGCTCGAGTGCGAAGTCGACCATCATGATGGCGTTCTTCTTGACGATGCCGACCAGCATCACAATGCCGATCATGGCGATCACAGACATTTCCATCTTGAACAACATCAGCGTCAGGATCGCGCCGATGCCCGCCGACGGGAGGCCGGAGATGATCGTGATCGGATGGATGAAGCTCTCATAGAGGATGCCGAGGATCACGAAGGCCGCGAACACGGCGGCGAGGATCAGTACGCCCTGCCCGCGCAACGAATCCTGGAACACCTGCGCCGTGCCAGAGAAGCCCGTGGCGATGGTCACCGGCAGTTTGGAATCCGCCTCGATTTGCGTGATCTGGTCGACCGCATAACCCAGCGAATAGCCGGGCACCAGATTGAACGAGATCGTCACAGCCGGCTGCTGACCCTGATGGTTGATCTGCAGCGGCCCAACCGTCGGTACCAGACGCGCGACCGCACTCAGCGGAATGGTCTGGTTGTTCGATGTCTTCATATAGAGCTTGGAGAGATCGCTCGGATCGATCCGGAACTGCGGCTGCGCTTCCAGGATGATCTGATAATCGTTGGTCGGCATGTAGATCGTGCCGACCTGACGCGAGCCGAACGCATTATAGAGCTGGTTACGAACCTGATCGACGGTGACGCCGTAGACCGCCGCCTTTTCGCGGTCGATATCGACCGTCATTTGCGGGTTCTTGATGTAAAGGTCGGTCGTCACGTCGAGCAGACCGGGTACCTTGGCGATGCGGTCCCGCATTTCCGGGGACACGCGATACAGCGTGTCGGTGTCGCTGCCCTGAAGCACGTATTGATACTGGCTCTTCGACGGCCGGCCGCCGATGTTCAGATTCTGGATGCTCTGGAAGAAGGCCTGCAAGCCAGGAACGGCCAACGACTTCTGGCGCAGCCGCGTCATCACCACCTGTGCGGGATCACGATCCTGGCGCGGTTTCAGCGCAACGAACAGACGACCGTAATTCGCCGTCGCATTCGGACCGCCGGAGCCCACGGTGCTGTTGATGTATTCGACGGCAGGATCGGATTTCAGCAGATCAGCAAGCGCCTGCTGCCGCGCACTCATCGCTTCGAAGGACGTATCGGTTGCGGCTTCGGTCGTACCGGTCAGGAACCCGGTATCCTCCTGCGGGAAGAAGCCCTTTGGCACGATGTTATAGAGATAAACGGTGCCGCCGAGGGTCGCGAGTGTCACCACCAGCATGATGCCCTTGTGTGCCAGTACGCGATCGAGCGCCCATTCGTAACCGCGCAGCCAGGCCGCAAATATGCGCTCGAAACCGCGCAGGATGAAATTTTCCTTGTGCTCGGGATTGTGCGCCTTGAGCACGCGCGCGCAGAGCATAGGCGTCAGCGTCAGCGACACGAAACCGGAGACGATGATCGCCACCGCGATCGTCACCGCGAATTCACGGAACACGCGGCCGACAATGCCGCCCATCAGCAGCACGGGAATGAACACCGCGATCAGCGAGAAGGTGATCGAGACGATGGTGAAACCGATTTCGCGCGCGCCCTTCAGGGCCGCATCGAACGGCTTCATGCCGAGTTCGATGTGCCGGACGATATTCTCCAGCATGACGATGGCGTCGTCGACCACGAAGCCCACGGAAAGGGTCAAAGCCAGCAGCGTCATGTTGTTGATGGAGTAGTCCAGCATATACATCGCGGCGCATGTGCCGAAGATCGAGATCGGCACCGCCAGTGCGGGGATCAAGGTCGCGGAGGCTGAGCGCAGGAACAGGAAGATCACGAAGATCACCAGCACGACGGCGATCAGCAATGTCTCCTCGACGTCGGCGACGGCTTCGCGGACCGAGATCGAGCGGTCCATCATCATATTGACTTCGACCGATGGCGGCAATTGCGCACGCAGCGACGGCAGCTTGGCGCGGACGCCGTCGACCACGGCGACCGTGTTGGCGTCGGGCTGCTTCTGGATCGCCAGCACGATGGCGCGCTCGCCATTCAACCAGGTCGCGACCTTGTCGTTTTCGACGGCGTCATAGATCTTGGCGACTTCGTTCAGCTTGACCGGCGAGCCGTTGCGCCAGGCAACAACGACCTGGCCGTAGTCGGCGGCCTTGGACATCTGTCCGGATGCCTGCAGCGAGATATCCTGCTTCGGTCCGTTCAGAGTTCCGACCGGCGTCGAGGAGTTCGCGCGTGACACCGCCGTACGGATATCTTCAAGCGACAATCCACGAGCCGCCGCAGCTTCGGGATCGGCCTGCACGCGAATGGCGAATTTCTGCGTGCCATAGATCAGCACCTGCGCCACGCCGGGAATCTGCGACAGCGCCTGCCCGATGGTGATATCGCCAAATTCATTGACGGCCGAGAGCGGCAGCGTCGATGAACTCAGCGCAATGAACAGCACCGGGAAATCGCCGGGGTTCACCTTGCGGAAACTCGGCGGGATCGTCATTTCGATCGGCAACCGGCGCTGTGCGATCGTCAGCGCAGTCTGCACGTCCAGCGCCGCCGCATCGATATTGCGGTTGAGATCGAACTGAATGATGATCTGGGTCGTTCCCTGCGACGAGCTCGACGACATCGAAGAGATACCAGCGATGGTCGAGAGCTGACGCTCAATGATGCCGGCGACCGAGGCCGCCATCGTGTCGGCGCTGGCGCCTGGCAGGGTCGCCGTCACCGCGATGGTCGGAAAGTCCACTTTCGGAAGCGCCGACACCGGCAGCAGCCGGAAACCGAAAATGCCAAACGCGATGATCGTCGCCGTGATGAGCGTGGTCATCACAGGGCGACGGATGCAGAGCTCCGAGAGGGTCATGTTTTATGCCCCGGCCTTGCGGGCCCGGGCTTCGACCCGTGTGCCTTGTGTCAGCAAGAGCTGGCCGTCGACGACGACGTCCTCATCCCCTTTTAAACCCGACGAGATCACCGAAATCCCCTGGAAGGTGCGATCGACTTCGACAGGTTGAACACGGGCGACGCCGTCCTTCACCATGAAGACGAAGTTCCCAGTCTGGCTGCGCTGCACGGCCACGGTGGGCACAACAACGCCGTCCTCGGTGCGCACGATCAACTTGGTCTGTACCAAAATGCCCGGCCACAGGGTTTCGTTCGGATTGCTCATGATGCCGCGCACAGTGACCATGCCGGTGGTGGAATCCACAGTGTTTTCCACCATCGCCACCTTGCCGGTTTCAGAACGGCCGCTGTTCGGGATGGTCGCAATGACCGAGGTCGATCCCGCCGCCATCGCTTCGCGCAGATCGCCAAGCACACGTTGTGGAATGGCGAAGGAGACGTAGACCGGCGCCATCTGGTTGATGGTCGCCAGCGGCGCAGTGTCCGCAGGGCGAACGAAGTTGCCGACTTTCACATTGGCTGCACTGATCCGGCCGGAGAACGGCGCGCGGATGATGGTGTAGCTCTTCTGGACCTTGAGATTATCGAGCGCCGACTGATCGGCCCGGATGGTTCCCGCCAGGATGTCAGATTGGGTCTTGGCATTGTCGACGCTGACCTGGGTGGTCGCGCCCTTCCCGATCAGGTCGGTAAAGCGCCGCACGTCACGTTCCGCGCCGGCCAGTTGGGCCTGGTCGCGGGCCAGCGTGCCTTCAGCCTGCTCGATCTGGGCATCGATCTGCCGCGAATCGAGGGTGAACAGCAGGTCGCCTTCCTGGACCCTGGCGCCATCTTCGAAATGAACCGATGTGATGGTGGTTTCGACCCGTGATTTCAGCGCCACGCTGGAAATGGGAGTTACCGTGCCGATTGCATCAACATCGACCGGAACAGGCTTACGCTCGGCCTTGGCCAGTTCGACAGACACGACCCTCGCGCGTTGCGGGGCCTGGGCGCTGGTATTGTTCCCGATCCAGGAGGATCGCGTCACATAGGCGCCAACCGCCACAGCGCCGACGAGAACGAGTAGAGTGATCGATGTGCGTTTCTTCATATGGTCCATGTCACCTGGTACAGAAGATCGGGTCGCCCCCGTTTCCCGCCCATGGCAGCTTTAAAAACAGCGTCTGTGCGCTTTAGGCTTAAAGCTTATCATGTTGGCGGGGATGATGGTATGCCACGTTGACGTATTTTTGCCATTGTTGTTACCGGAATCCCAGCAGATGAGAATTGCCACCTGGAATGTGAATTCTGTCCGCCAGCGGCTGGATCATCTGGTGACCTGGCTGCGCGACTGCTCGCCGGACATCGTCTGCCTACAAGAGATCAAATGCCTTGATGAGGCGTTTCCGCGCGAGCCCATTGAGGCACTTGGCTACAATGTCGTCACCCACGGCCAGAAGACCTTCAACGGCGTTGCCCTGCTCTCGAAATATCCGCTGGAGGAAGCCACGCCGCGACTGGCGGGCGACAACGAAGATCTCCATGCCCGCTTCATCGAAGGTGTGGTGTCGCTGAAATCCGGGGTGGTCAGGGTGGCCTGCCTGTATCTGCCGAACGGCAATCCGGTCGACACCGAGAAGTATCCCTACAAGCTGAAATGGATGTCCCGGCTGCAGGAATTCACCCGGCTGCGGCTGAAGACAGAGGAGCCATTGATTCTCGCCGGTGACTTCAACGTCATCCCCACAGCGGCAGACGTCCACAACCCGGCGGCGTGGATCAACGACGCACTGTTCAAACCGGAAACCCGCGCCAGCTTCCAGACCCTGCTTGGCCTGGGAATGACCGACGCCCTGCGCGCCGTCACCGACGAGCCCGGCCAGTACACGTTCTGGGACTATCAGGCCGGCGCCTGGCAGAAGAACTGGGGCATCCGCATCGATCACCTGCTGTTGTCGCCGCAGGCCAGCGACAAGCTCATCAATGTCGGCATCGACAAATATGTGCGCGCCTGGGAGAAACCGAGCGACCACGTGCCGGTCTGGGTCGATCTGGATCTCGAAGCGGCGTAGCGCCGCAACTGCCAACTCCCAATACCCTTCCCGTCAACAAGGCTGCCGTGGATCGAGCCACGCGCAGCTCTTTCGACTCCGAAAAGCGATGCGGTCCCGCGTGCAGAAATGCCGCACACACTCAGCCGGACATAAGTCCTGCTAATTCTGCGTTAATTTTACCACACCCCGCCAGCCACCTCATCAGATTGGATTTATTCCAGCTCGCTGCCGATTGTCTTGAACGCTCCCCTCGATCACGAAGCACCAAAACGACTTGTGACAATCTGCACAATTGACGGGGCAGCGTAGTGATCAACGAAAAGAAAATCTGGAAACATGCAATCTGGCTCGGGGCAGCAAGCTGTCTCGTTCTGTCATCGGACTTCACTACGACAGTTCACGCCCAATCGACATTGCCCGCCGTCACTGTCGATGCACCACAACAGCAGACTACACGTCGCAGTCAGAACGCCCACCGAAGCGCCAGTGTACGAAGCACGCGGCGCGCAGTCACGCGGTCAGCAAATCAGCAAACACAGCCAACTCCTGCTCCTGCAGCGCGCACGCCGGAAACTGCCTGGGGCCATGTCGATGGTTACGTTGCAACACGCAGCGGCACGGGCACCAAGACCGACACGCCGCTCGTCGAGACGCCACAGTCCATCTCGGTCGTGACGCAGGATCAGATCCAGGCGCAGGCGGTCCAGAGCGTCGCGCAAGCTGTGCGCTATGTACCGGGAACGCGGTCCGAAGTCGCCGGCGCCGACGCGCGTACCGACGGCGTCTATATTCGCGGCTTTCTCGCCGATCAGTATCTCGACTCCATGCGCCTCGTGAATTTCGGCATCTTCGGCTATCCGATCATCGAGCCCTACAATCTCGAACGTATCGAAGTGCTGCGCGGGCCTTCGTCGATCCTGTACGGCCAGGCGACACCCGGCGGTATCGTCAATTCGGTCAGCAAGCGCCCGACCGAAGAGCCCTATCACGAGATGTTCGTGTCCACCGGCAGCTACGGCCGCGCCCAGGCTGGCGTCGACCTCAGTGGCCCGCTCGACAAGAACAAGGAGTTTCTCTATCGCCTGACCGCATCCGGCTACGACGTCGGCAGCCAGGTCGACTATCAGGGCTATCAGCGGGTCTCCATCGCACCTTCGCTGACATGGCGCCCGGATAATCAGACCACGCTGACAATTCAGGGCACCTACCAGCGTGATCCGCGGGCCGGATTCTACAATCAGCTCCTGCCACGCGGCATCGGCACAATCACGCCGTATAACGGGCAGTATATTTCGACGAGCTTCTTCTCAGGTCAGCCGGGATTCGATCACACGTCGCGCGAATATGCCTCGATCGGCTATCAGTTCGAGCACAAATTCGACCACGGCCTGACGGTTCGTCAGAACCTGCGTTACATGGACAACTCGACCGACTTCGCGACGGTGTCGCCCAACGTCGGAACTGATCCAACCAATCTGTCGCGCGGCGCCTACACCACTCGGGAGACGATCCGTTCGTTCGCCCTCGATAATCAGGCGGAAGGCAAATTTCGCTTCGGGCCGTTCGAACATACGGTGCTGTTCGGTTTCGACTACCGCAATGCGACCGACACTGCTCGTAACGGAACGGGCACCGCGACCAACATCAACGCATTGAATCCCGTCTATGGCCCGACGCCCGTCATCACGCCAACCACAGCCACGGGCCAGCGGCTCGATCAATACGGATTCTACGCGCAAGATCAGATCAAACTCGATAACTGGATCGCCCTGCTCGGCATCCGCCGCGATCAAGCCGACTCGCATACGGACAACCTGTTGACAGGAGTCCGCACCGCCGACAAGTCCGATACAGCCGTCAGTAAGCGCGGCGCACTGATGTACAAGTTCGACAACGGGATCGCGCCGTACATCCAATACACCGAGTCGTTCCAACCGGTCGCCGGCACCGACTTTTTCGGTAATCCCTTCGTGCCTACGCGGGGACAGCAATATGAAACCGGCATCAAGTATCAGCCGAACGCGAAGTCGCTCTACACCCTCGCTTTGTTCGATCTGACGCAACAGAATGTGGTGGTGGCCGATCTCGATCATCCGCCCACGGCCCGCGCCCAGCTCGGCGAAATCCGCTCGCGCGGCGTCGAGCTCGAGGCGAAGACCGAGGTTAATCGCGAGCTGGCTGTGCTGGCGTCCTACACCTATCTCGACAATGTCGTGACAAAGACCACCGCGGCGACGCAACTCGGCAAGCATTCAATCGGCATGCCGATGAATTCCGCTACACTGTGGGCCGATTACACGTTCCGCAACGGCCCGCTCGATGGATTCGGACTTGCTGGCGGCGTACGCTATCTGGGAGACACGCCGGGCAACATCGCTAACACGTTCTATGTTCCCTCGGTCACTTTGTTCGACGCAGCGGTGCATTACGACTTTGCTGCGCTCGGCAAGCAATTCGAGGGCTTCAATGCCCAGATCAATGCCACCAATCTATTCGACAAGACGTATGTCACCTTGTGTCAAGACAACGGCTGCTATTACGGCCTGCGCCGCGAAGTGATCGCGACGCTGCGCTATCGTTGGTAGGCTGAGCTGCGCAATCGATATCGAAGGCGGCCGCGGCACTGATATCTGCTGCGGCCGCTGCAATTCACGGACTCCGTCATGACGCGATCGATGCTGCGAAAATGGTTCTGGATCCACAAGTGGACGAGTCTGGTCTGCACGGTCTTCCTGCTGCTGATCTGTGTCACCGGACTCCCGCTGGTGTTCCGCGACGAGATCAACGATCTGCTGGACGACTCGCTGCCTTATGCATCCGCTCCCGAGAACACGCCGAATGTCAGCCTCGATCGCCTCGCCGAGATCAGCCGGAAAATGTATCCGGACGAAATCATCCTGTTCATGTTCTCCGACGACGACGAACCCAAGATCGTCGTCACCATGGCGCCATCCTGGAAAGCCTTTACGGAAAACCGCAAGTCCGCGCACTGGATCAAGTTCGACGCCCATACCGCGAAGATCCTCAAGCAGACCAAGCCATTTGACGAGGACGGCGTCCGCTTCATGGACGTGATCCTCAAGCTGCATCGCGATCTCTTTGCTGGCCTTCCCGGCGAACTGTTCATGGGATTTATGGCGCTGCTGTTCGTGATCGCCATCGTATCCGGCGTCGTCATCTACGGCCCGTTCATGCGCAAGCTCGATTTCGGTACCGTCCGTGCCGATCGCTCGCCGCGGCTGAAATGGCTGGATCTGCACAACATGCTGGGTGTGGTGACACTCGCATGGGCCCTTGTGGTCGGTACGACCGGTGTCATCAACGAACTGTCGAAGCCACTGTTCGGGCTTTGGCAGATGACTGACGTGAAGGCGATGCTCGCGCCCATGCAGGGCAAGCCAACGCCCTCAATCGCCGAGCTGAGTTCGCCGCAGGGGGCCCTCGACAAGACCCGGGCTGCCCTGCCCGACATGATTGCGACCAGCGTGGTCTTTCCCGGCGCGACATTCGGCTCGCCGTTTCACTACCTGATTTGGACCAAGGGCCGCGAGCCGCTTACATCGCGGCTGTTCAGTCCCGTGCTGGTGGATGCCCGGACTGGCGAGCTGACCAATATCGTGACAATGCCGTGGTACCTGCGCGCGCTGGAAGTCTCACGTCCTCTGCACTTCGGCGATTATGGCGGCATGCCACTGAAGATCATCTGGGCGCTGCTCGATCTCGTCACCATCGTGGTGCTCGGCAGCGGTCTCTATCTCTGGTGGACGCGCCGGGCGTCGGTTGTTTCCGCAGCGGAAAACGAACTGGTCACCAGCAATACCGCTTCCGCGCCGCTGTCTGGACAGGCAGCCGAATGATCACCACCAGATCACGTCGCGGATTTGTGCATCTCTGGCGGTGGCCGACCGCGATCGCAATTCTCACCGTGTTCGGCCTGATCTCGGCTCTGATCGGTCATAGCGGCGTCTGGTGGGGGCTATCCTGGGCCGCGCTTGCGATACCGATCATTGTGATCATGATCTGCATCCAGGGGCGCCGGCGCCCCTGACGGCCACGCCGTCCCGCACTGCCCGCTCACTACCGGAAGCGAAACAAACGACGGAGCGGGACGCTTAGAGAACTTCAGTCCCGCTTGCCCTGCACCCAGTGCTCGAGCATCTGGAGCGCCATGGCCCGGTCGTCTTCGGAGGCCTTCGCGATAGCCTTGTTGTAGCTGTCGCGGATCCAGGTGTCGTCCGGGCCGGCATTGTCGCGGGCCAGCGTCAGCCACATCAGGCCGCGCGCCATCTGCCGCGGCAGCGATTCACCGTTGAACAGCATCTGGCCGAGCAGCGCCTGTGCCTGGTGCTGGCCCTTCTGCGCCGCAAGGCCAAGCCAGCGGGCGCCATACTTGGTGTCGCGCGGGGTGCCGATGCCCTTCAGATACAGCCGGGCCAGATCGTACTGGGCGTCGGCATTGCCGAAATAGGACGCAGCGTAGGAGAACATCTCACGTGCGCGTTCAGTGTCCGCCTTGATCTTCGAATTCGGAATACCGTCGAGGTAGTAGCGGCCAAGGGCCACGAAAGCATTGGCGACGATGGTCGCCTGCGGCGCGGACGGCGAGTCCTCCGCATGCGCATTAGCGATACGGCTGAAATATTCGAAGGCGCGCAGGTCGTCCTGCGCCACGCCGTTCCCGTCGGCATACATCCGCCCGAGCTTCCACTGAGCAATCGGATGACCGCCTTCGGCGGCGTATTGAAGCGCGGTCAGCGAGGTGTCTGGCTTGGCGGACTTCTTCAAGACCGGGGCAGCACCGGGAATGGTCGTTACAACCGGCAGGGCTGCATCGCTGCTGCCAACGGGCGCGCCATCGAAGGCAAACGCCGGCGCGGCCACTGACGCGGCACCCAAAGCAAACGCTACAAAAATGGTACGCTCAAATATCCGCATAACAGTATTTCTCGTGGGCCCGGCCGGGCTTGGACACAGCGCCATCAATGGCCGATCCAACCCGCCGGGCATATTTCCACAGCGTCCCTGACGTATGGTTAGTCGCGCGACGCGTCCCCTTGGTCGGGTGCGCGGCCAATTCTTTGTCGGTCAATTTTACGTTAAAGACACCCGCGACAGCGCCGCCCCGGACGGGGGCATCGTCTTCCGAATCGAGGATGTCGCAAGCCAGATTCCCCTTCGATCCGACTGTGTCACCACCAATGGTGATCAGCTTGCCGGCAGAACGCACAACGTCCTGATGGGAATTCCGCGTCACGGGCTTCATTTTCTCCGCGATCATCTGCTCCGTCGCAGTGAGGCACGCTCCCCGCGACCGGCTGTGATCGAGCAATGTCGTCTTCAGCAACGGTATGTCAGCAATTTCCAATATGTCTTTGGCGACATAACGGCTTACCCGCTTTGAATCGGTGCGATATGGTGTCTTTTTGAAGATTTCGACGGCACGAGATGCTGCCGCGCGCAGCGCTTGGCTGGCGACGGACCGTTCACTCTGCGGCATAGCCGGACTCATCGTGGACGGGAGCGCGCCACGCAACGCCTGCTCCCGACCCACCATCATATGACGGCTAGGCAAACGCGACTTGATGTTCGTCTTGGCGTCCATCGCGAACCTGGTTTCTCAGGCCGCTCCGGCGATCCGGGACAATCCCACTGACATCCCGCCGATCGACAAAGCGCTCCAGCCTTCTGGCTGGTGAGAAATGATTTCACGAAGGCGTGTGGCCAAATAGCGGCGGTTGCAATACCCACAGCACGACAGGGTTAAATCTTGGGGGACTGTGGCAAGCCGGCAACATTCGTTGCCCGGCAGCAACCATCTGGATCCGGACCTGCTTGAAAAACGAAACCGAAAGCCGGCCGCGCGGGCCGGCCTTTGCTTGCAGCGGATTGCTCTAGCGTCCGGCCGGCGCGGACGTCGCGCCACCATAGATCAGGCCCGTATAGACGCCATAAACTGGCACCACCTCGCGTCCCCAACCCGGATAGTAGTCATAAGCCTCGCGTGGATCGATTTGAGCGCTTGTGCCCGGCTGTTGGACGTGACGGCGCGCATGCTTGCGCTCAGAAGCGCCCGCGGCATCCGCGACCATCGTCGCAACAACGGTTGTTACGAGAACCGTGGCGATGAATGTTTTCATGGAAGGCTCCCAATCATTCGCCGACGTTTAATCGGCGTTCTGTTGGACCGACGACGCCTTTCAGCGTCCGGCCCCAACAGCAGATAAAGTTGGGAAGCAGAGCTTTCAGCCCGCCTGCTATCACGAAGCAGCGAGCTGAATTGTTGGTCAGAAGTGGGTTCGACTAAGTGTTCAGCACCCGGCCATAAGCATCCAGCACCGCTTCCTTCATCGTTTCCGAGATGGTCGGATGCGGGAAGATGGTGTGGAAGAGCTCTTCCTCAGTCGTCTCCAGGTTCATGGCGACCACGAAGCCCTGGATCATCTCGACGACTTCAGCGCCGACCATATGGGCGCCGAGCAGCTGGCCGGTCTTCTTGTCGAAAATCACCTTCACCATGCCCTGATCCTCGCCCTGGGCGATGGCCTTGCCATTGGCGACAAAGGGGAAGCGGCCGACGCGGATGTCCTTGCCGGCTTCCTTGGCCTTGGCTTCGGTGAGACCGACCGAGGCCACCTGCGGATGGCAATAGGTGCAGCCCGGGATCAGCGACTTGTCCATTGCATGCGGGTTCATCCCCTTGATCGCCTCGACGCAGATCACGCCCTCATGCTCGGCCTTGTGGGCCAGCATCGGCGGACCGGCGACGTCGCCGATGGCATAGATGCCGGGCACGTTGGTCTTGCCGTATTTGTCGATCACAATACAGCCGCGCTCAGTCTTCACGCCGAGCTTCTCGAGGCCGAAGCCTTCGATATTGCCGACCACGCCGACCGCCGAGATGACGCGATCGACGGTGAGCTGCTGGGTAGCCCCCTTGCCATCCTCGATGGTCACGGTGACCGAATCCGACTTCTTGTCGAGCTTGGTCACTTTCGCGCCGGACATGATCTTGATGCCCTGCTTCTCGAACTGTTTGCGGGCGAAACCGGCGATCTCGGCGTCCTCCACCGGCAGAATCTGCGGCAGCACCTCGACCACAGTCACGTCGGCGCCCATGGTCTTGTAGAACGACGCAAATTCGATGCCGATGGCGCCGGAGCCGACCACCAGCAGCGACTTCGGCATCTTGTCGGGGTTCATGGCCTCGAAATAAGTCCAGACAAGCTTCTTGTCGGGCTCGAGACCCGGCAGCACGCGCGGCCGGGCGCCGGTGGCGACGATGATATGCTTGGCAGTATAGCTGCCTGCCCCGAGCGCGCCCTTGGGTGCTGCGGCTTCCGTCTTCTTGACAGTGAACTTGCCCGGCGCATCCAGGGTCGCTTCACCCCAGATGATCGAGATCTTGTTCTTGTTCATCAGATATTCGACGCCGCCGCTGAGGCGCTTCACGACGCCGCGCGAGCGCGCGATCACGGCCTTGATGTCGAACGTCACGTTGTCCGCCGACAGGCCATAATCCTTGGCATGCTGCATGTAGTGATAGATTTCCGCCGAGCGCAGCAGCGCCTTGGTCGGGATACAGCCCCAGTTATTGCAGATGCCGCCGAGATAGGCCTTCTCGACGATCGCTGTCTTGAAGCCGAGCTGCGCGGCCCGAATGGCCGTCACATAGCCGCCGGGACCGGAGCCGATGACGACGACGTCGAAGGATGTATCAGCCATGGGTCACTCCACTCGCCAATCGGCGCTGTCTTGAAATCAGAAATTTTCGGATGCCGAATTCGATCAATCCCAGCGCCGCAAGGATGCCCAGCGCGCAATAGACCAAAAACTGTCCCAGGCTGCGCGCCAGTTGTTCACCTGAATGAAACGCGTTGTCGATGATCCCATATCCAACCGGATTCAGCGCAGCGACGGCGGCGGTCAATAGCGAGATCCAGGGCCATGATGTTTTGACTTTCATGAGCCACCGGACCTGAGCCTTACACCACCATCATCACGGGATTTTCGATCAGCTTCTTGAATGCCGTGATCAGTTCGGCGCCGAGCGCGCCATCGATGGCGCGGTGATCGCAGGAAAGTGTCACGCTCATGATGGTTGCAGCGACGATCTGGCCATTGCGCACAACGGCCCGTTCCTCGCCCGTGCCAACCGCAAGGATCGACGACTGCGGCGGATTGATCACCGCCGTGAAGTCCTTGATGCCGAACATGCCGAGATTAGACACGGATGACGCGCCGCCCTGGTATTCGTTAGGCTTGAGCTTCTTGGCCTTAGCGCGCGCGGCAAGTTCCTTCATCTCGTTGGAGATTGCCGAAATGGACTTGATCTCGGCCTGGCGGATGATCGGCGTGATTAGGCCGAACGGCAGCGCCACCGCGACGCCGATGTCCGAATGCTTGTGGCGGAGCATCGCCGCTTCCGTCCACGACACGTTGGCTTCCGGAATCTTCTGCAGCGCGACCGCCATCGCCTTGATGACGAAATCGTTGACCGAGAGCTTGTAGAGCGGCTTGCCGTCCTTGTCCTTGCCGGCAGCAGCGTTGATCTCCTCGCGCGCGGAGGAGAGCTTGCCGAGATCGCAATCGACGGTGAGATAGAAGGTCGGCATCGAATTGGTGGCTGCGGTGAGCCGCTGCGCAATCGTGCGGCGCATCGAGTCATGCGGCACGCTCTCGTAAGCGCCCTGCTCGTACAGCCCGAGAATCTGCTGATCGGACATTGCAGGCGCACCGATCGCTCCAGTTGCACCTGCGGGAGCGCCGGCAGCCGCGGCTGCTGGTTTGAGGCCCTGACCGGACTTCGCCTTTTCGACATCCGCGGCGACCACACGGCCATGTGGACCCGATCCGTTGATACGACCGAGTTCGATGCCGGCGTCCTTGGCGAGACGACGCGCCAGCGGTGATGAGAATACGCGCGCGCCATTGCTCTGTGCGGCGGCCGGCTGCGGAGCTGGCGCAGCGGCCGGTGCCGGTGCTTTCGCTGCGGAAGCAGCAGCCGGCGCAGGTGCAGCAGCTGCAGGCTTCGGCGCGGGAGCTTCGGCAGCAGGCGCGGGCTTCGGCTTGTCGGCCCCTGCCCCAGAACCTGCGGCCTTCACGTCCTCGCCGTCGGCAGCGAGCACTGCAATGACGGCGTTCACCGCAACGTCCTGCGTACCTTCCGCCACCAGGATCTTGGCGATGGTGCCTTCGTCGACGGCTTCGACTTCCATCGTCGCCTTGTCGGTCTCGATCTCCGCGATCACGTCGCCGGACTTGACCTTGTCGCCCTCTTTCTTGAGCCACTTGGCAAGGTTGCCCTTTTCCATGGTGGGCGACAGCGCAGGCATCAGAATGTTGATTGGCATTGTCAGTGACCTTGTTGCGACCGCGGCGTGGTGTTGCCCATGTCAGTCGGACGCGCGATTTCAGCTTCGAACATTTCGACGATGCGGTTCAGCGCCTCGTCTTCGGAATAGTTGGCCTCACGCGCATAGGCGCGTGCGGCATGGCGCGCGATGTCGACAAGCAGGAGCCCCCACATGTCGGGCTCCTCGAAGGCACGCATGAAGGCGATGGACAGCCCGCCATCCAGCACGAATGCGCGCAACACCTCGGTGGCGTCCTCGCGGTCCATGACATCTGGCGGCAGTGGCTGTTCCTTCGGACCTGCCATGGTTCACCGATAGCAAACGGCTTTGGCCGCAGCCACGACGTCAGCCACCGACGGCAGCGCCAGCTTTTCAAGATTGGCGGCGTAAGGCATCGGCACGTCCTTGCCCGACACGCGCGCCACCGGCGCATCGAGATAGTCGAAGGCGTGCTCCATGATACGTGCGGCGATTTCAGCTCCCACACCCGACTGTTGCCAGCCTTCTTCCACCGTCACGGCACGCGATGTTTTCTTCACGGACTCGATGATGGTGTCGGTGTCGAGCGGACGCAGCGTGCGCAGGTCGATGACCTCCGCCTCGATGCCTTCCTTGGCGAGTTCTTCGGCAGCCTTCAGGGCATAGGTCATGCCGTTCGACCACGAGATCAGCGTCACATCTTTGCCGACACGTGCGACCTTGGCCTTGCCAATCGGCACGATGTAGTCGTCGAGCTTCGGCACCTCGCCGGCATGCCCGTAAAGCATTTCGTTTTCGAGGAAGATCACCGGGTTCGGATCGCGGATTGCAGATTTGAGCAGGCCCTTGTAGTCGGCGGCGCTATAGGGCGCGACGACCTTCAGACCCGGGATCTGCGAATACCAGGCCGAGTAGTCCTGGCTGTGCTGGGCGCCAACGCGCGCCGCAGCACCGTTGGGACCACGGAACACGATCTGACAGGTCATCTGGCCGCCGGACATGTAGAGCGTCTTGGCAGCGGAGTTGATGATCTGGTCGATCGCCTGCATGGCGAAGTTGAAAGTCATGAATTCGACGATCGGCTTCAGGCCGGACATCGCCGCGCCGACGCCGACACCGGCAAAGCCGTGCTCGGTGATCGGCGTATCGATCACACGGCGTGCGCCGAATTCCTGCAACAGGTTCTGGGTCACCTTGTAGGCGCCCTGATATTCGGCGACTTCCTCACCCATGATGAAGACGTCTTCATCCCGGCGCATTTCTTCGGCCATCGCGTCGCGCAGCGCTTCGCGGATGGTCATGGTCACCATTTCGGTGCCTTCAGGGATTTCGGGATCGGGCTGGATCGCAGCCGTCGAAACTGCCGGCGCAGTAGCCTCTTCCTTCGGAGCCGGAGCGGATTTTGCTTCCGCGGCAGGCGGCGCGGCTTCTGCGGCCTTCTCCTGCTTCGCGGGGGCCGGTGCGCTCGCTGCAGCGGACGCATCTTCGCCGTCGGCGAGAATGGTCGCGATCGGCGTGTTGACCGCGACGTCGTTGGTCCCTTCCGGGATCAGGATCTTGCCGAGCGTTCCTTCATCGGTCGCTTCGACTTCCATCGTCGCCTTGTCGGTTTCGATTTCGGCGATCACATCGCCGGACTTGATCGTATCGCCTTCCTTCTTGAGCCATTTGGAGAGGTTGCCCTTCTCCATGGTCGGGGACAGCGCGGGCATCAGAACTTGAATGGCCATTATAACTCCAGATCGGTCTTTAAGCCGCGCGCTTAGCGGTACACATCGGTGTAAAGTTCGGATGCATCGGGCTCAGGATCCTGCTGCGCGAAATCCGCCGATGCGTTGACGATGTCACGCACCTCGGCATCGATCGCCTTGAGGTCCTGCTCGGTCACGCCAGCGGCCAGCAGACGGTTGCGCACCTGCTCGATCGGATCCTGATCGTGGCGAACCTTGTCCACTTCCTCACGGGTGCGGTACTTGGCCGGATCGGACATCGAGTGGCCGCGATAGCGATAGGTCTGCATTTCCAGAATGAACGGACCCTTGCCGGCGCGGCACCACGCGACTGCGCGGTCACCCGCTGCCTTCACAGCACGGACGTCCATGCCGTCCACCTGCTCGCCCGGAATGTTGAAGGAGACGCCGCGCTTAGAGAAATCGGTCTGAGCCGAGGAGCGCGTCACCGAGGTACCCATGGCGTAACGATTGTTCTCGATGATGTAGATCACCGGGAGCTTCCACAGCTCCGCCATGTTGAAGCTCTCATAGACCTGGCCCTGGTTCGACGCGCCATCGCCGAAGTAAGCTAGGCTGACGAGATCATTGCCACGGTAACGGTTGGCGAAAGCGAGACCCGTTCCGAGCGAGACCTGCGCGCCGACGATGCCATGGCCACCGTAAAAGTTCTTCTCGCGGCTGAACATGTGCATGGAGCCCCCCTTGCCCTTGGAGTAGCCGCCCTTGCGCCCCGTCAGCTCGGCCATAACGCCGTTGGCGTCCATGCCACAGGCCAGCATGTGACCATGGTCGCGATAGCCGGTGATGACCTGATCACCGTCCTTCAATGCCATCTGCATGCCAACGACGATGGCTTCCTGGCCGATATAGAGATGACAGAAACCGCCGATCGCGCCCATGCCGTAGAGCTGGCCAGCCTTCTCCTCGAAACGGCGGATCAGCAGCATGTCGCGAAGCGCGTGCATCTCCTGATCGCGGGTGAAATCTGGCGGCGATGACGGGGTTGCGCCATTGCTCGTTGCCTGCCCTGCGGGAGCGACGCTTTTCTTCGGTGCGGCCATGAAAATTCCGGATGCGAGAGTGAATGGCCCTTCCTACTCCAAGTGCTTGCGCCATGAAAGGGATTGCGTCGCGCGGAATGCCACACTGTTGTTTCGCACTGCAGCGAAGGCGTGAAACTTTCGAAATCGAATTGGAACGGTTTTGTAATTTGAGGAATAGAAGAGCGCGTCGCGGTCATATCATCGTCACGACGCGTAGGCGCGAGCGATCCATAGCTTTGATGCAAAGCTGTGTTGCTTCACGCGAGGACGACTAGCCGGGCTGAAGCAAGCTGAAGAATGAATCTCAGTTTGGCTTGATGACCTTCACGAGGTCGCGCGGATGCGCGTAGTCGAGCTGGTAGCGCGCGCGCTCATCGAGCATGTCGGGATCGAGTCCGGCAGATCGCAGCAGCGCCACGCGCTGCTCGGCCTTGGTGCGTTCCTTCTTCAACTGCACCAGTTCGGAGGTCAGCGCCACGATCTCCTGATCGAGCTCCTGCCGCGCATTGAGGCCGTATTTGCCGGTATAGGCATTGACCCCGAAATAACTGATCATCATCGCGGCCAGTGCATAGAGCACGAGCCCGGTAAGGATCGATTTGAGGCGAGTATGCTTGACCATGCCTGAAAATGCGACGGCCCGGTTAAGGCGAACCTAACAACCGGGCCGCAACCTGAATTTGCGCGGCTTATTTCTTCAGCTTGTCGACCCAGGCGGCGAACGCGTCGATATAGGCCTGCAGCACCGGCCGGATCGATTCCTTGACGATCTCGCCCTGTTCGCTGAACGCGTCGCCGACGGCATTCAGATAGATTTCAGGCTGTTGCATGATGGGACCGACAATCCCCGGCAGGGTTTGGCGCAAGCTAAGGGCAGCACCCAGGCCACCGATCGGACCGGGCGAGCTAACCACGATGCCGGTGGGCTTGCCGAGGAACGAGCTCTTGCCATAGGGCCGCGAACCGACGTCGATGGCGTTTTTCAGAACACCCGAAACTGAGCGGTTATATTCCGGAGAGACGAACAGTACCGCATCCGAGACCTGGATCGCTTCGCGGAACTTGACCCAGTCGGCCGGCGGCGCGGCTTCCAGGTCCTGATTGAAGAATGACAGCTCGTTCAGCGTGATGACGTTCAGCTTTAGCGACGGCGGCGCCAGCTGGGCGAGTGCATTCGCAACCTTGAGCGAGAACGACTGTTTGCGGAGGCTGCCGACAATGACGGCAACGCTGTAGGTGGCCATGAGATATCCCCTGAATAACTGCTTCCAAAAAGCGCGGAGCGCATCTGGAACCTGTCACCTATCCCGACAAAAGATGCAAGTGCATGGATTGTATTTGACTGCCGCAATCGGGCCAAACCGGCACGTCCGCCTCGCCCGCCCAAACACATCTTCGTTATGCTGATGTCGCTCAAATGGATGACGCGCAGAGCGCTGCTGTGATCGAACCTGCGGAGTGCACTGCGCGACAAACCACGTGAGACAGACCACGCAAGCCAGTCCCGACTGATCTGCGACGTCTGGCTAGGCTGTTCAAATTCGACCGTCGCAATTTGCGGGGCTTCCGATGCGCAACCTTGGTCTTGTGGCTTCCGTCGTCTTCGCCTTGAGCTTGCTCAGTCAGTCGGCCTTCGCCGACAAACGCGTCGCGCTGGTGATCGGCAACTCGGCCTACCAGAACGTCGTCAAGCTCGCCAATCCGGCCAACGACGCCGCGGCGATGACCGAGACCTTGAAGACCGCTAATTTCGACATTGTCGAAGCCCGACGGGATCTAAAGGCGACCGAGATGCGCCGGGCCTTGCGCGATTTCGCGGACAAGGCGCGCGATGCGGACGTTGCTCTGGTCTATTTCGCCGGCCACGGCATCGAGGTCGATGGCACCAATTACCTGATTCCGGTCGACGCGCTGCTGGAGCGCGACACCGACGTCTATGACGAGGCATTCTCGCTGGAACGCATCCTCGTCACCATCGAGCCAGCCAGGAAGCTGCGGCTGGTGATCCTCGATGCCTGCCGCGACAATCCCTTCGTCAAAAACATGAAGCGCACCACCGCGTCGCGTGCGATCCCTCGCGGCCTCGCCAAGGTGGAGCCGGCCAGCCCCAACACGCTGATCGCCTACTCGGCCAAAGCCGGCTCGACGGCGCTGGATGGCGACAGCAAGAACAGCCCGTTCACGGCCGCGCTGGTCCGCCATATCGCGACGCCTGGCCTCGACCTGCGCAAGGCCTTTGGCTTCGTCCGCGATGACGTCATGAAGACCACCAGCAACCGCCAGGAACCCTATGTCTACGGTTCACTCGGCGGCGACGATGTGCCTCTGGTCCCGGTGGCCGCCGTCGCGACATCCCCCGCCGTCAGCGCTCAGGCGGAAACCCGCCGCGACTACGAGCTGGCTTTGCAGCTTGCGACCAGAGACGGCTGGAACGCTTTCCTGACACAGCATCCCGACGGCTTCTATGCGTCGCTGGCCAAATCCCAACTAGCGAAGCTCGCAGCCGAGGACGCCCATACCGCTGCCGCGGAGAAAGCCCGCCTCGCCGCTGAAGAGAAAGTCCGTCTGGCTGCCGAAGGCGCCAGGAAGGCCGAACAGACCAAGGCAGCGGCCGATGCCAAGACCGCCGAGGATGCCCGGATCGCTGCCGAGAAACTCAAAACCGCCGAGCAGGAACGCGCCGCCGCCGGCGAGCGCGCCCGCGCGGCAGCGGAAGCCAGGGTCGATGCCGGCAAGCCGGACATGCCTGCCGCCGGACCGCAGCTGGCGACACTCCCTGCCCCCACGGCCGATGTGTCCCGAACACCCGCGCCAGCCGATCTGCCCCGTCAGGTCCAGGTCGAGCTTCAGCGGGTGGGCTGCCTGCAGGGCTCAGTCGACAACACATGGACGGCGGCTTCCCGCAAGTCGCTCGAGCGCTTCAATCGCTACGCGTCAACCAAATTCGATGCCAAGGCGGCCAGCACCGATGCGCTCGACGCGATCAAGACCAGGTCGTCCCGCGTCTGCCCGCTGGTCTGCGCGCATGGCTCAGAGGCAGACGGCGACCGCTGCGTGAAAATCACATGCCGCGCTGGCACCTTCCTGAACGACGACAATGAATGCGAGAAGAGGCGCAGCCGCAACGAGGCCAAACGAAACGTGCCGCGCCGCGAGCACGATGAGCTTGATCGCCCGCAAATTCAGGCCCGCGCCCCGCGCGCGCAGCCGTCCGGCCAGATCGTCTGCGACAATGCCGGCTGCCGTCCGGTGCGTCCCGGCTGCCGGCTGGTGTCGCGCGACATGCGGATCGGATTGACCAATGTCGAGGTGTGCAACTGACGACGTGCTTGCCTGACAGGATCGCAAGCGACATTCTGACGATCCACGCTTGCAAGCCGGAGCCATTATCATGACCATCGAATTTCTCATCACCTCGCTGATCGTGGTGGCGTCGCCGGGCACTGGTGCCCTTTACACACTAGCAACCGGCTTTTCTCGGGGAGGCCGCAGCAGCGTCGTCGCCACGTTGGGTTGCACGCTCGGCATCGTTCCGCATATGGCCGCCGCGATCCTTGGTCTCGCAGCACTGCTGCACACCAGCGCCGTGGCGTTTCAGGTGTTCAAATATATCGGCGTCGCCTACTTGCTCTATATGGCCTGGAAGACGCTGCAGGAGCATGGCACGCTGAAGGTGGAAACCGACAACAGCGCGCAGTCCGCGCTGCAGGTGACAACGACAGCGATCCTGATCAACATCCTCAATCCGAAACTGTCGATCTTCTTCCTCGCTTTTCTACCGCAGTTCATCAGCGCCGATGAAGCGCATCCGCTGTCGCAGATGCTGCTGCTCAGCGCGGTATTCATGCTGATGACCTTCGTGGTGTTTGCGCTCTACGGCCTGTTTGCGGCGTCGATCCGCAACCACGTCATCGCGCGGCCACGGGTGCTGACCTGGATGCGCCGCTGCTTCGCAAGCGCTTTTGCTGCGCTCGGTGCCAAGCTGGCTTTCGCGGATCGCTGACGCCCCTACTCCAGTCGCTCAACATTGCGCAGCGTCGGAAACAGCCGCATCCAGAGCAGCGCGATTGCGACCGTGCCGAGGCCGCCGATCAAGGCAGCAGGCACAGTGCCGAACAATGCGGCGGTGACGCCGCTTTCGAACTGGCCGAGCTGGTTCGATGTATTGATGAACAGGTAGTTTACCGCGCCGACCCGGCCGCGCATGTCGTCCGGGGTCGCGAGCTGCACCAGCGAGAAACGGATCACCACGCTGACTGTATCAGCTGCGCCGAGCACCGCGAGCGCTGCCACCGACAACCACAGCCATTGCGACACCGCGAACACCGCTGTCGCGAGGCCGAAGATAATGACGGCCTGGAACATCCGCATGCCGACCCGGCGGTTGATCGACCAGCGCGTCAGCACGATGGTCGTCAGCAGCGCGCCGACTGCCGGCGCCGCGCGCATGAGGCCAAGGCCCCACGGACCGGTCTGCAGGATATCACGCGCATAGATTGGAAGCAGCGCAGTGGCCCCGCCGAGCAACACCGCGAACAGATCGAGCGAAATGGTGCCAAGGATCGCCGGATTGCTGCGTACGAAGCCGACGCCGGCGAACAACGTCCGTAGCGACGGGGGATCCTTCACCGCGACCTCGCGCTCCAGTCGGATGGCGCTGTTGAGCAGCCCCCCGATCAGCCAGAACGCCGCCATCAGCACATAAGGCGTCGACGGCGACAGCGCATAGGCGACGCCGCCAAGCGCGGGACCGCAAATCATTGCCACCTGAAACACGCCCGTCGAGAGCGCCGTCGCCTTCTGCAGATGACCTTCCGGCACGACGCCGGGCAACAGCGCCGAACCAGCCGGCGCCTCGAAGGCCGTGGCAGCGCCGATCACCACCAGCGCCACAAAAATCTGTGGCACGGTGATCCAGCCTGCATAAGTGCCCCAAGCCAGCAGGATCGCCATCAGCCCCTGCAGCATCTGGCAGATCTGCACCACGCGGCGGCGATCATAGCGGTCAGCGATATGGCCCGCGACGAAGACCAGCGCCAGCATCGGCACAAATTGCGCGAGACCGACCATGCCAAGCTGGAACGCGCTGCCCGTCAGATCATAGATCTGCCAGCCGACCGCGACCGCGGCGATCTGCGACGCGAAGCGCGAGAAGCTGCGCGATACCATATAGTACAGATACGGCGGATGGCGCAGCAAGAGCCGCGCGCCGTGCGTGACGACGCCGGCAGACTGATCGGCGAGTGTCATCCCGGCATGTTCGGATTGATCAGATACTTCTCGCCGGTGGCGCGCTTCGCATAGGCCCGGAGATTGTCGAGCTGCAACACGCCTTCGAGCGAAATCACCTTGGTGTAGTGGCTGGCGAAGGTGGTCTTGAGTTCGGCGACCACGCGGGCGCGGAGCCTTGCGGCATCGGCCGCGCCGATCTTCTGCAGGAACGGAAACAGCAGCCAGCCGCCCATGCCCCAGGCCATGCCGGCGGGGACGAATTCGATCGGGCGCAGATCCAGCCGGCCATAGACATAGACCTGCTTGTGCGTCGTCGAGCCGTAGCGGCTATAGACCTTCATCGCCTTGACGGCGGCGACTTCCATCGCCTGCAGGATCTGGCCCTGCAGCTTGCCGCCACCGGTGGCGTCGAAGGCCAGCGTAGCATTGGTGGCAATCAATGCGGCGGTCAGGTCTTCCATGAAGGTCGGCGACGTCGAGTTGCAGACATATTTCGCGCCAATGCCGCGCAGCAGTTTTTCCTGCTCCTCGCTTCGAACGATGTTGACGAGATCGATACCGTCCTTCTGGCAGATCTTGTTGAGCATCTGACCGAGATTGGATGCAGCAGCCGTATGCACCAGCGCCGTGTGCCCTTCCCGCTTCATGGTCTCGACCATGCCGAGCGAGGTCAGCGGATTGACGAAGCAGGATGCGCCCTCGGTGGCCGTCGTGCCCTCGGGCAGCGGCAGGCATTCCTTGGCCTTGATGACGCGATACTGCGCATACATCGCACCGCCGATCATCGCGACGGTCTTGCCAAGCAGCGCCTGCGCGGCCTCGGACGATCCGGCCTTCACCACGGTGCCGGCGCCCTCGTTGCCCACCGCCATCGACTCGTCGAGACGGCCGCCCATCGCTTTCATATTGGCTTGCGGGACGGTTGCTGCGACGATCGAGGATGCGCCAGAGCCGGAGGCTTTCGCGCTGGCCGGATCGGCCGCACCGAGCAGGAGACCGAGATCCGACGGATTGATCGGCGCAGCCTCGATGCGCACCACGACCTCGTCGGGACCCGGCGCCGGGATCGCCACCTGCTGCAGCGAAATTTCCAGTTCTCCGCTGCTCTTGATGAGCGAACGCAGTTCAAGTCCGGATGTGATGTCAGTCATGTTCGTTCCCCCTCAATCTGTCCGGCGGTCTGGTGCCGCGTCAGTAGATGCCCGGAATGATACGCTTGGTTTCACGCATATAGGCCCGGTAGTCGTCGCCGAATGCCTCGATCAACATCCGCTCTTCATAGTCGATGCGGGTGAAGAACAGGATCGCGATCGCGACCAGTCCACCCAGCGCGGCCATGGCATTCGGCAGCAGGAACGCCTGCGCCAATGCCCACAGCCAGAACGAGGCATACATCGGATGGCGGATGCTGCGATAGACGCCAGCACGCACGATCTGGTGAGCCTCGCGGATTTCCAGGCTGGCTGACCATTGCCGGCCGAGATCCTTGTGCGACCGGCGAAACAGCCAGAGCGACAGCACATAGAGGGCAGCGCCGACTACGACCGCCGCATAATTCAGCTGATAGTTCAGCGCGACCGGCCAGCCGGTTACCAGCCAGATCAGCGGTACTACGAACAGGCCGATAGTGGCGATCACCAGCAGGATGCGTTCGCGGCCCCAGCCGACCGCGCGCAACGTCGCCGTACGGCGGGCCTTGCGCGCATAGGGGTAGCGAATGATGAACCAGGCGATCAGACCGATCGCCCAGACATATGTTCCAAGGAGTGACGCGGTCATTGTCGTCCGATCAGGCCATCATGCGGCATTCACGGATGCCCCGGCTTGCGATTGAGAGGATGAGATCTCGGACAGCGGCACGTCCAGCAGCGCGCCATCCGCACCAAAGCGTTTGAGGCCGCCTTCGCCCGCGGTGATCTCGTCAAACGGCAGAGGACCGCAGATCACCATGCAATAGTCGTAGGGCGCGCGGCACTGATTGCCCATCACCATCTGATAATGGATCCGCATGAAGCTGAAGCGGTAGCGCTTGAACTGCTCCATGCCCATCATGGCATGCATCTGGACACGGCGGATGTTCGGCCTGCCCTCGTCGCGGTCGCGGCTGCGACGTTTCAAGGTCACCGGGTCGAAGCGGTAGAAGCTGATGACGTCGTCGCGGGCGTGATATTCGGTCCAGCGGATCGCCGGCGTATCTGCAACCAGTTGTGTCGCCTCGCGCACGCTCTTGCCGGCGGGATGCAACGAGAATTTCGGGATGGTCGCGCTCACCGTCATCACGCAGATAGTCGGGCCATGTTGGGTCAGATCCGGGTCGAGCGCGAGTGCGCGCGCCACCGCCTCCATCACCAGCGCCGCGCCGAGGCAATGGCCGACGATCACGATCTCGTCGACATCGGCCTTCTGTGCGCGGGCCACGATCACCTTGGCGAATTCATCGACGCGCGCCTTCATCTTCGGCCGCTGGCCATGGACATATTGCCGCGAGAAGATCCAGTCGTCGAACACGTGATTGATCGGCTTGCGCCAGCCGTAATGGTGCAACAGCGCCGTAAAGACGGCGGCAGCGATAATCGCACCGGCGATCCATGCGGCCGCACCATTCATGCCGAACAGCCAGGTCAGCCCATAACCCACCGCCGCGCCACATGCGGCGAAACCCGCGATCCACAGATAGGAGAACAGGAAGAAGCCGGCATATTTCCAGCTCGCATAGAAGAAGCGGAACAGGGTTCCCGTCACGAGCCAGTCACCCAGCGTGACAAAGGCAGCGCCCAGTCGCGACAGCATGCCCCGGGTGTGATCCTGCAGGATCAAGTCATCCCAGCGCAGCATCTCGTAGGTGGTTTCGGTCTTCCAATTCGGCCCGGATGTCTGGGCACGCCAGGATGCGCTCACGTCCGTAGCGTCAAGCGCGCCGGACGCGTGCGCAGACACGCTCCACGTCTTCTCGAACGTCGATAGCGAACGCCGGAAGCGCTCGAGTTGCGTTTCCGGCAGAATCGGGTCGTAGCCGCCAATGTGGAAGACATGTCGCCGCGCGATCATCGTCCGTCGCTCCCGAGTGCATCACGCACCGTTCTGATCCGGTGCATAGCAAATTCGCCTGCGCCGACAAACCTGCCTATGCCCAAAACAGAAGCGTCCGGCAGGATTTTGTCGCCCACAGGTCACACCACGGCCCTTTCGCAACTGCCCCCATCACAATTCCGGGAATCGGGGCAGGACCATGATTGACGGCAGGGGTTTATGTCTGAACATGTCGCGGGTTTTTCCGAAGAAAGAAAGCACTATGTCGATCATTACCATGGGCTTGAAGCGGCTGTCGTGGACCTCTCCGGCAGCCGTTTTGCTGATTCTGTCGTCGCTCTTTGTTGGCTCGCTCGCCAGTTCCGACAATGCCGACGCCGCACCCGGCCGCCGCCCCGGCCATGTCTATCTCTATCGTGGCCTCATGAACGTGTTTTCGCTCGGCATGGACCAGCTTGCCTACAAGCTCGAGGCTGCCGGCGTCGCCTCCTCGGTCAGCAATCATACGCTGTGGAGCGGTCAGGCGGACGATATGATCGCCAGTTACAAGGCCGGTAACCGCGAACCGATCATCCTGATGGGCCATTCGGCTGGCGCCGACGCGACCATTTCGGTCGCCCGCAAGCTTGCTCAGTACAATGTGCCGGTGGCGCTGATCGTGAACTTCGATCCGGTGGCGCCGGATGCCGTCCCCAACAATGTAAAGCAAATCGTGAACTATTACGTACCCGCCGGCTGGGGACGTGCGGTGTCTGCGGATCCCCGCTTCAAGGGCAAGCTCGCCAATGTCAACGAGAGCAGCACGACCAACCACTTCTCGATCGACAAGGACGACAGCCTGCAGCGCCAGGCGATCGCCCGGGTGCTCGCCGTCACCGGCGGCGGCATCCGCCGCAAGCCGGCGGCGCCGAAGCCTGCACAGGTCTCGGCTGCCCCGCAATAACACGCGGCACATTTCGAAAATACGTTCAGCCGAGGTGATGATCGCCTCGGCTGAATTGTTTTGGCCATCCGGAATTTTCAGACGATCAGCACGTCGTGATGTGACGGAGGCGTCGCCGGCGCGAGCGCGACATCATGAGCGCCGAGAGTGTCGTCGGGGGGCGGTGCGGCCGCGACGGGATGGCTGGACGTCGTCAGTATCTGAGAAAGAGCAACTTCCGCAGCCCCCTCGCTCTGCGCGCCATTCTGCACTTCTGCGTGCACGGACGTCTGACTGAAAGCAAAGTTCTCACTGCCAGTACTGCTTGCGAGTGCTTGCCCAAGCGTGTCGACGGCAATACTGGCATTCGCAAACTTCAGAAACTCCGTATTGGTGAGATAGTCGGTGCCATCACGACCGGCGACGCTGTCAGTAACGATCGTCTGAGTACCGCTGCGGTTAATGCTGTAGTCAGCTAGATTGCCGGAGAATACGGCGGTGTCGGTGCCGTTGCCGCCATTGATGATGTCGTTGCCGATCCCGCCAGCAATGTAATCATCGCCGTCGCCGCCGCGGACGACATCGTTGTCACTCGATGCACCGAAGAACCAGTCCTGATGCTTGGCCGTGTCGAACTGGATGCTGCGGACATAGAGATCGAACGAGCCGGGTGAGCTGGCATTGGTGCCGTCGGCTGGCACCAGATCGACGCCATTGATGGCAATGTCCTTGAAATGCAGCGCACGCCCGGGCTCGGAATTTGCGAAATTGATCGCGACACTGGAGATGCTGGCAGGATTGTCGAAAGTGACCGTATAGGTCTGGTAGCCCGACGGATCGCTCGCAGGCGTGAATTCAAGCAGGCCAGACACCGGCTGTCCGTTGACCAGAACCTGCGCCTGCGCGCCGATGCCATTCACGACAGAGCCATAGCCCGTGAGTGTGATGGTCGTACTCGTGAGCTTGCCCGCAACGCCGGGGCCGGCGACAATCGTGTCATTACCGGCGCCGCCATAGATCTCGTCATGTCCGAGCCCACCGAAGATGACGTCGTTGCCGCCTCCAAGATCAATCGTATCGCCAATCGACGAGCCGGTGACGGTAATGCCCGGTATTGCCCCTGTCCCATGGAAGTACTGCGCCACCACATCCTGTGCCGGTTTGTCCATGACCGAATAGCCGGTCTCCGAGTAGAAGTTGTTGAGGTCCCACTGCCAGAACTCGACGCCCTTCAGCCAAGTGCCGCCATGCGCGCTCCAGACCTGGAAGAAGGCATTATAGGCATCGGCCTGCTCGGCCAGATCCGCAGGTGCTTTCGATGATCCGCCGCCCGGATTGATCGCGGTGCCGTCGATGCTGCGATAGCCGACCTCGGTCATCAGCACCGGCTTGCCGTATTCCAACGCCAGCGAGTGAAAGAAATCGACCGGCGACTGATAATCGAATGCTTTTGCGTAATATGGATTGTACGGCACCTCGTTCCAGGCGTGCACGAGATCGTCCACCGTCGGCGTCGTACTCGATGTCAAAGGCGGATAGGCGTTGATCCCGATCGTATCGAGCTGATCCCAGAAACTGACCTTGGATGCTTCATCGGTTGCCGCCGCATAGGTCACTTCGCCATGATAGACGCCGCGCACCGCGCCGATAATATCGGTCCAGTAGCTGCGATAGGCTTCGCCCGACAGGCTGCTCATCTCGTTGCCGATGGCGAAACTGGCGACGTCGCCCTGCTCGGCTATTTCGGCAAGATGCACAATCTCGGCCTTGTAGGACGCAAAGAATGCATCGACATCAGATGGCGCCAGACTGTGCGAGATCGTACCGTCGAGGCCTGTGATACCGGGCTTGAAGACAACATCCAGCCCCGCTGCATGCGCCTTCTGAAAACCAGCGAGCAGGCTCTCATCGCTTTCGGTCTTGGCCGGCACGGCGAGTACGTCATTGCCGGTTCGACTGTCGGTCCATATCCGCGTCGTCAGTGCGATCGAATTCGATCCCAGTGACGCCATTTCCTGAAACGCCTGATCGGCCGACGTACTGGAAAACTGTCCATTCCACTCAGACAGTGCACCGAAACCTTGGACCTTAAAGATGTTGGGCATTCGCGCTCTCCATCGGCATTGCCTGAAGAAGGCTGAACCCGCAACGTGATACCTTCGCGACCGCAATGGGGTATCATGATGACGTCTACAAATTGAGTCGCGTTGTCCGCTTGCGCGGTCGGAGGCATTCAATGAAAAACGCCGCCCGCTATTTCAGCGAACGGCGTTGATCGCGTAGTTCTGGCTCGGCCCGGAAGGCCGCCTCTGCGCTTTACGCCAGAGCTTTCAGTGCAGCCTTGCCGGCATATTTCGCCTGGGTGCCGAGCTGCTGCTCGATGCGCAGCAGCTGGTTGTACTTGGCGGTACGGTCGGCGCGGGCGAGCGAGCCGGTCTTGATCTGTCCGCAATTGGTGGCGACGGCGAGATCGGCGATCGTGGAGTCTTCAGTCTCACCCGAACGGTGCGACATGACTGCGGTATAGCCCGCCTTGTAGGCCATCTCGACGGCGCTCAGCGTTTCGGTCAGCGAGCCGATCTGGTTGACCTTGATCAGGATCGAATTGGCGCGGCCGGCCTTGATGCCCTCTTCGAGGCGTTTGACGTTGGTGACGAACAGATCATCGCCGACCAGCTGACACTTCGAACCGATCAGATCGGTGAGCTGCTTCCAGCCGTCCATGTCGTCTTCCGACATGCCGTCCTCGATGGAGACGATCGGATAGTTGGCGACGAGCTGCGCGAGATACTTGGCCTGCTCGGAGATGTTGCGGGTCTTGTTCTCACCGCCATAGACGTAAGCGCCGTCCTTAAAGAATTCGGTGGCCGCACAGTCCATCGCCAGCATCACGTCCCTACCCGCGCTGTAGCCAGCCTTGCCGATCGCGGCCATCACGAAATCAAGTGCCGCTTCGGCCGAACCGATATTGGGTGCGAAACCGCCTTCGTCACCGACATTGGTATTGTGGCCGGCCTTCTTCAACTCGCTCTTCAGCGTGTGGAAGATCTCGGCGCCGCAGCGCAGGCCTTCGGCAAAGGAGGACGCGCCGACCGGCATGATCATGAATTCCTGGAAGTCGATCGGATTGTCGGCATGCATGCCGCCATTGATGATGTTCATCATCGGCACCGGCAACGTGCGGGCCGAGGTACCGCCGACATAGCGATAGAGCGGCATGTCGAAGGATTCCGCTGCCGCCTTGGCGGCGGCCAGCGAGACGCCGAGGATCGCATTGGCGCCGAGGCGCGACTTGTTCGGGGTGCCGTCGAGCTCGATCATGATCTCGTCGAGCTGGACCTGGTTCTCCACGTCCATACCGCCGATGGCGTCGAAGATCTCGCCATTGACGGCATCCACCGCCTTCTGCACGCCCTTGCCGAGATAGCGCGACTTGTCGCCATCGCGTAGCTCGACCGCCTCATGGGCACCGGTGGAGGCTCCCGACGGAACCGCGGCGCGGCCCATCGACCCGTCTTCGAGGACGACGTCGACTTCAACCGTGGGATTACCGCGGCTATCGAGAATTTCGCGGCCGATGATGTCGACGATGGCGGTCATGGATGCCCTCTTTGTGCTGGGGGTGGGTCGTTGGCGCCGCTTCTACAGCAAGCCTCCCGGCGGGAAAACCCCGTGCAGCGTGACGACGGGCCGGAGATTGGCTAAGAACCGCCGCAACGGAGATATTTATGTCGAAAACACCCCGCAAATCCCAGAAATTGCCGGCTGACCTGCAGCTCGGCCGCGCCGTGGAATGGCCGACCTCCCCCGAGCAGGCCAAACTCGACCGGGTGCCGAACCCACAGAAGGACACCAATTACGTGGTGCGCTTCACCGCGCCGGAATTCACCTCGCTGTGCCCGATCACCGGCCAGCCGGATTTCGCCCATCTGATGATCGACTATGTGCCGGGCCAGTGGCTGGTCGAGTCGAAATCGCTGAAGCTGTATCTCGCCTCGTTCCGCAATCACGGCGCCTTCCACGAGGATTGCACCGTCGAGATCGGCAAGCGCGTTGCCTCCGCCATTAAGCCGAAATGGCTGCGCATCGGCGGCTACTGGTATCCGCGGGGCGGCATCCCCATCGACGTGTTCTGGCAGACCGGAACGCTGCCCAAGGGCGTCTGGGTCCCCGAGCAAGGCGTCGCGCCGTATCGCGGACGGGGTTAAGCGTTTCAGCCATCAAAGCAAACGGGAGGATACAACCATGCGCCAGCGCAAATCCGCCCGCCTGCTTGTCCTAGATCCAGACGGCTGCGTCTTGCTCTTTCGTTTTGTTCACAAGGCAGGCGCCCTCGCCGGCCAGGACTATTGGGCAACTCCGGGCGGAGGTATCGAGGAAGATGAGACCTTCCATGACGCTGCCATTCGCGAACTCCGGGAAGAAACGGGTCTGATACGTGATGCCCTCGGTGAGCCCGTAGCAAACCGAGAGTTCGACCTACAATTGCCCGATGGCGAATATGTCAGTTCGTTCGAGAAATATTATCTCGTGAGATCGGATGGAACGGCACTGTCTCGTCTCGAATGGACTCCGCACGAAGCCGAGGTGATCGCGGATCACCGCTGGTGGTCACGCGATGAATTGATGCACACCACCGAGATCGTCTGGCCTGAACAAATATTGCAGATGCTGACGACCGCCGCATCACGCTAGTCCAGCGTCAAGCGCTTCCCGCATCCGCAGGCTTGCGCTGCTTCAGCAGCTTCGCCGATGTAAAGCCGAGTGCAAAGACGATGGCGGCACTGACCAGCAACGTCGGCATCTTGCCGGCATGGGCGAGGCCGAAGCCATAGGCGATCGGGCCGACCGACTGGCCCATGAAAAAGCAGAACGCGTGCAGCGACATGGCGCTGGCGCGGGCTTCCTGTGAGAGCTCCGTCGAGAAAATCTGCAGCGAGCCGTGCAGCATGTAAAAGCCCCAGCCCATCAGCAGCAGGCTCAATGCCTGGATCTGCCAGTTGGGGCTGAAGGCAGTTGCGGCAAGCTGGATCGCAATCACGATGCCGCCATAGATCATCATGCCGTTGATGCCGAGCTGCGCCAGCATGCGCGACACCGTCGCCGTATAGAACAGGCCGCCAACAGCAAAACAGGCAATCACGAGACCGGCGATCGACAGGCTGGTGACGCCGCGGTCGAACAGGAATGACGAGATATAGGGAAACAGGCCGAGGATGCAGCAGCCCTCGACAAATACCGCGCTATAGACAATCAGCGTGTTCGGATTGCGGAAGATGACCTTGTAGCCCCGCGCCAGCTTGCGCAAATCGGCCTTCGCAGTCGGCTTGACGAGCGCAGCGCCCTTGAAACCGAGCGCCACCGCAACCGAAGCAGCGATGGCAAGGCTGCCGAGGATCACCAGCACACCGCGCCAGCCGAAGAAATCGCCGATCACGCCCGAGGCCGTCGAGCCGAGCAGATTGCCGGTCATCGCACCAGCCATTACGCGGCTGAGCGCGACCTGGCGCAGCTTCGGCCCGACCAGATCGCTGGTCAGCGAGAGCGTCACCGGAAACACCCCGCCTGCCCCGATGCCAGCAAGCACGCGCGTCGCCAGCAGCAGCGGATAGGACGTGGTGAGCGCGCCGAGAATGCTGGCAAGACCGAGCAGCACCAGGCAGACGATCATCAGCCGCGCTTTGCCAAACATGTCGGCGGCGGCGCCGAGCACCGGCTGCACGATCGCAAAGGTGAAAGCGAGCGCGGACGACAGACCCGCGGCGACGGCGACCGTCACGAGTAAATCGTCCGCCACATGCGGCAGCACCGGATCGAGCGCACGCTGCGATAGCGCCGCAGCGAAGGACGCCAGTGCGATGACATTGAGAACCGGCGGCAGCATCAGCGCGCCGCCGCGAGCCGATGCGGCATGATCACGCCTTAGCTGTCTGCTTGGCGAGCGCGTCGAACGCCATCAGGTTCTTCACCAATGCCTCGAAGTCACGGAGCGGAACCATGTTCGGCCCGTCGGACGGCGCGTTATCCGGATCAGGATGGGTCTCGATGAACACACCGGCGACGCCGACAGCCACGGCCGCGCGCGCCAGCACCGGCACGAATTCGCGTTCCCCGCCCGATGACGTGCCTTTGCCGCCCGGTTGCTGCACCGAATGGGTGGCGTCGAAAATCACCGGCGCGCCGGTAGTACGCGCCAGGATCGGCAGCGCCCGCATGTCGGAGACCAGCGTATTGTAGCCAAACGAAGCGCCGCGCTCGGTGACCAGCACCTTGTCATTGCCGCTGCCGGTCAGCTTGCTGACCACATTGGCCATGTCCCAGGGCGCCAGGAACTGCCCTTTCTTCACATTGACGACCTTCCCCGTTGCCGCGGCAGCCAGCAGCAGATCGGTCTGCCGGCACAAGAAGGCCGGGATCTGGAGCACATCCACCGCCTCGGCAGCGCGGGCGCATTGATCGTTCTCGTGCACGTCGGTGAGCACAGGCAGGCCAAGCGTCTCGCGGATCTCGGCAAAGATCGGGAGAGCATCATCGAGGCCGATGCCACGCGCGGCGGAGGCGCTGGTCCGGTTTGCCTTGTCGAACGAGGTCTTGAAGACGAGACCAATTTTGAGCCGCGTCGCGATCTCCTTCAGCGCATGGGCCACTTCGAGCGCATGGGCCCGGCTTTCGAGCTGGCAAGGCCCGGCGATCACCGAGATCGGCAGAGCATTGCCAAAACGGACGGTACCGAGTGCGACGACGGGCGCGGCTGTGGACGATGCGGTCAAAGTGATCTCCTTATTCCGGTGACCATGACCGCAGGACCGGGCGGGATGCAAGCCGGATCAGGCCCGTCCCGCCACTCGGAATATCAGGGTTGCGGCGGGCGGCACCTCCAACCTGACCAGGGCGGCCGTGCCGCACCGGACCGATCGACTTGCGCCGGGCCGCGCTTACTGGAGCGCCGAAAACGCCGTCGGCGCCAGCAGTTGGCTGACGATATTGCCGACGATCTGGCCATCCTCCTCGGACTTGGCGCGCGCCGCGATCCAGTCGGGATCGGACATGAAGGCGGTCCACACCTTCTCGCGCTCAGCGAGCGATTCCCATTTGAGGATGTAGGTCAGTTCCTGATTGGATTCGCCGATGACGGTGGTGAAGAAACCGGATTGCCGGATTCCGTGCTTCTCCCACAGCTTCAATGTGACAGATTCAAATCGCTTGATCAGCGCCGGTAAACGTCCCGGCAAACAGCGATAGACACGCAATTCATAGATCATCGACTTTAGTTCCTTCCGTTTTTGTCAGCCTCGAATGGCTCTCGCGCATGGCTTATTGCGGCATCGTCCCTTGCCTGCGCAACGTCAGGCTTACATCATGCCGCCTGTGACGCAACCGACTTGGATCCACGATGCAAAAGCCTCTTCTGTCGCTAGCCGCCCTGATAACACTGACCGTGTCTGCCACCGCTCAACAGCCCGGCAAGATCACGTCGGGCGCAACCGGCGTGATGGTCGATGGCAAGCCGGCGGCCCGCGTCGGCGACACCACCACCGACGGCAAGATCATCGAGGGCGCAAAGGGCGTTTATATCAATGGCAAGCCTGCCGCCGTCGTTGGCGGCAGCACCGAATGCGGCGGTAAGACCATCTCGGGCAGCACCGGCGTGTTCATCAACGGCAAGCCGATGGCCCGGGCCGGAGACAGCACATCGGGCTGCAGGTAACGCCGGCCAGCATGTCGTCTTCATCCCGAGCGCAATGGACCAGTGGCGCACTATTCTCGATCCGGCTTGATGTTGCCATTGCCAGCGGTCTTGTCGTCCTGCCGGCCACCACCTTGACCACCGAAGCACAAAATCGCCGCACAACGAGCGAAGGTGAGCTGGTAGCAAAGATCAACGATGCGTTCGGCGCGCTGCAGGCGGGAAATCACGATGGCGGCCGTCAGCGATTGAACAGTGCGCTACGCGCGGTTGCGGACAGCAACTATCTCGGCCTGGCAGTCCAGGCCTATCTCAACGCTGTCAAATGGTATGAGCGCCGGCGCGACATCGCCACGGCATCCGAGCTCTTTGCCGATGCGGCCAGGACCCGGGCCGCGCGCGACGGAGGAAATGACGCCGCGACTCTGTGGTTCGAATATGCGCGCTTCCTCGAGCGCAACAATCAATACGATCTCGGCATCACTGTCGCCACCGAGGCGCGCAAGCGCATGCGCGCGCAGTATGGCGTGAATTCATCGCAGGATATCGCCGGCAGCGACATCCTCGCAACGCTCTTGACCAACAATGGCGCTGTCGCTTCCGGTCTCAATTTGTCCGAGGAAACCTATCTCAACGCGCGGAAGGCGCTTGGCGACCGCGAACCGCTATTCTGGCGCACCGAGAACAACTATGCCGAAGCGCTGCGCATGGTCGGACATCCCGACGTCGCGGCAAAGATCGATGAGCCGCTGCTGCGCAAGCGCATCGCGCATTACGGCTATGGCAGCATCCAGGCACTGGTGAGCGCGAGTAATCTCGCGCTCAACCATCTGGCCATGGGCCACGAGGCCGAAACCATGGAAGCGCTCGAGTTGCAGAAGCGCTGCGCCGCTGCGCTCGCCGACCCCACCTCGGAACATGTCGCACAGGCCGAGACCTGGATCGCCTATGCTAACGCCTATTTTCACCCCGACCGGCTGATGAGCCGAACCGACCTCGAGACCATGGCCGGGGTCAAGGACTGGAACGGCGCCCCCGATCTGCTGCGTATCAAGGCAGCGCAACTCGCTGCCGATCATTATGAGAAACGTAGCGAGACCAATCGCGCACTGGCGCTGCGGATCGACGCTTATTCCCGCTCACAGGCGACCATTGCGCGCGCTCATCCCCTCACCTTTGAGGCGCTGCTGGGCGTGGCAATGACGCGAATGAAACGTGGCGACGCTGATACGCTCGTCACGTTCAAGGATGTCGAACAGCAGGCCTTTCGCTGGATGCTGCGTGAGGTCGGCACGGCCGGCAACCGCTACGTCGCAGAGACCATGCGCAAGCTGGCTGACGACATCCTTTACGAATTCGGCCGTTATGCGCTGCAAGAACCATCTGCCGCAGTGGCCTATGCCGAGGCCGTGACACGCTGGAAGACCATGGAAGATGGCGAGCGTACGCTGCTGCGTCTCACCACCGACCGCTTCCCCGACGACGCGACCAAGGCGCTGGCGCAGACGGTGTTGCGGCTATCCGGCCAGCAGCAGGAATTGCTGTCGTCGGGCAAGATCGACGACGATGCGCGCGACGTCCTCAGGCAGTTGCAGGACGCACGTCAGGCGCTCTCCGCCAGGATGGGCGACAAGGCGCCGACCGATCTCAAGCTTCCGTCGATCGAGGACCGGCTCGAACGCAGCGACGCGCTGGTCGACTTTTTCGTCAGCGGCCGTCGCAACCGCGTCAATCCAACCGCGCCGAAGCCGGAGATGCGGCTGCAGGCAGTCGTACGTCGCCACGATACTGCGCCGGCGCTGGTCGATCTCGGCCTGCTCGAGAGTTTCCTGGCAGTCGATGCAGCTGCACCGGATCGAGCAAAGGTCTTCCGCCGCCTGCATGACACGCTCATCGGCGCGCTGAAGCCGCAGCTCGCCGACGTGAAGCGGCTGTTCCTCGTGCCCGATGCCGAACTCTACAGCCTGCCCTTCGCGATGCTGCAAGATGCATCCGGACGCTATCTCGATGAGATCTACGACACCCGCATCCTGACCCGCGCCGATGCAATCTTCTTCACCGATCAGGACACCAAACTCACTGGTGGCACCAAGGCGCTGCTGGTCGGCGGCCTCGATTATGCCGGCGCGGCCAATCAATTGCCCTCGACCAAAACCGAGATAGACACCGTCGCAGCCGACCTGAACAAGCGTAATCTCACGGTGACCAAGCTGAGCGGCGGCGACAGCGGCGAAGCGACCATCCGCGCCGACGCCAAGGGCGCGTCATTGATCCATCTCGCCACCCACGGCTTCTACAAGACAGCCTCGGACCGCACCGACGCCATGTGGCGCAGCGGTCTCGTCGCTTCGCGTCCAAATCTCAGTCGCCCACCGCAGCGCGACGACAACGACGGCGTGCTCTATGCGCATGAACTGATGAACTGGGATTTGTCGTCGGCCGATCTCGTCGTGCTCTCGGCCTGCCAGACCGCGCTCGGCGATCCCAGCCGCATCGGCAGCGTCCGGGGCCTCCCTACCGCCCTCGCCATCGCCGGCGCGCGGCGCTCATTGCTGACGCTGTGGGAAGTCGCAGACGAAGGCACGGCAAACTTCATGGCGCGGTTTTATCAGGTGATGGCGGATGACGGACTCGACTACGCGAGCGCCCTGCGCAAGATCCGCATCGAGGCGATGCACGGCAAGATCAAAGCCGCGGATGATCCATCGGTGTGGGCCGCCTTTGTGTTCTTCGAGAGCTAACCGTAGGACGAACTAGCGAAACGACGGCTTCACCACGGCAAGAATCGCGATGATCACGATCGCCGTCATGATCACCGGAATGGACCAACGCGTTTCAACCACATCGCCGGCCGCCCTGCGCAGTTGCCCCGATTGCAGCCCGTGTATGCCTGATAGCACCACAACGATGAGCAGTGCAATGGCTTCTGAAGGCGCGGCTTCGCAGAGCTCAGGAACTGCTGGAAAACAGCACAGCCTATGTCGATCAGATCGCGACCGCTTGCGGCTTTCAGTCGACCGTCACGTTCCGATCAAGCTTCCGTCGCATGACCGGTGTCAGTCCCGCGAGCTATCGGCGCCGCTTCAAGGCTGCGTGACACCCGCTTGCAGGACCAATGCTTACCTGAAGCCGGTCAGGAACGCATCGAGGCAGTCCTGTATCGCATCGATCCCATAGCCGCCTTCCTGCACAACGAGCGTCGGCAGATCGAGTGATTTCATCTTGGTCCCGACGCTTCCGAAGTCCTTCGCGTCAAGCTTCAGGATACCGATCGGATCGTCGCGATGGGCATCGAAGCCGAGCGCCACCACAAGGGCATCGGCGCCAAAGGCGCGCACGCGTTCAATCGCTGTGTCGAGCGCTGCATTCATCTCGGCGCCGCCAGCACCGGGAGGAAGCGGCAGGTTGAGATCGAAGCCCTGACCGGCACCATGTCCGGTCTCGCTTGCATAGCCCGTATAGAATGGCACGAAATTCGCGGGGTCGCCGTGGACCGAGATCGTCAGCACGTCTGGACGATTATAGAAAATTTGCTGCGTGCCATCGCCGTGGTGAACATCCACGTCGATGATCGCCACCTTGCCGAAGCGGCTGCGCAATCGCTGCGCAGCAATCGCACTGTTGTTCAGGTAACAGAAGCCGGTGCCGCGATCGGCGCGGGCGTGATGGCCGGACGGCCGGCACAGTGCGTAGGCGGCGCGGTCTCCGCCGAGGATGGCGTCGGCGCCGGTGACCGCCGTTTCTGACGAGTGCAAGATAGAACGCCAGCTATCGGGGCCCATCGGCACCGACAGGTCGCCGAGATACCATCCCACCTGCGCGATAAATCCGGTCGCCGGGCAATCCCGCCGCTCAGCCTCTTCCGGGCGCCCGCTCCAATAGGGAAAATATTGCGGCCACACTTCCGGTCCGTGGTCGGGCAGTTGCGCCCAGTTCTCCCACGCGGTTTCCAAAAAGCGCACGTAAGCCGGGGTATGTACCGTCAGCGCGGGCGCAGTGCCGTATTCGGCCGGCTTTTCAGGCGTGATCCCATGCCGCGCCAAAGCACCGATCAGTCGCTCCGTACGAACGGGCGAGTCCTTGATGGGGACGAAACGGCCGTAGCGCATGAATTGTTGCGGCGAATGAATTGCCTGATCCGGGTGATAGAAAGCGCGCATGGATCATCCCTCTGTCGGTTCGGCCGGTCAGCTGACCGACGCCTCAGGGATCATTCGCATGATTGGTTTCTGCCGATCAATCGGCAGTCTGCGCAGCCCTCATGAGCACAGCGACATGGGCAACTCGTTCGTGGGCGGATTAGCGAAACGTGATCCGCCGTCTTTCCGTCCCACACGCTGCCAGCGGATTACGGCTTTGCCTAATCCGCCCGACAGTCTCACACCAACCGGCTCTGCGCCGCCGCAGCCTTGATGAAGCTTGCGAACAACGGATGCGGTTCGAACGGGCGTGACTTCAGTTCGGGGTGATACTGCACGCCGATGAACCACGGATGGTTCTCGTATTCGACGATCTCAGGCAGCACACCGTCCGGCGACAGGCCGGAAAACTTCAACCCGTGCTTTTCGAGACGGTCCTTGTAGGCCGTGTTGACCTCGTAGCGATGGCGATGGCGCTCGGAGATTTCAAGAGCGCCGCCATAGACGTCCGAGACCTTGCTGCCCTTGGTCAGGGTCGCCGGATAGGCGCCGAGCCGCATGGTGCCACCGAGATCGCCGGCCTTGGAGCGCTGCTCCAGCTCGTTGCCGCGCAGCCATTCGGTCATCAGGCCGACCACGGGCTCCTTGGTCTCGCCGAACTCTGTGGAGTTGGCGTCCTTGATGCCGCCAAGGTTACGCGCGGCTTCTATGACCGCCATCTGCATGCCGAAGCAAATGCCGAAGTAAGGCACGTTACGCTCGCGCGCGAACTGCGCCGCGCGGATCTTGCCTTCGGCGCCCCGCTGGCCGAAGCCGCCGGGCACGAGGATGCCGTTGACGTGTTCGAGGAAGGGCGCTGGATCCTCGTTCTCGAACACCTCGCTCTCGATCCAGTCGAGATTGACCTTCACCTTGTTGGCGATACCGCCATGGGAGAGCGCTTCGGTCAGCGACTTATAGGCGTCCTTCATGCCGGTATACTTGCCGACGATGGCGATGGTCACCGCGCCTTCCGGATGGCGGATACGCTCGTTGATGGTGTTCCAAGTCTTCAGCTCGGGCAGCGCCTTCGGCGTCATGCCAAATGCGGCCAGCACTTCGTCATCCAGGCCGGCGACGTGATAGGCCTCGGGCACCGCATAGATGTTGTCGACGTCGCGCGCTTCGATCACGGCGCTTTCGCGCACGTTGCAGAACAGCCCCAATTTACGACGTTCTTCCTTGGGAATGTCACGGTCGCAGCGGCACAGCAGGATGTCCGGCTGAATGCCGATCGAGCGCAGCTCCTTGACGGAGTGCTGGGTCGGCTTGGTCTTCAATTCGCCGGCGCTCGGGATATATGGCAGCAGGGTCAGGTGCACGAAGACGGTGTCGCCGCGCGGCAGGTCGTTGCGCAGCTGGCGGATCGCCTCGAAGAACGGCAGGCCTTCGATGTCGCCGACAGTGCCGCCGATCTCGACCAGCACGAAGTCGTAGCCGTCATTGTCCGACAGGACGAAGTCCTTGATGGCGTTGGTGACGTGCGGGATCACCTGGATGGTGGCGCCAAGATAGTCGCCGCGCCGCTCCTTGGTGAGGATGTCCTGATAGATTCGCCCGGTGGTGATGTTGTCCTGCTTGGTGGCAGGCCGTCCGGTGAAACGCTCGTAATGGCCGAGATCGAGATCGGTCTCGGCGCCGTCGTCGGTCACGAACACTTCGCCGTGCTGATACGGCGACATCGTTCCCGGATCGAGGTTGAGATAGGGGTCAAGCTTGCGAAGCCGGACCTTGTAGCCACGCGCCTGCAACAGCGCGCCTAACGCCGCTGATGCCAGACCTTTACCGAGCGAGGAAACCACGCCGCCGGTGATGAAAATGTACCGCGCCATGGGACTTAACCTTTAAAGCTCCGATGCCGATTCGCCAAAACGAATCGCAGCCGTCAGCCGAGATTCGGTGGGGCTGTGGGTGACTTGAAAAACGAAATGATTGCAGCCCCTTGATGGGATCTGCTGATGCAGGACGGTAGTCCCCGTCCTGCATGGCGCCTCTGCTTTATTGCGAGCGCGGCGGTGCCGGCGCCGCAGGAGCCTGCTGTTCGTCGGATTTCTTCAGCGTATCCAGCAGGCCGCCGGAGGTCGGCGGAGCCAGCGGCGAGCCCGGCTGCGAGACCGGTGCGGTCGAGCCCGGCAGGATCGAGGTCGGCTTGCGCTCATAGGTCGCCAGCCAGGACAGGAACAGGCTGGTCAGGAAGAAGCCCACCGCAAGGACGCCGGTGGTGCGGGTCAGAAGGTTCGCCGTGCCACGGCTGGACATGAAGCCGCCACCACCGCCGCCACCGACGCCCAGGCCGCCGCCTTCGGACTTCTGCAGCAGCACCGCCCCGATCAGGGCCGCGACGATCATGAGGTGGATAACGATAATGACGCTTTGCATCGTGTCCTTCCATCGCAAGCACGCAGCGCCGATCGCCGGCTGCCGTCATGTCTTGCGGGGTTTGAATCCAGCGGTGTCTACACGATCGACCGGGGGATTGTCACCCCCCGCGCCGACCGGTCTAGACCGCAAATTCCAGCATTCCGTGGGAGTTAGGGACAGCCCGCCGCGATCGCAAGGAAATCGGCCGCCTTCAGGCTGGCGCCGCCCACCAGCGCACCGTTCACGTGAGGAACCGCCATCAACTCCTTGGCGTTGGATGGCTTGACCGAACCGCCATACAGGATGCGGATCGAGGCCCCCTCATTCTTAAAGCGTTCAGTCAAACGATCACGGATAAACTTATGAACTTGCTCGACATCCTGGGCTGTCGGGGTCAATCCGGTGCCGATCGCCCAAACCGGTTCATAGGCCACGACCAGGTTGCCCGAGGTGGCATCGTCCGGCAGCGAGCCCTGGAGCTGGGTGCCGCAGACGTCGAGGGTCTTGCCGGCATCACGTTCGGCCTGGGTCTCGCCGATGCAGACGATGGCAGTGAGCCCGGCGCGCCAGACGGCCAGCGCCTTTTCGCGAACCACGGCATCGGTCTCGCCATGATCGGCGCGGCGCTCGGAATGCCCAACGATAACAGCAGTCGCGCCGGCATCGGCCAGCATCTCTGGCGCGATATCGCCGGTATGCGCTCCTGAGACTTTCTGGTGACAATCCTGCGCCCCGACCGTGACCACATGGCTTCCTTCCTGACCGAAGCTCGATGCCTTCGACCCGAAACTCGCCAGCAGCGTGACCGGCGGACAGACCAAAAGATCTGCCTTGTCCAGCACATCCGGCGCGCCGCGCAGGATCGCCTCGAACTCGGTCATCGACGCCTTGAGGCCGTTCATTTTCCAGTTGCCCGCGATCAGCGGCCGAACGGCATCAGTCATGAGGATATCCTGTCATTTGAAAGAGGTCGTTTGAGCTAACAGAGGCGCCCCATCAGCTCAAGCCGACTTGGAGTTCAGGCAGGTTTGGAGTTTAGGCAGGCTTCGTGACCCGCAACCCGCGCTCCTGCTTGATCTGCTCAGCCGTAAGGTCCGGGGCCGAGGGATCGAACTTGCTCCAGCCCGTTGAGGCCAGATCGCTGCGACGCTGGGCAATATCAACCGAAGATGGATGCAGCAGCGCCTCCAACCTGTCCTTGTCCACCTTCTCGACCCTGGCGCTGACGAGGCTGCCGCCGCGGCGGATGCTCTCGGCATAGACCTCGGCATCGTTCACGGCGACGCCGGCTTCGGCCAGCATTCCGATTACGCCGCCGGCGGCACCGGCGGCCACCGCGCCGGTCGCGGCAGCGGCCAGCCATCCCGCCGCGACCACCGGCCCGAGGCCGGGAATCGCCAGCAGTCCGAGACCAGCCAATAGTCCGCCGACCCCACCAAAGCCGGCACCGATCGCGGCACCCTTGCTGGCGCCTGCGGCATAGTCGGGCGCATACCATTTGTCGGCGTTGTTCGCGATGATGCTGATGTCGTCTTGGGCCACACCAGCCTCATGCAGACTGACCACGGCCTTCTGCGCGTCCGCATAGTCGTCGAACAGCCGGGAGATCGTCACCTTGCTCATCGCGGTATCCCCGCCGTCATTCCGGATTAGCCGAGACGTTGCCCTTGTAGTCGACACTGACATGGACTTTCTTGGATCCGCTCATCGCTGTGCCGCGCCAGATGCCCTGACTGTCGTTCACTAGCGGCGAGATTTCAGCATAGCCTTGTGACTCCAACGACTTGCGAGCCTGACCTTCGGTGAAACTATTGGCGCCGGGAAGTGGCGGCGTTTCCGTTTTCGGCTGCGAATTCGTCGACTTCGTCACCGTGGGATTCTGCCTCGCCGGATTTGGCTGCGCGCCTGCCGGCGCGAGCGCCATCCAGATGCCGCAGGCGGCAACTCCCGATCGCCAACCGATCCGCATGGTGTCTCCCGGCAAGCCCGAACGCCCCGCTCAACAAAGCGGCAGCGGGCCGGAAAGTTCCATGTGCCGCTAATGCCTCGCGGTAGCGCCGAAAACCGCTTCAATCCACCCCGCCCCAGCCGGTTGCGACCCGGCTTTTGCCACTTTATGATGCGCCTCCTATTTGGCGACGCCCTCCGGCCCCCGGCTGCTGGTGCGAGCCGATTCCCCTCCTGACAGATAAGAAGACCCTATGCTTCGAGGAATGCGCAAAGCCTCATCCAACTGGATTGGCAAGACGATTATGGCCGTCGTGATGGGCGTGCTGATTGTCAGCTTCGGCATCTGGGGCATTGCCGACGCCTTCAAGGGCTATGGGCAGTCCAAGCTCGCCACCATCGGCTCGACCGAGATCACGACCGAGCAGTTCCGCCAGCTTTATAACGACAAGCTGCAGCAGATCGGCCGCCAGTTCGGCCGCCCGCTGACTTCCGATCAGGCCCGTGCCTTCGGCCTCGACCGCCAGGTGCTGCAGCAGGTCGTCGCCGAAGCGGCCCTGGATGAAGACGCGCGTCGCAAGGGCCTCGGTGTCGGCGACGCCGAGGTGATGCGGCAGATCATTGCGGACCCGAACTTCCAGAGCCCGACCGGCGGCTTCGACGCGCCGCGCTTCCAGCAGCTGATCCGCTCGCTGGGCTTCACCGAGCAGCGCTACATCGCCGAACAGCGCAAGGTGTCGCTGCGCCGCCAGATCGCCGGCACCGTCACGTCAGGCGTCGAACCGCCGAAGGCGATGATCGAGGCGCTGAGCCGCTACCAGAACGAGACCCGCACCATCGATTACGTGAAGCTCGATGCTGCGCAGGCCGGGACCATCGAGGCACCCTCGCCCGAAGCCCTCGCCGCATATTTCGACGAGCGTAAGACCCAGTTCCGGGCCCCCGAATATCGCAAGATCGCCTTCCTCGCCTTGACGCCTGATGAGATGGCGAAGTGGTCGACGGTGTCGGACGACGACGCCAGGAAGGTGTTCGAGGAGCGCAAGGACAAGCTCTCCACGCCGGAGCAGCGCCAGATCTCGCAGATCGTCTTCCCGAACGCGGCGGACGCCGAAGCGGGTCGCGCCAGGCTGAACGATACGTTCAAGTTCGAGGATCTCGCCAAGGAACGCGGCCTGTCCGCCTCCGACATCGATCTCGGCATGGTTGCCAAAGCGGGCATTCTCGACCCCTCCGTCGCCAATGCCGCCTTCTCGCTGGCACCGGACAGCATCAGCCAGCCGATCACCGGACGTTTCGGCGTCACGCTGGTCAAGGTCGGCAAGGTTCAGGCCGGAACGACGCCGAGCTACGACAGCGTTGCCGCCAACCTGAAGCGCGATATTGCCATCGAGCGCGCCCGTGCCGTCGTGTCCGACATGCATAACAAGATCGAGGATGAACGCGGTGGCGGCGCCAATGTCGTCGATACCGCCAAGAAGCTCGGCCTCACCGCCGTCACTATCGAGGCGGTCGATCGCTCCGGCCGTGCGCCGGATGGCCAGCCCGTTGCCGGCCTGCCCACGGGTGTGGACGTCGTGACCCAGGCCTTCAACAGCGATGTCGGTGTCGACAACGACGCATTGCAGGCCGGTGGCGGTTACATCTGGTACGACGTGCTCGGTGTTACGCCGGCGCGCGACCGCACGCTCGACGAAGTGAAGCCGCAGGTCGAGGCGCGCTGGCGCGAAGAGCAGATCACGACGCGCCTGCGTGACAAGGCTGTCGACATGGCGAAGAAGCTTGAAAGCGGCGCCAAGCTCGCCGACGAAGCCGCCGCAGCCGGCCTCAAGGTCGTGACCTCCGCGCCGTTCAAGCGCGACACGAGCGATCCGGCTCTCTCCGCCGGAGTCGTCCAGTCTGTCTTCCGCGGCGTCAAGGATTCGGCCGGACAGGCCCAGGGCGCCACGCCGTCGGAATGGATCGTCTACCGGATCACCGACGTCACCGCACCTGCGGTCGACATGGCTTCCGAAGACGCCAAGAAGCTGAAGGAAACATTGCAGCGCGGGCTGACCGATGAGCAGGTCGCGCAGTATGTCACCAGGCTCGAGACGCAGATCGGCACCAAGATCAACGCAGAAGCCCTTGCGATCGCCACCGGCGCCGCAAACAGCAACACCAATTAGGAAACCCACATCGTCATTGCGGACGCAGCGAAGCCATCCAGAAGCAACAAGCAAAGGCTGGACGGCTTCGTTGCAGATGTCGACTGCAATGACATGTGCATCACTCTGAAAGCATCCGATGGACAATCTCAGGGCAATCATTGCCAAGGTCGCGACAGGCGCCTCCCTCTCGCGTGAGGAAGCCTCGGTGGCCTTCGACAGCATGATGTCGGGCGAAGCCACGCCTTCGCAGATGGGCGGCCTGCTGATGGCACTGCGCGTACGCGGCGAGACCGTGGACGAGATCACCGGCGCGGTGGAAGTCATGCGCGCCAAGATGCTGCGGGTCGACGCACCGGCCGGCGCCGTCGATGTGGTTGGCACCGGCGGAGATGGCTCCGGCTCCGTGAACGTCTCGACCTGCGCCTCCTTCATCGTCGCCGGCTGCGGCGTGCCGGTTGCCAAGCACGGCAATCGTGCATTGTCGTCGCGTTCCGGCGCGGCCGACGTGCTGGCCGCCCTTGGCGTCAGGATCGACCTTACGCCCGATGATGTCAGCCGCTGCCTCAAGGAAACCGGCATTGGCTTCATGTTCGCGCCGGCGCATCATCCCGCCATGAAGAATGTCGGCCCAACCCGCGTCGAGCTCGCGACCCGCACCATCTTCAATCTGCTCGGACCGCTGTCCAATCCCGCCGGCGTCACCCGGCAGATGGTCGGCGTGTTCTCGCGACAGTGGGTGCTGCCGCTGGCACAGGTGTTGAAGAATCTCGGTTCTGAATCCGCCTGGGTGGTGCACGGCTCCGATGGCCTCGATGAGATCACCCTCACCGGCCCGACCTTCGTCGCAGCGCTGGAAAACGGCAACATCCGCAGCTTTGAGATTTCACCTGAGGATGCGGGCCTGCCGCGCACCGGTCCGGATTCCCTGAAGGGCGGCGACGCGCAGGAAAATGCGGCCTCGCTGCAGGCCGTCCTCGACGGCAAGCCGAGCGCCTTCCGCGATGTCGCGCTGCTCAATGCCGCCGCGGCATTGGTCGTGGCCGGCAAGGTCAAGGACGTGAAGGAAGGCGTGACACTCGGTCAGAAGTCGCTCGACAGCGGCGCTGCGCTGGAGAAGCTGAAGCGACTGGTCACCGTCTCCAACGCCAAGGTGTGAGACGACGATGTCCGACATCCTGACAAAGATCGAAGCCTATAAGCGCGAGGAAATCGCGGCCGCCAAGCGCACGCATCCGCTCGCTTCCGTCGAAGCGCTGGCCAGGACGGCGCCGGCGCCGCGCGGCTTCATGACCGCGATCCACAAGAAGCTCGACAAGAACGAGTTCGCGCTGATCGCCGAAATCAAGAAGGCGTCGCCGTCCAAGGGGCTTATTCGCGAGGACTTCGACCCGCCGACACTGGCCAAGGCCTATGAGGCCGGCGGCGCCGCATGTCTCTCGGTCCTGACCGATACGCCGTCGTTTGAAGGGCATCTCGACTTCATGGTCGCGGCGCGCGCCGCGACCAAACTGCCGGTGTTGCGCAAGGACTTCATGTTCGACACCTATCAGGTGGTCGAGGCCCGCGCCCATGGCGCCGATTGCATCCTGATCATCATGGCTGCACTCGACGATGCGCAGGCGCGTGACATCGAAGACGCCGCCATCGACCACGGCATGGATGTGCTGATCGAAATCCACGACCAGCCGGAGCTGGAACGGGCACTGAACCTGCGCTCGCCGATGATCGGCATCAACAACCGCAACCTGCGCACCTTCGAAACCACACTGACCGCCAGCGAAACGCTCGCGCCGATGATTCCCCGGGATCGTCTGAAGGTTGGGGAGAGCGGCATCTTCACGCCGGCCGATCTCGCACGCCTCGAGCGCGTCGGCATTTCCACCTTCCTGGTCGGCGAAAGCCTGATGCGGCAGGCGGACGTCACGGCCGCGACCAGGACGCTGCTGACGCGCGCGAACGGAACGCATTGATCATGGCCGGCAAGACAAAAAAATCGAAGCAGGCCCCGGCCCTCACCCACATCGATTCCTCGGGCGAAGCCCGCATGGTCGATGTGTCGGAGAAACCGGCGACCGAACGCATCGCGGTGGCCGAAGGTCTGGTGATCATGAGCAAGGCGACGCTCGACATGATCGTCTCCGGCAATGCCAAAAAGGGCGACGTGCTTGGCACGGCACGTATCGCCGGCATCATGGCGGCAAAGCGCACATCGGATCTGATCCCGCTGTGCCATCCGCTGGCGCTATCCAAAGTCACGCTGGACATCACGCCCGACAAGAAACTGCCGGGCTGCCGCGTACGTGCGTCGGTCAAGGTCACGGGCCCCACAGGCGTCGAGATGGAAGCGCTGACGGCCGTCTCCGTCGCATGCCTGACGATCTACGACATGATCAAGGCCGTGGAGCGCGGTGTCCGTATCGAGGGCATCCACCTCGTCGAGAAAAAGGGCGGCAAGTCCGGGCACTATCTGGTGACGGACAACGCCGCGAATTGAAGACTCCGCGGTCGCCCGGCATCAGCCGCAGACATACACGCGCCGCCATCGCCAACCGTGATAAGTCCGCACCCGGATAACGTCATAGCAGTCGTCGTAATACGGATAGCCCGCATAGGCGTAGGACGAACCGAAGCCGATCGCAAACGGGGCAAAATTCCGGAAGTGGCGATTGTGGTGACCGAAGTGGTGGAAGCCTCGATTGGGCATCACAGCGAAGCGTGCTCCGCCTGGCATGGCGGCGAAACGAGTTGCACCAAATCCGCCGCCGCGAAGGCCGCCCATGGCTATACCGCCGCCATGGAAGCTACCTCCGTGAAAACCACCACCACCGTGGAAACCACCCCCGTGGCCGCCACCACCGCCGTGTCCGCCTCCGCCGCCGCGCGCGGAAGCATCCATTGGCACGGACGTCATGCCGATGGCCGCAATTGTGGCAAGTCCGATCAACATTTTCCTGAGCATGGCACACTCCTGTCGCAGGTGTGAGCCCCTATCCTCAGAACCCCGGTTGCCGCAAATAATTCCCGGTAATCGCCGATGACATCGAACAAGTGACCGTCACTTGATTATCGGCAACCACCCTCGGCCATCGGTCGCAATGCAGCGACAGTATGCTTCGACGAGGTCGCGAACTGTTCGAGATCGCGCAGGTGCCAGAGCGCCCACCGGGTGGGCACGAACAAAAACCGGGACCGCGCGCGACATGGGGGGTGTTTGGCGGCGGTCCCGGGCCACATCAAACGACCAACCGGAGGATGAGACATCCAGGCTGGCGATCATGGCGGGATCAGCACTACCGAGCAGGACGAAGCCAAGTGTTAATACGCACTACTTAGTTACGCGCGCGCATTGTAAGTTTTGCAGTAACCTGAATAGGGGCGGATTTCAGCGATCGCTGTCATCGCGATGCTCGCGCGCGAGATGTTGCCGACTGCGCTGCGGCTTCATCTCGCTGACAATCCACGGGCCGATCTGCGCATTAAAATGACGCTCATATCGTTTGACCAGCAACCACGCAGCGGGCAGCAGCACCACCATCACCAATCCGACCACGATCGACATTCCAAATCCTTTAAATCAAAAGGTTTCGATGTGATTAGGTACGTGGAACAGCCTTTTAGGTTTGAAATAGCCCGCATGATTTTCTGCGGAGCAATAGATTACCTACCGTTCCGACAAATCCCGCAGCTGATGTTGCCGGTATCGATGCGCAATAGGCTATTTGATCATCGGGCAACCGCCTTCAGCCATCGGTCGGAACGCCTTTTCGGCAGGGATGGTCGAGAGCAGCTTGTAATAATCGTACGGCCCCTTCGAGTCCGCGGGCTTCTTGATCTCGAACAGGTAGATCGGATGGATGACGCGTCCATCGGCGCGGATCGTGACGTCACCGAACAGTCTGTCCTTGCCCTTGAAGGTCTTCATCTGCGGCACGACGACACTGGCATCGTCGCTGCCCTTGGCCGCCACCGCATTGAGATAGGCCAGCGTGGACGCGTAGACGCCCGCCTGGTTGGCGCTCGGCATCTTGCCGTTCATGCCCGGCCGCGCCGCGAAACGCCTAGCGAAGGCGCGGGTGTCGTCATCCATGTCCCAGTAGAAGGATTCCGTCAGCAGCAGGCCCTGCGCGGTCTTCAGGCCCATGCCGTGAACGTCGTTGATGAAGATCAGGAACGCGACCAGCTTCTGCGGGCCGTCCTGCATGCCGAACTCGCCGGCCTGCTTCACCGCATTGATGGCATCGGCGCCGGCATTGGCCAGGCCGATCACCTTGGCCTTCGAGCTCTGCGCCTGCAGCAAGAGCGAGGCGAAATCGGAGGTGCCGAGCGGGTGCTTCGATGACCCCAGCACCTTGCCGCCGTTCTTCGTGATGTAATTGGTGGCTTCGGCCTCGATGCCCTGCCCCAGCGCGTAATTCACCGTGAGAAAGTACCAGTCGTCGCCGCCCCGCTGCATCATCGCCGCCGCGGTGGTGTTGCCGGTGGCCCAGGCGTCGTTGACCCACTGGATGGTGTTCGGCGAGCAGTCCTTGCCGGTGAGGTCCGAGGTCGCCGTCGACGAGGCCAGGAAGGTCATCCTGGTATTGCGGGCGATATTGTTGATGGCGAGACCCACGGATGAATTCGGCACGTCGACGATGGCATCGACCTTTTCGACATCGAGCCATTTGCGCGCGATGGCGGAACCGACATCGGCTTTGTTCTGATGGTCGGCATAGACGATCTCGACTTTGATATTCTTGCCGCCGCCGTTGAAATCCTCGGCCGCCATCCGCGCGGCTTCCACCGAACCCATGCCGTTGGTGTCCTGGAACACGCCGGAAATGTCGTTGAGCACACCGACCCGCACCACATCGTCGGACACCTGCGCCTGGACTGCCGTCGCCATCACGCAGGATGCCGCAGCAGCCAAAACTGTCTTCAAGCCCTTCATTGTCGTCTCTCCCCTCTACCTTGATTGCGCGGGTCCGGACGTTGCCGGTCGCGGTCTTGCTTGCGAGTTACACCTGTCGCTCCGGCAGCCGGAGCACGAGGCCATCGAGCGCCTCGGTGATCTTGATCTGGCACGACAGCCGGCTGTTCGGCAGCCGCTCGCTGGCGACACCCTCCAGCAACTCATCCTCGTCGGCACCGACTGTGCCAACTTTGCCCAGCCAGCTGTCGTCGACATAGACGTGGCAGGTGGCGCAAACCGCGCCTCCGCCGCATTCGCCCGTGATGCCGTCGATGCCATGCAGCAGCGCCGTATACATGGCGCTATCGCCGTCATTGGCGCTGACTGTCTCGGCACGGTCGTCGTGATGAATGAACGTAATGCTCGGCATGGAATCCTCAGGCAGGCGTGAAGGTGACCGGCAGGCTTTCGAGCCCGCGCAGCGTGTTGTTGAAACGGCGCTTGACGTCGCCGGTGATCTCGATCGACACGACCTTGCGCGCCAGCGCAGACAGCATGACCTCGCCCTCAAGCCGAGCCACGAGCTGGCCGACGCACATATGGATGCCGGAGCCGAAGCCGACATGGCCGGACGTCTTGCGGGTGATGTCATAGCACTCTGGATCGGCCCAGCGGCGCGGATCGCGGTTGGCGGCAGCCAGGAACATCAGCACCTTCTCGCCCTCCCCGACATGGCAACCGCTGATTTCGACATCTCGCGTCGTGGTGCGGAAGAAGGTCTGCACCGGACTCTCAAAGCGCACGGCCTCCTCGAAGGCGTTGCGCGCCAGCGAGAGGTCGCTGCGCAGCCGCGCGAATTCCTCCGGGTAGCGCGCCAGGCAATAGACCGCAGCGCCGATACCGTTCACCGTCGTGTCCAGTCCTGCCGACAGCAACGAGCGCACCAGCAGCGGTGCCTCGTCGGCGGTAATGTCGCCGGTGTCGACCCGCGCATGGATACAGGCGCCGAAACCGCCCGGCGCGAGATTGGCGCGCTGACATTGCGCGGCGACATAGGCCTGATGCGGCGCTGAGCGTTCGATGGCGTCCTGGCGCAGCTGGTTCGGCGGACCGAAGGCATTAAAGACAAGACCAGCATAAGGCAGCAGGTTCTCGCGGCCCTCCTTCTGCAGGCCCATCGCATCGGGGAACACCGAGAGTGGATAGGCTTCGGCGAGATCCGCGACCGCATCGAAACTGCGCCGCTCCAGCAGTTCGTCGACCTTGGCGTCGGCCGCCGCGGCGAAGCCGTCACGCAGTTGCTTCATCACCGCGGGCGACAGCACTTTATTCAGCACGGCGCGCGTACGCGTATGCGCCGGCGGATCGGCTTCGAGGATGAGGCTCGGCGGGCGCCACGGTTTCTCCCTGGCGAAGTCGCTAAGACCCACGCCGCGGCTCGAGCAGAACGTCGCGGGATCGTTCAGGACTGCATGAACTTCGGCATAGCGCGCGACCGCGTAGACGTTCCATTTGTCGAGATAAACCACGGGCCCGGCTTCACGCAGCACCTCGTGGGTGGGGTGAGGATCGGCGAAGAAGTCCATGGCGAAGGGATCGACGTCGAGGTGGACGACGGGCTGAGACGATGCGTCGTTCGGCAAGGCTCCGCCGAAGGACAGCACCGGCGGGGTGTGGGGCGATGCCGTCGTGACCGTGGCGACCATGTGAATCTCCCATATTTTCTTGTTGGCAATTGTGGCTGCGTATCTCTATTCCTCAGAACCATGTGATCTCGCCGATTTCGACGACGTCACGCTGGCAGGCAGGATCGTGGTGCATGAGCAAGAATGGATCGGGAAAAACGGTTCGAAAGCCCGCCAAGGCGAAAGTGACAAAGGTCAATGTCAGGACTGTCGCCGCGAGAGCGCCCGCTGCCAAAGGTGGGCAGTTGCTCGATCTCGATCGCTATGTGCCGGCCTTTATCACCTTCATTGCGAACAAGCTCTCGCGCAACGCGACCGTGCTCTATCAGAAGCGCTTTGGCGTGAATGTCACCGAGTGGCGCATCATGTCGCTGCTGGCGATCGAGCCCGGCATTCCCGCCTCGCGCATCTGCCACGTCATCGGCTTCGACAAGGGACCGGTCAGCCGCACGCTTGCCATGCTGGAAGAGCGCGGCCTGGTCGCCATCAATGCCGACCCTGACGACGCGCGCACCCATTCGATTACGCTGACCGCGAAAGGGCGCATCACCCATGACGCCGTCATTGTGACCGCCCTGGAACGCGAGCGAAAGCTGCTGTCCTGTCTGAATGAAAGCGAACGCGAAGTGCTGATCGACTTGCTGCGACGCATTCACGGCAATCTCGGCGCGGTAACCGGCTAGACCACCACGCGTTACTCGCGCGTCATCAATCGCTGTCCCGCACAAGCGGTCCACCATCGTTTCTCTCCCTGCAGGGCCCGGCAGTTGACTGCTCTAAGTAGCGCCCTCTTTGGAAAGGCTCTCACGAATTAGTTGCCTAGGCAACAGAAATATCGGGACGGTTTGTCACGCGGAGGCAAGGATTTTCTGCCATCATCCGCTAACCTGCGCCGCACATGTTCAATCGTTGAGCCAAAAGATACAGATGACGATGTCGCTTACGCCAAATTCCGCAGACGCCCTGCTGTTTGATCTTGGCCGCGTCGTGCTGGATATCGATTTCACGCGCGTGCTGAAGGTCTGGTCGGACTACGCGCAGTGTACACCGGACGACATCGTGAGCCGGTTTGCGCGCGGCGACGTCTATATGCGACACGAGCGCGGCGAGATTTCCGACGACGCATTCTTTGCGCATCTGCACGACACGCTCGGTATCGATCTGACGCCGGCACAATTTCTCGAAGGCTGGAATGCGATCTTCGTCGGGGAGATGCCGGGCATTGCCGAACTCCTCGCGCATGCCTCGAAGCGCTGGCCGCTCTACGCGTTCTCAAACACCAATGTCGCGCATGTCACGCATTTCTCGGAACACCATGCCGATCTGCTCAGTCACTTCCGCACGGTGTTTCTGTCGTCCTCGATCGGGCTTCGCAAGCCCGATGCAAAATCCTATGAGCACGTCATCACGGAAATCGGCATCCCCGCCGACCGCATCGTGTTCTTCGACGATCTTGCCGACAATATCGAGGCCGCTCGCGCTTGCGGATTGCAGGCCGTCCACGTCACCTCGCCGACATCGGTCGCCGAGGCGCTCAAGGCACTTGGGCTTTAGGTCCGCGAGATGCGCCGGAAGGCGATGCTGGTGAGGACGCCGAGCAGTGCCCAGAACAGCAGGCTGGTCAGGACCGCCGCAACGACGAAACTGTGCGACAGTGCCTCGGGGACATCCGTATGGCCAGCCGGCGCCAGCGGTGCGCCGATCAGGTGCGGCAGGACGATCAGGCCAAGGCCGAGAATGGCGGCCCATGAGGCCTTGCGGAAGACCAGCAGGCCGAGCCCCGCCGCAGTGGCGCAGGCAGTACCGATCCACCAGGTCTGGCGCAGCGTGAGGTCGGCGACAGGCATGCCAGGCAGCTCCGGCGGCAGGCCGAGGCCAGGCGCCGCCGTGAAGACGACGAAACCGCCGAGACCCCAGAACAGTCCTTCCCGCCAGCTCACGACCCGGCCACGCAGCGCGAAGATGCCGGCCAGCAGCAAAGCGAAGCCGATGGCAGTCAGGATATTGGCGCCGGTGGTGAAGGCATTACGCTGCAAGCCCTCGGCAGGCTCCCACTCGGCCTCATGGCTATGGGCGGGGCTGGCGGCGGCGCCATGGTCGTGCGTCTGCGCTGGCTGTGCGGCAGCCGTCGGCGCAGGCGCCGGAGCCTCGGCCTTTCGCTCATAGACTTCGCTTTTCTGGATCAGCGGAATGGTGCCGACCATCTGGGCGCCGGTGATCGCAGCACCAGTGATCGCGCCAGCCAGTACTGCCGAGAAAACGATCGACCTGAAAACGGACATGTCTCAGTGGCAGGGGAATGCGTTGGCGTGGCGCGTGTCGTGGGCCGCATTGTGGACGGCGCTGATATGCGAGAAACCGACCACGCCGACGATAAACAGACCGAGCGCCATCGCCAGAACGGCCTGCACGACGACATTGACGTCGGTGGTAACGGCGGAGATCTGGGCGGTCTGGGTCTGTTGCATCGGAATCCTCGCGAATTAGACCCCGATTTTAACCGAGTTGCATCCGCGGCGCGACCGCTAATTTTGCATCGCGCGGGCAAGATCGCGGCTGGTCAGGTGGAAATTGGCATCCACCGCCACCCCTGCCCGCACCAGTTTGGCGCTGGCCGCCGCCTGAAACGCTCGCCGGTGATCGCGGAAATAGGCTGCACATTCCTCCGGCGAGGGGTAGCGCCTCAACAAGGTCCGGAACGCATGACGGTGCACCATGCAGAGCCCATCGTGTCCTTCCAGCCGGAAAGCCAGCGCATCGACATCGGCGCGCCAGAGCGGCGCATTATCGCCAGCGGAAACGTGGTCGGTCATGATCCCCGATGTCTATCGCGTTTCCCGGCGCTGCCAAAGCGCCGGTGATTTTGCGTCGGCTCCCGCTCTCCGCTATGACGGGCACCCACACTGCCGGAGACCACTGCCGATGGCCCTGATGCCGGTTACCGATGCCATGGCCGCCATTCTCGCGGGCGCCGATGCGCTGCCCGAGGAAATGGTGCCACTGGAGGACGCGTTCCACCGTGTGCTGGCCCGCGACATCGCTTCGCTGCGCACGCAGCCACCGGAGCCCATGTCGGCCATGGACGGCTATGCGGTGCGCGCGGCCGACGCGACACCTGGCGCCAGATTGCGTGTGATCGGCGAAATTGCCGCGGGCAAGCCATTCGATCGCCCCCTGCAGACCGGCGAGGCCCTGCGGATCTTCACCGGCGGAGTACTGCCGGACGGCGCCGACGCCGTGGTGATCCAGGAAGACACAGCACGCGACGGCGACACCGTCAGGATCAACGAAGCCGCAATCTCCGGCAAGCATATCCGCCCGGCCGGTGTCGACTTCAACGAAGGTGACGTATTGCTACGCGCCGGCACGCGCCTCACCGACCGTGATCTCGCTCTTGCCGCCGGCATGAATCATGCGGCATTGCCGGTACGGCGACGCCCCCTCGTCGCGATACTTGCCACCGGCGACGAGCTGGTGATGCCCGGTGCGATCCCCGGCCCAGGCCAGATCGTGCTCTCCAACGGCTTCGCGCTGCGTGCGCTTGCGCGCGCAGAAGGTGCCGAAGTGATCGATCTCGGTATCGCCGTCGACACGCTGGAGGCGACCACATCCGCCATTCAACGCGCGATCGATTTGAATGCCGATGTGCTGATCACCACCGGCGGCGCATCGGTCGGCGACCACGACCTCGTGCAGCAATCGCTGATCAATGCCGGCGTCGAGATGGCGTTCTGGCGGATCGCGATGCGGCCCGGCAAACCGATGATGCACGGACACCGCGAGGCCATGCGGGTCATCGGCCTGCCGGGGAATCCCGTATCGTCCTATGTCTGCGGCTTCCTGTTCATGGTGCCGCTGCTGCGTGCGCTGTGCGGTCGAAACGACATCGCCCACGGGATCGAACCCGCAGTGCTCGGCCGCGATCTCGGGGCCAACGACCAGCGCGAGGATTATCTGCGCACGCGCCTCGAGACCCGCGCCGACGGCACTGTGGTGGCGACGCCGGTCATCAAGCAGGACTCGTCGCTGCTGGGGAATCTCGCTGTCGCCGGTGGACTTCTGATCCGCAAGCCGTTCGCACCCGCCGCTGTGGCGGGCGATTCCTGCGCGATCATCCGGCTGCCGGTCTAGCAGCCAACAGGCTGACCCGATGCCGCGGCTGGCGGAACTCCCGCCTCGCGGCATGCTCCCCAGACCTTTTTCCTGATTGAGATACCTTAACGCAATTTCAGTCACTGAATTGTCACGTAACGCAGCGAGAGATCGCAGCGAAACAAGATCGGTGGACAAATGGACTATTTCAAACGCTTCAATTTCCTCTTCGCGATGCCGACTTTCGAAGCCGACGATCTCGAGGGCATTCGCCTCAATCAGATCGTCGAGGAGATCGAGCGTTCCGGCTTCGAGGTCGTCAAGGCGCGCAAGCTCGAAGACGCCACCATCGCGGTCCAGACCGACGCGGCAATCGGCTGCATGGTGGTCGACTGGGGCAAGAAGGGCCTCGAAGGCAAGACCGCGGCGCTGATCAACCTGATGCGCAAACGCGGCCTGGACTTCCCCATCATCCTGCTGATCCGCCGCAAGCGATTTGAGGACGTCCCGGTCGAGGTGCTCGATTTCATCGACGGCTATGTCTTCCTGTCGGAGGAAACACCGCCGTTCATCGCCAAGAATCTCATTAGCCGGTTGAAGCAATATGCCGAGACACTGAAGACGCCGTTCTTCGGCGCTTTGGTCGACTATGCCGAGGAAGGCAACCAGCTCTGGACCTGCCCGGGCCACAATGGCGGCGTGTTCTACAGCCGCAGCCCGATCGGGCGGGTGTTCATGGAACATCTCGGCGAAGCGGTGTTCCGCGACGACCTCGACAATTCGGTGCTCGACCTCGGCGATCTGCTGACTCATGAGGGCCCTGCGCTGCAGGCGCAGAAGGAAGCCGCGCAGATCTTTGGCGCGGAGAAAACCTATTTCGTGCTCAACGGCACCTCGACCTCCAACAAGGTCGCACTGTCCGCATTGGTCACCGATGGCGATCTGGTGCTGTTCGACCGCAACAACCACAAGGCCGCCTTGCACGGCGCGTTGATGATCTCGGGCGGTGTGCCGATCTATGTGCCGACGGCGCGCAATCCCTGGGGCCTGATCGGCCCGATGAACTGGGAGGCCACCGACGAGAAGGCTCTCCGCGAGAGCATCCGCACCAATCCGCTGGTCACGGACCCCGAGGCCTGGAAACGTCCGCGCCCATTCCGCGTCGCCGTCATCGAACAATGCACCTATGACGGCACGATCTACAGCGCCGAGATGATCATCAAGCGCATCGGCCATCTCTGCGATTACGTCCTGTTCGACGAAGCCTGGGCCGGCTTCATGAAATTCCATCCGCTTTATGCCGGCCGCTTCGCCATGGGGCTTAAGGAACTCGGCCCGGATTCGCCGGGCATCATTGCGACACAGTCGACCCACAAGCAGCTCGCGAGCTTCTCGCAGGCGTCACAGATCCACATGAAGGATCGCCATATCCGCGGGCAGAAGCGCCGTGTCGAGCATCGGCGCTTCAACGAGAGCTTCATGCAGCACGCCTCGACCTCACCGTTCTATCCGCTCTTCGCATCATTGGATGTCGGTGCGCAGATGATGAAAGGCCGCTCCGGCGAAGTGTTGTGGGACGACACGATCCGACTCGGCATCGAACTGCGCAAGAAGATGCGCGCTGTCCGCCGCGAATTCGAGGAGAAGGAAACCCGCACTGAGCGCCGCTGGTTCTTCGAACCCTTCGTGCCCGAGCGCGTCGCAATTCCCGATGCATCGAGCGAAGGCGCCGTTCACAATGTGCCGTGGGAAAGCGTTGGGACGGACCAGCTCGCCACCAACCCGTCCTATTGGCAGCTCGCCCCTGAGGCTGCCTGGCACGGCTTTCCCGGAATGGTCGCCGGCTTCGCCATGACCGATCCGAACAAGCTGACGGTCCTGACCCCTGGCTTCGATCGCACCACCGGCGCCTATGCCGATCACGGCATCCCCGCGCCAGTGGTCGCGCAGTTCCTGCGCGAAAATCGCATCGTTCCCGAGAAGAACGATCTCAACTCGCTGCTCTTCCTGCTCACGCCCGGCGTGGAAGCCAGCAAGGCCGGCACGCTGATATCGGGCCTTGTCGCCTTCAAGAAATTTCATGACGACAACGCGCTGCTGGAAGACGTCATCCCGGAATTCGCCAGGCGCCGGCCTGTGCGTTATGCGGGCGTACGCCTGCGGGATCTGTGCGGCGACATGCACCGGTTCTTCCGCGAGGCTAATGTGAGCGACCTCCAGACCAGGCAGTTCTCCGCCGACCACCTGCCCGAGATCGCCATGTCGCCCCACGATGCCGCACGTTGTCTGGTGCGCAACGACGTCGATTACGTTTCGATCGATGAGCTTTTCGGGCGCGTCGCCACGACGCCGTTCGTGGTCTATCCGCCCGGCATCGCCACGATCGTGCCGGGCGAGCGCCTCACCGAACGGGCCAAGCCTATGATCGACTATCTGAAGATGTTCGAGACCTGCTTCAACACATTCCCGGGCTTCGACGTCGAAATCCAGGGCATCTACCGCAAGGTCGACGCCAATGGCCGGATCCGGCTTTACACTTACGTGGTCTCCGAATAGGGAGCACGTAAGGAGCCAGATTTGCCAACGGAACTCGAACAGCCGGTCGTCATCCGACCATCACGCGACACCGACGTCGATGCCATGCTGGCGATCTATCGCCGGCACATCCGGCAAGGCGTCGAGGAAGGCGTCAGCGACGCCGACACGCCGCAGCCCGACGATCTCAGAGACCGGCGCAAGAACCTGCGCAGCAAACGATTCCCGCATCTCGTCGCCACACAAGGCGGCGAAGTCGTCGGCTATGCCTATGTGGTGCTGTTCCGCAAGCGACCGGCCTATCGCTACACGGTCAAGCATTCGATCTATATCCACCACGGGCATGTCGGCCGAGGCATCGGCCGGCTGCTGATGCGCGAACTCATCGACGTGTGCGCGGCGGCCGGCTTCCGGCAGATCATCGGCTATATCGATGCCGACAACACGGCCTCGCTCGGCTTGCATGAGAGCTTCGGCTTTGCGCGCGTCGGCTTGCTGCCCGGCGTCGCCTATCGCTCCGGCCGCTGGGCCGACACGATCATGGTTCAGCGCTCGCTGGCGACCGGCTCCACGACTCCGCCGCCGCCCATTGGGCGCATGACGTCCGCGTAGCCCAGGCGACCGGGAAGCATTTTCCGTATCAGTCGAGGATCGACGACTGTGAGGAACAACCTCCTCAAACCTCCCTCAACGCGCGTTCTGTTGACGGCAAATTAAGCATTGCAGAACACATATGGAACATATAGTGTTCGTTCATGATTTGTTTCGAGATTCTGTGGCTTTGAGTAGTTTGAGAGTGCCCGAACTCGCGCAACCGATCTTCGAACGATCGTCTCAGGATTGAGGCTCACCGTTCGAAGGCCCTTTGAAACGCACGCGGCGGCCGACACCGTCAACTGAGGATGGCTTCAGATGCTCACGCGCAAACAATACGAACTCCTGCGATTCATCGATCAACGGCTGAAGGAAGCCGGCGTCCCGCCGTCCTTCGACGAGATGAAGGATGCGCTCGACCTGCGCTCGAAGTCCGGCATCCATCGTCTGATCACGGCGCTGGAAGAACGCGGCTTCATACGCCGTCTGCCCAACCGCGCCCGTGCCATCGAAGTCATCAAGCTGCCAGAGCTCGGCGCGCCGGTCACCGGCGGCACCGGGCGCCGCGGCTTCACGCCCAGCGTCATCGAAGGCACGCTTGGCAAGGTGCGTTCGGCCGCCAGCATCGCCAGCAACAGCGGCGATGATGACAATGGCCGCACGGTTGCTATCCCGGTCATGGGCCGGATCGCGGCCGGTACGCCGATCGAGGCGCTGCAGACCCGCAGCCACACCATCAGCATGCCCGCCGACATGCTCGGCTCCGGCGAACATTACGCGCTCGAAGTGCGCGGCGATTCCATGCAGGACGCCGGCATTCTCGATGGCGACACGGTGCTGATCCAGCGCAACGAGAGCGCCGACACCGGCGACATCGTGGTGGCTCTGATCGACGACGAGGAAGCCACGCTAAAGCGCTTCCGCCGCCGCGGCGCGTCGATCGCGCTGGAGCCTGCGAATGACGCCTACGAGGTCCGTATCCTGCCACCCAACCGGGTGCGCATTCAGGGCAAGCTGATCGGCCTGTATCGCCGCTACTGAGATTTGCGCCTCGGCGGATTACTGATCTTCGGGTTGAAGATCGGTTTCCGCCGGCGTCGCATCCACCGGCCGGTTTTGCGGTGGACGACCGGTCTGGATCAGATCTTGCCGGGGCTCATCGGGAATTGCGCGCGACCACGGACGGTCCAGGCCACGCGGTCGCACGGCATCCATCGTAAAGCCATTCGCGGTTCGGTGTAGGCTCACCGCACCATTTCGTTGCAGGCGATCCTGATCGATCACCAGCGCCCTGCAATCTCTCGGCGATTGTCGCGCCGTGACGATGAGCGCCGCTTTCTCGCAATCATCTGTGAAGGCATCCGGCTGTAAAACCAGCGCCACCAAAGCGCCATCGGCCAGCGCCGTGATGCACCCGTCGCGGTCGCAGGACACGCCGTGGCCGACTGAGGCATCGGTCGGCAGGCGTGCATCGGCATCGCCGGCAAGCCACTCTTTCAGCAAAAATGTATCCTTGGCGCTGCGCATCACGTGGAGATGCCCGTCCCTGCCCCGCACCGCGACGCTGTGACCGTCACCCGAGATCAGCGCATCGGGCTGCTTCACCAGCAATGCCCACACAATCGAGATTGCAAGCACGGCAGCCCCCGCGAAGCGCAACGGCGTGCGCAGCAATCCCAGCACGATGATGCCGATACTGGCTGATATCAGCGGCCCGGTGCCAAAGGCCGGCATCCGGCCGATGGCACCGGGCAACGCTGCCACCCATTGCGTGACGACAATCATCCACTGGATGCCGACATCCATCAGCCGCCAGAACACACCGTCAAAGCCAAAGGGCATCGCTACGAGACCGAGAATGCCCGCCGGCATTACCAGGGCCGAGACCACCGGCATCGCCAGGAGATTGGCGACGACGCCATAAGGCGTGACGCGATGGAAATGAAAGGCAGCATAGGGCGTGGTGGCAAGGCCCGCGACCAGCGAAGCCAGTACGAGCATCGCGATCTCGCGTCCGCCCCATAGCGCCACGCGCGCCGTCGCGGAATGATCGGACGAGGCAAACAGCGCGGGCATGCCGATCTGCACCAATGCGACCAGCCCCAGCGTCGCCGCGAATGACATCTGAAAACTCGGATGCACCAACGCTTCCGGCGCCACGATCAGCACGACCATTGCTGCCACCCCCAGGGTGCGGAACGTCACCGCCCGGCGATCGACCATGACTGCAATCAGCACGACGGCCGTCATGAAAAACGATCTCTGCGTCGCGACTTCGGCACCTGACAGCAGCAGATAGAACAGTGCCGCGAATAACGCCGCAGCAGCAGCTACTTTCTTGATCGGGAACGTCACCGTCAGCACGGGGATCAATGCCAGCAGCGCCCGGATCGCAAAGAACACCACGCCGGCGACGACGGCCATATGATAGCCGGAGATCGACAATACATGACCGAGGCCGGAGATGAACATCGCATCATTGACGTCAGCCGAAATCGCATCACGGCGGCCTGTGAGCAGCGCCGTGGCAATGGCGCGGCTATCGCCCGAGAGCACAGTGCGGATCCGCGCATCGATGGCGTCGCGCAGCCCTTGCATGGTCGCCGAATAGCGTAGCGCCACACTCGGCTGTATCGGCGGAGCGACTGCCTTGATGCCGCCCATCACAAAACCGGACGCGCCGATCCCTTGAAAATACAGATCGCGTCCGAAGTCGTAGCTGCCCGGTCGGAGTGGCGACAGCGGCGGCTGCAGCCTTGCCTTCAATTCGACGAAGCTGCCGACGGCAGGCGCCATGCCCTTCTTCACTGACAGCCGCACACGGGTCAGCTTCGGTGCGGCGCGCGGGCTGTCCATCGTGGCAACGCGCAGCACGAAGCGATCCGTGCGCTCCCGTTCCTCATGGGTCTCGACGAAGCCGGTAAGCGCAACGGAATAGAGCGGCTTCGCCAGAATCTCATGAGCCACACGCGCGGTTTTCGTGGCAGCCATCGCGAAGCCCGCCGCGATGGCCGCAATGAGCAAGATCAAGGGAAACCATCGTTGTCGCCGCAGCAAAAACGCAGCCATGCAAAGAAGGCCAGCCGTCGCAGCGGCAACCCAGGCCACCGGCTCATGCTCAGCGGCAAAATACAGCGCGATGCCGGTGCCGAAAGCGATCGGCACCCAAGGCAGCAAGCGACCGGGACCAGCTTCGGCCCGCACCCACGTCCAGAGCGTGCCCAAGCCCGACGTTGATGACGTCGGTGACGGGACAGCGACGCCTGCCGTGGCCGGCGGCGGCCATGTGGTCGCCGTGCCGGATCGGCCCCGCCGCTGTTGCTGATCCCCGCCTCGCGCCATCGAACGCCCGCACGCCACGCTTGCCCTTTCGAATGCTATCGGAAGGGCAAGCGGCGACTAGCGGAACGGATGCAGAATACGAAAACTAATCCCTGGGGTTGCTCAGGCGAGCTTGGCGTAGCTATCGCGCAGACCGACCGTGCGGTTGAAGACCAGCTTGCCGGGCGCTGAATCCTTGTCGCGACAGAAATAACCCTGGCGCTCGAACTGCACGACATCGCTTGTGTTGTCGCTCGCCAGCGCCGGCTCAAGCATGGCGCCGGTCAGCGTCTCCAGCGAGTCCGGATTGAGCTGCGATGCGAACTCGGTCGCATTGGGCTGCGGATCGGCGAACAGCTGATTGTAGACGCGCACTTCCGCCTGCACGGCATCTGCGGCGCTCACCCAATGGATGGTCGCCTTGACCTTGCGGCCGTCCGGCGCATTGCCGCCCCGGGTTTCCGGATCATAGGTGCAGCGCAGTTCGACCACCTCGCCGGCAGCGTTCTTGATCACGTCCTTGCAGGTGATGAAATAGCCGTAACGCAAGCGGACCTCGCGGCCCGGCGCCATGCGGAAGAACTTCTTCGGCGGCTCTTGCATGAAGTCGTCATGCTCGATGTAGAGCTCGCGGCCGAATGAAATCTGCCGGTTGCCGAGCGACGCATCATCGGGATGGTTGATGGCTTCGAGCTGCTCGGTCTGTCCTTCCGGGTAGTTCTCGATCACCACCTTCAGCGGCTTCAGCACCGCCATGCGGCGCTGCGCCGTGCGATTCAGTGTCTCGCGCACGGCGAAATCGAACATCGAGATATCGACGGTCGAGTTGGCCTTGGCGACGCCGATGCGCTTGACGAATTCGCGCAGTGCTTCGGCAGGAATGCCGCGGCGCTGCAGGCCGGCCAGCGTCGGCATCCGTGGATCGTCCCAGCCCGTGACATGGCCACCGCGGACAAGTTCGGTCAGCACGCGCTTCGACAGCAGCGTGTAGGTCATGTTGAGGCGCGCGAATTCATACTGATGCGGCCGCGATGGCACCGGCAGGTTTTCCAGGCACCAGTCGTAAAGCGGCCGGTGATCCTCGAATTCGAGCGTACAGATTGAATGCGTTACGTGTTCGATGGCATCCGACTGGCCGTGCGCGAAGTCGTAGCTCGGATAGATGCTCCAAGCGGTGCCCGTGCGCGGATGATGCGCATGCAGGATGCGATAGATCACGGGATCGCGCAGGTTGATGTTGCCCGACGACATGTCGATCTTGGCGCGCAGCACGCGGGCGCCGTTCGGGAATTCGCCGGCGCGCATCCGCGCGAACAGATCCAGGTTCTCATCAACCGAACGGTCGCGGAACGGGCTGTTCTGGCCAGGCTCCGTCAGGGTGCCACGCTTAAAGCGGATTTCTTCCTGCGACTGGTCATCGACATAGGCCTTGCCGGCGCGGATCAGGTGTACCGCCCAGTCATAGAGCTGCTCGAAATAGTCCGAGGCGTAGTGCAGATTGCCCTCGCCCCAGTCGAAGCCGAGCCAGCGGACGTCGCGCTGGATGGCGTCGATATATTCCTGCTCTTCCTTGGTCGGATTGGTGTCGTCGAAACGCAAGTTGCAGTGGCCGCCGAATTCCTCGGCAACGCCGAAATTCAGGCAGATCGACTTGGCATGGCCGAGATGCAGGTAGCCGTTGGGCTCCGGCGGAAAGCGCGTCACCACGCTCTTGTGCTTACCGGATTGCAGGTCCGCCGCAACGATGTCGCGGATGAAGTCACGGCCTGCGTCGGATACCGATTCGTCTGTCATTTGCTGCCTTTCAAGCTGCGCCCTATGTGCCAAATCCAGAAGGCCCCGCCAAGGGCCGGATCAGGGGCCAGATCGGGCGAAAGGACCTTTTCCGATGCGGTTCCGGCCCGGAATCCGCATTTATTCGCCGTGAGACAGCGCCCTGTCGTTGTGATAAACGCCCGCCAACACTCACACCGAAATCGATCGAACCCGCTGATATGACCGCTCCCGTCGTTACCCGCTTCGCCCCCTCGCCGACCGGCTTCCTCCATATCGGCGGTGGACGCACCGCGCTGTTCAACTGGCTGTATGCCAGGAAGACCGGCGGCAAGATGCTGCTGCGGATCGAGGATACCGACCGCGAGCGCTCCACCGATGCGGCGATCGACGCCATTCTCGACGGGTTGAAGTGGCTGGGCATCGAATGGGACGGCGACACCGTCTACCAGTTCGCCCGTGCCGGCCGGCACCGCGAAGTCGCCGAACAGCTGCTCGCCGAGGGCAAAGCGTATTATTGCTATGCCAGCGCCGAGGAACTGCAGCAGATGCGCGAGGCCGCTCGCGCTGAGGGCCGCTCCAAGCTCTACAATGGCCTTTGGCGCGACCGCGATCCGTCCACACCTAAGCCGGACATCAAGCCGACGATCCGCCTGAAGGCGCCCCTCACCGGCGAGACCGTGATCGAGGATCAGGTGCAGGGCCGCGTGGTCTGGCAGAACGAAAATCTCGACGATCTCGTGCTTCTGCGCGGCGACGGCAATCCGACCTACATGCTCGCCGTGGTGGTCGATGACCATGACATGGGCGTGACCCATGTCATCCGCGGTGACGATCATCTGATCAACGCCGCCCGCCAGAAGCAGATCTACGACGCGCTCGGCTGGACCGTGCCCAGCATGTCGCATATTCCGCTGATCCACGGACCCGATGGTTCGAAACTCTCGAAGCGCCACGGTGCGCTCGGCGTCGAGGCCTATCGCGCGCTGGGCTATGTGCCGGCCGCCCTGCGGAATTACCTGGTGCGGCTCGGCTGGAGCCACGGCGATCAGGAAATCTTCTCGACCCAGGAGATGATCGACGCCTTCGACCTGTCGGGGATCGGCCGTTCCGCCGCGCGCTTCGATTTCGCCAAGCTCGAAAATCTCAACGGTCACTACATCCGTCACACCGACGATCAATCCCTCGTGACCATGTTTGAGGACGTGCTGAATTACGTCCCTGGCGGCGCCGACCTGAAGGCCAAGCTCAACGACACCACGCGCGCCCAGCTGTTGCGCGCCATGCCCGGCCTGAAGGAGCGTGCCAAGACGCTGATCGAGTTGATCGACGGCGCGTCCTTCATTTTCGCGGACCGCCCGCTCCCGATGGAGCCCAAGGCTGCAGCCGTACTGACGCCGGAAACCCGCCTGTTGATCGGCAAGCTGCGCACCGCGCTGGAAGCCGTTACCGACTGGACGGCGGCGAATGCCGAAGCCGCCACCCGCGCCTTTGCCGAGGAAGCTGGCATCAAGCTTGGCGGGGTCGCGCAACCGCTCCGCGTGGCGCTGACAGGCAAGACCACATCGCCCGGCATTTTCGATGTTCTGGCGGTATTGGGACGTCAGGAATGCCTCGACCGGCTCGCCGATCAGGCGTCTATTTAGCATAGCTGTAGGCTGCTTTTGCCCGCCTTGCAGCGCACACAGCAATACGCTACGCATTCTGGCGAATGCTCTGGAATTCCCGGCTAGCCTCCCCATTTCCTCTGAAATGTCGGTGGTTTGCCGGCCCCTCAACGATCTCATCGGGGACCACGCGATGGACGCAAAAACCAATACCAAATCCGCAACGCTGACAGTCGACGGCAAGAGCTTCGAGCTGCCGATCCATAGCGGGACCGTCGGCCCTGATGTCATCGACATCGGCAAGCTCTACGCCCAGTCCGGGATGTTTACCTACGATCCCGGCTTCACATCGACGGGCAGCTGCCAGTCCAAGATCACCTATATCGATGGCGATGCCGGTATTCTCGAATACCGCGGATACCCTATCGAGCAGCTCGCCGAGAAGGGCGACTTCCTCGAGACCTGCTATCTGCTGCTCTACGGGGAACTCCCGACCGCCAAGCAGAAAGCTGACTTCGACAAGCTGGTCACCAACCACACCATGGTTCACGACCAGATGAACCGGTTCTTCACCGGCTTCCGCCGCGACGCGCATCCGATGGCCGTGATGGTCGCTTCGGTCGGTGCCCTCGCCGCGTTCTACCATGACTCCACCGACGTCAACGATGCGAAGCAGCGCGAGATTGCGTCGATCCGCATGATCGCCAAGATTCCGACGCTCGCAGCGATGGCCTACAAGTACACGATCGGCCAGCCCTTCGTGTATCCGACCAACTCGCTCGATTTCGCGGCGAACTTCATGAAGATGTGCTTCGCCGTGCCGTGCGAGGAGTACAAGGTCAATCCGGTGCTCGCCAAGGCGCTGGACAAGATCTTCACGCTGCATGCGGATCACGAGCAGAACGCCTCGACCTCGACGGTCCGCATCGCCGGCTCGTCGGGCGCCAATCCGTTCGCCTGCATCGCCGCCGGCATCGCTTGCCTGTGGGGCCCCGCTCACGGCGGCGCCAACGAAGCTGCGCTGCAGATGCTCGCCGAGATCGGCACCGTGGACAAGATTCCGGAATTCATCGCCAAGGTGAAGGACAAGAACTCGTCCGTCCGCCTGATGGGCTTCGGTCACCGCGTCTACAAGAACTACGATCCGCGCGCCAAGCTGATGCAGCAGGCCTGCCACGAAGTTCTCAAGGAAACCGGCCACGGTGGCGACGAGATGCTCGCCGTCGCCATGGAGCTCGAGAAGATCGCGCTGTCGGACCAATATTTCATCGACCGCAAGCTGTATCCGAATGTCGACTTCTATTCGGGCATCACGCTAAAGGCGATGGGCTTCCCAACCTCGATGTTCACCGTGCTGTTCGCCGTCGCCCGCACCGTCGGCTGGATCAGCCAGTGGAGCGAAATGATCGGCGACCCGCAGCAGAAGATCGGCCGTCCGCGCCAGCTCTACACGGGTGCTGCCCGCCGCGACTACGTGGACATCACCAAGCGCGGCTAAGACCTCGTTTCACAGAGTGCGAAAATCAAAACGGCGGATCGCAAGATCCGCCGTTTTTTGTTTCGCTGCAATCTCTTGAATTAAGGCCTTCAAATCTTCAGCATCGTAGCCAGCACAACGTCTGCGGCAGCGTCACTCGGCGACATCCGTCCCACGCCCATGATTCCATCCAGTCGCGCCAGGGCCTCGACCTGACGGCGCCGCATCGGCGTGTCTGCCAGCACCTCTTGCAACGAAGCTGCAAGCTTCTCCGGCGTGCAGTCCTCCTGGATGAATTCCGGAATGACGTTTTCGCCTATCACGAGATTGGCGAGGATCACCGACGACGAGGTGATGCGCCTGCGGATGATCCAGGCCTCGACGCTGCCGGCCTTATAGGCGGTGACCATCGGCACGCCCGACAATGCAAGCTCCAGCGTTACCGTCCCCGACTTGGCAAAGGCCGCATGCGCGATGCGGAACGCGGCGCGCTTCTCCGTTTCACCCACAACGATCCGCGGCTGCACCGGCCAAGCCTTGAGCGCTTCGGTGATCACTCCGACGAGATGCGGCATGGTCGGCAGGATCAGTTCGAACTGCGCGCCCTGCTTTTGCAGCAAATCCAGCGTCGCGCCGAAGGTCGCCATGTGATGGCGTATCTCGCTGCGACGGCTGCCCGGCAGCACCAGCAGCACCGGCGGCTTCGCTTCACGACGCGCCTGCTCTTCCGCATTGGGGCGTAGCGCATCGATCTGCTCGATCAGGGGATGACCGACATAAGTGCATGGCGGTCCGCCGAGCCGCTGATGGGCCTCTGGCTCGAACGGCAGCAGCGCCAGCACATGATCGACATAAGCGCGCATCACCTTCGCGCGTCCTGGCCGCCATGCCCACACCGTTGGCGACACATAGTTGACGACGGGAATGGAGGGATCGCGCTGGCGCACGCGCTTCGCGACGCGATGAGTGAAGTCCGGGCTATCGATGATCACCAGCACATCAGGCTTGGCCCGCAGGACGTCGTCGGTCGCGCGCTTGATGAGCTTCAGGATCGACGGCAATTTCCGCAGGACGGCGGCAAGGCCGATGATGGAAAGCTCTTCGATAGGAAACAGCGACTGCAGACCTTCACGTGCCATCGACGAACCGCCGACGCCTTCGAAGCGCACGTCATCGCCAAGCCGCTGGCGCAGCACCTTCATTAGCGCGGAACCGAGACGGTCGCCGGATTCTTCGGTGGCGATGAGATAGATCGTCTTCGTCACGTCGGAAGTCCCGTCACGAAAAGACCTGCGGCATCGGCGGCGACAATCATCTGCTGAGGCTCGGCGACGATCGTATTGCCTGCGACGATGGCGATGCCGGCGAGCTTCGCAGCCGCAGCGCGCTCGATGGTCCGCGGCCCCAATGTCGGGAGATCGAAACGCAGATCCTGACCACTCTTCGGGGCCTTCACCAGTACACCCCGCCCTGCCCTGGCACGGATACGTCCCTGCTCGCGCAGAAGCGCCACGCGTGCGAGCAACCCATCGGTGCCTTCGATATCCTCGATAGCCACCACATGGCCGTCGATCACCACGGTGGCCTGGCCGATATCGAACGGGCTCAATGCGCGCAGAACTTCGCGCCCACGCGCGATATCGGCTTCAGCATCCCGATCCGGTACGGCACGCGTCACGCTGCCCGCCGGCATCAGCACATCCGGCGCGACGTCCTTGATCCCCAGCAGACGAAAACCTTCATGCTCGAACAGGCGGCTGACACTCGTCAGCAAGTGATCGTCGCCGCCGCGAAACGCGCGAAACACTTTCGGCATCACGCGCAGCGTCGCCCAGTCCAGCCTGATCTCGGAGATTGCCGGACGTACCAGCGTGCCGATGAAAGTGAGATCCCGGCAATTCTCGCTGCGCATCAGCTTCAGCAAACGGCCGAACTGGCCAATAGGAATCCAGTGGTGCTGAAATCGCGCCACCAGCGCCGGATCGCAGAACCCCTTCAGCGCGAATACGACAGGCTTGATGCCACGCGCCTGCAGCGAGTCCGCGACGGCGAAAGGCAGCGATCCGCCGCCGGCAATAATGCCGAACGGCGAGCCGATCGACGGATGTGCTTGCGGGTGCTGTATTTGAGCCTGGTCGGTCATGGTTCGCCCCGCGATACCCGAGCTCAAGAGCCGCTCTTGCTATCCTCGGGAAGGCACAGTGCGCGGTGCTTGGCCCCAGCGATGAACGCCAATATTTCTGCAATCGCAGGATCGTCATTCGCCAAGGGCTGCACGCGCTCGAGCCGCTCGGCGAAAACGCCCGCGCCATGGAACAGCTTCTGATAGAACGAGCGCACGGCAGCGACGCGCTCCTTCGTAAATTTGCGGCGCTTCATGCCGATGATGTTGAGGCCTTCCAGCGCCGCGTATTGGCCATTCACGAGCCCGAACGGGATGATGTCGCCCCGCACGCCGCAGATGCCGCCTACCATGACCTGCGAGCCAATGCGGGTGAACTGATGCACGGCGGACAGTCCGCCCATGAAAACGAAATCGCCGATCTCGCAATGGCCGCCAAGCGTCGCCGAGGTCGCGAAGATCACGTCGTTGCCGACGTGGCAGTCATGGCCGACATGGGCGCAGTTCATGAAGTAGCCACGATCACCCACCGACGTGATGCCGCCGCCAGCGACAGTACCGGCATTCATGGTCACGGACTCGCGGATGGTGCAGCCATTGCCGATGGTCAGTTTCGTCAATTCGCCCTTATAGCTGAGCGACTGCGGTGGCGTGCCTAGTGAGGCGAACGGATAGATCGTGCAGTTCTCGCCGATGGTGGTCTGCGCCGTCACGTTGACATGCGACAGCAGTTTCGTGCCTGCACCGATCGTGACATGCGGTCCGATGATGCAGAAGGGTCCGATTTCGGCGCCCTCGCCAATGACAGCACCGTCGGCGACGCGGGCGGTTGGATCGATCTTGCTCATCGAGAAGTCCAGTTCCTGCAAATTTCTAGGATTTTCCGCTGCGTAACCCGCGTCACGTGGACTGTCCAGTACCGAGCGGACAACCGCTACTGGAACCTTGCTGAACTCAAAATGTTCATGATATGTTCTATATGTGCGAGTGCGGAATGACCTTTCATGGCGCGTCTGACCAATCGGGAGGAGGAAGTATTATCGCTGGTTGGCCAGTCGATGAGCTGCAAGCAGATCGCACGCGCCCTTGCCATTTCCGAGTTCACCGTCCGCAAGCATCGCGCGAGCATCCTGCACAAGATGCGGCTGGGAACCACGGCGCAACTCACCGCCTTCGCCAAGACATCTGTCACCAACACGCCGCAAGTTGGCGAGACATTGCAGCACGTCGATCAGCGTGAAAGACACGACCGGTCTTTTTGATCGGCAGCCGACCCATCCTTCGACCGCGCGAAATCGACGTCGCGCGGCTCATTGCTGTTGGCCTCACCAGCAAGCAGATCGCCCGCAAACTCGGGATCAGCCCCCTCACCGTCCGCAAGCATCGCGAGAACGCGATGCGCAGCCTGAACGTCCACAGCCTTGCCGAGCTGATCGACGCGATGAGGCACCTTGGGTTCGTCAATACGCCATCGGAGCCATATCACACAACCAATGGTTGATACACGCTATGGTTGTTATCCGCGACACCGTCACGACATCACGCAAGCCGTAATGCTTCCTCGCTTCGCAAGGCCGCTTGTTGTCGCCGACCAGTCACCATTCAACCAGGAGCAGCAACATGGCCAAATACTCGATCAAGGTTCTGAACAACTCTGGGTTCGCGAAGAATTATGTTCTCTTCATGCAACCACCCGCCGTGACATCGACCGGCGGACAGCCCGTCGTCTACAGCAATGCGTGGGTGACATTCAGCGGCATCCTGCCGGGTGGAACGGATACGGTTGAGTACACCGACGAGACCTTCGCCTATTGGGCAACTGCAACCATGCCTATCGCTCCAGGCACGACCATGGGCCAAAGCGGCGCTGCTGCAGTCGATGTCACCTTGCAGGACAGCGTCACCTTCGCAGGAACAAGCCCCATCGGCTTCGGCACCGTGACACCGGGCGGCGCCATGACCGGCTCTTACAGGATTATCGCCAATAACGATTTCACGGCATCGAACGGATACTTGTTCGGTCTGGCACGTCCCGGCAACGTTCCGAGCATTCCGTCACCGGTCGCGACCTTCATCGCGGAGCCGAACGACACGTTCAACGTGACGCCTGTGATCAACTTCTATGTCGCCGATGGCGCCTACACGCCTGGTCAGATCATCGACTACACCGCAGCCTCGACCAAGGCCGGCAATGTCAACTTCACGGGTCGCGCGCAAACCAGCGCTGTGGTCACGCAGAACCCCGACGGATCCTTCTCGCCTCAGTACTACTGATCGATCGGCAACGGTGAAAACAGGCGTGCTAGCGCCCACCAAATCCTGATCCGGACTGCACCATGTGCGTCGCGATCGGTGCCGCCGCAGCGGGCGGCGGCACCGCATAACCATCCCCTCCAATTCACATGCTGACATCACAAGAGGTCCACATGGCTGTAGCCTATTCATCCTTTGTCACGCCGGCAGGGAATCTCGCACCGGCGATTCACGGCGCCAATTTCGACGCCCCGTTCAACTGTTCCGCCACATTCACCGGCACCTGCTCGGCCGGTGAATATCGCCAGTATGTCATGGGGCAGAACACGGCCAATGGCAGCGTCGTCAGTCTCGTGTTGTGTGGAGCGGTGGTGCTGCTACCAGCGGCATATCAGGAAGATGGCTGTCCCTCGGGCACCTGCACGGCGTACGGACATCGAACCTGTCCACAACACCCGTATGATCGCTATGACCCTGCACGTGCGGACGGATGCCAGTTCTCTATGTATGATGCGCCCGGCTTCAAGAACGTGGTGCGAGGGACCACATACATCGTCTACTTTTCATTCCAGGGAAAACTGATCGACACGTCAGCCGGCGGCGCCGTCCTTGCAACCAAAGGATGGACGGTAGAAGGAACGACGACCGTGGCAGAGACTCCAACACCAGCCCTGGTTGGCTTGGCGGCGACCGAGAAACTCATTGGCGCGCATACCGCGCTCAATCTCGAAACCGGCGCTCTTGAATTGCACATCGTGATCACCCGGCCCGCCGGCTTACCGGGCCTCGATGGCTCGTCGATTAGCCTGACTCTCATCGACCCGACAGGCAAAAGATCGCCTCCGTCTGACGCACCAGCGGTGCACGAGATCGGGACTCAGAGCCAATCGACTGTCAGTATCGTCTATACGCTGCGCCAAGGCACCACCCCGCCAAGCTCGATAGAACTGGCGATGCATGGCGGCGTCGTCACGATGCGTGTTCGGCAGCGCTAGACGAGTGACGCGGACCGAGCGGTGTAGCCTCAGTCCGTCAGCATCGCCCCGACATCGGCCTCGGCAACAGTGACGCCATTCACCTTGGCGTCGCCGTGGAACCACCACATGGCTTTCTTCTTGCCGATCAGATGCAGGTGATACTCAATGGTATCGCCTGGCATCACCGGCTTGCGGAATTTGCATTTGTCGATGGTGAGGAAATACACGGCGCGCGGCTTTTCCGTGCCTTCTACCGACGCAATGCCGATCACGCCGGCGGTCTGCGCCATGCCTTCGATCATCAGCACGCCAGGATAAACCGGACGGTCCGGGAAATGTCCCAGAAAAGCCGGCTCGTTGATGGTGACATTCTTGATGCCAATGCCGCTGAAATCCTTGCGGATGTTCACGACACGATCGATCAGCAGGAATGGGTAGCGATGCGGCAGGGTCTTGAGGATGGTGTTGATATCAACCGCTTCAATGACAATCGGTGACTCGACACCGCTTACTGTAACCTGGGTCATTCCCGCCCCTCGTCTTTCGTATCCTGCGTCGTCGCATCCGTTCCCGGCATGCTCTCGCGGGCGAGTTTCTCCACCGCGAGGATCTCGCGGAACCATTGCTTGGTCGGCCGGGCAAAGATGCCCCCCCACCGAGCGCGCGGCGGAATGCTGTCTTTCACTCCGGCCATTGCCGCGACCTGCGCGCCATCGCCAATCGTAATGTGATTGTTGAGGCCCACCATGGCACCCAGTGCGACGTTGTCGCCGATGGTCAGGCTGCCTGCAAGGCCACATTTCGCAGCGATCACACAGTGCCGTCCAATTGTCACATTGTGGCCGATCTGGACCTGATTGTCGATTTTGGTCCCCTCGCCAATCACGGTATCGCGCAGGCTGCCGCGGTCGATGGTGGTGCCGGCGCCGATCTCGACGTCGTTCTGGATCAGGACACGGCCGGTCTGTGGGACCTTGATGTGCTTGTCCCGGCCGAACACGAAGCCAAAGCCGTCCTGACCGAACTTGCAGCCGGGATGAACGAGCACATTGTTGCCGATCAGCGTGAACTGCAGCGTGCTGCCGGCGCCGATATTACAGTCGCGGCCAATCTTGACCCCGGCCGCGATTACCGCGCCGGAGCCGATGATGGTGCCGGAACCGATCTCGACATCCGGGCCGATCACGGCCAGCGGATCCACCGTAACATCGTCCTCGAGATGAGCCGAGGGATGGATGATGGCGGATGCGGCGATGCCGGTAATGTCAAAGCCGGAGGTCGGACGCAACGTATCCGCCTGCAGCTCGCGCGCCAATTCCACGAAAGCCGCGAACGGCCGTTTGGCCCGCAGCACCGTCACATGAGCCGGAATATCGCCCTTGAAGCTCTCGCTCACCAGGCAAGCACCGGCCTTGGTGTGGGTCAGCTGGTCGATGTAGCGGAGATTTTCGAAGAATGTCAGGTGATGGGGGCCAGCCTCGTCGAGCGAGGCTACGCCAGTCACGATCTGGTCGGCCCGCGTCGGATCGACCAGTCGCGCCTTCGTCGACGCGGCTATTTCAGCCAGCGTCAACGACGGCGATTGCTTGAAGAACGTCGGCAGAGCCATTCCACCCGTCGCGGTCCGGCCGGAGATCAAACTCAGAACGAAGTTCCGCCGCCGAACTTGAACTGCTGCACGCGATCATAGGCACCCTTGGTGATCGGCACTGCGTAATCGAAGCGCAGCGGACCAAACGGCGACTGCCAGATCAGGCCCACACCGACCGACGACCGGACGACATTGCCATCGTCAAAGGTCATACCGGCGCAGTTACCGACCGAAGTCCGGCTCGCAGGCACACAGCCAGCGGCATTGACTTCGCCAGTCTGAGCCCAGCTGGTCGGTCCCTGATAATCCCAGAGACCGCCGGCATCGGCATAGACGGCGCCCTTGATACCAACTTCCTTCGGCAGGAACCAGAACGGCATCTGCAATTCGGCCGAAGCGCCCCAATACTTGGTGCCGCCGAGCGCATCACCGTAGGACCCCAGCGCAACGTAGCTGATGTCACGCGGACCGATGCCGTTCTGCGCGAAACCACGGACCAGGTTCGGACCCATCTGGAAGTGATCCAGCATGCGGATGTCTTCGCCGACCTTGTTCAACATACCACCCTGAACACGCAGCAAACCAACGATGTCGGCCACCAGCGGGGTGTAGTACTTCGCATCGATCGTGGTCTTCAGGTAGGTCACGTCGCCACCGACGCCAGCGTAATCCTGCTTGAACTCCAGGAACAGACCATCGGTCGGGTTCTTGTTGTTGTCGAGCGTGTTGTAGTTCAGCGTGTAGCCGAGCGCCGAGGTCAGCGTCTTGCCGCTGGCCAGTTCGCGGCGAACCGGCAACGACGACTCGCCATCTGCGTAACAGCCCCACGTGTTGGCATTGTTCGGATCCACAGCGGTCAGAGTACCCGCCTGCGCATTGATGAATCCTGGGGTATTAAAGCCACTGCCGGGCGTCAGGTTGTTACAATTGCTCAGCGTGCTCGGCAGCGAGATCTGCTGCTGGTAGATCGAGTAGCGCAGCTGCAGCGCGAGATCTTCACGCAGCTGGAAACCGAGGCGCGGGCTGAAGCCGAGCGTCTTGGTGTTGTACGAGATGTAGCTGTTGGACAGCTGCTCGCGCTGATAGAAATCGAGGCCGAGGGCGACGCGGTAGTCGAGCAGATAGGGCTCGACGAAGGACAGCGAGTAGCCACGGGCGTACTGGCCGTACTGGACCGATGCCTTTGCAAACAGACCGCGACCGAGGAAGTTGCGTTCCGAGACGCTGACTTCGCCGAGCGCACCGTCGGTGGTCGAGTAACCGCCCGAGACCGAGAAGTCGCCGGTGGATTTTTCTTCCAGATCGACCACCAGGATCACGCGATCGCTGGATGAACCGGGCTCGGTCGTCACCTTCACGCTCTTGAAGAAGTCGAGGTTCTTCAGGCGGCGTTCGGCACGATCAACCAGCGCACGGTTATAGGCGTCGCCTTCGGCGAGATCGAATTCGCGGCGGATGACATAGTCACGGGTACGCGTGTTGCCGCGCACATTGATGCGCTCGATGTAGACGCGCGGGCCCTCTTCCACCGAGAAGCCGATGGTGACGGTGTGAGATTCGAAGTTGCGATCGCCGCGCGGACGCACAACGGCAAAGGCGTAACCGCGGCGGGACATTTCGATCTGCATTTCCTCGACCGACTTCTCCAGCGCTTCCGCGTTGTAAAGCGAGCCGACGCCAACGCGCGAGAAGCTGCGCAGCGAGTTCGGATCGAACTGCGGAATGGTGGACGAGAAGTCGACCGACGACACGCGGTACTGCTGGCCTTCTTCGATCTTGAAGGTGACCAGGAAGCCCTTCTGCTGCGGATCGTATTCAGTGAGCGCGGCGACGACCTGAACGTCAGCGAAGCCGTTCTTCAGGTAGTAGCGACGGATCAGGTCGCGGTCGGCTTCGATGCGGTCCGGATCATAGATGTCGCCCGAAGCCAGGAAGCTCAGGAGGTTCGATTCACGGGTCTTGATGACGTCCTTGAGGCGGTAGGACGAGTAATAGTTGTTGCCGATGAACTGGATCGACTTCACGCCGGTCTTCGCGCCTTCGTTGATCGTGAAGATCAGGTCGACGCGGTTGTTCGGCTGCTCGATGAATTCCGGAACAACGCTGACATCGTAACGGCCAGAGCGGCGATAGATTTCGGAAATGCGCTGGGCGTCGGCCTGCACCATCGGGCGCGACAGCGTCCCGCGCGGCTTCGACTGCACTTCGGCGTTCAGCTGGTCGTCCTTGACCTTCTTGTTACCTTCGAAGGCAACACGGCCGATGACCGGGTTTTCGACGACGCTGACGACCAGACGGCCACCGGCCTGATTGATCTTCACGTCTTGGAACAGGCCGGTCTCGATGAGCGACTTGAGGCCGTCATCAATGGTGCCCTGATCCAGCCGACCGCTCGGGCCGGGCCGGAAATAGGAGCGGATGGTCTCCACATCCACGCGGCGATTGCCCTCAACAACAATCGAAGCGGCGGTCTGAGCCACGGCAGTCGAAGAAACGAGCGTAGCGGTCGCTGTAACGGCGACCGGCATGGCGACCAAGATCGAAGCAGCAAGAAGACCGCCCCGGAAACCCCGCAAACCAAAAATCATGCGCAAAGCGCCCTTATCATTCCATCGCCAGCCCGCACCCCTACGGTCTGACAGAATCCCTTTAGTTGCCCAGCTTGTAGCCAATTTTACCTGACTGGCAAACGACCTTTCGCGCTGCAATTCTAATTTCATTCCAAGACGTTGCCCATCGGCCACGTTACCCCCAGCCTTGATCATGACGAAGCCAGGTGAAGAATGTCGTTATAGGTCGCAAATACCATCAACATCAGCACTAAACCGAGGCCAATGCGGAAGCCCATCTCCTGCGCGCGCTCCGACAGCGGACGCCCGCGAACGGCCTCGACGGCATAGAACAAAAGATGACCGCCATCGAGAAGCGGTACTGGAAACAGGTTGAGAAGGCCGATCGAGATCGACAGAACCGCCGCCAGGTGAATCAGGGCGGTCAGGCCGATTGTCGCCACCTGCCCGGAGATCTGGGCGATTCGCATCGGGCCACCGATCTGGTCGGCCGCCTCGCGTCCAGTGAACACGCCGCCGATATAGGCGATGGTGCGGTCCACGACGAACCAGGTTTCCTTGACGCCCAGCACGAAAGCGGCCGCCGGATTGACCCGCTCGGTGGTGACCTCACCGGCCGCCGTGGCGCGCGTGATGCCGAGCACGCCCAGTCGGTGGACATTGCCAAAGCTGTCTTTGACTTCGCGAAGTTCCGGCGTGCCCTTCAGCTCGACCGTGGCGTCGCCGCGCTTGACACTGAAGGCCAGCTGCTCGCCGGCCTTGGTGCCGACGATGCGCTGCATGTCGGAGAAGCTGCCAATGACCTTGCCGTCGATGGCCTTGATGATGTCGCCCGACTGGAACCCAGCCTTCTCGGCCGCGCTACCAGCCTGAATGCTGTCAACCTTGGCGGTCGTGCTCGGCTTGCCGAAGAACGTGAACAGACAGGTGAAAATGACGATCGCGAGGATGAAATTGGCGATCGGACCAGCAGCCACGATAGCCGCACGCTGGCCAACCCGCTTGTGGTGGAAGCTGCCCTTGCGCTCGTCCGCCGTCATGCCCTCCAGCGCGGCACTCGAGGGGGTCGAGGCCTCGCTCTCGTCACCGAAGAACTTGACGTAGCCGCCGAGCGGGATCGCGGAAATCTTCCAGCGCGTGCCATGGCGATCGTTGAAGCCGGCCAGTTCGGGACCGAAGCCGAGCGAGAACGTCAGGACCTTAACGCCGTTCCAGCGGGCGACCAGGAAGTGGCCGAGTTCGTGGAAGAACACCACGATCGTCAGGACAAACAGAAAGGGGATGATATAGCCGATAAAGCCGTGACTTAACGTATTGAAACTATGTTGGAAAAACTCAAGCATCCCGATCCCCTAACGCGAGGCCAGAGGCCCCGTCCCCAATGCTCTAGGATGCCTTTGCGGCAATTTGAGGCAAGAGGGTGGCGGCCATTTTTCTCGCTTTATGGTCAACAGCAATGGCGTCATCCGCCGACGACAACGGCGCCAAGTTCCCTGCCCGCACCCATTCATTCATGGTGGCTTCAACTAGCCGTGCAATGGCGCCGAAGCGGATCTTCTGGGCGATGAAGGCGGCCACGGCGATCTCATTGGCCGCGTTGTAGACGGTGGTCGCGCCGCTGCCGGTGCGCAGTGCGTCATAGGCCAGTTTCAGGCCAGGGAAGCGCGCGTAATCCGGTGCCTCGAAGGTCAGCGATCCAATTTTGGCGAGATCGAGCGGCGCGGCTCGACCCGAGATGCGGTCCGGCCAACCCAGACAATGCGCGATCGGCGTACGCATGTCGGGCGAACCCAACTGCGCCATTACCGAATAGTCCCGGAATTCCACCATACCGTGGATGATCGACTGCGGATGCACCAGCACGTCGATCTCGTCCGGCGCCAGCGCGAACAGGTAGGACGCCTCGATCACTTCGAGACCCTTGTTCATCATCGACGCGGAATCGATGGTAATTTTCTGCCCCATCGACCAGTTTGGATGTTTCAGCGCCTGCGTTAGCGTCGCCTGTTCGATATCGGCGGCAGCCCAGGTGCGGAATGGTCCGCCCGAGGCCGTGATTATCACGCGAGTCAGTTCCTCGCGGCTGCCGGAGGCCAGGGCCTGAAACAGCGCATTGTGCTCGCTGTCGGCCGGCAGGATGCAGGCGCCCGCCTTGGCGGCACGATCCATGAAGAAATCGCCAGCACAAACGAGGCATTCCTTGTTGGCCAGCGCGACGGTTGCACCGCGGTCAACGGCGGCAAGCGCAGGCTTCAAGCCGGCGGCGCCTGACACGGCGGCCATCAGCCAGTCGGCCGGACGCTCCGCAGCCTCGACGATGGCGCTATCCCCCGCCCCGCTCGCGATGCCGGTGCCGGCCAGTGCCGCGCGGAGTTCGCCGAGTTTGGATTCATCGGCGACGGCAACAAAGCGCGCGTTGAATTCCTTGGCGAGCTTCACCACGCCCTCAACGTTCCCGTTGGCCGTGAGGGCCTCCACCTGGTACCGCTCGGGCGACGCTCGCAGCAGATCCATGGTGCTGTCACCGATCGAACCGGTCGCACCGAGGACAGTAATGCTGCGCAAACTGGACGCGGCGGGCTTGTTATTTCGCAGGGGAACAGCGCTCATCAAATCACCAAACCATAAGACCGCGGCCGACGCCATCTGCGCCGCCGCGTGAAAGACCGATCACCGCGGCAGCAACCACCGCGAATACATAACCGTCGAGGCGATCCAGCAGACCGCCATGACCAGGAATGATCTGGCCGGAATCCTTGACGCCGAATTTGCGCTTCACGGCGGACTCGAAGAGATCGCCGAGTTGCGACAGCACCGTCAGAACGGCAGCAATCAGCAATAGTGGCATCAATTTGCCGAGACCATTCGCGGCAAAACCGGCAGCCATAGCCAGGCTGAGAACAAAGCCGCCGATGGCGCCAGCCCATGTCTTCTTCGGACTGACGCGCGGCCAGAGTTTCGGGCCACCGATGCCGCGCCCGGCGAAATAGCCGCCGATGTCGGTCATCCAGACAACCAACAGAACGAACATCAGCGCCGGGAAGCCCCAGACAGGATCGAGGCGCACGACAATGGACGCCGCAAACGCAGCTAACGCGTAAACGAAGCCGAGCCCGATCCAGCCGACACGATTGCCGACGATGGCCCGCCATTCCAGAAAGAGACCAACCGACACCAGTGTTACGAGGCCGAACCACAGCCAGCCACCGGCATAGGCGGCGAAAATCGCGACGGGGATCAGCACCAGCGCGGCCAGGACGCGCATCAGCAGATTGCGCAGCCCCCGGTCATCCGCCTGCTTCGGCGCGCTGTCGTTCTGGGTCACGCCGGTCACGAACCGGTTTTCGCGGCGAGACCGCCGAAGCGCCGCTCGCGGCGGGCATATTCGGCAATGGCGCTTTCCAGCGCAGCCTTGTCGAAATCCGGCCAGTGGATCGGCACGAATACGAACTCGCTATAGGCGGCCTGCCACATCAGGAAGTTCGACAGCCGCTGTTCGCCCGACGTGCGGATGATCAGGTCCGGGTCCGGAATATCAGGCGCGTCGAGATACTGGCCGAGCGTATCGACATTGATGCTTTCGGCCGTCCGCTTGCCCTCGGCAACCTCGCGCGCAAGGCGCTGCGCTGCCGTGGCGATCTCGTGCCGCGAACCGTAGTTGAAGGCGACCACGAGATTGAGCTGGGTGTTGCCCCGCGTCAGATCCTCGGCCTCTTTCAGCAATGACGCGATGTCGGAATCGAGGCCCTGGCGCTCTCCGATCACGCGGACGCGCACGCCATCGCGATGCAGCGTGGCAAGGTCGTTACGGATGAAGCGACGCAGCAGGCCGAACAGATCACTGATCTCGGACGCGGGGCGCGACCAGTTTTCCGAGCTGAACGAGAAGATCGTCAGATACTGGATGCCGAGTTCGTTGGACGCCCGCACCACGCGGCGCAGTGCCTCGACGCCGCGGCGATGGCCCTCGGCGCGCGGAAGCCCCCGCGCTGCAGCCCAGCGTCCATTGCCGTCCATGATGATCGCGACATGCAAAGGCGTGGATCGATCTGATCCATCATTTGCGGGCGCGGCGGCATTCGACATCGATTAAAATCCCCAGCCTATGGTCCGGCACATATGTGACCAATTTGCGGACCATACGCTTTTCAACAGCTTAAAAGCGGCTTCTGACGCTTAAACCGTCATGATTTCCTTTTCCTTAGCCGCCAGCAACTGATCGATTTCAGCGATCATGCTGTCCGTGACCTTCTGCACCTCGGTATCGTGGCGCTTCTGGTCGTCCTCGGAAATCTCGTGGGCCTTCTCGAGCTTCTTGATGATGTCGAGACCGTCGCGGCGGACGTGGCGCACCGCAACCTTGGCCGCTTCGGCATATTTATGCGCGACCTTCACGAGTTCCTTGCGGCGCTCGGTGTTCAGTTCGGGAATGCGCAGCCGCAGGATCTGGCCTTCGGTTGCCGGGCTGAGGCCGAGATTGGAATCGACGATCGCCTTTTCCACCGCCTTGACCATGGACTTGTCCCAGACCTGCACTGACAGCAGGCGCGGCTCGGGAACGCTGACGGTCGCAACCTGGTTCAGCGGCACGTGGCTGCCATAGGCTTCCACTTGGACCGGCTCCAGCATCGAGGCTGCCGCACGTCCGGTGCGCAAGCCGCCAAGCTCGTGCTTCAGCGACTGGGTCGAGCCCTGCATACGGCGCTTGAGGTCGTTGATATCGAATGGGGCCATGGCGGCCATGCAGCTCTCCCTTGTATCCTGCTGGTGCGAAGCGGGTATGGCGCTCCGAACCCGTCTAAAATTAGCCCGCGACGATGGTGCCGCGGCCAGTACCCGTCAAAATGGCGCCGATCGAACCCGGCTCGGCGATCGAGAACACGATGATAGGCAGCGACGCCTCGCGAGCAAGCGCGAAAGCCGTCGCATCCATGACCTTGTAGTTACCCTCCACCGCCTGTGAATGGCTAAGACGCTCGAAGCGCGTTGCGTTCGGATCCTTCTTTGGATCGGCACTGTAGACGCCGTCCACATTGGTCGCCTTCAGCACGGCCGATGCGCCGATCTCGGCAGCGCGCAGGACCGCGGTCGTGTCGGTGGTGAAGAACGGATTGCCGGTACCGCCGGCCAGCAGCACGATGCGGCCCTCGGACAGGTATTTATGTGCGGTAGCGCGTGTGAAGAGTTCGCAGACCTGCGGCATCACCATCGCCGACAGCGTACGCGCCGGCACGGCGTGGCGCTCGATCGCAGCTTCCAGTGCCAGGCAGTTCATGACGGTGGCGAGCATGCCCATGGTGTCGCCGGTCGGGCGCGACACGCCACGCGAGGAGACTTCGACGCCGCGGAAGATATTGCCACCGCCGACAACGACAGCAATTTCGACACCAAGTTTCTGGGCTGCAATGAGATCGACGGCGATGCGGTCGATAGTCGGTTGATCGATACCGAATGACTGGCCTCCGGCGAAAGACTCGCCCGAGACCTTGATCACGACGCGACGATAGAGCGGCTCACCCATGATGCGATCGCTTCCTTTCGAGGCGGCAGCTCCCGGCGTAGATCGCCGGGAGGTCTAGTCGTATGTCTCAGAACTTGCGTTCTTACTTCTGGCCGCTGGCGGCGGCAACTTCGGCTGCGAAGTCCGAAGTCTGCTTCTCGATGCCTTCACCGAGCGCGTAGCGCACGAAGCCAGCGAGCTTGATCGGCGCGCCAACCTTGCCTTCGGCTTCCTTGACGGCCTGCGCCACCGACTTGCCGGTGTCGTGAATGAAGGCCTGATCCAACAGGCAGACTTCCTTGTAATAGGTCTTCAGGCCGTTCTCGACGATCTTCTCGATCATCGCGTCCGGCTTGCCCTGCTGGCGATACTTGTCCGCCATCACTTCCTTCTCGCGGGCGACAACGGCCGGATCGAGACCGGCGGAGTCCAGCGCCTGCGGATTGGCGGCAGCGACATGCATGGCGATCTGCTTGCCGAGGGTGGAGAGCTCGTCAGCTTTGCCGGTCGATTCCAGCGCGACGATGATGCCCATCTTGCCGAGGCCGTCGATCACGGCGTTATGCACGTAGCTCGACACGACGCCGGCCGAGACTTCCAGCGTAGCGGCGCGGCGCAGCGTCATGTTCTCGCCGATGGTGGCGATAGCTTCGGTGATCGCGGTCTCGACGGTGGCTTCGCCAATCTTGTGAGCCTTGATGGCTTCGACGTCGGAGCCGACCTTGAGCGCGACCTGCGCGATCATCTTGACCAGGCCCTGGAACTGATCGTTGCGCGCAACGAAGTCGGTCTCGGAATTGACTTCGACCACGACGCCCTTGTTGCCGGCAGTGAGAACGCCGATCAGGCCTTCGGCCGCAACGCGGTCGGCCTTCTTGGCGGCCTTGGAGAGGCCCTTCGCGCGCAGCCAGTCGATTGATGCCTGCATGTCGCCGTCATTGGCAGCCAGCGCGTTCTTGCAATCCATCATGCCGACGCCGGTGGTTTCGCGGAGGTCCTTGACCATCGCTGCAGTAATCGTTGCCATTGTTGAACCCTTTGCCTGTCAGGGCGCCTGCGAGCCAGCCGGTGCTGGTCAATCGCGTTACGCCGCAGGAACTATCATCGAGAGAAGTGTAGAGATGGAAAGTGCGGCCGGGATGACGGCCGCACAAGAGTTCTTCGCTTTCGCACCGGCATGATCTTGTCCGGAACCGGGACACCGGCTCCGGGATCACGCCTGCGCGTTACTCGGCTTCCGCCGTCAGACCCTTGGCCTGAGCGACCCAGCCATCGGCACGGGCCGGAAGACCGACTTCTTCGCCGATCTTGTGGGCAGTATCGTGATCGAGTTCGGCCAGCTGCCAGTAGTGGAAGATACCGAGGTCGTTGAACTTCTTCTCGATCGCACCGGACACGCCGGTGAGCTTCTTGAGATCGTCGGCGGTGCCGCGCGGACCGGCCAGGCCCTGGAAGCCAGCTTCCGGAGCCGGAATGGCTTCAGCCGCCGGAGCAGCCGATGCACCGATGTCGAAGCCCGAGTCGCCCTGGGCGCGCGAGATGCCGTCGATGACAGCGCGTGCGATCAGGTCGCAATACAGCGACAGCGCACGGCCGGCGTCGTCGTTGCCCGGGACCACATAGGTGATGCCCTTCGGGTCCGAATTGGTGTCGACGATTGCCGCCACCGGGATGCCCAGACGCTGGGCTTCCTGGATCGCGATGTCTTCCTTGTTGGTGTCGATCACGAAGATCAGGTCGGGCAGACCGCCCATGTCCTTGATGCCGCCCAGCGAGCGATCGAGCTTGTCGCGCTCACGCTGCAGCGTCAGACGCTCCTTCTTGGTGTACTGGCTTGCGTCGCCGGAATTCAGCACTTCGTCGAGGTGACGCAGACGCTTGATCGAACCGGAAATGGTCTTCCAGTTGGTCAGCGTGCCACCGAGCCAGCGCGAATTGACGAAGTACATCGCTGAGCGCTTCGCAGCTTCAGCAACAACGTCCTGCGCCTGGCGCTTGGTGCCGACGAACAGGATGCGGCCGCCCCTGGCGACGGTGTCGCTCACGGCCTTCAGCGCGTTGTGCAGCAACGGCACGGTCTGCGCGAGATCGATGATGTGGATGTTGTTGCGTGCGCCGAAGATGTAATCCGCCATCTTCGGATTCCAACGGTGCGACTGGTGGCCAAAGTGAACGCCAGCTTCGAGCAGTTGACGCATAGAAAATTCGGGTAGTGCCATAGTATCAATTCTCCGGTTGGTTCCTCCGGAAGCGTGTGAGCAAATGAGCGTTCGGGCAGAGGATTCTGCCGTGCAGCCCGGATGCCACCGGACGGCGATTAAGCCATGCTTCCGTGTGAGATGGGCCGGCTTATAGCCGGATTCCCGGGATAAGCAAGGAAATCCGGCGGCTTCGACCGGTTTACCGCGCGGGTCGCCAGCTCAGAGCGTTTCGACCATTTCTACCCCGGAAACCGCCTTGATGGCGCCAGCGATCTGTGGAGAGACCTGAAAGCGGCCGTCCAGCTTGAACTCGACCTCGGTTTCCAGATCAAGCCGCAGGATCAGCGAGACGTCGCCTCCGCCGGCGACATTGCTCGGCTGCGGTTGGAGGCGTTTTACCAGCGAATCCAGTGCCTTGGTATCCTTCATGGTCACCCTGAGGCCCTTCTGGGTCTTGGCAGCGGCGGCATCCAGAGGTTCCGCGTGGAGAACCCGGGCCCGAACGTCCTCTCCCTGCAGTTCGGCACCAAGTTGAAGCAGCACCGCGGTACCCGGTTCCAGCACGTCGCGGTATTGGGCGAGACCCTCCGAGAACAGCACCGCCTCGAAATGGCCGGTCGGGTCGGAGAGGCCCATGATGCCCATCTTGTTGCCGGTCTTGGTGCGCCGCTCCATGCGCGACACGACGGTTGCGGCCACCCTACCCGCCGTAGCGCCGGTTTTGACGGCGCGGCAGAACTCGGCCCAGCTCTGCACCCGCAGCCGCTTCAGCGCGGTCGCATAATCATCGAGCGGATGGCCGGACAGGAAGAAGCCGATGGCATCGTATTCCTTGCGCAGCTTCTCCGCCGCCAGCCAGTTGTCGATCTGCGGCAGCATCACCGTCGGCGCATCCACGGCGCCGCCGAACATGTCGTTCTGTCCGGAGGTCACCGCCTCGTTGGCACGCTGGCAGGCAGCGAGAATGCTATCCGCGCCAGCATGGACACGGGCGCGATGCGGATCAAGCGTATCGAAGGCGCCGGCCGCGGCGAGCGTTTCGATGATGCGCTTGTTGACAGCGCGTGGGCTCACGCGCGATGCGAAGTCGGCAAGCGACGTGAACAGGCCGTTCTTGTTGCGCTCGGCGACGATCTGCTCGACGGCGCCGGCGCCGACGCCTTTCAACGCCGCCAGCGCATAATAGATCGTGTTGTCGCTGACCTCGAAGGTGACGCCCGAACGATTGATGTTCGGCGCCTCGACCTTGATACCGAGCCGCTGCGCCTCGGCGCGGAATTCCGACAGCTTGTCGGTATTGCCCATGTCGAGCGTCATCGACGCCGCAATGAACTCCACCGGATAATGCGCCTTCATAAAGGCGGTGTGATACGACACCAGCGCATAGGCCGCAGCGTGGCTCTTGTTGAAGCCGTAGTCGGCGAACTTCGCGAGCAGATCGAAGATCGTATCGGCCTGCCCCTTCGGCACGCCGTTCTTGACGGAGCCCGCGACGAAAATCTCGCGCTGCTTTTCCATTTCGGCGCGGATCTTCTTGCCCATCGCGCGGCGCAACAGGTCGGCGTCACCGAGCGAATAGCCGGCCATGACCTGCGCGATCTGCATCACCTGTTCCTGATAGATGATGACGCCGAAGGTTTCCTTCAGGATCGGCTCGATGATCGGATGCAGATATTCCGGCTCTTCATCGCCATGCTTGCGCGCGCAATAGGTCGGGATGTTCGCCATCGGGCCCGGACGATACAACGCGACGAGCGCGATGATGTCTTCGAAACGGTCGGGGCGCATGTCCACAAGCGCGCGCCGCATGCCCTGGCTTTCCACCTGGAACACGCCGACCACTTCACCGCGCGCCAGCATTTCGTAGCTAGCCGCATCGGTAATCGGCGTGGTCGCAAGATTGACGTCAATATTGCGCTGCTTGAGCAGCTTCACGGCAACGTCGAGCACCGTCAACGTCTTCAGGCCGAGGAAGTCGAACTTCACGAGACCTGCAGGCTCGACCCATTTCATGTTGAACTGGGTGACCGGCATGTCCGATTTCGGATCGCGATACATCGGCACGAGCTGCGACAGCGGCCGGTCGCCAATCACAATGCCTGCGGCGTGGGTCGAGGCGTGGCGCGTCAAGCCCTCGAGACGCTGCGCGATGTCGAAGGCTTTGGCGACGATCGGATCCTCGTCGCGGAACGCCTGGAGTTTCGGCTCGCCCTCGATCGCGGCTGCGAGTGTCACCGGTGCAGCCGGATTTTGCGGCACCAGCTTGGTCAGTTTGTCGACCTGGCCATAAGGCATCTGCAGCACACGGCCGACGTCGCGCAACACGCCGCGCGCCTGCAGCGTACCGAAGGTGATGATCTGCGCGACCTGATCGCGACCGTAACGCTGCTGCACATAGGAGATCACCTCGCCGCGGCGATCCTGGCAGAAGTCGATGTCGAAGTCGGGCATCGAGACGCGTTCCGGATTGAGGAAGCGTTCGAACAGAAGGTTGAACTGCAAGGGATCGAGGTCGGTGATGGTCAGGACCCAGGCGACCAGCGAGCCCGCGCCCGAACCGCGGCCCGGCCCTACCGGAATGCCCTGCGCCTTCGCCCATTTGATGAAGTCGGACACGATCAGGAAGTAACCCGCATAGTTCATGCGGGAGATGACGTTGAGTTCGAAGTCGAGCCGCGCGTGGTATTCCTCCTCGCTCTTGCCCTGCGACACGCCGTGGATCTCGAGACGTTTGCGCAGCCCCTCCTCGGCTTGGCGACGCAACTCGTCGGCTTCCTCCTGGGCCGCACCTTCGGCGTTACTGCCGGCACCGACCGTGAAGCGCGGCAGGATCGGCTTGCGTGTCTTTGGCCGGAACGAGCAGCGCTCGGCGATTTCGACGGTGGACGCCAATGCCTCGGGAATGTCGGCAAACAGAACCGCCATTTCGGCGCGGGTCTTGAAGCGATGATCGGTGGTGAGCTGCTCGCGGTCGGTTTCGGCAATGATCCTGCCACCGGCGATGCATAGCAGCGCGTCGTGAGCCTCATAGTCATCCGCGGCGGCAAAATAGGGCTCGTTCGTTGCCACTAGCGGCAGACCCTTGGCGTAGGCCAGATCGATCAGCCCTGCTTCGGCACGGCGCTCCTTCTCGGCGCTATGACGCTGCAGTTCGATATAGAGCCGATCGCCGAACAGCGACGCGAGCCGGTCGCAACGCAAAGCGGCAAGCGCGGATTGATCGGCAAGCAGCGCCTGACTGATCGGACCGTCCGGACCGCCGCTCAACGCGATCAGATCTTCGGTTTCCTCCAGCAGCCATTCCAGCTTGATGTGGGGCGCGTGATTGACCGGCGTTTCCAGAAACGCCCGCGAGTTGAGTTTCATCAGGCTCTGATAGCCGCGCTCCTTTGCAGCCAGCAGCACGATGCGCGGCATCACGGCGTTCAGCGCGTTACGGGCATTGGGATCCTGGTCGCCGAAATCGATCGCGACCTCGCAGCCGGTGATCGGCTGGATGCCATAGCCCACCAACTTCTCGGAGAATTCCAGCGCGCCAAACATGTTGTCGCTATCGGTCAGCGCAAGGGCCGGCTGATGGTCGGCCTTGGCCAGTTCCGCCAGTTTCTGGATCTTGATCGAGCCCTTCAGCAGCGAATAGGCCGAATGCACGTGCAGATGGACAAATCCGGCATTCGACGCGGCGGCTGGCTTCTGACTCATGGCGTAGGGCAATCCGGACTTTGCAGCGCCCGATCTGGGCAGTCATCGACACTGGGGATCGCGGTCGCCTGTTCAGGCCGACTCGCTGTCCCATGGTGATGCCTGCCCCCGGTCAAGTCCATGCGAAACCCGCTCGGGTGCGGAAGCGTCCCCGCATTCCCCGGGGGATGCTCGTCATTCCCCTGAGAATGCCTGTCATTCCCCGGGAGCGTCCCCGCATCCTTCGCAGAGCGCTCCCCTGGTGTTCCGGCGCCGGCTTTGCAGCCGACCTCCGGGAGCAGGATCAGAGCTGGGGGATCAGTTGCGCCCAGACCGCAATCATGCCGACGAAGAGAACGATCGATGCCAGTGCAGCGGCTTCTTCAACAAAGGTCTTCAACATGGTGGCCTCCGTGACTCTCTGGAACATATGAAGAACATTGTTCTCATTTTGTTCCTGGAGTCAAGCAGCCCATCCGGGCGCGTCGGGCCTCATGTTCCGAATGGTTAAGACGGCGAGCTGGCACGCTCCGCATCCAGCCAGCCAACTCCGTCCCTCGCCGGGATACCTTGCGCCGTATTGCGTCGCATGTGCCGCACGAGCCCTACGGCATGTTTTCCGACGCCGGATGCGGAGCGGAATCCGGCTTTGTGAGTTGACGAATACCTCTTGGACCGGCTTTGTGCCGGGCAGAGATCACATGCAGCCGGCCATCTGAGTCGGCAGGAGAATTTGATGCGCGCAGTACTGCTTGCTCTGGTCGCCCTCGGCGCCGCCCTTACCGTCACGCCCGCCGCAGCCCAGCCCGTCGATCCCGGCCCGTTCTCCTTTTACACGCCATCAGGCTATCCGTTCTGCATGCGCTCGCTCTATGACGACGATGACTGCAGCTACCGCACCTATGCGCAGTGTGCCGCGACGGCATCGGGCATCGGCCTGACCTGCTTTGCCAATCCGGCCTACGCCTATGCACAGGGCGTCGCGCCGCAGCAGCCGCGCGTGAAACGCAAGCGTAACCGCAATTACTGAGCGACGGCGCCGTTCGCGGCGCCTCGCTTTTTCTCTCTCAAATGAAACGAGTGGCGGGGTCAGTCGAGTTCGACGACCTTGCCGTTTTCCAGCGACACCCGCCGGTCCATGCGGCCGGCCAGTTCCATATTGTGGGTCGCGATCAGCATCGCCACCTTGGTCGCCTTCACTAGCTGCATCAGCGCCTTGAAGACGTGATCCGCGGTATGCGGATCGAGATTTCCCGTCGGCTCGTCGGCAAACAACACGCGCGGTGCATTGGCCACCGCGCGGGCAATCGCAACGCGCTGCTGCTCGCCGCCCGACAGCTCCGCCGGGCGATGCGTGATGCGTTCGCCCAGACCCAGATAGGCCAGGATTTCCTTGGCGCGGGCGACCGTCTCGGAGCGCTTCAAGCCGCGGATCATCTGCGGCAGCATGACGTTTTCCAGCGCGGTGAATTCCGGCAGCAGCCGATGTGACTGGTAGACGAAACCGATATCGGTGCGGCGGATCTGGGTGCGCTCGGTGTCCGACAGGCCCGAGGTCGCGGTACCGCCGACATAGACCTCGCCGTCATCCGGGCTCTCGAGCAGGCCCGCAATATGCAGCAGCGTCGACTTGCCCGAGCCCGACGGCGCGACCAGCGCGACCGACTGCCCCGCCCACAAGGCCAGCTTGGCATTGTCGAGAATGGTCAGAACGCTTTCGCCCTGGGTGTATTGCCGCTTGATGTCGTGGAGATAGACCACCGGTACATCATCTGCCCCTTGCGCCATATCAGTCACTCACTCGTATCTTAGCGCATCGACGGGATCGAGGCGCGCGGCGCGCCACGACGGGTAGAGGGTCGCCAGGAACGACAGCGTCAGCGCCATGATGACCACCGCGCTGGTTTCGCCGATGTCGACCTCGGCCGGCAGCTTGGACAGGAAATACAGCTCCGGCGAGAACAGCTCTGTGGATGTCATCCACGAGATGAATTGCCGGATCGTCTCGATGTTGAAGCAGACCAGCAGCCCAACAAAGAAGCCAACCAGCGTGCCGACCACGCCGATCGCGGCACCTGTGATCAGGAACACCCGCATGATCGAGCCTTGAGAGGCGCCCATTGTGCGCAGGATGGCGATGTCGCTGCCCTTGTCCTTCACCAGCATGATCAGGCCGGAGACGATGTTCAGCGCGGCCACCAGCACGATCAGAGTCAGGATCAGGAACATGACGTTGCGCTCGACCTGCAGCGCATTGAAGAAGGTCGAGTTGCGCTGCCGCCAATCGACGATGAAGATCGGCCGCCCGGCCGCCTCGGTGACGAGCTTGCGATACTCGTCGATCCGGTCGGGATTGTTGGTGTAGACCTCAATGGAGGTCACGTCAGAAGGGCGATTGAAGTAAGTCTGCGCCTCGGCCAACGGCATGAAGACGAAGGTGGAGTCATATTCCGACATGCCGATCTCGAAGACGGCAGCAACCTTGTAGGGCTTGATGCGCGGCGTCGTGCCCATCGGGGTCACCGCCCCCTTCGGCGAGATCAACGTGATCATGTCGCCGGCATGGATCGAGAGCTGATCTGCCAGCCGCCGACCGATCGCGACACCCTGCCCGTCATCGAAGCCTTCGAGCGTGCCCTGCTTGATGTTCTTGGCGATCGACGTGAGGTTATTGAGGTCGCCGGCGCGGATACCGCGGATAAAGATGCCGGCAGCACCGAACGCGGATGATCCTAGTCCCTGGCCATCCACGACCGGCGCCGCGAGACGAATGCCATTCACGCCGCTGATGCGATCAGCGACGTCCTTCCAGTCGGTCAGGGGACTTTCCAGCGGCTGCACCAGGAGATGCCCGTTGAGACCCAGGATCTTGTCGAGCAGCTCCTTGCGGAAGCCGTTCATCACGGCCATCACGATGATCAGCGTGGCAACGCCGAGCATGATGCCGAGGAACGAGAAGCCGGCAATGACGGAGATGAATCCCTCTTTACGGCGCGCACGGAGATAGCGTCCGGACAGCAGCCATTCGAAGGCGGCGAAAGGTGGGGTTCGAACTGGCTCGCTCATGGCATCATCCATCGCCCGACTCCCATACGAATCGGGCTTATTCTAGCCGCATCGTGAGCGACGCGGCGACCACACAGTGGATAAGTCGTCAGGACGTCAGCTTTGCGACGACATCGGCGGGACTGATATTCTCACGCGAACCGTCATCGCGCCGCTTCAGCTCGACCTTGCCTTCGGCCAGCCCCTTCGGGCCGACGAGAATCTGCCAGGGCACACCGATCAGGTCGGCGGTGGCGAACTTGCCGCCGGCGCGCTGGTCGGTGTCGTCATAGAGCACATCGACGCCCTTGGCCGAGAGCTCCTTGTAGAGCGCCTCGCAGGCCGCATCCGTATCGGCCGAACCCTGCTTGAGATTGAGGATGACGGCGCGGAACGGCGCCACTTCCTCGGGCCACTTGATGCCGTTCTCGTCGTGGCAGGCTTCGATGATCGCGCCCAGGAGACGCGACACGCCGACGCCATAGGAGCCACCGTGGATCGGCGTCTCGGCGCCATCGGCACCGGCGACCGTGGCCTTCATCGCGTCGGAATATTTGGTGCCGAAATAGAAGATCTGGCCGACTTCGATGCCGCGGGTGTTGAGCCGCCGCTCGGCCGGCACTTCGCGCTCGAAACGCGCGGCGTCGTGGACGTCTTCGGTCGCCGCATAGATCGAGGTCCACTGATCGATGATGTCCGTGAGATCACCGCTATAATCGACATCGGCCGGCGGGATCGGCAGATCGAGCACGTTCTTGTCGCAGAACACGCCGGACTCGCCGGTCTCGGCGAGCACGATGAATTCGTGGGAGTGATCGCCGCCGATCGGTCCGGTCTCGGCGCGCATCGGGATCGCCTTCAGGCCCATGCGGGCGAAGGTGCGCAAGTACGCGACGAACATCTGATTGTAGGAATGTTTCGCCGCGGCTTCGTCGATGTCGAACGAATAGCCATCCTTCATCAGGAATTCGCGGCCGCGCATCACGCCGAAGCGCGGACGCTGCTCGTCACGGAATTTCCACTGGATGTGATACAGGTTCAGCGGCAGGCTCTTGTAGGACTTCACGTAGCCGCGGAAGATTTCGGTGATCATTTCCTCGTTGGTCGGCCCGTAGAGAAGCTCCCGCTTGTGGCGGTCCACGATGCGCAGCATCTCCGGACCATAGGCGTCGTAGCGCCCACTTTCGCGCCAGAGATCGGCCAGCTGCAGCGTCGGCATCAGGAGCTCGATCGCCCCTGCCCGGTTCTGCTCCTCGCGGACGATCTGCTCGATCTTCTTCAGCACCCGCAGCCCCAGCGGCAGCCAGGCATAGATGCCAGCGGCCTCCTGCCGGATCATGCCCGCGCGCAGCATCAGGCGGTGCGAGACGATCTCCGCTTCCTTCGGCGTTTCCTTGAGAATGGGCAGAAAATAACGCGACAATCGCATGGTTAGGCCTGGGAATCGGAGGGACACGGGAGAACGCGAGTGAAACCGGATCGGCCGCCAAAATACAAGGGCAACCGGTGGGCGGCCGGATACTCCGCGATTTGAAGCCGGCAATCGGGGCTTAATTCCGTTCGCCTGGCGAATTGCTTCCCAGACTGTCAAATAGCGCCATTTTCTGTCAGCCCGAGCGATTAGAGCGACCGGAGATGACGGAAAACGCCCCATTCTACGCTCGGCCTAAATTTTGAACACACATTGCCGAAATTGGTGACAAACAAAAAAAGTTGAGCTACGAGTCACAGCTCAGGCGGTTCGTAAGGACAGAGTCTGGTGGTCCAAGTCTCGGGAGGAGCCCTGACGCGCTCAAGCAGCGTCAACCCGCTAAGCAAGGATAAAATCCAAAGTTTGGGGTAATAGGGTCGACACAATTTCCGAGCAGGGCTGCGGCCCTGCTCTTTTTTTTCGAGAAATCTCCGACAGCGCGACGCTTCATGTCGTCCGAGACGAAAAAAGGCCGGCATCAATGCCGGCCTTTTTTATTTCAGAGATGCAACGCGCTGCGTCCTACAGCGCGCCGCCCTTCGGCTTGATGCCGGACAGCCACGAACACACAGCGCCCTGCACCGCGCCGACGATTCCGAATGTGAGGATCTGGCGCAGCGGGATCGATACCGACGTCCAGATCAGCATCATCGCGATGCTCACCACGTAACCGGTCAAAGCCGAGGTCAGCACCTTCGGCCATAGCCGCATCTTGTCTTCCAGAAACCAGTCCTCGAGCCACATGATCAAGGACGGGATGAGGCCGAACCAATAAGCGAACGGCAAACCCATGATGAAGCCGGGAAAGCCGCCGATGATCCTGCCGCTGGCAATTTCGCGCAGTTCGAAAACCGCAAAGCCGACAGCCGGTCCAAGCAACAGAAAAAGCAGAAAGCGCTTCATGCGTCAGCTCCGTAACGACACCTGAAAGAACAAACTCCGCAGGTTTAAGATTGCTCTCAGATCGGCACGCCCATCAGCTTCGAGAGCCTCTCGATGTTGAAGTAGTCCATGCGATACGCATACATCCCGGCCGCGAACAGCACTGCGGAAATCAGCGTGGTCCAGATCAGCTTGCGCCCCATCCGCGCCAGCACGGGCGCACCGGGATCGGTGCCGTCGGTGCCCTCGCCGTCCTCATGCTGGCTGCGCACGCCGAATGGCAGCGTCAGGAACAGCGTGATCCACCAGATGACGAAATAGACCGCGAGCGACGTCGAGATCGTATAGGCCATTGCGCCCTCAGGACTGTTCGATTTCGACGAGCGCGCCCGAGAAATCCTTGGGATGCAGGAACAGCACGGGCTTGCCATGGGCGCCGATCTTCGGCTGGCCGTCGCCAAGCACGCGCGCACCTTCCTTGATCAGGTTATCGCGCGCCGCGATGATGTCAGGCACTTCGTAGCAGATGTGATGGATGCCGCCGTCGGGATTACGCTCGACGAATTTGGCGATCGGCGAGTCCGCGCCCAGCGGCTGGATGAACTCGATCTTGGTATTCGGCAGCGTCGCGAACACCGTGATCACGCCATGCTCCGGCAGCGGTACGGTCGCGGAAATCTCGGCGCCAAACGCGCTGCCGTAGATCTTCGCAGCTTTCTCCGCATCAGCGACAGCAATCGCGACATGATTGAGCCGGCCCAGCATGGTGTCCTCCGTCGTCTTTGTTTCTTTGCTTTTAGTCTTCAACCTGCAGGATGTGAACGTAGCACATCGTCTTCTTGCCCCATTGATCGGCGACTGAAGAGCGGACGGCGCGTCGCACCGACTCCGCCATCGCATCGGGATCGCGCTTGCGCGCCTTGGGCAGGTTCTCGACGACATTGACGACGATGTCGAACACGACATCTTCCATCACCTCGCCCTTGAGGTTCTTCTCGGGAATGCCGATCAGGTCGACCGCGGGATCGTCGACGAGTTCGCCCTTCATGGTCACGGCCAGTGCCACGAAAGCGCAACCGGCAAAGGACAACCGGCGCCGCTCGGTCACCGCGCGGGACTTGGAATCCTCGAGAATGAGGCCGTCCTTGAACATCCGGCCTGACGGCAGTTCGTCAATGACGGCAGCATCGCCGGGCGCCAGGCGCACCAGGTCGCCGTTCTTGACGATCATGGTCCGCGGCACACCGCAGGCGCGCGCGAGCTTGGCATGCTCGTGCAGATGCAGCGCCTCGCCATGAACCGGGATCAGCAGTTGCGGCCGCACCCAGGAAATCATGTCGCGCAATTCGTCACGGCGCGGATGGCCGGACACATGCACCAACGCATCGCGATCGGTGATCACCTCGATGCCTTGCGTGACAAGACCATTGATGATGGTGCCGACCGCCTTCTCGTTGCCCGGAATGGTCCGCGACGAGAAGATCACCGTGTCGCCCTTGTTGAGGGTCACCATCGGATGATCGTCGCTGGCGATACGCGCCAGCGCCGCGCGCGCTTCGCCCTGGCTGCCCGTGCATAGCGCAACCACCTTGTCCGGCGGGAAATGGCCGTAATAGTCGGCATTGCGGAACGCCGGCAGTCCATCGAGATAGCCGCATTCGCGGGCCACCTGGACGACGCGCTCCATGGCGCGGCCGACCAGCACGACTTCGCGGCCTGCGGCCTGCGCCGCTTCGGCAACGGCCCGCAACCGCGCCACGTTCGATGCGAAGGTCGTGACCGCGACGCGGCCCTTGGCAGCCTTCACCAGTTTGGTGAGCGTGGCGGCAACTTCCGTTTCGGAGGGCGAACGGCCATCGCGCACCGCATTCGTGGAGTCGCCGATAATGGCCAGCACGCCGGCATCGCCGAGTTCGCGCAGCCGCTTTTCGTCGGTTGGCAGGCCGATGATCGGTGTCGGGTCAATCTTCCAGTCACCGGTATGCAGGACGGTGCCAAGCGGCGTGTGCAGCGCGATGGCGTGGGATTCCGGAATCGAATGCGCAACCGGAATGAACTCGATATCGAACGGGCCGAGATTGATGCGGCCGCCCGACGGCACCACGGTCACCGGGATCTTCGGCGGATTGCGCTCGCTGGCGCATTTGGCCTCGAACAGCGACGCGCTGAACTGCGTCGCATAGATCGGGCATTTCAGTTTGGGCCACAGGTCGATAATGGCACCGAAGTGATCCTCATGGGCGTGGGTGAGCACGAGACCGACGAGGTTCTTTTTTTCCTTTTCCAGGAAGCGCACGTCGGGCATCACCAGATCGATGCCGGGCAGATGTTCCTCGTCACCGAAATAGACGCCGAGGTCGATCGCCAGCCACTTCCCGGCCAGGCCATAGATCGACAGGTTCATGCCAATCTGGCCGACGCCTCCCAGCGGTGCGAAGGTCAATTCGTTGGGTCGCGTCATTTGCGTGCTGTCCTTGTCGACGCGGCCGATCCGAAATGAACGTCGCCGGCGGTAATAGGGATTCGCCGGCGATCCGCAGTCGCGACAATCATACAACCGGCCTCATCAATGGTGTCGAAAATTCCCGAAATCGTCTGCACGCCGTTGTCCACGGACACCGGCTGACCGATCCCTGCTGCGCGTTCCAGCCACTGTCGCCGGATCTCGGCAAAGCCACGGCCGGAATCCCAGATGCCGCGCATCTCCTGCCAGGTGTCCGAAAGCGCCGCAAACAGGTCTTCAGCGCTGGCGCCGACGCCCATCGCATGCAGGCAAGCGACCGGATAAGGCATGTTGTCTGGGGCCGCGACCACATTGGTACCAATGCCGACCACAACGGCAAGCTGGCCATTCGGCGCTGCCTCCGCCTCCAGGTTCATTCCGACCAGCTTGTGTCCGCCCGCCAGAACGTCATTCGGCCATTTCAACCGATAGTCATTCGCAGCCGACTGCGGCGCCCGCATTGCGGCTTCGACGCTGATCTGTCGCAGCGCCTTCTCAACGGCAACGCCGGCCGCAAAGCCGAGCGTCGCCGCAACTGACGGCGTCACATCAAGTACTTCCAGCACCGAACTGGCGAGGTTCCCGCGGGGAGCGACCCACGGCCGATGCCGTCGCCCGCGTCCCGCTGTCTGTTCGGTTGTGACAAACCACATCGGACCGCACTCGCCTGCGCGCGCGCGGTCCATGGCTTCAGTGTTGGTCGAACCGATGCTGTCGAATGCGGCGAGCTTCGTGCCCGCCGCGAGGGCTCGGGGACCGAGCGAAAACACCATCTAGAACAGCGACTTCGCTGCAAATGACGCCGCGTTGACCAGAGGCGCCGGATAGACGAAGAACAGCACGTTGAAGACGCCTGCCACAGCCAGCACCGTACGCAGCTCGACGCGCATCGAATCGAGCTTCCCGACCGGCTCGTCGAAATACATCAGCTTCACGATGGACAGATAGTAGAACGCGCCCACCACGCTGGCCAACACGCCAACCACGGCCAGCACGAACAGGCCCGACTTGATGGCCGCCATGAAGACGTAGAACTTGCCGAAGAAGCCGGCCAGCGGCGGCACGCCTGCCAGCGAGAACAGGAACATCGCGAAGAAGAAGGCGATGATCGGATTGGTGCGCGACAGGCCGGCGAAATCCTTGATCGTCTCAACCGGCTGGCCGTTGCGCTTCATGGTCAGGATGATGGCGAAGGTGCCGAGGGTCATCGCGACATAGATCGCGATATAGACCAGCACGCCCTGCGCGCCCTCCTGCGTGCCGGCGGCAAGGCCGACCAGTGCGAAGCCCATATGGCCGATCGACGAATAGGCCATCAGGCGCTTGATGTTGGTCTGGCCGATGGCGGCGAAGGAGCCCAGCACCATCGAGGCCAGCGACACGAACACCACGACCTGCTGCCACTGCACGACAATGCCCGGGAACGCGGTCAGCGCGACGCGGGTGAACACGGCGAGTGCTGCGACCTTCGGGGCCGAGGCGAAGAAGGCGGTGACGGGCGTCGGTGCGCCCTCATAGACATCGGGCGTCCACATGTGGAACGGCACGGCCGAGACCTTGAAGCAGAGGCCGGCGAGCAGGAACACGAGGCCGAACACCAGGCCGATATTGCCCGTCCTGGCTTCGGCGGCGATGCCGGCAAAGGACACCGTACCGGTGAAGCCGTAGACCATGGACGCGCCGTAGAGCAGCATGCCGGACGACAGCGCGCCGAGCACAAAATACTTCAAACCGGCTTCGGTGGACTTCGCATTGTCTCGGTTGGAGGCTGCGACGACATAGAGCGAAAGGCTCATCAGTTCGAGGCCGAGATACAGCATGATCAGGTCGCCGGCCGAGATCAGCACCATCATGCCGAGCGTCGAGAGCAGCACCAGGATGGCGTATTCGAAGATGCGGCGGGACTGGTCGCCAAGGAATTCACGCGACAGGATCAGCGTCACGGCCGACGCGATGATCGCCAGCACCTTCAGGAAGCGCGCATAATCGTCGACGATGAAGCTGCCGGCGAAGGTGACATGCTTGCCCGCGGGCAGCATGATTTCAGCCGCGCCGACCACCACCAGCAGGCAGACGGCGAGCGTAGTGACCAGGCCCGTGACCTTCGGTCCGTTGAAGGCACCGATCATCAGCAGCGCCATGGCGCCAACCGCGAGCGTCAGCTCCGGCAGTACGGGCAGCAGGGAATATCCGGCGGTCGTAATCGTCATTGCGCGTTATCCTGATCTGCTGCGGTCATTGCAGCAGCGCGGCTGCCTTCACGGCAGACGTTGCAGCAGCGTAATTGTTAACGAGGAGCTGGATCGAAGCCGCCGACATATCGAGCACCGGCTTCGGATAGACTCCGAACAGAATGGTAAGAACGACCAGCGGCACGAGCACGAGGCCTTCCCGGAACGTGATGTCCTTGATGCCCTGCAGCGCAGGCTTGGTCAGTTCACCGAACACGACCTTGCGATACAGCCACAGCGCATAGGCCGCCGACAGGATCACGCCGGCGCAGGCGAATGTCGCCGTCGGGATCGAGACCTTGAAGGTGCCGATCAGCGTCAGAAATTCACCGACGAAGCCTGAGGTGCCGGGCAGACCGACATTGGCCATGGTGAAGACCATGAACAGCGCCGCATAGATCGGCATCCGGTTGACGAGGCCGCCATAGGCCGCGATCTCGCGGGTATGCAGGCGGTCGTAGACGACGCCGACGCAGAGGAACAGCGCGCCCGACACGATGCCGTGCGACACCATCTGGAACACCGCGCCGGAGACGCCCTGTGTCGTGCCGGCGAAGATGCCCATGGTCACATAGCCCATATGCGCGACCGACGAATAGGCGATCAGCTTCTTGATGTCTTCCTGCATCAAGGCGACCAGCGACGTGTAGACGATCGCGATCACGGAGAGCGTCCAGACCATCGGTGCGAAATAGACCGAGGCATCCGGGAACATCGGCAGCGAGAAGCGCAGGAAGCCGTAGCCGCCCATCTTCAGCAAGATCGCAGCCAGCACGACTGAACCTGCCGTCGGCGCTTCCACGTGCGCGTCAGGCAACCAGGTGTGGACCGGCCACATCGGCATCTTGACCGCGAAGGATGCGAAGAACGCCAACCACGCCCAGGTTTGCAAGTTGCGCGGCACGGCCGTGTGCATCAGCGTCGGGATGTCGGTGGTGCCGGCATTCCAGTACAGCGCCATGATGGCCAGCAGCATCAGCACCGAACCGAGGAACGTGTAGAGGAAGAACTTGAATGCGGCGTAGACGCGACGCGGACCGCCCCAGATGCCGATGATCAGGAACATCGGGATCAGGCCGCCTTCGAAGAACAGATAGAACAGCACCAGATCCAGCGCCGAGAAGGTACCGATCATCAGCGTTTCCAGGAACAGGAACGCGATCATGTATTCGCGGACGCGGTTGGTGACCGACTTCCAGCTGCACAGGATGCAGAACGGCATCAGGGCCGTGGTCAGGATCACGAAGGGCAGCGAAATGCCGTCCACGCCCATATGGTAGTTGATGGTCGCGGCCAGCCACGGCGCCTTTTCGACGAACTGGAAGTCACCATTCGACGGATCGAAGCGCATCACCAGGATCAGCGAGACCGCAAAGGTGATCAGCGTGGTCCAGAGTGCGATCCAGCGGGCATTGCCCTGCGCAGCCTCATCGTCGCCGCGGCTGAGATAAATCAGGATCGCGCCGACGATCGGCAGGAAGGTGACGACCGAAAGAACCGGCCATGTCATGACGGACGCCATTGTTACTGGCCCCCCAGGCCGAAGATAAACCAGGTGATCAACCCGGCGACGCCGATCAGCATCGCGAAGGCATAGTGATAGAGGTAGCCGGTCTGCAGCTTGACCACGCCGCGCGTGATATCGACGACACGGGCCGAAACACCGTCAGGACCGAGACCGTCGATGATCATGCCGTCGCCCTTCTTCCACAGGACGTAGCCGATCCACTTGGCCGGGCGAACGAAGATGATCTCGTAGAGCTCGTCGAAATACCACTTGTTGAGCAGGAACTTGTAGAGCAGCGGATGCTGGTTCGCGAGCTCGACAGGCAGATACGGCTTGCGAACATAGAACAGATACGAAATCAGGAAACCGAGCACCATCATCACGGTCGGCACATAGGGCACCCAGCCCGGGATGTGATGCATCTCTTCGATGATGTGCGGATTCATCTTCAGCGATTCCCGGAAGAACTCGCCGACGTGATGACCGGCAAACAGCTCCTTGAACGGGAAGCCGGCGGCGAACGATCCGATGCCCAGCACGGCCAGCGGGACCAGCATCCACATCGGCGCTTCATGCGCTGCATCGTAGTGCTTCTTGTCGTGCGGCTCGCCATGGAACGTCTTGAACACCAGACGCCAGGAATAGAACGAGGTCAGCAGCGCCGCGATCACGGTCATCAGGAAGCCGTAGAAAGCGAACTGGGTGTGTGAGGCGTAAGCCGCTTCGATGATCGCGTCCTTCGAGAAGTAGCCGGCCGTGAACGGGAAGCCGGTCAGCGCCAGCGTACCGATGGTCATCATCGCGTAAGTGAACGGGATCTTGTTCCACAGGCCACCCATCTTCCGGATGTCCTGCTCGTGATGCATCGCATAGATCACCGAACCCGAGCCCAGGAACAGCAGCGCCTTGAAGAAAGCGTGCGTGAACAGGTGGAACATGGCGACCGAATAAGCCCCCGTCCCCAGCGCTACGAACATGTAGCCGAGCTGCGAACAGGTCGAGTAAGCGACGATGCGCTTGATGTCGTTCTGCACCAGGCCGATCGTGGCCGCGAAGAACGCAGTGGTCGCGCCGACCAGCATCACGACGGCCTGCGCGTTCGGTGCGAGCTCGAACAGCGGCGACATACGCGCCACCATGAACACGCCCGCGGTGACCATGGTCGCCGCGTGGATCAGCGCCGACACAGGCGTCGGGCCTTCCATCGCGTCCGGCAACCAGGTGTGCAGCAGGAACTGGGCCGACTTGCCCATCGCGCCGACGAACAGCAGCAGACAGGTCAGCGTCAACGCATCGGCGTGCCAGCCGAAGAAGTTGATGGTCTTGCCGGTCAGGCCGGGTGCGCTGGCGAAGATGGTGTCGAGATCGGTCGAGCCGACCAGCATGAACACCGCGAAGATGCCGAGCAGGAAGCCGAAGTCGCCGACGCGGTTGACCACGAAGGCCTTGATCGCTGCCGCGTTGGCCGACGGCTTCTTGAACCAGAAACCGATCAGCAGGTAGCTGGCCAGACCCACGCCTTCCCAGCCGAAGAACAGCTGCAGCAGGTTATCCGCGGTCACCAGCATGAGCATCATGAAGGTGAACAACGACAGATACGCCATGAAGCGCGGCCGGTTCGGATCGTCTTCCATATAGCCGAGCGAATAGATGTGTACGAGCGACGACACCGTGGTGACGACGACGAGCATCACGGCAGTCAGCGTGTCGACGCGCAGCGACCAGGACAGCTGCAGGTCACCCGAATTGATCCAGTTCAGCAGCACGACGCGGGCATCGTGATGCATGAAGGCGACATCGACGAAGGTCATCCAGGACAGCACCGCCGACACCACCAGAAGTCCGGCGGTGATCAGCTCGGCTGCACGCGAGCCGAGCGCGGCCGGCTCGGCAACGTGGTGATGGTCGTCGTGATCATCGTGGCCATGATCACCATGAGCATGATCGTCATGCCCATGCGCAGCATGTGCATGCGCGCTGGCATCGCCGTGACCGTGGTCGTCATGCGCATGGTCCATTTCGTCGCCGCTCGGGTTACGCCCATGCGCACCCAGAATGGCGATGAAGCCTGCGATCAGCGCGCCGATCAGCGGCAGGAATACAAGAGCCTGGATCATAACTGGCTCAGCCCTTCATCAGATTGACGTCTTCAACCGCGATCGAGCCGCGGTTGCGGAAATAGACCACCAGCACGGCGAGACCGATCGCTGCTTCCGCAGCGGCCACGGTCAGCACCAGCAGCGCGAACACCTGCCCGACGATGTCGCCAAGGAAGGTCGAAAACGCCACCATGTTGATGTTGACGGCGAGCAGGATCAGCTCGATCGACATCAGGATGACGATGATGTTCTTGCGGTTCAGGAAGATGCCGAGGATGCCCAGCGTGAACAGGATCGCTGCGACCGCCAGATAGTGTCCGAGACCGATCGTCATTTGACCCAGCTCCCCGCGTCGGCGTCCTGCAGGCCCTGCCCGGTCGCAACCTTGCGCACTTCCATCGCCAGTTCCGGATTGCGCGCGTTCTGAACATTGATGTCCTGGCGCCGGACCTTGACCTTGTGACGCAGCGTCAGCACGATCGCGCCGATCATCGCCACCAGCAGCACCATGCCGGCCAGCTGGAAGTAATGGATGTACTTCGTATAGAGCACGAGGCCGAGCGCCTCGGTATTGCTCACATTCGTCGGGATCGCCGCCGTGATCGACTTGGTGACGTTCGGGTTCATCACCCAGCCACCTGCGACCAGCAGCAATTCGGCAAGGAAGATCGCACCGATCACGAGACCAAACGGCAGATACTGAATGAAGCCTTCGCGCAGCTGCGTGAAGTCGACGTCGAGCATCATGATGACGAACAGGAACAGCACCGCGACGGCGCCGACATAGACGACGATCAGCAGCATCGCCAAGAATTCGGCGCCCATCAGCACGAACAGGCCCGAGGCGTTGACGAAGGCCAGGATCAGGAACAGCACGGAATGCACGGGATTGCGCGAGGCAATCACCATGACCGCGGAAGCCACGCAGACGCTGGCGAACAGATAGAAGAACAGTGCGGGAAGGATCATCTGGTCACCTTACCGGTACGGCGCGTCGAGTTCGATTGACTTCGCAATCTCGCGCTCCCAGCGGTCGCCGTTGGCGAGCAATTTCGCCTTGTCATAATAGAGTTCCTCACGCGTCTCGGTGGCGAACTCGAAGTTCGGTCCCTCGACGATCGCATCCACCGGACAGGCCTCCTGGCACAGTCCGCAATAGATGCATTTCACCATGTCGATGTCGTAGCGCACGGTACGGCGCGTCCCATCGTTGCGGCGCGGGCCGGCTTCGATGGTGATGGCCTGTGCCGGACACACCGCTTCGCAGAGCTTGCAGGCGATGCAGCGCTCTTCACCGTTCGGATAGCGGCGCAATGCATGCTCGCCACGGAAACGCGGCGAGATCGGCCCCTTCTCGAACGGATAGTTCAGCGTCGGTTTCGGCTTGAAGAAATACCGCATGGCGAGGACGAACGCCGAAGCGAACTCCGCCAGCAGAAGCGAATGAGCTGTTGCCCTGATATTCATAGTGACCTCATTTCGGAGCAAGGCCCCCGAATTGCAGCACGCCCGCGACGATGACCACGTAAGCGAGCGACAGCGGCAGAAACACCTTCCAGCCCAGACGCATCAGCTGGTCGTAGCGGTAGCGCGGCACGATCGCCTTCGCCATCGCAATCAGGAAGAACATGAACATTACCTTGATGGCGAACCAGATGATGCCTGGCACCCAGGTGAATGGCGCGAACGGGATCGGCGACAGCCAGCCACCCAAAAAGAGGATCGTGGCCAGCGCGCACATGGTGACGATGGCAACGTATTCGCCAAGCATGAACAGCAGATACGGGGTCGAGCCGTATTCGGTCATGAAGCCCGCGACCAGTTCCGATTCCGCTTCGACGAGGTCGAAGGGCGGACGGTTGGTTTCAGCCAGGGCCGAGACGTAGAAGATCACGAACATCGGGAACAGCGGTATCCAGTACCAGCCGAGGATGCCCCACTTCGAGTCCTGCGCGGCGACGATGGCCGTCAGGTTCAGCGAACCGACGCAGAGCAGGACCGTGATGATGACGAAGCCGATCGAGACTTCGTAGGACACCATCTGCGCAGCGGCGCGCAGCGCCGACAGGAACGGATATTTCGAGTTCGACGACCAGCCGGCCATGATGATGCCGTAGACCGACAGCGACGAGATCGCGAAGATGTAGAGCACGCCGACATTGATGTCGGAGATGACCCAACCGAGATCCATCGGGATCACCGCCCAGGCCGCCAGCGCGAGCACGCAGGACACCAACGGCGCCAACAGGAACACGCCCTTGTTGGAGCTGGAGGGAACCACCGGCTCCTTCAACACGAATTTCAGCAAGTCCGCGAAGGATTGCAGCAGGCCGAATGGCCCTACCACGTTGGGGCCACGGCGGATCTGCACCGCCGCCCAGATCTTGCGGTCAGCCAGCAGGATGTAGGCAATCGCGATCAAGAGCACCACGAGCACAAGGAGGCTCTGCGCGACCATGATGATCAGCGGCCACAGGGTGCTAGTCCAGAATTCAGCCATCGGTTTACTCCGCCGCCGTCAGCATCTGGCCGGAGGCCAGGCGGGAGCATTCCGCCATGATGGCTGACGCACGCGCGATCGGGTTGGTCAGGTAGAAGTCCTCAACGGAGGCCTTGAACGGTGTCTTGTCGACGGTGCCGCCCTTGCCCGCAAGGGTCTTGATCGCACCGGCATCGCCGGCCTCGATCTGATCGATGCGCATCAGGTGCGGTGCAGCCTTGAAGATCGCCTGTCGCAAGGCAGCCAGCGAATCGTAAGGCAGCTTGTGGCCGAGCACGTCGGACAGCGCGCGGATCACCGCCCAGTCCTCGCGGGCATCGCCCGGCGGGAAACCGGCGCGCTCCGCCATCTGCACGCGGCCTTCGGTGTTGACGAAGATGCCGGACTTTTCGGTATAGGCCGCACCCGGCAGGATCACGTCGGCACGATGCGCGCCGCGGTCACCATGGGTGCCGATATAGACCACGAAGGTACCGTCGGCGACTTTCACGTCGTCGGCGCCGAGCGAGAACAGCACGTCGAGCGAACCAGCCGAGGTCATCTGCGCGAGGCTCAGGCTGCCCGACGTCGGCGCGAAGCCGATATCAAGCGCGCCGACGGTCGAAGCCGCCGTCTGCAGCACGGCAAAACCGTTCCAGCCGTCCTTGATAACGCCGAAGTCCGAAGCGAGCTTGGCAGCGGCCGCCAGTACCGCAGCGCCATCGGCACGTGCCGCCACAGCGGCGCCAACCAGCACGATCGGGTGCTTGGCGTTCTTCAGCACATCGGCGAAGGCGTTCTTGCCGGCCGCGAGTTCGGCCAGCGAGTCCGTGCCGGCGCCGAGATAGTCGTAGCGATAGGTCAGATCGGCCTTCTCGCCGATCAGGCCGACCTTCAACGCGCCGGTGCGCCATGCCTTGCGGATGCGCGCGTTGAGAACGGCGGCTTCCTTGCGCGGGTTGGAGCCCACGATCAGCAGCGCATCGGCCTGCTCGATGCCGGCGATGGTCGGGTTGAAAATGTAGGACGCGCGGCCGGCGGCCGCATCGAATGCGCCCGCGCTCTGGGTCGCCAGATTGGCCGACCCCATGCTGGCGAGCAGCGCCTTCAGTGCGAACATTTCCTCGACGGCGGCGAGATCGCCAGCGATGGCGCCGATCTTCTTGGTGCCGGCAACCTTCGCAGCAATGGCGCTGAATGCTTCAGCCCAGGTCGCCGCGCGCAGCTTGCCGTTGTCGCGGATGTAAGGACGATCGAGGCGCTGCGTGCGCAACCCGTCGACGATATGTCGCGTCTTGTCGGAGATCCATTCCTCGTTCACCGCCTCGTTCACGCGCGGCAGGATGCGCATCACTTCGCGGCCACGGGTATCGACACGGATCGCCGAACCGACGGCGTCCATGACGTCGATGGACTGGGTCTTGCCGAGCTCCCACGGACGCGCGGCGAAAGCATAAGGCTTCGAGGTCAGCGCACCGACCGGGCAGATATCGACCAGGTTGCCCTGCAGCTCCGAGGTCAGCGCCGTTTCGAGGAACGAGGTGATTTCCATGTCCTCGCCGCGACCGGTGGCGCCCATTTCTGGCACGCCGCAGATTTCTGCAGCGAAGCGGACACAGCGCGTGCACTGGATGCAGCGGTTCATCGAGGTCTTGACCAGCGCACCGAGATACTTGTCTTCGACGGCGCGCTTGTTTTCGGCAAAGCGCGACGTGTCGACGCCGTAGCCCATCGCCTGGTCCTGCAGATCGCACTCGCCGCCCTGATCGCAGATCGGGCAATCCAGCGGGTGGTTGATCAGCAGGAATTCCATCACGCCTTCGCGGGCCTTCCTGACCATCGGCGAACGGGTCGAGATTTCCGGCGGTTCTCCCTTGGGACCAGGCCGGCAATCGCGCACGCCCCAGGCGCAGCTCGCGACCGGCTTCGGTCCGCCCTTCACTTCCACCAGGCACATGCGGCAGTTGCCGGCAATCGACAGGCGCTCGTGGTAGCAGAAGCGCGGGATTTCGGCGCCGGCGGCTTCACACGCCTGCAGCAGCGTGTATTCCGCGGGGACCTCGATCTCTTTGCCGTCGATGATCAGTTTCGTCATAGCCATGCGCCCTACTCCGCCGCGACCAGATGCGCGGGATCGAGGATGCCCTGATCGTCAAGCGTGGCCTTGCGGCTGAACTCTTCGATGCGGCGTTCGATCTCCGGGCGGAAGGCGCGGATCAGGCCCTGCACCGGCCACGCGGCGGCATCGCCGAGTGCGCAGATGGTGTGGCCTTCAACCTGCTTGGTGACTTCGAGCAGCATGTCGATCTCGCGCTTGTGGGCGCGGCCTTCGACCATGCGGCTCAGCACGCGCCACATCCAGCCGGTGCCTTCACGGCACGGCGTGCACTGGCCGCAGCTCTCATGCTTGAAGAAGTAGCTGATGCGGGCGATCGCCGCGACCACGTCGGTGGACTTGTCCATGACGATGACGCCGGCGGTGCCGAACGACGACTTCACCGCGCGGGTGCCGTCGAAGTCCATGATGAGTTCTTCGCAATCCGCAGCCGGGATCAAGGGGCACGATGCGCCGCCGGGGATGATCGCGAGCAGATTGTCCCAGCCGCCACGAATGCCGCCGCCGTGCTTATCAATGAGCTCCCTGAACGGAATGCTCATCGCGTCCTCGACGACACAGGGCGTGTTGACGTGGCCGGAGATGCCGTAAAGCTTGGTGCCGACATTGTTCGGACGGCCAATCGAGGCGAACCACGCCGCACCGCGACGCAGGATGTCCGGCGCGACCGCGATCGACTCGACGTTGTTCACCGTGGTCGGGCAGCCATAGAGACCCACATTCGCCGGGAATGGCGGCTTCAGGCGCGGCTGGCCCTTCTTGCCTTCAAGGCTTTCGAGCAGTGCCGTCTCTTCGCCGCAGATATAGGCGCCGGCACCATGCGCGACATAGAGATCGAACGGCCAGCCGTGGATGTTGTTCTTGCCAATCAGATTGGCCTCATAGGCCTGATCGATCGCCGCCTGCAGATGCTCGCGCTCGCGGATGAATTCGCCGCGGACATAGATGTAACCGACATGAGCGCCCATGGCGCATCCGGCGATCAGGCAGCCTTCGACCAGCGTATGCGGGTCGTGCCGCATGATCTCGCGGTCCTTGCAGGTGCCGGGCTCGGACTCGTCGGCATTGACCACGAGATAGCTCGGGCGGCCGTCAGCATTGTCCTTCGGCATGAAGGACCACTTCATGCCGGTCGGGAAACCTGCACCGCCGCGGCCACGCAGGCCGGACGCCTTCATCTCGTTGACGATCCAGTCGCGGCCCTTGTCGATGATGGCCTTGGTGCCATCCCAGCCGCCGCGACGGCGTGCGCCGGCGAGACCCCAGTCGTCGAGGCCGTAGAGATTGCGGAAGATGCGGTCGTTGTCGTCGAGCATGGCTTCCTCGATCAGCGATTGGATTGCTTGAAGGCGAGCATCGCGGCGCAACCGCCGAACACAACCGCCCACAACAGACTTGATTCAAGCGTGGCGTTCAAAAAGAAGCGCTGCAGCGAGAAAATGAACGCGGCTGCGACCATCGTATGCAATGCGATGTAGAGCCACTTGTTCATTGCCGCGTCCCCCGACAGCGTTGCAAATTTCATCGACAGCGCGCGCGTCATTTCTTCGGCTCCTTGGGATCCTTCGGAGCACCACCTTTCGGCGGATTGGTCTTGGTCGCGTCGGCAGCCGGCGGCTTCGGCGCCGGGCGCTCCTGCACATTGGCCGCCTCGGTCTGCTTCTTCGGCTCGGCATCGGCGAGCGCGGGTTCCTTCGGCATATCCAGAACCTTCGTGTAAGTGGCGGCGCCGCCGCTCTTCATCACGCGCGCGCCGCCTTCGGGCGCTGCGAACTGGCGGCCGATCTGCGAACCCGGCTTCGGCGGCGTGCCGGCGGCGAAACCGTCGATCAGCTCGTTCATGCTCTCTTTGGTGAGATCTTCGTAGGTGTCGCTCCAGATCATCGCCATCGGGGCGTTGACGCAGGCGCCGAGGCACTCGACCTCTTCCCACGAGAAGTCGCCATCTGCGGACAGATGAAACGGGTCGTGATGGATGCGATGCTGACAGACCTCGATCAGGTCACCGGCGCCGCGCAACATGCAGGGCGTGGTGCCGCAGACCTGGATATGCGCCTTCTTGCCAACCGGCTGCAGCTGGAACTGGGTGTAGAAGGTCGCGACTTCGAGCACGCGGATATAGGGCATTTCCAGCATGTCGGCGACGACGCGGATCGCGGCTTCCGAGACCCAGCCGGTCTGCTGCTCCTGTGCGCGCCACAGGATCGCGATCACGGCCGACGCCTGACGGCCCGGCGGATAATGCGTGATCTGCTCCTTCGCCCACGCCAGATTCTCGGGCGTGAATTCAAACGAAGCGGGCTGAACTTCTTTCGGAGCCAAACGGCGGACGGACATGTCTAGTCTCTCAATGAGTGCGGCGCGCCGCGCTCGCATTCAGGCTGTTGATGCGGTCGAGCCAGAACGCACTCGATGTGCCAAACACGTTGTAGCCAACATGTGTGGACACCTTGATGCGATCGAGGATCGACAGCTCGGTCACGGTTTCGAAACGGTTGGTGGCGGGATCATGCACGATCAGCTTGAGCGGCGTTTGATCCAGGATAAAGCGCGAGACGGTATGATGCGGGTCATTGCCGTGCTCTTCGCACATGATGACCGAGTCGCCCTGCAGCAATCGTGCGCCGCCCTTGATAGCCTCGATCTCGACGCCTTCTACATCGAGCTTGATCAGATATTTGCCAGACATCGACAGTTTGCCGTCGTCGAGCAGGTTGTCGAGCGAGATCACCGGCACTTCCTCGCCGCCGGCATTGGGATCGCCGGCGATGCTGAAGGCCTCGTGCTTGGTGCCCGACAGATGTGCCGTGCCGCGCTGCGAGCCGATCGCGCATTTGATGACTTCGAACCGGTCACCATTGATCCTGGCGTTGTTGGCAAGCTTGGCGAAATTGTCGAACGACGGCTCGATGGCAATCGCCTTGTGCGAACCAAACGGCGCGCTCGACACCAGCACCGACCAGTATCCGTAATTGGCGCCGCAATCGAGCAGCGTGTAATCGACATCGACCGAGTTCCGGAACAACACCTCAAGCTCGTCTTCATAGGAAAACGTGCGGTTGAGCAGTTTGCTCCAGTAGCCGTCGCCGAACGGAAACGCGAACAGCGCATCCGCATTCAGCTTCACCACGAGATCGCGTGCCGGCAGCACCGTCCTGCGCATCAGATTGGCGCACATGTTGTAGCCGCGATGCGAGAAAGAGGATGAAATCTTCGAGCCAACCACCAGCGCACAGGCCATCGTACGTTCCCAGAGATTTACGCTCTGGAGAACGCCGGACGCCCGGTCAAACTGGATGGGAGGCGCCAACGTCACCGATCGACCTCTCCGAACACGATATCGAGCGAACCGAGAATGGCGGAGACGTCGGCGAGCAGATGGCCGCGGCACATGAAATCCATGGCCTGCAGATGCGCAAAGCCCGGCGCGCGGATCTTGCACTTGTACGGCTTGTTGGTGCCGTCGGAGACGAGATAGACGCCGAACTCGCCCTTCGGCGCTTCGACGGCGGCATAGACCTCGCCTTCCGGCACGCGGAAGCCTTCGGTGTAGAGCTTGAAGTGATGGATCAGCGATTCCATCGAGCGTTTCATCTCGCTGCGACGCGGCGGAAACACCTTGTTGTCCTCGACGGCGACAGCGCCCTGCCCGTCCGGCGCGCGCATCTTGGCGATGCACTGCTTCATGATCTTGGTCGACTGCCGCATCTCCTCTACGCGGATGCAGTAGCGATCGTAACAGTCGCCGTTCTTGCCGATCGGAACATCGAAATCCATTTCGGCGTAGCATTCATAAGGCTGCGCCTTGCGCAGATCCCAGGCGGCGCCGGAGCCACGCACCATCACGCCGGAGAAGCCCCACTTCCAGGCGTCTTCCAGCGAGACCACGCCGATATCGACGTTACGCTGCTTGAAGATGCGGTTGCCGGTGAGCAGCGTCTCGAGATCGTCGAGCACCTGCGGGAAGGCATCGCACCAGGCATCGATGTCGTTGATCAGCGCCGGCGGCAAATCCTGATGCACGCCGCCGATACGGAAGAACGCGGCATGCATGCGCGAGCCCGAGGCCCGCTCATAGAACACCATCAGCTTTTCGCGCTCTTCGAATCCCCACAGCGGCGGGGTCAGCGCGCCGACGTCCATCGCCTGCGTGGTGACGTTGAGAAGATGCGACAGGATGCGGCCGATTTCCGAATACAGCACGCGGATCAACTGGCCACGGCGCGGCACGGTGATGCCGAGCAGCTTTTCAGCGGCCAGACAGAACGCGTGTTCCTGGTTCATCGGCGCGACGTAATCGAGCCGGTCGAAATACGGGATCGCCTGCAGATAGGTCTTCTGCTCAATCAGCTTCTCGGTGCCGCGGTGAAGCAGGCCGATATGCGGATCGACGCGCTCAACGACTTCGCCGTCGAGCTCCAGCACCAGACGGAGCACGCCGTGCGCCGCCGGATGCTGCGGACCGAAGTTGATCGTGAAATTGCGAACGTTGGGTTGTTCGGTCATGGCTTGACCTCTGCCTTCTCGTCACCGGGCAGCACGGGATAATCCGCGCCTTCCCAGGGCGAGAGGAAATCGAATTTGCGGAATTCCTGGTTGAGCCGGACCGGCTCGTACACCACCCGCTTCTCCTGGTCGTCGTAGCGAACCTCGACGAAGCCGGTGAGCGGGAAATCCTTGCGCAGCGGATGGCCGTCGAAACCGTAATCGGTCAGCAGCCTGCGCATGTCGGGATGACCGACGAAGATCACGCCATAGAGGTCATAGGCTTCGCGCTCGAACCAGTCAGCGCCGGGAAATACCGAGATGATCGACGGCACCTGGGTCGTCTCCGAAGCGAGAGCCTTAAGACGAATGCGGGTGTTCAGCGTCGGCGACATCAGGTGATAGACGACGTCGAAGCGCTTTTCGCGGCCGGGATAGTCGACGGCCGTCGCATCGGTGAAATTGACGAAGCGACAGCGCGGATCATCACGCAGGAACTGCGTGACCTCGACGATCTTCGATGTTTCCACCGCGATCGTCAGCTGGCCGAACGCAACCTCATGCGCGAGCGCGGCACCCGGAAGGGCACCGACAATCGTCTGACCCAGTGTGTCGAGCCTCACATCGTCCATGACAAAGCCTTAAGCGTTCGCGAGTCTTAGCGTTCGATCGTGCCGGTGCGGCGGATCTTCTTCTGCAGCAGCAGCACGCCGTAGAGCAGCGCTTCTGCGGTGGGCGGGCAGCCCGGGACATAAATGTCGATCGGCACGATACGGTCGCAGCCACGAACCACCGAATAGGAATAGTGGTAGTAGCCGCCGCCATTGGCGCAAGAGCCCATCGAGATGACGTAACGCGGCTCAGGCATCTGGTCGTAGACCTTGCGCAGCGCCGGGGCCATCTTGTTGGTCAGCGTGCCGGCGACGATCATCACGTCGGACTGACGCGGCGACGCGCGCGGCGCGAAGCCGAAGCGCTCGACGTCGTAACGCGGCATCGACACCTGCATCATCTCGACCGCGCAGCAGGCGAGACCAAAGGTCATCCACATCAGCGAGCCGGTGCGCGCCCAGGTGATCAGGTCGTCGGTCGCGGCGACGAAGAAGCCCTTGTCGGACAGCTCGGCATTGACCTCGAGAAAATACGGATCGTTCGCGCCGACCGGCTTGCCGGTGGACGGATCGATGATGCCTTTCGGCGCCTGCGCGATGGCGGGAGCCGAGGCTGTGACTGGGCTCAATCCCATTCGAGGGCGCCTTTCTTCCATTCGTAGGCGAAACCGATGGTGAGCACGCCGAGAAACACGATCATCGACCAGAAGCCGGTTGCGCCAAGCTTGCCAAAGGCCACTGCCCACGGAAACAGAAAGGCTACTTCCAGATCGAAGATGATGAAGAGAATCGCCACCAGATAGAACCGCACATCGAACTTCATGCGCGCGTCGTCAAAAGCGTTGAATCCGCATTCATAGGCGGACAGCTTTTCCGGATCTGGCTGCTGGTAGGCGACGAGAAATGGCGCGATCAGCAAGGCCAGACCGATGACGGATGCGATGCCGATAAAGACCACAAGGGGGAGATAATTCTGCAAGATGCCGTTCATCGGCGAGCCTTACTCCTGTGGCCCTGACTTTGCCACAGATTCGAACATTGGAATGGTTCTGAGGCTTAGCGCAGCGCAACAAGCCATGCAAGACAAGGGATGTTGACAGTTTCATGCTCTGCCATGCGCGGCGCAACGATTGAAATGCAACCTTGCCGATGCATCGCCGGCTGCGACAAATCTTCCGCAGATTCTCAAAAATCCCGCATGACTTCCCGACCGCTGGGACCGTCAAACCTCGTCCGTCGGTGGGTCGGACCTGCCGCTCCGTCCCGGCAGCATCAAGCCCTCCAGCTCGGCGCGTTTCCGCACCAGCAGCAACTCCGCGGCGGCGTTGTCCATGCCGGCCTGTCGCAACAGGCGGATCGCCGCGCCGAGCTCCGCGATCTGCGCCCGCAATGTGATGATCCTGAGCCGCGGCGGCTCGCTCACGCCGGACATGCCACCACCTCACGCTCCGCAATGAGCACCAGCAGATCGGCCTGCATCCGCCGGAGGCGCATGGAGGCATTGGCGCAATCCAGCCCGGCGTTGGTCAGCAGCCGGATATCCGACTGCACCCCGCTCATCTGGTAGCGCAGCCGGGCGATTCTAAAATTCAGGTTGGCGAGCTTGGTCATTTGCGATATAGAACAAAAAGAGAACAAAATAACAAGCTATTGTTTCGACCCGGATCGGATTTTTGGAGGTTCCCATGACCCTGGCTTCGAAGGCCCTTGCTTTGAACGCCCGCAGTGAGATCGTCGTCCCGGCGATTGCGGCATCAGTATCGTCTTATGAGAGCCTGCCGGATCGCCTCTCCGGCCCGATGACCCGCGGCCAGGCGCTGACGCTGAAATCGCTGGCGATCGAGGCCTATCAGCCCAAACAATTCGAAAAGGATCTGACGCGCGCTGAAGCCGCGCGGCGAATCGAGGCGCTGAAGCAGGAAATCGCGCTCGCAGATTCGTTCTGAGCGCCGGCACGTCAAAAGCCGCGCGAGACGTCTGCAACTCTATAGTTCTCTTGCAGAAACTTGTGGGGATGACCGCGGATGGACCTGAATTCCGCCATTCCCGATGGAATGGCGCGAGAGACGGGACTCGAACCCGCGACCTCTGCCGTGACAGGGCAGCGCTCTAACCAACTGAGCTACTCCCGCGTGGATCGTCTGCAATCCCGCAATGGGGCTGGACATAAAGGGACGTCCTTTTGAAGTCAAGGACGTTGCAGAACCATTCCCGGGGACATCACAAGAAGGCGTCGCTGCAGGCTTTGCGAGAAAGCCGTTTTAAGGCCGGAAATGCAAATAAGCCCCTGTTTGCAGGCAAAACAGCGGGGCGGCATCGCTCCGAATCGTTTAAGCCCTGCTGCGTCACAGGTTTAAGACAGACCACAAACGAGAAGGGCCAGATTCATGGCAAAAGCTGCAACCACCACTGCCGCGAAAGCGGCCACGCCTCCCACCATCACGCTGAAGCATCTCGCCGCGGCCCTGGCTGAAGATCACGAGCTGTCGAAGAAGAAGGCCGAAGAAATCCTCGGTGACATGGTGGAGCGCATCACCAACCACCTCAAGAACGGCGAGCGTATCCGCATCGTCGGCCTTGGCATCCTTCAGGTCCGCAAGCGCGCCGCCCGCATGGGTCGCAACCCGGCAACCGGCGAGCAGATCGAGATCGCGGCCAGCAAGAAGGTTGCGTTCCGGCCGGCCAAGGAACTCAAGGAAGCCGTCTGATCGACCGTTTGAACTGATCTCATTCCGGGCCGCGTCCTCGTGACGGCCCGGAATGAAACTTCTAAGCTGCCAGGACTTCTGCAATCAGATGGTGCCCTTTGACAGCAACTCCCCCCTTCGATTTCGCCCATGACGTGACTGCGCGCTTCCTGCGCTATGTGGTGATCGACACCCAGTCCGACCCCGCCTCCCCGACCTGCCCATCGACCGAAAAACAGAAAGATCTCGGCCGCGTGCTCGCGCAGGAGCTGCGGGACCTCGGGCTCAGGGACGCGCATCTCGACGAGCATGGCTACGTCTATGCGACGATCCCCGCGACATCGGACAAGAAAGTGCCGGTGATCTGCTTCTGCTCGCATATGGACACCTCGCCCGACTGCAGCGGCAAGAACGTCAGACCGCAGATCGTCAGGAACTATCGCGGCGGCGATATCGTGCTGCCGGTGGACACGACGCAGGTCATCCGCGTCGCCGACAATCCGGCGCTGAAGGACCAGATCGGCCATGACATCATCACCACCGACGGCACCACTCTGCTGGGCGCCGACAACAAGGCTGGCCTTGCCGAGATCATGGACGCGGCACGTTTCCTGGTTGCCAATCCGCAGATCAGGCACGGCACCATCAAGATTCTGTTCACCCCCGATGAAGAGATCGGCCGCGGCGTCGACAAGGTCGACCTGACAAAACTGGGCGCCGACTTCGCCTACACCATGGATGGCGAGACCGCCGGCTATATCGAGGATGAGACTTTCTCGGCCGACGGTGCCGTCATCACCATCGAAGGCGTCAGCGCGCATCCGGGCTTTGCCAAGGGCAAGATGGAGCACGCCATCAAGATCGCCGCCGCGATCGTCGAGCGACTGCCGAAAGATACTTGTTCGCCCGAGAGCACCGACGGCAAGCAAGGCTTCCTGCATCCGATCGGCATTTCAGGTGCGCTAGAGAAAGCGACGCTCAGTCTGATAGTGCGCGACTTCACGGATGACGGCCTCGCGGAGAAGGAAGCGCTGCTGCAATCCATCGTCGATGACGTGATGACGGCCTATCCGCATTCGACGGCGACGCTCGAGATCAAGCAGCAATACCGCAACATGAAGCAGGTGATCGACCGCTATCCACAGATGGTCGAATACGCCGTGGAAGCGATCCAGCGCGCCGGGCTCAAACCCGTCCGCAGCAGCATTCGCGGCGGCACCGACGGATCGCGGCTGTCCTTCATGGGCCTGCCCTGCCCCAATATCTTCGCCGGCGAACACGCCTTCCATGGCCGTACCGAATGGGTCAGCGTCCAGGACATGGAAAAGGCCGTGCAGACCATCGTGCATCTGGCGATGATCTGGGAAGAACGGGCGTAGTGGTAACAAAGAACCGGCCCTCGCTGCACAAGCAGCGAGGGCCGGCGTTCCGGCAGTGACGGAACGGTGTATAGTTGTGCCGTCAATCGAATGGCGAATTGCGCGCCATGACAGCCACGATATGCTCACCCCAGTACATAATTATAAAATATAACAAGAATTAATTCTCAAAAACATAGCTCCATTTCAGCTGATATGCAGGCGCGCCATGGGGTCATTCAAAGGCAAGCATTTTCAGACCGCATTGTCGGCCATTGAAGGCATCGCCAATGCCGCCTCCATGTCCGCGGTTGGCGATATCGTGGCCGCTACAGTCAACTCATTTGGCTACAACCACATCTGCTTTCTGGCCTCAACCGGCGTCAACCAATCGTTCGAAGATCGCGTGTTGCTGAAAGTATGGCCCAAGCCATGGGCCGAACAATATAACGCATCCAATTTCTATGCCTCGGATCCCGTTGCGCCGCGGATCCGCCGGCAACCCGAGCTGTTCACATGGTCCGACATCCGGCTCGATGAGGTCAGCCCGATATCACGGACTATCATGGAGATCGCATCCGTCGATTACGGATTGAAGTTCGGCCTCTGCGCCCCCGTGCACGGCATGAACGGCTATCAGGCCGGCCTGTCACTGGCAGGGTTTGAAGTCGAAAATACCGAGGACGCGCGCGGCGCCATCGAGCTCGTCACCATGTATGCGTTCAACCGCTTTGCGACGCTTCGCTCTCACCAGCGAGCGAAGTCGATCGCCCTCACCCTGAGGGAGCGCGAGGTCGTCAGCTGGGTTGCTGCCGGAAAGACCGCCTGGGACACGAGCGTCATTCTCGGTATCTCCGAGGATACGGTGAACAAGACTGTTACTGCCGCCATGCACAAGTTGAATGCGCATACGCGCGCGCAGGCCGTGGCCGAAGCGATCACACAAGGGCTGATCGCTTTCTGAATTGTCAATCCCCTGCCCACGGAATATCGCGACAAAACTCATCATGAGCACCCTCCACGCAGACGAGCGTGGAGAGCTTTTTATGATCGAGGTCATTCACAGCGGTAATGCTGGGCAGTTCGGCGATCTCCTGGACAAGCAGTTTCGGCTCCGGCACGAGGTTTTCGTCGGAGAGCGCGGCTGGACCGCCTTTGATGTCGATGGCATCCACGAGAAAGACCAGTATGACGATGATGCTGCCGTCTATCTGGTCGCGGCCAATGACGCAGGCGCTGTCGCAGGCGGGTTCCGGCTCTATCCAACCGTATTGCCTCACATGCTCAGCGAGCATTTTGCGCAGCTTGTCGATGGCGCGCTGATCCAGCGCCGCGACGTGCTGGAGCTGACGCGCTTTGCCATGCGCAAATCCGAACGCCGCAGCCGGCACTATTTCGAACTGCTGCTGGCGATCCAGGAATATGGCCTGATGGAGGGCCTGTCCGGCTTCACCTCGGTCATCAATCCCTTGCGCATTCCTATTCTTCAGGGCTTCGGACTGGAGATCGAGCCGCTGGGATTGCCAGCCATGATCGATGGCGAGGCGACCATCGCCGTGCTGTTTCATGTCAGCGAAAAGTGCTTCGCTCGTGTCAGCAAGAGTGTCGCTATCGAAGAGAGTGTTTTTGCGCTGCCTCAAACATCCCGGTGGATCGCCTGATGCCAATGTCCCACAATCAGTTCCAGGTCATTCAGGGCGGCAAGGACAGTGACGAGCTGATCGCCACGATGCTGCAAGCCCTGCGGTTGGCAAACGCGTGCGGGTCCGAGACGACCTATGATCTGCTGCGTATGGCACTGTTGAACGAAGGCGTTCAACTCGCCAAGGTGCTGGCGGCACGCTAGGCGAAGCACTCGGAGGACATGGGTTTAGGGAAGTGGTAGGCGGCGAGAGATTCGAACTCCCGACCCTCTCGGTGTAAACGAGATGCTCTAACCAGCTGAGCTAGCCGCCCTCACGGCCTCTCTTTAACGCCGGGACTTCCCCGCGGCAAGGCGTTCTGCGTGGATCATCTCGTCCTACGGATCGTTCGATCCCTTCGGCCACGCCGGCAGTTCCGCAAGATCATGAATCCAGGGCGCCGCTGACCGGCACCAGATCTGACGTCGTGGCGGAAGCTCGGCGCGCTGGCGGATGCTGCCCCAGCGAATACCCCACTCGTTATCCTCAGCCGCTTCGCCGCTGGCGAACATCGGCGAACCGCAGTCTCCGCAAAAGTGCTGCAGCCGGTTGAGACCGTTGTCGCCGCGCTTGACGTAGACCTTCGGTGCACCGCCCGTCATCTCGATCGTATCGACCGGGGTCAGCACCGTGACGCGATAGGGCGAGCCGGTCATGGTCTGGCAATCCGTGCAATGGCAGATCGACACCCGCTGCGGATCGATTGTCGCGCGATAGCTGATGAAGCCGCAGTGGCATTGGCCGTCGATCTGCATGTCGCGCTCCTCCCTCATGGCCTCATCTGCGCCGGATGATGCCACAAAAAAAGCGGCGCCCCGAAGGGCGCCGCTGATTGTTGTCGAGAAGTCCGGCCTTAGTGGGCCGTCAGGCCGCCTGCGGCCTCTTCTGCGCCGTCGGCCTTCACCGGCAGCTTGGTGTCCTCTTCCCAGACGATCGCCTTCGGCGCCCTTACCAGGGCGTTGGCGATCACCTCGTCCATCCGGGCGACCGGGATGATGTTCAGCCCGCCCTTGATGGCATCGGAGATCTCGGTGAGGTCCTTGGCATTGTCCTCGGGGATCAGCACCGTCTTGATGCCGCCGCGAGCCGCCGCCAGTAACTTCTCCTTCAGACCGCCGATCGGCAGCACACGGCCGCGCAGCGTGATCTCGCCGGTCATAGCGACATCGTGCCGGATCGGAATGCCCGTGAGCACCGACACGATCGTCGTCGCCATCGCCACGCCTGCGGACGGACCGTCCTTCGGCGTTGCGCCCTCGGGCACGTGGACGTGGATGTCGCGCCGCTCGAACAGCGGCGGTTCGATCCCGAAGGTGATCGCGCGCGAACGGACATAGGACGCCGCCGCCGAGATCGATTCCTTCATCACGTCGCGCAGGTTGCCGGTGACGGTCATGCGGCCCTTGCCGGGCATCATGACGCCTTCAATGGTGAGCAGCTCACCACCGACATCCGTCCATGCCAGACCGGTGACGACACCGACCTGATCGTCGCTCTCGATTTCCCCGTAGCGATACTTGGCCACGCCCAGGAACTCTTCGAGATTCTTCTCGGTGACCTTCACCACCTTCTTCTTCGAGAGCATCAGCTCCTTCACGGCCTTGCGGGCCAGTGTGGAGAGCTCACGCTCCAGATTACGCACGCCCGCTTCGCGGGTGTAGCGGCGGATCATCAGCAGCAAGGAGTCGTCGTCCATCGACCATTCCTTGGCATCCAGGCCGTGCTTGGAGAGCGCGATCGGGATGAGATGCTTGCGGGCGATCTCGACCTTCTCGTTCTCCGTGTAGCCGGCGATCCGGATGATCTCCATACGATCCATCAGCGGGCCCGGAATATTTAGGGTGTTCGCCGTGGTGATGAACATCACGTTCGACAGATCGTAGTCGACCTCCAGATAGTGATCGGCAAAGGTGCCGTTCTGCTCGGGGTCGAGGACCTCAAGCAGAGCCGACGACGGATCGCCGCGGAAGTCGGCGCCCATCTTGTCGATCTCGTCCAGCAGGAAGAGCGGATTCGTCGTCTTCGCCTTGCGCATCGACTGGATGATCTTGCCGGGCATCGAACCGATATAGGTCCGGCGATGTCCGCGGATCTCCGCTTCGTCGCGCACGCCGCCGAGCGACACGCGCACGAACTCGCGTCCGGTCGCCTTCGCGATCGACTTGCCGAGCGAGGTCTTGCCGACGCCGGGAGGACCGACGAGGCACAGGATCGGCCCGCTCAGCTTGTTGGCACGCGTCTGCACCGCGAGATACTCGACGATACGGTCCTTGACCTTCTCGAGCCCGTAGTGATCGTCGTCCAGCACGGCCTGCGCCGCGGCGAGGTCCTTCTTGACCTTGGACTTCTTGCCCCACGGAATCGACAGCAGCCAGTCGAGATAGTTGCGCACGACGGTCGCTTCCGCGGACATTGGCGACATCTGGCGCAGCTTCTTCAGCTCATGCTGCGCCTTCTCGCGAGCTTCCTTCGACAGCTTGGTCTTGGCGATCTTCTCTTCGATGTCGGCGAGCTCGTCACGACCTTCGTCGTCGCCGAGTTCCTTCTGGATCGCCTTCATCTGTTCGTTGAGATAGTACTCGCGCTGCGTCTTCTCCATCTGGCGCTTGACGCGCGAGCGGATGCGCTTCTCGACCTGCAGCACCGAGATCTCGCTCTCCATCAGGCCGAGCACCTTCTCCAGGCGCGCGGTGACGGACAGCGTTTCCAGGATGCCCTGGCGATCCGCGATCTTGACGGCGAGATGCGACGCGACGGTGTCGCCGAGCTTGGCGAAGTCAGTGATCGCCTGCACGACGCCGACGACTTCGGCGGAGATCTTCTTGTTGAGCTTCACATAGCTCTCGAAGTCCGAGACCACCGAACGCGACAACGCTTCCGCCTCGACGCTCTTCGCATCGGTATCGGCCAGCGCGATTGCCGTCGCTTCGTAATATTCGGTGCGATCGGAATACTTCTCGACCTTCGCGCGCTCGAGGCCTTCCACCAGCACCTTCACGGTACCGTCGGGAAGCTTCAGCAGCTGCAGCACGCTGGCGAGCGTACCGATCTCGTAAATGGAGTCCGGGGCTGGATCATCATCCGACGCATTCTTCTGCGTGGCGAGCATGATGAGCGCATCGTTCTTCATCACCTCTTCGAGCGCGCGGATCGATTTCTCGCGGCCGACGAAGAGAGGCACGATCATGTGCGGGAAGACAACGATGTCGCGCAGCGGCAACACCGGATAGGAGTGGCTTTCGCCGTGAACAATGGTTGGCCGGGGTTTGGAGGCAGTCATGGCCCATTCCTTTTGCTGTGCCCCCTTGCAAGCAGTCCGCCCGATGGCGCAACCGCACAAGGTGCCGATTTTCCGTCTTTGCTCGGCCGTCTCAGGCTCTACGTGTCCGGATCGTTATGGCGAATCTTGAGGGAGATTTTGTGTTCGCCGAGAGCATTAGGTGGCTATGGCCCGGGGGGGTGTCAAGTCGCGGAAATACCCATGAACAAGGGCGGTTTACAGAGCGTAGCAGCAATAAAATAGGCGGCTGCCGATCACCGGCAGCCGCCTATTGAACTTAAGTCGATGGCCCGAAAGCCGCCCTATCAGGCGCTTGCGCTGCTCTCCGCTGTCCGGTCCGAACGGTCGGCGTAGATGTAGAGCGGGCGAGCCGTTCCATCCACAACCTCCTTGGAGATGACGACTTCCTCGACACCTTCCAGGCCGGGCAGATCGAACATGGTTTCGAGCAGGATGCTCTCCAGGATCGACCGCAGACCACGTGCACCGGTCTTGCGCTCGATGGCCTTGCGGGCCACCGCGCCAAGCGCCTCGTCGGCGAAGGTCAGCTCGATATTTTCCATCTCGAACAGGCGCTGGTACTGCTTGACCAGCGCGTTCTTCGGCTCGACCAGGATCTTCTTCAGCGAGGTCTCGTCGAGATCCTCGAGCGTCGCGACCACTGGCAGACGGCCCACGAATTCGGGGATCAGGCCGTACTTCAGCAGATCTTCCGGCTCGACATGGCGGAAGATTTCGCCGGTGCGGCGATCTTCCGGTGCCAGAACCTGCGCGGCGAAGCCGATCGAGGTGGTCCGTCCGCGCGACGAGATGATCTTCTCGAGGCCCGAGAACGCACCGCCGCAGATGAACAGGATGTTCGTCGTATCCACCTGCAGGAATTCCTGCTGCGGATGCTTGCGGCCGCCCTGCGGAGGCACGGAGGCAACGGTGCCTTCCATGATCTTCAGCAGTGCCTGCTGCACGCCCTCACCCGACACGTCGCGGGTGATCGACGGATTGTCCGACTTGCGCGAGATCTTGTCGATTTCGTCGATATAGACGATGCCGCGCTGCGCACGCTCGACATTGTAGTCGGCCGCCTGCAGCAGCTTGAGGATGATGTTCTCGACGTCCTCGCCGACATAACCGGCTTCGGTCAGCGTCGTCGCATCGGCCATCGTGAACGGCACGTCCAGAATACGGGCGAGCGTCTGTGCGAGCAGCGTCTTGCCCGAACCGGTCGGACCGATCAGCAGGATGTTCGACTTCGCGAGCTCGACGTCGTTGTGCTTGGTCTGATGGTTGAGGCGCTTGTAGTGGTTATGCACCGCGACCGAGAGAACCTTCTTCGCATGGAACTGACCGATGACGTAATCATCGAGCACCTTGCAGATTTCCTTCGGCGTCGGAATGCCATCGCGCGACTTGACCAGCGAAGACTTGTTCTCTTCGCGGATGATGTCCATGCACAGTTCGACGCATTCGTCGCAGATGAAGACGGTAGGACCCGCGATCAGTTTGCGAACTTCGTGCTGGCTCTTGCCGCAGAACGAACAATACAGCGTGTTCTTGGAGTCGCTGGTACCGACCTTACTCATTCCTATCTCCGTCCGCCGTTCGATCTTTGTCTGTCGGTCGCCCAGTTACGGGACATATCCCGTAGATAGAGCAAAATCCGTACCAAAAAAGACCTCGTTCCAGAATGCCGCTCGAATCACGGCTCACTCGCATCCCCGCGATAGTAACCGATCCGCATCAGCGAACCATGCTGACAGCCGATGATCAAGAATTCGCTAATCGGCTCCATCGCCTGGAGCGTGACAATAGCGTGATTTGCGGCATTTGCGCGGGAGAACCCCGAAAATTGGGGAACGTTGCGTGAATGACACCACCCGACCAGCACGAAAGCGGAACTCTCGCGTCTGCTGGCGTCGGCACATAGTACCAATTCGGGAATAACTCGATCGATATGGCTTGTTTGGGACAGGCGGCGCGCGGGCGCCGTCTGTCTCGGTCTTGGTATGTTCGCCGAAACGGCGTCGTTTAGGCCGGCTTCGCCGGGGTCGATTCTTCAGCGCGCTTGTCGATGACCTTGTCGATCAGTCCGAAATCCTTCGCCTGATCCGCAGTCATGAAGTTATCGCGCTCAAGTGCGTTGTGGATGTCCTCGTAAGGACGTCCCGTGTGCTTCACATAGATCTCGTTGAGGCGACGCTTGAGGCTCTCGACTTCCTTCGCATGAATCAGGATGTCGGTGGCCTGGCCCTGGAAGCCGCCCGATGGCTGATGAACCATGATGCGGGCGTTCGGCAGCGCGAAGCGCATGTCCTTCTCGCCTGCGGTCAGCAGCAGCGAGCCCATCGACGCGGCCTGCCCGACGCACAGCGTCGAGACCGGCGGACGAATGAACTGCATCGTGTCGTAGATCGCGAGGCCCGACGTCACCACGCCACCGGGCGAGTTGATGTACATCGAGATTTCCTTCTTCGGATTCTCGGCTTCGAGAAACAGAAGCTGGGCGACGGTCAGCGTCGACATGCCATCCTCGACCGGACCGGTAACGAAGATGATGCGCTCCTTCAGAAGGCGCGAAAAGATATCGTAAGCCCGTTCACCGCGGTTGGTCTGTTCGACCACCATCGGGACGAGGTTCATGTAGGTTTCTACCGGATCGCGCATTGATCACCCGAAAGGTTGGAGGAGACACACGTCCATCGGCAAGACTGGAACCGGTTACGGTTTGCCGGGGAAGGACGAGCGTCCCGTGATGCAGGAACAACAAACAGAGCCCACAGATATGGACCAATCGAGCGGCAACAAGACCACCGGTCCGGATGCCGCCTCTAACCTCAGTTCAAGCCGATTCGGACGGCCGCCGCAAAGCACTGGAGCCGTTTTGGAACCTGTTTCGAGCGGTATCCTTAACATCAGAACGCCGGCTGGAGGACCCAGCCGGCGTTCATTTTAACGCCTTCTAAGAAGTTGCGGCTCAGGCCGCAGTCTTCTCGTCCTCGTCCTTGTAAAGGTCGTCCTTGGACACCTTCTTCTCGGTCACGTTGGCCAGTTCGAGGATGAAGTCGACGACCTTGTCCTCGTAGATCGGTGCACGAAGCTGGGCCAACGCCTGAGGATTGCTGCGGTAAAAATCCCAGACTTCCTTCTCGCGGCCCGGCATCGAGCGGGCGCGCTCGATCACGGCGCGGCTGACCTCGTCATCGCTGACGGTGATCTTGTTCTTCTCGCCGATCTCCGAGAGCACGAGACCGAGACGCACGCGGCGGTCGGCGATCTTGCGGTACTCTTCCTGGGCGGCTTCTTCGGTGGTGTCCTCGTCGGCGAAGGTCTTGCCCGACGATGCCATCTCCTGCTGGATCGAATTCCACATCAGCTTGAACTCCTCGTCGACCAGCGACGGAGGTGCATCGAACTTGTGGGTCTCGTCGAGACGGTCGAGCAGCACGCGCTTGACGCGCTGGCGGGTCGCGCCGGCGAATTCGGCAACCAGACGCTCGCGCGCGGCTTCCTTCAGCTTGTCGAGGGACTCGAGGCCGAGGGTCTTGGCGAACTCGTCGTCGATCACGGTGTCGACCGGCGATTCAACCTTGGTCGCGGTGGTCTCGAATTCGGCAGCCTTGCCGGCCAGCGTTTCGCTCGCATAGTTGGTCGGGAACGACACCTTGAGGGTGCGGGTCTCGCCGGCGGCGATGCCGATCAGCTGGTCCTCGAAGCCCGGAATGAAGGTGTTGGAGCCGATCGCAACCGGGATGTCCTCGCCGGTACCGCCCTCGAAGGCGACGCCATCGATGGTGCCCTTGAAGTTCACCACGACACGGTCGCCCGACTCGGCCTTGCCAGCCTTCTCGGTGAACGAACGGTTCTGGTCGGCGACGCGCTTGATCGCTTCATCCACGTCCGCATCGGTGACTTCGGCCACCGGCTTCTCGACGGTGAAGCTCTTGAAGTCGGCGAGCGTGATCGGCGGCACGACTTCGATCGCGACCGTGTAGTTCAGGTCCGACTTGCCCGACAGGATGTCTTCGACTTCCTTCTGCTCGGTCGGCATCGTGATCTTCGGCTCGGAGGCGAGCTTGAAGCCGCGCTCGGTGAAGATCTGCGTGTTGGTGTCGCGGATCAATTCATCGACCGTCTCGGCGGCAACCGAACGGCCATAGAGGCGTTTCAGATGACCGACAGGAACCTTGCCCGGACGGAAGCCGTTGAGCTTGACCTTGCCCTTCATGTCATCGAGGCGCGCATCGACCTTGGCTTCGATGTCGGCAGCCGGCACGTTGACCGAAAATTCGCGCTTCAATCCCTCGGAGAGGGTTTCATTCACCTGCATGGCGTCAATCTTCTTCCCGCTTGGTCTGGCCCAATGGCCGGACATTGTAAAATCTGTGCGGCATCAGGCCAGAGCCTGCGCCGGTGGTGCGAACCGTCTCTGCAAGGCCAGCCTTGCGGAAACACGTCCGAAAATCGTCATGGTCAAACGCTATGTGCGCTTGGTGCGGGCGGAGGGACTCGAACCCCCACAACTTTCGTCACTGGAACCTAAATCCAGCGCGTCTACCAATTCCGCCACGCCCGCGAAAAACATCATGTCCGGCCGCGATGTCGCGAGCGGCGGGCTTATAACATGGGGACCGTGGTTCGCAGCAAAAAAATGGTCACATAGCGGCTTGTTTGCCGCAGCCCCGGCAACTGGACTTTGGCGCGGCAAAATGGTCGGGATTCGGACATGACGAACCGCTTTCTCCCTCTCACGCGCCGGACCCTGCTTGCGGGCGCCGGGAGCGCGCTGATCGCCCCGATTCTGCCCCGGGTCAGCCTCGCGCAAGCCGTCGCCGCGCTGGAACTCCAGGCCAGAGCTGATCCCTTCCCGGTGAAGCCCGGCGCCTCCACTGAGGCCTGGACGCTCCATTCGGCCCAGAAGGGTCCGCTGCGTTTCAACCGCGGCGACGAGATCACCGTTCAACTCGCCAATCAGCTACCGGTTCCTATCGCCTTGAACTGCCGAGGCATTAACGGCTCGTCCGGGATCGGGCCGCTGCTCGACCGCAAGCCGGTGGCGTCCGGGGCCAAGGATGCATTCAAGCTGCAGATGCGCAGCGCCGGCACGTCGTATCTGGACATGCGCCTGCTCGGCGACGGCCAGACACTGCCGTCCCAGGTTCGCAGCGTGGTCGTCCAGGAGAGCGATCCGGTCGAGGTCGACCGCGATGAGGTGCTGCTGATCGAGGACTTCCGCCTCAAGCCGGACGGCAGCCTGCTCGCCCCCGCCAGCGATCCGAAAGACGCCGCTGTGCTGTTCCTGATCAACCGGAAATCCACCCTGGAGCTGTCGGCCCGGGTCAATGAGCGGCTCAGACTCCGTCTCATCAATGGCTGCCAACGCAATGTGGTTGCTCTAAAATTTGACGATCACGAAGTCCGGGTGATGGCCATCGACGGTCAGCCCTCGGAGCCATTCCCTGCCCGCAACAATCAGGTGGTGCTTGCGCCCGGAACCCGGGTCGACGTCTTCCTCGACGCCGTCAGGCCGGCAGGATCGACCTCGGCGATCCTGCTCCACGACGGCAAGACCGCCCGGCCGATCGGCCAGATCAAGATGTCCAATGATCCGCCGCTACGGGCCACGCCCCTGCCGGCCGCCGCGCCGCTGCCCTCCAACGGCTTGCCCGCTCAGCTCGACCTCAAGGGCGCGCTGCGCGTCGATATGGCGCTCAGCGCCGTCAGTCCGGAATGGGGGAAGCCGGCGGACCTGTCCGCCAGCATGCCGCCGGCATTCCGGACCAAGCCCGGCCGCACTGTGGTGCTTGCGCTGACCAACCGGGCCACCAGCCCGATGGTATTCCAGATCCACGGCCATCACGTCCGGCTACTCGACAAGCTCGATGATGGCTGGAAACCGTTCTGGCTCGACACCCTGGCGCTGGACGCCGGTCAGACCCAGCGCATCGCCTTTGCCGCCAACAATGTCGGGCGCTGGCTGATGGAGGCCTTCGTCGCCGACTGGGCCGCCCCGCGTCAGGTCCGCTGGTACAGCGTCGACTGACAGAGCGTTTTCAAGCGAAGTGGATACCGGTTCGCGCCAAGAAAACGCGACCAAACAAGCCTCTTAGCTCAGTACTGGACGCCGAGCTGGTCGTAGAGCCGGCGGAATACCGCCGGCAGCACCTCGGTCAGATCCTCGGCGATCAGCCCGGGGCCGGCCTCGCTGCCCGCCTCGCCATGCATCCAGACGCCGATACAGGTGGCCTCATAGGCCGGAACGCCTTGCGCCAGCAGCGCACCGATGACGCCCGCCAGCACGTCGCCGGAGCCCGCAGTCGCCAGCCATGGCGGCGCGTTGGCAGCGATGGCGGCTCGGCCATCAGGCGATGCCACGACCGTATCCGGTCCCTTCAACAGCACGATAGCGCCTGACTCCTGCGCCGCCAGACGAACCCGCTCCAGTTTAGATAACGCTGGATGTTCCCCGTCCAATTTACTGAAGATGCGCGAAAATTCACCTTCGTGAGGCGTCAACACGACGCCGGATTCCGGGCTGGCCTTGATCAGATCGAACAGCCGTTCGGGCGCCTCCGCGAAGCTGGTCAGCGCATCGGCATCGAGCACCGCGTGACGCTTCGTGGCCAGGATGGCCTCCACGAACATGCGCGTCCGCTCGCCAACACCGGCGCCCGGCCCGATCACGCAGGCTGACACCTTGCCGCCGATCAGCGCAGCGAACTCCGCCGCCGTATCCACCGGCCGCACCATCACCGCGGTCAGCGCGGCGGCATTGACCGCCAGCGCATCGCGCGGCGATGCCACCGTCACCAACCCTGCCCCGCCGCGCAGCGCGGCCCGGGCCGACAGCCGGGCGGCGCCGGTGGCGGCGATGTCGCCGGAGACGACCACGGCGTGGCCGCGTGAAAATTTGTGGCTGTTGATCTTCGGCACCGGAAAGGCGTCGGCCCACAGGTCCGGATTGTTCTCGAAGGTCCGGGGGCGGATTTCCGCCAGCACATCCTCGCCGATGCCGATATCGATCACCCGGAGCCGGCCACAATGCACCCGGCCCGGCACCAGCAGATGACCCGGCTTCGGCCTGAAGAACGTCACAGTCTCGGTCGCCGCGATCGCGCCGCCCATCACGGCGCCTGAATCGCCATTGATGCCGCTCGGCAGATCGACAGCCAGCACGGGCACGCCGGCCGCGTTGATGGCGTCGATCATGATCAGCGGGTCGCCTTTGACCGGACGATTGAGCCCGGCGCCGAACAACGCATCGATGATCAAGGCCGGCCGCCCGATCAGCGAGGGATCGCAGGGCAGCACCTCGCCCTTCCATCCCTTGGCAGCCAATGCCGCGTCACCCTTCAGCGTCGCCCGGTCGCACAGCAGGATCACCGCGACATCCCGCCCCTGCGCCGCGAGCTCGGCCGCCGCCACAAAGCCATCGCCGCCATTGTTGCCGCGCCCGGCCACGATCAGGATCGCCCCCTCTTCCGCCAGTTCATTGGCAGCGTCGGCCACGGCCCGTCCGGCAGCACGCATCAGCTCGAAGCCGGGCGTCCCCGCCGCAATCGTGAGTTGATCGGCGCGCGCCATTTCGTCGGTCGTTAGAATATCCATCTCGCTTCTCACTACGCCTTTTTGGAAGGCACTCGCGTCACACGCGAACGCAGCAGAGTAAAACTGCACATCACACGATCATTTTGATCACTATGTAGGCAAAAGTAGTCGAATACTCTTGATGCGAACCTCGTCAGGTGCGATGTAATAACCTGATAATGCTTCAAAAATAGCCGAGGGGCGAACTTGGCACGGACCCTGCTTTTAGGGAAGCCAGCTTCGGGTCCGTCGCGCTCACCGGCAAATGTTGAAAGACACCTGTTGAAGAGACAGGGGTGGCCGACCGTCTACCGCATCGGGCGAGATTTCGTCGGTGCGGCGTGGCGGCAGCGCAATAACGCCCGAAATTGGGTATCGAACAGTGTGCGCGAAACGCGCAATGGTCAAAGCTACTTGAAGCAAACTACTTACGGCCTGATTGGAAATGCCGGGGAGACGTTCAGTGAAAAAGATCGAAGCCATCATCAAGCCCTTCAAGCTGGACGAGGTGAAAGAGGCTCTTCAGGAAGTCGGGTTGCAGGGCATTACCGTCACGGAAGCCAAGGGCTTCGGCCGTCAGAAGGGCCACGCCGAACTCTATCGCGGCGCTGAATACATTGTCGACTTTCTACCCAAGGTGAAGATCGAGATCGTAATTGGCGACGACCTTGTCGAAAAGGCGATCGACGCCATCCGTCGCGCCGCACAAACCGGCCGCATCGGCGACGGCAAGATCTTTGTATCGAATATCGAGGAAGCCGTGCGCATCCGTACCGGCGAGTCCGGACTCGACGCGATCTGACGGACTGGACGCTCTCCAAGCCGGGTGCTATCCGACATTCAACGCTTCAAGGCGTCACCAAAAAGGCTGCTTCGGCAGCCTTCTCTTGTTGACGACTTGTCTTGTTGAAAACATGCCGTTGTGACCTGATCGTCACGACAGATTGTTACGTCCCGGAAATCGGCCCGCAAAAAAGGTAGGGAGCCCCATGACGACCGCCAAAGAAGTCCTGCAGTCCATCAAGGACAATGACGTCAAGTACGTCGACCTGCGTTTCACCGATCCCCGCGGCAAGTGGCAGCACGTGACCTTCGACGTCTCGATGGTCGATGAAGAGATGTTTGCCGAAGGCACCATGTTCGACGGTTCCTCGATCGCCGGCTGGAAGGCGATCAACGAGTCCGACATGATGCTGATGCTGGATCCGGCAACGGCGACCATCGACCCGTTCTTCGCAGAGACCACCATGGTCATCACCTGCGACATTCTCGAGCCCTCCACCGGCGAGCCCTATAACCGCGACCCGCGCGGCATCGCCAAGAAGGCCGAAGCCATGGTCAAGTCCATGGGCGTTGGCGACACCGTGTTCGTCGGTCCGGAAGCCGAATTCTTCGTGTTCGACGACGTGCGCTTCTCGAGCGACCCCTACAACACGGGCTTCAAGCTCGACTCGTCGGAATTGCCGACCAATTCCGGCACCGAATATGAAGGCGGCAATCTCGGCCACCGCATCCGCACCAAGGGCGGCTACTTCCCCGTCCCGCCGCAGGACTCGGTGCAGGACATGCGCTCGGAAATGCTTGGCGCCATGGCGCGCATGGGCGTCAAGGTCGAGAAGCATCACCACGAAGTGGCATCCGCCCAGCACGAACTCGGCATGAAGTTCGACACGCTGACCTACATGGCCGACCAGATGCAGATCTATAAGTATTGCATCCATCAGGTCGCGCATATCTACGGCAAGACCGCTACCTTCATGCCGAAGCCGGTTTTTGGCGACAACGGCTCGGGCATGCATGTCCACCAGTCGATCTGGAAGGACGGCAAGCCGACCTTCGCCGGCAACAAATATGCCGACCTCTCCGAGACCTGCCTCCATTACATCGGCGGCATCATCAAGCACGCCAAGGCGATCAACGCCTTCACCAACCCGTCGACCAACTCGTACAAGCGTCTGGTCCCCGGCTATGAGGCCCCGGTGCTGCTCGCCTATTCGGCGCGCAACCGTTCGGCTTCCTGCCGCATCCCCTACACCACCAACCCGAAGGCCAAGCGCGTCGAAGTCCGCTTCCCGGATCCGATGGCCAATCCGTATCTCGCTTTCGCCGCGATGCTGATGGCCGGTCTCGACGGCATCAAGAACAAGATCGATCCGGGTCCGGCCATGGACAAGGACCTCTACGATCTGCCGAAGGAAGAGCTGAAGTCGATCCCGACGGTGTGCGGCTCGCTCCGCGAAGCCCTCGAGAACCTCGACAAGGACCGCGCCTTCCTGAAGGCCGGCGGCGTGTTCGATGACGACTTCATCGATAGCTATATCGAACTGAAGATGACCGAAGTGATGCGTTTCGAAATGACGCCGCACCCGGTCGAATTCGACATGTACTACTCGCTGTAATCCCGTCAGGGATCGCAGTTCGAATGATCAAGGCGCTCCGGAAACGGAGCGCCTTTTTCGTTGGCCGCGTGTTGCGCTTATTTGCGGGCGAGAGCCATTACCGGTTCAGCCGTGTTCGGGAAGCCTATCGCTGCAAGCGCCCTGGCTGCCTCCCCTTCGCTGGTCGCCCACGGCAGCTTCGCGGTGACACTACGCGTGACGGGTTCGCCGAAACTCCCGCCGAAATCGATCGGCCACAGACCATTCGGCACCGCCTCGACCGTGATGCTGCGCAGGCGCGTACCAGTGCCTAGCGGTGATAGATCGCCCGGCTGTAGCCGCCGCGCCGTCGATGCATCCCGGGGGTCTGCGAAACTGGCCAGCACCGGCATCAATTCGCCGGTGACAGGCACAGCGCCCGTCTGGCTGCTGACGTCGCGAAAGGCGATCTTGCGCCCCGCCGCCTGATAGGCGCGCATCGCCACGAAGTTCGCGCCATCGAAATCGGCACTGCCGTTGTCATCGTGCAGCATCAGTGCGGCGAGATTCCTGCCGCCGCCGAGATCGAGAACCACCGCATCGCCCCGTGACGTCACCTTGCCGGACGGCTGGTAGCCCCGATAGGGATGCACGGAGACGACATGCGAGGCCGACTTCACGCCATCCGGCGTCTCGACCTCAAGGGTGAGCCGATATTTGTGCGCGGGCCGGTTGATCCGGATCTGGTCGCCGATCACCAGGGCAGCGAGCAGGCCGACCGGACCGACCCATTTCAGCATGTTCATTATTATTGGCCTCCCCCATCGGGCATGCCCGATGGCGAGGGAGAGGTCAAAGCGGCGATATGTCTTGATCCCCGATGCAATTGACGGAACAGTGAAAGTCCCATCAATCCGAAGGATCCACCGTGCCCGCAGAAGCCAATGTCCAGACGCGTAGTGACCTTGCCTGGGCGATCACGGCGGGCGGCATCGCTACCGTCAGTTTCGCGATCCTCATAGGCTTCGCCTGGTACTTCTCGGGAACGCTATTCCTGATCTTCGCTGGCGTCCTGCTCGGCGTCGCGCTCAATGCGCTGTCGGAATTATTCGGGCGCTTCATGGGCGGCCCGCATCCCATGCGGCTCGTCGTGATCTGCATCGTGCTCGCCGGGATGCTGGCGGGCGTGATGTATCTCGGCGGATCGACCATCGCCAATCAGGCCAAGACGCTGTCCGGCACCCTCAAGTCACAGGTCGTCAACGTAAAGACCTATCTCGAGCAGCACGGCGTCGACACCAGCTATTTCGATTTCAACAGCATCACCTCGGATACGCCCGCCGAGCCCGGCACGTCGCCTGCCACCTCAACGCCGAAGTCGGGTAGCGGCCTGCCGAGCGCCGGCACCATCGCATCATCAGGCGGCGCCATCGTTAGCCAGACACTGAAAATCCTGCTCGGCACCGTCGGCGCGGTCGGCAACTTCTTCATCGTGCTGTTTCTGGGCTTGTCGTTTGCCGCACAGCCCAGTGTCTATCGAACAGGGCTGTTGCATCTCACGCCGGCGAAGCATCGCGCGCCGATGACGGTCATCGTCGATCGCATCAGCGACACGCTGCAGCGCTGGCTGATTGCGCAGATGATCACCATGCTGGTGGTCGGCGCCATCACCTGGATCGGGTTGAAGCTGATCGGAATTCCCAGCGCCTTCATTCTCGGCGTGCAGGCCGGCCTGCTCGCCTTCATCCCCACCGTGGGCGCCCTGCTCGGCGGCTTGATCGTCGTGCTCGCCAGCCTCGCCTCGGGCTGGGTCGCCGCCGCGTCAGCCTTTGCGCTCTTCATGGGCGTACATGCACTGGAGAGCTACATCCTGACACCAATTCTGCAGCGGCAGGCACTGGATATTCCGCCGGCCACGCTGTTCGCGTTCCAGATCCTGCTCGGCGTCGTGTTCGGCGTCTGGGGCCTCGCGCTGGCGCTGCCGGTGCTGGCGATCGTGAAAGTCGTCATCGACTTCATGCGCGAAGAGGACGAAGCCTCCGCGCAGGACAGAGCGATGGCGGCTTAACTCGATCCCTCATCCTGAGGAGCGCGCTGAAGAAGCACCTCCTCACCATGAGGGACTGAGTTTAGATTATCCCTACGTCGTCAGCACGGTCTCGGTGTGCTCGACATAAGGCGGCGTTTCGAAATACGGGCCGACCAGCGCGCGCCATTCGGCGAAATCGGGCGAGCCGCGGAAATCGACGGTGTGGTTTTCAAGAGTTTCCCACTTGGCGACAAGACGGTAGCGCGACGGCATCTCGACCGACTTGTGCAGCTCGAAGCCCTTGCCGCCCTTGGCGCGGAGGAACAGCGGCTTGGCCTTGGCGACGGCCGCCTCGAAATCCTTCTCGGTGCCCGGCTTGACGTCGATCTGCGCGATTTCAGTAATCATGGTTTCCCGACCCTTTGTTTTGCGGTCGGTGTCTTTACCGCAAAGTCGGGGTTCGGTGAAGGCGGCGCGGAAACGCGATCAGGCGAACAGCAAAACCGTGCCAACGACCATGACGCAGCAGCCGATCAAGGCGATGATCGGCAGTTTGTTGTGCTGCACGCCGTAGCGCCCCTGCGCACGGCGCTCGGTGATCAGCGCACTCTCGTATTCGTCGGAACTGGAAAACATGCAGGCAAAGCCGGCACGGGCCGAAGCGGCAGCCGCTTCGAGCGACATCAGGGCTGTAGTCGAGGTCGAGTCACGCGAGGTCATCATGCGATGACCATAGGGATCGAATGGTAAACGGATTCTTTATCGCGCGCCGCTTGCCGTCATCGTGACCGCAGCCCGCACCACGCTCGGCTTCGGCGCTGCGGCTTGCCCGATCGCCGCAGCACGGCGCCCCTGCTCCAGCGACAGCGGTTCTTCGTCCGCCGCCTGCACGCGGTTACGACCGCTGCGCTTGGCCTGATACAGCGCGGTATCCGCGGCAGCCAGCAGAACATCGAGCTCGGTGCCGGCCGGGCCGCCGGCGACGCCGATACTCACGGTGGTGGCTACCGGCGCCTCATCGACCTGGATGCCGCAGGTCGCAAATGCCTCGCGCACGCGCTCGGCCGCCTGCATCGCCTCATCCAGGCTGCAGGGCAACATCGCCGCAAACTCCTCACCGCCGATGCGGCCCGACAGGTCGGTGATCCGCAGCGTGTGCGTGATGACCGTGGCGAACAGTTTCAGCACCTCGTCGCCGGCGGGATGGCCGAAGCGATCGTTGATCGACTTGAAGTGATCGATGTCGAAGATCATGACCGTGACTGGGCGGCCGGCTTTCGCCTCACGTTCGATCATCCGCGCCGTCGCCTCGGAGAAGCCGCGGCGGTTGAACAGGCCGGTGAGCGGGTCACAGGATGCCGCGACCTTGTGCGCGGTGACCGCGCGCTCGGACACCAGCATGAAGATCAGGAACACCGTGCCCACCGCATAGAGCACGAGCTCGATGGCGAAGGCCGTGACCCAGATGCTGCTGCCGAAACTGCTGTGGTCCGGATGCAGGAAATCACCGAGCAGGATCGGCAGCATCAGCACGAAACCATGCAGTATCGGCACCAGGATGGTCGGCCAGCGCCGCTGCACCGCCTTGCGACGCTCGTTCCACAATTCATGCGCGGTCAGCATCGCATACACAGCGACAATGCCGGCTCCGATGGTCATGCGCAGGGACGCCGCCTCGGCCGGCAGGCTGAAGATCACCGCGATCCAGGCGATGGCGCCGAGAAACAGGCCGGCCCAGCTCGGGCTGCGGCCATGGAACACGCGCGCAGCGTTCCACACCATGCCGCAGGCGACGAAGCCCACGGCATTGAACGCCAGCGACAGCATGTCACCCAGGAACGACGAGGCAAGTGTCCACAACGCCACCGACACGGCGCCGAGCAGGTAAGCCAGCCCCCACCAGTTGAGAGCCGCGATCTTTTCCTGTCGTCCGAAGAACAGCAGCATCCCGCCCAACATCGCCGCAACCAGAGTTGCCACCAGATAGAGCGTGGAAGAATCGAGCGACATATTCGAGCACCGGCAAGTGTTGCGAGATGTCCAAATCATCATGATTCGGACTGGCCTCTTCGCCATCATCGAACATACGAGTGTACCGATTGGAAATCCGTTTGCGCGCCGGCACAAGTTTTCTCGAAAAACTGCGTCAATCTGTCCGTATCCGGCATATGGACCGGAACGCAAAAAGGGCGCCCGAGGGCGCCCTTTTCGAAAATTGTATGCGCCGCATTTGCGGCAAATTGTATCGAAGCAGAAATTAGCGCTTCGAGAACTGGAAGGACTTGCGGGCTTTCGCCTTGCCGTACTTCTTACGTTCAACCGTACGCGAGTCACGGGTCAGGAAGCCGCCCTTCTTGAGGACGCCGCGCAGATCCGGCTCGAAGTTGGTCAGCGCCTTCGACAGACCGTGACGCACGGCACCAGCCTGGCCCGACAGCCCGCCACCAGCGACGGTGCAGATCACGTCGTACTGGCCGGCGCGGGCTGCAGCGACCAGCGGCTGCTGGATCAGCATGCGCAGCACAGGGCGTGCGAAATAGGTTTCGACTTCGCGGGTGTTGACCACGATCTTGCCGGCGCCCGGCTTGATCCAGACGCGGGCGACCGCGTCCTTGCGCTTGCCGGTGGCATAGGCGCGGCCCTGCTTGTCGACCTTCTTCTCGTAACGCGGAGCGTCCGGTGCAGACACCTTCAGCGACGACAGCTGATCGAGAGACTGAATGGTATCCGACATTATGCGGCCCTCTTGTTCTTGCGGTTCAACGCGCCAACGTCGAGCGCTTCGGGCTGCTGGGCCTCATGGGGATGCTCGCTGCCTGCGTAAACGCGCAGATTGCCGAACTGGACGCGACCGAGCGGACCGCGCGGGATCATGCGCTCGACAGCCTTCTCGACAACGCGCTCCGGGAAACGACCTTCGAGGATCGACTTCGCAGTCTTTTCCTTGATGCCGCCGATGAAACCGGTGTGGTTGTAATAGACCTTGTCGTCACGCTTGCGACCGGTGAACACCACCTTGTCGGCGTTGACGATGATGACATGGTCGCCGCAATCCACATGCGGGGTGTAGGTCGGGAGGTGCTTGCCGCGCAGCCGCATCGCGACCAGCGTGGCCAGCCGGCCCACCACGAGACCAGTGGCGTCGATGACGATCCACTTCTTCGTGATCTCGGCGGGCTTTGCCGAAAACGTCTTCATTGTGAATATCCATGAAAAGGGGGTATCGGCGGTAATCCGCCGAACTGAGGGCGTTTCTAGATAGACAACCGGATTCAGTCAATGCCAAACATGGCAAAATTCGCCTATTAAATCATGGCGTTATAATTATGGTTCTATAATACCTTTTAAATTAGCCAACGTTCGGAATGGAATAGGTCGACGTCACATGGGCAATAGGGTCGGCGGAAGTGCCTGATAACAGGGTCACTTCGCCCACTGCGAGGCGTTTTCCGAGCTTCAGCAGCTTGGCGGCCGCCAGCACATCCTGCCCCGGCAGGCCCTTGCGCAGGAAATTGATGTTCAAGCTGGTGGTCACCGCGAGGCCGACCGGGCCGATGGCGGACAGCAGAACGACATACATGGCGAAATCGGCCAGAGCCATCAGCGTCGGCCCCGAGACCGTGCCGCCCGGCCGCAGCATGCGCTCGCCATAGGTCTGGCGCAGCAGGCAAGTGGTACCGTCAGCGCTTTCAATCGCGATATCGCCAGCGCCGAAGGCCTGCGGGAACTCGCGCTTCAGAAACGCCTCGAGTTCAGCCACGCTCATTTTCGCAGTCGCCATGTCTCTACCCTGCTCTCGCTTGTGCCGTCCTGTTACAATATGGTGACGGTCCTGCCCAGCGATGGAATCTCAAGTCATGGTTCAACCAGCACGCGCGGAAACAGCGCGGCCATCCATTCTTCTGCGTGAAACGGTCGGCAGCATCGGCGTGTTGACGCTGAATCGTCCGGCCGCCCGCAATAGCCTCTCCGAAGTACTGATCGGCGAACTACACGCCGCCCTCGATGACATGGCCAGCGACAAGACCGTGCGCGCCGTGGTGATTGCCGCCAACGGCTCGGTATTCTCCGCCGGACATGACCTGAAGGAACTCACCGCGCGCCGCACTGATGCCGATCGCGGCCGCGACTATTTCGCGCATATGATGACGATCTGCAGCGCCATGATGCAGGCCATCGTGCAGCTGCCGAAGCCGGTGATCGCCGCCGTGCAAGGCGTCGCTACTGCTGCAGGCTGCCAACTCGTGGCGAGCTGCGATCTCGCGATCGCCTCTGAACATGCAAAATTCGCGACCCCCGGCGTCGATATCGGCCTGTTCTGTTCGACGCCCATGGTGGCGCTGTCGCGCAACGTACCGCGCAAGCAGGCGATGGAAATGCTGCTCACCGGCGAGCCCATCTCCGCCGAACGCGCGCGCGAGATCGGCCTGGTCAACCGCGTGGTACCTGCCGGCACCGAACGCGATGCGGCGATCGCGCTGGCAGAGCAAGTTGCGCGCAAGTCGGCGCATACGGTCAAGATCGGCAAGGAAGCTTTCTATCGCCAGGCCGAGATGAACCTCGCAGATGCCTATCGCTTCGCGGCCGAGGTGATGACCGAGAACATGATGGCCCGCGACGCCGAGGAAGGCATCGGCGCGTTCATCGAAAAACGCGCGCCGAAGTGGGAAGACCGGTAATTGAAATGAGCCACGACAGTTACAACGACGCCTATATCCGCGAGATCCTCAACACCGTCAAAACCGTCGCGATGGTCGGCGCCTCCCCGCAAAACGTGCGGCCGAGCTATTTTGTGTTCAAGTATCTCGCCGAACGCGGCTACGACATGATCCCGATCAATCCCGGCCAGGTCGGCAAGAGCCTGCTGGGCAAGCCGTTCGTCACCTCGCTGCAGGAGATCACTCGCCCGATCGACATGGTCGACATTTTCCGCAGCGCCGAACATGTCATGCCGATCGTCGACATCATACTAACGCTCAATCCGCTGCCCAAGGTGGTCTGGATGCAGCTCGGCGTCCGCCATGACGAGGCCGCCGCCAAGCTTGAAGCGGCGGGCATCAAGGTGGTGATGAACCGCTGCCCCAAGATCGAATATGGCCGGCTGTCGTCGGAGATCCAGTGGATGGGTGTCAATTCGCGCACGCTCAGCTCCAAGCGCGCACCGATCCCGACCCAGGGCATGCGACTGTCGCTCAATCGCAGCAGCGTCGGCGGCGGCAGCACCACTGCGGCCGATCGCGTCGCGCAACTCAATAACAAGGACAAGAACGACACCGCCTGACCGCGCGTTTTGCGATTTTATTTCCTTTGAAATGACACAGCGCAGCACGACTGTTGCGAAGTCACGGCAAAATGTCGCCTCTCCTTGACGGCAGCGCCGCGCCCGATCAGGTTGGCGCCAACAAACCGACTATTCCAAAGGGAGTGATGATGAACGATCGTATTCCAGGCTTCGGCACCCTCGCCGTCCATGCCGGCGCGCAGCCCGACCCGACCACCGGTGCCCGCGCGACGCCGATCTATCAGACCACCTCGTTCGTCTTCAACGACGCGGATCACGCCGCCTCACTGTTCGGCCTGCAATCCTTCGGCAATATCTATACGCGCATCACCAACCCGACCACGGCCGTCCTCGAGGAGCGCGTCGCAGCGCTGGAAGGCGGCACGGCCGCCCTCGCCGTCGCGTCCGGCCATGCCGCGCAGCTCGTGGTGTTTCAGCAGCTGCTGCAGCCCGGTGACGAATTCATCGCCTCGCGCAAACTCTATGGCGGTTCGATCAACCAGTTCAGCCACGCCTTCAAGAGCTTCGGCTGGAACGTGGTGTGGGCCGATCCCGATGACATCCCGTCGTTCGAGCGCGCGGTGACGGCCAAGACCAAGGCAATCTTCATCGAGTCCATCGCCAATCCTGCGGGCTCAATCACCGACATCGAGGCAGTCGCGGCCGTGGCCCGCAAGGCCGGCGTGCCGTTGATCGTCGACAACACGCTGGCGACGCCCTACCTGATCAAGCCGATCGACCACGGCGCCGACATCGTGGTGCATTCGCTGACCAAGTTTCTCGGCGGCCACGGCAATTCGCTCGGCGGCATCATCGTGGACGCGGGCACCTTCGACTGGTCGAAGGATAACAAGTATCCGGTGCTGTCGGAGCCGCGCCCGGAATATCACGGCATCAAGCTGCAGGAGACGTTCGGCAACTTCGCTTTCGCCATCGCCTGCCGCGTGCTCGGCCTGCGCGATCTCGGCCCCGCGTTGTCGCCGTTCAACGCCTTCCTGATCCAGACTGGCATCGAGACGCTGCCGCTGCGCATGCAAAAGCACAGCGACAATGCCAAGGCGATCGCCGAATGGCTGTCGGCCCATCCGAAAGTCGCCGCGGTGAATTATTCCGGCTTGTCGGATAATCGCTATCACACCCTCGCCCGCAAATATGCGCCGAAGGGCGCCGGCGCCGTGTTCACCTTCAGCCTGAAGGGCGGCTACGACGCCGGCGTCAGCCTGGTGTCGAACCTGAAACTGTTCTCGCACCTCGCCAATGTCGGCGACACCCGCTCGCTGGTGATCCACCCGGCCTCGACCACCCACAGCCAGCTCGACGACGACGCCAAGACGCGCTCCGGCGCCGGGCCCGACGTTGTCAGGCTGTCTGTCGGCATCGAGGACAAGGAAGACCTGATTGCGGATCTCGAACAGGCGCTGAACGCGTAAGCCGTACTGCGATGCGCGCTCACGCTTTGGCGCGCATCGCTTTCGCTTCGCGGATCAAGCGCGCATTACGCTGGAACACCGAATAGGTCGCCAGCGCGAACAGCACCACCAGCAACTGGATCGACAGCGCCTCCAGCGTCGGATTGAATCCGATTGCCGTGAGCAATGCGCTGCCCGGCGCGTCGGTGACCGGGATAATCGCCTGTTCCTGTAATTCCTGAATCGCCTCGCCGATGAACTTGATGCCCATCACGAACAGGAAGGCCGAGGTGATAATGAATAGCGGCCGCAGCGGGATGCGCTGGGCGATCATGTTGATGAAGTAAAACAGCACGACGAGACCGGCGGTCGCCGCTGCCAGACCGCCGAACAGTCCGGCGCTCCAGCCGCCTTCGGTGGTCGCCAGCGTGTTGATGAACAGCACCGTCTCGGCGCCTTCGCGGAACACAGCCAGAAACGCCAGCATCGCCACGGCGAGACCGGTATCCTGCGCGAGCGCATGATCCGCCTTCGCCGCCAGATAATCCTGCCAGCCGCGCGGATCCTGCTTCACCATCAGCCAACCGCTGACATAGAGCATCAGGCCCGCCGCAAACAGGATGACGATGGCTTCAAAGACATCGCTGTGATCACCGGAATTGAACACCGCAAAGACCCAGGCCGCGATCAGGCTGGCGAGGATTGCCGCCAGCGCGCCCAGATAGAGCGCGGTCACGCGATGGCCGCCGCCGGATTTCCTGAGATAGCCGGCCAGTGCCGCGATCACGAGCATGGCCTCGAGACCCTCGCGCAACAGAATGACGGCAGCCTGAATGAATACGGACGACATGACCCAATCCCATGTGGCGGTGCGCCGTATCTATTGCGCACAGCGTACGAGCGAAAGCCGCCCGGCCACACGACTGCGTCAACTCCGTTACAATCGTTCTAGAAACGTCTCGCTATTCTTCACGCGGCCTTGCCGACCGCGAGATCGAGCTGACGCTCCGTCGACGCCGCCCCGCGCGGCTTCATCCGCTCCGCCTGCAGGATCGCCAGCGTGAGCACCACGATCGCGACCGCCTGATGGGTCAGCGCCAGATCGATCGGCACCTGATACAGCAGCGTGAGAATGCCGAGTGCAGCCTGCACCGTGATCGATGCAGCCAGCCACAGCGCGCCATTGACGACGGCAGTCCCTGCCCGTGCGCGGATCGCATCGATCACATGCCAGATCGCGAGTGCGAACAACACATAGGCGGTCATGCGATGCTGGAACTGAACCGTCAGCGTGTTGTCGAACATGTTGCGCCACCACGGGTCCTCGAAGAACAGCCGCGACGCAGACGGGATCAGCGCGCCGTCGATCTCCGGCCAGGTATTGAACACGCGGCCGGCACGAAGGCCTGCGACCAGCGCACCGAAATAGATCTGCAGGAACGTCAGCCCCAGCAGCACCCAGCTCGTCACGCGCAAGCGACCTGCCGCCAGCACCGGCGCGCGGTCGCCGAGCCGTCGCAGCGTCCAGACGATGGCGGCGAAGATGATAAGCGCCAGCATCAGATGCACGGCCAGACGATATTGCGAGACCTCGACACGATGGGTCAGGCCCGACGCCACCATCCACCAGCCGACGAAACCTTGCAGGCCGCCAAGCGCAAAGATGCCCCACAGCCGTTTCTTCAGTTCCGAGGTCAGCACACCGCGCCACAGGAAGAACAGGAACGGCAGCAGGAACACCATGCCGATGGTGCGGCCGAGCAGACGATGGCTCCATTCCCACCAGAAGATGGTCTTGAACTCGGCGAGCGTCATCCCGCTGTTCAGTTCGCGATATTGCGGGATCTGCTTGTAGGCCTCGAAGGCTGCGATCCAGTGCGATTCATCGAGCGGCGGGATCGCGCCGGTCACCGGCTTCCATTCGACGATCGACAGGCCGGACTCGGTGAGCCGCGTCGCGCCGCCGACCAGCACCATCGCCACGATCATCGCGGCGACGGTGATCAGCCACCAGCGCACCGGGCGTAATTCCTTGTGGCGGGTTTGGGACGGAGCGGTCATCGCAGGGATCTCGGGAACAGCCGCAAAATCGGCGCCAAAATCAGCGCCTTGAATGAAATTTCGAGCCCCTTATAGTCCGCCCGCGAAGGCCTGCAAAGTTGGGCACTTTGCCTAACCCGATCTCAAGCCGGCTTTGGACCGCACATTTCCGTCATGACCATCCGCACCCGCAAATTCTTCGGAACCATCTTTCTGCTGATCCTCGTGGTGGTGTGGTCGCTGCTCGGCATGACCGTGGCGCAAACCCCCTGGCTGGCCAATAACGGCTGGCTGCAGGCAGCTTTCTATGTCATCGCCGGCCTTGGCTGGGTGCTGCCGGCGATGCCGATCATCAGCTGGATGAGCAAGGCCGATCCCGTGGATCCCGAAGCCGGCTAGCGCCGCGCCCCGGCGCCGAGCATCACGCCGGACAACATCACCCGCAAGGCGCGCAGCGATTGCCGCCGGCCGTCCCAGGCCAGTCGCGGCAGCGCATGCAGATCCGATCCACCATCGGCCTCGATGACACCCGGGAGCGATGTCACGGCGCTGGCAAAGCCGGCCTGCGCCACCATCGCGACGTGACGCCTGTCGAACGAGGCTTTATCGCCGATCGGATAGGCGAAATGTCTTGGCTCATAGGGCAGCGCAGCTTGCGCCACGGCCCGCCCCATGGCGATCTCGCGCGACGCCGCGCTGTCGCCGAGATTGGCGAGCGCCGGATAGTTGACCGTGCTGCTGCCGATGGTCGCCCGCGGATTTCCCACAAACGTGGCCACATCGTCCCAATGCATCGCCGCATGACGCGACAGCGTCGCAAGATCGACCGAATAGCGCTTGCAGAGATCATCCGTGGCAACGGCGAGTTCATGCGGCGGCAACGTCCGCAGCCAGCTATCGAGATAGTAATAGGCGCGATATTTGTCAGCGATAGTGGCCGTCTCGAAATGCCGCTGCCGGTGATCGATGATCAGGCTGATGCGATCATGCGTTGCGATCGCCTGCTCCAGCGCGAGCCACCACATGGCTCCGAGCCCATCGGCAAATGCGCTCGGCAGATAGAGCGTGAACGGCACCTCATGCGCCGCCAGCAGCGGATAGGCGAAGTCGACGAAGTCGCGCGTGCCGCCATCGAAGGTCAGCGCCACGAAACGCCGTCCCGATCGCGGCGCACGCGCGCGGCGACACACCTCGTCCATGCCGACGATATCGACGGGCCAGCGCTTCAGCGCGCGGATCGTGCGATCGAGAAAGTGCGGCGTGATCTCATGGGATTTCAGCGGCTGGAAAGCGTCCTGCCGCGACGGCCGCACGCGTTCGAATTTGAGGATGATACCGGCACCGCCGTGCCTGCGTTCCAGCAGACGGTGCATGCCGCTGAGATAAGACAGTTCGAAGCCGAGCGCCGCGCGCCAACCGGTCTTGTATGACACCGCAGATTCCCCCAAGCGGCGTCGTGCCTCTCGCCAGTCGTCTATTCTCATTACTGTTTGTTGACATTTCTTTGCAAAGGTCGGCCCAAACCTGAAAATCTAAACAAAATCTGAAACAGGCTCGCGATGACCATGGCTGCTGTGATGGAAACACCTGTGGCGATGGCAGTTGCGAGCCGTATCGCGCACGTCGATGTGATCAGCCATTTCGGCGCCGCCGAAGCCATCTGGCGCAGCCTCGAGAGCTCCGAACAACTCTCCACGCCCTATCAGCGCTTCGATTTCCAGTCGGCATGGCAGACCCATATCGGCGCGCAGGAAGGCCTGAAGCCCTTCATCATCGTCGCCTATGACGCCGCGCATCAGCCGCTGATGTTGCTGCCGCTCGCGGTCAGCCGTGAGAACGGCATGCGCGTCGCCGGCTATCTCGGCGGCAAGCACGTCACCTTCAACATGCCGCTGTTCCGCCGCGATTTCGCGGTGCAGGCGACAAAGGCCGATATCGACGCGCTGCTGCAAGGAATTCAAAAGCACACCGAGACGGTTGACGTCCTTGCGCTGGTCCGTCAGCCAAAAAGCTGGATCGGTGTCGACAATCCGCTCGCGCTGTTGCCGAGCCAGGCCTCGACCAATGATTGCCCGGTATTGAAGATGGAGCCCGGCGAAGCGGCGACCGATCGCATCAGCAATTCGTTCCGCAAGCGCCTGAAGACCAAGGAAGGAAAGTATCGAAATCTTGCCGGCTATCGCTACATGCACGCGAAGACGGATGCCGAGGTCAAGCGCGTGCTCGACGCCTTCTTCGCCATCAAGCCGCTGCGCATGGCCGAACAGAATCTGCCCAACGTCTTCGCCGAGCCCGGCGTCGAAGCCTTCATCCGCCAGGCCTGCACGACGCCCCGCACGGATGGCTACACCATCGATATCCACGCGCTTGTCTGCGACGACGAAATGATCGCGATGTTCGCTGGCGTCGCCGACGACAACCGCTTCTCGATGATGTTCAACACCTACACCATGTCGGAGAATGCGAAATACAGCCCCGGCCTGATCCTGATGCGCACCATCATCGATGCCTATGCCGAGCGCGGCGTGACATCGCTGGATCTCGGCATCGGCGGCGACGACTACAAGCGGATGTTCTGCAAGGACGACGAACCGATCTTCGACAGTTTCGTGCCGCTCACCACGCGCGGCAGGCTCGGCGCCATGGGCCTGTCGTCCTTTGCCCATGCCAAGCGGATCGTGAAGCAGACCCCGGCTCTGCTGCAGATGGCACAGATGCTGCGCCAAGCGTTTCAGCGCTGAGTTACGATTGTCGTCCCCGCGAAGGCGGGGACCCATAACCACGGTCAGTCCAGCTCAAAGCGACAGAGCCAGATCGAATTTTCTCGAAGCATCTCTTCAGCGTGTATGGGTCCCCGCCTTCGCGGGGACGACGCACTGATAGTTACGTGATCACGCCGCAAACACGCGGCCGCCCGGTCCGACCGGATCGTTGGCCGGCGGCGTTGAGCGCAGCATCTTCACATCCGCAAAGCCCACCGCCTTGAGCTGTTCGGCCATCAGCTCGCGCGCATCCACGCTCATGGTGACTTCCGGCACCACCACGGCGCGGGCCTGATCGGTCAGAAGCCCCGCCGGCAGATCGGCCGCGGTGCCGGCATCCAGCAGCACGTGATCATAGACGCGCAGCAGCGCATCGAGCGCCATGGTCAGGCGCGGTGACTGCAGCAACGAGCGATCGGCGCCGGCGCGGCCAGCCGCCACCATATGCAGGCCCGACATCCGGTCCTTGGTGATGACCTGGCCGAACGACGCCTCGCCCAGCATCAGCTCCGCCAGTCCGGGTGCACGCGGATCATTCGACACGGCTTCCAGCGTCGGCGACGATGAGGCCAGATCGACCAGCACCACTTTCGCGTCGCGCGACAGGATGCGCGACAGCGTCAGCGCAGTGAGCGCGATATTGTCGTTGTGGCCGGTGCCGAGGATCGTGATCTTGCGCGCGGATTTGCCAGCCGCACGAAACTCCTGCGCTAGCTGCTCGATTTCACTGACGCCAGCGGCCAGTTCAGGATGGGTATCGCGCACTACGGGCTGCGGCGCGGCAACGGGAGCCGGCTCAGGCACGATGCCCGGCGCAACGACAGTTTCCGGCTCGCGCACGGCGGCAGGCGCCTGATCCACGAACGGCTTGAACACCGGCTCCGTAACGCGGGCCTGCGCGACCGGCACCATCGGCGCAGCACCGCGCGGCGCGGTCATGCGCAGCAGCTCACTGGTGACGATGCCGCCGGCAGTCAGCATCAATGTTGCCAGCGTCGCAATCAGCACGATCGGGAGTTTCTTCGGATAAGCTGGCGTGTTGGACACGATGGCGCGGGAGATGATGCGGCCATCCGTCGGCGCCGCCTCGATATTCTCGCGTGTGGACGCCTCGCGGTATTTCGCCAGATAGGATTCGAGCAGATCGCGCTGCGCCCTCGCCTCGCGCTCCAGCGCCCGCAACTGCACATCCTGACCGTTGCTGGATGTCGCCTGGCGCTTCAGCTGTTCGAGATTGTTGGTCAGGCCATCGACGCGGCCGCTGGCGATGCGCGCATCGTTCTCGAAGGTGCGCGACAGTTTCGCGGCTTCGTCGCGCAACTGCTTGTCGAGATCGCCGAGCTGCGCCCGCAATTCCTTGATGCGCGGGTGGTTATCGAGCAGCGTCGAGGACTGTTCGGCGAGCTGCGCACGCAGCGTCACGCGCTGCTCGGACAGCCGGCGGATCAGGTCGGAATTCAGCACTTCCGAGAATTCGATCGGCTTGCCGGTCTGCAGCATGTCCTTGATGAGCCGCGCCTTCGATTCGGCGTCGGACTTCAGCGAGCGCGCATTGTTGAGCTGGCTGTTGATCTCGCCGAGCTGCTGGTTCGAGAGCGACGTATTGTTGGTGCCGATGAACAGGCTCGACTTGGAGCGGAACTCCTCCGCGCGCGCTTCCGCCTCGACGACCTTCTTGCGCAGGTCATCGATCTCACCGGACAGCCATTGCCCGGCCGACCTTGCCTGATTCTGCCGCGCATTCTGCTGCATCACCAGATAACCGTCGGCGATGGAATTGGCGACGCGGGCGGCAAGCTCGGGATCGCGCGACTGGAATTCGACGACCATGACGCGCGACTTGTCGACTGCATAGGCCGTCAGACGCTCGTAATAGGCATCGAGCACGCGCTCTTCAGGCGTCATCGAGAACGGATCGCGGCCGATGCCCATCAGGCCGAGCAGCGACCGCCATGGCTGCGCGCCCTGCAACACCGGATCGAATTCCGGGCGCTCCGCGAGCTTGTTCTTCTTGATGATCTCCCGGGCAAGGTCGCGCGACAGCAACAGCTGCACCTGGCTGGTCACGGCTTCCGCATCGAGAGAGGTGCGCTCTTCGTTGCGCTCGCCGCTTGGCCGCAGGAAAACGTTTTCACGCCCGTCGATCAGAATGCGCGCTTCCGACTTGAAGCGCGGCGTGATCATGTTGACGATGACGAGCGAGCCGACAAGTGCCAGCAGCGTCGGAACGAGGATCCACATCTTGCGGCGGATGAGCGCCTGCCACAGCGCGCGCAGATCGAGGTCGCCGAGATCGGGCGCCGGCGCAGCGACCGCGCGCTCTGCTTTCTTCTCCGGATTTTTGCGAGAAACCGGGTTTGGCATGGTTGGCGCCTTGATGGCCCGTTCGACCGACGCATTGCCCTTGCCTGCACGCCAGAATGCCAAACGCATCGCCTACCCCACCCAAACGCCACTGCGTCTACTCAACGGAATCGATTAAAGACGATTAAGGTTGCCGCGCGGTTAATTGGCAGGCTGATACCGGGACGTTGCAGCGGAAGCCTGAATCCACACGGTTTTTTAACGACGAAGGCTCTTATTGGATTCAATTGCTTCAGGGATTTTCCGATGTGCGTCCCAGCCCCCGGCGACGCCCTCCTCGTCAGCGAATGCCGATTCTGATCATGAGCGCACCTTCGGACACGCCGCTTCGCATCCTGCACGCTGTCCGCGCGCCGGTCGGCGGCATCTTTCGCCACATCATCGATGTCGCCAACGGCCAGGCCGATCGCGGCCATGAAGTCGGTATCGTCGCCGACAGCCTGACCGGCGGCGACCGCGCCCGCGATGCACTGGCCGAGATCGCGCCGCGCCTGAAGCTGGGCACCTATCGCCTGCCGATCCACCGCGAGCCACATCCGGGCGACGTTCTGGTCTGGATGCAGTTCATGCGCCTCGTCAGCCGGCTGAAGCCCGACGTGTTGCACGGCCACGGCGCCAAGGCCGGCGCCTTCGTGCGCCTGAAGGCAAAGTCGAGCAACGTCATCCGCATCTACACGCCGCATGGCGGTTCGCTGCATTATCCGCAAAATACGGCGAAAGGCGCCTTCTACAGCCGCCTCGAACGCGCCCTGATGAACCGCACCGAACTGTTCCTGTTCGAGAGCGCCTTCGCCCGCGACACCTATCAACGCATGATCGGCACCCCGTCAGGCCTCGTGAAATGCGTGTTCAACGGCGTGACATCGGGCGAATTCGATCCCGTCGAGCCCGCCGATGACGCCACCGATATCTGCTATGTCGGCGAGTTCCGCCGCATCAAGGGCGCGGATCTGCTCGTCGATGCCGTCGCGCGCCTGCGTGCCGACGGACAGCCCGTCACCCTGACGCTGGGCGGCGACGGCGAAGAGACCAACGCATTGAAGGCGCAGATAACGCGCCTCGGTCTCACCGACGCCGTACGCTTCATCGGCCATGTCAAACCGCGTTACGGGTTTTCGAAAGGACGCCTGCTGGTGGTTCCATCGCGCGGCGACTCGATGCCCTATGTCGTGATCGAGGCCGCCGCTGCGGGCATTCCGATGATCGCCGCCAATGTGGGCGGCATTCCGGAAATCTTCGGATCGCACACCTCCGCTCTGTTCCAGTCGAACAATGTCGACGCCATGGCCGCGGCGATCAAAACTGCTCTCGATGACATCGCCGCTGCGCGCGCACGTGCACAATTGCTCCGTGAGCGCATCGCGGAACATTTCTCGCAGGACGCAATGGTCGAGGGCGTCATCGAAGGCTATCGCGGCGCATTTGCGAAACGTTAACTCTCCTTAACCTGTAACCAAATCTTCCGATTTGTCCGGTAATTCTCACGAAAAGCGGTAGGCTTGACGTGCGACATCGCATGCCAGCGCAACAACGGACATTTCACCTTGGACCCGATCAACGCACGTTCAATGATCGACGCGGCCGCGACGGACGCGCCCGGCGAACGCCGGTTCGAACGTCGCCGACGCCTGACGCCCGCGGCTCTCGCCGTCGCCGATCAGAAGGTGCGCGCCGCCTATTCTCCGGTCGTGATCACCGGCGTCGTGCGCGTCGTCGATTTCCTGATGCTCAGCATCATCGGCATCGCGCTCAACCTGCTCTATGTCGCGCCAGAAGCTGGCTTCAGATGGGAATACTTCGCCGCGATCGTCGCGATGGCTGCTACTGCCGTGGTGTGTTTCCAATCTGCCGACATCTATCAGGTGCAGGTCTTCCGCGGCCACATCAAGCAGCTCACGCGTATGATGTCGGCATGGGCCTTCGTGTTCCTGCTGTTCATCGGCGTCTCATTCTTCGCCAAGGTCGGCGGCGCGGTGTCGCGTGTCTGGCTCTCCTCGTTCTTCTTCGTCGGTCTCGTCGCCCTGATCGCGGAACGCGCCGTCGTGCGCGCGCTGATCAAACGCTGGGCGCATCAGGGACGGCTCGACCGCCGCACCATCATTGTCGGCGCCGATTCCAATGGCGAGGCGCTGATCAGGGATCTCAATGCCCAGGAAGATTCCGATATCCAGATCCTCGGCGTGTTCGACGACCGTAACGACAAGCGCTCGATGGACACGATCTCCGGCGCGCCGAAGCTCGGCAAAGTCGATGACATCATCGAATTCGCGCGGCGTACCCGCGTCGATCTCGTGCTGTTCGCGCTGCCGATCTCGGCCGAGACGCGCATTCTGGAAATGCTGAAGAAACTGTGGGTGCTGCCGGTGGATATCCGCCTGTCCGCGCATACCAACAAGCTGCGCTTCCGCCCCCGCTCCTACTCCTATTTGGGCAAGGTGCCGACCCTCGACGTGTTCGAGGCGCCGATCACCGACTGGGATCTGGTGATGAAGTGGCTGTTCGACCATATCGTCGGCGGCCTGATCCTGATCGCCGCACTGCCCTTCATGGCGCTGGTGGCCATCGCCATCAAGCTCGACAGCCCGGGCCCGGTGCTGTTCCGGCAGAAGCGCTTCGGCTTCAACAACGAGCGCATCGACGTCTTCAAGTTCCGCTCGCTCTATCACGACCAGGCCGACCCGCTGGCCAAGACCGTGGTCACCAAGGGCGACAGGCGCGTCACCCGCGTTGGCCGGTTCATTCGCAAATCCTCGATCGACGAATTGCCGCAGCTGTTCAACGTGGTGTTCAAGAACAACCTGTCGCTGGTCGGCCCCCGCCCCCATGCCGTTCAGCAGAGGGTGCAGAGCCAGCTGCTGGACGAGGCCGTCGACGGCTATTTCGCTCGCCACCGCGTCAAGCCCGGCATCACCGGCTGGGCGCAGGTCAATGGCTGGCGCGGCGAAGTCGACAGCGAGGAGAAACTGCAGAAGCGCGTCGAATTCGATCTCTACTACATCGAGAACTGGTCAGTGCTGTTCGACGTCTACATCATGCTGAAAACACCGGTTTCAATGCTGACGAAGAACGAGAACGCGTATTGAGGCAGGCCTCAGCCTCTGCCTTACACCACTCGTCAACCCCGCCCGCGTAGAGTGACGCCGCCATGAGCACTCACGCGACTGCCGATCACTACATCGCCTCGCCCGCGGCGCCTCCCGCCGTGGTGACGCTGCAGCGCGCGCTGCTATGGGCAATGGGTTTTGGCGGCGCCATCGTCTTCATCGAGCCGAGCCCCTTCGAGATCGCGACCCTCACCGCGATGGTCGTATTCTTCGCGTCGGGCCTGCGCATGCGGCTGGTGTTTGTGCCGCTGTTGCTCCTGCTGTTCCTGGTCAATATCGGCTACACGATCTGCGCTGCCTATCTGCTCGACAAGGCGCCGGTCGTGAACTGGATCCTGACCTCCTGGTACATGGCCATCATGGCGATCTTCGTCGCGCTGGTGATGTCCGAGGACACGCTGGCGCGCATCGATCTCTTGCGCCGCGGCCTGATCCTCGGCGCACTGGTGGCATCGCTGACCGGCATATTGGGCTATCTGAATCTGATCCCCGGCGCCGGGATGTTCACGCTCTATGGCCGCGCCTCCGGCACGTTCAAGGATCCCAACGTGCTGGGCGCGTTTCTGGTGCTGCCGGCGCTGTTCTGCCTGCAGAGCGTCGTCAGCGACGGTTTCGGTCGCTCGCTGCGCAGCGCCATTGCGCTCGGCATCATCGCGCTCGCCGTCCTGCTCGCCTTCTCCCGCGCCGCCTGGGGCCTGCTGGCGATCACCTCGGCCTTCATGCTGATGCTGATGGTGCTGACCAGCCAGTCCAACAAACAGCGCTCGCGCATCATCATCATGGCGCTGGCGGCCGTCGCCGTCGTGGTGCTGGTGATCGTGATCCTGCTGCAGTTCGACTTCATCGCCGACATGTTCAAGCAGCGCGCCTCGTTCGATCAGAAATATGACGAAGGCCGGTTCGGTCGTTTCGGCCGGCATGTGCTCGGCGCGCAGATGGCGCTCGATCTGCCATTCGGCATCGGCCCGCTGCAATTCACGCGCTTCTTTCCGGAAGACACCCACAACTCCTATCTCAACGCCTTCATGTCCGGCGGCTGGATCTCCGGCGTATGCTATCCCGCACTGGTGTTCATCACCGCCCTGCTCGGCTTCCGCTATATTTTCGTGCGCGTGCCATGGCAGCGCGCTTATCTCGCGGTGTTCGCAGCCTATCTCGGCACGGTCGGCGAGGCCTTCATCATCGACACCGATCACTGGCGCCATTTCTGGATGATGCTCGGCGCGATGTGGGGCATGTTCGTCGCCACGCAGCAATACATGGCAACGGCGCAATTGCGTGCGGCCTCCGCGCAGCCGGGCAACGTCTGACAAACGCACAAAAGAAAACAGCCCCGCTTGCGCGAGGCTGTTTCCTTCAAACCATTGACGTCGGTTAGCGAACGATCACAGTCTTGGTACGCGAACCGCCGCGATCCCAGCCGTGATGGCGGTGACCGTAGTCGCGACGACCGTAGTCGCGGCGCATATAGGCGCGGCTGTGGCGATAGCCAGGACCGCGATGATAGCCACGATCCTGATGGTGATAACCACCGCCGCCGATCTGCACATTGATGCCCTGCGCAGACGCGGGGCCTGCAGGTGCTGCGACATAGAGAACGGCCGCAGCCGCCAGCAAAGCCAGTTTCTTGATCATGACAATTTATTCCTTCCTTTAAAAGTATCGTGGGACAAGTCGATGTTGTCCGGATGGTTCCGCATAATTCGTTGCGCGTGATCGAATGGCGCGAATCGAAATACGCTTGCAGTGTGTATCATGCGCACTGAACGGAACCGGCGCGAAACCTCGTCATTGTCTTTTCATGACGCAACAGACAAAGAACCGCGCCTTCGACCAACGGCCGACGCCCGATCAGAAAATTCCGCCGGCCGGCCCGCATGACAGACCGGAACTGACCGACGAGAACAGGACGCCCGGCAGCGGCGTCCTGCCTGACAAGGATCACAAGGAAGTCGAAGGACCAACGGGATGATCGCAATCGGTCATCATGCCGTCACGCATGGACGTTAGACATTCCTTAACCTTCTCGACTCACTGTGGAGTCTAAGGAAGCGCGGACCGGATGTACGTCTGCGTTTGATGGCTCGGAGTTCGCTCCGGGCCATTATCTTTTTATTGACCCATCATGAGCTGCGCGACGATCGATGCTGCACGCGCATCTCGCTTTCGGTTGCAACATGCAAAGCCGCAACGCCGCTCATTGATCGAACGAAATTATTCGTTCCCTCATCGCGGCAAAATTTGTGGCCGATGTACCGCGAATTGGAACCGAACCTTCAAAACACCGACACGTTGACTTCTCGATACGAAGGAGAAGCAGCATGAAGAAAACAGCTCTTGTTCTTGCCACCGTCGCTGCCGTCGGCGCAGCGTCGATTGCATCGAAACCCGCAGAGGCGCGTGGCGGTCGCGGCGCCGCCATCGGCCTTGGCATCGCAGCCGGCGCATTGGCGGCCGGTGCCTATGGCGCCTACGGCCCCGGTTACGGATATTATGGTCCGCGCCATTACGGGCCGCGTTATGCCTATGGTCCGCGCTACGGTTACGGCGGTTACTATGGTGGCCCCCGCTACTATCGCAGCTACGGTTACTACTAACCGCAGTTAGCTGAATCGAAATCGAAAGAGGCCCGAAGCATTGCTCCGGGCCTCTTTTCGTCACCATCCTTCAGCACTCGCTCGCATCGCTGCTGCGTTTTTACACACCGCACGTGCTTCAGTGACGCAGTGGCCTAGATACCAAACAGCCAGACAGCCGTGATGGTCGCAACCACCGCCAATCCGCTGATGGTCCAGCCACCGTAGTAGCCGATATCATCGTCATGCCGGATCTCCGACGGACCATCTGCGGTATGCCAGTGACTTGCCATGCGAGCCTCCTGTTTTCAGGATAACCGGTTCGATGACCAAGGGTTCCATTGGCGCAAAAACGACATACGGCGCCACCCGCCTGCCGCTATTCCAAAAGTGACATCGGCATTCGTGGCCATCCGGGTCTGTGGCCAAAGGGTCACGGCAGCAAGGATTCATTAAGGAGTGCGGCCGCGGCAATTGACGGAGCCCGGGGCCGGGAGAAGTCTAATGTTTTCAGCGTAGAGTAGATATTATGTTAGAGATTATTGTCCTCGGCTTCCTTATTTGTGGAGCGGCCTATGTCGGGCTGCTGTGGTTCGCCGGACGGAAGGACGACGTTATTCACGGTAATTTCGTCGAGCCGAAATCGTAAGGCCCGCGTCGCGCGCACCTGATCGAGGCCGCCCAATCCAGGCGGCACCGCCCCGTGCGGGAGCCTAATATCTTGAAATTATTTGGAAAAATGGTCGGAGCGAGAGGATTCGAACCTCCGACCCCTAGTCTCCCAGACATATCAGCTAAGCCCTCCCCGTCCCTCAAGCGCCATCCTGCGCTTCGTTGGACAAGGAAATGTCGCCGCCTATTAGGCTTGGTTTTGCCTGAGCCCTCTACGCTTGTCATTGCCGTGCTTCCCCGGTGCTTCCCGAGGCGCAAATGACAGCTCAGACCATAACCAAGACCCTCGTGGACGGGCTCGAAACCACGGGCGCCGAATATACCGTCTGGGACGCCAAGCTTACCGGTTTTGGCGTCCGTGTTCGACCAACTGGCGCCAAGACGTTCCTCCTCGTCTATCGCGCCGGCACGGGCCGCACTGCGCCGTTTCGGCGGTACACGATCGGCGCCGTTGGGAAAATCGCACCCGACGCGGCACGAACTCAAGCCAAGGCCCTCCTCGGCTCAATCGCCAATGGTGCGGATCCGGCATCAGAAAAGCGCGCCAAGCGTCCAAAGACGGAAGATGTGTCGTTCGAAAGGCTCTGCGAACTGTATTTGGACGAGTATGCCAAGCCAAATAAGTCATCTTGGAAGAACGATGAGGGCTACCTGAAGCGACCTCGCACCGCATTGGGCCGTTCGCCAGCCAACACCGTAACCGACGACGATATCGCCGACGTACTCGATGAAATCGCCGATGAGGCGCCGGTAAGCGCTAATCGCACCCAGTCAGTGCTCCACAAAATGTTCGAATGGGCTCGACAGCCAGGGCGCAAGTACGTTTCGGCCAATCCGATAAGGGGCCTGGAGCGCCGCGGCGGTAAGGAGACGTCCCGGAAGCGCGTCCTCTCAGACGAGGAAATCCGAACGCTTTGGTGGGGGCTCGAAAACCCAGATGTGCCGTGCGATCGGCAGGTCGCCCTTGCCCTCAAACTCGTCCTGACAACGATGGTCCGCCCGTACCAGGCAGCCGGAGCCCTTCGAGCGGAGCTCCACGGCCTCCGAACTGCCGCGCCGGAATATCATATGCCGCCGCACCGGGTGAAAGGCCGGCGTGAAGTAGTCGTGTCGCTATCTCCGCTCGCGTTAGAAGTGATCGACTTGACGAACAGCGAGAACCAAATTCCGGTCTTTCCTTCCAAATATGGCAAGGAGCCGCAACCAATCCAGCGATCGGCACTTTCTCAAGCCCTCAATGACAAACCATCGGAGGGACGGACCGGCGTTCGGACGTTTTTGGGAATGGAGCACTTCACTCCGCATGATTTACGGCGGACCGCTGCCACTATCGCGCGGCGTGGCGGGGCGCTCCGGACTGACGTGAAGGCTATGCTCGACCATGTGGATGGAGACGTCACCGCGGTTTACGACAAATACGACATGCTTGCAGAAAAGCGGGGCGTGGCAAATATCCTCGCTTCCGAGCTGCGCAAAATTATTGGTGGCAGACCGGACTCAATCGACGCCAAAATAATCTGCGAGCAACCGCCTTACCTGCAGTCGGCCAATATGAGAGAAGCCAGCTAACTACACAGGGTGCACGCGTTTGAGTCGTTGCGCTTTACAAGGGTAGATGGCCAGTGCGATGTGCTGCGGCCCCCCTTGTTTCATAGCAGATCCATGATACTCTTGTTTGGTGCAAAGCTAAGATGATGGCGCTAAGGGCAGCGCCGAGTTTCTCTCATTCCTTGGACAACCGGCTCGCACATCAACGGCCCCCGATCCAAGGGATTATCATGCAGCAATTTCTCGATACCAAGGAAGCCGCTAAGCACGTGCGCCTCTCTACGGCGACACTTGAACGCCTTCGTGTAACCGGTAGCGGCCCGCATTTCATCAAGCCGATCCCGACCCGTGTTCTTTACGACGTCGCAGATCTTGACGCCTGGATGCGCGGGCGCCGACAGCTTTCCACCTCGGAAAATCAAGCTGCTTGATCGCGCGCCTTGGCGCGCGCTCCTTCTCGACATCTCTCGTTCGAGCACGTGGCCTCGTCAACCGTGTGCAGGCTCCCGGACACAAAACGGTGGAGGACGCGCCGGCTGCTCGCAAGCGTGGCCAATTCAGTCAAAAAAACAGCCCCGGAGGGCTGAAGGCCCAACGAGGCTGAAAGTGAATGTTACGATGAGTGATAGTAGCACCAATTTCGTGGCTAAGCCAGTCGATACCGATGTGGTCCTTGAACACTTGCGCCGGCTTGATGATACAGGGATGCATCAACTGGCTGCGATCGACGCAGATGCAAGGAGCAAAGCATTTGTCTCCTTCACTTTAGACGAAGGAGATCGCGCCAGAGCGTTCCTGCGCGAATATGGCAGCACCCACAACATCTACTATTCGGCCAACGAAGTCCGGCCCGACCTAGGTGACGCTCGCGCCAAGAAAGGGGACATCCTGAACATCAGGATGATCGGCGCCGATCTTGACCCGCCGAAGGGCATCATGCTGACTCCCGATGTGCTGGCGGCAGAGCACGCGAAACTGGACGCGATCCGGGAGAAGGTCGAAAAGGAAGATGAAGCTTTCTACTCGTTTGCCGTTAGCTCAGGTGCGGGAATTCAACTCGGCTGGTATCTAAAGGAAAAGGTGCCGGCGGACTGTTTCACCGATGAGGCCGAAAACCTCACGCGCGGCATACTGCGACGTCTGGGTGCACCGGAGTCGACCGCCGACATTACGCGGCTCTTGCGAGCGCCGGGCACGTACAATTTTCCCGGCGCCGCGAAGCGCAAACAGGGGCGAACGAGTGTCGTTCCCGCTAAGTTACTTGGGTACATCGACGACAGTACAACGACCCTAGAAGAACTGGCAAAATGGGCGCCACCAGTGCCCCCATCGCGTTCCGCCGTCAGCGTCGGGAAGCGAGACCTCGATCTGTCGATCGACATGGCCGCTGTCGACGACGCGACAGCTACCGGTGACGTCCCGGAAGCATTGCGGGCAAAGCTGGATCACCATATCGCATCTGACGAAAAGCTGAATCGACTGTGGCACGGCGATAAGTCCGCGCTTGGGGGCTCTGACACGAGCGGATCAGCCTTCGGTTATGCACTGGCCGTGCTCCTTCGCCGGACTGGAAATTTCACCCCCACAGAATACGGGCAACTTCTCGGTATCTGGGAGCACGGCTCAGAAAATATCGACGAGCGTCAGATTGCGCGCGCCTGGGTGAGAAGCAACGCTGCCGCGGCCACCGAAGAGTTCGAAGAATGCTTTTCCCTTCCACTGAGGTGGGTGGAGCCGTTCGAAGCGTCCACAATTCCGAAGCGCCGTTTCATTATCGGTCGCTTCGCCGCCCGGCATTACCTTTCCGCGCTTATATCTCCACCAGGCGTTGGCAAAACTACGTTCCTTCTGATGTTGGCGGTCGCGGTTGTCACCGGCCGCTCCGACATCACGGGCTTCAAGATCCACGAACGCACTCGCGTTCTCCTCTGGAACCAAGAGGATGAGCACGACGAGTTAAACCGCCGACTGCTCGCCGTGATGACCGCGTTTGACGTGAAATGGGCGGATCTGGACATCGACGGCAAGCGTGGGCTGATCCTGGGCTCCGGCGTCGATCAGCCGTTCATGATCGCGAAGCGGGACAATGACAGGATCAAGGCGTCACCCGACGCCGCCTATATCGAGGGCCTGATCAAGGACAATGAAATCGGCCTGGCGATATTTGACCCGTTTGTCGAGCTTCACCCAGCCAACGAAAACGACAACGTGGAGATTGCGACCGTCGCGCGCATGTTCCGCGCTATCGCCGTACGTGGAGAATGCGCTGTTGTCCTGGCGCATCACACCCGCAAACCGCCAAATGCTGCGAACCGAGAATCCTACGCCGGCGATATGGATGCCGGCCGCGGCGCCGGCTCGCTCAACGGCGTCGCCCGCATGGTTGCGACTCTTTACACTTTGGATGCTGTCACGGCCAAAAAATACGGCCTCGCCGACGCGGAGCACAGGCACTACGTCCGATTTGACGACGGCAAGGCCAATATGTCGCTGATCTCTGACGCGCCCACATTTTTCAAACGCGAGGGCGTCGTGATCGGTGGATTTGGCGGGGAAGAGGTCGGCGTCTTACGGCCGGTGACCCTCGGCCGCGTAAAGACGCCGGCCCAGGCAAAAGCGGATGACGACGCGACTATCAAGGAGTCGGTGCGGGCCATGCTCCTTGTCACGGACGGGCATACAATGCCCCTACTCGAGATCGTCAAAGCCTTGCTCGAAAGTAACACCATCGACCTGATGTCGGAGGAGACGCTCCGGAAGCGCCTCGATAAGATTTTTGCCGCTCCCCTCGAATACGAGAGCGGCGACATAGTCGATCGGGCTACGCGCAGCGTGAAGGGCAAAAATGGTCGTTCTGCCTTCCTCACCCTGAACGTTGCGGAAAAATCGAAATGACTTCCGCAATAGTTCCTCCAGCAACGAGTTTTTCATGAAGATCAAGAGCTTAAGCCGTTGGACCCGGCATTGCGGAAAAATTTTCCGAACTACACTTTCCGCGATCGGTCGAAAGCCCAATTTTCCCAATGAGATGGCTATTGCGGAAAAACCTACCCCTTCGGGGGGCGTTGCGCTTTCCGCAAAGCGCCCGCCCGAGGTCCCGAAAGGCGGCGCGAATGCGCGCGCTTGGGTGATCGGCAGGCCTACACTTCACAGCAGCGGGCCGCACCAATGAGCAAACCGAGCAACCCGCCACGTTGGTTCAAAGTCGGCGAACAGGAATACAGGATCGTTGGCGTCGAAGGTTATTGGCGTGAGGACCGATATATCGAACTGCACGCCATTGAGGCCGTCTGTGCGCACCCGGGGTGCAGCCGTGTCTTCCGCGCCGCCGCCACCAAGACTGCAATCAACAAGCGCGCGGTAAGGCGCCGCTGCTCGTGGCACAAGGCGCCCGGCAGCCCGGTTGGTGATCGGCAGAAGAAGAAAGCTAAGCCGCTGGCTCGGAAGCCAGAGAGGCTTCTGCCACGTCGTAAGCGCAATCTGGGGCCCCGCGCACCAAAACCGCCTGAGCGGCCTTCCTACCTCGATTGAAGGAGCATCCCCGGGTGAAGAACAAAGCCTTCTGGCGGATGATATCGGAGATGCCGCCGATCGACTGGGCACTCCTTGCAGCGGAGCAGCGCGGCTACCGGCACACGCCAGCCACCATCAAACGATTCACGGCGACCAAGAAACGCAATCTGGCGATTAAGCGCAAAGCAAGGGCGAAGGAGAAGCCCCCACGCCCGCCCGTCCGGCAACGGCTGCGTATCAACTCTGTTGAGGTGCTGCTAGGGTCAATGGAAACGGGTGCCTGGTACGGGCGGACAGATATCCAGCACTTGTCAGGCCTGAAGCGCGGCACAGTCGCTACGGCAATCCTGAGGGCCGAGAGCTTGGGACTGCTCACGCGAACCAGGAATCCAGCATGGCAGCGCCAGGGCGGCGCCGAATGCGAATTCCTGTATCAGAAAACGTCGGATGCCGGATCAACTAACGAACGGACGTCTGAATGGGCCCGCAACGAGCGGGAGCGGGAAAACTGAAGCACAGGATCTCGAAACACTGAATAAGGCCAGCGACACATCAAACTAAGTCACAACTAACGCCCTTCACTGCTAAACGAGCGTCGGTCTCAAGTTAAAACGCGACAAATGCGACATCTACCTCGGGATGAGCTTGCCGCGGTGCTGGTTGCGCGGCAATGTCCTCGCCGTCGAAGCTGGGGGACGAGAACATGCCTCGAGGACAATTCTACACCGTCTTTACGTTGGGCTTCGCGACAGCACTTGGCCTGTTCGGGATCATCGCCGCTATCGGGTGCTGGTACTGGCCCGCGCCCGCCGCATGGGCATCCGTGGCGATCGGCGAACCAGGCCGACCGGCCACATGGCTCACGCCATCGATTTTCTCGGCGATAGTGGCGGCTTCTGGCGTATTCGCCGGCTACTGGATCGTGCAGTTTCAACAGGCGATCGTCCGTTGGTCCGGAGATCGAGAGATCGCCCGGCTCAATGCTGAATACCGCGTACTCGCACAGCAGGTAGGCACCGAAAGAGCTGACGAGATAATGAAGGAGCGAGCCCTCGCCATGCTCAGTGGCGAAGCGGGCCACTTCAATTTGTTCGGTAAGAACGAGATGATTCACGCGATGCGCGCAAGTGGAGCATTGCCGCGGCAATAGTCCCCTAAATCGACACAGCCGGCGCAGAATAAGCGTTTCTAACGTTTAAGTCCTCGGAACATAGAAGAAACATATCAGCAACGGTCCACGCATGGCCGTCGATGTGAGTTATCCGCCCAGTGAGCGCGGGTATTCGACATCCGCGACATGCACAAGCGCTGGAGATCCCGCGAATCACTTCCTGCGCGATTTCAAGATGCGAGTGGCGAGGGTTGTAACTACACAAACCAGACAATTGCGATGCGAAGGCTCATTTCCATCGTGTTTGAGAGTGCCGTCGATTAGCGAAATCACTCACAATACCCGACAAACTGGCTCTCTTGACCGACATCCTGCTCTTTGATCCGTTTCCCCGATCAAAGCGAAGGAGCGGACCATGCGCGATGACCGAAGAATGTCTCCAGATCAAATATTCTGGGACTACGGTATTTCGCCATATCTCCTCGCTCTGTGGGCCAAACGGGGCTTGCTGTCCCCGACGCGTGTCAATGCCCATGGGGAGCACCGCTACGATCGTCGCGCGGTCGAGGCGGTTAGGGATAGCGAAAGATTTCCACGCGCCCCTTTGCTTCCGCCGAATCCGAAGCCGGCGCGCTCTAAGCCTACGATTCCGCCGCAGCCACTAGTTAAGACCAACGAGCCAAGCTACCGGGTCGCAAAGGTCCGCGGCTTAGGTCCTCTCTCATTGCCAAAGGATCTCATCGCCGCTCAGAAGGACGCCACGAACAACGAGCCTCTCATTGAAAAACTGCTCGACGCGGCCCTCTTCGACCTCATTGGTGTCGGTCGCGACGCGATGTCTGCAGAGCTTCACCAGCGCCCGGAAAGAGCCATCGCGACGTTCTTCGGCATCTCAGTCCGACGTCTTCAGGAAATTTGCATCCTGTACCGCGTGCGCCGGCCAGCGGAGGGCTATTGGTCGACAAGGGCGGGAAACGGAGCCCGCGTCTTACCGGCAGGCCGTGTGCCGTTTGCCGGAGTTTTTGCGCCGGGCGATGTGGTGTCATGCGATGTGGAGTGACAGCCTCCTTTCATCCACCGAGGCCCTCCGTAATCTCGACGTGCACCACGAGCATTTCAAGGCGCTGACAGAACTCGGAATGATCTCGGCAGTGGCCTGGGGGGCAGACGGCGAGCCGCGCTTTAGCAAAAATCAAACCTACAAACTCAGGACGCAGCGCCAGCGACTTCGCGCCATCATTGGCGATAATTTTGGGAAGCGACGCCATGCGCGGCGATATACCTCTGACGTGGGCCCGATGCCGTACTACCCTTATGATGGACCAGGCCAAGCCGCTTGGGCGCGCCGGCGCCTTGAACTAGAGCCACGGCTTTGGCGATCCCGTGAAGCCCGGCGCGAGATTGACGCGGTCATGCGCGTTTACGAGCGGGCCGCGCGGCGGGAGTTTAGCGATGGCCGCTACTTCGATCCGGACGCGCGCGTCCGCGCGGTGGCGAAGATCACACGCGAGCAGCTCCACAATCTCATCTGGTCCAAACCCATGGCCCCGGCGGCGACGGAGGTCGGCATGACGGAAACGCCCCTCAGGCAGCTCTGTTATGAATGCTGCATCCCAACGCCTCCGCGCGGGTACTTCAATTTCCAGGACCCGGTTGACCGCCCTCCCCGCACGCCATTGCCGGCATTTCCGAAGAGACGGCTCAAATGACGGTCCGAGCATGCCCCCCTTGATCTCGCCCTCTGGTTGGGCTTGGATCAGCGCTGGTCTGGGGAGATCCATAGTATGCGTGTTTTCTATATCGTGGCGCTTGGCGCCGCGCTCTCGGGTTGCGTCACCAACAACGAGACGGTTCAGTTCAAAAGCTCTAATCCTAACCAGCAAACGATGATGCGCGACGGGCAGTCCGCACTGGTCTCGCGTCAGAAGAGCTCCGTCGTCTTGGTTAGGCCGGCAGCACGCCAGCTCCAGGCAAATGGCCGGCCCGTCTTCGTGGTCGGGATCAACAATCTCGGCCGCGGTCCGATCGACTTCCGTGTCGCGCAAGTTGAAGCAAACCAGCATGTCGGCGCATCTGATTTCCAGATGCAGGTGGTCACCTTCGAGATGCTGCAGCAGGAAGAGAAGAACCGCCAAGTCGCTGCGGCGATCCTAACCGGCGTCGCCGGTGCAGCGAACGCGTACAGCGCCTCGCGCGCCGGCTACGGTTCTTATACGACGCCCAGCGGTCGCACAGGCACGTTTTACAGCCCAACAGCTGCCGCGATAGCACAGGGTAACGCTGCCGCTCAGAACGAAGCCATGGTTGCTTCGACGATCGAACAGGGGCAGCGCAACATGGCACAGCTCGAACAGGCGGTCATCAAAGATAACACCCTCCTGCCTGGCGAGTGGTATGGCGGGCAGCTGCATTTGGCTCCGCCGACGGATCAGGCTGGCGGTCAGAAATCTTACACCATCATCATCACGGTCGGATCAGATCGCCACGTAGTGGAAGTCGCGCAAGGACCGGCAGGCGCATAGGAACGGAGGCATTCGTGGGGCTCTGCATCGCAACCGCCGTTCTTGGCCTGGCGTTCGCGCCGATTTCCGCTCGCGCTGACTGCAACAACGCGGTCAATACATACAACTTGGCCGTCTCGGACATTTCGAGCGTGCTGCGACGCTACACGAGTTGCGTTTCGAACAGTAACGGACACGACGACTGTTCGTCGGAGTTTCGACGGTTGCGAAGTGCTCAATCTGATTTCGAGTCAGCTGTCTCGGACTACGAGCGGGAGTGCAGGTGAGCCGTGATCAAGCTCTGTCTCGCCCTCGCACTTTCAATCTGGTCGATTGGTGTCCAAGCTGAGACTGTGGACGTAAAGTATCGAGGCGCCGTCGATCTCACGCCCTTCCGCTGTACCGACACTCCGCGTAGCAGCATCATCGAGCGGGTTTGCTACGATAGGCAAAATCAGTACATGATCATTCGGCTGAAGAGCACCTACTATCATTATTGCGAGCTACCTGAGGCGGCATTCACCGCGTTCATGGCAACGAGTTCTATGGGTCAGTATTTCAACGCAAATATCAAAGGCACCGGCCAAGACGGCCCGTTCGATTGCCGGACGCACAGAGTGCCGAACTATTAGTTACTGCCAGGAACCTGAAATGATTGGCCCCTACGGACGCTGAAAATGGCTAGACAACGCCCTTCAACGCTGCCACCTTTAGTTACCGACCAAGTCCGATACAACTCTCCTATATTGAACGACCCTTCTTAAGCGGCCCACCGATTTCACCTTTTCATTCTGCTCCGCCCATTTCGGAGGCTCCATGTTGATGCACGCTCGCGCTAGTTTAAGCGCATTGGTCCTGTTATTCACTTTTGTTTCCGCCGCTGAAGCACTCGATGCGATAACTGCACCACAATTTTTGGAGTTGTCTCGATCGTGCAAAACGCAGTCGTCCACTCCAGCTAGCACCAAGGCGCAGACAATTGCTCGAACTGCTGCCGAGGAACATCAAGCTTTCAACGGCAATCGCGTCGATCACACTGGGCGAATGCTGTACTTCGGCTATGCAGAAAGCGAAAGCGATCAAGTATCTGCTGGTTCGATTTCCTCCAATAAAATTCCGTGGCGACGAGTTCTGCGATACTGGGAGGCCTTAAACGAAGGCAAGCCGACCCTTCAGAAAGCTAACGATGACCTGGCGGCTTGGTACTATAGCGGTATATTATCGGACTTTTCCGACACGCCAATCAATCGAAAGATCATGGATCTTGATCGCGCCCTACAGGCGATCAATGCACTGGAATTGAGCGGCCTGGGCGAGCAAGCGCCCGAATTGCGCCGGGTGCTGCAACAAAGTGTAATCCGAAGCAGCATAAGCGACGTGCCGTGGTCTGCAGCTTTCGTTTCGTTTGTTGTCAAGAGCGCCGATCTTGCTTCGAGTACTCAATTTCGATACAGCGCGGGTCACATCGACTACATTACACAAGCGGTAATGCAGTCAGCAAGTGAAGTCGGCGGCACGCAACGTAGATCATTCTATCGAGCTTGCGATCCCGACAACACAAGGCCCAGGGTTGGCGACCTATATTGCTATCACCGCCATGGCGAGAAGACGCCAGACGCGTACGTGATGCATGACCAAACTTTGTTTCGTTCAATACTGAATGACATTGTGACGGGCGCCAACAGGATAAAGCGGAGCCATTGTGACATCGTTGTCCGCGTCGACGATGCGGCTAAAAAAGTTACCGTAGTCGGCGGAAACGTCCAGAACTCGGTGACGGAGAAAACGCTCAACTTAAATCAGGCTGGAGCCCTTTCCACTGTTCACAAGGACAATGCTTGCGCGGGTAACACATCAACAGCCGCCGACACCGCCTCAAATTGCAATCTCAATGATCAGAAATGGTTCGTCCTTTTGCAATCACGGTATTGACTTCAGCCCGCGATTCTAAACACCACCTTGCTGACGAAATGGATAGAACATGTATCTTAGCCGCCGTTCATTCACTGCCCTCGCTATCGGGGCGCTTACGTCGACCGTTCTCAGTCGCTCACTATTCGCCCAGGCGCCTAACTTCGACGCCCTATTCAATGAGTTGCTGGCAAACGAAGCGCTCTTGGAAAAAACGCAGACGTACGGCCGGGAAAAAGAAGAATTACTTATATCTCGAGGGACCGTTAGTTCGCGCAAAAAGAGCACTCGCGCGATTTCCAAGCGCGCGATTGACCTAATCATTGCCTTTGAAGTCACGGGAAAGACTGTCTATGAGAAGAAATATAAAGGAGTAATACGGCCAGGCGGTGCGTCAGGAGCAACCTGGGGCATAGGATATGATGGAGGATACGTATCCCCTCAGAACGTCAGAGAAGATTGGCAGGGCTTGATATCGGACGCAGATATCAAGGATCTCTCGAAGACTTGCGGCGTAACTGGACCGGCAGCTAACCAGTTCAAGTCTTCTCTGTCGCACATTCAGATTGGCTGGGATGTCGCAATTGAACAATTCAAGACAAGAGTACTGCCGATCTACGTTGCGGCCACCCTGGACGCTCTGAAAAATGCTGACGCTTTGTCCGATGACTCACTGGGCGCGCTCGTATCTCTCGTCTACAACAGGGGACCGAGTTTCAGGCTCGTTGGGCCGCGCTACGAAGAAATGCGCCATATCAGTAAGCTAATGGCGGGCAGAAAATTTTCTGAGGTGCCATCTCAGTTTATGAGCATGCAACGTCTTTGGACCGCTCCAGACGTAATCGGTGTTGCCAAGCGCAGGCAGTTGGAAGCTCTCCTCTTTACCGAAGGCCTGAAGACATGATTCGGGCGCTGTATGTTGCTCTATGCGTCTCCATGATGACGTTGATTGGCACCGCTCCGTTGAAGGCGGCGAAGCGCGCGGCCATCATTGGATTTTCTGGCTACTCGTGGGCTCCGCTTCCCGGTGTGAAGTCCGATATGAAGCTGATCAATGAACTCCTCAAAGCAGATTACATTATTACAACAATAGACGACGCTTCAAAGTCGAGAACGCTTTTCCGAGACAAGTGGGATCCGTTTGTCGATTCAATACAAGATCAAGATCAAGTGTTAGTCTACTACAGCGGGCACGCGATCGATGTGAACGGAGCCAACTACCTCCTTCCTCTGGATGCCCAAGCCCCGAACGGGCAGAAGAAATTGAGCACGCTGAGTGAAGATTTCATTTTGCTGCGGAACCTTGTCGAAGAGGTCCAAGAGAAAACGCCTCAACTGGCTGTCTTCCTCATCGATGCGTGCCGCACCAATCCTTACAAAGGAGCAGTTAAGGGGCCTGCCACGGATGCGGGCCTAGCACGAGAGGTTCTTCAGCCATATAACGGATATACTGTCATATTCTTCTCGGCAGATTTTAATCAACCCGCTTTCGATAGTATCCCTGGGAAGAGTCCCAGTGGTGGATCACCGTTCTCGCACGCGTTTTCTCAATTGTATCCGCAGGCGAAAGCACAACCGTTGCTCCTGATGTTCCAGCGCGTAAGTTACACAGTGCAAGCGATGGTGGCGCCAAATAGTCAAGTCCCGGCGTTTCAAGGAATGGTGCCGCCGAGTTTATGTCTCGGTGCCTGCGATCAGAAACTAATGCAGATCTTGTTCAATAGCGTAGAGGGAAAGCGAGTAGTTGTAGACTCCCAGCCATCAACAACGGCCGCTCCTAGTCCGTCTCCTTCCTCTCCGCCCACCAACACGGTGGAGAACCTTAAAGCACTTGGAAACGTTGTCTTTGTCGGGAAGGCTTCTCAGATAAAATGCCTCGGAAACGAATCTTCCGTGGACAATCCATTTGGATGCGAATTTTTAAAGAAAGCGATTTCGGTAGCTAGCGGTGACGGAAAAACAACAGCTAAAGACATTGCGCATACGGTCGCTCAAGTCGATGTGTTTATGCGTCGTTCTGCACCACGGGTCTCCGGCGCCGTCGCAAACTACGATTGTCCAGTCGGAGTTGTCAAAAAGGGCGCATCGGTAAGATTTAAGGGCGTTGCTTCCTATCAATATGTTGGCGATACCTTTCTTTGGGGAATTGTCGATGCACCGTCTTTGAAGGAATGCAGTCGACCATAGTGCGGTCCCAGCGTGGCCAGGGGCTGCAATCTTCACGACCGACACTGGCGACCGGAGATCCCGAGCCCTCCCGAGTGCGAAGAATAGCGTCCGAGAGTGCGTATAGCCTCGCGCTCTTGGGCAATGAACAATTGCGCAACTACAATCCGTTCCATGCCGTATGACATAGCCTGGATCAAATGATGAAATTTACAAATAGGGCCTAGGCGATTTATTTTTAGCGGCCGGCGGCATATCCGCTGGACATCAAGTAACTGCCCCAAGCCACGCCCGAGCTTGGGGCTTTTTTCCCGGGTCCGACCGGAGCCAGTGACGCCCTCCCCGCGATCGGGTACAATGGCGGGATGCAGGACTATCTTTTCGATCTTATGACTCTAGGCATCTTCCTTTTCGGGGTGGTGCTGATCCGTCAGTCACACCAAGAGCCACGGGACGGCTCGTTCTGATGCGACTGTGACCGATCGCCGGCCCCGTCGCCCGCCGTCGGTAATCTGACGGAACGTCAGTCGCCCCCGCGCCGAATGTAAGTGGATTGAACAGCATATGCGCATTGAGCCAGGCGACTACGAGGTTCTCGTAAACGAACAACGCACTGGCGGCACCTATGCCGATCTCAAGATCGCCGTAGCGGTTGCAGAGAGGCTGCACAGAAGCAATGCCCCTCACAAAATCACTGTTCGTAGCATCTCGACCGGCGCCACGGTCTGGCCGACTCCAGCCTCCGACCAATCCCGGTAGCGCCTCATTGCCATTGGCGGGGATTATCACAGAAGAAAGGCCCGGCGTTCGCCGGGCCCCGATCTTGTGAATTCAGTGGTCGGACTTAAAAGTTAGAGCCGCCCCAGTTGAAATGGTAGTTGATGCCGCCCTTAACAGTGTGCGTCGTCACCCCAAGGTCCGTGAAACCGGTGAGCACGGTGCCGTAACGCTCGCTGCTGTAGTCAGCGTACATGTACTCGCCCTTGAGCGACCAGTTCGGGGCGAACATGTATTCGACGCCGCCGCCCACCGTCCAACCCGAGTGGACTTTGCTCTGTGAGAACAGCGTCACTCCGGGCGCGGTAAAGGAAAGGCGGTTATCAGCCCAAGCGTAACCACCCTTTACATAGAAAAGAGCCGCCCCCGAGGTCACCCCGAGGCGACCCGTTACGCTGCCGAAGGCCCGGATCTTGTCCTCCGCGGTAACGGGAACGATGCCGAACAACCCGGTTTCGCGGTACTTGACGTCGCCGCCTGCCGCATCGACCTCAAGGCCCCAAACGAAGTTGCTGCCCGGCGTCTGCCAGTTGTAGCCGATGGTGCCGCCGCCGAAGCCTCCATTGATGTCGCTCGACGCAGCGGTGAAACCGTCAACGCGGATGTGATCCGACCAGCTATAGCCGCCCATGACGCCGGCATAGAAACCCGACCAATTATAACCGACTGCGACCGGAGCCGCCGGGGCTTTGGTGTACGGGCGGGCTGCCAAGTCGGCGGCAAACGCCGAAGCGGTGCTTAAAGTGACGAAGGCAACAGTGGCCAGCAGCATCTTCTTCATTGGGGTTCCTTTTAACGTTTCGAAAGTTGATTTGGTACGAAAAGGCGCGCCTAAATGCTGTCACAAATCCGCCACACAGGCGAGTTTTCGGAAAAACACAACCCCTGCCCCCTTCCACGGCGTGCTGGCGATCAACCCAAGAGAGCAAGTTGAAAAATTGGAAAGATGATTTCGAACTCAACTGGACGCTGCGCGACATCTACGCCGGCAGATTAAAGCTGACCCCGATCTGCGAGGAGCAGTTGCGCGAGTTGCTTGAGATGGGGCTGGCGGAAGTCGTGAACGATCAGGTGAAACTGACAGACGCGGGATACCGGAAGATCCACTAACCGAGCGGTGCGATGACACGACGCTTGCTTAACAAGACCTGGACGCCTGAAGACATTGCCCGATTGATCAGCCTAGCCGAGAGCGGCGCAACGGTTCTGCGAGCTGCCGCCGCTCTTCGTAGGCCCGCGGCGGCGGTGCGAACCAAAGCCCGCGAACTAGGAAAGCCGCTGGTAGGCGCTCGCGAGGCGCGGGCTGCAACACGAGCCCAAATGGAGGGCGAGTAAACGTGTGCCGCTGGCAGCTTGACTCTCCTCGATTGTTGAGAAGGCTCCCGGCCCGGTGCCCACCTTGGGTCGGGAGGGCAGCGTTCCGGTTGGCCTACTTTGAATCTGCGAGTGGCCTATTTCGGCCAGTACCAGATTTCATGCGCGTTAGATGTCGAGACGGCATCCGTCATTGTTGCCCCTGCCATCATCATCGAACCAGCAAACAAATGAAAAGGGCCTCCGAATGGAGGCCCTCGGTCTCGAACTTATCGCAGTGTTAGTTGTAGTCGGAATACTTGAACTGCGGGAGCGCCTTCAGCTGTTCCTTGTTCCCGCTCATTACGGCGTGATCGGGGACCCAATCATTCGCGTTGCGGGTAGTGGTATTCGTCGTGGCCGCTCCTGTGGTCGTGTCGCGCGAGGTGGTAGTGGAGGTGTTAGCCGAGCTCGTCCGGACGTGCTCTTCCATGAACTTCAGCTTGTCCATCGAAACGGCGATGTCGTGCTCGCCCATCCCAAGAAAGCCGCCGATACCAATGACAACCGCTTGGACCCTGCCGCTCTTGTCGACAAGCAGTTCGTTGATGTCGCCTAGCTTCTCGTTGGCCTCGTTGTAGACGTTCAGGCCCATCAGCTTTGAGGCGCGCCAATTGCCCTTAAGTGCCATCTTCGCGTCGGCGGAGTGCGCGCTGGCAGCCGGAGCGGCGCGATCGGTGGGTTGTTGAGTGGATTGCGCGAACGCAGCGCCGCTGATCACGGCAGTGCCAAGCAGAGCAACGGCAAGAATGTTCTTCATAGATGATCTCCTCCAACGTGAAAGCCGCAGCATGCGGATGCCGTCCAACGCCCGGAATATCTCCTTGTTCCTACGCTTCGGAATGGAGCTCACACTGCACGGGTTGCCCGATCTGAAACCGAAATGACGTCAGGCCGTTTGTGCAGGCGGGCGCAGCACTTGGCGAAAACGCTAATCGTCGTTTCTTGGGCCGCTGCGATCGCGATACGCCCTTGGAGTTTGCAGGTGCTTCATCGAAGGGTTCGGTACGACGTTCAGGAGGTCGAGCCGGGCCTTTGGCGCTGGATCATTTATCCGGACAATCGGGTGGTCCACGGGCTGGCCGAGTTTCGTTCGCGCGAACAGGCCGTTGAAGCCTGCCATGGCGAGATCAATGACGGCATCGAACGGACCCAGTCGCGTGCTGCGCGACCCAGGAACCCTCTTGGAAGCTGAGAAAGAGAATGGGACGGTAAGAAACCGCCCGCACCGTTTCAAATGGCCCAGCACCAAATGCCAGGGCCACCCGAAATTCAACCTCTACGGACTCGACTTTTGTTCTTGATATGTTCTAATCGAGGGCATGAATGAAAGAGCCGCAAGCTGGCGCATGCCGACGCCAAAACAGATGGAGAAGCTGGCCTCCAGGCCTAGCCGCCAACCTGAAGCGCCTGTCGCCACGCCCGGTCCTGCGGACGACCTGCCCGAAGCATATTGGGATTCCATCATCCGGGATCCGCGGGGACAAATCCGTACCGGCATCCCTATCCAACAGCGACGCCTCTCCGAAATTCCCCGGCACGTCCTGCGCGTGACCTGCCGGCGCTGTGATCGCATCGTGGAAATTCAGACGGTTGATGCAGTGCGTCTCTACGGGGCACATGCGGTCTGGAAAGATGTCGGGATGAAGTTGCTCGACGACGGCTGCAGAGAACAGACAGGACGCCTCGAAGAGGACGGCTGCTGGCCGTCATTTGAGACGACATAGCGCTTTTTGATTTTTCATTTTTGACCGCCTCGCTTGGACGCCCATATGGCTCCGAAATATCACCCCACGCCCCTGTCTGGCGGCGACCGCAAGGCTCTCAATAAAGAGCTGACGAAGGCGCGCGGTGTGACGCTGATGCTTGCGCGCCAATCGGACGAGTTTCGCTCGAAGGGTGAGGCGCTGATCCGGGACGCCGATAGGCTGGCCTGCGAGAGCTGGAACGAACGCATGTGGGCGGATGGCGAGCCGATCGACCCATCACCGACCGTGGACCAGGCGCTGAATGGCGGCTTTGCGTGGCTCGAAATCGAATGTTCACGGTGCAGGGCCAGGCGCGACGTCAGCCTGGCAGAGCTCCCCCATGTCGACACCACCTGCATCCACGATCTGGCCTCTCGGCTCCGCTGCGAGCGATGCGCGAAAAGCGGCAAGCGCCCGCTGGCCACATTGCTGCAGTTGGCGCATGGACGTCGGCACGCCACGGAGGCCCCGTGATGCAGGAGTTGACGCGGCGACGCACCGATGATCGTTTTGAGACCTGGGAGATCTGGTACGGCGACGTGCAGGTCGGCACCATCGTTCAGCAAGACTGGGATCCGAACCCGGAGCGGTCAGGTATCTGGAAATGGTCTTGCGGCTTCTACCCGCTCCATCGCGACCAATGCGTCCGAGGCGAAGCGCTCGACTTCGAAACCGCGCGCACCGCCTTCGATGCGGCATGGAACGTGTTCTTGCCGAAACGCACCGAAGCAGAGTTTGAGGCCTCGCGCCGGCAGAAGCAATGGACCGCCAATAAATACGCGCTATGGGATGCGGGCTATCGCAACAGGCTCGGCAGAGGTCCGATCCAGTGCGCATGTGGCGCGATGTTCAACCCGGGCGTCCACGAAGAAACCATGGCCCATATCGAACACATCACAGGAAGACCTCCGGGAACGTAATGGACAGGAACGCCGCATGTGCAATCTCTATTCGATGACGAAGAACCAGGACGCAATCCGGCGGCTATTCAATTTCGACGTCGACAGCACTGGCAACCTCCCGGCGATGCCGGGGATCTTTCCGGACTATCCGGCGCCGATCGTGCGCAACACGACGGGCGGCACTGAACTGGCACTCGCGCGCTGGGGCATGCCATCATCCCAATTTGCGCAGATGCAGGCCGCAAAGAAGCGCGCAGCCAAGCTCCAGGACAAAGGGATGCAGATCGACTTCAAGGAGCTGCTGCGCATGGAGCCCGACAGCGGGACGACAAACATCCGCAACCTCGACAGCAAGCACTGGAAGCGATGGCTGGGGGTCGAGTCCCGATGCCTGGTGCCGTTCACGTCATTCAGCGAGTTCAACAAAGCTGAGGGCGGCGACATCTGGTTTGCTTTTGACGAGAGCCGGCCTCTGGCATTCTTCGCGGGAATCTGGACGAACTGGTCCTCAGTTCGGAAGGGCAAGGAGGGCGAAACGACGAACGATCTTTTCGCTTTTCTAACCACCGAACCAAACGCCGAAGTCGGCGCGATACATCCGAAAGCCATGCCCGTTATCCTCACAACGCCCGAGGAGACAAGAGCCTGGATGAATGCGCCGACGGAAGATGCGACGCAGCTACAGCGCCCTCTCCCCGACGGCGCACTTAAAATTATCGCTCGCGGCAAAAAGAAAGACGAAGCGCCTACCATATGAATAAGCAGTTCGAGAAATTCGTCAAAGACCGCCCCTACGCCAAGCCAGAAGCAGCCGCAACACGTCTATTGGAGATCGCAAAGGCCATCGGCGCCGACCGGAGAGGCATGATCCCGGTCGGTGCATGGAACACAACCTTCCTCAATCGGGACAAGGCCACCGCGACCGAATACGCCCTTGGCCGGGATCATCTCATCGCGGCCGGCCTCATCGTGATGCACGGCAGTGGCGGCTACATCATGTGGGGACCGAACTGCGACCCGGCAGACCGCACCGAGATGGGCGAAGAGATCAAATTACCGGCGGCTTCGCTAGGTCTTCAGCGCTGAGGGCGCAGCAACACCGGGGACTGGCCTATTTCCGGCCTCATCGGCAAACGGCAGTGGCCTGATTTTGTTTTTGGGTACAAACTGCACATGACCCCCGTAGGGAGCACTCGAGATTTCGCCATGACGAAAGATCACCTCTACAGCGCGTTTGTCATTGTGGCCGGTCTCATCCCCGTCGTGATAGTCGCAGCCCTCGTGTTCAAGAAGTAGCGCCACATGCGGCGCCGCGAGCGGCACGTTCTGATCGGGAAAGAGCCCTGATAAGCCTTGGCCAAAAGTCGATCTCAAGCCGGTGGCAGCCGGAGCCTGCGGCCGATTAGCTGCCGGGAACTCAACCGATATCTTGAGAGTTTTAACGAAGCTCTGAACCTTGTTGCGTAACGGCTCTAGTACGAGTACCGGCCATGCGACGCATCCGAACCCTACCCTGTCCTAATTGCGGAGCCACCTCCTATTGGATCAGATGCTCCCTTCCTGAAAATGGCCTCGTTGCACACACCTACGAGTGCCCCAAGTGCAGCTTCATCCATGCCGCTGTTGAGCCAGATCCCGATGCAAGCCGCAGGCTGGTTGAAGGGCGAGCTACGACCGCCGGAGACGTAGCTATAGTGAGGCGCCTTCTTGCCAAACCTTGGGATACGGAAGACGTCGCCAAGCTCAAAGCACTCGTCGACAACGGAGCTTCTGCCCTACGTGCGGCGGCAGCGCTCGGCCGGCCTGCTACATCGGTGAAAAGGAAAGCCAACGACCTTGGCATTCCATTAGCTGGCGTTCGCCAAATGAAAGCAGAGCTGCGAGATCGGGGCGCTATCGAGGACCGACGGCGCCAGTATGAGGAGGCGCGGCGTGAAGGATATGAGGCGCCGAAAACTGACGCTGGCGGCATGACTGGCACCCGCCATCGGCTAAAATGGCGGGATGCACCCATCTTTCGATCTTACGACTTTAGGCATCTTTCTCTTCGGTGCGGCATTGATCCTTCAAACACGCCAAGATCCAAGGGACATCACCGTCGGCTAGGTCTTGAAAAACACCAAATATATGACCGCAAACGCGACCATCACCAAGCCCAGACTCCAAACTAAAACGTTGCGAACGGACGGCCCTGGCTCGGCGCCCCGTGCGTTGCGTGCGGACTTCACTTCGGCGCCATCTACATCTTTTCCCAAATGATAATCCTTTCGCGAGTTAATTTGTTGGGCCACCTAGCGCCGTCTCGTTTCCAGCCCCGTTGCTTGGCGCGCTGACATGCACTTCGTGTCCCTGGCGGATCGCGAGGGATGCTGCGGCGACGGCCGCTTCGAAAGCAGACTCCTTGGTCAAGAACTTCCCCTCCACGTCTCCATCGTGCAGGACGCCCCAACCATCGTTCGATTCAATAACCGCATAAGTCGCTAAACCCATACTGACCTCCTCCGGAATAGAGCCAACTCAAAGCAACCGGGCATTAATCAACGTCGCCTTGCCAATGCCCGGCCAATCAGAAATGCGGCAACAACATCCCGAGGGGCGCTTCCCGCGTAAGCTTGCTCAGTATGTCGAGCGGCTTGCCTGGCTTTTTGCCTTCCTCGATTGCTTCTCCGATGGTTGATGCGGCGGCTTTGACACCATCCGCCACGGTAGCTTTCAGATCGGACAGTTGGTCGGTTACAGATGGCGGGTCTTGATCGGTCATGGCGCATCCTCCTCGGGTCATTGCACAAGCACTGCCCAAGAGAGTTGTTCCCGGCCCGAGATTACTCTCGCTGCGCCTGAAAAGACTGGTCGGGAGGCGCGCGGGTGCCAGAATCGCGCAGGATCAGCGCCCCTCCGAGCACCAAGAAGAAATACGGCAGCTATTACAAATGGTCTTTGCTGCATGGGACATCCTGACCGCAGTTAATTCTGCTTCGCGGGCAGTTTACCAAGGTCTTTTTCAGTCATAGGCGCATCGGCCGGTTTAACTTGTCCTGCCTCCTGCTCCCTTGCAGTCTGCGCGTGCTGCATATTCATGCCAACAAACGTGACGATGATTATCATCCCGACGATCGCCGCGGCGATGACGGCGAACTTCCCTGCTCCGCGCGGTGGCGGCGTTGCCTGACCTGTCGACATCAAACTCTTTCGTTTCGGATTAGAGATCGAACACTTCCGCGCGTACGATGTTCCGCGCCTCCGTGCTGCGATACGCCGCAGGGCCCTCTGGTGACGCCTAGGGTCGCATAGCCACGGAACGACACCGGCCGCCAATCATTGGGCCCTGGAAAAGGAGGCTCTCATGGCAAACGAAATGCATACCGACGGCCGGGACGTGCGCAGCGGCACCTACGACCCGATCTCTCCTGCAGGGAAGCAGCAACCTCATCAAGTGAAGGAAGCCCCGACGGCCCATGAAGCCGCTCAGCATGGCGCTGATGTAAGAAGCCAACCGTTACCGGGCGCTGACGATCCCCTTCCTGAAGGGCTACTTCGCGAGCGCAAAGGTCCGCTCAACTCACATACAGGCCGTCGGCCTTCAGATTGAGGCGGAACTACTCATGAAGTTTTTCAAACCGAATGACGATAGGAATGAGCCTGCGCCCTGATACTGATCGGGATTGTCTTAATTCCGCTACTCGGTGTGCTGGGATGGATCTTTCGGGTTGTTTGCTAGCCGTCGGTCTAAGTCAAACAACCGTAGCTCTGCTCATCGCCCTTCGCGTCTGCTTATAATGGTTTAGTGCAAAAATTCGCAGAGCCGACGACAGGTTTGCTCCATCGCGGGCTTTAGCGATGACATTGATAAGCTCCGTCAGTCGCTGCTCACGCTCGGCAGCGATCTCCTTGATCGAATCCCAGAATTCATCCTCCAGACTTACGCTTGTCTTGTGTCCGTCAATCATGACCGACCGCTTACGGACAGGAGTTGCCGAGTCGTTAGGGCTCGTCACCTACTTTTTCTCCCGCCTAACTCCCTTGAACTTCTTCGCCACCGTTGTCTTTTTAGCGGTCTTCTTTTTTGCGGCAGCGGCCTTCCTCGGGGCAGCTTTCTTGGCCTTCTTGACGGCCATGAACTCGCCAGAGGTCTTGTCCCGCTTCGTCCAGGTAGTGGCACCGCCCATCGTTGTCTTGGTCTGGCTGCGCTTTTTCACGGCGCCTTTGCGGGCATTGTCACCCGTCGGTTTGTTGGTGGCCATCTTTCACTCCCTAATATCGCACCGCCTAAAGCAAAAACACGATTCAAACCAATAGGTTCCGGA
>NZ_FOTP01000001.1 GCF_900114605.1 Bradyrhizobium sp. NFR13 | reverse complement strand
CTTTGCCTCAGCGAACGATCCGATCACCAAAACTATGGTCCCACGGCGGAGGGACAGGGAGCCTCAAGCGAGAAAGCCGGACGCGTTTCGATTTGGTCGTCCGTCACACTGTCCAGGGGTCTTTCCATCTCAAGGCCGGTCGTGTCCTTGCCAGTGGCAGTGCTGGCGCAGATCCGTCCTGCCCGAAGACAGACGTCACCCATGAACCGCGTAACGCCGCATCTCCGGCGTCCACCGCATCCCACCCCGCGAACGTGACGATCGCGATCGCCCCTCTCGGTGGGGCAGGACGAAGGGGAATATAATCAATGTAGGGATGTTGTCAACGAAGGATAGGAAAAAATGTTTGGTTCTGTCCTGCCACCCCAAACTGTCATTCCGGGGCGCGGGCGCACCTTTGCGCACGCGAACCCGGAATCTCGACATGTTCAGCGCAAAACACTCCGGGATTCCGGGTTCGCGCTCTGCCGGCTTCACCGGCGACGCGCGCCCCGGAATGACGAGCTCGGGGGTGCACCCCGGAATGACGAGCCAGGATCGAGATTCACAGCCACTCCAGGTGAAATGCCTGAGGTTCGCATTGCGGCGGCTTCGCCGGTGACGCACGCCCTCAGGCAGACCAATTGGTTTGCCGGGGAATGACAATGGTGACGTGGCTGGACCGAAAGAAGAGAGAGGCCCGAGCCTCAAATCTCCCTGAGCGCCCGCATACTGGGCACGCTGACTTCGGCGAGTTTCAGATTGTCCTCGTTCTGGTCGATCGCCACATATTGCCCGTCCCAGTAGGTCAGCGCGGTGTGCGGGACGGAGGTGATGACATCACGGACGCGGCCGATGACGATGGCGTGGGAGTGGCGTTCGATGACTTCCTCGACGTCGCAATCGATCGCCGCAAGGCTGCCCGCCAGCAGCGGCACGCCGGTTGCCCGGGTCACCCACTGCGCTCCGGCGAAACGCTCTGCGCCCTTCAATCCACCCTTGCCCGAGAACCGCTCAGCCACGTCGAGCTGATCAGCCGACAGAATGTTGACGCCGAAGGCGCCGTAGCGTTGTAGCAGCGGCCAGGACGACGACTCCCTGTTGACGCTGACGATCAGCGTCGGTGGATCGACCGACAGCGACGAGACCGATGTCACTGTCATGCCGGTGATGTCCTTGCCGCGCCCGACGGTGATCACGCTGACACCGCCGGCCAGCACTCGCATGGCGCCACGGAATTCCTGCGAAGAGACCTCGCGACCAGAGGAAACCTCGCGATCGACAACGATGTTACGAACGACGGAATTCATGGCAGCCTCGCAGGTCACAATAGTCTCACAAACCAGTGGCGTCGGCTCCCGGGCCGAGCAGATTGCGCAGGATCGAACCTTCCAGCGCCGCAAGATCTGCCGAGCCGCGCTGCCGCGGCCGGGCGATATCGACATTGATATCGTGCGCGATACGGCCGTCTTCAATCACAAGCACGCGATCTGCCAGCGCCACGGCCTCGGACACGTCGTGCGTCACCAGAATCGAGGTGAAGGTCTGATCGTGCCACACGCGACCGAGCAGCTGCTGCATAGAAATCCGCGTCAGCGCATCGAGTGCGCCGAGCGGCTCATCGAGCGCCAGCACACGCGGATGGCTGACCAATGCCCGCGCCAGCGCGACACGCTGCTTCTGGCCACCTGACAAGACGGACGGCCATTGATCGCGCTTCTCGGCGAGACCGACTTCCGTCAATGCACTTTCGGCGCGCGCCTTGGCATCGGCAGATGTCCGGTCGGTCCCCAGGCCAACTTCCACATTCGAGAGCACGCTGGCCCATGGCAGCAGGCGCGGTTCCTGGAACATCACGCGGATGTCCTCCGGGCGGGTTTCCTCACCAAAGCTGATCGTGCCGGCAGTCGGCGCGTCGAGGCCTGCGATCAAGCGGAGCAGCGTGCTCTTGCCGCAGCCGCTCTGGCCGACAATGGCGACGAACTGGCCGGCAGGAATATGCAGATCGACGCCGCGCAGCACTTCATTGCTGCCGAAGGATTTGCGGAGACCACGAATGGTCAGCGACAGTCCACGGGACTTCTGCTCGGACGGACGCCGCGCCTGCGTGGCGCGGGCCTGTTCGAAATCGACGGGCGCATCGATGACCTGAGCATCGGCATGGCTGAGGCGAAGAGACTGTTGCACGGTCATTTCAAATTCTCGCTTCCGAATTTCGCTCAATGTTTCTGAAAAGCCGGGTGCCAGGACAATGTCAGCCGTTCCAGCCCGCGCGAGGCGCTGTCGGCGACCTTACCCAGCAGCGCATAGATCAGGATGCTGAGCACCACGACGTCGATCTGCATGAATTCGCGTGCCTGCATCGCCATGTAGCCAAGGCCCGACGAGGCCGCGATTGTTTCGGCCACGATCAACGTCAACCACATGATGCCGAGCGCAAAGCGCACGCCGACGAAGATCGATGGCAGCGCGCCCGGGAAGATCACGCGGCGGAACAGTTCGCTGTTGCGCATGCCGTAAATGCGGCCCATCTCGATCAGCTGCGGATCGACCGTGCGAATGCCGTGCAGCGTGTTGAGATAGATCGGGAAGAATACGCCAAGCGCGACCAGGAACAGCTTGGCCGATTCATCGATGCCGAACCACAGGATGACGAGCGGGATCAGCGCCAGATGCGGCACGTTGCGCACCATCTGCAGCGTCGTGTCGGTGAGCTTGCTGCTGAGCTGAGACAGACCGTTGGCGAGACCGAAGGCAAAGCCGATGCTGCCACCGATCAGGAATCCGACGGACGCACGCCAGAACGACACCCAGATATTCTGGGCGAGTTCACCCGAGACCAGCAACTTCCACCCAGCCAGGGCAACATCGGTCGGCGCCGGCATCACCCGCGCCGGCACGTAACCGGTCACGCAAGCGGCCTGCCACACTAGCAAGATGACCAGTGGCACGATCCACTGGGTGAGGCCATCGATGCGCGGCAAACGAAAGCTGCGAACGCGGGGAAGGATTTCAACGATGCTCATGATGGGTGCCTATCGGAATTACGAGGCGCTCTGCGCGCGATGCTCATTGGCGACGATTTCGCCGACCGGGCCGGTGCGCGAGCGTAGCGATGTGACGTTGTCATGCTGCTGCAGCGACAACAGCGGGAAGACGAGCTCGGCGAAGCGATAGGCTTCCTCGAGATGCGGATAGCCGGACATGATGAAGGTATCGACACCGACGTCCTGATATTCCTTGATGCGCGCGGCCACCGTCTGCGCATCGCCGACCAGCGCCGTACCGGCGCCACCACGCACGAGGCCAACACCAGCCCAGAGGTTCGGGCTGATCTCGAGCTTGTCGCGACGTCCGCCATGCAGCTGCATCATGCGCTGCTGGCCGACCGAATCCTGCCGGGCCAATGTCTTCTGCGCATTCGCGATGACGTCGTCCGTGACATATTGAATGAGTTCGTCGGCGGCCTTCCATGCCGCCTCATTGGTCTCGCGCACGACCACATGAAGACGGATGCCGAAAGACAGCTTGCGGCCGCGCTTTTCGGCGGCAGCCTTGACGCGCGCGACCTTCTCGGCGACCAGCGCCGGCGGCTCCCCCCAGGTGAGATATTTGTCGACGGTGTCCACCGCGACATCGATGCCAGCATCCGACGAGCCGCCGAAATAGAGCGGCGGGCGCGGCGACTGCACCGGCGGGAATATCAGGCGACCGTCCTCGATCTGGATATGCTTGCCCTGGACATTGACGGTCTTGCCGGCCAGCAGGTCATTATAGACGTTGAGGAATTCGCGGGTGACGGCATAACGCTCGTCATGCGGCAGGAAGATGCCATCGCCCTTGTTCTCGACGGGATCGCCGCCCGTCACGACATTGATCAGGAGACGACCGTTGGTGACGCGGTCCAGCGTCGCGGTCATGCGCGCAGCGACGCTCGGCGATTGCAGGCCCGGCCGGACGGCCACGAGATAGCGAAGCTGTTCGGTCCATGGGGCCACGGCAGATGCAACCACCCATGAATCCTCGCAGCTGCGCCCGGTCGGCAGCAGCACGCCGAAATAGCCCAGCTGATCGGCAGCCTGCGCGATCTGACGGAGATATTTGAAGTCGATGTCTCGCGCCCCATGGGTGGATGCCAAATAGCGTCCATCGCCGTGGGTCGGCAGGAACCAGAGAACATTGGCTTTGGATGGATTGCTCATCGGCGACGTCTCTCTCGCATCGGGCGACCATTGCGGCACCGCGAGAGGATGGTGTCATGACATAAGTCTGTCGAGTGGCCCGGAAAAATAGCGACGTGCGCACTGTGACTTACGTCAATGACGAGGCGTTCCTTTCAAACTTCCGGGCATATGCAGCGCATTTTTCTCCACCAATCCTGCATCCTGCAGCGATCACAACCGCGTGGGTCGGAATGCAAGAGCCCGACCGGCGATCAGCGCGACTGAATGGAGAATTTCATGCTGAGATCGCGGCGTATGACACTCAGATTGTTTTGCTCAAAGGCTCATCATGAGAATGATCGTACAGGCCGTCATTGAGCAATCTGGCGCTTTCGCCGCCGTCATTGACGCTTTGTTAATGACGTCAGCACCGCTACCGCTCCAAATCGTGCGGCATTTACACAACTACCCGCGTTTTGCGAACCGATTTAACCAAATCGACAAGGCGTTTTGCGAGGCTCGGCCACCATGCAGAACGCATCCGCCCCAGGCTCGTCGGCCTCTCCAATGGACAGCGACCGCCCGACCGCAACCTCTTCCACCGAGGCTGCTACCGGATTCGTGGACAGCGATGCCGCACGCGAATTGGAGATGCTGCGCGAGATCGTACGCATGCTGCCGGCCTCCGTCACTGTGCAAGACGATCGGGGCGACTTTCTGCTGGTGAATGACGCCGCGGCCATCCAGTTCAATGCATCGGCAGACCAATTCAACAGACCCGATCCGCAATCGCATTTTCTGGTGCAGGCACTGACGCATCGACGCATGACTGCACTCGACCTGCTGCAGTCCGGCCGCTCCGCGGTGTTCGAGGAACGCGTCAATTCCGAACGCGACAGGCGCGTGTTCCTGACCACGCATCGTCCGGCGCGTATCGGTGATCGCAGCGTGCTGCTGTCCAGTGCCACCGACGTGAGCCGGCAGAAAGAGATGGAAGAAGAGCTGTTTCGTCGCGCCTATTACGACGAGCTGACCGATCTGCCCACGCGGCGCGTGATCGAGAAACATGTCGGCGACATCATTGGCCATTCCGGCGAGACATCACATTTCGCGCTGGCCTTCCTCGACATCGACAATTTCAAGCACATCAACGACTATTACGGTCACAGCGTCGGTGATGCGCTGCTGGTGCAGTTCGCCAAGCGACTGGCGCTCGACCTGCGCGGCACCGACATGCTGTCGCGGATTTCCGGTGACGAATTCCTGCTGCTGCTGAACCCGATCCAGAGCCAGCAGGAGGTCGCCGAATATCTGGAGCTGCTGGTACAGCGGCTGCGCGCTCCGTTTTTCATCGACGGCTCAGAAATATTCGCCTCCGCCTCGATCGGTGTCAGCCTCCATCCCGAACACGGCCGCAACTACGACGCGCTGCATCAGAACGCCGATATCGCGATGTATCGCGTGAAGAATGAGACCAAGGGCGCTGCGGTGTTCTTCGACTCCAGCATGGAGAGCGAGGCGCTGACCCGCATGGCCACCGAACAGTCATTGCGGCTGGCGATTCTCGACAAGAGGTTCTGCTGCGCGTTTCAGCCGAAGGTCGATATCCGCAGCCTGGAGATCAAGGGTATCGAGGCCCTGGTGCGGCTGCGTAACGACGATGGCGTGATCCAGGCGCCCAGCACCTTCATTAATCTGGCCGTCGAACTCGGCTTGATTGACGAGCTCACCCATCTGGTGCTTGCCGAAATCATGAAGTCGATCGACCTGATCGACGAGACTTTCGGCGCCACGGCCACTATCAGCATCAACGTCGCCGCCAAACAGGCTGGCAATCCGGAATTCATGCGCGCCTTTGCAAGAGCGATCGAGGAGACCGGTTGTCCGACGCGCTTCATGGTCGAAGTGACTGAAGACGCATTCGTCGCCAAGACGCATTTCCAGGACGACATCCTGCCGATGTTCCGCGCGCTCGGCGTCGGCATCTCCATCGACGATTTCGGCGTCGGCTATTCGTCGCTGTCGGCGCTGGCGGATATCACCGCCGACGAGATCAAGATCGACCGCTCCTTCATCACGGACATTCACAAGCGCCCGCGCAGCCAGGGCATCCTCCGCGCCATCGAGTCGCTCAGCGAAGCGCTGGGCATGACCGTGATCGCCGAAGGCGTCGAGACCTTCGAGGAACTGGCCTATCTTCAGGCCGCGACCAAGATCCGCTATGCGCAGGGCTATTATTTCTCCAAGCCGATCTTTCTTGAAGAACTGCAGCCACAGGCGCGCACCAGCAGCGACGTGCGCGGCGCATCATCGGCTCGCCCGGCAGCAGATGCTCGCCCGGCCTATTCCCGCGCCGGCGGCCGGGGATATTGAGGCACCGCCCTCTCCCCGTCATTGTCATGCCGCAACCACATCCCATCTGTTAAGGGACTGAAAACCACGCGCTGAACATCACCAGAGAGACCCCATGCCCGTCGTCCCGCTGTTTCTGAATATCCTCTGGATCGTGTTCGGCGGATTGGGAATGGCGGTCGGCTGGCTGATCGCAGCCATTGTCATGGCCATCACCATCATCGGCCTGCCCTGGGCCCGCGCCGCCTTCAATATTGCCGCCTATACGCTGCTGCCCTTCGGCCAGCGCGCCGTCGACCGTGAAACCGTTACCGGCCGCGGCGACATCGGCACCGGCATGCTCGGCCTGATCGGCAACATCATCTGGCTGGTGCTGGCAGGCTGGTGGCTGGCGATCGGTCATCTCCTGGCGGCGCTGGCCCTGGCGATCACCATCGTCGGCATTCCCTTTGCCTGGGCACATCTGAAGCTCGCCGGCATCGCGCTATGGCCGATCGGCAAGGTCATCGTACCGGCCTAACGCGCACTGCGTTGAACAAATTCAAATTTTCTCGTTGAGAGTGCGCCGCGCATACGCGTGATTAACTATTTCGCTCAATGGTGAAACGAGGTGGGCCTCGGGCGCCGGAGTGATTATGCGTAAACTTCCTTTTTTGATCGTTGCAGGTTCTTTCACGGCGGTTGTCGCCGCAGGCGCTGGCGCCTGGCATTTCTTCGGTCCCGCCGGCGCTCAGACCAGCGCCAAAGCCGATAAGGGCGAGCTGACCACCGCCTCGATCGACACGCGCGCGCCGAAGTCGAACTCGACCGCACCTGCCGAGCCGCCGCCGCGCGTGCAGGCCGTCGCCGCCGCACCGGCTGCCGCGCCGATACCCGCCGCTCCGGCCGTGGAGAAGCGCCCGGCCATCGCCAAACCCGTCTGCAACAATCCGAACGCGCTCGGCGTGTCACGCACCGTACAGATCGACACCACCGGCGGCCCCGGCCTCGGCATGTCGCAATATCGCGACTATGACTTCCTGCAGCCCGGCGAAGTCGTGCTGACCTTCGACGATGGCCCCTGGCCGGTGACCACGCCTGCCGTGCTGGCTGCGCTCAGCGCGCAATGCGTGCAGGCCGTGTTCTTCCCGATCGGCAAACATGCCACCTGGCATCCCGCGGTGCTGAAGCAGGTGATCGCGGCCGGCCATTCGGTGGGCACCCATACCTGGTCGCACCAGAACCTGGCGAGCAAGACCCCGCAGGAAGCCAAGGACGAGATCGAGCGCGGCATCAGCGCCATCACCCTGATGGCCGGACAGCCGCTGTCGCCGTTCTTCCGTTTCCCGCAATTGCGCCAGAATGCGGAGCTGAAGGCCTATCTCGCCGAGCGCAACATCGCCGCCTTCTCCATCGACATCGATTCCGAGGACTTCCGCATCCACAATGCCGGCAAGCTGGTCGCCTCGGTGATGGAAAAGCTGAAGAAGAAGGGCAAGGGCATCATCCTGATGCATGACCTGCACAAGTGGTCCGCCGCCGCGGTGCCGGACCTGCTCGCCCAGCTCAAGGCCGGCGGTTACAAGGTCGTGCATATCCGCGCCAAGGATACGCTGCCGACGATCGCAAGCTATGATGCCGCGATCGCGGCCGAGCTGCAGCCGGTGAAGACCAGCAACGCCCGCCCGATCTCCAACGTGATCCAGACGGTCGACTAGCGGCTAATCTAACTGGTTTAAGCCAAATTCAGGCCGGGGCGGCACCGCTGCCCCGGCCTTTTTTTGTTTCGTGGCAAGGCGCTCGGCGAAACAAAACGATCCCTCGACGAAACCATTATCCGTTTCGACGCAGACCGCCCGAAACCTTGCATGGTTATTCATCTGTCCAACGAAGCGGCACACAGCGCCGCCCAACAGGGACAGTCACATGCGCATCATCGGTTTCATCTTTACCTTCTCGTTCGCCTTTGCCGGCCCGTCATTCTCCGGCACCGCGATGAACGACCTGCCGGGCATCGGCACCTTTTCATACAACGGCGCGCAGATCGCCTCTGATACGCCGACGGCGAAATTCGCCTATCTGACGCTTACGCGCCGCGCCTGATCGCATCCCTCCCCTCCGACATCCCCAGACATAGAAAGCCATCACCATGACCTCATTCAGCGCAAATCTGATCGGACACACGCTCAAGGCTGCCACTGTCGGCGCAATCCTGATGCTGTCGGCGACGGCGAGCCAGGCCCAGTCGGCGAGCCCTTTTGCCGGCTTTAACGGATCGTGGAGCGGCAGCGGCACCGTGTCGCTGTCGGACGGCTCTTCCGAACAGATTCGCTGCCGAGCCACCTACAACGTCGTCGGCGGCACTGCACTGAAGCAGTCGCTGCGCTGCGCAAGTGACAGCTACAAGTTCGAACTAAGCAGCGACGTGAAGAGCCAGGGCAATCAGGTGACCGGCACTTGGGGCGAGGCCAGCCGCAATATTTTCGGCAACCTGCAGGGCAGCGCCGGCGGTGGCCAGATCGATGTCTTCGTCGAAGCCGCCGGCTTCGCCGCCAACCTGACGCTGACCACCAAGGGCAACAAGCAGCTGGTCTCGATCAGCTCCAAGGGCCAGATCCGCGACGTCTCGATCAACATGATCCGAAGCTGACGCGGCCAGAGACGCCCGCGCGCGCCGGCAATCAGAAGCCGTAAAGCCGCGCGGGATTGTCGACCAGGATTGTCTTGCGAACCGCCGCATCGGGCGCCCAGACCGCAAGCTGGTTCAGCAGGCGGCCATCGTCGATCTGATAGAGCGGCGTGACATCGGTCGGCTTCCTGCCGGGCGGTGTGACCGAGTCCGGATGCGGCCAGTCGGTGCCCCAGATGATCCGCTCCGGATTGGCCGCGATCAGCGCCTTCGCCAGCGGCGCCGCATCGGGATAGTCCGGCCCCTGCGTCGATGCGCGGTAGGCGCCGGAGATCTTCACATAGGCCTTGCCGGATTTGACGAGGTCGAGCAGGTCGGCAAAGCCCGGCTGATCCAGCCCGAGCTTGGCTTCCGCGCCACCGAAATGATCGAACACCAGCGGCATCGGCGCGCTGGCGACGACATCCTTGATCGACGATACCAGCGGCAGATTGGTGAACATCTGGATGTGCCAGCCGCGCGTCTTCATGCGCTCGATCGCAGCCAGCAGACGCTGCTTGCCGATGGCCGGATCGCTCACGCCGCTGGTGGCGAGATTGATCCGCATACCGCGAATGCCAGCATCTTTCATCGCATCGAGCTCACTCTCCGGCGTCTTGTCGTCGATGACGGCGACGCCACGCGCATCGCTGCCGCGCGCTTTCATGCCGAACAAGGTTGCCGAATTATCCGTGCCGTAGATGCTGGGTGTGACGATGACAACTCGTTTGATACCGAGTGCCTTGTGCAGCGCCGCCATCTCCTCCGGCGACGCCAGTTCGGGCGTGTAGACGCGGCCTGCAAAGAACGGGAATTTTTCGGGATCGCCGTGGATATGGGTGTGGCAGTCGCAGGCGTCCGCAGGCACCTGGAAATTCACCGGCGTCGCCGGCTGCGCGGCCTTGCCGACCGCAAACCTGTTGCTGAGCACGACCGCTCCTGCGAGTGAAGAGAGCAGAACACCGCGTCTTGTGAACATTGGTTCCTCCCTGATGTCGTGACGCCATTTGGGGCCGGCGTTCACTTGATTGAGGCCAACGTGATCGTTTCGCGATCCATGTCAAGTGTACTTCCACATGCTGCAGAGCAAACACGGTGGGGATTGCCCGCCTGCTGCACAGCCCAATGTCAAACTGGCTGTGCAGCACCTTGCTCGCAGTCATGTCACGGTTTGCGGACGGTCACGCGCAGGAACGTCGCCTTCACCGATGTCTGCGAAGGATCGGAGCTTCTGTTCTGGCTCTCGAACAGCTTGACAAGCTCGCCCTTCAAGGTGTCGGCGCGACCGTCTTTTTCAGCTGCATCGAAGGCGTTCATGGTCGGACCATAATATGCCCTGAACTGGTCGACGAACTTTGCCGGCGTTCCGGCAAAGTTGAATTCGTAGGAGTCACGCGCGAATGAGATATTTGGCTTCGGAATGCCAGCCGACGTGAAGCGCTCGACAACATTGTCCTCGAGACCCCAGGTCATGGGACTTACGAAGCCTTCCGGCGGAGGCGGCGAATAGGACGAGCTGATCTTGAGGATCTGCGCCACCAGAGTGGGATCGTTCGGGATCCAGTTTCCCATCACAATCCGGCCGCCCGGCCGCGTGACGCGAACCATTTCCCTGGCAACATCCGATGGCCTGGGCGCAAACATCGCGCCGAAGATGCTGACAACGAGATCGAAACTGTTGTCCTTGATGTCTGTCAGATTCGATGCATCGCCTTCCTGAAAACGACATGTAACCCCTTCCGCCATCGCGCGCCTGTTGCCGGCCTCCACCAGGTTGCGAGCAATATCGACACCCGTGACATTTGCCCCGGCTCTTGCTGCTGGAAGCGCTGTCGTGCCGTCCCCGCATCCAAGATCGAGCACGTCACTTCCGCGCGTGATCCCGATCGACGCAACGAGCGCCTCGCCGCTGGCGCGCATCGTCTCCGCGATACGGGTAAAGTCGCCTTTCTCCCAAAGAGCCTGGTTCGCATTCATGGGACGTCCTCCGATGTTCAACGCGGGAACGGCCGGCGCCCTTGGTCGGTTCGCACAATGGCGCCTGGGTAGCCGGAGTTATGTCACTCGGCTCTTGCTCAAGGTTCAGCATTCGCCGATCGGACCACGTCCCGTTGCCGAACACAGTGTCATTGAGCAAATAAGCGAGGTTCCGGGACAATCACGGGGCGCAACCTGGTCCCCTCGCCCTCTCGAGATCCCCCGCACCAGCGGCGCGACCGCTTCGCGCACCCAGACCCGATCCAAACGTGTGACCGCCGCCTGAAAGAGGGCAGCACGGCCTCCAACCGAGCCGTTTTTCGCCCAAAACCGCCCCGGCCAGCCGTTGCCGCCGCCCGACCAATCGGCTAAATGGACGCTCAAGCACCCGTAGCTCAGCTGGATAGAGCGTTGCCCTCCGAAGGCAAAGGTCACACGTTCGAATCGTGTCGGGTGCGCCAGATCTTGTTGGACGCCACATAGGTTTGGACTGGTGCCACCCAGGGTGGACTCCGTGCCACATAGCATTGGACTTTATCGATCTCAATTTCGCTATGGGCGCGAGCCCTCGTTGAGCTTGCCTGGGGCGGGCTGAGAGGCGGTGGGTACGGTCAAGCTGCCGAAGGACTTGGTGGTTAACCAGGAAATTGATGTCCCGCTTACGCGGTCCGACGACCGGTGACGTTGCGTCAAGTCCATTGCCTCAGGCGTTGTCCGGCCATCGTCGCGAAGAGGGTGTATCCGGAACCACGCCACATAGAGCGCCGGCAGGAACAAGAGCGTCAGCAGCGTGCCGACGATGATGCCGCCCATCATCGCGTAAGCCATCGGGCCCCAGAAAATCTCGCGCGCAATCGGAATCAACGCGAGACTTGCGGCAGCTGCGGTTAGCAGGATCGGCCGCATGCGATGCTCCGTCGCTTCTACAACGGCATCCCAGGCCGGGCGTCCCTCCCTCCTCAGATCCTCGATCTGCACAATCAGAATGACTGAGTTCCGGACCAGAATGCCAATCAGTGCCAAGACGCCGAGGATGGCAACGAAGCCAAGCGGCGCGCCGCTCGGTAGCATGGCCATGACGACGCCGATCACGGCAAGCGGCGCGACCGCAAACACCAGGAACAAGCGATGAAAGCTCTGCAGCTGAATCATCAGTATCGTGGCCATGACAAACAGCATCAGCGGAACGACGGCCACGATCGGCGACTGGCTCTTCGCGCTCTCCTCCACGGAGCCTCCGATCGCCACCGAGTAACCCGCCGGCAGTTCTTTGCCGAACTCCGCCAACTTTGGCGCCAACTGGTCCAAGATTGTCTTCGGCTGGGCGTCGGTGACAATGCCAGCCTTCAGCGTGATCGTGGGAATACGCGCGCGGCGCCAGATAGTTGGCTGCTCGATCTCATAGCGCAGATCGGCCACGGCACCGAGCGGCACCGACTGCCCGCCGGCCCCGGTTAACTGCAGATCGCGGAGCGTATCGATCGAGCTGCGCTCGACCGCGGTCGCCCGTCCCGTCACATTGACGAGATAGATACTGTCGCGAACCTGTGTGATCGGGGTGCCCTCGAGCACCGAATTGACTGCCGTGGCGATGTCTTCCGACGTCACGCCGAGCTGGCGCGCTTTGTCCTGGAGAACGTCGATCTTGACGACGCGCGCAGGCTCCATCCAGTCAAACACGACGTTGCCGAGATCGGGACTTCTCCGGACGATGCCGGCGAGTTCCTGCGAGAGATCTCTGACCTTTGCGATGTCTGGCCCGCTTACGCGGTATTGCACGGGACGCCCCACCGGGGGGCCGACCTCAAGCAACTTGACGTAGGTGTCGGTGCCTGGAAACGTCTTTCTCAGATATTCCTCAAATTTCGCCTTGACGAGGTCGCGCGCTTTTATCCCGCCCTTGGTCACAATGACTTGCTGGCCAAACCATGAATTCGCCGTCTGCAGGTCGAACGACAGCACGAAGCGCGGAGCGCCCGTACCGACATAAGTCGACCAATGCTCCACCGAGCCATTGCCCTGCAGCTGTTCGCTCTCGAAGCGAGCCATCTGTGCATTGGTTTCTGCGATCGAGGCATTTTGCGGCAAGTTCCAGTCGATCACCAACTCGTCACGGTCCGACGAGGGAAAGAACTGCTGCTGCACGAACATCATGCCGAACAACGCGACGAAGAAGGCTGCAACCGTCACGCCAATGGTAATCCAACGGCGACGCATGCAGACGAGCAGCAGGCGTGAGAACATCTGCGCCAGCCGGCCCTTCTCCCCGTGGGGCCCCTTCATCTTTGCGGGCAAGATGGTGACGCCGAGCAGTGGGGTGAACAGCACCGCGACGATCCACGACACCATCAGGGAGACCGCAATCACCACGAACAGGGTGAAGGTAAACTCGCCGGCATTACTGCTATTCAGCCCAATCGGGATGAAGCCCGCGACCGTGACCATCGTGCCCGTCAGCATGGGAAAAGCGGTCGACGTATAGACGTGGGTCGCCGCTTTCTCGAGAGGGTCGCCGACCTCCAGTCGGGCCACCATCATTTCGACGGCAATCATGGCATCATCGACCAGAAGGCCCAGCGCGATGATCAATGCACCAAGCGAAATTCTCTGCAATGAAATGCCGGCATAGGCCATCACCACAAAGGTAATGGCGAGGACCAGCGGAATCGCAATTGCGACGACAAGCCCGGCCCGCATGCCAAGGCTGAGAAAGCTGATGGCGAGGACGATGACCACGGCCTCAAACAACGCTTCGGTAAAGCCCGATACGGCATGCTCGACGACGACCGGCTGATTAGCGACCAAATGAACGCCGACGCCGATCGGTAGGTCCGCAATGACCTTTGTCATTTCCTGTTTCAGAGCTTCGCCGAAGTGAAGCAGGTTCGCGCCGGACTTCATGCCGATGGCAAGTCCGATTGCAGGCTGGCCGTTGTACCTGAACAAGCTTTTGGCCGGATCGGCATAACCGCGCGTGATGGTCGCGACGTCAGTCAGCGGAAAGAAGCGATCGTTGATCCGGAGATTGACTGCCTTCAGGCTTGCTTCCGAAGTGAATTGGCCGTTTACGCGTACGCTGATGCGCTCGGGTCCCTCCTGGAACACGCCGGACGGCGCGACCGCGTTCTGGCCCTGCAGGGAAGCCATGATCGAGCGGACATCGAGGCCAAGGGCCGCAATCTTGCGGGTGGAGAACTCGAGGTAGATCACCTCGTCCTGCGTTCCGAGAAAGTCGACCTTACCCACATCCGGCACGGTCAAGACCTTGGCACGGATATCCTCGACCACGTCGCGCAGCTGACGCTGGGTCAAGCCATCGCTGGTGAAGGCATAGATGTTACCGAACACGTCGCCGAAGCGATCGTTGAAGCCGAGTCCGATGACCCCTTGCGGGAATTCGCCCTTGATGTCCGCGATCATGTTGCGGACGCGGACCCAAGTCGGCTTGACGTCAACCGCCTTTGTCGTGTCTCGCAGATAGACAAATACAGTGGTCTGCCCCGCAATTGTAACGCTCTTGGTGTAGTCGAGCGATTCCAGTTCCTCGAGCTTCTTTTCGATCCTGTCGGTGACCTGCCGCGTCATCTCTTCGGGTGATGCGCCCGGCCACTGCGCCTGGATCACCATTGTCTTGATGGTGAAGTCGGGATCTTCCTGACGACCAAGCTGAAGGTATGCAAAGAGGCCTGCCGCCATGAAGGCGAACATGAAATACCAGACGAGTGAACGATGGCGGAGCGCCCAATCGGAAAGGTTAAACGACTTCATGGCTTACGGTCCTGTTCGATGCGGACTTGCTGTCCTTGCTTGAGGCTGTGGACTCCAGCGATCACGATGCGCGCGCCAGGATAAAGCCCACTGGCGACGGGGGTACCCGCAGGATCCCCGGCGAGATCGACTTTGTGCAGCGACACGGTGCTCGCAGGCTGATCGACGACCCAAACGAAATTCGCGCCATCCTTGGCGAGCACCGCTGAAGCGGGGACGCGCAACGTTGGACTTTGCGCTTTGCCGAGCTTCGCCGTAACGGTCGTGCCCAGGCGGAAGCTTTCCGGAGGATCGTTGAGCGTGATGCGAACTCGCCGTAGACGCGTCAGAGGGTCTGCCTGCGGGGCGATCTCGCGAACCTTGCCTTCGACCTGAACGGCGGGGAGCAGCTGTAAGCCGACCGTGAAAGGCAAGCCGATTTCAAGTGGCACCGGGAAATCCTCCCCGATATCGACCACCGCCTCCCTGACGTCGGGCCTTGCAACCGTCACAACTTTTTGGCCCGGAGAAACAACTTGCCCAACCTCTGCGCCCACCGCAGTGACGACGCCAGCGAAATCGGCCTTGATCTGAGCATAGCCTCGTTGCTCGATCGCCTTGATCAAGTTCGCCTGTGCGTGAGCCACCGATGCAGTGGCGCCGGCCCGCGCCTGCTCCGCATTGTCCAGTGTCTGCTTTGTAGTGGCGTCGGTTGTGATGAGGGTTCGCTGCCGCTGCTCCGTCGCCGTTGCAGTCGCCAGCTGCGCCTCGACCTTCGTAAGCTCAGCCTTGGCCGAGCGCACTGTAAGCTCAAGAGCCGTGGGATCGATGACCCCGACAGTTTGTCCCTCGCTGACGAGGTCACCAACGGAGACGGGACGCCCTGTCAGACGTCCCAAGACACGGAACGCGAGGTTGTTCTTGTACTGCGGTTCGACAACGCCCACGGCAACCATGTCATCCGTGCCGCTGGGCTCAAGGACCTTCGATAGGACAGGTCGCACAGGCTCGGGCGCTTTCGCGTCCCGCTGACATCCCGCCAGCACGAGCGCGGCTACCAACGTGCCGATTGCAATCATGGCGCGTTTCTTCATGACGGGTCTCCCTCATATGTCACAGCCTGGCCGACGCTCAGCAGCTTGCCGCCATCGATGACGACGCGATCGCCCGGCTTGAGGCCTGCCTTGATCAGCACTTCGCGGGCTTCATAACCGCCGATCGTCACCGGCTTGAGCGCAGCCGTTTTGGTCGCCGGGTCGACGGTCCAGACCGCGGGCCTGGATCCCGCTGCCGCCAATGCACTCCAGGGCAACGCAATCTGCTGCTGAGCTTTCGCTTTGACGGTCCCTGCAACGGCGCTTCCAAGCGTCATCGCCGCTGATGGATCCTGGATCGCAACCTTGACGCGGATGGTCGCGCTCTTCACGTCAATCACGGGCGAAACTTCCCTGACATGACCGCTCGCCGTAACGCCTGCGTCGGAGACGAGCACCAAGGAGACGCGGCTGTTGTCGAGATCGCCAAAGAAGAGGGATTCGTAGATGTCGAACACGGCATCCCGTTCACCATCCTGCGCCAGGGAGAAAACGGGCTGTGCGGCCTGTACGACCTGGCCGACTTCCAAATTGCGCGCGGTGACTATGCCCGCCGTTTCTGCGCGCAGCGCGGTATAACTAAGGGCGTCTTTCGACGTTCCGAGCTCCGCTTTTGCTGCTTCAAGTGCACCTTCTGCCGTTCGCAATCCTTCCTGCGTCTGATCGTAGACCGTCCGCGTGGTAAAGCCGCTTGCAATCAGCGCCTTTTGCCGTTCGAAGGTTGCCCTGGCGACGCGTAGCTGAGATTCTCCGGCCAGCACCGCCGCAGTTGCGGCATCGACCTCAGCCTGCTGCTCGGCGGAATCCAGCAAAGCCAGGACGTCGCCAGCTCGGACGTGAGCGCCAACATCGACATAGCGCGCGACCACACGCCCGCTGACGCGGAACGAAAGGTCAGCGCGAAACCGGGCCTGGATTTCGCCGGTGAGGGTGACAGAGGCTTGTCGGTCGCGCGGCTGCACGACCTCCGTGCGCACGGTAGCAGTGCGCGTAGTGGGAGCAGTAGCACGATCGTTACAGCCACTCAGCGCGATTGCGACAATCGCGGCCGCCAGGACGCTCGCGACCTTTAGCTTGCGTTTGCCGGCTGCTTCATCGGTCTCGGTGTGGTTCGCAGCATCATGGTTCATAGGAGGTCCACGCGGTGGGGGTTAACAACAACTCGCCGAGCGCATCCACCGCTGGACGGCAGCGACCGGTTGGCTCCGCGAGCCAGATTCGGGATGCGGTCGACCTGCAGCTTAGAGAGCTGGCCCGCGGAAGTTCGTTCCTGCGCAAAACGCGGCATCGGGTGCAGGCCGCCGTCGCAACATATACACTATACCGTATATTTTCTTTTTGTTGCACTTCTCTCCTAGCCGTGTCAAGTGGGATCGATGCGCATAATCGTGATTGGAAGTTTGGAATGACCAAGAACAAGAGCCCGAAACGCGGCAGACCCCCCAAGGATCATGCCGGTGATGTCCAGGCGCGGATTCTTGACGCGGCCCAACAGCTGTTCCTCGAGAAAGGTTTTCGAAGCGCCAGCATCGACGATATCTCCGAATTGGCGCCCGCGAGCAAACCGACCATCTATGCCCATTTTCCCGGCAAGGAGGCACTGTTCGTGGCTGTGGTGGCCCGCACGATCAACGGATTAACGGATTTCGAGGGATTTTCGCCGACAGGCCGCACTATCCACGAGAAGCTTATCAATCTCGGCATCGAGATTGTGGAGAGGTTCGTGGAGGACACGTTGGACCTCACGCGCGCGACGATCGCCGAAGCGCGACGATTTCCCGAGTTGAGCCGAAATGTTCACGACGCGGCGCGCGACCGTGCGGCTGGGGCAGTTTCATCGCTCTTAAACGAGGCAACGCAGAAGCTCACGCGCTCAGCCAAAGGACCCTTCGGCGCAAAGCGCAGCGTTGCGACCGCGCAGATGTTTATGGATCTCATCCTGCTCCCGATGCTTATGAGATCGCTGATGGGTGAGGAACTGAAGGATCTCAGAAAGGAGCTGCCGACGTTCTTGCACGAACGGGTGAACTTTTTTCTTGCGGCTTGTGAGGCAGACTGGAAGCCGTGATTCAGCCACAGACCCCGCTCTCTATCTTTGCGCCACGGCGTTGGGACAGACCTCGGCGGTCAAGTCGATCGACTGACCCCGCGCTACGTGATGTAGAGCGCCCGCGCAGAAATCCATCATCTCGTCAAACGCGGGCCGAACAGTAGCTGCGGTGATCCGCGACGGATTGAGATATGCGTCCATCGATTCAAGCAGGCAACAGGTCATCGCCATCGGACTTCCCGGTCGCAGCTCGCCACTCGCCTGTCCGTCGGCAATGGTCGCGCACACCAGCCCTCTGATCCGGTCCGCGTGAGACAGGGCGACCGTCCAGTTCTTGCATACCGCCGCAGCGACAAGCTCGTGCTGTTTGCTGTCGTTCTTCAGCCGATGCTCATGCGACCGTGAGATTGCCGCTAATGCGGCCGTTAAGCGCTCCATAGCAGAGCCGCCGCCGCGAGCTGCAAGCGTTGCCGCCATGGAGACGCGCTCGAACAGATCCGCCACTACGGCCTCTTCGAGATCCTGTTTTGAAGCGAAGAAGCGGTAAACGTTAGCGGGCGACATCGACGCTGCCCTAGCGATATCGGTGACAGTCGTCTTCTTGAAACCGATCTCCCGGTGCAATCTGATCGCTTCTTGTACGATCCGCCGACGAATGCATGATGATCCCGCTTGGCGTATCTGTGGCTGCATTGCTTGCGACCTCAGCGAAGTGTGATCGATTGCAATTCCCGGCGGCAGGCTTCCCCGAAACCACGCAAGGGATCCATGTCCTCCATGAACGCAGGCAAATCAACAAATTCGCGGTTTGGCGACACGTAGGTTTCGATGATCAAGCGAGCCGCCCGCTCCGCGGCTTGAACCACTTCATCGCTGGACAGAATCCTCATTCGCCCGACCAGCGCGTACAGCTTGACCAGTTGCGGAATCTCGGATTTGTCGCTGACGAGCGCGTCGGCATAGAGTCGGGAGGCTTCCTCGATGAAACTTCGATAGAGCCGCTCGCGCTTGGAAATCGACCGGGCAAAATCGCGCTCGCGATGCCTGCGTCGCCTAGTCACCCATCCAGTGACAATTGTGGAGATCGCCCCGAAGGCCGAGCCCCCGAACGCGGCGAAAGCGGGAGCATATGCCGTATTCATGCGATCATTCCTCATCTCCTGCGCCGCGGTGGCGGAGCGATCCTATGGTTCTGCTAGTGGTAGTGGCCGCAGCGTGGTCGAAGACGGCTTTGCACGCGTCGCTGAGTTCCGGCTGTCTCTGCTTGAGGCAGGCTTCCACGCTCGTGGCGTCAGGAATGTAGGTCGCGCACAACCGAAAGGCGTCAGGCGTGCACGCGGCCCTTTGCTCGGATGAACCGCGGTTCTCCAGCACTAGGGCTGCGCTATTGGTGAACAAGGCCGCCAGCACGACGACTAATGTGTACTTGGACATACAGGTATCCTTTGTCGGGCTGAGGCATCTGCATTTCGAACGAGAAACGCAGCGACACGCTACTATTCCCCCTCAAACCGTCTGAACGCGCGCTTGCGAGTCTTCGCTCTTGACTCATGCGGCGGCGTGGGCTTTATATGAACTATACGGTTTAGTATAGTTCGGAGCCGAAAATGTCAACTCTGTTCTTTCTGCTTGGACGAGAAAATCCGTGGCCAGGACTAGTGGCCGCATCACTGAACCTGATCGTAGCTCTGTCTCTCGTGGGCCTAAGCTTGCTGCTGGGCGTTACGATTTCCTTGCTCGCTTGGCTGCACGCATTCGTCGATCGAGGGGCGGCACCGATCAACCGGAAAGCCTCAACCAAGCTCGTCGAATCTCATTCGACGCTTCCGCCGATCCGGATCGTCTCCGAGCTTAAGGCACCCGGAGCAACCGCCAGCATGCACCCACGAACATACCAATAAAGGTCAACGGTCCGTTTTTGCGCGCACGACCACTGGATTTATCTCATGTCAAAGAAGCGACTGTTAGCGATGATCTTTCTGTCTGCCACTCTCGCTGCCACGGGCGCGATAGCTGATGTCAGCCATGCGCCTTTGGACGCTGCAAACCGAGATGCAGCCGGCCAGCGCGATACCGAGGATGCAGTGATCCGTCGCTTGCTCGAGCAATTTCGCACTGTAAAAATATCCCTCAGTCAAGCAGTCGCGATCGCCGAGCATTTGCATGATCGTTCGCGGGCCGCGGACGTCAGCTTTGAGATATCAGGACCGCCCATTTATCGAGTGCTAACGGTAAAGAATGAGCGCATTTGGGAAAATATCATAGATGCGAACACCGGAAGTGTGACAGAGAAGGAAACTTCATTTTCGCTGAGGGAGCTCAACCACGAGGATTTGGGTAACCTCATCGCTCTGAAGTCAATCAAGCAAGAGCTGTTGGACGCCGTACGCATTGCCGAGAAGGCTGCAGAGGGAAACGCTCTCGCCGGAGGTCTGATCAAACAAGATGGAAAACTCAACTTTGTGGTCCTGATTGCAGATGGCGATCACTTGAAAGAGGTAATGCTCGAACCACCCAAGATCGGTACGGACAAATCAGCTCGCCACTAGCCGCAGGCGACAGCCATTATGGCAACAGAAACAATTCTTGCTGCGGCGGCGGCCGGCAAACGCCGACTGGCTGGTGATATAGCTCGTTCCGCCACGTCCGGCGAAGTGAAGCATTTTCGCCGGGAAGCCTTGGCGTCGAAGCCAGCTCCGGCAGGCCGAACGGCGCGAAGCTCTTCTCAAACACGCTTTGAGCCTGACTGACCACCGCGCCGCACTAGACGGCATGGCGGCATGCGTGGCGGGGTCAAATCCAACGGATCGGGCCTGGAGCTTTGCTTCCGCTAAGCTGTTCGCCCCGCGCCCCGCAGCGTCTCGTCGACAACATAATCGACCATCGCGTCCTGCAGATGATATTTGCGAACATGATCGCGCAGATCCAGTGCCATCTGGCGCAGACGCGGCTTGTCGCTCAGTCCCCGCTCGATCGCGGACGACAGACTGCCCGGAGTCACGTCGTATAGCAGGACATGCTCGTGTTCTCGAACGGGGGCGTGACGTTCGACCGTCGGATAGTTGAGAACCGGCACGGTCAGGCATTGCGCCGCCTCGGCGGTCCGATAGCACTCCCAGCTATAGCCCGAAGGTGACCAGGCCAGCCATGCGCTCGAAAGCCGCCGCAGGAATTCGTCATGCGGTAGCCGATCACGCGGAATATCGATCTTGAGCCCCTTGCTTCTCAACGTCTCGAGTTCTGAAAGACCGACACGGCGCACCCACGAATTTTCCGCGACTTCGCCAACGAAAAACACATCAGACGTCTTTTCCGGATGTTCGCCTTCGGTATCGATCCTTGCTGCAGGAAGCGAAATGGGGCGTATCTTCGCCAGACGTTCGTTCCAGCGCCGATTGCGCCTTATGCGCCGCGTCGGCAGTGCCGGATGGGCCGAGTGGCAGAGAATGTGCCACCGATCGACGGGAAGCTCGCGTTTGAAGGCCGCGGTAGCCTTGTCGAGCAGAAAGAAGTTGTGCGAACCGACGATGAAGGCGTCGTTCATATCCAGAACGGCGATCGGCACGGGGAGCTTCACAAATCTTAACCAGGAAACGCCGAACACTCTTGTCATCGCGGAGAGCGGACGAAGCGGTTGCCGGAAAAAAGCGCGTAGCCAGTAGCGCGGATGCCACGCCGGGCGTAATGGCATATAGACGATGATCAGGTCGTATGCCCCGCGTCGCGCCTCACCCATCGCCTTGATGAATCGCCAGGGCGTGCAGTCGGCGAAGCCTTTGGCCGCTCGTCCGCGAGGGATCGGCCGCTCCCCCGTCCAAAGCACATCCGTCTCTTCGGGATAGATGTCCTTACAGTAGTGCCAGGAGCCCAGTTCGAGGATTCTCGGTCTCGTCCTATTTGGGCTTTCAGCCGTCGCACTCACCGATGGGATTCCTTAACAGACGTGGCCAGTTAACTGGGGTTGCAATGGAACGGTAATCGCCATCATGGATTGATGCGCGACACGACATGAATGCAACAAAAAAACGCGTCTGACGAGGGCGAAGAAGGCTGCAACATGCCTAGTTGCAAGCGTTTTCGGCGAACTGGCCCGAAGCCGCCTTTCGCCTCCCAGAGCCGCCTGCGATCGGACACCGGTTGTCCGCTTACGGCGTCCGGCCGGGGATCGTTGCCCGACCTGTTGAAGGTCGCTCGGGCATGTCCAATTTTCACCTGCTGCGTCCGATGACCGTTGCCGCTGCGAGACCCTTCGATAAGCGGCGTGGCGCCACCATCTGTATTCCATGTCGTCAGCTCAGCGCATCACGCGCTGTCGACACATCCTTTGCAAGATATGGTGGACCACAACATCCTGAGCGCGCTTCGAAGTGAAGCGTTGCCTAGTTAGTGAGAGGTTGATCAAGCATCATATCAGGCTGGCCGTGACCGCGCGTCGACACGTCGGATGACGGTCCGAACAGTCGGAGCTGACGGACTGGGGCCGCATAATGAAACATCCGAAGACATCCTCGAAAATCACCGGGTCCTTGCACAGGTCAGTTGACGTCGAGCGGGTGCAAAAGCGGAGGGCGCGCCATAGTCCGATGCGGCGAAGGCAGATGCGGCGAAGACACCGGACATGCCTGTCACCTATCTCAACTCTATCCACCTCAACGACGTTCGCGACTGAACGCCATCAGCAAGACGCGTCATTTTGAATGGATCGAATTGATAATCCGCAACGGCGCCTCAGTCGCCGCTGCCTTGTGGCTCGCGCGGCTCCTCGTCAGGCGCATCAGCGAGCGCCTTCTCCCGGGCAAGGCCCCGCTCTTCCTGTACCCTGATATTATGCATCAAGGCTGTCAGGCGACGGCCAGTGATGGGCTGGCCATCGCCCTGGGTAACGCCCTGCGCAGCAAGGCCCGCAGCAATTTCGGTCCACGTCGCGCCGTCTTCACGGTGCATCCGTTCCAGTTCCCGAAGGTTCTTTCGAATGATTTCAGTCGCGCCCGATTTGATCTTGCCGATCGGCGAATCCTGCCGTTCGGCTTTCAACAATTTCACGTAATCGCGAAGGGTTTTGAGATCGATATCCATGGCCACGGCAATAGTGTCGGTTTCTTAAAACGCCACTTCATCAACCGATGAATAGCCCCTACCGATCTATTATCAAGACTTCCGGCATTTAACTCAATGCGCAGTTTACTGATTCGATCTCACGGGCTTTCGCGTGAGGCAGCCCGACTCATCTATATTTTTATGAATCGATTTCAATATTGTTTGGCTCTTCTTTGATTTGATCGCGCCGTACTTCATCAATGATGAATGCGCGCCCCGCCGCGCTTTCAATTGAACTGCCGCGACGCGACGACGAGAAGATCATCAGCCGGGAGCTGAAGACCACACGACTACCACACAACAAACTACACGATGGCTTTGCGCTCTTGTGCACTGCGCATCAGTCCCGCCGGCATTACTCAGTCGCACGATTATCGATCGGAAGATCCGCATCCGTCCGCGATGTGCAGCCACCTTCAGTTGATCATCTGCTCAGACACGCACCACGACGGCTTCGCGCAAGCTTCGCTTGTTACGCCGCTCTTACGATTTGATTGCCGCTGCAGACAGTCATGACCAATGCAAAGATCAGCATGACGATGTCCAAGATACCGTTGGATTCACAGTCGGCCGCTGTGGAAAACGGCAGCCTGTTTCGTGAGCAATCACCGAACTCACACTCCACACCAAAACCTCATATCGCTGCTGCCGCCGCGATCGACGAGCGTCTCGCCAGCGAAGCGCGGGCAAATATGCAACGCGCTCGCGTTTCCATCCGCGAAGAGCCGATCAAGGCAAAAGTGCGGTTCACCGTGCCGCCGGCCCGTATTGTCGCAAGACCGTTACAATCGCCGGCATGGAAAGCTCCGTTCTTCTCCCTGGCAATGGTCGTCGGCCTGTCAACGCTCGTTTCCGCTGGCGCGATTGCCTATCTGTTCCTGCGGCCAATGACCTCTTCAGCCATATCTGATGCGGATCTTCGCAGCATCCGCGATTCCGTCACGCAGTTACGACGACAAGTTGCGGAGATGACCGGCGATGTGGCCAGCAGTCGCGCTGCCGCTGAAGCTGCCCGTACGCAGGCCGCCGAACAGGCAAGCCGCGCACAAGATCGCGCCGAGCGTGAACAGGCGGCCCTGGCTGCAAAATATGCGCGCATCGCTGACGAGAAAACCCAAGCGGTACAAGTCGCGGCAACGCTAGCGAATGCTCCCGACATCACCGGCACGGTGCAGCCTCAGGCGCAACGGCCAGCAAGTACGTCGCGCGAAGTTATTCCCGGCTGGCACGTGCGCCGCGCCTATGATGGCGTCGCCGTGCTTGAGGGGAAGACCGGTGTGATTGAGGTCGTGCCGGGACAGGATGTCCCTGCTCTCGGGCGAATCCAGGAAATCAAGAACGAAAACAACCGCTGGCAAGTTCTGACCAGCAGAGGCGTCATCCTTTCAGGTCGCTGAATTGATGCCTCAATCTGACTGATTGATACTTACGGCCACGCACAGGCAGGATGCTCGTGACACGCTGGATGACTACTAAGGACGACGCCGACAAGATCGGCAGCTTCGGATTCGCATCGATCGATCCGAGTGCCCTATATGGCACGCTCTTGAGAGTGGATGTCATTATTGGCCGATGCCGGCCGATATCAGGCCTACGCAATCGCATGTTGCTGCCCCGCACATGACGAACAGACTCTCGCTCCATATGTCCAAGCACGATAATCGATGCGTGTTGCCGTGTGGTACTGCACTGGTTCAAACCAGCGCAGTCGCGATTGCAGCTGTGATGGCACGCTGCGAGATAGTTCGATGCAAAAAGCATCCGGCAAAATCGTCACCCGTCAGGAATTATCCACTTGTTAGTTTGATTCAACTGCATGGTTTGCAAGCACGACTCTTTGCAAATTTGTGCACCTCGACTACTTGATGATGCGGTATCATCCTGATGACCAGTATGCCGATTCGCGTGTGTGACAATTCGGGCAAGTCCAGCCGATCAAAGCGCCAGATATCGACGATACGGCACGCGATCAGCCACTTCCCCGGTTTTGACATTTGCGCTGGCTCGGTTCTGTCACCGACCGTGCACGACCATGAGATGTCATGTCGTGTTCACATAGCGAGAGGGAGCTCTCTGAACTACGGATGACTGTAAGCCAGAGAACGTGAGCTGACCGCATCACTGCACTGGGTATCCCGTAAAAGCGACCGGGCTCCCCCTTTGCAAGTCAGCGAATCGCTCAAAGGCCCATCCATCCGCTCAAGTAACTGTTGTGTTGCGTCTTCAAGACAAAAATGGGGCGAGTGCGCCTAATTCGACCCCATAACGATATCAAGGCGAACACGCAGGGGATTAAAATGTTTGTTGTAATCGATGACCGAGAGGGCGTCACACAAGGCTATGCGGCCGGGTTTGATCGCGAAGGGGTTGTATCGATTGGCTTCACTTCTACAGACTTTCGCGATTGGCTGGAATGTGCCGTTGGTAATGATTTAAATGTCATTCGGGCCTTTCTGCTGGGCGATTGTCCGGATCGGACGAGCATCCCATCCAGTATCCGCAACAGGTCACGGGCGCCGATCATTGCACTCAACGGCCTGAAGCATCTCAAGCAGACCATTGAGTTGTTCGAAGCTGGCGTCGATGACGTCGTTCACGCACCGGTCCACGTCCGTGAGATCATGGCACGAACGGCAGTTATTCGCCGCCGCACAATCGATCAGCATGAACCGGCTCAGACGAGCGTGATTCGTGTCTTTCTCGATGGCCGCGACCCCGAGGTCGCCGGTCGCACTTTGATCCTGCCACGACGCGAACTGCGCATTCTCGAACACCTGGTCGGACATCAGGGCAAATGGCTGACGAAGACCCAGCTCTTCAACGCCATCTACGGTTTGTTCGATGCCAGCTTCGATGAGAATGTGATCGAAAGCCATGTGAGCAAGCTGCGCAAGAAGCTACGCGATCATCTCGGCTTCGACCCGATCGAATCGAAGCGTTATATGGGCTACCGGCTGGACGATCTGAAATCTCGTCCCGCTAACGAAGCGCCGGTTTCAAAGGCAAACTAAGGCTCACGCCTTACGCGCAAGAGGACGCCGACCACGGCGTTGGCGTCCACCGCCTCCTCGAACTGCTGTGCAAGACACAGAGATTCTCGCGCAACACGAAGTACCACACAAGCACCACGCCAGATCATCGCGTATCACCGTACCACAGCAGCGACCACTCGCTGTAGCGTCAACGGCGAATCTGATCCTTCGATACATAATTGAAATCCTGCACCAGGACTTCCTGCAGCGCGTCCGTCTGCAGACGCTTGTTGACCTGCGCGCGCACCGTCTGTGCGAATTGTGTGAGATCGTAACGGCCAAGATTCTTGAAATCGAGCTTCTGGTCGCCATAGATCATGCGGAACGCCTCATCGACGACGAAGGGCTCCGGCGGCACCGGAAGCTGACGCAGGACTTTGGCGTCAGCAGTGAAGACGAGCTGGGTAACGATATAGCCCTGAACGCTGCCGTCGGCGATCATCGGCACATTGAGCACCTTGACCTTTTCGTAAACCAGACCTTCAGGTTGATCCTGCTTTGCGGGCAGCGCGGCCGCAGTCTCCTTCCAGTAGGAGATCCCGAAACTGGTGCCCACAGTGACGAGACAGGCCCAAATGCCTGTGATCAGCAGCTTCATCATTTGCGCTTGCCTGCGATCGCCAGTGAATAGGTGCCGTCCGATTCAACCTCCTGGATCGAACGCGCTATGATGGCCGAGACCTCACGCACCGCATCGAGATGGATCTGTAACGCCGCCTGATTGCGGATCAGGCTGGCGCGCAACAGTGTGAGTTGCGGCGCGACGCGCGGATCGTTCTTGATGTCCTGAGTCAGCCGCATCGCGCGGGTCAGCTCGAGCAGACCACGGTTCTTGCGCTGGCTGAAGCCGTCGAAGTCCACGACGGCGCGAACCTCGAGCTTCTCTGTCTCCTCGTCGATGGTCGCCTTCAATCGATCGATCGCGGTCAGCGCGCTGCTTTGCGTGCCGAGCCATTGGCCAGGGGTATCATCCGCCTCGCCGAAAACGGGAGCTTCCTGCGCGGCCGTTTCAGGAAGGTTGGTCTCAGGCAAGGCCAGAGCCTGCGCCTCGACGGGGATGACTGAGGTCTGCTGTTCGATCTGTTCCATGTCGATCTCTACTGTCTTGGCCGGAATCGGCCGTTAGCCTTCGGAAGTCGGAGCCGATGTCGGGCGCGATTTAGCCAGTTGCTTGGCGATGCCAACGCCATTGCCCTTGGCCATTTCATTGCCGATCTGTTCGGCCAGCATCGAACGCCAGATATTGCCGGCGGTGCCCTTGCCGAATACGTCTTCTGCATCCTTCGGCAGCATCGTTTCCACGAACATCTGCAACACGAAGGCCTCGAACTTGCGATAAGTCGGATTGCTTCCTTCTGCCTTCCGGATGACCGGCGTCGTCGCAACCTCTCCGCCGCTGATGGGGGCGGGCGTCGCGCTTTGCGCCGTCTGCCCCGCGGCGAACTCGTCGGCGATCGCGGATGCAAAATTCGCTTTGTCTGCCGGCGCCATCCGCTCGAGCCTGGTCGCCGCTATGCGCTGGGCGGCCGGATCGGCCGCCTTCATGACATCCGCGATCAGATCGTTCGATACCGGGGCGACTGTCATGACATACCCTGCGCAACTGTCAGAATTCCCATCGGCCTATGCTCCCTCGATCGACCGCCGTACGGACTTGTCGATTTCATCATCCAGAACCCGCCTTTCGTCGGCCCGGACTGTGCGTCCGACCGCCGACTTCACCATCTTCAGCGCATGTTTCAGCTTGCGGCCTTCGTCGCGTGCATGCGCCGCCAGTCTTTCCCTGGTCTTGGCCACGACGCTTTGCTCGATGCTGGCAGCGCGCAAACTCTGGCTCGCCGTCTGCACGGCGAGGTCCGGAAGCTTGCTCTCGTCATTGAAACCTTCGAGAATGACGCGCTGTTTCTCCTCGAGCTGGTTTTCCCGTGCCTGGCATTCCATCAACTGCCACTCGGCAATCCGGTGCAGCCTGGCTTGCACGGCGGCGATACGGCGGATCTTGCGGTCGCGCTTCTGCACTGGTCGTCACCCCGACAGCCAGGACGAGAAGGCGATGCTGAATTGCAGCACCATTTCGCGACCGGCGAAGTAAAGCAGCAATAGCCCCCCGGTGAGCACAAAGGGGATCGAGATAAAGTAGACGGGAATGCTCGGCGTCAGTTTATTGGCGAGGCCGACCGCGAAATTGACGATGACGGCATAGATGACGAACGGACTGGCGACCCGAAGCGCCAGCGTAAAAGCCTGGGAAAGGTGATCGACAAGTTGCGTCAATCCGCCCTCAGCGCTGATCCCGGTCGCAGGCAGCCAGATCTGGTAGGAGCCGACCAGACCGCGCAACAATTCCCAGTGCTGGTCGGTCAGAAAGAAGACGACCGTTGCAGTCAACGTGATCAGTGGCACCAGCGCCGGCACATGTTCGCCATCGTCGGCAACGCCAGGGAGAGTCAGTCCGATCGCGGAAGCAACAAATGTGGCCATCGTCTCCAGAGCAGCAAAGAACACGCGGGCGGTGAGCCCGATGACAAGTCCGACCATCAGCTCGGACATGATCAGGCGGATAAGGTCCGATGCCGTCGCGACCTCCACGGCCGGACGAACCATCGATTCCAGCAGGGGGGTCAGCATCAAGGTGACACTGATGGCGAGAAACAGCCGTACCTGCATCGGGATATTCACGCGGGAATAGCCGGGTGCCACCATCATGCAGATCCCGATGCGACAAAAGATCAGGAACGTCGACAGGACGGAGACCGAGCTGCTCGCGATCAAGACACAGCTCCAAGCGACATCACCTCGGCGCCGCGCGCAATCTCCACATGCGACAGCACCGGGAGCGCGGGGAACATACGTTCGGTGATCATCCGCACATATGGGCGGACATCAGGCGGCGCGACCAGCACCGCGGTATCGCCATTCGCAGCCGCCTTGCGGACCGCAACCGACACGTCGTCCGCGAACTGCTCGACCAGTCGTGGATCGGCGTCGAATTCCATGATCTCGCCCTTGCCGTCGCGCTTGATGCTCTGATGGAAAGCGAGGTCCCAGCGATTGCCGAGACGCAGCACCTTGAGCACGCCATTATCGGCGAAATCACCACATATCTGCTGCGCAATGCGCATTCGCACATGTTCGGCCACGTGTTCGGAACGGCGTACATGGGGCGCAATCTCGGCGATGGCTTCCAGAATGAGATGCAGATTGCGGATCGAGATCCGCTCCGCGAGCAGCAGCTTGAATACCGCCTGCAGCCCCGAATAGGAGATCTGGGACGGCACCATATCCTCGATCAGCCGCTTGTATTCGGGATCGAGCCGATCGAGCAGCGCGCGGGTGTCCTTGTAGGTGAGGAGCTGGGCCAGATTGTTACGGACGACCTCGCTGAGATGCGTGAGCAGGACCGAGATATTGTCCGCGACCTTGAAACCATCCTGTTTGACCTCATCGATAAAGGTCTCCGGAACCCACATCGCCTTCATGCCGAAGGCAGGTTCTATCGTCTCGTCGCCCGGCACGTCAGGTTTCCGATCGCCATCGAACAGCACCAGGGCCTCACCGATCCGCAACTCGTGATGGGCCACGACGGTGCCGTAGATCTTGATACGATATGACTTCGGCCCGATCGAGAGATCGTCGGTCAGCTTGATCTCGGGAATGACGAAGCCATACTGGGCAGCGAAACGCCGCCGGACCTTGGCAACGCGATGTGCCAGTTCGCCGTGGGCATTGAGCATCTGGATCGCGAGCTGACTGCCAACGCAGAGCTCGACGTCGGAGGTCTTGAGCAATTCCTTGACGGAATCCTTGGACTCGATCTGCGCTTTTTCCTGAACCTGCGCGATGCGCGCCTGCTCGACCTTCGCACGGGCCGCCTGCTGGCGCGGCAGCGTAAAGCTCATGAAAGCCATGGCGCTGCCGAGCAGCGCGAAGGGCAGAAATGGCAGGCCGGGGAGCAGACCGAGCGCGAACATCATCATCGCGGCAACTGACTGGGCGCGCGGATACTTGCCGAGCTGTTTCAGCACCATCTGCTCGGCGGAGCCGCGCGTGCCGCCCTTGGAGACGAGCAGGCCGGCCGAGAGCGACACGATCAGCGCGGGGATCTGCGAAACCAGACCGTCACCAACCGAAAGCTTGGTGAAGACGTCAGCGGCGCGCGACAGCTCCATGCCATGATGAGTGACGCCGATGATGATACCGCCGAAGATGTTGATGGCGGTGATAATCAGGCCGGCAATCGCGTCGCCGCGCACGAATTTCGAGGCACCGTCCATGGCGCCGAAAAACGAACTCTCCTCCTCCAACTCGTGGCGGCGACGCTGCGCTTCCTTGTCATCAATCAGACCGGCCGACAGGTCGGCGTCGATCGCCATCTGCTTGCCGGGAATGGCGTCAAGCGAAAATCGGGCACCGACTTCGGCGATACGCGTTGCACCTTTAGTGATCACCACAAAATTCACGGTGACGAGAATCGCAAAGATGATGAGACCGATGACGAAGTCGCCACCCATCACGAATTTGGCGAAGCCGGCGACGACGTAGCCGGCAGCGTGCTCTCCCTCGCCGCCATGCGACAGGATCACGCGCGTGGTCGCCACGTTCAGCGCCAATCGCAGGATGGTGGCGATCAGCAGCACGGTGGGAAATGCCGAGAAATCCAGTGGCCGCTGGATCCACAGCGCCACCATCAGAATCAGAGCGGACAACGCGATCGAGAAGGCCAGGCCAAGGTCGATCAGGATCGTCGGAACCGGCAGTACCAGCATCACCAAAATGATGACGATGCCGAATGCAAAGGCGACGTCCGTACCGGCCCGCCGTTCGGCCGGCAGGGCTGAGATCGTTACGTCGGCCATGGCAGTTCTCGCGCGAATATCATGGCCGCACTGTGCAGCGCCGACCTTGCGTGAAGATGGTGGAGACGATGGCGGTTAGAAGCCGCGTTCGATCCGGCCGTACAGCACTTCGGTGAAGGCGAAGATATGCGCTCCCATGAAGGAACCGGTGACAGCGACCACGATCAGCATCACCACGATCTTGGGGATGAAGGTCAGGGTCATTTCCTGCACCTGGGTCAGCGCCTGCAGGAGGGCGATGACGATGCCGACGAACATCGCGGCGGCGACCGCCGGGCCGGCGGACACGATGATTGTCCAGATCGCCTGCTGGGCGATATCGAGGGCATCACGCTCGTTCATGGTTCAGCTAATGGTAATGCCAGGCCCGAGCTGGACCTTCGTGCCGTTTTCGAGCGTCGCAACCGCGCCGCCCTGGATGATATAGACTTCCTTGATCTTGCCGGTCGTGCTCGTTCCGCTTTCGTCCGTGAATGAAGCAGTGCGGCCGATCAGGCCTTCTGCCTGGGTAATCGCACTGGTCGACAGCAGCGTATCGAGCTTCGCATTGGTCTGAACCGCCTGCTCGACGGACGACAGCTGTGCAAGCTGGCTCATATATTCGGTTGAATCCGTTGGATTGGTCGGATCCTGGTTGCGCATCTGCGCGATCAGAAGCTGCAGGAAGCCGTTGTAGTCGATCATGTTGGTCGACTTCGACGTCGTTGACGTCGTGTCTGTCGTGGATTTCGCGGTATCTACGCCGTTGACGATCATCTTACTCTCCCTGGGTTCAGGCCACGACCGGCAGCAGCATATCGGCGCCGCCAAGGATCGCCTGTTCGACTTCGAACAGGGCCCGGATCTTCCGCAACGCCTCGTAATAACGCTTCGCCTCGACCAGTTCCTCGATCGCATCGAGACCCTGCAGCAATTCCCTGTTGTCGGCAGCCGCGTAGATCGCGCAACGCTGATGCCCGAAGACCGCACGCGCCTGTTCGATATCACCCGGACTCATCAACATCAGTTGCACAACGAAGTAGAGCTGCCGGAGCGGCGTTGTCGCGTCGGCGACCTGCATGACCTGACTTTCCAGCAGGAATGTCACGTCGTTGATCAGTTCCAGCGTCACCTTGCGATCGACCCGCAAAACTGCACCGTTGATATAGATTTTCTCGCCCGATCGCAGCGATATGCACATTGGCTTCTTCATGCCAGCGAATCCCGGATGACGATATTGATGGCAACGAGATCGCTCACGTCCGACAACTGCCCTTCCCGGAGGCGCTCGGCTTCCTTGATGACCCAGATGCCAATTGAAATCAGCTGCGCTCGCAACTGCTCCGGCAGGCCGTTTCGTGGATTCGACAGATCTTGTATGAAGAAGGTCCAGAGATTACGAATATAGAGTAAGGCATCTGTCTCTTCTGATGACGCAAGTGCTCCGCTCTGGATCTTCTGAAGTAGTTTAATTCCGTGATTGAGCGCTTGTTGTTCCCTGGATCGCGCCTCGCGGCTGCTATCCTCGATTTCCGCGTCGTAACCTGCCAATGCCATTTCAATCGACAACCTGTTGCTTCATAGATCAGCTCGCCTATCGGAGATAGTTGAGGATGCTGAGGTTCTGAATTTGCGCAGTCAGCGCATGCGACATCTCCAACTGATTTTTCAGTGAGTTTACCCGGACGGATGCCTCTTCCGGATCGACCACTTCCATAGCGTTGATCTGCTTGTTGACGATGTCAGTCTGCACCTTGAGACGACTGGTTGCATTTGTTGTCTGTTCCTGCGCGGTGCCGAGGCGTGCACCGACACTCGCAAGGTCGGACACCGAACCGCCGACCAGCAGCAGCGCCTTGTCTGTAACGGCCTGGAACGCGCTCTGATTCAGAGTTTCCAGACCAAGCCCGCTGAGCATGGTGTAGGCCATCGCCAGGTTGCGGAATGCCTTGTCATTGGCGCTCGCGGAGGAATCGACGGTTTGTGTCGTAGAGATGCGACTGCGCATGACCTGATCGGATGCCGAAGACCAGTTCGTTCCCCAGGCGGGATCGTCGAATTCGGTCGCAAACGCATTGTCGAGGAAGTTATTCATTGCGGCGGGGGTGATATTTACGGCAGCCACGTCACCGGGCGGAAAACCAAAAGCGGCAGTAAAAGCCGCATCGATCGCCGTCTTGCTGGCCGAACCGGTCTGATAAGGCGTCATCGGCTGTTGCGCCGTGTTGATGCCGGCGAACAGATATTGTCCGTCCATCGAAACATTGAGCGTCGTGAGAAGCGACTGGAGGTTCGATGCTGCCGGCTGGGCGATGATGACGCCGCCATTTGCCGAATTGCGCGCCGCCAGCAGATCCTTCTGGAAGGACTGTGCCGTCTCGATCAATTGCGAAACGCGCTCCTGCGTGACGTCCAGGCGGGCACTCACGAGCGCATTGGTATCGACGATTTTCTCCATATCGAGAAGCTCCGCACGCAGGGTCACGTCGCGACCCGTGAGTGCACCAAGGCTCCCCCCGACGTCAGCGAGCCTTCCTGTCGTCGCCTCCTTGGTGGCCTTTGAGATCGCCACCTGGCTTTTCGACGCGGAGATGCGCAGGGTGGTCGAGATCGAGTTCGATGAAATGAAATTTGTAGCCATGTCGATTACCCCACCGCCATCAGAAGTTCTTTCAGCATGTCGTCAATCGTTGAGATCAGCTTCGACGATGCCGAGAAGGTGCGTTCGACCTGCAACATGAAGGTCATCTCATCATCCATGTTGACGCCATTGACGTTCGACAACGCGTCGGCGCTGCGCTCCAGGAGCGTCTGGCTATAGGTGGCGTCGTCGCCCACGCTCTTGCGCTGCGATTCCAGCCAGCTCACCGAGGAGCCGGCAAAGTCGACGAGGCTGCCGCTAGGCTTGCCGAGCGCGGCCGGATCATAGGTTCGGGATGCCGCCATGCCATCGACGAGGCCCTGAATGCGAGCGAAGAAGCCTGCTTGGCCTCCGGTATTGTAAACGTAGTTGGCGCCATTGATGCCACCGTCGCGAATCAAGCTCGGATTGCCGCCAAGGGCCTGATCGACCAGGGCCGTCACCTTGATCGTGCCGGCGAGTCCGGTATTGATCACGCCAGCAGTCGGCATTCCGGGTCCACCGGCATAGGTGAAGAGGCCGGTCTGATCCGGTCCGGCGGCAGCAGTCTGATCCTTTTCGGCAAAAATCTCGATCACAGCGCGCGCAACTTCGTCGAGCTGATTCTGATAGGTCACCATCTTGTCGTCACGAAGCGTCGCGAGACCAGCGAGCTTGCCCGAGCCGATCGGCATGATCGCGTTAGCGCCGGTAACGGGAACGCCATCGATGACCACGGCGTTACCCGTTGTGGCGGCCGTGTAGGAATTTGTCGGAGCGAAGGTTACGGAGCGGGCCGTACGCTCGAACAACGTGACCCCCGAATCCGTATAGACAACCATGTCATTGTTAGCGCGGGTGGCAAACGTGATCCCGACCTCCTGGGACAGCTTCGACAGAATACTATCGCGCGTATCAAGGTAGTCGGTGACGTCGGAGCCGGAGATCGTTCCCTTGATGATCGCCGTATTGACCGTCTCGAATTGTGCCAGAAGCTGGTTGATGTTCCCGACCGACGTCGCCATTTCGGCATCGGCATCCGCGCGAACAGTCTGCACGGTGTTGGTCGAATCGTTTAGCGATGCGGCAACATTTTTCGCCGCCGTGACGGCGGAATTCGCGAACGTCACGTTGTCCGGCGCCGATGCATATTGCTGCAGGGCGCTTTTCAGCTTGGCCAGTTGCGCCGCGGCAGACTGATCGAGCTCGGGGTCGTCGATGGTGACGGCCGCAACCTTCTGCAGACCGTTATAAAGGGCATCCTGCTGTGCGGTGTTTGATACCGCCTTGACGACATTGTTGAACAAGCCGGCGCTGGCGGCCCGCTGAATGCCACTGACATAGACACCGCTGCCCGGCTGGGAAACGATCAGAGCATTCTTGCGGGAATAGCCGTCCTGATGCAGGCCGGCGACGTTGCGCGAGATGACGGAAGACTGGACGCCCGATGCCATAAGCGACGAGCGGGCCGAATTGAGTGCGACCGTAAGTGACATTGGGAACTCCCGTCAGTGATCCGCGCTGTGCGCTAGCGCTTCAGGTTGACGAGTACGTCAAGCAGGTCAGCGCCGGTCTGGAACACCTTGGAATTCGCGGTGTAGCCACGCTGCGACTCGATCATCGCCGTGAGCTCGTTGGCCAGATCGACGTTCGATGCTTCGAGCGCCTCCGGCTTGATGGTGCCGAGACCGCTATTGCCCGCGAAATCGACCTGAATGTTGCCGGAGTTGGTGCTGATCGAATAGACGTTCCCGACTTCGGGCGAGAGATTGTCGGGGCTCGGCACGGTCGCCAGCGGAATCTTGTAGCTCGCGATCCGCGTACCGTCGTCGAAGATCGAATACATGATGCCGTCCGAGCTGACTTCGACACGGTCGAGCGCGCTTGGCGCGTTGCCGTTGGTCGTGGCCTTGAACTGGAACTCGTCCGCGACCTGCGTCATACTCGACATATCGAACGTGACGGGCGAGCCGCCCGGGATTGTGAAGGCCATCGAGGTCGGACTTGCGGCAGCAAGACGGCCCTTGCCGGTGGCGCTGACGTCGAAAGTAAATGTCGTGGTGGCGCCTAGCTGCGACCCGGCTGCATAGGGGAAGCCGCCGCCTGCTGCCGCGCCTGCGCTGTTGTAGATCTGCACATCCCATGTATTAGCGGCTGTCTTGAACATGTACATGTCAAGCTTCACCGGATTTCCGATATTATCGTAGGTGATGACCGACGTTTTCGACGTAAAGTTCGGTGGTCCGGCGCTGATCGCAGCATTGGAATCCAGGTTGGCGCTACTGATGCCTGCCTGGGTCGTCGGATTTCCCAGCAAGGACTGCTGCGCAATGTTGACGACCTCGAGATTGCCGAGGCCGTTGGCAACGACGTTCGGCTGGGCGCCGTTCTTGATGTTGTAACCCATCAGATAATAGCCGGCAGTATTGTAGAGATTGCCTTGGCCATCCGGCACGAAGGAGCCTGCGCGGGTCAGGTAAGGTGTGCCACCCGCATCGCTGACGACGAAGAAGCCGTTACCCTGAATCGCAAGGTCAGTCGCAGAGGTCGTGTAATTCAGCGTTCCGGGATCGGAAATAGCGTAGCGGACCTGCGTCTCGACGCTGCCGGAATTGTAGTTTCCGGTTCCGCTGCGAAGGATAAGAGAGGAGAATTCCGTCGAGGCGCGCTTGTAGCCCGTGGTATTCACGTTGGCGATATTATCCGCGACCGTCGCCAGCTTGTTCGACTGGGCGTTCATGCCGGAGCCGCCTGTGCGCATCACCCCATACAGACTCATCGATCATCCTCCGTTTCACGTGTGAAGTATTAGAGTTGAAGTTGCTTGTGCGAGGCTGGCGGTTATCCACAGGGTCATCGTGACGCAGTGCGTTCCGCGCAGAAGTCGCGAGCCTTGCTCGTCCACGACCCGAATCCACTTGCGACCAGGCTGCCGATGACGCTGCAGATATAGCGTTTCTGACCGACGACATTGGTCGGCCCGGCATTGTAGCGTGCGACAGCCATCGTCCAGTTTCCCTCACGCTCGCGCAGATCTTTCAGAAACCGTGCGGCGTAATCGACGTTGCGCGCTGGATCGAACATCGCCTCTACGCTGGGGAATTTCTCGCCATGATAGCGATGATTGATCTGCATGCAGCCAAGGTCGACCAATTTGGCGCCCTTGCCTTTCTCCTCGGTGAAACGCGCGACGGCACTTCGCAGATCGGTGGCAAGCACCGTCCTGCCATCGACATTGAGCGCATAGGGATTCAGCCCCCCCTTGCGCCCGGTCTCGCTGAGACCGACTGCAAAGAGAACACCGAGCGGCACATTGTGGCGGCGTGCCGCGCGCGCCATCTCCCGTTCGCACGGGCCCTCGGCGCGAGCGTCGGTCGCAGCGCTAGATATACACAGTGCTGCTGCGAACCCGACTGCCATTCTGATCCTGCTGCCGCTCTGACGGCCTTGGCGATTGCTCATGATCCTGCCTGTTATGCCGTGCGCCACTCTGCGCATCGCCGGACGACCGGCCCGAAGAACCACTGTCCGCCTGCGATCCGCCCGACGACGGCAGCGACGAGCGCTGATCGGACGGCGCCTGCTGTTGCTGCTGGCCGTTGCTCAGATTGGAATCGGGGGTGCGGGTATGGTCGATGGCCGCAATGTCGAACGTGTAACCCGCCGACTGCATGGCGTCGGTGAGCACACCGCGTTCCTGCCGCAGCATCTGCGTGGTCTCGTAGCGATCCGCAGTGAGGTGAATCTCCACGGAATCGCCGGCAAGCCGCATCTTCACGGTGACGGAGCCGAGGTTGGGCGGATCGAGTTCGAGCGTCATCATGCGCACCGGCCGGCTATCTGCAGCCTTGTGCGTTTCGAGCCCCGGCGCGTCGGCCGGGCGAGCCCCTTCAGGTGATGCGACGGCCGGCAGATCAGCCGCCATCCGATCGACGATCTTCTGCAGCGTCGTGACCTGTTGCACGGGTTCGAAATGCGTCTCTTGTTCACGAACGACCGCCTTCGCAGCCGGAAGCGGCTTCGTATCCGTCGTCTCGACCGTCAGCGTGAAACGTTGCGTGGCGGCCGCATCGGCGTCAGGCACGTCGGCCGTTGCGGCGTGAATGAGCTTCGTGGGATCGCACGGAGCATCATCTGCCTTCACGTCCGATACCGAAATGCGAGACGCCGCCTTGTCATCGCCTGCCAAAGGTGAATGCGCGTGATCGAGTTTGGCCATCACCGCGCTGAGCGCAGGGTCCGGTCCGCGCCAGAGGGCAGATTTTGTCGCCCCCTCCTCGCCCTTCGTGGCCTTCGAATCGTCATCATCGGCTTGATCGTCACTGACGTTCGGTTTTTGCGCGACTTCACCGGTCAATTCCGCAAGAACGGATGCCGCGTCGAGCACCGGCTTTGGGTCAACGATTTTCGCGTCATCGGCTGACTTAGGGATATGCGGCGTGACAGTCTGGGTCTCTTTTGAGACCAGGCGGAGCTGCTCGCGAAAGTGATCGGCCTTCTCCTTGCCATCCTTGGCATCTTTGGCATGCGTACCACCGTGCAATCCGCCTTTCGCCCCGGCCTTTCCGGCCGCTGTCTGGCGAAGCGCTGCCGTCAGGAGGTCGGCATTGTTCATCGGGCTTTCTCCTTTAATTGCTCCTGCGAGGCATCCAGCAGCTTTTGGGCGCGATCGACGGCGGCGAGAGAGCGGCTGAAATCAATGCGCGGCCGCATGGCCGTCTTCGCTTCGCTGCTTCCGTCGCTCTTGGCCTTAGCCTCCGGCAGCGCCTTTCGAACATTCAGTCCAATGGCGAGCGCGGCGGCCTGCAACTCGACATCGCGTTCGGATAGTTTTGCCTTGTCGATCTGCTCAAGCTCGGCGATTGCCGCACTGTGCGCGGATGTGGCAACGCGTGCCGCGGCACGATACAGGCGCGCGCGCACGCGCTCGGCGCTGTCGTCATCGGACAATACGAATACACGGTCGGCGGCGAGCACCGTCATTTCAGTCTTGCCGCGAACCAATGCCGTTCTTGCAATCAGGAGATAGAGCGCACGCTGGCTCGCCCGATCGAGATGATCGAGCACGGCGACAAGACGCGGGAACCGATCGGGACGCTGCACAAAGCTGAAACGTGCAACAGAGAGCGCAAAGCGCTGGCGGAAATTGCCCGCGTAGATAGAGTGCCGATACCGGCGGAAATAGCGCACCGCGAGGGCTTCGAACTTGTCGAAGTCGTCGTCCTGCCCGACGATGAAAATCTCCCGACGCAGTGCCGCTTCCTCAACCAGCGTGCCCGGCATCATCAATCGCACTTCGTCGAGCAATCCGATCGCGACCTTCAGGTCGTCCTGCGCAACCAATGCCGATTGCACAAGCGCAATCTCCGCGCCGAGTGCCGCAGGCAGACTACGTGGCTTGATATTGGCAAGCTTCGATTTTGCTTCCTCCGTGCGCCCTTCGACATAGGCGATGGCACCATCGACAATGGCCTCGTCAATATTCAGCACGTTGCGAGAGCGGAGGCTCGCGACCACTTGCGGCGATCCGCCACTCAGGAGGAAAGTGACAGCTGCGCGCGAATTGCGCGGCTCTTTCCAGACGGCGGCATCGGCCTTCAGGAAGTTCTCACCCAGGCGTTTCAGCAGGGCGGGTTGAGAATTGTGGGCGTCAAGGTCGCCGCGCGCGATCTGATCTTGCAGCATCTGCAATGAACGAACCATCTGATATGGCTCGCGCATTTGGTCGTCGGCCGGCTGCGCATGTGCGCTGCCAAGACAGGCTAGAAGCGTTGCTGCAATGATCCTGGCGCTGGTCATAGCACGGGAGCACGGATCAGAAGCTCGATCCGCCGGTTCTGCGCGGCAAGCGGGTCATTCTGAATTTTCGGCCGACGGTCCGCATAACCCTCGATGCGTTCGACGCGCGCGGCATCGAGGCCGCCGCGCACCAGCATGTGATACGCCATATGCGCACGCGCGGTCGAAAGCCGCCAGTTGTCATATTCTGATGTGCGATAGACGCGGCTATCAGTGTGACCGCGCACGATGATCTGGCCACGGTTCTGCGCGATCATCGGCGTGATCTTGTCGAGCGCGCGAACGAGACCGGGTGTGGGCTCGGCCGAACCGTTGGCGAACATTCCGTAATTCACGTCATCCGTCAGATTGATCAGGAGCCCTTCGGGGGTTTCCCTCACTTCGGCTACCGGATGCGCTGGTCCAATCGCGGCCAGTGCTGCCGAGATCGCGGCCTGGAGCTTGGCGGCGTCCATCGGCTGGGCCTTCTCGGCCTGTGCAGGCGCCTTGTCAGGCTGTGCCTGCGATTTGTCGGCCGGCGCCGCCGTCTTGTCAGCCTGCGCCGGTTGCGGGCGCCCCGCTGCCGGATTGGGCTTGTCGCCATCGTCGGCAAACAACCCGGCGGGCTTCGGTGCCTCCTGCTTGTCGGATTTCGCGGGAGTTGAATTCGATCCGGACATTTCCTGACCCGGAGACCCGGTGGCATCAGGCTTGGCATCGAGCGGGCGCGGCTCCTGGCCCTCGCTCGCCGCAGCAGCAACATCCTCACCGAATGGGAGGCTGCCGGCGTCCTTGCGCCCCGACAGCTTCTTCTCGAGCGACGAGATCGACGCCATCGGCCAGTTGATCGGATCAAAGGGATCTCGATAGGCCTCTCCGCCCTTCAGCCCTTCCTTGCGATTTGGATCGAGCGCCGCGCTGGTCTGTCCCGGACGCGGAGGACCGCCGGCAATCTCCGACAGCACCGCATAAGGATCGCGAAACAACGTCGCCTCGCCATAGCGAGGCTGCGGTGGCTGCGGACGCGCAAGCGCATCCGTCGGCTGGCCTGGCTCCGGATGCGGCCACTTGCTCTCGCCTTCCACGGCCTTGCCGGGGTCAACCCGCCGGGCATCGTTGATGCCCTTGCGATCCGGCGTTGAGTCCGTCAGCTTGATTGGATTGAAATAGGTGGCAACGCTCTCGCGTGTTTCCTGATTGGTGGCATTGATCAGCCACATCACCAGGAAGAACGCCATCATCGCCGTCATGAAGTCGGCATAGGCGATCTTCCAGACGCTGTTCTTCGTTTCGCCGCTCTCGAGAGAACTGCGGCGGCGAATGATGACCAGTTCTGTTGGAAGCGGATCGGCCATCTCAGCTCTGGACCGCCATCTTCAATCGCTCGGTCCAGACCTTGAGCTGAGTTTCAAGCACGATCTGATCAACGACGATCGACGCTTCTGCTTCGAGGCCGGCACGCAATTCCGACGCAATGGCGCGGACGCCGAGCTTGCTGCGGATCAATTCGAGCAGCTCCGATGGGCCAGTGATGCGTAGAACCGGGCGACGGCTATCGGTTGTGATCGACGACAAATGTTCGATGAACGCAGTGACCGCTTGTTTCTGCACAGCGCTACTGATGAGCGGCTCGAGGAGCCGAGCAGCTACGCCAGCGATTCTTCCCTGCAACTGATCGCCCATTTCGGCGATATCCCCGGCGAGCTTGGCCGCGGTCTCGTTGAGCAGTTGCTGCCGTTCTTCGGCAGCCTGCGCCGCAAGTGCCTGCTTCTCCTGCTCCATGCGCCGTTCGAACTCGGCGAGTGCGCTCGCATAGCCTTCAGCGCGACCGCGCTCATAGCCATCATCCTCCTGCACGGGAGACGACTTTGGCTGCATCTGCGGCTGCGGTTGAAACGACGGTTGCTGCTTTGCTTTCTGCAAAAGCGGCTGATGTTGCGGCTGCACGCTAGAGTGATGCAGATGGTCGAACGGAACGACGCGGCTGCGCGTCTTTGGTGGCTCCGGTCGATCGAAATCGGCGATCAGACGTGCGACTTGCTCTGCGCTCATACCGCTTCCTCTTGTCTGATCCATTGCTTGAGGATCGCCGCCGCTTGCTTCTCATCGAGCTGAATGATCTGCTCCAGCCGCTTCTGCGGCGTGTTCTGCATATTGCTCGAGACGTCCTGAATGAGGTTGGGCGGAGGCTCGCCTCCTGACAATGCCGCGGTCGCCATCGTGCTGCCGCCACTGAGCAGCGCATTCGTCTCCGCCTGGAACTGCGTTGTCTCGTCGGTCTTCGCGCTCGCCAAAATCGTATTGATCGCCGGGCGCAGACCAAACCAGATCAGCATGCCGGCCACGGCCAGGATGGTGATGGCACTCACAAGACTGCCCGCCTGACGCATCATCACCTCTGTGAAGGTGATTGACGGTACCGGCGCCAGATCGCGCGCACCTTCCATGAATTCGACCGCCGAAACCTGAATCTGGTCGCCGCGCGGGCGATCGATACCAGCTGCGGTCGCAGCAATCTGCGAGATCTCCGCAACCTTGGCTTCGATCGCAGCATCGCTCACCTTGTCGCCAAGGCTCGCAATGAGGCGCGGCCGGTTGACCAGAACAGCGAGGAACATCTTGTTCACCACGAAACCATCGCTCGTGGTCGTTACCGTCTTCGACGACACTTCGTAATTGGTGATGTCCTCGCGGCGTTGCTTTTCATCATTCTGATTCTTGGCACCAGTCGCGTTAACCTGCTGATCCGGCAGGTTCTGTTGAACGGTCGTCGGCTGCTGTCGATCGAGACTCTGCGACGTTTCCTTCTCTCGCACAGCGCGCACAGAGCGCTGCACCCGCGAATCTGGATCGTAGGTCGTCTCGTTGGTCTGTTTCTTGTCAGTCGACAGCTGGGTGGCAACGCTGACCTCGAAATTATCGAGCCCCAGGTAGGGCGTCAGCGCCCGGCTCACATTCTCCTGAATCGAGCGGCTGACGACCTTCTGCAAATTGGCCATCGTGGTCGGCGTTGCCCCGACGCTGCCGCTGCCGTCATCGTCCGAAAGCAACGAACCGTCACTGTCGAGCACGGTGACCTTGTCCGCGGTCATTCCTGGCACGGCAGCAGCTACGAGATGGCGCACGGAGCGTGCCGTGCGCGCATCTGCCGGGCCATCCGTTCGCAATACAACCGAAGCCGACGGCGGTGACTGCTCGCGCCGGAACGAGCCACGCGCAGGCATCACGATATGGACGCGCGCAGCCTTGACCCCTTTGAGAACCTGGATCGTCCGCGCAATCTCACCCTCGAGCGCTCGCACGCGCGTGATTTCCTGCATGAACGACGTCAGGCCGAGCGAGCCAATCTTGTCGAACAGCTCATAACCACCGCCAGTGACGCTGGGCAGGCCCTTGTCGGCCAGCAGCGTACGTGCCTGCGCCGTCTGTCCGGGCCGAACATAGACGGTATCGCCCGCCGTATTCAGATCGAAAGCGACGTTCGCGTCGCGCAGCACCGAGCTGACACGCGTCACGTCCTCACGGCTGAGACCCGAATAGAGAACATTGTATTCCGGCCGGCTGATATAGTATGCGCCGCCGCCAACGCCGCCGAATACAGCAGCGCCGACCACCGCGAGCAGAATGAGACGCTTCGTACCCAGCTCAAGCAGATTGTTCCAGAGCTTCTGCGCGTGCTCACGATTGACCATAAATACCCCTGCCCACTTCCGAATCGATCATCGATTGTGAAGCTTGTCCGAGGGTTACGGTGAGCCGGAAAGCGAAATGGCCGCGACCTTGATGGGTCGCGGCCATTCCTATTCACGATACGAGAGCGATTAGCCGCGGAACAGCGACAGGATGCTCTGGCTGCCGGCGTTGGCGATCGACAGCGCCTGAATGCCCAGCTGTTGCTGCGTCTGCAAGGCCTGGAGGCGGGTCGATTCGGCGTTCATGTCTGCGTCGACGAGCTGGCCGATACCGCGATCGAGCGAGTCGGTCAGGGTCTTCACGAAGTTCTGCTGCAGGCCGATGCGGTTCTTGATGGCGCCGAGGTTGGTGGCGGAGTCAGTGATCTTGGCCAGTGCCTTGTCGGTACCCGCAATGTAGGTCTCGAGCTTGGCGAGGTCCGCCGCGTTGTCGGTGAGCTTCGAGATGTCCATCGACGAAACACTGAAGGTTTCCCAGGCAGTGCCGGTATAGGCGTCCATGGTGCCGTCGAGAACGCCCTTCTTGGAGTCGAGCGGCGCGGCAAGCGCGGTCAGTGTGACAGCGGCGCCGAAGCCGGCAACGCTGGCATCGATCACAACGTTGGCGTCGTTGCGGCTCTTGAATGCGAGCTGCGTGCCATTGCCCGCGATACCGACCGTGAGACCATCGATGCCGAGCGAGTTGATCGCCGCGGCAACGTCATTGATCGACGACCCCTTGGCGATCGAGACGTTGATCGCCGCAGCGGCACCGACGGTCACCGTGATGTTGCCGCCGACGTCGGTGGCAGCAGCATAGGCCGTGCTGGTACCCGTCGGGAACGTCTGGGCAATATAGGCCGTGTCAACATTCGCGTCGTAGAGCTTGATCGCATTGAGGTCGACCGAGAGCGTGTCAATCTGGACGGCGCCGCCGGCGCGGGAGAACGACGACACGACGCTCTTGGTCGCGTTGTAGCTGGCGCTGCTCGAATCACCCGAGATCCAGTTCTCACCGTTGAAAACCGCGCTGTCGGCGGTGTTCTTCAGCTGCTTCTGCAGTTCGGTGATTTCGCTCTGAATCTTCGCGCGGTCAACGCCCGGCGTACGGGCAGCAACCAGCTTGGCCTTGATCGACGACACGACGTCAACCGTGGCGCTCAGGCCGGTATACATGGTGTCGATGGTCGCAGCGCCGAGACCGAGAGCGTCCTGCACGGCGCCCAGAGCCTGAACGTCCGAACGCATCGTGGTGGCGATCGACCAGTAAGCGGCATTGTCCGAAGCGGTCGACACGCGATAGCCGGTCGAGATGCGGTTCATCGTGGTGGAGAGGTTGGCATCGACCGAGCGCAGGGTCTGCAGCGCGGTCATGGCCTGGGAGTTGGTCATCAAGCTAGACATCGTATGTCCCTTTAATTTGATTGATTTGCTGGGGACATACCGGACTTTCACCGGTACGAGAGGGCGGCATCATGCCTTTGGGATGTCGATATCTGATCGACCCAACCTGTCGTGAATTGCAAGCTAGCCGCCAAACCTTACCCAAAGCTGAAGGGAGCGGCGGCTCGTATAGTTAACAGCGATCATTTGATTCGTCACTTACCTTGTGATGAATCAAATGATCTAGAGGAACGACTTCACAAGACCAACTGCGAGCAAATTCCAGCCGTCGATCAATACGAAGAATAGTACCTTGAACGGTAGCGCGAACACCGTGGGCGGCATCATCATCATGCCCATCGACATGGTCAGCGTGGCAACGATCATATCGATCACCAGGAACGGCATGACGACGAGAAAGCCGATCTCGAATGCGCGGCGCAGCTCCGACACCATGAAAGCCGGGATGATGATTCGTAGATCGATCCGCTGACCTTCGAGTTTGATCTTCATGCTCTCGGCAGCGAGATTCTCGAAGGTCTGTAGATCCTTCTCACGCACATGCTGCAGCATGAAATCGCGGAACGGATCGGTGACCCGCGAATAGGCTTCCTGCTCGGTGATCTCGTTCTTCATCAGTGGCTGAAGGCCATTCACCCACGCGCGATCGAAAGTCGGCGCCATCACGTAGAATGTGAGAAACAGCGCGAGGCTGATCATTACGATATTGGCCGGGGTGGTCTGCAGGCCAAGCCCCGTGCGCAGGAATGAGAGTGCGACGACGAATCGCGTGAAGCTCGTCACCATGATGAGCAGGCCCGGTGCCAGTGACAGCACCGTCAGCAGTGCGACCATCTGGATGATTCGGCCGCTGGCGCTACCCTCGCCCTGCGGAAGCAAGGTCGACAGATCCGGAACCTGCGCCGCTGCAGCCGTTGGCAGAAGCACCAGGAGCAGAAGCGGAATGATACGCTTCATTGCACCACCAGCGTCTCGATGATCAACTCGCGAACCCTTCCGCTCGAACGCGTGAGCGCGCGCTCATTCAGGTCTTCGCGCAGATATTGCAGGCCGCGGGCGCCTTCAATCTGCGCAGGTGTGAGCGTGCGTAGATAGGCTGCAACATCCTCACCGATGCGGGCGACCACGATACTCGCTTCTTCCTCGGTCAGTTTATCGGTCACGACCGATGCCTCCATGCGGATCCAGGCATTTGGCGGCGCCGCCAGATTGGTTACGACCGGTGTGATCTTGCGCAGACGATCATTGGCATTGAAGGCCGACGAGATTGGCTTCTCCTGGACTTCCTTGCGGCTTTCACTGATGCGCTGGAAGGTCGACATCAGATGCAGGCTTGCCAGCGCTCCTGCCCCGATCGAGAGCGCGGTGACGAGCAGCAGGGCGCCAAACCACTGCATGAACCCAGGGCGTTGGCCTTCATTCGCGGTATCATCGGCCATGAGCGATCCTCATCAGAACGGCGCGACCTGGTCGTAGACCTGCTGGCCCCAGTTCGGCTGCTGCACTTCCATGGACCGGCCGCGCCCACCATACGAAATGCGGGCTTCGGCGATCTTCTCATAGGCGATGGTGTTGTTACGGCTGATATCGATCGGGCGCACGATGCCGCCGACATTGACGATGCGCATTTCGTAATTGACGCGCATCTCCTGCGAACCGCTGACCAGGAGATTGCCGTTCGGGAGTACGTCGACAACGACAGCCGCCACCGAGAAACGGACTTCTTCATTGCGGTCGATCTTGCCAGCGCCCTTGTTCGATGATTGGGATTTGACGTTGGTGTCGAAATTTCCCGCCGAGATCCATTTGGCAATATTGGCCGAGTAATCGGATTCCACCTTGATCTGCGAGTCCCGCGATCGATCCGTCTTGTTGTCGAGGATCGCCTTGTCGTTCATCAGGATGTTCACGGTCAGAAGATCACCGACCCGCGTTGCCCGGGAATCGCGGTAGAGGTCCTTGCGATCATTCCAGATCGAGTGAGGACCCGCGCTGCCATAGGCCCGCCTTTCGATCGGAATTGCGCGCGCATCAACCTGCATGCCGTTGCCGATCGGCGACATGTAGGGCGCCTGACCAACCTCAGCGAGATTGCTCGCGCAACCGGTCAGGCACGACAATGCGACCGGAATCAGAATCACTCTCAACCACATCATTTCTTGGCTTTCCCGTCGTCGGTGCGACGCATTCCGGCGAGCGTGTCGGCGAGATGTGCGCCACGTGCCGGTTCCATTTCATTGAGGATCGCGCTGGCGACGCGAACGCGCAGCTTGGCGAGAACAGCAGCAGCCGTATCATCGGCCATGCTGGCAATCTGCTGCGCCGCAGCCTCGGGATTCATGCGCGAATAGATCTCGACAACGCTGTCTTCCGCCTTTTTGAGGAACTCCTCGCGCAACTTCAGCCACTCTTCATATTCGGCCCGTTTGGCCTCAAGTTCGGCAATGCGCAGCTTCAGTTTGGATTCTGTCGCTTCCAGCTCTTTCTGCTGCCACGCCACACGGGCATCGAGCGCCTGGTCCGCGATGTTGCTGCAAAAGCGCGCGACGTCGGAGTCCTGAGCGCTCGCGGCTGCGCTGTCCTTCTTGTCGATTGCGCCCGTGATCAGCCCCGAATCAGCGGGTGGGCGCACCACCGGATCTTGCTTGTTTGCAGCCGGGCGAGGGCGCGCAACTTGCGGCGTCTTTGCAAACTCACCGAGGTTCAGTGGTTTTGAGAGCTTCTGCTCGGGTTCGGCCGATGCCTGTGTGGACAGCACCATACCGACCAGCATGAGAAACTTGATCGATCGATTTGCGACGCGCGCCATTCGTATTCTCGTGATTCAGCTGAGCGAGCGTTGCACGCTTTGGCTTGCGCGACGCTGACCCGCGCCCTACTGGATGACGAGTTCCGCCTGAAGCGCACCAGCCGCCTTGATCGCCTGCAGGATCGCGATGATCCCCTGCGGCTTCAGTCCGATCTGATTGAGACCACGCACCAGACGCTGCAGATCGGCACCGCGCAGAATTGCGATCTTGGCGCCGGGCTCATTGGCTTCGATGAAGGTCTGCGGCACCACCACGGTTTCGCCACGGCGGGCAAACGGCGACGGCTGCGATACGATGGGCGCCTCGGTGATTCTCACGGACAGATTGCCATGGGTGACCGCCACGGTCGAAATCTGTACATTCCGGCCGATGACCACCGTTCCGGTGCGTTCGTCGACCACGACCCGCGCCGGTGTATCCGGCTCGACCAGCAGTTCCTCGATTTCGGCGATAAAGCGCACCGGCGACGTCGAGCGCGGGCGCGACAAGACGATCGTGCGATAATCGCGCTCGAAGGCCACGACCTTCTGATAACGACCGTTTCCATGCGCGTTGATTGCATCCATGATGCGCGTTGCAGTGACGAAATCCGGATTCTTGAGCTCCAGAATGAGCGATTCCATCTCGCTGAAACGGCCCCTAACTTCACGTTCGATCAGCGCGCCATTCGGGATGCGGCCAGCTGTGGCCACACCCTGGCTGAGCGTTTGTGCAGCACCTTCGACGTTGTAACCGCCGACGGCGATAGCGCCTTGCGCGACAGCGTAAGTTTCGCCATCGGCGCCGCGCAGTTGCGTCATCACCAGCGTTCCGCCAAGCAGGGATGACGCGTCGCCCAGCGACGAGATTGCGACATCGATTCGCGAACCGCCCGCGACGAACGGCGGCAAATCCGCCGTCACAACGACGGCCGCCACGTTGCGCGTGCGCAACGAGGTGCCACGGATATTGATGCCCATGTTATCAAGCATCGATTGCAACGACTGTTCCGTGAACGGCGCGTTGCGCAACGTATCACCGGTGCCCTTGAGGCCGATCACAAGACCGTAGCCGAGGATCTGGTTCTCGCGCACGCCCTTGAGATTGGCGATGTCCTTCACACGCACAGCGGCATCTGCTGTCGAAAGCGAAAGCGAAAGCAGGAGGCCGCAGAGGAGACGCAGCATCATCCGTTCTGAATCCGCACTGATCCGTCCTGCTGGACGATGCCCCGAATGGTCACGCCGGTGTCAAGGTTGCGAAGCTGCACCATCATGCCGGCGCTGCCGGACTGCAGAGATGTCGCATAGGTAACGATAATGAGCCCATCATCCTCGACGAGTACCTTCACCACAGCGCCACGGGTGACGGCCTTCAGATCTTCGAGCCCGTTGATCGGAATCAGGTGCCCCGCCAACAGGGTACGACGCGCAATGCGACCAACGAGCGATGCACGATCGTTGATGAAGGCACTTGCGCCCTGAATATTGGGTGCAAAGTTGCGATCCATGATCATCTCATCCCGGATGACGTCACCGGGATAGATCGCCGTGGCCGGCACAGGATAACGGACGGCATCTTCCGCTGCATTCGCGACGCCTACGATGCCGGCCGCGAGCACGAAGCTCGCAAGCCAGCGGGTGACGATGGTGACTGCTCGCATCAGACCGAGATCCCGTTCTGTGGATTTACCGCATGCCCTTCGAGATGGTCGACGCCATTTCGTCAGCCGCCTGAATGACCTTCGAGTTCATTTCATAGGAACGCTGTGCCGATATCAGCTCGGTGATTTCCTTCACCGGGTCGACGTTTGAACTCTCGAGATAGTGCTGATGCAGCTTGCCGTAACCAATATCGCCTGCGAAGCCGACAACGGGCACGCCGGAGGATACCGTCTCGCGATAGAGATTTCCGCCGAGCGGATCCAGACCGGCTTCATTGGAGAAATTCGCGAGCGAGAGCTGCCCGAGCTGAACAGGCGCAACGTTTCCGTCGACCTTCGCAAAGACCTGGCCAGACTCGTTGACGGTGACGTCCACGGCATTCTGCGGAACGATGATCGCTGGCGTCACCAGATAACCGTCCGGCGTCACAAGCTGACGATTTTCATTCAGATTGAACGCGCCGGCCCGCGTATAAAGCGTCTCACCATTGGGACCGGCGATCTGGAACCAGCCGCGGCCATTGATGGCCATGTCATAAGTGTTGCCGGTCTGCGCCATTGCGCCCTGCAGATGCAGCTTGCGCACTGCTGCCGAGCGCACGCCGAGACCGAGCTTTGCGCCTTCAGGCACCGAGCCCTCACCGCTTCGGTTTGGCACACCCTGCGCACGATCGATCTGATAGAACAGATCGGTGAATTCCGCGCGGGATCGTTTGTACGAGGTCGTATTGATATTCGCGATATTATTCGCGATCACTTCCACATTAAGTTGCTGCGCGCCCATACCGGTGGCAGCAATGGCCAGAGCTCTCATGATTGAACCTCAAATCGCCATTCGGCTGACTTCTTGATACGCCTGAACGACCTTGTCGCGGACGGCGACAGCCATCTGCAATGACCGCTCGGCAGACATGACCGCCTCGACCACCTTCTGTGCCGAGAGCTTGCCGTGGATGGACTGGATCGACGCGGCTTCGCCGGCCTTGATCGAACCGATGGCATCGGCTGCGACCTGTTCGAGGACGTTGTTGAAACCGACGGTGGCCGCACCGGGCTGCACCGCGGGTGTCGCGGAATTGATGACTTCGCTGGTTTTGGCCAGCTCGCCAGCGCTGCTGATGACCGAGGATACCGCTTCAAGCATGCTTAGCTCCTCAGGAGATCGATGGTCATCGACACCATGGATCTCACCTGTTTGATGACCTGTAAGTTGGCCTCGAAGGACCGGTTGGTTTCCCGCATGTCGCCCATTTCAATCAGAGAATTGACGTTGGGCAGCTTCACGTAACCGGTTTCATCTGCGGCCGGATGACCTGGCTCATAGTCCACGCGGAACGGGGCCTGATCGGTTCCGACATCCTTGACCTTGACCATGCGCACACCAGCGGCACGATCCATCTCTGCGGTGAAAGTTGTCGTTTTTCGGCGATAGGGGTCAGAGCCAGGCGTACGGCCGGTCGAATTGGCGTTGGCAAGATTCTCCGACACGACACGCAGGCGTGTTGACTGCGCTTCGAGGCCCGAACTTGCGATCTGAACAGATGCCTGCAACGGATCGATCATCGTCATTTTCCTCAGGTCTTCATGCTTGTCATGAACATGCGATGGAACGATTTGACGATCGCCGTATTCAGTGAGTAGTCGCGGTTGATATCGCCGGCCTTCAGCATTTCCTGCTCGAGACTGACAGAGTTGCCGGAGTGCACGGTTTCCCAGCTCTTTTCCTTGCGCATGCCCTGGGCTTCCACTGAAGAGCCGGTCGTGATGTGCGCCGGTGACGTCACCGTCACGGGTACGACCTTCGATTCAATGATCTTGTTGAACGGCTCGATGTCCTGCGCGCGATAGCCAGGCGTGTTCGCATTGGCGACATTCGCCGAGATTGCGGACTGTCGCAGCGACAGCCATCGCTCATGCGATGAGGCAACGTCGAAGAGATAGACGGGTCCCACTTATCCCCCAGGCATCCATGATTCCTTCATCATGGTTTACAAATGGAAACTTGTCCGAGGCTGGAGATGCGCTTCACGACATGCGCGAGGCGCCTACGCGTTCGTCTTCTGCTTTCGCGAATGCAGGAAGTAGATGATTTCTGCGACAGGGCGGAAGAACTCCGATGGAATCATCTTGTCGATGTGCGCGACATCATACATCGAGCGCGCCAGCATCTTGTCTTCCACCACCGGAACACCATTCTTCTCGGCGATTTCCCTGATCTTCAGCGCGATCAGGTCCTGCCCCTTTGCAAGCACCGTCGGCGCAGCGTCTTCGCCCTGCTTGTATTTCAGTGCAATCGCGTAATGCGTGGGATTCGCGATTACTAGCGTGGCGCGCGGAACGGCCGCCAGCATCGATTTGCGGGCACGGTCGCGCGCCAACGAACGCAACCGCGATTTGACGATCGGATCGCCTTCAGCCTGCTTGAACTCGTCCTTGATCTCCTGCTTCGTCATGCGCAATTCGCGGCGCCAGTGGAAGCGCGCCCAGACGAGATCGAGCGACACCAGAACAATGGTCGCAATACTGATGGCGGAGACGAGCCGCATCGCGGTCGTCAGCACCAGTTCCGGAACGGCCGCCGGATCGCTAAACAATGCATTCACGGCCACGGCCTCCTCAGCCCGCAGGACGATCATCACGACCAGACTGATAGCGACGAACTTGAAGACCGACTTTCCGAATTCCACACGTCCCTGCGCGCCGAAGATTCTGCCCCAGCCTTTCGCTATCGAGATACGCGAGGCTTCCGGCTGGATGCGATCGAACACAATTCGCGGTGCATTCTGCAGGAAAGATGATGCCAGCCCGGCCAGCATCAGGACGATAACAATCGGAATAACCAGTCCCGCCGCACTCATACCGACCGCGGAGAGCAACCCAATAGCATCCGTTCCATTCCGGATGCGGATACCCGACGGATCGTCGATCAATCGGGCTAAAGTGAATGTCAGCTTTCTGACGTTGTCGGTGGTCAAAAAGCTTTGAATAATCAATAGCGCGAGCATAGAGGCGAAAATCGGCGCTTCGCGTGAGACCGGGATTTGGCCCTTCTCGACGGAATCACGAACCTTCTTCTCTGTCGCCTCTTCGGTTTTACTTTCCTTATCGGGTTCGTCAGACACAATGCTCTATCTTCAGGTGAATACCGGCTGATCTTCTTGATCGGGATTGAGTTCGATTTCGCCGCGTCCGGCCATATCGAGCGCAAGGTCGGTAATGGCGCGCCGCGCGTCCAGGATCTCGCGCTGATTCGCAGGGATACCGTTTGCCAGTTCGTGGTCCACCAGACGGCGGGTGCGCGAGGCGAGCGATGACAGAATGAGCTCGCGGAATGTTGCATCCGATCCCTTGAGCGCCATCACCACGCGGTCGGTCGGCACCTGATCGAAGATCAGCATGCGTGCCTTGGCCGTCAGGTTCACGATGTCGTCGAAGGTAAACAGCATGCCCTTCAGGATTTCGGCCGACTTCGGCCGCGATTCTGTGAGGTTCTTCAGCGACTCCTCCATCTGCGTCCGCTCCATCTTGTTGATGATGTCGGCCATCCGCGGATAGGTATCGGACGCGAGGTTGCGTGCGAAGTTGATCATGAAGTCTTCATGCATGGTCTTTTCGATAATGCTCATCGCATCTTCGACGACGGGCTTGAGACTGAGCATACGTCGCATCAGGTCGTGACGGATATCCGGCGGCAGATGGCTCATCACGCGGGCAGCACAAGCCGGTTTCACGCGCGAGAGAATCAACGCCGCCGTTTGCGGATGCTCCTTGAGGAGATAGTTGGCGAGCAGGCTCTCCGAGACGAGAGAGATACGCTCCCACACCGACTTTGTCTTGTTGCCCAGAACTTCGGAAATGATGTCAGTGATCTGGTCCGGTGGCAGCACGCCATTCAGCAGCTTCTCCAACTCGCCGACAGTGCCGAAGATATTCGGACCTTCCGAGAAATTCTGAGCGAATTCCTCGATGATCGCCTCGAGCTCAGGCCCTGAAATGGGTTTGAGATCGGCCGCCGCGCGCGTGACCAGCTTGATTTCTTCAGGATCGAACTCCCGAAGCAGGCCGCCCGAGAGCTCACGCCCCATGGCCAGCAGAAGAGCTGCAGCTTTCTCGGTGCCACCCAGCGGTTTGACGCTGGTACCGGCGCGCTTAGCAGGTGCGTTGAATGCCATGGGAATATCTCTTTAGGAAAATCTCTTTAGGCGTCCGGATCCCCGGCCGCTCCTCCGACGATTTCCGTCAGCGATACACCGAAACGCGAATTTTCGTCTTCCACGACGACGACTGCGCCGCGCGCGACGATGCGTCCGTTCACGACGACTTCGACAGGTTCACCCACGCGATGATCGAGCGGGATCACTGCGCCCCGGCCAAGCTTCATGAGATCCGCGACCGGCATGGTGGCTGAGCCGAGCAGGACCTGCACCGTGACCGGGATGCGCAGGATAGGTTCAAGATTCGTCAGCCGGCTGGTTTCCTCGGCAGCGCGAGCCGCAAGATCGGCCAGTTTGCCGAACGACGCGCCTTCGGCCTTGAGCGAATCGGTAGCGGGCGCTGCGCTTACTGGATCGATGTCGAATGGTTGCTTCATATCCCCTGCCTTCTTGAAAACTCAGATCTTGGCCTAAGCCGGATTCTGCGCCGCTGTACGGGTGTCGATTTCCGCGATGGCCTTGCGCGCCTCGTCGATCTTGTCGCCGAGGGCCTGGACCATTTGCCGCCCCTCCGAACTGAACTCGCGGACCATCACCACCATGTCGTCCACCGTCTCATTGGTCTTGCCGACCACGGCGGTGAACTCCCCCTGATGCGCGCGCAACTTCACGAGCTCACGATGCATCTTGGTGACGCGGATGCTCGTGAAGAGCAGAGCTGCGAAAAGGATGATGTCAACGAGATAGGATACCATCGATGAATTCCCGTTTTTGGTCGGCCGATTCCTTGACCTGCAGCGAGTAAACGCCGTTCATCTGGCCGAGTTGGCACCAGAACAGACGTTGATCATTACATTCGAGGCGAACCATGGTGTCCGGCGTGGCATTGAGCTTGAGCACCTGGCCGACGTGAAACTTCGCAACCTCGCCGAGAGTGAACGGTCGCTCCTCGAGAACGGCCTTCAGCACGACTTCGGTTCGCTTGATCTCGCTATGCAGCTGACGGCTCCAGTTCGGATCGGTGGACGCCGATTCGCCGGATACGATCTGCGACAGTGCCTGCCGGATCGGATTGAGCGCCGCGTGAGGAATGACAATGAACATCTCGCCGCCGCGGTCGAGACCTTGCAGCAGGATCTTCGCGCACACGGCCATGTTGTTGAGACGACCGATCGCGAGATAATCCATGCGCGTCTCGACGCGTTCCAGGCTGAACGTGACCTCGGAAGCGCGATCGAAGGAAGATTGCAACGCCTTGCCGAAGCGCTCGAACAGCGACTGCGCAACGTGCATCTCCACATTCGAGAATACCCGCGGCATGTCGAGCGGCGGCTCCGCACCGTCGGCGCCGAACAGCAGCTCGATCATCGTATAGACGAAATCGCGATCGAACCCGATCAGGATACGGGCGTCCCATGCCTGTGCGTAGAAGACCGCGGCAATGGCTTCGCCCTCATAGCGATCGAGGATATCGGAAAGACGATCGCTTCCCACGCTGCTCAGCGAGAAATAGGACTGCGACGGCGACATCGAGCGCAGGCTTTCGGCGCAGAGATTCGTCATCTGGTCGAAGATCACATGCAGCATCGGCATGCGTTCGACGGAAATTCCGGCCGCTCCGAGGAGTTGATCCGATCCTTGATCCACGCGGCCTGACTTCACTTCTGACATCAAGCCCGCGCTCCCGCCTTCGCCGCCGGTTCAGCGGGCGCTGCTTTTGCAGGACCGCCCGAGATAGTTTCGCTTTCGACCACATCGATCGACGGCCGCTCGGCGGGACCGATCATCTTGCGGCCGTGCTCGATGGCAATCTGTGGCAATGCCCCATTCATGAAAGCCAGCAAGGACTGTTTGACGATCACATACATGCGGGCGCGCTGCTCACGCACCAGCTTGATCTTGTGGGCGAGCGGCGCGACAAGGCCGTAGGACAGGAAAATGCCCGCAAAGGTGCCAACCAGCGCGGCACCGATAAAGCCGCCGAGCAGTTTCGGGGATTGGTCGAGAGCGCCCATCGCCTTGATGACGCCGAGAACCGCGGCGACGATACCGAGAGCCGGCAGGCCTTCGGCAACCATCATCAACGAGCCATATGGCTTCATTTTGCTGCGAACGATGGTTTCGATTTCCTCGTCCATCAGCGCTTCGATCTCATGCGGCCGTGCGCTGCCCATGATGATCAGGCGGAAGTAGTCGCAGATGAAGTGCAGAAGCGGCTCATTGGCGAGAATGGTCGGGAAGGCGGTGAATATTTCTGACGATGATGGATCGTCGATATGGGCCTCCACCTCATTACGGCCCTTGTTCCGCACTTCCCGCATCAGCGAATGCAAAAGCCCGAGCAAGTCGAGGTAATGGCGCTGCTTCGGCACCGCGACCGTCAACGCCTGCACGGTGGCGCGGCCGGTGTCGACTACGGTTTTCCAAGGATTCGCAATGACATAGGTGCCCAGCGACATCCCCATGATGATGACGAATTCCCAGGGCTGCCATATCACGCTGAGATGTCCGCCCATCGCGGTGAACCCGCCGATCAGACTGGCGAGTGTGATTATGACACCAAAGAGAATGCTCAAGCGCACCGCTCCAAATTGAGGATGCAATTCACTTAGGCAACGATGCTTGCACGAGGCTGACATCGGCCTGCGGCGACCAGCCCCGCGCAAGCTTGTCCGGGGAGTTTGAGGCCAGTCTCGCCCCATGCGCCCGCCCGCAGACTGGGAACCCATTTCTGATGCTCTCGACAATCGCAAGCTACCAGCTGATCTCCAAGAACATCGTCAAATCGCTGCAACAGACGATGGAGAAGCCGGACGTGTCGAAGGATACGGAGTACTACCTGTCACACATCCGCGATGTGAAGACGATCGACGAATTCATCGGTGATTATCGGCTGTTCAGCTATGCCATGAAGGCCTACGGGCTGAGCGACATGACCTATGCCAAGGCCTTCATGCACAGGGTTCTCACGGAAGGTGTCGCCAGCGCGACCACGTTTGCCAACAAACTTTCCGACACCCGCTATAGCGAGTTCGCAACCGCGTTCGACTTCGCCAAGCTGGGTGACGAGGCGACGAGTACGACCGCCGCGCAGGTCGGCACTGTCGAGAAATACGTTCGGCAGCAACTCGAGGAAGATGCCGGATCGCAGAATGAAGGCGTGCGTCTGGCACTCTACTTCGAGCGCAAGGCGCCCAAGATCACCAACATCTATCAGATTCTCGCGGATCCAGCGCTGCTCAAGGTCGCTCAGATCGCGCTGGGCGTCTCATCGATGACCTCGATGGCGGATGTCGACAAACAGGCGAATATGCTCAGCGCGAAAATCGACATCACGGATTTCCGGACCCCCGAGAAACTGCACAAGTTCCTGCAGCGTTTTTCGGCGATGTGGGAGACGGAGAACGGAACGTCCACCGCACAGTCGACTCCAAGCATCCTCATCACGCAGCCGCTTGAAATGGGCCTCAGCACGGATGTGCTGACCACCCTGCAGAACCTGAAACTCGGACAATAAAATGCAATCAGCGCTCTATGTCAGCCTCTCGGCCCAGGTCTCGCTCGAGAAGCGGCTCGAAACCATCGCGAACAATATGGCCAATATGAAAACGGCCGCGTTTCGTGCCGATGCCGTGAAATTCGAGACTGCTATGTCGCGCGCCGCGACGCAGGCAGTCGCCTTCTCCTCGCCCGGCGAGAATTTCATCTCGCGCAAGGAAGGCGCCATCACACAGACCGGCAATACGCTGGACGTCGCTGTTGTCGGGAATAGCAGAGCCGCTTATCCCGGCGGAACCGATCCAGGCCACACGACCTGGATGGCGTTTGCCGGCCCTAACGGTACTGTTTATACGCGCGACGGCCGCATGCAGATCGATATCAACGGGCAGCTCCAGACCATCACCGGCTATCCTGTGCTCGATTCGGGCGGTACGCCGATCATCGTCGATCCCGATGCCGGCCCGCTGACGATCGTGCGCGACGGCACCATTTCGCAGGGCAGGGTCCAGGTCGGTCAGCTTGGTCTGTTTGACATTCCCCCGGACGCAAAACTGGAACGGTTCGGAACTTCGGGCGTGATTCCCAGCAAGCCGGCGACCGCCGCGCTCGATTTCGTTACCGTGGGCTTTCAGCAGGGTTACGTCGAGGGATCGAATGTCGATCCACTGACCGAACTCACGCAGATGATGACCGCACAGCGCACCTTCCAGAGCGTCAGCTCATTGATCGACAACTCCGAAGGCACAATGCAAAGCGCCATTCGCACGCTGGGCGATCCAAAAGCCTGATGCCTGACGTGACCGGCGGGAGAGCTTGATGAACGCGCTTGAAAAACTCGAATCGACCATCGCGACCCTGCGCCGGGACGTGCCCACGGTTCGTGTCGGCGGCATGGTGTCCGAGGTGACGCCGACGCATTTTCGCGTCTCCGGCCTGTCGCGCTATGTCAGACTCGGTGAATTGATCGGGCTGGAGATCGACAAGCAGGTTCATCTCGGTGAGGTCGTGCGAATCGATAATGACGGCGTGACGGCCAAACCGTTCGATTCCCACTTTGCTGCCGGCCTCGGCGTTCCCGCTTTCCGAATGCCGCCCAAGACATTATCCCCACATCCGGCCTGGAAAGGCCGCGTCATCAACGCCCTCGGCGAGCCACTGGATGGCGCCGGCGACATGCCGGTCGGCGAGCGCGAGATGCAGACGGATGCCAATCCTCCGCCGGCCATGAGTCGCTCGCGCGTCAGCAAGCCGCTGCGCACCGGCGTTCGCGTCGTGGATCTCTTTACCCCGCTTTGCGTCGGCCAGCGCATCGGCATTTTCGCCGGTTCCGGCGTCGGCAAGACCACGTTGCTCTCGATGCTGGCGCGTGGCTCCGGCTTCGACACGGTCGTCACCGCGCTGGTCGGCGAGCGTGGCCGCGAAGTGCGTGAATTTCTCGAAGAAGCGCTGGTGCATCACAAGTCGCGAGCCATCACGGTCGTCTCGACCAGTGACGAAAGCCCGATGATGCGGCGGCTTGCGCCGAAGACAGCGATGACGATCGCCGAATATTTCCGTGATCGCGGCGAATCGGTGCTGCTGATCGTCGATTCGATGACACGCTTCGCGCATGCATCGCGCGAAGTCGCACTCGCCACCGGCGAGCCGGCGATCGCACGCGGCTATGCGCCGAGTGTCTTCAGCGAACTCCCACGACTGCTGGAGCGTTCAGGACCGGGCCTCGAAGGTCAGGGCTGCATCACCGGCGTCTTTGCCGTGCTGGTCGACGGCGACGACCACAACGAGCCCGTGGCGGATACGGTGCGCGGCACGCTGGACGGACATATCATACTGGACCGTGACGTCGCCGATCAGGGCCGCTATCCGGCCGTCAATGTGCTTTCATCGGTCTCACGCCTCGGCCAGCATGTGTGGTCGCCGGAGGAAGCGAACCTGGTGCGCAAGCTGCGCGCCATGATCGCGCGTTTCGAGGACACCCGCGACCTTCGCCTGATGGGCGGCTATCAGCCCGGCCGCGACAGTGAACTGGACCAGGCCGTCCAGCTCGTGCCCAAGATCTATGACGTGTTGCAACAGCATCCGACCGATCCGTCCTGTGCCGAGCCATTCCAGGAATTGCTGAGCGTGATCAAGACTGCAATCGGCTAACTGCTCTCCTGCGCTCTAGACACCGGGGATCGCGTCGAGATGCGCTGCCGCAACGATCGCGCCGGATCGCACGAGGCGAAGCGATTTCTGGATGTCGTCGTGAAAATATCGGTCATCGTCGAGATGAGCCACCTCGGCCCGGATGCATTCCCGAACGCTTTCCAGATGATCGCTGGACTTGAGCGGCGCATGGAAATCACAGCCTTGCGCGCCCGCCAGCAGCTCGATGGCGATGACGGCCATTGCATTCTCGATCATCGGGAGTAGCCGGCGCGCTGCATGGGCGGCCATCGAGACATGATCTTCCTGATTGGCCGATGTCGGAATCGAATCGACGCTGGCAGGATAAGCCCGCTGCTTGTTCTCCGATACCAGCGCCGCTGCCGTCACTTGCGCGATCATGAAGCCGGAATTGAGCCCCGGCTTCGGTGTCAGGAACGCGGGCACACCGGATAGCACCGGATCCACCAGCATGGCGATCCGACGCTCAGAGATCGATCCGATCTCACAGATCGCAAGCGCCATCATGTCCGCCGCAAAAGCAACCGGCGCCGCATGGAAATTGCCACCGGAGATCGCGATATCGTCGTCGGCAAAGACCAGAGGATTATCAGAGACGCCATTCGCTTCAGTAAGAAGCGTAGTGGCCGCCTGTCGCAAAACGTCCAGCGCGGCACCCATCACCTGCGGCTGACAGCGGAGGCAATAAGGATCCTGTACACGGACGTCGCCAGTGCGGTGCGACTCCCGAATCGCGCTGCCGGCAAGAAGTTCCTTCAATGCCTGGGCCGATACGATCTGCCCTTCATGCTTGCGCAGTTGATGGATGCGCGAATCGAACGGCGTGTCAGACCCCCGCGCGGCATCGGTGGACAAGGCACCACTGACGAGCGCTGTCTTGAAAAGAACTTCAGCCTCGAACAGTCCCGCAAGTGCATAGGCCGTTGAGAACTGCGTGCCGTTCAGCAGCGCCAGTCCTTCCTTGGCCTGCAGCTCGATCGGCTGCAGACCCGCACTGGCGAGCGCCTCCGTCGCCGGCAATCGCCCGGACTTCGTCAGCGCCTCGCCGACGCCGATCATGACTGACGCCATATGCGCGAGCGGGGCCAGATCGCCGGAGGCGCCGACTGATCCCTGCGCGGGCACGATGGGCGTGATGTCATGCGCAATCATGGCGCCGAGCAACTGGACCGTCTCCATGCGAACGCCGGAGAAACCCTGCGCCAGGCTCGCAAGCTTGAGGCACATCATCAGGCGCACCACCGACGCTGGCGCCGGATCGCCGACACCAACGCAATGTGACAGCACGATGTTTTTCTGCAGGGCCGTGATGCTTTCGGCTTCTATGCCGACATGAGCAAGCTTTCCGAAGCCTGTATTGATGCCATAAACGGGTTCGCCCTTGGCGACGATCCGGGCAACTGCCGCAACACTGGCATTGATGCGGGGAATACAGCTCTCATCGAGAACTGGTACGGTACCCCGATAGATCGACTGCCAGTCTGCCAGCGTCACCGCACCCGGTGTGAACTGCATCGTCATAAAAGTAACTCCAAGCCATCCCGTAGATGGCCCAAGGCAACACATCCAACGCTGCGCTTCAATGTTTGCGCGCAACAAAAAGGCCAGCCTTGCGGCTGGCCTTTCAGCTGATCGACAGTCAGCCCGTGCGCTGCGACGTGCGACACAGCGCACGTTTGGCTCATGGCTTCCAGCCGCCGCCCGGCAGGTTGCCGTGATAGGGCGTGTTGCGGCAGTGGCCCCACGGACCGCGCCAGTAACCGGGAGGGCAGCCATTACCCATCACCGGAGCTTCCTGATAGTAGCCGCCCGGGAGCGGGCCGTAATAAGGCGTATAGCGGCAGCCGCCATAGGGACCGCGCCAGCCGTTCGGACCGCAGCCGCCCGCGATCGGGATCACGTGCGCTTCGACAGCGATGCTTTGGCCCATCATCGGCGCAGCACTTGCCTGCGTCGAGACGATAAACATGGCGACGAGACATGCCGCCATCAGGTGCAGAATTCTGGTCATTCTATTCCTCTCGATGAGTTGAAGCTCATTCGGCCCCGACGAAAGCGTCTTCGTCTTGCCGCGCAACGCGCAACCCGAAGATGCATTGGTCTTCATTCTGCTTAGAAGCACCAGATACCGTTTGCAATTCCGTTCTATCCATGCGTCGGCACAACTCGTTCGGTTAGTTATCCGCCCGTTAAAAACGGCGAACGGAGCTGTCGAGCGAAGTACTCTCTTTAAAAAAGATGCAGCGATGTGTTGGGGCTATTCCGAAGACCGGAACTCTACGTCTGATCGCGCGCTGCAATTGAAAGTCCTGCGATACGAACGAGCTCAATTGCTGTAGGGCCCTTGCATGATAGGCGAGTTGCGCAGAACTCGGTTCTCGCGCTACCACCGGCCACCGCGCAATCGCTTGATGAAAGACACCCGTGCTTCCCTGGAAACTGATCGATACAACCGAAGTACCCGGCGGCGGCGTGCCGCTACGCCTGATGCAGCGCGGGCACGAGTTCACCATCAAGCTCGGCCAGAACGAGTTAATGAGCAGTCGGCTGTTTGGCTCCGAGGAAGCGCTGGCGACGCTCACCTGCTTTCGTCTCAAGGACATGAAGGCGCCGCGGCTTTTGATCGGCGGCTATGGCATGGGCTTTACATTGCGCGCTGCGCTAAAGGTGCTCGGCCCGAAAGCGAAGATCACCGTGGTCGAACTGGTACCCGCAATCGTCGCCTGGGCGCGTGGCCCAATGGCCGAGCTATCTGGCGACAGCCTGAGCGATCCGCGTGTGGAGATTATCGAAGGCGATGTCGTTAAAGCCATCGCCGGTGCGCGCGGCAAATATGATGCGATCCTGCTCGACGTCGATAACGGGCCCGAAGGCCTGACGCGAAAATCGAACGATGCGCTCTATGATCTGAAAGGGTTGCGCGCGGCCCACGCCGCGCTCAGTCCGGGCGGCGTACTGGCCGTCTGGTCGTCATTTCCATATGATAAATTCACGGCACTGCTCGGCAAGGCAGGCTTCAACGCCGAGGAAATCAAGATCCGCGCCACTGGCACACGCGGTGGCGCCCGTCACGTCATCTGGCTGGCGACGAAGCCAAAAACATAGCCGTCGCCGCCATGAAGATGGGCCTTAATAGGCAACCGAACGCCGACTGCGGCGCGGCTCGCCGTAAGGCTGCGAGCTGAAGGCCAGACGCGGATTGACGATGCAATCGACGCCGCGACCCGATGCGGTGGCCTGGCACGCTTCATAGCTCGGATAGGAGCAATCGGTCCCGAAGGCCTGCGACTGGATGCAATAGGGATAGGCCGGAGCAGCAATGGCAGGGCCAGAAGCCAGAGCCGAAACACCACCAAAAGCCAGTACGGCCAGCATCAGGTTACGCATCATGTCTTCTCCTCCGCGGTAGCGGTCGTGTGACGTCTCCAGAAAGCAACGGAGCCTGCGGATAAACGTTCCCGCAGGCCCCGGCACATCCCGGTCTCGTGATCACGCGCTTACACAGGCACAATCACGAGGGTTAGACACGATAGTGCCGCATGGGTTCATTCGACCTTAAGGCCTGCGGCCTTGACCACTTTCTCCCACTTCTCGGTCTCCGCGACAATCATCTTGCCGAACGCCTCCGGCGGCCCGATCAGCGGATCGCCCCCGAGATCAATCAGCTTCGCCTTGATTGCCGGCTCAGCCAACACCTCGTTCACCGCGGTGTTCAGCTTCGCGATGATCTCCGGCGGAGTCTTCTTCGGCGCGCCCATGCCGAACAAAGCGCTGGCCTCATAACCCGGCACGGTTTCCGCAACGGTCGGGACATCGGGCAACAGCGGCGACTTCTCGGTGGTCGTCACCGCCAGCGCACGCAGATTGCCGGAACGGATGTGCTGAATGATCGACGGCATATTGTCGAAGATCAACTGCACCTGACCGCCCATCATGTCGGTGATCGCAGGCGCGGCGCCGCGATAGGGCACATGCTGCATCTTGGCGCCCGACATCATCATGAACATCTCACCGGAGAGATGTACCGAAGTGCCGTTGCCCGACGAGGCGAGATTCACCTTGCCCGGATTGGCCTTCACATAGGCGATGAATTCGGCAACGGTCTTTGCGGTGATGTCCTTGTTGACTGTCATCACATTGGCCGTGCGGTGGAACGCAGCCACCGGGGCAATGTCGCGCACGAAATTGAAGCTCAGCTTCGGATACAGGGTCGCGTTGATGTAGTTCGCCGGATTGACCAACAGCACGGTGTAGCCGTCGGGCTCCGCATTGATGACGGATTCGGTACCGATATTGTTGCCGGCGCCCGGCTTGTTCTCGACAATGAACTGCTGACCGAGCTTTTCCGACAGCCGCTGACCGATCAGGCGGGCCAGAATGTCAGTGGCGCCGCCCGGCGGATAGCCAACCACGAAACGCACCGGCCGCGTCGGATAATCCAGAGCAAGCGCCGAGCTGACAGGAACGACGGTCGATGACACGAAAGCAGAAAAGCCCAGCGCAATCAGACCGATCGCGGCGCGACGTGAAGTCATATTTTATTCCCTCCGGCTGCCGCAACTTTGCGCGCGGTCAGCGTGTGTTGAATTGACAACGCCCGTATCTACCAAACAATTCAACTATCGGCCAGTGCGACACACCTGCGGCACCAGCCCAAAGAAACGTCAAGGCAAAGCCAAGGACCATTTCATGCCCCTCACCGTCACGGCCCTCGATCATCTCGTCCTCAATGTCGCGGACGTCCAGCGCTCTGCCGCCTGGTATCAAAACGTGCTGGGTATGGAGGTGAAGGTGTTCGATCCCGGTTCTGGCAAGCTGCCGCGCACATCGGTGAGTTTTGGCGCACAGAAGATCAATCTGCGACCGATCGGCGCCGATAAGGTCGAGTGGTTTACGGCCGATTACGAGATGGCGGGCAGCGATGACCTCTGTTTTCTCACGGCATCACCGCCCGACGCGGTGATCGCGCATCTCGGCGCTTGCGGTGTCGCCATCGAGGAAGGCCCGGTGGCCAAACAGGGCGCGCGCGGCACCTTGCGCTCGGTTTATTGCCGGGATCCCGATGGCAGCCTGATCGAAATTTCATCTTACGAAATAGGCTGATCCTGCATGCCGGGGTGGTTTGCGCCGCGCCGCCGCCGATGGCACAACATCCTCCGCAAAAACAAAAATAAGAAAGCCGCACCGCGCAAGCGGTCCTCGAGCGGCTTTCAACGGAGGATACATGCCCCACCAGCTCGCCACAAATCCCGCCATGATTCCCGGCTCGATCGGCCCGTTCGACGGCATGGATGTGCCGTGGCTGCTGCGCATGCGCGCGGAAACGCGGCGCGATCACCCCTTTATTATCTGGTCCCCATTCGATGCGCCCGCGCGGCCATGGACCTATGGCGAGTTTCACGATCGCGTCGGCGCACTGTCCGCAGGCCTTGCCCGACGCGGCATCGTCCAGGGCGACTATGTGCTTATCCATCTCGACAACTGCGTCGAGATGCTGCTGGCGTGGTTCGCTTGCGTCGAACTCGGAGCCATCGCCGTCACCACGAATACGCGCTCTTCAGCCGCGGAGATCGAATATTTCGCCGATCATTGCAGCGCGGTCGCCGCAATCACCCAGCCATCCTATGTCGAGCCTGTCGCCACCAATTGTCGCAAACTACGCTGGATCGCGGTGACGTCGCACAACGCCGGCGCGTCGGCCGACGGCCATGCTGTGGGCAAGGCTGAGCGGTTCGAATCCCTGTTCGCCGACAGCGCCGATCGTCCACGCCGCCCGGTCGATCCCTGGGCGCATTGCAGCGTGCAATATACGTCGGGCACTACATCGCGGCCCAAAGCCGTGCTGTGGACTCATGCCAATGCGCTGTGGGGCGGCAAGGTGAACGCGGCGCATCAGGACCTGCATGCGTTCGATACGCATATGACCTATCTGCCGCTATTCCATACCAATGCACTGGCCTATTCGATGTTGGCGACGCTGTGGGTCGGCGCCTCCATCGTGCTCCAGCCCCGCTTCTCTGCGCGCCGGTTCTGGTCCGTCGCCACCGAACATCGCGCAACCTGGCTTTCGACGATCCCGTTCTGCATGAAGGCACTGCTCGAACATGAGGTGCCGAAGCATCATTTCCGGATATGGGGTGCGTCGTTCTGCGATCCGCCGGCCTTCGCCAAATTCGGCGTCAAGATCATCGGCTGGTGGGGCATGACCGAGACCATCACCCACGGCATCATCGGCGAGGTCGATCAGCCCAATACGCCCATGGCCATCGGCCGCGCCGCAACCGAATATGGCATCCGCGTCACCAATGACGACGGCACTCCGACCGCCGTGGGCGAGACCGGCAATCTCACGATCAAGGGCATTCCCGGCCTGTCGCTGTTCAAGGAGTATCTGCACAACGAGGCCGCCACCCGCGACAGCTTCGATGAGAACGGCTTCTTCATTACCGGCGACCGCGTCACGCTGCTGGAGCGCGGCTATATCAAGTTCGGCGATCGCGCCAAGGACATGCTGAAGGTCGGCGGCGAGAACGTCGCAGCGTCCGAGATCGAGCAGGTCGTCATCACGGTGCCCGGCGTTCGCGAGGCGGCCGTCGTCGGCAAGAAACATCCTATGCTGGATGAAGTGCCGGTGGTCTTCATCATTCCCCATGCCGGCGTGGCACAGGCGCCACCGGCGCTGCATGACAATGTCATGGCGGCCTGTAAAAGCGGACTGGCAGATTTCAAGGTGCCGCGCGAAATCCATTTCGTCGACGAGATGCCGCGTTCGACCCTGGAAAAGGTCGCCAAGGCGGAATTGCGTAAGCTGCTCGCCTGACGCGAACGGCGCTTATGCGCCGAGGGCCACCGGGCGGAACACCTGTAGCAGTTGCTGGTCGATCTTGTCGCCCATCTGCTCCATGATCTCGAACGCCTTGGCATGCGTGAAAGCCATGCGATAGGCGCGCCGTTCAACCAGGGCTGCGTGGATGTCGACGATGGTCATCAAACGCACGATGTCGCTGATCTGGTCGCCAGCCAGCGCATCGGGGTAGCCGCTGCCATCCAGGAATTCGTGGTGATGCAGCACCACGTCGAGCATCTCGCGCGGAAAACTACCCTGCGCGACCAGCGCCTCGAAGCCGAGGCGCGGATGCTTGCGGATTTCGAGCGTCTCTTCCTCGGTGAGCTTGCCCGGCTTGTCCAGGATCGCGACCGGGATGAAGGCCTTGCCCACATCATGGACGAGGGCTGCGCGTGTGAGACGGCGCTGATCTTCGTCGCGCATGCCGAGATGCTGCGCAAAGGCCACCGCGAAGCCCGTCACGAACAGGCAGTGACGATAGCTGTGATTATGATGACGGCCGACGGCAGCCAGCCATTCGCGCAGCGATGTGCGCTTGATGGCCTTCAGAATCTGGTTCTCCGCCTGCATCACGTCGTTGAAGGTGAGCGGCACGCCGGCGGGCAACTTCTCGAAGATCTTGACCATCACCGCATGGGCGGCTTCGACGCCGCGATTCAGCGCCTTGCCGCGGTTGGAGAAGTCTTCGTCATGCGGGTTCGGGAATGCAGCACGGATGCGTTGCATGACGCCGCGTGCATCGAACGGCCGCGCGATCGTATCGGTGGCGCCGAGCGCCCAGGCTTGCATCGATCCGTGATGCAGCGAGTCGGCCAGCACGAACAGGCGCGGTATCGCTTCATAGGATTTGTGGCGCAACTTGTTGCGCACGCGCTGCACGGCCTCTGCCGAACGCAGATTGATATCGACCACGATACCCGACAGCTCGCCGGGCGGCATCTCCGGAATGGCCGACGTTGGGACAACATCGACTTCGCCGACCTTCTGCAGAATATCGACGAGTTCGCTGCTGCTATCGCTGCGGTCCGATGCCAGAAGCAGTCGGCGGCGCGCCGGCGATTGTTTGACTGAAGCGGTCATATGCCCTCGATCTATTGCGACGAACGGGCCGCAAGCAGGACATACATACCTCGAAACAGGGTTCCTGAAGCTTAATGGGTATTGTTAATGCTTCCTGATCGACCCCTGGAAGGTTTCATTCCGGCGGATAGCGCTATCAGTCGGTTAGGCCCTTCGTGAAAACTTTAAGCAATGCCGCCTTGCGCCGGTATCCGATCCGGAAAACAATTGCGCCATGAAGATTTCCGCATTTATCGCTGGCTTCGCGGCTGCCCTCGCCCTGGCACCTCCCGCATATTCGCAGCCTGGCGGGACCGCGCCGGATTTGCCCTTCACCGCCACGCTGTCGAACGCCAGCCCGCTGGCCTTCGGCATGGCAACGGATGAAGCCGCCCGCGCCTTGGGTACGCCGCTGGCCTATATCAGCGGCCGGCCGGGGCATGAGATCTATCTGGCGATCCGTACCTTCGGCGGCAGCGGCTTCTTCGACCGCCGCGACCGCCTCTATCTCCAGTTTCGCAAGGGACGCCTGACCGGCTGGAAGGGCGACTGGGGCCGGAACTGGATGTGGCAGTAGCCGCTTTGTGAGTGGACCAGCGCTGCCATCCACGCCAAACAGACCTCCCCCTCAACAACGCTATGGAATACCCCGTGGGACAAGATATCACGCTGACCGCATCTGACGGCTTCAAGCTCGGCGCCTACCGCACCCAGCCTGAAGGCAAGCCCAAGGGCGCCGTGGTGGTGATTCAGGAAATCTTCGGCGTGAACAACCATATCCGCACGGTCTGCGATCGCTTCGCCGTGCAAGGCTATGTGGCGGTGGCGCCGTCGATCTTCGATCGCATCGAGCCCAATTTCCAGTCCGGCTACTCGCCCGAGGAAGTCGCCATCGCACGCAAGTTCGTTGCTAATCCGGATTGGCCCGCGATGCTGCGCGATACCCAGGCTGCGATTGATTCAGTGAAAGATATCGGCAATGTCGGCATTATCGGCTTCTGTCTCGGTGGCAGCGTCGCCTTCGCCGCTGCCACGAAATTGACCGGCCTCAGCGCCGCCATCGGTTATTACGGTGGCGCTATCGTCCGTTTTGCCGACGACAAGCCGACCGTGCCGACGCAACTGCATTTCGGCGAGAAGGATCACGGCATTCCGCTCTCGGACGTCGAGACCATTCGCGCCAAGCGACCCGATGTCGAGATCTTCGTTTATGACGGCGCCGAACACGGCTTCAATTGCGACCAACGCGCCAGCTACAACAAAGCCAGCGCCGACCTCGCCAGGGAGCGCAGCCTGGGCTTTCTCGCCAAACATCTGGTGAAGTAGGAGACGCGACCGCGTCTCTCCTCGTCACACTTCTGGTGTCATCGCCCGGCTTGACCGGGCGATCCATTATGCCTTGTCACCAGGGCTAATCACGATCCCCTGCGCTTACTGACCACCCGCTTTCGCGGGCTGTAACAGCCGAGACCGACCCGGGCCAATCCGCGCCAACTTACTCGCCTTTGACTCCCGCGGTCTTTGCCACCGCCGCCCAGCGATCGAAGTCGCGGCGCAGGCTCTTCTCGAACGACTCTGGGCTGTCGCCGACGGGAACGAGATTAACCGCCTGCAGGCCGGCGGTCCCTTCCGGCGAATTAATGATGCGCCCCAGCTCGGCGGACAATTTGTTCACGACGTCCTTCGGCGTCGCTGCTGGCACGAAGATGCCGACCCAGCCTTCAGCTTCGAAACCGGGATAGCCGAGCTCGGCCATGGTCTGCACGTTCGGCAGCTTGGGCTTGCGCTTCTCCCCGCCCACGGCGAGCGGACGGATCTTGCCGGCTTCGAGCTGCGGTCCGGCCGTGGTGAAGTCGAGGAATGCGGCGGTGACCTGATTGCCGAGCAGATCGTTCAAGAGCGGCGCGGCGCCGCGATACGGCACGTGGGTCATATCGATGCCGGTGTTTTTCTTCAGCAGCTCGCCATAGAGATGCGACGTGGTGGCATTGCCGAACGTGCCGTACGGATATTTGCCGGGGCTGGATTTCGCGAGATCGACCAGCTCCTTCACCGACTTCATCGGCTGCGCTTCGGGCACGACGAGCACGATCGGCGAGATCGCGACCTGCGTGACGGGCGCGAGATCCTTGAACGCATCGTAGGGCAATTTCGACATCAGGCTCGGTGCCTGAATGATCTGCGTAATGGCAACGAGCACCGTGTAGCCGTCGGCCGGAGCCTTGGCGGCAAAGTCGTTGCCGATCACGCCGCCAGCGCCCGGCTTATTGTCGACCGTGACGGTCTGCTTCCAGGATTCTTGCAGCTTTTGCGCCAGCAGGCGCGCGGCGACGTCGGTGGCACCACCGGGCGCATAGGGCACGACGAAGGTGATGCGTCGATCGGGATAGGATTGCGCCGTCTGCGCAGATGCTTGCGACGACACCGCTCCCAGCGCCACGATGGCTGCCAGAGTGACGCCGCGCATGGCGTTGATCGGCGGATGCGTCTTCATCTATTCCCCCTCGAAATCTGATTGCGCCGACATGGCGGCGCTCCGGCGAGTTGGCCTCGCTTGACCATTGCTTACAGTGCGGAAGACAATTCTGATACAGCGCAGCACGTGTCCTGACGCCGATGCGCCCATACATCGCAGCCTTTAATTATCCGGAGCACGCCGACCTATTCCGCAAAGCGGAGAAAATCATGCCTGAGGTGACGACGGCGCCTGATGCGCGCGATCAGAACCAGCGTTCGCTGACCAGCACCGTATCGCCGGGATTGATCGGCGTGCCCAACGGCACTACGGCGCGATACGAGCCTTCGATAGTGGTGTGGGTCAGCGTGACTTCGTCACGCTTGGCGCGGGGCGAGAAACCGCCGGCAATGGCGATCGCGCTCTCGACGCTCATATTGGGCACGTAAGGATACTGGCCGGGAGCGGCGACTTCACCGAGAATGAAGAACGGACGATAGGCTTCGATTTCGACAGCCACCGACGGTTCACGAATGAATCCGTTACGCAGGCGACCAGTGATGCTCGCAGCCAAAGCAGCAGGCGTCATGCCGCGCGCTGGCACGCGGCCGATCAGCGGCATGGTGATCGCGCCACCGGCATCGATGGCGTAGGAATTGGTGAGACCTTCCTGGCCATAAACCACGACGCGAAGCTTGTCGCCGGCATCGAGCTTGTACTGCGCATCATAGGTCGAGACGGGGGGAGCATAAGCAACCGGCACTGCTGCCGGCCCGTAACCCGGGCGACCGTAAGCGAGGGTATCGAGATCGGCAGCGGGCGCAACCACTGCAACAGGACCCGGTCTCCGCATGCAGCCGGACAAAGCCAGCGCGGCAACCGCGACAATCATGGGCAGACGAAACGCGCGGGCAGACGACACTGGACATATCCCTCATAGAGGCAGCTTCGGTTCTGGCCTGTTATGGTTAAAATTCCGTTGTCATGGCCTTCCATCAGGCAGCAAAAACCCGCCTCCGGGAATTCCGAAAGCGGGCTTTTGACGTTGTTTGTCTACACTTAGCCGTGGTCAGGCCGTGACGCCGACCCCGATCGGGCAGGACACACCGGTGCCGCCGAGACCGCAATAACCGCCAGGATTCTTCGCCAGATACTGCTGGTGATAGTCCTCGGCGAAGTAAAAATTCCCGGCCGGTGCGATCTCGGTCGTGATGGTGCCGAGGCCCTTCGCCGACAGCGCCTTCTGATACGTCGCCTTCGACGCGGCAACGGCATCGCGCTGCGCGTCATTGAAGGTGTAGATCGCGGAACGATATTGCGAGCCGATATCGTTGCCTTGGCGCATGCCCTGGGTTGGGTCGTGGCTTTCCCAGAACGTCTTCAGGAGTTGCTCGTAGGAAATCTTCTTCGGATCGAAAACGACCAGTACCGCTTCGGTATGACCGGTGCGGCCCGAGCAGGTCTCTTCATAGGTCGGGTTCGGCGTGAAGCCGCCCGCGTACCCAACCGCCGTCGTGTAGATACCATCACCGAGCTCCCAGAACTTGCGCTCGGCTCCCCAGAAACAGCCAAGCCCGAACACCGCCTGCTCAAGGCCTTCCGGATAGGGTGGCTGGATGTTGCTGCCGTTGACGAAGTGATGTTTGGCAGTGGGGATCGGCGTATCGCGACCGGGCAGCGCTTCTGCAGCGGTCGGCAATGCAGTGGTTTTACGCATGAACAGCATGGATCATCTCCCTGCGCGCTCGCGAACGAAGTGGACTCCGGTTCGCTGGACGAACACGCACCTCTGAGGGCCAACAACGCCGTGCCGACAGAACCGGATTCACTCCTGCCGCGCGGCGCGTATCTCAAGTGGCAATATAGGTATCTACGATGGAAACGGCAGGTCTGTTACGCCGCTGGTGCGCCGTTCAGTTCCGCGAATAACCGATCAGCGGCTTGCTTGGCCGGAACAGCAGCATCAGCACGATGCCGAGCACACCCATGACGGCCCAGGCCGGCTGGTTGAGCAGCAACTTGAGAAGCCCACTGAGAAACGGCGCATTGGCATCGATCAATGCCTGGAAAGAGCGCTGGCTGGCCTGATTGATGTCGTTCCAGAACTCGCCGAGCCGGGTCAGCCGCAGCGCCTGGTCGGCGATTGAGCGCGCTCCGTCATAGACCAGGAATACGAACCCACCGGCCAGCAATAACAGCCCTATCAGGCGGAAAAACCCGCGGATCATCCGAATCCCCTCATCGCTCTCACCCCCGGCAATACCGGGCAAACCCGAGAAATTCAACCTCTTCAGCAACTTAACCGCCGCTCTGTGGCTGTTTTCCGTCCAAAAGCACAGCCGGAAAGCGTTGACGGTGGAAATTGGGCACTCTATAAGGAGCGCCAATGGCGGTGGGCGCAATCCCGCCGCCGCTGTTCTTTGAGCGGCGCGCCCCGTGAGTTGCGTGAGCTTTGCCGCTCCGGGGATAGCATTTTCAGGAACACCCCGGAAACAGATCAGCGTTGGCCGCAGTCGAGCGGCAAACGTCAATCAGCCCGGCGCCCGAGACGGGACGCTGCTGAAGGATAGTGAGATATGGCCAATACGACCTCCGCCAAGAAGGCGACGCGCAAGATTGCCCGCCGCACCATCGTCAACAAGTCCCGCCGCACCCAGATGCGCGGTGCAGTCCGCACCGTTGAGGCGGCGATCAAGAGCGGCGACCGCGAAGCGGCGCTGAAGGCAATGAAGCTCGCCGAGCCTGAACTGATGAAGGCTGCTCAGCGCAACCTCGTTCACAAGAACCTCGCGAGCCGCAAGGTCTCGCGCCTCGTTCATCAGATCGCGAAGCTCGCGCAGTAATCTCACGACAACATTCTTTCTAAAAAGCCCGGCTTCGCGCCGGGCTTTTTTTATGCCGCAATGCGCTCGCGCTATCGCGTCACAAATTCTGATGAAGCGCAAAGACGGCTGCACGCTTGCATGATGCGCGTCTCGTCATGTCTCTTCAACGACACGGCAGGAACACACAACGCATCACAGCGAGCCCCAATCCGCTTTATTGCTTGCGTCAGCGCGATTCCGAAAAAGCAAGCGCCTCTCGCCGCGATCCTGAGTCCGATGTCTAGGGTTACCCTGACTCAACGCACAGAAAAAAACGCGCGGCACTAATCACTTATCGGCATAGCGAAGCTAACCAGTTTGAAAACGAGGACTCGCTGCCTTCATTCGTAAATGAATTATGAATTTCTTTTTTCGCTGGATCGAATCTGCAACGGCACTGTCACATTACGATTCAGCGCGTTGATTCAAAACCTTGACGCATCGTCAAAAAAATCACGACGCGTTCCGCGCGGCGCAAGTGAGGCTTTTGCGGGGCATCTCAAAAATGATTCCGTTGCGAGAAACCGGGCGTGCTGTATTTCTTAAATCACTCGCGGCGCCCGCGGTTCTTGAGATCAGAGCGATTTAAGAACCAGGACGGACCTTAAGATCAGCGACGGTCTTCAGGTTAGCGACACCTTCCAAGCTTTGATCGGATCGCAGCCCATAGCAATATGGGAAGGGTTGTTCTGTGTCGAAATTTCTCGGGCATCCATTCGGATGCTTTGAAAAGAAATGCGCACCGGCCAATCGCAACCAGCAAAGCTGACGGTGCGGAAGTAAGCGGGCAGGCGAGCGGGCAAGACGACGACACGGTAATGCGACTGAACGAGTTTCGATGTTCAGCGTTGCGGACTGACTTTGAACCACATGTGAACTGACATCTTGCCGCGAGCGACCGCGGCGAGCGGGGGAGGACTTATGCGCAAATCGACCACGACAGCATTCCAGCGACAGCGATCTGCGTCTCGTTCAGACATGGCGGCACATGCGCCGACCTGCACCTCCGCCCACGCTCCCGACAGACCGTCCAGTACGCGCTGACCTCGCGACGAGGTCCTCTTCGACATCACTGATCTGATCTCGGCCGGATGGCCGTTGGCGGAGCTGTGCCCGAGGACGACGCGTCACACGAGGTCACCCCGCGTCTTCATACGCGGACATTCAATCGGCAGCGTTGCGCCGGACACTTACTCTATCTGAAAAGTTCTCTGACAATGGCTAATATGGAACAGGATCACTGGTCTCGCGTGAAAGGTCGGCTGCGGTCGACGGTTGGCGAAGACGTTTACTCCAGCTGGTTCGCGCGGATGGATCTCGAAAGCGTGCAGGACGACAGCGTCCATCTTTCGGTACCCACCCGATTCCTGAAGAGCTGGATCCAGGCCCACTATGCCGAGCGCGTGCTGAACGCCTGGCAGGCCGAAATGCCGCAGGTTCATCGCGTCGACCTCACCGTGCGTTCGGCGATGCGCAACGTTGCGCCCGCGAACAAGGAAGCCGTCGCGCCAACCGAAGCGCGCCGCACCGAAACGTCCACCAACCGCCCGGCACCCGAACTCCGCGCCACGGCCACCGCACCGGTCTCCGCAAGCCATGAAGCACTCGGCGGCTCGCCACTCGATCCCCGCCTAACCTTTGCGAGCTTCGTGCTCGGCCGCGCCAACACGCTGGCCCATGCCGCCGCACGTCAGGTGGCTGAAGGTCGCCGCGGCGATCCGGTGATGTTCAATCCGCTCTATATCCATGCCGGCGTCGGCCTCGGCAAAACTCACCTCTTGCAGGCTGTGACCTGGGCCGGCAATTCCAGCCCCGACCGCAAGGTGCTGTATCTCACCGCCGAGAAGTTCATGTACGGCTTCGTCGCCGCGCTGAAAACGCAGACAGCGCTCGCCTTCAAGGAAGCGCTGCGCGGCATCGACGTGCTGGTGATCGACGATCTCCAGTTCCTGCAGGGCAAGACCACGCAGGCCGAGTTCTGTCACACGCTGAATGCACTGATCGATGCCGGCCGCCAGGTCGTGATCGCCGCCGATCGCCCGCCGTCGGATCTGGAAAGCCTCGACGAACGCGTGCGTTCGCGCCTCGCCGGCGGTCTCGTCGTCGAAATGAGCTCGCTCGGCGAAGAGCTGCGCTTGGGCATCCTGAAATCGCGCGTTGCCGCCGCCCGTGCGCATCACGCCTCGTTCGACGTGCCGGAACCGGTGCTGGATTATCTGGCCCGCACCATCACCCATAACGGCCGCGATCTCGAAGGCGCGATCAATCGCCTGCTGGCGCATTCGAAGCTGAATGCTACGCCGGTCACGCTGGAAATGGCCGAGCGCGAAGTGCGCGACCTGATCCGCCCGCAGGAGCCGAAGCGCATCAAGATCGAGGACATCCAGCGTGTCGTCGCGCGCCAGTACAATGTCAGCCGGTCCGACCTCCTGTCGTCGCGCCGCACCGCCAATGTCGTGCGCCCCCGTCAGGTTGCGATGTATCTGGCCAAGACCCTGACGCTGCGCTCGCTGCCGGAAATCGGTCGCCGCTTCGGCGGCCGCGATCACACCACCGTTCTGCATGCCGTGCGCAAGATCGAGGCGCTGGTCGGCAAGGACGTGGCCCTGCAGGACGAGGTCGAAACGCTGAAGCGCCAGCTGCAGGAGTAAAGCGTCCCGCCCCGGCGCGCCAAAGCGCACACCGGGGGCAGGACGAGGGTGTTAACCGTCAAAACATTGGGGGCCGGAAGCGCATCTCTCTTGCGCTTCCGGGCCATCCACGCCACCTTGCGGTCCCCCGCGGGATTGAGCAAAATCCACTTGATCGAGCTTGCGGGTGTCATCGCCGCGGCGCCCGTTCGGGCTGCCGGGCATTTCCACACGACACCGGATTGAATCGGGCGGGTTTTGTTATGAAGGTCACCGTCGAACGCGCGCAACTCCTGAAGTCGCTGAGCCACGTGCATCGCGTGGTCGAGCGCCGCAACACGATTCCGATCCTGGGCAACGTGCTGATCCGCGCCGAAAACGCCCGGCTGTCGCTGAAGGCCACCGACCTCGACCTTGAAGTCACGGAAACCCTGGCCGCCGAAGTCAGCACCGCCGGTTCCACCACCGTACCTGCGCATATGTTCTACGACATCGTCCGCAAGCTGCCGGACGGTTCGCAGATCGTGCTGGAAGCCGATGGCGATCGCTCGGTAATGGCGATCCGCGCCGGTCGTTCGCGCTTCACGCTGCAGACCCTGCCGGAGAATGATTTCCCTGATCTCGCCGCCGGTGAGATGACGCATTCGTTTGCGCTGCCCGCCTCCGACGTCAAGCGCCTGATCGACCGCACGCAGTTTGCGATCTCCACCGAAGAGACCCGCTATTATCTCAACGGCATTTATCTCCACGCCGCCGGCACCGCGACCGCGGCAACCCTGCGCGCCGTCGCCACCGACGGTCATCGTCTGGCGCAGATCGACCTCAAGCTACCCAAGGGCGCCGACGGCATGCCGGGCGTCATCGTGCCGCGCAAGACGGTTGGTGAAGTGCAGCGCCTGATCGAGGATCTGGAAGCCGAGATCACCATCGAACTGTCGCAGGGCAAGATCCGCTTCACGCTTGGTAATGTGGTTCTGACCTCGAAACTGATCGACGGCACATTCCCCGACTATGGCCGCGTGATCCCGCAGAACAACGACAAGGAACTGGTGATCGACAAGAAGGATTTCGAGAACGCCGTCGACCGCGTCTCGACGATCTCCAGCGAACGCGGCCGCGCCGTGAAACTCGCGCTGTCGGCAGGCAAGCTCGTGCTGTCGGTGACAAATCCGGATTCCGGCAGCGCGACGGAAGAGCTCGAGGTCGAATACGCCTCCGACGCGCTCGATATCGGCTTCAACTCGCGCTATCTACTCGACATCGCTGCCCAGATCGAAGGCGAAGTCGCCGTGCTGCGCCTCGCCGATCCCGGCTCGCCGACGCTGGTGCAGGACAAGGACGCCAAGGGCGCCCTCTATGTGCTGATGCCGATGCGGGTGTGAGTTCCTTCAGGTGTCGTCCCCGCGAAAGCGGGGACCCATAGCCTCCGAAGAACTAGTTGCAGCCAGGTAACGACGACTCTGCCGTTTTATGCCGGCCGTGGTTATGGATCCCCGCCCCGCATGCGCCTTCGGCGCACTCGGCGGGGATGACAACGGAGATTGGCGCGGTTCGTTGCGACGACTTTAGCTGAGTCCCATATTCACGAATGACCGCCTCCCGCATCCATCGCCTGTCGCTCACCAATTTCCGCAGCTATCGCGCGGCGTCGCTGGAGACGTCGGCGGACATGGTCGCCCTCGTCGGCCCGAACGGCGCCGGCAAGACCAATTGCATCGAAGCGATCTCGTTTCTGTCGCCCGGCCGCGGCCTGCGCCGCGCGACGCTCGAAGACGTTGCGAATAACGAAGGCGACGGTTCCTGGGCAGTCTCGGCGACAGTCGAGGGTGAGGTTGGTCTCGCCACACTCGGCACCGGCATCGATGCCCCCGCGGCAGAAGGTGCGTCCACCAGCCGTCGCTGTCGTATCGACCGTGAGCCGGTAGGCTCGGCCACCGCATTCGGTGATCACCTGCGCATGGTGTGGCTGACGCCCGCGATGGACCAGCTGTTCATGGGCGCCGCCTCCGAGCGCCGACGCTTCTTCGACCGCCTGGTGCTAGCCATCGACAAGGATCACTCCGGTCGTGTCTCCGCGCTCGAGCGAAGCCTGCGCTCGCGCAACCGCTTGCTCGAAGACCGGAACAGCGATGGCCACTGGCTCGATGCCATCGAGCGCGAGACAGCCGAACTCGCAGTTGCTGTCGCAGCCATGCGCGGCCAGACCGCGATACGGCTCGCAGAGATGCTGCGCGTCCGCGGCGAAGCCTCGGCCTTTCCATCCGCACTCATCATGCTCGATGGATGGATGGAGAATGCGCTGGTCAATGAGCCGGCCACAGCGGTCGAAGATCGTTATCGCCAGATTCTGCGTGATGGTCGCCCGCGCGATGCCGCTGCCGGCCGCACGCTCGACGGCCCGCATCTCACCGACCTGCAGGTGATCTATGCGCCGAAGAACATGCCGGCGCGCGACGCCTCCACCGGCGAACAGAAGGCACTGCTGATCGGCCTCGTGCTCGCACATGCCACGCTGGTCGCCGAGATGACCGGCATCACGCCTCTGCTGCTGCTCGATGAAGTCGTCGCCCATCTCGACCCTGACCGACGCAAGTCGCTGTTCGGCGAACTCGCGAAATTGGGCGCCCAGGTCTGGATGACCGGCGCTGATCCTGCTGCTTTCGGGGATATCGGCCCCTCCGGCGAGATCTTCGACGTCGCGAATGGACGGATTACCCGGCGCTAGTCCGCCGGTTGAACCAAAGCAGCACCTCTCACAACTCACACTGAGTGCCCCGCGCAAATGATGTCGCTGCCCTAGTGGGCAGCGCTTTTGCATGCGCGTCACCAAACGCCGGAGGCTTTCAGTAATGTTTTCAAGCAAGCGTGGGATGCGGTTCGCGGCCAGACACTCTCTGTTGGCCCTGCTTGTCAGCACAGCCATCGTCGGCGGCTCGCTGGCCTGCCACGCCGAAGACGGCTTGGTGGATGTGAGGACACTGCCATACATCGACGGTGCGACGGCCCGGCCGGAAGCCACCAAATATCCCAATCTAAGCGCCAGTTATTTTGGCGCCGGCACTGTTGCAGATACCATTGCCAGCACCGATAGATTACTCGCCGCCGATGGCTGGATCGCCTACACGCCGCCGTTCGAGGCCTCGAAGCGCAGTCGCTGGTACAAGAGGGGCGCGCAGGGTGTGTCGGCATCTTTCATGACCGACGGCAGCCGAACGGACCGGTCGGGCGTCAGCTACAGCTCGCAGCGCCTGGAAGTGAACCTGCCTTTCCCCGAACGCGCAACCGACATCATCTATGACGAGCGGCGGCCATATCTCGGATGCACGACCCCTGAAACGGTCGACGCAACGCTGACTTTCTTTCAGAAAGAGCTCGCTGCATTGGGCTGGTCGCCGCTATCCGCGAGTGCGGCGCAGGCTCGCTGGCCGGACGCCAAGATTGACGAAACGATCGCTGACGGCGTGCGTGTCTATTTCACCCGCGAAGGCAACACGCGACAATTGCCGGTGATGCTGACCCTGCAACGAGGCGCCGATAACAGGACCGGCGTCGAGATACGCGTTGCGCCATTCGCGCTTCCGCAAGACCTGGTGGCCGGTTCAGAATCTGCCGGTCTGCCAAAGCCGGAACGCATCAAATCCGCCGGAACCACCGGCAGCGCAGATTCCATCAAGCGCGAAGCACATGCGCTGATCCCGGCAGAGCTTGGCCCGGTGCTCGCCTTCTATCGCCGCGAACTCGGCAAGAAAGGCTGGATCGAACAAAGCAAGGACACCGTCGTCACCGCCGATCGCGCCTCGCTCGCGTTCACCTCCCCGGAGGAAACCGCCACGATGCAGATTGGTCGTAAATACGATCTGACCATGGTGCAGATCGACGTGCAGGTTCTGCCATCAGTGATCGCAGCGCGCGCGAAGGCCAAAAAGGAAGCAGACGATCGCTTCATGAAGGATGCGCTTTCATTTGGCCAGGCTGTGATTGCCGAAGACAATGCGAGACGCGCCGCGGCACAGTCGACGCGTGGACCGGAAGCTCCACTCCGCACGATGAGTGGCTCCGCTGTACCCATTCCCGTGCCCGACACGGCCAGCGAAGTGGAATTCGACGGACAAGCCGGCAAGCTTGAATTTGCAAGCACCTCCAGCGCCGGCGCTATCGCGGACTTCTATCGTGGCGGGATGAAGGCGCTCGGCTGGAAGGCCATGCCATCCGTCATCAACAATCCCAACATGGCGGTGCTCAATTTCAGTAAAAGCGGTCAGAGCATCTCGCTGACGGCGATGCAGATGGGACCGAAGGTGAATGTTACGGCGACAGGCTCGGGCCTGAAGGGCGCGCCTGTTGCAGCCTCTGCCGGCAACAAGACCACGACAGACAACGCCAAGAGTGTCGAACAGGTTCTCGAATCCGACGGCGATGCCGATTATCCCACCCCGAAACAGCGGACGTTGCGATCGCTCGGCACATCCGGGCTGCCCGGCGGCGCGCCATTCCGGCATGAATTGAACGCCTCCGTTCCTGCCGGATTGGATTCGGTGCTGGCGTTCTACCGGCGCGAACTCACGCAGCGACGGTGGCAGGAAGATACAAAAAGTGCGGTCATCAAGCCCGACACCGCCATGCTGGCCTTCAAGGGCCCCGGCGGTCCCGCCATGCTGAAGCTGGAGCGTCGCAACGATGAGACCACGGTCAGTCTTGTCGTGCGCCATCCCACGGAAGCAATAAAGGCCGGTATTCTGCCCGCACCGGGCAAGGTTCGGCTGCTGTTCGGAAATATGGGCGACGCCGAAGTGTCGGTCAGCGTCAATAACAAGACGATCAAGGTTGCGCCCGGCGCGGGAGGTCCGCAGAAACCGGACGGGCCGACAATGGAACTGCCGCCCGGCGCCTACAAGGTCACAATCAAGGCCGCAGGCAAGCCCGCGCATGACAGCACGATCAAGGTCGCGGCCAATGACAGCTGGGGTCTGATGGTCGGCCCTGACGGTCGGGATATTCTCCCACTGCAGCTCTACTAAGGACAAAGCGTGCAAGCGCGCCAGCGCGCGCGTCCGCCACTGCATTGGGCCATGAGAAATCGTCTGTTGTAGACCACGTTCGACAGCATAAATATCTGGCCATGCTGGTATTTTTGGCCATTCATCTGTCGCGGATTGCGCGCGCGTTCGGAACCGAAATGCGTTCGCTTCCGACTCCCGGACCGCGCATGATCGACGAGGCCGAATGCGTTTGTTCGGTGCTGCTGGCGATCGTCTTTTCGCACGCCATCGGTGCCGAGAATATCGGCTGGGCGGCCTTCTCCGGCTACATGGTGATGCGTTCGCATGTCACCGAAAGCTTCAGGCGCGGATTGCTCCGTGTGATCGGGACGCTCACAGGTGCAGGGATCGCGCTTGCGGCCGCGCCGCTCTTGCTCAGGCAGCCGTTATTGCTAAGTCTCGGCCTTCTGATCGGCGGCGGTGTCACGCTCTATTTCGCCATCGTTGGCCGCCGTGCCTATGCGTGGCTATTTACCGGCCTCACCTTTCTAATGGTGCTGATCGAAGGCATGGAACATGCGCGGGAGCCGATCCTGCGCTTCGCCTCGACGCGCGTGCTCGAAGTGCTGGCCGGCACCACCGCCTGTGTCATCGTCAGCGCGATCTCGACCTGGACAGTGCGGCGCGCGCTACCGAATCCGGACAACAATCTGCGCGCCAAGCCGCACGACCAGCCGACGCGGCAATGGCACGCCACAGTGGCGCGTCACGCGTTGGTCGGCGGCATTGCGCTAGCGCTGATCCCCTGGGCGTGGCTCTGGCTCGGCATTCCCTCACTCAGCCAGTCCAGCGTCACGATCTTCGCGGTCATGCTGGTGCCTGCCGCGTCACTGGCAGAAGGCATGCTCAGCCCGGTTTCCTCGCGCATGATGAACCGTCTGGTTGGCTGTCTCGCCGGCGGTCTGCTCGCCAGCGCGATCCTGCTAGTCAGTCAACATTCGCCCGTCGTGATGACCATCGGACTAGCGCTCGGCGTCATGATCGGCCGTCACATCGAAAATGGCCCGCCCTCCATGAGCTATGCGGGCTTGCAGTTCACGCTCGCCTTCCTTGTGGTGCTGGTGCCTGACAACTACGCCAATGCCGCCCTGGAGCCCGGCTATGACCGCCTGTTCGGCATTCTGTTCGGGATGGTGCTGCTGGAGCCGGTGGTGCTGGCCGCGCATCTGATCGCCCGTCGCGGCCTCAAAATAAACGCCACCAAACCCGCTGCGGAACTGGCCGACAAATAGCCTCCGGAATGCATGTAAGCCGGGCATTTCGACGCCCGGAACAGGCGCGAAATCAGGCTGTAAAAACGGCCTCGATCCGGCTTGAAATTGCGCCAAAAAATCCTATTTATTCAATAGCTTGCTGCACGTTACTTTGCGCTAGGCGCAATGCGTCTTTCGTGGCACAAATAGAGCGATTCAGGCGCCGTTTTCCGCGCTGATTCGGCACACCTTCGAAGGCCCCTACATGACTGAACCAGCCCGGCAACCGATCGCCGACACTGAGCATGCCATTCCCGCTGAATATGGCGCGGAATCGATCCGGGTCCTGAAAGGACTCGACGCCGTCCGCAAGCGACCGGGCATGTATATCGGCGACACGGATGACGGTTCCGGCCTGCACCACATGGTCTATGAAGTCGTCGACAACGCGATCGACGAAGCCCTCGCGGGTCATGCCAGCGCTGTCGAAGTTATTCTGAATGCCGATGGCTCGGTGACGGTGCGCGACGATGGTCGCGGCATTCCCGTCGACATTCACAAGGGCGAAGGCATTTCGGCGGCCGAGGTCATCATGACCCAGCTCCATGCCGGCGGAAAATTCGACCAGAACTCCTACAAGGTGTCCGGCGGTCTGCACGGCGTCGGTGTCTCCGTCGTCAACGCGCTGTCGAGCAAGCTGATCCTGCGCGTCTGGCGCAATGACAAGGAGCATCGCATCGAATTCGCGCACGGCGATTCTGTTGCGCCGTTGGCGGTCGTCGGCGATGCCAATGGCAAGCGCGGCACCGAAGTGACGTTCTATGCCTCTGCCGAAACCTTCACGACGCTCGAATATGATTTCGCAACGCTCGAACATCGCTTGCGTGAGCTCGCCTTCCTGAATTCCGGCGTCAATATCAAGCTGTCGGATCTACGTCATCCGGTCGAGAAGACCGAGACCATGATGTATGAGGGCGGCGTCGAGGAATTCGTCAAATATCTCGACCGCAACAAGAAGGCGATGGTGCCAGCGCCGATCGTGATGCGCGCCGAACAGGGCGGCATCTCAGTCGAAGTCGCGATGTGGTGGAATGACAGCTACCACGAGAACGTGCTGTGCTTCACCAACAACATCCCGCAGCGTGACGGTGGCACCCATCTCGCCGGTTTCCGTGGTGCGCTGACGCGCCAGGTGAATGGCTATGCCGAAGTCGTGGCCAAGAAGGAAAAGATCGCGCTGACCGGCGACGACTGCCGCGAAGGTCTCACCGCCGTACTTTCGGTGAAAGTGCCCGATCCGAAATTCTCGTCGCAGACCAAGGACAAGCTCGTATCCTCGGAAGTGCGGCCGGTGGTCGAGAATGTGCTCAATGAAGCGCTCGCTTCATGGTTCGAGGAACATCCGACCGAAGCCAAGATCATCGTCAACAAGGTGATCGAAGCCGGTGCGGCCCGCGAAGCCGCACGCAAGGCGCGCGAACTGACCCGCCGCAAAGGCGCGCTCGACATCGCGTCGCTGCCCGGCAAGCTCGCCGACTGCCAGGAACGCGATCCCGCCAAGTCCGAACTGTTCATCGTCGAGGGTGACTCGGCAGGCGGCTCTGCGAAACAGGGCCGCAACCGCGAATTCCAGGCGGTGCTGCCGCTGCGCGGCAAGATTCTCAATGTCGAGCGCGCGCGCTTCGACAAGATGCTGTCGTCCGAACAAATCGGCACGCTGATCACCGCGCTCGGCACGGGTATCGGCCGCGACGACTTCGATCTCTCGAAGCTGCGCTATCACAAGATCATTCTGATGACGGACGCCGACGTCGACGGCGCGCATATCCGCACGCTGCTTCTGACATTCTTCTTCCGCCAGATGCCAACGCTGATCGAGGGCGGCTATCTCTACATCGCCCAGCCTCCGCTCTACAAAGTGACGCGCGGCAAGTCCGAGCAATACCTCAAGGACGAACGCGCGCTGGAGGATTACCTGATCGAGACCGGTCTCGACGACTGCCTGTTCCGCCTTTCATCCGGCGAAGAGCGCACCGGACGCGATCTGCTGTCGCTTGTGGAGGATGCCCGCGTCATCCGTTTGACGCTGAACAACCTGCATTCGCGCTACAATCGCAGCGTGGTCGAGCAAGCAGCCATTGCGGGCGTGCTCAGCACCGATGTCACACGTGATCTGGCCAGCGCCAACGAAGCGGCAAGCTATATCGCGCGCCGTCTCGACGCACTGGCGGACGAAGTCGAACGTGGCTGGGTCGGTGAGTTCCGCGAAGGCGAAGGCTTCTTCTTCGAGCGCACCATCCGCGGCGTGAAGGAAGTCGCGTTCATCGACGAAGCGCTGCTCGGTTCGGCCGACGCCCGCAAGCTCGACGAATATGCGGCGCGCCTGCAGGAGGCCTATCCGAAATCCGGCATCCTGCGCCGCAAGGACATGGAATTCCCGATTCACGGTCCGGTCACGCTGTTTGAGGCCGTGACCGATGCCGGCCGCAAGGGTGTGGCCCTGCAGCGCTACAAAGGTCTGGGGGAGATGAACCCCGGCCAGCTCTGGGAAACCACGCTCGACACCAACGAGCGCTCGCTGCTGCAGGTGCGCGTCAAGGAAGTCGACGAAGCCGACGACATCTTCACCAAGCTGATGGGCGACGTCGTCGAACCGCGCCGCGAATTCATTCAGGATAATTCGCTCAGCGCGAATGTGGACGTCTAGGCAAAGACAGCCGCGCTGCCGACGCCTTCAGGTCGTTTCTTCGGCATAGGGCGCGAGCACGTCGAGCAGATCCCGCCCTCGCGCCGGGGTCGGCTCCACCAGCGCACGGTTGGCGACCGAATCCAGATGCGAGTGCATCAGCGACATCGCCTTGTTGGCGTCGCCCTCCTGCAGCGCCTCGATGATCGCGATATGTTCGTTGATACCGCATTCCGACGAATGCGGTCGGCTGAACAGCGACAACGTCAGACAACAGCGATAGGCGATCTCGCTCACATAGCGGACCAGCACTGGGCTGTTGGTCATCGACGCCAGCATGATGTGAAATTCCGTCGCCAGGCGGATCGACACCGCGTTCGGCCCATGCTCCGCCTCGCGTTCCGCCTCCACATGCGCCTTGAGCCGCGCGATCTGGCTGCTGCTAAGTTTGCCGGCGATTTTGCGGACGATCAGCCGTTCGAGATCCATCCGGATGTCAAAGATGTCGCGCGCGTCCTGCCAGCTCGGCGTCACCACGACTGCGATACGGTTACGGCGCAGCTCGACCAGCCCCTCGGAAGCCAGCTGACCGAGTGCGTAGCGGGCGATGGTACGGCTGACGCCGAAGCGCTCACCAAGCGAGTCCTCGGGAAGCTTGGCCCCAGGTTCCAGGGCCTGCTCGATGATCGCCCGCCGCAGCGCTCGGCAGATCATCCCAACCTTGTCTTTTGAATTCGGCGCTTCTGGCATTCAATCGAACCTGTCGCGATCTCAGCACACGGGCCGTGCCCGAAGTGCATGCAATCGAAGAGAGTGGCTGCCCAATAATTCCGCATGGAATGGCGAGCGAATGTAAAATGACAACGTTTTGCCCCGGACTCAAGTGGCACCCCAATTGCATGCACTTATTGTTATGACAAGTATGCAAGACATTGCGGCCACCGGAACCCGGCGCAGGCCGACCGCCATCGAACTGTCGGCGACCTCGGTGACCTTCGGCCGCGGCCCCGCAGCCACACCTGCGCTGGCCGAGACAAACCTTAGCATTCCGGATGGCGAATTCCTCGCCCTTGTCGGCCCCTCGGGCTGCGGCAAGTCGACGATCCTCAAGCTCGTCAGCAATCTGCTCCGCCCGACCACCGGCGTCGTCATCGTCGGCGGACGCGAGGTCGCCGCCAAGGCCCTGCGGATCGGCATGGCGTTTCAGAACCCGACCATGCTGCCCTGGCTGACCATCGAGCGGAATATCATGCTTCCGCTCAAGATCGTGGAGCCGTTCCGATCCGAGTATCGACAGAAGCGCAAAGGCGAATTTCGCGACAAGGCCTATGCCCTACTGGCGCAGGTCGGCCTCAAGGATTTCGGCAACAAGTATCCCTGGCAGTTGTCCGGCGGCATGCTGCAGCGGGCCAATCTGTGCCGCGCGCTGATCCATGAACCGCGCATGCTACTGCTGGACGAGCCGTTCGGCGCACTCGACCAGTTCACCAAGGAAGAGCTCTGGTCGATCCTGCAAAGCCTTTGGCTGCAACACAAACCGACGGTGCTGCTCGTCACGCACGATCTCCGCGAGGCCGGCTTCCTCGCCAGCCGCATCTGCGTGATGAGCGCGCGCCCAGGCCGCATCCTCGACGATAGCGCGGTGGATTTTCCGCGCCCGCGCACGATCCCCATGACCTTCGAACCCGACTTCGTTGCACTGAACCAGCGTCTGCGCGACCTCATCGTCAATGCGCGGAGCAATGCTCCGGCCACGCAGGAGGCATAAATGAATCTCGGCCTCCGTCAGAAACTCTGGTCGTTCGGATTGATCGTCGCGTTCTTCGCGGGATGGCAGCTGTTCTGCATCATCTCGGGCATGTCCGATCTGATCTTGCCGCGCCCGACCGATGTTCTCGCGACACTGATTGCGCGCTTCCCGGTGCTGTGGCCGCATATCATCCAGACCCTCAGCACCACCATGGCCGGCTTCGCGCTAGGCGTCGGCCTCGGCGTCGTGCTGGGCGCGGTCATTGGCGTCTCCAAGGTGGCCTATGACACCGCCTATCCGCTGCTGGTCGGCTTCTCGTCGATTCCGAAAGTCGCCGTCGTGCCTATCTTCGTGCTGTGGTTCGGCTCGGGCTCCGTGCCCGCAATTCTCACCGCGCTGTCGATCTGCTTCTTTCCCATCGTCGTCAACATTGCGACCGGTCTCGCCACTACCGAGCCGGAACTGGAAGATGTGCTGAAGGCCCTTGGCGCCAGCAAGCTGGATATTCTCTGGAATGTCGGCCTGCCGCGCACCATGCCGTTCTTCTTCGCCTCGCTCAAAGTCGCTGTCAGCTACGCCTTTGTCGGCGCTGTTTTGGCGGAAACCGTCGCGTCCAATCGCGGCATCGGCAATGTGATGATGAGCGCATCGTCGAACTTCAACGTCCCGCTGGTGTTCGCCTGCCTGTTCATTCTCGCGATCCTCGGCGTGGCGCTCTACGTCATTTTCTCTCTGATCGAGGCGCGCGTGACTGGCTGGGCCACGCGCAAGAACGATCTCGTAGCGACCTAATCACCTCACACCAACCAGGAGAACGTCATGTTGAAGAGATTGACCGCCCTCGCTGTCGGCAGCGTCCTGCTTACAGGCTCCGCTTTCGCTCAGGAGACGACCATCAAGTTCACGCTGGGCTGGAAGACCCAGGGCGCCGACGCCGCCTTCCTCTATGCGAAGGAGAAGGGCCTCTTCAAGGAAGAGGGCCTCAACGTGGTCATCGACCAGGGCGAAGGCTCCGGCGCGACGGTGACGCGCATCATGTCCGGCGCCTGGGATGCCGGCTTCGGCGACGTCAATGCCATTATCCAGAACGCCTCAACGCGTCCGCAGGATTCGCCGGTGATGGTCTATCAGATGTGGAACCAGCCACCCTTCGCCATCGTGACCAAGAACACCAGCGGCATCAAGACCATCAAGGATTTCGAAGGCCGCACGCTGGGCGGCGCGCAGGGCACGCCGACGACCCGCCTGCTGCCGGTCTTCATCCAGAAGAACGGCCTCGCCGGCGACAAGATCAAGGTATCGAACATGGCGCCCAATCTGCAGGAGCCGATGCTGATCAAGGGCGACATCGACGCCGCCCTCGTCTTCAATATCACCAGCTACTTCAACCTGGTGCTGAACCGTCAGGATCCGGAGAAGGACTTCAAGTGGTTCACCTTCGGTGACTACGGCCTCGACCTGTATTCCAACGGCGTGATGGTGTCGAAGAAGCTGCTGAAGGAGAATCCGAAGGCCGTTGCCGGCCTCGTGCGCGCCATCAACAAGGGGCATCTCGCGGTCGCCAAGGACCAGAACGAAGCCCTCAAGGCGATCGCCGCCTTTGATAACCTCATCGACGTCCCTGTCGAAAAGCGCCGCCTGCAATATGCCTTCGAGAAACTGATCGTCACGCCGGAGATGAAGGAAATCGGCACCGGCGACATCAAGGACGATCGCATGGCCCGCGCCATCGGCATGGTTGTGGAGGGCTACGGCCTCAGCCGCACGCCGACCCCACAGGAAATCTTCTCCCGCGAATTCCTGCCGCCCCGCGCCGAGCGCGAGCTGGTCTATACGAAGAACTGATTACGTCCATGACTGAGGTTCTGTCTGCGGCTCATATCTTCACCGGCCCAGATCGGGGCCTCGTGCCTCAGGCCAGCATCCATCATGCGGATGGCCTGATCACGAGTGTCTCAACCGGTGCAAGCATTTCGCCGCAGACAAACCACCTGATCATTCCCGCGCTGGTCAATGCCCACGACCACGCGCGACCATCCATGACATCTTTCGGCGCATCGAACATGCCACTGGAATCGTGGATCGCGCGTTCGGCCTTCGGTACCCCGCCCGATCCCTATCTCGCCGCCGCTGTCTCGCTCGCCCGCTCGGCGCGCGCAGGCTGCGGCGGCGCTATGATTCATTATACCCGTCCAAGCGGCAAGATGCCGATCCTTGACGAGTCGATTGCGATCGCGAAGGCCGCGAGCGATGTCGGCATCCGGCTGGCCTTTGCGCTAGCCGTGCGCGACCAGAATCCGATCGTCTATAGCGACAGCGCCGACGTACTTGCCGCCTTGCCCGAGAGCGATCGCACTACGATCCAGGACATGTTCATTCGTCCGAGCCCGACACCATCGGAATATCTCGATCGTGTCGAAGCGATTCACGCCGCCATTGCCGGACCGATGATCGACGTGCAGTTCGGCCCCGCCGGCGTGCAATGGTGCTCGCCTGCCTTGCTCGAAGCGATCGCCGAGCGCTCCGCCGCCACCGGCCGGCGCGTGCACATGCATCTGCTCGAGACAATCTACCAACGACAATGGGCGGATCGTGCCTTTCCCGGCGGTTTGGTGCGCTTCCTCAGGGATATTGGCCTGCTGTCCGAACGCTTGACGCTGGCCCATTGCATCCATGCCCGGCCGGACGAACTCGACATGATCGCCGAGTCCGGCGCGACCATCGTGACGAATTTCAGTTCCAATCTGCATCTGCATTCCGGTCTTGCCCCGATTGCCGACGCCCATCGCCGCGGCTGTCCGATAGCCGTGGGAATCGACGGCGTTGCCCTCGACGAGGACGATGACGCGATCCGCGAGATGCGCCTCGTACAGATGGCCCATGATGGGCTCGGCTTCGACCGCACATGGAGCCGGGCAGAATTTCTCGCGCTCGCCATCCGCAACGGCCGCAAGTCAATCGGCGCACCCGGCACGGGCACACTGGCGACCGGAGAAGCCGCGGATTTCGTGACGCTCGATATCGGCCAGCTGGACCGCGATGCCATCATGCCGGTCGATCCACTCGACATGCTGTTTGCCCGTGGCAACACAAGCTGCGTCCGCGACGTGGTCGTGGGTGGCCGCACTATCAGCCGCGATGGCAAGCCAACCGGCGTCGATCTCGAGGCCATGGAGACCGAGTTGCGCGGGCTCTATCGCAAGAGCGTGCCGCAATTCCAGGCGTTCGAGCGCGCCTGGACGCCATTCGAAAGCGCTCTGTCGCACTGGTTCCGGCAGCAGGGGTGCTGCTAGCTCGGTCGGTCGCGAGCCGCTTCAGTTCACCTGACGTTTTTCAAGCTTCCGCGCCAGCGTCCGACGATGCATGCCGAGACGACGTGCGGTCTCTGAAATATTAAAGTCGCTTTCGACCAGCGTCTGGTGAATGCGCTCCCATTCCAGTGTCTTGATCGAGGTTGGGCGCTCCGTGAGCGCGACCTGTACATCGCCGCTCGCTTTCTGGAAGGCCTCCTCGATATCGTCGGTATTCGAGGGCTTGGCAAGGTAATGACACGCACCGAGCTTGATCGCCTCCACAGCCGTGGCGATGCTGGCATAGCCGGTGAGCACCACGATCAGCATCTCCGGGCTGAGCGCGTGCAGTGCTTCGACACAGGCAAGGCCCGAGGCTCCCCCAAGCTTGAGATCGACCACCGCATAGCCAGGCATCTTGTCACCCAGCACTTCGGTCAGCGTCTCGAAGCCATCGGCGTGCAGCACGGTATAGCCGCGGCGCTCGAACGAGCGCTTCAGCGTGCGCGCGAAACCCTCGTCATCCTCGACAATGATAAGCAGACGTTCATCCGACATGTTTACGCGCTCCAATCGCGAGGGCGGACAGTGGTAGCGACAACGACACGAGGGCGCCGCCTACGGGACGATTCTCCGCCACCACTGCACCGCCCAGTTTGCGGACGGCATTGACCACCAGAAACAGACCGAGTCCGCGCCCGGACTGGCCCTTGCTTGAATTGTAGGGTCTTCCGAGATTCGCCAGCATCTCCTTGGCGAAACCCGGGCCCATGTCGCTGACCTTCAGCACCAGTTGGTCTTCATCGCGCTCGATGGCAAGACGAATCCAGAGCGGCGATACTTCATTCGCATTGTCGAGTACGTTGAAGATCATCTGCTTCAACGCAGAATCCGAAACGATCGGCATATCTTCGCCAAACCGGTTCTCATAAACCAGCGTTCTGCTCGAGCGCGCGATACGCCATTCCTCGACCAGCTCACTGAAGAAATCGTGCACGGATGTAACTGCAGGCGCTTCACCGCGCATGTCACCCGCAGACATCAGGATGCCGGTGACGATCGACTTGCAGCGCTGGACATCGGCCTGCATCTCAGCGATCTCTTCCATCAGCTCAGGGTCCTTGGCGAGCGCCGGCATGCGGCGCCAGTCGCTGAGGATGACCGAAAGCGATGCCAGCGGCGTACCGAGTTCATGCGCGGCACCGGAAGCGAGCAGGCCCATGCGCACGATATGATCTTCCTCTGCGGCCTGCTGGCGCAGCGCTGCGAGCCCCTCGTCCCGCTCGCGCAGGTTTTGTGCGATGCGCGTCATGAAAACGACGATGAGCGCCGCATCCAGCACGAAGCAGATCAGCATGCCGATGATATGTAACTGGAACAGGTTGTCACGCAGCGCGTCCGGTAGATCCAGCGGGCGATGAAATACAATCAGCCCAGCGAAACACAGACAGGCGACAACGACCACAACCCAGGTCGAGCGACCATTCAGCAGCATTGCTCCGAGCGTCACCTGCAGCAGATAGAGCGACACGAATGGATTTGTCGCGCCACCGCTCAGATAGAGCTGCACCGTCAGCGCCGCCACGTCGAGCAGCAGGAGCAGAAGTAGTTCGCGGTCACGCGCGTCGGTCTGCTGGCGCAGCCACTCCTGGCTGATGACATTGAGGAATACCGAGCCGCACAGCACCGCCACCATGGCCATCCACGGCAGTGCGATCCCCATCACCAGATGTACGAAGCCGATGGTCAGGACCTGGCCGACCACTGCGATCCAGCGCAACTGGATCAGCAGATTGATGTTCTTGATATTGGTGGTTTCGTCGAGTGGTAAAGCCGCAAGCGCAACAGGTGTGGTAGCCCCCGCAGCGTCGACAGGCGACGGGGCCACCGCACTGACGCCAGTGACGTCTGGTGTCCTCACGTTGCTCTCTGCTCCCAAACCCGGCATCTGGCCCCGTCAGCTTGATCGGCCGGCCTGAATTGGACCAGCGCGTCATCCATGACGTCATACGCGAGGTAGTGATTTTTTCCGAATCCGCCACTCGTCGCGAGCGACGAACAGGGCGCCTCCGGTCAACATCAGAGCGAGCCCAAACCAGGTAATGGCATAGACCACGTGGTTGTTCGGGAAGGCAATCACGGTCAGGCCGCCATGGGGCTGCCCCGATGCCTCCAGCGCGGCATTGGCGTCGATAAAATAGGGTGCGACGGCGCCGAGCTTCTGGCTGGCGGCAATGGCCTCAACGTCGCGGGAATACCAGCGCTGGGCAGCGGGATCATTTGAGCGCAGGAACCCGCCTTTGGGTTCGGTGACGCGCAACAGGCCCGTCACCGACACCGGCGTCGCGGGCGCCGCAAATGCGTCAGCCTTGCGCTCCTCCGGGCTGACGAAGCCCCGGTTCACCAGCACGGTGTATCCGGCCTCCGCGCGCAGTGGCGTCAGCACCCAGAAACCGGCGCCGAGATCCGAGACCGCCTGCACCAGAGTGTCGGCACCCGGCACGAACCGCCCGGTGACGCTGACGCGACGATATTCATCGTCATTGCGATTGATCGCAAGCCACGCCGCAGGCCCGGGTGCAGCTTCGGGCGCGGCGTGGCTGCGCTGATCGACACGTGCGATCAGATCCAGTTTCCAGGCGCGGCGTTCGACCTGCCAGATGCCCAGCGCGGTCAATCCCGCGATACCGAGCAATGCCAGCAGACCTAGCACCGTGAGGGTTGTCGCGCTACGCGGCGACCGCCCGGATTCTATTTTCGATTCAGACGACTCCTGTCTGGCCGGGCGGCCCACGACGATCCCGTCGTTGGCGCGCACCATGGCCATCAGGGCATATTCCTCATGTCGTGAACCGGCATCATGTTGACGTTGAGGTGGTACATCACCCAGAGCGAACCGCTCAGCGCAATCACCACAACAATGACCGTGAAGATCAATGCCATCATGGTCCAGCCGGCATCGGACGTCGTGTTCATGTGCAGGAAGTAGATCATGTGAACCACGATCTGCACCATGGCGAATGCCACGACGATCGCGATGGTCCAGTTCTTGTTCTCGATCGCGCCCGTCATCACCAGCCAGAACGGAATGGCGGTGAGAATGACCGAAAGAATGAAGCCGGTCATATATGACTTGAACGACCCATGGTCGCGGCCGTCATCATGGCCACGACCATGCGCGTCATCGTGACCGTGGCTGGCGTGTGCGTCCGCGCTCATCGCAGGACTCCCATCAGATAGACGAAGGTGAAGACGCCGATCCAGACGACGTCGAGGAAATGCCAGAACATGCTCAGGCACATCAGCCGGCGCTGGTTCGCCTCGATCAGACCGAATTTCGCCACCTGCACCATCAGCGTCACCAGCCAGATGATGCCGAAAGTGACGTGCAGACCGTGAGTGCCGACCAGCGTGAAGAAGGACGACAGGAAGGCGCTGCGCCACGGACCAGCACCTTCATGGATCATGTGATGGAACTCGTAGAGTTCAATGCACAGGAAGGCCAGACCGAACAGGCCGGTGATGGCCAGCCACATCTGGGTCGACTTCACTCTGCCCTTCATCATCTCCAGCATCGCAAAGCCGTAGGTGATTGACGAGAACAGCAGCATCGCGGTGTTGATCGCGACCAGCTTGAGGTCGAACAGATCCTTCGGGCCAGGACCGGCGGCATAGCTCGTGCCAAGCACGCCGAAAGTCGCAAACAGCATCGCGAAGATCAGGCAATCGCTCATCAGATAGAGCCAGAAGCCAAGCATGGTGCTTCCGCCCGGCGGATGATCATGCTCGTCGACGACGTAGAAGACCGGCGCCGCGCCGCTTATGGTTTGAATCGGTGCGCTCATGATACGACCTGTGCTGACAGGAGCTTGGTGCGCTCGGCTTCAGTGTTGATGACCTGATCCACCGGGATGTGGAAATCACGCTTGTAGTTGAAGGTGTGGTAGATGGCGCCGGCCACGAGCGCGGTGAAGCACACCGCTGCGAACAGCCACATGTACCAGATCAGCGCGAAACCCAATGCAGTGGCAAAGGCCGACAGAATGATGCCTGCGCCGGTGTTCTTCGGCATATGGATCGGCTTGAAGCCCTGCAGCGGACGCTGATAACCGCGGCTCTTCATGTCGTACCAGGCGTCATTGTCGTGAACCACCGGGGTGAAAGCAAAGTTGTAGTCCGGCGGAGGCGACGAAGTCGCCCATTCCAGCGTACGCGCATTCCACGGATCGCCGGTGGTGTCGCGCAGCTCGTTGCGCTTCCAGATGCTGTAGGCAATCTGCACCAGCAGCGCGCCGATGCCGGCCGCGATCAGCAACGCGCCAAGCGCGGCAAGAACGAACCAGATCTGCAGCGACGGATCATCGAACACGCGAAGGCGACGGGTGACCCCCATCAGTCCGAGCACATAGAGCGGCGCGAAAGCCAACCAGAAGCCAGGCACCCAGCACCAGAACGACACCAGCCCCCAGAACCGGTTCAGCTTGAAGCCAAATGCCTTTGGGAACCAGAAATTGATTGCCGCGAACACGCCGAACACGACACCACCGATGATGACATTGTGGAAGTGGGCGATCAGAAACAGCGAGTTATGCAGCACGAAGTCGGCCGGGGGGACTGCGAGCAGAACGCCGGTCATGCCGCCGATCACGAAGGTCAGCATGAATGCGATCGTCCACATCATCGGCAATTCGAACCGAATGCGACCGCGATACATCGTAAACAGCCAGTTGAATATCTTCGCGCCGGTGGGGATCGAGATGATCATGGTCGTGATTCCGAAGAAGGAATTCACGCTGGCGCCCGACCCCATGGTGAAGAAGTGATGCAGCCAGACAAGGTAGGACAGAATCGTGATAACGATCGTGGCATAGACCATCGAGGTGTAGCCGAACAACTTCTTGCCCGAAAAGGTCGAGGTCACTTCCGAGAATACTCCGAAGACTGGCAGCACTAGGATGTAGACTTCCGGGTGACCCCAGATCCAGATCAGGTTCACGTACATCATCGGATTACCGCCGAGATCGTTCGTGAAGAAGTTGGTGCCGACGTAACGGTCGAGCGACAGCAGCACCAGACAGGCGGTGAGGACGGGGAAGGACGCGACGATCAGAACGTTGGTGCAGAGCGAGGTCCAGGTGAAGACCGGCATCTTCATCATGGTCATGCCGGGACAGCGCATCTTCACGATAGTCGCGATCAGGTTGATGCCCGATAGCGTCGTGCCGACGCCGGCGACCTGTAGTGCCCAGATATAGTAATCGACACCAACGTCGGGACTGTAGCCGAGATTCGACAGCGGCGGATAAGCGAGCCAGCCGGTCTTGGCGAATTCACCGACGAACAGCGAGATCATGACGAGGATCGCGCCGCCGGTGGTCATCCAGAAGCTGAAATTGTTGAGGAACGGGAACGAGACGTCGCGGGCGCCGATCTGCAGCGGCACGATGTAGTTCATCAGACCGGTGACGAAGGGCATGGCTACGAAGAAGATCATGATCACGCCATGCGCGGTGAATACCTGGTCGTAATGGTGCGCCGGTAGGAAGCCCTCGGAGCCATTGAAAGCCATCGCCTGCTGAGCGCGCATCATGAGTGCGTCGGCAAAACCGCGCAGGAACATCACGAGGCCGAGCACCATATACATGATGCCGATCTTCTTGTGATCCACGCTGGTGAACCACTCCTTCCAGAGATAACCCCAGAGGCGGAAGTAGGTCAGGCCCGCGACCAGCGCGAGGCCACCGAGGCAGACGCCAGCAAAAGTGGCGATGAGAATCGGCTCGTGGAAGGGTAGCGACTCGAACGACAGGCGGCCGAAAATGAGCTTCGCAAGCCCGGTATTTGCCAATGCGGCTGTATCAGACATTTAGATCGACCCGATCAGGTGTTGGAAGCGCGCCGCTCGGCAGGCGACGGCGCAGGCGTGAAATTGAACGGCGCGGGAGCGGCACCCGGGCGCGTGAGACCAGCACCGGTAACCGGTGTCGGATCGATTGGTGTCGTCGTCGAACGGTGATCGGCTGCTTCGCGTGCCGCCTCGGCGAGGGTGCAGACGCTGGCGACGTAGTTCTTGGTCGAGCTGGAGCCATCGAGCATCGAGATATTGTACTTCAGCGGCAGGATGTTGCGGGCGCTGGCGAGACCGAGGCCACCCTTCGCGTCCATCGCCATCATCTCGCTCATGCACATCTTGCCGGGCTGGGCGCACATGTTGAGGATCGCCTTGTAGAGGTCAGGTGCGACTTCCTTGTAGAGACGAACCGGCACGTTCTCGCTGGGCTTTTCGAGCTCCAGATAGGCCTCGCGACTCAGCGCATCTCTGCTCGCCTTGGCCTTGGCGATCCAGGCATCGAAGCCAGCCTGATCGACGCCATAGAACTTGAAGCGCATGCCGGAGAAGCCGGCGCCGCTATAGTTCGCCGAGAAGCCGTCATAAACACCGGCCTTGTTGATGACCGCATGCAGCTTGGTTTCCATGCCGGGCATCGCATAGATCTGACCGGCGAGCGCGGGGATATAGAAAGAGTTCATTACCGACGAGGCAGTGATCTTGAAGCGCACCGGACGATCGACCGGCGCGGCCAGTTCATTGACCGTCGCAATGCCGTATTCGGGGTAGAAGAACAGCCACTTCCAGTCGAGCGCGACGACTTCGACCTGCAGCGGCTCATTGAGGCTCGCAGCATTGCCAGGCGCAATCCGGTCCAGTCGGCGATACGGGTCGAGCAAATGGGTGCTGGACCAGGTGACAGCGCCGAGACAAATGATAATCAGGAGGGGCATCGCCCAGATGACCAGCTCGAGATGGGTCGAATGATCCCAGTCCGGCTCGTATTTGGCGGCCGTATTCGATTGCCGATACTTCCAGGCAAAGAACACGATCAGCGCCATCACCGGCACGATGATCAGCAGCATCAGCACGGTGGAAATCACCACGAGATCGCGCTGCTGCACTGCGATGTCGCCCGCAGGATTCATCACAACGAAATTGCATCCGCCCAGCAAAGCAACCAAGGGCAGCAAGAGAAGGATCCGTAGGCGGCTCAAGGTGTTACCTATTTCATAGTGACGGTTCTCGCGCACGGTTAGGCGCATTTGCTGCAGGGCAACATTGGACAATTTGTCCAATGGTCCGGAGACGCCGTTCACGACAAATCGTCAACCTCGCGTCGCCCTTTGGGCGTCGATTGCATTACTTTCAACACACCACCGACGGATAGAAAAAATGGCGCAGACATCATCGACGATGGAACAGGATGCGCGCCTTCTGCACACGGATGGCCACGGTGAGGTCAACCCGGGCGAGATCGCCATCGGCGTCATCATCGGCCGAACGTCCGAGTTCTTCGACTTCTTCGTCTATGCGATCGCCTCGGTGCTGGTGTTTCCGAAGCTCGTCTTCCCCCATCTCGATCCCCTGACCGGCACTCTCTATTCCTTTGCGATCTTTGCGCTGGCCTTCATCGCCCGCCCGATCGGCACGATGATCTTCACGGCCATTGACCGCAGCCAGGGCAAGGGCGCGAAGCTGACCATCGCGCTGTTCCTGCTCGGCGTCGCCACCGTCGCCATCGCCTTCCTGCCCGGTTACGAATCGATCGGCATTGCCTCGGCCTGGCTGCTCGCCGCGGCGCGTATCGGTCAGGGCATTTCCTGGGGCGGCACATGGGACGGCCTTGCTTCGCTGCTGGCGCTGAATGCGCCGGAGGGCAAGAAGGGCTGGTACGCCATGATCCCGCAGCTCGGCGCGCCGATCGGTCTGCTGGTGGCCAGCGCACTCTTCGCCTTCTTTGTCGACACCCTGTCCGCTGAGGACTTCCTCGACTGGGGCTGGCGTTATCCGTTCTTCGTCGCTTTCGCCATCAACGTCGTCGCGCTGTTCGCCCGCCTGCGCATGGTGGTGACGCCAGGCTATACGGAGCTGTTCGAAGCCCGTGAACTCGAGCCGTCCTCGGTCACCGAGACCATTGCCCAGCAGGGCCGCACCGTCGTCATCGGCGCCTTCGCACCGCTGGCGAGCTTCGCGCTGTTCCACATGGTCACGGTGTTTCCGCTCTCATGGGTATTCCTGTTCACCCGCGAAGCGCCCGGCCGCTTCCTGCTGGTTGAATGTATCGGCGCCGTGTTCGGCATCATCGCCATGATCGTTTCGGGCTACGTCGCCGACAGGGTCGGTCGCCGCACGCTGCTGACCGGTTCGGCGATTGCCATCGCCGTGTTCAGCGGCTTCGCGCCTCAGATGCTGGACGGTGGCATCGTCGGCGAACTGGCCTTCATGGTGACCGGCTTCATTCTGCTCGGCCTGTCGCTTGGTCAGTCGTCTGGCTCGGTCGCATCGAGCTTCTCGAAGCGCTTCCGCTATACGGGTTCGGCGCTCACCACGGACCTTGCCTGGCTGTTTGGCGCCGGCTTCGCGCCATTCGTGGCGCTGGTGATGTCGAGCCGCTTCGGCCTGCCCTCGTCGGGCGTCTATCTGCTGTCAGGCGCGGTCATGACCCTGCTTGCGATCTCGATCAACCGACAGTTCGCCAGCCGCGACGCCTCGGCGATCCAGCCGTAAGCAACGTTGCCGTTAAACAAAGGGCCTCGGTTCTGATCAGAACCGAGGCCCTTTGTTTTTGTTTGCACGTTTCCCAACGCGAGCCGGCATTCCTTCGCGCGAAAGCGCTCTAATGCGACAGCGGGACATCGTCCTGATGCAGAATGCGTTCGGCGGCACCTTGCAGATCGTCATACTGACCTGATTTCAGCGACCACAGGAACGCCGCGAGGCCGCACAGGCCAAGCCCGATGGCGATCGGGATCAGATAGAAATAGTCCGTCATTCTGCCGGCTCCATTCTGACCACCATCCGCGGGGTTGATGCGCTTGCGCCCTGAGGCTTCTCGGATTTGCCGCGGCGACGCAGCCGGAGCGCATTGGCCACCACCACGATGGACGAACCGGACATTGCGATGGCGGCGACCAGCGGCGTGACGTGGCCCATGATCGCGATCGGCACCGCAATGAGATTGTAGCCGACCGCGAGCGCGAGATTCTGCCGCACCAGATGCCCTGCCTCGCGCGAAACCGCGATGGCCTGTGACACGGCCGACAGATCCTCGCGCAGGAAGACGAGATCTGCGGCGTTGCGCCCGACATCGGCAGCCGATGCCGGCGCCATCGACGCATGCGCGGCCATGAGCGCCGGCGTGTCGTTGAGACCGTCGCCAACCATCAGCACCTTCTTGCCAGCGGATGCCAGCTCGGCCACATGCGCCGCCTTGCCGCCCGGCAGCACGCCTGCGAAATACGGCACACCCATGCCGCTCGCAAGCATCCGCACAGGCGTCTCACGATCTCCCGAGACAACCTCGACAGCCAGCCCGTCGCGCTTCAATTCGCCGACCGTCTCCGCTGCGCCCGCGCGCAACCGATCCTCGAAGCGGAAATCCGCCACGCATTGTCCATCGCGCGACAGCACGACGGAGGAACCATCGAGATCCATGTTGCTGGTATCGGCGAGGGCCCATTCCGACCGACCGAGACGAAGAACGCTGCCGCCAAGACGCGCTTCCATGCCGTAGCCCGGATGTTCGGAAACATCGTCGAGTGGAATCGGGACCGGCGCCATCGGAACCACCGCAGCGAGTGCGCGCGAATAAGGATGCCGCGAATATGCGGCGATTGCGCCAGCCAGCGCCAGCGTCGCGGGCGCGATCGTGTCCGCATTGACGACGCGCGGATTGCCTAACGTTAGCGTACCGGTCTTGTCGAACACCACCGTATCGACCTCGGCGAGGCGCTCCAGCGCGCCGCCATCCTTGATCATGATGCCATTCTCGAACAGCCGCCGTGCAGCGACCACCTGCACCATCGGCACTGCCAAGCCGAGTGCACAAGGACAGGTGATGATCAGAACCGCGACGGCAATGGTGATCGCGCGATGCGCGTCGCCGGACACGATGAGCCAGCCAACCAGCGTGATCGCTGCAGTGAGGTGCACCACCGGCGCATAGAGCCCCGCCGCGCGATCGGCGATGCGGCGATAGACCGAACGGCCCTGCTCCGCGGCTTCCATCATCCGCAGCATCTCGGCGAGGAACGACTCGTTGGCAGAGGCCGTCGCGGTAATCGTCAGCGGTCCCGTCAGATTCAATGTGCCGGCGCGCAGGACCGACCCCGGCAGCGCCGGCTGCGGCACGCTCTCGCCGGTGACCAGCGAGACATCGAGCTCGGATAAACCTTTGATGACCTGCGAGTCGACCGGCACGCGTTCGCCGGCAGCGAGCATGATGATCATACCTGGCGTGATTTCGCCGACCGGCAGATAGGTCTGCGCACCATCGCTCTGCAGAACCAGCGCGCCGCGTGCCGCCAGACGCGCGAGCCCCTTGACTGCGACACGCGCGCGCTCACGCATCATGTGATCGAGCGTGCGGCCGATCAGCAGGAAGAACAATAGCGTCACCGACGCATCGAAATAGGCATGCGGACCATGGATGACGGTCTCGTACAGACTCATGCCGAAGGCAAGCAACACGCCGAGCGAAATTGGCACATCCATGTTGGTCCGGCCGTGCCGCAGCGCCTGCCAGGCCGAGCGAAAGAATACCCGTCCGGAATAGGTCAGCGTCGGCAACGCGATCAGCGCAGAGATGCCGTGGAACAGATCGCGCGTCGCGGGCTCGGCTCCGGACCACACCGAGACCGATAGCAACATGATATTGCTCGCCGCAAAGCCCGACACCGCGAGCGTACGGATCAGCTCCGACAGCGTTGTATCCGTGGCATCGCCATCGACCTCGAACAGATGCGCTTCATAGCCGACATTGCGCAGCGTTTCGATGAAGGGCGGCGGAGCGGCATCCGCGCGCCATTTGATGGTGACACGTTTGGTCGAGAGATTAACCCGTGCCCATGTCACGCCGTCGAGCGCACCGAGCGCTCGTTCAACCGTGCGAATACACGCGCCGCAGTGAACGTCCGGTACCGAGAGATCGGTCTGTCTCAAACCGCCGGCAATGGTCCGGCTGACCAGCAGGACTTCGCGCGGATCCGGCGCCGCCAGCATTGCCAATTCCGCTCCTGAGCCACAGCAACTCATCGGAGACCCCGTTTCTCACTTTGAGCATGATCCTTTCGGAAAACCGGCTCCCACTTTTCCGGATCATGCTTTAGCCAGTCACCTCGACACCCGGCTTCATCGCCACATAGGCGTGCCATGTCCCATGGCCGAGCACGGGAAACACGACAATCATACCGAGCAGACCGGTCATGACATTGATCAAGAACAAAGCCAGCGCGATTCCCGCCCAGGTCAGCATGACCGGCAGATTGGCCCAGACCATCCCCATACTGGTGCCCATGGCGGTAAGCGCATCGACGCGTTCGTTGAGCAGCATGGGAATGGCGAACACGCTGATCGCAAAAGAGAATGCCGCAAAGATGCCGCCGACCGCGGTGCCGGCGATTAGCATCGCCCAGCCGACGGGTGTGGTGAACAGCATAGCTGCGACGCCATCGAGTCCGGGAAACGGGTTCATGCCGAAAAACAGCGCATAGATGATCACCGCAGCGCGGATCCAGACCAGCATCAGCGAGCCCAACAAGAGACCCGCGAACAGCACCTGGCCGCCTGACTTCGGCCGGACGAGAATCATCTGCAATAGCGACACCCGCTCATGGGCGGCGATCCGGCGACTCTTCTCATAGAGCCCGATGGCGAGCACCGGCCCGACCACCATGAAGCCGGCAAAGGCCGGAAACAGGATGTAGTCCCAGCCGAAGGCGAACAATCCACCGACGAGGACAACCGAGACCGCGAAAACCAGCACGCCATAGCTGAGGCTCACCGACGGGATAATCGTCAGATCACGCCAGCCCGCTTTGAGCCAGTCAAAGGCGACGGATGGCGCGACATGGCGATTCCACGACGCTGAGGGTGGCAGCGGAGGGGCAACGGCTGGAAGGTCCATCTTCAACCTCGCAATCTCAATGACGCGGTGTGCATGACGAGGATGCCGCACTAAATTTGCCGGCCTCCGCGACACTGGTACCGCGCTTGACGTGATCGATGCAGTCGGGCTGCGACGAAAACGCCACATAGACCAGATGAGCATTGACCATCAGCACGAAGAGGACACCGGCGGCGACCACCATCCAGAGCCAGACCTTCGCGTTGACGTGCTTCATCGCTGCTGCACTCATGGCCCGGCAGCCCTGAGGTTGACGAGATAGAGCGCGAGAATCTTGCGATCGAGCGCCGACAGGCGCGAATCCCAGCTCGGCATATGGCCTTGCCGCCCGCCCCAGACAGTGGTGAAGACCGACTGGGCGTCACCGCCATAGATCGAGAAATTGTCGCGCAGGTTCGGCGCACCGAGTTCTATATTGCCGGTCGCGTTCTCGCCGTGGCAGGCGACACAATTGTCGGTGAACACCGCCTTGCCGCTGGCGAGCTTCGCAGGCGCGATCGCCTTGCCCACCGCGGGATTCGACAGGCTGCGGACATAGTCGACGACATCATCGATCTGCTCGCGCTTCAGCATCCCGTCACGGCCGAAGGCCGGCATCTGCGAGGTCCGCGTATCCTTGTGCGGTGAATTGATGCCGACGCGGATCGTCTCGGCGATCGCATCGGGCGTGCCGCCCCAGAGGAAGGCCTGGGACACCAGTGTTGGAAAGCCGCTGCCGCCCTCGGCGGTGCGGCCATGACAGGCCGCGCAATTATCGCCGAACAACGTCGCGCCGGTCTGCCGCACGATCGTCATCAGCCGCTTGTCAGCCTGGATCGCCTCGAAGCTTTCGGTCTCGATCAGCTTGCTCCACCTGGCGCGCTCCGCGGTCGCGTCCTTGAGCTGCACCGCAACGATATTGCGCTGGTCGCTCCCGAGCAGGCCCTTGGTATAGGTCACGCCCAGCGGCCAGGCCGGCATCAGGATCCAGTACACGACCGAATAGAGAAAGGTCGCCCAGAGGAAGAAGTAAACCACACGCGGCACCGGCGTGTTCAGTTCCTTGATGCCATTCCACTCGTGGCCGGTGGTGAGATAACCGGAGACGGGATCGCGTTCCTCTACTGCCATCGCTTCGCCTCGTATGGCTTGTCCTCGACGGATGGATCGAGAATCGACTGCGCTGCAGAGTCGAACGACGTCTTGTTCTTGGGCCAGTAGGCATAGACCACCACGCCGATCGACATGGCAATCAGATAGAACAGTCCGAAGGACTTCGCGAACCAGACGGTGGTCTCATGCTCCATCGTCACTCTCCCGCTGCAGCCGTTTTGGCCTTGTGAGCTGCATCAGTCAGCTTGCCCAATATCTGCAGGTAAGCGACCAGCGCATCCATCTCCGTCGGCTCGCCCGGTTGACCGTCAAAGGCGCGCACATTGGTTGCCTCGCCATAGCGCTTGGTGACGCCTTCGGCGAAGGGTGTATCCGGCGAGGTCTGGCCATAGGCATCGTTGGATGCGTTGGCGATCATCTCATCCGTATAAGGCACGCCGACCTTGCGCAGCGCAGCCAGATGCAGGCCGAGATCGTCGACCCGCACCTTGGCGCGCGTGAGATAGGCATAAGGCGGCATCACGGATTCCGGCACCACATCGCGTGGATTGATCAGATGCTTGACGTGCCATTCGTCGGAATACTTGCCACCTAGGCGCGCGATATCCGGTCCGGTACGCTTCGAGCCCCACAGCATCGGATGGTCGTATTTGGATTCGACCGCGAGCGAATATGGCCCGTAACGCTCGACCTCATCGCGCAATGTGCGGATCATCTGCGAATGACAGGCATAGCAACCCTCGCGGATGTAGATATTTCGGCCCGCAATCTCGAGCGGCGTATAGACGCGCATATCGGGTGCGTCTTCCACCGTCTGATGGATCGTGAACAGCGGCACGATTTCGATAAGACCGCCGATGCTGGCGGCGATGATGATGCCGATGGCGAGACTCATCGTCTTGCGTTCGAGCCTGTAATGCAGACCGAGGAAACCCATCACTATTCTCCCGGCTGCAGCGCAGGCACGCCCGCGGGTTGTGTCACCGGAAGATCCGCCGCACGCGCGTCGACCGGCTGACCGGCGGTGCGGATAGTCATCCAGATATTGTAGGAACCGACCACAGCACCAGCCAGGAACAGGAGCCCGCCGATCGCTCGCGCGACATAGTAGGGCTTCATCGCAACCACGGTTTCGATGAAGGAATAAGACAGCGTGCCACTGTCGTTATAGGTGCGCCACATCAAGCCCTGGATGATACCTGAATTCCACATCGCGAAGACGTATGTGAAGAGGCCGGCGACAGCGAGCCAGAAGTGCCATTCGACGAGGGCCGGCGAATACATCCGCTCGCGCTTCCACAGCCACGGCACCGACGCATAGATCGAGCCGAAGGTGATCATGGCCACCCAGCCGAGCGCACCAGCATGGACATGACCGACGGTCCAGTCGGTGTAATGCGACAGCGAATTCACCGAGCGAATCGCCATGAACGATCCCTCGAACGTGGTGAGACCGTAGAACACTGCGGCCACCATCATGAAGCGCAACGTCGCATCGTCGCGCACCTTGTACCAGGCGCCGTTCAACGTCAGCAGCGCGTTGCCGGCCGAGGCCCAGGATGGGACGAGCAGCATTACCGAAAAGGTCATGCCGAGGGTCTGCACCCATTGCGGTAGAGCCGTGTAATGCAGATGATGCGAGCCTGCCCACATATACATGAAGGTGATGCCCCAGAACGAGATGATGGACATCCGGTAGGAATAGATCGGCCGGCCCGCGCGCACCGGCAGATAATAATACATCATGCCGAGGAAGCCGGCGGTGAGGAAGAAGGCGACGGCGTTGTGGCCGTACCACCATTGGGTCATCGCATCCTGCACGCCGGAGAAGGCCGAATAGCTCTTGGCGTGACCGAATGAGACCGGCATCGCCAGATTATTGACGGTGTGCAGGATCGCCACCACCAGAATGAAGGCCATGTAGTACCAGTTGGCGACGTAGATATGCGGCTCCTTCCGCCGCGCTAGCGTCCGCAGATAGATGATGAAGTAGACGACCCAGACGATCACCAGCAGGAGATCGGCATACCATTCCGGCTCGGCATATTCCTTCGACTGGGTGACGCCCATCAGATAGCCGGTAGCGGCGAGCACGCAGAACAGATTGTAGCCGAGCAGCACGAACCACGGGCTGATCTGATCCGGCAGCCGCGCACGCGAGGTGCGCTGAAGCACATAGAGCGACGTGCCGATCAGCGCATTACCGCCAAAGCCGAAGATCACCGCGCTAGTATGCGCGGGGCGGATGCGGCCGAAGCTCGACCAGCTCGCATCGAACGTCAGATTGGGAAACACCAGCTGCCAGGCGACCCAGTCGCCGATGAACATGCCGAGCACAGCCCAGATCATCGCCAGGATGATCGCGACCTTGGTGGGGTCGTCGTAATACAGTGCCAGCCGGGCCTCGTCGGGCTCCGGCTCGTAATAGACATAGATGACACCGAAGATGCCGGCGATCCCGGCCAGCATGACTATTGCGCCATGGACGCCCAGCGGATCCTGGCGGCCGGCGATCGCCATCGCGAGACCGCAAATCGTGAGGGCCAGCAGGATGATCAAGGCGAGCTGCCGTTCTGATTTGGTCAATTGCGCGATCATCCGGATATCCCCTGCTCGTCTCGCACCGGCTCGTCAGGCAGGACGCGCAGCGCCCGATCCGCACAGAGCATCCCAAGCCATCACGACTAGCTCACTGCGCCGCCGCCCCAATTGACTTAGGTCAAGTCCGCGAACGAATTCCAACCGGAATCAGTCGCTATTTTTGATACTTATAATCGAAGCAACACAACCGAACCTGGCCCGCTTCCTCTGCAGGAGCAGACAGGGCGCCCGTTAGTCCTTCACGTCGTAACGATAGGATTTCGAGACGATCTGCCAGCCATCGGCGAGCTTCATCGCAATCAGGTAATCGGTGAAGTAACGCGGCGGCAGCTGGCAGCGCACCTTGATGAAAGCCGTCTTGTCGTCGGAGCGATCGATGGTGGCGATGAAATCCTCGCGCGGCTTGCCCTCGACCTTGCCCGAATTGCGCTTGCGGACCATGGCCATCCAGTCCGGCATGGCCAGCACTTTCAGCTCGCCATTCTCGACCCAGCGCAGATCTGCACTCGGATGAAAGATCGCGCCAAGCTTATCGGCATCAGCCTCGTAGAGGCCGTCGAAATAATGCTGGATGACCGCTTCAACGGTCGAACGATCGTAAGCCAACGCATTCCCCCACCGGTAGCCTCACTGGAACCCTTATAACATCAAAGCGACGACGGCCATACTATACCGCTGCATAGGTCATCCAACTTTGGATCACTTGCTCTCAGCAAGCATCTTTCGAAACCGCTCGATCTCCTGCGGCACCAAGGCCGCGAGATAGGCCGGCGCCATTTCGGCATCCGCGGCGGGCATCGAGCCGAGATCGTCGAGCCGCTTCTGATAATCGGGACTGGCGACGGCCGAGCGCATCGCGGCGTTGAGCTTCTCGATGATCCGCGCGGGTGTGCCCTTCGGCGCAAACAGCGCATACCAGCCGGATATTTCAAATTGCGGCAATCCGGCCTCGCTGGCAGTCGGGACGTCAGGCAAATGCGGAAGTCGCGTTCGGGATGCAAGCGCAATGGCACGAATGAGACCGCTCTGAATCGCCGGGGTCACCGACGCAGAGGAGTCGCAGATGCCATCGATCTGCCCGCCAATCAGATCATTCAAAGCCGGACCGCCACCACGATAGCCAACCAGCGTGACATCGATGCCAGCAGCCTGAACGAACGCCTTGCAGAACAGATAGTTCTGCGACCCCACACCAGAGTGGCCGATATTGAGACGGCCGGGATTCTGCTTCGCATGGGCGATGAATTGCGCGAGATTCTCCGCCGGAAAATTGCGCCGGATGGCGACCATGGCCGAACTCTTGTTGAACATGCCAATGCTGGCGAAATCCGACGGCGCGAATTTCACATCAGGCGTGAACAGATAGACCGCGGTATTGGTGCCGCTATTGCCCTGCACGATGGTGTAGCCGTCAGGCGGCGCCTGCGCGATACGGGCCAGCGCCACAGCGCCGCCCGCACCGCCGATATTTTCGATCACGATGGGCTGACCGAGATGCCGGCTCATCTGTTCGGCAATCAGCCGCGCATTGACGTCGGAACTGCCGCCTGCGGCAAATGGCACGACGAGTGTAATGGGGCGCGTGGGATAGTCCTGCGCGGACACGGAGAGGGGCGCGAGCAGCGCCAGACAGAGCGGAGCAAGCCTGAACCAAGCCATTCCAAGTCCTCCCTGATTTTTTCGGCATCTTAGGGAGCATCCAGCGCCGGACGCAAAGACATGTTATGCTGCAGAGCGGCGTAACCGCCGCCCGCCGCGCCTTGATATTTACGGAGGTCCTGATGACCGTCTCGATGGTTCAGCCGACAATCGATACCAACAGCCTTTTAAGCGGTGCACAGTTCGCCGACGCGTTCAGCATCTCCACCGCGACGAACCTCACTGCCCGTGAGGCCGCCGAACGCATGCTCAGCCGTTCCCCGCGCTGGGTGGACGCCTTGATGCGGCTGCGGGATCTGATCGTGGCGCCATTCGGACTGAAGACCGCGCATTCTGCGCGCCAAGCCGATATCGACAAGGTCGGCTTCTTCCCGGTGCTCAGTCAGACGCCGCAGCGTCTGGTTGCAGGTTTCAACGACAACCATCTCGATTTCCGCGTCGTGATCGATGTCGCAGCAGAGGGCGCCGGCCAGCGCGTCACGGCAACCACCGTGGTGTTGATGCACAATTGGCTCGGACGCATCTATTTGACGGTCATCAAGCCGTTTCACCGGATGGTGGTCCGTTCCATGCTACGGCAGGTGACCCGCTGAATTTACCGCGGCTAGAACGGGAACTGGCGGCACCGCAACCCGTTAATCCGCATGACGTCCGAGACCGATCCGCAGGATGACGAGCTGAAAGTCACGCTCGCGCGCGCGTTCGATGCTGCTTGGCAGCCTTTCATCGCACATGAAGGCGAGCTTGCCGACACGCTCGAGAATCGCCGCCGCCTTGCGGCGCGGATCGTCGCCGCGGCTCGCTCCGGACAAATCGAGGAAGAAGCCCTGAGTGAAGCCGGATTGATCTACCTGCGCGTGCTGGCCGAGGCCGCGCGGCTGTCGGCACGCATTCGGGACGTTGCCTCTCCCGATCTGGCACCTCAGGCCGACGATCCGCGAAACCAGGCGTTCGGCCCGGAGATGGTTACCGCGATGTCGACGGCGCTGGATCGCTGCCTCGACGAATTGCCGCTGCGGATTTCATCGGATACCGTTCAGCTGCTCTCGAGCAGCATCCTTGATGAAGCGTCGCGCGGCGAGCGCGACCCGGAAAAGCTTCAGCTCCACGCTCTCGCGATACTCAAGTCACGTCAGTAGGCTCCTTGCTGACCGGATCCGGGTCCGCAGCCGCCCATTCGGCGACGCAACGTTCGAGATCCTTCAGGTTCTGCCGCATCTGCTCCAGCGAAAAGCCTATGGCAAAGAAACGTTCGGCGACATCGCCGGGCAATCCGCGCGTCAGACCTTCCTGACGAAGCGCCGCGACCTCTCCCGCATAGGCCTGTAGTGCCGTCTGCACCGGCCAGATCGCCGGCGCGCCGGTGCCACTGCGCAGCGCCACGGCCGTCGAATGCAGAAACGTCGTCATGGCATCGCTCACGCGCGACAGTGGGCCCGCAAGACGAACCTGAAGCGCGGATGGCAAGGGCACCACGGTCGAGCGGCCGATCATGACCAGGTCATGCCGCAGCCGCAGCGTCGTACGCAGCAAGGGACCTGTATCGGGTCCGCGGGACAAATGCGCCGCGCGCTCGCGCTCGGCTTCGGCTCCAATCGCCTGCAGACTTGTAAGAGCGTGACCGATACCATCCTGCAGCCGGTGCAACGCCTCATTGTCGCGCCCGCGCGTCAGCGAAGCCAGCAACTCGGTGAGCGCCGTCGCGATCAGATCAAGCGCCTCCGCCGAACTGGCCCGGACCTGGCTATGCGCCCGTGACGGCAGCACGAGGAAGGACACCAGCAGACCCGTGATAGCGCCCACCGTGACTTCGAGCACGCGGTCGATGGCGGATTCCAGTGGTGTGTTGTGATTCATCATCGGCAGCAGCAGCACGATGATCGCCGTCACCGTTGCCACATTGAGGCTGGGATTGATCGCCGCGATGAAGGCCAGCGGCGCCACCGCCAGCACCAGAACGGCGAGCAGCGCGCCTTCATTGGAATGCGGGATCAGAATCGCCACCGCGCCGCCATAGATGGCGCCGCCAATCGTGCCGACCAGATAATCACGTGTTGCCTTCAGCGAGCGCCCGACACTCATCTGGGTGACAATGATCGCCGTCAGCACAGCCCATAGCGGCAGTTTCAGCCCGACGGTCAGGGCCACGATCAGCGCAGCAAGCGCCGCTGTGGTCACCCGGACGCCGAGGCCGAGTTCGACCTTTCGCGCCCGGAAGAAAGCAACCACCCGTTTCAGAAAGCCGAGAATTCGCTTGGATGCGGACATATCCAAAATTGATCCTTGAAAACGGATTTTGGCCGCCCCGTTTCGGCAAAGACTATCTCGGCGGGCCTGTTTAAACATAGCTGATCCACGCGTCGCCATGGCCGCTTGAAACGCCTATTTGGTCCGCCTAAGGCTATTTCAACAAGAGGGAGGAAACACAATGGCCAACGAGACTGCAACGCTTGCCGCCTATGTCGCAGACCTGAAATTCGACGACATTCCGCGGGACGTGCTGGAGCGCGCCAAGGTCCTCACCCTCGATTATCTCGGCAGCACCATCCGTGCCCGCAGCGAGGCTGAATCCACCCCCTCCTTGCTCAAGATGCTGGAAGCCCTGTCGCTGGACGGCAAGGGCGACTCCACCGTGTTCGGCGACAGCAAGACCTGGACGCCAGCCGTGGCCGCCCTGCTCAACGGCGCGCTCGGCCACTCGCTCGATTTCGACGACACCCATGCCGATTCCTCGCTGCATCCCAGCGCCCCCGTGGTGCCCGCCGCCTTCGCCGTCGGCGAAATGGTCGGCGCCTCCGGCAAGCAGGTGCTGACGGCCATCGTCGCCGGCTATGAAGTCTGCTGCCGGCTCGGCAACGCGCTCGACCCGACCTCGCATTATGCCAAGGGTTTCCACCCCACTGCGACCGCCGGCACCTATGGCGCGGCGGCGGCCGCCGGCAAATTGTTCGGCCTCTCGAAGGATCAGCTCATCTCGGCCTTCGGCGTGTCGGGCAGCCAGGCGGCAGGGTCGCTGCAATTCCTCGTCAACGGCGCCTGGAACAAGCGCTATCAGGTCGGCGCCGCCGCCATGAACGGCGTGATCGCCGCGACTCTGGCGCGCAACGAATTCATTGGCGCGACGGAATCCGTCGAGGGCAAGCACGGCCTGCTGGCCGGCTACAGCGATGACGCGCATCCGGAGAAGGCCGTCGCTGATCTCGGCTCGGTCTATGAGACGATGAAGATCGGCATCAAACCGTATCCGAGCTGCCGTTACACGCATGCCGCGATCGATGCATTGGTAGCCATGCGGCGCGAGCACAATCTGACGCCCGAGCAGGTCAAGCGCGTCGAGATCGGCCTGCACCGCAACGGCATCACGCTGACCGGCGACGCTGCCACCAAGCGCCACCCGACCTCCATCGTCGGCGGCCAGTTTTCGATGTTCTTCACCGGCGCGCTGGCACTCGATCAGGGCTCGTTCGGCTGGGACGACTACAAGCGCCTCGGCGACAAGGCCATCGACGCGCTGGCCGACCGCTTCGACGTGGTTCAGGACGAACGCCTCGAAGGCAAGCGCCATCCGTTCGGCGCCCGCGTCAGCATCCACACCGAAGACGGCGTGCATGAGCGCATCTATGCCGATCCGTCGGGCGAGCCCACTTCGTTCCCCGATGCCGCGGCCATGCAGCAGAAGTTCCTGCAGCTCGCGCGCCCCGTGCTGAACAATCGCGCCGAGAAATTTGCCGACGCCATTCTCTCGCTCGAGAATTTCGACCGCGTTGCGACCGCGACCGCGCTGGGGCGGTAACGAGCGTCAGGCGCCGTCGATGATGATAAAGTCGGCCTCGGCGCATTTTTGCCGGATGAATTTGGCGGCATCGTATTCCGGGCTGCGGTAGCAGGCCGTTGCGGTAGCGAGGTCGGCGAATTCCACCACCACATTGCGATCCCGGGCGCCGCCTTCCATGATTTCGAAGGCGCCGCCGCGCACGATGAACCGTGCGCCGAATTTGTCGAACGCCGGCTTGGCCGCGGCGAGATATTCCGGGTAGCGTGTCTCGTCGCGCACCGACACGCGAACTATCCAGTAAGCTTTCGACATCATGGCTCTCCAGTTTTGATGTGATCGTGGTGATGCGCTCGGCGTCGCATCGTCGTTACCGTGGCGGGTCACCGCATCAATGCCGGCCCGGGTCACGCCGATATCACGCAATTCGTAGTCGCTCATGGAGCGCAATTCGTTACGCGCCTGTTGCCGCTCGCGCAGGCGACGCCAGCTGTGGCGCAAGGCCGCGACGGCCGCCATCGCGACCGAACGTAACATCCGGCCGCGCTCGACATGGATGTCCCGGATGATGGATCGTTTCAGCGCGGTCCATTGTAGCGGCGTCAGGTAGCGTGCATCGTGCGCGTGCGGTTCGCGTTCATTGTCGATCATGTCCACCCCTCTCCGCTTATGCGGTGATGTTGGCCATGATGGGTTTACCCGGCGCCTTTCATCCCATAAAATGAATAATCAAGATCATTTCAATCTCATGGAGAGATGCATGGATCTATCCGCGCTGCGTATCTTCCGCGCTGTCGTACGCGAAGGCGGCGTGACGCGCGCCGCGGAGCGGTTGCATCGCGTGCAGTCCAACGTGACGACGCGGGTGCGTCAACTCGAAGACGATCTCGGTACGGCGCTGTTCGTGCGCGAGGGTAAGCGCCTGCATCTGACGCCCGCAGGACAAACGCTGCTCGGCTATGCCGACCGGCTGCTGGCACTTGCCGAAGAGGCCCGCGACGCGGTTCAGGACCCGCGACCACGCGGCGTCTTCCGTCTCGGCGCCATGGAAAGCACCGCAGCGGTCCGATTGCCTGGGCCGCTGAACGAATTTCACCGTCGCTATCCCGACGTGCAGCTCGAAATGCGCATCGGCAATCCGGAGACGCTCGCGAAGGGCATTCTCACCGGCGATCTTGACGCCGCCTTCGTGGCCGAGCCGATCGCGGCGGCCCCGTTCGACCGCATGCATGCGTTCGACGAGGAGCCGGTGATCGTGTCCTCGCCACGCCATCCGCCGATCGGCCGCAAGGACAGCGCGCCGCGCTCGGTGCTAGTGTTCGAAAACGGCTGCCCGCATCGCAAGCGACTGGAGGACTGGTATGCGAAACGCGGCGAGATGCCTGAGCGCACCGTCGAACTCGGCTCCTATCACGCCATGCTCGGCTGCGTAGTCGCGGGTATGGGCATCGCGCTGTTGCCGGAAAGCGTGCTGTCGACATTCCCGGAGGGCAAGCGGCTCACCGTGCATCGCCTGCCACGCGGCGAGAATCACGCCGAGACCGTGTTGATCTGGCGCAAGGGCGCGGCTTCGCCGAACGTCCAGGCGATGCAAAAGGTGCTGCTGGACGAACGAATGACCCGCGGCCCTGCAGCTAACCGCAAGGCATCAAGCGTTAGCGCACCGCACAATGTGAAGTAGATTTACAACCGCATTCTCCCGTGGCTAACGTCACGCCAATAAAAAGCAAACGGGAGGAGACCTTTATGTTGCGCGTTACAGCGATTGCGGCCGGATTCGTTATCGGCGTTGCGGCTCTTACGTCAATCCAGCCTGCCATGAGCCAGTCTGATGGCTGGGTCACGCTGGTCGACAGCACCAAGATGGGCGACTGGGACAAGGTTGGCGACGCCAACTGGGAGATGAAGGACGGCGCGCTCGCCGCCGACAAGCTGCTCTCCGGCAAGGACCTCGCTTATCTCGTCAGCAAGACGCCTTACAAGGATTTCCAGATCAAGGCTGAGTTCTGGACCGATGCCGAAGCCAATAGCGGCATCTTCATCCGCTGCGATAACCCGAAGGTGATCGATGGCAAGACCTGCTACGAGGTCAACATCTTCGACAAGCGGCCCGACCCGTCTTATGGCACCGGCGCCATCGTCGATGTGGCCAAGGTCAATCCGATGCCTAAGGCGGCTGACAAGTGGAACACCTACGAGATCACGGCCAAGGGTCCGAAGCTCACCGTGATCCTGAACGGCGAAAAGACCGTCGACGTCGAGGACACCAAGCACGCCACTGGCCCGATCGCCCTGCAATACGGCTCCGGCGTGGTGAAATTCCGCAAGGTCCAGATCAAGCCGCTGTAAGCACAGCCATTCCTCAGTCCGGACGGAGTGATCCATCCGGGCTGAGCCCCTTTTACCCGCCCCGCCAAATGCTGTTATGATGGCCCCAACCCCACGGAGCCCTCATGAGCTGGCAACCATCAGAAGATCCGATCCTCGGCGACGCGCAGAGTTGCGACGCGCTGGAGCTTGTGATCGTACCGCGTACCCGCGATCTCGGCGACGGCTTCCTCGTCCGCCGCGCCCTGCCCCATGGCAAGCGCCAGATGGTCGGCCCCTTCATCTTCTTCGATCATTTCGGGCCCATGCAGTTCATTTCCGGCAAGGGCATGGACGTGCGGCCGCATCCGCATATCGGCCTCGCCACCGTCACCTATCTATTCGATGGCGCCATCATGCATCGCGACAGCGAGGGTAATGTCCGCGAGATCCAGCCGGGCGCCATGAATCTGATGACCGCCGGAAAGGGCATCGCCCATTCCGAACGCACGCCCGACGTGCAGCGCGCGAGCGGGCAGAAAATGCTGGGCCTGCAGAGCTGGATCGCATTGCCCAAAGGCTCCGAAGAGATCGCGCCCTCGTTCCAGCATTATGCCGCCGACAGCCTGCCAACCATCACCGATACCGGCTTCACCGCGCGCGTGATCGCCGGTAGCGCCTTTGGCAAATCATCGCCAGTGTCGATGGTGTCGCCATGGTTCTATGCCGAAGTCGCCGTCGAGGCCGGCACCAGCGTGCCGCTCGATCCCGACCATGAAGAGCGTGCGGTCTATATCGTCGATGGCGAGATCGAGATCGCCGGCGATCGCCATGAAGCACCGCAACTGCTGATCTTCCGGCCCGGCGACGCGATCACCATCAAGGCGACGCGCAATACCCGCATGATGTTCCTCGGCGGCGATGCGCTGGAAGGTCCGCGGCATCTGTGGTGGAATTTCGTGTCCTCCAGCAAGGAGCGCATCGAGCAGGCGAAAGAGGACTGGAAGACCGGCCGCTTCGCCCATGTGCCCAACGAACACGAATTCATCCCGCTGCCGGAATAGGCTCACTCCCTCATCACGCCGCCACCGGCCAGACGCCGGACGATTCTGCTTTCGAAAGACCCTGACATGACCACGATGGCCACCAGCGACCTCCCACTTCCCAAGATCGGTCGCGGCAAGGTGCGCGATATCTATTCCGTCGGCGACGACCGCGTATTACTGCTGACAACCGACCGCATCAGCGCCTTCGACGTTGTCATGAACGAAACGATCCCGATGAAGGGCGCGGTGCTCACCCAGATCAGCGCCTGGTGGTTCAACCAGCTCGGCGGCGTCGTGCCCCATCACATGATCTCGGCAGATGCCGACGAGATCATCAGGCAGGTGCCGGCACTCCAGGGCCACCGCGCCGCGCTGGCCGGACGCGCCATGCTGTGCCGCCGCACCACTGTGTTTCCGATCGAATGCGTGATTCGCGGTTACATATCGGGCTCGGCCTGGAAGGAATATGCCGCGTCAGGCACGCTGGCCGGCGAGAAGCTGGACGCGGGGCTGCTCGAAAGCCAGAAATTCGCCGAACCGGTGTTCAGCCCGGCGACGAAGGCCGAAACCGGCCATGACGAGAACATCACCATCGCCCGGATGCGCGAGATCATCGGCGAGGAGGATGCCTTCACCCTCGAGAGCATGACTCGCGCCGTCTACACCCAGGGTCAAGAGATCGCCCGCGAGGCAGGCATCATCATCGGCGACACCAAGTTCGAATTCGGCAGGGAAGGCAATGGCCGCATCATCCTGATCGACGAGGTGATGACCCCCGACAGCTCCCGCTTCTGGGCCGCCGACGTCTATAGACTGGGCCAGCCACAGCCGAGCTTCGACAAGCAGCCGCTGCGCGACTATCTCGACATCGAGCGCCGCGCCGGCCGCTGGAACGGCGAAGCTCCGCCGCCGCCGCTCCCCCCTGAGGTGATCGACGCCACCAGCAAGCGCTATTTGGAGGCCTATCGCCGCCTGACCGGCACGGAGCTGGTCATCAACTAACAAACTGACCGTCTTTCCCGCGGACTGTCATAAAAATAGTCTTGTCCGTACATCTCACCGTCGTCTACCAGAGACGGCGGCGGTTGCGCCTGTCGCGCAGCGCTCCTACAGGTTCGCGCGTGACATACTTCCGGCCCGCACTCCTCATCGCCCGTCATTGCGAAAGTAGCCGCCCATGACTGACTCCCTTGTCAGCCCGGGCGTGTTGCACGCATGGCGTAATGACGTGTTCGGCGGCCTGATCGCCAGCGTCCTCACCATCAGCTTCGGCCTGTCCTATTCGGTGCTGATCTTCACCGGGCCGCTGGCCTCGCTGCTGCCCTACGGCATTGCCGCGACCTTCATCTCTGCAAGCGTCATAGCCGCCGTGATCGCCCTTGGCAGTTCGTTCCCCTTCGCGGTCGCCGGCCCCGAGAGCTCGACCGCAGCCGTCACCGCCATCCTGGCGGCGGCTCTGGTCGAGCACATCGTTACGGCCGATGCACCGTCTGCCTTGCTTGGCCCGGTGCTCATCACCCTATCCTCGGCCACGATCATCACCGGCATTGTGCTGTGCGGCTTCGGCGTTACCCGCATGGGACGCGCTATCCGCTATGTGCCCTATCCGGTGATCGGCGGATTTTTGGGAGCCACCGCCTGCCTGATCGTCACCGGCGCCATTCAGGTGATCACCGGCTACAAGCTGCAATGGGCGAACCTGGCAAAACTCGCCAATCCGATGATGTTCTACGAGTTGCTGGCCGCGGTAGCCGTCGCACTCACCATCTATGCGACCTGGCATCGGTCCCGTAAGCCACTAGGCCTGCCGATGATTCTCATCGGGAGCGTCATAGCGGCTCATCTAGTTTTCAAGATCGCCGGTGTGTCCGTGATCGAGGCCCAGGCTATGGGCTGGACCTTCGCATCGCCGCCTAAGGCCAACCTGACCTTACCCTGGGCCTTCTTCAGCGACGGCTATCCATGGCAGGCGCTGCCCGGACTCATCGGCAATTTCATCGCTGTGATCTTCGTGACGGCCGTGAGTACCCTGTTCAATACGACGGGCCTCGAAGTCGCCGCACATCGGGAAGCCGATATCGAACGCGAGCTCAATGCGACCGGGGCGGCCAATATCCTGGCCGGTGTACTCGGCGGCTATGCCGGCTGCATCTCGATCAGTCGTTCGCTCCTGAATCGCAACAGCGGTGCCACGGGGCGGCTTTCGGGCCTCACCGTCGCGGCGGCAGCCGCGCTGATGCTCGTCGTCGACCCCGCGCTGCTGGCCTATATGCCGCGCTTCGTGCTCGGCGGCCTATTGCTGTATCTCGGCTTGGAGCAACTTCATCGCTGGATCGTCGACTCCCGCAAGCGGCTGTCGCTGCTCGACTACCTGTCGCTGTTGGCAATCATCATCATTATTCTCACATGGGGGTTCGTGGCCGGCGTGCTGATCGGCATCGTGATCGGCTGCGCCACCTTCGCGCTCAGCGTGTCACGGGTGTCCTCGATCAAATACAGTTTCGATGGCTCGGAATATCGCAGTTCGCTCGATCGGTCGCTTGAGGATCAGCGCACGCTGGTGGCGCATGGCCGCGAAATCCAGGGCCTTAACCTGCAGAGCTATCTGTTCTTCGGCTCGGCCAACCGGCTCTATCTGCACGTCAAGGCGCTGCTGCGCCGTCATCCCGAATGCCGCTATCTAGTGTTCGACTTCAAGCTGGTCACGGGCATCGACTCGTCGGCCGCCCACAGCTTCGCCCAGATCAAGCGCATTGCCGAAGGCCACGGCACCACGCTGGTGCTCGCAAATCTTCATCCCTCAGCCAATCGCAACCTGCGTGCCAGCCTGTTCATCGATGACGTCGTCAAGGTCATGGGCGAACTCGATCACGCGCTAGAGTGGTGCGAGAACGAGGTGATCGCGCGGCATCGCGGGCTCGCCGAAGAAGAAGCCAACTTGCGCGACTGGTTCACCAAGATCCTGCGCACCGCCGACGATTCCGAAGAACTGATGCGCCGCTGCCAGCGCGTCGAGGTCGTTGCCGGCGAGATCATCGCTCAGGCCGGCGACGCTGCCGATTCCATGCACTTCATTCTGGACGGCCGACTCGGCATCATGGTGCCGGCGGGCGATGGCAAGCTGACGCGGGTCCGCAGCCTCGGGCGTTACACGACGGTGGGCGAAATGGGCCTTGTCGCCTATGCACCGCGCAGCGCCACCATCCAGGCAGAGATCGCGAGCGTGCTGTATCTGCTGCGCGCCGACGCCTTCGAGGACATCAAGCAGAACCACCCGGCATTGAGCCAGAAACTGCTGACTTATTTCGTGTCTGTGATGGCGGAGAGGCTGGCTTTTGCGAGCCAGATGATCGCGGTGCTGCGAAGGTAAGAATAGCCGACACAGCGCATCTGAAACGGACGTCGCGATCGTCTACGAGTTGGAGCCGCCGACACCGACGGCCGAATTGGCAGGTTTCGTTGCCTTGCGGCTGGCGCGCCAGTTCTCCCACCTTTGGACAACGACAAAAAAGGTCGGAACGAACAGGACGGCAAGGCAGGTCGAGGCGAGCATGCCCGAGAATACGGTGATGCCGATCGACTTGCGAGCGTTGGCGCCGGCGCCGGTCGCGAGCACCAGCGGCAGCACGCCGAGAATGAAGGCGAAGGACGTCATCAGGATCGGCCTGAATCGCGCACGTGCGGCTGCGACCGCCGACTCCAGTAGTGGCTTGCGATCATGCACGTGCAGTTCGATCGCCACCTCAACGATCAGGATCGCGTTCTTCGCCGACAGCGCGATCAAAAGAATAATGCCGATCTGGGTGTAGAGATTATTCTCGATTCGCAGCGCGGTGAGTACCGCCATCGGGCCGAGCAGTGACAGCGGCACGGCCAGGATCACCGAAATCGGCGCGTACCAGCTTTCATACTGCCCCGCGAGCACCAGATAGACGAGCAGCAACGCAAGACCGAACACATAATAGAGCTGATTGCCGACGATCTTTTCCTGATACGACATCGCCGTCCACTCGAATCCCGTTCCCGGAGGCAAAGTCTTCGCTGCGATCTGCTCCATCAAGGCCATCGACTGCCCGGAGCTGTAGCCCTGTGCTGGCAGGCCGATCACCGTCGCCGTCGGATAGAGATTGTAGAGACTGATCAGCGACGGCCCCACAGCAGGCGTAATCTTCGCTACGGTGCCAAGCGGGACCATGTTGCCCTGCTGGTTGCGGACCATCAGGTTCTCGATGTCCCGGGCAGTCAGCCGGAATTTGGCATCTGCTTGTGTGTAGACCTGAAAGGTGCGGCCAAACTTGTTGAACTGGTTGACGAAGGACGAGCCCAGATAGGACGACAGGGTTGAGAACACCTGATCCGTCGTGACATGCAGGGTCTGGGTCTTGATACGGTCGATCTCGATATCGAATTGCGGCACCATTGAGCGGAACGGCGAACTGACGCGCTGCAAAGCACTCTGCGTCTCTGCATTAGCTACAATCGCCCCGGTGATCGCCTGCAGCTTGCTGTAATCGGCATTGCCATCGCGCAGTTCGATCTGCATGGCGAAGCCCGCCGCGTTGCCGATGCCCTGAATGGGCGGCGGCGGGATCACCAGAATGCGCGCCTCTGGAATCACCGACAGGCTCTCGTTCAATCCAACGAACAACGAACGAAGATCCTGTCCCGGTCCGCGCTCGCTCCATTCTTTCAGGATCAGATAGGCGACACCGGCATTGGCCAGGCTGGAGCTGCTGTCGAGCGCGGAGATGCCGGCGATGGTAACCACCTGTTCCACCGCTGGCGTCTTCGCGGCCAATTCACTGACCCGATCGAGTACACGCTGAGTCCGATCCAGCGCGGCACCATCGGGCAACTGGACTGCGACCAGCAGATAACCTTGATCCTCGATCGGGATGAAGCCGGTGGGAATCCGGGATAGGCCGTAACCGCCAATACTGATCAGGATCAATGCTAGGACAACCGAGAGATTGCTGTGCGCGACCATGCGACCGATCAGAGCGGCATAGGCCCGTTCGAGCCGATCGTAGACCCTGTTGAACCCACGATAGAAAAAATTGCGCTTCTCCGGCGGCACCGGGCGGCGCAGCCACAATGCGCATTGTGTCGGCTTCAGCGTGGCCGCATTGACGGCGCTGAGCAGCGCCGTGGCCGCGATAACCAGTGCAAATTGCGCATACATGCGCCCCGTCAGGCCGGGCAGGAATGCCGCCGGCAAGAACACAGAGATCAGCACCAGCGTGATGCCGATGATCGGGGCGAACAGCTTGTCCATCGCGCTGATCGCCGCGTCGTGGCCGGACATGCCCTGCTCGATATTGTACGCCGCGCCTTCGACAACCACGATGGCATCATCGACGACAATGCCGATCGCCAGCACAATGGCAAACAGGGTCGACAGATTGATGGTGAAACCGAGCGCCGCCATCGCCGCGAAGGCGCCGATGATCGTCACCGGCACAGTGGTCGCCGGCACCAGCATCGCGCGCCAGTCCTGCAGGAAGATCAGGATGACCACCAGCACTAGCAAACCTGCTTCGAGGAGCGTCTTGTAGACCTCATTGATCGATGCCTGGACGAATTTCGTGGTGTCGAACGGCGTGTCGTATTTGATGTCGTCGGGAAATTGCGTGGCCAGCGCCGCCATCTTCTTCTCGACAGCCTTCTCCACCTCGAGCGCATTGGCGCCTGGCGACTGGAACACGCCGATGCCGACGGCCGGCTTCTGGTTGAGCGAAAAGATCTGGCTGTAGGTCTGCGCACCCAATTCGACGCGTCCGACGTCACGGACCCGCGTGACATCGCCATTGTCACCGGTCTTGACGATGATGTCCTCGAATTCACCGGGATCATCCAGCCGCCCGTTGATGTTCAGCGTGTACTGGAAGGCCTGTCCCGCGGGCGTCGGCGGCATGCCGATTTGCCCCGCAGAAACCTGCTGGCTCTGCTGCTGGATGGACTGGATGATATCCTGCGGCATCAGCCCGCGCACTTGCAGCTTGCTCGGATCCAGCCATATCCGCATCGAATACTGGCCGGCGCCGAACACCGTCACATTGCCGACCCCCGACAGACGCGACAACTCGTCCCGGATGTTGATCGTGGCGTAATTGCTCAGAAACAGGCTGTCATAGGTCGCCTTCGGTGACGTCAGTGTCACGAACAACAGGATCGCCGTCGATTTCTTCTGAACGGTCACGCCCTGATTCTGCACGGCGGTCGGCAGCGACGACAGCGCACTCGATACGCGGTTCTGCACCAGCACCTGCGCAAAATTCAAATCGGTGCCGATCTTGAACGTGACCGTGAGTGAATAGGTGCCATCCGCTGCGCTGTAGGACTGCATATAGAGCATATCCTCGACGCCATTCACCTGCTGCTCGATCGGCAGCGCCACCGTGTCGACGATGGTCTTGGCGCTAGCGCCGGGATAGCGCGTCGTCACGTGGACGGTCGGCGGCACCACGTCCGGATATTGTGCGACTGCGAGGCCATAGAGCGAGACGCCGCCGATCAGGATCATCAGCAACGCGATGACATTGGACAGGACCGGCCGCTCGATGAAGAACTTCGAAATCATGGCCTGTCCTATTTGGTCGGGGTCGGCGCTTCGATCTTTCTCAGTTGCGGATCGACTTTCTGCCCCGGAATGACACGCAGCAGGCCTGCAATGACGACGCGATCATCCGGCTTCAGACCGCTTTCAATGACGCGAAGCTCACCTTCCAGCGGGCCGGTGACGACCTTGCGCTGCTCGATGACATTGTCGCCATTCACGACCAGCACATAACGCCCGGCCTGATCGCTGCCGAGCGATACATCCGGCACCAGCAGGGCGTTGTCCTGCTGGTCGATAGGCACGCGCACGCGAACATAAAAACCCGGCAACAGGATGCGATCCGGATTTGGCAGAACACCTCGCACCGGCAGCGTACCCGTCGACTGGTTGATGGTCGGCGAGATGTAGTCGATCTGACCCTTGTGCGGAAAACCAGTCTCGGTCTGCAGTCCGATCTCGATCGGCAGCTGCCTGAGATCGTTCACCGTCAGCCCGCGTCGCCGGGCTTCATCCCGGATGCGCAGAACGTCCTGTTCGTTGACGTTGAAATTCACATAAATCGGATCGAGCTGCACGATCGTCGCAAGCTGGGTCGGCGACGCCACACCGACCAGTTCGCCAACCGACACCAGATGTGCGCTGACGATGCCGTCAAACGGCGCAATGACATTCGTATAGCCGTAATTGACGGCCGCGATCTTGGTGTTGACTTGCGCCTGCTGCAGATTGGCTTGTGAATTCTCTCGTGTCGCCGTCGACTGCTCGAGCGTTGACTGCGCAACAACCTGGCGGGATACGAGGTCCGACTGGCGTTTGAAATCCGCTTCCGCCTGCTTTGCAGACGCCTGCGCACCGGCTTCCGCAGCCTGCGCCTGTTCCAGCTTCAACTGGTATGTCTCAGGCTCGATCGTGAACAGCGTGGTGCCTTGCTTGACGAAGGAGCCGTCCTGATAGTTGATCGACTGCAGAACGCCCTGAACGCGCGCCACGAGATCGACATTCTTGATCGGCGCTGTATTGCCTGTCGCTTCGAGAAAGCGCGTGATGCCGCGCTGCACAGGAACCGCCACCTCAACTTTCGGCGGCGGTGGCGGCACGAAAGTGTTTTGCTCGCAGGCACTTAAAAAGATGCTCGTCAGCACAACGCCGGCAGCGCGTATAGCGGGGACATGCTGCAGCTGCTCAATGCGATCTTTCGGTCCAGATGAACAGGCGCGCACAAATCGCATCTTCCTGCCTCAATCAAATGACTCTCAAAAAATCCTCGGCCAAAAAAATTCGACGGCTGTCCGGATCAATAGCAACAATCCACTTGTAGTGAAACCGAAACCGTAAAATGATGGCGGACCAAAGTTGTTTTTGCGAATGCCTTTCAGAACTCACACTTCTTGAAGATTTTGCACAGTTGCCCTGATTGATCGGGCCGTAGCAACGAGGGTTTCATCGATGAATTTCATATTCGGTTCAGCCGCGCGACATCGCGTGTCGATGGCAACTATTACTCTACTCACGATCACGAGCTCCGCGTTTGCACAAGCGCCAAGCCAGGCGCAGCGTGACGCGATCAAGACGCAGTGCCGCTCCGATTACATCGCGCATTGCTCGAGCGTTCCACCCGGCGGAGAGGCCTCGTTGCAGTGTCTGCAGAAAAACATGTCGAGCCTTTCGTCAGCATGTGCGGGCGCGGTTCGGGCCGTCGAAGCCCCGGCTGCTGCACCAAAGGCCGCCGAATCGACACCTACAGCAACGCCGAAGACCGAGGCGGCGCCCCCGGCTGCCAAGCCCGCCGCCACAACTGCCGCACCGAAGGCAGCAGCGATGAAGCAACCGAGCAGCGCACAGATCGCGGCCATCCACAGCGCCTGCAGTAGCGACTACCCGAAGGTCTGCAAGGGCGTGCCGACCGGCGGAGCGCCGGCATTGCAGTGCCTCGAGGCGAACAAGGCCAAGCTTTCAGCGGGTTGCGAGAAAGCCGTCAGTGCAGCCAGCGGTGGGACGGCCGCCGCAGCGGCGCCCGCTACGCAAGGCACAACTGCAGCTCCGGCTGCGGCAGCCGCGACCGCTGCACCCGCAGCTGCTCCCGCGGTCCTCGCGCTGCGGCCGATGCGGCCACGCGAAGAATTGCTCGTGATGAGATCAGCATGCGGTGGTGACATCAGATCGCTCTGCGGCGGCATTGCGCCGGGTGGCGGCCGTATCGTGCAGTGCCTGGCCAGCAACAGCGCTTCGCTCTCGCCGGCTTGCACCAGCGTCCTGGCGCCGTTCGCTCAACGATGACCAAGGCTGCGCGACGGCACTTCGCCGGCCGCATGTTACTCTCCACGGAACGCAAGGATCAACTGTATCAACCGGGCAGATAGCATGACGTAGCAGAATGACATCGCAATCTGAAACGCGACGTGCCACTCCAGCTTTGCAAGTTTGTAGAGGCCGTCGATGAAATTCAGCAACAACAGAACGATTCCGAACAGCATGACACCACGACCGACGAGACTGTGGCGTAGGTATCCGAACAGAGCGATAGAGGGCTCATCGCTCGATACATGTGCCCCTGCCGATATAATCAAAGTGCCGATCACCATCTTTTCGATGTGACCGAATATTTCCTTTGAGACAGGTTCGATATGTCGATTGTGAAAAGCAAGCCACCTGGTTCTGAAATCAGACATGCTTTCTCCTGCTGATTCAACATCGGGCGAAATAGCCCCGTCGCATGTTTCAAGTCGGCAAGTATTTGCGAGGTTTAGTAGATGTAATGCCTGATCAGGACGCAAGGCGCCGTTGCAGGATTTCTGATCACCCGCGAGATTTTTGCGCGTTCTTGCGAACTACTCTTTGCAGTTGAAGCGATTTCCGAAACTCTCTTTGTATTCCGCTTACGCCACTACTGAAGCCAACGAACCTTTCTGCTCAAGACCTTTGACAACCGACACACAGCCGGGAGATCACCATGCGTACTTTCTTGATGATGGTTGCAGCCGTTCTCACCTTCGGTACAACGATGACATTCGAGGCCAGCGATGCCAACGCGGTCGTCTGCGCACGCGGTGTCTACCGCGCCGGCTGTGCCGGCTATCGTGGCGCCGCCGTGGTGCGCCGCCCGGTGGGGGTCGCGTGCCGCACCGTCTGGGTCAATGGCGTGCGCGTACGTCGCTGCTACTGACCGACGCTGGCTCAATCATTGGCACTGCCAGCCCAAATGCAAATGCCCGGCACATCGCGAAGCTTGCTTCGCGCTGGCCGGGCATGACGCATAGTGAATTTTTAATCGGGTCGGAGGTGGGCGCCTCAGATCCCCGACATCATGATGTATTTGATCTCGACATATTCTTCCATGCCGTGATGCGAGCCTTCGCGGCCGAGGCCTGATTCCTTCACGCCGCCGAACGGAGCGACTTCGGTGGTGATGAGGCCGGTATTAACGCCAACCATGCCGGACTCCAGCGCTTCCGCAACACGCCATACACGCCCGAGATCGCGCGAATAGAAGTACGATGCCAGACCGAACGGCGAAGCGTTGCACATAGCGATGACGTCGGCTTCATCCTTGAAACGGAATACCGGCGCCAGCGGACCGAAGGTTTCTTCCTGCGAAACCAGCGCATCCGGCCTCACATTGGCGAGCACCGTCGGCTCGAAGAACGTGCTGCCGAGCGCATGACGCTTGCCGCCGGTTACGATCTTCGCACCGCCCTTCACCGCGTCAGCGATGTGACGCTCGACCTTCTCGACAGCCTTTTTGTTGATCAACGGGCCCTGCGTGACGCCCTGCTCGGTGCCGTCGCCGACCTTCATCGCCGCGACCTTCTTCGACAACTTCTCGACGAACTGATCGTAGATGCCATCCTGCGCATAGAGGCGGTTGGCGCAGACGCAGGTCTGGCCCATGTTGCGATACTTCGAAACAATTGCACCTTCGACTGCGGCATCAATATCGGCATCGTCGAACACCACGAAAGGTGCATTGCCGCCGAGTTCGAGGCCGAGCTTCTTCACGCCGACCGAAGCCTGCTTGTAGAGAATCTTGCCGACATTGGTGGAGCCGGTGAAGCCAACGAAGCGCACGGCGGGATGTTCGCACAACACGAGGCCGATGGACGACGCATCGCCGGTGATGATGTTGAGCACCCCCTTCGGGACGCCGGCTCGTTCGGCGAGTTCAGCCAGTGCGAGCGCCGACAGCGGCGTCTCGTTGGCAGGCTTCAGCACCACAGTGCAGCCGGCGGCCAGCGCCGGGGACACCTTGCGGGTGATCATCGAGTTCGGGAAATTCCAGGGCGTGATGGCGCCGCACACACCGATCGGCTGCTTGATGGCAAGGAGCCGGGCATCGGCTCGCTGGGTCGGGATGGTTTCGCCATAGACGCGGCGGGCTTCCTCGGCAAAGAATTCGATATAGGCGGCGCCGATATCGACCTCGCCCAGCGCTTCGGCCAGCGGCTTGCCCTGCTCGGTGGTCAGAATCAGCGCGAGATCCTCACGGTTGGCGATGATCAGGTCGAACCACTTGCGGAGGATATTGGAGCGCTGCTTGGCGGTGAACTTGGCCCAGGCCGGAAACGCCCTTTCGGCGGCCTCGACAGCCTGCGTCGCTTCCTTGGTGCTCATATTCGGCACCTTGGCAAGTTCGACATCATTGACCGGGTTGGTGACCACCGTCTCGCCGGTGCCGACCCAGGCACCGTCGATATAGCACTTGTCGCGCAGCAGGGAGGGGTCCTTGAGGCGGTCGCGCAACGAAAGGGCGGTGGACTGGCGTGCGGCTGATGTCGGTGACATGGGCGGTTCTCCTGCGGAAAGTGTCGCGAACGTATAGCCGCGGACTTGTAGAGGAGTATAGGCCCGAAAGCTCCCCTTCACGGCGAATGGCTGCTATCGCTCGCAGGGGTATTTAATGCCCGAATTCAACAGTCGCAGAACGCCGCAAGCCCGATCAGGCCGCGCCGCGCATATAGGTCTCGCGCCGATCAATCATTCGCTCGAAAGCGATGCGGGCGTTGGCACGGGTGGTGGTGGAGAAAGTTCGGTATTCTAGCTCCGGCAGCATCGCGGCATCGCTGCGACCAAACCAGGAAATAAACGATTTGGGTGGGGCCGAGATCTTCGCCAGCGCCTGCGCCAGATTGTCAGACGCATCGAAAGCGAAAAGGGCACCGGTCTGCGCCACGCGAACCTCGAAAATTCCCGGACCGATCGGGGCCTCGATGCTCTCGCCACGGGAAGCGCGGGGATAATGTTTCCAGTCGGTCCAGTTCGCGATCATCGTCGGTCTCCGCAGCTGACACGCTGCATCAGGTACTCATGGTCTTACGGATTGGTGTCGGAAGGCACTTTGACGTTCACGTCATTTTTTGAACACAGCTGCGCCAGTTTCGTTCCAATGCGCGATCAAACTCGCCCCAAAACCGATATGGTTCCCCTCAAATGCTAAAACCAGCGCAAATGTAATCACATCCGCGAGACCGACGACCTCGCGCCCAAGTTGAGTTTCCACGCCAGAAATCAGTAAGATCAAAGAAAATCGGAGAGGAAACGGATGTCAGTTCAAGTCGAGATTGATCGGATTCTGCGACAAGCCAGCGAAACAGGCGCAATTCCCGGTGTCGTGGCGGTGGCTGCATCGCGGAACGAGATCATCTACCAGGGGGCGTTCGGCAAGCGCGACGCATCCAAGGATACCACCATCAAGCCGGACAGCGTGTTCTGGATCGCCTCCATGACCAAGGCGATCACGGCTGCTGCGGCAATGCAGCTGGTGGAGCAGGACAAATTGACGCTGGATGCACCGCTGGCGGCCGTGCTTCGGGACCTCGCGGAGACGCAGGTCCTGGATGGCTTCGACAGCGAAGGCACACCGAAACTACGTCCGCCGCGCCAACCCATCACTTTGCGGCATCTGCTGACCCACACCGCCGGCTTCTGTTACGACATGTGGAACGGCAACATGGTGCGCTATCTCGAAACAACCGGCATTCCGCCGTTTCGCTCCGGACTGAACGCCGCCATGAAGGTGCCGATCATGCGCGATCCCGGGACCCGCTGGGAGTACGGCACCAATATCGACTTCGTCGGCAAGGTCATCGAGGCCGTTAGCGGCGAGCGGCTCGACGTCTATTTCCAGGACCATCTATTGGGCCCGCTCGGGATGAGCGACACCGCCTTCGTGATTGGCGACGCGCAGCGCAAGCGCCTCGTTGCCATGCACAGCCGCGGCGCCGACGGTGCACTGACCCCGATCCCGTTCGAGATCAAACAAGATCCGGAATTCTTCGCCGGTGGCGGGGGGCTCTATGGTACCGCCCCCGACTACATCAAGTTTACGCAAATGATGCTGAACAACGGGACGGGCAAGGGCCATCGGGTGTTAAAGCCGGAGACTGTCGCACTGATGAGTCAAAATCACATCGGGGAACTCAACATGACGCCGATGACCTCGGCGGTGCCGACCGCCAGCAACAATGTCGACTTCCTTCCGGGCATCGACAAGAAATACGGCCTCAGCTTCATGATCAACACGGCGCAGTCAGCCGAAGGCCGGAGCGCCGGCAGCCTCGCCTGGGCCGGCCTCGCCAACACCTACTACTGGATCGATCCAGCGCGAGATATCACCGGCGTCATCATGATGCAGGTGCTGCCATTTGCGGATCCGACCTGTTTGAAGGTGTTTTCGGATTTCGAACGCACCGTTTATGCGGGGCTGGGCGCGAAGAAGGCGGCGTGAGACGACGTCTTTCCCTCCCCGCGAGGGGAGGGAACAACGCTCTTAAACCGGCAACCCGTTCTTACCAGCCAGCTCCTTCAGCGACACCTGCGGACGTGCACCGATATGCTGGATGACTTCGGCGGCGGCCATCGCACCGAGCTTGCCGGCATTCTCGTACCCGGCGTTACGCACGAGGCCGAACAGGAACCCCGCCGCGAACAAGTCACCGGCGCCCGTCGTGTCGACGAGCTTCTCGATCTTGTGGGCGGGCACCGCAACGACGCCATCGCCTGATGTTACGACACAGCCCTTCTCGCTGCGGGTAACGACGCCGAGCTTGACGTCCTGGCCAAGCTGCTTGAGCGCCGCATCGAAATCCGTGGTTTCGTAGAGCGAGGTCAGCTCGGCCTCGTTCGCGAAGATGAGATCGACGGTGCCGGAGCGCATCAGATCGAGAAACTCGGCGCGGTAACGACCAACGCAGAAAGCGTCCGACAGCGTCAATGCGACCTGACGCTTGGCGTCATGGGCGATCTTAGAGGCCTTCACGAAGGCTTCCTTGGCGCTGGCGGGATCCCACAGATAACCTTCGAGATAGACGATCGACGAGGCTGCGACTGCAGCGGCGTCGATATCGTCGGGCGTCAGATCCTGCGCGGCACCGAGATAGGTGTTCATGGTGCGCTCGCCATCGGGCGTCACCAGGATATAGGAACAGCCAGTGGCCGGACCGCCGGTGGCGGGTTTGGTGTCGAACGCAACGCCAGCGGCGCGGATGTCGTGGGTGTAGAGCGTGCCGATCTGGTCGTCCTTGACCTTGCCGACATAGGCCGCGCGCGCGCCGAGGCTGGCGAGGCCGACGATGGTATTGGCGGCCGAACCGCCGGACATTTCGGTGGCCGGGCCCATCGCATTGTAGATCGCAGTGGCGCGGGCTTCGTCGATCAGCGCCATGCCGCCCTTGGTCATCTCATGCGCGGCGAGAAACTTGTCATCGGCCTGCACCAGCACGTCGAAAATCGCATTTCCGATTCCGAGCACGTCATATTTCGCTGAGGTCATTAAGAATATCCCGTTGCGGCAATTGCGATGAGGCTGAAAATCCGTTTCAACTCGTCTCGCGGTCGCCCAAGTTGAGCCGTCGGTAAAGGCCGGTTTGATGGCTGCAGCGACTATCACGTTCTGCCCCGCGCCAGCAAGGACAGCCCCTTACGATGGTTCTATGATCCGTTCCATCCTGACCGTTTCCACGGGCACTTTGGCGTCGCGGTTGCTGGGCTTTGCCCGTGACGCAATGGTCGCCGCGCTGCTCGGCGCAGGCCCCGTCGCGGATGCTTTTCTGGTCGCATTCCAGCTGGTCAACGTAATCCGGCGGCTACTCACCGAAGGTGCGCTGAATGCCGCGCTCATTCCGGCCTGGCTGCGCATCCAGACGACGCAGGGCCCCGTCGCGGCCGCCGCTTTTGCAGGTCGTTTGCTCGGCACCATCAGTGTTGCGCTGATCGTCGCGACCATCCTGATCGGCTTTGCGATGCCGGTCGTGCTCGCGCTACTTGCGCCCGGCTTCGTCGGCCAGCCGACGCTGCAGCTCGCTGTCGACAATGCGCGATTGATGCTGCCCTATCTCGCCTTTGCCGGCCCGGTCACGGTCATGATGGGACTGCTGAATGCGCAGCACCGCTTCGCATTGACCGCATTTTCGCCGCTGCTCTTCAACATCGCCCTTATCGCCGTCATGACCCTACTGCTGGCGTGGGGGCAAGAGCCGGACACCGCCGCTATGGCCATCGCGGCCACCGTCGGCATCGCCGGGCTGCTGCAGTTGCTGATGCTGATCGTGCGACAATCCAGCGGCAATCTTGCGGCACCCTTGCGACTGTCGCTCGATAGCGAGATGCGCGGCTTCTTCCGCAAGGCACTGCCTGGCATGGTCGCCAATTCCGGGCCGCAGCTCCTCATTGTCACCGGCGCAATCATCGCATCGACGACTCCGGCAGCCGTGTCGTGGCTGTATTTCGCAAATCGGCTGATTGAACTGCCGCTCGGCATCGTCGGCACGGCCATGGGCACTGTGCTGGTCCCCGCATTGACGCGCGCCGTGCGATCAGACGATCACGCAGCCATCGCGCAGGCGGAATCGCGCGGGCTTGAACTCGCAGTCGGCCTTGCACTACCTGCAACACTTGGACTGATGGTGCTGAGCCATCTCATCGTGCAGCTCCTGTTCGAACACGGCGCGTTCAGCGCAACTGATACGATTTCGACTGCGAGTGCATTGATATGGCTGGCGCTGGGCCTGCCCGCTCAGGTGCTTGTGAAAGCCTTGTCGCCCGCCTTCTTCGCGCGCGAGGACACGATGACACCGCTGCTGGCAACGCTTATCGGCCTGCTCGTCGCGATCATCTCCGCACTGGTTTTGAATAGGCCATTCGGTGCGAGCGGCATCGCGGCAGCGATCGCTCTGGCGGCGTGGAGCAGCGCGACCTTCTTGATCTTCCGGAGCGCAGCAGCTTTCGGCTTCTCACTCGACCATGATGCAAAACGCCGGCTGCCGATCATCGTCCTGTCGTCGCTGGCCATGGGCGGGCTGCTATGGCTCGCTGCGCATATTGTCTTGCCCTGGACGGCGCAGGTCCATGGTCTCGTACGAGCAGGCTTGCTGGGCCTCCTGATCGCTTCCGGGCTGGCAATCTACGCAGCACTGCTCACGCTCACCGGCGCAGTGCGCTGGGCTGAGGTCCGCACCGCCCTCAAGAAGGCACCTGCCATCTAACCATGGTCACATTGGCAATGGACGCCGCCCGGCACCTATGGCAAGTCACGCCCCTTGGCCCGCATTCCACCACGGGCGTACAGGAACTTGGTTATGGCTTTTACTCAACGGGTCTTTTCGGGCGTCCAGCCGACGGGCAATCTGCACCTCGGCAACTATCTCGGCGCGATCGTGAATTTCGTCAAACTGCAGGAAACGCATAACTGCCTCTACTGTGTGGTTGATATGCATGCCGTCACCGTGCCGATTTCCGTGTGGGGCGGCCCGGATGAATTGCGCCGCAACACGCGTGAAGTAACTGCGGCTTTCATCGCCTCGGGTATCGATCCGAAAAAGCAGATCATCTTCAACCAGAGCCAAGTCTCCGGCCATGCCGAGCTGGCCTGGATTTTCAATTGCGTCGCTCGCCTCGGCTGGCTGAATCGCATGACCCAGTTCAAGGAGAAGGCCGGCAAGGACCGCGAAAACGCGTCCGTGGGCCTCTATGACTATCCGGTGCTGATGGCCGCGGATATTCTGCTGTATCGCGCCACACACGTGCCGGTCGGCGAGGACCAGAAGCAGCATCTCGAACTGTGCCGCGACATCTCGCAGAAGTTCAACAACGACTTCTCGGAGTCCATTGCTGCACAGGGCCACGAGGGTCCTTACTTCCCGATGCCCGAGCCAGTCATCACCGGCCCGGCGACTCGGGTGATGAGCCTGCGCGACGGCACCAAGAAGATGTCGAAGTCGGACGCCTCAGACAATTCGCGCATCAACCTTACGGATGATGCCGACACGATCGCGCAGAAGATCCGCAAGGCGAAGACCGATCCGGAACCGTTGCCATCAGAAGAGAAAGGCCTGGAGCCGCGTCCGGAAGCCGACAATCTCGTCGGCATCTATGCGGCCCTCTCCAACCGGTCGAAGGCTGACATTCTCACGGAATTCGGCGGCGCACAGTTTTCCGGCTTCAAATCGAGCCTTGTTGATCTCGCTGTCGAAAAACTGTCACCAATCGCCGGTGAGATGAAGCGGCTGACGACATCCGATCTGGCCTATGTCGATCAGGTTCTGGTCGATGGCGGTGAGCGCGCCGGGGTCATTGCCGCCGAAACCATCAAGTCCGTGAAGGACATCATCGGCTTCGTCCACAAGCGGTAATTTCCCTCGTCGCTTTCCTTGTCTCCGCCACAATCGACGCGACGCAGATGCTCTCTGCGTCGCGCTTGTCGAACGCTGCTGCGCCGTGGCAGCATGACGTCATTGCCAAGCCGCTCACATTTTGGCGCATGATAAGCGCGACAGCATCGGGACATGCATGAGCACCCAGCGACGTAGCTATGAAAGCGGCCACAAGCCGAAATGCCTCGTGGTTGTCGATGACAGCGAGGAATGGGACCGCGCGGTGTATTATGCCAGCCGCTGGGCCATCCGCGTCGGCGGTGGCGTGGTGATGCTGCGCATCATCGAGACCGAAGATCGCAACCAGCAATGGCTCGGCGTTGCCGACATCATGCGCGCCGAAGCGGAAGAAGGCGCCAATGCCGCGCTGGACCGCGCCTCGGGCCGCGCCAATGGCATCGCTGCCATCACACCTGAACGCGTGATCCGCGAGGGCGATCCGACCGAGCAGATCCTCGACGTGATCGACAAGGACGTCGACATTTCCATGCTGGTGCTGGCCGCATCGGCTGGCGCGGAAGGCCCCGGCCCGATCGTCACCATGATGGCCAAACTGGTCGGCTCGTTTCCGGTGCCGGTCGTCATCGTGTCAGGCGCCCTCAGCGACCTCGACATCGACGCGCTGTCGTAGCCCCCCTTTCAGACGACTAAGGGACTGCGAAATAGGCCGAATTCGGCAATTTCGCGCCTTGATCGTGCGTTTTCCGTCGCCATCTGCTAGGGGATACTTACGCGCCGGCCTTGAACCGGCGACGCAGGAGATACCGATGTTCATCCAGACCGAAGCTACCCCCAATCCCGCCACGCTGAAGTTCATTCCCGGCCGCAACGTGCTCGACAGCGGCACCATGGAATTTACGTCCGCGGAAGCCGCCACGCGTTCGCCGCTGGCCGAAAAGCTGTTCGCCGTGAAAGGCGTCACCAGCGTGTTCTACGGCTCCGATTTCGTCACCGTGACCAAGGACGATAGCGACTGGCAGCACCTCAAGCCGGCAATCCTCGGCGCCATCATGGAGCATTACATGTCCGGCGCACCGCTGATGGCCGACGGCAGCGTGAGCGGCGACGTGATCTCCGACGACGAAGCTGAGTTCTTCAACGAGGCTGACGCCGAGACGGTCGACACGATCAAGGACCTGATCGAGACCCGCGTGCGCCCGGCCGTGGCCAATGACGGCGGCGATATCACTTTCCGCGGCTTCAAGGACGGCATCGTCTATCTGAACATGAAGGGCTCATGCGCCGGCTGCCCGTCATCAACGGCAACCCTGCAGCACGGCATCCAGAACCTGCTGAAGCACTTCGTGCCGGATGTGATCGAAGTCCGCCCGATGTAAGTTCGGTCGCTCTGCTACACATAAAAATGCCCGGGACAATCCCGGGCATTTTCGTTTCTGGAACTAGTCTTCACTTAACGCCCGATGCTCGCAGCTTCCTCGGCCGCCCGCTGCATGCTCGACGACATCTCATTCGTCACCGTGCTCTGCTCCTCAACCGCAGCCGCTGTTGCGGTCACATATTCGCTGACATTCTGGATTTCCTGCTTGATCGCGTTCAGCGCATCAACGACATCGCTCGAAATGCCATTGAGACTGCCGATCTCGCTGGCGATCTTATCGGTCGCCTGCTTGGCTTGGTTGGCCAGATTTTTTACCTCCGATGCAACGACCGCAAAGCCTCGACCGGCTTCACCGGCACGCGCAGATTCGATGGTGGCATTCAGCGCCAACAAGTTAATTTGGCCGGTGATGTTGCCGATCAGCTCGACGATCCCACTCATCGCCTGCGCTGCCGTGCTGAGACGCTGCGCTTGATCATCCGCCAACTCGACCTTGCCCACAGCAGACATCGCCGTGGTCTTTGACTTCATCATGGCTTCGGAGATTTCGCGCACCGACGCGTTCAGTTCCTCAGCGCCGGCGGCAACCGACTCCATCATCGCGCGGACGCGTTCGCTCTTCATGCGCGCGATCACCTGCGCGGTAGTGTCGGTGGCATACTTCACGACCTTGTAGGGCTTGCCATTGAGATCGAGGATCGGATTGTACGAAGCCTGTATCCAGACTTGTTTGCCGCCCTTGCCGATTCGCCGGTACTCCGCCGCCTGGTAGTTACCCCGCTTGAGCGCCGCCCAGAATTCGCGATAGTCCGCGCCGTCGCGCTCACTCGGCACAACGAACATGCTGTGGTGTTTGCCCTGTATTTCCGAGAGTGCGTAGCCGAGCACGCTCAGAAAATTCTCGTTCGCGCTGAGAACGATGCCATCCATGTTAAATTCGATCACCGCCTGCGACTTGCCAATGGCCTCGATCTGACCTGAGAAATTCGCCGTGCGCAGCTTCTGTTCGGTGACGTCTGACGCGAACTTGACCACCTTGATTGGCCGGCCTGTCTCATCAAGAATTGGATTGTAGGTCGCGAGAATCCAGACCTCTTTGCCGTTCTTGCCGATCCGCTTGTATTCGGCGGCCTGATATTCACCACGATTGAGGCTGGCCCAGAATTCGCGATAGGCCGCACCGTCTCGGGTTGCAGGATCGACAAACATGCTGTGATGTTTGCCTTCGATTTCCGCGAGATTGTAACCCATGACATTCAGGAACAGGTCATTGGCCGTGACAATCGTCCCATCGAGCTTGAACTCGATGACAGCCTGCGAACGACCGATGGCTGCGATCTTGCCGGCATCGTCCATGCTGCGGATTTTCACTGCAGTTGTATCCATGGCAAACTTAACGATTTTCAGGGGCTTGCCATCGTTCCCAAGGATCGGGTTGTAGGAACCCTGAATCCAGACTTCCTTGCCACCTTTGCCGAGACGCCTGAACTCGCCGGCCTGGTACTCGCCGCGATTGAGGTTATTCCAGAACGTGCGATATTCCGCGCTGCTCTTCATCTCCGGCGTCACGAACATGCTGTGGTTCTTGCCGACGATTTCCTCAAGCGTATATCCAAGGGCGGACAGGAAGTTTTGATTGGCTCCGAGGATCGTGCCGTCGGCGCTGAACTCGATCACTGCTTGCGATTTTTTGATCGCTGCCGCCAGGGCCAGCCCCTGGCGCGCCTCGGAACTGCTCAACCAATGCAGCATCGGATCGCCTCCATAGAATCGTATTCAAAAAAATTTAGACGAATAATTTCAGCCCGCATGAAAGCCACGCGCATCCGCGAAATGTCGCTTCCGAACGGTATGCTTATCTCATCGATCTCCGAAGAATTTATTAAGTGAAGCTTTTAACCAGAGCTGAAGCTGTTCCACGGGCCCATTTTGCTCGCGGGAACTTTCATGGTCTCGCTCTCGTATCTTGTGAAAATATCTTTATGAGGAAGCGAGTAGTGGGTGCACGCCAGAGCTGCCGCCCCCTCTCCGGCAGCAACGCGAATCACAGCACCATTGCGCGTGGAGCGATATTCTGCGAGTGGCAGGCGCAAACCCTCGCAAGCCGTGGTAGCGTCTCTTTCATGTTGATCCTTGCCATTGATACCGCCCTCGACGCCTGCGCCGCAGGCATCCTCGATACCCGTACCAGCAAGCTCATTGCGCATGAGTCCATGCCGATGAAGCGCGGTCATGCCGAGGCCCTGATGCCATTGCTCGGGCGTGTCATGGCGGACTCCGGCATTGCCTTCGCCGACCTCGACCGCATTGCCGTCACCACCGGGCCGGGCAGCTTCACTGGTCTGCGCGTCGGACTGTCGGCGGCACGCGGCATCGGCCTAGCAGCCAGCAAGCCCGTGGTCGGCATCACCACACTGACGGCCTATGCGGCACCTGTGGTCAGCGAAAACATGGACGCACCGGTCATTGCCGCCATCGATGCGCGGCATGACCATGTCTATTTCCAGGTCGTCAGCGGTAACGGAACCTCGCTGGTGCGACCGGGCGTCGTTCCCATTGAGGAGGCCCTTGAGGCCGCACAGTTCGGCGCACCGCATCTGGTCGGCAATGCCGCAGAGATCGTTGCCGCGCGCTGGCCGTCCGATGCACCGGCGCCGCTGCGTGTCGATATGCAGCCTGCTCCCGAAATCTCATGGGTGGCATGGCTCGGCGCTGCGGTAAATCCGGAAACCGCGCTGCCGCGCCCGTATTATCTGCGCGCACCCGATGCCAAGCCGCAAAGCAGCCTGATGCAGCAGGCCGCACAAGCCGCCTTATGATGCCGGACTGGTGGCTACGCCTGTTCGGCCATGGCAATGCCGTGGTTGAGCCCGCCACATTGCGCGACGCGCGACAGCTCGCGCAGTTGCATGCGGCTTCCTTCCATCGCGGCTGGGGTGCCGGGGAGTTCGAACAGATGCTACGCGAACAGAACACCCTCGTGCATCGGCTGAAATTGCACGGCCGCCTCATCGGCTTCGCCGTCTCAAGAATCGCCGCCGATGAAGCCGAGATTCTCTCCGTTGCGGTGTCGCCCGGTTATCGCGGCCGCGGCCTGTCGCGCGACCTGTTCCTCACCCATCTCGGTCATCTGGCCGGTCGCGGCGTGCGTACCGTGTTCCTCGAAGTTGAGGAAAACAATCAACCGGCGCGGCGGCTTTATGATCGAACCGGCTTCGCAGTCGCCGGGCGCCGCGAACGCTACTACAAGGAAGCGGATGGAGCGGAATTGAATGCGCTGGTGATGCGGCGCGACTTGTCCTGACGCCTGCGGAGTGGCAAAAGAAGCCACTATGGGATCCGGATCATGACTGCACTGAAATCATCTGCGATGAAATCTGCTGGTATCGAGGCGCGCTGCGCCGCGACCGGCATGCGCATGACGGAACAGCGCCGCGTGATTGCGCGCGTTCTGGCGGAAGCCGACGACCACCCCGATGTCGAGGAACTGTATCGCCGCTGCGTTGCGGTGGATGACAAGATCTCGATCTCGACGGTGTATCGCACGGTAAAGCTGTTCGAGGACGCCGGCATCATCGAGCGCCACGATTTTCGCGAAGGCCGCGCGCGTTACGAGACGATGCGTGACAGCCATCACGATCATCTGATCAACTTGCGCGACGGGACCGTCATCGAATTCACATCTGAAGAGATCGAGAAATTGCAGGCTGAAGTCGCCGCGAAGCTCGGTTACAAGCTGGTCGATCACCGGCTGGAGCTGTACTGCGTACCGCTCGATGAGGACAAAACCACCAAGTGAGTTCAATTTCGTCGCGCTTTGATCTCGTCATCTTCGATTGTGACGGCGTGCTCGTCGACAGTGAGGCCCTCGCTTGTGTCGTCCATGCGGATGTTCTGACACAGTTCGGCTATCCCATCACCGCCGATCAGGTGCATGAGCGTTTCCTCGGCCGGTCCGCGCGCGAGGCGCGCCTGGAAGTCGAGACCGAGCTCGGCCGCGTGCTGCCCGATGACTACACCGCGACGCTGAAAGCCACGATCGACGAGGTGTTCGGCGCGAAGCTGCAGCCGATCCCGCATATCGCCGAGACACTCGCGATCCTGTCCCACCCCGTTTGCGTCGCGTCCTCGGGCACGCCGACGCGCATTCGCAGCAGCCTCACCACGACTGGACTGCTGGATCGCTTCGATCCGCATCTGTTTTCCGCCCTGCAGGTCGAGCGCGGCAAGCCACAGCCCGATCTGTTTCTGTTTGCCGCGGCCCAAATGAATGCCGCGCCGGAGCGCTGCGTGGTGATCGAGGACAGTATTCCCGGCGTGACCGCGGGCGTCGCCGCCGGCATGACCGTGCTCGGCTATCATGGCGGCGGCCACTGCAGTCCGGCCACGGCAGCCGCCCTGACGGCCGCCGGCGCCCATCTCATTTTCGACGACATGCGGCAGCTTCCGGATCTCGTGACCAGGGGCGCACTGGCTGGCGAACCGGCCAATCTCACCTAAACCTTTGCAAGACCTTATATTTTGCGGAAATGCTGGATTTTCCGGGCGTCAGCCTATAATTGAACGCTGCGCAGCAAGCGCATTTCCAGCCCATTCAGGTTCCAAACCTTGCAGGTTCCATGACCGCGCCGCGTAAGCTGCATATCAAATCCTACGGCTGCCAGATGAACGTCTACGATGCCCAGCGCATGGTGGACACGCTGGCGCCTGAAGGCTTCGTCGAGACGGCCAATGTCGACGACGCGGATCTGGTGATCCTCAACACCTGCCACATCCGCGAGAAGGCGTCCGAGAAGGTCTATTCGGAGCTCGGCAAGCTGCGCGTCGCCAAGGCGGAAGCCGCGCAGGCCGGACGCAAGATGAACGTGGTCGTCGCCGGCTGCGTCGCTCAGGCCGAAGGCAACGAAATCATTCGCCGCGCCCCCGTTGTCGATGTCGTGGTCGGGCCGCAGAGCTATCACAACCTGCCGGCGCTGCTGAAACAGGCTAAAGCCGGCGGCCGCGCACTCGACACCGAATTTCCCATCGAGGACAAATTCGGCTTCCTGCCGCCGCCAAAGCCGGCAGCGATTCGCGCCCGCGGCATTTCCTCTTTCGTGACCGTGCAGGAAGGCTGCGACAAGTTCTGCACCTTCTGTGTGGTGCCCTATACCCGCGGCTCCGAAGTCTCGCGCCCCGTGGCGAAGATCATCGACGACGTGCAGCGGCTCGCCGACAATGGCGTGCGCGAGATCACGCTGATCGGTCAGAACGTCAACGGCTATCATGGCGATGGCCCCGACGGTCGCCCGTGGGCGCTGGGCACACTACTCTATCGCCTCGCCGAGATTCCCGGCATCGCCCGGCTGCGCTATTCCACGAGCCATCCCCGCGATGTCGAGGACACGCTGATCGCGGCGCATCGCGATTTGCCGGAGCTGATGCCCTTCGTGCATCTGCCCGTGCAGTCGGGTTCCGACCGCGTTCTGGCGGCCATGAACCGCAAACATACAGCCGAAGATTATCGCCGCGTCATCGACCGTTTTCGTGACGCACGGCAAGACATTGCTTTTACTTCTGATTTTATCGTGGGCTTCCCCGGCGAGACCGAGGAAGATTTTGCGGCCACGCTCGCGCTCGTCACACAAATCGGATACGCTGGCGTTTATTCGTTCAAGTATTCGCCGCGTCCGGGAACGCCGGCCGCGGATTTGCAGGAGACGGTGTCACAGGCTGACATGGACGAGCGATTAGTGCGGCTTCAGAAACTGATCGACAGCCAGCAATCGGCCTTCAACGCGGCCACGATTGGACGCACTGTGGATGTGCTGTTCGAACGTAAGGCCCGCAATCCCGGCCAGATCGTCGGACGCACCGCTTACCTGCAACCGGCCCATGTGATGGCCTCCGACGACATCATCGGCCAGGTGCTTCCGGTCACCATTGAAAGCCTCGAGCGCTACAGCCTGCTCGGCAGCCTCACGTCACCTCCAGTTGCTAGTTCTCCAGTTCCACCAGTGTTGCAGCCAGTCCGTTCTCACACCGTCACGGGAGCCTGAATTCTTGGCCAAAAGCGCATCGGATTCGTCTACGCTCGCTGTTCGTAAACTCGATACTCCACCGCAGGCCGAGACGCAGGTCGTCATCGACTTTGATGACAACCGGGCGGCCTCTTCGCTGGTCGGCCCTTATGGTCAGAATCTCGCGATCATCGAACGCCGACTGAATGTCGTCGTCGACTCCCGCGGTAATCACATCACAATCACCGGCACCCGCGACGCCTGCGACTCGGCCCGGCGCGTACTCGAAACGCTGTATGCGCAGGCGGTGCAGGGCCATGACCTTGCCCCCGGCGATGTCGAAGGCACGATCCGCGCGACACTGGCGCAAGGCACGCTGTTTCCGTTCGATCCCAAAGGATCGAAAAATGCCGCCTCGAATTTCGAGACCATCAATCTGCGCAAGCGCCCGGTGCGCGCCCGCACTGCGACGCAGGACGCCTATATTCGCGCGCTGAAAAGCAACGAACTGGTGTTCGGCATCGGCCCCGCCGGTACCGGCAAGACCTGGCTTGCGGTCGCGCAGGCGGCGATGTTGTTCGAGCGCAAGGAAGTCGACCGCATCATCCTGTCGCGCCCCGCGGTGGAAGCGGGCGAACGCCTGGGCTTCCTTCCCGGCGACATGCGCGAGAAGGTCGATCCCTATCTGCGGCCCATTTACGACGCACTGTATGACCTGATGGACGGGCGCATCGTGGAGCGCGCGTTGCAGACCGGCGAAATCGAAATCGCGCCGCTCGCCTTCATGCGCGGCCGCACCCTGACCAATGCGGCGATCATCCTCGACGAAGCGCAGAACACCACTTCGATGCAGATGAAGATGTTTCTGACGCGTCTTGGCGAGAACAGCCGCATGATCATCACTGGCGATCCCTCTCAGGTCGACCTGCCCAACGGCCAGACCTCGGGTCTCGCCGAAGCCGCGCGTCTGCTCGACGGCGTACAGGGCATCTCGCAGGTGAAATTCACCGGCGAAGACGTGATCCGCCATGAACTCGTGGCCCGCATCGTCGCCGCTTACGAAGGAACGACGCAGAAGGCGGCCACTGCCAAGACCTGATGACACACTCATACGCTGACGACGGACCCGGGATCGGGTCCGTTCGCGAAAGAAGTTCGATACCAATGCCGACCTATTCATCCCCCGCGACAGAGGTTCTCATTGTCGCCGACTGCTGGTCTGCCGAGGCCGATGCCGACGCCGTGATCCACCGCGCCATCGAAGCGGCCGCCGCCATGGTCGATACCGATACGGCCGACGCTGAACTCGCCATCATGCTCACCGACGACGCCGGCATCCGCACCCTGAACCAGAACTGGCGCGGCATTGATAAACCGACCAATGTCCTGTCATTCCCGGCGCTACAGCCGCCCGAAGGCGCGGACGAGCCTGACGATATGCCGCGCATGCTCGGCGACATTGCGATCGCTTACGAGACCACGCGCCGCGAGGCCGACGAGGAAGAGAAAACCTTCGCCAACCATCTCAGCCATCTCGCGATCCACGGCTTCCTCCATCTGGTCGGTTACGATCATGAGAAAGACGACGAAGCAGAAGAGATGGAAGCGCTGGAGCGCGAGATCCTGGCGACACTTGGAATCCCAGACCCCTATGCAGATCAGGATCGGGTGACCTGAGATGCCGGACGGCGACACTAGAAACGATCATTCGAAGACCTCAAGCAATCTGCCTGCGGTGGTTCACGACGGCGAGGTCATGCGCCCGACGTCGGAGACCTGGCTGACCCGCGCGATCCGCTCGCTGTTCGGCTGGAAGCCGGGCTCGGTGCGTGCCGACCTGCAAGTCGTGCTCGACGCCTCCGCGCCGGACGAGACCGGTTTCTCCACCATCGAGCGCACGATGCTGCGCAACATTCTCGGCCTCAACGAGCGCCGTATCGCCGATGTCATGATACATCGTGCCGATATCGTTGCGGTGAAGCAGGACATCTCGCTCGGCGAATTGATGGGCCTGTTCGAGAGCGCAGCCCATTCGCGCCTCGTCGTATTCAACGAAACCCTCGACGATCCCGTCGGTATCGTCCATATCCGCGACCTGCTGGCCTACATGACCGTGAAGGCGCGCAACGTCGTGCCATCGACAGCCAAGAAGAAGAAAGTGTTTCCCGCGGGCCTCGACCTGCGTTCGGTCGATCTGGCGCAGACCGTCGTTGATACCGGCATCATCCGCAAGCTGCTCTACGTGCCGCCATCGATGCGCGCCATCGATCTGCTCGCGCAGATGCAGGCAGCACGCATCCATCTCGCACTCGTTGTCGACGAATATGGCGGCACCGACGGCCTCGTCTCTATCGAGGACATTGTCGAGCAGATCGTCGGCGAGATCGATGACGAACACGACAGCGACGAGCCGCCATCCATTGTCAGACAGGGCGACAGCTTCATCGCCGATGCACGCGCCAGCCTCGATGACGTGCGTGCCATGATCGGCGAGGAATTCGAGACCGGCGAAGACGGCGAGGAAGTCGAAACGCTCGGCGGCTATCTCGTCACCCATGTCGGCCGTTTGCCCGTGCGCGGCGAAGTGATTTCCGGCCCCGGCAATTTCGAGATCGAAGTGCTCGATGCCGATCCGCGCCGCGTCAAGCGGCTGCGCGTCGGGCCCCGCAAGGAGCGGCCTGCGCCCCGCGCCCGCGAACCGCGCCGCCGCGATGCACCGCCGGACGCCGGCGCGGCACCGTCCAATGACAATGTGAATACGCCTCCGCCAGGCGACAGCGCGGGAACGCCGTGACATCACGTAGCCTGCGCTCGGTCGCACTCAGCATCATTCTCGCATGGGGTTGGAAGCGCGCAGGCATCGCGCTGCTGGCCGGCGCGGTATCGTCGCTGGCGATGGCGCCGTTCAACGTCTGGCCGGTGCTGTTCATCACGTTCCCCGTCGTCGTCTGGCTGATCGATGGCGCCGCCGCCGGCAAGATGCGCGGCATTCCCGCGGCCGCCATGGCGGGCTGGTGGTTCGGTTTCGGTTATTTCGTGCCGGGCCTGTACTGGATTGGCTACGCTTTCCTCGTCGACGCGCAGACCTTCGCATGGCTGTTGCCCGCCGCGATCTGTGGCCTGCCCGCCTATCTCGCGCTATTCACGGCGATCGGTTTCGGGCTGGCACGTCTACTCTGGACCAAGGATGTCGCGCGGATCTTCGCGCTCGCCGCGAGCCTGACGATCGGCGAGTGGCTGCGCGGTCATGTATTGACGGGCTTTCCCTGGAATGCCTTTGGCTACGCTCTCACCGAACCGCTCGCGCTGGCGCAGAGCGCATCGCTGATCGGCCTGTGGGGACTGACATTTGTCGCCGTCGCGATCTTTGCATCGCCCGCGGTGCTCATCGACGGCCGCTCGCGCACGCAGCGGCCATGGCTGGCGCCGGCGCTTGCGCTCGTGCTGCTCGTCGTCATGGGCGCCTATGGCATGGCCCGACTATCGCGCACGCCGACGCAACTGGTTGCCAATGTGAAGCTGCGCATCATGCAGCCGAACCTGTCGCAAGACACGCGCTTCAACTATTCCGCCAAGGCGGATGTCATGAGCAGATATCTTGCGCTGTCGGACCGCGCGACTGGTCCGCAGAATTCAGGCGTTGGCTCCGCCAACATCCTGATCTGGCCGGAATCCGCATTCCCTTTCTTCCTGTCGCGCGAACCCGATGCGATGGCGCAGATCGCCAATCTGCTGCCGAAGGGCACTGTGCTGATCACCGGAGCCGTGCGCCCGCCGGATGCGCCGCTCGGCATGCGCATCACGCAGGCCTATAATTCGATCTATGTGATCGACCACGACGGCAGCATCCTGTCGACCTACGACAAACTTCATCTGGTGCCGTTCGGCGAATATCTGCCGTTTCAGAGCTTCATGGAGAAGATCGGCTTCCAGCAGTTGACCAAAGTCCATGGCGGCTTCATTCCGGGCACGCGTCGGAAGCCTATGGAAATTCCCGGCGCGCCGCGCATGCTGCCGCTGATCTGCTACGAAGCAGTTTTCCCGGACGATATCACCACGCGGAACGATCGGCCGGGCTGGATCGTCAATCTCACCAACGATGGCTGGTTCGGCATTTCTACCGGCCCCTATCAGCACCTGCAGCAAAGCCGCGTCCGCGCCATCGAGGAAGGCCTGCCGCTGGTTCGCGCTGCGAACACCGGCATTTCCGTCGTGGTCGACCCCGTCGGCCGCCTGATCGCGCGGCTCGATCTCGGTATCGAAGGCGTGCTGGATTCGGGATTACCAGCGGCCATTTCGCCGACGGTCTACTCGAAAATCGGCGATATTCCCGCCGCGATGTTTGTCGCGCTCGCGATCATTTTCGCCGTTCGGCGGCGCACGCCGGCACGCCACTAGCTTGATACTTGAAGCATTTGATATAGCTTGCAAGCTAGCTTTCGCCGCCTACCGAACAACCCTCTCGATGTGATTGCTTTTTAAGCTAGCTTTGTAAGCTTTATTTCTCACCTATTGAGAAATAAAGGTGCAGTGGCTTAAATTTTCCGCTTAGGAAAATTTGCGCGGTTGTTATAATCCACTAGGATACCTTTGGTTACAACCGAAGCCGCCCTAAATGACGGATTGCCACGCATGATCCGTCTCCCTTGATGTGATCCAGGAGTAATTGAGATGTCGACGAAAGCGCCCAATCCTGTTGACAAATATGTCGGCAGCCGTGTGCGCATGCGGCGCATTATGCTCGGCATGAGTCAGGAAAAGCTGGGCGAAGCCCTCGGTCTGACGTTTCAGCAAGTTCAGAAATACGAGAAGGGCACCAACCGGGTCGGCGCCAGCCGGCTGCAGCAGATTTCGGAAATTCTGCAGGTCCCCGTCTCGTTCCTGTTCGAAGGCGGCCCCGGCGCGATCCATAACGGCGAAGGCTTCGCTGAAGCGTCCTCGCCTGCCTATGTCTCCGACTTCCTCGCCACCTCCGAAGGCCTCGCTCTGACCCGCGCCTTCACGCGCATCACCGATGCCAAGCTCCGCCGCAGCATCGTCGACCTGGTCGAGCAGATCGCTTCGCGCGAAGCCCCGGATCATCGCTAGAATCACGGTATTTCACGGAAAAAACGTCATAGCGCCTGATGGCGCCGGTGGCGTTTCGGCTGTATCACTCGCGCGCGATGACCACAGCCGATTCCGACCATAACGATCACGACCGCCCCGCTGACGCGGGTGCGTCCCCGCATGCCGAGAGCGGCTACTACACCGGCTCGTTCTTCGGACGCCGCAAGGGCCACAAGCTGCGCGACCATCAAGCCGACCTGATGGCGACGCTGCTGCCGGCGCTCACCGTCGACATCGCACATCCCGCACCTGACGATATCCGCACGCTGTTCGGCACTGAGGTCGAGACCGTGCGTCTGGAGATCGGCTTCGGCGGCGGCGAGCATCTGGTCGCGGAAGCGCTGGCGCATCCTGACATCGGCTTCATCGGCTGCGAGCCCTACATCAACGGCATGGCGAAGATTCTGACGCAGATCGAGGCGCAGAATATCGGCAATATCCGCCTCGTCGCCGGCGACGCCGCTGAACTTCTCACATGGGCACCGGCGCAATCGCTGTCACGCATCGACCTGATCCATCCGGATCCGTGGCCGAAGAAGCGTCACTGGAAGCGCCGCTTCGTGCAGGACGCAACACTGGCGGCGATGGCGCGCGTGCTGAAGCCGTCAGGCGAATTTCGTTTCGTGCATGACATTCCGGATTACGTCGCGTGGACACTCTGGCATGTGTCGCGATCGCCGGATTTCATCTGGACCGCAGAGCGCGCCGATGACTGGCGCCTGCCATGGCCGAACTACACCATGACGCGCTACGGCCGCAAAGCCACCCGCGAGGGCCGCATCGCCGCCTATCTCATCTTCAAGCTGGTCTCGTAAATCAAGCGCAGCGTGCCTAAGGCTGCGCCCTACAGCATGTTCGGCAGTACACGATCCGGCGGCTTGTGATTGTCGAGGAAGGCCCGGATGTTGATGATGACTTTCTCGCCCATCTCGACACGGCCTTCGATCGTCGCCGAGCCCATATGTGGCAGCAGAACGACTTTGCCGGCGCGCGCGAGACGCACCAGTTTCGGACTTACCGCGGGCTCATGCTCGAACACGTCGAGCGCGGCGCCGGCAATGTCGCCCGACTCGATCAGCTTGATCATCGTCTCTTCGTCGATCACCTCGCCCCGCGCGGTATTGACGATATAGGCGTCCTTACGGATCAGCTTGAGACGACGTGCTGACAACAGGTGGAACGTCGCCGGCGTGTGCGGACAGTTCACCGAGATGATGTCCATGCGCGCTAGCATTTGGTCGAGCGAGTCCCAATAGGTCGCGCCGAGTTCTTCGGCAATCTTCGGCGCGACGGGTTTGCGATTGTGATAGTGGATCTGTAGCCCAAAGGCGCGGGCGCGGCGCGCCACGGCCTGACCTATGCGGCCCATGCCGATGATGCCGAGCCGCTTGCCACCGAGCCGCTTGCCCAGCATCCAGGTCGGCGACCAACCTTGCCAGTCCTTGCCCTCGGTCAGGATCGAGGCACCCTCGATCAGCCGGCGCGGCACTGCGAGGATCATCGACATGGTCATGTCGGCGGTGTCCTCGGTGAGCACCTTCGGCGTATTGGTGACAGTGATGCCGCGGGCATGGGCGGCGGTGACGTCGATATTGTCGACGCCGTTGCCGAAATTGGCGATCAGCTTGAGCTTGCAGTCAGGATGCTCGAGCAGCTCCTTGGTGATTTCGTCGGTGACGGTCGGCACCAGCACATCGGCGGTGCGGGTCACTTCAGCGAGTTGCTCGGGCGTCAGAGGCGTGTCGTCGAGATTAATGTGCGCATCGAACAGTTCGCGCATGCGGGTCTCGATCGAGTCCGGCAGCTTGCGCGTGACGACGACGAGAGGCTTTTTCTTGACCGACATGTCCTGCTCACTCGCGCTTTGGCTAATCCGTTCAGTCCGCATTAACCCGGTTGTTCGAAACTGCCGCAGCCGCGAATTCACCGTTTCCTCGGGTTCCCCGACACCCTTTTGGTGCCTTGGCCTTCGGTCCTCTCTAGCAGAAGACCGAGCCAAAACAAGAACCCAACGGGCGCGTGCGGCGCGGCGACACTTGCGTTCTTGGGATTGGGTTGAGGTGGGGTTGATGGCGTTCCGGCGATTTGCGTGTGCGATGTTGGCGATGGGTACTCTGATCGCGGCAGCAATCGATCCGGCTCTCGCTGCCAAGGATACGCCGCTGGGCGCCAGCGGCCTGCCGGTGCCGCGCTATGTCAGCCTCAAGTCGGATCACGTCAATGTCCGCGCCGGCCCCACCAAGGACAATGATGTCGCCTGGGTCTATACCCGCTCCGGCCTGCCGGTCGAGATCACCGCCGAATACGAGAACTGGCGCCGCGTCCGCGATTCCGAGGGCGCCGAGGGTTGGGTCTATCACTCACTGCTCTCCGGCCGCCGCACCGCGGTCGTGACCATGAAATCGAAGGACGAGCTCGCCTCGATCTATGACAATCCGGATGCAACCAGCGCCGTCGCAGCGCGGTTACAGGCGGGTGTCGTGGCGCAGGTGAAGCGCTGTAACAATGGCTGGTGCCGGGTTATCGGCAACGGTTTTGACGGCTGGATCGAACAGCAGCGGCTATGGGGCGTTTATGCCGACGAGAAGGTAAACTGAGCCCATCCCGCATCAGGAGCCTGGCTTGCGCCGGCGCGCTGATCGGGGCTGCCGCGCTGTCATGGTCCAGCCCGGCTCGTGCGCAATCCGCCACCGAGACCTGCCTGGCTGTGGACCAGCGGCTATCAGCGGATGCGACCCTTCCGCGCACTACGGCGGCGCTCAAAGCCAATGGGCCGCTCAAGATCGTCGCCATGGGCTCGTCCTCGACGCTCGGCTTGTGGCAGTCCGACCCCGCCAAAACCTATCCCGGCATGCTGGAGAGCGAGCTGCGACGTCTGAGGCCGGATTTGCGGCTGGAGGTCGTCAATAGCGGGCGTAATGCCGATACGATCCCGGGCAATATCGCGCGCTTCGACCGCGATGTGCTGATGCATCGCCCGGATCTGGTGATCTGGCAGATCGGCACCAATGACGTGACCTGGCTGCAAAGCGCGGACAGCCTGACCGGCCGGATCGTCGAGGGCATTCGCCTGCTGAAGGCTGACAGGGCCGACGTCATCCTGATGGATCAGCAATACGCGCCGGTCATTCTCGCATCGCAATATTCCAAGATGCAGGCAAGCATAGCTGAGGCCGCCCAACAGGAACGCGTGCCGCTGTTCTCGCGCTTCGAGCTGATGCGCCGTGCGATGGACGCAGGGCTCACCATGGGAGCGCTGACGGCTTGGGATGGACTACACAATTCCGCAGCCGGCTACGAATGCATAGGTCGTGCACTGGCGCGCGCAATTGTGACAGTCACGCAAACCAACATGGAAACGCCGCCGAAAACGGTTCGGCGGCGCAAATAACGTCAGAATTTGGATAGAGCCGTTAGCGCTTCTTGCGCAGACGGACGACCATATCGATGCGGCTGATTTCGAAGCCCTCGGGGACTTCCGGCATCTTGGTCAGCACGAGGTTCTGGTCCGGAATATCGACCAGCTCGTGATTGTTCTCGAGATAGTAGTGGTGATGCGAGGTCACGTTGGTATCGAAATAGGTCTTCGTACCATCGACGCTGACCTGACGGAGCAGGCCGGAATCCGTAAGCTGATTGAGCGTATTGTAGACGGTTGCGAGCGATACCGGCACCTTGGCGAGGGTCGCTTCCTCGTAGAGCATTTCCGCAGTGAGATGACGGGCGCCCTTGCCGAACAGCAGCCAACCCAGCGCCATGCGCTGACGGGTGGGACGCAGCCCGACCGACTGCAGCATCTCGTTGACGTCATGCCACGGGCAACCAGTCAAAGCCGGCTGGCGGCCATGATTGATTTCCGCAACCGCAGCTGCGTCATCCAAAACTGAAACGCTGTCGCTCATATCCACGTCAGTAATCCTGCCGTTCATACTCAAAAGAACACTGAATTAGCCTTCTATTATAGAAAGACGGGGTCTCAGATGCAAGGTTTTCGCAACTAGGAGCCATGCATCAGAAGGGATGCTTCCCCAGTGCATCGCAACATGGTCAATAGACCGCCAAAAGCAGGCGATCCGGCGCTTTGCCGCCCCATAAGCCTATGATAGAGAGCGCCCAACCGGGGCAAGTTCCCGTGTCATTTGGAACAATTCTATATGTGGCGACTCGACCCCGGGTAGCCACCACCATTAATGGACCCAGAAAGCCGGCATGATCCAGGAACAACGCAACAGCTACGCATATGAAGACCTGCTGGCCTGCGGCCGCGGCGAGCTGTTCGGACCCGGCAACGCGCAATTACCGCTGCCGCCGATGCTGATGTTCGACCGCATCACCCAGATCACGGCTGATGGCGGCGAGTTCGGCAAGGGTTTCGTGCGCGCTGAACTCGACGTCAATTCGGACCTTTGGTTCTTTGCCTGCCACTTCAAGGGCGATCCGGTCATGCCGGGCTGCCTCGGCCTGGACGCCATGTGGCAGATGGTCGGGTTCTTTCTGGGCTGGTCGGGCGGCATCGGTCCCGGACGCGCGCTCGGACTGAGCGAGCTGAAGTTTTCCGGTCAGGTTCTCCCGAACATCAAGAAGGTCGTGTACACCATCGACATCAAACGGGTGATGCGTTCAAAATTGTGGTTGGGGATTGCCGACGGCTCGCTTTCGGCCGATGGCGAGATTATCTATCGCGCCAAGGACCTGAAGGTCGGCCTGTTCAAGCAGGAAGCACCTGCCGCATTGCAGCCGGGAACGTAATTTACCGGGTGCCATTCAACGGCGGTCTCCGAGGGGGCGACCGCCAGTTCCACAACAACGTAGTTCAAAGGGCGAGGCGATCATGAGGCGGGTTGTCGTCACGGGGATGGGCATTGTCTCATCTATCGGAAACAACACTCAGGAAGTGCTTGCGAGCCTCCATGAGGCAAAGTCGGGCATCACGCGCGCCGACAAATATGCAGAGCTCGGTTTCCGTTCGCAGGTGCAAGGCGCACCGACCATCAATCCGGCCGATGTGATCGACCGCCGCGCGATGCGGTTTCTCGGCGAAGGCGCCGCTTGGAATCATATCGCCATGGAACAGGCGATCCAGGACTCCGGCCTCGAAGAGTCCGATATTTCCAACGAGCGCACCGGCATCATCATGGGCTCGGGTGGACCTTCCGCACGCACCATAGTCGAAGCCGCTGACACTACGCGAACGAAGGGTCCGAAGCGCGTCGGCCCGTTCGCTGTGCCGAAGGCCATGTCCTCGACCGCTTCTGCGACGCTCGCCACCTGGTTCAAGATCAAGGGCGTGAACTATTCGATCTCCTCCGCCTGTGCGACCTCGAACCACTGCATCGGCAATGCCTATGAGATGATCCAGTGGGGCAAGCAGGACGTCGTGTTTGCTGGCGGCTGCGAAGAACTCGACTGGTCACTCTCGGTGTTGTTCGACGCCATGGGTGCGATGTCATCGAAGTATAACGATACGCCCTCCACTGCTTCGCGTCCCTATGACGTGAGCCGCGACGGCTTTGTCATCGCCGGCGGCGCCGGCGTTGTCGTTGTCGAAGAACTCGAGCACGCAAAAGCACGCGGCGCCAAGATCTACGGCGAGATCATCGGTTACGGCGCCACCTCGGACGGTTACGATATGGTCGCGCCGTCGGGCGAAGGCGCAGAACGCTGCATGAAGATGGCACTGGCCACCACCGACGGCATCAAGATCGACTACATCAACCCGCACGCGACGTCGACGCCTGCCGGCGATCCGCCGGAAATGCAGGCGATCCGCAACGTGTTCGGTACCGGCGAGAAATGTCCGCCGATCTCGGCGACCAAGGCCCTCACCGGCCATTCGCTCGGCGCTACCGGCGTGCAGGAAGCGATCTATTCGCTCCTGATGATGAATAACGGCTTCATCTGCGAGAGCGCCAACATCACCGAACTCGACCCGGTATTTGCGGACATGCCGATCGTGCGTAAGCGCATCGACAATGTGAAGGTCGGCACCGTACTGTCGAACTCCTTCGGCTTCGGCGGCACCAACGCCACGTTGGTCTTCAAGCGGATGGATGCGTAGGCCCAATGTCAGGATTGATGCAGGGCAAGCGCGGACTGATCATGGGCGTCGCCAATGATCATTCAATCGCGTGGGGGATTGCTCGGGCATTGCATGCGCAGGGCGCCGAACTGGCTTTCACCTATCAGGGCGATGCGCTCGGCAAGCGCGTCAAACCGCTGGCAGAATCTCTCAATGCGGATCTGATCCTGCCCTGCGACGTCGAGGACGTCGCCAGCGTCGATGCGACCTTTGCTGCGATCAAGGAGAAATGGGGCGGGCTGGATTTCCTGGTCCACGCCATCGGCTTCTCCGACAAGAACGAACTCAAGGGCCGCTACGCTGACACCACGCGCGCCAATTTCTCGCGCACCATGGTAATCTCCTGCTTCTCCTTCACCGAAGTCGCCAAGCACGCGTCGGAAATCATGAAACCCGGCAGCGCCATGATCACGCTGACTTTCGGCGGATCGACCCGCGTGATGCCGAACTACAATGTGATGGGCGTCGCCAAAGCGGCGCTCGAAGCTTCGGTACGCTATCTCGCATCTGACTTCGGCCGTCAGGGCATTCGCGTCAATGCGGTGTCTGCCGGGCCTGTGCGCACACTGGCCGGCTCGGGTATCGGCGATTCCCGCGCGATGTTCGCATTCCAGCAGAAACATTCGCCGCTCGGCCGTGGCGTGACGCTGGAAGAGCTCGGCGGCACCGCGCTGTATCTGCTGTCGGACCTGTCCGGCGGCGTGACCGGCGAAACGCATTTCGTCGACTCCGGCTACAACATCATCTCGATGCCGCATCCGGATGCGCTGAAGGCGGACGCAGGCGAGTAATTCGCCCTACGTCTTCTCCCCTGACGCAAATTCCATCGCGCGCTGGAAGGCCGGACGGGCGCTGCAACGGTCGAGATAGCGCTCGAACGCCGGGCGCGACGGCACCATTTTGAAATTGCGCACGGCAAAGTTCAGTCCTGAACCAATGGCGATATCGGCGGCAGAGAATTGTGCGCCGAGAATCCATGGACCTTCATCAAGCGCGGCTTCGAGCACATCGAACACGCGCTGCGCATCGCCCCAACCCGCGGCCACCGGATTCAGCTCCATCTTGGTCGCGATTTGTGCGATCGCCGGTTCGATACAGCCCGGCGCAAAGAACAGCCAGTAGAGATATTTCGCGCGATGCGAGTCGCCGAGTGGAGGTGCCAGCTTCGCTTCGGGATAGCGCTCGGCTACATAAGCACAGATCGCCGCGGCCTCGGCCATGGTGGCCTCGCCATCCTGCAAAGCCGGCACCTTGCCCATCGGATTGACGGCGAGGAATTCCAGCGTCCGCTGCGCACCGGTGGAGATGTCGGTCAGCACGCGCTCATAAGCGACGCCGGTTTCTTCCATCAGCCAGAGCGCGGTGAACGAGCGCGAGCGCGGCGACCAGTAGAGTTTCATCATCACAATGTCCTCCGGCAGAATGTTTTACCATTTGTGCGAGGATTCGGAGGATCGTGCAAGGTGGCCGTCGCGCGTGATGAAGCACGAACTGCGGCGTTTACTGGACAGCCTGTTCCAACCGCGCAATTGCGCGCCAGGCCGGGCGATGACAGTTGAGCGTGATGGGGCGCGACAAGAAAAAGCCCCCGCGACATGGTCGCGAGGGCTTTCACATTCACGATGGCAGGCCGAGATTACTCGGCCGCCTGCTGCAGCGGTTTCTGGACGAGATCGAAGCGATCCGCGTTCATCACCTTCACCCACGCCTTGACGAAGTCCTTCACGAACTTCTGCTTGGCGTCGGCGCTTGCATAGACTTCCGCGAAGGCACGCAGTTGCGAGTGCGAACCGAAGACCAGATCGGCGCGTGTGCCGGTCCATTTGACTTCGCCGCTCTTGCGATCACGTCCCTCATACACGTTGTTCGAGCCGTCGACCGCCTTCCACTCCGTGCTCATATCGAGCAGGTTGACGAAGAAATCGTTGGTCAGCGTCTCCGGCGTCTTGGTGAAGACACCACGCACGGACTGCCCGGAATTCGCTCCGAGTACCCGCAGGCCGCCGACGAGAACCGTCATTTCCGGAGCGGTCAGCGTCAGCAACTGCGCGCGATCCACAAGGGATACTTCGGCCGGCACAGCAGACGTGCCCTTGAGGTAGTTACGGAAGCCGTCCGCGACCGGTTCCATGACCTCGAAAGATTCCACATCAGTTTGCGCCTGCGAAGCGTCGCCCCGTCCCGGAGAGAACGGAACGGTCACATCAAGGCCCGCATCCTTCGCGGCTTTCTCGACCGCCGCGCTGCCGCCGAGGACGATCAGGTCGGCAAGCGAAACCTGCTTGTCACCAGATTGCGCCGCGTTGAACTCCTTCCGGATTCCATCGAGCGTCTGCAACACCTTGGCCAGCTGAGCCGGCTGGTTGACCTCCCAGTCCTTCTGGGGAGCCAGACGGATCCGCGCGCCATTGGCACCGCCACGCTTGTCGCCGCCACGGAAGGTGGAGGCTGCAGCCCAGGCCGTGCTGACCAATTCGGACACGGTCAGACCCGACGCCAACAGCTTGGCCTTGAGCGCAGCGATGTCGGTATCGTCGATCAATGGATAGACGACCGCGGGGATCGGATCCTGCCAGATCAACTCTTCCTTGGGCACTTCCGGACCGAGATAACGGACGCCCGGACCCATGTCGCGATGGGTCAGCTTGAACCAGGCGCGGGCGAAAGCTTCGGCGAAGGCCTGTGGATTCTGCAGGAAGCGGCGTGAGATTTTCTCATAGGCCGGGTCCAGGCGCAGGGACAGATCCGTCGTCAGCATGGTCGGCTTGCGCTTCTTCGATGGATCATGCGCATCGGGGATGACGGCCTCGGCGTCTTTGGCTTCCCACTGAATGGCACCACCGGGGCTGCGGGTCTGCACCCATTCATACTTGAACAGGTTCTCGAAGAAGAAATTGCTCCACTGCGCCGGCGTCTGCGTCCAGGTGACTTCAATACCGCTGCCGACGGCGTCTGCACCGGATCCGGTGCCGTAGTTGCTTGCCCAGCCAAGACCCTGCGCTTCCAGGCCGGCAGCTTCAGGCTCAGGACCCTTGTGTGACTCAGGCGCAGCACCATGGGTCTTGCCGAAGGTGTGACCGCCGGCGATCAGCGCCACGGTTTCTTCGTCGTTCATCGCCATGCGTTTGAAGGTCTCGCGGATGAAGGCGGCGGCAGACACCGGGTCGCCGTTGGCACCGGGACCTTCCGGATTGACGTAGATGAGGCCCATCTCGGTGGCACTCAGCGGAGCTTCGAACTTGTCGAGCGGTCGGTGAGACAGCCACGTGGTTTCAGAACCCCAGTTCACGTCCTGATCAGGCTCCCAGACGTCGGCACGACCGGCACCGAAACCGAAGGTGCGGAAACCCATGGTCTCCAGCGCGACATTGCCGGTCAGGATCAGCAGGTCGGCCCAGGAAATCTTGTTGCCGTATTTCTGCTTGATCGGCCACAGGAGGCGGCGCGACTTGTCGATGTTGACGTTGTCCGGCCAGGAATTGAGCGGAGCAAAACGCTGCTGACCGCGACCGCCGCCGCCGCGGCCGTCGCTGAGCCGATAGGTACCGGCGGCGTGCCACGACATGCGGATGAATTGCGGACCGTAATGTCCGAAATCAGCCGGCCACCAGTCCTGTGAATCGGTCATCAGCTTGCGCAGGTCGTTTTTCAACGCCTCGTAATCGAGCTTCTTGAATTCCTCGGCGTAGTTGAACGCATCGCCCATCGGATCGGACAGCGACGAGTGCTGGTGGAGAATCGACAGGTCTAGCTTGTTCGGCCACCAGTCACGGTTGGCCCTGGCAGCGGGGGCATGCGCAACGGGGCACTTGCCGGCGCCATTCTCATTCGTCGTGTCCATCAGTCTCTCCTTCTGGCTGTTCGGAATATGAGCAGTCCCAGGCAACACCGACGCACCGGATCGCCTCAAAAACCCGCTCAAATTTTCCAAAAGCTGTCTAATTTCAATTATCTGCCGAATTCCTCGGCGAGCCAGGCGCTCACCCTAATCGGATTTCGTGACGAGAGATTGGAAGAATTCTTAGATCAGGTCCAGTCGAATTGTCTTCGCCTCTCGATCAGTTTATCTGATGATCCATGATTACGCTCCGCCAGCTCCGTTATCTCGCCGCGCTTGCCAAACATGGCCATTTCGGCCGTGCGGCCGAGGCCTGCAACGTCACCCAGCCTGCGCTGTCGATGCAGATACGTGATCTCGAACGGACACTGGGCGTCCAGGTGGTGGAGCGCCGGCCCGGCGAGGTGATGCTGACCGATGTCGGACGCGAAGTGGCGCGGCGGGGGGAGGATGTATTGGCGGCGTCGCGCGACTTGGTAGACTTTGCGCGACACCGCGGCGGGCTCCTGACCGGGCGGCTGACGCTCGGCGTGATTCCGTCGCTGGCACCGTATCTGCTGCCGCGGATCCTGCCGGTGCTGCAAAAGCAGTTTCCGGAATTGCGGCTTGAACTGCGCGAGACGCAGACCAAGCAACTCGTCGACGACATCAAATCGGGCGCGCTCGATGCCGCCATGCTGGCACTGCCGCTCGGCGAGTCCGAGATCGACACAGCCAAACTGTTCGACGACCTATTTCTGCTCGCGGTACCAGCGGACGATCCACGCCCGGCCGACAAACGCATCAAGGCGATGGAGATTGACCAGAGCCGATTGATCCTGCTGGAAGATGGCCATTGCCTGCGCGATCAGGCGCTGGCGTTCTGCGCCACTGCCGCGCGCGGCCATCAATCCGGCAGCAACGGCATGGCCTTCGCGGCGTCCAGCCTCTCCACCGTGATGCAGATGGTCGCCAGCGGCTATGGCGTGACGTTGATCCCGCAAATCGCCGCCGATGTCGAACAACGCGACCAGCGCGTCAAATTCCTGCGGCTGGAGAATCCGCAGCCCGGGCGCACCATCGGCCTCGCCTTTCGCAAGACGTCGCCGCGCAAGGCGGACTTCGCCGCATTGGGCGATGTGGTGAAGGACAGCGTTATCGGCTGATCGAGATGGGCCGCAAAAGAAAACGCACCGGCGTGGCTGCGCCGATGCGTTTCCGGATAAGTGAAGCGATCGCGCCTAGCTCTTCTGCTTGGCGATCACCTTGTCCTTGATGCCGTCATAGGTCTTCTCGGGCACGATCTTCTTCTGAACGAGTTCGTCCTTGCCCTTATACGGACGGCCTTTGACGATCGCCGCCGAATAGGCCTTGCCGATACCTGGCAACGCCTCAAGCGCTTCGACACTGGCAGAGTTGAGATCGAGCAGCTCGACCTTGGCTGACGCGGCTCCCGTGGTACCCGCGGCAGGCGACGTCTTGGTGGCGGACGGTGCCATCTTGGAATCCGCGGGAGCCATCTTGCTGGCAGGCGCGGAAGCTGCCTGCGGTGCCTGCGCCATAGATGGCGCTGCGGCCAGCATGCCGAGCGAGAGAGCGGCGGCAGTCAAAGTAGCAAGCTTGAAATAGCGCATCGTGGTGTCCCTCCAAGGACGGTTAAGTAACGCCATCAAGCTAGCTGCGAATTCATGGCGACGCCGTGGCGCGAAAATGAACCGCAGATAAAAGCTGAAATTTATTTTGGTAGTTAGGCTGCCTTTGTCATCATAGGGACTACACTTAGGACCCCGCCTGCAGCGCCTTGTCGATCTCGACCTTCAGCACGCGCTCGTAGTTTTCCTGCGTGATCCCGCCGACCATCTTGTAGGCGATGCGGCCGTCGCGGCCGACGATGAAGGTTTCGGGCACGCCATAGACACCCCATTCGATCGCGGCACGGCCGTTGCCATCGACGCCAACGATACCGAACGGATTACCGTAGCGGCCGAGAAAGCGGCGCGCGTTGTCCGGCGCGTCCTTGTAGTTGATGCCGACCAGTTGCAGCCGTTTGTCCTTGCCGAGCTCCGTCAGCAGCGGCGCCTCCTCGTGACACGGCACGCACCACGACGCCCAGACATTGACGAGACTGACCTTGCCCCTGAACGCTGCGGGATCGAGCCCCGGGACCGGCGCGCCGTTATCGGTGAGCCCTTCCAGCGCGGGCAACGCCGTCTGCGGCGCGGCGCGGCCAATCAATGCAGAGGGAAGTTTCGCAGGGTCGGCACCGAGCCGAAACCAGAACAGCGCCGCCAGCGCGGCGAAGACCAGCAGAGGCAGCGCCAGCACCCAGCGGCGCTTCGGAGCGGCTTGTGTGGTCATGTGAGGTCCGCCGCACCACGACCCGAGCGCCGTGCCACGCCAGAAGACTCCATCTCGTGCAACCGTGCGCGGACGCGACGATGATCGATGGCGATCCACACGATAAGGATCAGCACCACCGCTGCAACCAGCGCGTAGGACGTGACGATGAAGGATGCGTAGGGACCGAGCGCCATCACGGGAGTGCCACCGGCTTTGACGCCTGCAACATCTGCAGCGCGCGCAAACGACGTCGCAGAATCTCGTTACGCATGGCCGCGAGATGCAACGTGATGAATAGCAGCGAGAACGCCACCGCCATCACCAGCAGGGGGATCAGGAACGATTTGTCGAGCGACGAGCCGCTCATCTTCATCACCGATGCCGGCTGGTGCAGCGTGTTCCACCAATCGACCGAGAACTTGATGATCGGAATATTGATCGCGCCGACCAGCGTCAGCACCGCAGCGGCGCGCGCCGCCCGCGATGGGTCTTCGACGGCACGCCACAGCGCGATCAGGCCGAGATACATCAAAAACAGAATGAGCACCGAGGTGAGCCGTGCGTCCCACTCCCAATAGGTGCCCCACATCGGCCGGCCCCACAGCGACCCCGTGACCAATGCGAGAAAGGTGAAGGCTGCGCCGATCGGCGCCGCCGCCTTGGCTGCAACATCGGCAAGCGGATGCCGCCACACCAGCGTGCCCAGCGATGCCACGCTCATGACGCCCCAGACGAACATCGATAACCAGGCATTCGGCACATGGATGAACATGATCTTGACGGTGGCGCCCTGCTGATAATCATCCGGGGCCACGGCCGACTGATACAGGCCGATTGCGAGCAGAACGCCCGTCAGTATCGCCAGCCACGGCAGGATGCGTGTGGCAAGCGATAGGAACCGGGTCGGATTGGCGAGTTCGGTCAGCGTCATGGCATTTCCAATAGTCGCGGCTCTGTCCGCGATCAATGCAACTTATTCTCGTTCAACACGGCTCGCGACGAGTTGACCCAAGTCAATCGAGCGAAGTCAATCCAGTGTCTCAGCCCGTCGAGATTGTTCCAACCGTCTTAATCCAATCCATGCCGCAGGCTCGCCGCCGCCGCAAAAGGCCCGATCACGAGGCTCGCCAGCGATAGCGCGCAGAGAATGGAGAACGGTGTCGAGAAAGTCAGCGTTCCCTGCTCGAGGATGGCGGCATTCGACGCCGCGACGCCGAAAATCAACACCGGGATCGACAACGGCAACACCAGCACCGCCAGCAAGAGCCCTCCGCGCTGCAGCGTCACCGCCAGGGCGGCGCCGATCATGCCGGTGAAGGTCAGCGCTGGCGTACCCGCCAGCAGGGTCAGCGCCACCGCCAGCGTCGCCCGACCGTCCAGATTGAGCAGCAGCCCCAGCACTGGCGTCGCGACGATCAGCGGCACGCCTGCGGCCAGCCAATGTGCGAGAGCCTTGGCAGCGCAGGCGAGTTCCAGTGGCATCCGGCTCATCAGAATGAGATCCAGCGAGCCATCGTCGTGATCGGCGGTAAACAATCTGTCCAGCGTCAGCAGGCTCGCAAGCAGCGCCCCGAGCCACAGGATCGCCGGCCCCAGCCGTGCCAGCAGCGCGAGATCCGGCCCCAGCGCGAAGGGCATCAACACAACGACTGTAAGGAAGAACAGCACGCCGATCAGGGCGCCGCCGCCAACCCGGACGGCAATGTGGACGTCACGGCGAATCAACGCACCCAGGGCGCTCACACCTCACCCCCGATCCGCAATTCGCGTGCATCGATCCCAAGCGGACCATGGGTCGCGGCGATAACCAGCCCGCCCGATGCGAGATGATCCGTCATCAGGCCCGCAAACACCCGCTGGCTGGCCAGATCAAGCGCCGCGGTAGGCTCGTCGAGCAGCCAGATCGGCCGGCGGACGGTCAGCAATCGCGCAATCGACAGCCGGCGGCGCTGGCCGGCCGAGAGAAAACCCGCGGGCAGCGCTGCAGCATGAGAGAGACCCACTGCGGCAATGCATGCGGCTGGATCGGCCGGCGTGCCGCCGAGAAATTCCGCCCAGAAGATCAGGTTCTCCGTCACCGTCAAAGCCGGCTTCATGGCATCGCGGTGGCCCAGATAATGAGCCTGTTCGGCAACCGTCATCTCGCCGTCACCACCCTCGAGGGTGATGGCGCCCTCGGCCGGCAGCAGAAGGCCGGCGATCAGGCGCAAGAGCGACGTCTTGCCCGCCCCGTTAGGCCCGACGATGGCCACCGCCTCGCCCGCCACGGCATTAAAATCGAGCCCGGCAAACACTTCGCGGCCGCCTCGTACGCATCGCAAATTGCGCCCCGAGAGCCGCATCATAATCCTTCCATGGCTTCCGATTGGATCAGAAGTCGCGCGGCGTTGTTGCATCATTTCGCAAGGCTGCAAACGATTGTCGATATGGCAGCGTCTCTAGAAAGATTCTATAAGCCGGAACTTGATGCAGCACACAATCGGCGCCTGCAAGCCAACCGGCCTTCCTCGCCGAGGGTGTTTTGATACCTTTTGTCGGGTATCAGTCAACTGAATTGGGACGCCCTCACATGACCTCACTCGACAGTTTCAAATGCCAGAAGACGCTCAAGGTTGGCGCCAAGACCTACGTGTACTACAGCCTGCCGCTCGCCGAGAAAAATGGTCTGACGGGCATTTCGAAGCTGCCCTATTCGATGAAGGTCCTGCTGGAAAACTTGCTGCGCAACGAAGACGGCCGCACCGTCAAGAAGGAAGACATCGTCGCGTTCTCGAAATGGCTGAAGAAGCGCAAGCTCGAGCATGAAATCTCGTTCCGTCCCGCCCGCGTGCTGATGCAGGACTTCACCGGCGTCCCCGCGGTGGTCGATCTCGCTGCCATGCGTAACGCAATGCAGGCGCTGAAGGGCGATCCCAAGAAGATCAACCCGCTGGTCCCGGTCGATCTGGTCATTGACCACTCGGTAATCGTGAACTTCTTCGGGGACAACAAGGCGTTCGGCAAAAACGTCGCCGAAGAGTACAAGCAGAACAAGGAACGCTACGAGTTCCTGAAGTGGGGCCAGAGCGCGTTCTCGAATTTCTCCGTCGTGCCGCCCGGCACCGGCATCTGCCACCAGGTCAATCTCGAATATCTTGCCCAGACCGTCTGGACGAAGAAGCAGAAGATGACGGTCGGCAAGAAGACCGGCACCTTCGAGGTCGCCTATCCGGACACGCTGGTCGGCACCGACTCGCACACCACCATGGTCAACGGCCTCGCCGTGCTCGGCTGGGGCGTCGGTGGCATCGAGGCGGAAGCCGCGATGCTCGGCCAGCCGCAGTCGATGCTGCTGCCCGACGTGGTCGGCTTCAAGCTGTCGGGAGCGCTGAAGGAAGGCGTCACCGCCACCGACCTCGTGCTCACGGTGACCCAGATGCTGCGCAAACAGGGCGTCGTCGGCAAGTTCGTGGAATTCTACGGCCCCGGCCTTGACGCCATGTCAGTTGCCGACAAGGCAACGATCGGCAATATGGCGCCGGAGTATGGCGCGACCTGCGGCTTCTTCCCGGTCGATGCCGCCACCATCGACTATCTGAAAACGTCGGGCCGCAAATCGGCACGTGTCGCGCTGGTGACCGCTTACGCCAAGGCACAGGGCCTGTATCGCACCGCAAAGTCGCTTGATCCGGTGTTCACCGAAACGCTGAAGCTCGACCTCGGCGACGTCGTACCGTCGATGGCCGGTCCGAAGCGTCCGGAAGGCCGCGTCGCGCTGCCGGCGATCGCCGAAGGCTTCGCTACCGCACTCGCCGGCGAGTACAAGAAGAGCAACGCCACCGAACGCTTCAAGGTCGAAGGCAAGAACTTCGACATCGGCCACGGTGACGTCGTCATTGCCGCCATCACCTCCTGCACCAACACTTCGAATCCGAGCGTGTTGATCGCCGCAGGTCTGCTCGCACGCAATGCCGTCGCCAAAGGCCTCAAGGCGAAGCCCTGGGTGAAGACATCGCTGGCGCCGGGCTCGCAGGTCGTCGCTGAATATCTCGCCAATTCCGGCCTGCAGCTCGACCTCGACAAAGCTGGCTTCAACCTCGTCGGCTTCGGCTGCACCACCTGTATCGGCAACTCCGGTCCGCTGCCGGAAGAGATTTCGAAGACAATCAACGACAACGGCATCGTCGCGGCGGCCGTCCTCTCGGGCAACCGCAACTTCGAAGGCCGCGTTTCACCGGACGTGCAGGCGAACTATCTCGCCTCGCCACCGCTGGTGGTCGCTCATGCCCTCGCCGGCACCGTGACCAGGAACCTCGCGGTCGAGCCGATCGGCGAAGGCAAGGACGGCAAGCCGGTCTATCTGAAGGACATCTGGCCGACCACGAAGGAAGTGAACGCTTTCATCAAGAAGTACGTCACCTCGACGATCTTCAAGAAGAAGTATGCCGACGTGTTCAAGGGTGACACCAACTGGCGCAAGATCAAGACGGTCGAGAGCGAGACCTACAAGTGGAACATGGGTTCGACCTATGTGCAGAACCCGCCCTACTTCGAAGGCATGAAGAAGGAGCCGGAGCCGACCACCGACATCGTTGATGCGCGCATCCTGGCTCTGTTCGGCGACAAGATCACCACCGACCACATCTCGCCAGCCGGTTCGATCAAGCTGACCTCGCCCGCCGGCAAGTATCTGTCGGAGCACCAGGTGCGCCCGGCCGACTTCAACCAGTACGGCACGCGCCGCGGCAACCATGAAGTCATGATGCGCGGCACCTTCGCCAACATCCGCATCAAGAACTTCATGATGCAGGGTGCTGACGGCAACGTGCCGGAAGGCGGCATGACCAAGCACTGGCCGGACGGCGAAGCCATGTCGATCTACGACGCCGCGATGAAGTATCAGGCCGAGCAGGTGCCGCTGGTCGTGTTCGGCGGTGCCGAATATGGCAACGGTTCGTCGCGCGACTGGGCGGCCAAGGGTACACGCCTGCTCGGCGTTCGCGCCGTCATCACCGAGAGCTTCGAGCGTATTCACCGATCCAATCTGGTTGGCATGGGCATCCTGCCGCTGACCTTCGAGAACGGTTCGTCCTGGAAGAAGCTCGGCCTCAAGGGCGACGAGAAGGTCACGATTCGCGGCCTCACCGGCGAGATCAAGCCGCGCCAGCAGATGGTGGCGGAAATCGTGTCGGCCGATGGCTCACTCCACAAGGAGACGCTGCTCTGCCGCATCGATACGCTGGACGAGCTCGAATATTACCGCAACGGCGGCATCCTGCATTACGTGCTGCGGCAGCTTGCAGCCTGACGCCCATACGTGGTGTGACGTAGTGCCTCACCGCGAAGTGAGTGGCTAGTGAACGGAAGGCGGCCTATGAAATGGTCGCCTTCTGGCGTTTGGGGGCATGAACGTGTTAGCGACACCAATGTGCGACACCGTCTGTTATGTGTCCCACCTCGAGCGTAGCAAAACCTCATGAAATCCTTTGGCGGCATATCGCAGTGGACTGGCGCGCTCAGCGTGTGCGCCGCCATTGCAGCGAGCGGTAGCGCGCTGGCCCAGCCCCGGGCGGTGGTGGAGCTCTTCACCTCACAGGGTTGCTCGTCCTGCCCGCCTGCCGACAAAATTATCGGCGACCTCGCCAAAGACCCGTCCGTGATCGCATTAAGCATGCCGATCGACTACTGGGACTACCTCGGCTGGAAGGATACGCTGGCCGACTCGCGTTTCAGCGCGCGGCAGAAAGCCTATTCGCAGATGCGCGGTGATCGCGACGTCTACACGCCGCAAGTCGTCGTTAACGGCGCCACTCAGGTGATCGGCAGCGATGCCGATCGTATCCAGGGCGCTATCAGCGAAACCAAGAAAGGCGCCGTGATGACGGTGCCGGTGTCGATGTCGGTTTCCGGCAAACACGTCAACGTGTCCGTTGCCGCATCGAGCAATGCGCCCGATACGGCGCATGGCGAAGTCTGGATCTGCTCGGTGTCCAAGGCTGTGCCGATTACAGTCGGTCGCGGCGAGAATCGCGGCAAGCAACTGACCTATTACAATGTCGTCCGGAACTGGCTGAAGGTCGGCGACTGGACCGGCAACGCCGCTAGCTGGACGTTACCGCTGGAGAACATTTCCAGGGATGGCGTCGATGCCGCTGTCGTCTATGTCCAGGATGGCACGCGTGACAAGCCCGGCGCTATGCGCGGCGCGGCGTATACGTCGCTGCAGTAGGTTTTTCAAAACTCTGGAATCGTTGCTTTGTTTTCGCAGGCAGAGCTACGCCGTTTTGAGAGATCGTTATCGCTGACCGGCTATTGCCGAAGCACTCACCAAAAAGAAAAGGACCAACTTGCGTTGGCCCAGTGGGGATTAACTTCCTGCGCAGGGTCCGATCCCAACGACCGCGGGGGGCTGGGGGCTGAGGAATCCGAGACCGGAAGAACCGGACCCGACGCAGTATCTTCTTGTCGCAATCCAGAAGGGCGCCCGATGGGCCAAAATTTGGCGGCAATAAGATTCACCTGACGTTCCCGTGACGGGAAATTTCTACCGCTAGGCCCGCGGATCGGCCCTTGCAGAGGGCCTCAGTCGGCGCGATCATGTCGGGGATATGACAGGAGGCGCTGCATGAATGTGATTCCGGGAGATACTGAGCCCACCGAGAATCGCGCGGCGACGGGCTCTGCCGCCGCCGCGCCCGTCGTCAGCTTCAATCGCCTTGAACTCAGCCGCATCCTCAACCTGTACGGCCGTATGGTCTCCGACGGTGAGTGGCGCGATTACGCCATCGACTTTTTGCGCGACCGCGCGGTGTTCTCGGTATTCCGCCGCTCGTCGGAAGTGCCGCTCTATCGCATCGAGAAAGATCCGCGACTGGCGCGCAAGCAGGGCATGTATAGCGTCATTTCAGCGAGTGGCATGATCCTGCGCCGCGGCCAGGAACTCGACCGCGTGCTCCTGGTGATCGATCGCAAGCTGGCGGTCGTGTAAATCGATTCGCGGAGCGTCAGGGCAGCGTGCGGGCGCCCTCGCCAAGTGCGAGCTGCATCGAGACGGTATCAAGCCAGCGATCGAACTTGAAACCGACATCGGGATGTACCCCGATCATCTGGAAGCCGGCATTGCGATGAACCGCGATGGAGCCGGCATTGGCGCTGTCACCGATCACGGCGACCATCTGGCGATAGCCGCGGCTCTCGCATTCGGCGATCAGCCGCGCCAGAAGTTTGCCGCCAACGCCCCGCCGCTGGGCTTTCGGATCGAGATAAATCGAATTCTCGACGGTAAAGCGATAGGCCGGCCGCGGGCGATGCGCACTGGCATAGGCATAGCCGACAACCCGGCCTTCCAGCACAGCCACGAGATACGGATAGCCTCCGCTCACCAGCGTCTCGAAACGCAGCGTCATCTCGGCCAAATCTGGCGGGACAAGTTCGAACGTGGCCGTGCCGAACTGCACCGCCTCGTCATAGATCGCGGTGATCGCGGGCAGATCCGCCGCGACTGCGGGCCTGATTTCAATATCGGACATGGCGCAGAGACTATTTTTGCCCGACCCAAAAGAAAAGCCCCGGCTCTTGGCCGGGGCTAAGATCTTCCTGATGTCCTGAAGCTTATTCGCGCTGTCCGAGCAGCTGCAGCAGCAGCGTGAACAGGTTGATGAAGTTCAAGTAGAGCGACAGGGCACCAGTGATTGCCGCGCGCTCGGCAATGTCTCCGCCCTGCGAGGCATAACCGTAGATGTAGTCGTTCTTCAGGCGCTGGGTGTCGTAAGCGGTGAGGCCCGCGAAGATCAGCACGCCGACAACCGACACGATGAACTGCAGCATCGACGAAGCGACGAAGATGTTCACGACGCTCGCGATGATGATGCCGAACAGGCCCATCAGCAGGAACGAGCCCATACCAGTCATGTCACGCTTGGTGGTGTAGCCATAGAGGCTCAGCGCACCGAACGAGGCCGCGGTGATGAAGAACACCCGCACGATCGACGTGTGCGTGTACACGAGGAAGATCGACGACAGCGAGATGCCCATCAGAGCCGAGAATGCCCAGAACAGCAGCTGCGCAGTGGCCGGCTTCAGCCGGTTGATGCCGAACGAGATGGCGAACACCATGACCAGCGGCGCCAGGATGAACACCCACTTCAGGGGGCTCACGAACATCGCATAGCCAAACGGCGTCAGGTAGGAGCTACCGATCCGGGCAGCAGCACCCGACGGATCGGTGGTGACAGCCGCCATGTACACGCCGAGAGCAGCCAGGCCGGTGATGGCCAGACCGATCGTCATGTAGTTGTAGATGCGCAACATGTAGGAGCGCAGTCCGGCATCCACGGCAGCGGCATCGCGCGCGCCGGCCCGGCCGAAGGGGGAAGCATAGTTACGGTCTAGATCCGACATGGTCGAAACCTCGATGTTGTCCGGCTGATCGCAAAGGGTTCGCGTCGCCGGTTCGAATTGTATCCCAGATATCTGCACTTCCTGACACTTAATTCGATTTCATAAAAAATCGATGTCATCTGCGCTCGGTATCTGACCCAAAGGGTATGTGGTAAACTAACACATTCGCTGCAAGCTTCCACGCGTGGCGGAATGTCGCTCCGATTTACATTCAGGCAACCTGGTAAACTTTCAGCCTGACGCAAGCTTGGCGATTTCTCAGCCATTTTGCACGAATCAGCCTGCGCAAAGGCTGCTTCGTGTCAAAACAGGTCACAAATTCCGTAACACGGTGGCAGGCTTCTGGTTCAAGGCTACCAGCGTACCCGCCAGACCGAGCCCCACTGTGACAATAAGCGCCGCCAGCACCACGCCAGCGGCGCTGCCCGCCTGCCAGACGAAGCTGAGCGACATCAGACGCGTGACGATCAGCCAGGCCGCCACCGAGCCAGCGATGACACCGAAGACAGCCGTGGCCAGGCCGATCATCAGATATTCGAGCGCATAGGCACCGAGCAGCCGCGCGCGCGTGGCGCCGAGGGTCTTGAGGATCACGGCGTCATAGACGCGATGCCGGTGACCGGCGGCCAGCGCGCCGCCGAGCACGAGGATGGCCGAGAGCAGCGTGACCGCGCTGGTGCCACGGATCGCCAGGACGAGGTTGGTGACCACACTCCCGACGGTGTCGAGCGCTTCCCGCACCCGGACGGTGGTGATCATCGGGAATGCGTCGGCCACCGCCTTGACCAGACTGGCATCCTGGGACGGATCAGACTTCGGTTCGGTCAGCGTGGCGATATGAGTATGCGGTGCACCACGGAAAGTATTGGGCGAGAAAACCAGCACGAAATTGATGCCGAGGCTCTGCCAGTCGACGGACCGCATGTTACCAATCCTGGCGGTGATGTCGCGGCCGAGCACGTTGACGGTGACCTCGTCGCCGAGCTTGAGCCCGAGCCCATCGGCCAGCTTCTTCTCGAACGAGACCAGCGGCGGACCGCTATAGTCGGGCGCCCACCATTCGCCCTCGACCAGCTTGGAGCCGCGCGGAACCTCGTTGGTGTAACTGAGGCCGCGGTCGCTCTGCAGCACCCATTCGGCATCGGATGACGGCTTGAGGTCTTCTGCCTTGACGCCGCGCGCGGCGACGATCCGGCCGCGCAACATCGGCACATCCTCGACCGTCGATTGCGGCTGCTTCTCCTTGAGAAACGCGCTGAAGCGGTCGGCATCGGTGGAGGGAATATCGATGAAATAGAACGACGGCGCTTTCTCAGGCAGTGCCGCCATGAACTGCCGGCGCAGATTGCCGTCAATCTGGGTGACGGTCACCAGCACTGTCAAACCCAGCCCGAGCGACATCACCACCGACGGCGTCAGCGCGCCCGGCCGATGGATATTTGCGATGGCGAGCCGCAGCATGGTCATACTCGGACGCGGCAATTTGCGCGTAAAGGCCATCAATGCGCCGGCGATGCCGCGCAGCAAGGCGAACACGACCATCGACGACACCACGAATACGGAAGCGACGCGCTTGTCGTAGGCAAGCCCGACCACGACCGCGATCAGCACGCCGACCACGAGTGCCATCCAGAGCATATAGCGCAGCTTCGGCCGGTGCGATTCCGTCAGCGCCGCGTCACGAAACAGCGCCGCGACTGGTACGTCATGCACACGTGCCAAGGGCCACAGGCCGAAGGCTAACGCGGTCAGCAGCCCGTACAACAGCGACAAGGCCAACTCACCGAGATGAAGCGCCGGCACCACCGGCAGCGGCAGCAGTTTGCCGAACAGACCGACAATGACGAACGGCAGGGACGCGCCGACCACCAGGCCGATCAGCGAACCAATCACCGCCAGCACCAGCACTTGGGTGAGATAGATCGCGAACACGTCGCGGCCGGTGGCGCCAAGTGCTTTCAGCGCCGCGATGACGTCGCGGCGACGATCGATATGGCTCTTCACGGCATTTGCGACACCGACGCCGCCGACCAGCAGTGACGCGAGGCCGACCAGAGTGAGAAATTGGGTGAAGCGCGTAATGGTGCGCTCGAGTTGCGGCGACGCATTATCACGCGAACGGATTTCCCAGCCTGCCTGCGGCAGTTGGGCCCGCGCATCGTCGGCCAGCGCCTTTGCTGCACGGTCGCCAGAAACCGCGTCCGGCAGGCGAACACGATAAATCCAGCGCACCAGGCTGCCCGGCTGCAAAAGCTGGGTGGCTCGCAGGGCATCTTCGCTGGCGAGGAAGCGCGGCGCGAAACCGACGCCGCCCGCGAGCTTGTCCGGCTCGGCTGAGATCTCGCTGCGAATCTGGAACGTGGCGTTGCCGACCGTGAGGCGGTCACCGACCTTGAGGCCGAGCCGCGCCATCAGGGTCGCATCTGTCGCAGCCCCAAACGCGCCGTCGCGTTCGGCGAGCAAATCGTTCATCGGCACGTCCGGCGCCAGGGTCGCCTTGCCAAGCAAGGGATAGCTGCCATCGACGGCCTTGATCTCAACCAGCGCAAGATTGCCATCTGGCGCGCGCGCCATGCCGCGCAGCGTTGCAGCGACCGACACCGCGCCGCGTGAGCGCAGAAAGGCAAGTTCTTCCGGTTTGGCCTCACGCTGCATTAGCGAGAATGCGACATCACCGCCGAGCAACGTGCGGCCTTCGCGCGCCACGCCCTCACCGAGACTGGCCGCAACTGAGCCAACGCCGGCGATGGCCATGACCCCCAGCGCGATGCAGGCGATGAAAACGTAGAAACCTCGCAGGCCGCTGCGCATTTCACGGAAAGCGTAGCGCAGCGCCAGCGAGGGCCCGCGGCTATTGGGAACGGTATCGGTGATGGTGGCCATCGGATCAGGCCGTCTCAACCCAGTTACGCTCGGTAGCGGGACCATCGATCCGGCCCGAACGCAATCGCACCACGCGGTCGCAGCGATGCGCCAGCGTGTTGTCGTGGGTGACCAGCACCAGCGTCATGCCGCGCTGGGCGTGCTGCGCGAACAGCAGATCGACGATCTGGCCGCCGGTGGATTCGTCCAGATTGCCGGTCGGCTCGTCGGCGACCAGGATCGCGGGATCCGGCGCCAATGCGCGCGCCAGCGCGACGCGCTGCTGTTCGCCGCCGGAAAGCTGGGTCGGATAGTGATGTAGACGGGCACCGAGACCGACCGCTTCCAGCTCGCGCGCCGCACGCCCGGCCGGATCAGAATGACCGGCCAATTCCAGCGGCACCGCGACGTTCTCCAGCGCCGTCATGGTCGGGATCAGGTGAAAGGACTGGAAGACGATACCGACATGACGGCCACGAAACCGCGCCAATCCGTCCTCATCGAGATCATTGAAAGAGGTGCCGTTGACCACCACCTGACCTGAGTCAGGACGTTCCAGCCCCGCCATCACCATCAGCAGCGTGGACTTGCCGGAGCCCGACGGGCCGATCAGCCCGATCGCTTCACCCGATCCGACGCGCAGGCTGATATCCTTGAGGATATGCACGCGTGCGGCACCGGCGCCGAGCGAGAGGTTGATGTTCGAGATTGAAATGGTGTCCGGCGAAACGCCGGCCAATGATGAGGCTTCAATGAAAGTATCCATGCGAGCTTCATATGGCACTTCGTTTGCGGCGGTCGAGGGGCTGCTGCGCATGTTTATGTGGCTGGTCGTTGCTGGGCTGATAGTCGCACTTCCGATCCGCTCCGCCACGGCACAGGCAGCCAGTATCAGCGCGGGCAAGCCGATCAAGCTGGTCGTGCTCGGCGATTCCCTGAGCGCCGGCTACGGGCTGCCGGCCGCGGCCGCATTTCCGGTCCGGCTGCAAAAGGCCCTGAAGGACAAGGGGATAGAGGTCGAGATGATCAATGCTGGTGTATCCGGGGATACCACCTCCGGCGGCCTCGGTCGGCTTGACTGGTCGATCCCGGAGGGAACGCATGGCGTGATCGTCGAACTCGGCGCCAACGATGCGCTGCGCGGCACCGATCCGAAAGTCCCGCGCGCTGCATTGACCGAGATTCTGACGCGGCTGAAAGCGCGCAACATATCTGTGCTTCTCTGCGGCATGGTAGCACCGCCGAACTACGGTGCCGATTATGCCGAAAAGTTCAATTCGATCTATCCGGATCTGGCCAGGCAGTTCGGCGTACCGCTCTACCCGTTCTTCCTCGAAGGCGTCGCCGGGGACAGCAAACTCAACCAGGCCGACGCGATGCATCCGACTGCCGACGGCGTCGACATCGTCGTGAAAAATATCCTGCCCAGCGTCGAGGCATTTGTCGGCACGATCGCTGGGCAACGCAGTTGAGAAACAGGCAGTCTCAACCTTAATGACGGTTTTTCACGGAACCTTCATGCACTGACCGCGGCATCTGCTTCGCAGAGTCACATAGATCGGGTACAAAAAAGACAACGGTGATTCGTCACCGGCTCGTTTGTTCGGGCATGATTTTCGCCGAGAGGTGCAGGCACGTGGTGCCACACCTTTCGGCGAAAATCGCGCCCCGGCAAAGAGGAGCTGACTATGCCGCGTTTGTTCGCCGGACTGGAGATACCAGCCGAGATCGGCCAGACATTGGCCAATTTGCGTGGCGGCCTGCCAGGCGCACGCTGGATCGATCCCGAAAATTATCATGTCACGTTGCGCTTCATCGGCGACATCGATGGCGTTTCCGCCAACGAGATCGCCTATCTGATGTCGCGTGTGGAGCGCAGACCCTTCGAGGTCGCCGTGCGCGGCTTGTCGAGCTTCGGCGGCAAGAAGCCCCGCGCTGTCGTCGCTGCGGTCGAGCCGAGCCGTCCGCTGCTTGAACTGCAATCCGAGCTGGAACGGCTGGTGCGCCGCTGCGGGCTCGAGCCCGAGGGCCGCAAATTCACGCCGCATGTCACGCTGGCCCGACTGCGCGATTCCTGCGACCGCGACGTCGCCGACTATCTTTCGGTGCGCGGCTACTTCCCGACGAAGATCTTCACCGCCTCGCGCTTCGTGCTGTTCTCCTCGCGGGCATCCACGGGCGGCGGCCCTTATCTGGTCGAGGATTCCTACGCGCTCTGCGCATGAGCGCATATCCGCTTCGACCAATTCGCACCTTGCATTTTCCGGGCACATGGGGCCGTTAGGGCCTCATGTCGTCCAGCCCTCCGAAATCCTTCCGCGAACAATATCAAGCCCTCATTGCCTCCGGCGCCATCGAGGCTGACCCGGCGCAGGCCGGCGCCGTCGAGGCCATCGCGGCGCTCGATGCTGCTCTGTCCACCTATAAGCCACCGCGCAAGCAGGGCTTCTTCGGACGCCTGTTCGGCGACAAGGATATGCAACCGCCGCGCGGTCTTTACGTCCACGGCGAGGTTGGTCGCGGCAAGACCATGCTGATGGACCTGTTCTTCGAAGCCAGCGCGGTCACGCACAAGCGTCGCGCTCATTTCCATGAGTTCATGGCTGACACCCATGAGCGCATCTATAATTTTCGCCAGAAAATCGCGAGCGGGGAGATCCCCGAGGGTGACGTCATCGCGCTGACGGCGAATTCGATCTTCGACGAAGCCTGGCTCCTTTGCTTTGACGAATTTCACGTCACCGATATCGCCGACGCGATGATCCTCGGCCGCCTGTTTGCGCGGCTGTTCGAACTCGGCACCGTCGTCTTCGCCACATCCAATGTCGAACCCGTCAATCTCTACAAAGGTGGCCTCAACCGCGCACTGTTCCTGCCCTTCATCAAGCAGATCGAAGACCACATGGACGTGCGCAAACTAGATTCGCGCACCGATTTCCGTATGGAAAAGCTGGTCGGTGTGAAGAGCTGGCTGGTGCCGGACGACGACGCATCCAAGGCCGCGCTCGATGCGGCCTGGGCGAAGCTCACCGGCGGTGCGCCCGGTAGATCACGCGATCTTGCGGTGAAGGGACGCAAGCTGCATGTGTCACTGGAAGCGCAGGGCGTCGCGCGCTTCACCTTCAGCGACCTGTGCGAGAAGCCGCTCGGAGCGTCCGACTATCTCAAGCTCGCGCACGAATATCACACGCTGTTCATCGAGCACGTGCCGATGATGGACTATGCCAATCGTAACGCGGCCAAGCGTTTCATTTCACTGATCGACACGATGTATGACAATGCAGTGAAACTAATGGCGACCGCTGCAGCTGAACCGCCGGAGCTCTATTCGGCGACCGAGGGCGTCGAAAAGTTTGAATTCGTACGCACGGCATCGCGCCTGTTCGAGATGGGCTCTGAAACATATCTGGCCCTGCCCCATGGCCGCAGCGATTCCACCGCATCGGGCGCCACCACCGGTCTGGTCGAAACCTGACGCGCGCCATCGGATCGATATCAAAGCGGAATCGGTACTTTCGCGAGCGATTCCAATTTCCGGTTTGCCCATAATAATTTGCATTGCAGGCCGGCGCTCGACAATTGGGCAGACCCCGACTTGAACGGTGTCCGCGAAAGGGATAACCAGCCTGTCAGCATTTCCTGCTCCCTCCTCACCCCTTCGGGCTTAAAGGATAGATTTCCCATGGCGCGTAACAAAATCGCATTGATTGGTTCTGGTCAGATCGGCGGAACACTTGCTCACCTCGTCGGCCTGAAAGAACTCGGCGACGTCGTGATGTTCGACATTGCGGAAGGCGTGCCGCAGGGCAAATCGCTCGATCTCGCGCAGTCCTCACCGGTCGACGGCTTCGACTCCAAGCTGACCGGCGCCAACTCCTATGAGGCGATCGAAGGTTCGGACGTCATCATCGTCACCGCCGGCGTGCCGCGCAAGCCGGGCATGAGCCGCGACGACTTGCTCTCGATCAACCTCAAGGTGATGGAGCAGGTTGGCGCAGGCATCAAGAAGTACGCCCCGAACGCCTTCGTCATCTGCATCACCAACCCGCTCGATGCGATGGTCTGGGCGCTGCAGAAGGCTTGCGGCCTGCCGGCAAACAAGGTTGTCGGCATGGCTGGCGTGCTGGACTCGGCGCGCTTTCGCTACTTCCTGGCCGATGAATTCAACGTGTCGGTCGAAGACGTCACCGCTTTCGTGCTCGGTGGCCACGGCGACACCATGGTTCCGCTGGTCAAGTATTCGACCGTTGCCGGCATCCCGCTGCCTGACCTCGTGAAGATGGGCTGGACCTCGCAGGCTCGCATCGACGAAATCGTCGACCGTACCCGTAACGGCGGCGCCGAGATCGTCAACCTGCTGAAGACCGGTTCGGCCTTCTACGCTCCGGCCGCTTCGGCCATCGCAATGGCCGAGAGCTACCTCAAGGACAAGAAGCGCGTTCTGCCCTGCGCCGTGCACCTGAACGGTGAATACGGCGTCAAGGACATGTATGTCGGCGTTCCGGTTGTCATCGGCGCGAAGGGTGTCGAGCGCATTGTCGAGATCGAACTCCTCGGCAAGGACAAGGAAGGCTTCGACAAGTCGGTGGCTTCAGTGGTCGGCCTGATGGACGCCTGCAAGAAGATCGCGCCCGACCTGCTCGGCTAAGATCAAGCTCACTTCACCGGCACCCTCTGGGTGCCGGTTTTGCATTTGACGACGTTGGCAAACACTGCAACGAACCCCTCAGCCAATTCGTCCGTCACGCGGAATTTCCATCGGCTTTGACATGCAGCACGCTTGGTATACGGTATGCCAGTTCAAAGAAAATGACGTGAATTCCAAGTTCACCATCCGGGGTTCGGGAGCAACTTATGAATATCCATGAATATCAGGCGAAGGCCGTGCTGAAGGAATTCGGCGTGCCCGTTTCCAAGGGCGTGCCGATCCTCAAGGCCGAGGAAGCGGAAGCTGCCGCCAAGCAGCTCGGCGGTCCGTTGTGGGTGGTGAAGAGCCAGATCCACGCCGGCGGCCGCGGCAAGGGCAAGTTCAAGGAAGCATCGGCCGGCGACAAGGGCGGCGTCCGCCTCGCCAAGTCGATCGACGAGACCAAGCAGTTCGTCAAGGAAATGCTCGGCGCGACCCTGGTCACCGAACAGACCGGCCCGGCCGGCAAGCAGGTCAACCGGATCTATCTGGAAGACGGTTCGGACATCGAGAAGGAATTCTACCTCTCGCTGCTCGTCGACCGTGAAACCTCGCGCGTGGCTTTCGTGGTGTCCACCGAAGGCGGCATGAATATCGAGGACGTCGCGCACAACACCCCGGACAAGATCGTGACCTTCTCGGTCGATCCCGCCACCGGCGTGATGAGCCACCACGGCCGCACCGTCGCGCAGGCGCTGGGCCTCAAGGGCGATCTCGCCAAGCAGGCCGAGAAGCTGGTGTCGCAGCTCTACACCGCATTCATCGCCAAGGACATGGACATGCTGGAGATCAATCCGCTGATCATCTCCAAGCAGGGCGAGCTGAAGTGCCTCGATGCCAAGATGTCGTTCGACTCGAACGCGCTGTATCGTCACCCGGAAATCGTCGCGCTGCGCGACACCACCGAAGAAGACGCCAAGGAAATCGAGGCGTCGAAATATGACCTCGCTTACATCGCGCTCGACGGCACCATCGGCTGCATGGTCAACGGCGCCGGCCTCGCAATGGCCACGCTCGATATCATCAAGCTCTATGGCGAAAGCCCGGCGAATTTCCTGGACGTCGGTGGCGGCGCTTCCGAGGAGAAGGTGACCGCAGCGTTCAAGATCATCACGGCCGATCCCAACGTGAAGGGCATCCTGGTCAACATCTTCGGCGGCATCATGAAGTGCGACGTCATCGCTGCCGGCGTTGTCGCCGCGGTGAAGGCCGTCGGCCTCCAGGTGCCATTGGTTGTCCGTCTCGAAGGTACCAATGTCGAGGAAGGCAAGAAGATCATCCGTGAATCCGGTCTCAACGTTCTGCCCGCCGACGATCTCGACGACGCCGCTCAGAAGATCGTCAACGCCGTGAAGGGAAAGTAAGCCGATGTCCGTCCTGATCGACAAGAACACCAAGGTCATCTGCCAGGGCTTCACCGGCAAGAACGGCACCTTCCACTCCGAACAGGCGATTGCCTACGGCACCAAGATGGTCGGCGGCACCTCGCCGGGCAAAGGCGGCTCCACCCATATCGGCCTGCCGGTGTTCGACACTGTTGCCGAAGCCCGCGACAAGACCGGCGCCGATGCGTCGGTGATCTATGTGCCGCCGCCGGGCGCAGCCGACGCGATCTGCGAAGCCATCGACGCGGAAATCCCGCTGATCGTCTGCATCACCGAAGGCATTCCGGTGCTCGACATGGTGCGCGTGAAGCGGTCGCTGTCCGGCTCCAAGTCGCGCCTGATCGGGCCGAACTGCCCGGGCGTCGTCACCGCCGGTGAATCGAAGATCGGCATCATGCCGGCCAACATCTTCAAGCCCGGCAGCGTCGGCATCCTGTCGCGCTCCGGCACGCTGACCTATGAAGCCGTGTTCCAGACCACCCAGGCCGGTCTCGGCCAGAGCTCGGCCGTCGGCATCGGCGGCGACCCGGTCAAGGGCACCGAATTCATCGACGTGCTTGAGATGTTCCTGGCCGACCCCAAGACCACCTCGATCATCATGATCGGCGAAATCGGTGGTTCGGCGGAAGAGGACGCGGCACAGTTCATCAAGGACGAAGCCAAGCGCGGCCGCAAGAAGCCGATGGTCGGCTTCATCGGCGGCGTCACCGCACCTCCCGGCCGTCGCATGGGCCATGCCGGCGCCATCGTCTCGGGCGGCAAGGGCGACGCCCAGTCGAAGATCGCAGCCATGGAAGCCGCCGGCATCCGCGTCTCGCCATCACCGGCACGCCTCGGCACCACGCTGGTGGATGTACTCGCCGGCAAGTAAGCCGCGACACATCGGACTGAATGAGAAAGGCCCGCTCGTGAGAGCGGGCCTTTTGCTTTTCCCGTCTCCCCTTGTGGGAGAATGATCTTCTATCTAGCGCGTTGAAGTCGCTGGATAAATCGAAATCGGTGTCCGCATTGCGTCCTTTGCGGACGGTTCCCCGTGCTGGACACCGCTCCCGATCAGCGGCGTAATGGCGACATGGCCATTCGGATTTATATCGCAGATATCTCGACCTTCGATCAGGCGTTTAACTCGGTTGGCCAGCGCGTTGGTCCACGATCCGGCTCGGACAAGCGAACGCAGGATGACAAGGAGTGGTGGGTGGTCCGCCGCTTTCTTAAGGCAGCCTTGCTGGCGAACGTCTTCACGACGCCACTGGCGGTCTGGAAAGAGCAACCACCGTTGCCAGACTTCGGTGTTGAGTTCGGTAGCGCACCTAGCCCAGCGTTCATTGAAATAACAGAGGCGACGCATCCGGATGACCAGCGGGAGATGACGAAATTCGAGCGGTCGGACAAGTCGGTAATGCTGATTGGCGAGCTTGGTGGACGATTTTCGGATGGCGCAAGCGAGCCGGGACACGTTTGGGCGTCCGACATCGTAGATGCAATGGAGCGCAAAGCAGGAAAATCAATCTATTCGATGGATGCCGAGAGCCGGCACCTCGTCATCTATCCAAATTCCAACGCCTCGGTCTTGGTCGGCAGCGAAGAACACGAGCGCAATGCCTTTTCGATCTTGACGCAGTTAATAGACACGCGACGAACTGATTACGTTGGCATTGCAAACAGGTGCACAATCAGTGTCCTCGGCAAGCACTTCGTTTGCTTTGATCTCCTTGGCAGTGGCCGATTGTTTGCGCGGATGTAGTGATGGTGATCAAGAAGGTGCCTTCGAATGCCAGCATCCGCATAGGATCGATCCATGTTCCGGTTCGCAGCCTTCCTGCGGCGCTGGCGCGACACACCAAGCTCCTGTTCGGCCTCACAGGGTCAGACGATCATCCTTATTCGCTTCGCGGCAGTGCGACCGGTCTGAAATTTCGGGATCAGCACTTGCTGTTTTGCTGCAGCCATCAAATCGCGGACATCGAGCCTCGGAATGTCGTCATCCCGCTCGACAAGGAAGGCCGAATGCTGATTTCAGGCCAGCAAATGGTCAACCTCAATAAAGAAGTCCCGGCACTGCAAGGCGAGGAAGTACTCGACCTCACCGCAATGCATTTTGATCCCACCAAATACGAACCCTCAGACATCGATCTTGGATTTTTCGACATCAAAAGCGCCGATGTCTGGAATGGTGACCCGGAAACCACGTTTCTGGTGTTCGGTTATCCAACCAACCTGCGTTCTGTCGAGATTGACGATGTCAGCGGCGCACTGAGCGGGCTTAGAGTGAAGATGATCGCGACAGCGGCGTCTTATGTCAGCGCATCTCAGGCGGCTGGCGTTCATACCATCAAAATGCAGCGATCAGGCGATTACAAGTCCGATGGCTTGAGCGGCGCAACGATCCATCATGTTGGGGAAGACGCGCAGGGCTTCTATTGCGGCTTCGCTGGCTTGGTAATCCGGGGCAGCGAAACCAGCGACATCCTACACTTCATAGACCCTCGCGCGATCAATGCGTTTTTCCGACATCACGAATGGCTCTCGCAACAAGAGCAGCCACCATCTACAGCGCAAGATGCGGATGGAGCCACGCAGGGATCGACGGCATCATATTCTCGGAGTGAATAACGTGAAAGAAATTAAACTCAAATCGTGGACCGATTTTGAGGCCGCTCTGCGTACTGAGACAAAACGTAGCCCTCTATTGGTGCGCAATTTTGCGCGCGTCACCTTCGACAACGTTTGCACAGATGATGCGGTGGAGGTCGATAACCTGGAGGTTGTTCGAAGGACCGGCACCGACAGAAGAGAAACTTCATCAATGTGGAATGCGCCGGGCTTCGACTTCGATCACGACTTGGAGCCATCCGGCAAAAGGCCGAACGATATCATCTATGCTTTTCTAGTTGATTTGAGGGCCAAGCCGTATTTGGTTTCCGCCGCCGATGACGATCAAGGCAATTTTTCATTTCAGGCTCTAGATCTGACCGAAGGGTTGACCGAGCATGATGCACTCATTGTGTATGCCTACGGCTCCGAAAACTTCGACCGTGTTGCTACCAATGAGTATTGGTTTCGTTGCGATCCTCTGGAAGCCGCGCTGTTTCTATTCACGCTCACTGACGAAGAAGACGAGGAAACTGCAGCGAGCTAACGGCGAACAAGCGTAGTGCCGCGCACAAAGTTCGTCCTCTCGCTCGCATGTCACCGTCGCGCGACCTTCACGCAGCCCCTGTGAATAACCCGTACAATCGTCCCAAACCTCGTGCCGCTACCCTACATTGTGCCATCGTGAAGGCTCTTGAGTCGCGAGGGAACTAGCTACTGATGCTGACCGACATTTTTGCGTATCGTTACGCACAGCCTCGTATTTGGGAGACGTTTTACGAGGAACATCGCCGCCTTCTCGTGCAGAGTTTCCAGCTCCTGAACGATCTTTGCCCATTCTATGTGGACGGCAACGAGGACAAGCGCGGGAAGGATTTCTGGACGCAGATACATGATTTGCTAGCGAGAGAGCTTGGGCTGAAGGAGCTATCTCCGTCGCACGTCGGTTACTTCAACAACCAAAATCTATGGCAGGGCTATTCCCCTAGCAGAATACAGATGTGCGAAACTTGGATGTTCACGCCATTCGATAGCAAAATATCCGCTGATCGTTATGTCAAAGAGCGCCTTAGCTTAGTTGAAATTGGCTTTCGTGAGCACGAGAATTTCGTGGCGGGATTGAATACTAAGCTTCCCGATAATATCCTGATCGCCGAAATGTTCGACAAGCGAGGCGAACGCAAGGGCCTTCGGGTCCCCGGCAGCAGTGCGGATGGGGTGCGGGCGGCAAACGCCGGTTTGAACGCCAAATTTCAGGGGGCGGTGACAGAGCTAAATGCCCGCTTCCGCCAAGCAAGCTGTCAGTTGCATTACCACAATGGCTTTATTCAACTCTCTGACGACCAAACAGTCGCGCGGGAGATTGAAACGCCCTTTTGGAAATTGGTGGCGGGGCCGAAGTGGCACAACGTCGACCACGACATGAAAGAGGCTATTGATCTGCGCGATACGGGCGGGCGCGACCCTGCCTTCTATGCCGCCCGCGCATTGGAGAGCGCTATCAAGATAATCTCGGACGAAAAACAGCTGACTAAAGGCAACGAGAAGGGCGCTCACAATTACATTGATAATCTGAGGGGCGCGAAACTGATCGAGGTATGGGAGATGCAGGCGTTGAAGGACTTCTTTACGAAGGTCCGCAATCCCTTTGGACACGGCCCGGGAGCCGCGCCCATGCCGAGCCTCACTGATCATCAGACCAATTGGGCAGTCGAAAACTCGATGATCTGGATTAAAAGTCTTATTCGCAGGGTGTGATGTACGCGCGATGCGTAAGAGGGCTTTATGATGAACGTCGGCCGAGGACTGTTTCGTGCTTGGGTCTTGATCTCGGTGCTTTGGATCATCGGTGCAAGCTTCGTCGCATACAACGTGGTCGAACCTGATACTATACGCGGCGCATTCCAGCCGCGCTGGATGGCAAAAGGCGGAATAGTTGATCCTTGGAAGATCGACTTTAGTAAGCCGTTCGATGAGACCATGCGGTCACGCTCCGCCGAGAAGTTAAGCGTCAAATTTTACAAGGTTGAGTGGAAATATCAAAACGAGTGGAACAAAGACGGTTCGATGGCCGTGGCTGAGATGCCCGATGGTAGTCGCCTTTACATGCACAGTCAGTACAGCGAAACGGACAAGAACTACATCGCGCAGCAGTTTTTGGATCAGCGGTGGAACCGCTGGGGATATGCCGCCGGCAAGTAAACCCGGAAGCATTGGACTGAATAAGAAAGGCCCGCTCGTGAGAGCGGGCCTTTTGTTTTAATGCTCGGATTGTCATCGCCCGCGAAAGCGGGCGATCCAGTAAACGTTGTCGGTCGAGATCACGTCTAACGCACGAGTATACTGGGTCGCCCGGTCAAGCCGGGCGACGACAATGGAGCCTAAGCTGCCACCGCCTGTTTCTCACCCACCACCGGCAGACCTTCCTCGATCGGATATTTCACATCGCGGCTCCATTCATTCCAGGAACCGAAATACATCCGCACATCGGCGACGCCAGCATTCTTCAAAGCGAGAAAGGTGTTCGACGCCCGCGCACCCTTGAAGCAGTAGAGATAAACCGTGGTCGCCGGCGTGATGCCGACGGTGGCGCATTCGGCCAGGATTTCGTTCTTCGACTTGAAGCGCGGGCCTTCCGATGTTGGCTTCATCATGCGGTACCACTCGATCCAGACAGCGCCGGGGATGCGGCCCATGCGCGGGCAGAAATCCTTGCCATAGGGCGACGAGCTTTCGCCGATCCACTCATCCACATCGCGCACGTCGAGAATGGCAATCGACGGATTGCCGAGGGCAGCCTGCATGGTCGCCGCATCGATCAGGATCGAGCCGGCCTCCGGCTTGATCGCGAACGAAGCTACTGTCGGCGTCGGGACGTCTGTAGTGGTCGGCAGGCCCTTCATGGTCCAGGCATCGAAACCGCCATGCAGAACCTTGATCTTGGGATAGCCGAGAAACTCCAGCAGGAAGTAGCCGCGGCAGGACTGGCCGAATCCCGAATTCATCGACTGTTCGTAGATCACCGCAGTCTCACTGCCGGACAGGCCGGCACCGCCGAAGGCGGCAGCGAACTTCTTCTTCAGCTCGTCCATGCCTTCGGGCGTCGAGGTAGCGAGGAACGTAAAGATCTCATGGAGATTGACGGCGCCGGGGATATGCCCGGCCACATAGGCGTCGGGATTGCGCGTGTCGATGATGACACAAGGTTCTGACTTCATGAACGTGACGAGGTCGTCTGCGGAAATGAGAACTTCAGCCATTGAAAGCCTCCACTGTGTTGAACCGTCGTTGTTGGGTCGTTTGTGCTGGATCGCCTGTCGTTTCGCCGTGACTTAAGTCAATTCGCTTTCCGTTCGCGTGATCGATCATTCGCATGATCGGGATCACGCCCCGCCCTGGTCTCCCTGAGTTTCGCGCGCATTGTCTGCGAGCATTTTTCTGAGCTGCTTGGTGGCGGGGGTGACGATCGCCACGAAATAGGCTTCACGCAGCCGGCGCTGGGCGCGGTGCGATTTGAGGTAGCCGCGTGCGCCACAATGCAGCATCGCTGCATGGGCTGCGGCGACGGCGGCATCCCCCGCGCGCAGACGCAGTTCGACGACGCTGCGCCAATAGGCATTGCTCGTGTCAAACGGCGTGGCGGCGAGCATCATCGTCTCGGCCTCCATGTTCGCGAGAAGTCCTGCGAAATCCTCGGGCTGCTGCGGCAGGAAGCAGTTGACGTGGGCAAGCGACGGCTTGACGCTCTCCATGATAGCAACGCAATCGCGCACCAGCCCGAGGCCCATGCCCATCTGCATGAGGATGAAGCCGGCGCGTATCCTCTTCACGAACGGCATCGCCGGTGCCGCGAGCACCTGATCGTCGGGAATGAAGACGTCGCGGAATTGCACGGCGTAGGTGCCGGTACCGTCCATCGCCAAGAACGGCTTGCATGGCGTCAATGAGAGATTTTCGTCGGCGCAATCGGCTAGAAACATAACCTTTTCGCCGGAGCCGTCATCGAGCTCGAAGATGGTGCCGAACATGTGGTCGGGACCGAGATTCGACACCCATGGCAACGCACCGCGGACAATATATCCGCCTTCAGTGCGTCGACCTTTCAGCTTCAGCTTCTCGATACCGAAGAAGCTCTTCATCGGATTCGAGAGGCCCGTGCCACCGAGCAGCTTTCCGCTCATGGCGTCGCTGAGATATTTCGCCTTCAGCGCGGCGTTATCGGAATTGAGGATGTACCAGACCAGCGTGTTCTGACACCACGCCATGAAGGCGGTGGAGCCGCAGGTTTCGCCGATGGCCGAGATGCCCGCAATCGTCTCCCCGAGATCGGTGTGAGCCGACCAGGCACCGACATCGCCGAGATGACGCAGCGCCTGATCCGGATAGATCGTGCCTTCATCGATTTCCAAAGCAATCGGCGAAAGATCGGTGCGCGCGACGGCGAATATTCGTTCGACGAGTGACGATGTGTCGCCCGCCACATCAATATCATCCGATTTCCGCAGCACTGCCGTCGTGGTCATGTCGATCTCCGTCACGCGCAAGGAAGAGAGGGCGGCCGCATCGCTGCGGCCGCGCGAACTCACATTCAGGCAGAGACTTCGAGGTTGACCGGGCGCGTAAAGGTGTTGGCGACGGGCGACCACTTCTTGACGTGATCGATCAGCGCATCGATCTCGGCCTGCGCGACGCCTTCGCATTCCATGTCGACCTTGATGCGCACATCGGTGAAGCCGACCGGCTTCTCGCTGATGTCGCCGGTGCCCCAGACAGCTGTGATGTTCAGATCGCCTTCGAGCTGCAGTTCGAGTTTGTTGACGATCCAGCCGCGATGCACTGCATTGGCGTGCAGGCCAACGGCGATGCAGGAGCCAAGCGCCGCCAATGACGCTTCGGACGGATTCGGCGCTGTGTCGTCGCCGAGTAGCGCCGGCGGTTCATCGACGATGTAGGGCGGCAGGTTACGGATGTAGTTGGCGTGACGGAACTTGCCCTCGGCCACCGTTTTGCACTTCAGCGTCTTGATAACGTTGGGATTGGCTTTGCCGTTGGCGATTAGCTGTTCGAGCCCGCCTTTGTCGATCGGCGCGAGGCAGCCGGTCAGGGCGGTTTTGGCGGCAACAGCAGTCATTGGTTCTCTCCCTTGGAACGGATGGATAGATACAGAACGTTCTGTATCGTTGCAGAAAGTGTGCCAGTGGCACCCGGACCGAAAACGATCACGATTTCAAATGGTTGACGAGATGATGCAAAATCGAGCAGAGGGGAAATTGCCACTTACCGCGCCAAATCGGCGTTTGCCCGCTCGAATATTGGTCAGGAACCGATGATTGCTTGCGCCTCGCGAGCGCCATGACATATGACAGGGCATGACCGATGCGATGACGCAGGCTGTCGAGAGCAAAGTTCCGCAGGTGACGCCGCGGGAGCGGCTGATGGACGCAGCAACAAGGCTGTTCTGCAAGAATGGCATCAATGCCACCGGCATCGACGCTATCGTCAGTGAGGCCGGTACGGCCAAAACCACGCTCTACAAGAACTTCAAATCGAAGGACGATCTCGTCGACGCCGTGCTCAAGGCGGAAAGCGAGACTTGGCGCGGCTGGTTCATTGCAGCCGTGGAACGCGCCAAAACCCCGCGTGAAAAGCTGGATTCGATCTTCCCCGCGCTGAAAAGCTGGTTTGCCGAAGACACCTATTACGGCTGCGTTTTCATCAATGCAGTGGGTGAGCACTCGAAGGACGAAACCCGGCTGCGCGACATCACGATCCGGCACAAGTCGTTCATTCTCAAACACATCTCAGGGCTGGCCGAGGCCGCTGGTGCCAAGAAGCCGGATTTTCTGGCTCATCAAATCGGCTTGCTGATGGATGGCGCCATCGTCGCCGCCATGGTGACCCGGGATCCGACCGTCGCGGACGCCGCCGGCATGGCCGCCAACGCCCTGCTGGACGAGGCCTGCGGACCGCCCAAAATCCGCCGCACCCGACGCGCCGGACTGCAAGGCGGCGCCGCCGCTCTGGCCAAGGAAGACCTCAGTGTCGTCGACTGAAATGCGTGGGCAAAATCTCGCGCACAAAGAATTGACGAAATATTCAGTTCTTCGTGCTTTTCAGGGCGCACATTCGGATTAAATAGGGTAGAAGCTCGCTCGACTTTAGGATGGTCCGGCAACCGGATCAGCCCTCGCCAAAATTTCCGCGCGATACCAAATCAGGACGCCATCATGTCTCGCCAGGACGCGAACGCCGCCTTTGCACTCTCCTCATTTCTGCAGGGCGCAAACGCCACTTATATCGACGAACTTTATGCCCGTTACGAAAAGGATCCCTCCTCGGTCGATGCCGAGTGGCAGGAGTTCTTCAAGAGCCTGAAGGACTCGCCCGCCGACGTTCAGAAGAACGCCGAAGGTCCGTCTTGGGAAAAGACCAACTGGCCGCTGACGCCGAAGGACGACCTGACTTCCGCCATGGATGGCAACTGGGCCCAGGTCGAGAAGGTCATGGGCGCGAAGCTCGCCGCCAAGGCCGCACAGCCCGGCGCTGCCGCACCGACCGGTGACATTAATCAAGCCACCCGCGACTCCGTACGTGCACTGATGTTGATCCGCGCTTTCCGCATGCGCGGCCACTTCCACGCCAATCTCGATCCGTTGGGCATCGAAGGTCAGAAGGATCACGAGGAGCTCGATCCCCGCTCCTACGGCTTCACCGATGCCGACTACGACCGCAAGATCTTCCTCGATAATGTCATCGGCCTCGAATACGGAACGCTGCGCGAGATCGTTGCGATCCTGCAGCGCACCTACTGCCAAACGCTCGGCGTCGAATTTATGCACATCTCGAACCGCGCCCAGAAGGCGTGGATCCAGGAACGCATCGAAGGCCCGGACAAGGAAATCAGCTTCACGCCGGAAGGCCGTCGCGCCATCTTGCAGAAGCTGGTCGAAGCCGACGGCTTCGAGAAGTTCTGCGATGTCAAGTTTACCGGCACCAAGCGCTTCGGCCTCGACGGCGGCGAATCACTGATCCCGGCGCTGGAACAGATCATCAAGCGCGGCGGCAGCCTCGGTGTACGTGACATCGTCATCGGCATGCCCCACCGCGGTCGCCTCAATGTGTTGACCCAGGTGATGGGCAAGCCGCACCGAGCGCTGTTCCATGAATTCAAGGGCGGCTCGGCCAACCCGGACGAGGTTGAAGGCTCGGGCGACGTCAAGTATCACCTTGGCGCCTCGTCGGATCGTGAGTTCGACAACAATAATATCCATCTGTCGCTGACGGCGAATCCATCACATCTTGAAATCGTCGATCCGGTGGTGCTCGGAAAGGTCCGCGCCAAGCAGGATCAGAATGGTGATCCACCGGACCAGCGTATTTCCGTGCTGCCGCTGCTGATGCATGGCGACGCGGCCTTCGCAGGTCAGGGTGTGGTCGCGGAATGCTTCGCTCTGTCGGACCTGAAGGGTTATCGCACCGGCGGTTCGATCCACTTCATCGTCAACAACCAGATCGGCTTCACCACCTATCCGCGTTACTCCCGTTCGTCGCCCTATCCGTCCGACGTCGCAAAGATGATCGATGCTCCGATCTTCCATGTGAACGGCGACGATCCGGAAGCGGTGGTGTTCGCCGCCAAGATCGCGATCGAGTTCCGGCAGAAGTTCCACAAGCCTGTCGTCATCGACATGTTCTGCTATCGCCGCCACGGCCATAACGAAGGCGACGAGCCGGCGTTCACCCAGCCGGTGATGTACAAGAAGATCGGCGCGCATCAGTCGACGCTGGATATCTATGCCAAGCGCATCATCGCCGATGGCGTGATGACCGAAGGCGAAGTCGACAAGGCGAAGGCCGATTGGCGCGCCCGCCTCGATGCCGAGCTCGAAGCCGGCGCCGGCTACAAGCCGAACAAGGCCGACTGGCTCGACGGCAAGTGGGCCGGCTTCAAATATGCCGACCAAGAGGAAGATCCCCGCCGCGGCGTGACGGGTGTCGACGTCGACACGCTGAAGGCCATCGGCGCCAAGATTACCAAGGTGCCTGATGGGTTTCGGGTTCACCGCACGGTGCAGCGCTTCCTCGACACCCGCGCCAAGGCGATCGAGAGTGGCGAAGGAATCGACTGGGCGACCGGCGAAGCACTCGCATTCTGTACGCTGATGGAAGAAGGCCACCGCGTCCGCCTGTCCGGCCAGGACTCGGAGCGCGGCACCTTCTCGCAACGTCACTCAGTGCTGTTCGATCAGGAAGACGAAAGCCGCTACACGCCATTCAATCACCTCAAGCCCGATCAGGGGCACTACGAGGTCATCAACTCGCTGCTCTCGGAAGAAGCCGTGCTCGGATTCGAATATGGCTACTCGCTCGCCGAGCCGAAGGCTCTGGCGCTGTGGGAAGCCCAGTTCGGTGACTTCGCTAACGGCGCACAGGTGCTGTTCGACCAGTTCATCTCGTCGGGTGAACGCAAGTGGCTGCGTATGTCGGGCCTCGTCTGCCTGCTGCCGCATGGCTATGAAGGCCAGGGCCCGGAGCACTCCTCCGCACGCCTTGAGCGTTTCCTGCAGATGTGCGCGGAAGACAACATGCAGGTCGTCTATCCGACAACTCCGGCCAACTACTTCCACATGCTGCGTCGTCAGTTGAAGCGTGAGATCCGCAAGCCGCTGATCGTCATGACGCCGAAGTCGCTGCTGCGCCACAAGCGCGCAGTATCGAAGCTGAGCGAACTCGGTGCGAACACCAGCTTCCATCGCGTCCTGTTTGACGATGCCGAGAAGTTGCCGGACGAGAAGATCAAGCTCGCCCCCGACAACAAGATCCGCCGCGTCGTGCTGTGCTCGGGCAAGGTCTATTACGATCTCTACGAAGAGCGCGAGAAGCGCGGCGTTGACGACATCTATCTGATGCGCATCGAGCAGCTCTATCCGGTGCCGCTGAAGACGCTGGTACAGGAGCTGACCCGCTTCAAGGGTGCGGAATTCGTCTGGTGCCAGGAAGAGCCGCGCAACATGGGCGGCTGGCACTTCATCGAGCCCTATCTCGAATGGGTGCTCAACCAGATCAACGCCACCCACAAGCGCCCGCGTTACGCAGGCCGCGCCGCATCTGCGGCGACCGCTACCGGCCTGATGTCCAAGCATCTCGCCCAGCTCAAGGCCTTCCTCGACGAAGCGCTCGGCTAAGCCTCCATTCTATTGGCGAATGCCCCGCACCCGCGGGGCGTTCGCATATCCGCATTGATTTCAAGTTCAGGCAGGGATGACCGAGCGGGTCGCCACGCCACAAGAGGAAATAGACAATGACTGAAATTCGCGTTCCCACGCTCGGCGAATCCGTGACGGAAGCCACCATCGGCCGCTGGTTCAAGAAGGCTGGCGATGCCGTCGCCGTTGACGAGCCGTTGGTCGAACTCGAGACCGACAAGGTCACGATCGAAGTACCGGCGCCGTCTGCCGGCGTACTCGGCGAGATCGTTGCCAAGGATGGCGAAACCGTCGCTGTCGGCGCGCTGCTCGGCCAGATCACCGATGGTGCCGGCGGCGCCAAGCCGGCTGCAGCTCCCGCGAAGCCCGCTGCCCCGGCTCCGGCCGCTGCTACGCCTGCTCCCGCTCAAAAGTCTGCACCCGTCGATGCGCCGCTGGCACCGTCGGTGCGCAAGATTTCGGCCGAGAGCGGCATCGATGCCGCCACCGTGCCTGGTTCGGGCAAGGATGGCCGCGTGACCAAGGGCGACATGCTCGCTGCGATCGAAAAGGCTGCGTCGGCACCGACGCCGATCAATCAGTCTGCCGCCGCCATGCAGGTTCGTGCGCCGTCACCCGCTGACGATGCTGCCCGCGAAGAACGCGTGAAAATGACGCGTCTGCGTCAGACCATCGCGCGTCGCCTCAAGGACGTGCAGAACACCGCCGCGATGCTGACGACCTTCAACGAAGTCGACATGACCAACGTGATGGCGCTGCGCTCGCAGTACAAGGACGTGTTCGAGAAGAAGCATGGCACCAAGCTCGGCTTCATGGGCTTCTTCACCAAGGCCTGCGTGCAGGCACTGAAGGATATTCCGGCCGTGAACGCCGAGATCGATGGCTCCGACCTGATCTACAAGAACTACTATCACGTCGGCGTTGCCGTCGGCACTGACAAGGGCCTCGTCGTTCCCGTGGTGCGCGACTGCGACACCAAGTCGATCTCCGACATCGAAAAGACCATTGCGGACTTCGGCAAGCGCGCCCGTGACGGTCAGCTCAAGATCGACGAAATGCAGGGTGGCACTTTCACCATCACCAATGGCGGCATCTACGGCTCGCTGATGTCAACGCCGATCCTGAACGCACCGCAATCGGCCATCCTTGGCATGCACAAGATCCAGGAACGTCCGGTCGTGGTCGGCGGCAAGATCGAGATCCGCCCGATGATGTATCTGGCCGTGTCCTACGATCACCGCGTGATCGACGGCAAGGAAGCCGTGACCTTCCTCGTCCGCGTCAAGGAAAGCCTGGAAGATCCGGCGCGTCTCGTTCTGGACCTCTGATCTCTCCCTATTCGCTATCATCAACCGGTAGCGGCGACGCTGCCGGTCGATGACCAAGAAGCCTGGATACCCGAAGCCTAGATACCTGAAGTCTTGGCACCTCAGCGAAGCTGGAGCAGGACATGACCGATAGCGTCATCATCATCACTGGTGGTAGCCGGGGTATCGGCCGCGCAACGGCGCTCAAGGCCGCGGCACGCGGGTTCAAGGTCGTGGTCGGCTATGCCAGCAACGAAGCGGCCGCGAATGAGGTTGTTTCAAAGATCGAAGCGACCAACGGCAAGGCCATCGCGGTGAAATGCGATGTCGGCTCCGAGGCTGACATTCTTGCGCTGTTCAAGGCAGCGGACGCCTTTGGCTCTCTCGGCGCCCTGGTCAACAATGCCGGCATCGTCGGCCCTTCGATCCGCGTCGATCAGATGACTGCGGAACGCATCGCCAACATGATGACGGTGAATGTCACCGGCAGCATTCTTTGCGCCCGCGAGGCCGTGAAGCGGATGTCGACCAAGCACGGCGGCAAGGGCGGCGTCATTGTCAATCTGTCATCGGTAGCCGCCAAACTGGGTGCGCCCAACACCTATGTCGATTATGCCGCATCGAAGGGCGCGATCGATTCCTTCACCATCGGATTGGGACACGAAGTCGCAGCCGAAGGGATTCGTGTTGCCGGTATTCGGCCCGGTTTGATCGATACTGATATCCACGCATCAGGCGGCGAGCCGGATCGCGCGCATCGTCTTTCCGCCAACGTCCCGATGAAACGCGTCGGTACTGCGGATGAAGTTGCCAATGCCATCGTCTGGTTGCTGTCGGACGAGGCTTCCTACGTCACATCCACCATTCTCGACGTGTCCGGTGGCCGCTGAGGTCCTGACACCCCATATCATCTGAAGACAATACAGGACTGCATCATGGCTTCTTACGACCTCGTTGTTATCGGCACCGGACCCGGTGGTTATGTCTGCGCGATTCGCGCGGCGCAGCTCGGCATGAAGGTCGCCGTCGTCGAGAAGAACAGCACGCTGGGCGGCACCTGCCTGAACATCGGCTGCATGCCCTCGAAGGCTTTGCTCTATTCGTCAGAGCTTTTTGAGGAAGCCGGCCACTCCTTCGCCAAGATGGGCATCAAGGTGTCTGCCCCGGCGCTCGATCTTCCCGCGCTGATGAACTTCAAGCAGCAGGGCATCGACGGCAACGTCAAGGGCGTCGAATTCCTGATGAAGAAGAACAAGATCGACGTCGTGATGGGCACCGGCCGTGTGCTCGGCACCGGCAAGGTCCAAGTCACCGGCGCTGACGGCAAGGCCCAGACGCTGGAGACCAAGAACATCGTCATCGCCACCGGCTCCGATGTTGCGAAGCTCAAGGGCATCGAGATCGATGAAAAGCGTATCGTTTCGTCGACCGGCGCGCTGTCGCTCGACAAGGTCCCGGGCAAGCTGATCGTGGTCGGCGCCGGCGTGATCGGTCTTGAGCTCGGCTCAGTGTGGCGCCGCCTCGGCGCCGAGGTCACCGTAGTGGAATTCCTCGACCGCATCCTCCCCGGCATGGATGGCGAAGTCGCCAAGCAGTTCCAGCGCATGCTGGAGAAGCAGGGCATGTCGTTCAAGCTCGGCGCCAAGGTCACCGGTGTCGATACGTCGGGCAAGACACTGAAGGCGCAGATCGAGCCGGCTGCCGGCGGCGCTGCCGAATCGCTCGAAGCCGATGTCATTCTCGTGGCGATCGGACGCGTCGCTTACACCGAAGCGCTTGGCCTCAAGGAAGCCGGCGTTGAGCTCGACGAGCGCGGCCGCGTCAAGATCGACCATCACTTCTCGAGCAATGTGAAGGGCGTCTACGCGATCGGCGATGTCGTCGCCGGCCCGATGCTGGCGCACAAGGCGGAAGACGAAGGCGTTGCCTGCGCCGAGATTCTCGCAGGTCAGGCTGGCCATGTGAACTATGACGTGATCCCGGGCGTCGTCTACACAACGCCGGAAGTCGCTGCCGTCGGCAAGACCGAGGAAGAGCTCAAGGCTGCCGGTATCGCTTACAATGTCGGCAAGTTCCCGTTCACTGCCAATGGCCGCTCCAAGGTCAACCAGACCACCGATGGTTTCGTGAAAATTCTCGCGGATGCGAAGACCGACCGCGTGCTCGGCGTGCATATGATTGGCCGCGAAGTCGGCGAAATGATCCATGAAGCCTGCGTGCTGATGGAATTCGGCGGTTCCGCCGAAGATCTGGCCCGCACCTGCCATGCCCATCCGACCCGCTCCGAGGCGGTGAAGGAAGCTGCATTTGCAGTAGCCAAGCGCGCTATCCATATGTGAGTCACGGCCGGCACGACGCCGGCTGGGAGACGAACACCATGATGCGACGCGTGCTGCAGCCGCTATGGTTCTTCCTCGCTTTGATCTTCCTGATCGAAGCGTGGCTGTGGGATCATCTCGAACCGGTCGTCGCGCGCATCGTTGCAGCGATACCGCTGCGCGCATTCAAGGAATGGCTGGCCGCGCGAATCGCGCGGCTGTCGCCAATGTTGACGCTGGTCGTGTTTGTTATTCCGGCGATCCTGCTGTTTCCGTTGAAACTGGCCGGCGCCTGGCTGCTCATGCATCAGTATTGGATCAGCGCTTTCGCGCTCATCGTGTTCAGCAAGTTTCTCGGCGTCGGCGTCGCCGCGTTCATCTTCGATGTGACACGGCCGAAGCTGTTGCAGATGAACTGGTTTCGGAAGCTCTACGAATTCGTTCTCGACATCCGCCGCCGGGCCGGCGAATTGGTCGCGCCTGTGACTGCAAGAATCAAGGCGACGATGGCGATGTTCCGCTCCAATTCATCATCGCGTTGGATGCGGCTGGTACAACGGCTGCGTCATCGGGCGCATTCGGCGCGATAGACCGAACGGGAGAGCGACTTGGCTGAGCTGGCACGCATCCAAACTCCCCTTCTCGATATTGCCTATGAACATAGCGGGCCGGATGGTGGCTTACCCGTCCTGCTGATGCACGGGTTTCCCTATGACATCAGAGGCTATGACGACGCCGTTGACATCATCAACGCCGCCGGCTTCCGCACCATCGTGCCCTATCTGCGTGGCTATGGGCCAACGCGGTTTCTTTCCAGCGCGACCATCCGCTCGGGACAACAGGCCGCGCTTGGACAGGATCTACTGGAGCTGATGAACGCGCTGCGTATCGGCAAGGCGGTCGTCGCCGGCTATGACTGGGGTGGGCGCGCGGCCTGTGTCGTCTCGGCGCTGTGGCCCGAACGCGTGCACGGCCTCGTCAGCTGCACCGGCTACAACATACAGGACTTGACGAATGCGGCGCGACCATTCGCGCCCGAGCAGGAAGCGCGACAGTGGTATCAGTATTATTTCCATACCGAACGCGGCCGCAACGGCCTGATCCAGAACCGCGACGCACTAGCCAAACTGCTCTGGAAGATGTGGTCGCCCAGCTGGTCGTTCGACGACGCGACATTCGAGCGCTCGGCGTCGGCTTTCGACAACGATGACTTCGTCGATGTCGTCGTGCATTCCTACATGCACCGTACCGGCAGCGTCGCCGGCGATCCGAATTATGCTTTCCTGGAAACGCAACTCGCAGCGCAGCCAAGGATCGATGTTCCGACCATTGTGCTGCACGGCGCCGACGACGGCGTGGGGCCGGTGAAAGGTTCGGAGAATCACGGTCAGTATTTTACGGCGCACTATGAGCGCCGCGTAATCCCGGGAGTCGGCCACAATGTGCCGCAGGAAGCGCCGCGTGCGTTTGCCGAAGCGGTCCTGCAATTATGCCGAACCGCTTCGGCATGAGCTGCTACATAATATGAACCGCGTGCGGCGCGAAGAGGCCAATCGCCGTGAAGGCGACGCCGGCAATCGCCAGTGCACCTGATACCCAAGCCAGCGCGATCATGCCGGTGATGATAGTGGCCGATGCCAGCACGATGCCGATCTGGAATGCGGCAGAGGCCACTTCGTAGTGATGGTAGCGCGCCATTGCGAGGTCGCGCGCGTGCTCGGCTTCCTTGGCCCGGGCAGCGAGCTGCTCGGAGCCTTCGCCGGTTTCCGGTTCGGAGCGATAGCGATCCGCGGTCTTCTTCCAGTCGTCGATCTGCTTGGACAGTGCGGCCTTGGCGGCATCGTCACCCATCAGGCCGAGGCTCAGCCGGGCTTGATCGGACGTCGCCTGAACAACGGTGCGGCGGATGCTTTTGGCCTGGAAGAACGCCCAGAGATTGGAGGCTTCGACGTTCTTGCTGATGGATTCGGTTTGCGCGCCCTTGCCGAGGGTTTCCGAGAACGCCAGAAACAGCGCGATCACGGCAATCAGCAATGCAATATTCTTGTTCGAGCCGGACGCATGCTCGGCATGCTCCGCGTGCTCCATACTTTCGTGCGCGCCCATCGTAATCCCCTCCGGTTGGTCGATGTGTCGATTTGACCGAACCGCAGCGACTTCGCAAGGGGCAGCTCATGACACTTCTACTACAGCTAGGACTTACCCGGCCTTACGCCCGCGGGTGTGCGGTCTTGTAGACTTCGAACAACCGCTCGGTGTCGATGCCGGTATAGATCTGGGTGGTCGACAGCGAGGCGTGGCCAAGCAATTCCTGGATCGCGCGGAGGTCGCCGCCGCGAGTCAACAGATGGGTGGCAAAGGAGTGGCGCAGCGCGTGCGGCGTGGCGCTGTCGGGCAGGCCGAGCGCGCCGCGCATCCGCTCCATGGTCAACTGGATGATCCGAGGACTGAGCGGACCGCCCCGCGCGCCGACAAACATCGGTCCTTCAGCGGGCAGCGGGTGTGGACACTGCGCCGCATAGTCGGCGATGAGCTCCAGCACATTCTGCAACACGGGCACCATGCGGGTCTTGTTGCCCTTGCCATTGACAATCAGCACGTCACCGGCACCGGGCGCCGGCACATCGCGCCGCTTGAGGCCAAGCGCCTCGGAGATGCGCAGGCCCGAACCATAGAGCAGCGCCATCACCGCGGCATCGCGTGCCCAGATCCACGGATCACGATTTTCGCCGGCGCGCTCATCCGCATCGGTAAGGCGCTTGGCAGAAGTCATCTGCAGCGGTTTCGGCAGGCTCTTGCCGATTTTGGGTGCGCGAATCGCTGACAGCGCACCGACGGTACCCTTGCCTTCGCGCTCCAGAAAACGGCCGAACGACCGCAAGCCGGCCAGTGCGCGCATCAGCGAGCGACCACCGATATCATCGCCGCGGCGCGCTGCCATGAAGGCACGGACATCGCTGGTCTCCAGCTTAGCAAAACGCGGCAGCGAGACGAGCGCGCCCCAGTGTTCAGCGAGAAATGTCAGGAACTGCCGGACATCGCGCGCATAGGCCTCCAGCGTCTTCGGCGACAACCGCCGCTCGGCGCGGAGATGTGACAGCCACCGCGTCATCTGCAGCGAAACGTCAGCATCCGCACAGATGAGATCGATCGGCGCCGGCCCGCTCGATTTGGCTTCGCTTGGCTTCTTGTCGGAAAGCTTGACCATCGGGATGCCTTGCAGTTCGCGGCACGCGAACGGGCGGAGATTATCACACCCCGCTCGTTTCACTTTGGTGAACCGCCGGCATCGTCAGTCCGGGAACCGCTTCAGGGGCTCTGCGACACCGGCCGGGAGCCCTGTTCGCGCGGCATTCATGGCCATGGCCAGGAAGGTGTAATAGCCATTGATCCCGAGCAGATCGATGACGCCCTGCTCGCCGAATTTTGCGACGGCCCTGTTCCAGGTCGAATCACTCACCCGTTTGGTGCGCTGGATCTCGATCGACATGTCGTAGGCGGCCTCTTCGTCCTCGGCCATGCCAACAGGACGTCGACCATCGGCAATCGCATCGGCGATCTCGTTGCGCAGACCCGCCTTGATCGCGATGTCATGATGGGCAACCCACTCATATTGCTGGGTCCATTCGCGTGCGGTGATCAGGATGATCATTTCGCTGAGTCGTGGCGCCAATACGCTCTTGAACCTGAGATGATCGCCCATGGCCTTGGCGCGCAGCATGACTTCCGGACTGCGAATCAGCGGCACGAAGGGGCCACGGACCTCGTAGCCCCGGCCGCCCGCGAACTCCTCGGCAGCCTTCTTCTGCGCTTCGGTATATTTATCGGCCGGGATCGGCGGCATCCGGTCCTGCGCCGGCGCAGGCATTGCGACGGCAGAAAACATGACGAACGAGGCGACTGCCCCGGCGAGCCTGTGGCCCATGAAGGGTCTCCCTTTGACTTATTGTTTTTGCTTCATTGTCGTGACGGCACATCGGTCATAAGACCGGGCCACCCGGCCGGCACTGGTCCGGACCGCACCCCGAGCTTAGGTTAGCGGATACTCCAATTCGAGTCTGAATTCCCCTGATGGACGAAGCTGCGCGCACCAAAACATCATCTGGCGTCGTCGACGTGCTGGTGCCGGTCGCGCTGAACCAGGCTTATTCCTATCGCGTGCCGCGTGGCCTCGATCTGCAGCCCGGCGATGTCGTCAGCGTGCCGCTCGGCGCCCGCGAAGTGATCGGCGTGGTCTGGGCGGAAAACACCAATCCCGATCCGCGGCTGCACAACCGGCTCAAGGAAGTCGGTGATAAATTTGATGTCCCGCCGCTGAAGCAGGAATTGCGCAGCCTGGTCGACTGGGTGGCGAATTACACGTTGTCGGCGCGCGGCATGGTCATGAAAATGACTCTGCGGATGGGCGAGCATCTCGGTCCGGAGCGGGTGCGCATGGGCGTTCGCCTGGTTGGCGAAGTGCCCAAGCGCATGACCTCGGCACGCGCACGGCTGATCGAGATCCTGTCGGACGGCCTGCTGCACGCGAAGTCTGAGGCAGCCAAGGAGGCCGGCGTCAGCGCAGGCGTAATCGACGGCCTCGTCGACGAAGGCACGCTCGCTATTGAAGCCATGCCTCGCGCGCTGCCACCGCCAGCGCCTGATCCCACCTTCGCCGAACCGGACTTTTCAGACGATCAGGCCGTCGCGGCCGAGGCGATGCGGACCTTCGCCGCCAAGGGGGATTTTCATGCCGCTTTGCTCGACGGCGTCACCGGCTCGGGCAAGACCGAGGTGTATTTCGAGGCGGTTGCCGAGGTGATCAAGCGCGGCGAACAGATACTGATCCTGATGCCCGAAATAGCGCTGACGGGGCAATTCCTCGAGCGCTTCTCAAAACGCTTCGGCGTGCGGCCACTGGAGTGGCACTCCGAACTGACACCGCGCACCCGCGCCCGCAACTGGGCGTCGATCGCCAATGGCGAGGCGCATGTCATCGTCGGCGCCCGTTCGGCACTGTTTTTGCCCTATGCGAAACTCGGCCTGATCATCGTCGATGAAGAGCATGATCAGGCCTACAAGCAGGACGAAGGCGCGCATTACCACGCCCGTGACATGGCCGTTGTTCGCGCATCGATTGCGAAGATTCCCATCGTGCTCGCTTCTGCCACACCATCGGTCGAGTCCGAGGTCAATGCGCGGAAGGGGCGCTACCAGCGCATCGCGCTGCCTTCGCGCTTTGGCGGCCAGCACATGCCGCATATCGAGGCCATTGATCTGCGCCGCGAAGGGCCGATGCGCGGCCGCTTCATTGCGCCGCGCCTCGCCGAAAAGATCCAGATCGCCATCGAGCGCAAGGAACAGGCGCTGCTGTTCCTCAATCGCCGGGGCTATGCGCCCCTGACGCTATGCCGCGGCTGCGGCCACCGCTTCGCCTGCACGATCTGCGATGCGTGGCTGGTCGATCATCGCTTTCGCCAGCGACTGGTATGTCACCACTGCGGCTTCTCGATGCATCGCCCGCATCAGTGTCCCCATTGTCAGGCTGAGGAATCCCTGGTTGCCGTCGGTCCGGGCGTCGAGCGGCTGCAAGAGGAAGCAGCAAGCCTGTTTCCGAATGCGCGCACCATGGTGCTGTCGAGCGACCTCATTACGTCGATCGATGCGATGCGGACCGAACTGGCCGAAATCGCCGAAGGCCGTGTCGATGTCATTATCGGCACGCAACTCGTGGCCAAGGGCCATAACTTCCCGCGGCTCAATCTGGTCGGTGTCATCGACGCGGATCTGGGCCTCGGCAATGGCGATCCGCGCGCCGCGGAGCGTACCTATCAGATGCTCAATCAGGTCATCGGACGCGCCGGACGTGAACAGGGACGCGGCGTTGGCTATCTGCAGACCCATCAGCCGGAGCATCCGGTGATGAAGGCGCTGATCGCAAACGACCGCGAAGCGTTTTACGCCAGCGAGATCGAGGCCCGCGAGCGCGCGGGCTATCCGCCCTTCGGACGGCTGGCGAGCTTGATCGTCTCAGGTGGCGACCGGCCAACCACCGAGGGCTATGCGCGCAAACTCGCCGCCGTAACACCGATCGACGAGCGCATCATGGTGCTCGGCCCGGCCGAAGCACCGCTCGCCGTCATCAAGGGTCGCTATCGCTTTCGACTGCTGGTGAAGTCGGCGCGCAATGTCGACCTGTCGCACTATCTCCGTGACTGGCTGGCGCATGGCCCGAAACCGACAGGCAACCTCAAGCTCGAAGTCGATGTCGATCCGCAAAGCTTTCTTTGAGCCTCGTGCTTCCGGAAGGCTCGCTCTTGCGAGCGAAGCCAGAATGAATGACAGCGTGAACTGACAACAAAAAGCCTGCTGTCTTTTGATGACAGCAGGCTCTTTTACTCAACGCTTACTCTACTCAATACACACACAACGCTACTGAACTTGAAAGATCAGAAACGCGACGCGTTAGTCTTGCTTACATGACTTCCGCGACGACGCGGCCGACGCCACGGCCGGTCAAACCGATCGCACTGGCCGCGCCTTTCGACAGGTCGAGTACGCGGCCACGGATGAACGGTCCGCGATCGTTGACGGTGACGACAACGCTGCGACCACCATGGGTAACGCGCAGCTTGGTGCCGAACGGCAGCGAACGATGTGCGGCAGTCATCGCATTCTGATTGAAGCGCTGACCCGACGCGGTGCGGCTGCCGGACTCATTGCCGTAATAGGACGCAACACCCGAGAAGCTGCGACCGCCCGTCGACGGAGCAATCGACGCGTTGGCATCGAACAGCGACGGCGAAGCCTTAGCGGCGTGATGGTGCTTGTGATGATGCCGATGGTGGCGGGATTTGGCCGAAGCCTCTGAAACAGTTCCCCCGAGAACAAGAGCGGCAGTCATGACAGCGATTGCCGTACGCGGGCGGGCGATAGCGCCCAGCGTCGATTTTCCGTAACGCAGCATAAGTTGTTGTCCCTCAGACAGTATTGCCACAAATGCGGCAAGTGGACCCCCGTCCCTATTTCACTGGCTGAGCATTTGACGACGTAATGAGGCGTAAAATAGGCAACACAATCGTTCCATGACCAGATGAAATATCTTGTGATGGAACAGAACATGGCTAATAGGCCATTTTAACAAATTATTAACTATTAATTATACTATGAATTACATAACTATACTGAATAGCGAAGTGATCATCGTGCATGGATAGCATTCAGTAAGTAAATGTTAAGCAGCCCGAACCGGTGACGTCAGGCGCACACGGCGCGCACTCCCTGCCGGGATTTCAATTGCGGACTTATCCGCGACCGACGCTGCATGATTCAAAAAAATCGGCACTCCGTACCGTCATGCGGAATTAGAAATTCCACCTCGGAGACGGACGGCGAAACCCTCCGTCAACGCCCCGATTGGCGAGCCACATTTCCCTGAAATGATTCTTTGCGAGGGCCTGCGACAAGGCATCATCAAACGCTTTCGTCGCGTTGCACCCGCGCGCGGGCTATGTTAGCAAAGCCGCGATTTGAACGGGTCACGACATTTTGTTGTGACCTAAAAATCGAAGTCCCGCTTGAATTCCAAGGACTTGGATCGCTAGGCGCCATATTCGGGCGATAGTTATTCCCTTGCGAGTTTGACAGCCTGAAGAGCGCAATTCGTGGCAGCAGAAGATCCGTCGGTTTCGGGAATGTCCGGTCGTTATGCAACGGCTCTGTTTGAGCTAGCGCGTGACGAAAAGTCCGTCGATGCGGTGAAGGCCGATCTCGACAAATTCGCAGCGATGCTGGCCGACAGCGCCGACCTGGCGCGACTGGTTCGCAGCCCGGTGTTCTCTGCAGAGATTCAGGGCAAGGCCCTCGCTTCGGTTCTGGAGAAGGCCGGAATTACCGGCATCACCGCCAACTTCCTCAAGGTCCTCACCGCCAACCGCCGCCTGTTCGCCATTGGCGACGTTGCGCGCGGCTTCAATGCGCTGGTGGCCAAGTTCAAGGGCGAAGCTACGGCCGACGTCACCGTCGCCGAGCCGCTCAGTGACAAGAATCTCGACGCTCTCAAGACCGCGCTGAAGTCAGTGACGGGCAAGGACGTCGCGCTCAACGTGAAAGTCGATCCGTCCATCATCGGCGGGCTTGTCGTGAAACTCGGCAGCCGCATGGTGGATAGCTCGCTTCGCACCAAACTCAACTCGATCAAGCACTCGATGAAAGAGGCAGGCTGATGGACATCCGCGCCGCAGAAATTTCCGCGATCCTCAAAGACCAGATCAAGAATTTCGGCCAGGAAGCTGAAGTTTCTGAAGTTGGACAGGTGTTGTCCGTCGGCGACGGCATTGCCCGCGTCTACGGCCTCGATAACGTCCAGGCTGGTGAAATGGTCGAATTCGAGAACGGCACCCGCGGCATGGCGCTGAACCTCGAAACCGACAACGTCGGTGTCGTTATTTTCGGCGCTGACCGCGAAATTAAAGAAGGCCAGACTGTCAAGCGCACCCGTTCGATCGTGGACGCGCCGGTCGGCAAGGGTCTGCTCGGCCGCGTCGTCGACGCGCTCGGCAATCCGATCGATGGCAAGGGCCCGATCCAGGCCGACAAGCGTATGCGCGTCGACGTCAAGGCGCCGGGCATTATTCCGCGCAAGTCGGTCAACGAGCCGATGGCAACCGGCTTGAAGTCGGTCGACGCTCTGATCCCAGTTGGCCGTGGCCAGCGCGAGCTGATCATCGGTGACCGTCAGACCGGCAAGACCGCAATCGCGCTCGACACCATCCTGAACCAGAAGTCGCTGAACGGCGCGGGTGCTCCCGAGAGCCAGAAGCTGTACTGCGTGTACGTCGCCGTTGGTCAAAAGCGTTCGACCGTCGCTCAGTTCGTGAAGGTGCTCGAAGAGCAGGGCGCGATGGAATACTCCGTCGTCATCGCTGCGACTGCTTCCGACCCGGCTCCGATGCAGTATATCGCGCCGTTCACCGGCTGTACGATCGGCGAATTCTTCCGTGACAACGGCATGCACGCCGTCATTATCTATGACGATCTCTCGAAGCAGGCCGTTGCTTACCGTCAGATGTCGCTGCTGCTGCGTCGTCCGCCGGGCCGCGAAGCTTATCCGGGCGACGTGTTCTATCTTCACTCGCGTCTGCTTGAGCGCGCTGCGAAGCTCAACGATTCCCAGGGCAATGGTTCGCTGACGGCTCTGCCGGTCATCGAAACCCAGGCCAACGACGTGTCGGCCTACATTCCGACCAACGTGATTTCGATCACCGACGGTCAGATCTTCCTTGAAACCGACCTGTTCTTCCAGGGCATCCGTCCTGCCGTGAACGTCGGTCTGTCCGTGTCGCGCGTCGGCTCCGCCGCGCAGACCAAGGCGATGAAGAAAGTCGCCGGCAAGATCAAGGGTGAGCTCGCGCAGTACCGCGAAATGGCTGCATTCGCGCAGTTCGGCTCGGACCTCGACGCTTCGACCCAGCGCCTGCTGAACCGCGGCGCACGTCTGACTGAACTCCTGAAGCAGCCGCAATTCTCGCCGCTGAAGATGGAAGAGCAGGTTTGCGTGATCTGGGCCGGCACCAATGGCTATCTCGACGCGCTGCCGGTCAGCAAGGTTCGGGGCTTCGAAGATGGTCTGCTGTCGCTGCTGCGCGGCAAGAACGTCGAGATCCTCAACGCGATCCGCGACAGTCGCGATCTCAAGGATGACGTTGCCGCCCAGCTCAAGGCCGTCGTCGAAGGCTTCGCGAAGACCTACGCTTAATACTGCCAATGAATGGCCGGCTCATGCCGGCCATTCGCGTTGATGTCCGGCACGAGGTCGGGCGTTTCGAACGAGAGGTTCGCGATCAGCTGAACAGCTAGATCGCCGGGGTGGACTGAGAATGGCCTCACTTAAAGACATGCGTGTCCGCATCGCCTCAACCAAGGCGACGCAGAAGATTACCAAGGCGATGCAGATGGTTGCAGCATCGAAACTGCGCCGTGCGCAGACTGCTGCCGAAGCTGCACGTCCTTATGCCGAGAAGATGGATGCGGTGATCGCCAGCATCGCCAGTGCGACCACGCCGGGCACCGGCCCGGCGCTGTTGGTTGGTACCGGCAAGGATCAAGTTCACCTGCTGCTGGTCTGCACCGGCGAGCGTGGCCTGTCCGGCGCCTTCAACTCCTCGATCGTCCGCTTGGCGCGCGAACGTGCGCTGGCGCTGATGAACCAGGGCAAAGAGGTCAAGTTCTTCTGCGTCGGCCGCAAGGGTTACGAGCAGCTGCGCCGCAACTTCGACAAGCAGATCGTCGGTCATATCGAACTGCGTTCCGTGCGTCAGCTTGGCTTCGTCAATGCCGATGATATTGCCAAGAAAGTTCTGGCTCTCTTCAATGACGGTCAGTTCGACGTTTGCACGCTGTTCTATTCGCGCTTCAAGTCGGTGATCTCGCAGGTCCCGACCGCCCAGCAGATCATTCCGCTGGAAGTCGCAGCGCCTGCTGCAAATGCCGGCCCGACACCGACCTATGAATACGAGCCCGCTGAGGATGAGATCCTTGACGGCCTGCTGCCACGTAATCTCGCGGTGCAGATTTTCCGCGCGCTGCTGGAGAACAATGCTTCGTTCTACGGTGCGCAGATGAGCTCGATGGACAACGCCACGCGCAATGCCGGCGACATGATCCGCAAGCAGACACTGATCTACAACCGCACCCGCCAGGCGATGATTACGAAGGAGCTGATCGAAATCATCTCCGGCGCCGAGGCGATCTAACAGCAATAATCCGGTCTACCCGACCGCCGTTCAAGTTTCGGACTTCAGAGTCCTTGAGGTTTAAGGAGAAGTTTTCATGGCTAGCCCCGCCAACCAGACCGGACGTATCACACAGGTCATCGGCGCCGTCGTCGACGTGCAGTTCGAAGGTTATCTGCCCGCCATTCTGAACGCGATCGAGACCAAGAACGGCAACAACCGCCTGGTTCTCGAAGTCGCCCAGCATCTCGGCGAATCGACCGTCCGCACCATCGCGATGGACACCACTGAAGGTCTGGTCCGCGGCCAGGAAGTCACCGACACCGGTTCGCCGATCAAGGTGCCGGTGGGTGTTGGCACCCTCGGCCGCATCATGAACGTGATCGGCGAGCCCATCGACGAAGCCGGCCCGATCGATGCGGAAGGCGTCCGCGAGATCCATGCTGAAGCGCCGCTCTACACCGACCAGTCGACTGAAGCTGAAATTCTTGTCACCGGCATCAAGGTCGTCGACCTGCTTGCGCCTTACGCCAAGGGCGGAAAGATCGGCCTGTTCGGTGGCGCCGGCGTCGGCAAGACCGTTCTCATTCAGGAATTGATCAACAACGTCGCCAAGGCGCACGGTGGTTACTCGGTGTTCGCTGGCGTGGGCGAGCGTACCCGTGAAGGTAACGATCTGTATCACGAGTTCATCGAGTCCAAGGTGAACGCCGATCCGCACAATCCGGATCCAGCCGTGAAGTCGAAGTGCGCTCTCGTGTTCGGCCAGATGAACGAGCCTCCGGGTGCCCGCGCCCGCGTCGCTCTGTCGGGTCTGACCGTCGCCGAACACTTCCGCGACCAGGGCCAGGATGTGCTGTTCTTCGTCGACAACATCTTCCGCTTCACCCAGGCAGGTTCGGAAGTATCCGCTCTGCTCGGTCGTATTCCCTCGGCGGTGGGTTATCAGCCGACGCTCGCGACCGACATGGGCGCGCTGCAGGAGCGCATCACCACCACGCATAAGGGTTCGATCACCTCGGTGCAGGCCATTTACGTTCCGGCCGACGACTTGACCGACCCGGCACCTGCCACCTCATTCGCCCACTTGGACGCAACGACCGTGTTGAACCGCGCGATCTCGGAAAAGGGCATCTACCCGGCAGTGGATCCGCTCGACTCGACGTCGCGTATGCTGTCCCCGCTGGTCGTTGGCGAAGAGCACTACCAGACCGCTCGTATGGTTCAGCAGGTGCTGCAGAAGTACAAGTCGCTGCAGGACATCATCGCCATTCTCGGCATGGATGAACTGTCGGAAGAGGACAAGCTTGCCGTGGCCCGCGCCCGCAAGATCGAGCGCTTCCTGTCGCAGCCGTTCCACGTCGCTGAAATCTTCACGGGCTCGCCGGGCAAGTTCGTCGAACTCGCCGACACCATCAAGGGTTTCCGCGCAATCGTCGAAGGCAAGTACGATCACCTGCCGGAAGCCGCCTTCTACATGGTGGGCGCGATCGAAGAAGCCGTCGAGAAGGGCAAGAAGCTGGCTGCTGAAGCCGCTTAACTTTCTTACCCCCTCCCCAACCCTCCCCCGCAAGGGGGAGGGAGCAGTCAGCGGATACCGACATGGCCACCTTTCACTTCGATCTCGTCTCGCCGGAAAAGCTCGCTTTCGCGGGCCAAGTCGATCAGGTCGATATCCCCGGCGTCGCTGGCGATCTCGGCGTGATGGCCGGTCACGCACCGCTGGTGGCGGCGCTTCGTCCAGGCATCATGGTCGTCACGGCCGGCGGCACCCAGCAGAAGATCATCGTGCTCGGCGGCCTCGCCGAAGTGTCCGACAAGGGCCTTACCGTGCTGGCCGAGGTCGCGACGTCGATAGAAGAGCTCGACCGTGAAGCTTTCGCGAGCCAGATCGCCGAGATGGAAGAAAAGCTGGCCGAGAAGGAAGGCTCCGCGCTGGACCGTGCCATCGAGCGCCTCGACCACTTCAAGGTCATCCAGCAGCACGTCACCTCGACGGCGATGCACTAAGCGCTATAGCCCGGGTAGCGCTTCGTTTCGTCAGGGCTTCGGTTCAGACAAATTTCGCGAAACTCTCGGCCACGGCGCGATAGACCTCGCGCCGGAACGGCACCACGAGATCCGCGACGCGATCCAGCCGCTCCCAGCGCCAGGCGTCGAATTCAGCCGGCTGGCCGTTGCGTGGCGTCAGCGGATCGACTTCGGCATCATCCCCGGTGAATTTCAGCGCAAACCATTTCTGCCGCTGCCCGCGGAACTGCGCAAAGCGATGGCCGGGATTCTCGAACGGGATGAAGTCGTAGGTCATCCAGCCGGTCTCGCCGAGATAGTCAGCATGGCTGACGCCCGTCTCTTCCCATAATTCGCGCATCACGGCGACGCGAGGATCTTCATCGGGATCGATACCACCCTGAGGCATCTGCCATTCCAGGCCCGGCAGGATGATCTCCGGTCCGTCATCCTTGAAGCGACGGCCGATCAGAACTTTGCCGTCGGCATTGAACAATGCGACGCCCACATTGGGGCGATAGGGGCGGTGATCCGTCATTCCGACGCTAGCCGTCCGCCAGGCCGGCGAATTCCTTCACCACCCGCTCATAGACGGGGCGTTTGAACGGCACGATCAACTGCGGAAGGTTCTTCATCGGCTCCCAGCGCCAATTGATGAACTCGGCCTTGTGGCCCCCCGGTGGATGCGTGACGTTGATTTCCTTGTCATCGCCGGTGAAACGCACCGCAAACCACTTCTGGCGCTGGCCGCGATAGCGACCCTTCCAGGCCCGCCCGGCCACCGTACGGGGAATGTCGTAGATCAACCAATCCGGCACTTCACCAAGCTTCTCGACCGATTGGACGCTGGTTTCTTCATAGAGCTCGCGCTTGGCGGCCTCCCAGGTGTCCTCACCGGGATCGACGCCGCCTTGCGGCATCTGCCAGACATGCATGTCATCGACGTGCTCGATACCGCCGGCACGTCGGCCGATAAAGACGAGCCCTTGCGGGTTGATCAGCATCATTCCGACGCAAGTTCGATAGGGCAGGTCTTCGTAGCGCGCCATTCCGTCAATGCCTCTTGCGTCCGTTCGAGCACTCTTTACGCAGCGATTCGACTGTGCCGAATTCACCCTAGCCCAAAGACGCTAGCTTGATTTTGATTTCAGCATCGCGGTTGTCAATGGCACCAGCATGACCCCACGGCTTTCTAGGGTTTTCGCCCAGGCGCTGATACGTTCGATCGAGATCGGCAGGGCCGAAGCGACGCCGACAGCCACACCACGCTCCTTGGCCAGCCCCTCGAGCCGCGCCAGCGCCTTGTCGATGTCTGCGGAGGTCGGCACCGCATCGATGGCGACATCGGAGCGTGCGAAGGACATACCCTGCCCTTCGGCCGCTGCGGCGGCAACGCTGCGCGGCGTCGAGCCATCGTCAAACAATGCAAGCCCCCGCTTGCTGGCTTCCCGCGCAATGGGCTGCATCGCCGTGTCAGTAGCGATAAACCTTGCACCCATGAAGTTGGCGACACCGACATACCCCTGGAAGCGGCTCATATGCCACATCATGCGATCGAGGTTCTGCTCGGCCGTAGCCGAGGACAACAGCGTCTGCGGGCCGGGATCGTTGTCGGGATAGTCGAACGGTTCCATAGGCAGCTGCAGCAGCACCTCGTGGCGCTGCGTACGGGCGCGTTCGACCAGTTTGCCGGGATCCGAGCCATAGGGCGTGAAGCCCAGCGTGACCGCCGGCGGCAGCTTCATGATGGCATCGGTGGTCTTGGCTGCACCAACGCCGAGGCCGCCAATGACGATGGAAATGCTCGGCATCTTCATCGCTCTGGCGCGCTCGGCTTCAGAGCCGGCGGCATAGGCCGTCACGGGCTTCAGCGCGCCGACGGCAATCGGCACCATACCGTGGCGGGATTTCTCCAGCAGTTTCTGATCAATACCCGTCATGACCGGCGGTGGTGCATCGACCGCGGCGCTGTCCGCCCCGTCGCTGGACACCACGACGTCCTTACGGGCGCCGCTCGAACCGTCGATGATGGTAATGGTCTTCTGGCCGGGAGCCTCGGGCGCCTTGGCCGTCTCGGGCGTACCGTGCTTGATCTCGACCGGCGGCTTGACGGCGGCCTTCTCATCGTCCGTCGCGGCAGGTCCCTTGATCGCTACGCGCGCTACCGGCTCGCCACCCATCGGGTTGTTATTGAAGATGGCGACACCGAGAAAGCCGAGCAGCAGCAGGGCGAGAATCGTGGCAAGCGCCTGCGTTCCGGAAAAAGGCAGCCGGAACTGACGATTACGTTTCGATTTCTGTCCAAGCGGGGCGCTTAGATCGTCCGCCGACACTGCCATGAATCTCCCGAATCAGCCGACCGGACAATAACACGCCCGGTCGTGGCCACGGCAGCCGGAAGGACATCGGATCCCTTTGGGAGGATTCCAACAAAAAGGGCGACCCGACGGCCGCCATTTCCGCAGAATTGATGCGCACTCGCCGATCAGTTCGGCTTGGCAGCCGGCTTATCGTCTGCTGGCTTGTCCGCAGCAGCAGCGGCTCCCGGCGGCGGCGTGATGATTGCGTTCGACGTCACCTTGATGCCATGGAGCAAATCGGCAGCGGCCTTCAGCGCCTTGTCATTCTTCGCATCCGGCGGCACGTAGGACTGCGAACCGGTCTTCTCGTCGCCATCGTTCTTCAGATGGCCACGGAGCGAAGCCTCGCCCTTGATGTCGCGGGACTTCAACTCGTCCGGCACGTCCTGCACGATCTCGATGTCCGGGACGATGCCCTTGGCCTGGATCGACTTGCCCGACGGCGTGAAGTAGCGCGCCGTGGTCAGACGCAGCGCACCGTTGCCGGAACCCAGCGGGATGATGGTCTGCACCGAGCCCTTGCCGAACGAGCGCGTACCGATGGTGGTCGCACGCTTGTGATCCTGCAGCGCGCCGGCGACGATTTCCGACGCCGAGGCCGAACCGCCATTGATCAGCACGACCACCGGCTTGCCCTTGGTCAGATCGCCAGCATGCGCCGTGCGGCGCTGGGTTTCTTCAGCGTTACGACCGCGGGTCGAGACGATCTCGCCACGCTCGAGGAACGCGTCGGAAACGGTGACGGCTTCTTCAAGCAGACCGCCCGGATTGTTGCGGAGGTCAATGATGTAGCCCTTGACCTTGTCCGCGCCGATTGCCGCGGTCTGTGCCGCGATCTCGCGCTTCAGGCCTTCGGTGGTCTGCTCGTTGAAGGTCGTAATGCGGATGTAAGCGATATCGTCGCTTTCAACGCGAGCACGCACCGAGCGAACGCGGATGTTGTCGCGCACGAGGGTGACATCGAGCGGATTATCCTGACCCTTGCGGATGATCTTCAGCTTGATCTTGGTATTGACCGGACCGCGCATCTTTTCGACGGCCTGGTTCAGGGTGAGGCCCTGCACGGCTTCTTCATCGAGGCTGGTGATGATGTCGTTGGCCATGATACCGGCTTTCGATGCCGGGGTATCGTCGATCGGCGACACCACCTTGATCAGGCCGTCTTCCATGGTGACTTCGATGCCGAGACCGCCGAACTCACCGCGGGTCTGCACCTGCATGTCGCGGAAGCTCTTGGCGTCCATGTAGCTGGAATGCGGATCGAGACCGGTGAGCATGCCGGAGATCGCCGACTCGACCAGCTTGCTGTCGTCGGGCTTCTCGACATAGTCGCTGCGGACGCGCTCAAACACGTCGCCGAACAGGTTGAGCTGGCGGTAGGTATCCGAGGTCGCTGCGCGGGCACTGGTGCCCATGAACACGGCGCGTGGCTGAGTCACGAAGAGCGTCAAGGCGGCGCCAGTGGCAGCACTCAGCAGAATTATGGAAGTCTTGCGCATCATCCGCGAACCTTTTCGCCTTCGTTAGCGGCCCACCATGGGCCTGGATCAATGGGAGTCCCGTCTTTCCGGAACTCGATATAAAGCACAGGCTGGCTGGCATTGGCCGCAAGGACGGATGCTACCCGGGATGTTGATCCCATGACAGCGATCGGTTCCCCGGTAAGGACGAACTGACCAATGTTCACCGAAATACGCTCCATCCCGGCGATCAAGACATGATACCCGCCCCCGGCATTGAGGATCAAGAGTTGTCCATAGCTACGGAACGGACCGGAATAAACAACCCAGCCGTCACACGGTGTTGTGACCTGCGCACCCGACCGTGCGGCCAGTGACATGCCCTTTTCGACGCCACCGACACCGTCGGAACCGCCGAAATTGCGAATTTTAACCCCGTTGACCGGAAGTGCGAGCATGCCCTTTGCCGACGCAAAGGCGATCGCCGGACTGAGCCTGCCGGGGTCCTTGGAGGCGCCGATATTCGGCTTGCCGTTGCTGAGCGCCGCCGGCGTGCCCTGCAGACTGGCTGTGGCTGCTGCCTTCGCTGCCGCCTTGGAATCCTGCTCCATCTTCGCGATCAGGCCCTGCAGACTGTCGACCTGACGGGACAACGTCAGCGCACGCGCGGCTTCCGCTTCCATGTCCTTTTCCGCAGCCGACTGCTGCTTCTGGCGCTCCTCGGTAAAGGACGCGAGGCGTGTCTGTTCTTCCTTGAGCTTGTCGCGATCGCTTGCAAGCTGATCGCGCTCCGTCGAGATCGCCTTGCGTAGATTCACGAGTTCGCTGAGATCAGCCACCAGCTTCTCGGCGCGCTCGCGCATGTCGGGCACGACGGAGCCAAGCAGCATCGCAGTGCGCAGCGACTTCAAAGCATCCTCGGGGCGCACGAGCAAGGCAGGCGGCGCGCGGCGGCCTGCGCGCTGCAAGGCCGACAACACCTCGACGATCTCGCCACGGCGCGCTTCCAGCGTCCCGCGAATCTGTTGCTCCCGCGCATCCAGCGGACGCAGACGTGCTTCGGCGTCGTCGATGCGGGCTTCGACGCCGCGCACGCGGGCAGCTATATCGATGAGCTGCTGATTGAGCTTGCCGCGATCCTGCCCGATCGCCGCGATATCGGCTTTCAGTTTTGTCTGCAGTTCTGCGGCGCTCTTCTGCTGCGCGCGGATCGCTTCGAGCTCCTGCTCGCGCTGGCGAATGATATCAGGCGACGGCGCATTTGCTTGCTGAACTGGCGCAGCGGTTTGCGCCCGGACCGAGGTCGTCATCAAACCTGCAACAGTCGCAGGTATAAGAGTTGCTGATAGTACCATCATCGACAACGACGATGCACTCGACATCCCGCGGCGAACGGCGTCGTGTTCAAATGGAATGGACGGCGGTGACAGCATCGTGGTTTCGACAGCGCCTTTTTCCAAACGCGTTAAGCTAAACACCGTGAGCTAAACGCGGTGATATGGGTGGCCAGCCAGAATTGTAGCGGCCCGGTAAATCTGCTCCAGAAGCATGACGCGAACCATTTGATGCGGCCAGGTCGCCGAGCCGAATGCAATGCTCAGTTTGGCTTTGCGCCGCAATTCGGGCGAAAGTCCGTCCGCCCCGCCGATGACAAAAACATAATGTGACACCGATTCGTCCCGTGCCTTGCCAAGATGGCGAGCAAAGCTCGCGCTATCAATGCTGCTGCCGCGCTCGTCCATGGTGACGAGGATGGCCTTGTCGGGAATCAGAGCGGCAATCGCCGTGCCCTCCTCGGCCATCCGGGTGGCTGTATCACGCGCCCGGCTTTCCGGAATTTCATGAACCGTCAGGCTGCGGAAACCGAGCTTGCGGCCGATATCGTCGAACCGCTCGCGATAGCGTTCGGCGAGTTCGCGCTCCGGACCCTGCTTGAGCTTGCCGATGGAAATCACAAGAAGATGCATCGGCGCAGACTAGCACGTGTCTCGCCGTTGCTGCATGCTCTTGGCTTAAACAGCCTTCAGATCGATCCGCGGTTCATCTGACGGACTCTGCGTCCATAGACGTTCCAGATTGTAGAATTCGCGAACTTCAGGCCGGAAGACATGCAGGATGACTTCACCTGTATCGATCAGCACCCAATCGCAATTGGTCAGGCCTTCGACATGCAGCTTCTTCTGGCCAGCTTCCTTGAGACCTTTGGCGACATTTTCGGCCACCGCACCAACATGGCGATTCGACCGACCGGTGGTCACGACCATGTAGTCGGAGAAGGCCGACTTGCCGCGCAGATCGATGGTCACCGTTTCCTCGGCCTTCATGTCTTCGAGACGGGCGAGAACGAGACTGAGCGTTTCGGTCGCGCTGTCGCGCACCACTGCCACCGCAGCTGATTTCTTCGCCACCTTGGACAAGGTATTGGGCGAAGCAACCTTCTTCGGAATGACAGCCTTCGGCGCGGCTTTTGCAGCAGCGGATGTCTTGGCTGGTGCCTTCGGCTTTGCGGTTTTGGTTGCGATCGCCTTTTTGGGCGCGGCAGCCTTCTTTGCCGAAGCGGGCTTCTTGGGTGGGGCAACCTTGGACGGGGCTTTCTTGGCGCCCGTCTTGGACAATACAGAAGTGGCCAGAGGACCATTCCTTTCACTGTATTGGGACGCCGAATCCGACGCCCGGTGAGATTAAGTATGCATGTGGGAATGCCGGATTCAATATTCCAGCGCCCGCCCTATAGCACTTATCGGGCGAGTGTTGTGGAATTACGTCTTCCAGCTGCCATCCGGGTTCCGCAACCGGGTGGAGGACAGATTCAGCTTCAAACCAGTGAGAAATACCCATGCCGGAGGCTTCAGGTCGGCCAATGACCCAGCGTCCTGCTCCGGTATCCGATAACGGCCGAGGGCCTGGGCGGCGGTCGACGCCAATCCCCGAAAGCTCTGCGGCGGCCGGTCGATGACCGCAAAGGGCACTTCCCCGGCAATGACCTGCCAGCTCTCCCAGCGGTGAAACTGGGCGAGATTGTCGGCACCCATGATCCAGACAAATCGTGCTTGCGAACATCGACGTCGGAGGTAGCTGATGGTGTCGACAGTATAGCGCGTGCCGATGACACTCTCGAGACAGGTAATATCGATGCGCGGGTGATCGGCTATCGCTTCCGCAGCAGCCGCCCGCCCGGCGAGATCGTGCAGATTGCGTTGATCCTTGAGCGGATTGCCCGGCGACACCAGCCACCAGATGCGATCAAGCTGCAGCCGCTTCATCGCGAACAGGCTGATGGCCCGATGCGCGGCATGCGGCGGATTGAACGATCCGCCGAGCAAGCCGATCCGCATGCCGGGACTATGTGGCGGTATGCCCTGCGCCGGCGGGACTGAATGCGACTCCAATTCAGTCTCCACGCGCCCACGCACACATCATCACGGCCGGGTCTGTCCGGTGCCGTGAATGCGATATTTGAAACTGGTGAGCTGCTCGGCGCCAACCGGACCTCGTGCATGAAATTTGCCGGTCGCAATTCCGATTTCCGCGCCGAAGCCGAACTCGCCGCCGTCGGCGAACTGCGTCGATGCATTATGCAGCACGATCGCCGAATCCACTTCGTTGAGAAACTTCGTGGCCACCGCAGCGTCCTCGGTCACGATCGCATCGGTGTGATGCGATCCGTGATCGCGGATATGCGCGAGCGCGTCGTCCACACCATCAACGATCCTGGCCGAGATGATTGCGTCTTCGTATTCGGTGTCCCAATCCTCGGCCGTTGCAGGCTTTACGCGTGCATCGGCCTGCTGCACGGCGGCGTCGCCGCGCACCTCGCAGCCGGCATCGATCAGCATCTCCACGAGCGGCTTCAGGTGCGTGCCCGCGACTGCGTGGTCAATCAGCAACGTTTCCGTCGCGCCACAGACACCGGGACGGCGCATCTTCGCATTCAGCACGATCGACTTCGCCATATCGAGCTTTGCAGCACGATCGATATAAGTGTGATTAACGCCTTCGAGATGTGCGAATACCGGCACGCGCGCTTCGGCCTCGACGCGCGCAACCAGGCTCTTGCCGCCGCGTGGGACGACCACATCGACACCGCCGTTCAGGCCAGTCAACAGCAAGCCCACCGCCGCACGATCGCGCGTCGGCACCAGCGTGATCGCGGCTTCCGGCAGACCGGCTTCGCGCAGGCCCTGCACCAAACATTCGTGAATCGCGCGGCAGGACCGGAAACTGTCCGAACCGCCGCGCAGAATCACCGCATTGCCCGACTTCAGGCACAACACGCCGGCATCCGCCGCGACATTCGGGCGACTCTCGAAGATCACCGCAACGACGCCTAGCGGTACACGCACACGCTCGATGGTCATGCCATTCGGCCGCTGCCAGCTCTCGGTAACGGCGCCGACGGGATCGGCGATGTCATGAATCACACGAATGCCGTCGGCCATCGCATGCACGCGCGCCACGGTCAGCGTCAGTCGGTCGATAAAGGCCGACGTCGCACCATTGGCGCGCACCTCGGCGACATCCTCGGCATTAGCCGCTAGGATCGCCGGCACACCGACGCGAATCGCGCTCTCCATGGCCGCAAGCGCCCGATTCTTCTGTTCCGTTGGGGCCACCGCCAACGCACGCGCCGCCGCACGGGCGCTCCGGGCGAGGGCGTTCATCAGGACAGGCAAATCGGCCGATCCGTCGATGGCTTTCAGCGAGGCGGTCATAAGGGGCTCAAATTAGCGAAATAGGACTGTTCATCCCAAAATAGGGACTCATGGGGGCAAGGTCAAAGCGTGTTCGCTACCACCCAGCGGCGGTGCGCTCACGGATCGATTGCGCCACGAGCTGGATGCCGCGGTAAAGTGCACGACCGGCCGGCGATAGGTCACGCCCGACGCGCCTGATCAGATAGAGATCGCGCTCGATGATCGGATCGAGCAGCCTGCGGTAGGTCAGCACGGGGTGGTCCGTCGCGGGCAACGCCAGACCCGGCAATGGCGCCACGCCGACGCCGGCCTCGACCATAGCCAGCAGGGTCGCCGGGTGTTCGGCCTCATGCAGTGGGCTGCTGCGGCCGAGTTCTTGCAGGCCGCGTTCCATTTCCAGCCGGATGCCGGTGCCGGTGGCCATCGCGATCATGCCTGCAGCGACGCCGTCCATCCAGTTCACGGCGCTTTGCGACGCCAATTGATGATCCCGCCGCATCACCAGCGCAAAACGGTCGCTCAGCAGTTTCGTAGCATCGAGATCGACATCTTCACCGGGCACATTGGCAATGCCGAGCTCGGCGTCGCCGCTGCGCAGTCCGGCAATGATCTGATGCCGTGACACTTCCTTGAGTGTCACGCTCACCATTGGATATTCGCGTTGAAAGTTCGCCAGCACCACCGGCATCAGGCGCAACGCCACCGACGGCACACAAGCCACCGTAACATGGCCGCGGCGATGCTCGCGCAGATCGCATAAATCCTGGATTTGGTGATCGAGATCCGCCAGCAGACGCTGAATCCCCGGGAGGAATTCGACACCCACTTTGCTGAGCTGAACGCTGCGCGTCGTCCGGTCCAGTAGCCGGACTTGCAACGCATCCTCGAGCTGGCGAACGGCCTGACTGAGAGCGGACTGGGAAACGCCAAGTTTCCGCGCGGCCCGGCTGAAGCTGCCAGCCTGGACCACCTCGACGAAGGCACGAAGTTGCCGGAGGTCGATATTCATTAGCATTACAGATAAATATATCTATTTTTCCCGACTTGTTAATGAAATTAACGGATGCAAGAATTTTATGCGAAGAAATGCTGCGGCTAAAAACTATGCAGCGCACCATCTGACATCGGCAACGGCGGCGAGGGACAGAGGCATGATCGACAGGCGCAACCTACTCAAATATTCGCTCATCAGCGCCGCAGCGGCCCCATTTGCTAGCCTGGGCGGACCGGCCTTTGCCGCGGGCCGCAAGGTGCTGGTGTCGGAAGCCATCAGGCTCGGCATGTATGCCTCGCTCTACGTCGCAGCCGACAAGGGCCTATTCGCCAAGCATGGCCTCGACATCGACCTGTCGACTGCAGGCGGCATCGCCCTGCCGGTGCCTATTCTCCTATCGGGCCGCGGTCAGATCGGCGTCACCAGCCCGGGCATGTCAGTCAACGCCACGCGCGAAGGCGGCAAGATCAAGAACATCGCCAAGATCGTCGGCGGCGTGTCGATGTGGGGTATGACCCGGCCGGACACCAAGATCACCACCATCGACGATCTGCGCGGCAAGACGATCGCGACACTGAAATTTCCCTCATCGACAATCCAGGTCCCGACCTATGCGATGAAGACGGTCGGCAGGTTCGATCCCAAGGAAGCCGGCGTCACTTTCCTGGAATTGCCGCCAGGCGCACAGGCCGCAGCCGTCAAGGATGGCCGCGCCGACATCGCCACCGCATTCGAATGGGACATCAGCATCGGCGCTGAACAATTTGGTCTCGTTCCCTCGCTGTCATTTGCCGATCTGCTCGGGCCGTTGTGTTTCACCACCGCCATGGCCACCGAAGACGTGATCGCCTCCAATCCGGAAGCGGTGCAGGGTTTCTGCAACGCCATCGCCGAAGCCCAGAAGATGATGCACCAGAACAATGCCGTCTTCACCGAGGTTGCAGAGAAGTACTTTCCGAAAGTCTCACCCTCGGTAGTCGCAAATGCGACAAAGAACTTCTTTGGCAGCAAAACAGCTATCCCGAAAAACCCAACCATTTCCGCCGAGGAGTGGGATCGCGCGATGTTGCTCGAGCAGGGTGGTGGCGCTGTCTCTTCAACGTTGCCCTACACACAGATGGTCGACAATCGTTTCGCTGAGAAGGCGACCAAGGAATTCGGATTGGCCTGATGTCCGTTTCAACCAGCTTTCCGCCGGAACGGCGCTATGTCACGCTGCCAGCGCGCCCCGAGCCACTGCGGCTCGCGGTCGAGGAGACCGCGGTCATCGTGGTCGACATGCAGAACGCTTACGCGTCGCCGAACGGCTATCTGGATCTCGCTGGCTTCGACGTGACCGGCGCCAAGGCAGCGATTGCGGCCGTCAAGGAGACGCTGAACGTAGCGCGCGAGGCCGGCGTCACCGTGATCTATTTCCAGAACGGCTGGGACGCCAACTATGTCGAGGCCGGCGGTCCGGGATCCCCAAACTGGCACAAATCAAACGCACTCAAGACCATGCGCGCACGCCCTGAATTACAAGGCAGCCTGCTCGCCAAGGGCGGTTGGGACTATGCGCTCGTCGATGAACTCCAGCCACAGCCCGGCGACATCGTGGTACCGAAGCCGCGTTATAGCGGCTTCTTCAACAGCCAGTTCGATAGCATCCTGCGCGCGCGCGGGATCCGCAATCTGGTGTTCTGCGGAGTTGCCACCAATGTCTGCGTGGAATCGACCCTGCGCGACGGCTTCCATCTCGAATATTTCGGCGTGATGCTTGAAGACGCCACGCATCAGGCCGGCCCCGACTACGTCCAGAAGGCGGCCGTCTTCAACATCGAAACCTTCTTCGGCTGGGTGTCCAGCACGGCCGATTTCCGCCGCGCATTCGCGCAGACCGAACCATCCACGAAAGCCTGAGGATCCCATGACAGATCGCGCGATCATTCCGCCCGGTACTCATCCGCCGCTTGCACCTTACTCGCCCGGCATGATGGCCGATGGTGTGATCTATGTGTCCGGCACACTGGCCTTCGACAAGAATAACGACGTCGTTCACGTCGGCGATGCGGCCGCGCAGACCCGACACATCCTCGAAACCATCAAGAGCGTACTGGAGACCGCAGGCGCCACGATGGCCGATGTCACGTTTAATTCCATCTTCGTGACTGACTGGGCCAATTACGGCGCCGTCAATAAGGTCTATGCCGAATACTTCCCCGGCGAGAAGCCAGCACGCTATTGCATCCAGTGCGGGTTGGTGAAGCCGGACTGTCTCGTCGAGATCGCATCAACCGCGCACAAGCGAGCTTGATGTGACGGCGATCGAAGCCTCCCAGGCCAATGTCGAGCGGCGCGTGATGCCGCCCGTCGTGCGAATCGCGTTGCTGCAGGTCGCCCTGCTGGCTCTGTTACTTGCAGCCTGGGAAATTGCGATCAACTTCAAATGGATCGCCGTCTATCTCTACGGACGGCCAAGCGGCATCTTTGCCAAGGCCTCCACTCTGATCGCTAATGGGGAACTCCTGCGCGACGCCGCCCTGACCGCCTGGGAAGCTATTGCGGGATTCCTGATTGGCACTATCGCCGGCAGTGCGGTTGGTCTGCTGCTCTGGTTATTTCCAACCAGCGCAGCGGTGTTGCGCCCTTATCTCATTGCGCTCAACGGTTTGCCGAAGATCGCGCTCGCACCTTTGATTATCGTGTGGTTCGGCATCGGCATCTCATCCAAGATCGCCATCGCCGCCATCATCACCTTCATCGTCGCGGTGATCACCGCGCAGCAGGGTGCCAAGGAAGTCGACAGCGATCTGATCAAATTGATGCGCTCGCTTGGCGCCAGCCGCTGGAAAACCTGGCGCACCGTCGTCATTCCGGGCGCTATGCCGTGGATCGTATCCGCCTTCCGTCTCAATGTCGGCTTCGCGCTGATCGGCGCAGTCGTCGGCGAATACATCGCCTCGAAAGAAGGCCTCGGCTACATGATCTACTATGCCGGCGTGCTCTACGATTTGAATGCCGTCTGGGTCGGCATCGCTGCGCTCATGGCAGTGGCGCTTCTGATGTACGGCGCGATCGACATTCTCGAACGCCGCCTGCGCTTCTGACTTTTCATCGCTCGAACACGCAAGACCAACCATGCCCTATGCAAGCGGCGGTGACGCCGACATCTATTACGAAACTCATGGACACGGAACGGCGATCCTCATGTCGGCCGGCATGGGCGGCAGCGGATCGTTCTGGACGCCACAGCTGGACGCCCTTGCGCAACGTCACCAGGTTATCCTTTACGACCATGTCGGCACCGGCCGTAGCGCTGCGAACAGTGCGCCATCGCGATCGATCGCCGGTATGGCCGATGACATCGCGCATGTGCTGGACCACGCCGGCGTCAGCAATGCCCATGTGGTGGGCCATGCCATCGGCGGCATCGTTGGAATTGAACTTGCCCTGCGTGCCCCCGCGCGCCTGCGCAGTCTGGTGGTGGTGAACGGTTGGGGCCGGGCCGACCCGTTCCTGCGACGCTGCTTCGAAGTCCGCAAACAAATCCTGAACCAGTCCGGCCCGAAAGCCTATGTGCGCGCGCAGCCGCTGTTCCTCTATCCGCCTCGCTGGATCTCCGATAATGCCGCGCAGCTCGACGCGGAAGAAGAGCGCATCCTCGCGCATTTCCCGGCAGCGGCCACGATGAATGCGCGCATCGACATGTTTCTCGCTTTTGACCCCGGCGAAGCCCTTGCGACCATTACAACGCCGACCCTGCTGGCCTCGTCGCGAGACGACAGCCTCGTACCGGCCTATCTTACGCAACAGCTGGCCGCCGCCATTCCCGGCGCGCGCGTACACGAAGTGGAATGGGGCGCCCATGCCTTCACCGCCGTGACCCCCGATGTTTTCAATGACATGCTGCTCGGCTTCTGCAGCGAGGTGGATGCATGAACGTCATGACGCAAATCGCAACGACGTCGTCCACATCCGCCGTACTCAAGGCTGAGCAGGTCGGCACATCCTTCGGAACCGGCAAGCAGTTTGTTGAAGCCATCCACGACGTCAGCTTCGAGCTGCGGCAAGGCGAAACCCTGGCCATTGTCGGCCCGTCCGGTTGCGGCAAGTCCACATTGTTCAATGTCATCGCCGGCCTGCTGAAGCCGACACGGGGGTATGTCGAGGTCGGGGGCATCCGCGTCGACGATGCCGCAGGACATGTCGGCTATATGCTCCAGAAGGATCTGCTGCTGCCGTGGCGTTCCGTCATCGACAATGTGATGCTCGGTTTGGAGGTGCGCGGTGCGCCGCGTCAGACGTCGCGCGAGATCGCCACCAAACTGATCCGCGCCTATGGCCTCGCCGGCTTCGAACATGCCAAGCCAGCAACCTTGTCAGGCGGCATGCGCCAACGCGTGGCGATCATGCGCACGCTGGCGTTCGATCCGCAGGTGATCCTGCTGGATGAGCCGTTCTCGGCGCTGGACTTCCAGACCCGCCTACTGTTGCAGGCCGACGTGTCACGCATCATCGCCGAGAACGGCAAGAGCGCCATTCTGGTCACCCATGATATCGGCGAAGCCATCGCAATGGCTGATCGCGTTCTGGTACTCAGTGCACGTCCAGCGACGGTGCGAGCGCTGCACGTCATCGACCTGCCCAAGGCAGGCCGCGATCCCGTGGCGCTGCGCACCGACGCTGCCTTCCAGGCCTATTTCGCCAAGATCTGGGCCGATCTCGAAATGCCTGCCACCGCCACGTGAGGCGCCGAGGCTGCGGCTGATTGTTATAATTGAGAATATGGCGCCGAAGCGCAAATGGTGCCGCAAACAGGACTCGAACCTGTGACCCCGTCATTACGAATGACGTGCTCTACCAACTGAGCTATTGCGGCGAACCAAGCGGCGATTCGGCTTTTCGGCCGAAAACGCTGGGGCATCTGATATCGCCCGGGGCTCCGCTTTGCAAGAAGCCGAGACGTCTCCAGCGATCGAAAAGCTAAGCGCACCACCCGCCGAAACCGGCCATTTCGGCCTGAATCAGGAGCGTCAGCCGCCCCAGCGGCGCAGAAAGCCGCGCCAACCGCCCTGTTGCTGGCCGGCATTCAATTCGGCGAATTCATCACGATAATCGTCCGCCTCGTCCACGCCGGGATCGTCCGGAGGCCTGACGATGGGAATGACCGCCGGAATAGCCACGGCGGGCTTCGCAGCGCTGGCGATATCGCTGCGGTCGCGGAACAGCGGGGGCGGCGCCGGGACCGGTTTCGGGAGCGGCGGCGCCTCGGCGGGCTCCGACGCGACATCGGCTACCGGTTCGGACTGTGCTGGCACCTCAGGTTCCACCGCGAAGTCCTGAGCTGGCGCGGAGGGTGTGACCTCGGCCGGCACCGGCACCACGGGTTTTGGCATCGCGGGCGGCGGAGCCAGCACGGTTTCGCGCAAAATCTCGGTCTCGATCGTCGAGGCCCTGTCCGACGGTAGTGCGGCCAGCGGCGTCTGCCACTGGAACGCATCAATTCGGCCCGTGACCGGCGACACCGGCCGCCAGCGATCCGACACATAGCCGTCCGCCGTCCAGACCGGATCATGCAACGCGCGCACGGCACGCAATGTCCAGGCGCGGGCACGGCCGCTATCGCCATGTTCGGTACGTTCGATTTCCGCCATCAGCATCGCAACGCGCTGGGTGGAGTCGGCCGTAAACGGCGCCAGTGCTTCGCGGGCGCGCGTGAATTCGGCGGCATCGATGGCCGCGCGGGCGATCGCCAGCGCGCCTTCGATATGGCCTGGTGCTTTCGACGCCAGCGTCTCGACACGCACCAGCCGCTGCCGTGCGGAATCGCCGAGCTTCACATGAGCATAGGCGTCGGCGAGATCCGGATGCGGCTGCGCCAGCCACGCTGTCTCGATGATCTTCATTGCCCGACGGGTCTGATGCGCCTCGCTCTGGAATCGGCTGGCGAGAACGGCGGCTGGCACCAAAGTTGGCGCAAGCTTGATCGCCTCGGTCACGCTGTCGCGGGACAGATCGCGATCTTGTGTCTCAAGCTCCAGCGCACGCGCCGTGAGCAACACGCCGCGCTGCCGGCGAAATGTCGCGCGATCGATCAGGCCGGAGGCGAAATTATGGTCGAGGATTTTCAGCGCACCGGCCCAGTCGCCCTGCGCGCAACGGAAACCGAGTACGGCCTGCGAGGCCCATGTCGATCCCGGCGATAATTTCAACGCTTCTTCGGCGATCGTGACGGCGGCCACCGGATCGTCACTGCGCTGCGCCTCGATGAACAGGCCGCGCAGACCGAGAAGCCGCGTATCTCCGCGCTCAGCCATTGCCTGGAAGGCACGATGTGCACCGGCGCGGTCGCCATCGAGCTGAGCGGATTGAGCTTGCAGCAACAAAGCGAGCGGATCTTCAGCCGTCAAACGCCTGGCAATATCGGCATGACGCCGCGCAGAGTGGCCATCGCCCTGCCCGATCGCGAGGAGGCCATGGGTGATGGCCTGACGTCCCCGCGCCAGACGTTTTTCGCGGCCACGCCGGCGCATCTGCTCAGGCGCGCGCCACAAACCACGCAGGAGTGACCAGGCCAACATCGCGGCAACGACAATGAGGCCGAGCACCAGTACGAATACAGGCAACGACGGCGCGGCACGCCAGTTGCCCCACGACAACACAACATCACCGGGCTGGTCAGCCACCCAAGCCGCGCCCGCTGCAGCCAGCGCGATCAACACGAGGAACAGAATGATACGAAACATCGGATTCCTATGGCGCCGGTTTGGAGAGCGCTGCCATCGCGTCGGCTGCGAATTGTCGTGAAGCCGCGAGCGCTGCATCGCGCGCATCAACCTTATCGAGCCAGGGCTGAACCGGCGCGCGATCGGCAGCAGATAACGTGAGCAACTCACGCTTGGCCGTAGTGACATCGTTGCTGCGCGCAGCAACAGCGACGCGTGAGATGGTGCTGCTGTTGTTACCTGCACCGGAAACATCGGTGCGCTCAAGGCGGACCAGCCTGGCGGCGCCGGCTTGCAAGCGATCCATAAAACCTGCGCCTGCGGCAGGCGTCTCCGCCGGAGCCGGTGTCAGCTTCGGCAGCAATACAAGCAATTCGCGGCTGAGCGCAGCTGCATTCGGTACCCCCGTCGCTGCAAATGCGTCGAGCGGTTTCAATTGATTGGCATTGCTTGCGAGCGGTTTGACGGCCGCAAGTGCGGCCGCATAGGGCTCGCTTTGACGCACCGACGTATCGAGCAGTGATGCCGCAACGACACGACGCAAGGCCGCGTCATCGACGGGTTTGGTATTCTGTTGGGCGGCCGAAGACTTCAGTTCGCTGGCGGCGCGTTCGATCTGCCCGAGCCGCTCATTGATCGGCCCGAGATCGACCACACCGGCGGCCGGGCGGGGGGCGGATTTGAGTTGATTGAGATCGGCGACGACACGGTCCGATTGCGTCTTCGCGGCGGCAAGATCGCCGCGCAATCCCGCGATGGATTTCTCGAGCGTATCGATCCGTATCACCAGACCCGTATCCGGCGCAACGGCGGGACGCGCTTCGATCTGCGCGATACGAGAAGCCAATGCATCCACATCAGCCTTGTCGCTCGATGCGCTTCCGCTCAGACCGAACCAGGCGATGCCGGCAGCAAGCGCGCCGGCAACCGCACCCATCGCGGCGCCAACCAGCACAGGTGCGCGCGCAGGCGACGCAGACGCGGACTTTTCGGCCGCAGCCTCCCCGGCAGGTTCGAACGGCGGCATATCCGATGGCGCGGTATCGACGGACTCCGATGGAGTTTCCGGTGCCGCAGATTCCGCAGCAGCCGGGCGTTCGGTGACGTCTGCAGCCGTCAATTCGATGGTTGGCGGCGGGCGTTTGGGCCGACCGGCATCGGGAGACGATCCTGTATCGCTATCGTCGGCCATCGCGTCGGTTCCCTCGTGACATGCCCGATCCCTATCCGGATTTGGTCACAGCAGTCTTAACGCGATAATGGCGCGATGGCACGGTCCAGCGCCGCGAACAGGGCATTTTCATCCGGGGTCTGAGCTACCACGACCTGGCTGGCTCCGGCATCGTGCGCAATGGTGCCGACCGCAGCCGAAAGACAATAATGTGGAACTGCGAGGGCAGCGATTTCGACCCCTGAAAGCCCAGCCGCCTGAAAGAATGCCCGGGCGCTTCGCCGCGAATAATGCAGCACGGCCTCGATCTTACCGGCCACGAAGGCCGCGGAAACATCATGTGGCAGATCGGCAACCGGCATCATCCGGTAGATGGTCTGTGTCACCACCGCGAAACCGCGCGCACCGAGTTCGCCGGCGAGATCCCGCGCCAGATCAGCGCCGGCCAGATAAAGCAGCGGGCGATCCTTGTTCAGCAACTTGCTCTTGCTGCTCTCCATCAACAGGTCCCGCAGCGCCGCAGCATCACCTTCGGCGGATATGACCCTGGCGAAGCCCAGATTGCGCGCGGCCTCGGCGGTCCGGTCGCCGACCGCGAACAGCGGCAGACGAAGCAAGGTTGCCTGCACGGGCTGATCGGCAAGGGCGCGCAGTGCATTGGCCGACGTCACGATCACCGCGCCGAAATCCGCATCGGCATCGATGGACAGCAACACCTTTTCGAAGCGCAACATCGGCGCCGCCAGCACTTCGAAGCCCCGCGCGCGCAAGGCCGTAGCGGTGCTGGTATTGTCCGGCTGTGGGCGAGTAACGAGAATAGCCATATCTGAGGTCCGGTTTCGGGGGTCTCGCATGCCACACAGGGCATCGAGTGATTGCACCTTGCGACCCCGCAATGCTACGCCGGAGACAGGAAAAGCCCGGATTTAGCTGATTTAGCAAGGACCGATAGTGACCACCGACCAACCGATGCTGGTGCTGGGAATCGAGACGACCTGCGATGAAACCGCGGCCGCCGTCATCGAACGCCAGCCCGACGGCAGCGGCAGGATCCTGTCCAATATCGTCCATTCGCAGATCGGCGACCACGCCCCCTATGGCGGCGTGGTGCCCGAAATCGCCGCGCGTGCCCATATCGACCTGCTAGATGGCATTGTCGGCCGTGCCATGAAGGACGCCGACGTCAATTTCGCGCAACTGACCGGCGTAGCGGCAGCAGCCGGGCCCGGTCTGATCGGTGGCGTCATCGTGGGCCTTACCACTGCCAAGGCTATCGCGATGGTGCATGACACACCTCTGGTGGCCGTGAACCATCTCGAGGCCCATGCGCTGACGCCGCGGCTGACCACTGCGCTGGCGTTTCCGTATTGCCTGTTTCTCGTTTCCGGCGGCCATACCCAGATCGTGGCAGTGCTCGGCGTCGGCCACTATGTCCGACTCGGCACCACCGTCGACGACGCCATGGGCGAAGCCTTCGACAAGGTTGCCAAGATGCTCGGCCTGCCCTATCCCGGCGGCCCGCAGGTGGAACGCGCCGCATCGGGCGGTGATCCCAAGCGCTTTGCCTTTCCGCGACCGATGCTCGGCCGGCCCGATGCGAATTTTTCGCTCTCAGGTCTCAAGACTGCGGTCCGTAACGAAGCCAGCCGTCTCATTCCGCTGGAAGAGCAGGACATCGCGGATCTCTGCGCCAGCTTCCAGGCGGCGGCGCTGGAATCGACAGCGGATAGATTGAGCGTCGGCCTCAAACTGTTCGAAGACCAATTCGGCCCACCGCATGCGCTGGTCGCAGCCGGCGGTGTCGCCTCCAACCAGGCAATCCGCGGCGCGCTACAGGCCGTCGCCGGAAAAGCGCAGACCACACTGATCATCCCGCCCCCCGCACTGTGCACTGACAACGGCGCGATGATCGCCTGGGCCGGCGCAGAGCGTCTTGCGCTAGGACTCACCGACACGATGGAAGCACCGCCCCGCGCGCGCTGGCTGCTCGACGCTGACGCCAAGGCGCCGGCAGGCCATTCCAAATCCCGCGCGGCTTACTGACTGGAACACCATGGCCGACTTCAACTCAGTGGCGGTGATTGGCGCCGGGGCCTATGGCACGGCACTGGCTGATGTCGCCGCGCGCGCTGGCCGCGACGTCGTACTCTATGCGCGCTCCACTGCGGCTGCCGAGCTGATGCAGGTGTCGCGTGCCAATCCACGGCTGCCCGGCGCTACCATCGATGAGTCCGTCTTCGTCACCGCTGATCTTTCGCTGGCGGCACGCGCCAATATCATTCTGCTCGCGATTCCTTCGCAGCAATTGCGCGAGGGATTGACGGCCCTCGCGCCGCTATTGCCGGCAAGCGTTCCGGTGGTCGCATGCGCCAAAGGCATCGAGCGCGGCAGTCACAAATTCATGACGGAGGTCATCGCCGACGTCGCACCGCATGCGATCCCTGCCATTCTGTCGGGACCGAATTTCGCTGACGATGTCGCTGCGGGCTTGCCCACGGCTGTGACGCTCGCATGCGCCGATGAAGATGTCGCTGTCGCACTCGTGCAGGCCTTAGGTTCGGCGACATTCCGTCCCTATCACTCCACCGACGTGCGCGGCGTCGAGATCGGCGGTGCGGCGAAGAACGTACTGGCGATTGCCGCAGGCATCGTCGCCGGCAAGGAACTGGGCGCCTCTGCCCTCGCAGCACTCACCACGCGCGGCTTCAGCGAATTACTGCGACTAGGCATCGCATGTGGCGCGCGCACCGAGACGCTGTCGGGCCTGTCAGGATTGGGCGACCTGATCCTGAGCTGTTCGAGCGCGCAGTCGCGCAATTTTTCACTCGGCGTGGCACTCGGCCGCGGCGAACAGCCGGCGCGTGGCAAACTCGCCGAGGGCGAGTTCACCGCGCCGGTGCTGATTGAGCTTGCGTCATCGAAGGGCGTCGATATGCCGGTAGCAAAGGCCGTGGCGGCAATTCTGGCCGGCCGCGCAACCATCGATCAGGCCATCGATGGCCTGCTGACGCGGCCGTTCAAGGCAGAAGGTTAGACTCAAGCCGCCATGCCCGCATTGGTCGCGGGCATCCGCGTCTTGATAGGCACACGGGATTGGAGTGGTGAGAACATGCAATACTGGCTGATCAAATCGGAGCCCGATGCCTGGTCGTGGGATGAGCAGAAAAAGGCCGGTGCCAAGGGCACCGAATGGACCGGCATCCGTAACCACACCGCCAAGCTGAACATGATGAAGATGAAGAAGGGCGACCGCGCCTTCTTCTATCATTCGAATATCGGCAAGGAGATCGTGGGTATCGCCGAGATCATCAGGGAGCATCATCCCGATCCCACCGCGGAACCGGGAACGCCCTGGGTCTGCGTCGACGTCAAGGCCGTGCAAGATCTGCCAAAGCCGGTGTCGCTGGCGGCGATCAAGGCTGAGCCGAAGCTTGCTGACGTCGCGATCCTGAAGCAGTCCCGCCTGTCGGTGCCGCCGATCACTGCCGAGGAATGGAAGCTGCTCTGCAAGATGGGCGGGCTGTGAGCGCCCACGGCGCGGCCAAACCTGCGATCGCCAATCCCGTTGCTTTTATCCGCGCCAATACGCGCCTGCTGCCGGTGCCGCTGGTGTCAGAAATCACGCTGCATGTCGCCGACGAAGCCGTGCCGCTCTGGAGCAAGACCGAGGAAGAACTCGGCGAGGCCGGACTGCCGCCACCGTTCTGGGCTTTTGCCTGGGCCGGCGGGCAGGCGCTGGCGCGCTTTGTTATCGATCATCCCGAGCATGTTGCTGGAAAGACCATCATCGATCTCGCATCAGGATCGGGGCTTGTGGCTATCGCCGCGATGAAAGCGGGGGCAAGCAGCGTCTTCGCCTATGACATCGACGCCTTTGCGCGCATGGCGATTGTACTGAACGCAGCTGAAAATGACGTTACGATCAGCGCCCGCGGTGACGATCTACTCGGCGGCTCATCTATCCCCACCGCACAGACGATCCTGGCAGGCGATATTTTCTATGAACGCGACACCGCAGAGCGCGCCTTTGCATTTCTGTCAGAGCAAGCGGTGCGCGGCGCGACGGTGCTGATCGGCGATCCCGGTCGCAGCTATCTGCCGAAAGACAAATTGCGAAAGCTGACCGAATACAAGGTGCCGGTGACGCGCGATCTCGAAGATGCGGAGATCAAGAATACTGCGGTGTGGACGCTCGCCTGACTCAACCCGCCTCGGCCACCACCTGCGCCAGAAGCTGCTCGCGCTTCGATTGCGAGCGATAGCCCGTCTGCGTCGCGGCGATGCGGGCAAGGACGCCGTCCTCGAAGGCCGTAACGATAGTATCGTGTACATAGCTCTTGCGGCAGATCGCTGCCGTGTTCTGCAACTCGTTTGCCGCCGAACGCACGGCGTCGAGCACCTGCTTCTTGCGACCGCGCTCGCTCGCTGCCGGTTCGATCCGCGACAGCGTTTCGGCCACCGTGGCCGACGCCATCAGAGTGCGAAAATCCTTCAGCGAAATCTTGATCCCGGCGATATCTCGCAGAAACGCGTTCACCGCAGCCGTATTGACCTTGTGGATGCGGCCAACATTGTCACGATACTGGAACAGCCGCTTGCCGGGGACGTCATGCAAAATCCGGATCGCGCGCACCAGCTTGGTCGCACTGCACTCCTTGCGCACGGCCTTGCCGCCTTTCGCCTTGAAGGCGAGCACGATGCAATCGTCTTCGAGCTGGACGTTCGACTTCATCAGTGTTGTAGCGCCGCGAGTGCCTGACAGCTTCATATAGCTCTCATTGCCGGCACGGATCGCGGTGCGCGTGACGAGCTCGATGACAGCGGCGAGCGCGAACTCGCGCGTCGGCTCGTCGCCGGCCAGAAGCGCCGAGACGTTACGGCGGATTTTCGGCAGTGCTGCCACCAGCTTCGCCAGCCGATGCGCCTTGCGCTGTTCGCGGACCTTCTCCCAGTCCGAGTGATAGCGGTATTGCAGCCGGCCGGCCGCGTCGCGGCCAACGGCCTGCAAATGCGACGTAGGATCAACGGCATAGCGGACTTCGGCATAGGCCGGGGGCACCGCCATGGAGTTCAGCCGCTTGATCGTGCCGACATGCTTGATCGGGGTGCCGTTAGCCCTGACGAAGGAGTAAGATTTTCCGCGCTTGAGCCGGCGGATCGTCAGCTCAGACTGATCTCCAAGCTTCAGGCCCATTTCACGGGCCAAAACCTCCACACTCGCGGGACTTGGCTTGACCATACGGGCTGGTCGCGCAACGGAACGGGCGGAAACGGCCCGAGAAGGCGCGAAATTCTGCTGTTCCATCATAGTGTTATCTGCCTCGTCGGCCCTGTGTCTCTGCTAATGCCGTTTATTGATTTTTGGTTCCGGGCCGCTTGGCCGCCCCTGCGAGGGCGATTTAGGGGCTTCCCGCAACTATTGCGAGTCCACAGCCGCGCAATTTCGGTTACTGGTTACCGTTTAGCGCCCGAAATGGCTTTATGATGAAATTTCCGGGCCGTCGAAACGCGAACGTGATCGGGGCTGCGACCTTGCCAACCGACCAAAGGCCTAGTCCGGCCCCGCTTGTCCAGCTATCTCGCGCCGGCGCATATTGCGCGCAACGAGAACCGGCTGGCGGCGAATTCGCGCAGCGGTCGCACGGTGGTGGAGGGGACGATGTCCGACAAGATTTACGACGTACCGGCTGAGTGGACGACGCGCGCCTTCGTCGATGACGCGAAATACAAGGCGATGTATGCGCGCTCGATCAGCGATGCCAACGGCTTCTGGGCCGAGCAGGCCAAGCGCCTCGCCTGGAGCCACGCCCCCACCAAGATCGAAAACACGTCCTTTGCCCCAGGCAAGATTTCGATCAAGTGGTTCGAGGATGGCGTATTGAACGCCGCCTATAACTGCATCGACCGGCATCTGCCGAAGCGCGCCAATCAGACCGCGATCATCTGGGAAGGTGATGACCCCTCGCAGTCGAAACACATCAGCTATCAGGAGCTGCACGACGAAGTCTGCAAGATGGCCAACGTGTTGCGCAACCGCAACGTCGGCAAGGGCGACCGCGTCACCATCTATCTGCCAATGATTCCGGAAGCAGCCTATGCGATGCTCGCCTGCGCGCGCATCGGCGCGATCCACTCTGTCGTCTTCGCCGGCTTCTCGCCGGACTCGCTGGCGCAGCGCATCACCGACTGCCAGTCGAAGATCATCATCACCGCCGATGAAGGCCTGCGCGGCGGCAAGAAGGTGCCGCTGAAGAACAATGTCGATGCCGCGGTCGCCAAGGCGGGCGGTGTCGACTGGGTCGTCGTCGTCAAGCACACCGGCACACCGGTGAACATGGATCCCGCCCGTGACTTCTGGTACCGCGAAGCCGCCGAAGTCGTCACCACCGAATGCCCCTGCGAGCCGATGAATGCGGAAGATCCGCTGTTCATCCTCTACACATCAGGATCCACCGGCCAGCCCAAGGGCGTGCTGCACACCACTGGCGGCTATCTGCTATTCGCCTCGATGACACATCAATATGTGTTCGATTATCACGAGGGCGATATCTACTGGTGCACCGCCGATGTCGGCTGGGTTACAGGTCATAGTTATATTCTCTATGGACCGCTGGCCAACGGTGCGACCACGCTGATGTTCGAAGGCGTGCCGAACTATCCGTCGATGTCGCGCTTCTGGGAAGTTATCGACAAGCACAAGGTCAACATCTTCTACACCGCGCCGACTGCAATCCGCGCGCTGATGCAGGCCGGCGACGAGCCGGTAAAGAAGACCTCGCGCAAGAGCCTGCGCCTGCTGGGCTCGGTCGGCGAGCCGATCAATCCGGAAGCCTGGGAGTGGTACTATCACGTGGTCGGTGAGGCACGCGCGCCGATCGTCGATACCTGGTGGCAGACCGAAACCGGCGGCATTCTCATCACGCCGCTGCCCGGCGCCACCAAGCTCAAACCCGGTTCGGCGACGCGGCCGTTCTTCGGTGTCGTCCCTGAGATCGTCGATGCCGATGGCAAGGTGCTAGAGGGCGAGACCTCAGGCAATCTCTGCATTGCTAAGTCGTGGCCGGGCCAGATGCGTACGGTCTATGGCGATCACGCCCGCTTCGAGCAGACATATTTCTCGACCTACAAGAACAAGTACTTCACAGGCGACGGCTGCCGCCGAGATGCCGACGGCTACTACTGGATCACCGGCCGCGTCGATGACGTCATCAACGTGTCCGGGCATCGCATGGGCACCGCCGAAGTGGAGTCCTCGCTGGTTGCACATGAGAAGGTGTCGGAAGCCGCCGTGGTTGGCTATCCGCATGACATCAAGGGCCAGGGCATCTACGCTTATGTCACGCTGATGAACGGCGTCGAGCCGACGGAAGAGCTGCGCAAGGAGCTTGTAGCCTGGGTCCGCAAGGATATCGGCCCGATCGCCTCGCCGGACCTCATCCAGTTTGCGCCGGGCCTACCGAAGACCCGCTCCGGCAAGATCATGCGCCGTATCCTGCGCAAGATCGCCGAAGACGAACCGTCATCTCTGGGTGATACATCGACACTTGCCGATCCCGCCGTGGTCACCGACCTTGTCGAGCACCGGCAGAACAAGAAGCCGGGGGCGTAACTGCTCGCATATCGATCGACCAACATGGGGTGATGTGATGGATCGTCGGTCATTCGTGTTGGGAAGTGCTGCAGTTGTGGCGGGCGGAGTTTCCGCCCGTGCACAACATGCCGGTCATCCGGCACTACCCGCAGCCCCGTCGTCGAAAGAGCCCTACGCCAAATTGCAGGGCGGCGTGCCGCATCACATGACGCCTGAGCAAGAAGCGCAGCGCGTCATGGAAAGCCCAGCGCCAAAGGGACCGCAGGGCAAGTGGATATCGCGCGCTGCACTGCCGTTACCGCGCAGCGAGATGGCCTGGGCGACGTCCTGGGCCGATCGCATGCATATCGTCGGTGGCTACGGTGAAGGCCGCGTCGACCGCCCCTATCACCACGTCTACGATCCCGCTTCGGATCAATGGCTCGACGCCGCGCCGCTGCCGCGCGGCGCAAACCATGTCTCGGTCGCTGCCGATGCCGGCCGCGTCTATGCGCTCGGCGGCTTCATGCAGCAGAATCGCGGCTCGGACCAGAACGCCTATGCCTATGATGTCGCCGCCAACCGCTGGGATACGATCGCGCCGTTGCCGCGACCGCGCGGTGCCGGTGCGGCCGTTGCGCTGAACGGCAAGATCCATCTGATCGGCGGCGCGTCGGAGCCGGCGGCGGAACGCGCCAGTGTCAGCTGGCACGAAGTCTATGATCCCAAGACCGACAAATGGGAGACCCGCAAGGCACTCCCCGGTGCGCGCGACCATGTCGGCTGCGTCGCCACGCGCGGCGTGATCCATGTGATCGGCGGGCGCTTCAATACGTTCGAATACAATACCGATCTCCACCATGTGTATCTGCCCGAGCGCGACACATGGGAGTTGCGCGCCGCACTGCCGACGACCCGTTCGGGCCATGGCCTTGTCGTGTATCGCGACCGGCTGTTTGCCATGGGCGGAGAATCCGGCGTGGTGCAGAACGGTCAGCTCACCCAGGGCAAGGTGTACGGACAGATGGAAAGCTACGATCCGGCCTCCGACACCTGGCAGAGCCACGCGCCGATGCTGACCCCGCGCCATGCGGTCGGCGCCACAGTTATTGGTGACTGGATCTATGTGGCCGGTGGCGGCGCTGTCCTCGGCGGCGCGGTACAATCCGCCGTCCATGAGGCCTTTACGCTGGCCTAGTGACCTCCAACGCATTGCATCTGGCTGCCCTCACGCGATTGTCAGTGGCAGATGGCCGCTGCCGGCCAATTTAGAGCGAGTGTTGTTTTCCGGGCATTTACTTTGTTCAGCGGATTTCCTCTTTAGGCGCTCGTTGGCGCACTCCCCCGCGCCGGCAGAGACCGGTTGTTTACGCGACTGGTTGAGAATTTCCCGTGTGCAATTGTTTTCGTCGCCTTGAGAGGCGGCACGACCTCGTCGGCCGCTACCGGCCGGGCGGGACTGGAGAGATTGATGTCCTTGAAGATTGCTCGTGCGCTGGCAGCCACCGTTGTTGTTGGCGCCCTGATGTCCCCCACCGCGCAGGCAGCGCCCAATGTGGTCGGCTTCCACGGCGACTATGCGCCCGGCACCATCGTCGTGAAGACCAATGAGCGTAAGCTGTATCTCGTGCTCGAACAGGGTCAGGCCGTGCGCTATCCCGTCGGTGTCGGCAAGCCCGGCAAACAGTGGGCCGGCGCCACCAAGATCGACGGCAAGTACCGCCAGCCGGCCTGGGCTCCGCCCGCCGACGTCAAGCGTGACAATCCGAATATCCCCGATGTGATTGCGGGCGGTTCGCCAGCTAATCCGATGGGCGTTGCTGCGATGACCCTCGCCGGCGGCGAATATGCCATCCACGGCACCAACCGCCCCAATTCGATCGGCGGCTATGTCTCTTACGGTTGCGTCCGCATGTACAACGAAGACATCACCGACCTCTATTCGCGTGTCTCGGTCGGCACCCCGGTGATCGTCACCCAGCGCTGATCGCTGGCAGCTTCGCTATTCTGAAAAGCCGCGCATGATGCGCGGCTTTTTGCTGATCTCAGCGGCTATCGCACCAGCCGTTGCGATGACCGCCACCATACGGGCGCGCGTGCCCTGCGTTGAGCATTGCTGCAGACACGTTGGGCGTTTGCCTGGTCGCGACATCGGCGACCACGCGGCCGGGATATTTGTCAGGCCCGATATTGTAGATCGTGAGACTTCCCTCGCGGAGCAACTTGGTCAGTGCAGCCGTCGCGGTTTCTGCTTTCTGAATCTCGCGCGCGCATTGCCCCTTCAGCTCTGGCGCATCGATGCCACGCAAACGAATGCGCACGCTGACGTCTTCACCCGACCCAAGATGCACGCGCGCGCCAAAAGTGTCGCCGTCGATGGCATAGCGCATCTCGATCGAGTAGCGCGCCTCAGCATTGCCGGCGCGCCTGACGATCGCCTCGGAATCGCGGGCCGCCTCGGTCTGATCCGCGCCGGGCAGGAACGGCAGCCAACGCTTCACCGGCAGCATGGTGCCAGCGGCCAGGCCAAGCACGAATACCCACGGCATCGCCGCGGACATGCGGGATCGCCACGGCGACGCACGGTGAATGCGCGATGCTGGGGTCATCGTCCTGCGATAATGTGAGTCGAAACAACCAGCCAGAAGAATCTGGCTCATTGACCCGAAGAGTTAGAAGTCGGACGCAATGCCCTTACGCTCCCAGTCGCCAAAGCGCGTGGGCTCCGGGCCTTCAGGTCCCTGGAACTCTTTCGCTTTCGCCGCAGTATGTGCTGCTGCAGCTGCAGCCCGACGTTCTTCTGCCTCGGTCAGCGCGCGCTGCGCGGCGGGCGTCAAAACTTTCTTCGGTGCCGGCTCAGGCTCCGGCAAAGACGTTGCGGACTCGGAAGGAATGTCGTTCATCTCAGGTTTCCTGCTGAACCGGCAAGGGCGGCACGCGTTACATAAATCAATGTCGAACAGTTGCCGTTCGACTGTGAGCATATAAGGGCGATTCTTACATTTGGCATATTCGCATGCGACAGAATCGCTCCCATCCAGTGGCCGCATGCTGAGCCTGCCCGCGCCATTGCCCGCCCTCCGTCGTGATGTTTTCGCATGTCGCAAGTAAGATACGCACCGCCAACCGAGGTCCCGGGCCTCGCCGCGCGACGGATTGCGGCGGATATTCTCGACGGCGTATTGCACAAGCATCGGACCCTCGACGACCAGCTCGAAGGCGCCGCGGCCCATCCCGGCCTGAAAACGCTGTCCGACCGCGACCGCGCGCTGATGCGACGTCTGGTTGCGACGATCCTGCGCAGACTCGGCACGCTCGGGCATATTCTCTCCCGCCTGCTCGACCGTGGTGTTCCCACCGATGCCCCGCGTGCGCAAAGTGCTCTCCTGATCGGCGCTGCCCAGATCCTCTGGATGGACGTGCCGGATCACGCTGCCGTCGACCTGTCGGTCCGCATGGTGCAATCCGACCGTAAGGCCGCGAAATATGCAGGGCTGGTCAATGCCGTATTGCGGCGCTGCGCGCGAGAAGGCCAGCCGCTGATCGACGAAGTGGCCGCCCAGACTCTCGACATCCCGCCATGGTTGATGGCGCGCTGGACGACGCACTACGGCGAGACGGCCGCGAAGGAAATGGCCGTGGCGCTGAGCTATGAGCCGTCACTCGATCTCACCGTCAAATCCGAAGCCGATGCCGATGCCTGGGCCATGCGCCTGCATGGTGAGGTACTCCCCACAGGCTCCGTCCGAACCCTGCTGCAGGGCTCGGTGACCATGTTGCCGGGCTTCGATGACGGCCAGTGGTGGGTACAGGACGCGGCGGCAGCATTGCCAGCGCGGCTGTTCGGCGACCTCAAGGGCAAGCGCATCGTCGACCTCTGCGCCGCACCGGGCGGCAAGACCGCACAGCTGGTTCATGGCGGCGCGCAAGTCACTGCCGTGGACCGCTCGCCGAACCGCGTGGCGCGCCTGCGCGAGAATCTGGCGCGTCTGTCTCTGGAAGCCGAAACCGTCGTCGTCGACGGCACCGAATATCCCGGCGAAGGCTTTGATGGCGTGTTGCTGGACGCGCCCTGCTCCTCCACCGGCACCATCCGGCGGCATCCCGACGTCGCCTGGCTGAAGCAGGACTCCGACATCGTCATGCTGACGGCGCTGCAGCGACGCCTGCTGCACAAGGCCGCTTCCATCCTGAAACCTGGCGGAACCCTGGTCTATTGCACCTGTTCGCTGGAGCCCGAAGAAGGTGAACAGGCCATCGCCGACCTGCTGGCCAAGGATTCCAGCATGCGCCGCGCTCCCGCCGACGCCAGCGAAGTGGCCGGTCTTGCCGAGATCGTCACTCCCGAGGGCGATCTGCGGACTTTGCCGAGCCATCTGCCCCATGCCGACCCCCGGCTTAGCGGGCTCGACGGCTTCTATGCGGCGCGGCTGATTAAATCCTGATATTCACAGAGTAATCACCCGATTCGCGAGGCTTCCACAGGGGGCCTCCTTGTACTGTGTGCGGACCGCGTTTCCGGCTAAAAGGATTCGCAACAAACCTTTCTCTCCAGTTCAAGGCGCGCGTGGTCGCTCATCGCAGACGTATCTCGAGGCTGATCCTCGGCCGCTTCGCGCGGAGTGCGATGTCGCGCGCGTCCGGCGGATCGGCCGCACTGGCGAGGTTGTGGCCCGGACGCACCGATCGCCTGATCATTGCGCCGCATGACCTGCGCACCACCGACGCCACCCGCGCCGCCGAAATCTATGCGGGGCGCTTCGTCTTTGCTGGCAAGATCGTCACCTGTCACGGCCGCTCGATCTTCGATCTGGAACCGCCGTCGGAAGATTGGGAAGTCTCGCTGCTCGGCTTCGGCTGGCTAAGGCATCTGCGCGCCGCCGACACCGCCATCACTCGCGCCAACGCCCGCTCGCTGATCGACGACTGGATGTCGAATCCGTCGCGGAAACGCCCGGTCGGACGCCGCGCCGACGTCATCGCCCGCCGTGTGATCTCGCTGCTTTCGCAGGCACCGCTGGTACTCGGCGATACCGACGGCAAATTCTATCGCCGCTATCTGCGCTCGCTCAGCCGCGAGATCCGCTCGCTACGCTACGCGCTGTCGCATGCACCCGACGGCGTGCCAAAGCTGCAGGTACTGATTGCGCTGTGTTACGCATCCCTCTGCCTCGCCAATCAGGCGCGCCACATCCGCACCGCCACACGCAAACTCTCCGACGAATTGCAGCGCCAGATCCTGCCCGATGGCGGACATATCTCGCGCAATCCCGGCGCGCTGATCGAATTGCTGATCGATCTGCTGCCGCTGCGGCAGACCTTTGCCGCCCGCAACATCGCGCCACCGCCGGCGCTACTGAATGCGATCGATCGCATGATGCCGATGCTGCGATTCTTCCGTCATGGCGACGGCTCGTTCGCACTGTTCAACGGTATGAGCAATGCGCCGTCGCATGTGCTGGCGACACTGCTGGCCTATGACGACACCCATGGCGTGCCGATGGCGCATATGCCGCATACCGGCTTCCAGCGCCTCGAAGCTGGCCAGATGACCGTGATCATCGACACCGGCCCGCCGCCCCCACCCAGCGTGAGCCATGACGCCCATGCCGGCACACTATCCTTCGAGCTCTCATCCGGCCCAAGCCGCATCGTCGTCAATTGCGGGATGCCGTCGACCGGACGTGACAACTGGCGTGCTTTCGCGCGTGGCACGCCCGCGCATTCGACCATGACCTATCACAACACCTCGTCGTGCCAGTTCATCGAGCGCAGCGCGATGAAGAAATTTCTGCAGGGCGCGCCGATCGTCAACGGTCCGCATGTGGTCGAGAGCTATCGCGAGATCACCTCAAGCGGCACCGTACTGACCACGTCGCATGACGGCTACCACCCGCGTTTTGGCGTCACCCATCGGCGCGTGCTGATGATCTCCGAGGACGGCTCCAAACTCGAAGGCGAAGACATCGTGGCGGCCGCCCCCGGGACGCGGCTCAAGGGCAGCAATACCGACTACGCCCTGCGCTTCCATCTGCATCCGTCCGTGAAGGCCAGCCGGCTCAGCGACGCCCGCGGCGTCATGTTGGTATTGCCGAACCGTGACGTCTGGACCTTCGAAGCCCTCGACGACAAGGTCGAGCTCGAGGACAGCGTGTTTCTGGCCGGCAATGACGGGCCGCGCCGGACCGCCCAGATCGTGATCCACCAGAACGCCCAGCAGACCTCCAGCATCCGCTGGAGTTTTGCCCGCTCGGCCTCCTCGCCGTCGCAGACCACGGCCCGCCGCAACGCCCGCCGCGAGCCGGAATTGCCGTTGTAAATCAGGCCTTCACGACGAAATTGCTGGCATGCAAGCCCTTGCGGTTTCTTGCACCGCGAAACCATGCTACGCGGCGTCCTTCTCCCACGGGATACGCATCATGACCGACCATCCGCGCAAGGTTACTCGCGCTCTATTGTCCGTTTCCGACAAGTCCGGGCTGATCGAATTTGCTCGCGCGCTGTCTGCTCACGGCATCGACCTCGTCTCCACCGGCGGTACCGCCAAGGCGATCGCCGCGGCGGGCCTGAAGGTCTCCGATGTATCCGATCTCACCGGCTTCCCGGAAATGATGGATGGCCGGGTCAAGACGCTGCATCCCAAGGTTCATGGCGGCCTGCTCGCGATCCGCGACAATGCCGAACACGCCAAGGCAATGAAGGATCACGGAATTTCGCAGATCGATCTGCTCGTCGTGAACCTCTACCCGTTCGAGGAGACCGTCGCGAAGAACGCCTCCTATGAGGATTGTATCGAGAATATCGATATCGGCGGTCCGGCAATGATCCGCGCAGCCTCCAAGAACCATGACGACGTCACCGTCGTGGTTGAGCCCTCCGATTATCAGTCGGTGCTCGACGAACTCGCCACCAACAAGGGCGCAACCACGCTGACGCTGCGCCGCCGTCTGGCAGCCAAGGCTTATGCCCGCACTGCGGCCTATGACGCCGCGATCTCGAACTGGTTTGCCGATCAGTTGAAAATCGATGCGCCGGATTTCCGGGCTGTTGGCGGCAAGCTCGTCGAAGCGTTGCGTTACGGCGAGAACCCGCATCAGACCGCTGCGTTCTATCGCACGCCCGAACTGCGCCCCGGCGTATCCTCGGCGCGGCAGGTGCAGGGCAAGCAACTATCCTACAACAATATCAACGACACCGATGCGGCCTATGAATGCATCGCCGAGTTCGATCCAAAGCGCACCGCAGCCTGCGTCATCGTCAAGCACGCCAACCCCTGCGGCGTGGCCGAAGGCAGCAACCTGATCGACGCCTATCGCAAGGCACTGGCCTGCGATTCTACTTCGGCCTTCGGCGGCATCATTGCCATGAACCGCACGCTGGACGCGGAGACCGCGCAGACCATCACCGAGATCCTCACCGAGGTGATCATCGCGCCGGACGCCACCGAAGAAGCAATCGCCATCATCGCCAAACGACGGAATATCCGCCTGCTGCTGGCAGGTAGCTTGCCTAATCCCCGCGCGCCGGGCCTGACCTACAAGACGGTGGCCGGCGGCCTACTGGTGCAGAGCCGTGACAACGCGGTGGTCGATGACATGATCCTGAAGCCAGTTACAAAACGGCAGCCGACGGAAGCTGAATTGCGCGATCTCAAATTTGCATTCCGTGTGGCTAAGCATGTCAAATCGAACACGATCATTTACGCGAAGGACCTTGCCACCGTCGGTATCGGTGCAGGCCAGATGAGCCGGGTCGATTCCGCTCGGATTGCCGCACGTAAGGCGCAGGATGCTGCTGCCGAACTGAAACTCGCCGAGCCTATGACCAAAGGATCGGTCGTCGCATCAGATGCGTTCTTCCCCTTCGCCGACGGACTATTGGTGGCGATCGAGGCCGGAGCCACGGCCGTGATTCAGCCAGGCGGTTCGATCCGCGACGATGAAGTGATCAAGGCGGCGGATGACGCCGGAATCGCCATGGTGTTCACCGGCGTCCGCCACTTCAAGCACTAAGGCTTTCGAGGCTCAGGCTTCACGCACTCGCGCAAGCAGACCGAGGCCTCCGACGAAGAACAGCACCAGCACCGCCATGCCAGCCTTCTGGCTGGCGGTGACTGCGGTGACGAAGCCGATTAGCAGCGGCCCCATGAAGGACGTCACCTTCCCGGTCAGTGCAAATAATCCGAAGAACTGCGCGATACGGTCTTGAGGCGCCAGCCGGATCAACAGCGTACGCGATGCCGCCTGCAGCGGGCCACCGGCCATGCCTATCAGGCAACCCAGCAGGAGATAGGCTTTCTCTGCCGGCGCTGCGAACAGGCCGCCGCCAGGGACCGGCGGGGTGACCTTGAAGAAGAAGATGGTTTCGCGATCGATCAGCAGAATCGCGATGATCGAGGTCAGGAGCAGCAGGATGCTGCCAGTGATCACACGCTTCGGCCCCAGCGCATCGTCGAGCTTACCGCCGATGAAGGCGCCGAATGTGCCGGCGATTGCGAGGATGATACCGAATGTACCGATCTGAATCGTGTTCCAGCCGAACGTGCCGGCCGCATAGATGCCCCCGAAAGCAAACAGCGACACCAGCCCGTCCGTGTAGATCATGTTGGCAATCAGGAATGCCATCATCGAGCGATGCTTCGGCAGATCGCTTAGCGTGTGCCTGAGATCGGTCAGACCTGCACGCACGGCGTGACCGGGCGAAACTTTTGCAGGAAAATCCGGCGTCAGCAGAAACATCGGCAGCACGAAGACGACGAACCACAATCCGGACAGCGGCGCCGAAATGCGATCGCCCTGGAAGGTCGCGGGGTCGAGACCGAGGATCGGGACCAGACCGAATAATGTGCGTCCCGTCGTCGGATTCGCTGCCATGAAGCCGAGCACGATGATCAGGCTGAGAATGCCGCCGACATAGCCGAGCGCCCAGCCCGAGCCGGACAGGCGACCGATTTTGTCCGGCGGCACCAGCGTCGGCATCATCGCATTGTTGAACACGGTCGCGAATTCCACGCCGATGGTCGCCAAGCCATAGGCAATCAGCAGCGGCAGGATGATAGCGGGATCGCCGGGCTTGCCGATCCACATGATGCAGGCGCCGATCACGAAGATCGCGCCAAAGCTTGCGATCCACGGCTTGCGACGGCCGCTCGCATCGGCAATCGCGCCAAGCATCGGCGATGCCAGCGCGATGATCAACCCGGCCGCAGCGGTGGCGAAGCCCCACAGCGATTGTCCGGTCGCCGCATCGGATGCCACGCGCGTGGCGAAATAGGGCGCGAAGACAAAGGTGGTGATGAGACTGAAGTAAGGCTGGGCCGCCCAGTCAAAGAACATCCAGCTGATCACCGCGGAGCGCCGCGGGTAGGTCTTTTGGGCGACTGGCACAGAGGCTGATGAAGCGGCGGCGACCGCCATGCGTGGTATCCCCCGCGAATCACAGAGTGTTGTCTCGTACGTTTCACAAGCCATATAGCATTCGAGACGGCGATGCGATCATGTCCGCTGTCAGCCGGAGTGATCGATGGCACCGTTTGCTTTCCTGCGTTGTACCTGCGTCGCAGCACTCGCATTTATACTCGTCGTCCCGGCATCGACAAACGCGCAGCAGGCGCGTGATACCTATACCCCCGCACCGTCCGGCACGCTCAAACCCATCGCTGCCAAGCATGGCATGGTCGTCGCCCAGGAAAAAATTTCCGCCAAGGTCGGTGCGGATGTCATGGCGCGCGGTGGCAATGCGATCGATGCGGCTGTTGCGAGCGGTTTCGCCATGGCTGTCACCTATCCGCGTGCCGGCAATATCGGCGGCGGCGGTTTCATGGTGATCCACACGGCCTCCGGCGAAGACGTCACCATCGACTACCGCGAGACCGCGCCGGCGGCTGCCACCCGCAACATGTTTCTCGGCAGCGACGGCAAGCCGGACACCGCGAAATCCCGCGATTCGGCGTTGGGCATCGGCATCCCCGGCACGGTGGCGGGACTTGCGCTGGCGCTGGAGAAATATGGCTCCGGCCGATTCACACTGTCGGATCTGCTACAGCCGGCGATCGCTCTGGCGCGCGATGGCTTCGTTCTGACCGACGATGGCGCGGATACGCTACCGGATTGGCACAGGCGCCTGGCGCGTTGGCCGACAACAAAGAAGATCTTTTCGCGTGACGACGGCACCTCGCTGCGCGAGGGCGACCGGTTGATCCAGACAGACCTCGCAACAACGCTCACGGCGATTGCCGCACAGGGGCCGCGTGGCTTCTACGAGGGTCCCATTGCCGAGAAACTGGTCAGCGGCATCAATGCGGCGGGTGGCATCTTCACGGCAGACGACCTCAAGACCTATCAGCCCGTGGTTCGCACACCGGTCCGCGGCAGCTATCGCGGCTACGACATCATCTCGATGCCGCTGCCATCATCCGGCGGAACGGTGCTGCTGGAGACGCTGAATATTCTCGAAGGCTTCCCGATGGGCGAGATGCGGCAAGCCTCCGCACCGTCGCTGCATCTGCTGGTCGAGGCCATGAAGCGCGCTTATGCGGATCGCGCGCGCTATCTGGGTGACCCCGCTTTCGTCAACGCGCCGATCACGACGCTGACCTCGAAGAACTACGCCGCCGGGCAGCGCGCCTCGATCGATCCCAACAAGGCAACGCCGTGGACGGATGCCCTCTCGGCCGTACCGCCGCGCGAAGGACAAAACACCACGCATTACTCGGTGGTCGACAGCGCCGGCAATGCGGTGAGCAACACCTACACGCTGAATTTCAGCTATGGCGTCGGCCTGATTGCCGATGGCACCGGTGTATTGCTCAACAACGAGCTCGACGACTTCACCGCGGCGCCCGGCGCATCCAATGCCTATGGACTTGTCGGCTTCGAAGCCAACCTGCCCGGTCCCGGCAAGCGCCCGCTGTCATCGATGTCGCCGACCATCGTGCTGAAGGACGGCAAGCCGGTGCTCGTCACCGGCTCGCCTGGCGGCAGCCGCATCATCTCGACGGTGCTGCAGGTGATCGTCAATGTGATCGATTACAGAATGGATGTGATGTCAGCCGTCGCGACCTCTCGCCTGCATCACCAGTGGCTGCCTGATGAAGTGCGCATCGAACGCGGCTTCAGCGAAGAGACCCTCAATGCCCTGCGTACCATGGGCCACAAGGTCGTCGAGCCGATGGGCCAGACTTCGGCCAATTCTATTCTGGTGACGCCGGACGGCTTGCTTGGCGCCCCTGATCCGCGTACGCGTGGCGCTGAGGCATCTGGGTACTGACGTCCAATGACACATCCGGTGCCCCCAGGGGCGCACGGGTGAGCGCCCCCGAACCAAGACGACTAACGGGGGAAACAATCATGAGCGGCAACCGACCAACCGATCCCGGCGCCATTGAGCGCGCGGAGATCGAAGACACCAGCCTTCTGGCCTTCTATCGCGACATGAATCCGCCGGAGCGCCGCACATTCTGGGCCTGCGCCACAGGCTGGGCGCTTGATGGCATGGATTTCATGATCTATCCGCTGGTGATCGGCACCATCATAGTGATGTGGAAGGTCGATCCCGGTACAGCCGGCCTCGCTGGCACCGTGACGCTGCTCGCATCGGCTATCGGTGGCTGGCTCGGCGGCTATCTCGCCGACCGTATCGGCCGCGTACGTACGCTGCAGCTGACGATCCTGTGGTTCTCGTTCTTCTCGCTGGTCTGTGCGTTCGTGCAGAATTTCGATCAGCTGCTGGTGGCGCGTGCGCTGCTCGGCATTGGCTTCGGGGGTGAGTGGGCCGCAGGCGCGGTGCTGATGGGCGAAGCCATTCGCCCGCAATATCGCGGTCGCGCAGTCGGTTCTGTGCAGTCCGGCTGGGCGATCGGCTGGGGTCTCGCCGTGCTGTCACAAGCAATCCTGTTCTCATGGCTACCGCCAGAGACGGCCTGGCGCTGGATGTTCGCCATCGGCGCGCTGCCGGCTTTGCTGGTGCTGTATCTGCGCCGCTACGTCGAAGAACCGATCATTGCCGCAGAGACCCGCGCCAAGCAGAACGCCAGCGGCGACCGGCCCAAGCTCAGCGAAATCTTCGCCGGCCCGATGCTGAAGACCACGATTCTGGCTTCGCTCGCTGCGACCGGTTGCCAGGGCGGCTATTACGCCATCACCTTCTGGGTGCCGCGCTTTCTCACCACCGAGCGCAAGCTGTCGATCGTCTCATCGACGGGTTATCTCTCGGCGCTGATCATCGGCTCCTTCGTCGGCTATCTCGTCGGCGCATGGCTCGCCGACCGCATCGGCCGCCGCAATTTGTTCCTGACCTTCTCGCTCGGCGCCATTGCGGTCATCCTGATCTACACACAGGTGACGCTCACCAACGAGGTGCTGTGGATCCTCGGCTTCCCGCTCGGCTTCTTTGCGTCGGGCTACTTCTCCGGCATGGGCGCATTTCTCACGGAGCTCTATCCAACGCGTCTGCGCGGATCGGGCCAGGGCTTCTGCTACAATTTCGGTCGTGGCATAGGCGCCCTGTTCCCGTTCCTGGTCGGTGCGCTGTCCAACACCACCAGCCTCGGCAATGCCATCGCGATCTTCGCAGTGTTGGCTTACGGCCTGTTCTTCCTTGCAGCCTATGCGCTGCCTGAAACCCGCGGACGTATTCTCTATGCAGACGCCTGATTCATCATCGAGCGAACCCCGGGCTTGCCCGGGGCCGCAGCCGACCCAGCGCGGCGCGACACGGTTCACTGTGCCGCATGGCGCCGTCGATACCCATGCCCATGTGATCGGTCTGCCGCCGGACTATCCGTTCGTCGCCGGGCGCAGCTACACGCCGCCGGAAGCCACGGCTGCGTCCTATCTGTCGATGCTCGATGCAACCGGCATGACTTACGGCGTGCTGACGCAAGTCAGCGTGCATGGCACGGACAATCGCCTGCTGGTGGATGCACTCACCGCCAATCGTCAGCGGCTGCGCGGCATCGCCGTGATCGGGCTCGATTGCCCCGAAAAGGAGAAGGCGGCGCTGAAGGAAGCCGGCGTCGTCGGCCTTCGGCTCAACGTGCTTTATGGCGGCGGAATGGGTTTCGCGCAGCTCGAGGACTACGCGTCGCTCTGCCGCGAGATGGGCTGGCATCTGCAATTCCTGATCGACGCGAAGGACATTCCGGCGCTGGCGTCGCGCTTTGCAAAACTTCCGGTACCGTTCCTCGTCGACCATATGGGACACTTCCCGACCTCACGCGGCATCAACGATCCGGGCTTCGACGCTCTGGTCGGACTCGTTCGTGACGGCGCATGGGTGCGGCTGTCCGGCGCCTATCGCACCAGCATCCAGGGTGGCCCGCCCTATAGCGATACGATTCCGTTCGCGCAGAAGCTGGTCGCCGCCAATGCCGATCGCTGCATCTGGGGCTCCGACTGGCCGCATGTGGCGAATTGGGACGTGATGATGGGCGTGAGCGATCTGCTCGACCTGCTTGCAGAGTGGGTGCCGGATGAGGCGGCGCGCAACCACATCCTGACCGGCAACCCGCAGAAACTGTTCGGCTTCCCTGCGGTCTAACGTCCCACCGAATACGGCCCGCCCTTCTCCAGCGCACGCTGATAGGCGGACCGGGCGTGGACCTTCGCGAGCCACGCCATTGCCTTGGGATGTCCTTGCTCCAGCCCAGCACGCGCCGAAGCGGCTTCGAGCGGGAAGCTCATCTGGATATCGGCGGCGGTGAATTCGTTGCCGGCGAACCACTCGCTCTTTGCGAGTTCGCCTTCCCAAAAGGCCATGTGCTGCTTGAGCTGCGGATCGACCAGCGTGTTCAGCGCTTTCGCCGCAATGGCATTGACCACGGGACGCATCAGTAACGGCGCGCGCTTCGGCAGCATCATGAAAATGAGTTTCAACAAAAGCGGCGGCATCGCCGATCCCTCGGCATAGTGCAGCCAGTAGGCGAAGCGCAGACGCTCAGGCGTATTGTCAGCCGGAATCAGGCGGCCATTGCCGTAGGTCTTGACCAGGTATTCGACGATCGCGCCGGACTCGGCAATCGTGTTGCCGTTGTCGGTGATGACTGGCGACTTGCCGAGCGGATGGATCGCCCGCAGCTCCGGCGGCGCCAGCATATTGGGCTGCCGGTTGTATCTGATGATCTCATAGGGAGTGCCGAGCTCCTCGAGCAACCAAAGCACGCGCTGGGAACGCGAGTTGTTCAGGTGATGGACAGTGAGCATGGCGATCCTTTGCGAGCTGGCGCGCCTGATTATTGCCCGGGTAATATTGACAGGTATATTATCCGGGTATAATTAGTGTCGACCTTGACAATGAGACGGGCTTATTCCCATGACTGGAATGACTTTTCCTCCCTTTAGCGCCTTTGCCGGTCCAAAGCTGCTTGCTTCTGGGCCATTGGCCGAGGTGGCGATCGCAATCAAGATCGCGACCGGCGCAATCGCCGACCCGATCATCATTTTCGATAACGCCACCGGCAAATCCCTCGACATCGATTTGCGCGGCAGCCATCGCGAGGTCGTCGCCCGCCTGCCCCAGCCATCGACACCCGAACCCGCCGTCGAGGCATCTAGCGAGCCACGTGGCCGTGGGCGGCCGAAGCTTGGAGTCGTCGCCCGCGAGGTAACGCTGTTGCCGCGGCACTGGGACTGGCTCGGCGCGCAACCGGGCGGTGCCTCGGTCGCGCTGAGGAAGCTGGTCGAAGACGCCCGCCGTGCCAATGGCGACCGCGATCGGCAACGCGCCGCACGCGACGCCGCCTATCATTTCATGTCAACGATGGCTGGCGACCTGCCAGGCTTCGAGGAAGCGTCGCGCGCGCTGTTCGCAAGCGATCGACGGCGATTCACCGAACTCATCGCGAACTGGCCAAGCGATATTCGCGATCACATCGTAATGCTCGCATTTCGTGATCAGGCCGCCGCCCCACCGGCCTGATCATCCGGCCCCGTCGACCACCACAGCACCGTGCACATCAACGCGCGCAAACGAACCGTTATGTCTTCGTGCCAAACGAGAAACCGCCATGTCTGAGACCTTGCCGATGACGCCGCGTCCTTTATGGAGGACGTTTCTCACCTTCCTTGTCCCGATGATGCTCAGCAACGTGCTGCAGTCGCTGTTCGGCACATTTAACAACATCTATCTCGGCCAGATGATCGGCGTCGATGCGCTCGCGGCGGCATCCGGATTCTTCCCCGTGATGTTCTTTCTGGTGTCCTTCGTTATCGGATTGAGCATCGGCGCGACGGTGCTCATCGGTCAGGCATGGGGTGCTGGCGAACGGGAAAAGATCGCCGTGATCGCAGGTACGACCTTTACGGTCTGTCTCCTCTTCGGACTCGTGACGGCGATTGTCGGCGGCTTGTTCAGCCGCCCCCTGATGGTCGCGCTCTCCGCACCGGCAAATATTGTCGACGAGGCCAGCAACTACGCACGCATTATGTTGGTCGCAATGCCGCTGACCTTTCTGTTCGTCATCTGGACGTCCATGATGCGCGGTGTGGGTGACACTGTCACGCCGCTGCTGGCCCTGACGATTTCCACAGCGATCGGTCTCGTCCTGACCCCGGCATTGATCAACGGATGGTTCGGCCTGCCTCGGCTCAATATCGCCAGTGCCGCATGGGCCTCCGCGATTTCAAGCCTCGTAACGCTGGTGTGCCTCGGCTTTTATCTCGGCCGCAAACACCATCCGCTGGCCTGCAGCGCTGCGGTTCTTGCTCACTTACGACCCAATCCGGCGCTTCTCGGCAAGATCCTGCGCATCGGCTTTCCCGCCGCCGTGGGAATGGTCGCAATGTCGCTCGCCGAACTCGTATTGCTCGGTCTGGTCAATGGCCACGGCTCCAATGCCACCGCGGCTTACGGTGCTGTCAATCAGGCCATGGCCTATGTCCAGTTTCCCGCGATGTCGATCGGCATTGCGGTATCGATCCTGAGCGCCCAGATGATCGGCGCGGGCCGCACCGATCGCGTTGATTCCGTGGTTCGCACCGGATTGATGATGAACCTCGTTCTGACCGGCAGTCTGGTCGCGTTGACCTATCTGTTTTCGCGCGCCGTTATGGCCTTGTTCATCACCGATCCCGTCGTACTCGATCTCGCTCAGAACCTGCTTCACATCGTATCCTGGAGTTCGGTCATGTTCGGGATGTCGCTGGTGTTTTCCAACGCGATGCGCGCGAGCGGAACGGCAATCGCACCCATGATCCTGTCGCTGGTGGCTATCGCCGGGATCGAGGTACCCGCCGCCTTCATCCTGGATCGTCACCTCGGACTTCAAGGCATCTGGTTCGCCTATGCGATGGCGTTCTGCGCCATGTGCATTCTGCAGATGAGCTATTACCATCTGGTCTGGAAGAAGCAGCGCATCGAGCGCCTCATTTGACACTCGCTCAGGCGCATCCCAAAGGATGACGGTCATCATAAAGTTAATGGACGAACCGGCATCCCTGCGGCAGAATACGCCCAGAAAATAATGATGGGAGAGACCGCCTTGACCAAAGCTGCCCCGCAATTCCTGTTCGACTTCGGCAGCCCCAACGCATTCCTCAGCCACGAGGCGATCCCGGCGATCGAAGCGCGCACCGGTGCGAAGTTTGAATATATCCCGGTCCTGCTGGGCGGCATCTTCAAGGCGACCAATAATCGCTCGCCGGCCGAAACCTATGCCGGCGTCAAGAACAAGCGCGAGTTTCATCAGCTCGAGACAGAGCGTTTCGTGAGGCGTTTCGGCGTCAAGCCCTACACGATGAATCCGTTCTTCCCGGTCAACACCCTGAACCTGATGCGCGTCGCCATCGCAGCACAGCTTGACGGCGTGTTCGAGAAATATGTCGAGGCCGCATTCCATCATATGTGGGGTGAGCCAAAGAAGATGGATGACCCCGAAGTGGCCATCAAGGCGCTCAACGACTCGGGTCTGGATGGCGCAAGGCTGTTCGCACACGGACAGGAGCCCGAGGTTAAGGCGGTACTGGTGGCGAATACACAGATCGCCGTCGAGCGGGGTGCCTTCGGCTCGCCGACCTTCTTCGTCGGCAACGAGATGTTCTTCGGCAAGGAACAGCTCCGCGAAGTCGAGGAGCTGATCTCCGGCACCGACAAATAACGGGAGGCTTTCATGCAGAGGCGCAACGCGACTGTCGCTGTCATCGGCGCCGGGGACTATATCGGCGCTGAGATCGCCAAGAAATTTGCCACCGAAGGTTTCACTGTGTTCGCCGGCCGCCGCAACGGCGACAAGCTGGCGCCTTTGGTGGCTGAGATCGAGGCCATGGGTGGCACGATCGTGGCGCGCTCGCTGGATGCCCGCAAGGAAGACGAAATCGCCGCCTTTCTCAATGACGCGGATGCGCATGCACCATTGGAAGTATGCATCTTCAATATCGGCGCCAACGTGAATTTCCCGATCCTGGAGACCACCGAGCGGGTGTTTCGCAAGGTCTGGGAAATGGCCTGCTATTCCGGCTTCCTCGCCGGACGCGAAGCGGCACGGCTGATGATGCCGCGTGGTCAGGGCAACATCTTCTTCACAGGCGCCACCGCGAGCTTGCGTGGCGGCAGTGGCTTTGCCGCTTTTGCATCGGCCAAATTCGGATTGCGTGCAGTAGCCCAGGCGATGGCCCGCGAGCTCGGCCCGAAAAACATCCACGTAGCGCATCTGATCATCGACAGCGGCGTCGACACCGCCTGGGTGCGCGAGCGCCGCGAGCAGATGTGGGGGAAGGAGGCGTTGAACAATCCCGATTTGTTGATGCCACCGGCGTCAGTCGCTCAGTCATACTGGCAGCTCTATCAGCAGCCGCGTAGCGCCTGGACGTTCGAGCTGGAGATCCGCCCGTTCGGAGAGAAGTGGTAGAGGCAAACCCTGCCTCATGGTGAGCAGCGCGACTTCGCGCATCTCGCCTAAACGCGGTTGTGTTGAGGCTGGGATGAGATCTCTGTCTGACTCAATCGAACAATAAAATTCAGAACAACCCTACTAAGGAATCCCACAATGCGTATTCTCGTAGTCGGCGCCGGCGCCATCGGCGGTTATTTCGGCGGCAGGTTGTTGCAGGCCGGCAATGACATCACCTTCCTGGTTCGCCCGAAGCGCGCCAGTGAGCTGGCAAGCGCCGGCCTCGTTATCAAGAGCCCGCATGGCGATGTGACCTTGAAGAATCCGCCGACAGTGCAAGCGGATGCGATCAAGGAAAAGTTCGACGTCGTGCTGCTGAGCTGCAAGGCGTTCGACCTGGACGATGCGATCGCCTCCTTCGCGCCAGCTGTCGGGCCGAACACAGCGATCATTCCGCTGCTCAACGGCATGAAGCATCTCGACGTGCTGGAGAAGAAGTTCGGCGCCGAGAATGTCATGGGCGGCCAATGCCAGATCGCAGCGACGCTCAACGAGGCGCGCGAGGTGGTCCAGATGGCACCGATGCAGGTCCTCAGCTTCGGCGAACGCAAGGGCGGCAGTTCAGATCGCGTCAAGGCGATCGCCGCAATCATGGCGACCGGCAATTTCGGCGGCTCGGCCTCCGACAACATCATGCAGGACATGTGGGAGAAGTGGGTATTCCTGGCGACGATCGCCGGTTCGACCAGCGCCATGCGCGGCGCTGTCGGCGACATCGTCGCGGCACCCGGCGGCCGCGACTTCATCCTCGGCGTGCGCGATGAGATGAGCGCCGTCGCCAGGGCCAATGGCTTCGCACCGCGGGCAGCGTTCCTGGAACGCACCGAGGGCATGCTGACGGCGGAAGATTCGAAAATGACCGCCTCGATGTATCGCGATATCCTCAACAAGGCGCAGATCGAGGCCGACCAGATCGTCGGAGATGCCATCGCCCGCGCCGATGCCGCCAAGGTCGCCGTGCCGCGACTGCGGATGATCTATACACATCTCAAGGCGTATGAGCATCAGCGGGTGGCGTAGCTCGGACTCTCGTCGTCCCCGCGAAGGCGGGGACCCATACACGCTGGAGATTTTGGCGAAGCGCGGTCGGCGCTTCTCTGCCGTTCCAACCGCTCACGGCGGAGGCTATGGGTCCCCGCCTTCGCGGGGACGACAACCATGCATCACAGATGCGCCAGATAATGCGCCAGCGCGATGATCTCTTCTTCACTCAGCGAGTAGGCCACCTCGGCCATCGCTGCCATGCCGCCACCGGCGCGGACGCCGGACTTGTAGTCGCGTAGCGCCTTGACGAGATAGTCCTCGCGCTGTCCGGCGATGCGTGACACCGCTTTCGTGCCGCCATAACTCTCCGTGTGACACGACGCACAACGACGGCCAACCGCTGCTTGCGCGCCCTTGGCCGACAGATCCGGATTATCATCGGGCTTCTTGCCCTCCGGCGGCTTCAGCGAGGCGAAATAGGCGCCGAGGTTGCGGATGTCGTTGTTGTCGATCTGCTCGATGATTGGCTGCATCTGCTCGTTCTTGCGCGTGCCTGCGCGAAAGAACACCAGCTGCCACTGGATAAACAGATCCGGCTGGGCGGCGAGCGATGGGACGTTCTCCATTTGCGAAATGCCGTTCTCGCCATGACAGCCACTGCAGAGCTCGGCTTTCTCCTTGCCGGCGGCAATATCAGCAGCATCGATCGGACCAGAGCCAGAACCAAGCGCGAGAAAGATAACAACGGCCGCGAGTACAGAACGATGCATGAGCGACATTCCCATTCCAGAATGCGCGAGGCTGGAGCCGCTCATGAAGCGACTCCAGCCTCGCGTGACGCATGACTTACTTGGCGTAGCTGATGCGATAGATTGCGCCTGCCCAATCGTCGGCAATCAGCAGCGATCCATCCTTGGCCAGGACGATATCGGCAGGGCGGCCGAGATAACCCTGGTCACCCTCGATCCAGCCGGAGGCAAAGATCTCCTGCTTGGCGTTCTTCCCATCCGGCCCGGCGATCACACGCTTGATACGCGCGCCCTGATACTTGTGCCGATTCCACGAGCCATGCTCGGCAATGAAGATGTTGTTCTTGTATTCTGCAGGAAACATGTTGCCGGTATAGAACTTCATCCCCAGGGGCGCGACATGGGCGCCGAGATTCAACACCGGCGGCGTGAATTCCGAGCACTTGTGCCCCATGGCGAATTTCGGATCCGGCATGTTGCCTTGATGGCAATGCGGATAGCCGAAATGCTCGCCGAGCTTCGAGATCATGTTGAGCTTGTCGCTCGGCATATCGTCGCTGATCCAGTCGCGTGCATTTTCGGTGAACCAGTATTTGCCGGTGCGAGGATCGACGTCGCCGCCCACAGAGTTGCGAACGCCGAGCGCTACGATTTCGGCATTGCCGGTCTTGGGATCGACACGGCGGATCTGCGAGAGGCTGGTCGGCGGAATGCCGATGTTGAAGGGAGGTCCGAACGGAACGTAGAACCAGCCATCCTTGTCCGGCGCGAGATATTTCCAGCCGTGTGCGGCATAGGACGGCATGTCGTCATAAACCACCTTGCCGTCACCGAGCTTGTCGAGATTCGCCTCGGCATTCTCGTATTTGATCAGCTTGTTGATATCGATCACATAGAGCGCGCCATCCTGGAAGGCGATGCCCGTCGGCATCTTCATGCCCTTGATGACGGTCTTGACCTCTCTCTTGCCGCCCTTGTCGGTGATCGCATAGACATTACCGAGACCGAACGAACCGACAAAGAGTGTGCCTTTATCGCCCCAGGCCATCTGTCGCGCGGCGAGCACGCCGGGTGCATAGACCTCGATCTTGAATCCTGGCGGCAGCTTGATCTTCTTCATCATGGCTGCGAGTTCGGCATCGGACGCACCGGTCGGCGGACCCGACGGTGGCGCGAGGCCCTTTTGCGCTTCGGTCTCGTCGCCGAGGAACCAGTCGTCCGGCGGGTTGGTCCAGAAGTCCTTGGTATCGGATTTGTAGCTCTTGAGCTTCTGCTGTGCGCTCGCTTGATTGAGCGAGGCCATGCCGATCGCCGTGGCGAGGATGGCGGCGCACGCAACAACGGATCGACCAGTCATCGATTTCATCGCGTCACTCCCTGTGCAGCTTGTTGCGGCTGCTATGTCTTATTGAACGTTCGAGACGAACTTATTGGTCTGTGATTTTCTCAGACAGTGAGATGCTACCACAAATGTCGCAGGTGAAAAGCGCAACTAACGCTCGCGCAAACGAAAGACGTCGTCATCACGACGACATCTTGAAAAGCAATTTTGAAAGTTAGTTCCAGCGAGCGGATGCGATTGGCACATCGCACCGCATCATCACGCTATCACTACTACGCTTTTTAAAGGCTGCCCTTGGTGAGATAGCGCCAGGCCACGGCCAGCACGATCAGCCCGATGAAGATCAGCGCTGCCGGCAACTTCTTCTTTTCGCGCGGGGGCGGTGGCGTGTTGGGCTTGATCCGGCGGAAAGGTGTGACATTGCTATTGTTGTCGTCGGACATTGGTCTTGATCTCGAAGCCGTCTTGATGATGGGCGCGATGCCGGTGCCGCCCATGCGGGAATAATAGCTGCGGTAGACAGTCTGGATGGTGGCTTCGGCCGCGGCTGGTTCGGATTGTTTGCCACGCGCGAGCAGCGCGAGATAGCCGGCATAGAATGTCTGGGCTTCCTGCGGCAGCGCGTCGAGGCTTTTCAGCTTCGCCATCATCACCCAGGTCGCAAAATCCGCCCGCGCCTCATCATTGGCACGCTTGGCAATTTCCAGGTTGGAATCCGTGGTCGACGGCATCGTCAGTCTCGTACCCGCTTCGCCCATGGATTGTCTGCCCAACGCCCGATGATTTCAAGCGATGCGGGACGGATCTGCGTGCCTGGGGATCACAAACAACAAGGCCGCCTGACGGCGGCCTGCGATCGATAAAACTGATGCCAAAAAAACCAGGAAAATTCTGGAGCGGGCGAAGGGATTCGAACCCTCGACCCCGACCTTGGCAAGGTCGTGCTCTACCACTGAGCTACACCCGCATCCGAGAAGACAGGCGGCGATTGCTCGCCGCCGACGCGCAGACCTATGCCAAATGCCGGTGGCGAATGCAACAGTTAGACTGCATTTCAGATCGCTCTGAGTTAATCGGGGTTTACGGCCATTTGAGCCCGATTTTGCCAAGAAAACGGGTCAAAACAGCCAAATGTCGCCTCTCGGGTCGAATCGGTCCCGGCCGGACCTATTTCAGCGGATTGCAAATTACTGTCACGAACGCCATTTAATCGCTCAGGCCATGCTAAAAGCGGCCAAATTTTTCAGACATCGAGCGAGGTTCACGTGACCATCATGGAACAGGGCGGCGCCGCGACGCCGCAGGCAGCAACTGCTCTCATCAAGGACACGACCACCCGCACCTTCGTGCAGGACGTTATCGAGGAATCCAAGCGCCAGCCGGTCCTGATCGACTTCTGGGCGCCGTGGTGCGGTCCGTGCCGCCAGCTCACTCCCGTCATCGAGAAAGCCGTGACCGCCGCCAAGGGCAAGGTGAAGCTGGTCAAGATGAACATCGACGAGAATCCGGAGATTCCCGGCCAGATGGGCATCCAGTCAATTCCAGCCGTGATCGCCTTCGTCAACGGCCAGCCGGCGGATGGCTTCATGGGTGCGGTTCCGGAGAGCCAGGTCAACGCGTTCATCGACAAGCTGACAGCCGGCATGCCCGGCGCAGAACCCACGGCCGCAGAACTGCTTCAGGAAGCTGAAGCAGTTCTGGCTGAGGGCGATCCGGCTACCGCCGCCTCGATCTATGGCGAGGTGATTGCCGCCGATGCCGGCAATATCGCCGCCATTGCTGGCCTTGCCCGCTGTTACGTCGAGACCGGCGCCATCGAGCAGGCCAAGCAGACGCTTGAGCTCGTCCCGGCCGCGAAGCGTGAGGACGCCGCGGTCAAGGCCGTGCAGGCCAAGATCGATCTGGTTGAACAGGCCAATGCGCTCGGCCCGGTCACCGAACTGGAACAGAAGGTCGCGGCGAATCCGCTCGACCATCGGGCCCGCTTCGACCTTGCGATCGCGCTCAATGGCGCCAACCAGCGTAGTGAGGCCACGGGTCATCTGCTCGAAATCGTCAAGCGTGACCGCAAATGGGACGACGACGGCGCCCGCAAGCAATTGATCCAGTTCTTCGATGCCTGGGGACCGACGGATGAGGCCACCGTTGACGGTCGCAGGCGGTTATCGACTATCCTGTTCTCGTAATTCTTCTCGCGTGACGAATCGGAACCGGACATGCCCATCAATGCCGACTATCGCGGGCCTGCCGAACTTCCCGAGGTGATCCCGGTCTTTCCACTGCCGGGCGCACTGCTGCTTCCACGCGGGCAGATGCCGCTGAATATTTTCGAGCAGCGCTATCTTGCGATGATTGACGATTCGCTTCGCGACGGGCACCGGCTGATTGGCATGATCCAGCCCGACGCGGCGCATTCGGCGGATGAAGCCAAGCCGGCACTGTTCAAAGTCGGCTGTGTCGGGCGCATCACCCAGCTCGCCGAATCCGGTGACGGCCGCTACATCCTCGAACTGACCGGCGTTTCCCGTTTCGAGGTGGTGCGGGAACTCTCGGTACTGACCGCGTACCGGCAGTGCAAGGTCGACTACTTCCCCTTCATCGACGATTTCACGGTACGCAAGGGCGAAGATGATGTCGATCGGGCCGCGCTGCTCGCGGTGCTCACCGACTTCCTCAAGGCCAACAACCTGAAAGTGGATTGGGAAGGCATCGACAAGGCTCCCAACGAGGCCCTGGTGAACGCGCTGGCGATGATGTCGCCCTATGGCCCGCCAGAGAAGCAGGCGATGCTCGAAGCTCCCGACCTCAAGACCCGCGCCGAGATCCTGATCGCTGTCACTGAAATGGATCTGGCCAAGAAACGCACCAGCGGCGACCCACCGCTGCAGTAATTTTGACAAATATCACGATCAACGACCGCATCACCGGAGCGTATCCATGACCACACTGCCAATCGAACGCGCCGAAAGCACTGTCGACGCCAAGCTGCTGGAGATTCTGGTGTGCCCGCTGACCAAGGGGCAACTCGAATTCGATGCCGCCCGCCAGGAGCTGATCTCGCGCCAGGCCAAGCTTGCTTATCCGATCCGTGACGGCATTCCGATCATGCTGCCGGAAGAAGCGCGGAAGATCGACTGAATTTCTGATGTGGCAGCTCATGCCGGCGCAAATTTCAGGGCGACGATGCCCGCGACGATGAGAGCGACCCCGCCGCCGCGCAGCAGACTCATCGACTCGCCAAACAGCACGCTTCCGAACAGCACCGTCCCGGCTGCACCGATCCCGACCCATATCGCGTAGGCGGACCCCACCGGCAGAACCTCCAGAACCCGACCGAGCAGATAGACGAACGCGGCGAGGAAGATCAGCGACAGGATGGTCCAGCCCGGTCGGGTGTAGCCTGCCGCGTATTTCATCGAGATCGCCCACGCCACATCCAGAAGCCCGGCCACGATCAGGAGCAGCCATGCGGCACCCTGGCTCATGGTTGCCTCATGCTGCGATCTTGAGAAGATGGGCGTCGTGCTGAGCAAGGAATGCACGCAGCCGGTCGGCGTAGTCGGCCGTGACGGCGTTCGCTACGCTCGGACGCTTGCGTAACGCTGCGCGCCATGCCCGAACCTTGGGTGTTTGGGCGAAGACTTCCGTGTCAGCGATGGTGTCGAACACATCGAAGTAGCGGAAGATCGGCGCGTAAACCGCATCGACCATACTGAAGTGCTGCCCCGCGAAGAACGGCGCTGCGATCAGCACGTTCTCGATACGACCGAATTTTCTAGCTAACATCTCCCGCTTCGCTTCGTAGCTATTCACTTCAGTAGCCGTCTCGAATCCCCACAGATCGGCAAGGATCGACGAGCCGAACTCGATCCAGCTACGGTGCCCGGCTCGTTCGAGCGGATCGGATGGGTGAAGCCGCACACCTGTCTGCGTCTCTTCGAGATATTCACAGATCACCGCACTCTCGAAGATTGCGGCGGTGTCCTTGCCGTCACGCCGGACAAGCAGAAGCGGGACCTTGCCCAGCGGCGAGATCGCGTGAAACCAGTCCGGCTTGTGCGCAAGATCGATATAGCGCCGTTCGAAATAGACGCCCTTTTCGGCAAGAACGATGGCCGCTCGCTGCACGTAAGGACAGAGATGATGACTGACGAGCGTCAGTACCGACGCATCTGGCTGATCCACCGTCATGCGCTCACCTTTAATCTTTCTACGCGCATGGCGTGCAGCACGGCGGGCCGCGCTTCGACGCGGGCCATGAAGTCGCGCAGATGCGGAAAGTTGGACAGATCAACCTTGGTGAAATTGGACCACCCGACGATCGTGAACAGATAGGCGTCGGCCACCGTGAAGCTTTCTCCGAGCAGGAACGGCTTGCCCGCTGCCAGATGGCGCTCGACCGACGCCAGCCGCTCTGCGATCCTTGCGCGTGCAACATCTCCCGCCCGTGCGCCATATTCGGGGTGAAACAGCCACGGGCTGAACATCTTGTGGAGTTCGGTGGCGATGAAGTTGAGCCAGGATTGCAGCTCAACGCGTTGCGGTGTGCCGGCAGGCGGCGCCAACGCGCTTTCGGGTTTGAGGTCCGCAAGGTATTGAACGATCGCCGCGCCCTCGGTCAGCACGGTCCCATCATCGAGCGCCAACGCCGGCACATAGCCGTTCGGGTTCACCGCCGAATAGTCGCTGCCCGCCTCGGTGACGTGGGGCGACTTCCGGATATCAACCCGCACGAGTTCAAGCGGAATACCGGCCTCGTTCGCAACAATGTGCGGCGAGAGCGAGCAGGTACCGCTGGCGTAATAGAGCTTCATGGTTGGATCTTTCATTGCGTCTGTCGTGGAGGTGCTATCGGCACCAGCAAGGTAGCGCCCGCACAGGCGCAAGTCCTATTGGCATTTCGCCAGCGAGGCTTGCGTGACTGCAAGCAAACACGCTGCTATCTTCGCCAGCATGGATGATTGGAACGAACTTCGGCTGGCGCTCGCCATCCAGCGCGCGGGCAGTCTGACGGCGGCGGCGATAACACTCGGCGTCGATCACTCCACGGCCTTTCGCCGCCTGAAAGCGCTGGAGGACAAGGTTGGCGTGCGACTATTCGAGCGGCTGCCTGGCGGCGTTTATCAAGCGACGGAGGCCGGTGCGCGGATGGCTGCCGGCGCGGAGCGCATGGAGGACGAGGCGCTGGCGCTTGATCGCGACATATCCGGTCGCGATCATCGTTTGTCCGGCCGCCTGACGGTCACGTCATCCGAAACACTGGCCTATAGCCGGCTGACACCACTTCTCGCCGCTTTCCAGCAGGCTCACCCTGGCATCATCGTGGAACTGGTGATCGACAACCGCGTACTGAGCCTGTCGCGCCGCGAAGCCGACATCGCATTGCGCCCTATCCGTCCGAAGGAAGGCGATCTTTGGGGACGCAGACTGTCGGCCATCGCATGGGGGCTCTATGCCGCCCCTGCCTATCTTGAAGCGATTGGCGGCCCGTTATCGAATCCATCCGAGATCGATCGCCATTCCCTGATCGGCTGGGAGGAAGCGACATCAGGCATCGGGGCTGCCGACTGGCTGTCACGCACCGCGCCGTCGAAGGCCTTCGTCTATCGGACAAACAGTCTGGTCAACCAGCTCGTCGCAGCGAAAGCCGGCATCGGGCTCGCGCTGATGCCATGCTATCTCGCAGATCACGACACCGGAGTGGCAAGAGCACTATCTGAGCCCCTCAAGGAACTCGAGGGTGAACTATGGATCGTGACTCATGCGGATTTGAAGAATACGGCGCGCGTCAGGGCCTTTTTCGATCTCGTCGGCGAAGGATTGATTCGCGAGCGCCCGCTGTTCGAAGGCGAGAAGAATCAGCACCCTTCCACATTGAACGGCGTAACCGCATGAGTACCAACTACAGCGCCTCGCCCTTCAATAGCCTTGGCACGTCGCCCGACAATCCTGCAGCCTGCTTGATGAACGCACCCTTCAGCGGTGGCAAGCGATCAACGATGCCGAGACCAATGTCGCGGATGCTGCGCACGAAGGGCAGGTCGTTCGAGAACAGGACGTTGAGCACATTGGTGGCGACGCCCATCGTCATGGTGTCGAACCGACGCCAGCGCTGGTAGCGCTCAAGCACATCGCTCTGGCCGAAATCCATCCCGAGACGTGCAGCATCGACGATGGTCTCTGCCAATGCCGCGACGTCCTTGAGACCCATATTGAGTCCCTGCCCCGCTATGGGATGGATCACATGCGCGGCGTCACCGATCAGCGCCAGCCGTTCGCCGATGAAGGAGCGCGCGACGAAGTAGCCGAGCGGAAAGGCGCGCGGCTTGTCGAGTGCCTTGACCTCGCCGAGGTGCAGGCCAAAGCGCTGCTCAAGCTCTGTATGGAATTCATCATCCGGCAAGGCGACGATGCGTGCGGCTTCCGCGCGATTCTCGGTCCACACCAGCGACGAACGCTTGCCGGTCAGAGGCAGAATTGCGAACGGCCCCGCGGGCAGGAAGTGCTCTTCGGCACGTCCGTCATGATCGCGCTCATGGCCGACGGTGACCACGATACCGGACTGGTCATAGTCCCAGCCATGGGTCGCAATACCCGCTCGCTCGCGCAGCTTGGAGCGTGCGCCATCGGCGGCGACCAACAGGCCAGCCTCGATCACACTGCCATCCCCGAGCGTGACGCTGACACCATCGGCCCGTGAATCGAATGTCGTCACCGCAGTCGCACGCAGGTCGACGCCCGCCGCTTCGGCGCGGATCACGAGTTCGTCGATCAGCCGGCGGTTCTCGACCATATGTGCGAATGGTTCGCCCGGCTCCACATGACCGCCGAAGGTCAGGAACGTCGGACGGGTGGCGTCTTCCAGTTTGGAATCGGTGACGACCATGTCGAGGATCGGCTGGCTGTCGGCAGCCACGGCATCCCAAACACCGAGAGCATCGAACAGCCGCCGACAGGCTGCAACGATGGCCGTAGCGCGCGGATCGCGGCTCGGCCTGGCCGCCAGCGCGGGATCGGCGACAATGATCGGCAGATCGGGACCAAGCCCCTGCCGCAACGCCAGCGCCAATGCCAGCCCGGCAAACGCTCCGCCGCCGATGACAATGCCTCGTTGTGCCGCCATGATATCCGTTCTCGCTGTTGCCACGCGCTTATAGCTGGGCGAAACAGGATCGCGAAACAAGGGCGGCAATGGGACCGGGGCCTGCACGGCCAAGGTCCTGGTAAACCTCCCTTAATATTGCCGCTGACGGAAAGATGCCGACATGTCCAAGAGCCTGATCGATCTGATCGATATCCTCGATCTCGAGACCATCGAGGTGAACATGTTCCGCGGCCGCAGCCCGAAAACGCGCTGGCAGCGGGTGTTTGGCGGCCAGGTGATCGGCCAGGCCATGGTGGCTTCGTGCCGCACCGTCGAAGACCGTATGCCGCATTCGCTGCATTGTTATTTCATCCTGCCCGGCGACCCGCAGATTCCGATCGTCTACGAGGTCGAGCGGCTGCGTGATGGCAAGAGCTATTCGACCCGGCGTGTCACCGCGATCCAGCACGGCCACGCGATCTTCTCGATGATGGTGTCGTTCCACGCCGAGGAGGAGGACTCGTTCAATCACCAGGATCCGATGCCGGACGTGCCACCGCCAGACAAGCTCACTGCGGAAGAGCTCTCCAAACATCCGATCATCGAGAAGATGCCCGATTTCATCCGCCGCTATTACGAGTCCGACAGGCCGATCGAGCTGCGTCCGGTGGAATTCCAGCGTTATGCTGGCGAGAAGATTCCGGAGGGCCGGATTAATTTCTGGATTCGGACCGCCGCGAAGCTGCCGGACGATCCGGCACTCCATATGTGCGCGCTGGCCTATGCCTCGGACTTTTCGCTGCTCGATTCCATCATGGCCCGCTATGGCCGCACTTTGTTCGACGGTCAGGCGATGGCGGCCAGCCTCGATCATGCCATGTGGTTTCACCGCCCGTTCCGCGCCGACGAATGGCTGCTCTACAGCCAGGATTCGCCAAGCGCCCAGAACGGCCGTGGCCTCGCACGCGGCCTGATCTTCAAGCCCGACGGCACGCTGGTGGCGACCGTGGCGCAGGAAGGCTCAGTGCGCGAGCGACGCGAGAAGCCAGCGACGTAAGTCGCGCCGCTTCCAGTCCGGAATACTGCTTGCCGCCCTGGCGTGCAGTTGGCCCGCTGGAGGGCAGCGCCGGCGCCCAATTTCCACGCGCCGTGCCAACAGGGATGGCATAAAGTTGCGTGATTGCGTAAGCAGGGTCGTACACCGCCCCGAAGAGGAAGCCCTGCATGAAGCTCGTGGTCGCGATCATCAAACCCTTCAAGCTCGATGAGGTGCGTCAGGCTTTGACGGCTATCGGCGTCCACGGCATGACGGTGACTGAAGTGAAGGGCTATGGCCGGCAGAAGGGCCATACCGAGATGTATCGCGGCGCCGAGTATATCGTGAATTTCCTGCCGAAGCTGCGGCTCGAAATCGCTGTAGCATCCGATCTTGTAGCCAAGGCGGTCGAGGTCATCTCCAGCGGAGCCCGGACCGGCCAGATCGGCGATGGCAAGATCTTCGTGACCCCGATCGACCACGCCCTGCGTATCCGCACCGGCGAGACCGACAGCGACGCGCTTTAGGCAATACGCCAGCGCAGGCCCCCTCCCGTCGGGAGCTGCTGACGGTCAGCTTGGAGACACCCAGAGAAGCCCTCCCTAGCTCCGCTAGTTGAGCGAGGTCAGTTCTACGCGCGTTGGTTGGACGGCCTGCAGATTAGACAATTTCGAGGTTTTTGCCTCGAATTGACGTATTTGGACACCTCCGCGCTGCCCGCCTCCTGAGCAGAAATATGTCGAGAGCCTGTCATGCTTCCATTTTGGGCATAATTGACTAGAGTTTGGGCGCGACCGAATAGCGCACTCTGTCTCAATGCGTGAGAATCGCGAAAAGCTGCGGATTCATAAACCGTTAGAGAATTCCACCGATCTGGCACGGCATTTGATTCTATCTGGCCTGGCTGTGCCCGCGTAGTGAACTTCTCCGCGTGGTGAACCTCAGTCGAGATCGCCCGGTCGATTTTCGGTCGGGCCCAAGCGGGGATAGGACCCATGAAAATTGTTATGGCGATCATCAAGCCATTCAAGCTTGAGGAAGTCCGTGATGCCCTGACCGCCATTGGCGTTCATGGTTTGACGGTCACGGAAGTCAAAGGATATGGCCGGCAGAAGGGCCATACGGAAATTTATCGCGGCGCTGAATATGCGGTGAGCTTCCTGCCCAAGATCAAGATCGAGGTCGCAGTCGCCTCCGATCAGGTCGACAAAACCATCGAAGCCATCACGACGGCCGCCAAGACCGGCCAGATCGGCGACGGCAAGATCTTCGTCATCAACCTCGACCACGCGGTTCGCATCCGCACCGGCGAGGCCGATGCTGCAGCCCTCTAAGTCGAATTCCTCGGATTTCGCGCTCACCCATTCTTCAATCAGGAGTCAAACAAAATGACGTTTAAGCGTCCCTCTGGCGCGGGATTGGCGGCACTTGCCGTTGGCCTGTTCGCCGCAACCGCGGCCTACGCCGATCCGACGGTCAACAAGGGCGACAACGCCTGGATGATGACGTCGACCGTGCTGGTGCTGTTGATGACCGTCCCGGGCCTCGCCTTGTTCTATGGCGGCCTCGTCCGTTCCAAGAACATGCTCTCTGTGTTGATGCAGGTCCTCTACACCGCCTGCATCGTGATGATCATCTGGGCTCTCTACGGCTACAGCATCACCTTCACTGGCGGTTCGGCTTATATCGGTGGCTTCTCGAAGGCGTTCCTCGCCGGCGTGACGCCTGACTCGATGGCTGCTTCGTTCACCGCAGACGCCAACATCTCGGAGCTCGTGTACTTCTGCTTCCAGATGACCTTTGCCGCCATTACCCCCGGCCTGATCGTCGGCGCCTTCGCAGAACGCACCAAGTTCGCCGCGATTGCACTGTTCATCCCGCTCTGGGTGACGCTGATCTACTTCCCGATCGCGCACATGGTCTGGTACTGGGCTGGTCCGGACGCCATTGTCGCAGCTGCCAAGGCTGTTGCTGCAGCGGCTCCCGATGCGAAGGCTGCGGCTCAGGCCAAGCTTGACGAAGTCATGGCCGATGCCGGCCAGGTGTTCCTGTGGGGCGCTCTCGACTTCGCTGGCGGCACCGTCGTTCACATCAACGCCGGCATTGCTGGCCTCGTGGGCTGCCTGATCATCGGCAAGCGCACCGGCTATGGCAAGGAGCTGATGGCTCCGCACTCGCTGACCATGACCATGATCGGCGCGTCCCTGCTGTGGGTTGGCTGGTTCGGCTTCAACGTCGGTTCGAACCTCGAAGCCTCGGGCACTGCCGCTCTCGCGATGACCAACACCTTCCTCGCAACTGCGGTTGCGGCGATGGCCTGGATGTTCGCGGAGTGGATGACCAAGGGTCACCCGTCGCTGCTCGGTGCCGCATCGGGCGCGGTTGCCGGCCTCGTCGCCGTCACCCCGGCTTGCGGCTTCTCGGGCCCGATGGGCGCGATGGTTCTCGGTCTGGTCGCAGGCGTCGTCTGCCTGTTCTTCTGCACCGTCGTGAAGAACTCGCTTGGCTATGACGACTCGCTCGATGTGTTCGGCGTCCATTGCGTCGGCGGCATCATCGGCGCGCTCGGCACCGGCATCCTGGTCAACCCGGCCCTCGGTGGTACGGGCGTCATGGATTACGTCGCCGGCAAGATCGGCGACTACGACATGGTCACCCAGATGCTCGCGCAGTGTAAGGCTGTCGCGACCACGCTGGTGTGGTCGGGCGTCGGTTCGGCGATCCTGTTCAAGGTCGTCGACGTGATCGTCGGCCTCCGCGTCAATGTTGAAGTCGAGCGCGAAGGCCTCGACGTCACCGAACACACCGAACGCGCCTACAACATGTAAGCGTCACGAGCCATCCCGGAACAACGATCCGGGATGCTCACAAAGGGATCGGTTGGGGCACTACCCGGCAATGTCCCAACCGTCGAAGGGCTCCAGCGCAAGCTGGGGCCTTTCACTTTTTGGGGTACCATTCCGATCCCCATGTAGGGCTGGACGGCCGCTGAACGCGTGATAGCAAGGCCGACCCCTCGATGGTTAATCGCGTCTTAACCTCGCCGTATCTATGGTGGTTTGATCCCGTTTCAGCCGATCTCATGGGGCGATCGGCTGCCTTGAAAGTACTGGCGTTTTCCTGATGGCACTCACCGCTCCTCCTTCCGCGGCGCAAGGCGCTGGCAGCCGGACCTCGGCTGGGCCCGATGGCGAACGTTCGCCGTTTGCGCGACTGACGGAATTGCTGGCGCCGTATCAGCCCGGCCAACCGCTGATCACACTGTCATTGGGCGAACCGCAGCACCCGGTGCCGGATTTCGTCGGGCCGGTCCTCGCCAAACACATTGCCGATTTCGGCCGCTATCCGATCGCTAAGGGCATTGAGCCGTTCCGCCGCGCCGCCGCCGCATGGATGGGGTCCCGCTTCAATCTCCCGCGCGCCCTCGATCCGGAAACCGAAGTGCTGGTGCTGAATGGCAGCCGCGAAGGCCTGTTCTTCGCCGCGATCACGGCCGCGCGCTTTGTCGGTCCGCGCAAAGGCACGCCGGCGATCCTGCTGCCAAATCCGTTCTATCCAGCCTACGGCGCCGGTGCGCGCGCCGCGGGTTGCGAGCCAATCTTCATGCCGACCACAGTGGCCAACGGCTTCCTTCCCGATCTCGACGCACTCGATGAGGCCACCCTGGCGCGCACGGTGGCGATGTACGTAGCATCGCCGGCCAATCCGCAAGGCGCCGTCGCGACGCCTGCTTACTTCAAGAAGCTGCATGACCTCGCGCTGCGCTACGGCTTCATCGTGCTTTCAGACGAATGCTATTCGGAAATCTACACGCAGGCCGCGCCCGGCAGCATGCTCGCGTCAGCCGGACCCGACTATGCCAATGTCGTTGCGTTTCAGTCGCTATCAAAGCGCTCGAACCTGCCTGGCATGCGCGTCGGCTTCGTCGCCGGCGACAAGAAGTTCCTGAGCGCGTTTCACGAATTGCGCAACGTCGCCGCACCGCAGGTGCCGGTACCACTGCAGCAGGTCGCGGTTGCCGCCTATAGCGACGAAGCACATGTGGAAGAGAATCGCAGGCTCTACCGCCTGAAGTTCGATCTTGCGGATAAGATCCTCGGCAATCGCTACGGCTACAAGCGACCGGCCGGAGGCTTCTGTCTGTGGCTCGATGTCTCCGCATATGGCGGCGACGAAGAGGCCACCGTGAGACTGTATCGCGATGGCGGCGTGCGCGTGGTGCCCGGAAGTTATCTCGCGCGCCCGCAGGCCGACGGCAGCAATCCCGGCGCCGGCTATATTCGTTTGGCCATGGTGCAGGACAGTGAAACGACAGCCGAGGCTTTGCATCGGCTGGTGAAAATTTTGAATTGAAGATCCTGGATTAATGCAGGGCGCATGAGCACTCCGGTATGAGCACCACGATCGAACGCGTCATTCCTCTCGTCGGCCATCTGCCCGCGTCAATTCGCGAGATGCTGGGACGACGGCTGCGTGAACTGGCAGGTTTTGGCCTGGTCTGCGCCGCAGGTGTCGCCGCGGCGGCGATGATGACGTGGTCTGTGCAGGATCCGAGCCTGAGCCATGCCACCTCGCGTGCGATCCGGAATGTCGCCGGTTATCCCGGCGCGATCGGTGCCGATCTGTTGATGCAGATCCTCGGCCTCGGCGCGATCATGATGATTCTCACCATCGCCGTCTGGGGCTGGCGAATGATGACGCATCGGCATTTCGATCGCGAGGCGCTGCGCATCGGTTGCTGGGTCCTTTGCACCATCATCGCATCAGGCTTTGCCAGCTGCTGGCAGCATGGCGGGTCGTGGCCCCTGCCGACCGGCGTCGGTGGCGTGGTCGGCGACGCGCTGTTCCGCGCGCCCGCGGTCGTATTCGGCCCCGTCGGCTTCATCTATCGATTCGTCCTCGGCTTTATTCTCTGCGCGGCGATGATCGTGACCTTCTTCATCGCCTGCGGCTATGGCGCACGCGCCCGGGAAGAATTCGCCGAGATCGATATCGAGGAAGATGACGAGCCGTTCGAGGAAGATGAAACGCGCGATCGCGGTTCGATCGCTGTCTCGCTGGGCTGGGCCGCGCATGCAGTCATGAGCGCGAAAGCGCGTCTCGGCCGGTTGCTCTCGCTGGTCTACGGCAAGATGGTCGCGAGCGAGCCCAAGGCGCGCGCGGCCTCCTTCGAGCGCCAGGAACCCAACCTCGGCGGTCGTCGCAATAGCCCGTCAATTGCACCGCATGACGAAGACGAGAGCGATCACGACGAAGACGAAGAGCACGACTACGAGGAGGAGGAAGAAGAAGAGGAGCCCGCCCCGAAGGCGCGCAAGAAATCCTCGGCCAAGGAGCCGGTGCGCAAATCCAACGGCAAGTTCGAACTGCCCTCCGTCGGCATGCTCACCGCGCCGAAGGCCGCCGATCGCAAGCCGCTCAGCAAGGCCGAACTCGAAGCCAATTCGCGCGCTCTGGAAGGCGTGCTGCAGGACTTCGGCGTGCGCGGCGAGATCGTCAAAGCCAATCCCGGCCCTGTCGTCACGCTTTACGAACTCGAACCCGCACCGGGCATCAAGTCGTCACGCGTGATCGGCCTCGCCGACGACATCGCACGCTCCATGAGCGCGCTGTCCGCACGTGTCGCTGTTGTTCCGGGCCGTAACGCCATCGGCATCGAGCTGCCCAACGCGCATCGCGAGAACGTCTACTTGCGCGAACTATTGACCGTGCAGGACAGTAACGAAGGCATCAAACTGCCGCTCTGCCTTGGCAAGAATATCGGCGGCGAGTCCATCATCATCGATCTCGCGCGCACGCCGCATATGCTGATCGCCGGTACCACCGGCTCGGGCAAATCGGTGGCGATCAACACCATGATCCTCAGCCTGGTTTACCGGCTGCGACCGGATCAATGCCGCCTGATCATGGTCGATCCGAAGATGCTCGAACTGTCGGTCTATGACGGCATCCCGCATCTGCTGACGCCCGTCGTGACCGACCCGAAGAAGGCCGTCGTCGCGCTGAAGTGGGCCGTGCGCGAGATGGAAGAGCGCTACAAGCGCATGGCCAAGCTCGGCGTCCGCAACATCGACGGCTACAACGCACGCCTCGTCGAAGCGAAAGCCAAGGGTGAGGAGCTCACCCGTACGGTCCATACCGGCTTCGACAAGGAGACCGGCAAGGCGATCTACGAGGAAGAGAAGCTCGACCTCGCGCCGCTGCCCTATATCGTCATCATTGTCGACGAAATGGCCGACCTGATGATGGTCGCCGGCAAGGACATCGAAGGCCTGGTGCAGCGCCTCGCGCAGATGGCACGCGCCGCCGGTCTGCACGTCGTCCTCGCCACGCAGCGTCCGTCGGTGGACGTCATCACCGGCACGATCAAGGCGAACTTCCCGACGCGCATCTCCTTCCAGGTCACGTCGAAGATCGACAGCCGCACCATCCTGGGCGAGATGGGCGCCGAGCAACTGCTCGGCCGTGGCGACATGCTCTATATGGCTGGCGGCGGCCGCATCTCGCGCGTGCACGGTCCTTTCGTATCGGACGAGGAAGTCGAGAAGGTGGTGCGCCACCTGAAGACGCAGGGCGAGCCGGAATATCTCGAGGCGGTCACTGCCGAAGAACCGGAAGAAGGCGAAGACGGCGCTGTGTTCGACAACACCGGCATGGGCGCCGATGGCGGCGGCGACCTGTTCCAGCAGGCCGTTGCGATCGTCAAGCGCGACCGCAAGGCATCGACCAGCTACATCCAGCGCCGTCTGCAGATCGGTTACAATCGCGCAGCGTCGCTGATAGAACGGATGGAAAATGAAGGCATCGTCGGTCAGCCCAACCATGCCGGAAAACGCGAGATTCTGATCGAAGAAGAAGAAAGCGGGTTCTGAGAGTTTGACCCTGCCGATGGACAATCCCGCTTTCGAGTCGCGAAATCGCCACAGCTCCGGGTTAGCGCCTGCGCTGGTGGCGCCAGCCGCGACGGCTCCGCAAGAGGCCACCGCCCGGACCGCAAAACCGGTACCCATTCTGATGCAAAGCGCGGTAAAATGCGCCGAACTCGCCGAGCAGGACGACGCCTTGATGAGACGCCCGACCCATCACGCCGCACACCGGTCTTTCCTGCACATCGGCGCAGCCAGCCTCGTCGCGACGTTTATCGCCGCCATTGTGGCGCCCTCGGCCTATGCCCAGTCAATCCCTTTGCCGCGACCTGCACCGCAGGCGCGCAGCAATGGCAGTTTCCAGATGTCGGCCTCCGAGCCCCAGGCCGTTCGGCCGCCGGTCGCAGTGGCACCCAAGACATCGGCGACGACATCCACGCCGCCGAATCCAATCATTCCGGATCCGCGCCGCAACGTTCCTGCCAGCATTTTTATGAGCTTCGACGCCAATCAAAAGGCGCAGGCGAGCAAAGTCAGCAGCTATCTGTCGTCGCTCAGCAATCTGAGCGGTAACTTCGTTCAGGTAGGCCCGGACGGCAGTCGCACCACCGGCGACTTCTTCATCCAGAAGCCCGGCAAGGTCCGCTTCGAATATGACGCGCCGACGACCATCGCCATGGTGTCCGATGGTCAGTCGCTCGCCGTCCGCGACTCCAAACTGGCGACTCAGGACATTTACCCGCTGTCGCAGACACCGTTGCGGTTTCTGCTGTCCGATCGCATCGACCTGATGAAGGACACCAATGTGGTCGCCGTCACCGCTGACGACCTTTATACGTCGGTGACCATTGAGGAAAAGAACGCGCTGGTCGGCACCTCGCGCCTGATGCTGATGGTCGGCACCAAGGATGGCCAGCTCAAACAATGGACCGTCACCGACCCGCAGGGCTATGACACCACGGTAGCGATCTACAATCTCGACACCGCGAAAAAGCCCGACCCGGGGCTGTTCAAGATCGACTTCACCAAATATCCCACCGGAACAGCGAATTAAGGGCGATACGCTTCCCTTATGGAGAGGAGCGCGCCCCTTGGCGAGCGTCTCAAACCGTGAGATGGGAATGCGCGGCCATCCTCCGAGACGCGCGTGAAGAACGCGCTCCTCAGGATGAGGAGCCGAGCTTGCGGCCTATCACTGGATCCCTATGCGTTTTTCCCTGACCACCTGGAATATCAATTCGGTGCGATTGCGCATCGACCTTGTCGCCAAGTTTCTCGAAGAGATGCAGCCGGATGTGTTGTGTCTGCAGGAAACCAAGTGCCCGGACGATGCCTTTCCGCTCAAGCGCTTCAAACAGCTCGGCTATGACCATGTCGTGCTAAACGGGCAGAAGGGCTATCACGGCGTTGCCATCGTCTCGAAACTTCCGTTCGAGAGCAGCGACATCCGCGTATTCTGCAACAATCTGGACTCACGCCACATCTCGGTATCGTTCGGCGAAAAGGCCGGCATGACCGTGCCGCTGATCGTGCACGATTTCTATGTGCCTGCCGGCGGCGACGTTCCGGATCCGGATGTGAATGCGAAGTTCGCACACAAGCTCTCGTTCCTCGACGAGATGAAGACCTGCGAGCCGCTGCATCCGCGCGGCGATGCGCGTCACATCCTGGTCGGCGATCTCAACGTGGCACCGCATGAGAATGACGTGTGGTCGCACAAGCAAATGCTGAAGATCGTGTCGCATACGCCGATCGAGTGCGAAAAGCTGCTCGCCGTGCAGAGCGAGGGCAACTGGATCGACGTCGCACGCGAACGCATTCCACTGTCGGAAAAGATCTACACGTGGTGGAGCTACCGCGCCGCCGACTGGGCGGCGTCGAATCGCGGCCGCCGCCTCGATCACATCTGGGTGTCATCAGCGCTCAAAGATTCGATCCGCGACTTTGCCGTGACCGGTGATGCGCGCGGATGGGAACGGCCATCGGACCACGTACCGGTCACGACGGTGCTGGAGCTTTGATATCAGTTACTGGCTGAGCTTGGCGCCGATCAGTGTCACGTCGCTGGCGAGCTGGCTGACGCGGGTCGCCATGTCGTCGCGCAGACGGCGCGCCGCCGCAGGATCGCTGTCGAGCACGCGCTGAAACAGGCTGCGTGTGATCCGGATCGTGCTGGAATATTCCGTCGCGACCGCCGTCGAGGGACGCTGCATCGCCACCAGTAGTGCGAGCTCGCCCATCAATGTGCCGGGGCCCGCGATCACTTCATGATCTCTGTCGCCGTCGAGGCTGATGCGGAATGCGCCGGTCTGGACGACATAGCCGCAATCGGCATCGTCGCCCTGCCGAAACAAAACGGAGCCCCGCGCAAATTCCTGTTGCTCGGAGCCGATCGCAATCACGCGCAGAGCGGCGATACCCAACAGGCGCAATGTCGGGACGCGCTCAAGCAGGGCTACATCATCATCGATCGACATGCAGAACCGTGTGATCGGGACGCGCGAAGGAGAGCACCGAACAGCTAATGGCGAATCGGCTCCCAAATCGTATCACGGCACCAACTTGTAGCCACCGGCTTCCGTCACCAGGATTTCAGGATTGGCGGCGTCCTTTTCGATCTTCTGACGTAGCCGATAGATGTGCGTTTCCAGCGTGTGCGTAGTGACACCGGAATTATAACCCCAGACTTCCTGCAGCAGCGTCTCGCGCGACACCGGCAACTGGCCGGCGCGATATAGGAAGCGCAGAATCGCGGTTTCCTTCTCGGTCAGGCGGACCTTCTTGGCATTGGCGCCGGTGAGCATCTTGGAGCCAGGCCGGAAACTATAGGGACCGACGGTGAAAACAGCGTCTTCGCTGGCTTCGTGTTGACGGAGCTGCGCACGAATGCGCGCCAGCAGCACGGCAAAGCGGAACGGCTTGGCGACATAATCATTGGCGCCAGATTCTAGACCGAGAATGGTGTCGGAATCGGTGTCGTGGCCGGTCAGCATAATGATGGGCGCCTTGAAGCCACCCTTGCGCAGGCTGCGCACGACTTCGCGACCGTCCGTGTCGGGCAGGCCGACATCCATCAACACCAGATCAGGCGAATTGGCCTTAGCTGCGGTAGCGCCCTTGGCGCCGGTGTCGACAGCGGAGGCCTCGAACTCTTCGTGCAGCGACAGCTGCTCGACCAGCGCCTCGCGCAAATCAGTATCGTCATCCACGATCAGGATCTTGCGGGCATTGGGCATTGCGACAATCCTTTGAACGGCTGCGGCGGAGCGTTGTACGCCGCGCTGAAACAGTGGGCCAGAAATCGTGACAGGCTTCGCCGTTAACGCATATTCTAGCGCAAAATCAGCGACATTCCCGGCGAATGTACTGCTGCAGCGCGAAATAGAACATTTGCGGTAAATAGCAAGGCGGAGTTCGCGATTCGGATGGGAAGTCTCGTTATTTCAGACACTTATCGAACAAGCTTGCGTGATCGACCGCTAACTATGGTTCACATTCGCGCGTCAGCCGGAGACAGACTCCGTGGATGGCTGACGACCGACCACACAACCATACCCGTCGCGCTCGGCCGCGGCGGAATCAAGGCGAACAAACGCGAAGGCGATGGCGGAACGCCGCGTGGGACATTTCACCCCATCCGACTGTGGTGGCGGGCCGACCGCAATCCACGTCCGCGTAGCTTTCTGCCGATCCGCCCGATCACCCCCGTGGATGGCTGGTGCGAGGATCCATCTGACCGACACTACAATCAACCTGTACGGCTCGATCGTGGAAATGACGGCGACCGACTGGCCCGCGAGGATCATCTCTACGACTTCATCATCGAGATCGACCAGAACACCCGACCGCGAATCGCCGGACGGGGAAGCGCAGTGTTCCTGCATCTGGCGCGCCCGAAATTCGCGCCGACCGCGGGCTGTGTTGCAATGACCAAGCCGGCCATGCTGCGGCTGCTGGCCCGGATCGGGCCGCAAACGCGTATCGTCATCGGCTAAATCCGGTGCGGGCTCAGCCTCCAGATTTAGAAGAAACGTGAAGATCTGACCGGGGATTGAATGACCCGGCCAGACTGATCGCTTACTCCGGTTTCCTGTGCGGGTCGTTGTGCGGCGGCGCCTTCGGCCTCGCCGGAGGATGAGGAGCCGCCCGGGGTGCCGGACGAGCTGCAACCGGATGTGGCGCTGGCCGCGCAGCGGCAACATGCGGCGGGGCCGGCGGTTTCGCTACAGCGGCCATCCTCGGAGCCGCCGGATGCTGGGCGACGAGCTGCCTGATCACAGGTGGCTTGGCTGCCGTGTTCAGCGGCTTCGGCGGGACTGCGCCATTGGTCGTTGCATGTGCGACGGCCGTCGCTGGCCCCTTGTTCTCAGGCGTTGCGTTCGCAACCGGCCGGTTTGCAGGCGGTTTCGCGCCGATCGCAGGAAGTGCCGCGGGCGCGGGCGTTGTCGCCGGCCGCGCGGCAGTCGGCCCAATCTCCCGCGCCGCCACGACACCTTTGCCGGTGAATTCACCCGGCTTGGCAGTCGCCGCAATCGCCGGATGGCCATGATTTTCGGACGCGAGCAACGCTCTGTTGGCGCTCGCGATATGTTCGTGCTGGGTTTGCACGGCAGTCGCCGCGATGTGCGGTTGGCGCGCGGCGGCCTGCTCCTGCGGCGTGGGTTGCGCGGTTGTGCCGCCAGTGCCGCCGTTGAAACTGACCCGTGTGATGTTGGTCGTATTGTTGACGATGGTCTGGTTGTAGACATTCGTCACCGCGACGCCGCCGAAGTTATTGACGGTTCGGTTGTAGGCAAACACGCCGTTAGTCCAGCGCCCACCACCATAACCGATGCCGTTATAGCCGTAACCATAATCGACGCCGCCGTAGAAACCGACTTGGGTTCCCCAGTAGCCGGCGTTCCAGCCGTAATAGCCGCCATGCCAGCTCCAATAGCCCGGCGTCCACAGCAGGCCGACCTGAGGCGGCTCGACCCAGGTGCCAGGCACCCAGTAGTAACCGTCCGGACCATAGGCCCAGAAGCCGGGCGTCCAGATATAGCCAGGCGCAGGAATGGCGGGCTGCTCGTAGATCGGCAGGTCCGGTGGAGCAATCGTGATGCTGATGATCTGCGCCATGGCAACGACCGGCATGGTCATCACGCCCAGTGCGGCCAGAAGCCAGGTAACGGAGCGAAAGCGTCGCATATCTGTCCCTCTCGCGGGCGAGATCCCGCGTCCGGTCACAGTCGAGACGGATTAGCGCGACATTATGGCGCACCTTTCACGGGACGGCCGGGAACTTTTGCGCTCAGACGAGGGAGCCGGCGTGTTTGAGATAGTAATAGGAGAAACTACCGTTTCCCGAAGATCGCCGAGCCCACGCGCACATGAGTCGCACCGAACTGGATGGCGATGGCGAAGTCGGCACTCATCCCCATCGACAACCCGGTCAATCCGTTACGGGCAGCGATCTTCGCTGTGAGCGCGAAATGCGGCGCCGGCGCATCGTCAACGGGCGGAATGCACATCAGTCCGGAAATCGTCAGCCCATAGGTATCGCGACAGCGGGCCAGGAAATCATCGGCCTCGCCCGGCGCAATGCCGGCCTTTTGCGGCTCCTCACCAGTGTTGAGCTGTACGAAGAGCTGCGGCGTCCGCTGTTGCGCCTTCATCTCCTTGCTTAACGCTTCGCAAATGCTCGGGCGATCGACCGAGTGAATCGCATCAAACAAGGCGACCGCTTCCTTGGCCTTGTTGGACTGCAAAGGCCCGATCAGATGCAACGCAATCGCGGGTTGAGTGGCGATCAGCGCCGGCCACTTTGATTTTGCCTCCTGGACGCGATTTTCGCCAAACACACGCTGACCGGACTGGATCACGGGCGTAATTGCATCGGCATCGAAGGTCTTCGACACCGCGATCAAAGTCACAGAACTACGATCCCGCCGCGCTTCGTTACACGCGCGGAAGATATCGTACTCGACCGATGCGAGTCCGCCGGTTGGTAAAGAAGGCGTTACGCTCGACGGCTCTTGCACGGATTTATTTTCAACCAAGGCGCGAACTTTCTTGAGATCCATTGCAGTTTAACGAATCCGGGAAAGGCTTTTTGAAGGCTTTGGAGTACCTATGTCCGCGGGGCTTAGGGATCGAAGATGTCACGCATCGGTATTAACCGCAATAAAGCGAGGCTTAGGGGAGCTCTCGGTATTCGCGCTCGACTGGTCCTGCTGGCCCTCATTCTGGTCGGGCCGCTAATGGCAGAGCGAATTCGCTCACTCGATGCGACGCGTACCCATCAGATCGCAACGGCCGCGCGTGATTTCGCTGGCGTTGCCCAGCACAGTGCCGACGCGCAGCGCGAGGTCTTCGCCTCGATCGAGGCCGTGCTGAAATCATCCGCTTACATCTATACATCAGCCGCTCAGGTGAATCGGAGCTGCGCCATTATGCGGGCGAGCCTCCGCGGCGATATGCCGTGGCTGCGCAGCCTGACAGTGGCCGGTGCGGATGGCATCGCCAGGTGCTCGACCTGGCCGGAAATCATCGAGCAGAGATTCGATTTCAGTGATCGCCCCTATTTCAAGCAAGCAATAGCGACCGGCGAGTTTGTCGTCAGCGACTATCTGTTCAGCCGCTTGACGAACCAGCCGACGGTGATGGCTGCCTATCTTGCACCGGGCCTGACCAAGGACGACGATGCCGTGGTTCTGGCGGCGGTGAATCTCGACTGGATGTCGAAGATCATGGGCAATCTCGGCGACCGGCCCGGCGTCACGACGCTACTGGTCGATCATGCGGGCACCGTGCTTGCGGCGCCCCCAGCCAACGCCAGCGCGATTGGTCGGCCAATGGAAGACCTCACTTTATTGCCGATGATCGAAGCGCATTTGCGCAATACGGACAAGCAGACCGGTTCGCTGTCATTCAGCGCCAGTGACGGTGCGCAGCGCGCCGTATCATTCGCGACAATCCCCGGCACCGGCGCGCAATTGATCGTCAGCATCGACGAAGCCCGGGTCTCGGCGGTTGCCGATCGCGAGATCCGCACGGCTTATTTGCAGCTCGCCTTCGTCTGCCTGTTCGTTCTGCTTGGCGCGCTGGTGGTTGCAGAACGACTGATCATCAAACCGATCCAGATGATGGAAACCATGGCGCAGAGGTTTGGCCGCGGTGACTGGTCGGCGCGCGTTGCGCGCAACACGCTGCCGGCCGAGTTCGTGCCGCTGGCACGCGCATTTTACGGCATGGCAGCGCAACTACGTGGCCGCGAACGCGAATTGCGCGCCAGCAATGAGCAGCTCACCGTGCTGGCGTCGGTGGACATGCTGTCCGGCCTGGCGAATCGGCGGGGCTTCCAGAGCCGACTCGATTTCGAATGGCTGAAAGCCCAGCAGTCCGGCGATCATCTGACGCTGATGATGATCGACGTCGATCACTTCAAACTCTTCAACGACACCTATGGCCATCCCGAAGGCGATGCCTGCCTGGCGCGCGTTGGCGAAGCGCTCTCGAATCTGGCCGATCGCAGCTCGGGCTTTGCCGGACGCTATGGCGGCGAGGAATTCTGCCTGCTGCTGCCGGGCACCGAGGTCGCCCGCGGCGTCCAGATCGGCGAAATGGTGCGCGCCGCCATCTGGAATCTGTCGGTCCCCCATGCCACCAGCGCGCATCAGCGGGTTACGGTCAGTGTCGGCGTAGCCTCGGCGACTCCCGCCACGCTGGAGACCGCCAGGGACCTGTTCGAGGCAGCCGATGCCTCGCTCTACGCCGCCAAACGGCGTGGCCGCAACACGGTGGTTGAGCACGGCTTTGTCCGAGCCTACGGCACGGCCGTGTCGCTGGCGGGATGAGACGACAGGTACCCGCCCCTGGTGCCGTTTCTCGTCTTAAACCATTGACCTAACGCGGCCTTTTATGGCCTAGTCCCCGGCCTCAAGCGCGAATTCAGCCCGAGCAAGCACCGGTTTGCGACCTCGTTCGCGCGTCCATGATCTGAGAAGCGCTCGAACCGGCCGGCGGATTTCAAAAGCACCATGAGCAACGAACGTTACAACGCCCGCGAGACCGAACCGCGCTGGCAGCGCGTCTGGGACGACAAGGCGATCTTCGCCACCAAGAACGACGATCCGCGCGAGAAGTACTACGTGCTCGAGATGTTCCCATATCCGTCGGGGCGCATCCACATGGGCCATGTCCGCAACTATACGATGGGCGACGTGGTTGCGCGCTTCCAGCGCGCGCAGGGCAAGAACGTGCTGCATCCGATGGGCTGGGATGCCTTCGGCCTGCCCGCCGAGAATGCCGCCATCGAGCGCAAGGTTGCGCCGAAGGCCTGGACCTATGAGAACATCGCATCGATGAAGAAGCAGCTGCAGACCATGGGTCTGTCGCTGGATTGGTCGCGTGAATTCGCAACTTGCGACCCCACCTACTACAAGCATCAGCAGAAGATGTTTCTCGATTTCATGCGGGCAGGTCTGGCCGAGCGCAAGAAATCCAAGGTGAACTGGGATCCGGTCGACCATACCGTGTTGGCCAATGAGCAGGTGATCGACGGCCGCGGCTGGCGCTCCGGCGCGCTGGTCGAGCAGCGCGAGCTGACCCAGTGGTTCTTCAAGATCAGCAAATATTCCGATGAGCTGCTGTCTGCGCTGGATACGCTGGATCGCTGGCCCGACAAGGTGCGCCTCATGCAGCGCAACTGGATCGGCAAGTCGGAAGGCCTGCATTTCCAGTTCGGGCTGATCGGCGCGCCTGAAGGTTTCGACAAGCTGCCCGTCTTCACGACGCGCGCGGATACGATGTATGGCCCGACCTTCTCGGCGATTTCGCCGGATCATCCGCTGGCAAAAGCGCTGGCTGAGAAAAACCCGAAGATCGCTGCCTTCATCGAGGAATGCCATCGCATGGGCACCTCGCAGGCCGAGATCGACACGGCCGAGAAGCTCGGCTTCGACACGGGCATCAAGGTTACGCATCCCGCCGACGCGTCCTGGACACTGCCGCTGTATATCGCGAACTTCGTGCTGATGGATTACGGCACCGGCGCCATCATTGGCTGTCCGGCGCATGACCAGCGCGACCTCGATTTCGCCCGTAAGTACGGCCTGCCGGTGCTGGACGTGTTCGTGCCAGTCGGCAGCGACGAGCGCGTGCAGGATGTCGCCTTTGTTCCGGCGAAGACCGATATGGTGCAATATGTGCGCTGGGTCGGTGACCCTGGCGTAATGACTTGCGAAGAAGCCATGAAGCAGTCGCTCGAAATCTTCGAGAAGGACGGCTGGGGTAAGCGCGAGATCAATTTCCGTCTGCGCGACTGGGGCATCTCACGGCAGCGTTATTGGGGCTGCCCGATTCCGATCATCCACTGCCCGACTTGCGATATCGTACCAGTGCCGGACAAAGACTTGCCCGTCGTGCTCCCGGAGGACGTCTCCTTCGACAAGCCGGGCAATGCGCTTGATCATCATCCGACGTGGAAGCATGTGAAGTGCCCGAATTGCGGCGCCGATGCGCGGCGCGAAACGGATACCATGGACACCTTCGTGGACTCGTCCTGGTACTTCACGCGTTTCACCGATCCGTGGAACACGACCGCGCCGACGACCACCGCTGTCGCCAACCGCATGATGCCCGTCGATCAGTATATCGGCGGCGTCGAGCACGCGATCCTGCATCTGCTCTACAGCCGCTTCTTCACCCGCGCCATGAAGGCGACCGGTCACGTCAATTTCGACGAACCGTTCGCTGGCATGTTCACGCAGGGCATGGTGGTTCACGAAACCTACAAGAAGCAGGACGGCACCTTTGCCTCGCCCGCCGAGATCAACATCATCGGCGACGGTGACGGGCGCCGCGCGACTATGCTGAATGATGGCTCGCCGGTGGAGATCGGCTCCATCGAAAAGATGTCGAAGTCGAAGCGCAATACCGTCGATCCCGACGACATCATGGGGACCTACGGCGCCGATACCGCCCGCTGGTTCATGCTGTCGGACTCGCCGCCGGACCGCGACGTGATCTGGAGCGAGGAAGGTGTCAAGGGCGCCTCGCGTTTCGTGCAGCGCTTGTGGCGTCAGATCAACGAATCAGCCGCACACGGCAAATCTGCGCCGGCAGCCCGTCCCGCTGAATTCGGCCCCGATGCCTTGGCGATCCGCAAGGCCGCCCATGGCGCGCTCAGCAAGGTCTCGACCGAGATCGAAAAGCTGCACTTCAATGTCTGCCTGGCCCATATCCGCGAATTTTCCAATGTGTTGGGCGAAGCCTTGGCGCGTCCGGGAACCCCGGCCCCGGATGTCTGCTGGGCGCTCCACGAGGCCTCGGTCATCCTTGTTCAACTGTTTGCGCCAATGATGCCGCATCTGGCAGAGGAATGCTGGGGCGTACTGGGGCAACCGGGCATGATCTCGGAGGCCCGTTGGCCGCAAATCGAGCCCAATCTGCTGGTTGAAGACACCATGACCCTGCCGGTGCAGGTCAATGGCAAGAAGCGCGGAGAAGTCACAGTGGCCCGGGAAGCGACGAACCCGGAAATTGAGGCTGCCGCTCTGGCGCTCGATGCTGTAAAACAGGCGCTGGACGGCAAGCCCGTCAAGAAGGTCATCGTCGTCGCCCAGAGGATCGTGAATGTTGTCGGCTAAATTCCGCATCGCCGCCCGGCTGATGGTCGTTGCCACCCTGGCGGCGCTGACGGCCGGCTGCTTCCAGCCGATGTATGCCGAGCGCAATGATGGCAAACCCGGCCTGCGCGAGAAACTGCAGGGTGTGGAAGTTCCGCCGTTGGACTATCCCAATGCGTCACCGCAAGCCCGCGTCGGCGTGAACATCCGCAATGCGCTGATGTTCAAGATGTATGGTAGCGCCACCGGCCTGCCGCCGACCTATCAGCTGAAGATCCGCTTCAACCCGAGCCGGACCTCGCTGATCGTCGACCCGAATACCGCACTGCCGACCAGCGAAAACTACGGCATCGACGCGACCTATGGCCTGATTGAGATCGCCACCGGAAAACAGGTCCTGACCGGCAGCACCTTCTCCCGCGTCACCTATGACATCCCCGGCCAGCTACAGCGCTTCGCCCGCGCCCGCGCCTATCGCGATGCCGAGGACCGCGCGGCCGGCGAGATCGCCGACAACATCAACACCCGTCTGGCGTCGTTCTTCTACGCCGGCACCTAAGCACGCCGCGTGGTCGCGCTTCGCGGAAAAGAAATCGACGCGTTCCTGGCCAGGCCGGATGCCGGCCGGCCGATCATTCTGCTCTACGGAGCTGATGCCGGACTCGTCCGCGAACGCGCTGACGCGTTGATGAAGTCCGCGGTCGACGATCCCAACGATCCGTTTTCGCTGGTCCGTATGGACGGCGACGACCTTGCCGCCGAACCGTCGCGTCTCGTCGAGGAAGCCATGACGGTGCCGCTGTTCGGCGGCCGACGTGCCATCCGTGTGCGCGCGGGCTCGAAGAATTTTTCCAGCGGCGTCGATACGCTCGCCGAGTCCGACATCAAGGACTGCCGCATCGTGATCGAGGCCGGCGAGCTCAGACCGGAATCGCCTTTGCGGAAGGTCTGCGAGAAGGCGAAGGCCGCGGTGGCCATTGCCTGTTACCCGGACACCGAGCGCGACCTCGCAAAGTTGATCGACGAAGAACTGCGTGTTTCCAATCTCCGCATGGCGCCCGATGCGCGCGCCACACTGATGTCGCTGCTTGGTGGCGACCGGCAGGCATCGCGTAACGAACTCCGCAAGCTGACGCTCTATGCGCATGGCACCGGCGAGGTCACGCTCGACGATGTGATGGCCGTCGTTGCCGACGCGTCCGAACTGAAGATCGATCCGATCGTCGATGGCGCCTTCGCTGGAAATCCTGCCGCAGTGGAAGTCGAGTTCAACAAGGCGATGATCGCAGGCACTTACCCTGGCATGATTATGATGGCCGCGCAGCGTCAGGCCGCCTTGCTGCACAAGGCCAGCCTGTTGGTCGAAGCTGGTAGTTCGGCATCGGCTGCCGTGGAGAGCGGATTTCCGCGGCTGCATTTTTCCCGCAAGGGAACGGTGGAAGCAGCGTTGCGAAATTTCTCGGCGCAGCGACTGGTGAATATCATCGATCAGCTCGCCGTCGCCGCTCTCGACGTGCGCAAGCAAAACGCCCTCGGCGCGGTGATCGCACAGAGGGCGTTGATGTCGATTGCCGTGAATGCAAGGCGGCGCGGTTAACTCTCCGAATCCAGCCGCTTCAGAATTTCGTCGAGCTGATCCAGATCACGATACTTGATGATCACAGTGCCGCCGGGATCGCGGTGATCCACCGACACCTTCAGCCCGAGCACATCGCTAACCCGCTTCTCCAGTGCGATCGTGTCGGCATCCTTCGCCGCCTTGGGTGACGACGAGCGCGGTTTCTGCGGCGCGCGCTCGGGCACACCCTCTTCATGCGCGAGTGCTTCGGTCTGACGAACGTTCAGTCCTTCGGCAATGATCCGCTTCGCGGCGCTCGACGCATCCGGCAGGTTGATCAGTGCGCGGGCGTGACCGTTGGACAACTGGCCCGCCGCGATCAGATCCTGCACGTCCACCGGCAGCTTGGTGAGGCGCATCATGTTGGCGACATGGCTGCGGCTCTTGCCGACGATTTTCGCGATCTCGTCCTGGCTGTGTTTGTAGGTCTCGGCGAGCGCGTGATAGCCCTGTGCCTCTTCCATCGCATTGAGATCTTCGCGCTGGACGTTCTCGATGATCGCGATTTCCATCGCGGCCGAATCCGTCACGTCGAGCGGCACGATCGGCACTTCATGCAGACCGGCGATCTGCGATGCACGCCAGCGGCGTTCGCCGGCGATGATCTCGAAGCGATCATTCGAGCCCTTCACCGGACGCACCACGATCGGCTGGATCACGCCATGTTGCTTGATCGACGCTGCGAGTTCGCTGAGCTCAGCATCGGCAAAGGCCCGACGCGGATTGCGCGGATTGGCCTTGAGGAATTCGATCGGCACCTTGCGCTGGTTACGCGAAGGACGCTCGACATGCGCGGCTTCGCCGCCGACATCGCCGATCAGACTTGCAAGACCGCGGCCCAACCGCGAACGCGCTTCATCGGCCATGGCCAATCCCTTCGAACTCATGCGGGTTACTCCGTACTCAAACTAGAAATTCAGACCGCAGAACCGGTGGCGCAAAGCTCACCGCATCCCGAAAACTATCTACGCAAGATTTCAGTGAGCAGTACGCAGATCGCGCTCGCGCTGGATCACTTCGGTCGCGAGCCGTAGATAGGCTTCGGAGCCCGAGCACTTCAGATCATAGACCAGCACCGGCTTGCCGTAGGACGGCGCTTCCGAAATGCGGACGTTGCGCGGGATCATGGTGTCGTAAACCTTGCTGCCCATGAATTCGCGCACGTCGGCAACGACCTGGTTCGACAGGTTGTTGCGCGCATCGAACATGGTCATCACGATGCCATGAATCGACAGGTTCGGGTTCAGCGTCGAGCGTACCTGCTCTACCGTCTGCAGTAATTGCGACAGACCTTCGAGCGCGAAGAACTCACACTGCAGCGGCACCAGGATCGCATCCGACGCGGCCATCGCATTGACCGTAAGAAGATTGAGCGACGGCGGGCAGTCGATCAGCACGTAAGTGTAGTCGGAGCCGGGCGAGACATTGTTGTTCAATTCGCCGATGGCATCGCGCAGCCGGAAGGCGCGGTCGCGGGCCGAACCGAGTTCGAGCTCGAGACCCGAAAGGTCCATGGTCGACGCAGCGATGTGCAGACGCGGCACCGCGGTGACCACGACAGCATCGCGCAGCGGCGCTTCGCCAATCAGAACGTCATAGGTCGAGCAGTTGCGATTGCGACGATCGATACCGAGACCAGTGGACGCATTGCCCTGCGGATCGAGATCGACGATCAGCACGCGCTCTCCGATGGCAGCCAGTGCCGTGCCGAGATTGATCGCGGTGGTGGTCTTGCCGACGCCACCCTTCTGGTTGGCCAGCGCCAGGATACGCGGGTGTCCGGGCATCGTATTTGACGTATCCTCTTGATATTCTTGATCAATTACGGTCATTGGCGTGGCCATTTTGGTTTGCGGACGGGGTCAGTCGCTCGATCCGGTCGAGTTCGACGATCCAGCCTTGTCCGCCGGTCAGGCTGGCATGCAGGCGCGGGCTTATATTCCAATATCTAGTAGCTTCGGTCAATTCCGATTCTACATCTTGACCCTTGAGAAATAAGGCTTTTGTGCCCGGCTTCATCAGGGGCTCGGCGAAACCGATGACGATATGTAACGAGGCAACAGCACGTGCGGTGATGCAATCGACGCGTTCGGGAAATCTATCCACATTATCCCCGATGTCAGCCAGATGAATTGTGCCTGGGGCTTGCGTCACGCGCAGCGCTTCGCGCAGGAACGCCGCCTTCTTGGCGTTGCGCTCGACGAGATGAACATGTCCACCTGCAACGTCACCCATGGCACAGGCCAGAACCACACCGGGGAAGCCTCCGCCGCTGCCGAAGTCGAGCCAGATCTTTGCATCCGGCGCGAGGTTCAGAAGCTGCAGCGAATCCGAGATATGGCGCGTCCAGAGATTTGGAAGCGTCGCGGGCGAAATCAGATTGGTCTTGGCCTGCCATTGCAGCAGCAGGTCGACATAGCGATCGAGCCTGCCCTCCGTTTCACGTGAAACAGGTGTCAGCCGCAAGGCCGCAGCCTTGTCGGCATCGAGCCGGGGTGTGGGAGCTGCTTGCTGGGATCGTTGAGCCATTGGATTGTCTGAAAAGCTGTTGGGACCCATCCATACTCTGAGTCCATTTGTGTCGCTATCGAATTGCCGGAGCGAGACGACAAATCCGGGCGGGAATTGCCGATGAATGAACGACCGACCTATCAGGAAGCCCTTCGACGCACCGGCCTGCTCGGCGTCCTCGCGCCGTTCGACCCGCATGTGGTCGGCACACTGCCGCTCGGCGTCGCCCGGCCCGACAGTGACATCGATATCGTCTGTTGCGCCGCCGACCTGGCCGCGGCTGTTGAACTTGTTTGGAAGCACTTCGGCGAGTCCGAAAGCTTTGCCATCTATCAATGGTCGGCCAAAGGCCGACCGGTGATCGCGACATTCGAAGCGTATGGATGGCCGTTCGAGATCTTTGTCAGCTCGACTCCCGTACAGGATCAAGCTGGCTGGCGGCACTTCGAGGTCGAGAAGCGACTGCTGACCCTGGGCGCACCCGCCTTCCACACCGCCATCTGCGCGTTACGGGCCGGAGGAGTAAAGACGGAGCCTGCCTTTGCGCGTGCTCTCAAGCTTGAAGGCGATCCTTACGCCGTCCTGTACGACCTGTTCAGCACCTCTGATAACCAGCTGAATGCCGCCCTGAGGGCGCAAAGGTTTGCAGTATAGAGGATTCAGGACAGTGAGTTGACCAGGATCAATGCGAGCAGGACGAGTCCGGCCTCCAATGAATCATCGTTGGAGGCAGATGACCATGAGTGTGATCGTACGGCTTTTCCTGATGCTGGCGGCACCCATCACGGCGCTGTTCGTCTCGCGTGACGCACTCAATTTCGATGTGGTCCAGACGATCGTCGCCGTGATCCTCTTTACGGTGGCCGTCGCAGCTATTGCCTTCTGGCCCCGCCGGCCAGCGAAGCCATCTTCAACGGAGCCGCGTTGATTTCGGCTTCCTGTTTCACGTGAAACAACCAACTAGGCCAAAGCAGCCTTCGGCTTGCGTGCTTCGCGGCGGAGATAGGCCGCGAGAATGGCCAATGCGGCCGGAGTCATACCATCCAGACGTCCCGCCTGCCCCACAGTGTGAGGAAGCGCTGCCTTGAGCTTCGCCCGGGCCTCATTGGACAGTCCGGGGACCGCATCATAGTCGACATCCACCAGCGAGAGACCCTCGTCACGGCGAAAAGCCTCCACATCCGCGGTCTGACGCTTCAGATAGACATCATATTTGGCATCGATCTCGATATGGGTGCCGATCGCTGGGTCAATGGCCGATAATTCCGGCCAGATCCGGATCACGGTGGCCCATTCGGTCTCTGGGTAGGACAGGAGATCGAAGGCAGAGCGACGCTGACCGTCGTGATTGAGCACCAGACCATGCTTCGCCGCCCCGTTAGGAGTGATCGACAGCGCCTGGGTCAGGGCCTTACCGACGGTGAGGGCTTCCATCTTGGCGCCATGCCGGACCGAACGAGCGCTGCCGACACATCCCAGGCTGATACCCTTGTCGGTCAGGCGCTGATCGGCGTTGTCGGCACGCAGCGTGAGACGATATTCGGCCCGCGAAGTGAACATCCGATAGGGCTCGGTAATCCCGCGGGTGACCAGATCGTCGATCATCACGCCGAGATAGCCATCGGCGCGATCGAATACGGTCAACTGGCTACCGCTCGCCACCAAAGCCGCATTCAGACCGGCGACGAGACCCTGGGCGGCGGCTTCTTCGTATCCTGTGGTGCCATTGATCTGCCCGGCCAGAAACAGGCCAGGGACGCGCTTGGTTTGCAGCGTCGGATCGAGTTCGCGGGGATCGACGTGGTCATATTCGATCGCATAACCCGGGCGGACCATGCGGACCCGCTCGAGACCGGGGATCGACGCCAGGATCGCAGCCTGAACCTCCTCGGGCAGTGAGGTAGAGATGCCGTTGGGATAGACCGTGGAGTCATCTAGGCCTTCCGGCTCCAGGAAGATCTGGTGACCATCGCGATCGCCAAAGCGGACGATCTTGTCCTCGATGGACGGGCAATAGCGCGGCCCTGAGCTCTTGATCTGGCCGGAATACATCGGCGAGCGATGCACATTGGCCCGGATCACCTCATGGGTCGCCGGTGTGGTGCGCGTGATGCCGCACTGAATCTGCGGATTGGTGATCCGCTCGGTCATGACCGAGAACGGCTCCAGCGGATCGTCGGCGGACTGCATCTCTACCCCCGCCCAGTCGATGGTGGTCCCATCGAGCCGCGGTGGCGTACCGGTCTTGAGCCGTCCGAGGGTAAAACCGACGCGCTCGAACGCCTTGGACAGGCCGAGTGCGGGAGCTTCATCGATCCGGCCAGCGGGCCAGTTCTTCTCGCCGAGATGGATCAGGCCGCGCAGAAACGTCCCAGTGGTGATGACCACCGATCCGGCAGCGAGTTCGCGGCCATCGGCAAGACGGATGCCGGTGACCCGGCCGTTTGACATCAGCAGGTCGTCGGCCTCGCCTTCGATCACACTCAGATTCTCGGTCGCGACGATCGCCGCCTGCATCGCTGCAGCGTAAAGCTTGCGGTCCGCCTGGGTACGTGGGCCACGAACGGCCGGACCCTTCTTGCGGTTGAGCATGCGGAACTGGATGCCGGCGGCATCGGCGACGCGCCCCATCAACCCGTCCAGCGCATCGACCTCGCGAACGAGATGACCCTTGCCCAGACCGCCGATGGCGGGGTTGCAGGACATCGCGCCAATAGTCGCGAACTGGTGCGTGACCAGTGCCGTCAGCGCGCCCATGCGCGCTGCACCAGCCGCGGCCTCGCAGCCGGCATGGCCTCCCCCGATTACGATGACGTCAAAATTGTCCTGCATGGCCGCAGCTTCTAGCGCGGGTGCCGCCGGGATTGAAGAGAAATCCACAGGCACTGTTTCACGTGAAACAATAGTGTCTTTGAAAGAATGGAGGCCGGACTGTTTCACGTGAAACACATTCTTCCTCGGCCATCATTGCGAAGGGCATATTGCAACGAAGCAGTCCTGTCTTTTGCAAATCAGCTACCCGGCCTTCTGGATTGCTTCAATAGCTGAAATCTCTATACTTTTACCGAGAGTTCCACGCCCGATTTGATTCAATATTCACTTCATTAAATAATGAACAAAGAAATATTACTTACCTATACAAAAGTCCCGAAAGATGCTATCGAGGATATCCTCTACATCAACACGCCCAAGCAATCGTCCCAATTGCTGCGCTGCAGCACGCATATCCTCGGCAACGAATTCTTCGCCTTGCTCAGCCGATGCTGCAGCATGCTGCAGCAAATCCGACGTGCTGCGCAGCAAAAGACGTTGCCGCTCCCGGGTAATCAGCCCGGCCTCTCCGCTCCCGAAGTACCGACCGGCGAAATCGATCAGCAGGGCCAACAGTCGTGCGAGGCCATCGCCGCGCTCTGCAGAGATCGCGATCAACAAGTCTGGCCCGGCCGACGCACCCTGGATCAGATCGACCTTGTTCCGGACCACCCAGACCGGCGTTTCAGATTCCGCCAACCATTGCCCCGGATTGGACGCCTCCGCGCCGGAGTCGACCAGCCATAGCACCAGATCCGCTTCGGCCGCCCGAGCCCGCGCCCGGCGCACGCCCTCCCCCTCCACCGGATCAGCCGTCTCGCGAATGCCGGCGGTATCGATGATCGTCACCGGATAACCGTCGAGATCGAGCTGCACCTCGATGACGTCCCGGGTGGTGCCCGCATGCGGTGATACGATTGCGACATCGCGCCGGGCGAGCTGATTCATCAGCGTCGATTTGCCGACATTAGGCTGACCCGCGATGGCCACCACCAGACCGTCGCGCAACCGCTCGCTTCGACCATGCGCCGCCAGCACCTCCTCGATCTCCCGATGCAGCGCCGATGCTTTCGCCAAAGCCGGCGCCAGCAATTCGGCGGATACGTCGCCTTCGTCAGAAAAATCGATGCCGACTTCGACCAGGGCCAGCGCCTCGATGATCTGCTGTCGCCAGTTGCGCGCCTTGTCGCCGAGCAGTCCCTTGAGCTGCCGCAGCGCCTGACGCCGCTGCCGGTCAGTGTCCGCGTGAATCAGATCGTCGAGGCCTTCCGCCTCGGTCAGGTCGAGCTTGCCGTTCTCGAACGCGCGGCGCGTGAATTCGCCGGGCTCCGCCGGCCGTAAGTCGTCGATGGCGCCCAGGGCCTCAAACAAAGAAGCCAATACCGCGCGCCCGCCATGAATATGAAATTCGGCAACGTCCTCGCCGGTCGCGCTCGCTGGCCCCGGAAACCACAGCACCACCGCATCGTCGATCGGGCCGAGCCGGTCATCCGAGAGGAGAACATGGGTGGCCATCCGCGGTGCCGGCAGCTTCCTTGCCAGACGCGTCAGCGCCTCACCTGCCTGAGAACCTGACACGCGGACAATCGCAATCGCCGTCGGCGGGCGGCCGGAGGACAAAGCGTAGATCGTCTGGTCGCGTGGATGCATCGCCTATTTGCCGATGGGGGCGATGCGATGCAATGGGGATTCTGAACCCAGAATCCCGAGATGTTTAAGACAATCCGTGATTCCGGGTCTGTGCATCAGGCGTCTTCGCCGACCTCCGTACATCCCGGAATGACAGTCAACGGCCAGTACAAAGAACCGACACAAAAAAGCGCCGCTGCTTTCGCAACGGCGCGTTTTGCAGTCCTGCAGCTGTTCGCTCGAACAGCCCCGAAACTTACGTATTCATCGAATCGAAGAATTCCGAGTTGTTCTTCGTGTTGCGGAGCTTGTCGAGCAGGAAGTCGATAGCGTCCATCGTACCCATCGGATTGAGGATCCGGCGGAGCACATACATCTTCTTGAGCAGCTGTGGATCCGTGATGAGCTCTTCCTTGCGGGTACCCGAGCGCGAGATATCGATCGCCGGGAAGGTCCGCTTGTCCGAGACCTTGCGGTCCAGGATGAGTTCCGAGTTACCGGTGCCCTTGAATTCTTCAAAGATGACTTCGTCCATGCGGCTGCCGGTATCGACCAGCGCGGTGGCGATGATGGTCAGCGAACCACCTTCTTCCACATTACGGGCCGCACCGAAGAAGCGCTTCGGACGCTGCAGCGCATTGGCGTCGACACCGCCGGTGAGCACTTTGCCCGACGACGGCACGACGGTGTTGTAGGCGCGGCCGAGGCGGGTAATAGAATCCAGCAGGATGACCACGTCGCGGCCATGTTCGACCAGGCGCTTGGCCTTCTCGATCACCATTTCGGCGACCTGAACGTGACGCACCGCCGGTTCGTCGAAGGTCGAGGAGACGACCTCACCCTTCACCGAACGCTGCATGTCGGTGACTTCTTCCGGACGTTCGTCGATCAGAAGAACGATCAGATAGCATTCCGGGTGGTTGGCGGTGATCGAATGCGCGATGTTCTGCATCAGCACGGTTTTACCCGTCCGCGGCGGCGCGACGATCAGTGCGCGTTGACCCTTGCCGATCGGCGCGACGATGTCGATGACACGCGCCGATAGATCGCGGCGGGTCGAATCTTCCAGCTCGAGGCGGAAGCGCTGGTCCGGAAAGAGCGGGGTGAGGTTGTCGAAATTGACCTTGTGCTTCGACTTCTCGGGATCTTCGAAGTTGAGCGTATTGACCTTGAGCAAAGCGAAATAACGTTCGCCTTCCTTCGGGCTGCGGATATGGCCTTCGACCGTATCGCCGGTGCGCAGGCCGAAGCGGCGGATCTGCGAGGGCGAGACGTAGATATCGTCCGGACCCGGCAGGTAGTTCGCATCGGGTGACCGCAAGAAGCCGAAGCCGTCGGAGAGAACCTCGACGACACCTTCGCCGATGATGTCGGTTTCCTTGATCGCCAGCTGCTTCAAGCTCGCGAACATCAGCTCCTGCTTGCGCATGGTGCTGGCATTTTCGACCCCGAGCTCTTCCGCAAACGAGACAAGCTCGGCTGGCGTCTTGGCTTTGAGGTCCTGGAGTTTCATTTCCCGCATTGGGAGGGATCCTGTAGAAAGTCGGGGAGGGAGCGCGAGGTAGCCAAGACGGATGCGGACGCTGGAAAAGATCAGGAAAGTCCGCAGGTCTCTGGCCAGGAAGTCTTGAGCGAGGAAGGTGCTGAAGGAGCTTCAAACCTGATGCGGTGGCCGGTTCAAAAAGCGAAACCGGTACAAACCACATCCGCCTGCGTGGGGTGGGATGACGCGAATATAGAAAATCGCAGGGTGTCGCGCAAGGAGCCGAAACGGCGGTTGTGATGACAAATTTGGCCTAGAACGGCTTCACGATCACCAAAATGACGATCAGGATCATCAAAACGGTTGGTACCTCATTGATAATTCGATAGAATTTTGAAGTCCGCGTATTTTTTTCCTGAGCAAAATCACGCACCCGGGCACTCAGGAAGCCATGAATGCCAGACATCAGCAGCACCAGCGTCAGTTTGGCGTGAAACCAGCCCGAGCTGAACCAGTGACCGGCCCAGGCGAGATACAGGCCGAGGATCCAGGTGGCGATCATCGCCGGATTGATGATCGCCTTGAGCAGGCGACGCTCCATCACCTTGAAGGTTTCGGATTGCTTCGAGCCGATCTCCGCATCGCAGTGATAGACGAACAGTCGCGGCAGATAGAGCATGCCCGCCATCCACGAGATGACGGCGATCACATGCAGCGCCTTGGCCCATTCATACATTCGAAAGTTCTTTCCAGCATCAGTGCGTCACATCGCACGTGCCGAGACCGGAACACTTCACCGGAAAGCCGCGTTGCAGGACACGCCGATACAGAGCGGATCACCGCGCTATCCGCAAGCCATCCTTCTCTTAAATAATATTTATAGAATCTTAGGTTTGAGTCTAAGTGACAGTGGATTTCAGCCGCCCAAAACAATCCCGGAACTGTCCCACGCTTATGCACATCGCCACGTGATTTCCCCAAAGCGGCCTGCATGCAAGTTCGATATGCAGCGCAAAGGCTTACCGTCGCCGTGCACTGGATTATCCCAAGACAAACCCGGATAACCCCATTATCATTCAGAGCAGCCTCAGAGCTTTTCCTCTTCATGAGCCCTGTGAAGAAAAAACCGAGTTATCCCGGGCCCGCCGAGGCGATGGTCGATTTCCCGGAAAAGCTCCACAGAGATTCACAGGACATACACGATCATGGTGCCCACCACCGGCAGCTATTTTCATCTTCATCTGGTCTCCGATTCGACCGGTGAGACGTTGATCACGGTGGCCCGCGCCGTCGCGGCGCAATATGCGAATGTCACGCCGGTCGAGCATGTCTATCCGCTGGTCCGCAGCCAGAAACAACTCGATCGCGTGCTCTCCGAAATAGAGGAAGCGCCCGGCATCGTTCTCTTCACGCTGCTGGAAAAAGATCTGGTTGGCCGGTTGGAAGCCAAGTGCCAGGAGATCAACAGCCCGAGCCTGTCGATCATCGGGCCAGTGATGCAGCTGTTTCAGGCTTATCTTGGTGCGTCGACCACCGGCCGCGTCGGTGCGCAGCACACGCTCAACGCCGAATATTTCAAGCGTATCGACGCGCTGAATTATTCGATGATGCATGACGACGGCCAGCATGTGGAAGGCCTCGAAGAAGCGGACGTGGTTCTGGTCGGCGTCTCGCGCACATCGAAGACACCAACATCGATCTATCTTGCCAATCGTGGTGTGCGCACGGCCAATGTGCCGCTCGTCCCCGGCATCCCCATTCCCCATCAGCTTGAGACGTTGAAAAATCCGCTGGTGGTCAGCCTGCACGCGACGCCGGAGCGCTTGATTCAGATTCGCCAGAACCGGCTTCTCAGCATTGGCAGCGATACGGCCAATGACGATTATATCGATCGCCAGTCGGTCACGGACGAAGTCACCTATGCGCGCAAGCTTAGCGCCAAATACGGCTGGGCTTTGTTGGAAGTGACACGTCGCTCCATCGAGGAAACCGCGGCGGCCATCATGAAACTGTTGGCCGATCGCCAGCGTCAGAGGATGTCCGAATGACCATTTGGCGTGGCGTGCAACCGCTGATCCTGGCGTCGCAAAGTTCGGCGCGTCGTGAGTTGCTGGCGAATGCTGGCATTACGTTTGACGCGATGCCGGCGGATATCGACGAGCGCGGCATCCAGCAGAAATCCGGATTGACGGCGCCTGGCGAGATCGCAGCCTTGCTCGCCGAGCGGAAGGCAGCCTTTATCTCGCTGCGTCATCCCGGCCGCTATGTTCTTGGCGCCGATCAAATCCTGGCGCTCGGCGATCGGATGTTCAGCAAACCCGCCGGACGGGAACAGGCGGCCGAACAACTTGCGATCCTCGCGGGCCGGACCCACGAATTGCATTCAGCGCTTGCCGTCGTTTGCGATGGTGCGACATTGTTCTCCAATGTCTCCGTGGCGCATATGACCATGCGCAAGCTGGATGATGAGGCGATCAATGCCTATCTGGACGCTGCGGGCGAAAAGGTGACGACGAGTGTCGGCGCCTATCAGCTCGAAGGTCTGGGTGTGCATCTGTTCGAGCTGATTGAAGGCGATCACTTTACCATTCTCGGCCTACCGCTGCTGCCGCTGTTGAGTTTCCTGCGCGGCGAAGAGATGATCGCGATCTGATTTTTATGAGGAATTGATGCGCGTATTGGGGCTGACCGGTTCGATCGGAATGGGCAAATCGACCACCGCGAAATTGTTCATGGAAGCCGGCGTGCCGGTTTATGACGCCGATGCCACTGTGCACATGATCTATGAAGGCGAAGCAGCTCCGTTGATTGAAGCCGCCTTCCCTGGCACTACCGATAACGGCAAGGTCGATCGCGCAAAGCTCTCTGCACAGGTCGTGCATGATGCCGCGGCGATGAAGAAGCTGGAGCAGATCGTGCATCCGCTGCTCGGCGCCTATCACCGAAAATTCCTGGACGATGCCGAGAAGTCGGGTGCACCGGTGGCGGTGGTCGACGTGCCCCTGCTCTATGAAACCGGCGGAGAAAAGCGTGTCGATGCGGTGGTCGTCGTGTCCACGAATCCCGAGCAGCAGCGCGAGCGCATTCTGGCGCGTGAGGGTATGACGGCCGAGAAACTCGACGCGATTCTGGCGCGGCAGCTGCCCGATGCGGAAAAGCGCAAGCGGGCCGACTTCGTGGTGGATACATCCAATGGATTGGATCCCGTGCGGGAGCGGATCCGTGAAATTCTCGCCGAGGCTGTTAAGATGCCGCAACGGCGGCTGTAACCACTCCCTGATTCGACAACCGGCTTATTGCGATGCGCGAAATCGTCATGGATACCGAAACCACGGGCCTCGACCCCTTACGGGGCGATCGGCTGGTGGAAATCGGTTGCCTCGAAATCTTCAACCGGATGCCGACCGGCCAGACCTTTCACGTCTACATTAATCCCGAACGCGACATGCCTCAGGAAGCGTTCAACGTGCACGGGCTATCCGCCGAGTTCCTGTCGACCAAGCCGCTGTTTCATGAAGTGGTCGACGACTTCATGGCCTTCATCGCCGATTCGCCGCTGGTGATTCACAACGGGATGTTCGACCTCGGCTTTATCAATGCCGAACTCGATCGTATCAAGCGTCCGCCGGTGCCGCGCGACCGTCTCGTCGATACACTGCTGCTGGCGCGCCGCAAGCATCCCGGTGTGTCGAATAAGCTCGACGATCTCTGCGCCCGCTATGCGATCGACAATTCCCGCCGCACCAAGCACGGCGCGCTGCTTGACTCCGAATTGCTGGCGGAAGTCTATATTGACCTCATCGGCGCCCGGCAGTCGCAACTGATTTTGGCGGAGGAAGCGCCTGCGCAGCGCACCGGCAGCATCAACGACGCGCCGCGCCGTCAGCGCGAGATCGCGCTTGCGCCGCGCGTGACCGAAGCCGATCGCGCCGAACACCGCGCCTTTGTCGCAACGATGGGCGAGAAGGCAATCTGGAACGAGTTTCTGGGGCCCGCCTCGTAAAAACAAAAATGGCCGGGACAAGCCCGGCCATGATGCAAACTGGTTGGCTGAACGCGGCGAACCTAGTTCGACTTGCCAGCCTCGGCCTGAGCCTGACGTTCCAGGTTCTGCCGGTACAGACCAACGAAATCCACGGGGTCGAGCATCAACGGCGGGAAGCCGCCATCGCGCACCGCGGTGGCGATGATTTCGCGCGCAAACGGGAACAGCAGGCGCGGGCATTCGATCATGACCAGCGGGTGCAGGTTTTCCTGCGGCACGTTGACGATGCGGAATACGCCGGCATAGGCCAGTTCGAACGAGAACAGCACCGAGCCGGCGTTCTCTGCCTTGCCCTCGACCGACAGCGTTACTTCATATTCGCTCTCGGAGAGGTTGTTGGCGCCGACATTGATCTGGATATTGATGTTCGGCTGTTGGGACTGCGGGGCCAGCGAGGCCGGGGCGTTCGGGTTTTCGAACGACAGGTCCTTGGTGTACTGCGCCAGCACATTGAGTTGGGGGGGTGACTGCTCCGGAGGGGTGCCGTTGCCGTTTGCCATCGAAAATTCTCCTGAAGCGCTGCCGGGCGGGTGGAACCGGTTCGTCGCGGGTATCCGCGCGAATGGTCGAATGAGGTGATCGCGGCGAGTGGCTATCATAGGCCTGAGGCATTCCACAAGGATGCCACGCTGCAACCTGGACGCTAGAAAATCGCCAGTTTGACCCGCCACTTGGTCATCCAGGTGCAAAACCGATCGTATTCGTCCCGAATTCACGTTAAATGACTGAAAGTGCGGGTTTTCCTCGCCCGATCCGATTTCCTCTGTCGGACAAACGCGCTAGAATTTATCGAAACGGTTGCGGTCGAGGTTGCCGGTGCGAAGGCCGCTTTGCCGCAGCCGGACGCGATGGCGCGCCATTGGCTGGGCTTAGTTTCATGTCTACATGGAGCAGGTTCGCCCATGACGCGGTCTCCCAACCTTGCGGGAGCCGATTTCAGGACCGCGATGGGCGGCATAGTCTTCCGCCGGGCATGCCCGGCACCGATCAGAAAGCAATAAGACGTGGACATTTACACCATCATCTTCCTGGCACTGGCGGTCTTCATTTTCATCCGCCTGCGCAATGTGCTTGGACAGCGCACCGGCGAAGAGCGTCCGCCCTTCGACCGCGCGGCGCGTGATGCTTTGCCGCCCGAAGGCAATGTCGTGCCGATGCCCGGCGGTCCCGTCGATCAGACTGCGCCGGCACCGGCCGCCGACGTCTCTCCCGCCGAGCGCTGGAAGGGCATTACCGAACCGGGTACGCCGCTCGCCGCAGGTCTCGATGCCGTCGTCGAGCAGGATTCGTCGTTCGATCCCCGTCATTTCATCACAGGGGCCAAGAGCGCCTATGAGATGATCGTGCTGGCCTTTGCGAATGGTGATCGCCGGTCGCTGAAGGACCTGCTGTCGTCTGAGGTGTTCGACTCGTTCGATGCCGTCATCAAGGATCGCGAGAAGAACGAGCAGAAGACCGAGACCCGTTTCGTCTCGATCGACAAGGCCGAACTCGTCGGCGCAGAAGTGCGCGATCGCGCGGCACAGCTCACCGTGCGTTTCGTGTCGCAGATGATCTCGGTGACGCGCGACAAGACCGGCGCTGTGGTCGACGGCAATGCCGACAAGGTCAGCGACATCACCGACGTCTGGACCTTTGCTCGCGATATCACCTCGCGCGATCCGAACTGGAAGCTGGTTGGCACCGGCAGCGTGCAGTAACGCTGTCAGGCTCGGCCGGCTTGCCGCGCTGTGCGTGATCGCTGCTGCGTTGATCCCTGCCACTGCAGACGCACGGGTCCGGCGTCACGCCAAGCACGTCAAGAATGATCCTGCACAATTTGTGTATGTGCCCCGGCACAATCCGCCGCGGGAATGGCCGTTCGAATTCACAGGCAGCCAATATGCGCCGGTGAATTGGACCGATATCGCCGGCTGGAGCGAGGACGATCACCTCCTCGCCTTCCAGGCGTTTCGCACCAGTTGCAAGCCGATCGTTGCTCAACGCAACTCACCAACGGATTCGAAGGCGCTCGGCACCACGCTCCGCGATCCCTGCCGGGCTGCGAGAACTGCCGAGATTTCCGATGGCGCCAAGGCGCGCGCCTTCTTCGAAGACCATTTTCTGCCGCTGCGTATCTCACGGCTCGGCGAGCCTGAAGGTTTCGTCACCGGCTACTATGAGCCGGTGATCGACGGTTCGCGCACGAAGACTGACGTTTACACCGTGCCGGTCTATCGCCGCCCGTCGAATCTGTTTGTGCGCGGCTATCGCCAGTCATCCGCAAGCATGCCAAATGGCGGCGATGTGTTCCGCAAGATTGGCCGTCGCAAACTCGTGCCTTATTATGATCGTGGTGAGATCGAAGACGGCGCCATCGCCGGGCGCGGGCTCGAAATCGTCTGGCTGAAGAGCCAGACCGATTTGCTGTTCACGCAGATCCAGGGCTCGGCGCGCGTGCGCCTCGAAGACGGCGGCACGGTGCGGATCAATTACGATGCGCATAATGGCTATCGCTATACGCCGGTCGGCCGCGTGCTGATTGATCGTGGCATCATCCCGCGCGAGCAGATGTCGATGCAGCGTATCCGGCAATATATGGAAGAGAACCCGGATGCCGCGAGCGAGTTGCGCCGGCAGAATCGCTCCTATGTCTTCTTTCGCGAAGTGCAGCTCTCCGACAAGGACGAAGCCGTCGGTGCGCAAGGCGTGCCGCTGACGCCGGGCCGATCCATCGCCGTCGACAAGTCACTGCATGTCTATGGCACACCGTTCTTCATCGAAGGCGATCTGCCTGTCGACTCGGATACGGCAAAGACGCCGTTCCGTCGTTTGATGGTGGCGCAGGATACAGGCTCGGCCATTGTCGGCCCGGCCCGTGCCGATCTGTATTTTGGGGCCGGCGCAGAAGCTGGCCGAGTCGCCGGCCGGATGCGCCATCCCGCGCGTTTCGTGATGCTGGTGCCGAAGAGTCTCGATCCCTCTGCGCGCGGCCATCACATGCCGCTGCCCGATGCGCGACCCTCGGAGCGAATCGCAAAGCTGTTTCCACAGACCGAGCTGAAGCCCCCGGAAGTATCGAAGGTCGAAAATCCCGCGATCGACAACAAGGCCGCAGCAAAGCCCGATACGTCTAGGTCTGATACATCGGTCGCGTCGAAACCCGTAGCGCCAACAGTGACAGCGCCGCCGCCATTGCCAGTTGCAAAACCGGCTGTGGCTGCAGTCGCGCCCACCCCGACATCGTCTCCATCCGTGGCTACGACAGTGCCATTGCCGGAGGCTCGGCCTGCGGTCGCGCCTCAAGTCGCAGCCGAGGCGAAGTCGCAGAAAAAACCCGAAGTAAAACCCGAAGTGAAGCGGGAAGTTAAACCGAAACGTGCCAAAGTCCGGCACCGCGTGTATCGTCGCGCAGCGAAGCAGCCGCAGTCCCTCTTCCGTTTCCCCTGGCAATGAAGCGTTCACGTCCACCGCAACTCATCGATCCCGTGGCGCCGCGCCGTCGCCGCGTGCTGAGCGAAGAGGAGCGCGCGCTGTGGGAACTGGTCGCCAAACAGGTCAAGCCGCTGCGCAAGAAGCGTGTGGTGAAGCCGGAGCCTGCGGAAGACGCGCCAACGCTTGTGAAAGTCGCGGCGCCCAAGAAGATGACCTCGGCACCGCCGGCAGTCCTCAAAACCGCAAAGCCTGCGCCGCCGCCGGTGCCGCCTCTGGCGCCGCTCGGCCGTCGCGAGCGTTCGCAGCTCTCGCGCGGTCGCAAGGACATCGACGCGCGGATCGATCTGCACGGAATGACACAGACGCGCGCGCATCACGCTTTGTCGGCGTTCCTGCATCGCGCCAGCCATGACGGTATGACTTTCGTGCTGGTCATCACCGGCAAGGGCCGGACCACCGGTCCGGAATCCGAGCGCGGCATCTTGCGCCGCCAAGTGCCGCTCTGGCTGGGGCTGCCAGAGTTTCGGTCGCTGGTGGTGGGATTCGAGGAAGCGCATATCGGGCACGGCGGCGCCGGCGCGCTGTATGTGCGTATCAGACGGGCGCGTACTTAACCTCGCCCCGCGCTTGCGGATCGAAGAGCCCTTCACCGCGCGCTCTCCCCGCAAGCGCGGGGCGAGGAAGCGAAAGGCCGTCGTCAAGCCTCACAAAATAAACCGGCTCAAATCCGAATTCTTCGCCAGATCCCCTACGTGCTTCTGCACATAGGCAGCATCCACGCGGATGGTCTCGCCGTTACGATCCGGTGCTGCGAAGGAAATTTCGTCGAGCACGCGCTCCATCACCGTCTGCAAACGCCGCGCGCCGATATTCTCGACGGTTGAATTCACCGCAACAGCGACATCCGCCAGCGCATCGATGGCGTCGTCCGCGAATTCCAGCGTCACGCCTTCGGTCTGCAATAGCGCCACATACTGCTTGATCAGCGAAGCCTCGGGTTCGGTGAGAATGCGGCGCATGTCATCACGCGTGAGTGCGTTGAGCTCGACGCGGATCGGCAGGCGGCCCTGCAGTTCCGGCAAAAGATCCGACGGCTTGGCGATATGGAATGCGCCGGAGGCGATAAACAGGATGTGGTCGGTCTTTACCGCGCCGTGCTTGGTCGAGACGGTGGTGCCTTCGATCAGCGGCAGCAGGTCGCGCTGCACGCCTTCGCGCGAGACTTCACCGCCGCTGCGACCATCGCGCACGCAGATCTTGTCGATCTCGTCGAGGAACACGATGCCGTTATTCTCGACGACAGAGATCGCCTCTTGAACCAGCGCGTCGCTGTCGAGCAGCTTGTCGGCTTCCTCATTCACCAGCGGCTCATGCGCGTCTTCGACACGGAGACGACGCGTCTTGGTACCCTTACCCATCTTGCCGAAGATGTCGCCGAGCGAGATTGCGCCCATTTGCGCGCCGGGCATCCCCGGGATTTCGAACATCGACGGGCCGCCGGACGACTGCACCTCGATCTCGATTTCCTTGTCGTTGAGTTCGCCGGCGCGGAGCTTCTTGCGGAATGAATCTTTCGTGGCCGCGCTTGCGGTGGCGCCGACCAGCGCATCGACCACGCGATCCTCTGCGGCGAGCTGAGCCCGCGCCTGGACATCCTTGCGCTTGCGCTCTCGGGTCAGCGAGATCGCGACCTCGACGAGATCCCTGACGATCTGCTCGACATCGCGGCCGACATAACCGACTTCGGTGAACTTGGTAGCCTCGACCTTGATGAAAGGCGCGCCCGCGAGCTTCGCCAGCCGCCGTGCGATCTCGGTCTTGCCGACGCCGGTGGGGCCGATCATCAGAATGTTCTTCGGCAGCACTTCCTCGCGGAGCGATCCTGTCAGCTGCAGGCGCCGCCAGCGATTGCGTAGCGCGATGGACACTGCGCGCTTGGCGTCGTGCTGGCCGACGATGAACCGGTCGAGTTCTGAAACGATTTCGCGGGGAGAAAAGTCGGTCATGTCGCTCTACGTAGGTTGAGAAGGGCGTTGGGACAAGCGGATCAGATGATGGGTGGTCCAGCCTGCCAGGTTCGGATTGCTTCGAATGGATGAATCAGCATGATCACGTTCAAAGTGAGATTGTCGCGAATATGCAGGCCGACCAGAATCTCGAACAGCAGTGCGATCGCGACTGTAGCCGCGACCGGCAACGTCCGGGCAAGAATGAAGCCAGTGATCATCGACAGCGTGTCCGCCAGCGAATTGACAATGCTGTCGCCGTAATAATCGAGCGACATCGTTCCGGCGCGATAGCGCTCGATGATCCAGCTTGAATTTTCCAGCAGCTCCCAGCCGCCTTCCACAAGCATCGCAACAATCAGGCGCGCGATCCAGGACAGGCGCGGAAACAGCAGCCAGGTGGCGGCGTAAAACAGGAAGCCATGGATGATGTGGGAGAAAGTGTACCAGTCGGTGAGGTGCTGTGAATTCTCCGAACTCAGCACCACGCTATGCCAGAGCTTCACATAGCCGCAGGCGCAGATAGGCAATCGCCCCATCGCATAAAGAAGTACCGCCTGCAGAGTGAACAGACCGAGCGCAATGACTACGCCCTGTTTGACCGAGAGGTCGCTGACGGACGACGCGCGGGTATTGTGACCCGCGATGGTCATGCGTCCAGCATTTCCAGCGTCACGTTGCGGTTGGTGTAGACGCAGATATCGGCGGCGATATCCAGCGACTTGCGCACGATGGTCTCGGCGTCCTGGTCGGTATCGACCAGCGCCCTCGCCGCGGCTAGCGCGTAGTTGCCGCCGGAGCCAATGGCCATTACGCCGGCTTCGGGCTCGAGCACGTCGCCGGTACCGGTGAGCACCAACGAAACGTCCTTGTCGGCGACGATCATCATGGCTTCCAGCCGGCGGAGGTAACGATCGGTACGCCAGTCCTTGGCGAGCTCGACTGCGGCCCGGGTCAATTGGCCGGGATACTGCTCCAGTTTGGCTTCCAGCCGCTCGAACAGGGTGAAGGCGTCCGCCGTGGCGCCGGCAAAGCCGCCGATCACGTCGCCGCGGCCCAGTTTCCGAACCTTTTTGGCGTTGGATTTGATGACCGTCTGGCCAATCGAGACCTGGCCGTCGCCGCCGATGACGACTTTACCGCCCTTGCGGACGGTCAGGATGGTGGTGCCGTGCCAGACCGGAGACGATCCGTCATGGCAGGCCGAATAGGATGCGTTCATGGAAACCCTCTTGAGCGCCTGATCTAGGCACGGATACCGGCCGTTGCAAATCCGGCGAGGAAGCATAGGCCAGCGGCCGATGCGCGCGGATTCCGGTCACCATAGGGCTAAAGATCGGTCCGGAATCAGCTCTCCCGCGGTAGCGAAGGTGTCATCTCCCTGTTAAAAGGGCGCGTTTTCAGCAGGCGGAGAGGCGTTTTCATGCGCACGGCGACGATCAAGCGCAAGACCAAGGAAACCGATATCGAGGTCTCCGTGAACCTCGACGGTACCGGCGTATCCAAATCGACCACCGGAATCGGCTTCTTCGACCATATGCTCGATCTGCTCGCCCGCCATTCCCGTATCGACGTCACCGTGAAGGCTGTCGGCGACCTCCATGTTGATTTCCATCACACCGTGGAGGATGTCGGTATTGCGCTCGGCCAGGCGGTCAAGCAGGCGCTCGGCGATATGGCCGGGATTACCCGCTATGCCTCGGTCTATATGCCCATGGACGAGACCTTGACCCGGGTGGCGCTGGATATTTCCGGCCGGCCGGTGCTGGTGTTCAAGTCCACGTTCCCGACCCACAAGATCGGCGAATTCGACACCGAACTGGTGCGCGAGTGGTTCAATGCCTTTGCCGGCAATGCGGGCGTGACTTTGCACGTCGAAACCCTATATGGCGAGAACAGCCATCACATTGCCGAATCCTGCTTCAAGGGTCTGGCGCGGGCACTGCGGGCGGGTGTTGCGATCGATCCGCGCAATGCCGGCGAAGTGCCATCCACCAAGGGTCAGCTCGGCGGCTGATCGGCCTCTACGGTTTCCGGGCGGAGTTTTTGCCATGCCGGTCTACACAGTTCACGCGCCTCGCGGCGCCGGCCCTGAGCCGTTTGCGGCTACGGACAAGTTCGAGTTCGTGCGCGATGGATTCCATTTCTGGGCGTTCGTCGCCGGCTTGATCTGGCTGATCTATCATCGGCTGTGGTGGGCACTGCTCGGCTATGTCGTGCTGTCGATCGCAGGCGAAGTCGCATTGTCGATGCTGAAGGTCGATATCGGCGCCCGTTTCGTCGTTATGCTGCTGTTTGCACTGCTGATGGGCTTCGAGGCCGCCAGCCTGCGACGTTGGACACTGTCGCGCGGCAAGTGGCGTCAGCTCGATGTGGTCGTTGCAGACAACAAGGATGCTGCCGAACGTCGCTTCTTCGATCGCTGGACCGCGCAGCACAACTCCGTCAACGATCAGTGGGCGAGTGATCGCGGCGGTCCGCCGCCGACCCGTCACGTGCCCGCCCAACCATTTTCGCGTCCGCCGTCTCCGGCGCAAAACGACATTATCGGGCTATTCCCGCAATCGGGAGCAACACGGTGAGCGTTGCCATTATCGATTACGGCTCCGGTAACCTGCACTCAGCGGCGAAGGCCTTCGAGCGCGCCGCGCGCAGCATGGACGTACCCGAGAAAGTCATCGTCACGCGCGATCCCGAAACGGTATTTCGCGCCGATCGCATCGTATTGCCCGGCGTCGGCGCCTTCGCGGATTGCCGCAAGGGACTGGATTCGCTGGACGGCATGGTCGAGGCGATGACAGAAGCGGTGCGCGACAAGGCGCGCCCCTTCTTCGGCATCTGCGTGGGCATGCAGCTGATGGCGACCAGGGGCAAGGAGCACGTCACGACCGACGGGCTGGGTTGGATCGCCGGCGATGTCGAGAAGATCAAGCCGCGTGAAGAGAACCTGAAGATCCCGCATATGGGCTGGAATACACTCGATATGGTGCGTGAGCATGCCGTGCTGGAGCGCCTGCCGCTCGGGCCGAAGGGCCGCCACGCCTATTTCGTACACTCCTATCATCTGAATGCGGTCAACGAGGCCGATGTGCTGGCGCGTGCCGATTACGGCGGTCCCATCACCGCCATCGTTGGCAAGGACACCGCGATCGGTACGCAATTTCATCCCGAAAAGAGTCAGCGTTTCGGGCTGGCTCTGATTTCGAACTTTCTGAAGTGGAAGCCGTGATTCTCTTTCCCGCCATCGATCTGAAGAACGGCCAGTGCGTTCGCCTCGAACAGGGCGACATGGCGCGCGCCACTGTGTTCAATCTCGATCCCGCCGCGCAGGCGAGCGACTTCGAAACGCAAGGTTTCGAGTATCTCCATGTCGTCGATCTCGACGGCGCCTTTGCCGGCAAGCCGGTGAATGCGCAGGCCGTGGAGTCAATGCTCGCTACCGTCAAGATGCCGGTGCAGCTCGGCGGCGGCATTCGCGATCTCAAGACGGTGGAAGCCTGGCTTTCCAAAGGTATCACCCGCGTCATCATCGGCACGGCTGCGGTGCGCGATCCCGCTCTGGTAAAGGAAGCCGCGAAGAAATTCCCTGGCAAGGTCGCCGTCGGCCTCGATGCGCGCGACGGCAAAGTTGCCGTCGAAGGCTGGGCCGAGACCTCGACCGTCACCGCACTCGAAATCGCGCAGCGCTTTGAAGACGCTGGCGTTGCCGCCATCATCTTCACTGACATCGCGCGCGATGGTTTGCTCAAGGGTATCAATTGGGATGCGACGATTGCGCTGGCCGATTCGATTTCAATTCCGGTGATCGCCTCGGGGGGCCTCGCCTCTATCGATGATATCAAGGCCATGCTTGAGCCACGCGCTGCGAAGCTCGAAGGCGCGATCTCCGGGCGTGCGCTGTATGACGGGCGGGTTGATCCGGCCGAGGCGCTGAAGCTCATCAAGCGGGCGGCATAAGGACCGAGCCATGTTCAAAGTCCGCGTCATCCCCTGCCTCGACGTCAAGGACGGACGTGTCGTGAAGGGCGTCAATTTCGTCGACCTGCGTGATGCCGGCGATCCCGTCGAGGCGGCGATCGCCTATGATGCCGCTGGCGCTGATGAACTCACTTTCCTCGACATCAACGCCACCCATGAAAATCGCGGTACCATGATGGACGTGGTCCGTCGCACCGCCGAAGCCTGTTTCATGCCGCTGACGGTCGGCGGCGGCGTGCGTACGGTGGACGATATCAAGACGCTGCTGCGCGCCGGCGCCGACAAGGTCTCGATCAATTCGGCCGCGGTTGCCAATCGCCAATTCGTCAAGGAAGCCGCCGAGAAGTTCGGCGAGCAGTGCATCGTAGTGGCGATCGACGCCAAACGCGCCGGCTCGCGCTGGGAGATATTCACCCACGGCGGTCGCAAGTCGACCGGCATCGATGCCATCGAATTCGCCCAGGAAGTCGTTTCATTGGGGGCCGGTGAAATCCTGCTCACCTCGATGGACCGCGATGGCACCCGCTCCGGCTTCGATATCGAGCTGACCCGGGCCATTGCCGACAGCGTCGGCGTACCGGTCATTGCCTCGGGCGGCGTCGGCAATCTCGACCATCTGGTCGAAGGTATCAGGAACGGCCACGCCACCGCGGTGCTGGCGGCCTCGATTTTTCACTTCGGGGAATTTACCATTCGCGAGGCCAAGGATCATATGGTGCGGGCCGGACTGCCGATGCGGCTCGACCCCTAGGCCAATCTCTGGCAGGAGTCTGCGCTGCCCAGCCAACAAGGCGCCGAAATGGCTTTTACGCTTCATGATCTTGCCGACACCATCGACGCCCGCGCGGCGGCGGGTGGCGACGCGTCCTATACCCGCAAACTGCTCGACAAGGGCGCGGAGCATTGCGCCAAGAAATTCGGCGAGGAAGCGGTCGAGACCGTGATCGCGGCGGTCGAGAACGATCGCACCAATCTGATCAATGAAAGTGCCGACCTGCTGTTTCATCTGCTGGTGCTGTTGAAAGCGCGCGGCGTGACGATTCAGGAAGTCGAGGCGGCGCTCGGTCAGCGCACGTCGCAATCCGGACTGCAAGAGAAAGCGTCGCGCAAGAGCGAGTAACAGCGTCGATCACAACGGGGACCGCTTCATGGATATGCGGGCAGACCAACAATACAATCCCTATCGGAATTTCTCGCGGGAGCAGTGGGCCAAGCTGCGCGACGATACGCCGATGACGCTGGAGGCCGGCGAGATCGCCGCCCTGCGTTCGATGTATGATCGCCTCGATCTGCGCGAGGTCGAAGAGATTTACCTGCCGCTGTCCCGCCTGCTTTCGATCTATGTCACGGCGACACAACGTCTGTATTACGCGCAGCGCAAGTTCCTCGGCATCGAGGATCGCAAGATGCCCTATATCATCGGCGTCGCCGGGTCGGTGGCGGTCGGCAAGTCGACCACCGCCCGCGTGCTGCAGGCACTGCTCGCAAGATGGTCGCCGCGGCCCAAGGTCGATCTCGTCACCACCGACGGCTTTCTCTATCCGAATGCGGTGCTCGAGCGCGAAGGCATCATGCAGAAGAAGGGCTTTCCCGAAAGCTACGATCTGCCGACACTGCTACAGTTTCTCAGTGACATCAAAGCCGGCCGCAATGCCGTTCGCGCGCCGGTGTATTCGCATCTCACTTATGACGTGGTTCCGAATAAGTGGGTCGAGGTCGACCAGCCGGACATCCTGATCGTCGAAGGCGTCAATGTGCTACAGACCGGCCGCCTCCCGCGCGACGGCAAGGCGGTGCCTGTGGTCTCCGACTTCTTTGACTTCTCCGTCTATATCGACGCCGATGAGCCGGTACTGCGCGACTGGTATGTGAGACGGTTTCTGGCGCTGCGCGACACCGCATTCCACGATCCGCGATCCTACTTCAATCGCTACGCATTGCTGTCGGATGAAGAAGCGACGGCGACGGCGCTGGCGATCTGGGAGCGCACCAATCTCGCCAATCTCGAAGACAACATCCTGCCGACGCGACCGCGTGCGACGCTTATCCTCAAAAAGGGCGCGGATCACGTGGTGGAAAACGTCGCGCTACGCCGGCTGTAGGCGATTACGCCGCGTGGCGTGAGGTGTCCGTGCTGAAATGCTCGATATAGCGTGCGCCGATCGACGTCACCGGCATCACGATCAGAACGTCGGTGGTGCCGAACTGATGATCGATCACGGCGCCGTCGCCGATCATGGCGCCGATCCGTAGATAGCCTTTGATCAGCGGCGGTAGCGCACGAAGCGCCGCCTTGGTGTCGATGGCATCCGCGGCCATCCGGTTCATCTCGACATAGCGCGACGGATGCGCGCGGGCGCGCCAGGCCTCGGGGGCACGCGCATTGTGGTGCAGGAACGACAGCGGCAGCGCGAGGCGATCCGGATCGGTGCCTTCAAAGCTGGCGCAGCCGATCATGACGTCGAACTTGTTCTGCCGCACGTAGCTCCAGATACCCTGCCACAGCAATTCGACGGTACGCTTGTTGCGGTAGCGCGGCAGCACGCAGGAGCGGCCGAGTTCGAGAAACTGCAGACCGGCATGGCGCTCGATCATCCCCGACAGATCGAATTCGCTGTCGGTATAGAAACCCCCGTTCTGCATGGCCGCCTCATGGCGTAGCAGGCGATAGGTGCCGACCACCGGCTGCTTGCCGGACAACGTAGGCTTGGCATCGTGATCGACGACGAGAAGGTGATCGCATATCTTGTCGAATGCATCCTTGTCGCGGCGTGCCAGCATGGTGGCGGCGTCGGCGATCGCTGTGCCGTTCTTGTAGAATACCTTATAGCGCAGACGCTGCGCGCGCTTCACATCGCGCTTGTCCTGCGCGAGGCGAACTTCGAGCGGACCCATCCGGCCCAGCGAACTCGTGGCGACGGGAATACCGTTGGCCGGATCGAGATGCAGCGGCGGCTTGAACCAGGTGATCGCAGTCTGCGCAGCGGCGCTCATGTTCTGGGGCCGCAACATCTGCATGAAACCCTGCTTCGGTCGCACCAGTTCGTTGCCGTGCATGGCCATCCCCAACTCAATCGCCTTGTGCCGCAGGCATCACGCGAATCATCGATGCGGCTTATCCGCACCAGACATCACGGGCGCTCAACAGCCGTGTGACGGGCGTGTTGCGGGGGTATGACAGCGAAGGTGGAGCTGCTAGGCGGCGACGTGCTGCGTCTTGGCGAGTCCCTTGAGGGCTTCGGCGAGCTTGTCGCGGTCCAGCGGCTTCATCAGGAAGCCGTCCATGCCGGCCTCGAAACAGGCATAGCGATCTTCGACCAGTGCATTCGCTGTGAGGGCCAGGATCGGGGTACGCCTGACGCGTTGACCGGCCTCGCGCGCGCGAATGCGTTTGGTGGTCTCGATGCCGTCGAGCTTCGGCATCTGGATATCCATCAGGACGAGGTCGTAAGGCGTGCCTGCGGAATCGGAGGCCAGCCAGGATTCCAGTGCCTCTTCGCCATTGGTGGTCACGACCGGCTTGTGGCCAAGCCGCGTCAGCAACGAGCGCATCAGTAGCGCGTTGATCTCGTTGTCTTCGGCGACCAGAATCGAGAGGCTGGGTGCCATCGCCGCCGTTGGTTCCGGTGTGGCCGGATCACGATCCAACGGATCATCGGCGGCGATTGTCGGTGAGTCCGTCTGCAATGTCAGGCGCGCGGCGAGCGAGGTCGCACGCAGTGGCTTCACCAGATAGCCGGTAAACGCACTCGGCGTTGTGGGCTGCAGCTCATGACGCATCGCCGGCGTGAACAGCACGATCCGTCGCAGCGCGTGCGGAATTGCAGCGTTCGCAAGCTGCTCGGCAGCGTCAGCACCAAGAGCGCGATCGATCATGACAGCGTGCCATGAACGTTCGGGCAGCAGCGCTTGCGCGACGGCGAGATTGGAGACAGTGCAGGTCTGCGCGCCCCATCGCCCGAGTCGCAGGGCTGTGAGCGAAGCTTCGATGGTTTGTGGCGCCACCAGCATCACCGAAAGGCCGGTGAGATCCGGCGGCACGAAGGTCGCGGTGCCGCTGTCGGAAGCGGCGAGCGGGATAGACACTTCGAATGTCGAGCCGGCACCGAGCGTGCTCTGCAGCGTGATGCGGCCGTTCATGCGCTTGACGATGCGCTCGCTGATGCTGAGGCCAAGACCCGTTCCGCCATAATGGCGCGCGGTGCCCTCGTCTGCCTGCTCAAATTCGTGAAAGATGCGCTGCTGCGCATCCGGCGCGATGCCGATGCCGGTGTCGCGTACCAGGAAAGAGATTTCGTTCGGCCAGATGCCGGGCTCGACGATCAGCGCTACGCCGCCGGTCGCTGTGAACTTGATGGCATTGCCGGCGAGATTGAGCAGCACCTGGCGCAGGCGCGCCGCATCGCCCATCACTGTCAGCGGCAATCGCTCATCGACATAGGCCGCGATTTCGAGATTGCGGGCCTGCGCGCGCGGCGCCAGCAATTCGGTGACGTCCTCGATCAATCCGGCTAGTGCAAAGGGTCGATGTTCCAGATCGATCTTGCCGGCCTCGATCTTGGAGTAATCCAGCAGCTCCTCGATCAGCGACAGCAGCGCATCGCCGGAGGTCTTCACGGCCTTGGCGTAAGTGGTCTGTTCGGGTGTCAGCGGCGTATCGAGCAGCAAGCCGCTCATGCCGAGAATGCCGTTCAGCGGCGTGCGGATTTCATGCGACGCCATCGCGAGGAACCGCGACTTGGCTCGGTTGGCGGCATTGGCATGGTCGCGTGCCTCACCGAGGGCGCGTTCGGTCTGGGTACGGTCAGTGACATCGCGGCCGACGCATTGCAGTTCCGCGGGCTGGCCCGCATCGATCCGCACCAGACCTTCGCGCCAGGCGATCCAGCGCGGACCGGTCGCCGTGGCGATCTTCTGATCGTGCATGCTGGTGCCGTTGGGCTCGTTGGCGATATCGCCCTGTTCCAGCAGCGTGAGTTCGAAGCGGCTGCCGATCAACGCTTCGCGTGATTGCTCCGCCAGCGCACAATAGGCATCGTTGACGAAGGTGATGCAGCCTTCGTTGTTGCGGATCACAATGAGGTCGCCCTGTGCCTCGAACAGGCTGCGCGCGCGCTCTTCGGCTTCCTTCAATTCCCAGTTCCGGTCGACCAGGGCTTCGTTATGCGCAGCCAGTTTGCGCATCCGTTTGCCCATGAAGCGCGTACGGATGCTCATGGTGGCCAAGGCGACGCAGGCCAGCGCGAACAGGAAGCTGGCACCGATCGCAAAAGCATGCGGATCGTAACCGGAGTCTTTGGAGGTCGAACCGGAGATGAAGCCATAGGCGCCGCCGAAGGCAGCCGAGAACATCACGAAGGAGCGGATGACGAAAGCAAGCCACGGAAAGCGGCGCGCGAAGCGGCGGAGGTAGACCTTGATCCGGAAAACGCCCTTCGCCACAGATCAGCACTCCGGCTTTGTCACATCGGGGCTCGTGATTGCGAGCGAATACAGGCCGTGATCTGGCGATCGCGCCCGCCAGAGACAATGCGGCGATGTTGTTGCCAAGTGCTTGCGTCACGGCAGTTTTGAAGTTGCCGGCACAGACATGGTTGATGAAGCGTTAATCCTCTTCTTAGAGGCTGGCCGCTGCCATTCGCGCCGGGCTGCGGCTGTGGGCGCTGACGATCAGCGCGGCGGCGTCGCGCGCCGTGAAACCGCGCGACTTCACGAAGATCCGGTAATTGGCGTCACCCTGTTCCGACAGATAGATGACAGGTTCCGATGTTGCCGACGTATCGGCAATGCCGATGAAGCGCGTCGCAGCGGTGACGGGGCAGGCATCCGGTTCCGTTGCATCAACATCATCGAGCACGACAAAGTCGGCGGTGTCGGCACTATCGACGATTTGCACACGGACGGTTGCCTGCAAGGGATCGCTCGTGAAGCTGACATGCGATTGCGCCTGCCAGGGCATGGTGGCCATCTGGATGGTGGTTTCACCGGTGGAGATGCAGGGATGCGTGCCGGCTACGAGATCACCACGCGCGAGAAAGGCCGCGAGTACCAAAGGAATCGTCGAGGCTAAAATCTTGAAACGCAGCATGACACGGTACTCGCCCTGGCCCCGTAACGCGGGGTTATGGTGAGCAGAGCGTAAACAAAACTCGTTACTATCGCGTTGACGTCCACATCGGGGGCGTTGCCGGAAATTCACGCCGCGCGGCGAACGTCCTCCGCCAGCGCGCGATAAGACAACGCCTCGGCCAGATGCAGCCGCCCGATTTTCTCGGCGCCGTCGAGATCCGCCAGCGTCCGCGCCACGCGCAGTACGCGGTGATAACCGCGCGCGGTCAGTCGCATCGTTTCGGCGGCATCGCGCAACAATATCAGCCCCTGCGCATCCGGCTGCGCTACCGTTTCCAGCACAGAGGCAGGCGCGGAGGCATTGGTATGTGTGCCCGGCAATCCCGCCGCCGCATAGCGCATGGTCTGCAGATCGCGCGCGGCGGCGACACGCGCCGCGACTTCGGCGGAACCTTCCGACGGTGGCGGCAGAATGAGATCCGCCGCGGTCACCGCCGGGACTTCGATGCGCAGATCGATGCGATCCATCAAGGGGCCCGAGATGCGCGCCTGATAATCCGAGGTGCAGCGATCGATGCGGCCACGTTTGCAGGAGAAGCCCGGCTCGAAAGCGTGACCGCAGCGGCATGGATTCATCGCAGCGACAAGCATGAAGCGCGCGGGATAGGTGACGCGGTGATTGGCGCGCGACACGGCCACCTCGCCATTCTCGAGTGGCGCGCGCAGCGAATCCAGCACGCGCGGATCGAACTCCGGCAATTCATCAAGAAACAGCACACCTTGATGCGCCAGGGAAATCTCGCCCGGCCGCGCGCGCAGGCCTCCGCCGGTGAGTGCGGCCATGCTGGCGGAATGATGCGGTGCGCGGAATGGCCGGCGTGCGGTGAGCGCGCCGTCCTTGATCTCGCCGGCTACCGACGCGATCATCGAGACTTCGAGTAGCTCCGCGGGCGATAGCGGCGGCAGAATGGATGGCAGCCGCGCCGCGAGCATGGATTTCCCCGATCCCGGGCTCCCTGCCATCAGCAGGTGATGGCCGCCGGCTGCGGCGATCTCGAGCGCACGTTTGGCGCTTTCCTGTCCCTTGATGTCGCGCAGATCCAGCAAGGCCTCCTCGCGTGCATGTATCTTCGGTTGCGGCCGCGACAGAACCTGTGTGCCCTTGAAGTGATTGGCGATCTGGATCAACGATGTTGCGGCGATGATCTGGATATCGGGACTGGCCCAGGCGGCCTCCGCGCCGCAGGCCGCCGGACAGATCAATCCCTCGTCGCGCGCGTTGGCGCCGATGGCAGCCGGCAGCACGCCGGCCACAGGAGCGAGCGAACCATCGAGACCGAGTTCGCCGAGCACGGTGAAGCCCGCCAAAGCATCCGGTGGAATCGCACCGATCGCCGCCATCAATCCGAGTGCGATCGGCAGATCGTAGTGGCTACCTTCCTTCGGCAAGTCAGCCGGTGCGAGATTCACGATGATGCGGCGCGCCGGCAGCGCCAGACCTGAGGCGACCAGCGCCGCGCGGACCCGTTCGCGTGCCTCGGACACTGCCTTGTCGGGCAGGCCGACGATCAAAAAATTCGGCAGGCCGGGCACGACCTGAACCTGCACGTCGACCGCGCGGGCCTCGATCCCCTCAAAGGCTACGGTGGAAACGCGTTGAACCATGCCGCCCTCATTCGGATGAAAGCGTAACCTAAGGTTGCTTCTCAATCAAGAACAATTAGAGAACGAAATATTGCGGTAGAATACGGTGGTTCCAGCGAAGGCAGCCAGCGCACAAGGGACCTTCTTCCGCAGCGTAACGACCGCTGCCGAGTTCATGCGGCGATTGCTGACTCAAGATCGCCGCATGAAGGCTGCAAGAAAGCTGCGGGATTTCCGCTAGAGATTCATCACCATCGGCTCGGCGATATAGCGGAAGCCGTCGCCCGATTTGACCACATGACCATAGCCCGGCCAAGCGAAGTGATAGGACATCACGGCGACCTTGTTGGCCGCGAGCATGTCCAGCATCTTCACCCGCGTTGCCGCCGCCATCTTCGGATCTGAGTCATAGGCGAATTCCATCCGCGGCCTCTCCAGCAGCAGCACCTGATGATGGGTGAGGTCGCCGAGGAACGCGAAGGACTTTCCGTCCGACTGGATCATGAACATGTGGTGACCGAACGTATGACCGGGCGCATGCATGGCGGTGACGCCAGGCAGAAACTCCTGTCCGTCCTTGAAAAACACCAGGCGATCCTTCACCGGCAGCAGGTTCTTGCGTGCATGGACGATGAAGTCCTTGAGCGGCGAACCGAGTTTGCCTTCGTCGGTCCAGAACTTGAAGTCTTCCTCGCTGAGATAGACTTGCGCGTTCGGAAACAGCGGCTTGTCATTGGCATCGACGATGCCGCCGATATGATCGATATGCGCGTGTGAACACACCACTGCATCGATATCGCCGGGTTTGATACCAGCCTCGGCCATGCTCTTCTGCAAGCGTCCTGTGGTGTTGCCGAATAGTTGCGACGTACCCATGCCGGTATCGAACAGGATCAGCCTGTCGCCCATGTTGACGATCGGCGCGTTCTGTTCGAGCACGACATTGCTGCTGCTGAGGAAATTATCCGTCAGCATCTTCTGCACGTCTTCCTTGGGTACGCCGACGAATGTGCCGGAGGGATCGCCGAGCGGCAAAGGTCCGTCGGAGACAACGGTGACTTCCGCGCTGCCTAACATGAAACGGTGGAAGTAGGGCGCCTGTGTGCCGAGCTTTGGTGCCTTGGCCGATGCGCTGCCGATGAGGCCGGGAGCGAGAAGATTTGCGCCCAAACCAGCGCCGAGCGAGAGCAGGGACCTTCGCGAAACTTCTGAAGTCATGCGTTTCTCCACTGATATGCTTTTGCTTGCCGCCACATGTAGCGGGCCGCTCGATTGGTCGAGCGTGCGTCGGCATGCTGCGCTTGCCGTCCATGACTGGCAAGCAAAAGCAGCAGGCGGAGAATTGCGACAAATGGAATTCAAACTGCTGCGTCAAGTATTGACGCAGCGCAGCGAGTGACGCGAGCGGAGTTTACTTCCGCTTCGCTTCGATCACGTCCCAGACCCGCGCCGCGACATCCGGTCCGCCAAGCTTGGCGATGGCGCGAATGCCCGTGGGCGACGTCACGTTGATCTCGGTGAGATTGCCATCGATCACGTCGATGCCGACGAACAGCAGACCGAGATCACGCAGTGCCGGTCCGACACGTTCGCAGATCTCGCGCTCACGCGGCGAGAGTTCGGTGGCCTTGGCGGCGCCGCCACGCACCATGTTGGAGCGCAAATCGTCTTCAGCCGGCACGCGGTTCACGGCACCCGCGAATTCGCCGTCGATCAGGATGATGCGCTTGTCACCATGCTTCACTTCGGGGAGGAAGCGCTGGATGACCCACTGCTCCTTGAAGGTCACGGAGAACAGATCGTAGAGCGAACCGAAATTCATGTCCTGCGGCAGCACGCGAAACACCGCTGCGCCGCCATGGCCATGCAGCGGCTTCATCACCACAGCGCCATGCTCGGCGCGGAATGCATTGATCTCGTCCTTGTCGCGCGAGATTAGCGTCGGCGGCATCAGGTCCGAGAAGCCCATCACGAAAATCTTCTCCGGCGCGTTGCGCACCGAGGCCGGATCATTGACCACCAGCGTCTTCGGATGAATGCGCTCGAGCAGATGCGTCGAGGTGATGTAAGCGAGATCGAATGGCGGGTCCTGCCGCAGCAACACGACGTCGAAGGATTCCATATTAACCCGAGTCGGTTCACCGAGCGTGAAGTAGTCGCCCTCGACGTCGCGCACCGACAGGGACTGCACCGGCGCCACCACGTCATTGCCGCGCAGCGAGAGCTTGTCCGGGGTGTAGTAGGACAGCTTGTGACCGCGCTTCTGGGCCTCCAGCAGCATTGCGAAGGTCGAATCGCCCTTGTGATTGATGCGTGCGATGGGGTCCATCTGGACGGCGACGTTCAAGGTCATACTGCAAGATCCGAAATTGTGGTCGGGGAGGCGAAAACTCAGGAAGATATTGAAGTCAGGAACTGGCGTCGAATGCCGCTAACAGATGGCGTGGCAAATGTCTCGGCGCAATCAGCACGACGTCAAAACGCAGGTCGAATTCCGCATGTTCGGGATGCGCCATCAGCCAGCCCTGGGCGGCATCCATGATCCGGGCCTGCTGGCGGGGCGTCACGGCATAGGCGGCCTCGTCCAGGCTGGCGCGGGCCTTCACCTCGACAAAGGCGATCAGGCTGCGCCTCCTGGCAACGATATCGATCTCGCCGTGGGGCGTGCGAAAGCGGCGGGCGAGGATGCGGTAGCCCTTGGCCAGCAGCAAAGCAGCAGCGCGGCTTTCGGCCGAGAGACCAGTGTTGAACGCGGCGACGCGTTCCGGCGCAGCCGGTGTGGCCGAGGGCTTCGATGCGGAGACTTTGTCAGTCTTCGCCATCGCCCGAATCTCTCTGACTTTGAATCTCCTTGGCCAGTTCCAGCGCGCGGGCATAGACGGCGCGGCGCGGCCGGCCGGACAGCTCGACCGCATGCGCTACGGCATCCTTCACGCTATCGCGTTGCAACGAGCTGCGCAGTAGGGCATCGAGATCGTCTTCGGTCATGGCCTGCGCGTCTGCGGACGGCGGCCCGATAACCAGGACGAATTCACCGCGAGTCTCTAGCCCATCTGCATCCCTGGCCAGATCGGGAATCGATCCGCGATTGATCTCTTCATGCATCTTCGTGAGTTCACGGCAGATTGCCGCATCGCGGTTGCCCATGATGTCGGCCAGATCGGTCAGCGTGTCCTGCACGCGGTTGCCGGACTCGAACATCACCAGCGTGGCGTCGATAGCAGCCAGTTCCATCAGGCGCGATCGGCGCGCCATCTGCCGCGATGGCAGGAAGCCCTCGAAGAAGAAGCGGTCGGTCGGCAGGGCCGAGACGGCGAGCGCAGCCAGCACCGAAGACGGACCCGGCAGCGAGATCACGTTGAAGCCCGCTGCAGACACTTCGCGCACCAGCTTGAAGCCCGGATCGGAAATCAGCGGCGTGCCAGCATCCGACACTAGCGCGATGGACGCGCCTTCCGACAGTTTTTCGAGGATCTTCGGCCGCGCCTGTTCGGCATTGTGCTCGTGATATTGCTTGAGCGTACCGGTGATCCCGTAGCGCTCGGTCAGACGGCGGGTGATGCGGGTGTCTTCACAGGCAATGATGTCGACCCCGGCCAGGGTCTCCAGCGCGCGCAGGGTGATGTCGCCAAGGTTGCCGATCGGCGTGGCTACGAGATGCAGCCCCGGAACAGCTTTCGGTGCCATGAGCAGATGGCCGGAGACCGTGAAGGTCCGGGCCGATGGCGCCGCGGCGTCCGCAGGCGATGAGGAGAGGGGTGTTGCGCGCATGGCGACAATGTAGAGCGAATTGCGCCAAAGGGGGACAGCCGTTTTTTCGGCGTTTGGCCGTGGTTCATTCCCGTCGTGCTAATCCGGCCGCGGTGACGGGGTATGCCGGACATAAAAGCTTTTGTTTTGGTTAACTTATCGCCGACAATATGTCTGAATCCGCGCCTCACACTATATAGTGGGTGACGAGGCGGGCCGATCTGATACGGCCGAAAGAAGAGAAGTGATGGCGGATCCGTTCGACCCCAAATCCGGGACCAAGGGCGCGACGTCGGGCGCAACACGGCGGACGGCCGTCGGCCTGCTGCTGGGCGCGCCGCTGCTCGGGGCCTGCGCGGGTGTGCAATCGACGCTGACCAATGCGTTTGGCACCGGACCGACGGCGCCATCGGGACCGCCTGCCGGACCGGCGCAGCAGTCGCAAGCCATCGGCACCGGGGGCACGAAAGTGGGCCTGATCCTGCCGCTGTCGGCTTCCGGCAATGCTGGCGTCGCCGCGCAGTCGATGAAGAACGCCGCCGAAATGGCGCTCACCGAATTCCAGAATCCCAGCATTCAACTCCTGATCAAGGACGACAATGGCAGTGCGCAGGGCGCGCAGCAGGCCGCCCAGCAGGCGCTCGACGAAGGATCCGAAATCATTCTCGGACCGTTGTTTGCGCTGTCAGTGCCGGCCACCGCGCAGCTCACGCGCGCGCGCAACGTGCCGGTGATCGCGTTCTCGACCGATTCCAGCGTCGCCGGCCGTGGTGTCTATTTGCTCAGCTTCCTGCCCGAGTCCGACGTCAATCGCATCGTCGATTACGCCGCGGGCACGGGCAAACGCTCCTTTGCGGCGATGCTGCCCGAGAATGCCTATGGCAATGTGGTCGAAGTTGCGTTCAAGCAGGCCGTCGCGCGCAAGGGTGGCCGCGTCGTCGCTTTTGAGCGCTATGGTGCTGACCGCTCCAGCGCAGCACGCAACATTGCCGCATCCCTCACCGGCGCCGACGCGTTGTTCATTGCTGACGATGGCGACGCGGTTGTCGCAACGGCTGATGCCTTGATTGCGGCGGGTGCCAATCTGCGCAATGTGCAATTGCTCGGCACGGGCCTGTGGGACAATCCGCGCGTCTTCAACAGCGCGGCCTTGCAGGGCGGGCTCTATGCCGCGCCAGATCCTGCAGGGTTTCGTGCCTTTGCGGGCCGTTATCGCGCGAAATATGGCGGCGATCCCGTGCGTACCGCGACGCTCGCTTACGATGCGGTGGCGCTGGTCGCCGCTTTGGCGCGCACCCAGGGCGGACAGCGCTTCGCACCTGAAACGCTCACCAATCCATCCGGCTTTGCCGGCATCGATGGCCTGTTCCGTTTCCGCAGCGATGGTGGCAACGATCGCGGTTTGGCTGTGATGAAGGTCGCTTCAGGCGGCGGTCAGGCCGTAGCCGGCTCGCCGAAAAGTTTTGGGGCGTAGCGTTCAAGCGGCGAGATCAGCGACGACCGCATCGAGTACTGGAAATCCCTCCTGCGTCACGCGCAGGCGGCCATTCGCTTCGACGACGATGGCGCCTTCTTCGCGCAGGATGGCGATACGCTTCTCGTCCAGCGCGCGGCCCGACAGCATCTGATAGCGGGCGGGGTCAATACCTTCGGCGAGGCGCAGGCCCATCAGCAGATATTCGTCGGCACGTTCCTCGCTGTTGAGCGATTCATCGGATATTACGCCGTGGCTGTTGTCTTCCACGCGCATGACCCAGACTTCCGGGCGTTTCTCGGTGGCGATGGCATGTCTGACACCGTCGATGTCGAGGCGGCCATGGGCACCAGGACCGATGCCGGCATATTCCTGACCGCGCCAATAGACGAGGTTGTGCCTGCATTCTGCGCCAGGACGGGCGTGGTTGGAAATTTCGTAGAACGGCAGGCCCTGCTGCGCGCAGACCTCCTGCGTCACGTCATAAAGCGTGCGCGCGAGGCCTTCGTCCGGCGTTTTGAGTTTACCGGCAGCGTGCAGTCCGAAGAACGGCGTGCCTTCCTCGATGGTTAGTTGATACAGTGACAGATGTTCTGCGGCTTCCGAGATCGCGAGCTTGAGTTCGTTGGTCCACATTTGCGGGGTCTGATCGGGGCGCGCATAGATCAAATCGAACGAATAGCGATCGAATGCGCTGCGCGCGATGGCCACCGCATCGAGCGCTTCACGAGCGCTATGCAGACGCCCCAGTGATTTCAGCGAAGCATCGTCGAGTGCCTGGACGCCCAGCGACACGCGGTTGACGCCGGCCTCGCGATAGCCGTGAAAGCGCGTCGCATCGACAGAGGTCGGGTTGGCTTCGAGTGATACTTCGACGTCGGAGGCGACGTTCCAGTATTTGCCGATCGAGTCGAGAATCGCGCCGACGGTTTGCGGCTGCATCAGCGACGGCGTACCGCCGCCGAGAAAGATCGACGTCACGGTACGGCCCGGCGTGCGCGCTGCGGTGGTTTCGATCTCGCGCGCGAAGGCGCGCGCGAAACGCACTTCATCGACGGCGTGATGACGGACATGACTGTTGAAGTCGCAATACGGACACTTCGACAGGCAGAACGGCCAGTGCACATAAACGCCGAATGCGTCTTGCTGTGCGTCAGCGTGGCTCAAGGCAGATCTCCGCGAGCTTCACGAATGCCCTGGCGCGATGCGACAGGCCCTCGCCGAGTGGTGGCAACCCGTGTTTTTCGACGGCGGTCATCTCGCCATAGGTGCGGGTGTGACCATCGGGCAGGAATGTCGGATCGTAGCCGAAGCCGGCGGTGCCGCGCGGCGGCCAGACCAGTGTGCCGTGCGCATGTGCCTCGACTTCTTCGACGTGACCGTCGGGCCATGCCACGCAGAGTGCCGAGACGAAATGCGCGGTGCGCTTCTCAGGCGTCGTCGCGCCGCGTTCCTGCAGCAGGCGCTCGATGCGCGTCATCGCCCCGGTGAAGTCCTTGGATTCTCCAGCCCAGCGCGCCGAATAGATGCCAGGCGCGCCATCGAGGGCATTGACGACAAGGCCTGAATCGTCGGCGAAGGCCGGCAATTGCGCGACATTGGCCGCAGCAATCGCCTTGATCGCCGCATTGGCCTTGAAGGTATCGCCGGTCTCGTCGGGTTCGCCGAGGCCGAGTTCGCCGGCCGACACGGCCTCGATGCCGTAAGGGGCCAGGAGATCGCGCATCTCGGCAAGCTTGCCGGGATTGTGGGTGGCGATGACGAGCTTGCCAGTGATTCGACGATGTTGGGTCATGAAAAATAATACTCCGTCATGGCCGGGCTTGTCCCGGCCATCCACGTCTTCACGCGCGGCCAAGGCGTGGATGCCCGGCATGCGCCGGGCATGACGACCTCGATTCAGGTCACCGCCATCTTCTGCAATTCGACCAGCCGGCCGACGCCCTTCTGCGCCAGCGCCATCAGCTTCAGGAACTCGTCCTGCGTGAACGGCGTCTTTTCGGCGGTGCCCTGCACCTCGATGATGCGGCCATCGCCGGTCATCACGAAATTGGCGTCGGTGTCGGCTTCCGAATCCTCGGCGTAATCGAGATCGAGCACCGGGGTGCCCTGATAGATGCCGCAGGAGATTGCCGCGATATTGTCGCGCAACACGTTGCCACCGCCGTTCTTGAACATGTTGCGGTTTTTCATCCACGAGATGCAGTCGGCCAGCGCGACCCATGCGCCGGTGATCGAAGCCGTCCGGGTGCCCCCATCGGCCTGGATCACGTCGCAATCGATAGTGATCTGGCGTTCGCCGAGTGCTTCCAGATCCACGGCAGCGCGGAGCGAACGGCCGATCAGCCGCTGGATTTCGACGGTACGGCCACCCTGCTTGCCGGATGCGGCTTCGCGGCGGGTGCGTTCCAACGTGGCGCGGGGCAGCATGCCGTATTCGGCAGTGACCCAGCCGCGGCCCTGGCCCTTGAGCCATGGCGGCAGCCGCTCTTCCAGCGTGGCGGTCACCAGCACATGGGTGTCGCCGAATTTCACCATGCAGGAGCCTTCGGCATATTTAACGACGCCGCGTTCCAGCGACACGGCGCGCAGTTCATCGGGCGCACGACGGCTTGGCCGCATGAGAAAATCCTTCCAAATGTCCAGAGAAAGCCTGTTCGCGGTGCTTTTAGGGGCCACGGACCGCAGCGGCAAGGGCAGGGCAGGTTCCACACACGCAATGGTGCTTGTGTCCGGACCTCCAGAGCGACAAATTGGGTCCTCAAGGAGTTGCCTGTGGTCCACCACGATCCGATTGGCCTGATTTCGCCGCATGCCGGGCTTGCCCAGCTCAATGAGCGGTCGCGCGAGATTTTCCGGCAGATCGTCGAGAGTTATCTCGCTACCGGCGAACCTGTCGGTTCACGCAATATTTCGCGCCTGATCACGGTTCCCCTATCGCCGGCATCGGTCCGCAACGTGATGTCGGACCTGGAGCAGCTTGGTCTGATCTACGCGCCGCATACCTCCGCCGGACGGCTGCCGACCGAACTCGGACTGCGGTTTTTCGTAGATGCCCTGATGCAGGTCGGTGACCTCACTGAGCCGGAGCGGCAGTCGATCCAGCAGCAGCTGTCTTCGGTGGGTCGCTCGCAGACCGTGGAGGCGGCCCTCGGCGAGGCGCTGACGCGGCTGTCCGGTCTAACCCGCGCAGCGGCGGTAGTTTTGACCGCCAAGTCCAATGTGCGGTTGAAACATATCGAATTCGTCCGTCTGGAGCCCGAAAAGGCGCTGGTCGTGCTGGTGGCCGAAGACGGTCAGGTTGAAAATCGCGTCCTGACCCTGCCGCCCGGCGTGCCGTCATCAGCGCTGAACGAGGCCTCGAACTTCCTGAATGCCCGGATTCGCGGCCGGACGCTGGCCGAAGCCCGGCTGGAGCTGGAAACTGCGCTGACCCAGAGCCAGATCGAGCTTGATCAACTGACCCAGAAGGTGATCGCTGCCGGCATCGCCAGCTGGTCGGGCGGCGAAAAGGATGATCGTCAGCTCATTGTGCGCGGCCAGGCCAATCTCCTTGAGGACCTGCATGCGCTGGAAGATCTGGAGCGTGTTCGCCACCTGTTCGACGATCTGGAAGCCAAGCGCGAGGTAATCGACCTTCTCGGCCGGGCGGAGACGGCAGAAGGCGTCCGCATCTTCATCGGCTCGGAAAACAAGCTGTTTTCACTGTCAGGCTCGTCCACGATCATTGCGCCCTATAGCGATGGCGCCGGCCATATTGTCGGCGTTCTCGGTGTTATCGGCCCGACCCGGCTGAATTATGCGCGGGTGATCCCGATGGTGGACTATGCGGCGCGCATCGTCAGCCGCATGCTCGGCGGCTGATAGGGCTGGTTCCAGATCCTGCATTCCGGCTGGTTGCGCTTGATTTTCGGCGCTTAAACCCCGATATCCCGCTCAGCAATCCCACCATTTTGGCGTGTTTTTGAGAAGGCAGCGTGATGACTGATTCCAATGGGCAGAACGACAATCAGGACAAGACGGCAGCGGCCGCCGATCCGGTGGTCTCCAAGCCCTACATCATGCCGGACGATCCGGAGCCGAATTCGGTCGAGGCTCTGACCAAGGAAGCCGCGGACGCGCGCGACAAGATGCTGCGCACGCTGGCGGAGATGGAAAACCTGCGCAAGCGGACTCAAAAGGAAATTGCCGACGGCCGCACCTATGCGATCGCCAATTTTGCGCGCGAAGTGCTCGATATCGCCGACAGTCTGCAGCGCGCCCTCGATGCCGTGCCTGCCGATACCAAGGCCGCGGCCGATCCGGGCCTAAAGGCGCTGCTCGAAGGTGTCGAGCTCACCGAGCGTTCGCTGCTCAACACGCTGGAAAAGAACGGCGTGAAGAAGTTTGATCCGTCAGGCGAGAAGTTCGATCCGAACTTCCAGCAGGCCATGTATGAAGTGCCGGATGCATCGGTGCCTGCGGGAACCGTCGTTCAGGTCGTGCAGGCCGGTTATACGATTGGCGAGCGCGTGCTGCGCCCGGCGCTGGTTGGCGTGTCGAAGGGCGGCGTCAAAGCTGCACCGGCTTCGGAGTAATTAAGAGAGGTTCTGCATTGGGCTGTCGTCCCCGCGAAGGCGGGGACCCATAACCACGGTCATGCCTAGTTGAAACGGCAGAGCCGCGACTACAGCAGTCTTATCAGATCTCTAGAGTGTATGGGTCCCCGCCTTCGCGGGGACGACATCTGAGAGCGTTGCGAGCTCAAGCCGCCAGATCGGCTGACTGAATCCGCTTCACGCCGGCCTTGTTCATGTCGGCCCAGGCCTTGGCCAGTGAGCCCTGCGTATCGATGCCGCGGCAGGCATCTTCGATCACATAGACATCGAAACCTGCTTTTCGCGCATCGAGAGCGGACCAGGCGACACAGAAATCTGTGGCCAGACCGGCGATGAACACGCGCTGCAATTTGCGGGCTTTCAGATAGGCAGCGAGACCGGTGGTGGTCTTGCCGTCGGCCTCGGTGAAGGCCGAGTAGCTGTCGACGTCCTTGTTGAAGCCTTTGCGCAGGATCAGCTCAGTATGCGGGATGGCGAGATCCTTCGAGAGCGCAGCTCCTTCCGTGCCTTGCACGCAGTGATCCGGCCACAGCACCTGCTTGCCGTATTTCACATCGGTGGTCTCAAATGGCTTCTTGCCGCTGTGGCTGGACGCGAAGGAGATATGGCCCGGCGTGTGCCAGTCTTGGGTCATCACCACGTCGCCGAATTTCTTGGCGATGCCGTTGATGATCGGCACGACCTTGTCGCCGTCCTTCACCGCAAGGCTGCCACCGGGCAGGAAGCAGTTCTGCACGTCGATCACCAGCAGGACGGATGTGCGATCGAGGCTGACCTTGCCGGCGGCGGACAGTGTTTTGGGCGCTAGGCTGGTCATGGCCATGGTTCCAAGCCCTCCGAGAATTTGACGTCTGTTGAGCATCGTCGTCCCCTCGAGATTGAACCCTCACAGACAATCAGGTCGCGGTCATCGCGTAAAGCGGATCGTGGTGCGGGCGGCAGCCGCATTTCGGGCTGTCCGCGCAAGGGCTTGTTAATGCGCCTCTCCTAGTTTCGACGGTAGCATTGCCTGAAAAGTTGAGCGCATGACGATCGATATCGGCCTGCGGCTTGCCCGAGGCCGGGCTGCCCAAAATCGGAATTTGATTGGTGAGGCTGCCGCTCCCCGCGTACGGCTTGCGTGGCCCTGGCTGATTGCCGGGTTGGCTGTGTGCGCCGTGATGCTCGGGCTGCGCTGGGCGCTGCCGTTTAATGTCGATGTAAGCTGGTGGCTGATCGTCGGTGAACGCGTGTTCGACGGTCAACGGCTCTATCTGGATATTCTCGAGACCAATCCGCCGATGGCCGGATCGATCTATTTTCTCGGCGTGGCGCTGGCGCGCGCCACGGGCCTGCGGCCGGAAGCGGTGACCATTGCACTGATGCTGGCTCTGATGACGGCCTCGCTCGGACTGACATGGTGGCTGCTACGTGACTCAAAGCTGCCGGGTCGCCCTGCCGCCGGTGCGCTCGCTGTCTGGGCCGTAGCGCTGCTCGGCATCCTGCCGATGTACGATTTCGGCCAGCGCGAACATCTCGCGCTGCTGTTCTTGATGCCGGCGCTTGCAGTCCTGATCCGCCGTGCCGGGAACGAGCCGGTGTCGACCGTCGCGATCGTCATCGCCGGGGTCAGCGCGGCCGTCACCATGAGCTTCAAACCGTATTTCGCGCTCGGTGTTGGCGCGGCCATCCTCGCTGCGACCTTGCAGGCGCGGCAGTGGCGCATTCTCGTCGCACCGGAAAACTGGATCGCCGGCGTGCTGGTCGTGGCCTATGCCGCTTGGATCTATGTATCGTTCCCGGCCTATTTCACGCTGATCTATCCCGTCGTCCGCGATGTCTATCTCTTACTTGCTGCGCCGTGGCTGGCCCTGGCGCTCAGTGGCGCCACGATGCTGTGGCTCGCTGCGGTATTCGCGGTGCTGCTGTTGCAACGTCGGCACAAGCCCGACGCCGCGGTCACCGTGTTGCTGGCAACCTCGTTCGGCTTTGCGGTGGCGTTCTTCGTCCAGCGCAAGGGATGGGGCTATCACGCCTATCCCATGGTGGCGCTGTCGCTGATGGCGCTCGGCTATGCCGTTGCGGTGGTCGACCCTGCGACGGCACGCGTGCGCATCGCGGCATCGCTTGCGGCCGTTGCGATCCTCGCTAGCGCCTGCGTCTGGTTCAACGCCAGCGTCGATATCCGCAAACTCGAAGCTGCGGTCGCGAAGCTTGGACCACATCCGAAGATCATGCTGCTGGGCGGCGCGGCGACCATCGCGCACCCGCTCGTGCGTGATGTCGGTGGTATCTGGGTGTCGCGTCAGGAGGCGTTCTTGATCCGGGAGATCGTTCGCCGCGCGCGTCAAGAACAGTCGTTCGATGCAGTGACCTCGGCGCGTCTCGATCGCCATGTCGCAACCGAGCGGGACGGGCTGGTCGCGGATTTCCGGGCATCTTCGCCGGATGTGGTGCTGGTCGACAATCGCGACAGCGACTGGGGCGCTTGGGCGCAAGCTGATCCGGAGCTGGCGCAGCTCCTGAAGCCCTATGCCCTCGTGCAGACCATTGACGGCATCGACATCCTGACGAGGATGCCGTGACGCGCGCCACCACGCCGGGCGAAACCGCAAGTGCTGTTCTGCCCGGGCGGACGCTGCAGCGAAGTCGTATCCTTCCGTGGCTCGCCGTCGTCGCGCTGCTGATCGTGGCGACCGTGCTGCGTCATGTTCTGGCGGCCAATACGGATGTAAGCTGGCTTCTGACCGTCGGCGAGCGCGTACTCGACGGCCAGCACCTCTATATCGATATCATCGAGACCAATCCGCCGATGGCCGTCCTGGCCTATCTGCCGGGGATCGCCATCGCCCGCGCGCTCGGGCTGGCTGCGGAGCGCGTGACCGATGCGCTGGTCTTTATCGGCATTGCCGTGTCGCTGCTGTTCAGCGCCCGCATTCTGTCGCGCGCGTCGGTTCTCGGTGTCGCGCAAGGCTGGCCGCTGGCGCTGCTGGCAGTTGCACTGCTGGCCGTGCTGCCGACGCAGACTTTCGGTCAGCGAGAACATATTGCGCTGATCGCCATGCTGCCGATGCTGGCTGTATTGGCGGGCCGCATAAAGTACAGCGCACCATCATGGCCTGCGGCCATCGCAGCCGGCATCGGCGCGGCGATTGCGCTGTCATTCAAGCCCTATTTCGCGATCGCCCTGCTCGGCGCGCTGGTCGCGGAGGCCGTCTCCACGCGGTTATCGTGGCGCGTCCTGCTGCGGCCAGAATATCTGGCGCTCGCCATCGCGCTGGCGCTCTACGCCGCTGTCGTCATTGTGCTGTTTCCGGAATTCCTGACGGTAGTCGGGCCGATGGTCCGCGATGTTTATCTGCAGGTGCAACAGCCGGTCATGATGCTGCTGGAAAAGCCGGCAGTGACACTGTGGGCCACCGCGTTGCTCGCGGCTGTGGTGCTCAAACGGCGCGTCGGCGTCGACGGTCCGTTCGTTCTGCTACTGGCGACCTCGGCCGGCTTTGCCGCTGGTTTTGTTTTGCAGGGCAAAGGCTGGCCTTACCATTCATACCCAATGATTGCGCTTGCACTGCTTGCTTTTGGCTATGCGCGTATGACCTATCTGCCGGTTACCAGGACGGATCGTCTGTTCGGCGTCGGCGCGGTTGTCCTGCTGGCGCTGCTGTTCATACGCTCCATGTTATGGTTCGACACCGCCTTCGATGCGCGCCCACTGCAGGAGAAAATCTCGCAACTGGGGCCGCGTCCTGTCATTCTTGCTATCTCCGCCGAGCCGGGCATCGGGCATCCTCTTGTGCGCGCGGTCGGCGGCACATGGGTTTCGCGGCAGCAAGGCCTGTGGGTCGCCGCCTATCACGCGGTCCTGCGCAGCAGAGGCGGAGTAAGTCCTGCACAAGATCGACTGCTCGAGGCCTATGCCGCGCGTGAGCGCACGATGTTGATCGAGGATATCAAGAAAAGACCACCGACCCTGGTGCTGGTGGATGACCTTACCGGCAGCGGCTCGGAATGGCTAAAAGCGCATCCCGACGTCGCTGATCTGTTAAAGGATTTTCGCGTCGTGGCTACCATCAACAAGGTGGCGTTTCTTACGCGAAGCCGCGAGCCCTGAAGCCGATGTTGTGCTACGTGCTGCGTCAGCGCGGCTCGATGCCGTCGCGCACGGCACGGAAGCGTGGAAACGCCTTGGCCCAGTCATCGCGCGGAGCGCTTGCAATAATGCGCATGGTGATTTTGCCACCACCGAAGCGCAGCCACTGCACCACGCTGACGGGCGTGTTGTTCTTGCCGCTGACTGCGTCGATGCGCGTCTCATAGCCGGGCATACCGTCGATCCGCTGCGGCTCCGACATGGTGATGCGGCCTTCGCGCAGGCCCGGAATCGTGCCTGCAGCCTGCTGAGCGAAGCGGCCGCGGTCGTCCGGCTTTTCCGGCGCCGAGGCAAGGCTGCCGATCACCATGAAAGGACTCGTTTCGATACTGTTCTCGTCGGTCGAGTCGGCTAGCAACAAAGCGGCGCCCGGCGCCAGCGTACGGACGGTCTTGAAGTCGCTCATTTCGGCGACCTTGAACGGCATCAGGCCGAGCTGCTCGGCCAACGGCACTTCCTTACGCACCGCAACGGACGAGAACATCTGGCGCACCGCGTCGTCGGTATAGATCTTCTGGGCGTTTTCCGGGACCTGCACGGCGACATAGCCTGAGAAGGTCCCGCCGCCGACGATCATCGAATAGCGCCTGACATTACCGGTCGCGTCCTTCGCGTTCTCGATCGTGTAGAAGGCCTTTCCGGCCGTGGTCTCGATGGTCTCGGGCTTCGCGACCATACCCGCCGGATTGGCCTTGAACGCGGTCTCAACCTCGTTGAAGGCGGCCCCTGGCAGTTCGGTCATGAGCACCTTGACGCCCTGATCGGAGGTCTCGAAGCCGACAAAGGTCTTTGCCGGGGCAAGGCCGACCAACGGGGATAGTCCCACGCGGACACCCGGCGGGAAGACGGGGTCAGCCGCCAAAGCGGGGCGGTGGACCGCCGAAATGGCCGTCAGCATGGTCAAAGCGAACAGAGGCGCAGCGTGTTTCATGAAAAGTCTACTGGGTTTGCATTGAGGCTGTTCGATGGTGCGGGGCTCCGGCCTTGGCCGCCGCGCGCCCGGCCGGAACGAGCGTTCACGGTTGCCCTGTTCCGCCAACAGATCAAGCCATAAATCCGTTCCCGGCGCCGGCCGCGCCGATCCGTCGCGTATGGGGGAAACAACCGCCAAGGGTCTGTTTCACCAATTATTAATTTCGCGCGATGGTCGTGTTTTCATGGGTCTGGAGTGTGCCAGATGCCTTGCGGCCACCACCCCCCCTCCTATATGAGGCCTACCGTCGCAATATCGCGAATAGTTGATGTTTGGGGGTTGGGAGCGGGGTGCCGTCAGGGCCCAGCCAACCTGCCGCAGAAAAAGGATATGAGAGCATGGGAAAGGTCATCGGTATCGACCTCGGTACGACGAATTCCTGCGTCGCCGTCATGGATGGCAAAACGCCGAAGGTCATCGAGAACGCAGAAGGCATGCGGACTACGCCGTCCATCGTGGCTTTTACCGATGATGGCGAGCGCCTCGTCGGTCAGCCGGCCAAGCGCCAGGCAGTTACCAATCCCGAGCGCACCATTTTTGCGGTCAAGCGCCTGATCGGCCGCCGCTACGACGATCCGACCGTCGAGAAGGACAAGAAGCTCGTCCCCTACAAGATTGCCAAGGCTGGCAATGGCGACGCCTGGGTCGAAGTCGACGGTAAAACCTATTCGCCTTCGCAGATCTCTGCCTTCACGCTGCAGAAGATGAAGGAAACCGCAGAGGCTCATCTCGGCCAGAAGGTCGAGCAGGCCGTCATCACCGTGCCCGCCTACTTCAACGACGCCCAGCGTCAGGCCACCAAGGACGCTGGCAAGATCGCCGGCCTCGAAGTGCTGCGCATCATCAACGAACCGACTGCGGCTGCACTCGCTTACGGCCTCGACAAGTCGAAGTCTGGCACCATCGCGGTGTACGACCTCGGCGGCGGCACCTTCGACGTCTCGATCCTCGAGATCGGCGACGGCGTGTTCGAAGTGAAGTCCACCAACGGCGATACGTTCCTCGGCGGTGAAGATTTCGACATGCGTCTGGTTGGCTACCTCGCCGACGAGTTCAAGAAAGAGCAGGGCATCGACCTGCGTAACGACAAGCTGGCTTTGCAGCGCCTGAAAGAAGCTGCAGAAAAGGCGAAGATCGAGCTGTCGTCGACGACCCAGACCGAGATCAACCTGCCGTTCATCACGGCGGATGCCTCCGGTCCGAAGCATCTGACGCTGAAGCTGACCCGCGCCAAGTTTGAAGCGCTGGTCGACGATCTCGTGCAGAAGACCATCGAACCTTGCCGCAAGGCGCTCAAGGATGCCGGCCTCACCGCCGGTGAAATCGGCGAAGTGGTTCTGGTCGGCGGTATGATCCGCATGCCCAAGATCCAGGAAGTCGTGAAGCAGTTCTTCGGCAAGGAGCCCCACAAGGGCGTCAACCCGGACGAAGTCGTGGCCATCGGCGCCGCCATTCAGGCCGGCGTGCTGCAGGGCGATGTCAAGGACGTGTTGCTACTCGACGTGACTCCGCTGTCGCTGGGCATCGAGACGCTGGGTGGCGTGTTCACCCGCATCATCGAGCGTAACACGACGATTCCGACCAAGAAGAGCCAGGTGTTCTCGACGGCCGAAGACAACCAGAACGCTGTTACCATCCGGGTCTTCCAGGGTGAGCGCGAAATGGCGGCCGACAACAAGCCGCTCGGCCAGTTCGATCTGATGGGCATTCCGCCGGCTCCGCGCGGCATGCCGCAGGTCGAGGTGACCTTCGACATCGACGCCAACGGTATCGTCAACGTGTCGGCGAAGGACAAGGCGACCAACAAGGAACAGCAGATCCGGATCCAGGCATCTGGTGGTCTGTCCGAGTCCGACATCCAGAAGATGGTCAAGGACGCCGAAGCCAACGCTGCCGACGACAAGAAGCGTCGTGAGGCTGTCGATGCCAAGAATCACGGCGATGCCCTCGTGCATTCGACCGAGAAGGCTCTGGGCGAGCATGGCGACAAGGTTGGAGAGACCGAGCGCCGCGCTATCGAGGATGCCATGAGCGATCTGAAGGAAGCTCTGAAGGGTGATGATGCCGAGGCGATCAAGGCGAAGACCAACACGCTGGCGCAGGCTTCGATGAAGCTCGGCGAAGCGATGTACGCCCAGCAGGCCGAGGCTGACGCCAAGCGCGATGCTGAGAAGGATGACGTGGTCGACGCCGAGTTCACGGAAGTCGATGACGACAAGCCGAAGAAGTCGGCCTGATAGGCGAGCGGAACAATGACCCTCATCCTGAGTAGCGCGGTGCGCGTCTCGAAGGATGAGGGTTGTTTTTTGTCAGGCGGGCTTTGTTAGGCAGGTTTTGTTAGTACGGGAGTAGCATCTTCAGCGATGCGTTCTTCTGGGATGCTCCTCGGGATGAGGACCAATTTCGGGCGGATCTTACCGATGTCCACCAAGCAATGTTATTACGAGACGCTGGAAGTCGAGCGCGGCGCGAATGATGCGACCCTGAAGACGTCGTTTCGCAAGCTTGCGATGAAGTGGCATCCGGACAAGAACCCAGGCGATGCCGCCGCTGAGGTGAAGTTCAAGGAAATTGCCGAGGCCTACGACGTCCTCAAGGACGGCGACAAGCGCGCGGCCTATGATCGTTATGGCCATGCGGCCTTCGAACAGGGCAATGGCGGCGGCGGTGGTCCGGGCTTCGGATCCGGCTTCGCCTCCTCCTTCTCCGACATTTTCGAAGACTTGTTCGGTATGGCCGGGCAGCGCGGCGGTGGCCGCAGCGGCGGCCGCGAGCGCGGGGCCGATCTTCGCTACAACATGGAAATCACGCTGGAGGAAGCTTACTCCGGCAAGACCGCACAGATCGAGATTCCGGTCGCGGTGACCTGCGAAGCCTGCTCCGGCACCGGCGCCAAGGCAGGAACCAAGCCGAAGGCCTGTTCGACCTGCGGCGGCGCCGGCCGCGTCCGTCAGGCCCAGGGCTTCTTCACGCTGGAAAGGACCTGCCCGAGCTGTCAGGGCCGGGGTCAGATGATCGAGGATCCGTGCCCGAGCTGCTCCGGCGCCGGCCGCGTCGAGCGCGAGCGTACGCTCTCGGTCAACATTCCGGCGGGCGTCGAGGACGGCACCCGCATTCGTCTTGCCAATGAAGGCGAAGCCGGCGCGCGCGGTGGTCCGTCGGGCGATCTCTATATTTTCCTGTCGCTGGCCTCGCACGACTTCTTCCAGCGCGATGGCGCGGACCTGCATTGCCGCGTGCCGATCTCGATGGTGACCGCGGCGCTGGGCGGTGAATTCGAAGTGCCGACCATCGAAGGCGGACGCAACAAGGTCAAGGTTCCCTCGGGCACTCAGTCCGGGCGCCGCTTCCGCGTTTCGTCGAAGGGCATGCCGGTGCTGCGCTCGCGCCAGACCGGCGACATGTATGTCCAGGTCGTCGTGGAAACGCCGCAGAACCTGACGAAAAAGCAGCAGGAGCTGCTGGCCGAATTCGAGAAACTGTCTTCGGGTGCAACGCAACCTGAAGCCGCGGGTTTCTTCACTAAGGTCAAGGACTTCTTCGGAACGCGGACAGGCTCCTGACGTTGGAAGCTTGACCGTTTCCATTGTTGCCTATACCTCTTTATGACGAAATTCTGACGTTCCGCACGTTCCGCGGTCTGCCTGGAAGCGACATGCCTCTGCACTCGTCCGCGCGTACGTTGAAGAAGCCGCTCCGTCTCGACGACGAGGTCCGCTTCCTCCGTTCATGGATCGATAAGCCGCTGCATATGGGCGCCGTGATGCCGTCGGGCAAAGCTCTTGCCCGCACCATGGCGCAATATGTCGATAATGACACGACCGGTCCGGTCATCGAACTTGGACCCGGCACCGGCGCGATCACCTCTGCGCTGGTTGCGCACGGGGTGGACCAGAAGCGTCTGGTGCTTGTCGAATTCAATCCCACCTTTTGCGCGCTGCTGCGCGAGCGCTATCCGCAAGCGACGATCGTTCAGGGTGACGCCTATACCTTGCGCGATACGCTGTGGGACGTGCTGAAAGAACCCGCCTCCGCCGTTGTCTCCGGCCTGCCGCTGGTTACCAAGCCGATGCTGACGCGCCTCAAGCTGATCCGCGATGCCTTTACAGCCATGTCGCCGAACGCGCCCTTCGTGCAATTCACCTATTCGGTGGCGCCGCCGATCCCGAAATCGCTACCCGGCGTGTCCACAGAGGCCTCCGAGCGGATCTGGATGAATCTTCCGCCGGCCCGCGTCTGGGTGTATCGCAAACGCTAGTGCCGGCCGCGATCGCGCGGCGGCTTCGCCCGACGATCGGAATCATGGCCGCGATCAAGATCCTCGTTATTCCCGGCTCGCTGCGCACAGGATCGCTGAATGCGAAACTGGCGGCGGTCGCCGTCGATGCGCTGGTCCACGCGGATGTCGACGTCAGCAGGATCTCTCTGGGTGACTTTCCGCTGCCGATCTATGACGGCGATCTCGAGAGTAATTCCGGCGTGCCGAAACATGCGCTCGATTTGAAGCGCATGATATCGGCACATCATGGTGTGCTGATTGTGACGCCCGAATACAACGCGTCGCTGCCGCCGCTGGTAAAGAACACGATCGACTGGGTCTCGCGCGTGGAAGACGCGCATGAGAGCAAGGGCCAGGTGTTTCGCGAACGGCCGTTTGCGATTGCTGCAGCGTCGAATGGTCGGCTCGGTGGGACGCGTTGCCTGCAGGCACTGCGGCTGGTGCTGTCGGCCTGCCGCGCGACTGTGATCCCGAACCAGCTCACACTGGCATTCGCGAACGAAGCCTATGACGATATGGATCGGCTGAAACACGCCGTCGACAAGGATGCGATGACCGCGATGGTACGCCAGCTCATCGATGTCGCGCAGCAGATGAAGTGAGATGACATGACGTTGCAGACCATTGATCCCCGCGACCGCCTGATCGTCGCGCTCGATTTGCCGGATGTTGACGCTGCCGAAGCGATGATCGCGCGGCTAGGCGACAGCGTGACTTTCTACAAGATCGGCTATCAGCTTGGTTATGCCGGCGGTCTGCCGCTGGTGCGCAAGCTCGCCGATGCCGGAAAGAAGGTGTTCGCCGACCTGAAGATGCACGACATCGGCAACACCGTCGCGCGCGGTGTGGAAAGCGTGGCGAAGCTCGGCGCGACCTTCCTCACCGTGCATGCCTATCCGCAGACCATGCAGGCGGCGGCCAATGCAAGCAAGGGTTCCGGCCTGAAGATCCTCGCCGTGACTGTGCTGACCTCTTACGACAACGAGGATCTGAAAGCTGCGGGCTATCAGCTCGGTGTTGGCGATCTCGTTGCCGCGCGCGCGCAGCAGGCGCAGGCGCTCGGTATCGATGGTCTCGTCTGCTCGCCGGAAGAAGCGGCGAACCTGCGCAAGCATATCAAGCCCGAGATGTGTCTGGTCACGCCCGGTGTGCGCCCTGCAGGCAGTGACGTGGGCGATCAGAAGCGGATTATGACCCCGGCACGCGCGATTGCCGAAGGTTCGGACTATCTGGTGGTCGGCCGTCCGGTAATGGAAGCTGCTGATCCGAAGGCTGCGGCCGAGGCGATCGTCGCCGAAATCACGCAGGCGCTGGCGAACAAGTAAGAACGGGGCAGGGAGAGAGATAGATGGCCAAGGCTTACTGGATTGCGCGTGTCGACGTGCACAATATGGACGGTTACAAGCAGTACGTGGCCGAGAACGGTCCGGTCTTCAATAAATTCGGGGCCAAATTCCTGGTGCGCGGCGGTCAGTTCGAGGCCAAGGAAGGCACCTCGCGTTCGCGCAATGTCGTGCTCGAATTCAGGGACTACACGACCGCACTGGCCTGTTACAATTCGCCGGAATACCAGCGACTGGTGGCGATGCGCAGCCCGCATGGCGAGAGCGACCTCGTGATCATCGAGGGGTATGACGGTCCGCAGCCTTGAGCGAACAAGCCTTGAGCCGCTAGGCCTTAAGCATGTGTCTGATCTAATTGGTATCTAAGGACTTTAGGTACCGTGGCGTGTTGCCGCCGTGGCAGCGCGCCGCTATACCGCCTTGAGATACTGAGGATCGTTCAATGTCCGATATGAGACTGATCGTTGCTGGCGCCGGCGGCCGAATGGGCCGTGCGCTGATCCGCACCATTTCCGAAACCCCCGGCGCCGTCGTGTCCGGTGCGCTAGAGGCGCCCGGCTCGGAGCTGCTTGGACAGGATGCCGGTGTGCTCGCCGGCCTGCCCGAGAACGGCGTCAAACTCTCGGCCGACCTCTGGACGCTATCGAAGGATGCCGATGGCATTCTCGATTTCACGGTTCCTGCGGCAACCATCGCCAATGTTGCGATCGCAGCCCAGCGCGGCCTCGTTCATGTGATCGGCACCACCGGCCTGTCGGCGTCGGACAATGCGGTGATCAAGAGCGTGACTGGCCAGGCCATCGTCGTGCAGTCAGGCAATATGAGCCTTGGGGTCAATCTGCTTGCCGCGCTTGTGAAGCGCGTTGCGCAGTCGCTCGATGACGGCTTCGACATCGAAGTGCTGGAGATGCACCACAAGGCCAAGATCGACGCGCCGTCGGGCACGGCTTTCATGCTGGGGCAGGCTGCTGCCGAGGGCCGCAAGATTCCGCTCGAGCAACATTCAGCCCGTGGCCGCGATGGTCTCACGGGTGCGCGCAAGACCGGCGATATCGGCTTTGCGTCGCTCCGCGGCGGCACTGTCGCTGGCGATCATACGGTGATCTTCGCCGGTCCCCATGAACGCATCGAGCTGTCGCACAAGGCCGAGGATCGCATGATCTTCGCCCATGGTGCGCTGAAGGCGGCGATGTGGGCGCATGGAAAAAAGCCCGGTTTGTACTCGATGGCTGACGTGCTCGGCCTTGGTGAAATGTAAGAAGAACGAAACGGAATTCTCGATGAACGAACGTCTTCTCGTCCTCGTCCGTCATGGACAGAGCGAATGGAACCTGAAGAACCTTTTCACCGGCTGGAAAGATCCTGATCTCACCGAGAAGGGCGTCGCAGAGGCCAGGGAAGCCGGCCGCAAGCTGAAGGCGCAGGGTCTGACCTTCGATGTCGCGTTCACCTCGGCGCTGACCCGCGCGCAGCACACGCTGAATCTCGCGCTGACCGAGATGGGCCAGACCGGCATTCCCGTCACTAAGAACCTGGCGCTGAACGAGCGCGATTACGGCGACCTCTCCGGTCTCAACAAGGACGATGCCCGCGCCAAATGGGGTGAGGAGCAGGTCCATGTCTGGCGCCGTTCCTATGACGTGCCGCCGCCCGGCGGCGAGAGCCTGAAGGATACGCTGGCGCGCACGCTGCCGTATTTCGTGCAGGAGATTCTGCCTTGCGTGCTGCGCGGCGAACGCACGCTGGTCGCTGCGCACGGCAATTCGCTGCGCGCGCTGATAATGGTGCTGGAGAAGCTGACACCGGAGGGCATTCTGGCCCGCGAACTCGCGACTGGCGCGCCGGTGATCTACCGACTCAATGCCGATGCGACGGTGGCGTCGAAGCTCGATCTGGCGGGTTGATCGACGCGCTTGGTTGCGTGCGCGGTTAGCGTGCCATCGCAACAGACACGAAATCCGAGATCGCATCGAGAAAGACGTCCGGTTTCTGCAATTGCGGGACATGCGCGCAACCCGGAAGCACGATCAGCCGTGCATCAGGTAGTCCGGCAGCAAGCTCTCTGGACATCGGTGGTGGCGTCGCTTCATCGTGCTCGCCAACCAGCACCAACACCGGCGCTTTGACGGTGCCGATCTCGGGGCGCAGATCCAGCGTCGCCAGGGACTCGCACGCACTCTGAAACACCGCGGGATCGGTGCGCAGAAAGGCTTCGCGGCGATCGCGCATCAAGTCTGGATTCTGCTCCTGAAATTCAGATGCGAACAGACGTCGCATCGCGACATCGGTGACTGCCGCCAATCCCTTGGTCGATGCTGCCGTCGCCATGTTGCGGAATGCCTCACGACCGGGTTCGGAAAACGCTGCGCCGCAATCGGCGAGAACCAGACGGCCTGCAATGCCGGGATGGCGGATCGCCATCTGCAAGGCAACGAAACCGCCATAGCCGTTACCGAGCACGATCGTGTCCGCGCCTTCGCCGCAGTCCCTGACGGCCTCCGCCACGCGGTCCGCTACGGCCGCCAGTCCGCCGCTTACGGCGTCTGATCCCCCAAAACCCGGCAATTCGGGAACGATGACACGGTGGGTCTTGGCCAGCGACGGCACGATGCTGTCGAAGCTTGCCCGGTCAGACAGCAGCGAGTGAAGCAGTACGATGGCCGGTCCTTCGCCGAATTGCGCTGCATTGACGGTGCCGTTTGCCAAGCGCCGATCTGCCATTTTTGCCTCTCCCGTCAAAAGCTTGCAGCCCGCAGCCTGATCGGCTGTCGCATCCGCCTGTCCTGTTGTGTCCCGGACCGGAGCCTAAAAGCAAGGCCTCGATCGCGCAAATCTGACTTGACGTGATATTTCACGAGATGCATCTTACGGCAAGAATCAGAGGGAATATCCGTGCTTCTCAGGGATAATGTCTATAATAGCCTCAGGTCTGATATCCTCATGTGTCGCTTTTTGCCAGGCGATGATATGCGGGAGCAGGAACTTGCGGAGCGCTATGCGGTCAGCCGGCAGCCCGTACGCGAGGCTTTGCTGCGGCTGGAGCGGGAGCATCTCGTGACGGTGCAGCCGCGCCAGGGTTACCGGGTCAATCCGATCTCGATCTCGGACGCCCGGGACCTGCTGCGGTTTCGCTATGCGGTCGAGCCGGCCTGTGTGTCGGAGGCGATCGAGCAGGCCTCGGACGACATCCTGCGCGGGTTGGACCAGTACCGGTTGTTCGACGGCTCAGCGGAAGATTTCATCGACTACAACCGCGCCTTCCACATCGCGCTGGCAGAGGCGTCCGGCAACCGGCGCATGGCGTCAGCCGCGCGCGATCTGATCGAACAGGCCGACCGGCTAGTGCGCGTCAGCATCGCCAACGTCAAGGGCCGCGATCACATGCAGCTCGTGGGTGAGCACGTCAGCCTGATCGACGCCATGCAGCGCCGTGATCAACGCGGCGCGGCACGCATCATCAAGGCCCACATCGAGAAAACAGAAAAGCGCGTGCTGCCTGCCTTGGCGCGTAACGCGATCATAGTCGAAGGGAGAGATCTATGAACATTCCAGCAAAAACCGGCTCCATCGATGTCGAGATCCATGGCAACTTCATCGATGGCCGTGAAGTCGAAGCTGGCAACGGCGAGATGATCGATGTGCGCAACCCGGCTACGGGCGACGTCATCGCACGAATCCCCAATTCGACCGCAGCCGATATCGATCATGCGATGAAGAGCGCGCGTACGGCGTTCGAAGGACGCGCCTGGGGCGGCATGGATACGCGCGCCCGCGCGCGCCTCATCAACAAGCTTGCCGATGCCTTCGAGGCTAATCTCGACTCGCTGTACCGGCTGGAAACGTTGAACAACGGCCGTCCGGTCAACGAGACCCGGGCGCAGCTCTCGCGCCTCCCGGACTTCTTCCGCTACTTCGCGGGCGTCGCCCTGGCGCGGCGCGATTCCGTCATTCCGGTTGAAGGCGCCTATCTCAACTATACGCTGCGCACGCCGATCGGGATCGTGGCGAATTGTACGCCGTTCAATCATCCGCTGATGATCCTGTGCAAATCGCTGGGGGCCGTGCTGGCCACCGGCTGCGTGACGGTCGTGAAGCCTTCGGAATACACGCCCCTGACCACGCTGAAGCTCGCGCAAATCTTCACCGAAGCCGGCCTGCCGCCAGGTGTATTCAATATCGTGCTGGGCTACGGCCCAAGTGCCGGCAAGATGTTGTCCGAACATCCCGACATCAACAAGCTGGTGTTGACCGGCGGCACCGAGGCCGGGCGCATCGCCGGCGCTTCGGCAGCAAAAGTCTTCGCGCATCAGACCATGGAGCTCGGCGGCAAGACACCCGTCATGGTGTTCGATGATTTCGATGTCGATCAGGCGGTCAATTATGCCGCTTTCGGCGCATTCATCGGTGCTGGCCAGACTTGCGTCTGCGCTTCCAGGCATATCGTGCAGGCCTCGATCTACGACGAATTCGTCGCGAAGCTGCAGGCCAAGACGAAGTCTATCCGCATTGGCGATCCTTTCGATCCCAACACACAGCTCGGTCCGGTGATCTCGGCGCGCCAGCGCGACCGCGTTCTTTCCTATGCGCGTTTCGGTCACGAAGACGGTGCCCGGCTGGTTGCTGGTGGCGTTGCGGCAAAGATAGCCGGTCACGAAAACGGGTTCTTCGTGGAGCCCACGGTGTTCGCCGATGTCCGGTCGGACATGCGCATCTTCCAGGAAGAGGTGTTCGGTCCGTTCACATCCGTCACGCCGTTCAAGGACGAGGCCGATGCGTTGCGTCTGGCCAATGATTCCCCGTTCGGACTTGCAGCGGCCATTCGCACCCGTGATGTCGCGCGCGCGCATCGCGTCGCCGGTCGCGTCAAGGCGGGGATTGTCTGGATCAATGATCATCATCGCCTCGATCCCGCATCGCCCTGGGGCGGCGTGGACGACAGCGGCATCGGCCGCGAATGCGGCACCGAAAGCTTCGACGATCACTTCAACACCAAGAGCGTGATGGTCGCGACGGGCGACGGCCCGTTCGACTGGTATCACGATACGGCGGGGCAGAAGCGATTGAACTAGCGCGAAGCGATCGCCAGAAGATCCCCAAAGAGGGACGGCGCCAACCGATATGGAAACACACAGGGAGAGACGACGATGCCGACATCAGTAAATGCAGGCGGCCGGCTGGACCGGCTGCCGATCGGACCGTTCCACTATCGCATCATGACGTTGATCGGGATTGGAATGTTCTTCGACGGCTTTGACATTTACATCGCAGGAACGGTGCTGGGCGTAACGCTCAAGAGCGGCTTCTCGACGCTCGCCGAGAATGCGCTGTTCATTTCAGCGACGTTCTTCGGAATGATGCTCGGCTCGTTCGGCACCGGCTTTCTCGGTGACCGCTTTGGCCGTCGGTTCTCCTACCAGTTTAATCTGCTGCTATTCGGCCTGGCATCGCTTGCGGCAGCATTCGCACCGAACATGACCATCCTGATCCTGTGCCGCTTCGTGATGGGCCTCGGGCTCGGAGCTGAAAACGTGGTCGGCTACTCGACGATGACCGAGTTCGTTCCGGCCCGTTCACGCGGTAAGTATCTGGGGTTGATGGCCGTCTGCGTCGTCAGCGGCCTGCCGGTGGCGCTGCTGGTCGCCTCGTTCGTGGTGCCGATGTTCGGGTGGCGCGCGATGTTTGTGCTCGGCGGCATCGGTGCGCTGGTGGTCTGGTACATGCGCAAGAACTTGCCGGAGTCGCCGCGTTGGCTCGAGGCCGTCGGTCGCCGCGAGGAGGCTGAGGCGCTCATGCAGAAGATCGAGAGTGAGGCCGCCCAAGGCAAGCCGCTGCCGCCGGTGACCACGGTCCCAACCGTGCAGGCGTCCGGCCAGTTGTCGTCGCTGTTCGCGCCGCCGCTGCTGTCGCGCATGATCGTCGGTTCGGTCTGCCTGATCACCATCAACACATTGCTGTATGGCTTCGTGACCTGGCTGCCGGTGTTCTTCATCAAACAGGGATTGAGCGTCGCGACCTCGTTCAGTTACTCGCTGCTGATGGCGCTGGGTGCTCCGGTCGGCTCGGCCATCGGCGCGCTGACGGCGGATCGTTGGGGTCGCAAGCCGACCATTATCGGTTCGTCGCTGATTGCGGTGGTGCTGGGCATCATCTATCCGATGATTTCCGACCCGCTGCTGCTGCCAGCGGTGGGCTTCGCGCTCACGATTCCGATCTATGTGCTGGTTGCGCTGCTGTTCGGCATCTACATCCCCGAACTGTTCCCCACCGAAGTGCGTCTGCGGGCGTCGGGGATCGTCAATACGCTGGGGCGTGGCGCTACCATCGTGACGCCGTTCCTGGTGGTGACGCTGTTCGAGGCACGGGGCGTTGCAGGTGTGATGGCGCTGATGATCGGGCTCCTGATCCTGCAGATCATCACTGTATGGGCGCTGGGTATCGAGCCGCGCAATCGCAGTCTCGAGGAAATGAAGCCAGATGAGGCGGCAGTGCCGGTGCTGAAGGAAGTTTCCTGATCATCGCGATCCAGCAGGTCGCGTCCATCTCGCGGCCTGCCGGTTACAGAAGCCACGGCCAGCGTCTCTTCCCGTCTTTAGCTCGCCCCGACCTGCCCGGCCTCCCAGCCGATCATCGCCTGTTTGCGGGTGATGCCCCAGTGATAGCCGGTTAGCGCGCCGGATTTGCCGATCGCGCGGTGGCACGGCACCACGAAAGAGATCGGGTTGCGGCCCACCGCACCGCCAACGGCGCGTGAGGCTTTTGGCTTGTCGATCTTGCAGGCGATATCCGAATAACTGACGGCGCGGCCCATCGGAATCTTCAGCAGCGTTTCCCAGACGCGGACCTCGAAATCTGTGCCAATCAGTACCACGCGCAGCGGCTGGTCCGGGCGCCACAGTTTGGTATCGAAAATGCGCCGTGCCAGTGGTGCGGTCGCCTTCATATCTTCGATGAGCGTCGCGGCCGGCCAGCGGCGAGCCATGTCAGCAAAGCCTGCCCGCTCCTCACCGGGATCGGAGAAAGCGAGACCCGCAAGGCCGCGCTCGCTGGCGATCACGATGGCTGTGCCGAACGGCGAGGGATGGAAGCCGTAGCGCAATTCCATACCGGCGCCGCCGGTTTTCCATTCTCCCGGCGACATCGCTTCATGGGTGACGAACAGATCGTGCAGCCGGCCCGGGCCCGACAGGCCGGAGTCGAGCGCCGCATCGAGCACGCTGGCGGAATCGCGCAGCAGGTGCTTGGCATGATCGAGCGTCAGCGCCTGCATGAACGCTTTCGGTGTCAGTCCGGCCCAGCGGCGGAACAGGTGGTGCAACTCGTCCGGCGTCACGCTCGCGGCGTCAGCCACGGCCTCGATGTTCGGCTGGTCCCGCCACTGTGAGTGCATGAAACCGATAGCACGGCGCACTGAATCGTAATCGCGCAGGGCCGCGTCGCGCTGGCCCGGCTTGATCGGGCGATGCTCAGTCATCGCTAGGTCTCTGGCAAGATTCATCATGATATCGATGTAGGCCTGCCCCGGTGCACAAACCACCCGTTTCCCGATTGGTCATCAGTTCACCGGATTATAGGTCGGGCCGCGTTTGGCAGCCTGGAGCGCTTCCATCAAGGCTTTGATGAAGCTTGCCTTTTCCTCCGCGCCGAGGAACCGTGCGATCGACACCCGACGGCCGCGCGACACCAGAAAAAGCTGCTCGATGCCGAATTCGGCGTGGCACACCTGATCGATCTGCACCCAGAGCGGATTGAACGCCCATTCGACCACGTCACCGCGCGGGCTGACCCGGCGCACACGGATTTCCGACGGCGTGACCGTGATCTCTTCGGTGGCCCTGGCGCGTCTGTCGTAGATCTTGAAGGCGATATAGATCGCCAGCAGGTCGAGGCCGAAAAAGCCGAGCACCGGCCAGGCGCCCATCAGCAGGAAGGCCATCCCCGCGCCGAACGAGACCACGCTGATGAAACCCATGAGCACGAGGAAGCCCTTGCGACCCAGCGCGCGATGCGGACGCAGCAGCGCGCTGAACAGCATCGGTTCCTGCAGGACGTCAAAGTCGTTGCCTGATGTCATGGTCCCTCAGTATATCCCTCTGATGCCGAAAATCACCCGCAAGCTCCCCGCCAGCACGAAATCCAGTCCTGCAAAGAAGGTTGTAGCGAAAGCGGTCAAGGCGCCAGCAAAGAAGATTGCCAAGGCGAAACCCATCAAGTTGAAGCCCATCAAGCTGAAACCCTGGACCAAAGCTCAGGTCCATGAAGCCTTCTCGCGCTTCCGCAAGGCCAATCCCGAGCCCAGGGGCGAGCTCGAACATCTCAATCCCTATACGCTACTCGTGGCTGTGGTGTTGTCGGCGCAGGCGACCGACGCTGGCGTCAACAAGGCGACGCGCGCGCTTTTTCCCATCGCCGATACACCGCAAAAGATGATCGATCTCGGCGAAGAGGCGGTGCGGGATTACATCAAGACCATCGGGCTCTACCGCACCAAGGCGAAGAACGTCATCGCGCTGTCGGAAAAATTGATCCGTGAATTCGGCGGCGTGGTGCCGCGCACCCGCGCCGAAATCGAGTCACTGCCGGGCGCCGGACGCAAGACCGCCAATGTCGTGCTCAACATGGCTTTCGGCGAGCACACGATGGCTGTGGACACCCATGTCTTCCGCGTCGGCAATCGCACCAACATGGCGCCGGGCAAGAACGTGCTGGATGTCGAACTCGAACTGGAGCGCGTGATCCCCGAAGAGTTCATGCTGCATGCGCATCACTGGCTCATCTTGCACGGCCGCTATACGTGCCTCGCACGCAAGCCGCGCTGCGAGGTGTGCCTGATCAACGATCTGTGCCAGTGGCCGGAGAAGACGGTAGTCTAGGCAACCGGCATCTTCGTCACGCGACCAGGCTCGATCAGCTCCGGTCGTGGTCCGCTCAATCGCTTGTGCATATGGACCATGAAGGCCATGCCAAACAGTGGCGTGGCCAGGTTGACGATCGGAATCGAGACGAAGGCTGCGATGAACAGCCCCGCGGTGAACACCGTCGCCCCATGCTGCTTGCGCATCGCCTTGGCGTCCGCGGGTGAGCGGAACCGCATGGCGGCGAGCTCGAAATATTCGCGGCCGATCAGCCAGGCCGTGGCGATGAAGAAGACGATGAAACCAATGCCGGCAAAGAACACGAACGGCAGCGCGATCAGATAGACCGCGATGGTCAGCAGCGCCGTCTTGCCACCTTCGGTCATGGCGAGTCCGAACGGTAATGCGACGCCGACCCGCTCGGCGGGATAGTGCTCGCGCTCGACGATATCGGCGACATCATCGACGAACACGCTGGCGACCAAGGACGTGATCGCCGGCATCAGAAAGATTGCGCCGACGACGACGCCGAGACCGGCGGCAATCGACAAGATCCAGGACAGCACATTGATCATCGTGTGGTAGTCCGACCCGATAGCACTTTCAGCCCAGACGCCGCCCGAAGTGGCAGCCCAGTTCAACAGCCGTTGCATGCCGACCGCCAGGACGGTGATTAAAACGAGGGCAAGTCCGATCGACTTCCACAGGATGCTGCGCATCGGCGGTGAAAGAATTTGCGATAGCGCCTTGGCGGCAGCGACAAACATCCGATTTTCTCCTTGCAATCACGAAGACGTAACCCTTGCGAAGTTGTCAGACAAGTGCAGCGCAGCATCGACTTCTTCACTGGACGGATAAATAGAAAGAGGTAGTCTCAAGAAAAACAATCATCAGGGAGGACGACGTCTTGATCACCAAGGGTACCCGTGCGCTTTTTTTTGCTACTGCCGCTTCCGGCTTGTTTCTGACCGCAGCGCCAGCTTTCGCGCAGCAAAGCATCACCGTTTGGTTCAGCAAGGGTTTCTATAAATCCGAAGATGAATCGCTGCTGGCAGCGATCAAGAAGTTCGAAGACAAAACCAAGATCAAGGTCGAACTCTCGCAATATGCCATTCAGGATATGATCCCGAAGACCGTGGCGGCGCTGGATTCCGGCACGCCGCCGGATGTTGCCTATGCCGATACTTATGACGTGCAGGCGTCCGGCAAGTGGGCTTTCGAGGGCAAGCTCGAAGATCTGACCGATATTCTCGCGCCAATGAAGGACAAGTTTGCGCCGAACACGGTCGAGACCGCCTATCTGATGAACGGTCAGACCAAGAAGAAGGCCTATTACGGCTTTCCGCTAAAGCAGCAGTCGATGCATGTGGAGATCTGGAGCGATCTTCTCGAGCAGGCGGGTTACAAGATCAGCGATATCCCCAAGGACTGGAAGGGCTATTGGTCGTTCTGGTGCGACAAGGTCCAGCCGGCCTATCGCAAGGCGTCAGGCAGCCGTGCCTATGGCGTCGGCCAGCCGATGGGCGTGGAGTCCACGGACTCGCTGCAGTCGTTCTACACCTTCATGGATGCCTACAACGTTAAGCTGGTGGATGATGACGGCAAGCTTCTGGTGGATGATCCCAAGGTCAAGGAAGGCCTGATCGGCGCGCTCAGGGACTATACCGACACCTATATCAAGGGCTGTACGCCGCCGTCCTCGACGACGTGGAAGGACCCCGACAACAATGTCGCCTTCCACAACAAGAGCATCCTGATGACCCACAACTTCACGATTTCGATCGCGGCGAAGTGGTTCGAGGATTCGCAGAACCAGACGTTGACGCCGGAGCAGCGCGCGGCCGGCAAGAAGGCCTATGAGGAGACGATTGTCACGGCGTCGTTCCCGCTGAAGCCGGACGGCACGCCGATCAAGTATCGCTCCGACGTGAAGACGGGGATGATCTTTTCACAGTCGAAGAACAAGGCGGGCGCCAAGGAGTTCGTCAAGTTCCTGATGGAAGAAGAAAACCTCGGGCCGTATGTCGAAGGTGCGCTCGGTCGCTGGTTCCCGGTGACCAAGGCCGGACAGGCAAGCCCGTTCTGGCAGGCCGACAAGCATCGCAAGGCAGTCTACACCCAATTCACGGGTGGTACCTCGTCGTTCGATTTCGTGAAGAACTACAAGTTCACGATCCTCAACAACGAGAATGTCTGGGCCAAAGCGATGAACCGCGTGGTCAGCGAGAAGGTGCCGGTCGAAAAGGCTGTCGATGAGTTGATCGCCCGCATCAAGGAAATCGCGGGTTAAGGCCTCCGTCGTTCCGGGCGGGACCGCCGCCTTTGGCGCCGGTCCCGCCCTCGGCACACCAATTGGTTTGTCGAGGCGAGACAGTTGAGTTACATCCAGGTCAAAGGCGCAATGACGGCGATCACTTACTCCACCTCCGACGTTCCTTCTCCTCCCCTGTCCGCGCGGCTATCGACGCCGCAGGTCTGGGGCATTGTCATGCTGGCGCCCTATCTGCTCGTGTTCCTGGCCTTCGTCGTCTATCCCATTGGCTACGGCTTGTGGCTGGCGCGGCATCCGGCCAGCTATGTCGCGCTCTATAACGATCCGGTCTTCGCCCGCGCCGTCGTCAATACGCTGATCTTCCTGATCATCGGCATCAATGTGAAGATGCTGATAGCTCTGTTCCTGTCCGGCTTCTTCGTGCAGTCGCGCACCTGGATCCGCTCGCTCTCGGTGCTGTTCATCCTGCCCTGGGCGGTGCCGTCGATTCCGACCATTCTGTCGGTGCGCTTCATGTTTAATCCCGAATGGGGCGTGATCAATAATCTGATCTTCAAGTTCACCGGCGAGGACGGCCCGAATTGGCTGAACAATCCAGCGATGGGTCTGACGCTGGCGATCATGGTGCATATCTGGAAGTCGCTGCCATTCTGGACGCTGATCCTGATGACCGGACGTCTTGCCATTTCGAACGACATGTTCGAGGCGGCCGACGTCGACGGCGCCAGCTGGTGGCAGAAGTTCCGCTTCATCACCTGGCCGTCAATGCAGACGCTGTATCTGACCTGCACGCTGCTCTCGATGATCTGGACGCTCGGAGACTTCAACAGCGTCTATCTGCTCACTGGCGGCGGCCCGGCCGATCTTACCCATGTGCTCTCCACATTGGGTATCCGCTATCTCCGGCTCGATCAGCTCGATCTCGCAATGGCGTCTATCGTCTGCGCGATGCCGCTGGTGTTGCCGCTGGTCTATTTCATGATGAAACGGCTCTCTCGATGAGAAGGTTTGCCCGATGAGAGTGCCAACGCTACGAGAAGTCGGAACCGAAGCGCGACTGCTGCTGATCGGCATTCCCGTGCTGATCTGGACGCTGATTCCGATCTATCACATGTTCCTGTTCGCGATCTCGCCGAAACAGGATGCGTTCGCGGGCAAGTTGTGGCCCGACCATCCGACGTTGAACAATTTCAGGATCGTGTTCAACCAGCAGCATTACTTCCTGCGGGACTTTTGGGCGCAGTTCGGAAACTCGGTTGTGATAGCGGTTGCGGTGGGAGCGCTGACGCTCGTGATCGCAACCTCGGCAGCTTTTGCAATCTCGCGGCTGCGTGTACGTGGCGGCCGGACTGTAATGAATCTCGCTCTCTTCACCTATTTCATTCCCGCGGCATTCCTCGCTGTGCCGATGTATCGCACCATGGGCAATTACGGTCTGCTCAACAATCACTGGTCGCTGATCCTGGCGATGGTGACCATCGCCTCGCCCTATGCGATCTGGGTTTTGAAACAGGCGTCCGACAAGCTGCCGCTCGAGTTGGATGAGGCAGCCATCATGGACGGCGCGACGCCGCTGCAACTGTTTCGCATGGTCTATGTGCCGCTGATGTTGCCGTCGCTGGTCGCGATCGGGACCTATGCGCTGCTGCTCGCCTGGAACGAATATCTCTACGCCTTTCTGCTGCTGTCCAAGGATACCGAGATCACGCTACCCGTCGCGCTCGGCAACTTCCTGGCCGCTGATGACTCGCCCTGGGAATTGCTGATGACCACGGGCTTTATTTACGCGCTACCACCAGCCGCAGTGTATTACGCCTTCCGGCGCTACATGGTCGGCGGACTTACAGCGGGCGCGGTCAAGTCGTGAAGTGGCGGATCAGGCGATTAGCCTGATCCGAGGCCTGCTCACGTCTTCGTCAGCCACTTCCGCTTCCGTGTCAGTCGTCTCAGGAATGAGCGGCGGCGTGCCGAAGACGTCCGGAAATGGATCGAAAGTGCCCGCCACCTCCCGGAGCGGCTTTTGTTTGTCGGCCCAATGCAACGCCGTGTAGTCGAATCCGAGTTCAATGGTCGGCTTCACCACTTCGAAATAGGGCGAGATATCGAAATCCCTGGGCATATACAGCGATGAATCACGGATATGCAGAATCTCGCGACGGGCCTGGCGGCTGCCGGCGCGGGTGATTTTCGGCAGAATCGGATACCGCACGGCATCGAAAGCCTGCGCGATTAGCGCCGAGCAGATGATCTTGGTGGGATCGCCGGAGCCGAAAGCGATCATGCGCCGCCGCCAGCGCTGCGGTATTGGCAGTGGGATCAGGAAGCGCATCAGGTCGAGAATGTTCTTGGTGTCGTAACCAAAGCCAATCCGGTTGATGGCGTAGCGACACACAGTGGTGCGGTCCTCGTAGGACAGACCGACCGGGCGGCACAGGCGGGTGTGGAACGGGTAATATTTCGACAGCGGTGCCGAGGTGACACCTTCGCCGATATTGGCCTCGATCAGCACATGCGGCTCGCCGTTCGGCTCTGCAGCACCATCGATTGGGCCGACATAGAGCGCGGCATGCGACCAGGTCGATTGCGTGAGATATTTGATGATGCCGGAGACGCGGTTGTTGCCTTCGACCAGCAGCACGTCACCTTCCTCGATGATACCGCGCAGGCGTTCAGGGTCGCTCGGCGTGAAAGGCTCGTAGCCGGGCAGCTCCTTCTGCAGATATTTCGCGATCAGTTTCCCGACCGTATCGAGCATGAGGCCCATGATCGTGACTCCCCCAGCGCGGTTCATGTCGACCGCTTTCCCTGGCTCCATCATGGTCGAGAGCCATTGCAATTTGGTTCATGCCCGCGCGGCGCTGGTGACAATTCATTCACCACGACGGTTGCCGCACACCCTGGAATACGGCAAGGTTCGCGAGACGTTCTCATGCATCATAAAATTTCGGAAACCATGTCATGACGATTTCACGCCGAGATTTCCTGTCGGCGTCCGCAGCATTGACACTTGTGCCGCTGTTCGGCGCAAGGACATTGGCCGCGTCGCTGCCGCGGGATGCTGACATTGTCGTGATTGGCGCGGGCGCTGCGGGCATCGCTGCGGCGCATCGCATCCAGGCGGCCAATCGCAAGGTGATCGTGGTCGAGGCCTCCAGCCGGATTGGCGGACGGTGCATGACAGACGCGACAAGTTTCGACGCCCCGTTCGATCGCGGCGCGCGCTGGCTGCACACGCCTGAAACCAACGCAGTGGTGAAGCTTGCCCGGCCGGTGGGAATCGATGTCGCGCCATCGCCACCGAGTCAGAAGCTGCGCATCGGCCGTCGTAATGCCCGCGCCGGCGAGACCGAGGAATTGCTCGCCGCGGTCGTGCGCGCCAATCGCGCCATCGACGAGGCAGCGCGCCGCGCCGACATCTCCTGCGCCGCGGCGCTGCCGAAGGACCTCGGGGATTGGGGGGGCACGATCGATTTCGTGCTCGGGGCCTATGCGACCGGCAAGGACCTCAAGGATCTCTCGACGCTGGATCTCTCGCGCGCGCAGGATCGCGCCATCGATGTCGCTACGCGCCAGGGGCTCGGCGCGTTGATGGGTAAGCTCGGCGAGGCCGTCCCGGTGGCGCTGTCGACGCCTGCGACGCGCGTGACCTGGAGCGGACGCGACATCGGCGTTGAGACGGTGTCAGGGCGCGTTGCGGCGCGGGCGGTGATCATCACTGCATCAAGCAATGTGTTGTCGTCGGGGACAATCAAGTTCACGCCGGAACTGCCAAAGCGGCAGCTCGACGCGGCGGCAAAACTCAGCCTCGGCAGCTATGACCGTATCGCGCTACAGTTTACTGGCAATCCGCTCGGGCTGGGTCGCGATGAGCTGATGGTCGAGCAAAGCACGAGCACACGTACCGGTGCGCTGTTTGCGAATATTGGCGGGTCATCGCTGTGTACCGTCGATGTCGCGGGTGCATTCGGCCGCGACCTTGCAACTCAGGGTGAGGCCGCGATGGTGGCTTTCGCCGTTGAATGGCTGACGAAGCTGTTCGGCTCCGACATCAAACCGGCGATCAAGCGTTCTGCAACGACACGCTGGGATGCGATGCCATTCGTGCTCGGAGCCATGTCGGGGGCCGCACCGGGTGGTCAGGCCTCGCGCCGCATTCTATCCGAGCCCATGGGCAATCTTTTTCTCGCCGGCGAAGCCACCCACGAAACATTGTGGGGCACGGTCGATGGCGCATGGGAAAGCGGCGAGCGCGCGGCAGAGGCGGCGCTCAAGAAGATCGGCGCAATGAAGGAGCCGGAACCGGAAAAGCCGGTGCGAACCAAGCAGCGGCGGCAGCGGTCGAGCGGAGTGAGGTCGGAGTAGCCGCGACGTGAGGCTGCTATTGGCGCTACACCGGTAGCGTCAGCTGCATCAGATCCTTGGCCACGATGATCTTGCCGGAAAAATTCTTTCGCGCGCCTTCGATCCAGTTCTCGTCGGTGACTTCGGGATCGTCGCCCGGCACGAAATGGCTGAGCACCAGCACCTTCACGCCAGCCGCGGCGGCGATGCGGCCGACATCCTCTGTGGTGGTGTGGCTCTCCATCAAATGCTTTTTCAGCGTCGCGCCATTCTTCGTCTTGATCACCAGCCGGTCAACAGCGGGCGCGTAAAGTGCCTCATGCACCAGCACGTCCGCCCCCTTGGCGAACTCCGCGAGCTTCGGGTTGTAAGCGGTGTCGCTGGAGAACACGATGACGCCGTCGGGCGTCTCGAATTTGTAGGCGAAGCTGTCGACGATCGGCGGATGCGGCGTGCGGAACGCCGTCACCTTGACGTCGGCGGTCTGCAGCACCACGCCATCCTCCGTGATATCCTTGGCAACGAGCAGCGGCCGCGGATCGGGGCGACCTTCATCTTCGATGCGGGTATCGACGTCGAATTTGTTCAGCTCCCAGTAAGTCCGGGTCATGGCCTCGATGCCCTTGGGACCGAACGAGTGGATCGGCGTCGAGAGGCCTGCGGCCCAGGCATTGTAGAACAGGTTGCCGTATTCCAGATTGTGATCGGAATGGTGGTGGCTGATGAAGATATACTTCACCGAGGGAATCGGCACGCCGGCATTGACCAGCTGCCGGCTGACGCCCATGCCGCAATCGATCACGAATGGCGTGTCGTTGACGACAACGAGGTTGGCGGGATTGGATGCACCGACGCCGACGCGCGGGCCACCTTTGGTGCCGAGAAATATGATCCTGGTGCGCGGTTTTGCCGACGTCTGCGCCAGCGCGGGGCGCGCCGCCAAGACCGCGGCGCCGGCAGCGGCAAATTTCAGCATGTCGCGGCGATCAATCATGGTTTTCTCCCGTATTTTCGAATTGGAGAGACCCTAGCGCCGCGCCGGCTGGCGCCGCAAGTCACGCAAGCGTCAGTGAAATATCCCGTCGACAGCGGCAGGCTGATCAGCGCCGAGACGGCGATCAGCGCGTAGCAGATCTTGCGGAACAGCTCGTCGCTGGCCTTGCCGAACAGTTTCGAGCCGAGCCAGAGGCCGAGACCGAACAGTGGTCCGGTAATCACTGCAAGGCCGAGGATGGCTGTGTTCCACAATCCACCGATCGTGTAGCTGATGATGATCAGCACGTCGGCGATAGCGAAATACAGAATGATATTTGCGCGCGTGACTGCCGCGGCTGCCGCGTCTCGCAGCCAATACATCACGATGGGCGGGCCGCCGAGCTGCGCCAAGCCACCGAAAAAGCCGGCGACGCCGCCGACGCTGACCGTCACCGGTACGGTCGGCTTACCGGGATAGCGCCAGCCGGAGATCAGTAGCGTCAGCATCGTGATAATCAGTGCGACGATGCTCCAGCGAACAGTCAGCGGATCGGCCCAGGCCAAGGCCATGGTGCCAAGCGGCACGCCAATAAGCGCGCCCAGCGAAATGATGCTGACGTCGCGCCTGTCGGCTCGTCTTGCAGCGTTCGGGATCAGCGTCAGCGTGGTTGAGAAGTCGATCAGCAGCAGCAGAGGCGACGCGACTTGCGCGCCGGCTACGCTTGAGGCGAGCGGCATGAAGATCAGCGCCGAACCGAAGCCCGAAAACCCGCGGGCCAGTCCGGCGATGAAGGCGGTGATGGTGATAAAAACGAGCGACGTGGTCGAATACTGGACCAGGCCGAGTGCTTCCATCATGCGCGCAACGTGCCGTCCGTCTTCTTGGTCACTTCCACCACGATCTTCGCTGCCACTGCATCGATTTCCTGATCGGTCAGGGTCTTCTCGCGCGGCTGGATCGTGACAGCGATGGCCACCGACTTCTTGTCGTCGTCGATACCCTTGCCCTCATAGACGTCGAACACGGTCACCGCAGTGACCAGCTTCTTGTCGACGCCGGCTGCGGCACGCACGATGTCGCCGGACAAGACCTTGCGATCGACGATAAAGGCGAAATCGCGCGAGACCGGCTGGAATGCCGAGAGTTCCAGCGTCGGCTTGGCGCGCGTCGCCTTCTGCTTGGCGTCGGGAATGCGATCGAGGATCACTTCGAACGCCATCAACGGGCCGTCGGCACCGAGTGCTTCGAGCGTGCGCGGGTGCAGCTCGCCGAAATAACCCAGGACGTTCTGCGGCCCGATCTGGATCGTACCCGAACGGCCGGGATGCAGCCAGTTCGCGCCACCGGCGACGATCTGCAGCGCCTGCATCGGTGCACCTGCGGCTGCGAGAACTGCAAAGGCATCGGCCTTGGCGTCGAGTGCGTTCGCAGCGCTGGCGCCTGACCAATGACGGCCGCTGCCAGCCGACGAGGCGAGGCCACGCCGCACGCCGGATGCAGCCATGAACTGATCCTGCGGGCGATCGCCGCGGAAGATCTGGCCGACTTCAAACAATGCGAGGTCGGACAAACCGCGATGCGCATTGGCCTGAGCGGCTGCGATCAGTCCGGGCAACAGGCTCGGCCGCATGTCGGAGAGGTCGGAGGCGATCGGGTTGGCCAACGCCAGTTCAGGCGCGCCGCCGCCGAACACTTCGGCATGCGGTTTCGAGATGAACGACCATGTCACGGCCTCGACAAGGCCGCGTGCCGCCAGCCCACGCTTGGCACGACGGGTACGCTGCTGGATCTGCGTCAGCACCGGCTTGCGCGGGGCATCGCCACGCGGGAACGGCGTCATCGGCACCTTGTCGACGCCGAAGATGCGCATGACTTCCTCGACGATGTCAGCCTTGCCGGTGACGTCGCTGCGCCATGACGGCACCGCAACCTTCACCACGGGGCCGCTGCCGGCCACCATGAAGCCAAGATGGCCGAGGATGCGCCGCATCTCGGGGAACGGGACATCGATGGCGGCGAGGCGTTTCACTTCGGCAATCGGGAAGTCGATGATGCGGTCGTCGCCGTAAGGCTTGCCGACCACGATGCTTTCCGACGGCGTGCCGCCGCACAGCTCCATCACAAGCTTGGTGGCGAGTTCGAGGCCAGGCACCATGAAGACCGGATCGACGCCGCGCTCGAAACGATAGCGCGCGTCGGAATTGATGCCGAGCCTGCGGCCGGTCTGCGCGATGTTGATCTCGTTCCACAGCGCGGATTCGATCAGCACATCGGTGGTCTCTTCCGAACAGCCGGACGCTTCGCCGCCCATGATGCCGGCGAGCGATTCCACGCCGTTGTCATCGGCAATGACGCAGACCTTGCTGTCGAGCGTATAGGTCTTGCCATCGAGTGCGAGCAACGTCTCGCCGTCGCGCGCGCGGCGCACCGTGAGATCGCCCCTCACCTTGGCGGCGTCGAACACATGCAGCGGACGCGCGCGGTCGAAGGTCAGGAAGTTGGTGATATCGACCAGCGCATTGATCGGGCGCAGGCCGATCGAGGTGAGCTTCTTCTGCAGCCACTCCGGAGAAGGGCCGTTCTTGACGCCGCGTACGAGACGCAGCGCAAAGCCCGGGCACAGCTTGGCGTCTTCGACCGTGACTTTCACCGGGCAGGGGAATTCTCCTTTGATCGGCTTGATGCCGGGATTCTTGAACACGCCCATGTCGGCCGCGGCAAGGTCACGCGCAATGCCGGTCACGCCAGTACAGTCTTGGCGGTTCGGCGTCAGGTTGATCTCGATGACGGGGTCGCCGAGCTTGGCCCAGTCGATATAAACAGCACCGACCGGGGCATCCCCGGGGAGTTCGATGATGCCATCGATCGTATCGGGAAGGCCGAGCTCACCAGCTGAGCACATCATGCCCTGGCTTTCGACGCCGCGGATATTGCCGAGACCGATAGTGAAATCCTTGCCCGGGATATAAGTGCCGGGCCTGGCCAGGACGGTCTTCAGCCCCGCGTGCGCATTCGGCGCACCGCAGACGATCTGCAGGGGTTTGTCGTCGCCGACATTGACGGTGCAAACGCGCAGCTTGTCGGCGTTCGGGTGCTTCTCGGCTGTGACGATCTCCGCAATCGTGAACGGCTTCAGCAGCTTCGCCTTGTCGTCGATATGCTCGACCTCAAGCCCGATCATGGTGAGCTTGTCGGCCAGTTTCTCAAGCGACTCGTCGGTCTCGAGATGATCTTTCAGCCAGGAGAGGGAGAATTTCACGTGCTCAGTCCTCCGGCCAGCGTCGGTACTTCAAGCGGCTTGAAGCCGTAGTGATTCAGCCAGCGCACGTCACCCTCGAACAGCTGGCGCAGGTCAGCCATGCCATATTTCAGCATTGCGATGCGATCGATGCCCATGCCCCAGGCGAAGCCTTGATACACATCGGGATCGATGCCGCAGGCGCGCAGCACGTTCGGATGCACCATGCCGCAGCCGAGAATTTCCAGCCAGTCTTCGCCTTCGCCGAAACGGATCTCGTTCTTGTCACGGCGGCACTGGATATCGACTTCCAGCGACGGTTCCGTGAACGGGAAGAACGACGGACGGAAGCGCATATTGACGTTGTCCACCTCGAAGAATGCCTTGCAGAATTCGTGCAGGATCCATTTGAGGTGGCCGAGATGCGAGCCCTTGTCGATCACAAGGCCTTCGACCTGATGGAACATCGGCGTGTGGGTCTGATCACTGTCGCTGCGATAGGTCCGGCCCGGACAGATCACGCGGATCGGCGGCTGCTGGCTCAGCATGGTGCGCACCTGCACCGGTGACGTATGCGTGCGCAGCAGCAGGCGCGAGCCGTCTTCCTTCGGATTGAAGTAGAAGGTGTCGTGCATCTCGCGGGCCGGATGGCCCTCGGGGAAATTCAGCTTGGTGAAGTTGTAGTCGTCAGTCTCGATATCCGGACCTTCGGCGACGGCGAAGCCCATATCGGCGAAGATCGTCGTCAGTTCGTCCCATGTCTGGCTGAGCGGATGAATGCGGCCGAGCTCGGCCGGGCCATCGCGCAGCGGCAGCGTGACGTCGATGGTTTCGGATGCCAAGCGCGCATCGAGCGCGGCAGACTTCAGCACGTCGCGGCGCGCAGTCAGCGCCTGCGTAACGGCATCCTTGGCGAGGTTGATCGCGGCGCCTTCGGTCTTGCGTTCTTCTGGCGACATCTTGCCGAGCGTGGCGAGCAGGGCCGAGATCGAGCCCTTCTTGCCAAGCGCGCCGACGCGCACCGCTTCGAGCGCCGCTTCGTCGGAAGCATTGGCAATATCTGCCAGGATAGTTTGTTGGAGGGTCGTCAGATCGGACATCAGCAACCTCGATGAAAGAGGCGGGCGCCTCTTGCTGCCTTCGCCCGACAACAGGTCGGACGCGCAGGGTCTACAGCACGGTCTTACAGGGATTTAAGACGTCAATGGCCGGGACAGGAGCGCGTGAACGCTTCTGCCCGGCCATGACAATGTCGATGAATACGCGGAGCTTGAGAGCTCAGGCTGCGAGCGCAGCCCAAGTTGGCTTACGCTGCAAGAGCAGCTTTGGCCTTCTCGGCAATCGCGTTGAACGCCGCCGGCTCGTTGATCGCGAGATCCGAGAGCACCTTGCGGTCGACAGTCACGCCGGACTTGGCGAGACCGTTGATAAACACGCTGTAGGTCATGCCGAGCGGACGGACGGCAGCGTTGAGACGCTGGATCCAGAGCGCGCGGAACGTACGCTTCTTGCGCTTGCGATCGCGGAACGCATATTGGCCGGCCTTGTCGACGGCGGCCTTGGCGGCGCGGATCGTATTCTTGCGGCGACCACGGAAACCCTTGGCGGCCTTGTAGACTTTCTTATGCTTGGCGTGAGCCGTCACACCGCGTTTGACGCGAGCCATGACTGATCTCCTTCATCTGAAATAACAAAAGGGGTGATATCCGCCGCGTTAAACGGCGGTAGGGCGATCAGGCGTTTGGCAGAAAGTACTGCTTGATGTTGTCGCCATCGGTCTTGAACAGCACGCGGGTGCCGCGGAGCTGACGAATCTGCTTCTTCGTCCGCTTGATCATACCGTGGCGCTTACCGGCATGGGCCGACATGACTTTGCCGGTACCGGTGACTTTAAAGCGCTTTTTAGCGCCCGACTTGGTCTTCAGCTTGGGCATTTGGCTCTCCTATGGCCACGCAGAAAGCGCCCCAAGGGGCGTTGCGTAGGCTAAAATGCTCGTTAGAGCGTTGAAAATGCTCAACTAATTGCCGTTTGCAATAAGTCAGCACAGTCGTCGACACGGCAGCCCTTAATCAGCCGGGCGACGAAGGTTGGGCTTATGACAGAGGAATGCCCCGATGGCAACGATTAACGCGGCTCAACACTCTGTTTAGCGCATGGCTTCAGACTGGTCCGAGCTGGTCCGGATGCCTATCTTAACCGGACCAGAGAAACAGAGGGACGACGACAATGGCCCGGAATGCACGTGCCGCCGCAAGGGCGGTTGCCATCCAGCAAAATGCTGCTGCCCAGACCGCCACCCGCTGGATGTTCGCCGCCGCTGGCCTCGCCGCCGCTCTCGCGCTGGCTGGCGCACTCGCCCTCATCTCAGGCTGAGCCGCCCGGCTCCGACTGATCTCCGAACACTCTTCCAAAGAAAAAGGCCCGCCAAAACTGACGGGCCGCAATCCTTGAGCGCTCAATCGCGATTGTGATCAGCGCGGTGCCAGCACCATCACCACCTGACGGCCTTCGAAGCGCGCGTCTTGTTCGACCTTGGCGTATTCGGCGACGTCTGCTTTGACCTTGTCGAGCAGCTTGGTGCCGATTTCCTGGTGCGCCATTTCGCGGCCACGATAGCGCAAGGTGATTTTGACCTTGTCGCCTTCTTCGAAGAAGCGCTGCATCGCGCGCATTTTCACGTCGTAGTCATGATCATCGATCATCGGGCGGAGTTTGATCTCCTTGATTTCGACGATCTTCTGCTTCTTGCGGGCCTCGGCGGCCTTTTTCTGCGCCGAATACTTGAACTTCCCGTAGTCCATGATCTTGCAGACGGGAGGATTCACGTTCGGCGAAATCTCGACCAGATCCATGCCGGCTTCCATCGCCATCTTGATTGCAGCAATGGTTTCCACGTTGCCGTGGTTCACGCCGTTCTGATCAATCAGCTGGATCTGCAGATTGCGAATTTCATCGTTGGTGCGCGGCCCGTCTTTGGTTGCGGCGGGCGGGGCTCTGTTGGGACGGCGAATGGGTAACTCTCCAATGTTGTTTAGGAAGGCCGCAGTGTGAAGGAATAAGGCGTTTCGAGCAAGCAAACTCACGCAACGCAGCGTCAATCATTCAAATACGAGGCAATTTCGTCACGCGAAAGGGCATCAGGTGTCGCACACCGCTGACTTGGCTCACATAGAGTTCCCCGGCCCGTTCTGCAAGCCGTGGTTGACAGGAGCGCAACGCGGCACCGGGGTGGGCGTTCCCGAACATAGGGACGTTTAGGGATCGGCGTTGACGATTCCGACCTGCTCAATCAAACAGCAGGCAGCATTTTGAGGTCGAACAAGGATAGTTTGATGAGCACAACGGTATCGACCGACCCTACATTCATCACTGTCGGTACCGGCGGCAACAACCGCCAGATCGCCATGCGGGTTCGTGATGGCGCTGCACCGGGCCTGTTCTGGATGAGCGGCTTCAAATCCGACATGCAGGGCGGCAAGGCGGTGGCGCTCGATGCCTGGGCCTCTGATCATGGCCGGGCCTGTGTACGTTTCGATTATTCCGGCCACGGTGAATCCGGCGGCGATTTCGTCGAGGGCACCATCGGCCAATGGCTGGAGGATGGCCTCGCGGCGTTTGACGCGGCCTGCCAGGGTCCGCAGGTGGTGGTCGGCTCGTCGATGGGCGGCTGGATGGCCCTGCTGCTGGCGCGCGCGCTGGCCAGGCGCGGCAAAGTGGGGCGTGCGACGCTGAAGGGCCTGGTGCTGATCGCGCCGGCACCGGATTTCACCGAAGAGCTGATGTGGAAAGGCTTCTCGCCGGAGATTCGCGCGGAGATCGAGACCACCGGCCAATGGCTGCGCCCGTCGGAATATGGCGAGTCCTATCCGATCACGAGGCGGTTGATCGAAGAGGGGCGCAATCATCTGCTGCTCGGCAGCACGATCGACGTCGGTTGCCCCGTGCGGATTCTTCAGGGCCGGCAGGACCCCGACGTTCCCTGGCAACATGCCTTTCGTCTGGCCGAACGGCTGCCGAGCGAGGATGTCGTGTTGACCATGATCCAGGACGGCGACCATCGGCTGTCGCGCCCGCAGGACATTGCACGACTATTGTCGGCTGTGGCGGAGTTTTGATTGCATCGCCTGTGCCGCTGAATAGGCACTTCTGAAAAGGGCGATCGATCAACGGGAGGAGTTGGGGATGGATGCCACGGCGATGCTGCGCGCATTTTGTGATGCCGTCGAACAGCGTGACGGCCAGAGCTTCGCTGCGCTGTTCACCGAGGACGGCATCTATCACGACGTCTTCTACGGTGCGTTCGAAGGCCGCGCCAAAATCGCCGAGATGGTCGATGACTGGTTCTACCGGACCGCGGAAGACTTTCGCTGGGACATGCATGCGCCGGTGAGCGACGGCGCTACGCTCTATGCGCGCTACACGTTCAGTTATCGCTCGAAACTCCCCGAAGCCAATGGCGGTCGCGCGATGTTCGAAGGCGTTGCGATCATGATGCTGCGTTACGGGAAGATCGCGAGCTATCACGAAGTGGCCAATACGGCACCGGCTTTCGTGGACCTGCATTTTGCGCCGGAGCGTATCGTCAGGATCGTCGCCAAACAGGGCGAAGCGCTCAAAGCGCGACCGGAGATGGCGCGGCACCTGACGAACTGAGGGCCAGTCGCCACTCGCTGCCGACGCTCTCGTCCTGTTCGGCTTCGATGAACTGTACAGCTAATGCAGCAAATCCGTCCGCAGGCATCAGTTGCGACAATGCCCATACTGCAGCCCCGCGGACCACAGGACTTTCATCGCCGAGCAGTCTCTGGGCATCGTTCATCAGCGACAGGTCGTTTGAATTGCCGATGGCGATCAGCACATTGCGAATGAAGCGGTTACGGCCAATGCGCTTCACGGGTGACTTCGTGAAGAATGCGCGAAAAGACGGATCATCGAGCCTTGCAAGTTCGGCCAGCGACGGCGCGCGCAACTCATCGCGTGCGGCGAGTTTGATCTCGCGGCCTTCCTGCGCAAACTTATTCCATGGGCAAGCAGCGAGGCAATCGTCGCAGCCATAGATGCGGTTGCCCATGGGTTTGCGGAATTCATGCGGGATAGGGCCCTTGTTCTCGATCGTGAGATAGGAAATGCAGCGTCGCGCATCGAGCTTGTAGGGCGCGGGGAAGGCCGAGGTCGGACAGCTGTCGAGACAGGCTTGGCACGAACCGCAGTGATCGATCGTACGCGCATCGCGCGGCAATTCGAGCGTGGTGAAGATGGCGCCGAGAAACAGCCAGGAGCCGAATTCGCGCGAGACGAGATTGGTATGTTTGCCCTGCCAGCCCAATCCTGCGGCGCCGGCGAGCGGCTTCTCCATCACGGCGGCCGTATCGACGAACACTTTCACATCGCCGCCGGCCTGCGCGATTAGCCAACGCGCCAGCAGCTTCAGGCGCTTCTTGATGAGATCATGATAGTCGTCGCCGCGGGCATAGACCGAGATTGCGGCGTGCGAGCGCTGCTTGAGGATTTCGAGCGGGTTCTCGTCGGGGCCGTAATTGACGCCGAGCATGATGACGGAGCGCACGTCCTGCCACATCACCTTGGGGTCGGCGCGGCGGTCCGGATTGTCGGCAAGCCACTCCATGTCACCATGGGCGCCGGCATTGAGAAATTCCTGCAGCCGCTCGCGCACGCCTGCGATGGCATCGGGGTCGGTAATCCCGATCGAATCGAAGCCGAGGGCCTTTGCCTCGCGCGTCAGCATATCCTTGAGATCGGCGGGAAGTGTGGCGATCGCATCATCAGCGGATGGGCTCAGAAATCGAGATCCACATAGGTTCGCGATGCCGGCACGCCCGCCAGCCATTCGCTCAGCAGCGGTCGGAACGACGGACGGGATTTCACCCGCGCGTACCACGCCTTCGCTGCGTCGTCCTCGCTCCATGGAACATCGCCCAGATAGTCGATCGCCGACAGATGAGCTGCCGCGACCAGATCCGCATACGTCAGCCGGTCACCGGCCAGAAAATTGCGCGTCCGCGCCAGCCAGCCGATATAGGCCAGATGATAGCGCACATTTGCGGTGGCTGCGCGAATCACATCCATCGCCGGCGCGCCGCCGCCGACCTCCTCGCTCATGAAGCGCTTGTAAATCCGCTCGGTGACCAGCGGACCGGACGCTTCCTCGAAGAATTTCTCGTTGAACCACGCCATCAGTCGGCGCACTTCGATGCGTTCCGCCATCGCGACAGGCAGCAGGCGGCGATCGCCCATCTCCGGTCCATGGGTCTCGTCGATATATTCCGCAATGATCCCGGCGCCTGGAATGGGCGGGAAACCATCGGTGAGCAGCACAGGCGTAGTTCCCGCAGGATTGAGCGCCAGAAATGCCTCGCGCCGATCCCACGGCCGCTCGTCCACCAGCGTGAGATCGAGTCCGTATTCGCCGAGTACGAGACGAATGAAGCGGGAATGCGGACAGAACGAGTGATGGTAAAGCGTGTACATGCGGGCCTTGATAGTTATGCGGTCGTTAAGAAAGCGTCTCGGTTGCGTCGGCGGTAAAAGTGTCACGCGGCGCGCGCCAAACTAGCGAAGCTTGGTTCTGAGGCAACCCGCGAATGTGATGGTATTTGCGATTGCAGCAATGGAGGGAATAGGCGAGAAGAACCCGGCTTTTTCAGGCCCACACTGACGAAGGACAGATAAGCAGATGATGTCTGATGCGATAAGGGCGGTGATTCTCGGCATTGTCGAGGGTGTCACCGAGTTCCTGCCGGTTTCCTCGACGGGACATCTGCTGCTCGCGGAACGATTCTTCGATCTGGGCGAGGACAATTTCTGGAAGAGCTTCGCCGTACTGATCCAGCTCGGCGCCATTTTGGCGATCCTTGCACTCTACTTCGGCAAGTTGTGGCATATCGCGCTGAACCTGTTCAAAGGTGACGCTGCGGCGCGCCGTTTCGTGATCGGCGTGCTGATCGCGTTCCTGCCTGCCGCGATCATCGGCGCTGCTGCGGGCGGCTATGTCAAAAGCTATCTGTTCAATCCATGGGTCGTGTGTTTCTCGCTAATCGTTGGCGGGGCGATCCTGCTCTGGGTCGATCAGCTCGATCTTGAGCCGGTGCATCACGATGCCACGACGTTCCCATTGCCGATGTATCTCAAGATCGGTCTGGCGCAGTGCGTGGCGATGATTCCAGGCGTGTCGCGCTCCGGCGCGACCATCGTCGGTGCCATGCTGCTCGGCGCCGAGAAGCGCGCAGCGGCGGAGTTCTCGTTCTTCCTGGCGATCCCGACCATGGTCGGCGCCTTCGTCTACGATCTCTACAAGAGCCGGGCCGATCTCTCGGTCGATCACGGCGTGATCATCGCCATCGGTTTCGTGGTGTCGTTCATCACCGCGATCATCGTGGTGAAAAGCTTTCTCGGCTACGTGACCCGCCACGGCTTCGCGTTGTTCGCATGGTGGCGCGTGATCGTCGGTACGCTCGGCCTGATCGCGCTGGCGCTGGGCTACTAAAATTCGACGGGTCCCCGCCACGCATGCCTTCGGCGTGCATGGCGGGACGATATCGTCAGTTTATACCGTTATGCGCGAACTGACCGGTGGCGCGGAAGCGCCACAGGTATTGTGGCGCAATCGCTTCCAGCGAATCAGCGGCGATACCCAAGCCATCCAGCGTCAGACCGGCCGCCTTGGCGGCCTCCGACACCACATTGTCCACGCGCAGCATAGCGACCTGATCCGGCGTCAGCTTGAAGTCGCCCGGGGCGAATTGCAGGAAATAGGACTGCAGCTTGGCAATGGCCGTCGGCACCGGCAGCGTCATGCGCTTGCGCTCGATGGTGGCCAGAACGATGTCGATGATCTCGTTCATCGTCAGCACTTCCGGGCCGCCGAGTTCATAGGTAGCGCCCGGCCTGGTCTTGCCATCGACGGCATCGGCCGCAGCCTGGGCGACATCGCCCACATAGACCGGCTGCATTTTGGTCGTGGCGCCGAACACCGGCATCACGGGGGCCATCCGGGCGAGACTGGCAAATCGATTGGTGAATTGGTCCTCGGGGCCGAACACGATCGACGGGCGAAGGATCGTTGCGGAAGGCACCGCGGCCAGCACGGCCTGCTCGCCGGCCGCTTTGGCACGGGCATAGGCTGATTCGGAATCGGCATCGGCGCCGATGGCCGAAAATTGCACCATCCGGGCGCCAATCTCGGCGGCGGCCTGCGCGACCGCGCCGGCGCCTCGCGCCTGCACGGCATCAAAGGTCTGCGCGCCGCTTTCGGTCAGGATACCCACCAGATTGACGACAATGCTGGCGTCGCGCATCGCGGCCTTGATCGAGGCCGGGTGGCGCAGATTGGCCTGAACAATGTTGATCTGTCCGACACGGCCAAGCGGCTGCAGATGGCCGGCCAGCTCCGGACGGCGCACCGCGACCCTGATCCGGTATTCGCGCTTGGCCAGCGCGCGGACCACATGGCGTCCCACGAAGCCGGATCCGCCGAAAACCGTAACGAGGGTGTCGATGGGGGCAGCCATGGATCAGTTCCTTGAGTCAGTCATGCAACGGGCAAAACGGGGGAATTTAGACCAATTCGCGATACGCCAACGCGCGAGGCCTGTACAGCGGATTTGGAATTGAACGAAGCAATTTGACAAGCGCGTAACGGCCCCCTACTAACCGCGCCACGTGCCTCGCACGTGCCCAGGTGGCGGAATTGGTAGACGCGCTGGCTTCAGGTGCCAGTGGCTTAACGGCCGTGAAGGTTCGAGTCCTTTCCTGGGCACCACGGTGCTCCTAAGTCTCTGATATTCAGAGAAATTCAGTCAGTTTAAATGTGCTGGCCACGCCTTCGGCAAGTACGGGCACGCGAACAGATATCGCGTTCTGCTTCTAGCGGGCCATCGCCTGATCATAAGCCGCGACAGATGCCTGTGCGGTGACCTTCACCTCGATAGCGCTCATTCCAGGCCGGTAGAGGCTGCTGCCAAGGCCGAAGGCCTGTATGCCGGCGGCGACATAGTCCGCGAAATTCCGGTCGGAAACACCACCAACAGCCCCGATCACGGCATCCTTGGGCAGAACCGCGCGAACGGCGGCGATGCCGGACGGGCCGAGGATCGACGCAGGAAAGAATTTCAGTGCGGAAGCACCGGCGCGGAGTGCGAGGAAAGCTTCGGTCGGCGAGAACACGCCGGGCATCGTGACCATGCCGCGACTCGCCGCCATTGCCAGCACATCGACATCGACATTCGGGCTCACCATCAGCCGCCCGCCGACATCGGCGACGCGGGCGCAGTCGTCCGCGGTGAGGACGGTGCCGGCACCGATCAGGGTGTCGTTGCCAAATCGTTTGCAAATCCGCGCGATGGAATCGAACGGATCGGGCGAGTTCAGCGGCACTTCGATCATCTCGAAACCGGTGTCGATCAACGTCTCGACGATGCCCTCCACTTCGTCGGGCTGCACGCCGCGCAGGATGGCGACGAGCGGCCGCTTCATGGTAGGCCAATGGATCGGCTGGTTCATGTGAACTGAGCTCCCCACAGATGGATTGCAGCCCTGGTCAGGCCGTGTTGCGACGCGCGTTCGGCATCGACGATGGCGACCTCGAAGCCGGCAGCCGCAAGCGCCGCCGCATAAAGATCCTTGAGCGCGCCGGCGCCGATCAGGCGCACCGGATGCTGCGTACCATAGCGCGATCCGGCATCGGCGATTTCCGTGCCGATCAGGAGGCCCGACAGGCGTGCCGCACCATCGGCCTGTTGCTGGAAGCTGAGCAGTTGCGCCGCGCGCAAGCTGAAGAGCGAAGCAGTCAAGCCGATCGGCGCATCGATCGCGCGCTGCAGGCCATCGCGGAACGCCTCATTCGCGGCGGGCGACGGCGCGTCGTGATCGACGGCGTGTTTCAGGATGCTGTGCTGAGTGATGACCGAAAATAGTTCGCCGGTCATATAGGTCGTGAATGAAACCACGCTGCCGGACTCAATACGGATCCATTTGCTGTGAGTGCCGGGAATGCAGACCAGGCCGGTAAAGCCGGGCTCGGTCACGCCGAGGAGTTGTGTCTCTTCGCCGCGCATGACGTCGGGCGCCGCGGCGTCGGCCTGGGCAATGCCGGGCAGGATACGCACGTCGCCTTGTGTATCGACACGCTTCGCACCGTCGTGCAAGGCGTCGAGCCGTGTCGGTGTGTGCAGATAGGGCGCCTCGATCCAGCCCTGCCTTGCGCCAGCCATGCCGCAGATCAACACAGGCAGGTCTTGTATTCCGCCAAGCCTGGTTCCGCCAAGTCTGGCAAGATGATCAGCGAGCACCGGAGCGAAGCCGGCAGTCGCGCAATGCAACATGCCTTCAGGCCCGCGGGTTTCCGCAAGCGCGTTGCCGTCGGCGGTCATCAACCAGCCTCGAAAGCTGCTGGTGCCCCAATCGACCGCGACGAAAACCGCCTTGTCTGATGTCACGTTTTGCTCCGGCTTGTCATGGCACGAATTCGTGCCGAGCATAGCCGAAAGCCTCACTCATGGAAGGCCGTTCGAGATGGTCGAGCTACAGCACTTCGCACCGCGCCTCTTCGCTCAACAGTAATTCTCACACAGCATCGGCTCGGAATCGGTGGGCTGGATTGCGCGCACGGGCGCTTGCGTCAGATGCGGCGTGCCTCCGCGGCTAGCAACGGCGCGAAATGCAGCCAGGATCGCCGTCGCCAAGTCTGGGTGATGCGTCTCGACGGCGCTGTCCAGCCAGTCTGGAAGGTCACGCTGGTTCGAGAGAGCGCAATGCCATTCACCTTCATCATAAGCGAGCCGACGCAGATGCCACCGCGGCAGTTCGATGGCGATCAGGGCAAGCGCGGCATCGGTCCAGGCGCCGGCAGTGACCAGGCGATCGAGGCGCTGGGCCTCCGCCGTGCGGCGCATGGCCGGCAGGCGCTTGCAGGTGGTGAGGCAGATCGCGGCGAAACTCGTAGCGTCAAGCGGAGCCGTTTCGGATGGCACTTCGGAAAGGGGCGTTCGCTGAATCGAGATGAACGACATGACGGGTCTCCATGAACAGCGTGATCTTCGAAAGATCGCACCATGCAATATCCGTCGTCTGCTATTTGAATACGATGCAGCTTCGGGCACAAAAATATAAGGGCCGTATAAGCGCGTGAAGATTGGCCGGGCCCGCGCATGCCCCCGCGTCTTTATGAGATTCCTATAAGTTCGCTGCTGGCTTCATCTCGAAAACCTACGTCCAGAATGGCACCTGATCGTGCATCGGGCGCGAGAGCCGTCTGCTCCGCGCCGCCGCAATCATCGCATCAGGAGCTTCCCATGCTGGACGTCGTCATGCTGGCCCTCGGTCTGGGCTTCTTCATCCTCACGCTGGGCTATGCCTATGCCTGCGAACGGCTGTGAGGAGCGCATCATGATTTTCGATTACACCCTCGCCGGCTTCGTGTCCGCGGCATTGCTGATTTATCTCACCTACGCGCTGCTGCGGCCCGAGCGGTTCTGAGCGCGCACTCCAAAAGGTCGACTGACATGACAACAATTGGCTGGATTCAAATCGCTTTGTACTGCGCGGTGGTTCTCGCGCTGGTGAAGCCGCTCGGCGGCTACATGACATCAGTCTTCAGCGGCGAACGTACCTTCCTATCTCCGATTCTGCGACCGGTCGAAGCCGGGCTATACTGGGTCGCCGGCGTTGATGAGAAACGCGAGCAGCACTGGCTGACCTACACGGTCGCCATGCTGCTGTTTCATGCGGCCGGTTTCCTCGGCCTATATGCTGTGATCCGCTTGCAGGGTGTGCTGCCGTTCAATCCGGCCGGTCAGTCGGCGGTCGCCGAGGATCTCTCCTTCAACACCGCGATCTCTTTCATCACCAACACCAACTGGCAGAACTACGGCGGCGAAAGCACCATGTCGTATCTGACCCAGATGCTGGGTCTGACGGTACATAACTTCCTGTCGGCTGCTGCCGGCATTGCCTTGGCGATTGCGCTGATCCGTGGCTTTGCACGTTCGTCGATGCGCACCATCGGTAATTTCTGGGTCGATATCGTCAGATGCACGCTCTATGTGCTGCTGCCGATCTGTGTCGTCTACACGCTGTTTCTGGTCTGGCAGGGCATCCCGCAGACGCTCGGCGCCTATGTCGATGCGACAACGCTCGAAGGTGCCAAACAGACGATCGCGGTCGGTCCCGTCGCTTCGCAGGTCGCCATCAAGATGCTCGGCACCAATGGCGGTGGCTTCTTCAACGCCAATGCCGCGCATCCGTTCGAGAATCCGACTGCGCTGTCGAATTTCATCCAGATGATCTCAATCTTCGCGCTCGGTGCAGCAATGACCAATGTGTTCGGTCGCATGGTTGGCAACCCCAGGCAGGGTTGGGCGATCCTGGCCGTGATGGGCGTATTGTTCATTGCCGGTGTCGCCGTCACCTATGGCGCCGAAGCTTCGGGCACCACGGGTCTGAATGCGCTCGGGCTCACCGGCGGCAATATGGAAGGCAAGGAACTGCGCTTCGGCATTGTCGCATCGTCGCTGTTCGCGGTCGTGACCACGGCGGCATCCTGCGGCGCGGTCAATGCGATGCATGATTCGTTTACAGCGATCGGTGGCATGATCCCGCTGATCAACATGCAGCTTGGCGAGATCATCGTCGGCGGCGTGGGTGCGGGTCTCTACGGCATGTTGTTGTTCGTCGTTCTGGCGATCTTTGTCGCCGGTCTGATGGTCGGCCGTACGCCGGAATATGTCGGCAAGAAGATTGAGGCGCGCGAGGTGAAAATGGCGATGCTTGCCATTCTTGTCCTGCCGCTGATGTATCTCGGCTGGACGGCGGTGGCGGTGGTGCTGCCCTCGGCGGTGGCGTCGATGGCCAATGCGGGCCCGCATGGCTTCACCGAAGTGCTTTACGCCTTCACCTCGGCGACCGGCAATAACGGCTCGGCCTTCGGTGGGCTCACCGGCAATACCTTCTTCTACAATCTCACATTGGCGAGTTCGATGTTCGTCGGCCGCTTCTTCATGATCGTGCCTGCCATGGCGATGGCCGGTTCACTGGCTGCGAAGAAATCTATTGCACCCTCGGCCGGCACGCTGCCGACGACGGGCGGCCTCTTCGTCGGCCTCGTCATCGGCGTGATCTTGATCATCGGCGGTCTCACGTTCTTCCCGGCGCTCGCGCTCGGGCCGATCGTCGAGCACCTCGCGATGACTGCCAACACCCTGTTTTGATCGGATTTCGGAGTACTCATCATGGAAACGTTGAAGCTGCAGAAGCGGGTGCCGGTCTCGGCCATGCTGGATGCGAAAATCGTGCTGCCCGCGATCCGATCGGCTTTCACCAAGCTCGATCCACGATTGATGATCAAGAACCCTGTGATGTTCGTGGTCGAGGTCGTCGCCGCGCTCACGACGGTGATCTTCGTCAAGAATATCATCATGGGCGGGAGCGATCTGGGCTTCGCGTTCCAGATCATTCTCTGGCTCTGGTTCACGGTACTATTCGCCAATTTCGCTGAAGCTGTCGCCGAAGGCCGTGGCAAGGCGCAGGCGGAGTCACTGAAAAAGACGCGGACGGAGAGCCAGGCGAAGCTGCTCACCGGCAGCGACGCCGGTGACAAGAGCTATCGCATGGTCTCGGGTACCAGCCTGAAGGTCGGCGATGTCGTATTGGTGGAAGCTGGCGACACCATCCCGTCAGATGGCGAAGTCATCGAGGGCGTGGCCTCCGTAAACGAGGCTGCCATTACCGGTGAGTCCGCGCCCGTGATCCGCGAGTCTGGCGGTGACCGGTCGGCGGTCACCGGTGGCACGCAGGTGCTGAGCGACTGGATCCGGGTCCGCATAACGGCGGCGCAGGGCTCGACCTTCATCGATCGCATGATCAAGCTGGTAGAAGGCGCCGAGCGGCAGAAGACGCCGAACGAGATCGCGCTGAACATTCTGCTGGTTGGTCTCACGATCATCTTCGTGTTCGCGACGGTAACGATTCCGAGCTACGCGGCCTATGCTGGCGGCTCGATCTCGGTGGTCGTATTGGTCGCGCTGTTCGTTACGCTGATCCCGACCACGATCGGCGCGCTGCTGTCGGCCATCGGTATTGCCGGCATGGATCGCCTCGTGCGTTTCAACGTACTGGCGATGTCCGGCCGCGCGGTGGAGGCTGCCGGCGACGTCGATACGCTGTTGCTCGACAAAACCGGCACGATCACCCTCGGTAATCGTCAGGCGACGGCATTCCGTCCGGTGCGGGGCGTCACCGAGCAGGAGCTGGCCGATGCTGCGCAGCTCGCGTCGCTCGCAGACGAGACGCCGGAAGGCCGCTCCATTGTCGTGCTCGCCAAGGAGAAATACGGCATCCGTGGCCGCGACATGGCCGAGCTTGGCGCGACCTTCGTGCCATTCACGGCTCAGACCCGCATGAGCGGTGTCGATGCCGGAGGCTCGTCGGTGCGCAAGGGCGCGGTGGATTCGATGCTCGCTTACGTCAATGGCGGCGCCTCGTTTGCCGTCACGTCCGGAAACGCTGCCCGCGCGATCCAGCCGATGTCCGACACCGCACGCGAGATCCAGGCGATTTCAGATGAAATCGCCAAGGCTGGCGGCACGCCGCTGGCCGTAGCACGTGATGGCAAGCTGCTCGGCGTCGTCCATCTCAAGGATATCGTCAAAGGTGGCATCCGCGAGCGTTTCGCTGAACTGCGTCGCATGGGCATCCGGACCATCATGATCACCGGCGATAATCCGATGACCGCTGCGGCTATCGCGGCCGAAGCCGGTGTCGATGATTTCCTCGCGCAGGCCACACCCGAGGACAAGCTGCAGCTTATCCGCGATGAGCAGGCCAAGGGAAAGCTGGTGGCCATGTGCGGCGACGGCACCAATGACGCACCGGCGCTGGCGCAGGCCGATGTGGGCGTCGCCATGAATACCGGCACGCAGGCGGCGCGCGAAGCTGGCAACATGGTCGATCTCGACTCCAATCCGACCAAGCTCATCGAGGTCGTCGAAATCGGCAAGCAGCTCCTGATGACGCGCGGTGCGCTGACCACGTTCTCGATCGCCAATGACGTGGCGAAATATTTCGCCATCATCCCGGCGATCTTCCTCGCCTTCTATCCGCAGCTCGGCGCACTCAATGTGATGGGTCTGGCGAGCCCGCAAAGCGCCATCCTGTCAGCGATCATCTTCAATGCGATCATTATCATCGCGCTGATTCCGCTGGCTCTGAAAGGCGTCGCCTATCGTCCGATCGGTGCCGGCGCACTGCTCGGTCGCAACCTGCTGATCTACGGTCTGGGCGGCATCATCGTTCCGTTCATCGGTATCAAGGCGATCGACCTCGTCGTCACCGCCTTGCACCTGGTTTGAGGAGTTACGTTATGTTGAGAGAAGTTCGCCCGGCTATCGTTCTGCTGCTCGGCCTCACTGCCATCACCGGCCTCGGCTATCCGCTCGCGATGACGGGCATTGCCGAGACGATCATGCCGAGCCAGGCGCAAGGCAGCCTCATCACCCGCGACGGCAAGATCGTCGGCTCGTCGCTGATCGGTCAGGAGTTCAAGGGCGACGAATACTTCCACGGTCGCCCGTCCGCGACCCTGGGACCCGATCCGCAGGATTCTACCAAGACCGTGCCGCAGCCCTATAACGCGGTGAACTCAATGGGCTCCAATCTAGGTCCGACCAGCAAGGCGCTGATCGATCGCGTTAAGGAGGACGTTGAGAAGCTGAAGGCGGAGAATCCATCGATGCCGGTGCCGATCGATCTCGTGACCACCTCGGGCAGCGGTCTCGACCCGAACATTTCGCCGGAGGGTGCGCTGTTTCAGGTGCCTCGCGTCGCCAAGGCGCGCAAACTGCCGGAGGACCGCGTCCGCCAGCTGGTGACAGATAAGGTCGAAGGCCGCCTCGGCGGCCTGTTGGGCGAACCGCGCGTTAACGTTCTCGCGCTGAATCTCGCGCTGGACGCTGCCGCACCGAAGTAGGCCGTCTAGGCCCCAGCCGTAGCGGAGACTATATTGCCTTATGGCAAATCAGCGCCGCGATCCCGATCAACGACCTTCGCCTGAAGCCTTGCTGGAAACAGCAAGGCGCGAGGAAGGTGCGGCCGGGCGGCTGAAGATTTTTGTCGGCGCCGCTCCCGGCGTCGGCAAGACCTACGAGATGCTGCAAAGCGCCCATGCCAGGCGCAAGGCGGGCGTCGACGTGGTGGTTGGTGTGGTCGAGACCCACGGGCGCGCCGAGACCGAGGCGCTGCTGATCGGCCTTGAGGTGCTTCCTCGCAAGCGCATCGATCACAAGGGCCAGCAACTCGAGGAAATGGATCTCGATGCACTGATCGCGCGGCGGCCGCAGATCGCATTGGTCGACGAACTCGCCCATACCAATGCGCCCGGGAGCCGGCATCCGAAACGTTATCTCGACGTCGCGGAATTGCTTGCCGCGGGGATCGACGTTTATACCGCGGTCAATATCCAGCACATCGAAAGCCTGAATGATGTGGTCGCACAGATCACCCATGTGCGGGTGCGCGAGACGGTGCCGGATTCGGTGTTCGATCATGCCGACGCCATCGAGCTGATCGACCTCACGCCAGACGATCTGATTCAGCGCCTGAGGGAAGGCAAGGTCTACGTTCCGAAACAGGCCGAGCGTGCGCTGGAACATTATTTCTCGCCCGGCAATCTCACGGCGCTCCGTGAGCTGGCGTTGCGACGGACGGCCGACAGGGTCGATGAGCAATTGCTCACGCATATGCAGGCTAATGCCATTACCGGCCCGTGGGCTGCCGGTGAACGCATTCTGGTCTGTATCAGTGAGGATCCGCGGTCGGCCGGGCTGGTGCGCTACACCAAACGTCTCGCCGATCGCCTGCATGCGCCGTGGACGGCGGTCAGCATCGAAACGCGGCGCACCCTTCAGCTCACCGAGGAACAGCGCGACAGACTGGCCGATACGCTGCGGCTCGCCGAGGCGCTTGGTGCCGAAGCCCTGACGATTCCTGGCGCTGGACGGCGGATCGCCGACGATCTGCTCGGCTATGCCCATGCCAATAACGTCACCCAGATCGTGATTGGCAAGGCATCGCGGTCATGGTGGTTCGAACTGGTGCGTGGCTCGGTGGTTCATGATCTCGTGCGGCGCGCCGGCAATATCAGCGTGCATGTGATCGCCGGTGATGCATTGCCGACGGAGCCGGCTGCGAAGCGCGCGCAGATGACTGATCGTGTCGAGCCGTTCGACGCAAAGCCCTATATCGCAGCGGTTGCCGTCGTGGCGGTGGCTCTTGGGGCTGCAACGCTATTGCGTCCGTTCTTCGGCATCGAGAATGTCGATCTGATGTTTCTCACCGCCGTGGTCGGCGTCGCCGTGCGCTTTGGTCTTTGGCCGTCGCTGCTGGCAAGCGTCGTGGCATCGTTGAGCTATAACTTCTTCTTCCTGCCACCGGTCTACACGCTCACCATCACCGATCCGACCAATGTCGCGGCGTTCTTTTTCTTCATGCTGATCGCCATTCTGGTGTCCAATGTCGCGGCGCGGGTGCGCATGCAGGCCGTCTCGGCCTTCGGACGTGTCCGGACGACCGAATCGCTCTATGCGTTCAGCCGCAAACTGGCTGGCACGGCCGCGCTCGACGATGTGCTGTGGGCGAGCGCCTATCAGATTGCACTAATGCTCAGGGTACGCGTCGTTCTTCTGTTGCCGGAACAAGGCGTCATCACTGTCAAAGCGGGCTACCCCCCCGAGGACGAATTGGACAAGGCGGATCTGGCCGCTGCCAACTGGGCCTGGAGCAATGATCGGCCGGCCGGTCGTGGCTCCGAGACATTGCCCGGGGCGAAGCGGTTGTTTCTACCGATGCGCACCGGTCGTGGACCGATTGGTGTGATCGGCATCGACGATGACCGTACGGGGCCATTGCTGACACCCGACCAGCGTCGGTTGCTGGATGCGCTTGTGGACCAGAGCGCACTCGCCATCGAGCGCGTGCAGCTCGTGGAAGACATGGATCGCGCCGAGCGCAACGTCGAATCCGACCGGCTGCGTCAGGCGCTGCTGACCTCGATCTCGCATGATCTGAAGACGCCACTGGCCTCCGTGCTCGGCGCGGCTTCCACGCTGCGCGATCTGTCGCCGAAGCTCAGCGAGGCCGAGAAGGCCGATCTGCTCGGCACGGTGATTGACGAATCCGAACGGCTGAACCGCTTCATCGCCAATCTGCTGGATATGACCAAGCTGGAGTCAGGCGCCGTGGTGCCCAATGCAACGCTGCAGGATCTCACCGAGATTGTCGGCAGCGCGCTGCGCCGGGCCGGCAAGATTCTCGGCAGGCATCGCGTCGCGCTCGATCTGGCGCCAAACCTGCCGATGCTGGAGCTTGATGCGGTATTGTTCGAGCAGGTGCTGTTCAATCTGCTCGACAATGCCGCGAAATATGCACCGGATGACACCACCATCGCGATCAGAGCCATCCGTGACAAGGACTCGGTCTTGCTGCAGGTGATGGACGAGGGTGCGGGCATTCCACCCGCCGATCTCGAACAGGTGTTCGATAAATTCTATCGCGCCAACAAGGGTGATCACGTTCGGGCAGGTACCGGCCTCGGCCTTGCGATCTCGCGGGGCTTTGTTGAGGCAATGCATGGCACGATCTCGGCCACCAATCGCGCCGACCGGTCAGGGGCCGTGCTGACCATCCGCCTTCCCATCCCGCCGGCCTCCGAAGCTCTGGACACCGCCGCATGAACACCACTGCCATCAAGGTCCTGATCATCGACGATGAGCCGCCGATCCGCAAATTGCTGCGCATGGGCCTCAGCACCCAGGGCTATGACGTCCTGGAGGCCAGCAACGGCAAGATCGCGCTGGAGAAACTGGCGGAGAAGCCGGCCGTGATCATCCTCGATCTCGGCCTGCCGGACATCCAGGGCCACGATCTGCTGCAGATGATTCGCGCGCGCGATGACAGCGTGCCGATCGTGGTGCTGTCCAGCCGCGGCGACGAAGCCGGCAAGGTGCAGGCGCTGGATCTCGGCGCCGACGACTATCTCACCAAGCCGTTTGGCATGGACGAACTGCTGGCGCGCATGCGGGCCGCGCTCAGGCATCAGCTGCAGGTCCATGGCGAGCGACCGGTATTCCGATCCGGCGAATTGTCGGTTGATCTGGTGCGCCGCATCGTCAAGGTCGGTGACCGCGATGTGAAGCTGTCCCCGAAGGAATATGAGTTGCTGCGGGTCCTGGTGCAGCATGCCGGCAAGGTGCTGACTCACCGGTTTCTGCTGAAGGAGTTGTGGGATGAACTCACCGACGCACAATATCTGCGCGTCTATGTCCGCCAGTTACGTCAAAAGATCGAGCTTGATCCGGAGCGCCCGCAATTCGTCCTGACCGAAACGGGTATCGGCTACCGGCTGCGCGCCGGCGAATAGCCAGCGACAAACCGGTCAAACAGCAGGTTATTTGGTCTGCCGGGCGACCGAGGCCGGGGCGTTGTAGTCCAGCAGCCGGATCGCTTCGTCGGCGGCATCCACCATCTCCGACATCAGTTTGCGCGTTCGCTCGAAATCCGCAGCCGACATGCTGCGAAACAGCATATCGTTCACCGGACGCTGAACGGGTGCCAGTTCATTGAGCAGCGCGCGCGCTTTCGGTGTGATGGTTAGAATGACGCGGCGGCGGTCTTCCGCATCGGTCTCTTTTTCAACAAGGCCGTTTGATACCAGCTTGTTGATCTCGATCGTAATGAACGCGCCGCTGAAGTGTAGGTGCTCGGCGACCTGATTGACGCCGATCTTCTCATCTGTGCCGCTCAAATGAGCAATTGCGATCAGCACGGTGTATTGCGTGCCGGACAGGCCAATCACTGCGCCGAGTTGCCCGCGCACGGCCTGAAGCCGCGCCGAAAACGCCAATGTGTCATGGACAAATTGGCGGAAAGCCCGATCCGATCCGTCGACCATCAATTGTGGCCGCGAAATCGTCGGTTCTACCTTCATTTTACGTGATTTGCTTTTAATCGCCATCAGGTCCCCGCACACCTATGAGTCGTATAGCGGCGACGTTACGCACAAACAAGTTGGAACCAGCGCGTTTTGATAGCAGGCCAGCCATGCTTGACAGCGCGCGCTTTCGTTCGATAATATAGCTTTGTTATAAAGCTAATGCGCGTCGTTCAGGTTTCGCGATCAGGAGATGACCATGGGCGCCACTGCCGACTTGGATCCCCGCGCCTTCCGACGGGCGCTCGGACAGTTTGCCACCGGCGTCGCCGTGATCACGGCTGAAGCGGCCGATGGCCAGGCGATCGGCTTGACCATGAGTTCGTTCAACTCGGTTTCGGTCGATCCGCCGCTGATCCTGTTCTCGATCGATCGCAAGGCCTTCAGCCTCAAGGCGATGACCGAGGCCAAGGGCTATGCCGTGAACATCCTCGGTCGCGATCAGGAGCATCTGTCGAACAAGTTCGCCAAGGCGCTCGGCGACAAGTGGGCTGCGGTCGAACATACGCTGGGCCATGAGGCAGCGCCCCTAATCGCCGGCGCGCTGGCGCATTTCGAATGCGCGCCATACGCGCAATATGACGGCGGGGACCATGTGATCTTCGTCGGCCGGGTGGTGAAGTTCACCGCCTATCCGGCTAACGAGCCGTTGGTCTTCTTTCGCGGGGCCTATCGCAGCCTCGCAAGTACCGAGCGCAGTCCGGAATGGCCGCTGCCGATGCACTACTGAAAATCACGCACCTGAAATGCTACCCATGACTGAAAGTGACCGAGGCAACCCATGATCAAGACCGGCGAACAGCACATCGCGAGCCTGCGCGACGGCCGCGAAATCTATCTCGATGGCGAACTGGTGGATGACGTGACCACTCATCCGGCGTTCCGGGGTGCGGTGGCTTCGATCGGTCGGATGTTCGATTTCCAGAGCGCGCCGGAAAATCGCGAGCTGATGACTTTCGAGACCGATACCGGCACTCGCGCGAACCGGATCTGGGAATTGCCCGGTAGCTACGATGCGCTGGTCAATCGCCGCCGCGGTCTGGAGGCCTGGACTGAGTTGCATGCCGGCTTCATGGGCCGCGCGCCGGATCACGTCGCCTCCTGCATCGCCGGTATGTATATGGGTCTTGAAGTCTTCGAGGCCTACAACAAGGATCGCGCCAAGGCGCTGGCGGATTACTATCGCTATGCCCGCGATAACGACCTTTACCTCACTTATGTGATCATTAACCCGCAGGCCGACCGTTCCAAGAGCGCAGCCGAGCAGGCCGATCCGTTCCTGTCGGCGGGCGTGGTTTCACGCGATGCCGAGGGTCTGACGATCCGCGGCGCCAAGATGCTGGCCACCGGCGGCATCATGGCGAACGAGGTATTCGTCACCTGTATCCAGCCGCTGCAGCCCGGCGACGAGAAATATGCAGTGTCTTTCGCGATTCCGATGAATACGAAGGGTCTGAAGGTCCTGTCGCGCAAGTCCTATGAAGCTGCGTCGCCATCGGTGTTCGATAATCCGCTGTCGAGCCGCTTCGATGAAAACGATGCCGTGCTGTATTTCGACGACGTAAAGGTGCCCTGGGATCGCGTGTTCATCGTCGATGACATCGCGATGTGCCAGAAGCAGTTCCACGCCACCCCGGCGCATGTGTATCAGAATTATCAGGCCATGATCCGGCTCTCGGTGAAGCTGCGTTTCCTGATCGGTATCGCGCATCGGACCGCCGAGACCAATGGCATCGCCGGCTTCCCGCAGGTCAGGGAAATGCTAGGTCAGCTTGCAGCCGAAGTGTCGATGGTCGAAGCCTTTGTCGTCGCGATGGAGACCAAGGGCACGGAGCGCGGCGCCTATTATGTGCCGGACCGGGCGATGCTGTATTCGGCACAGGTCCTGACCCAGCAGCTCTACTCCAAGGTCATCAACACGCTGCGTGAACTCGCCGGCGGTGGCATGATCATGCTGCCGTCCTCGGTGAAGGACTTCGGCAATCCGGAACTGGCGCGCCTGATCGGCAAGACCCAGCAGTCCCCCGCCGCCAGCGCGACCGAGAAGGTCAAGTTCTACAAGTTGGCCTGGGATGCGGTCGGTTCGGAATTCGCCTCGCGTCACTCGCAATACGAGATGTTCTTCGCGGGCGCGACCTTTGTCACCAAGGGCCATGCTTTCCGGACCTATGACTGGATGAAATCGGCGGCGTTGCTCGACAAGATGCTGGCGAGCTATGACCTTGCCGATGAAGTCACCACCTCCACGGCGCCGGCCACATCGCCGCGCGCTGTCGCTTGATCCGTCCCTGCAGGAAACTTGACTATGGCCATCAACAAACTTCACGATGAATTCCGCACCGTCGATATGTCCTCGGGATGGGAGACGCCTGCGGGCTACCCCGCCGGCATCCAGCAGAAGATCCTGTCGGGGGCGCTCGATGAGGTGAACAAGCGCGGCAGCCGCACCCGCCTGTTGCGTTTCGCGCCCGGCGTTTACACCACCGAGCCTTTCGTGCACGAATACTGGGAAGAAGTGTTCCTGTTCACCGGCGACTTGATTGTCGGTAACGACAAGCAGGGTAATGGCGGTGAGTCCTTCCAGCCCAACACCTATGCCTGCCGTCCGCCCGGTGCCTATCACGGCCCGTTCAAATCGGTCGGTGGCTGCGTCCTGATGGAGATTCACTATTTCGACCCAGCCTGAGATTGCACCGCGGCGCCTGATCGTCGGCATCACCGGAGCGTCGGGCACCATTTATGGTGTCCGGCTGCTGCGGTTGTTACAGGCGACCGACGTCGAAACGCATCTCGTATTGAGCCGGTCGGCGAAGATCACGCTGACCCAGGAACTGGACTTTGCGGTGTCCGATGTAGCCGCTCTGGCCAACGTCGTGCATCAGGCCGACAATATCGGCGCGACGATTTCCAGCGGATCGTTCCGGACCATGGGCATGGTGATCGCGCCATGTTCCATGCGCAGCCTGGGGGAAATTGCGACCGGCATTACCTCGTCGCTTGTAACGCGGGCCGCCGACGTGGTCCTCAAGGAGCGCCGTCGGCTTGTTCTGATGGCGCGCGAGGCGCCGCTGCATCTCGGTCACCTCAGATCGATGGCAGCAGTGACCGAAATCGGTGCCATCGTCTATCCGCCGGTACCGGCATTTTATGCCCGGCCCAGCAGTCTCGAAGAAATGGTCGACCAGACGCTCGGGCGGGTGCTGGATCTGTTCGACATCCAGACCGGCGTCGTCAGTCGCTGGGAAGGCCTTAATCCCGCCAGGACCCGAGACATCCAATGAGCGCGGCATTGTCGGCTTCACCCGATCTGATGGCGTGACGACAATGACCGATGACGGCCCGCTCACCGCACGTGAAAGTTGGGCCTTTGCCCTCAAGCTTTACGCGGAACCCGGCGTGTCGGATGCTTGCCTGAAGCTGCAGGCTGAGGCGGGCGTCGATGTGATGTTGCTGCTGGTTGCGACTTTTGCGGTGGCGCAGCGGCGTATTCCTCTTACTCCTTCCGACATCGAGAATATGGATCGTGCCTGCCGTCCCTGGCGCGAACAGATCGTGCACCCCCTCCGCGCGATCCGAACCACGTTGAAGTTGGGGCCGGCTCCCGCACCATCGGTCGCCAGCGAACAACTGCGTGCGCAGATCAAGGCTGGAGAACTCGCCGCCGAGTCGCTGGAGAATGATCTGCTCGTCGCATGGTTGGGGCAGTATGCCTCGCAACAGCGCAGATCGACGCGTGGCGAGGTGAGTGACGTCCTGCACCATGTCGTTCGTCATGCGCTGGGCAAGGAGCATCATCACCGGATCGACGGGCTGTCGCGCGCGATCGGGGCGATCCTCTCAGCCACTGATAAATTAATGCAATGATGCAGTGCACGCATCGAAATTAGTCAGTCCGTGCCTAGGGAGCGTGCTTGACTAGCTTTGGTACTTAGCTATCTTTCTTCGCAATTATGTGATCAGGCGAAAACGAGAAAAAGACCGACATGCCGCATCCGCAGATCCTCGATACACGGTTCCGTTCCGCATTGGCGCGCCTGGCCAAGAATGATCGCATTATGACATTCGAGCGACCCGCCGATCCGCATCTGGAGATCGCAGCGGTTCTGAAGAAGCATGACGGACGTCAGACGCTGCTGTTCCCGTCGGTCAAGGGTTACGACGTTCCGCTGATCGGAAATCTGCTGAGCTCGAAGGAGAATTGCGAGGCCGCGTTCGGTCTCGATTTCAACGGTATCCGCGGTCTCGTGCAGCGTGCGATGGGTGGTCCGTTGCCGCCGGAAGTCGTCTCCAGCGCGCCGTCCCAGGAAGTCGTGCTGAAGACCGGGTTCGATATTACCAAGTTACTGCCAGCGTTGTTCCATGCGCCGGGCGATGCAGGTCGCTACATCACCGCCGGTATTGTGATCGTAAAGGATCCGGAGACCGGCATTTATAATGCGTCCTATCATCGGCTGCAGTTGCTAGGGCCGGATAGCGTCGCCATTAAACTCGATTTCGGCCGCCATCTTCGCCTCGCATTCGAACGCGCCAAGGCGCGGGGCAAGTCTCTGCCGGTTGCCGTTTGCATCGGTACCGATCTCGCGCTGCATTTCACCGCCGCGACGATGGGTTCGCAGATGCCTGAAACGGCGGACGAGCTTGCGGTCGCCGGCGGCCTTGCAGGCAAGCCGCTGGCGGTGGTGAAGGCCGTATCGCAGGACATGATCGTGCCGGCCGAGTGCGAATTCGTGCTGGAAGGTGAAATCTCGATCGACGACGTCGCGCCGGAAGGTCCGTTCGGCGAGTTCGTTGGCTTTGCCGCGCCGGCTGCGGATGCGCCGGTGTTGAAGGTCACGGCTGTCACCCATCGCCTGCGGCCGATCTATCACGTCATCAACGGCTTTGGTCGCGAAACCATTATCCTCCGCAAATACGTGCTCGAAGCCAGCCTGCTCAAGGTGCTGCAGTCAGCGATTCCGATCGTCACCGACGTCGAGATGACGTCAGGTGGCCTGCATCGTTTCCATGCGGTCATTCAGGTGAAGAAGCAGAGCCGCCAGCATAACGGTCTGCAGCGCAATGCGATGATGGCGGCCTTTGGTGCGCTGAAGGATCTCGATCTGATTACCATGGTCGATCACGACATCGACATTCGCGACCCCATCGATGTCGAATACGCTGTCGCCACGCGCATGGAAGCGTCCAGTGATCTCATTCTGATTCCCGGCGCGCGGGGCCATGAATATGTGCGTGTCAGCAAGGAAGGCATTCGCACCAAGCTTGGCATCGACGCCACGGTGCCGTTCGAAGATCAGGACAAGTTCCGGCGCGTTGAATTCGCGAAGACCGATATCGAACTCAGCCATTTTGCCGCGGGTGAGGACAAGGCGACCCAGGCACTCGGGCTCGTGGGAACGAACATTGCATAAGTAGTTGAAGCCCTCTCGACATTTTCTCAATCACTAGGAAAAACCGATGAAGCGACTTCTTGTAGCGGCCCTGCTGATGGGCACCGGATTGAGTGCCACTACTGCCTCGGCGCAGGAGTGGCCGACGAAGCCGATCAAGCTCGTTGTGCCCTATGCACCCGGTGGCTACACCGACGCGGTCGGGCGCATCACCGCGCGTTTCCTAGAGAAGGAACTCGGTCAGACGGTGATCGTCGACAATCGCGCCGGTGCCGGTGGCATCGTCGGCTCCGATCTCGTGTCGAAGTCGCCGGGCGATGGCTACACGCTGTGCGTCTGCAGCGTGGGTGCGATCTCGATTGCGCCGGTCGCGCAGACCACCTCCTACGATCCGGTCAAGAGCTTCAAGCCGATCAGTGTCGTCAGCACCATTCCGCAGACTGTGATCGTCAATCCGTCGCTTCCAATCAACTCGATGGAAGATCTGGTCAAATATGCCAAGGCCAATCCCGGCAAGCTGACCTATGGCTCCAGCGGTGCTGGCGGTCTGATGTATTTCTCTGTCGCGCTGTTCGATGCCCGCGTGGGCACCAAGATGACCCATGTGCCGTTCAAGGGCGGTTCGCCGGCGACGGCCGCAGTTGTTGCGGGTGAGGTCAATCTGTCTTTCACCAACATGACCGACGCACTGCCGCAGATTGAAGCCAATACAGTGCGCGCACTTGCCGTGACGTCTGCAACACGCAGCGAATTCACGCCGAAGCTTCCCACAGTCGCCGAGACCGTATCGCCGGGCTATGCGGTGGAGTCCTGGAACGGCGTCATGGCGCCCGCGTCGACACCGGATGCGATCGTTGAAAAGGTGTCAGCCGCCCTGAAGAAGATGGCTGCGGACCCCGAAGTGAAGAAGAACATGGCGGTCGCCGGTGCATCGACCGTTTTCACAACGCCGGCCGAATACACCGCGCAAATCACCAAAGAAGTCGAGCAGTGGCGCACGCTGCTCAAGGAAATTTCCGAGAAGAAGACCTGATCACCCGACATCGCGGGCGGCGTGTTCATTGCGTCGCCGCCCGCATCCCGCTTCCGACGGTATAGGAGCCCGCCATGAAATCGATCGCGCAGCGAGGGAATTCGGACTTCTATTCGGGTCTGCTTCTGGTCGTCGTCGCCGTCGTCGCTTTACTTTACATCCGTACGCTGACGATCGGCACCGTGCTCGAGATGGGGCCGGGCTATTTTCCGCTTGGCTTGGCCCTGATCCTGCTCGGCATGGGTCTCGTGATGATCGTCAAGGGGGTGACGACGGAGGGCGTGTCGGTCGGTAGACTGCATCTGCGGCCATTGTTTTTCGTTCTGTTGTCCTTCGTGGCGTTCGGTCTCCTGGTCGAACGCGCCGGTCTCGTGATCGCGATCCTGGTGCAGGTCGGTCTGTCTCATTTCGCCTCGCGCGAGACGACCTGGCTTGCCAGCGCGATTACCGGAGGCCTTCTGGCGATCGCTTCCTCGGTGGTCTTTGTCTGGCTTCTCAAGATTCCGGTGAGTGTGCTGCCATGATGGATATCTTCGCCGGCCTCGGCCACGGGTTTTCCATCGCCGCGACGCCGCTCAACTTGTTGTTCTGCCTCGTTGGTGCCGTTTGCGGCACGTTGATCGGCGTGCTGCCCGGCCTCGGTCCAGTGGCCACTATCTCGCTGCTGTTGCCGGCCACGTACGCGCTCGATCCGATTGGCGCCATCATCATGCTCGCCGGAATTTATTACGGCGCGCAATATGGCGGTTCGACTACGGCCATCTTGGTCAATATTCCGGGTGAGTCGACGTCGGTGGTTACAGCCATCGACGGTTACAAGATGGCGCAACAGGGCCGCGCTGGCGAGGCGCTGGCCATCGCCGCAATCGGTTCTTTCATCGCGGGATGTTTCGGAACTGTCGTGATTGCACTGCTCGGTCCGCCGCTTGCGCTCATGACGCAGAAGTTCGCCTCGCCGGACTACTTCTCGCTGATGGTGTTGGGTTTGGTGTCTGCGGTGGTGCTGGCCAACGGTTCGGCCTTCCGGGCCGTGGCGATGATCTTCCTCGGCCTGCTGCTCGGCATGGTGGGTATGGATATCAATACCGGTGAAGCACGAATGACGTTCGGACTGATCGAACTGTCTGATGGCATCAATTTCGTCGCGCTGGTGATGGGTCTGTTTGGCGTGGCCGAGGTGATCTCCAACCTCGAAAACGTCTCGACCCGCATCGTGAACCATTCGAAGATCAACAGTATCTGGCCGTCGTTTAAAGTGTTGCGCGGCGCCTGGGGAGCGGTGACTCGCGGTACGCTGCTGGGTACGCTGTTTGGAATCTTGCCCGGTGGCGGCGCCACCATCGCGTCGTTCTCGTCTTATGCGCTGGAGAAGCGCGTATCCAAAACGCCCGAGCGCTTCGGTAACGGCGCTATCGAGGGCGTTGCCGGGCCGGAGTCGGCCAATAACGCTGCGGCGCAAACGTCATTCGTTCCGCTATTGACCATGGGGATTCCGACCAGCGCGACCATGGCGCTGCTGGTCGGCGCGCTCACGCTGCACGGTATTGCGCCAGGGCCGACGATTATCTCGCGTCAGCCGGATCTTTTCTGGGGTCTGATCGCCAGCATGTTCCTCGGCAATGCGATGCTGGTGATCATCAATCTGCCGATGATCGGCATCTGGGTCCGGCTGCTCAACGTGCCGTATCGTATTCTCTATCTCGTCATTCTCGTGGTCTGCGCGATCGGGGTGTTCTCGGTCAATAATTCGAGCTTCGACATCTATATGACCGTGGGCTTTACAGCGCTGGGCTACATCCTGCGCAAGCTCGACGCAGAACCGGCGCCACTGCTGATGGGTTTCGTGCTCGGTCCGATGGTCGAGGAGAATTTCCGGCGCAGCCTGATCACGTCGCACGGTGATCCGATGGTGTTCCTGCAAAGGCCGATCAGCCTCACGCTGCTCCTGCTATCGGCTGCCCTGCTGATTTCGATCGTGATGCCGTCGATCAGCAAGCGCCGGGGCGAAGTATTCCAGGAATGAGATTGCGCTATCCGCAATTTTGGTGAGCAAGATCAGGACGAGAGACGCCATGAACAAGCACGAACCGACACAGTCGTCGGTCAGCAAGACCGGTCAACGCAATGGCGGTCAGATTCTCATCGCGGCCTTGCGGCGCAATGGCGCCGATCGCATGTTCGGCGTTCCCGGCGAAAGCGCGCTGCCGATCTTTGACGCACTGTATGAGCCGGATGCCGGAATCCGCTTCATTGTCTGCCGGCACGAGACCACGGCGTCTCACATGGCTGAAGCCGACGGCAAGATCTCAGGCCGTCCGGGCATCTGCGTCGTCAGCCGGGGCCCCGGCGCTATGCAGGCGGCGCTCGGATTGCATACCGCCTGGCAAGATTCGACGCCGATGATCCTGATCGTCGGACAGGTGCCGCGCAGTCATCTTGGCCGTGAAGGCTTTCAGGAGATGAATTACGTCCGCACCTTCGACGACATGACGAAATGGGTCGTCGAGATTGACTCGGTCGATCGCATTCCGGAACTGGTGAGCCGGGCCTTTCATGTCGCGATGCAGGGGCGGCCGGGGCCGGTGGTGCTCTCGATCCCCGAAGACGTGCTCAGCGCGATGAGCGACGTTGCCGACGTGACACCTGCGACCGTCATCGAAGCTTCGCCGTCGGCGTCGCAGATAGCCGAAGTGCACGCGCTGCTACAAAAGGCACAGCGGCCGCTGGTGATCGTCGGCAATCTCGGCTGGACCGCCGCCGCGGCGGAACAGTTCAGGGCCTTTGTCGAACGAAATGATTTGCCGGTTGTCGCCGGTTTCCGCTCGCAGGATGTGCTCGATAACCGCAGCGACCAGTATATCGGCGATATCAGTCTCGGTTGCAGCCGTCCGTTGATGGCGCGGGTCAAGACGGCGGATCTGCTGCTGGTGATCGGCGACAGGCTCGGAGATGTCACGACCAATCACTATTCGCTGTTCGACGTCCCAACTCCGAAACAGACTTTGGTCCATGTTTTCCCGGGACCCGAAGAGCTCGGCCGCGTCTATGTGCCGATCCTCGGCATTCCGGCCAATTCCTCGCGCTTCGCCGAAGCGCTGGCCGGTCTGCCGCCGCTGGACAGCAAGACATGGGCGGGCTGGCGCATGGAGTTGCGTCAGGCTTATGTCGACTATCAGGCGCCGCGCACCGATGCGCCGCCATTCGATCTCGCCACGGTGATCGATCACCTCAATACCGAATTGCCCGACGATGCTGTCGTCACCAATGGTGCCGGTAACTACACGATATGGCTGCATCGCTACTACCGCTACAGAAAGCTGGGCACCCAGATCGCGCCGAAGTCCGGCTCTATGGGCTACGGCCTGCCTGCGGCGATCGCCGCGCAGTTGCGCCATCCCGAACGCAGGGTCGTTTGCCTGGCCGGTGACGGCTGCTTCATGATGGCCTCGCAGGAATTCGCCACCGCGGTCCAGCAGCGATTGCCGATCATTGTGATTATCGTCAACAACGCGATGTATGGTTCGATTCGGATGCATCAGGAGCTGAATTTCCCGAATCGCCCGAGCGGCACGGACCTGCTCAATCCGGACTTCGCGGCACTTGCCCGATCTTATGGCGCCCATGGCGAGGCCATCGAGGCGCATGATGAATTTCCCGCGGCTTTTGCTCGGGCGGTGGAGGCCAAGGCGCCCTCGATCATCGAATTGCGCGTCAATCGTAACCAGTTGACGCCTGATAGGCGCATCTGAGGCTGGTCCGGAGCCTGTCGTTGATTGGGAAAACCGCTAACTCTGGCTGGCGGCTTTTTCGCCGTCCTTTGTAGCTTTTCTGGCGCGGCCAGCCGCCGCTTTCCGTTTCGCCTTCGTTTCCGTCGGCGCCGGTTCTGCCGGCTTCGCCTTCGGCTTAGCCCGAAGCCTCAGGCGACCGGCCTCGGTCTTCTCGATCTCGAAGATTTCAGTCTTGCGCACGAGATCGCTTAATTTTCTAAAACCGTAATTCCGGACATCGAAATCGGAGACGACGTTGGGCAGTTGCTCTCCGACACGATCCAGATTGACCCAGCCGTCTTCATTGCCAAGCTGGGCCACGACCCTTTCCAGTATGGGAATTGCCGCAGCGGGGTTCTTCAGGGCGACGGTGGCCGGCGGCTGTTCTGTTGTCGTCGTCGCACGCTCTGCGATCAGGTTTTCCGTATAGACAAAGCGCCGGCATGCCTGCCGAAAACTCTCGGGCGTTTTCCGCGTGCCGAAGCCGTAGACGTCAGCGCCCTGCTCGCGCAGCCGGGAGGCGAGACGTGTGAAGTCGCTGTCGGAGGACACCAGGCAAAAGCCGTCGAACCGTCCGCTATGCAGCAGGTCCATCGCGTCGATCACCAGCGCGATGTCGGATGAGTTCTTGCCCTTCGTGTAGGCGAATTGCTGGTAAGGATCGATGGCGTGTTTTTGCAGGATGTCGGCCCAGGATTTTAGCTGCGGACTCGAGAAGTCGCCGTAGATCCGGCGAACGCTGGCTTCGCCGAATTTGGAGATTTCCTCGAACAGGCCGCCGGCGATCTGCGGGGACGTGTTGTCGGCATCGATCAGGACCGCGAAACGGGGCAAGCGCTGCTGTGCGACATTCATCTGCAACCTCTGCCCGCTCCGCAATGGATGAGTAGCCCGCTCAGTCTGTCAGCTTTTTGTTGCTGGCGAAACATACCTAAGGGACCGTATCTCTCGTCAGCCCGGTCATTGCGCGGTAAAGTCACTCAAAGCCCTCGAATCGCGGGCACTGACAGAGGCATTTGACCAGACATGACCATCCGCCTGCATCGCGGCGATTTGCCGGATTTGAGCCGCTACACCGATTCGGTTGCGATCGACACCGAGACCATGGGTCTCAATCCGCATCGCGACCGGTTATGCGTGGTGCAGCTTTCGCCCGGTGATGGAAGTGCCGATGTCGTGCAGATCCCAATGGGCCACACGGACGCGCCGAACCTGAAGAAGCTTCTCGGCGATCCCAAGATCACCAAGATTTTCCACTTCGCCCGGTTCGATCTCGCCGCCCTCTACAACGCGCTCGGCGTTATGCCCGAGCCAGTCTATTGCACCAAGATCGCCTCCCGCCTGTGCCGCACTTATACCGACAGGCATGGTCTCAAGGATCTGGTCCGCGAAGTCCTGGGTGTAGATCTGTCGAAGCAGCAGCAGTCGAGCGACTGGGGCAGTCAGACCCTCAGCGAAGCCCAGCTATCTTATGCGGCGTCGGATGTGCTGCATTTGCACGGGCTGCGCGAGCGGCTGAACGTCATGCTGGCGCGGGAGGGGCGCGCCGAGCTGGCGCAGGCCTGTTTCGACTTCCTTCCGACTCGGGCCAAACTGGACCTTTCGGGCTGGGAAAACGAGGACATTTTCGCTCATTCGTGACCGGCCTGCGGCGAAGTGACTTTCTGAAACAGTTCAGGGTCCCTCCCGCCGCGTTTCGGTCATACTCCTCGTTCTGGTGGGGCGGGGCTGCAAACCGGTGCATTTCAGCGTAGACTGGCGCCGGTTTGGCAGGCCTTTCGGTGTGGCCCTTTTTGGCATGACCCGTTGGAGCGACGGTGAGTTCAGTTCAGATTCCCAGCTATCAGGCGGGCATGGATGCGCGGTTCAGGGCCGCGGCACGCCATAGCCGTCTGGTGCGTCTGCTGCGGATTGCTGTCCCTGCTGTCGTGATCCTGTCGATGGCGGCAATTGTCGGCGTGTCGATTTTCAATCCGTTCCGGATCCTCGCCAAATTACCGCTCGATATGGGCAATCTGGTTGTTTCGGGGACCAAGATCACCATGGAGACGCCGCATCTGGCCGGTTTCTCACCGGACGGGCGGCCATATGAATTATGGGCCAAGGCCGCGACGCAGGATCTGACGGATCCCGACAATGTCGAACTGACGACCTTGCGCGCCAAGGTGATGATGGAAGACAAGTCGACGATGACGATGGATGCCCGCACCGGGAAGTTCAATTCGAAGGCGCAGATGCTTTATCTGTACCAGGACGTTTTCCTGCAAACGACGACCGGCTACGAAGCGCGGCTGACTCAGGCGAACATTGATATTGCCAATGGCATCGTCACGTCGGACGAGCCGGTCGACGTCAAACTTCTCAACGGCACTCTGCTCGGGCAACGGATGCGCATCACGGAACACGGTGAGCTGGTTCGGTTCGAGGGCGGTGTGTCGATGAACCTGAAGATGGACCCGCCTTCGCCGGATGCTTCGGCTCAGCCTGAGACCGTGGCAGAGCCTGAAGTCACGCCGGAGCTCGTCAAACCGCGGGCCGCCAACGGCAAGCGCGCCAACGCGAAATGAATGTGATGATTTTTCCCGTCAGTAATGTCCGATACCGCGGGGCGACCGGCGCTGCGATCGCCGTGCTCATGCTGGCTTTGACGGCCGATGCACATGCGCAGAGCGCGGTGCAGGGTGTGCCGAATGCGATGCAGGGCTTCTCGCAGAATCGCGATCAGCCCATTCAGATCGAGGCCGCATCACTGGAAATGCGCGACAAGAAAAAGGAAGCGACCTTCGCAGGCGATGTGAAGGTCGTGCAGGGCGACACCACGATGAAGTCGAAGACTCTCGTGGTCTTCTATGACGGCGGCGGCTCTGCGAACGAGCCGGCGGCCAAGGCTGCGCCCAAGGCACCGATCAAGGCTGCGCAGCCAGGTCCCGGTGGCTCGTCGGCGATCAAGCGGCTTGAAGCGCGCGGCGGCGTCATCGTCACCCAGAAAGACCAGGTCGTCACCGGCGAGACGGCGGTATTCGATACCCGGACTAATCTCGTCACGATGCAGGGCAATGTTGTGCTCACCCAGGGCAAGAATGTGCTGCGCGGCGATCGTCTGACCGTGGATATGACCACCGGTACCTCACGCGTCGAATCCAATAGCGGCAGGGTCCAGGGCATGTTCGAGTCGTCCGGCCAGCAGAAGGGCGGTGGTGGCGGCCCGACCTCCATCATACCGGGGTCCGGAGGCGGAAAACCCAAGTAACTCGAAGGGTTTGCCCATTTGGACGACCCGGTTCCGGTTGAATCTGACCGCCTAACCCGTTATCGCCATTGTTTTAATCGATATCGAAGGCTTGGCGTTCGGCTGGGCAAGGGACATCTACTGCACCATGTTGTTCCCAGGGAACCGAATATGCCGCGACCTGGCGCGGATGACGTCTAGAGGCTGATCGAAGCGCGAATGGTTGATTTCCTCGGCATGTTCCGTCGGCGCGCTCCGAAACGCGGTCCGCAAGGCTTTGCGCGCTCGCCGGTCGACATCACCGCGCTTGGCGACAGCATGGGCGATATGCTGGGTAATCCGGGCCGTGAGGCCCCGCCGCTGGCACGCACAGCCCCGGCCGATACGCCCCCCGTTCCACAGACCCGGGCTGAAGCGCCGCGCGCCCCGCAGCAAGCGCCGGCCCGTCGTCCGGACAAGGCGCCGCCGCGGCCGAGAACCAACGGAGCCGCTGCGCCAAAAGCGGCCCCGCGCGCAGGCTATCTGGCCGTTCATAACGTCAAAAAGAGCTTCGGTTCACGCCAGGTCACCCGCGGCGTCAGTATCTATGTTCGCCGCGGCGAGGCCGTCGGCCTGCTCGGACCGAACGGCGCCGGCAAGACCACGGTGTTCTACATGATCACCGGCCTGATCAAGCCCGACAGCGGCGCCATCGAACTGGATGGCCACAACGTCACGCAGTTGCCGATGTATCAGCGAGCGCGCCTTGGCATCGGCTATCTGCCGCAGGAAGCCTCGATTTTCCGCGGTCTTACCGTCGAGCAGAACATCCGTGCGGTGCTGGAAGTCGTCGAGCCCAGCCGCAAGAAGCGCGAGCGCGAGCTCGACGGGCTGCTCGAAGAGTTCAACATCCAGAAGCTACGCAAGTCGCCCTCGATCGCTCTGTCTGGCGGCGAGCGTCGCCGTGTCGAAATCGCGCGCGCGCTGGCGACGCGGCCGAATTACATGCTGCTCGACGAACCCTTCGCGGGTATCGACCCGATCGCGGTGGGCGACATTCAGGATCTGGTCCGTCACCTCACCAATCGCGGCATCGGCGTGCTGATCACCGACCATAACGTCCGCGAAACGCTGGGGCTGACAGACCGCGCCTACATCGTCTATGCTGGGGAAATCCTGACGGAAGGATCTCCAGAAGAGATCGTGGCTGACCCGGACGTGCGTCGCCTTTACCTTGGCGAGGAATTCCGCCTCTAGCCCAAATTTACAATTCGTCAAGCCGTGTACATCATGCCGGGAAAGAGATAAGCAAGAAACGGACCAACTTTTGGATCGGTTTTTGCCTCCATGGCGCTGACGCAGAGACTAGAGTTCCGGCAATCCCAGTCGCTGGTGATGACGCCGCAGTTGATGCAGGCCATCAAGCTGCTGCAGCTGTCGAATCTCGATCTCGCAACCTTTGTCGAAGATGAACTGGAGCGCAATCCGCTGCTCGAGCGCGCCAGTGACGGTCCTGAGCCACCGGTGGCCGGCGAGGCTGGCCCCGAGCGCAGCGAGTTTTCGGGCCAGGACGAGGCGGGCTATGCCTCCGGCCACGACGACGGCGGCGACCATTCCGATTTTTCCGATCGTTCGGGCGGCGATAGCTTCGATGCGCCGGCACCTGACGAGTGGATGAACCGCGAGCTCGGCACCCGCGCCGAGATCGAACAGACCCTGGATACCGGGCTGGACAACGTCTTCTCCGAAGAACCGGCCGAGGCCGCCGCGCGCAACGCGCAGGACGCTGCTCCGACCGCCTATACCGAATGGGGCGGCGGCGCCTCCAACGACGACAGTTACAATCTCGAGGCCTTCGTCGCCGCGGAAGTGACGCTCGCCAGCCATCTCGCCGAACAGCTCGCGGTGGCGTTCTCGTCGCCCGCGCAGCGCATGATCGGTCAGTATCTGATCGATCTCGTCGATGAGGCCGGCTACCTGCCGCAAGATCTCGGTGACGTGCATGAGCGGCTCGGCGCCTCGGCTGCGGATGTCGAAAGCGTTCTTGGCGCGTTGCAGAAATTCGATCCGCCGGGTGTCTGCGCGCGCAGCCTCAGCGAATGTCTCGCAATCCAGTTGCGTGAACAGAACCGCTACGACCCCGCAATGCAGGCACTGGTCGAGCATCTCGATCTTCTGGCCAAGCGTGATATCGGTAATCTCAGAAAAATCTGCGGCGTCGACGACGAAGATCTGACCGACATGATCGGTGAGATTCGCAGGCTCGATCCGAAGCCTGGTCTGAAGTTTGGCTCGGCGCGGACGCAGACCGTGGTACCTGATGTTTACGTGCGGCCCGGTCCCGATGGTGGCTGGCACGTTGAGTTGAACAGCGACACGCTGCCGCGCGTTCTCGTGAACCAGGTTTATTATTCTGAATTGTCGAAAACGATCCGCAAGGATGGCGACAAGTCGTACTTCACTGATTGTTTACAGAACGCGACCTGGTTGGTGCGTGCACTCGATCAGCGCGCGCGTACTATCCTGAAGGTTGCGACCGAGATCGTCCGGCAGCAGGACGGCTTCTTCACGCAGGGTGTTGCACATCTACGGCCGCTGAATCTCAAGGCGGTTGCTGATGCCATTCAAATGCATGAATCGACAGTGTCGCGCGTTACCGCCAATAAATACATGGCGACAAATCGCGGCAGCTTTGAATTGAAATACTTCTTTACGGCGTCGATCGCGTCGGCTGATGGTGGCGAAGCACATTCGGCTGAAGCGGTGCGACATCACATCAAGCAATTGATTGACGGAGAAAGTCCTTCTCTTATTCTTTCGGACGACACGATCGTGGAACGCTTGCGCGAAGCCGGAATTGATATCGCGCGCCGTACCGTTGCCAAATACCGTGAAGCCATGCGTATTCCGTCTTCGGTCCAGCGCCGCCGCGACAAGCAGAGTATGCTCGGCAATGCACTCACGGCGCCCGCCACTCCGTCCGATAGGACACAGTCTGACAGGACACCCGACCGATCCCGCGACACTGCACCAGCTTGATTGCACTCCCGTGGAAACGGGATACTGTCGGTTCAAGGCAGAAGAATCGAGGCATCAGCATGACCCTTCGTATCTCGGGAAAAAGCATCAATGTCGGAGACGCCTTGCGAGGCCGCGTGAGCGAGCGGACCGATGAGGTCCTTCGTAAATATTTCGATGGCAACTATTCCGGTCACATCACGCTCAGCAAAGATGGCTTCGGCTTCCGCACCGATTGTGCGTTGCATCTTGATTCCGGAATTACGCTCGAAGCGGACTCCAATGCAGCGGATGCTTATGCCAGCGCCGATCAGGCTCTCCTCCAGATCGAGAAACGTTTACGTCGCTACAAGAGTCGGCTGAAGGATCGCTCCGCGCGCAAGGCGCATGCTGAAAATCAGGCAATGGCCGAACTCACGGCCCCGACTTTAGACGCACCTAGCTACATCCTTGAGGCGCCCGATCATGAGGACGATGCAGACGGCGGCTACGATCCGGTCATCATTGCCGAATCGACCAGGTCGCTGAAGCGGCTCTCGGTGAGCGAAGCTGTCATGGAACTCGACTTTACCGGCGCTGCCGTCGTGGTATTCCAGCATGGAAGCACCGGCCGGCTAAATATCGTCTATCGCAGGGGTGACGGGAACGTGGGTTGGGTCGATCCGCCGGTGGTCAAACCGTCCTGACGGCCAATTCTGTTTAACAGCATTGACGCCCAAACGGCCCCTCCCTATGGTCCGCCGCCTTTGGCAGGTTATGCCAGTCAATGGATTTCGCATGGGGGGTTCCGGTGCTAGAGTACGTTCGGGCGTTCGCGCCCGGCGCGTTTTCCGCCACAGGGAACGATGTCCCTTTCCAGTCTTTCTTGACGCTGCCGGTTTTGGTTCTAACTACCCGCTGACGGTCAAACATCCTCGGAACGGTCAATGACGATTACCGATCTGGTCGCGCCCGAGGCGATAATCCCGGCGTTGAAGGTCAACAGCAAGAAGCAGGCGCTGCAGGAGCTCGCTGCGCGCGCTTCCGCGCTCACCGGCCAGAACGACCGCGCCGTTTTCGAGGTGCTGTTGCAGCGTGAGAAGCTCGGCACGACGGCTGTGGGCTATGGCGTCGCCATTCCGCATGGCAAGTTGCCGAAGCTCGACAAGCTGTTCGGCCTGTTTGCGCGCCTGGAGCGTCCGATCGATTTCGAGGCCATGGACGGTCAGCCGGTCGATCTGGTGTTTCTGCTGCTGGCGCCGGAAGGTGCGGGCGCCGATCATCTGAAGGCGCTGGCGCGGATTGCGCGTCTGCTGCGCGATCAGGACGTCGCCAAGAAACTGCGCGCTTCTCGCGACGCCCAGGCGATCTATTCGGTTCTCGCACTGCCGCCAGCGACAGCCGCCTAACCATCTCACCCCGCAACTTACGCTGGAAGCGCCCGGTTGGACCGGGCGATTCTCTGACTCCGAACCGATTCCTGCTTGCGTGGGATTGGAAGGCCGTTGGCCTCGCCAGCTTACGCCGCGAATTCCTTGGCCGAGATTGGGGCGAGCGATTCGTTGCGCACCGCCTGCCGCGCGGTGATCGATGCGAGCTCGTTCATGGCTGCAGAGGCAGCTTCGGCCTGCGTTTCGGCCCGGACAGATTCCGCTTCTTCGGCTGCAGCGGCTGCGCGCGATGAGGCTGCCATCCGCAGTGCTGTCTGGATCTCGTTGGCATCCGCACCACTCTTGAGCAGCAGCAACGTCAGCAGAGCCTTGATGTCGGAATTCATGGTGTCCGCGCTCTGCTTCATGCGTCGCACCGCCGCTGACGTTTCAGGAACGTTGACTGCGGCTACGGGGCGAAGCTTGGCGACGTTACTGCCCGAGGTTTCTGTGCCCTGCATGCGCGCCGGATTGGCATGTTCTTCCGCCATCATCACTCGCGATGCGGCAGCAAGCTGCAGAGCGTTGTGAATCTCCGGCGAACTGGTGCCGGTCTTCAGCAACAGCAAAGTGAGGAGAGCTTTGATGTCCGAATTCATCGCGGCAGTGTTTTGCATCGTGGTCCTCGCTTGTGAGAAGAATGACTGGGTTAGTTGAAACGTTGTCCGAACAGCTTTTCGAAGAAGGTTGGTTGTGGTGGCTCAGGGCGAATGATTTCGGCGACGAGTCTGGCTGGCTTGGAGCGCCGGACGTCGCGCTTCACCCGCAGCTTTGACGGCAGCATGGTTGGCCCTGGCATGACCGCAGGCTCGGCGAAGGTCGTGAGCGTGCCGTCTTCAAGGCTGCCACGGATCAGGATGGCTGAGAGAAATGCGGGATCTGCGAGTGCGGCGGTCGTCGCAAGGCGCGCATCATCCCGGGCGCTGAGGTTCTGAACTGCGCCGGTGCTCCATTGCTCGAGCGGCAAACGATCTGACTTGGTCACGAAAGGCGGATTGCTGTCGGGCGTAACCACGGGAGGGATGGTGCCGTCGGCGCGCATCAGGAACACGGCGGCCGCAGCGCAGCCCGGTGCAAAAACAAAGAGCGCGAAACAGGCCGCGATCACCGGCCGACTATCGAAACTCCGGGAGCGGCTTGGCGCGACCCCCTCTGTCTCTGGATCGATGACCGTCGCACCGAAGCTCCGCAGCAAGTCTTCGATTTGAACGATCTGGGCTTGTGTCGATCCATTCATGGCGGCCTCGAATCTCAACATGACCAGATTTTCTCAAGTCATGGTGAATGCGTGGTCACCATTTTCTTCTGCGAAACGGCAGCAAAGATCAGACGCAATGATGCCATCGCGCCGGATATCCAGATTTCTATTGATGGGGGGATCAGTTTTTCAGATGACGCAGCGGATGAAAGGTCGCGTGCGACTCGATTGCGTCTGATGTTGCGCTCACGATGTTGACGACGGGTTAAACAGATACGGCGTCATGCAAGCCGAGCGCCTGCACGTGATGATCGTGGTTTGAATACTGGGATACTGGACATTGGATACGCGGCTGTCACCGCGTATCCTGACGTCTGCATGCCAAACAGTCCGCGTTAGTGAACGCTGACGGCCTGCAATTCCTGGCTCCACGCATTCGCGATCGCCGCTTCGCGGCTGTCGGTGAGCATGATCGGTGTGCCGTCGGCGGCGTGCAGCGCGAACAGCTGCAATCCCGGCGCGATATTAGGCGCCTGCGGGAACAGTCCGGGCACGTCTTCCGAACGAACCGGCTTCACATAAGCAATCAGGCCTTCGCCCAGATGTGCCAGTGCCTCGGTGGTTACGGCAACATTTTCAGTGATCGTAGCAACTTCAGTCATCGTCTCGACTCCTTCTGGTAGATCAAGCGGTCGAGTCCGCTACTCGTTCCATTATTCGTGTTCATTGATAGCGATTGTCTTAATGACCCTTTCAGGCTCAGGCCTGGCCAGATCAATCGACAACAGCCCGTTCTTCAGATCCGCACCCAGCACCAGCATCCCCTCCGCCAGCACGAACGTGCGCTGGAAGTGGCGCGCGGCGATGCCGCGATGGATGTATTGCCGGGCCTTGTCGTCCTGCTGGCGGCCCCGGATCACGAGCTGGTTTTCCTCGGTGGTTACATCGAGCTGATCGCGGGTAAAACCTGCGACCGCCAGCGTGATCCGCAGGCGTTCGGGTTGACCGTTGTTACGGTCGCACCGCTCGATGTTGTAGGGAGGATAACCGTCGGCGCCTTTGACGACGCGATCGAGCGCACGCTCAATCTCGTCGAATCCCAAAAGGAACGGACTGGATAACGAAGGAACACGAGACATACCTACAAAGCCCTCTCGAAGCGACTTTGAGGGGCCCTTACGGCACCCCTGGCCAATCGGCACTCTGCCAACCGGTCAATCAACAATATGGGCATGCCAAAGCCCGGTTCAAGCACCCCTAAATTGCAGGGAAACCGTTACTAAGGCCTTGAAACGGATCAGATATCGATCCGGTTGCGGCCATCGGCGCTGAACAGGTGCAGTTTGTCGCGGGGGGCCGAGGCGCGGATCGAAGCACCTATGGCCGGGGCATCCTGGCCGGGGATACGCACGATGACCTCGCCCTCGGGCAGCTCGCCCGGGGTGGCGCTGACGGCCTTCTCGGCCCGCGCACGGGTGCCATAGACGAAGGTTTCCGCGCCGACCCGCTCGATGGCCTCGACTGTCAGGTTCAGGGTGATGCCGCCGCCAGCTGTGGCCTCGCCGGAGATCGCAAGGTCTTCCGGTCGGACGCCCAGGATACCGGCCTCGGCAGCGCTGCGGCTGTCGCCGGCGAACTGCGTACGAATCTCATCGCCGCTCAGCTTGATCAGATTCATTGGCGGCGCGCCGATGAAGGAGGCGACGAAAGTGGTCGCCGGCTTGCGATAGATATCGAGTGGGCTGCCGATCTGTTCGACCTGGCCGCCATTCATCACCACCAGAATATCGGCCAGCGTCATCGCCTCCAACTGGTCGTGGGTGACGTAGATCGACGTCGTCTTGAGGCGGCGTTGCAGCTTGCGGATTTCGACCCGCATGGCAACGCGCAGCTTGGCGTCGAGATTGGACAATGGCTCGTCGAACAGGAACACTTTCGGCTGGCGGACAATAGCGCGGCCCATGGCGACCCGCTGGCGCTGGCCGCCCGACAATTGTCTGGGCTTGCGATCGAGCATGCCGGCGAGTTCGAGTGTCTGTGCGGCTTCGCGTACGCGCGTATCGATCTCGGGCTTTGGCATGCCCCTGTTGCGCAGACCGTAAGCCATGTTGTTGTAGACGCTCATATGCGGATAGAGCGCGTAATTCTGGAATACCATGGCGATGTCGCGATCCGCCGGTTCGATCTCGTTGACGACACGACCGCCGATATCGACCTCACCGGAGGTGACGGTCTCAAGGCCGGCGACCATGCGCAGCAAGGTGGACTTGCCGCAGCCGCTTGGTCCCACCAGCACGCAGAACTGGCCGTCGCCGATTTCGAAATCGATGCCCTTGATGGCCTCGAAACCGCCGGGATAGGTCTTGCGGACGCTGCGCAGCGAAACATTGGCCATCTGAATTTACTTCTCCGTCTCGACCAGGCCGCGCACGAACAGCCGCTGCATGAACACCACCACGGCGACAGGAGGCACCATCGCAAGGATCGCCGTCGCCATCGCTAGCTGCCATTCGGCAAGCTCGTCCGTCGTCGTCAGCATCTTCTTGATGCCGGTGACGATGGTCTGCATCGATTCCTGCGTCGTGATCAGCAGCGGCCACAGATACTGGTTCCAGCCATAGATGAACTGGATCACGAACAGCGCTGCCATTGTCGTGACCGACAGCGGCAGCAGCGTATCCTTGAAAAAGCGAAAGGGACCGGCGCCGTCGATGCGCGAGGCTTCGAGCAATTCATCGGGGACGGTCATGAAGAACTGGCGAAACAGCAGCGTACCGGTAGCCGATGCGATCAGCGGCAGGATCAGCCCGCTATAAGTGTCGAGCATCTTCAGATCGGCAATCACCTTGTAGGTCGGATAGATACGGACCTCGACCGGCAGCATCAGCGTGACGAAGATGATCCAGAACGCCGTCTTGCGAAACGGGAAGCGGAAATACACCACGGCATAGGCCGACAGGATCGAAATGAAGATCTTGCCGATTGCGATGCCCGCAGCCGAGATGAACGAGTTCATCAGCATCTGACCGACCGGCTCGCGGCTGTAGCGAGACCCGCCGACGAAAATCGCCCGGTAATAGTTCTCCAGCGTATGACTGCCCGGCAGCATCGGCATGTTGCCGTTGACCACCGTCGCTGCGTCATGGGTCGAGGCGATCAGCGCGACATAGACCGGGAACACGACGATGAACACGCCGAGGGTCAGGATCGCGTAAGCGAGAATGTCGTTCCAGCGGCGGTGCTCGACCATCAGTACTGCACCTTGCGCTCGACATAACGAAACTGGATGGCCGTGAGCGCGATCACGATAACCATCAGGATCACCGACTGCGCGGCCGATCCGCCGAGGTCGCCGCCGAGCCTGCCGTCGGCATAAACCTTGTAGACCAGGGTGGTCGTCGCCCCAGCAGGTCCGCCGCCGGTGACCGCGTCGATGATGCCGAAGGTGTCGAAAAACACATAGACGACATTGACCACCAGCAGGAAGAACGTGGTTGGGGACAGCAGTGGGAACGTGATCGTCCAGAACCGTCGATACGGCCCGGCGCCGTCGATCGCCCCGGCTTCGAGCACGCTGCGCGGGATCGCCTGCAGGCCGGCCAGGAAGAACAGGAAATTATATGCGATCTGCTTCCACACCGCGGCCATGACGACCAGCGCCATGGCGTGGTTGCCGTTCAACATCGGATTCCAGTTGAAACCCATCAGGCGCAGCGGCCGTGCCATGGTGCCGAGCGTTGGGTGGAAGATGAACAGCCACAGCACGCCGGCGACCGCGGGAGCCACCGCATAGGGCCAGATCATCATGACCTTGAAGGTCGGCGCCGCTTTCAGGTTCTTGTCGGCCTGGGTCGCGAACAGAAGCGCGATCGACAGCGACAGCGCGGCGACCAGCGATGAGAACACCACGGTCGTGGCCATTGCCTTGTAGTATTCCGGCTGGGCGAGCAATGCCTGATAATTCTCCAGCCCGATGAATTCAGAATTCAGGCCGAACGCGTCCTCGCGCAGGAACGATTGCCAGACGGCCTGGCTGGCCGGCCAGTAGAAAAACACCAGAGTGATGACCAGCTGCGGCACGAGCAGCAGATATGGCAGCAGCTTGCCCTTGAAGACCGCGGACTTTTCCATGCAGTTCGTCGTGCCCCAGAAAGCAGCCCTAGTCTGCTCGTGTCATCGCCTCGCCAGGCGCGCAATGCGCGCGAGGTCGGGCATGGCAGCGTTCGCTTGAATATTACTTCGCAGTCTTTTCGAAGGTTCGCAACATGGCGTTGCCGCGGCTCACGGCGGTGTCGAGTGCCTGTTGCGCGGTCTTCTGGCCGCCCAGCGCAGCCTCGATCTCTTCGGACCAGATGTCTCGCAGCTGCACCATGTTGCCGAATCGAAGCCCGCGCGAATTTTCGGTCGGCTCCTTGTTGGTCAGCTCCTTCAGCGGAGTCTGCAGGATCGGATTCTTCTCGTAGAAACCGTCGGCCTTTGTCTTTTCATAGGCAGCCTTGGTGATCGGCAGATAGCCGGACTCCTGATGCAGTCTGGCCTGGCGATCTGTGTCGGACAGGAAGCTGAAGAATTTCGCGATGCCTTTGTATTCGTCGGGCTTCTTGCCGCCCATCACCCAGAGCGAGGCGCCGCCGATGATTGAATTCTGCGGCGCGCCGGCAGTTTCGGGATAGTAAGGCATCGGCGCCGAGGTGAAGGCAAACTTCGCGGTGCCCTTGGCGCTGGCGTAGTAGCCCGACGAGGTCAGGAAGATTGGACATTCGCCGGAGCCGAAGCGGCTTTCGCTGGCATTGCCGCGACCGGAATAATCGTAGGTCTTGTCCTTCTGCAATTCGATCAGCGTCTGCAGATGTTTGACATGCAGTGGCGTGTTGAACTTCAGCTCGGTGTCGAAACCGTCGAGTCCATTTGCCTTCGTGCCGATCGGCACATTATGCCACGCCGAGAACTGCTCGATATTGGCCCAGGTCGCCCAGGCATTGGAGAAGCCGCAGGTTGCATAGCCGGCCGCCTTGAGCTTCTTGGCGTCCTCGAACACTTCGGGCCAGGTCTTGGGAATCTCGGCAATGTTGGCCTTCTTCAGTGCATCCAGATTGACCCACATCACCATCGACGACGAGTTGAAGGGAAACGACAGCATCTCGCCCTTCGATGTCGAGTAGTAGCCTGTGATCGCAGGCAGATAATTGTTTGGATCGAACGGTTCGCCCGCATCCTTCATCAGCTGGTAGACAGGTTTGACGGCGCCCTTGGCGCTCATCATGGTCGCGGTACCGACCTCGAAGACCTGCAGGATGTGCGGTGCGGTGCCGGCGCGGAATGCTGCGATGCCGGCATTCATGGTGTCGGGATAGCTGCCCTTGAAGGTCGGGACCACCTTGTAGTCCGGCTGGCTGGCATTGAAGTCAGCCGCGAGCTTGTTGACGATGTCGTTGTTGCCGCCGGTCATCGCGTGCCACCACTGGATCTCGGTCACCGCATGCGCGGGCGAAGCGAGCGCCAGCGTGGATGCGAACAAGGTGGCAAGTGCGAATGGGGGGCGGATCATCCAGTTTCTCCCGTTAGCCGTCATCGTCTCGTTGCAACAAAGCTGCGCCGGATGACGTGCATGCGACATTTTGACAGCGCGGATGCTAGGCGGGAAATGGCGGCGTTGGGAAGCCGCAAAAAGTCGAAGACGAACGGGGCTGCGGATCGCGCAGCCCCGTATTGTTCCTATCGCTTGCGCTCGGAGCCGCTCACGGTTCCCTTGGCGACGAGCTCCTTGATCTCATCGCCGGAATAGCCGAACTCGGTGAGGATCTCGTTGAAGTGCTCGTTGAACATCGGCGGTACGCGGCGCAGGCTCGCTTTGGTGCGGTCGAAACGGACCGGTGAGGCAACGCCCTTGTACCAGTCCTTCTCGATGACATCGCCGCGATGCTTGGTGTGTGCATTGGCGAGCGCCTTGTCGATCGACTGCACCGGGCCTGCAGGCAGGCCGGCGCCGAGCAGGCGTTCGCAAAGCGGCGCGCTGTCGTGATTGGCGAGGATCGCTTCCAGCTCCGCCCGTAGCGCGTCGCGATTGGCCACGCGGTCGCGATTGCGCGCAAAGCGCTCATCGGTGCCGAGATCCGGCTTACCAAGTTCGCGGCACAGCTTCCGGAAGGTGCCGTCATTGCCAACACCCATGAAGATGTTGCCGTCGCGCGCCTTGAACACGGCATAGGGCACCAGATTCGGATGCTCGTTGCCGGTCAAGGCAGGCGGCTTGCCGCCATTGTAGAAGTAGTTCGAGGTGTGCGGATGCATGATCGCCAGACCGGTCTCATACAAAGTCGCTTCCACGAACTGTCCGAGGCCGGATTTGGCTCGCTCCTGCAGTGCCATCAGGATGCCGACGCAGGCATAGAGGCCGGTACACATATCCACCAGCGCAACGCCGATACGGGTCGGGCCGCTTTCCTGCGAGCCGGTGGACGCCATCAGGCCGACCATCGACTGGATGATCGCGTCATAGCCGGGATGGCCGCCATGCGGACCGTCGGCGCCGAAGCCGGAGATGCGGCAATGGATCAGTTGCGGGAATTTCTCGCGCAGGAAATCATTGCCGATGCCCCATTTGTCGAGCGTGCCCGGCTTGAAGTTCTCGATCATCACATCGGCGTCTTCGAGCATCCGCATCAGCACGGCGCGGCCGCCTTCGGACGCGAGGTCGAGGCCGATGGAGCGCTTGTTGCGGTTGGCGCCGACGAAATAGGCCGCGTCCTCGTCATGGAACGGGGGGCCCCAGTCGCGGGTCTCGTCGCCGGCGGGCGGCTCGACCTTGACGATGTCAGCGCCGTGGTCGCCCAGAATCTGCGTGCAGTAGGGGCCACCGAGCACACGCGACAGATCGATCACGCGCAGGCCGGCAATGGCGCCGGGGGCTACGGGTAAGCTCATTCAATCAGCCTTCTCTCTAGTGTCGTTGTTATTATGCCGGAGAGCATCGTGAAGGCTGTCAGAGCTAGCCGGCTTCCGCCGCAGCGGCAATGCCCAACCGCGGGATGGCCGCTATGGGCAGGTGTAAGGGTGCCGTCAGGCGAACAGAAAAGGGCCCGGCCAATGGCCGAGCCCTTTTGGATTTGCGTCGCGCGGCGGAATATCCGCGGGACCACGAGATCAATTTGCGAGATCGATCACACCACGACGGTGCGGACGTCGATATTGCCGCGGGTGGCGTTGGAATACGGGCAGATCTGATGCGCCTTCTCGACCAGCGCTTCGGCTTCTGCGCGCGGCAAGCCCGGGAGCGAGACTGCGAGTTCGACATCGAGGCCGAAACCGCCGGCCGAGCGCGGACCGATACCGACGGTGGAGGTGACCGACACGTCGGCCGGTACTTTCGGGCCACCCTGCGAGCCCACAAACTTCATCGCGCCGATGAAGCAGGCGGCGTAGCCGGCCGCGAACAGTTGCTCGGGATTGTTGCCGGCGCCACCTGCGCCGCCGAGTTCCTTCGGCGTGGTGAGCTTGACGTCGAGCGCGCCATCAAGCGTAGCGGCATGGCCATCGCGACCACCGGTTGCCTTGGCGCTGGTCTTGTAGAGCACATTTACAGACATTGTCGTCTCCTCGTTGTTTGCGTCTTGCCTCATTATAATTGCGCACAATTAGATTGTGCGCAATACATAAAATGGACGAGGCAATCGAATTGTGCTCAACTGATCGTGAAGGGGTTTGGGTCTGGGATTACCTGTGGCCAGATAAGCTCCGGAGATAACCATGGCCAAGAAACCCGCACCGAATCCGCTATTGCAGCTCGATAACCAGCTCTGCTTCGCCGTCTACTCAGCCGGCCATGCCTTCAACCGCGTCTACAAGCCGCTGTTGGAGCGCCTGAAGCTGACCTATCCGCAATATCTGGCGATGCTGGTGCTGTGGGAACAGGACAATGTTCCGGTCAAGGATATCGGCGAGCGGCTGTTTCTCGATTCCGGCACACTGACGCCGCTGTTGAAGCGTCTGGAAGCGGCCGGCCTGATCAAACGCACCCGCAGTGTCGAAGACGAGCGGCAGATGCTGATCGCGTTGACGGCGCAAGGTCAGGCGCTCCGTGAAAAAGCCAAGGCCGTGCCGCAGGGAATCCTCGCAGCGTCAGGCTGCACGGTCGGCGAAATGGCCGCGATGAAAAATGACCTCGTGGCACTCCGCGACAGGCTGAACGCTGCGATCGGGGATTAGGGCGGTCATTCTCTACGAGGATGGATTGGTGCGGCTCGCCGAGCCGAAGCTCGCGAAGCGAGCGAAGGATGGTGGAGCCAGGCGGGATCGAACCGCCGACCTCTTGCATGCCATGCAAGCGCTCTCCCAGCTGAGCTATGGCCCCAATACCTGCGACGCACTGGGTGGGGCGTCGCGCGGCAAACCAAGATCACATATCAGGAGTGATCTCAAGTCTCTTCTGAGCTTAACTTTCTTCGTCGCCCGAGACGTCGCCGATAATGTCGGTCACGTCCTCATCGCCTTCTTCTTCGTCGGCAATGAAGGTCGAATCATCGTCTTCATCGTCATCGATGGTGTCATCGACTTCGATATCGTCCTCGGATTCCAACACGGCAGCCTTCTTGCCGGTATTTTCCTCGGCGTCGGCTTCCTCCAGCGAGACCAATTCTTCGTTCTCGGCGGCTTCCGGAGTTTCTGCGGCAGCAGACGCTGCAGCAGCGCGTGCGGCTGCATCCGCGCGGGTCCGCGGCGGCGCAATCGGCGCGATCGGCACAACCTCGCCCGTATACGGCGAAATCACCGGGCTCTTGTTCAGGTCGTAGAACTTCTTGCCCGTCGTGGGGCAAATGCGTTTGGTTCCGAGATCGGATTTGGCCACGTGAAGGGTCCTGGGGATTTTTGAAAAACGGTGCTTCACTTGGCTAGTTGACGCGCCCCTGTCAATAGCGGTTTGCGTGAGAATGACCGCCGCGTGACGCAGCGTGGCTCATATGCTACGAGCCGCCTGCGCGAAGGAACACAATCTTGACCCAATCAGACACAGCCGCCGCCCAGCCGACACCGCTGACAGCGCGAAAATCCGGCGCCCTGCGCGGCAGCACCCGCGTGCCGGGCGACAAGTCGATTTCGCACCGGGCCCTCATTCTGGGTGCCCTGGCGGTCGGCGAGACCCGGATTGCGGGATTGCTGGAGGGCGAGGACGTCCTGAATACCGCCAAATCGATGCAGGCACTGGGCGCCAGGGTCGAGCGAACAGGCGATTTTGCGTGGAAGGTCAACGGCGTCGGCGTTGCCGGCTTCGCCGCGCCCAAGGCGCCGCTGGATTTCGGCAATTCGGGTACCGGATGCCGGTTGGTGATGGGTGCCGTCGCGGGCTGCCCGATCGAGGCGACGTTCGATGGCGATGCCTCGCTGCGCAGCCGGCCGATGCGACGGATCGTCGATCCCTTGGAATTAATGGGCGCCAAGGTCACCGCGAGCCAGGACGGCGGGCGTCTTCCGCTGACGCTCAAAGGCGCGCGTGATCCGCTGCCGATCGTCTATCGCACTCCGGTCGCCTCCGCCCAGATCAAGTCAGCCGTGCTGTTGGCCGGCTTGTCGGCCCCTGGCACCACCACGGTGATCGAGACAGAGGCCAGTCGGGACCACACCGAGTTGATGCTCAAGCATTTCGGCGCCGAGATCGTCTCCGAGAAAGAAGGCGCGCACGGTCGCAAGATCACGCTCACTGGCCAGCCCGAATTGAAGGGCGCCGATGTCGTGGTGCCGGCGGATCCGTCCTCTGCAGCATTCCCGATGGTCGCGGCATTGATCGTGCCGGGCTCGGAGATCGTGCTCACCGATGTGATGACCAACCCGCTGCGCACCGGGCTGTTCACGACGTTGCGCGAGATGGGCGCATCCATTGAGGAAAGCGACATTCGGGGCGATGCCGGCGAACCGATGGCGCAGTTCCGGATCACTGCATCGAAGCTGCACGGCGTCGAAGTGCCGCCGGAGCGCGCGCCGTCGATGATCGATGAATATCTGGTGCTGGCGGTAGCTGCCGCTTTCGCCGAGGGCACGACCATCATGCGCGGGCTGCAGGAGCTGCGTGTGAAGGAATCCGACCGTCTGGAAGCCACTGCGGCGATGCTGCGGGTCAATGGCGTCAATGTCGAGATCGTTGGCGACGACCTCATCGTGCACGGAAATGGCCGTGTTGCTGGCGGTGGCCTTGTCGCCACTCATATGGACCACCGCATCGCCATGTCGGCGCTGGCCATGGGCCTCGCTTCCGACAAGCCCGTAACCATCGACGACACCACATTCATCGCCACCAGCTTCCCCGATTTCATCCCGATGATGCGTCGGCTGGGTGCTGATTTCTCCTGAGGTTGCCGGCGTGGATATTTCCGGAGACGGGTGCTAAGCCCGCGCAGGTCGCGCGAGCCTGGCTCCCGATCCACCGCCATTCATCGCGACAAGACGAGCACACGCAACGCATGATCATTGCTATCGACGGTCCCGCCGCATCCGGAAAAGGCACGCTGGGCAAACGGCTTGCGCACCATTACGGTTACCGGCACCTCGATACCGGTGTGATCTATCGCGCAGTCGCCAAGGCAATGCTCGATCTCGGCGCGGATCTGACCGATGAGGCGCAGGCCGTGGCTGTCGCCAGCGAGCTCGATCCCGAGAAATTCGGCAATCCGGCGCTGAAGACCCAGGAAGTCGGCGATGCGGCCTCCGTGGTTTCGGCCATCCCCCGGGTGCGGGAGGTTCTTTTGAACTTCCAGCGGCGCTTTGCCGAGGATCCGCCGGGAGCGGTGCTCGATGGCCGCGACATTGGAACCGTGATCTGCCCCCATGCCGACGTGAAGATCTTCGTCGTGGCCGATGCCAGGGTTCGCGCCCGCAGACGCACCCTGGAGGCCCTGGGGCGAGGGGAAGTGGCCGATGAGGCCGCCGTGCTGGCCGATATCATCAGGCGCGACGAACGCGACAAGAACCGCCCGATCGCGCCTTTAAAGCCGGCCGCGGATGCATACTTGCTGGATAATTCCAATTTGGATATAGAAGGCGGTGTCCGGGCCGCCATCGACATTGTCGAGGCCGTCCGAGCGGGCCGGCAACGGGTCTGATTTTTCTTTCTTTCCGAAAGTCCTCAGACAAAACCGTTGCCGTCATTGGAGGAAAGCCCGCTCCCGATCTCGAGCTGCGATACGCGCTTCAGGCTCCGGACACCATCAAGTACTACCCACGTTTTGATCGTGAAGGCATGCTGCCGGCCCGTTCTTGCATACTCCTGCAAGGCGGTCGTTAGAGGTTGCGGACCCCTGACACTTCACGTTTGAGACGCCCCTTAACCCGAATGGCCGGCGATACCCGCATCTGGAGAACAAATGGCTTCGACTGCTTCTTCGTATAATCCTTCCCGCGATGATTTCGCGGCAATGCTCGACGAGTCCTTCGCGGGCGGCAACCTTCAGGAAAGCTCGGTCATCAAGGGCCGCGTGGTTGCGATTGAAAAGGACATGGCCGTCATCGACGTCGGCCTGAAGACTGAAGGCCGTGTGGCACTGCGCGAATTCGCCGGTCCCGGCCGTGACAGCGAACTCAAGGTCGGCGACGAAGTCGAAGTGTTCCTCGACCGGATCGAAAACGCACTGGGCGAAGCCGTTTTGTCGCGCGACAAGGCGCGCCGCGAAGAGAGCTGGGGCAAGCTCGAGAAGGCCTTCAACAACAACGAGAAGGTTCACGGCGTTATCTTCAATCAGGTCAAGGGTGGCTTCACCGTCGATCTCGACGGCGCAGTGGCCTTCCTGCCGCGCTCGCAGGTGGACATCCGTCCGATCCGCGACGTTGCTCCGCTGATGAACAACTCGCAGCCGTTCCAGATCCTCAAGATGGATCGCCGCCGCGGCAACATCGTCGTGTCGCGTCGTACGGTTCTCGAAGAGACCCGCGCCGAACAGCGTCAGGAACTGGTCCAGAACCTCGAAGAGGGTCAGGTGATCGACGGCGTCGTCAAGAACATCACCGATTACGGTGCGTTCGTTGACCTCGGCGGCATCGACGGCCTGCTGCACGTTACCGACATCGCATGGCGTCGCGTCAACCACCCGACCGAAGTGCTCACCATCGGTCAGACCGTCAAGGTCAAGATCATCAAGATCAACCACGAGACCCATCGTATCTCGCTCGGCATGAAGCAGCTGCTCGACGATCCGTGGCAGGGCATCGAGGCAAAGTACCCGCTGAACGCACGTTTCTCGGGTCGCGTCACCAACATCACCGACTACGGCGCATTCGTCGAACTGGAGCCGGGCATCGAAGGCCTGATCCACGTCTCGGAGATGTCGTGGACCAAGAAAAACATGCACCCCGGCAAGATCGTTTCGACCTCGCAGGAAGTCGAAGTGCAGGTTCTCGAAGTCGACAGCGTCAAGCGCCGCATTTCGCTTGGTCTCAAGCAAACCATGCGCAATCCGTGGGAAGTGTTCGTCGAGAAGTTCCCGGTCGGCTCGACCGTCGAAGGCGAAGTCAAGAACAAGACCGAGTTCGGTCTGTTCCTGGGTCTCGAAGGCGACGTGGACGGCATGGTCCATCTCTCCGACCTCGACTGGAAGCAGCCGGGTGAGCAGGTCATTGACAACTTCAAGAAGGGCGACATGGTCAAGGCCATCGTCCTCGATGTGGATGTCGAGAAGGAGCGCATCTCGCTCGGCGTCAAGCAGCTCGAAGGCGACCCCTTCGCGGAGCCGGGCGACGTCAAGAAGGGCGCTGTCGTGACTTGCGAAGTGCTCGAAGTGAAGGAATCCGGCATCGACGTTCAGATCGCCGGCACCGACTTCACGACCTTCATCAAGCGTTCGGAACTGGCGCGTGAGCGTTCGGATCAGCGCGCTGAGCGTTTCGCCGTCGGCGAAAAGGTCGATGCCCGCGTGATCCAGTTCGACAAGAAGGCCCGCAAGGTCCAGGTGTCGATCAAGGCTCTCGAAGTGGCGGAAGAGAAGGAAGCCATCGCGCAGTACGGATCGTCGGATTCGGGCGCGACCCTCGGCGACATTCTCGGCACCGCGCTCAAGCAGCGCACCGACAAGTAAGCGCACAAGTAAGTTTCGACTCACTTGTTGCTATCAAGGAGGGCCCCGGTTTCACCGGGGCCCTTTTTACTGTTTCGACCATGTTTTCTTCATATTGCCTCGCAATTGATGTATTTGAGATACCTCAAATAAACGCTGCCCGGACGACAGATGCAGCAATCGTCAGACGCAAGCTCTCCCGAGGGCTTCCAGGAGATTTCCGATGTCGCTTGATTCCGATGTGATCGTCGATCGCCGCAGGATGCGTCGCAAGCTGACGTTCTGGCGCGTGGCGGCGGTGCTGGTCGCAGTCGCTGCGGTGGTCGTCGTTGGCGTCGCCGTGACGCGGTCGGGGTCCGCGGCGCTGTCGTCGTCAGGGGCGATCGCGCGCATCAAGATCGAGGGTCTGATCCAGAGCAACAACGATCGCGTCGAGGCGCTGGAGCGGCTGGAGAAGTCATCCGCGGCGGCGGTGGTGGTACATATCAATTCGCCGGGCGGTACCACGGCTGGCTCCGAGCAGCTCTATGACGCGCTGATGCGCCTCAAGGCCAAGAAGCCGATGGTCGTTGTCGTCGAGGGCCTGGCCGCATCGGGCGGCTACATCGCAGCGCTCGCATCCGACCATATCGTCGCGCAGCAGAGCTCGCTGGTCGGCTCCATCGGTGTTCTGTTCCAGTTTCCCAATTTCACGGGGTTGATGAAAACAGTCGGTGTCGAGGTCGAACAGGTCAAATCCTCGCCGCTGAAGGCGGCGCCGAACGGTTTCGAGCCGACCAGCCCGGAGGCGCGGGCAGCGCTGGAATCGCTGGTGAAGGACTCCTACGGCTGGTTCCGCGGGCTCGTGCAGAGCCGCCGCGCCATGGACGACGCGCAACTACAGAAAGTCGCCGATGGCCGTGTTTTCACGGGTCGCCAGGCCGTGGATCTCAAGCTGATTGATCAGCTCGGCGACGAGAAAGCCGCCGTGGCGTGGCTGGTATCCGAGAAGAAGATCAAGAGCGACCTGCCGGTTCGCGACTTCAAGCTGACGCCTAAATTCAGCGATTTCACCTTCCTGCGTGCTGCTGCCACGATCACGCTCGATGCAGTGGGTCTTAACGCGATCGCGCGGCAGGTCGAGCAGGCCGGTCTCGCGCAGGCCATGGACGGCTTCGGGCTCGATGGCATGCTGGCGCTATGGCGGCCCGCCACCACTAACTAAGGAACCGCTCGTCCCGCACTGCAAAGAAGGCTGCAACAACGGTTTCGGGCATTTGTCACGCATTTTCGAAGGTGCCCGAATTCATTTAGCGTCTTGACAGTTCAAGGCATTTTCACGGAAATGCATCCTCCCGTTCAGAGTCCAACGTCTCGATGATCAAATCCGAACTCGTTCAACGCATCGCTGAGCATAACCCGCACCTCTACCAGCGGGATGTTGAGAACATCGTGAATGCGATTCTCGATGAGATCGTGGCCGCGCTGGCACGCGGTGACCGTGTCGAACTCCGTGGCTTCGGTGCATTCTCGGTGAAGCATCGCCCTGCGCGCGCGGGCCGCAATCCCCGGACTGGCGAGCACGTGCCGGTGGACCAGAAGAGCGTTCCGTTCTTCAAGACCGGCAAGGAAATGCGCGAGCGCCTGAATCGCGACAATCCTGCGCCGGAAGCAAGCGCAGCTCCATAAAGAACTTTGAGGTAGTGCGCATTCGGGCCGACAGGTCTGAGTCAGATAGCGGAATGCGCGCCCGCATCGCCTTCGCGAGAGACGTTGATGCGTAAATTCTTCTCAGCTCTGGTGATCATCCCCCTCGCGATCGTCTTTGTCGTGTTCGCCGTCGCCAACCGTCATCTGGTCACGGTGTCCTTTGATCCGTTCAACAGCAGCGATCCGGCGGTCGGCGCCACGTTGCCGCTATTCGCCGTGATCATCCTGTCGGCCATCCTGGGTGTCATTGCAGGCGGCATGGCGACCTGGTTCAGGCAGGGCCACTGGCGCCGTGCAGCGCGCCAGCGCGAGGCCGATGCGCAGCAGGCCCGGGCTGAACTGGCCGATCTGCGCGCTTATACGGCGACTGCCTCGCGGAATGGTACGCAGCGGCTCCCGGGGCCGGGTTCCCCTTATATGGCCGGTGAGCGAGACAAGTCCGGCGCGACGTTGTAGAACCCCGCGCACAGGCTTTTCCTGCCATTCCCGGTATTGCCAGCGGCCATTTGAAGCATGTCTCTGATCGTCAAAATTTGCGGCCTGTCCACTCCGGAGACGCTCGACGCGGCTCTGGTCGGCGGCGCGGATATGGTCGGCTTCGTGTTCTTTCCGCCATCGCCGCGTCACGTCACGCTCGACATTGCGCGGGCTTTGGGCAAGCAGGCAAAGGGCCGTGCCGTGAAGGTCGCGCTATCGGTCGATGCCGATGACGCCGATCTCGAAAACGGCATCGACGCCTTGAAACCCGATATCCTGCAGCTCCACGGCAAGGAGAGCGTGGCGCGGGTGCGTGATATCAAACAGAAGTTCGGCCTGCCGGTCATGAAGGCGCTTGCCGTCGAGACCAGGGCCGATCTGGCCGCATTGCCCGGCTATGCCGCCGTCTGCGATCGCATCCTGTTCGATGCCAAACCGCCGAAGGATGCCACGCGACCGGGTGGTCTCGGCGAGGCCTTCGACTGGCATCTGCTTGAAGGCCTCGATCTGAAGCTGCCCTTCATGGTGTCGGGCGGCCTCAATGCTGCCAACGTCGCCGAAGCCCTGCGCATCACGCGCGCCGGCGGTGTCGACATTTCGTCCGGCGTGGAAAGCGCGCCGGGCATCAAGGATCCCGACATGATCCGCGCTTTCATCCGCGCCGCGCGCGCAACGGAAGAGTTGACGACCTGATGACTCAAGCCATTCCCAATTCCTACCGGTCCGGTCCCGACGACACCGGTCACTTCGGCATTTTCGGCGGCCGCTTCGTCGCCGAGACGCTGATGCCGCTGATTCTCGATCTGCAGAAGGCCTATGAGGACGCCAAAGCCGATCCCGCCTTCCGCAAGGAGATGGACGGTTATCTCAAGGCCTATGTCGGCCGCCCGTCGCCGCTGTATTTTGCCGAGCGTCTCACCGAACATCTCGGTGGCGCAAAAATCTATCTGAAGCGCGAGGAGCTGAACCACACCGGTTCGCACAAGGTGAACAATGTGCTCGGCCAGATCATGGTCGCGCGCCGCATGGGCAAGAAGCGCATCATCGCCGAAACCGGTGCCGGCCAGCATGGCGTGGCGACGGCGACGCTCTGCGCACGCTTTGGTCTCGAATGCATCGTCTACATGGGCGCAGTGGACGTCGCGCGTCAGCAGCCCAACGTGATCCGCATGGAAATGCTCGGCGCCAAGGTGGTGCCGGTGCAGGTCGGTGCGCGCACGCTGAAGGATGCCATGAACGAGGCGCTGCGTGACTGGGTCACCAATGTGCACAACACGTTCTATTGCATCGGTACCGTCGCCGGCCCGCATCCCTATCCGATGATGGTGCGCGACTTCCAGTCGATCATTGGCGATGAGACCCGTGCGCAGATGCAGGAGATCGAAGGTCGCCTGCCGGATTCGCTGATTGCCTGCATCGGCGGCGGCTCCAATGCGATGGGGCTCTTTCATCCGTTCCTCGACGATCCCTCGGTCGATATCTACGGCGTCGAAGCGGCGGGCCATGGGCTCACCAACCTGCACGCCGCATCGATCGCTGGCGGGCGTCCCGGTGTGCTGCACGGCAACCGCACTTATCTGCTGATGGATGAAGACGGCCAGATTCAGGAAGGTCATTCGATCTCCGCCGGCCTCGATTATCCCGGCATCGGCCCCGAACATTCATGGCTGCATACGATCGGCCGCGTGAAGTATCTGTCGGCGACGGATGAGGAAGCGCTGGCCGCATTCCAGTTGCTGTCGAAACTCGAAGGCATCATCCCGGCGCTGGAGCCGGCGCATGCCCTCGCCAAGGTATCCGAACTCGCGCCTAAACTGCCGAAGGATCACCTGATGGTTGTCAACCTCTCCGGCCGCGGCGACAAGGACGTCCCGCAGGTCGGCGATATCCTGAAGGGCAGGCAGTCGTGACCACCCGCATCGATACCCGTTTCGCCGAACTCAAGGCAGAAGGCCGTGCGGCTTTCGTGACTTTCGTCATGGCCGGCGATCCCGATCCCGCCACCTCGCTGGAGATCGTGAAAGCGCTGCCCAAGGCCGGCGCCGATATCATCGAGATCGGCATGCCCTTCACCGATCCGATGGCCGACGGCCCGTCGATCCAGGCCGCGGGCCTGCGCGCGCTGCAGGCCGGCATGACGCTGAAGAAGACGCTGCAGCTCGTGCGCGACTTCCGCAGCTCCGACAACAAGACGCCGATCGTGCTGATGGGCTACTACAATCCGATCTATATCTACGGCGTCGATAAATTCCTGCCCGATGCCAAGGCTGCTGGCGTCGACGGCCTGATCATCGTCGACCTGCCGCCGGAAGAAGACGCCGAGCTGTGCCTGCCCGCCATGAAGGCCGGCCTGAACTTCATTCGTCTGGCGACGCCGACCACCGACGACAAGCGCCTGCCGGCGGTGCTCGCGAACACTTCGGGCTTCGTCTATTACGTCTCGATCACCGGAATCACCGGCAGTGCCAGCGCGGATTCATCCGCCGTGAGCGCGGCCGTGGCGCGGATCAAGCGCCATACGAAGCTGCCGGTCTGTGTTGGTTTCGGCATTCGGACGCCGGAAGCGGCCCACGACATTGCGCAGCATGCCAATGGCGCCGTGGTCGGCACCGCGCTGGTCGATGCCCTGAAGGCGTCGCTGGACGCCGATGGCAAGGCCACGGCCAGGACCGTCGGCGCGGTCGCCGATCTGGCCGCAGCCCTCGCCCAGGGCGTTCATGAGGCCAAACAGGCTGCGGAATAAGCCATAATTGGCCTCCATCAACCGGGAACAACGGTTGCCGGGCTCCGTCCCGGCCGCCATATAGACATCAGAGCGACGCATCATCTCAGCGACGCGGAGACACATATGAACTGGCTCACCAACGTCGTCCGGCCGAAGATCCGCAGCATCCTCAAGCGCGATACGCCCGAGAATCTCTGGATCAAATGCCCGGATACCGGGCAGCTCGTGTTCTACAAGGACGTCGAGAGCAACCAGTTCGTCATTCCCGGCTCGAACTATCACATGCGCATGGGCGCCACCGCCCGCATGAAGTCGATCTTCGACAACGAGACCTGGTACGACGTGGCGCTGCCCGAAGTGATCGCGGATCCGCTGAAGTTCCGCGACGAGCGCAAATATGTCGACCGCATCAAGGATGCGCGCACCAAGACCAGCATGAACGACTCGGTGAAGGTCGGTTACGGCAAGATGGAAGGCTCCGGCGTCGTCGTCGCCGTGCAGGATTTCGACTTCATGGGTGGCTCGCTCGGCATGGCTGCCGGTGAGGCGCTGGTCCGCGGGCTCGAACTTGCGGTCGAGAAGAAGTCGCCCTTCATCGTGTTCGCAGCCTCCGGCGGCGCGCGCATGCAGGAAGGCATTTTGTCGCTGATGCAGCTGCCGCGCACCACGGTGGGCGTGCAGATGCTGCGCGAGGCCAAGCTCCCCTATATCGTCGTGCTCACCAATCCGACCACCGGCGGCGTCACCGCGTCCTATGCGATGCTGGGCGACGTGCAGATCGCCGAGCCCGGTGCGCTGATCGGCTTTGCCGGTGCGCGCGTGATCGAACAGACCATCCGCGAAAAGCTGCCGGAAGGTTTCCAGCGCGCCGAATATCTGCGTGACCATGGCATGGTCGACATGGTGGTGCATCGCCACGATCTGAAGCCGACGCTGGCGCGTCTCTGTCGCCTGCTGACGAAGTCGCCGGCCATTGCGAGTCCGCCGCGTGCGGAGAACATTCCGGCCGAGATCGTTGTGGCTCCGGACGCGGTGCCGGCCGCCCACGCGTGAGCACCTCCGCGCCGCCATCGTCGCCGGAACTCGGCGAGATCCTGGCGCGGCTGTCAAAGCTGCATCCGACCGCCATCGATCTGTCGCTGGACCGCATGCAGCGGCTCATGGCGCAGCTCGGCAATCCCGAGCAGAAGTTGCCGCCGGTGATCCATGTCGCCGGCACCAACGGCAAGGGCTCGACCATTGCCTATCTGCGCGCGATCTGCGAGGCCGGAGGCCTGCGCGTCCACGTCTATACCTCGCCGCATCTCGTTCGCATGAACGAGAGCATTCGTCTCGCCGGCACATTGGTGGGTGACGACGAATTGCGTGATGCATTCGCTCATGTTGAGTCGATCAATGCCGGCGCGCCGATCACGCTGTTCGAGGCCGAGACCGCGGTCGCATTCGATCTGTTCGCCAGACATCCCGCCGATGTCGTGCTGCTCGAAGTCGGCCTCGGTGGCCGCCTCGATGCGACCAATGTCGTTGAGGCGCCCGCCGCCTGCGTGTTCACGCCGATTACCATCGACCACACGGATTTTCTCGGCGATACGCTCGCGAAGATCGCTACCGAGAAAGCTGGCATCATCAAGCGTCGCGTGCCGGTCATCACTGCGGAGCAATCGCCCGATGTCACCGAGGTGATCGAACAGCAGGCGCGCAGGATGCACGCGCCGCTTGTGAGCGCCGGTCAGGAATGGCACGTCAATATCGAGCGCGGACGTCTCGTCTATCAGGACGATCGCGGGCTGATGGATATCGCGGCGCCGCGGCTGTTCGGGCGCCATCAGTTCGGCAATGCCGGCCTTGCGATTGCGACACTGCGCGCGCTGGATCGGTTCAGGATCGATCCGGCCGCCTATGAGACCGGTGTCGCGCGCGCGGAGTGGCCCGCGCGTATGCAGCGGCTGACATCGGGCAAGCTTGTCGTTGCGGCGCCCGCCGATTCCGAGATCTGGCTCGATGGTGGCCACAATGCCGATGGCGGACGCGTGATTGCGGCGGCGCTCGGCGATCTCGAGGAGCGCGTGCCGCGGCCGCTGGTGGTCATCGCCGGGATGATGGCCAACAAGGATGCGACGGGCTTTCTGGCGAATTTCGCCGGCCAGACGCGGCATATCATCGCCGTGAAAATCCCCGGTCGCGACGGCGCCATGGCGCCGGAGGCGCTCGCCGATGCTGCGCGAAGTCTCGGCATGCGCGTCGAGACAGCGCCGAGTGTCACCGATGCGCTGCAGTCTCTCACGCGGCTGGCCTATGAGGTACCACCGCGGATCCTGATCGCAGGCTCGCTCTATCTGGCCGGCCATGTGCTTGCCGAGAACGGCACGCTACCTGCATAGAATCGCATCGATACGAGTGGTCTCTGATTGATCTTTGCCTGATTTTGGGGAGGTTCGATGCGTTTCGCTGCCATTGCCGATGTTCATGGCAATCACTTTGCCCTGGAGGCGGTTGTCGCCGATATCCGTAACCAAGGCATCACCGACATCGTCAATCTGGGTGATATGGCCAGCGGTGCGCTCGATGCGCGCCGTGCGGTGGACATCATGATGGGTCTCAACGCCGCCAATGTCCGCGGCAATCACGATCGCTACATCACCGATTACAAACTTGACGACATGTGGCCATCCGATCGGCTGGCACATAGCCAGCTGGAACCAGAGCAGATGGACTGGCTCCGCGCGCTGCCCTTCAGCACGATCTATCGCGATGAGGTCTATCTCGTTCACGCGACGCCCGATGACGACAACACCTACTGGATGGAAGCGGTGACGCCGGAAGGCGTGGTGCACATGGCTGCCATCGAAGCCATCGAGGACAAGGCGAGAGGCATCACGCAATCGCTGATCCTGTGCGCGCACACGCATATCGCGCGGTCGGTGCGGCTTCGCGATGGCCGCATGATCGTCAATCCCGGCAGCGTCGGCGGTCCCGGCTATCGCGACGTCACGCCCTATCCGCACACGCTCGAAGTCGGCACGCCCGATGCCTGCTATGCGATTCTGGATTCCGACTCAGGTCGCTGGCAGGTGACGTTTCGTCAGGTGCCGTATGACCATGAGGCGATGGCAGAACTGGCGCGGCAGAACGGGCGACCCGAATGGGCCAGCGCGCTGGCGACAGGATGGATTCGCTAACGCAAAGAAAAACGGCCGGTGATTGTCTCACCGGCCGTTCGAATTCGTCAGCTCACGCGCGCGATCACACCGCGGCGCTGATCCACTGCTGCAGCTTCGCCTTTGGCGCGGCGCCGACCTGACGCGAGGCCATTTCGCCGCCCTTGAAGATCATCAGCGTCGGGATCGACATCACGCCATACTTGGAGGCGGTCTTCGGGTTTTCGTCGACATTGAGCTTCAGGATGGTGACCTTTTCGCCCATGGCAGCGGAGATTTCGTCGAGCGCCGGCGCGATCATGCGGCACGGACCGCACCACTCGGCCCAGAAATCGATCACGACCGGGCCGGTCGCCTTGAGCACTTCCGCTTCGAAATCGGCGTCTGTCACCTTGCCAACGGCCATGGTCGTATCCTCGTCCTGTTCAATGAAAGGCGCGCCAGAAGATTCGCGCGCTGGAATGATGCATCCAACCTATGAACGGCCCCTTGCCGGGTCAAGGTTGGTCACAGTGAGATGATGGCGGCCAGCTCCGCGTCCAGCGCAGCACCGGAAATCTCCATCATTTCAATCGTTTCCGTCCAGAGCAGGGCGGCGCGGATAGGCCGGTCTGGGTATAACTTGGCGAGTACGCCACGATACAGCGCCAACTGCCGGATATAGGCCTTGGGCGCCTCGATCAGCTTGCGCGGTGGGTTGTGGTTGGTCTTGTAATCGACGATCCGGATCTCGGTCTTGGTCAGTACCAGCCGGTCGATCTGACCCGACACGAGCACGGGCGAGCCATTCTTTCGCGTCAACCGTCCGGCCACCGCCACCTCGGCGCGACTGCCGGGGGCAAACAGCTCGGCGAGGCGCGGATCGCCAATCAGCGACAGCACCTGCGTGGCCAGCGCCACCCGGTCGAGGTCGGTCCAGTCCTTGGCGTTGCGGGCGAGGAAGTTCAGTCCGGTCTCGCGGCGCTTCTCGGCGGCGATGTCGGGCAGCGATTGCAATAGCCGGTGCACCAGGTTGCCGCGCTGTAAAGCGAGTTGACGCAGCCGCTCGGATTCACCCGTGCGCTGGCCGCGCCCGTCGTCATCCTCGGCATCCGACGGTCGCAGCAGGCTCTCGCGGCGCGGCTGATCGCCGACCTTGTCGCGTAGCCAGGCCGGCAGCACAATCGGCGCAGTTGTAGCGACAGGCGTTGCAGTGCCCGGCGCAGGTACGACGTCTTCCACCCGCGTATAGCGTTTCACCACGCCGTCTGGCGGCGGCACCTGCTGCATGTGAAGGCCCGAATTTTCGAGGCCTTTCTGGATCAGGTCGTACCAGGACAGCGGCCGCACCTCGTTGCGGTTGCCGGGCATGCAGCCGCCGACGATCAGCCGATCGGCTGCGCGCGTCATCGCTACATAAAGCAACCGGCGATACTCATCCTCGGTGTCACGGATCATGTCGGCACGCGCCACGGCCACGGCCGGAGGATCGTCGGCCTTCTTGCCGGCCCAGACCACGACGCCCGGTGCGTTCGGCGCGGCGTTGCCCTGCGGCAGGTGGATCAGGTTGAGCCGCTGCGAATCCGCAGGCGATGACGTGGTGTCGACCATGAAGACGACAGGCGCTTCCAGGCCCTTGGCGCCGTGCACGGTCATCACGCGGACTTCGTCGCGCGTGATCTCCATGTCGCGCTTCACTTCTGTGTCGGCCGCGCGCAGCCAGGCGACGAAGCCCTGCAGCGAGGCCGGCGCCTTGCGCTCATAGCCAAGCGCGAGTTCGAGAAATTCATCGAGCGCATCATTGGCCTCATGGCCGAGCCGGCGCAGGATGCGGGCGCGGCCATGGTCGCCGCCGAGCAGCCAGGCGTAAAACGCGAAAGGAGTCTCGCTGGCAAAGCGCTTTTCGCAGGCGATCAACCGTTTCAGCGCGCTGGTCAGTTTGGGATTGCCCTCCGCCTGTCTGCCAAGCGCATCGCGCAGCGATCCCGTGCGCTCCCAGGCCAGCTTGAACAGATCATCGTCGTCGAGGCCGAACAGCGGGCTCTTCAACACGGTCGCCAGCGCCAGATCGTCCTGCGGCAGCAGCAGCGCGTCGGCCAGATTCATCAGGTCGATAATGGCGATATGTTCGGTGAGCTTGAGTCGGTCCGCACCGGCGACGGGAATACCCGCATGCTTCAGCGCCTGGATGATGGCGTCAAACGCCTTGCCGCGGCGACGCACGAGCACCAGCATGTCGCCGTAGCGCAGCGGGCGGCGCTTGCCGATGGGGCCGGTCTCCGTCTTGGCCGCGATCAATCCCTTGATCTCGGTCTGGACACGGCGTGCGAGCTTCACTTCGGGGCTGGTCTCGGAGCGTTTGTCGAACGGTGCCTGCCAGCCTTCGATACTGGGCCGGTCGTCGGGCTGTTCCAGCTCCCACAGATCGATCAGGCTGGGACCGGCATCCTCCAGCGTTTCATGAATGGGATAGCCGTTCTCCACGGCGTGGATGCTGCGGAAGATCGCCTCTTCGCGAAACACGTGATCGACCGATTGTAGGATCGCCGATCCAGAGCGGAACGAATGGCTGAACGCGATGGGATCGAACTTCATCCCGGCGTCCTTGAACCTGCTCTGCAATGCCTTGCGGCGCAGATCGAATTCGCGGGGTGCCGCGCCCTGGAACGAGAAGATCGACTGCTTCTCGTCGCCGACCGCAAAGATCGTGCGCTTGATCCCGTCGCGCGCGCCTTCGCCGGAGGTGAATTCCGAAATCAGGTGGGTGATGATGTCCCACTGCCGCGGGCTCGTGTCCTGCGCCTCGTCGATCAGCACGTGATCGACGCCGCGGTCGAGCTTGAAATGCACCCAACTCGACGACACCCTGTCGAGCATCTCCAGCGTGCGCGCGATCAGGTCGTCGTAATCCAGGAGGCCGCGCTCGTTCTTCTCACGGCGATAATTTTCCGCGACCTGGCTGGCGATCACCAGCAGCGACTGGGTGCGTTCACGCATAGCGACGGCGCGGCAGCGTTCCAGCAGCGGGATCACGCGGTCGCCTTCGCGCTGCAGGGCGGCGAGAAGATCCGGCCGGCTGTCGGCGATCTTCTTGGTGGCCAACGATTTGCGTAAGCTCTGATCCTTGGTCAGGAACAGTTCGAGATATTTCTCGACCTGTTCGGTGCCCGACAGCGCCAAAGCCTCGCGTAGCCGCGCCGCCTGATCGTTATCGGTCTTGCTGCCAGTCTCAAAGATTTCCGCGGCGGGTATCCAGCGCTCGCGTGGCAGATGCGGGCCGTCGATGATCTCCAGTTCGACACTCTCGCGGCTGTCTCCGGGCCCGACGCCCAGCGTCGCCGAGAGCTGCGCCATCGCAGCGTCGGTCGAGCCCGCACGTTCGATCCAGGCCAGGAACCGGTCGCGGGACAGACTCGCCTCGCGGACAACGTCGCGGAATGTCACGTCGGCCGCCGATGTCATGGCGGTCGTCAGCGCGCGGCCTTCGGCGCTGTCGGGCGCAGCCGCCGCGTACAGCAGCACCTGCAGGCTGGCGCGTTCCATCATCTCGTTCTGGTCGCGGTCGTCGAGCACGCTGAACCGCGCCGGCACATTGGCTTCGAACGGAAATTGCTGCAGCAGCCGCGTGCACAGCGCGTGGATGGTTTGCACCTTCAGCCCGCCCGGCGTTTCAAGCGCGCTGGCGAATAGCTCACGTGCACGCGAACGCAGCCTGCTGTTCGAGGCGGGAACGCCGGCATTCCTGATTTCCGCATCGAGCGCGGCGTCATCCAGCGTGACCCAGTGGCCGAGCCGTGTGAAGACGCGCTCCGCCATGTTCGCGGCCGCCGCCTTGGTGAAGGTGACGCAGAGAATCTTCTCGGGTGGGACGCCGTCAAGCAACAAGCGTATGACGCGATTGACCAGCACATAGGTCTTGCCGGAGCCGGCATTGGCCGAGACGAACACCGATGATGCCGGATCGGATGCCAGTTGCTGCCTGGCGCTCGCGGCCGGCGGGATATTGCGCGGGCCGCTCATGACTCGCCTCCCCCAGAGCCACCATTGGCCGACCATTCCTTGATGCGGGCCAGATCGTCATAGCTGCCATAGCGGTTCGACCACATGGACAGGCTGAGTGACGTATAGGCAGTGGCCTCGTCCTCGAAGGTGCGGATCAGCGCTTCCAGCTTGGCGCGCGCTTCGATCGCGGCGTCATCGGGCAACTGCGCCTCGTCCTTGCGCTCGATCTTCAGTTCGAGCAGTCGCTCTTCACCCGGCGGATTGTTGCCGCTGAGCCGGACATAGACCAGCTCGCTGACGGACGAGCCGGCAGCAATGCCCTTGAAGCCGCCCTCGCGCAGGATCGCGGCTTCCAGCGTGAGCTGCGGCGACAGGCCCATGCGCACCTGTTTGCCGGTCGGCGGCTGGCCGGTCTTGTAATCGAGCAGCGCAAAAGTGCGGTCGCTGCGATGTTCGATGCGGTCGGCGCGGGCCGAGAGATGGAAGACACGGCCGTGATCGAGTGGGATCGCGATCTCGCCGCGCACTTCCGCATCGATGCTGGCGACATTGATGCGACGGTCGATTTCCCAGGCGCCAAACCACGATGCAATGCGCAGGAAGCGCGGCCACCACAGCGCACGCGCTTCCGGCCGCGTCATCAGGGGCGCAAAGTGTGTCTGTCCGATCCGGCGCAGAGCAGCGGCAGGATCGTCAGGCAGTGCCTTGCTGTATTCCATAGTGAAGTCGCCGAGCGACGCATGGATCGCCGATCCCCGGTCGGCAGCCGATAGCGGCATGTCGACGGGATCGAGCGGCACGAGGCCCAGAATATATTTAGCGTATATCGTGTAGGGATCGCGCAACCAGTCCTCGATGGCAGTGACCGAGAGCCTGAGCGGGCGCGCCGCGCGTGGCGGCCGCGGCTCCGGCTGGGCAATCGGCGTGACCTGTTCGGGGCGATCGAGTTCTTCGGCATAGCGAACATAATGCTCGCCGGCAGCCAGCGCGGCCTCCCAGCGAGCCTCGCCGGCGACGGCTTCGAGACGATGCAGGAAGCGCGATGCGACGGCGGGCGCGCCGCCGACTTTCGCGGCGTGGCTGAGAATGACGTCTTCGGTGCCGAGCAATTGCACGAAGTCATGCGCGGTGAGACCGATGCGGCGCTCCGGCAAATCGAGGCCGAGCTGATACCGCATCGGCCGGCTGAGCCACGGATCGATCCGCGGCGACGGTGGCCAGATGCCTTCGACAAGGCCGCCGAGAATCACGCGGTCCGATTGCGTCAGCCGTGCTTCGAGCTGGCCGTAGATGCGCAAGCTGGCATTGGCGACTTCCGGCCGGCGCACGATACGGTCGGAAAACGCCGTGTGGAACACATCGGGATAATCGCGGAGCTGCATCATCAGCCCGCTGGGGCGCAGCCGCTCCTCGCTGCCGCTCTCGGCGTCGATGGTCTCCATGACGACGAGATCGTCGAACGCCTTGGCGAGCGCCGCGCCCTCGCGTCCGGCAAATGCGGCTTCACTGTCCCTGTCGTCGCGCGACAAAAATTTAATCGCCTCGCGATGCCGCAGCGCGACCTCGGCGAAATCGATGGGCCTGATGGGGTGGATGCTCTCCAGCGGCGCGAGCGCTGCGCGCAATGCCGCGATCAGGTCTTCGGTGCGGTCGAGGCGATCGTCATTGAGTTTTGCGCGTGGCTCGGCACCGTGCAGCATCGACGCTTCGCGGCGGCGCAGCTTGCCGAGTTCGTCGCGGAACCGCGCGAAATCCTGCGCCAGTCCCGCCGTGCCCGGTGTCGGCCGCGTGCCACGCAGCAGCGCCAGTTCGAGCGTCTCGATCGCGTCTTTCCAGGTGTTCGGTGCGGCGCCAAGGCGAAACAGGGGATGTTTCAGCAGCGCCAACAATGTTGCCGGTTCGAGCTGTTCTGCTGCCGCTTCGGCAATGAGGCGCGCGAAGATGCCCGCCGAGGTCTCGGTCAGCGCATCGCCGCCGGAATCGTCGAAGACGAGATTCCAGCGGCCCAGCGCGGCCATCACCCGGCGCGCCAGCGCGCGGTCGGGCGTCACGAGGGCTGCGGATTTCTTCAACTCATGGGCCTCGCGCATCGCAATGGCGATGGCCAGCGCTTCCATTTCCGGATTGGCGGCCGCGATGACAGCGAGATTCTGCATGCCGGCCGCGATTTTCTGTTCGACGGCCGGCTGAGCGAGACGCGTATGCCATTGCGCCGTGGCATTGGATGGCCGCATCGCTTCCGAGGCCAAGAGTTCGCGACCCTGCGGCGACGGTGTGCCAAGCGTCATCACATCGCGGCGCGTGATGCCGAAGCGCTCCAGCAGGGTATGCAGCGCGAATTGCGGATGGTTCGATGCCGAGGATTCGGCTCGGCCGAGTGCATCCTTGGTACCGCCGATGAGATTCCATGCTGTGTCGTCGAGGTCGGTGTCGAGTCCGGGGAGGACGACAGCACCCTGCGGCATCTGCGCGACTTCGCGCAGGAATTTTGCCGTGGTCGGCATCGAGCCGGTCGAACCGGCCGCAATGATCGGCCCGCCTTTGTGCGCTTTCAGGCGCGCGGCCTCTGCGTCGATCAGCAGATCGCGGCGCATCGCGGGTTCGATTGCAGTGTGTGCGGCGAGGATGTCCGGCCATACGTTCCTGGCGATGCTCAGAAACTGCAGCGTGAGTTGCCAGTATTGATCGAGCGCATCGGGCACCAGCCCGTCCAGCGCGCTCCAGTCGACCTTGCGCGTCGCCATGTCGTCCATCAGCCGCGCAAGATCGTCGGCGAGAGCGAGCGTCGAGGCCGGGCCGCCGACCACGAGTGGTGTCTGGCCGGAATCGCCTGGTGCGAGTTGCTTCGCCCATGCGGCGATCAACTGCGCCAATAGAAGTCGGCGTTGTAGTCCGTCGAGAGCGGGAGGTTCATCCAGCCGCTCAAGTGCCTCGGGCGCTGCCGCCTGAGCAAAGGCCAGTTCCTCCTCGTCGACATCGCCGAGCGGCACGATGCGCGGCAGCAGTACGGCGTCGGTGCCGAGCACGTCGAGAAAGATCTCCTGTGCCATGCGGCCGGCGCGGCGTGTCGGCAGATACAAAGTGACGGTGGCCAGTTTCTCCGGGGCGTTGCGCGCAGAGAATCCCTCGACGAGATCACCGTCGATGAGCGCGGTGATCAGCGTGCGCAGAAATGGCGCCGAGGAGGGAATATTGAAGACGCGCATGAACACCCTGATTCGCGATCAGGGTGCATCATGGCATGGCTGGAAAGGGGACGGGAGTCGCAGGAAGCTCAGGCGACGCTGGCGAGGAAGGCTTCTTCGGCGGCGCGCACGGCGTCGGGCGTGCCGACATGCATCCAGACGCCTTCCATGCGCAGCCCGAACAGGCGTTCCTGTTCATTGGCCTTGTCGAACAGTTTGGTCAGCGAGAATTCGCCGGATGGTGCGTCCCTGAACAGTGCGGGCGACAGGATCGCAACGCCGGCATAGACGAACGGCACCACCTGATTTTCCTTGCGGCGACGCAGCGCGCCATCGGTGAGCATCGCGTAGTCGCCGGAGCCGGCATAACCGATGCTGTTGGCGGTCGGCGCCATCAGCAGCAGGATGTCCATGCGTGTGGGATCGAAAGCTTCGGCGAGGCGCGTGAGATTCGGCTGCACGCCGTCGATCCACATCGTGTCGGCATTGAGATGATAGAACGGCTCGCTGCCGAGCAGCGGCAGGGCCTTCACCACGGCGCCGCCGGTGCCAAGCACCTGATCGCGCTCGTCGGAAATGATGATCTCCGGTTTGGTGCGCGTCGCGACATGATCGATGATCTGGTCGGGCAGATAATGCACATTGACCACCGCTTCGGTCACGCCAGCAGCGGCGAGCTTGTCGAGCACGTGATCCAGCAGCGGCTGTCCAGCGACGGAGACCAGCGGCTTCGGCAGATTGTTGGTGAGCGGTCGCATGCGCAGGCCAAGGCCGGCGGCGAGAACCATTGCTTTGGTGGGTTTTACGGACATAGCGACATTGGCCTTAATAGAAGGACGGGCCTTGGTAGAATGATGGGCCTTGATGGAATCGTTCTTGAATTTCTGAGCTGAAATAATGGTAGCACGGCGGCGTGTCGCATGCATGAACCTATCGAGCCATAATCGGCCGAGATGACGCGGATGCGACAATTGCACCCGCCTGCAACGTCACGTTTCTGCCGCCTGCGTCTCGGGACGTTTCGTCTTTTTCTTTTTGTCGTTTGGTTTGAGAAAGTTCACACCAATCTGGTCACCATTGACCCAGCCGAGTTCGCAGCGGCGATAGGCGAGACCTGTGGATGAGAGCAGAAGGAAGAATTCTTTCAGGTTCAGTCCTTCGACAGAACCATCGACGGTGAGTTTGGCGCCGGTTTCGGAAATGTCTTCCATGATGCAGGAGCGACGCCAGGTGCCATCGATACCCATCATGTGCGCAGGAAAGCCGCGCTCGAAAACGACCCGATCTCCCGCACGCCGTTCCGTCATGACACGTCCCTTGTCCAGTACGCCAAGCCCCGCGATTGCAGGGCTCGTACACAGGATAAAACGTGCGCGACTAATAAGTGGTTAAGTAAGTGTTAGACTCGCGGCGGTGGTACATGCGCCGCATACCACTGCTGGAACGGCGCCAGCGTCGGATGCGCCAGCGAGCGGTTGAGATAGGTCCAGATCCGCGGCTGGTGCTTGAGATAATGCGGCTTGCCGTCGCGGCGATTGAGGCGCGCAAACGTCCCAAGTAATCGCGTATTCCGCTGAGCCGACATGATCGCATAGAGTTCGGCAAAGGCCGCAGCATCGAAGGCGGGATCTGCTGCGCGGCGCGCCTTGATGTAGCGCGTCAACATGGTCAGCTCGAGTTGCTCGGGCACGTCGATACGCGCGTCTTGCAGCAGCGAGACGAGATCATAGGCGGCGGGGCCGAGCACCGTGTCCTGAAAGTCGATCACGCCGACCTTCTTGATGCCCTCGCGATCGTCGAGCCAGATGATGTTCGGCGAATGGAAGTCGCGCAGCACCCAGGTCTTCGGCGCGGCCGCGGGCTTCGCCAGGAGTTCACGCCACATCGTCACAAATTCAGTGCGAGCGTCATCGGCAAGCGGTGCGTCGCGGTCCGGCAGATACCATTCCGGCATCAGGCCGATCTCGACCAGCAATGCGTCCGTATCGAAAATCGGAATGACGTAGTCGACATGCGGCAATAGCGGCAGCGTCTCCGGCAGCGTCTTGCTGTGCAGCACGGCCAGCATGTCGGTCGCGACCTGATAGTGTTCGGCAATCGGTGCCGGCGGATCGCCTTCGATCACGGACGCTGTGCCGAAATCCTCGGTGATGAGGAAACCGGCATCGAGATCGGCGTGATGGATCGCCGGCGCGGAGATACCCTGCGCGCGTAGTCCGTTCGCGATGGCGACGAACGGCTTGACGTCCTCCGCCAGATGCACCGCTGCGCTATAGGATTTGCCATCATAGACCGGCGCACCGTCCGGCCGCTTCGGCGCATTCATCAGGATGAAGACGTCATCACCGCAGATCAGCCGCGCATAAGAGCGCGTCGAGGCATCGCCGGCCATGCGCTGGCGTGTGGCGTCGAGATGGCGCGCTTCTTCGAGAAACTCGCGCAATGCCTTGAGGCGCAGAACGACCGATGCGGCCTTGCCGTGACCGGTGATCTCTGCTGCGCGCGCCACGGAGCCCAGCGCGGGCCGATGACTGAACGCGATATCGATACGATCCGGCGGCAGCGTGCCATCGGCGCGCTCTGGCCATTCGATCAACGCCACCACGCCGTCTGGCAGCGGCGACAGGCCGATCTCCTCGAGTTCGCTCGCGTCGTTGATGCGATAGAGATCGGCATGAACGAGCGGAAACGGCGGAAGCTCGTAGCTCTGCGCCAGCGTGAAGGTCGGGCTCGGCACTTCGAGCTCGGGATCCCCGGCGAGATAGCGGATCATCGCGCGCGCCGCCGCCGTCTTGCCGGCGCCGAGATCGCCCGAGAGCGTGATGACATCGCCGGGGCCGATCAGCAGAGCGAGATCGGCCATCAATTGCGCAGTGGCGTTCTCATTTGCGAGCGCCAGCGAAAATGTGGTCGGTTCGGTCATTCGGCGGCGTTGCGATGCGCGGTCTGGTCGATGGGGAAGTCGCAGGTGACGGTGGTGCCCTTGCCGACCGCGGAATCGACGCGGACCTTGCCGCCATGCAATTCGACGAAAGAACGGACCAGCGACAGGCCGAGGCCGGCGCCGCGGTGGCGCGAGCCATTGGCGTGGCTCTCGAACCAGTCGAATACCTTGTCCTTCACTTCGGGCGGAATGCCGGGGCCGCGATCGGTGACGGTGAAGGTGATGGTGTGTTCAGACCGCCGCGCGGTCAGCGTAACCGCCGAATTTTGCGGGGCGAAGCCGACGGCATTGGCGAGCAGATTGTACAACACCTGCACCACGCGGCTCTCGTCGCCGGTGAAGCTGCCGATCGCGGGATCGACTTCGATCTGCAGTGCGATGTGATCCTTTGCCAGACGATCCTGGATGCCTTCGGCTGCCGCGGAGATGGTCTTGCGGATATCGATCGGGCCGAGATTCAGTGTCATCGCGCCGGCGTCGATGGTGGCGAGATCCAGAATATTATTGATGATCGCCAGCAGCGCACCGGTCGAGGTGGTGATGTAATCGAGATACTCGGCCTGCTTCGGCATTAGCGGGCCGGTGACGGGGTCGCTGAGCAGATGCGCGAAGCCGATGATCGTGGTCAGCGGCGAACGCAGCTCGTAGGAGACGTGGTGGACGAAGTCGACCTTCATCTGGTCGGCGGTCTCCAGCGCCTCGTTGCGCTCGCGCAACGCGCGCTCGACATTCTCGGCATCGGAAATGTCCTGGAACGTCAGCATGGTCGCGCCGTCGGGCAGCGGCATGGTCATGCAGGCGAGGACGCTACCGTCCTTGCGCTCAAGCTTGAGCGGAACCGACTTGCGATTGTCGATGCCGGTAATGGCGCTGCGGATTGTCTGCCATGTCGGAGTATCGTCGAACAGCGGCCGGCACCAGGTCTCGACCATTTCGATATGCGGCCGCTGCTCCAGCGCTTCGTCCGACAGTTTCCACATCTTGGCGAAAGCCGGATTGAACAGTTGCGCGCGGCCGTTGCTGCCGAACACGGCGACGGCTTCGGCGAGATTGTCGAGCGTCTCGCGCTGAACGCGGATCAGGCCGTCGAAGCGCCGTGCCAGTTCGAGGCTTTCGGTCACATCGTCGAACAGATAGGTAACGCCGCCTTCGGGATTGGGCGTGGTGACGATCGAGAGCGCACGGCCATCCGGCAGATACCAGACGTCCTTGGCTGCCTCGACAGCACGATAGGCCTCGTGCAGCTTGGACTTCCAGGTGCGGTAGTCGGACTGCTCCGGCAGTTTTCGCGCGGCCCTGAGACGATCCAGCACGCTTGAGTCGTCGGGATTGCTGTCGAGGAAGGTGCGGTCGAGATCCCACAGCCGGCGATAGGAGTCGTTATAGAAAGCGAGGCGACGCTGGCCGTCGAATACGGCGACGCCCGACGACAGCTGATCGAGCGTGCGGCGATGCGCTTCGGCCATGCGCACCAAAGCGGCTGATAGTGCGGCGGCTTCGCTGGCGTCGATGGCCATGCCGGCGCTGCCGCTGGCGACCTTTGCGGCGTGGACGTCGAAGATGCGGCGTTCGCCGGAAATCACGATCGGCACACGCGCGGCGAAGGGCAGATTGTCGTTCAGCGCGCGCGCCAGATTGCTGCGGTCGTCGCTGTCGAGCAGTTCCAGATTGCGACCAACCGCATCGCCCGCATCAGCCGCATCAGTCGCACGCGCATAGGCCGCATTGACAAAGCTCAAGCCGCCGTCTGCACCCTTGGCCCAGATCGGCCATGGCGCAGCATTGGCGAAGCCGCGGAGAATTTCGGCTTCTTCCGCGAGCTCCTTGTGGCGCAGCGAGACTTCGGCGAGCTCGCGGCGCAAACCGCTCAATTCGCGAATCCGGACAATGGCCTGACCGCCGATGGCGCGGCCCATCGCCTCGATGGCGCGGCCGCTGGAGGTCGTCAGGTTCAGCACAAAGCCTTCGCCGGCATCGAGCAGTGCATCGACGGCGTGATCCATCCGCAGCGCGGGTTCCGGCGGCAGCCATGTCCCGAACGCGAGAATGCGCTGCGGCTGATGCTGCTGCGGATCCTGCGACATCATCAATGCGGTGTCGCCGGAGATATCAGGGCGGGTTTCGCCCGCAGCCCAGGCGATCAACACCTGCGGTTCGGTGAACAGCAAAGCGCGAAAACGGTCGGACTCTACCTGCAGCGTATGCAGCTCGGCGCGCAGCTTCGCCTCGGTCTTGGCCGAGCGAATGCGATTGTGCATCAACAAGATGGCGGAGACGACGGAGAAGCCGAGCACCGCTGTGGCTGTCGTCAGCGCGGCGATTTCCTGGCGGTCGAGATCGAGCAGATTGGCGAGTGTCTGGGTAATGAAGGGTTCGTCGGCGGCCGACGCCGAGGAGGTGGCCAGAAGTGCAGACGCACTGATGCCGACAAGCCCGTCGCGCACCATAGAAGTGCACGACAGCAAGGTCCGACGCATCGCCGCGATCACGCCTGACATCATTCGCCCCAAACCGCACGTCTTCCCGACCAGCCCCTCACCGATCGCGAATCGTTCGACAATATCCGCTTCGGGAGTCGCCGGGTAAGAGTCCAGACCGTGAACGCAGAGTCCCCGGTTAAAAAATGCAGGCGCCTTTGATTCAAATGCTAAGCGATGTGACGAAATGCGCGCTAGCGGCCGGTGGATCCGAAGCCGCCGCTGCCACGTTCGGTTTCGCTGAGCGCCGCGGCCACCACGAGTTCCGCATGCGTGACCGGCGCGATCACCATCTGCGCGATTCGCTCGCCGCGTTTGATCGTGAAGTCTGTCGGGCCGTGATTGATCAGCAGCACGCCGATCTCGCCGCGGTAATCGGCGTCGATGGTGCCCGGTGAGTTCAGCACGGTGATGCCATGCTTGGCAGCCAGACCCGAACGCGGGCGCACCTGCGCTTCATAGCCGGGTGGTAGCGCAATAGTCAGCGCGGTCGGCACCAGCGCATATTTGCCGCTGGCGAGAATCATCGGGCTGTCCTCGGGAACCGCGGCGAGCAGATCGAGGCCGGCGGCATGCGCGGTTTGATAGGCTGGCAGCGCGAGGCCTGCGCCATGCGGGAGCTGCCGGACGTCGACCTGAACGGGGATGGCAGCGCTCATGATGGATCTTTCGTGGATGGCGTCACGGTATCGGCGATTCGCGCGACCAGGGTCGTCGCGACCTGTTCCTTGCTCATCGGTGCCCACGAATCAACGGCGATATCGGCGCTGTCCTTGCTGCGCGTGAGCAGATGCACGGTGTTGTCGTCGCCGCCCATGATACCGGTGGCTGGCGAGACATCATTGGCAACGATCCAGTCGCAGCCCTTGCGCGCGATCTTGGCCTTGGCGTTGTCGATCAGATGTTCGGTCTCGGCGGCAAAGCCGATCACCAGCGGCGGGCGATGCTCGGGAAGTTTCGAGATCGTCGCGAGGATGTCGGGATTTTCCGTGAGCTGCAGCGGCGCCATCGCAGCACCGGCCGTCTTCTTCAGCTTCTGCGCGCCCTCGTTGACGACGCGCCAGTCGGCCACGGCCGCCGCGAAGATCGCGATGTCGACGGGCAGTGCGGACCGGACCGCAGCGAGCATGTCGCGCGCCGATTCGACATGCGTCATGGTCACGTCCGGGACTTCGTCGAGATCGACGGGACCCGAGACGAGAATCACTTCGGCGCCTGCAGCCCGTGCCGCAGCGGCAATTGCATAGCCTTGCTTGCCGGACGAGCGGTTGGCGATGTAGCGCACGGGATCGATCGGCTCATGGGTCGGGCCTGCGGTAATCAGCACGCGCTTGCCGGCCAGTGGCTTCGGTGTGGGTGGCCGCAGGAATGTGTGAGCGGCAATCGCGATTTCGGTCGGCTCCGCCATGCGGCCGACACCGGATTCGTTACGTTCGGCCATCTCGCCGGCATTCGGCCCGATCATCCTCACGCCGTCACGCTGCAACTGCGCGACATTGCGGCGCGTGGCGGCGTTATTCCACATCAGCGGATTCATCGCCGGCGCAATCAGGATCGGTTTGTCGGATGCGAGCAGAATCGCAGAGGCCAGATCATCCGCATGACCATTGGCCATCTTCGCCATCAGATCAGCGGTTGCCGGCGCCACAACGATGAGATCGCATTCCCTGGCGAGCCGAATATGCCCGGCATCGAATTCGCTCTGCGGATCGAACAGGTCCGTATAGGCGCGCTCGTTGGACAGCGCGCTGGCGGCCAGCGGGGTGACAAATTGCTGCGCGGCGCGGGTCAGCACCACGCGGACATGGATGCCGCGCTCTTTCAGCCGGCGGATCAGATCGAGCGCTTTATAGGCCGCGATTCCGCCGCCGATGATCAGCGTGACGCGGAGCTGATCGCCGCTATTTTTCAAGGGCTTGGGTGGGGGTTCCGGATTTGGCGCGTCTTGCGGAAATCTTGCGTCAGTCTTGAGGCCGTCTTGCGACGCTTCCCGCAAAATGACTCGCACCTCGTCCTCAACCGACCGCCCATTCCGCGCCGCTCGCAGTCGCAATTCGTCGCGAATGGCGTCGTCGAGCTTGCGGATCGTCAGGTTGGCCATGAGGCGTCTCGCGCTATTTTGATAGCAATGCTAGCACAAAGTGCATGCATTGCAATCATCCTAGCGGACGGAAAGCAGCAATCCGAGGAACGACAGCGCGATCACCCAGACGCCCACCGTGCGCCAGCGCAGCTGCTTGGCCCGTGCCCGTGCGATGGCGGCGATGCTCGCATCGTCGAGCCTGACGCCGTCCCGGGTCATGGTCTCAAGCTGTTCGAGTACCGTCAGCGCGCGCGTTGCCATGGCCGGCAGGCTGCCGACGACCTTTCCGAGTTCGCCGGCGCCGGAGACCGCCCCCTGAATCTTGCCCAATGGGCCAAGATTACGCTCGATCCATTCGCGCACGACGGGATCGGCGACCTTCCAGATATCCAGCTTGGGATCGAAGCTTCGTGCGACGCCTTCGACGACGACCATGGTCTTCTGCAGCAAGATCAATTCCGGCCGCGTGCGCATGTCGAACAGACCGGTGACCTCGAGCAGCAGCGTCAGCAGCTTGGCCATCGAGATTTCTTCGGCGGTGCGATTGTGGATCGGCTCGCCGATGGCGCGGATCGCCTGCGCGAAATTCTCCACGGAGTGGTGACCCGGCACATAGCCGGCCTCGAAGTGAACTTCGGCGACGCGGCGATAGTCACGGGTGATGAAGCCCAGCAGAATCTCCGCGAGAAAGCGCCGTTCCTTCAGGCCAAGCCGACCCATGATGCCGAAGTCGACGGCGACGAGGTGGCCGTCGCTGTCCAGAAACAAATTTCCGGGATGCATGTCGGCATGGAAAAAGCCGTCACGCAATGCGTGGCGCAGGAAGCTCTGGATCACCTTGCGGCCGAGATCCGGCAGATCAACGTTGGAGTCTTCCAGGCGCTTGTGATCGTTCAGCGCGATGCCGTCGATCCACTCCATCGTCAGCACATTGTGCGAGGTACGATCCCAGTCCACTTCGGGGACACGGAAATCCGGATCGCTGCGGGTGTTCTCCGCCATCTCGGACAGCGCAGCGGCTTCGAGACGGAGATCCATCTCCATGGCCACCGAGCGCGACATGGTGGTGATAATCTCGATCAGGCGCAGGCGCCGTGCTTCGGAAAAATGCTCTTCGGCCTTGTGGGCGACGTAAGCGAAATCGCCGAGGTCGCGGCGGAATTGCCCGGCGACATTCGGGCGCAGCACTTTCACGGCGTACGTCTTACGGACACCGTCCTTGTCGATCTCGGCGCGATGCACTTGCGCGATCGAGGCCGCGGCGACCGGCGGGCTAAAGCTCGCATAGAGCTGCGCCACAGGGCGTTCCAGCGAAGCGGCGACGACGCCTTCGGCTTCGGTCAGGGAGAATGGCGGCAGCCTGTCCTGCAGGCTTTCCAGATCCCGCGCCATGGCAACGCCGACCACGTCGGGACGGGTCGCGAGAAACTGTCCGAGCTTGAGATAGGCCGGGCCGAGCCGCGTCAGTGCGCGCGACAGCCTTGCGCCGGATTTTGCGCCGGGCCGCTCAATGAGCCGCGCCATGCGCAGCGCGAGTTGCCCCGGCGGCGGCACCAGCGACGGATCGACGACGCCGAACACGCCTTCGCGCGCAAACACGAAACCGGCGCGGGCAAGCCGCGCCATATGAGAGAGACCAGCGATCACAAACGCCAGCCCGAATGTAGTGCGACGATGCCGCCCGAGAGAAGTTCGTATTTCACGCGCGAAAAGCCCGCATCGCGGATCATGTCGGCGAAGACGGGTGGCTTCGGAAACTTGCGGATCGATTCCACGAGATACTGATACGATTCAGAGTCGCCGGTGACGACCTTGCCGAGCGGCGGGATCACCTTGAACGAGAACAAGTCATAGATCTTGTCGAGACCGGGCACGTCGACGGTCGAGAATTCGAGACAGAGAAAACGGCTGCCGGGCTTCAGCACGCGGTAAGCTTCGCTGAGGGCGCGGTCGATGCGTGGCACATTGCGGATGCCGAAGGCGATCGTATAGGCGTCATAGCTCTTGTCGGCGAATGGCAACTCTTCGGCGTTGCCCTCGATGAACGACACCTGATGTTCGAGATGCTGTTTGATCGCGCGCTCGCGGCCGACTGCCAGCATCCCCGTATTGATGTCGCAGACCGTCGCGGAAAAGCCGAGGCCCGACGCCCTGGCGGCGCGGAACGAGATGTCGCCGGTACCGCCGGCAACGTCCAGCAGCGCGAACGGTGCGTCCGAGCGCGGCGGGTTGAGCTGGTTGATCATCACGTCCTTCCAGACGCGATGCATGCCGCCGGACATCAGATCGTTCATCAGGTCGTAGCGCTGGGCCACGCTGTGGAACACGTCGTTCACCAGCGTCTGTTTATCGCCCACCGGGACGTCCCTGAAGCCGAAATGGGTGGTTTCGCCCGGCTGATCCATCGTTTTCATCTCAAAAGCCTCAATGCGGCGGACCATAGCGCGCCGGCGCGCATGGGGCTATCACGTCCCTATCTCAAGGTGAATGACGTGAATCATGCCTGAATTACCCGAAGTCGAGACCGTCCGCCGGGGCCTGCAGCCGGCCATGGAGGGGTCCAGGATCACCCGCCTGGAATTGCGCCGGAAAGACCTGCGGTTTCCGTTTCAGCCGGATTTTTCGGCGCGATTGCACGGCCGGGTGATCACCAGCCTCGGCCGCCGTGCCAAATATCTGCTCGCGGATCTGGATTCCGGCGACGTTCTCTTGATGCATCTGGGCATGTCCGGCTCGTTCCGGGTGGTCTCCGATGCTGCCGCAGGTGATGAAAATAACGTGATGCCCGGCGCCTTCCATCATCCGCGCAGCGACGAGCGCGCGCACGACCATGTGGTGTTTCACATGTCGTCGGGCTCGTCGGTGATCTACAACGACCCCCGTCGCTTCGGCTTCATGAGGATTTTTGCGCGCAGCCAGATCGATCAGGAGCCGTTTCTGAAAGACATCGGCCCGGAGCCGCTGGGCAACGCCTTCGATGCCGCGCTGCTGGCCAGCGCGACCGCGGGCAAGAAGACCAGTCTCAAGGCAGCGCTGCTCGACCAGCGCGTCGTCGCCGGCCTCGGCAACATCTATGTCTGCGAGGCGCTGTTTCGGTCGCATTTGTCGCCGCGGCGGCTGGCAGCGACGCTGGCGACCAAAAAAGGTGAACCAACCGATCATTCCAGACGACTGGTCATTGCGATCCACGAGGTGCTGAACCAGGCCATCAAGGCCGGCGGTTCATCGCTGCGTGATCATCGCCAGACCGATGGCGAACTGGGTTACTTCCAGCACTCGTTTCAGGTCTACGACCGCGAAGGCGAGCCGTGCCAGACAGATGGCTGTTCGGGCATTGTGAAGCGCTTCGTGCAGAACGGACGGTCGACCTTCTGGTGCCCGAAGTGCCAGAGGTGACGTGACCGCTTCGAGACGGAGGGCGGCGTTTGACATCGGAGCTATTTGAACGGTTTCGCGTCAGCTTCTTCGAGGATGCGGACTCCGCGCGTCAGGGCCTCGACCTCGAGGTGCTTGCGCAACTCGTCGGCGAGGAACGTGCAGACGCTGAGGATATGCTGTTCCAGCGTTTGCCTGACGCGCGCAGCGTGATTGGCCTGGGTGTGCTGCGCTCGCAGAAAGCGGAAGCCGAGTTGCAGGTTCTGTTCGAGGCCGAACGGCAGATGCAGCACGCATCAAGAGACGGGGGCGGGCGATGATTGGCAGCCTTATGCGCTGATACATCTGGCGAAGGCTTTGCTGCAGATCAGGTCGGATCGACGTTGGTCAGACTCTATCGTCAATATTCTCGCATCTGCGCCAGATGCGTTGCAGCGACAGAGTGCCGCCGAGGCACTTGGCGATATTAACGCGCCTGCCGTGACACGCGCGTTGATCGCGGCGCTCGACGATTCCGATGCTCTGGTGCGTTACCATGCTGGTAAGGGGCTTCTTACCCGCCACGGTCTGGCCACAGACGCCCAGGAGACCCATTCCATGTTGCCTCGGGTGATGTCGCAGGACGCTGGACGCCGGGAATCCGGCAAGGAGCAAATCCTCGCAGCGATCGCCGGCTAGCCGACGTCAGCCATTACATCTCCTTCAATGCCTCTGCCGCGGCCTCCGCAACGCCCTTGCGTGATGTCATCAGCGGCTGAATGCGCTGTCCAAAGTCTTCAACGCCCTGAACGAAATCGTCGAAGGTGAGCAAGACGCCCTCGGTGCCCGGCACGGTGGCGACGTCGTCGAGCATGCGGGCGACAGTTGCGAACGAGCCGACGAAGGTCCCCATATTGATATTGACCGCTGACGTCGGGTCCGCCATCTGGCGAATATTGGTGTCCTTGCCGGACTTGGTATCGGCGGCGCCCTGTACGCCCAGCCAGGCGACGGCGTCGTGATCGACGCCGGCCTTGTAGTGCTCCCACTTTGCAAAGGCGGCTTCATCGGTCTCCGCTGCGATCACCATGAACAGAACATAGGTCGTCACGTGCCGGCCGCTCTCCCGCGTGGCCTCGATCAGCCGTTCGGCGGCGGGGGCGAAATCGGTCGGGGTGTTGATGCCTTTGCCGAAGCAGAAATTGTAGTCGGCGTATTTTGCGGAGAAGGCCATTCCGGCGCCGCTCTGGCCGGCGCAGATGATCTTCATGTCGGCTTGCGGCCGCGGACTGACACGGCAGTCCTCCATCTGGAAGAACTCGCCTTTCCGATCCGAGGCGCCGGTCTGCCAGAGGTCGCGGAGAATTTCGACATATTCCGAGAGATACTCGTAGCGGCGTGCGAAATAGTCGTCGCCCGGCCAAAGCCCCATCTGCGAATATTCCGGACGTTGCCATCCGGTGATGAGATTGAGGCCGAAGCGGCCATGCGAAATCGAATCGATGGTCACAGCCATCCTTGCTGCAATCGCGGGAGGCATCACGAGTGTCGCTGCCGTCGCGAACAACTTGATGCGTTTGGTCACCGCGGCCAGTCCGGCCATCAGGGTGAAGGATTCCAGATTGTGATCCCAGAATTCGGTTTTCCCGCCGAAACCACGCAGCTTGATCATCGAGAGCACGAAATCGAGCCCGTAATGTTCGGCCTTCAGCGTGACCTCCTTGTTGAGATCGAAAGTCGGCATGTATTGCGGGGCATTTTCGGACAGTAACCAGCCATTGTTCCCGATTGGGATGAATACGCCGACCTTCATCTCGCTCTCCTCCGCAACCGTGTGATGCCCCCAAGGCATCGCGAACCATTCTGCTTGCGTTGAACAAAGCAACAACCGTGCCGATACGTGCTTTCGCGCCGACGCCACGATCCCGCCACGAAGGCAGAGGTTGCAGGCGATGCATTTCCGTTCATGATCTGCCGCCAACATCCTATTGAGGACACCCATGACCGACGCATCTTCCCCCTCCATCCGTTTCAACGACGGCGCGTCCTATGAGCGGATGATGGGCGTGTGGAGCCGCAGCGCCGGCGAGATTTTTCTGGAGTGGATGGCGCCAAAACCAGGGCTGGCCTGGGTTGATGTTGGCTGTGGTAACGGCGCGTTTACGCAGTTGATTGCCGAACGCCATGCGCCGGCGAAAATCGACGGCATCGATCCCTCGGAGCCGCAGCTTGCTTATGCGCGGACGCGGCCGGGCGCGGCGATGGCCGCGTTTCATCAGGGCGATGCGATGGCGCTGCCGTTTCCGGATCGCAGCTTTGATGTGGCTGTGATGGCGCTGGTGATCTTCTTCGTGCCGGAGCCGGCCAGGGGCGTGTCGGAAATGGTCCGTGTCGTGTCGCCCGGCGGCACGGTGGCCGCCTATGCCTGGGACATGGACGGGGGCGGCTTTCCGCTGGAGCCGATCCTCGGTGAACTCCGCAAAATGGGCCAGATGCCATCGCTTCCGCCGAGCGTGGACGCATCGCGCCTCGATGTGATGCAGTCGCTATGGACCACCGCCGGTCTGGTGGACGTCGAAACGCGTGTGATCGACGTGACTCGCGTGTTCATCGACTTTGAGGACTTCTGGGAGGCCTCGTCAGCGGGCCCGTCTGTGAAAGCGGCTTTGACGGTGATGTCGCCTGCAGAAATCGCGCAGCTCAAATCGCGTGTCCGGGCGGGACTTGCACAGGATGCGACGGGGCGGGTCACCTGCAGTGCCCGCGCCAATGCCATCAAGGGGCGGGTGCCCGGCTAAAGCCTCGACTAAGGCAGTGTTTCTGGCTGCCATGGCCAAATAGCCCGGATTTGCAGGTAATATTTCCTCAACTTGAAGGGGTATATAAGTAACGAAATAACCACGGCGGGCGGAAATGCTCGCGTGGCTGGGTTTTCTATGGTGGTGGAAATGTACCGTAGAGGGTGAACCTGTGTCCGTCGAAAAATTCCTCAAGCAGCGGGCCGTCAATGTTGTCGTCAGCGGGCAATATACGCTGTCGAACTGGCTGGACTCCGAAGGCAGGCCGCGCAGTTTTGCTTGCCGGACCAGCCGCGTCTCGCCGTTCCGGATGATTGTCGATGTGCCGGTGGTCGGTCGTATCGGCGATCGCATCACGCCCTATTTCGGCGATTTCGGTCAGCTCGAAGGTCGCATCACGGACACTATCTCGGGCAGTTTTCTGCTCGAACTGAACATGACGCCGCCGATGCGCCAGAAGCTGTCGGACAAGCTCACCTGGCTGGAGAAATTCCAGAAGGACCCGATGGTGCGCGAGGAGCGCAAGCAGGCCCGCATCATTCCCGCGAGCCCGCATTCCATGCTGACCTTTGGCGACGGATCGATGAAAAGCTGCTTCGTCATCGACATGTCGGTGTCCGGCGCCGCGGTCTCGGCCGATGTACAGCCGGAGGTCGGAACGCCGCTGGCGGTCGGTGCCTGCATCGGCCGCGTTGTGCGTCATCTCGAAGGCGGCTTCGCAGTGAAATTTGTCGAGCAGCAGAACCGCGAACAACTCGAACGCCGGATCATCTGCGCCCCCGCAGCGCCGCCGCCGCGTGCGACACCATTCGCGGCGCAGATGGATGCGATGTACGAGGAAGTGGATTAGAGACGCGTTGGTGCGCTCAGGATCCTAATAGCTACTTCCGCACGCAGATCACACGCACCATCGCAGCCCTGGCATCGGTCGAGGTGCCGTTCGCGCTCACGCCATTCGCTTTGACGAAATTCCGCACGAGTTCCGCGGGCACCAGTGCCGCCTGTGGCGCTGCATTGGGCGGGCCAGCAACGAGCAGTGGCTTCAATTGCGCGAGGCCCGCGAATTTGCCGTCGCTGTCGATGGCTGCCGCGCCGGAGAAGCCGATGCCGGGGGCAGGCGACAGCGCCAGTTCTGTACCGGTGCCAACCGGCGTGGTGGATGCCTTCAGGCTGGTGACGGCCGCGCCGCCGCCCTGATTCTGCGGATCGGCGATTCCCACGAGATCGAGATTGGGCTTCGCTACCCCTGCGCCGAGCGACAGCGGCTTCAGCTCGCTGGCGCCATAGATACGCAGCAGCGCGAGATCGCGGACCTTGTCTTCGGCCAGCTTGTCGGCATTGCCGTAACCAGCGACGACGATGGACATGCAGCCGTCCACGGCCTGGCGATCGGTGACGATGGTGCCGTCATCGCTCACGACGACCCCCGACGCATATTCAACCTTCTTGCGTGGCGGTGGGCCCATCGCCTGTGCGCCGGTCGGGAATGCGTTGAAGGCTGACGACATCGCAATCACTACCGGCTCCATCGTGCCTTCAGTGGCCTGATCGTAGAAGATCGAGAGGATGCGGACCTCGGAGTCCTTGAACTGGCCGCGGATGTAGAACTTCTTCTGGTTCTGCAACCCGGACAGCACGAAGAAATCCGGCTTCACCACCTGATAGTCGATCTTGCGTCCAGGCTCCTTGCGCTCCGTCTCGGCGAGTTTCGCTGTGGACGGTGTTTCCTCCTTGCGGCGCGCCAGCGTGATCTGGATCGTGCCGGTGGAGGACGACCACTTGCTGCCGTTGATGTCGGTGGTCTGCTGCGGCACGAGCTTGCCGGGAATGCCAAGCCGTGCGCCGGTCACCATGTCGGTGACCATTTTCCAGCCGACATTGTCCTGAAGTTTCTTCGCTGCCGCGCGCAGCACATCGCGCTCCTGCGGGTTCAGCACGCCGGTTTGCTTGGCGCCGTTATCCTTCTGGAAGGTCTTGATCGCATTGACCATGCGATCCGAGACCTCGCCGGTGATGGCGCCGTTATATTGCCCGGTCCATGCCAGATCCGACTGAATCCCAAGCCGCTCGGCCTGCGCCATGGCATTGGCGGTGTCGGCAGGGGTCTGCAGCGCCGGACGGACCGGCGTAGTGGTCACCGGCTTCGGCTTGACACCCTGCACTGCGGGAGGCGTCGCCTGCGCTTGTGCGTGGGCTGCTGAGGCCGTCACGATCATCAATGTTGCTGAAAGCATCGATCTCATGACATGTCCAAACCCTGGGCCTTGAAGCTGGCGATTGATTTCAGTGGAATTAAGCACATCTGCTGGGTCGGTGACAGCGCGGGATGGGTTCACGCTGATGCAGAACGAGGACGTAACGACACGATGCTGAATGCCGATGAACTCGAGCGCTATGCGCGTCACATCGTGTTGCGCGAGGTCGGTGGTCCCGGCCAGACCGCGCTGCAGGGCGCGAAAGTGCTTGTGATCGGCGCCGGCGGGCTCGGCGCACCGGCGCTGATGTATCTCGCGGCCGCGGGCATCGGCACGCTCGGTGTGGTGGATGACGATACGGTGTCGCTGTCGAACCTGCAGCGGCAGGTCATTCACGCAACGCCGGATATCGGCGCGCTGAAAACCGACAGCGCCGCTGCAAAGATTCATGCGCTCAATCCGCATGTCAGATTTATCGGCCATGCCGTCAGGCTCAATGCGGCGAATGCGATGGCGCTGTTGTCGGGTTACGACATCGTGCTCGATGGTTCCGACAATTTCACCACGCGCTATCTGCTATCGGATGCGTGCTATCTCGCAAGGAAGCCGTTGATCTCCGCGGCGCTCGGCACTTTCGACGCGTCGCTGACCACGATCCGCGCGCATGAGACCAATGCGGCGGGCGTATTGAACCCGACCTATCGCTGCCTGTTTCCCGAAGCGCCGCCGCCGGGCACGGTGCCGAGCTGCCAGGAAGCCGGCGTGATGGGCGCGCTGGCCGGCATGGTGGGCTCGATGATGGCGCTGGAAGCGATTCGCGAGATCGTTGGCTTTGGTGAGGGCCTGGTGGGTCGCTTGCTGATGATCGACGCTCGCAACCTGCGCTTCGAGACGCTGCGTTACGGGCGCGATCCGGGGAATCCGCTGAACGGCGACGCGCCGACGATCAAGGACTTGAGCGGGTATCTATAGTTTAAGCTACCCTCCTGTAAGAGAGGGTAGCTTAGCCGCACTCACGCACGCTTCTTCTCGCTGTCCATATGCGCCAGATGCTCGTCGGGATAACGGCCACCGGCGGCGGCGTTGGCGGGGATCGCCTCGGCTAGCGCCTCAAGATGCGCAGGCGTCAGTTTCACATCCAGTGCACCCAGCGCTTCCGTCAGTCGATCCCGTCGGCGGGCACCGACCACGGGCAGGATGTCCTGGCCCTGCACGGCAACCCAGGCGATGGCGACCTGCGCGACCGAGGCGCCGATGTCGTCGGCGACGGCGCGGATTTTGTCGACCAGTGCCAGATTCTGATCGATGTTTGCTGCGCTGAAACGCGGGCTGTGGCTGCGATAGTCCTTCGCGTTGAGGTCGGTCTTGGAGAAGTGGCCGCCGATCAGGCCGCGCGACAGCACGCCGTAAGCCGTGATGCCGATGCCAAGTTCCCGGCAGGTCGGCAGGATGTCGTCCTCGATGCCGCGCGAGATCAGTGAATATTCGATCTGCAGATCGGTGATGGGATGCACCTTGTGGGCACGGCGGATGGTCTCGGAGCCGACTTCGGACAGGCCGATATGTTTGACGTAGCCAGCCTTGATCAGATCGGCGATGGCGCCGACGGTGTCCTCGATGGGTACGTTGGGGTCGAGACGGGCTGGGCGATAGATGTCGATGACGTCGACGCCGAGGCGCACCAGCGAATAGGCCACGAAATTCTTCACGGCCATCGGGCGGTTGTCGAAGCCCATGAAGGCGCCAGCGGGGTCGCGCAAGCCGCCGAATTTGACCGAAAGCTGCAGGTTGTCGCGGTTGCGGCCGCGCAGGGCTTCGGCGACCAGGAGCTCGTTATGGCCCGTGGCGTAGAAGTCGCCGGTATCGATCAGGGTGACACCGGCCTCCAGCGCGGCGTGGATGGTGGCAATGCTCTCGCCACGGTCGGCGGGGCCATAGACATCCGACATGCCCATGCAGCCGAGGCTAAGGGCGCCCACTGAGGGGCCGGTCTTTCCGAGTTGAAGCTGTTTCATGGTGGTTCTCCCAGAAGGCGGCCGGACCGATCCCTACCGATCCATGCCGCTGCTGCCCCGATATGAGCCCGATGCATTGAGCCGATAAGCTGGACAATCCCGAAAGCCTTGTTCACTCTGGCGAACAATGAGCGATCTCGATTTACGCGATCTGGCGGCCTTTCTGGCGGTGGCCCGGACCCGGAATTTCCGGCGGGCCGCGGTGGAGATCCATGTGTCAGTGTCCAGCCTGAGTCAGCGGCTGCGCGACATGGAAGAACGGCTCGGGGTGCGCTTGCTGCATCGCACAACGCGCAGCGTAGCGCTGACCGAGGCGGGGGAATTGCTGCAACGCAAAATCGCTCCGGCCATGGGTGACGTTCATGCTGCGTTGCAGCAAGTCCGCGACTTCGGTGATGTGCCGTCCGGCCGGCTGAGGATCAACGGTCCGGCACCAGCCGTCGATATCGTCGTGGCGCCGATAGTTACGCCATTTCTGCAGCGATATCCGCAGGTTGAGATTGAGATCGTTGCTGAGACGTCGTTGATAGACATCGTTGCCAAAGGTTTCGACGCCGGCATTCGTTATGGCGAGGATCTGGCGCAGGACATGATTGCGGTCTCACTCGGGCCGCCGCAGCGCTTCGTGATGGTGGCGTCACCGCAATATATTGCGCAGCATGGGCGCCCTATTGCACCGCAGCAATTGCTGCAGCATTGCTGCATCAGAACGCGTTTCGACAACGGCTCGATTCCGGAATGGGAGTTCGAAAAAGACGGCGAGGTGGTCAGGGTTCCGCCCAAGGGGCCGCTCCTGGCGAGCTATTCACGGCTGGGGTTGGACACGGCGCGGGACGGGCTGGGCTTCTACGTGACCTTCGAAGGCTATGTGCGGGACGACCTCGCGGCCGGCCGGCTGGTCAGCGTTCTGGAAGACTGGCTGCCGCCGTTCCCCGGGCCGTTTTTGTATTATCCGAGTCGCCGGCAACCGCCGCCGGCCTTGGCGGCCTTTGTGAGTTTTGTCGCGGAGTGGCGCAAACGGGAACGCTTGGCAGCGACCCCGGAGAACCCCAGCTGATCAGAGCGGCAGGGGGATCGCTGAGGCGGTCTCGCGGGTCTGCCAGAAGGTCAGCACGCGCTGTGCCGTGGCAGGCACCAGGCGCTCGAAATTCTGCCGGGCTTCCTCGATGTCGGCGGCGGCAGGCGAACGGCCCGGGCCGAGACGTAGTGTCATCAGGGCGCGGACGGTGGCCCAGGAAATCCCGATCGATTTGCCGAGGATGAGCATCGGATCGTCGCGGTCGCCCTTGAGAAGCTGGTCAATGGTACCGATCCGCACGCCTGACAGAGCGGCGAGGGCGGCGGCGGTTTCCTCATATTGATGAGCGCGGGCAAAGCGCAACAACGCGCCTTCGTCCAGCTCGTCGGCCTGGTGCAGCTTGCGAATGGCCCGCTGTGCGGTGGCGAAATCGCGGGTGGCGGCGAGATGCGTCGGCGCGCCGGTAATGTCCTGCATCGCACGGTTGATTGCGTTGCGCAGTTCGGGCGCGGCGGCGTCGAACAGCCGGCGGCGAACCACCTCGACCGACTGCGCCAGGAGGTGTTTGAGTTGTTCCGGCGCGAGATCGTCGCGCTGCCCGACCGTGACGGCGAGCACGCCATCATCGCTGGCGCGGCGAATGAGACCGGTATAGCCGAGTTGCGAGAAAGCGGCACCGGCATTGCCGGCCACGCGACGGATCACGTCGCGGTCGCCGCGGCGGACGATCACGTCAGTAATGCGCGGCGTCAGTGTCGAGCGATCGGAGATCGCCAGCAGATGTGACTGGCCCTGGACCTTGGCGATATCGACCAGCGTCGGCTCGTCGATCAGCGGAGAGCGGCGCAGCAGTGGCCCGGCGATCAGGATTTCGTCATCGCGGACGAGCAAGGCCACCAGTTGCGGAGGTGCGTTGACGAGATCTGATAGCCGTTCGGCCAGCGCGCTGCGCGCTTCGACCTCGGTTTGTGGAACCAGACTCGTCAGAACGCCGTCGAACAGATCGACATGGGCCGGCTGAAAACGGGATGCGCCCCGCAGGAAAAGCTCGGAAATCTTACGCACCGCCTCGCCGCGGCGCTTGGGATCGCCATCTCTGACGATGTTCTCCAGCCCCGGAATGAGCGATTTCGCCTCAGCCATCAAACAATACTCAACACCACCCTACGGAAAGGCTGACGCACCCTAGATGGCGTTGATGAAGGAACGGTTAGTCCGCAGGATTGGGCTACCGCGGGTTGCAGAAATATTGCGGAGCAGCCATTGCGGCCTTGCCGGGGTGCCGGAAAACGGCTATATCGCCCACAACTTATTAGGTTCTCATACGATCGCGTTTGAGAGTGGGCCCCTCGGGACCCGCTCTTTTTTATTACCTGAACGGACCTTGGCCGGTGATCTCCGGGCCTGACTCGTACGGGGCTAATGAAGGGCCGAAAGCCCGACGCGACACACGATCTACAGGCTGCACGCGCATTCAGACATCCTCGAACCGGAATATTTCGATCCTCACATGACCGACCAGAAGCCAGAAACCGTTGATACCGAGCTGCTTTCCGAGCCGCGCCTGGTGATCGAGCCGGGTGCTGCGGCGCGGGTGTCGGCTGTGGCTACGCCGGTACTCGAAGCCATGGGTTACCGGCTGGTGCGGATCAAGATTTCCGGCGAGCTCGGCTGCACCGTGCAGATCATGGCAGAGCGACCCGATGGTACCATGCTGGTCGAGGACTGCGAGGCGATCTCGCACGCGCTGTCGCCGGTGATGGATGTCGCCGATCCGATCCAGCGCGCCTATCGGCTTGAGATTTCCTCGCCCGGCATCGATCGTCCGCTGGTGCGACGCTCCGATTTCGAGCGCTATAATGGTTATCTGGTTAAGATCGAGATGGCTGTCGCCGTCGGTGGCCGCAAACGTTTCCGTGGCACGCTCGGCGCCATTGAGGGTGATGTCGTTCTGATCGAACGCGAAGGCGCCCGCGACGGCGAGGACCCCATCACGCGGTTGCCGCTGGAAGACATCTCCAATGCCAGCCTGGTGCTGACTGACGAATTGATCGCCGAGTCCATGCGCCGCGGCAAGCAGGCCGAGCGCGACTTGAAGCAGCAGCTGGGTCTCGCGCCGCCGCCGGCGCCGCATGCCAAGCGCAGCGATCCCAAGAAGAGCTTTGCGCCGAAGCCGAAACTCAAGGCTGCGAAAGCTGCCAAGAAGCCTTTGCCGAAGAATACCAAAGAACATCGTCTGGCCGCCGAGCGTGCGCGTCGAGGCGAAATCGATCCCATCGAAGGAGAATGAGCCATGGCCGCTGTCAGCGCCAATAAACTCGAACTGCTGCAGATCGCCGACGCCGTCGCACGTGAAAAATCGATCGACCGCAACATCGTCATCCAGGCGATGGAAGAGGCGATCGCGAAAGCGGCCCGTGCCCGTTACGGCTCCGAAACCGACGTTCATGCCGAGATTCATCCCAAGACCGGCCAGCTCTCGCTGACCCGCCACATGCTGGTGGTCGAGGACGTCGAGAATTCGTCTTTCCAGATTTCGCTGCATGATGCGCAGCGCGCCAATCCGGGTGCGCAGATCGGCGATACCATCGCCGACACGCTGCCGCCGCTGGAATATGGCCGTATCGCTGCGCAGTCCGCCAAGCAGGTCATCGTGCAGAAGGTGCGCGAAGCCGAGCGTGACCGGCAGTACCAGGAATTCAAGGATCGCATCGGCGAGATCGTCAACGGCATCGTCAAGCGCGTCGAATACGGTTCGGTGATCGTCGATCTCGGCCGTAGCGAAGCCATCGTGCGTCGCGACGAGATGCTGCCGCGCGAAGTGTTCCGCAACGGCGACCGCGTTCGCGCCTATGTGTTCGACGTGCGCCGCGAGACCCGCGGTCCGCAGATTTTCCTGTCGCGCACTCATCCGCAATTCATGGCCAAGCTGTTCGCGCAGGAAGTGCCTGAAATCTATGACGGTATCGTCGAGATCAAGGCTGTGGCCCGCGATCCCGGTTCGCGTGCGAAGATCGGCGTGATCTCGCGCGACTCGTCGGTGGATCCGGTCGGCGCCTGCGTCGGTATGCGTGGTTCCCGCGTGCAGGCCGTGGTCAACGAGCTGCAGGGCGAAAAGATCGACATCATTCCGTGGTCGCCGGATATCGCCACATTCGTGGTGAACGCGCTGGCGCCGGCAGAAGTCTCGAAAGTCGTGATCGATGAAGATCGTGAGCGCATCGAGGTTGTCGTTCCCGACACGAATAACCAGCTATCCCTTGCGATCGGTCGTCGCGGCCAGAATGTGCGCCTGGCTTCGCAGCTGACCGGTTGGGATATCGACATCCTGACCGAGCAGGAAGAATCCGAACGTCGCCAGGCCGATTTCGAAAATTCCACGCGCGTCTTCATGGAAGCGTTGAACGTCGACGAAGTCGTCGGTCAGCTGCTCGCGTCGGAAGGTTTCACCTCGGTGGAAGAACTCTCGATGGTCGATGCCAAGGAACTGGCCAGCATCGAGGGCTTCGACGACGAAACAGCGGCCGAATTGCAGAGCCGTGCACGTGAATACCTCGAGCAGCTCGAAGCTGAACTCGAAGGCAAACGTAAGGAACTGGGTGTGGAAGACGCTTTGAAGGATGTTCCGGGCGTGACCCTCAAGATGATGGTCAAGTTCGGCGAAAACGACATCAAGACCGTCGAGGATCTCGCCGGCTGTGCCACCGACGATCTCGTCGGCTGGACCGAGCGCAAGGAAGGTTCCGAGCCGACCAAGCACCCGGGCATTCTCGATGCCAGCGAGATTTCGCGTGAAGACGCCGAACAGCTGATCATGCAGGCCCGCGTCGTGGCCGGCTGGATCACCCAGGCCGATCTCGACAAGGGTGCCGTGCTCGACGCCACCGAAGAAGCGTAAGGACAATGCCACGCGCATGCTCGCCATTGCTGACCAAGCAGATCTGGACAACGGCCCCCGGAGCACCAAGCCCGGGACGATGCGGATGTGCGTGGTCACGCGGAGCGTGCGCCCGATCGACGATCTGATCCGGTTCGTCGTTGCGCCCACGGGCGAGGCGATTCCCGATCTGAAGCGCAAGCTTCCCGGCCGCGGCCTCTGGGTTACCGCCTCCCGCAAGGCGGTCGCCGAGGCGGCCAAGCGCAATCTTTTCGCCAAGGGCTTCAAGAAAGCCGTTAAATCGTCGCCAACCCTGGCCGACGACACCGACAAGCTCATGGTGCGCGGCGTCATCGAGGCGCTGGCCATGACCGCCAAGGCCGGTCAGGTGGTTTCCGGTTTCACCAAGGTCGAGGACGCCCTGCGCCGCGGAACGGTAGGTGTTCTGCTCCATGCCTCCGACGGCGCCGCCGACGGAATCCGCAAACTCGACGGCATTGCCCGCCAACGCGTGGAATTTGATGCGGAATCCGGCGACGACGCGGGACAAATGCCGATTATTACGGTTTTGAGCTCCGATGAATTGGATTTGGCATTGGGGCGGTCAAATGTGATACATGCTGCCGTGCTTACGGGCCCGGCGGGCAAAACGTTCCTGTCACGCAGCCAGACTCTGGTCCAATACCGGCTGGCCGACGACGACATCAACGCAAGCGCCAAAGCTTCGCTGACAACCGCTGCGCCGGAACCGGCGCCGCTGACACCAACGATCTCACTGATCGAAACTTCGACGACTGTGCGACCGCGCACAACGCAACAAGATTAGGACTGCTGAATGGTTGATACGAAAACGCCTGGCGACAAGACTCTGAGCGTTCCCAGCAAGACCTTGACGCTCAAGCCGCGCGTCGAGCAGGGCACTGTGCGCCAGAGCTTCAGCCATGGCCGCACCAAGCAGGTGGTGGTCGAGAAGCGCGGCAAGCGACGCATGCCCGGCGATGCGCCGGCTGCTGCGCCCGCTGCCGCTCCGGCATCGGCTGCTCCCGCGCCTGTCGTGACCGCTGCACCTGCTCCCGTTGCTGCTGCGCCGGCTGCTCCCGCTGCAACTGCTGCGCCCGCGGCGCCGGTTGCGCGCGCTGCTGCGCCTGCACCGGCCGCACCGGCTCCCCGTACTGCTGCACCTTCTCCCGCAGGGCGCAGCTCAGCCCCGGCACCCGCAGCGCCGTCGCGCGCGCCGCAGCGCCCGCAGCCGCCGGCCCGTTCGGGTTCGGGCGTCGTGCTCCGCACCCTGACCGAGGAAGAGCGCAATGCCCGCGCCAGCGCGCTGGCCGATGCCCGCGTGCGCGAGCAGGAAGAGCGTCGTCTCGCCGAGCTCGAGGCTGCGCGCCGCAACACCAAGGAATTCAAGGAACAGGAAGAGCGTGAAGCCGCCGAAGCCCGTCGCAAGGCCGAGGAAGAGCGTCACCGTCAGGAAGAGGAAGCCAAGCGCCGCGCCGAAGTCGAGGCCAAGCGCCGTCAGGCTGAAGCCGATGCGAAGGCCGCCAAGCCGGCTACGACGACGGCCCGTCCCGGTGCAACGGCCGCTACGCCGGCGCGCGCGCCAGGTGTTGCCGCCGATGGTTCCGACGAGGATGAAGGTCCGCGTACGATTCGCCGTGGTCCCGGTGGCGCCGCGCGTCCGGTCATCGCGCCCAAGCCGACCGCAAAGCCCGGTCCGCAGAAGCAGCGCGGCCGTCTCACGGTCGTCACCGCGCTGTCGGCCGACGACGTGCGTGAGCGTTCGATCGCCTCGTTCCGTCGCCGCACCCAGCGCCTGAAGGGTCATCAGTCGAACGAACCGAAGGAAAAGCTGGTTCGTGAAGTCACGATCCCGGAAGCGATCACGATTCAGGAGCTCGCCAACCGTATGGCCGAGCGCGCCGTGGACGTGATCCGCCTGCTGATGAAGCAGGGTGCGATCCACAAGATCAACGACGTCATCGATGCCGACACCGCGCAGCTGGTGGCCGAAGAAATGGGCCACACGGTCAAGCGCGTCGCCGAATCGGACGTCGAAGAAGGTCTGTTCGACGTTGTCGACGATTCCACCGATACCGAGCCGCGTTCGCCGGTCGTGACCGTCATGGGCCACGTCGACCACGGCAAGACCTCGCTGCTTGACGCGCTGCGCCATGCCAATGTGGTGTCCGGCGAAGCCGGCGGCATCACCCAGCATATCGGTGCTTATCAGGTCATGTCGCCCGAGAGCGGCAAGAAGATCACCTTCATCGATACGCCCGGCCATGCTGCGTTCACCGCGATGCGCGCCCGCGGCGCCAAGGTCACGGATATCGTCATCCTGGTGGTGGCCGCCGATGACGGCGTCATGCCGCAGACCGTCGAAGCCATCAACCACGCCAAGGCTGCCGGCGTGCCGATCATCGTGGCAATCAACAAGATCGACAAGCCTGACGCCAAGCCGGAGCGCGTGCGCACCGAGTTGCTGCAGCATGATGTGCAGGTCGAATCCTTCGGCGGCGATGTCGTTGACGTCGAAGTGTCAGCGAAGAACAAGACCAATCTCGACAAGCTGCTCGAAATGATCGCGCTGCAGGCCGATATTCTCGACCTGAAGACCAATTCGGAACGTCCGGCGGAAGGTACCGTGATCGAAGCCAAGCTCGATCGTGGCCGTGGTCCGGTGGCGACCGTGCTGGTTCAGCGCGGCACCCTGCGTGTTGGCGACATCATCGTGGCCGGCGCAGAAATGGGCCGTGTCCGCGCGCTGATCTCCGATCAGGGCGAGACGCTGACCGAAGCAGGTCCGTCGGTGCCGGTCGAAGTGCTCGGTTTCAACGGTCCGCCGGAAGCTGGCGATCGTATGGCGGTGGTCGAGAATGAAGCCCGCGCCCGCGAAATCACCAGCTATCGCGCGCATCAGAAGCGCGAGAAGTCCGCTGCCTCCGCCTCCGGCATGCGTGGCTCGCTCGAGCAGATGATGAGCCAGCTGAAGACCTCGGGTCGCAAGGACTTCCCGCTGATCATCAAGGCCGACGTGCAGGGTTCGCTCGAAGCCATTCTCGGCTCGCTCGAGAAGCTCGGCACCGACGAGGTCGCTGCGCGCATCCTGCATGCGGGCGTCGGCGGCATTTCGGAATCGGACGTCACACTGGCGGAAGGCTTCAACGCCGCCATCATCGGCTTCTCGGTTCGTGCCAACAAGGAAGCCGCTGCCGCTGCCAAGCGCAACGGCATCGAAATCCGCTACTACAACATCATCTACGACCTCGTGGATGACGTGAAGAAGGCCATGTCCGGTCTGCTCGCGCCGACGTTGCGCGAAACCATGCTGGGCAATGCGCAGATCCTGGAAGTGTTCAACATCTCCAAGGTCGGCAAGGTTGCGGGTTGCCGTGTCACCGACGGAACCGTGGAACGCGGCGCGAATGTGCGCCTGATCCGCGACAACGTCGTTGTGCACGAAGGCAAGCTGTCGACACTGAAGCGCTTCAAGGACGAAGTGAAGGAAGTGGCGTCAGGCCAGGAATGCGGCATGGCGTTCGAGAACTACGGCGACATGCGCGCCGGCGACGTGATCGAGTGTTACCGCGTAGAGACCATCCAGCGCTCCCTGTAAGTCCAAATCTTACAGAGAGACCGGATTTAACGAGATGTCATGCCCGGCGTAGTTGCCGGGCATCCACGTCTTTGAATTTCAGTCGTTGAAAACGTGAATGGCCGGAACAATTCCGGCCATGACGTATGTTGTTTTTGACAGGGAAACTGATGCCCAAGCATCACCAGAAGTCCGCGGCGCCGGGCGGCTCGCAGCGTCAGCTGCGTGTCGGCGAGCTGATGCGTCATGCGATCGCCGATATCCTGTCGCAAGGTGGGGTCCACGATCCCGTCCTGGCGACCACCATCATCACCGTGCCGGAGGTGAAGATGTCCCCCGATCTCAAGCTCGCCACCGTTTATGTGATGCCACTTGGCGGCCAGAACACCGAACCGGTGCTGAAGGCGCTCGCGGCGAACAAGAGCTTCCTGCGAACCGAGGCTGCGCATCGCGTGAACCTCAAATACGCCCCCGATCTCCGCTTCCGCATCGATGAGCGCTTCGACGAAGCCGAGCGCATCGACAAACTTCTGCGCACGCCTGCCGTTGCGCGCGACCTCAAACCAGACTCGGACGAAAACGAATGACTGTGACGACACCAGCCGCCGCCCTCGATTCACGCCTCGATGAAGCGGGCAATGGCGAGGCCACCCTGTCTCCGGCTGTGCAGCACGGCGACCACGGTCAGCAAGGTGACCGCGGCGGCAATAACCAACGTCCGCATCAGGGCCATCGCGGCAACAACGATCCGCGCCATCAGGGCGGCAAGCAGCGTCAGCAGGGTCAGGTCCGGCGCGACAAGCGCGACGTCCATGGCTGGGTGATCCTCGACAAGCCGATCGGCATGACCTCCACCCAGGCGGTCGCGGTTGCCAAGCGCCTGTTCCAGGCCAAGCGCGCCGGCCATGCCGGTACCTTGGATCCCCTGGCCTCCGGCGGTCTGCCGATCGCGCTGGGCGAAGCCACCAAGACGGTTCCGTTCGTGATGGACGGCCGCAAGCGCTATCGCTTCACGGTGGCCTGGGGCGAGGAGCGCGATACCGACGACACCGAGGGGCGGGTGACCTTCACCAGCCCGAATAGGCCAACGGCCGACCAGATCCGGGCACTGCTGCCGCAATTTACCGGCAATATCGAACAGACCCCGCCGCAATACTCGGCAATCAAGATCCAGGGCGAGCGCGCCTATGACCTCGCCCGCGACGGCGAGGTGGTGCCGCTGGTTCCCCGGCCGGTCGTGATTCATGAATTAGTCCTTACAGAACAGCCAGATAACGACCATGCCGTGTTCGAGGCCGAGTGCGGCAAGGGCACCTATGTGCGCGCGCTGGCCCGCGATATCGGCCGTTTGCTCGGCTGCTACGGCCATATCAGTGCGCTCCGTCGCACCCTGGTCGGACCTTTCGCAGAAGCCGACATGATTCCGCTGGAACAGTTGGAGGCTTTGTGCGATAGAGCCGCGTCTGGCGAGGGGAGCCTCGCCGACGCGCTACTGCCCGTTGAGACCGCGCTGGACGACATCCCGGCACTGGCCGTCACACGGGCGGATGCGGCAAGGCTCCATCGGGGCCAGGCCGTTTTGTTGCGCGGACGGGATGCGCCCGATTGTAGCGGCACAGTTTATGTCACGGTGGCAGGGCGATTATTGGCCCTCGCTGAAGTTGGCAATGGCGAACTCATCCCCAAGCGCGTGTTTAACCTGACCGGACTGACCGCCAGTTCGGCTCGCAAAGAAAGTAACTGACGATGTCGATTACCGCAGAACGCAAAGCGGAAGTCATCAAGACCAATGCCAACAAGGCCGGCGACACAGGTTCGCCGGAAGTCCAGGTTGCGATCCTCTCCGAGCGCATCGCCAACCTGACCGGACACTTCAAGACCCACACCAAGGACAATCACTCCCGTCGTGGCCTCCTGAAGCTCGTCTCCACCCGTCGCTCGCTGCTTGACTACATCAAGCGCAAGGACGAGGCGCGCTACAAGGCGCTGCTCGAGAAGCACAACATTCGCCGTTAAGCGAAATCACGCGCGCAAGTTCCTTGCGCGCGTTTTTTGTAGCGGAAGCCATGTGCGGCTTTCGCGATAACGTTCAGAAGCAATCCGGCAACTGGACGATGACGGGCAAGGTGCCCGTCGCGCGGTGCGATCCTCCAAAGATCCCCGCGACCATCGGAAGGATGGACGCCATTCAGAATACCAGAGCCATGGCAGGATCGCCGGACGCTGATTTCGCGACATCGCGAGCAGCTTCTTGCCGTCTTGCGCATGGCTTTTGTGTTTTTGGCCGTCACGTCCTCCGTGAACCCATGAAAGAAACCTAAGATGTTTAATGTTCACTCCGTCGAGATCGATTGGGGCGGTCGTCCGCTCAAGCTGGAAACCGGCAAGGTTGCCCGTCAGGCTGACGGCGCCGTCATCGCCACCTATGGCGAGACCGTCGTTATCGCCACCGTCGTCGCTGCGAAGACTGCCAAGGACGGCATCGACTTCCTGCCGCTGACCGTCGACTACATCGAGAAGACCTACGCAGCCGGCCGCATTCCCGGTGGCTACTTCAAGCGCGAAGGTCGTCCGACCGAGAAGGAGACGCTGGTCTCCCGCCTGATCGACCGTCCGATCCGCCCGCTGTTCGTCGACGGCTGGCGCAACGAAACCCAGATCGTCGTCACCGTGCTGTCGCACGACATGGAAAACGATCCGGACATTCTTGCGCTCGTCGCCACCTCGGCTGCGTTGACGATTTCCGGCGCCCCGTTCCAGGGCCCGATCGGTGCGGCCCGCGTCGGCTTCATCAATGATGAATACGTCCTCAACCCGACCCTCGACGAAATGGCCGACAGCAATCTCGACCTCGTCGTCGCCGGCACCGCCGACGCCGTGCTGATGGTGGAATCGGAAGCCAAGGAGCTCAACGAAGACGTGATGCTCGGCGCCGTGATGTTCGGTCACCGCCACTTCCAGCCGGTCATCAAGGCGATCATCGAACTCGCCGAGAAGGCCGCCAAGGAGCCGCGCGAGGTCAAAACCATCGATGACAGCGAAATCGAGAAAGAAATGCTCGGTCTCGTCGAGTCCGAGCTGCGTGCTGCCTACGCGATCCCTGTGAAGCAGGACCGCTATGCCGCCGTCGCCAACGTCAAGGCCAAGGCGATCGCGCACTACTTCCCGGAAGGCCAGGAGCCGAAATACGACAAGCTCCGCATCGCCGCCGTGTTCAAGGAACTGGAATCGAAGATCGTTCGCTGGAACATCCTCGACACCAAGAAGCGCATCGACGGCCGCGACCTGACCACGGTTCGTCCGATCGTTGCTGAAGTTGGCGTGCTGCCGCGCGCCCACGGCTCGGCACTGTTCACCCGCGGTGAAACCCAGGCGCTGGTTGTGACCACGCTCGGCACCGGTGAAGACGAGCAGTACATCGACTCGCTGTCGGGAACGTACAAAGAGACGTTCCTGCTGCACTACAACTTCCCTCCCTACTCGGTCGGCGAGACCGGTCGCATGGGCGGCACCAAGCGTCGCGAAATCGGCCACGGCAAGCTCGCCTGGCGCGCGATCCATCCGGTTCTGCCGGGTCATCACGAATTCCCGTACACGGTGCGCGTGGTGTCGGAAATCACCGAGTCCAACGGTTCGTCGTCGATGGCGTCGGTCTGCGGCGCTTCGCTGGCGCTGATGGATGCGGGCGTTCCGATGAAGCGGCCGACGGCGGGTATCGCCATGGGCCTTATCCTTGAAGGTTCGCGCTACGCGGTTCTGTCGGACATCCTGGGTGATGAAGATCACCTCGGCGACATGGACTTCAAGGTGGCTGGTACCGATACCGGCATCACCTCGCTGCAGATGGACATCAAGATCGCCGGTATCACCGAAGAGATCATGAAGGTCGCTCTGGGTCAGGCCAAGGAAGGCCGCATCCACATTCTCGGTGAGATGTCGAAGGCGCTCAACAATGCCCGTGCCGAGCTCGGCGAATACGCGCCGCGCATCGAGACCTTCAAGATCGCCACCGACAAGATCCGTGAAGTGATCGGCACCGGCGGCAAGGTGATCCGCGAGATCGTCGAAAAGACCGGCGCCAAGGTCAACATCGAAGACGACGGCACCGTGAAGGTGGCCTCATCCGATGGCGAGTCGATCAAGGCTGCGATCAAGTGGATCAAGTCGATTGCTTCGGATCCGGAGCTCAATGCGATCTATGACGGTACCGTGGTCAAGGTCATGGAGTTCGGTGCATTCGTGAACTTCTTCGGCGCCAAGGACGGTCTGGTTCACATCAGCCAGCTCGCCGGCGGCCGCGTGCAGAAGACCTCCGACGTCGTCAAGGAAGGCGACAAGGTCAAGGTCAAGCTGCTCGGCTTCGACGATCGCGGCAAGACGCGTTTGTCGATGAAGGCTGTCGATCAGGAGACCGGCGAAGACCTCGAAGCCAAGCAGAAGGCCGAAGCTGCTCCGGCAGCCGAGTAATCTTCGCTCACGCGAGATGAGTTGCGAAAGGGCGGCCGAAAGGTCGCCCTTTTTTGTTTGCGGCGATGCTTTCTGAGGGCGCCGGGAGAAACAAGAGAAGCACGCCTCCCCATCACGTGATGTGCTATGTCCCGCTGCGTCACAATGCCCGCATATGAAACTGGCAGTGATGCATTGCGTATCTGTCCGACGCACCCGCAATTCCTCAGGGAGAAGCCCCATGACGACCCCCGCATTGATGTCCCGACGCCATCTCATGCTCGCTGCGACCGGCATCGCTGCCGCGGCCGTCGCGCCCCGTCTTGCTTTCGCCCAGGCTGCTGCGCCGGCCACCCCCGCCGCCGGTAATGCGCCCTTCATTCTGCCGCCGCTGACCTATCCGGTCACGGCGTTTGAACCGCATATCGATGCCAAGACGATGGAGATCCATCACGACAAGCATCACGCCGCCTATGTCGCCAATATGAACAATTTTGCCAAGGACACCCCGGTGATCGGCGAGAAGCCGCTGGTCGAGGTGCTCGGCAATCTCAACAGCGTGCCTGACGCGATCCGCACCGGTGTGCGCAACAATCTCGGCGGTCATGCCAACCACACCATGTTCTGGCAGATTATGGGTCCGAATGGCGGCAAGCCCGAAGGTGACGTGCTGGCTGCGATCGATCGCGACCTCGGCGGGTTCGAGAAATTCCAGACCGACTTCAATGCGGCCGGCGGCCGTCAGTTCGGCTCGGGCTGGGTGTTCGTGATCGTCGACAAGGACGGCAAGCTGTCGATCGAGACGCGCCCGAATCAGGACAATCCGATCATGGACGGCAAGCGCGCGCTGATGGGCAACGACGTCTGGGAGCACGCTTATTATCTGACTTACCAGAACCGCCGCGCTGATTATCTCAAGGCATGGTGGAATACAGTCAACTGGACCAAGGTCGGCGAACGCTATACGGCGGCGAAAGCTGGCACGCTGGCGGTGTGAGGTATCTCGTCATTCCGGGGCATGTGCGCATCTTCGCGCACGTGAACCTCAGCCACTCCAATTGGAGTGGCGGGGAATCTCAAAGTAGATGAGCACATCGAGATTCCGGATTCGCTCGCGCAAGATGCGCGATCGCTCCGGAATGGCGGTGTTATCGATCGTCTACCGCTTGCGGTGCGCGTTGGTAATCAACGCGTTCGCCGCCTGCCCCGCAGCTTCCATATAGGCGGGATCGCGGTGCAGTAGCACTGTGGCGAACGATCCATCGAGCAGTAGCGTGACCTGCCGTGCGAGCAAGACCGCGTCGGAAAGTTTTGCGGCCGCAAATTCGGCTGCCATCCATGCCTCGAACTTCTTCTTGTGCGCCGCGCCGATCTTGATGGCTGGATGGCCCGGCATGTTGGCGAGTTCGGCGGAGGTGCGCAGAAATCCGCAGCCCTTCCATTTCGGATGACGGGCCGATGTGGCGAGATTGTCAAAGATCGCCTGCACCTTCGCAGCCAATCCGCCCCTGGCTTCGTCGAACCAGCGCTTGAACAGTTCGAGATTGGGTTGATCCCGCCCCGCCAGATAGGCGGCGATCAGATCGTCCTTGCTCTGGAAGTGATAATACAGCGTGCGCTTGGTGACGCCGGCCTTGTCGGCCACGGCGTCGACGCTGACGCCGCGAATGCCCTCGGCATAGAACAGCTTGTTGGCTGCGGCGACAATGCGGTCGCGGGTCGATGGTGCAGGACTGGCCATGATCGGCATGTATACTGACCAGTGAATATACACAACGGCACCGGGCTCCTAGGGTCGCGGCAGTTTCACCTGCCGGAGACCGGGATATGCCAGACATCGTCACCATGGGGGTCGATCGCGGAATCGCGCTCCTGACCCTCAATAGGCCGGACAAGCTGAACGCGCTCAGCTATGCGCTGATCGATCGCCTGATGGCGCTGCTCGACGAGATCGAGGTCGCGGATGACATTTGCGCCGTCATTCTCACCGGCGCGGGAGATCGTGCATTCTCGGCCGGTGCGGACATTCCGGAATTCACGGCAAGCGTGGCGCAGGGGCCGAATAGGGCGGTCCGCGATTTTGTCCGGCGCGGGCAGGCCATGACCGCGCGTCTCGAAGCGTTTTCGAAGCCTGTCATCGCAGCCGTGAATGGTCTCGCTTTCGGGGGCGGATGCGAAATCACCGAAGCGGTGCATCTGGCCGTTGCGAGCGAGCGGGCGTTGTTCGCCAAGCCGGAAATCAATCTCGGCATGCCGCCGACCTTTGGCGGAACGCAGCGCCTGCCGCGCCTCGCCGGGCGCAAGCGCGGCCTCGCGCTATTGCTGACCGGCGACAGCTTTTCGCCAGCCCATGCCCTGCAGATCGGCCTGGTCAATGCAGTGGTGCCGCACGATCAGTTGCTGCCGGCGGCATATGATCTCGCGCGGCGCATCCAGCGTCATTCGCCTCTGGCGGTGGCCGGCATCATCACGGCCGTCACGCGCGGTCTGAACCAGAGCATCGGCGAAGGTCTGGAAATGGAGCGCGAGCAATTCGCGCGCATGGCGCCAACGCATGACCTCGGTGAGGGATTGCGCGCCTGGGCCGCGCGGCGGCAGCCCGTCTATACGGGGCGATGATCGCCGTCAGGAACGACGTGCGGCTAGTCTATTTGCTGATATCGCCTTCATCGGCCGCGCTTTCCGCGAGTGTCGCCGGCTCGATGCTGTAGCGCTTGATCAGCGGCATCTGCGCCACCGCGAAGACCATGGTCAGCGGGATCACGCCGAACGCCTTGAAGGCCACCCAAAAATCGGTGCTCTGGGTGCGCCAGATCGCTTCGTTCAGAAGCGCCATGGCCAGGAAGAACAGCGCCCAGCGCTTCGTTAGCGCGCGCCAGCCTTCGTGTGTGAGATTGAACATCTGGTCGAACATGATGGCGATGAAGGAGCGGCCGAACAACAGGCCGCCGCCGAGGATCGCTGCGAACAGGCCATAGATGATGGTCGGCTTGACCTTGATGAAGGTCTCGTCATGCAGCACTAGCGTCAGCGTGCCGAACACCAGCACGATGACAGCGGTGACCAGCGCCATGATCGGCACGTGCCTGACCACGACGTAAGACGCGATCATCGCCGCGACGATGGCCACCATGAACGCGCCGGTGGCGACGAACAGATTGAACTTGGCATTGGCGACGAAGAACACGATCAGTGGGCCGAGCTCGGTGCCGAGCTTGAACAGCGGGTGCGGCTGCTTCTTGTCGATCACGCTGGAAATTCCAGGTTGGGTCATGTCAGCTTTCAATTCCTGCAATCGCTTGCGCGAAATCCTTGGCAGTAAAGGGCGCGAGATCATCGATGCCTTCGCCGACGCCGATGAAATGCACCGGCAATTTGTATTTCTCGGACAGGGCCACCAGGATGCCACCGCGCGCGGTGCCGTCGAGTTTGGTCATCACCAGACCGGTGACGCCAGCCGTACGATGAAATGCGTCGACTTGCGACAGCGCGTTTTGTCCCACCGTGGCATCGAGCACCAGCAGCACCGCATGCGGCGCCGTGGTATCGACCTTTTTGATGACGCGCACGACCTTCTCGAGCTCGACCATCAGCTCGGTCTTGTTCTGCAGCCGGCCGGCGGTGTCGATCAGCAGGACGTCGCGATTGTCGTCGCGGGCTGCTGTGACGGCGGTAAAGGCGAGGCTCGCGGAATCTGAACCCTGCGCGCCGGCAATGACCGGCACCTTGTTGCGCTCACCCCAGACCTTGAGCTGCTCGATAGCTGCCGCGCGAAACGTATCGCCGGCAGCCAGCATGACTTTGCGGCCTTCGGCGGAGAAGGTGGATGCCAGCTTGCCGATGGTGGTGGTCTTGCCGGAACCGTTGACGCCAACCACGAGGATCACGAACGGCTTGTGCGAAGTGTCGATCACCAGCGGCTTGGCGACCGCCGAGAGCACTTTCTCGACCTCGGTGGCCACGACGGTTTTGACCTCGTCGGCGGAGATCGCCTTGTCGTACCGGCCATGGCCGACGGCGGCGGAAATCCGCGCCGCAACCTCGGTACCGAGGTCGGCGCGCAGCAGCACGTCCTCGATATCCTCGAGCATGGCGCGGTCGAGTTTGCGCTTGGTCACGAGGTCGGCGACCGCGGTGCCAAGGGCGCTCGAGGTGCGCTTTAACCCGCCGGAGAGCCGTCGCCACCAGCTCAGTTTTGGCGTTTCGGGAGTGTCGCTCATGTCGGGGGTGTGTTAGCCGTTTCGCGCCATGAACGAAAGTGACGAAGATATCAGGTCGGAGGCGGAGCCCCGGCTGGAACCCCGCACCGATGCGGTCGAGCTCACCGAGGCCGAGATTCTGGCGCGGGTGCTGCATCGTGATGGCCTGATGCTGGTGATCGACAAGCCGGCCGGCCTGCCGGTGCATCGCGGCCCCAAGGGGGGCGCCAATCTGGAAACCTCGTTCGAGTTCCTGCGCTATGGCCTGCCGCGCGCGCCCGTTCTGGCGCATCGGCTGGATCGCGACACCTCCGGCTGCCTGGTGCTGGGGCGGCACCGCAAGGCGACGGCGTCGCTCGGCCTGCTGTTCAAGCACAGCCGTATCCGGAAGACATATTGGGCGGTGGTCGAGGGCGGGCCTGCCGAAGATTCGGGCGTGATCGACATGCCGCTCGGGCGGCTCAATGCCGATCGGGGCTGGTGGATGAAACCGGATCCGGAAGGGCTGAAGTCGGTCTCGAACTTCACCGTGCTGGGCCGCGGCGGCGGCATGAGCTGGCTGGCGCTGGAGCCGGTTACGGGCCGCACGCATCAACTGCGCGTGCATACGTCGGCGTCGGGCTATCCGATCGTTGGCGACAATATCTATGGCAATGGGCCGCGCTTCGGCGAACCGACGCTGCATCTGCATGCCCGCGAGATCGTGATTCCGATCTCGCGCAACAAGGACCCGATCCGCGTCGTTGCGCCGGCCCCGCCGCATCTGCATGAACGGCTCAGGGCATGTGGCTGGAACGGGGAGTAACGCGCCGGGATAGCGCGGCATTAGCCGCGCAATGACAGGCCATGCTCATGCGGAGACGCCGTTCTGAACTGTCACCGTGCCATCGGGGTTTAACGTGACGGTGAGTGCATACACGTTCGGTTCGAAGACCAATGGCACGACGGGCACCAGCTTGGACGGATCAAAGATTTCGCCCTGCACGACATCGGCGAGCGTCATCCAGTATCTCGCCGTCGGCGCGAAGGTGAATGTCATGTTTGGCCCGGCCTGCATGATCTCGGTCGCCGCCCCGGCCATGCCGATGCCGACACTTGCCGTGTCCGTCGGAACCGTCCCGTCGCATGTGATCATCAGGGAGTCGCTGCGCCCCTGCCGCTGGTCGATGAAGCCAAAGGCCCCGCTGCCATAGGTCAATGTCACGAGGCTGCTGGCCGGCAGTGTCGCCGGAAGGACCTCGACCGCAGCGAATGTGATGCCCGGCGCGAGCTTGCCGCTCTCCATCCAGACGAAGTCATAAGTCGCTTGCCAGGAAAAGAGCAGTTGCGTCCTCGGGCTGACTCGCATGGCGAACCAGGCCGGGACAAGCCCGGAAGGCGGGTTCTGGGTGGACTGGAAGCAGACGAATGTCTGTGTCGAAGCAGTGTTATTGAGAAATTTCAGTTCATAGGTCGGCATGCCGCCCGCGGCGGCCGATGCTGCCGTCGAACCTGGCCCGCTACTGCTGTGGTCTGCGGAATTGACGCGAATGACTGACGGCATGTCCACCTCCCCACGCGCTGGATCAGCGTATCACAACTAATAGTTGAATAAAAGGGCGTGCCAATACAAAATGGATTGTCGGCTATGGTGCCTGACTGAAGATCAGTTCGGCCGTTCGTGCACGCGGCTTGCTTCAGGCGACCGAAGCGAACAGCTTCGGATCGAACGTGCCCTCATATTCAAACGCGGCCGGCCCCGTCATCAGCACGTGGTCGTCGCTCTCGCGCCATTCGATGGTGAGTTCTCCGCCGGGCAGCGTCATATGCACGGTGCGATTGGTCCGGCGCAGGCGAGCGGCGGCAACAGCGGTTGCGCAAGCTGCGGAGCCACAGGCCTTGGTCAGACCTGCGCCGCGCTCCCATGTGCGCATCACGATGTGATCGCGATCGACGATATGGGCCAGCGTGATATTGGCGCGATCCGGAAAGATCGGGTGATTTTCCAGCAGCGGCCCGAACTTCTCGAGGTCATAGGCCTGGATATCGTCGACCCAGAAGATCGCATGGGGATTGCCCATCGAGACGACTGACGGCGTATGCAGGATCGGCGCGTCGATCGGGCCGATCTGCAGCTCGATCCCGCGGGTGTCACGAAACTCCTCCGCCAGCGGAATGTCCTGCCAGCCGAACTTCGGCGTGCCCATATCCACCGTGTAGAGATCCGGCGCCGGGCCTTGCCAGCAATTGATCAGGCCGGCCTTTGTCTCGAATGTGAGTGCCGTCTTGTCGCCGCCCGCGAAAGTCTGCCGCGCCACGCAGCGCATGCCGTTGCCGCAGGCGCCGGCTTCGGAGCCATCATTGTTGTAGATGGAAACGAAGGCGTCGGTGCCGGCCAGCCGGGGCTTCTGCAACACCATCAACTGGTCATAGGGCACGCCTTCGGGAGTGGCCACGGCGCGGGCGTCGGCCGGCGTGATACCGGAAGCCGTATCGCGCAGGTCGATCACGACGATCTCGTTGCCGATGCCGTTCATCTTGGCGAAGGAATGGTTGGCCAGTGCGCTCATGTCGTGTCCCGTTGTCCCTGCCTTATATGGCGAGGCCGCTCCGATTGACCAGTGCGGCTATTCTGTGTCGGTTGTTTTGAATGGCCCTGCGCAATTTGGGGAGGGGACGAAAGCCGCGGCTGCGTGTTACCATGGTGCCGTATCGCGCATGTTGCCGGACACTGCGCTGCAGGATGTCACTGGAGACCCTTCGAATGACCCGTTCTCGCCTGTCCCGCCTCGCCACTGCGGCGCTGATCCCGGCAGCCGCGCTGACGCTGAACGCCGCGGCCTGGGCGCAATCTCCACCCGCCACGCCGCCAGCGGCAAGCACCCCGGCGACCCCGCCCGCGCCCGCACCGGCCACACCAGCTCCGGCGGCAACGGCTCCCGCCACTCCCGCTCCCGCCGCACCGGAGACGCCGGCCCCCGTCGCGCCGGCAACGCCGCCCGCCGCGGCGCAGGCTCCCGCAGCGCCGGCCGCGCCTCAGGTCCAGGTTGCCGATCCGTTCGGCGAGGAAATCACGCTGTCGCCGAAGCAGATGGTGACCTTCGTCGGCAAGGCCAATTGGGATTCGGCCTTCGATACGCTGATGGATGCGTTCAAGCAGATCACCACCGTGCTCGACAAACAGGGCGTCAAGTCATCGGGCAATCCGATGATCGTCTATACGACCACCGATGACACCGGCTTCACCTTCCTCGCGGAAATCCCGGTCGATCAGGAGGTGAAGAACCTGCCGAAGGCGATGAAGATGGGTCTGTCACCGGATGGCAAGGCACTGAAGTTCGTCCATCGCGGCTCCTACGACAATATGGACAACACCTATGAGGCGATCACCAACCACCTCGACGACAAGAAGTTGGAGGCAAAAGACACCTTCATCGAGGAATACATGACCGATCCCTTGAAGACGGCGGAAGACAAGCTCGTCATCAATGTCTATGTGCCGCTGAAGTAATAGAAGCGAAGGCCAGCGATAAAGAATCTCTGGTCATAAAGAAGCCTTGGACGGTCGCGAGAGATCGGGCATGAAAAATCATCTGACTCTGGCCGTTTTCGGCATTGCGCTCATCGCCACTCCTGCGCTCGCGCAGGTCAATCCACCGCCGATGATTTCCGTCTCCGGTGAAGGCACCGTCTCGGTGCCGCCGGATCTCGCTGTCGTCGATGGCGGCGTGACGACCGACGCCAAGACCGCACGCGAGGCCGCTGAGGCCAACAATGCGGCGATGGCCAAGGTGCTTGCGGCCCTGAAGAGCGCCGGCATTGCCGAAAAGGACATGCAGACATCGCGGCTGTCGCTGTTTCCGCAATACACGCAGCAGACCCGTCCCAATCCCAATCCTGGCCCCAATGTCATCTCGGGCTATCGCGCCAGCAACCGCGTCACCATCCGGGTGCGCGACGTGACCAAGGTGGCCAGCACCATCGACGCGCTGGTGGCTTCGGGTGCCAATGAGGTCGGCGGCATCAATTTCATGGTGACGAAGGCGTCGCAACTGCTCGACGACGCGCGCAGCGAAGCGGTCGCTGACGCGCGGCGCAAGGCGGAGATTTACGCCAAGGCGGCCGGCGTCAAGCTCGGCGCGCCGATCAGCATCTCCGAGGACTCCGGCAGCGCGCCGGCACCGATGATGCTGCGCAAGATGGGTGCCGACGCGGCATCGGCTCCGGTCGCGCAAGGCGAGGAAGTGCTGCGCGTGAATGTCAGCGTGAGCTGGGAAATCAAGCCAGCGCAGTAGTAGGCAAAGCTCAGTTGTCGTCCCCGCCTTCGCGGGAACGACAGCTAGATCTCCACCACCTGTCCCGGCTTCAGCGCCATAAATTTCTCGCTGGGCAATTCCGCCGCGCTGCATGCGGCCGCCAATCCCTGCACCGGTCCGTCGATCGCCTCATCGGTGAGCTGGAAGGTCGAGTGATGGCTGGCCAGCGCCTGCTGCGCGCCGCAATCTGCAAACGCCTTCACGGCGTCTTCCGGATTCATGTGCTGGTCCTTCATGAACCAGCGCGGCTCATAGGCGCCGATCGGCAGGATCGCGAGCCTGATAGCACCATGGGCCTCGCGCACGCGGCGGAAGTGCAGGCCGTCGCCATAGCCGCTGTCGCCGACGATGTAGATCTTGCCGGCTGGCGTCTCCAGCACGAAGCTCGCCCAGAGCGATTTGTTGCGATCGAACAGGCCGCGTGCCGTCCAGTGCCGCGTCGGGACCAGCGTCACGGCGAGGCCGCCGCCAAGCTCGACGCGATCTGTCCAGTCATAGGCCTCGGCCTTGATCGTGCTGTCGGCACTTTTCATGGTGACGTCATTGCCGAGCGGCGTGATCACCCGCGGTGCAAATTTGGCTGATAGCTTCGACAGGGTCGGAAGATCGAGATGGTCGTAATGACCGTGCGACACCAGCACGACATCGATCTTGGGCAGTTTGTCGAAGGCGATGCCCGGCGCGTTGTGACGCTTCGGCCCGGCAAATGACAATGGCGATACGCGATCGGACCACACCGGATCGAACAGGATGTTGATCCCGGCCGTCTGGATCAGCCAGCTGGCGTGACCGACGTAACAAAAACGAACGCCCGTGCCCTCGACCTTCGCCGGCGGCGTATCGGCAAACTCGTTCTCGACCCAGTCGGGCCAGACCTCCCGGGTGCGGCCGCCGCCGAATTGCCAGCGCAGCACTTCACCGAACGACCTGGGCGGCACCCCATCGGGATCGAAAAAGATCTTGCCGTCGAAGTGATCGGAGACGGGGCCGTCATAATTGGTCATACGGGAAGCCCAGATGGCCGACAGCCCCACTGTGGCTGCGAGGCCACCGATGGATGCGAGAAGCTTGCGGCGGGTGATGGTCATGATGTGAGGCGCCGAAAAGGGGAACCTAGGTGAGCGATCACTCACATCTAGGCCAGCTCACGCGGAAATCCAATTGCCAATTATCAATTTAATCGCCCTTGGCCGAAAATATCCTTTATCTTGAACAAGTTGCCGTTTTGGATGGTGACGCCACGGGTGTATTTCCTTGACTCGCCGGGCTCTGGCGCTGTAAATCCCCGCCAATTCTCGAAAAGTCCTCTTTTCGACCCGCCGACCGGTCCTTGAGACTGGAGGTCAACGCCCGACAGCGCGATGCGCCCTCGGGCGCAAAAGTGTTTGGTTCATCGCCATCTCCTCGGGATGGCATTCGGAAGCGAAGCAGCGATGTTCGACAATCTGTCGGAACGACTTGGCGGAATTCTCGACCGGCTCACCGGGCGCGGCGCGCTGTCGGAGGCTGACGTCGATGCCGCGATGCGCGAAGTACGCCGCGCGCTGCTCGAGGCCGACGTCTCGCTCGATGTCGTTCGCTCCTTCACCGATCGTGTGCGCGAACAGGCGATCGGCGCCACCGTCGTCAAGTCGGTCACGCCCGGCCAGATGGTCGTCAAGATCGTCCATGACGAGCTGGTCGCCACCCTCGGCGCCGACGGTGAAGGCGGTATCGATCTTCAGGCCGTGCCGCCCGTCGCCATCATGATGGTCGGTCTGCAGGGCTCGGGTAAGACCACCACCACTGCAAAACTAGCACGCCGTCTCACCCAACGCGACAAGCGCAAGGTGCTGATGGCTTCGCTCGACGTCTATCGTCCGGCTGCTATGGAGCAGCTCGCGGTGCTCGGCCGCGATCTCGATATTCAGACACTGCCGATCGTCGAAGGCCAGAAGCCGGCCGAGATCGCCAAGCGCGCGCTGTCTGCTGCGAAGCTCGGCGGCTACGACGTGGTACTGCTCGATACCGCCGGCCGCACGACGCTCGACGAAGAGATGATGTCGGAAGCGATCGAGATCAAAGCCGTCGCCAATCCGCATGAAGTGCTGCTGGTCGCTGACTCGCTGACCGGTCAGGACGCCGTCAATCTTGCACGTTCCTTCAACGAACGCGTCGGTCTCACCGGCATCGCGCTGACGCGCGTGGACGGCGATGGCCGCGGTGGTGCTGCATTGTCGATGCGCGCCGTCACCGGCAAGCCGATCAAGCTGATCGGTACCGGTGAAAAGACCGATGCGCTGGAAGACTTCCATCCGAGCCGTATCGCCGGCCGCATTCTCGGCATGGGCGACGTGGTCTCGCTGGTCGAGCGCGCCGCTGCGAATATCGATGCCGAAAAAGCCGCGCGCACTGCCGAGCGCATGCGCAAGGGCCAGTTCGACCTCACCGACATGCGTGAGCAGTTGATCCAGATGACGAATATGGGCGGTCTCTCGGGCTTGATGGGCATGATGCCCGGCATCGCCAAGATGAAGAACCAGATTGCCTCCGCCGGTCTCGATGACCGCGTGGTGAAGCGCCAGATCGCGGTCATTGACTCCATGACCCGTCAGGAGCGCAAGAATCCCGACATCCTCAAGGCCAGCCGCAAGAAGCGTATCGCTGCCGGCGCCGGCCTCAAGGTCGAGGAAGTCAACAAGGTGCTGAAGATGCACCGGAACATGGCCGACATGATGAAGGCCATGGGCTCCGGCAAGCGCGGCCCGATGGCCGGTATCGCGCAGGCCATGGGCTTCGGTGGCGGCATGCCGTCGCCCGAACAGATGAAGGCGATGGCCGAGAAGATGCCGGGCGGACTGCCGCAGGGCATGCCGTCATTGCCGAAAGATTTCCCGGGCCTGTCGGGCCTGGGCAAACCGACGCTGCCGGGACTCGGCGGCTTTCCCGGTCTCGGGAAAAAGAAATAACCCGATCAACTCACTCACATTCGAACGAACACACTTAGGAGAACACCATGTCCGTCGTTATCCGCCTCGCTCGCGCAGGCACCAAGAAGCGCCCCGTCTATCACGTCGTCGTCGCCGACTCGCGTTTTCCCCGCGATGGTCGCTTCATCGAGCGTCTCGGCTACTTCAATCCGCTGCTCGCCAAGGATAACGAGCTGCGCCTGAAGCTCGACCTCGAAAAGACCAAGGCCTGGATCGCCAAGGGCGCGCAGCCGTCGGACCGCGTGGCTCGTTTCCTCGATGCCGCTGGCGTCAAGAAGCGCGAAGCCCGCAACAACCCCGAGAAGGCCGTGCCGCGCAAGGAGCGCAAGGCTGCAGAAGCCAAGTAAGAGCGCATGACCACCGCGCAAATCTGCGTCGCGCGCATCGGCGCGCCGCATGGTGTGCGCGGTCAGGTGCGGCTGTGGACCTTCACCGAAGATCCATTCGCCGTGCTCGACTACGGTCCGCTTGCCACCAAGGACGGCAAGCGGAGTTTCGAAGTCGATGATGTGCGTGAGGCCAAGGGCCATCTCGTCGCGACGCTGAAGGGCGTCGCCACCCGCGAAGACGCCGAACGCCTCAATGGCGTCGAGCTCTATGTGGCGCGCGATGCGCTGCCCGATACCGAAGATGATGAATATTACCACGCCGATCTGATCGGCCTCGCTGCGGTCAATGCCGCGGGCGATGCGATTGGCCGTGTCGTCGGCATCCATAATTTCGGTGCCGGCGACATCATCGAGATCGCGCCACAAGAAGGCGCGACCCTGTTGTTGCCCTTCACCAATGCGGTGGTGCCGACCGTCGATCTCGCGGCCGGCCGTGTCGTGATCGAATTGCCGGGTGAGATCATCGGCGATGATCCCACCGCGGCATAAGGCTTACGCTTTCAGCGCTTCCGCAATCGTTGTTGCAAACGGCGTGGTCGGCCGTCCGATCAGCTTGCCGAGGGTGCGGCTGTCGTCGAACAGTGCGCCATTCGCTGCGGCTGTATCCGACGTCGCAATCAGCTCCGCAAGTTCAGGCGGCAGTCCCGCGCCGAGCAGCGCCGCCTTGAAGTCGGCCTCAGGCAGACGGACATAGGCAACGGTCTTGCCGGACTGCTTGGTGATCTCCGCTGCGAACTGCTCCAGCGTGTAGGCACTGTCGCCGGCCAGCTCATAGACCTTTCCGGCGTGATCCGCTGCCGAGGTCAGCACGGCTGCGGCCGCTGCTGCATAGTCTGCGCGCGATGCCGACGCGATGCGGCCATCGCCGGCGCTGCTGATCAGCGCATTATGCGCCAAGGCGGCTGGTATCGAGGCCGTGTAGTTCTCGGTGTACCAGCCGTTGCGCAGCAGCGCGAAGGGAATGCCGGAAGCGCGGATCAACTCTTCCGTCGGGAGGTGCTCTTTTGCGACCGACAGCGGCGAGGTGTCCGCGCGCAGCACGCTCGTATAGGCGATCAGCTTCACCCCGGCGCGCTTTGCCGCATCGATGACGTTGCGGTGCTGCGCGACGCGCTGCCCGAGTTCATTCGACGAGATCAGCAACAGGCGGTCGATGCCCTTGAAGGCGGCGTCCAGCGTCTCCGGCTTGCTGTAGTCGGCGGCCACGACGGTGACGCCCCTGGCGGCGAGATCGGCACCTTTGGCGGGATCGCGCAGACCAGCGACGATCTGGCTGGCCGGGACGAGCTTGAGCAGGGCGTCGATGGTGAGGCGGCCGAGGTGGCCGCCGGCGGCGGTGACGAGAATACGGTGGTCTGACATGGTGGGATCCTATATGGTCTCTAATTGACAGTAGGTCTTGAATAGAGACCGAAGACCATTTCCGTAAGGAGGCAGGTTTTTCTCGCCAGGTTACTTCGGAGTTACCTGGAAGTGACCTGCTCCCGATCTGAAGGAGCTTCCCGATGCCAAATGATGCGTCTTTGGCCACCCGCTTCGACGAATGGCAGGCACAAGGCTTCGACGCCGAAGCCTGCCCGGTGCGCAATGTGCTGGATCGTATCGGCGACAAATGGACGTCGCTGCTGCTGGTCGCTCTCGCAGCGAAGCCGCGCCGTTTCAGCGAGCTGCACCGCGCCGTGCCGGATATTTCCAAGCGGATGCTCACCCAGTCCCTGCGCGATCTGCAGCGCGACGGGCTGATCACCCGTCATGTGTTTCCGACCAAGCCGCCCTCAGTCGAATATCGCCTCTCGCCGCTAGGCCAGTCGGCGATGGCCCCGCTGGCGAGCTTGATCGACTGGGCCGAACGGAGCTTTGCGGAGATCAAGGCGTCGCGCGCTGCTTTCGATGCCGGCGATACCAGTGAGCAGATGTCGGCAGCCTGAGCCGATATCGCCGGGGTTTGACGCCTCGCACCGGACGCGCGATGGAGTGACATGACTTCCGATCTTTCATCCGCCCCATGGCGCGCGACCGTTCTGACGCTATTCCCCGAGATGTTTCCGGGGCCGCTCGGCATCAGCCTCGCAGGCAAGGCTTTGGCGTCCGGCCTGTGGGCGCTGGAGGCGCGCGATATCCGCGCCTCGGCCACCGACAAGCATCGCAGCGTCGACGACACGCCGGCCGGCGGCGGGCCGGGCATGGTGCTGCGGGCGGACGTGCTGGCGGCGGCGATCGATGCGGTGGATGCCGGGGACCGCCCGCGATTGGTCATGAGCCCGCGTGGTCGGCCATTGACCCAGGCCCGGGTGGCGGAACTCGCCGCAGGACCGGGCCCCCTGATCGTCTGCGGCCGCTTCGAGGGGATCGACCAGCGGGTCATCGACGCCCGCGGGCTCGAGGAAGTCTCGATCGGGGACTACGTGCTGTCCGGCGGCGAAATCGCCGCCATGACGCTGATTGACGCCTGTGTGCGGCTTCTGCCGGGGGTTATGGGCAAGCTGGCGTCTGGAACCGACGAGAGTTTTTCCGACGGACTACTGGAATACCCGCAATATACCCGCCCGCAGGTCTTCGAGGGGCGCGAAATCCCTGATGTGTTGATTTCGGGCGACCACGCCAGGGTTGCCAAATGGCGACTGACCGAAGCGGAAGCGCTGACCGCGGCGCGGCGGCCCGATTTATGGGCGGGCCGTCCGAAAGCGCCGGAATCGGGCAAAAAGCGAAAACCGCCAAAAATCACGACGGGTGAGTGACACAGACGGGTGACAACGGCTTCGCTTTCCCGTATAGCAGCGCCAAATCCGTGCAATGGCAGGGTAAGAGTTTCGAGCGCAGCCCGCGCAATGTCTGGGCGCGCCGCCGATGGAGATTTTCGATGAACCTGATTCAGACGCTTGAAAAAGAGCAGTTCGACCGCCTTTCCGCCACCAAGTCGATCCCGGAATTCGGTCCCGGCGACACCCTCATCGTCAACGTGAAGGTTGTCGAAGGCGAGCGCTCCCGCGTGCAGGCCTATGAAGGCGTGTGCATCGGCCGCAACGGCGGTGGTATCAACGAGAGCTTCACCGTTCGCAAGATCTCCTACGGCGAGGGTGTCGAGCGCGTGTTCCCGCTGCTCTCCCCGATGATCGACTCGATCAAGGTCGTGCGTCGCGGCAAGGTGCGTCGCGCCAAGCTGTATTACCTGCGCGATCTGCGCGGCAAGTCGGCCCGTATCGTCGAGAAGAAGACCGATCGCCCGGCGAAGGTCGCAGCTGCGGCCGCTGCCAAGTAATTTCCGCACCATCGAATTGTGCGAGACGAAAAGCGCGGCGCAAGCCGCGCTTTTTTGTTGGGCGGATGCCGCATGCCTCTGTCGCATTGGCGTTGCGTTCCCCGAATGCTATATGACTGGAATGTTTCTAGACCTGCACCAGCACGCTTTGCGCATCGTCATCGACGATCACAGCCGGCTGCCCGGTCGCTTCTTCGGTCGCTTCACGACCTCCATCGTGGGCACGCTTAGAAGCGCGTGAGCAATCTCACGCGTTAAGCCTTCCGTTCTTCAGTTGCGTGCCCTGCGCCGCCAGCGCGGCAAATCTCTCGGCAGCCGCAACAGGTTCGAAATTTCCAGGAAATTTCCAAGTCAGGCCCAAGCAAAATGACAACATCCAAGCCGACCACCCTGTACGACAAGATCTGGAACGACCATCTGGTCGAGGAAGCCGCCGACGGCACCTGCCTGCTCTATATCGATCGCCATCTGGTGCACGAAGTAACGAGCCCGCAGGCCTTCGAGGGTCTGCGCGCCGCCGGTCGCCGTGTGCATGCGCCGGAGAAGACGCTCGCTGTCGTCGATCACAACGTGCCGACCACCGATCGCACCAAGCCCAATCCCGATCCGGAATCGACCGAGCAGATCGCGACTTTGGCCGAGAACGTGCGCGAATTCGGCATCGAATATTACAACGAGTTCGACAAGCGTCAGGGCATCGTCCACGTCATCGGCCCCGAGCAGGGCTTCACGCTGCCGGGAACGACGATCGTTTGCGGCGATAGCCACACCTCGACGCATGGCGCGTTCGGTGCGCTGGCGCATGGCATCGGCACGTCGGAAGTCGAGCACGTGCTGGCGACACAGACGCTGATCCAGAAGAAGGCGAAGAACATGCGCGCCACCGTCGATGGCAAGTTGCCCGACGGCGTCACCGGCAAGGACATCATCCTGGCCATCATCGGCGAGATCGGCACCGCCGGCGGCACCGGCTATGTGCTGGAATATGCCGGCGAGGCGATCCGTTCGCTGTCGATGGAAGGCCGCATGACGGTCTGCAACATGTCCATCGAAGGCGGTGCCCGCGCCGGCCTGATCGCGCCCGACGAGAAGGCCTACGAATTCCTCAAGGGTCGCCCGATGTCGCCCAAGGGCGAGATGTGGGACGCTGCCGTCCGCTACTGGGACACGCTGCGCTCCGACGAAGGCGCGCATTTCGATCACGAGATTCGTCTCGATGCCGCGAAGCTGCCGCCCATCGTTACCTGGGGCACCTCGCCCGAGGACGTCATCTCGATCACCGGCAAGGTGCCGAACCCGGCTGACATCGCGGATGAAGCAAAGCGTCTCTCCAAGGAGCGCGCGCTGGCCTATATGGGCCTGACCGCGGGTACGAAGATCACGGACATCAAGATCGACCGCGTCTTCATCGGTTCCTGCACCAATGGCCGCATCGAGGACATGCGCGCCGCAGCGAAGATGGTCGAGGGCAAGACCATCAACGGCAATGTGTCGGGCATGATCGTGCCGGGTTCGGGTCTGGTAAAGGAGCAGGCGGAGGCCGAAGGCCTCGACAAAATCTTCCTGAAGGCCGGCTTCGAATGGCGCGAGCCGGGCTGCTCCATGTGCCTGGCGATGAATCCGGACAAGCTGCGTCCGGAAGAGCGCTGCGCCGCCACCTCGAACCGCAACTTCGAGGGCCGCCAGGGCCACAAGGGCCGCACCCATCTGGTGTCGCCGGCAATGGCCGCTGCGGCTGCGATCGCCGGGCACTTCGTCGATATCAGGGAGTGGCACTGAGTCACTCGCTCGTCATTCCGGGGCAGGCCGGGTCGCGTAGCGGGCCGGCGTGAACCCGGAATCCCGAAGTGAGTCTACTTCTCCGCCGCCCGGTATTGGCAGGTGATGAACACGCCGGGATTCCGGGTTCGCGATCGCCTGAAGGCGCTCGCGCCCCGGAATGACAGTCGAATCCATCCGGGTTACGTTTGCTGCATGCCTCGCCTCGCCGCTAAGCCCGTCCAACTCACCACCTCCGCCGCCCGCCGCATCTGGCTGCGTGCGCAACGGCTCGATGCGCGTGCGCCGTTTGGCGATGGCGCCGCGGCGGTGAAGGCTGCCGTGCAGCATCTCGGCTATGTGCAGATCGATACGATCAATGTGATCGAGCGCAGCCATCATCACATCCTGTTCTCGCGTATTCCCGATTACAGGCGCGCCGATCTCAAACAGGCGCAGACGCACGACAAGAGTGTGTTCGAATACTGGACCCATGCGCTCGCTTATGTGCCGACTGACGATATCGGCTTCTTCGTGCCGGACATGAAATATTATCGCCGTGAGGGTCATGGCTGGTTTGTCACGGTGACGCCGGCGGACAAGCGCAAGGTGATGCGGCTGGCCAAGGCTGGTCCGCTGTCGATTCGCGATATCGATGACGATGTGCTGCGCGAGAAGGACCACGAATGGGCCAGCCGCAAGCCGTCGAAGCGGGCGCTGCAACTGGCGTTCTATGAAGGCCACCTCACGATTTCCGAACGCACGGGCATGCTGAAGACCTATGATCTTCTGTTGCGCCATTTCGGCTGGGAGAAACTGCCGAAGGCAGCGTCGGCGAACGAGAAATTCGCCTATCTGCTCGATCGCGCGCTGCGCTCGCAGGGCATCGTCAGTCTCGATTCGATCTGCCATCTCGATGCGCCCTCCAAGGCCGGCATTCGCAAGCTGATCGAGGCGCGGTTGCGCAAGGGTGAGCTGGTGGCCGTCGCGCTCGACGGCGCCGGCAAGCAGGAGCATTGGACGACACCTGCCGCGCTCGAAGACACCAGCGAAGGCGAGGCGGGGCTGGTGCATGTGCTGTCGCCGTTCGATCCCCTGGTGATCCAACGTAAGCGCACGAATCTGTTCTTCGGCCACGACCACCGCTTCGAGGCTTATGTGCCGAAGGAAAAACGCCAACTCGGCTATTTCGCATTGCCGGTGCTGGTGGACGACAAGATCGTGGCGGCCGTCGATCTCAAGACCGATCGGCAGAAGCGCAAATTGCTGATGCAGCAATGGAGCTGGGTCGGTGAGGGCACGAAGCCGAAGACGCCGCGCAAGGAATGGAAGCGGCGCATCGAGGAAGAGCTCGCGCGGTTCGAGGCGTTTCAGCTGGGAGAGTGAGTGTAGTAGCTACAGCTACACTTAGTCGTCATGGCCGGGACAAGCCCGGCCATGACGGCGTGTGAATTACAACTCACCAGTAAGCATGGAACCGGTAATGCCGCCGGTAGTGCCAGTGGCGGTGATGCCAGGGGCGATAGCGGCAGATCTTGCGTGGGCCGTAATAGGTCCAGACGATCCGGCAGAAGCGCCGCGGCTGATAGTAGCGCGGGCCGTAATAGTAGCTCGGTCCGTAATACCCGTAATAGCGCGGTCGGAAGAAGTGATGGCGATGACCGTAATAGCGCACTGGCGCGAAGTGACGGTAGCCGCCACGATAGCCACCATGGAATACGGGTCCACGCCGAAAGCCGCCGCCGACAAAGGCCGGGCCCGGGCGGAAACCGCCACCGCCGCGGAACGCAGGCGCTACGGCACGGAAGCCTCCGCCTCCACCGCCACCCCGAAATGCCGGCATGCCGCCGCCGCGAAATCCGCCGCCGCCTCCGCCATGAAAGGCGTGACCGCCGCCTCCGCCACCGCCGCGGAAACCTCCTCCGCCACCACCGCCGCGTCCACCGCGATGCTGGACCTGCGTGAACAAAGCGTTATGAGCCTGCTTTGCCGCGGGTGCCGCGCCGGGATTGATCAGCGAGACGGCCCGTGCCGGTGGCGTCAGCGACATCATCATCGCTGCGGCGGCAGCCACGCCGAGCGAGCGCGTCATGAATGGTCTGATCGCAAAACCTCGTTCGGCATTCGGGACAGATTGTCGATCTTGAACATGTCTCATCGGAAACATCCTCCATCGATCAGCGCATGGGACATCGATCGCGCGAACCTGACGGCGCAGGTCCTCGCTTGCGCTAACGGTGCGTTTGCGCATGGTCGTGTCATGTGGGTTGTCGCGCCTTGACGGAAAATTAGGGATGTCGATCTGAACGCGTCATGAATGACGCAGGCAGGCTGCGTCATGCGCGCAAAAAAACAGGCGCCGCAAAGGGCGCCTGTCGATGTCGTCCGATGATGTCAGGATTTACCAGCGGCCGAAGCTGAAGCCGACGCTGAGCGGGCCGCCGAAACCGAAGCCCGGGCCGTAGCCATAGGCGCCATAAGGATGATAGCCGCCGTAATAGCCGTAGGGGCGATAGCCGTATCCGCCGTAGTAAGCAGGGCGATAGGCATAGGGGCGTCCGTAATATGCCGGGCCGTAATAGGAGCGGTACGGGCGATAGCCGTATCCGTAGCCATAACGCGGGCCGTAATAGCCGCGATACCCGTAATGCCGGTGGCCGAAGTGATGGCGGTGGTGGAAGTGGCGATGGCGCCGCTGTGCGCTGAAGTCCGTTGCCTTCGCCTTGTTGTCCGACGCAGCCTTTTGACTCGCCTGCGTGTCAGCCATGGCGGGGGCGCTGGTCAATGCGCCGCCGAGTGAAAGTGTTGCAGCCAGCATGGCTGCGCCTACCCAGTTCTTCATGTTTTTTCCTTGCCTCGATCGCTTTCCATCGATCGTCTTTCGTCGCCTCCACCCCATAACGCATATGGTGACCGCGATTTCCCGCGACAGAGAGACGCGGTCAACATCCCGTCAACGAGAACAGGCGCACTTGCGCGCGCCTGTTTCCATTTCCGAAATATTCTCAGTAGCGCCAGTGAGGACGCACATGGTGTGGCCGGTGCCAGCCATGATGACGGCGGACGTGATGCGGGCGGTGCCAGCCGTGGTGACGGCGCACGCCGTGATGCGGGCGATAGCCGTGATTGTGGTGATGACGATACTGAACTTCGGTCGTCAGCTTCTCGCTGGCGCCGCCCTGAACCGATGCCGCGATGCCTGGGCCGTTCAGCGAAGCGGCGTTCGCCTGCTGCGTGGGCGCTGCGACGAACAGCAATCCTGCGATGGCAGCGAAGCCAAAAATTTTCTTTACGTTCACGTGTCGTCTCCTCAGGTCTGCGCACATCTCAACATGCACGCTGCAAATGGATCATCGCCCATGCTGATGACGCTAGGGTTCGGGAGGTGAACGCGATGTGAATGCGGCCTGAGCGATATGACGCGGTGGCGGACTGTCGCAGCCGTGGAACGAATACGCGTCATCGCGCCAGACAGAAGCGTGGTTGTAAAACCGAATCGCTGCACGACGCGTATCTCGATCATGCAATGATGGAGGCCATCATCATGCGTTTGATCTCGACGATTGTTGTCACGCTCGCATTTGTCTCCGCCGCTCTGGATCCGTGGATCGAACGCGCGCAGGCGTCGCAAGGCCCCGGCGTGATGCCCGGCACGGCAAGCACGACAGTTCAGCTCGCCATGGCGATCATCGTCTATGGCAGTTCGGCGATGGTGATTGCAGCGGGTCTGATCGGTGCCGCGCGGCAGCGCCGCTAGGTTAGCCGCGGCGCCAGTAACAGTTCATGCGCGGCACGATCACGGTGCCGCTCGGGCGATATTCCTGCACCAGATTGGCGGTGCAATCGCGCACGGCGTTCGGGCCGGGATTGTAGCTGGGATAGACACCGCGTTCGTCCGGGGTGCGATAGATGCGAACGCGCGGGCGCGCGCGGCGAGGCTGAACGCTGTCGTCGGATTGGGCGATCTGCGTGGCCGTCTGGGCCTGTGCGACGCCAACCATAGGCAACGCGCCGAGCGCAACCGCCAATCCCAGTGCTGCCATCATGATCCGCATTTTAACGCCCCAAACCGCCATGGGCATGATCCCGAAAAGTAAATGCCGGTTTTCGCCGACAAACGGGTTCGTTTGTCGAGAGATCATGCTTCAAAAGGAAACGCCGCAAAGTCTCCGATTGACGCCCGCCCGTCAACCGCCGGGACAGCGCCGTACCGGCGCATTGCCATGTCACGGGAATTGGCTAGACAGGGAAACATGTGGCACCAGGCAAAAGCACCCGATCTCGCCGAAATGGAGGACATGGCCCATGCCATGCTCGCCCTCCTGCCGGAAGATTTCCGCAAGCTCTGCGAGGGCGTGATCATCCGGGTCGATGACTTTCCCAGTGACGAGGTGCTGGAGGAGATGCAGGCCGAGACCGAATTCGACCTGCTGGGTCTGTTCCAGGGCGTCGGACTGCCGTTTCAGAGCCATGACAACACTGGCCAGTTGCCCAATATGATCTGGCTGTATCGCCGGCCGATCCTGGATTACTGGGCCGAACATGACGAAACCCTCGGCCATATCGTCCGCCACGTGCTGATCCACGAGATCGGCCACCATTTCGGCCTGTCGGACGCCGATATGGAGGCCATCGAGGCTGGCGTCGCCGATTAGCCCTGCATAAATCACCCTTGGACGGGCCGCCCGATCGGGCTAAAACGGCCGTTCAATCCGAGGATACGTTCATGGACAAGTTCACCACGCTGGAAGGCGTCGCGGCGCCGCTGAAGATCATCAATGTCGATACCGACATGATCATCCCGAAGCAGTATCTGAAGACCATCAAGCGCACCGGCCTCGGCAAGGGCCTGTTCTCGGAAGCGCGCTATCTCGATGACGGCAGCGAGAACCCGGATTTCGTCCTCAACAAGCCTGCCTATCGTAACGCCAAGATCATGGTTGCCGGCGATAATTTCGGCTGCGGTTCGTCGCGCGAACACGCGCCGTGGGCGCTGCTGGACTTCGGCATCCGCTGCGTGATCTCGACCTCGTTCGGCGACATCTTCTACAACAATTGCTTCAAGAACGGCGTGCTGCCGATCCGCGTCTCGCAGAAAGATCTCGACGCCCTGTTCGACGACGCCGAACGCGGCGCCAATGCGACGATCACCATCGATCTGCCGAACCAGGAAATCCGTGGTCCTGACGGCGGCACGGTGAAATTCGAGATCGATCCGTTCCGCAAGCACTGCCTGCTCAACGGTCTCGACGACATCGGCCTGACGATGGAGAAGAAGGCCTCCATCGACAGCTATGAGTCCAAGCTCAAGACCGAGCGCGCCTGGGCCTGATTCACTTCGGAAGGTGACGCGTGATTCCTGACGTCGTCACCTTTTGGGAGGGGCCGCTCGATGCGCTGCGCAGGCTCTGTCTGCGCTCGCAGGTGCAGGCCGGCCACCGCGTCACGCTCTATAGTTTTGCACCCATTACCGATCTGCCGGATGGCGTGAGCAATGCCGATGCGGAAGCCGTGTTGCCGCGCGCTTTCGCGGACCGGCTGCGGCCGTCAGCTCCCGACGGCACATGGGTGGGCTGGACACCCCTGCAGTTCAGCGATTTCTTTCGCATCCGGCTGATGGCGGAAGGTCTCGGCCTCTGGCTCGATGCGGATGTGCTGCTGCTGAAGCCGATCGAGATCGATCCCGCAAAGCCCTATTTCGCCTGGGAGAAGCGACGTCAGCTCGGCAATTCGGTGCTGTATCTTCCGCCTGACGATCCGATTGTCGCGGCGTTCGAGGCGCTGATCAGGCAGGACGAGTTGACGCCAGACTGGATGTCATTGCGCCATCGCCTCGCTTTCGCATGGCGCAAGCTGCGCGATAGCGCGAAGCGTGCCAGTGATGTGCGCGTCGCGATCTTCGGCCCGGCATCGCTGACGGCGCTCGCGAAGCGCCACGGATTGCAGCATCACGCGCTGCCGCGGAAGGCTTATTATTCGATTCACGCGGAGCCAAAGCTTTTCTTCGAGCCGTCGGACTTCGCGGCGCTGGTCGGCGATCCGGATATTCTCGGCTTTCACATCTCGCCAAAGGGACGCGGGAAGGAAGCGCCGATGCCCGGAAGCTTTTATGCCTGGGCGACCGAGCGGGTCGGCAAGAGGTAGGCACGTCATAGCGACCCGGACTGAACCCTGGGTTTCCACCGTCATTCCGGGGCGCACGGAAGCGGCAAAGCCGCTGAAGTGTGAACCCGGAGTCTCAGAGTGTTTGGCACGATCGGAGACTCCCATGTCGGGATTCCGGGTTCGTCTGCGCGAAGGTGCGCAGCCGCCCCGGAATGACAGTTTGGGGTTGGAAATGCGCCAAATATTTTTTCCTATTTTCGATTGACAATATCCCTACATTGATTATATTCCGTTTCGTCCTGCCCCACCGAGAGGGGCGATCGCGATCGTCACGTTCGCGGGGTGGGATGCGGTGGACGCCGGAGATGCGGCGTTACGCGGTTCATGGGTGACGTCTGTCTTCGGGCAGGACGGATCTGCGCCAGCACTGCCACTGGCAAGGAGACGGCTGGCCTTGAGATGGAAAGACCCTCTGGACAGTGTGACGGACGACCAAATCGAAACGCGTCCGGCTTACTCGCTTGAGGCACCCTGTCCCTCCGCCCTGGGACTGTAATCTTGGTGATCGGATCGTTCGCCATGGCAACGCGCAAGCAACCGAAAAAACACCGCAGGCGGAACGCTGGGCACTTGCTCGGCGCCTCCGAAAGTCCTGATGCACTCTGAATTGCGGAAGGCCGCATTCGCATCAGGCCCAAGGGTGCAACGGGCACCCGGCGTTCCGCACGCCCTCTCGCAAGGGGGGCGGGAATGCAAAAGACGACGGCGCCCCCGCGCCGCTAACAACAGGGGCGATGACGCATGTCTGAAGGACAAGACTCTCCAGAACAGTGGCTGTTTGACAGTTGAATCTGAAATCGCGTGACGCGCCAACGCCCAAACAAAACGCCGTCATGCGCGGGCAGCGCGAAACGGGCTTCGCTAGATGTCCCGCGTATCCACGTCTTGGCCACAAAGGAAGACGTGGGTGGCTGGGACAAGCCCGGCCATGATGTGGTGATAGACCTGCGAGCATCGCGAAGCTTGCTTCGCGCCGTTCGTCCCGGTTAGGTATGACGCCTGCGCGTCAGCTTCCCATCGCCGCGATCGCGTCCGAAATCGCGATCGTGCGCTTGGCCATTTCCGCATGCAGGCGCTCGACCATCTTGCCGTCGAGCTGGATCGCGCCGCGGCTGGCGTTTTCCGGCTGTTCGAAAGCCGCGATGATGCGGCGGGCCTGGGCGACTTCGTCGGCGGGCGGCGTGAAGACCTTGTTGCAGGCCTCGATCTGGCTCGGATGGATCAGCGTCTTGCCGTCGAAGCCGATGTCACGGCCCTGTTCAGCTTCGGCGATGAAGCCCTCGGTGTCGCTGAAATTGCTATAGGGACCATCGAGGATTTCGAGACCATGCAACCGCGTTGCCAGCACGCAATGGGTGATCATGCCAAGCATCGCCGCGCGGCCGGGCATCATGCGGATGCGGGTCTCGCGGGCGATATCGTTGGGGCCGAACACGAAGCCGGCCAGGCGGTTCTCGGAATCGCGTGAGGCGGCCGCGAGTTCTTCCGCATGCAGGATGGCGCGCGAGGTCTCGATCATGGCCCAGACCTTGATCGACATGTCGGCGCCGATATCGCTCAGGCGATCCGCAACGGCGGAGAGATCCTCGACGCTGGAAATCTTCGGCACTAGGATGCCGTCGGGCTTGGCCTTGCCGGCCATTGTGACGTCGTCGATCCACCACGGCGAATCCAGCGCATTGATGCGGATGATGACCTCGCGCTTGCCGAAGCCGCCGGCCGCCAGCGTCTGTGCGATGGCGTCGCGGGCGGTTCCCTTGGCGTCCGGCGCCACGGCGTCTTCGAGGTCCAGGATGATGCCGTCGGCCGGTACGGTGCGGGCCTTCTCCAGCGCGCGCGGATTCGAGCCTGGCATGAACAAATGGCTGCGGCGCGGACGGATCATGGCGTATTTCCCTGAAATTTGGTGCCTGCTTGTGGGTCGGCATTCGCGATAGCATCTCAGTTCGCCGCCCGGAAGGCTTGTTCGCGCTGGCGTCCTATGGTTATCCGTGGGACCCATCTGTTTGAGCATGATCCGATCCGAAAACTGGCATCCACTTTTCGGGATCATGCTGACGAGGCAAACCATGACCGCATCGTTTCCGCAGCAACTCATCTCCGGCTACCAGACCTTCTCGTCGGAACGTTTGCCGACCGAACAGTCGCGCTTTCGCGAACTGTCGGAAAAGGGCCAGTTCCCCGAAGTGATGGTGATCGGCTGCTGCGACTCGCGGGTATCACCCGAGGTCATCTTCGATGCTTCGCCGGGCGAATTGTTCGTGGTGCGAAACATCGCCAATCTGGTGCCGCCCTATCAGCCCGACGGCAATGCTCACGGCGTCTCCGCTGCGCTGGAATATGCCGTGCAGGTGCTGAAGGTGAAGCACATTGTTATTCTCGGTCACGCGCAATGCGGCGGCATCCGCGCCTTCGTGGACAAGACCGCGCCGCTGTCGCCGGGCGACTTCATCGGCCGCTGGATGTCGATGTTCACCAAGCCGGGCGAGATCGTCGAAATCCGCGACCATGAATCGATGCAGGATTTCGTCACCCGCATCGAGAAGGCTGCAGTGTTCCGCAGCCTCGAAAACCTGATGACCTTTCCCTTCGTGAAGAAACGCGTCGAAGCCGGCGACCTCCTGCTGCATGGCGCCTATTTCGGCGTAGCGCTCGGCTCGCTGTCGGTGCTCGACAAGGTGGAGAAGGTGTTCAAGCCGGTCGGACAGGCGAAGCCGACAGCGTAGCGCTCCGTCCTCGCCGTGAGGAGCGGAGTTGTCGCGGGGCAAACAAAAAAGGCCGGATGCGATGCACCCGGCCTTTCGTGTTTCGATATCGAAGCGGCTTAAGCGGCCTTCTTCTTCGCGGTGATCAGCTTGCGGTTGATCAGGCATTCCGCGATCTGCACGGCGTTGAGCGCCGCGCCCTTGCGCAGGTTGTCCGAGACGCACCACAGAACGAGACCGTTATCGACCGTCGCATCCGTGCGGATGCGGCTGATATAGGTCGCGTCTTCGCCAGCGGCTTCGTAAGGCGTGACGTAGCCACCGGGCTCGCGCTTGTCGATCACGAGGCAACCCGGCGCATTGCGCAGGATGTCGCGGGCTTCATCTTCCGAGATCGGATTCTCGAACTCGATATTGACCGCTTCCGAGTGGCCGACGAACACCGGCACGCGCACGCAGGTCGCGGACATTTTGATTTTGGGATCAAGAATCTTCTTGGTCTCCATCATCATCTTCCACTCTTCCTTGGTGTAGCCGTCCTCCATGAACACGTCGATCTGTGGAATGACGTTGAAGGCGATACGCTTCGGGAATTTGTTATTGACCAGTTCGCTGTTGGTGTAGACGGCCTTGGTCTGCGAGAACAACTCGTCCATCGCATCCTTGCCCGCACCCGACACCGACTGATAGGTCGAGACGACGACGCGCTTGATGGTTGCCTTGTCGTGCAGCGGCTTCAACGCCACCACGAGCTGCGCAGTCGAGCAGTTCGGGTTTGCGATGATGTTCTTCTTGGTGAAGCCATCAACGGCAGCGGCGTTTACTTCCGGCACGATCAACGGCACGTCCGGGTCCATGCGCCAGGTCGACGAGTTGTCGATCACGACGGCACCGGCTGCGCCGATCTTCGGCGACCATTCCTTCGACACGGCTCCGCCGGCCGACATCAGGCAGATGTCGACGTCGCTGAAGTCATAGGTCGCGAGGTCTTTGCATTTCAGGGTTTTGTCGCCGAAGGAAACCTCAACGCCCATGCTGCGGCGCGACGCAAGCGCCACGACCTCGTCAGCGGGGAATTTACGTTCATCCAGAATGCTGAGCATTTCACGCCCGACATTGCCGGTCGCTCCGACCAGCGCGACTTTGTAACCCATCGTTCACTCTCCGAAGAAAAATGCCTCCCGGCCGCCGTTTGCGGAAAGGGAAGAGCGAGCGCTTCTATGCGAGAAACGCCGCAAAGACAACGTCCTAAGCGTTTTTGCGTGTTTTGATGCGTTCAATTTTGGTTCCGCACCACCCAAAGCCGGCAGGCGTCCATCCGGCCCTGCAGAGCTTTGCCGACGAGTGCGGCGCCGTCGCCATACGTCTGCTCGCCTATATGGGGGTGCTGGCACTGGTTGTCATGGCCGCGGTCACCGTGTTCGACGGACTGGAATTCGACTTCGGCAGTGAACCACCCGCCAAGGCTGGCTGGAGTAAGGCTGGCTGGAGTGTCGCCAGTCGCTCGCATCCCAATTTTGCCGTCAGCCAGTTCGATTCGTCAGGTAAAACATCATCTTATGAGATATTCAGGCACCCCGAAGGGGGCCGCAAGGATGTCCTGCGCTGGGCGTCGCCCGGGGAGACCCCGGTGGCCGAGCTGGAATTGTATCGCCCGGGCGCCGAGGCCGGTCGCGCCGGTCCGCCAGGGGCGGACATCGCCGGCCGCATGGACCCCGGCGGCGTTCGTGAAGTGGTGGGCGAGGGCATCATCGATACCAAATTCGGGCCGGTTGCCCTGATGGGCTTTGCCGATCGGCTGAAGGACAGCAAGCGCTGCCTGGGCTTCATGAAGACCCTGGATGCCGCCAATCTCAGGATTTCCGGCTGGTCGTGCCAGGGCGACGGCCTGCCGGCCCGGCGGGCGGCCATAGGCTGTACCCTGAACCGGCTGGTGCTGCTGACAGCCGGCAATGAACCCCGGCTGCAGGACGCCTTCGCCCAGGCCGAGCTGAAGCGGGCCGGCTGCATCAGCGGCGCGGCGCTGTCGGCGACATCGGCCGATTGGGTCACCGGCGCCCAAAACCCGCTGCTCCGCGGCAGTCTGTGACCTCTTCGTGATAGGCAGGACCAAGACCTTGGATTACATGCAACATTCGGCCACACCGCGCATTATATCGGCGACTGTGGCCGGATAGACCTTGTGGCCGGATACCCCGGCCAGCTAAATTGACCGCAAATCGGATTTGCCGACTCGCGTGGCCGATCTCTTGACTGCAATGAGGACCTGATGACCTTGAAATTTCCCGCCGCGAAAACTCTCGCCATGTTGTTCGCGACGGTTGCCGTCATCGCGACCGCCGTTGCTGTCTCGCCGGCCGATGCCGCCACCAAGAAGAAGGTTCGCGTTTCCGACCGCGATGCCGCCGCTTACGGTGCGCGCGGCCCGAATGTGTCCTATCAGCAGGGCCGCACCCGCGTTTACGTGACGCGGCGCTCCTGGCTCGATGCCGGCGTCGAAGTGCTCCCGGGTGATCGCAAGTTCACCGATTACGCCTATCCGCCGGGCTACTCCTTTGCCCGCGACAACAACAACCGTCCGCTGGACCGCCAGCCGCTCAATTCGCAGTGGGATCTCGGCGGCTATCCCGAGCGCTTCCCGCTCTACTGAGTGCCGCGACATATCGATACGAAAATGCCCGGCTGAGCCGGGCATTTTCTTAGGGGAGGGGTTTGAGCGCGCTTAAGCGTGCAACGCCTGCAATTCCTTCAGCAGCGCCTCGCCCATGCCTGATGTGCTCACAACGGTCGCGCCGTCCGACTTGATATCCGCCGTCCGCAGACCCTTTGCCAGAACCGCGGCGATGGCCTGGTCGACCTTGTCGGCAAGATCGCCGAGATCCAGCGAGTAGCGCAGCGCCATGCCGAACGAGGCGATCATGGCCAGCGGATTGGCCATGCCCTTGCCGGCGATGTCAGGCGCCGAGCCGTGCACCGGCTCATACATTGCCTTGCGCTTCCTGGTCTTGGCATCGACTTCGCCGAGCGACGCCGAGGGCAGCATGCCCAGCGACCCCGTCAGCATCGCAGCGATATCCGAGAGCATGTCGCCGAACAGGTTGTCGGTGACGATGACGTCAAACTGCTTCGGCCACTTCACGAGGTTCATGCCGCCGGAATCGGCGAGCTGATGCTCGAGCGTAACGTCCTTGTATTCGCGGCCATGCACCTGGGTGACGACCTCGTTCCAGAGCACGCCCGACTTCATGACGTTACGCTTCTCCATCGACGTCACCTTGTTCTGGCGCTTGCGGGCCAGATCGAAGGCGACTCGTGCGATGCGCTCGATCTCATAGGTGTCGTAGACCTGCGTATCGACGGCGCGCTTCTGGCCGTTGCCGAGATCGGTGATGGTCTTCGGCTCGCCGAAATAGACGCCGCCGGTGAGCTCGCGCACGATCATGATGTCGAGGCCTTCGACGACCTCGCGCTTCAGGCTCGAAGAATCCGCAAGCGCGGGGTAGCACACGGCCGGGCGCAGATTGGCGAACAGGCCGAGATCCTTGCGCAGGCGTAGCAGCCCGGCTTCCGGGCGATGCTCATAGGGTACGCCGTCCCATTTCGGGCCGCCGATGGCGCCGAAGATGATGGCGTCGGCAGCATTGGCCTTGGCCATGGTGGCATCCGTGATCGGCAGCTTGTCGGCATCATAGGATGCGCCGCCGACGAGGCCGGTCTCGGTTTCGAATTTGGCGATGCCCTGGGCGTCGATCCAGTCGATCAGGCGCGTCACCTCCGCCATCACTTCGGGGCCGATACCGTCGCCGGGGAGAACCAGCAGTTTATGCGCCGCCATGATCGTTTCCTTCTCTGAACGTCGAATTTCGGGCGAGTGCTAAGCCGTCATTGCCGCATTGGCAAGACAGCCTTGCTAAAGGCGCGATTGCAGCGACCGCAGAACCTGCGACAGTGACGGCCAGCAGGAGTTGCCAGTGACGTCATCCGACCCTTCGTTTTCGCGCCGCAATCCAGCCCTGCTGATCCTGATGCTCTCGCTGGCGCCGGCTATCGGTCTTGGCATCGGCCGTTTTGTCTATTCGCTCGTGCTACCGGACATGCGCGGCAGCCTGCAATGGTCGTATTCGGCGGCGGGCTTCATGAATACCGTCAACGCCGCCGGCTATCTGCTCGGCGCGCTGGCAGCAGCAGGTCTCGGCAAACGCTACGGGCTTTTCGCGGTGATCCAGATCGGTACGGTGGCCAGCATCGTGTCGCTGCTGGTTTGCGGCGTCACAGCGGATTTCACGCTGCTCAGCATCGCCCGTTTCGTCACCGGATTTGGTGCGGCGATCTCTTTCGTTGCGGGCGGTGCGCTCGCGGCAACCATTGGCCTCGCGCATCCGGAGCGGTCGTCCTATCTGCTCAGCCTGTTCTATGCCGGACCTGGAATCGGCATTCTGGTGTCCGGCTTGATCGCCCCCTTCGTGCTGCAGGGGTTCGGCGCCGGCTCCTGGTGGATCGTCTGGCTGGTGATTGGTCTCGTCTCGGTGGTGATGGGCTTGCCGCTGCTACGCAAGCTGGTGGACGCAAGCGAAGGCACGTCGCGCGCCGCGGCGCCGTCCATGACGATCCGGCCGATGTGGATTTTCCTGGTCGCCTATTTCATGTTTGGTGCCGGCTACATCGCCTACATGACCTTCATGATCGCCTATGTCCGCGATGGCGGCGGCAGCGCCGTCGCGCAGAGCGCGTTCTGGTGCCTGATCGGCGCGAGTTCTTTCGCGTCGCCCTGGCTGTGGCGTGGCGTGCTGGCGCGCGGACAGAGCGGACGCGCGATGGCGATCATTCTCGGCACCAATGCCGTTGGTGCTGCGATGCCCTTGCTCGGCCATTCGCCGCTGGTGCTCGGCGTGTCGGCGGCAGTGTTCGGCGTGTCGTTCTTCGCTGTCGTCGCGGCGACGACGGCCTTCGTGCGCTTCAACTATCCGAAGGAGACATGGCCCAAGGCGATTGCGGTGGTGACGATCGTGTTCGGCATCGGGCAGACGATGGGACCGATTGCGGTCGGCGCCATCAGCGACGCGACAGGGAGTCTGACTTCAGCGCTGGTAGTGTCGGCGGCGACGCTGGGCGTCGGCGCTGCCATGTCGATGTTCCAGAAGCCGATCAGCTCCCGCTGAAATCGTTATAGCCCTGATCTTCCCAATAGCCGCCCTTGTAGTCGTTGGTGACTTCCATCGCGACGACGTATTTCGGATTCTTGAAGCCGAGTTTGGTTGGCACGCGGATCTTCATCGGGAAACCATAGGCCCGGGGCAGAAGCTGGTTGTCGAATTTGAAGGTCATTTGCGTCTGCGCATGCATGGCCGTGGGCATATCGAGCGAGCTCGTATAATCCTCGGCGCAGCGGAAATGGACCCACTTCGCGTTGGTGTCTGCACCGACCAGCTTGAGGAAGTCGCGCAGCGGCGTGCCCTGCCAGGAACCAATGGCGCTCCAGCCTTCCACGCAGATGTGGCGGGTGATCTGTGACACTTCCGGCAGCTTGTGCAGTTCATCAAGCGTCCACGACTTCTTGTCCTGCACCAGGCCGGAGACTTCGAGCTTCCATTCCTTGCCGTCCACGTTCGGCGCGTCGTCCTCGGCATAGAACGCATTGAATGGGAAGGGACGTTTGATGTCTTTCTCCGAGTAGGTCGGAGCAAGCGTGTTCGGATTGAAAATTCGGGCCTGCACCATGTCGTTGAATTTCGACATGTGCGTCAGCAGGTTTTCAGCCGAGAGACTGTCGCTGACATCGCAGCCGGTGAGCAACGTCAACGCGCCGAAACTTGCACCCGACGCGATGAAACGGCGGCGCGACAGATCGGGCATCAGCTTGGTGGCATCCTTGACGAGGAGATCCTTGTCGACGCCGGGAATGATGAGGGAGCGGATTTTTCTGATCATGGTCGTACTCCCTCAGCGTCCGATAATCATCGCACGCAGACTCTTCGGCACGATCAAGGCCAGAGCCACATGGATGACGAGGAAGCCGACAATGGCAGCCATCATGAAGAAATGCACATAGCGTGCGGTGTCGTAGCCGCCGAACAGCGCTGTGAGATATTGCAGCTGGACAGGCTTCCAGATCGCGAGGCCGGACAGCACGATCAGAATGCCGACCCCAATGATTCCGGTATAGAGCAGCTTCTGCACCTGATTGTAGGTCGAGAGATCAGCGTGCGAGAGTTGGCCGGTCAGTGCGGCCTTGGTGTCGTCGAGCACGCCTTTCGCGGAAATAGGCAACAGCTTCCTGCGGAAGCGGCCGGTGACGATACCGAGTGTGAGATAGACCAGGCCGTTGATCACCAGCAGCCACATCGCGGCGAGGTGCCACATAATGCCGCCGCCGAGCCAGCCGCCGAGCGTGATCGACGATGAGAAGGTGAAGTTGAACAGCGGGGAAGCGTTGTAGATCTGCCAGCCCGACATGATCATCAGCACGATCGCCACGGCGTTGATCCAATGCACGACACGGACCCAGGCGGGCTGGATCACCTTCGTTTTGGGCTTGGCTGCAGCCGTACGTTCTTCGCTCAGGGAGATGCTGGACATGGAATCATCCATTTTCATGGGTTCTGGCATCTATACGGCATAAAGTGCCATTCGTTACGGACGCTGTCTTCTCAACCTTCCGGAACGCCAACCATTCCGATCACAAAAAAGCGAGCCAGGTTGCCCCGGCTCGCTTCTTGGCGCCCCTCGGTATCCTTGGGGGGCGCGCACGCATCCTGTGGGGACAAGTCAGAATGCGCGAACTTGTTGCGCAGAAGCCGGAGATCAGGCTTTCGGCATCAGGACAGTATCGATGACGTGAATCACGCCGTTCGACTGGTTGACGTCGGCGATGGTTACGGTCGAAGAACCGCCTTTGGCATCCACGATCATGACCTTGCCGCCCGAAGCCTTCACGGTCAGCTCTTCGCCTTCGACGGTCTTCAGCTTCTGGCCGTCCTTGAGGTCGGCGGCGTTCAGCTTGCCGGGGACCACATGGTAGGTCAGGATCTTGGTCAGGGTCGCCTTGCTCTCAGGCTTCACCAGCGTGTCGACGGTACCGGCCGGCAGCTTGCCGAAGGCGGCGTTCGTCGGTGCGAACACCGTGAACGGGCCCTTGCTGGAAAGCGTATCGACCAGGCCGGCGGCCTTCACGGCGGCGACCAGCGTGGTGTGATCCTTCGAGTTGACGGCATTCTCGACGATGTTCTTCGACGGATACATCGGTGCGCCGCCGACCATCACGGTCTTCTCGCCCGACATTTCGCTCTTCATCATCTTCTTGTCTTCGGCCTGTGCGGGGGCAAGCACGACGCCAGTGATGGCGAGGGTGCTGAATGCGACGGCCGACAGAAGTGCAATGCGCTTGGACATGGATCGTCTCCCGAGTGATATGAATGACCAACGATCTCGCTGGTGCGATGATTGGGTATCGACCGCGGTGATCCCCTGGAGGTTCGATTGCGCCGTCGATGCCCGAGCTACGCGAGGCCTCGGGGCCGGTTTCAGTCTATATTTTTCGTCACTGCTGAAACTTTCGCGGATGCATTTCGTTCGCGCGAGGCAACAACCAGTTCGATACATCGCGTTTGATACAATCACGCGCGAAAACCGCGACGGGATGACGCTGCTCCAAGCGGCTGATCCACCAGATATGGCACTCCATCCGCCTGCAGGATACGTTGCCTAGATGTGACCATTCTTGCTAAGGAACGGGACAAATTGACGCGATCGTTGGGCTAGCTGCACCGGTCGCTCCCGCACTCCTGCACCGCGTGACCTTGCCATGAACGCCAATCTGTTTTCTCGCCTGTTCGACAAACTCGACGATCCCTCGCGTCTCGCGATCGAGACGCCCGAGGGCAAGCACATCAGCTATGGCGATCTGATCGCGCTGGCGGGTCAGATGGCGAATGTTCTGGTCGCCCGCGGCGTCAAGCCGGGTGACCGCGTGGCGGCGCAGACCGAGAAGTCAGTGCCCGCTCTGGTGCTGTATCTGGCGACCGTACGGGCCGGTGCGGTCTATCTGCCGCTCAATACCGCCTATACGCTCAACGAGCTCGATTATTTCATTACCGATGCCGAACCGTCCCTGGTGGTCTGCGACCCCTCCAAGGCCGAGGGCTTTGCCGCTATTGCGGCCAAGGTCGGCGCGAAGGTCGAAACACTGGGTGCTGATGGCAAGGGCTCGCTGACCGATGCCGCAGCGAAAGAGAAGCCGGATTTCCAGACCGTCGCGCGCAAGAACGAGGATCTCGCCGCGATCCTCTATACGTCGGGCACTACCGGACGCTCTAAGGGGGCGATGCTGAGCCACGACAATCTGGCGTCGAACTCGCTGAGCCTTGTCGAATATTGGCGCTTCACCAGGGATGACGTGCTGATCCACGCCCTGCCGATCTATCACACGCACGGTCTGTTCGTGGCAAGCAACGTGACGCTGTTTGCGCGTGCGTCGATGATCTTCCTGCCGAAGCTCGATCCGGAACTCATCATCAAGCTGATGGCCCGCGCCACCGTTCTGATGGGCGTCCCCACTTTCTATACACGCCTGCTGCAGTCGCCGAACCTGTCGAAAGAAACTTGCAGCCATATGCGGTTGTTCATCTCGGGATCCGCGCCGCTGCTGGCGGACACCCATCGCGAATGGTTCGCGCGCACCGGGCACGCCGTGCTGGAGCGCTACGGCATGACTGAAACCAACATGAACACGTCGAATCCCTACGACGGCGAGCGCGTGCCCGGTGCGGTCGGTTTCCCGCTGCCTGGCGTCTCCGTGCGCGTCACCGATCCGGAGACGGCCAAAGAGCTCGCGCGCGATACTATCGGCATGATCGAGGTGAAGGGCCCGAACGTCTTCCAGGGCTATTGGCGGATGCCGGAGAAGACCAAGGCGGAATTCCGCGACGACGGCTTCTTCATCACCGGCGACCTCGGCAAGATCGACGCCAAGGGTTACGTGCACATTCTCGGCCGCGGCAAGGATTTGGTGATCTCCGGCGGCTTCAACGTCTATCCGAAGGAAATCGAAAGCGAGATCGACGCCATGCCCGGCGTGATCGAAAGCGCTGTGATCGGTGTGCCGCATGCGGATTTCGGCGAGGGCGTCACTGCCGTAGTCGTGAGCGACAAGAAGACCGCGATCGACGAGGCCTCCGTGCTCAAGGCGCTGGATGGCCAGATCGCCAAGTTCAAGATGCCGAAGCGCGTGATCTTCGTCGACGATCTGCCGCGCAACACCATGGGCAAGGTGCAGAAGAACGTGCTGCGCGATAGTTACAAGGATATCTACGCGAAATAGTCCCAGCACGATCCCTCATGGTGAGGAGGCGCGCCACAGCGCGCTCCTCAGGATGAGGACGGAGCATGCGGCCGTGCCCTAGATCACATGCTCCGGCGCCAGCGCACAGGCTGAGTTCGGATCCATCTCGATCTGGATCGTCGCATGCTCGATGCCGAAATCGCGCTTCAGGCGTGCGGCGATCTCCATCAGATAGGCATCGCCGGGTGTGCCCGCGGGCATCACCATGTGGCAGGTCAGAGCGACCTCGGTGGTGCTCATCGGCCAGATATGCAGGTCATGCACCTGAGCCACGCCGGAGCATTGTTCGAGATAGCTGCGCACGGCCACGGGATCGATGCCACGTGGCACGGCGGCGAGGGACATCGCAGTGGAGTCGCGCAAGAGGCTCCAGGTGCCCCAGACGATCAGCACGCAGATGACGAGGCTGGTCAGGGCATCGATCCGCAACCAGCCGGTGAACATGATGACGATTGCGGCGATGACCACGCCAACCGAGACCGCAGCGTCGGCGACCATATGCAGATAGGCGCCACGAATGTTGAGGTCGCTATTGCGGCCCGAGGCAAACAGCCACGCGGTTACGCCGTTGATGACGATGCCGATGGTGGCGACGATCATCACGGTGATCTCGGCTACCGGTTCGGGATTGAACAGTCGCAGTACGGCTTCCCAGGCGATGGCACCGACGGCGACCAGCAGGAACACCGCGTTGAAGAGCGCCGCGAGAATTGAAGAACCGCGCAAGCCATAGGTGAAGCGCGGCGTCGGTGCGCGCTTTGACAGCACAGCCGCGGTCCATGCCGCGATCAGCCCGAGCACATCCGAGAGATTGTGCCCGGCATCGGCCACCAGCGCCATCGAGCCACTGGCATAGCCGTAAATCGCCTCGATGACGACGAAGACGGTATTGAGGCTGATACCGATGGCGAAGGCCATGCCGAAATTCGCGGGCGCATGCACGTGCCCGCCGGGGGCGTGCGCATGGCCGTGATCGCCATGCGCGTGACTGTGGCCGGCATGGTCGTGCGTGTGACCGTGGTCGTCATGATCGTGATGTGAGTGCGCCATCGTGTTCCGTCGCGTGGTCTGACGGCATCCATAGCAAGTTGTGATCCGGATACTATTACGGCGGCCGATAGGCGTCGGCCGCCCCGGTCTACGGGGTCATATTAGAGCGATGACAAACCGGCTGCCGACGATGAATAGATAAATTCCAAACGCCATTTCCAGCGCGCGCTTCGACATCGCATGCGCTGCCTTCACGCCGAGCGGCGCCACCAGCAGGCTGGTCGGCATCACCAGCACCGCGCCGATCAGTGAGACATAACCGACAGCGAACGGCAGCTGCAGCGCTGCGACGTCGGGAAAGCGCGCGGCGGCCGGCCAGCCGGCATAGATGTAGCCGATGGCGCCGGGGATCGAGATCAGCACTGCGAGGGCAGAGGATGTCGCCACCGCCTGATGGATAGGCCGGCCGTAAAAGGTCATCAGCAGGTTGGAGAACAATCCGCCGCCGATGCCCATCAGCGTGGAGAGAAGACCGACGAAGAAGCCGTAGATCTTCATCAGCGGGCCGTCGGGCAGGTCGTTACCGAGTTTCCAGCCGTCGCGCGCGAGCAGCAGCCGTGCTGCTGCGGACCAGGCGACGGCCACGAAAACGATCTTGAACAGCCGCTCCGGGGCATAACGCGCTGTGACGCTGCCGATGATGACGCCGATCAGGATCGGCCACCACCACTTCCGCAGAATCTCCATGTCCACGGCGCCGCGCGCCATATGGGCACGGAAGGACCGGATCGAGGTCGGGATGATAATGGCAAGCGAAGTGCCGATACAGAGCGGCATCCGCACTTCCAGAGGTACTCCGGCGATGCGGAAACACTCGTAAAATACGGGAACCAGGATGGCGCCCCCGCCTATTCCGAAGACGCCTGCCAGGAAACCGGCCAGTGCGCCGACGGCAATAAGAAGCGCCGCCAGTTCGACAATCTCGGTTACATTGAGTCCGGTCATTCCCGCCCCGATTGCCATTTGCTATCGCATCATGAAGTTCTCATGAATCGCGCTTCACCAAGGCTGTCAGCAACAAGCCTGGCAACTGTCAATACCCGCAAATGCAAGGCTCATTTGAAGCTCTGAACGATTGTTCGGAGTATGTCATTTCGCGATTGCACTGGTTGTTTTGAGTTCGTAAATAGAATTGCTCTACGCGATCCCCAATCGGGCACCGTCTGCCCATTAACCTGTCAAAGTTGCTAAATGACCGCTCGGATCGAACGACCCCTTTCGCCGCATCTGCAAGTGTACCGCTGGACCCTGACGATGGCGCTGTCCATCGTGCATCGTGCTACCGGCGTCGCCTTGTATTTCGGCACTCTGCTTCTTGTCTGGTGGCTGATCGCCGCCGCATCCGGGCCAGCCGCCTATGCCCATGTGCAGGCCTTTACCGGAAGTATTCTGGGCCGCCTGATTGCCTTCGGTTATACATGGGCGCTGATCCATCATGCCATGAGCGGCATCCGCCATCTGGTCTGGGATCTCGGCTACGGCTTCAAGCCATCCGAGCGTGAATGGCTTACTTGGGCCGCACTGATCGGCGGCATCGGCATCACCATCCTGCTCTGGATCATTGCATACGCGATCGGAGGCGGACGATGAGCGGCTCCAACTCCCCGAAGTCGGTACGCACGCCGCTCGGTCGTGTTCGCGGTCTCGGCTCCTCGCATTCGGGCACATCAGACTTCTGGCGTCAGCGCCTCACAGCTGTCGCGATGCTGCTTTTGCTGATTCCTGTGATCTTCATTGTGATGTCGCTTCTCAGAAGCAACCAGGCCGGCGTCGCGCAGGTTCTTGGTTCGCCTATTGTCGCCATCGTCATGCTGCTCTTCATTATTGCCAGCATCTGGCACATGAAGATCGGCATGCAGGTTGTGATCGAAGACTATGTCCATGACGAGAAGATCAAGTTGATCTCGATCATCGGCAACAATTTCTTCTCTGCCGCCGTGGCGCTGGCATCGATCTACGCCATCCTTAAACTTTCATCCGGAGTGTAGCGCATGGCCGTCAACGGCACTGGCGCGAACGGCGTTGGCGGCCCCGCCACCAACGGCCACGCCTATCCTATCGAAGATCACACCTATGACGTCGTTGTCGTCGGCGCCGGCGGCGCCGGCCTGCGCGCGACGGTTGGCTGCGGCGAAGCCGGTTTGCGCACCGCCTGTATCACCAAGGTGTTCCCGACCCGCTCGCACACGGTTGCAGCACAGGGTGGCATCTCCGCCTCACTCGGCAATATGCACGAGGACAACTGGCGCTGGCACATGTACGACACCGTGAAGGGGTCGGACTGGCTCGGCGATCAGGACTCCATCGAATATATGGTGCGCAACGCGCCCGACGCCGTTTACGAGCTCGAGCACTGGGGCGTGCCGTTCTCGCGCACCGAAGACGGCAAGATCTATCAGCGCCCGTTCGGCGGCATGACCATGGACTACGGCAAGGGCCAGGCCCAGCGCACCTGCGCCGCCGCCGACCGCACCGGTCACGCGATGCTGCACACGATGTACGGCCAGGCCCTGCGCCACTCGGCCGAATTCTTCATCGAATACTTCGCCATCGATCTGATCATGGACGATCAGAACGTCTGCCGCGGCGTCATTGCACTCAAGCTCGACGACGGCACGCTGCACCGCTTCAAGGCGCAGACCGTCATTCTCGCCACCGGCGGCTATGGTCGCGCCTATGCCTCCTGCACCTCGGCGCATACCTGCACCGGTGATGGCGGCGCTATGGCGCTGCGCGCCGGTCTGCCGCTGCAGGACATGGAATTCGTTCAGTTCCATCCGACCGGCATCTACGGTTCGGGCTGTCTCGTCACCGAAGGCGCACGCGGCGAAGGCGGTTATCTCGTCAATTCGGAAGGCGAGCGCTTCATGGAGCGCTACGCGCCGTCGGCCAAGGACCTCGCTTCGCGCGACGTCGTTTCGCGCGCGATGACCATCGAAATCCGCGAAGGCCGCGGCGTCGGCAAGAAGAAGGATCACATCTTCCTTCATCTCGACCATCTCGATCCGAAGGTGCTGGCAGAGCGTCTGCCGGGCATCTCCGACTCGGCGCGCATTTTCGCCGGCGTCGATGTCACCAAGGAGCCGATCCCGATCGTTCCGACGGTGCACTACAATATGGGTGGCATCCCAACGAACTATCACGGCGAAGTCGTCACCAAGAAGGACGGCGACGACAATGCGGTGGTGCAGGGCCTGATGGCTGTGGGCGAAGCTGCCTGCGTCTCGGTCCACGGCGCCAACCGTCTCGGCTCCAACTCGCTGATCGATCTCGTGGTGTTCGGCCGTGCGGCCGCGCTGCGCTGCGCCGAGAAGCTGACGCCGAACGCGAAGCAGCCCGATCTGCCGAAGGACTCGGCCGACCGCGCGCTCGGTCGTCTCGATCACTATCGCAATTCGAAGGGCGGCACGCCGACCGCGAAGATGCGCGAGAACATGCAGCACGTGATGCAGACCAACTGCGCCGTGTTCCGTACCGGCGAAGTGCTGGATGAGGGCAAGACCCTGATCCACAAGGTCTATAGCGGCATCGGCGATATCGCCGTGTCCGACCGGTCGCTGGTGTGGAATTCGGATCTCATCGAGACCCTCGAATACGACAACCTCATCGTTCAGGCGATCGTCACCATGGACTCGGCGGCGAACCGTACCGAGAGCCGCGGCGCGCATGCGCGCGAGGATTTCTCGGAACGCGACGACAAGAACTGGATGAAGCACACGCTGGCGTGGATCGATCAGGGCGGCAAGACCTCCATCGATTATCGCCCGGTGCACGACTACACGATGACCAACGACGTTCAGTACATCGTGCCCAAAGCACGCGTGTACTAATGATGACAGCGAAGGCTTGAGAGAATGGCTGAGTTCGCACTTCCGAAGAATTCCAAGATCACCGGCGGCAAGGAATGGCCGAAGCCGGCTGGTGCCACGCAGACGCGCGAATTCCGCGTCTATCGCTGGAATCCGGATGACGGCAAGAACCCGTCGGTCGATACCTATCACATCGACACCAACGACTGCGGTCCGATGGTTCTCGATGGTCTGATCTGGATCAAGAACAACATCGATCCGACGCTGACCTTCCGCCGCTCCTGCCGTGAGGGCGTCTGCGGCTCCTGCGCCATGAACATCGATGGCCAGAACACGCTGGCCTGCACCCGCGCGATGGACGAAGTCGACGACGGCGCCATCAAGGTCAATCCGCTGCCGCATCAGCCTGTCGTGAAGGACCTGGTGCCGGATCTCACCAACTTCTACGCCCAGTATGCGTCGATCGAGCCGTGGCTGAAGACCACCACGCCGACTCCGCAGAAGGAATGGAAGCAGAGCCACTCGGACCGTGAAAAGCTCGACGGTCTCTACGAGTGCATCCTGTGCGCCTGCTGCTCGACCTCGTGCCCGAGCTACTGGTGGAACAGCGACCGCTTCCTCGGACCGGCTGCGCTCCTTCAGGCTACCCGCTGGGTCAAGGATTCGCGCGACGAAGCCACCGGCGAGCGTCTCGACAATCTCGAAGATCCGTTCCGGCTCTATCGCTGCCACACCATCATGAACTGCGCCAAGGCGTGCCCGAAGGGTCTCAACCCCTCCGAAGCCATCGCCGAGCTGAAGATGAAGATGGTTGAACGTCAGGTCTGACGTTTCACAGTTCCGGATTTGCCGATCAGGACACCGGTTTGCGCAAGCAGGCCGGTGTTCTTTTTTGCCCATGGTTTAATCAGATTGCCTCCCCGGATCCCGATCTGTCGGGATGCTGCACCATTTCTCGTTGAAATGGGGACTCGCCAAGGTTGGCACGGGCTGTGCTAGCCTGTGCCTGATATTTGATCAGGGAGTTTTACATGTTTCGTCAGCTGGGTTTGAGCGTGGTGGCGGGTGCGGCATTGCTGGCATCTGCGATGTCCGCGAGCGCCGACACCGATGTCAAATTTGCGCTCGACTGGAAATTCGAAGGCCCGTCGGCTCCCTATTTTGTTGCGCTCGACAAGGGTTACTACAAGGCCGAAGGCCTCAATGTGACCATCGACTCCGGCCCGGGCTCGGTCGCCGGCATCGCACGGGTCGCGGCGGGCACCTATCCGATCGGTTTCTTCGACATCAATTCGCTGGCGCGCTTCCGCGACCAGAACCCGGACAAGGACGTCAAGGGCGTCCTGATGGTCTATGACAAGCCGCCCTTCTCCATTGTCAGTATCGCGAAGTCCGGCATCAATGGACCGAAGGACCTCGAAGGCAAGATCCTCGGCGCACCGGCACCGGACGGCGCCTTTGCCCAGTGGAAGGCCTTCGTCAAAGAGAACAAGATCGACGACAGCAAGGTGAAGATCGAAAATGTCGGCTTTCCGGTGCGCGAGCCGATGCTCGCGGACGGCAAGGTCGATGCGATCACCGGTTTCTCGTTCTCGTCCTACTTCAACCTGATGTCCAAGGGCATTGCCGAGAAGGACATCAAGGTGATGCTGATGTCGGACTATGGCATCGTGCTCTATGGCAATGCCATCATGGTGAACCCGGAATTCGCCAAGGCCAATCCGAAGGTGGTCGCCGGCTTCGTGCGCGCGACCGTCAAGGGCATCATCGACACCATCAAAGACCCTGATACGGCCATCAAGTCGGTGATGAAGCGCAACGAGACCGCCGACGAGAAGATCGAACTCGCCCGTCTCAAGATGTCGCTGAAGGATAATTTCGTGACGCCGTGGGTGAAGGCCAATGGCGTTGGCGGCATCGATGAGAAGCGTATGACCGATGCCATCGATCAGATCGCTGTGACCTACGAGTTCAAGAATCCGAAGCCGAAGGCAGGGGATTTGTTCACCTCGGAATATCTGCCCCCAGCAGACGCGCGTAAGTTCTAAGCGCCACGACAGAAGGCCAGGTCGTCGCGCATGGAAGCGTTCGTAGATATCGACGGCGTCACGCTGAAATACCGTGGCGCGTCGGGTGACATTGTCGCGCTTCAGGATGCGACGCTCAAAGTCCAGCGCGGCGAATTCGCCGCGGTGGTCGGCCCCTCCGGCTGCGGCAAGTCCACCTTGATGCGGCTCGTCACGGGCCTGCACAAGCCAACGGCCGGCACTATCGCCATCGACGGCAAACAGGTGACGGGACCGGTCAAGATGGCCGGCATGGCGTTCCAGAACGCCAATATGCTGCCGTGGCGTAAGGTGATCGACAACGTCTTGCTGCCGCTCGAAATCGTTGAGCCGCATCGCTCGCAGTTTCGTTCCAAGAAAGTGGAGTTCCGCGCCAAGGCCGAGCAGCTTCTGGCCACGGTCGGTCTCGCCGGCTTCGGCGACCGCTATCCCTGGGAATTGTCCGGCGGCATGCAGCAGCGTGTCTCGCTGTGCCGTTCGCTGATCCACGAGCCGGCGCTGCTGATGCTGGATGAACCTTTCGCGGCTCTCGACGCGTTCACGCGCGAAGAACTGTGGTGCGTGCTGCGCGATCTCTGGCAGCGGCTCGGCTTCACGGTGATTCTGGTGACGCACGATCTGCGTGAGGCGGCGTTCCTGGCCGATAATATCTACGTCATGAGCGCGCGCCCCGGTCACATCGTCCAGATCAAGTCGGTAGATTTTCCGCGCCCGCGTGATCTGCAGGTCACCTATGAAAAGGATTTCGGCGACATCGTGATGGAGCTGCGCATGAAGATCGCACAGGTGCGCCAGTCATGAACCCGCGGACTCTCGAAAAGCTTTCGCCCTGGCTCTTCACCATTGCCATCTTCCTGATCTGGGAGCTGGCCTGCATCGTCTTCAAGATCAACACGTCGGTGCTGCAGCCGCCGTCGGCTGCCTTTGCGGCGATGTTCAAGCTCTGGCGCGTGTTTCTCTATCATTCCTGGGTCACGCTCTGGGTGACCATGGTCGGATTTGCCCTGGCCGTCGGCTTCGGCATCATCCTCGGGCTCGTCGTCGGCTGGTCGCGTGCCATCTATCGCGGTCTCTATCCGGTGATGATCGGCTTCAACACCATCCCGAAGGTCGCCATCGTCCCGCTCTTGATCCTGTGGTTCGGCATCGGCGAAGTGCCGGCAATCGTCACCGCCTTCCTGATTTCGTTCTTCCCGATCGTGGTCAATATCGCCACGGGTCTGGCGACCACCGAGCCGGAACTCGAGGACGTGTTGCGGGCCCTCGGCGCCGGCAAGCTCGACATCATGCTCAAGGTCGGCATTCCGCGTGCGCTGCCATATTTCTTCGGTTCGCTGAAGATTGCCATCACGCTGGCTTTCGTCGGCACCGTGGTGTCGGAGACACTCGGCGCTAATGCCGGGCTCGGCTATCTGATCGCGCTGGAGGGCGCCAGCTTCCGCATGGCGAATGTCTACGCCGCCTTGCTGCTGCTCGCCTTCGAAGGCGTGCTCATGTACGCCGTCTTCGCGGGGATCGAGCAGCATTTCACTAAATGGGCGTTCCGGTCACAGATGAGCGCAGCCGGCTAGGGCGGTAGGACCCGGCCCGGCCAGGGCCGGGTTCCTGCTCGCGAAGCGGTTGGTGAGACACCGCCCTTGCGTTAGACTGTAAGGAGTCGGGCAGGTGCTTTGAAGACAGAACACCAAAATTCGTTGAGAACGCTGCAATGGATGATGGCCGCTTCGCTGGCCCTTCCGCTTGCACTGTTTCTGTTCGCAGCGACGACGTCATGGGTGTCGACGCGCGAGATCGCCGACCGCGAGATTGAGCGTGCGCTCGATGTAGCGCACGAACACGCGTTGAAAGTGTTCGAGACCATCGATCGCAGCCTGTCCGAAATGAACGAGATTGTGCGCGGTAAATCCGACGACGAGCTGCGTTCGCAATCGGGCCAGATGGCGGGTCGGTTGAAGCAGGTTACCGATGCGCTGCCGCAGTTGAAGTCGGTCTGGGTGTTCGACAATAAAGGTCGCGCGCTGGTCAACAGCCTGGATCTGGCGCTGCCGGATCTCGATTTCTCTGATCGCGATTACTACAGGGCCCATATCGCAGGTGATGCCGGCACGTTCATTGGTCAATCATTGTTGCCGCGCCCGCCCTATCAGGGCGCGTCGTTCTTTGGGGTGAGCCGCAGGCGGGGCTCGGCCGATGGTAGCTTTACCGGTGTGGTGCAGGCCTCGGTCTTTCCGGAATATTTCGATCGTTTCTATGCGCGCATCGGCCACGATGCCGGAAGCTTCTTTGCGCTTGGTCTCACCGACGGTTCGATCCTGGCACGTTATCCGCATCTCGACCGTGAGGTGCGACTCGATCCCAAGGGGCCCGTGGGCCGCACCCTCTCGGCCCATCCTGCTGGAGGACTGGTCACGCTTGTCTCGCCCGGCGACAATATTGAGCGCCGTATCGGCTATCAGCAGCTCGCCGGCTATCCGGTTTATGTCGCGGCAGGTCTTGAAACGTCAGCGATCCGTGCGCGCTGGCTGCGCACCATCAGCTATCATCTGATCTTCGGCGTTCCTGCGACGGCATTACTGTTCCTGCTACTGGCATTCGCGATCCGTCGCACCCGCCGGCTTAATTTCGAAGCGATGAAGCGACGCGAGGCCGAGGAGGCATTGAAACATGGTCAGCGGCTCGAAGCACTCGGCCAGTTGACTGGCGGCGTCGCGCATGACTTCAACAATCTCCTCACCGTGATCCGCTCGTCGGTCGATCTGCTGCAACGGCCCGATCTCTCGCTTGATCGTCGTGCCCGCTACATTGCAGCGATCTCCGAAACAGTGAATCGCGCCGCCAAGCTGACGGCGCAATTGCTGGCTTTTGCGCGGCGTCAGACGCTGAAGCCAGAAGTGTTCGACGTTGGCCAATGCGTGCATTCCGTGAGCGAGATTATCGGTACGCTGACAGGGGCGCCCATCGAAATTATGACCCACGTGCCCGATGAAGCGTTGTTCGTGCATGCCGATATCGGTCAGTTTGAAACCGCGTTGATCAATATCGCGGTCAATGCGCGTGATGCAATGGCGGGCGAGGGACGGCTGACGATCGCTGTCAGCGCGGCGGAGCAAATCCCTGTTGCGCTCGCCCTGAGGTCTGACGGCTATGTGGCGGTCTCCGTATCCGACACCGGCGCCGGCATCCCCGCCGATCAGTTCGAGCGCATCTTCGAGCCATTCTATACGACCAAGGAAGTCGGGCAGGGCACTGGCCTCGGACTTTCGCAGGTGTTCGGCTTTGCCAAGCAATCCGGCGGCGAGGTCGTGGTCGCCAGCGAAGTCGGCAAGGGCAGCACTTTCACCCTCTATCTGCCGCGTGTCTCCGGCGACAGCATCGCGCCGGCGCTGTCGGCGAGCGAAGCGCCCGTCGTCGATGGTCACGGCATGTCCGTGCTGGTGGTAGAAGACAATCGCGACGTCGGCACCTTTGCCACCGATGCGTTGCGCGAGCTTGGCTACACCACGGTGCTGCGGCCGAACGCTCAGGAAGCGCTCGCCGAACTCGCCCGCCACGCGACGTACTACGACGTAGTATTCTCCGATGTGGTGATGCCGGGAATGACCGGCATCGAACTGGCGCAGGAGATTCGAAAACTTTACCCGGACCTGCCGGTGGTGCTGACCTCCGGCTACAGCCATGTCCTTGCGCAAAACGGCACCTTCGGGTTCGAGCTGCTGCATAAGCCCTATTCGGTCGAGCAGTTGTCGCGCGTACTCAGCAAGGCCGGTACCTGGCGCAAAGCCCGGCGCGAGGCCGTCTGAGCCGCTCGGGAACTTGAGGGAACCTTCTGATTTCCTTGGCGTTATCGCGCCATGAACAAGCAGTCCGTTAATGAATCCAAGCCCGCACCTGCATCCGACGCGTCTGATGTGAAGGGGTCGATCGTCGGCGTCGTCGGCGAAGATGGCAAACATATCGAGCCGCCGCCGCCCGAAGTGGTGGAGCCCGATCCGGATCTGACGCCGGAAGAGGCCGAGCAGGCGCGCAAGGACTATCTACTGACCCGGTTCTGGATCAGCGCACGCGGCTTCTGGGGCAAGTCGGGCGACAGACTCGCCTGGATGTTCTCGATCGGGCTCGTGCTGTTGATCGTTGGCAATGTGGCATTTCAATACGGCATCAATGTCTGGAATCGCGCGATCTTCGATGCCATCGAGAAGCGTGATGCGGCCAGCGTGTTTCATCTCACCGGCGTGTTTTTTCCGCTGGCGATCGGCAGCGTGCTTCTTGGCGTCGCGCAGGTCTATGGCCGCATGGGCATCCAGCGACGTTGGCGCGCATGGCTGACCAATTCCGTGGTGTCGCGCTGGCTCACGGGCGGCCGCTACTACCAGCTCAATCTTGTCGGCGGCGATCACCAGAATCCCGAATATAGGATAGCCGAGGATCTGCGCATCGCGACCGATTCGCCGGTCGATTTCGTCTCTGGCGTCATTGCCGCATTTCTTTCCGCCACCACCTTCATCGTTGTGCTGTGGACCATCGGCGGCGCGCTGACGCTCTCGATGGGTGGCAGCACAATCACGATTCCGGGCTTCCTCGTCATTGCCGCAATCATCTATGCCGCCATTGCATCCGGTTCGATCATGGTGATCGGCCGCCGTTTCGTGCAGATTTCCGAGGACAAGAACCAGGCCGAGGCCGAGTACCGTTACGCGCTTACTCGCGTGCGCGAGAATGGCGAGAGCATCGCGCTGCTCGGTGGCGAAGAGGAAGAGCGCGACGGAATCGACAAGACCTTCGGCAATGTTCTCAGGCAATGGGCGCGCCTCGCCGGGCAGCATATGCGCACCACGCTGGTGTCGCAGGGCTCGAGCCTGATCGCGCCCGTCGTGCCGCTGCTGCTCTGTGCGCCGAAATTTCTCGATGGCAGCATGTCGCTCGGTCAGGTGATGCAGGCGGCGTCGGCCTTCACCATCGTGCAAAGCGCATTCGGCTGGCTGGTCGACAACTATCCGCGTCTTGCCGACTGGAACGCCTGCGCACGCCGCATCGCCTCACTGATGATGTCGCTGGACGGCCTCGAACGCGCTGAGCTCGGCGACGGTATCGGCCGCATCGAGCGCGGCGAGACCACAGACGAGACCATGCTGAGCCTGCATAATTTGTCCGTTACGCTCGATGATGGCACCGCGGTGGTCGGCGACGCCGAAGTGAAGATCGAGCCTGGTGAACGTTTGCTTGTCGCGGGCGAGTCCGGCACCGGCAAAAGCACGCTGGTGCGCGCCATTGCGGGCCTGTGGCCATGGGGTGGTGGCAGCGTCAATTTCCATCCGGACCGGCGGCTCTTTATGCTGCCGCAGAAGCCCTATGTGCCGTCAGGCACCCTGCGCCGCGCAGCCGCCTATCCCGCGGCGTCGGAGGACTGGACCGTCGAGCAGATCGGCGAGGCCCTCGACAAGGTCGGGCTCGGCCATCTCAAGGAGAAGATCGAGGAGGATGCACCGTGGGACCAGACACTGTCCGGCGGCGAGAAGCAGCGCCTCGCTTTCGCGCGGCTGTTTTTGCACTGCCCTGATATCATTGTGCTGGATGAAGCGACATCGGCGCTGGACGCGAAGAGCCAGGACAAGATGATGGAGCTGCTCACCAAGGAGCTGCCCAACGCCACGGTTGTATCGGTCGCGCATCGAGTCGAGCTTGAAGCCTTCCACAGCCGCAAGATCGTGCTGGAACGTCGCAAAGGTGGCGCCAAGCTGGTCAGCGATATCGATCTCATCCCGCGTAAGGGTAAGCGCCGTCTGCTCGGCCGCTTCCTGCGCCAGCGTAAGCCGGCCAGGAGCGCGGCGTGACACCATGCGCTATGAGGTGCTTGCTGCGCGTTTCGACTTAGAAGAAGTTGATCTTCAGCGCCGGCGACAGGAAGATCGCGATATTGGCGAAGAGCCCGCCGGCATAGGCGGCTGAGCGCAGCGACGATTTATCCGCGATGTACAGCAGCGCGTGCGCAATCCGAAACGCGAGATAGAGCGCGGCCAGCACGCTCACGGTCGTCGCCGATGCGCCAAAGTTCAGCGCGGCGATGACCGAGACAGCGTAGAACGGGAAGCTCTCGAAGGCATTCTGGTGCGCAGCATAGGCGCGGCGTTTGGCACCTGAGAGGTTCTCGGCGTTGTCGCGCGGCGCGCTGTTATCGCGCGATCCCGCTTTGGCATAACCAATAATGATCAGCGGCAGCAGTGCAGCAATCAGAATGCTCCAATAGGCGAACGGCATCGAAATCCCCCAGGTCAAATAGTATGGCCAAACTGCGTCTTGATGGGCGGTTCCTGTTCCGCTGTCAAACCCGCCTTCATCCGGCCCGTTGTCGCGGAACATCGCATCGATCGCGCCGTTGTTAGTTCAGCCCTAAGGGAGACAGATGATGGCCAATGACAATACCCGTGATATCGAACGTGCCTGGGAATTGATGAAGAAGATCGGCTTAGCCATGCTGGTGACGCATGATGGCGACAAGCTGCGGGCGCGCCCGATGGCTGCCTATGTGGATCGCAAAGCCGATGCGGTCTACTTCCTCAGCGATGCGCGTAGACACAAGGATGATGAGATCAAGCGCAATCCGAACGTGAATCTCTCTTTCGCAGATGCGAGCGATCAGAAATATGTCTCGGTGAGCGGCACTGCTGCCGTCTCGAACGATCGCGCCAAGATCAAGGAGCTGTTCACCACCTCCGCAAAGGCGTGGTGGGACAGCGCGGAAGATCCGAATATTCGTGTGCTGAAGTTCACGCCTGACGATGCCGAGTTCTGGGACTCGCCGGGCACTGTGATCAGCTATGTGAAGATGGCCGCTGCGGCTGTGACTGGTACGCGTCCGGACATCGGCACCAACCGTAAGGTCGCAATCTAGATGCCTAAAGACGATTCACCCGGCATCGATCCCGTCGAGGATCCGCCGATCAAGCCCGGTCAACCCTCCGAACCGCCGCAGGAGAGCCCGCCGGGCAATCCGCGGCCCGAGGTACCGCCGCCGGTGCGCGATCCCGGTGAGCCGTCGCGACCCGAAGAGTTACCTGGAGATGTGCCTGATGAGATGCCGGTGCCAAATCCTGATATCAATCCGGGTCAGCAGCCGCCTGCAGTGATGTAGCGAACTACAGATCGATGGCCTGAACGCGCAATGAACAAAGCGCGTTTGGGCCATTGTCGTGTCGAAAATAAAAACGAATTTGCATTTGCCTGTCGCCACATTCCGGCCCAATGCATATCAGTTGATCAATTTGCCGATTTGTTCGGCCGACAAAAATCAGTTTGTTGAAGATCCTTATCCGGGGGCCCAAGGTCTATCATGACAAAACTTCGTCTCGTATTGCTGGCCACGACGACGCTCGGCGTTGCGCATATCGCAGCGACCGCTGCCCATGCGTCGAGTGTCGATGCGCCGATCGTGCTCGCGCAGGCCGCACCTGCTGCGCCTGAAGGTGAGCCCAAGGCTCCCCCGAAGGCACCACCCAAGGCTCCGCCAGCTGCTGCGCCTCCTGCCGCTGCGCCGCCGGCCGCGCGCCCTGCAGCGCCACCGCCGCCGCCGGCTCCCCCTGCTGCGCGTCCCGCGCCTCCGGCACCTCCTGCTGCGCCGCCGCCTGCGGCTGCACCTCCGCGCCCGGCACCGCCGCCGCCCCCGCCTCCTGCGGCCGCACCGCCTCGCCCCACGCCGCCTCCTCCTCCAGCTGCCGCTCCGCCGCCGCGCCCAACACCACCGCCGCCGGCTCCCGTCGCGCCTCCGGCACCGCGCGCTGCACCTCCAGCGCCCACCGTTGCGCCTGTCGCTCCGTCAGCGCCAACGCCGCCCGCTGCGCGTCCTGAACGTCGCGAGCCCGGCGAAGGACGTCCTGAGCGCCGTGAACCCGGTGCAACGCCGCCGGCCGGCGCACGTCCCGCGCCTGCAACGCCACCAGCCGCAGCGCCGGCGACTCCGCCTGCAGCAACACCGCCAGCCGCGCGGCAGGCACCTGCTGCTGCACCGACGCCGGCTCCAACACCGGCAACACCGCCAGCGGCTGCGACTCCCCCTACAGCAACGCCTCCTGCTGCAGCGCCAGCGCCGTCGGCAACTCCGGCCGCGCCTGGCACACCACCTGCTGCGGGTGCGCCTCCGTCAGGTCGCCCCGGTGGCCCTGATGGGCGTGGTCCTGACGGCCGTGGTCCCGATGGACGTCGTGGTCCTCCCGGCGGTCCCGGCGCAGGCGCGCCCGGTGCACCCGGCACGCCGCCCAACGCTGCTGCGCCTGGCGTCGCGCCGAACGCTGCGGCGCCCGCCGCTGCGCCGCCCACGAGCACTGCCGCACCTGTCGTGGTTGCGCCCGGTGGTGGCAACATCAAGGTCGTGCAGCCCCCAGCGCCAACGGTGACGGCACCGATCCCTCAAGCGCCGCCGCCAGCAGCAGCGCTGACGCCGATCGCACCGGGCGCTACCCCCCAGGGCCCGCGCAACATGGGCGATTTCCGCGGCCAGCGCAGCGAGCGCCAGGAAGGTGGTCGCACGATCATCACCGAGCCTGGACGCATTATCGTGCAGGATCCGAGCGGTCAGTCGTTTATCCGCCACAACGAACTCGATCGCTTCCGCTACGGCGCGCGTGACATCCGTACGGATCGGATTGGTGGCGAGGACCGGACCATCGTGATCCGTCCTGATGGTTCGCAGATTATCACGGTGGTTGGCCGCGACGGCGAGCTGCTGCGACGTATCCGTAGGGATCGTGAGGGACGCGAGATCATCATCATCGATAACTCGTTCCGCGGTCCGCGTGGCCCCGGCGGTCCGGGTGGTCTCGGCTTCTATGTCGATCTGCCGCCGCCGATGATCCGGATCCCGCAGAATCGCTATATCGTCGATTACGACCAGGCCTCGCCCGATCTCGTCTACGATACGCTGATCGCGCCGCCGGTGGATCGCATCGAGCGCCGCTATACGCTCGATGAAATCCGCTACAGCCCGATGGTGCGTCAGCGCATGCCGTCAATCGACCTGGACTCGATCAACTTCGAGACCGGATCGTGGGACATCCCGCCGGATCAGGCCTCGAAGCTGCAGGTGATCGCAGATGGTCTTAACCGGGCGATCTCGCGCAACCCGCGTGCGGTGTTCCTCATCGAGGGGCACACCGATGCGGTCGGATCGGACGTCGACAATCTGTCGCTGTCGGATCGCCGCGCGCAGTCGGCGGCTGAATTGCTTACCCAGCAATTCCAGGTGCCGGCGGAAAATCTGACGTCGCAGGGTTATGGTGAGCAGTATCTGAAGATCCAGACCGACGGTCCGGAGCGTCAGAACCGCCGCGTCACGATCCGCAACATCACGCCGCTTCTGAATGGCGGTCAGGCCTCGCTGCCGCCGCCGCCTCCGGGCACAGCACCGCCGCGTCGCTGAGTGGATTAGAATAAAAGGGCCGGGAGCAATTCCGGCCCTTTTTGTTTTGATAGTTACGCTGCCGCCATGGACTCCCTCCCCACTGCGCGGCTTCGTCGCTTGGGGAAGGGAAGAGCGAAGCCTCGCTTTAAGGCTTCGCCGCCAGTCCCAACGCATCCACCATCACACGAAACACTTCCGTATTATCCATCGCGGCCTTCACGCGGCCGCTGCCGGGGCCGGTGGCGGTGAGGATCACGTCCTCGCCGGAATGCACGCTGGCGCCCATCATGGCCGGGAGATTGCCGAGCCGCAGCATGCTGCCGGGCGCATTCTTGTATTTCTCGTTGGCCTTGAAGGTGCCGGGCTCCTCGCCCTTCTCGGTCGGATCGTTCGGGCCGTCGAGCTTCGGCCGCAGCGTCTCATAGTGGTCGGGCAGGCTGGCCGACATGATGGCGAGCCGCCGGCTGACATCGACGCGCGATGGATAGCCTTCGGCATCCGGCGCGGGATAGTTCGGGAAACCGGCCTTGTCATAGACGCCAAGCCGTTCGCGCAGCGGCAGGTTCGACTCCTTGCTCATGTCGTCATTGATGGTGCCGACCAGGCTGTTGGGATGACTGTGATCGGAGACGACGAGGATGAGCGTGTCATCGCCGCGCTTGGCGGCCCAGTCGCGGGCGAGCTTCACGGCGTTGTCGAGCATGATCACGTCATAGACGGCACGGTCCATGTCGAGCAGATGCGCATACTTGTCGATCATGCCGGACTCGACCATCAGGACAAATCCCTTGTCGTTGCGCGACAGCACGTTGAGTGCGGCCTGCACCTGTTCGGTCAAATCGGGCTGCTCCGGATATTTCCTGACGCCGCCACCCTTCAGGAACTTGCGGTCGAGCACGCCGTCCATATTGCCGGGCGTGAATAGGCCGAGCAGCTTTGTCGTGTCGGGCTTGTCGGCGATCGCCTTCATTTCGCCGGCGGTCTTCACATAGGGATAGCCGGCATCCTTGAACTTCGCGATGTAGTCCACATCGTCGCGGCGCTTCGATGTCTCTGCCGCTTGCGGCACGAAGTTCGCGGCGCCGCCGCCGAGGATGACATCGGGCTTCGCCGCGAACATCTGCGCGACGATCTCGTCATAGGCCGCACGGCGGCGGGTATGCGCGACCATCGAGGCCGGCGTTGCGTCTTCGATCTCGGTATTGGTAACGATGCCGACGGCGAGGTCGAGCTTGCGTTTGACGAGGCTGGTGATTGTCTCGACGCGTGGATCGTCGAATACATCTTTGGTGCGGTCCGCATAGACGCCGAGCGCATTGGTCGCCGACTTGTGCCCGGTGGTGTAGGCGCTTGCAGAATTCGCCGAGTCCGTGATGATCGAATCAGTGCCGGCGGTGCCGACCAGCGCCATATGGGGCATATCGTCCATGGCGAGCTTGCCACTGCTCTTGCCTTCGCTGATGCCCTTGGACAGGATTCGCGCGGCGACGCGATGCGACAGGGACATGCCGTCACCGATGAACAGGATGACGTTCTTCGCCTTGCGCGCGCCGGTGTCATAGACGTTCCACGTCACCGACCTGGTGAGTGCGCCGGCCGTGACGTCGATCTTGTAGGTGCCGGGCTTGTCCAGCGTCACGTCGCGCAACAGCAGCGCTGACTGGTCCTTGCCATCCTCGCGCTCGATATAGTCGGCAGTCTTGCCGAATGTCGCGCTCTGGTCGGCGCCGTTGATCGTGAGTTTGATGTCGGCGGCTGCGATCTTCTCGGGCAGCTCAACCTTGAAGTCGAATTTGCTGCCGGCGAGGATCTCGGCACGGTCAATCGGATAGATGGTCTGTGCTGGCAGCGATGCACTCGTCAGTAGCAGCGTCGCCGCAGCCGCTAGAAAGGTTCTCGACATGATGGATATCCCCTGAAGCGCCCAGCTTAGGAGGCGCGGTCTCCATTACGACAGTTGGATGACTAACGGGTGACATGCCTTGCTATCACGCAATGGCAGTCCGAGACGCTAGGCTTCATGTTTCATGGAGCTTTCCAGGTAACTGCAGAGCATGTCTGCCAGGCCTCCCGCAAAAAACGCGATCTCGGCCGCCGATCGCGGGCGCATGGAGAAGTCCTTTCCCACCCCGCTCAGCGTCGACGTGATGACTTCGACGACGAGCGATCGCTCTTCGTTAGTGGCTAGAGGAAGTGCTTGCGCGATGAAGGCCACGAAGATGCGATTTCCCGCTGCCTTCACCTTGCGGGCTTCGGGTGTATCCCGATAGAGCGGCGCCGCACCGTCAAGCGCTTGGCGAATATCGGCTTCGTCGCATTCCGATTTGATAAAGGCATGGACCAGTCTGCGGAGCCGCGCTGATGGCGACGCGCTTTCGTCCTCTAGAATCTGGCGGAGCATGTCGTTGGTGTCCCGCCATTCGTCGCTCTGCAAGCGGAACAGGATCGACGCCTTGTTCGGGAAGTATTGATACAGCGATCCGACGCTGACACCGGCCTTCTCCGCCACGCGCGCCGTGGTGAAGCGGTGAAATCCCTCTTTCGCCAAAACCTGAATAGCAGCCTCGAGAATGGCGCTGACCAGCTCTAGCGAACGGGCCTGTTTTGGCTGTTTTCTCGAATGAATTGAAGGGCTTGTGCGACGCGCCATTTGCCGCCTCCGCAATGCGATTAGCAAATGCGAATAAATATTCGTATTTGCAGAGGGGCGCAATCAAGCGTCTTTTTTGCAGGAAATATCATGACCACACTCACGACGGATCCCGTCGGCCCCCTTCTCAAGCGCCTGTTTGAAGAAGCGGATGCCGCACGGTCTCGCACCAGCCAGGCCGTCGCCGACCTGTCTGAGGATGATCGGCAGCGGATGATGCAGAGCAAGACCGACTATGTCGATCTCTACAGCCGGTTCAGGGATGTCCCCCTCGCCGTATCGCGTGCGACCGGTGCGCTGCTTTACATGCTGGCGCGATCGACCGGTGCTCAATCAATCGTCGAATTTGGCACGTCGTTCGGAATCTCAACGCTGCATATGGCGGCGGCGCTCAACGACAATGGCGGTGGCAAGCTGATCACGAGCGAATTCGAGCCCTCGAAAATCGTCATCGCGCGGCAGAACCTTGCCGAAGGCGGCCTGATCGATCTTGTCGAATTCCGTGCAGGTGATGCGTTGCAGACGTTGCGGGCGGATCTGCCCGATACAATTGATCTGCTGCTGCTGGATGGCGCCAAGGCGCTCTATCCGGAGGTGCTGTCGATCGTGGAAAGCCGTCTCAAACCCGGCGCTTTCGTCATCGCTGACAACGCGGATTACAGCCCCGACTATCTCGCTTATGTCCGCAATCCTGCGAACGGTTACCTGTTGGTCCCGTTCGGCGATGACGTCGAGCTGTCGATGAAGATGTAGCGATGGCAGGAAAACGTAGTCCGTAGCCCGCATGAGCGTAGCGATATGCGGGGGGTCTCGCGCGTAGTGAAACGCCGATCCCCGGATGTTGCTTTCCTCACCCGGGCTACGCGATTGCGTGGCTTAATCCTTGTCGCTACCCAGCTTCGGAATGTTCGAGCCTTCGCCGGCGCTCAACAGACCCGTCTTCGAATACAGATCCAGTTTCGCGCGGGTATCGGTGATGTCGAGATTGCGCATGGTGAGCTGGCCGATCCGGTCCGCCGGCGTGAAGGGCGCATCCTCGACCTTCTCCATGCTGAGCCGCTCGGGCGCGTAGGTCAGGTTGGGGCTCTCGGTGTTCAGGATCGAGTAGTCATTGCCGCGGCGCAGTTCGAGCGTTACTTCGCCGGTAATCGCGCGGGCCACCCAGCGCTGCGCGGTTTCGCGCAGCATCAAGGCCTGCGAGTCGAACCAGCGGCCCTGATAGAGCAGCCGGCCGAGCTTCATGCCGCTCATGCGATATTGCTCGATGGTGTCCTCGTTGTGGATGCCGGTGACAAGGCGTTCATAGGCGATGTGGAGCAGCGCCATGCCGGGCGCCTCATAGATGCCGCGGCTCTTGGCCTCGATGATGCGGTTCTCGATCTGGTCGCTCATGCCGAGGCCATGGCGGCCGCCGATGACATTGGCCTCGAGGAACAGCGCGACAGCGTCAGTGAAGGTCTGACCATTCAGCCCGACCGGCTGTCCATCGACGAACCGCACGACGACCTTCTCGGCCTTGACGGCGCAATCGTCGCGCCAGAACGGCACGCCCATGATCGGGTTGACGATCTTGATGCCGCTGTCGAGCTGTTCGAGATCCTTGGCCTCATGCGTGGCGCCGAGCAAATTGCTGTCGGTCGAATACGCCTTCTCGGCTGACATCTTGTAGGCGAAGCCGTGGGCGGTCATGAAGGCCGACATTTCCGCGCGGCCGCCCAACTCGTCGATGAATTGATCGTCGAGCCAGGGCTTGTAGATCTTCAGGTCCGGATTGGTCAGCAGTCCGTAGCGGTAGAACCGCTCGATATCGTTGCCTTTATAGGTCGAGCCGTCGCCCCAGATATTGACGCCGTCTTCCTTCATGGCCGAAACCAGCATCGTGCCGGTGACGGCGCGCCCGAGCGGCGTGGTGTTAAAATAGGTGATGCCGCCGGTCGAGACGTGGAAGGCGCCGGATTGTATCGCAGCGATACCTTCGTGGACCAGCTGGGTGCGGCAATCCACGAGGCGGGCTTTCTCGGCGCCGAACTCCATGGCCTTGCGCGGAATCTCGTCGTAATCGGCCTCGTCAGGCTGGCCGAGATTCGCGGTATAGGCAAAGACCTTGGCGCCCTTCTGCTTCATCCACAGCAGCGCGGCTGACGTGTCCAGCCCGCCGGAGAAAGCGATGCCGACGTTTTTTCCTTGGGGCAGACTCTTCAAGATCGTGGTCATCGAACGTCCAATCGGGGCGGTTTCGGGTGCATACGGGCGCGCTATCAAACGTCCTGTGAAAGGTTACCCGTTTAACGGCGGTTGACGGGGATCGCGTCCGGCACGGGACCGATGTCGCGACCGCGCAATTTCTGCCGCCAGCGATAGCCCGGCCAGGCGAAGCGCGTCAACGCGGCATCGATCTCCTCGTCGGTCTTCCGGGTCGAGGGCCAGCGGTAAATCCATCCGTGAATCAACCAGATGACCAGGAATGAGACGAGGCCGGCGATGGTCACGTCGGTAAAGAAATGGCCGCCGAAGGCCATCCGCCAGCCGGAGGTGGCGAGACCGAACACCGTCGCGGCCGCATAGGCATAGGGCCGCACCGACGGCGGCGCGAGCGCGGCCGGAGCATAGGTCCAGAACGCCGTGGCACCCTCGCCCGAGAAGAATGAGCAATTGCGCCCGCATTCCCCCCGCGGATCCCACCAGGCCTTGAACTGCCAAGGACCGTTGAATTCCGTCACCGTTACTGGCCGCGGCCGGCCCCAGAAGGTCTTGAAGGTGAAATTGGTGAGAATGCCCGCCGACATCAGCATGGTGAGGATCAGGAAGGCCATGCTGCGGCCCTTCACCAGCAGCGGCCGGTTCGGCCAGATCAGCTTCACGATCAGCGCGAGGATCGAGGGCGCGACAAAAGCCCATGCGATCCACATCGCCGCATCGCGGGCGAGCTGCGCATAGGGCAGCGACGTCGTGGGAAAGCGTCTGGTCTCGGGATCATAGAACAGCGCTGCGAGCTTGAGGTCGAGTTCGGGCCAAACTCCGAAGACGATGGCGATAACGGCAAACAGCGCGAGTGCGGTGAGAAGTCCGGTCCGGTTCATGGCGGGCGGTTTAACCGAGGCGGGAGGTGAAGGAAAGTTAAAGCGCTACGGCTTGGCTGTGGCATCCGGCTGCGGAGGCGCGCGCCGCGGCTGTCGCCAGGCGCCGGCATTGCGGCCGGCGATCACCCAGTAGATCAGTCCGGCAACGATACCCGCGCCGGTCATGACTTCGAGATGTCGTCGCACGATGCCGTCGAAACTCATCGTGGCAGGGTCATAGGGGATCAGGCCGAGATAGCAGGCGAGCCCGACCGCCGCGCCGCCGAGCGCATAGACGATGACGCTGCGAATGTAGAAAGCCTCGGTAATGAGGACGACGAGTATCGCCGGGATTAGCGCGAAGCCGCTGATGAAGATGAAGCCGAAGCCCAGCAGGATATTGATGGTGTTGGGATCGACGACGCCGGTATCGAGCGCACTAAGCTCCGGAAACAGGATCGAGAACACCACGATCGCGCCGCCCACGAGACAGGCTGCGCAGAAGCCCAGAAAGATGACGAACAGGCGGCCGATCAGCGCCATCGTCAGTCCGTCATCGCCATCGCGCGCAAAGCCTGACGCTCGCGCGCCGACAGTTTCTCGGTCTCCGACTTCAACTGGCCGCAGGCGGCGAGAATGTCGCGACCGCGCGGCGTGCGCACCGGCGAAGAATAGCCGGCATTGAAGATGTATTCGGAGAATTTCTCGATCTGATCCCAGTCGGAACATTCGTAGCGCGTGCCGGGCCACGGATTGAACGGGATCAGGTTGATCTTGGCGTGAATGCCCTTGAGCATCTTCACCAGTAGCTTGGCATCGTCGAGCGAGTCGTTGACGCCCTTCAGCATCACATATTCGAATGTGATACGCCGTGCATTGGACGCGCCGGGATAGTCGCGGCAGGCCTGCATCAATTCAGCCAGCGGGTATTTCTTGTTCAGCGGCACCAGCTCGTTGCGCAGTTCATCGCGCACCGCATGCAGCGAGATTGCCAGCATCACGCCGATCTCGTCGCCGGTGCGCGCAATGTTCGGCACCACGCCGGAGGTCGACAATGTGATGCGCCGGCGCGAGATGCCGATGCCTTCATTGTCGGAGACGATCAGCAGCGCGTCGCGTACCGCTTCGAAATTGTAGAGAGGCTCGCCCATGCCCATCATCACGATATTGGTGACGCGGCGGTTGCCGTCCGGGGTCTCGCGGTCGGCCCAGTCACCCAGGCGGTCGCGGGCGACCATGATCTGGCCGACGATCTCGCCGGCTGTCAGGTTCCGCACCAGCCGCTGGGTACCGGTGTGGCAGAACGAGCAGTTCAGGGTGCAGCCGACTTGGGACGAGACGCAGAGCGTGCCGCGGTCGGTTTCGGGGATATAGACGCACTCGACCTCATGGGCCTTCTCGCCAGCGGTCCCTGAAGGCAGCCGCAGCAGCCATTTCCGGGTGCCGTCATTGGAGATCTGCTCGACGATCACCTCAGGTCGCGCGACCGTAAAGTGCTTTTCGAGCTCAGCGCGCATGTCTTTGGAAATGCTGGACATTTCAGCGAAGGTCTGAACGCCCCGCACATACATCCAGTGCCAGATCTGCTGCGTCCGCATCTTGCGCTGGGCCGGCACCACGCCAATGGAACCGAGCTTCTCGGCGATTTCCGCGCGCGACAGGCCGATCAGGGACGGCTTGGCCAGCGGCACATAGGTCTCGGTGGCGATCTTCTCCAGCGGCGTCTCGCCTGCGGGCAATGCGCGGGAAGCGTCGATGGCGGAACCGGCCTCGGCTGAAACGGGGGTCATGGCGTTCGATCTATGATGTCGCGGGAAATCTGGCCTTAAACAGGCCGACCTCAAATAAGCTCTTCGCGTCCGAATGAAAAGGCGCGAAATGCGGCAATATTAACGGCGACAAGGATTTAGCGGGTGTTCTGGCGGCAATTACCGCCGGCAATCCTGCGCCAGCCGGTCCAGCGCCTGGGCCAGGCCCTTCAGCGAAAACGTGTCGGTGGTCTCGGTGCCCTTGGCGGAGACGCCCTTCACGGTCACGTCGGCCGCCTTGCGCAGGGCTTCCACCATGCGCTCTTCCTCGGCAGCATTCTTGATCCAGAGCCCGTCGCCCTGCGTGTACATCGCATAGCGCGCGCCGCCGACTTCCAGCGTGGACTCGGAGCCCGGCTTCAACTGATAGCCGATCATGATCGAGACTTCGTTGGTCACCTTCTCGGCCGGGCGGGTCGAGACGAAGGCGTAAGCGGGATCGCGCGGGCGGTTCGCCGGATTGGTCTTTGACGACGCCGGCTTTGCCAGCGCGAAGCAAACCTTCTTGCCGTTCGGTGTTGCAGTGTAGGCGCCCCAGGAGCCGAACTGTCCAACCAGCGTGGGCTCGGCGCCGCCCGCTGCAGCAGGCGTCGCGGCTGCGGGCTTTGCCGGTGTGGGCGCTGCCTTCGGTGGTGCGGCAGCCTTGCCCTTCGATGCAGCGCTCTGCGCCTGCGCAAGATCGGAGATACCGATCACCGCTACACTCATCGACACAACTGTCAGGAATCGCCGCACGGACATCAAGTCTCGATCCTCTATCATTGTGACTGGAAGATGGCTCGCAACAAGACGGCTTTACCAAGACGATATGGAATCGCTGACGTCACGATGTCTGCCATAGACGCAAATCGCTTTCTTGAAAAGGCAGGCGCGACTCCCGCAAGGATAGCAGTCCTTGCCTTGCTGCGCGCTGACGGCGCAGGAGTCATCCTCAGTTTTTTGTCGTGTCTTCGGCTCAGTTCTTGGTGCGAGCGGCTCGCTGGGCTGCCCACTGCGCATCGCTCCACTGCAGCAGATCCTCTGCGCCAGATGCGCGCAGGTGTGCGCCGCCGTCCTGCACCACCATCTCGCCATTGATATAGCCGGCCTGATCGGAAATCAGGAAGCTTGCGAGATTGGCAAGTTCGCTGTGTTCGCCGACACGGCCGAGCGGGTTTTGTGCCGCAGGGCCGCTGTCGCGCCCCTCGGGCCGCAGCTGCCCGGTCGCGCCTGTGGTGGGGAACGGGCCGGGCGCGATGGCGACGGTGCGAATGCCCTTCGGTCCCCACTCCACTGCGAGCGACTTCGTCATGGCAAGGAGTCCGGATTTGGCCATCGCCGATGGCACCGTGAAAGCGCGGCCGGTGATCGTGGATGTCGAGAGTATGCTCAGCACCACGCCCTTGTGGTGTCCTGCGATCCAGCGCCGTCCGGCTTCGAGCGTGCAATACATCGTGCCATGCAGCGTGGGCGCGAGGATCGCGTCGGCCGCGCGGGCGGAGAGATGCTCGCTCTGTGCGATGAAGGTCGCCGCAGCATTGTTGACGAGGACATCGAGCAGCCCGTTGCGCCAGATCATTTCCATCATCGTCTCAACGGCCGCTGCGTCACGAATGTCGCATGGGGCAACGCTGACCTTGCCGCCGAAATCGGTACGTAGTTGCGCTGCAGTTTGTTCAAGCAATTCAAGCCGACGACCGCAGAGGACGAGCTCGGCGCCCAGTTCCGCGAAGCGGCGACTCATGGACGCACCGAGGCCGGAGCCGCCACCAGTGACCAGAATGCGCTTGTTGGCGAGCAGCGTTGTCTCGAACATGGGACGGTTCCTCATTTGGCCGCGGGGCGGAATTACCTTTTCTCGAATCAGATTGTAGCGCGCCGTCAAATCCGGCATGACTCCCTTCAACTGTCTCAAGCCGAAGGTCAGATGATCAGATGAAAGCCATTCTCTGCTCGCAGTTCTGCGAACCCGACGATCTCGTTTTCGCCGATATCGATGATCCAGTCGCGGGCGACGGTCAGGTCGTCATCGCCATCAAGGCCGCGGCGCTGAATTTTTTCGACATCCTGATGATTCAGGGCAAGTACCAGGTCAAACCGCCGTTCCCGTTCTCGCCGGCTGCGGAAGTCGCAGGCGTCGTCGAGAGCATCGGCAGCGGTGTGACCGGCCTCAAGGTCGGCGACCGCGTGGTCGCATCCGTGGGCCACAATGGCGCCCGTGAAAAGATCGCGGTGCCTGCGGCCTCGGCGGTGAAGATTCCCGACAATCTCGATTTCGATCGCGCCGCCGGTGTGATCATCACTTACGGCACCGCGCTGCATGCGCTGGAAGATCGCGCCAGCCCGAAGCCCGGCGAGACGCTGGCCGTGCTCGGCGCTGCTGGTGGCACGGGCCTTGCCGCCTGCGAACTCGGCAAGCTGCTCGGTCTCAAGGTCATCGCCTGCGCCTCATCGGACGAGAAGCTGGAATTCGCCAGGAAGCACGGCGCAGATATCGGCCTGAACTATGCGACAGAGGATCTGAAGGAAGGCCTGAAGAAGCTGACCGATGGCAAGGGCGTCGACATCATCTTCGATCCCGTCGGCGGCAAGTTTGCGGAAGCTGCGCTGCGCGCCATTGCCTGGGAAGGGCGCTTCCTGGTGATCGGCTTCGCCGCCGGTGACATTCCGAAAATGCCGCTCAATCTCGCGCTGCTGAAGGGCTGCGACATCCGCGGCGTGTTCTGGGGCGCATGGGTGCGACAAAACCCAGAGAAGAACCGCGCCAATCTCGAGAAGCTGGTGAAGTGGGCGGCCGAAGGGAAGATCTCATCCCACGTGGATCGCACATTCCCGCTGGCCAAGACCGCAGATGCCCTCAAGGTGCTTGCCGGCCGTCACGCCATGGGCAAGGTAATCCTGCATCCGTAAGCGACAGAGGCGGATGCAGATCACGCGTCCGTCTCGCGATCCTTCAAGTCACTATCCTTCAATCCACGCGCGATGGCCGCCCTGGCGGCCTCGCGGTGGTCCGGCGTGATGTGGCTCGCCACGAGGCGTAAGGCGGTGGCCAGCACCGCTGCGTCATCCGTGAATCCCAGAACGGGCAGCACGTCCGGCACGAAATCGAACGGCAGCACGAAATAGGCGATGGCGCCGAGCAGTGCCGCCTGCACTTGGCGCGGTGTCTGCCGGTCGAAGGCGCAATAATAAGCTGCCAGCAAGTCTTCAGCGAAGGGCAGCTTGGCGGCCAGTCGCTTGAACTTGCGCCAGAACTGCTTGCGTACGCTTTCGCGGTCCTTTGCCAGCTCATCGGCTGGCTCGAAGCCCACGCTGTGGTCGGTTGCCATCGGCAAATATCCTCGCGGCCCCAGATTGGAGCCTGCCGGTTAAATGGTGACCCGGCTCCGGCGTCGCAACATTCAGCAATACTCAGGAATGGCCGAGTTGCCCGGCGATGGTATTCATGGCCTTGGCGAGGTCGATGTCGCGCTTGGTGACGCCATCGGCGTCATGGGTGGACAGTACTACCTCCACTGTCTTGTAAACATTGCGCCATTCCGGATGGTGGTCGCTCTTCTCGGCGACCAGAGCAACCCGCGCCATGAAACCGAAGGCCTCGTTGAAATCCTTGAACGTAAAGGTCCGGGCGATGGCATCGCGCCCGGAAACCTCGCTCCAGCCCGAGAGCTCCTTCAGCGCCGCCTTGCGGGCCTCGGCCGAGAGTCGTTCCACCATGCCAACCTCCTGCTTCACTTGAACTTTACCCTAACGCCCGGTGACACAATCGGGATCCATGCCACAATAAGGCAGTAAATGCCGCGCATGCAGGAAAGTAACCACGCCCGCCGGTAACCATGCTGCCGCGGGACCGGCGCATCGACCCGAAACCTTGCTACATTGTCGCTCGAACCCATTTGGCGCAGATGAATTTGAAGCGATTGTTTTCCAGATCCATGGCAGACGGCCCCGATGTTGTCGGGCCGGTGGGGCCGCCGTCGCCGCGGTCGATCCGGCGCAAGATGACGCTGATCACGCTGGCGGGGACGCTGGCGATCGTCGCGGCCGTGGCCGGCGCTTACTACTTCGCCATGAAGCCGGTGCCGCTGCGGATTGCCGTCGGTCCGCCGAACAGCGACGACGTCAAGGTGGTGCAGGCGCTGGTCCAGTCGTTCTCGCGCGATCACTATACCGTCCGGTTGCGACCGATCCTCACCGAAGGCGCCACGGCCAGCGCCAAGGCGCTCGCTGATGGCAAGGCCGATCTGGCGATCATCCGCGGCGATCTGGAAGTGCCGAAGAATGCGCGCGCCGTCGCCACGCTACGCAAGAACGTCGCCGTGATCTGGGTGCCGCCGGCGGCCAAGGGCAAGAAGTCCGGGCCGAAGATCACCAAATTCTCGCAACTCGCTGGCCGCCGTGTTGGCGTGATCGGCAAGACGCAGGCCAACGTCAACCTGCTGAACATCATCCTGCGGCAATACGGCGTCGATCCCGCCAAGGTCACCATCGTGCAGTTCTCGACCACCGAAGTGGCCGAGGCAGTGAAGGACCAGAAGGTCGATGCATTCATTGCGGCCGGTCCGGTGAACAGCAAGATCACCAATGATGCGATCCAGGCCTCGAGCCGCGATGGCACGCCGACTTTCCTTGCGATCGATTCCGCCGAAGCCATCGCGCAGAATTTCCCGATGTATGAAGCATCGGAAATTCCTGCAGGCGCATTCGGCGGCGCGCCCGCGCGGCCGGATGATGACGTCAAGACCATCAGCTTCTCGCATCACATCGTGGCGCGGCAGAGCCTGTCGGATGTGACCATCGCCGCCTTCACACGGCAGCTGTTTGCGATCCGCCAGCAGATCATCAACGACTTCCCGCTGGCCGCGAAGATCGAGACGCCCGATACCGACAAGGATGCGGTTGTTCCCGTGCATCCCGGCGCGGCCGCCTATGTGGATGGTGAAGAGAAGACCTTCCTTGATCGATACAGCGATTACATCTGGTGGAGCCTGATGGGGCTCTCGGCGATGGGCTCGATCGGCGCCTGGTTCGCGAGTTATCTGAAGAAGGACGAGCGCAACGTGAATGTGTCGGAGCGCGATCGCTTGCTCGACATGATTGCCGCCGCGCGCAAGAGCGAGTCCCTCGAGGAACTCGATACGATGCAGGCGGAGGCCGACGACATTCTGCGCCATACCCTGAATTGCTACGAGCACGGCGCCATCGAGGAGGGCACGCTAACCGCCTTCAACATTGCGCTCGAGCAATTCCACAACGCCGTCGCCGATCGCAAGGCACTGATCGGGATGGTCCCGCCGGAGCCGATGAATCCGCCGGAGCAATTGCGCCAGCCGCCGCGGCCGCTCGCGGTCTAGCGCTTGAGATAGCGCCAGCCGATCACGACGCCACTCACCGAGACGATGGTGCCGAGAATCGACAATAGCCACATCACGATGTCCCAGGCCGGGCGATACATCAGCAGCAACTGAAAATCGAAACTGTGCAGCGCGTTGAACAGCCAGCGATAGGTGCGCCGGCTTGAGTCGATGCGCCCGAGAATGTCGCCGGTGACGGGGCTGATGTGAAACCAGGTTTGAGCGTCGTCATCGAATTTTGCGCGCAACACTGGCAATTCGCGGTCACTGTGATGCGCGTACCAATAAGCGTCGTATTCTCCGATAGTTAGCCTGCTTTCGAGGCGTGAACCCGGCAGCAGCGTCGTTGCAGCTTTCCAGAGATTTTCTTGCGGCAATCTTGCGATTTCGCCACTTGCCGCATCGATTACGGTCCGCGTGCCATCACGCGACGCCAGGATCACCAGCGGCATGCCGTCCAGCCACACGAAGCGTGCCTCGGCCGCGCGTTTGTCCGCCAATACGCGAATAGCCGTGGTGATAGTCGGCGCGTCGTGGCCCGTATAGCGCTGCAATACCTCGCGTGGCGTATTGCGGTTGGCAAAATATTCGCCGGGATTGACCGACAGCCAGCCCGAGAACATCCAGGTCAGGACGAACGGGCCGGCGATCAGGCCGGTGACGTGATGCCACGCCATCCAGCCGCGATACGGCGTGATGTTGCCGCTCGCATAACGGCGCTTGATGCGCACGCGCAAAATGCCGATCCAGATTCCGGTGATGCCGACGACGAGACATGTGCCGGAGGTCCACAGGATCACCTGTCGCCAGAGCGGCTGGTCCTTGCGGAGCACGGTCGGATAGATCCAGTGCGGGATCGAACCGAGCCAGTTCCAGATGCGTTCGGTGCGATTGGTATCGAGCGCGATTTCGCCGGAGCGCGAGGAGACGTAAAGTTTGGTGCCGGCATCGTCGCCGAGATGGACCAGATAGAACGGACGCAGCGGATCGTAGCGGGCGACGACGCTCCATTGATCGCGATCGACGATTTCTTCGAGCTGTGGTGATTGGCTTGCGGGATGATGCCTTGCGACAGCAAGCGCCTGCTGTTCGGTGACGTCAGTGGTGGCGCGGCCATCGATGGCAGAGATCGTTTGTCGTTTGCCGTCCCAATCAGCCAACCGATAGACCGGCTCGCCGGCGGTCATGTTCAATCGCAGTTCGCGCGGATAGTGCGTGGCGCCGGCCTTCTTCATCGCGTCGTCGGGCGAGAGGGTGACTTTCTCCCAGGCGATGTCGGGCAATGCCGCCAGCCGCTCCTTGTCGGAGAGGCCGGGAAACGCGACATACATCATCACCACGCCGGAGATGAACCACATCGCGAAGAACAGACATGTGACGATGCCGATCCAGCGATGGCCGATATACAACCACCGCCGGAGTGTTCGTGTCAGTGCGCGCGGCAAGCTCAGAACTTCACATTGACGGCGAGCTGGGCCGTGCGCGGCATGCCGAGCATCCATTGATTGTCGGTATAGCTCGACGTCGCATAGATCTTGTCGAACAGGTTCCAGACCCGCAACGATACGGTGGTGTTGACGTCGGGCTTCCACTGCAGACTGGCATTGACCAGCGCGTAGCTCGGCATTTCCAAAGTATTGGCATTGTCGGCGAATGTCCTGCCGACGACCTGCACGCCCGCATTGGCCGACCAGTTCGCCGCGAAGGCCCATGTTGCCCATATGTTGGAAACGTTCTGTGGCACATTGATGGGGACGTTGCCGGCGTAGTTGACATAGATCGGATCTGTGGACGTGCCGATGTTCTGAAAGAAATTGTCGTATTTCGCGCGCAGGAACGCGATGTTAGCATCGATCCGCCAGCCATGATCCAGAGCGAGGCCGATCGAAGCCTCGACACCGCGCGATGACTGCTGGCCGACTTGCTGGACCGCTCCGCCGCTACCGGGAATCGGTGTCAGCAGATTGTTTTTCACGATCTCATAGGCTGCCAGCGTCCACTCGCCGCGTCCGCCCCAGAATGATTGCTTGACGCCGATCTCGGCCTGCTTGCCGGTTGCCAGATCGAACTTTGCATTGGCATTGCTCGCCGAGATCAGGCCGCCGACCGTATCCGCTGCGGTCGAATACTGGCCGTAGAAAGCAAGGTTCTGGATCGGCGTATAGACCGCGCCGACGCGCCAGGAGGTCGCTGAATAATCCCGTGTGTAGCTGTTTGCGGGATTGCGGAAGTCGGTGCGAGAGACGGTCGGCTGATCCTGGCGGACGCCTGCGATCAGCGACAGTTGTTCGGTCACCGCCAGGCGGTTTTCGGCGAAGAACGCATACTGATTGGCGGTGGCGTTGTAGCCCGGTCGCGTTGCATCCGGGCTGTCGAAGATGCCGGGGTTGAAATTATACGGGTCCACCGATGAGAAGCCGCCATAGGGCGAGTTGTTGGCGTGCTTGAAGTCGATCTTGTTGACGTCGAAGCCGGCCACGAAAGTGTTGACCATGCCGAGCAGATGGCCCTCGAAGGTGGCATCCATGCGGTCACCGGCCTGCTGCTGCGTATGGAAGATCTCGAAATAGTCGCTGCGATCGATCTGGCCGGTGCCGGCATTGTAGCCGTAGGTCTCGACTTCCTTCCAATGCCGCTTCGCGTACATGTAATAGAGCGTATTGCGCAGCGTGATGCCATCTGCGACCTGCCACTCGGTTTTCACCTGGTTCCAGCTGTCCTGATAGCGGATCTGGCTGTCGCTGACATTGTAGTTCTTGAAACGGATCGCCTCATTCAACTGACCATTGATCAGCGGCGTGCCGAAATAGCGTGACGGACGTCGGTCGCCATAGTCTGTCGAGATCGTCCACGTGACGTCCTCGGTCTGCTTGATCTGCACGGCCGCATGCAGCGCGATATTGGAGGTGTTGTCGCGATCGACCCAGCCGTCGGACATATTGCCGGTGACAGCGATCCGATAGGCAACGTCCTTGCTCACCGGCCCGCCGCTGTCCACGGCGATGCGGCGCGTCATGTTGCTGTCGAGCGAAATCTCGGCCTGATTGAACTGCACCCACAGCGGCAGTTTTGAGACGACGTTGATGGCGCCGCCGATGGCGCCTTCGCCATACATCACAGACGCCGGGCCGCGCAGCACCTCAATCTTCTCGGCGGTCCAGGTATCAAACGGGAAGTTCACAGTGCCGGCGCCGATATAGAGGCGCGTGCCGTCATAGAGCGACATTACCGAACCGCTGCCGGCGAAGCCGCGGGTCGAGAAGGCGATGCCGCCATTGCCGGGGTCGCCGGTCGCGGTGAAGCCGGTGGCGTTCTGCGTCACGGCATCGAGTACGTTCTGCTGGCCGCGTTCGGCCATGGTCTCGGCGGAGATCACTTCGACGCTGGCCGGTGTCTGCAGGCGCGTCAGGCCGAGGCGGCTGCCGGTGGATGTTGTGCCCGTGAGGTTGAGCGTCGGCGCTGCGAAGACGGGACCTGTCGGCGGGGCAACCGGCGCGCCAGTACTGGCAGCGACATTGCGCTGCTGCCGCGAGCGCGCAGCGCGCGATGCATTGCCTGATGCGGCGCGCCGTGCGCGCTGAGGCGTCGCCGACGGTTGAATTACTACAGGATCGAGCGTCTGGCTCGACTGTGTGGTTTGCGACCAGCTTTCGCTCGGACACAACAAGCAGGAGAGAGCAACAGAACAAAGAAAAGGAGTATGTCGCTTCAATGCGACGGGAGAAACGAAGGTCATGAACAGGACTCGCGGTTACGTGGCACGTCACCGCAAACCAAGTCGCCCCGCTGCTTTCAAACAGGCAGTGTGACTTCCACCAGGACACCCCGCCCAATGTGCTCGCGTGTGACCACGACTGGCGGCAGGTCTCCTGGCTCGCGGGTCGGTGCCTATCGCCGCCTTCCCAGGTGAACACCCAGTGGCTCTTGGCGCAGGCTCGCCGCTTACAGTTGCGGGGGCAGCCGCGGAATCGGGGGATCCCCCTCACCGCATTCCCTTTTGATCCCCGAAGGGAACCGTCGCCTTCACGTTAAGGTGAAATTTCCAAATGTGTCAATCAAGCTGCAAGTTATTCGCAGCTTGCTTTGCGGGTGTTGATCTGCGCATCAGCTGTCATCGCAGCGTCAAGCGATCTGCCTAGAGCCACTGGTGCCAGAGCCAGGGATCAGGAGTTCGCCATGGCGTACAAGTTTTCCGCACTACGTATCTCACGCCGCCGTTTTCTCGCGCACTCAGCTGCAGCAGGTGCAAGCTTTCTGGCCATGCCCGCTCTCAGCCGCGCGGCGGATCGCCCGGTCGTGTCGCATGGCGTGCAGTCCGGCGATGTCGGGATGAGCAGTGGCATGATCTGGTCGCGCGCGGATCGACCTGCCCAGATGATGGTGGAGGTCGCCACGACGGAATCCTTCAGCAATGCGCGCATGTTGCCTGTCGTTACCGCACTGCCCGAGAGCGATTTCACGGCGAAGCTGCTGCTCGATAATCTGCCCGCGGGACAGGACATCTTCTACCGCGTCAAATTCCGCGATCTGTCGCATCCCGAGATCGTCGGCGAGCCGGTGATCGGTCGCTTCCGCACCGCGCCGGCGGATCGCCGCGATGTGTCCTTTGTCTGGGGCGGCGATGTCGCAGGCCAGGGCTGGGGCATCAATGCGGAGGATGGCGGCATGGTCACCTATGCCACCATGCGCAAACACAATCCGGATTTCTTGATCCATTCCGGCGACACGATTTATGCCGACGGCCCGATCCTGCCTGAGGTAAAATTGCCGGATGGCACGATCTGGAAAAACACCGTCACCGTGCCTGAAAAGGCGAAGGTCGCCGAGACGCTCGACGAATTCCGCGCCGCGCACAAATACAATCTACTTGACGATAATGTTCGCGCCTTCAATGCGCAGGTGCCGATTTTCGGCCAGTGGGACGATCACGAGGTCACCAACAACTGGTCGCTCTCGAAGCAGTTGCCGTCGTCTTACAAAGAGCGCGACATCACGCTGCTGGCGGCGCGCGGCGCCCGGGCCTTTCACGAGATGTATCCGATCTCGGTCAATCCCGCTGAACCCGGCCGCGTCTATCGCACGCTGAATTACGGCCCTCATCTCGATGTCTTCATGCTGGACGAGCGCAGCTATCGCGGCCCCAACGGCCCGAATTTGCAGGAGACCTATGGCCCCGGCGCCTATTTCATCGGCCCGGAGCAGATGGCCTGGCTGAAGCAGGCATTGATGGCGTCGAAGGCGACCTGGAAGGTCATCGCCTCCGACATGCCGATCGGCCTTCTCGTGTATGACAATGCCACGACAAAGACCGGCTCGGAGGCGATCGCGCAAGGGGACGGCCCGGCGCGCGGCCGCGAGCTGGAGATCGCCGACATCCTCCGCTTCATCAAATCGGCCGGCATCCGCAACACGGTCTGGCTGACAGCCGATGTGCATTACACGGCGGCGCACTACTACAACCCGGACAAGGCGCAGTTTCAGGATTTCGAGCCGTTCTGGGAATTCGTCTCCGGCCCGTTCCACGCCGGAACCTTCGGGCCGGCGGCGCTGGACAATACCTTTGGTCCGGAGGTCCGTTTCGTGAAGGCGCCGGGGCCTGACAAGCAGAATTTACCCCCGTCTGCGGGTATGCAGTTCTTCGGCCACGTCAAAATCGACGGCCAAAGCGGGCAAATGACCGTCACCCTGCGGGATCGGGCCGATACGGCCCTTTGGGCCACCGTTCTAGACCCGAAATTGGGCTAACCATTTGGCAGATTCGCATTGTTTTTCGGCGATTTCCCCCTATATTGCGCCGCAACGCGTCCGAGTACCCGGCCCCTTCTGGCCGGGTTTGCTTTTGGAGGGATTGCCCCAGCGCGTTTTCAGACGAGGCAGTTATCGAACGCGCTCGAGCGCAAGGCCCAACTCTAATTGATCTGGCCTTTGTCGAGCATGTCTTGTTGAACCCGCATCAGGGCACCCAGACCGTAAACAGAAGAAGACCTATGAAACTTCGCAACATTGCTATCATCGCTCACGTTGACCACGGCAAAACCACCCTCGTGGACAAATTGCTGCAGCAGTCCGGCACCTATCGCGACAATCAGCGCGTGCAGGAACGCGCGATGGATTCGAACGATCTCGAAAAAGAACGCGGCATCACCATTCTTGCCAAGTGCACCTCGGTGCTGTGGGAAGATACCCAGATCAACATCGTCGACACCCCAGGCCACGCCGACTTCGGCGGCGAGGTCGAGCGCATCCTGTCGATGGTCGATGGCGTGATCGTGCTCGTCGACGCCGCTGAAGGCCCGATGCCGCAGACCAAGTTCGTGGTCGGCAAGGCGCTGAAGCTCGGCCTCCGCCCGATCGTCGCGATCAACAAGGTCGACCGTCAGGACGCCCGCATCGACGAAGTCGTCAACGAAGTGTTCGACCTGTTCGCCGCCCTGGACGCCACCGACGAGCAGCTCGACTTCCCGATTCTGTATGGGTCGGGCCGCAATGGCTGGATGGCAAACAGCCCGGACGCCTCGCACGATGTCGGTATGAAGCCGCTGTTCGAGCTGGTGCTCAAGCATGTGCCGCCGCCGGTCGTCGAAGAAGGTCCGTTCCGCCTGCTCGGCACCATTCTCGAAGCCAACAACTTCCTTGGCCGCATCATCACCGGCCGTATCGCATCGGGCTCGGTGAAACCGAACCAGACCGTCAAGGTTCTGTCGCGTGACGGCAAGACCGTCGAGACCGGCCGTATCTCCAAGATCCTCGCTTTCCGCGGCCTCGAACGCCAGCCGGTCGAATTCGCAGAAGCCGGCGACATCGTCGCTATCGCGGGTCTGAGCAAGGGCACCGTCGCCGACACGTTCTGCGATCCCACGGTTGATACGCCGATTCAAGCGCAGGCGATCGATCCGCCGACGGTTTCGATGTCCTTCATCGTCAACAACTCGCCGCTCGCCGGCACCGAAGGCGATAAGGTCACCAGCCGCCTGATCCGTGACCGCCTGCTGCGCGAAGCCGAAGGCAATGTTGCGCTCAAGGTCGTCGAATCCGCCGACAAGGACGCGATGGAAGTCTCGGGCCGCGGTGAATTGCAGCTCGCGATCCTGATCGAAAACATGCGCCGCGAAGGCTTCGAGCTTTCGGTGTCGCGTCCGCGCGTGGTTCTCACCAAGGACGAGAACGGCAACACGCTGGAGCCGATCGAGGAAGTCGTGATCGACGTCGATGACGAATTCTCGGGCGTCGTCGTTCAGAAGATGAGCGAGCGCAAGGCGGAAATGATGGAAATGCGTCCGTCGGGCGGCAATCGCCTGCGTCTCGTGTTCCACGCGCCGACCCGCGGCCTGATCGGTTATCAGGGTGAGCTGATGACCGACACCAAGGGCACGGCGATCATGAACCGCCTGTTCCACGATTACCTGCCCTATAAGGGCGAGATCGCAGGCCGTCGCAACGGCGTGCTGATCTCGAACGATCAGGGTGAAGCCGTGGCCTATGCTATGTTCAAGCTGGAAGATCGCGGCCCGATGATGATCGAGCCGGGCTGGAAGGTCTATCGCGGCATGATCATCGGCGAGCACACCCGCGAGAACGATCTCGAACTCAACGTTCTCAAGGGCAAGCAGCTCACCAACATCCGCACCACGTCGAAGGATGAAGCGGTGCGCCTGACGCCGCCGATCCGCATGACGCTGGAAAAGGCGCTGGCTTATATCGAGAGCGACGAATTGGTGGAAATCACCCCGAAGTCGATCCGCCTGCGCAAGAAGCACCTCGATCCGAACGACCGCAAGCGCGCGGAAAAGAGCAAGGAAGCGGTGGCGTAAGGCTGCTGCTTCTGCAGAGTGTTGCGAAATGCCCGGCGAGAGCCGGGCATTTTTGTTTTCGGCCTCAAAACTGTCATTCCGGGGCGCCCGCGCATCTCCGCGCGGGCGAACCCGGAATCCCGAAGTGGAGTTCTCATTGCATTGAGATTCCGGGTTCGCGTCCGGCAAGTGCCGGTCGCGCCCCGGAATGACGGGCTTTGTGCTACCCCTTCGGCGCGCCGATCTGCTTCAACGGGTCCGCCTTCGCAAACGCCTCCATCGCCTCGCAGGCGGCGACGATGCGATCGATGGTGGGGATGCCTGCAATCTCGATCTTCAGCACCTTCATGGTCGCGGTGATGCTGAGCAGGCAGATGTCGGCAATGGTCACGTCATCGCCATGACAGAAGCGGCCGGTGGCGGGTTCGCTGGCAAGGCGCTTTTCCACGGCGGCGAGGCCTGTGGTGAACCAGTGCACCAGCCAGGCGCGGACTGCGGCATCGTCGAAGCCGGCGGTGATGGCCAGATACTTGCGCACCCGCGGCGTAATGAGCGGGTGGGTGTCGGCGGCCAGCATCGCGGCGATCGAGCGCACCCGGGCGCGGCCATGCGGATCGCTAGGCAGTAGCGGCGGGGTCGGATGGGTCTCGTCGAGGAATTCCAGGATTGCCAGCGACTGTGTCAGCGGCAGGTGGCCGGGCTCGATCAGGGCCGGAATCGCGCCGAGCGGGTTGATCTTGAGGAACGCGTCCCCGCGCTGCTCGCCCTTGTCGAGGTCGATCACGCGCTCGTGTGCCGCCAATCCCTTCAGGTTGAGCGCGACGCGGACGCGATAGGTCGCGGATGTCCGCCAGAAACCGTAAAGTTCGAAATCGGGTGGGGCTGTCATGCATTTTCTCCGGGGAGTAGCGGTGGCTTGAATAATTCAAGCAAGCCTTTATCCCGTTGTCACCCGTTTCTCATCCGCTGTGAATACGACGCGATGACCAGACTGCCTTCCGAGATAGACGTCGCCATCATCGGCGCCGGCGCCGCCGGCCTCGGCGCCGCGCGTGCGCTGGAAGGATCCGGCCTGTCGGTGATCGTGCTGGAAGCGCGCGACCGGATCGGCGGCCGCGCGCATACGATCATGGCAGCGCCCGGCATTCCGTTCGATCTCGGCTGCGAATGGCTGCACTCCGCCGACAAAAACGATTTTGTCGGCATCGCGAAAGACCTCGGCTTCGCTGTCGACAAGTCACGCCCGCCATGGCGCGATCAGGCCTATGACGCCGCGTTCTCAAAGGCGAAGCGCAATGAGTTCTTTGCTGCGATCGATGCGTTCTATGAGCGCGCCGAAGAGGCCGCGGAAAACGAGATCGATGCGCCTGCTGCGACCTGCCTCGAGCCCGGCAATCCGTGGAATCCGATGATTGATGCGGTCTCCACCTATATCAATGGTTTCGAGCTCAAGGATGTATCGCTGCACGACATGGATGCCTATGAGGACACCGAGATCAACTGGCGTCTGCCCGATGGCTACGGCGCGCTGATCGCGGCCTATGGCGCACCGTGTCCGGTGGCGCTGAATACCGAAGTCACTGTGATCGATCATTCCGGTGCGCGTATCCGCATCGAAACATCGCGCGGCACGCTCAGCGCAGCGAAAGTGATCGTCTGCGTGCCGACCAATCTCATCGCCAATGAAAACGTCCGCTTCGAACCACCGCTGCCCGGCAAGGTGGAGGCCGCCGCGGGCCTGCCGCTCGGCGCCGACAACAAGGTGATGCTGGCGCTTGCCGATGCCGACAAGTGGCCGTTCGATATCGGCTTGCGCGGCGCCGCCTTGCGCACCGGCGTCGGCAGTTTCCACCTGCGTCCCTCCGGCCGTCCCTGTATCGCCGGCTTCTTCGGCGGAAGTTTCGCGCGCGAGCTGGAAGATGCCGGCGACGGCGCCCTCGCCGCACAGGGCATCGACGAGATCGTCGCGCTGCTCGGCTCGGATATTCGCAGCAAGCTCACGCCGCTCGCGGAATCCCGCTGGTGCCACGACCGCTTTGCGCAAGGCGCTTACTCGGCGGCGAAGCCCGGCCATGCCGATGCGCGCGCGGTGCTCGCGGCGCCCGTGGATGGCAGGCTCTTCTTCGCCGGCGAGGCAACATCGCCGAATTTCTTCTCAACGGCGCATGGGGCGCGGGAGAGCGGGGCGAGGGCGGCGAGGGAAGTGATGGCAACAGGCAAGCGCACGAATACGTAACGCATTGCGCTACTCTATCACCCGTGCCCGCATCCCAACATCCGGGACGATACACGCCTCCGTCTTTCCAAAAATGCGATAGCGGTTCGTTGCAATCAGATTGTAGACGGGATTACGCAGTGCTCTCGGCACGGCGGACAGCACGCGCACCCATTGCCAGCCGGGTAGGTTCGACAGCACCGTCAGGGCCGCATCGGATTTGAAGTAAGCCTTGCCGCCATGGATCACGGCATTGGTGTCGGGGTCGGCGGGGTCGATGCCGAAATGGCGGGCGAGACGGCTGCCATAGTCGGACTGGATCGGGGTGAAGCGAAAGCGACGGTGAATATCGCGCGTGGCGACGAATCGGATCCAGCGCGAGCAGAAGATGCAGATGCCGTCATAGAGAATGACGTCGTCATCGGGCCAGGGCTCGGTCACTGCGGTGTCCATTCCAGTTGTGCAAGCTTGCGCGTCATCGCGTTGTCGCCGGGCCGGTCATAACGGCCTTCAGGGCCTTGTCCAGCGCGGCGCCGTAGATGTTGTCACCGCCGTCGCTCTCCGCAAGCCAGTGCCCCTCGCTCTGGAAGTCTTGCAATTCGCGGAAATCCACTCTGCCGCCGCCGTTGCGAAATGCATCGGCGAGCTGGCGTGACAGGTCCAGCGAAAAATAACTGTCATTGCGCGCGACGAGCCAGATCACAGGCACATGTGCCGTCTTGCCGAAGGCTGCGGCAGCGGCGATCAGGCGGCGCGGCGCGCAGACGTCAAACGGTCTGTCATTGGCGTGGCCGCCGCGTCCGGGCGCAAAGGCGATAATCGCCCTGACGCCCGGCGGATTGGCGGCGGCCATGGCGAGCGCGCCCCAGCCGCCTGCGGAATGGCCGACGATGATCGTGCCATCGCCGCGGATGAAAGGTTGCTTGCGCATCTCGTTCATTGCGAGCGCGATGCTCTCCGCCGTCGCGCGGCCAGCGTTGAGATAGTCGGCACTGTCGCAGCCGCCCTGGTCTTCCAGATAGCGTCCGCCGGTCAAGCCATGGCCGGGGCGCTCCGGCACCAGCACGGCGTAGCCACGTGCAACGAACCAGGAGGCCAGTGCGCGATATTCCGGTTGCGGCATCTGTGCGCGGCGCAGCGCGTTCTGCGTGGTGGCATGCGCGATAACAGCGAGCGGGAAGGGGCCGTTGCCGGGCGGGCGAAACAACACCGCGCGGGAACTGGTATTTGGATCGGGCGACGCCACCGACCAGAGCTGCCGGCGATGCGGTGTTTCTTCCGGGCCCTGCGCGCCCGATGTCTGGGCCGCGGCTGGTGCAGCGCTTGCGAGCAATGCAGCCAACAGGCAAAGCGCTTGGACGTATCTCATAGGTGCTCAGGGACTTTCGTGCGGACGTAATGCCTGTCGCATTCTACACGCCGCGAATCACATCGGTGCAGTGGTGCACGTTGAGGCGCGTGTGCAACTGCGACATGACTCGCGCGATACGTGCCAGCAGTGGAAAACTCGGCGCTTGACGCGCATGGGATGCAGCTCTGTCCTTTTTCGATACAACTGATTTGGTAAACTGATGCTGAAAATCCACACGTTAACCGATAATTAACGATGGACCTTGAAGAGCGCCCGCCGACTTGCTTTGATCCCCTCCATGAGCACAACCCTGATCGAGGTTCGGCCGGCCAAAGCTGCGGATGCAGCCGCGGTGGCGTCCACCCATGACGAAGCCTGGCGTGCAGCCTATCAGGGCCTCATCCCTGGACCCGAACTGGAAAAACTAATCAATCGCCGTGGTCCCGGCTGGTGGGATTCGGCAATCCGCAAGGGTAGCCGCGTCAGCGTTTTGTGCTTCGGCGACAAGGTCGCCGGCTATGCCAATTACGGGCGCAATCGTGCCCGCAGCCTGCAGTTCGAAGGCGAGATCTACGAACTTTACCTGCGTCCGGAATTCCAGGGCCTTGGCTTCGGCCGCCGGCTATTCGCCTCCGCCAAGCGCGACCTCGTGCAGAGCGGGCTGAAGAGCATGGTGATCTGGGCGCTGTCGGACAATGAGGGCGCCACCGAGTTCTACCGCGCTCTGGGCGGCCGCATGGTGGCCCGCTCCTCGGAGCGTTTCGGCGCAAAATCGCTCGATAAAGTGGCATTCGCCTGGACGAATTAAGCCATTAAGCCGGTTCATTATTTTCTGGTCTCGCAGGCGTTGAATCCGGGCTCCCGCTCGGCTACGCCTGTCGCAACCTTTTCAGTCAAATCCGGAGTGTTCGATGCGTCTTGACGCAATCCCGCTCGGCGCCAAGGCGCCGCATGAAGTGAACGTCGTGATCGAGGTCCAGGTGGGCGGCGAGCCCATCAAATACGAGATGGACAAGGAATCCGGCGCCCTATTCGTCGATCGCTTCCTCTATACGCCGATGCGCTACCCAGGGAATTACGGCTTCATCCCGCACACTTTGTCCGGCGACGGCGATCCCTGTGACGTGCTGATCGCCAACACCCGCGCCATTGTGCCAGGTGCGGTGATGGCTTGCCGCCCGGTCGGTGTGCTCCTGATGGAAGACGAAGGCGGCCAAGACGAGAAGATCATTGCGGTGCCGACCTCGAAGCTCACCCAGCGCTACGACAAGGTGAAGAATTACAGCGATCTGCCCGAGATCACGCTGCAGCAGATCCAGCACTTCTTCGAGCACTACAAGGATCTCGAGCCCGGCAAGTGGGTCAAGGTGGTGCGTTGGGGCGACGCCGCCGACGCGCAGCGCCTGATCCAGGAAGGTATCGACCGCGCCAAAGCGGCCAAGACCAAGTAACAGAGACCGGCGTAGCAGAAGGGGACTTCCGATGCGCCGATGGATCAAACTGCTTCGAACGGCCGCGCTGATTGTCATCGCGGCCGTTCTGCTGCTTGCGGGCATCGTGCTCGTCAACACCTTCAGCCATGGATCGCGGCAGCTTCAGGTGACCGCAGCGGCGAAAGCGCCCGTCGATGAGCAGGCGGTGGCGCAGAGACTTGCGGAAGCAATTCGCTTCCCGACCATCTCCAATTTCCTCAATCCTGATCAGGCTGCCGAACCGCTGCGCGCCATGCAGGCGCATCTGGTGGCAAGCTTTCCGGCCTTCCATGCCGCGGCCAAGCGCGAGATAGTTGGCAACTACAGTCTGCTTTACATGTGGGAAGGCAGCGATCCCGCTCTGCGGCCGATCGCGCTACTGGCGCATCAGGACGTCGTGCCCGTCGCGCCGGGCACCGAGAAGGACTGGCAGCAGCCGCCGTTCATGGGTGTCGTTGCCGATGGCTATATCTGGGGCCGCGGGTCATGGGACGACAAGGGTAATCTGTATGCGATCCTCGAAGCCGCCGAGGCGATGGCGAAGCAGGGTTTCAAGCCGAAGCGCACGATCTATTTTGCCTTCGGTCATGACGAGGAGGTCTCCGGTATGCGCGGCGCAAAGGCGATCGGGGCGCTCTTGAAATCGCGTGGCGTGAAGCTCGACTTTGTGCTCGACGAAGGCCTGCTGATTACTGAAGGCATCCTAAAGGGCCTCGACAAGCCAATGGCGCTGATTGGCGTGGCTGAGAAGGGCTATGCGACGCTGGTGCTGACCGCGCATGGTACGCCCGGCCATTCGTCGATGCCGCCGCGCGAGACGGCCATCGGTATGATGAGCGCGGCACTGGCGCAGCTCGAAAACAAGCGGCTCCCGATGCAGATCCGCGGCACCGTCGGCGAGATGTTCGACACGATCGCGCCGGAGATGAGCGGTTTCAACCGTGTGGTGCTGTCCAATTTGTGGCTGTTCAAGCCGCTGTTGCTGCGCGAATTCGAAAAGAGTGGCCCGACCGAGGCAACGGTGCGCACGACCACGGCGCTGACGATTTTCAAGGCCGGCGAGCAGGACAACGTGTTGCCGGGCAATGCCGAGGCCACGGTGAATTTCCGGCTATTGCCTGGCGACACCCAGGCCAGCGTCACCGAACATGTGCGCAGCGCGGTCAGCAACGACAGGATTTCGATCGCACCATTCCCTGGCAACACCGATCCGCCCCCGGTGACCGGTACGGCGAGCCCGTCCTATCGCGCGCTCAACCAGGCCATCCGCGAGATTTTCCCGGATGCGCTGGTGGCGCCGGGCCTGATGGTCGCGGCAACCGACTCCCGGCACTATACGGATGTCACCGACAACATCTTCCGCTTCTCGCCGGTGCGTGCGACCTCGGACGACCTCAAGCGTTTTCACGGCACCAATGAACGGCTGAGTGTCGCGAATTACGCCGACATGATCCGGTTCTACCGGCGGCTGATCGAGAACACTGCGAATTAAACTGCAGGCGCCGGCAGCTTGCGGATCGCACATGCCGCGCGCAGCGTGTTCACCAGCAGGCAGGCGACTGTCATCTGACCGACGCCGCCGGGGACAGGGGTGATCGCGCCGGCGGTCTTCAGCGCTTCCTGATAGGCCACGTCGCCGACGAGGCGCGTCTTGCCCTCCGCGCCGGGCAGGCGATTGATGCCGACATCAATCACGGTCGCGCCGGGCTTGATCCAGTCGCCGCGCACCATTTCAGGGCGGCCGACAGCAGCATAGACCAGATCCGCCTGCGCGCAGAGTTTGGCGAGATCGCGCGACTTCGAATGCGCGATGGTCACGGTGGCGTTTTCATTGAGCAGCAGTTGCACCAGCGGCCGCCCGACCAGATTGGAACGGCCGATCACGATGGCATTCATGCCTTCGAGTGATTTGTGCACGCTCTTGGTCAGGATGATGCAGCCCAGCGGCGTGCAGGGCGACAAAGCGGGCATGCCGCTGGCAAGGCGTCCGGCATTGGTCGGGTGCAGGCCGTCGACGTCCTTGGCCGAATCGATGGCGTTGACGACAGCGTCGGTGTCGAGCCCCTTCGGCAGCGGTAGCTGCACGAGAATGCCATGCACAGTGGGGTCGGCGTTGAGCTTCTGCACCAGCGCGATCAGATCGGCCTGGGCCACATCGGCCGGCAGCTTGTGCTCGAAGGAGGCCATGCCGGCTTCCTGGGTCTGCTTGTGCTTGCTGCGGACATAGACTTCGCTGGCGGGATCGTTACCGACCAGCACCACGGCGAGACCAGGCGTTACGCCATGTTCGGCTTTGACGCGCGCGACTTCAGTTGCGACGCGGCCACGCAATTCGGTGGCAATGATCTTTCCATCGATGATGCTGGCGGTCATGTGTCGCTCCTGTCGTCTGTGTCGGCGGGCATTGCGGCAGTGATGCTGCGCAGCATCGCGCCCAATTTCGTCGGGTCGCCATCGACCGCGATCTGTTTCACGCGCGACGTGGTGCCGGACAGCACGCGCACATCGCGTTTGGGCACTCCGAGCCGCTTGGCAAGCAGTTCGGTCACGGCGCGGTTCGCCTCTCCGCCCTCGGCGATGGCGCGAACCCGCACTTTCACCACCGAGCGGCCATTGGCCATGGTCTCGATCCCGTCGATATCGTCCCGGCCACCGCGCGGCGTCACGCGAACTGCGATGCTGACACCGTCAGTCGCGTAGCGCCAGGGATCTGCCACGAACCCGGCGACCGATCAGAAGACGCTGGGATAGATGTAGTAGGTGATCACCCGCTGCAGGAACATGATGATCAGGATCAGGATGATCGGCGAGATATCGAGGCCGCCGAGGCTCGGCAGCATCCTGCGGATCGGCGCCAGCACGGGCTCGGTGATCCGGAACAGGAATTCGGCGATCGCGGAGACGAACTGGTTGCGGGTGTTGACGACGTTGAAAGCGATCAGCCAGGACAGGATCGCCGAGGCGATCAGCAGCCAGACATAGAGATCGAGAATGATCAGCACGATATCGAGAACGGCGCGCATGGCGGGGATGGCTCGCGGGTTAGGTCGCGGATTCGACTGTCCGCTAAATATCGGTTCAGCCCCCCTCAAACAAGGGAAGTTCCGGGCGAAAAGTGCCGGAAAATCGCGCTTTTGCGACGTTCTTGACTTGCCGTTAACGGGGATTGTAAATGGCGCCGATTGCTGACCGGATCGCCTCTGCGACCTGGTTCGTATCGGGGCCATAGCTCAGCTGGGAGAGCGCGTCGTTCGCAATGACGAGGTCGGCGGTTCGATCCCGCCTGGCTCCACCATCCTTCGCTTGCTTCGCAAGCTCTGGCTCGGCCAGCGACCCTCCCAACCATACAAAGCGAATTAAACGAAGAATATCTCGCCGAAGCCCGCACGGACCGGGTTCACACCCGTCTCAACTGCAACCTTGCCACCGCCCCCGCGATGAAGCCGCGCGGAAAAAGCCGCAGCAACAGCGGCACGATCTTGATGCCGAGACCTGGGAAAACCGTGCGCTTGTTGGCCATCAGGCCCTGATAGCCCAGCAGGGCGACGTCGGCCGCCGAGACATTGAGGATCGCCGAATCGAGGCCCGGCGTGAATCCGGCGCGTGCCTGGAATTCCGAAGGCACCGGCCCGGGGCACAATGCAGTCACGCGCACACCCTTGGAGCCAAGCTCCTGGCGCAGTGCTTCGGTGAAGGACAACACATAGGCCTTGCTGGCATAGTAGACGGCCATTCCGGGACCCGGCAAAAAGCCCGCGATCGAGCTGAGATTGAGAATGCCGCCCTTGTTGCGGATCAGGCTCTCGGAAAAGCGCAGTGACAGATCCGTCAGTGCGCGAACATTGACCTCGATGATGCCGAGTTGCCTGTCGCGGTCCATCTCGATCGCACGACCGAACATGCCGAAGCCGGCATTGTTGACCACATACTCAACCTCGACATCGGCGGCAGCGAGTGCGGCGGCGATCTGGGCGCAGGCGTCGCGCTGTTCGAGATCGCAGGGAATGATGATGGGCGCAGCACCGCCTGCTGCCGTGATTTCAGCGGCCAGCGCATTCAGACGCTCGGCCCGGCGCGCAACCAGAGCGACGCGATGCTTGTTCGCAGCGAAGATGCGGGCGAGTTCGGCGCCAATTCCGGCCGAGGCCCCGGTTATCAACGTCACGCGCTCAGTCACAATAAGGTACTCTTGAAATACGTGAGAACGATTTGCATGCATCTACAGGCGTAATAGGGATACCCGTGATGTGCAAGCCGGAATGACCACTGGAGTACCGCAAGCTTTTGGTTCCCGAATGCGTAGCAGTGGCATGAATTGTCGGGGACCGCGCATTAAACTTTGGTTATGCGTCGTGGTGCCGTCATTTGCCGGTCAAGCTGCGCCTGCTCAGACAGTCGTATCGGTTGTGGCTGTGCCGCCCGCCACGCGTCGCTTGAGCTCCATCCGGTCACGTGATGAAACGGCGAGCAGGTCGGCTGCGCGCCAGACCACATTTTCCTCGAACTCACTGACGCGGCCGTCAGCATAGACAAGCTGCCACATCATCTCGACAAGACGGACACGACCGGGCTCGTCGACCACGCGCATGATGACGCTCGTAAAGTGATAGAGGTCGACGGCCTCGCCTTCGACGAGCGTGGCAGCGGAGATAAGCCTGTCAGCCGTGCCGGGATCGAGCTCGAAACGCGACTCGATCAGGCTGTGCAGCTTGGCTTTCTCGATTGCGGAGGGCGCGCCGTCCAGCGAGATGACGTGAAGCATCAGTGCCGTGGCGGCAAGACGGAAACCGGTATCGTCGAATGCCTGATTTCCGTGCGCATCGGGAGATACCACGTCGGCAATGAATTGGCGCAGTTTTTCCAGCATTATTCTTTGAACCAGACGATCGAGCGGGCTGCCATGTGGCGAAAGCGCTCGTGCTTTGTGACGCGAAAATGGAACGCGCGCAATGCGGCCGGGTTCCCGAAGCGCTGATGACAGTTAAGTAACAATTGAGACGACCGGTAGTTTATCGGATCTCGTGTCACGGGATCTCATAGACCACGACCTTGTCGGCGATACCACGCAAGGCCGCATGTTTCTGGATCGGCGTGATTTCAGCCTTCTGCAGGATGGCTTCCACCGCCTGCGCCGATATCACCGGGCTGGTGACGTGGATCGCCTGCGAGGTCGACAGGCCCTGTACCCTGGCAGCGATATTGACGGTCTGGCCGAAGTAATCCTGCCGCTCGTTCAGCATCACAGCAAGGCAGGGTCCCTCATGGATACCGATTTTGACCACGAGGTCTTTGGTGCCGCGTTCCTCGTTCAGTCGCTCCATCGCAGCGCGCATGCGCAGACCCGCGGCCAGCGCCTGTTCGGGCCGCGTAAAGGTCGCCATGACGGCATCCCCGATGGTCTTCACAACAGCACCGGCTTCCGACGCAATGATCTCTAGCAGTGCGTGGAAGTGCGCGCGGACCAGGTCGAAGGCTGCGAGATCGCCGACGCGCTCATACAAGGCGGTCGAGCCCTTGAGGTCGGTGAACAGGAAAGTCAGCGAGGTAATCTTTAGTCGCTGATCGATATTGAGGTTGTCGGCCTTGTAGACATCGCGAAAGGTCTGGTTGGTGAGTATCCGCTTGGCTGTGAGGAACGGTTTGCGCTTGCCGATCAGGTGATGGAGGCCCTCGGCCGCGACAAATACCGACGGTAATACGCGCACCTCGGTCTGGTTCTCGAGGGACAACCGCAGCGGTCCGGGTTGCATTGTGATGGTGCCGGTCGGCGTATGCTGCCGGTTGTAGATCAGCGACAGATGCTGTCGTTCCTTGGTCGGCTCGCCCTGCACGTCGATGAACTGCGCGGCATGGGTTACCGGCTCGAACACGATGACGAATTCCGCTGGCAAGTGCAGCGACATCACCGCTTTTTCATGCGCCGGCAATTCCATTGCGTCCAGCGTCACTTCATCGGTGAGTGACGCAAACGATTCCTGGTTGAGATCGACGCCGGAGCTCCAGAACACCTGCTTGAAATATTCCCAGAGCGGCAACGTATTGGGGTCATGTGCAGCGATGTGCCGGACCCGCGGCGCAACCGTGAACGCCACCTCGACCTGCTCGTCAACCGACGCTTCATAGCCGCAGGCACAGAGCCCGCAATGGTAGTCGTCGTGGCGTAGTGATTTCAGCGTGCTGTGGGCGTCGAGGACGCCGCTGCAGCCCGGGCACAGCACATTCCAGGTCAGGTCGAACAGGCCGAGGCGGGAGGCATGCAGGAAGCCGGAAATGACGCGCTCTTCGTTCAGGCCGCGGCGTGCCGCAAAATCTAGCACGTTGATACGATTGAGTTCGTGGTCCTCGCCGTCGCGGATCAGCTGCGCAATCGCATCCGCCACGGCGGGATCGATCGTCTGGTTCAATGTCGCGAATTGTGCCTGAACATCACTCATGGCTTCAGTTTAGGCCAAACAGGCGCTGCATCCAAGACAGGCTTTGCCGCAACACTTCAACTTGTCGTTCCGCCTTGCAGGCCATGAGCGTGCGGGGTGGCGGGGAAGACGTGAGGAAAGGACGTGTTGAAATAACGTCAGCGTCGCTCAATCCGGAACAGTGGCGAGTGATCCGGTTGTGTCGTCACCACGCCGACCGGCATGACAGGTGCTTTATCCGGGAGCTCGACGCGGAACGCGCCGATGATTTTCGCCAGCGCCAATGTGGCCTCGACAAGTGCGAAATGCGCGCCGATGCAGACCCGGGCACCGACGCCGAAAGGCAGATAGGCGAAGCGGTCCGGCGGCGTCGCGCCGGGCATGAAGCGGGACGGCATGAAGGCGTTGGGCTCGTGCCACAATTTCTCGTGCCGATGAAGCAGCCAGGGCGCGATCAGGATCACGTCCTTGCTGGCGACAGACTGGCCAGCCAGACGATCAGGGCCCGCCGCAGCGCGCGCGATTAGGAAGGCGGGCGGATAGAGCCGCATGGTTTCGTCAATCACCGCGCGGGTGAATTTCAGATGTTCGATATCGAACATACCGCTCGCGCTGGCGGCACGGGATTCGGCCGCGACCTGTTCCTGGGTCGCTGGATCGAGCGTCAGCATATACAGCGCCCAGAACAGCGCCGTTGCCGTGGTCTCATGGCCGGCGAGGATCATTGTCGCCACCTGATCGCCGAGCTGCACATCGGTGAAGGACGCGCCGGTTTCCGGATCGCGCGCAGCCACCATCAGATCGAACAGATCGCGCGGCGCGTCGTCGTTCTTGCCGGTGGCGCGCCGTGCAGCCATCAGTTCGCCGACGAACTTTGTCCAGCGTCTGCGGAAGAAGGCGCGCGAGATATCCTGCGGCGTTGGCCAGCCCAGCGGAAGCAGCAGATCGAGGAAATGCGGTCGAGCGAGATTCACGCCGTATTCCATCACGAAGTCGCGCAGCTTCGCGCCATGTTCGGCCATGCCGAACGAGAACATGGTGCGGCCAGCGATCTCCAGCGTCATCCGCTGCATGATCTCGCGCAGATTGACCGGCTTGCCTTCAGCACGCTGCAAGTCGGCCAGTGTGTCATCGACGGCCGAGATCATGTGCGGCACTAACGTGTTGACCGCGCGCGGTGTGAAGGCCGGCGCCAGTGTGCGGCGCTGGTGCTTCCAGGTGCGACCTTCGGCGAGCAGCAGGCCCTCGCCGAGCATTGGCCGCAGCACGCGAAATGCAGCGGGCGTGCGGGTATAATTCTCGTAATTGTCCACCAGCACATGGCGGATTGCATCGGGATCGTTGAGGATGAAACTGGCATGGCCGAAGAAGCGGCCCTTGATGATGTCATCCTCATAGGCGCGCTGGCCCCAGGTCTCGATGGCACTGCGGCGCATTGCGGACATACGCCCCAGCGCACCCATGTTCTCGGGCGCACGTGGCGGGCTCGGCGGCACCAGGAGCTGTCGTGTAGCGGGAAAGTCGTAGACTTCGGCAATGCTCACGATGGACCTCGCAACCTGGAATGTGGCGCTGGGTGTGGCCTCATTATAGCAGTTGCAAATCCGGGCGTCATGAAGGCGACGGGCGGTGTCGTCGGCTACTCGGTGAACTCCGCCACCGTGATCCGGCTTTCCGACGCCGGCCAGGCGCACACCACGATCCGCTCCTGGTTGAAGAGCGCGGCCACCGGACGTCCGATATCCGTAATCGGAAGGCGGATTGTCGAGAGCGAATCCGTGGGCACGCCGGCTTTCACGTCGGTCGGTTCCTTGCCGTCGAGCAGCACGACATCGCGCGGTAGTCCGAAATAGCCGCGGACACGCGACATCGAGATCACGGCGCCGGCATTGGTATCGGCAGGTCCCAGCGCGCGGCCGGCGCGCAGATGCACAACGTCGGACGAGCGGGGGAATGGCGAGCGATATGAATGCGTGATCGGCGCGCCGGCTGATGTCAGCACGATCTCGACAGGCCAGGTCGGGTCGACCTGAACCGGACCCCAGCGGCCATCGGCGGATGTGCGGGCTGCATGGAGCGCTGCCCCGATCCGTTCGCCCGTGTCAGGCGCGACGCGATACACCTCGACCATGGCATCCGCGACAGGCCGGTTGGTCGGCACGCCGCCAGGCGTGCCGGTGACGAGACCGCTGATTTTCACGTCATTTTCCGGCGCGATATCGATCCGCGCGGGTTCGCGGCCGGCGATGAATTTGTAGATCTCGCGGAAGGCGCGGGGGTGAAAGCCGGTTTCACGATGATCGATGGCGCCGAGGACCAGATTGGTGGCGCCGCGCAGCGCCGGACCATCGGATTTGACGCCGGTGGCCACGCCCGGCTTGCCGAGCAGCCGGCCATCGGGCTGCGCATATTTGTCGATGCCGTCGCTGCGCAGCGTCAGGAACGCAGTACCCTCTGTCACTTCGGGGCCTTCGGTGCCATTGAGTCCTTTGAGGAACGGCCCGCGGCCGTTGAATTCGCTGCCGGGACTGTCGGCCCAGTCGAACACGCCGTGATTGGGCGTGCCGCACAGGACGGCGTGGCTGACATCGGCGCTGCCGCCATTCTTGATGTAATTGCGCACCGCATTGCCGCCGCGCGAATTGGCGACCAGCGCCACTTTCGCAGCGCCCGTGCGCTTTTTCAGTTCCGCGATGGCCTCGCCGAGCTCGCGGCGTTGGTCCTCCGTGGAGGAGCGGCTTTGCTGCGCCACAGCATCGTCGCTGCGCGCCAGCGGATCGGTGAAATTGAGTGCCATCAGGCGGTTGCGCGGCACGCCATTGGTTTCCATGCGCCAGATCTGCGTCATCCAGAGCGCCGCGTGGTCGCCATTGCCGTGGACGAACAGAATCGGGGGAATGTCGGAACCGGTCGCTGCGCTGGGGGTGGTCTGTGCAACCGCCTCGAAACGGAGCGCATGGACGGCCAGCGGCAGCATCGCTGCGCCTGTGAGAATGGTTCTTCGCGACAGCGCCATGGCTGGTCTCCCTCTATCTGCGCACTACCGGCGCTTGCCGCTGTGATAGCGGAGCAGGCACTGGACAGACAACGCGTTTCGCAGGCATCACCTTGGATACGCCAGCGGGGAATCAGGCCCCGTATGGCCCTGCAGTCGCTATCTGCAGCAGACGACGGGACGATGATGGCCGAAGCAGCGAAACCAGTGGTTCTTCCCTCCGACGGCATTGCCGCCCCGCTGCGGTTTGCGGTGTTCCGGCGGATCTGGCTGGCCAGCCTGCTGTCCAATCTGGGCCTGATGATCCAGAGCGTCGGCGCCGCCTGGGCGATGACCCAAATGACCGCGTCGGCGGACAAGGTGGCGCTGGTGCAGACCGCCCTGATGCTGCCGATCATGCTGATCTCGATGCCTGCAGGCGCCGTGGCCGACATGTATGACCGCCGTGTCGTGTCGCTGGCTTCGCTGGTGCTGTCGCTGGTCGGCGCCACCATGCTGACGATGCTGGACTGGACCGGCCACATCACGCCGAACATCCTGCTCGCCTTCTGCTTCATCATCGGCAGCGGCATGGCGCTGTTCGGACCGGCCTGGCAATCCTCCGTGGGCGAGCAGGTGCCGCCGGAGGTACTGCCATCCGCCGTGGCGCTGAACGGCATCAGTTACAATATCGCGCGCAGTTTCGGCCCGGCGATCGGCGGCATCGTGGTTGCCACCGCCGGTGCCGTCGCAGCCTTCGCGGCCAATGCGGTGCTCTACATCCCGTTGCTGGTGGTGCTGTTCCTGTGGCGTCGCAAGGTCGATGTGTCGCGGCTGCCGCGTGAGCGGCTGAGCCGGGCCATCGTGTCCGGCGTGCGTTACATTGCTAATTCGCCGTCGATCAAGATCGTGCTGACGCGCACGCTGATCACCGGCATCTGTGGTGGTTCGGTCTCGGCGCTGATGCCGCTGGTTGCGCGCGACCTGCTGCATGGCGGGGCGCAGACCTATGGCATCATGCTCGGCGCCTTCGGCATGGGTGCGGTGATCGGAGCAATGAATATTGGGCATGTCCGCAAGCATCTGAGCGGCGAAAGTTCGATCCGGGCCTGCGCGCTGATCATGGGCGTCGCGATTGCCGTCGTCGCGGTCAGCAGCGAGCCGGTAATCACGGCGGCGGCGCTGGTGGTGGCCGGCTCGGTCTGGATGCTGGCGGTCGCGCTGTTCAATATCGGCGTACAGCTCTCGGCGCCGCGCTGGGTTGCCGGACGTTCGCTCGCCGCCTTTCAGGCTGCGATTGCCGGCGGCATCGCGATTGGCAGTTGGGGCTGGGGGCATCTCACAGACATGGTCGGCGTCGAAGCGGCATTGCTGGTGTCCGGCGGAGCGATGTTTCTCTCGCCGCTGTTTGGCCTGTTCCTACGGATGCCACCGACCGGCGCGCGCGATGAGGATGCCGAGACTCTCGCCGATCCCGAAGTGCAGCTCCAGTTGACGGCGCGCAGTGGCCCGCTGGTGGTGGAGATCGAATATCGTGTGGATCAGGAGAGCGCACGCGCGTTTCACGGCGTGATGCAGGACGTGCAGCTCTCGCGCCAGCGCAACGGCGCCTATGGCTGGTCGATCGCGCGCGATATCGCCGATCCTGAACTATGGACCGAGCGCTATCACTGCCCGACCTGGCTCGACTTCCTGCGCCAGCGCAACCGCGCGACGCAGTCCGAACGCGCACTGTATCAGCGCGCAGTGGCATTCCATCTCGGGCCGGATCCGGTCCGCGTGCGCCGCATGCTGGAGCGGCCGTTCGGTTCGGTGCGCTGGAAGGACGATACGCCCGATCGCGCAGCGGCCGAGGTGCTTCCTGTCGCGACGCCGGCCGGCAGCAGCGGTTAGAACTTCTTATTTTGACGCGAGCTGGTGCCCACTTCGCTCGAAACCGCTTTGGCCGCTATTGATTATTCTCGGCGAGAACTTTCGCGCAGGCCTTGCTGAGCTTCGAACGGTTTTCCTTGAGGCAGCTGAGCACGACCATGTCGCCATCATTCATCTTGGCGCGGCAGAAGCGCGAGACGTCGCGTGAGCAGGCCGACTGATTGGCTGATGTGTTGCCGCCTTGCGCGAAAGCGGACGTTGCGATCAGCAGGAACGGGATGATCAAAAGTCGGGTCATGAAATGGGCCTTCCTAAAAATTGGCTATCTGATTGTATGGCGCGCAACGAAGTACGCGGGAATGGCACAATGATGGCGAGCGTCCGGCGCCAAGTTTACGGATTGCGCGTTACGTCATTCAGGCGAAGCATCGCTGCTTAACTTCGTGATCCCGAAATCACGAGGTCGTCGCGATGGATCATTTCGGCGCGGCCGCTGATCCCAAGAATAATCATCACGTCCGGAGATGAGCGGCCTTTGATCTTCTCAGCATTGTCTGCGTCATAAGCCACGAGGCCGCGGCCAATTTCGTGCGTGTCCGGTCCACGCACGATAACGGCGTCGCCGCGTGCGAAGTCACCTTCCACCTTGATGACGCCGGCAGGCAGCAGACTCTTGCCGGCACGGAGTGCGGCGACCGCACCTGCATCAATGGTCAGCGTGCCTTTCGGTTCCAGCGATCCCGCAATCCAGCGTTTGCGCGCAGTGACGGGATTTGCAGGAGTCAGGAACCAGGTACACAGGCCGCCATCGGCGATCTTCTGCAGTGGATGTTCGACCTTGCCGGACGCGATGATCATATGCGTGCCCGCGGTGGTCGCGATCTTGGCAGCCTCGATCTTGGTGTACATGCCGCCGCGCGACAATTCGCTCTCGGCAGCGCCCGCCATGCCTTCGATCTCGGCAGTGACGCTGTCGACGATGGGAATCAGCTTCGCATCGGGATTGGCGCCGGGTGGTGCAGTGTAGAGCCCGTCGATATCCGACAGCAGCACCAGCAGATCGGCGGATGCCATGGTCGCGACGCGTGCCGCGAGGCGATCATTGTCGCCATAGCGGATCTCGTTGGTCGCGACCGTATCGTTCTCGTTGATGACCGGCACAGCGCGCCATTCCAGCAGTTTGCCGATGGTCGAGCGCGCATTGAGGTAACGACGACGTTCCTCGGTGTCCTGCAGCGTCACGAGAATCTGTCCGGCACCGATGCCGTGATGGCCCAGTACTTCCGACCAGATGCGCGCCAGCGCGATCTGCCCGACGGCAGCGGCGGCCTGGCTCTCTTCGAGTTTCAGCGGACCGCGCGGAAGCTTGAGGCGGCTGCGGCCGAGCGCGATCGAGCCTGATGAGACCACGAGGACGTCGCGACCGTCGGCATGCAGCTTGGCGATATCGGCAGCCAACGCCGCAAGCCATTTGGCCCTGACTTCGCCGGCCGCGGAATCGATCAGCAGCGACGAGCCAACCTTGACGACGATACGGCGAAAGTTCTTCAGCTCGGGGCGCGACATGATGTGGGCTTTGGCAGGACGTGTGATGCTTGGACGGACGTGAGACGCAGATCAGCTTGAGGCCGGCGCCCATGGCGCAGACTGCGCCGCGCTCTTGGCCTTGTCCGATACCGGGGCCTCGCCGATCACGGCGACCAGCGCACGCAACGCGTCCGGCACGCCTTCGCCCGTTGCGCCAGAGATCAGCAGCGGCGTCTGCTTCGCAGCACGCTTCAGCCGGTCCTTCTGCTTCTTCAATTCGTCCGGCTCGACCGCATCGATCTTGTTGAGCGCGACGATCTCGACCTTGTTGGCGAGGTCGCCCTCATAGGCATCGAGTTCGGCGCGGACGGTCTTGTAGGCCTTGCCCGCATGTTCGCAGGTCGCATCGATCAGATGCAGCAGCACGCGGCAGCGCTCGACATGGCCGAGGAAGCGATCGCCGAGGCCGGCGCCTTCATGCGCGCCCTCGATCAGACCGGGAATGTCAGCCAGCACGAATTCGCGCGCGTCGACATCGACGACACCGAGTTGCGGATGCAGTGTGGTGAACGGATAGTCGGCGATCTTCGGCCGTGCAGCGCTGACTTTGGAGAGGAACGTGGACTTGCCGGCATTGGGCAAGCCGACGAGGCCTGCATCGGCAATCAGTTTCAACCGCAGCCAGATCCAGCGCTCTTCGCCGGGCTGGCCGGGATTGGCATTGCGCGGGGCGCGGTTGGTCGAGGATTTGAAATGTGCGTTGCCGAAGCCGCCATTACCGCCCTCGGCCAGCACATAGGTCTCGCCGAGTTTGGTGAAGTCGTGGATCAGCGTCTCGCGATCCTCGTCGATGATCTGCGTGCCGACCGGCACTTTGAGCGTGATCGGCTTGCCATTGGCGCCATGGCGGTCCTTGCCCATGCCATTGGTGCCGCGCGGTGCCTTGAAGTGCTGCTGGTAGCGATAGTCGATCAGCGTGTTGAGGCCGTCGACGACTTCGATGATGACATCGCCACCGCGGCCGCCATTGCCGCCGGAGGGACCGCCGAATTCGATATACTTCTCGCGGCGGAAGGCCACGCAGCCGTTTCCGCCGTCGCCGGAGCGAATGTAAACCTTGGCTTCATCGAGGAATTTCATGGCGTATCCGTATCGCAGGGGGGTGGTCGCGGCAACTACTTCATCGTCGGCGCATCGTGAAAAGCCCTTATTTTCGGGCCTTGCTGCGCATCCGGTGGCGTCCTAAACGACAACATCGCGCCGTTAACCAAGCCGCACCCAGAAGCTTACCTAAAGGCTCATATAGGCATGTTTGCGACCATTTCGACTGCGGCCGACAATCGCGCCGCCCGGCTGGCCGGTATCGGCCTGATGCTCGTGGGCATCTGCATGTTCTCCTGCGGTGATGCGATCGGCAAGTTCCTGGTCAGCACCTATTCGGTCGGTCAGTTGATGCTGCTGCGCGCCTGCGCCGCGCTAGCGCTGCTGGCGCCGTCGATCTGGCGGCATCGCGCGGATTTCCTGCAGCTCGATCGGCCGGGTCTGCAGCTCATTCGCGTGGTGTTGTCGACACTGGAAGTCGCGGCGTTCTTCTGGGCAGCGGCCTATCTGCCGCTGGCGGATGTCATCACCTATTATCTCGCTTGTCCGATCTTCGTGACCGCCGGCTCTGCGATCTTTCTGCGCGAAGCCGTCGGCTGGCGGCGCTGGACCGCGATCTTTGTCGGCTTCTGCGGCGTGCTGATCGCGCTGCAGCCCTCGGCGCAGACGGTGACATGGCCGGCACTGATCGCGCTCGGCGGCAGCCTGTCCTTCGCCGCGCTGATGCTGATCACCCGCTCGCTGCGTTCCGCGCCGGACGTCGTACTCGCGACGACGCAGTTCATCGGCACGTTTACTTTCGGCGCGGTCTTCACGGCGTTCGGCTGGGTGACGCCCGACCTGCGCGATCTCGGCCTGTTCTTTCTCGCGGGCGTTGTCTCGGTGTGTGCGCTGCTCTGTGTCAATCGCTCGCTGAAGCTGGCGCCGGCCAGCATGGTGGTGCCGTATCAGTATTCGATGATCATCTGGGCGGTGATCTTCGGCTATCTCGTGTTCGGCGAAGTGCCGTCATGGGCCACGCTGATCGGCGCTGCGGTCATCATCGCAGCAGGGCTCTATATCTTCCTGCGCGAGCAGCAGCTCGGAAAGATCGCCGACGAAGTTCCGCCAGCGGTGTGAGGCTTTCTTCCCCTCTCCTGCCTTCTTCGCTCAGGCGCCCTCTCCCACAAGGGGAGAGGGGAAGTAACAGTCGTTCACCGCCGCGTCGACGTTCCCCAGTTCTTCAGCGAACTCCACACGCCCCTTGTCAGCTTGAAGCAGTCGACTGGCGTTGATGAGCCGATCGCTTCGAAGCGGTGCAGTTGAACGCCGCTCCACTGGAAGCCGCACTTCTCCAGGATGTTGCGCGACGACGGATTGGCAACGCGTGCACCCGAGATCAGGTGATCGATGTCGAATTCATCGAAGGCGTAATCGATCGCGGCACGGGCGGCCTCGGTCGCAAAACCCTGGCCCCAGTGATCGACGCCGAGCCAGTAACCGAGTTCCGGCGAGTCGACTTCCCGCCAGTCGATTCCGACCATGCCGATGGGACGACGATCGAGTTCGATCAGGAACACGCTGTCGCTGGCGGTCTCGCTCAGTGAATTGACGAAATCGACCGCGTGATCCTGCTGATACGGGAATGGCAGGCGACGCGTCATCTCGGCGATGCGGCGATCATTGGCGAGAAGCGCGATGGCTTTTACGTCCGCGAGCGTCGGCTTGCGCAAGGCCAGCCGTTCGGTCTCGAGGACGCAGCCTCTGGTTTCTCTCAAGGTCGGGGTCGGAATATCCTGCAGCATCTCGGGCTCCTGTGTGCGCCCCGAAGCGACGCACCAAACGAAAAGGGGAGGCCGGTTTCCCGCCTCCCCTCTGGAGCCCAATTCTGGCGCTCCGCCGGTTCAACAGGACCCGGCGGACTCCAATGTGTCCACCGTTTATTCGGCCGCGGCTTCAGTAATCGGAAGAACCGATACGAAGGTGCGGCCGTTCGATTTGGCGCGAAACTCCACGCGGCCTTCGACCTTGGCGAACAGGGTATGGTCTGTGCCCATGCCGACATTAAGGCCGGGGTGCCAGGTGGTGCCGCGCTGACGCGCAATGATGTTACCGGGGATCACGCGTTCGCCGCCGAACGCCTTCACACCGAGGCGCTTGCCAGCCGAATCGCGGCCGTTGCGCGATGAACCGCCTGCTTTTTTATGAGCCATAGCCCGTCTCCGATCTCGATAAGTTCTAGATCAATTCCTTGAAGGAATTGTCTCACAGATTCTCAACTTTTCGCAGCGACTTATTCCGCTGCGGGCTTTTTCTTCGCGGCCGGCTTCTTGGCTGCGGGCTTCTTCTCGGCGGCGGCCTTCGGAGCAGCAGCCTTCTTGGCGGCTGGCTTCTTGGCAGGAGCTTCATCGCCGTCGACCGGAGCGGTCACGACCGGCTTCTCACGCTTCGGGCGAGGTCCGATGGTCGGCGCCTTGCCGTCCGCCAGGATCTCGGTGACGCGGATCAGCGTGATCTCGTCACGGTAGCCACGCTTGCGCTTCGAATTCTTGCGGCGGCGCTTCTTGAAAGAGATGACCTTGGGGCCGCGCTTGTGGTCGAGCACTTCGGCCGCAACCGACGCACCAGCCACCAGGGGCAGGCCGAGCACAGGCGTATCACCGCCCAGCACGAGAACTTCACCAAGCTGCACGATCGTTCCGACATCGCCGGCGATCTTGCCAATCTCGAGCACATCATCCGGAACGACGCGGTATTGCCGGCCGCCGGTTTTGATGACTGCGAACATCGTTATATTCCTTCGTGTTCGATCCCATCCTCGGATCAGATCCGGGACGGCTTCTTGTTCAGTCGATAAGGGTTCACCGCGACTTCCAGGAAGTCGCGAATTTCTGCGTTTTCTGGTCGACGTTGCGACCCCACGCAAAAACAATCGGCGCCAAGCAAAGCTTGCGCCGAAGCGTGCTTTATAGAGGGTGAAGGCGGAGAGTCAAGGAAAGACGGGCAAAAGCGAGCTAGAAACAGAGTCTTGGCGGGCCCGCGGGTATCGGTCCTCGGGCCCCCTTTAACCGATACGCTCTCCCTTCGGTCGTCGTGCCCGGACTTGATCCGGGCATCCACGCCTTCCCTTGCCGCCGCCAAGACGTATATGGTCGGCACAAGCCCGGCCATCGCGCCATTCCTGCTGCGAAATCAGCGGCTTAGATCAGGACGCCAGGCTGCGCATTTCCTTGATCAGGTCCGACTTGCCCTCGAAGCCGATGCCTGGGAGCTCCGGCATCATAATGTGCCCGTTCTCAACCTTCACGCCGTCCGGGAACCCGCCATAGGGCTGGAACAGGTCAGGATACGATTCGTTGCCGCCGAGGCCCAAACCAGCCGCGATGTTCAGCGACATCTGGTGGCCGCCATGGGGGATGCAGCGGCGCCATGACCATCCATAACTCTTCAGCATGTCGAGCGTGCGGAGATATTCGACCAGGCCGTAAGAGAGCGCGCAGTCGAATTGCAGCCAGTCGCGGTCCTTCCGCATGCCGCCATAGCGAATGAGATTGCGGGCATCCTGCATCGAGAACAGGTTTTCGCCGGTGGCCATCGGGCCGGGATAATGCTCAGCGAGCTTTTCCTGCAGCTCGTAATCGAGCGGGTCGCCGGCTTCCTCGTACCAGAACAAGTCGTACTCACGCAGTGCCTTGGCATAGGCGACGGCCGTCCCCAGATCGAAGCGACCATTGGCGTCGACAGCGAGTTTGGCCCCTGCTGGAAGCAGTTTCAGCACATGTTCGATGCGCTTGCGGTCGTCGGCGAGCGGCGCGCCACCGATCTTCATCTTCACGACATTGTAGCCGCGCTCGAGATAGCCGTTCATCTCGGTGGCGAGGCCCTCAAGGCCCTTGCCGGGATAGTAGTAGCCGCCGGCGGCATAGACGAAGACCTTCGGATCAGCTGTGGTGCCGTAGCGCTCGGCAAGCAGGCGAAACAGTGGCTTGCCGGCGATCTTGGCGACCGCGTCCCACACCGCCATGTCGATGGTGCCGATCGCCACCGAGCGTTCGCCATGGCCGCCGGGCTTCTCATTGGTGAACATCGTCGCCCACACCTTGTGCGGATCGATGTTGTCGTCGGAGGCGTCGATCAAGCTGTCGGGCTTGGCTTCCAGAATGCGCGGCGCGAAACGCTCGCGGATCAGGCCACCCTGGCCATAGCGGCCATTGGAGTTGAAGCCGTAGCCGATCACGGGTTTCCCGTCGCGGATCACGTCAGTGACCACGGCGACCAGGCTCAGTGTCATTTTGCTGAAGTCGATGAAGGCGTTAGCGATGGGCGAGGCGATCGGAGCGGTGCGCTCCCGGATGTCGACAATGCGCATGAGGCGCTCCTGCGGCTGGATGAGACGGGCTTGCGGAGAGGCATACGCTCTCCTTAGCCATCTCTGAAATGGTCGTTTTTCATCTCAGAAGTTCCGAGATAAGATGGCTGGCGCCCGTCCACGGATGTCCCATGCAAAGCTTTGATCCCCTGTCGCTCCGCCTGTTCATCGCTGTCTGCGAGGAGCGCAACATTGCCAATGCCGCAAAACGCGAAGCTATCGTGCCCTCGGCAATCAGCAAGCGCATCAGCCAGATGGAAGACGAAGCCGGCGTGCAGCTGCTCGAGCGCGGTCGGCGTGGCGTGAGCGTGACGGCAGCCGGCGAAGCGCTGTGCCGTTATGCGCGGGAGTCGCTGCAATTGCTCGACCGGATGCAGGCCGAACTCGGCGCCTTTGCCGATGGCGTGCAAGGACATGTACGGGTGTTCGCCTCTAAGTCGGCGGTGGCGCAGGTGCTGCCGGAAGACATCAGCCTGTTTGCCAAGCGCTATCGCGACGTGCGTGTCAGTCTGGAAGAGCGCGAGATCTGGGAAGTCGTGCGCGGCGTCGAGGAAGGGCGCGCCGATATAGGTGTGTGCTGGGATGCCGTCGATCTTCGCGGTCTCAGGACGTTTCCTTATCATCGCGATCATCTCGCCGTGGTCGTGCATCCCGATCACCCGCTCGCTAGACGCAAGTCAGTGTCGTTCGAGGATACGATCGACTATGAGCATGTCGACATCGTCGCGCGTAGCATCATGCAGACAATGCAGCGCAGTGTGGCGGCGGGGGCCGGCAAGCAGATGCGCTATCGCATTCAGGTCTCAACGGTAGATGCCGCCTATCGCATCGTCGCGGCACAACTGGCCGTCGCCATCATTCCGCAGGAAGAGGCCTCGACCATCCAGCAAACGCTGGGGCTGAAAGTCATTCCGCTTAGCAATGACTGGGCGAAGCGGCAGTTTGTCGTCGCCGTGCGCGACAAGGGCCTCAGTCGGCCGGCGCAATTGCTGCTGGAAAACTTGAAGGAGAGCGCGGGCGAATGAGCATTCGCCGCGGCGCGGTGTCGTACACGATCTTGAAGATGGATCGCGCAGTCGGTGTCGCAGAGCTCGCCGACTTGCCCGGTGGCTGCGCCGGTTAGCGGCTCACGCGCGCATCGGCGACGGCACGCTGAAACAGCGCGGTCATCGCTTCCGAGATGCCCTGGGTCGGGCTGACCTCAAAATAGAAGCCCGGCGAAGCACAGCTCTGCATGTTGCTGGCGATCTGGCTGTTGGGCGAGGGTCCGTAAGGACCAGCGTTGAATGGTGCGATCCAGCTATTGTACCAGGCATTGGTCGGAAGTGCGAGATAGGTCGTGTAGAGCACAGCAATCTTGATGCCGCGATTCTTCAACGTGGTGCAAAGCGCCGGATTGATCGGCGACTGGCATCGTCCATTAGTCGTCGGCTTCAGGCAGTTGCTTGGATTGTATTCATCAGCGACGCCATCGGATACGAAGAAGAGATATTTGAGCGGTGCACCGGCTGTACCGGCTCCGGGGGCGCTGATGGCAGTGTTGATCGCCGGGAATATGGCGCTGTAGCCAGTGTCCTGATCGTTGTTGTCGTTCTGGCCGTTCACCGTCATCAAGTCGATGTTTCCAGCCGCCGTCTTCGCACTCGAGAGGCTGGACGACAATGTGAACAGGGCTCTCAAACCGGCAGTCGAGGCGGCGGCGCCGAAGTCGTAGATCGCCATGCGAAACTGGTTGGAATAGGTTTGTGTGCTGGCTGCAGTATCCATCAGTTTTTGGGTGGCCGTACGCAGCACGTCGATGCGCGTGGTCACGCCAAGTGTCTTGGCGAGCTTGTAGTAGTTATTGCTGTTGTTGAGGTCGTGGCAGGCAAAGGCGCAGCTGTCCGACGTGTTCTTGACCATCGTAGCCACGTCGGTCGGTGTCGCGCCAACGCCCATGGATGGCGAATTGTCGAGCAGCAGATAGAAATCGATATAATTCGGCATCGTTGCCGTCGCGACAGAGGTGCCGGTGACGGTCATCTTGGAAAAGCCCATGACGGATGTGAGACTGGTCGGTACATCCGCCGAGAATTGCATCGTTGCCGTCACGACGCCGTTGGCGCGATTGACGGTCGCTGTCGTGCTGGTCAGCGTGAAGCCGGTCCTGCCTGATGTGTTGCCCTTGAAAATATTGATTGCGTCGACGTCGCCACCGGGGACGGGGCCGTCCGATGTCATCGAACCTGCGGTAATGAATGCAGCAGACTTCTGCACGATGGAGCCGACGCTGGCAGTATCAAGGGCAGCTTGCAGTTGGGATCTGATCTGTAGCGCTCGCGTATAGTCGATCGCGGCACCGACCATGGAAATAAGAGGTATGCATGTGATCGCGAATATGATCGCGACATTGCCGCGTTGGTCGCGGCGAAAACGATTAGTTAGCTTGAGGAACGATAGCCCGAGGAATGACTTCAGCATGAATACGCACCCGTATGAATGCGGAGATAATTACCTGAGCTGATAAATTTACTGTTAGGTCGATCGCATAAAGGTAGTGGCTTGGGTTGCTGCACTGCCTGGTTAGTTAAGGATGTTCTACCGGCACCGCTGAAACCGGGCTCGCAGGATCGACGCAAATGGGGCGCGGTACGATCGTGCGGGCGGGGCGATGAAACAAACCGTCTCCCCGGGCATTATCGTGCGGTTCTAGTCTGGTAGGGGCAATATGGCTGAAGACACAATGACGACCGTGGGCATCGGCAATCACGGTGCCAAGCGGCTGCCATCCGTTGACGTGGATACGTTCAACATCGAGTTGAAGGACGATGACGGCTTTCTCGGCGACCGGGCCAGCAAGGGCGCATTTCAAAAAATTCTGGACGATCTGCGCAAGCCACTGAAGAAAAACGGCGAGGATCCGCTCGGCGAGAAAGCCGCCAACAAGATCAGCAAATCCAGCCTTGATGAGATTCTGCTCGGCGACGATTTACCCGCGGCAGCGCTGGTGCATGGCGCGATAGAAGAGTTCGCCCAGGAGCTAGCTTACGTCGTCCGGCGCTTCTTCAAGACCAAATCCTGGGCCGATACCGAATGTATCGTGGTTGGCGGCGGTTTCCGGCAAAGTCGCGTCGGCGAGCTTGCGATTGCGCGTGCCGATATTGTCCTCAAGGCCGATGGCCTTAAGGTCGATCTGGTGCCGATCCGATTTCATCCCGATGAAGCTGGTCTGATCGGCTGCCTGCATCTGGCGCCCTCGTGGATATTCGAAGGTTACGACAGCATTCTTGCGGTCGATATCGGTGGCTCCAACATCCGTTGCGGGGTGGTCGAAACCGGTTGGAGGAAATCGAAAGATCTTTCCAGGGCTGCGGTGTGGAAATCCGATCTCTGGAAACATGCCGATGATGAACCGACGCGCGAAGGCGCGGTAAAGCGCCTGGTGAAGATGTTGAAAGATCTGATCAGCGCAGCCGAGAAAGAAGGCTTCAAGCTGGCGCCGTTCATCGGCATCTCGTGCCCCGGGGTGATCAACGAAGACGGCACTATCGAGAAGGGCGCGCAGAATCTTCCGGGCAATTGGGAAAGCAGCAAGTTCAACCTGCCGGCGCTGCTCGCCGAAGGCATTCCCACAATCGGGGATCACGATACTGCGGTGCTCATGCACAATGACGGCGTCGTCCAGGGCCTCAGCGAAGTCCCCTTCATGCAGGACTTCGAACGATGGGGCGTGCTGACGATCGGAACGGGGTTGGGCAATGCTCGCTTCACCAACCGCAAGAGAGAGAAGGACGACAAGAAAGCGAAGAAAGACAAGGATTGAGCTGGGCACTTGCCGGGCCGGCCACAGCGATTCGCTGCGACGACCTTCAGCCCTTCAATCTTGTGGCTGACTGCGAGACGAGGCTGGATGGTCCCGGTGCCGTCTCAGTCAATGGCCGAGTGCCGGCACCTGTTGGCGAATCATTCTGGGGTCATACGGCTCATCATGGCGCAGGGACGACCATGGCGTCCGGCGCAGCAGGGAATCTCCAACGAAAAAGATGGGCTTTCTGGTCTACGCGCCAGCCCGAGCCAGCTTTTGAGGCCCTACGGGCGATCGGGTGCGGATTTTCCGCTTCGCCCGTCTTGTCTGGCCCGCCATCCTCGCCTAGAACTCCGCGCAACCACCCACGGGCGACCGCGGGTCTTGGCGCCTTGGAGAGGTGGCAGAGTGGTTGATTGTACCGCACTCGAAATGCGGCATGGGTGCAAGCCCATCGGGGGTTCGAATCCCCCCCTCTCCGCCATTACGCTTCAATCCTGGAAATCTCAATAAAATCAATGGCTTGGTTGAGCCTGAAGCCGAGGTGTCCCCCAAACACGTCCCTCGTTGTGTCCCCACGAAGCCGCAGATGTGATCAATAGGGACGAGGTTCTCGACCACTTAGCTCCAGACGCGGACGTGGCAGCGCCTCCTGGCTTCAAGCTGGTCTCAAGCGTCCAACAATGGAGCAAAAGGCCCGGTTCATCCTCAAAACGAGGGATCAGGGAGAGACGACCCGCGCGATATCGGAGCGAGCTGCAGAGGCGGTCGAAACCATCGTGGGTGGGCTGACACGATCAGTTTACGACCACGGTTCGCTTGTGACCCGCGTTGCGAGAGAGCGACAAGCGGTGGTTCACCTCAAGCGATACGTTGAAGCGGTGCTCTCCCATCTGCCCGAACTGTAGCGGTTTCTCAAAGACACTGATCGAGTCGGACAGATCACTGCCGCAGATGCTGGCGGGCTCACGCCGATGTCCGTGCAGTGACGCGGAGCACCTGCAAGGCTCTCCACTTGGTGCCCCGCGAGCCGTCGGGATGCTGCGCGAGCTGTTGCGCGCTCGGTCAGCGCAATGCCTGCGTCAGATGATGTTGGTGGTGATGTCGATCGGATGACCCTGCGATCGCGGCGCTCGGAATGGCCTGCAGTTTTCAGGCGATCTCGGTCGTTCGCGTTCCGAACTCGAGAGCCTGATTTCCGTGCTTGCCCACTCGCAGCACAGTTCGATCTTTCTTGGCTACGACCCGCATTACGCTCTATCATCGCTTTGACGCGGACGCTCTGGTTGCGGGGCTATCCTGATCAAGCGGCGGAGCGCGCAAGCGAGACCGTCAAGGCGTCTGAGGCCACTGGACATTCGGCGGCGCTCGCCCTGGTACTGGCGGAAGCTGCGACTGTCGCCCTCTGGCGCGGAGATCTCGATGTTGCTCAACGCTACGTTGATCGCTCGTATTCGCTGGCCGAAGCGAACGCCATGGGACCGCTGATGGCCATCGGGCGATGCCGCAATTCCGAGCTGAAGATTCGCCGGGGAGCAGTGAGGCAGGGCGTCTACAATCTCAAGGCCGCGCTCCGATCCATCTATGCGGCGCGCCATGAGTTGCTGACGACAGAATTCAACATGGAACTGGCGTTCGGACTTCTCGAACTTGGGTAGGCCGAGGAGGGGCTGAAACTGATCGATGAAGCGATCGACCGCGTGAAGGGCAGCGGAGAATTGATCCAGCTGCCTGAACTCTTGCGCGTAAAGGGCATGCTCTTGCGAACTGTCCAAAGCGCAGCGACGCGAAGCTGAACTATGTTTTCAGCAATCCTTGGATCTAGCTCTCGTGCAGGGATCGCACGCGTGGGAGTTGCGGACTGCGATCGAGCTTGCCACCCTCACGGCAGATACTGAAAGGCGGGACAGCACAAGAGACTGTTGGCGAGCGTGTATCTCGCCTTCGCTGAGGGTGACAAGACAGCAGATCTCGCGAAAGCAAGTGCTTTGCTAAGTATGCTATCTGCGACAGCTCATTGAAGAACTTGCCCGCGTCGACTGCGACTTTTTCCCAAGCCGGTACCATGCTGGGGAGAATCGTCTGTAACGCCGCGTCGTGGCCGATCGTTCAATGCCGATGACTTCCAGACAAGACCGTGTTTTCTTTCTCGGGCTATCCAGCGTGGTGGCTTCATGATCCGTGGTCCCCTGATCAACGATGGTTGGTATCGACGTACGGATCAGCAGAAGAGCCGCCATCGTGCGGACACAAGCGAAGCCGTCACAACCCTTTCATGGAGAATTCAAATGTCATTTCAGGAAATGTTGACGCCGCAGAACAGCGCCATCGCGCTGATCGATTTTCAGCCCGCGATGTTCCAGGGCGTCCAGTCGCACGATCGTCTTGTCACATTGAACAACGTCCAGATTCTTGCAAAAGCTGCGAAGCTCTTCAAGATTCCGACCGTTCTCACCACCGTCGCGGCAGAGTCGTTTTCCGGCCCGTTCATCCCCGAGGTGGTGTCGCTGTTTCCAGGACAGGAGATCATCGATCGCACCTCGATGAATTCGTGGCTCGATCCGAACTTCCGCAAGGCTGTCGCTGCAACGGGCCGCAAGAAGTTTGTGATCGCCGGTCTCTGGACCGAAGCCTGCGTGATCTTCCCGACGCTGGACATGCTCCGCGAAGGCTATGAGATCTACATCCCCACCGACGCCTGCGGCGATCTCTCGCCTGAAGCCCATGAGCGCGCGGTGCAGCGCGCGATCCAGGCCGGTGCGGTGCCGATCACGTCGTCGCAATATGCTTATGAACTGCAGCAGGATTGGGCGCGCAGCGAGACCTATGAGGGCATGATGGACATCCAGAAGGCGCATTCGCCTTACGGCATCCAGATCCGCTTCTCGAAGTGGGCACTTGGTGAGCACGCTTCCGAAGGTGGCCCGGCCAAGTAAGCCGTCACGTCACACAACCGAGGACAACGACATGAAAGCGCATATGATCTCGCTGGGCGCAGGCCTGCTGGTGGGTGTCATCTACAGTCTGATCAATGTGCGCTCTCCGGCGCCACCGGTGGTGGCGCTGGTTGGCCTGCTCGGCATTCTCGTCGGCGAGCAATTGCCGCCGCTGGTGCGCAGCATTTGGCAGAAGGAGCCGGTGGTGCAGTCCTGGCTCGAACAGGTGAAGCCACACATGTTCGGCCATCTGCCGAAGGGCCAGCGCTCCGCTACGCGTGTTGTGGCCGAGAAGGCGCCGCAGCCGCCCGCCGGCGGCTAGTCGCCGGTACACGTCTCACGATCACATCGACCGTTCAATTTACTACGAAGGAGCTCCCCATGGCCGAGCTACAGACCCCCGATCTCATTCTCCATCGTGGCCTGTTCACGACGCTGGACCGCTCCAATCCCGTCGCCAGCGCCGTGGCCGTCAAGGATGGCCGCTTCACCCATGTTGGCCACGACGCGGAAATCCTGCCGCTGGCGGGGCCGAAGACGAAACTCGTCGATCTCAAGGGCAAACGCGTGCTGCCTGGCCTGATTGACAATCACCTGCACATCATTCGTGGTGGTCTGAACTTCAACATGGAGCTGCGTTGGGACGGCGTGCGCTCGCTCTCCGATGCCATGAGCATGCTGAAGCGTCAGGTCGCCATCACGCCGCCGCCGCAATGGGTGCGCGTGGTCGGTGGCTTCACCGAGCATCAGTTTGTCGAGAAGCGGCTGCCGACCATCGACGAACTCAATGCCGTCGCGCCTGATACGCCGGTGTTTCTGCTGCATCTCTATGACCGCGCATTGCTCAACGGTGCTGCGCTCCGTGCTGTCGGCTACACCAAGGATACGCCGAACCCGCCGGGCGGCGAGATCATCAGGGATGCCAACGGCAATCCGAACGGCATGCTGCTGGCCAAGCCCAATGCCGGTATTTTGTACGCAACGCTGGCCAAGGGACCGAAGCTGCCCTTCGACTATCAGGTCAACTCGACCCGCCACTTCATGCGCGAACTCAATCGCCTCGGTGTCACCGGCGCCATCGACGCCGGCGGTGGCTTCCAGAACTATCCGGAAGACTATGCCGTCATCCAGAAGCTGCATGACGAGAACCAACTGACCATCCGTCTCGCCTACAACCTCTTCACGCAGAAGCCGAAGGGTGAGAAGGACGACTTCCTGAACTGGACCAAGACGTCCAAATACAAGCAGGGCGACGACTATTTCCGCCACAACGGCGCCGGCGAGATGCTGGTATTCTCTGCCGCCGATTTCGAGGACTTCCGCCAGCCGCGTCCGGACATGGAGCCGGAGATGGAGGGCGAGCTCGAGGAGGTCGTCCGTGTTCTGGTGCAGAACAAGTGGCCGTGGCGCATGCATGCGACCTATGATGAGACCATCAGCCGCGCGCTGGATGTGTTCGAGCGTGTCAATCAGGAGATGCCGCTGGAAGGGCTGAACTGGTTCTTCGACCACGCCGAAACGATCTCCGATCAGTCCATCGACCGTATCGCGGCGCTTGGCGGCGGCATCGCCGTGCAGCACCGCATGGCCTATCAGGGCGAATATTTCGTCGAGCGTTATGGCCATGGCGCGGCGGAAGCCACGCCGCCGGTGTCGAAGATGCTCGCCAAGGGCGTCAAGGTTTCCGCCGGCACCGATGCGACGCGCGTCGCGTCCTATAATCCCTGGGTGTCGCTGTCCTGGCTGGTCACCGGTCGCACCGTCGGCGGCATGCAGCTCTATCCGCAGCGCAACTGCCTCGACCGCGAAACGGCGTTGCGCATGTGGACCGAAAACGTCACCTGGTTCTCGAATGAGGAAGGCAAGAAGGGCCGCATCCAGGTCGGCCAGCTCGCCGATATCGTCGTACCCGATCGCGACTTCTTCTCCTGCGCGGAGAACGAGATTGCCGATACCAGCTCGGTCCTGACGATCGTCGGCGGCAAGGTGGTCTACGGTGTCGACGAATTCGCCAAGCTCGACGAAAACGCACCGCCGCCGGCCATGCCGGAATGGTCGCCTGTTCGCACCTTCGGTGGCTATGGCGCATGGGCTGCGCCCGATGCGAATGGACAGGTCGTTGCGCAGAAGATGGCGATGAGCTGCGGCTGCACCAATTCATGCGGCGTGCATGGCCATGATCATGCCACGGCGTGGTCCAGCAAGTTGCCAATCGCCGATCTCAAGAGCTTCTGGGGCGCACTCGGCTGCGCGTGCTGGGCGGTATGATCACGAATCTCGCACGTCGCGTGATCGGTGCGCCCTTTGTGCATTGGCTGGGTTTGCTCTGCTTATGCGCGGCCTATCTACAAGGTGGGCTGGTGAAAGCGTTCGACCTTCCGGGGGCGATTGCCGAGATGGACCATTTCGGACTGCAGCCGGCAGCACCTTTCGCGCTAGCGACGATCGGGCTCGAACTGGTTGCCTCGCTATTGATTCTCGGTGGCGTTCTGCGCTGGCTCGGCGCACTCTCGCTGGCAGGCTTTACGCTGATGGCGACGTTTCTGGCGAATCGATTCTGGGAGCTGGCCCCGCCAGAGCGCTTTATGAGCGCCAATTCGTTTTTCGAACATATCGGCCTGTGCGGCGGCTTCTTGCTCGTCGCATGGCATGACCTCAACAAGGTAAAATCATGAGCGGCACTGCCGACACTGCCAAGGCAACCAGTGCCTTCGCGCCATTCCGTCAATCCGTATTCGCGGTGATCTGGGCCGCGACGGTGATGGGCAATACCGGCAGCTTCATGCGCGATGTGGCGAGTTCCTGGCTCGTTACTGACCTGTCGGCAGCACCCGCAGCGGTCACCATGATCCAGGCCGCGGGCACGTTGCCCATTTTTCTGTTCGCGATCCCCGCTGGGGTGCTGTCCGATATTCTCGATCGCCGCAAATTCCTGATAGCGGTGCAGGTGCTGCTCGCCTTGGTGAGCGCGACGCTGATGATGCTGTCCTATTACGGGTTGCTGACGGTCAATCTGCTGATCGGCCTGACCTTCATTGGCGGCGTCGGAGCGGCACTGGTCGGGCCGACGTGGCAGGCGATCGTGCCGGAGCTCGTGCCGCGGCAGGATATCAAGAGTGCGGTCGCGCTGAATTCGCTGGGCATCAACGTCTCGCGCTCGATCGGTCCTGCGGCCGGCGGTATCCTGCTGGCCACATTCGGTGCAGCCGTCACCTATAGTGCCGATGTCATCAGCTATATGTTCGTCATCGCAGCGTTGCTGTGGTGGCCGCGCGTCAAGGCCGAGAACGACGTGCTGTCGGAGAAGTTCTTCGGCGCGTTCCGGGCGGGCCTACGCTACACGCGCTCCAGCCGCGAGCTGCATGTCGTGCTGCTGCGGGCGGCGATCTTCTTTGCGTTCTCCAGCTCGATCTGGGCGCTGCTGCCGCTGGTGGCGCGTAACTTGCTCGGCGGCGATGCTAGCTTCTACGGCGTGCTGCTTGGTGCGGTCGGCGCGGGTGCAATCGGTGGCGCGCTGGTGCTGCCGCGGCTCCGCGCGAAACTCGACTCCGATGCGCTGTTGCTGATCGCCGCGCTGTTGTCGGCGTGTGTGATGGCCGTACTGTCCTTCGCGCCGCCGAAATGGGTTGCGCTGCCGGTTCTGCTGTTGCTCGGTTCCGCGTGGATCACGGCGCTGACGACATTCAGCGGTGTTGCGCAGGCGGTGTTGCCGAACTGGGTGCGCGGCCGCGGCCTCGCGGTCTATCTGATGATATTCAACGGTGCCATGGCCGCCGGAAGCCTCGGTTGGGGCGCGGTGGCCCAAGCGTTGAGCCTGCCGGCGACGCTACTGGTTAGCGCTTGCGGTCTCGCCATCGCCGCCTCCATCATGCATCGGGTCAAGCTGCCAACCGGCGAAGCCGATCTCACGCCATCCAATTACTGGCCGGAGCCGCTGACGTCGGATGAGGTCGAACATGACCGCGGTCCCGTCCTGATCCTGATTGAGTACCGAATCGCGCGTCAAAACCGCGCGCCATTCTTCACCGGGCTCAAGCGCCTCTCCGAAGCGCGCCGCCGCGATGGTGCTTATGGCTGGGGTATCACCGAAGATGCCGCCGATCCGGAGAAGATTGTGGAATGGTTCCTGGTGGAATCGTGGGCGGAACATCTGCGGCAGCATCACCGCGTCTCGAAGGCTGATGCCGATGTGCAGCGCGAGATGACGCAATATCACACCGGGCCCGCCGCCCCCGTGGTCCGGCATTTTCTGACGCTGGATCTGAAGAACCCGATGTCGAAGCCCGAACTGCTCAACCAGCATTAGTCGTCACAAGGACTGCCAAGATGCGTTTGTTCAAATTCACTGCCGCTATTGTTTCCGTCGCGCTGCTGTCGGCGGCGCCGCAAGATGCACGGTCGCGCGAGGTACCGGCGAAGACCAATTTTGCGGTCGGCGCGCAATATGACACGACGCATGTCTATGTCGCACCGGAGGAGGTCGACCGCTTCGTTGAGAGCTTTATTGCGACCTTTGGCGGCAAGAGCACCAAACAGGTCGTCGCCACGGTGACGCCGACACCGAGCAGCACGACGTCGCAGCTTCTGCTGACTCCGGCGGGGTCGGTCTCGGTGTTCGGCTTCAAAACGCCGATTCCGTATCCGTTCGGCCATGAGCGCACCGGATATCTCGTCACCGATATCGACGCCGCCGTCAAAGCCGCGCAAGGCGCGGGCGCCGACGTGCTGGTCAAGACGTTCCCCGATCCCATTGGCCGTGACGTCGTGGTACAATGGCCGGGTGGCATCAACATGCAGCTCTATTGGCACACGACGGCGCCGTCCTATTCGGAGCTGCAGACAGTCCCGGAAAATCGCGTCTATGTGCCGGCCGGCCGGGCCGACCAGTTCGTGAAGAGCTTTGTCGCTTTCTCGAAAGGTAGCGTCGTCTCCGACACGGCGAAGGCGCCGGGCATCGAGATCGGCCGCCCCAACGACAACTATCGACGGATTCGCCTCACGTCGAAATTCGGCAAAATGACCGTTTTGGTGACCGACGGCGTGCTTCCCTATCCCTATGGCCATGAGCTGACCGGCTACGAAGTGCCGTCGCTCGATGAGACGCTGACCAAGGCGAAGACTGCCGGTGCCGCCGTGCTGGTCGAGCCCTATGTAGCAGATGCGCGGCGTGCGGTGCTGGTGAAATTCCCCGGAGGTTATGTTGCCGAGATTCACTCCACCATCAGCAAATAGAAGACGGGCAGCGGCGACTGCACTTGCTTTCAGTGTGGTTGCCGCGTTGCTCTCGCCTGTGCGTGCTGAAGACGCCGCGTCGCCGCCGGCGCGCCCGAAGATTCTCACCAATCGCTGGCAGGAAGACTGGTCCGCGCTCGCCAATCCGGCGCTGCGGACCGAGCCGTTCGACGCGCTGAAATACATCCCGCTCTTCGTCACCGATCCGAAAAGCTATATCTCGTTCGGTGCCAATCTGCGCGAGCGGTTCGAGTTCAACGACGCGCCGAATTTCGGCGTCGGAAATACGCGTGGCGATTCCTATCTGCTGCAGCGGCTGCAGATGCATGTCGATATCCGGCTGAACGAGAACTGGCAGATCTTCACCCAGCTCGAGGACGTGCGAACCATCGACAAGGCGAGTATCTCGCCGGTCGATCAAAACCAGCTCGACCTGAGACTGGCCTTCATCGCCTATAGCGGCGCGCTGGGGGACGGCATCTTCAAGGCCCGTGTCGGCCGGCAGGATTTTGCCTTCGATCTGCAGCGCTTCGTATCGTCGCGCGACGGACCGAATGTCCGGCAGTCATTCGATGCGGTGTGGGCGGATTACGAGACCGGACTGTGGCGTTTCATCGGTTTTGTTAGCCAGCCGGTGCAATACCGCTTTGGCGATGTGTTCGACGACTTCTCCGGTCAGAATTTCCGCTTCAGCACCGCGCGCATCGAACGCAAGGTCTTTGGCGACAACGAACTCTCTGGCTACTACTCGCTGTTCGAGCGGTCGTCTGCGCGCTATCTCGACGCGCTGGGTGAAGAGTCCCGGCATATCTTCGACGTCCGCTTTGCCGGCAATGCCAATGGCTTCGATTGGGATCTCGAGGCGATGGGGCAGACCGGTCATGTCGGCCCCAAGGATATCGAAGCCTGGGCGTTGGGCGGCCGTACCGGCTACACATTCTCTAGCATTGCATGGACGCCGAGGATCGGCCTGCAGGCGGATGCGGCGTCAGGCGACGGGCGTGCGGGCGACAACACGATCGGAACGTTCAATCCGCTATTCCCGAACGGCTACTATTTCTCGCTGGCCGGCTATACCGGTTACGCCAACCTGATCCATCTGAAGCCGACACTGACGGTGAAGCCCATCGCTAATCTGACGGTGACCGCCGGGGTCGGCATGCAGTGGCGTCAGACGGCCGCCGATGCCGTCTATGTTCAGCCCAATGTTGCCATTGCAGGCACGGCCGGGCAGGGCAGTCGCTGGACCGGGGTCTATTCGCAGCTTCGGGCGGATTACGTCTTCAACGCCAACCTGACCGGAGCCGTCGAGGCGGTGCATTATGCCATTGGCGATACCGTGCGGAATGCTGGCGGCCATGACAGCAACTATCTCGGCCTGGAGCTCAAATATGGGTGGTAGGCGGGCGCTCCGGCGACCGCGTTACGGCGTGGTTTCATTTTGCACCGCGGCAGAATAGGTTACGTGACCACCTGCCATTGATCCTGTTTGGTGTGATGGTTCGGATGACGCCGACATAAGTGGCTGACATGTGGAATGAACGCGATCGCATCGCGGCCTTGCATCGATACGATATTCTCGATTCTGCATCTGATGTGGATTTCGCGGACTTCGTGCAGATCGCGTCGGATATCTGCGATGCGCCGATCGCGGCCATCAATCTGATTGATGGCGACCGGCACTGGACATTGACCGGCATCGCGCACGGCGACCGGGAACTATCGCTGGATCATTCGATCTGTGCGCAGGCGATCCGCCAGACCGATTTGTTTGTGGTCCCCGATCTCTCCTCGGATACGCGCTTCCAGGACAATCCGCTGGTGAGCGGCGGTCCAAAGCTGCGCTTCTACGCGGGTGCTTTGCTGGAAACGCAAAACGGCCTGCCGATCGGCACCGTCTGTGTGCTTGACCATACACCGCGCCCGGATGGTCTCTCGGCCCGTCAGCGCTTCACGCTACAGGCGCTCGCGCGGCAGATCATGAATCAGCTCGAACTGCGGCGCGCAATGATGGACATCACAACGGGAAACGCTGCGCGGGAAAGGCTAGAAGCATCGCTGAACGAAAAGGAAGCGCTGCTCAAGGAAGTGCATCACCGCGTCAAGAACAACCTGCAGCTCATCAGCAGTCTCCTGAATCTGCAGGCATCGCGCATCACTGACCCGATCACCGCGGCGCTGTTTGCGGACAGCCGCAACCGCGTGCGGTCGATGGCGCTGGTGCATGAAAATCTTTATCGCGCCGGCAATTTCGCCGAGATCGAGATGCAAGCCCACGTGCTCAGTCTGTGCACGCATCTGCGCCGCGCCTACGGGCGGGCTCGCGTCGAGATCACGGCTGAGAGCGATGACGTCACGCTGGACATGGACCGCGCCGTGTCATGCGGCCTCGTCATCAACGAGCTCGTGTCCAATGCGTTCAAACACGCCTTTCCTGGCGAGCGCACTGGCTATATCAAGGTCACGTTCGGCCGCAGCGACGACGGAACATGTATTCTGACCGTCGCGGATGACGGCATCGGGATGCCCGAACAGTTCGACTTCATCGAAACCAGATCACTTGGCTTGCAGCTGGTGCGCGATCTGGTCGAGCAGTTGCATGGCGCGTTCTCTGTCGATCGCACCGGCGGTACGACTTGCACCCTTACATTCCAGGCTGGTCGTAGCGCGAGGCTCGCGCCATGACAACGCGCGCCCGCGTCATGGTCGTTGAGGACGATCGCATCGTCGCCCGCGATATCGGTGAGCAACTCGGCCGGATCGGCCATTCCGTGATCGGGGTGACCGCCCGCGGCGAGGCAGCCGTTGAGCTTGCCATCAGCAATCGCCCCGATCTGGTGCTGATGGACATCCGTCTGGAAGGCGAGATAGACGGCATCGATGCCGCCCGCCACATCCGTGCCAGATGCCAGATCCCGGTGGTATTCCTCACGGCCTATGCCGATGACGAGACGATCAGGCGGGCCAGTGAGGCCGAGCCATTTGGTTACCTGCTCAAACCGTTCGAGGATCTGCAACTGCGCACCGTGATCGAAATGGCCCTGTACAAGGACCGTGCCGACCGCAAGCTGCGCGAGAGCACGGCGGCGCTTCAGGTCGCGCAGGCGGAACTGGCGCGCATGTCACGGATCACCACGATGGGGCAGCTCACCGCGTCCATTGCGCATGAAGTCAATCAGCCGCTGATGGCCGTTGTCATGAATGCCGAGGCCTGCGTGCAATGGCTCAAGGGCGAGAAGGCCAATGTCGGCGAGGCCCGCGCCGCTGCCGAGCGGGCCATCGCGGAGGGGCATCGCGCCGGAGCGATCATCCAGCGCGTCCGTGCGATTGCGCGCAACGCGCCAGTAGTGTTCGAAGAGCACGACCTGAACGAGATGATCGAAAGCGTCCTCTCGATCGTACAGCCGGAACTGTCGCGGCAAGGGATTGCGCTAGACGTCTATCTTCAGCCCGGCCAGCCGTCGATCGTTGGTGATCGGGTGCAGCTGCAACAGGTGATGTTGAACCTCGTATCGAACGCTGCAGACGCCATCAATGCATCGGGGACGCAGCAGCGACGCGTGACGGTGGTGTCGGCGATGGACCCATTGGGAGAGGTCTGCGTCACCGTCGAAGATGCCGGAGTGGGTATCGACCCCGATCATCTTGATGTGATCTTCAATCCGTTCTTCACGACCAAGCGGGATGGCATTGGTATGGGGCTGTCGATCTGCCGTTCCATTCTCGATGCCCATGGCGGAAGGCTCTGGGCGGAGCCACGCGTGCCCACCGGCACGTGCTTTCGCTTCACGCTGCCGCCACGTATGCTGCAGGTAGCGCCGTGATCGCACATGCAGAAAAGGTTGCGGCCGTTGTCGCCGTCATCGACGATGACCAGGGTATTCGCGAGGCCTTGGACGGCATGCTGCGCTCAGTCGGTCTTCAGGTCGAGTGCTTTGCCTCGGCGCACGAGTTTCTGGCGAAGGATGACAGGGACAAATTCGGCTGCATCGTTCTCGACGTGCATTTACCTGGCCGTAACGGCCTCGATTTCCTTGATGATCTGGCTGCCCTGCATGTCACGACGCCAGTGATCGTGATTAGCGGCTTTGCCGATGTGCCGATGTCGGTGCGGGCGATGAAGGCCGGCGCTATCGAATTCTTGACCAAGCCCGTTCGCGCGATGGATCTTCTCGCTGCGGTTGAGGCGGCTGTGAAGCGCGACTGTGCAATGAAGCAGGCGGCCGAGAAAATCGCTGGCCTCAGGGCGGATTTCGAGACGTTGACGGTCAGGGAGCGCGAGGTGTTCGTGCATGTCGCCGCCGGCTTGATGAACAAGCAGATTGCGGCTGCGCTGGACCTGAGCGAGGCCACGATCAAGCTCCACCGCGGCACGATGATGCGCAAGATGCGGGCGAACTCGCTCGCTGACATCGTGCGCATGGCCGACCGGTTGGGGATTTGAGCCGCCCTCGCTCGCCTAGACCAAGGTCTAGTCAGTCTCCACCATGCTCCAATTGTCTGTCCGCATACAATTCCGCATTCTGGAATCATGGAGCGGCGGCGACGCACAACGATGTGTGTGGCTGAACGGAAACCTGCGGTGGTTCGGCGGGCGCACGAGAGCGCCCAGACGATCTGTGGCGTGCAGCAATGGCGGTATATGATGGCGGATACCCGAATTCCCGACCGTGCACCATATGCGGGATCCGTCCACATGCCGGAGCGGCAGCAAATCCTGGCCAAGCCGAAAGCACCGACGATCGACCTGTTTGGTTGTCCTGCCAGCAAGCTCCACAAGGATCAGGAGCTGCGCGGCGCCGGGATCAAGTTTTTCCGCAAAGGGAGCGACGATCCGCATCTCGGTCAGGTCTCGACCGCAGCCGACGATCGCGGTTTCCTGATCGGCATCTCGCAAGGCCGTGGTCATCGGCGGCGTATTTTCCACGAGCATCACGCCACGGGTCATGAGTTCGAGGAAGGCTCGATCTATATTCGCAACCTCGCGGATGACTATCGTGCCGATCTGCGCGGTGCGTTCGATTTCCTCCTGATGGAGGTATCGCGGCCGTTCCTGATCGAACTGGCGCAGGAGCACGGGTTGCGCGGTACGGTCGACCTTGCGTGCCACGCCGGTGACACCGATCCCGTTCTGTTGCGGCTCGTCAGCGTGGTCGAGCCCCTGCTGCAGAAGAGTAGCGAGGCGAGTCCGTTGTTCCTCGATCAGCTCGGAACGACGATCGGCATTCATCTGATCGAGCGGTACAACAATGCGACCAGTCTCGAATCCGCGTCGCAAGGCGCGGCGCTATCGCGGCCGCAACTGGCGCTCGCTGTCGAAATGCTGAGCAGCAACGTTACCGGCAATGTGCGCGTTGCTGACGTTGCCCAGGCCTGTGGATTGTCGCGCGGCTATTTCATCCGCGGCTTCAAGAAGGCGACGGGCAAGGCGCCCCACCAGTGGATCCTGTCGCAGCGCGTCGAGCAGGCCCGAGGTCTTCTGATGAAGAGCGATATGCCATTGGCCGATGTCGCACTGGCTTGCGGCTTTGCCGATCAAAGTCACTTCACCCGCGTCTTCTCCGCTGCGACTGGACTGCCGCCGGGGGCATGGCGCCGCGCAACTGGCAATGCAGGTTCCCCAGCGATTTTCTGAAGCCGACCGATGTTGCGCACGGTGTTGAAGCCGCGCATCAGGGTCCTTTCGGTTACCGCCTTGGTGAGTGAGGTGGGTGTCGCCGACCAGGCTTGTGCGCCGATTAGCTCCCATATCAGCCGGGAAGTGGCGCACGGCTCAGTGCGCTGCTGCGGAGGCTCAATCACAATGAACTGACAGAGCCCGATCCTCAAGAAAGCCCCCACGTTCGTGGTGGGATATAGCAAGCGCTGCGAGCACTGTCCGGTTGCTGATTTCAAGCTTCTGATAGATGTGATGGAGATGCTGCTTGATGGTCCCATCAGCAATATTCAGCCGGCGCCCAATTTGCTTGTTAGACAACCCTTCAGAGACCAGGCGCATGATCTGACGCTCGCGCTCTGTCAGCGCCGTCAGCACGCTCTCCGCGATCGCGATACTCTTTTGCTCGGAAGGTATAACGTGATTGACCGAGGGGAGCGGCAATAGCCTTTGACCAGTCGCGATCTCCCGCAAGGATTGCACCAGGGTTTCGAGCGGCACGTCCTTCAGGATGACACCGTAGGCGCCAGCCGCGGCCGATAGAGCCAGTTGGCGATCTTCAACCATGGCGCTGAAAAAGACGACCCGCGTTGCAAGCCCCTCGGAATTGGCGATGGTAATGATTTCCAGCCCAGTCAGGCCTGGCATTGCGATGTCGATAACGGCGATGTCCGGCGTCAAATTTCGGATCGCTTCGATGCAGCTCATGCCATTGCTGCAGCATGCGACTACCTTGAAGCCGTTTTGCGCTTCAAGCACACTCGTCAAACCTTGCAGAACCACTGGATGGCGGTCTGCGATCACTACGCTGGTGCAGCTCATGGGCGGTCCTCAGCCTCGCCCCCCAAAACTTAAACTCCAGGCTACCCCGGATATTTCCTTCTTAACCTAATTTTCCGGAGGCTCAAATTTGTTGCGCTACATCGCAGCGCAACAATGAAAAGGCACCACAACTTCGGGTGCCCATGTTTGAAATTGTCACTCAAGGATGGATGCTACATATGACGAAGCACGCACTCCTATTGCGGAGTCTGCGGTGATTTCCCCGTTTACTATTATGAACGACATCCCTCAGTACCGGTCCATCGCCTATAACTAAAGGTATATAGGGAGATCGGGAATTCGCATCTAACATTCATAAAATGGTCGCAAACCGACAGGGGGCTTCCTAAAATCGACCATCAAATGCTTTCCAAAAGCCAGAGTTTCTTGCCGACTAGGAATATTTCAATACCAAAACTTCTGCCGAAGAAGCGGTGCTTAACCGCCGATAGATCGCCAAGAAGGAGCTGAATTTCAATCGCTCCGTTTTTTAGTATCAGTTTGCGTGTGGTGGGAGAGCGCTATGCGAAGGCAACAATCTTTTTTGACCATTCTTGTTGGGAAAAGCATTCTACTTAGAGAGGGGCTTGCCAGAATTTTACGCTCAGCAAATTTTCGTATCCTTGCCTCAGTATCAAGTGTTGATGATTTGCTCCCGGGCCAACTGCAAGCACATCAACCGTTGTTTCTTATTGTCTACACCGGCGATGATTTTGACGCCGCAATTGAACAAATCGAACTTTTCAGAGATGTCCATCCGGACGGGCGGATCGCGATCGTAGCCGATCACTATCGAATGGAAGAACTAGCTTCGGCGTTTCGGGCAGGTGCTAGCGGTTACTTTGTCAACGTTATGACCTGCGATGTATTCATAAAATCCATCGAGCTGATCATGATGGGTGAAACTATCTTTCCTCCGGCATTTCTATCATCTGTTCTTGCTCCTGAAGGTAGTCATTCAGGCGAGGCAGAGCCGCGTGGCCAGAACAAAAAACACGCAATTCTTATTGCTCCAGAAGGTACGATGGCGCCGCAGCTTTCTCCGCGGGAGAAATCAATTCTGCACTGCCTGATCGAAGGCGCTTCCAACAAGAGCATCGCACGAAAGATCCATATCGCCGAGGCAACTGTAAAAGTCCACGTCAAAGCGATCCTTCGTAAGCTCCGGGTTCAGAATCGGACACAGGCGGCGATTTGGGGGATGAACAACGGATCACTGGCAGAGCCAGCGAACAGCAACTCTCCACCTTTGGTTGGCGATTCGAACGGCCGTCTTTCAAATCCTGTTGCGATGATCTCCGAGATCAAAACAATCGAGGCGTCGGTACCTCTCAGTGTGATCAACGACGAGCCAGATCATGTCGAGGTCCCGCACATCGACGGTCTGATCCGCAAGGGCATCAATCGAAAGATTTGTGGCACGGCTCGGATCGGTAAGTAGCCGACGATTGTTGACGTGGGCGAGCAAGTCGCGCTGACCGATGGTTGTCGGGTGGTCGCGCTCATGCCGATGAGCGATCAAGCTTAGATACGTGATGCGTTGATCACGCGTGCTGTCGCGATGCGATTCAATAAGTTGTTCCACCGATCTTCGACAACGGTTAGTGCAACGTCGCTCGCGTGCGTGACGGATACCGGGCACCAGCTTCTGAAAGGCTTGCTAACGAGTCGGCGCGTTGCGTCTGTCGTCGTCATACCAATCGCAACGATGTCAATCTTGTCTCGCGATATCCACGCCAGCGAGACAGCCGAAGTTGGGTTTGGTCTATCCCATACCATCAGGCAGCTACTGCGAGCTGCAGCATTGCCGCTTCAATGCATGTGCTCACGTAAAATCCAACTATCCTTGCGACATCTCATGCAAACGCACGAAGACGTGTTGATAGTCAGCGTCTAGCTTTCTCGTCAATGCCATTCCGGTTCGGCCACCAGCGCCAGGTCGGGTTGTCGCGTTGATATGATGAACGATTGCGTGCTCCAGCAACACAGGAGGATAATATGAAAGCTGTCATTCAATGCGGCGGAAAGGGAATGCGCCTGCGCCCGCATACATCCATTTTGCCGAAGCCGCTCATGCCGATCGGATCGCGGCCCGTTCTCGAACTTCTGCTCAAATGGCTCCGACGAAACGGAATCAGAGAAGTCTTCATCACGACTGGATATTTAGGCCATCTTATTCGCAGCGTGTGCGGCGACGGCAATCAGTGGAACATGCAGATTGTTTACACGCAGGAGTTGGAGCCGCTTGGAACGATCGGGCCACTGTCCCTTCTGCGAGAACAACTCGACACGCCGTTTCTGGTTCTCAATGGCGATGTGCTTACGGACCTGAATCTCAGCCAGTTCGTGAGCTGTCATCGACGACATCAAGGTCCTCTTACCATCGCCACCGCAACACGTCCTACCAAGATGGACTTTGGCGTGATCGACGAGACGGGCGGATGCGTCACCGGATTCCGCGAGAAGCCTGAACTGTCGCATCTCGTGAGCATGGGCATCTATTGCATGGATCCCTCGGTGCTGGATCGCATTCCGTCAGGTGTTCCATTCGGCTTCGATGATCTGATGGCCCAGATGCTCGAGGAAGAAGTACCCGTGAACGTATTCAAGCACAACGGCATGTGGCTCGACATCGGGCGGGTGGATGACTTCCTCAAGGCTCAGGATATTGCCTGGGACGAGCAGTCGCCCCCAGCATTCGTGGCAACGGTCGCGGCCTGACGCTGACACCGTTGTTGCCCGTACCGCTCAAACGTTTCGCTGAATCCGGGATCGGAGATAAACACATGCTATTGGTATCAGAGCCAGTCCTGGGTCCGGACGAGCAGACAGCCCTAGCCTCTGTCATTGAGAGCGGTTGGGTCACGATGGGCGATCGCGTTCGGGAATTCGAACAGGCGTTCGCCCATCTTCATGAAGCCGAGGATTCGATCGCCGTCGGCTCGTGCACGGCAGCCCTTCACCTCATCTTGCACGCGCTTGGTATTGGGCCTGGCGACGAAGTTCTCGTTCCATCGCTAACCTTCGTCGCCACGGCCAATAGCGTTCTTTATGTGGGAGCGCGCCCGGTCTTCGTCGATATCGATTCAGCCGAGATTCCGCTGATGTCGCTGGATGACGCTGAGGCCAAATGCACATCGAGAACCAAAGCGATTATTCTCGTCCATTTCGCCGGCTACCTCGCACACCGCGATACTTGGCAGTCCTTTGCTCGTCGTAAGGGGCTGCTCCTGATCGAGGATGCAGCTCATGCGCCAGGATTGCCCGCCGTGGGGACGTTTGGCGAGGCGGCGGCATTCAGCTTCTATGGCAACAAGAACATGACGACCGCCGAGGGCGGCGCCATTATCGCCCGCAGCCGCGCTTTGAGGGAAACCATCAGGCGAGCACGATCTCATGGCATGACAAGCAGCACGCGGCAACGCCTCACCAGTCGCCGTCCCGACTACGATGTGACGATCCTTGGATTCAACTACCGTATGGACGAGTTGCGCGCGGCCCTCGGTCTTGCCCAGCTCAAGAAACTTCCTGAATGGAATGACACCAGACGACGCCTGTCACTGTGTTATCGTCAGCTGATGGCGGAGCATTGCCCAACGGTGATGATACCCTTCGCAAATCCCTGGCCATCGGCGCACCATCTAATGCCTGTTGTTCTGCCGGCGGCAACCGACCGGCAGCCCGTGATTGATCGGCTACGCAAGCGCGGGATACAGACCACCATTCACTATCCCCCTGTACACCAGCTGACGTTTTACAGAGAGCTTTACCCCGATACGCTCTTGCCGCGAACCGAGGAGTTTGCCCAGCGGGAACTCACGCTGCCGCTACACCCCCGGATGAACCCGGCCGATGTAGAGCAGGCGGTGAATTCCCTTGCAGCCGCACTTGGCACCGAGTTTCCATTAGGGGCAATCGCATAGCCATGCGTGGTGCAGCTCACCAACTCTCGACGTCAACTCCTGTTACGCAAGTGGGCTTGCGGCGGGCCCTTGATGTTCTGGTTGCCGGTGCTGCGGCAGCCACTCTCGCTCCTCTCTTCCTCATCGTAGCGCTCGCTATCTGGATCGAAAGCGGAAGGCCGATTTTGTTTTCGCAACTTCGTCTCGGGCAAAATGGACGACCATTCCGCATGTACAAATTTCGCAAATTCAGACCGGATTGTGATCTGCATGGGTATCCGCTCACGGTAGAGGGCGATGGCCGCCTAACGATGATTGGTCGCTTCCTCGCCGCGAGCAAGCTGGACGAGTTACCGCAACTCTGGAATGTTTTGCGCGGCGACATGGCGCTCGTGGGCCCGCGGCCCGAATCGCTTGCATTCTTCGACTGCTTTCATAATGGCTTTGAGAAGCTCCTCGACCACAAACCCGGCCTTGTTGGTCCGTGCCAGGTCATGTTTCGCCATGAAAGCAAGCTTTATCCCGCTGACGTTGCGGCTGTGGACTTCTATCGACAAGTTCTGTTCCCGACCAAGGCGAAGATCGATCTCGCCTATTTCCCACGCCGAACACTGATTTCCGATCTTGGCTGGATTGTTCGTGCAGCCTGGGCAATCGCCGTGGGATCGTGGACTGAATCCACGCCGAAAGATCAATCCAAAGACTCTGGACAACAAACCGGAGATTGACGGCCATGAGTTACCTTGGTGCCAGAATTCTCGTTACGGGAGCCGATGGCTTCATTGGTTCGCACCTGACCGAAGCGCTTGTTTCGGCAGGAGCCAATGTTACCGCGCTTGCCCAGTACAATTCCTTCGACAGCCATGGTTGGCTGGATGATTTGCCGGATTCGACCCGAAAGAAAGTCAATCTCGTTCGCGGTGACATCCGCGATGCGGCTTTCATCGGTCGTCTCGTGCCCGGCCACGAAATCGTTTTTCATCTCGCAGCACTGATTGCGATCCCCTATTCCTACGTCGCTGCGCAATCCTATGTCGAAACGAACGTGCTCGGCACCTTGAATGTGCTCGAAGCCGCGCGGCAACACGGCACAGAGCGGGTCATTCACACGTCGACCAGCGAGGTTTACGGCACGGCCATAACAATGCCGATCGATGAAAATCATCCGCTACAGGGACAATCGCCTTACTCCGCCTCCAAAATTGCCGCAGACATGATGGCGGGGGCTTTCGCGAAGTCGTTCGGCGTGCCGGTCGTCATCCTCAGGCCGTTCAATACGTTTGGGCCACGGCAAAGCGAGAGGGCGATCATCGCCGCCATCATACGGCAAGCACTCGATCCCTCTTGCCCCGCGATCATGATCGGGGATGCAACAACCGTACGCGATCTCACATTCGTTGCAGATACGGCAGCCGCGTTCATGGCTGCCGGGCTGGCCGAAGGTATCGAATACGGCCAGCCATATAACGCAGGCAGTCAGCGGGCGATCATGATCCGCGACCTGATTGACGTCATCGTCGATCTTACTTCCAGCGACAAGCCTGTGCTTCAGGAGGAGAAGCGTCTGCGGCCGACAAATTCGGAAGTGCGAGCGTTGCTCGCTGATTGCACCCGCTTCGTCCATGCAACGGGATGGTCACCGCAGGTCACGCTGCGGGAAGGGTTGGAACGGACAGTTGACTGGTGGCGTCATCGCCTTTCGGGAAAGCAAGTCCGGCGGCAGAGGGATTTCATCACATGATGGCCCGGCTGGGTTATGCCCGAGCTCTGCTGTGCTGTGGCGCCCTTGTCTTGCTCGTGTCCTCGAGACCTGCCTCAACGGAATCGCTCGCAAACGCCCAATTCCTCCCGGCGCCTGCCATGGATCTGCCTGGCTATCTCGCGCCAGCCACCGAGGCATCCCTCGGCACGACCTTTGTACGTGTGACCACGCCTGACAATCCGATGGGAAACGGTTTGGCTTGCAAGCGTTCTTATTGCACTCATCGCTATTCGAGTGCGCAGGCGTGGAATGCCGACCAGAGCCTGCTTTTGATTGTCAACGGATGCAATGGCCTGTGCTTTCTTGATGGGCGCACTTATGCCCCACTGTTCCGGCGACAGCGCGGAGGGGAATGCGAATGGCACCCGCAAGATCCAGAGCTCATGATTTGTGTCGCCGGGCGTCGCATTTCGCGATGGGCGCCGCGAAGCAACGCCGAAGATGTGATTCTTGATGCTGAAGCATATAGCGAGCTTCAGTTCGGCCCCTACAAGGGCAATCCTTCATGGGACGGTAACCGCATCGTAGTACGCGCCATCAGCCAACAGGGTACGCTTGTCGCATTTGCGTTGGATCTTTTGGATCGCCGGAAATTCCCCGACATTGAGCTGGCGCGAATTCCGGGCAAGAACAACTATTGCGGGATCTCGCCGCTGGGCAAGTACATATTCTGCCAGCAGTCTCTCATTGATTTCACGGATCAAGCATTTGTCTTCAGCGTCGAGGGCGATCTCCTGCAGAGCTGGACCGAGCACCATCGGCCCGGCCACGGCGACATGACCGTCGATGTCGATGGCCACGAAGTTTATGTCGGCATCAGCAAGTCGGTGCCTGACAAATATCAGGTCATCAAACGGAGGCTCCAGGACGGACAAGTCACGGCGCTCGCTCCCTATGGCGAAGCTCAGCATGCATCGATGCGAGCGATACGCCGCCCCGGTTGGGTCTTCCTGAGTTATGCCGGCGCCGCGCTCGCTCCCGCCGGCGGTAAGAAAGTGGCCCCGTTCGCTCAGGAAGTTATCGCATTGAAAATCGATGGTAGCGGCGAATTTCGACGTATCGCGCATACGCGCAATGCTCCGTATGACTATTGGAGCGAAACGCACGGCTCACCTTCTCCTGATGGCTCGCAAGTCATCTGGTCGAGCAACTGGGGGCAACGAGGCGGGCCGGTATTTGATTTTGTTTCCCGCATCGACTGGGCTGATCGAGACAGTGGAAGCAGCTTGGCGCAAGGAGATCGTCATGAAAGACAACAGGCGCAGTAAAACTTTCAGCTATGTCTCCATCAGCCTCTGGGCAGGAATCGTTGTCCTGGTGAGCAGCGACGCTTGCCTTGGATCTCAATACAGCCTCGCGCCCGGCGATACTATCGAGGTGGCGGTCGGTGGGGCACCTGAACAGCGCAATAGAGCTCAGATCCAGATTGACGGCACCGTTGCTCTCCCCGGAGTCGGTACAGTGCCGGTTGCCGGTTTGACCCCTGCGGAACTTCAGACCCGCATGGAGACGCTGCTGCAGTCCAGGATCCTGCGTCAGCGCTCACCGGACGGGCGCGAGCAGGCGCTGGTCATCAAGCCTGGGGACGTGATCACGAGTGTCGTGGAGTATCGACCCATCTATGTCACTGGCGACGTTCTCACGCCCGGGCAGCTGGTGTATCGCGCGTCCATGACGGTACGCCAAGCCGTTGCGGTCGCTGGTGGCTTTAGCCTGTTGCGTTCTCGCGGTCAGATCGGCGCCACCGATCCGGCGGATCTGTTGCGCGATTACCAATCTCTCTCGACGGAGTATATCAAGGAGTACTTTCACGTTGCCCGCACCAATGCGGAAATCCTGGGTAATGATAAATTCGATCAGAAGGTGCCCAGCGAGGTATCTTTGCCGGACTCGGTCATCGAGCCACTCGTGCAATCCGAGGCGGCGTCGCTAAAGACCGCGCAAATCGACTTCCGCAAGGAACGAAGCTTTCTGGAGGATGCTGTAAAGCAATCCGATGCGCAGCTAGTAACCCTCAGAAAGCAGCAGGACGGTGAGGAAAAGGGTGTGCAGGCTGATGAGGATGAGCTGGATCGGGTGGTCAAGTTATTTGGCTCAGGATCATTGCCAAGCCCTCGTGTCACGGAAAGCCGACGCGCTCTTTTGTTGTCGTCGACACGGCGTCTTCAGACGATGGTCGAAGTCATGCGGCTGCAACGTCAGCGCGAAGACTTTCTGCGCCAGATCGAGCGAGTCGCCAGCCAGCGAACCATCAATCTGCTGCGCGAGCTGAAGGATTCAACCGTTCGCATGGCGGACCTGCGGGTTAAATTGCAGGCGTTGAGTCAAAAATTGCAGCCTGTCGGTGGTGCGGGAGCGCTACCGGTCGGAACCAGCGATCTCCGACCAGAAATAACGATCGCGCGAAAGGTCGGCCAGCAGTGGAGCAGGATCGCGGCATCGGTTGATTTCGATGTAGAGCCGGGAGACGTGGTCGAAGTTTCGCTGCGCGCTTCGGGAGTAGCCAGCGCATCCAATTGAGCCATTGGCCCCGGCGGGGGTACCCACAATGGATACGGCTATTCATAGCCTCTAGCCCGACTGCCTGCACAGAACTGCGCGCTGAGGTTGCGCCTCGTTCTTCTGGCGGCATTTCTTCCATTCTTCCCTGTCGGCCAGACCGCTAGAGGGCCTGCGAATAGCGGATCGCTTCGCTCAGGTGTGCAGTCGGGTTACCCCGATTTGAACATTTACATGGCGCGTTGAAATTGGAATGCTTTTGGTTCGATCAATCCTTGTCATCCAGTTGAACGAGTAGACAAAGGGAATGGCGAAATGTTGAACTTGAACCAGAGTGCCGCATTGCCAGGAGCAATTGCATCGCTTCATCCCTGCAGGGAATCAATCTTCAACATTTCGAATCGCGCTCCTCTTGTCAGGCCAGACGCTGATCCAGACAAGAAGCCCGACCTTGGCGAACAACGCGACGTACTGCACGCGGTTCTGGCGCGTGTTGGCTGCGGGCAAGTTCTGCTCAAGCGTGGTTGCGTGCTCGACGTGAGTGCGATCGGGCGTGCGATATTGGAACGCGAGTACAAAATCACCGCCAGCCCTGAAACACTCTACAGCGCCGTAAAGCAGCTGGTGAATCGCGCGGGGGCCCAGATTCCCGTTGGCTCGACATCATGGCTTGCGACTTCCTTCAAGGAGGGCGTCACCAGCCTTGTGAGCCAGATGGTCAATGTCTGGACGGATGAAACCAGCACCATCATTCTGCTCGATCTCGACGCTCATCCAGAGCCGACGCCCCAGGCGCTTCGGTGTTTGTTCGGCTTCACAGCCGCGGAAACCCAGCTTGCAGTCGAATTGGCGCGGGGCCATAATTTGCTCGATATCGCTCGCTCCCGACGGCTGAGCCGAACGACGATCCGCTCACACTTGGCATCCCTGTTTGTCAAGACACAGACACGGCGGCAGGCGGAGCTGGTTGCCTTGCTCGGGCGTGTCGCCGTCCTGCCTTCTCCCGGCAATTGAGGTCGACGATAGGCACCCAGGCAAGCCTCGTTGTCCATCCAGGCGCAAATGCAGCGCAAGTGAAACGGGGCGCCGGCTGACCCACTTACTCAGACGTTTGAACTGAGTCCGAATCTGACGATACGACGCTTCAGCTCGCGCACATCATGCCAGACGCACTTCGGAGTAATCCTCGTCGTGTCGATGTCCCAGTTCTTCAGGATCGCCGAGTATTTCCGATGTCGCCGTCATTCGAACGAATGAAGACACTTCGTGACCGTCTCGTAAGCTCACATAGTCCGCTCATACTCGAGGACATCGAAATCCATCTGTAGCCGAGCGCTCGGCTCGACTGAGCTGCATTCCGATTGCGATCGAAAGGATTAGCATGACGTTGCATGTGCTTTGCGTGGGAGGCGAGGATCATGCCCTGCGGATTCCATTTCTGGCAGCTCTGCGCAGTCGTGGTTTCCGGGTGAGCGCTGCCGGCACCGGCGCAGCATTCCCGTTCTCAAATAGTGGCATCGAGTATCATCGCTATGACTTCAACAGGTTCGGCGCACGAGTTGCCGACCGCCAGGCCGTCGGCCAGCTCTCACAGCTTGTGCGTGGCATTCGACCGGATGTTGTTCAAACGTTCGATACCAAACCAAATCTGCTTGCTCCTCTCGCGGTGAGAGGGACAATCCCCATTGTGCGCACCATCAACGGAATGGGTTGGGTATTCTCCTCGGCACACCTGAAAGCTCTTGCATTCAGACCGGCCTACCTGGCGCTGCAGCGGCTGGCCGCCTGCTGGACCTCGGCAACGGTATTTCAGAACAAGGAGGATAGTGACTTTTTCCGCCGTTACCGTCTGCTTGGCAAAAGCCCCGCTGTACTGATCGGAAGTTCGGGAATCGATGTCGATGCTTTCGAGACGGCGCGGGACCAAGCGCCGCCCGCTGCACAACTTCGTACAGAACTTGGAATCGGCGACGATGAAGTCGTCATGACTGTGAGCCGGCTGACAGTACAAAAGGGTATACCCACGCTTCTAGATGCGGCGGCGATTGTCCGCGAAGCGCGACCCAACGTTCGTTTCCTGCTTGTCGGGCCAAGGGAGAGTGAAGGTCCTTTTGCTGTGGATCAGGCTTTGATTGATCGATACGCGCCACACGTAATCGCTCTCGGTGCGCGATCCGACGTTCCTTCGCTTCTTGGGATCGCGAATGTCTTCGCCTTCCCGACGGAGTATCGCGAAGGAATTCCCCGTGTTCTGTTGGAAGCAGGATTGGCGGGTGTGCCTATTGTCGCCACGCGTATGCCGGGCTGCGGTGATGTTGTGGTGGAGAACTGTAATGGCCATCTGGTGCCGCCCCGGGATCCGCGTGCGCTCGCCGCTGCCATTCTCGATCTTCTCCAGCATCCTGTCCGCGCAAAGAGCATGGGGCAGCGCTCGATCGCACTCGTGCGCCGTGAATTCGACCTGAACGTCGTGGCTGACCGTTACGCCGATCTTTACAGGAAGCTGGTTTTCACCGGGAGGCGAAGTGGAGAGTCGACTGTTTTATCCCGCGACATCCATGAAGATCGAAGGGTGAGCCAGCACAGCGGAAAAGTACCATGATCGCCAATGCGCTTCTCTCTTTTGGCATCGTACTTACCACAGCTTCACAGCTGCGCCTTCCGGGAATTCCGTTGGGTGTTGGCGAGGTCTGTCTCGTCCTGTGGCTGGCCTTCGTCTCATTGCGAATCATCGTTACCGGCCAGATTTACAACGCGACAGCCTTGCTCCGAATCGGTGCGTTTTGGGCCTGTCTTGCACTCGCCCTGAGCATAGGGACATGCGTGGCCTATCTGAGCCAGGAGCTGGACCTTCCCTCGATGTTGCATGACGCCTTCGCGTATCTTTTGGTGGCAACCTTGACCTGTCTCATCGTCGCAACGATGGAAGCCAACGCTGCCATACGGCAAACCCAATGGTTCCTGATCGCCTTCTGGAACGTCGCACTGGTCCTTCAGATCGCTGCAGGCTGGTCCATCATCAGCCTGCCGTCGGTTGATCCATGGTACTGGGATCGATTTCGAGGCTGGGCGGAGAATCCCAATCAGATTGCGCTCTATTGCGCCGTTTTGACGCCGCTGTCTCTCAGTCTTGCCCTATCGGCCAAAGGGGTTGGCCGCATAGCAGGATCGTTCAGTTGCCTGCTAACCTTCGCCGTCGGGCGGCTGACCAAAAGCGATACGTTTCTCGTTGCGATGGTGACTGCCACCGCGGTCTTTTCTGTGCTGCGTTTGCGCAGTTGGCTGACCTCGCCACAGCACAGATTGAATTTCCGGTCTGTGGTAGCGGTTCTGGTCATTGCCGCCGCCGTTCCTCTGGCACTCGCATTCGCACCGTATGCCGTCGCGACCGCCGATGAGTTTGAAGGTCTGGCGATCAGTTTGGCGAAGGACCGTGGTGGTGAGGCAACGAAGCGCACCGCATCCCTGCGACTGCAACTCTGGGGAGATGCACTCCATCGGGGGCTGGAAGCTGGATCGGTTGGCCTGGGGCCGGGTCCGCATCTCGAGAAGCCGAACGTCGCCAATAACAAGGCGCTTCCAACTCCTTTCGAAGCCCACAGCACACTGCTGGATATATTTACGCAAGGCGGTCTGCTCGCTGTGATTGCCGTTTGCGGTCTCTTCGCAGGAACGTTCATACTCATGTTCCGCGCGAAGCTCGATGCCCTTGCAGCACTGTTCGTTGCGCTGGCTATTTTCAGCATCAGCCATTTCATCTTGCGTCATCCCATCGTGTGGTTCGCGTTTGCTCTCAGCCTGATCCTCGGATCGGTGCAGGCCTCGCCGCCACGTACGCGCATCGGAAGCTAGATCATGTGTGGAATCGCCGGAATTCTTCAGATGCCACGAGCTTCCCGATCCGCCGATCTGAATGCGATCGGTCGAATGACGGATCGTTTGCACCATCGCGGACCTGATGCCGACGGTTCGTGGTGTGATCGCGACGCCGGGATTGCATTCGGGCATCGCCGGCTAGCCATCGTTGACCTCACGGACGCGGGGCGTCAACCGATGCTTTCCGAGAGCGGCCGGTTCGTCGTCACGTTCAATGGCGAGATTTACAATTACCTGTCGCTGCGACAGGAGCTCCAACGTCTCGGCCAGACCTTCATCGGCAGCAGCGATACCGAAGTCTTGCTCGCGATGATCGAGAGATGGGGATTTGAGGCAGCCCTGAAGCGCAGCAACGGCATCTTCGCAATCGGTCTCTGGGATCGCCAGACCCGCACTCTCCATCTAGCTCGCGATCGAATGGGAAAGAAGCCCCTCTACGTCACCAGAACGCGAAACGCCGCTGTCTTTGCTTCAGAATTAAAGGCGATCGATGCGTTCCCCGATTTCCATCCGGAGATCAATCCGTGCGGGGTCGCTGAGTTTCTCGCCCGCGGCTGGTTACCGGACGAACATTGCATATGGCGAAACGTCTTCAAACTTCCACCCGGCAGCATTCTATCTTTCGACGCCGATGATCTTCTGGCATCGCAGGATGCTGCAGAGCTTCGAGCAAAGACGCATACTTGGTGGTCGCTGACTGACATCGCAAAGAGCGGCCGAGAAAACCTCGTGTCGGCGGATGATTGCCAGCTCGTGTCGCATCTTGATGGCTTGCTTCGTGAGGCGGTCAGTGAGCGCATGGTTGCCGACGTGCCAATCGGGCTATTTCTGTCCGGTGGCATCGATAGTTCAACTGTCGTCGCCCTGATGCAATCCCAATCCAGCCGGCCAGTCCGCACGTTCACTATTGGTTTCGGCGAACCCGCCTTCGATGAAGCAGCCAGTGCCGCGGCTGTGGCCCATCACCTCGGCACGGACCACACGGAGCTACGTCTCACTCCCTCGGAGGCCAGAGATGTCATTCCCGAGCTGCCCCGCATTTGGGACGAGCCATTCGCCGACGAGTCGCAGATTCCGACACTGCTGCTATCTCGTCTCGCGCGCCAGGATGTAACTGTTGTCCTCTCCGGTGACGGCGGCGATGAATGTTTTGCCGGATATTCCAGGCATCTTTTGACTGCCCGTCTGGCTCCCCTCCTTAACTCCAATCGGGCAGTTCGGCGAACAGCAGCAATGGGTGTGTCGTTGCTCGCCCGCGGTATCCGGGAGGACGTCGCTGACGCCCTGCCTCTTTCAGGCCGCCTGCGACGGATGATCGGAAGCGACCGGATTAATCGCCTTGCGCAACTGTTTGCAGGCAATGACGCCGACGAGATGTACCGGAAAGTCATGCGGCTTTCCGAGCTGCAATTAACCCCGGAGCAGACGGTCTCCGATTCGAGCAACGTGCCGCCGCTGAACGATCTTCTGTCCGACTTCATTGTGCGCGACATGATCGGGTATCTCCCCGGGGACATTCTGGTGAAGCTCGATCGCGCCAGCATGGCGACAGGCCTGGAGGCGCGTTGTCCAATTCTGGACCATCGCGTCGTGGAATTCTCCTGGCGGCTGCCGAACAGGGCCAAGGTGCGCGACGGGCAGGGCAAGTGGATCTTGCGGCAGGTTCTCAATCGTTACTTGCCGCGCCACTTGATAGATCGACCCAAGCAAGGATTCGACGTGCCTGTGGGCGCCTGGTTGAAAGGCCCTCTGCGCTCATGGGCTGCAGACCTGCTCTCCGAAGCGCGCCTTCGCCGCCAGAATTTACTGGATGCGCAAAGGATTCAGAACTGCTGGCAGGATCATCTGAGTGGCAATCGTGATCATTCCCGAACGCTATGGGCCGTCCTGATGTTGCAGTCATGGCTGGAAACGACAGTTGAACAGAGAACGGTCCGATCGACAGACACCCTCGAGCCCGCACAGTAGAGGAGCGAGCTATGGAAGCGTTAGTAGGAAGGCGCATTCGACCGCTGCAGGCTCTTTCGCCGGATCTGACAGAGGATGAATTTGGGCGACGCTTGACGGAACAATCCCCGGCTTCAAATGACGGTCTCCAGTCATTGAAGTGCGTGCTTGATAGTGTGCGGAAGTACAAGCGGCTTGTCGTCAGGATGATTGTCATCGGCGCCCTGCTGGCCGGAGTCGCTGGCCTTCTTATGTCACCGTCCTACATGACGACGGCACAACTCGCTGTTGACGTTCGACAATCCGGCGCAGCCGATGTCTTGAATGCCGGCGGTGCGTCCGCAGCACCTACACCGGCCGCTGAGGAATCCACCATCGACACGCATGTCACGGTGCTGCTCTCCGACGCCTATCTGCGGAGACTTCTTCCAACGCTCCGCGCTCTCGAGGACGCGAGGCACGCTGCGGCAGCTGGGTCAGGAACGTGGATGCAGAGCTTGCGCACGCTCTTTCGTCGTACATGGTCTGCAACCAAGGAGCTGCTGCTTGGTAAAAGCCACGAGCCCGATGACGGGGCCGCTCTCGCTGCGTTAAAGCGCAGCCTGAGGGTTGGCCAGGAACGGCGCTCCAGAATCATTGCCGTTACCTCCACGGCCTCCGATCCGCAACGAGCGGCGGAAATCGCCAATACGGTGGCACAATCGTATGTCGATGAGGTCACGCGTCAGAAGCAAAGCGACGTGGAGTATGCCTTGAGCTCCCTCGCGACACAATCATCCAAAGTTCAGCGGGACCTTGTAAAGGCGGAGGAGGAACTAAAAGCCTCCCGTCTTGGTCAGGCCTCGCCCTCCCGGAACGCTGCGCTGGAGTGGCAGGTCACCACGCTGGCGCAACAGTTTGAAACGCTCCTGCGGCGACGGCAGGAGCTAACGGCAAAAGGTCTGACCGCGCAATCAGACGTCAGTATTCTCGCCACGGCCACGCCGCCAGAACGACCGACTTCATTACACCCGTTACTGATGATTCCTCCTGCCGTAATTATCTTCGCTCTGCTGGGTTGCGTTCTCGCAGTCATATTGAACCACTTCGATCGGACCCTGCATACGGAGGCTGACGCCGCTGAAGCTTTGCGTATTCCATGTGCCGGACTGATACCTTCAATTCCACTGGAGTCAGGCAAGCAGCCGCATTATGTTTTGGAGGAACCTGCAAGCCACTATGCCAGAGCAATTCGCTCCATTCTGGTATCCATACTGGCCTCTGACCCGGCAACCCCACGATCGCAGCGTGTTGTCCTCGTCAGCTCCAGCATCGGTGGGGAAGGCAAGACCACGCTAGCCTGGAGCCTTGGTCTTTACGCTGCGCGGCTCGGGTGGCGCACTCTAATCCTTGACTTTGGTCAATTCACTCGCCGACCGGGTGGCGAGACCGCTAACTTGCACAGTGTACTGGCGTATGGCCGCCCACTGGCAGACGCGATCGAACATATCCATGAGTCCGGAATTGACTATCTGCCCGCAACACCGTTCGGGGGACATCGGCTTCGGATTCTCTCCGACCCCAAAGTTCCTTCGTTGCTCCGGCAACTGAGCGACACTTATGATTTCGTGATCATCGACGGACCCTCGCTGCTGGAAGCCCCGGAAGCAAGGCTGCTGGCGAGTTGGGCTGACCACGTTTTGCTCGCCATTCACGCGGGGAGCACTGATCGTGAGGCGGCACAGACCGCGCTGCATCAACTTATTCGGACGGAACATCTCAGCCCCGCCCAGAGCACGAGATTCTCGTCGGTCTTAACTCGCGTCGAACCGCCACAGCAGGACCAGTTCGGTGAGCGCGCGCAGCAATTGTTCAAGAGGACGTGGGACGCATTCCGCCAGCGCTCAAAGAGAGCAATCACTTGGCGACCGTGGGGCGGCGACGCAATCGAGCTGAAGCGCCCTGGATCGCCCAAACTGAACCCCCGCAATTGGTTGAGAAGCGATTGAGGGCAGCATGATTATCGAGACCTTTGGTCCACCTGGCGCCGGCAAAACAACTTTCAGCCGGGCACTCGCTCAGCGCCTGCGTGACCGTGGGTATGAGGTCGACCTCGTACTTATGTTGCCGCATCTATCTAATCATCTTCTAAATTTTGGTGGATTTCTTCCGGCACTGCAGCGCGTCTCTCTCGCGATCTTCGCCACCATCGCAATCTTGTGCCGTCCTGTTGCAAATGCCCGAGGGCTGCGTCTGGCGAAGGACCTGCTCCGACTAATGCCACCCAACAATCCCGTCTGGTGGGTCAGGCTTAGCCAATACGTCGTCCGGTTTTCCTGCGTGTGGAGAGATTCGCACAAGCCCGATCGCATAGTCTTGTTCGACCAGGGCTTTGTGCAGGTCGTTTGCACCTTGGCGCTGTTTAGCCGAGCAGACGAGAAGACGATTGCTCGTGCAATCGGCATGAGGACGCAATCCGATCTGCTAATCCGATTTGATGCTCCGAAGGAGCTGTTGGAACAGCGCCTCCACCAGCGAGTGCACCAAAAAACCTACATGGAGAAATGGTTCGAGCCTGATGTAGGTACATTTCTCAAGGCAAAGCCGATTACTGATTACGTGGGCTCGCTGCTTGCGGCCGAGCATCAACAGGTGATCTGCATCAACTCACTCGATCCCGGCCTGATGTCCAAGGCTCTCGATCGTATCGAAGAGGAAGTCTCCAGCAAGTTCAGGCCCGACGGGGCGTTCAATTCGTCACCCGGAACAGGGGACGATAGTTTTGAGCCTCGTGCCGAGAAGCTCACGCAACCCCTGCCGGCGCCCGAAACAATCGAAGCTCTCATGGTTCAGTCTCAACCCGAACTCGCTCGGCGCCTGGCCAGTGCAAGCCTGTGGGCATTCGTTATCTATGTTGGCGGCGCCGGGCTGACGTGCGTGGCCCAACTTGTCATTGCCCGCACGATAGGGGCGACGAGCTACGGCATCTATTCATATGTGCTGGCCTGGACGACCCTTCTCTCCTACATCGCGGGGCTCGGGTTCAACACGGTTCTGCTGCGATATGTACCAGCCTATAGCGCGACAGGAAGGTGGCCATTGGCGCGTGGAGTCATTCAATTCGCATTCGGGCGATCATTGCTCGTCGGGATATTGATTGCGATCTGCGGAATCGCCACCGCATTATTTCTGTCGGAGACACTCCATCGGGAGTTGACTGTCAGTCTGGCGGTTGGCATGGCGACCGTCCCATTGGTCGCGCTTTACGTTCTCGGTTCTGCTACGGTGCGCGCGCTGGGTGGCGTCATTTCGGCAATCGCGCCCGAACGATTCATCCGGGACGGCCTTATGGTCGTGCTGCTTCTGCTTGCCGTGGCGCTCAACGTCACGCCAATCGATGCGACAACGGTCCTGATTGCGTTGATGGCAAGCTCTGCCGTCACAGCAGCCATTGTCGGACTAAGCATGCGGAAACTCTGGCCGCAGCAGCTACGGTCGGTGGTTCCGGCTTATGCGCCCCGCGACTGGTGGTATCTCGCCTGCCCTGTCATGATCTTGATTGGAGTTGAGGTTCTCATGAGCCGCGCCGGCGTGATCATCCTCGGCTGGATCGGCGATGCCCATGAGGCCGGCATTTTTGCACTGGGGTTGAATCTAGCTCTTTTTCTTGTTCTTCCCCGGATGGCAGTAGGGACTTTCTTTTCACCAAATGTCTCGAAGCTTCACGCGCATCGGAATGAGGCAGCGCTTCAGAGTCTGTTTGCGCGAGCAACTGTCCTGTCGCTGGCTGGAACAGTCGTGCTGGCACTTCCACTTTTGTTTCTGACGGTACCGCTACTCCGCTTTTTTGGCGAGGAATTCGTTGCAACAGCTCCGGTCGCACAAATTCTTATCGTCGGACAGATCTTTGCTGCTGCTACTGGTCCGCAGCAAAATCTTCTGACCATGACTGGGCATGAGCGAGCGGCAGCCGCAATCACCGCGATCGGAGCCGTCATGAATGTCGCAGCCTGTGCGATCGGCATTACTTTCTTTGGAGTGATAGGGGCCGCCGTTGCGACGGCCGTGACGAATGTGGCCTGGAACACGGCAATGGCGATCTACATCTACAAACGCGTGAATATGACGGCCGGCCTGCTCTTTGCCGTTGTGGAGTTTCGTCGACCCAACGCCGAATAACCCGGTAGTTGGATAGAGGCCGGCAAATTGGTGCAGACCTATCATTCACTCGAAGGACGCCAATGGCCGACGTGTAGCCTACGATATCCATCCCGCAACGGTGAGTACCGTCATGCAACTTCAACGATTTCCCGATGGATCCCTGCCGAACCGCGCGAAGACTTTCGTTGGTCGGCGCGCACTTCCCGGAGATGTAAGGGAGCCTGCAAAAGCCCTCTGGATGAATTCTCCCGAATTGCCTCTCGACGTGGGCGGGCCTGTCGACCGCCCGTTCAATCGTATGGGGGCCGAATTTGCCGGCGTGCCCGCCATCACGCATCTGGATGCGGTGGCAAAGACATTTCCGAACAATGTAGCCATTAGCGATGACGCTCGCCAAATCACATATTCGGATCTTCTCATCAGAGTTTTGACGCTGGCCCAGGCGATTACAGCGGTGGTTCCCGAAGGGCAGGCTGTCGGTCTGCTATTGCGCCACTCGATCTGGCATCCGATCGCCATGCTTGCATGCATGGCCGCAGGGCGGCCTTTGGTGCCGCTCAATCCGCGCGATCCGGACCAGCGGCTCGCCCACATCGTTGCCAATGCGCAGATTTCTGTACTGATCGGCCAGGGCGACAGTAGCTCAACCAAATGGATCGATGAAGACGGTCTGCGTTGGATCGATATTACGCGCGCCAATGAGCCTTTCGGCGACACCGCATTGCTTGAGCCGATCTCGGTGGATGCGCCTGCCCTCGTGCTCTACACCTCGGGCAGTACCGGGCAGCCAAAGGGTGTCGTGAATAGCCAGCGCAGCTTGCTCCAACGTGTCCAGCAATATGCGGATGCATGCCATATCGACGCCACCGATGTCTTCATGCCTCTGAGCGGCCCTACGACCATTGCGGGCACCAGAGAGATGCTCACGGCCTTGCTGACCGGCGCAAGACTGCATATGGCGGACGTCGAGGCCCTCGGTCTTCGCGGCGTGTTGCGTCAAATCCGATCCCAGCAGATAACGATCACCTATATTGTTCCTGCTCTCCTGCGGGCAGTGATTGCCGCAAGCGATACCGGTGATTTCGAATCGCTTCGGGTTGTCCGTATTGGCGGTGAGAAGGTGTTGTGGACGGATGTCGCACTCGTCCGAAAGGCCGTGAGGCCCTCCTGCTTCATTCAGATCAGTTATTCGTCAACCGAAACCACCGGCACGCAGTGGTTTCTTCCCGACGACTGCAAAGAAAGCGATTTCAGTATGCCCCCGGTTGGCTATTTGCTTCCCGGAATGTCGTTTGCCGTTGTCGACGACAACGGGGCACCTGTGCCCACCGGCGAGGTTGGTGAGCTCATCATCAAGAGCATGCATGTGCTACTTGGTTACTGGGAGAACGGTCAGGTGCTGCCTGCATTGCCTGACCCGGATGACGACCGTTGCCGCATTTTCCCGACGGGGGATCTTGTTATTGTCGATGCACGCGGATTAATGCAGATGCTGGGACGAAAGGGGCGTCAACTCAAAATCAACGGACGGCGTGTCGAACCGGCGGAGCTCGAGGTTGTCGTCCGAAGGATTCCCTATGTGAGCGACGCCGTCGCCATCGTGACCGACTCGAGCGAGCTGGTTATTTTTGCAGCGCCCGGCGCCGAAGCCCAGGCAACATTCACGGCTGACATTCGAGAGGTCGTCAGGCAGACGCTTCCGACCGCGTTACATCCGACCAGATTGCATGAAATCGTGGAACTTCCGCGTCTCGCCGGCGGAAAGATAGACGTCGCGAAACTCAAGGCGCTGGATGCCGAAAGCCGAAGAGGTCCACCCTCGCCTCAGCCCCCAGGGGCGGATGAAGTGAAGCAGGCTGGAAGGATGGTGGCGCATGTATGGACGCGGATTCTCGGCACGACTGACGTTGCCGGCCGCTGGGACGAGGCCGGTGGCGATTCCCTCAAGCTTCTGCGATGCGTGATGGAGTTGGAAGAACTGGTTGGCGAAGAGCTCAACATGGAGGCCTTCACGGTGGACATGAGCGCAGCCGACATGATCGAGATCGTCGCTGCTGGAGGTAAAGTGCAGCGGAGCCAACCGGTCGAAGACCTGCTCCCTCATCTTGTAATGTTGCCAGGTTCAATGGGTTACGGCCCAAGTCTGGCGGCGTTCGGGGCGCAGTTGAGCAAGACGGCTCAGGTGATCCCGATCCGCTACCCGGATCTGACGTCTGCCTTGACTGGATGCGGTTCGATCGACCACATGGCGACGTTGGCTCTGGAGCAGATCAACGCCGTTCATCCTACCGGCGACATAAGTCTGATCGGCTATTCGCTGGGCGGCGGCGTCGCATTTGAAGTGGCAGCTAGGCTGATTGCGGAAGGCCGGTCGGTGAAATTCCTGGGCATACTGGACACGAACATCGGCCCCCGCAGGAGTGATTATCGGGAGACCCTATCACGTACGCTCCAGCGAGTTAGATCGCACCGGGTCACGGCGTACCGAATGTTGTGTCGCGCTATCGCAAAATGCGTTGTTCGACTCCACTGGGAGGTGGAGTTCTGCCGAATTCTCGATGCGAGGATCTGGACACGTCTGGCCGGCACCCGCTTCATGCTTAAGTTGGAGCTTGAGGAGATTCTCCGGATGCAGGAATTCGGCCGTTGGGTGGCGAGTGCCAAACCTCGCTTGCCAATCACCGGAACGCTGTTCCTTTGCAACCGGCGAGGGGCACCAGCACATCTCGGGTGGGACTCTCTGTTTGCAAAACTGGAAGTTATTCCAATTGCTGGCGGGCATCTCGATCTGGTGATCGACCCGCATTTGACCGTAAACCGACCGGTCATCGAGCGAGCGATCACGTTGTCCTGTTCCTGATCTTCGACCAACAGATTGGAGCAAGGCGATGCAGATTACAAAGGTCTCTGCGATCAAGGTCGCAAGTAGCTCCAACCTCGCTCTTGCAGCTCCATGAGCCGTACCACTCCGGATTTGGTGACCTTGGCCTGGGGGATAAGAGGAATATCTTTCGCCTCAGCTTTTGCCATATTCTCGCGGGTATTCCCGCATGCCGAAAAGGTCAGCTGTGGCATGGCTTCGCTCATGGATTTGATGCGCGTTTTGACGGGAGAGGTGTCATCTCGCAGCATATGCAGTCCGGGTCCAAAAACGACCACTTCGACCCCAACCTTTTGACCGATCTCGCTGTAGTGCTGAACTACATTGCTGACATTATTGAGAGCGAGATTCATTGTTGCGGGGTCATTGACGTCAACCTGTACGACGAGCCGATGTGGCTGCGTTCGGACGGCGCCCGTGGTCATCTTGGCGTTTACGTTCATTCTGGCAGAAGTCCTGGCAGAACTATTGATTTCTACAGCGCCGCTGGTTTGGGTGCTCAGCGCCAAGATACTCCCAACGGCGGCCACGCTGGCGAAGACGACGAGTGATCTGTTCATGTTGTCTCCTTGAGTGTGCTGGGAGTGCTGACTCAAGTGTGCGCTACAGCGTAATCGTGCGCGAACGGGCGGGTCAAGAATAGTTCAGACAATGCGGGCGCGATCTACTTAATTGCCACGATTGGTGCGCCTACCTCATTGTGACTACTTCCATTGCTACATCGACAAACGGTCGATGAAGGCTGTGTCATGAAAATGGACACACATAAAAGCTCACCTGAGTTGTCACGATGTGGTCACAGGCAATTGAGGTAGCATCGCATTGGCTACCGCGATCCAAAGCTGTTGAGGGCTCCCGCGTAACAAGCAGAACCGCTGCGCGTGCCTTGTCTGCAGCGGGAGCTTGCATTCTGTGGTTCTTCATTGGGATTGCGGAGGATGGGCTATGCGGTGAAATTCAATTCCGCACGCAGGCCTCCGAAGCCTCTCAAGCACGGGAGCGGGAACCGGCCGTTGAACGGGAACAGAACAGTGCCGAGGCCCTTGCACCAGCGCTTGTCGCGCCCCGAGCAGAATTCAATGCGGTGCAGTCGACGGCGGAAGCGACCAGCACCACGCTAAAACACACGCTTGATCAGGAGCGAGCCAGGGCAGACGCCCTTGCGGGTGAACTCGCGACCCTCCGGGCGGAACTCGAGACGGCGCGGGTGGCAGGCAAGGAACCTACCGAGGCCATTGAGGTCGGGATCAGGCAAACGCAAGCGCTCGAACAGGAGCGCGAAAAAACAATCGACCTTATGCGTGAGCTTACCTTCCTTCGGACGGAACTCGACGCGGCGCGGATCGTGATTTCGAAAGCTGTGCAAGCCACCGAGGCTGAAATCAAACAGGAGCAGGCGCTCGAACAGCAGGAGCGGGGCAAGGCAGACGTTCTCGCTCATGACCTTGCTTCCCTTCGGGCGGAACTCGATACGGTGCGGATCGCAGCTTCGGACGCTGCAAAGGCCACCGCGGCAGAGATCGAACAAAAACAGGCACTCGAACAGCAGCTCAAACAGCAGCGAGACGTAGCAGAAGCGCTCACGCGTGAATTGACCTCCCTCCGGACGGAACTCGACAAGGCGCATGCCGCGACGCCGGAAGTCGCGCGGATCATCGAGGCTGCGCGGATCGAACAAGAGCAGACATTTGCAAAGGAGCGCAGCCGGACTGAGGCAGTCGCCCGCGAGCTCTCTTCGGCGCGTCAGCAGGTCGAAGAGCACGCCAGCCGTCTCGCGGCGGCACACGCTGAGGTGCTTCGGGTGACGGAGGCCAGCAACACCACGGCGGCAGAGCAAAGGCGAGCTCTTGCCAGCGAGCGCGAGCGTGCTGACGCACTTGTGCAGGAGCTTGCTCTTGTTAAGAACCAACTGGGGGCTGGAAACCAGCAGCTTGCTGCGGTGAGTGCTTCTCAGACTCTCGCTTCGCGCAAACCCGCCACTACTGGCCGGAACGAAGGCGCGGCGGAGCCCCGTGCGAAGACGACCGAGGGAAAGAGCGCCTTGCCGCAGTGGGCTTCTATTCAGGCCGTCGCTTCATATGCGGAACGATCATCCGTGTTGGAAACGCCACCGCTAGCACGGTCGACCGCTCGCGAAGCCGTGCCAAGTGTGGAGCCGAAAGTCCCCGTGGCATCAGAGGCAACCGTGCTGGCGAGTGTCGCTCCCTATTCTGTGGCGGACGAACAGAGACTGCTTGTTCGGGCCAACGCATTGCTCCGGCAAGCTGACATCAGCGGAGCGCGCCCATTGCTTGAACACGCTCTTGGACATGGCAGCGCGCGAGCCGCCTTTATGCTCGCGGAGACTTACGACGCCCGGGTGCTGAAATCGTGGAGCGCACGTGGGGTCCTCGGTGATTCCAGAAAAGCACGCGAACTGTATGAAAAGGCACAGGCGGGCGGCATTGAGGATGCGAAGGCTCGGATCGAGACGCTGAAATAGCCGCCAGTCTCTGACCCGTCAGCCCAAGGTAGTCATTCTGAGAATGGAGACCCGCATGTCGCTCATCAAGTTCTCATTTGCTATGGCATTAGCGGCGTTTGGGCTGCAACTGGCTGCCAACGCCCAATCTCTCCCGACGCGCGAGACGCAGGCTACGGCGGCGGTGAAAAAGACCGAAGCGGCCGCGAAAGAACGCATCAATGCATGGACTGTCGGCCTCGCCGGCGGGCTCATTGAAGGGGCTCCGCTGCGTCTCGCGGCAGAGATCGCTCGCGTCGTAAATGAGGAGGATAAGCTTCACGTCCTCCCGATCGTGACGCGCGGAGCAACGGAAAACGTCAATTCGCTGCTCTATCTCAGGGGTGTTGATGCGGCGATCATCAACACGGATGCTCTCGAGGAATATAAAGCTCAAGTTCCGTCTATCGAACGACGCATCGTTTACGTTCTGAACCTCTTTCCGTCCGAACTGCACATCTTCGTCCGCCCGGAGATCCGGTCGCTCGAAGAACTCAAGGGCAAAAAGGTCAATTTCAATACGCAAGGTACTGCAGCCGCCTATTCCGGTCCGCTGATCTTCAGCCGGCTGGGACTAAATGTGGAAAAGATGTTCATTCCGCACCAGGTGGCATTGGAGCAAATGAAGCGCGGAGAAATCGCAGCCGTTGTGTTTGTGACGTCAAAGCCCGTCGACGCTTTTCTGAAGGGACGCTGGGATCCCGGATTTAAGATCCTCCCCGTCGAATACGGCGCCAAATTCGAGGACTACTATCTTCCGTCGTCTATCGACGCGACGGATTATCCGAGTCTGGTGCCGAAGGGGGAGCGGATAGCGACGATTGCAGTCCCCACCATTCTTGCGGCCTACAACTGGCCGCAACAGTCCGACCGATACCGGCGCGTGGCGCGTCTTGTAGATCACTTGTTTGGTCGCTTCGACCGGTTGCAGTCCCCCGGTTTCGATTCGAAATGGAAAGAGGTCAATCTGCGGGCCAGCGTGCCGAGCCTCGGCAGGTTTAAGCCGGCGCAGGAATGGCTTGATCTTCCGCAGGCCGTAACAGCGGGACGGTCCCCATGAAGGGCACGAGTACTCTCGGCCTGGCTGTGCTCTTGGTTATGAGCCAGGCTGTGTGTGCTCAAACCGGCGGCGCCATCGATCGTCTGAAGATTTGCTCACAGTTCGAAGGTATGGAGCGATTGAAATGCGTCGACGAGCTGTTGGGGGAAATGGCTGCCCCCTCCGCTACGGTGCCGTCTCAAAGTCCGAACTGGATTATCAGCGAGACGACCTCGCCGGTGGACTATCAGCCTCAGATTGAGGCACTGATGACAGCGCGCGCGGCGTCGCAAAATGCTGCCTCCGCGCTCGCCATCCATTGCCGTGCCCATCGCACGGAACTGATAATTTCTACAACGGGGTCCTGGAAACAGGTCTCGGATGGTGAGGTGAAGGTCGCGCACCGGATCAACGAGGAGCCGGTTGTTGAACAACGCTGGAGAGCCACAGAAGTGGGGAAAAGTCTCGCCTTTCCAGGCGACGTCGTCCGCTTGCTCCGCTCAATACCGGATGGCGGCCGGCTTCTCGTTAAAGTCCAGGTTGGGAAAGGTCCGCCATATGAAAGTACGTTTCAATTGGTCGGCTTGGATTCCATCCGGCGCAAGATCGCGGCGGCATGCAACTGGCCGGTGCCCTGACCGGCGCACATACTAAACGTCTGCAGGACAACGCGACCAGTTCGCTTGTCTCCGTGGCGAACGGATGGATATCAGCCTGACAACCGGCGTCCCGACAAGTCGCGACGCCGGTTGGTCTCCTTAGTCCTCCCGCATGCCGCGCCGTATCGCGTCGGTCATCGGTTGCACGAGATAGGCAAGAACGGTGCGCTCGCCGGTGGCGATCAGGACGTCGGCCATCATGCCGGGCTTGAGCTTTTCGCGGACCTTTTCTGGAAACTTCGTCACTTGCACGGAGACCTTGACCTCATAGTAAGGCTGGTGCGTGACTTCGTCGCGAAGCGCGTCGGCTCCAACCGAAAGAACTTCACCGACAGCAATCGGCGTTGAACGAGCCTTGAACGAGGGAAGCCGCACTTCCGTGGGCATGCCCACCTGTACATGGTTGACATCGAGAGAAGGTATTTTCGCGGCAACCACGAGCACGTCATTGTCCGGCACGATCTCCATCAAGACGTCGCCGGCCTTGATCACCGCGCCGACCGTGTGAACCTTCAGATTGACGATGCGTCCGGAGCGGGGGGCACGCACTTCCGTCCGGCCGAGAACGTCAGCGGCCATGCGCAGTTTCTCGCGCGCGTCGGCGAGCTGAGCGCGGGTGTCGGCAAGCTTGCCGGTGGCTTCCTCCAGAACTTTCTGTCCGACTTGATTGATCTGTAACCGTGCCTCGTCGATGATCCGTCCGAAGCGCGCGATATCGGCATCGTATGAACCAATTCGCCCCTCAAGGTCGGATTTGGAACGCTCCAGAGTTGCAATCCGCGCGAACGGAACGATTCCCTGGTCGGCGAGCGGCTTGAGCTTGGTATATTCCTGCGCCATGCTGTCGAATTGCGCCCGTGCAGCCTTGCTTTGCGCAGCGTTTCCCTGGATTTGGCGCTGCGCCTGTCCGATCTTTTCTTCAAGGATTGAAACCTCGATCTTTCGCGCCGCGCGACGTTCCTCGAACCGCCGCTTCTGGTCGCCCATGGCGCGCTGCGCGGAGGGGTCGGAGGCCTTCTGCATCAGTTCGGACGAAAACGTAATCGTGTCGGCTCCTTCGGCTTCTGCAAGCAGCCGTCCCTCTTCCGCGATTGCCGAATAGACGGCCGAACGAGCCATCTCCTCCCGCGCCCGCTCCTGGGTGGGTTCGAGCCGCAGCAACACCTGCCCCTGTTCGACATGTGAGTCGCCCCTGACCATCAGGCTTTGGACGATCCCGCCTTCGAGATGCTGGACGGATTTGCGGTCGCTTTCGACGACGACCGAGCCTGCAGCGACGACGGCGCCATCGATAGATGCCAGGCCGGCCCAACCACCAAATACAACGAAGGTTAGGAACACGATGCCGAAGCCGCGTCGCGCCGGAGTGTGCCAGTCGCCCGTTGGGGTGCCATTGTCGTTCCCGGGATTGTTGTTCGGGAAGATCGCCAGCTTCGCCTTCGATAGCCAGGCGAGCAATCGTGTCTTGACCTCCGCGAAACGCTGCAGGACATCAGGCGACCGCAGTGCGCGTCCGCCATCGCTCAGGCGCGTGAGAAGGCGCGCCAATTCGTCGTGAGCAGCCGTCTCTGCTCGCAGCTTGGGTATATTCATCATTGTCTCGTTATATGGACAGGCCGCACCGAACGTGGAAACGGCGCGTGGCGTGAGGGTCCGTGAATTCGGCGATCTTCTTCCGGCGCGATCCGTGTCTCGCGGGGCTTGGGCGCGGCCGTGTCTCCAAGAAGCAGGGGGAGCAGCTCTTCGCGTGTTCCCGCGCGTCCGATGCGACCTTCGTGCATGAAGACGATCTTGTCGACCAAGGACAGAAGATTGGGGCGGTGATTGATGATCACGATCGTCACGCGTTGCTCCCGAAGCGCCTGGATGGCATCAGCCAAGGCGCGATCGCCGTCGCCGTCGAGATTGGCGTTGGGTTCATCGAGCACGACGAAGACGGGCCTGCCAAACAGCGCGCGGGCCAGTCCGATGCGCTGCCGCTGGCCGCCGGAAAGACCAGCGCCGTTTTCCCCGATGACGGTGTCGTAACCCTGCGGCAGTCGCTGGATCATGGCATGCGCCGAAGCCAGTTGTGCTGCTTCGACAACCTGTTCGTCCGAAGCGCCGTCGCGAAAGCGAGCGATATTGTCGCGAACGGTTCCGGCGAACAGTTCAACGTCCTGCGGCAGGTATCCGAAACTTTGGCCAAGGTAGCTGGCATCGAAATGCCGGATGTCGTTTCCGTCGACGCGCACGCAACCCTGCGCGGCGGGCCATGCTCCGACCAGCGCGCGCGCCAGAGAGGATTTGCCGGAGCCGGACGCACCGACGATCGCGACAACCTCGCCAGGCGTCAGCCGGAAATTGACATCGGCAATCGCCGCCAGCTGTGATCCCGGCACCATAACGGTCAAGGCTTCGACTGAGATTTGGCCAACCGGGGGCGGCAGCCGTGTCGGCTGTCGTTCTGTCGCGCGATTTCGCAAGGCCTCGTCGAGGCGGGAAAAAGAGGTACGTGCTGCAACGAATGCTCTCCACTGGGAGACGGCGGCCTCGACCGGTGCAAGCGCGCGCCCCATGATGAGTGAGGCAGCGAAGAGAACGCCTCCCGAGATTTCCTGGTGAATGGCCAGGTAAGCACCGACTCCCATAATCGCCACCTGAATCGCCATCCGCAGGAACTTTGAGATTGCGAGCAGTGTTCCGCCGCGTTCTCCCGCCCTGGCGCTTTCAACGAGTGCCTGTCCATGCATCGCGCCCCAGGCGGAGCGGATCGCTGGGCCCATGCCGAGGCCGCGGATGGCTTCCGCATTACGCAGCGAGGATGTCAGTCGATCCAAAGCGTGGAGGTTCTTGGCCGAGGCGGCCATCAGCGGCGCTTTGGTCGCGCGCTCATTGAGAAAGGCGAGCGCAAGAATAACGAGCGCACCCGTCAGGGCAACGAGGCCGATCGACGGATGAAGCAGAAAACACATGCCGAGAAAAATCGGAGTCCAGGGTACGTCCATCAAAGACGTGATCACGCCGCCGGAAAGAACGTCGCGCAATGTATCGACATCGCGCAACAGCTGGACATGACGCGAGCTCCCCGTACGCACCGCCTGTGCAAGCGCCGTTTCGAAAGCTTCTCCTGAGAGTAGCTGGTCGAAGCGGATCCCGGTTTGCACGAGAACACGACTGCGGAAGTGTTCGAGTGCTGCGTAACTGATGAAAAGCGCGAGTGCGATCAGCGAAAGCAGCAAAAGCGTCATCGCGTTTCGGCTCGTCAGAACGCGATCGTAGATCTGCATCGTATAAAGTGGCGAAACGAACACCAGAAGATTTATGAAGACAGACAGCCCGCCGGCGGCAAGCAGGCCGGGACGTATCTGACGGAAAGCGTCCGCAAGCGCGGGTGGCTTTGCTGAAGTATACATGTGTGCATCCAGGCCGCCCGGATCGGACGGCGCTAACGTTAGAGAAGCCATATGCGAAGAAGCGAGCGCGAATGCGCTCGTACGCAACACATCCCGCACTGCGCGAGACGGCATTCCTCTCGCGACCATACTGGCCGCGATGATCCCCAAAATGGGGGGCCATGAAGGCCCCCCAAGTCGCTTTCATATGTGCGGATCACCGCGCATATGTCGTTCTTTGTCGCAGACTCAGTTCTGCGGGCTTACCAGTGCCACGAATGGTGTTCCACGTGATGGTTGTTGTGGAGGCTGGCGAGATCCAGATGCGGCGCCAGAGTTGCGTCGGTGACGTCGCTCGAAGCCGTATCGGTTGCAGCCGTCGCTGCCGCAGTTGCAGCGGGCGAAGCGGATGCCTGGTTATGATGACCAACCCAGGAAAATTTGTTCCCATCCGTGAGATGAGAGAAATCCAGCCTGTGATGGTGGTTGTGCCCGGAGTTGCCGACGTCGGTGGCCAGAGCCGTCGTCGTCGGCTCGGTGGTGGTCGCCGCAGTCGAGGTGTCGACCGACGCTGTGTCGACAACGCTGCTGGAAGCGGTATCCGTTGCAGCGCTCACGGACGCGGTTGCCGCGAATCCGTGGTGATGGTGTCCACCTCCGGATGACGTGCTTCCATCGGTCAGCTGGGAGAAGTCCAGCTTGTGATGGTGGTTATGCCCGGAGTGGCCAGCGTTGGGGGTCGGCGTCGTCGCCGGCTCCGTGGTCGCGGGCGCAGTCGAGGTGTCGACCGATGAGGTCGAGTCCGTCGTTGTTGACGTATCGACCGACGCTTTGTCGGTAACGCTGCTGGAAGCGGTATCCGTTGCAGTGCTCACCGACGCGTTTGCCGTGGATCCGTGGTGATGGTGTCCGCCTCCGGATCCGGACGATGTGCTTCCATCTGTCGACTGGGAGGAGTCAGCCCTGTGATGGTGGTTGTGCCCGGAACTGCTGGTGTCGGTGGTCGGCGCCGTCGTCGTTGGCTGGGAGGTCGTGGGCGTCGTCGAAGGATCGCTCGAAGACGTCGTGTCTGTCGAGGTGCCGCTATGCGACGTGTCGATCGGCGTTGTCGGGCTGCTGCTCGACGTATCGACCGGAGTCGTGCTTCCAGTCGACGTCGACCCCGTCGTCGTGGTGCTCGTATTGTGCTGCAGGAATACGTTCTGGAGCTCTTGCGAGTTTTCGAGCGCCACGTCTCCGTTCTGGGATCCCCAGGCATAGGCGTAGTCGAATGCCGGATTGGGAACGACAGATGCCCAATGGTCGAGCATTTGCTGTTCCTGCGCGGCGGTCGGCATTACATAGTGACCACCCTGATCGGTGACCCAGTTACCGCCGCCGAATGTCTGAAACACCGGGACGATGCTGGCCTCTGGAATTCCGGCGGCTTTGGCGGCAGCGACAGCCTTGTCAATCATGCTGTAGTCGACTGTCGAGCTATCCGACCGCACCGGATACGGATCGATTCCGAAGAGGTCGATGTGGGTGTTTTCCGGAGTATACGTATTCGCGAAGCTGGGATTATCTGAAGATCCCATGTTCATCATGGTAATGAACGTCTTCGCGCCCGGAACGTTGGCGTGAATCCAATCGGACTCTGCCTTCAAGTTTGCAGCGGTCACGAGGGTATTCCACTGCCCCGTAGGATCTGGTTCGTCCTTAAGGAAGAAACCGTAGACGTTGGGATTACCGATGTAAGGTTTCACAGCGTCGATGAAGCTCTGGGTGACGCCATCACCCTGATCGAGCCAGACGAGGCCCTTCACACCTGCCGGCAAAGCGTTCACTTGCTCGACCGACGAAACGTCGGCGAGATTGAAGCCTGCCTGAGCTGGAGTGAAGTTACCGTTTGCGTCGATGTTGTCTCCGGACGTGTAGTGTAATGTTGCCAATACCGTTCCCCTGTATTGTGTTGACGAAGCCCCCAAGAAACTTCGTAAAAGAAAGTGCAGGTACGTAACTACAGTTCTGCATTAGCTTCGATCGAAGCGCCCGTGGATTAACGTTTGTTTACGTTTGAGGCGGGAGTTTGGCGCGGCAATGGGCAAAACAGTGAGTTAATTGTGCTAAAACTTGGAGACTGTATCAGAGTTGCGGTAGCACGGTGCGCAACGACTCATAACGTGCTCGTAACGGTATTTCTCAACGATCTCGCCCGGTAAAGGAACTACACAAATGCGATGATAAGTATCACCGAGAGAAATGATACTTGATGATGTGCGTTTCGGATTCCTCTACGGCAGTGGTGTGTGCGACAACGATAGCAAGCTTCTCTCCTGTCGCGGCGGTGCTCACTTCGAGTGTCGCGCTTCGGAAATCCGTAATACCGGCGCGGTATGATTTCACTTCTTCGGCAGAAAAATGTGAAATGGTGCCGAGCCACGTCTCTGCTCCGGCGGAGCCGGACTCTATCAATGTACTTCATGTGCTCGATCAACTTGACCAATTTGCTGGCATGGCTGTGCTGACTGATAGTCGTGCAGGCCGATCGATAATAGCCTTGGCGAATTCGCGACTCCGAAGTGTGCCTGTCGGGGTCGCAAGCTCTCGGATGAGATTAAGAAGCAGGCGTGTGCTGATCGCAAAAGGTGGCGATCGCAATGGACTACAAACGGCGTGACGCGGATTGCACAAGCTCAGGCATCAGCTGTTTTGAGCCATCGAGAAACACCCTCACTGCGTCGTTGACGATGTCGTCCAGTCGCTCCGGTGTCGGCGTGTCGTAGACGAAACGCCGGATGGCCATATAGAAGATGCGGCCGTGCAAACCCCAGAACATTTCGACTTCACGCTCCGACAGCGGCACCTGATCGCTTGAAGGCAGCTTCAATTCGTGACGAAGCTCGCGGCAGGCGGGCTCGATGATTTGTTCGCGGACAATCTGAAGATAGCGCTTGGTGATGTCGAACGATTTCATTCCGGAGAACACGAAGATTCTCACCCAGTTGTATTCGAAGACCTGCTCGACATATTCCAGATAGAAGCGCGACAGCCGTGCCTGCAGCGATAGCGTGCGATCCTGGATCAGGCCGGCCCAGGACGGTGACCAGCGGCTGAGATAGATCTCTTCATAGACGCGTTCGATCAGCGCCTCTTTGCTCGGGAAGTGGCGGTAGATCGCTGAATGGGTGATGCCCATGCGTTTCGCCAGTTCGCGCGTCTGCCCGCCGAAGCCGTGTTCGGCAAAAAATTTCACGGCTTCATCGACGATGAAACGCTCGCGCTCCGCCGCGCGCATGTTGCGACGCGGTGGCTTTTCGACTGATTTGATGGGCTTTTTTGCCATTTTTGCTTCGCGTTGCGGGAGTTCTGAATAGCTCAATTCGAAAAAGAGACCAAATGGTCATTTTAAGTTGACCCGGGGAAATCGACGTGTTCTAGATTTCCGACCAAATGGTCACAACTGGACGTCCGCGAGACGTTTAGGGAGAAGACGTTGAAGGCGAGGGCGTTCAACTATGTGAGGGCCTCCACCGTGGTGGAGGCTTTGAAAGCGTTCGAGGAAGCCGGCGACGATGCGAGTTACATCGCAGGTGGCCAGAGCCTCGTGCCGGCGCTTGCCTTGCGTTTGCAGGCGCCGCAATTGCTGATCGACATCGCGCATATCTCGACGCTTCGTGGTGTCGACCTGCAGGGTGACTGGTTGCGCATCGGCGCGCTCACCCGCCATCACGAAGTGCTGACCGATCCGTTGATCCGCCGGCACGCGCCGCTCTACAGCGAAGCCGCGCCGCATGTGGCGCATCCGGCTATACGAAACAAAGGCACCCTCGGCGGCAGTATCTCTCATGCCGATCCTGCGTCGGAATTCCCGGCGATGACGTTGGCGCTGGGCGCGGAGCTCGAAATTGCTAGCCGCGGCGGCGTACGCCGCGTGCCGGCCGACGATTTCTTCCTCGATCTGTTTCAGACAGCGATCGAACCGGGCGAGCTTCTTGTCGCGATTCATGTGCCGGTGGTCAGGCCCGGCCATCGCTGGGCCTTTCACGAGCTTGCGCGCCGGCGTGGCGATTTTGCGCTGGTGGGCTGCGGCATTCTCGCCGAATTCGTCGATGACGTCGTCAAACAGGTGCGTATCGCGTTCTTCTCTGTAGGCAGCACGCCGCTGCGCGCCCGGCAGGCGGAAGAAGCTCTGATCGGCAAGAAGCTGGATCAGGCTGTAATCGCTGCTGCGCAGGCCGTTGTCGGCGACGATCTCGATCCGCCTGAAGACGAGCACACGCCGCCTGCCATGAAGCGCCATCTTGCGCGCGTTCTTCTCGGCCGACTGCTGGGCGAGATCGCGAGGCAGGGCGCATGAGCGATCTCGTCCATGTCACCATGACGGTGAACGGCACTGAGGTGTCGCACGGCATCGCGCCGCGCATCACGCTAGCGGATTTCCTGCGCCAGACGCTGGAACTGACCGGCACCCATACCGGCTGCGAGATGGGCGTCTGCGGCGCCTGTCTGGTTATTCTGGATGGCCGCGTCGTACATTCTTGTCTGACCTTCGCGGTGCAGGCGAGCGGGGCGGCCATCGAGACGGTAGAAGGTCTCAGTGATCGGGCGGTGATTGCGGACATCCAGGAGGCGTTCCATCAGCGTAACGCCCTGCAATGTGGCTTCTGTACGCCCGGCATGTTGATGACAGCCCACGCCCTGTTGTCGCAGCCAGGTGTGCCGTCGCGTGAGGACATTCGCGACGCACTGTCGGGCAATTACTGTCGTTGCACCGGTTATGAGGCGATCGTCGATGCCATCGAGAAGGTCGCGCGCGACCGCGATGCTGGTGTGATTGCTCAGGCGTCCGAGGAGGTCGGCGCATGAGCGTGCTAACCCCACTGGATCGTCCGAATTCCTATATCGGCCGCTCGGTGCCGCGCCCGAATGCCAAGCGGCTGCTCGCCGGCCGCGGCCGTTACGTCACCGATATCGCTCTGCCGCGGATGCTTCATGTCGCCTACGTGCGCAGCCCTTATGCGCATGCCCGCATCGTCTCGATTGATGCGACGACGGCGCGCGAGATGCCTGGCGTGCGGCTGGTGGCCACCGGCGAGGACCTCGCTAGGCTCTGCGCGCCATGGGTTGGTACCATGGATCACTTCAAGGGTATGAAGTCGCCGCCGCAATTGCCGCTGCCTATCGACAAGGTCGTATGGTCCGGGCAGGCCGTGGTCGCGGTCGTGGCCGATACGCGCGCGCTGGCTGAAGACGCAGCCGAGGCGGTGTATATCGAGTTCGATGAACTGCCCGCCGTCGTCGATATCGACGTTGCGCGCGCACCGGATGCGCCGGTGATTTCACCGGAACTCGGCAGCAATCTCTGTTTCCACGGTAAGATCGATACCGGTGGTGTCGAGGATGTCTTCGCTGGCGCCCCGCATGTGGTGGAGGAGGAGTTTCACTTCGGCCGCCATACGGCGGTCACCATGGAACCGCGCGCGATCATCGCTGATTACGATGCCAGCGAGGGGCAATTGACGGTGCATCATGCGACGCAGACGCCGTATCAGTTCCAGGACATCTATGCCCGCCACTACGGCCTCCCTGAATCCCGCGTCCGCGTGATCGCGCCGGATATCGGTGGTTCGTTCGGCATGAAGCTGCACATGTATCACGAGGATATGGCGGTGGTCGGGCTCAGCATGATGCTTGGCCGTCCCGTCAAATACGTCGCTGATCGTATCGAATCTTTCGTGTCGGACATTCACGCCCGCGATCATCGCGTCCGCGCGCGCATGGCGGCGGATATCGACGGCAATATCCTGGCGATGGATGTGGAGGACGTCACCGGCATCGGCGCTTTCTCTGCCTATCCGCGCACCAGTGTGGTCGAAGGTAATCAGGTCTATCGCCTGATGGGCGCGCCTTACACATTCAGGAATTACCGGGCCGATCTGCAGGTGGTGTTCCAGAACAAGGTGCAGATGAGCCAGTACCGCGCCGTCGGGCATCCGGTCGCCTGCACCGTCACCGAGCGGCTTGTGGACATGATCGCCGACAAGACGGCGCAGGATGTGTTCGACATCCGCAGCCGCAACATGATCGCCGACGATGCCTATCCCTGCACCTCGCCGACCGGCTACCAGTTCGAAGCGCTGTCGCATCATGCCTGTCTCGCTAAGCTGCGGGAGATGATGGATTACGACCGGCTGCGCGCCGAACAGGCCGAGCTGCGCACCAAAGGCATTCATCGCGGTATCGGTATCGCCACCTTCGTGGAAATCACCAATCCCGGCCCGGCCTTCTATGGCGTCGGCGGTGCGCGCATCTCGTCGCAGGATGGCGCCATGATCAAGGTCACGCCGTCGGGGGATGTTCATTGCTCGATCTCGGTGACCGAACTCGGGCAGGGTACCGAGACCATCATCGGGCAGATCGTTGCCGAACATCTCGGCGTCGATCGCGATCGCATCAAGGTGATGACAGGCGATACGGACACCACCCCGCATGGCGGCGCGACCTATGCCTGCCGTGGTGCCGGTATCGGCGGCGAAACGGCGTTGCAGGCGGCCAAAAAGCTGAAGGCCAATGTGCTGGCGGTGGCCGCGGCCCTCCTGCAGGACGAACCGGAGAAGCTCGACATTCATAGTGGCTGGATCGTAGATGTCGCGACCGCCCAGCAGCGTATCGAACTCTCCGAGATCGCGCGCATCGCTTACTTCCGTTCCGATACACTGCCGCCCGACACCCAGGCACAGCTGTCCGTCGCGCATCACTATGCGCCGCAGGGCTATCCCTTCGCATTCACCAATGGCGTTCAGGCTTGTCATCTCGAACTCGATGTCGAAACAGGTCTGGTCAAGATCCTCAAGCTATGGGTGGTCGAGGATTGCGGCCGGGTCATCAACCCGCTGCTGGTCGACGAGCAGATCCGCGGCGGCGTCGTGCAAGGCCTTGGCGCGGCGTTCTTCGAGGAATGCGTCTACGGAGACAGTGGCCAGCTCACCAATGGTTCGCTCGCCGACTATCTCGTGCCGATGGCGGTGGAGATGCCGGACATCGAGATCGGACATGTCGAGACGCCGACGCTGGATACCCAGCTCGGTGCCAAGGGTGTCGGCGAAGCCGGTACGGCTGCGGCATCGGCAGCAGCGCTTAATGCGATGAATGATGCGATGAAGCCATTCGGAGGCACGGTCGCGCAGGTACCAATGACACCGGCGCGAATACTCAAGGCGCTTGGACACATCTGACCCATAAAAGAAATCAAACGGAGGACATCATGACGAAGGACATTCGAGACACCAAACGCAATCATATCTCGCGCCGCCACGTGCTGGCCGCGCTCGGCACCGGCGCGAGCGTCGTCGCCATGCCGTGGATCGCACGCGCTGCCGATGACACGATCCGCATCGGCTTTCCGACACCGCTGACCGGCCCGTTCGCGGCGGAAGCCAAGGATCAGGTCAAGAGCGCAGAGCTCGCCGTCAAGCAATTCAACGACAAGGGCGGCGTCAACGGTCGCAAGATTGAGCTGCTGGTGCGTGATGACAAGCTCAATGGCGGCGAGGCGGCGACCCGCACGCTCGAGCTCATCGAAAAAGATAAGGTGCATGCGATCGTCGGATCGCTGTCCAGCGCGGTGCAGCTTGCGGTCAATGAAGTGACGCGTGCGCGCGGCGTGCTCTATGTCTCCATCAGCCAGTCCGACACCATCAATGAGGTCAAGGACTTCAGCAAATACACCTTCCACGAAGCGCTCAATCCGACAATGACCGCGGGCGCCGTGGCGCGGCACGCCTTCAAGAAGGGCACCAAGGTTGCACATCTCGTGGCTGACTATGCCTATGGTCATGAAATGCTGCGTGGCTTCAAGCGTGCGCAGGCCGTAATCGGCGCCGAGACCGTTGGCGAGATCATGCACCCGTTCGGTGCTGCGGATTACTCGACTTTCATGCCGCGTCTGCGTTCGATGCGCCCGGACATCCTGTGCATCAGCAATTTCGGCCGCGACCAGGCCAATTCCATTAAGCAGGCGGTGGATTTCGGCCTCAAGCAGCAGGCCAAGATCGTCGTACCTGTGTTGCTGCATAACCAGCGGCTGGCGGTGAGCCCGGAAGTGTTCGAAGGGGTCGTTGGCGGCTCTAACTACTATTGGGGCCTTGAGAGCCAGTTGCCGAGCGCCAAGGCGTTCAACGACGCCTATCGCGCGGCCAATGGCGGCGCGATCCCGACCGACTACGGCGCCTATGGCTATACCGGCGTCTCGTCGCTGCTGCAGGCGATGCAGGTGGCTGGCGGTACCGACACCGACAAGGTGATCGCGGCGCTGGAAGGCCTGAAATACGATGTCGCCAAGGGTCCGCAATATTATCGCAAATGCGATCACCAGTCGGTCCAGTCGGTTCTCGTGCTCGAGTCCAAAAAGAAGGCCGATATGAAGGGCGACAGCGATCTGTTCAGCATCGTGGCCAATGAGCCGGCTTCGGAAAACGTGCTGCGCAGCTGCACTGAACTCGGCTTCCCGGCCTAACGAAAGCATTCGCCGTCCATGGATACAGAACTCATTCTGATGCAACTCTTCTCCGGAGTTGCCCTCGGTGCGATCCTCGTGATCACCGCGCTCGGCCTGTCGATCATTTTCGGCATGCTGGGTGTGGTGAACTTCGCGCATGGCGCGCTGTTCATGGTCGGCGCCTATGCCGGGCTTTGGGTCGCCTCATTGACCGGCAGTTTCTGGTGGGGGCTGCTCGTTGCCCCCATCATGATCGGCGTGTTCGGGATGGCGATCGAATATGTCCTGATACGCCCGCTTTACGGCCGTTCGATCGACGATCCACTGCTGCTGACCTTCGGTCTCAGTTACGTGCTGGTCGAAGGTGTTCGCATTGTATTTGGCAGTGACGGCATTCCGTTTCCCACGCCGTCGTCACTGACCGGCGTGGTCGATCTCGGCGTCGGTTTCTTCCCGATCTATCGCATCTTCGTTGTCGGCGTCGTCTTCCTGGTCGTGGTGCTGTTGTGGCTGGGGCTGGAGAAGACCAAGTTCGGCCTGATCGTGCGCGCAGGGGCACGCGATCCGACCATGATGAAGGTGCTTGGCGTCGATATCAGCAAGGTCTGGCTGCTGGTGTTCGGGCTCGGTGTCGGTCTCGCCTCGCTCGGCGGCGTGCTGTCCGGGCCGATGCGGTCAGTTAATCCCGAGATGGGCGCCTTGGTGCTGGCCGAAGCTTTCGTCGTGACGGTCATCGGCGGCCTCGGCTCGCTGGTCGGCTCGATCATCGCGGGTCTTCTGGTCGGCGTCGTGATCAGCATGACCGCGCTGTTCGCACCGGAAATGGCGACCATCGTGATGTTTGCATTGATGGCCATCGTTCTTCTGATCCGGCCGCAAGGTCTGTTCGGCAAACTCGCGTAACGGAGCGGACCATGACATCACCGGCGCTCGCCGTTTCTCCTTCCGCCAGTGCGCGAAAGCCTGCGCGCTTCAGATCGCTCGTGACCAAATATCGCGTCCCGCTGTCGATCCTCGCGCTCTGTCTGTTGCCGTGGTTGCTGCCGTCCAAGGCGCTGGCGGTGAACGTCCTGATCTACGGCACGGTCGCCGTCGGCTATAATCTGCTGTTCGGCTATACTGGTTTGCTGTCGTTCGGCCATGCGGCCTTTGTCGGCACCGGGGCCTACATCACCGGCATCGCCATCGGGCAGTTCGGTGTGCCCTGGTATCTCGCGGTGCTGATGGGCGTTATTGGCGGTGCGCTGCTGGCCTTCGTCATGGGCGCGCTATCGACGCGAACGCGTGGCATCTATTTCTCGATGGTCACGCTCGCTCTCGCGCAGCTGGTCTATTATGTGGCGCTCCAGACGCCGTCCTGGACAGGTGGTGAGAACGGACTGCGCGGTTTCACAGTCAACAAGATCAATCTGTTTGGATTCGAGATCAATTTTCTCGACCCGGTCAACAAATACTACGTGCTGATGGTTTTCGCAGCGCTAGCGCTGTGGCTCGTCTCGCGCATTCTCAACTCGCCATTCGGCGCCGCGATCGAAGCAATTCGCGAGAACGAGCGTCGTGCACGGACCTGCGGCTACAATGTCGAGCGCACCAAGCTGTTGTCATTCACACTGTCAGGCACGATCTGCGCGCTCGGTGGAACCATGTCGGCACTGCATCTGGCTTTCGTGCCGCTGGATTCGCTGCACTATCTGTCGTCCGGCATGATCGTGATGATGACGCTTTTGGGCGGCGCGAGCAGCTTCTTCGGTCCGTTCATCGGCGCGCTGGTGTTCCTGGTGATGGAAGACGTGTTCTCGCTGTGGACCTCGCACTGGCAGATCATCGTCGGATCCATCTTCGTGCTGTTCGTGCTGTTTCTGCCCAAGGGCATCTGGGGCACATTTCTCACAAAGGTCATGCGATGAACGCGCCGCTTCTCGCCGTCAACGATATCGGAGTGAGGTTCGGCGGCTTCGTCGCGCTGCAAGGCGTGACGACGGAATTCCGGCCGGGCCGTGTCACCTCCATTATCGGCCCCAATGGCGCCGGCAAGAGCACGTTCTTCAACGTGCTGTCCGGCGTGCTGACGCCCTCCAGCGGCTCGATCCGCTTCAAGGGCGACGATCTCAAAGGCACGAAACAGCATGAATTCGTGCATCGTGGTATCGCGCGCTCCTATCAGATCACCAACATCTTCCCGGATCTGAGCGTCCACGAAAACGTCCGCGTCGCAGCGCAAGCCAGCCGCTCGCGCTACAATATCTGGACCAACCGCAACAGGTTCACCGAGCTGGATGCCAAGGCGGATGCCGCGCTCGAATCCGTCGGTCTGGTCGCCAAGCGCGACGAGACCGCGAAGTTTCTGGCTCATGGCCAGCAGCGTGCGCTGGAGATTGCCATCGCGCTGATCTCCAATCCGGAAGTGTTGCTGCTGGACGAACCGACCGCGGGCATGGGGCCGGAAGAGACCAAGGAAATGGTAGCGCTGCTGGAGAAGCTGGCGTCTGAGCGCACCATCCTGCTGGTCGAGCACAAGATGAAGATGATCCTCGGCCTCAGCGACCGGATTCTGGTGCTGCATCATGGCCGGCTGATTGCGGACGGCTCACCGCGCGACATTCAGACGGACCCCGAGGTTCGTCGCGTCTATCTGGGACAGAACGATGGCTATGCTTGAAACCAAAGACCTGAACGCCTGGTACGGCGCCAGCCATACGCTGCACGGGGTCTCGATCTCGGTGGCGCAGGGCGAGGTCGTCGCACTGGTCGGCCGCAACGGCGCCGGCAAGACCACCACGATCCGTTCGGTCATGGGGCTGATGTCGAAAACCACGGGTGGCATGACCTTCGACGGCAACGACCTGACGTCGATGCCCGCCCATGATCGTTTCAGGCTGGGGCTTGCTTATGTGCCTGAGGAGCGCCGGATCATTCCGGGCCTGACGGTGCGCGAGAACCTGCAACTCGGTCTCGTCGCCAGCCGCGGTCAGATCAACGAGAAAGACGCGATCGAGGAAATCGCGGAGAGCTTTCCACGCCTCAAGGAGCGCCTCGATCAGGAAGGCGTTACCATGTCCGGCGGCGAGCAGCAGATGCTGGCCATCGCCCGCGCCACCATCGCCAAACCCAAGATGATCCTGCTCGACGAGCCTTCGGAAGGCATCATGCCGGTGCTGGTCGAGGAGATGGGCGTGCTGTTCCGCAAACTGCGCGATCAGGGCGTTACGCTGCTCTTGGTCGAACAGAATGTGGAATGGGCGCTGCGTCTAGCCGATCGCGCGATCATCATGGATCAGGGCGAGGTGGTCTATGAGAGCAGTTCGGCAGCACTGCTGGCCGACAAGGAAATTCAGGAGCGCTATTGCGCGGTCTGACGCGCATATTTGCGAACAGGTGATCCCATGCAGATGAAAGACAGCCAGAGCGTTCCCGCCTCACAACAGAAGGTCTGGGCGGCGCTCAACAATCCTGAAATCCTGAAGCAGTGCATTCCCGGCTGCCAGGAACTCGACATGACATCGCCGACGGAGATGACGGCAAAGGTCGTGATCAAGGTCGGTCCGGTGAAGGCGACCTTCGGCGGCAAGGTGACGCTGAGCGATCTCGATCCACCGAACGGCTACAGGATCACCGGCGAAGGTTCTGGTGGCGTTGCCGGCTTCGCCAAAGGCGGTGCGGCGATCAGGCTCGAGGCGGTGAGCGACAACGAAACGATCCTGCATTACGAGGTTGATTCCCAGATCGGCGGCAAGCTGGCCCAGCTCGGCGGACGCCTGATCGACTCCACGGCCAAGAAACTGGCTGGCGAGTTCTTCACCAAATTCGGCGCAGTCGTTTCCGCAAGCTGAACTCGCTGTGATCTATTGCACGACGAACTGGTTGCGCGCCTCGCGTACCTTGGCGACGATATGGCGCCGCACTTCGCGGACCCGGCTGGTGTCGTGCGTATCGGGATGGGAAACGAGCCAGTAGCTGCGCGTAAAGCGACTGGCCGGCAGAATGCGCTTTAGCTCCGGATAAAGCTGTGCAGCGTAGTCGTGTAGGATGCCGACTCCGTGGCCTGCACGAACGGCTTCAAGCTGGCCGACCACACTGCCGCATTCGAAGCGCCGTGTCATCAACTCGCTGAAAGTCGACGCATAGTCCAGCGCGCGGCTGTAGATGATGTCATAGATGTAAGTGATCAGCAGGTGATCGGCGAGGTCCCCGGGTTCGCGGATCGGCGTCGATCGGGCCAGATAGTCCTCCGACGCGTAGACGCTCAGCGTGTAGTCGGTGAGCTTGGTGCAGATCAGCTTGCCCTCATCAGGCCGTTCCAGTGTCACCACAATATCGGCTTCGCGCTTGGAGAGGGAGAAAGTGCGCGGCAGCGCCACGAGCTGGACGATCAGATCCGGATTGGCTGCGGCAAAGCCGCCGAGCCGATCTGCCAGAAAATAATTACCGAGCCCGTCCGGCGCGCCGATCCGCACCGTGCCCGCCACCTTGTCCGCGGCCGATGTGAGCTGCGATCCGACCTTGAGCAGTTCGGATTCTGCGCGCTCCGCCGCTGCGAGCAACGCAACCCCTGATGGTGTCAGCGACGAGCCCGTCGTCTGGCGGTTCAGCAGCTTTGTCTTCAGGTCTTTTTCGAGGGCAGTGAGCTGGCGCGCTACTGTCGCATGGTTGAGCTTCAGCCGCTTGGCGGCACCCAGAATCTGGCCGGTACGGGCGACTTCCAGGAAAATCCGAACTTTGTCCCAATCCATCACTGGACTTTATTTGCTGCACATCGAAGCCGCAATACTGCGCGTTGTCCGGGGCAGGGAAGCAGCGCAAGACGGCCGGAGCATCAAGGGAGAGTTCGATGGCTTCGGAAATCAAGCACTATATCGGCGGACAACAGGTGGCAGGTCGCAGCGGCCGGACGTCGCCAGTTTTCAACCCGGCTACCGGCGAGCAGACCGCTCAGGTGAGCTTGGCCAGCACGTCGGAAGTAGGTGCTGCCGTTGCAGCCGCACACGCGGTTGCGGAGAGCTGGGCCGATACGCCGTCGCTGCGCCGCGCCCGCATTCTCAATAAATTCCTGCGCATCTGCGAAGACCGCATCGACGATCTCGCGGCGGTGATCACCTCGGAGCACGGCAAGACCCTGTCGGACGCCAAGGGCGAAATCCAGCGCGGCCTCGAAGTGGTCGAATTCGCTGTGGGTGCTCCGCAGCTCTTGAAGGGCGAAGTCAGCGAGAATGTCGGCACGCGTGTCGACAGCTACGGCGTCCGTCAGGCGCTGGGTGTGGTCGCGGGCATCACGCCGTTCAACTTTCCGGTCATGGTGCCGATGTGGATGTTCCCGGTGGCACTGGCCTGCGGCAACACCTTCGTACTCAAGCCCTCCGAGCGTGACCCGTCGGCATCGCTTCTGATTGCCGAATGGCTGGCCGAAGCAGGTCTGCCGGCCGGCGTGTTCAACGTCGTGCATGGCGACAAGGAAGCCGTCGATGCGCTGCTGCATCATCCCGATGTTGCAGCGATCAGCTTCGTCGGATCGACACCGATTGCCCGCTACATCTATTCGACCGCGACCAGCACCGGCAAGCGTTGCCAGGCACTCGGTGGCGCCAAGAACCACATGGTCGTGATGCCCGACGCCGACATCGACCAGGCGGTCGATGCGCTGATGGGAGCGGCCTATGGCTCGGCTGGCGAGCGCTGCATGGCGATTTCGGTGGCTGTGCCCGTCGGCGAGAAGACGGCGAATGCCTTGATCTCGAAGCTTGAGCCAAAGATCCGTGCGTTGAAAGTCGGTTCAGGCTTCAACGCCGAGTCCGAAATGGGCCCGCTGGTAACCCAGCAGCATCTCGACAAGGTGCGCGGCTATGTCGATTCCGGCGTCGAGCAGGGCGCCAAGCTGGTCGTCGACGGGCGGGACTTCCGGTCCAACGAGGGTGGCTACTTCATCGGTGGATCGCTGTTCGATCACGTGACGCCGGACATGAAGATCTACAAGGAAGAGATCTTCGGACCTGTGCTCGCGGTGGTGCGTACGCCGGACTATGCGACGGCAGCGCGCATGATCAACGACAACGAGTACGGCAACGGCACTGCGATCTTCACACAGAACGGCGACGTCGCGCGTGAATTCGCTCATCGCATCCGAGTCGGCATGGTCGGCATCAATGTGCCGATCCCGGTGCCAGTGGCCTTCCACTCCTTCGGTGGCTGGAAGGCGTCGCTGTTCGGCGATCATTCGATGCACGGGCCGGAAGGCGTTCGCTTCTATACCCGTCTCAAGACCGTCACCAGCCGCTGGCCGACGAGCATCGCGCAGGGGCCGGAATTCGTGATGCCAACAATGAAGTAGGCTCGAGCGTGGGGTACGCGATGAACACGTGCCCCACGAACCTGCCGGATTGTTCCGCGGGCCTTAGACTGCGCCCGTCACACGCCAGATCACGTCGCCCACATCGTCGGCCACCAGCAATGCACCGTCCGGGGTGAGCGTGACGCCGACAGGGCGCCCGTAGGACACTTTCTCGTCGGGCGCGAGGAAGCCTGACAGGATATCCCGCGGCGGCCCGGACGGCTTGCCGTTTACGAACGGGATGAAGACGACCTTGTAGCCGCTGAGCGTGCTGCGATTCCACGACCCGTGCTGACCGATGACCATGCCGTCCGGAAATCCCGGTAGCGTGCCGGCCGGCAGCCAGCACAGTCCGAGCGAGGCGGTGTGGCCGCCCAGCGCGTAATCGGGCGTGATCGCAGTGGCGACCAGCGCCGGATCCTGCGGCACGCGGTCGTCGACTGTCTTGCCCCAGTAGCAATAGGGCCAGCCGTAGTAGCCGCCGTCGCGCACCGAGGTCAGATAGTCCGGTGGCGTCTCGTCGCCGAGGCCGTCGCGCTCATTGACCACCGTCCAGAGCGAGCCGGTCGTGGGCTCCCAGGCGAGCCCGACGGGATTGCGAAGGCCGGCGCCAAAGATGCGGCTCTTGCCCGTCGCGACGTCGAGTTCATAGACGGCGGCCCGGCCTTCTTCCGCCTCCATACCCATCTCCGCGATATTGCTCAGCGAGCCGACGCCGATATAGAGCTTGCTGCCATCCGGGCTTGGCAGGATGCTGCGTGTCCAGTGGCCGCCGGATTTGAAGTTGGTGAGTTTCCTGCCCGGTGCGGTGATGCTGTCTGCGCCGGCCACATAGGGGAAGGCCACCACGCCATCGACATTGCCGACATAGAACGTGTCGTTCAGCAGCGCCATACCGAACGGCTGGTTCAGCCCCTCCATGAAGGTCTGGCTGATCTCGGCGACGCCATCGCCATCGCGGTCGCGCAGTAGCGTGATGCGGTTCGCGCTGATGCCGAGTGCCGCGGCCCGCCGCATTGTCGCTTGCATCGCGTACCCGAACATGTTGCGCACGGGACCTGCGACCTGCGTGGCCTCGGCAATGAGGACGTCGCCATTGGGCAGAACATTGATCCAGCGTGGATGTTTCAGGCCGGTTGCGAATGCATTGACCTTGAGGCCCGGCGCGACGGTAGGCTTCTGTCCTGTGGCCCAGCCCTGGGCGGTTGGCATCTTCAGCGTGGGGATGGCGCCTTGCGGCTTCGCCTCCGGGACCACGGGCGCACTGCCCCAGGCAGGTGCATGTGTGGCGCCCTGCAGACGTCGCCATTGCAGCGCAGCACCACCGATCACCGCGACGACGCGCGCAAATATTCCGGAAAAGCTCATGTCATTCCCCCAATGTAAGTGCGCGCACACTATCTGACACCCGTGCACGTTAAAACCTTCGCGTGACGGCGTGTCGGGCATGTGAGCCCATCGCTATTGGAGGATCGGCGCAAAGAGCATTCGGAAGAGCAGTGCGACTATGGCGTCGCGATAGCCCGGTTAATGCAGTCCGCCAGTTCGTCAACTTCAAACGGCTTGTTCAGAACACAAGGCGTGTCGCCCAGCCGCTGACGCACTTTCTGCTCGGAATTGGCGGTGATGAAAATGACCGGCGTCTCGTTCTTGTCCGAGCGCATTTTTTCATAGAGGTCGATGCCGGTGAGGCCCGGCATTTCGACGTCGGTCACCACGCATGACGTATCGAGAGCCGAAGGCGATGTCAGAAACGCTTCGGCGGATTCGAAGCTGAGGACGACAAAGCCCAGCGATCGCAGCAGGCTTTCAAGCGCGCGGCGAACCGACGAGGAATCGTCGATGATGGCAATGGCATGTTCAGAGTTCAACGCAATCTCCACACGGCAGCTTTGACAGCGACCCCAGTGTTGAGCCGTTTCGACCAGAATATTGTCAAATATCGCCGTGCAGCGAAATCATACTGAGGTTTATCGGGAGGTACCCGGGGCTGGTTTCATGCCGATGGCCTCGGCCATGCGCACCAGAGAAGCGAAGGATTTGGCATCCATCTTCTTCATCATCTTGCCGCGATGAATCTTAACCGTAATTTCGCTGAGGTTCAGCTTCGCGGCGATCTGTTTGTTCAGCAGCCCTGCAGTTGCCAGCTCCATGACCTCGCGTTCGCGCGCGCTCAGTGTGCCGAAACGTTCCTTGATATCGGCTACTCCATCGCGCTCCTGCCTCGCCTTGCGGTCGCGCTCCACAGCGCCAGCGACTGCATCGAGCATTTCCTGATCGCGAAACGGCTTGGCCAGAAAATCGACGGCGCCGGCCTTCATGGCGCGGACCGTCATCGGCACATCGGCATGGCCGGTCATGAAGACAATGGGCGTATTGCCGCCGAGATCCGCAAGACGCTTCTGGAAATCGAGGCCGCTGACGATCGGCAGCCGGATATCAAGGACAAGGCAGCTGGCCCTGGTGAGAATGTCGCTCTCGAGAAGCTCGACCGCCGAGGATGCGAAGCTGACTTCATATCCGACCGAGCGCAGCAGACTGCCAACCGCAGTGCGGATGGCGGCTTCGTCGTCCACGATTACGACCAAAGGTGCTTCTGCGTCGTTAGGCAAGGCTGCCGGATCCTGCTGCGGAGGCTGTCGGTATCACGAAATGGAAAGTGGTTCCACCACTCTCGTTTCGCTCCGCCCAGATGCGTCCATGATGCGACTCGATGATGGAGCGGGAGATCGAGAGACCAATCCCCATTCCCTCGGCCTTTGTCGTAAAAAACGGCGCGAACAGGCGCTGCATATGGTCGTCCGGTATACCCGATCCTGAATCGCGCACCGAGACGCGAATTCCCTGTACCGTGTCGAATGCCGACCACACTTTCAGCTCTTTCGTCTCGGTCGCCTTCATGGCGTGGACAGCGTTGTTGACGAGATTCATCAGCACCTGCTGAAGCTGTACTTCGTCGCCCGCGACGGTAGGCAGATCGGGTGTCAGGTCGAGAACTGCTGCAATCTGGTGCTGTGCCAGATCGCGCTGAACCATCGCCAGTACCTGCGTGACGATGGCGTTGATGTCGATTGGGCCGCGTGCCAACTCGCCCTTTACAGCGAGCGATCTCAGCCGGTGAATGATGTCGCCCGCCCTGCGGCCTTCCTGCACGACTTCCTTGAGGCAGGCCGTGGTTTCTCCGAGATCGGGCCGCTCCCGCGACAGCCAGCGCAAGGCCGCCTCTGCATTGGTTACCACGGCGGCAAGTGGCTGGTTGACCTCATGGCCGATCGATGCCGTCAGGGCCCCCAATGTTGCGATGCGCGAAACGCGGGTGAGTTCTGCGATGCTCTGCTGAAGGGCTTGCTCGGCTGCGATCTTGGCGGTGACGTCAAGCGAACTGATCAGGACGGAGCGAGATCGATCGGTAGGGAAGGTTGCCGTGACGATGGTGGTGCGCAACTCCCCGTTGACAGCACGGATGGTCGCTTCAGTCGTAAAAAAACTCTCTCCTGCAAGAAATGCGAGCAGAATTTCGCGAAAGGCAGCCAAAGTCTCCGGCTCAAGTGCCGCATCCCAGGACTGCTCAACGTTCTTCTGGTCGAGATCGCCGATCAATTGCTTCGCGGCGTCATTCGCGTCGATAGTCCGCACCAGAAGCAGGCAATGCTTGAGAAAGCCCTCATTGGCGATGAGGTAATCCCGAAGTCGGGGAAGGCCCTGTTGCAGGATCGGCGCACAGGCATCGGCCGCTTCCGTGAAGTCCTGCTCCCAGACGGCGACGCTCGTGTTCTGAAAGATGTTGCGATAGCGCTCTTCGCTCTGTCGGAGCCTTGCATCCGACATCCTGATCTGGACGCAGAGCACGGCGGCGATAGCAATGGCGAGCGCGCTGACGCCGCCGCGCAGCATCGCTCCCTCATCGGGGTCGTTCGCGTGGCCGATCAGATAACCGAGGATTGTCAGGCCAATGCAGCCGAGGGCGATCAGGACAATACCCGTGACATTGGTGAAACGGAGCACCATCAGCAGCACGACGATATAAAGCGCCGCGACGGCGATCTCGAATGTGCTGAAGGCGTCGAACGCGAAAATGCCTGCGGCAAGGATGGCCGCTGCAATAGACATGGGCAGCTGTGAGGATCGTCGGTTGCGATCAGAACTGGTCATTTGAACCGTATATTAGCAAGCAGGGTATGCGTCCTGCAGGGAATGGTGAAGTCCGTCGAGGTCGGCGGCATCCTGCCCGGGATAAACCTTGGTATAGGGAGGGATTACCTTCGTTTCTTGAATCTCTATCCTCGTAGAATGGTTAGCGCGGCCGGAATCTCTCATCTTGGGATCGTCGAAGTCATCGCGATGTTGATGGCATTCACCACCCAAAGGAGACCGATATGCTGCTCGATTCACAGTCCCAGAATTCTGACTCGTTTGCTGGTGTATTGTCTGACGCAAGTTCTACGACGGTCGCGCAGCTGCTGCTAGATGCGCGGCAGGCGATCGGATCGGATGTCGGTGCGGCTCTTCGCTGCATCAGGCAGGCCGCTTCGCTGCTCGAAGCCCCGGTCCAGCCGTCGGTCATTCCCGCCCGAGGCGGTCTCGCGCGCTGGCAGGTGGATCGGATCAAACGTCACATTGATTCAAATCTGGATGAAGCCATCCAAGTATCGGATCTCGCGAGTATCGCCCGCCTGAGTTGCGGTTACTTCTCAAATGCGTTCAAAACCACGTTCGGCCAGTCTCCCCATGCCTATATCGTTGCCCGCCGTCTGACGCGCGCGATGGAGCTGATGAAATCCAGCAGCAAGGCGCTCAGTGAGATCGCCATCGATTGCGGCTTTTCTGATCAGGCTCACATGTGCCGCCAATTTCGCCGCGCGACCGGGGTCAGCCCCAATGCCTGGCGCCGCGACAACATGATGATGTCCGAGCTCGCAACACGGCAGTGATACTCGGCACGGGTATCACTGAATGTGGCCGTGACCGCTTGCATGATCGTCTCGGCCTTTGACGAATAGTTCACACGGGTCGTTCAGCCCCTGAAGTTATCTCCCTGGCTCAATCCATGCGAAAGGATCGAAGATGTTTGCGCGCAAAACGATGATGAAATCAGCCCGACGATGGCTCGTGGTGCCCGCGTCCGTGGCTTTCGTGATGCTGGCATCCACGGGGGAAAGCCCGGCGGCATCCGACAAGGCCTATCGCTGGATCGGAGATCCCCGATTGGCCACCGATATCAGCGCAGCCCGCCGCGTGCAGCGACGTGTCAATGCTCCCGCCAGCGTGACTGTCCCTTTTATTGCTCCGCCGGTGCGGCCGATGGATTCCTATGCAAGTGCGCCGACCAGCTATGGCTACGGCATCGGTGACAACTCCCGCAATCAGACGTGGTGAAGCGAGACGCCCAGCCAGGCTTGGTAGATGCTGGAAGCATAGGCGCCACGTCGGAACCCATCGAACGCGTGATCTAGCGCTTCGACTGGTTCAGCACCGCATGCGGCATCATCACATGGATGCCCTTGTCGAGGTTAACCAGTTGGGTGACGCGGACATCGGCGGCGAGACTGCAGAGCATATAGGCATCGTCGGGCGTCAGCGTCGTGCGTGCCACGATCATGCTCACCATCCGGCGGAGCGCGATACGCGCGGCTTCGTCGAGATCGGGATCGAAGGCCATTGAGACGAGGTGATCCTTCGTCTCGGCATAAGGTGCCTCCAACTGCGTATTCTTGACGAGATCGATCTTGAACGTGCCGGTGAGGCCGGTCTCGACGGCGGTCACACAGACTTCGCCATCACCCTGCACGGCGTGACCGTCACCGCAGGAGAACAGGCCACCCTCGGTCCAGACAGGAAGATAGAGAACGCAGCCTGCGCCGAGTTCCTTGTTGTCGATATTGCCACCAAAATGTGAGGGCATGGTCGTGCTGACCCGGCCAACCGCAGGTTTCGGCGCGGTGCCCATCACGCCGAAGAACGGCCGCGCCTTTAGCGTGATGCCCCATGGCGTCTTCACCACGCCGCTGGCACGATCAAGTCCGATATGGACGCGGCGGAAATAGTCGAAGTCGTCGGGCAGCGTGCCCATGCCGGGCTTGAAGAGCGTATAGCCCCAGTCATCCGCGAGCTGGACATCAAGGATTTCGATGCGCAATGCGTCGCCCGGTTGGGCGCCGCGCACGGCGACAGGCCCGGTGAGGATATGCGGCCCGAGTTCTGGCGTGACGGCATCCAGGATGGCGACAAGTTCGGGGCGGACGGTCATGCCCGCTTCTGTCGGGAGGTTTTCGCGCGTGCCGCTGACGCTTGTGATCGTGACCGTCTCGCCGGGATCGACGGTGGCGATCGGCTTCAGCGTGGCGTCGAAATAACCCCAATGAACGGTCGTCGGGCTCGGAAGCAGTGTCTGCGTCATGGAATGTCCTGTGTTCAGCCGCCGGCGGCGAAACTGTCGCTGCGCACGGCCCAGCCGGTGACGCGCGCCTCGATCAGCGAGAACACAATATACAAACCGACGCCCAATGCAGCCAGAATGAACAGGCCGGCGAACACCAGCGGCACATCGAAGCTGGACGACGCGATCATCATCAGATTGCCGATGCCGCGATTGGAGGCCACGGTCTCCGAAATCACCGTGCCGACGAAAGCCAGCGTCGCAGCCACCTTCAATGAGGCGAAGAAGTACGGCATGGTGCGCGGCAGCCCCACATTCCACAGAATTTCCAGCTTGGTCGCGCGCAGCGTCTTCATGACATCCTGCAATTCGGGCTCTGTCGCCGCAAGGCCGGTGGCAACGTTCACGACGATCGGAAAGATGCACATGATCATCGCGGTGAGGATCGCCGGCACGGTGCCCGCGCCGAACCACAGTACGAAGATCGGCACCACCGCGACTTTCGGGATCGACGAGAATCCCACCAGCATCGGATAGGCGACATCATAGGCCAGCTTCGACGAACCGATCAGCATGCCCAGCAGAATGCCGATCGCGATGCCGAAGCCGAACCCAACCATGGTTGTGTAGAGCGTCTGCAGCGCATGCGGCCAGATCGCGGGGAAGCGCGTCCAGAGCGTCGCAAGCACCTGGCTCGGCCGCGGCAGCACGATGTCCGACACATGGAACATCAGGCACAGCAATTCCCACAGTACGAAGAAGCCGATGATGCAGGCGGTGGACATGACCTGGCGGCGGACGCGTTCGCTCATGACACGATCTCCTGAACGGCGCGAGCCGCGACGATGCGCTGGCGCAGGCGCTGGGTCAGCGTGACGAAATCCGGCTCGAACGACACGTCGATGGTGCGCGGCCGCGCGAACGGCACCGTGCTGTCATCGACGATGCGACCGGGCCGCGCCTGCATCACGCAGATGCGCGACGCCAGATAGGCGGCTTCCTTGAGGTCGTGGGTGACCAGCAGCACCGTCGGCCGCTTTTCGATCCAGAGATTTTGCATGATCTCCCACAATTCCTCGCGGGTGAACTGATCGAGCGCGCCGAACGGCTCGTCCAGCAGCAGCAGCGTGGGATCGTGGATCAGCGCGCGGCACAGCGAGGCACGCTGCTGCATGCCGCCGGAGAGCTGCCAGGGAAACTTGTCGCCGAAGCCGCCGAGGCCGACCTGCGTCAGAGAGGCCTCGACGCGGTCGCGATATTCGGTCTTGCGCTTAGCGCTGAAGCGTTCCTTGAACGGCGGCACGATCTTCAGTGGCAGCATGACATTGTCGCGGATATTCAGCCACGGCAGCAGCGTGGGGTTCTGGAACGCCATGCCGATGCGCGCCGCACCCGCGCCGATTTCACGGCCGGCAACGAACACGTTGCCCTGGGTAGCATTCAGCGTGCCGGCCACCAGTTTCAGAATCGTCGACTTGCCGCAGCCGGACGGGCCGACCAGGGCGACGAATTCGCCCTTGTCTATGCGTAGCGACGTCTCGGCCAGCGCGGTCACGGCGTTCTTCGCCGTGCCGAAGGTGACGCGCACCTTTTCGAGCTCGATCACATTGTCCACAGCGCGGGGCTTTGGGTGGGCGAGCGGTGCGTTCATCGGGTCAGGCTTTCTGCACGGAGGTGATCGCGGCCATGGTCGAGTCGGTGTTGACCGGCGTCGCCGGCGGCATCTGCTGGATCGCATGCACCGATTGCCCGGTGCCGCGGGCTTCCTCTTGCAAGATCCGGTCCTTCATCGCGAAGCGGCCGCGCACGATGGTATGGATCGGCAGTGCCGAGGCCTTGCGGCCATGCCACGGCGAAATCTTCGCGCGCGACTGGATCATCGCGTCGTCGACGGTCCATTCGCGCTTGAGGTCGACGATGGCGATATCGGCATCGGATCCCACCGTCAGCGTACCCTTGCGTGGATACAGGCCCCAGATCTTGGCGGGGCTCTCGGCGCTCCAGCGCACGTAGTCGTTGATGGTGGCGCGGCCCTTGTTGATCTCGGTCAACATCAGCGGCATCTGGGTCTCGACGCCGGGAAAGCCGCAGTCGACGGTCCAGATGTCCGGCCGGGTCTTCTCGTCCGGTGCATGTGGCGCATGGTCGGTGGCGATCATATCGATCGTGCCATCCATCAGCGCGTTCCACAGCGGCTGCTGGTTGGGCTTTTCGCGCACCGGCGGATTGACGCGCACGACGCCGCCGAATTTGTCGTAATCGGTCTCCGACAGCAGCAGATATTGCGGGCAGGTCTCGCCGGTAATGTCGACGCCCCGCGCCTTGGCTTCGGCCAGCGGCTGCAATTCGGCAGCGGAGGAAATGTGCAGCACGTGGATGCGCGCACCCGTCCATTCGGCGAGGATCGCCGCGCGAGCGACGGCCTCGACGGCGACGACGGCGGGCCGTGCTGCCAGATGCGCGATCGATTCGATGCGTCCGCTGGCACGCAGCCGTGCTTCGCGGCGCTCCATGATGGAATTGGTCTCGGCATGCAGCGAGATGCGCTTGCCGGTCGGGGCCACCACTTCGAAGGCTTCGAGCATCGCGCCGGTGGTCGGCGAGGGGATGCGGCCGAAAGTGTTGCCCATATAGAGCTTGAAGCCGATCACGCCGCCATCGATCAGCGCGTCGACATGTTCGATGCTGTCTTCGCCCAGCACCGCATAGAGCCCGTAGTCGACATAGGCCTTGGCAGAAGCGATCTTGTGCTTGTCGGCTAGTGCTTCCGCATTGTTGATGGTGGGCAGCGTGTTGGGCATGTCGAACACGGTGGTGACGCCGCCAAAGGCCGCGGCGGCGGTGCCACTGGCAAAGTCTTCCTTCTGCGGATAGCCGGGGTCGCGGAAATGCACGTGCACGTCGATGGCGCCGGGCAGAACATGAAGTCCCGTGGCGTCGAGTATCTGCGTCGCCGGCGGCATCGCCTCCGGCGCGCCGATAGCGTGGATCACGCCGTCCTTGATGGCGATGCTAGCCCTGTAACTTGCATCGGGCGATACGATGGTGCCGCCATTGATGACCAGATCGACCTTGTCGCCCATGTTAGCCCCCTCGCTCACAGCATTGCCCAACCGCCATCGACGGGCAGGTCGACGCCGGTAATCTGGCGCGAGACGTCGCTGGCCAGAAACAAACAGGCATTGGCGACGTCGGCATCGACGGTGACGCGGCGCAGTGCGTAGTCCATGGCGTGACGCTCGGCGGCTTCCTGTTCGGTGATGCCGAGCTTCAGCGCCATGTCGCGGCAGACCTTGTCGCGAAAGCGCGGGCCATCGACCATGCCAGGCGCCACGCAATTAACGTTGATGTTGTGCGGGCCGACCTCGAGCGCGAAGCTCTTCGTGATGCCGCGCAGACCCCATTTCGAGGCCGAGTAGGCCATCCGGCCGGCGCGGCCGCGCATGCCGAAGGTGCCGCCAACATTGACGATCTTGCCGTAACGCTGATCGATCATGGTCGGCAGTGCCGCGCGCATGGAGTGGAAGCAACCATTCATATTGAGCGTGACGATCTCGTCGAATTCCTCCGGCGTGGTCTGCACCCCCGTTTTGCCGATCGGGCCGGAGCCGCCGGCGACATTGACAAGAATGTCGATGCGCCCACCGAACGCCGCCTTGGTCTTCTCGGCCGCGGCCTCGCATTGCTCGGACTTCGTGAGATCGCAGGGAATGACGATCACCTCGCCGCCCTTGGCTTTCACCTCGGCGGCAACCGGCTCAATCGCCGAGATATCGCGGCCCAGCAACGCCAGCTTGCAGCCTTGTTCGGCAAAGGCGTGGGTGATGGAGGCGCCCATACCCTTGGCGGGGCCTGTGATCATGACGACGCGATTTTCGAGGGAGAGTTTCATGGTGCTGTCTTTCTTGGGTCGTTTGCTCTGGCCCCTCCACGTCATTGCAAGGAGCAAAGGCGACGCGGCAATCCAGAAGCCATGAGCGCAGGAAGATTGGATTGTTTCGCCCAACGAATTGGCTTCGCCAATTCGCCAGGGCTCGCAATGACGGTTGAGAGGCGATGATGCTGAGGGGCGGGTTCGTCGTTACATCGCGGCCTTGATGGCCGTTGGGCGATCGGCCAGCGGCGGCATGAAGCTGCGGTCGAATACGTCGCCGACCTTCGGCGTGCGTGGCAGCTCCTTGGCGCTGACGAGGATATCGATCGCCTTGCTCATGCGTTCGTCGCTGATGTCGCCATGGCCGATCTTTGAAATTTCCGGCGAAGTCATTTCGTCGGACAGCGTGGCTTCCAGGCGCGCGCGTTCGATGTCCGGCTTGATCAGCGGTTCGCGCTTCTGCACCGCCTCGATGGCGGCTTTGGGATCGGCCATGGCATCCTTGACGCCACGGTTGAGCGCCTTGAGGAAGCCCTTCACGGCGTCAGGGTTCTCCTTGGCAAACTTGCGCGAGACAATGATGGCGTTGGAATACAGATCCATGCCGTAGTCCCCGAACTTGATGAAGCGAATCTCTTTTTCAGGATCGATGCCGATCAGCCTGGCGCTGAAGCGGATGGTGGTGATGTAGCCGAACACGCCATCGACCTGATCCTTCATCAGCATCTGTTCGCGCAGGTTCGGCTGCATGTTGGTAACCTCGACCTTGCTGCAGTCGATCTTGGTCGCCGCGCAGAGCGCCGGGAATAGCTTCAGCGCGCCGTCGTTGGCCGCACCGCCGAGCTTGCGTCCGACGAAATCGGCGGGGGTCTTGATTGGACTATCGGCTTTCACGGCCACGGTGAAAGGCGGGCGGTTGTACATCTGGTAGACGCCGATCGGCGCTTCGTCCGGCTTCCTGGCGGCAAGTTCGATCAGCGCATTGATGTCGCCGAACCCCATGTCATAGGCCCCGTTGGCGACCTGCGGCACCGCCGCACCAGAGCCGTTACCCTGGTCGAAACTGACGTCGAGGCCTTCAGCTTTGAAGTAGCCGCGATCCTGCGCCAGGAAGAACATGCCCTGCGGACCTTCATACTTCCAGTTCAGGACCATCTTGATCCTGGTGTCGGCCTGCGCGGTGACAAGCGATCCGGCCGTCACGGTCAGCATCAGGGCGAGCGTCTGCAATCCACGAAATGCATGGCGTCCGGTCATCGGTGTGTTCCTGTTGAGAAGAGTGACACGATCGGCCGGTGGGGTGTCTCTGCCTGCGGCCGCCCTCAGGAACAAGTTAAGCCTATCCGAGTGCGCTTATCTGCTGCTATCTTTTTGCTTAAGCGGTGCAAAAAAGGCCTCACCGGAATCGTCCAGATAACGCGTTGTTCGGGCCGGCGCTTGCAGAACCGCGAGGCGCAGGCACGTCAGCAGCATCCGCAAAAGCTTGCGGCAATCACGCCGTCGAGCGCGGCGAGGGCCCCAGCCAGGTTCTGGCCACAGGGCATGCCGGCGCGCATCTGAGCCAGAATCTCCTGCCGCGCGGCCGTGAAGTCGATCCCGGTGACATGCCCATCGCGTACGATAGTGTGGCCTGCGACGATCACCTCCCGGATATGGCGCGCGGTTGCCCGCGAGAACAGGAGATTGATCGGGTCGAGATCGCTGCGCAGCGCGTCGTCGTTGAGGGCGTTCCAGTCCAGCAGCAGTATGTCCGCATCGGCGCGGTGGCGCAGGCCGCCGTCGCTGGCGATATTGGTGACGGCGAAGCGGCCATTGCTTACGCTTTCATGCAGCGCCCGGTGGCGGGTCACGATTTGATCGAAACCACTGCCGGCATGAAGCAGATGTGACAGTCGGAGCTCGCGCAGTGCATCGTTGTCGTCGTCGAATGCTTTGCCGTCGATGCCGAGGGCGATCCGACATCCGGCGGTCCACATCCGGGTCATGGGAGCCAGACCCGAATGCAGATGCAGGTTGGAGCTGGTATTGACCGAAATGACGACGCCCCGTTCGGCCAGGAGTTCGAGTTCATCGGGCCGGGCCCAGACGCAATGTGCCAGCGTCAGCCGCGGGGACAGCAGACCGATCTCGTCTAGCATGCGGACTACGCCGCCAGGATAATTGGCGTCACACCACTGGCGTTGATACTTGGTCTCGAGCAGATGCATGTGGACACGGCGGCCGGTCCGTGCCGAGGCTTCGGCGATCGCCTGCAACAGCGCGTCGCTGCACCACTGCACGCCATTGGGACCGTATTGCACATCGAATGTCGGGCCATCGGCGGCGGAGACAATCTCGTCCACTAGCGTCATGTAATCGCGCGGTGACAGCGGCGGACGCGTGAAGCGCTGCGCGATCTCCGCCCGAACGTCCGGCGGCAGCGCTGCCAGCACAGGTTCCGAGGGACCGTAGACCAAAGGATTGCGATCTCTCATTGCCACGGCGAGGCCGGCACGCACGCCGACATCGCGTGCCGCGCGCGATACCTCGGCCAGTTCGGTCGGCAGATCAGTGAAGCCCTGCACGCGGGTGTAATGGTTCATGACGATACCGGCACCGCCCAGCGCGCTGCTGGCGAACGCGACGCAGGCCGCTACATAGGGATCGACCGCAGGAAACAATGCGAGATAGTGGATCCAGGACTCCAGCGGCTTGGCGTCGGCGCCGATGGAGCTGGTGCGGACCGCGCGGCCGTGGTCGTGGGCATTGACCAAGGCGGGCAGCGCCATGATCGGCTCTGCTGCTTCAGTTGTCAGCGCGATCGACTGGATCTTGCCGTCTTGCAGCGCGATCACCTGCGCGCCGGGCATCGGCCCGTCCGGGCCAAGTACATGAGCGCAGGTGATGCGACGCGGCGCGCCGGTGGAGCGAGCCGTTGTCATTACGGCGCGATGGTCGGGGGCATCCGGTCGGGCTTGGCCGGCAGGAACGTATCGTTGAACACCTCGTCGGGCTTCGGCGTGCGCGGCAGTTCGAACGAGGTGACGATGGTAGAGATCGCCGAACCCAGGCGCTTCTGATCGAGCTCGCCGAGGCCCAGATCCCCAACCTCTGGCGTGTTGATGAAGCTGTTGTAGACGTAGGTCAGGCGCCGCTTCTCGATATCCTTCTTGATCAGCGGTTCCTCGGTGGCGAGCAGGTCGATGGCGGCGTCCGGTGCCTGGACGGTTTCCTTGATCGAGCGGTTAATGGCGCGCAGCAGACCTTTCACCGCCTCAGGATGTTCCTTCAGCAGCTTCTGCGACACCATTACGCCGTTGGAATAGAGGTCGAGGCCGGCGTCAGAATAAAAATTCCAGCGGAAGTCCTTGTCGGGATCGACTTTGAGCGACACCAGGTTGAGATAGCTGGTGGCCGCGAACACCGCGATCGAATCCACCTGGCCCTGCAGCAGCATTTGTTCCTGCAAGGCCGGCGAAACCTGCAGAATGCTGATCTTGCTGTAATCGATGCCGTTCTGCTTGGCGAGCAGCGGCAGTAGTTTCAGCGACGCACTGCCGGAAGGCGAGGCAAGCTTGGATCCCTCGAGATTCTTGAGAGTTTTGATCGGTCCATCCGCCTTGCTGAGCAGCGCGAACGGCGTCTTGTTATAGATCATGTAGACCATCACCGGTGCATCGTCCGGCTTGGTGGCGGCATTCTGAATGATGGCGTTGATATCGCCGAAGCCGGCATCATAAGCGCCCGACATGATCCGCGTAACGGTCGCCGCCGAGCCTTCGCCCTGATCGATCGTCACGTCGAGATTTTCATCTTTGAAGTACCCTTTGGCCTTCGCCCAGTAGTACCACGCATGCAGACCCTGGATTTTCCAGTCGAGGGTAAACTTGATCTTGGTTGGCCCGGCAGCCTGGGCAAGAGTGAAGGTTCCTGCGGCTACGCCCAAGGCCAATACGAGCGTCAGTAATCCACGAAGTGCCCGGCGTTCGGTCATCGATGCTTTCCTGTTGCGAAACGTGACATGATTGGTCGGTGGGCGACGTCGCTCTCGCGACTATCTTCCTGTGTGAATCAGGATAGACCTATTCGAGTGGTCACATCTGCTGCTATCTTTTCCAGTGACCGGTGTGAAAAAGGCATCACTTGAGAGGCGAGGGCAATGAGGCATCTGCGGTTGCTGACCCATGTGGTCGAAGTGGCCCGCACCGGCTCGATCCGCCGCGCCGCGGAACTGCTCAACTTGACGCCTTCCGCGATGAACCGGCGCATTCAGGACCTCGAAGCCGAAATCGGCACGCCCTTGTTCGAGCGCCGGCCGCGGGGCGTGAAGCTGACCACCGCCGGCGAGATGTTCGTGCGCTACGCGCGCAGCCAGATTGCCGATGCCGAGCGGATGAGATCGCAGGTCGAGGATCTCAGAGGTCTGCGGCGCGGTCCGATTCAGATCGCCTGCAGCCAGGCACTGGCGCTGGATTTTCTGGCGCTGCGCGTCGCTGCGTTCCAGAAGAAACATCCGAAAGTGGTGTTCGACCTCAAGGTGATGGATCACGAGCGCGCGCTGGCCGCGCTGGCGGCTTACGACGTCGATCTCGCTCTGGTGCATCGTCCGGCGATGTGGCCGTCACTGCGCGTCATCGCCAGCCTTCCCCAGCGTCTTGTGGTGATCACCCGCTCGGATCATCCGCTGGCAGCCAAGAAAATGCTGCGCCTCTCCGATTGTGTCGATTATCCCGCAGCCCTGCCGGATCGGACTTTGAGCGGCCGCCAGATTCTCGATGAAGTCACGACCCGGCGCGATCTGCGCCTCAACATGCTCGCGGAATCAAACTCCTTCGAGATGCTGCGCGGGCTGGTGTTCCGCTGCAACATGATCTCGTTCCAGATCGAGATCGGAGCCCCCACCGGGAACCTCGGAATGGGGCTGGTCGGCCGCCCGATCGATACCCGCGATGTGCCCACCGCCGATCTGGTGCTGTGCCAGCTGCGTGGTCGCACGCTACCGGTAGCCGCGGCGACTTTCGCGGAAATCCTGATGAAGAGCCTGAGCGAGATGCGGGCGGACACTTAGCTCTTTTGCAGCGCAAAATATCCTTCCTTGGGCGGGCCGGATGCCTTATTGGCAGGCCTCAATCCCTGTCCCGCGAGCCCGTAGTTCCCATGATCCGCCTCGACAATATCAGCAAGCAGAACGGTCATCAGATCGTCTTCATCGAAGCCGCCGGCGCTTTGCTGAAGGGTGAGAAGATCGGCCTGGTCGGGCCCAACGGTTCCGGCAAGACGACCCTGTTCCGCATGGTCACTGGCCGCGAACTGCCCGACGAGGGGCAAGTGGTGGTCGAGCGCGGCGTCACCATCGGCTATTTCAGCCAGGATGTCGGTGAAATGGCGGGCCATAGCGCCGTCGCCGAAGTCATGGAGGGCGCTGGCCCGGTCAGTGTCGTCGCCACTGAGCTGAAGGAACTGGAAACGGCCATGGCCGATCCGGACCAGGCCGACAATATGGACGCAATCATCGAGCGTTACGGCGAGGTGCAGGCCCGCTTCGAGGAACTCGATGGTTACGCGCTGGAAGGCCGGGCTCGCGAAGTGCTCGCCGGCCTGTCGTTTACGCAGGAAATGATGGACGGCGATGTCGGCAAGCTATCCGGCGGCTGGAAGATGCGCGTCGCGCTGGCACGCATTCTGTTGATGCGCCCCGACGTGATGCTGCTCGACGAACCCTCGAACCATCTCGACCTCGAAAGCCTGATCTGGCTCGAAGGCTTCCTCAAGGGCTACGAGGGTGCGCTGCTGATGACTTCGCATGACCGCGAATTCATGAACCGTATCGTTACCAAGATCATGGAGATCGATGCGGGCTCGCTGACGTCCTATTCCGGCGATTACGAATTCTACGAAGCGCAGCGCGCCATGAACGAGAAGCAGCAGCAGGCGCAGTTCGAGCGCCAGCAGGCGATGCTGGCCAAGGAAATCAAGTTCATCGAGCGTTTCAAGGCCCGCGCGTCGCATGCCGCGCAGGTGCAGAGCCGCGTCAAGAAGCTCGACAAGATCGAGCGCGTCGAGCCGCCGAAGCGCCGCGAAGTCGTGTCGTTCGACTTCCTGCCGGCGCCGCGCTCGGGCGAAGACGTCGTCAGCCTGAAGAACATCCACAAGGCCTATGGCAGCCGTACCATCTATGAAGGGCTGGACTTCTCGGTGCGTCGTAAAGAACGCTGGGCCGTCATGGGTATCAACGGCGCCGGCAAGTCGACGCTGCTGAAGCTCGTGACCGGCGCGGCCGAGCCTGACAACGGCAACGTCACCATCGGCGGCAGCGTCAAGCTCGGCTATTTCGCGCAGCACGCGATGGACCTGCTGGATGGCGAGCGCACGATCTTCCAGAATCTCGAGGACTCATTCCCGCAGGCAGGCCAGGGCACGCTGCGCGCACTCGCTGGCTGCTTCGGCTTCTCCGGCGATGATGTCGAGAAGCGCTGCCGCGTGCTGTCAGGCGGCGAGAAGGCGCGTCTCGTGATGGCGAAGATGCTGTTCGATCCGCCGAATTTCCTGGTGCTCGACGAGCCGACTAACCATCTGGACATGGCCACCAAGGAAATGCTGATCAAGGCGCTCGCCGATTACGAAGGCACCATGCTGTTCGTGTCGCATGATCGCCACTTCCTCGCGGCGCTGTCGAACCGCGTGCTGGAGCTGACCCCGGACGGCATCCAGCAATATGGCGGCGGCTATACCGAATATGTTGAACGCACCGGCCAGGAAGCGCCGGGTTTGCATCCGAATTAAGCGCGCCTGTTTCCTTCGCCCCGCCCGGCGAAGCGAAGCTTCGCTAGGCGGGAGAGGTTAAGCAAGTTCAGCCCGTCAGCGCGGACACCGAGACGCCGCGCTTCACCACGCTGCGCATCGCGAAGCTTGAATGCAGCCGCGCCACGCCGGGCATCCGCGAGAGGTGCTGCTTGTGGATGCGCTCATAGTCTTCCATGTCGCGCGCCTGCACATGGACGAGATAGTCGTCATTGCCCGACATCAGGTAGCAGGACACGACATCCGGGCATTTGGCGATCTCGCGCTCGAAGGCGGACAGCGCATCCTCGCTCTGCTTGTCCAGCGTGATGTGGACATGGACCGTCATCATGTAACCGAGTTCGGACGCGTCGATCTCGGCGGCATAGCCTTTGATCACGCCCTTCTTTTCCAGGGCCGTGAGACGCCGGGTACAGGCGGTGGGTGACAGGCCGACTTTCTCTGCCAGTGCCATCTGGCTGATCCGGGCATCCCGGACAACCTCGCGAAGGATCTTCCGGTCGGTCGAATCGAGGTCGTTTGCCATGGTTCTCGCCAAAGTTTTGCAGGATTTCTCTACAGGGACGTAAATTTACGCCGATAATCACCGTTTATGACCGTAGCAGCGGCCGGAATCGCCGTAAAGCGCCATGCGGAAGGTGAGATACTGCCGCTGCGATCATTCGTGGCGGGGGATGTGATGCTGGCACCTTGGACAGGCGGAATGGGCACGCGGCATGCGAGTGCGGTGCTGACCATCGATCTTGAAGCCATCTCACGCAATTACCGGCTATTGGCCGAGCGGGTCGGCCCCGGCGTCACCTGCGCCGGCGTGGTCAAGGCCGATGCCTATGGCCTCGGTGCCGATCGCGTCGCGCCCGCGCTCTATCGCGCCGGTTGCCGCACGTTCTTCGTGGCGCATCTCGACGAAGGGCTGGATCTCCAGACCCATCTGCCTCGCGACGTTGCGATCTATGTGCTCAACGGTCTGCCGCTCGGCGGCGAGCGTGACTGCGCCGAAGCCGGCATCATTCCGGTGCTCAATTCGCGCGAACAGCTTGAAGCCTGGTCGGATCAGGCGCGGCAACGCGGCCGGATTCTGCCCGCGGTCGTTCAGGTCGATAGCGGCATGTCGCGACTGGGTATGTCACCGCGTGAGGTCGCTGATCTCTCGGGCATGGACACCAACACCCTCGATATCCAGGTGGTGATGAGCCATCTCGCTTGCGCCGATACGCCGGAGCATCCGGCCAACGCGTATCAGCTTGCGGCGTTTCAGACGCTTGCTAAGCGCTTTCCCGGCGCGCGAAAATCCTTCGCCAACTCTTCAGGCATTTTCCTTGGCCGCAATTACCATCACGATCTCGTTCGCCCTGGCGCGGCGCTCTACGGGCTCAATCCCAATCCCGCGCAATGCAATCCGATGCTGCCGGTTGTCCGGCTCACCGCGCAGGTGATCCAGACCCGCGAGGTCGAAGCCGATGCCCATGTCGGCTATGGCTGGACTTTCCGGGCGACGAAGCCGACACGGCTGGCGACATTGGCGATCGGTTACGCCGACGGTTTGCAGCGCGCCTTCGGCAATGGCGGCGCGGTCTATTTCCGCGGGCGCCGGCTGGCGGTTGCTGGGCGCGTATCGATGGACTCGCTGACAGTCGATCTTGGCGATCTGCCGCCCGGCATGTTGGCACGGGGATCGCAGGTCGAAATCATCGGCGGGCATCAGTCGCTCGATGCGCTGGCCGCAGCCGCGGGCACCATTGGCTATGAAATGCTGACCTCGTTGGGGCAGCGCTATGAACGGATTTACTCGGATGAGATCGATGTGCGGTGGACCGCCCGGTCTGGAGGCACGGTGCGATGAAGGTTCTGGTTCTTGGCGCGGGCGTGATCGGCGTCACCACGTCCTATTATCTGGCCAAGGCAGGCCACGAGGTGACGGTGATCGACCGTCAGCCCGGCGCCGCACTGGAGACCTCGTTCGGTAATGCCGGCGAAGTCTCGCCCGGCTACGCCTCGCCCTGGGCCGGCCCCGGTGTGCCGAAGAAGGCGCTCGGCTGGATCATGGACAAATACGGTCCGCTGGTGGTGCGGCCACAGGCCGATCCGCACCAGTGGCGCTGGATGTTGCGGATGCTGCGCAACTGCACGAGCGCGCGCTATGCGCTGAACAAGTCGCGCATGGTGGGCATCGCCGAATACAGCCGCGATTGCCTGCGCGCGCTACGCGCCGAGACCGGCATCACCTATGACGATCGCAGCCAGGGCACGCTGCAACTGTTCCGCAAGCAGTCGCAGCTCGATGCGACCGGCGGCGATATCGATGTGCTCAAGCAATATGGCGTGCCCTATGAGGTGCTCGATCGTGCCGGCTGCGTGAAATATGAACCGGGCCTCGCCGGCGTGCAGGATCTGTTCGTCGGCGGCTTACGTTTGCCGGAGGACGAAACTGGCGACTGCCATCTGTTCACGCAGCGACTGGAAAAGATCGCGGCCGGGCTCGGTGTGAAATTCGTCTATGAGACGACCATCAAGTCGGTGGATGTCACCGGCGGCCGGGTCGCGCAGGTGACGACCGACAAGGGTGTCTTCACTGCAGATAATTACGTGATGGCACTTGGCAGCTTCTCGCCGCTGCTGTTGCGCCCGCTCGGCATCGACGCGCCGGTCTATCCGGTGAAGGGCTATTCGCTCACGATTCCGATCACCGATGAGAGCGTTGCGCCGCAGTCGACGATCATGGACGAAAGCTACAAAGTGGCAATCACGCGCCTTGGTAACCGTATCCGCGTCGGCGGCACCGCTGAAGTCGGCAATTATCATCCGGTGCCGACCGCCCCACGGCGTATGCCGCTCGATAAATCGGTGACCGATCTGTTTCCGACCGCCGGCGATCTCTCGCGCTCGACCTTCTGGAGCGGGTTGCGACCGATGACGCCGGATGGTCCGCCGATCGTCGGCCCGACGCGTATCGGCAATCTCCATCTCAACACCGGCCATGGCACGCTCGGCTGGACCATGGCCTGCGGCACCGCCCATGTGCTGTCCGACCAGATTTCCGGCAAGGCGCCGGATCTGGAAGTGAAGGATCTGGCGATTAGCCGCTATAACTGAGCGGGTTCTCGGTCTGTCGTCCCCGCCTTCGCGGGGACGACGCCGAATTTGCCGCACCTTTCGCATTGCGACGATTCTAGCCGCATGCGTGCCATGCTTCCGGTCGCGCCCATTTACATCCCCGCCATTTCCGTTTTCAGTTGCTGAAAACAATTGGGGGAAACATGAGCGGTCAAACTGCGTCGGCGCATCGCGCGTCGGCTGATTCCATTGAGGCTGATTACATTATCGTCGGTGCTGGCTCGGCCGGATGCGTGCTCGCCAATCGCCTGTCGGCCTCAGGCAAATATTCGGTGCTGCTGCTGGAAGCCGGCCCGAAGGATCGCAACATCTGGATCCACGTGCCGCTCGGCTACGGCAAATTGTTCAAGGAAAAATCCGTCAACTGGATGTACCAGACCGAGCCCGAACCGGGTCTCGACGGACGCTCCGTCTTTCAGCCACGCGGCAAAGTGCTCGGCGGTTCAAGCTCTATCAACGGCCTATTGTATGTGCGCGGCCAGCACGAGGATTACGACCGCTGGCGCCAGTTGGGCAATGTCGGCTGGGGCTATGACGATGTGCTGCCCTATTTCAAGAAGGCGGAAAATCAGGCGCGCGGGCCCAACGACTATCACGGTGTTGGCGGCCCGCTGCCGGTGTCGGATTCGCGTTGTCCCGATCCGCTGTCGGAAGCCTTCATCGCTGCAGCTGCCGAGACTGGCATTCCGGTGAACAACGACTTCAACGGTGCCACGCAGGAAGGGGCTGGCTGGTTCCAGACCACGACAAAGGGCGGCCGCCGCGCCTCGACTGCGCGGGCCTATCTGCGCCCGGCCGTGAAACAGGGCAATGTCCGCGTCGAGACCGAAGCACTGGCGCAGCGCATCCTGTTTGAAGGCAAGCGTGCCATCGGCATCGAATTCAAGCAGCACGGCGTGGTGCGCAAGGCGCGCGCGCGCAAGGAAGTGCTGGTGTCGAGCGGTGCCTATAATTCACCGCAACTACTGCAGCTCTCCGGTGTCGGTCCCGCTGATCTGCTCAAGGAGCACGGCATTGAGGTGCTGCTTGATGCCCCCGGCGTCGGCAGTGATCTGCAGGATCACATGCAGGTCCGCATGGTGATGGAGTGTCCGCAGAAGATCACGCTCAATGACTTCGTCAATCATCCCGTTCGCCGGGCGATGATGGGTCTGCAATACGCCGCGTTTCGCACCGGTCCGCTGACCTACGCCGCCGGCACCACCGGGGCCTTCTTCAAGACCGATCCGCGCATGGCGTCGCCGGATATCCAGATCCACTTCCTGCCGTTCTCCACTGACAAAATGGGCGAGAAACTGCATCCGTTCTCCGGCTTCTCCGCCTCGGTCTGTCAGCTGCGCCCGGAAAGCCGCGGCTCGCTGCGCATCAAGAGCGCAGATCCATCAGTGCCGCCGGCGATCCGCATCAACTATCTGGCAACCGAAACGGACCGGACGGCGAATGTCGAAGGGCTCAAGATCCTGCGAAAGATGCTGAACGCACCGGCGATGAAGCCGTTCGTCACCAAGGAAGTCGAGCCCGGCCCAGGCACGGTGACCGACGAGCAATGGCTCGCCTTCTGCCGCCAGCGCGGCAGCACCGTCTATCACCCGACCTCGACCTGCCGAATGGGTAATGATGCGAAAGCGGTGGTCGATCAGCGCCTGCGCGTGCGTGGGCTGGAAGGCTTGCGCGTGATCGATGCGTCGATCATGCCGGACCTGATGTCGGGTAACACCAATGCGCCGGTGATCATGATCGCCGAGAAAGCGTCGGATATGATTCTGGAGGATGCGCGGTGAGGACGCGGCGTTCCTAACTTCTCCCCGCGCAGAGCGGGGAGAAGGAATCATGCCTTCTTCGCCCACACCTTGTTGTCGTGAAACGCCGCGCCGCCATAGGGAGCGACGGCTTCGCCGCCGGTCAGCATATTGATGCCATGACCGCCGATATGCGCCTTGTTCGGGTGAACCGATTCCGCGATCAGCACACCGCGGCGCAGGCCGTCGAAGATGCGTGCGATCAGAGTCGTTTCGCCCCGCATGTTGCCGAGTGTCACGGCATCACCATCGGCGATTCCCAATTTCGCAGCATCGACCGGATGCATCATCACGCTCGGTGCGCCTTCGCGCGCCTGCGATGACGGCGTTTCGTTGAACGAGGTGTTGAGGAACGAGCGCGACGGGCTGGTGGCCAGACGAAACGGATGGACCTCATCGACCTGTTCGATCACCGCCCAATGGTCAGGGAAAGACGGCATCTCGTCCCACGCGCCCATCAACCCGGCATTGGGCATCGGCACTGTCGACCAGTCGGCCTTGAAGTGGAATTTGCCGTCGGCGTGGGCGAATCCGTCGAGATAGTGCGAGGTGCGAAAATCCGGCTGGATATCACGCCACTTGTCGGCCTCCAGCCCTTCGATGCCACCGCGGCCGCTGACCTGCAGCGTCTCGTCGATGATGTCGCGGGGATGCATGTCGAAAGCGCGGTGTTTCGCGCCGAGGCGGATGGCGATGCCCTGCAGAACGTCGTGGTTCGAGCGGCATTCTTCCGGCGCGTCGATTAGCTTGGCGCCGACCGAGATGTGCTGGTTGCCACCGGCGTAATAGAGGTCGTCGTGCTCCATGAACATGGTCGCAGGCAACACGATGTCGGCCATCATGGCCGTTTCGGTCATGAACTGCTCATGCACCGCGACGAACAGGTCCTCGCGGGCAAAACCTTGCCGCACCAAAGCCTGCTCGGGCGCTACCGTCATCGGATTGGTGTTCTGAATGAGCATCGCCTTCACGGGCGGGCCGTTGTGCAAGGCCTCGGCATCGCCGGTAAGGATGCGACCGATCTTCGACTGATCAAGGCGCCGAACGCTCTCGTCGAGCACGTCGAGGCCCTCGATCAGCGTCTTGTCGAATTTCCAGATCGCGGCATTGTTGAAGAAGGCACCGCCACCTTCCTGCTGCCAGGCGCCGGTAACGGTGGGCACGCACAGGGCCGCATGCATCTGCGCGGCACCGTTGCGGCTGCGCGTGAAGCCGTAGCCGAGGCGGAAATAGCTGCGTTTGTTTTCGCCGACCAGACGCGCGAAGGCTTCGATTTCCGCAGCGGGCACGCCGCAAATGTCTGAGGCCCATTCCGGCGTGCGCGAAGCAAGATGCGCCTCGAACTCCGGCGAGGCATCGGTGTATTTGGCGAGATAGTCGCGATCCGCCAGGTTGTCGCGAAACAGCACATGCATCACGCCGGCGGCGAAGGCGCCGTCGGTACCGGGTCGCAGCAGGATCTTGATGTCGGCCTGCTTCATGGTGTCGTTATCGTAGATATCGACGACGGCAAGCTTGGTGCCGCGCTCCTTGCGGGCGCGGGCGACGTGGGTCATCACATTGACCTGCGTCGAGACGGGGTTGGTGCCCCAGATCACGATCAGGTCCGACTTCGCCATTTCGCGCGGATCGACGCCGGCGACCTTGCCGGTGCCGGCGGCAAAGCCGGCCCAGGCGATGGTTGCGCAAATCGTCGAGTAGAAGCGCGAATATTTCTTCACATTGGCGAGGCGGTTGATGCCGTCGCGCATCACCAGACCCATGGTGCCGGCATAGTAATAGGGAAACACCGACTCCGCGCCAAAGTCGCGCTCGGCCGCGTTGAACCTCAAAGCGATCTCGTCGAGCGCCTCGTCCCAGCTGATGCGGGTGAAATGGCCGGAGCCCTTCGGGCCGGTGCGGCGCATCGGATACATCAGCCGTTCGGGATGATGGATGCGCTCGGCATAGCGCGCGACCTTCGCGCAGACCACGCCGGCGGTATAGGTTTGCTCCTTGGATCCGCGGACCCGGCCTATCGTGTTTCCGCCGATCACCTCGATATCGAGGGCGCAGGCGGAGGGGCAATCATGAGGGCAGGTGGAGTGCTTGATGTCGATCTTGGCTTGAACGTTCATGCAGCCAAGCTAGCCAAAAGTTTACTGGAGGAAAAGCCGTGGTTTTACGCATCCCGCCCGGCAACCGGGCAGGCCCGGATAATATCCTGCAGGACTTCGCCTATTTGCCGAGGGCGTCGCGTTGGGCGATCAGCCGGTCCAGCTCCTCATTCTGCTGAGCCAGCCGATCCGCGGTGCGCTCCTCGTTGCTCTCGCCGGAAGCCGCGGTGGCCTGCTCGATCAACTGCCGGATATTGTCGCGAAGGATGGCGATGCGATCGTCGAGCTCGGCGGCTGAGAGGGTGGAATCCATGGGGCGATACTCCTGACCCGCTACGGGCCCATACACAGACTATAGCGCGCCAGAAGTGCTTTCTATTGAATAATCCACAGACTACCCTGCGCCAAGCACCGGGTAGTCGGTATAGCCGGCCACATCGCCGCCGTAGAACGTCGCCCGGTTATAAGGCGTAAAGGGCGCCTTGCGCTTGATACGCTCCGGCAGATCCGGATTGGCGATGAACGGGCGGCCGAAGGCGATGATATCGACATTGCCGGATGCGACGGCCTCCTCGGCGGAGGTGCCATCGAATCCGCCGGCGGTGACGAGCACGCCGCTCCACATCGGCCGGAACAGCTCATAGGCTTTAGGCACATTGTTATGAAACACTTCCGCGCGGCCGACGCCGCTGGTGCGCGGCTCGACGAAATGGAGGTAGGCGAGGCCGAGCTTGTCGAGCTCACGGACCACATAGCCGTAGAGCGGCATCGGATCGGCTTCGCCGGAGTCATTCGAGACACCATAGGGCGACAGGCGGACGGCGACACGATCCGCGCTCCAGGCACCGATGACGGCATTGGTCACTTCCAGCAGCAGGCGGGCGCGGTTCTCGATTGAGCCACCATATTGGTCGGTGCGCCGATTGCTGCGGGTCTGCAGAAATTGTTCGAGCAGATAGCCGTTGGCGCCGTGCACCTCGACACCGTCGAAGCCGGCTTCCCTGGCGTTGCGCGTGGCCTGTCGGTAGGCGTCGATAATGCCGGGAATCTCGCTGGTCTCCAGGGCGCGGGGCGTTTCGTAAGATACCGTCTCGCCTGAAGCCGTCCGCGTGGTAGCGTCGATCGCAATGGCTGACGGCGCGACCGGAAGCCCGCCGCCGGGCTGGAACGATGAATGTGAGGCACGGCCCACATGCCAGAGCTGCAGGAAGATGATGCCGCCCTTGGCATGTACGGCGTCAGTGACCTGACGCCAGCCGGCGATCTGCTCCTTCGTATAGATGCCCGGTGTGTTCGGGTTGCCCTGGCCTTCCTGCATCACCTGCGAGGCCTCGGCGATGATCAGTCCGCCTTCGGTCGCGCGCTGCGCGTAATATTCGGCGTTGAGCGTCCATGCAGCGAGGGATGTCTTCTCGGCGCGCATGCGCGTCAGCGGCGCCATCGCAACCCGGTGGCTCAATCGATACGGGCCGACTTGCAGCGGCTGGAACAGGGAAGAAGAGGTCATCGGCGCTCCATTCAGAATATCAATCGGGCGATAGCGTTCGCGAGAGATGTCGCGACATTCGTATCGTTCAATACAGCGCAGCCTCGGTCAATCAAAGTTGATGGCATCTATTCGCAGCAATGCAGCCTTTAATGCTACGAGGCGGAATTAGGCCACATGGGCCGGAATAGTGAAGGACGGATCGCGATGGCGAAGAAGCAGGTTCAGGGCGTCGAGGACTATAAAGGTGCCGCCGCAGGTTGGGGCGCGTTGAAGGCAGTGGCCGACGCGGTGCGCGGACAGTTGGCGGTGGTCAACGAAACGCACGGCCTCCTGACGATGAACCAACCGCATGGCTTCGATTGCCCGGGCTGCGCCTGGCCCGATCCAAAGCATACGTCATCATTCGAGTTCTGCGAGAACGGCGCCAAGGCGGTGTCGTGGGAAGCAACAGCCAAGCGTACGGCGCCGGAGTTCTTCGCCGAGCATACCGTGAGTGAACTCTGGAACTGGCATGATCACGACCTCGAAAACGAGGGACGTCTCACCCATCCGATGGTCTATGACCGGGCCAGCGACAAGTATCTTCCGATCTCGTGGGAAGATGCGATGGCGCGGATCGGTGCCGGCCTGCGCGCTTTGCCTGATCCGAACATGGCCGAATTCTACACGTCGGGCCGTTGCTCCAACGAAGCAGCCTTCATGTATCAGTTGTTTGTGCGCGAATACGGCACCAACAATTTTCCTGATTGCTCCAACATGTGCCACGAGGCCACCAGCGTCGGCCTCCCGGAATCCATCGGCGTCGGCAAGGGCACGGTGACGCTGGAGGATTTCGACCATGCGGATGCTGTGTTCTGCATCGGGCACAATCCCGGCACCAATCATCCGCGCATGCTGACGACTCTGCGAGAGTGCGCCAAGCGCGGCGCTGCCATCGTTTCAATCAATCCGCTGCGCGAGCGCGGGCTGGAGCGGTTCACATCACCGCAGCATCCAGCGGAAATGCTGACGCTCAGCTCCACGCAGATTTCGTCGACCTATTACCAGGTCAAGGTCGGCGGTGACATTGCGGTGCTGAAGGGCATGATGAAGACCGTCGTGGCGCTCGACGCCGCGAGCCTGGCCGAAGGCGGCCCCGGCGTGCTCGACCGCGCCTTCATCGCTGAACACACCGACGGTATCGAGACGCTGCTCGCCGATCTAGACGCGACCTCATGGGAGGCGATCGAGAAATCCTCGGGCCTGCCGCGCGCCGATATCGAAAATCTCGGCAACATCTACGCCCGGGCCAAGAGCGTGATCGTCAATTACGGTATGGGCATCACCCAGCACCGCCACGGCACCGGCAACGTGCAGCAGATCGCCAATCTTCTGATGTTGCGCGGAAATATCGGCCGTCCCGGCGCCGGCATCTCGCCGCTGCGCGGCCATTCCAACGTGCAGGGTGATCGCACCGTCGGAATCACCGAAGTGCCCAACGCCGCGCTGCTGGGCGGTATCGAACGCACCTTCGGCTTCAAGCCGCCGACTGCGCATGGTCACGACGCCGTCGCATCGGTGAAGGCGATCCGGGATGGCCGCTCGAAGGCGCTGATCTGTCTTGGTGGCAATCTCGCGGTGGCTATGTCAGATCCCGAGGAAACCTATCCGGCGATGCGTAGCCTTGATCTCGTGGTGCATATCGCCACCAAGCTCAATCGCTCGCATCTTCTGATCGCGAAGGAGTCGATCATCCTGCCATGCCTTGGCCGTACCGAGATCGACGTGCAGGCGACCGGGCCACAAATGGTGACGGTGGAAGATTCGATGTCGATGGTGCACGCCTCGCGTGGCGGCCTGAAGCCGGCGTCGGAACACCTCAAGTCCGAAACGGCTATCGTCGCCGATATGGCAATCGCGACGCTGCCGAATACCAAGGTGAAGTGGCTGGACTACGTCGCCGACTACAGCAAGATCCGCGACGCCATCGAGTCGGTCTTTCCGGCCTTTGAGGATTACAATGCGCGTATCAAGAAGCCGGGTGGCTTCCGGCTGCGCAACGCCGCCTCGGAGCGGGAATGGCTGACGCCGACCAAGAAGGCGCAGTTCCTGGTCTTCTCAGGCCTCTATGAGGACGGCCCTGCCGAGACCGCATTGACGCTGACCACGCTGCGAAGCCACGACCAGTATAACACCACGATCTACGGCATGAACGATCGCTATCGCGGCATCACCGGGCGGCGCGATGTGGTGTTTGTCAACGAGCAGGACCTCGCTCGCCGGGGGCTGAGCCACGGCGATCTGATCGACATCGTGCTGGACCGCCCGGATGGCGCGCCGCGCGCGCTGCGTCGGGTGACGGCGGTGGCTTACAACATCCCGCAAGGATCGGTGGCGGCCTATTATCCGGAGGCGAATGTGCTCGTGTCGCTCGATCAGCACGATCTGAAGTCGGGAACGCCGGCCTATAAATCGATCCCGATCCGGATCGAGGCATCTGCAGCTTAAGCTGCACCGCAGCATTGAGAGAGCATGACCGCCACGGCTTTCGTGGCGGTTGCTGCGTGGCGTATTTCCGAGTAGGCGAGCGCCATGACCAGTGCCGCCGAATCCTCCACGTTCAAGCCCATTACCGTTGATCCGCCCGTGAGCGTAGCCCTCGTGGCCGCCATGCTCATTCTAACCTGCGGGCATGTACTGTCCAACATGCTGCGCACCACGCCTGCGGTCGCGATCGATTTGATGTCGACCGATCTCGGCGTCACGCCGCAGACGCTGGCAGCACTGACCTCGGCCTATCATTTTTTCTTTGCATTGCTGCAGATTCCAGTCGGCGTCGCGCTGGATCGCTACAGCATCCGAACGGTGTCGCTCGTGCTGTTTGCGGGCACGATCTGCGGTGCGGCGATTGCCGCGCTATCGACAGGGCCTTTGTCGTTCTTCGTGTCGCAGGCCACGATCGGCATGGCGACGTCGGGCATGCTGATGTGCCCGATGACGCTCGCGGCAAAGCGGCTGACACCGGCGCAGTTCGGTCTGTGGTCCGGCATCATTCTGTCATTCGGCAATGCGGGGCTGCTGTTGTCGGCCAGTCCGCTTGCTTACGTCGTCGAGCATTCGGGCTGGCGTGCCGGATTCTGGATCGCGGCGGCCGCGGCGATCGTTGTGGCCATGCTGATCGCGGTTATCGTCCCGTCGTCCCGTCCCGAAGGCCAGCAGCGCGCACTCCTGGGTGAGATGGTCTCGGTCTTGCAACTCGGTGTCTCCCGTGCGGTGCGCGGTATCGTGATTCTTGCCTTCGTGTCGCTGGCGGTTCAACTCGTGTTGCGTGGCCTTTGGGCCGGTCCCTGGTTGATGAATATCAAGGGACTGTCGCGGATAGAGGCCGGCAATGTGCTGGCGTTGTTTACGGTGGCGCTGGTGATCGGACCGGCGCTGTCGGGTTTGCTTGATCGCAAGCTCGGTCATCGCCGCATGCTGCTGTTTGCGGTCCATCTGTGCGCCGCCGCGCTGCTGCTCGTGATGGCGCTCGGTGCACCGGGTTATCCGCTGGCGACGCTTTTCGGTCTGCCGGTGATGCCGGTGGCAGTCGATACCGGGCTTCTGGTGGTCATCGGTGTACTCGTTGCCATGCAGCCGCTCGTCTATGCGATGATCCGCCAGGTCGTTGCTGCCGAGAACATTGGCAAGGCGCTCTCCGCGGCCAATCTCGCATTCTTTCTCGGCACTGCGGTGATGCAGTCGGCTACCAGTCCGATCGCCGCCGCTTGGGGATTGCCTGCAGTTTTAATCTCAATGGCGGTATTCCTGACCATCTGCACGTTTCTCTTTTTCGTGCTGACGCGTCCCGCAGCGCAGCGCGGGGCTGCATAACAGGTTCGTTATGATTGCGACGGCAAGTTGCTAGCATTGCCGTGAGTCCTATGGTCTGATGCGCAGAGTGACGCGATCAAGACGTCGCGCACGGTCTCGCATCGCGGGGCGCCTCACACAGGGAGGAAGTGACTTGCCGTTTTTCGTCAGGGGAACCGATACGTCAGGGACTGTTTCACTCCGCCGCGATAACGCTGCCGGAGCTGTCAAGAAAGCCAAGGAGCTGCTTGAGGACGGCAGCTGGGATGTTGAGATCACCGGTCCGGATGGGCTTCCGCATCCGATTGCCGAATTCGAGGCGATGCTCTCTGCAAATGTGGCGCCGGACGCGCACGCGAGATAGTCGATAGATAAGGGATGCAGTGACGGCGACCGATCTTGTTCTGCATCACTATCCGCGTTCGCCGTTTGCCGAGAAGGTGCGCATCGCCTTTGGAGTGAAGGGCCTGTCTTGGCGCTCGGTGATCCAGCCGCGGATCGCGCCGAAGCCACAGCTTGTGCCGCTCACCGGAGGCTATCGCCGCATTCCGGTCCTGCAAATCGGCGCGGATATCTATTGCGATACACGCCGTATTCTCGCCGAACTCGAACGGCGTTTTCCCGAGCCGACGCTCTATCCGGCGGGCACGCGCGGTCAGGCCGATATCATCGCGGCCTGGGCCGATCGCGCGCTCTTTGCCAATGCGCTTGGACTGGTCTTCGGCCTGAACGGCGATCGCTTTCCGCCGGAGCTGCATGCTGATCGCGTGAATTTTACGTCAGGCCAGTTCGATGGTTGGGATAGCGTGAAGATGCGTGAGCAAATTCCCGCGCTACGCGATCAGTTTCGCATCCATCTCGCGTGGCTCAGCGACTGGCTTGCGCATGGCGACACGTTCCTGCTTGGCCAGGCGCCGTCACTCGCCGATCTCACCGTCTATCATCCACTCTGGTACGCGCGCGGCAATCTCGGTGAGAGCGAAGGTCTTGCCGAGCATCCGCGCGTTCTCGCGTGGATGGACCGGGTGGCTTCGCTGGGGCACGGAATGGTTGAGGAGCTGTCGCCCGAACACGCGCTGAATGTAGCGCGGCTCGGTCGGCCTTTGCCGACATCTGCTTCTGCTCACGACGATATTGCAGATGATCAAGGTCAGTCGCTCAAGGAAGGCGCGATGATATCGGTCAGGCCGACCGATTGGGGTTTCGATCCCGTCATCGGCGCATTTGTTTCTGGTGGACATGACAGCATCGCTGCGCGGCGTGAAGATCCCGATGTCGGCGTAACGGCAGTGCATTTTCCGCGTGCAGGATTTGCGATTGCCCGGCTGTGAAAGCCCTCTCGCAGATGCATGGCCCTCATTCGTTATTTCCTTGCGCCGCAATTTGACGCAGCTGCGCAAAGGCGGCTAAGTCCGAAAAACGCTGCCTGACTGCGATATGCAGACTCCCAATCTGCGGCGCAGTGTTCGACACTTCAGCGCCCAGTAACAGAATAAGAAAGCACGCCGTTTCAGCGACGTTGTGCATCGGAGGATATGACATGACCATGACCCGCCGCACGTTTGGACTTGGTGCTTCTGCCGTTCTGGCGGGGCCGATCGCCGCGCCGTTCATTCGCGGCGCTGGCGCTGCCGAGCCGACGATTCGCATCGGCATGGTCAATTCGATGAGCGGCGGTCTTGCGGCCTACGCGCAGGAAGGCCAGCCGGCTTTCGAATACATCATCAAGAAGATCAACGCTGAAGGCGGCATCAAGAGCAAAGGCGGCGCCAAAATCGAGTTGGTGCTGGCGGACGATACCAGCCAGCCGGCGCGGACCGCAGCCGAAGCACGGCGTTTGATCACCGAAGAAAAGGTTCAGCTTCTGACCGGCACCATTCTCAGCGCGCAGATGCTGGCGCTGACGCCGGTCGTCGACGAAGCCAAGATTCCAACGCTGTCGGTCTGGGCCGGTGGGTCGCAGTCGAACTACATGTTCACGCTGGGATATCCGTATGACCGCGGTTATGCGCAGACCATGCATGATTTCGTCATCTCGCTGCGCGACGATTTCAAGTTTCCGATCAAGACTGCCGTCATGGCCTATTCGAATTACGAGGCCGGCCAGCAGTCCAACAAGTTCCTGGTCGAGAAGCTGAAGGCCAGCGGCATCCAGATCATCGGCGAAGCGGCGCTCGATATTCGTGCGCAGGACCAGACCGCGGCGATGGTCCGTATTCGCTCGCTCAAGCCCGACGTCGTTGTCGGCCTTGTGACGCCGCGTGACGGCATTCTGCTGCATCAGGCGCGTTACAATCTGAACTATCACGGCAGCATCTTCTGCGGCGGCACCGGCGGCTATTCGGATCTGTCACTCTGGAAGGATCTCGGCCCCGAGATCGGCAAGGCCGTGCTGACGAGGAATCTGTTCGGCATGACCGGCTTCAGCGCCGGCGCCAAGATCGAGTCGATGCAGAAGATCGTCACGGAATTGCGCGATGTCGCTAAACTCGACAAGATCGGCCAGGGCGCCGTGCAATATGCCCAGGCGGCGCGCGTGCTGCAGCAAGTGCTGGAAAACGCCAAGTCGCTGCAGAGCGAGGCGCTGCTGGACGCATTGAAGAACGTCAACATCCCGGCGGGCGATCCGAACCTCTACATTGCCAAGCCGAAGGGCCTGCAATTCGCGGAAGACCGCCTGCTCAAGGATGGTTCGGCGATGTTCATCCAGTGGACGCCGGAACAGGATCAGCAGGTCGTATTCCCCAAGGAATTCGCCCAGGTGCCGCCGCGGCCGAAGTCCTGATCGGCCCTGCACTGAGGCTCGGCGCAACATAAAGAGTGGACGGCTGTGGCATTTCTGGAAGTCTCCAACATCACCAGGCGGTTTGGCGGGCTGGTCGCGCTCAACGCGGTGAGTTTCGAAGTCGAGAAGGGTGAAATTCTTGGTATCATCGGCCCGAACGGCGCCGGCAAGACCACGCTGTTCGGTGTGATTTCCGGCTTCATTCCGCCGAGCTCGGGCAACGTGGTCTATGACGGCGAAAGCATCATCGGGGTCTCACCGGATCGGCTGGTGCGCCGCGGATTGATGCGCTCGTTCCAGATCGTCCAGTCCTTTGCCGACATGACAACCCTCGACGTCGTCACGACCGCAGCGCTCACGCGCCGGCCGATGCGCGAGGCCATCGACTATGCGGCTCAGGCGCTGCTGCGCGTCGGCCTCGGCGGCAAGGAACACAAGACGCCGGCGACATTGTCGCTGCAGGACAAGAAACTGCTGGAGCTGGCGAAATGTATCGCCACCGATCCGCGCTGCATTCTGCTCGACGAGGTGATGGCTGGCCTGACCATGGCCGAGACCGCCGCGCCGATCGCGATCATCGAGGAACTCAACAAGCAGGGCGTCACGATCGTGATGGTCGAGCACGTGATGCCGGTCATCATGCGGCTGGCGCAGCGTATGGTGGTCATCAATTTCGGCGAGAAGATCGCGCAAGGCACGCCCGACGAGATCATCAAAGATCAGCGCGTCGTCGATGCCTATTTCGGAGATCATCTCGATGCTTGAGATCGATAATCTGGTCGCGGGCTATGGCGGTGTGCCGGTGTTGCGCGAGATCAACGCCAAGATCGCTGCCGGCGAGATCGTCGGCCTGCTCGGCGCGAACAATGCCGGTAAGACCACGCTGATCAATTCATTGTCGGGCATGGTCAAGCCGATCTCCGGCCGCATTCTGTTTCTGGGCGAGGACATCAGCAAATTGACGCCGCAGGCGCGGGTCGAGCTTGGCATCGTCCAGGTGCCGGAAGGCCGTCTGGTGTTTCCGGAAATGAGCATCCGCGAAAACCTTCTGCTCGGCGGCATCAATGCGCATGCGCGCAAGCATCGTCCGCAACAGATGGAAAAAGTTATCGGCCTGTTCCCGCGGCTCGGCGAACGGCTGACCCAGAGCGCCGGCTCGCTGTCGGGCGGCGAACAGCAGATGCTGGCGATCGGTCGCGGGCTGATGGCGGAAGCCAAGCTCCTGATGCTCGATGAGCCCTCGCTCGGTCTGTCGCCACTGTTCGTGCAGTATATTTTCGAGATCATCGACAAATTGCATGCTGATGGGCTGACGATCCTGCTGGTGGAGCAGAACCTGAATCTGACGTTGCGCCACGCGAGGCGCTGCTACGTACTGGAGCGCGGGCAGGTGGCGGCAGAGGGCGATGCGGAGACCGTGAAGAACGATCCGCGCACCCGCAGCGCCTATCTTGGTCTGTGATCGGAGAGTGATGTGAGCGAACTTTATCAGGCTCTCGCCCAAGGCCTTCTGATCGGTGCCACCTATGGTTTGCTGGCGCTCGGTATGGGGCTCGTCTACGGCGTGTCGGGCGTCGTCAATTTTTCGCATGGCGATTTCATCTCGCTCGGCATGTTCATGTGCCTTGCGTTGTATTCCGCCTTCGCCATGGACCCTTATGTGTCCATCATCATCACGGTGCCGCTGATGACCGCCATCGGCGCACTGGTCTATATCTTCCTGATACGGCCGATGGTCGGGCATCAGTTCCTGATGGTGGTGCAGCTCACGCTGGGTCTCAGTCTGGTGCTGCAGAACGGTATCCTGATGGTATTCGGCGGCGAGCCGGCGCGCACGCCGTCCTTTGTCGAGTCGAAGCTCATCATTCTCGGCGATACCGTGCTGCGCCTACCGCACATCATTGCTTTTGTAGTGTCCTTCGCGCTCGCCATCGGTCTTTACATCATGCTACGTGCGACGGATTTCGGTCGATCAATCCGCGCCGTACATCAGAACGCCCATGCGGCGGCGCTGATGGGCATCAATGTCGGCCGGGTGCAGGTGCTGACCTTTGCGCTCGGTATCGGCATCCTCGCGCTTGCCGCAGCGCTGCTGCTCCCGGGCACGCCGATCCAGCCCAATATGGGTCTACGCTACACCGTGATCACGCTGCTGGTCGTTGTGCTCGGCGGCATGACCAATTTCGTCGGCATCATGCTCGGCGGCCTGATTATCGGCATCGCCGAAGCCTTCGGCACGATCTATCTCGACGGCCCGATCGGCTTGCTGCTGCCTTACATCATCTTCGTGGCGATCATGCTGTTTCGCCCGAAGGGCCTGACCTGGAGCTCGGCACGATGAGAGAGGAATTCTACAAGACGCTGTCGTCGCCGATCTGGTGGGGTACGCTGGCCATCGCCGCCATCATGCCGTTCGTGCTGTCGAGCTATTACGTCCACATTCTCACGCTGGCGCTGGTCTATGTGGCGCTGGCTTCGTCGTGGAACATCGTCGGCGGCATGGCCGGGCAGATCTCGCTGGCGCATAGCCTGTTTATCGGCATCGGATCGATGTTCTCGGCCGCGCTCCTGCTCAAGCTCGGCATCAATATGTGGCTGGGTCTCGTGATCTCGGCGGTGATCTCGGGAATCCTCGGCGCCGTCATCGCCTGGATCGATTTCCGCTTTCAGCTCGGCCATCTCTCTTTCGTGCTAATCACGCTGGCTTTCGCCGAAATGGGCAGCATCGTTGTCGAGGGCTGGGATTTCCTCGGCGGTGCGTCCGGGCTACTGCTGCCGAAGGACACGGGTAATTTCCTGGCGTTCCAGTTCGGCGGTGGTCATGGTGCGTTCTGGATGATGCTGGGGCTGGCCGCAATTTGCGTGCTGGTCAATGTCGCGATCCTCAATTCGCCGCTTGGCTATTATCTGCGGACCATCCGCGACAACGAGAAGGCGGCGCAGGCGATTGGCGTCAACATCCTGCGCTACAAGATCACCGCCATGGTGATCTCGGCGATGCTCGCCTCCGTCGTCGGCACCGCCTATGTGCGCTATCTGACTTTTGCCGATCCTTATCTGCTGATCTCGCCTGTGATCACCATCGAGATCGTGCTGTTCGCAACCGTCGGCGGGCTCGGCCGTGCCTATGGTCCGGCGCTGGGCGCGCTTCTGCTGGTGCCGCTCGGCGAAATCCTGCGTGGCAAGCTCGGCAGCACGCTGCCCGGTCTGCATTACTTCATCTACGGTATCGTCGTGATCTCCGTGATTCTGGTCACGCCGCGCGGGCTGCTGCCACTGTTCGAGCGGCTCTGGGCGCGCTGGCGCGGCCCGGCAGTTGCGGGCAAGTCCTAAGCGGCTCGGAATTGCCTGCGCTGGAACTTTGATCATTCGTTGGCTGCTGCCGTTTCCAGCGATAGTCTCTCGCCACGGCGCAGCATTCGCTCTGCCGGTTGGGAGCTGAAATTATGCGCTTCGACGCGATCATCATCGGGGCCGGGCAGGCCGGACCTTCACTCGCGGGCCGGCTCACATCCGCAGGCATGTCGGTCGCGATCGTCGAGCGTCATCTGTTTGGTGGCACCTGCGTCAATACCGGCTGCAAACCGACAAAGACGCTCGTTGCGAGCGCTTATGCCGCGCATCTCGCACGCCGCGGCGCCGACTATGGCGTCATGATCGATACGCCGTTGCGGATCGATATGGCCAAGGTCAAGGCGCGGGCGGACAAGGTAATCCACGATTCGCGAAACGGCGTCGAAAGCTGGTTGCGCGGCATGGACAAATGCACGGTCATCAACGGTCACGCACGCTTCGAATCCGCGGATACGATCCGCGTGGGCGATGAGTTGCTGACGGCTCCGCGAATCTTCCTGAATGTCGGTGGACGGGCTGTCGTGCCGGACATGCCCGGCGTCAACGATGTCAACTATCTGACCAATACAGGAATCCTGCAGCTGGATCGCGTGCCGAAACATCTGGTGGTCGTCGGCGGCAGCTATATCGGGCTCGAATTCGCGCAGATGTATCGCCGCTTCGGCGCCGAAGTGACGGTGGTTGAGAAGGGATCGCATCTGGTCTCGCGTGAGGATGCCGAGATCTCCGAAGCGATCCGCGACATCCTGCTCGCCGAAGGCATCCATATCCGAACCAATGCCGAATGCATCACCTTCAAGCCTCATCCCGATGGCGTGGCAGTCGGTGTCGATTGCACGGAGGGCGCGCCGGAGATCATCGGCAGTGACGTTCTGCTCGCGGTGGGGCGTCGTCCGAATACCGACGATCTCGGTCTCGACAAGGCCGGCGTCGCCGTGGATGCCCGCGGCTACATCAAGGTCGATGACGGTCTTGCCACCAATGTGCCCGGCATCTTTGCCATGGGGGATTGCAACGGCCGCGGCGCCTTCACGCATACGGCCTATAACGACTTCGAGATTGTCGCTGCGAACCTGCTCGATGGCGCAAACCGCCGCGTCAGCGATCGGCTTCCCGGCTATGCGTTGTTCATCGATCCGCCACTTGGTCGCGTCGGCATGACGCTGACTCAGGCAAAGGCCACGGGAAAGAAATTGTTGATCGGCAACCGGCCAATGACCCATGTGGGCCGCGCCGTCGAGAAGGGCGAAACCGCCGGCATGATGCAGGTTGTGGTCGATGCCGAGACGAAGAAGATTTTGGGAGCCGCCATCCTCGGCACCGGGGGTGACGAGGCGATCCATGGCATTCTGGACATCATGAATGCCAGCGCCGATTACACCCAGTTGCAATGGGCGGTGCCGATCCATCCGACAGTGTCGGAACTGATCCCGACGCTGCTCAACGAGATGAAGTAATCGCCGCTCAGGCGGTCTGGAACTTGAGCACAGCCATCAGCGTCAACAATGTGGTTGCGCAGGATGCGGATACAATCGCCATATTCATCAGGCTGCGGACTGCAACGGCAGCGACAGCAAAAGTCGGATGAGCAGCGTCCGGTGCACTAGCTCTTTTGCGCGGAGCCGGTTTCTTTTTTGCTGCCATGATGATCCCCAAAGAGAGGGGTCAGACCGTTGACCGGCCTGACCCTGACGCCTTCCCTGCCGAGGTTCATCCCTCGATCATGACGCGACCATCGCATGAATGGCCGCTGAACTGCTTAACGCGATTGGTAAATCGAATCTGACTGGATTCGATGGTTTACGAATTTCCCTGTTTCAAATCGTCCGCCCGCCATCGACCGGGAGGATCACGCCGGTGAGGAACTCGGATTCCTCGCCCGCCAGATAAACGCAGGCATTCGCAATATCCGAGGGGCGTGACATGCGGCCGAGCGGGATCGTCCCGACGAACTTGGCGCGATTCTCCGGCGTATCCGGCACGCCCATGAAGGATTCCAGCAGCGCGGTTTCGCCGATCACCGGCGCGATGCAATTGACGCGGATGCCATCGGGCGCCAGTTCCACGGCCATCGATTTCGACATCAGGTTCACCGCGCCCTTGGTGGCGTTGTACCAGGTCAGGCCCGGGCGCGGCCGCACACCGGCGGTAGACCCGATATTGATGATGCGGCCGCTCTTCTGCTTCTTCATCACGGGCACGCAGGCATTGGTCATCAGAAAGATCGACTTCACATTGATGTCGAATGCCTTGTCGAATTCTTCCTCGGTCACTTCGAGCAGGGGTTTGTTGCGAAAGGTCCAGCCGGCATTATTGACGACCACGTCGAGCTTGCCGAATTTCTCGACCGCGAGCTTCACCGAGGCATCGACATCGGCCTTGCTGGTGACGCTGCCCCCGAAGGCGATTGCGCTGTCGCCGATCTCGGCCGCAACTTTCTTCGCACCATCGGCGTTCAGATCGAGGATGACGACCTTGGCGCCTTCGCGAGCGTAAGACCGCGCGATCTCGGCGCCGAAACCCGATGCGCCGCCGGTGACGATGGTGGATAGGCCTTGAAGTCGCATGTTGTTTTCTCCCGGATTTTGCGCCTTGTCTGGCGCTTGACGATCAAGGTTAAAGCCGATGGTGGCGGCTGTGAAGCCGCCACGGCGAATGGCTGCTAACGGAAGCGTGGCTTTTACAGGAAACGTCTTGCGTTGACTTCTTCGAGATCGAGGCCTTCCTCGATGGAATGCAGTACGCTGTCGTGGATTTCGCCGGCGCGGTGCATCTTCAGAAGCTCTGCACGGCCGGCTTCGATGGCGGCCAGCACCGTCGCGAAGTGATCGATACGCTGGGATGACAACGTTTCAGCCTCTTCGGCATAGCGCGCCGCGGCGCCCTTGCGATAGGTATATTGCTCGAACAGGCGCGGATGGCGATGTGTGCCGTCATCATTGCGTGACGCCTTCTCGACGGCAGAAAATTGCGCGATTGCGATCCGCGCGCGTGCCTGCGCCTCGCTGAGTTTGGAGTGATGTGGGGTGTGGGCGCCGTCGGTTTTGATCAGACGGCGTACGATCGGCGCGAGCGTCGAGCCCTGGACAAGGACGGTTACCAGGATCACCGCGAAGGTGATCGCCAGGATGACGTCGCGGCCCGGGAATTGCTCCGGCAGTGACAGTGCGGCGGCGAGACTGACCACGCCGCGCAATCCGGCCCAGCTCATGATGAACGGCACCGTCCATGGCGGAGCAGGATCGCGGGCGCGCAGCTTCGGCATCAGCATGCGCGGCAGATAGGTGCCGGGAAACATCCAGACGAAGCGGGCCAGGATCACCGCCGCGATGATTGCGGCTGTCACTGGCAGCAGCGCCACCACCGCGTCATAGCCGCCGAGGCGATACAGCACGCCGCGCAGCGACAGCCCAATCAGGATAAATACCAGAGATTCCAGTACGAAAACGACGACGCTCCACGCTGCGGTGGCGCGGGTGCGCGTCGCAGCGCCGAAGAACTCGTGTTGCTTCCATCCGAGGATCATGCCGCAGGCAACTGTGGACAGCACACCGGAGACGTGCAGCTTTTCTGCGGCGATATAGGAGATCCAGGCGACCAGGAAGGTCCATGCAATGGCGAGGTCGATTTCCTTGATGCGCTTGATCACCAGGATCGCGGCGAAGGCGAATACGATGCCAACAAGCAGGCCACCGATCGCGACCGAGAAGAAACTCACAGTGGCCGCGGCGGCGCTGAACGAGCCGGTTAGCGCTGCGGCGATGGCGAAGCGCAGCAGCACCAGGCCCGATGCGTCGTTGACGAGGCTCTCGCCCTCCAACAGCACGATGATGCGCGGCGGCAGCGGCACGCTCTGCAGCACGGCCTTGGCCGCCACCGAATCCGGCGGCGAGACGATGGCGCCGAGCGCAAAACAGGCGGCCCAGGGCAGCGACGGCATCACCAGATGCGCGACCACGCCGACCACGAGGGTGGTGAAGAAGACGGCGCCAACGGCGAGTTGCAATATGATGCGCAGATCGGCGCGGAAATCCCGCCAGGAGGTGAACCAGGCGCTCGACATCAGCAGTGGCGGCAGAAACAGCACCAGCACCAGTTCGGGGTCGATTTCGACATCCGGAGTGCCGGGGATCAGCGCGAAGCCGATGCCGCCGAGGATGAGTGCAGCCGCGCGCGGAAGCTGAAAACGCCGCGCGATCATATCGAGCAGCACGATGACGGCCATCAATAGCAGGATGATTTCGAAACGGGAAACGGCGGTCATGATGGCCTGTCGAAATGCGAGAAAAACGGTCGGACGTCGATTCGGGCCAATGCCGTGATCTGATGTCTGTCATCTATCTTGCAAATGCCGCGCGGGCTGTACAGCGGGCCGGTAATTTTGCGGCAGGTCAACACCAAAAAGGGCGACCCGACGGGCCGCCCTTCGATGCTTTCCATGCGCTTCAAACTACTCTGCGCTGCTGACCAGTCGCAGCGGCACCTTCTGCTCCCTCATGCTCCGATAGGCGGCCACATAATCGAGGGCCATGCGCCGCGCGGTGAAGCGGGTTTCGAACTGCTTGCGGATCGCAGTGCGATCCATGCCGGCGAGACGTCCCACGGCCGCGACCGCGCTGGTCTCGTCCTCGACGATGAAGCCGGTCAGAGCCTCGTCGATGATCTCCGGCACCGAGCCGCGGTTATAGGCGATGACCGGCGTGCCGCAGGCCATGGATTCGATCATCACCAGGCCAAACGGCTCGGGCCAGTCGATCGGCAGCAACAGACCATAGGCGCCGCTGAGGAATTCCGGCTTCTCCCGGTCGCTGATCTCGCCGATATATTCGACCAGCGGATGGTCCATCAGTGGGCGGACGACCTGCTCGTAATATTCCTCATCTGCACGGTCGATCTTGGCCGCGATCTTCAGCGGGATGCCCGCACGAATGGCGATCTTGATTGCACGGTCGACGCCCTTCTCGGGCGCAATACGGCCGAGCACGGCGAGATAGCTCGGCGTGACGGGTTGCGGCGTCAGCAGATTCTCGGGAAGGCCGTGATAGATCGTTTGCACGAAATTCGCCTGCGGTACCGGGCGCCGCTGCGCATTCGAAATCGAAATCACGGGAATCTTGGAGAAGGTCGTGAAGGTCGGCTGATGTTCGGGCAAATCCAGACGGCCGTGCAGCGTTGTGAGAAATGGCGTGGGTTGGCGGGAGAAAAGCGAGAACGGATAGTAGTCGAGATGGAAATGCAGAACGTCGAATTCGTCGTCGTCACATTTCTGCCTTACGCGCTCGAGCATTTCCATATGGAGTGCGTTGGGATCGCGGACAGAGCCATCGAGCCGCAGCGCCTTAGGCCATCCGGCATCAAGCTTGCCTGACGTTTGAGAGTCACCGCTGGCGAAGAGCGTAACATCGTGCCCCTGCGCCACCAGCTCTTCGGTCAACCAGTGTACGACGCGTTCCGTGCCTCCATAGAGCTTCGGCGGAACGGCTTCTGTCAACGGAGCAACTTGCGCGATGCGCATTTACATATCTCCCATGTTGGAAGTGGTGAACAACTTCAGCGAGGACGTGCGGGTACCCCTATGCCTGAAGTTGGAACGTTCTCGCATCTGCGAGGTTCCTATGTGATCTGCGCAGTTCGTCCACACTGTGGTCTTGCTGATGCCATCACGTTCAACCACGGTTTCCGGAGTGTTAATGCTGCCCGAATGTTGCGCAGAGATGGCGAGAGCATGGGAAATTCGGGATGGCATCATCTCCATCAGCGGGCGGGGACGCTGTCCGTCGAGATTCTGGTTCTCATTCAACGGGTTTTGACAATCACATGGACAGTCTTTCCGGATATGCGTATCGCCCTTTCGCTTTCGTGATGCGCTACATCAGGATGCGTTCAGCATCGCATCTGATCATCCTGATATCCGTGCTTGCGGCCGTCGCCTGTTCGGTGGGCACGCAATATGGAATTAAATTTTTAGTCGATGGCCTCTCATCGGGTCCTCAGGGAACCGGTAATAACGTCTGGATCGCATTTGGCGTTCTGATCTCGCTGATCACGGCGGACATGTTCCTGTGGCGCGTGGCCAGCTGGACCGCGAGCTACACATTCGTCGGTGTCACCGGCGATCTCAGGCGCGATATCTTTCGTCATCTGACCGGACACGCACCGAGCTACTTTTCGGATCGGCTACCCGGCATGCTGACCAGCCGTATCACGGCAACATCCAACGCGGTCTTCACCGTCGAAAACATGTTTGTCTGGAACGTGTTGCCACCCTGCGTCGCGACATTCGCGGCGATCTTGCTGATTGGAACCGTGAGCCTGCCGATGGCGGCCGGACTGACAGTCGTGGCGGGCGCGGTCGTGGTGATGATGTTCAAGATGGCCGCAGCCGGCAAGAAACTGCATGACGACTTCGCCAGTAAGGCGGCCGCCGTCGATGGCGAAATGGTCGATGTCATCAATAATATGCCGCTGGTCCGCGCATTCTGCGGATTGAGCTTCGAGCATGACCGCTTCGATGAAACGGTCGATCGCGAGCTGAACGCCCGTGGCCGCAGCCTGCGCTATCTCGAGCGTCTGCGCCTGACGCATGCGGCCATCACGGTCGCGCTCACGATCGGGCTGCTCGCCTGGGCGATCATGCTCTGGCAGCGCGGCGGCGCCAGCACCGGCGACGTCGTTCTGATCTGTACGCTCGGTCTCTCGATCCTGCATGCGACGCGAGATCTTGCGGTGGCGCTCGTAGATGTCACGCAACATGTTGCGCGCCTGTCCGAGGCGCTGTCCACATTGCTGGTGCCGCACGAGCTCAGCGACCATCCCGAGGCCGAGCCGCTGGTGAAGTCAGGTGCAGCGATCGCCTTCAACAATATCTCGTTCCGCTACCCCGGCGGTCTGCAGGTGTTCGACAAGTTCACGTTGCGGCTCAATGCCGGGCAGCGCGTTGGCCTCGTCGGTCAGTCCGGCGGCGGAAAGTCGAGCCTGTTTGTATTGCTGCAGCGCTTCTACGACGTGCACGAAGGCAGCATCACCATCGATGGCCAGGATATTTCACGCGTGACCCAGCACAGCCTGCGTCACGCGATCTCCGTGGTGCCGCAGGACATCTCGCTGTTCCATCGCTCCATCATGGAGAATATCCGCTACGGACGCCCCGAGGCGACGGATGAAGAGGTATTGCGTGCGGCCATTGCAGCGCGCTGCGACTTCGTCGAGACGCTGCCGGAGGGTCTTCACACCATGGTAGGGGACCGCGGCGTCAAACTGTCCGGCGGGCAGCGCCAGCGCATCGCCATTGCACGCGCCTTCTTGAAGGATGCACCCATTCTGCTGCTGGATGAGGCGACGGCTGCCCTGGACAGCGAGTCGGAGGAGGCGATCCGTGAAGCGCTGGCGCGTCTGATGCGTGGTCGCACGGTGATCGCGATTGCGCATCGCCTCGCGACGCTGCGCAATTTCGATCGCGTGGTCATGCTGCAGAGCGGCAAGATCATCGAAGATGGCAAGCCTGATCATCTGATGCAGAACGAGGGGCCGTATCGGGAACTCGTCACACAGGAAATGAGCCGTCTGGCGCAGCACGCAGCCTAACGACTCAGTTATCCTCTCCAGGCGCTGCGTTTATCTTCGTGCCTGTCTTCACCTTACAACCGGCCGAGGTCGTCCATGCCCATCGATGCCGCCGCGACCAAGTTGAACGCTATCGCCGATCAAAAGGCAGTCGAATCGCCGTTCTACATTCCGATGACGGGTCCTGCGTCGCGTCCAAGACGTGCGCTCAAGCACGACGATACGTTTGTGGTGCTCGACAGCCATGGTGACATTGGCGCGTCCGCGGGTGGACCGGACGGCCTGTTCAATGCCGATACGCGCTATCTCGCGCGGCTCGAACTGGCACTGAATGACGTTCAGCCGCTGTTGCTCGGCTCGAATCTGCGCGATGACAACTCGTCGCTGACCGTCGATCTGACCAATCCGGATATCTATCGCAACGGCCGCCTCGTGCTGCAGAAAGATATGCTGCACATCGTGCGCACGTTCTTCCTGTGGCGTGGTGCGGCCTATCAGCGGATCGGCCTGCAAAATCACGGCGAACACCGCGCCAGTTTCGATCTGACGCTTACATTCGACAATGATTTTGCCGATCTGTTCGAGGTGCGCGGCGAAAAACGCAAGCATCGCGGTATCGCCACGAGCCGCCTGATCGGACCCAGTGACGTTGCGCTGGAATATACCGGCCTCGACGGCAGGCCGCTCAGCACGATGGTGCATTTCGATCCGCGCCCGACGCGGCTCGCGGCCAATACGGCGACCTATCACTTCGAGCTGAAGCCGCAGCAAACGACGTCACTGTTCGTTGCCGCGAGTTGCAATGCTGAGGTCGGCCACAAGCCTGTACCGTTCTTCCGCGGCTTGCTCGCGCATCGGCGCGAGATGCGCAATTTCAGCAAGGGTGCGGCGACGGTCGAGACCTCGAATGATATTTTCAACGAGGTGCTCTGCCAGGCGATGGCCGATCTCAGTATCCTGATGACGAATACGCCGCAGGGGCGATATCCCTATGCCGGCATTCCCTGGTACTCCACGACATTCGGTCGCGACGGTCTGATCACGGCGCTGCAACTGTTGTGGATCGACCCGCGCGTGGCGCGCGGCGTACTGAAACGGCTTGCGGCATTTCAGGCGAAATCGGTCGATCCGCTGGCGGATGCCGAGCCCGGCAAGATACTGCACGAAATGCGCGGCGGCGAGATGGCTGCCCTCCGCGAAGTTCCGTTCGCGCAATATTACGGCAGTGTCGACTCCACACCGCTCTTCGTGATGCTCGCGGGGATGTATGTCGAGCGCGCCGGCGATGATGAAACCTTGCGCGAGCTGTGGCCGGCCGTTGAGGCGGCCCTCGCATGGATCGACGGTCCGGGCGATCCCGACAAGGATGGCTTTGTTGAATATCAGCGCGCCACCGAACAGGGACTGCAGAACCAGGGCTGGAAAGATTCGTATGACGCCATCTTCCATGCTGATGGAAAGCTCGCTGAGGGCAATATCGCGCTGGCGGAGGTACAGGGCTACGTCTTTGCTGCCAAGCATCTGGCGTCGCGTCTTGCATTGCGCATGAGCCTGCCCGACAGGGCCCGGCAGCTCGAGGCCGAAGCCGAGCAACTTGCTGCGCGGTTCGAGGACGCTTTCTGGTGTGAGGAACTCGGCACCTATGCGCTTGCGCTCGACGGCGAGAAGATGCCTTGCGCGGTTCGCGCCTCCAATGCGGGCCAGTTGCTGTTCACAGGCATCGTCCGTGAAGACCGTGCACGCATGGTCGCCGCCGACCTGATGCGTCCGCATTTCTTCACCGGCTGGGGCATTCGTACCATTGCGCGCGGCGAGGCGCGCTACAATCCCATGTCCTATCATGACGGCTCGATCTGGCCGCACGACAATGCGCTGATCACACTCGGTCTGGCGCGCTATGGCCTGAAGCATTCGGTCGAGGCTGTCTTCAAGGGCCTGTTCGACACCGCGGCCTATATGGACCTGCGACGATTGCCGGAATTGTTCTGCGGCTTCCAGCGCGAAAAACGCCGCGGCCCGACCTTGTATCCGGTGGCCTGCGCGCCGCAGGCCTGGGCCAGCGCGACGCCGTATACGCTGCTCGAGGCGGCATTAGGGATCGAATTCGATGTCGCGCGCGGCGAGATTCGTTTCCGCAATCCGCGGCTGCCCGCCTTCCTGCAATACGTCATTTTGCGCGATCTGCGGCTCGGCGAATCCAGCGTCGATCTCTGCCTGCGCAAACACGATAACGATGTGTCGCTGGAAGTGCTGCGAACCCGCGGTCAAATCCAGGTCTCGATCGTATTGACGCATTGACGCGTCGTTTGGCGCCGGGTTCGCCATCATCGGCGATACGCGTGAGTGAGGGAGTTTCCATGCCTGCAATTCGCATCGTTGCCGGATTGGTTATATCATTGGCGCTGAACGCTGTGGCCGTGTGCCAGGCGGCAGATGCGCCTGTGCCTCCGCCCGCGTCGTCAGAGAAATCCACCCCCGAAGCGCAGCCGTCCGTGCTGTCGCCCGCACCTGATGCGACTGCCGTACAGCCGGCAACGCCGCCGCCGGTCGCATCCGCGCCTGAGAAACAGCCAACGCCGCCCGCCCCGCAGACCGCGCCAAAATCCGACGCAACTCAGCCTGTGCCTCCCGTGCCTGCGGCGAAGCCGCCATCGGTTACGGTGATCGATGCCTTCGATGCCAAGGGCATCCTTGGCCGTGACGTGCGCAGTCCCGCGAGCGAGAATATGGGGCGTATCGCCGATGTGATCGTCGATCGCGCGGGGCAGGTGCGCGGCGCGGTCATCGATTTCGGCGGATTCCTCGGGGTCGGCTCGCGCAAGATCGTGGTCGATTGGGGGGCGCTGCATTTCTGGAACGTGGCCGACAAGACCGCGAGCATCACGCTCGATCTCACACGCGAGCAGGTGCGTGCCGCGCCCGAATACAAGGACGATCAGCCGATCGTCGTGCTCGGCGCGTCCGGCACGCTGACGCCGCTGAAGTTTCCGCCTCTCACCATGCAGGAGCGCTAATTGGCGGTTCACGCGACTACACGCGCAGCTGATCTCGCCCGCCGCGATGATGTCGGGGCGGTGCCCGAGGTTGCCTGCGCGCCTGGGATCTCGCCTGAATCCGAGCCGGGCCCGCAGGAGCCGCAGCGCAGTCCTGAGCCGTCGAAGCAGAGCCTGCGCGGGCTCGACTGGTTCATCTTTTTCCTTGCCGACGTGCAGACAGGGTTCGGTCCGTTTGTCGCGGTCTATCTCACCACGCAGAAATGGACGCAGGTGGAGATCGGCTTCGTGCTGTCGATCGGGGGCATCGTCGCGCTGCTCGGCCAAATTCCGGGTGGCGCGATCATCGATGCGGCGCGCTCGACGCGGCTGGTCGCCGGCGCCGCGGTCGCGACGATCGGCGGCTGTGCGCTCGCCTATGCGGCGCTGCCGGTGTTTCCTGTCGTCGTCGCGGCTGCGACGTTGCATGCGATGGCGAGCTGCGTGCTCGGCCCTGCGATCGCCGCTATCAGCCTCGGGCTGGTCGGGCCGATGCGGATCGGTGAACGGTTGGGGCGCAACGCCCGCTTCGCCTCGCTCGGCAATGGCGTCGCCGCCGCCGTCATGGGCACCTGCGGCTATCTGCTGTCCAGTCGGTCGGTATTCATTGTCACCTTCTTGCTGGCGGTTCCGGTGCTCTATGCGCTGTCGCGGATTCGGCCTCAGGAGATCAATTCGGCACAGGCGCATGGCGCCGGCACCAAAGAAGCCGAGAGCAAAAAGCCGATCCGTTTTCGCGATCTGGTGCGGCAGAAGCCGCTGTTGATTTTTGCCTGCGCTGTGCTGCTGCTGCAGCTCGCCAATGCCGCGATGCTGCCTTTGATGGCTGGTGTCGTCACGACGCGCTCGGCCGATTGGGCGCCGGCGCTGATCGCCTTCTGCATCGTGGTTCCGCAAGCCATCGTCGCGGCGACCTCGCCGACGGTCGGCCGCAGGGCGCAGCAGTGGGGCCGTCGGCCGCTGCTGCTGATCGCCTTTGCGTCACTGGCGATCCGCGGACTGCTGTTCGCCGTGGTCACCGATCCGTTTGCGCTGGTCGCGGTGCAGGTCTTCGACGGCGTCACTGCTGCCGTGTTCAGCGTGATGATCCCGCTGATCGTCGCCGACATCGCCTTTGGCAGCGGTCGCTTCAGCCTTGCGCAAGGCATTGTCGGCACCGCCACCGGCATCGGCGCATCGCTTAGCACGGTGACCGCCGGCTTCGTCGCCGACAAGCTCGGCGCGCCAGTTGCCTTTGTCGGGCTGGCCTGCGTCGCCGGGCTTGGCTTGTTGCTGATCTGGCTGGTGATGCCGGAAACCCGCCGCGAACGCAACGAGGTCGAGAGCTAGCGTCAGGCCGCGACGCTCTCGCCAAGGAAGTTGACCGCCGCCGTGACGCCGCCCTTTCCGTGCGGAATGCCAAGCGCCTGCAGTCCCATCTCGATCACGCCGAGCGTTCCGAGGATCATGGGCGCGTTGACATGGCCCATATGCGCAATGCGGAATGCTTTTCCGTGCAGGTCGCCGATGCCGACGCCGAGAATGACGCCGCATTTGTCGCGGCAGTAATCGAGCAGCGGCGTCGGGTTATCCATCTTCACCGTCGTGACGGTGTTGCCGCGTTCCTTCGGTTCGGTGATGTTGAAGCTCAGCACGCCACCATCGGCCCATACGGCAACGGCGCGGCGGACGGCTTCCGCCAGCAATCGATGGCGCTGGAACACATTGACGAGCTTTTCGTCGAACAGCATGTCGATGGCCTGACGCTGTGCGAACATCAGGTGCACCGGCGCGGTGCCCGAATGTTTCCGGTAGTGCTCGTCGCCGTCGCGCTCGGTCCAGTCCCAATAGGGCGTGCGCAGATTGGCAGTCTTGTGGATTTCGCGCGCACGATCATTCGCCGCGACATAGCCGAGGCCGGGCGGTGTCATCAGGCCCTTCTGTGAGCCGGACATGGCGACATCGATGCCCCATGCATCCATTTCGAATGGCATGCAGCCGAGCGACGCGACGGTGTCGACCATGAACAGCGCGGGATGGCCGGCGGCCTTGATCGCCTTGCCGATCGCTTCGATATCGTTGAACGCACCCGATGCCGTGTCGATCTGCACCGCGAGCACGGCCTTGATCTCGTGCCTGGTGTCCTGTCGCAACGTTGCTTCAACTTCGGCAGGGCGGATGGCGCGATTCCAATCCCCCTTCAGGCTCTGTACCTCGACGCCCATGGCGCGCGCCGCATGGCCCCAGCCGACCGCGAAACGCCCGCTTTCCAGCACCAGGATCTTGTCGCCCCGCGACAGTACATTGGTGAGCGTCGCTTCCCAGGCACCGTGCCCGTTGGCGATGTACATATAGGTGTTGCCTTTGGTGGCGAACAACGTGCCGATATCGCGCAGCAGCCCGAATGTGAGCTGCACCATTTCCTTGGAATAGATATCCAGCGGCGGACGATGCATCGCCCGCAATACTTCGTCTGGCATCGTGGTGGGGCCGGGGATGGCGAGAAATTCACGACCTGCACGAACGACCATTTTCAATCCTTGTTGGTATTTTCGGCCATGGTGCCATGGCGCAGCGCGAAATCAAAGCGCGTGTGAAGTGGTTTGAATTTGACTGCTTAGTGAGTCAGTACATCACGCCCGATCACATTCGCGATGGCCTGGAAGATCTGGTCCTTGATCTCGGTCGCCGCCGGGCTCGGGATCGTCTCGGGAGGGCCGTCGTGTTTGGCGCAAGCCACCACCAGCCGCAGGATCCAGACTTCGCCATCAGTGTAGTACAGGTCGCCGCCGCCATTGTGCCCGGCGACGGTTGGGCCGATTCCGGTGACCTGATATTTGGCCTCGACCATGCCGGCCTTTTCGAGGTCGCCCGCGAGCACCGCGCGCTCGGCGTCGATATCGGCAGCGATGTGATGCGTGATCGCGCCGGTGTATTTGCTGATCCCGACGCTGCGATCGAAAGTCGCATCGCCGAGCCAGACCGGGCGATCTTCCTGTCCCTTGTCGAGGACCTTCCAGAGCCGGATGTGGTGGCGATGATCAGCGCTGTTGCCGACCGGCTTCTCGAAAGCGAGATCCTCGCGGCGGCCGAGATAAACCAGCGGGCTCACCGGTGCTTCGCGATAGGGTCGGTCGAGCAAGACGCTGCCGACAATCTCGAGGGATGAGCGCAAGGTTACCGGATCCGCGGGATACCAGCCGGCAGCATGCATCGCGCACAGCACGTCCTTCTTGTCACCGATCAGGCCGACATTGATGGGATCGCCCGGGATGCCCTGCGCGGTCATCGTCGTCATCGGCAATCCGGAAAGGCTCTTCTGGTGCTCGTAATGCGTCCAGAGTTCCGGGAGCAACAGATAGGCGATGCCGCCATAGATGACCAAAGCGAGCAGCGTCAGTCGCACCGCCCGGAATGTCCGGCTGCGGCGTTGTTTTTGCGCACTGAAATCCGTCTGCAGGTCAGTCAAGGTTCCGCTCGATCGAATCTGAGCGGGGAACCTGCCACGTCAGCGCCGCCATGTCATCGTCGGGTCTCGCGGCAACCGGCGGCTTCGGCCTCTTCTTTAGAACAAAACCAGCGTGTTCCCTTAGCAATCCGCATGCTGATCTTGGCATACCAGCGGCTTTCCGGCGTGTGATAGATGCAGACGCCGGAGCGGTTGACATTGCCCTTGATCCGGCAGGCCGGGGATGGCGCGACATGGCCCGATGCGGAGGCCAGGAGGATCGGCAAGGCGTCCTCCGGCGGCTTGATTGCGCCGAGGATGGCGGTCTTCTTGTTGCGCACGCGCCAGTCCCAGGGCGCAAAGAACGCACCGGCCCAAAGTCCGGCCTTCGCCTCACGTGCGGCTTTCTCGTCGGCATCATAGACATGCGAGAAGCGCACATAGGAGAGCGCCCAGCCGCTCTTCACCATCCATTGGCCGATGTCCTCGCCGTCCACCTCGCATCTGGCGACCGAGCGACCGAAGCGATCGGTCCGCAGCACGTGGCAGGTCCAGCTTTTGTCGCCGACATGTGCAACCAGCGCTTCATGTACTGTGACACCGCAGGTCCAGCGCTCGCCATCGGCATTCAGGCACAATTGGTCGAGGCCTGGCGCATCGATGCCGGCGAGCCGGATGCGGGTCGCGCCAATAGTCATCTGGTCGCCATCGCGGATCTTCGGCACGCCGGTCACATCGGCGGCCTGTGCCAGCGCGGGAATGCAAAGCATCGCGATAAAAAGAGAGAAGGTGCGGAACATGCGCATCGAACCGTTTGATTGCAAAAACATGACGACAATCCGGAGACAGTGCGGGCATTTCGTCGCGCATGCCAGCGCGGTCGCCCCTTCATAGCTTCAACTTCGCGCGATGAACTATGCGGCGTGGCCGTTCATCATTCTCCGTCGCGCCAGCGCGAGACCCATCAGCACGAAGGCTGAGGTTACCTCGGGGCCGCCGACGAGAATCCGTGTCGGCGTTTTCATCTTGTTCCATTCATAGGCCTTGAATGGACCCTTGCGACCGCCTTCGCCTGTTGCCGCGATGATGCAGCGCAGCGCAGGCGCGAAATATGCGAGCTCGCCGCCGAGATGTCCGAGCGCGATCAATGCGAGTGCCGCATCGAACGTATTCATCTCACGTGCGATCAATTCGCCCTGCACATAAGCGAGGACACGCAGGCGGATAAACTCGAACGTGCCGTCGGTATCGATGGTCTGCTGTGTCTTGGCCGGCAGTTCACGGAAAGCCGCGTAGCATCGGCCGAAATAGGCGCTGTAGAGTTCCGGCAGATAATAGATGTGCGATTTCGGATTGGTGAAGGCGCCGGACGCCACGAGGCGGCGCTGGAAGCCGATGATCCGCTGCAGTGTTTCCAGCCGCTTCGGCGTCTCCATGACTTTCCAGCGAACCAGATTTCGGAACGATACTTCGAGTACGTCGAGATTGAGCGTCGGATCGAGATCGTTGCCATAGGGCCGCTGCCCCGCGAGATTGTCGATCCAGGTGACGATGGCGCCGTCATAATCGATGTTGTCGTTGATGGACACAGTAACCATCGGCTCGTTGCTGCCGTTGCCGACCTGATAACCGGCATAGAAGTCGAGCAGGGGCTGATCGAGGATCGGGTCGGTCGAGCCGGCCTGGGTGGCTGCGGAGAACGAGCAGGCGGTGGTGTCGCAATCCGGCACATAGATGCCGAAGCCGAGGTCCTGCTTGATCTGTGCGAAGAGGCGGCTGAAGCGCGGATGCGGCGGCGGCGCCAGCGCGGTGATGACGTTCACATGCGTCCCGTCATGCGAGCGGACTTCCTCGCGGCTGGTGACCAGGCAGAATTCAACCATCGCATCGATGGCGCGGCGCGAGGATGTCGTCTGGTCCGGCGACGGCAGGCGGGTTTCGCCGAAGCTGAGCAGCGCCTCGGTGAAGAACGCGTCGTAATAGGCCGAGCGATGCCGGATCTGCACCGGCTCCCACATCGGTTCGGCAATTCCGGTCCATGGCGGATTGATGAGTTTTGCGGCCGGCGAGCGCGCGATGAAGATGCGTGCGAGGGTGAACAGCAGAGTCGAATTCTTGTAGCCGCGCGAATTCAGGCCCGTCAGCGCCATCAGGAAATCGCGGCCATGCATGTCGGGATCGCCGATCAGGTTGAACGCCGCGTAGGTTGGAATGAAGCCGTTGCGATCGAACGAGCGCAGCAGATGCGTGCCGCAGGCCTTGATGACATCGTCGATCTCGCCCAGTGACGGTGCCTGCGCTGAAGCCGTTACGGGCTTCGGCGCCGGATGGTTCAATGTGACCGTGTCGAGCAGCTCGGCGATGGGCCGGCCGATGGCTTCCCAGTCAGGGGTCTCGTCGTCGCGCGCCGCTCTCAGGGCCTGCTGTACGGCTTTGAAGCGGGCGGGATCGCGCAGCTCGGGCAGGCCGGCGCGGCAGAGTAACGGGCGGAGCGCGGCATTGCCGAGCGCGGTTTTGTAGAACTTGACGATATGGGCGTCGCCGCCCGAGTGCTTATGAAAGGTGTGCTTGTGAAACAGGGGATCGCAGAGGTCGTAAAGCGACGGGCCGTCCTTGCTGGCTGTCAGCGCGCGGTATGCGGCGCCGGCAAAATAAGTCACACCCATGAGGTTTCTTTCAGTGCGTCCCCTGCGCACGTGTCGAAAACCACCCGCCATTGACGCGGCGCAATCGTCTCCCGACACCTGCAACCCTTTGAAAAATTGCACGAATCGGAAGGGATTACAATTGCGTGAAGCACAAGCCGGTTCAAGACCTTAGCTTGGTCGGTCAGTAACCCTGTCTTAAATCCCGGCCTTTACCGGTTGCCCGGATGGCCCCGGCGGGTTAACAACCAGTTTGCTGCGATGCCGCAAATTGAGCGCATTTGATATTCATTGGTTTGGCATCCCTTCAAACCTATTTCGACGTTCGCGCGACCCACGGTTGCGCGTGAACGATGAGCAGGAATGATCTTATGAACGTACGGCAGTTTCGCGTATCCCGTCGCTCGATCACTGTGGCCGCAGCTTTTGTCGGTCTGGTCTCGCTGGCGCTTGGCGCCAATGCCGCGCTGAACAAGCGCGCGCTGGAAGCTGCAGAGGCGGCGACGGTGACCGGGACGATCAATCCCGTGACGAAGGCGTCGCGTATCGCGCTGGTGATCGGCAATGGTCACTACCCCGACGCTGGTGCGCCGCTGAGCCAGCCGATCAATGATGCACGCGCCATGACGAGCGCACTCCGCCGCGACGGTTTCGACGTCGATGTGGTGGAAGACGCCACTCGCGATGACATGATCCGCGCTGTCGAGCGCCTGAAGGCCAAGATCAAGCCTGAAACCGTCGTGATGCTCTATTTCGGTGGTTATGGCGTCCAGGTTGGCCGCCAGAGCTACATGATCCCCGTCGATGCCGCGATCTGGAAAGAGCGTGACATCCGCCGCGATGGCATGAGCGTCGAGGCCGTTCTCGATGTCATGAAGGAGCAGGGTGCCCAAGCCAAACTGGTCGTGCTGGATGCGTCCCGCCGCAATCCCTATGAGCGTCGCTTCCGTGGTTACTCACGTGGTCTCGCGCCGATCGACGTGCCGGAGAATGCGCTGATCCTGACCTCGGCGACGCCGGGCAAGGTTGCCGATGATGTGGATGGTCAGAACAGCCTGCTCGCAACCGAATTGCTGAAGAACATGAAGGCCAAGCCGGCGAGTGCCGAGTCCGTCTTCACCAACACCCGCGTTGCGGTGACCCGCGCAACCGCCGGTGAGCAGGTTCCTGCCGTGTCGTCGTCGCTGGTCGAAGACATCCAGCTCGGCGATAGCGCAACGGCCAAAGCCGGCAGCTAAGCCCGGCACCTAAGCTTTTCTGTCGCGTTTACTTGTTGGCGTCCGCACTGGCCGTCACCGGACGAACCGGATCGCCTTCGCGCAGCAATGCGCCCGCGCGCGCGACAATCACATCGCCGTCGTTCAAACCTTCACGCACTTCGACGCGGCCGCCTGACATCAGGCCGATCTCGACGCGCCGCGTCTCGATACGCTGCCGCCGGACCACCTGCACGACGGTGCCGCCGGCACTGTAGAGAACGGCGGTCAACGGCACCGAGACGCCGCAGCTTTCGCCGGTCTTGATGATGGCACGCGCGTAGGAATTGCTCATCAACCGCCTGGCCGAGGTGATCGAGATCACGACCTGGCCGAGCTGGCTATTGGGCTCAACGGTAGAGGCGACGCGCCGGACCTTGCCATCGAGCTCGCCCGCGCCGATGACCTTGACCTTGACCGGCTGATCAATCTTGAGCTTCGGCAGGTCGCGCGTCGGTACCTGGCCGATGAATTCGAACTCGCTCCGTGCGATGATGTTGAAAAGAGCCTCGCCCTTGGCCGATGCAAGTGATCCAACCACGGCGGACGAGGCGCTGACCAATCCTGCGACCGTCGCCTGAACCTGAACCGATCCGCCTTCGGGCGACGTCAGGCGTGCGAGGATCTGGCCCGCTGTGACGTTCTCGCCGGCATCGACCATGACCTCGGCGACCTTGAGGCCCGGACGATCCGGACGGATCGAGACTTCCTCGCGCGGGATCAGAATGCCGGAGACCTCGACCGTGGCGGAGAAGCAGGACTTCGCGGCAGTCAGCACGGTTACGGCAGCCCCCTTCGGGGCATCAGCGGGATCGTCGGCAGCCAGAGTCGGCTGTGTGAATACGCATAGCGACAACGCGACCAGCAATCTGGCCCATGTGGTGGTTCGCTTGGAAGCGGCGACGGACAGGGTCATTGCATTTGCCTATTTGTGCGGGACGGCGGGTGGTTGACCGTTGTGCGGGTCTTCCTCGCCGCTCGACGCCAGCAGCTTGCGCCCGAAGCGCCATGCCAATTGTCCGACATCGTCCATCATCATGAACATTGCCGGCACGAACAGCAGCGACAGCGCCGTGGAGAAGATCAGCCCGCCAATGATCGCAAGCGCCATTGGTGAGCGGAATTCTCCACCGGCGCCGAACGCCAGTGCGGACGGCATCATGCCGGCGACCATGGCGACGGTGGTCATCACGATCGGCCGTGCGCGTTTCATGCCGGCATCGATGATCGCGACCTCCCGCGGCTTGCCTTCGCGAATGGCTTCCACTGCAAATTCCACCAGCATGATCGCGTTCTTGGTGACGATGCCCATCAGCATCAGGATGCCGATCCAGACAGGCGTCGTGAGTTGCTTTCCCGTCAACAGCAGCGCCAGGATCGCGCCACCAATCGAGAGCGGCAGTGAGAACAGGATGGTGATCGGCTGCAGGAAAGTGCCGAACAGCAGCACCAGCACCGCATAGACCATCATCAGGCCTGCCGAGATCGCGGTGGCGAAACCATCCGCGAGTTCGTTCAGGCTTTCGGCATCGCCGGACTGCTTGACACTCACATTCTTCGGCAGGCTCTTCATGACCGGCAGTTCGTAGATCTTCTTCAGGGCATCGCCGAGTGCGGCGGTGCCCACGAGATCTGCGGCCACGGTGGCCTGACGTTCTCTGTCGTAGCGGTTGATGCTGGTCGGTCCCTGATCGAGCTTGATGTCGGCAACGACGGATAGCGGCACGCCGCCGCGGCCGCCGCCAAGCGGCACCCGCAACTGTTCGAGGATCTGGAAGTCGGCGCGTGCCGTGTCTTCGAGCTGCACGCGGATCGGCACCAGGCGGTCGCCGGCATCGAATTTCGCCAGAGCCGGGCCGACGTCACCGATGGTGGCGACGCGGATGGTTTCGGACAGGCTCTCGGTGGAGACGCCGAGCCGTGCCGCGAGATCGGCCCGCGGCTGCACGCGCAGCTCGGGACGATCCAGCGAGGTTTCCGAGATCACGTTGGAGATCAGCGGAATGCGCTTCATCTGCGTCGCCAGTTCGCTGGCGACATTGGCGACGATGTTGCTGTCGGTGCCGGTCACCACCAACGAGATAGCGCGTAGTCCGTTTTCGTCGAGGAACCAGTAGCGAATATCCGGAACGCTTTCGAGTTCCTTGCTGATATCGAGTTCGAGCAGGCGCTGCGTATGGGCGCTGTCGCGTTCGCTCTTTGGGGTGTAGTTGATGATCAGAGCGGCGCGCCGCACTTCATAGGTGCCGGGCGGGACGTGACCACCATCGACGAACACGCTCTTCACCTCAGGTCGCTTGCGGAGCCGTGCGACGATGTCTTCTGTGACTTTCTCGGTGTAAGCGAGCTGCGATCCCGGTGGCAATTCCATCGCCAATAGCGAACGCGCCGTGTCCTGGGCCGGCAGGAAGCCCTGCGGCAGCAGCTGGATGCTCCAGATCGACAGCGCGAAGACGGCGAGACCGAACAGAACCGTCACGTAGTAGCGTTTCACCGACAGGGTCACGAGCTTGTTGTAGGCCTGCAGGATGCGCCCGGGGGGCGGGTCGTCGTGCTTGTGATCTTTCAGGAAGTATGCGGCCAGCACAGGCGTGACGAAGCGTGCCGCCAATAGTGAGAAGAATACCTGCACCGACACGGTGATGCCGAACTGCTTGAAGAATTGTCCGGCGATGCCGGACATGAAGCTGGCCGGGGCAAAGATCGCGATAATGGTGAGGCTGATGGCGATCACGGCGAGGCCGATTTCGTCGGCCGCTTCCAGCGCGGCGCGATAGGGCGATTTGCCCATCCGCATATGTCGCACGATGTTCTCGATCTCGACGATGGCGTCATCGACGAGAATACCTGTCGAGAGCGTGATGGCGAGGAAACTCACGAGGTTGAGCGAGAAGCCGAGCAGGTCCATCGCCCAGAAGGCCGGAAAGATCGACAGGGGGAGCGAGATCGCGGCGATGACCGTGGCGCGCAGATCGCGCAGGAAGAAGAACACCACGATGACGGCAAGCGCTGCACCCTCGAACAATGTCGAGATCGCGGCCTCGTAATTGCCCTTGGTGAAGTCCACCGACGTGTCGATCAGCTTCAGGTCGACATCGGGATAGGACGCCTTCAGCGCATCGATACGTTTCTGTACGGCCGCTGCGACCACCACGTCGCTGGCGCCCTTGGAGCGTTTGATACCCAGCGCCACCACCGGCTCGCCGTTGAAACGCGCGAAAGTGCGCCGGTCGGCGATGGTGTCGGTGACGGTGCCGAGATCCTCGAGCCGCACTTCGCCGCCGGATGGCAGGCTGATCATGGTGCCGGCAAGTTCGTTCAGCGTCTTGGCGCCCGCCAGTGTCCGGATTGCCTGGTCGTTCTTGCCGATTTCGGCGCGGCCGCCAGCGAGGTCCACATTGGTGCCGCGCAGACGTCGCGAAACATCGACGGCGGTAAGGCCCGCGGCCTGCAGGCGGTCGGGATCGAGCGACACGAGAATCTCGCGCTCGACGCCGCCGATGCGCTCGACCTGTGCCACGTTGCGCACGCCTTGCAGAGCGCGCTTCACCACGTCATCGACGAACCACGACAATTGTTCCGGTGTCTTGCCCGGCGAGATCGCCGCATAGGTGACGATCGGCAGGCCGATCACGTCGACGCGCTGGATGAGTGGTTCGTTGACATTCTGGGGGAGGTTGGCACGCACCCGCGTCACGGCGTCCTTGACGTCGTTCAGCGCGCGATCGGTGTTGGTTTCCAGTGCGAATTGCACGGTCGTGACCGACAGGCCGTCAGTGATCGACGACGAGATGTGCCGGACGCCTTCGACGCCGGAGACGCCGTCCTCGATGGTCTTGGTGACCTGCGCTTCAAGTTCCGCGGGCGCCGCGCCGAATTGCGAGACGGCGACCGAGATCACCGGAATGTCTGCGCTCGGTAGCCGCGTGATCGCCAGCTTGGTGAAGCTGATCCAGCCGAGTACCAGAAGAATGATCGAGAAGACGATGGACGGAAGCGGATGGCGGATCGACCATGCCGAGATATTCATTGCCATTAACGCACCCGCGATCGATCGAGGTCATCGACGAACATGGTCTGGACCTTGTCGCCGTCATGAAGTGATGTGCCGGCGTCGGCAACGACGATGTCGCCCACTTCGACGCCTTCGAGAATTTCTACCGACGTATCGGACACCAGCCCGACCTTCACGCGGCGTGTTTCAATGGTGTTGCCCTTCACCAGTTGCACGGTGAAGTGCTCGATCGCCGAGCGCGGGATCGCGACGCCGCAGCTTCGCTTGGCGTCGATGCTGGCGCGGGCGAAGACGCCGACCTTGAGCGAGGGGTTGCTGGGCAGCGATATCCGGACATGGCCGAGCTGTGTCACGCGGTCGATTTGCGGCGACACCAGCCGCACCTTGCCGACAATATCGGGCTGATCGTCGCGGCTGATCCGCGCCGTGACGCCGGGGTTGATCTTGAGGATGTGGATGCTCGGCACTTCCGCATCGAGCTCGAGTTCGTTGTTGATGGCGATCCTGAACATCGGCCCGGCCTGCGGCGAGGCCGGCGCGCCGACAATGGTGTTAACGGATGTGATCAGGCCTGCCGCGGGAGCGCGCAGCGTCACAGGATTCGGGCGTGCATTGCCTGCTGTGGGCGGCGGTGCCAGCCGGGCCAGTTCCTGGTTCTCGGTGACGGTATCGCCTTCGCGGACCAGCACTTCGGAGACCTTCGAACCTTCGGTCTCCACGCCGACCACGGCCTCGCGGCGCGGAACCACGAAGCCCGTCACCCGCACGAGATCAGAGAAGCAGGCATTGGTGGCCTTGGCGACGATCACCATGGCGCCATTCGGCGGGGCTGAGCCGGCGGGTGCGGGTTCAGCAGCAAAGCCGACAGAAGTGGTTGCGACCATCGTGGCCGCCAGCGACAGACACGCGAGGGAGGAAGAGAAGCAGGCAAGAGCCTTCATTGCGGGATCGATCCACTTGGTATTACGGAGCACCAGGGGCATTCGATCGGTGCGGTGGGAGGTCGGGGCAAATCTATACAGGATATCCGCGATCACCACAGCAAACAGCGTCCCGTGTGGTACGGAACGCTGTGGTGCGGCAATCCGCAGCAAGCTCGGAAGTACCACCGAGCCTTACTGGGACGCGGTGGTCTTGTTCGCCATGTTCACGACCTGGACGCGTCGGTTCGACGGGTCGGTTGGCGCAACGCCGGCCTTCGGCTTGCCCTTGCCATAGCCGACGGTGACGAGGTCGGCACCGGCGATGCCGTATTTGTCCGTCAGATAGCGCTTGATGGCATCAGCGCGGCGCTCGGAGAGATCCTGGTTGTATTCCTCGCCGCCGACGGCGTCGGTATGGCCGGCGACCACGAAGGTTGCGCCCTTGAGGTCGTCGCTGCTCAGCGCCTTGCCGAGGGCCTGCACGGAGGACAGCGACTTCTTGCTGATATTCGCCGAGTTGTAGTCGAAGGTAATTTCCAGATCGATCGCCGGCTTGGTCTGGGCGACAGCGGCGATCTGCTCGCGCTCGCCGATCGAGAGCGACCGTGTGCTGCGATTGCGAAGCGAGTCGACGAACTTGCCTTCGGCGGCATTGACGGCCGGCTCGGCCGGCGGCGTCATCGACAGGCCGCGGGTCAGCGGCTTCTTCGGGGCCAATGCGCGCAGGATCTGGTCGGAGGTCACTTCCTCTGCCGCTGCGGCGATGCCTGCGGTCAGCGACAGGGCGACGCCGATCATGGCGATCGTGCGAAGCGCGTTGAAGCCGGAGCGTGCGGATGTGTTCGACATGGGTGCATCCTTCATTGTAGTCGCGCGAAACGCGCTTGAATCAAATTCAACAAAATCTGGTGCCGGATCGCTTCAGGACGGCCTCCGGTCTGCCATCAATAGTGTCCGCTCGCGCGCCGCAGGTTCAAACCGGGCTTGCGACTTTCTTGCGATGATCTTGCGACCTTCCTGCGAAATTCCGGTGACCTCTGGGGATCACCGTGCCGTTCTATCGAACGCGGTCCTATCGGACGCCGTAACCGGCAAATTCCTTGACGATGTCCGGGTCCATGGCCTTGGCATTGGTGATGTCGAGATCGCCTTCAGCCGTCTGGCCAAGGCGATGTTTGGCCAGGCCGCGGCCATAAAGCGATGAGGTCAGCTGCGGATTGATCTTTAGCGCAGCGTCGAAATCCGCAATCGCATTCTTGCTCTGGCCATTCTTGAGGTTGACCAGGCCGCGGCTGTCCAGCGCATCGACGAAATTCGGGCGCAGGCGCAGGGCTTCATTGCAGTCCTTGAGCGCGGCGGCGAGGTCGCCGGTCACGGTGCGTGCCCAGCAACGATTGTTGTAGGCCTCGACATCCTTGGGATTCAGTTTGATCGTGGCGTCGAAATCCTTGATCGCAGCGGAATAGGCGCCTTTGCTGGCATAGACCTGCCCGCGGCGATACAGCGCGCCGGCGTCTTCCGGATTATCGGTCAGCTTGACGTTCAGCGCTTTGACGGTCGGATCCTCGGCCAGCGCCAGCAGGATCTTGTTTTCATCACGGGGCGCTTCGGCGGCGACGACGGGAGCAGGAGTCGGTGCCGCGGCCGGCGCTGGCGTTGCTGCTGGTGCGGCGGGTGTGGGTGCAGCAGGTGCAGGCGAAGGTGCAGGAGCCGCAGGTGCGGCGACGACTTCCGGCTTGGCCACAGCGGAGGGGCGCGGTGTCGCAGCTGGCGCCGGATCGGCCGGCTTGGCTTCCGCCACAGCGGCCGAGGGCGGGCGCGTTCCCGCTATAAAAGAGAAGTCTTCTGCCAGCGACGAGGAAATCCACGGCACCTGTTCGCTACGCGACGCGCGGGTGACGCTGACCCGGGTCCGGTTCAGTGTCTGCTCGGCGGTGAGATCGGGAACCCGGATTTCCTTCAGCAATTCGCCGACGAACAACCCGTGATCGCCGCCGCTATCGCTGACGACCGAGCTCAGAGCCGCCGAATACATCACCAGCGTGCCGCTCGGTGCGATCACCGGAGCGAGTCCGGCGGAGAAACTGCGGAACCTGCGTTCGAACGGATTGCGGCGGGATGCGTCCAAAAGCGCAATCTTGACGCCTGCGCCGCGGCCGTTGATCTCGTTGAGCACGGTCTCGAGGCTGAAGCCGTCGCGGCGCACGTCGGGCTCGGTCCAGATCTGGGCATCGACCGGGATCATGTAGCTCTGCCGCGCAGACTGGATGCCGAAGCCACTGAAAAACACCAGGGCGACCGAGCCGGGCTTCACCTTGCCGTAGAATTTGTCGAGCGCCCGACGCATACCGTCGCCATTGAGATTCTCGCCGGTATCGACCTCAAATCCGTCACGCTTCAGTTCGGCGGCGACGTCGCGGGCGTCGTTGATGGGCTCCTTGAGCGGTGTCTCGGCGTCCGGATACTTCGCATTGCCGATCACCAGTGCGATCCGCTGGGTCCGATCTTCCGCGGCAGAGGCCTGCCAGATGGGTGTGGCGGCAAGCGCCAGAAGAGCAATCAGAGCAATGCGCATTTTCATAATGAAACCGGTCCAGACTTGAAGGCGCTGCCCATGCTCGGCTTGCGCCGCAGCGACACTAATCCACGCCATTCGCATTATCAAACCGGCGTGATCGGTGCTGTCAATGTGCGGTATGGACAGCAGCTATCGCGTGAATTCGCGATCTGTCTCGCGTTGTCGCTCCTGTTCCGGTTTCCGGTGATTCCAATGGCTGGAATGGTTTGACCTTTTCCGGCAGCAATGGCTTGTTGCGCATAACAACGACCGGGAATGGGGCGAAACGAATGAGTGCGACTTACGAAATCTATGCGATCCGCTATGCCACCATGACGGCGCGGACGCCGCAGATGAATTATCTCGCACCCGATCCCCATGAAACAGCAGCGGCCGATCTCGATTATTTCGTCTGGCTGATCCGCGGCGGTGGTCGCGATATCCTGGTCGATACCGGCTTCAACGAAGCCGCCTCGAAGGAGCGCAGCCGCAAGCTCACGATCAATCCTATCGATGCGCTGGCCGATTTCGGCGTCCGCGCGGCGGACATCCGCGACGTCATCGTCACGCATCTGCATTACGATCATGCCGGCAATCTCGATCGCCTGCCCAATGCCAGGTTCCATCTACAGGACCGCGAGATGAGCTACGCGACAGGCCGCTGTATGTGCAACGGGCTGCTGCGGCATCCGTTTTCGGCTGAAGATGTTACCTTGATGGTGCGGCACGTCTTCAACGAGCGTGTCACGTTCCATAATGGCGATGGCGAGGTTGCTCCGGGCATCACGCTGCACCGCGTCGGCGGCCATTCCGATGGTCTGCAGATCGTACGCGTGCAGACGGCGCGCGGCCCTGTGGTGCTGGCGTCAGACGCCTCGCATTATTACGGCAATATGCAGCGCCGCAGCCCGTTTCCGATCGTCTACAATATCGGTGACATGTGTGACGGCTGGACGACCTGCGAGCGCCTCGCCGGTCATCCTGACCGGATCATTCCCGGTCATGATCCGTTGGTGCGCGAGCTTTATCCGCGCGTCGAGGGCAGCAAGGCCGATGGCTATGCATTGCACGAGATGCCGTCGCGCTCATTTATGCGCGACTAGCGCTTAGTAAGCGTCGGCCTTTTGACCGTGCCGTGTCTGCACGAGATCGAGGCTGCGTTCGATCTTGCCGAGTGCGGCCGCGAAATCCTTGCGTTCCTGCGCCGTGAGGCATGACAGGATGTCGCGCTCCTTGCTTAGCAGGCGCGGGATGAGTTCCTCGTAAAGCGCTTTCCCTTTCGCGGAGAGGCGCAATTCGAAGGCGCGGCGATCATCCTCGTTCTCGACGCGTTCGATGAGTGCGCGGTCCAGCAGGGCGGTGACCGCGCGGCTGATGGTGGACTTATGGGTGCGTGTGCATTGCGAAATGAACTGCGCGCTGCAGGCGTCGTCGCGAAAACCCAGCGTGGCGATGATGCGCCATTCCGGAATGTCGAGCCCGTAACGCACCTGATATTCGTCGGACAGTGCAGCGCTGACCTCCGCGGCCAGCCGGTTCAGCCGGAACGGGACAAACTGAAACAGGTCGAATTTCGCCACGGAGCCACCGATTCTGCTGTTGACGCCGCCACGGGTCCGGCGTTTAGATGGTTGCAAATGAGACTATCTTAGAGGGAGTGCGATCCGTTGGCCAGACCAGCGTTGATCCGAAAACACATCCGGTTGCAGGGCGGGGTCTGAGCCATGGCGCAGCATGTCCGCCAGTTTGCCTATTCTCGCCATGCCGATCAGGCGCGCCCGGCGAGTGACGCGGCGCATCATCCGGTCGTGATCGTCGGCGCCGGCCCGGTCGGGCTGTCACTGGCTATCGATCTGGCGCAGCGCGGCCAGCGTGTGGTGCTGCTCGACGACGCCGATCGCATCGGCGACGGCTCGCGCGCCATCTGTTTCTCCAAACGCTCGCTCGAATATTGGGACCGTCTCGGTGCCGCCGATCGCATGATCGAGAAGGGCGTGGTGTGGAAGGTCGGCAAGATGTTCCTCGGGCCAGACATGCTCTACCAGTTCGATCTGCTGCCGGAGACCGGCCACAAGATGCCGGCTTTCATCAACCTGCAGCAATATTACGCCGAGTCATTTCTGGTCGATCGCGCGCATCAATTGCCGGAGATCGATCTGCGCTGGCGCAACAAGGTCATCGCGCTGGCGCAGCACAATGATCATGCGGAACTCACCATCGAGACGCCCGACGGTTCCTACACCTTGCGTGCGGACTACGTCGTCGCTTGCGACGGCGCGCGGTCAGGGCTGCGCGGCATGGTTGGCGCGGACTTTTCCGGCGAGGTGTTCGAGGATCAGTTCCTGATCGCCGACGTCAAGATGACCGCGGAATTCCCCACCGAGCGCTGGTTCTGGTTCGATCCACCATTCCATTCCGGCCAGTCCGCACTGCTGCATCGCCAGCCCGACGATGTCTGGCGGATCGATCTGCAGCTCGGGCCCGATGCCGATCCTGTCGCGGAGCGGCAGCCGGAGAAGGTGCGTCCACGCATCGCACGCATGCTCGGCCACGACGATTTCGATTTCGAGTGGATCTCGGTCTACAAATTCCAGTGCCGCCGCATGCAGCGCTTCCTGCATGAGCGCGTGATATTTGCCGGCGACGCCGCGCATCAGGTGTCGCCGTTCGGCGCGCGCGGTGCGAATTCCGGCCTGGAAGATGCTGAGAATCTCGCATGGAAGCTGGCGATGGTGCTGGCGGGCGATGCGCCGGCGTCGCTGCTGGCGAGTTATGATGCCGAGCGTGGCCGGGCGGCAGATGAAAACATCCGGGCCTCGACCCATGCGACGGATTTCATCGCGCCGCATTCGAAGCAGGAACAACGGATGCGGCAGGCGGTGCTGTCCCTCGCCAGGGAAGCCGATTTCGCCAAGCGGATGATCAATGGCGGGCGGCTGTCCGTGCCGTCGGTCTATCAGACGCCGCTCTCGACCGCGGATAGCGACGACTGGTCCAATGGTCCTCAGCCGGGTGCGCATATGCCGGACGCGCCGCTCGCGACTGACGACGGCGCGCATGTGTTTCTCTCGGAATGTTTCGCCGGAGCGGGGCGTGGCTTCACCGTGCTGCAATCGGATGGTCAGGCGATCGAACTGCCCGAGGGGGTAGGGCGTCTGGTCGTCGGCGACGATGCGGCGCTGCGCGACGAGGCCGGACTGTTCAAGGCACGTTACGGTGCAGATCCGGGTACTGCCTATCTGCTGCGACCGGACGGCTATGTCGCTGCACGGTTCCGGTATCCGACGCCGCAAGCGATCAAGGCCGCGGTCGCGCGTGCCTCCGGGAGAGCGTCATGACGGTGTTGTCGACAGCGTCCAATTTCGCCAGTCCCGACGACGCCTATCGTGCCATCGTCGAGGCGCATCGCGGATTGAGCGATGAACAAAGCGCAGCGCTCGATACCGCGCTGGTGCTGATTCTCGCCAATCACATCGGCGATGCCGGTGTGCTCGGCGATGCGATTGCGCTGGCGAAGCGGAGATTGCCGGTGGTGAGGGGCGAGAAATGAGAAAACTCGTCATTCCGGGGCGTGGGCGGCGTCAGCCGCACACGAACCTCAGCCACTCCAATTGGAGTGGCGGGGAATCCCGGCATGTTCATCACTCCGGGATTCCGGGTCAGCACTGCAGTCGCTGCGCGACTTACGTGCATCCCGGAATGACGACCTAGATCTGCAAAGGAATAGATAGATGACCAAGGGTTTCGCATCCACCACCGACATGACCGAGAAGAAGGTCACCTTCTCCGAGATCGGTCCTGATCTCTATGCCTTCACGGCGGAGGGCGATCCGAATTCGGCGGTCATTGTCGGTGATGATGGATGCATCGTGTTCGACGCGCAGGCAACGCCGGCGATGGCCAACAAGGTGATCGAGCGCGTCCGCACCGTCACCGACAAGCCGATCAAATATGTCGTGCTGTCGCATTATCACGCTGTGCGCGTGCTCGGTGCGTCCGCCTACAAGGCGCAGGGCATCGTCGCCTCGCAGGAAACCTATCGTCTGGTGGAAGAGCGCGGCCAGCAGGACTGGGATTCGGAGTTCGGGCGTTTCCCGCGTCTGTTCCAGGATGCCGAGAGCATCCCCGGCCTGACCTGGCCGACACTCACCTTCGAGGGCGAGATGTCGATCTTCCTCGGCAAGCGCGAGGTGCGCCTGATGCAGCTCGGCGCCGGGCATACGTCGGGGGATATCGTCGCCTGGGTGCCGGATGCCGAAGTCATGTTCTCCGGCGACCTCATCGAATATCACTCGGCCTGCTATTGCGGCGATGCGCTGTTGCGCGAATGGCCGTCGACCCTCAACGAGATTCGCGCGTTCAATCCGAAGGCTATCGCACCCGGCCGCGGCGACGCGCTGAAGGGGCTGGAAACCACGCGTGAGGCGATCGCGATGACGCGTGATTTCGTGATGTCGCTCTATGGTGCGGCGGAGATGTCGGTCGCCAGGGGCCGCAGCCTGAAGGAGACCATGGCGGCGACCCGCGAGGTCATGGACAAGAAGTTCTCGAGCTTCGCGATCTACGAACACTGCCTGCCGTTCAACGTGTCGCGCGCCTTCGATGAAGCCTCGGGAATCGACGATCCCGTGATCTGGACCGACAAGCGCGACCGCGAAATGTGGGCCGCGCTTCAAAGCGCATGATCCCGAAAAGTGGATGCCGGTTTTCGGTCGAGATCATGCGCAAGACAAAGCGGAGGATGAGATGAACATCAATACCAATCCCGATGTAATCAGCCGTGCGACGTCCAACGTTACGCCGGGCTACATGTCCGGCTTCGGCAATTCATTCGAAACGGAGGCGCTGCCCGGCGCGCTGCCCATCGGCCGCAATTCGCCGCAGCGCTGCGCCTATGGGCTCTATGCGGAGCAACTGTCAGGTTCGCCCTTCACGGCGCCTCGCGGCACCAATGAGCGGTCCTGGCTGTATCGCATCCGCCCGTCGGTGAAGCATTCAGGTCGTTTCGAGAAAGCGGACGCGAAGCTGTGGCGCACCGCGCCGTGTCACGAGAACGATTTGCCGATCGCGCAATTGCGCTGGGATCCGGCGCCGATCCCGAAGGAGGACATGACCTTCCTGCAGGGCGTGCAGACCATGACCACGGCAGGCGATGCCGGCACCCAGGCCGGCATGGCCGCTCATGTCTATCTGATCACGAAATCAATGGTCGATCAGAATTTCTACAATGCCGACGGCGAGATGATGTTCGTGCTGCAGCAGGGTAACCTGTTGTTCGTCACTGAATTCGGTCGCATCGATGCGGAGCCGGGCGAAATCGTGGTGATCCCGCGCGGCGTCAAATTCCGCGTCGAACTTCCCGGCGGCGCCGCGCGCGGCTATCTTTGCGAGAATTACGGCGGCGCTTTCACGTTGCCTGAGCGCGGGCCCATCGGCGCAAATTGCCTCGCCAATGCGCGCGACTTCCTGACGCCGGTGGCGGCCTACGAGGACAAGGACACGCCGACCGAGCTCTATGTGAAGTGGGGCGGCGCACTGTTCGTGACGAAGCTGCCCTATTCGCCCATCGATGTCGTCGCCTGGCACGGCAACTATGCGCCGTACAAATACGATCTGCGCACTTTCTCGCCGGTGGGCGCCATCGGCTTCGATCATCCCGATCCGTCGATCTTCACGGTGCTGACCTCGCCGTCGGAGACGGCAGGCACTGCGAATATCGACTTCGTGATTTTCCCGGAACGCTGGGCGGTGGCGGAAAACACCTTCCGCCCGCCGTGGTATCACATGAATATCATGTCGGAATTCATGGGCCTCATTTACGGCGTCTATGACGCCAAGCCGCAGGGCTTTACGCCCGGTGGTATCAGCCTGCACAACATGATGCTGCCGCACGGCCCGGACCGCGAAGCCTTCGATCACGCCAGCAACGGCGAGCTCAAGCCCGTGAAGCTCACCGGCACCATGGCCTTCATGTTCGAGACCCGCTATCCGCAGCGCGTCACCGAGCACGCTGCGACGACTGCGACGTTGCAGAGCGACTATGCCGATTGCTGGAAGGGTCTGGAGAAGCGGTTCGATCCAAACAAACGCTAGGTGCTCCGGGGGCTGCAATCCCAGGGGATCAGCGATCCTCGGGCGGAACCCCCTTGATACGGGCCGAATGCACCGCGATGTCCTCCAGGCTTTTTGTCAGATGCACGCGCTTGTCCGACGCCGGGCGCTTGGCAACAGACAAGCCCGGTCGCCATTCCGTGGCCGGCCGGATCGGGCGCTGCGTAAAACCTCCGCCGCAGTTCGGGCAGACATTGTGGAGCTTCGTCTCGACGCAATCCGCGCAGAAGGTGCATTCATAGCTGCAGATCATGGCGTCGCGCGCGGCGGGCGGCAGGTCCTTGTCGCAATATTCGCAGTTCGGCCGCAGCGCCAGTGCCATTGTTTTCTCCCGGATCGCATCCGTTTTACTGATCTTGGCAGACCGACGATGGTTCGCAAACCGCCAAGATGCACAATGCAGGGAGACGAAGGCTAAGAGGCAGCTCCCTCGCGCGGGATGTTGAGCCACCGCGCCCAGGCAATGCCATTTGTGGTCAGGCGAGCGCGGATTTCAGTGGCAGCCGCGATGTTTCCTTCAAGCGATCCAGCACGATCGACGAGCGCACATGCGCGACGCTCTGATGCGGCATTAGCACGTTGTTGACGAGATCGGACAGTCCCTTCAGGTCGCGCAGCACGGCCTTCAGCACATAGTCGGCATCGCCGGTGAGTGAGTAAGCCTCCTGCACCTCGTCAACCCGCTGCACCAGTGTACGGAACTTCTTGGCGTTGTCCGGTGAGTGGGTGGCCAGTTGCACCTGGATGAAGGCGATGACGTTGAACCCGAGCGCATCCGACGACAGGTCGGCGTGATAGCCGGAAATTACCTTCTCCTCTTCGAGCCGCATCCGCCGCCGTGAGCACTGCGAGGCCGACAGGCCGACCGTATCGGCGAGCTGCTGGTTGGTCAGCCGGCCATCATCCTGCAAGGCGGCCAGCATCTTAAGATCGAAGGCGTCTACCGGGATCATGCGTCAAATATCCATCTCATGCACAAAGTGTGCATCATGATGCCATAAGTCACGCCGATTTGCATGCACCTTGCGTCGAAAACGACGGACACTCCTGGCAAGCGAAATTTGCAATCAGGTCAGGGAGATCACCATGGGTCCGTTTCCGCATGACGCGCCGGCCGCCACCATCTCGGCACATAATCCGATGGGCACCGACGGGTTTGAATTCGTCGAATATGCGCATCCGAGGCCCGAAGAACTCCACGCGCTGTTCAAGCTGATGGGCTATACCCCGGTGGCGCGCCACAAGACCAAGAAGATCACCGTCTATCGCCAGGGCGACATCAACTATCTTGTCAACGAAGAGCCCGGCACCCACGGTTTCAACTTCGTCGCCGCGCACGGTCCCTGCGCGCCGTCGATGGCGTTCCGCGTCGTCGATGCGCAGGCGGCTTTTGATCGCGCGATTTTGCTCGGTGCGGAACCGGCTGATGCGACGGCGACGGAGAAGACGCTCGACGTGCCGGCCATCAAGGGCATTGGCGGCAGCCTGTTGTATTTCGTCGATCGCTACGGCGCCAAGGGCTCGGCCTATGACCATGAATTTGAATGGCTGGGCGCGAAGAATCCGCGACCTGAGGGCGCGGGCCTGTTCTATCTCGATCACCTCACCCACAACGTCCATCGCGGCCGCATGGATGTCTGGACCGGCTTCTACGAGAAACTGTTCAACTTCCGACAGATCCGCTTTTTCGATATCGAGGGCCGCGCCTCTGGTCTGTTCTCGCGCGCACTGACAAGCCCCGACGGCAAGATCCGGATTCCGATCAACGAGGATGCCGGCGATGCCGGCCAGATCGAGGAATATCTCAACACCTATCACGGCGAGGGTATCCAGCACATCGCCTGCGGCGTGACGGATATCTATACGACCATCGAGAAGCTGCGCGCCGATGGCCTGCCCTTCATGCCGTCGCCGCCGGAGACCTATTTCGAGAAGATCGATGCGCGCCTGCCCAAGCACGGCGAAAACGTGCCGCGTTTGCAGAAGAACGGCATCCTGATCGATGGCGAGGGCGTGGTGGAAGGCGGCGAGACCAAGGTGCTGCTGCAGATATTCTCGGCCAATGCGATTGGCCCGATTTTCTTCGAATTCATCCAGCGCAAGGGCGACGACGGATTCGGCGAAGGCAATTTCAAGGCGCTGTTCGAGTCGATCGAGGAAGATCAGATCAGGCGCGGCGTGCTGCACGTGGCGGACAAGACCGCGGCGTAGTTTGAGGGACAGCGCGAAGTTCGCGCTGCTCGCTCAGGCGTCCCTCCCCCCTTGCGGGGGAGGGTTAGGGAGGGGGGCGTTCTAGGCCGTGACCTCGGCGTTTGTGGCGCCCCCTCTCCAACTCTCCCCCGCAAGGGCTAGCGTGCCAATTTGTTTGCAGTCATTTTTCTCAGCCTGCCGCCCACGTCTTCACCGCATCACCCAGCTCCACCTTCACCGCCGGCCGCGCCGCTGACGGCGTGCGCGAGAACCGCGGTGCGGGTGCCGGCTGTGTCGCGCCCTCGTGCTGGATGAAGACTTCGCGTGCCACCATATGCGGGTGCTTCGTCGCTTCCGACATGGTCAGCACCGGGGCGAAGCACACATCGGTGCCTTCCATGATCTTCGACCATTCGTCGCGGCTCTTGGTCTTGAACACCGCGGTCAGCTTGTCTTTCACCGCTGCCCAGTTCTTCGAATCCATGTGATTGTCGTAGCAGGCCTCCGACAGCCCCGCGAGTTCACGCAGCTCGGCATAGAATTGCGGCTCGATCGATCCGATCGAGATGAAGTTGCCGCAGCTGCATTCATAGACGCCGTAGAAATGCGCGCCGCCATCGAGCATGTTGCTCTCGCGGGTTTCCTTCCAGCGACCGGCCGCGGTCATGTCGAAGAACATGGTGATCAGGGATGCCGCGCCGTCGCACATGGCCGCGTCCACCACCTGGCCCTGGCCGGAGCGACTGGCTTCCAGCATGGCGGCGAGCATGCCCATCACGAGATACATCGAGCCGCCGCCGAAATCGCCGACCAGATTCAGTGGCGGCACCGGCTTGTCGGCGCCGCCGATCGCGGCGAGGGCCCCGGTGATGGAGATGTAGTTGATGTCATGACCGGCAGCCTGCGCCAGCGGCCCTTCCTGGCCCCAGCCGGTCATGCGGCCATAGACCAGCTTCCTGTTGCGGCCGAGGACGACATCCGGCCCGAGGCCGAGGCGCTCCATCACGCCGGGGCGATAGCCTTCCACCAGCGCATCGGCGCTGTCCAGCAGCGAGAGCACCTGTGCGATGGCGGCCTTGTCCTTGAGATCGACCTCAATGACCTTGCGGCCGCGTGACGCGGCGCCCTTCGGCATCTGCTTCGGGCGCACCAGCGTGATTACCTCGGCGCCCATGTCGGCCAGCAGCATGCAGGCGAACGGGCCGGGTCCGATGCCGGCGAATTCGACGATGCGTGTGCCCTTGAGGGGACCGGAGAGTTTGCTGGTGTCCGTCACTTGCGTTTCCCGTTTTGTGGTCCGGCGTGGTGCCGGTTCATTGCGGAAAACTGTTACCGGGCCATGCTGCGAGGGCAAGCGCCTTTTGGCCGCGGCGATGCATGCGGCTATGCGTGGAATACTCTCACTGTCATCGCCCGGCCTGGCGGGCAATTGCGCGCTTGGACCGGGCGATCCAGTATGCGGTGCAGCAAATGATGTGTGCCATCATTCGCAGCTCAATTTACTAGGTTGCCCGGTCAAGCCGGGCAACGACAAGGAGAGGGGCGCGCTACCCCGCCGCCTCCACTGCGCGCTGCGCCATCACCTTGATGAGATTGGCGCGATATTCCGCCGAGCCGTGGATGTCGCTCATCAACCCGTCGGCAGAGATCTTCACGCCATCCAGCGCACCCGCCGACCAGTTCGCTTTCAGCGCAGCCTCGATAGCCGGCACGCGCATCACGCCGTTCTGCGATGCGCCAGTGGCGGCGACGCGGACCTCGCCGGACTTCGTTTGTGCAACGAACACGCCGGTGAGCGCGAAGCGCGAGGCGGGGTGGCGCATTTTGGCATAGCCGGCCTTGGCCGGGATCGGGAACGACACCGATGTGATGATCTCGTTGTCTTCAAGCGCCGTCGAGAACAGGCCCTGGAAGAAATCATCGCCCTTGATCTCGCGCGTGTTGGTCTTGATCGTCGCTCCGAGCGCCAGCACCGCCGCCGGATAGTCCGCGGCCGGATCATTATTGGCGATGGAGCCGCCGATGGTGCCGCGATAGCGCACGGCGGGATCGCCGAGCACGGACGTCAGATACACGATCGCCGGGATCGCCTTCTTGGCCGCGGCGCTCTGCGTGATGTCGTAATAGGTCGTCGCCGCCTTGATGATCAGCGCGTCGGATGTCGCCTCGATGCCGATCATCTCCTTGATCTTCGCGAGGTCGATAACATCCGAGGGCGCCGCCAACCGCTGCTTCATCACGGGGATCAGCGTGTGGCCGCCGGCGAGATATTTGGCCTCCGGATGCTTGGCGAACAGGGCCGCTGCTTCGTCGATGCTGGCAGGGCGGTGATAAGTAGTCTCGTACATGATCGCTCTCCCTTATTCCGCTGCCTGCTGCAATTGCAGCGCTTCCCAGACACGTCCAGGCGTCGCCGGCATCTCGATCCTGTTGTGGCCAAGTGCATCGGTGATGGCGTTGATGACGGCGGGTGACGAACCGATCGCGCCGGCCTCGCCGCAGCCTTTCACGCCAAGCGGATTGCCCGGGCACAGTGTGGTGGTGTGCGAGACCCGGAACGACGGCACATCGTCGGCGCGGGGCATGGCGTAATCCATGAACGATGCCGTCACCGGCTGGCCGTTGTCGTCATAGACGGCACCTTCCAGCAGGGCCTGGCCGATGCCTTGGGCGAGGCCGCCATGGACCTGGCCTTCGACAATCATCGGATTGATCAGCCGGCCGAAGTCATCCACCGCGACGAAGTCGACGATGTCCACCTTGCCGGTGCCAGGGTCGATCTCGACCTCGCAGATGTAAGCGCCGGCCGGGAAGGTGAAGTTGGTGGGATCGTAGAACGCGCCTTCCTTCAGGCCGGGCTCCATGCCGTCAGGCAGATTATGCGCGGTATAGGCCGCGAGCGCGACCATCGGCAGGGCGATCGCCTTGTCGGTGCCGGTTACCTTGAACTCGCCATTCTCGATGACGATGTCGCCCTCCGAGGCTTCCAGCAGATGCGCGGCGATCTTCTTCGCCTTGGCTTCCACTTTCTCCATCGCCTTGAAGATCGCGGACATGCCGACCGCCGCCGAGCGTGACCCATAGGTGCCCATGCCGAACTGCACCTTGTCGGTGTCGCCGTGGACGATCTGCACCTGATCGACGGAGATGCCGAGCCGTCCGGCGACCAGTTGCGCGAAGGTCGTCTCATGACCCTGGCCGTGGCTGTGCGATCCCGTCAGCACTTCGATGGTGCCGACCGGGTTGACGCGGACTTCCGCGGATTCCCAGAGGCCGACGCCGGCGCCGAGCGAGCCGACCGCCTTGGACGGCGCGATGCCGCAGGCTTCGATGTAGCAGGAGAAGCCGAGGCCGCGCAGTTTGCCGGCGGCTTTCGCCTTGGCCTTGCGGGCAGGGAAGCCGGCATAGTCGATCGCTTTCAGCGCAGCGTCGAGCGATGCGCCGAAGTCGCCGATGTCATAGGCCATGATGACGGGCGTCTGATGCGGGAACTGGGTGACGAAGTTGATGCGGCGCAGTTCGGCGGGATCGACCTTCAATTGCCGCGCCGATGTTTCCATCAGCCGCTCCACCAGATAGCTCGCCTCGGGGCGTCCGGCGCCGCGATAGGCATCGACTGGTGTGGTGTTGGTATAGACGCCCATCACCTCGGCATAGATGGTCGGGATGTTGTACTGGCCCGACAGCAGCGTGGCGTAGAGATAGGTCGGCACCGAGGACGAGAACAGCGACATATAGGCGCCGAAATTGGCGTGGGTCTTCACCCGCAGGCCCAGGATCTTGTTGTTGGTATCGAACGCCATCTCGGCATGTGAGATGTGATCGCGGCCATGGGCGTCAGTGAGAAACGCCTCGGTGCGGTCGCCGGTCCATTTCACCGGGCGACGCACTTTCTTCGACGCCCAGAGTGCGACCATTTCTTCGGGATAGATAAAGATCTTCGACCCAAAGCCGCCGCCGACATCGGGAGCGATGACGCGCAACTTGTGTTCCTGCGCCACATTGTAGAATGCCGACAGCACGAGCCGCGCCACATGCGGATTTTGCGATGTCGTATGGAGCGTGAAGTGCTCTTCAGCTTCGTCATATTCCGCGACGGCTGCGCGGGGCTCCATCGCATTCGGCACCAGGCGGTTATTGGTCAGGTCCAGCGACACGATATTGGCCGCCTTGCTGAAGGCATCCTTGGTCAGCTTCTCGTCGCCGATCGACCAGTCATAGACGACGTTGCCCGGCGCTTCCGGATGCAGTTGCGGCGCGCCCGATGCGAGCGCTGCAGTCATGCTGCTGACGGCGGGTAACTCTTCGTACTCGACGACGACCGCTTCAGCCGCATCTTTCGCCTGGTTCTTGGTCTCGGCGATCACAACCGCCACGGCCTGTCCGACAAAGCGCACTGTGTCCGGCGCCATCGCAGGCCATGCGCCCATCTTCATCGGCGAGCCGTCCTTGGAGGACACTGCCCAGCCGCAGATCAGATTGCCGATCTTGTCGTCCACCAATTGCTGGGCGGTCAGCACATCGACCACGCCGGGCATGTCCTTCGCCGCGGACGCGTCGATGCCTTTGACCTTGGCATGGGCATGCGGGCTGCGGATAAAATGCGCGTGGGTGAGGCCGACGATCTTGACGTCGTCGACATAGCGGCCGCGGCCGGTGATGAATCGCTTGTCTTCCTTGCGCGCAACGCGTGCGCCGATGCCTTCAACGCCCATCTTATGGGTCTCCCTGCCGGAGTTTTTGATTGTCCGCGCTTTCCATCGAAAGGCGCGGTTGGCTCAGCTCAGATCAATGCGCCGCGGCTCATTCAGCCGCTTGCGCAACCTTCATGCGTCCGGCGGCGTCGAGCACCGATTTGACGATGTTGTGGTAGCCGGTGCAGCGGCAGATATTGCCTTCGAGTTCCTGGCGCACCGTCTCTTCATCGAGATCGCTGGCGTGCCGGTTCACGATGTCGATCGCCGACATGATCATGCCCGGCGTACAGTAACCGCATTGCAGGCCGTGATTGTCGCGGAACGCCGCCTGCATCGGATGCAGCTGGTCGCCCTTGGCAATGCCTTCAATGGTGGTGACATTGGCGCCGTCGATCTGACCGACCAGAGTGGTGCAGGATTTCACGGCCTTGCCGTCGATATGCACGATGCAGGCGCCGCACTGGCTGGTATCGCAGCCCACATGGGTCCCGGTCAGGTTAAGATTTTCGCGGAGCAGGTGGACGAGAAGGGTTCTGTCTTCGACCGTGGCAGAGACAGATTTGCCATTGACCGTCAGTTTGACTGTGGACACGCAGACCTCCCGATATTTTTTAATTATTCCAATTAGAAGCGCGCTCCGAAAAGTTTGCAACTGGGAATTTGGTGGGAGTCTTTCTTCCCCCTCCACCCTCTCCCGCTGCGCGAAGCTTCGCTGGGGTAGAGGGGAAGGGAGCAGCAACGCGCGTATCCCTCCTGCAAATTTGTGCCTTCATATCCACAGGCCACAATGCTCTAGTCGCGGCGCAATAAATGCCGCAAGCGATTGCGGACAATAACAATTCCGCGACGAGGAGTTTCCGGGAGTGATCGATAAGAGAGTAGCCAGCCCGGCCGATGCCGTGGCCGGGGTGAAGGACGGCGCTGTCGTTCTGGTGGCCGGGTTCGGTACCGTCGGCATTGCCGATGATCTGCTGGAGGCGCTGCACGATCAGGGGGCGACCAATCTCACCATCGTCCACAACAATGCCGGCAATGGCGACACCGGCCTCGCCCGGCTGATCAATTCCGGCCGCGTCAGCAAGGTGATCTGCTCCTATCCGCGCTCCGGCGACTACAGCGCTTTCCTGAATGCCTATCGCGCCAAGACGCTGGAACTCGAACTCGTCCCGCAGGGGATCATCAGCGAGCGCATGCATGCCCATGCCGCCGGGCTTGGCGGCTTCTTCTCCCCTGTGACGGCGCATACGAAACTTGCCGAGGGCAAGGAGACCCGCGAGATCGACGGCGTGCTTCACGTGTTCGAGAAGCCGCTGAAGGGCGACATTGCGCTGCTGCGCGCCAGGAAGGCGGATCGCTGGGGCAACCTCGTCTACAACCAGTCGGCGCGTAACTTCAATCCGATCATGGCCATGGCCGCCGATCTCAGCGTCGTGCAGGTGGACGAGATGGTCGAACTCGGCAGCATGGATCCCGAAGCGGTGGTGACGCCGAGCATTTTCATCGATCGTGTGGTGGTCGTGGGAGCCAAAGATTTGGGAACAAAGGCATGACGTCGAATTACAAGCCGCTCAACCGTGACCAGATGGCCTGGCGTGCTGCGCAGGACCTGCAGGAAGGCGCCTATGTCAATCTCGGCATCGGCATGCCGACGCTGGCGGCGAGCTATGTGCCCGATGGTCGCGAAGTGATCTTCCACAGCGAGAACGGCATTTTGGGCCTCGGCCCGAAGCCGGAGCCCGGCATGGAAGACGAGAATCTGATCGACGCCGGCAAGAGCTACACGACGCTGATCAAGGGCGGCGTGTTCATGCACCACGCCGACGCCTTCCTGATGATCCGCGGCAAGCATCTCGATGTCAGCCTGCTCGGCGCCTTTGAAGTCTCGGAGCGGGGTGATCTCGCCAACTGGACCACGGAAGACCCAAGCTTCCCGCCTGGCGTCGGCGGCGCGATGGATTTGGCGGTTGGCGCCAAGGAGATCCGGGTGATCATGGATCACACCGACAAGAAGGGGAATCCGCGCATTCTCAAGAAGTGCCGCCTGCCGCTCACCGCGCCAGGGTGCGTCAAGCGTATCTACACCAATCTGGCGGTCATCGACGTCACGCCGCAGGGCCTGTTCGTGCGCGAAATGGTCGAGGGCATGACGCTGGAGAAGCTGCAGGAATTGACCGAACCGAAACTGCAGCTCGCAAATGACTGGCAGGCGCTCGCCCCGCCGGCGATGGCGGCGTAGTTTACCCGTCATTCCGGAGCAGGACCGCGTAGCGGGCCGGCATGGGCCCGGAATCCCGGAGTGGCTTGGCTCTCCGAAGACTCCCATGTTGAGATTCCGGGTTCGCGATCGCCGAGTGGCGCTCGCGCCCCGGAATGACGAGACCCCCCTGTTCGCCTGCCGCGCAACCTCCAGAAGTTCCGGTATCCGTTTACTCGTCCTTAGCCAATGTGCCGTAGGTTTGAGCATCGGCTTTGCGTGCGCTTGCGCGCGATGACCCGAATGTTGGGAGTGATGAACGGGGGCCCCAGGTGGCAACGACGACGCTTGTCCGGAAGAAGCCGGCTTCTTTTAAGTTTCCTGCCCTCAGATTTCGCGCCAAGGTGACGCTGGGCTTCGCCGCCGTGCTCGCGATCTCCGCGCTCAGCATGGTGCTCGCTTATATCGGCTTCGAGCGCATCTCGGCCGGCGTGGTGTCGTATCGCACCAGCGTTGCGGAGTCCGGTCTGGCCCGCAATATCGACCGCGAACTGACCTCCTATCAGGCGCTGACGCGCTATTACGTGCTCACCAGCAATGAAGCGGACGCCAAGGCAGCGAAGGCCGCGGAAGCCAGTTTGAAGGACGCCATCGATCAGTCGATGAAGGCGACCACGGATTCGGCGCGGCTCGGCAAGATCGCCAAACTGTCCCGTGAATTCACCACCTTCACCAAGGTGTTCGCCGACATCCTCACCGTGAAGGGCCAGAACGACACCATCGCGTCCAGCCAGTTGTCGCGCACCAGCCTGATGCTGCGTAACAAGATCGACGATCTCGGCGACACCGCGACCATGGCCGGCCTTGCTTCCGTGCAGGATCAGGTCAAGGAAATCACCACGCAGTTCATCACCGCGACGTCGCTCGTGAACACCTATATCGGCAAGGCCGAGGACAAGACCTCGAACGCCGCGACGGCCCGCATCAAGTTCCTGCAGAACTCGTTCGCGACGATCTATGCCAATGACGACAAGATCAACAACAAGGTGAAGGAGATCACCGCGGAGACGAAGCTCTACGCCGAGGCTTTCGTCAAGTTCGTCGAGAACACCAAGAAGGTCGACGGCCTGGTCCAGGAGATGTCGGAGACCGCGGCGGCGATCACCAAGCTGTCGGCCGAAATGAAGGCCGACATGCTGTCCGAACAGCAGCGGCTTGAAAACGAATCCGACGCGACCATCCACGATACCGAGCGTCAGGTGATGGTGCTGGGCGTTGGCGGCTTCATCGTCGGTGCCATCCTTGCCCTGCTGCTCGGCCGCAGCATCGCCAAGCCGATGATCGCGATGTGCGCAGCGATGCGCAAGCTCGCGGCTGGTGACTTCGAGGTCGTGCTGCCGGGTCTCGGCCGCCGCGACGAACTCGGCGACATGGCGTCCGCCGTGGAGGAATTTAAAGTGCAGGCCATCGCGAAGGCCGAGCGCGATGCCGCCATGCAGGAAGAGCAAAGCCGCGAGGCCGGTGCAGCACGCCGGGCCGAACTCATCCGTTTTGCCGACGATTTCGAAGCCGCTGTGGGTGCGATCGTTTCGAACGTATCGGCATCGGCCGGGCAGCTGGAAACCGCAGCCGGTACGCTGACGCGCACCGCCGAGACCACCGAGGGATTGTCGAGCCGCGTCGCCGGCGCCTCGGATCAGGCCTCCTCGAACATGCAGTCGGTGGCGACCGCCACCGAAGAACTCTCGCTGTCGGTCAACGAAATCGGCCGCCAGGTGCAGACCTCCAGCAAGATCGCGGACAGTGCGGTGGTGCAGGCGCAGCAGACCGATGCCCGCATCGGCGAATTGTCGCGCGCCGCGCAGCGCATCGGCGACGTCGTCGATCTCATCACGGCGATTGCCGAACAGACCAACCTTCTTGCGCTCAATGCGACCATCGAGGCCGCGCGGGCCGGAGATGCCGGCCGCGGCTTTGCGGTTGTTGCCTCCGAAGTGAAGTCGCTGGCCAGCCAGACCGCGAAGGCGACCGAGGAAATCTCGACCCAGATAGCCGGCATGCAGAGCGCAACGCAGGAGTCGGTGTCGGCGATCAAGCAGATCGGCAGCACCATCGGCGAAATTTCGGGCATTGCGTCCGAGATCGCCAGCGCCGTGGAACAGCAGGGCGCTGCCACACGCGAGATCGCGCAGAACGTTCAGCGCGTTGCCCACGGCACCCAGCAGGTCGCCGGCGATATTGTCGACGTCAATCGCGGCGCAACCGAAACCGGCGCGGCATCGGCGCAGGTGCTGAATTCCGCACAGACCCTGTCGAGCGAGAGCGCGCGCCTGCGTGCCGAACTGGACAGGTTCATGGGGAATATCCGGGCGGCGTAAGGCTCTACGCTCGAAATAGAAACTCCGTCATGCCCGGCCTCGTGCCGGGCATCCACGTCTTGGTCCAGTACGAAGACGTGGATGGCTGGGACATCTAGCGAAGCCCGCTTCGCGCTGCCCGGCCATGACAGCGCTTTAACAGTTGCGACGCAAAACGCCGCTACTTCTTCTCAGCCATATACGCCCGCCATCCGCCAAACGACGAAATATCGCGCGCATCTTCCGTCGCCTTGGCTTCCACCAAGAAGCCCTTCACACTCGATCCATCCGCCAGCCGCAATGTGCCGATGGACATCGGCTCCGGCAGCGATGCGACGAATGTGCCGAAGTTTGCTGCCGACAGTGCCCAGATCTCCAGTGCAATCTCGGCGCCTGTACCATCGGCGACGCGCAGCAGGCCCGGCTTTGGCGGCGTGGTGCCGTTCAGCGCATAGAACTTGTAGTCCGGGGCCGTGGTCGTGGCTTTCAGCAGTCGAGCGTCGAGCGCCTGAAGATCGCCGTTCAGCGCCATGCCGGAAAGATGCGCGCCGACCACGGCAATCGCGATCTCGCCGGTGGCAACCTCGGTGGAGAGTGGTGCGAGCGCCGGCTGCGGTAGGCCCTTGGCGCCAACCGGCAGTTTGGTATCGGCATGAAACACGCGTCCGATGCTGGCCAGCAGGGCGTCGTCGCCGCCCGGCGCCAGCAGGGTGATACCGAACGGGATTCCATCGGGGCGCATCGCTGCAGGAATCGCGAGACCGCAGAGGTCGAGCAGGTTGACGAAGTTGGTATAGGTGCCGAGCCGCGAATTGAGTTCGATGGGATTGGCGAGCACCTGCGCCGTCGTATAGGCGGTCGGCGCGGTCGGCAGCACCAGCGCATCGATGGTTGTGAACGCCTGTTCGGCGACACGCTTCAGCTCCTGCAGCTTGTACAGGGCCGCAAATGTATCGGTCGCGCTCTGCCGTGCACCGGCGATGGTGATTTCGCGCGTGACGGGATGGATCGCATCCGGCGCAGATGCGAGCAGATCGCGGATCACCAGCAGACGTTCGGCGACCCAGGGTCCATCGTAAAGCAGCCGCGCCGTCTCATAGAACGGCTCAAGGTCGAACTCGACCAGCGTTGCGCCCAGCGCGGTCCAGCGCTTCAGCGCGTCCCCATAGGCTTTCTCCGCGGTCTTGTCGCCGAAGAAGATCAGCTGCCCGTTGCGCGGCACGCCGAGCTTGAGGCCTTTTGGAAATTCCGTGACCGAACCGGGCACCCGCTTGCGCGAATAGGGATCATGCGCGTCATAGCCGCCCATCACATCGAGCGCGGCGACAGCATCGTCCACCGTCAGCGTGAAGATTGAGACGCAATCCAGCGTGCGGCAGGCCGGCACCACGCCGGCTGTCGGGATCAGGCCGAGGCTTGGCTTGAGGCCGACGATATTGTTGAGCATCGCCGGCACGCGGCCGGAGCCTGCCGTGTCTGTGCCGAGCGTCAGCGGTACGAGGCCCGCGGAGACGGCAACGGCAGAGCCGGAGCTCGATCCGCCGGGCACGAGATCGTCGCGGATCGCGTTCTTGGGAATACCATAGGGGGAGCGCACGCCGACGAGGCCGGTGGCGAACTGGTCGAGATTGGTCTTGCCGATGATGATGGCGCCCGCTGCACGCAGCCGCGCCACGGCGCTGGCGTCACGCGTTGCGTTATAGGTGAAAGCGGGACAGGCGGCTGTGGTCGGCAGGCCGGCGACGTCGATATTGTCCTTCACGCCGACCGGCACGCCATAAAGCGGCAGCGTTGCAGGATCTTTCGCAGCCAGCGCCTCGGCTTCGGCGATAGCCTCGGCCTCAACGCGGAGCGTGATGAAGATGGCCGTATCACCGCGGTCGCGGATGCGTTGATAGCTGCGCGCGACTGTCTGTGCGGGCGTTACGGTGCCGGCGCGATGCGAGGCGACGATGGCGGCGATTGTTTCGGGAACGGACTCACTCACGATGCGAACCTGCTGCGGATGGCACGGGTGTGCCACCCGCAGATTGAGACGATGTTATTCAGCAGGCACGGCAAGTGGCGGCTCCGATTGCGGGACAGAAGGGGACAGGCTGGTTGCGCCGAACTTGTCCGCGGCAAAGAGCCCGGCTGCAACGAGAGCATAAGCGAGAGCGACGCCGGGCGTCACCCCCAATCCGCCGCCGATCCCGATCGCCTCACCATGCATGAAGCCGAAATAGGTCAGCACCGCGCCAGCCAGCGCGAAGGCCGATGCGTTGACGAATTTGCGTTCGATGATGAAGACCGCGATGGCGCCGAGCACCAGGCCGACCAGGATAGAGCCGCCGCCCATGACTTCGAGGCCGTGGAGCAGTACGCCGTTCTGCCCCATCTTGGCGATGAACTCAGGCGAGTGGATCGCGCCGAAATTCATGCCGGCGGCACCGAGCGCTCCCGATATCAGTACGGAGGCCCAGGCCGCGAGATGCGGCGTCAGCGCAAGCGCGATGGCCGGCGCGTGTTCGCGTGGCGTCGTCTCAAACGCCTGCGCGCAGATCAGCATGCCGATATAGAGCAGGATCGGCGAGATCGCGACCAGCGGAACGATGGCCAGCATCAGCGAGATGACGCCGAACCAGGACAGCACGATCACCATCAGGCCGGTCGCTGCCGAATAGCCGATCCGGCCACCCATCGCCTTCCAGCCGGGATGGCCGATATAGACCGCGTTGATGAAGGGGTTGCCCATAAGGCAGCCGATCAGCGAGACGACGCCGTCAGCGGTCAGCACGCGCGTGGTCGGATATTCGTCGCCGGCCGCTTCGGCGGACTCGACATTGTCCATCGCCTCGACCAGATCGTAGATGCCATAGGGAATGGCGGTGACCAGGATGATGCCGAGGAACTGGAAGCCCGAGAAAACGTGATCGAAGGCGGGAATCGGCACCGAGAAGCCGAAATTGGTGAAGGCTGCTTTGACGCCCGCGATGCTGAGCCCGCCGACGCCGAAGCCAAGCAGCGTGGACCCCCATGCGATCACCATGCCGACGCCGATCGCGACCAGCCCGGCCGGAACCCCCTTGGGATATTTATAGCCGCCGAACCAGCTCAGCAGGATGATGGCGAAGCACGTGAGGCCGATCACCGGCGTCATGAACATTTCCAGTGCCGGTCGCATGGCGATGAAGGCGATGGAAACGCCGGCCAGGGTGCCGAGCAGAGCGGCACGCGGCGTCACCTTGCGGATCCAGGGCGCGATGAAGCCGCCGATCATCAGGATGAAGCTCTGGAAGAACACCCAGACGAGGCCGGCCTCCCAGCCCTTGATGGGGTCGCCCGTCGTGATCGAGATCGGCAGCATGATCACGAAGGTGACGATGAACATATGCGGCACGCTGATGCCCGAAGGCAGCGCGCAGACATCGCTGCGACCGGTCTTCTGCGCCAGTTTATAGGCGAGCCAGGCGTAGTACATCGTCGACAGGCACATCATCAGGCCCATCGCCGGCAGGATGCGGCCGAACACGATATTGTCCGGCATTTTCAGGACGAAGCGCAGCAGGCCGGTCAGCACCAGCATGTTGACGAGAATATTGGTGCCGAAGCCGAAAAATGCATTCCAGTCGCCCGGCGTCCATAACGCGGGCTTAAAGTCGGATTTGCCGGCAGAATCTTTAGAAAACGTCCCCGCGGTCGTGCTCATCGTGATGCTCCTGCTGCAAGTTTGTTGGAAGTCTCCGGTGCATGTTCAGAACGTGTGATGGCGTCGAGAATGGCGGCGGAGTCGGCGACCCAGCCGAAGATGCCGCCCTGGGCCTTGATCATCTTCAGGCCCATCTCGTGGAATTCAGGGAAGTAGGACGCGCAGCCGTCAGAAATGACGATGCAGCGATAGCCGCGGTCATTGGCTTCGCGCACGGTGGTGTTAACGCAGACCTCCGTCGTAACACCGCAGACCAGCAGCGTGTCGATCTCGCGGGCCTTCAGGTCTGCGCCGAGTGTCGTGGCGTAGAACGCGCCCTTGCCGGGCTTGTCGATGACGATCTCGCCTTCGACGGGATAAAGCGCGGGGATGATGTCATGGCCGGCTTCGCCGCGGATGAGGATGCGTCCCATCGGGCCGGGATCGCCGATCCGCAGTGACGGCGCACCGCGTTCGATCTTGGCGGGCGGTGCGTCGGAGAGATCGGGCAGGTGCCCCTCGCGGGTATGCACCACCATCATCCCCGTCTCGCGCGCCGCCTTCAGGACTGCAGCGATGGGCTCGACTGCGCGGGCGAGCTGCGAGACGTCGTTGCCCAGCGTCTCGCCGAAGCCGCCGGGCTCCATGAAATCGCGCTGCATGTCGATGATGACGAGCGCCGTCGCTGCCCAGTCGACCGTGATCGGGCCGGGTTCGGCTATAACTGTTGCTGAGTGTGGTGAGTCCGCCATTTGCCGTCTCTCCCCAGGAGCCATGGGCCTTTCAGGGGTTAACGAAGCAAGGCGCGTGCCATTGTGTACAATGGCAACCGGCAATCTTATTCGGAGCTAATCTCGGGGTATTTCAATATCTTGTTTGAAAATAGCTTTGCAGCATATGGGTCTCAAGCGAGACCGAAATTCGTTAACTGCTCATCTTATAACCCCGGCTGATTATGGCGGCAGCCGGTCCCCGGATTTGGCTGATGCGCCATCCGGGCGACCACCATCGTCCGTTATCAGTCCCAGCCATCGCCCTTGATGCCGGGATTGGCGTAGACGATGCCGCCGTCCACCGCGATGGTGGCGCCGACCACATAGTCGCCGGCACGCGAGGCGAGATAGATCGCGGCACCCGCCATGTCCTCGTCGGTGCCGATCCGGCCGGCGGGCACGCGGGTCGCCACTTGATCGGCATTGTCGCGGGCAGCCTTGTTCATGTCCGACTGGAACGGGCCCGGTGCGATGGCCGTGACGACGACGTGATCCCGGATCAGTTTCACGGCCATCCGCCGCGTCAGGTGAATCAGGCCGGATTTGCTCGCTGCATAGGAATAGGTCTCCATCGGATTGACAAAGATGCCGTCGATGGAGGCGATGTTGATGACCTTGGCGGGCTTGTCCGCGCTGGCTGCCGCGCGCAGCGGCCCGGCCAGCGCCTTGGTCAGAAAGAACGGTGTCTTGACGTTCAGCGTCATCACCTTGTCCCAGCCGCTCTCCGGAAATTCATCGAAGTCCGCGCCCCAGGCAGCACCCGCATTGTTGACGAGAATGTCGAGCCTGGGTTCGCGCTTCTTGATCTCGGCAGCCAGCATCTCGATGCCGTTCATTGTCGAGATGTCGATCGGCAGCGCAATGCATTCGCCTGGATACTGCGCGGAGAGTTCTTTCGCGGTTGCGTCGCAAGGTCCAGCCTTGCGCGCGGTGATGTAGACCTTCGCCGCGCCCTGGCTGAGAAATCCCGCTGCGATCATCTTGCCGATGCCGCGCGAGCCGCCGGTTACCAATGCGATGCGGCCATCGAGCGAAAACAGATTGGTGAACATGATGCCTCCCGTTTGTTTTGTCGTTGGGCCGATTGTGTGCGGCGGCGGGCAGGGCGAGTCAACAAGCGCTGCTGCAGTTGAGCTATATCAAGGCCGGAACCGGCGGCCGGCATAGGCTTCTTGCGTTGGTTCGTTCAGCAAACGGACCTCAACCCAATGGGAGAGTGTCGTGAGAGCTCATCAAATTATGACCCGCAAGCTCGTCACCGTGTCGCCAGACGCGTCGATCAGCGAGGCTGCGCGGCTGATGATCGACTACCACGTGAGCGGATTGCCTGTGGTGGATGCGGCTGGCAAGCTGGTTGGCATTGTGACCGAGCGGGACTTTCTGCGCCGGCACGAGGTCGGCACGCAGCGCAGGCGTCCGCGCTGGCTCGAATTCGTGCGCGGCCCCAGCCTGCAGGCCGTCGATTATGTCCGTGAAGCCGGCCGCAAGGTGCACGAGATCATGACCCGCGAGGTCCGCACGGTGACCGAGGAGACCGGTCTGGCCGATATCGTCGAAGTAATGGAGAAGTATCACATCAAGCGCGTACCGGTGGTGCAGGGCGACAGGCTCGTCGGTATCGTCAGCCGGCAGAATTTCGTCGAGGCCATCGCCGATGTCATGCACGACGTCTCCGATGTCGGGTCGAGTGATGCGTTGATCCGCCGCCGCATCGTCGCTGTGCTCAGGCATAACGAATGGACGCCCGTCGGCCTCGATGTCCGGGTGAAGGATGGCGTCGTGGATATCGACGGTTTCATCACGGACGAGAATGTCCGTCGGGCAATTGTCGTGGCTGCTGAAAATGTGGCTGGCGTAACCCGCGTCAACGACCATCTGTGCTGGGTCGATCCGATGTCGGGCGTGTACTTTCCACCGGAGACCGATCTGCCGCAAAAGCCGGTCTGATCCGGTGCGGGACGCGGCGCTGCAGTTCGCCTGCAGCGCATGACTGGACTATCCGACGCCGCGCTGGAAGCCATTCCACATCGCGGTGGCGGCGCCGGAGGTCAGCACCGGCAGATAGCGGGTGTCCTGATAGTTGCCGTTCAGCGAGACCCGCGGGAGCGCGGTGAGTTGTGCGGAGTTGTCCGAGGCGATCACGCCGGGGCGCGTCGTCACGGCTGTCTCGAAGCCGGCGCTTTTTGCCAGTGCGAATTCCCGTGTACCAGCGGCGCAGCGGTCGCCATAGGGATAGGCAAGATGCACGGCTGGGCGCTGCAGAACGTTTTCGATATCGGTGCGGCTGGCTGACAGCTCATGCACGACCGTCGCTTCGGTCTGTTTGGCGAGGTTGCAGTGGCTTACGCCATGCGCGCCGATTGTCACCAGCGGATCGGCGGCGAAAGGTTTGAGTTCGTCCCACGACATGCACAGCTCGCGGCTGACCGCCTCTTCGTCAATGCCATGCGCGGCGCAGAGTGTGCTGATCTCGCGGCGGACGTCCGCTTCTTCCGGCAATCCGCGCAGCCAGCCATGCAGGCGGTCGAACGCCATGTCCTTGCCGGCGAGAGTCGACGTGTCCAGGCGCACCATCTGTCCGTCGATCGGGGCCTCGATCGCATCGGCCCTGGTGACCACGCGCTCCAGCGCCACCCACCACAGCCGGCCTGTGCCCGAGGCGAAGTCACTGGTGACATAGACCGTGAAGGGTGCGTCGAAATCCTGCATCGCGGGCAATGCATGGTCGCGGTTGTCGCGATAGCCGTCGTCGCAGGTGAAACAGGCGAAGCGGCGCGAGAAATCCCGCTCCGTCAACCGCCGCTGCACTTCATCGGGGGTCACGATATCGACGTCGGTTGCACGCAGATAAGCGAGGGTGGCGCGCAGGAAATCCGGCGTGATCTCGAGGTGGCGGTTGGGCTGGAACGGACCGGCATGCGCAGGGCGCACATGGTGCAGCATGAAAATGGTGCCCACGCCGCCGAAGATGGGTCGCAGCACGCGGTGGGCGCCGCTGAAATACAGCGCATCCAGGCCGGCACGAATAATCGTGTTGCGAATCTGCTTCATCGTATGACCGAGCAATTGATGCTACCCACGGAAATGATCAGAAACGATTGAACAAAGCGTTATTCGAATACCCGCGGCAGCGCCAGAGGTTTGCCTTGATTTCAATTTGACAGTCCCGCAAGGGTTTGTTTTCTCTCTGTTTCCAGACCCGCAGGACGTCGAATGCACGGATTTTACAGGTGGAGTGCCAAATGGTGGCCCGGGCTCATCCCGCTTGCCATTCTTTGGGTGGTTGCTGCCTGGGTTAGCACGATTCCGCTTGAGACGGATTTAACGGCGCGCAGCACTGCAGCGCTGAAAAACACGATCCTCGACAAGAGCCAGATCACGGTTGCCGGCCGCGACGTCTCGTTTTCTGCCGAAGCTTTTTCCGAAGACGGTCGCCGCAGCGCGGTCTCGTCGGTCGAGGCCACGCCGGGCGTCCGCCTGGTCAATGACGAAACCCGTCTTGTCGCCGAGGCCAAGCCGTTCGTCTGGGTCGCGGAGCGCGACAATGTCCGCGTCACGCTGTGGGGGACCGCGCCATTGCCGGCCAGCAGGGCGCGCATCGTGGAAGCCGCCCGTGCCGCGCTCAGCGGAACCGAGGTCTCCGACCGCATGGGCCTGAAGCGCGGCGCGCCGCCGCGGTTCGATGCCGCAGCCGTGCTGCTGCTCGATCAGGTCGCCAAGCTGAAGGAAGGCAAAGCGGTGATTTCGGATACCAATGTCAGCCTCTCCGGCATGGCGCGCGATCTCGGCGGCCGCGAAGCCATCGCGGCAGCACTGAAGAACCTGCCGGAAGGTTTCACGGTGGCGGCCAACGACATCAAGGCACCGCCTTACGTGTTCCAGGCCAACAAGGACCCGGTAACGAACACGCTGACGCTGAGCGGCTACGTTCCGGATAACAACGTCCACGCCGCGCTTGCGTCGGCCGCCGGACGCAAGTTCGGCAATGAGAAGATCGTCGACAACCTGAAGGCCAGCATCGGCGCGCCCGGCGGTTTTGCCGCGGCGGTGACGACGGCGCTCGGCGCGCTGTCGCGGCTGTCGACCGGCACGCTGGTGGTGTCCGATCGTGAGGTGAAGCTGTCGGGTGACGCACTCTACGAAGTCGCCGCCGACCAGATCCGCGCAAGCCTCGCGCGCGAGCTCCCGCAGGGTTGGCAGGCCAAGGCCGAAGTCTCGGTGAAGCCTGCCGCGGCACCGGTCGATGCCAGCGTGTGCCAGCAGCTCTTCGCGCAGAACCTGACCAAGGGCCGCATCCGGTTCGAACCGTCCAGCGCCAGCATCAATGTGGATTCCGCGGGCTTGCTCGATCGCCTCGTGGAAATCGCCATGCGCTGCCCCAATGTCCGGGTCGAAATCGCCGGGCATACCGACGGCGATGGCGACGCGGCGTTCAATCAGTCGCTCTCGGAGAAGCGCGCGCTCGCCGTCGAGGAATATCTCGTGAAGGCCGGCCTGCCTGCGGATCGTTTCTCGACGATCGGCTACGGCAGCACCCAGCCGATCGCCACCAATGACACCGACGAAGGCAAGCTGCAGAATCGCCGGATCGAATTCGTTGTGAGGCAAGCGCCATGACCTATCTTGCGATGTTTCACTGGGGCTGGCTGCTCGGGGCGTTCCTGATCGGCTTCGGCATGGGCTGGATCGCCGTCGTCTATCGCGGGCGTTCGGTGTCGCGGGTTTGGATCCAGCGCCTCTCGGTGATCGCCGCGGTCATCGTAGGCATCGCGATTGCCAAAGTCGTGCCCGGCCGCTTTGGCTACTGGCTCGATCTCGGCCTCGCATTGTTCGGTTTCTATCTCGTGGGCTGCGCCATCGGGTCGTGGCTGCGCGATATCGTGGTGGTCAGGCAGCAGACCCGCGTGACGTGAGGTCTGTGGTGCAGGCCGCTGCTGTCTTTTTTATCAACGTCTCGCCGCCAAATCGGCGGCATGAGGTCACGAAAGCCTCATTGTGACGTGAGACGCGTCAGGACGTCGGCATTTTGCCGCAGCGAATGCGCCCGAGAGGCTGGTGGTTTGTTAGGACTGACCTAATATACTGATGTGACTTGTTTTTATTCACAGCCGGCGAATTCCACTTTGCCGAAAAACGCGCTACGACGGTTGTGCCGGAGACAACGTGATGTGGCGGTTCCGCCGAGGCTAGTCTGACTTCCCTGGTTCGGATTCCGTGGTCAGGGGATCGCATTCGAGGTTGAGATGCTGGAAGCAATACGCAGGGCGATTTCGTTTCTGCGCGAGAAGCAAGTCCTGCACAAGCTCGGTGTCTTGATCAGCGTCGCGGTGATCGGCGTCGCCTGCTACATGCTGTATCACAAGCTGCGCAACATCGACGCCGCTGCCGTCTTCCGGGCGATGACGGAGACCGAGCCGCGGCTGATCATGCTGTCGGCGCTGTCGGTTGCCGCCGGCTATTTCACGCTGACATTCTACGACTGGTTTGCGGTGCGCACGATCGGTCGCCGCGACGTGCCTTACCGGATCAATGCGCTGGCGGCCTTCACCAGCTATTCGATCGGCCACAATGTCGGCGCCAGCGTCTTCACCGGCGGCGCGGTGCGCTATCGCATCTATTCGGCTTGGGACCTCAGCGCGGTCGATGTCGCCAAGATCGTCTTTCTCGCCGGCCTCACCTTCTGGCTCGGCAATCTCGCGGTGCTCGGCCTCGGCATCGCCTATCACCCGGAGGCGGCCAGCGCGATCAACCAGGTGCCGCCCTGGATGAACCGCATTCTGGCTTACGTCATCCTCGCTGGTCTCGTCGGCTATGTGGTCTGGGTCTGGATGAAGCCGCGCAGCGTTGGCCGTGGCCCCTGGTCGGTGGTGCTGCCGGGCGGTCCGCTCACCTTGCTGCAGATCACTATCGGCATCATCGATCTCGGCTTCTGTGCGCTCGCGATGTATATGCTGGTTCCTGCCGAGCCTGACGTCGGTTTCGTCGTGGTGGCGGTGGTGTTCGTCTCGGCCACCTTGCTGGGTTTCGCCAGCCATTCGCCGGGCGGTCTCGGTGTGTTCGACGCCGCGATGCTGGTCGGCCTCGAAATGATGGATCAGGAAAAGCTGCTGGCCGGCATGCTGTTGTTCAGGGTGCTTTATTACCTCGCGCCGTTCTTTATATCAGTCATGTTACTGACGCTTCGCGAGCTTATCATTGGTTCGCGATCGAAAAAGCTGCAGGCGGTCGCGGCCGAGGCCCAGCCGGGTGTCGGCCACCCGCTGAAAGAACACGGTCGCTCCGGCGCCTGACACGAATTCGCATACGCAGCAGGAAGAGATCCGGTTCAGATGGCCATTGAAGCTTCTCCATCGACCATGTTCTCGCCGTGGCCAGACCGGCTGCGGCATTCGGCGATCATTTTGCTGGCAGCCGGTCTGGCGCTGGCCGCTTTGGTGTTCTTCGGCGAGTTGTCGCCGCTGCGCGCCGGCATCGTGTTTGTTTGTATCGCCGGTGCGGCGCTGGTGCCGTGGCGGCTGCATGACGCGGTGACGGCACGCGATGAGGCTCTGGCCGCCAACCCTGTCGAGGCGCCTGCGGTGCGTGCCATCATTGCCGGTATTCCCGATCCTGCCGTGCTGCTCGACCGGGCCGGCCGCGTCATCCATCTCAATCCCGCCGCGGCGCAACTGGCGCCCGCTTTGCGCAAGAACGAACTCGCTCAATTCGCGCTGCGTTCGCCGGAGATCATCACCGCCTTGCGCGAGGCGATTGCCACCACCGAGCCGCGCCGCGCGACCTATCTCGATCACGTTCCGGTCGATCGCTGGATGGAATTGATGATCACGCCGGTGCCGGTCCCGACGGCCTTTGGCGGCACCGACACCTGCATGCTCATGACGTTCCACGACCAGACGCCGCTGCGCCGTGTCGAGGAAATGCGGGCCGATTTCGTCGCCAATGCCAGCCACGAACTGCGCACGCCGCTGGCGGCGCTGTCCGGCTTCATCGACACGCTGCAGGGACCGGCCAAGGACGACGCCAAGGCGCGCGAGCGTTTTCTCGGCATCATGCATGCGCAGGCAACCCGCATGGCGCGGCTGATCGACGATCTCCTGTCGCTGTCGCGCGTCGAACTGTCGGCGCATGTGCGGCCGGATACGCTGGTGGATATTCTCCCGATTATCCGTCAGGTCGGCGACGGACTGGAGCCGCTGGCCAATGAGCGCAACGTCAAGATCGAAATGGCCCTGCCGGAGACGCCGGTGTCCATCGCTGGCGATCGCGAGGAATTGCTTCGGCTGTTCGAGAACCTGATCGAGAACGCGCTGAAATACGGCGCATCCGGCGGCAAGGTGGAAGTATCGTTGACCACGGAGTCGACCTCGGAGGGTGTGCCGGAAATCCGCGTCGCTGTGCGGGACTATGGCCCGGGCATCGCTCCCGAGCATCTGCCGCGCCTGACCGAGCGTTTCTACCGGGTCGATGTCGGCGACAGCCGCGCACAGGGCGGTACGGGCCTCGGCCTCTCGCTGGTGAAGCACATCCTGAACCGGCATCGCGGCCGGCTGCTGATCGAAAGCGTGCCGAAGAATGGCGCGACTTTTACCGCCGCCTTTCCGCAGGTGAAGACGCCGCCAGCGCCTCCCGTCTCCGCGGCGTCCTGACGCCTTAAACTCCCTTCGTTCTCTTGTGCCCGTCAGGGCCGCCCTCGGGCGGTCCCGCATCGCTGCGCTTCGCTCAGACAGTCAAAAAAGCCCTGGCGGATGGTGCGGCATTGCGTCCGATCCCCCTCAATATCGTGCCCGCCGCTGTCATACGCGCGCATGCGCGCGAGGCCGGATTCCGCCTGCTGAAACATATTGTTAACCCCTGTGACGGCGGATTTTGACGGCCTGGCATGACCCTCATGGCAGGGCATTTTCGCTGTCATTTGCACGGTAAAATTATCCGCGGAGGCAGAAAAACAAAGCATTTACAGATGCTTGGTGCCGTCATCCAAGTGTCACGGAACTATCATAAAAGCACAATCGACCACCCCTAAACGGGCGGCGTGAGCACAACTGGCGCATCCGGCGCGGTCGCTCACGAGATTGGAGACATCCCATGAAATTCCTCAAAGCGATCGTCGCTGCCGGCCTCGTTGCCGCCTCGACCTCGGCATTTGCCGCCGACATCACGGGTGCCGGCGCAACGTTCCCGTTCCCGGTCTATTCGAAGTGGGCCGACGCCTACAAGAAAGAGACTGGCAATGGTTTGAACTACCAGTCGATCGGTTCGGGCGCCGGCATCAAGCAGATCCAGGCCAAGACCGTGACCTTCGGCGCTACCGACGCGCCGCTCAAGGCTGAGCAGCTCGAGAAGGACGGCCTGGTTCAGTGGCCGATGGTGATGGGCGCGATCGTTCCCGTCGTGAATCTCGAAGGCATTGCCTCTGGCGAGCTGGTTCTCTCCGGCGAAGTGCTCGGCGACATCTATCTCGGCAAGGTCACCAAGTGGGACGACGCTGCCATCGCCAAGCTGAACCCGAAGCTGAAGCTGCCCTCGGCTGCCATCACCGTCGTTCGTCGTTCGGACGGTTCGGGCACCACCTTCAACTTCACCGACTATCTGTCCAAGGCCTCGGCTGACTGGAAGACCAAGGTCGGCACCGGTACCGCCGTCGAGTGGCCGGTTGGCGTTGGCGCCAAGGGCAACGAAGGCGTCGCTGGCAACGTCGGCCAGACCAAGAATGCCATCGGTTATGTTGAATATGCTTACGCCAAGCAGAACAAGCTGACCTATGCCGGCCTCGTCAACAAGGCTGGCAAGACCGTGCAGCCGACCGTCGCTGCCTTCCAGGCTGCTGCTGCCAATGCCGACTGGGCCAAGGCTCCCGGCTACTACGTGATCCTCACCGACCAGCCGGGCGAAGCGTCCTGGCCGATCACTGCGGCGACCTTCATCCTCATGCACAAGGCCCCGACCGACAAGGCGGCCTCGGCTGAAGCGCTGAAGTTCTTCAAGTGGTCGTTCGAAAAGGGCGACAAGGCTGCTGAAGAGCTCGACTACATCCCGATGCCGGACTCGGTCGTCAAGCTGATCGAAAAGACCTGGTCGGCTGACATCAAGAGCTGATCTGGTGTGTGGGCGGAGGAGAGGGGCATCTCTCCTCCGTTCGCTGCACTGCAGGGCTGAATTTCTTCTCTTCTTCTCTTCTTCTCTTCTGACTTCGCGCCCTGACAAGCCCATCCAGGGCAACGCGTTTTGGGGTATTGTAACAATTACAGGGGACTGGCGTGGCAGACATGGCCGTACAGAGCTCTTCGATGGACGCTGCCGGACCTTATGATCGTGCGAAGGCTCTGAATGCCTTCAAGGCCGGGGACCAGGCGTTTTACTGGATCACCCGCATCTCGGCACTGTCCGTTCTGTTTATTCTCGGCGGCATCATTCTGTCGCTCATCGTCGGCGCATGGCCGGCGCTCAAGGAATTCGGCTTCTCCTTCCTGACCACGCAGCGTTGGGCGCCGTCGGCCGATCCGCCGGTGCTGGGCGCGCTCGGCCCGATCTACGGCACGCTGATCACCTCGGTGATCGCGATGGCTATCGCCATTCCGGTCGGCATCGGCATCGCGGTGTTCCTCACCGAACTGTGCCCGCAGTGGCTGCGGCGCCCGATCGGCATGGCCGTTGAGCTTCTCGCCGGCATCCCCTCGATCATTTACGGCATGTGGGGCTTCTTCGTGCTCGGCCCGTTCCTGGCCAATCACTTCCAGCCGTTCCTGATCAACATCTTCGAAGGCGTGCCGGTGCTCGGCACCATCTTCGCCGGTCCGCCGTCCTATCTCTCGCTGTTCAACGCCTCGCTCATCCTCGCCATCATGGTGCTGCCCTTCATCACCTCGATCTCGGTCGACGTGTTCAAGACGGTGCCGCCGGTGCTCAAGGAAGCCGCTTACGGCGTCGGCTGCACCACCTGGGAAGTCGTCCGCAATGTCGTCATCCCCTACACCCGCGTCGGTGTGATCGGTGGCGTTATGCTGGCGCTCGGCCGTGCGCTTGGCGAGACCATGGCGGTGACCTTCATCATCGGCAACTCGTTCCGCATTACCGGATCTCTGTTCGGCCCGGGTACCACGATCTCGGCGGCGATCGCCTCCGAATTCGCGGAGAGCGACGGGTTGCATCAGTCGGGTCTGATCCTGCTCGGCCTGCTGCTGTTCGTGCTTACCTTCGTGGTGCTCTCGGCTGCACGCCTGATGCTGCTGCGGCTTGAAAAGAAGGCGGGCAACTAACATGAACCCGATTTACGCTTCACGCCGTCGCAACGACAAGATCGTCCGTGGGCTCTGCATGGGTGCCGCTCTGTTTGGCGTCACCTGGCTCGCGCTGATCCTGTTCACGCTGTTCTACAACGGCCTCGCCGGCATCAGCCTGCAGATCTTCACCCAGAACACGCCGCCGCCCGGTTCGCAGGAGGGCGGTCTGCTCAATGCCATCGTCGGTTCGGTCATCATGACCATCATTGGCGTCGGCATCGGTGCGCCGCTCGGCCTGTTTGCCGGCACCTATCTTGCTGAGTATGGCAAGCACGACAAACTCACCTCGGTGATCCGTTTTATCAACGACGTGTTGCTGTCGGCCCCGTCCATCATCATCGGCCTGTTCGTTTATGGTGCGGTGGTGGTTCCGATGGGCGGCTTCTCGGCTCTCGCCGGTTCGCTTGCGCTCGCCGTGATCGTGATCCCCGTCGTGGTTCGCACCACTGAAGACATGCTCGGCCTCGTGCCGAACCCGCTGCGTGAAGCGGCCTCGGCGCTCGGCCTGCCGCGCTCCCTGGTCATCAAGCGGATCGCCTATCGTGCAGCCCGCGCCGGTCTCATCACCGGTGTGCTGCTGGCGACCGCGCGTGTCGCCGGTGAAACGGCGCCGCTGCTGTTCACTGCGCTGAGCAACCAGTTCTTCAGCCTCGACCTCACCAAGACGATGGCCAACCTGCCGGTGACCATCAACAACTTCGTGCAGAGCCCCTACGAGTACTGGAAACAGCTCGCCTGGAGCGGTGCGCTGATCATCACCTTGACCGTACTTGCCCTTAACATTGGCGCACGCATTCTCGGCGCCGAGAGGACAGCAAAATGAGTGAGCTTTCTGTGTCGTCTGGCGTTCCTTCCGTCTCGATGCCGCCGCCGTCGGTCTTGCAGGGCGAGACCCGTCCCAAGGTCACCGTGCGCGACCTGAACTTTTACTATGGCGAACACCACGCGCTGAAGAAGATCAACCTGACGCTGATGGCGAACCGCGTGACTGCGTTCATCGGCCCGTCGGGCTGCGGCAAGTCCACGCTGCTGCGCATCTTCAACCGCATGTATGACCTGTATCCAGGCCAGCGCGCCGAGGGGCAGCTCATGCTCGACAACCAGAACATTCTGGATCCGAAGCTGGACCTCAACCTGCTGCGCGCCCGCGTCGGCATGGTGTTCCAGAAACCGACTCCGTTCCCGATGACGATTTACGAAAACATCGCCTTCGGTATCCGCCTCTATGAGAAGATCTCCAAGTCGGAGATGGACATCCGCGTCGAGAAGGCGCTGCGCGGCGGTGCGCTCTGGAACGAAGTCAAGGACAAGCTCAACGCGTCGGGCCTCAGCCTGTCGGGCGGTCAGCAGCAGCGCCTGTGCATCGCGCGCACCATCGCAGTTCGGCCGGAAGTGATCCTGTTCGACGAGCCGTGCTCGGCGCTGGATCCCATCTCGACCGCGAAGATCGAGGAGCTGATCGACGAGTTGAAGGATCAGTATACGATCGCGATCGTGACCCATAACATGCAGCAGGCGGCCCGCGTCTCCGACACCACGGCTTTCATGTATCTCGGTGAGCTGATCGAGTTCGATCAGACCAACAAGATCTTCACGTCGCCGACCGATCGCCGCACCCAGGATTACATCACCGGCCGCTTCGGCTGACGCGATATTCGCGGGAGGATTTAGATATGGCTTTTGAACACACCACCAAGGCTTTCGACGACGATCTGCAGGAGCTGACCCGTCTCGTCGCCGAGATGGGTGGCCTCGCAGAACGGCAGATCGTCGAATCCGTCGATGCGCTGATCCGCCGGGACGTTGCGCTCGGTGCGCGCGTCGTCGCCACCGACGCCGAGATCGACCAGTTGCAGCGCACGATCGAAGAGCGTGCGGTGCTGACCATCGCCAAGCGTCAGCCGATGGCTGTCGACCTGCGCGAGATCGTCGGCGCGCTGCGCGTCGCCACCGATCTCGAGCGCATAGGCGATCTCTCCAAGAACATCGGCAAGCGCGTCAATGCACTCGACAGCGACTTCCATCCGCTGAAGCTGATCCGCGGCCTCGAACACATGACCGACCTCGTGACCACCCAGGTCAAGGCTGTGCTCGACGCCTACGCCGCACACGATCTGCCGGCCGCGATGACGGTGTGGAAGGGCGACGAGGAAATCGACGCGATCTGCACCTCGCTGTTCCGCGAACTCCTGACCTATATGATGGAAGACCCGCGGAACATCTCGTTCTGTATTCACCTGATGTTCTGCGCCAAGAACATCGAGCGGATCGGCGACCACGCCACCAATATTGCGGAAACCGTGTTCTACATGATCGAGGGCCAGCAGATCCTCGACAAGCGCCCGAAAGGCGACATGACCACATTCGCGAATACGCCGACGGCCTGAAGCATGATCCGGAAAAGCGGAACAGGTTTCCGCAAGGATCATGATCTAAGGGCTTGTTGGACGTCACTGAGGGTATTGACCATATGGCTGTGAATGCACGCATTCTGGTGGTGGAAGACGAAGAGGCGCTGACGACGCTGCTTCGCTACAACCTCGACGCCGAAGGCTATGATGTTGAAACGGTCGCTCGCGGCGACGATGCCGATACCCGCTTGAAGGAGCGGGTGCCGGATCTCGTGGTGCTCGACTGGATGCTGCCGGGCCTGTCCGGCATCGAACTGTGCCGCCGTTTGCGCGCACGGCCCGAAACCAAGGCACTGCCGATCATCATGCTGACGGCGCGCGGCGAAGAGAGCGAGCGCGTTCGCGGTCTCGCCACCGGCGCCGACGACTATATCGTCAAGCCGTTCTCGGTGCCGGAGTTGCTGGCGCGCGTGAAGGGTCTGCTGCGTCGTGCAGCTCCTGAGCGTCTCGCCACCGTGCTCGCTTTCGGCGATATCGAACTCGACCGTGACAAGCGCCGCGTCGTGCGCTCGAGCCGCCCGATCGATCTCGGTCCGACCGAATATCGCCTGCTGGAGTTCTTCCTGGAACATCCGGGCCGCGTGTTCAGCCGCGAGCAATTGCTCGACAGCGTCTGGGGCCGCGACATCTATATCGACGAGCGCACCGTTGACGTTCATATCGGCCGCCTGCGCAAGCTGCTCAATCCCGCCGGTGAACCGGATCCGATCCGCACCGTGCGCGGTGCTGGCTACGCGCTGGACGACCGGTTCGACAAGGCGGCGGAGTAGGTATCTTCCTTCTCCGCGCAAGCGGGACGAGGTTAGAAGCCCCCAAACGAAAAATGCCCGGCTCATCACCGGGCATTTTCATTTGGTTGAGATGCTTTCCAGCTCAGCGCGTCGGCTTCGGTACCGCGCGGCGACGGTCGCTGGCCGGCTGATAGGCGATGCGCGAATGATGCGCGCAATAGGGGGCGCCAGCCAGCGCCCTGCCGCCGCAGAAGTAGAAGTCCGCGCTCGACGGATCGCCGATCGGCCAATGGCAGGTGGCGTCGTTGAGTTCGACCAGCGACAGGCGCTGGCTGATCGGCACGATATTGTCATAGGCGATCGGATCGGGCTCGGCCTCGACCTCGTAATTATGGGCCAGCGCGGTGTTGCCGCGGGCCATCGGGCGGGCGACGCGTACCATCTGCTGCGCCGGGCGCGCCTTGCGCTGCCGCGGAGCTGCCGAGGATGGGCTCTTGGCCCGGCCGGACAGGCCGAGACGGTGCACCTTGCCGATCACGGCGTTGCGGGTCACGTTGCCGAGTTCCGCGGCGATCTGGCTCGCGGAGAGGCCGCCCTCCCAGAGTTTCTTCAACTGTTCGACGCGATCGTCGGTCCATGTCATTACCGTCATCGCAGTTTTCCCTTCGTGAGCGCCGGCCTGACCAGGCGGCGCTGCGAGTTGAGACTTAAAAATCCCCTGCGGTCAGAATCCCTTAGCGCTCACCGGGCGCGAATTTCGCGTCCGGCTGTTACGCCGCACTGGATGTGTCAAAAGGATCTACCGCCGCACGAGATGTCGTATCCGACAGGCGAAAAACTACAATATGCCGTGACTCGCACGCAAGAGTCGGGCATGCCGCGTCCACATGCTTCTGCAAATAAAGCTGCAAAATCGGCTTTTTCTGCGACTCCGTGTGACTCGAAAGCCGCAGTGCGCGGTTGACAGCCTTCACAGCACACATAGAATAATGCCCACGTGCCGCCCGAGAAGGGCGGCACGTTTCGTTTCTAGGGTCCGTTGTTCGATTTCGCACAATTGTCATCGACGCGGCCGCAGTCTTTTCGATCGGATCGGTTATGACCAGCAACGCAACGTCTTCGCCCCTCTCTCAGGCTCACTTGCTGCCTGTTTTCGCGCGTGCGGATGTCGCTTTCGAGCGCGGTGAAGGCGTGTGGCTGATTGGAACCGACGGCGAGCGCTATCTCGACTTCACCAGCGGCGTTGCCGTGAACGCACTTGGTCATGCGCACCCGCATATGGTCGCCGCATTGCAGGAGCAGGCCACCAAGCTCTGGCACATGTCGAACCTGTTCAAGAGCCCGGATGGCGAACGCCTCGCTGCGCGGCTGTGCGAACAGAGCTTTGCCGACTTCGTGTTCTTCGCCAATTCGGGTGCCGAAGCGATGGAATGCGCGATCAAGGTGACGCGCCACTATCATTTCTCCAAGGGCCACCCCGAGCGCACGCGCATCATCACCTTCGAAGGCGCGTTCCATGGCCGGACCCTCGGCACGCTGGCTGCGACCGGCGCCGCTAAATATCTCGAAGGCTATGGCGCGCCGCTCGACGGCTTCGACCAGTTGCCGCTCGGCGATATCGAGGCCGTGAAGAAGGCCGTCGGTCCGAACACTGCCGGCATTCTCATTGAGCCGCTGCAAGGCGAGGGCGGCGTACGCGCGCCAGCCAACGCATTCTTCCGCGCGCTGCGCGAGATCTGCGACGAGAACGGCATCCTTTTGATTTTCGACGAAGTGCAGACCGGCATGGGCCGCACCGGCGAACTGTTTGCCTATCAGCGCATCGGCGTGACGCCCGACGTGATGTCGCTGGCCAAGGCGCTCGGCGGCGGCTTCCCGATCGGCGCGTGTCTCGTCACGGCGGCTGCGGCGGAAGGCATGGCGCCCGGCTCGCATGGTTCGACCTTCGGCGGCAATCCGCTGGCGGTCGCTGCTGCGAATTCCGTGCTCGATATCATGCTGAAGCCCGGCTTCTTCGATCACGTGAAGAAGATGTCGCTGCTGCTGAAACAGAAACTCGCGGGCGTGGTGGATAGCCATCCGGACGTGCTGAGTGAAGTACGCGGCGAAGGTCTTCTGATCGGCCTCAAGGCCGTCGTGCCGGCGGGCGATCTCGTGGCCGCATTGCGTGACGCGAAGCTGCTGACGGTTGGTGCGGGTGACAATGTCGTGCGCTTCCTGCCCCCGCTGATCGTCAGCGAGTCCGAGATCGAACAGGCCGTGCAGCGGCTGGAACAGGCCTGCGTGGCGCTCGGCTCATCTGCAAAGACGCAGGGAGCCGCGTAATGAGCACGTCACCGCGGCACTTTCTCGATCTCACGGCCGTGCCGGCCAGTGAGTTGCGTAATATCATGAACGCGGCTGCCGCCATGAAGGCGAAGCTGAAGGGCAAGGACGGCTCCAATGCCGAGCCCGATCGTCCGCTCAAGAACAAGACGCTGGCGATGATCTTCGAAAAGCCCTCGACGCGCACCCGCGTGTCGTTCGAGGTCGGCATGCGCCAGCTCGGCGGCGAAGTCGTGATGCTCACCGGCGCCGAAATGCAGCTCGGTCGCGGCGAGACCATTGCCGACACTGCGCGCGTGCTGTCGCGTTTCGTCGACATCATCATGATCCGCATCCTCAATCATGACTCGCTGATGGAGCTTGCCGAGAATGCGACCGTGCCGGTCATCAACGGCCTGACGCGCTTCTCGCATCCCTGCCAGGTGATGGCGGATGTCATGACCTATGAGGAGCACCGGGGTCCCATCAAGGGGCGCACCGTGGCCTGGACCGGCGACGACAACAACGTGCTGATGTCCTGGGCGCATGCGGCCGAGCGTTTCCAGTTCAAGCTCAATATCGCGACGCCGCCGCAGCTGTCGCCGAAAAAGCCGTTCAAGGACTGGGTCAAGGCGGCAAACGCGCCGATCACCTTCAGCAACGATCCCGATGCGATGGTGAAGGGCGTCGACTGTGTCGTCACCGACACCTGGGTATCGATGGGCGACAAGGATGGCGAGACCCGCCACAACCTGCTCAAACCCTATCAGGTCAATGCGCGCCTGATGTCACTGGCCAAGCCCGACGCGCTGTTCATGCACTGCCTGCCGGCGCATCGCGGTGAGGAAGTGACCGACGAGGTGATCGACGGCCCCCAGTCGGTGGTGTTCGACGAGGCCGAAAACCGTCTGCATGCGCAGAAGGGCATTCTGGCCTGGTGTCTCAACGCTGTGGCGTGATCTTTTCTTTCCCTCTCCCCCAGCGCAGCGTAGCTGCGCGCCGTGGGAGAGGGTGGATCGAACACGCGAAGCGGGTTCGAGACGGGAGAGGGATATCCCCAAGCGTAGAGCTTTGCGGCTATCCCTCTCCCGCCTTCGCTTCGCCATAGCCGATGCTACGCATCGGCGTTTGTCTAACAACGGCGGCCGAAGGTCGCCTACGCACCCTCTCCCGCTGCGCGGAGCTTCACTCCTGGGGGGAGAGGGGAAGGAGCCAGGTGTCACCTGCATTGCCCGGTTCCATCCGCCCCTTTCACTTGCGGCCCTCAGCCCCCAAATAGAGCGCCATGACCCCATCAAATCCAAATCTCCAGCCCGACGCCCCCATTCGCGCGCCGTCCTCCGTTCCGGTCGATGACGCGGTGCTGCCCTTCGAGGTTGCGCCGCTCGATCTGCGTGGGCGGTTGACGCGACTTGGCCCGGCGCTCGACGAACTGCTCGCCAAGCATGATTATCCCGCACCGGTGGCCAAGCTGCTCGGCGAGGCCATCGTGCTGACCACGCTGCTCGGCTCGGCACTGAAATTCGACGGCCGTTTCATCCTCCAGACCCAGACCGACGGTCCGGTGTCGCTGATGATCGTCGATTTCCGCGCGCCCGATAAAATGCGGGCCTATGCGCGCTTCGATGTCGAGCGCCTCGTGCCCGGTCTGGATACCGCGGCGCTGCTCGGCAAGGGCCATCTGGCGATGACCGTCGATCAGGGACCGGATATGAGCCGTTATCAGGGTATGGTCGCGCTCGACGGAGGTACCCTGGAAGATGCCGCGCATGAGTACTTCCTGCGTTCCGAACAGATTCCGACCAAGGTGCGCCTCGCCGTGGGCGAGGAATGGCGCAGCGGTGAGGAGGGTGGCCCGACACATCGCTGGCGCGCCGGCGGCATGCTGCTTCAGTTCCTGCCGAAGGCGCCGGAACGCGTGCAGCGCGATCTCCATGCTGGCGACGTGCCGGATGGCGTGAGCGCCAAGGCCGTGCCGGAAGATGACGCCTGGGTCGAAGGCCAGTCGCTGATCGGGACGGTCGAGGATGTGGAGCTGATCGATCCGGATCTGTCCGGCGAGCGGCTGCTATATCGCCTGTTCCACGAGCGCGGCGTTCGCGTCTTCGCGCCCTCGCCGTTGCGCGCGGAGTGTTCCTGTTCGCGCGATGCCGTGTCCGGCATGCTCAAGAGCTTCGAGCCGCAGGACCGCGCCGACATGGTCAAGGACGACAAGGTCGTCGTGACCTGCGAGTTCTGTTCGTCGGTCTATGAGTTCACACCGCAGGAAGCGGGCGTGGAATAGGGCGTTCGTCGGCATCACGCCCCGCTGTCATTCTCAGGCACTCCCCTTGGCGTGGCGGGCGCCTGCTTCACACTCGTCATTCCGGGGCGCACGAAAGCGGCGAAGCCGCTGCAGTGCGAACCCGGAATCCCGGAGTGTTTTGCGCTGACTAGAGACTCTCATGCTGAGATTCCGGGTTCGCGTCCGGCAAAGGCCGGCCGCGCCCCGGAATGACGGGGGTGGGCAGCAAGACAGCAGCTAAACATTTTTTCCTATTATTGTTGACATTGCCCCTATAAGGACTATTATCCCCTCCGTCCTGCCCCACCGAGAGGGGCGATCGCGATCGTCACGTTCGCGGGGTGGGATGCGGTGGACGCCGGAGATGCGGCGTTACGCGGTTCATGGATGACGTCTGTCTTCGGGCAGGACGGATCTGCGCCAGCACTGCCACTGGCAAGGAGACGGCCGGCCTTGAGATGGAAGGAGCCCTGGACAGTGTGACGGACGACCAAATCGAAACGTGTCCGGCCTAGTCGCTTGAGGCTCCCTTCCCATCGCCTTGGGACTTTAATTCGCGATCGGAACGTTCGTCGAGGCAACGCGCAAGCAAACCGAAAAAACACCGCAGGCGGAACGCCGGGCACTTCGCCCAGCGCGTCCGAAAGTCCTGATGCACACTAGATTGCGGAAGACCGCATGCGCATCAGGCCCCAGGGTGCAACGGGCACCCGGCGTTCCGCACGCCCTCTCACAAGGGGGCGGGAATGCGACAGACGACGGCGCCCCCCCGCGCCGCAAACAATGGGGGCGATGACGCATGTCTGAAGCAGCGGCTGTTTGACAGTTGAAAAGAGAAAGCGTTCCCGCTCGTCATTCCGGGGCGGACGGCCCGCAGAGCGGGACGGCATGAACCCGGAATCCCAACCTGTTCAGCGCAAAACAAGTCGGGATTCCCCGCCACTCCAAGCGGAGTGGCTGAGGTTCGCCTGCGCGAAGGCGCGCAGCCGCCCTCGGGTAAACCAATTGGTTTGCCGGGGAATGACGAACGCGGAAACTAATTCAGCACGCGCTTGCTGTCCGGCCCGTCGAGCGAAAACAGCGGCACGTCGATCTCGAACGGCTCGCCGGTATCGGTCACCATCTGATAGGTGCCTTCCATGAAGCCGGACGTTGTCGGCAGCGGCACGCCCGACGTGTATTCGAAGCGTTCGCCGGGGCCGAGCACGGGCTGCTCGCCGACGACGCCTTCGCCGCGCACCTCCTGCATGCGGCCGGCCGCATCGGTGATGATCCAGTGGCGGGTCTTCAGCTGCACGGTCTCTTTGCCGGCATTGATGATGACGACCGTATAGGACCAGAAGAACTCGCGCTTCTCCTGCGACGAGCGTTCGGGCATGAAATTCGGTTCGACGGTGACTTCGATCTGTCGTGTTATGGCGCGGTACATGGCGGTGTCATCGTTCAAAATACGTCGCAAGCATAGCGAAAACCGCGCCTTTGGCCAAATCACGTGAAGTTCGGCGTCCAACGCCGGCGGGCCATCGCTGTTTCAACATAGTTACCGCATAATCGATCCCTGATTTGGTTATGACGTGACTGATCGTCCCATGCAAATGGCCTGCGTGGTGTGGGACGGTTAATTTTCATGATGCGACGATTGCCGTTGAGCGGTGCTGAATGACCTCTGTTGCCGATCCGATCGCCGACCAGCCCCACGCAGACACGTCAATGCACGTCTCCGCGTCGCGGGCCTCGGCGCGTGCCGATACCGTGTCGCTTCCCGTTGCAGGCACCGAGCGTGAATTGCGTCTCGATCTGTTCCGCGGGCTGGCGCTGTGGCTGATTTTCATCGACCACCTGCCGCCGAATATCCTGACCTGGCTGACGATCCGTAATTACGGTTTCAGCGACGCCACCGAGATATTCATCTTCATCTCCGGCTACACCGCAGCTTTCGTCTATGGCCGCGCGATGCTGGAGCAGGGCACGCTGGTGGCCAGCGCGCGCATTTTCAAGCGGGTCTGGCAGATCTATGTCGCCCACGTCTTCCTGTTCACGATCTTCCTCGCGGAAATCTCCTATGTCGCGACGCGCTTCGAAAACCCGCTTTATTCCGAGGAAATGGGCATTCTCGATTTTCTCAAACAGCCCGATGTGACCATCGTCCAGGCGCTGTTGCTGAAATTTCGCCCGGTCAACATGGACGTGCTGCCGCTCTATATCGTCCTGATGCTGTTCCTGCCGCCGATCCTCTGGCTGATGCGGCGCCGCGCCGATCTCACGCTGGCGCTGTCGGTCGGTCTCTATGCGCTGACCTGGGAATTCGACCTGCATCTGACCGCCTACCCGAACGGCGTCTGGGCCTTCAATCCGTTCGCCTGGCAATTGCTGTTCGTGTTCGGCGCCTGGTGCGCAATGGGTGGCGCCAAGCGGATGTCGCGGATCCTGTCATCCAACATCACGCTGTGGCTCTGTGTGGCCTATCTCCTGGCAGCGTTCTGGGTGACGCTGACCTGGTACATTCCGCAGATCCATCATCTGCTGCCGAAGATCATCGAGCAGTGGATGTATCCCATCAACAAGACCGATCTCGATGTGCTGCGCTTCGCTCATTTCCTGGCGCTGGCGGCGCTGACGGTCCGTTTCCTGCCCAAGGAATGGCCGGCGCTGAAATCGGTCTGGCTGCGGCCGATGGTGCTGTGCGGCCAGCATTCACTCGAGATTTTCTGTATTGGGGTGTTCCTGGCCTTTGCCGGCCATTTCGTGCTGGCCGAGGTCGCCGGCGGGGCTGGCATGCATGCTTTGGTCAGCTTCCTAGGCATAGTTGTTATGTCAACCGCCGCCTGGGTGTTTTCGTGGTACAAGAACGTCACTGTCAAAGGCGGATCCCGCGCCAAACGATCCGACGCGGATCTCGCAGGAGGGGAAGCATGAAGGCCGTTCTGCGGCTCACGATGCTGGCTGGCCTGCTGGTGGCGGCTCCTGTGCGGGCCGAACCGCCCGCGCATGCCTGTGAGGTTCCGGCTTACCTCCTGACATCCGAAAGCACGCTGCCCAAGGTCCAGGCTGCGGCCAAACCGGGCGGAAAGCTCGATATTCTGGTTGTTGGCAGCCGATCCTCGGTGATCGGGGTCTCCGACCATTCCGCGGCCTATCCGAGCCGCCTGCAGGCCTACCTGAAGGAGAAACTGCCGGGGGTCGAGGTGAACGTGGCGCTGGAGCTGCAGGTCAAGAAGACCGCCGAGGAAATGGCCCCGGGGCTGGAACAGCTGGTGACGGAGAAGAAGCCGAACCTGGTGATCTGGCAGACCGGAACCGTGGATGCCATGAAACAGGCCGACGCCGAGGACTTCCGGAACGCCCTGGATGAGGGCGTTGCTGCCATGCAAAAGGCGGGAACTGACGTCATTTTAATGAATCTGCAGTACAGTCCTCGCACGGAGACCATGATTTCTGGCTCCGCCTACCTAGATAACATGCGTGTGGTGGCGCAGCAGCACGACGTTCCGCTGTTCGACCGTTTCGCCATCATGCGGCACTGGAATGAGAGCGGTGATTTCGACTTGTTTAGCGCCTCGCCAGGCATGGAATTGGCCAAGCGGGTGCATGATTGTATTGGCCGCGCGCTTTCGACCTTTGTCATCGATGCGGCGAAGATCAAAGCAGCGGATTTGAGGATTCAGCGTTAATGAGTTTCGTCGGCCATCTGTCTCGCCTTGCTGTCGTCGCTGCCTTTGTTGCCTCCACGACCATCGCACTACCGATCTCCTCGTCTGTCGCTCGCGCGGATACGGCGCAAGCAGCGCCATCCGACGGCAAGACCGCCGAACAGGCCGCCGTTGCGACCGATGCCGCAGATGCTGCAAGGAAGGGCGTCGCTGCGAAGGCTATCGATAGGGTCAAGGAAGTCGCGAAGTCCGCTACTGACATTCTGAGCCGCGTGCCGTGCCGCGCCCCGAAGGGCGGCATGAAGGCGATGGGCGCGCTGCCGCATGTCGCCAGCAAGCTCGCCGCAGGCAAGCCTGTTGTCATCGTCGCGTTCGGCTCGTCCTCGACCCAGGGGTGGGGATCTACCGCTCCGGAATTCACATATCCGAACCGTCTTGCTTCGCAGCTCCACCGCGCCTATCCCGGCGCCGACATTGCTGTGCTCAATCGTGGCAAGGGCGGCGAGGACGCACCGGAAATGATGGCGCGGCTGCAGAACGAAGTGATCAATGCCAAGCCGGATCTCGTGATCTGGCAGGTCGGTACCAATGCAGTGCTGCGCAATCTCGATCCGGCCGAGACCGGCAAGATGATCGAGGACGGCGTCGGCCGCATTCAGGCCGCGGGCTCCGACGTGGTGCTGGTCGATCCGCAATACTCACCGGCGACGACATCGAAGCCGGAAGGCACCGGCAAGATGCTGTCGCTGATGCACAAGGTCGCCGAGTTGCGCAAGGTGGGAATCTTTCCGCGCTTTGAGGTGATGAAGGAATGGCACGAGAGCCAGCAGATGGCATTCGATAGCTTCGTCATTTCCGATGGTCTGCACATGAACGACTGGGGCTATGCCTGCTTCGCCCAATTGTTGGGTGACAACATCATCAAGTCGGTCGGCCAGGTGAAGATGGGCATCAACGAGCCGCAGATTCAGCAGGCGCAGAAGCCGCTGTAGGGCTTTGCGGTAGTTGAAAATAAAACGCCGTCATGGCCGGGCAAAGCGCGAAGCGCGGCTTCGCTAGATGTCTCAGCCATCGACGTCTTGGCTCCGGGCAAAGACGTGGATGCCCGGCACACGGCCGGGCATGACGAGCTTTAATCTGCGGCTTGTGGCCACAAGCCTTACGCCTTCGCCAGTGCCGCTTCGAGATCCTCGATCAGATCGTCGCGATGCTCGAGGCCGGCGGAGAAGCGGATGAAACCTTCCGTGATTCCGAGTTCGAGTCGTGCCTCCAGCGGCAGGCGCTGATGCGTCGTCGTCGCCGGATGCGTGACGAGGCTCTTCGCATCGCCGAGATTATTGGAGATGCGGGCGACTTTCAGCTCGTTGAGGACGCGGAACGCCGCTGCCTTGCCGCCCTTGACCTCGAAGCCGATCAGCGTTGAACCCGCACGCATCTGCTTCTTCACCGTCGCCGCCTGCGGATGATCCTCGCGGCCCGGATAGATCAGCCGCGAGATCTTCGGGTGCTGCGCCAGCACGTCCGCGATCGCCGCGGCGTTCTGCGTCTGCCGCTCGACGCGGATCGCCAGCGTCTCCAGTCCCTTCACCAGTGTCCACGCATTGAACGGCGAGATCGAGGGGCCGGTCTGGCGCAGATAGTTGTGAATGTGTTCGTCGATGAAGTCCTTTGACGACAGGATGATGCCGCCGAGGCAGCGGCCCTGGCCGTCAATGTGCTTGGTTGCCGAATACACGACGACATCGGCACCGAGCGCCAGCGGGCTCTGCCAGAGCGGCGTCGCGAACACGTTATCGACGATCAGCCGCGCACCGCCGGCATGGGCGATCTTGGCGATGGCGCCGATATCGAGCACGTCGAGCGTCGGATTGGTCGGGCTTTCCAGGAACAGCGACTTGGTGTTCGGCCGCATCGCCTTCTGCCACTGGTCCAGATCGAGGCCGTCGACGAGCGTGAATTCGATGCCGTAGCGCGGCAACAGCTCTTCGATGACGTAGCGGCAGGAGCCGAACAGCGCCTTCGCAGCGACGACGTGATCGCCGATGCGCAGCGGCGCGAGAATGGCGGTGGTCACGGCAGCCATGCCGGTGGCCGTCGAGCGTGCAGCCTCAGCACCTTCGAGGTCGATCATGCGGTTCTCGAACATCGATGTATTCGGGTTCGAGAAGCGCGAATAGATGAAGCCGGGGTCTTCGCCCTTGAACCGCGCCTCGCAGGCTTCGGCGGTCTCGTAGATGAAGCCCTGCGTGAGGAAGAGGGCTTCGGACGTCTCGTTGAATTGCGAACGCAGGGCGCTGGAATGAACGAGCCGGGTTTCGGGGCGATAGGACTTCTCAGACATGTGACCTCCAACGTACCCGCGTGACACGGGCACAAAAAACCGGCCTGGACGGATGTCCTCAGGCCGGGATCGCATGCTGGAAGGACATGTGTCCCCGGCCTGTTTAGCGACTTATTTTACGTGGCTGCAAGCCGGCCGGCTCAAATCACCACGGGATAACCGTGTTCCTATTCCCGCTTGCCCTTTCCGTCAAGGCAGGCTTGAGATAGCCGGTAAAGTCGCGATTTTTCAGGGTATTGTCCCGAAAGATGACCGAAGGACCAGACCTGTGCCGTTTACGCTCGCGCCCGATGCCGATGGAATTCTGCCCGATAGCATGATCGAGGCGATGGCCGAGGCCGGCCTGATCCTGCCCGAATACGACTTCGTCGAAAACCAAATCCAGCCGGCCAGCCTCGACCTGCGTCTCGGCCCCGTCGCCTATCGCGTCCGCGCCAGCTTTCTGCCCGGGCCGAATGTCACGGTCGCCGAGCGCATCGACGAATTGAAGCTGCATGAGATCGATCTCTCCGAAGGCGCGGTGCTGGAAACCAACTGCGTCTATATCGTGCCGCTGCTGGAGAGCCTCGCGCTGCCGCCGAACATCTTCGCGGCCGCCAATCCGAAAAGCTCGACCGGCCGCCTCGACGTCTTCACGCGCGTGATCGCTGACGGCACCCGCCGTTTCGATGTGATAGGCGCCGGCTATCACGGCCCGCTTTATGCGGAGATCAGCCCGAAGACATTTCCCGTTTTGCTGCGCGAAGGATCTCGGCTCTCCCAAGTGCGTTTCCGCGTCGGCGACGCGGTGCTCGATAGTGAAGAGCTGGAAGAGCTGCACGCACAGGATCCGCTGGTCGACAGCGAGATGGCCGATCTCAAGGGAGGGCTCGCTCTCTCCGTCGACCTCTCCGGCGAGAATGCGTCGGGCTTCGTCGGCTATCGCGCCAAGCGGCACACCGGCGTGGTCGATATCGATCGCCGTGGCGGCTACGCCGTCGATGAATTCTGGGAGCCGATCGCGGCGCGCAAGGACGGCACGCTGATCCTTGACCCCGGCGAGTTCTATATTCTGGCCTCCAAGGAAGCCGTGCAGGTGCCGCCGGACTACGCCGCCGAAATGGTGCCGTTCGATCCGCTGGTCGGTGAATTCCGCGTCCACTATGCCGGCTTCTTCGATCCCGGCTTCGGCCATGACGGCGCCGGCGGCAAAGGTTCGCGCGCGGTGCTGGAAGTGCGCTCGCGCGAAGTGCCGTTCATTCTCGAGCACGGCCAGATCGTCGGCCGTCTGGTCTATGAGCGGATGCTGGATCGTCCGGATGCACTCTATGGCCAGCGCATCGGTTCGAATTACCAGGGCCAGAGCCTGAAACTGTCGAAGCACTTCAAAGTCTGATTACCCGCTCTAGTTGCGACCTCCCTCCGCCTGTCATCACCCGCGAAAGCGGGTGATCCAGTAAACACGGGCCGCTGTGATCGATCACTGACATCAGTGTCTACTGGATCGCCCGGTCAAGCCGGGCGACGACAATTGAGATTGTGATGCGGGCAGCGGCTCCAGCGAGTGCTCACGAAAAAAGGCCCGCATCGCTGCGGGCCTAAGTTTTTTCTGGAGATCAAGTAGACGAAGATGCGTCCAATTTACTGGACGAAGCCTGCGCCAAAGTTGCCCAGGTTGAAGCGGTAGTTCAGGCCAGCCTTGATCGTGTGCTCGTCGTTCTTGAAGCCGCCGACAGCGAGAGCTGGCGTCAGGAAGGTGACGTTGCCGAAGTCGTAATACTGATATTCGACCTTGCCCGACCAGTTCTGGGTGAACAGGTATTCGAGACCGCCGCCAACCGTGTAGCCATCGCGGCCACCATCGCCACCGAAGCCATTGGTGAAGCGCGAGTCAGCCCAAGCGTAACCGCCCTTGGCGTACAGCAGGGTCGGACCCCAAGTGTAACCGATACGGCCGGTCACCGAACCGAGGCCGCGATTGTCGAAGTTGCTGTTGGTGTCCTTGAAGCTGTAGTTGGCTTCCAGACCGAACACCCAGTTCGGGGCGAACTGGTAGTCGTAACCACCCTGCACACCGCCCATGAACGTGCCATCGCGGTTGCCGATCAGCGCGTTGTCTTCACCCGGGAAGGCGCCGCCGATGTGGCCACCGATGTAGAAGCCGGTCCAGTTGTAGATTGGAGCAACCGGAGCATAGGCCGGAGCCTTGGTGTAGGGGCGCGCAGCCAGGTCGGCAGCAGACGCAGGAGCAGCCAGGGCAACGAGGGCCAGAGCAGCGGTAGACAGTAGAAGCTTCTTCATCAGGTGTTCCTTCTCGATCCCGACGGGGGATGACGAAGGCAACCTAGACTATTGCGCGGTGATTGCTGTCACACGCGTGCAACAACGTCTCAAACGAAAAAGGCAGCTTTGGCGACCGCGTCGTGCTTATGACACAGCATTGCCCAGATTGATTCAGGAACTTTTCACGACTTTGCACGATGTGCGAATTCGCTCCAATCGTGTTCGGACTGAGGCGATGGAACCAGGGTCGATCGCTGATCATCAGCCGCGGTAACGCAACGCCTCAACCAGCGCCGCGAATGCGGATGTCGGTTGCCGGCGGCTCGGATAATAAAGGTGATAGCCCGAGAACGGCTGGCACCAATCGTCCAGCACCTGAACAAGCCGGCCTGAGGCAATGTGATCGCGTACGCGATCCTCCGGCAAATAGGCTAGCCCCAATCCGTTCAGCACCGCCTTGTGGCGCATCGACATGTTGTTGAACACGATCTGGCCATCGACACGCACTTTCAAGGCGCGCCCGCGCTTCTCGAACTCCCACGCATAGAGGCCGCCCATGGTGGGTAGACGGATATTGATGCAGTCATGCGCGGTGAGATCTTGCGGTCGTTTCGGCAGCGGTCGTTTGGCGAAGTAGGACGGTGCGCCGACTACGACCATGCGAAAATCAGGTCCGATCCGAACGGCGATCATGTCTTTTGCGACCTGTTCGCCCAGGCGAACGCCCGCGTCGTAGCGTTCCGCAACGATATCGATAAGGCCGTAATCGACGACGAGTTCGGCCTTGATGTCGGGATAGCGCGGCAGGAGTTTGGCGAGGGCGGGCCAGAGGATCGTCTCGGCGGAATGCTCACCGGTGGTGATGCGGATGGTGCCGGCCGGCTTCTCGCGCAGCTCGGTGACAGCCGCGAGTTCGGCATCGATCTCTTCCAGCTTCGGGCCGATCGTCCGGATCAGGCGTTCGCCAGCCTCGGTCGGCGCAACGCTGCGGGTTGTTCGGGTCAATAGCCGCAGTCCCAGTCGCTCCTCGAGGCCGCGAATGGTGTGGCTGAGCGCAGACTGCGAGACGCCGAGCTTGGCGGCTGCGCGCGTAAAACTCGCCTCCTTAGCCACGGCGAAGAAAGCAAGGAGGTCATCGATCGTCTGGCGGGCCATTCATGAATCCGGCTGATAAGTGCGTGCAGATTATATCACCTAGTCTCCTCGGCGCACGATCTCCAGATGTCGCATGTCGGCGGCAATATCCCACCATCGCGGGAGCCGCTCGCTGTCTGAATGACGCAGGAGATTTGAAATGAAGACACGCAAACTCGGGGCAAGCGGACTGGAAGTGTCGGCCATTGGGCTCGGCTGTATGGGGATGAGCTTCGGCTACGGGCCTCCGGCCGATACAACAGAAATGACCGCACTGATCCGTGCGGCTGTTGAGCGCGGCGTGACGTTCTTCGATACCGCCGAAGTCTATGGTCCGTTCATCAATGAAGAGCTCGTCGGCGCGGCGCTCGCGCCGGTTCGCGATCAGGTTGTCATCGCCACCAAATTCGGCTTCAGGCTCGATCCCGCAACCGGCCAGCAGGTGGGTCTCGACAGCCGCCCGGCTCATATTCGCGAGGTCGCCGAAGCATCGCTCAAGCGCTTGAAGATCGATGCCATCGATCTGTTCTACCAGCATCGCGTCGATCCCGACGTGCCGATCGAGGATGTCGCCGGCGCGGTGAAGGACTTGATCCGCGAGGGCAAGGTGAAGCACTTCGGCCTGTCCGAACCGGGCGTAACGACAATTCGGCGCGCCCATGCTGTGCAGCCGATCACCGTAATCCAGAGCGAATATTCGCTGTGGACGCGTGGCCCCGAAAAGGAAGTGCTGGCGACGCTCGAGGAGCTCGGTATCGGCTTCGTCCCCTATAGCCCGCTCGGCAAGGGTTTTCTCACGGGCGCCATGAACGAGAGCACAACGCTCGACAGCGGTGATTTCCGCAACATTCTCCCGCGCTTCACACCCGAAGCCCGCAAGGCCAATCAGGCGCTGGTCGATTTGCTCGGCGAGATCGCCGGGCGGAAGCAGGCGACGCCTGCGCAGATCGCACTGGCGTGGCTGCTGGCCCAGAAGCCGTGGATCGTGCCGATCCCGGGCACCACGAAACTGCATCGGCTCGAGGAAAATCTCGGTGCGGCGGAAGTCGAGTTAACGGCCGATGATCTGCGGGATATCGATCGTGCTGCTGCAAAGATCACCGTTCAGGGCAACCGATATCCGGACAAGTTGGAAGCGATGACGGGGCGATAGCCCGGAAGTCACGCGCTGCCTAGGTCTCGCGCTGCTGCCACAGCGCCGTGAGGCCTTCGCGATAGGTCGGGAACGCGAGCTTCACGCCGAGCTCGCGTTTCAGCCGCGCATTTGAGATGCGGTTGTTGCTGGCATAGAAGCTGCGCGCCATCGGGCTCATCTCGGCGTCATCAAAATTCTGCTCGGGTGGCGGTGTCATTCCCATTAGCGATGCGGCGAATGTCACGACGTCCTGCGGCGGCGCCGGCTCGTCGTCGCACAGATTCCAGATGCCGGTCTGCGGATGTTCGAATGCTGCCGCAATGGCCGCCGTGATGTCATCCGCATGGATGCGATTGAACACCTGGCCCGGCTTGACGATGCGATGGGCCTTGCCGGCTTTGAGATTCTCCAGGGCATTGCGGCCAGGTCCGTAGATGCCGGCAATACGCAGGATCGTGGTGCGATTGCCGGCCACGGCGCGCCATGCGTCCTCGGCATCGATGCGCGCCTTGCGTCGGCCCTTGCCGTGAACCGGGGCAGTTTCGTCGATCCAGGCGCCCTGATGATCGCCGTAAACCCCGACGCTGGAGAGATAGACGATGCGGCGGACGCCGCTGGCGGCGATTTGCGCGTCGAAGGCCTGCGATACGGGATCGCCATCTGCGCCGGGCGGGATCGAGACGAGCAGTGCGTCGGCATTTGCGAGGTGATCGGCAATGCGAGGATCGGTGACGTCCGGGTTGAAGACGAGCGTCTCGATATCGCGGGTTGGCGCCAAGGCAGCCGATTTGCCGGCCGTGCGGACGGTGCCGGCAATCCCGGTGAATTGACCGCCATGCTGCGCGATGAAGCGGTTTGCGCTGTAGCCGAGCCCGAAGACGAAAAGACGCACGTTCATCCCATTTCTGCATGAAGCGGGCGTAAAAGCCCCATCAAAAGTCATCTTTCGGCGGGCAAAACGCGCCGGTCAAGTGCGCGACTCCGTCATCTTTTGTGCTACTGCTCTGCTGCAAGGCCGGCGCGAATGCCGGCAGATACGGGAAGGACAAGGCGATGGCCATCACGCTGGCAGCAGACACCTATGCGCCGCGCTACATCAAACTGAATGCGCGCGACAATGTCGCCATCATCGTCAATGATTTTGGCCTGCCTGCAGGCACCAGGATGACCGACGGTCTGGAACTGCGCAATTTCGTGCCGCAGGGGCACAAGGTGGCGCTGGAAGATATCGCAAAGGATGCGCCCATCATCCGCTACGGTGAGATCATTGGCTATGCCCTGGATACGATTTCGGCCGGCGAATGGGTCGAGGAGGCGCGCATTCATATGCCCGATGCGCCGGATCTCGATAGCCTCGAGATCGCCAATGCGGTTCCGGAAGCGCAGCCGCCGCTGACCGGTTATACGTTCGAAGGTTTTCGCAATCCCGATGGCTCCGTCGGTGTGAAGAACATCCTTGCCATCAGCACCTCGGTGCAGTGCGTCGCCGGCACGCTTGAATTCGCGCTGAAGCGCATCAAGGCGGAACTGCTGCCGCGTTATCCCAATGTCGATGACGTCGTCGCTGTCACCCATGGCTACGGGTGTGGTGTCGCCATCAATGCGCCGGATGCCTATATCCCGATCCGCACGCTGCAGAACATCGCGCGCAATCCCAATTTCGGCGGCGAAGTGATGGTGGTCGGCCTCGGCTGCGAGAAGCTCGCGCCGGAGCGGCTGCTGCCGAAAGACGATCCTGCCAGCATGATGCGCCTGCAGGACGAGAGCAATCAGAGCTTCGGCGACATGGTGGAGACCATCTTCACGATGGCCGATGCGCGCTTGAAAATCCTGAACCAGCGCAAGCGCGAAACCTGTCCGGCTTCCGACCTCGTGATCGGTCTGCAATGCGGCGGCAGCGACGCGTTTTCCGGCGTGACCGCCAATCCGGCGCTCGGCTTCGCCAGTGATCTTCTGGTGCGCGCCGGCGCAACGGTGATGTTCTCCGAAGTCACCGAAGTGCGCGATGCCATCGAATTGTTGACGCGCCGCGCGGTCAACGAGGATGTCGGCCGCGCGCTGGTGCGCGAGATGGACTGGTACGATTCCTATTTGGCGCGGGGCGGCGCCGATCGCAGCGCCAATACGACGCCCGGCAACAAGAAGGGCGGTCTCGCCAATATCGTCGAGAAGTCGCTCGGCTCGATCGTCAAGTCCGGATCATCAGCGATCAGCGGCGTGATCGGCCCGGGCGAGCGCGCGACGACGAAGGGACTGCTGTTCGCAGCAACACCGGCGAGCGATTTCGTTTGTGGCACGCTGCAGCTTGCCGCTGGCATGCAGATGCAGATCTTCACCACGGGCCGCGGCACGCCCTATGGGCTGGCACAGGCGCCGGTCATCAAGGTCTCGACACGCACCGAACTGGCGAAACGCTGGTCGGACCTGATCGATTTCGATGCCGGCCGCATCGCATCAGGCGAGATGACCATCGAGGAAGCCGGCTGGGAACTGTTCCAGCTGATCCTCGACGTCGCCAGCGGCCGCAAGCAGGTGTGGGCGGACAAATGGGGCTTGCACAACGATCTGGTGCTGTTCAACCCCGCGCCGGTCACCTGATCTTATTGCAGTGACGCCGCTTTCGCGCCCGATGGCGTCACGCGCCAGATGGTATTGCCGACATCGTCGGCCACCAGCAATGCGCCCTTGCTGTCGATGCGCACGCCGACCGGGCGTCCCTGTGCTTCACCGCTGTCATTGAGGAAGCCGGTGAGCACGTCCTGCGGCTTGCCTGAGGGCTTGCCGTCCGTGAACGGCACGAAGATCACCTTGTAGCCGCTTTGCGGGCGGCGATTCCACGAGCCGTGCTGGCCGATGAAGGCGCCGTTCTTCATGTTGGCAGGGAAGAGATCGCCGGTGTTGAAGGTCAAGCCGAGCGACGCGGTATGCGCGCCGAGCGCGTAGTCCGGTGAGATGGCTTTGGCCACCATGTCAGGGCGCGGCGGCTGCACGCGGACATCCACATGCTGGCCGTAATAGCTGTAAGGCCAGCCATAGAAGCCGCCATCCTTCACCGAGGTCATGTAGTCCGGCACAAGGTCGCTGCCGATCTCGTCGCGCTCGTTGACAGTCACCCACAGCGCGCCGCTCTGTGGCTGCCATGACGGGCCGTTGGGATTGCGCAGGCCGGACGCGAACACGCGGGATTTGCCCGTCGTGCGGTCGATCTCCAGCACCGCGGCGCGATCTTTCTCGGCATCTATCCCGTTCTCGCCGACATTGCTGTTGGAGCCGACGGTTGCATAAAGTTTGGTGCCGTCAGGGCTGGCGGTGAGATCCTTGGTCCAGTGGTGATTGATCGGGCCGCCGGGCAGGTCAGCCACCTTCACGGCAGGCGTTGTGATCCTGGTATCATTGGTCCTGTAGGGAAACTTCACCACAGCATCAGCATTGGCGATAAAGAATTCGTCGCCCACCAGCACCATGCCGAAAGGCGAATTCAGCCCTTCGAGAAACGCTGTCCTGGTTTCGGCGACGCCGTCGCCGTCTGCGTCGCGCAGCAGCGAAATGCAATTTGCCGTCGGTGTGTTCGCGCCGGCACGGCCCATCACCATCTTTACGACCCAGCCCTTGATGCCCCTGCCATCTTCCGGCTTCGGTGGCGCATTGCTTTCCGCCACCAGCACGTCGCCATTGGGCAACACATAGACCGTGCGTGGATGATCGAGCCCGCGCGCAAAGGCGTTGACCGTCATGCCTTCCGCCGCCTTCGGCTTGGCGCCATTGGACCAGCCGACGGCCTTGGAGACATTGACGGTCGGGATCAGCGACTTGTTGGGCTCGACAAGCTTCGGCGACGGTCCGAAATCCTCGCCGGATGCGATGATGGATTGTTCGTTGCATCCAGCCAGCGGCAGCGCCAGAGCGACGAGACAGGCTGAAAGCAGGAATTTCTGGCGCATGGAATGTCCTTGTGACTGAAACGATCTAATGCGGCCAATGCAGGAACGTTCGACCTCCCTGCATGAATTTCATGTGAAGCCGGAGTGATGCGCGGCTATGGTCCTTCCCAATAATCAGGGAAGAAACGATGACCGGACCGACAAATACGAGCGACGAAGCCACATGGACGCGCTGGCGTAGCGTCGCCGATCTTTATCACGCCTATTTCACCGGCCTGATCCTGACCACGGTCACGCGCCGCGGCACCGCAGATGCCGCCGAGTTCATGTTTCGCATCTTCCGCCGGCAGCAGCAGGAGCGCTTCCTGCCCGGCCTCGTGAAGCTCGGTCTGTCCGGCCTGCCACCCGCGGTCGCTGCGGCCCAGTATCACTATCTCTCGAACTGGATCGGCGGCGTGTCGGTCGAGTACATGGTTGAGAGCGACCGCAAGGCCTGGATCCGCTATCCGCCGCCGCGCTGGATCTGGCGCGGCACGGCAATCTGCGGTGTGCCCGGCGAGGTCTCGCGCGCGATGCTGCGCGGCTGGCACGCCAACAATGGCGTTTCGCTCGGCAATCCCCGCATGGGTTTCGTCTGTACCAAGCAGAGCGTCGATGGCCAGGATGGGCTCGAAGGCTATTACTGCGAATACGACCATGATTTGGATATCGATCAGCGTCTGGTGTTCGCGCGCCATCTGGAAGCGCCGTTGTTCGATCCCGCGAAGGCGCCGGCGCTGCCGGTGGATAGCTGGCCAAAAGCCCGGCTGGAAAAGGCCTATCGCAACTACGCCATGGAATATGTGCGGACCGCAGCGCCTGTGGCGGTTCAACTGTTCGGTCCGGTCGATGCCGGCTATTTGCTGCATCTCACCGGCAAGCTGATCGGCATGCAATATTTCGACGAGGTCTCTGCTGGCTTCGGCTTGCCGCGCGGCGACGCCAGGGCCTTTGCGGAATTCCTCGGCGTTCTGTTCGCAGCGCAGGACGACGTCGTGGAGATCAGTACATCCGAGGGCCAGTTCGAAATCCGGCAGCAGAGCTGGAAGCTGATGGACGGCGTTGCCGACAACAATGCCGCCTGCGCGAAGGCCCTGCAGGGACTGGTTGAGGGCCTCGCCGCCGGATGCGGTCGCAATATACCCATCGCGATGACGCCGGCACGAGGCGGTGCGCTGCCGTTCATCTGGTCGATAGGCTAGCGCCTCGACCCCTTGATACTGCAGTGCAAATCGAACATCCCCCATGCGTGTGTCGCGCATGGCATTGTCCGCGATCGGTGCTAGGAACGAGGTGTCCGGCAGGCAAGACCGGAAGCTCAGGGAGAATGCATGTCCGACGCTGTCGTCGCCGAACCCCGATTGGTCGATGCCGACAAGCAGCCGCTTCCGAGCCTGAAGGCGCCAGCCAAAAACGCCCTGCTGGATCATCCCATTCTGCCGACCATCCTGCGGCTGGCTTGGCCCAATGTCATCGCGCTGACGGCAGGCGCCGTCGTCGTTATTTTCGAGACCACCTATGTCGGCCGGCTCGGCACCGAAGCCTTGGCGGCGATGGCGCTGGTGTTTCCCTTCGTGATGCTGACCATGACCATGTCCGGCGGCGCCATGGGCGGTGGCGTGTCCTCGGCCATCGCGCGCGCGCTCGGCGCCGGCGACCGCGCGCGCGCCGATACGCTGGCGGGCCATGCGCTGCTGATCGCCATCTGCTTCGGCCTCACCTTCACGGTCGGCATGCTGGCCTTCGGCTCCATGCTGCTGCAACTGCTTGGCGGCCGCGGCAATGTGCTGAGCCAGGCGCAGGGCTACATCACCGTCTTCTTCGCTGGTGGCGTGATCCCGTGGCTGCTGAATACCTTCGCGGCGATCCTGCGCGGCACCGGCAACATGAAGATGCCCTCCGCCATGCAGATGGCGGGGGCTGCCTTGCAGGTGGTTCTCGGTGGCGTGCTGGGCCTCGGCTTCGGTCCGATCCCGCAATTCGGCATGCCCGGCGTCGCGGCGGGCACGCTGATTGCATTTACGATCGGCACAGGCGTCATGGGCTGGTATGTCTTTTCCGGTCGTGCGCGAGTCCGGCCTCAGATCAAGGGCTTCCGCATTCAGCGCGGAATGTTCTTCGATATTCTGAAAGTGGGTGCCATCGCCTGTTTCAATCCGCTACAGGGCGTTCTGACCCTCCTGATTTTCACCCATATGCTGGCGCAATACGGCACCGCGGTGCTGGCCGGCTACGGCATCGGTGCGCGGCTCGAATTCATGTTGAGCACGCTGGCTTTCGCGGTGGGTATCGCCTCGGTACCGATTGTCGGCATGGCAATCGGCGCTGGCCGCATCGCGCGTGCGCGCCGCGTGACCTGGACTGGCAGCGTGATCGCCTTCGGTGTTGTCGGTCTGCTCGGCACACTGATCGCGATCTTCCCCGATGCTTGGGTCAATATGTTCACCAATGATGCCGGTGTGCGCGCGGCAAGCCGGACCTATTTGGCCACCTGTGCGCCAATGTATGCCTTTCTGGGGCTGTCCACGGTGGCCTATTTTGCCTCGCAGGGCGCCGCCAAGGTGCTCGGCCCGGTGCTAGCGCAAACCGCGCGGCTGGTCTTCGTCAGCGTTGGAGGCTGGTGGCTGCTGTCTATCGATGCCTCGGCCACAAGCTTTTTCTGGCTCGCGGCGGCGTCTATGGTGCTGCTCGGCCTTCTGTCGGCACTCAGCGTACTGCTGACGTCGTGGGGACCGAAGGCTGGCCCCGTGCCCGAGATCCGGCCGGAGCTCGTCTGAGCAGTTTCTAGCCAACGCGCGTCGCAGTAAATTCCACATCGCGCCGCCACGTCGCGCCGTCGTCATGCGAGGTTTCGCCGCGCCACAGGAACGAGCGCGGCGTGATCTGCGAGAAGCTCCAGCGGATCGGGCGTCCGTCATTGTCGCGGCCGAGCTGGACGATGTCGTTGCCCTGTTTGCGGCCGGTCATGGTGAGAAAATTCTGCATCACCGGATCGGTCCACTGGATCTGCCACGCAACGATGCGCGGATCGTAGATCCGCAGCGTGCTTCCATACGAGTAGGCATTCGCTGCGGCGTCGCCATCGCGCAACTGGCCGCGCGGCGGCACGATCCAGACGTCCTGGATGGCGCGACCCTCCAGCACCCAGCCGAAATGCCATTCGCCCTTGCGCCGGCGCTCTTCGCCGTCCGGCATATACCTGACCACATCGAGATCCCAGGCGCCGATCAGCCAGCCATAGAGATCCATCTGGCCGATGCGATCCGGGGCAGGGCCATCGGCTTTGAGCGCATCGAGGAAAGAGGCTGTCATGCCGCCACTTTCCCGAATTGCTTCTGCATCGCTGCGAGGCCCAGATCCATCTGGCTGCTCATATAGGGCGCGATCTCGTTCGGCAGCACGTCGGCCGTCCAGACAAACCGGCAGCGCGCATCGCCATCGGCAAACACCTGCGCTGACGCGCTGTGCTGACTGATACGTTCGCTGACGATGGCATAGACGAGGCGCTGCCGGTCGTGGTCGCAGGTGACCAGTCTTTCGCGTGCGACGGACCCATTGGCGAACGTCACGATACGCGCGTCGCCGTCCAGCTTTGTGTCGGTGACGAAGCCCGGCACCAGCCTTGTGTGCAGCGCGCCGAAGTCGGCCAGTGCGGACCAGACATCGCCGGCCGGTGCGCCGAGGAAAATCTCTTTGTGAATCGATGCCATGCTGTGCCTCCCGGTTGATCAGGACGGCAAGTTACTCAGCGCACGGCCAGCCGTTCTTGGAAAATCTTGCGGTCGCCGCGGGAAGCCTGTCGAAATGCGCCGGGCGAGACGCCGGCAGCGCGATGGAAGCTGCGCACGAAATTCGAGAGATCGCCGAAGCCGACATCGAAGGCGATGTCGGTGATGGCGCGGTCTTTCTCGACCAGCAAGTTTGCAGCCCGCCGCAGCCGCGCGCGCACCAGATACTGGTGCGGTGTCACGCCGAGCACGTTCCTGAACAGGCGCAGGAAATGAAACGGACTCAGTCCGGCCTGACGGGCGGCCGCATCGAGATCGATCTCCTCGCTGGCATGGGCGTCGATCCACAGTGCGGCCTCGACCGCGCGCCGGCGATCCCGTGCATTGCCGGTCACATGCCTGCGCGGCTCACCCGAGACGACGTCGACAAAACGCGCGGCAAACGCATAACCGATCTCATCGAGCCCGAGATCGCTATGGGCGCCGGCACTTGCCTGCGCGAGCTCGCCAAGCACCATCAGTTCGGCGCGTGGCGCGATGGCGCCCTGCTGCCAGATGTCCGTGGCGTCGCCGACGGTGTCGATCAGCTCAGGCGCGAAGGAGAATGAAAGGCACTCGTCGCCAGAGCCATGATGCTCGTGATGGCAGGTATATTCGTCGCCGGGGTGTCCGATCAGCAGCGCGCCGGCGATCAATTCGTGCGACTGCCCGCGGCAGCGACAGCCGAAGCTGCCCTTGCGAACATAGGAGAGCGAATGGCCGGCGTGCTGTTCGGAAAATGGCTGGTCGTCCGGACCCGCCGTACAGCGATAGTCCGTGACGGTGATCGCGTTGCTCTGGAACAGAGTTGTTGCCTGCATAGGCTGAATTTAGCCCTGCGGGCGCGGTGGGGCAACCGACAGCAGGGCATCGAACAGGGTGGTCGTCCGGCCGGCCAGCGCGCCCTCGATCGAGAGCAGCCGCGACTTGGTGATGATGCCGCCATTGCCGGCAAAGCCGCTGGTCTGGCCCGCAACGGCCAGTGCGCGGTGGCATGGCACGAGGATCGCAAACGGATTGCGCGCGACGGCCTGGCCGACCGAATAGACCGCGCCGCTGGCGCCGAGCTTGGCCGCGATCTCCGCATGGGTGCGGGTCTCGCCGCGCGGGATCATCCGAATGGCCTCATAGACGCGGCAATTGAACAGCGGCAGGCCATGCATGTCGACGGGGATATCGCCGAGGTCGACGGCTTGGCCACGCAGCAGCGCAACGATGCCCTCGATGGCGTAGTCGACATCGGCCGGCGGCCGGAATTCGCGCGCATCGGGAAATTGCTGCAGCAGGCGGCGCCGGGTCTCGATCTCGCGCGCTTCCGGCAACTGCACGCCAACAATACCGGCATCGCCCCATGCGATACCGCATCGGCCCACCGACGTGTCGAAGGTTGTGTATCCGTGCCCAGCCATCCCGAAGGCGATGTTAGCAGGCGAATTGAAACCGTCATCTGGAATCTTTGAGCGGTAACCTTTCGGAGGGCGCGGCCGGGTGTGCGGCGCAAGGAACTGTAACCGGCTGCCATCAATCCGCTTGGCGGATCGGCTGGTCTCGGCTAGATCAGATGGCGCGACGATGCGGGCGTAGTTCAATGGTAGAACGGCAGCTTCCCAAGCTGCATACGAGGGTTCGATTCCCTCCGTCCGCTCCAGCCCCCTCATTCATTCCAGATGATCGGTGCCGCATGGCGATTGAACGGTTTGGCATTTCCGCCGTTCTTCAAAGGCGCCCGTTGCTGCTCGCACAACACAAGGTTCTTGCATGACGTTTCCCCTCTCCGCTGCAACCGCCGGCAATGTGCCTGGCGTTGTCGCCTCCAGCGTCTATGCCAATGGCCGCCGTGTTGCGGATATCCCCGTCGAGGAGGCGGGCGTCTGGGCGCAGAAGCCGGGCCATGTCGTCTGGATCGGACTGTTTGAACCGTCCCTTGAACTGCTCGAGAAACTGCGCGCGCAATTCGATCTGCATCCGCTCGCCATCGAGGACGCGCTGAAATCGCATCAGCACCCCAAGGTCGAGCAATATGGCGAAGCGCTCTTCATCGTCGCGCGAACGGCGCAACTGGTCGATCAGACTGTTGCTTTCGGCGAGACGCATATCTTCTTGGGTAAAGGCTACGTCGTGTCCGTGCGCCATGGCGCCTCGACGTCCTATGCGTCTGTCCGCGAGCGGTGCGAGGCTTGCCCGACCAACCTGACGCACGGCGAAGACTACATCCTCTACGCAATTCTCGATTTTATCGTCGACAACTATCGCCCTGTCATCGAATCCATCCTGTCCGAGATCGATGAACTCGAGGATGGCGTCCTGCACCGCATGCTGACGCGGGCCGAATTCGAGCGGCTCTACAAGCTGCGCCGCGAGCTGCTGCGGCTGCGTCGCGCGGTCGGGCCGCTGGTCGATGTCTGTCACCGACTCGAACATATCGATATTCTGTTCATCGACGATGACATGAAACCTCTGTTCCGCGATGTGCTGGATCACGTCAAACGCGCGGAAGAAGATATCGACTCGCTGCGCGAAGTGCTGGCCTTTGCCTTTGAAGCCAGCTTGATGTCAGGGCAGTCGCAGCAAACCGAGATTACCCGCCGGCTTGCGGCCTGGGCGGCGATCCTGGCGGTGCCGACGGCGATTGCCGGAATCTACGGCATGAATTTCGAGCACATGCCGGAGCTGAAATGGGCTTACGGCTATTACGTCGTGCTGGGCGGCATCGCCGCGATCTGCGGTTACCTGTATACCCGCTTCAAGCGCAATGGATGGCTGTGATCGACGAGACGATCACCCCACCGCCTTCGCAGCCGCGCGGCCCGCCGTTCTTCCCGTAAACAAACAGCCGCCGAGAAACGTGCCTTCCAGCGAGCGATAGCCGTGCATGCCGCCGCCGCCGAAGCCGGCGGCTTCGCCGACCGCGTAGAGGCCGGGCATGATCTGGCCGTTGCTGCCGAACACGCGCGCGTCCAGATCGGTCTCGAAGCCGCCCAGCGTCTTGCGCGTCAGGATGTTCAGCCGCACGGCGATCAGCGGGCCCTGTGCGGGATCGAGAATGCGATGCGGCTTTGCGGTCCGGATCAGGCGGTCGCCGATATATTTGCGCGCATTGTGGATGTTCATCACCTGCGCATCCTTGACGTAGGGATTGGCCATGGTGCGGTCACGCGCCTCGATCTGCGTCCGGATCTCGTCGAGCTTCAGCAGATTGTCGCCGGTCAGCGCATTCATGGCGCTGACGAGATCGTCGAGATTGTCGCGCACCACGAAGTCAATGCCGTGATCCTTGAAGGCTTCGACAGGCGCTGGCGCGCCCTTGTTGGTGGCGCGGCGCGCGGTCATCAGCCAGCTCTTGCCGGTGAGGTCCGGGTTCTGCTCGGAGCCCGAGAGCGCAAACTCTTTCTTGATGATCGCCTGCGTCAGCACGAACCATGAATAATCATAGCCGGTGGACTGGATATATTGCAGTTGGCCGAGCGTATCGGAGCCCGGAAACAGCGGCGCTGGCAGCCGCTTGCCGGTGGCGTCGAACCACATCGACGACGGGCCGGGCAGAATGCGGATGCCGTGCTTCGGCCAGATCGGATTCCAGTTCTCGATACCCTCGACATAGTGCCACATGCGATCGCCATTGATCAGCCGCGCACCGGCGGCTTCCGTGATGCCCATCATGCGACCGTCGACATGGGCGGGCACGCCGGAGATCATCCGCTTCGGCGGTTCGCCGAGGCGCTTCGGCCAGTTCTGCCGCACCAGATCATGATTGCCGCCGATGCCGCCGGAGGCGACGATCACGGCTTGCGCACGCAGCGAGAAGTCGCCGATCACGTTGCGCGAGCTGCTTTCGCCGCGCTCGGTGTTGGATGGTTCGAGAATCGCGCCGCTCACGCCGTCGACAGTTCCGTTGGTGACGCTGAGCGCATCGACGCGATGGCGGAACCTGAAGCTCAGCAGGCCTTTCTTGTGTGCCTCGCGCGCACGCCGCTCGAACGGCTCGACGATGCCGGGGCCAGTGCCCCAGGTGACATGAAAGCGCGGAACCGAATTGCCGTGGCCCATCGCGTCATAGCCGCCGCGCTCGGCCCAGCCGACCACGGGAAACACGCGATGGCCCATGGCGCGCAGCCAGTCGCGTTTCTCGCCGGCGGTGAAAGCGACATAGGCTTCGGCCCAGCGCCGTGGCCAGAGGTCCTCATCACGATCGAAACCGGCCGTACCCTGCCAGTCCTGCATCGCCAGGTCATAAGAGTCTTTGATGCCAAGGCGCCGCTGTTCCGGAGAGTCGACGAAGAACAAACCGCCGAACGACCAGAACGCCTGGCCGCCGAGATTCTGCTCGCCTTCCTGATCGACCACGACAACGCGCTTGCCGGCGTCGGCAATTTCCGTAGCCGCGACAAGGCCCGCGAGTCCGCCGCCGACGACGATGACATCCGCATCAACGGCCATACTGTTTCCCCCATTTTGTTAATGGAGATTGAAGTCGGCGCGGGAACTTTGGTCAACGGAAATTGCGCGCGAAGGGCGGCGCTGTTTCAGATTGATACCGCGACGGAACGAGGTGCATCCCGCGCGCAACACTCGATTTGAATCGCATTGGAAGCGTCATGCTCGTCTGGACAAAGCCACGATCTGGCAACACGCTGATCATGCCCTGCATCACCAGGGCGCTCAGATTCGGGATCGACAGGTTTTGGGGCTGGACATGAAGTTCGTTACGGGTTTGCTGGCGGCGGTCTTGCTGTTCGCGGGCGTCGGGGCAAGTCACGCGGTGGTTCGGATCGCGGATGATCGTGGCGGACGGATCGGAACCTATGTCGACAGATATCAGGGATTGCGCACTTCCGGCGAAACCGTGATCATCGATGGCCTGTGCGCCTCGGCCTGCACGATCGTGCTTGGCGCGGTTCCGCGTGACCGGATCTGCGTCACCTCCAATGCCAATCTCGGCTTTCATGCGGCCTGGGACATGGGTGCCAATGGTCGCGCGGTGACCAATCCGGAAGCCACCCAGATGCTGTATTCGATGTATCCGACGCAGATCCGGCGCTGGATCTCCAAACGCGGCGGGCTGAAGACGCAGATGATCTTCCTGCGCGGCCGCCAGCTGATGGGCATGTACAAGCCCTGTTACATGGATGCCCACGCCTCCAGCGCGCGCTAGAGCGTTTTCGAGCGAAGTGGATGCCGGTTCGCGTCAAGAAAACGCGTCAGAACAAAAAGCTAAAGGCCGATCTGAGCTTTATTCCATCAGCATGACGTGATGCCCTGCGGCGCCGGGAACGCTTGCCCACGCCGTCATCTCAGCCTATCTGGAACCAGGATGGCGGGCTCCTGAATGATCTCGGGCCTTGGCCGTTCTGAGATCGTCTGATGGTGCAGCCTTTATCGACGCCCGAGAGCACGATGCCCGCGTCCGAGCGGCCGTCACGGCTTGCGTCGGTCATTGTTGCATCGGCCGCGGCATTCGTGGTGCTCCTTGTGGTGGGCGCCATCGGGCTGTGGGCACATTACGGCACGGCCGTATTTTTCGAGATGATCAAGACTGGCATCGCCGCCTGCATGTGATCGGCTGCCAAGGGTAATTCAGGGGACATTCCATGACTGATCGAACCACCCGGCCGCTGGTGATCATTGCTGCCTTTGCCGGCAGTCTCGCGGCGGGATTGCTGGTCGTGTTGTGGCTGACGGGTGGTTTTCGCAATGTCGCCGCACCGGCCTCGATCGGCGGTCCGTTCCAGCTCACCGATCAGTCCGGCCAGACCGTCACCGAGCAGAGCCTGAAGGGCAAGCCGACGCTGGTCTTCTTCGGCTTCACCCATTGCCCGGACATCTGCCCGACCTCGCTGTTCGAAATGTCGGAAGTGCTGCGCGCGATGGGCAAGGACGCCGATCGTATCAATACCTATTTCGTCTCGGTCGATCCCGAGCGCGATACGGCACCGATCATGAAGGAATATCTGTCGAGCTTCGATCCGCATCTGAAGGGTTTGACCGGCACGCCTGATGCCGTGGCGAAGGTGATTTCCGGCTACCGCGTCTATGCCAAGAAGGTGCCGACCAAGGACGGTGACTATACGATGGATCACACCGCGCTGATCTATCTGATGGACCGCGACGGTAATTTCGTCGCGCCGTTCAACCTCAAGCGCAAGCCGGAAGAAGCGGCCACGGATCTCAAGCGCTATCTCTGAGGTCGCCTGCGGTTCGCCGCCATCGTGCCGGTCCGATGCACGAGACCGTGCTCGGTCTTTTCCCAGTGATGGCGCCGGGTCCAGAATTGCCACAGCGCGCGCCAGGTCGCGATCGAGAGACATCCCCAATAAATCGGCGTCAGGGCCACGATCCAGCCGTCGCGCAGACGGCCGCGGCGCATCAGGCCGGTAAGGCCCAGGACGCAGGTCGCGATGAAGCCGCAGGCAATGGCCAGCACGTGCAGTGACGACAACCGGTCGCTAAACAGCAGGGTGCTATCGGCAAGCAGCAGGCAGGCGATCAGTTTGACGACCAGCACCGTAAAGGCCAGCGACGTCAGGATATTGCCGCCGAAGATGATGTTGAGTGCGAGGAATCCACGCGCGCCAGCTTCGTCCCACAATCGGCGGGGGTCGCGCATATGCACGGCCCAGGTCTGCATCCAGCCTTTCATCCAGCGTGAGCGTTGTCGCAGCCACGCGCCGAACGCGATCGGTGCTTCCTCAAGCGTGACCGATGGAATGGTCACCGAGCGATAGCCCAGCCGCGCCAGGCGGATCCCGAGGTCGGCATCTTCCGTGACGTTATAGGCATCCCAGCCGCCGATGCCGCGCAAGGTGTCGGTGCGGAAATGGTTCGAGGTGCCGCCAAGCGGCAGTGGCATGCCCAATGCGACCAGCCCGGGCAGGAAGACCGCGAACAGCCCGGCATATTCGACGGCCGCCATGCGCGACAGCAGGCTGTGCGTCAGATTGTCGAAATGCAGCCCAGCCTGAACGCAGGCGACGTCGTCGTTGTGCTGGCGAAACATGCCGAGCGCGGCGCGCAATTGGCCGGGGTCGGGATCGTCTTCGGCATCGAACACGGTCAGAAAGCTGCCGCGCACGAAGGGAAGTGCAACATTCAGCGCCTTCGGCTTGGTTTTCGGGCCCGTCGCCTGTGCGATCAGGACCTGAACCTGTGGCCCCGGCTGGGCTCTGGCAACGGCGGCGCGGGTCCGCAGATCGTCGGGCTCGAGCACCAGAATGATGTCGAGTTTTTCGGAGGGATAGTCGAGCCTTTGCAGGGATCGCAACAGACCCGGAACGGACGTTTCCTCGCGATAGAGCGCGACGACCACTGAGTAGATCGGCAGTTGATCGTCGCGCAGCGGCGGAAACCGTTGCTCCGGCTGCGGCGGAACCAGCACGCAAGTCAGCCTGAGAAGCGAAAAGGCGAGAAACCAGATCGCCGCCAGGCCGCCGATCAGATCCATCGCCAGCGTCGGATACAGAAGCGCGAGAACCGCGCATACCAGCAGCAGAATCGCCGGCCGTAATCCTTGGCGCCAACCGACGGCCGACTTGGCCGACATGGCAGGTTGTTTCTGCAGCAGGCCTTCGGCGGCGATATCTGAAAGCGCGCAACCGGTTTGCTCGGTCAGATATTGATGTAGGTGACGCCGCGTGGTCAGCCGAATGCGCGCGATCAGTGATGGATGTGTGGTGGAGAAACGAGTCAGCCGCCGTGCCGCGAAGGCGCGCGGCGCGACGACCCAGTTGAGCGCGTCATCATCCCTGAGCGGCAGGATGTCGGACTCTGCGATCCCCGGAAGGTCGACATCCGCCAGGGGGCAGTGAGCGCGCCCGGCAGTCGAGAGATCGTCGAAGCCGATGCCGAGGTGACGGGCTAGATGCGCGACATACTTTTCCTCGCTGATGACGCCCCATCGGATCAAGATTTGATCGGCGCCCAGATTGAGTTCGCGGCTCCGTCGTTCCGCGGCGTGCAGAAGCGGAACCGGGAGTATGCCACGCAGGCAGTCGAGCTCGCTGGCCGGGTCTTTGTCGCGGTCCAGTCCGCCGCCAGGGTTCGGCCTGGGGAAGGAGGACGTCCTGCCGATCGGTATGGGAGGCGGGTGTAGCGTGGCAGCTGGCTGGCGCCAGACACGCGGCCGATGACCCCCGAAAGATTGCTGCACGCCCATGCAACGCCCTCACGCCACAAACGCTACTCGCGTCTCGCGCCGGATGGTCTATAAGACCGCGATCCGGAAGCACCTATATGCAACCACAGATGGTTAATTCCAGCAACCAAATACCTCTAGCGAGGCGTCGCGCAACTGCGCTGACCCTTGGCGTTCTGTTGGGTGCGTGGATGACATTGCTTTCGGCCGCCCCGGCTTCGGCGCAGACGCCGGGTCCGGCTGTGAACCAGCCGGGTCCGCAGGCCGCGCCGGGCTTCTGGGATCCGCGTCGCCGTCCGGACCGGCCGGACCTGTCGCGCATCACCGTGATCCGCTTCCTGACCGAGACCGACTACCCGCCGTTCAATTTCACCGGCCCCGATGGCAATCCGGCGGGGTTCAACGTCGATCTCGCGCGGCTTCTCTGCGAGGAGATCAAGGTCACCTGCACCGTGCAGATGCGCCGCTTCGAGACGCTGCTGGATGCCATCTCCAGCAACCGTGGCGATGCGATCATTGCCTCCATGGCTGTGACACCGCAAATCCGCGCCCGCGTCGATTTCACCGATCCCTATTACCGCGCACCGGCGCGCTTCGTGGCCCGCAAGAACGCGGTGATGCCGGAAATCCGCCCGGAATATCTCGAGGGCAAGAAGGTTGGCGTCATCGCGGGCTCGACCCACGAGGCCTATCTGAAGGCGATGTTCACCGACGCAGTGCTGGTGCCTTTTCCAAACGACGATGCGCTACGCCAGGCGCTGAAACGCAGCGAGGTTGACTTCATCTTCGGCGATGCAATCTCGTTCGCCTTCTGGATCAACGGCAGCGATTCCGCTGATTGTTGCGCCTTCAGCGGCGGGCCCTTCATCGAAAGCCGCTTTTTCGGTGAGGGCATCGGCATCGCCGTCCGCAAAGGCAACGACACACTGCGCCAGGCGCTGAACTGGGCCCTGTTCCGGGTCTGGGAGAAAGGCCGCTACACCGATCTGTGGCTGCGTTATTTCTCGGTCAGCCCCTTCTAGCTCTCTCAATTCGCGGTTTGGCATTTTCGTGCGGAGCCGCTAGGTTCCGCGGCCCGGAGGCCCAAATCACGATGTCCACGCCTGATCCCACCATGAGCTCGAGCGACCTGCGTGCGCTCGCCGAGAATTCCAACGCCTGGCCGTTCGAGCAGGCGAAGGCGCTGGTGGCGCGTCTGAAGAAAACGCCGAAAGACGAAGTGCTGTTCGAGACCGGCTATGGTCCGTCGGGCCTGCCGCATATCGGTACTTTCGGCGAGGTCGCGCGTACGACCATGGTGCGCCATGCCTTTCGCGTGCTTACCGAGGACAAGATCAAGACCCGGCTGATTGCCTTCTCCGACGACATGGACGGCCTGCGCAAGGTGCCGGACAATGTGCCGAACAAGGACATGCTCGCCGCGCATCTCGGCAAGCCGCTGACGCGGGTGCCGGATCCGTTCTCGAACGAATATCCGTCCTTCGGCGCGGCCAATAATGCACGGCTGCGCGTCTTCCTGGATCAGTTCGGCTTTGACTACGAATTCGCCTCGTCGACCGACTACTACACATCCGGCCGGTTCGATGCGACGCTGCTGAAGATGCTCGCGGTATATGACAAGGTCATGGACATCATCCTGCCGACCCTCGGCCCGGATCGCCGCGCGACCTATTCGCCGTTTCTGCCGATCAGCAAGACAACGGGTGTGGTGCTGCAGGTGCCGATGATCCGGCGCGATGTGGCTGCCGGCACCGTCACTTATGTCGATCCTGACACTAACGAAGAAGTCACGACTTCGGTCACCGGCGGCAATGTGAAGTGTCAGTGGAAAGCCGACTGGGCGATGCGCTGGGCGGCGCTCGGCATCGATTATGAAATGGCCGGCAAGGATCTGATCGACTCCGTAAAGCTGTCCGGCAAGATCTGCGCGGCACTCGGCGGCACACCGCCGGAAGGCTTCAACTATGAGCTCTTCCTCGACGACAAGGGCGGCAAGATCTCCAAGTCGAAGGGCAACGGCCTGACCATCGACGAATGGCTGCGCTATGCCTCGCCTGAATCGCTGTCACTGTTCATGTATCGCGAACCGAAGGCGGCCAAGCGGCTGTTCTTCGACGTGATCCCGCGCAATGTCGACGAGTACCAGCAATTCGTCGAAGGTTACGCCAAGCAGGATCCGAAGCAGCGGCTGTCCAATCCGGCCTGGCACATCCATGCCGGCGATCCGCCGGTGTCGGACATGCCGGTGACGTTCCAGCTGCTGCTGACGCTGGTGTCGTCGTCGAACGCCGAGAATGCCGAAACCCTGTGGGGCTTCATCCGGCGTTACCGTCCGGGCGTCTCCGCGGAGACGCATCCGCGGCTCGACGCGATGGTCGGCTATGCCATCAACTACTATCGGGACTTCGTGGCGCCGACCAAGACGTTCCGCGAGCCCACCGATGTCGAGCGTGTGGCGTTGCAGGATCTGCGCGATGCGCTCTCGCAACTGCCGGCGGAGGCCACGCCGGAAGACATCCAGAACGCGGTCTATGAGATCGGCCGCCGCGAGCCGTTCCTTGATCACAAGAAGCTTGCCAAGGATGGCCGGCCCGGCGTCTCGCTCGACTGGTTCAACATGCTGTACCAGGTGCTGCTCGGCCAGGAGAAGGGCCCGCGCTTCGGGTCCTTCGTCGCGGTCTATGGCGTGCAGAATGCGATCAACATGATCGACGGCGCGCTGGCGCGCTCGGCCTGAGGCTTACACCCAACGAAACGTCAAAGGCGCGCTTCCTGACGGAGCGCGCCTTTTTCTTGATGCCTATTTTGGCGCTGCTGCCGGCGTGACAGGCTCCGGCATTGCCGACGAGTGGTGATGCGCGATCAGCCATTTCTTGTCGCGGTAGACATAGACATAGCTGTAGCGGGCCTTGACGATTTGCGTATCGCTGGGGGATTTTCCGGACAGTGTGAAGGTGTAGGTGCCGACGTCGGATGCCATGTTGCAGCCGATCTTGACGGTGCGCGTGTCGATCTTGCCTTGCGGGTGCTTCTTCAGAAAATCCACGAAGTAGCTCTGGATCGACGCGCTGTCGGTGCGCGGCGTGTTCGATACCGTCGGCAGCAGCACCGCGTCCGAGGCGTAATTGGCGGTGACCTTGGCGGGGTCGAGCGTTGCGAGCGAGGCATTCCAGCGGTCGAATAGCGCTTCGATCTGCTTTGTCGTGACGACCGCGCAGGTCATGGGCTTCGCATGTGCGAGAGAACCTGCGCTAACGAGGGCCAGCGCGATCGCGCCGGCAACGATTGTTCTGGTTTTCATGGCGCCACCGAAGGTTGCGAGTTTCGGATAGGGAACTCGCATAGATCATTCGGTGGCCGGACGCCAGTCTAGAGTGTGTTCGGTTACTGGCTCGCCCAGACGATGCGCGCGATCCAGGCGATGTCGGCGGCCGGAAAGCTGCGGTCGACATGGTTCGGATTGAGCGACTGCAGCTCGATGATCTTCGTGGTTCGGCGCTTCAATTCCTTCGCCATCACCTCGCCGTCCTTGGTCTTGACCACAACGCGGTCGCCTTTGCGGATCTGAGCTTCAGGCGAGACGACGATGATGTCGCCGTCGCGATAAGCGGGCTTCATCGAGTCGCCCATGATCTTCAGCGCATAGGCGTGCTCGTCATTCACCGAAGGCAGGCCGACTTCATCCCAGCCCTTGCTGCCGGCGGGAAAGCCGGCGTCATCGAAGTAACCGCCATGGCCGGCCTGTGCGAAGCCGAGCAGCGGCACTGACTGCACGATGCGCTTGGTACCTTCGATCAGCGTGACGAAGCTGTCGATGGTCACGCCGGTCGCGGTCAGCGCCTTCGAGACCGACTCGGTTGATGGCCAGCGCTCGCGGCCGTCATTGGTGATGCGCTTGGACTTGTTGAAGGTGGTGGCGTCGAGCCCCGCTTTCTTCGCAAGGCCGGAGGGGGACATGCCATTGCGCTCGGCAAGGCGGTCAAGGGCGTTCCAGATCTGGGCGTGCGAGAGCATCATCGGTTTCAGTCCGTTGGCCCGGATTTCTGCGGGGCGGTGAATCGTGGCGAAATCTAGGAATTATTGCCGTGAATGCACGGATTTCGCAACAGGCTTTTGAAAAAAATGTGCAGCCTTGAAGTGGAGGGGTGCCGCCGATACGGTCGGCTGCCGACTCCAGCCTGAATCGAGCGACTGGCGTCCGCACCACATCGAAAAACAGCTGATTCAACCAAATTGGAAGTCTGGGCGGTTGCGCACCATCTATAAAATCTGTCCGGCCTCGAGCTGGCGAGAGGCCGAGCGCCAGGGCATCTATCGCGGCAGCGCCGACGATACCCGGGATGGCTTCATCCACTTCTCGACCGCGGCACAGCTCCCCGAGACGCTCCGGAAGTACTATTTCGGCCAGACCGGCCTGTTTCTGGTCGCTGTGGACGCAGACGCACTCGGTGACGACCTGCGCTGGGAGCCATCCCGCGGCGGCGATCTGTTCCCGCATCTCTATGGTGAACTCGATCTCGGCGCCGTCACGGCCGTCATGGATCTGCGTGCGCGCTCCGACGGCAACCACGACATTCCGGAGCTCAAATCGTGATCCGCGCTTTCGATGCCTTTTCCCTGCCGATGCTGCGCATGCTCGATGCCGAAGACGCGCACCGCCTCGCGATCCGCGGGCTGCGCATGCTGCCTTACGCCCGCCCGCGGCCGGATGATCCGAAACTTGCAGTCCGTGCATTCGGTCTGAACTTCCCCAATCCGGTGGGGATCGCGGCCGGCTTCGACAAGAATGCCGAGGTGCCGGACGCGCTGCTCCGTCTCGGCTTCGGTTTTGCCGAGATCGGGTCAGTGACGCCGAAGCCACAATCCGGCAACCCACGCCCGCGCATCTTTCGGCTGGAGCGTGACGAAGCGGTCATCAACCGGCTTGGCTTCAACAATGACGGTGCGGAGGTCGTGCTGCGTCGGCTGGCTGCACGTGCGCAGAATGGCGGTATCGTCGGCGTCAATGTCGGCGCCAACAAGGATTCGCCCGATCGCACGCAGGATTATGTGCGGCTGATCGAGACCTTTGCGCCGGTGGCGAGCTATTTCACCGTCAACGTGTCATCGCCGAACACGCCGGGCCTGCGCAATCTGCAGCAGGCCGCCGAACTCGACGATCTGCTGGCGCGGGTGATCGATGCGCGTGAGCGCGTTCGCAAGAATGCGGGAGATTCTCCGGTGTTGCTGAAGATCGCGCCCGATCTCAGCCTCGCCGACCTCGACGATGTCGTCCATGTCGCGCGCTCGCGCGGCGTTGATGGCATGATCGTCGCGAACACCACGATCGGCCGTCCCTCGACCTTGCGCGAACAGGTACGCTCGAAAGAGCAGGGCGGATTGTCAGGGCGGCCCTTGTTCAGGCTGTCCACCCGCATGGTGGCGGAGACCTTCGTACGTGTCGAAGGTGCATTTCCGCTGATCGGCGCCGGCGGCATCGACAGCGGCGGTGCGGCGCTCACCAAGATTCGCGCGGGTGCGAGCCTGATCCAGCTCTATTCGGCGCTGGTCTATAAAGGCGTCGGCCTTGTCGACAGCATCAAGGCCGACCTGTCCTCGACGCTGCTGCGCACCGGCCGTGATTCACTGTCGGAAATCGTCGGCGCCGATGCGGCGACGATCACAGCGGAAGACTGGCCGGCGTAAGCCAGGCCTGCTGCGGAAACGACTGTCGCAGCAGGGCTGGATGACGGAGCGCCTGCAACGCGCCGCGCGACAGCATGAACACCAGAAACGCGAGCCATAGTCCGGTATTGCCAAGGCTGGCCAGTGCGAACCATGCGGCGATGTAAATCGCTAACGCCAGCAGCATCAGGTTGCGCATGTCGCGCGCCCACGATGCGCCGATATAGATGCCGTCATAGGCGTAAGCGAGGACGCCACAGGCGGGCGCCAGCGCTGCCAGCAGCATGTAATTCCGCGCAGCGAGCCGAACTTCGGGGCTGGTGGTGATGAAATCGATCAGCGCGCCGCCGAACAGCACGAATAGCAACGTGACGGCGATGCCGAATGCCGTGCTCCAGATCAAGACAAGCTTTACGGCCCGGGAAAACTGCTTGCGGTCGCGAGCGCCGGTGCCTTGACCGCAGAGCTGCTCGGCGGCGGTGGCGATGCCGTCGAGGAAGAACGAGCCGATCATGACGAAGTTGTTGAGCACTGCATTGGCAGCCAGGGTCAGGTCGCCTGCGCGGGCGCCCTGCGCCGTGAAGAAGAGAAATGCAGCAATCAACGCCGCCGTGCGGATCATGATGTCGCGATTGACGGCGAACAACCGTAGGAGCCGGATGCGGTCGAACAGGATCGCGCGCGGCACATCGATGCGGCCGCCAAGGATTTTCCAGATGGCGATGAGGCCGGCGAGAAAGCCCGTGGTTTCCGCGATCACCGTGGCCAGTGCTGCGCCACTGACGCCAAAGTCGAATTGCAGAACCAGCAGGGCGGTGAGCGCCATGTTGGCGAGATTGATGCCGACCTGCAGTGCCAGAGCGATCCCGGTGCGCGCTTGGCCGACCAGCCAGCCGAGGATGACATAGTTGCCGAGCATCAGCGGCGCGGACCAGAGCCGGATGAAGAAATACTGGCGTGCGGCGGATGTGACGGCGTCGCTGCCGCCCATGATGCTGAACACCAGCGCCGCCAGCGGTGTCCGCAAGATAATCAGCGTCAGCCCGATCGCCGCTCCGAGCATCAACGCGCGCAGCAGGATCGCGCGTACCTCGATCCTGTCACCGGCGCCAAGCGCCTGTGCGGTAAAGGCAACCGTCGCCATACGCAGAAATCCGAACAGCCAGAAAATGCAGTCGAATGCCACGGAGGCCAAAGCCACACCGCCGAGCAGGTGCGGGTCGCCAAGCCTGCCGATCGCCGCGGTCGAGACGATGCCTATCAGAGGCGTCGTCAGATTGGCCAACATGGCCGGGCCGGCGATGGCAAAGACACGCCTGTTGGTGACGGACAATTCCGACGACATCAATGCAGCCCGAAGCGGATGACGCTGTTGTCAGCGGCCGCGCGGCGCGCTGAACAGTCGCGAGATCAGCCAGATCGGAACGACGATGACGGCGCCGAGCAGGAAGTAACGCCACAGACCATTGATGGCGTCGAAGCCAAGGTCATAGACCCACTGGAACAGGCGGCGGATGCTCGCGACGATGTTCCACGGATCGAAGCCGATGGCGGCGAGAACGACGCCGACCAGAATCGACAGCAGCACCAATCGGCCGAACACAGCCACCGGCGAACCTCCGAGGAAGCGCGACAGGCCGTCATTGTTGGCGGGCAAGTCCCGGGTCTCATTTGGCTGCATCGTAGTCTCCTGCGCGCAAATCGCGCGCTGATCATAGGTGGTTCCACGCAAATGGGGAACCCGGCTCGTTCGTCAAGTATGGACCGTCAAGGCGTGGCAGGCTCGGCGGGCGCAATTGTGGTCTCCGACCTTAGCATGCGCTCCAGCGTCTCAAGGCGGTCTGCGTCACGCGGCGGCTTGTCCCAGCGCAGCCGGCTGATGCGGGGAAACCGCATTGCGACCCCCGACTTGTGCCGGGGCGAGCGGGCCAACCCCTCAAAGGCGACTTCCAGCACCAGCCCCTTGTCGGGTTCGTGGGTGACGTGGCGGACCGGGCCGAACTTCTCGGTGGTGTTGCGGCGGACGAAGCGATCGATTTGCAGCAGCTCCTCGTCGGTGAAGCCGAAATAGGCTTTGCCGACCGGCACCAGCTGATCGCCGCTCTCGCCTGCGGTCCAGACGCCGAAGGTGTAATCCGAATAATAGGACGAGCGCTTGCCGTGGCCGCGTTGCGCATACATCAGCACGGCGTCGATGATGTGCGGGTCGCGCTTCCATTTCCACCACTGGCCTTTCGGTCGTCCCGGGAGATAGGCGGAATCGCGCCGCTTCAGCATCACGCCTTCGACGGCATCGGCATCTTCGCCGGCTCCGGCACTGACAGGATCGGCACGCGCGGCGGTGAGGGCATCCCATGTTGCGAACGGGATCTGGTCGGACAGATCGATCCTGTCGTCGTCGAGCTCCGCGATGAATCTTTCCAGTTTGGTTCGTCGCTGTTCGAATGGCAGTTCGCGCAAATCCGTCTCGCCATCGCTGAGCAAATCATAGGCGCGCAGATGAATGGGATATTCCTTCATCAGCTTCGGCGTCACGCTCTTCCGGTTGAGCCGTTGTTGCAGCACGTTGAATGACTGCACGCGACCTTCGCGCAGCACCAGCAACTCGCCATCGATCGCGCCGGGCAGCCGCAGCGATGGCGTCAGGTCCGGAAAGCTTCCGGTGATGTCCTCGCCGGTGCGCGAATAGAGCCGCGTGACGATCCTGTCGTCATCGCCTTTGCCGCTGACCGCCTGAATCCGGATGCCATCCCATTTCCACTCCGCGACGAAATCGGACGCGTCGAGATTGGCGAAGTCGGAATCTTCGACGGCATGTGCCAGCATCACCGGGCGGAACGGCGCCGGATCGCGATTGACCGGCTTCTCCGCGCGACCTTCGAGCCAGGCGAACAATTCGCCATAGGGCGACGCAAGGCCGGGCCAGACCAGCTCGACGTCATGCGGATCCTTGTCGCCGAGCGCCGCGGCGGCGGTCTTGGCCAGCCGCGCCGAAACGCCAATCCGCATCGCGCCGGTGACGAGCTTCAGCAGTGCCCAGCGCCCGGTCTCGTCGAGTTCATCGAGCCAGCGCATCAATTGCGCGGGGAGCTCGGACTTACCGAGCGTGCGGAGGGTGGTGACCACTTCGGTGAGCGTCGGCGGGGGCGGATTGTTATGCGCGATGTCCGGAGACTTCGGCCACATCAGCGCGACCGTTTCCGAGAGATCGCCGACATAATCGTATGAAAGCTCAAACAGCACCGGGTCGGTGCGCGATGCGATGAGGTCGCGGATCAATCCGGCTTTCGCATGCTTGAACGACAGCGCACCTGTCAGAGCCGCCAGCGCGTAGCCACGGTCGGGATCCGGCACTTCGCGAAAATAACCCGTGATCAGTCGCAGCTTGTTGTTACGGCCGGGCTCGTAGGCCAGGCGATCGAGCAGTTCGGCGAAGCGGTTCATGCGTCGGCGCTTTCGCCGGGCGGCAGAGTTTCCTCTTCCTCCTCGTCGCCATAGCCGACCAACGCAAGAGGCCGCGCGGTCAGGCCCTTGCTCTGGCACCAATGCACCAGCGCGTCTTCCTGGCCATGGGTGACCCAGATTTCGCCGGCGCCGGTTGCGCCGATGGTGGCGCAGAGGCCGTCCCAGTCGGCATGATCGGAAACCACCAGCGGCAGCTCGACGCCGCGTTGCCGTGCACGGGCGCGCACGCGCATCCAGCCGGATGCGAAGGCGGTGACGGGATCGGGAAAGCGCCGCGTCCACACATCCGACGTGGCCGAGGGTGGCGCCAGCGTGATGGTGCCGGCGAGATCGGCTTTCCTGACGCCTTTCACCGGGCGCAAGTCACCGAGATCGATGCCGCGGCTCTGATAGTAGTGTGTGATCGTCTCCATCGCGCCATGCAGATAGATCGGCGCATCATAACCGGCCTGACGGATCAGCTTGATGACCCGCTGCGCCTTTCCCAGCGAATAGGCGCCGACCAGATGCGCGCGCTCCGGAAACAGCGCGACGGAAGCCAGCAGCTTCTTCACCTCGTTGGCGGCATCACCGTGACGAAACACCGGAAGCCCGAACGTCGCTTCGGTAATGAACACATCGCAGGGCACGACCTCGAACGGCGTGCAGGTCGGATCATGCGCGTCCTTGTAGTCGCCAGAGGCGACGATGCAGATATCCTTGCAGGTCACCGCCATCTGCGCCGATCCCAGCACATGGCCGGCGGGATGGCAGGACACGGTGACGTCGCCGAGCCTGACCGTTTCGCCGTAGGCAATGGCCTGCGTGCTGCCGGCGAAATTGTCGCCATAGCGTAGCCGCATCATGTCGAGGGTTTCCTGCGTCGCCAGCACACGGCCGTGACCGGGGCGGGCGTGATCGGAATGGCCGTGCGTGATAAGCGCGCGATCCACCGGCCTGACCGGATCGATATGAAAGCCGCCCGGTTTGCAGCAGAGGCCGGCAGGGGCGGACATGAGGATGTCTTGAGGACGCATGTCGGTTATATAAGCCCGCCTGGGGTTGGTTCGAGTCTGCGAACGCCCCTTTGACCCATCGGTTCCCGCATGCCCAGCCGCGTCTTCATGTCATCAGGCGATCTGGTCGCCGATCGTCGCTTCGACTACGGCCGCGATCTGCAATTGCGCGGCGATCTGGAGGCCGCTGCTGACCTGTTTCGGCAGGCCATCGAGGTCGCGCCGGGCTTTGCGTCCGCCTGGTTTGCGCTCGGTGACATCAGCGAAAAGCTCGGCGATAGGGACGGCGCGATTGCCGCGTTTCAGCGTGCAAAAGCGGCGAATTCTCGCGACTTTCTGGGGGCAGGCTTGAGACTGATGCGGCTGAATCGCGATCCGCTTGCAGCAATGCCGCCCGGCTATGTCACGGCTCTTTACGATCAGTATGCCCCGAAGTTCGAGGCCTCACTGGTCGGTGAACTCGGCTATCGCGGCCCGGCACTCCTGCTCAAGGCCGTGCTGGAAACGTGCGCTGCGCAGGGCAAGTCGGCAGCCTTCCATCGCGCCATCGATCTCGGCTGCGGGACTGGTTTGGCCGCCCGCGCCTTTGCCGCTCACACCCACGAGATCATCGGCATCGATCTATCGCCGGGCATGATTCAGCAGGCACGTGCAACCGGGCTTTATAGTGAGCTTGAAGTCGCAGACGCTGCGGCCGGCCTGGCGCATCGGCCGGAGATGAGCGCCGACCTGATTCTGGCCGCGGATATGATGATCTATCTGCACGATCTCACGCCGTTGACCGACGAGGCCGGTCGCGTGCTGAAGCCGGGCGGATTGTTCGCGTTCACGGCCGAGACGCATGACGGCGAGGGCGTCATTCTGGGCGCCGGCCTGCGCTACGCCCAGAGCGAGACGCATCTGCGTGGATTGCTGTCCGATGCCGGTCTTGTTGTGGACCATGTCGATCACGGCTCGATCCGCAACGAGCGCGAGATGCCGGTGCCAAGTCTGGTGATGGTCGCGTCGAAGTCGTGAAGCCTGTACACCGGCAAACAAAAACCCCGGCCGCGAGGCCGGGGTTTTCGTTTGAGCGGATGTCGCTGGGATCAGTACTTCGCAACGACCGGGCTGTTGAAGTGATAGTTCAGGCCGGTGCGGAAGATGTGCTCGGTGACGTTGGTCGTGACGATCGTGGTGTTCACGATGTTCGAGGTCGAGCCGAGGTCGATATAGAGATACTCGGTCTTCGAAGTCCAGTTCGGCCCGAACAGGCCGAGCAGCTTGAACGGGGTTTCAATGCCTGCACCCGCGGTCCAGCCGCTCAAGGTTGTCGAAGTGTTGAGCACCAGGTCGCCGCCTTCGGCGATCTTGGTCTTCACGCCCCCGTAAGCGTAACCGCCCGTGGCATAAAACAGCGTCGAGCCGACCGAATAACCGAGCCGTCCGCGAACGGTGCCGAACCAGGGCTGCTTGACATCATATGGGACCGTCCCAAAGCCAACGACGGTCTTGTTGTCGCGCTGGCTGGATGCCTGAATATCGGTTTCGAGGCCGTAGACCCAGTTCGACATCTGCCAGTTGTAGCCGAGCTGCAGGCCGCCATTGATGCCATCGGGAGCGAGGTTGAAGATCTCGTTCGCGCCGGGATCTCCGGCCAACAGGTCGGCGGGCTTGACGATGCTGCTGCGATTGCGCCCGGTGCCGGAGCCGACATTGCCGCCGAGATACCAGCCGGTCCAGTCTGCCGCAACGACGGGTGTGGTGCTGTTGTTGCCACCGACGCGGTAATTCAAGCCCACGCGAAAGATGTTCTCGCGCACTTCGGTATCGAGCGTCTGGGCGAAGGGGCCGAACGCATAACCCTTGTTGCCCATGTTTAGGTAGAGATACTCGATCTTGCCGGTCCAGTTGCCACCTAGCGCAGCTTCAACGCCGCTGCCGATGACCCAGCCGTCCTGCATTTTGTTGCTCGAAAACACCGTGCCGAGGCCGGCTTCGGTGATGCTGGTCTTGACGTTACCGTAAGCGTAGCCGCCGGTGACGTAGCTGAGCACGGGGCCGGTGGCGAGGCCGACGCGTCCGCGAACGGTGCCGAACCAGTCGATCTTCTGATCGTAAGTGGTCGAAAGGAGCGGGCCGCCGACATTGGTGCGGCCATCGCTCAGGCCGGCACCCTGGATGTCGGCTTCGACGCCATAGACGATCGCACCGAGCGGCGAGTTGGCCTGCCAGTTGTAACCGATCTGGCCGCCGCCGATGCCGCCCTGTGGCGACAGGAAGAGCGAATCGGCGCCCAGTACCGGGTTGTTGTGAATAGCGCGATCCCGTCCGAGCCCGATGCCGACATTCACGCCCATGTAGAAGCCGGTCCAGTCATAAACCGCTGTTACTGGCACCTTGTAGTAGGGGGCCTTCGCGGCCATGTCGGCGGCTTGCGCACCGGCGGTCAGAGCGAGCAGTGCCGCGGCGGTAAGGCGAAGGGTTTTCATGATGGGATCCAGTTCAGGTTTCTGGCCGAACTATGAAGGGGTAACGGAGTGCTGTCTGTAGCCGCGCGACCAGAAATTGCGGTATTTCGATATTGGGTCCCTTATGGTTAATTTTCCCAGAATGGCGTTGCCCAGGACGCAAACAAAGACGCAAACAAAAACCCCGGCCGCGAGGCCGGGGTTTTCGATTTTAGCGGATGTCGCTGGGATCAGTACTTCGCAACGACCGGGCTGTTGAAGTGATAGTTCAGGCCGGTGCGGAAGATGTGCTCGGTGACCTTGCTGCTGGAGGTAAGCGTCGTAGCACCAGCGCCGGCGAGGACGACAGGGAACGAACCTGATGTCGAGCCGAGATCCACGTAAAGATATTCGGTCTTCGAGGTCCAGTTCGGTCCGAAGAGGCCGAGCAGCTTGAACGGGGTCTCGATGCCGGCACCTGCAGTCCAGCCGCTCTTGGTGGTCGAGAAGTTGGCGAGTTCGACACCAGCAGAGCTGATCTTGGTCTTCACGCCGCCATAAGCATAACCGCCAGTGACGTAGAACAGGCTCGAACCAACCGAGTAGCCGAGACGGCCACGAACTGTGCCGAACCAGGGCAGCTTCTGATCATAAGCGGCGGAGCCGAGAACAACCACGGTCTTGTTATCGCGCTGGCTTGACGCCTGGATATCGGTCTCAAGACCGTACACCCAGTTGGTCGACTGCCAGTTGTAGCCGATCTGACCACCACCATTGATGCCATCCGGGTTCAGGCTGAACTGTTCCGGAGTGAAGCCCGGCGCGCCGAGCGTGGTCGCGTTGCGGCCGGTGCCGGAACCGACGTTGCCGCCGAGATACCAGCCGGTCCAGTTTGCCGCAGCCACCGGGGTGTAAACGCTGTTGCCGCCGATGCGGTAGTTCAGGCCGACACGGAAGAGGTTTTCGCGGATTTCGTTGTTGGTGAACTGGCCAGCGAACGGCGCGCCGAAGGCGTTCGTCTTGTTGCCGAGGTTCAGATAGAGATATTCGATCTTGCCGGTCCAGTTGCCGCCCAGCGCTGCTTCGACGCCGCTGCCGATGGTCCAGCCCGTTGCAGTGCGGTTCTCCGAGAACGCCGTCACGCCGCCTTCGGTGATCGTGCTCTTGATGTTGCCGTAAGCGAAACCGCCGGTGAAATAGCTGAGGACCGGACCGGTCGCGAGGCCGACGCGGCCGCGCACAGTGCCGAACCAATCCGACTTCTGGCCATAGGCCACGCCCGGGGACACGAAGGCGCCACCGCCCGTGAGGCCTGAGCCCTGGATGTCGGCTTCGAGGCCGTAAACGATCGGGCCGAGCAGCGAGTCGGCCTGCCAGTTGTAGCCGATCTGGCCGCCGCCGAATCCGCCCTGCGGCGAGATATAGAGCGAGTCGTTGTTGAGGCTGTGGGTGGTGCGGTCGCGGCCAATGCCGACGCCGGCGTTCACGCCGATGTAGAAGCCGGTCCAGTTGTAGACGGCGACGATCGGCGCCTTGTAATAAGGGGCCTTGACGGCCAGATCGGCAGCCTGCGCGCTCACAGCGGTTCCGAGCAGCGCGGCGCTCGCAAGAAGAATACGTTTCATGGTCGACCCCAATTCAGATTTGAACCGGTAGGATAGGGGAGTCGGGCCATATTGGCTGTATCCGCGCGGCCACACTGTCTGACATTGCAACCGCAGAGAGTTCGGTCGGAAAAAGCCGGTTAAATAAGCGTTTAGGTACCGTTGCCCGGATGCGTGTTACGTCACGTTTCCTGGCGCTCGCGACCCGTCAATCGCCCAACCCACGGAAAACACGTCGCAACCCGCTGGGGATTGCCAACCCTGCCGTGTCCGCAGAGGATATGGGCAAGCCCGCACAGCCGCGATCAACGCGGCGGCGGGTCATAAAAACACACCCGCACAGCGGGTTTCGGGGAGAAAACGCCAGATGCCTTCACGCCACAGGTCCGTCTTCAGGACCGCAACACTCGCTGCAGTTGTCTCGATACTGGCCCATTCGGCCTTTGCGGCGGACAAGAAATACGATCCGGGCGCCAGCGACACCGAGATCAAGATCGGGCAAACCATTCCGCATAGCGGCCCCGGCTCGCTCTATGGCGTGCTCGGCCGCGTCGGCGAAGCCTATTTCCAGAGCTTGAACGAGAAAGGCGGCATCAACGGCCGCAAGGTCAAGTTCCTCACGATGGATGATTCCTACAGCGCTCCGAAGGCGGTCGAGGCGACGCGCCGTCTGGTGGAACAGGAAGAAGTCCTGGCTCTGTACGGCTCGCTCGGCACAGCGCCGCAGACGGCTGTGCACAAATATCTCAATTCGAAGGGCGTGCCGCAGTTGCTGCTCAACACCGGCGCATCGAAGTGGAACGATCCGAAGAACAACAAATGGACCATGGCGGGCCTGCCGCTCTATCCGACCGAAGCGCGCATTCTCGCCAAATACGTCGTCAGCGTGAATCCGAATGCGAAAGTCGGAATTCTCTATCAGAACGATGATTTCGGCCGGGATTTCCTGGGGCCGTTCAAGGATGAACTCGCGAAAGCTGGCGGCACCGCGAAGGTGATCGCCGAGGTGACCTATGACCTCACCGATCCCACGATCGACTCGCAGCTGATCAATCTCGCCAAATCCGGTGCCGATGTTTTCTACAACATCACCACTGGCAAGGCGACGTCACAGTCGATCCGCAAGGTGGTCGAGCTCGGCTGGAAGCCGCTGCAGCTATTGTCGGCGGGCTCCACCGGCCGGTCGATCCTGGAGGCGGCAGGGTTGGAGAATGCCAAGGGCATCGTCTCGATTGCCTATGGCAAGGATATCGGTTCGCCGCTCTATGCCAAGGATCCCGACATCGTGGCGTTTGAGGCTTTGCGCGCGAAATATCTGCCCACGGTCTCTGCCGATAATTCGATCGCCTTCTTCGGCTATGGTCAGGCCGTGTCCATGGCGGAGATCCTGCGCCGCTGCGGCGACGAGCTCACCCATGAGAACGTGCTGAAACAGGCCATCGGCCTGAATGGCTTCCGCGCTCCGCAAATGCTGCCGGGGGTGAGCTACAGCTATACCAATGATGCCTATGTTCCGATGGCGACGCTGTACACCCAGCGGTTCGACGGCAAGGACTGGATCATCTCCGACAAGTCGGTGACGCAATAGCGTCTCCGACCTCGCTGTCATTACGAGCCCGGGAAAGCCGGCAAGCCAGCTTTCCTAGCCTCGCAATGACGACGGTGAATGCCTAACTCTCATGCGTGCCGCCTCGTAAATCCGTCGCCAAACCCGACCTGCTGCCTGATCACTTCCTGCGCTGGTTCGCCACGCGCGGCTGGTCGCCGCGTGCGCATCAGTTGGCGCTGTTGGAGAAGGCGCGCGACGATCGCTCGGCGCTGCTGATCGCGCCGACCGGTGCCGGCAAGACGCTGGCCGGATTCCTGCCGACGCTGGCGGAACTGAGTGGCAACAAAAACGCTGCGGTGCCTTCTCTCTCCCCCCTTGCGGGGGAGGGCCGGGGAGGGGGGCCCACAAGCGTTGTCCTACCTGCGATACCCCCCTCCGGGCAGCCCGCGGCTGCCGACCTCCCCCGCAAGGGGGGAGGTACGAAAGCAGCACCTGCGCTCGCTGGGACTGCGCCAAGCAAGCTGGTCTCCACCGGCCGCGCCGTTCAACGCACCGGTGGCCTGCACACGCTCTACATTTCCCCGCTCAAAGCCCTCGCCGTCGACATCGCGCGCAATCTGGAAACGCCGATCGCGGAGATGCAGCTCCCGATCAAGGTCGAGACACGCACCGGCGACACGCCGGTGTCGCGCCGCGCGCGGCAGCGGCGCTATCCGCCGGATATTCTTCTGACCACGCCGGAACAATTGGCCTTGCTGCTGTCGTCCGACGATGCGCCGTTTCTATTTTCGTCACTCAAGCGCGTCGTGCTCGACGAGTTGCATGCGCTGGTGACGTCGAAGCGTGGCGATCTGCTGTCGCTCGGGCTCGCGCGGCTGTGGAAGCTGGCGCCTGACATGCGGGCCATCGGCCTGTCGGCGACGGTGGCCGAGCCTGACTCGCTGGCGCGTTTCCTGGTGCCGCAGCCCGTCGGCGCGCGCGTCTCTGCCGATATCGTCGTCGCCGGCGGCGCAGCCGAGCCGGTGGTCGAGATGCTCGACACCAAGGAACGCTTGCCCTGGGCCGGCCACTCCGCGCGCCATGCGCTTGGCGAAATCTACGATCTCATCAAGGCCAACAAAACGACGCTGGTCTTCGTCAACACCCGCAGCCAGGCCGAGATGCTGTTCCAGGATCTCTGGCGCATGAATGACGATGGCCTCGCCATCGCGCTTCATCATGGCTCCCTCGACGTCGCGCAGCGCCGCAAGGTCGAGGACGCGATGTCGGCCGGGAAACTACGAGGTGTGGTTTGTACCTCGTCGCTCGATCTCGGCGTCGACTGGGGCGATGTCGATCTCGTCATCAACGTCGGCGCGCCCAAGGGCGCTTCGCGGCTGATGCAGCGGATCGGCCGCGCCAATCACCGCATCGATGAAGCTTCGCGCGCTGTACTGGTTCCGGCCAATCGTTTCGAGGTGCTGGAATGCCGCGTCGCCATCGATGCTGTTGCCGAAAATGCACAGGACACGCCGCCGTTGCGAACTGGCTCGCTCGATGTGCTGGCGCAGCATGTACTTGGCTGCGCCTGCGGCGCACCGTTTCGCGCGGACGATCTCTATGACGAAGTGCGCTCGGCGGCGCCTTATGCCGAACTGTCGCGTGTCGATTTCGACGATACCGTGGAGTTCGTGGCGTCCGGCGGCTACGCGCTGAAAATCTACGAACGTTTTGCCCGCATCAAGCAGGACACCTCGGGCAAGTGGCGCGTCACCAATCCAAAGGTGCGCCAGATGTATCGCATGAATGTCGGCACCATCGTCGAGGATACGATGCTGAAGGTGCGGCTGGTGCGCGGAGGCAGCGGAAAAAGCAAGAAGGGTGTCACTGGTGGGCTGGCGCGCGGCGGGCGCATGCTCGGCCAGATCGAAGAATATTTCATCGAAGGCCTTGTGGTCGGCGACACCTTTGTCTTTGCCGGGGAAGTCGTGCGCTATGGATCCCTGGTCGAGGACCAGGTCTATGTCTCGCGCGCGCATGACAAGGACGCGAAAGTGCCGTCCTATATGGGTGGCAAGTTTCCGCTCTCGACCTATCTCGCCGAACGCGTGCGCAAATTGCTGGACGATCAACGCGCCTGGAAGGGGCTGCCCGACCAGGTCCGCGAGTGGCTGTCGCTGCAGGCCCACGTCTCGCACGTGCCGGGCACCCGCGAGCTGATGGTCGAGACTTTTCCGCGCGCCGACAAGTATTACCTCGTCTGCTATCCGTTCGAAGGCCGCCTCGCGCATCAGACGCTGGGTATGCTGCTGACACGCCGTCTTGAACGCGCCCGCGCGCGGCCGCTGGGTTTTGTCGCCAACGAATATGCGCTGGCCATATGGGGCCTCGGTGACACGTCCCACATGATCCGGCAGGGCAGGCTCGATCTCGCCGCTTTGTTCGACCCCGACATGCTCGGCGACGATCTTGAAGCCTGGCTCGCGGAATCGGCGCTGATGAAGCGGACATTCCGCACTTGCGCGGTGATCTCGGGGCTGATCCACACGCGTTTCACCGGCGAGGAGAAGTCGCGCCGTCAGGTGCTGTTCTCCACGGACCTGATCTACGACGTGTTGCGCAAGCATCAGCCCGATCATGTGCTGCTGCGTGCCGCGCGAGCCGATGCGGCGACGGGATTGCTGGACATTCGGCGATTGAGCGACATGCTGACGCGCATCCAGGGCCGTATTGTTCACCGGGAACTCGATCGCGTCTCGCCGCTTGCGGTGCCGGTGATGCTGGAAATCGGCCGTGAAGCGGTATACGGCGAGGCATCGGACGAGCTCCTGGCGGAAGCTGCCGAGGAACTCGTGAAAGAGGCGGCGGGATTCCAAGAGACAGGATCGTAAGGGTTTTGCGAATCTCGCATTCGTCTTAAAAGAGCACCATGCACGCTGAGACCATCACCGTCGATATGAGCACCGTCAGCATCGCCGGCGTCACGCTGGCTGCGGACCTGTCGGGCGCCTTGTATTGGGAAGAGCAGAAACTTCTCGTCGTGTCCGACCTGCATCTCGAAAAGGGCTCGAGCTATGCCAATCGCGGCGTGCTGCTCCCGCCCTACGATACGATCGCCACGCTCGGTCGCCTCGGTGCGGCAATCGCGCGTCACGATCCGCGTATCGTGATTGCGCTCGGCGACAGTTTCCACGATCGTGACGCCCATGAGCGGTTGTCGCCGGCCAATCGCGAGGTGCTGTCCGCATTGCAGATGCGTCGCGACTGGATCTGGATATCAGGCAATCACGATCCCGCGCTGCCGCCAGATCTCGGTGGCACCGTCGCAGACGAGGTCGCCATCGGCCCGGTCACCTTCCGCCATGAGCCGACAGGTGCTGCAGGCGAGATTGCCGGTCACCTGCATCCAAAGGCGCGTGTCAGCACCCGGGGGCGCGCCGTCGAACGTCGTTGTTTTGCCAGCGACGGCACCCGCGCGGTGATGCCGGCTTTCGGCGCCTATACTGGCGGCCTCAACATCCGCGACGCGGCCTTCGCGAAAATCTTCCAGACCCTCGGATTCGTCGCCCATGTGCTTGGCGACCGGCGCATGCACGCGATCGCTGCGTCGCGCTGCTGCTAGCGAGCACGCGATGCATGTCGATGCAGTCGCCTAGCCCTCTGTGTCGAGGCGAACGGGTGTGATCTCCGAGATGGCGGACTCCTTCGCCGGGTGATCATTGATGAGATGATCGATGAGATCCTTGGTCGTCGAGCGACGGGTCAGCATCAGGCAGGTCGCATTGTCGGCGCGCGTTGCGTGCCAGACGCCGGGACGCATGCAGACTCCGACACCGGGAGACAGGCGGTACGCGCGCAGCGTCGCCAGGTCGGGACTCTGGTTTGCGTCACTCAAACAAAGGACCTGAACGATCTCTTTCGTGAGAGGCACGACCGCCTGCTGGGTCATGTGATGGACTTCGAGCTTTGAGACGAGCGGACTGTTGTCGCGGTACTCCACCCAAAGGACCTCGGTGTCGCCTCCCGTGCCGGGATCAAAGAAGTGTTCGTGCCAGAAATCGCTTGCGGGGCTGCGAAACGCGATCGGTGTTGTCTTCAGCGCGTGGGACTTGCCGAGCACCCACCCGAACGGCTCGAACGACTCGGCGCTCAGGTGCTCGACAGTGATCACATTGGATGTCGGCATCATCAATCCCCCGGCTTACGCCGCCTTCGCCTGCACCGTATCGCAGAACTCGGCGAGGTGATCGGCAAGCCGCAGCGTTGCCGGGCTCGCGTCGGGGGCGGCCATCAGCGCCACTTCAGTCTGGTCGATCGGCGCGAAGCCTTCCTTCGCTGTCAGGATGCGATGGTCGGGCTGGATAGCCATATCGGACAGGATGCTGAGGCCAAGTCCGGCGGCGACCGCGGCCTGGATGCCGGCGAGGCCGGAGCTCGTATAGGCCATGTGCCAACTGCGGCCTGCCGCCTCGATGGCATGGATCGCGCGGGTCCGGTAAATGCAGCCGGCGGGAAAGCCGATCAACGGGACAGACCGGACGGCGGGGTCAATCGGATGCGCCTTGCTCGTGACCCAATGGATCCGCTCGGGCCACACCGCAATGCCACCTTTCTCACCGACGGCGCGCTTGAACAGTGCCAGGTCAAGTTCGCCGCGTTCGAGATCGCGGCGCAAATACGTGCTCTGGTCGGCGCGCACGTCGAGCCGCAAGCCGGGGCGCGACCGCGAAAAATTCGCCAGCAATTCGGTCAGGCGATAGGCCGCGAAATCCTCGGGGATGCCGAGCCTGACAGCGCCTTCATTGGTCGGCCGGGCCAGCACGTCGCGGGCTTCCTCCGCCAGCGCCAGCAGCCGTCGTGCGTAGGACAAGAGCCGCTCGCCGGCTTCGGTCGGGGTCACGTCCTTGCCGGTGCGATTCAGCAGCGGCTGGCCGATATCCTCTTCCAATCGCTTGATTTGCTGGCTGACAGTAGACTGGGTGCGGTGAACGCGCTCGCCGGCGCGGGTAAAGCCGCGAGCATCGACCACTGAGACGAAGCTGCGCAGGAGTTCGAGATCGAGCATCGGCTGTCCATTCGATTTTCAACTGATAACGAGTATATCATTTAATTTCCAAATGAGAAGGCGGGCGCATAGACCAAGGACAAAGGAGATTTCCGATGTCACTCGCGCCGTCAGTCGCGGTTCCCCGTGCCGCCTTCAATCCGCTGCCGATCTATATCGGCATCTTCTGTCTGCTTTGGAGCTTCTCCTTCGTCGCAGGGAAGATCGCCGTTACCGATTGCCCGCCGCTCATTCTGCTCGCCGCGCGGTTCTCGATCGCGGGTGTTCTGATCCTTGGCATCTCTGCCCTGCGCCGGAACGCATGGTCGCTGTCTTGGCGCGATGTCGCGGCCTACGCCGTCATCGGCCTGGCCAATAACGCGCTGTATCTCGGCCTCGGCTATACCGGCCTGCAAACCATCTCCGCGGGTCTCGGTGGCCTCATCGTCAGCGCAAACCCGGTGTTTACGGCTGTGCTCGCGGCGCTGTTGCTGAAGGAGCCGCTCACCGGACGCAAGGTTGCCGGGCTCTTGCTCGGCATCGCAGGCGTCGCCTCGATCGTCTGGCATCGCATGTCGGTGGGCATCGATAGCGCACACGGCATCGTATTCACGCTGGCATCGCTCGCGTCCATTGTGACCGGAACGATCCTGTTCAAGTCGCTGGCCCCGAAGGGCAGCCTGTGGCTCGGCAACGGCGTGCAGAATCTTGCGGCCGGCGTGGTGCTGATCCCGGTGGCGCTTACGTTTTCCGATATGGGCGCAATAGTGCCGAGTGCGCGATTGACCGGTTCGTTTGCATTCCTGACATTGGGCGGTTCTATCCTCGGCTATCTGCTGTGGTTTCATCTGCTGAAGACCTGCGGCGCCACCGCTGCCAGCGCCTATCACTTCCTGATGCCGCCCCTCGGTATGCTGTTCGCCTGGATGGTGCTCGGCGAGCATGTCGAAAGTCGTGATCTCCTGGGGATCGTCCCGGTCGCCCTCGGTATCTATCTCGTCACCAGACCGGCCGCTTCACCCGCCCCCCTGCGACAGGAGTAGTTCATGTCTCTCACCATCACTCTGATTGGCGGCCCCACCGCGCTGATTGAATTTGACGGCTTCCGGTTGCTCACCGATCCCACCTTCGATCATCCGGGCGCCTACAAGCTGCCGCATGTCACGCTGGAAAAACTTGTCGGCCCCGCGATCTCTGCTGCGCAGGTCGGCGCGGTTGATGCGGTGCTGCTCAGTCACGATCAGCACTCCGACAATCTTGATAATTCCGGGCGCGATTTCCTGCGCCACGCGCCGCGCACGCTGACAACCATTGCGGGCGCCAGGCGCCTCGGTGGGGATGTCGAAGGTCTCGCGCCATGGGACAGCACCGAGCTGACAGGCAAGGATGGCCACGCGCTGACGATCACCGCGACGCCCGCGCGCCATGGGCCGGCCGGCATCGAGCCGCTGTCGGGCGATGTCATCGGATTTGTGCTGAGCTCGAACGCGCCAGGGAGCAGGCCGGTCTACATTACGGGCGACACCGTCTGGTTCGATGGCGTGGCCGAGGTCGCGCGCCGTTTTCCGGCCGGCGTGGTGCTGCCCTTCGCCGGCGCGGCTCAAACCCGCGGGCCATTCCACCTCACCATGGACACCAATGACACGATCGAGACGGCGCGCGCGTTTCCCGATGCGACGATCGTGCCGGTCCACACCGACGGATGGGCGCATTTCAAACAGACCGCCGGCGACCTGCGCGCATCCTTCGATACGCTCGGCTTCGGGGCCCGTCTGCGTATCCTCGAACCCGGTGTGCGGACCTTGATCCAGCCCATTGCCAGTTCCTGATTCGGAACGTTAGCTGCGACGGCACGTTGCCGGGCGGTGAGATGGCAGGGATCAGATGTCGGACCAGTCGAGCGAGAGGAAGCCTGATGATCAGGAGGCAGAAGCTACTGGTCCGAAAGGCTTTCTGAAACGGCTTGGTCCTGGCCTGATCACCGGCGCTTCCGACGACGATCCTTCCGGCATCGGCACCTATAGTCAGGCCGGGGCACAACTTGGTTACGGCATCGGCTGGACCATGCTGCTGACCTTTCCGCTGATGGTCGCGATCCAGGAAATTTCCGGACGTGTCGGCAGCGTGACCGGTCGTGGTATTTCCGGCAATGTGTGCCGGCACTATCCGGCGCCGCTGCTGCATCTCATCGTGTCGCTGCTGTTCATCGCCAACACGATCAATATTGCGGCTGATCTCGGCGCCATGGCCGACGCCACCAAGCTGCTCATTGGCGGTCACAGCATCATCTATGTCGTGTTGTTCGGCGTACTGTCGGTCGGCGCGCAAATCTTCTTTGACTACAAGCGTTACGTCTCGGTGCTGAAGTGGCTGACGCTCTGCCTGTTCTCCTATGTTGCCGCGCTTGCGGTGGTGAAGGTCGACTGGAGCGCGGCTCTCACAGGCATCCTGCTGCCGCAAATCACCTGGAGCGCCTCGTATCTCACCACCGTCGTCGCGATTCTAGGGACGACGATTTCGCCCTATCTGTTCTTCTGGCAGGCCTCGCAGGAGGCGGAGGACGAACGTATCGATCCCGCCAAGGCTCCGTTGATCGAGCGGCCGATTGGTGCCGCGATGGAGTTTTCGCGCATTCGGGCCGACACGATCGTCGGCATGGCATTTTCCAACCTGATCGCGCTGTCGATCATCATCACGGCTGCGGCCACGCTCAATGCTTCCGGCAAGACCGATATCGAGACCTCGGCGCAGGCGGCTGAAGCCTTGCGTCCGATCGCCGGAATATTCGCGGAGTGGATATTTGCGCTGGGCATCGTCGGTACCGGTCTGCTGGCGATCCCTGTGCTTGCAGGCTCCACTGCCTATGCCGTCGGCGAGGGCCAGCGCTGGCTGGTCGGTCTCGATCGCAAGCCACGCGAGGCGGTGGCGTTCTACAGTGTGCTGGCGCTGTCCGCGGCGATCGGGATCGCGCTGAATTTCACCTCGATCAATCCGATCTCGGCGCTGTACTGGAGCGCCGTCATCAACGGCGTTCTGGCCGTGCCGGTGATGGTGCTGCTGATGGTGATGTCACGCCGCAAGGATGTGATGGGCGATTTTGTAATCACGGGGCCGTTGCACTGGCTCGGTTGGCTGTCGACGGCAGCAATGGCGATCAGTGTGGTGGCGATGGTCGCCGGAATCTTTCTTTAATCCCGCCTGAACACGATCGACGCGGCCCAGCCGGACATCAGCGCCATCGCGGCAGTGAGCAGCCCGTAGATGAACCCGTGATTGCGCGCCGCATTGGCGACGAACTGCTCGAAGCCGACCTTGACGATATCGAACGCCGTCTCTGCTTTCGAGATCAGCGCGCCATCGGCGAACAGCTTGATCTCGACGTCATAGGTTCCGATGGGCACCTCGGCGGGCAGCGGAATGCTGGTACGGAACAGCGTCGGCGTCAGGAATGTCACCGCTGAGGTCTCCTCGCGATACAATCCATGTTCCTTGCGCAGTCGCACAAAGGCGCTCCGGAACGGGTCGGTCGCCACAACATCGGCATAGTCGGTGCCGACGCGCTGGGTCAGCAGGATGTTATTGATTCCGAGCTGCTGGCGACGCTGTACGTCGGCGGGCGCGATGGCGTCCATGGGACGGTTGGAAAATACGGCGAGATAGGACGGCACCTGCAGGAACTGGCGCGAATCCGTGTTGATCCAGATGCCGAAGCGACGTTCCTTGCGCCGGGTCGTGAGGTCGGTGCGCGGTCCGTTGACGGTGACGACGAGATTGTAGTTGTTGCGACCGGGCGGTGTCTTGTCGTCTTTCTCGACCGCGCCGAACAGTACCAGTTCCTCACCGGCATAATTCGGCGTCACGGTCACGCGATGGTTCGACACCGAGACGATCAGTTGCTCGGCGCGGGCCGGGGCGAGCATTCCGATGCCGAGTGCGGCGATGATCGGGAGCGCGCGTATCATGGAGCGACGCCTCCGGTCTCGCGGATCATGTACAGATCCGCGGGGCGAACGACCAGTTCTACAGCGAAGCGGACGCCGACCGCCAGGATCAGCAGGCCCAACAGCAGCCGCAAATGCTCGCCGCGAATCTTCTGCCCAGCGCGGGCGCCGAACTGGGCGCCGGTGACGCCGCCGACCATCAGGATGAGGGCCAGCACGGCGTCGACCAGATGATTGGTGACGGCGTGCAGCAATGTCGCGATCACCATGGTGACCAGCGTCAACACCATGGATGTGCCGATGACGGTCGAAGTCGGAATGCGCAGCCAGTAGATCAGGATCGGGATCAGGATGAAGCTGCCGCCGATGCCCATCACGGCGCCGATGAAGCCGATCAGGAGGCCCACGGCGATCACCGGGATCACCGAGAGATAGATCTTGGAGCGCTTGAATCGCATCTTCAGCGGCAGGCCGTGAACCCAGCTATGGCTGCCGGACCGGCGCAGGCTCACAGGATCGCCGCGCCGCATGCGCAGCAGCGCGCGCAGGCCTTCCCAGAACATCAATCCGCCGACGGCGGTGAGCAGGATCACATAAGACAGCGAGATGGTGAGGTCGAGCTGGCCGAGATTGCGCAGCAGCGTGAATGTCCAGACGCCGAGCGCCGTACCGACCACGCCGCCGGTCAGAAGGACAGTCGCAAGCGCGGGATCGATGGCGCGGCGTCGCCAGTAGGACAGTGCGCCGGAGAAAGACGAGGCTGCAATGTGGCTCGCCACCGACGCGACCGACACTGCAGGAGCGATGCCGACGAAAATCAGCAGCGGTGTCATCAGGAAGCCGCCGCCGATCCCGAACATGCCGGACACGAAGCCGACTGCGGCGCCCATCGCCAGGATGAGCAACACATTGATCGGAATGTCGGCGATCGGGAGATATAGTTGCACGCGCGTTCGCTTCGGAATTCTGGCCCTGAGTTGGGCCGAAACCGCTCACGGCGTGGTTCTGGAGGCGGCGCGGATTGCGAGCCGCGTCCCCGTCTTAGACGATATCGTCCGTTGATGGGATTAAAGAATCCGGTAAATGCGCGGTTTTCCGCCGCGACCGATGATGCACCTTTCAAGGTGGTAAATTTTGTCGGGTCGGGCGCAGGCCGGCGGCGTCACGACTTCCTGGCCGGATCGGTGACGAGGTTCATGGCGGCAGCCTCGCTGGTGCCGAGCCAGCGGATTTTCTCGGTGGCTGACATCGCCTCGACGACTGACGAGGCCACGCCCATCTTGGTCATGTAGCTCAGCACATAGCCCATGGTGCGTTGCGCGGACGCGACAGGATCTGCCCCCGGCCTGGGCGAGACGAAGCGGTGAACACCCAGCTTTGAGCCCTCGACGCCGATGCGGGCCTTGCCGCCGGCATAGGTCATTACGCAGGCGCTGGCGCAGTAGGACGGTTTGATGCGGCCCGCCGAATCCACCGTGCCCACGGCAGTGGTCAGCCCGCGCGCACGGATGATCTCGCCCATGATGATGGCCTGACCGACATTTCCGCCCGGAGACGACAGCAGCACGGTATCGCCGGGCGCGAGCTTGGCTTCATCGAGCTTTTCGCGAAACCAGCTCGCAGTGGCGGGGCCAATCTCGCCCGTGATCGCCAGCGCCGGGCGGCCCCGGCCCGAATTGTCCGGATCGAGATTGACGACTTCTGAAGACGCCATGCTCGGCGAGACATAGAGGTCTTTCCAATAGGCCCAGGCTTCGGGTTTGGAGAGCTCCTGATAGGCCTGCGCGCCGATACCGCCGAATATCAGGACCGCGAATGCGACCGAGGGCCAGTTAAACCATTTGCTGCGCGGTGCCTCGGGCGGCGGAGGCTGCGATGGGGCTGGCGGCTCGACGGGACGTGCGGCCCAGGGGTTGACCGTCGGGATCCCCGATGGGCGTTCTGCGTCCCCCGATGTGTCGTCATTCCGAAAAGACAAATCAATTTCCTCGTCGTTCAGTCCGGCCCGGCGCGCACCTCGCCGTGCCCAGTCTGCTGAAGGTTTGTTGAGGAAATAAGACCGCCGGTTCGATCCGGCGGTCCGGAAATTCGACCTAGCGCGCAGCCCGCTTGCCCATCGATGCTTTCGCCCCGGCCTGTGCCGGTGTGGCATCCCAACCGCCCGCGGGAGTGGCCACGTTGATGGCGTCTTCGGGCTGGCCTTCCGGTGTGAACGTCTGGACCGCCAGCCTGGCGGCAGCCAGCGACTGCGGATCGAGGCGCTTGGCGACGTCATCGCGCTTGCGGCCGGCATCGACGTCGCCCTGAGCGGCGGCGAGGCTGAACCACTTGAAGCTCTCGGCGAGGTTCTGTTCGACGCCGATGCCGCGGGCATAGAGGATGCCGAGATTGAACTGGCTGTCGGCGACGCCGCGATCGGCCGCCTTGCGGAACCAGTACGACGCACTCTTGTAGTTGGCGCCCTTGGTGCCGCCATCGGCATCCAGGACGGCGAGATTGTGCATCGCCTTGGCATTGCCACGGTCGGCGGCGAGCACGTAATAGCGGCGCGCGACGTCGAGATCCTTCTTCGCGCCGAGGCCCTTCTCGAACAGCGCGCCCAGGCGGAACATGGCCGGCACGACATTGGCCTGTGCCGCGCGGTCATACCACTTGGCGGCTTCGTCGTAGTTCTGCGCCACGCCCTTGCCCTCGGCATAGCGGACGCCGACTTCGAACGCTGCCGAGGCGTCGCCCTTGAGCGCCGCGTTGCGCAACGTGGCGCTGCCGATGGTCTCGGGCAGGCGCTCGCCGGCAGGGACCGGGGCCGTGGTGATCTTCTGGCCGCTCGATGGCAACACCGGCCCGGTGGCGCTGGCCTGTGGCGCGGCAATGCTGCCGGTCACGTCAGGCGACACATATGGCACGGGCGCAGCCTGCGGCACCGGCTGTGGTGCAGGCTCGACGGCAGCGGGTGGTGCGATCAGCGACTGCTTGCCGATCGGGGTGGGCGATGTCATCGACGGCGCCGCCGGCACGGGAGCGGCGGGCTTGGTCGGGACCTCGGCCGGCTCGGGCGCGTTCAGCTGCAGCGGCGGTGCCGTGTGAACATTCTCGGCCACCGGCGCCGGCGAGCCGCTGTCCAGCAGCGTCATCGCCATCTTGAACGAGCCGAGCACGATCACGATCACGCTGGCGCCGACCAGCAGCGAGCGGATCTTCGAGCCGATCGTGGAAGATGACTTTTCGCTATCGGCAAGCTGCGGCCCGGGTCTGGTGGCCTTCGATTTGTCGGACCTGGACTTGTCGTTGCCGGTTGCGGCGGCAGCCTGTGCGGCGCGCCGTGCGGCAGCAATGAAACTCGACGCGGTGGCCGGTTCGGGCGTATCGACGGCGATTTCGCTGATCGCCTCTTCCGACGCGGCGATGCGTTCGGATGGCGATGCGCCGCGGCCCTGCGGACGCGTGCCGGGCTCCAGCGGATGATCCGGCGGCAAAGCCGGGTCAACCATCGGGCGGGCCGAGGAACGCTCGGCAGCGGATGCAGAATGTGCGACCGGCTTTGGCGCGGGCGGTGGATCGAGAATTTCGCTGATGGCCTTCGGCACCGCGAAAGCCGGTGTCGGTTCGTGCGAGATCGCGGTCGCGGCGAAGTCGCGCGGTGCGGCATCGAAATGAACCTGCGGCGGACGCACTTCGACCTGCGATGGCGCAGCCTGTGGCTTCACCGGATTGGGCATCTGCGGACGCGGCGGAGCCGGCACCGAAACGACCGGTGCAGTTGCCGGGCGCGGGGTCGGAGCGGGTGTGGCAACGGGCGCGGATTGCTTGGCAGGCGCGACGCTGACCGCGCGCAGATCGCCCTCGATCCTTGCGAGGCGGTCGACGACGTGGCCGAGCGTCGAATGCACGACCTCAAGCGAATCCTGCGTGTGGCGGTCGGTTTCCGACTGGCTGAAGCGCATGTCGGACAGTTCGCGCTTGATGGTGTCGACCAGGCCGGGATCGACCGATGGCGTCTTGCTGCGGGGATTGTCCAGCGCGGCGAACACCGACTGCTGGCGTTCGAGATGGCGCAGGATGTCCTGCAGCCCGTCCTCGACGCGGCCGAGATTGTTGCCGCGCGTATCGGTAATGCTCTCCATCCGCTCGAGCAGATAGGAGACGCGCTGTTCGAGATGCGCGAAGGCCGACGACGAGTCATTGCCGACGGGCATATGGTCGAGACGCTCGGAAAGCGCCCGCAATGCGGTTTCCAGATGATCCGAGCTGGCCATGACGGCCGGGCGTTCGCGATTTTCCAGCGCCGTCGTCAGCGTCATGATGCGCGCCTCGAGCGCGGCAAAGGAATCGCTGTTGTCGGCGCGGGCGAGCTGATCGACCTTCGACGACAGCGTCTGCAGGTCGTCGCTGAGACGGCCGAGCGATTCGTTGGAGGCGACGTTGGACACGATGGCGCGCAGCGCAGCGACCGCGCCCTGCAGCTGTTCCATAGTGCCGGGATCGTTGCTCGAGCGCACGATCATGTCGATCTTGCCGCCGAGATTGCGGATCGCCTCGTCGAAGCCGGCGAGTTGTTCGGCCGGCGTCAGCGTGGTCAGCGTCTTGTGGATGTCGCCGAGTGCGCGTTCGAGATTGGCCAGCACGGTGCCATCGATGCCGCTGTGGCGGGTGTCGTCGATGCGGCGGCCAAGCTCGCGGATCTCGTTCTCGATTGATTCAATCGCGCGACGCGGCATCGCTTCGGTGATGACGTTGCGGATGTCGGCGAGTTCGCCGCGGAAAGCCGCGATCGACTGCTCGATATTGTTGTCCGGGCGCTGCAGCGCATCGATCTTTGTGGTGATCTGGAACAGCTGCCGTTCCAAACCAGACATATCCGGCATGAAGCTCTGCGGCGGCGCGGCGGGCTGCGCATAAGGCGGCTGTACGAAGGACGGCGCAATTGGCGGCGCGCTGCGCGGGGCCATCCGCGGCGTGCCGTCGAGTTCGCCCTGACGGGCGGCGATCTCGGCGATGGCGAAGTCCAGCGAGAACGGATCGATTGGCGGCGAGGCGCTATAGACCTGATTGGCGGCACGCTCGACCATATCGATGCGCGGCTGTTGCGGCGGCGCGGGGCGATATGCGGGCTCGCTGATCTGCGATAAACGCGCGTCAAGCCGCGAGATCGCATCATTGAGCTGGCGCGCGACGCCGGGCTCGCTGCTGCGTTGTGCAGGCTTCGAGAACAATTCGATCTGCCGGGCAATGGCGTCGAGCCGCTCGTGGATTTCGACGACATCGGCCGCGTCGCGCTGCGGCAGGGCCGCACGCGGGGTGAGGGGGCGTTCCTGGTCGCGAGGGCGTGCGTTGGGCGAGTTATAGCGCGGGGGAGCTTCGCCGATGGTCGAGTTCAGCCAGTCGCCCAGCGACATGCCGGCACGGCGCGCTGCAGCTTCGGCCCGCTCGCGAACCGATGGCTCAATCCCGTCAACACTCCACGATACGCGCGAATTCATGCTTTGGTCCGGTTCCGAGCTTGACGCCCACCAGCGCCTGCAGCGTCCCCCGCGCGTCCCATTGTGAAGACAATCGTAACGTGCGCGGGTCGTCTGCCTCTGATCCGGACTTTTCAGGGTTAGGGTAAATAACGGGTTAAGGATCGGGCTCGGCCGGCCTTAAAAGTTAACTCGCTGATACACTTGTGCCGATTTGCAGGTAGGATCGGATGTCTCTGGCTTTGGCGTCAGCGCGTAAACAGCGCACTCAAATCGTCGACATCCAGTTCGGTGATGGCGCTGTGGCGTGGGTCCATCACCGCTGACTGGCCGATATAGGCCCAGTATAGAAACTCGGCGCGGGGCAGCGCCCGCTGGCTTTCGACCCCGGCTTCGATCAGCCATTTCGCCATGTAGCCGACCCGCCTGGCATCCACCGAGGCGACCATTTTGGCGACGTCCGCATCGGTCGAGGCCATGGCGCGGATGGCGCGGTCCAGGCTGCGATCTTCGTTGAAGGCGAGCTTCATCAGGTGGGTCAGACGCGCGGCGCCCACGATCGACGTGTCGATTCCCTCGATCACCTGATCGGTCGTCCGCTCCTGCCAGCGCTGCAGAAGCTGTAATCTGAAATCAGATATATCCTTGAAATGCCAATAGAAACTGCCGCGCGAGACGTTCAGTCCGGTCGCCAGTGCGCCGACCTTCAGCGCGTCGACGCCCTGCCGCGCGAGGATCCTCAGCCCGTGATCGAGCCAGGCCGAACGCGTCAGGCGGTCCTTGGTCAGTTGGTCATCCATTCCCCGACCATACACATGTGTATTGACGAAATCCACGCTCTGGCGTTAACGTCCATGCAGAAGTGTATGGAGCGGCGCTGGCCGAACAGTGCCCGATGCGGGAGGGAGAGCCGATGAGCATGACCGGTCTCGATAGATGGTACGGCTTCATGCGCTCTCATGATCGGGCCGCGCTGTGGGATTTGCTGCATCCCGACGCCGTGTTCGAAAGCCCGGTCGTGCATGCGCCGCAGCGTGGCCGTGAGATCGTGTTCAAGTATCTGACGACTGCAGAGAAAGTGCTGGGTGGCCCCGGCTTCGCTTACAAGGGCGAATGGCGCAGCGACAACGGCGCGGTGCTCGAATTCGAGAACGAGATCGACGGCATCAAAATCAATGGCGTCGACATGATCACCTTCGCCGACGATGGGCGCATCACCCACTTCAAGGTGATGGTCAGGCCACTCAAGGCCATCAACCTGTTGCACCGGTTGATGGGCGAGGAATTGGCGCGGGAATGAGCCGCCTTCTGTCTGCTTCTAGCCCAATAGCAATCGCTTAAAACTGACACGGCGGCGCCGTATCATCCACTCATCGAATTCAAACCGAGAGAATCCCATGCCCAGCTACAAAGCCCCGCTCGAAGACGTCGGATTCCTGCTCAACGATGTGTTTCAATTCGATCGCTACAACAATCTGCCCGGCTTCGCCGATGCATCGGCGGATGTGCGCGAGGCGATTCTGGGCGAAGCTGCCAAGCTCAGCGAAGAAGTGCTGCAGCCGCTGAATCGCGTCGGCGATCTCGAAGGCTGCAAGCGCAACGACGATGGCAGCGTGACTACGCCGAAGGGCTTCAAGGAAGCCTTCAGGCAGGTCACCGAGGGCGGCTGGCTTGGTCTGTCGGCGCCGACGGAGTTTGGCGGTCAGGGCCTGCCTGTGACGCTGTCGCAGACCGTCGCCGAATTCCAGATCTCCGCCAATATGGCGTTCTCGATGTATGGCGGCCTCACCATGGGCGCGACCGCGGCGCTGATCGTGCACGGCAAGCCGGAGCAGAAGGCCAAGTATCTGCCGAAGATGGTCGCCGGCGAATGGACCGGCACGATGAATCTCACCGAGCCGCATTGTGGCACGGATCTGGGCTTGTTGCGCACCAAGGCAGCGCCGCAGGCTGACGGCAGCTACAAGATCACCGGCACCAAGATCTTCATCTCGGCCGGCGAACACGATATGGCCGACAACATCATCCACCTCGTGCTCGCCCGCATCGAGGGCGCACCGGCCGGCATCAAGGGCGTGTCGCTGTTCGTGGTGCCGAAGGTGCTGGTCAATGACGACGGTTCGCTCGGCGCCCGCAACGGCGTCGTCTGCGGCTCCATCGAGCACAAGATGGGCATCCACGGCAATTCCACCTGCGTAATGAATTACGACAACGCCACCGGCTGGCTGATCGGCGAAGAGAACAAGGGCATGCAGGGCATGTTCGTGATGATGAACGAAGCCCGTCTCGGCGTCGCCGTGCAGGGCCTCGCGCAGTCCGAAGTCGCCTACCAGAACGCCGTCGCCTATGCGAAGGACCGCCTGCAGGGCCGCTCGCTGACCGGGCCGAAGTCGCCGGACAAGCCGGCGGATTCGATCATGGTGCATCCTGACGTGCGCCGCACGCTGCTGACCATCCGTGCCTTCAACGAGGCTGCCCGCGCCATGGTGGTGTGGACCGCGCTGAAGAGCGACGTTGCGCATCGTTCCGACGATCCGAAGGAGCGCCAGGCCGCCGACGATCACATGGGCCTGATGACGCCAGTACTGAAGGGCATCCTCACCGACGGCGGTTTCGCCAATGCGGTGTCGGCGCAGCAGATGTTCGGCGGCCACGGCTATATCGCCGAATGGGGCATGGAACAGTTCGTGCGCGATGCACGTATTGCCATGATCTACGAAGGCGCCAACGGCATTCAGGCGCTCGATCTCGTCGGCCGCAAGCTGCCGCGCGACGGCGGCCGTGCGGCGATGACCTTCTTTGGTGAGGTTGCGGCGTTTGCCAAGGAGCATGGCGGCAACGAAGCCATGAAGCCCTATATCGATCCGCTGTCGAACGCGCTCGGTCATCTGCAGCAGGCGACCATGTGGCTGATGAACAACGCCATGGCCAAGCCCGACAATGCCGGCGCGGGCGCAACCGATTACATGCAGCTGTTCGGTCTCACGGCCTTCGCTTACATGTGGGCGAAAATGGCCAAGGTCGCACAGGACAAGATTGCCACTGATGGCGCGACGCCCTATCTGACGACCAAGCTGGTCACCGGCCGCTTCTTCATGGAGCGGATGTTGCCCGAAACCGCCCTCCATCTCGCCCGCATCCAGACGGGTGCGGCCACGACGATGGAGCTTCCGGCGGAAGCGTTCTGATACTCTGTTGTTGCCATACACTCAGGCTGTCATTCCCGCCTAGCGCACCGAAGGTGCGCGCAGAGCGGGGATCCAGTAAACAGAGGCGTTCGTAGTAACTCACCAGCGCCAGTGTTTACTGGATCGCCCGGTCAAGCCGGGCGATGACAGCGTCTTCGGAATTCGAACAGCACGATTAATCTCGAGGGAGACACCATGCCCGAGGCATATATCTACGATCACGTTCGCACGCCGCGCGGCCGCGGCAAGGCCGATGGCTCGCTGCATGAGGTGACCGCGCTGGCGCTCGCCACTGCGCCGCTGAAGGCTCTGAAGGAGCGCAACAACCTCAAGCCCGGCACCATCGATGACGTCATCCTCGGCGTGGTCGATCCGGTCGGCGAGGCCGGCGGCGACATCGCACGCATGGCGGCGTTGTCGGCCGGTTACGGTAACGACGTGCCGGGCATCCAGATCAACCGCTTCTGCGCTTCCGGTCTCGACGCCGTGAACTTTGCCGCGGCGCAGATCATGTCTGGCCAGCACGAAATGACCATTGGCGGCGGTGCCGAGAGCATGAGCCGTGTCGGCATTGGTGCCGCCGGTGGCGCATGGCCGGTCGATCCGTCGATCGCCGTTCCCGCCTATTTCATGCCGCAGGGCGTCTCGGCCGATCTGATCGCAACCAAATACGGTTTCTCCCGCGACGACGTCGATGCATATTCTGTGCAGAGCCAGCAGCGCGCTGCCAAGGCCTGGGATGAAGGCCGCTTCAAGAACTCGGTCATTCCGGTCAAGGACATCAACGGCCTCACCATTCTGGCCAAGGACGAGCATATGCGCCCGTCCACCACGATGCAGTCGCTGGCTGCGCTCCAGCCGTCTTTCGCCACGGTGGCGCAGATGGGCGGTTTCGACGGCGTCGCGATCCAGTCGCATCCGGAAATCGAAGGCGTCAACTACGTCCATCACGCCGGCAACTCGTCGGGTATCGTCGATGGTGCTGGCGCCGTGCTGCTTGGCAGTGCCGAGGCCGGCAAGAAGGCCGGCCTGAAGCCGCGCGCAAGAATCCGCGCCTTCGCCAATATCGGCTCCGAGCCGGCGATGATGCTCACCGGTCCGGTGGACGTCACCAAGAAGGTGCTGGAGCGTTCCGGCATGAAGCTGTCGGACATCGATCTGTTCGAGCTCAACGAGGCCTTCGCCTCGGTGGTGCTGCGCTTCATCCAGGCTTTCGAGATCGACAATGAGAAAATCAATGTCTGCGGCGGCGCCATCGCCATGGGCCATCCGCTCGGCGCCACCGGCGCGATGATCCTCGGCACCGTGCTGGACGAACTCGAGCGCACCAACAAATCGACGGCCCTCGTCACCCTCTGCATCGGCGGCGGTATGGGCACCGCCACCATCATCGAACGCGTGTAAGGAGCGGCCAACATGACCTTCAAGAATTTCAAGGTTGAGACCGACGCCGATGGCATCGCCCTCGTCACCTGGGATATTTCCGGCCGTTCAATGAACGTGCTCGACGTGGCGACCATCGAGGAACTCGGTGCCATTGTCGATCAGACCACTGCGGATGCCGCCGTGAAGGGCGTCGTCATCGCCTCCGGCAAGGAAGCTTTCTCGGCCGGTGCCGATCTGTCGATGCTGGAAGGCATGGGCAAGGTGTTCGTCGAGACCAAGGCAGCCAAAGGCGAGGAAGCCGCGCAGCAGATGCTGTTCGACGAGAGCCGCAAACTGTCGCTGACGCTGCGCAAGATCGAAACATCCGGCAAGCCATGGGTCGCGGCCATCAACGGCCTTGCGCTCGGCGGTGCTTTCGAGCTGACGCTGGCCTGCCACTACCGCGTTGCTTCGGAAAACCCGAAGACGCGTCTGGGCCTGCCTGAAATCAAGGTCGGCCTGTTCCCCGGTGGTGGTGGCACGCAGCGCCTCGCGCGCATGCTGCAGCCGCAGGACACGATGCAGATGCTGCTGAAGGGTGACGCGATCAATCTCGTCAAGGCGAAGGCGATGGGGATCGTCGGCGCGGTGGTGCCATCAGCAGATCTCATTCCGGCTGCCAAGGAGTGGATCAAGGCTGGCGGCAAACCGGTGGCGCCCTGGGACGAGAAGGGCTTCAAGCTGCCTGGCGGCCCCGTCTATTCCAAGCAGGGCATGATGATGTTCCCGGCGGGTAACGCGATCTATCGCCGCGAAACCTTCGACAACTATCCGGCTGCGCGTGCGGTCATGCAGTGCGTCTATGAAGGCCTGCAATTGCCGATGGATGCAGCGCTCCGCGTCGAGTCCCGTCAGTTCGCGCATATCCTGCAGACCAAAGAAGCGGCGGCGATGATCCGCAGCCTGTTCCTGTCGATGCAGGAGCTCAACAAGGGGGCGCGTCGTCCTACCAACGTGCCGCCGACGAAGGTCAAGAAGCTGGCCATCATCGGCGCCGGCTTCATGGGCGCCAGCGTTGGTTACGTGTCGGCGAAGGGTGGCATCGATGTGGTGCTGATCGACCGTGATCAGGCTGCGGCCGACAAGGGTCGTGCGCATTGCCAGTCGGTGATCGACGGGCTGATCGCCAAGGGCCGCGCCAAGGAAGCCGATCGCGACGCGCTGATGTCGAAGATCACGGCAACCGCGGATTTTGAAGTGATCCGGGAATGCGACCTCGTCATCGAGGCCGTGTTCGAGGACCGCGCGGTCAAGGCCGAGATCTACAAGAAGGTGCAGCCGCTGCTGAAGGAAGGCGCGATCATCGCGTCGAACACTTCGACGCTGCCGATCAACTCGCTGGCGGAAGAATTTACAGATCAGTCGAAATTCATCGGCATCCACTTCTTCTCTCCGGTCGAGAAGATGATGCTGGTGGAAACCATCGTCGGCAAGAACACCGGCGATGTCGCGCTCGCCACCGCGCTGGATTACATCCGCGTCATCGGCAAGACGCCGATCGTCGTCAATGACTCGCGTGGCTTCTTCGCCAATCGCTGCGTGCTGCGTTTCACGGCCGAGGGCCTCGAAATGCTGCTCGAAGGCGTGCCGCCGGCGATGATCGAGAACACCGCCAAGATGGCCGGCATGCCGGTCGGGCCGCTGTCGCTGTCGGACGAGATCGCGCTCGACCTCGTGCTGAAGATCATGAAGGCCACCGAGGCCGATCTCGGCTCGCAAGCCGTCGATCAGGCGCAGAAGAAGCTGATCGTCGAGATGGTGGAGAAGCAGGAACGCTTTGGCCGCAAGAACGGCAAGGGCTTTTACGAATATCCGCCGAAGGGCAAGGGTTCGAAGGCCTTGTGGAAGGGCATTGCGCCTCTGCTGCCGAAACCGGTCGATCCCGACACGCTCGATATCGAGGAGCTGAAGCAGCGCTTCCTGGTGGTGCAGGCGGTGGAAGCCGCGCGCACGGTCGAGGACAATGTGATCGTCGATCCGCGCGAGGCGGATGTCGGTTCGATCCTCGGCTTCGGCTTCGCACCGTTCACCGGTGGTACGCTGAGCTATATCGACTTCATGGGTACCAAGAAGTTTGTCGAGCTCTGCCACAAGCTTGAAGCCAAATACGGCTCGCGCTTCACCCCGCCGAAGCTGCTCGAAGAGATGGCTGCCAAGGGCGAGACGTTCTACGGCCGCTTCCCGCCGAAGAAGGCGGCGGCGTAACACGGACAGTAGTGCTCCCTCCCCCCTTGCGGGGGAGGGCCGGGGAGAGGGGTAACCTCAGGCTCCGGCGTTTGCGGCTACCCCTCTCCCTAACCCTCCCCCGCAAGGGGGGAGGGGACGACGGCGCTAGATGTCATCGCGTCGTGTTGAACATTGCATCCCGACAAAACAAAAAAGGGCCGGATCATCGATCCGGCCCTTTCGTATTTCAGCTCGATGTCAGCAGCTCACGCCGCCTTCATCAGACCTTCCTTCTCCAGCGCAGCCTGCACCTGCGGGCGGGCGGCGACGCGATCCTTGTAGGCCATCAGGTTCTTGAATTCGGAGAGGTCGATGCTCATCCGGTCGGCCCACTTCAACATCACGAACAGATAGCCGTCGGCGACGCTGAAATCCTTGCCGAGCAGATAGTCCTTACCCGCCAGATGGCTATCGAGATATTTGAACTTGCCCATCAGGCGGGTCTTGAAGAAGCCTTTGACCTCGTCGTCGAACGCCGGCTGGAACAGCGGGCTGAAATTCTTGTGCAGTTCGCCATTGATGAAGCCAAGAAACTCCTGCAGCTGACGGCGCTCATCGCTGCCATGGGCCGGCGCCAGATTCTTGGCGGTAGCCTTGTCGGCGATGTACTGCACGATGACCGGACCTTCGGTGACGAGTTCGCCGCTATCGAGGCCGAGGGCCGGCACCTGGCCCTTGGGGTTGATGGCGAGATAGTCGTCGCCATTTTCCAGCTTCTTGGCTTTGAGATCGACCTTCACGAGATCGTAAGGCAGGCCGGCTTCGAGAAGTGCGATATGAGGGGAGAGCGAGCAGGCGCCCGGCGAATAATACAGCTTCATCGAAAATTCCTCCCTGAAGACATTGGTTTAACCACGCGGGTGACTAAATGCATCTGCATGAAAGAGTCAAGATTGATGCAGCTGCATCAAGTGGGCTAGGGTGCCGCCACCATTTGGACTGAGTCATGAAACGCAAACCTTCCACCGAGGCGACAGCCGCCTGGATCCGCCTGATGCGAATCCAGAGCCGGGTGCTGGACGCCGTCGAGCAGGACCTCAAGCGCGCCGGCTTTCCGCCGCTTGCATGGTACGACGCACTTGCCGAGCTGTCGCGCTCGCCGACCGGCGAGATGCGCCCGGTCGAGCTCGAAAAGCAGATGCTGATACCGCAATATTCGACGTCGCGGCTGATCGATCGCTTGGTCGATGAGGGCCTGGCCGCGCGCCGCGAATGCAAGATGGACAAGCGCGGCCTGTTCGTCGAGATCACGGTTGCCGGGCGCGAGTTGCACAAGAAGATGGGCTGCGCCTATTCAACCGCGATCGAGAAACATGTCGGCTCGAAATTGTCCGACGCAGATGCAGCAAAATTGTGCGGCCTGCTCGACCGGCTCGGCTGCGCGTGCCAAGAAGCGGCACCGACAGTGACATCGCCGGCCGCCAGAGACGCCGCGCCGGCGCGATGAACCTTAAATTTTTGCCTGCGTTCGCGACCCATACGGGCCGCGGGCGTTCCCGACACCGCGCGCGACAGATTGCAGCGCCTTTCATTCGGAATTTTCATGGCGCGTGACCAAATCGATATGACGCCGCTGCAGTCGCGCGACGAACTCGTGGCGTGGCTGGCGGCGGGCGTGAAGCCGCCATCGGAATTCCGCATCGGCACCGAACACGAGAAGACGCCGTTCACGCTGGTCGGTCACAATCCCGTGCCTTACGAAGGCCCGCGCGGTATCGGCGCCGTGCTCGAAGGCATGAAGCACCTGCTCGGCTGGGAGCCGATCATGGAAGCCGGCAATATCATCGGCCTCTATGACGTCACCGGCGGCGGTGCGATCTCGCTGGAGCCCGGCGGTCAGTTCGAATTGTCCGGCGCGCCGGTCGAGACGATTCATCAGACGCAGTCGGAATTGATGGCGCATCTGGCGCAGGTGCGTGAAGTGGCGACGCCGCTCGGCATCGGATTTCTGGGTCTCGGTCTCACGCCATCCTGGTCGCGTGCGCAGATCCCGGTGATGCCCAAGGGCCGCTACAAGATCATGACCAACTACATGCCCAAGGTTGGCCAATACGGTCTGGACATGATGTACCGGACCTGCACGGTGCAGACCAATCTCGACTTCTCCTCGGAAGCGGACATGGTCAAGAAGCTGCGCGTCTCCGTTGCGCTGCAGCCGATCGCGACGGCGCTGTTCGCGAACTCCCCGTTCACGGAAGGCAAGCCGAACGGCTTCCTGTCGTTCCGTTCCGAAGTCTGGCGCGACACCGATAACGCGCGCTCCGGCATGATCCCATGGGCGTTCGAAGACGGCATGGGCTTCGAACGCTGGGTCGATTACGCGCTGGATGTTCCCATGTATTTCGTCAAGCGCGGCGACACTTACATCGATGTGTCCGGTTCGTCGTTCCGCGATTTCTTCGCGGGCAAGAACGAAAAGATCCCCGGCGAGCGGCCCACTCTCTCGGATTGGGCCAATCATCTCTCGACGATTTTCCCGGAAGTCCGCCTGAAGCGCTATCTCGAAATGCGCGGCGCCGATGGCGTGCCGTCGGATCGTTTGCCGGCGCTGTCGGCGTTCTGGGTTGGATTGCTTTATGACAACGGCGCCCTCGATGCTGCCTGGGACATCGTTAAGCACTGGACCGCTGGGGAGCGCCAGGCGCTGCGCGACGACGTGCCGAAGCTGGGCTTCAAGGCGAAGATCAAGGATCGCTATCTGTTCGAGATCGCCAAGGAGTGCCTGTTGCTCGCCCATGGCGGTCTGCGCCGGCGCGGCAAACTCGACGCCCACGGTCGCGATGAATCCCATCATCTGGATGCGCTCGATCAGATACTGGATTCCGGCAAGACCCCGGCCGAGCAGATGCTCGACAGGTTCCACGGCGCCTGGGGCGGCTCCGTGGCGCCGGCCTATAAGGAATACTGCTTCTAGATCAGCGGCTTGGCGAAGCTGAAAATCCGTTCATCGGCGGTACAGGTGACCGGCGTTCCAATGGCGTTCCTCTTTACGCCGTTGCAAACCGCTGAAAGTCATCCTGCATGTCGAGGAATCTGTTCAGAGCGTGTCTGACAGCCTTTGCCATGCTGTTGCTGGCAGCCGTTGCACCTGCCCAGGCGCAAACCAATTTCGATCGTCCTGGCGGTGACTATTCGCGTTCGGTCTCGCTGTCCGGCGATCCCGCGGAATGCGCGCTGATCTGCGAGCGCGACAAGAAGTGCCGCGCCTGGAGCTTCAACTATCCGAGCGACAATTCCGAAAACGCAGTGTGCTGGCTGAAGGACAAGGTCCCGCCGCGGATCGAGAGCTATTGCTGCGTCTCCGGCGTGCGTGGTGCCGGCGTCATCGAGCCGCGCACGGGTCCGGTGGAAACCTCGACAGATCGTTTTGGCGGTGACTATCGTTCGTTCGAGATCAAGAATGACGACAAGGCCGAGCGCGGCGATGCCTGCCGTGACGCCTGCAAGGATGACAACAAATGTCGCGCCTGGACCTTTGCGCGGCCCGGCTATGCCGGCAAGAACGCGCGCTGCTTCCTGAAGAACGACATCAAGCCGCCGCGGCGGAAACCGGGTTTCATCTCGGGCGTTGTGAGGTAGCATTCCAGCACCGAAGGGAGTTGAGCCATGACGCGTCTCCTGCCCGCAGTGACATTCGCTGGATTGCTGATCGCTGGCACGATGGTCGCCGCCGTCGCCCATCACGGCTGGGGCAGCTATGACACTGCCAATCCGGTCACTGTGAACGGTCCTGTCGAAACCAGCAAATTCGAGAACCCGCACGCGACGATCGTGATCAAGGGGGCCGACAAGGCCTGGACCGTCACTCTTGCGCCGACCTCCCGCATGACGTCGCGCGGGGCGTCTGCTGATATCGTGGCTGTCGGCAAGACGGTCTCGGCGTTCGGCTATCCATCCACCGTCGAGAAGGACGAGATGCGCGCCGAGCGCATCACCGTGGACGGCAAGACCTACGAATTGCGATAGCGCCGGCCCATGACCGAGGGCGCACCCGCAATCTTCATGGCGATGGAAGTGTCCGCAATTGGCGCTGCGATCCGGCAATCGCGCTGGCTCTATATGTCCGCCAATATCGGCCACATCGTCGCGCTGATGTGCTTCGCCGGTGCCATTGCGGTGATGGATGTCCGGCTCGCGGGCGGATTGGCAGCAACGGCGCCCGGTCCGCTGCTGCGTAGGGCGCGCTGGTTCGCAATTGCTGGATTTCTCGGCCTCGTCCTGACAGGCGCGACACTTTTTACGGCCGAAGCGAGCCATGTCGTGCTGAACCGCGTGTTTCAGATCAAGGCGGCTTTGATCGCGCTGGGCTTGCTTAATGTCGTCTGGGTCGAGGCGATGATCATGCCGAAGCTCGCAGCACTGCCGCCGCTGTCACCGATGCCTGCGGGCGCACGGCAAGGCGCGCTGGCATCGATGGCCATCTGGTTCGCGGTCGCCATATGCGGCCGCGCCATTGCTTACTTCTGAGCTGCTGTCGCGTTGCTCAATTCTCGGTGCTCAATGCACCCCGGTAAAGAACCGCGCCATGCGGAAGCCCGATAGCCAGTTGGTGACCGGCTGGTTGCGCACGCCGAGATCCCATGAACCGACGATGGCATCGACGCGGCCGACGAGATTATCCATCGGCAGCAGGCCGACGCCGCCTTGCGACACGGGCACGCGGCTATCGGCGGAATTGTCGCGGTTATCGCCCATCACGAACAGATGGTCCGGCGGCACCGTGACCTCCGGTGTGTTGTCGAGGCGGCCGTTGTCACGCAGCTTGAAGATCGGATGCGACACGCCGCCGGGCAGGGTTTCGACATAACGATGCGCCGGTTCGGAGCCGCCGCTGTCGTCTTCCGCGGCACCGATGCCGTCGGCCTTCACCGACGTCGCGACGCCATTGAGCCAGACCTGACCGCCGCGCAGTTCGACGCGATCGCCGGGCAGGCCGATCACACGCTTGACCCAGACCTGGGAGCGGTCACCGGGCCAGCGAAACACCACGACATCGCCGCGCTTCGGCGTGGTCGCGAAGACGCGGCCGGTCTCGGGAAGGGAGACATGGATCGGCAGCGAGGCTGTTGAATAGCCGTAGGGAAACTTTGTCGCCAGCAATGCATCGCCGATCAGCAGCGTCGGCTCCATGGAGGCCGACGGCACATAGAACGGCTCGGCGAGCGCACCCTTGGCCACGAAGACGATGCCGACGATCGCGACGATCTGTGCCAGCTGGCCGGACCAGCGCTTTGCAGTCGATGCGGTTGTGGTTTCCGTATCCGTGGTCACTGGCCCGTTCCTCCGATGGTCACCTTGTCCATGCGCAGCGTCGGCTGGCCGACGCCGACCGGCACGCCCTGGCCGTGCTTGCCGCAAGTCCCGATGCCGTCATCGAGCGCGAGATCGTTGCCGATCATGCTGATGCGGTGCAGGTCGGTCGGACCGTTGCCGATCATCATGGCGCCCTTCAGCGGCGCGCCAATCTTGCCGTTCTCGATCTTGTAGGCCTCGGTACACTGAAACACGTATTTGCCGGAGGTTATGTCGACCTGGCCGCCGCCGAAGTTCACCGCATAGATGCCGTTCTTCACGGAGGCGAGGATTTCCGCGGGATCGCGCTGGCCGGCCAGCATGTAAGTGTTGGTCATGCGCGGCATCGGCACATGGGCATAGCCTTGACGGCGTCCGTTGCCGGTTGGCTTCATGCCCATCAGCCGCGCATTCTGGCGGTCCTGCATGTAGCCGACCAGGATGCCGTCCTCGATCAGCGTTGTTCGATTGGTCGGCGTGCCTTCGTCGTCGATCGACAGCGACCCGCGACGCGACGAGATCGTGCCGTCATCGACGACAGTCACGCCCTTGGCGGCAACCTGCTGACCCATCAGACCGGCGAAAGCCGAGGTCTGCTTGCGGTTGAAATCGCCTTCCAGCCCATGGCCGACGGCCTCGTGCAGCATCACACCGGGCCAGCCGGGGCCGAGCACCACGTCCATTTCGCCGGCGGGGGCCGGGATCGATTCGAGATTGACCAGCGCCTCGCGCAGCGCGCCATCGGCAGCCGTGCGCCACGAACCGCTCTCGATGAAGCGGGCATAGCCCTCGCGGCCGCCATAGCCCTTGGAGCCGCTTTCCTGCCGGTCACCCTGACCGGCGACGACGGAGATGTTCACGCGCACCAGCGGACGGATGTCGCGGTAGCTCTCGCCATCCGGGCGCAGGATCTCGACCACCTGCCAGGTGGCGCCGAGGGAGACGGAGACCTGGCGGACGCGGGGGTCTTTGTCGCGCACATAGGCGTCGATCTCGGCCAGCAGCTTGACCTTGGCCTCGAAGCCCGGCGCGTCCAGCGGATTGTCGTCACTATAGAGCCGCACATTGGTATGCGAGGGCGCCGCCGCGAAGGTGCCAGCATAGCCGCCACGGACCGCATTGACCGCATCAGCCGCACGGATCAGCGCCGGGATCGACACATCCGAGGAATGCGCATAGCCGACCGCATCGTCCTTGACGGCGCGGAGGCCGAAACCCTGCGCGGTGTCATAGGTCGCCTGCTTCAGCCGGCCGTTGTCGAAGCCGAGTGCCTCCGATTGGCTGTATTCGAGGAACAGCTCGCCATCGTCGGCGCCCTGCAGCCCGCGCAGCAACTCGCGGCGAACCTCGTCACGGTCGAGATTGGCGCGGTCGAGCAGGGAGGTGGTGGCTGGGCTGGTCATGCAGGCTCCAATGTCAGCGGCGCGGCCCCGGCGACGGGCGTCGGGCCGCGATGTCAATTTGTAGCGACAACCCGGGGATGGGTCGCCTTACAACGGCGTAACCTGCGGTGAAACAGGCGATTCCAGACAAGATAGGTGCTGTGGTGGGAAAAAGGGAGAGCCGATCAGCATCGCGTCAATGGTGCCATCGCACCGGGGGGGGAGGCGCCGGATCGAGGTGCCGCTGGGTCCTCGGTTCTGATTTGAACTATTACAAATTGCCGGAGGCCGGGATTGATGGCAGCGGCGTCCTTCGCAGGCTATGAGGAAACCATCGTTCGTCGACGCGCCAGAAGGCCGGGACGCGGTCTTTTCCTGCGAGATACTGTCGTTTTTCATGGCCTCACGAACCAAATCCGCATTCCTGCAAGTCCATTCCATCATCGGCCTGGCGGTCTCGCTGATCCTGGGCGTGATCGGTCTGACCGGTGCCATGCTGAGCTTCGAGGACGAAATCGTCGCGGCGCTGAATCGCGACGTGACGAAGGTCGATCCGCGGCCGGCGCCTGTGCTCGGGCCTGATGAGCTCGTGGCGCGGGTCCAGGCGGTGCCGGGGGCGGGCAAGGTTGGCCTCATCGTCTTTTCGAGCGAGCCCGGCACGGCGGTGCGGATGCGCTTTGCCCGCAGCGAGACCGGAGAGCGCTCGTCCGTCTATGTCGATCCCTATGATGGCCGTGTCGTCTCGGCTATGCAGGGGGAGAGCTTCTTCGCGACGCTGCGCAACCTGCATCGCTTTCTGCTGCTGCCGGGCAACGGCAATGGCTATGGCCGTCTGATTACCGGCGTCTCCGTGCTCGGCCTGTTCGTGTTGCTGATCTCCGGGATGGTGCTGCGCTGGCCGCGCCGTGTCAGCAGCATCAAGACCTGGTTGAAGCCGAAGCTGGCACTAAGCGGGCGTCCGTTTCATTGGTCGCTGCACAGCGTCGTCGGCACTTGGCTGCTGCCGGTCTATCTGGTGACCATTCTCACTGGCCTGTGGTGGTCGTTCGACTGGTACAAGGCCAGCGCCACCTGGCTTCTGTCGAGTAAGCCCGCGGCGACCGCGCAGGCACCGCGCGGGGCGAAGGGCGGCGCCAAGGCACCTGCGGTTGATGCGCCGGCGACGCCGTCACTCGACAAGGTCTGGTCGACGTTTCTGGCTGATCAAGGCAGCCGCTATGCGATGGCGATCATGCAGCTGCCGAACGGACCGGGCAGTGTCGTGCGTATCCGCTCGGTGGCAAAGGATGCGTCATTTGACGAAGCGCGCGACGATTTCCGCATCGATGGCGTGACCGGCCGCATGGTGTCGGCAGAGCTCTATAACGACAAGACATTCGGTGAGCGCGTTCTGGCCGCGGTGCTGCACATCCATACCGGTGCGTTCCTGGGGCTGCCCGGTCGCATCGTATTCCTGCTGGCCGCGGCCTTGATGCCGCTGTTCACCGTGACCGGCTTCATCCTGTATTTCTCGCGCCGGAAGTTGCGCGCCGCGTCGCAACCAAGCCGCCGCGATCGCCGTGCTCCCGGACTGGTGCCGGGAGAGTAGGGCAGCAACGCTGCCGATCAGGGCAGCTTGTCGTAACCCTCGCCGATGCCGTTGAGGCTGAGCGGGAAGCCGATGCCTTCTTCGGGGGTCTCGAAGATGATGAAGGTGGCGGTCTTGGCGGTGCGGAGCTGGCCGAGCAATTTGTCGTCCATCACGACTTCGGCAACGCAGCCATTGGGCAGGCAGCGCACGAAGCCGGCGCGGCCGACATCCTGATTGTCGAGCTTGAGGCCGAGGCCGGACGGCAGCAGCACGCCGAGTGGCGCCACCACGCGCATCAGTTTGCTTTTCTGGTCGGCGGTCTTCAGCACGATCACGGTCAGCCCGGCATTGGAACGGTCTTCCGCCACCACACTCTGGATCAGGGCACATTGCTCGGCCTGGGCGCCGGGCGGGGTATCGCAGCGGATCTGCCAGTCGCCATGAACCGAGCGCACCGCACCCTGGGCCTTGGCGGTAGCCGGCACGGCGGCGATCGCTGCCAGGGCCAGACAACCGAGCGCCAGCCGTTGCCAGCCAAAGAGTCGCCAGCCTACGATCCCGCGGGCCGGGCGGTTCAGGGTCGGTTTATGCTGCAACTTCGAGTGCCCCATCCGGGTCGGTTCCTTAGGCGGTGACGTGGTGGTCGTAGTCCAGGGCAGCACGCTTGACGCTGTCTGTCCGGAGGATTTTTCCAGACCACGGAATGATACGGCAATGACGGCGCCTTGAAGGCATCCACGGAGCCACGATAACGCTCGCGGGCGCGAATCAGCATCCTGCCGATCGCCTGATCCGTGCCTACATCGGACAATTCAGCTGTCAAGCGCCGTTCGGCTGTCGCACGCCTGTTTATAGCTGATTTCATGCAGCAATTGCGACCTTCGTTCAATACCGTCGAATGCATTACGGGATGCGCCACTCCTGCATTGCGACAGAGCGCGAATTATGGTTTGAGAGGCTAGATTTCGACGCATTCTAACAACTGCCACCAAGCCAATTGGTTGGGCGTTTTGGCAAATTGTTAGGGTGTGGATCGGGCGGCATAATTCGGCGACACGCCGAAATGCGACAGTAAATATGGGAGCGCGAGCGGCATGAGGATGTCGAGGGGCCAGATTGGCCGCCGGTTGCTGGGGTTAGCAGTTGTTGGGGCCGGGCTCGCTTTTGGCGGTGCTGCATTCGCAGAGGTGATGGGACAGCCCGCGCCGTGGGAATTCAAGCTGCAGGAAGCCGCCACGCCGGTGATGGAAAACATCACCTGGTTTCATAATTTCCTGCTCTGGCTGATTACCGCCATCACGCTGTTCGTGCTTGTACTTCTCGTCATCGTGGTGATGAAGTTCAACTCCAAGGCCAATCCGGTTCCGTCCAAGACCACCCACAATACGCTGATCGAGGTCGCCTGGACCATTATTCCGGTGCTTATCCTGGTCGCGGTTGCGGTGCCGTCGTTCCGTCTGCTGTTCCTGCAGCTCGATGTGCCCAAGGCCGACCTGACCATCAAGGCGACGGGCAAGCAGTGGTTCTGGACCTATAGCTATCCCGATAACGGTCCGTTCGAATTCGACTCGCTGATGGCTGCCGACAAGCAGCCGCGTCTGCTCGCCGTCGATAACGAGGTCGTCGTTCCCGTGAACAAGGTCGTCCGCGTGCAGACCACGGCGTCCGACGTGATCCACTCCTTTGCGATCCCGTCTTTTGGCATCAAGATCGACGCCGTTCCGGGCCGTCTGAACGAGACCTGGTTCAAGGCCACCAAGACCGGCATGTTCTACGGTCAGTGTTCGGAACTGTGCGGCAAGGATCACGCGTTCATGCCGATCGCGATCCGCGTCGTCAGCGATCAGGAATTCACCGCATGGGTCGAGACGGCGAAGAAGAAGTTCGCGTCCAATCCGGCGAATTCCTACGCTTCGGCTGGAACTGCTGTGGCGCAGTGAGCGGGTGGCGGAGCCGCGAGGCTCCGCACGCACTGTAAGAAATTAGGGCGAGGGGACCGCAAGGTCCAAAGACTGCCAGAAGAAGACAAAGCAGGATTTGAAAATGGCAACGACCGCGGCAACACCGGCTCACGACGATCACGCCCACGACGATCATGCGCATGCGCATCCGACGGGGTGGCGGCGCTACGTCTATTCGACGAACCATAAGGACATCGGCACGATGTACCTTATCTTCGCGATCGTGGCGGGCGTCATCGGCGGCATCATGTCGATCCTGATCCGCATCGAGCTGATGTATCCCGGTGTGCAGATCTTCCACGAGAGCCACACCTACAACGTCTTCGTCACCTCGCACGGCCTGATCATGATCTTCTTCATGGTGATGCCTGCGATGATCGGCGGTTTCGGCAACTGGATGGTGCCGCTGATGATCGGTGCGCCGGACATGGCGTTCCCACGCATGAACAACGTGTCGTTCTGGCTGCTGCCGGCTGCTTTCGCGCTGCTCATCATCTCGACCTTCGTGGAAGGCGAGCCCGGTGCTAACGGCGTCGGTGCCGGCTGGACCATGTATGCGCCGCTCTCGACATCGGGCCATCCGGGGCCTGCCGTCGACTTCGCGATTCTGGCGCTGCATATCGCCGGTGCATCGTCGATCCTCGGCGCCATCAACTTCATCACCACGATCTTCAACATGCGCGCACCGGGCATGACCCTGCACAAGATGCCGCTGTTCGTCTGGTCGATCCTCGTCACCGTGTTCCTGCTTTTGCTGTCGCTGCCGGTTCTGGCAGGCGCCATCACCATGCTGCTGACGGATCGCAACTTCGGCACCACCTTCTTCGCCGCAGATGGCGGCGGTGATCCGATCCTGTTCCAGCATCTGTTCTGGTTCTTCGGTCACCCCGAAGTGTACATCCTGATCCTGCCCGGTTTCGGCATGATCTCGCAGATCATCTCGACCTTCTCGAAGAAGCCGGTGTTCGGCTATCTCGGCATGGCCTACGCCATGGTCGCCATTGGCGGCATCGGCTTCGTCGTCTGGGCGCACCACATGTACACCGTCGGCATGTCGTCAGCGACGCAGGCCTACTTCGTCGCTGCCACCATGGTCATCGCGGTGCCGACCGGTGTGAAGATCTTCTCCTGGATCGCCACGATGTGGGGCGGCTCGATCGAGTTCAAGGCGCCGATGGTTTGGGCTGTGGGCTTCATCTTCCTGTTCACCCTCGGCGGCGTCACGGGCGTGGTGCTCGCCAATGCCGGCGTCGACCGCGTTCTGCAGGACACTTATTACGTCGTCGCGCACTTCCACTACGTGCTGTCGCTCGGCGCCGTGTTCGCCATCTTCGCTGGCTGGTACTACTGGTTTCCGAAGATGTTCGGCTACATGTATTCGGAAACCATCGCCAAGGCGCATTTCTGGTTCACCTTCGTCGGCGTGAACCTGGTGTTCTTCCCGCAGCATTTCCTCGGTCTGTCGGGCATGCCGCGCCGCTATGTCGACTATCCGGATGCCTTCGCCGGCTGGAACCTCGTCTCATCGATCGGCTCCTACATTTCCGGTTTTGCCGTGCTGATCTTCATTTACGGCGTGATCGAAGCCTTCGTCCGCAAGGAAAAGGCCGCGAACAATCCGTGGGGTGCCGGTGCGACCACGCTGGAATGGACGCTGACGTCGCCGCCACCCTTCCACCAGTTCGAAGTGCTGCCGCGCATCAAGTGACAACTATCCGTGGCGCCTTCGGGCGCTGCGCCAGTGAATGCCTCCGCCGCGGCCAGTCTGGCTTCGGCGGAGTGCTCGTAACAAAGTGAGATTGATCTTGTCCGTCCTCGACCACCACGCCATCGACCTGTCCAGCCCCCGCATTTCCGAAGCGGGTGTTGCCGACTACATCGCGCTGCTCAAGCCGCGGGTGATGTCGCTGGTCGTGTTCACGGCCATGGTCGGTTATTTCCTGGCACCGGGCGATCATCATCCGGTGCTGGCGATCACCTCGATTCTCTGCATCGCTGTCGGTGGCGGCGCCTCCGGCGCGCTGAACATGTGGTACGAGGCCGATATCGACGCGCTGATGTCGCGCACCGCCAACCGCCCGATCCCGCGCGGCCGTGTCACCCGGCCGGAAGCACTGACCTTCGGCTTGGTGCTGGCCTTCTTCTCGGTGATGACGCTGGGTATCCTCGTAAACTGGCTGGCCGGCGCGCTGCTCGCGTTCACGATCTTCTTCTATGTCGTGATCTACACCATCGCTCTGAAGCGCTGGACCGCGCAGAACATCGTCATCGGCGGTGCCGCCGGTGCGCTGCCGCCGGTCGTCGCCTGGGCTGCGGCGTCAGGAACGCTCTCGATGGAGCCGATCCTGCTGTTCCTGATCATCTTCTTCTGGACCCCGCCGCATTTCTGGGCGCTGGCGCTGTTCCGCAACGACGATTACACCCGCGCCGGCGTGCCAATGCTGCCGGTGGTCGCCGGTCCCGATGCGACCCGGCTGCAGATCCTGCTTTACACTGTCGTGCTGGTTGCAACTGCCGTGGCGCCTTGGCCGCTCGGCTATTTCTCGGCCATCTACGGCACCGCTTCGTTGATCCTCGGCGCCGGCATGATGTATCTCGCCGTGCAGGTCTATCGTCTGCGCGAAGGCACGCCCGCTAACCGCGCGACGCGCAAGCTGTTTGCTTTCTCGATCGTCTATCTGTTCGCACTGTTTGCCATTCTGCTGCTCGAGGTGGTCGTGAAGGCCATCCTCCCGCTGGTCTGGTAGAGGGGCGCATGATCCCATGGACAACGAGCGCAAGCCTGAAGAGCCAGAAGGCATCGTCCTTACTGAGGCACAGAAGAAAAGCCGTCGTGAACGCTCGCTGGCCATTGCCTGGGCGCTCGGCATTCTCGTCGTGCTGTTCTTTGCCGTCACCATGGTCAAGGGGCCGGCCGTTCTCATCCGGCCCATGTAGTGACAAGAGCTGAGTGACATGACCGATCAGCCGCAGATCAAGCCAGTTGAAGTGAACCAGCCGCGCCGCCGTCTGGGTCGCGATGCGACAGTGGCTGCGGCTTGCGGTCTGCTGGTGGCCTTCATGGTCGGCGCGTCCTACGCGGCCGTGCCGCTCTATAACTGGTTCTGCCGCGCCACCGGTTTCAACGGCACCACGATGGTCGCCAGTTCGGCGCCCGCAAGCGGCCCGATCGCGCGCACAATCGCCGTGCGCTTCGATGCCAATGTGTCGGGCGGCCTGCCGTGGAAGTTCGTCCCGGAGCAGAGCGAGATCGAGGTCAAGATCGGCGAGGTCGTGACCGTTTTCTACACCGTGACCAACCAGTCCGCCCGCACCACCTCCGCACAGGCTGCCTATAACGTGGCGCCGCTGACGGTGGGAGCGTATTTCCAGAAGATCAATTGCTTCTGCTTCACCGACCAGACCCTGGCGCCCGGTGAGAAGCGCGAAATGCCCGTCGTATTCTATGTCGATCCTGCGCTGGCCGCGGACAACGAGAATGACGGACTGAAGTCGATTACACTGTCCTACACGTTCTACCCCCTGCGCGACCCGGCGCCGAAGCCACTGGCGGCGACGGAGACCGACAAACGCAAGGGCAACCTCTAAGAGAAAACGCCAGGAGAAATCCTGGAGCGTTCCGAGTTATAAATTGAGAGAACTCGCACCGGCTTCAACCGGCGCAGCTGACGGAGAGAACCGCAATGGCTACGGCGCAAGCTAAGCACCACGACTATCACCTCGTCGATCCCTCGCCGTGGCCGGCGGTAGGCTCGCTGTTCGCCTTCATCATGGCGGTCGGTGCGGTCAGCTGGATGCATCATATGTATGCCGCTGCACCCATCGTGTTCGGCGTCGGCACCATCGGCGTGCTCTACACCTTCGCAAGCTGGTGGACCGACGTGGTTCGCGAAGCCCAGTACAAGGGCGACCACACCCGCGTGGTGCAGATCAGCCACCGCTACGGCATGATCCTCTTCATCGCTTCGGAAGTGATGTTCTTCGTCGCCTGGTTCTGGGCCTATTTCAATTCATCGCTGTTCCCCGGCGATCCCGTCCATGCCACCCGCGAAGCACTCTTTGGTGGCGTCTGGCCGCCGAAAGGCATCCAGACCTTCGATCCCTGGCATCTGCCGCTGCTCAACACGCTGATCCTGCTGACCTCGGGGACCACGGTGACCTGGGCGCATCACGCCCTGCTGGAAGGTGACCGCAAGGCTGTGAAGCACGCACTGATCCTCACCGTACTGCTCGGCGCTGCCTTCTCCTGCGTGCAGGCGTTCGAATATGCCCACGCCGCTTTCGGCTTCAAGGGCAATATCTACGGCGCGACCTTCTTCATGGCGACCGGTTTCCACGGTTTCCACGTGCTGGTCGGCACCATCTTCCTCCTGGTTTGCCTGTTCCGCGTCTATGCCGGTCACTTCACGCCGAAACAGCACCTCGGCTTCGAATTCGCCGCCTGGTACTGGCACTTCGTGGACGTGGTCTGGCTGTTCCTGTTCGTCACGATTTATGTCTGGGGCTATGGCGGCCCCATCGCCGGCGCAGCCGCGCACTGACCGCATTCGGTGCTACAAGAGGGCGGCCGCAGGGCCGCCCTTTTTCGTTGGCCTCTGCGGCGTGAAAGAAATTGACTCGATGCCCGATCAACTCGCTGCCTCCGTTACGCTTGGCCAGACCGTCATCCGCGGCCTCACCTGCAAATGCCCGCGTTGTGGCGAGGGCAAGCTCTATGCGGGCTTCATCAATCTGGCGCCGCGATGTGAGCGTTGCGAACTGGATTATGCTTTCATCGATACCGGTGATGGCCCGGCCATCTTCATCATCATGCTCGCCGGTGCCATCGTGGTCGGTGCTGCCCTCATCGTCGAAGTCAAGTACCAGCCGCCGTTCTGGCTGCATGCCGCGCTGTGGCTGCCGCTGATTCTGGCAACCACGCTGTTACCCTTGCGGTCCATGAAGTCGTTGCTGATCGCCCTGCAATTCCACCACAAGGCCTCCGAAGGCCAGCTCATCGATCGCACGCCGAAATGAACTCTGTTGCAGCGCGCCGGCGCAGTATCACCGGTCTTGGCATCGTTACGCTGATCATCGTTGGCGTGCTCCTCGGCCTCGGCTTCTGGCAGTTGCAGCGCCGTACCGAGAAACACGCGCTGATTGCTGCGCTCACGGAGCGTCTGGCAGCTGCGCCCGGTGTATTGCCTGCGCCAGCCACATGGAGCGCGCTGACCGCGGCGACGGATGAATTTCGCCGCGTCAGCTTTTCGGCGACCTACAAAGCCGCTCCGGACGGCATGGTCTACAGCTCCGGCTCCGGCGTGCGGTCAGATGTACCTGGCCCGGTGACCTGGGCCTTCCTGCCGGCGCAGCTCGCATCCGGCGAAACCGTCGTGATCAATGCCGGCTTCGTGCAGAACACGATGCAGGATCGCGCCCAGCAGGACCGCGCCGTGCAGAAGCTCATCACCGGCGCTCCCGTGACCCTGACCGGCTATCTGCGTTTTCCCGAAACCGCGGGCACGCTGACGCCCCATGACGACGTCAGCAAGCGTCTCTGGTTCAATCGCGACCAGCGCGTCATGGCGCAGGCGCTCGGCTGGGGCGCTGTGGCCCCGTTCTATGTCGATCTGGAAAGTCCCGTACCGGCCAACGCCATCCCGAAGCCGGGTCCGCTCGAAATCCATCTCAAGGACGACCACATGCAGTATGCCATCACCTGGTTTGGCCTTGCGGCGGCCGTGGTGATTGCATTCGGGGTCTGGATCAGGGGCCAGCGGCGCGCCTGAACCCCGGCCAAAGTCGGTTTCCTCGCCCGGCGAAACCCATTATGGTGCCCTCTGATTTCACGCGGCGTGAAGTTTTAACCCCATTATTATCAAAGGCTTGGCGGTTTCCGCGCCTTTGGAGGACGCTTTGACGACCTATATCTCGACGCGGGGAGAGGCCCCGAAACTCGGCTTTTGCGATGTCATGCTGACCGGGCTTGCCCGCGACGGCGGTCTCTACATTCCCGAGGTCTGGCCTCAGCTCTCGACCGAGACCATCGCGTCGCTGTTCGGCCGGCCCTATTGGGAAGTCGCCGTCGAGGTGCTCCGGCCATTCGTGGCCGGCGAGATTTCCGACGAGGATCTCGGGCGCATGGCCAATGAGGCCTATGCCACCTTCCGCCATCCCGCCGTGGTGCCGCTCGACCAGACAGCGCCGAACCAGTTCGTGCTCGAGCTGTTTCACGGCCCGACGCTGGCGTTCAAGGACGTCGCCATGCAGCTCATCGCGCGGCTGATGGATCACGTCCTCGCCAAGCGTAACCAGCGCACCACCATCGTGGTCGCGACTTCGGGCGACACCGGCGGTGCTGCTGTTGATGCCTTTGCCGGCCGGGACAATGTCGATCTCGTTGTGCTGTTTCCGAACGGCCGCATCTCCGACGTGCAGCGTCGCATGATGACCACGACCGGCGCAGCGAACGTCCATGCGCTCGCCGTCGAGGGCCATTTCGACGATTGCCAGGCGATCGTGAAGGGCCTGTTCAACCACCACAAGTTCCGCGATGCGGTCTCACTGTCGGGTGTGAACTCGATCAACTGGGCGCGTATCGTCGCGCAGGTGGTTTACTACTTCACATCCGCCGTTGCCGTCGGTGCGCCCGCGCGTAGTGTCGATTTCACCGTACCGACCGGCAATTTCGGCGACATCTTTGCGGGCTATGTGGCCAAGCGCATGGGTCTGCCAGTGCGCTTGCTGCGCGTCGCCGCCAACGTCAACGACATCCTCGATCGCACGCTCAAGACGGGCATCTATGAAGTGCGTGAAGTGCACGCCTCGTCGTCGCCGTCAATGGACATTCAGGTGTCGTCGAATTTCGAACGCCTGCTGTTCGAGGCCTCGGGCCGCGATGCTGCGCTGGTGCGCGGATTGATGGATTCGCTCAAGCAGTCGGGCCGGTTCGTGCTGCCGGAGAAAGTACTGACTGCGATCCGTGCCGATTTCGAATCCGGTCGCGCTGACGAGGACGAGACGGCGGCTGCCATTCGCACCGCGTGGCGCGAGACCGGCGATCTGATCGATCCACATACCGCCGTGGCATTGGCCGTGGCCGATCGCGACACCACCGAGATGCATGTGCCCAACGTCGTGCTGTCGACGGCGCATGCCGCGAAATTCCCCGATGCGGTGGAAGCCGCTTGCGGCGTCCGGCCGGCCTTGCCGGTCTATCTGGAAGGGCTGATGACGAAGCCCGAGCATATCAAGGTCATGAAGAACCACCAGAGCGATATTGAGCAGTTCGTGCTGTCAGTCAGCCGCGCTGCGAAACAAGGAGTGTCCTGATGACCGTCGAGGTTACAAAGCTGCCTTCGGGCCTGACGGTCATCACCGATACCATGCCGCATCTGGAAACTGCCGCGCTCGGCGTCTGGACCGGCGTCGGCGGCCGCGATGAGAAGCCCAACGAGCACGGCATCTCGCATCTGCTCGAACACATGGCGTTCAAGGGCACCAAGAAGCGCTCCTCGCGCGAGATCGTCGAGGAGATCGAGGCGGTCGGCGGCGATCTCAATGCCGCGACCTCGACCGAGACCACGGCCTATTATGCCCGCGTGATGAAGGCCGATGTGCCGCTGGCGCTCGATGTGCTCTCGGACATTCTCGCCAATCCCACTTTCGTGCCGGACGAGCTGGAGCGCGAGAAGAGCGTGATCGTGCAGGAGATCGGTGCGGCGCAGGATACGCCGGACGATGTCGTGTTCGAACATCTCAATGAGCTCTGCTATCCCGACCAGCCGATGGGCCGTTCGCTTCTGGGCACCGCCAAGACTCTGAAGGGTTTTGATCGCGACATGCTGCAGAACTATCTGTCCACGCATTATCGCGGGCCGGACATGGTGGTGGCTGCCGCGGGCGCCGTAAATCATCGCCAGGTCGTGCATGAGGCGTCGGATCGTTTCTCCAGCTTCGCAGGTACTGCCGCGCCAAAGCCGCAGCCGGCGATGTTCGGCAAGGGCGGCTCGCGCGTGGTCAATCGCGATCTCGAACAGGCGCATCTAACGCTGGCGCTGGAAGGTCTGCCGCAGTCGGACCTGTCGCTGTTCAGCCTGCAGGTCTTCACCAACATTCTCGGCGGCGGGATGTCGTCGCGTCTGTTCCAGGAAGTGCGTGAGAAGCGCGGTCTCTGCTACTCGATCTACACGTTCCACGCGCCCTATACCGACACCGGCTTCTTCGGTCTCTATACCGGCACCGACCCCACCGATGCGCCGGAGATGATGGAAGTCATCGTCGACGTCATCAACGAGTCGGTGGAGACATTGACCGAGGCCGAGATCGCGCGCGCCAAGGCGCAGATGAAGGCTGGCCTGCTGATGGCGCTGGAGAGCTGCAGTTCGCGCGCCGAGCAATTGGCGCGGCACATGCTGGCCTATGGCCGTCCGCTCACCGTGGAAGAACTCGTCCAGCGCATCGATGACGTCAGCGTGGAATCGACCCGCAACGTCGCCCGCGGCCTGCTGACGCGTAGCCGGCCGGCGGTGGCGGCGCTCGGCAGCGGTCGGGGGCTGGACACGGCGGTGGCTTTTGCGGAAGGATTGACCCGCGCCAAGGACAAGAGCCTGCTCCACTAGGCCGGCGAGGTCCAAGGCATCAGGGAGCGACCCTATGGCCCTGTTTCGTTTGCCATCGAGCATGCCGGCGGCGCTGGCGCCGCGCGGCTACGGCGTTGCCTTGCGCGCACCCGTGATGAGCGACTTTCCGCAATGGGCCGATCTGCGTGAGCAGAGCCGGGGTTATCTCACGCCGTGGGAGCCGATCTGGCCGTCAGACGACCTGACGCGCTCCGGCTTTCGTCGCCGGCTGCGCCGCTATGCCGACGATGCGGCGGCCGATCGCGCCTATCCGTTTCTGGTGTTTCGCGAGTCCGACGGCACGCTGCTGGGCGGCGTCACATTGGCCAATGTGCGCCGGGGCATCGTCCAGGCCGGCACCATCGGTTACTGGGTCGGCCAGCCCTATACCGGGCAGGGCGTCATGACCGCGGCGCTGCGGGTGCTGTTGCCGACTTTGTTCGGTGAGTTGAATCTGCACCGCATCGAGGCGGCCTGCATTCCCACCAACATGCCGTCGGTGCGGGTGCTGGAGAAATGCGGCTTCTCGCGCGAAGGGCTGGCGCGGCGTTATCTCTGCATCAATGGCATCTGGCAGGATCACCTGCTTTACGGCATGCTGCACGAGGACTTCCGCGGGTAGTCGTGCTGCAGCGCGATGTCCGGATGTGGCGCAATGGCGCGCATCTGTCCTCTCTCAAGTGCCTTGGGTTCGCCGCCATTGCGCTGTTATAAGGCCCTGCGCACGCCTTGGGCGGGGCAGCGCAAACGACTGAATCTCCGGGGATATCTTCATAATGCGCAACATTCGTTCGATGCCGATCAGCGGCCGCACCGGCGCGCTCCGCAGCCTGCTGGTGATCACTACCGCAAGCCTGACGCTGGCCGGTTGCGGCGGCGGCAGCATGTTTGGCGGTGGCTCGCCGAGCAGTGGTGGCGGCAGTCCGTCGATGACCGATCGCTTCACCCAGTTGTTCTCGGGCAAGTCCACCGAGGTCGGCGCGCCGCAATCGCCGCAGACCGATGAGAACGATCTGACCTGCCCGAGCGTCAGCATCCGGCCAGGCGCCTCGACCTATGCGGTTGGTGCTGCAGGCAAGCCGGCGGTAGGCAACGATCTGGCTTTCCAGGCCACCATCACCCGCACCGCGCGCTCCTGCGATCTCAATGCCGGTCAGATCTCGGTCAAGATCGGCATCCAGGGCCGCGTCATCGTCGGGCCGGCCGGTGCGCCGGCGGCGGTGGATGTGCCGCTGCGTGTCGCCGTGGTGCAGGAAGGTGTGACGCCGAAGACCATTGCCACGAAGGTATTCCAGACCAATGTACAGATCGGCAGCGAGACCAGCGTGCCGTTCAGTCTGGTCGGCGAGGATCTCGTCTATCCGGTGCCGACGGGCACTGCAGGCGATTCCTATATCTTCTATATCGGCTTCGATCCGCAGGCCCTGAAATCGCAGGCGCCCGCCCGCAAGCGGCGCTAAGAGGACATTCAGCCAACAAAAAAGCCGGCGCGATGATCTCGCGCCGGCTTTTTTTAGTTTGAAGTGCTTCGCTTAGTTCAGCTTGGAGCGAACTTCGCCGATGCCCTTCGCGATCAGGTCGTCGGCCACCGAGCCCTTGACCGACTGCGACAGCACCGAGGTTGCGGCGCTCACTGCGGCTTCGGCTGCGGCTGCGCGAACGTCCGCGACAGCCTGGGCTTCCGCCTGAGCAATCTTGCCTTCCGCGGTCTTGGTGCGGCGGGAGACAAAATCTTCCATCTTGGCCTTGGCTTCTGCGGCAATCCGCTCAGCCTCTTCCTTGGCGGAAGTGATGATGTCCTGCGCTTCGCGCTCGGCCGCTGCATGACGCTTCTTGTAGTCTGCGAGCAGCGCCGCGGCTTCATCACGCAGGCGACGGGCGTCGTCGAGTTCCTGCTTGATGCGGACGCTGCGGTGGTCGAGTGCCGTCAGAATGGTGCGGTGAATACCGAACCAGCCGAACACCACCATCAGAATGACAAAAGCGACGGCGACCCAGAATTCAGCTTGAAGTCCGAACATCCGTTTATCCTTTCAGCGACGCGTCGAGCGCGGCGTTGACGGCGCCTGCATCGGGGCTGACGCCCGTCAGACGTTCGACGATCGCCGAGGCCGTGTCCGCAGCAATGCTGCGCACATTGCCCATCGCCGTTGCGCGGGTGGTCGCGATGGTCTGCTCCGCTGCAGCAAGCTTGCTGGCAAGGCTCTCTTCGAGCTTCGCCTTGGCCTGCTCCTGTTCTGCATTGAGCTTCTCACGAACCTCGGTCGCCATCGCCTGCGCCTTGGCGCGGGCATTGGCGAGTTCGGTTTCGTAAGCCTTCAATGCAGCGTCGGAATCGGCCTTGAGCTTGGCGGCTTCGTTCAGGTCCGTATCGAGAACCTGCTGACGGGCCGCAAGCACGCCGCCGACGCGGGGCAGCGCCAGACGCGACACGATCAGATAGAGCAAGCCGAACGCGATCGCGAACGACACCAGCTGTGAAGCGAAGGTGTTGCTCTCGAACGGCGGAAATGACGCCTTGTGACCACCGTCTGCCGCTGTGTGTGCGGCAGTGCCGTGATCGGCGCCCTTGGATTTGCCCTGACCTTCAGCCACAGCAGTCTCCTTATCGATCGGAAGCGCGCCCCGAATGGAGCGGCAACCGGATCCGTTTCAGCTTAGACGGCGAACAGCAGCAGCAGCGCGATCAGCAGCGAGAAGATGCCGAGCGCTTCGGTCACGGCGAAGCCGAAGATCAGGTTAGCGAACTGGCCCTGGGAAGCCGACGGGTTGCGGAGCGCACCGTTGAGGAACTGGCTGAAGATCATGCCGACGCCGATGCCAGCGCCACCCATGCCGAGACAAGCAATGCCGGCGCCGATGTACTTCGCTGCGATGGGATCCATAGTAAAACTCCTTCTTGGGATAGGGATAAGACAGGTGAGGGGTGGAATTCCGCCAGGACACTAAAATGCGGTTAGTGGCCCGGATGAAGTGCGTCGTTGAGATAGATGCAGGTCAGGATCGTGAACACATAGGCCTGCAGGAAGGCGACCAGCAGTTCCAGCGCGGTCAGCGCCGTGGTCATGGCCAGCGGCAGGACGGCACCGAAGATGCCGACTGCACCGAGCGCCGAAAGCGAGGTCACGAAGCCGGCGAAAACCTTCAACGTGATGTGGCCGGCCAGCATGTTGGCAAACAGACGAACCGAATGCGACACCGGGCGCGACAGGAACGAGATGACCTCGATCACCATGATCAGCGGCAGGATGTAAATCGGAATGCCGTGGGGCACGAACAGCTTGAAGAAGCCGAGGCCGTTCTTGTAGAGGCCGTAGAGGAACACCGTGAGGAACACCATCAGCGCCAGCGCGACGGTGACGATCAGATGGCTGGTGACGGTGAAGGTGTAGGGGATAATGCCGATCAGGTTCGCCGTGAGGATGAACATGAAGAGCGAGAACACGAAGGGGAAGAACTTCATCCCTTCTTCGCCGATGCTACTGCGTAGCGTGTTCGACACGAATTCGTAAGACAGTTCGGCGACCGACTGGAAACGGTTCGGGATCAGCCGGCGACCGGCGCTGCCACCGAGCATCAGCAGTGACACGACGGCGACGGCGCCGAACATATAGGCCGACGAGTTGGTGAAGGCGATTTCCTGATTGCCGATATGGCCCAGGGTGAAGATCTTGTGGATCTCAAATTGATGGATCGGATCGGCCATCCACGTCGGTCTTTCAATTCGGCCGGAACGCCCGGCGTTTCCTTGCCGGACAGCCGGCACTCAAATGCTGCGCCATCGACGCAAAGGTCTTGGGCACGAATTTCTTATTGCTTCTTTCCGACACCAGCTGAGCGCATCACGTTCATTACGCCGGCGACGAAGCCGAGCAGCATGAAAACGATCAGCCCCCACGGTGATGTCGACAGCAAACGATCGAAGCCCCAGCCAAGAATCGTTCCGACGACGACGCCCGCGACCAGTTCCGAGGAAAGACGGAGACCCACTGCCATGGCCGATGCCCTGGACTGCGCGTTTCCGCTTCCAGTTTCGGATTGGTCAGTCTGGAATTTGCGCTCATCCTGAAGTTTGGACAGACGCTGATTCAGACTTCCGAGCCTTGCGGAAAGCGCAGCCTCATCGGGAGACGTTTTGCCGTCACGTCCGCGTCCACTGTCATCGTCCCGTGTGCCGTTAGTCATGTTGCGACACTCGAAATAACGCTGCAAATGCTGGAAATAACGCCCCGTCACCCTTCAAAGCCGGGCGGACCATACTTAGCGCATCTTGCCAAGTCAAGATTCGCTGATCACCTGTTAGTCCTTTGATTCACTTGATTTTATTGGCGAAATTCGAATCCCGCTGCGCGGGATCGCCGCAGCGCAAGAATGACTTTCGAGGTGATCTATCTTGCACGGCGCAGGGCGCTCTGTTGGAGTACCGCAGAGTTTGAAATGCCTCTGCCGGAGCCCGGAATGTCTCAAGAGATCGACTACTATTTTTCGCTGCCATCGCCCTGGGCCTATATCGGCCACGCGCTCTTTCGCGATCTCGTAAGTACTTATGATCTCAAGGTGAATCACAAGCCGGTATTTCTCGGCGATCTGTTTTCGGAAACCGGCGGACTCCCGCTGGGCAAGCGTCATCCGGTACGGCAGCGCTACCGGATGCTTGAATTGCAGCGCTGGCGCGACAAGCGCGGTCTCGATTTCCATCTGCAGCCGAAGAACTGGCCATTCGATGGTCGACTCGCCGATGGTCTGGTGATCGCGGCGCTCGAGGCCGGACACGATCCGGACCCGTTCCTGCGCCGCGCATTTCCTGCAGTCTGGGAAGGTCAGCTCAATCTCGGCGACACGGCCGTGCTGATCAGGCTGGCGGATGATTCGGGACTGCCGGGCGCGAAACTGGTGGAGCGTGCGGCGTCGAGCGGTGTGGCTGCGACATACGAACAGAACCGTCAGGAGGCGATTGCGGCTGACGTGTTCGGCTCGCCGGCCTATGTGCTCAACGGCGAAGTATTTTGGGGGCAGGACCGGCTCGAATTGCTGGCTGATGCGTTGAAAGCAAAGCGGGCGCCTTTCAAATCTCAAATCTGAGCACATCTGAGAGCAAAGGCGGCTATCGCCCGAACTCGCAACGCGGAGCATCTCCATGAAGAATGCTGTGGTGCGTTTTACCTTCCCCGGGCAGTCCATGCGCTACGCTGCGCGGGTTGGCGCGGTTCTGATGGCCGGGATCGTCAGTGCGTCTGCGCAGGCCCTCCCGGACATCGAGAACGGCCGTTATTCGCTGTCGCCGATCACTGAAGGCGTCATTCGCCTGGACACCCGCACCGGCACGGTTTCGACCTGCACGGACAAGGGATCCGGCTGGGCCTGCTATATTTTGCCGGATGAGCGTGCCGCGCTCGATACCGAGATCGGACGGCTGCAGAAGGACAACGACAAGCTGAAGGCGGAGCTTGCGCAGCGCGGTCCCGCCGTCGCCGGCAAGACCGATGAAGCGCTGCCGAAGCAGGATTCGCTGAAGCCCGGGAAGTCAGGCAGTGCCGACGGCGAGAGGAAGATCGAGATTCCGCTGCCGAGCGATCGCGACGTCGATCGGGTGATGGCCTTTGTCGAAAACGCGTGGCGACGCCTTGTCGACATGGCGAGCCGCATCCAGCGTGACGCCAGCGGGAAGATCTGAGCCCCGTCAGTCTCGCTACAGATGGCAGTGCTCACGTCGTTGATCGATATGATGTGGGGGGCGTTTTGCCGCGATATCGAGAATAGTTCAGCGCAAGCAGACAGGAGCCCAATCGGACATTTTTCGACTCAAGGTTTTCGACCCAAGGGAGGAGTACTTTGATGCCGAGATTTTATTTTGATCTGGTCGATGGAACGACCGTGCCTGACGCTTCCGGGCAGATTTTGCGCAATGAATTGCTGGCCGCGGAGGTCGCAGACAAGCTCGCAGGTGATATTTACAAGATCAGGCCCGAGCTGCGCGGCAAGCACTTCGCCATTTCCGTCCGCAATGAGGAGGGCGAGGAAATTCACCGCGCAGATGTGGTCAGCTCCGACGATTAGCGCCGTGCGCAGCTCTTATTTGTATTTGCGGTCGAGCCCGATATTGTCGCCGTCGCCATGGATGATGTCGCGGTCGGCCTGATCGGTCTTGTCTGCATCCTTGATGACAGCTTTCTCCCGCGCACGCTGTTCGTCCTTGCGTGGTCCCGGCCCCGGAATGTCCCTTGATGTTTTAGGCTTCATGGCGTTTTCCCTTGTCCATCTCGATTGAAATGGGAACGCCATAAGCGCGTTTTGGTTCATCAGCCGGGATCTGTCAGCCGAAAGGGGATGTTATGACATCTGCCAAGTCCATCACGCGCAGCGCACCGTCTGCAGTTCGCGTCGAAACTGTCGTGTCGTCGCTACTGACAGTGCAGACATCCGGCGCAGGTTTCGTTGATCTGACCCGCGAGGTCGCCAAATTTCTGAGCGAGATCGGTGCCCGAGAAGGTGCGTTGACGCTGTTCATCCGCCATACCTCAGCGTCGCTCACCATCCAGGAAAACGCCGATCCTTCCGTGCTGGTTGATCTCATGACGACGCTCGATCGCCTCGCGCCTCAGGATTTTAGCTGGACGCACGACACGGAGGGGCCCGATGACATGCCTGCGCATGTTCGCACCATGCTGACTGCGACCTCGCTGCATGTTCCGGTCCTGTCCGGCAAAATCGCGCTTGGTACCTGGCAGGGCATCTACCTGATCGAGCACCGTGCCCGCCCGCATCGCCGTGAAGTGGTGCTGCAATTTATCGGCGCGACCTGACGCTAGCAGATCTGCTGAAACAAAAAAAGGCCGCGGATTGCTCCGCGGCCGGTTTGTTGTCGTCGCGTAAGCCGGCAGCTCGGGCTGCCGGCTTTGCGGAATTAGGCGCCGATATCGACGTCCTTGGTCTCCGGCAGGAAGAAGAAGCCGATGACCACGGTGATCGCCGCGAAGATGATCGGGTACCACAGACCGGCATAGATATCGCCGGTCGAGGCCACGATGGCGAAGGCGGTCGCCGGGAGAAGTCCGCCGAACCAGCCGTTGCCGATGTGGTAGGGCAGCGACATCGAGGTGTAGCGGATCTTGGTCGGGAACAGTTCGACCAGCATTGCCGCGATCGGCCCGTAGACCATGGTCACGAACAGCACCAGGATGAACAGCAGTCCGATCACCGCCGCGACCTGCGGACGGAAGATATCGAACGGATGCGCCATCTTCACGATCTGCGCGTCGCCCGCCTTGGGATAGCCCGCCGCCTGAACCGCTGCGAGAACCTGTGGGTTCGACGCTGCAGCCGCGGTGTAGGGCACGTCCTTGCCGTTGACAACGACCTTCACACCCGAGCCCGCTGCACCGTAGGAGGTCGAGTACTTGACCGACGACGAAGCGAGATAGGCGCGGGCCGTGTCGCAAGGCGTGGAGAACACGCGGGTGCCGACCGGGTTGAACAGATCGCCGCACAGCGCAGGATCTGAAACGACTTCCACCTTCACGGACTCGATCGCCTTTTCCAACGTCGGGTTGGCGTTGGTGGTGATCATCCGGAAGATCGGGAAGAAGGTCAGTGCTGCGATCAGGCAGCCTGCCAGAATGATCGGCTTGCGGCCGATCTTGTCGGACAGGGCGCCCCAGAAGATGAAGAAGCCAGTACCGAGCAGCAGCGACCATGCGATCAGGAGGTTTGCGGTGTAGCCGTCGACCTTGAGGATCGATTGCATGAAGAACAACGCGTAGAACTGGCCGGTGTACCAGACCACGCCCTGGCCCATCACGCCGCCGAACAGTGCGATCAGCACGATCTTGGCGTTGCTCCAGTTGCCGAAGGCTTCGGTCAGCGGAGCCTTGGAGCCCTTGCCTTCGTCCTTCATCTTCTGGAACACGGGCGATTCATTCAAGCGCAGACGGATCCAGACCGAGATGCCGAGCAGAACCACCGAGACCAGGAACGGAATGCGCCAGCCCCAGGCAGCGAATTCGCCCTCGCCCAGCGCCGACCGCGTGAACAGGATCACGAGCAGCGACAGGAACAGGCCGAGTGTAGCCGTGGTCTGAATGAACGATGTGTAGTAGCCGCGTTTTCCGGGCGGCGAATGCTCCGCCACGTAAGTCGCTGCACCACCATATTCGCCGCCCAGCGCCAGACCCTGCAGCAGGCGCAGGCCGATCAGGATGATCGGAGCTGCGATGCCGATGGTCGCCGCATTGGGCAGAATGCCGACGATGAAGGTCGACAGACCCATGATGAGGATGGTGACGAGGAAGGTGTATTTGCGGCCGACGATGTCGCCGACGCGTCCGAACACGATGGCGCCAAACGGACGAACGATAAAGCCCGCGGCGAAGGCCAGCAGCGCGAAGATGTCGCGCGTGGCCTGGTTGAACATCGGTGCCTTGGTGGCGGGATCGATCACGCCGAAGAATTGCGCGCCGATGATACCGGCCAGCGAGCCGAACAGATAGAAGTCATACCATTCGAAAACAGTGCCGAGCGAGGAGGCGAAGATGACGAAACGTTCGTCCTTCGTCATCCCCGCGGACTTCGCGGATGTTGCTGCCATGGTGGACATGTTTGAATCGCTCCCCAAATATGTTGCCAACTTCGTTCTTGGATTCTCGCTCGCTGCGCCGAACTTCTGTCGGCTCATTGCAGAGAACTTCGATGCGAAAGGTAGCATCGCGGGGAAATGCGACCCAATACGACTTTAGGCCCTTCGCAAGGGGGCTGCGCGCAGACGCCGCAGCCATTCGGGACATATGCGTGCACGTGAAATATTGCGGCGCACAATGGGGTCCGTTCACCAATTTACCGCGTGGCAGCATTGGACGCTTGCAAGACGTTGTCGCGCGGGGGACACTTGTGGCGAAATGCGCTTTTGCGCGTCGTCTCAACGCGGTCGCTGGTTTGCCGCAAGATTTTTGCATGGATTTTGATGACCGTTATCGCTCCCTCGCGCCTCATTATTGCTGACGATCATCCACTCTTCCGCGGTGCATTGCGGCAGGCGGTCAGCACTGTGCTGCCGACGACCACGGTTGATGAAGCCGGCACGTTCGAGGATCTGACCAAGCTGCTGGAACAGGATTCCGACGTCGATCTGATCCTGCTCGATCTGTCGATGCCGGGGATCAGCGGCTTCTCGGGACTGATTTACCTCCGGGCACAGTATCCCGCGATTCCGGTGGTCATCGTTTCCGCCAGCGATGATGTCGGTACGATCCGCCAATCGCTCGACTTCGGCGCGTCAGGCTTCATTCCGAAGCGGTTCGGCGTCGATACGCTGCGCGACGCCATCCTGCGCGTGATGGATGGCGACGTCTGGGTTCCACCGGATGTGGACATGTCCGCAGCAGCCGATCCGGAAATGAGCAAGCTGCGCGATCGGCTGGTGACGCTGACGCCGCAGCAAGTCCGCGTGCTGATGATGCTGTCGGAAGGGCTCCTCAACAAGCAGATTGCCTATGAGCTCGGTGTGTCCGAGGCGACCATCAAGGCGCATGTCTCGGCGATCCTGCAGAAGCTCGGTGTCGAGAGCCGCACGCAGGCTGTCATCGCTGCCGCGAAGATCGCTGGCGGCCAGTGGCGTCAGGGCGAACAGACGCCGCAATAATCAGGCTATTCCGCCGCGATCATCTGCTGCGTGCGCCATTGCCCGAGCAGGGCGCGCAGCGACGCCGGCTTCACCGGCTTGTTCAGCACCGCGATCTTGTCCTGCCGCGCGGCGGACTGCACATGCGGGCTGCGGTCGGCGGTGATCAGGATGGCCGGGATTTCCTTGCCGAAGCGGGTGCGGATTTCCCTGATCGCGGCGACGCCGTTGCCGCGGTCGAGATGGTAATCGACTAGCAAGCCCGTGAGGCGTCGGCCCGAGGCCTGGATTTCGGCAATCGCGTTCATCGCGGCTTCCGGATCGGCGACTGCGACGACCTCGGCTCCCCAGGCCTGCAGCAGCGTCTTCATGCCGTCGAGAATCGCCATGTCGTTCTCGATACAGACAACGAGCGTGCCCGACATCGGTGACTTCGACAGCGGCGTTGCTGACGTGACCGCGGCGGTGTGATTGATCGCCTTGGCCACCGGCACCGTCACCGAGAAGAACGAGCCGCCGCTGCGATTGGAATCCAGCGCGATGCCGTGATTGAGTACATGCGCGAGACGCTTGACGATCGACAGGCCGAGCCCGAGGCCACGCGCGATCCGAGCGCCTTGTTCGAGCCGGTGAAATTCCTTGAAGATCTCGCCGCGCTTGAGAATCGGAATCCCGACGCCGGTGTCGTAGATGCCGATCTGCAGGGCCTTGCCGCGGCGCCGACAGCCGACCAGTACGCGGCCATGCGGCGTGTATTTGATAGCGTTCGAGATCAGGTTCTGCAGCAGACGCCGCAGCATCAGGCGATCGGATTCCACGGGCAGTGAGCACGGCACGAATGTGAGCTTCACGCCGCGGGCGCGCGCGATCGGTGCATATTCGATCTCGAGCGAGCGCATCAAGTCGCCGATGCGGAAGCTCGAAATTGCGGGGCTCATGGCGCCTGCATCCAGGCGTGAAATGTCGAGCAACGCGCCGAGGATCTCCTCGATGGCTTCCAGCGAGTCGTCGATATTCTCGACCAGCCGTGCATCCTCGCCGCCGCTCTTTCGTTCGACCAGGCTGGTGACATAGAGACGTGCGGCATTGAGCGGCTGCAGAATGTCGTGGCTGGCGGCGGCCAGAAAGCGGGTCTTGGAGATGTTGGCATCTTCCGCGGTGCTCTTGGCGAGCGCCAGTTCGGAATTCAGTCGCGTCAGTTCCTCGGTGCGGTCGCGGACGCGTTTTTCCAGAGTCGCATTGGCGCGCTCCAGCGCTTCTGCTGCCTCGAAGCTGGGCGTGACGTCGGAGAAGGTGAGCACGAGCCCGCCATCGGGCATCTTGTTGGTACGCACTTCGATGACGATCTGGCGGTCCTGAAGACGTTCCAGATAAGGCTCGCCCTCAGTCGTATAGGCAGCCAGCCGCGCCTGCATCAGCGTTTCGTTGTCGCCATAGGGCGACGCGCTCTGGAGGCCGATGAATTCCAGAATCTCGCGCAACGGGATGCCGATCTGTACGATCTGCGGTGGGAGGCCGAGCAGTTCGCCGAACTGCCGGTTGGAGACGATGAGCTGCAGGTCGGGGTTAAAGACGGCGATGCCCTGGCGGACGTGATTGAGCGCAGTCTGCAGGATCTCGCGATTGAAATGTAGCGCCGCATGGGAATCGTCGAGCAGCTTAAGCGCCGCCTTGGCCGACACCGTGCGCTTGCGCAGCAGCAGTGACATCACCATGCGGGACGAGGCCGCGCCGATCGATGAGGCAATCAGATATTCTGCGTGCTGCAGCAGTTCGAAATCCGCAGGTGCGGCCGGATCGAGATCGACACGGCGACGCGTGGCGAAAGCATCGAAGGATTCGCGTGCGCGGTCCGGGCCGAGATATTGGGTCACGGTGCTGAGGATATCCTGCACGGTCACCGTGGTCCGCCAGCGCCGGAATGCGGGTGTGATCGGCGCCAGCGTGTTCGGTACGAAGACGTCGGCCTGCAGCCGTTCGATCGACGATGGCGCCCGCATCAGCGAGAGCACGATATAGGTCAGGATATTGAGCGACAGACTCCACAGAGTGCCGTGCAGGAGCGGCGGCAGTTCGGTGCCAAGCAGGTCCTGCGGCCGCAACGCGTCGATACCGAAGGGGCCGTGCTGAAGGAACAGAACGCCCGCGGTACTGCCTTCAAGGAAGCTCGGGATGAACAGCGTATAGGCCCAGACGATGAAGCCGACCACCATGCCGCCCATGGCGCCACGGGCCGTCGCGCGCCGCCATATCAACCCGCCAAAGAAAGCTGGAGCGAGTTGCGCGATGGCCGCAAATGACAGCAGGCCGATGGCGGCCAGTTGCGTATTGCCGAGCGCACGGAAATAGAAATAGGCCATCACCATGATGGCGAAGATCGAAAACCGCCTTGCCTTGAGCAGGAAGTTGCCGAAGTCGGTCTGCTCATGCTGCGTCTGCGGCCCGCGCCGCAAGACCAGTGGCAACACGATATCGTTGGACACCATGATGGCCAACGCAACGCATTCGACGATCACCATCGCGGTGGCCGCCGACAAGCCGCCGATGAACACCGCCATGCTGAGCGCGTTGGACCCGGCTTCGATCGGCAACGCCAGCACATACATGTCGCTGTCGACGGCGCCGAACGGAAAGGTCACGAGGCCCGCCAGCGCGATCGGAATGACGAACAGGTTGATGGCGATCAGATAGGTGGGAAACAGCCAGCGCGCACGGCTTACTTCGGAGTCGTTGGAATTCTCGACGACGCTGACGTGGAACTGTCGGGGCAGCAGCATGATGGCGCAGAACGACAGCAGCACCATCGTGAGGAAATTGCCGAACGACGGCACATAGGTGATGGCGCGCATCGCCTCCGGTGTCTTCATCGCGCGCTCGACCAGCTCCGAGGGGTCGAACATCCAGAATGTCACGAAGGCGCCGGCGATGATGAACACCACCAGTTTGACGATAGATTCGGTAGCTACGGCGAGCATCAAGCCATGCTGATGCTCGGTCGCATTGGTCTGCCTTGTACCGAACAGCACGGCGAACATCGCCATGGCGAGAGTCACGACCAGTGCCATGTCGCCGACGATGGGAACGCCGGCAATGGCCTTGTCTTCGCCGAGGATGGTTTCCAGCGACGACGCCACGGCTTTCAGCTGCAACGCAATGTACGGAACCGAGCCGATGATGGCGATCACGGCGACGGTGGCGGCGACGGCCTGGCTCTTGCCGTAACGCGCGGCGATGAAGTCGGCGATCGAGGTGATGTTCTGGGTCTTGGCGAGATGGATCACACGCCGCAGCACGGGCGAGAAGAAGGCGAAGAACAGGATCGGGCCGACATAGATCGCGAGGAAATCCACACTGGTCCGGCTGGCCACGCCGACCGAGCCGAAGAACGTCCAGGACGTGCAATAGATCGCCAGCGAGAGCGGATAGATGACGGCCTTGGCGCGGCCGCTCTGGAACAGCCCGATCCGATCGCCATAGCTGGCGACGCAGAACAGAAATCCGATGTAGCAGAGGGCGGCAACAATCACGCCCCAGTCGTGCAGCATCGTGCGTGCTCCCTTTGGCGGGCTGATGCCCGTCCGTCAGGCGAAAATCTAGCCGGTTGCGCTGGTGCAGGCGACAGGGATTTGGCCGGACGCCCGGGAATGCCGGATCGTCGTTAAATCCAGCGCGGGCCGAAAAAGGCGATCAGGATAATGAATAGCCACGCGGTCACGCCGGCCAGCAAAGCGAGGCGGTAATCGAACGTGCCGATCGCGAGATAGCAGATGCCGAGAAAAGCGAGATAGGCCGGAATGGTCTTCGCGCCGGCCATGCAGGCTTCCCGGAAGCCCGCACTGTCGCCTTTTGCGCCGACGATGAGGAGCGCAATGATCGCAAAGGTCGGGAACAGTGGCAGGATGCCGGGCAGCGTATTACCCCGTTTGGACAACCAGGCAATCAGGGCAGTGAGCAGGCCGCCGAGAATGCCTTTCCAGATGATGTCCACTTAAGAAGTCCTTGGGCTGGCACCGGGAAGATGCGCGTAGTCAAAACTCGTCATGCCCGGCCAGCGCGAAGCGAGCTTCGCTAGATGTGCCGGGTACCGTCTTCGACACCCTAAAGACGTGGATGGCCGGGACAAGCCCGGCCATGGCGAGTTTTGGTTGTCGGTGGTGTGAGCTACTCCGCTGCCAGCGCCTTGGTGCGCAGCGGCAGGCCGAGTTCATCCCACACCTGCAGCAGCGATTCTGCGAGGTGATCGATCAGCACGTCGTCGTGATAGGGCGATGGTGTGATGCGCAGGCGCTCGCCGCCCTTGGGGACGGTCGGATAATTGATCGGCTGGATATAGATGCCGTGATCCTCGAGCAGCAGGTCGCTGGCCTTCTTACAGAGTTCGGCATCGCCGACGAACACCGGCACGATATGGGTGTCGGTGGACATCACCGGAATGCCGGCGGCAATCAGTACCGATTTCAGCCGCGCAGCGCGGTCCTGATGGCGTTCGCGTTCCCAGGTCGAGGTCTTGAGATGCTTGATCGCCGCGGTCGCGGCCGAGCAGATCGCGGGCGGCAGTGCGGTCGTGAAGATAAAGCCCGGCGCATAGGAACGTACGGCGTCCACAATGTCCTTGCTCGCCGCGATATAGCCGCCGAGGCAGCCATAGGCTTTCGCGAGGGTGCCTTCGAGCACGTCGATGCGATGCATCACGCCATCGCGCTCCGCGATGCCACCGCCGCGCGGGCCATACATGCCGACCGCATGGACTTCATCCACATAGGTCATGGCGCCATAACGTTCGGCGAGATCACAGATCGCAGCCAGCGGCGCGACATCGCCGTCCATCGAATACAGGCTCTCGCAGGCGATCAGCTTCGGCCGCGCGGGATCGGCGGCTTTCAGTAGCTCTTCGAGATGCGCGACGTCGTTATGGCGGAACACCACGCGGTCGCAGCCGGCCTGCCGGATGCCTTCGATCATCGAATTATGATTCAGCGCGTCGGACAGGATCAGGCAGTTCGGCATCAGCTTGGCGAGCGTCGAAATGCCGGTCTGGTTCGAGACATAGCCAGAGGTGAACAGCAGGGCGGCCTGCTTGCCATGGAGGTCGGCGAGTTCTTCCTCGAGCTGCACCAGCGGATGATGGGTGCCCGCGATGTTGCGGGTACCGCCGGCGCCGGTGCCGACGCGCGTCGCGGTTTCGACCATGGCGCCGACCACTTTCGGGTGCTGGCCCATGCCGAGATAGTCGTTGGAGCACCAGATCACGACATTGCGCGGGCCATTCGGAGTGTGCCAGACCGCATGCGGGAACCGGCCGGCAATGCGCTCGAGATCGGCGAAGACGCGATAGCGGCGCTCGTCATGCAAACGATTGAGTGCGTCACTGAAGAACTTGCTGTAATCCATCGCAAAAGACCCAAAAACCGAACCTGAACCCTGCGTCAGGTGCGTTTTAGAGCTTTTCCAGCCTGACTGTCGAGGCGCAATTGGTCAATTTGACCAAGTGCTCCGGCTTTTGACGTACATCAACAGCCTGAGCTCATTCACGAATTTTTGCTGCGCTGCGGGCGCTTCACCGCAGGTTATGTCGCCTTGAACCGCAACACGCCATCGGCACCCATTGTCGAGGTCAGCCGCTTCTGCGCCAGCATGTGATTGACGTGGGCGATCAACTCGCCAGCGGCAAATCCGGTCTGGTGAGCATCGAGCTTATGCTTGTGAAACACTACCGGCACCAGTTCGGCCGAGGTCTTGCCGGCATCCTTGCATGCGGCGGCAATCATCTGGCAGCGCTCTTCGTGATGGTCCGCGAGCTGCTTGATGCGGATCTTGAGGCCATGAAACGGTACGCCGTGACCCGGGAGCACGAGTACATCGTCGGGCAGCGTATCGGCGAGACGCTGCAGCGAATGCAGATAGGAGCCGAGCGAATTCTCGTCCGGCTCATGCGCCCAGACGCTGACATTGGGCGAGATCTTGCTCAGCACCTGATCGGCTGACAGGAACAGTTTGTCGGCCTCGCAATACAGCATCACCTGATCCGGTGAATGGCCGGCGCCGGTGAGCACGCGGAAGGTGCGCGTGCCGATCACGAGATCGTCGCCATCCGACAGCCGGCGATAGGCTGCCGGTAGTGGCACCGTCTTCTTCAGATATTCCTGGCCGCGGCCGAGCAATTGCTCGGTGATATCTGCATCCATGCCGTGGCGATGGAAGAACTGCCGCATATTGACGATGCGCTCTTCGGTGCGGCGGTGCTGGTGATAGACCCCCTGCAGATATTCGACTTGCGACATATAGAAGGGGCAGTTGAACCGCTGCACCATCCAGCCGGCCTGGCCGACATGATCGGGATGGGCGTGGGTGACGATCACCTTGCTGATCGGTTTGCCCTTCAGCGGACCTTCGAACAGTTTCGTCCACGCAGCGATGGTCGCGTCATTGCCGATGCCGGTATCCACCATGGCCCAGCCGTCGCCGTCGGCGAGCAGATAGATGTTCACATGGTTGAGACGAAACGGCAGGTCGAGCCGGATCCACAGAACGCCCGGGGCGATTTCGACCACCTGATCGGTGCCGGGATGGTTCTCCCAGAGATAGCGGAGGTCGTCGGCTGGCTTTGTGCTGGCGTCTGTTTTCGAATGCATCGGTTCTGTCACAATGTCCTTTTCATCCGGCTTAGCGGGCCAAGGACCCCTGCGCCAGCACAAATTCGGCTGGCGCAGGGCATGGGTTTATGCGCTGGCGCGCATATCGGCCTGTGCTGGAGCGGTAACCGGAAGAGCCGCCGTGCTCTTTCCGCTCACGTCGTCGAGCCGCGAGGTCATGCCGAGCCGGTCGAGCAGGTTGGCGTCGCGGTCGGTCTGCGGGTTCCTCGTGGTCAGCAGCACATCGCCGATGAAGATCGAATTGGCGCCGGCGACGAAGCACAGCGCCTGCAATTCATCGGTCATATATTGCCGTCCGGCGGAAAGCCGCACCACGCTCTTCGGCATCATGATACGCGCCACGGCAATCATGCGGACCAGCGCGATCGGATCCGGGCGTTCGGCGGTGTCGTTGACCGGCACGCGCTTCACCTCGTTCCACATATTGATCGGCACGCTGTCCGGATGATGCGGCAGGTTGGCCAGCAGCATCAGCATGCCCAGACGATCCTCGACCTGCTCGCCCATGCCGATGATACCGCCGCAGCAGACCTTGAGGCCGGCATGGCGCGCCCGCGCCAATGTCTCGATGCGATCTTCCATCGTCCGCGTGGTGATGATCTTGCCGTAGAATTCCGGCGAGGTATCGACATTGTGATTGTAGAAGTCGAGGCCGGCGTCCTGCAGGCGCTTGGCCTGATCCTCCGTGAGCATGCCCAGCGTTGCGCAGGTCTCGAGGCCGAGACCCTTCACCGCACTGACCATGTCGCAGACGCGGTCGAGATCCTTGTCCTTGGGATTACGCCAGGCCGCGGCCATGCAGAAGCGGCTCGCACCGGCATCCTTTGCGCGCTGCGCCGTGGCGATCACGGCGTCGCGATCCATCAGCTTGGTCGCCTTGACGTCGGTGTTGTAGTGGGCGCTTTGCGAGCAATAACCGCAATCTTCCGCGCAGCCGCCGGTCTTGATGCTGAGCAGACTCGCGGTCTCGACGTGATTTGGATCGAAATTGCTGCGGTGGATGCTCTGCGCCTGAAAGATCAGGTCTGCGAACGGCAGGTCATACAGGGCCTGGGCTTCATGACGCTGCCAGTCGTGGCGCAGTTCGGTCGATGTCCATGCAGAGGGTGTTGGGGGCATTCACGCAATCCTTACATTCTGCGCAGCCACCGATCATGGGCTGCTGTGGAAGCAGTCCATGATTTTGAGGGTTGGAGCAATGACGCTGGCCGGGTGCAGCCATGCGCTGGATCGCCGCTCCTATGCCGCGCGGATGCTCGACAGGAATTCGTCGATTTCACCGCGAAGAACGTCGGCCTCGCGGCGCAGTTCGCCCGAGGCGCCGAGCACGTCATTGGCAGCCGTGCCGGCCTGCGTCGATGCATCGCTGACGCCGATGATGTTGCTCGACACTTCGCTGGTGCCGCCGGCGGCGTGCTGGATGTTGCGCGCGATCTCGCGTGTTGCCGCACCCTGCTGCTCGACAGCGGTGGCGATGGCAGCACTCACATGATTGATCTCGGCGATGGTCTGCCCGATGTTGCGGATCGCTCCGACGGCGGTGGAAGTGACCTGCTGCATCGACACGATCTGCGTGCGAATCTCGTCGGTGGCCTTTGCGGTCTGATCGGCAAGGCTCTTCACCTCGGAAGCCACCACGGCGAAGCCCCGGCCTGCATCGCCCGCGCGTGCCGCCTCGATGGTCGCGTTAAGCGCCAGGAGGTTGGTCTGCGACGCGATGGTCTGGATCAGATCGATTACCACGCTGATGCGATTGGCGTTGTCGGCAAGGCCCTGCATCGTTGCATCGGTTTCGCCGGCCTCGTTGACGGCCTTTGCAGCGATTTCGGTCGATGTGACGACCTGTCGGCTGATCTCGTTGATCGATGACGACAGTTGCTCGGTTCCGGCCGACACTGTCTGGACGTTCACCGAGGTTTCCTCAGCGGCCGATGCGACGGCGCTGACCAGTGCGCTGGAGCGATCGGCGGTGGCCGTCATGCTCTGCGCGGTCGATTGCATGGAATCGGCCGAGGTCTGCAGCTTCTCCAAGGCGCTCCGCACCTTGCTCTCGAAGTCGACGATGCGGGCTTCGATGCGCGACGTGCGTTCGCCCTTGGCGATGCGGTCCTGATCCTGCTCCGCGCTGAGCGTGCGAGCGTTGATCATGCTGTCGCGGAACACTTCGAGCGTGCTCGCCATCGCCGCGATTTCGTCCTGCTGGCGGCTGCGGGCGATCTCGGTGTCGAGATCTCCGCTGGACAGCCGCTGCATTGCGCGCTGCAATTGCGCGAGGCGGCGCAGAATGCTGCGGCCGACATAGAGCCAGACGAACAATGCCGATCCGATCAGCGTCAGCGCGCCGAGACCGAGCATCACCTGCGTCGCCAGCGTGATTGTCGTCTGCGCCTGCGTCGTGGCGGCGTCGGTTTCGCTGCGCACCTTGTCGACCAGTTGCTTGACGCTCATGCCGAGGCCGACATTGAGCTTGCGCGTCTCGTCGAGGATGAGTTCGCCGTATTCCAGCGTGTCGATCTCCTTCTGGCGGATCTTGAACGCGCCGTTCTTGCCGTCGCCCAAAGCGAGGAGCTGTTCGGCGGCCTTGCGCAGATCGGGGATGCTGCTGATGGCGCCGTCGAGGGCGATGAGATTTCCCTGCACGCGTTCCCGCGCTGTCTTGAAATTCTCCTCGATGGGGGAGAGCGCGTCACCGGTGCCGGCGGACAAGGCGGCCATCAGGTCGGAGGAGATCAGGTTGGTGTCGGCGACCACGCTGCCGATCTGCACGATGATGCGGGAGGCTTCGCCGGAATCCTCGGCGGAGAACACGACGGCACGCAGGGTGGCGTCCATGCCGCCCTGTGCGTCGGTAATCGCCGGGGCGGCCTTCCTGACAAAGTTATCCGCGGCGGCGCGTATGGCGTTGTAGAGCTTCTCGTGCTGGACGGCGACGTCGATCTTTTCCTGCGTCGCGGCGCCCAGACTGCGGATTGTGTCCTCGATATTCTTCACGCTGTCACCGAGCGCGGCGACCACGGCCTTGTCGGCGCCGAGCTTGGCGATGGTGTCGAGCTTCTCGACGGCAATCTTGTGTGTGTCCCGCATGCGCTGCGAGCGTTCCTTCAGAACCTCGGCGCTGCTCGATGCCAGCAGCATCGGGCCCTGGCTGGCCAGGCTCTCGCTGGCGGTGGCCAGTTGAAGGCTGGCGGTCAGTTTCGGAATGTCCCGGCCGTTCAGGTCCGTCATCATGCCGCCGAGCTGGCCGAGAATCATGCCGGCGCCGGCACTGATCAGGATCGCCATGCCCGCGATAACCGCGAAGGCGGCGAACAGGCTGCCGCGGATGCCCCAACGGGGCCGCGAGAAACGAAACCGTCCGAATTTTCCGATGAATGACGTCAGTGCCATGATTCCCCCTACGCCCACCGTCCTGGTGGCGGATCGCGAGAGAGTATGTAGGTACCGGGTTAACATTCGGGTAAATCGGCAACCCGTGGCTGTCGCGGGGCTTGCGCGGTTACCAAAGGGTAAAACGAAAAAGGCCGGCGTTTCCGCCGGCCTTTCCGTAGTTAAGAGCCTGAAATCAGGCGCAAAGCTCAGTACTTCGCGACGACCGGGCCACCCCAGTTGAAGCGGTAGTTCAGGCCGGCCTTGACGGTGTGCTCGTCGTTCTTGGAAGAACCGAAAGCAACCAGAGCGGTCGGAGCCGAGAACTGGGTCTTGCCGAAATCGTAGTACTGGTACTCGACCTTGCCCGACCAGTTCTGGGTGAACATGTATTCGAGGCCAGCGCCGACGGTGTAACCGTCATGCTTGGTGCCAGCTGCGAAAGCAACCGGTGCGCCAGCAGCGTTCACGAGGGTTTCGCTGTAGTCCGAGTAAGCGTAACCGCCCTTCACGTAGAGCAGAGCCGGACCCCAAGTGTAACCGATGCGACCGGTGACCGAGCCGAGGCCCTTCTGGTTCAGGTTGTAGGTGAGGCCGGTGCCGGCGAACAGCACGTTGGTGTTGTTCGAACCAACCCAGCTGTACTGACCTTCGATACCAACGACCCAGTTCGGAGCGAACTGGTAGTCAGCGCCGATCTGCAGACCGCCGAGGAAACGGCCGTCCGAGTTGTCGCTGGTGCCGCCGAAGCCGTTCGAGCCGTTGAAGGCGCCGCCGACGTGACCGCCGATGTAGAAACCGGTCCAGTTGTAGATCGGGGCGGCAACGTAAGCCGGAGCCTTGGTGTAGGGACGAGCAGCCAGGTCAGCGGCCATTGCCGGAACCGAAGCGCCCAGAGCGATCAGGGCAACGGTGCCCATCAGGAAGTTCTTCATTTTCTTCTTCTCCAGAAAACCATTTTAGAGCGAGAGCGCGTTCGCTCCGTCTATGGGCGTGGACTTAGCCAGCTTTTGCGTAAAATGCTGTCACCCATTCGCCACAGCGATCGACAACCCGACACAATTCGGATTGGCGCATCGGCATGCTTATCGGCATCTTAATAAAAGTTGAAAGAAGCCTTAATTTACAGAGGTTTGGTGAGCCCAGCGCTAACCCGCAGCAGTTTGGTTTTGCTCTAGATCGATTTATTGTGATCGGCAAAACCACAGCGCTTCATGTGCACCGCTTGCAACTTCTCTCGCGCCACATTTGGAACACATTTCGGCGCGCTGTCCGAATGCCGACTGCGTGATGACGCGACCCGGTCTGTCATGGGAAACAAAAAACGCGCGATCCGTTAAATGTTTGCGCGGTGCCGGTCGGCGCCTCCGTGAATGGAATCGCGTTGCATGCAGGTTGAGCGGATTTTACGTGAGTACGGCCACTTCCTTCGGCCGATGAGTGAGGCGCCACGCGACGGTCAGCGAATCCTTGGCCACTCTGTTCAGGGCGGCCACCTCATTTCCTGCTACTGGGAACCGCGCCCCCAAGGCCTGATCGGGCCGAACTGGGTGGAAGAGCACGATAGCCCCATCGGTTATATCGACCGCTATTTCGATGGTTGGATCAGGCCCCGCGAATTTAGGCTGCTTGATTCGGTCGCCATCAACCGGCTGCTCGTCGCCTATATCGACGATGCGCGCGCCGCCGATAACCGCGAGGCGCTCAATATGCTGGAAGCGGGTGAGGGCTAGGATATCCGGCTGGCGGCTTTGGGAAGAGCCGATGGAAGCGGAAATCGTTCGGGCCGGGAGCTTCGCAGCAAACCCGGCCCTAACTGCCAGTCCAAAGGTCTAGAAGGCCTTGTTGGCTTCCGGTCGATGCTTGTTCTTCGGCGTGAAGCCCGAGCGCGTGGCTTCGCGCGCATTGCGCACCCAGACTTCGCGGTTCGGATGCAGGCCGGCGCCGCGGGTGGCGGGCACGGCGCTGGTGCGCGCGCGATGCAAGAGGCGCGTATCGGCCTCGCCGCAGCTCGGGTGGATGCCACCATTGTCGGCAACCACCTTATCCCAGGCCGCTTTGCGCTTGCTGTAGATAGCGGGGTCCTGGAGCTGCGTGCAGTTCAGCTCATTGTTGTTGAGGTCGGCGATGATCTCGTCACCATCCTCGATCAGCGCGATGGCGCCACCCAGTGCTGCTTCCGGTCCGACATGGCCGATCACCAGACCCACCGAGCCGCCGGAGAAGCGCGCATCGGTCATCAGGCCGACGACGATATTGCGTTCGCGGCACAGCGTGGTGATGCGCGAGGTCGGGTCAAGCATCTCCGGCATGCCGGGCGCGCCGACCGGGCCGTCGTAACGCACGATCACCATGTCGTGGTTCGCAAATTTCTCCGGATGCTGGTCGAGCGCTGCGATCAGGCCGCGCTCGCCTTCGAACACGCGCGCAGTGCCGCGGAACAAATTGTCTTCGAGGCCGCCTTCGACGCCGGCGAGCTTGAGGATCGCGGAGAATTCCGGCGACAGGTTGCCGCCGAGCACGCGCAACCCGCCGGTCGGCTTGTACGGGTTCGCTACCTTGTAGACGACCTTGCCGTCGGCCGGCTTGGTCTCGAGGCGCTTGATCTGCTCGGCCAGCGTCTCGCCGGTGCAGGTCAGCACGTCGCCATTGATCAGGCCGGCTTCCATCAATTCGCGGACGATCACCTGCACGCCGCCGACATTATCGATGTCCACCATCGAATACTTGCCATAGGGGCGGGCGTCGGTGAGCACAGGCACGAGATATTGCGACAGATAGTTGAACTCTGCCGGCGTCATGACTTCCTTCCAGAAGTCGGCGAAGCCTGCGGCGCGCGCGATTTCCGGCGCATGCAGCGTCACGTTCGTCGAGCCGCCGATCGCCATCGACACGATCACCGCGTTGCGGATCGAGTCACGGCTCACGATGTCGCGGGGCTTGATGCCCTTGGCGATCATGTTGGAGAGATAGCCGACGAGCTGCTCCGGGAATTCCTTCAGGCGGCGCGGATCGTCGGACGGCGGCGCCACCATGTGCAGCGGCTGCATGCCGACCACGCCGATGAAGGTCTGCATGGTGTTGTAGGTGAAGATGCCGCCGCACGAGCCGATGCCCGGGCATGCGTGGCAGGCGATGTGGTGGCGATATTCGGGGTCCGGACTGCCGGCGACCTGATAGGCGCTGACGATGTCCAGCTTCTCGCCGGTTTTCGGATCCTCGCCGGGATGGATCGAGCCGTCCGACATGATGATCGCAGGCTCGTTATGTTCGAGCAGCGCGGCCAGCGTGCCGACTGGCGGCTTGTCGCAGGCGACGACGGCGATGGTGCCGAGCAGGCCGGTGGCGCTCAGATGCTCGGAGAGCGCATCATTGGTCACTTCGCGGCCGATCAGCGAATAGCGCATCTCGCGCGTGCCGTTGCGGATACCGTCCGAGGTGGCGATCGTATATTCCGGCTGCACCAGGCGATAGGGGAGCTGGCCTGCGCCGCGACCGATACGCTTCTTCAGGCTCTCATGGATCGCGTCCACCTTGGACATCACGCCCATATAGCACTGGCTGTCGCCCTTGGTGCCGACCACGCCCACCGACGGCTCGTGAATGAGCGTTTCATCGGTGCCGAGCACGCGCGCCATGCCAATGGTCTGCGCGGAGCGGCCGGGATGATTGTCGATGGTGACGACGGGCGACTTGGACACGACGAATTCCTTCCTGACGGCGTTCTTGATCTGCGAGGCTTGAATGCACCGCCGCCGGCGCTTGGCATTGGCGCATGTCAGACCCTGCGGTCAGGGCAGGGTCCGTCCACGATCCAATTTAGGATCGGTCTAGCCAGTGCATAACCCCCGAGGATCGCAAACACAATCGGATTGCCCCTCCGCTGGAACAGGGCTGCCTTGTCGCCGCCCGGTGCCGCAAAGCAGCAAAATTCCGGGTGCCATTTGCGCGACCAGGATATTTCTGCATGGTTTTGACAAACCAATGGGATAATCGGTTCCTGCGTCGTCACAGCGGATCGCGTCGATACGGAGTTCGAGATTGAGCGTTGCCTTCACCAAGGAAGAAAGTGCCGAAACGGCTGCGGAAACCCTGCTGCCCGACCGCCCGATCTCGCCTCACCCTAACCTTGTGACCGAGGCGGGTTTGCAGGCGCTGGAGACGCAGCTCCAGCAGGCGCGCGAGGCTCATGACGCGGCGAGCGCGATCGACGACGTGAACGAGCGGCGACGTCAGGCTGCAATTCCGCTGCGGGACATGCGCTATTTCGCGGCCCGCGTTCGCACGGCCCAGCTCGTTCCAGCCCCGACATCGACCGACACCGTAGCCTTTGGCAGCACGGTGACTTTCAGCCGCAACGACGGCCGCGTGCAGACCTATCGGATCGTGGGCGAGGACGAGGCCGACCCGAAGGCCGGTTCGATTTCCTTCGTCTCGCCGGTGGCGAAATCACTGATGGGCAAGGCCGTCGGTGACGTCGTCGGCGCGGGCGCCCAGGAGCTCGAGATCATGTCGATCGAATAGAGGACGCACGCCGTCGCGGCGATGGCTTCGCGACAAAGATCAGTCGCGAAGCCGGTATTCAATTGCAGCACCGTCACACCAGCGCGTCAGATTCCCGCGCCGGACTCCAGCCGCTCGTTGAGCTTTTGGTCGACGACTTCGACAGTGCGGTCGATATTTGCATTAGTCATGCCGAGCTGATGCGAAATCAGCTTCACCAGAAGATCGACCCGCTCAATGAAAGGCGCGCCGGCGGCGACTGCACGGGCGGCCGATGACGGCTTCAACAGGCTCTCTGCCGCCTTGGCATATTTCGCGAACGGGACCTGGTCTGCGGGATCGGCGCCGAGACGCCGTGCAACGGCATCGACATGGTCATAGATCGACTGCGAGACTTTCAGATCGCCGTGAACCGCCTCGCGGATCGACTGCGGTTCCTCGGGCGTGATGCAGCGATAGTTGCCGGTCAGCAGCATCGACCACTTCGCCAGCGGCACGAACAGCGAGTCGAATACTTTCAGCTTCACCGGCACGTCCTGGCCGTCGAGTTTCACAGCGTCGATGTCGGCTTCGAGTTCGCGCAGCAGTTTATTGTGAGCCGGATCGGCAAAGGCCGATGCCTTGAAATTCGTCGGCAGGCCGACGTGAAGGACATTCGCCGCTTCTTCTGGCGGCCGGAAGGCCTGCGGATCGGGCGAGCACAGCGTGACAAGCCCCGGCTCGAAGCGCTCCCACACCTGGGCATTGGTATAGGCCTCTTCGAGCTTCATATCGGCCAGACCCGGAATGCGCTTGAGATAGGGCAGCGGCGGCATGTTCATGATCGACAGGCACGGCAGCTTCGCCGCGGCGATCTTGATCATCAGAACGCGGATCGTGTGATTGGTATATTGCGGCTCCTGCATCGCAAGACCGACCAGATCGTAGCGCGCCAGGTCGACCTGATCCGGCGAGGTCGCATCCAGTTTGCCTGGCAGGTCGCGGGAGAAGATGGCGCGGTGGTTCGGCTCGTCGCGCAGCTTGATGCGCACTTCAGTACCATCGCGGTTGATGAGCTCGGCGGTCTTCTTCCGGCACACGAGGGTCACGTTATGACCCGCCATCAAGAGCTTCGTTGCCAGCAGCGAGCCGTAGGAAGCTCCGAGAATTAGAATATTCCGCGCCATGGTGTTTCGTTCCTCAAGGTGATGTGCGCGCCAGATCCGAACGGTCCGGCATTTTTAGTTGGCGCGGACACTACTGCACCACTGCGTTTCGATCCAGATGGCGTGAGCCGTTACATGCAGAGCTGGAAGCGATTTGCTTTTTGAATGCGCCAATCTGTCCCGTCTATCGTCGTGGCGAATGATGGAGCGATCAGGTACCGTCATAAAAAACAACGGAGGGAAACATGTCTGCGATCATCAATCGTCGTCACTTCATGGCTGCCGGGTCGGCAGCAACCGCCATGCCGTTCGTCGCGCGCGGCGCGTCCGCACAAGCGGCGTGGCCATCGCGGCAGATTCGCATGATCTGTAGTTATCCAGCCGGCGGGCAGACCGATCTGCTGGCGCGCGCCTTCGGCGAGTATATTTCCAAACAGGTCGGACAGACTGTCGTCATCGAAAACAAGGCCGGCGCATCAGGCGCTATCGGCACAGCGGAAGTCGCGCGCGCCGAGCCGGACGGTCACACGATTCTCTGCTCCATCTCGACGACCTATGTGATGAACCGGGTGATGCTGAAGACGCCCGGCTACGACATGGACAAGGACCTGACGCTGGTCAGCGTCATTCCCGGCGCCGGGTTGCCGCTGGTCGCCAGTCCGAAATCCGGCGTCAAGACGCTGGAGGACTTCGTTGCCTTCGCGCGCAAGAACGACAAGGTGAATTTCGGCACCTATAGCGTGGGCTCGGCCCCGCATATGACGATCAATGAACTCAACAAGCAGTATGGTCTCAAGATCGAGCCGATCCATTATCGCGGCGAAGCGCCGATGTGGACGGGACTCGCGGAAGGCTCGATCGATTTCGCGATGGGCAGCTACACTGCTGCGCAGACTGTGCTGCAAGGCGATCGCGGTGTTGTCTTCGCCGTGCATTCGAAGAAGGTCGATGCGATCCCCAACGCGAAGACATTGCCCGAGCAGGGCGCGACGTCGAAGTTCTTCACTGTCAGCGGCTTCACGGGCTGGGCCGTGCCCAAGGCGACGCCGCAACCGATCGTCGATCGCCTGGCGCAGCTTTGCGTCGCCGCCAACAGCGATCAGAAAGTGAAGGAAGTCCTCAAGACTTTCGTGCTCGAACCGGCGCTCGGCTTCAAGGACACCAATGCGCTGTATCAGAAGGAGCTGCCGGTCTGGATCGAGGCAGCACAGGCGCTCGGTTTGCAGCCGGTCTGACGGTGAATGGAGCAGCGTAGGGCGGATTAGCCAAGGCGTAATCCGCCACATGACTGTGGCGGGTTACGCTTCGATAACCCGCCCTGCTGTAGCCGACACTGCTAGCCCCGCACTGAGAACCGGCTCATCGCGCTGAGCGCCTGCACGCGCGGTTCGACGTCGCGCATATAGATCGTCTTGCGCAGGAATTCGATTTCGCTCTCGTGTTTGCTTTCCTCCACATCGATATACCAGGACTTCGGCCGGCCATCGGAGCCGTCGCTCCAGCGATAGCCGCGCCGCTTCAGCTCATCCTTGAGATCGAAGGGCGACTGCTCCGCCCAGATTCGCATGGTCTTCTTGCGGGCGCGCTCTAATAGAACGGCCAGCGCAGGTTCGCCGAGATCGGGCAGCTCAAAGGCGAGAATCTCAAGCAGCGCGTGACAGTCGTCGATCGCCCGGTGGGCCTGGTGGAAGAAGCCGGCGCCGGCGAGCAGATAGCCGAGGCGCGATCCGTCGAAGCCGTGTTTGCGCCAGTCAACTTCGGTGGCCGAACAGCCCCAGGCCTTGTGCTGGAACACCGGCCAGTAGCGTTCGGAAAACTTGCGATCGAAACCCGCATTGTGCGCGATGACGATGACGGCGTCCTCAGCGAAAGCGGCGACCGCATCGGGATCGATGCGGTGTCCCGCGACGATCTCATCCGTGATGCCGGTCAGTTCGGTGATCTCCGGCGGGATCGGCCGCGACGGCTCGTTGAAAGCGGTGAAGATATCTGTGACGCGCGTGATGCTGCCGTCCGGCAGATAGTCGAACTTGATCATCGCCAGTTCGATGACTTCGTCACGCACCTGATCGAGGCCCGTGGTTTCGACGTCGAGGAGGATTCCGGATCGCGTCGGTTGGCCGTTCGCCGGCGCGAATTCGGTGCGCGGGATCAGCCGGCGCAGCACGCGATAGTCGGTCGATCTGGCGAGCGTATCCGCCATGGCGGCAAGGCCGGGATCGTCCTGCAGGCTAAGATCGTCTTGGAGCATCTGATTCCGGGCAGTTCTTCAGGCGCAGCGTGATTCAGCCATGACTATGTGCTTCGTTGAATCGGAGCAATATGCCTGCCGCCGATAGACACAGCTGCAAGACGCCCGGACGTCGTTTGCGTCCGATTATACCTTGCGGTCCAGCGAGGCCAGTGCCTCGCTGAGCACGGAACGCAGGCGTTCGGCGTCGTCGGGCCGCACGGCGGAAGGGTCCAGATAGAAATCGAGCCCGGGCATGCGCTCCACCACGATGTCGGATTGCTCCGGCTTGGCGTCGATCACGCTGTCCACCGCATAGGGTACGACCTCGCGGCTGATGCCCTTCATGGTGATCGGCTGCAGCGGATGCGAGGTGATGATGTCGCTCACCAGCGCAAAGGTCTCATAGCTGATGACGATGCCGCCGGGTTCAGCGATCGACTGCAGGCGCGCCGCAAGGTTCGCCTCGGCGCCGATGATCGTATAGTCCATGCGGTCGCTGCTACCGAAATTGCCGACATTGCAGTAACCGGAATTGATGCCGATACGCGCCTTGAACGGCTCCTCGATCCCCTCGGTGCGCCATTTCGCGTTCAACTCGATCAGGCGGCGCTGCATCCGCCACGCCATGCGCAGGCAGTCCTGCGCATCTTGCCGGTCGCCCTTCGTCTCGGGGTCGCCGAAGAAGATCAGCATGGCATCGCCGATGAACTTGTCGATGGTGCCGCCATGCTCCAGCGCGATGGCCGACATTTCGGTGAAATATTCGTTGAGCAGATTCGTGATCAACTCCGGCTGCAGCCGCTCGGTGGTCGCGGTGAAATTCTGGATGTCCGAGAAGAAGATCGTCAGCTTCTTGCGCTCGGTATGGATGGTGACGTCCTTCTGGCCGCTGAAGATGCTCTTGTAGACCTGCGGCGAGATATAGCGGGAGATCTTCATCGAGAGCGTGGCGAGGAAGTCGTTATTGGCCTCCAGCTCCTGATTCATGCCGGCGATGCGCCGCGACTGGCGACGCTGCAAAGCGAGAAAGGAGACGCCGCTCACGGCAGCGAGCGCGAAATAGGCCAGCAGGAACTTGAACGAGAACAGGTTCGCCGCGATCGGCTGCGTGATGATGACTTCCTGGATGCCGCGGACGTCGCCCACCTTCCAGTCCTTCTTCGGGCTTTCCGGGTGGCTGTTGTGGCAACTGACGCAGGCCGGGCCCATCAGCACGGGGGCGACGATGCGGACGGTGTCGCTGAACAGCGACGTCCTGGTGTCGATGATCTTCTGCTCGGGATTGTCGCGCAGGCTGCGCAGCGATGTCTTCTCGAAATCGTCAAGCTGGTGCGGCGCGCGGTTCTGGAACGGATAGTCCGACACGAAGCGGTAGTTGATGTTCTCCTGCTGCGCGCCGATGACGCGGCCGAGTTCGAGAGACAGCGTCGCCGGAATGGGAATCGCGCCCGGCACGCTTTCATAATTGTGCACCACCTGCGTGGTGCCTTGATGGGCCAGTACGCGCCCGACCACATTGGTTGCATAATAACCACGCACGCTGGTGATCACGGAGTTCAGGTCACTGGCCTGCCGGCGCAACGCGGCGTCAACCAGATTGGTCAGATCGAGCCACACCGCCACCGGAAGCAGCAGCAACAGCGCGGCAACGAGGAGACCGGGAACGAACGCACGCGGGCCCCGCCGGGCGGCATCGAGCTTGTTCATGGCAATGTGTCCCTAGAATTCTGGCCTGAATGCATGACGTGCGACGCGTGTGGGCGGAACGGCGAGTGTCCGCCACATAGCACCGGCATGGTTATAATATCGTGCCCGGGTTGTGCCAATTTGCCGGCATCGGCCAGGATCATGCGTGAAGCCTGCCAATTTTGGCAGACGTGCATGCCGCGCGCGCAGCTTGACTTCATGGGTGGCTTGGCCAATCTCGCGGTCAGAAAAACACTTCAAAACTCCTGGGAGAAGATCATGGCCGACGCCTATATTATCGACGCAGTCCGCACGCCCCGCGGCATCGGCAAAGTGGGCAAGGGCAAGCTCGCCGAACAGCATCCGCAGCATCTCGCCGCCACCGTGCTCAAGGCGATTGCCGAGCGCAACAAGCTCAACACCGCCGACGTTGACGACGTGATCTGGTCGACCTCGACCCAGCGCGGCAAGCAGGGTGGCGATCTCGGCCGCATGGCCGCGCTCGATGCCGGCTATGACATCAAGGCGTCCGGCACCACCCTCGATCGTTTCTGCGGCGGCGGCATCACCGCGGTGAATTTCGCCGCAGCGCAGATCATGTCGGGCATGGAAGACGTCGTCATCGCCGGTGGCACCGAGATGATGTCGCTGACGGGTGCGATGGCTGCTGAGGATATGGCCGCCGGCAAGGCGCCACTCGGCATGGGTTCGGGCAACAAGCGTCTCGCCAAGGTGCATCCGCAGTCGCATCAGGGTATCTGCGGCGACGCCATCGCCTCGATGGAAGGTATTTCGCGTGAAGCGCTCGACGCGCTCGGTCTGGAAAGTCAGCGTCGCGCCGCGATCGCCATCAAGGAAGGCCGTTTCGACAAGAGCATCGTCCCGGTGAAGGATGACGAGGGCAATATCGTGCTCGCCAAGGACGAATATCCACGTCCGGAAACCACTGCCGAAGGTCTCGCCGGTCTGAAGCCTGCTTTCGCCGCGATGGCCGATCATCCGCTGGATGAAAGCGGCATGACCTTCCGCAAGCAGATCAACCAGAAATATCCGGATCTGAAGATCGAGCATTTCCACCACGCCGGCAATTCATCGGGCGTGGTCGATGGTGCCGCAGCCTTGCTGCTGACCTCGAAGTCCTATGCCGACAAGCATGGCCTGAAGCCGCGCGCGCGCATCGTGGCCATGGCCAATATCGGCGACGACCCGACCCTGATGCTGAATGCGCCGGTTCCGGCTGCGAAGAAGGTGCTGGCAAAGGCCGGTCTGAAGAAGGAAGACATCGATCTGTGGGAGATCAATGAAGCCTTCGCCGTGGTCGCCGAGAAGTTCATCCGCGATCTCGATCTCGATCGCAGCAAGGTCAACGTCAATGGCGGCTCGATCGCGCTCGGCCATCCGATCGGCGCCACCGGCGCGATCCTGATCGGCACGGTTCTCGACGAGCTCGAGCGCCGCAATCTGAAGCGCGGTCTGGTCACCATGTGCGCCGCCGGCGGCATGGCACCGGCGATCATCATCGAGCGCGTGTAACGCCGCTAACTCGTCTGATCCGGATGAGCCGGGCGCGAAAGCGTCCGGCTCATTCGTTCGACGGCCATGCCATCGGGAATGACAGCGGCGAGATTTCCGTGAGCTTGCGGCCGGCCCAGTCGAGACCCGGCGTGCGCTCTTCCGCGCGGATCTGCGCTTCATGCACACGCAGCGCCGCGGCCGGATAGTCGAACGTCTGCACCACGCCGTCCTTCACCACCTGTCGGCCATCCACGTAGACATGACGCACCGCGCGTTCCGCCGCCGCATAGATCATGCTACGGATTGGATCGCGATGTGGCTGCATCATCGGATGGGTGACATCGACCATCACGAAATCCGCCTTGCAGCCGGCCTCGAGCTTGCCGATATCGTCGCGCCCGAGCGCCTTGGCGCCGACGATGGTGGCAGCCTCGAACAGCATGGTCGAATTCAGGCCGCGTGGATGCCCGGCCATCAGCCGCGAGGTCATCGTTACGTTGCGCATCTCCTCGATCATGTTGTGCGGATAGGTGTCGGTGCCGATCGCCACCGAAATGCCGGCTGCGCGGTAGCGGCCGACATCGCGCAGCGCGATGCCGCGCCGCATGAACACGGTCGGGCAATGGGCAACCGTGGTGCCGGTTTCGGCCAGCAGCGCGAGGTCGCGCCTGGTGTGCCATGGCGTCAGCGGGTGGTCGTCGACGAAGATGGAGTGGCCGACCAGCGAGGTCGGGCTGAGCACGCCGAGTTCGCCGAGCCACTGGATCGGCGTCATACCATGGCGGCGGACGATTTCGTGGAATTCGGATACCGACTGCGCCGCATGGGTCTGCCACGGAATGTTGCGGCGCTTCGCTTCGGCGTAGCTGTCTTTCATCAGTTGTGGCGTGCAGGTGTCGATCTGCGCGGGATACATCATGCCGGACAGACGGCCGGATGGATGGTTCTCGGCGGCATCGATGAGCGCGAAAGCCTGCAGCATGCCCTCTTCGCCGGCCTTCTCGTTCCATTCGTAGTCGACCAACGTGCCGTTCGGCGTGAACCAGCGCGCCGAGCGGAAGCCCGGAGCAATATAGACGCGCAGGCCACTTTCGCCGGCGAGATCGAGCCATTGCGGATGCGGCATTGACAGATCGACCACCGTGGTGACGCCGGACAGCAGCAGTTCGGAATAGGCGACGCGCACGCAGTCCGGCACGCCTTCCGGATCGGACCGCAGGATCGGCATGTATTCGTAGAGCGACGAATTATACAGGCCGGGCGAGCCGATCTCGTCGAGAAAGCCCTTGTTCAGCGGTTCGCTGGACGGATGCGAATGGATATCGACGAGACCCGGCATCACCATGAAGCCGCGACCGTCGATGGTCTCGACCGCTTCGCCCCGATAATCGCGGCCGGCAAATACGAGCTGGCCGCCGTCGAAAGCGACATCGCCGCCGGTGACATAGGTGTGGCTGCTCTTTGCGGCGTCCCAGGCGACGACATAGTCTGCGTTGCGGATGACGGTGATGGCCAATGCTGATCCTCTCGCGATCGACGAAATGCGAGGAACCGTAAGCGCAAGCGACCCGGCGGTGCAAGATCGAGAGGTGAGCAGACCCGCCTGTCTATTCGGCATATGCAACCTGTCTGTTCGGCACGTGCAAATGTCGATAAGAAGACACGTTGATCTGCAAAGTCCTGAAGAGAGCTTGAACTGATGCAATACCGACACGATGGCCTCTATGCCTCCCGCCGCTCGCCGGTGATGGCGCGCAATGTGGTGGCGGCGTCGCAGCCGCTGGCGACACAGGCGGGTCTGCGCATGCTGGAGCGCGGCGGCAATGCGCTGGATGCGGCGCTCGCGGCCGCGATCACGCTGACCGTGGTCGAGCCGACCGGCAACGGCATCGGATCGGACGCCTATTGCATCCTCTGGGATGGCAAGGAGCTGCATGGCCTCAACGCGTCCGGCCGGTCGCCGGCGGGATGGACCCCTGAGCGATTTGCCAATCACAAGACGTTCCCGCATCGCGGCTGGGAAAGCGTGACCGTACCCGGAGCCGTCTCGGCCTGGGTCGATCTGTCCGAACGCTTTGGCAAGCTGCCCTTCGCGGAGCTGTTCGAGCCTGCGATTGCCTATGCGGAGAATGGCTTCCACGTCTCGCCCGTGATCGCCGAACTGTGGCGCCGCGGCGCGGAGGAGTTGAAGAACCAGCCCGGCTTCGCCGAGGCCTTCATGCCGAACGGTCGCGCGCCGGCGGCCGGTGAACTCTTCAAGGCACCTGGCCATGCCTATTCGCTCAAGCTGATCGCATCGACCAAGGGCGAAGCCTTCTATCGCGGCGAACTCGCGCAGCGCATTGCAGCCTTCGCGCGCGAACATGGCGCCGTGCTCACGGCCGCGGATATGGCCGAGCATCGCAATGACTGGTGCGGCACCATCCATCAGGATTTCGGCGACGCCTCACTGCATGAAATCCCGCCGAATGGGCAGGGCATCGCGGCGCTGATGGCGCTGGGAATTATGCGGGCTTACGGCACCGACGGTCTCGTGCTCGACAGCGGCGATGCCTTCCATCTGCAGATCGAAGCCACAAAACTCGCTTTCGCCGACGTTTACGCCTATGCGGCCGATCTCGATTACATGCGTGACGTCACTGTCGCGCATCTGCTTAACCCGGCCTATCTGGCCTCGCGCGCCAAGCTGATCAATCGCAGCCGCGCGCAGGATTTTGGCGCTGGCGCGCCCAAGACCGGCGGCACCGTGTGCCTGTCCACCGGAGATGCCAGTGGCATGATGGTATCCTATATCCAGTCGAACTATTCCGGCTTCGGCTCCGGCGTCGTGGTGCCGGGCACCGGCATCAGCCTGCAGAATCGCGGCTTCGGTTTCGTCCTGACCGAGGGGCATCCCAATCAGGTCGGTCCGCGCAAGCGTCCGTTCCAGACCATCATCCCGGGCTTCGTCATGCAGGGCAATGAACCGCTGATGGCCTTCGGCCTGATGGGCGGCCCGATGCAGGCACAGGGCCATCTGCAGATGATGCTGCGCATGCAGCTCTGGGGGCAGGATCCGCAGACCGCGGCGGATGCGCCGCGCTGGCGCTATGTGGCGGGCTTGAAAGTGGCGATCGAGACGGCTGTGCCGGACAATGTCGCGGCCGATCTCGCCAGTCGCGGCCATGTCATCGAGCGCGAGCCGCCGGATTCCGCCTTCGGCTTCGGCGGCGCGCAGCTCGTGCGCAGGATCGACGGCGGCTATGTCGCCGGCTCCGACCCGCGCAAGGATGGACTCGCGGCGGGATTTTGAGCCGTAGGGCGGATTACGCCTTCGGCTAATCCGCCCTACGTTTGAGTCTCACCCCAGCCCGGCGGCCTTCGCGATGGTGTAGGTGATCAGGCTCGCCACGTAAGCCAGCGCGAACATGTAGAGGAACGTCACCACCATCCACTTGGTGCTGCCGGTCTCGCGGCGGATCACGGCCAGTGTCGAGGCGCATTGCGGGGCGAAGATGAACCACGCCAGGAACGACAGCGCGGTGGCAAGGCTCCATTTGCTGGCCAGTGCCTGACCGATGGCGTCCGCTGCTTCCTTGCCGCCTTCGATCGCATAGACGGTGCCGAGCGCGCCGACCGCGACTTCGCGCGCTGCCATGCCGGGGATCAGCGCCACCGCGATTTGCCAGTTGAAGCCGAGCGGCGCGAAGAACGGCTCCAGCGCATGTCCGATGATGGCTGCAAGACTGTAATTGATCGCCGGCCCTTCGGCGCCGGCCGGTGCCTGCGGGAACGAGGCGAGGAACCAGATCAGGATCATCATCGACAGGATCGTGGTGCCGGCGCGCTGCAGGAACATCTTGGCGCGGGTATAGACGCCGATGGCAATGCTCTTGAGGCGCGGCAGCTTGTAGTCCGGCAATTCCAGCATGAACGGCGCCGGCTGGTAGTCGCGCCACATGAAGAACTTGATGACGAAGGAGACGGCCAGCGCGCTGCCGATGCCGGCGACATAGAGCCCGAACATCACGAGGCCCTGCAGGTTCACCCAGCCCCAGACGGTTTCGGCCGGAATGAAGGCGGAGATGATCAGCGTATAGACCGGGATGCGCGCCGAGCAGGTCATCAGCGGTGCGATCAGGATGGTGGTGAGGCGGTCGCGGCGATTGTCGATCACGCGCGTCGCCATGATGCCGGGGATCGCGCAGGCAAAGCTCGACAGCAGCGGGATGAAGGCGCGGCCATGCAGGCCGGCGCCGCCCATGACGCGGTCCATCAGGAACGCGGCGCGCGCCATATAGCCGAAATCTTCCAGCAGCAGGATGAACAGGAAGATGATGATGATCTGCGGGAGAAACACCAGCACGCTGCCGACGCCGGCGATCAAGCCGTTCTGCAGGAAGCTCTGGAAAATTCCTTCCGGCAGCACCTGCGCCACCAGCGTGCCCAGCGCGCCGAAGGAATCCGACAGCAGCTCCATCAGCGGCTGCGCCCAGGAGAATACCGCCTGGAACATCACGAACAGAATGAGCGCGAGGATCGCGAGACCGGCGACCGGATGCAGCACTACGGCATCGACGCGCGTGGTCAGCGTGTCCGGCTTGCTCGGCATCTTGACGGTGTCGCGGATGATGCGGTCGGCCTCGCGCTGAAGCGCTTTCATCTCGGACAGGCCGAGCGGCGTCCAGCCATCGCCGGCGGTGACTGCCGGCATATTGGCCGCAAATTCGTCGGTGCGCTTGCGCAGTTCCTCGACGCCGGCCTTCTTCACCGCGATCGAGGTGATCACGGGCACGCCAAGTGCCGCGGACATCGCATCGACATCGATGCTGACGCCGCGGCGCTGCGCGATGTCGAACATGTTGAGCACCACCAGCAGCGGGCGGCCGGTGCGCTTGAGCTCCAGGATCAGCCGCAGCGTGAGGCGCAGATTGGTGGCGTCGGCAATACACAGGACCAGATCGGGCGCGGCTTCGCCAGGACGCTTGCCGAGCACGACGTCCCTGGTGATTTCTTCGTCCGGGCTGCGGCCGCGCAGCGAATAGGTGCCGGGCAGGTCGAGCAGCGTCACCTGACGGCCGGCTGGTGTCACGAAGGCGCCCGCCTTGCGCTCGACGGTGACGCCCGCATAATTCGCCACCTTCTGGCGGCTGCCGGTGAGCGCGTTGAAGAGCGACGTCTTGCCGCTATTGGGGGCTCCCACCAGCGCGAGATGAAAGCGCTCGGTGGTCACGTCTGTACTGGTCATTTCACAACAACTGCCATGGCTTCGCGCCGGCGGACGGCGATCGTGATATTGTCGACGCGCACGGCGATAGGATCGCGCTGGATGGCGCCCTGATGCAGGATCTCGACGCGCGCGCCTTCGGTGAAGCCCATTTCCAGCAGATGCCGTTCGAGTTCGTGGCCGCTCTCGGCGGCGCCTGCAATATCGGGCTGCAACGCCACGATGGTCCCGATGAATCCGCGCGGCGCATTACCGAGGCGCAATTCGTGGGTTGTTTCAGATGCAGTCTGGTGCACGGTCATGTCCGACCTTGTCGAGCAGCGTCCTGACAAGGTCAAGACAAACGCGCGTATGTTATTAGAATGATTATAAAAAGCCGCTCCGGCACCGCCTATGACGCGCCCGCGGACTGCTCGTTCACCACCCGCTGCTGGATCTTCACCAGTTCTGCATAGATGCCGCCTTGCGCGATCAGTTCGTCGTTGGAGCCCTGCTCGGCGACGACGCCTTCTTTCAGCACGATGATCTTGTCGGCGTCGCGAATGGTCGAGAGCCGATGCGCGATCATGATGACGGTGCGCCCCTGCATCAGCCGGCGCAGCGCCTCGATCACCAGCGCCTCGGATTCCGGATCGAGCGCAGCCGTCGGCTCGTCCAGGATCATGATCGGGCTGTTGCGCACCACCGCGCGCGCGATGCCGATGCGCTGGCGCTGGCCGCCGGACAATGTGTCACCACGCTCGCCGACCATGGAGTCGTAACCATCAGGCATGCGGCTGATGAACTCGTCGGCATTGGCGATCTTCGCGGCGGCAACGATCTCGTCATCACTGGCGCCGGGTCGGCCATAGGCGATGTTCTCGCGGATCGTGCCACGGAACAGCACCGTCTCCTGCAGCACGAAGCCGACCTGGGCGCGGAGCGCCGACAGTTTGTAATCGGTGACATCGACGCCATCGATCAGCACGCGGCCCGATGTCGCGTCATAGAAGCGCGGGATCAGACTGAGCACCGTGGATTTGCCGGAGCCGGTCGGGCCGACCACGCCGACGATCTGGCCGGGTTCGATATGCAGCGAAACGTCGCGCAGCACGCTGGCCTCCTCACTATAGGAGAAAGCGACGTTCTCGAAGGTGATGGCGCCTTTGGCGCGGCCGGGATCGACGGCGCCCGGTTTCTCCACGATCACATCATCGGCGGCCAGGATGTTCTGGATGCGTTCGAGCGCGACTGTGGTTTGCGCGATCGCGCTGGTCATGCTGGCGAGGTCCTTCACTGGTTTGAAGAACTGCGCGAGATAAGCGAGGTACACCGTCAGCGCGCCGGCCGTCATCGTGCCAGCAACGATCAGCGACGTGCCCTTCCACAACACGATGGCCGTGCAGAACGCCACCACGACACCGACCACCGGTGACAATAGCGACTTCACCTGCCGCGCCTTCATGGCGGCCTCGACGGTGGCATGGCTGGCGGCTTCGAGCCGTGCCAGTTCGAGATCCTGCCTGCCGAAGGCGGTGACTGCGCGCACCTGGCCGAGGCCCTGCTGGACCACGGCAACGATCTCGCTCTGCCGTTGCCGCACCGTGCGCGTCACTTCCTTCACGGCGCGCTTGAAATGGAACACGAAGGCGATCAGGAACGGCGTAATGCCGAGCGCGATCAGTGTAAAATCCCAGTCGAGCCAGAACATCAGCCCGATCATGAAGACGATGGTGATGAGATCGAGCAGGATATCCAGCGTCGACGATGAAGCGAAGTTCTGCAGCGTCGTGACGTCTGTGGTGATCGTGGACATCAGCGCGCCGGTCTTGGCCTTGTCGTAGTAGCGCAGCGACAGCCGGTGCAGATGCGCATAGATGCGGATGCGCAGGTCGTTGGCCACCCACTGGCCGACCGATGTCGAATAGTAGTTGTCGATGTAAGTGGCGATCGCGCCGATCACGGCGATCATCAGCGTGGCGATGCCGGCGAACAGGGCGACGCCGAGCGTGTGGCGGCCGATGCCATAGTCATGGGCCCAGTCCAGCCAGGCGGGCAGGTGATGACTGCCCAGCGCGTCATCGAGCACCAGCTTCAGCGGCCAGGGCGCGGCCAGGCTCATGGCGATCTCGACGAGCATCGCGAGGAAGACGATGATCAGCCAGCCGCGATAGGGCCGGAGCATCTCGAGCACCAGACGAGTCATCGAACATTGTCTCCAGCAACGCGGCCAGACCGGGAATCATGGATGTCCGGGCGGCCGCAGTATATAGCCGCCGTCGGTTAGTGGGCCTTAACTGTAGTCGGGTACAGATGGATTTTTGCTGACAGCCCGCGCATGCTGGCAGGGGCGTCAGTCGATTGGTAGGGCCGCGCAGGACCGAACATGAACGTGCGATCCGTTGCTTTCCCGTTCTGGGGCAGGGTGCTTCTGCTGGCCGGCATCTTCGGTCTGGTGGTGGGCGGCGGCCTTCTGACTTGGCGCTATATCGAGCGCCCGACCGTGCTCAAGCTGGCGGTGGGCTCGATCGATGGCGAAGCCGGCAAGACGGCGTCGATCATCGCCAGCCATTTCGCCAGCAAGAAGTCGCCGATCCGACTCGATTTCGAGACCTTCGGCAACGCGGTCGATGCCGGCAAGGCGTTCTCCTCCGGCAAGGTCGATCTTGCTGTCGTCCGGGCCGATGTCGGCGATCTCTCCGAGGCGCGCGCGGTTGCCGTCATGGCCAAGGCGGTCGTCATGCTGATCGCGCCTCCCGGCTCGAAAATCACCAGCGTCGAAGGCCTGCGCGGACGTACCGTGGGTGTGGTGGGCGGCGAGGTCAATCGCAAGCTTGTCGATGCGCTCACCAAGCAATACGACCTGACGGGCGCGAAGGTCACATTCAGGAATCTTGAGGTCAGCGATACCCGTCGTGCGGTGGAAGCCAAGGAAGTCGGCGCCCTGCTGGTGGTGATTCCGCTCACCGAGAAGTATTTGTCCCTGGTGCGCGGTCTGTTCAAAACCGGCGCACCGGTGCTGATCCCGATCGACGCCGCCGGCGCCATTGCCGATGCCAATGGCGCCTATGAAAGCTTCGACATTCCGAAAGGGTCGCTCCGCGGTGCGCCGCCGGTCCCGGATGACGACGTGACGACGCTTCGGGTCAGTTACTATCTGGTCGCGAACAAGAAGCTTCATTCCGGCCTGATCGCGCGTCTGACCGAAATGGTAATCGCGGCGCGCCGCGATCTGATCGCCGGGCAACCGCAACTGGCCGGTATCGCCGCCGCTGACACCGATCCCGATGCCTTTATCCCCATCCATCCCGGCGCGGCCGCCTACTACAACGGTACCGAGCAGAGCTTCATGGATAAATACGGCGACGACATCTATCTCGCCCCCATGATCCTTGGCGGCCTTGCCTCCGTGCTGGCTGCCGCCTGGAAATTCCTCGGCATCCGCCCGCCCGACCACCGGGAGGCGACGCTCAATGCACTTTATGCATTGCCGCGCCGGATCCGGGCGGCGCCCGACGATGCGGAACTGTGCGCGATCGAGCAGGAGGTCGACGACCTTCTCAGTGCGCAGCTGGCGAAGACCATGCGCAACGATGAAGATGCACTTGAAATGGCGACGCTGGTCTCTTCGGCGCAGCGTCTCGACAATCTCATCCATCACCGCCGTTCGGCGCTCGGGCGCGCCCCGTTTTCTGCCGCGCCGCGTTCAAGTATAGAGTTGGAGACGTAGTCCAGGCCATGTCGCTGTCTTGCAGAGTCACCAGCCGTTTGCGCGCACCTTCATTTCTCGCGGGAGGTCAATTATGACGCATAACCTGCTCGTGTTTCCGGATGACACCGCGCAATGCATCATCGATCCGATCAGGGCCGCGAAGCGCAGCCTGAACATCCGGATGTTCCTGTTCACCGATCCGACGCTGCTCAATGAGGTCATCGCCGCCAAACGACGCGGCGTCAAAGTGCGCGTCATGCTCAATCCGGCACGGCGCAATGGCGAGAGCGAGAATGACGAAACCGCCGCGGCGCTGGCGGCTGCCGGGGTCGAGGTTCGTGACAGCAATCCGGCCTTCGCGCTGACCCATCAGAAGTCGATGGTGATCGACAATGAGTGGGGCTTTGTCGAGTCGCTGAACTGGGAGACCCGCGATCTCACCGAGACGCGCGACTATGCGGTGACCACCACCAAGGCGCTCGAGATTTCCGAGATGGTGGATTGCTTCGAGGCCGACTGGGCGAAGCAGAACTTCGTACCGCACCCGGACTCGCAACTGATCTGGTGCCCGAATAACGGCCGCGAGCGGATCGGTGCTTTCATCGATTCCGCGCGGGACACGCTCTGGATCCAGAACGAGCGTTATCAGGACACGGACATCATCGAGCGGCTGGTTCGCGCGGTGCTGCGCGGCGTGCAGGTCCACATTATGGCGCGGCAGCCGCACAAGCTGAAGAAGAACAAGCTGATCGAGGGGATCGGGGGCCTGCGCATCATGCATGATGTCGGCGCCAAGGTGCACCGGCTCAACGATATGAAGCTACATGGCAAGATGCTGTTAGCGGATGAGACGCGTGCTATCGTCGGTTCGATTAATCTCACGCCGGGCAGTTTCGACGATCGCCGCGAACTGGCCATCGAGACCGATGCGCACCATGTCGTGAAACGTCTTGTCGACACCTCGCATCGCGACTGGAAACACTCGCGCAAACTCGACCTCTCCGACGAGGCGGTTCAGGCGGATCTGGAAAAACACGGCATCCGGCAGTAGCGCGCAGTCGCTCAGCGGCGCTCCGGCCGCGGCGATAGCCGGGGTCGCGGCTGCACGGGTTTCCTTTCCGCGCGGCGGGCATATTCCGTGGCCAGATTCAGCAGCCGCTCGCGAACCACGGGGTCATCGATCTCCCGCGCCAGCTTTTCGCAGCGCTCGGCCTGCTCTCTGAAATATGCAGCTTCGCTAGGCAACTTTGTCGTTTTCCTTGGGCAGCGCTGGATGCAGAAACATCTCCGAGAGCTGATCCTTGATTTCCATGACACGCGGCGATGTCAGGCCCGGACGAATGCAGAGCAGTGCCTTGATGGTCGGAAGCTCCGGCAAGTAATAGTCCCTGGCCCAAACCAGTCCCGGCGGAATGATCCGGCTGGGAACAGCCGTCAGTCCTATGCCGGCTTCGACGGCGGCTTTCTTTGCGCTGTAATCCTGACTGCTGAAGGCAATCCGATAGGAAAGGCCATGTCGTGTGAGCGCATGAAGCATCCAGTCGTCATTGGTCCAGGTGATGACCGGGATAGGCGCGCCGGGGCTGAGCACGAATGATTTCGCGCGAACCCATGCCAGCTGATCCTCGAATTCATCAACAACAAGCGGAGCCAGATCGGCGCTGATTTCTCCCCGCTGGAAAAAACACCCGATGTCGACATGGCCGTCGATCAACGCCGTCACGATCTCGGCGGACATTGCGGCATGGATATGTATGTCATGGAGATTGCTCGGGCTCTGCTCGGCCACGAAGCGCTGCGCCATGACGACGCTCAGGCCCAAACGAAGCCACTCGCCATGACTATCGGTTCCACCGAGTGCGAGCACCTGATCGTTGGCCTCGATGATCTTGCGCGCCTGCGCAAGCACGAGCTTGCCGAGATCGGTCGGACAACTTCCGTTCGGTGTCTTGCTGAACAACGAACCGCCAACAAGTTGTTCGAGACGCTTGATTTGCGAACTCACTGCAGGCTGGCTCAATCCCAATTGTTCTGCAGCCTTGGTCAAACTACCCGTTTCTGAAATGGCAACGACGGTACGAACAATTTCAATTGGAATATTGAGATGCCGCTTCTGCATTTGAATATCCAGCCTCGCAATGGAGCCATGAGTCAGACTAAGTGCTGTCGCGATTCTGTACCAATCATATATGCGTAATCAGTTTTGGTTATATATTTGATTTGGATGCCATTTCTGGAATTTATGGCGTCATCAAAATCACTGGTATAGTGACGGCTGCCTGCCGAATTCGATGATGACAACACCCGCCGTCGCGTCGGACTCGATCGTGACAGGTGCTGATCCTTGTTCCACAAGCAGCGCATCACACGCCGACAGGCTGTCGACGGTCGATGCCGATCGTATGGTTGCGGTGCCACGCTCAACGAACAGAAACGTTTGTGCAGAAACTATAAAATCCTGACGTTTCATTACGTTGATACGTCTCACACGCTGTGAGACGATCCCGCGCCTGCTCATCACATTCAAATCTGTAATGGGGCCGTCGATCAGTGTTGCCGACGTTTGCTGATCGCCCGGGAAGCAATGGATCGTGCCGCGATCAATGCGCACAGGTTCGTATCCGGCAACACTGAGGTCGATGCCGGCGCCATCAATGACCAGCAGTGTGCGATCAATTCCGGGAAATGACGAGAACGCTCCGTCGCTCGTCACCTGCGCCATACTGACGCGCCAGTCGAAATCGTCCAGCTTTGCATCCGCCGGGAAGATCGCGATCTCAGTCGTCGATCCCAACCCGTTCTTCCAGGGCATCACCTTGTAGTTCGCGGCGCGCAGGATTTGCATGGCGCAGTAATCAGCCCTTGGCGTGCAGCGACGGCAGATTGAGGTGATGTTCCTCTGCGCAGGCGATGGCTTCTTCATAGCCCGCATCGGCGTGGCGCATCACGCCGGTGGCCGGATCGTTCCACAACACGCGTTCGAGGCGCTTGGCCGCTTCTGGCGTGCCGTCGGCGACGATGACCATGCCGGAATGCTGCGAGAAGCCCATGCCGACGCCGCCGCCGTGATGCAGCGACACCCAGGTTGCGCCAGATGCGCAGTTGAGCAGCGCATTGAGCAGCGGCCAGTCGGAGACGGCGTCGGAACCGTCCTTCATCGCTTCGGTTTCACGGTTCGGGCTTGCGACTGAGCCGGAATCGAGATGGTCCCTGCCGATCACGATCGGCGCCTTCAACTCGCCCGAGGCCACCATCTCATTGAAGGCGAGGCCGAGGCGATGGCGATCGCCGAGGCCGACCCAGCAGATGCGCGCCGGCAGGCCCTGGAACTGGATGCGCTCGCGCGCCATGTCGAGCCAGTTCACCAGCGCCTTGTTGTGTCCGAGGATCTCTTTCACCTTGGCGTCGGTCTTGTAGATGTCCTCGGGATCACCGGACAGCGCCGCCCAGCGGAACGGACCGATGCCGCGGCAGAATAGCGGGCGGATATAGGCCGGCACGAAGCCCGGGAAGTCGAATGCGTTGTCGACGCCTTCTTCCTTGGCCATCTGGCGGATGTTGTTGCCGTAGTCGACGGTGGGCACGCCCATCTTGTGGAAGTCCAGCATCGCGCGGACGTGCTCGCTCATCGATTTGCGCGAGGCCTTCTCCACCGCCTGAGGATCGCTGGCGCGCTTGGCTTCCCATTCCGAGAGCGTCCAGCCCTTCGGGAGATAGCCGTTGACCGGATCATGCGCCGAGGTCTGGTCGGTGACGATGTCGGGCCTGACGCCGCGGCGGACCAGTTCAGGGAAGATGTCGGCGGCATTGCCGAGCACGCCGACGGAGATCGGCTTCTTCTCCTTGTTGGCCTTCTCGATGATCGCCAATGCGTCGTCGAGATCTTTCGCCTGCACGTCGAGATAGCGGCTTTTCAGGCGCATCTCGATGCGGCTCGGCTGGCACTCGACGGCGAGGCATGACGCGCCGGCCATGGTGGCAGCCAGCGTCTGCGCGCCGCCCATGCCGCCGAGGCCGGCGGTGAGAATCCATTTGCCGGAGAGGTCGCCATTATAATGCTGGCGGCCGGCTTCCACGAAGGTCTCGTAGGTGCCCTGCACGATGCCCTGCGAGCCGATATAGATCCACGAGCCGGCCGTCATCTGACCGTACATCATCAGCCCCTTGCGATCGAGCTCGTTGAAATGCTCCCAGGTGGCCCAGCGCGGCACGAGATTGGAATTGGCGATCAGCACGCGCGGTGCATCAGCATGGGTCTTGAACACGCCGACCGGCTTGCCGGACTGCACCAGCAGGGTCTCGTCGGCGTTGAGAGCACGCAGCGATGCGGCGATCTGGTCGAAGGCTTCCCAATTGCGCGCGGCGCGGCCGATGCCGCCATAGACGACCAACTCGTTCGGGTTTTCCGCCACTTCCGGATCGAGATTGTTCATCAGCATGCGCAGCGGCGCTTCGGTGAGCCAGTCCTTGGCGGAGAGTTCGGTGCCGCGCGGGCTGCGCACGATGCGGCTGTTCTTGCTGCGATCCATGATGTCAGTCCTTACTTGGAAGCTATCGCGCTCGTCCGGCCGTGCCAGATGCGCGCGTGAAGCGGATTGAAGCCGACGCGGTAAACCAGCTCGGCGGGGTGTTCGATGTCCCAGATCGCGAGATCGCAGGCCTTGCCGGCTTCCAGCGTGCCGACATCCTTGAGCTTGCCCAGCGCCCGTGCACCTTCGCGCGTGACACCGAGCAGGCACTCGTCGACCGTCATGCGGAACAGCGTCGCGCCCATATTCATGGTGAGCAGCAGCGAGGTCAGAGGCGAGGTGCCGGGATTGCTGTCGGTGGCCAGTGCCAGATGCGTGCCGTGCTTGCGGAACAGCGCGATCGGCGGGGCCTGCGTCTCACGCAGTGTGTAGTAAGCGCCGGGCAGCACCACGGCGACGGTGCCGGCCCTGGTCAGCGCGATCACGCCGTCCTCGTCCGTATGTTCGAGATGATCCGCGGACAGTGCATCGTAGTCGGCGGCGAGTTTGGCGCCGTGCAGATTGGAGAGCTGGTCCGCATGCAGCTTCACGGGCAGGCTGAGTTTCTTGGCGGCGTCGAACACCCGCGCCGTCTGCTCCGGCGAAAACGCGATGCCTTCGCAAAACGCATCGACAGCGTCGGCCAACTTTAACTCCGCAATCGCCGGCAGCATCTCGGAAATGACCGTGTCGATATAGGCGTCCTTGTCGCCATTGGCTTCCGGCGGCATCGCATGCGCGCCGAGGAACGATGTGACAACAGAGACGTCGCGCTCGCGACCGAGCCGGCGCGCTGCTGTGAGGCAGCGGATTTCGGTATCCTTGTCGAGCCCGTAGCCCGACTTGATCTCGATGGTGGTGACGCCTTCTGCGAGCAGATGATCGAGCCGCTTCAATCCGCTAGCGACGAGTTGCGCTTCACTTGCCGCCCGCGTGGCCTTCATGCTCGAGGCGATGCCGCCGCCGACGCGTGAGATATCCTCATAGCTCGCGCCTTCGAGCCGCATTGCGAACTCAGTCGCGCGGTTGCCGCCATAGATCAGATGGGTGTGGCAATCGACCAGCCCCGGCGTGATCCAGCGACCCTCGCAATCGATGCGGGTCTTGGCGTCGGCGCCAGCCGGCAGCTCCGACACCGGTCCGGCGAAAGCGATCCGGCCGTCCTTTGCTGCGATGCACCCGTCCTCCACGATCCCGAGGCCGGGCGTGCCGGGCGCCATGGTGGCAAGGCGTGCATTGGTCCAGATGCTATCGAAGGTCATGACGGACTGCCGTAAATTCGGGACGTCGTATGTCTATACATAATCAGCGGCCTCGCTTATTGTCGAGCGTCTTTTGAATGCAACAGGCAATCGCTATGGGCACGCAACGTGCTGCAAAAAGGCTGTTCTTCGCAAACGCGCTGCTGCCGTCAGGCTGGGCGCGCGACGTCATTTTCACGATCGAGAATGGCACCATCACGGCCGTTGCCGTGAATTCGAGCAGCACTGACGCTGAAATCATCAGCGGTGTGGCGCTGCCCGGATTGCCCAATCTGCACAGCCATGCGTTCCAGCGCGGCATGGCGGGCCTCACGGAAATCCGCGGCGCCACGCAGGACAGTTTCTGGACCTGGCGGCAGCTCATGTATCGTTTCATCGATACGCTGACGCCTGATGACGTCGAGGCCATAGCTTCTTTCGCCTATGCCGAGATGCTGGAAGGCGGCTTCACCTCGGTGGCCGAGTTTCATTATCTGCACCACGACGAGACCGGCGCGCCCTACTCGGATCTTGCCGAAATGGCGGTGCGTATCGCGGCAGCGGCCGGCGAGACCGGTATCGGCCTGACGCTGCTGCCGTCCTTCTACAATTTCAGCGGCTTCGGCGGCGCCACGGCTATTCACGGCCAGCGCCGTTTCATCAATGATCCCGCGCGCTTTCTGGCGCTGCTGGAGAAGTCGCGCGCTGCTATCGCGCATCTCGATGACGCCGCTATCGGCATCGCGCCGCACTCGCTGCGCGCGATTACGCCGGACACTCTAAATGAAGTCCTCAAGGCGGTGCCGGATGGACCGATCCACATTCACGTCGCCGAACAGACCAAAGAGGTCGAGGACTGCGTTGCATGGTCCGGGCAGCGCCCGGTGGCGTGGCTGCTGGATCATATGCCGGTCGACCGGCGCTGGGTGCTGATCCACGCAACTCATATGACGGCCGAAGAAACCGCCGGCGTCGCGAAAGCAGGGGCCGTCATCGGCCTGTGTCCGCTGACCGAAGCGAGCCTCGGCGATGGTATTTTCGAGGGCCCGCGCTTCATCGATGGCGGCGGCGTGTTCGGTGTCGGTAGCGATTCCAATATCGAGATCACTGCGCCCGGCGAGCTCAAGCAGCTCGAATACAGCCAGCGTCTCGCCTATCGCGTCCGCAATGCCGTGGCGCGCCATGAGGGCGAATCCACCGGCCGTGCGCTCTATGAACATGCGCTGGCCGGCGGCGCGCAGGCCTCGGGCCGCAATATCGGCGCACTCGCGGTCGGCAAGCGTGCGGACATCGTCGTGCTGGACTCCGACCATCCGGATCTCTGCGCTATGTCAGGCGATCGCTGGCTCGATGCCGCGACCTTCGTCGCCGGCAAGTTGGCGATCTCCGACGTCTTCGTCGGCGGCAAGCAGGTCGTCAGTAACGGACGGCACATCAAGCGCGCATCCATCACCGAACGCTATCGGCGCGTCGTGCAGCGGCTGGCGACACTCTGATGGCGACACCGCGCGCGTCAAAACCAAATGGAAAAGCGCAGGCCGCGCCGCAGGCGCTGTATCAGCGCATCCGTGCCGATCTCGAAGAGAAGATCCTCTCCGGCCGCTGGCCGCCCGGCTATCGCATTCCGTTCGAACATGAGTTGGTCGAGAGTTATAATTGCTCGCGGATGACCGTGAACAAGGTGCTGTCAGGTCTCGCTGCGGCCGGTGTCATCGAGCGCAAGCGCCGCGTCGGCAGTTTTGTCGCCAAGCCTCTCGTGCAGTCGGCGGTGCTGCATATTCCGGATATCCAGGCCGAGATCGCCAAACGCGGCGAGGCCTATGCTTATGAATTGCTCTCGCGCAAGCGGCGCAAGGCAACCAAGGACGATCTCGAACGTCTCGGCATCGACAAGAGCTGCGACGTGCTGGTGTTGAGTTGTCGGCACATCGCCAAGGGCAGGCCTTTCGCGCTGGAAGAGCGCCTGATCAATCTCGACGTGGTGCCGCCTGCGTCTGACATCGATTTCACCCGCGTGCCGCCCGGCACCTGGCTGCTCGGTCACGTGCCGTGGAATGAGGCAGAGCATCGGATCACAGCTTCTCTGGCAGACGATAACGCGCTGAAAGCATTGACGCTGAAGAAGCCGGCCGCCTGCCTCGTGGTCGAGCGCCGCACCTGGCGCAAGAACAAGATCATCACATCGGTGCGCGTCACCTATCCGAACGATCTGTATCAGCTCACCGCACGCTTCACGCCGACGGGGCTGCGATCGTGAGGACGACATGAATCATCTGCCGCAGGCCGTCTGCGGAAATTGACTCTGGCAATCCGCCATGTTGCCATGCAGTATCATTCTAAATCTGGCTGAGGAGAGTGCGTTATGAAGTTGATTGGAGTTTCCGTCGCCGCCATGCTCGCGGCTCTCGTTGCGACCCCGGCTGCGGCGCAGACCAAGGTCACTATCGCCATTTCCGGCTGGACCGGTTTCGCCCCGCTGACGCTGGCGAAGGAAGCCGGCATCTTTGCCAAAAACGGACTCGACGTCACCATCAAGAAAGTCCCGCAGGCCAGCCGTCATCTCGCGATCGCATCGGGTGACGTGCAATGCGCCGCCACCACGGTCGAGACCTGGGTGGTATGGAATGCCAATGGCGTCGCCACCACGCAGCTGTTCCAGCTCGACAAGTCCTACGGCGCCGACGGCATGGCTGTGCGCGCCGGCACCGCGTCGATCAAGGATCTGAAGGGCAAGACGGTTGCCGCGTCGGCGCCGGGCACTGCGCCCTATTTCACGCTCGCCTGGTTCCTGAAGAAGAACGGTCTTTCTGTGAAGGACGTCTCCGTCGTCAACATGGAGCCGGGTCCGGCAGCGCAGGCCTTCATCGCCGGCCAGAACGATGCGGCCATGACCTATGAGCCTTATCTGTCGGCGGTGCGCGAGAAGCCCGAAGCCGGCAAGATCATCGCCACCACCCTCGACTATCCGATGATCATGGACACCTTCGGCTGCACGCCGAAATTCATCGCCGACAATGGCGACGCCGTGAAGGCGCTGGCCAAGAGCTATTTCGAAGCCGTCGCGATGATCAAGGCCGACCAGGCCAAGTCCTATGAGATCATGGGCGCCGACGTGAAGCAGACCGGCGAGAAGTTCGGCGCCTCCGCGCAGTATCTGCGCTGGCAGGATCAGGAGGCGAACAAGAAGTTCTTCGCCGGTGAACACGCGGCCTTCTCGAAGGAAGCGGCTGAGCTGCTGCTCGAAATCGGCGTGATCAAGGAAATCCCGGATCTGTCGAAGCTCGCCGATCCGCGTTTCATCCAGTAACCCCGACGCATCACTATCAATCGTCATTGCGAGCGCAGCGAAGCAATCCAGACTTCTCTGCGCTCGCTTTCTGGATCGCTTCGTCGCTAGGCTCCTTGCAATGACGACCACAGATACCTGTCCGAGATCATGAAACCACTCGCCCCCATTTCATCAACCGCGCGCGTGGTGCTCGGCATCTCCTTCTTCGTGCTGTTCGTGGCTGCGTGGTCCTATGCGACCTTTGGCGGCTTCGTGTCCAAGACTTTCCTCGCCAATCCATGGACCATGCTGCAGGACGGCTGGTTGCTGCTGGTGAAGCAGGGCTTCCTGCACGATATCGGCATGACCATCTGGCGCGTAATCGGCGGCTTCGTGTTGGCTGCGCTGTTCGCTGTGCCGATCGGCATCCTGATGGGCGCCTACAAGCCTATCGAAGCGTTCCTCGAACCCTTCGTATCCTTCGCGCGCTATCTTCCCGCGTCCGCCTTCATCCCGCTGCTGATCCTGTGGGCCGGCATCGGCGAGCTGCAGAAGCTGCTGGTCATTTTCATCGGCTCGGTGTTCCAGCTCATTCTCATGGTCGCCGTCTCCGTTGGCAGCGTCCGCCGCGATCTCGTCGAGGCATCGCTGACGCTCGGCGCGCGAGACGCCGGCGTGCTCAAGCGTGTGTTGATTCCGTCGGCCGCGCCGGAGATCGCGGAAATCTTGCGCCTCGTCCTCGGTTGGGCCTGGACCTATGTCATCGTCGCCGAACTGATCGGCTCGTCTTCGGGCATCGGCCATATGATCATCGACAGCCAGGCGCTGCTGGCCACCGGCCAGATCATCTTCGGCATCATCGTCATCGGCATCATCGGTTTGATTTCGGACTATGCGTTCAAGGCTGCGAACCGGCACTTGTTTCCGTGGAGCATCATTTGAGCAAGCTCGTTATCGACAACGTCTCGCGTATCTTTCCGGCGGTTCGCGGCGGCACGCCGACGCGTGCGCTGGAGCCGACCAATCTTTCCGTTGCGGACAACGACTTCGTCACGATCCTCGGACCAAGTGGTTGCGGCAAGTCCACGCTGCTGCGCATGGTCGCCGGACTGGATACGCCGACCACGGGCCGCATCCTGCTCGACGGCAAGGCGATCACCGGTCCCGGCGCCGATCGTGGCATGGTGTTCCAGTCCTACACGCTGTTTCCCTGGCTTACGGTGTCGGAGAATATCTCCTTCGGTCTGCGCGAGCGCGGTGTGTCGCAGCGTGAGCGTAACGATATCGCCAAACAGTGGCTGGAGAAGGTGGGTCTCACCAGTTTCGCCAATCATTTCCCAAAGCAACTCTCCGGCGGCATGCAGCAGCGCACGGCGATTGCACGCGCGCTCGCCAATGATCCGAAGATCCTGCTGCTCGACGAGCCGTTCGGCGCGCTCGACAACCAGACCCGCGCCTTGATGCAGGAATTGCTGCTCGGCATCTGGGAGCGCGAGCGCAAGACAGTGATCTTCGTCACCCATGATATCGAAGAGGCGATATTCCTTGCTTCGCGAACCGTGGTGATGTCTGCACGTCCCGGTCGTATCAAGGCGGACATTCCGGTCGATTTGCCGCACCCGCGGCACTACACAATCAAGACCACACCGGCCTTTTCCGACCTGAAAGCACGATTGACGGAAGAAATCCGCGTCGAAGCCGTGCTCGCGGCCGAAGCTCACTAAGTCCTTTCGCGCATTCTTTCGGCGTCAGGATACCGCTCGAACCACGCGCGATCTATCGAAGGTTGCGTGCTGCATTGCGCGTCCTTCTCAGGCTGCGCGGTTTTATCCGAACCTTAATTACGTTCGCGGCTGTCTGAAACTCAGGCGCTGCGCAAAACAGTTTGGCGACGTCTCGCACATACGATTGCACCACCTCGGCTGAAAGCCGGTGATCGGGTCATTTCCACGAGGGTCCGATGGTTTGAGCAAAGTAATTGCGAGTTGCGTTTATGACGTTGGTGCATGTCGATCAGAGTGATGCCGCTAGGACGCTGCTCGCGGGACTAGAACAGGCCATGGATGCTGTCGTGATGATCGACAGCAACAACACCGTCATCCATTTCAACGCCGCTGCCGAACGGTTGTGGGGCTATGAGCGCCGCGAAGTGCTCGGACAAAATGTCAGTTTCCTCGTGCCGATGGCTGTCAAGTCGCAGCATGACGGCTATATCGCCGCGAACCGCATCACCGGCGTCAATCGCATCGTCGGTCACAGCCGCGAAGTGAAAATCGAACGCAAGGACGGCAGCGAGATCTGGGGATCGTTCTCGATGTCGCGCGTCGAGATGAATGGCGAGATCACCTATATGGGCTTCGTCCGCAATGTGACGGAGGACGTGAAGCGCAGGGAGGAGATGATCCGGCTGTCCCTCGTGGTCGACAAGACAAAACGCGCTATCTACATCGCGGGCCGTGATGCACGCATCTGCTATGTCAACGGTGCCTTCACCGGCATGTTCGGCTACTCGCTGGAAGAGGCGACAGGACTCATCCCCGAGGATTTTCTCGTCGGTGCATATACCAGCCAGGCGACGCTCGCATATCTGTACCAGCAGATCAGAACGGAAGGTTCTGCCGAAGACGAAATTCTCCTTTACGACAAGGCGGGCAACGAGGTCTGGGTCTCGGTTGCCCTGAATGCGATTCACGACGCGGATGGAAAACTCCAGCACCTCGTCGCATTGATGACGGATATCACCGAGAGCAAGCAGCTTCAGTCGCTGCAGCATCATATTCTCGAAGCGCTCGCCGATGAGCAGCCGCTGCGCGAGGTGATGGACAATCTTTGCCGGAAGGTGGAGCAGATTGCGCCCGATGTCGTCTGTTCGGTGCTGCATGTCGATGCCGCGGGACTGCTGCGTCCCCTGGGAGGACCGAGCCTGCCAGCGGGTTATGCGCAGGCGCTGGACGGCATTGCCATCGGACCGGATGTCGGGTCCTGCGGGACCGCGGCCTTTCGCGGCCAGCCCGTTCTGGTCACCGATATCGAAAACGATCCTCTATGGCTGCCCTACAACAGTGTGCCGCTGGCTGCCGGCCTGAAAGCCTGCTGGTCGATGCCGATCAAGACCAGGGATGGGCGCGTCATCGGCACCTTCGCATTCTATTTCAGGGAATGTCGCAGACCCAGCCGCTTGCATCACGGCATCGTCGATGCCTGTGTTCATCTCGCCGCGGTCGCCATCGAACGTGAAGAAGCGCGCAACGAGATCTCGCGGCTTGCTTATTTCGATGCGCTCACCGGTCTGCCGAACCGGACTCATATGCGCCAGTTGATGGAGCGTGCCGTCACGGAATGCTCCGCAGATGCGCAGATGGCGCTGATCTTTCTCGACCTGGATCACTTCAAGGACGTCAACGATACGCTGGGCCATGCTGTCGGCGATGACTTGCTGGTCGCCGTCACGCAGCGGCTTCATCAGCATATCCGGCCCGGCGATATCCTCAGCCGTCAGGGTGGCGATGAATTCATCATCCTGATGCCGAACTGCATCGCGGCAGATGCCTCCCGCATCGCGAGCCGTCTCACCGAGGCGCTGTCGGTTCCGCTGCAGCTCGGCGGCAATCAGGTGCCGATTTCTGCCAGTGCCGGCATCAGCATGTTTCCGGACAATGCCCGCGATCTCGATAGCCTGCTGAAATATGCCGATGCGGCAATGTACAAGGCCAAGCAGGCCGGCCGCTCCACGCACCGGTTTTTCAGCAACGACATGGACCGCGTGAATGAGGAGCGGCTTCGTCTCAGCACCGCCTTGCGCCATGCGGTTTCACAAGGCGGTCTGCGCTTGCACTACCAGCCGCAGATCCGCGCGGGCAACGGCGATCTGTACGGCGTCGAGGCGCTGGCGCGCTGGCATGATCCCGTATTGGGCGATGTGTCACCGGCGAAGTTCATTCCGCTCGCGGAGGAATGCGGCCTGATCGAGCAGATCGGTGTCTGGTCGCTGCGCGAGGCGTGCAGGCAGATTGCGGCGTGGCAAAAGGCCGGGCTCGATGTGCCTTGCGTCTCGGTCAACCTGTCACCGATCAATTTTCTCAATCCGGGATTGCCGGCGCTGATTTCCGACATCATCGCGGAAAACGGGCTGGCGCCGAACAGGCTGATGCTCGAAGTCACCGAGGGTGCGGTGATGAGCGAACACACGACCGCGATCGAGATCATGAAGCAGATCCGCGCGGCCGGCATCGGATTGTCGATGGATGATTTCGGCACAGGCTATTCGAGCTTGAGCCGCCTGGCACATCTGCCGGTGCGCGAGCTGAAGATCGATCGCAGCTTCATGCGCGGCATCGAGACCGAGGTCTGTGCTCTGGCGATCGCCACCGCCGTCGTGCGCGTCGGGCAGAGCCTCAACATGACGGTCGTGGCCGAAGGCGTCGAGACCGAAGAGCAGTGCAGGATTCTGGCCGAGCTGGGCTGCGACGTCATTCAGGGTTTCCTATATTCGCCCGCATTGTCCGCATTCGATTTCGAAGCGTGGCTGGTGGCCCGCCATGCCGAACGCTGGGCGGCGCTGGTCGACAAGCGCCGGGCCGAAGCTTCGCGAGGGGAACCACGGCCGGGTGCGCTTGCGGCCATGTAATCCCGGGAAGTCGAAGACCATTATTAACGTGTTGTTAACGACATCCGGTATTCGAGCCCCTCTATATGAGATCGAACGAACTTCTTAGCTACCGGAGTTCAAATACACTTGTACCTGCGAATGACATTGCCGTTGTAACGAAGGCAGCCGCCGTCGTGCTCGCGCGGCTCCCGCGATCGAAGGTCGTTTCATGCCTACAAGTCCTGTCGGCCAGCCCAGTGAAGCTGCGAAAGCGCTGTTCTCGGCGTTCGAACAGGCGGTCGATGCTGTCGTCATCACGGGTGTCGACAACGCGATCCGGCACTTCAACGCCGCGGCTGAGCGGATGTGGGGATATCACCGCGCCGAAGTCGTCGGTCGGCAGGTCAGCGTGCTCGTGCCGCTCGACATGCGCGAACATCTCGATGGAGCGATCGCGGCCATGGATCCGCAGGTGGCGGTCAAGGGGCGCCGCGAATTCAGGATCAGCCGTAAGGACGGGAGCGAGGCCTGGGGCGCGTTCTCGATCTCGCGCGTCGATTACACCGGCAAGACACTCTACATCAACTTCATCCGCGACGTGACGGACGAGGTTCATGGGCGCGAGCAAAATGCGCTGATGGCACTGGTTGCCGAAAAGACCGACCGTGTCGTGATGGTCTGCAAACGCGACATGACCATCGTCTATGTCAATGACGCTTTCACGGAGCTGTTCGGATATACGCTCGCGGAAGCGATGGGCAAACACCCCCGGGATCTGCTGACCGGAGAATATACCGACAACGAAACGCTCGAGCGGTTTCACGCGCAGATCGATGCCGAAGGACACGGGCAAGAGGATATCCTTGTCTATGACAAGGACGGTCACGAGATCTGGATCTCGAGCACCGTCAACGCGGGCCGCAATGAAGCCGGCGAGGTCGAGCATCTGGTCGCGGTGCTCGACGACATCACCGAGAGCAAGCAGGTCAATTCGCTGCAGCATCACGTGCTGGAAAACCTCGCCAACGACATGCCGGTCGTGGATGTGATCGGCGACCTCTGCCACCGCGTCGAAGCCATCGCGCCCGATATCGTCTCGTCGGTGCTGCATGTGGATGCCGAAGGTCGGCTCCATCCGCTGGGCGGCCCCAGCCTTCCGCCGGCCTTTGCGCCGATTGTTGATGGTCTCGCCATCGGTCCCGATGTCGGGTCCTGCGGCACGGCGGCCTTTCTCGGCCACGCGGTGCTGGCCACCGATATCGCCACCGATCCGCGGTGGCAGCCCTATAAGAGCCTGCCGCTGGAAGCCGGCTTGCGCGCCTGCTGGTCGACGCCGATCAAGGCACGGGACGGTCGCGTGATCGGCGCCTTTGCCTTCTATTTCCGCGAGACACGGGGGCCGACGCGCTGGCACCAGACCATCGTCGATGCCTGTGTGCATCTGTGCGCGCTGGCCATTGAACGGCACGAGGCCCGCAGCGAAATCGCGCGTCTGGCCTATTTCGATGCGCTGACCGGCCTGCCGAACCGCGCGCAACTGACCCAGATCCTGACGGGGCTGATCGACAAGAGCAAGTCGCGGGACCGCATTGCCGTGATGTTCCTCGATATCGATCACTTCAAGGACGTCAACGATACGCTCGGTCATTCCATCGGCGACGAGTTGCTGGTCGCGGTCACGCAGCGGCTATGCAAGCAGATTCGGCCAGCCGATACGCTGAGCCGGCAGGGCGGCGACGAATTCGTCATCGTGCTGCCGAATTGCGATGTCGAAGGCGCCGCCTTGATCGCCAGCCGCTTGCTCGAGACACTGCTGCCGCCCATGCAGCTTGGCGCCAAGCTGGTGCCGGTATCGGCCAGTATCGGTGTCAGTATCTATCCCGATAATGCCAGTGATATCGACGGTCTGCTCAAACATGCCGATGCGGCGATGTATCAGGCCAAGCAGGCCGGCCGCTCGACCTACCGTTTCTTCAGTGCGGAGATGAACCGTGTCAGCGAGGAGCGACTCGCCTTCAGCACGGCGCTGCGCAATGCCATCGTGCAGGGTGCGCTGCGGCTTCACTATCAGCCGCAGGTGCGCGCCGATGGTCGCCTTTACGGTGTCGAGGCGCTGGCGCGCTGGTCCGATCCGGTGCTCGGTGAAGTGCCGCCGTCGAAATTCATCCCGCTCGCGGAAGAATACGGGCTGATTGAGCTGATCGGCACCTGGTCGCTGCGCGAGGCCTGCCGGCAGGTCGCGGCCTGGCGCAAAAATGGCGTCGACGTGCCCGGCGTCTCGGTCAATCTGTCGCCGATCAATTTCCAGAATGGCGATCTCGCCACGCTGGTCGGCGAGGTGATCGCCGAAAACGCTCTGTCGCCGGACATGCTGATGCTGGAGGTCACCGAAGGCGTGGTGATGAGCGAGCATTCGACGGCCGTCGAGACCATGGAGAAAATTCGCAAGTCCGGCGTGCGGCTGTCGATGGATGATTTCGGCACGGGCTATTCCAGCCTCAGCCGTCTCGCGCATCTGCCGATCCGTGAGTTGAAGATCGATCGCAGTTTCATGCACGGCCTCGAAAGCGAGGCGAGCGCGCTGGCGATTACCCGCGCCATCATACGCGTCGGCCAGAGCCTCGACATGATCGTGGTGGCCGAGGGCGTCGAGACCGACGGGCAGCGCCGGATTCTCACCGAACTCGGCTGCGACGTGATTCAGGGTTTCGTCTATTCGCCGGCGCTGTCGGTGCCGGATTTCGAACGCTGGCTCGCGAGCCACGAGATGTCGCGTGCCGCCGCGAGTCTGAGCGATATGCGGCGTCAGGCGGAGCGGACGCGCGGTGCCGTGCCCGTCAGGCGAATCCCTTAATCCTTACCGCTTGTCGAGCATCTCGCGCACCTTGTCGCCGAGCGCTGCCTGCGTGATCGGCTTTTGCAGCAGCGACACGCCGGGATCGAGCCGGCCCTGATGCACGATGGCGTTGCGCGAATAGCCGGTCATGAACAGCACTTTCAGCTTCGGCAGCCGCTTCTGCATCTCGTCTGCCAATAGTCGCCCGTTCATGCCGGGCATCACGATATCGGTCAGCAGCAGGTCGAACGGTTCGGGGTCGGCGGCAAAATCGGCCAGCGCTGCGTCGGCATTGCCGGCCTCGCGGACCTGATAGTTGAGACCTTCCAGCGTCTCGACGAGATAGGACCGCACATCCGGATCGTCCTCCACCACCATCACCGTTTCATTGCCCTTGCTACCGACGACGCGCCTCTCGATCTCGGTCGATCGCTCCGTATGCTGCCTGCTGCGCGGCAGATAGACCTTGATGGTCGTGCCTTCGCCGACCTCGCTATAGATCTTCACATGGCCGCCGGATTGCTTGACGAAGCCGTAGACCTGGCTCAGGCCGAGGCCGGTGCCCTGTCCGGGCTCCTTGGTCGTGAAGAACGGGTCGAAGGCGCGCTCCTGCACGTCCTTTGGCATGCCCGGTCCGGTATCCGTCACCGAGATCAGGACATACTGCCCGATTCCGACATCGGAATGCTGCAGGGCGTAGATCTCGTCGATGAAAGCGTTGCTGGTTTCGATCGTCAGTTTGCCGATCTTCAGATGGTCTTGGCCGGCCATGGCGTCGCGTGCATTGACCACGAGATTGAGGATGGCGGCTTCCATCTGGCTCGGATCGACCTCGACCTGCCACAGCCCGGCGCCGCCGACGATTTCGAGATCGATATTCTCGCTCAATGTGCGCTGGAAGAAGTCCGACATGCCATGCAGCAATCCGTTGACGTTGATGGTCTTCGGATCGAGCGGCTGCTTGCGTGCAAAGGCGAGCAGGCGCTGCGTCAGCACCACGGCGCGCTGCGCGCCGCCGGCCGCGCTGGCAATGACGCGCCTGAGGCGATCGCGCGACGAGTCCGTCCAGGTCGCGATGCTGTGCTCGGCGATTTCGAGATTGCCGATGATGATGGTCAGCAGATTGTTGAAGTCATGGGCGACGCCGCCGGTGAGATGACCAATCGCTTCCATCTTCTGCGTATGGCGCAGCATGTCTTCGGCTTCGCGCCGGTGCCGGCCCTCCTCGATCAGCGCCAGTTCGGTCTCGCGGAGCTGTGCCGGCGAGGGGATCGCCAGCAGCTTCGGCAGCAGCGGCCACAGGATGGCGGCGGTGACGACCGAGGCGATGGCGGTGACCGCCTTGAGGATTCCTTCTGCGCCATAGGCCGGAACCCACAGTGTGTAGATCGACATCACATGGGTCAGGCCGCAGGCCATAATGAAGAGTGCGAAGGCCCAGAAGATCCAGCCGAACTCCACATCGCGGCGTTTCCAGACGAAGATCGTGAGGGCGATGGGGATCGAGAAATAGGCCGCCGCGATCAGTGCATCCGAGCCGACGTGAAGCCAGATCAGGCCGGGATCCCACAACAGACAAATGCCGTGCGGGGCAAACATGGAACTATCGAGAAAGTTCTTGAGTGATGCCCACATCGCCTGCCCCTGCCGATAGCTGGTATCGTGGAACCAGCGTGACCGGGTGGTGTGGAGGCGTCAAGCGTGAGCGCGTGTGCGACGGGTTTATCGGGCGCCGAATGCACTGCGGGGATTGGCGAATTCGGTCAGGGCGCCGATGATCTGGTGCTGGCGATAGGGTTTGGGAATGAAGCGGCCGCCATCGGGCAGATCGCTCTCGCCTATCCTGAAGTGGCCCGATGTCGCGATGATGCGAATGGGCGGCCAGCGATTGGCGACCGCATGGGCGAGCTTGAGCCCGTTCATCGAGCCGGGCATGTCGATATCGGTGAAGATGATCCGGATATCATTGCGCGCTTCGAGCACGCGGATCGCAGCGTCGGCATCCGACGCCTCGATCACCCGGAAGCCGGCATCCTCGATCATTTCGACCGCAAACATGCGCAGCAGCACGTCGTCCTCGACGACGAGGACGGTGGTGGGGAGGGCGGCGTCGTTTACGGCAGCGTCTTGGGCCATGGGATTTGAACCTTGATCGCCGGTTCCATGGGCCACAGGGCCGGGATGGTTCGGGTCGAAAGCATCGGTCAGTCTAAACGTGATCAATCGAATACGAATATAGGTCGCGTAAAAACTGTTTTGGTTCGCATGTCTTAGCTAAGCGAGCTGATCGCGCTTTCGTTCCGCCGCGTGCGAAAAAAAATCCGTGAAGATGACGAAAATCCGCGGCGCCGTCAGGTCAGTCGTTCTTGCGCCCGGCATCGGTGCGGTCGCGGACCGTCTTGAACACACCATGTGCCGTGGCGACCACGTGATCGTTCACACTGACCTCGGTGCTCATGAAGATCAGGCTCTTGGTGGCGCGCAGGACCTTGGGCCGGGAGATCATCAGGTCGCCGATCCGCGCGGCATCGACGAAATAAGTATCCATCTGGACCGTGGCGAGCGCCTCCACCCCCGCAGCCTCGCGCGCCGCCATGCCGCAGCTGCGGTCGGCCAGCGTCATCACCGCCCCGCCCTGAACCACGCCGCGGCGGTTGCGGTGCTTGTCCTGGCCGAGAATGGCGAATTCATTGATGCCACCAACGACCCGGTGCCACATCGGGCCGACGAAATGGATGAACCCGTCATCGTCCATGATGCTCCAGCCGGCGGCTTCGAGTTCAGCATTGGCCGCGTCAGTCGCCGCATCAGTCATGGATTTTCCTTCTCGCGAGATTTCGATGGGCTGGAGGGAGTGAGGGCTAGGTCATACAAAAGCGTGGGGCAGGTGGATAGGACGTCGCAAGCCGTCCTTGCTGCGGGATCTGCATGGCTCGTCGCTCGTTATTTCGGGGCGGACTGAGCGGGAATGCCGGAGTGTTCGGCTCCCACCGTCATTCCGGGACCTTTGTCCTTGCTCGTCATTCCGGGGCGCGGCCGGCACTTGCCGGACGCGAACCCGGAATCCCGAAGTGTTTTGCGCTGACTGGAGACTCCCATGCTGAGATTCCGGGTTCACGTGCGCGAAGGCGCGCCCGCGCCCCGGAATGACGAGTGTGGGGCGGGCCGCGCTTAACGCGCTTAAACATTTTTTCCTATCCCCCGTTGACAGCATCCCCAAGGTGATTATATTCCCCTCCGTCCTGCCCCACCGAGAGGGGCGATCGCGATCGTCACGTTCGCGGGGTGGGATGCGGTGGACGCTGGAGATGCGGCGTTACGCGGTTCATGGGTGACGTCTGTCTTCGGGCAGGACGGATCTGCGCCAGCACTGCCACTGGCAAGGAGACGGCCGGCCTTGGGATGGGAAGATCCCTGGACAGTGTGACGGACGACCAAATCGAAACGCGTCCGGCTTTCTCGCTTGAGGCTCCCTTCCCATCGCCTTGGGACTTTAATTCGCGATCGGACCGTTCGTCGAGGCAACGCGCAAGCAACCGAAAAAAACACCGCAGGCGGAACGCTGGGCACTTGCTCGGCGCCTCCGAAAGTCCTGATGCATTCACAATTGCGGACGACCGCATTTGGCATCAGGCACCAAGGGTGCATCGGGCACCCGGCGTTCCGCACGCCCTCTCACAAGGGGGCGGGAATGCGAAACACGACGGCGCCCCCGCGCCGCTAACAATGGGGCGATGACGTATGTCTGGAGAGCCGTGGCTGTTTGACAGTTGAATCAGAAATCACCGGGCACGAGGCGCTAACCCCACACGCGTCATTCCGGGGCATTGTGCGCGTCTTCGCGCGCATGAACCTCAGCCACTCCAATTGGAGTGGCGGGGAATCCCGACATGTTCAGCGCAAAACAGGTCGAGATTCCGGGCTCGTTCCCGTCGCCTTCGGCGCCGGACCCGCCCCGGAATGACGGCTATCTTTCTACACCTTCACCATCCGCTTGCCCCGGTTCTCACCGGCCAGCAGACCGATCAGTGCCCGCGGCGTGTTCTCCAGCCCGTCGATGACGTCTTCCTGCACCTTGAGCTTGCCCGCAGCGACCCAGGACTGCAGATCCGTCAGAGCCTTTTCGCGCTGGTTCATATAGTCCATCACGATGAAGCCCTGCATGATCAGGCGTTTCACCACGATGAGGCCGGGCACACCGCGCGGGCCGGTCGCCGAGGGCGCGCCGTCATATTGCGAGATGGCGCCGCAGCAGGCGATGCGGCCGTTGAGATTCATCTGTGCGAGACAAGCCTCGAGAATATCGCCGCCGACATTGTCGAAATAGACGTCGATGCCATCCGGCGCCGCAGCCTTCAGCGCCTTGAACACCGCGCCGTCCTTGTAGTCCACCGCGGCATCGAAGCCGAGTTCTTTGGTCAGCCAGTCGCACTTGTCCTTGCCGCCGGCGATGCCGACCACACGGCAGCCCTTGATCTTGGCGATCTGGCCGACGATGGAGCCGACTGAACCGGCGGCCGCCGAGACGACCACGGTCTCGCCTGCCTTGGGCTTGCCGACATCGAGCAGGCCGAAATAGGCGGTGAGGCCGGCAATGCCATAGACGCTGAGCAGATGCGTCATAGGTTCCATCTTCGGCATTTTGTTGAGATGCTTGGCCGGCACCGCCGCGTAATTCTGCCAGCCGGTGTCGCCGAACACGATATCGCCCGGCTTCAGCGCAGGCGACTTCGACGATACGACTTCGGCAATGCCGCCGCCCGCCATCACCGTATTGGCTTCGACCGCAGCGCGATAGGTCGCGCCATGCATCCATGCGCGATTGGCGGCATCGAGCGAGATGTAACGCACGCGCAGCAACGCTTCGCCATCCTTCGGCTCGGGAATCTGACCCTTTGATAGTTTGAAATGTTCTAGCCCCAATTTTCCTGTGGGCTTTTCGATGAGCAGCACCTGATGATTCACGGTGTCGGTCATGGCCGTTGTCTCCCTGTGTCTTCCTTTGTCGAAACTTGTTGCAGTCACCGCGTACAAAACAATCAGGCTGCACAGTTTTTGTAGTTGGCGATGACGCTATGCGGCAGCGCGACATTCCACAACGGCTATTTTCCGCCTGATGATACCGAAACGGTACGCGGCTGACGAAGCTTGTTGCGCGCCCTGATCAATATGACAGACTGTCGCAGTTGGAAATGTGTAACGGGGGTCGGTATGTCGAACAGGTTTACGCAATACATTCTGATCGCGATGGCGCTTGGCATCGTGATGGGCTCGCTGGTTTTCAACTACTTGCCCGATAGCCGCGTCGAGATCGCGGCCGACGTCAACCTGATCGCCATGTTGTTCCTGCGCCTGATCAAGATGATCATCGCGCCTCTGGTCTTCGCCACGCTAGTCGGTGGCATCGCCCATATGGGCTCCGGCTCCAAGCTCGGACGCATCTTTGCCAAGACCATGGGCTGGTTCGTCAGCGCGTCCTTTGTGTCGCTGCTGCTTGGCCTCGTGATGGTCAACCTGTTGCAGCCGGGCGCAAATTTCCCGGGAACGCTGCCGGCCGCGGGGCAATCCACCGGCCTGCCGGTGTCGGCTTTCTCGATCGAGAAATTCCTGACCCATCTGATCCCGACCTCCATCGCGGATGCGATGGCGCAGAACGAGATCCTGCAGATCGTTATCTTCGCCATTTTTTTCGCCGTTGCGATGGGCGCGATGCCGGAGCGCTCCAAGCCGATGCTGGCGCTGATCGATGACCTCGGTCACATCATGCTGAAAGTGACGGGCTATGTGATGCTGTTCGCGCCGCTCGCAGTCTGGGCGGCGATCATGGCGACCGTGTCCAAGAATGGTTTGGGCGTGCTGTGGAAGCTGATCGTCTTCATGGGCGGCTTCTATCTGTCGCTGGCGATTCTGTGGGCGATCCTCATCGTCGTCGGGTTTGTCGTCATCGGGCCACGCTACAGCCATCTGCTCAGGCTGATCCGCGAGCCGCTGATGATCGCGTTCTCCACGGCAAGTTCGGAAGCGGCCTATCCGAAGACGCTGGAGGGCCTCAACCGCTTCGGCGCCTCGTCGCGGATCTCCAGCTTCGTGCTGCCGCTGGGCTATTCGTTCAATCTTGACGGCACGATGATGTACTGCACCTTCGCCAGCATCTTCATCGCGCAAACCTATCACATCGAAATGTCGCTCGGCACGCAGCTCGCTATGCTGGCAACGCTGATGATCACCTCGAAGGGCGTCGCCGGCGTGCCGCGCGCGTCCCTGGTGGTGATCGCGTCCACGCTGAGCCAGTTCAATATTCCCGAAGCTGGCCTGTTGATGATCATGGGCATCGACACGTTCCTCGATATGGGGCGCAGCGCCACCAATGTGATCGGCAACTCGCTGGCCACAGCGGTAGTCGCGAAATGGGAAGGCGAACTCGCGCCCGAACATGAACTCGGCCCGGATGATATCGTGTCCGGCGACATGATCCCTGGAGAAATCCCCGCCCTCGGACATGGATGAGGTGCATGATGCGCCATGATCTGACCGGTTCGATCACCGGAATCCTGGCAGCATTGCTGCTGGTGACGACTGCGCAGGCGCAAGCGCCTGCGGAAGGGCTTAGCCCGACCCTGGCGGCCATCAAGAAGGCGCATGTGGTTAAGCTCGGCTATCGCGAAAGCTCGCCGCCATTCTCGTTCCTCGATCAGGCCGGTCGGCCGATCGGCTACAGTCTCGAACTTTGCGAAGCCATCGTCGAGGACATCGGTATCGAGGTCGACGATCCCGCGTTGAAAATCGAATACGTCAAGGTGACGTCGGACGATCGCATCCCGGCCGTCATCGACGGCAAGATCGACCTTGAATGCGGCTCGACCACAGCCAATGCCGAACGGCGCAAGCAGGTCGCGTTCTCGCCGCTGATGTTCGTCGCCGGCACCAAGCTGATGGTGCCAAAAACGACCACGGGTACCGCGCCGGCCGACTTCAAGGGCAAGACCATCGTGGTCACCAAGGGCACCACCAACGAACAGGCGATGCACGCGGTCGACAAGAAATTCAATCTCGGCCTCAACATCGTGGTTTCGCCCGATCACGAGCAGAGCTACCAGATGCTGGTCGACGGCAAGGCCGATGCCTTCGCGACCGACGATATCCTGCTGTCGGGTCTGATTGCGCGGCACAAGTCGCAGGACAAATTCCGCGTGGTCGGCGACTATCTGTCCTATGATCCGTACGGCATCATGTTCCGCAAGGGCGAGAAGCAACTGAGTGACGTCGTGGAGCGTGCGTTTCGACGCCTCGGCTCCAACCGCGATCTGATCCCGCTCTACAACAAATGGTTCGTCGCACGCCTGCCGACCGGCGAGCGCATGGGCGTCTCGATCTCGCCGCAACTCGAGGAGAGTTTTAAAGTGCTGGATGATTCAGCGGGCGGCACGAACTGACCGCGTAGCGTCGCCCCACAAACTGTCATTCCGGCGCGGATCAGGCCCACACTGTCATTCCGGCGTCGCGTCCGGCAAGTGCCGGCCACGCCCCGGAATGACGAGCGTGGAATTTTAAAAAAACACCAGATCCTGCGCGCGGCCGCCGCGCAGCACCGTGGCATATTCGATCGCCGCAAACAGTCCACCCGCCACATAGATCTTGCGCGGCACGGCGCGCGCCAGTTGCTGACTGAGGCGCACTGCGTCTTCCATGGCATTGGCCACATGAATACGCGCGGCTGGATGGGCATTGCGCGCCGCGGCGCCGACCACACGCGCGTCTGCGCCCTTGTGATAGGCGCGGGTGCACACGATCGTATCGAAGACGGGGGCGAGATGCTTGGCGATATCGTCGACATTCTTGTCGCCGGACACGCCGAGCACGAGCAACCAGTTGTCATCGCCATGGATGGCGCGAAGGCTTTTCAGGGCCTGTGCCACGCCATCGGGCGTATGGCCGACATCGATAACGGTCAGGGGATCGCGCTGAACGATTTCGAGCCGTCCCGGCCATCTGGTGTCGCGCAGCCCGGTCCGGACCGCGAGATCGATGGCACTGGTGGTCGCATCCGGATGCATGCGCTGCATCCAGAGAATGAACAGCGCAGCCGCTATGGCGGCATTGTTGAGCTGGAACTCGCCGGCCAACACGAGTTCGAGCGCGCGCAGATCGAATGCGCCCAGCCGACAGTTGAAGGTCTGGGCCTTGGCCGAGGCAAAGACGTTACTGATCGTGATCTCGTCGCCGATATGCAGGCCGGTGACGTTGCGGTTGCGGTTGTACTCGGCGAGATTGCCGCGCATGGGCAGGCAGTTCTCGCCATAGACGACGGTGCCGCCCGTGATGCATGCATCGCTCTTGTCGCAGGCGATCAGCTCCAGCGTGTTACCGAGCAGGTTGACGTGTTCGAGATCGACCGAGGTGACACAGGTGATGTCAGCGCCGACCAGCCGAACCGGATCGTAGCGCCCGCCGATGCCGGCCTCGAACACAGCGAATTCGCATTCGGTCTCCTGGAAATACAGGCAGGCCAGCGCGAACTGCGCCTCGAAGGCGCCAAAGACCTCATCCAGCGTGTGCTGCTTGAGATCGGCGATGGCGGTAGCGACGCGCAGCACCAGCGCTTCGAGCAGCTCATCATCGACCGGAACGCCGTCGATCTGAAAGCGCTCGTTGAAGCGGTAGAGATGCGGTGACGTGAACAGTCCGGTGCGCAGGCCGAATGCGCGTCCGATGCTGGCGCAGAATGCCGCCGTGCTGCCCTTGCCGTTCGAGCCGGTCACGACGACGGAATGTTTGCGCAGCCGGACACGATCGATGGACAGCGCATCGAGCAGCAGGGACAGCCGCGCGAGGCAGAGGCCGTCGCCATATTTGGGCAGGTTAAACATCGAGCAGGCCGATCGCCGTGAATGTATGCCGCCAGATGCGCAGGATAAGATCCTCGCGGCCGCTGTCTTCGAGAAAGCGGATCGAGGGATTGGCATTGACCTCGATCACGCGCAAGGCCGCGGCATCTCCGTCGATATCCGTAAACAGGTCGACCGCGCCAGCGCGCAGGCCGAGCGCCTTGGCGGCCTGCAGCGCCATCGCAAAGGCGACAGTCTCGTTGCCCGGTGCAGCAAAGCTCATGCTGCCGCCTGCGCTGCGATTCATCCGGCCGGGAATCGCGCGTCGCTCGCCATATGGCAGCACGCGATCGAGGGAGATCTCGTCGAGACCTGTGGCGGCCGACGAAATGCCGTGGCGGTCCAGCGCGGACGTCTCCGCTGCGATCAATTGCCTGAGCGTCGCCTTGCCGTTGCCCGTTACGAAGGGCGCCGTCTTCTGTGCGCAATACACGACGTCGTCGTCGAGGATGAAGATGCGATATTCTTGGCCGGTATAGATCCGCTGCATCAGGATCGCGTCATAATACTGCGCAACCTGCCTGAGATAGGCGATGAGCGCATCGCCGCCCGCGACGATCTCCGCAAAGTCGCCGCGCGATCCCATGAGCGGTTTGATGAAGGCCCGGTCGCCGAGTTCGGCGAAATGCCAGACGGCGTCGGCATATTCGTGGCCGGGTGGGCGATGGGCGCGGTAGCGCTCATGCAGGAAGAAGTATTTCCCGCCCAGGGTCGGGACGCCGGCACGCTCCATCAGTACATTGGCGAAATACTTGTCGTTCGCCAGCGTCGCGGCCGTGGCGTTGTTCTGCGGAAAGAACGAGCCGCGTCCGGCGCCGAAGGATGCGCTCCTGCCATTGCGGCCGACGGTGAAGATCAGGCCCGTTCCGCCATCGACCTCGGCGAAATCCAGCCCGAACTGGCGGCACGCGTATTCGGCATAGATCGACTGGTCGGGATAGGATGGGGGCTTTCCGGCCCGGATGTCGCGAAGGGATGTCATCAAGGACCAGGCCGACGATTGAACGAAAAGTCGCCTGCGACGACTTTAACGAGGTGGCCGGAAACTACCGGATCGGGATCACGCGATCCAGCCGGATACCATTAACGGTGTCCGGCAAGAAATTGAACGAAACCCCTCATATCGGGTAATTTAATGTCGCGGCCAGATCGGCCGCTGCTGCATGGGTAACCTGCTTTGGAAATTAATCGACCGCCTCCCTCAGTCCGCAATTGCACTTCATGGCTTCTTTGACTAATTGTCATTCGCAGCTGCGAGAACCAAAATTAGCCAATAGCCGCAATGGTTTCTCGGCATCGTGACGCGGCAAACAATGGACTTGTTCTAAAAAAGCCCGCACTGGAAAATCAGATCTCATGAGCGCCTTTCACAGAGAGAAAGTTCTTTCCGTCCAGCATTGGACCGATACACTTTTCAGCTTCAAAGCGACCCGCGACACCTCGTTCCGCTTCCAGAACGGCCAATTCGCCATGATCGGCCTGGAAGTCGATGGCAAGCCGCTGCTGCGTGCCTATTCGATGGCCAGCGCGAACCATGAGGAAGAGCTGGAATTCTTCAGCATCAAGGTGCCGGACGGTCCGCTGACCTCGCGCCTGCAGAAGATCAAGGAGGGCGACACCATCTTGGTCGCGCGTAAGGCGGTGGGCACGCTGGTTACCGACAGTCTGCTGCCGGGCAAACGCCTTCTCATGCTGTCGACCGGCACCGGTCTCGCGCCCTTTGCCAGCCTGATCAAGGATCCCGAAGTCTATGAGCAGTACGAGCAGGTCGTGCTGGTGCATGGCTGCCGGCAGGTCTCGGAGCTGGCCTATGGCGAGCGCTTGGTCGAACGACTCCAGAAGGACGAGCTGTTCGGGGAGCTGATGAAGGACAAGTTCACCTATTATCCAACGGTCACCCGCGAGCCCTTCCGCAATCGCGGCCGCATCACCGACCTGATCGAGTCCGGCCAGATCTTCAAGGATATCGGCCAGGGCCTGCTCGACATCACCACCGACCGCGTCATGCTGTGCGGCAGTCCGGCGATGCTCGAAGACCTGAAGGTCATGTTTGAGAAGCGCGATTTCACCGAAGGCAGCGGCAACAAGCCCGGTCATTTCGTGATCGAGAAGGCTTTCGTCGAGCGCTAAGGCAGCCCGACACCATCGAAATGCACTGCACTGCACTGCAAAACCCGCGCTTCGGCGCGGGTTTTGTCGTTTCAGGCTCTCGCTTTTGGCAACAATTCATTGAGCGTGGCGCGCTAGATTGGGCGCTCGAGTGCGATGCTCTGCGGCAACGCGCTTGTGATGTTTGCGTCATCGGGTCTGTGTAACGCTAGCGCCATTCATGTCAGGCAGGATTTCTATGGAAACGTTGATGCTTCCCCTCTCGCCGCGCTTCATCGTTTTGACGATCTGCAGCGTCGCCACCTTGCTGCTGGTCGGCATTGGCATCCACGACCCCAAGGTCATCCCGCTCGTTGTCATCCCGGTTATCGTCTTCGGCGGCCTGACCATGCTCGGCATTCACGACGTGCTCCAGAAGGACCATGCGGTTCTGCGCAACTATCCGATCTCGGCGCATATCCGCTTCCTGCTCGAAGAAATCCGTCCGGAGATGCGGCAGTATTTCTTCGAGAGCGAAAAGGACGGCATGCCGTTCAGCCGCGACACGCGCGCGGTGGTCTATCAGCGCGCCAAGATGGTGCTCGACAAGCGTCCCTTCGGCACCCAGAAGAACGTTTACGAAGAAGGCTATGAGTGGATGCACCATTCGGTCGCCCCAAAACCGCATGCGACTGAGCAATTCCGCATCACTATCGGCGGCCCGGATTGCCTCAAGCCTTACTCCGCCTCGGTACTGAATATTTCGGCGATGAGTTTCGGAGCGCTCAGTCCCAATGCGATCCGGGCGCTGAATGCCGGCGCCAAGCGTGGCAACTTCGCCCATGACACAGGCGAGGGTGGCGTCAGCCCGTATCACCAGGAAATGGGCGGCGACCTGATCTGGGAGATCGGCTCCGGCTATTTCGGTTGCCGCACGCGCGATGGCAACTTCGATCCCGACGCCTTCGCGAAGCTTGCCGTCAACGATCAGATCAAGATGGTCGAGCTCAAGATCAGCCAGGGCGCAAAGCCCGGCCATGGCGGCGTATTGCCGGCGGCAAAAGTGTCGGAAGAGATCTCGCGCATCCGCGGCGTCGCCATGGGCGAGGACTGCATTTCGCCAGCCTATCACAAGGCGTTTTCAACGCCGATCGAGATGATGGAGTTCATCGACAAGATGCGCCGTCTGTCCGGCGGCAAGCCCGCCGGCTTCAAGCTGTGCATCGGTCATCCCTGGGAATTCCTCGCGATCTGCAAGGCCATGCTGCAGACCGGCATCTATCCGGATTTCATCGTTGTCGATGGCAATGAAGGCGGCACCGGCGCGGCGCCGCTGGAATTCATGGACCATCTGGGCATGCCGATGCGCGAGGGCGTCAACTTCGTGCACAATGCGCTGATCGGCATCGGCGCGCGTGACCGCATCAAGATTGGCGCCTCCGGCAAGATCGCGACGGCCTTCGATATCGCCCGCGCGATGGCGCTCGGCGCCGACTGGTGCAATTCGGCGCGCGGCTTCATGTTCGCACTGGGCTGCATCCAGTCACTCAGCTGCCACACCGATCGTTGCCCGACCGGCGTCACGACGCAGGACCCGACGCGCAATCGCGCCCTTGCCGTGCCACAGAAGACCGATCGCGTTTACAACTATCACGAGGCGACGTTGCATGCGCTGGCTGAGCTGATCGCGGCAGCCGGGCTCGCTCATCCGCAGGATATTCGCCCGATCCATTTCTCGCACCGTGCCTCCGGTACCGACGTCCTGTCTTTCACACGGATGTATCCGGCACTACGCCACAACGAGCTGATCGATGGCACCGGCGACAAGCGCTTTCGCGATGCATGGGAGATGGCGCAAGCGGGCTCGTTCCTGCCGGCGGCCCTGGAACGTTCGGCCTAGATTATCGTAGCCCGAATATCGCTGCGCTCATCCGGCTACAAACGGCGCAGGATGTGCCGTCAGAACTCGCCGTGCAATCGGCCTGAGAAGATCGAGACCGGTCCGCGATCCTTGTTGTAGGCGGGGTTCGCAATCAGCTGGTAGTCGGCCGTGAGGGTGAAGTTCTTGTCGATGGCATAGGCGTAATAGGTTTCGAGAATGCGCTCGGTGCCGTAATTTAGCCGTCCGTCGCCGATCAGCAATCCGTTGCCGCCAGCGGCGAGGAAGTCGCGATGCGCAGCGGACAGTCCGTTGATCGCGCCGCCTAAGCCGATCGTGTCATTGGCGCGGCCCCAATGGCTGCCCTTGATCGAGACGCCGGCAGAGACGCTGCGGTCGATATCGGTGAAGGACAGGATCTCGTTCTGGCCATCGTTCCAGCTGACGCGCCCGAAGATGCCAACGTCAGTGGCAACCTGCTGCTCACCGTTGACGTAGAAACCGTATTTGTCGCTGGCGCGGCGGATCGAGGACATCACGTCGTTGATATCCAGCGTGGGATCATTGGCCTCGATCGCCAGTGCGCCGCGATAGCTGCCGGTATTGCCGCGATTGATGAAGGCACCGACGCGCAGCTTGCCGGGCTGGTCGAAGATCTGGTGACGCTCCTCGAATTCGACGACCGCGCCGCCAGTCTTGAACGTCAGGACGTCGTTGTTAGGCTGCGCCGGCACCTGAAACAGGCCGGCTCGGATCGCCCAGTCCTTGCGGTTCAGTTCAACGATGGCGCCGCGGGTGAAGCCCGGCAGGTCGGCTGGAAAGTCGTAAGCGGCCGATGACCACATTGCCCAGTTCATGAAGTCGGCGCGCGGATCCTTGGCGTAGGAATTGCCATCGAAGAAATCACCCACCGCGAAGCGTCCGACCGTGAGCGTGATGCGGTCGATGTCGCGCTTGCCTGCCAATTGATTGGCGGCGTCGGGGACGTCTTCCTGCTCGCCGCCGAGGCCAAGCGTCTGGCGGAAGTAATAGCGCTGCATCCGGAAGCGCGGAAACGGCGCGCCGCCCTTTTGCGCCTCGCCATTGGGGAAGCCGGCGAGGCCGAGGGTGGAGTTGAGGCCGAAGCCCTGCGCCAGCTCGGGATTGAGATAGAGTTCACCGCCCTGCCACAGCCGCCAGCCGAGGAACGCCGTCGTCGTAAAGGTCTCGCGCCCCTGGCCGCCGCCGGGAAGGCTGTTGGTGCCTTCATAGGGCGAGCGAATCCGCGGATAGGCGGACGCGATGAAGGTGGTCTGGGCGTGAACGTTCCAGTCGGTGGATTCCGGCAGCGCAGTCTTGCCGGTGATGGGTGCTGACGGTGACCATGGCGGCGTGTCCCACAGCCGATAATTCAAGCCGACTTTGACGGTGTGAATATTCGGATCGACGCTCACATTCGGCAGCCCGGCCTCGCCGAGATCATAGGTCTGCCGCATCAAATCGAGATAGGTGTATTCGGCCTTCGCAGTCCAGTTGCCGCCAACGGCAAATTCGACGCCCGCGCCAGCGGTCCAGCCGAAATGATCGCGAGACGCCGAGGAGACGAGATTGCCGTCGGCATCGTTGAGATTGAGTTTGGTGCGTCCCCACGCCACGCCACCGGTGACGTAAGGCATCAACGCGCCGAAGGCGTAGCCGATGCGGCCGCGTGCGGTCGCAAAATAGTCGAAGGTCGTATGGAAGGGCGCTGGCATCAGCCGCGCGGCGTCCTGCGGGCTGCTGAACGTGGCGTCGGCCTCGAAGCCCAGCACGACATTGTTGCTGAACTGTCTGTTGTAGCCGAGCTGATAGCCGCCGATCAGACCGGTCGGCGAAGGCGGCAGGACAACGCCCTGCGCGGGCAGTGCATTGCTGCCGGGACCAAAGCTGCCGCCGCCATAGCCGATGTGACCGCCTAGATAAAACCCGGTCCAGTCGTAAATCAGGCGGGGGGCCTTCAGCGCCATGCCGGATGAAATATCGGCCGCGATCGCAGAGCCATCGAACGCCAGTGCACCCAGCGCAAAACCGGCCAAAACGCGCTTCACGACAATGCTCGCGATTGGTCGGGGTACTTCATGCGGCCGTCATTTCTCGCTTCAGGTCGTCGCCGATCATGCGACGAACCGTTTGATATTCCGGGAAAATAGTCGATTCGCCCACAACAGTAGGGTGCCGAAGGGCGTCATCAGACAAAACGAAGCAAAATGAGCGACCCGCCGACTCCCTGATTATAATTGCAACTAATTCGCAATAGCAAGATCAGCTGGAGAGACATGTTTCAGTGGCAGCGGATCATGACGGTTGGATAACAGCAGTTGGCTGGCACGCTTCGAAAGGCATTTGACGGTCGCAAAAAAAATGACCCGCCCGAGGGGACAATCGGGCGGGTCTGGTGCGACACGGGGTGGATGAGGCGCCCGTGTCGGACGCAAATCCACGTCAGTCGATCAAGAGATTAGTAGTTGCAGGTCCGGACGCGGCCGACATAGTTGCCGTAGCCGTCATACTGACGGACCCAGCCGCAGCGATATCCGTAACCGTAGTAGCCGTTGTTGGCGGCGATGGCGCTACCGACGACTGCGGCGCCGACAACACCGGCAGCGATGCCGAAGCCGATGCCCGGGCCCTTGGCCTGAGCCGACTGCGTGGACGATGCCACGGTGCCGGCGGCGGTGAGAGCAACGAGAGCGAAAGCAGCAATCTTGGACTTGATCGACATGGGATAACTCCATCCTGTTGAAGTGCAGCCATCGTGGCCTGCATGCCAATCAGTCGGAGCCCAAACGGATCGGGTTCGAGGCCCGGTCGAACTATTTGGTTTCAGGATTATGTCGTCATCCGCGCGGAATATGTCGTCGCGTGAATCGCGCAATCCGCGGTTAACCACATCTCACGCGTCGGGGTCCGGTTCGCGATCAAATGCCGCGACATCGAAGCGATGCATGTCCGCAAGCAATTCGCAGAATGCCTTTGCGCCGTGGGCGAGCAGCTTCTCGCCCTTGTCGGCTGATGCCTGCGTGGCGTCGCCGATCGCGCCGCCGGGATGCAGGTCTTCGGCCTGCCACGCGAATGGCGCGGGTCGGCTCGCTGACAGCCAGCGATAGTTTGTCTCCATCGCGATCGCTGACGACGCGAAGTTTGCGATCTTGTCGTTGCGGACATGCTGCGGGTACCGCGCCAGCATGATCGATGTCTCGACAGCACCGCCATGAATCCCGTGACGCAACTCTTCCTCAGAAAATAGGCCATCCGGTGCACCGAATCGATTCCACCCCGTGGTGGCAACCAGCATGCCGTATTCGGCGCGCAGGTCCTGGGCGGCGAGTGTCATTGCTGCGCTGTTGCCGCCGTGGCTGGTGACGATCACGAGTTTCTGAACGCCGGCGCGCGCGACGCTTTCGCCGATCGCGGTCCAGGTCTGCAATGCGATCTCGGTCGGCAGGGTCAGCGTGCCGGGAAAGGCGAGATGCTCGGTTGAAATGCCCACAGGTTGAAGCGGCAGAAACGTTGCTGGAATGTCGGCGGGCAGCAGGCGCTGGACCTCTGTAAGATAAGCCTGCGCGATCATGACGTCGGTGCCGAGCGGCAGGTGCGGTCCGTGCTGCTCGGTCGCAGCCAATGGCAGCACTGCAATCCAGGAGGCCGGATCGCTCTTGGCGATGTCGGGCCAGTGAATGGCAGTCCAGTCGCGGGGCGGCATGTTGGCAGTCATCGAGATGCGTTTCTTTGGTCAATTTTGCAGGGTAGTCTGGCAGCAGATTGCTTCCTATCATGGGCCATAACGGTCGACGGAGTCCAATATGAGCCCGATATCCCTGCTGCGCGCGTTAACCATTGGCGCACTGGCCGTGATGGCCGCGTGGTCGCCTGCCGCGGCGGAAACCAGGCTCGACAAGGTCAGTTTCGGCACCAACTGGGTGGCCGAGGCTGAACATGGCGGCTTCTTCCAGGCGGTCGCGGACGGCACCTACAAGAATTACGGGCTCGACGTCACCATCGTGCCGGGCGGGCCGAACGTGAACAATCGCATCCTGTTGATCTCGGGCAAGCTCGACTTCTTCATGAGCGCCAACACGCTGCAATCCTTCGATGCCGTCGCCAATAATGTGCCGGTGGTCGCTGTCGCCGCGATCTTCCAGAAGGACCCGCAGGTCTTTCTGGCGCATCCCAATCCCAAGGTGACCAAGCTCGAAGATCTCAAGCCGATGACGCTGCTGATCTCGAAGGAGGGCGTCGCCGGCTATTTCCAATGGATGCGATCCGAGCTTGGCTTCAGCGCGTCCAAGGTCAAGCCTTACACCTATAATGCTCAGCCTTTCATCGTCGACAAGAACAGCGCGATGCAGGGCTATGTCACATCCGAGCCGTTCGTGGTCGAGAAGCAGGCCAATTTCAAGCCAACCGTGATGCTGCTCGCGGACTACGGTTTCGACGGTTATTCGACATTGATCGAAACGCGCCGCGAATGGGTCGACAAGAAGCCGGACCTTGTCCAGCGTTTCGTCGATGCCTCGATGATTGGCTGGTACAACTATCTCTATGGCGACAACAAAGCCGCCAATGAGGTCATCAAGAAGCTCAACCCGGAAATGACCGACGAGTTGCTGGCCTATTCCATCGCCAAGATGAAGGAGTACGGGATCGTTGATTCCGGTGATACGTTGAAGGACGGCATCGGCGCGATGAGCGATGCACGCGTCAGCAGCTTCTTTGACAAGATGTCGCGCGCCGGCGTGGTCAAGCGCGATGTCGACTATCGCAAGGGTTACACGCTGCAATTCGTCAACAAGGGTGTCGGCGTCAATCTGCGGCCGAAGAAGTAAGCCGGCAGATGGCCGATCCCGCTTTGCCTTTGAACGATATCCCCGCTGCCGTGCGCCTGCGCGGCGTCACGAAGGTCTATGACAACGGCACCGTCGCACTCGGGCCACTCGATCTTGATATCCGCAAGGGCGAGTTCGTCTCGCTTCTGGGCTCATCAGGCTGCGGGAAGTCCACGGCGCTGCGCCTGATCGCTGGCCTGATCGCTCCGTCCGCGGGCACTGTTGATGTCGCCGCGCGCAGCAGCGATCATCCCATCGGTTTCGTGTTTCAGGAGCCGACACTGATGCCGTGGAGCACGATCCGCGAGAATGTGAGGCTGCCCCTGAAGCTGGCGCATGTGCCGGATGCTCAATCGACCGCGCGCGTGAATGAAGTGCTTGCACAGGTCGGTCTCGCGGACTTTGCCGAAGCCTATCCGCGCGAATTATCGGGCGGCATGAAGATGCGGGCGTCGCTGGCCCGCGCGCTGGTAACTGAGCCGGATATCCTGCTGATGGACGAGCCCTTTGCGGCGCTCGACGAAATCACGCGCTTCCGGCTCAACAACGACCTGCTGGCGCTATGGCGCGAACTCGGCAAGACCGTCATCTTCGTCACCCATTCGGTGTTCGAGTCGGTTTATTTGTCGCAGCGCGTTGTGGTGATGACCTCGCGGCCTGGTCGCGTCAGCGCCGAATGTCGTATCGAATCCGCCGAACCGCGCGACGACGCGTTTCGCACCTCGATGGCTTATGCCGGCTATTGTCGCGATGTTTCGCAAGCACTGATGCAGGCCAGTGACGAGATGGCCAATGCCGCAAAGGCGCGGGCATGAAAGGTCTGGAGCCACTGCCCGCAGTCGATCGCGGTTCGGTCCTGCCGGGCAGCGATATGCAATGGCAGCGCATCGTCTGGCCCGTCGTCGTGTTCATTGCGGGCATCGTGCTGTGGGATCTCGTCGTTCGGATCGGCGAAATCCCGCCCTATCTGCTGCCCGGCCCCTTGCTCGTCTTTCAGACGTTGATCGCCGACTGGTCGATCCTGTCTGAATCCCTCGGCGTGACGCTTCTGACTGCGCTCGAAGGTTTCATTGCCGCAGCTGTCGGCGGCATCGCATTGGCGCTGTTGTTCAACCAGTCCAAATGGCTGGAATATTCCCTGTTGCCCTATGCCATCGTGCTGCAGGTGACGCCCGTCATCGCCATCGCGCCCTTGATGCTGATCTATCTGCCGCAGCAGACGGCTGTCGTCGTCTGCGCCTGGATCGTCGCGTTCTTCCCGGTGCTGGCCAATACGACGCTGGGCCTCAATTCGGTGGATCGCAATCTGGCCGGGCTGTTCCAGCTCTATCGTGCATCGCGTTGGCAGGTGCTGCGCTATCTGAAGCTTCCGGCTGCATTGCCGTTCATACTTGGCGGATTGCGCATTGCCGGCGGATTGTCGCTGATCGGCGCGGTGGCGGCGGAAATCGCTGCAGGTGCGGCGGGTGCTGGTTCAGGTCTCGCCTATCGCATTTTGGAATCCAGCTATCGCCTCAATATTCCCCGAATGTTCGCTGCGTTATTGTTGCTGTCCGTTGCGGGGATTGTGATTTATATGCTGCTCGCGCTGGTATCCCACGGATTATTGCGGCGCTGGCATGAGAGTGCACTGCGAAAGGAAAAATAATGGGGACGGGAATCTCTTCGGACAAAATCGACCTGCTGATCTATGGACCGACGAAGCCGCTGATCAATAACGGTTTCTCGGATCAGTTCGTACTGCATAAATATGAAACCCAGCACGATCTCGAACGGCTGCCGGCGGGTGTCGCCGAGAAGATCCGCGGCATTGCTGTGACCGGTCTGGTGCCGACCAACAGCGCCGTGCTGGCGAAATATCCCAAGGTCGAGATCATCTCCTCGTTTGGCGTGGGCTACGATCACGTCGACGCTAAATATGCCGCCGAGAACAATATCCTCGTCACCAACACGCCGGACGTGCTGACTGAGGAAGTCGCCGATACGGCGCTCGGCCTGTTCATCGCCACTGCCCGTGAATTCATCAAGGCGGACAAATATGTCCGTTCGGGCCTATGGCTGACACAGCCTTATCCGCTCACGGTCGGCTCGCTGCGCGATCGCAAGGTCGGCATGGTGGGCATGGGCCGCATCGGTCAGGCCATCGCGCGCCGTCTCGACGCCTCGCTGGTGCCGGTGGTCTATCACTCGCGCAATCCGGCCGCAGGCGTCTCGCACAAGCACTATCCGAACCTGGTCGAGATGGCGAAGGCGGTGGATACGCTGATCGTTATCACGCCGGGCGGCGCCTCGACGGCCAATCTCGTCAATGCGGAAGTCATGCAGGCGCTCGGTCCGCGCGGCATCATCATCAATATCGCACGTGGCTCGGTGATTGATGAACCTGCACTGATTGCGGCGCTCAAGTCGGGCACTATTCTGGCCGCGGGCCTCGACGTGTTTGCGCAGGAGCCCAAGGTGCCGGACGAGCTGAAGGCGATGCAGAACGTGGTTCTGCTGCCGCATGTCGGCTCGGCCTCGGTGGTGACACGCAATGCGATGGATCAGCTTGTGGTCGACAATCTCAAGCTCTGGTTCGCCGGCAAGGCGCCGACGACACCGATTGCGGAAACGCCGATAAAGGGACGCTGATCGTGAGACTAGCGTCGGGGCGCTGTCGATATTTTGTGCTGGCAGTTGCCGGCGCGATGCTCGTCGGCGCCCCGACGCGCGCTCAGGATGCTGCCACCCTTCGGAAAAACATGATCGGGCAGTGGGAGCTCTCTACCACCGAGCGAAGCAAGACCTGCGTGGTGACGCTGAAGAACGATACGTCGCCGCAGGGGCTGAAGCTCGAACTCGAGCCGGATTGCGCGAAGGCGTTGCCCTTCACCAAGGACATCGCAGCCTGGAACATCAAGGGGCTCGATATCGTCCGGCTGCAGAATCCGACGGGCGAAGCGGTGATCGATTTTACCGAAGTCGAGAGTGGTATCTTCGAGGGCATTCGTACCGGCGAGGGCGTCTATATTCTGCAGAATCTGGCGGCGGCCCGATCGCTGACCAAGTCGATGGACCAGATGATTGGCGACTGGTCGATGGTACGCGGCAGCGGCCGCGTGGTCTGCGGCCTGACGCTGACCAATACCGAGACGACGCAGGACAATTTCGCCGTCTTCCTGAAACCGCGCTGCGACCCCCTGGTGGCGAATTTCAATCCCAAGCAGTGGCGTCTCGAACGCGGCGAACTGCTGATGATGTCGGCATCGGGTGAGACCTGGCATTTCGAGGCAGACGACAACGCGCAGTGGCGCCGTGTGCCGGATAGTGCCGATCCGCTGATATTGCTGCGGCAGTAGGAGCTCGCTCGCTTTTGTCGCCCCTGCGAAGACAGGGGTGCCCGGATTGCGCTTTACGCATCAATCTGTCCGGCGCAAATCAGCTTCTTCGAACCTATTTCCGCTGCGGGTGACCAAGACAAAATGGTTCAACCCGATTGGAGGGTGAGATGAAATTTTTCGCCTTGGCTTTTTCATGTCTTTTATTTTTCTCAATGCCTGCCAGCGCAAATGACGCGGATACCTTTAATGCAATGGTCGCATTGGCGAACAAGGGAGATGCAGAGGCGCAATATCACGTGGGCATGATGTACAATAACGGCATCGGCACACAACAGGATCGCAGGCAGGCCTTTGAGTGGTTTCAAAAATCAGCCGCGTCCAACGACCCGTTGGGCGCCTATAAGCTCGGTTGTTACTATGACGGGCAAGGCGCGGGCGTCGTAGAATCCAACGTCGATCAAGCTTTGAAGTATAAGCTTGTTGCGGCCGAAGCGGGCTATTCGCTCGCCCAGCACGATGTCGGCAATCTGTACGATCGACGAGGGAATTCCGAAGAAGCGCTGAAATGGTGGAAGAAGGCGGGTGATCAGGGATATCCCGGCGCCCTCTTTGGATTGTCCCGCTTGCATTTCATTGGAAAAGGAACGCCAAGGGATCCGTCGTTGGCATATGCATATTTCAAACTCTCGAACATGGCGCCCGCGAAACATGTAAATGAAATGGCTGCAACGTTGTCCGAGCAGGAACTCAGAAGTGCAGAAAAGCTGATGTCCGAATGGAAGCCGCGGACAACTGCCTTAACGCTCAAGGCAAAGGGCGGTATTCGGGCAGCGGAAGAATACGTCAAAACCATCAAGAACTAAGCGTTCTAGATCAGCTTCAATCCCTTCAAACTCGCATGGCCGTGTTTGCCGACGATGATGTGATCATGCACCGAGATGCCGAGCGGACCGGCAACATCGATCACCGCCTTGGTCATCTGCACATCGGCCTGCGAGGGTGTGGGATCGCCGGATGGATGATTGTGCACCATGATGATGGCCGTCGCGGATAGTTCGAGGGCGCGCTTCACCACCTCGCGCGGATAGACCGGTGTGTGATCGACGGTGCCGACCTGCTGCACCTCGTCAGCAATGAGCTGGTTGCGCTTGTCGAGGAAGAGGATGCGAAACTGCTCCTTGTCCGCAAAGGCCATGGTCGAGCGGCAATAGTCGATCACCGTGGCCCATGACGACAATACGGTGCGCTGCTTCAGCTGCCCCTTGGCAACGCGGCTGGCGGCGGCAGCGACCAGCTTGATCTCGGTGATCGCGGCTTCGCCGAGGCCGCCGATTTCGCGCAGTCGTGTATCCGGCGCATGCACCGTCTCGGCGAAGGAACCAAATTTGGTGATGAGCGATTTCGCCAGCGGCTTCACGTCCCGGCGCGGCAGCGCGCGGAACAGGACCATTTCCAGCAGCTCGTAGTCACTCAGTGCATCGGCGCCAACACTGCGAAAGCGCTCCCGCAGTCGCTCTCGGTGGCCATGATAATGCGGCGCTTCGGCAAGACCCGTCGGCGTGGCTGGATCACTGGGACTGACGGGCATGTGGCGCCAAGGCTCGCATGGATCGTATCCACGAGCATGCCGTGCCCGGCTGCATTTGCAACCAGAAAGTGTCTGTAGCGCTGCGGCGATTTGAAGTTTAGGCGGCGGGTGTCGGCGGCTGTTCGTTATGCCGCTTCGACAGCGTGAAAATCTCGACGCCGGTCGCGGTCACGCCGACGGTGTGCTCGAACTGTGCCGACAGCGACCGGTCGCGGGTCACGGCGGTCCAGCCGTCGGACAGGACCTTCACATGCGGCTTGCCGAGATTGATCATCGGCTCGATGGTGAAGAACATGCCGGGGCGCAAGGTCACGCCTTCGCCGGGGCGGCCGACATGGATGATGTTTGGCTCGTCATGGAACATGCGACCGAGGCCATGGCCGCAGAAGTCGCGCACCACGCTCATCTGCTGCGGTTCGACGAAACTCTGGATCGCATGGCCGATGTCGCCGGTAGTATTGCCGGGCTTGACCACGGCGATGCCGCGCATGAGCGATTCATAGGTGACCTCGACCAGACGCTCCGCCTTGCGGGCGAGTTCGCCGACGCCATACATGCGGCTGGAATCGCCATACCATCCCTCGACGATGAAGGTGACGTCGACATTGACGATGTCGCCTTCCTTCAGCGCGCGGTCGCCGGGCATGCCGTGGCAGACCACGTGATTGATCGACGTGCAGGTCGAATAGCGATAGCCGCGATACATCAGCGTCGCCGGAAAGGCGCCATGGCTGAAGGCGAATTCCCGCACGAAGTCGTCGATTGCCGAAGTCAGCACGCCCGGCTTCACCAGATCGGTCAGTTCGTCGAGGCAGAGCGACACCAGCGCGCCGGCCTTGCGCATGCCAGCAAAAGCGGCGGGACCATGCAGCTTGATCTGACCGGTTTTGCGCTGGGAGGTTTCGGAGGCTTCGACGTAGCTCATCAGGTGATCTTGCCAAGCAGGATGCGACGGGAATGTTTGATTTGAGGCCCCAATTTAATGGCTGGGGCGGTCAGCGCAAGCCAAAGGAGGCCTTCCAGGACCTCATCGCTCGGTCCGCATGCTCGCCATATTCATGGCTGAATCGGCACGCGGCCGGCCAGAACGATGCTGCCGTGGTCTATCTGGCAGGTATAGGCGATGGCTTCGACGTCTGCGGCACGGGCCTTGTCGAAGGCGCGGCCATAGGCCGGGTCGATATCCCGCGCCAGCGCAAAAGCCGTGGACGAGCCGATCTGGACCACAAACAGCATTACGGCTCGGGCACCTGCAGCGACCATGGCGGCCAATTCGTCGAGATGGCGGGCGCCGCGCGCGGTGACGGAATCCGGGAATTCGGCCAGTCCGGGCTGGCGCATCATGTGGACGTTCTTGACCTCGACATAGCAGGGCGGCCGCGAAGGGTGTTCCAGCAGGAAATCCACCCGCGACGCCGCGCCATATTTTACCTCACGGCGGATGATGTCGTAGCCGGCGAGTTCGGGGATCGCGTTGTTGGCCAGTGCCTCGGCAACGATGGCATTGGGGTGCATCGTATTGACGCCGACCAGTTCGGGGCCATTGCCGAAATCGGCTTCGATCAGCTCCCACGAAAAAGGCAGCTTGCGGGTCTTGCTCGGCGGCTTCGACAGCCAGACCCGCGCGCCCGGCGCCTGCAGGCCGATCATTGCGCCGGGATTGGCAACATGGGCGGTGATCACACTGCCGTCGGCCAGTTCGACATCGGCAAGGAAGCGCTTGTAGCGCCGCAGCAGCGTCGCCGGAACGAGGTCGAGCGGAAGCTTCATCGGACCTATTCCGGACCGGAGGCGACTTCGACGACGGTTTCGACCGGCAATGCGCTGCTGCGGATTTTCAGCTCGCGGACCGGATAAGGCACGCGGATGCCCTCGCGCTTGAAGGCATCCCACAGGCCCAGCATCACCTCGCTCTTCACGGCGTCCATGCCGTCGGGCGAGTCGATCCAGAAGGTCAGAGAGAATTTCATGCCGGCTTCGGCAAATTCGGTGAGGATGCAGTTCGGTGTTTTGGCCGTATTGGCCCGCGGCGATGCCGTTGCGACGTCGATGGCCAGCTTGCAGACGACGCGCGGATCCGCATCGTAATTGGCGTTGAAATTGACCTTCACCAGCGTGTCCTTGTCCGTATAGGTCCAGTTCACCACTTTTTGGGTAATGAGGTCCTCGTTGGGGATCAGGAACTCGCGGCCGTCGCCCGCGGCGACCGAGATGTAGCGCGTGTTCATCGCGCTGATGCGACCGGAACTGTCGCCGATGGTAACGAGGTCGCCGGGCTTCACCGATTTGTCCGCGAGCAGGATCACGCCGCTGATGAAATTGGCGACGATTTTCTGCAGGCCGAAACCGATACCGACACCGACCGCGCCGGAGAATACAGCGAGGGCCGAGAGGTTGATGCCGACCGCACCCATGACGAGAGCGACGGCGAACACCATCAAGAGCAGGCGCACCAGCTTGATCAGCAGGACCTGGATTGAGGGCGTGAGGTCATGGGACTGCCTGATCCGGCCTTCCAGAAAATTGCTGGCAATGTTCGAGAGCCACAGCGCCACTGCGAGCAAGACGCCGAGCTTGATCAAGAGTAGCGGGGTTAGCCGGAGGCCGCCGAGATCAATCCCGTTCGCGTCCAGCATGGTGATGGTCGGCTGCAACTGGCCGACAATGCTGAGGGCCGCCACGAACCAGGCCGAGATCGACACCAGCCGGACCAGGAATTCGTTACGGATCACGCTCGTGACAAGCCGGATCACCAGCCAGGCGAGTGCAAGCTTCGCCGCCACCGACAGCAAATAGCTGCGGCTCGGCCATGTCACGCTCAGCATGATCACGCGGTCGAGAGTCATTAGGATCGCAAAGGCCGCGGTGGCCGCGCTGCCGACGAGGATGCGCATGAACATGCGCAACGGCGCCGGCCAGCCCATCGCCAGCGAAGTCATATCGACCCGCGAACGGATTGCGGCCCCGATGGCGAAAGCAATGCCACCGCCGGCCATCATCAGTCCGAGCTGCAGATAGAACCACGGCGAGGTTATCTCGGCGCCGAACGATCGTGCGGTCGACAGCACGAATTCGTGGGTGTCGGTCAGGTCAAGCATCGCGCAGCTCTCGTTGTCGTGAATGTACCGTGTGGTGCGGAATCATCGCCGGACGGCGCATTTGATTCGGATGGGCGGAGATTCACACAAGCACCACGTCGGCGCCATCGAGCAGAGCTCCAGTCTTGTGAGCAAGTTCCGGGAAATATACCTGCAAACAAGTGTCACGCAGAAAACGTTTGGCGTCTCGGGATGACGACGATAAGCATGGATTTACAAGTATTTCCGGCCTCGGAGCCTCATGGCGTCACTTGATTCCGTCAGCATTGCCATCCTTCTCGGCGCAGTTCTGGTCATGGCTGGCATCCTGTCCAGCCTGCTTGCGCTTCGCTTCGGCGCGCCCTTACTGCTGTTCTTCCTGTTTATCGGCATGGTGGCCGGCGAAGCAGGCCCCGGCGGACTGCGGTTCGACGACGTCCATACAACCTATGTGGTCGGCTCGGTTGCACTCGCGCTGATCCTCTTCGACGGTGGGTTGAAGACACGATTTCAGGCCATTCGCGCGGTGCTGGCCCCGTCGATGGTACTGGCCACGATTGGCGTGTTGTTGACGGCATTGATCACTGCGCCTATCGCCAAATATGCCCTCGACCTGAACTGGACCCAGGCGCTCTTGACCGGCGCGGTGGTGGCGTCCACCGACGCGGCAGCTGTCTTTCTGCTGGTCCACGCACAGGGCCTGCGCCTCAGGCCGAGGGTCGGCGCGACGCTCGAAGTTGAGTCCGGAACGAACGATCCGTTCGCCGTTTTTCTGACCCTGACGCTGGTCAGGCTCCTGTCGCTGGGGGACACCTCTGCCAGTCATGTGGCAATGGAATTTGCTCAGGAAGCCGTACTGGGCACCGTGATCGGCGTCGCCGGTGGCCGGCTGGTTGTCCTGGCCATGAATCGCGTGGCGCTGCCGCAGGGGTTGCATGCGCCCTTCGTCTGCACGGCGGCTTTGGTGATCTTCGGGCTGGCTCAGATCGCTCACGCCTCGGGCTTTCTGGCCGTCTATCTTGCCGGCATCATCATCGGCAATCGTCCGACGCGAGCGCACAATTCCGTGGTGACGTTCCTCGACGCCGCGACGTGGCTGGCGCAGATCGTGATGTTCGTCATGCTGGGTCTTCTGGTGTCGCCGGAGCGGCTGGTGGGCAGCATCATTCCGGCGGTTGGCGTTGCATTGGCTCTGATGTTTGTGGCCCGTCCGGTTGCCGTATTCCTGTGTTTGCAGCCATTTCGTTTTAACTGGCGCGAAAAGGTATTCGTGTCGTGGGTCGGCCTGCGCGGTGCCGTCGCCATCTTCCTCGCCTCAATCCCGATGCTGGTTGGTCTGCCCAAGGCGTCGCTGTACTTCGACGTCGCTTTCGTGGTCGTGATCATCTCGCTGCTGTTTCAGGGATGGACGCTGGCTTTTGCCGCCCGGAAGCTGCATGTCGCTCTGCCGCGCACCGACAAGGGGCCGCGCCGTATCGAACTCGATTTGCCAGGTCAGCTCGAACAGCAACTGGTCGGCTATGCCGTGCGCCCGAAGAGCCTCTACCTGAAGCGCAACCTCATTCCGTCGTGGTCGAAGCCGACGCTGGTCATTCGCGATGAGCGCATCCTGACGCCGGCCGAGGCCGAGCCTGTCATGGCCGGCGACTACATCTATCTGCTGGCGCCGCCGGAGAAGGCCGAAGCGCTGGATCGCTTCTTTGTCGACATGCCGCCGAGCACGGCGCCGGACCCGCATCTGCTTGGTGATTTCATAGTGTCTGGTGAAATCACTCTTGGTGATCTTGCAGCGATCTACGGCATTGCGGTCGATCCAGCCCAGTCATCACTGACGCTGGCCGATTATTTCGATATCCATCTCGATCATGCGCCGACCGTTGGCGCCGCATTGCCGATCGACAGCATCGATCTCGTCGCGCGCAGTCTCGGTGGAGGGCGTGTTAATGTGGTCGGCCTGCGTCTGCCTGAAGATGAAGAGCCCGCGCCGCCAAAGCTGACGCGCAGGCAAGCCCTCAAGGCGAAACTGAAGCGAGGCTGGACCACGCTATCCGGCGCCTGATTGGCTCAGGCTGCCGGGATGATACGCGGGAGGATCTCGGTGCCACCGAAGGCCGTCACACGGCCACGCTTTAGCATCACGACCTGCGTCGCCAGTTGCCGCATCTCGTCGGCATCGTGACTGACGAAGACCATCGGCACATCGCCTGCATCGCGCAGCCGCTTGAGGTAGGGCAGAATCTCGGCCTTTCGCTCCTCGTCGAGCGCACCCATCGGCTCGTCGAGCAGTAGCAGCCTCGGTTGCGATAGGAGCGCGCGTCCCAGCGCCACGCGCTGGCGTTCACCGCCCGAAAGGCCGCCGGGGCGACGATCGAGCAGATGTCCGATATCAAGCATCTCCGTAATGCGCGTTTCCTCAGTGGGGTCGCGTGTCAGGCGGTTCATCCGGCGCCCGTAATCGAGGTTTTGCGCGACGCTCAGATGCGGAAACAGTCGCGCATCCTGAAACACATAACCGATGCGGCGCCGATGCGGCGGAACGTGGATGTGCGCGCTACCGTCATAGAGTACGTCGCTATCCACGGCGATGACGCCGCGGTCTGGCTGTACAAGGCCCGCGATCATGCTGACCAGCGAGGTCTTGCCCGCACCTGAGGAGCCGAACAGGCCCGTCACGCGGCCCTCGCTGGTAAAAGCGACGTCGATCGAAAATTCGCCGAGTTGTTTGAAGACGTCAACGCGCAGCACGATCAGTTTCCGTGCAGCCGTTGCGTCGCGCGGCGCGCGAACCATTCCGAAGCGATCAGCGCCAGCACGGCGATGCCGATGGAGATCATCACCAGGCGTGAGGCTGTCGCGTCACCGTCGGGCGTCTGGATCAACGAGTAGATCGCGGAGGAAATCGTCTGGGTCTCGCCGGGGATGTTTGAAACGAACGTAATGGTAGCGCCGAATTCGCCGATAGCCTTGGCGAAGCCGAGCACCATGCCGGCCAAAACGCCGGGCAGCGCCAGCGGCAGTGTCACCGTCGCAAATACCTTCCAGGGTGATGCACCAAGCGTGCTCGACGCCTGTTCGAGCCGCCGGTCAACCGCTTCGATCGAGAGCCGGATCGGCCGCACAAGCAGAGGGAACGACATCACGCCGCATGCGAGCGCGGCACCTGTCCAGCGAAAGGCGAAGACGATGCCGAGATGTTCGGCGAGCCATGCGCCGAGAAGTCCGCGTTTGCCGAGCAACAGCAGTAGCAGATAGCCGGTGACGACGGGCGGCAACACCAGCGGCAGATAGATGATGGCGTCGATGATCGGCTTGCCCCAGAAGTCACGCCGCGCGAGCAGCCAGGCGACGCCGATTCCAATCGGCGTCGAAACCAATGTCGCTATTACGGCGACCCTGATTGAGAGCAGGATCGCCGTCCATTCCTGAGGGGAGATGTCGGACACGTGTCAGGACGTCGGCTTGACCAGGAACGTGAAGCCGTACTTTTCAAGAACCGTCTTTGCGGCCGATGACCTCAGAAAGGCCAGATAGTCGGCGGCTTCAGTTTTCGCGGTCGTTGTCGCAGCGATCGGATAGATGATCGCCGGATGCGAGTCCGACGGGAAGGTGCCGATGATCTTCACGCCCGGATCGATCTTGGCATCGGTCGCATAGACGATGCCGAGCGGGGCTTCGCCGCGCGAGACCAGCGTCAGCGCGGCGCGCACGCTTTCGGCCATGGCAAATTTAGACTCGGCAGCGCTCCAACTGCCAAGCTTCTCCAGCGCCGCCTTGGCATATTTGCCGACTGGTACCGACTTCACGTCGCCGGTGGCGATCTTGCCGTCGCCGGCGAGCTTGGCGAGGTCGAAGCCCTGGCCGATCGTGATGTTATCGAGCTTGGAGTCCTTGGCGGCGATCAGCACGATGCTGTTGCCGAGCAGGTCGGTGCGGGACGCTGGGTTGATGTTCTTCTTGCCGATCGCGTAGTCCATCCAGTCGGTGTCGGCGGACACGAAGACGTCGGCCGGGGCGCCCTGTTCGATCTGCTTGGCGAGCGCCGAGCTTGCAGCATAGCTGGCGGTGATCTTCACGCCGGTCTTGGCAGAGTAGGCGGCATCGAGCTCGTCGAGCGCGTTCTTCATCGACGCTGCGGCGAACACGGTCAGGGCTTTGTCCTGCGCGTGTGCAGGCGTGAAGGTCGATCCGAGCAGGATCGAGAACGCAGCGAAAAGTCCGGCAAATCGATTCATGTGGCGCTCCATGCGTGGTCGCAGCGCAAAGCACGCGCAACTCAGGCGTAGGTTGGGTAGGACATGCGACAGGCGGAAGCGCCGTTCCGGCAACCCCGGGGACTTACGATCGTCCGGGATTTCGCTGGGGAATAATATCAGGCTGGCCAAGGGGGTAAAGACCCCCAATGGTTACTCGGACGGCAGCACGGCCAGACTGATGCTGTTCTCGGTCACACCGCTGACCTGGATCACGAACGGACCTGCTGCCAGATCGTACTTCATGGTCTTGCGGATGCCGGCGCAATCGGTCGCGCCGCTGAATTCCATCGGCTTTAGGATCTCGCCATCCTGGACCACGTCGACCCACGCGGCCGCCGACAGACTGACGGTGTATGTGCCGGCCTTCGGCGCCTTCTGGAAGCGCGCAAAGCCTGCAAATGTGCCGTCTTTCGGCTTTCGCTCTGGCGATGTCGGCAGCTTCGCCTCAGCGGGTGCCTTCAGATCGAGGGTCGCTGCAGCGGGAATTGCGAGGTCGCCACCGGAGGCAATCTTGGGGCGATCCTGCGCTGTCAGTGCAGCACGCTCCTTGTCGATCGACCATTTGAACTTGTCACAGCCGCTTGGCTCGGCCGCCCATACGGGCGCCGAACCGAGGAGGGTCAGCGCGACAATCAGACGCGCAATCATGATCAATCCACCGCGATCATGACGTCGGAGGCCTTCACCACCACAATGCACTTCCCGCCGGCCTTGAGCGCCAGATCGTCAACAGCTTCGTTGGTGATCGACGAGGTCACGACCTGGCCGCCGCCGATGTCGACGCGGACATGCGAGGTGGTCGCGCCCTTGGTGACTTCGAGGACGGTACCTTTGATCTGGTTGCGTGCACTGATGCGCATGTTGGATCTCGCAGGATTGGGCCGGGCAGCTGACAGCCGCGGCTGATATGGAAGGAGTTCGGGAGCGGCTCCCGTGTCGATCGTCGGCTTACGGCACAACGATGGCGTGTTCTAACCCGGTTTCACGACAATGCGATAGCCAGTCGGCCGATCACGGAGCCGTCAGCACCTGCCGGCACGCCGCCGGCATTTCCGCCAGTGTCATGGGCGGCTTCGGCTTGGGCGGAACCGGCGGCGGCTTCGGGTGCAGCACGGCATCGCTGAACCAGTAAGCGAGATCGCCGGCGCTGCAGCCTTCGCTTTCGTTCGGCGGTGGTTGGGCTTCACATTCGGTGCTGCCTACCGGGCATTTGATGCGGACGTGGAAGTGATAGTCGTGGCCGTACATCGGTCGCACTTTCGACAGCCAGCTGCGGTCGCCCCTGGCTTCGCGGCACAGCGCCTTCTTGATGGCGGCGTTGACGAAGATGCGTTCCACGCTGGGCTCCATCGCCGCGGCGCGGATCACCGCCAGATGTGACGGCGTCCAGGTGGTCGGATCAATGTCGAGCCGGTCGCGCCGCACCATCATCACCGCCGACATTTCCTCGCGCTCGTTGCGCGAGAGCTGGCGGTTCGGCATCGGCGTCAGCCAGATATCGGCGTCAAGCCCGACCTGATGACTCGCATGGCCTGTGATCATCGGCCCGCCGCGCGGCTGCGACATGTCGCCGACCAGGATGCCCGGCCAGCCCGCATTCTTGTTGGCCTTGACCGACAGCCGCTCCAGCAGCTCCACCAGTTGCGGATGTGCCCAGTTGCGATTGCGCGACAGCCGCATCACCTGCCAGGTCGGCCCGTTGATCGGCAGCGCTTCAGCGCCTGCGATGCAGCCCTTGGCGTAGAAGCCGACTACGCGCACCGGCGATTTCGTCGGCAGCACCTTGCGGCCAAACAGTTCCTTGGCTCCGATGGTCGGGTCGTTCGGATTGGCCAGCGGCGGCAGCGGTTTCGGATCGACGCTGCCTATGGTTTGCGCCAACGCTAGCGACGTTGAAGCAATGACGGCCGGCAGGGATATGAGGCTGAGAATCAGGCGAAGGCTCATCTTGCGATTATAGCTGAAGCTGCCGATGAGGTGAGTGACCTGCGGCACGCATGATTTTAACGCGCGGGTAACCATGTCTGACGCTGGCGCTTTTTTTTGCGTCCGGCTTTGCCGGTCCTCCCGTTGCCACCGGCCCAGTCGTTTTATCAGCGTTTCGAGCCAGTTGCGTCTCTCACTTGGCGGTGATGATCGCCTGTGACCCACTGATGTCCAGACATCCGTAACCATAGGCCTACGGCTTCTGCCTGTTGTGAAGGCACGAGATGTGCACAGGCCCGCAGTTCAGACGGTAATTGGTTGCTGTGAACGGGCATTGATACCGTTTTTTCAGACACTTCTTGCACAGATTGTCACACGCGCGTTGCGAGTGGATCATTGATGCCGAAGTTCCGGCCCGAAGCGAAAAAGAAAGCGAAAGCCGGACTGGCGTCTCGGATTACCCGGCCGAGCCGGGCGATCGCGGCTGCACCGAAATTGGCTCCGAAAAAGGGGCTCGTCAGCGGTCCCATCCGCGAGATCGTGCGACAGCGTGCCCAGGCCGAGGCGGCGATCGCCGAAGCCCGTAAATCCCATGAGCGTCTGCGCGAGGCGATCGACATCCTGCCGCAAGGCATCGTGTTTCTCGATTCCGACGGGCGCTACATCCTCTGGAACAAGAAGTACGCGGAAATCTACAACCGCAGCTCGGATCAGTTCGTGCCGGGTGCGCGTTTGCAGGACACGATCCGCGTCGGTGTCGAGCGCGGCGACTATCCTGAAGCCATCGGCCGCGAGGACGAATGGATCGCGGAGCGCGTCGCCAAACTGTTCCACCCCGGCGAGCGCCACGAACAGGTTCTGGCCGACGGCCGCGTCGTCCTGATCGAAGAGCGGCTCACCGAAGACGGCGGTGTCATCGGCTTGCGCGTCGACATCACCGAGCTGAAACAGCGCGAGGCGTCGTTCCGACTGCTGTTCGAGAGCAATCCGGTGCCGATGATCGTCTGCGCGCTCGATGACGAACGCATCCTTAGCGTCAACGACGCCGCGATCGAACACTACGGTTACACGCGTCCGGAATTCGAGAAGCTCACCATCCGCCAGTTGCAGGCCTTTGAGGCCGCTCCGCCGTGGGTCGGCGATCATGCCAATGACGAGCAGGCCGCGCGAACCTGGAAACACGTCAAGGCCGACGGCTCGCTGATCGATCTGGCGATCTATTCGCGGCACCTCGTCTACAACGAGGAGCCGGCCGTGATGCTGGCGCTGATGGATATCACGGAGCGCAAGCGTGCCGAGATGCGGCTGGCTTTCATGTCGCATCATGATGGCCTCACCGGCCTGCCAAATCGCAACCTGCTGCGCCAGCGTCTCGACGAGGTCCTCGCACATACGCGGCGCACCGGCGAGAAGGTCGCGGTGCTGTTTCTCGGCCTCGACAACTTCAAGGGCGTCAACGACACGCTCGGCCATGGTATCGGCGACAAGCTGCTGCGCGGCGTGGCGCGGCGGTTGCGGTCGTCATTGCGCGAGGAAGACGCGCTGGCGCGGCTGAATTCCGACGAATTCGCCATCATCCAGACCGGCATCAACCGTCCCGAGGATGTCGTGCTGCTGGCGCGCCGGCTGCTCGACGCCGTCGGTGAGACCTATCTGCTCGACGGTCATTCGGTGGTCATCGGTGCCAGCATCGGCATCGCGATGGCGCCGAGCGATGGCGACGAATCCGAGCGGTTGCTCAAGAACGCCGACATGGCGCTGTCGCGCGCCAAGAACGACTCGCGCGGCACCTTCAGCTTCTTCGAGTCCGGCATGGACGCCCGCGCGCAGGCGCGTCGCAAGATCGAAATCGATCTGCGCTCCGCCATTCAGGACGATCAGCTCCGGCCATTCTATCAGCCGCTGATCGATCTCAAGACCGGCCGCATCACCGGCTGCGAGGCGCTGGTGCGCTGGCCGCATGCGGAGCGCGGCATGATTTCGCCGGCGGATTTCATCCCAGTTGCGGAAGACACCGGCCTGATCAATGCGCTCGGCACGCAGATCCTGCGCCGTGCCTGCAACGAGGCTGCGCGCTGGCCTGATGAAGTGCGCGTCGCGGTCAATCTGTCGCCGCTACAGTTCCGTGTCGGCAATCTGCTCTCGGTGGTGATGGATGCGCTGAAGCATTCCGGATTGCCGCCGCGGCGGCTTGAGCTTGAAATCACCGAGACGCTGCTGCTGGAAAAGAGCAATCAGGTGCTGGCGACCCTGCACGCGCTGCGCGCGCTCGGTGTTCGCATCTCGATGGACGATTTCGGCACCGGCTATTCGTCGCTGAGCTATCTCAGAAGCTTTCCGTTCGACAAGATCAAGATCGACCAGTCCTTCGTGCGTGATCTCGGCTCCAATCGCGATGCGCAGGCGATCGTGCGCTCGATCATCAGCCTCGGTATGGGCCTCGGTGTCACCATCACGGCGGAAGGCGTCGAGACAGAATCCGAACTCGCCTGCCTGCGCAGCGAAGGCTGCCATGAAGGGCAGGGCTTCCTGTTCAGCCGGGCGCGGCCGAATGAGGAGATTGTCGAGCTGCTGCGCGCTCAGGCCATTGCTGCGCCGGATGCGGAACTGTCCGTCCGCGCGCAGGTCGCATAAGGCACGCGCCGATCTCCGCTTCGGCGAGGGCGCGGACGACCCTTCATCCCGTTTCCCATTGCGAGAATGGAGCGCCGGGAGGCGCCAGGGGTTTGCGAGACCCCTTGAGGCTGGCCTTGCGAGGGCCGGCCCGCACGTCAGCACCGGCGGGATTGCGAGTCCCGCAGGGAAGACGCGCGCGTTACGACATCGGTGGGGTGCGAAGCCCGCCGAGCGAACGCTGCGCCTCCCGGCGCTCCACCAGCAACTGCCCGGATGACCGGGCCGCGGCTGCAGTCTGATCGATGCTGTGTGTCATGAGCACGCAGCAATCGAGCAGGCTGAGGCGACAGTAATCCAATATAGGACTAAAGTCAATAAATAATCTGAAGCTCTGCAGGGAGCGATCCAGGTAACTGGCTCATTCGGCCACCAAACGTCGGCTCTCCGCCCAGAGGCAAATATCGGCGACGTCCGCGTGCGATGGCGACACTCAGTCGAGGCCCACCTTGCCGGGTGCCCAATAGGCCTTGGTCGTGATGCGTGGAGTTGTGACATCCAGCTGTTTGAGGCTCTGTCGCAGCCGTTGCACGGTCGCGGCCTTTCCGGCGAACACGAACGATGCCCCGGCAGCCACGAGCGATGGAAGGGCTGCCGCCATCTGCTCGACATGCGCATCGTCCGCACGTTTCTCGAACAGAGCGACGCCCGAAAGATCAAGATGCTTCAGCACGTGCTTGCCGGCTTCCGTGTCGCCGAGTTCGAAATGAAGCGCGGCGGATCGGGTGGGATACCGACCGGATAGCGCGTAGCCGAGGCCGATCGATGTTTCGTCGCCAAACACAGCGAGCGGTCCGGATGCAGGACGCGGGTCGACCGAACTCCGCGGGCCAAAGACATCGCATTCGTCGCCGGGCTTGACGTCCCGGGCCCAGGCGCTCCCGGGACCTTCGCCGTGTACGTAACAAAGAATGCGGGTCCGTCCGGTCAACGCGTCCCATTCGATCGGCGTATAGGTCCGTGTGACGAATGGGGCAGCCATCGCGATCTGCACCTTCTGGCCAGGCGCCCAGGACATGCCTTGAAGCGCTGGACCTTCAAGTGTGATCAGGTGAAACCGTTCGGCGATCGGTCTGCATGCGGAGATGGTCGCGCGTCGCATGAGCATACGGCGCAGCACACCATCGAGACGTCCCTTAACGCTCTCCGCCGGCATCAGGCGACCCGCAGGGTGAATTCGTTGCCGCGACCTTCGTCGACGGCAAGCGGCTGGGACAGATAGCCGTTGGCGGAATTGCGGACGTAGTCGAGATAATCCTGCGCGAACGCATTCTCCCCGAGGATCGCGGCTCCGGACGCCAAGCGCGGCTCGATCAACTTGAGCACCGGCAGGTAAAGCGAGAATGCGCCGTCGATCAGCAGGACATCCACCTCGCCGCCAACGTCCTTGAGCGTCTCCAGCGCATCGCCTTCGCGGATCTCCGCCAGATCGGCGAGGCCCGCCGCGTCAAGGTTGGCCCGCGCCCTTGCCACCTTCGTGGGCTCAAGCTCGGAGCCGATCAGCTTTCCGCCGCCGTTGTCGCGAAGTGCAGCCGCGAGGTAGATCGTCGAGATCCCCATCGACGTACCGAACTCGACGATCCGGGTCGCCCGCCGGGCGCGAGCGATGGCGTAAAGGAAGCGGCCATAGGCAGGAGAAATGGCCAGGAAATGATCGGCGTGACCGCGATACGTCGTTCGGTAGTCCGCCCGTTCCTCGGCAATCAGCTTGCCGACCGCTTCTTCCATCGTCTCCCCCGATGCCTCGAACTGCGCCATCATCCTGGCCATGAAGTCGCGATCCGCCGCATCGGCGTCGGCATGGAGTTGGTTGAGGGTTTCTGAAACCCGCACGCTGTCCAGTGAAGTCATGAATGCCTCTTTCGGTGGTCGTCGCGGCCGGGTCGGCCTCAACCGGTCCGTGCGGGATAGAGCGCGGCGGCTCTGGCGTCATTACCAAGTCTGGACAAGTTCTTATCCACTCGCGCCAAACGCATGCTAGGTCGAACCATGCCCATTCTCACAGACAGCTCCGTTGCGTCCGACTGGATCGAGCCCGACGACGTTGCGCGCCCGGTGGTCACCTATGGCATGGCGTCGAACAAGGTCGGCACGATCGAGCTCGACATGCACTGCCATGCCAAGGGTCAGATCATGCTCGTGCAGCGCGGTGCACTGAGCTGCCGGGTCGAAGGCGGATTGTGGATCGTACCTCCGCGCAGCGCGGTCTGGATACCAAGTGGCGCGCTCCACGCCATCAAGGCGACGGGCTCGCTCGAAGGCTACAGCGCGTTCGTCGCGGCCGACATCGACGCGCGCCTGCCGCAACGCTGCTGCTCGGTTTCCGTGACGCCGCTGCTGCGCGAATTGCTGTTCCGTGCCGCTAGCCTGCCGCTGTTCTACGACGAGGACGGTGCGAATTCACGGTTGATGGCGGTGCTGCTCGACGAGCTCGCGGCTGCCACGGTCGAAGACTTGCATCTGCCGATGCCGGCCGACCCTCGGCTGCGCGCCTTGGTCGACCTGATGATGGCCGCTCCGGCGGAGCGCAGCTCGCTGGAGGGCTGGGCGAAGCGAGCGGGCCTGAGCGAGCGGACGCTTGTGCGGCTGATCGGCCGCGAGACGGGAATGAGCTTCGGACGTTGGCGCCAGCAACTTAGCGTCATGTTGGCTGTACAATGGCTGGCCGGCGGCGCTTCGATTCAACAGGTGGCTGCCGACCTCGGCTATGAGAGCGTACCGAGCTTCGTGACGATGTTCCGCAAGACGCTCGGCACCTCCCCGGGCAGGTACATGGCGGAGCGATATTCCGGCAGAGGTGCGACAGCGAGATAATCAAGAGAAGGTTCCGCGCCGGCACGCTGATATTTCTCTGCCTCGTCTGTGCCCCTCTGCATGTGGAAGATTCCCTAGTTGGAAATCTTCGCTTTCGAGCGCTTCACGATGTTTTCCATCCGCGCAGAATCCTTGGCGATAACCGCTCCGAACTGATCGGGCTTGTCCGCGATCACGGTCAAACCAAGGCCTTCCAGGCGAGCCGAAACGGTTGAATCTCGCAACGCCTCCACGATCGATGTGTTGAGCTTCTCGATCACGTCCTTGGGGGTCGCCGATGGAGCGACAAAGCCGTACCAGTTGCCTGCGAGGAGATCGGGATAGCCTGCCTGCGGTGAGGTCGGCACATTGGGCAACTGCTTGCTTGGTTCAGCGGCGGTCACGACGATGGGCTTCAATGCTCCGCTTTGCACCTGCTGGACCGTATTCGACAGGTTGTCGCACATCATGGATACCTGACCACCGATGACGTCCTGAAGTGCCGGAGCTGCGCCCTGATACGGGATGTGGACGGCATCGATGCCTTCAAGCACCTTCAGCGTCTCGCCGCACAGATGGCTCGTGCTGCCGATACCTGCTGACGCAAATGTCAGCTTGCCCGGCTCGGCCTTGGCCAGCGCCACCAGTTCTTTCAGCGAGTTCGCCTTGACCGACGGATTGACGACCAGGATGTTCGGCGTCGAGGCACCATTGGTGATCGGCGCGAAATCCTTTTCGGGATTATAGGCGGGCTTCTCATAGATCCACGGATTGATCGCCATCATGCCGGTCGTCGCGAGCAGGATCGTATAGCCATCCGCCGGCGACGCGGCGACGCGAGCCGCTCCGATCGAGCCGTTGGCGCCGCCGCGGTTCTCGATGATCACGGTGACGCCGAGCGACTTCGACATCAGCGGAGCCACCAGTCGCGGAATCGCGTCCGCCGTGCTTCCAGCCGGATAGGGGACCACGATCGTGATCATTTTTTCCGGAAAGCCGGCCGCTGCCGCGCCGGGCACGCCGAAGGCGACAGGCGCTGCCAGCGCCGCGAAAAGAAACGTCGTCCACTTCATCCGTAAATCCTTGCTTGGCATTCTGAAACTCCTGCATGACATCTTGGGAACCATGGTGTTGGCTCCTCCAGGCTTACTGGCGCTTCCACTGCCGCGGTTCTTATCCAGCCGAGTGGCCGGTTGCCGTCGACATCGTCTCAGAGAGAGTTGCTGATCACCCCGGGCGGTGCTCAGCAATATGCAACGCACCGGCCCGCTCGAGCGAGTCGAGCATCGCGATCCGGCGCAATAGTTGTCGTCCCTTTTCCGGATCGGCGGCTGCTGCGCGAATGTCGTCGCGGAAACGCGCGCGATCGGCTTCGTCTTTCGCTTCGAGGTTCTTCTTGTTGCGGATGGTGTCGCCCTGAATGGCTTGCATCGTGACCGTGCGGCGCTGCAGATCGTAGTCGGCGAGAATGCTTTCGTCGGCCGTACCATTGATGACCGGGCCCAGCTTCGCAGTCAGGTTCAATGCATCATGAATGCCGCCATTCATGCCCATGCCGCCGAGCGGATTGTTGATATGGGCGGCGTCACCGGCCAGGAATGTGCGGCCTTTCTGGAAATTCGCGGCAACGCGCTGGTGCACACGATAGAGCGTCGTGTGGAGGATGGGGGCCTCCAGCTCGGTGGGAACGATCCGCCGGATCGACGCCGTCACATAGGCTTCGGACAGTGCTTCCTCATCGGATGTTTCCGCAGCTACCGGCATCATCACGCGCCATGCGCCGAGGATACGCAGCAGGAAGTACCAGCGTTCGGGATCGGCAACATAGCTGACCGACGAGACGCCCGGGCGAAGCGCGGTGAAATCAACCGGTGTCGTCATCACCAGGAAGCGCTCGGGCCAGGTGAAGCCTTCGAATTCCATGTCCTGGCTGCGGCGTACGATGCTGTTCGCGCCGTCGGCACCGATCAGCCACGCGCATTCATGCGTCGTGTCGTGGCCGTTGGCCGTGACCACCACCTTGACGGTATCGCTGGTCTGCTCGACCGATTTGACCTCGCTGCCGAATGCGATCGAAAACAGCGGATTGCCGGACAGCGCATCGAGAATGATGCGCGTGAGCTTGAACTGTTCGGCCTGCAAGCGGAACGGATGCCGCACCAGATCGGAGATCGCCGCGAAATCGAACGTGCCGAGCACACCGTCCTCGGACGAGCTGTACTGGACCGTCGGTGCCTTCAGCCCCTGTGCAATCAGCGTGCTGGCGAAACCGAGATCGTCGAGCATGTCCAGTGTGGGCGGATGGAATGTCGATGCGCGCGACTCGCTACTCAGCGCGTCGTTCTTCTCGAGCACCAGAACCGGAATGTTCTGCCGCACCAGATCTGCGGCAGCCACCATGCCGACCGGCCCTGCACCGGCGATGATGACGGGAAGCTTCGCATTACTCATATCAAGACCTCTTGCGGGGATTTCAGGGAGCATCGGCTCTGATCGGCGGCCCCCTCTAAGAGGCTGCCGTCATCGTCTCTGTGGCTCTCAGGCGGGATCGTAGTAGTGCATTTCGAGAAGCAGGCAGCCGCCCTCGGATTTGAACGGACCATGCCACGCGCCTGGCGGTCTGACGGCGTAGGTGTAGCCGGCGAATGGCGTGCCGCCTTGCCCGTTCTCGTCATTGCCAACGATCAGGTCGCCGGAGACGAGAAAGACTTCTTCCCAGTGGTCGTGAACGATCTGCTGTGTGGTGAAGAGACCCGGAGGGAACTTCAGCAATCGCGTCCGGCTGCCGCGTTTGTTCGCGGTATCGAGCGATCCGGACAGGATCTTCTCCAGCGCGCCCGACGCGGGATCGTAGCCCTCGGGCAATTGCCAACCGCTCTCCATGTCGAGCGTGTGGAATTCGTCATGCAATTTGTTGACTGCCACTGATGTGCTCCTTGAAGTTGATGACCGAAGCACCTGCACGGAGCGCCGCGCTGCAGCCTGCATGTCTTGAGACCGTTGCCGGCGCGCGACCTCGCCAGAGGTCACTGCCCGCCATGACTTTTGTCAGCTGTGGGGAGATTGTTGCCTTGTGCTTAGGCGTGCAAACAATTTAATCTGCGGACATCTTGCGTTTTTGGAATGAACTATGCGCCGCAGAATACCGAGCCTCGGCGCGCTGATGGCGTTCAGCGCGGCTGCCAAGCACCTCAGCGTCACCCGCGCCGCCAGCGAACTCGCGCTGACCGAGAGTGCGGTGTCGCGCCAGATTGCGCAGCTGGAGACGCAGCTCGGTGTGAAGCTGTTTCATCGGATCAAGAAGCGCATCACGTTGACGCGGGCAGGGGCGGCCTACAGCACCCGCGTGGCACAGACGATCGAGCGGATCGAGCGCGATGCGCTCGAGATCATGGGCTACGAGGCCGACGGCATGGTTCTGGACGTCGCGGCGCTGCCCACCGTCGGCGCCCAATGGCTCATTCCGCGCCTGCCGGACTTCTATGCGCGGCATCCCGGCGTCGCCGTCAATGTCAGTGCGCGCAACACGCGCTTCTTCTTCAGCGAGACAGCACTCGATGGGGCGCTCTACTTCGGCGAGCCGGACTGGCCCGGCACGCAGGCCGACTATCTGTTCGACGAAATTCTGCTGCCGGTCGGATCTCCGGCGCTGATCGGCAGGCGCGGCGAATTGCCGCCGAGCGAGGTTGCCGAACTGCGGCTTCTGCATCTGGTCACACGCGCCGATGCATGGCGTCGCTGGTTCGATGCCGCGGAGCTTGGCGGCACAAATGTGATCCGCGGGCCGCGTTTCGATATCCAGTCCACTTTGATCAGTGCGGCGAGCTCCGGTCTTGGCGTCGCCCTGCTTCCCGAATTCCTGATCTCCGATCAACTCAGGTCGGGCAAATTGAAGGTGCTGTCGAGCCTGACCCTGAAAAGCGCCGGCTCGTATTATTTCGCCTGTCCGGAGGAGAAAGCCGGGAATCCTCTGCTGCAGGCTTTTCGCGGATGGTTGCTGTCGCAAGCCCAGACGTCGGCGCATCCCGGCTCCTCGCCGGAAGTCTCGTCAAAAGAGATGCATCGCTCCACGGACCGACGCGGTGCAACGCGAAACCAACTTTGACGCCGATCTGACATCGAGCGGCGCGCGGTTATAGGCGCGAAACGCGTCCCCTTCCCACTTGTAATCCACCGGTCGTACTTAATTAAGCGAGGGGCTGTTCCTCACAAAGTGGAGGATGCTGCAATGCGTGAACCAAATCCCGAAAAGCTGAACGCACTCGTAGGAAAGCTGGTCAACGACCTCGGCATTTCACTTGGCGGTGCCAGTATACTGCTCGGCGATCGCCTCGGCCTCTACAAGGCAATGGCGGATGGAGATATCTTCACGCCTTCGGAGCTTGCCAAGAAGACCGGCCTGCATGAGCGTTATGTCCGCGAGTGGCTCTCCGGCCAAGCCGCCTCTGGCTACATCGATTATCACCCTGAGAAAAACGCGTTCTCGCTCTCGGCCGAACAAGCCATGGCGTTCGCCGAGGAGGGGTCGCCAGCTTTCTTCGCCGGTGCATTCGATGTCGTACAGTCCACCTATCTCGACGAACCCAAGGTCGCCGAAGCATTTCGAACAGGAAAGGGCGTTGGTTGGCATGAGCATTCGAAGTGCCTTTTCTCGGGCACCGAACGCTTCTTCAGGCCGGGCTATAACGCCAATCTGGTTTCGAACTGGATTCCGACGCTCGAAGGCGTCGAAGCCAAACTGAAAGCTGGCGCCAAGGTGGCCGATGTCGGATGCGGCCACGGGGCCTCTACCATCGTGATGGCGCAGGCGTACCCCAAATCCAAGTTCTTCGGGTTTGATTACCACAAACCTTCGATCGATCGCGCGAAGGTCCTGGCGCAGGAAGCGGGGGTCGGAGACCGCATTGAATTCGCGCAGGCCAGTGCCAAGGATTTTCCGGCAAAAGACTACGATCTGGTCGCTTTCTTCGATTGCCTGCATGACATGGGCGACCCCGTTGGTGCGGGCAAGCATGTCAAGGAAACACTGGCCAAAGACGGGGCGTGGATGATCGTCGAGCCATTTGCTCATGACAATCTCAAGGACAATCTCAACCCGATTGGGTCCGTTTTCTATCACGCCTCGACATTCATTTGTACGCCTGCGTCGCTCTCTCAGGAGGTGGGCTTGGGGCTCGGTGCCCAGGCCGGTGAAAGCAAATTGCGTCAGGTCGCGACTGAAGCAGGTTTCAAGCGCTTCCGCCGCGCGACCGAGACCCCGTTCAATATGATCTTCGAAGTGCGTTCCTGATTGGTCGGATCAACGGTGCGGATCAGCCGGATGCTGCCATCGTCCGTTTGTCGAATGTCCGATGTGCACCAAGAGCTGTGACCGCCCGCGAAAGCGGACGATCCAGTCGACGCTGGCGCGTCGGATCATGATGGGCGTCGCCGTCTGCAGGATCGCCCGGTCAAGCCGGGCGATCCTGCCTATGTGAGGCAAGGCGGGATATTAGAGCTCAGTCCTTCTTCACATAAGGACAATTGCCGTCCTTCATCGGCCGGAACACCTGATCGCCAGGGACTTCCGCGAGTACCTTGTAGTAATCCCACGGCGCCTTGGATTCTTCCGGCTTCTTGACCTCGAGCAGGAACATGCTGTGCACCATGCGGCCGTCTTCGCGCAGGATGCCGTTATCGGTGAAGGCATCGCGCACCGGCGTCTCGCGCATCTTCGCCAGCACAGGTTTGGTGGCGCGGGTGCCTGCCGCCTGCACCGATTTGAGATAATGCAGCGTTGCGCTGTAGGTCGCCGCCTGGTTCATGGTCGGCATGCGCTTCATCTTGTCGAAGAACTTCTTGCCGAACGCGCGGGTGCGATCGTTGAGATCCCAGTAATAGGCCTCGGTGATGATCAACCCCTGCGCCATCTTCAGGCCGAGCGAGTGGATGTCGGAGATGAACATCACGATGCCCGCAAGCTTCTGGCCGCCGGCGACGATTCCAAACTCCGACGCCTGCTTGATGGTATTGATGGTGTCGCCGCCGCCATTGGCCATGCCGATGATCTTGGCCTTGGACGATTGCGCCTGCAGCAGGAAGGACGAGAAGTCCGCGGTGTTGAGCGGATGTTTGGCGCTGCCGACCACCTTGCCGCCCGCGGCGCGCACGACGTCGCCGGTGTCACGTTCGATGGAATGGCCGAACAGATAATCCGCTGTGATGAAGTACCAGGAATCGCCGCCCTGCTTGACGATGGCGCTGCCGACTGTGTGAGCGTTGCCATAGGTGTCGTAGGTCCAGTGCGCGGTATAGGGCGAGCAGGACTTGCCGGTGATGTCGGACGACGCGGCGTCCGTGACGATCATGATCTTCTCGAACTGCTTCGACATTTCCATGCCGGCCAGCGCAGTGGCCGATGTCGGCATGTCGATGATCATGTCGACATTCTCGGCCTCGTACCATTTGCGCGAGATGGTGGCGGCGACGTCGGCCTTGTTCAGCGCATCGGCGGTGACCAGCTCGATCGGCTTGTCGAACATCTTGCCGCCGAATTCCTCGATGGCGATCTTCGCTGCCTCGACATTGCCCTGGCCGCCGATGTCGGCATAGACCGAGGCGAAGTCGGCGAGCACGCCGATCTTGAGCGGAAGCGTGTTGGCCTGCTGGGCCAGTGCGGAAGCGCCGAAAAGCAGCGAAACAGCAAACGTCGTAGCCGCAACCGTGCGGTGCGCGATCATTCAATCCTCCCCAAAATTTCATACGCGCCGTTTTCGGCGTCGTAGGAAGCAGAATGAGGGGAGGATGGCGGGGTGGCAAGGGCGATTGCCCGGTGATGTTTAGCCGCAGAGTTAAGAACGTTGCGGCGCGCGGAATATCGCGCTGAGCCGTTGTCGCGCCCGGATCATGGTCGCCAACCAGATCAGGCTGGTGCGCCACAGAATCTTGGCCGCGATCTGTCCTGCGATGTAGGCGTAGACGAGTATTCGGAGCCCGGTGAAGACTCCGGGGGAGCGCCGTGGTGCTAGGTTCACCCATTGTGGGGTGGTCGCACAAGTGAGCGGGGAAGTTCAGCGCGCACCGATCCTCATGGCCGCTCTTGCGTGCGCTGGTTGTGCGGACGATAATACCTAAAGTTTCCTGCTACACGAGCTTGTTGAGCATCGATCCCTTATGGACGCTGACATCCCGATCCCGCCTTCCGCTTTCCCACGCTACGCCCGCTTCGGGCGTCGGCTTAAGGGGATATTCATTGACTGGGTTGTCTCGCTCGTTCTGATTTTCGGCACCATGTTTCTGGCCATTTCGATCGGCGATCAGACATCTTCGCGTGTGTTCGGGATCGTGGCCGTCGCAATCGCGCTGTTATACGAACCTGTTCTGGTGTCGCTCACCGGTTCGACGCTCGGTCACTACATGACTAATCTTCGCGTCGTCGATCAGGGTACCAGCGGCAACATCAGTTTTGTGAAGGCGGTCGGACGTTTCGTTCTCAAGAGCCTGCTCGGCTGGTACTCGTTCATCGCCATGATGGCCACACGCCGCAATCAAGCGGTGCACGACTGGCTCACGAAATCCACCGTGCAGATGCGCGATGCAGGCAAGGCGCTGCCGCATCATTTCATCGTCGAACGCACTGACCTGCAACATCCCGGCATGCCGCCGGCGTGGCGGCGCCTCGTCGTCATCCTGGGCTATCTGCTGGTGACTACATTCGCGTTCGGATTGATCCTCGAGCTTCTGCTGGTCGTTGGCACGGAACTAACGGCATGCACAGTGAGCTGCCGCTCACTGGAGGCCGTCTTGTCGATCGCGATCTCGCTCGTCTGGCTGGCCGCGATCGCGGTCCTCGTGGGGCTTGGCTGGCGAGGCAGGCTGTTTGGCGCGCGGAAGAGGGCGGAGGGCTGATGAGCGGAATCCCGTCTCGCCGGTAGGCGGCGCAATAGGCTTCGCTATTGCGCCCTACGAAGGGGCCTCAGCTATCCACCTTCAGCGCAGCAATGAACGCTTCCTGCGGGATGTCGACCTTGCCGAACTGCCGCATCTTCTTCTTGCCTTCCTTCTGCTTCTCCAGAAGCTTGCGCTTGCGGCTGATGTCGCCACCATAGCACTTCGCGGTCACGTCCTTGCGCAGCGCGCGGACGGTTTCGCGGGCAATCACCTTGCCGCCGATCGCCGCCTGGATCGGGATGACGAACATGTGCGGCGGGATCAGTTCCTTCATCTTCTCGACCATGGCGCGGCCGCGGCCTTCGGCGCGGGTACGATGCACGAGCATGGAGAGCGCATCGACCGGCTCGGCATTGACCAGGATCTGCATCTTGACGAGATCGGCGGCCTTGTAGTCGGTCAGGTGATAGTCGAACGAGGCATAGCCCTTCGAGATCGACTTCAGGCGATCATAGAAATCGAACACCACTTCGTTGAGCGGCAGCTCGTATTTCACCATCGCGCGGGCGCCGACGTAAGTCAGCTCCTTCTGATTGCCACGACGCTCCTGGCAGAGCTTCAGCACGCTGCCGAGATATTCATCGGGCGTCAGGATCGTGGCTTCGATCCAAGGCTCCTGGATCTCGGCGATCTTCACCACATCCGGCATGTCGATCGGATTGTGGATCTCGATCTCCTCGCCATCGGTGAGGTGCATCTTGTAGATCACGCTTGGCGCGGTCGCGATCAGGTTGAGATCGAACTCGCGGGAGAGGCGCTCCTGGATGATTTCCAGATGCAGCAGGCCGAGGAAGCCGCAGCGGAAGCCGAAGCCCAGTGCTGCCGAGGTTTCCATTTCGAACGAGAAGCTTGCGTCGTTCAGCCGCAGCTTGCCCATGGCGGCGCGCAGCGTCTCGAAATCGTCGGCATCGACGGGGAAAAGACCGCAGAACACCACGGGGACGGCGGGCTTGAAGCCCGGCAGCATCTCGGTAATCGGCTTGCGATCGTCAGTGATCGTGTCGCCAACGCGGGTATCCGCCACTTCCTTGATCGCTGCGGTGATGAAGCCGATCTCGCCGGGGCCGAGTTCGTCCACATTGACCATCTTCGGCGTGAAGTAGCCGACGCGCTCGACGTCATAGGCGGCGTTGGTGCCCATCATGCGGACGCGCTGGCCCTTCTTCATGACGCCGTCGACGATGCGGACGAGCACGACGACGCCGAGATAGACGTCGTACCAGCTATCGACTAGCAGCGCCTTCAGCGTGGCGTCGCGGTCGCCCTTCGGTGGGGGCAGCCGGTGCACGATGGCTTCTAGCACGTCAGGCACGCCCAGACCGGTTTTTGCCGAGATCATCAACGCGTCGGAGGCGTCGATACCGATGACGTCCTCGATCTGCTTCTTGACCTGGTCGGGCTCGGCAGCCGGCAGATCGACCTTGTTGAGGATCGGCACGATTTCGAGATTGGCATCGAGTGCGTGATAGACGTTGGCGAGCGTCTGCGCTTCCACACCCTGCGAGGCGTCGACCACCAGCAGCGCGCCTTCGCAGGCGGCCAGCGAGCGCGAAACCTCATAGGCGAAGTCGACGTGGCCGGGCGTGTCCATCAGGTTGAAGATGTAATCCTTGCCGTCCTTGGCCTTGTAATGCAGCCGGACGGTCTGTGCCTTGATGGTGATGCCGCGCTCGCGCTCGATATCCATCGAATCGAGCACCTGCTCCTTCATCTCGCGCGCCTGCAACCCGCCGGTGATCTGGATCAGGCGGTCGGCCAGCGTCGATTTGCCATGGTCGATATGGGCGACGATGGAGAAGTTGCGGACGTTCGAAATCGGGGAGGTTGTCATGCGCGCGGGATAGCATTCAGGCCCCGATGCGGCAACCGAAATGGGGCTTTTTGCCTGATTCCCGGCCCCGTTTCCGTCACGGCATCCTGATTTTACTCCGGCCCGAAACACGCTAGGCAGGGCCCCATGAGTACAATCGCTTCCTCCGCCCCCGCCACGCGCCGGGGCTTGCTGTCGATCGGCCGCCGCGGCGCTGCGCGGCTCGTGGCCTGGGCAGCCGATCCGCAATTGAGTGTCCTGCTGGTGCTCGGTTTCACGATCGCGCATGTGGTGCTGTGGACCGCGATCCTGACCCAGGTGAAGGCGGCGCAGGATATCCATTTCGACGTCTCCGAGGGCTATGCCTGGGGGCACAAGTTCCTGATGGGGTACGGCAAGCATCCCCCGCTGTCGGGCTGGATTTCGGGCGTCTGGTTCAGATTTTTCCCGCCGGTGGACTGGGCGACCTATCTGCTCGCCATGGTCACGGTCGGTGTCGGCATGATCCTTTGTTGGGCGATCGCGCTGCGCGTGGTCGATCGTCGCCGCGCCTTTTTCGTGCTGCTGATGGTCGCGATCTATCCGATCTTCAATTTCAAGGGCTTCAAATACAATCCGGACCTGTTGCAGCTGGTAACTTTGCCGCTGGTGGTGCTCGCTTATTTGCACGCGTTCGAGAAACGCTCGATTCGCTCGGGCGTGTTGCTTGGTCTTGCCGGCGCGCTGGCGCTGATGACCAAATACTGGGTGGTGACGATGATCGGCGCCATCGGGCTGGCTGCGCTGATCCATCCGCAGCGGATGTTGTTTCTGCGCTCGCCGGCGCCGTGGATCGCCATCGCGACGATGGCTGCGGCGATGATCCCGCATGTCGACTGGGTGCGGAGCGTGGAATACGCGCCATTTCGCTACGCTGGCGATACCTACAAGATCTCGTCGCGCTGGGAGAGCCTGCAACTGGCATGGGGCTATGTCGGCCACAATGTCGCGCTGCTGCTGTTGCCGCTGGTTCTGGCCGCTGCCGTGCTGGCCTGGAGCCCGCGCTGGTGGGTATCGGTTGCGCGCGATCCCCGCGCATTCGTAAAGCGGCCGTGGTCACTGACGACCAATCCTGGTGTGCGCACGGATCAGGCGCTGAATATCTGGCTGATCCAGGCCATTGTTGCCATCGGCCCGCCCATCGGTGCGTTGTTGTTCGACATCTACATCAAGACCGATTGGGGCATCTCGCTGTTCTTCCTGGTGCCGCTGGCAGTGATCGCGATTCCATCGCTGAAGGTGCCGCGGGTCGCGCTGGTGCGGCTCGCTGCGATCTGGCTGGTCCTGTCGCTGGTCACGCTTGCCGCTGCGCCGCAGATCGCCATCGCGTCACTGCCGCGCGATGCCAATGGCAATTTCGCCCATATCTCCTATTCGCAGCTTGCGCGTGAACTCACGGAAGTCTGGCACAAGCGCTTCCACACGCGCTGGAGTAACGTAGTAGGCTTCGTAGATGTTGCCGAGCAGATGACGTTCTACAGTCCGGACCATCCGCTGCCGCTGACACCCTATGAGCCATGGCCGTCAGGCGTGACGTCGATGGATGAAGCCAGGCGCAATGGCTTCATCGGAATCTGTCTGGTGGGTGATTGGAAATTCGACCGTTGCGAAGCGTGGATGAAGGACAACCTGCCGAATGCCGAACGCATCGTGATGTCGACGCGGCGCTTCTTCAAAGGCAATGTCGGCACGACCACGCGGTGGAATGTCTATGTGGTGGCGCCCGGCGCGATGAAATAGCCGTTTGCTGACGAAGCAGCTTTTGGCTAACCGCTACTCTTCGCCAAACTTGTTGGTCACAAGCTCGGTGATGGCATCCAGTGCCGCTTGAGCCTCGGCGCCTTTGGCAGTGACAAGGATGCTGGTGCCGGGGCCGGCGGACAGCATCATCAGGCCCATGATGGACGTGCCGCCAACGGTCTCACCGTTGCGTGTGACCGTGACGTCCGCATTGAAGCGTTCGACCATCTGCACGAATTTGGCAGAGGCGCGCGCGTGAAGACCACGCTTGTTGGTAATCGGAATTTCGCAGGAGACGCTGCCGGACACCGTCGTATCGTCTGGGCTGTCGCTCATTTGCCGGCGAGAACGCGGCTGGCGATGGTGACGTATTTGCGGCCGGCTTCCTGCGCCATGGCGATCGCATCGGGCAGTGTGCGCTCTTCGCGCACCTTTGCGAGCTTTACCAGCATGGGCAGATTGATACCGGCGAGAACCTCGACCTTTGGCCGGCTCATACAGGAGATCGCCAGATTCGATGGTGTGCCGCCGAACATGTCGGTCAGAATAGCAACGCCATCGCCGCTGTCGACGCGATTCACCGCTTCGATAATGTCGCTTCGACACAAATCGGAATCGTCTTCGGCGCCGATCGTGACGGCTTCAATTTGTTTTTGCGGACCCATTACGTGTTCAAGCGCCGCCTTAAACTCGTCAGCAAGGCGCCCGTGGGTCACAAGTACTAGACCAATCATCGGAAACTCCTCGTGGGTGCTTTTGGTGCACCGCACGAAAGGGCCACTTTGACCATCCAGAGCCCCTATGCAAGAGGGCACTTCACGAATCTCCCTTAAATTGCGCGGATGCGGCGGGAGGTGACGCGGGTCTATTCGGTGGCGATAGTGGGACTAATATGGTTACCAATTCCCTTCGAGCAATCGTCCAAAGGTCGCACTGCGGCTAAACCTTCGATTGTCGTAAGTTCGGCTACTACCAATGGTAGTGGTGAGAAGCCCGTCCCGACCGGGATTCGGGGCAATTCGACGCCCTCCAGGGTGGTTCTGAGCGCTTCCGGCTCTGGCAGGCGCGCGGCGTCGGGGGCATCGAGATCGACCACCAGCCCGACGATGGCGCCGGTAGCGCAGTCCAGACGCCGGATTCCGAGCCCCCTGATCTCCAGCAGCCCGACTAGTTCGGGCGCCGGCCGTACCCACAGTTTTCCGTCCCTGACATCCAGATGCACCCGATCGTCTCCGACCAGCATGGCCTCGGGAAGCTGTCCACTCTGGCTGGCGAGGATCAGATCGAAGACCAGCCGCGATTTTCCGGAGCCGGACGGCCCCCGGATCAGGACGGCGCGGTCATCGACCAGTACGGCGGAGGCGTGGATGCTTTTGCCATCCGCGCTCATGTGGCCGGCAACCGTACGACGAAGCGCGCACCCAGCACCGGGATCTCGCCCTCGGCGTTGGCCGGGCCGATGCGGTTCTCCGCCCAGATCGTACCGCTATGGGCTTCGACGATCTGCTTGGAGATCGACAGGCCCAGCCCGGAATTCTGGCCAAAACCCTGATGCGGACGGTCGGTGTAAAAGCGTTCGAAGATCCGTTCGAGCGCATCCAGTCCGATGCCGGGGCCGTCGTCATCGACGACGATCTCGATCTTGCCTTTCAGGCGACGGCAGACGATCCGCACCTTGCCGCCCGGCGTCGAGAACGACTGCGCATTGGTGACGAGATTGGTGATGACCTGACCGAGGCGGGAGTCGTGGCCGGGTACCGAAAAGGTGTCGGTGGCAGCGCCTTCGAAGCGGACTTCAACGCCGACGTCATGACCGAGCTTGGTTTCGTTGGCGACCGAGGTCAGCGTGGTCAGCAACCGTCGGACATCGACGGGTGCGGTGTCGTTGCGCTGGAGTTCGGCGTCGAGACGGCTGGCGTCGGAAATATCCGAGATCAACCGGTCAAGCCGCCGCACGTCGTGTTCAATGACCGCGAGCAGACGGCCGCGGCTGTTATCATTCTTCGCCAGTGGCAGCGTTTCCACGGCGGAGCGCAGCGAGGTCAGCGGATTCTTCAGCTCGTGCGAGACATCGGCGGCGAACATCTCGATCGCCTCGATGCGGTTATAAAGCGCGTCGGTCATGTCGCGCAGCGCGCCGGAGAGATGCCCGATCTCGTCGCGGCGGCGCGTGAAGTCAGGAATTTCGACGCGGGTGCGGATACGGCGGCGAACGCGCTCGGCGCTGTCGGCCAGCCGTCGCACTGGACCTGCGATGGTCGACGCCAGCAGCAGCGACAGCACGATCATCACCACGGCGGCGACCGCAAAGACTTTCAAAATCGCCAGACGTTCGGCGGTCACCATCTGGTCGATGTCGTCGCCCTGGGTCGACAGCATCAGCGAACCGTGCACGGCGCGGAAGCGCTGCACAGGGACGGCAACCGAAACGATGACTTCGCCCCGTTCGTTGATGCGCACCATGCTGCTCTTCAGGCCGTCGAGCGACTGCTGCACTTCCTGATAGCCGTTGCCGTTTTCCGGGCCGAGTTCGCGATATAGCGGCAGGTCACCGCGATTGAGCCAGGTTCGGATCGCGATCATTGTGCGTTCAGCGAAGCCGGGCTTTTCGGTGGTCGGCGGTGGCAGTTCGAAACGAAGCACATCGCCGCGGCCATAAAGGCTGCGGCTGTCGAGGATCAGCACGCCGTCGCGGTCGTAGATGCGCGCACGCGTCTTCGTCGGCGAGATCAACCGTCGCAGCACCGGCGCAACGCGCTCGGGATTGATCGGGAAATCGAGGCCGGAGAGTTCGTCCGGCACGCCATAGGTTTCGCCGGGCTTGAGATCGAGCAACCGGTCGGGATCGATCGTGATCGTATTGGTTTCAACCGTCGCCGAAGCGGCAATGGCGCTGGCAATGATTTCGGCCTGCACCAGCAAGCTCTGCGCACGCGCGTCGATCAGGCCGGCACGAAACTGCGAGAGATAGAGAATGCTGGCGACCAGTGCGCAGAGGCCGGCGAGGTTGAGCGAGACGATGCGGCGCGTCAGACTCGAAAAGGTCAGCGCAACGAAGAACTGCCGGGCGCGGCGCAGCCAGTCGAGCGGGCGCTGCCAGCCGCGACGTTCGCGATCATCGCTGCCTGCCGTATTCGGCAAGGTGCCGTCCACGTCCAGGCTTTCATCAGGCTGCGTACGATCCAGCAATGCCAAAACTGCCCGGTTGTTGTCGATATCTGCGAAGCGCTGCGCGGCACTAATTGCTGCGTATGCACATTCTAGCGCAGCACGGCTGAGCCGTCAGGCTCCAACCGTGCTGCTGGTCCCTGAATCAGGTTTCCTTGAAACGATAACCGACGCCGTATAGCGTCTCGATCATTTCGAAGTCGTCGTCGACAACCTTGAACTTCTTGCGCAGCCGCTTGATGTGGCTGTCGATGGTGCGATCGTCGACATAGACCTGATCGTCATAGGCCGCGTCCATCAGCGCATTGCGGCTCTTCACCACGCCCGGGCGTGTGGCCAGCGCCTGCAGGATGAGGAATTCGGTGACAGTGAGCGTTACCGGCTCGTTCTTCCAGGTGCAGGTGTGACGCTCAGGGTCCATGCGCAGCAGGCCGCGATCAAGTGCCTTGGCGTCGGTCTCCTTCGGAGCGGCGGTCGGATCCTTCGGTGCGGCGCGGCGCAGCACAGCTTTGACGCGCTCCACCAGCAGGCGCTGCGAGAACGGCTTGCGGATGAAATCGTCGGCGCCCATTTTCAGGCCGAACAGCTCGTCGATCTCTTCGTCCTTCGACGTCAGGAAGATCACCGGCAGATCCGACTTCTGGCGCAGACGGCGCAATGTCTCCATGCCATCCATGCGGGGCATCTTGATATCGAGAATCGCGAGGTCCGGCTGGCTGGTGCGGAAGCCATCGAGTGCGGAAGCACCATCCGTATAGGTCATGATGCGGTAGCCCTCGGCTTCCAGCGCGATCGATACGGATGTGAGAATGTTACGGTCGTCGTCGACCAGAGCAATAGTTGGCATGAGCCTGCTTTCCGAAGCGGGATGGGCTATCCGGCAGAATACGATCATCCGCCGATGAGGTGGCCTTAAGAGCACAGTCAACGAGCAATGCAAGCTGGGCTGAAGTGTGGCCAAGTTCCCTGAACGCTTGAATGACGCGTAGGTTCCATAGCTGTATAGACCTCCCAGGGAAGAAGAAAAAGCCACTTTTTGTAATGAAATACGGGATTTAACCATGCAGCCGACCCCAGATTTCGCCCCCTCGCGCGTTACCCGGTCGCTGTTGCGGCGCAGCCGGCAGGGGGCCTTGGCCACCCTGAGCGTCGGCAGCGGCGATCCGTATTGCGCGCTGGCCAACGTCGCCAGCCATCCGGATGGCTCGCCGATTCTGCTGATTTCGCGAATGGCGCTGCACACCCGGAATATCCTGGCCGATGCCCGCGTCTCGCTGATGCTGGATGAGCGGGCGCCGGGGGATCCGCTGGAGGGCGCACGCATCATGCTCGGAGGTATTGCGCAGGAGGCCAGCGACAGTGAAAAACCGCTGCTGCGCCGGCGCTATCTCAGCGTCCATCCATCCGCACAAGTCTTTGTGGATTTTAAGGATTTTTCGTTCTTCCGGATCAAGCCGAAGGGCGCCCATCTGGTGGCTGGCTTTGGCCGCATCAACGACCTGAAGCCGGAGCAGTTTCTGACCGATCTCTCCGATGCCGACGGCATGCTGGAGGCCGAGGAGGGCGCCGTTGCCCATATGAACGCCGATCATCTTGATGCGCTCAATCTCTATGCAACGAAGCTTCTGCACGCTGACGCGGGCGATTGGCGCTGCACCGGATGCGATCCGGACGGCATGGATCTGCAGAACGGCGCGACGGTGATCCGGCTGGATTTTCCGCGGCGGATTGTCACTCCGGGTGCGCTGCGGCAGGTCCTTAAGGAACTCGCAGAGCAGGCCCGCGCTTTAAATAATTGATCGGCATCAAGTGCCGTGCCGCAATAAACCAAATATGCGGACAGCAGCTTGGCATTTCACATCTTCGTCACTATTAGATCGCCGGGTTACGGCCTGGGTGGTTATAATGAAGGCTACCGCTGCTGACGTGCGATTGAAGACAGTCGCACAGGTCGGATATGCGGACTCAAGGAGGAATATTCCGTGCAAGAGACGGGCGTACGTAACGGTGCCTATGGCGCCGACAAATTCGGACTGAAAAATCTCAAAGCGGTGAACTGGAATCTCGGCGCGCCGCAGCTTTACGAATATTCGCTGCGGAATGGCGAAGCCGAATTGTCGTCCGATGGCGCGCTTTGCGCTGACACGGGTGAATTCACCGGCCGCAGCCCGAAGGACAAGTTCACCGTCAAGGACGCTTCCACCGAACAGATGTGGTGGGCTGGCAATCAGGCGATCACGCCGGAGCAGTTCGAAGCGCTCTATATCGATTTCAAGAAGCACGCCGAAGGCATGACCCTGTTCGCGCAGGACCTTTACGGCGGCGCCGATCCGAGTTTCCAGATCAAGACCCGCGTGTTCACCGAACTCGCATGGCACTCCCTGTTCATCCGCACGCTGCTGATCCGCCCGGAAGCTGCTGCGTTGAAGGACTTCGTGCCTGAACTGACCATCATCGACCTGCCGAGCTTCAAGGCCGATCCCAAACGTCACGGTTGCCGCTCGGAAAACGTCGTGGCCATCGATTTCGCCCGCAAGATCGTCCTGATCGGCGGGTCTTATTATGCGGGCGAGATGAAGAAGTCGGTCTTCACTACGCTGAACTACTATCTGCCCGCCAAGGGCGTGCTGCCGATGCATTGCTCGGCCAATGTCGGCCCCGACGGCGACAGCGCGATCTTCTTCGGCCTGTCCGGCACCGGCAAGACCACGCTCTCGGCCGATCCGAAGCGCACGCTGATCGGCGACGACGAGCATGGCTGGGGCAAGGACGGTATCTTCAATTTCGAAGGCGGCTGCTACGCCAAGACCATCAAGCTCTCCGAGGAAGCCGAGCCGGCGATCTATGCGGCGAGCAAGCGCTTCGGCGCGGTGCTGGAAAACGTCGTGCTCGACGCCAATACGCGCCTGCCGGATTTCGACGACGGCTCGAAGACCGAGAACACCCGTTCGGCCTATCCGCTCGACTTCATTCCGAACGCCTCGCGCACCGGCCGCGCGCCGCAGCCGAAGAACGTGGTGATGCTCGCAGCCGACGCATTTGGCGTGCTGCCGCCGATCGCCAAGCTGACCCCGGCGCAGGCCATGTATCACTTCCTGTCCGGCTACACGGCCAAGGTGGCCGGCACCGAGCGCGGTCTCGGCAACGATCCCGAGCCGGAATTCTCGACCTGTTTCGGCTCGCCGTTCCTGCCGCTCGATCCCTCGGTCTATGGCAACATGCTGCGCGACCTGATCGCCAAGCACAATGTCGACTGCTGGCTGGTGAACACCGGCTGGACCGGCGGCAAGTATGGCGTCGGTTCGCGCATGCCGATCAAGGTGACCCGCGCGCTGCTGACGGCTGCGCTGAACGGTTCGCTCCGCAACGTTGAGTTCCGCACCGACAAGTATTTCGGCTTCGCGGTCCCGACTGCGCTGGACGGCGTGCCGGCGGAAATCCTCGATCCCGTCAACACCTGGAAGGACAAGGCCGAGTTCGATGCCACTGCGCGCAAGCTGGTCGGCATGTTCCAGAAGAACTTCGCCAAGTTCGAAGCGCAGGTCGATGCGGAAGTCCGCGCCGCCGCGCCGGATGTGAAGATTGCGGCTGAGTAAGACGTCGTTGTATCAGCGATAAATTCGAAAGGGCGACCGCAAGGTCGCCCTTTTCTTTTGATGGACAAAATTTAAGATCGTCATTGCGAGCGTAGCGAAGCAATCCAGTGCTACAAGCCAAGCTTGGATTGCTTCGTTGCAAAGGCTCCTCGCAATGACGACCGAGAGAATACGGTTTGCGGCATGAAAAACGTCATGCTCTCCTGGCCGTTTTGGGCGCTGCTGTCTGCGGCCTTTGCGGCGCTCACGGCGATCTTCGCCAAGGTCGGCATCGAGAACGTCAATTCGGACTTCGCGACGTTCATCCGCACCATTGTCATTCTCTTTGCCGCCGGCATGATGGTTTATGTGACAGGGAATTGGCAATCGCCGTCAGCGGTTTCGCCGAAGACGTGGTTTTTCCTCGTGCTGTCGGGATTGGCGACCGGCGCGTCGTGGATCTGCTATTTCCGCGCGCTCAAGCTTGGCACTGCCGCGCAAGTGGCGCCGATCGACAAGCTCAGCGTCGTGTTCGTGGCTGTGTTCGCCGTGCTTTTCCTCGGCGAGAAATTGTCGCTGCCGAACTGGCTGGGCGTCATCCTGATCGCCTGTGGTGCGGTACTCGTCGCGTATCGCGCGTGAGCACCGCCGCGCTCACGTCGCCTTTCGCGCCTGCAGACTCGGTGTGCCCGGCAGATCGCCCGCAATCGGCACGCCCCAGATGTCATCGGCATATTCGCGGATGGTGCGGTCCGACGAGAACCAGCCCATCCGGGCAGTGTTGAGAATCGCGGCGCGGCTCCAGGCCGAGCCGGCTCTCCATCGCGTGTCGATGCCGCGCTGGGCTTCGTAATAGGAGTCGAAGTCGGCCGAGACCACATAGTGATCGAGGTGGCGCAGCGCGTGGCCGACCGAAGCATAACGGCCGGGATCATCTGGCGAGAACGCACCGGTCTCGATGGCCTGGATCGCGCGGCCGAGATTGGGCGACTTGTTGATGACGTCGGAGGCGTCGAGGCCCTTGGCACGGCGCTCGACAACTTCCGCAGCAGTCATGCCGAAGATCGCGATATTCTCCGGGCCGACATTGTCGCGGATCTCGATATTGGCGCCGTCCAGCGTGCCGATGGTCAGCGCGCCGTTCAGCGACAGTTTCATGTTGCCGGTGCCGGAGGCTTCCATGCCAGCGGTCGAGATCTGTTCGGACAGATCGGCCGCGGGAATGATGACTTCCGCGAGGCTGACATTGTAGTCCGGCAGGAACGCGACCTTCAGCTTGCCGCCAATCGTCGTATCGTTGTTCACGACAGTGGCGACATCGTTGATGAGGCGGATGATCAGCTTGGCATAGCGATAGCTTGCCGCCGCCTTGCCGGCGAAAATCTTGACGCGCGGTACCCAGTCCTTGTTGGGTTCGTCCTGGATCGCCTGATACAGCGCGACTGTTTCAACGAGGTTGAGCAGCTGTCGTTTGTATTCGTGGATGCGCTTGATCTGCACGTCGAACAGCGCAGACGGATCGGCCTGTACGCCAAGTTTCTCGCCGATCACGCGCGCCAGCGCGAGCTTGTTGTGATGCTTGACCTTGCGGAATTGCTGCTGGAACGCGGCGTCGCCGGCAAAGGCTTCGAGCTTGATCAGCCGGGCGGGATCATCGAGTACGGCCTCGCCGCAGGTGGCGCGCAACAGATCAGTGAGCTTCGGATTGGCCAGCATCAGCCAACGGCGGAAGGTGATGCCGTTGGTCTTGTTGGTGATGCGTCCGGGATAGAGCTGGTTGAGATCGTGGAACACGGTCTCCTTCATCAGCTCCGAATGCATCGCCGACACGCCATTGATGCGATGCGAGCCGATGAAAGCGAGGTTGCCCATGCGCACGCGGCGACCTGACGTCTCGTCGATGATCGAGACCGAAGCGCGATAGGCGGTGTCGCCGGGGCGCGTCGCATCGGCGCGATCGAGATGCGCCTCGTTGATGCGGTAGATGATTTCGAGATGACGCGGCAGCAGACGCTGGAACAGTTCGACCGGCCAGGTCTCCAGCGCTTCGGGCAGCAGCGTGTGGTTGGTGTAGGACAAGGTCGCGTTGGTGATCTGCCAGGCGGCATCCCAGCGCATGTTGTGCTGATCGACGAGGATGCGCATCAGCTCCGCAATGGCGAGGCTCGGATGCGTGTCGTTCATCTGTACTGCCGCCTTGTTGGCGAGGCCGCGCAGATTGCCGTCGGAATGCAGGTGTCGCTTGACGAGGTCCTGCAGCGAAGCGGAGACGAAGAAGTATTCCTGGCGCAGCCGCAATTCGCGGCCGGCGGCGCTCTCGTCATTCGGATAGAGGAACTTGCAGATGGCCTCGGCGCGCGCTTGCTCGGCGCTGGCGCTGACATAGTCGCCAGTGTTGAAGACGTCGAGCCGCAGCGGATCCGGCGCGCGCGCCGACCACAGCCGCAGCGCGTTCACATGCTGGCCGCGCCAGCCGACGATGGGGGTGTCATAGGCAACAGCCTCGACGGTCTCGCCGGGATGCCAGATCACCTGCACGCGGCCCTTGCCGTCATCGATGGTTTCGGTGCTGCCACCGAAATAGACGTTATACGTCACCTCGCGGCGCGGCAGTTCCCACGGATTGCCGAAGCCCAGCCATTCGTCGGGATATTCCTGCTGCACGCCGTGCGAGATGACCTGCTTGAACAGGCCGAAATCGTAACGGATGCCGTAGCCATAAGCGGGAATGCCGAGCGTCGCCATGCTTTCCATGAAACAGGCGGCGAGGCGGCCGAGGCCGCCATTACCGAGCGCCGCATCCGGCTCGCACTTGCGGAGTTCGTCGAGGCCGACACCGAGATCGCCGAGCGCCGCTTCGAACAGCGGCAGCAGGCCCATATTGTTCAGCGCGTCAGTGAACAGGCGGCCGATCAGGAATTCCAGCGAGAGGTAATAGACTCGCTTGCGGCCGGCATCGTAGCTCTCCTTGTCCGAGGTCAGCCAGCGATGCACCATGCGGTCGCGCAGCGTCAGGGCGGCAGCCTTGTACCAGTCGTGTCTGGTGGCGAAAGCGGCCTCCTTGCCGATTGCCAGCCTCAGCTTGACGAGAATGGCGCTCTTGATGTCGGCAAGCGCCAGCTCATCGACAGGCGTATTCTCGGGCTGAAATTTCGCTGGGACTGATTGATCTGACAAACCGGCCATCCTGAGCTGTGTCACTGACCAAAATCATACGCGCATTTGACTGCTCCCGGAACCCGTGGGGGTGGCGAGCTTTTGCCATGGAACTGCCCGGGATTTGAGCACGCGTGCGAGAACGGACAGATAAATAATGGAACAAATTAAGAACAAATTAGTAAGCTATTGATATTCCGAGGTGATTCGTTCCGATCGCCTACAATATCTATGGTCTGTTCAAGCTCGTGAGGACTAGATGTCCACCATTGCCTTCGATCAGTTTGCTCTCACCCGGATCGCCGACTTCGCGCGGTCGCTGTCGCGACTGCATTTGATGGCGCGGCGGCATCCAATCGATGACGATCAGATCGATCGCGAGTTCAACGGCGTTTGCCTGTCCGTGTGGGGTTATACGACGGATGACATCAGCGATGAGCTGTTCTCGCTGGAGGACCATGCCTGGCTCGATCAGCTCGACGAGGCGCATGCGCGGATCTTTGCAGCCGAGCAGGGCTACGACCTCGTCGACGACCACGGCATGCTGACGGACTGGTGGGGCTATTGCTGGATGATCCTCGCCGAGAAGCGCGGATTGCTCACGCCGGAGAATCGCGCGGCGGCGCGTGCCGAGATCGAAGAGAAGTATCTCTCGGCGCCGAATGTGATCGGCGTCATCGTCGGGCGATGAGTTACTGAAGTTCAGCGCGCTTGGCGCGGGCAGCCGGCAGGCTCTTCGGGACGACGGTCGTAGCAGCAGCCGGCGCTGCATCACGCGCGGCTTCCGACATCGGCGCTTCGTCGTTGATCATTTCGGCGGACACCGGCGCGACTTTCATTTCGCCGAGCCGGGCACGAACATCCGAGGTCAGGCCGGGATAATTCGCAACTGGCGTGAATTCCGCGGTCTGGGTGTTGCCGGTACGGACGCCTGAGAAAGCGACAAGGCCATTGGTGGTGGCGATCACGTCGCCGGGCCGCAGCGATGTATCGAGCGTGAGATCGACTGGCGCGAGACCTGAGGGATCGCGGCCGTTGCAGGTACAGTCGGCCTTCAGTGCCTTGCGATAGGCGAAGGCGTTTTCGAGATCGTTGTAGCGCTCGCCGGTGCTCGACGAGGCGCTTTCGATGCTGCTGCCGAACAGGACCTTGGTGGTCGCGGCCGGGCAGAACGCTTGGCACATCTGGGCCGGGCTCATGCCGCGGCCGAGCGGAAAATATTTGCCGTCGCAGGTGCGCACGCAGAAGGCGGGACCGGAACCGCCGATAGAAGCGCTGCGCTGGGGTGGCGGCGTTTCGGTTGGCGTGTTGAGACCGAACGGATCCGAGAAGAAATTGCTCTCGGCCGGCGGGGCGCCGCGACGCTGTTGCTGTTTCTGCGGCTGACTGCCACCGAACAGGAAGTCGAAGAAATTTTGCGCAGATGCCATCTGCGGGGTCAGCGCGACGAGGCTCATGGCCGTCAGCAGGACCAGGGGACGCACGACACGCGACGATTTTCGATTGTGACGCAACGCCAGCTCCGCGACCGCATGTCAGTGTCGGAGCGAACACGCTCCGGTGCGGTGTCACGTTAGGGCGTCATGGTAAACGAGTGGTAACCGCGCCTGCTGCCTAGATGAAAAACAGCCACGTCATGAGCAGGAAGACCGGGATCAGCACGGTGCCTGACCACAGCAGATAGCCGAAGAAGCTCGGCATCTTCACGCCGGCGTCGCGGGCGATGGCATAGACCATGAAGTTCGGCGCGTTGCCGATATAGGTGTTGGCGCCCATGAACACCGCGCCGGCCGAAATCGCCGCCAGTGTTGCCGCGCCCGATGCCATTAATGTCTTGGCGTCGCCGCCGGCGAGTTCGAAGAACACCAGATAGGTCGGGGCGTTGTCGAGGAACGACGAGAGGACGCCGGTGAGCCAGAAATAGGCCGCGTTGTTCGGTGTGCCGTCGGCGTGGCTGACGAGAGCAACCAGCGGCGCGAACGGCCCCTGTGCTCCGGCCTGCAGCATCGCCATCACGGGCACGATGCAGATGAAAATGCCGGCGAACAGCAATGCCACTTCCTGGATCGGACCCCAGTTGAAATCATTGGCCTTGCGATACTCGGGCCGGGTCAGCCATAGCGAGGCAAGGGTGACGGCCACGAAAATCGCGTCGCGCAGCAGATCCTGCAATGCGAGTGGCGTGCCGAGCACGGTGAACGAGATGCCGGGCTTCCAGCTCGCGCTCATCAGGATCGCGCCGATGATCACGACCAGCAGTAGCAGGTTGATCTTGCCATGCAGATGCAAGGGCGAGTCCGGCGTCGGATCTTTCTTCGCCGGCAGGTTGCTTTCGCGGTGATGCAGCCAGACATCGAGCACCATGAAGATGGCCAGCACGATGCCCGCCGCGAACAGCGTTTCCGGAAAAATATGCGCCGTGGTCCAGAAAAAATCGACGCCGCGGAGGAAGCCGAGAAACAGCGGGGGATCGCCGAGCGGCGACAGCGAGCCGCCGATATTGGAGACGAGGAAGATGAAGAACACCACAACATGGACGTTGGTGCGGCGATCGTCATTGGCGCGGATCAGCGGGCGGATCAGGATCATTGATGCGCCGGTGGTGCCGACGACACTCGCCATCAGCGTGCCGAAGCCCAGCAGCACCGTATTGGTGAAAACGCTGTCATGCAGATTGCCCTCGACATAAATGCCACCTGCCACCGTGAACAGCGCCAGCAGCAGTAGGATGAAGGGCAAGTATTCGAGCAGGACGGTGTGGGAGAGCGTGTGCACCACGGTTGTTGTATCGGTGACGAGCAGCAGCGGCACAACCACCAGCGCGGCCCAGAAGGCGGCGAACTTGCCGTAATGGTGCTCCCACAGGTGATGATAGAGCACCGGCCCCGTGGCGATGCACAGCAGGATGCCGGCAAACGGTAATGCCCACAGCAGCGACAGCCTGGTGCCATCGAGACCACCCTCGGCAGCATGTGCCATGTCGGGCGCAAGGGTGACACTGAGGGGTAAGGCAGCGAGGGCAATGAAGCGAAGCAAAACGTGACCTTTCACTGCGTCCTTGCGCGCGTGATGCGCGAACGGAGCCGATGAAGGATCAACCCTTCAGAAATTCGCCGGCCTTGTAAAGCGAGCGAAACGCCACGCCGGCCTTGGCGAAGGTTTCAGCTGCACCTTCATCGCGGTCAACCATGGTGAAGACCAGCACAACCTCGCCGCCGGCCTCGCGCACGGCTTCGAGCGCCTTCACGGCCGAGCCGCCCGTGGTGGTGACGTCCTCGACGATGACGATGCGCTTGCCTTCCAGCGTTTCATTCTTGGCGAGACCTTCGACAGCGAGGCGCGCGCCGTGTTCTTTTGGCTTCTTGCGGACGAAGAAGGCAGCGATCGGATGGTTCTTCAGCCAGGAGAGCTGCGCCAGCGCCCCGGCCAGCGGCACAGCTCCCATCTCGAGGCCGCCGACATAATCGAGATTGTCGTCGCGCAGCGCGTCATAGGTCAGCTCGGCCAGCAGTGCCGCGCCTTCCGGGTCGCACATCGTGGGCTTCAGGTTGAAATAGAAATTGCTCTTGCGGCCCGAGGCCAGCGTGATCTCGCCATAACCGAACGAACGGTCGCGGATGATCTCGAACAGGCGGGCGCGGGCGGCTGATTTGGTCAATGGCATGTCTCTGCTGAAACGGTCTCTGTGCTGAACCGGGCGCAATCTATCGGCGCTTTCCGGCACATTCCAGACTGGCGCGGGTGTCGTCAACACTCTCCGGGCCGTTTTACCGCTCATCAGGACGATGCTACAGACCGGACAACAAGATCGGACAAGACTGGAAGAGGAATGGCATGACTATCGAGCTGCACACCTGGAATACGCCGAACGGCCGCAAAATCTCCGTCGCGCTGGAGGAAATGGGCCTGCCGTACAAGGTGTTCCCGGTGCATATCGGCAAGGGCGAGCAGATGAAGCCCGAATTCCTCAAAATCAGCCCGAACAACAAGATCCCGGCCATCGTCGATCCCGATGGGCCGGACGGCAAGCCGGTCAGCGTGTTCGAATCGGGCGCCATCCTGCTCTATCTCGGCGAGAAGACTGGCAAGTTCCTGCCAAAATCCCTCGGCGAGCGGATTCCGGTGCTGGAATGGCTGATGTGGCAGATGGGGGGCTTCGGCCCGATGCCCGGCCAGGTGCATCATTTCATCGCGCTGGAGGACCAGACCCAGCGTTCCTACGGGCTGAAGCGTTATTCCGATGAAACCCGCCGGCTCTATGGCGTGCTGGACCGTCGCCTGGCGGACCATGAATTCGTTGCCGGCGCGCTGTCGGTGGCGGATTTCGCCATCCTCGGCTGGGCCTGGCGCCACGAGCGCCACAAGGTGTCATTCGCGGATTTCCCGAATGTCGGCCGCTGGTACGATACGCTGATGGCGCGTCCGGGCGTGAAGCGCGGCATGGAAGCGAAGCTGGATTAAGCCCGCTTCGTTTCCAGCGCCATCCGCAGCGCGAGGCCGGCGAGGACCGTCCCCATCAGCCAGCGCTGCAGCTTGAGCCAGGTCGGTCGTTCGCCGAGAAACAGGGCGATCGACCCGGCGCCGAGCGCGATCAGTCCGTTGACGCCGACGCTGATGACCGTCTGGGTCGATCCGAGCACCAGCGATTGTGTCAGCACGCTGCCCGCCGTGGGGTCGATGAACTGCGGCAGCAGCGCCAGATACAGCATCGCGATCTTCGGATTGAGCAGATTGGTGACGAAGCCCATGACGAACAGCTTGCGCGGGCTGTCGATGGCCAGCTTCCTGACCTGGAACGGCGAGCGTCCGTTCGGCTTCAACGCCTGCCAGGCCAGCCACAGCAGATAGGCCGCGCCGGCGAGGCGCAACGCATCATAGGCATAGGGCACCGCGAACAGCAGCGCGGTGATGCCGAAGGCCGCACAAAGCATGTAGAAGATGAAGCCCAGTGCCACGCCGCCGAGCGACACCATGCCGGCCGCAGGCCCCTGCGTGATCGAGCGCGAGATCAAATAGATCATGTTCGGCCCCGGCGTCAGCACCATGCCGAGCGAGACGAGGGCAAAACCGAGCAGGGATGTGAGATGGGGCATGGGACCGATCGCAGGCTGAGGATGGTTGTTATGTAGCCCATGCAATGACGCTGAACCATTCCGGATTCAGCATCGCAGATAGACGAATCCATCGGCGATGCCTGTTCCGGCGGTAAAACTAGTGCGCCTCTTCCCAATTATCCGCCGCGCGCGCATCGACCTGCAGCGGCACCGACAGCAGCACCGCGGGGAATGGCGCGTCCTGCATGGTGTGTTGCACGATCGGCAGCGTCGCCGCCACTTCGTCGTCGGGCACCTCGAAGATCAGTTCGTCATGCACCTGCAGCAGCATCCTCGCGGATAGCTTCTTTTCCGCCAGCGCGTCTTCCATCCGCGTCATGGCGCGGCGGATGATGTCGGCCGCGGTGCCCTGCAGGCGCGCATTGATGGCGGCGCGTTCGTTGAAGGCGCGGATTGAGGCGTTCGAGGCCTTGATGTCCGGGTAGTGGCATTTGCGGCCGAACAGGGTCTGCACATAGCCGTGCTCCCGGCAGAAATCGCGCGTCTGATCCATGTAAGCGCGGATGCCCGGGAAGCGCTCGAAGTACTTCTTGATATAGGCGCCGGCTTCCTCGCGGGGGATGCTGAGCTGGTTGGCGAGGCCGAAGGCCGAAATGCCGTAGATGATGCCGAAATTGATCGCCTTGGCGCGGCGGCGGATTTCTGCCGGCATGTCTTTCACCGGCACGCCGAACATTTCCGACGCTGTCATGGCGTGAATGTCGAGCCCGTCCTGGAAGGCCTGCTTCAACACCGGGATGTCGGCGATTTCCGCCAGCAGGCGCAACTCGATTTGCGAGTAGTCCGCGGACACCAGCTTGTGGCCCGGGGTAGCGACGAAGGCGCGACGAATCTTGCGGCCGTCCTCGGTCCGCACAGGAATGTTCTGCAGGTTCGGCTCGTTCGACGACAGGCGGCCCGTGGTGGTGGCCGCCAGCGCGTAGGTCGTGTGGACGCGGTGGGTCTGCGGATTGACGTATTCCGGCAGCGCATCGGTATAGGTCGAGCGCAGCTTCGAGACCTGACGCCAGTCGAGAATTTTGCGCGGGAATTCGTGGCCCTGTTCGGCCAGATCATCGAGCACCTGCGCCGAGGTCGACCATGCGCCGGTCTTTGTCTTGCTGCCGCCCGGCAAGCCCATCTTGCCGAACAGGATATCGCCGAGTTGTTTCGGGCTGCCGATATTGACCTCTTCGCCGGCGATCTCGCGAATCTCCGCCTCGATCCGCGCAGCGGTCTGCGCGAAATCGGCCGAGAGCTTCGACAGCACCTGACGGTCGATGGAGATGCCGCGGCGCTCCATCCGGGCGAGCACGGAAATCAGCGGTCGCTCCAGCGTCTCATAGACGGTGGTCATGTGCTCGGCCGCAAGACGTGGCTTCAGCACATTCCACAGCCGCAGCAACACGTCAGCGTCTTCGGCGGCATAGGCCGTGGCGCGGTCGATCTTGACCTGCTCGAAGGTCAGCTTGCCTTTGCCGGAGCCGATGAGTTCGCCAAAGGTCAGCATGGCGTGGCCGAGCCAGATTTCGGCGAGCGCATCGAGGCCATGGGCATTGCGCCCGGCGTCGAGTGCATAGGACATCAGCTGCACGTCGTCATGGTTCCGCAGCGTGATGCCGTGCTGTGCGAGTAGTACTGCGGTAAACTTGATGTTGAAGCCGATCTTCAACAATCCTGCAGATTCCAACACCGGCTTCAGCGCTGCGAGCGCGTCGGAGGCCTTGATCTGGTCGGGTTCGAGATCGGCGGCAAAGAGACCGGCGCCGTCGCCGGACTGGCGATGGGCCAGCGGGATGTAGCAGGCATCATTCGGCCCGAGCGACAGCGCAATGCCGACGAGATCGGCCTGCATCGGATCGATCGACGACGCCTTGCACTCGAACGCGACATGGCCGGTATCGACAATCCTGGTGATCCACGTGTTGAGCTCGGCGAGCGTACGTACGGACCGGTAGTCGTCACGCTTCACCGGCAATTTGCGTGCGGCTTCAGCGCGGGCCTTGGCGAGCGAGATCGGGGTGAGCACGTCCTTGCTGCCTGGACCGGTCGCATGGGCGCTACCGCTCACCGGGCCGGTTGCGCCTGTTTTGCTTTTCGCAGTGGATGAAGATGCAGTGGGTGTAGATTCGATGTTCCCGAACAGATCGCCGCCTGGCTTATGAGCGGAAGGCGCGGAACTGCTCTTCGTCGCGCTGTCGGCCTCCACATCCGCCGAATCGATCTCGGCATATTCAGCGACGCGCCGCGTCAGTGTCGAGAATTCCATCGCCTTGAGAAACGCGATCAGCTTGCGCGCGTCGGGCTCGTGCACGGCGAGGTCATCCAGCGGCACGTCGAGGGCGACCTTGTCGTCGAGCAAGACGAGCTGCCGCGAGATGCGCGCCTTTTCGGCGTGTTCGATCAGCGACTCACGGCGCTTCGGCTGCTTGATCTCGCCGGCGCGGTTCAGCAGCGTTTCGAGATCGCCATATTCGGTGATGAGCTGCGCCGCCGTCTTGATGCCGATGCCGGGCACGCCCGGCACGTTGTCGACGCTGTCGCCGGCCAGCGCCTGTACTTCGACGACCTTGTTCGGCGGCACGCCGAATTTCTCGATCACCTCGGCAATACCAAGGCGGCGATCCTTCATGGTGTCGTACATCATGACCTGCTCGGTCACGAGCTGCATCAGATCCTTGTCGGAGGAGACGATGGTCGCCGTCGCGCCGCGCTCACCGGCTTCGCGCACATAGGTCGCGATCAGGTCGTCGGCCTCGAAACCGCCCTGTTCGATGCAAGGCAGGTCGAAGGCGCGTACGGCATCACGGATCAAAGCGAATTGCGGGATCAGGTCGTCCGGCGCCGGCGGCCGATGCGCCTTGTACTCCGGATACAGCTTGTTGCGGAAGGTCACTTCGGATTTGTCGAAGATGATCGCCAGATGCGTCGGCCGGTTGTCCGGCGGCATGTCGCGCATCAGCTTCCACAGCATGTTGCAGAAGCCGAGCACCGCATTGACCTGCAACCCGTCGGATTTGCGGTTCAGCGGCGGCAGCGCGTGATAGGCGCGGAAAATATAGGACGAGCCGTCGACCAGAAAGACATGGTCGCCCTTCGCGAGGGCCTTGACGGTGGCGGGCTTGGCGGCGGCTTTTTCTGACGTTTTCGGCATGGCCGCAACTTAAGGATTTTCACCGGAAATGACAGTCTGTCAGCCGGTCGTCCCGTCGGTTTTTGTCATGTGGTCCGGCTTGCGTCGCGCCCAGTTCCGTGTGCCCTTGCGCCGGTCATGGCCAACCGAAGGACCATTCATGCCCGATCTCGCCGAACTGATGGACAAAATGAAGAGCGTGGAGGCCGAGATCGAGGCCGAACTGACCCGGCGGCGGGAGGAGCTGCGCTTTCGCTTCGAGCGGCGCAAGATCGTGTTCGAGCAGGACATCGAGAAGCTGCAGCGCGCCATCAAGGTCAAGGCGTCGAAATACTTCTTCAACGCCAACCCGCTGATCGTGTTATCCGCCCCGGTGATCTACTCGCTGATCATCCCCTTCGTGCTGATCGATCTCTGGGCGATGGCCTATCAGGCGATCTGCTTCCCGATCTATGGTATCCCCAAGGTGCGGCGGCGCGACTATCTGGTGTTCGATCGCCATCACCTTGCCTATCTCAATATCATCGAGAAGGTGAACTGCGCCTACTGCTCGTATTGCAACGGCGTCGCTGCCTTTGTGCGCGAGGTCGCCGCGCGCACCGAAGTCTATTGGTGTCCGATCAAACATGCGCGCCGCGTGCTCGGCCCGCATCCGCATTATGTCGGATTTGCCGATTTCGGCGATGCGGAAGGTTTTCGCAGCCGGATCGAGAACATGAAGGACGGCGTGAAGCTCAATGACGGCACGTCGCCCAAGGCGGGGTGAGTTTTATTCCGCCGCTTGCAGCGTCGCGCTTTTCTTCTTCGGTGCGATCCAGAACGCTGCCGGGCGCTCGAACAGGAAGTTCGCGTGCACCAGCAGTGCGAGCCTCCAGATCACCAGCGCGCCGATGACGCCGCAGAGCGTCACCAGCAGCGAGATCGTGCCGATGTCGAACGGGCTGAATTTCAGCAACAGCGCGCGCGATGTCGCCATCGGCAGGAAGAAGGCGAGATAGATCACGATGGAATGCTCGCCGAAGAAACGGATAAAGCCAAGCCAGTTCATCTTGGCCAGCAGCGTGCCCATCACGATGATGGCGACCGCGCCGGCAAAGCCGAGCATCAGTGAAATCACGGGCCATTCGCTGCAGCCGTCATAGACCAGCGCAGCATTGACCAGCGCCCAGGCGGCGAGGCCGACCAGTGCCATCACCGGTTTGGCCCGCGCCCGATCGGACAGCGCGAAGACCTGCTTTGCGAACAGATAGCCCGAATAGAAATAGACGAAGCGGGCGCAGAATTCGTCGATCATCGTCCAGCCGGTGGCGACATGCGCCATCTCCAGCGCCGCGGCGACGCCCCAGATCAGCAGCGGCGGCACACGCCGCGTCAGCTTGGTGACCACGAAGAACACCGGCAGCATATAGATGAACCACAGCGTGCCGAACGGCTCGATATAGGAGATCAGATAGAGGTTGGCGACATAGGCCCAGCCATGTTCCGCGGCGAAGCCGGGTGCCTTGAAGCCGAACTGGATCGTCACCCACAGGACGTAGAAATACAGGAAGTGGACGACCTTGCGATCGAGATAGGTCCGCCAGTCGCGGTCGATGACGACGGCCAGAAAAAGCCCGGAGATCAGGAAGAAGTCGGGCATCCGGAACGGTTTGGCGAAGGCCACCAGCAGATGCATGTAGCCGGTCTGGCCGGCTGCCAGTTCGACACCCAGCACCGAATGCATCATGACCACCATGATGATGCAGATGCCCTTGGCGTAATCGACCCAGTCGATTCGCTCTGTCCCTGACAGCGCCGCGCGATCGGCGACAGCGAAGGTGCCACTGGTGGTCATCGGTATCCCCTGTTCGGCGCTTCTTTTCGCGGGATCATGGACTGGGATCGGTTTCAATTGCCTTTCCCTGAACCTCAAATATGCCCCGCAAATGGTCGCGGCAGTGCGAGTTTGGCGGGGTGGTTAACGCAGGTTAAGGAATGTGGGATGGTCCGCCGCTCCGCTGCCGCGTATGACAGCCGGGACCATTACAGAGCCTGATTTGACCCGAACCTTCGATACATCCCTGCCCATCGATGCTGTGCTTGACGACCTGTCGGGCGCGCTGAAAGCCGGCAATGCTGCGGTGCTCGTCGCGCCGCCGGGCGCCGGCAAGACCACGCGCGTGCCGCTGGCGTTGCTCGATGAGCCGTGGCTGCAGGGCAGGAAGATCATTATGCTGGAGCCGCGGCGCATCGCGGCCCGCGCCAGCGCCGAGCGGATGGCGAAAACGCTGGGCGAGCGTGTCGGCGAGACCGTCGGCTATCGCGTCCGCTTCGGCTCCAAGATCTCGCGCAACACCCGGATAGAAGTGGTCACCGAAGGTATCTTCTCGCGGCAGGTTCTTGATGACCCCGAGTTGAAGAACATCGGCGCCGTACTGTTCGACGAATTTCACGAGCGCTCGCTCGATGCCGATATGGGCCTCGCGCTCGCGCGCGATGCGCAAACCGGCTTGCGCGAGGATCTGCGCATCCTCGTGATGTCGGCGACCATCGACGGCGCGCGTATCGCGAAGCTGCTTGGTGACGCGCCGGTCATCGCCAGCGAGGGGCGCGCTTATCCCGTGGAGACGCGCTATCTCGGCCGCAAGCCCGATATCCAGCTCGAGCGGCAGATGGCCGACGCCATCGCGACCGCTTTGCGTGCCGATCCCGGCTCGGTGCTGGCGTTCTTGCCGGGCGCTGCAGAGATCCGCCGCACGCAGAATTTTCTCGCCGAGCGCGTACAGGATGCATCCATCGAGATCGTCCCTTTATTCGGTGCACTCGATGCCGGCGTGCAGGACCGTGCCATCCAGCCCGCGCCCAAGGGACAGCGCAAGGTGGTGCTGGCGACCTCGATTGCCGAGACCTCGCTGACCATCGAAGGCGTGCGGATCGTGGTGGATTCCGGCGTCGCGCGCGTGCCGCGCTATGAGCCGGACATCGGACTGACGCGGCTGGAAACTGTGCGGGCCTCGCGCGCCGCCGTCGATCAGCGCCGCGGCCGCGCCGGACGTACGGAGCCCGGCATCTGCTACCGGCTATGGGACGAACCGCAGACTGCCTCATTGCCGGCCTATACGCAGCCCGAAATTCTCAGCGCCGATCTGTCGACGCTGGTACTCGATCTCGCGCAATGGGGCGTCAGCGATCCCGCACAACTGACTTTCCTCGATCCGCCCCCGGCGCCGGCGCTGAAGGAAGCGCGCGGCCTGCTCGGCGAACTCGGCGCGCTGGATGGCGATGGCCGCATCACCGAGGAAGGTCACGCGCTGCGTGCGCTGGCGCTGCCGCCGCGACTGGCGCGCATGATCGTGGATTCGGCCCGGTTCGGTTTTGGCGAGGACGCCGCCGCGATCGCCGCGATCCTTACCGAACGCGGCCTCGGCGGCGACAGCGTCGATCTCGACCATCGTCTCGATCAATTCCGCCGCGACCGCTCGCAGCGCGCCGGCAGCGTCCGGCAACTCGCAGAGCGCTGGGCGTCGCAGGTTGAGCGATCCACGTCCACGCAAGAAGGGGCGGAACTTACGACCGGCACCATGCTCGCTTTCGCTTTCCCGGATCGCGTGGCCAAGAATCGCGGCAATGGCAGTTTCGTGCTCGCCAATGGCCGGGGCGCATCGATCGAACAGAGCGCGGCACTCGCGCGGGCGCCCTATATCGCGGTGGCCGAACTCACCGGCACCGCCGCCAATGGCCGTATCCTGCTGGCGGCGCCGATCGCGCAGGCTGATATCGAGGCGCGCTTCGCCGATCAGATCGAGAACACCGACGATGTCAGTTTCGATCGCGCGTCGCTATCGCTGCGCGGGCGTCGCAAGCGTGTGCTGCATGCGATCACGCTGTCGGAAGCGCCGTTTACGCTGAAGCCGTCCGAAGACACCGCGCGCGTGTTCGCCGATGGCCTTGTAGCGGTGGGTGTCGATCGCCTGCCATGGTCGAAGGCGCTGCAGCAGTGGCGCGGCCGCGTGATGTTCCTGCGTGCGTCGGAGGGGGATGCCTGGCCCGATCTGTCCGATACCGCGCTCGCGACGGCGCGCGAGAGCTGGCTGATGCCCGCGTTGTTCGACAAGACCTCGCTGAAGGATTTTTCAGCCGGCGACCTGTCCGACGCAGTGATGGGCCTGCTGCCTTGGGATCTGCGTGCGCGGCTCGATCGCGAGGCGCCAACACATTTCGAGGCGCCGACCGGGACCGTATTGGCCATCGACTACGAAGCAGAGCAGGGGCCGACCATCGCCGTGCGTCTGCAGGAATTGTTCGGGCTGAACACCCATCCGTCGGTCGCCAAGGGCAAGGTGCCGCTGGTGCTGGAATTGCTGTCGCCGGCGCAGCGGCCGGTGCAGGTGACACGCGATCTGCCGGGCTTCTGGCGCGGCAGTTACCAGGATGTGCGCTCCGACCTGCGTGGCCGCTATCCCCGCCATCCCTGGCCGGAAGATCCCGCCAATGCGCTGCCGACCCGCCGCGTGAAGCCGCGCGGGACGTGATCATCGGGCAAAGTGCCGCTCATTAACGCTTCGCTCATCCTTTTCGCGAAAATAGCAGTCTGTAAGACCGTCCTGAACGGACGGTGGTGAGCCCGTGTGATGAACTCGCGGTTCCCCTGATTGCGTTCAGTGAGGTTGCGTATGCGTAGTATCATGTTCTTCGCGGCGATCCTGATCGGTCTGGGCACCGTCATGGCGCAGATGGCCGACAAGATGACGGCGACAACGCCGGCCATGGCGAAGGCGTCATCCCCCGTACCCACGACACAGGGCAATGCGAAGGCCGGAATCCGCAGCCTGTCGATTGCGCGCGATGCGCGCGGTCACTTCCAGACTGAAGCGAATATCGACGGTCAGCGCATCGGCTTCATGGTCGATACTGGCGCGTCCGTCATCGCATTGAACGAAAAGTCGGCGGCGCGATTTGGTCTGCGTCCCTCGCGTGCCGATTATAACGCCACGGTGACAACAGCGAATGGAACGCTGAAGGCGGCGCGCACGCGAATCGCCATGGTGCAGATCGGCGAAATCACCGTGCGTGATGTTGATGCGATGGTGCTGCCCGATGAGGCACTGTCGGAGAATCTGCTCGGCCTGTCATTTCTCTCGAAGTTGAAACGCTTCGAATATGCAAATGGCCGGATGGTACTCGAACAGTAGTACCGCATATCCCCACGGGATTAACGCCGCAGCCCAATTCTAAACAAACTCGCCCCCTTGAATGCCCGCACGTCTTCCCACAGGCGTGCGCAAAGGCTAAGCCTGCGCATTCAAGATTGATCCCAATAGATGCGAGGTCCCGCGATGTTTCCGAAGCCGAAGCCCTTGCTCGTGCCGAATACCTACGCTTACGAATCCGAGCCGATGGTAAAGGCCACGGGTTTTCGCGAATATGACGCGCGCTGGCTGTTTGGCAAGGAAATCAACCTGATGGGCATTCAGGCGCTGGGCATGGGGCTCGGTGCGCTGATTGCCGAACTCGGCCAGAAGCAGGAAATCGTCACCGGACACGACTTCCGCGGCTACTCCGCCTCGATCAAATATGCGCTGATGACGGGCCTGATGGCCGCCGGCTGCAAGGTGCATGATATCGGCCTGGCGGTAACGCCGATGGCCTATTTCGCGCAGTTCGATCTCGATGTGCCCTGTGTCGCCATGGTGACAGCCTCGCATAACGACAATGGCTGGACCGGTGTGAAGATGGGCGCCAGCAAGCCGCTGACCTTCGGTCCGGACGAGATGACCCGGCTGAAGGAAATCGTGCTCAATGCCGAGTTTAAGAACAAGGCTGGCGGCTCTTATCAATTCCACGAGAATTATCCGGCGCGCTATATCGCCGACCTCACCAACCGTCCGAAGCTGAAGCGCAAGCTGAAGGTCGTCGTGGCCTGCGGCAACGGCACCGCTGGTGCTTTCGCACCCCAGGTGATGGAAGCCATCGGCTGCGAGGTGATCCCGCTCGATACCGATCTCGATCACACCTTCCCGAAATACAATCCGAATCCGGAAGACATGGAGATGCTGCACGCGATCCGCGATGCGGTGCTCGAACACAAGGCTGATGTCGGTCTCGGTTTCGATGGTGATGGCGATCGCTGCGGCGTCGTCGACAACACCGGCGAGGAAATCTTCGCCGACAAGGTCGGCGTGATGCTCGCGCGCGATATGTCGGCGGTTCACAAGGATGCGACCTTCGTGGTCGACGTGAAATCGACCGGACTGTTCGTGACGGATCCGGTGCTGCGGAAGCAGAATGCCAAGACGACCTATTGGAAGACCGGCCACTCCTACATGAAGCGCCGCACCAATGAGCTGAACGCGCTCGCCGGCTTCGAAAAGTCCGGTCACTTCTTCTTCAATGCGCCGGTGGGCCGTGGCTATGACGACGGCCTCGTGTCGGCGATTGCGATCTGCGAGATGATGGACCGCGCCCCGGGCAAGACCATGGCCGATCTGAAGGAAGCACTGCCGAAAACCTGGTCCTCGCCGACCATGTCGCCGCATTGCGCGGATGAGACCAAGTATGGCGTCGTCGCTGCGGTGGTGAAGCATTTCGAGGATGCGCAGAAGAAAGGCGACAAGGTTGCCGGACAATCGATCCGCGATCTCGTGACCGTCAACGGCGTGCGCGTCACCTGCGAGGACGGCAGCTGGGGCCTTGTGCGCGCATCGTCCAACAAGCCGGAACTGGTGGTCGTGGTCGAAAGCCCGGTCTCTGAAGCGCGGATGCACGACATGTTCGAAGCCATGAACGTGGTGCTGCGGACGCATCCGGAAGTCGGTGCGTATAACCAGACGATCTAACTGCAGCACTGTGCTCTTGCTGTCGTTGCCCGATTAAGCCGGGCGACGACATTTTCAGTTAGCTCAGCCCGCCCGCATCATCTCCGACATCTCCCTCGCCGCCTGCGTCACATAGCGCTCCTTGTGGCGCAGCTGGATGAAGCGCCGCGTCGGCAGCGAAGCTTTGATAGCTGTAAGATCGCCGCTGCCAATCAAGGCAGCGGCAACCAGGCGTGAGATGATGCTTGCACCAGCGCCGGCCACGACGGCCGCGCAGACGGCTTCGTTCGACGGCAGCTCCATGGCGATGTGGATGTGATCGGGCGCGATGCCTGATTGATCCAGCACCGATTGCGCGATGGCGCGCGTGCCGGAGCCGGCTTCACGCAGTACCCAGCCTGTCTCGGCGAACTGACCCGGGACGACAGCGCGTTGCTTCGCCCATGGGTGGGATCGGCCGACCACCAGCACAAGTTCGTCGTCGCCCACGGGCTGGGTCGCGAGCGCCGGATCGTCAACCGCGCCTTCAACGATGCCGAGATCGACTTCGCCATCGCGCACCCAGTCGGCCACCTGTTCGGTATTTCCGATGCGGAGGCTGAGGTCGATGCCGGGGAAGTGCTGGCGATAGCGCGCCATGATGGGTGGTAGAAAATAGTTGCCGACGGTCTGGCTTGCGGCCAGCGCAAGGGAGCCGCGCGTCATGCCGGCCATATCGGTGAGGACGGTCGTCGCGGCGGCGGCGCGTGCCAGCACGGCCCGGGCTTCGATCAGAAAGGCGCGGCCAATCTCGGTCAATTCGATGCGGCGGCCGACACGGTGAAATAGCTGCGTTGCATAGCGCGTTTCCAGCGCCGCAATGGCGGCGCTGGTAGCGGATTGGGTGAGATGCAGGCTCTCGGCAGCCCGCGTCATGTGCTCGTGTTCTGCGACGGCGACGAAGATCCGGAGCTGTTCGAGCGTCATGTGATCTCCGTCAGGTCATCAGTGCGACCAGCGCAAGGCTGAAGCTGGCAATGAACAGGAAGGCCGCGGCGCCGAGCAGCAGCGGGCGGGGACCCTTGGCGCGGAGTTTCCGGATATTGGTTTCCAGCCCCATCGCGGCAAGCGCCATGGTCAGCAGGAAGGTTGTGATCGGAATGATCACGCTCATGGCTACATGCGGCACGTCAACGAGGCTGTTCAGGATCACCATCGCCACAAAGCCGAAGGCGAACCACGGCATCGGCACCTTGGTACTGCCGGAGTCTGTGCCGATGGCACGTGCGCGCTGGGTCGCCAGCAGGCCAAGTGTGATGACTACAGGTGCGAGCATCATCACGCGCGCAAGCTTGGTAATGGTGCCGAACTCGCCGGCTTCAGGGTTCTGCTGGAACGTGGCGGCGACGACCTGTGCGATCTCGTGGATCGATGCGCCGGCCCACAGCCCGAAATGATGCGGATCGAGCTGCAGCACATTACTGAGTAGCGGATAGACGAACATGGCGATCGAGCCAAAGATAGTGACGCAGGCAACTGCATAAGCGACATCCTCGTCGGGCGCGCGGGTCACGGTGTTGGTCGCAACCACAGCAGAGGCGCCGCAGATCGATGTGCCGGCGGCGATCAGTTCGACCAGTCTGCGGTCGATACCCATCGCGCGGCCAAGCCATGTGGTGAAGATGAAGGTTGCAACGAGCGTCGCCGCGATCACCGCAAAGCCGATGCCGCCAACCTCCAGCAATTGCGCCGCGGTGAGTTGCAGGCCGAGCAGGATGATGGCGAAGCGCAGGATGCTGCGCATGGAGAAACTGATGCCGGCTTTGGCTGCAGCCGGCGCGCCGGATGTGTTCTGGATCGCGATACCGATGCCGATGGCCAGGATCATCGGACTGGCGACGCCGACATAGGGGATTTCACGCAAAGCGAATGCGACGCCAGCGATTGCGGCCGTGAGCGCCAATCCGGGAAGAAGCGGGAGGCTGCGAGCAGCAAGCGGGCTGGTGCGGTTCGCATCTTGGGCAAGAACGGTCATGGGCCAAACTCCGGTTTGGCCACATCCTCATGCCGTTAGATCAATAAATCTAATTGATCATTATTGTTGATTCAATCGAGGTATATGATTGATCTGTTTCGGCGTCGTCGCCCGGTCCGACAGGGCGACGACAGCACGGTATTTCTCAAGCAGCCGGCATCGGTGGCACCGGCAGCGCCGTCACCGACTTGATCTTCTCCATGGCGAAGCGGGAGGTGACGTTCTTCAGGGCCACGGCACTGATCAGCTTCTTGTAGAAGATGTCGTAGCTCTGCATGTCGGCCACGACCACGCGCAGCATGTAGTCGACGTCGCCGGCCATCCGGTAAAATTCCATGACTTCGGGCATGGCGCTGACGGCATCGGCGAATTTCTTCAGCCAGGCGTCGGAATGGTCGCCGCTCTCCACTGAGACAAACACCGAGATACCCAGGCCGATCTTGTTCTGATCGACCAGCGCCACCCGGCGCAGGATCACGCCATCGGCTTCGAGGCGCTGGATGCGCTTCCAGCACGGTGTCGACGAAAGCCCCACGCGGTCGCCGATCTCGGCCACTGACAGCGAGGCGTCTTCCTGCAGCACCGTCAGGATCTTGCGATCGATCGCATCGAGGCGGCGGGTGGATTCAAGGGGCTGGTCGGCGACATCGGTCATGTGAAGAACTTTGTTCTAATTATGGGGTCGAGTAACCTCATATATAGAACATTCTTCCAAAGCAAGCCCTGTACCGCCTCAGCTAAGGGCGCCGACCCTGGATTCCCTCAAAAGCTGTTCGACTTCAGCACGTTGCGGGCAGGCGAAAGCACCGCCATAGCGGGTGCATTTCAGGGCCGCGGCGGCGGAGGCGAAGCGCAGCGCCTCCGGTACCGACTTGCCGCCCGCGAATTCCAGCGCGAAGGCGCCATGGAAAATGTCGCCGGCGCCGAGGGTGTCCACGGTGTGAACGGGGAAGGCCGGGGTTTCCTTGGGATGTCCGTGCTCGTCGAGCCACAGGGTACCGCGGGGGCCTCGGGTGACGGCGAGGAAGGACGAGGTCAGCGTCGCCATCTTCTGCAGTGCCTTGAGATTGTCGGTGATGCCGGCGGTCGATTGCAGCGCATCGTCCGAGAAGATCAGGTGCGAGGAAGCGGTCAGCAGGCCCTCGCGCTGCGACAGCGTGCTGTCGATGTCGACGACGACAGGAATGCCGCGATGGCGTGCCTCGATGCAAAGCTCGGTGGCAAAGCCGGCGCAGCGGCTCTCGACCAGAATGGCGTTGCAGTCCTTCAACAGCAGGTCGTGGTCGGGCAGCTTTACCTTCCAGAGTTCGGGATCGCGGAAGGTGACGATGGTGCGCTCGCCCGAAGGGTCGATCATGACGGCCGAGATCGGTGTCACCAGACCCGGCATATGCACCAGATGCGCGGAGTCGATGCCTTCCTTAGCAAGATCGTCGAACAGAAACTGGTCGGCGGTCTCGTTCTTGTCGCCCATCGGCCCGGTCATCGATGCCCGGCCGCCCAGCCGGCTGACGCCGATGGCGGCGTTGAGCGCATTGCCGCCGATGATCTGGGCGAACCGTTGGGAAGGGAATTTCTGGCCACGCCCGGGTACGGATTCGACGGCAAAGGTCAGGTCGCGAACCGGCAGGCCGATGCACAATACGTGGACAGGCTTGGCACTCATGAAGGATTCCCCGTGTGGTCAGGCCCGGTCGGGATGCAGCCAGCGGCCGAGCAGATGATGCGCGATGGCGAATGCATGCGGCCCCGCGAGCCCGTCCGGGTGTTCGCGTTTCCACATCAGCATCGCCTCGTCACGGTCAAACCACCGGGCGTCCTCAAGTTCCATTTTGTCGACGGTAATCTCGTCGCTGATGGCGCGGGCCGAGCAGCCGATCATCAGGGATGACGGATAGGGCCAGGGCTGCGTCATGTAATAGGTGACATCGGTGCAGCGGATGCCGGCTTCCTCGAAGATCTCGCGCTTCACCGCGTCCTCGATGGTTTCGGCGGCTTCGACGAAGCCGGCGAGGCACGAATACATGCCCGGTGCGAACTGCTTCTGGCGGCCGAGCAGGCACTTGTCGCCCTTCTCCACCAGCATGATGACGACTGGGTCGGTGCGCGGAAAGTGCTCGGTCTTGCAGTTCGGGCAAACGCGCTTCCAGCCGCCTTCGGCCATCGACGACTTGGCGCCGCAATTGGCGCAAAACCCGTGACGTTGATGCCAGGACACCAGCGACTTTGCCTGCGCGATCGCCGATAGCTGCTCGGGCGGCACCACGCCCTGCATCGCCATACCGCGCAGTTCGCTGACGACGACGTCGTCGCGGATCAGCAGCTTCTCGACGGCGGGTGCGCCAATGCCCATGCCGAATACGGCATCGCCATCACGCAGGCCGAGAAAGACGGTGCCGGGATTGGCGCCGAATGTCAGCGCCTCGTCGATGGTCAGCAGCGCGCGCTGGGCATCGCCGTCCTTCTTCATGACCAGCGAGTCGCGATAGATCACATAAGCGCGCGAAGAGCTTTTGCCCTCCAGTGCGAACAGCTTCTCGTCGCTGAAGCGCAGATGTGCGGCGCGATCGAGCGTGTTGGAGACGAAGGCCGGATGGCCGAGCGGAAATAGTTTGCTTGTCATGATGGTCAACCGAGCCAGATCTTGCGGCGGAGTTCTGAGATGAAGCGCTGCACTTCGGCGGCGTCATGGGCGAGTGGCGGCATCACGCCCCAGATCGGCCGCGGCCAGGCGGCATCGGTCTTGCGGCGTGCGATGATGTGGACGTGCAACTGCGGCACCATGTTGCCGAGCGCCGCGACATTGAGCTTGTCGCATTTGGTGATCTCTTTGAGCGCGCGGCCGACTCGATTGATCTCGGTCATCAACTGGCCCTGCGCGACCTCGTCGAGATCGATGATCTCGGTCGTGTCAGCACGGCGCGGCACCAGCATCAGCCAGGGGTAGTGCGCGTCTTTCACCACCAGCACGCGGCTGAGGGGCAGATCGCCGATATCGATGGTGTCTTGTTGCAGCTGCTCGTGCAGCGACCAGGAGGAGGGAGCGGCCATTCTGACTCTCGATTAAGGCGCACAGCGTCGCAGGAAGCAGCTGCGCAGACAACTCCCGTCATGGCCGGTTTTGCGCGTCTGGACCACGTTTTCTTGCGACTTTCCTGCGCAAATCTTACGGCGGACTTGCGGCATCCGCCGCGCTTGCTTTCCGACCATTTTGGCCCCAAATAAGCACTGGGAGATTGGCGGTGGACGAGCCACTCGCCAATCGGGTCAGGTCCGGAAGGAAGCAGCCCTAACGAGATCCGGATCGGGTCGCTCGTCAGTCTCCTACTTGTTTTATCGAGCAAATTCAGCGGCCTGCTCATGGTCGTTGGCTCGGTGGGCGCCTTGTTCGATGAGTGAGGCAGTATCGAAGGCCGGAACCTGTGTCCCGTTCCGCCTATGATGCGCCAGATGTTCCGCAAGCCGGCTTTACGAGACAACACATTGCGGATTCCTCGATGACCGACGCTGGCACGTCCCTTCCCGATGATCACCAGGCCGGTTTCGATATGGGCGCTGCCCCCGTAGCGGCGACGCCCTATCGCGTGCTCGCGCGCAAATACCGTCCCGGCAGTTTCGACGATCTGATCGGCCAGGAAGCGCTGGTTCGCACGGTTTCCAACGCGTTCGAGACCGGCCGCATTCCGCAGGCCTGGATTCTCACCGGCGTTCGCGGGGTCGGCAAGACCACGACGGCGCGCATTCTCGCGCGCGCATTGAATTATGAAATGGCCGATGGGTCGATCAAAGGTCCGACCATCCATATGCCGGTGCCGGGCATCCACTGCCAGGCGATCATGGAAAGCCGGCATATCGATATTCTCGAAATGGACGCAGCGTCGCATACCGGCGTCGACGATGTCCGCCAGATCAATGACAGCGTGCGCTATGCGCCGAGCTCCGCGCGCTACAAGGTCTACATCATCGACGAAGTCCACATGTTGTCGACCGCGGCCTTCAACGCGTTCCTGAAGACGCTGGAAGAGCCGCCGGAACACGCCAAATTCGTGTTCGCCACCACTGAAATCCGCAAGGTGCCGGTAACGGTGCTGTCGCGCTGCCAGCGCTTCGATCTGCGCCGCGTCGATGCCGACGTGCTGATGTCGCATCTGTCGAACATCGCGGGCAAGGAAAATGTCGAGGTCGAGCCGGAAGCGCTGGGCATCATCGCCCGCGCCGCCGAAGGCTCGGTGCGCGATTCGCTGTCGCTGTTCGATCAGGCCATCGCGCATGCCGCAGGCACGGTCCGCGCCGATGCGGTCCGGCAGATGCTCGGCCTTGCTGACCGCACCCGCGTGATCGACCTGTTCGATTCGCTGGCGCGCGGCGACATCGCCAGTGCCTTCCGTGAGTTTCGCGAACAATATGACGTTGGCGCCGATCCCATCGTAGTGCTGAGCGACCTCGCCGAATTCGTTAATTTCGTCACCCGCGTGAAGATCGTGCCGGCAACTGCCGACAATGTTGCGTTTGGCGAGACCGAACGTCTGCGTGCGCGCGATTTCGCCTCGAAGCTGTCGATGCGGGTGCTGTCGCGGATGTGGCAGATGCTGCTCAAGGGCATCACTGAAGTGCAGGGCGCGACGCGTCCCGCGGCCGCCGCCGAAATGGTGCTGGTGCGTATCGCTTACGTCGCCGATCTGCCGACCCCGGACGAAGCGATCCGGATGCTCGACCAGAATGGCGGGACGTCGCCGATGATTCCCACGAACGGTGGAGGTCGTGCCGCGCCGTCCCCCGCTCCGTCGGCATCCTTGCCGTCAGCGCAGATGCCGTCCGCCATGCCGACGATGTCAGCGGGCGTATCGCGCGGCCCAACCATGCAGCGTGGCGGCGCCGAGCCATCGCCGCGGCCGCAGGTCGGCATGGCGGATGCGCAGCCTGCGCCGGCGCTGAAGATTTCGACCTTCCCTGAACTCGTGGCACTGGCCGGTGAGAAACGCGACCTGATGGTGCGCGGCGCGCTCGAATCCGATGTGCGCCTGATCCGGATCGAGGACGGGCGGCTCGAGCTTGCGATGGAGCGCACGGCGTCGCGCACGCTGATCAACGATCTATCGCGCAAGCTTGAACAGTGGACAGGCCGCCGCTGGGCGGTGATCGTGTCCAACGAGCAAGGTCAGGCGACGTTGCGCGAGCAGCAGCTCGAGCAGAAGAACGAGCGCCAGCGCACGGCGGAAGCGGATCCGCGGGTGAAGGAAGTATTGGCGCGGTTCCCTCGTGCGAAAGTCGAGGTGCGTGTGATCGCTCCCGAGCTGCCGGAATTTAGTGGTAGTGACAGTGACCTGATCAGCGACGACGCGACAGACAGTCTCAACGACGACGATTAAGAGGACAACTCATGGCTGATTTTCTCGGCATGATGAAACAGGCAGCGCAGCTGCAATCGAAGATGAAGGCGATGCAGGACGAGCTCGACCATGTCGAGGTCGAAGGCATTTCTGGCGGCGGCCTCGTCTCGGTACGGATGACGGCGAAGATGGACGTCAAAGCCATCAAGATCGACCCGTCGCTGATGAAGGCTGACGAGCAGGAAATCCTCGAGGACCTTTTGGTCACCGCGATGGGCGATGCGAAGCGCAAGGCCGAGGCTGCCATGCAGGAGAAGATGCAGGCGCTGACCGGCGGCCTCGGTCTGCCGCCGGGGATGGGCCTCACCTGAGATGGCGTCCACGGCCGGGCCGGAAATCGAGCGCCTGATTCAACTGCTGGCGCGGCTGCCCGGGCTTGGTCCGCGCTCGGCCCGACGTGCCGCGCTGCATCTGATCAAGAAGCGCGAGGCGCTGATGACGCCGCTGGCCGGTGCCTTGCAGGTCGCGATTGACCGTATTCAGGTCTGCAAGGTCTGCAGCAATATCGATACGCAGAATCCCTGCACGATCTGCACGGATCCGCGCCGTGATCCCTCCACCATTGTGGTTGTTGCCGATGTCGCAGACCTGTGGGCGCTGGAGCGCGCCAATGCGGCGCCCGGCAAATACCATGTACTCGGCGGCACGCTGTCGCCGCTGGATGGCGTTGGTCCGCAGGATCTGACCATCGACGCATTGGTGTCTCGTGCGCATGATTCAGAGGTGAGCGAAATCATCCTGGCGCTGAATGCGACGGTGGATGGGCAAACCACGGCACATTACATCACTGACCTCCTGCAAGAGGCGAATGTGAAAGTCACGCGGCTGGCACATGGTGTGCCGGTCGGCGGCGAACTGGACTACCTCGATGAAGGCACGCTGTCGGCAGCCATGCGACAGCGCACACTGTTTTGAGACGGGACTGATTTCGATGACACGATACAAATTCACGGCGCAACTCGGTCGGGTTGCGGTGTTTTCCATAGCAGGCCTCATGACGACGGTCGCTTACGCAGCCTCCGAAGCGCAAGAAACGCCGGCCAAACCTGTTGCGCCGAAGGCGATGCATATCGGCGACGTGCTGACGGGGCAACTCAATGCCATGCGCAGCCGCGACGCGAAAGGCAAGCGCACCAATGTCTATCAGGTGGTCAGCGAGCCGCGCCGTCTGCCAGCCCCGGCCGGTCTGTGCAATCTCGAAACCGGCCCCGAGACCTTCGAGATCGTGGCGGCAAGCGAAGCGCAAGCCACGCAGTTGCAGAAACTTGTCGGCAAGGAAGTGGCGCTCAAGGTGTCGGAAGTGTCCTGCGCCGAACAGGCAGGCCAGATGAGCGAAGCGCTGGTGACGAAATGGAGCGTGGTGTCGAAGCCGAACTGAGTTCGCTTTGCTTAAACCCGCACCGGCCCCAGCATCTCGAAATGCCCGCGGCGCTGCAGCCAGATCAGCAGGATCAGGCTCGGCACCGCGACGACCACGCTGATGACGAAGAACATCGGCCATCCCGTCGCCTGTGCCACGTAACCTGCACCCGCAGAAAGATAAGTCCGCCCAACCGCGGCGAGTGCCGTGAGCAGCGCATATTGCGTAGCAGTGTGCAGAGGGTTCCTGCAGAGCGCAGAGAGATAGGCGACGAAGATCACCGTGCCGATGGCGCTGGTGAAATTCTCGACCGAGATGGCGAGCGCCAGCGCCCACTGATTGACGCCGACAATGGCGAGCCACGAGAAGGCCAGGTTGGACACCGCCTGCAACACGGCACCGATCCATAAACTCGCCGCAAGCGAATAGCGCCGCGCGACAAAACCTCCAGCGAAACCACCGATCAGCGTCGCGGCAAGGCCGACGCCTTTGACGATGGCGGCGTAGTCATTGCGGGTGAAGCCGAGGTCGATCACGAACGGCGCCGTCATGGTGCCGGAAAATGCGTCGGTGAATTTGAACAGCACAACGAAACCCAGCGCTGCCCAGGCATCCTTGCGGGACAGAAATTCGGAGAATGCGCCGATTGCGGCCTGCAGTACGCGCGTGAAGGCGCTTTCGCCGCGCGTGGCGGCTTCGGCCTGCGCGGATTGCTCGGGTTCGGTGGCCGCAAGCGCCGTGACCGTGCCGATCAGCACCATCGCTGCCATCGCCACATAGCCCCACATCCACGCGGTGGAGCGCGTGATGCCGGTGCTCTCGAAGGCGCTGACCAGAAACAGCACGCCGGCGGTGGAGATCAACATGCCGATGCGATAGGCGGCGACATAGGACGCCATGCCGGCCGCCTGTTCGCTCTCCGGCAGGCTCTCCACCCGAAACGCATCGACGACGATGTCCTGCGTCGACGACATCGCTGCGACCAGTAGCGCGCCGAGGGCGACGAACAGTGGCGAGCGGGCAGGGTCGGTGAGCGCCAGCAGCAGGATCGCGCCGATCAGCAGCAGTTGTGAAAATACCAGCCAGCCGCGGCGGCGACCGAACTGCCGCGTGAAGAAGGGCACATGCAGTGCGTCGACCAGCGGTGCCCAAAGGAACTTCAGTGTGTAGGGCGTACCGACGAGGGCGAACAACCCGATGGTACCGAGATCGACGCCGGATTCGCGCATCCACACCAGCAGCGTTGAGCCGGACAGCGCGAGCGGCAGACCCGACGACAGGCCGAGCAGCAGCACGATCAGCACCCGCGGCTGCGTGTATACCGCCATGCTCTCACGCCAGGAGGCACGGGGCTTCAGGGTGAGGGCGGTGGTCTCGGGTGCGCTCGTCATGGGGGAGAGTTAGCAGATTCGAGGAATATTCGCAGGCTGCATGGCTTCCCGCTCTCCGCTGTCATCGCCCGGCTTGATCGGGCGATCCAGTATCCAGCGGTGCCTATATTTTGCTGCGTGTACAAACATAGTGACAGCGTGTACTGGGTCGCCCGGTCCTGTCGCGCAAGTGCGCGCCCGGCCGGGCGATGACAGCCTGAGTTCTACTCCCCCGCCTGCAACTTCTTCGGCAGCGGCGCGAACATGTCCACGGCTGCCGGCTTGCTTGCGGCTGGCGTGACGTCCGCCGCGTCGCTCTTGCTGAAATCCAGTTCCTCGATGCGGCCGGCGCGTTTCTCGATCTTGTCGGCGGAGATCAGGATCTGGCGGACGTCCTCATTGGCCTGTCCGAAATGCGTCTGCAGCTTCATCACGCGATCGCGCAACCGGGTGAGGTCGTCGCCCAGGTTCAGTACCTCGGTGCGGATCTGGTCGGCAGCGTCGCGCATGCGCGCGTCCTTCAGGATTTGCTGCATCACCTGAATCGCCAGCATCAGCAGCGATGGCGACACCAGCACGACGCGGGCGCGGTAGGCCTTCTGAATGATGTCGTCGAAACCGTCGTGGATTTCCGCATAGACGGATTCCGACGGTACGAACATTAGCGCCGTGTCCTGCGTCTCGCCGGCCACCAGATACTTCTCGGCGATGTCGCTGACATGTTTCATCACGTCCGCGCGCAAGCGCTGCGCCGCGTATTTCTTCTCCTCGTCGCTGCGCGCGTCATGCAGCGCCGTGACGGCTTCCAGCGGGAATTTCGCGTCGATGCACAGCGGGCGCTGGTCCGGCAGGAAGATCACGCAGTCCGGCCGTTTGCCCGACGATAGCGTGTGCTGGAACGCATAGGCGCCGCTCGGCATGCCGTCCTTGACGATGCTTTCCATCCGCGCCTGACCGAAGGCGCCGCGCGACTGCTTGTTGGCGAGCACGTCGCGGAGCGTCGTCACCTGCGAAGTGAGTTCAGTGAGGTTCTTGTGGGCGTTGTCGATGATGCCCAGCCGCTCATGCAGCGCGCTCAGGCTTTCCATCGTATTGCGGGTGGTCTGTTCCATGGATTGGCCGACGCGATGGGTCACCGAGTCCAGCCGCTCGGACACCGCGCGTGCCATGTCGGCCTGACGGCCCGCCAGGGCCTGGCCCATGGCGTCGACGCGGCCGGTGGCCTCGTTCTGCGCCTTCAGCACTTCGCTGAGGCGCTCTTCCAGTTCGTCGGCGCGGATAGCCTGGGCCATGGCCATGGCGGCGCCGCGGCTGCCGGAGCGGGCAATGATAGTGGCGATGACCAACAACAAGGTCAGCGCCAGCAGGCCGAAGCCCAGCAACGCCATACCTGCGGTGACCGGCATGTCGCCGACCATGAAAAGAATCTCGTTCATCCCATTCTTGTAGCCGATTCGGGGAGCGGCGCGAACGAAGAGGGAACATTTATGGTCAATAGATGATAAGTTTTCCTGGTTAGCACATCCTCAAGAAACGTGGTCAAGCAGACCTTAACCAGCATGGTTAACCCCGCCTTAATCTTCATGGTTAGCGAGGGGTTAACGCCCTTCAAAGACCAGCTTTTCCAGCGGATTGACCCGGGCCGGCGCGCAGATTAAATCGCCCGCCATGGCCATTCGTGAAATCATAATTATGCCCGACAAGCAGTTGCGGCTGATCTCCAAACCTGTCGAGAAGGTAACGTCGGAGGTGCGCAAGCTCGCCGACGACATGTTCGAGACGATGTATGACGCACCCGGGATCGGGCTGGCGGCGATCCAGATCGCGGTTCCGCTGCGGCTGATCACCATGGACATCGCCAAGAAGGACGATGAGGAGGAGGGCAAGAAGCCGCGCGTCTTCATCAATCCGGAGATCATCTCGGCCTCGGAGGAACTCTCGGTCTACGAGGAGGGCTGCCTGTCGATTCCGGAATATTACGAGGAAGTGGAACGGCCGGCGACAGTGCGGATCCGTTACATGGACCTCGACGGCAAGACCATCGAGGAAGAGGCCTCTGGCCTGTTCGCGACCTGCATTCAGCATGAGATCGACCATCTCAATGGCGTGCTGTTCGTCGACTATCTCTCCAAGCTGAAGCGCGACCGCGTGCTGAAGAAGTTCACCAAGCTCGCCAAGCGCGCGGAGTAGGTTTCTCCGCCGACGCTGCAACAGATCGGCTTCGACCTATGTCGCTTCGTTTGATTTTCATGGGCACGCCGGATTTCGCGGTGCCGACGCTGCTCGAACTCGTAGCTCATGGCCATGAGGTCGTGGCTGTCTATACCCGCGAGGCGAAACCCGCCGGCCGTGGCATGAAGCTGCAGCCGACGCCGGTGGCGCGCGAGGCGGAACGGCTCGGCATCCCGGTGTTCACGCCGAAAACGCTGCGGACGCCGGAGGCGGAAGCCGAGTTCCGGTCGCATGAGGCTGAGGCTGCGGTCGTCGTCGCCTATGGCATGATCCTGCCGCAGAACATTCTCGATGTGCCGCCGCTCGGCTGCTTCAACCTGCACGGCTCGCTACTGCCGCGCTGGCGCGGCGCGGCGCCGATCAATCGTGCCATCATGGAAGGCGACGCCGAGAGCGGCGTCATGGTGATGAAGATGGATGTCGGCCTCGACACCGGCGATGTCGCCATGGCCGAGCGCCTGGCGATCACCGATGCGATGACGGCACTGGACCTGCATGATGCACTGGCGCCGCTCGGCGCCGATCTGATGGTGCGGGCCATGGGTGCGCTGGAAAGGGGACGGCTGAGCCTGACCCCGCAGAGCGCAGACGGCGTCACTTACGCGGCCAAGATCGACAAGGCCGAGGCCAAGATCGACTGGTCGAAGCCGGCGCGCGACGTGCTTCGGCATTGTCATGGCCTGTCACCGTTTCCCGGCGCGTGGTGCGAAGTGCCGATCGAGGGCGCGGCGGTGCGCGTGAAGGTTCTGCGCTGCGAGCTTGCAAAGGGCACGGGCTCGCCCGGCGAGATCATCGACGATCAGCTCACCGTCGCCTGCGGCGAGGGCGCGATCCGGATCATCGACCTGCAGCGCGCCGGCAAGCAGCCGATGAAGGCCAGTGAATTTCTGCGTGGCACGCCGTTGAAGCCGCCGCTGCGGGTGGGCTGATGCCGCGCTACAAGATGATCATCGAATATGACGGCACGCCATTTTCCGGATGGCAGGTGCAGGCCAACGCGACGCTGACCGTACAGGGCGCGCTGGAGCGTGCCGCCGAGGCCATTTGCGGCGAGCCGATCCGCGTCCATGGCGCCGGTCGCACCGATGCCGGCGTCCATGCGCTCGGCCAGGTCGCCCATTGCGACGTGCCGAAAGTGCTGGTGCCGGGTCGCTTTCGCGATGGCATGAATGCCCATCTGCGGCCGCATCCGGTCGGCGTGCTGTCGGCTGATATCGTGCCTGATGATTTCGAGGCGCGGTTCTCGGCCATCAAACGCCACTATGTCTATCGCATCACCAATCGCCGCGCGAACCTCGCCGTCGATGCCGGCCGGGTCTGGCGCGTGCCGCGCCCGCTCGATGTCGCTGCCATGAGCGAGGCTGCGAAGCGTTTGCTCGGTCGACACGACTTCACGACCTTTCGCGATACCGAATGCCAGGCCAAGTCGCCGATCCGCACGCTCGATCAGCTCGATGTGGTGCAGAACGGTGAGGCGATCACTATCACGACCTCCGCACGCTCGTTCCTGCACAGCCAGGTGCGCTCGATGGTTGGCTCACTGGTCTGGGTCGGCAACGGCCGCTGGACGCCGGACGATCTGGCTGCGGCGCTTGCCGCGAAGGATCGCAGCGCCTGCGGCATCGTGGCGCCGCCGGATGGGCTGTATCTGGTAAAGGTCGACTACTAGACCTTCACGCCCTTCATCGCGTCCCAGAACAGATCCTGTCCATTCGCGACATTCGCCGTCCAATGCTCATGCGCAAAATCATTGGCGTCGTCGGTGATGAACTTGAAGGCGCGCCAGGGAATGCCGTGGCGCAGGCAGACCTGCGCGATGGCAAACAGTTCCATATCGACGATATCGACATTGTTCGACATCAGCCAAGGATCGGTGGAGGTGACGAAACTGTCACCACTGCCGCAGATCACGCCGCGCTGGCCCGAGACCAGGCGGTCGAGATCGGGCGCAAAGGGCGTGCGGCCGCGCGGCGCCAACGGCTCGGCATTCATGTCGCGCTGGATCACGTCGCTGACCTCGACGAGGCCGTTGAGTTTGGTGTTTAGCTTGCCGGCGGTGCCGTAGTTCACGACGAGCTTGGGCTGCATGGCCTGCACCGCCTGAAGCGTTGCGATCGTGGTGTTGATCTTGCCGACGCCGGTGAAAATCACCTCGATCTCGGCAGGCGCGCGTGATTTGTCGAGCTCGCTTTCGAGCGCGGTGAGGACGAGAATCTTGCCGTTCATGCGAAATACCGATCCAGCACGCCGCGATAGATTTGGGTGAGCTTCTCCAGATCGGCAACCTTCGTGTGTTCGTCGATCTGATGCATGGTCTGCCCGACCAGGCCGAATTCAATCACCGGGCAGTAGTTCTTGATGAAACGCGCATCCGAGGTGCCGCCGCCCGTGTTGAGATCCGGTATGCGGCCGGTGACATCCTTGATCGCGGCGACGACTGTATCGGTAAACGCGCCCGGCTTTGTGACGAAGCTGTCCGAGTTGCTCGGCTCCCAGATCACATGAGCGCGAATGCGATTGCCCGCGGCAGTTGCGACGCGTGCATCGATCAGGTCGCGCAATGACGCCTGCGTGTGGTGGTTGTTGAAGCGGATATTGAACTTCGCCCGCGCTTGCGCGGGGATGACGTTGGTCGCCTTGTTGCCGACATCCACCGAGGTGAATTCGAGATTGGACGGCTGAAACTGCGCATTGCCCTGATCGAGCGGATCGCTGCTCAGCGCTGTGATCAGCGCGGCGATGTCCGGCACCGGATTCGACGCCCGATGCGGATAGGCGACATGGCCCTGCACCCCATCGACCACCAGCGTGCCGGATTGTGAGCCGCGGCGGCCGATCTTGATGGTGTCGCCCATCTCCTCGACATTCGAGGGCTCGCCGACGATGCAATGATCGAACTTTTCGCCACGCTCGGCCGCCCATTGGAGCAGCTTCACGGTGCCATTGACGGCAATGCCTTCTTCGTCGCCGGTGATCAGGAAGGAGATCGAACCGCCGCCGTCCTTTTGCGGCTTGCCGTCATTCGCCGCCAGATAGTCCAGCACGGCGGCGACTGACGCGGCGATGCCACCCTTCATGTCCACCGCGCCGCGGCCGTAGAGCAGGCCGTTCGTCACATCGCCGGAGAAAGCGCCATGGGTCCACGCCGCTTCATCACCGGGCGGCACCACGTCGGTATGGCCAGCAAAACAGATATGCGGCGTGGAAGTCCCGATACGGGCATAGAGGTTTTCGATGTCGGCGCTGCCCTCTTCGCTGAAGGTGACGCGATGGACTTCGAAGCCGGCCGGCGTCAGCAGGCTCTCGAGCACGCCGAGGGCGCCGGCGTCAGCAGGAGTGACTGAGGGGCAGCGGAGAAGATCTTGAGCGATGGAGAGAGCGTCGGTGGACATCAGACCCTTGGTGAAGTGGCAAGTGCGGCAAGCGGATCGGGACCGTATTCGTTCGGCCCGGCGGTGCCGCGCAGGAAGCCCAATTCGACGATGGCCCAGATGGTCACGGCGAAGCTGGCGATATGAAAGACGAAGCTGGTGCTCGCGCTGCTGGTGCTGCCGATGCCGCTGAGGACGCTCGGCCCAAGCCAGAACACCAGGATCCACCAGCCGCTCTTCTCGCGGTCGTGCAGCCGCTTGATGCCGGTGGCGATGCCGGACCATGTACCGGCGGTGATGAGGACAATGGCGGCCAGCCACAGCAGCAGTGCGCCGCCGACCATGCTGAACAGGCGATCGGTGTCGAATCCGCCGAGCCACATCACGGCAGCAGCCACGAAGGCGATCCAGGCCACTATGTAGATCAGGATCGCGAGCCAGTATTTGCCGCGGTCGATCCGTCCCTTGAAGCTGAAAAGCAGCGTGGTCCAGTCCATGGCAGCCCTCAATTCAACGGATCGGTCCGGTTTGCACGATGCTACGCGCAAACCGGACGAAACGACAAATCAGTCGCGCAGCAACTCGTTGATGCTGGTCTTGGAGCGGGTGCGCTCGTCGACGCGCTTCACGATCACGGCGCAGGCGGTGGAGGGGCCGATCTGGCCGTTCTTCATCGGTTTGCCGGGCAGGTTGCCGGGGACCAGCACCGCATATTCCGGCACTTCGCCGACGAATACTTCGCCCGTCTCGCGATCGACGATCTTGGTCGATGCGCCCAGGAACACGCCCATGGCCAGCACCGCACCCTTGCGCACGATCACGCCTTCAGCGACTTCCGAGCGGGCGCCGATGAAGCAGTCGTCCTCGATGATCACCGGGCCGGCCTGCAGCGGCTCCAGCACGCCGCCGATGCCGACGCCGCCGGAAATGTGCACGCGCTTGCCGATCTGGGCGCAGGAGCCGACCGTCGACCAAGTGTCGATCATGGTGCTCTCGTCGACATAGGCGCCGAGATTGACGAAGGACGGCATCAGCACGACGTTCCTGGCGATGAAGGCCGACTTGCGGACGATCGCGCCCGGTACAGAGCGGAAGCCCGCGTCGCGGAAGCTGTTGTCGCCCCATCCCTCGAACTTCGAGGGCACCTTGTCCCACCAGGCCGCGCCGCCGGGGCCACCGGAGATCTGCGCCATGTCGTTGAGGCGGAACGACAGCAGCACAGCCTTCTTCAGCCACTGATTGACGGTCCACTTGCCATCGTCGGCGCGGACGGCGACGCGGGCCTCGCCCTTGTCGAGCAGGTTCAGAGCCTGATCGACGGCATCTCGCACCTCGCCCTTGGTCGAGGCGTTGACGTTGTCGCGCGCGTCGAAGGCGGCATTGATGGTGGATTCGAGGGCGGTCAGCGACATCGCGATTTCCTTGGGCAGATCGTGGGTAAAAGGTGATTTCTTGAAGCTTTTGTCGGGATTTGGCCGGGGAGAGTCAAGACGCGCGGGCGGCCATCCCGCCCTACCGCGCTCTGTTCAGCGCTGCGAGAAACCCCGTCAGATCGTCGGTGACGTGGTCGACATGGTCGTCGTCTCGGCCTTCCAGCTCCCAGTCTTCGCGCACGACCTCCTTGGCGCCGTCGGGCACGATCAGCACGGTGGTCATGCCCAGTTTGTGGGGCACCACGAGGTTGCGCGACAGGTCCTCGAACATGGCTGCCTTGGAGGGATCGACGCTGTGCAGGCGTAGGAACTTGTCATAGGTTTGCTGAGCCGGCTTGGGCTCCAGATCGGCGGCGATGATGTCGAAGATCGCTTCGAACTGGTCGGCGAAACCGAGGCGCTCCAGCACGGCGCCGGCATGGGCGACCGAGCCGTTGGTCAGGATCAGTTTGCGGCCGGGCAATTGTGCGATCGCGGCGCCCATCACCGGATTGGGCTCCAGCGGCGAATGATCGATCTCGTGGACGAAAGCCAGAAAGTCGTCGGCGCGGACCCCGTGTTCGGTCATCATGCCGCGCATGGTGGTGCCGTAACGCTTGTAATAATCCTTCTGAACCTTGAAGGCCGCGTCGGGCGAAATCCTGAGGAAGTTCGCGACGAAGTCGCGGATCTTGCCGTCGACCTGCTGCCACAGGTTCACGTGGTGCGGATACAGCGTGTTGTCGAGATCGAAAACCCATGTCTCGACATGGTTGAAAGCACGCGGCGATTTGGTCGGCAGGGTCATTGATTGTCTCTGTTGTCCGGTCGTCACGGCGTTGCAAAGCGCAGCGTCTTGCCGCCGCCCGACATGTCGACGATCGCGAAGCCGGCGCTGGTGAGGCCGCGGGTATTGCAGTCATTGTGTTCGCGGATCTCGAACTTGCTCTCGCGCGTGCACAGCATGCGAACGCCGCCCCAGCTCAGGGGCTTGTCGTTGAGCTTGATGGCGCGGCCATTGTCGTCGACGGCCTCGGCGAAACTAAGGATCTGGCGGGGCTGGCCGACCACGTCGGGCCGCAGGCATTTGCCAGGCTCGATGCGATACCAGCCGCGGCTGACGGCGCCCTTGCCATCATCGGTCGCGACTGATGCCATCACCTTGTAGGACGTGTCGTTGCACCAGGTGAGGCCCGTTGCAGAGGGAGCCTGCACGGCGGCGATCATGGTCTCGAAGAAATTCGGCGTCGAAACCACGTCGGCCGTAAGGCTGCGGCTCTTGAGGAAGGACGAGAGCGCGCTCTGGGTCTTCGGCCCGTCCACGCCGTCGATCGGCGCGGCGTCATAGCCGGCAATCACCAGCAGGCGCTGAATGGCAGCCAGCTTGGCCTGCTCGTCGTCATATTCGCTGTCTTCCGCGAGATAGGCGACCATATTGCCGTCGTCGGTCTGCGTCGGCTTGATCATCGTGAACGGCACTTGTGACTGTCCGGCACGGCATTGCCGGGCAGCAGCGATGACGAAGTTATCCGGCGCGATACACAGGTTGTCGGTGCCGTTCTGCGCCACGGGTGAGGCGCCGTAGATGTTGAGCGCGCGGGCATGCAGCAGGATACGATCGGCCGTCAGCGTGCCTTGTACGACGACGCGGCACTGTGCCGGATCGATGCGAAACCAGCCGCGCGTCGCGGTGGCGCTCTTGTCGTCGATGCCGATGGCAGCTTCGACGACATAGCTCATGCGATTGCAGAGTTTGAGATCGGCGCGAGCGGCCGTGCTGGCAAATAGCCCGGCGAGGCCAGCGGCAAGCGTCAACGATGTTTTTCGCGCCCACCAGCCAGACGCGAATGGCCGGGACAAGCCCGGCCATGATGACGTGTGGTGTGGTGTGTTCATCACTTGTGGATCAGTGTGCCCGTGCCCTGATTGGTGAAGAGTTCGAGCAATACGGCATGCGGGGTCTTGCCGTCGATGATCACGACGCCTTCGACGCCTTGCTCGAGCGAGTAGATGCAGGTCTCGACCTTCGGGATCATGCCGCCCGAAATCGTGCCTTCGGCGATCAGCTTGCGGGCATCCTTGATAGACAGTTCCGGGATCAGTTTCTTCGACTTGTCGAGTACGCCCGGCACATCCGTAAGCAGCAACAGGCGCTTGGCCTTCAGCGCGCCCGCGACGGCTCCGGCAAAGGTGTCGGCATTGACGTTAAAGGTCTTGCCGTCCTTGCTTGCTGCGAGCGGCGCCAGCACCGGAATCAGTTCATAGCCGATCAGCTGATTGAGCAGCGTGAGATCGACCTTCTCCGGCTCGCCGACAAAACCGAGATCGACCACCTTCTCGATGTTCGAATCGGGATCGACCATGGTGCGCGTCGCCTTCGACGCAGTGACCATGTTGCCGTCCTTGCCGCAGAGACCCACGGCCTTGCCGCCGGCTTCGTTGATGTAGCTGACGATCTGCTTGTTAATGGAGCCTGCCAGTACCATCTCGACGATCTCGATGGTGGCGGCATCGGTGATGCGCAATCCGGCGGCGAATTCCGACTTGATGCCGAGACGCGTCAGCATCTGCGCGATTTGTGGGCCGCCGCCATGCACGACCACCGGATTGATGGCGGTCTGCTCGAGCAGAACGATGTCGCGGGCAAAGGCGCGGGCCGTATCCTCGGCGCCCATGGCGTGCCCGCCATATTTGATGACGATCGTCTCTTCGTCATATTGCTGCATGTGGGGCAGCGCCTCGGACAGGATGCGGGCCTGGTCGAGGGCACTGATGATGGGCGCGTCGGTCATGAAGCGGATCTCACGGTGAGCAATCTGCGGCGCGTTCTAGCCGATTGATCGCCGCTGCGCAAAGCTTGGCTGCCCTGTCCAGTATCCCGGCGTCAGGCGCTCTTCGGCCACGCTGCCGATACCGCCAGCGCCAGCCAGCTCAGGATCAGTAGGGTGCCGCCGGTCGGTGCGGCCATTGTGAACAAGCCGTGACCGACATACTGACGCAGGGTCAGGTCGCCGGCGAAGATAGCGGCTGCGATGACAAAGCCGAAGGCGGCTGTCAGGCCGATCTGCAGATGGGCGACGCCGCGTTCGATCAGGGCGACGGCGCCGAGAATAGCGGCCGCGTGAAACAGCAGCATCGAGGAGGCCGAGGCCAGCCGGGTCGCATCGGGCTGGTGCGCGGAGGCAGCGGCGAGAATGACGCCATCGGCGCCCATCACGCCGGCCAGGATGACAAGGATGCGAAACAGGCCAAAGCGGGACATCAATTGCGCTCGTTCAACAGGCGGACCATGGCGGCCCGCAATTCGGCCATGCCGTCGCCGGTGCGCGACGACGTGACCAGCACCTCGGGAAAGGCTGCGGGATGAGTCCGCAACTCGGTGCGCACCTGTTCGAGGTTTTTTTCGAGTTCGCTCTTCTTCACCTGATCGGCCTTGGTCAGCACGATCTGGTAGCTGACGGCTGACCGATCGAGCGACCTGAGTACGTCGAGATCGACGTCTTTCAGCCCATGCCGGGAGTCGATCAGAACATAGACGCGGGCGAGACTCGCGCGACCCTGGAGGAAATTGTAGATCAGCTTGGTCCAGGACGCGATCTTGACCTTCGGCGCCGAGGCATAGCCATAGCCGGGCATGTCGACGAGCCGGAAGTCGGAGCCATCGGGACCTTCGAAGAAGATCAGCTCCTGGGTGCGGCCGGGCGTGTGTGAGGTACGCGCCAGCGCGTTGCGGCCGGTCAGCGAATTGATCAGGCTGGATTTGCCGACATTGGAGCGGCCGGCAAAGGCCACTTCCATTCCTGCCATCGGCGGCAGTGTCTCGATCGAGGGGGAAGCCCAGATGAACTTCCATTCGCCTGCGAAAAGCAGGCGGCCCTGTTCGATCAGCTTCGCATCGGTGTCAGTGGTCATGCGAAGTCTTTCCGGCCTCGGCCCCGGCTCGCGCCGGGGCCACTTGGTTTGATCAGGTGGTCTTTTTCTTCGCGAAGGTCGACTTGATATTGTCGAACAGCTCAACCTTCACGCCATTGCGATTCATGATGTAGGCCTGCTGCGTGACCGAGAGCAGGTTGTTCCAGGCCCAGTAGATTACGAGACCTGCCGGGAAGCCGGCCAGCATGAAGGTGAAGATCAACGGCATCCAGTCGAAGATCATCTTCTGCGTCGGATCCGGTGGCGTCGGGTTCAGCTTCATCTGGAACCACATCGTGATGCCCATGATGATCGGCCAGATGCCGAGCGCGAGGTAGTGGCCGAACACCGGAATCGTCGTCGGATCGAAGGGGATCACGCCGAACAGGTTGAACAGGTTGGTCGGATCATGCGCCGAGAGATCCTTGATCCAGCCGAAGAAGGGTGCGTGCCGCATTTCGATGGTGACGAAGAGAACCTTGTAGAGCGAGAAGAACACTGGGATCTGCAACATGACGGGAAGACAACCGGCGATCGGGTTGATCTTCTCCTTCTTGTAGATCTCCATCATCTCCTGCTGCTGCTTCATCTTGTCGTCAGGGAAGCGCTCCTTGAGCGCCGCCAGCTGCGGCTGCACGGCCTTCATCTTCGCCATCGAGGCGTAGGACTTGCTGGCCAGCGGGAAGAACAGGATTTTCACCAGCACCGTCACCAGCAGAATGGCGATGCCGAAATTGCCGAACAGATGGAAGAACCAGTCGAGCGCCAGGAACATCGGCTTGGTGATGAAGTAGAACCAGCCCCAGTCGATCAGAAGGTCGAAGTGGTTGAGGCCAAGCGCCTGATTGTAGCCGCCGAGACCGACGGCCAGCGGGAAGTTGATGCCAACGGTGCCAGCTTCCTTGGCGCCCGCGAACAGGCGGGCATTGGCCGTGCCGGTGCCGCCGATGGCGATGGTCTGCGCGTCCTGCAGATAATCGGTCTGGTAGGTCCGCTGGGTACCCGTCAGGTTCGATGAGAACCGGGCCTGCAGCTTCGCATTGGTGTCGGGCAGGAGTGCCGAGGCCCAGTATTTGTCGGTGATGCCGAGCCAGCCGTTGGTGACGTTGAAATTCACCGCCTTGGCTTCATCGATTTTCTTGTAACCGTATTCCTGCAGACCCTGGTCGCCGAGATAGCCGACGAGGCCTTCATGCAGGATGTAATAGCCTTCGACATGCGGCGTGCCGTGGCGCGAGATCAGGGCGAACGGATACAGCGTCACCGGCGCGTTGCCGATATTGCTGACGTCATCCTTGACCGAGAACAGGTAGCGGTCGTCGATCGAAATGGTGCGGGTGAACGTCAGGCCGTCGCCGTTGTTGTACTTCAGAACCACAGGCGTGGTCGGCGTCAGGGCGTTGGAGCCTTCCTGCTGCCACTGGGTGTTCTGGTCGGGGATCTTCGTGTTCGCACCGGCCGCGGCGACCCATCCAAACTCGGCATAATAAGGTGCGGCTGTGCCCGAAGGGGAGAACAGCACGATTGCCGGGGACTTCGGATCAACGGTGTCGCGGAACTTGGTCAGCGAGATGTCGTCGATACGCGCGCCCTTCAGAGCGATGCTGCCGGAGATGCGGGGGGTTTCGATCTTGACGCGCTGCGAAGCGGCAATGGCGCTGTCGCGGCTGACGATCGGAGCATTGGCCGGTGCGACATTCGCTGGGGCGCCGCCTGCTGCAGTGGAGTTCGCGGTCGGCGTTGTGCTGCCGGGGGCCGTGCCTGGCTGTGCAGTCGGGTTGGCGAGCTGGCTCTGCGTCGCGGTCTGTACGCGCTGCTTCTCCATCTGCGGGATGTTGTAGAAATATTGCCAGCCGATCAGCACCAGGCCGGACAGAATGACGGCAATGATGGTGTTGCGATTGTCAGTCATCGTTCAGGTCTCGTCATTCAAATGCGGGTGCGGTTCTCGCTTCCTGCTGCGCGCTTGTCGCAGGCTGGAAGCGTCAGGTCACGCTGGTTTTAGAAGATTGCGTCTTAGAAGGTTGCCGATCGAGGCGGTGCAGCGCCGAGCGGAGGTCGTCGAGCATCATCGTGAAATCGCGTTGGAGCGCGACACGACGGCCGACTAGCACATAATCGCTGTGGGGTCGCATGGATAAGACATCGACGCGCTTCACCAGTTCGCGAAGCCTGCGCCGGATCCGGTTCCGCTCGGTGGCGGTTCCGTTTTTTTTGGTCACGGTGAAGCCGACCCTGATCGGGCCGTCGTCGTCACGTCGCCGGGTCTGTAAGACAAAGGCAGGACTGTTCATCCGCGGCCCATTGGCAGCGGCGAGAAAGTCCGCCCGCTGCCGTAACCGGTCCATGATGAACTCTCGGAAGAGATCCGATCAGGCGCTGAGGCGCTTGCGGCCACGTGCGCGGCGCGCAGCCAGAACCTTGCGGCCACCAACGGTCGCCAAGCGAGCGCGGAAGCCGTGACGGCGCTTGCGCACCAGTTTCGAGGGTTGATAAGTCCGCTTCACGGGTCGTTCTCCGCTGACCGGGCAATTCGCCGAGTAATTTGAGGTAAGTCCTAAGATGTTGGCTCAACGAGCCATTTCCGGCCCAAAGACGAGCCGCACCCGATCCAAAACCGGGCCATCGCGGACAGTTGGCGGGCTTATACGGGAGCGTCCTGTTTTCGTCAATGTCGCCCTGTAGCGGTGTTCCGGTCCGTCAGATTCCTGGAACCATGGGATTAATCCCAATTTCCCGGTGTTTTCAGGTTGTTGGCGGTTGTGAAATTGCTCTATGGCTTAAGCGTGTTCGCTCAGCGGACAAATTTAAGAATTGGTCGCAAACATCATCGTAACAAATCGTCGTTGGACCCGTATCTCTCGATAGTTCAGCGTCAGACCGTGAGATCAGAGGCCAATATTGTGTCTTCGGCCGGCGAAAAGCCCATCGAGCCCGCGTTCAGGCTCGGCCCCATGCGACGGCTGGGGCTGTCGGGCAAGCTGTTGTTGCTCACCATTCCGCTGGTGCTGATTGCCGAAATTCTCATTTATGTGCCCTCGATCGCCAATTTTCGGATTAACCGGCTGAACGACAGGCTGGCCGCGGCCAATACAGCAGCGCTGGTGCTTGATGCCGCGCCGCTCGGTATGGTCCCGGAATCGCTATCGCGACAAATCCTGAGCAGCATCGGCGCGCGTGCGGTGGCCATCAAGATGGGCCAGCAGCGCCGTCTGCTCGCCAGCGCGGATCTTCCGGCGCAGATCGATCATGACATCGACATGCGGTCGATGACGGTCTGGTCGGCGATTGTCGATGCGTTCGAAGTCATGCTGGAAACAGGCGATCAGACGATGCGCATCATCGGGCCGGCGCCTGGCGGGGCGCAGTTCATCGAGGTGGTGGTGGATGAATTACCGCTGCGGCAGGCGATGTATCGCTTCTCCAGCAATTTGTTGTGGGTATCGCTCGGGCTGGCGATTCTCACGGCAGGTTTGGTCTATCTGGCGCTGCATTACCTGTTCGTGCGGCCGATGCGGAATCTGACGGCCAATCTCGTGGCTTTCCATGAAAACCCCGAGAGTTCGGCGCGGATCATCGTGCCCAGCCAGCGCGCGGACGAAATCGGCGTGGCGGAGCGCGAATTGTCCGACATGCAGCGCGATCTCGTCTCAATGCTGCATCAGAAGAGCCGCCTTGCCGCGCTAGGCCTTGCGGTCTCGAAGATCAATCATGACCTGCGCAACCTGCTCGCATCGTCGCAATTGCTGTCCGATCAGCTCTCGAGCGTGCCCGACCCGCGTGTGCAGCGCTTTGCGCCGAAGCTGATGCGCTCGCTGGAGCGCGCCATCGCCTTCTGCCAGTCGACACTCTCTTATGGCCGCGCGCAGGAAGCTGCCCCCGATCGCAAAATGATGCTGGTTGAACCGGTTGTTAATGAAGTCCGCGAATCGGCAGGGCTCGCGACCGACGCGTCGATCGGTTGGGTCAACGCCATCGAGCGCGGGTTGATGGTTGATGCTGATCCCGACCAGTTGTTTCGCATTTTGCTCAATCTGGTCCGCAATGCAGCCCAGGCGCTGGAGGGGCAGCCACAGAGCGACGTCGCCCCGCAGCAGATCCGCATTACCGGCCGCCGCGAAGGTGCTGTGACCATTCTCGAAGTGTCCGACACCGGCCCCGGGGTCCCGCAGCAGGCGCGCGATCACCTATTTGAGGCGTTTCAGGGCTCGTCCCGCCCCGGTGGTAGCGGGCTGGGCCTCGCGATCGCAGCCGAACTCGTCCGCGCCCATGACGGCGATATTCACCTTGTGGAAGGCACTTTGGGTGCCACCTTCCGGATCAGCCTGCCGGATCGGCCTGTGGAACTGCACAGCATCCGCACCGAACGCGCGAGGGCTTAAGCTGCCATTAATCTGGCATGTCACGGGAGTGAAATAAGCGGCTCAGGGCGCTTGCCAAGCCGGGCTCGACCCGGTAGCTATGGCCCGCTTTCGCAAACACCGTTTCCGAAACGCATTCGATGTTGGCGGCTTTGACTTTTGGCCCCACACATCGCGGCACGCGCCCGTAGCTCAGCTGGATAGAGCACGTGACTACGAATCACGGGGTCAGAGGTTCGAATCCTTTCGGGCGCGCCATCTCCGCTTCATTGTGATGCCGCCAACCATCGTCGCCGTTGCTGCGCTTCTCGTAGCTTACGGGATCTTTGCCACAACGTCGGGCCGACTTTTCTCGAGCCAGGCGACGGCCTCGGTCCATCGACGTCCCACTCAAAGGTTCTCCAGGTGGGGTCCTCCAGGGATTTCGATTGCACTCGCTTCGCCGCTTACTCAACCAGGTGGTGCAGCACGCCTCAGTTTTTGACCAAGTCCCCCAGCAGGTTTGCCGCGACCATCAGCTTGGCGAGCGTCAGGCCGCCAGCAGCAATCTCCTCGACTGCGCGGCGGATGCGCGTCGCCTCGGGATGAGCTGCAAGCCAGGTTTCCGTAGCCTGCTGGCCGGATTGGCCGGTTGCCAGCATGTCCGCGGCGAGGCCTCTTTCGGCAGCCGCGATCAGGTCGACGGCGCGGTCGATGGCGAGGCGTTCGAAACGATCGCTGGCCGGCACGCTGCGCGCAGCGGCGATAATGCGGTCGAGACGGAAATTGGCCTCGGCGGCAAAGAACGTCGCGGCTGCATCGCCGATGCTGCGGCCAGTGCGCTCGGCGACCGTCACGATGTCCGGCGCCGAGACCAGGGTGTCGAGATCGGCTAGTTCGCCGGCGAGGCCGGACGGGACCCTGGCATCGGTCAACTCTTGCCGGCGCTTGCCGCGCGCGGCCTGTAAATCCGGTGGCAGGGTGTTGTCGAGACAGGCCCTGATCTCGCGAATACCCGGGCCGAAACGTGCGATCACCGCCTCGAGGCCGTCCTTGAAATCAATATTGCGCACGTACCAGACCATCCGGGAAAGCAGAAGGTCCTGGACCGCCTCGTAGAGGGACAACTGCAACTGCCCTTCTATGCAGGCGTCGAGTGTATCGATCGCATCATTTAGCCACTTGAGCCCGTAGGATTCATCCACCGCCACATAGGCCATGACGATGGTGGGGATATCGGCATCGGTTTCGTCGATAAGACGCACGATACACGCCGGGCCACCGCGGTTGATGACCGTATTGACGAGGCTGGTCGCGATAATTTCGCGTCGGAGGCGATGGAACTCTACCGCTGTCGGGAACCTGTCCTGAACCTGACGCGGAAAATACCCGGAGAGCTCGCGGGCGAGATAAGGATCGTCCGGCACACTGGTGCCGAGGAGGTCGTCGTAGAGCGTCAGTTTGGCGTAGGCGAGCAACACGGCAAGTTCAGGCCGTGTCAGGGACTGCCCGCGCCGTGTGCGTTCCGCGAGCGCGGCGTCGTCGGGCAGGAATTCGACCGCGCGGCTGAGCAGGCTGCGCTGCTCGAGCGACTGCATCAGGCGAGTGAGGAAGCCGGTCTCGGCCACGCCCTTGCGCTCGGCGAGCGAGAGCGCGAGCGTCTGCAGATAGTTGTTGCGCAGGACGAGGGCACCGACTTCGTCGGTCATCGCGGCAAGCAGGGTGTTACGGTCAGCCGGGCTGAGGCGTCCTTCGCGCTCGGGGCGCGCCAGGGCGATCTTGATATTGACCTCGACGTCGGACGTATTCACGCCGGCCGAATTGTCGATCGCGTCGGTGTTGAGTTTGACGCCTGTCTGCGCCGCTTCGATGCGGCCGCGCTGGGTGACGCCGAGATTGGCGCCTTCGCCGATCACCTTGGCGCGAACGTCGGTCCCGGTGATGCGGATCGGATCATTGGCGCGGTCGCCGGCCTGATCGTCGCTCTCCACCGATGCCCGGATATAGGTGCCGATGCCGCCAAACCACAGGAGGTCCGTGCGCGCCTTCAGGATCGCCGTCATCACCTCGAAGGGCGTTGCCTGCGGTTTGTCGAGATCGAGCACGGTGCGTACTTCCGGTGCGAGCGGAATCGCCTTGAGGGAGCGCGAGAACACGCCGCCGCCCTGCGAGATCAGCGATTTGTTGTAGTCCTGCCAGCTCGATCGCGGCATGTCGAACAAGCGCTTGCGTTCGGTGTAGCTGATCGCCGGATCGGGGAAGGGATCGATGAAGATGTCGCGGTGATCGAATGCCGCAACGAGTTTAATCGCCGGCGAGAGTAGCATGCCATTGCCGAAGACGTCGCCGGACATGTCGCCGACGCCGACCACGGTGAAAGGCATAGTCTGAATGTCGGTGCCGAGCTCGCGGAAGTGGCGTTTGACCGCCTCCCATGCGCCTCGTGCCGTAATCCCCATCTTCTTGTGGTCGTAGCCCTGGCTGCCGCCGGAGGCGAAGGCATCGCCGAGCCAATGGTTCTTCTCGGCCGAAATCGCGTTGGCGATGTCGGAGAAGGTGGCGGTGCCTTTGTCGGCGGCGACGACCAGATAAGGATCGTCACCATCATGCCGTACGGTCGAGTCGGGCGGGAGGAGGTCGTCGCCGTCGAGATTGTCGGTGAGTTCGAGCAGCGAGCGAACGAAGATGCGATAGGCTTCGGTGCCTTCCGCGAGCCACGCGTCGCGGCTGGAGGGCGCCGGTAGGCGCTTGGGCACGAAGCCGCCTTTGGCGCCGACCGGCACGATCACGGCATTCTTGACCTGCTGGGCCTTGACCAGGCCGAGGATCTCGGTGCGGAAGTCCTGCGGCCGATCTGACCACCGCAGTCCGCCGCGCGCAACCTTGCCGAAGCGCAGGTGAATGCCTTCGACGCGGGGGGAATAGACGAAAATCTCGTAGAGCGGTCGTGGAGCTGGCAGGTCCTCGATTCCGCGCGCGTCGAACTTGAAGGAGATCACCGGACGCGGATGTCCGTCCTCGCTGACCTGCCACAAATTGGTGCGGATGGTGGACTGTACCAGATTGGTGAAACGGCGGAGAATGCGATCTTCGTCGAGCGATGCGACGGATTTGAGCTGCTCCTCGATATCGGCAAGGAGGGCGGTCTCTTGGGCCGAGCGCTCGGAATCGGTAAGGGCGAGGCGTGGATCTAGGCGGGTCTGGAACAGCGCTACGAGATTGGCGGTGATTGCGGCATTCTTGCGCAGGGTCTCCCACATATAATCTTGGCTGAACGGTGCGCGGATCTGGTGCAAATAGTGGGACAGCGCCCGGATGGTCGAGACTTCGCGCCAGCCCAAGGCTGTGCGCAGGATCAGCCCGTTATATCCGTCGGATTCGGCTCGATCACCGACCACCGCCATGATCGAGGCTTCGAGCCGATGGCTGAATTCCCGGTTGATCTCGACCGGCTGGCCATCGCTGGTCTCGATCGTCATGTCATGCAGCCACACCGGCTCCGGCCTGGCACCGGGCACGATCTGATAGGTACGTTCATCGACCACGCGCAGGCCGTGATTTTCGATCACCGGCACGCGGTAGGACAGCGACAGCGGCGCGGCATCCGAGAACACCTTCAGGCCGAAGCGCCTGGGATCGTCCTCGCCCTCGAAGCGATGAACCGAAATCGTCACCGGGCGGGTCGGCGTGAGCCTTTCGATGGTGGCGATATCGGCTATCGCCTGTTCCGCCGTAGAAACCTCGGTATAACCGCCGGTAAAGGCTTGGGCATAGCGATTGGCGAGCATGCGCGCCCGCATGCCATCGGTAGACGCAGTCAGCGCGGCTTTCAGCTTGTCGGCCCAGGTCGCGGCGATGGCGTTGATCCCGGCTTCCAGCGTGGCGCGCTCGACGGCAGGAGTCTTTCCTTCATAGCGTCCGATGATGTAGTGAACGCGCGCCAATGCTCCTTCGGGGAAAGACACGTAGGAGGCCGCCTGCATCCCTTTGTAGATCTGCGACAGGAAGGCGCCGATGCGCATGCGCACATCAGTGTCGTATTTGTCGCGCGGAATGAAGACGAGGATGGAGACGAAGCGATCGAACTTGTCGACCCGAGCGAGCGCCCGGACGCGGGGGCGCTCATAGAGGATCAGGATTTCCATGACGAAATTGAAGAGGGTGTCGATGTCGACCTGGAATAGTTCGTCTCGCGGATATTCCTCGAGGATATGCATCAGCGCCTTGCCCGAATGGCTGTTCGGATCGAAGCCGGCGCGCTGGAGCACCCGTGATACCTTGTGGCGAATATAGGGGATCTGTCGGACTGAGCGTGTATAGGCGCCTGAGGTGAACAGGCCGACGACTCGCAATTCACCCTCGAGTCGACCGTCGGGCGCATAGAGCTTGATGCCGATATAATCCATCCGGATGCGGCGATGAACGCGGCTACTCACATTGGCCTTGATGACGATGAGTAGGGTCGGCTCGCGCATGAACTCGCGAATTTCCGACGTCATCACCACCATTTCACTGCCGCGGCGCAGGACCTTTACATCGGGGTCGCGGAGGATGCCGAGGCCCTCAGCGGTCGTGATATCGTCCGACGCATCGCCGTCGGGCGAGAAACGATATTCACGCACGCCGAGAAAGGTGAAATTGTCCGCGCACAGCCATTGCAGGAACTGGTTGGCTTCGGCGACCTCGTCGATCGGTAGCGGCGGCGGATTGGAAGAGAAGGTCTTGATCGCGTCCTCGACGCGGTCGCGCATGACGCGCCAGTCCGTGACGCAGGCGCGTACGTCGCTCAACGTTCTGGCGAGGCCGTCAATTAGCCTCTCGCGGTCAGCGTCGGCGTCGAGTCGGGTGATGTGGAGGTGAATCAGGCTCTCTCTCGCGCCCTTTGCCCCTCCCGGCAATGCTTCACCGTAGAAGTGCAGGAGCTTGCCTTGGTCATCGCGCTCCACCGCGATGATAGGGTGAGCGACGAGAGTGACTTCGATACCCTGCTCGGCGAGCTCCGCCATGATAGAATCGAACAGGAAAGGCATATCGTCGTTGAGAATTTCGAGCACGGATATCTCGCGCCCGTCCGGCATCATCGGATTGACGACGCGGATATCGGCACGACCCGCCGTGCGTCGCTGTACATGCTCCCAGGCTTGCTCCGCCAGGAAGGCAAGCGAGGAGGCATCGTAACTGGCGAGGTCCTCGACATTGGTGTAGCCGAACATAAGCTCGGCAAAGGGTCGGGGAGCCTTGCCCGGCTGCACGCTTCCCGCCGCGTCGCGGATCAGAGTCGCCCGGGCCTTGTCGTCACGCCACGCCATAACGTCCTCCATGTCCCAACCGACTAACGCAATTACGGTCGGCCGTTGTTTTTGGAGTGCATCTCTTCGTGCGCCATTGTTTCCCGACCGCGATTCAATCGCACAGGTGAAATCTTCGGTCATGCGGCCTTGACTATATTAGCACCCCGGAGCCGCGCTGGCGCGCGGAGTTGTAAGGTGTGTCTTGAGGCCGGAATCGATGCCGACGAGCCTCACGCCATGAGGTGTCTTATAAAATCGCAAGCAATTTCAATAATGTATGAGTTTCGTGGCGATGTTTCGAACGGCACGCCAGATTTTTCCGTTCGAATTAGAACAGCCAGCCGTCGATTGGCTGCTTAATCCTGCTTATACGCAAGCGGACCTTTGCCTTGGATTGGCGACGCGTGCTTACCGGATTTTCTGCTCAACCTCGTAAGCTGCCTTCAGAAGCGTTTCGACAACTTCCTGCTCGCGTCGCGGGCCGAGCCGTGTTCGAACGGCCGATATGGTGAGGGCTGCCGCCGGAGTGCCATCGGCTGTTTTGATCCAGGTCGAAATCGATTTCGTGCCCTGGACCAATCCGACTTCGCGCACGCCATAGCCCCTGCGCCGGGCGTCGGCGATCTCTGACAACACGGTCTGCCGGTCGGTCCGATATCCCGCGAATCGAGGTTCATTCGTCGCAGCGATCCTGCGTGACTCTTGAGCCGGTAACGCGGCCAGAATGGCGACACCTGCGCTGCTGACGCCGAGCGGCCGCCGCGCGCCGATGGCGATCGAGAGTACCTGGATTGGATACGAGCCAATTCTCCTATCCACGCATAAAGTGTCGTTGCCGGTGCGCACCGTGAGAAACAGTGTGTCGCCGACCCGTTGCGACGTTTCGCGCAAAATGTCGTCCGCTGCTGCGAGCAATGGCGAGCGCGATGGGCGAGCGAGTGCCAATTCAGGGACCTGCGTGCCGATTGCATAGCGACCCGAGCGCTCGTGGCGCTCCACGAGCCCCTCCTCCATCAAGACATGGATGATCCGGTGTACGGTCGGGCGCGATAGACGCGTCGCCTGGACGACTTCTTTCAACGGCAATCCGCTCTCACCGCCCGCTGCGAGCACGCGAAGGAGGAAGAGCGCGCGCCGGATCGCCTGTGCGCCTTGTCGCGGCTCCGGATCCAGTGTTATCGGCAATCCATTGTCCATAATGTGGACAATAACCGCATATTGGCATCGACAAGTAAAGCGGTTGAACCAATGGTCCGCCGCAAGAGCGCTGGTCCCAATCGGCGTCGAACACACGGTCAGCGGCGTGAAAGCCGCATCTGGCGGGAGGAAATGATGAGGTCGCTATGGATCGCTGCAGCCATTGTTGCGACGCTGGTTAATGGCGCGGCGACGGCTCAGGAATGGCCCACGCGCATTGTCAAACTGATCGTGCCCTATCCGGCCGGCGGCAATGTCGATAGCGCGGCGCGCATCGTCGCGGATCGGCTGCAAGAGAAATTGGGCCAGCCCTTCGTGATCGAAAACAAGTCGGGCGCTGGCGGCATGATCGCCGGGGAAGCGCTGGCGAAAGCGCCGAATGATGGCTACACGCTCATGGTCGGCGCCAACGGTCCGGTTCTCTTCGCTCCCGAAATCAACAAGCGCGACGCCTACAACTGGAAGCGCGACTTCCTGCCGATCTCGAGCATCTCGATGACGCCGCTGGTGCTCGAGGTTCATCCTTCCGTGAAGGCTACGTCGTTCGCCGAATTGCTCGAACTCGCGAAGCGCGATCCGGGCAAGCTGACGATGGCCTCTCCGGGGCCGGGCACCACCAATCACCTGCTTAGCGAACTCATGCAGTCCAAGCTCGAGATTCGTTGGGTGACGGCGCATTATCGCGGCAACGCGCCCGCGACCAATGACCTTCTCGGCGGACAGGTTCAGTTCGCATTCGATCAACTGTCGGTCAGCCTTCAATATATCAAGAGTGGAATGGTGCGCGCCTTGGCGGTCACGAGCCCACATCGACTGAAGACGCTTCCGGACGTGCCCACTTTCGCCGAGCTCGGCTATCCGGATTTTGACGGCCAGACCTTCACAGGGCTGTTTGCTCCGGCGAACACCCCCACTCCGGTCGCCGATAAATTGAACAAGGCGCTGACTGAGATTCTCAAGGAGCCAGGCGTGGTCGACAAGTTCGAAAAGCTTGGCGCCGAAGCGCTCCCGATGACGGCGGGTGAGTTCAGAGCCTATCTCGATCGTGAGGACGCCAAGTGGATTCCGGTCGTGCGCAAGGCCAACGTAAAGGCGGATTGACGAATGAAGATCGATCCCGCTGAACTTGGTGCCGAAAAGGCTTATCGTCTGCTCACCGGCATCGTCGTCCCGCGACCGATCGCATGGGTGACCAGCCTGTCGCAGGCAGGTACCGTCAACCTTGCGCCGTTCAGTGCCTTCATCTTCGTCTCGCCCAAGCCGCCGATGCTGGCAATTAGCGTCGGCCGCAAATCAGGCGTCTACAAAGACACGGCGCGCAACATCCTGGATCGCGAAGAATACGTCATTCACATCGCGGATTCGCCGTTGATGTCGGCGGTTCACGAAAGCTCCGCGGAACATCCGCCGGAGGTGAGTGAGGTCGAAGTCCTCGGTCTCGAGACGACTCCCAGCGACCATATCGGGGTGCCGCGGCTGACGGCGGCGCCTATTGCGATGGAATGCCGATTTCGGCAATGCCTCGAATTCGGCGATACCCGCAGCCGGTTGATCGTCGGCGAAGTGGTCGCATTTCACATCAAGGATGATCTGCTCGCCAACGGCAAGATTGAAACCGAGAGCCTCGATCCGATCGCCCGCATTGCCGGTCCGCGTTACGCGCGGCTAGGCGAGATCTTCACGTTGAAGTCCGTATTCCAGACATCGAAGTAATTGGAAGAACGCCGCGGGCGCAGCTCGAGCAGCCGGTCCGGCACCGCGATCCGGCGGCAATCGATCCAGTGAATTATTCAGGAGCCTTCATGAAACTATGCAGCTATTCGACCGGCGGAAGCAGCCACTACGGCGTGGTGACCGATGACGGCGTTATCGATCTCAGTGCATTGCTTGGATCGGAGTTTCCCGATCTGCGCAGCTTGATCGCCGGCAACGGGCTGGCGAAGGCGAAACAGGTGAGCGCCGGCCGCAAGCCCGATCATCGACTGTTGGATCTGGTCTTGCTGCCGCCGATCCCGGCGCCGGAGAAGCTGTGGTGCATCGGGGTCAACTACAAGGACCGCAATGCTGAATACAAAGACAGCTCGGATTTGCCGAAATATCCGAGCCTGTTCGTCCGCAACCCGTCGTCGGTGGTCGGCTCCGATCAGCCGATCGAAAAGCCGAAGATCTCCGAGCAGCTCGACTACGAAGGCGAACTCGTGATCGTCATCGGCAAGGAAGGTCGTCACATTACGCGAGAGAATGCGTGGTCGCACATCTTCGGCATGACTCTCTGCAACGAAGGCTCGGTGCGGGATTGGCTGCATCACGGCAAGTTCAACGTCACCCAGGGCAAGAATTTCGATCGGTCCGGCAGCGTCGGGCCGTGGATCGTCACGGTGGACGAATGCGATCCGCAAGGGACGCACGATATCGTCACGCGAGTGAACGGGGAGGAGCGTCAGAACGACTCGACAGAGCGGCTGATGTTCACCTTCGACTATCTGATTTCTTATCTGTCGACTTTTGCCACCTTGAAGCCCGGCGACATGATCGCGACCGGAACGCCGACCGGCGCCGGCGCCCGCTTCACGCCGCCGCGTTGGCTCAAGCCAGGCGATGTCGTCGAGGTTGAGTCTAGGCAGATCGGCATTCTTCGCAACGTCGTCGCAGAGGAGAAATAACGGTGCTTGATCAGACGGTCATCGATACGCTGGCGCGTCGCCTCGACGAGGCGGAGCGGACCAAGACGCTCATCACCATGTTCACCGCTGACTATCCCGATCTCACCATCGAGGATGCCTATGCGATCCAGCGGACCTGGACGGCGCTGCAGCTCGAACGCGGGCGGGTGATCAAAGGCCACAAGATCGGCCTGACCTCGAAGGCGATGCAGAATGCGGTCAGCATCTCCAAGCCGGATTATGGCGTGCTGTTCGCCGACATGTTCTATCAGGATGCCGGCACCATCCCTTATGAGCGGTTCTTCGCGCCGCGCGTCGAGGTCGAACTGGCCTTCGTGCTCAAGACCGATCTGCGCGGGCCGGATTGTACGATCTTCGACGTGCTGAACGCGACCGCCTACGTCACACCGGCGCTCGAAATCCTGGAAACGCGGATGCATCGGGTGCATCCGCAAAGCAAGAAGCCCCGCACGGTGGTGGACACGATCTCCGACAACGCAGCGAATGCCGCGATTGTGGTCGGCGGTCGTCCATTCCGTCCGCTGGATGTCGATTTGCGCTGGGTCAGCGCGCTGCTGTTCCGGAATGGCCAGATCGAGGAGACCGGGGTCGCCGCCGGCGTGCTGAACCATCCGGCAAACGGCATCGCGTGGCTCGCCAATCGCCTCGCGCCGCACGACGAATATCTCGCTGCAGGCGAGGTGGTGCTCGCCGGATCCTTCACGCGTCCGATCGAGGTCAGCCGCGGCGATACGATACATGCCGATTACGGGCCGTATGGCTCGGTGTCGTGCCAATTCGTCTGACCGTTATCCGGAGACTGCAGCCATGACATCTTCCAAGCGCCGCCGCAGCGTTCATATCGGCGAGTTCAAGCACGCAAATCCGATTCCCAATGCCTGCCGCATCAACAATCTGCTGATGTCCGGCGTCATCCTCGGCCGCGATCCCAGGACGAGCGAGATGCCGCCCGATCTCGAAAGCCAGTGCGCCAACATGTTCGCGCATATGAAGGCGATCGTGGAAGCCGGGGGCGGCAGCACCGATGACATCATCAAGATGACGGTCTGGCTCAAGGATCGCAGCAATCGTGGGCCGGTCAATGTCGAGTGGCTCAAGATGTTTCCGGACGAACATTCGCGCCCGGCCCGTCATGCGCTCTCCATGGAGATGGAGGGCGGCGCCCTGGTGCAATGCGATTTCACTGCGGTGATCGATTAAAGGAGCGACAGATGCCCGACTATCTTCCATTTGATCCAAACCCGCGCACGCCATCCCGCAAGCCGCCGCCGAAGAGCATCGACAGTCAGTTCCATGTGCTTGGTCCCGTGGAACGCTATCCCGTCCGGCCCGGCGCGGCCTATCAGATGCCGACGGCGACCTGGGAGGCTGCGCTTCGGGTACACAAGGCGCTTGGTATCGAGCGTGGCATCATCGTGCAGACGACGACATATGGTGCCGATCATTCGGTGGTTCTGGACGGGCTGGCGGCGATGGGGCCGAACTACAAGGCCTGCGCGAATGCGCTGGTTTTCGCCGAACGCGACGATGCATATCTCGCCAAGCTGAATGACGCCGGCGTCGGCGGGGCGCGGTTCAGCTTCCGCAAGGAGCTCGGCGCCGTGCTTTCGGACAGCGACTACGAGCGCGCGATCGCACGTATTTCCGAACTCGGCTGGTACGCTAAATTCCAGCCGGAGAAGGACGGCATCGTCGCCAATCTCGACAAGATCGCGTCTCTCAAGGTACCGGTCCTCATCGATCACATGGGCCGCCCGGATCCAACCCTCGGCAAGAACGATCCGAATTTGCGTGCGGTTCTCGATCTGCTGTCTAAGGGAAATTTCTGGGTGATGCTTTCGCTCGGCGAAAAGACGTCCAAAAAAGGCCCGCCGTGGGACGACGTCGTTCCTATCGCGCAAGCCTATCTCGAAGCCGCGCCCGATCGCTGCGTCTGGGCAAGCGACTGGCCGCACCCCGTATCGGTCGTCCAGCCGCCGAACGACGCCGACCTGCTTGAATTGCTCTATCGCTACGCGCCGGACGATGCCTTGCTGGAAAAGATACTGGTCACAAATCCGGCAAAGCTGTTTGGGTTCTCTTAATAGATAGTGGGCGGACACCCTGCCGGGAGCGGAGTCCGCTTCCGGCGGATATCCGAGATCGCCCCTCATCCGAGCTGGGTTTCATCCGCGCGGGCGCGGGTGGTTCGACTGATTGCGAAGCCTGAACGCGCGTCCTGGTCGTTTGTTTCGACCTACGGCTTATCGCGGCCCCACGGGAAGAGAGAGACCGGAAAATCGGCCGCATAGCGCCGCCCTTTCGGTGGACGGGGAGGGTCCTGCCGAGGATTCGGGTCCGGCTCCAGCACCTTGCGATAAAGATGCCAGGTGGCATGACCGAGTAGGGGCAGAACAACGGCGAGACCGACGAATAACGGCAGCGAACCGGCCACCAGCAGCGCGGCCACAATCAGACCCCATGCCGCCATGGTCACAGGATTTTTCATCACGACCCGCAGCGAGGTCTGAACTGCGTCTGTCACGCTCGCATGCCGGTCGAGCATCAGCGGAAACGCCACGACGCTAACGCACAGGGCCATGATAGCGAACAATAGTCCGACGCCGCAGCCCTGGACGATCAGTTGGTGCCCCTCTGTGGTTGTGAAGATGCGCGATGCGAAATCAGGAATGCTGGCCGCAGGGGCATTGCCGAACTTGGAGACGTAAATCGCATTCGCTGTGGTCACCCAGACCACGAACAGAATGAGCAGGAGCGTGCCGAGGCCAAGCATGGCCCCGAAGGACGGCGAGCGCAGCACGCCGAGTGCATGCCATGCCGACGCCTCTTCGCCGCGTTCGCGGCGGCGGCTGAGTTCATAGAGACCGAGGGCTGCAAAAGGACCGATCAACGCAAAGCCCGCGGCTAGCGGGAAAAGCAGTGGTAACACCGAATAGCCCAAGGTCATTCTGGCCAGCACAAGCCCGAGAACAGGATAGATGACGCACAGAATAATGGCGTGACTCGGAACCGCCTTGAAGTCCTCCCAGCCCAGCCGCAACGCATCATGCAGATCGGACAACCCGATCTTGCGAATGACGGGCGCGGCAACGCTATCGGAAGCGCCAGGTGCTGTCTGCGAGATCTTGTCAGAATACGGAGTAGCCATGGTCACGATCTCCCATGCGTTCGCACCCGGCGAGATCGGGTCATTTTCAAATGACGAGCATTCGCCTTCGTGCGCAGAAATCGCGACTGGTTCTGGAAGACGGCCAAGTTCAACGAAGAGAGCTTTGCCGAGCAAAACCTGTCGCAACCTGTGCAGCAAGTTTAGCGCAATCCGGAAAGAATAGCACGCACTGTTCGGTGAATTCTTCCTTTGTAAGGTTTACGTTTCACCGCGTGGCTGATGGCAATTGACGCATCACTTTGTCTGTCATGCGGACGCACGGCGTCGTGTATTGCAATGCGATATGAGAATCCGTTGCGCGTGCCATTGCTCAACGGTTCGATCGTGGTGCTATCGTCGTCGTGAGGAATAAGCCGGTCTATTGACAATCAAGCCTGCCGGGGAACATCCTGTAGTGGCAAGTGCCCGTAGTTCGACGACACCAGCGATCGCAACTTTTCGAATTCGATGTTGCGACCGGTTAGAGGGCAAGGCGGCCAGCATTGTGATGGCGAGCTCGAAATCAGCCATCGATGCAGACGTGAACTGCGCCCTTTTCTAAGTCTTGTCCGCAGCCTCTAGAGGCAAGGATGAACAAGGGATGGCTGTAGCATTCATACTGCTGTTGGTCGCAGTCGCTTCGGTGCTGTTTCACCTCCTTAGCCCATGGTGGTGGACGCCGATCGCATCGAACTGGAGTTACATCGACGACACGATCACCATGACGTTCTGGATCACCGGAGCGGTCTTCTTCGCGATCGTCGCATTCATCGCCTATTGCATCTTCCGTTTTCATCACAAGGAAGGAAGACAAGCGGCCTATGAGCCCGAAAACAAAAGGCTGGAATGGTGGCTCACCATAGGGACCGCGATCGGTGTCGGAGCGATGTTAGCGCCCGGTTTGGTTGTCTGGCATCAGTTCGTGACTGTGCCCTCCGATGCGACAGAGATAGAGGTCATGGGCCAGCAATGGCGCTGGAGCTACCGGCTGCCCGGAAAAGACGGCCGGCTCGGGACGGTCGATGCCCGCAACGTCAGTGCCGAGAATCCGCTAGGCTTGAATCCGAACGATCCCAATGGTCAGGACGACGTCGTGGTTGAGAACGACGATTTGCATCTCCCGATCGGAAAGCCGGTCAAGGTATTGCTCCGTTCAATCGACGTTCTGCACGATTTCTACGTGCCTGAGTTTCGGGCGAAGATGGATATGGTGCCGGGCTCGGTCACATACTTTTGGTTCACTCCTACGCGCACAGGAACATTCGAGGTTCTTTGCGCGGAATTGTGCGGCATCGCGCATGCGCAAATGCGGAGCAACGTCATCGTCCAGGAAGAGAGCGAATATCATGCATGGCTGGAGAAGCAGCAGACATTCGCAGCGTTATCCGGCCACCGAGCCATCACGAAGGCGACTTACAAGACCCGCGGCAAATAGCAGGACCGGCGCGGCGGCGTTGCACGTTGTAACACTTACGATGAGCGACGATCAGAGGATAAATCCGGGAGGACATTTTAATGGTTGATGTCCCGTCTGACGTACTCGCAGGAATTCCGCCGGCCGAAGTGGGTGAGGTCGATCTCTATCACCCAAGAAGTTGGTGGACGCGATATGTCTTCTCGCAAGATGCCAAGATCATTGCGGTCCAGTATGCGATGACGGCAATGGCTATCGGTATGGTCGCGTTGGTGCTGTCGTGGCTGATGCGGCTGCAGCTCGGCTTCCCCGGAACGTTTTCGTTTATCGATCCGAGCCAGTATCTTCAGTTCATCACCATGCATGGCATGATCATGGTGATCTACCTTCTCACGGCGCTGTTTCTCGGAGGCTTCGGGAATTATCTCATCCCGTTGATGGTCGGTGCTCGCGACATGGTGTTCCCCTACGCGAACATGCTGAGCTACTGGATCTATCTGCTTGCCGTGCTGGTGCTGGTTGCGACCTTCTTTGTACCGGGTGGGCCGACCGGCGCTGGATGGACGCTGTATCCGCCGCAGGCCATTCTTTCCGGAAGCCCCGGACAGGAAGCAGGCATCATCATGATGCTGGTGTCGCTGATCCTGTTCATTATCGGCTTCACCATGGGCGGCTTGAATTACGTCGTGACGGTGCTGCAGGGTCGCACGCGCGGAATGACGCTGATGCGGCTGCCTTTGACGGTGTGGGGCATTTTTACAGCGACCGTGATGGCCTTGCTCGCATTTCCAGCCTTGTTCGTCGCCTCGGTGATGATGCTGTTCGATCGGCTTCTTGGCACCAGCTTCTTCATGCCAACGCTCGTGGAGATGGGTCAGCTGGGGAAGTACGGCGGTGGCAGTCCGCTGCTGTTCCAGCACCTGTTCTGGTTTTTCGGCCACCCCGAAGTCTATATCGTTGCGTTACCTGCTTTTGGCATTGTCTCTGACCTCATCAGCACTCATGCGCGAAAGAATATTTTCGGTTATCGCATGATGGTGTGGGCGATTGTCGGAATCGGGGCGATGAGCTTCGTGGTGTGGGCGCACCACATGTATGTCAGTGGCATGAATCCGAAATTCGGATTTTTCTTCGCAACAACGACCCTCATCATCGCGATCCCCACGGCGATCAAGGTATACAACTGGATTCTGACCCTGTGGCGTGGCGACATTCACCTCACCGTTCCGATGCTGTTCGCGCTCGCATTCATTATCACGTTCGTCAATGGCGGCCTGACTGGCCTGTTCCTCGGCAACGTCGTCGTGGACGTTCCGTTGTCCGATACCATGTTCGTGGTCGCCCATTTTCACATGGTCATGGGGGTTGCGCCGATCATGGTCGTGTTTGGTGCGATCTATCACTGGTATCCGAAAGTGACGGGACGGATGCTGAACGAGACGCTGGGGCGCTTCCATTTCTGGGTCACGTTCCTTGGAGCTTACGCGATCTTCTTCCCCATGCATTATCTCGGGCTGCTGGGTGTGCCGCGCCGCTATCACGACATCGGTGGGACGGCATTCGTCCCGGCGTCGGCCCATGACCTGAATGCATTCATGAGTATCGCTGCGCTCATCGTCGGCTTTGCCCAGCTCGTATTTGTGTTCAACATGATCCGGAGCCTGTCCAAGGGCGAGGACGCCGGCGGCAATCCGTGGAACGCGACCACGCTCGAGTGGCAAACGCCGCAGACGCCGCCGGCACATGGCAACTGGGGCAAGGAACTCCCGGTCGTCTATCGCTGGGCTTATGACTATAGCGTGCCCGGCGCAGCACGGGATTTCATCCCCCAAAATGAGCCGCCGGCCAGCTTGACGCCGAAGGGAGCGCATCCATGACGGCCATCGTCCTGTTCATGGCTGGAATAGCGGCCATTGCGGGATGGTGGCTCTCGCAGCAACGGCTTGCGGCCAAGCCCTGGCTGGAGGAGGGGGCGATCGGTGATTTTCCCGGCGGGAGTTCGACGTCGTTGCCGGCGGCGAAAATAGGTCTGGGTGTGTTTCTCGCGGTCGTCGGGTCGTTATTTGCGCTCTTCGTCAGCGCTTACTCCATGCGCATGCAATTGATCGACTGGCGGTCGCTGCCCGTGCCCGGGTTGCTGTGGTTCAACACCGGTGTTCTGGTCGTGAGCAGCGGCGCGCTGCAATGGGCGCAGGTTTCCGCCCGTCGCAACGACAGCGAAAATGTGCTGACCGGCCTGCTTGCAGGCGGCGTTTCGGCCGTTGTTTTCCTGATAGGTCAGTTGCTGGTGTGGCAGCAGCTCAACACCCGGGGCTACTTTCTGGCGGCCAATCCTGCCAACGCCTTCTTCTATCTGATCACCGCGATTCATGGACTGCACTTGCTCGGCGGTCTCGTCGCTCTGGGCAGAACCATCGTCAAGGCATGGCGTGGTGTTGAAATCCCGCGCCTGCGTTTGAGTGTGGAACTGTGCGCGATGTATTGGCATTTCCTGCTTTTGGTCTGGTTGATCCTGCTCGCTCTGCTGACAGGCTGGGCGGATGACTTCGTCACCATCTGTCGCCAGTTGCTGACATAGGGAAGGCATCGATGCGATGACAGAGACTGTGCTGACAAACATCGAAAAGCGCCGAACGACGACCGTAGGCTGGCAAGGTATTGTCGCCGACTGGTCCTCGGATCAACGGGCATTCAAGAATGTATCCTGGGGAAAGGCCATGATGTGGATCTTTCTCCTCAGCGATACCTTTATCTTCGGTTGCTTCCTGCTGTCGTACATGACGGCGCGCATGTCCACGGCGGTGCCCTGGCCAAACCCGAGTGAAGTCTTCGCTCTGACGATTGCAGGACAACACATCCCGCTCATTCTGATTGCCATCATGACCTTCGTGCTGATCAGCAGCAGCGGGACCATGGCTATGGCCGTCAATTTCGGCTACCGCCACGATCGCCGCAAAACGGCGATTCTGATGCTGGTGACCGCCGCGTTCGGTGCGACATTTGTCGGAATGCAGGCTTTCGAATGGACGAAGCTGATCATGGAGGGGGTGAGGCCCTGGGAAAATCCGTGGGGGGCAGAGCAATTCGGCTCATGCTTTTTCATGATTACAGGATTCCACGGAACGCACGTAACGATTGGCGTGATTTTCCTGATCATCATTGCGCGAAAGGTTTGGCGCGGAGATTTCGAGACTGAACGTCGGGGTTTTTTCACAAGCAGGAAGGGGAACTACGAGATCGTCGAAATCACCGGCTTGTATTGGCATTTCGTCGATTTGGTATGGGTGTTTATCTTTGCCTTTTTCTATCTTTGGTGAGGGAAAAACATGGCTGAAGTCACGCTACATGCAACACCTCATGCAACTCCCGCGGCACATGCCGAGGGACACCAGCACCCGATCAAGCTTTATCTCGTGGTCTGGGGATGGCTGTTTGTCTTGAGTACATGCTCTTACCTCGTCGACTACTTCAACCTGCAGGGGCATCTGAGGTGGTCTCTCATCGTGCTGTTCATGATGTTGAAAGCAGGCTTGATTGTTGCGGTCTTTATGCACATGGCGTGGGAGCGTCTGGCTTTGGCCTATGCTATCCTGCTTCCGCCGTTGCTGTTGCTGGTCTTTGTCGGAATCATGGTGTTTGAGTCGGACTACACGCTGTTGAGCCGGATCATTTTCTTCAAGGCTGGGGCGTAAAGGTGAGCGGGGGTCTCGCGCACAAGGAGGACTTCCATGACCACATATATCATGCTTGCAAACTGGACCGATCAAGGTGTGCAACACGTCAAGGACTCGCCGCGTCGTCTTGATCTGGCGAAGAAGGCTCTCAAGGATATGGATGGAGAGTTCAAATCGTTCTTTCTGACCATGGGCGACTATGACATGGTCGCGGTCTACGAAGCGCCGGACGATGCCGTCGCCGCGCGGTTCAACTTGCAGCTGGGTATGCTGGGAAACATTCGAACGCGCACATTGAAAGCGTTTCCCGAAACGGCTTACCGGGAGATCATCAAGTCGCTGGGCTGATTGCGGACCGGAGGCACGCCCGCGAGTGCCACGCACCGGTCAGATGACATGTCGATCTATCTTGGTTGTCGACCTTCTGAGTTGGCAGACATGGAGTGGTCGTATGCGAATTTTCGCTTGCGTACTCGGAGCCGGAATTCTCTCAACCGCTTCTGCATTCGCGCAGGACGCTATATCGGGAGAGAAGATATTCACCCAATGCAGGGCGTGTCACCAGATCGGCGAGAACGCCAAGAATGCAGTCGGGCCCGAGCTCAACGGGCTTTTTGGGCGTAAGGCCGGAGCGGTTGCAGGTTACAGTTATTCTCCTGCGAACAAGAATTCCGGGATCACCTGGGATGAAGCAACCTTCCGCGAATACATCAAGGATCCGAAGGCCAAGATCCCCGGCACCAAAATGACGTTTCCGGGCCTCAAAGTTCCGAAGCAAATTGACGATGTGGTTGCCTATCTCAAACAGTTCGACGCGACAGGAAAGAAGGCCGAGATGGCGCCCGTTGGAGGAAAGTAGGCGGGTGACACAATTGCAGTGAAGACGAGTGCAGTGAAGACGAGGTGGTGCGCAGATGCAATTTACCGTTGGATTCAAGTTAAAGGGCAAGGCGGGCCATGTCGTCGTGGACGCCGAGGATGCGCTTGTCGCCGCTCTGAGAGTCAAGGCGGAGCTCCCGGAAGCGATGACCATGTACGTGCGCCCACAAAACCGGCGCGGCGACGCACGACACCCGTCACATGTGCCTGCCGACGAGCACGCCGAGGATACTCATTGATGGCAAATTTGGGGGGATGAGCAAGCCGGTGCAGGTCATGGTTCGTTCGGGTGGTCATGGCAAACTCGAGCCGAAAACTTCAGTCGGCGTCGAAGTATAAGAAGGTAGTCACGATGTTCCGCCCGGCCGCGGCGTTATATGGCTGAGCAGATCCATCGGCAGCGGAAAGACCACAGTCGATGATCGTTCGCCGGCAATGTCGTGCAACGCCGCAAAATAGCGCAGTTGCATCGCCTGCGGTTCCAGAGCGAGTATCCGGCCGGCCTCGACGAGCTTCTCGGCGGCTTGCTGCTCGCCTATCGCATTGATCACTTTCGCCCGCCGCAGCCGCTCCGCCTCGGCCTGTTTGGCGATGGCACGCACCATGTTGTCATTGAGGTCGATATCCTTGATCTCGATGTTGGTGACCTTGATCCCCCACGCGTCGGTTTGCTGATCGAGAATCTCCTGAATGTCGGCGTTGAGTTTGTCGCGCTCTGCGAGCATTTCATCCAGCTCATGCTTGCCGAGCACCGAGCGCAGCGTGGTTTGCGCTAACTGGCTGGTCGCTGCCATGTAATTTCCGACCTTGATGATCGCACGTTCCGGATCGACGATGCGGAAATAGAGAACAGCATTCACCTTGACGGAAACGTTGTCGCGGGAAATGACGTCCTGCGGCGGCACATCTTGTACCATCACCCTGAGATCGGCCTTCACCATCTGCTGCACGAACGGAATCAGGATGAAGAGGCCCGGGCCTTTCACGCCGGTGAAGCGCCCGAGCGTGAAGACGATGCCGCGCTCGTATTCCCGCAGGATGCGAATGGCGGAGGAGAGAAAGGCGATCAGGATGATCGCGAGCAGTGAATAGGTTATGTAATCGAGCATCATCGCACACCTCCTTCGCCGGCGCTGAGTGCCGGCCGGCGACGCACCATCAGTGTCAGATCCGTGATGCTGGCTATCTCGACCGTTTCCCCGGGCTTGAATGCTTCCGTGCCGCGGGCTTGCCAGCGCTCACCCTGCGTGAAGACGTGACCTTCGATGTCGTTCCAGTCGAGAACCTCGGCGCGCAGGCCACGCATAGCCTGCGCGCCGACTCGTGCCGGAGCTTTGCGGGCACGCTGAAGCGAGCCGAGCACAATGAGAACCAATCCGATGAACATCGCCGTCACGATGCCGATGAGCGTCCATGACAGCCGGTATCCGGGCGCTTCGATCCTGAACAACATCAACGCACCAAGGAGCAAGGCGATGGCTCCGCCGAGGCCAAGAACCACGGTCGGGTTGAAGGTCTCGATAATCAGAAGCGCGATTCCCAACATCATCAGCCCAAGACCGGCATAGTTGGTCGGGAGCAGGTTGAGGGCATAAAGGCCGAGCAGCAGGCAGATCGTACCGACCACGCCGGGCGCGACGGCGCCAGGAGACATGAATTCAAAAATCAGACCGTAGATGCCAACCAGCAAAAGAATGAAGGCGACGTTGGGGTTGGTGATCACAGACAGAAATTGCGCGATCCATCCGGAATCGATCGTCTCGATCGTCGCATCCTTCGTCACCAAATGCCGCTTGTCGCCACCGGGAAGTTCCACGACGCGGCCATCGATCTGCCTGAGCAGTTCGACCGGGTCGCGCGCAATGAGATCGATGACACTCGCTTGCAATGCGGCGCTGGCGGAAAGGCTGGCTGCCTCGCGGACGGCTTTCTCGGCCCAATCGGCGTTACGTCCTCGCAGCTCGGCCAGGCTGCGGATAAAGGCGACGGCGTCGTTCGTCGCCTTCGCCATCATTGCATCCTTCGGCTCCGTTTGCTGGGTGCTGTCTTTCTTGTCCCTGCCGTCTTTGTCAGGGGTGATGCTTGGCAGGCCTGGCACGGGACTTCCGATTTGTACTGGCGTTGCCGCGCCGAGATTGGTGCCCGGCGCCATTGCAGCGATATGCGTTGCATAGAGGAGATAAGTGCCGGCACTGGCGGCATGGGCTCCGGACGGGGCGACATAACCTATGACAGGAACGGGCGAGGCCAGCACGTCGGCGATGGTCTCGCGCATGCTGGTGACGAGACCGCCCGGCGTATTCAGACGCAGTATAACAGCTTCGGCGCGCCGTTCGCTTGCCTTGGCGAGAGCGTCTTTCACATAACTGGCAGTTGCCGGTCCGATCGCTCCGTCGATTGCGATCGTCAGCACAAGTTTTCTGCTCCCCTCCGCCGAAACAGAAGTAGCGGGGGAGGCAGCCAGAGCGACAACCGCAATTGCCGCAGCAAGAGTAGCCTGTACGGTCTGCACAGCCTGGACTCCCTTATCAAGATGATGTGGGGGGTCCTGGCAGAACCTCAATACGGCTGGGATTGGTGAGCCATTGCTCGTTGTCGAAACGAATGTGAGGGCCGCGCAAGACGAGGAGGATCGCAGATATTACTAAGCAATTTCAATGATATAAAATGCGATTTCGCTCCACGCCTCGCTCCTTCGAGCAATGGCGCGGCTGCGTAGGCACGAACTTCTTCATCGCTGAACTCGACGAGCAAAGTTCTGTCGTCGAGCTGCTTCACGATCGTGCCGATTGGCCCGCGCCCCTCCGCCGGATAGCAAGAGGAGCGCTGGCCGTGTTTCAGTGATGAGCCGAAACGCTCTTGACGCACTCGGACAACAAATCATCTGATGCAGAATGGCTAATGTCGCCCAGACTGACGATACCGACCATCCGTTTACTCTTGTTGATCACCGGCAGCCTGCGGACCCGCAGTTTCTCCATGTGATGCATTGCCTTTGCGAGGTCATCGTCCTCCCGGCAACAATGGATACCTTCGGTCATCACATCGCGGGCCGTCGCGCGGCTTGCATCGAAGCTGTTCCTCGCGAGCCCTTTGCAGACGATATCGCGGTCAGTCACCATCCCGACCAGGCGGTCGTCCTCGCCAACCGGAATGCAGCCAATGTCATGGCCCCGCATCAATTTCGCGAGCTCTGTGACAGGGGTGTCGGGGCTGACCCAGTCGACACCTTTGTGCATCACCTCTTTGACTTTCATGGCGAACCTCCATTCCTAGAGTTCAGATGATTTGATGCAATGCAGTACGTTCCGCCTCCCTCCATATCCTCAACTATACAATCAATTGCGTGCGAGGTCGCAGAAGAAAACATCATTCCTGCGCGATCAGGCTGGACAAACGGCACCGCTGTTGCAACCCACCTCCTGAACAGCGCGCATTCGACGCCAAGCCCAAACTATCCACGGTTGTAAGTGGATTAACGTAACCCAGATAATCTAGGCGTGTCTCATTGGACAGGGAACGGTCCTATCCACTAGTTTGACAGGATCATCGGGAATGAAAGAGAAAAAGGATATCGTAGAAAACTGGTTGCCACGTTACACCGGCACGCCGCTTGCTGAGTTCGGAGAGCATGTTCTCCTGACCAACTTCGACAACTACGTCGAATGGTTCGCCACGGCGTATGGCAGCCTGGTAAAGGGCGTAGATCGGCCAATGCCTAATGTAACTGCCGATGGTATCACTCTGATTAACTTCGGCATGGGAAGTCCGAACGCCGCGACCGTGATGGATCTCTTAAGCGCCATCGCACCGAAAGCCGTGTTGTTTCTCGGTAAATGTGGCGGGTTGAAACGCAAGAATCAAATTGGCGATTTGATCCTGCCGATTGCAGCCATTCGGGGCGAGGGCACCTCAAATGATTACTTGCCCCCGGAGGTTCCCGCGCTGCCCGCATTCCAGTTGCAGCGCGCAGTGTCGACCATGATCCGCGATCTCGGTCACGACTACTGGACCGGCACCGTCTACACGACCAATCGTCGCGTCTGGGAACATGATGATCGCTTCAGGGATATCTTGCGTCGTACACGGAGCATGGCGATCGATATGGAGACTGCAACAATCTTCGCTGCAGGATTTGCCAATCACATTCCGACCGGCGCGCTGCTTCTCGTATCCGATCAGCCAATGATCCCCGAGGGCGTGAAGACCGAAGCGTCGGATCAGGAGGTGACCGCGAACTATGTCGAAAGGCATATCAAGATCGGGGTGGAGGCCCTGAAACTTGTGCGGCGCCGCGGCCGCAGCGTTAAGCATTTGCGTTTCGAAGACGATTTCGATGTCGGACATGAGACGTAAAAAGGCAACACACCGCTGCAGCAACAGTCAAGCAGCGGCACGATCTTCCCCTTTGGACCGCGACGGTCGCCGCGGATTGTCCAACTAATCCTCAGTCATGCGCACTAAAGCGCCCGTGCTGCGCGTTGGCCATCAGGCGCGCAAACTGCGCGTGACCCATATGAAGCAGCGTCTCGTGATCGCCGGCTTCCAGATAGACCTCCGGCTGCGCCTGGATGCTGTCGTCGACGATGATATCCAGTCCGTAGCATTTGCCGACGGCAGGAACTGCACCGTGTGCGCAGTCGCGGAACAGCTGCTGGATCTCGGTTTCATCGGCCATTTGGACACTGTCGCCGAGTGATGTTCTGAGGTCCGACAGCCGGAGGTGATGCGATGCGGGCAAGACAGCCAGTATATATTCGCCGTCGCGCCGCAACACGATACCCTTGGCGAGGCGATCGCCCGAGATATGACATGCCTCAGCCGTGCCAGAGGACGTCATGCGGAGTTCGTGAGGGATCACCTCGTACTGGATGTTTTCAGTGGCCAGATACTTCTGGAGGGTGGGAGCAATGGTCATGGCGTGACCTCCGGGGCTAAATGCAAGCCATCCATCGTAAGGTCTTTGTTTGCAGACTCTCGCCGTGTGATGGGCGGCTGCGTGGTTACAAGCCGAACATAGGTCTCCCATCTGCCGGCTGCAATTCGTTATCGGTGGTCAACTCTATCACGAGATAGTCAGGATGCCCGCGCTGGCGGTGGCAGGGTGCGCGAGCGCCGCAGCGCTTCGTCCCCCAAATGGGGGCTGCTGTCCATTGGAGCGCGTGCGGGGATCGCATGAGGCATTAGGTCGAAATTATATATCCGTTTCAACGGCATAAGGGAGGCAGCTTTATTCTGAATGGCGCGCCATTTTTCCGAGCGGCACTGCATTCACAGCCAGGTTGATCGATCACGGTGCCGATCATGTGGTGGCGCGCATCTCGCAGCCGCTAACCCAAGTGCTTGGTGTCCACGCGGCTTCGGCGATGAAGCAAGTGGCGCGCGCAGCATGTACGGCTGGTTGGTTGCGAGGGTATTTTTACGCAGCTAGGCTGACGGGGTAACAATCACCATCACGAGAGTGCCCATGAGCCCGCGCGAACGTCTCGACCAATTGCACCCGGAAATGACCGCATGGCGCAGGGATTTCCACGCACATCCGGAGATTGGCTTCGAGGAGGAGCGTACCAGCGCGCTGGTGGCAGAGCGGCTGTCGGAGTGGGGCATCGAAGTACATCGCGGTTTCGGCCGCACCGGTGTTGTGGGCGTCATCCGCGGCCGTCATCAGGCGGCGGGCAGCAACCGGGCCATTGGCTTGCGTGCCGATATGGACGCGCTGCCGATGGAGGAGGGCAACGGTTTTGTCCATCGCTCGCAGACCCCCGGACGTATGCATGCCTGCGGTCATGACGGCCACACCACGATGTTGCTCGGGGCGGCCAAGTATCTTGCCGAGACGCGCAATTTCGCCGGTACGGTGCATCTGATCTTTCAGCCGGCCGAGGAGGGGCTCGCCGGCGCCAAGGCGATGCTCGAGGACGGGTTGTTCGAGCGTTTCCCCTGCGATTCCATCTATGCGATTCACAATAGCCCGGACATGCCGCTCGGTACCGTCAAGGCGCTGACCGGCACGGCGCTGGCCGCGATTGATTACTTCAAGGTGACGCTACGTGGCCGTTCGTCCCATGGCGCGCATCCGCATCAGGGTATCGATACGGTGGCGATGGCTGCGCAGGTTGTGAATGCGCTGAACGCGATTCCATCCCGTCAGGTCGATGCGCTGGAATCCGCCATCATCAGCATCGGCCAGATCCATGGCGGCACCTCGGACATCGTTCTGCCCGAGACGGTGGAGCTGCGCGGCTCGGTGCGCACGCTAAAGCCCGAGGTGCGCGAACGCGTCGAGGAATTATTCATGCGTACAGTTACGCTGACCGCGCAGGCCTGCGGTGGCACGGCAGAGATCGAGTATCGCCACGCCTATCCGGCCACGATCAACACGGCCGACGAGACGGCGCGTGCGGCAGAGGCCGCGGCGGCGGTACCGGGTGTCACCGAGGTGCTGCGCGAAGGCAATCCAATTCTTGCCGGTGAAGATTTCGCGTTCATGCTCGAACGCAACCGTGGTGCCTATCTGATGTTCGGGCAGCGCACCGCCGACAAGGGCGGCGTGCCCGTGCACAATCCCGGCTACGATTTCAATGACGATCTCCTGCCGATCGGCGCGAGCTATCTCGCCGGGCTGGTGGAGCAGGAGCTCGCATAGATCAACTCGTTGCCCGTTGATGCGGTCGCTCTACGCCGCGCCGCTCTTAGGAATGGTGCGGCCGATGACGCGCAAAAGATCTGCGCGCACCGATTCGATGTGACGTTCGAGGAAACGGCAGGCATCGTCGATCTGCTGGCTGCGGCACAGCGCGATGAGTTCGGCGTGTTCCTTCTCGGCGATACCCATCGCAGTGGTGGCCGAGAGTTGCATGCGCGTGTAGCGGTCGCTGGTTTGCAGCAGCGCCATCACGATCGTCTGGGTGCGCGGCTGCCGCGCCCGGACATACATCGCCATATGGAAATCGGCGTTGAGCTGTCCCCATTCGCTGACATTGCCGGCGGCAATCGCCTTCTCGAAGCGGCGCTGGATATCGTCCAGCGCGGCGAAGTCGTCGTCGACAAAATGCGGCGCGGACTGCGCCAGCATCCGTGGCTCGAGGATGATGCGGAGATCGAACACGTCGTTGATTTCGTCGAGCGACAGTTCCGAAACGATGGCGCCCTTTTGCGGCACGATTTTCACTAGCCCTTCGGCCTCAAGCTGGAACAGGGCTTCCCGTACCGGAATCCGGCTGACGCCATAGGCCTCGCCCAGCGCGTCCTGACGCAGCTGAGATCCGGCCGGGTGGGTGCCGTCGAGGATCGCCTGGCGCAGCTGATCGGTGATCATGGCCGAGAGTGTGCGGTGTTTTAGCGGTGCGCTCATTGATTTATCGAGCCTTTTCTCCGGATTCCGGCCGGATTGATCTCAGATCTCGTCCCGTCTTCGCTGCCGCACAAAAACTCCTCAAGGCGCGAATTTGTGCAAATCAGCGTTTGACACAGAAATTGTATAAATTATACGATCGAAAAATCATATCACAATCGTGACAGTGGGGGCCGTTTATGAGTGACCAGACGATGTCCACGGCCCCGGCCATCGGGGTCCGCCGGGTCATCCTGGCGGCATCCGCCGGGCTGCTCGCCTTCGAGCGCGTGGCTCTGATGGGCTTGATGTATCTGCTGACGGCGCTGATCCTGGTGAATGTTGTCACCCGCTATTCGCACTTCCCGATCTACTGGATCGACGAATCGGCGGTGTATTCGGTGGTCTGGCTGACCTTCATCGGCGCCTCCGCGATGACCCGCCTGCGGCTCGATTTCGCGGTCACCATGATGACCGAGCGGCTGTCGGCCAGGAGCCAACAGATCTTCAAGGTGATCGCGACCTCCATGGTCGTCGTGTTCGGCCTCGGCCTGATCGTCACCTGCCTGCTGTGGATGGATCCGATCGGCCTTGCGCAGGCCGGCTTCGACGCCAAGAAGTTCGCCGGCCAGACTTTCAACTTTCTCTACACCGAACGCACCCAGACGCTGAACTGGCCGACCTGGGTCCTGTATCTGACGCTGCCGATCTTCGCGGTGTCGATCACCATTCATGGCATTGCCAATCTGCTCGAGGACCTCGGTCTCGTCGCCAAGGTGCCGCCGAAAGGCTTCCAGCTCTCCGAACTCGACGGGGTGAACTGACATGATCACCTTCGCTGCATTCACGGTGATCATGCTGGTCGGCGTGCCGATCGGCCTTTGCCTCTGCCTCGCCGGCTTCGTCTACATCATGGCGTCCGGCAATCCGGTGCTTTTCCAGTCCTATCCGTTGCAACTGTTCGGCGGTGTCGACAGCTACGGCTTGATCGCGATCCCGTTGTTCATCCTGATCGGCGAAATCATGAATGGCGGCGGGATCACCAAGCGCATCGTCGATATGGCGATGGCCTTTGTCGGTTCGCTGAAGGGCGGTCTGGCCTACGTCAACATTCTCGCCAACATGTTCATCTCCTCCATTCTCGGCTCGGCGACCGCGCAGGTCGCGATCATGGCGCAGATCATGGTCCCGGAAATGGAGAAGAAGGGCTACGACAAGACCTTTGCTGCCGGCCTCACTGCCTATGGCGGCATGCTCGGTCCGATCATCCCGCCCTCGGTGATGTTCGTCGTCTACAGCGTACTGGCGCAGGTGTCGGTCAGCGACATGCTGATCGCGGGCATCATTCCCGGCGTGATCCTGACCGGTATGTTCTGCGTTGTCATCGCGCTGATGGGCTACATCTACAACTATCCGCGGGCCGAATATCAGACGCCGAAACAGCGCGTGATGACCATCCTGCGCACCTCGCCAACCCTTTTGATTCCCATCGTCATCGTCGGCTCCATCCTCGGCGGTCTGGCGAACGCAACGGAATCGGCTGCCGTTGGCGCTGTCGCCGCTGCTGTTGTCGGCAAATACTGGACCAAGGAATTCGAGTGGTCGCAACTGCCGCAAATGATGCTGCGCTCGGGCATCTATTCGGCGATCGTGCTGTTTCTCGTTGCCGCTGCCGCCGTGTTTTCCTGGGTTCTGATCTTCGGCAAAGTGCCGCAGGAGACCGCAGCCTGGATCCAGACCGTTGCCAAGGATCCGATCAGCTTCATGCTGATCTGCAATGTCATCCTGTTGGTCATCGGTACGGTGATCGACGGCGTGCCCGGCCTGATCATGGCCGTGCCGATCCTGCTGCCGGTGGCGACCGAGATCTACCACATCGACCCGCGTCACTTCGGTGTAGTCGTCGTGATCAATCTCGTGCTCGGATTGCTGTCGCCGCCGGTCGGACTCTGTTTCTTCGTCGCCGCCGCCGTCACAGGCGCCAAGCCCGGCAAGATGTTTATGGTGACGCTGCCGTTCTTCTTCATCTCCTGCATCCTGTTGGTGCTGCTCTCGCTCTATCCGTATCTGTCTCTCGCCCTCATCAAGTAAGCCCCATACCCATCAAGGAGCCTCCGTCATGACCATCTCACGTCGTCGCTTCCTCGCCGCATCGGCAGCTGCTTCGGTGTTTGCGCCGTCGCTCGCATTGGCGCAGGCCAAGGAGCTGCGTCTCGGCCTGATCACGCCGAACGGCCATTCCTGGAACAAGGCTGCGCTGAAGCTCGCCGATCAGCTCAAGGAAGAGACCAAGGGCCGTCTCACCATGACGGTGTTTCACTCCGGCCAGCTCGGCAACGAAGCAGCGATGATGCAGCAGTTGCAGACCGGCGCGCTCGATATGGGCTTCATCCAGGCTGCCGAACTCGGTTCGCGCGTGCCGCATATCGCGGCGATCAATGCGCCCTATATCGTGCGCTCAACGCCGGCCGTGGCGAAATTCGTGCGCCATCCTGCGGCCGTGAAACTGTTCGATGTGCTGCCTGCGGAAACCGGCACCATCGGTCTTGGCTGGGGCATCACCGGCATGCGCGCGGTCTTCGCGGTCAGGGATCTCAACACGCTCGCCGACATCAAGGGTATGAAGCTGCGCATCAATCCGACGCCGGTCTATCGCGACTTCTATTCGTCGCTTGGCGCCGCACCGACACCGATTCCGACGCCGCAGGTGTTCGACGCCATGTCGAATGGCCAGGTCGATGGTCTGGAAGCCGATCTGGAATTCTCCTGGAATCAGCGCTTCGACAAGGTGTCGAAGTCGATCCTGCAGATGAACGCCGTCTTCATGCCGATGGCTGCCGTCGTGTCTGGCCGCGTCTGGCAGTCGCTGCCCGCCGCCGACAAGGAGCTGATCACCAAGGCGGTGAAGTCGACCCTCGATGCTCAGATCGACGAATTGGCCGCTGGTGAGCCGGCGCTGATCGAGAACTTCAAGGGCACGTCGGTGCCCGTGCGTCAGGTGGCCGTCAAGGACACCGAAGCCGTCATCGCTGAATTCGACAAGCTCTGGCTGCCGAAAGCACCGGTGCTCGCCGAGCTGCGCAAGATCGGCGCGACGATCTGATCCTCTAATTCTCGCCCATCATCCTCATCAGCCGGCGCGCTATGCGCGCCGGCATCACACGGAGTTTTGCCATGAGTCCCCGCATTTCCTGGGAAGGCGTCTTCCCGGCTGTCACCACCCAATTTCATGACGATCTGTCGCTCGACATCGATGCGACCGCCAAGGTCATGGATGGCCTGATCCGCGACGGCGTGTCCGGCCTGATCATCTGCGGCTCGGTCGGCGAGAACACCTCGCTGGAGCGTAAGGAAAAGATCGCGATCATGGAAGCGGCCAAGTCGGTCGCGAAGGGGCGCGTGCCTGTACTCTGCGGTATCGCCGAATTCACCACGGCCTTCGCGGTGGATACCGCCAAGGAAGCCGCGCGCGTCGGCATCGATGGCATCATGGTGATGCCCGCCTTGGTCTATTCGTCCAAGCCGTTTGAGACCGCCGCGCATTTCCGTTCGGTCGCCACCGCAACCGATCTGCCGGTGATGCTCTACAACAACCCGCCGATCTACAAGAACGATGTTACCCCCGACATTCTCGCTACGCTGGCTGATGTCGACACGGTGGTTTGCTTCAAGGATTCGTCGGGCGATACGCGCCGCTTCATCGACACGCGCAATATGGTCGGTGACCGCTTCGTGTTGTTCGCGGGCCTCGACGACGTGATTGTCGAGAGCGTGGCGATGGGCGCTGTCGGCTGGGTATCGGGCATGTCCAATGCCTTCCCGCGCGAAGGCGAGACGTTGTTCCGTCTGGCCAAGGCTGGACGTTTCGCCGAGGCGATGACGATCTATGAGTGGTTCATGCCGCTGCTGCATCTCGATGCACGGCCGGATCTCGTCCAGTGCATCAAGCTGTGCGAAAACATCATGGGCCGCGGCACCGCGCTGACCCGGCCGCCGCGCCTCGCGTTGCTGCCGCATGAGAAAGCGGAAGTGGAGGGGATCATGGCCAAGGCGCTGCGTCACCGTCCGTCCCTGCCGGATGTCGGTCTCAAGGCGGCCTGACGAATCTTCGCTACTCAAAACCTATCGGCGCGTCAGTCATGGCGCGCCGATGTCTTATGGTATGACCTCTTTGCGCGGCTAAATATCTTCGTCGTTGCGATCGCGTTTCGGCGTGGCGATGTCGCCGTCTTCCTCATCGTCCTCGGGCCGCGCCGGCGTGGGCTTCTTCGGATCGTCCTTGGCCGGCTTCTCGTCTTCGGGCCTGCCCACTCGTCCGCTCATCATTTTCCCCGCCAGATTGCTTGCGTTGACCTCATTCTGACCGTGATTGAAGCAGATATTGCCGCAATCCCGCAATTGCCCTGTGCTTTTCCGCATGACCGTGTAAACGGGGGGCGAATCCTGCCCGCTTTGAAATCGGGCGAATCCTGTTCTGGAGTGACGATGAAGAAGCCCAAGCTAGAGATCGACGAACCGCAGGCGCGCAAATTCGTTCGCGCCGACAGGGCGCCGACCGAAGGTTATTCACTGGTGGTGGATGGCCATTTCAAATCGCATCACGATACGGTCGAAGCCGCGGAAGAAGCCGGTATGAAGCTGAAGAACCAGTTTCAGATGCTTCAGATCCAGGTCTACGATTCTGCAACCAAGACCCGTACCATGATCGAGTGGCCGGCGCCGAGCGCAGCTTGAGATAGATCAGATCCTGCGAAGGCAGGTCCTGCGATATCAGGTCCTGCGGCCGCCGCTCCGCTGATCGGCGAGCCACGCAGCCAGAGCCTGTGCTTTTTCCGTCGATTTGCTTGAAGATGTCTTGCTCGAAGATGTCTTGCCCGATTTTGCGGCGGCCTTCTTCTTGGCCGGAGCAGGGGGCGATGCCGCTTCGCGGGCAAGGCGCATGGCTTTCAGTCGGGCCATGTTGTCGAGGACGGCTTTGGCCGCGGCGTCGCGTTCCGATTTCGTTGCTTTGTCGTCAGTTGGCATCAGGTCGTTTTCTTTTTTCTGGTAGCTTTCGGTTTGGGCGCGGGCGGGTTCGCCAATTCTTCGGCTTCCCTGGCGAGACGGAGCGCGCGCAGTTCCTCGGTCCGCTTGCGGATGGCAACATCCGCGGCTGCGATGTCGGCCATCGCCTTCACGCCTTCGGCTTCCTGCGCCGCCTTGCGAGCGAGCCGGATTTCCTTCAGTTCTGCGGGTGTCTTCTGTTCCTGTTCGGTGTCCATCAACGCCTCGGGTTGGGCCGTGCGATCGCCGCGCAGCGAATTCTGTGTCATTCTTATCACGTACATATAGGAAGCGGCACCCCCGCTGCCACCTAACTGACCGCTGCAGTTAATCGCTTTGTGCCGAAAATGCGGCGAATTCGAAGTGAATGAGGCCAGGTTGCGTCCGTCGGGCCTTCCTGAGACAATCCGGTGGTAATCCGGACTGCAACACTCCCATGATCCGCACACTGTTCAACGATGGCGCCGACAATCTGCGCAGCCGCATCATCGCCATCTACGCCATTCTGATCCCGGCCAACGTGCTGGCCTGGATATGGGCCCTGATCGCCTTCCGCGACCAGCCGGTTCTGCTGGGTACCGCGCTGCTCGCCTACACCTTCGGCCTGCGCCACGCCGTTGACGCCGACCACATTGCGGCGATCGACAATGTGACGCGCAAGCTCATGCAGTCCGGCAAGCGTCCGCTGTCCGTGGGCCTGTTTTTCTCGCTCGGTCATTCCACTGTGGTCGTCGTGGCATCCATCTTCGTGGCGCTGGCAGTGTCGGCACTGCAGGAGAAATTCGCGGACTTCAAGGAAATCGGCGGCCTGATCGGCACCAGCGTCTCGGCCTTCTTCCTGCTGATCGTGGCAGTGGCCAATATCTTCATTCTCGTATCGGTGTATCGCCTGTTCAAGGCGGTGAAGCGCGGTGAGCGGTTTATCGACGAAGACCTCAATATTCTGCTCGCGCAACGCGGCGTTATCGGTCGCATGCTGCGCTCGGTCTTCGATGTGATCTCGAAGAGCTGGCACATGTATCCGCTCGGCATCCTGTTCGGGCTTGGTTTCGACACGGCGACCGAGATCGCACTGCTGGGCATCTCGGCCTCGCAAAGCGCCGACGGCATGTCGATGTGGTCGATCCTCGTATTTCCCGCACTGTTCACGGCGGGAATGTCACTGGTCGATGCGACGGACTCGGTGCTGATGGTGCGCGCCTATGGCTGGGCTTTCGTCAAGCCGATCCGCAAGCTGTATTACAACATGATCATCACGCTGGTGTCGGTGATCGTGGCGCTGGTGATTGGCGGCGTCGAGGCGCTTGGCCTGATCGGCCGCAAGCTCGACCTGTCAGGCAGCTTCTGGGACGGTATCGAGGCGCTGAACGAGAATTTCGGCGCGCTCGGTTACCTCATCATAGCGATCTTCATCCTGAGCTGGATGATCTCGGTGATCGTCTATCGCGTCAAAGGCTATGACGACATCGAGGTTCGGGTTCACGAGGCCTGATGCAGCGTCGCTATTTGGGCGCCATTTTTTCCAGCGCGGCGCGCTTCCACAGATCCCAAGCCCGGCCATGGATCTGGTCGATGACCCCCAGCGTTTTCTGGCTCTCCTCGCCCAGCAGATAGCTCACCGATCCGCCGAGGGCGAGCGCCTGCGACTGCAGCTGCGCATTGACGTTGCTGTAATGGGCGCGAAACACCGCCATCGGAATCGTGCTCGCCACGACGACGCTGCCATGGCCCCGCATCAGCGCGACACTGCGGTCGCCGAGCGTATTGGCCAGCGCCTTGCCCAGTTGCGTGTTGCTGACCAGCATGTTGCTCATGCCGGCGCTGTCGCGAATCTCGAACACCGGTACGTCTGGAAACAGGAAGGCGCCGAGGTGAAACACCGGTCGCAGCGGCGTGCTGCTGACGCTGAAGGGGATGATTCCCGGCGAATGCGTGTGGACGACGGCTTTGACATCCGGTCTTGCCTTGTAGATTTCGCCATGAATGAAGCGTTCGAGAAAACTGGCGCGTCCCTTTGCATCGACGGGATTGGAATCGAGGTCGTATTCCATGATGTCGTCGGCTGTCACCAGCGCCGGAGCCACGGAGCGCCCCATCAGGTAGCGATTGGGATCGGTCGGGTGGCGCATGCTGACATGGCCGAAACCGTCGATCACATTGAGATCGGTGAGGACATGGTTCGCCACCACGAGGTCCTGCATCAACGCTGGGTCGATGGGGCCGGCGGATGTTGGCGCGGGGGTCTGCGCTGCGGTTTGTGCTGAGGCCGGTTGCAGGGAGAGTGCGAACACCATTGCTAGCAGCATTGGCGCAGCCGATCGTGTCGACGCCATTGTAGTCCCCCCTGTCGAGTGGCGGGTTGGTCCGCCTTGCTCGCTATATCATGCGGCCAGCACCGGGCCGCCAGCTTTCTTCCACGCATCGATGCCGCCGTCCAGATGTGCGGCATTGTCGATTCCCGCTTCCTTCGCGGCATTGACGGCCATGGCCGAGCGTTCACCAAAGGCGCAGAAGAATACGATGCGGCGCTTGGTGGCAGTGGCCACCTCGCGCAACATGCCGCCGGGCTTGAGGCTGTCCGATATCGACGGGTAGGGCGCATGCAGCGCGCCGGCGAGTACGCCGTGCTTGGCGCGCTCGCCGCTCTCGCGCAGGTCAACCAGCAGGATGGCGGGATCGCCGAGATGGGCAATGGCCTCCCGCGGAGACAGCGCCAGGCCTTGCTTCTTCAGCGCGTCCGGCTTCAGTCCGACCTTCATATTGGCAGGGATGACCACATCCATCAGTTTCGGGTTCGGCAGGTTGAGCTTGCCCATCAGCTCGATGTAGTCCTCGACGGACTTCACCTGCAGGCGCGGATTGTAGCGCTTCTCTTCGCCGATGGTGCTGACGGTGTCGCCCTTGTAGTCGTGTGCCGGGAACACCATCGTCTCGTCCGGCAGCTTAAGCAGGCGGTTGAACAGTGAATCATACTGCGCCCGCGCGCTGCCATTCTGGAAATCGGTGCGGCCGGTGCCGCGGATCAGCAGCGTGTCGCCGGTGAAGACGCGGTCGCCCATCAGATAGCTGTAGGAGTCATCGGTGTGGCCGGGCGTATACATCACGTCGAGCTCGACGCCCTCGATCGTCACCTTGTCGCCGTCGCTGACGCGCATGGCCACGACGTCAGCCTTGCTCTGATCGCCCATGATGGTGACGCAATGGGTACGGTCGCGCAGTTCGGCGAGGCCGGTGACGTGGTCCGCATGGAGATGCGTATCGACCGCCTTCACGAGCTTCAGGTCGAGCTCGCGCAGCAACTGACAGTAGCGATCGACCTTTTCCAGGACTGGATCGAGGATCAGCGCCTCACCGCCGTGGCGGCTGGCAAGCAGATAGCTATATGTGCCGGACACACTGTCGAACAGCTGACGGAAGATCATGGGCGCACCATTCTGCGTGGTCGATCCTTCTTTAGATCGGGTATTCGTCAGAATATTAACCCATTTGGCTGCGTTTGGACGACCTCTTTCTTCTCTTGTTCGTGAACGCAACTTCGGGATACTGCCCGCAGCAGCGAGGGCCTAATGGCGGAATATGTGGTCGAGTTCGGTCGGGATGGCCGGCGCGTGGAAGATGATGGCCGACTCGATGCCGCGGCTTTCCATCGCAACCACGAGGCGATCTGGCGGGTTCTTGCGACTTTCCTGCAGCAGTCTTGCGGCGATGTCGTAGAAGTCGGCAGCGGCACTGGCCAGCATGTCATTCACTTTGCGGGACAAACGCCCGACATCACCTGGTGGCCCAGCGACCTCAACGACGCCCATCTCAAAAGCATCGCCGCCTGGCGCACCCATGCGCAATTGACGAATGTCAGACCGCCGCTGCGGATTGATCTCTTGGATCCGGCGTGGTGCCCGGAGATGGAGAACGGCAGCGGCCCGGGTGCGCTGCTCGCGGTGTTCTGCGCTAATGTCGTCCACATCGCGCCATGGCCCGTCGCCGAAGGTTTGATCGCGGGCGCTGCAAAATATCTGCGGCCGGATGGACGTCTCTTTATCTACGGCCCGTTCAAGCGCGGCGGCAAACATACGGCCGTGAGCAATGCCGTGTTCGACACCAGCCTGCGCGACGGTAATCCTGAATGGGGCGTGCGCGATGTCGAGGAACTGGAGCGCGTCGCGCAGGGCGTCGGTCTCAAGCTCGCCGAGGTCATCGAGATGCCGGCCAACAATCTGATTCTGGTCTTTGATCGGTCTCTCGTCTGATCGGCGCATGGTGCGTACGCGCTGGCGTGTGTTGATCTGCCGCAGGATGGTCGTCATAGTCGTGCTGAACAAAGGCCCCGGGACGAACCGGGCCACATCCGGGCGGATTTCCCCATGATCGACGCGGCTACTCCGGAGATGCACGATGACGCGCGCGCACGCTCCAACGTGTTCCGGCTGGCGGCAGCGCAGGCGCTTGGCGGCGCCAATTCGGCTGTCATCTTCGCCACCGGCGCCATCGTTGGTGCAACGCTGGCGCCGAGTGTCTCGCTCGCGACGGTGCCGATTTCGGTCTATGTCGTCGGCCTCGCCTGCGGAACGCTGCCGGTCGGCATGATCTCCCGCGCCTATGGTCGCCGCGTCGCCTTCATTATCGGCAGCGGCGCAGGAGCGCTTTGCGGCCTGCTCGGCGCCATTGCGATCCTGAAAGCATCATTCGCCCTGTTCTGCTGCGCGACATTCTTCGGCGGCTTCTACGGCGCTGTTGCACAATCCTATCGCTTCGCCGCGGCTGATGGTGCCAGCCCGTCTTATCGCCCGAAGGCCGTCTCTTGGGTGATGGCTGGCGGCGTGTTCGCCGGCGTGCTTGGCCCGCAGCTCGTGCAATGGACCATGGATATCTGGTCGCCCTATTTGTTTGCTGCGAGCTTCGCGGCGCAGGCGGTGGTCGCCCTGATCGCGATGGCCTTGCTCTCCACGGTGGATGCGCCGAAGCCTGCGCCTGCAGACATGCATGGTGGCCGGCCGCTGCTCGAGATCGTGCGCCAGCCACGCTTCATCGCAGCCGCAATTTGCGGTGTGGTGTCGTATTCGATGATGAATCTCGTGATGACCTCAGCGCCGCTGGCGATGAAGCTCTGCGGGCTGACGCTGAGCGATTCCAATTTCGGCCTGCAGTGGCACATCGTGGCGATGTATGGGCCGAGCTTCTTCACGGGATCGCTGATCGCACGCTTCGGCGCGTCGAGGGTCGTGGCTGCAGGTCTGGCGCTTGAAGCAATCGCCGCGGTGATCGGCATTGCCGGCATCAGCGCGATGCATTTCTGGATCTGTCTCGTCGTGCTCGGTCTCGGCTGGAACTTCGGCTTCATTGGCGCTTCCGCACTGGTGCTGGAGGCCCATCGGCCGCAGGAGCGCAACAAGGTGCAGGCCTTCAACGATTTCCTGGTGTTTGGTCTGATGGCCGTGGGCTCATTCTCGTCCGGCCAGTTGCTGGCGAATTACGGCTGGTCGACAGTCAATGCTGTGGTTTTCCCGCCGGTCATTCTCGGTCTGGTGGCGCTGGTCACGGCGGGTTTCGTCAAGCGCCGCGCGATGCAGCAGGCTGCGGCGTTTCCCGATCCTGCGGTTTAAGGCGCATCACGCGCACTCACCGGCCGGGCGATCAGTATCGCCCAAGCCGGCGTTTGTGAATGACGCTCCTAAACGTTCGGACGTCGTCAGACCGATCCTGTGTTTCCAGTGATCGAGGCAGTCACCAGTTTCTGGGTGATGCCTTGTCCGCTCAGCAGGCGGACAGCCGGACTTCTTGTTTCGGGAAAGATGGCCAGCAGGATGTTTGACCCTTTCACTTCAGACCAGCCAAGCTCCTGCGCGTGAATCGCAGCACGCTGAGACACACGCACGAACGCCGCCGTCGGCTGACCATTCTTGCCGGTCTCGGTCATCAGATTTTTCAGTTCCTTATCGAGGTAGCGGATCAGGTCGGCTTTCAACGTGCTGAAGTCGGCATTGCAATCTCGCAGCACCGCTGCGGCATCGGCATCATCGAGCAGTGCAAGTAACAGGTGCTCCAACGTTGCATATTGATGGCCTCTCTGGTCGGCATATTCGATAGCGCGTCGCCGCGTCGCGTGAAGCGCGGGAGAAAGCGGCAGCGTCGACAGGTCGATAAGGGCATCGGCGCTTTTCAGCCTCTTCACTGGATCGAGGGTCGCCAGCAGCTTCTGCTTTTCGCTGATCGGCAGGACGATATGCGAGGCGATGACGTCGGCAACCCGTCCGGGGTCGAGGGTTCTCTCCAGTGGCGGCCAAATCGGTGGCACGCGCATGTCGTGAGCCGAAATGTAGCTCTCGAACCGTTTGGCTGCCTGCTGGATCAGTTCCGGTTCATCAGGAATCGGACCCTCACTCACGCCTGTAACGTCGGCTCTATACGAGCCGGTCTCGCCTACGAAGCGCTGAATCACGACGCGTTGACGTCCCTGCGCCAGAACCCTGAGCGTGCCGTCATCAAGCCTTTGAATTTCAAGCAACTGGGCGAGAACCCCAATGTCGTAGATGTCCTCGAAGCCAGGTTCGTCAACAGTTTCGTTCTTTTGAATAGCAAGCACGACCTCCCGCTGCCGCGCGAAGGCATCTTTCAGAGCGAGTATTGTTTTCTCCCGTCCGACAAAAAGCGGGTAGGTCGTTGTCGGGAATGGAACGAGATCTCTCAGAGGAATGGCCGGGTAGCTTGATATTCCGGCTTGAAGTTTGATAGTCGGCACTTCTGGCGAAGTTCGACCGACCTGCAGCATTGCAGACAAGGTATTCCAGTCAGCGACACCCAATATTCTCGATATCAGCTCCAGGCTTTCGCTGTGACTGATCGTGACGGCTTTGGTGGTGAGGTTTTCGCGCAGGGTCTGCGCCATAGCCTTTGCATCGCGAAAATCGCGCATCTGTTTCGTCCTTTGCGTGAGCGAACCAGGAGGCATCAGGTGGTTGCGTTGCTGACCCGGTCGCTCGGACAAAGGGCGTCGGCAAAGGAAGTGATACGTTCACCGTCCCGTTCAGGGCGCAACCGGCAGGTCGTATCAACCGAGATAAAATTGGCTCAAACGCGCCTAGCTGTCAATGAGGTGCAACTGTCGGCTGCGTTCAAGCGACAGTGAGACCTGTATCAGTCGACATCGGCCAACTGGTCCGCAGTCTCGAACGCGTCGCGTGGCCATGAGATTTGCACCACCGCGCCGTGATCCGGAAAGACACGATTGCTGAAAGTGACTCTGGCGCCGGTGCGCTCCAGCAGCGTGCGTGCGATGAACACGCCGAGGCCGAGGCCGCGATGTTCGCCCTCCTCGGCGGGGCGCCGGCGCGACAGATAGGGCTCGCCGATCCGCTTCAACAGGTCCGGCGGAATGCCCGGGCCATCGTCCGAGATCGAGATCACGATACTTTCCGCATTCCACCACGCGTTCACCTCGACCTGCTCCCGTGCGAAATCGACCGCATTCTCCAGAATGTTGCCGACGCCGTAGAGGATCGCCGGATTGCGCATGCCCGCCGGTTCAGGCGCGTTGGCGACGGCGATACGTATCTTGATGGCAATGCCGAAGTCGCGGTGCGGCGCCACGGCTTCCTCGATCAGCTGCGAGAGCGGCATGCGGTCGAACGGCGCCCCGCTCGAATTCAACTGCGTGATCTTGGACAGAATCTCGCGGCAGCGCTGCGCTTGTTCGCGGACGGTCTTCAGGTCGTCGGCGAGTTCCGGGTTGTTGTGGATGTTCTTCTCAAGCTCCCGGGAGATCAGGAAGATGGTTGAGAGCGGCGTTCCCAATTCATGCGCGGCTGCGGCGGCAAGACCGTCGATCTGGGTCAGATGCTGCTCGCGCGTCAGCACCAGTTCAGTGGCGGCAAGCGCGTCCGAAAGCTTGCGGGCTTCCTCGGTGACCTGAAACGCATAGAGGCTGGTCACGCCGATGGCAGTCAGGATCGAGAACCAGACGCCGAGCAGATAGATTTGTGGCAGCACCAGTGGCTCCGCGGAGTCCCACGGCAGCGGCAGATGAAAGAAGGCCAGCACGGTGGCAGAAGCCGCCGCGAGAACGCCGAGCGCAATGGTGAACCGCGTCGGCAATGCCGTCGCCGAGATCAGCACCGGTGCCAGAAACAGGAACGAGAACGGATTCTGCAATCCGCCGGTGCAGTAGAGCAGGCCCGCGAGCTCGATGATATTGAGCGCGAGCAGGGCGGCTGCGAAGAGCGGTTCCAGCCGGTGGACCGGATTGAATAGCGTCTGCAGCACGAGATTGAGGGTCGCCGATAGGCCGATGATCGTCACGCAGGGAATGATGGCGACGTCGTATTCGAGGCCCTGGACCACGACGAAGATCGCCGCCAACTGGCCAAGCGCCGCGAGCCAGCGCAGACGCAGGATCGTGTCGAGACGAACATAACGGCGCGGCTGGCGAAAGTCGGAGGCGGAAATATCGGTCATATCAGGACATTAGACGCACCGGGCGATGACCACAAACCCATGCGGGCTGCGGCCACTTGAAGCGCCCAAGCTTGCCTTCGCCGCCACAATGCCGCATGGAACGGCGGCAATGACGATTGAAGACACCAAGTCAGGTCATGCGGCGACGGTTGATCGCGGTGCTTCGGCGGCGATCGACGTTGCGCATCTCGTCAAACTCTACAAGACCAACCGCGCCGTGGACGACATCTCGTTCAAGATCGCGCGGGGTAGCATCACCGGTCTCTTGGGCGGTAATGGTGCGGGTAAGACCACCACCATCGCCATGATCATGGGGCTGACGCTGCCGACCTCGGGCAAGGTCTCGGTGCTCGGCTGTGCGATGCCTGCGCAATCAGCCGAGGTGCTCGGCCGGATGAATTTCGAAAGCCCTTACGTCGATATGCCGATGCGGCTCACGGTCCGGCAAAACCTCACCGTGTTCGGAAAGCTCTATGCCGTGTCTGACCTCAAGGGCCGCATCGCGCAACTGGCCGAAGAGCTCGACCTCACCGATTTTCTCGACCGCGCCAGCGGCAAGCTCTCTGCAGGCCAGAAAACGCGCGTCGCGCTGGCCAAGGCGTTGATCAATGCGCCGGAGCTGTTGCTGCTCGATGAGCCGACGGCCTCGCTCGACCCGGATACGGCCGACTGGATCAGGCGGCATATCGAGACCTATCGCAGGAGCAACAACGCCACGATCCTCCTGGCCTCGCACAACATGCTGGAAGTCGAGCGGCTGTGCGACCGTGTCATCATCATGAAGAAGGGCCGCATCGAGGACGACGATAGTCCGGAGCAGATCTTGCTGCGCTATAACCGCACGACGCTGGAAGATGTGTTCCTCGACGTCGCGCGTGGCCGCGACTGGGAGCAGGCGCCGTGAGCCTCGTGGAGCGGTCACACGGCATCGCCATGCATCGCATCAATGCGATGGTGCTGCGTTACTGGTATCTGTTGGTGTCGTCGTGGCCGCGGATGCTGGAACTGGTCTATTGGCCGGCGCTGCAGATCATCACCTGGGGCTTTCTGCAGAATTACATCTCGCAGAATGCTGGGTTCTTCGCCCAGGCCGGCGGCACGCTGATCGGTGCAGTGATCCTGTGGGACATTCTGTTTCGCGGCCAGCTTGGCTTCTCCATCTCCTTCCTCGAGGAAATGTGGGCGCGCAATCTCGGCAACCTGATGATGAGCCCGCTGAAGCCGATCGAGTTTCTGATCTCGCTGATGATCATGAGCCTGATCCGCCTCGCCATCGGCATCGTCCCCATGGTGATCCTCGCAATGTTCTTCAACTTCAACCTGTTCGCCTTCGGCCTGCCGCTGATCGCCTTCTTCTGCAATCTGATCTTCACCAGTTGGTCGCTCGGTATCTTCGTGTCAGGTCTGGTGCTGCGCTACGGCCTCGGCGCCGAGAGCTTTGTTTGGACGCTGATGTTCGGACTGATGCCGCTGGCCTGCGTCTACTATCCTGTCTCGGTGCTACCTGCGTGGCTGCAATATATCGCTTGGGCCTTGCCGCCGACCTATGTGTTCGAGGGTATGCGGGCGCTGCTGTTCGATCACACCTTCCGCGCCGACCTGATGCTCACCGCGCTGGCCATCAATGTGGTGCTGTTTATTGTGTCATTCGCGATATTTCTTGGGCTTTTGAACAGCGCCAGGCGCGCCGGATCGCTGATCTCAGGCGGTGAATAAGACCATTTATCAAGGGATAACCGCCGTTTTTACCGCCAATGGCCTGAAAGCCATGCGTGCGGCGCATTGACGCTTTCTTACGCAGGCACCAGTATATACTGCAGTGCGAAAGCAGACGCCAATCAAGTGAGGACAGATGCCGATAGGTGAATTTGGCAGGCCGCCAGCCCTGCCGTCGGAGACGAGCCCGGCTCTGACCACCCCGATGTACTGGATGTATGAGATGGCCTACGCGTCGCTCAATCCGGCGCGCGCGATGACAGACGCTACCAGGATGCTGTTTCAGAATCCGCTGAATCCATTCTCGCGGACCGAGTTCGGCAAGTCGGTGACGGCGGGTTGCGAATTGTTCGAGCGCACCACACGTCGCTACGGCAAGCCGGAATGGGGGCTGCACGATACTGAAGTGAACGGCGTTCGCACGCCGGTCGAAATCCGCTCGGTGTGGGAAAAACCGTTCTGCCGCTTGCTGTATTTCGATCGCAAGCATCCGCGTCCGCTGCGCGCACCACAGCCGCGTGTGTTGATCGTGGCGCCGATGTCCGGTCACTACGCGACATTGCTGCGTGGTACCGTCGAAGCCTTCCTGCCGACCCATGATGTCTACATCACCGACTGGTCGGATGCGCGTCAGGTGCCGCTGGCCGCGGGCCGCTTCGATCTCGAAGACTACATCGACTATGTGATCGAGATGTTCCACGTGCTCGGTGGCAACGTCCATGTGCTCGCTGTCTGTCAGCCCGCAGTGCCGGTGCTCGCCGCCGTCTCCGTGATGGAAGCCGACAACGATCCCTATGTGCCTGTCTCGATGACGCTGATGGGCGGCCCGATCGATACGCGCCGCAATCCGACCGCCGTGAACAATCTGGCCGCGGAGAAGGGCATCGACTGGTTCCGCAATAACGTCATCACCAAGGTGCCATTCCCGCATCCGGGCGTGATGCGCGACGTTTATCCAGGATTCCTGCAGTTGAACGGCTTCATCAGCATGAATCTCGACCGCCACATGGATGCGCACAAGAAGCTGTTTGAGAACCTCGTGAAGGGCGACGGCGATCTCGTCGACAAACATCGCGACTTCTACGACGAATATCTGGCGGTGATGGATCTGACTGCAGAGTATTACCTGCAGACCGTCGACACCGTGTTCGTCAAGCACGCACTGCCGAAGGGCGAGATGACCCATCGCGGCAAGCCTGTTGATCCCTCGAAGGTCGTCAACGTCGCGCTGATGACCGTCGAAGGCGAGAACGACGACATCTCGGGTCTCGGTCAGACCGAAGCGACGCATATCTTGTGCAGTTCGATTCCCGATGATCGTCGTGTGCATTACGTTCAGAAGGGTGTTGGACATTACGGCGTGTTCAATGGATCGCGATTCAAATCTGAAATCGTGCCGCGCGTATCCGACTTCATGTTGAGTGCAGCGAACGGACGGCATCGCGCCGCCGCTGCAGAGTGATTCACTACAAGCGCATGCGGTGATGATGCATCGTCATCGCACGCGTGCGATCAACATCGCTGAATCAAAAACAGTGTCGTTGAAATGCGCGATGATCGCGTGTGAGTTACGATGGCGCGCTTTCTAAGCCCTTGAAAACAGGCGCGGAAACCGGATTTTCCGCCTATTTCTAGCAGCGGTGCGCGATTCACTCCTAGATTCCGAAGTTCAACGTTCTTTTGAATCAAGATTCCTGTTCCGAACCCCATCCGGTAGGGGACAAATCGCCTTTTGACCCCGTATATTGGGCAAATGATTTGTTTTTGCGCCGAGCAATTCCCGTGGCGGCGGTTATGGCAGAATCCGGTTGATCTACTGACGACCGGGACTACTGACATGGCCTTCCGCGCACTTCTCTATCGCCGCCCCACCGAACCAGACACGCTTGCCGTCAAACACGGCTCCCAGATTTTCGCCATACGTCTGCGCAGGCACCGCCGTGCGACGCGTTATACGCTGCGCATTCATCCGAGCGAGCGCGAAGCCATTCTGACCATGCCGCCGCGTGGGTCATTGACCGATGCGAAGGACTTCGCACAGCGTCATGGCGCCTGGATCGCCGCGCGTCTCGGTCGTTTGCCGAAGGCGGCACCATTCGAACATGGCACGACGGTTCCGCTGCGGGGAACTCCGCATCGAATCGTGCACCGTGCAGGGCGGGGGACGGTGTGGACCGAGACCCGTGACAACGGCGAGAAGATCATCTGCGTCGCCGGCGATGTCGAGCATATCGACCGACGTATCCACGATTTCCTCAAGCGCGAAGCCAAGGCCGATCTCGTCAAGGCATCGAACCGCTATGCGGCGCAGCTGAACGTCAAGGTAAAGCGGATCTCGATCCGCGATCAGTCGAGCCGCTGGGGGTCGTGCACCACCGAGGGGTCGCTGTCGTTCTCCTGGCGTCTGATCCTCGCGCCGCCCTTCGTGCTGGACTATCTCGCGGCCCATGAAGTCGGGCATCTCGTCGAGATGAACCACTCGGTGAAGTTCTGGCGCGTGGTCGGCCGCATCTGCCCGGCGACCGAACGCGCCAAGGCCTGGCTCGATACCCATGGCAACGACCTGCATCGCTTCGGCGTGCAGGACTGACTCAGCCTGTCGTCGCCCGGCCTGACCGGGCGAGCCAGTAAACACCGGCGATCACAACGTGTACTGGATCACCCGCTTTTGCGGGTGATGACATGAGAGGGGGCAGCGCAAAGCGCTCTCCCTCTATCTCCCGAACAATCGCTCCGTCAGCCAGCCATCCAGCCCGCTCGCGGCTTCAGGCCGCACGTTTTGCTGTGGCTGCTGGCGCGCGGCGGGGTAATTGGTCTGGGTCGGTGCCGGCGGCTGCGGGCGATAGCCGTTATAGACGGGGGCGCTCGGCACATAGCCGCGTTCTGGCGGCGCTGATGGCGGCGGTGTGTTCGATCCCGGCAGCAGGCTCGACAATGCCTGGCCGATCGGATTGGTGCTGAACGAATTCGACGGCGCGAGGCCCGGCACGGGCTGCGGCTGCAGGCCCTGATGCGCCGTCTTCATGAAGCGCGACCAGATCTCGACGGGCAGTCCGCCGCCGGTCGCCTTCTTGGTCGGCGAATTGTCGTCATTGCCGAGCCAGACGCCGGTGACGAGCTGCGAGGTGTAGCCGATGAACCAGGCGTCGCGGAAATCCTGGCTGGTGCCGGTCTTGCCGGCAGCGTACCAGCCGGGCAGTTCGGCCTTCTTGGCGCTGCCGGACAGGATCGTCTGCTGCATCATCGTGTTCATGGCAGCCACAGCGCGGGCGTCGATCACCTGGCTCGCCGTTTCCGCCGGCCGCGTATACAGCGTCTTCTTTTTGCCTTCCACGGTGCGGATCCGGTTCACCACATGGGGCGACACGCCGAGGCCGCCATTGGCGAAGGGCGCATAGGCGCCGACCAGTTCGGTCATCGACACTTCGGAAGTGCCGAGCGCGATCGAGGCATTGGCTTCCAGTTTCGAGGCGATGCCCAGCCGATGTGCCGTGCGCACGACATTCTGCGGGCCGACCTCGAGGCCGAGCCGCACCGCCACCGTGTTCAGCGACATCGACAGCGCCTGGGTTAGCGTCACCGAGCCGAAATATTCGTGGGTGTAGTTCTCCGGCTTCCAGCCCTTGATGTCGATCGGCGCGTCCTGGCGGATCGTTTCCGGCGTCAGCCCCGCCTCGATGGCGGTGAGATAAACGAACGGCTTGAAGCTCGATCCCGGCTGGCGCTTCGCGGTCACCGCGCGGTTGAACTGGCTCTCGCTGTAGTTCCGGCCGCCGACCATGGCGCGCACCGAGCCGTCCGGCGTCATCGCCACCAGCGCGCCCTGCGTCACGTTAAATTTCACGCTCTTCGCAGCGAGTTCGTCGATGATCGCGGCTTCGGCGACGCTCTGCAGCTTGGGGTCGATGGTGGTCTCGACAATGATGCTCTCGTCGACCTGGCCGACGAGATCGTCCAGCACTTCGCCGATCCAGTCGGCGACATAATTCACCGTGCCGGCGCCGACCGGCTTGACGTTGTATTGCGGCACGCCGGTCGCGCCCTTGGCCTGCGCGGCCGTGATGAATTCGGCGTCCTGCATTGCCGCCAGCACCACCTTGGCGCGCGCCTCGGCGCCTTCCGGATTGCGGTTCGGCGCCAGCCGCGACGGCGACTTCACGAGGCCCGCCAGCATCGCCGCTTCCGCGACGGTGACGTTCTTGGCGGGCTTGCCGAAATATTTCTGCGCCGCTGCCTCCACGCCATAGGCGCCGGAGCCGAAATAGACGCGGTTGAGATACAGTTCCAGGATCTCGGCCTTGGAATGCTTGCGCTCCAGCCAGAACGCCAGCTCCACTTCCTGCAGCTTGCGCGCCATGGTGCGCTCCTGCGTCAGGAACAGGTTCTTGGCGAGCTGCTGCGTCAGCGTCGAGCCGCCCTGCGACACGCCGCGATGCATCAGGTTGGTGGCCGCCGCGCGCGCGATGCCGATCGGGTCGACGCCGTAATGCGAATAGAACCGCCGGTCCTCGATGGCGATGAACGCCTTCGGCAGATAGGGCGGCAGATCCTTCAGCGACACATTGGCGCCGGCCTGCTCGCCGCGCGTCGCCAGCACCGTGCCGTCCATGCCGACGATCTGGATGGTCGGCGGGCGCTTGGGAATTTCCAGCGACTGGATCGGCGGCAGATGCGCGCCGACATAGATCACGACGCCGACAATGGCGATCGCCGCCCACAGCCCGAGCACCGCGCCCCAGTAAAACAGCCGCTTGATGCCCTTGCCGAAACCGCCGGAGCTGCGCGCCTTGCTGGATGTCCTGGATTTGCGCGGCTTGTCGCCGCCGCCACTAGTGGATTCGCGCTTCGGCGCCTGTTTGGGCGTTTTCTTGGGCCGGTCATCGCCGCCGCCGGGCACGCGATCATCCGCCGTGAGGCGCAGATCGGACAGCGCCGCGCCGAGCCCGAATGTCGGCTCCTTGCGCCCGCTCTTTTTCTTGCCCCACGCCATACGCAAACACCACGCCACCCGATACCGCGAGCCTAGCGGCCGCGGTTTAAGGGGCGGTTACGCAGAAGTTAACGTAAGGGAAACGCGGTTCCATGGTCGGGCCGCTATGTGTACGCGCTCGATGCGCGAAGCCTCTGCAAACATGGCTGTCATCCCCGCGAAGGCGGGGATCCATAACCCCCGAGTTCGTGTTGCGCGGCGAAGGTTACGACGTTCTCGCCCTGACTATTTCTGCACGTGTGTATGGATCCCCGCCCCGCGTGCGCCTTCGGCGCACTAGGCGGGGATGACACCTGAGTGTTGTGTGGCTGCACTGCGCAACACACGCACTGTTCCTCGCACGCTCACGCACCGCTTCACCTGTCAAACAGCCACGTCATTCCCTGGGAAATCTCATCACCGCCCACGCGCCTTCCGTATCGCGCCCGTGGCGCAAAGCGGGTGGTCCAGTTTCCCCCTCATCAATGAGGGGGATGACGCGCCGAAAGGCGCAACTTCAACGTTCTCGCGTTTCGCTCCGGCCTTGCGAAGGCCCTTGCGATCCGCGCATCGCCTTTCGGCGCGCCATCGCGGCTTTTCTGTTCGAGGGACCGCGCTTCCGGGTACTGGGCAGGACTAATGATAGTCCTTCGTTCCGGACAGGCTTTCGCCTGCCTTCACCCGCACCCGTCCAGCCGTTTCCGGCAGAGCCCCGTAGTGGGCCCGGACGGTGACCCCCGACCTCCCGAGTCCGTGCGTGCGAGGCACGTCCGCAGGCGCCGCATCCAAACTCCACTTCGAAAGCGCCCTCGAGAAGCGCCCCTCGTGAGTAGGACGAAATGGAATATAATCACAGCTGCGGATGTTGTCAATCCTGTCCGGGACAACGCGTAGTATTAGTTCTACCTTCTGTCTCAAAATAGAAGGATTCGTACGATGCTATCGAGCGATCGCCCTATCGCTAGTGAAGACGACGACGTGCTGGGATTCTCTCAGTTTGCCGATGCATTAGCCCGATCACTAACCGAGATGGCGCCGGACGAAGGGATTGTCGTATCGATCGAAGGGGCCTGGGGAGCAGGTAAGACAAGCGCGCTTAGACTAATTGAGCGTCGCATCATTATTCGCGAGTTGGCGCGCGAGAGCGGTATTGCAGTTGCAGACCTAGTTGAACGTGAGTGGTCTGCCGTTGAGGTCGAATGGGAAGCCTTCCACGGCAAAAGGAAGACCCATTTAATTCGCTTCAACCCATGGAATTTCAGCGGTCAAGAGAACTTGGTGCGCGCCTTCTTCGGTGAAGTTGGCGCCGCCATTGGTCATTCAGAAAATGGGGCAATATCGAATGCAATAAAGAAGCTAACGGCATACCTTCCGAGCGTAGGTGTAGTTGCTGGTGGTGCTGGTGCGCTAGCAGCAGGTGGTGTTGCAGCGTTTGGCGTTGGTAGCGCAGCTGGGCGAGCCGTCGGTGAGGGCATTCAAAGCTTTGCTTCAAAAACATCGAGTCTTGAATCTTTAAAGCGTGATCTTGCTGTTGCCCTTAGAGAATCTGCGAAGAGAATCATCATTGTAATTGATGACGTCGATCGGCTTATGCCCTCTGAAATGAGATCGATCTTCTCGCTCGTCAAAAGTCTGGGTGATCTGCCGAATATTCTTTACGTTCTATCCTTCGACAGGAGTGTGGTGACGCAGGCCATGGGAGCCGGAGTAGATCGCGTTGATCCGGATTTCCTCGAGAAGATCATACAAGTGCAGGTCAAGTTACCGCCTCCTTGGCAGGCGGAGATACGAGACCTCTTCTTTCAGCGTCTAAATTCCGTCATTGGCGATACGGAGCCGAACGATTTCGAGAGATGGCAAATGGCTTTCTTTCAGGCGGTTCAGCCTTATATTCAGACGCCGCGGGATGTATCACGTATCTACAATGCGATGCAGATCATATGGCCGAATGTTGCAGGTGACGTTGATCTAACGGATCTTGTGATTCTAACGTCGTTGCAATTGTTCGAGCCCGGAGAGTATGAGAAAATTTTCGAGAACATCGAGGAACTGTCTGGTGAAAACTGGACCTTCAAGGAGGAGAAAGAATTTTCCTCTGGCTTCGAGCCGAGAAATGCGAAGAATCCACAGGCAGCGAAGAAGGCTCTCGCTTATCTCTTCCCCGCACTTGCAAAAGGTTGGAATGAGCACATTGGCGATATTCCCTACTTAAAAAAGCGCGAACACAGACGGATATGTACTAAACAATACTATAGAAATTATTTTCTGTTTGGGCGCGACCCAAGCCGACAATCCAAAGCTGATATTGAAGCGTTACTTTCGGCGGTGGATGTGAGTGAGAGACGCCCCATTTTTCTGAGGGAACTCGCTCAGAGGAAAGTTGGCAAGCGGAACCCACCTGTCGCAAATTTTTTGGAGCAGGTCTTCGAGACTGTGCACGTGAAGCCACTATTGTCCGAGGAGACATTAAGAACATTTCTCGACGTTAGTGATGAGCTGATCCAAAGGGAGGATAGGGTCTGGGAATTCTTTGTGGAGGATAATCTTCAGAGGTTGGAATCTATTGCCGTGCATGGCCTCACTCCACTCTCTGCGGCTGAGAGGCTGAAAAGGCTTTCAATTTTACAAGCGCATCCTAGAGGGATCACGCTTGCGAGCAACGCTGTAATCCGTCTTGCGGGTCAGCATGGTCTTTATGGAGGTGAGGCCACTTACGGCGATGATTGTTATATGGGACGCGAGGAAGCTATCAATGCGGCGGAGATGATCGCAACCAAGATTAGCAGCATCGCTGAGAATGGCCAGCTTCTTCAACTCATTCGGCCCGTCCGGCTTATCTTCATTTGGCGATCAATCGCTGGTGTTAAACCAGTTAGAGAGTGGCTAATGAAAGAGATCGCCGTTGATGATTCTGTTTTGCGGTTAGCTCAGGTTCTTGCAAGCACGTCATATCGTACAGTTGGAACGACTAGGTCAGAGGTTCGAATTTTTAATGCAAAGACATTCTCCGAATTGATTGACGTCACGCACTTTAAGGAGAGACTTTCCAGTGCCGCGCAGAATGCTGGCTCAGACGAGAGCCGTCGTATTCAGAGTGAATTTCTTAAGGCTGAACTGCGCGGCAGTGAAGATTAATTGATTAATCAGATCGAATCATCCTGTCGCCGCATTGATCTCACCAAACCACCACATCCACTCCAGACCTTCCGCACACTTCACCGCTATTGCTTCGCTCCTTCCCAACCGGAAAGGAACGACCATGCGCATCATCACAGCGACGGCCCTCGCGGCCATTCTCTCGCTCGGCACGCCGGGTTTCGTGCTCGCACAGGGAGCCGCGACCCAGGCCGAAAATGCGCCGGCCAAATCCGGCGGGCAGACCAGCGCCAAGATCTCTAGCATCCAGGTGGTGGATGTGAAGCAATTGCCGGAGGCGGTGAAGAAGCAGGTCGAGGAGGTCGTATCGAAATCCAGCGAGGAGGATTTGAAGGCGCTGCGCGCCTCGATCGACGCCTCGCCGGCGGCCGCCAATGCGCTCAAGGAAAAGGGCATGAGCTCGGCGCAGGTGGTGGCGATCAATATCGCCGACGGCGTGCTGACGATGTTTGCGAAGATGGCGTAGGTGCCGTTGGGCGGATGGCCTTGTCGCCATAAGCGGAGCGGGATCATCCGCCCCTCGCATTCAGATATCAGGTCACCAGGATGACACGATGCAGGTGCTGGTTCGGGTTGCCGGCTGCACTGATCATCTGGTGATGCACTTGCGTAACGACACGCGCCTGGTTCTGAAAATCGATGAAGTGGCCGACTGCAAACCCCATGAATGGCGACGTGTCGGTCATGCGCAGGATGACCTGGCCATTGATTGCGCCAATCGTGACCGCGACTTCGTACTGCATGCTATCCCCCATAGAGCAGCGGCTAACTTCCAAGATCGGTGGTGGTGTTGGCAAGCTGCCTCTCACCGGTCGGCGGATCGCGCCTTCGGCTAACCAGCCTGCGAAAAGCCACGCGCAGGTGATCCCGCGCGTGGCTTTGTCGTGTGCAGCCTAACCGGCCGAGTCATCCTCGATGATCGGGCCGAACAGTTCCCAGCGCTCGCCGTTGAAGCGCTGCATCTGCAGCTGCTTGTTGACGCGGTAATCGGTGGGCGAGGTGGAGAGCCGCATGCCGGGCAAGTGAAGGTCGGTTTCGAGCCCGGACAGGCTGGTGGCCTGCTTCATCACATTGGCGCGGGTGAGGTCGTCGCCGCAGCGCTTCAGCACCTCCACCATGAGTTGGGCATTGCCGTAGCCATAGGTGTTGAAGTTCGAGTTCTTGTCGCCGTCGGGATAGTATTTGTCCATGAAGGCCATGTAGCGCTTCATGCCGGCGTCGTCCTTCCATTGCGGGTCCAGCGGGTCCTTGCCGTAATTGGTCGAGATGAGGCCCTTGGAATTGTCGAGTCCCGCGGGCACCAGCACCGCGCCCACCGAAGTCGCATTGATGTCGACGATGTGGACCGGCTTCCAGCCGAGATCCGCGACCTTCTTGATGGCCTGGGCGGCGAATTTCGGCGTCGAGGCGTTGAACAAGAGGTCGGCGCCGGAGGACTTCAGCTTGACGATCTGCGAGTCGATGGTCGGGTCGGCGAGCTCATAGGACGCCTCCGAGACGATCATCGACGCGGCCTTGTCGCCGAGCCCGGCCTTCATGCCGGTGAGATAGTCGCGGCCGAGATCGTCGTTCTGCCACAGGATGGCGATCTTGGCTGTCGGATAGTTCTTCAGGATGTATTTGGCGTAGATCCGGCCTTCGGTCTGGTAGTTGGGATTGTAGCCCATGGTCCAGGGGAAGTTCTTCGGATCGGTGAAGCGCGTGGCACCGGTGGCGGCGAACAGTTGCGGCACACCCTTGGTGTTGAGATATTTCTGCACGCCGGCATTGGACGGCGTGCCGATGATCTGGAAGGTCAGCAGCACCTCGTCGCTCTCGACGAGCTTGCGCACCTGCTCCACGGCCTTGGGCGGTGAATAGGCGTCGTCATACTGGATCAGGTTGATCTTGCGGCCGTTGATGCCGCCCTGCTCGTTGACCATCTTGAAATAAGCGAGCTGCGTCTTGGCGATCGACGAATAGGCCGAGGCGGGGCCTGAGAACGGCACGGTCTGGCCGATCTTGATTTCGGTATCGTTGGCGCCCGGATCGTATTTCTTCTGCGCAAACGCCGATGTGGCGGATAGCGCGGTCGCCAGCACAGACGTTGCGACCCAATGAAGAAGCGTAGTTCTCATGTCGTTGCCTCCCTGATGATATGTCACTCGACAGTCGTTCCCCGTGCGGGCGCCGTCGTTACCGGGGAGTGTGAGGCAAGGATTTCGCGTTGGCAAGGCGAGGAGATAGGCAGGGAGGAGGCGTTCCGCAACGTCCTCCCGGTTGTCATCCCCGCGAAGGTGGGATCCATACACACCAAGGCCGGGGGCGTAGCACCATCGTGGTGGCTATGCCGCTTCACTCACTCCCATCGTGGTTATGGGTCCCCGCCCCGCGCGCGCCTTTGGCGCGCTAGGCGGGGACGACACCTGAGAGGGGCTGTGATCCCCCTCACGCACTCCGCACCGACGCCAAAAACGTCGCCACGTCCGCTTTCAGCTGGGCGCTGTCGCCGGACAGCGACCGGGCGGCCGAGAACACATGGGACGAGGCCAGACCCGTGTCGCTGGCGCCGCGTTTGACGTCCGCGATATTGGTGCTGACATCGGAGGTGCCTTGCGCGGCGCGCTGCACATTGCGGGCGATCTCCGCCGTGGTGGCGCCCTGTTGTTCCACCGCGGCGGCGATGGTCGAGGCGATCTCGGACATCCGGCCGATGGTGCTGCCGATGCCCTTGATCGCGGCGACTGAGTTCTTTGTCGCCTGTTGAATGCCTGACACCTGCTGGCCGATCTCGCCGGTGGCGCTCGCGGTCTGTTCGGCCAGTGCCTTGACCTCGGCGGCGACCACCGAGAAGCCGCGGCCGGCGGTGCCGGCGCGCGCCGCTTCGATGGTGGCGTTGAGCGCGAGGAGGTTGGTCTGCCGCGCGATCGCGCTGATGAGTTGCACCACCTCGCCGATCTTGTCGGCGGCGCTCAGCAACTCGCCGATCTGGCGGTTAGTCGTCTCGGCCTGCGCGACAGCCTCGCCGGCAATCACAGCCGAGGCCTGCACCTGACGGCCGATCTCGTTGACCGATGACGACATCTGCTCGGTGGCGGAGGCCACCGACTGCACATTGGCGGAGGCCTCGTGCGACGCCGCCGCGACCATCGCGGTGAGTTCCTGAGATCGCGTGGCCGTCGAGGTCAGCGTGCCGGCGGCGGTTTCGAGTTCGGCGGAGGCGGACGACACCGTCTCGACGATGCGGCCGACGGCGCTTTCGAAGTCGCCGGCGAGGCGGTCCATGTCGGCCTTGCGCGCTTCCGCCGCACGCTGTTCCAGGTCGAGCTTGGCGTCGAGCTCATCCGCCGCCTTCTGCTGCGCGCGCAGTTTGAAGGTCTCGACCGCCTGCGCCATGTCGCCGATCTCGTCGGCGCGGCCGAGGCCCGGCAGCACCACGGCGAAATCGCCCGAGGCCAGCGTTTGCATCGCTTGCGTCATATCAGCGATCGCGCGCGCGATGCGCTGACCGAAATACACCGCGGCGAGGCCGATCAGGATCGTCGCCAGCGCGATGGTCCAGGTCAGGATCTGCCGGGTCTGCGTGGCGCGCGCCTCGGCGGCGTTGTATTCGGCCTGGGCTGCGGCCACGAGGCCATCCAGCGCCGGCCGGTTGCGCTGAAACACCATAGCGAAATCGGCGACTTCGTCATTCAGCGTGGTTTGCGTCACCGAATAGGCCAGGAAACTCTCGCCATAGGCCTTGATCAGCGCGGCGAGCTCGTCGCGCACCGGATCGGGCAGCGCGGCCGCCTTCAGTGCATCGGAAAATTCGTCGCGCCTTTTGTCGAACTGGTCGCCATATTTTTCCTCGCCGCGCAGCATGAAGTCCTTCTCATGCCGCCGCATCATCAGCATCAGATTGGCCAGGCGGATCTGGTCGAACTGCGCCAACCGCGTTTCGGCGTCGTGAACCGCAGCACGCAGCTGGCCCTGCAGGCCGAGCGTCTCGTTGAGCCCCAGCGATTTCTGGATCGAGGCGATGTTGTTGAAGCGAGTCTGATAGACATTGAGGCCCGCGCGCAGGGCCGAGCCCTGTTTTAGCGCATCGCCCTCGGGGCGCTTGTCGACGATGGCGTCAATTGCCGACAGATTCGCCAGTGCTGTGGTGATGATCTCGCCATGGACAGCGATCAGTTTCTCATCGTGCTTGCGCAGAAATTCATTGGCGACCTGTCCGGCTTCCAGATAGTTCGCCGACAGACCCACGACATGCTGGCGCAGCTTGACGGCCTCATCCGACTGGCGCTGCGCGTCTGCTTCATAGGCGAGGCCGATGAGGCAGATCGTGCCGGTGAGCACGACAGCCATGATGCCGATCAATGCGATCTGGATACGCAGGCCAAATCTGATGCGCGGAAAATAGCCTGGGATCGCTGGAGCGCGCAGTGAGAACTTGAACAAGAGAGCTGATCCTCGTTGATGCCGTGACCGCGTCGCGCGGTGCACCTAACGACGGTCTAGATAGCTCAGCTCTGCATCGCTTTTACAAAACGCGCGCAAGATGGTTACGAGAGTCGCGCCGACTCTGACATGCGTATGTCACAATGAAATGCTGCATGCGCGACGCAACGCGCGCACGAGAGGTCAGCGCGATGACGCGGCGGCGATGGCGATGTTTTTATGAAAAGATGTCGCCGAAATTTAGTTGGCTAAATCAGCAAAAGGAATCGTGAGGCGTGACACTCATTGTCATCCCGGCTTTCACCGGGACGACAATGAATGAGCGAGTTACTTCGCCAGCCACAACACGATCAGCGCCAGCGCCGCCGGCGCGGCCTGCACATACAGAATGCGCTTGCTCACGGTTGCTGCGCCATAGGCGCCGGCCACGATCACGCAGAGCAGGAAGAATGCCTTGATCTGGAATGCGAAAGCTGGCGCGGGATGCAGCAGGCCCCAGATCAGACCGGCGGCGAGGAAGCCGTTATAGAGGCCCTGATTGGCCGCGAGCACCGCGGTGACCTCGGCCTTCTCCGGCGTGTTCCTGAAGGTCTTCAGGCCCTGCGGCTTCTGCCAGAGAAACATTTCCAGCACGAGAAAATAGATGTGCAGCGCCGCGACCAGTGCGGTCAGAAGATTGCCGATGAATGTCATGAGAGCCCCCCGTCAGTACCCAATTGTCATTCCCGGCAAACCAATTGGTTTGCCTGAGGGCGCGAACGCCTCTTGGCGGTCGCGAACCCGGAATCTGGATGTGTTCATACTATACCGAGATTCCCCACCACTCCCATTGGAGTGGTTGAGGTTCGCCCGCAGCTGTCGCTGCGTTCGCCCCGGAATGACGAGCGGTCACCCCACCGCCGGCTTCGGCAGCGATGCCGGGTCCAGCCACGGACGCGCGGAGGATGCGAGGCCGGTGAGGCGGCCCTGAATGTAGTTGCAGCCCCAGTCGCGCAGCATCACGGCGGAGGTTTCATCCTGCACCCATTCGGCGACGGTCTTGATGTTCAGCCGGTGGCAGAGATCGATCAGGGTCTGTACGAAGGCGCGGTCGTCGGAGGAATGCGCGATGTTCTGCACGAAGGCGCCGTCGATCTTGACGATGTCCACGCCGAGCTTGCGCAGGTTGCGGAACGAGGTGTAGCCGGCGCCGAAATCGTCGATGGCGATGCGGCTGCCGAAATTCTTCAGCCGCGTGACGAAGCCGCGAACGTCGTCGAGGTCATGGATGGCCACGGTCTCGGTGATCTCGACGATCAGCCGCTGCGCGACGCCGGGATGCGCACGCATCATCGACTCGATGGAGGTCCACCAGTCGGGGTCCATCGTCGTGTCGGGCGAAATGTTCAGCGACAACTGCACATCCGGTGCGGCGGCGAGTTCGGCGACGACGAGTTCGAGCACGCGGTGATCGACCAGCCGGATCAGGCCGAGTTTCTCGGCCACCGGCACGATATCCGGCGCCAGCAGCAATTGTCCGTCATCCTGTTTCATACGCACCAGCGCTTCATAGAAAGCGGGCGTGCGGCTGTCGGCATGCATCACGGGCTCGAAGGCGGTGACGATGCGGCGCTCGTTCAGCGCAGTCACGATCTCGTCGGTGACGCGGATATTGACGCGGCGCTGCGTATCGCGCTCCACATTCGGCCGCCACATGGCAAATGAGCCATGGCGCCGGCGCTTGGCGGCATCGAGCGTTTCCTGCGCGCGGTTGACGGCTTCGTTGACGTTCTGCGCATAGCGGGGAACGCTGACGGCGCCGATGGTGGCGGTCGCCGAGACCGGGCCGGACTGTGTCGGGATGATCTCGTCGCGAATGCCGGCCAGGAAGCGTTCGGCGGCGACCGTGGCATCGTCCACGGTGCAGTTCTTCAGGATCAGGCCGAACTTGTTGCCGGAGAAGCGGCCCATCACGTCGCCGCCGCGCAGCCGCAGGCGAATCCGCTTGGCGATTTCGACGATCACTTCATCGGCGATATCGAAGCCGAAGGCGTCGTTGATCCGCGCCAGATGGTCGATGCCGATCAGCATGAAGGCAAAGGACGAGCGGAAACGGGTGGCTTCCTCGATGGCTTCCGCGAGAGATGCCAGGAGATGCGTGCGATTGAGTTCGCCGGTGACGGGATCGTGCTGCGCCAGTTTCAGCAGCTGCTCGTCGCGGGCATGGCGTTCGTTGTTGATGCGGACGACGCCTTCGACGCGTACCGCCTTGCCATCGGCATCGGCGCGGCAGATGCCGCTTTCCTCGAGCCACAGCACGGCGGCGGTGGTAGAGGCGCGTAGTCCGTATTCGATCCGGTAGGTGCCGCCGCCGGAAGCGAGTGCCTTGGCCAGCGCCTCGGTGCGAATGCTGCGCTGCGGCTCGATCAGCGTCGCAAGCTCGGCGCCGCTGGCGATGGTCGCGGGGGAAATGTCGGTGAAGATCGCGCTCGCCTGGTCAGTCCAGGTGATCCGGTCGCTGGCGATGTCCCAGATGAAGGCGGCCTGGCCGAGTGCGGCCAGAATCTCAGCTGCCTGCGGCTCGGAAGCGCGATCTGCCTTTGAGGAAGAATCGGCGCTCTGGGAAACAGCGGATGTCAAAGTCGCCTCGTTTTGGGACGCCGTCGGGTGATTCGCCCCCCGACAATACGGCTCAGATCGCCACAATCGTTAGTCAAAGTTCCTAAAGACTTAAGAAAGTGTAGCCGGGCAGGCCTTCGCAGGCCTGATCAGGCCCGGATTTACCTTGTGGAGAGCCGCGGCACGACCCTTGCGACGCAGAGGGTGGAGGGGCAACCCTCGTCCCGAATTGAGACGCGAGCACTGTTAACGATGTCGATTTCCGCGACCCGCGCTTACGCCACCACGCCGCATCCGATGCGGCGCGCGGGCGATTTCGTGGTCGAAAAAGAGTCGGCCGGCATCGAGAGCGTTGCGCTGACGCGGCTTGAGCCGGTGCAGCATGCTGCGCCGGTGTCGTCGTGCGTGGCACGGCCCGACGCATCCTTCATTGCGCATCTGATCGCGACAGCCGAGCAGGCGCCGCAAACGCGCGTGCTGCGCCGCGCGGATGTGGCCGATGTCGAGGCGGCCTATCGGGCGGTGGCGAAGGTGAATGTTTCGGGACCGGCGATCAACCGCACGCAGCGCGTGATCTGACGCGTGACTTTCCGCTGTTGTCCCCGCTTTCGCGAGGACGGCGGGCCGAGAGATTTGTCGCTTACGTCTTCGGCTTGTTGTCCGGCGCGACACCACCCGGCTGCAAATCCGGCGATGTGATCTGCGGCGACGTATGCGCCACGACTTCCGGCGGCACCGGGGTCGCTTCAAGCTTCGGCTCGATCCGTTCGACCTTCTCGATCCTGGGCTCGGTACGATCGGTCAGCACCGCTTCGGCGACCGAGGTTGCGGCCGGAACGGGAGCGGGCGGAGGTGTCGGAGCGACCGGCGCCGGTGCGGGCTCATGGCGCGGAGCCGGTTCGGCGCGAACGGGCTCGGGTGCATAGACCGGCGCGGCGATGCGGCGTGGACGGCGGGCGCGCAGCGAGATGCCGGCGAGGAAATCCACCATCGCTGTCAGGGTGATCAGGAAGAAGGTCGCGTTGCCGAATTTCGGCAGCATCACGAATTCGGCGGCGGCAGCGCCGAACACCAGCAGCGACAGGAAATGGTCGGTGAAATATTTCGGCGCCGGGCGGGCGGCGCGCATCACTTCGAGCCACAGCAACAGGATGCTGAGCGCAACGAGCAGGTCGTTGAGCGTCACCATCCAGATGTCTTTCGACACCAGCGTGATCGGGAAGAGGGGAATCGGGCCCGACAGCGCGAGGTCGGGCATCAGGAAGACGATGATGTTGCAGATCGCCACCGGAATCAGCAGCAGCGGGAAACCGATCGACGCCATCGAAGGCCTTCTTTGCGAGCGAGAGAACCAGAACGCATGTGGGTGATGCAGGACATCACCAAAGTGATGACATCACCGGGGTGACGCGTGCGCATCACCGGGACAACGCATTAGCTCCAGAGTTGGAGCGAATTCGGGCGGAAGACCAGTTCAGAATTATTGTCTGAACAGCTTTCTCGACTTGCCCGCTGGCGCTTCGACCCGCCTGACCCGGACCTTACATGGACGAGCGAAGGCGGCGCCATCCGATATGGCGCTGCCCTCCATCCAGTGGTCAGGATTCCTTCTTCACCTTCAGAACCTGACGACCCTTGTACATGCCGGTCTTCAGGTCGAGGTGGTGCGGACGGCGCAGTTCGCCGGAGTCCTTGTCCTCGACATAGGTCGGGGTCTTGAGCGCGTCAGCCGAGCGACGCATGCCACGCCGCGACGGCGATGTTTTTCTTCTCGGAACGGCCATAGGAAAAGTCCTTGGGTTTTGGCAGATGGTTTCGATCGGCGCCCGGTATCGGGCGGCCAGCACGGAACGCGCGGGCAAAATCGCTGATAAGGCCGGGCTTATAACGGAATGAGGACGCGATGGCTAGGGCGGGGCGGGGGGAATTTTAGGGGAAATGGGCGGGAAACCTATCCCATTTCGTCATTCCGGGTTCGTTCGCGGCTGGCGCCGCGCCCGCCCCGGAATGACAGCCTAGTTCCAGCACCGCTGCAACTCCGCCGCCTGCGCCCGGGCCATATAGGTTGCCGCCAGACGCCGCACCCCCGGTCCTGGTGTCCGGGCGCTGCGGGTGACCGGATTGGGCAGGATCGCCGCCAGAAGCGCAGCTTCTCGGGCAGACAGGCTCGAGGCCGGCCGATTGAAGGCATATTCGGCGCCGGCCTGGGCGCCAAACTGCCCGGACGGGCCCATTTCGGCGATATTCAGGTAGATTTCCAGAATCCGCTGCTTGGACAGGACCAGATCGACCCACAGGGCCAGCGGAATCTCGAGGCCCTTGCGGATCACGCTGCGGCCCGGCCACAGGAACAGGTTTTTCGCCACCTGCTGGGTGATGGTGGAACCGCCGCCCGAGACTTCGCCATCCTGGGCGTCCTCGATGGCGTTTTGCAGGGAAGCCCAGTCGATTCCGCGATGGCTGCAGAATTTGGCATCTTCGGATGCGACCACGCTGCGCGGCAGGGCCGGCGACATGGCCTTGAGATCAACCCAGGTCCGCTCCACGGGGGAACCGGAGATCCAGCGCCATGCCATCAGCGCCGAAATCGGCCGGCCGACGGCATAAAGCGGCGTCAGCAGATAGGGCAACAAGACGAGCAGGATTCCGATCAGGATGAGGCGGCGGATGAGGCGCAAGAGGGGCGTTCCCGGTCGGAGCTACGCCGCTGATCAAGCGGGGTTTCCTCACTCTTTTCAAGCCGGTTAAGCTTGCCGCGACCAATCGCGGCGGGACGCCGCAGGCGCAATTGACGTGGCCTTTGCCATAGAGGATTGTCCGGCCAAATTGTTCTGGAGCTATTCTTAATGTCGACCGGTGCTTCTACCAAAGATTTTGCCTCGCGCCTTGACCAGACCGCGGACGATACCGAAGCCGTACTGACCAAGGTGCTCGCCGATGGCGTGCTGCCCGACGAGATCGCCCGGCCGAAGCGGCTGATGGATGCGATGCGTTACTCCTCGCTCGGCGGCGGCAAGCGGCTGCGCCCGTTTTTGGTGGTGGAGAGCGCGGCGGTATTCGGCGTGCATCGCGAGCAGGCGCTGCTGGTTGGCGCCGCCCTCGAATGCATCCACTGCTATTCGCTGATCCATGACGACCTGCCGGCCATGGATAATAGCGACCTGCGCCGCGGCCGTCCGACCCTGCACAAGGCCACCGACGATGCCACCGCGATCCTTGCCGGCGACGCGCTTTTGACGCTCGCTTTCGACATCGTCACCCGCGATGAAATTCATTCGGATGCGACGGTGCGCCTGTTGCTGACCCGGGCGCTCGCGCGCTGTGCCGGTCTCGGCGGCATGGTCGGCGGCCAGATGCTTGATCTCGCCGGCGAAGGTCGCTTCGGCGACAAGGAACCGGTGGACGTCGCGCGTGTTCAGCAGATGAAAACTGGTGCGCTGCTGCGTTACGGCGTCATTGCCGGCGCGCTGCTCGGCCAGGCCACGCCGAAGGAATACAAGGCGCTCGACGATTACGGCCGTGCGCTTGGCGAAGCCTTCCAGATCGCCGACGATCTGCTGGACGTCGAGGCCGATGCCGCAACCCTCGGCAAGCCGGCCGGCGCCGATGCCGTGCTCAACAAGACCACCTTCGTGACGCAGCTCGGCGTCGCCGGCGCCAAGAAGCGTGTCGCGGATCTGATCGCCACCGCCGACGCGTCGCTGTCGATCTTCGGCAACAAGGGCGATGTGCTGCGCGCCGCTGCCCGCTTCGTGGCCGAGCGCAAGAACTAAGGAAGAACCGATCATGTCGGAGACGGGCAAGGATCTCGATGAGCTCCTTGTCCGTTTTCGCAAGATGCCGGCGCCTATCCGCGTCGTTTACGGTCGCCCGCGCACATTCCTTGCGCTCCTGATCGGCGTCATTGCGTTCTTCGTTCTGCCATCCTCGCTGCGACCGGTGACGCGCTTGCTGATCGGCTGGGACGTGTTCATCGCGTTCTATCTCGTGCTGGTCTACGGCATGATGCTGCGTAGTGGCAGCCAGAAACACATCCGCCGCAACGCCGCCCTGCAGGACGATGGCAGTTTCATCATTCTGCTGGTGGCGGCTCTGGGTGCCTTCGCCAGTATCGCGGCCATCGTGTTCGAACTTGGCGAGGGCCATCGCACGGCCTGGGAATTGACGCTGGCGATCGTCACTATCGCCTCGTCCTGGGCCGCCGTACACACGACCTTCTCGCTGCATTATGCCCATCAGTTCTATCGCGGCGCCAAACCCGGCGGGCTGGCATTTCCGTCTGGCGATGACGACACGAAGGAACAGCCCGACTATTGGGACTTCGTGTATTTCTCCTTTGTCATCGGCATGACCGCGCAGGTGTCCGACGTCGGCATCACCGTGAAGTCCATCCGCCGCACCGCCACGGCCCACGGCATCGTCTCTTTCATCTTCAACACGGCGCTGGTCGCGCTGATGGTCAATATCGCGGCAAGTGCGATCTGATACTTCAGCACGCGCCTGCATTGACCTTGTCGCCGCGCCGGGCAAATTAGGCCTGTAGAGGATATCGCCTGCGTGGAAACCAAATTTCCGATCTTTCTGGTTCTGATCGCTGCGCTCGCAGGCACGGCGTGGCTGGCCAAGCGCATCAGCATTGCCCCGGCGATCCTGCTGCTGCTGGCCGGCATCGCGCTGGCTTTTGTGCCGGGCATGCCGGCGCTCGAACTGCCGCCCGAAGTGGTGCTGCTCGGCGTGCTGCCACCGCTGATCTATTCGGCCAGCGTCGCCATGAGCTGGCGCGAATTTCGCGCCAGTCTGCGCATCATCACGCTGCTGGCCGTCGGCTGCGTGATCTTCACGGCATGCCTCGTCGCTACGGCCACGCATTACCTGATCGGCCTGCCATGGTCGGTCGGTTTCCTGCTCGGCGCCATTGTGGCGCCGCCGGACGTGGTCGCACCGCTGGCGATTGCGCGAAAACTCGGCCTGCCGCGCCGGATGCTGGTCGTGCTGGAAGGCGAAGGCCTTGCCAACGATGCGACGACGCTGATCCTGTATCGCTTCGCGGTGGCGGCGATCACCACCGGGGCATTCTCGCTGCCGAAGGCGGCCGGCACCTTCGTCGCCATTCTCGCCTGCGAACTCGTCTTTGGCCTCGCCATCGGCTGGCTCAGCCTGCGCATGCGTCATCGTGCGCGCGATCCGCAGGTCGAAATCACGCTGTCGCTACTGACACCCTATGTCGCTTATCTCATCCCCGAACATTTCGGCGGCTCGGGTGTGATCGCTACCGTCGCCTGCGGTCTTTACATCTCCTGGAATGGTCCGCTGCTGATCTCGGCGGCAACGCGCCTGCAAGGCATCTTCTTCTGGGATTTGGTGATCTATCTGGTCGAGGGCCTGCTGTTTCTGCTGACAGGTTTCCAGATGCGGGCGCTGATCGAGAGGTCGAAGGCCTTTCCACTCGCCGACATCATGCTGGCCACGGCGCTGGTCATCGTTGTGATCATCGTGGCGCGGTTCGTCTGGGTCTATGCCGCGATCTATGTGCCGCGCTGGCTCAGCGCGGATCTGCGCAAGCGCGATCCCGCGCCGAACTGGCAATGGACCTTCGTCGTCGCCTTCACCGGCGTGCGCGGCGCGGTGTCGCTCGCCGCAGCACTGGCGCTGCCGTTCACGCTGATGTCCGGCGATGCCTTTCCGGCGCGCGACCTGATCCTGTTCGTCTCGTTCAACATCATTCTGATCACGCTGGTCGGCTTCGGCCTGTGTCTGCCCATAGTAGTGAAGTGGCTGGGTGTGACGAAAGTCGGCCGCGCGGAATATATCGCCGAACATGAGGCCGAACTGGCGACGCGCCGCGAGGCGCTGGCCACCGCCTTGGCGCGGCTCGATGCGATGACGGACGATCGTGAGCTCTCCGACGAAGTCGTGAAGCTGCTGCGGGCGCGCCACGAAAGCCGGTCGAACCAGCTGCCCGGTGAACTCGATCCCGAGGTCGACGTCTCGGCGGTCGGCATCGATCTGGTGCGCGAACTCATCAAGGCCGAGCGCAAATTCATCCATGCGCAATTGCGCGACGGCAAGATCACCGACGAAAGCCGTCGCCGCATTGAGCGCGATCTCGATCTGGAAGAGGCGGGGCTAAGCAATCGCGAGTTTCGGCGGATTCCGCTGTAGGTAGCTATCAGCCGCACAAACGAAAACGGCCGGGACAATGCCCGGCCGTTTCAGTTTGCATTTGAGTGGCGTGGCTTACTCCGCCGCAGTCACGACTTCCGGCGTCTTGCTGCCCTTGCCATAGCGCTGGTCGATATAATCGATCACCAGCGCCTTGAAGTCGGCTGCGATGGTCGGACCGCGCAGGGTGCGGAATTTCTCGCCGTCGACGAACACCGGCGCCGCCGGGCTTTCGCCGGTGCCGGGCAGTGAGATGCCGATATTGGCGTGTTTGGATTCGCCGGGGCCATTCACGATGCAGCCCATGACCGCGACGTTGAGGTTCTCGACGCCCGGATATTGCGTCTTCCAGGTCGGCATTTCGATGCGGATGAAATCCTGGATCGAACGCGCCAGTTCCTGGAACGTGGTCGAGGTAGTGCGGCCGCAACCGGGGCAGGCAGCGACCAGTGGCACGAAGGTGCGGAAGCCCATGGTCTGCAGCAGTTCCTGCGCAACCTGAACTTCCAGCGTGCGATCGCCGCCGGGCTCGGGGGTGAGCGAAATGCGGATGGTGTCGCCGATGCCCTGCTGCAACAGAATGCCGAGCGCGGCCGAGGAGGCGACGATGCCCTTCGAGCCCATGCCGGCTTCCGTGAGGCCCAGATGGATCGCATAGTCAGAGCGCGAGGCCAGCGTCTGATAGACCGCGATGAGGTCCTGCACCGCCGAGACCTTGGCGGAGAGGATCATCTTGTTCTTCGGCATGCCGAGTTCCTGCGCGCGGGCGGCCGACAGCAATGCCGACTGCACCATCGCTTCACGCGTCACGGCGCGAACGTCCTTCGGATTCGGGGACAGCGCGTTCTCGTCCATCAGCTTGGTGAGCAGTTCCTGATCGAGCGAACCCCAGTTCGCGCCGATGCGGACGGCCTTGTTGTTCTTGTTCGCGATCTCGATGATGTCGGCGAACTGACTGTCGCGCTTACTCTTGAAGCCGACATTGCCCGGATTGATGCGGTATTTATCGAGCGCTGCGGCGCAGGCCGGATATTCGGCGAGCAGCTTGTGGCCGATATAGTGGAAGTCGCCGACCAGCGGCGTGGTGATGCCCTGTTTGTCGAGCGCTTCGCGGATATGCGGAACGGCGGCTGCGGCCTCGTCGCGGTCGACGGTGATGCGGACCATTTCCGAGCCCGCGCGCGACAGCGCTGCGACCTGGTCGATGGTGCCCTGGATGTCGGCCGTGTCGGTGTTGGTCATCGACTGCACGACAATCGGGGCGCCGCCGCCGACGGCGACGTTGCCAACCATGACCTGTGTGGTGAGGTGCCGGGGCGCCGGTCCGGCGATATCAGACGGAATTTCAATCTTGTTCATGGGGTCTCGAATATCAGATTTAGATGACATCCAGCAATGCGTTAGTGGCCTAGGCCCTGACTGGTCGGTTAACGAGAACCAGCCCGGCGATGACCAATAGCGCAGCGAGGCCGAAGGCGGGGGTCAGGTGGTCGCCCATGATGAGATAGCCCGCCGCGACGCCAAACAAAGGGGTGATGAAGGTAAAAGCCGACAATTTGCTGGCGGAATAGGTCTTGATCAGCCCGAACCAGAGCAAAAACGTGAAGCCGACCACCCAGAAGGCCTGAAACGAGAGCAGGGACAGCGCCAGCGGGCCGGGAACCCGGGTCACGGTCTCGCCCGCGAGCAGCGCCGCCAGGCCCAGAATCGGGACAGACAGCCCGACTTGGTATCCCAGTGCCTTCTCGGGCGGTGCGTAGAGGAGTGGCGTCATCTTGACCACCAGCGTGGTCGCGGCCCACAGCCCTGCACCGGCGACGATCATCAGATCCCCCATCAGGACATCGGTGGTGACATCGGGCTGCGGGACGCCGATGGCCACGGCGACTCCGGCGAAACTCACTGCGAGTCCGGCCCATTGCACCGGGCGCAGACGCTCACCCAGGAACTGATAGGCACCGAAAGCGACGAAGAACGGCATCGTGTAGAGGAAAACCGCGGCGCGCGAGGCTGTCGTGAATTGCAGGCCGTGAAAGATCAGCACGAATTCGATGCCGAACAGCACGCCGGCGAACAGGCCCGCTTTCAGCGTGCCGTCGCGCTCGAACAGCTTGACGCCGCGGGCCCGCGCGATGGCCAAAATGACGAGCAGCGCGCCGGCCGAGCGCAGCATCGCCTGCGTGTAAGGCGGGATATCGTGCAGCACCAGCTTGATGGCGATCTGGTTGAAGCCCCAGGTCAGGCACAGCATCAGCACGAGGGCGATAGCGCCGGCGGTGAGTGCGCGTCCGCCGGGTGGGCTGATGATGGTTTCTGCAGACATGAAGCCTCGGGCCCGGCTTGTCGCCGTGTTGTTATGGGATCGTCACGCCTGACAGTGCGCGCAGGTTCCGGTGATTTCGACAACAGACAGTTTCGGGACGAAGCCAGTCGTCCGTGCGGCATCATTCAGGCTCTGCGCAACTTTCGTGGCCGGCACTTCGCCGACCGACCCGCATTGGTCACAGATCAGAAACGCGACCATCGAGGCGGTGCCGTGGTCGTGCGCGCAGGCCAGGAAAGCGTTGCGGCTCTCGATACGGTGAACGAGGCCGTTCTCCATCAGGAAATCAAGTGCGCGGTACACGGTGATGGGGGCCGGACGCGAAGTGGTCTTGGCCAGCTCATCGATGATCTCGTAGGCCCCAAGCGGCCGATGGCTCGCGAGCAGCGCTTCAAGCACCTGCCGGCGGATCGGGGTCAGCTTTTGCGACCGGGCCGCGCAGACATGCTCGGCATGATGCATCGCGTCCGCTGTACAGCGGTCGTGATCGTGGCCAGGAGCCGGGAAAGTTGGTTTCGGAACTGCCATATAAAGCTAGCTTAACCCGTTGGCTGTGATTGTGCCCGTCTTTTTGGCGCTGGGCCCCAGTCTTACACCAAATCCTGCGCGGCCAAACGACGAGCGTTCCCTGCAGATGGGGGGCAGCGGGGCGATTGCAAAGGTTGAACGGGCGATACCGGGCCGGATCAGGTGGAGCTCTTGCGCTCCCGGCGCAGATCCGATGGCGAGGTGGCATATCGGCGCCGGAATGTCCGGTTGAAATACGACAAATCGTTGAAGCCGGCCTCGTCCGCGATCTTCCCGATCCGCTCATCGGCCCGCAATGGGTCGAGTAGCAATGCATGAGCAAGGGCCAGACGCCGTTCGAGCAAATATTCCGACAGGCTGAGGCCGTGTTCGCGAAACAGCTTGCGGACATAGTCCGGCGAGATTTTCTGAGCCGCCGCCAGCGTATCGGCCGAGAGGCCGTGATTTCCGAGGCCTGTTTCGATGGCTGCCTTGATCGCCTGCAAGCGCAGCATGCGGGTGCTGGAAGGCGGAGACGCCTCGGAGCGGTTGTCCCAACCGATGATCAGAAATGCGATCAGGCTGCACAGATCGGCCACGACATGGTGTTGAAGATGGGTGGGGGCGGACTCGTCGAGGTCGATTGCTTCCTGACAATGCGCCATCAACAGCCGCAACGTCTGCGTCTCTAGGAACAGAGCTCGCATGAACCAGGTGCTGAGATTAGGCACCTTGATCGCCAGCGCGGCACGGTCGATCTGAACGATCATATGCTGCGTCTCACGCGATGACGTATGCCAGCCGGCGTCCCTGGTTGTCATCAAGACCGCGTGGTCCTGTTCGATGATTTCTTCGCGGCCATGCTGCGATGCGCGAGCACGACCTTTCAGAACAACTGCAAAGACGACAGCGTCGGGCGATGGCGCAATCGCAACATCCGGCATGCGATTGTTCGCCGGAAATCCCGTGCCGATAAAAACAATCGCGCCCGGCAACCTGTGCAATGCAGTATCGGTCGAAAACGGAGAGACCGCAGGATGAGGGGATTCGACGTTGAATGTCAGGTGCCCGAATTGGAGCTGCGGTGTCGGCAGATTTTCGGAAGCAGCCGCGATTGATGAATCGGGCGTTTCGGGACCGGGCCTTGAAGTCACGAGGATCAGTCCTGCAAGCATTGAACTACATCTTGGTCGGGCCAGTACCGGATCACGTTCATACTGATCGCCGTTAGCGCGCTTTCGGGCATTTCTGTCTTTGATCGTTCGCGATGCGCCATGTGGCCTGAACGCAACAAGCAGAACGAATTGCGCGCCAGTCTCGCCCAGTCCTGCTGCGTCGCGCCCGTTCCAAGTCGCTGATGTCTCATTCAACTACACATCATCGAAGCAGGGCCTTCGGCCTGCCTTCGTTGATCTGTTGTTGAGGAGACTGATGGTGAAACGCACCGTATTGGCCGCTGCAGGCCTCGCCATCATGGCATTTTCGTCGACCGCTGGCGCTGCGGATCTGTCGCCCCGCATGTACGCCAAGGCGCCGGTGCTGGTGGACCCCGGTATCAACTGGACCGGATTCTATGTCGGTCTCAACGGCGGCTACAGCTGGGGCAAGGGCGACGCCACTTTCCTGCCAGGCACCGCCTTTGCGTCGCCGGTCAAGCAGGACGTCAATGGCGGCCTCGGCGGCGGCCAGATCGGCTACAACTGGCAACTCGATCGCACATGGGTCGTCGGTCTCGAAGCCGATATCCAGGGGACCGGTGAACGTGGCAGCGCGAACTCTCCAGTGAGTTCGCTGCGGACCACCGTGCTGGGCGGTGACTTCAATCTGTTGACGCAGACATCGGCCAACAGCTCTTGGAGCTTCCCGTGGTTCGCGACCTTCCGCGGCCGCGTCGGCCTGCTGGCAACGCCGGATCTGCTGCTCTACGGCACCGGCGGTCTCGCTGTCGGCGAGGTCAAGTATTCGACACAGACGACCGTGACCGGTCAATTGTTTGGGCCGGGATCGCAGGGTACGACACCCGCCGGCGCTGCAGTAACAGTTCCCGGCACGTTACTGTCGGAATCGCAGACCCGTGTCGGTTGGACCCTGGGCGCCGGTCTGGAAAAGAAGTTCGGCACCAACTGGTCGGCCAAGCTCGAATATCTGTATCTCGATCTGGGCTCGGCGACCTATTTCGGAGGGACGGCCAACCAGACCTCGGTCGGCTTCCATGACCACGTCTTCCGCGCCGGCATCAATTACGCCTTCAGCCCCGCGGTCGTCGCCAAATACTGATCCTTTCCTCCTGACGACCTCAAGCCCGGCCTCGTGCCGGGCTTTTTGCTGTGCCGCCCATTTTGGGGAGGCCCGGGAGACCTAGCCATGCGCTAGTCGCGGGGCTGCGTCGTATCGTCTACCGATGCGTTATTCATAAGCTTGCTTATAATAAGCTAAGTTTACGGAGCGCCTCCATGTCCTGCCAGCCTGACACCGGCACCGATTTCCTGTCCGCCTTGTTCGAGACCCAGCGCATGTTGCGACAGCTGGCGGACAAGGAAGCGCGCCAGTTCGGCATGACCCGCGCTCAATGGGCGGTGCTCGCCAAGGTCGAGCGCAATGAGGGGCAAAAACAGACCGATCTCGCGGACGCCATGGAAATGGCGCCGATCAGCCTGACGCGGCTGATCGACAAGCTCTGCGACAGCGGCCTGATCGAACGCCGCAATGACGATACCGACCGCCGCATCAAGCGCCTCTATCTCACCGAGGCTGCGCGCCCGCTGACGGCCAAGCTGGCGGTGCTGCGCGGCAACCTGATGCAGGTCGCGTTCGACGGCGTGAGCGAGGCCGACATGCACCAGCTGGTCGCGCATCTCGAAACCATCAAAGACAATATCCGTGCTGCGCTGAACCCCGCAGCCACAAAGACCAAGGAACAAGTCTATGGCTGAGCCCGTGCTGAAATTTCCCGACAAGGATGCGCCCGAGGGCGGATCCGATGGCGCCGCGACTACGCAGCGTCAGGGCGCGAAAGGTTTCCTGAAGCGCTATCGCCGGTCGCTGCTGCTGGTCGTGTTGCCGGCTGTGGTTCTGGTCGGCGGCGTTGCGTTCTATCTTTCGGGTGGCCGTTATGTCGGCACCGACGACGCCTATGTCGGCGCGCAGAAGGTGCTGATCACGCCGGATATTTCCGGCAAGGTCGACAAGGTCGTCGTGCGCGAAGGCCAGCATGTCAAAGAAGGCGACGTGCTGTTCGAGATTGACCCGGTGCCGTTCCGGCTCGCGCTCGACGATGCCAGGGCCAAGCTGGCGCAGGCAAAAACCACTTATGACAACCTCGTCAGCAACGTGAAGATCTACGGCCAGATGCAGGATCTGGCACAGCAGGGCGTCGACTTCAAACAGCGCGACGTCGAACGCAAGTCGACCCTGGTCAAGAGCAATTTCGGCTCGCAGCTCGATCTCGACAATGCGGCGACGGCGGCGGTGACCGCGAAAGCGCAGCTCGAACTCCTGAGGCAGCAGCTCGCGACCTCGATGAACCAGTTGCTCGGCAATCCCGACCTGCCGTTGGCTCAGTTCCCGCCTTACGCGCAGGCGCAGTCGGCGCTCGATCAGGCGCAGCGCAATCTCGACCACACCGTGCTGAAGGCGCCGATCTCCGGCGTCGCGACGCAGGTCGATAACATCCAGCTCGGCCGCTTCGCGATGGCCGGCACGCCGATCCTCACGGTGATCGACGACAACAGGCCATGGGTCGATGCCAATCTGAAGGAATCTGATTTCACTTACATCGCCGTCGGCCAGACCGTGGAGATCGATGTCGATGCGTTCCCGAACCATGCCTTCAAGGGCACTGTCGGTTCGCTGAGCCCTGGCACCGGCGCGCAATTCGCGATCCTGCCGCCGCAGAATGCCACGGGTAATTTCGTCAAGGTCGTGCAGCGCGTGCCGGTGCGGATCTATCTCGACCATAACGATCCGTTCGTGAAACGGCTGAAGGCCGGCATGAGCACCTACACGACCATCGATACCAAGCATCATCGCTCGCTGGCAGGCCTGCTCGGGCTTTCGTCAGCCAAGGCTGAGTCGGTCAAGGCGAGTCAGGACTGATCCGATGACCACGTCGGCGCCATCTCCCAGTGCGGTCCCCGGCTTTCGCCGGAACATGGTGACGATCTGCGCCATGACCGCGACCATCATGCAGGCGCTCGACACCACGATTGCCAATGTGGCGCTGCCCTATATGCAAGGCACGCTGTCGGCGTCGCAGGATCAGGTCAACTGGGTGCTGACCTCCTATATCGTGGCTGCGGCTATCATGACTGCGCCGGTCGGCTGGATCGCCAACCGGTTCGGCCGCAAGAAGATATTCATTGTCTGTTCGGCGGGCTTCACGGTCGCCTCGGTGCTGTGTGGCCTCGCGCAGGACATCAACCAGATGGTCGGCTTTCGCCTGTTGCAGGGCGTGTTCGGCGCGGCACTCGTGCCGCTGTCGCAGGCGGTGATGCTCGACAGCTATGCGCTGCATGAGCGCGCCAAGGCGATGTCGATCTGGGGCATGGGCGTGATGCTCGGCCCGATCATGGGGCCTTCATTGGGCGCCTGGCTGACCGAAACCTATTCCTGGCACTGGGTATTCTTCGTCAATCTGCCCTTCGGCATCGTCACGGTATTTGGCCTGCTGGCCTTCATGGACGAGACCAAGACCAATGCAGAACTGAAATTCGACTGGTTCGGCTTCGGCGCGCTGGCCATCGGCATCGGTGCAATGCAGCTCGCGCTCGATCGCGGCGAGCAGCTCGGATGGCTGGAATCCAACGAAATCGTCATTGAGGCGATCGTCTCGATGATCGGCTTCTATTATTTCTTCGCGCATTCCTTCACGACCTCGAAGCCGTTCATCCAGTTCGCCATCTTCAAGGACAAGAATTTTGTCGGCGGCTGCGTGTTCATGGCCGTCATGGGGCTGGTGCTGTATTCGACCATGGCACTGTCATCGCCCTATCTGCAGAACGTGATCGGCTATCCGATCCTCACGGCAGGTCTGTTACTGGCGACGCGTGGCTCCGGCACGTTCGTGGCGATGATGCTGGTCGGGCGCATCATGAAATATGTCGAGGCGCGTACACTGATCATGGTGGGAATGGCACTGATGTCGGTGTCGCTGTTCTTTACGTCGATGTGGACCGACCAGACCGGCGTGCCGGAGATCGTGATCGTCTCCATCGCGCAGGGATTTGGCCTTGGTCTCGTCTTCGTGCCGCTGTCCACCGTGGCGTTCCTGACGCTGCCAAATCATCTGCGCACCGACGGCACCTCGATGCTCACGCTGCTGCGCAATGTCGCGAGTTCGATCGGCATCTCCATCGTGATCGCGCAGCTCACCTCAAACACCCGTATGGCCCATGCGGTGCTGGTCGAGCACATCACGCCGTTTAGCAATGCGCTGCAGATGCCCAATGTGACCAGCGCGATCAACCTCGCCACCGACAGCGGCCGCGCCATGATGGACGCCATCGTCACGCTGCAGGCCACGATCATCGCCTTCGGGCTGGATTATCAGATGGTGATGCTGGTGACGCTCTGTGCGATCCCGATGGCGCTGATCATCGGCTCGTCCAAGGCGACCCTGCGCGCGCAAGCGGCGAAGCCGGGCGCGGACGAGCATCCGGCGGTGATGGAATAAAAAAAAGCGGCCCGCAGGCCGCTTTTCCGTCTCGATCGGGTGACGCATCACACGTCGAAGAACACCGTCTCGTTGTCACCCTGCAGGTGAACATCGAACCGATAGACGCCCGCTGCAGTCTTCTTCGCAATCAGCGTGGCACGACGATCGGCGGGGACGAGGTTCATCACCGCGTCGCTCGCTGTCGCGGCTTCATCCTCGAAATAGATCCGTGTCATCGACTGCATGGTCATGCCGCGGCCGAATACGGCCATCACGATATGCGGGGCCTGCGGCTTGCCATCGATGCCGGGCACGCTGCCTGGCTTGACGGTGTCGAACGAATATTCGCCGGCATCGGTGGTGCCGGAACGACCAAAACCCTTGAAGCTCGAATTCGGCAACCCGCGCGTGTCCTGCGGATCGGCGAAACGGCCCTGCGCGTCGGCCTGCCAGATTTCCAGCACGGCGTCGGGCACCACCTTGCCGTCGCCGTCATAGATCACGCCTTCGATGCGGATCTTGTCGCCGGTGACGTCAGGCGTCAGCAGGTTGTTGGTGAAGGCGTCGTTCCAGGCGTATTTGCCGTTCGGCGTCAGGCCGTAGGCGTAGAACGGACCGACGGTCTGCGACGGGGTAATTCCGGGCATCAGTGATTCTCCGTCGGGGTCGCGTTGCGACCGCGCAAAACGATGTTGAAGCGATAGGCCAGCGCCCAGCCGGGTTCGGTGACGTCGAGGTCGAAATCCGACACCATGCGCAGGCGCGCCTTCTCGTCGGTAACGGAGTTGAAGATCGGATCGAACGGGAACAACGGATCGTTCGGGAAATACATCTGCGTCACGAGGCGCGAGACGAAGGAATGGCCGAACACCGAGAAATGGATGTGGGCCGGGCGCCACGCATTGTGGTGATTGCCCCACGGATAGGCGCCGGGCTTGACGGTGATGAACTTGTAATTGCCCTTGGCGTCGGTGACGGTGCGGCCGGCGCCGGTGAAGTTCGGGTCGAGCGGAGCGGGGTGCTGGTCCCAGACATGCACGTAGCGGCCGCAGGCATTGGCCTGCCAGAGCTCGACCAGCGTGTTCGGCACGCCGCGGCCGTCTTCGTCCATCACCGTGCCGTGCACGATGATGCGTTCGCCGAGCGGCTCGCCGGCATGCATGGTGGTGAGGTCATGATCGCCGGGGCGCACGGTCTCGTGGCCATAGACCGGACCGGTCAGTTCCGACAGCGTGTGCGGCATCAGGATGCGCTGCTTCTGCGGCGCGCGCTTGATGGTGCTCTTGTAGCCGGGTGAGAGGCGCGGCGCGTGCGCCGCATTGCTCTCGACGGGATAGATTAGCGTCATGCTGGTTTTCCCTTTTTGGCCGCCGCGGATTCCGCGGCGGCAGTCTTGAAAACGTCTTTGTTAGTTCAGCTTCTCGATCGCCATGGCGACGCCCTGGCCGACGCCGACGCACATGGTGGCCAGCGCCAGCTTACCGCCGCGCTTTTCCATGCCGTGCACGGCGGTCATCGCGAGGCGGGCGCCGCTCATGCCGAGCGGATGGCCGAGCGCGATGGCGCCGCCATGCGGATTGACGAAGTCAGCGTCTTCCTTGACGCCGAGCTGGCGCAGCACCGCGATGCCCTGCGAGGCGAAGGCTTCGTTGAGCTCGATCAGGTCGAAGTCGCTGATCTTGAGGCCGAGGCGCTCCATCAGCTTCTTGGTCGCCGGCACCGGGCCGATGCCCATGATGCGCGGCGCGACGCCGCCCGAGGCGAGACCGAGGATACGCGCGCGGGCCTTGAGGCCGTGCTTCTCGACCGCAGCGCCTGAGGCGAGGATCATGGCGCAGGCGCCGTCATTGACGCCCGAGGCGTTGCCGGCGGTGACCGTGCCATCCTTGCGGACAATCGGGCGCAGCTTGGCGAGGCCTTCCAGCGTGGTTTCGGGGCGCGGATGCTCGTCTTTGTCGACGGCGATCGGGCCGGCCTTGCCGCCGGGCACCATCACCGGGATGATTTCTTCGGCGAAATAGCCCGAAGCGATCGCCTTGCCGGCGCGCTGCTGCGAGTTGATGGCGAAGGCGTCCTGGTCGGCGCGCGAGATCTGGAAATCCTGCGCAACGTTCTCGCCGGTCTCCGGCATGGCGTCGACGCCGTATTTTTCCTTCATCAGCGGGTTGATGAAGCGCCAGCCGATGGTGGTGTCGAAGATTTCCGCCGAGCGGGAGAAGGCCTCGGTGGCCTTGCCCTGCACGAACGGGGCGCGGGTCATGGATTCAACGCCGCCGGCAATGGCGAAATCGATTTCACCGGCGCGGATGGCGCGGGCGCCGGCGCCAACGGCATCCAGGCCGGATGCGCAAAGGCGGTTCAGGGTCGCGCCGGGAACTGAATCCGGCAGGCCGGCTAGCAGCGAGGCCATGCGGGCGACGTTGCGATTGTCTTCGCCGGCCTGATTGGCGCAGCCGAAATAGACTTCCTCGACGGCGCTCCAATCCACGCCGGGATTGCGCTCGATCAGGGCTTTGATGGGAGCTGCGGCGAGGTCATCGGCGCGAACCTTGGCAAGGGAGCCGCCGAAACGGCCGATGGGGGTGCGGACGGCGTCGCAGATAAAGACATCGCTCATCAATTCTCTCCCTGGGGGACTGCATCCGCGCTCGATTGCCGGATTTTCGCGGTGTTTTTAGGAAGCCCCGCTGACCCGGTCAAATGCCGCTGCTGGATGGCAGCGTTGTCCTTGAGATTGCGGATATGAAATCGCAGTTGACTTGTCAACTGCCTCGCCGCGGTGGGGAAAACTACGGTTTGCGACAGCCGCAGGTGGGATCGGCCGGGCAAAATTTGCTAGCGTCCGCCGCCATGACGATCCAGCAGCCCATTACCGCCCCAGAACCCGCTCCCCGCGTGGAAGACACCGCAAAAGTGTCTCCGATGATGGAACAGTACCTTGAGATCAAGGCCGCCAATCCCGGCCTGTTGCTGTTCTACCGGATGGGCGATTTCTACGAGATCTTCTTCGAGGACGCCGAGCTTGCCTCGCGTTCCCTCGGCATCGTGCTGACCAAGCGCGGCAAGCATCAGGGCATGGATATCCCCATGTGCGGCGTGCCGGTGGTCCGCGCCGATGAGTATCTGCACCGACTGATCGCGCTCGGCATCCGCGTTGCCGTCTGCGAACAGATGGAGGATCCGGCCGAGGCGAAGAAGCGCGGCGGCAAGAGCGTGGTTCGGCGCGACGTCGTCCGCGTGGTCACGCCGGGCACGCTGACCGAAGAGAATTTGTTGGACGCCCGCGCCAACAACTATCTGCTGGCGATCGCGCGCAGCAAGGGCTCAAGCGGTGCGGATCGCATTGGTCTCGCCTGGATCGACATTTCGACGGCAGAATTCATCGTCACCGAATGCGCGACCGGCGAACTCGGCGCGACGCTGGCGCGCATCAATCCGAATGAAGTGATCGTCACGGATGCGCTCTACAGCGATCCGGACCTTAGCCAGTTGCTGCGTGAACTCCCGGCAGTGACGCCGCTGACCCGCGACGTATTCGACGGCGCCACCGCCGAACGCCGGCTGTGTGATTACTTCGCCGTCGCTACCATGGATGGCCTCAGCGCGATGTCGCGGCTGGAGGCCACCGCGGCTGCCGCCTGCGTCACTTATGTCGAGCGCACCCAGGTCGGTAAACGCGTGCCGCTGTCGCCGCCAACGCGTGAGGCCATCGGCACGACGATGGCGATCGACCCGGCGACGCGCGCCAATCTCGAACTGACGCGAACACTCGGCGGCGAACGCCGGGGCTCGCTGCTGGATGCCATCGACTGCACGGTGACCGCTGCCGGCTCGCGCCTGCTGGCGCAGCGACTGGCCGCACCGCTCACCGATGAAGTCGCCATTGGCCGACGCCTCGATGCGGTGGCAACCTTCGTGGCTGACAGCGGGCTGCGTGACGATCTTCGCGCGGCGCTGAAGACCGCGCCGGACATGTCGCGCGCACTGGCGCGTCTGTCGGTCGGCCGCGGTGGTCCGCGCGATCTCGCTTGCCTGCGTGACGGCGTGCTCGCTGCCGATCAGGTGCTGGCGCGCCTCGGCGCCATCGACAATCTGCCGGCCGATATCACCGCCGCCATGGCCGGCTTGCGCCGCCCGTCGCGCGAACTGGCCGCGACCTTCGCCCGCGCACTGGCTGACGACCTGCCGCTGCTGAAGCGTGACGGCGGCTTCATCCGCGAAGGCTTCGAGCCCGTGCTCGACGAGACCCGCAACCTGCGTGATGCCTCGCGGCTCGTGGTGGCGTCGATGCAGGCGCGTTATGCCGACGATACCGGCGTCAGGGCGCTCAAGATCCGGCACAACAATGTGCTGGGTTACTTTGTCGAAGTCACCGCACAGCATGGCGACAAGCTAATGCAGGCGCCGTTGAATGCGACCTTCATCCATCGCCAGACGCTGGCCGGGCAGGTGCGCTTCACGACATCAGAGCTCGGCGAGATCGAAGCCAAGATCGCCAATGCCGGCGATCGCGCACTTGGGTTAGAGCTCGAAATTTTCGAGCGTCTGTCGGGCATGGTCGCCGAGGCCTCGGAAGACCTGCGCGCCGCCGCGCATGCCTTCGCGCTGCTGGATGTCGCGACGGCACTGGCGAAGCTGGCGGTCGATGACAATTATGTCCGGCCCGAAGTCGACAACTCGCTGTTGTTCGCCATCGAGGGTGGTCGGCATCCTGTTGTAGAGCAGGCGCTGCGCCGCGACGGTCAGCCGTTCATCGCCAATGCCAGCGACCTGTCGCCGGGGCCGGGGCAGAAGTCCGGCCAGATCTGGCTGATCACCGGTCCGAATATGGCCGGTAAATCGACCTTCCTCCGCCAGAATGCGCTGATCGCGCTGCTGGCGCAGATCGGCAGTTTCGTGCCGGCCTCGCGCGCCCGCATCGGCATCGTCGACCGGCTGTTCTCGCGCGTCGGCGCTGCGGACGATCTCGCGCGCGGGCGCTCGACCTTCATGGTCGAAATGGTCGAGACGGCCGTCATTCTCAATCAGGCGACCGAGCGTGCGCTGGTGATCCTGGATGAAATCGGCCGCGGCACGGCGACCTTCGATGGTCTGTCGATCGCCTGGGCGGCGATCGAGCATCTGCACGAGAGCAATCGCTGCCGTGCGCTGTTCGCGACGCATTATCACGAGCTCACCGCGCTGTCGGCAAAACTGCCGCGGCTGTTCAATGCGACGGTGCGCGTCAAGGAATGGCACGGCGATGTGGTGTTCCTGCACGAAGTGCTGCCAGGCTCGGCGGATCGTTCCTACGGCATTCAGGTCGCGAAACTCGCCGGCCTGCCACCGGCGGTGATCGCGCGCGCGAAGTCGGTGCTGGCCAAGCTCGAAGCGCAGGATCGCGGGCAGGGCGCCAAGGTGCTGGTCGATGACCTGCCGCTGTTCGCGATCACCTCGCGCGCGCCGGAAGAGGCGCCGCCGCCGAGCGAGGCCGAGCTATTGATGGACGCCGTGAAGGCGCTGCATCCCGACGAGATGTCGCCAAGGGAGGCGCTGGATGCGCTCTATGCGCTGAAGGCAAAGCTGCCGAAGTAGTTATCGGCGAAAGTCGAGGCGGCCGTTGGTCCAGCGGCCGTCGATGCGGTTGGTGTCAACGATCAACCCAGCCCATGGTCGCACGATCTCGGGTGCTGTGAGATTGATGTATTTTCCGGCCAGGTTGCGCGCGCCGTTGCGACGGGCGTCGATCAGGCCAATGCGACGGCCGTCGCCCCAGGTAAACAGCAGATAGATCCGGTCGTCCGTCATTCTCAGTTTGGCGGCGCCGTGCTTCCATTTGTCGTTGGTGTCGCCGGGAATGGTCGGATCTGTGCCACCGTTCCAGCGGCTGAACCAGTCGCCGTCGAGATCGGCAGCAGTCGATCGATCGCCATCGTGCCAGCAGCGCGCATTGTCGTCATCGGCTGAACCGGTGAGATCGACGCTTGCCGCGAACGCAGTCGCATCCAGATCGTCGGGCAAAGGTGGGTCTATCACCTGAAAGGGATTGCGGACCCCGTCTCGTCTGCGCCCAAAACGCGGTGCACGGTTTCGATGTTGATACTCATCATTGCCCTCCGTCTGTTCATACGAACAGACTCGCGCAGCGATGAGTCGATTACCACCCGCTTTCCGACGCGCTTGCTAGACCGCGCGGATCTTCCTGCGTCCCAGCGTCCACAGCCCGAGATTCCATACCACGCAGGTGGCAAGCGCCAGGCTCAGCGCGATCACTGAGCCGAAGCGCAGTGCGGTGACATGCATCACGGCGACGGCGATGCCGAAACCCATCAGGCCCCAGCCGCCATTGGCGATGACGGCGGCGGTGGGCGGGCCGCCGATGCGCGGATGCAGGATCAGCATCAGGCTGGTGAACACCACGGGATAGAGTGCGAGAATGCCGCTGCCGGTCGGGCCGATCGTGGTGGAGAGCGTCACGACGGTCGCGACCAGCGTTGCAACGAGTGCGGCGCGCAGCGGGATATCGTACCAGCGGCGGGTGATGAGCGGCATCTTCGCATGGCGAAACCGCGCCATCAGCGGCAGGCAGATGCCGAAGGCCACGACATTGGCTGCGATGCCGCCAAGCAAAGTCCATTCGAACTGCCGCACCAGCACGGCGAGGGCGAACCACACCAGCACGGCGGCGCCAAGGCTGACGATCACGTTGTAGCGCTGCGCCAGCAAAACGTAAGTCAGCCCCAGAAACATCGTCGCGCCATTGATCGGCAGGCTGGCCAGCGCCCCCTGCGCGATGAAGGCGGCGTCGTGATCGAGCGCAAGAAAGACGTAAGACGGACCCGCAGAAATCGGCAGCGTCGCCACAAGCGCGCCGATCACCGGGCCGGATCGTTCGGTGATGATGGAAGCGGTGATCACAAAGGCGGCGGTGATCGCCATGCGCAGCGTGAGCGTCAGGAGAAAGGCAAGTTCGGGGGACATGGCAGCCTGATGAGAGGAGGTGCTTGGCCTCCTCTTTCTTGGTGAACAGTCCCGCCTGCTTACACCCTGTTGAGCGACACCGAAACCTTCGGGCCATGTTTGATGGTCTGGTAGACCACGCAATAACGCTCGGTCAGCTTCAGCAGCAGATCGAGCTTGTCCTGCGGCGCATCGGTGTCGAGATCGAAGCGCAGGCGGATTTCCGCGAAGCCGACCGGCGCTTCCTTGTCGACGCCAAGCGTGCCGCGGAAATCGAGATCGCCTTCGGCCGTCACATTGCCGGATTTCAGCGGAATTTCGATAGCGGTGGCGACGGATTTCAGCGTCACGCCGGCGCAGGCCACCAGCGCTTCCAGCAGCATGTCGCCCGAACACAGTTCAAGCCCGGAGCCGCCCGTTGCTGGATGCAGGCCGGCAGCGGCGATCTGCCGGCCGGTCTCGACCTTGCAGGCGATGCCGTCATTGTCGATCGAGCCTTTGGCCTTCAGTGTGATAAAGGCGGCCTTGGGATCGGTCTTGTAAAGTTCCTTGATGGGGGCCTGGGTGGCGCGAAGCGCGGCGGCGTCCATGATATCTCTCCCTGAGACTTTGTTAGTTGCAGCTTTTATTAGCTCGTGGTGCTGTTGTCACCACCACGCGCCGACCGTCTCGGCAGGTGCGCTATCGGGCACGTCGCGATCGAGAGATCGATCCAGTGCCGTCAACACGCGGCGCTTCACAGCGTCGAACAGTGGCGACGCGCGGTCGCGCGGGCGCGCGAGGCCCACATCGATCTCGGCGAACAGCCGACCGGGTCGCGGTCGCATCACCAGCACGCGGTCCGCCAGCACAACGGCTTCATCGACATCATGGGTGACGAGGATCAGCGTCGGCCGCGTATCGGCCCAGAGATCGAGGAGATGATCCTGCAGATCGCGGCGTGTGAAGGCGTCGAGCGCGGAGAACGGCTCGTCGAGCAACAGCACCTCCGGCTGCGGCACCAATGCGCGGGCAATGGCGACGCGCTGCGCCTGTCCGCCGGACAATTCGCGCGGCCACGCCTTGGCTTTATCCGACAGGCCGACGCGCGCCAGGGCCTGCGCGACCTTCTCGCGGCGTGCGGCGACAGGAAGTTCGGACAGGCCGAAGCCGATATTGTCGGCGACGCTGAGCCACGGCAGCAGTCGCGGCTCCTGGAAGATGATGCCGATCTTCTCGTGCGGTGCGTTGATATCGATATTGTCGATGCGGATGCTGCCGGTCGAGGCGCGATCGAGCCCCGCGACGGCGCGCAGCAGCGTTGATTTTCCGCAACCGGAGCCGCCGATGATGGCGACGATCTCGCCTTGCGGGATTTGCGCGGTGAAGCGCTCCAGCGCATGAACGCCGTTGGGATAGGTTTTGCCGACCTTGTCGAGCGCGAGCATCAGCTCTCTCCGCCCGGACGGAACGCATCCTGCCAGCGCAGCAAAGGGGCAGTGACGAGTTCTATCAGCCAATCGGTGGTCTTGCCGAGGAGCGCGAAGATGGTGATCGCGGCGAGGATCTGCGCCGGCTTGCCGAGCTGCTGGCCGTCGATCAGGAGATAGCCGAGCCCTTCGGATGCGCCCATGAATTCGGCGGCGACGACAAACATCCAGCCGAGCCCGAGGCCGACGCGGAGTGCAACAACATAGGCCGGCAGTACTGCAGGCAGCAGGATGCGGCGGATCATGGCGGGGCCGGAAAGGCGGAAGGTACGGCCGACTTCGACGATCTTGCGATCAACCGAGAGGATCGCGCCCATGACGCCGAGATAGACCGGGAAGAATACGCCGACGGCGATCAGCGCGACTTTCGAGGTTTCGAAAATGCCGAGCCACAGGATGAACAGCGGCACCCAGGCGATCGAGGGGATGGCGCGCAGCGCCTGTACGGTGGGATCGAGCAGTCGCCGTGCGATGCCCCAATAGCCGGAGACGGCGCCGAGCAGCGTGCCGGCGACGGTGCCAAGCCCGAAGCCGGCGGCAACGCGCCATAGCGTCGTGGTGATATGGCGCCAGAGTTCGCCGCTTCGGGTGAGCTCCATGATGGTGGCAAAGACGCGCGATGGCGGCGGCACTAGCCGGCCGTTCGACCAGCCGAGCCAGACGGCGGCTTCCCAGGCGAGGGCGAGGGTGAGCGGGACGAGGATGCCGAGCAGGGGGCGGGCGAAGCGCTGCCAGCGGTTGCTGGATGCGCTCTTGATCGCATCGGGTCGTTCAAGCGCGGTTGTTTCCAGCGTCATTGTCATAAGAGATTGTGTCTCGTGAGTGATTGCTAGCAGTGACGCGTTCCCCTCTCCCACGGGGCGCAGCTTTGCTGCGTTGGGGGAGAGGGGAAGTGACGGCGTCTAGCTCTTCGGCAGCGGGACCTGATCGTCGATCAGCGCATCCACCGTCGCCTTCACATCGACCTTGGCGTCGATCACGCCAGCTTGCTGCAATGCGAGGCCGGCGGCGAGGATCGACTCGCGTTGCGGTGCGCCAATGCGGCTATGGGTCAACTCGGTGCGTTCCTTGAGCTGCTTGTCGACGACCGCTTCGGGCAGCTTGGTGACGCCGATGAAGGCCTTCTTCAGCTCTGGATAGTTCTCCAGCGAATATTTGCGGGCTTCCTCGTAGACGGCGAGCACGCGGCGCGCGACGTCCGGATAGTCCTTCAGGAACTGCTCGCGGACATTAAGGATGCCCCAGGTGTTGGCGTCGGGCTTGCGGAAGAACAGTCTGGCGCCGTCCTCGACTTCGGCCTGCGCCATCATCGGGTCGAGGCCGGCCCATGCATCGACGTCACCGCGGATCAGCGCAGCCTTGCCATCGGCGTGCTGCAGCAGCACTGGGGTGATGTCCTTGTCGGTGAGCCCGGCGCCGAGCAGCGCGCGGACCAGGAAGATGTGCGGATCGGTGCCGCGGGTCACAGCGACCCGCTTGCCCTTGAGATCGGCGACGGAGGCAATCTTGGAGTCCTTGGTCGTGACCAGTGCGGTCCACTCCGGCCGCGAATAGACATAGACCGACTTGATCGGATTGCCGTTGATCTTCGCGACCAGCGCGGCGGAGCCGGCGGTCGAGCCGAAATCGATGGAGCCGGCATTGAGGAATTCCAGCGCCTTGTTGGACCCGGCCGACTGCACCCAGGTGATCTTCACGCCGTCCTTGGCAAATTCCTTCTCCAGGAGGCCGTTCTGTTTGAGGATGATCGAGACCGGATTGTAGGTCGCCCAGTCGAGCCGGATTTCCTTGAGAGGTTCGGCGGCGAAGGTGGCGCCGGGCAGCAGTGCAGCCGCAGCAATCAGACCGGCGACAGCGCGCCGTGACATCGTGAACATTCTGGTCTCTCCCTGATGGACGATCGAAGCATGAGATTTGAAGGCGACTTGCGTCCTGCGGGCGTCATGGCACCGCGCTGGGGTCGCTCTGTGAGCAAAAACGTGCTTTAATTTCAATTAGTTATGGCGTTCCGTCAACGAGAAGATATGATGCGCCAGAGATACCGCCGCGAGAACGTTGTTGCCCGGATTGCGCAAAAGGCAGCATGGACTAGTTGTGGGGCTACAATCACCGTGACAGCGCTTGCGCCGTCCGATATCCGGGTTGTTCATGGACAGCGTTACTACACAAGCCAAGCCGACGACCGAAACCGAGTTCGACACGCCGCGGATCACCGCCGAGATCGATGCGCTTGCAGCGCAACATCGCGGCAAGAACGATCTTTTTCGGGCGGCCGTCGCCAAGCTGCTGAAGGCCGAGCTGCTCAAGGCCAGTGAAGCCGCCGAGGCCGTGCTGCTGAAGGACCGTCACGGCCGCCGCTGCGCCGAACGTCTCTGCCACGTGCAGGATGAAATCATCCGAATGCTGTTCGCTGCGGCGACGAGGCATCTGTATCATTCGCCGACGCCATCCACCGGCGAGCGCATGGCCGTGGTCTCCACCGGCGGCTATGGCCGCGGGCTGATGGCGCCGGAATCCGACATCGATCTGCTGTTCATCCTGCCCTACAAGCAGACCGCCTGGGGTGAACAGGTCGCCGAAGTCATTCTCTATTGCCTGTGGGACATGGGCCTGAAGGTCGGCCATGCCACGCGTTCGGTGGATGAATCGATCCGCCAGGCGCGGGGTGACATGACGATCCGCACCGCGATCCTGGAAACGCGTTTCCTTACCGGCGACCAGGCTCTCTACGATGAGCTGGTCACGCGCTTCGACGCCGAAGTAGTGCAGGGCACCGCTGCGGAATTTGTTACTGCCAAGCTCGCCGAACGCGAGGAGCGTCATCGTCGTGGCGGCCAGTCGCGCTATCTGGTCGAGCCCAACGTCAAGGACGGCAAGGGCGGTCTGCGCGATCTGCACACCGTGTTCTGGATCGCGAAATACGTCTATCGGGTGCGCGACAGCAAGGAGCTGGTGGCGCGCGGCGTGTTCGATCCGCAGGAATACCGCACCTTCAAGCGTTGCGAAGATTTCCTGTGGTCGGTCCGCTGCAATATCCACTTCCTGACCAAACGACCGGAAGAGCGGCTGTCCTTCGACCTGCAGCGCGAGATTGCGGTTCGCCTCGGCTATACCTCGCATCCCGGCATGCAGGACGTCGAGCGCTTCATGAAGCACTACTTCCTGATTGCCAAGGAAGTCGGCGATCTCACCGCGATCCTGTGCGCCAAGCTTGAAGACCAGCAGGCCAAGCCGGCGCCGGCGCTCACGCGCATGATGGCCAAGCTACGGCCCGAGATGCATCGCCGCCGTCTTCCGGACAGCGATGCGTTCATCATCGACAACAACCGCATCAATCTTTCTGCGCCCGACGTGTTCAAGGAAGACCCGATCAATCTGATGCGGTTCTTCCGACTGGCGCAGAAGCACAATCTGGCTTTCCATCCCGATGCGATGCGGGCAGCAACGCGGTCGCTCCGGCTGATCACGCCGGAGATGCGCGAGAATCCCGAAGCCAACGCGCTGTTCATGGAGATCCTGACTTCGGATAATGCCGAGATCGTGCTGCGGCGGATGAACGAGACCGGCGTGCTCGGTCACTTCATCCGCGCCTTCGGCCGCATCGTGTCGATGATGCAGTTCAACATGTATCACCACTATACGGTGGATGAGCATCTGATCCGCTGTATCGGCATCCTTCAGGAGATCGAGCGTGGCGGCAATGACGAGTTCATTGTCGCCACCGACCTGATGCGCAAGATTCGCCCCGAACACCGCGCGGTGATCTACATCACAGTGCTGTTGCATGACATCGCCAAGGGGCGTCCGGAGGATCACTCCATCGCCGGCGCCAAGGTCGCACGGCGGCTCTGCCCGCGGCTCGGCTTCAACGCCGCCGATACGGACCTCGTCGCATGGCTGATCGAGGAACATCTCACCATGTCTACGGTGGCGCAATCGCGCGACCTGTCGGATAGCAAGACCATCGAGAATTTCGCCGCTGTGGTGCAGTCGGTCGAGCAGATGAAGCTGCTGACGATTCTCACCACCGCCGATATCCGCGGCGTCGGCCCGGGCGTCTGGAACGGCTGGAAAGCGCAGTTGCTGCGTACGCTGTATTATGAGACCGAGCCTGTGCTCACCGGCGGCTTCTCCGAGGTCAATCGCGCCCAGCGCATCGCGTCGGCGCAGGCCGAATTCCGCCGTGCCTTCACCGAGTGGCCCGAACAGGATCTCAACGCCTATATTTTGCGGCACTATCCGGCCTACTGGCTCAAGGTCGAACTCGCCCGCAAGATTCGTCATGCGCGTTTCCTGCGCGCATCGGAAGAGGCCGGGCACAAGCTGGCGATCAATGTCGGCTTTGATGAAGCCCGCGGCGTCACCGAGCTCACGATTTTGGCCGTCGATCACCCCTGGTTGCTGTCGATCATCGCTGGCGCATGCGCTGCGGCCGGTGCCAACATCGTCGATGCGCAGATCTACACCACGACCGATGGCCGCGCGCTCGACACCATCGCGATCTCCCGGGAATACGATCGCGACGACGACGAAGGTCGCCGTGCGACACGGATCGGCGACATGATCGAGGACGTGCTCGAAGGCAAGGTGCGGCTGCCTGAAACCGTGGCCAAGCGCGCCTCGACCAAAGGCAAGATCAGGGCTTTCACCGTCGAGCCGGAAGTTATCGTCAACAACCAGTGGTCGGATCGTTACACGGTGATCGAGGTCTCGGGGCTCGACCGGCCGGGCCTGCTGTATCAACTGACCACGGCGATCTCGAAACTCAACCTTAACATCGCTTCGGCGCATGTCGCGACCTTCGGTGAGCGCGCGCGAGACGTGTTCTACGTGACCGATTTGCTCGGAGCGCAGATCAACGCCCCGACGCGTCAGGCTGCGATCAAGCGCGCATTGATCCATCTGCTGGCAAACGGCGATATCGCGGAGAAGCCGGCGGCTTAGGTCGTCACCACGACACCCTCATGCTCCAGCAGCCAGCGTTTGCGCGCGATGCCGCCGCCATAGCCGGTGAGTGAACCGTTGGCGCCGATCAGGCGGTGACAGGGCACGACGACGCTCAGTGGATTTGCGCCATTGGCGTGGCCGACCGCGCGCATTGCATTGGGCACGCCGAGTTGCGCCGCCAGCGTGCCGTAGCTGAGTGTGCTGCCGGCGGGGATTTTTCGCAGTGCCGTCCAGATACGGTTCTGAAACGGCGTGCCGGGGATGTGGCAGGTGATGCCATCGAGCTGGTCGAGGTCGCCGTCGAAATAGCGTGAGAGTGAACTGCGGATCTCGGATGGTGCCGAGTTCTCGATCAGTTCGACCGCCCCATAGTAACGACGCAGCAAAGTCAGCAAGCGTTCTTCGTAATCGATCCAGTCGAGCGCGCAGAGTGCACCGTCGAGGTTCGTCACTAGTAGAGCGATGCCGATCGGGGTGTCGAGTCGGTCGAGAGTGAGTGGGGTGGGTTGCTTCGCCATGGCGATGTTGCGCTCATCAAATGGAAACGCCGACCGTAGGTGCAGCTACGGCCGGCGTCATTCCGATTTCCGACAAGTGAGCGCGGATTATTCCGACTTCGGCTCGTGCGACATGCGCTCGAGGCGCTCCTGCATTTCCTTCATCTGGCGACGCAGGTCATCCATGGTGTCGGCAGGCTCGGGAGTCGGCTCCGGCGCTTTTTCCGGCTCCGGCGACGCTGCGCCTCCGCGCGGCGGCACGAACGGCTTGAACATCGAGAAAGTTTGCTGAAAAAGCTCCATGTTGCGGCGGACGGTCTCTTCCAGCGGCGCGAACGGCGTCATGCTGAACGTGTTCGTCATCTGCTTGCGGAACTTCTCCTGCTCGCGCGTCAGGCTGTCGATGGATTGCTCGAGATATTTTGGCACCACCATCTGCATGCTGTCGCCATAGAAGCGGATCAGCTGACGCAGGAAAGTGGTCGGCAGGAGATTCTGGCCGGCCTTGTTCTCTTGTTCGAAAATGATCTGGGCCAGTACGGAGCGGGTGATGTCGTCGCCTGTCTTGGCGTCGTAAACGAGGAAATCCTCGCCGTCCTTCACCATCGCGGCGAGATCTTCCAGCGTCACGTAGGTACTGGTTCCGGTATTATAGAGCCGACGGTTCGCGTATTTCTTGATGGTCGTGGGTTGATCTGATTTCGCCATGACAGCTCACTTACCTACCGGGAACAGGAAACCTTTCGGCATTGCGCCAAAAGGCGATCGGATTGGGTGGTCGAACAACGCAATGCAATAAAGTAAGCACTTTCAAATGGCCTCGGCTACCGTTTTGTGCGTCACGGTTAAAATCGCAGCATGATTGTGCTATGCAAAGTGTCAACCATGCCATTTATGGTGCGCTGCATTATCGAAATGGCTATGGTGATTTGACGCGAACCCCATAGGTTAACGACACCGAAGGAAAGCGGCCCGTCACGTCAGTGGCGGTTTCCGCCGAAGAAACTCAACAAAGCCCAACAAAGGAGATGTCCATGTCAGACGATGTCGTCATCGTCAGCGCTGCCCGCACACCCGTCGGCAGCTTCAACGGCGCTTTCGCAACCATGCCAGCGCATGATCTCGGCGCCATCGCCATCAAGGCGGCGCTTGAGCGCGGCAAGATCGATCCGGCCCGCGTCTCCGAAGTCATCATGGGACAGATTCTCACTGCTGCGCAGGGTCAGAACCCCGCGCGTCAGGCCTCGATCGCTGCCGGCCTCCCGGTGGAAACCTCGGCCTGGGGCGTCAACATGCTGTGCGGTTCCGGCCTGCGCACCGTGGCGCTTGGCTATCAGGCGCTGCTCAACGGTGATTCGGACATCGTCGTTGCCGGCGGTCAGGAATCCATGAGCATGGCCCCGCACGCGCAGTATCTGCGTGGCGGCGTGAAGATGGGTCCGGTGGAATTCGTCGACACCATGATCAAGGACGGTCTGTGGGATGCCTTCAACGGCTATCACATGGGTAACACCGCCGAGAACGTGGCGAAGCAGTACCAGATCACCCGCCAGCAGCAGGACGAGTTCGCCGTTGCGTCGCAGCAGAAGGCTGAAGCTGCGCAGAAGGCCGGCAAGTTCAAGGACGAGATCGTCCCGGTGACCATCAAGTCCCGCAAGGGCGATATCGTCGTCGACACCGACGAATATCCGCGTCACGGCGCGTCCATCGAAGCCATGGCCAAGCTGAAGCCGGCTTTCGAAAAGGACGGCACCGTCACCGCCGGCAGCGCATCGGGCATCAATGACGGCGCTGCTGCCGTGGTGTTGATGACCGCCAAGCAGGCCGCCAAGGAAGGCCTCAAGCCGCTCGCCCGCATCGTGTCGTGGGGCCAGGCCGGCGTCGACCCGAAGATCATGGGCACCGGCCCGATCCCGGCATCGCGCGCTGCGCTGAAGAAGGCCGGCTGGACCATCAACGATCTCGACCTGATCGAAGCCAACGAAGCCTTTGCCGCGCAGGCCTGCGCCGTGAATAAGGACCTCGGCTGGGATACGTCGAAGGTTAACGTCAACGGTGGTGCGATCGCGATCGGTCATCCGGTGGGTGCATCCGGCGCGCGTGTTCTCGTCACGCTGCTGCACGAGATGGAAAAGCGCGACGCGAAGAAAGGCCTCGCCACGCTGTGCATCGGCGGCGGCATGGGCATCGCGATGTGCATCGCACGCGACTAATTCTTGCGCGTTGCGTGCCGAAAACATCGGCTCGCGTGTGCACTGCACACACTGCTACACAAAATGCCCGGCGCTTTGCGCCGGGCATTTTTGCTTGATGGTCCAATTCTGCTTGATGTTCGTCGTATCGCCAGATTAATTCGTAGCTATAACTACAAAAGAGATTTGTGGAGGGATCGATCATGGCGCGCGTAGCATTGGTGACCGGTGGAACACGAGGGATTGGCGCTGCGATCAGCAAGGCTTTGAAGATTGCGGGATACAGCGTCGCGGCAAGCTATGCCGGCAACGACGCCGCCGCCGAGAAATTCAAAAGCGAGACAGGTATCGGCACCTACAAGTGGGATGTCGGTTCGTTCGATGAATGCGCCGCCGGTGTGAAAAAGGTCGAGGATGATCTGGGACCGGTGGAAGTGCTGGTCAACAATGCCGGCATCACCATGGATGGTGCCTTTCACAAGATGACACCGGAACAGTGGAACAAAGTGGTCAACACCAATCTCGGTTCGCTGTTCAACATGACCCGTCAGGTGATCGAGGGGATGCGCGAACGCAAGTTCGGCCGTGTCATCAACATTTCATCGATCAACGGCCAGAAGGGCCAGTTCGGCCAGGTGAATTATTCCGCCGCCAAGGCCGGCGACATCGGTTTCACCAAGGCGTTGGCTCTCGAGAATGCCAAGCTCGGTATCACCGTCAACGTGATCTGCCCCGGCTACATCAACACCGAGATGGTGCAGGCCGTGCCACTCGCCGTGCTCGAGAAGAGCATCCTGCCGCAGATCCCGGTCAATCGCCTCGGCGAGCCCGAGGAAATCGCGCGCGCCGTGTTGTTCCTTGCGAGCGACGATGCTGGCTTCGTGACCGGCTCGACCATGACCATCAATGGCGGGCAATATCACGCGTGATGTGCTAGGCGTCATCGAAACACAGACTGGATTCGATGACGCCCCGTACTGCTACTCTGATCGGTCTCACGGCCACATTGATGTGGTCGCTATTGTCGGTGATGGCGATAGCGACCGGCCGCATCCCGCCATTTCAGCTCGCGGCCATGACCTTCGCCATCGGTGCGTTGGCGGCGGCGCTCAGCTGGATCGGCCGTCCCTAGGCCATTCGCGCCCTCAGGCAATCGCCACTGACATGGGTCGTCGGTGTCGGCGGGCTGTTCGGCTATCACGCGCTGTATTTCGTCGCGTTGCGCCTCGCGCCGCCGGCTGAAGCCGGGCTTTTGAATTATCTCTGGCCGCTGATGATCGTTCTGTTCTCGTCATTGCTGCCCGGTGAGAGGCTCCATCTGCATCACATCATCGGCGCGTTGCTGGGTCTCGTTGGCACGGTATTACTGTTGTGGGGCAATACATCCGCCAATCTCGCCTCCGGCCATGCCGGTGGGTTGTTCGCCGCCTTCTGCGCAGCTCTCGTATGGACCGCTTATTCGGTGATGTCGCGGCGGCTCAAGGCCGTCCCGACCGACGCGGCCGCCGGCTTCTGCCTTGTCACCGCGCTGCTTGCGGCCATCGTTCATCTCGCCATTGAAGCGACGGTCTGGCCCGAGACCGCGTTGCAATGGTTGTCGGTAATCGCGCTCGGCGTCGGTCCTGTGGGAGCTGCCTTTTACACCTGGGACATCGGCATGAAGCGCGGGGACATCCGGGTGCTCGGCGCAGCGTCTTACGCGACGCCGCTGCTGTCGACGGCCTTTCTGATCCTGGCCGGCTTCGCGCAGGCGAGTGCGAATATTGCCATCGCAGCAGCGCTGATCGCGGGCGGCGGATTGATCGCGGCGAAAGATATGATCTGGGGGCGCAGTTAGGCGGGCTTCCAGCCCTTCGGGGCCAACTCAAACGTCGCGAAATCGAAACCCGGTGCCACGGTGCAGCCGACCAGCGTCCAGTCGCCAGTCGTGGAGGCGGCCTGCCAGGCATGCGGTGGGACAATGCCTTGTGGCTCTTGTCCTGCGGCGACGTCCGGCCCGAGCGTAATCGTGCGCCGTCCGGCATCATCAGCGATTTCCAGCGTCAGCGGCGCGCCCGCATGATAGTGCCAGATTTCGACCGCATCGATGCGATGCCAGTGCGAGCGTTCGCCCGATGCCAGCAGGAAGTAGATCGCGGTAGATGCCGCACGCCCGTTCGCGTCCACGCGGCTATCGCGAAACGTTTCGCGATAGTGCCCGCCTTCGGGATGCGGCTGCAGGCCGAGCGTCGCGATAATCTCGGCTGCAGTTGGCGTCTTACCTGCCATCAGGACTTGTTCTTGCGTTCGCGGAGTTCACCGAACACGTCGTCCTCGCTGAATCCCTTCAGGCGGACGGCGGCGGCGATGGCCGGATCGTCGGCGCGCAGGAAGACGTTGGTCTTCTTTTCGAGGCCGAGCAGCACCGGGATGGTTGGCTTGCCTACGGCGCGCAGCTGCGCCACTTCGTCGGAGCGCTTCTTCAGCGCCTCGTTATTGGGATCGATGCCGAGGCAGAACTTGACGTTGGCCGCGGTGTATTCGTGACCGCAATAGACACGGTAGTCGTCAGGCAACGTGCGCAGCTTCTTCAGCGATTGCCACATCATCGGATAGGTGCCTTCGAACACCCGGCCGCAGCCGCCGGAAAACAGGGTGTCGGCGGAGAATAGTGCCAGCTCGCTGTCGAACACGTAGCAGATATGGTCGAGCGTATGGCCGGGGGTCTCGAACACCCGTGCTGTGAGTGCGCCGACCTGCACGGTATCGCCTTCGGCGACGCGGACGTCGACTTCAGGAATCGCCGAGCCCTGATCATGCGGCGCCGTAACTTTGCAGCCATAAGTCTTCTTCAGCTCGGCGATACCGCCGACATGGTCGGCATGGTGATGCGTCACCAGAATATCCGTGAGCTTCCAGCCTTCGCGCTGCAGCACCTTCATGATCGGCCCGGCCTCCGGCGCGTCGATCGCGGCGGTCTTCAGGCTCTGCGGATCATGAATCAGGTAGCCGAAATTGTCGGACAGACAGGGGAACACACGAATTTCAGCAGCCATGGTAACTCCGTTGGATCGCGTCGTGATGCGCTCGCACAGTGATGCGGCGAATTGATGGGTATGAGGAATATGCGTGGTGCATGGCGTTCAGCGCGGTGTCACACATTGGCGCGAGGGCTGGCCGGCTATCTGCAGCGTGATGGTGGTCTGGCCCTTGCCGGCAATCTCGACATTGCCCTCACCATAGCGGAAGCCCGAGCCAGATCGCTGGATCGGCATGCGAAGCGTTTCTCCGTTGGGATAAAACAGGGTGATCGATTTGCCGCCTGAATTGTAATCGACGGAGATCTTGCTGCCGCCCGGCAAGGCGGGGGTGCATATGTAATCGACCGTCGCGGGATTGGCATGAGCGCCGAATGGCACCAGAGAAGCCATCACGGCCAGACTCGCGGCCACCACCGTCGCCCTTGTGATTGTTTGATCTCGGCGTGACAGCATTTTTGTCTCTCCGGCAACGACGTCGCGGCGCCTGTTTCTCCGACTAGGCCGCAGCCGGGCAGGCCTTGTCAATTGGGGCCGCTCGCCCGTGCGATGGTCTGGATATGTGGCGTTAACGCTGCCCGGGCAATGCGCGATTCGGGGGATCATGGGCCGTCGTAACGTGTTAGAAAGTCATCATGACCATCGATGTGATTGATCTCCGGGATTTCTATTCGCGCCGCCTTGGTATCGTGGCGCGGCGGTTGATCAATCGCGGTATTCAGGCGCATTGGCCCGACGCCGAGGGCCAGCGCGTGCTCGGTCTCGGTTATCCCACGCCGTATCTGGGCCTGTTCCGCGAAAATGCTGAGCGCTGCATTGCGTTCATGCCGGCGGCGCAGGGTGTGCTGAAATGGCCGACGGCAAAGCCTGCGCTGGCCACGCTGGTCGACGAATTCTCGCTGCCGCTGCCGGATGCTGCCGTCGATCGAATCATCCTGGTGCACGCCCTGGAAATGTCCGACGATCCCGAAGGTTTGCTCCGCGAGGTTTGGCGCGTACTTGCGCCGTCCGGTCGGTTGATGGCGGTGATTCCGAATCGCCGGGGCGTCTGGACCCGCACCGACTCGACGCCGTTCGGTCACGGCCGGCCCTATTCGCGCTCGCAGATCACGCAGTTGCTGCGACAGACCTGGTTTACGCCGACGGCGTGGAGCGAGGCGCTGTTCATGCCGCCGGTCGGGATGGGCTGGTTTCTGCGCTCGGCGATGGCATGGGAGCGGATCGGTGCGGCGCTGTCGATGCCGTTCGCCGGCGTGCATATCGTCGAAGCCACCAAACAGGTCTATCGGGCGATCCCCGCAAAGCGCGAACGTGCCCGGCTGATTCCGGCGCTGCAGCCGGTGCTGGTGCCGACCTCGGGGATGCGGCGCGACGATGAGACGGATCATCTCGGCGAGGCTGAGCCGCAGTCGCGCTGAGCGCTATTTCTCCGCGAGCGGATGCAGATCGCGGACCAGGCTCTTGAGCCGCTCCTCCACCACATGGGTGTAGATCTGCGTGGTTGAGATATCGGTATGGCCGAGCAGGGTCTGCACGATGCGGAGATCCGCGCCGTTATGGAGGAGATGGCTGGCGAAGGCGTGGCGCAGCACGTGCGGCGAGACCAGCCGCGGCGCGATGCCGGATGCAGCCGCGAGTTCTTTCAGGTCGCGGGCGAAATGCTGCCGGGTGAGGTGGCCGCTCTCGCCAAAAGACGGAAACAGCCATTTCGAGCCGGCACTCTTTTTTGGTTGAGCCTTCTGCAACTCGGTCATGGCGGCGAGATAGTCCGCCATCGCCTGTTTGGCGGTTTCGTTGAGCGGCACCAGCCGCTCCTTGTTGCCCTTGCCGCGCACCACGATCATGCGCGCATCGCGGCGCGCCGCGGTGAGCGGCAGCGAGACCAGTTCGGAGACGCGAAGCCCGGTGGCGTAGAGCACTTCGAGCAGACAATAGAGCCGGGCATCGCGCAGCCGCTGTAGTGCCGAGGCTTCGGTATTTTGCGCTTGCGTGCGCGCCTGCACCAGCATGCGGTCGACATCGGCGATCGACAGCACCTTGGGCAGGCTGCGGCCGCGCTTGGGGCCGGACAGAATGGCGGCCGGGTCGTCGCTGCGGATTTTTTCGCTGAGCAGAAAGCGGAACAGATGCCGTATGGCGGACAGCCGCCGTGCCACCGTGGTCGATTTGAAGCCGCGCTCGTCCAGGTCTTCGAGATAATTGCGCAGCAACTGGGTGTCGGCTGCCATGAAGCTGGATTTTGCTCTGGCGGCGAATTCGGAGAAATCTTCCAGGTCGCGCCGATAGGCGTCGAGCGTGTTCACGCCGGCGCCCTGTTCGGCGGCGAGCATGTCGAGGAACAGGTTAGAGAGCTTGGCGTCTGAGGAAGTGGTCATGTGCCATCATAACCCATGATCCGGGCTGCAGCAGCGGTTTTCATTGGCTGCAGCAACCCGGAGCGAAAGCAGGTCTCACAAAGATCAGGCAAGCTGTGTGATCGATGTGGCCTGCGACCAGACCACCATCCACTGCTGGTCACGCATTTCATAAGCGTCGGTGTGCCAATAGTCGCCTGGCGGGACCTTGTGGCCCCCGAACACCACCTCAATGCGGGCGCGATACCGGATCACGGCACTCGTGCCATACAGCCGGACGGCGATTTCACCGGGCGTCCAGGTCAGATACTTGATGTGGCCGCCTGCAACTGCGCCAAGATATTCGGCTTTTGACAGTGCCGCGCCGATCGGCGTGATCAGCTGGAAGTCTGCGGCGTGCAGCAGCTCGGCCGCTGCCATGTCGGCGCTCGCAAGCGCACGAAGCCGCGCGCGTTCGATGCCGCGGATATCTTCAGCGTCCGGGTGCTCTTTTGGGGCGACGATGGATGAGGTCATAGGCTGGTTCCGTTGTTGTGTATTGTGAGAATTCAGGATGCCGCGAGCAGGCCGTGGTCGATCAGGCTTTGCGCGCTGGCGCGAACGGCCTCTTCGGCCGGCCGTGGTTGCCAGTCCAGCACTCGCCGTGCCTTCGCGGCACTGACACTCAGATCGACGTCGAGTTCGTGGACGATCATCCGCGACCGTGCGCTGAACGGAGCCATCACCTTGATCATCCAGTTAGGCACTTCACCCGAGGGCAGAGCCGGTGCATAGTTCGGAAACGACTGCGCCAGCACAGCTGCCATGTCGCGCATCCATAAAAACTTCCCTGCCGCGATGAAGCGCTGACCTGATGCAGCGGGATGAGTCATCGCCCTGATATGAGCGTCGGCCACATCGCGGACATCGACCACGGCTATGCCGAAGCGGGGCACACGTTTGAGCTTGCCGCTCATCATCTGCTGAACCAGCCCGATCGACGTGCCGTAGTCTGGACCGAGCAGCGGCCCGAAAATGATGCCGGGATTGATGACGGTGAGATCCAGTCCGGTTTCCGCAGCAAAGGCCCACGCGGCCCGTTCGGCCAGCGTCTTGGATTTATAGTAGGGCGTTGCCCGCTTGCCTGTCGGATCGGTCCAGTTGTCTTCAGTATACGGCGCCTTGCCGCCACCGTGATTGGTGGCTGCGATCGAGGACGTTAGCACCACCCGCGTCACACCTGCGCGATGCGCGGCACGGAGCACCCGTAACGCGCCGTCCCGCGCGGGTTGGATCAGTTCGTTTTCATCCTTTGGAAGGCCTGCCGGAAACGGCGACGCCGTGTGGATCACGTAGGGGCAGCCTGCAACGGCGGCGTCCCATCCGCCGTCGGAGCGGAGGTCGGCTTCGACAAAACTGAGCGAATGCGATTCGGTTGGTGCCGCACAGATCTGCTTCGCGATCCGGTCGCAGTCGCTCATGCGACGAACGCTACCGCGGACAGCGTAGCCCTTGGCCAGCAACTGCCGGGCGATATGTCCGCCCAGAAAGCCGCCGATGCCCGTGACAAGAACAATGATCTCTCGATTGCCGACCGATCCCGAATGCATGTTCGCTCCTGTCCCATGTGGAATGCGTAAATTGGACAACTAGACTATTATTGTCTAATTGTCTTTTGACGCTTTGGACACGAACTGTCAATCTGTCTGAATGAGCGAACGAGATGCCAAAACCGATCACATTCTGGATGCCGCACTCCCGGTGTTCGTCCGCCACGGTTTTCGCAAGGCGTCCATGGCCGACATCGCGCGTGCGGCAGGAATTTCGCGGGCGTCTCTCTATCTGAACTTCAACAGCAAGGAAGAGCTGTTCAGGGCCGGATCGATCCGGGCCCACGCGCGGACGATGCGGGATGTCGAAACAGCGCTGACCGGGCCGGGTGACGTGTTCAGTCGGATCGAAACAGCGGTGGCCGTGTTTCAGCGTGAACTCATCGCGCCCTTCGCTGGCAGTGCAGATGCAATGGAGCTTTTCGACGCCAATATGGCCCTGGCCAAGGATATTACGCTTGCCGCGCGGGCCAGGTTGATCGCGCTTTTGGCACAGGCGCTCAGCGATACCGAAACCGCGGGATTGATTGGCCTCGGCTCATTGCAGGCCCGCCCCGCCGACGTGGCAAGCGTCGTCGTCGCTGCGATGGATGGGATCAAGCACGCAGAGGGCGCCGGCCCGCATTTCGAAGAGCAGATGCGGCTGTTCGTTCGGCTGCTGCGCGCGGCTATTTCTTGAGAAATTTGTCCGGCTGGATGGTGACCGTCATGTCCCGCGGCTTCGGATTGACGAAATTGGCCAGCGCGAAGATCACGCCATAGACCACGCCGCCGATCACCGCGACGACCGTCAAAAAGCGGAACAGGCTGGGCATGGTGCGGGAACTCGGCGGCGAAATGGGGCGATTCGTTCCGCTCGGGGCGGTCACCCTGTTCGGATACAGACTGCAAGAGGTGCTGGCAACGCTGGCGCTGGGGGTAGTATAGGTGACCGGAATGCGGCAAACCTCTGCGATCCATTGCCGCTCACTGATTTTGCAGGTGTTTTTGATGTCCGAGACCATCTTGCCGGCGATTGCCAGCGCATCCCAGGAGGCCGCCATCGTCGCGGCGCTGGGAAAGCGTTCGGTCGTGCTGGTGGGCATGATGGGGGCGGGCAAATCGACCATCGGCCGGCGCATGGCGACGCGGCTGCGGCTGCCTTTCGTCGACGCCGACAACGAGATCGAGGCGGCGGCCGGGATGTCGATCCCCGACATTTTCGAGGTCCATGGCGAACCGCATTTTCGCGACGGCGAGGCACGGGTCATTGCCCGGCTGCTGGACAGTGGACCAATTCTGCTGGCGACCGGCGGCGGTGCCTTCCTGCGTGAGGAGACCCGCCAGCGGATCCGCGACAAGGCGATCTCCCTGTGGCTGAAGGCCGATGCAGATGTGATCTTGCGCCGGGTCCGGCGCCGGGAAAATCGCCCGCTGCTGAAGACTGCCGACCCCGCGGCGACCATCGCGCGGCTGATCGAGGCCCGCCATCCGTTCTATGAGCAGACCGACATCACGATCGACTCGCGCGACGTGCCGCATGAGAAGATCGTGGAGGAGAGCATCGTCGCGTTGCATGAACATCTGTTCCGTCCGCATACGGCGTCCGCCATCACCGAGCCGACAGGCGATCCCTTGAGCCCGCATCTATGACAACGCCCCTGAAGCATTCCGATCCGATTACCGTGGATGTCGCACTAGCCGACCGCGCCTACGACATCGTCATCGGCCGCAACGTGCTGCCCTCGCTCGGTGCACGTATTGCGAAGTTGCGGCCCGGCGTGCGCACGGCAATCGTGACAGACAAGACCGTCGCCAAACATTGGCTGGCTGCGACGGAAGCTTCACTGGCGGCGGCTGATATTCCGACCTCGCATATCGTCGTCGAGGAAGGCGAGGGCTCGAAGAGCTATGCCGGGCTCGAAAAAGTCTCTGAAGCGCTGATCGCGGCGAAGATCGAACGCAATGATCTCGTGATCGCCCTCGGCGGCGGCGTGGTCGGCGATCTCGCCGGCTTTGCCGCAGCGATCGTGCGCCGTGGTGTCGATTTCGTGCAGGTACCGACATCGCTGCTCGCACAGGTCGATTCTTCTGTCGGCGGCAAGACCGGCATCAACTCGCCGCAGGGCAAGAACCTGCTCGGCGCCTTCCACCAGCCGGTGCTGGTCGTTGCCGATACGGCTGTGCTCGATACGCTGTCGCCGCGGCAGTTCCGCGCCGGCTATGCGGAAGTCGCCAAATACGGCGTGCTCGGCGATGCCGCCTTCTTCACATGGCTCGAAGCCAATCATGCCGACATCATGCGCGGCGGCAGTGCTCGTGAACACGCGATCGCCACTTCCTGCCGTGCCAAGGCGGGCGTCGTGTCGCGCGACGAGCGTGAGAATGGCGAACGCGCACTGCTCAATCTCGGCCACACCTTCGGTCATGCGCTGGAGGCGGTGACCGGTTTCTCCGACCGGTTGTTCCATGGCGAGGGCGTGTCGGTCGGCATGGTGCTGGCTGCGCAATTGTCGGCGCAACTCGGCATGATCGCCGAGAGCGACGCAGTCCGCATTCAACACCATCTTGCTGACGTCGGACTGCCGACGAAGCTGCAGGACATTGCGGGTTTCGCACAGGAAGGTCTCGCTGACGCAGACACGTTGATGGCGTTGATGGCGCAGGACAAGAAAGTGAAGCGCGGCAAGCTCACCTTCATTCTCCTCGAGGCAGTCGGTCGGGCTGTCATCGCTGGCGATGTCGATCCCGCGACGGTTCGAGCCTTTCTGCATCAGAAGCTGACGGGATAGAACCGATGGCAGCCGGCCTGGGAATCATCGCCGCCGGCGCCGTGGCAGGACTTTCATGAATTCGATTACCGTCAATCTGCTGATTGCGATCTTTCTGCTCGCCGCCAACGCGTTTTACGTGGCGGCAGAATTCGCGCTGGTGAAGAGTCGCGGCTTTCGCGTCAAGACGATGGTCGAGCGCAACCGCTTCGGTGCGCGCATGCTGCAGCAGATGATGGGCGACGTCGAAGCCTATCTGGCCTGCTGCCAGCTCGGCATCACGATGGCGTCGCTGGGGCTCGGCTGGGTCGGTGAGCCGACCGTCGCGGCCTTGCTGCAGCCGGTCCTGATTCCGCTCGGGATGTCGGAGTCCGCGCTGCATTTCACCTCGTTCATCACCGGCTTCCTCGTCTTCTCGTCGCTGCACATCGTGATCGGCGAGCAGGTACCGAAGACGCTGGCGATCCGGCAGCCGGAGCCGGTGTCGCAGTGGATAGCCTATCCGCTCTATGCGTCCTACATCCTGTTCTATCCGTTGAACTGGCTGCTCAACGCTGCCTCCCGCGGAACGTTGGCGCTGCTCGGCGTGCAGGAAGCGTCGCCGCATGAAATTCTCACCGGTGTAGAGATCGAAGGTCTGGTCGGCGAGTCCGCCGAACATGGCGGCATCGCGTCAGGCGAGGCCGAATATATCCAGAATGTGTTTCGCTTCGGCGATCTCGCTGTGTCGGACGTCATGGTTCATCGCACGGCGATGGTGACGCTGAATGCGGATCTTCCGTCTGAAGAATTGGTGCGCGAGGTGCTGGCCACCGAATATACTCGCATTCCCCTCTGGCGCGAAAAACCTGAAAACATCATTGGCGTGCTGCACGCCAAGGATCTGTTGCGCGCCATTCGCGCAGTGGACGGCGACACGTCGAAGATCGACGTCGCCAGCATCGCGCTGCCGCCGTGGTTCGTGCCGGAGATGCGTCCGCTGTCGGATCAGCTCAAGGCGTTCCGCCGCCGCAAGACCCACTTCGCACTCGTCGTCGACGAGTATGGCGAGGTCGAGGGCATGGTGACGCTGGAAGACATTCTCGAAGAAATCGTCGGCGACATCGCGGATGAACACGACGTGGTCGTGGCCGGTGTGCGCGCGCAGGCCGATGGCTCGGTGGTGGTCGATGGATCGGTGCCGATCCGCGACCTCAATCGCGCCATGGACTGGCATCTGCCGGATGATGAGGCGACCACGGTGGCCGGCCTCGTCATTCACGAGGCGCGCTCCATCCCCGAGCGCGGCCAGAGCTTCACCTTCTACAACTTCCGCTTCCGCGTATTGCGTCGTGAGCGCAACCGCATCACGGCGCTGCGCATCGGGCCGGTGCCGACAGAGCCTGAAGTGCCGGAGAAAAAGCCGCGGGCCGGGACGTCGCTCTAGGCCCTCAGCCGGTCCGGTTCTTGCTTTTGCTTCCCTTCATGAGCTGCCATTCGCATCGAATGGCGCAACTGGAGCGAGCGATGAACAAGTTCTGGCGAATGTCGTGCGTGCTGGCCGTGATGTTGATGTCTGGCGCGGCGCGGGCCGATAGCAGCTGGCCGTCCAAGCCGATCAAGGCCGTCAATCCTTTCGGCGCCGGCAGTGCGGGTGACGTGGTCCCGCGTCTCTTTTTCGAAAGACTGAGTACGGAGCTGGGACAGCCGATCGTGATTGAAAATCGTGTGGGCGCCGGTGGCTCGCTCGGCACGGGTGCAGTCGCGAAAAGCGATCCGGATGGCTACACGCTGTTGTCGCAGACCAATGCGATCTCCATTGCGCCTGCGATCTTCCCCAATCTCACTTACGACACCACCAGGGAGCTGTCCTCGGTGGTGATGATCGGTTATGCGGCCAATGTGATGATCGTGCCGAATGAACGCCCATGGAAGACAGTGCAGGATTTCCTGGCTGCAGCAAGGACCAAGGGGACCGTGATCAATTACGGCTCGGTGGGCGTCGGCAGTGCCGTGCATATCAGCTCTGAGAAATTCCGCGCCGCCGCCGGCTTCGAGGCCACACATATCCCGTATCGCGGCGGCTCTGAAGTCATCACAGATATCATCGGCGGCCGCATTGATTTCTATTTCTGCCCGCTGGCCACGGCATTGCCGCTGATCCGCGAAGGCCAGGTCCGTGCACTGGTGGTGTCGACGCCGACCCGCGTGCGCGATCTGCCGGACGTGCCGACGCCGATCGATGCCGGTCTCAAGGATGCTGACAGCTCGATTTGGTTCGGCGTGTTCGTGCCAGCCAAGACGCCGCCCGAGATCGTTGCTAAGCTCTACACGGCCGGCAATAAGGTGTTGAGCGCACCAGAGACGCAGGCCAGTCTCAAGAAGCTCGGCGTCGAGCCGATGCCGATGACGTCGACAGAGATGGATGTGCTGCTCGTCAAGGAAATCGCGGCCAACAAGGTGCTACTCAAGAGCGAAGCGGCCAAGTAACAATTGTGCCGGGGGCCTTTCCAAGGTGGACCCGGCGCGCCTTTTGAGACGTCAAGCGGTCCAGATCTTGCTTCGTTTGCCTCTATGGACCCGGTTGTCGGGCGCCGCTGAAAGCAGCGGGTATATTTGGAGCAAGGTATGAACAAGTTTGTGCGGTGGTCTGGCGTTGTTGCGGGTCTGTTGCTGTGCACGGCGGCGCATGCGGACACCACCTGGCCGACCCGGCTGATCAAGGCCACCATCCCGTTCGGGCCGGGCAGCGCGACGGACGTCGTGCCCCGCATCTTCTTTGAGCGCCTCGGGCCTGAACTCGGCCAGACCATCGTGGTGGAGAACCGCGTTGGCGGCGGCGGCGCGGTGGGCACTGCGGCGGTCGCGAAGGCGGAGCCGGATGGTTACAGCGTGCTGGCGCATTCCTCGGCGCTGACGATCACTCCCGCGATCAATGCGAGCCTGCCCTACGACACGTCGAAGGACTTGTCGTCGGTGATCATGATCGGGGTAAGCCCGCAGATCATGATCGTGCCGAAGGAGCGTCCCTGGAAGACCGTGGATGATTTTCTGAAGGGTGCGAAGGCGAAGGGGTCGTCGATCAATTTCGGTTCCGTCGGCATCGGCAGCGCCGTGCATATCAGCGCCGAGAAATTCCGGATGGCCGGCGGCTTTGAGGCGACGCACATCCCTTATCGCGGTGGGCCCGAAGTGATCGCCGACATCCTTGGTGGCCGTATCGATTTCTACTTCTGCCCGGCGGCGACGGCTTTGCCGCTGATCCGGGAAGGGCAGGTGCGTGCGCTCGTCGTCTCCACCGAAAAGCGGACTCCGGAATTGCCCGATGTGCCGTCGCTTGCCGAGGTCGGACTGAAGGATGGCGTCAGCAACAGCTGGATCGGCGTATTCGTGCCGTCGAAGACGCCGCGCGAGATCGTCGACAAGATGCGCGATGCCGGCCTCAAGGTGCTGGCCAAGCCGGAGATGCAGGCTGCGCTGACGAAGATCGGCGTCGAACCGATGCCGATGGAGCCGAAGGCCATGGACGAACTCGTGGCGAAGGAAGTCGCCGCCAATATCGCGCTGCTGAAGAATGTGAAGTGACAGAACGTTGGCCTCGCTTCTAAGTCGAGGAGAGGCCAACAGCTACCCGCCCAGATAGGCTTCGCGAATGCGCGGGTCATCGGCTAGCACCGAGGCCGAGCCGGATAGTGTGATCGATCCGGTCTCCAGCACGAATGCCCGCGCCGCCACTTCCAGTGCCATGGCCGAATTCTGCTCCACGAGCAACACGCCAAGCCCGGTGCGTTTGTTTAGCTCGACGATCTTGTCGAATACCTGCTCGATCACGATGGGCGCGAGCCCCAGCGACGGCTCATCCAGCATCAGAAGGCTCGGCCGTGACATTAGCGCGCGGCCGATCGCCAGCATCTGCTGTTCGCCGCCGGAGAGCGACCACCCGCCTTGCTTGATGCGCTCTTTCAGCCGCGGAAACAGTTCGAATACCAGCGCCAGGTCGTCCTCTATCTCGGCCTTCTTGTAGGCGCGCGATGCTGTCCCTGTGATCAGGTTTTCGCGGACTGTGAGGCCTGGAAAAATCCGACGGCCTTCGGGGCAGTGTGCGAGGCCGGCCCCGACAATGGTCTCCACGGCCGTGCTATGAATGTTTTCGCCTTTCCACGAGATCGTGCCGGATGTCGGTCGCAGCAGGCCGGAGATGGTGCTGAGCGTTGTGGTCTTGCCGGCGCCGTTGCCGCCGATCAAGGCGACGATCTCGCCCATCTCGACGCTTAGGGAGATGCCTTTCAGCACTTCTATGTGGCCGTAGGAGACGCGAAGGTTCTCGATCTTAAGCATGGCGATGCCGCCTGCCGAGATAGGCCTCGATCACCAGCGGGTTGCGCTGCACCTCGGACGGCGCGCCCTCGGCAATCTTCTTGCCGAAGTCGAGCACTGCGACGCGGTCGCTGATCCCCATCACCAGCCGCACATTGTGTTCGACCAGCAGCACGGTGATGCCTTTGCCCTTCAGTTTCGCGATGGTGTCGAGCAGGGTCATGCTCTCGGTCATGTTCATGCCGGCGGCGGGCTCGTCCAGTAGCAGCACGCTGGGTTTTGACGCCAGTGCGCGTGCGATTTCCAGTAAGCGCTGCTGCGCATAGGGCAGTTGGGTCGGACGGTCGTCCGCGCGCCCGGCGAGGCCGACGATGTCCAGTGCCTCACGCGCCGTGCTCTCGATCCCCGCCTCGCGCTGCCGCTGTGTCGCGTTCGACAACATGATGTTGATCATCGACATGGGCGTGTTGCAGGCAGCGGAGACTTTCACATTTTCCAGCACTGTGAGATTGGAAAACACCCGGATGTTCTGGAACGTGCGTGCCAGCCCGAGCCGCGCGATGCGGTTGGGCCTGAGGCGGAAAATCTCCTTACCGTCGATGCGGATCGAACCGACATCAGCATGTGAGGCACCTGACAGCGCATTCAGCAGCGTGGTCTTGCCTGAGCCGTTGGGGCCGATGATCGCCTGCACGATCCCCTTGGGGACGTCGAGATCGACGCCGTCGAGCGCGACAAGGCCGCCGAAACGGCGCGTCACGCCGCGCGCGGTGATGATCGCTTGATCCGTCATCGCGCACCCGCCCAGCGTGGCAGGCGCGAGGCGAGCGAGGCAACGCCGCCCGGCGCCAGCACGATCACGGCGATGACGCCAAGGCCGTAAAGCACGAGGTACCATTGCCCGAGGAAACGAAGCGCCTCCGGCAATATGGTCAGACCCACCGCTCCGATGATGCAGCCGGGGATCGAGCCCATGCCGCCGACGATCAGCATGGTCATCAGCAGGATGGCCTGGGTGCCCGAGAAGCTGTCCGGGCTGATGAAGCGGATCGAGGAGGCGTAGAGACAACCCGCGAGGCCGGCATAGACTGCGCCGATCATGAACGCGATCAGCTTGGTGCGTGTGGTATCGACGCCGCTTTGTTCGGCGGCGATCTCTGAATCCTTGGTGGCGATCATGGCGCGGCCAAGCGACGACTGCCGAATCCGCGCGGCGACCAGCGCGGCCAGCCCAAGCACGACGATCAGCAGATAATAATGCTGAACCTGCCCCTGCGGGCCAATGCCGAGCACGCTGATGCCCGGGATCGCACGCAGGCCCGAGGTGCCACCCGTCACCGGCTCCCAATGCACGATGATCAACCGGACGATCTCGCCGAAGCCGATCGTGGTCATTGCGAGGTAATAGGTGCGCAGCCGCAATGTCGGCAGACCGAGCACGAGGCTCGCCGTCATCACGATGATTACCGACAGGAACGGCGTCATGATCCACGGCAATCCGGCCTTGGTGGCGATGCCGGTGGTATAGGCGCCGAGGCCGTAGAACGCCGCCTGGCCGAAATTGATTTGGCCGACCCAGCCGGTGGCGAAGTTCAGACCGAGCACGACGATGGCGTTGAGGACTGCAATGTTGAGAAGCTGGATGACGTAGTTGTCACGGGTCACTGCCGGGACCAGCAGCGCGACAAGGGCGCCAAGCGCGAGCGGAAGCCAGCGTTTCACTGTCATACCTTCTCGCTGCTCTTCTCGCCGAACAGTCCGCGCGGCCAGGCCACGAGCACGGCAATCATCACGATGAAGGCATAGGCGTCGCGGAAGTTCGACGAGATGTAGCGCGCGCCGAAGGTTTCGATCAGGCCGAGGAACAGGCCGCCGATCACGGCGCCGGGCAGATTGCCGAATCCGCCGATCACACTAACGACGAAGCCTTTCAGGCCGAGACTGCCACCCATGGTCGGCTCGGCGAGGAAGATCGGCGCCACCAGAAGGCCGGCGATGCCCGACAGGATCGCGCCAAAGGCAAAGGCGACGGCGATGGTGCGGTTGACGGGAATGCCGACGAGTCGCGCGGTGTGCAGGTCCTGCGCAGTGGCCTGCATCAGGATGCCGAAGCGCGTTTTGGTGAGCATCAGATATTGCAGCAGCAGGATCACCGCCAGCGTGCAGAAGATGAAGAGCTGGTGCATCGAAATGACGACACCGCTAAAACGCAGCGGCGGGCCGCGTACCGGCGAGGGCAGCGACACCGGCAGCGGCCCCCAGATGATCACCGCGATGTTCTCCAGCACGATGCCCATCGCGATGGTGGTGAGGATCACAAGGAAGGGGGGTCGCCCGCGCAAGGGGAAGTAGACCAGCACCATGAAGACGATGCCGATCAGCGCCATCGCCAGCATGGTAGAGGCCCAGGCCAGCGCCATCGGCAGCTCATGCGTCACCGCACCTGAAATGCCGATGAAGGCACCGAGCATCAACAATTGTCCCTGCGCAAAATTGACGATCTGGACGGTGTTGAAGATCAACAGCAGACCGAGCGCCACGAGAGCGTAGATGCTCCCGAGCGCCAGGCCGTTGACGACGAGCTGGCCCATGAAGTCTTAGAACCCGCTCTCTTTGATCGGTCCGGTGAATTCCGGGGTCTTGCCCTTGTTGCGGTAGATGCCGAGGGTGTGGGTGAGATCGCCATTGGCGTCGGCCTGGTAGGAGATCAGCATGCCCTTGAAATCCTTGGTGGTGGCCAGGGCATCGCGGATCGCCGGCTTGTCGCAGCCGACCTTCTCGATGATCGACTTCAACATGTAGATCGAGTCGTAATAGGAGACGGTGAAGTTGTCGGCCGGCACCTTGTATTTGTCCTGCACGCGCTTTGCCCAATCCAGGATCTTCGGATCGGACGAGGTCTGCGGGATCATGCCGCCGATCGCATAGTTGCCATCGGCTTCGGCCGCGGAGAGATTGTTCAGCGTGGTCTGGGCGACGATGCTGGTATTGCCGATAGTGGTGAGCTTGATGCCGAGATCGCCCATCTGCTTCAGCACCAGCGTAATGTCCGAGGGACGACCGAACAGGATCAGGCTGTCTGCGCCCTTGTCCTTGATCTCCAGCAGCTGCGCACTCATGTCCTTGTCGGACGGCGCATAGGAGGCCATGGCGACCGGCGTGACATTGAGCTTGGCGAGCGCCGCCTGAATACCCTTCGATGCGCCGAGTCCGTAATCGTCCGCAACGACGAGAATGCCGGGTTTGGTCTTCTTCAGCGACTTCACGAGATATTCGGGGATCAGGTCGGCAAGTTGGCCGTCATGAGCGTGGGTGCGGAACAGCCACTTCGAGCCCTGCGCGGTGACCTTGGCATTAGTGGCGCCGACAATGAAAGGCGTCTCCGCCTTGTTGACGCTTTCAGTCTGCGCGAACACGTGAGGCGAGATCATCGACGACATGATGACCAGCGGCTTGCCCTCGATGATGCGATTCATCGCATTCAGAGCGTCGGTCGACGAGGCGCCGGTGTCTTCGGTGGTGAGCGTGATCTTCTTGCCGGAAATACCGCCGGCAGCATTGATCTCGTCGACGGCGAATTCGGCGCCGTTGCGCGCCTGGGTGCCGAGCAGCGCAAGATTACCCGTCAGTGGCGTGGTCAGGCCGAACGGGATCGAACAGGCGGCTGCATCGGCGCTGGCCGTTTTGGTAAAACCGATCAGGCACAGCAGCGCCGCGCCCGTCATCATCGTCCTGGATAATCCCTGCAACATCGACGTTCCCTGGTTACACTCAGCTCGCATTCTGTATGCAAGCCGGGTGCCAGATCGTCGACATGTCGAGATGCTGGACGCGCGCAGCGATCAATCCGATGTGTTTGTGCTACGCTTCGATATCCATGCGCACGAGAATGCGTTCGGCGCTGTCGTTCCAGACATCCATTTTCACGATCTTGCCATCCCGCACGACGAAGCGATCGACATAGCGATTGCCTTCGAACGCCGTGCCGTCATGCCATTCGCCATAAAGCGTGCCGGTATTGTAGACGATGGTTTCGCCGTTCCCCGGCGACACGTCGGTGCGTTCCATCTTCTTCTTCACCCACTTGTAGCGCATCGCGTTGAACGCGGTCGCATCGCGCGGATGCTTGAACTTACGGCCGCCTGTGAAGGTGATCGCGACATCTGCGGACATGAAGGTGCCGGCGGTCTCCGGGTCCGGGACCATGGAGGCGACGAGAAAGCGCTCGACGAGATCTGCGGCCTGGGCGGTTTCGTCGGTGACGGGCGCAAGCGCGGCGGGGGATTGCGACATCGGGCTTCTCCTGGAGACAAATGCTGGCGTGATCATAGCAAATTCGGTGCCAGAATTGTATTCGACCTGAGGTTCAGATCGTATACATTTCTTGCGAACGGTGGCTGAATATTGAGCATTCTCAGAGGCGAGATTTGACGATATTTAAGTATTTTCAATTGCTTGAACTGATAGATGATCGCATGCGCCTTGGCATATGCCTTGCTTGCCCGTGAATAGACTTTCACTGCGCCGCGCCGCGGCATCTCCAGGAGCCTTCCATGAGTTTCGACCTCATCCTGCGCAACGCGCGCATTGCCGACCGGCCGGGTGGCCCGGTGGATATCGGCATTCGCGGCGGGTGGTTCGAGGCCATCGAGATCGGGCTGCCGAAAGACGGTGCACCGGAGCAGAACCTGCATGGACGCCTGCTGGTGCCGGGTTTTGTCGAGACGCATATCCATCTCGACAAGTCCTGTCTGCTCGGCCGCTGCAATTGCGCGAACGGTACGCTGGACGAAGTGATCGGCGAGGTCGCCAGGGCCAAGCGCGACTTCACCGAAGAGGATGTCTATGCGCGCGCATCGCAGACGCTCGAAAAGGCGATCACGCACGGTACCAACCGGATGCGCACCCATGTGGAGGTTGATCCGCGCATCGGCCTGACCAGTTTCCGCGCGCTGAAGAAACTCAAGCAGGACTACGCCTGGGCGATCGATCTGCAGCTCTGTGTGTTTCCGCAGGAGGGCCTGCTGGATGATCCCGGCTGCGAGGACGTGCTGCTGCAGGCGATGCGGGAGGGCGCCGATCTGATCGGCGGCGTACCTTACATCGACAAGGATTCCAACGGCCAGATCGCCAGGATCTTCGGCATTGCGCAGGAGTTCGGCGTCGATATCGATTTTCATCTCGACTTCGATCTCGATCCCTCGCGTTCCGACTATCAAGAAGTCTGCCGCATGACAGAGGCCACCGGCTGGGGCGGTCGTGTGGCCATTGGCCATGCGACGAAACTCTCTGCGATGCCGCCCGCCGATTTCACGGCGGCTGCAAAGCGACTGGCCGATGCAGGCGTCGCGGTCACGGTCTTGCCTGCGACCGACCTGTTCCTCACGGGACGTGACAGCGATCACAACGTGCCGCGCGGCGTGACGTCGGCACATAGGCTGCGCGCGCTGGGCGTGAGCGCGAATATCTCCACCAACAACGTGCTGAACCCATTCACGCCGTTCGGCGATGTCTCGCTGATCCGCATGATCAATCTCTATGCCAATGTGCTGCAGGTCGGCGCTCTCGACGATCTCGCCGAGTGTCTCGATCTCGTAACCTCGGCATCGGCCAGACTACTCAACCTGGCCCATTACGACATCGCGGTCGGCAATCCCGCTGATTTCGTGGTGCTCGATTGCGAGACCAAGGCGGAGGCGGTATGCGAGATCGCGCAGCCACTGTTCGGTTTCAAGAACGGGATCAGAACTTTTATCAGACCGGCTGCAAGTCTGCTCAAGCCCGTCTGAAGCGGGCTTCCCTATTTACGTACGGAGACTTCGATGCCGATCAATGACACGCTCAATGCCTTTGTGGATCACGGCCACATCGAAGTGCAGACCACGACAGAGGGGCCTCTTGCGGGGTTCACCTTCGCGCTGAAGGATTTCTTTGACCTCGCCAACGTTCCTACTGGCGCCGGCAGCCCGGAATGGTTGGCGACGCATCCGGTGCCGACCAAGTCGACGCCGATTGTCGATCGCCTGTTGAACGCCGGCGCGAAACTCGTGGGCAAGACGCACACTGATGAACTGGCCTGGAGCCTGAACGGCGAGAACGCGCATTACGGCACGCCGATCAATCCGGCTGCGCCTGGCCGTATTCCCGGTGGTTCGTCCAGCGGTTCGGCCGCGGCGACCGCCGGTGGTCTCGTTGATTTCGCCATCGGCTCCGACACCGGCGGCTCGGTGCGTCTGCCCGCCAGCTATTGCGGTGTCTATGGCATTCGCACCACGCACGGCCGTATTCCGCTCGATGGCGCGGTGCCGTTGGCGCCGAGTTATGACACCGTTGGCTGGTTTGCACGTTCGCCCGAATTGATGGTCGAGGTCGGCAAGGTGCTGCTCGACAAATCACGCGCGCCGAGCCGGCCGAAGAAAGTTCTGATCGCAAGCGATCTGTTCGGCGCGGTCGATGAAAAGGTCCGCAACCTGCTGCAGCCATCGGTCGATCGCATCGAGGCGCTTGTTGGCGCAAGTGAGGACGTGAATGTCGCGGGCGGCGAACTCAATGCCTGGCGCAATACGTTCCGCGTGGTGCAGTCGGAAGAAGCCTGGGCGGCGCAAGGCGAATGGATCAAGGCGACACAGCCGAAACTCGGTCCCGGCGTCAAGGAGCGTTTCGCTGCCGCTGCGGTTCTCGATCCCGCCGAGGTTGCGGCCGCGCGCGCGATGCGCAAGGCGATTGTCGAAAGGGTTCTGTCACTCTTGGCCACCGATACAGCCATGATATTGCCGACTGCGCCGGGCATTGCGCCGCTGCGCGGCACGCCGGATGCGACGCTCGACGTGTTCCGTGCCCGCGCCATTGAACTGCTCTGTGTGTCCGGCCATGCCGGCACGCCACAACTGTCATTGCCTGTCGCCAGGCTCGACGATTGCCCGATCGGCCTGTCGATCATGGGCGGGCGGGACTGCGATGAGGATATTCTGCAGCTCGCTGTGGAATTGGGGAAGTTCTAGCAGCCCTAGCTCCGATGTCGTCCCCGCCTTCGCGGGGACGACATGTGGTGAGGTCTGCGTTTCCGTTACTTCGCTTTTCCCGCGCCCTTTTCGGCGGCGCGGCGCAGTGCCTCGGCAAACGCACCGCCGCCGCTGCTTTCCTGTTTCGCCGGTCCGCGTGACGTCATCTGGCGTTCATTGAAGCGTGGGCCGCGATCGGCTTGCGGACGGTCGGCCTTGGCGCCGACAGGATCATCCATGCGTAGCGTCAGCGCGATGCGCTTGCGGGCGACCTCGACCTCCAGCACCTTCACCTTGACGATGTCGCCTGACTTCACGACTTCGCGCGGATCCTTGATGAAGGTCTTCGACATCGCCGAGATGTGCACCAGGCCATCCTGGTGCACGCCGATATCGACGAAGGCGCCGAAGGCAGCGACGTTGGTCACCGTGCCTTCGAGCACCATGCCGGGCTTGAGATCGCTGAGCTTCTCGACACCTTCCATGAACACCGCGGCCTTGAAGGCGGGGCGGGGGTCGCGGCCGGGCTTTTCCAGCTCTTTCAGGATGTCAGTGACCGTCGGCAGACCGAAGGTGTCGTCGACGAAGGTCTTGGGCTGTACCTTGCGCAGGATCTCGGCATTGCCGATCAGCGCCTTGATGTCGCTCTTGGTGGCTTCAAGAATCTTGCGCACCAGTGGATAGGCTTCCGGATGCACGCCGGATTTGTCGAGCGGATCCTCGCCGTCATTGATGCGCAGGAAGCCGGCGCATTGTTCGAATGCCTTCGGGCCAAGCCGCGGTACGTCCTTCAGCGCCTTGCGTGACTTGAACGGGCCGTTGGCGTCGCGGTGCTGCACGATGCTCTGCGCCAGACCTGTGCCGATGCCCGACACGCGTGCCAGCAGCGGGGCGGATGCGGTGTTGAGATCGACGCCGACGCCGTTCACGCAGTCTTCGACCACGGCATCGAGCGATTTGGCCAGCTTGCTCTCGCCGAGATCGTGCTGGTACTGGCCGACGCCGATCGCCTTCGGATCGATCTTCACCAGTTCAGCGAGCGGATCCTGCAGGCGGCGCGCGATTGAGACCGCGCCGCGCAGCGTCACGTCGAGTTCGGGCAGTTCTTCAGAGGCAAAGGCCGACGCCGAATAGACCGACGCGCCGGCTTCCGACACCACAATCTTCGACATTTTGAGGTCCGGCAGCAGTTTCACCAGCTCCATCGCCAGCTTGTCGGTCTCGCGCGATGCGGTGCCGTTGCCGATGGCGATCAGGTCGACCTTGTGCTGCACGGCTAGCTTGCCGAGGATCGCCAGCGATGCATCCCATGCGCGCTGCGGTTCGTGCGGATAGATCGTGGTGGTTGCGACGACCTTGCCGGTGGCATCGACGATCGCGGTCTTCACGCCCGAACGGTAACCGGGATCGAGCCCCATGGTGACGCGCGCGCCGGCAGGCGCTGCGAGCAGGAGGTCGCGGAGATTCGACGCGAACACGCGTACGCCTTCTTCCTCGGCGGCAGTCCATAGCCGCATGCGCAGATCGATATTGAGATGCACCTGAATCTTCGTGCGCCAGGCCCAACGCGTGGTTTCCACCAGCCACTTGTCGCCGGGGCGCCCTTGATCGGACACGCCGAAGCGCTGCATGATCTTCAGCTCATAGAAGCTTGGGGTAGTCGTTGGCGCAGGCGTCGCGGGCGCCGGCTCGGGCTGCATGGCGAGATCGAGGATCTCCTCCTTCTCACCGCGGAACAGCGCCAGGATGCGATGTGACGGCAGCTTGTGCAGCGGCTCCGAGAATTCAAAATAGTCCTTGAACTTCTCGCCTTCGGTCTTCTTGCCGTCGCGGACCTTTGACGCCATCAGTCCATTCGACCACATCTGCTCGCGCAGCGCGCCGATCAGATCGGCGTCCTCGGCGAAACGCTCGACGAGAATGGCCCGTGCGCCGTCGAGTGCAGCAGCAACATCGGCGACGTTCTTCTCCGCATTGACGAAAGTTTCCGCGACTTTTTTCGGATCGTTCTGCGGCTCAGTGAGCAGCAATTCCGACAGCGGTTCAAGGCCGGCTTCCTTGGCGATCTCGGCCTTGGTGCGGCGCTTCGGTTTGAACGGCAGGTAGATGTCTTCGAGACGGCCTTTGGTGTCGGCGGTCATGATGGCGGTTTCGAGCGCGGTATCGAGCTTGCCCTGTTCGCGCACCGATTCCAGAATGACGAGGCGACGTTCTTCCAGTTCGCGCAGATAAGTCAGGCGTTCTTCCAGCGTGCGCAGTTGTGCGTCATCGAGACCGCCAGTGATTTCCTTGCGGTAACGCGCAACGAAGGGCACCGTCGCGCCGCCGTTGAGCAGTTCGACCGTCGCCGCGACCTGCTGTTCGCGCACGCCAAGTTCGTCTGCGATCTTCTGATTGATGTTTGCCACGCGTAGAGGTTCCTTCGAAATTCCATGGCGGGTCATACCGCCGTCGCAAAACGCTTATGGACCGATGCCGCACGATTCATCAACCCTGCTGCATGTAGTCGATTGTTCCGTGGATCGCGTTGTTTTGCTTCGAAAATTCCAGTGTTTTAAGCGCTTTCGGACAGTGCGGCTGTGCAAAAATATAACGCTGGATCGTGGCTTGCGAACTGTGTAGACGGACGTTCCTTTCGGGAGCGGAAATGTCGGTTTGTGGTCTGGATTTTGGCACGTCGAACACGACGCTCGGCACGGTCATCAATGATGTTCCGGTGCTGGCGGCGCTCGAAGACCATCATGTCACAATTCCGAGTGCGATCTTTTACAAGGCCGATACTGGCGCCTTCATCGGCCGCAAGGCGATCGAAGCCTATGTCGAGGGCGCACCTGGCCGCCTGATGCGCAGTCTCAAATCCGTGCTCGGCACCTCGCTGATCGACGAGACGACACGCGTCGGCCGCGAGCGCGTCAGCTTTCGCAATGTCATCGCCTATTATCTCGGTGCGGTGAAGCGACGTGCGGAAGCTGCCACGGGGTTGGAACTCCGCAAGGTCGTGCACGGCCGGCCCGTGCATTTCGTAGATGACAATCCGGCCGGTGATGCCAGGGCCGAAGACACGTTACGCACCATCGCGAAAGACGTCGGCTTCGAGGACGTCACGTTCCAGTTCGAGCCGATTGCCGCGGCGCTGGATTACGAGCGCCAGATCAATTCGGAGGAGATCGCGCTGATCGCCGATATCGGCGGCGGCACGTCGGATTTCTCCATCGTACGGCTGTCGCCCGAGCGGCATCGTCATGCCGACCGCAAGGACGACATCCTCGCCAATGACGGCGTGCGGATCGGCGGTACCGATTTCGACCGACATCTCAGTCTCGGCGTGATCATGCCGCTCCTCGGCTATCGTTCGGCGATGAAGCGCGCGGGCCTCGATGTTCCGTCGGGCTATTTCCACGATCTGGCGACCTGGTCGAGCATCAACCGGATGTACGATTCCAAGGTCATGAACGAGGTGAAGCAGGTGCGTTACGAGGCGCAGCAGCCGGAGCTGCTGGACCGCCTCGTGCGTGTACTGGACGAACAACGCGGCCATACGCTGGCGATGGAAGTCGAGGGCGCTAAGATCGGTCTGTCCGACAAGCCGAAGTCGAGCATCGCGCTGGACTGGATCGAGCCGGGCCTTGCCGCGGGCGTCGTCCGCAAGGAACTCGTCAGCCATACCCAGTTGCTCGCCGATCGGATCACCGCGCGGATCAAGATTTGCCTGTCCCAGGCCGGGCTGAAGCCTGAAGCGATCGATGCGGTGTTCCTGACCGGCGGTTCGGTGCAGCTCGCTCATGTCCGCAAGGCGATCACGGCGGCGCTACCGGTCGCGCGGGCCATCGATGGCGATACGTTCGGGGCCGTCGGCAAGGGCCTGACCGTCGAGGCGGCCCGGCGCTACGGGCCGGGCTAGACCCAAAGGCCAGAGTAGCAAAAAGGGGCTGAACGCCTTGCGGCTATGCGTGGCGGTCGCTTGATCCGGCGTCCGGCGCAGCCATATTAAGGCTATGGCGAAGCTCTCGAATCGCGACAGGATTCTCACCGCAGGACTGAAGGTCGTGCATGCGCGCGGCTATGCGGGGGCCAGCGTCCGCGACATCGTGCATGCCGCCGGCGTACCGCAGGGCACCTTCACCAATCACTTCACCTCCAAGGAAGAATTCGGCCTCGAGATCATCGATCTCTATTTCGCGAAAGGCCGCGAGTTGATGGCGCAGACGCTGCGCAATGAGGGCCTGTCACCGCTGGCGCGGCTGCGCGCCTATATCGATGCCAACATCGCCCGGCTGACCGAAGACCAGATGTGCAATGGTTGCCTGTTCGGCAATTTCACGGCCGAAGCGAGCGACCACAGCGATCTTATTCGCGACCGGCTGGTGACGATTTTTGCCGATGTTCAGCAGAGTATTGCCGAATGCCTGACCTCTGCGGTGAAAGCTGGCGAGCTGCCGGCCGACTTCGAGTGCGCGGAGGTTGCGGGTTTCATCGTCTCGTCGCTGCAGGGGGCCAACCTGCTGTCGAAAGCCGAGCGCAGCCCGGCGCCGATCGAGCGCTTTGCGCAGGTGCTGTTCACGCAGGTGCTGCGCTGAGCTGAGCTGAGCTCAGCTGATTGCTGCTTTGCACAGACATTGCCGCTCCCCGGCTCTTTCGCTAAACCGTGCGACATGACAGCGCGGCCCGCAGAGGCCGTCGCCGACAATACATCGCCGGGAGTGAACCATGAGCCAGACCGCCGTCGGCGCGCGCGCCACGCGCAGCGCAAAATCCGACATCGAAACCTCGACCATCCGCGCCATTTCCTGGCGGCTGATCCCGTTTCTGGTGCTGGCTTATTTCCTGGCCTATCTCGACCGGGTCAATCTCGGCTTCGCAGCACTCACCATGAATGCCGAACTGAATTTCTCGCCGACGGTCTTCGCATGGGGCGCGGGCATCTTCTTCATCGGCTATTTCATTTTTGAGGTTCCCAGCAATATCGCGCTGGAGAAATTCGGTGCCAGTCGCTGGATCGCTCGCATCATGGTGAGTTGGGGCATCCTCTCTGCGCTGATGGCGATCGTCAGTGGCCCGTGGAGCTTCTACACGCTGCGCTTCCTGCTCGGTGTCGCCGAGGCTGGTTTCTTCCCCGGTATCATTCTCTATCTGACTTACTGGTACCCGGCCGAATATCGCGCGCGCTTCCTCGCCGCTTTTGCCATCGCGGTTCCCGTCTCCACCGTCATCGGCGCGCCGATCTCCGGCATGCTGCTGGGGCTCGACGGTGTCATGGGCCTGAGGGGCTGGCAGTGGCTGTTCATTATCGAAGGCATTCCGTCGGTCATTCTCGGCGTCGTCACCTGGTTCTATCTCACCGACAAGCCTGAAAAAGCCGAATGGCTGACGCCCGACCAGAAGATGTGGCTGTCCGACAAGCTTGAAGCCGAGCGCCTCGCCAAGGAGAGCGCCCACGGCATGACGCTGGGGCAGGCGCTGTCGTCACCGAAGGTTCTGATGCTGAGCGTGATCTATTTCGGCTTCGTTGGCGCGCTCTATGGCATGCAGTTCTGGCTGCCGCAGATCGTGAAGGCGTTCGGCTTCACCAATCTGCAGACCGGCTTTGTCACCGCGATCCCCTATTTGTTCGGCTCCATCGCCATGGTGTTGTGGGCGCAGCATTCCGATCGGACCCGCGAGCGCGTTTGGCATGTCGGTCTGCCGCTGTTGCTGACCGCCGTGGCGCTCGCACTGTCCGGCATTTCCACCAATCCAACGCTGACCATGGTCGCGCTGACGGTCGCGGCAATCGGCGTGTTCTGCACGTTTGCCTTGTTCTGGACGTTGCCGACTGCGTGGCTGAGCGGCACCGCCGCTGCTGGCGCCATCGCGCTGATCAATTCGATCGGCAACCTCGCTGGCTTCGGCGGTCCCTATCTGATCGGCTGGGTCAAGGAGCTGACGGGCAGTACCTCGACCGGGCTTCTGGTCCTGGCGGCCATGCCGCTGGTAGCCGGCATTCTCGTGCTGGTCGGCAATCACGGGACGGCAACCGAGTTCACTGCTGCCGGCAAACCGGCGCGGGCAAAATAAGGCAGGGATGCGTTGCGGCAATCTGGCGAAATTGTGATCACTGACGAATATTGACATTCGTCAGTGATCAGACCTAAGTTCCCTTCGAACAGTCATTCGAAGGACGCCTCGTGATGCCCGGCCACACCCATGTCAGCGCTTTCCGCAAGCCATTCGCCGCCGCGCTTTTACTGATCCCGGCACTTGCTCTGGCCGGATGCGGCAAGAAAACCGAGGCGGAAGCAAAGCCGACCCGCCCGGTACTGGTCGCGACCGTGCATTACGAGCCGGAATCGCCGCAGCGCAGTTTTGTTGGCACCATCCGCCCGCGGATCGAGACCGATATGGGCTTCCGGGTCACCGGCAAGGTCGCCAAGCGTCTCGTGGAGGTCGGCCAGACCGTCGAGATCGGTCAGCCGCTGGCCACCCTCGATGAAGTCGATCTGAAGCTGCAGGCCGAGCAGGCCGTCGCCGAACTTAATGCCTCCACCGGTGTACTGGCCAATGCCAGCGCCGCCGAAGGCCGCGCTACCGAACTGCGCAGCAAGGGCTGGTCCACTCAGGCACAGCTCGATCAGGCCAAGGCCGCTGGCGATGAAGCCCGTGCCCGCCTCAACCGCGCCGAGCGCTCGGTCGAGCTCACCAAGAACAGCCTCTCTTATGCAACGCTGATCGCTGATACCCGCGGTGTCGTCACGGCAACGCTGGTCGATGCGGGCCAGGTCGTGGCCGCCGGCCAGGCCGCCATACGTGTCGCCCGTTTCGGCGAGAAGGAGGCGGTCGTCTCCGTTCCGGAAACGCTGGTTGGCCGTGCCAAGGAAGGCAACGCCAGCGTGACGCTGTGGTCCGAGCCCGGCAAGCAATATGCTGCCAAGCTGCGTGAACTCGCGCCCAATGCCGACACCGCGACGCGCACCTATCTCGCCAAGTTCTCGCTGCCCGAGGCCGACGACAAGGTGTCGCTCGGCATGACGGCGACGCTGACGCTCTCCGATCCCGCCACCGAGAGCGTTGCGCGCGTGCCGCTCTCGGCACTGTTCAGCCAGGGCAACAACCCGTCGCTTTACGTCGTAAGCGCCTCGGGTGAGGTCGCGCTGCAGCCGGTCAAGGTGAAGTCCTATGAGAGCAACGACGTCATCATCTCAGGTGGCGTCGATGAAGGTGCCAAGATCGTGACGCTGGGCGTACAGAAGCTCGACCCAGCGCTGAAGGTTCACGTCGTCTCCGCATTGTCATTTTAAGCGCTCGCATTCAAAGGACGAAGCCGATGCATCGCTTCAACCTCTCCGCCTGGGCCGTCGCTCATCCCGCGCTGATCCTGTTTCTGATTATTGCGCTCGGCGTCGGCGGCTTCTTCTCATACGAGAAGCTGGGCCGCGCCGAAGATCCGTCCTTCACGGTGAAGGTCGTCAACGTCACGGCGATCTGGCCGGGAGCGACGGCCAAGGAAATGCAGGAGCAGGTTGCAGATCCCATCGAGAAAAAGATGCAGGAACTGCCTTACTTCGACAAGGTGCAGACCTATTCGAAGCCGAACTTCACGGCGCTGCAGGTCACGTTCAGGGATAACGCGCCCGCCAAGGAAGTACCGTTCCTGTTCTATCTGCTGCGCAAAAAGCTCGCCGACGTGCAGGGTAGCCTGCCCACTAATCTGATTGGGCCGACGGTCAATGACGAATTCAGCGACGTCGATTCCATCCTTTACATGATGACCGGGGACGGCGCCGATTTCAAACAGTTGAAGGTGGTCGCTGAAGGCCTGCGCCAGCGCCTGCTGAAGGTGAAGGGTGTCACCAAGGTCAATCTCTACGGCACCCAGGACGAGCGCATTTTCGTCGAATTCTCCCACGCCAAACTGGCAACGCTCGGCATCACGCCGCAGACGCTGTTCGACTCGCTCGCCAAGCAGAACGCGATTCAGCCGGCGGGCACCGTAGAAACCTCGTCGCAGCGCGTGCCGCTGCGTGTCACCGGTGCACTTGATGGTGCCAAGACCGTCGCGGAAACGCCGGTCGAGAGTAACGGGCGCACGTTCCGCCTCGGCGATATTGCGACGGTGAGCCATGGCTTCGTCGATCCGCCGGATTTCAAGGTCCGGCAGAAGGGCCAATACGCACTTGGTATCGGCGTGGTGACGGCCAATGGCGCCAACATTCTCGAACTCGGCAAGGACGTCGAAAAGGCCAAGAACGAGTTCATGGTCGCTGTGCCGCAGGGCATCAATGTCGAACAGATCGCTGACCAGCCGCTGGTGGTCGAACATGCCGTCGGCGAGTTCACGCACTCGTTCATTGAGGCGCTCGCGATCGTGCTCTTCGTCAGCTTCCTGGCGCTTGGCTGGCGTACCGGAATCGTGGTGGCGCTGTCGGTCCCGCTGGTGCTCGGTATCGTCTTCATGGTCATGAATGCGATGGGTATGGACCTGCATCGCATCACGCTCGGCGCGCTGATCATCGCGCTCGGCCTCTTGGTCGACGACGCGATCATCGCGGTCGAGATGATGGTGGTGAAGATGGAGCAGGGCTGGGACCGCGTGCGCGCGGCGTCTTTCGCCTGGGAGTCCACAGCGTTTCCGATGCTCACGGGCACGCTGATCACGGCTGTCGGCTTCCTGCCGATCGGTTTCGCCAATTCCGCCGTCGGCGAATATGCCGGCGGCATCTTCTGGGTGGTCGCGATTGCGCTGATCGCCTCTTGGTTCGTGGCGGTGATTTTCACACCGTATATCGGCGTCAAGCTGCTGCCGAACCTCGCCGCGCACGGTAGCGCCCATCACGACCCGCATGCGGTTTACGAGACACGTATCTATCGCGGTCTCCGCAGCGTGGTGCAGTGGTGCGTCACGCACCGTATCAAGGTCGTGGCTGCCACTGTCGGTATCTTCGTCGCCGCCATCGTCGGCTTCGGCCACGTCCAGCAGCAGTTCTTCCCGCTGTCGGAGCGCCCCGAACTGTTCTTCCAGCTTCGCTTGCCGGAAGGCACGGCGTTCGGCGTCACCGAAAAGGCCGTCAAGGACGCCGAAAAGCTGCTCAAGGACGATAAGGACATCTCCACTTACACGGCCTATGTGGGCCGCGGTTCGCCGCGCTTTTGGCTCGGCCTCAATCCGCAGCTTCCGAATGAAGCCTTCGCCGAAATCGTGATCGTGTCGAAGGACGTTGAGGCACGTGAGCGCATCAAGGCCAAGATCGAGAAGGCCGTGGCCGAGGGCCAGTTGCCGGAAGCCCGCGTGCGCGTTGATCGGTTCAATTTCGGTCCGCCGGTTGGCTTCCCCGTCCAGTTCCGCGTCATCGGGCCGGACACGGCGACCGTGCGCGACATCGCCTACAGAGTGCGCGAGGTGATGCGCGCCAACAAGAACATGGTCGATCCGCAGCTCGACTGGAACGAGCAGACGCCGTCCCTCAAGCTGGTGGTCGACCAGGACCGCGCCCGTGCTCTCGGCCTGACGCCGCAGGAGTTGTCACAATCCCTGGCGATGCTGATCTCCGGCGCGTCGGTCACCACCGTGCGTGACGGCATCGAGAAGGTTGGCGTCGTCGCCCGTGCCGTGCCGTCGGAACGCCTCGATCTCGGCCGTGTGGGCGATCTTACCATCATCTCGCGCAACGGCGTTCCGGTGCCGCTGTCGCAGGTGGCGAAGATCGAATACGCCCATGAGGAGCCGATCCTCTGGCGCCGCAACCGCGACATGGCGATCACCGTGCGTGGTGACGTTATTGATGGCGTGCAGCCGCCGGATGTCACCAACCAGATCTGGCCGCAATTGCAGCAGATCCGCGACAGCCTGGAGCCGGCCTATCGCATCGAGATTGGCGGTGCGGTGGAGGAATCCAGCAAGGGTAATGCCTCGATTGCCGTGCTGTTTCCGCTGATGATGATCATCATGCTGACGCTGCTGATGGTGCAGTTGCAGAGCTTCTCGCGTCTGATCCTGGTGTTCCTGACGGCGCCGCTTGGCATCGTCGGCGCCTCACTGGCCCTGAACGTCGCCAACAAGCCGTTCGGCTTCGTGGCGCTGCTCGGCCTGATCGCGCTGGCGGGCATGATCATGCGTAACGCCGTCATTCTGGTGGATCAGATCGAAACCGACGTGCAGCACGGCCTGACCCGTCGCGAAGCCATTGTCGAGGCGACCGTGCGCCGTGCGCGTCCGGTTATCCTGACGGCGCTGGCGGCCATTCTGGCGATGATCCCGCTGTCGCGCTCGGCCTTCTGGGGCCCGATGGCGGTCACCATCATGGGTGGATTGTTTGTGGCGACGTTCTTGACGTTGTTGTATCTCCCGGGTCTCTATGCCCTATGGTTTCGCAAGAGCCTGGATGAACGCGGATCGGGTGAGGATGTGGATCATCACGCACCGCACCATCACGACAAGAAGCAGGCCTTTCCGCTTGCTGCCGAATAGCTGAAGACTGTTATCCGAGATGACTCTGATTTCTGAACACGTCGAAGCCGATATGCGAGGCCGCATCGTTGTGGTCGCGGAAAAGCTGTTTCGTGAAATCGGCTACCAGAAGACCACCGTGGCTGATATCGCCAAGGTGCTGCGGATGTCGCCGGCCAATGTCTATCGCTTCTTCGATTCGAAGAAGTCGATCATTTCGGCCGTGGCGCAGCGGCTGATGGGGGAAGTTGAAGAGGCCGCAGGAGCGATTGCTGAAAATCCGCAGCCGGCCGCCGCACGGCTCCGCGAACTGCTGACGTCGATCCATGAGATGAATGCCGAACGCTATGTTGGCGATGCCAAGCTGCACGAGATGGTCGCCATCGCCATGGAAGAGAGTTGGGACGTCTGCACCGCCCATATGGAGCGGATCACCGTGACCATCGGCGGCGTCATCGCGGATGGTGCTGCCAAGGGTGAGTTTCACGCCCCGGACGTCGAATTGGCAGCCATGTGCGCTTGCACTGCGATGATGCGGTTCTTTCACCCGCAGATGATCGCGCAATGCGCGACCAAGCCCGGCCCGACCCTGGACCAGATGATCGACTTCGTTCTTGCCGGGTTGGCGCCGCGGGGCTAGACGATCTTCCTGACGTCAATTCAGGGGATCTTCCGCGTGACCGCATTCGATCTGCATTCCTACGAGCCCGTCAACGGCCACGGCCTCAAGCACGATCCCTTTAATGCCATCATCGGTCCGCGTCCGATCGGGTGGGTCTCCTCCCGGGATGCCAATGGCCATGTCAATCTGGCGCCCTACAGCTTCTTCAACGCCTTCAATTACACCCCGCCGCTGATCGGCTTCTCCAGCATCGGGATCAAGGACTCCGCCCGCAACATGCAGGCGACGAAGGAGTTCGTCTGGAACTTGGCCACCATGGATCTGGCCAAGCAGATGAACGCGACGGCCGCGAGTGTTGGCCCGGAAGTGGATGAATTCGAGCTTGCCGGTCTGACGCCGGTGCCAAGCAAGCTTGTCAATGTGCCACGGGTCGGCGAAGCCCGCGTCGCTTTTGAATGCAAGGTGACCCAGATCATCGAGCTGAAGGGCGCGAACGGTGCCCCGGCCAACGCCTTCCTCACCATGGGTGAAGTCGTTGCCGTGCATATCGACAAGACCCTGATCGTGGATGGCGTGTACCAGACCGCGCTCGCCGGTCCGATCTTGCGCGCCGGCCGTCGCGGCGATTACTTCCACATCAAGCAGGACGCCATGTTCGAGATGGCCCGCCCGGACTGAGGCTGGCTCTTCTTCCGGCGTTTAGGCCGCGCGACCACTGGTCACGCGGCGAGAAATCGCCTTTCGGGAACCGTTGCGGTATCCTGTCGTTAATGATGGCTCGATGCTGTCAAATTTCGCTTGAATATCAATGCGAAAGCTAAGGTGACACCGACACCATCCTGCCAAGAGCGTCTGCCTTTTGGCGCCTGCGGTCCGCCCGGACAGCCGGTCGCCTCGATCGAGAGGAAGCCTCCATGAGCTCGTCCAGCTTGCGCCGCGATTATCTCACCAAGCCGATCTTCGGCTGGGCCAAGGGCGTGCTGCCGAAGATGTCGGACACCGAGCGCGAGGCGCTGGAAGCCGGCGACGTCTGGTGGGATGCGGACCTGTTTACCGGCAATCCGGACTGGGCCAAGCTGCTTGCGGTGAAGCCGGCGACGCTGACGGATGAAGAACGGGCCTTCATGACGGGGCCGGTGGATCGTCTCTGTGAGATGATCGACGACTGGAAGATCAATTGGGAATTGCGCGACCTGCCGCCCGAGATCTGGGACTTCATCAAGCGCGAGAAATTCTTCGGCATGATCATTCCGAAGGACTATAGCGGTCTCGGCTTCTCGCCCTACGCGCATTCCGAAGTGGTCCGGAAGATTTCGTCGCGTTCGGTGGTTGCCGCCGTTACCGTGATGGTGCCGAACTCGCTCGGCCCCGGCGAACTGCTTATGAAATTCGGCACCGACGAACAGCGCCAGCGCTGGCTGCCGCGTCTCGCCGATGGGCGCGATATTCCCTGTTTCGGCCTCACTAGTCCGGAAGCCGGCTCCGATGCCGCGTCGATGATCGACAGCGGCGTGATCTGCAAGGGCACCTTCGAGGGCCGCGAAGTGCTTGGTCTGCGCCTCAATTGGCACAAGCGCTACATCACGCTCGGCCCTGTGGCGACTTTGATCGGTCTCGCTTTCAAGGCCTATGACCCCGATCATCTGGTCGGCAATCAGGACGAGCTTGGTATCACAGTCGCGCTGATCCCGCATGATCTGCCGGGCGTGGAGATCGGCCAGCGCCATCTGCCGTCGATGCAGGTGTTCCAGAACGGCCCGAACTGGGGCCGGGACGTCTTCATCCCGCTGGACTACGTCATCGGCGGTCAGGAGCGTTTGGGGCAGGGCTGGAAGATGCTGATGTCGGCGCTCGCCGCCGGCCGCGGCATTTCGCTGCCGTCGCTGTCCGCTGCAGGCGCTGCCTATGTGGCGCGCACCACCGGAGCCTATGCGCGCATCCGCGAACAGTTCAACATTTCGATCAGCAAATTCGAGGGCATCGAAGAGCCGTTGGCGCGGATCGCCGGCACGGCCTATCTGCTCGATGCCGCGCGGCGACTGACCTCGGCGGCACTCAATCAGGGGCATCACCCTGCGGTTATCTCCGGCATCATGAAGCTGCATGCAACCGAGCGCATGCGTCTTGTCATCGATGATGCCATGGACATTCATGGCGGCAAGGCCGTGATCGACGGCCCGCAGAACTATATGGGCAATCTCTATCGCGCGGTGCCGGTTGGCATCACGGTTGAGGGCGCCAATATCCTGACGCGCAATCTCATCGTGTTCGGGCAGGGCGCCATCCGCGCTCATCCTTATTTGTTGCAGGAAATGAACGCGCTCGGCGATCCCGACAAGGCCAAGGGTCTGGACGCCTTCGACACCGCGTTCTGGAAGCATATCGGCCATAGCGTCACCACGCTGTTCCGCGCTTGGGGCCGCTGCTGGACCGGTGGCGTATTCGCGCCGGCGCCGGATGCCGGCGATGCCACACAATTCTATCGCCAGCTCTCGCGCTATTCGTCGGCTTTCGCGCTCTGCGCCGACATGGCGTTGCTGACGCTGGGCGGTGCGCTGAAGCGCAAGGAAATGCTGTCAGCGCGGTTCGGCGACATTCTCTCCGAGCTGTATCTGCTCTCGGCGGTGCTGAAACGCTGGGAAGACGAAGGCCGCCAGCAGGAGGATCTGCCGGCGCTTGAATGGTGCATGGCATCCGGCTTCAAGACGATTGAGAACCGCTTTGCGGAGATTCTGGCCAATCTGCCGAACCGCTTTGTCGCCGCCATCCTCAAATTCATCGTGCAGCCATATGGTGCATCGGTGCTCGGACCTTCGGATCGCGTTGTGCATCGCTGCGCGCAGATGATCCTGGAGCCGTCGGCGACGCGCGATCGTCTGACGCCTGATCTGTCACATATCGATGATGATCGCGGACTGGCGCGGTTGGAAAAGGCGTTCAAACTGGTGACATCGAGTGACGATATTGCCAAGCGCATCCGCACCGCGAAGCTGAAGAACTGGAAGGATGCAGTGACACAGGGCGTGATTACCCAGGCCGAGGGCGAGAAGCTCGCCGCCGCACAGGAAGCCGTCAAGCTGGTGATCGAGGTCGATCACTTTGCGCCGGAGGAGCTGTCGCCCGGCTATAAGAAGTCCGATAACGTGCATCAATTCTTCCAGGAACTTGGTGAGCAGCGGGCAGCAAGCTGATGGCAAGACCAGTCTATATCGTCGACGGCAGCCGGACGCCGTTCCTGAAAGCGCGCAGCGGCCCCGGCCCTTTCACCCCTGTCGATCTTGCCGTTCAATGTGGCCGCCCACTGCTGGCGCGGCAGCCATTTGCACCAAATGCCTTCGATCAGGTGATCCTCGGCTGCGTCAATGTCATTGCCGACGAGATGAACCCGGCGCGCGTGGCCGCGCTTCGGCTCGGTATGGGCGAGGCGATGGTGGCCTTCACCGTGCAGATCAATTGCGGCTCCGGCATGCAGTCGATCGACACCGGCTATCGCTATATCCGCGAGGGGAATGCCGATTTGATTCTCGCTGGCGGTGCCGAAGCGCTCAGCCACGCGCCGCTGGTCTGGCCGCAGAACGGCGTACGCTGGTTCGCCGGGCTTGCCATGGCCAAGGGTGTGCTCGGCAAGGTGGCGGCGATCGCCAAGGCCCGGCCGGCTTATTTCAAGCCGATCATCGGCCTCGAGCGCGGTCTTACCGATCCGATCACCGACCTCAATATGGGCCAGACCGCCGAGAAGGTCGGGCACCTGTTCGGCATCACGCGTGTGCAGGCCGATGTCTATGCCGTCGAAAGCCACAAGCGCCTTGCCCATGCGCAGGAACAGGGTTGGCTGAAGGGCGAGGTCGAGACAGCCTTCGATTGCAAGGGCAATTTCTACGACCATGACGACGGCGTCCGCGCAGATTCGTCGGTCGACAAGCTTGCGACACTGAAGCCGGTATTCGAACGTCCATGGGGGCAAGTCACCGCCGGCAACTCCTCGCAGATCACCGATGGCGCATCCTGGGTGATCCTCGCCTCCGAAGATGCCGTGGCGAAGCACAGGCTGACGCCGAAGGCCGTCATCCTCGACAGCCAGTGGTCTGCGCTCGATCCGTCGATCATGGGGCTCGGCCCGGTGTTGTCGTCGAACGATTTGTTGAAGCGCAACAACATGACGATTCACGACATCGAGACGTGGGAATTGAACGAAGCCTTCGCCACGCAGGTCCTCGGCTGTCTCGCCGCCTGGAAAGACGAGAAATTCTGCCGCGAGGTGCTCGGTCTCGACGGTGCGGCCGGTGAGATCGATTGTGCGAAGCTGAATGTCGATGGGGGCGCCATCAGCCTCGGCCATCCCGTCGGCACCTCCGGCAACCGCATCGTGCTGCATCTTGTGAACGCGATGAAGCGGCTCGGCACCAGGCGCGGCATCGCCACCGAATGTATCGGTGGCGGCCTCGGCGGTGCGATGTTGATCGAGACGGTGTGAGGGCGTCATGGACAGCAAGATCATGGACGTTCTCAAGGATCGCGTGCTCGAACTCGGGCCGGCTCCCGACACATCAGGCGCCTATCGCCACTTCAAGCTGACGCGCGATGCCGATGGCATCGCGTGGCTGTTGTTTGACCGCGCCGATGCGAGCGCCAATACGCTGTCGGCTGTTGTGCTGGAAGAATTCGATCAGGTGCTGAATGCGCTGGAAGCCCAGCGCCCGACCGGCATCGTGGTTCGCTCGGCCAAGACGTCCGGTTTCATCGCCGGCGCCGACGTCAATGAATTCCGCGGCGCCAGCGATCCGTTGGAAGTGGAAACGCAAATCGGCCGTGCTCACGCGGTGATCGATCGCTTCGAGGCGCTGAAGATCCCAACAGTGGCCGTCATTCACGGTTTCTGTCTCGGCGGAGGTCTCGAAGTGGCGCTGGCCTGCCAGATGCGCATCGCCATTGACGGCGCGCGCTTCGGTTTTCCGGAAGTCATGCTCGGCCTGCATCCAGGTTTGGGTGGCACCGCGCGCTTCACGCATCTCGTCAATCCGATGCAGGCGATGCCGCTGATGCTGACCGGCAAGACCATCGACGCACGCAAGGCGAAGGCGATCGGTCTTGTCGATGCGGTGACCGAGGAACGCCATGTCCGTAACGCTGCGCGAGACGCGGTGTTCGGCAAGCTCAAGCGCGCCAAGCCGAGTGGGCTGATCCCGATCATGAACTTCTCGCCGGTGCGCGGCATTCTCGCCTCGCGCATGGTCGCCGAGGCCAGCAAGGCTGCGCCGCGCGAGCACTATCCCGCGCCTTATGCACTGATCGAGCTGTGGGAGAAGCACGGCGGCGACCGTGCGGCGATGCTCAATGCTGAGAAGGCGTCCTTCGCCCGGCTGGTGGTGACAGCGACGGCGCAGAACCTGATCCGCGTCTTCTTCCTGCGCGAGCAGATGAAGAAGCTTGCCGGCGACGGCAACGTGGGCATCAAGCATGTCCATGTCATCGGCGCCGGCGCTATGGGTGGTGACATCGCGGCCTGGTGCGCCCATCAGGACATGCGCGTTACGCTGGCCGACATGAAGCCCGAACCGATTGCGGGCGCCATGAAGCGCGCAGCTGATCTCTACAGCAAGATCATCCGCAAGCGCACCGAGCAGCGCGATACGCTGGATCGCCTGATTCCTGACATGGATGGCGAGGGCGTGCGCAATGCCGACCTCATCATCGAGGCGGTGTCGGAAAAGCTCGAGCTGAAACAGAAGGTCTATGCCGGCATTGAGGTGCGCATGAAGCCGGATGCGATTCTCGCCACCAATACGTCGAGCATTCCGCTGCAGGAGCTGTGCACCACGCTGGCGCGGCCAGAGCGGCTGCTCGGCCTGCATTTCTTCAACCCGGTCTCGCGCCTGCAACTGGTCGAGGTCGTCAGTCACGACGGCGTCGATCAGGAAATGCTGAAGAAGGCCACGGCCTTCGTCGGCGCGATCGATCGCCTGCCGCTGCCGGTGAAGAGCTCGCCGGGCTTTCTCGTCAATCGTGCGCTGACGCCTTACATGCTCGAGGCGATGATGCTGATGGAGGAGAAGGTCGACAAGGAAACCATCGATGCCGCGGCCGAACAGTTCGGCATGCCGATGGGTCCTATCGAGCTGGCCGATCAGGTCGGTCTCGATATCTGTCTCGCCGTCGGCGACATGCTGCGCTCGAAGTTCGGTGATCTGCTGCCGCCGACTCCGGCCTGGCTGCGCGAGAAGGTCAACAAGGGCGAGTTCGGCAAGAAGACCGGCCGCGGCTTTTATACATGGCGTGACGGCAAGGCCGAAAAGAGTTCCAGCGCGGTCGCGACGGCCCGTCCGACGCAAGAGATGATTGATCGCCTGGTGCTGCCGATGTCGAATGTTTGCGTCGCCTGCCTGCGCGAAGGTATCGTCGACAATCCCGATGTGGTCGATGGCGCAATGATTTTCGGAACCGGTTACGCGCCCTTCCGCGGCGGTCCACTGAACTATGCGAGGACGCGTGGAACCGAGAATATCACCGCGACGCTGCGTACGCTGGCGGCGAAGTTCGGCGATCGTTTTGCCCCTGATGCCGGCTGGGAAACATTCAAATAAATTGGTTTGCACAAGATGACTCAACTTCGGGCAGCATTTGCTCATGACTGAAACAACGAATCGGGTCGCAACGGGTCTGGCTGCGGAGCCCACCGGCGATCTCACCATCCGCACAGTCGCAATGCCGGCCGATACCAATGCCAATGGCGATATCTTTGGCGGCTGGCTGCTCAGCCAGATGGATCTTGGTGGCGGCATCTTTGCCGCCAAGGTGGCGAAGACGCGCACGGTCACCGTCGCCATCGAGGCCATGACCTTCCGCAAGGCCGTTCATGTCGGCGACGTCGTCTCCGTGCATGCGGATCTGGTACGCATGGGCCGCACGTCGCTCACCGTGCATATCGAGGCCTGGGTGCTTCGCCGCAACGAAAATGCCCCGATCCTGGTGACCGACGGCAATTTCACCTTTGTATCCATTGACGAGGATGGTCGTCCGCAGGTGATCAAGCGCCCGGATGCGACGATCTCGACCTGAGCAATTCTAAACACCGGCTGGAACGAAATACCCCCTGCGCTGTTGGTGGCCCGGAATATGCATTGCCTGTCGCGAAGGGGGCCGCCATGTCAGACACTTACATTATCGAAGTCTCGTCGCAGGCAGCCGGCATCGTGGTTCGCGATCCCGGTGGGTACAGGTTCTTCGCCGCGTCTCACCGTTTCAACCCTATGGAAGGCCAGCTGTTTCGCAATGCGCGCGAAGCTGAACGCGCGGCTTTCCAATTCGCGCAGGGTATCCAGGAGGCTGTGACGCCTTCTAGGGCGACTATCTGACGACGTTGCGGCGCCGAAGCACATGGCGCCTGCACCGGTGATGCGTTGACCATTGCCGCCAACACCCGCACGATGGAAACATTCCATCCGAGGTGCTGTTGTGACTGCTGGCCTGACTCATCGCCAATCCGAAATCCTGAATCACGCGCGCGCCTTTGGCCGCGTGATGGTCGACGACCTCGTGCGCCGCTTCGAGGTGTCCGCACAGACCATCCGCAAGGACCTCAACGATCTCTGCGACCAGCGCCTGTTGACGCGTATCCACGGCGGTGCCATCGTCGCCTCCGGCGTCGAAAACCTCGCCTACGAAGCGCGACGATTCGTGGCGGCCGAGGAGAAGAAGGCGATTGGCGTTGCTGCCGCGGCGCAGATTCCCAATGGCTCGTCGCTGTTCATCAATATCGGCACCACCACGGAAGAAGTCGCCAGCGCGCTGACCAATCACGAGAACCTGCTGGTCATCACCAACAACCTCAATGTGGCGATGATGCTGTACCGGCATCCGCATATCGAAGTGATCGTGGCCGGTGGCACTGTGCGTCGCTCCGATGGCGCGGTGATCGGCTCTACAGCGATCAAGCTGATCGGTCAGTTCAAGGTCGATTACGCCATCATCGGCGCCTCGGCGATCGACGAGGAGGGCGCGTTGCTCGACTTCGATTATCGCGAGGTGCAGGCCGCGCAGGCCATCATCGCCAACGCCCGCAGCGTCATGCTGGTCTGCGATTCGACCAAGCTCCGGCGCAGTGCGGCCGTCCGCATCGCCCATATCAGCCAGATCCAGACCTTCGTGACCGACGTCCCCCTGCCGCCCTCTTTGCAGGAGATCTGCCGGAGCCGGGGCGTGCAGGTGATCGCGGCCTTGCCGGGGTCCGCGGACGATTCTGACGATCTGGAACCCGAACCGACCCCACTCTAGAGCCTGTTTTGAGCCCCAAAACGGGACCTCAAACTATTATAGACCCCATTGCTTTCGCTTTTGGTTGTGCTTTAATCGAAAACGAAAGCCAAATCGCTGAAAGCGAAGATGGCGCGTCCGAAGGAAGGCGCCAGACTATTGGCGCAGGAGGGGAGACGGGGTGGGTCAGATCTACGACCTCGCAATCATTGGTGGTGGTGTGAACGGCTGCGGTATTGCCCGCGATGCCGTCGGCCGCGGCAATTCCGTGTTCCTTTGCGAGATGAACGATCTGGCTAGCGGCACCTCGTCCTGGTCGACCAAGCTGATCCATGGCGGGTTGCGTTACCTCGAATATTACGACTTCAAGCTGGTGCGCCATGCGCTGCTCGAGCGCGAAGTTCTCTGGCAGATCGCGCCGCATATCATCCGCCCCCTGCGTTTCGTGCTGCCGCATCACGCCGGTCTGCGGCCTGCCTGGCTGCTGCGCTTGGGCCTGTTCCTCTACGACTATATAGGCGGCCGTAAACTTCTGCCCCCGACGCGCACCCTCGATCTCACCCGCGACGAGACCGGCAAGCCGCTGGCGCCCGGCCGGTTCAAGCGTGGCTTTGAATATTCCGACTGCTCGGTAGATGATGCTCGCCTTGTCGTGCTCACCGCGCGTGATGCCGCCGACCGGGGCGCTGAGATTCGTACGCGCTCGCGCGCAACCGAGATTAGGCAGGCCGACGGGATGTGGCAGGTCACGGTGCAGGATACGGCGACGGGCGACCGCTCGACTATCAGCGCGCGCACGCTGGTCAATGCGGGTGGTCCGTGGGTCGAGAATGTTCTGGCGGTTGGTGCCGGCGTCAATGCGAAGGCGAAAGTCCGCCTCGTGCAGGGCTCGCATATCGTGGTGCCGAAACTTTACAACCACGATCGTGCCTACATCTTCCAGAATGCCGATGGGCGTATCGTGTTTGCGATTCCCTATCAGGGCGATTTCACCCTGATCGGCACCACGGATATCGATTATCACGGCGATCCCGCCGATGTGAAAATCTCCGCCGATGAAATCAACTATCTCTGCAAGTCGGTCAGCGAATATCTCGCCAGGCCAGTGCTGGCCGAAGACGTGGTGTGGACCTATTCCGGCGTGCGCCCGCTCTACGACGACGGCGCCAATGAGGCCAAGGCGGCGACGCGCGACTATGTGTTCGAACTCGATTTGCCCGGAGGCCTGCCGCTGCTGTCGATCTATGGCGGCAAGATCACGACCTATCGTCGCCTTGCCGAAGAAGCCTTGCAGAAGCTCGCGCCCTATTTGAAGGGCACCAAGGCGAAGGAAGGCTGGACGGCCCATGCCGCGCTGCCCGGTGGCGATTTCGACGTCTCTGCTGTCGACGCGCTCATCGCAGAGCTGTTGCGCGACTATCCGTTCCTGACGCTGGCCCATGCCAACCGCCTGGCGCATGCTTATGGCACGCGCGCAGCGAAGATGCTGGGTACTGCGAAATCACTTGTCGATCTCGGTCAGGCCTTCGGTGCCACGCTCACCGAGCGCGAAGTGCGTTATCTCGTGGCCAATGAATGGGCCGTGAGCGCCGAAGATATCGTTTGGCGCCGCTCGAAGCTCGGTCTGCGTCTGTCGAAAGATGAGGTCGCAGCGCTTGATGCGTGGCTCGACGTCAATCGCGCGCAGCCAGCGAGCGCACGGCAAGAAGCGGGAGCGCGGCCATGAGCGTTGCGCTTGATCACGTCTCGCAGATGGTGGATGGCGTCACAACGATCCGTGACGTCTCGCTGACGCTGGAGCGCGGCACCCTGAACGTGCTGCTCGGGCCAACACTGGCCGGCAAAACCTCGATCATGCGGCTGCTGGCCGGACTCGACAAGCCGACCCAAGGTCGCGTGCTGGTCGATGGCAAGGACGTTACTGGACTCGATATCCGCAAGCGATCCGTGGCGATGGTCTATCAGCAGTTCATTAATTACCCCTCGCTGACGGTCTATGAGAACATCGCCTCGCCGCTGCGCGTGCAGGGCAAGCCGAAGGCCGAGATCGAAACCCGCGTGCGCGAGGCCGCAGCCTTACTCAAGCTCGAGCCCTATCTGAAGCGTACGCCATTGCAGCTCTCCGGCGGCCAGCAGCAGCGCACGGCAATCGCGCGTGCATTGGTGAAGGGCGCCGATCTCGTGCTGCTCGACGAGCCGCTCGCCAATCTTGATTACAAACTGCGCGAGGAATTGCGCACCGAACTGCCGAGGATATTCGAGGCCTCCGGCGCGATCTTCGTCTATGCCACGACGGAGCCCTCTGAAGCGCTTTTGCTGGGCGGCAGCACCGTGTGTCTGTGGGAAGGTCAGGTTCTGCAGGTCGGCCAGACCTCCAAGGTCTATCGCCATCCCGAGACGCTCAAGGCTGCCGAAGTGTTTTCCGATCCGCCGCTTAATCTGGTGGTGATCGAGAAGAAGAATGGCACCGTGCATTACGCGGGCGGTGCGACCGCGCCCGCCAGTGGCCTCTACGCAAACCTCGCCGACGGCAGCTATCGCGTTGGCTTCCGCGCACATCAGCTCGAAGTCGCCAGTGGTCTCGCCGGACGGCATGCATTTCCAGCGGAAGTGACCGTGACCGAAATCACCGGGTCGGAAAGCTTCGTCCATCTGAAACGCGACGCGTCGAATTGGGTTGCGGTGCTGCAGGGCGTTCATGAATTCCTGCCCGGCCACATGCTCGACGCCGTGCTCGATCCCGCCAATCTGTTCGTCTTCGATGGCAGCGACCGTCTGGTTGCCGCTCCCAACACTGTGCAGGGAGCGTAACATGGCCCGCATCGATCTCGTCGATCTCGCGCAGTCCTATAGCGGCAATGATGCCGCCCCGGAATCATTTGCGCTCAAGCCGATCTCCATGACCTGGCGGCAAGGCGGCGCATATGCGCTGCTCGGCCCGTCCGGCTGCGGCAAGACCACGCTCCTGAACCTGATATCCGGCATCGTCACGCCGACGCGTGGTAAGATCCTGTTCGACGGCAAGGATATCACGCCTCTATCGACGCAGAAGCGCAACATCGCGCAGGTGTTCCAGTTTCCGGTCATCTACGACACGATGACTGTCGGCGAGAATCTTGCCTTTCCGCTGAAGAATCGCGGCGTGCCGAAGGCGCAGATCGACGCACGCGTGGCCGAGATCGGCGAGTTGCTCGATCTCACGCCCTATCTCAACCGCAAGGCGACACGGCTGACGCCTGACGCTAAGCAGAAGATCTCGCTCGGCCGTGGCCTGGTGCGCTCCGACGTCGCTGCGGTACTGTTCGACGAGCCGCTGACGGTGATCGATCCGGCGCTGAAGTGGGAATTGCGCTCGAAGCTCAAGGCGCTGCACCGCGCGCTCGATCTGACGATGATCTACGTCACCCACGACCAGACCGAAGCGCTGACCTTTGCCGATACGGTGGTCGTGATGCATGACGGCCGTGTCGTGCAGTCCGGTACGCCGCAAGAGCTATTCGACAAGCCCGCGCATACATTCGTCGGCTATTTCATCGGCTCGCCCGGCATGAATATTGTCCCCGCCGAAGTGAGCGGGCGCGAAGCGCGCATTGGGGGGCACGTCATCGCGCTGCAGCGCAGCTACGACAAGTTGCCAGCAGGTGCCACAATCGAAATCGGCGTTCGCCCCGAATTCGTCCATGTTGCGACGCCCGCGCCGGGCTTGCTGCTGGCGCAAGTCGAACGCGTCGACGATCTCGGCCGCGTGAGTTTTGCGCGCGTCCGCATCGGCGGCGTCAAATTCGCTGCGCGCGTACCCCAGGGATTTTCGGTCCCGGGTGGCGATGTCGGGCTGGTGTTCGACCCGTCGCGGGTGCACGTTTATGCCGACAGCCGCCTTGTTGAAGGGGGTGCGTGATGGACAAGACCGTCAATCAAAAAGCCTGGTTCCTCGTCCTGCCGGTCTTTCTCATCGTGGCGTTCTCCGCGGTGCTGCCGCTGATGACGGTGGTGAACTATTCGGTGCAGGACACCTTCGGCAACAACCAGTTCTTCTGGAATGGCGTGGGCTGGTTCAAGGAGCTGCTCGATCCCTCCAGCGATCTCGGCAGTCGCTTCTTCGCCTCGCTGCTGCGCAATCTGGCTTTCTCTGCGATTATCCTCACCATTCAAGTGCCGCTCGGCATTCTCGTCGCGCTGTCGATGCCGCGCGAGGGCTGGCGCGTTGCCGCGTGTCTTGTGATCCTCGCGCTGCCATTGCTGATTCCATGGAATGTGGTCGGCACCATCTGGCAGATATTCGGGCGTCCCGACATTGGTCTGCTCGGCTATACGCTCAATCACATGGGCATCGACTACAATTATGTGTCGAACGAGTTCGATGCCTGGGCCACGGTCATCGTGATGGATGTCTGGCATTGGACCAGCCTCGTCGCTCTTTTGTGTTACGCCGGGCTGAAGTCGATCCCTGATGCCTATTATCAGGCAGCGCAGATCGATGGAGCCTCACGCTGGGCAGTGTTTCGTGCCATCCAGTTGCCGAAGCTCAACCGCGTGCTGCTGATTGGCGTGCTGCTGCGCTTCATGGATAGCTTCATGATCTATACCGAGCCTTTCGTGGTCACCGGCGGAGGCCCTGGCAATTCAACCACCTTCGTGTCCATCGAATTGGTCAAGATCGCGCTCGGACAGTTCGATCTCGGCAAGGCTGCCGCGCTGTCGCTGGTCTATAACCTGATCGTGCTGATCGTGTGCTGGGTGTTCTACACCGTGATGACCAATGCCGGCGTCGATCACACGAAACCCGAGGGAGCGGTCTGATGCATACGATCCCCGGACGCCGCATTATCCTGACGCTGTTTTTGATCTTCCTGCTGCTGCCGATCTATTGGCTCGTCAATATGAGCTTCAAGACCAATAACGAGATCGTCTCGACGATGACGCTGTGGCCGCATCAGCCGACGCTGGCCAACTACATCCGCATCTTCACCGACGAGAGCTGGTATTCCGGCTACATCAACTCGCTGAAATACGTCATCATCAACACCATCCTGTCGATCTCCTTCGCGCTGCCCGCGGCCTATGCGTTCTCGCGCTATCGTTTCCTCGGCGACAAGCACCTGTTTTTCTGGCTTCTGTCGAACCGGATGGCGCCGCCTGCGGTGTTTGCGCTGCCGTTCTTCAATCTCTATTCGGCCATCGGCCTGTTCGATACGCCTTGGGCGGTTGCACTGGCGCATTGCCTGTTCAACGTGCCACTTGCGGTGTGGATCCTCGAAGGGTTCGTGTCCGGCGTGCCGCGCGAGATCGATGAGACGGCGTTTCTCGATGGCTACTCATTCCCGAAGTTCTTCGTGAAGATTCTCGTGCCACTGATCGCATCGGGCATCGGCGTCGCTGCCTTCTTCTGCTTCATGTTCTCCTGGGTCGAACTGTTGCTTGCGCGCACGCTGACCTCGGTGAATGCCAAGCCGATCTCGGCGGTGATGACGCGCACTGTGTCAGCTTCCGGCATGGATTGGGGCCTGCTCGCCGCCGCTGGTGTGCTGACCATCATTCCCGGCGCGCTCGTCATCTGGTTCGTCCGCAATTACATCGCGCGCGGTTTCGCGCTTGGCCGGGTCTAGGAGGGCGCCATGGAAAACATCGCATGGATGGCCTGGACGCCGCCGACGGCGATCTTCTTCGGCCTGCTGGCGCTTACGCTCGGCACCATGACATGGCTCGCAGTCGCCTATCCCGAAGCCGAGCGTATCGGCATCCTGCGCATTCCAACCACGCGCGGCGACCGGCTGTTCCTGTCATTGATCGCCGCGGCCGTTATCCACCTGCTCTGGATCGGCTTCATCGGTAGCGATCCGGTCGCGACATTGCCGATCGGTGAGGAGGGCGTTGAAATTTCGAACCTGTGGTTCGCGACACTGATTTCGTTGGTCTCGGCGGTGGCGATCTTTCGCACCGTCTGACCGGCTTGGACTGCAGTCCCGGGATGAACCCGGGTCTGAAACAGAAGTGAGGGAGGAAGTTATGAGGCACCTGACGACACAGGCACGTCGCCCGACGCGCCATATCATGATGACCAGCGCTGCTGCGTTGATCACGGCGGCTGCGTTGCTCGCCGCGCCGGCCAAGGCCGACGACGCCACCATTCAGAAGTGGATCGACAGCGAATTCCAGCCATCCACGCTGTCGAAGGCAGAGCAGCTGAAAGAACTGCAGTGGTACGAGAAGGCGGCTCAGCCGTTCAAGGGAATGGAGATCAACATCGTCTCCGAAACCATCACCACGCACGAATATGAATCGCGCACACTGGCCAAGGCGTTCTCCGAAATCACCGGCATCAAGCTGAAGCACGACCTGATCCAGGAAGGCGACGTGGTCGAGAAGCTGCAGACCCAGATGCAGTCCGGCAAGAACGTCTATGACGGCTGGATCAATGACTCCGACCTGATCGGCACGCATTTCCGCTACGGCCAGACCATCGCGCTGTCGGACTACATGACCGCAGAAGGCAAGGACGTCACCAGCCCGACGCTCGACGTCAAGGACTTCATTGGAACGTCCTTCACCACCGCGCCGGACAAGAAGATGTATCAACTGCCCGACCAGCAGTTCGCCAACCTTTACTGGTTCCGGTACGACTGGTTCACCAATCCCGACTACAAGGCCAAGTTCAAGGCCAAATATGGCTACGATCTCGGCGTGCCCGTGAACTGGTCGGCCTATGAAGATATTGCCGAGTTCTTCACCAACGACATCAAGGAGATCAACGGCGTCAAGGTCTATGGCCACATGGACTACGGCAAGAAGGATCCGTCGCTCGGCTGGCGTTTCACCGACGCCTGGCTATCGATGGCCGGCAATGGCGACAGGGGTCTTCCGAACGGTCTGCCCGTCGATGAGTGGGGCATTCGCATGGAAGGCTGTCGTCCGGTCGGCTCCTCCGTCGAGCGCGGCGGCGATACCAACGGTCCGGCAGCGGTCTACTCGATCGCGAAATACCTCGACTGGATGAAGAAGTATGCTCCGCCGCAGGCGCAAGGCATGACCTTCTCGGAGTCGGGGCCGGTGCCGGCGCAGGGCAATATCGCCCAGCAGATGTTCTGGTACACCGCCTTCACCGCCGACATGGTGAAGCCAGGCCTTGCGGTCATGAATGCCGACGGTACGCCGAAGTGGCGCATGGCCCCCTCGCCGCATGGCTCGTACTGGAAGGAAGGCATGAAGCTCGGCTATCAGGACGTCGGTTCGGGCACGCTGCTCAAGTCGACCCCGGCCGATCGCCGCAAGGCAGCCTGGCTCTATCTGCAGTTCATCACCTCGAAGACGGTGTCACTGAAGAAGAGCCATGTCGGTCTCACTTTCATCCGTGAGAGCGACATCTGGGACAAGTCGTTCACCGAACGTGCGCCGAAGCTCGGCGGTCTGGTCGAGTTCTATCGTTCGCCAGCCCGTGTGCAGTGGTCGCCGACCGGAAACAACATCCCGGACTATCCGAAGCTGGCACAGTTGTGGTGGCAGAACATCGGCGACGCATCGTCCGGTGCGAAGACCCCGCAACAGGCGATGGACTCGCTGGCCGCAGCGCAGGATTCGGTGCTCGAACGTCTTGAACGATCCAAGGTTCAGGGCGAATGTGGACCGAAGCTGAACAAGAAGGAAACCGCCGAGTTCTGGTATGCGAAGTCCGCCAAGGACGGCAACATCGCGCCCCAGCGCAAGCTGGCCAACGAGAAGCCGAAGGGCGAGACGGTGGACTACGACACGCTGATCAAGTCGTGGCCCGCGACTCCGCCGCAGAAGCGCGCGTCGAACTAAGACGAGCTTTCTGAACAAACAAAAAAGGCCGGGAGCGATCCCGGCCTTTTCTCTTGCTGTCATTCCGGGTTCGCACCCGCAAAGATGCGTGTGCGCCCCGGAATGACGGCGTACTTACTCCGCTGCCTGCTTCGCGCCCAGCACCGGATAATCCGTGTAGCCCTTGGCGCCGCCACCATAGAACGTCGCCTTGTCGGCATCGTTGAGTGGCGCGCCGGTCTTCAGGCGCTCGACCAGATCCGGATTCGAGATGAACGGCTTGCCGAACGCGATCAGGTCAGCAGCGTTCGCTTCGAGAACCTTGTTGGCGAGTGCGAGATCGAAGCCGTTATTGGCGATATATGTGCCCTTGAAGCGCTTGCGCAGGCTGGCATAGTCGAATGGTGCGACATCGCGCGGACCGCCGGTCGCGCCTTCGACGACATGTAGATAGACCAGCTTCTCGGCGCTGAGCCCGTCGGTGATGTAGTCGAACAGCTTTTGCGCCTGCGTGTCGGCGGCGGCATCGTTGGCCGGCGTCACCGGCGAGATGCGGATACCGGTTCTGTCGCCGCCGATTTCCTTGGCAACTGCCGCGGCCACTTCCAGCATCAGCTTGGCGCGGTTCTCGAGCGAACCGCCATAGGCGTCGGTGCGCTTGTTGGTGCTGTCACGCGCGAATTGCTCAAGCAGATAACCGTTGGCGCCATGAATCTCCACGCCGTCGAAACCGGCTTCGACCGCATTGGCAGCGCCGCGTGCGAAACTGTCGATGACGCCTTGAATTTCGCCCAGCTCCAGCGCGCGGGGCTCCGAGACGTCGGTGAAGGTATTGTTGACGAAGGTCTTGGTGTTGGCGCGGATCGCGGAAGGGGCCACCGGCGCGCCGCCATTCGGCTGCAGGCTGACATGCGAGATGCGGCCGACGTGCCAGATCTGCATATAGATATGACCGCCCTTGGCATGTACGGCCTCGGTCACCTTCTTCCAGCCGGCGATCTGCTCCTTGGTGTAGATGCCCGGGACGTCCTGATAGCCCTGGCCCTGCTGCGAGACGGGTGTGCCTTCGGTTACCAGAAGGCCGGCGCTGGCACGCTGGCTATAATATTCGATCGCCAGCGGGTTCGGCACGTTGCCCGGCAATGCGCGATTGCGCGTCAGCGGCGCCATCACAGTGCGATTGGTCAGCGTGTTCGCACCAAGCTTGTAGGGTTCGAAGAGTTTGGACGTGCTCATGAGGAATGATCCAGTCGATGAAAGGTGAAGTCGAATTGGGCATCATGCAGCGCATTGGCAATACCGCTGCGCTGTATGTCGTTGGTTCAGGATAAAACAATCGTGGCGATGACGGATTGAATGATCATGATCTCTCTATCGGTCAGCCAGTAGCCGAATATCCTTTGGTGATGGTCCGGCTTACTACGCGCCGAGGAAGTCGCGCTTGCCGATCTCGATGCCGCTATGCCGGAGAATGCCGTGGGCGATAGCGACGTGGAAGTAGAAGTTCGGCAGCGAGAAGCTGCTCAGATACTGCTGGCCCGTCATGGTCGTTGTCTTGCCGCCGCCGATCGGAAACGTGACCTCGCGTGCGTCGGCGCCTTCGAATTGAGCCGGCGTGAAGCCCTTCACATAGTCCATCGCCTTGGCCAGACGCTGTTTCAATTCGCCGAAGGTTTTCTCGGTGTCCGGCACCGACTGAGGTTCGTTCTGGGTGAGCCGGGCGCAACCACGCATCGCCTGGTCGCAGGCGACCTGAACCTGGCGAGAGAGCGGCAGCATGTCGGGATAGAGCCGGGCGCCGAGCAAGGCTTCCGGCTCGATCTTTTTCGCGGTGACGTGGGCCTCAGCCTTGTCGAGAATGGCGGAGAGGCTGCCGAGCATCTGCAGATAGGCAGGCACGGCGGAATCGTAAAATGACATGTGATGCTCTTTTTCGGTCGATTGCGGCTGCGCAGCGGTGACGACCCGGAAGGGTCAAGAAAGATGCTGCTGCATGGACTTGGGGCGCGGCCAGCCGAATTCAACCGCCCCAGCCTTACAAAAGAGAAGAAATTTCGAGCGTGATCCCGAGATGTGGATACCGTTTCTCAGATCAGATAAATCAGGCTCTAGCGCCCGGATTTCAGCGCCGCCAACAATTCAGCCGTCGGCCAGGAGTCCGCGGGCAGGCCGAACTTGACCTGCATGGCCTTGACCGCCGTGCGGCTCTGCTGGCCGAGGATGCCGTCGATCTTGCCGACATTGAAGCCGCGCTTCGCCAGCAGTTGCTGCAGCTCGCGAAGTTCGGGGTGTGACAGCTGCGCGACAGGGGCGGAGGGCTGCCGCATCTTGGAGGCGCCATTGATGCGGGTGGCGAGATAGGCCGCGGTGGTCGAATAGATCAGCGAATTATTCCATTCGGTATAGGCGGCGAAATTCGCGTAAGCGAGGAAAGCGGGACCGTGCCGGCCCATCGGCAGTAGCAGCGAGGCCGGCATGCTGTCGTTCGGCAGCGGCCGTCCATCGGGATAGCTGACGCCGAATGACGCCCATTTGGCGCGCGGCAGTTGAATGGTGAGATCGGCCTGATCCCAAGGTACGTTCTCGGTGACGCGCACCTCCTGCAGCCATGGTTCGCCGCGCCGCCATTTAAGGCCCGTGGAAATGTAATGCGCCGTCGAGCCGATCACGTCGGCGGGGCTGCGCAGCAAATTACGATGGCCATCGCCGTCGTAGTCGACGGCATAGTTGAAGTAGTGCGTCGGCAGGAACTGCGTCTGGCCGAGTTCGCCGGCCCATGAGCCGATCATCTCGGCCGGCGACAGGTCACCGCGATCGATGATCTTCAGCGCGGCGATGGTCTCGTCCTGAAACATCTTCGAGCGCCGGCAGTCATAGGCCAGCGACACCAGCGAGCGTAGCGTCTGCAGATTGCCCATCTGCACCCCGAAGTCGCTCTCCAGTGCCCAGAACGCCGCGATGACGGCCGGCGGCACGCCATATTCCTTCTCGGCGCGCGCAAAGGCTGCGGCGTTCGCCTTGATCTTGAGCTGCCCGTTCTGCATCCGGTAATCCGCCGCCATGCGTCCGGCAAATTGCGTGAACAACTGCCCGAACACCCGCTGCCCGCGGTCGCGATTGACGATGCCCTGATCGTAGACGAGATAGGGCGCCGCTTCCGCCATCGCGCGCTGCGATACCCCGCTAGCGACAGCCTGCTGTTTCAGCCCGGCAAGGAATTGGTCGAAGCTCTGGCCGCCATGACAGGACGCTGCGCGCTGCGCGGAGGCGGGGGAGGTGAAGGAGATAAGGGCAGATGCTGCAACGAGAATTGTGAATCGCACAGACATTCGCAGCATGAACCAGACCTCTCCGCTGTCGTACCCGGACTTGATCCAGGCATCCATCTTTCTTCCACACTAACATTCAAGATGGATGGCCGGGTCAAGCCCGGCCATGACATGTCATACAAGCATCAGCGCTCGAGGACCCACCGTGTCACGGCCTGATGAAAATTCAACGGTCCGGGTACGGTCATATGGGTCTTCACATACTTGAAGCCGGCTTTTTGCAAGGTTCGATTCGGCCCGATGTTGAAGGCATTCGGCTCGCAGAACAGCGATTTCAGCTTCAGCATATCGAAATAAAGTGCGGCGCTCTGGCGGACGCATTGAGTGCCGATACCGCTCTGCCGTTTATCCGGGTGCAGCACGTGAAGATGCATGGTGGCGCTTTCGCCATAGACGATCTTGTCACAACTGGAAAACCCGATGGGCTGATCATCCATTAGCCACAGCGCGACGACGGCGGCGCGGTGTTCGGGCGGGAGTGCATATTGTTGGCCGATACGCTCTTGCCAGATCAGCGCCGGCGGCATCCTGGTTGGATCGACGCCCATCGTTTCCAGGAATTCCGGCGTGGCACTGTGGAAATAGGTGCTGACGACGTGAGCTTCGGACGGCAGCATTTCCCGGACCAGCAACGTCATCAACGGCCTCAATGTTAGGGGCGATCGGGAAGACCTTGCAACTATAGTTCCCGCGCATTGCTGAAAGCAAATGACGACACCCGCCGTGTGTTCTCATCGAGGATCAGGCTGCGCGTGATCGGCGGCTCGGCCCGCTGGCTGCAATTCTCGCGCTCGCAGAGACGGCAATTGACGCCGATCGGCGTGCCTTCGGTCTTTTCCAGATCGAGGCCTGCCGAATAGACCAGCTTGCCGGCGTGGCGGATCTCGCAGCCGAGGCCGATGGCGAAACGTGGTTGCGGCTGCGGGTGTGGTGCCGCGGGCCTGCGCAGCGTCTGCGCGATGGAGAAGTAGCGGCCTCCATCTGGCAGTTCGATCACCTGGCTCAGCAGACGGTCCGGTGTGTCGAAGGTGGAGTGCACATTCCACAGCGGGCAGGTGCCACCGAATTTCGAGAACGGGAATGTGCCTGACGAGAAGCGTTTCGAGACGTTGCCCGCATTGTCGACGCGCAGCATGAAGAACGGAACGCCGCGCGCATTCGGCCGCTGCAGCGTGGTGAGACGATGACAGATCTGCTCGAAGCCGACATTGAAGCGTTGGCCGAGCACCTGCACGTCGTAGCTCAGCGCTTCCGCCGCAGCATGGAACGCCGCATAGGGCATCAGCGCCGCTGCGGCGAAATAGTTGGCCAGCGTGATGCGATAGAGTCGCCGTGTTGTGTCGTCGAGCGGCCCAGCGCGGCCGATGATGGTCTCGAAATTTGACGAGCACTCCACGAGGCCGATCTGGAACGCGACCTGAAAGGTGCGGCCCGGTGCGTCGACCATTTCCGAGATCAGCAATTGCCGACGATGCCGGTCGAAACGTCTGAGCGTCTCGCGCATCACGTCCACCGGCATAATGCGGGTGACGATCGAATATTTTTCGCGCAGCCGCGTGCTGAGCGCCGCAAACAAATCCTGCGACGGCACGTTGATCTCGTCGCGCAGACCTTCGGCAGCCGCCTCGAGTTCGGGAAAGTAGTTGCGGTTGGCCTCGATCAGATCGCGCACGCGCTCGATCGGATTGGCCTCGAACTGTGTGCCTTCATGGCGATCTGCCATCTGCGCTGCGACCATGGTCTCGCCGCGCCGCGCTTCGGTATAGGCCGCATAGAGCCGCTGCAGCGCATGCGTGACGCCGGGACAGAGTTCCGCGAGATCGCGCAATTCCTGTTTCGGCAGATCGATCTGGCGAAACAGCGGATCAGAAAAGATCTCGTTCAGCTCGGCAAAGAAGCGGTCTTCATCTGCCGTTGCGAGATCGCGGAGATCGAGGTCATAGGTCTCGGCGAGGCGCAGCAGCAATTGCGCGGTGACCGGCCGCTGGTTGCGCTCGATCAGGTTGATATAGCTCGGCGAAATGCCGAGCCCCTCGGCCATCTGGGTCTGCGACAGGCCCTGTTGCTGCCGGATCCGCCGGAACCGCGGCCCCACAAACAGTTTCTTGCCAGACTCGCCCGCCATTTGTGCCAATCCCGATTTCGAGCCGCCACCCTGTAGTTGTCAATTGTGACAGAATTTACAAAGTGACATTTATTACAAGTCGTGATGTTACATTACATCACCATTCAAACACAAGATATCTGGCGGTTTTGGCTGATATGGCGTTATCTCCTCACACGGTGAATGCATCGCATGTCACGAATGTCGATTTGAAATATACAGGAGCACGACATGTCACACGGTAGCAATTTCTGGGTCATCGGCGGCGAGTTCGGTTCGATGAACTTCCACAAGCTGGTTGAAGGCTCGGCCCAGGTGCAGGGCCCGTTCAAGACGCGCAAGGAGGCCGAAGAAGCCTGGAAGGCCGTGTCGGAAGAGAATCGTCATCGTGCCGGCGTCCGCTTCTCCATTGTCGAAGAGCCGAGCCGACAGGTCGCTTAAGACCGACGGGTCGCCTGAGGCTGAGATTCCGAGCGGCGCCAGTGCCGCCGGATCGCCTCAAGCCTGTCGCTGGTTTGCCCATAAGAAGACGTCCAAGGATATCAGCGGCCTCATCCGGGCAACCGGGTGGGGCCGCTGGTGTGTTCAGTGGCCAAGTCTCTGGAAACAAACGGCCTTTCCGACACTCGTGGTTACTGATAGGTTACTGCCGGTGAATGGCAGCGCTCAGGCAGTCAGAAAGAGGTCCAGCGTGGCGAGTAACGGGACGAAGCCTGTCGAGGAAGCCAGGCCGATGCGGCTGCGCGACGCCCTGCGTCAAGCCCGCATCGAGGCGGCCGATCGCACCGGTGTCGTCGTCGAGCTGCGTGATGCCGAAGTGGCGCGGCTCGAGATCCTCAACGAGGCGCTCGATTCGCTGTTCGCTGAAATCCCTCCCGGCGTGGAGATGTTCGACCGCGGCATCAGTCAGGGCGACACGCCGCGGCTGTGGATCGACATGGTCGCCCATGTCGCCATGGGCCGTGACAAGCGCATGTATCGCTTCGTGCAGGACACCCGCCATGGCCGCGTCGTGCTGGCCGAGGCGCATGACGTTCCGACCATCGTGAAGGCGGTTACCGACTATATCGCGCGCCGCATGATCGAGCGCGAACATGCGCTGGTGACCATGCCGGCGCCGCAGGTCACGACGGCGGCGAAGAGGCCGCACAGCCGGTTCTGGCCGTTTCTGCTCGGAATGATTGTCGGTGTGATCGGTCTGTTCGCGCTGGCGCTATTCGTGTCGGTACGCGGGCATTAGGTTTCTCTGTCATTCCGGGTTTGCGTAAAGGCCGCCCCGGAATGACCAACACGAAAAGTCATGCTGCTACACCAGCATCGTTCGCGTCAGCTCATGCACCATGTTGCTGCCTCCGAAGCCCCGCACCGTCTGTTCGCAGCGCCAGCGCTCGCCGTCACGTTCGATGGCGAACAGATTGTAGGCGGCTGCAGGCTTGTGGCCGTGTGCAACCGCTGACGCCGATGGCACTCCGATAGCAGGAATGCGCCGCTGGGGGCCGTCGAACCACATGGTCGAATGAATGTGGTCGTGGCCGTGCAGGATCAGTTCGACGCCGTGACGCTTCAGCAGCATTTGCAGCGCATCAGAATCCGTCAGGCTCTTGTGCCTTTGCTTCGAGCGCAGCGGATGATGGATCAGCAGCACGCGAAATAGATGCGCGTCGGCGAGGCCGCCAAGCATAATGTTGAGCGCCCTAAGCTGCCCCTCGCCGAGCGAGCCTGTCGCCATGAACGGGGCGGTGGGCACACTCGACGACACGCCGATCAGTGCCAGTGGTCCGCGGATGCGCAGAAACGGGAAGCGCGTGTCCGCGGTGCCGTCGCTGCGCATGTAGTCGCCGAAGGTCTCGGCGAAACGTTCCGGCGCGCCGCGCACATAGGCATCGTGATTGCCGGGGACCAGCGAGACATGATCCGGCGTCCCGACACTTTCGATCCAGCGCCGTCCGCGCGGAAATTCGGTGGCGAGCGCGAGATTGACGAGGTCGCCGGTCACCGCAATATGGTCCGGCTGTTGCGCCAGCATGTCGCTGACGATGACATCGAGCATGTCGCGGCGGTGGATCAAATGCCGGTTGCGCCGCCAGTTCAGATAGCCAAGCACGCGCTGTCCCAGGAGCTCGCGCCATTGCGGCTCCGGCATCGGCGGAACATGCGGATCGGACAGATGCGCGAGGGTGAATGCGGTCATGAGAAGCGATCCGCCCCTGCGCGTATGTGAACAAGCCCGCTCAATGCGCCCTCATGCCTGTGAAATCCCTGCATGTTTTGGCAAGGTGGGGCATATGACGCAAGGACCCACCGTGTCGCCAGCCAGGAATTTGCCGCCATGACCTCACTGACGTTGCGGCAGCGGCTGGAGCCAACCCTGCGCAAATTCGTGCATCTCTATTTCCGCGTCGCGCGCGGGATGACCTTGGGCGTCCGTGCCGTGGTGCTCGATGCGGATAACCGTGTGTTTCTGGTCCGGCACACTTATGTGACCGGCTGGTATCTGCCCGGCGGCGGCGTCGAGGTCGGCCAGACCTTTCGCGAGGCGCTGGACATGGAGCTGCGGGAAGAAGGCCTTATCGACCTCATCGGCGAGCCGGTTCTGCACGGCGTCTTCCTCAATAGCCACGTCTCGATCCGCGATCACGTCGCGGTCTATGTGGTCAGGCAGTTCCGGCAGGACCGGCTGCCTGAGCCCAATCGCGAGATCGCCGAGACCGGCTTTTTTGCCCTGGACGCCTTACCCCACGACACCACGGAGGGCACGAGGCAGCGGCTGGCCGAGATTTTCGCGGGCAAGCCGATCAGCGCCACCTGGCGGGGATAACCCTGCGCGCCGGGCAATAGACCGCGCGGCCGCCAGATGCTATCTCGCCTCCCGACATGAATGACCTTTCTCTGACCATCCTGGCGGAAACCGCCAACGACGCCCAGATCATCGAACGGCTGCATGCCCGTACCTTCGGTCCGGGTCGTTACGTGCTGTCAGCCTATCGGCTGCGCGAACATGTCAGCCATCTGCTCGATCTGTCGTTTACGGCACGGATCGGCACGCTGCTGGTCGGCTCCGTCCGGCAATTGCCGATCTGTGTGGGCGATACGCCGGCGCTGCTGCTCGGGCCACTGACCGTCGAGCCGCCATTCCGTAGTCGCGGTGTCGGCCGCAAGCTGATGGATCGCGCGATCGAGGATGCCCGCAAGAAGGGCCACAAGCTCATCGTGCTGGTGGGTGATGAGCCCTATTATAGCCGGGTCGGTTTCAAGGCGATCCCGAAGGGCAAGGTCACCATGCCGGGCCCGGTCGATCAGAACCGGCTGCTGGTGCTGGAGCTGGTTGCAGGAGCCGCTGAGGGTCTCGCCGGCGCTGTGCGGCCGGACTGGGACGCGGCGAAGCCGTAGCCACAAACTGTCATTCCGGGGCAGGTCGAGCCGCTAAGCGCATCGGCCTGAATCCGGAATCTCGACATGGTGGTGCGCTGGAGCCGCACGAGGTTCCGGGTTCGCGCATTCAGCTGCGCTGAACGCACGCCCCGGAACGACGAGTATCAATCAGAACTTCACGCTCGCAAAAGCCCGCACGTTCAGTCCGGGTTGCAGCACATTGTCCTTGTTATAGGACACCGCATTGCGGATGTTCTCGTTCAACAGGTTGTTGCCGACCACGCCGAGGGTCATTTCCTTAGCGCCGTAGATGCGCGGATCGAGCAACGTCTTGTAGCTCACTTCCACCTTTAGCAGATTGTAGCCCGATGTCGGTGTCTCAGCGATCGGAGCGATGTCGTTCTGCGCGAAGGCATGCAGCATGTTCACGCGCGCGAACCAGTTGGCGTCGCGCCAGAACAGACCGCCGCCGGCACGCACCGGCGGAATCCGCGGCACGTTGGTGCCGTCGCTGAACGTCGCGCGCACGATGTCGGCCTGGGTCTCGATGCCCCATGTGCCGCCATAGATCTGCGCAACATCGAGCTGGCTCTGGAATTCGCCGCCGCGGAAAGTGGCGTCACGCTGCGAATAGATCGCCTGATTCAGTTCGAGGCCAAGCCCCGCCTGACAGACTCCGTCTCCGCAAGTGTTACCGGTCAGGCGACGATAGATGAAGCCGTTATACTGCGTGTAGTAGCCTGTGAGCTCGAAGCGGAACGGACCGGCTGCACGGCGCAGACCGAGTTCGACCGACTTCGCCGTTTCGATACCGAGATTGGGATTGCCGATGTCGAAGGTTTCCGTCGCATCGTGTCCGCCGCGCGAGAACAGCTCGGCAGGCTTCGGTGCGCGCTCGGTATATTGCGCGGTGATGCTGGTGGAGAGGCCATACCAGGGCAGATCCTGGATCAGGCCGATGCTGCCGCTCTTCGGCGTGAAGGTGAGGTTACGGCCAACGGCCGGCCCGATGGCACCGGGATCGGCATTGAGATCGAACTCGTTCGGAATCGACGATGGTGTCGTGCCCGAGAGTTCGACATGTTCGATGCGGCCGGCGATCTGCGCCTTCGTGGTTTCGGTGAACTTGAACTCGTTGAAGCTATAGCCTGCGACCCTTGTGTTCTTGTTCGGATCCCACAGGCCGTTGAGAGGGCTGCCGATATCATCGGGGCTTGGTGCCGTCAGTTCCTGGTGGTTGACCTGCAGGCCGAAGGCCGAAGTGATCGTGGCGAAACGTGCGTTGAAGGGCATCATCTGCACTTCGAGCCGGCCTTCCTGCTCCTTGTTGGTGAAGGTCTGGCGCACGCCGTCGCTGGTCGGATCGGTGGCATCGGCAAGGCCGATTTCGTTGTGCTTGTAGTTGGTCGCGCCGATCCAGAAGCGGATGGCGTCGATGGCGGCGGCATCCGGACGATACTCGCCCTTGGCCGTGAACTTGGTCTGCTGGCCGGCGATGCGGGTGCCGACCTCGGCGCCTTCGACGCCCGGAATGCGATAGGTCGTGTTGTTCTGCGTGATCGCCGCGCCGATGTAACCGCCGGTGAAGAAATACGATCCGCCGACCGAGGCGCCGGCCGACTGGTTCGACGAATTCGGCTGCTTGCCGTTGAAGGCGAGGCCGGGCTCGGCATAGGGATAGCTCGGGACATTGTAGTCGCCGGCCTTGCGGCCATAGACGTCGGCGTGAATCGCGACATTGCCGCCGCCGGCATCGAGCAGAATGCCGCCATCGACGCCGCGGTCGACTGAGCTGAACGAGGTGCGCACTTCGGCATTCATGCAGCCGGGTGCGGCGAGACCGGCAGCCGGCGCTTTCGCTGGCAGGCCATAGCTCTGGAACGGCGTCGCAACGGCGCAGTTTGGCAGCGCGTCGGGAATGCGATTATTGGATGCGGACACCACGCCGCCGATCGACTGCGATCCGTAGCGCAGCGTCGCCGGGCCGCGGATCACCTCGATCTGGTTGGCAGCAAACGGATCCACCGGCACGAAGTGATCTTCGCCGAGGTCCGATGCGCCATTGCTGCCGATGCCGTTCTCGACGATGCCGACGCGATTGACGTCGAGACCCCTGATGATTGGCCGGCTCGAGGCGCCCGGCGCGAAGCCGGAACCGGTGATGCCGGGTTTGTTGGCAAGAAGATCGCCGAGTGTCGATGCGCCGGAACGGCGGATCTCGTCATTCGGCACCACCGTGACAGTGGCGAACTGATCGGTGACGATCGGGAGTTCGCCCTGCTGGGCTTGTACAACAGGCTCCGCTTCAACGGGCACCGGGGCAGCGTTGCGGTTTGGCGCGGGGCGCGTGACATGTGTATGCGTCGTGCGTGCCGGCACCGGCTTGCGGCGCACGATCGGGCTCGGCGCGGTGACTTCCACGGCGGGAAGCTGCGTCTGCGCCAACGCGGATTGTGGGAGGCAGCTCAGTCCCACCACGGCGGATGTGCCGAGTAGGAGAGCGCGCTTGAATTGAATCGACATGGGTTTGTCCTGACTTCACCGGCTGCGCGGTCATTGCGCTCGGGCCGGGACTCGCGGTGATGCGAATCTCACTTCGGTTGCACTACGCGCGAGGAATTCGCGGCAGCGATCGTCAAAGCTCGTGTCAGGAAACAGGGGGACCGCGCGGCTGCGATGCACCGCTGATGGCGTCGAGATGCTCGAACTCAGCTTCGGTGATCCGCTGCAGCAGGAAAGCAGCCTGCGGCAGCAGCAGAACCGGCGGAGCGGCAAACAGCGCCGTGCTGGCCATCGCCATGACGGCACAGATGGCGCAGGGATCGGCGGCGCGATGATGGTGGTCAGTCTCGGGAGCGGCTGGCGTCTGCGCAGCTTCGTCGGCTGAAACCGCGATGGCGGAGTCGAGAGGTGTCGCGTGGACCGTCCCGCCATGGACATGGCCGAACGACAGAACGAGTTGCAGCACCAGCGCGAACAGCGCCAGCTTTGCCCCATGTCTGATATTCGCGCGAAACCACTTCATGCCGACCGGCTGCCCCGCATCGGCCGGCGGAGAGGTCTGCCAGTACCGATGTTATAATGTAACATCGCGCGGTGGGCGCCCGGGTGTCAACGGCCAGTCATGTCCGGACACAGAAACCGGGCGGGCTGTGGGATTACGGCAACGCTTCGTGTCGACGCGCTGATGGAGCAATTCGGGGCGACGACGAGAGACGCCCAATTGCGCGTTACGCCGTCGCGCGCCTTGCAATGGCCGTTGCGTGCGCGCTGGCCAGGACGCGCGCGGTCGTCTTCTGAAATTGCAGCGCTGCGGGCGACAGGCTGCGGCCGGTCTGCTGAATCCAGGACAATTGCCGCGTGATCGCGGGTCGTATGAGCTGGAAAGCGATCAGTCCCGGATATTGGTCGGTCGGCATCATATAGGAGGGCAAGATCGCATAACCGATGCCCTTCGCCGTCATCGAAAGCGCGGTGTTGATCAGCGACACTTCATGGGTTGGGATGAGCACCTTGCCATCGCGGCCCAGCCGTCGGTCGATCTGTGCGCGGATCAGCGTGTCGCGGCGCATCGCGATGGTTGGTAGCGTCGCAAGTTCATCCCACGATAGCGTTTGCATCGCTGCGATCGGGCAACCTGGCCAGCCGATGGCGCTGAGACGTCCTCTCACCAGAGGCGTCAGCGTGACCTCGGGCACCGGGCCATCCACGCTGCCGATGGCGAATTCGGCGTCCGACGCGAGCAGCGCGCTGACAAGCTGATCGGACGCGACGTCGCGCATGATGACATCAACGTCGGGATATGCGGCGCGGAATGTCGCGAGCACTGACGGCATGAGCGCGGAGGCGGCACCGGCCGATGCGACGAAGACGACTGTGCCGCTTCGTGCTTCCGACAGGCTACGCATCTGACGCGTGAGGCTGAGCGCGTCGCCCAACATACGCTCTGCGGCTCGGACTGCGTCGTGTCCGGCTGCGGTCGGTATACACGACCGTGTCGTGCGGTCGAACATTGGCAGGCCCAGTTGCAATTCAAGCTGGCGGAGCAGCAGACTGACCGCAGCCTGGGTGATGTGAAGTTCCTGAGCTGCGCGCGTCATCGAGCCTGTGCGGCTGACCGCGACCAGTGCTTCCAGTTGGCGGAGGGTAATATTCATGAGGTAATCTTATCAATAAATACTAGAAAAGCGACTTCTCTTATCGAGAGTTAAAGCTAGCTTCCACGTAACGCGCGCAGACGCGGTCGAGGGAGCCAGCCATGCAAGACTATGAGACATCCGTCGTTGTTATCGGCGCAGGGCCCGTGGGCCTCACCGCTGCTCTGGACCTCGCATCCAGAGGGATCGACGTGATCGTGCTCGAGACGCGTCACGCCGGCGAGCCGCCCAACGTCAAATGCAATCATGTTTCGGCTCGATCGATGGAGGTTTTTCGCCGGCTTGGCATCGTGGCCCAAATCCGCGACGCCGGTCTGCCGCCTGACTTCCCCAACGATTGTTCGTATCGTACCACCGCAACGGGCATGGAACTCAGTCGGATCGTCATTCCGTCGCGTGCAATGCGCTACACCGCAACAGATGGACCTGACACGTGGTGGCCGACACCCGAACCGCCGCACCGGATCAACCAGATCTATTTGGAGCCGGTGCTGTTTGCGAATGCCGCAGCCAATCCCAAAATTACCATTCTGTCCCGCACCGAGATGGTGCATTTCAATCAGGACATATCGGGCGTCTCGGTCGAGGCCCGTGGGCTCGATGAGGACCGATCCTTCACCATCCGTGCCCGTTTCCTCATTGGATGTGACGGCGGCCGCTCATTGACGCGCAAGCTGATCGGTGCGTCTTTCGTCGGCACGCCTGTGATCCAGCGCGTCCAGTCGACACTGATCGATGCACCGGACCTGAAGAGCCTGATGCAGCCGCACACACCAGCCTGGATGGTGCTGGCGCTCAATCCGCGACGGACCGGCACTGTCGTTGCCATCGATGGCCATGACCGGTGGCTGATCCACAATCATCTGAAACCCGACGAGCCGGAATTCGATTCGGTCGATCGCGACTGGTCTATCCGCACAATTCTGGGCGTCGGCCCTGATTTCAATTACGAGGTCATCAGCAAGGAAGACTGGGTTGGGCGCCGTCTCGTCGCCGATCGCTTCCGCGACCGTCGCGCCTTCATCTGCGGGGATGCTGCGCATCTGTGGATGCCTTACGCAGGCTATGGAATGAACGCCGGTATCGCCGACGCGGTTTCGCTGTGCTGGATGCTCGCAGCACATCTCAACGGCTGGGCGGATGTCGGTCTCCTCGACGCCTATGCGGCAGAACGTCAACCTATCACCGATCAGGTGTCACGGTTCGCGATGGAGCATGCGCTTGCCAGCATCAGCCAGCGCGGCGCTGTGCCAGCGGTGATCGAGGAAGACAGCGAAGCGGGGGCAGCGGCGCGTGCCGCGATCGGCCGTGCGGCCTACGATCTCAACGTGAAGCAATACTGCTGCGCTGGGCTCAATTTCGGCTACTTCTACGATCAATCGCCAGTCATCGCCTATGATGGCGAAGCGCCGCCGGCCTACACGATGGGCGATTTCGAACCCTCGACGGTGCCGGGCGCCAGGATGCCGCACGCCTGGCTGAGCGACGGTCGTTCGATCTTCGACGCGATGGGGCCCGGCTATACGCTTTTGCGCTACGATCCGGCTTGCGAGGTGACTGCGCTGAGCGAGGCCGCGCGCCGCAACGGAGTTCCTCTGACGGTGCTCGATCTGTCGATATCTGAGGTCGATGCAGGGCAACCCGCTGAAGCACTGCTGCTGGTGCGGCCGGATCAGCATATTGCCTGGCGTGGCCGTCTCGCTCCATCGGATCCCGAAGCGTTGATTCAACTCATCACCGGCAGAGCCGCACACAAGAGCCCGGCTTCGCACACTGTTTCGGGAGCTATCGCATGACTGTCTTCGCTCCGACCCGCAGGATGTTGCTTGCAGGCGCCGCCAGTTCGATCGTGGTCGGTACGACGACGCCTGTGTGGGCCGCCTATCCTGACCAACTCATCAAAGTTATCGTCACCTTTCCGCCGGGCGGCAGCGCCGATATCTTCATTCGTGCGCTTGAACCGGTGATCGCTGCAGACCTGAAGCAGGGCTTTATCATCGAAAATCGCGGCGGTGCGGGCGGCAATATCGGTATGCAGGCGGTGGCGCAGGCCAAACCTGATGGCTACACCTTAGGCGTGGCGCCGGCAGGCGCATTGACCATCAACCCTCACGTCAGCCCGGCGACGTCTTTCGATCCGATCAAGGATCTGGCACCGATTACGCTGCTCGCCGATATCCCGTTTGTGCTGGTCGCAGCGCCTGACGCCCCATTTGCCACGCTCAAAGAGTCGCTTGCGGCTGCTGCCGCAAAGCCCGGGCAACTATCGGTGGGCTATGGCGGCAACGGCACCGTGATGCACATGACGGCTGCACTGTTTCTCCAGACAACGAATGTCAAATTGACGCTCGTTCCCTATCGGGGCACAGGGCCTGCGGTCACCGATGTCCTTGCCGGGCATATCCCGCTTGCGGTGCTGGACATCCCCAGTTCGTTGGAATTGATCCGTGCCGGCCGGTTGAAACCACTCGGTGTCACCAGCGCCAAGCGCGTGCCGTTCCTTCCCGAAGTGCCCACACTCGATGAGCAAGGTGTTGCCGGGTTTGAATCGACGGGCTGGTTCGGCCTTGTTGCTCCCGCGGGGACACCTGGTGACATCGTGGCGCGTTTGAATGCCGCCTTCGTCAAGGCGCTGGGAGATCCGGACGTGATCGAGAAGCTGCGGACGATCGGTGCGCAGCCGGCACCAATGACGCCGGAAGCCTTCGCCGCCTATATCCGCTCGGAAAGCGCCAAATGGGGGCGTCTGACGCGGGAGATGAATCTCGCGGCGCAATGACTGGCGCCGCGGTTGGTCCATACTAGCGGCTTTCCCGAAGCCACGTCGCAGCGAAGGCGCCGAGCAGCAGTAACAGCCCGATCAGGCCGGCAAACACCGGCAGCACGCCGACGCCGCGGACCACGCTGGCGTCGCGCATGTGCACGCCCATCCAGCCATCGCCGCGGAACACGGCCGAGGAGCGCACTGGCACGATGCGCGGCAGGTCGATGCCCGACCCCTCATTGATGCGGCGGGCATCGCCGCCCGAGGCCTGCGCCAGCGGCTTCAACATCTCGGTGGTCGAGGTGACCTCGGAGAATTCCTTCGGATTGATCGGGCCGACATTGATCAGTGCCTTCAGGGTACCGTCGGTGGCTTGCCACAGGCCGAGTTCGTCGGCCGGTGTGGTTGCGCGCCACAGGCCGGGCTCGCCGGCACCGAGCTTCAATTCGCGGGTCTTGCCGGACGGCGACGTCACGGTCACTGGTTGCACGGCATCGCCCATGGTCTGCCTGAGGACGACGAGATCCTTGCCCTGGCTCTGCAGCTTCAGCGCTTCCTCATCGAGATCAGGCTGCTTCATCAGCCAGTGCGAGGTGCGGCGGAGCAGATCGAGATGTGGGCCGCCGCCTTCATAGCCGCGGGCCCACAGCCAGATGTGATCCGACAGCAGCAGTGCGACGCGGCCTTCGCCGGCGCGCGCCAACAGCAGCAGCGGCTGGCCATCGGCGCCGGTCATCACCGGCGGCGTGGTGATGTTGCGGGTCTCGACGGTGCGGAAGAACCGGCTCCATTTCGGTGGCTCGGAATTGGAGCCTTCGAGGCCGCGCGTCACCGGGTGACGTTTGCCGATATCGCTCAGATGCGCATAGAACGGCTTCTCACTGACGCCGACAGGTTCGGCGGGCAGTACCGAATCCAGCGGCGTGCGCCAGATCGACGTATTCGATGCATAGTCGGGACCGGCCGACACCAGTACGGCGCCACCGGCGCGGACGTAGCGCGCGATGTTGTCAAAATAGGCGATGGGCAGCACGCCCTGCCGGGCATAGCGATCGAAGATGATCAGCTGAAATTCGTGAATCTTCTGCTGGAACAGCTCGCGGGTCGGGAAGGCGATCAACGACAGTTCGTTGATCGGCGTGCCGTCCTGCTTCTCCGGTGGGCGGAGAATGGTGAAGTGCACGAGATCGATCGACGCGTCCGACTTCAGCAGGTTGCGCCAGGTGCGTTCGCCGGAATGCGGCTCGCCGGACACCAGCAGCACGCGGAGTTTGTCGCGCACGCCGTCGATGGCGACCACGGCGCGGTTGTTGACCAGCGTGAGTTCGTTCTCGAGCGGCGAGGCCTCGATCTCGACGATGTTCGGGCCAGCATGCTTGATGTCGATATCGATCGACACGGTCTGGCCACTCAGCACCGTGCGCTCGCTTAGCGTATCGCCGTCGCGGCGGATGGCGACGCGGGCACGCTCACCGGTGACGCCCTGATCGTCGAGGCGGAATGTGACGCGTTGCGACTGGCCGACAATGCCAAATCTGGGAGCAGCCGTGATGGCGATGCGGCGATCACGTTCGTCCTTGCGGCCGGTGATCAGCGCATGGACCGGCGCATTGAAGCCGAGACCCGCGACATTGGCGGGGATGTCATGGACGCGGCCGTCGGTGATCAGGAACGCGCCGGCGACACGGTCTGTCGGCACATCGGAGAGAGCGGAGGACAGTGCGCCGAACAGTTTGGTGCCGTCGGTTTCGCCATCAGCCTGTCCGGCTTCGACGACACGGACTTCGAGGCCCTTGACCTGCTTCAGCCGGTCCACGAGCTGCTTCTGCGCTTCTTCGGTTTCCTTGGTGCGCTCGCCGAAATTCTGGCTCGGACTCTTGTCGATCACCACGGCAGCGACGGATGTGAGCGGTTCGCGCTCTTCGCGCGTGAAGGAGGGATTGGCCAGCGCCAGCAGGATCAGCGCCAATGCGGCGACACGCACGGCGGCGCCGCGGGCACGGCCGAGCAACAGCAGCGCCGATATCACCACGATGGCGGCGAGGCCGATCCACAAAACGATGGTCGGGACGAGAGGCGTAAACGCGATGCCGTATTGCATGTCGCGCTCCTATTGTCCGAGACGTTCGATGAGCGCGGGCGCGTGCACCTGATCGGCCTTGTAGTTACCGGTCAACGTATACATCACGATGTTGACGCCGGCCCGGAATGCGAATTCGCGCTGCCGCGGTTCGCCGGGCGTCAGCGGCAGCATTGGTTGGCCGTCCGGCCGCATCGCCCATGCGCCCGCGAGGTCGTTCGACGTGATGATGATCGGCGACACGCCGTCACCGCCGCGGGCCGGACGCGAAGCGGCGTCGTCGCCATCGTCGCGCGGCAGTGTTTCGACCCAGGTTGGTCCGGAATTGAAGCGACCGGGGAAGTCGCGCAGCAGATAGAAGGTCTTGGTCAACACATGCTCGCGCGGCACCGGCTCGAGTTCGGGTACGTCGAGCGATGAGAGGATGTTGCGCAGCGTCAGCATGCCCGGCGTTTGCGACTCGCCATTCGGCCCGGGCGGAGCTTCGACCGCATCACGGGTATCGAACAGCACCGTGCCGCCCTGCTTCATATAAGCGTCGATGCGGTTGATGGCTTCCTGCGGCGGCTTGGCCGCGCCGGGAATGATCGGCCAGTAGATCAGCGGGAAGAACGACAGCTCATCACGCGCCGGATCGACGCCGACGGGCTCGCCAGCTTCCAGTGCGGTGCGCTGCGCGAGAAACAGCGTGAGGCCGGCCATACCGGATTTGACGATGGAGTCGACGTCGGCATTCCCCGTGACGACATAGGCCAGACGCGTCTGGGACACCGATTTGACGGCGAAATCGTCGCTGGCCGGATCGGCACCCGATGGCATGGGCGTGCCCATCACAGTCATTAGCGCCAGAGCAACGGCGAGTGCAGTAGACACAGCGCGGCGACGGAACATCGCGGCGATGGCGCCGCCCAGCAGCGCGACGATGATCGCGTCGACCAAAAACAGCGCCAGTGCCGTCGAGAGCAGGATGCCGCGGAGGTCGCGCGGTTCGGCATTGGTGTAGCTGGCGCGGTTGGCCTTCAGGCCTGAGAAATCGATAGGCCCAATGCGATCGGCCGATGCCAGTGCATTCACCGCAAGCGGACCATCGGCAGGACCGTAGAAGCCCGGTGGATGATCGAGCGTGGCGCGGTCGCGATAATCGGCGGCGAGCGGTTTGGCCGTGGAGGGGGGCGGGGTGAAAACACCGAAACCATCAAGCGTACGCAGTGGCGCCACCGTTTCCGCGCCGGTCTCGCCGGCGATACCTGCACCGGGCGTGGACGTGTAACCGGAGATATCGACGACCCTGCGCAACATTTCCACGAAGGTGCCAGACAATGGCAGGTCCGACCAGCGCATATCGGCGCTGACATGAAACAGGGTGACGAGGCCCTTGCCACGGCGCTCGCCGGTGACCAGTGGCGTGCCGTCGACCAGAGAAGCCCAGCTCTTCGAGGCCAAAGCTGCATTCGGTTCAGCGAGGACTTGACGGTTCACGGTGATGTCTTTTGGGACCGGCAGTCCGGCAAAGGGTCCATCCGCGGCGAAGGACGCCAGATGCTGCGGCTTCTCCCAGGTCAGGCTGCCGCCGAGGCTACGGTCGCCGCGGCGCAGTTTCACTGGCACGAGATCGTCATCGCCCTGGGCCAGACGAGGCCCGGCAAAGCGCACCAGCACGCCGCCAGCATCGATCCAGGCATTGAGGCGTTCGCGAAGCTCCAGTGACAGCGTGCCGACATCGGCCAGCACGATCATCGGCAGCTTCTGGTCAAGGAACTGCGTGATCGCCTGCTGCGGTGCGCCGCGATCGCCGAGCCGGACATCGGCGAAGGGCGCCAGCGCGCGGGTCAGATAGAAGGTCGAGGCCAGCAGCGGCTGCGCTGTGTCGTTGGTCGCACCCGAGACAATGCCGATGGCGCGGCGGCGCCAGCGCTTATCCAGCAATTGCACGGCGCCGGCGGAACGCTCGCCGGCGATTTCAAGCCGTGCGATGTCGTTACGGAGTTCGACCGGCAGATCGAACGAAGCCTCGGTCTCCCGATCATTCGGCGTGAACAAGAATTTCGCTTCGCCGACCGGCGATCCCTTCTGGTCGAGGCCACGCACCACGCCGCCGTCGGGGCCGCCGCTGTTGGCGCGCAGCACCTTCACCGTCATCTTGGCTGCAGCGTTTTCGGCCGCGACCAGCGCATGGGCCGGCGTGGCGCCGCCATCATAGATGGTCAGCGTGCGGTCGCCGATGGTCTTGGCGAGGCCCTGCGTGAAATCCGCACCACGGCCAGTGTCGACACCATCCGAGAGCCAGACGATTTCGCTATCGCCCGTGGCTTTCAGGAAGCGCTCCAGCGCCGGCAGCGTGTCGACGCGGTCGATAGCAAAAGGCTTCGGTGAGAGCTGGCGCAGCGCGACGCGGGCAGTGCCGCCGGGCAGCAGCGTGATGTCGCGGTTCGGCTCCGACAAGGGAACGAGGGCAACGCCGCGGCGGTTGCTGTCGGCATTGGCAATCAGCTCATCCGCCGCTCTGACGCGCGCATCCCAGCTTGCTGCAGAGCTCCAGCCGTCATCGAGCAGGATTGTCAGCGGCGCACTGCTGCCGGCCGTGCCGGTTTGCGGATTCCAGATCGGACCGGCCGCGGCAAAGATGATCAGCGCCGCAGCCAGCAGGCGCAGCAGCGTCAGCCACCATGGCGAGCGTGACGGGGTTTCTTCCTTGGGTGTGATATCGAACAGCAGCCGCGTTGGCGGGAACGCGATGCGCTGCGGGCGCGGCGGCATCACGCGCAGCAGCCACCACAGCACGGGAAGACTGATCAGGCCGAGCAGCAGCAGCGGTTGGGCGAAGGCGAGCGGGAAGCCACCGATCATGCTGAACGTCCTGCCTTGACCATGCCGCCGCCGGCAGATTTGCTGACCATCATGCCGCCATGCAGGAACAACAGCAGCTCAGCCGCCGAGCGGCTGGTGGTGTGTGTCGAAAACAGCCAGCCGAGCTTGGCGGTTTCAGCACGAATTTCCTCGCGATGCGCGGCGACCCGCGCCACGTAATCCTCGGCCCAGGTCTGCGCGCGGCCCGCGGTGATGACATTGCCGCTTTCGGGCTCGACGAATTCGACGCGACCGGAATAAGGGAAGCTCTCTTCGGCGGGGTCGACGACCTGCACCAGAGCGCCGTGTGCGCCGGACGACGAAAGTCCCGCCAGCATTTCCTTGATCTCCGGCATGGGCGACCAGAAGTCGCCGAGCACCACGATCTCGGCCAGCGCAGACGGCACGAACGAAGGAGGCAGGCTGGCACGGTTTGTCGTGTCGTGCAGCATCGCCTGCGCCATCTTGTCGATGACGCTACGACTGGACGTCGGATTCATCAGGCCGGGCACGCCGACACGTTCACCGCCAGCCACCAGCAATTCAGCCAGTGCGAAGGTGACGATCAGCGCGCGTTCGAGCTTGCTGTCGCGTGCGCCTTTCGATGCGAAAGCCATCGACAGCGAACGGTCCGGCCACAGCCAGACGGTGTGCGCTGCTTCCCATTCCTGCTCGCGGACATACAAATGATCGTCTCGCGCCGAGCGACGCCAGTCGACATTCTGCGACGGCTCGCCCGAGACAAAGCGACGATATTGCCAGAAGCTTTCGCCATGACCGGCGCGGCGCCGGCCATGCAGGCCATGGATCACCGTCGCGGCAATGCGTCGGGCTTCCAGCACGAGGCGTGGTAGTGACGCTGCCAGCGAACGGCTTTCGCCGTCGGCGCGGCGGACTGCGATGATCTCCTGCGTGGCGTGATCCGGCACTGCGGCCATTAACCGATCCGTGTCTTGATCTGACGGATGACGTCGGGGACCGTGCGACCTTCGGCACGCGCCGAGAAGGTCAGCGCCATACGATGCTTCAGGATCGGTTCGGCGAGATCGAGCACGTCATCGATCGACGGCGCGAGACGGCCATCGAGCAATGCACGCGCGCGCACCGCCAGCATGAGCGACTGCGAGGCGCGCGGGCCGGGGCCCCAAGCGATCAGCTTGCTGGCATCGCCGGCGTCCGGTCCGGGACGTGCCGAGCGCACCAGCGTGAGGATCGCCTCGACCACGCTGTCGCCGACCGGCAGACGGCGCACCAGGCGCTGTGCTGTGATCAGAGTGTCGGCAGTTACGGCAGCCTTGGCGACGGTTTCTTCGGCGCCGGTGGTTTCGAACAGGATGCGGCGCTCGGCATCGCGATCGGGATAATCGACGTCGATTTCCATCAGGAAGCGGTCGAGCTGCGCTTCCGGCAGCGGATAGGTGCCTTCCTGCTCCAGCGGATTCTGCGTCGCCAGCACATGGAACGGCTTCGGCAGGTCGTGCCGCGCGCCGGCCACCGTAATGTGCTGTTCCTGCATCGCCTGCAGCAATGCCGACTGCGTGCGCGGCGAGGCGCGGTTGATTTCGTCGGCCATCAGAAGCTGCGCAAACACAGGTCCCGAGATGAAGCGGAACGAGCGCTTGCCGGCGACGCTCTCGTCCAGCACTTCGGCGCCGAGAATATCCGAGGGCATCAGGTCGGGCGTGAACTGGATGCGCTTGGCATCGAGGCCGAGCGTGGTGCCCAGCGTTTCCACCAGCTTGGTCTTGGCGAGACCGGGAACGCCGATCAGCAGCGCATGACCGCCGGAGAGAATGGTGACCAGCGTGTTTTCGACGACGCGTTCCTGGCCGAAGATGACAGTGGAGATCGCATCCTTGGCGGCGCGCATCTGGCCGGCCACCTGTTCCGCGGAGCGGACAATCACATCTTCGAGTTTTTCGACACTGTCAGCGCCAGCCATCCATTGCTCCTTCGGGTGAACGGCGCCTGAAATACGCCGCCGCATTTGTCGTCACGCCATCTTAGTATTCCATGGACCTGATGCTAAACTTAAGCGAAGGCCATGTATTTGTTGAATTAAACTATCCCCACAATATCGGGATGCGGGTATGAACGGCATCACGTTGTGGCGAGTTTGAATGCGACACTGCACGTTTCAAGACTTGAGGTTCAAGACTTAAGGCTTGAGGTTCAAGACTTGCACCAAACGTGCCAAATGGCAGTGGTAAAGTCAGGGCAAACAATGGCGAAGCAAGGGCAGATCACAAATCAGGGGTTGGATGGCCTGACCACTGCGGCGAAGGATGCGGCGGCCAACGGTAAAGCTGGCAAGGGCCTGCCGCCGGTGCATTTGTGGAATCCGCCGTTCTGCGGCGATCTCGACATGCGAATCGCTGGCGATGGTACGTGGTTCTATTTGGGTACGCCGATCGGCCGGCCGGCATTGGTGCGGCTGTTCTCGACCATTCTGAAGCGCGAGGACGGCAAGCACTTTCTCGTGACCCCCGTGGAGAAGGTCGGCATTACCGTCGACGATGCCCCATTTCTGGCCGTCGAGATGCTCAAGGAGCAGGATGCGCGCGGGACAGTGCTGAAGTTTCGCACCAATGTGGACGATTGGGTGGCGTGTGACAGCATACACGGGTTGCGATTCGAGATGGCTGAGGATGGCGGGCTGACGCCCTATCTGCATGTCCGCAGCGACCTGTGGGCCAAGGTGACGCGGGCGATCTATTACGATCTGGTTGACATGGGCGAGGAGCGGATGGTCGATGGTACCGCGATGTTCGGCATTGCCTCCGCGGGCGCGTTTTTCGCCATGGCCGATGCGGAGCAGATCAGGGAAGCCACCTAAGTGAGCCGATTGAAGTGAGCCGGACGAGTGAGCCGATGCTGAAGACCGACGCGGACGCCGCGGATATCGGCGAATCTGGTCTGTACAACTCAGCTGAGTTTTTCAAACGAGCGAGGGCGCGCCTGAATTTCGATGTGCCCGGGGGGCTCACCGACGCCAGCATCATTCCCGTCACCGGCGATGCTGGCAACGACCGCATGATCCAGATCGTGGCGCAGGAGCGGCCGATCCGTCCGGCCGCGGTCCTGATCGGCATCGTCGAACACGAACAGCCGACGGTTCTACTCACCCAGCGCTCTGCGCATCTCAACGATCATGCCGGACAGATCTCGTTTCCCGGTGGCAAGATCGATTCGACCGATGCCTCGCCGCTGGACGCCGCGCTGCGCGAGGCCGAGGAGGAAATCGGTCTCGATCGCTCCTTTGTCGAGCCGATCGGTTATCTCGATCTCTATGCGACCGGCTTCGGTTTTCGAATCCTGCCGACGCTGGCGCGCGTGAAGCCAGGCTTCAATCTGACGATCAACGAGAACGAAGTCGAAAGCGCCTTCGAGGTGCCGCTGGCATTCCTGATGGACCCCGCCAATCATCAGCTGCACAGCAAGGAATTCCGCGGCATGGAGCGGTCCTATTACGCGATGCCCTTTGCAGAGCGTTACATTTGGGGCGCTACTGCAGGAATTCTGCGCGTGCTGTATGAGCGGATCGTGTTGACATGATCCGTCCGGTTTTGACCGAAATTGGCATCTTTCTCATACCATTTGCGCTTTTTGCGCTGTTTCTGTTCGCAACGAAAAACAATGTGACGCTGAAGTCGTCATGGCCGATGCCGGTGGTGATCAAGCTCACCGTCGCCGCTTCCGCGCTGGTGATTGCAAGCCTCGTGCTGCTGGCGCAATTTTCCGGCGCGCCGCCGGGATCGACCTATGTCCCGGCGCATATCGAAAACGGCAGGCTCGTTCCCGGGGTCGAAAAATGAGCGTGCGCAAACTGCCCGACGCGCCGTGGCTCACGTCAGGACCGTCCGGGCAGGTGCTGGCGCTGCTCAACGGCAATGGCGAGGAAGCCCGCGCGGTCGGCGGCGCTGTGCGCAACGCTCTGATGAAATTGCCAGTGGGCGAAATCGATATAGCCACGACGGCCATGCCCGATGAAGTGATCCGCCGCGCCAAGGCGGCCCATATCAAGAGCGTGCCGACGGGCATTGAGCACGGCACGGTGACGCTGGTTATCGACGGCGCGCCGTTCGAGGTCACGACATTGCGCGAAGACGTCGAGACCTTTGGCCGCAAGGCCAAGGTGGCGTTCGGGCGCGACTGGAAGCACGATGCCGAACGACGTGATTTCACGATGAACGGTCTTTCCGCATCCATCGACGGCGTAGTGCATGATCATGTCGGCGGCCTGTCCGATCTCGATGCCCGGCGGGTGCGCTTCATCGGCGATCCCGATAGGCGCATCGCCGAAGACTATCTGCGCATTCTCAGGTTCTTCCGCATTCATGCCGCCTATGGCGCCGGGGTACCGGATCGCGAGGGCACTCTCGCCAGCATTCGCGGCCGCGATGGACTGGCGGGAATATCGGCCGAGCGTATCAGGATGGAGTTGCTCAAGCTGCTGGTGGCCGATGGCGCCTTCGCGGCGGTGGATGCGATGGTCGATGCCGGCCTGATGCTGCGGATCGTGGGCGGTGTCACTTACAAGGGACCATTCGCCGCAATGATCGCCATCGAGCAGGCGTTGGGGCTAAAACCCGATGCGGTTCTGAGGCTTGGCGCGCTCGGCGTCGCAGTTACGGAAGATGCGCGCCGGCTTGCGCAAAAGCTGCGGCTCTCCAATGACGAAACCAAGGCACTGGATTCCATGGGCCATCGCTGGTGGCGGCTGAAGGGCATGGATGAAGCCCATGCCCGGCGGCGGCTCTATCGGCTCGGCGAGGTCCGCTATCGCAATCGCATGACGCTGGCCTGGGCGCGCGCCGGCCGCGATGCCGACAGCGAGGCCTGGAAGGCGCTCGTAACCTTGCCGGAGCGATGGACCCCGCCGGTGTTTCCGCTCAGGGCTGCCGACTTCATGGCGCGCGGCATCGCCAAGGGCCCGGCGCTCGGCCATGTGCTGGCGCTGGCGGAAGATGCCTGGCTGGCGCTGGACTTTCCGATGGAGGTCGATGTGTTGACTGTTATCGCCGACCAGACGATTGCGCGATTCAAGCACGACCATCAGCTCTAAGTCTCGACGGCACCATGAAGCATGTCATTCGCCCCGGTTCTGCCGATATCAGCGATGATGCCGACGTCGTTGTGCCGTGGTGGAGTTTCACCAAGACGCTGATTGCCGCCACGGCACTGACCATGGTGCGTGATGGACAGTTGGCTCTGGATGATGCGTTGCCGGGCGAGTCCTTTACGCTCCGCCAGTTGTTGCAGCATCGCGCCGGTCTGGCCGACTACGGTTCTGTTACGGCCTACCATGCGGCTGTCGCTGCCGGTGAAGACGCCTGGCCGGTGGACCGGCTGCTGCATTCAGTTTCTGTTCTGCATGCCGAAATTGAGCCGGGCCATTTTGCCTATTCGAATGTCGGCTATCTGCGGGTCCGGCAGCATCTCGAACAAATAAACGGCCTGACACTCGATGCGCTGATGCAACGGCGATTGTTCGAATCGCTCGGTGTGGTCGGGCCGCGCATCGCCAATCAATGCAGCGATCTCGCCGATGTCCGGATGGGCAATGCGCAGTCTTACGATCCGCGCTGGGTCTATCACGGGCTGGCGGTCGGGACATTGCGCGATGCCGCAATGCTGTTGCACCGCTTGATGACGACGGACTTGCTGCCTGTGGGGCTGCGCGACGAGATGTGCCACGGAATCGCAGTGGGTGATCCCGGTACAGGACGTCCGTGGCAACACGCGGCTTACGGCCTTGGCGTTATGGCTGGAACGACAACCAGTAATTTACGCGTCGTCGGGCATACCGGCGGAGGTCCGGGCAGCGGCATCGCCGTCTATCATTGTCCCGAACATGCGCAAGCAACCGTTGCGGTCTTCGCGACCGACGGTGTTGCAGGCAATATCGAGGCGGTCGCGTTCAAACTCGGTCTGCAAAGTTGAGCAACAAGCTGCCGCCGGACATTTGCGCCCGGCGGCGATGACCTGATCAGGCTACCTTGCTCTTGCGCTCTTCTTCGTCTTCGTCGTGTTCTTCGGTTTCGTCTTCTTCGCTCTCGTCTTCGTCGTCATGCGGGATGACGAGCGCGAGTTCGAGCACGGCACGCGGAAGGGTCTCGCGGAACAAATCGCCTTCTTCGCCCAGCCAGATGCATTCGATGTTGTCGCCGTCAACGTCGGCCACGGTCAGCGGGCAACCGCCCGACTTCAGCATGACGACATCGCCTGATTTCAATTCCATGGTCGGCTCCCGAAATGTGTTTGACGCGCACTGAGTCTAGCTCCGCGTCATGACAGGCCGAACACGGGGATGTTTCTGTCAGCTATTTTTGCTGAAGCAGTTTTGCGAGTTCCGCGCCGAGGCCGACGCTCTCCAGCGCAGGCGGCGGGCTGCTGTCGAGACCTTTCGCTGCTGCGGCGATCACGGCACGCGTGCCGGTTTCGACGGAACACAAGACGGGTACCGGCACGTCAGCTTGGATGCGAGACGCAAGGCCGGCGAGCGCAGCGCCGCCAAGGATCACGACCTCGGCCCCGTCGTCCGTGGCACAGGCCGTGCAGGCGCTGGCGAGCGCAGCCAGTGCTGCATCGGGATTCCGCGCGATATCGCCGCCGGTCGGTGCGATGGTGCGCACCTTGGCGAGCTTGTCGGCCAAGCCAATGCTCCCGACGAACTCCCGGAGCATCGGCCCCCACAGCGCGCCGCCGGTGACGATGGCGAAACGCCCGCGTCTGGAGGCCTCGATGCAGGACGCTTCGGCCATGCCGACCACGGGAACGTCTGCAATTTCGCGCAGCGCCAGCAGGCCAGGGTCGCCGAAGCAGGCGAGGTAGACCGCATCGCAGCCGGCGCCATAAGAAGCATAGGCGTCGAGCGCCGCATGGCCTGCGATGGCCGCCGAGGCGCGCGTCGAAATATAGCGGGCGCCGAACCGGCCGGTCGCCGGCACAAAGGTCGCGGCATCGCCGGCTACGGCCTCGACATGCCGTTTTACGAGCGCGGTGACGCTCTCGGTGGTGTTGGGATTGATCAGCAGGATGCGCACGGGATGGGCTCTCGATGAGTCCGTCCACTATAGGCGCCAGTGCGAGAAATGCACGGCGATCATCGAAACGCACGCGGGTGCATGAGACGTGCCGCCCGCGCCCTCCTAGCTGCCGGCGCCATAATAGGCTTCGCTGCGGACGATCTGGTGATCGGCATCGAAATCCATCATCTCGCACGCCCGGGTCGGTCCACCGGGCAGCGGCGCGCTCCACCAGACCGTCAGGCGCTGTAACGCGCCGTCCCAGGCGGCGCTCTCCAGGGTGAGATGTGGCTCGGATAGCCCGCCATAGGCGGCGTGCCAGTAGGTGCGAATGGCGTCGCGTCCCTTTATGGTGGATGATCCCGCCAGTTTCGTTGCCAGCGGGCTGCGCATCTCACCTTCGGGAGCAAAATGATTAACGATCGTATCGATCGCGAGCCGATTCCAGTTTGCAGCCCATTGCTGCGCGAATGCCATCGCGTCCTGCCGCGTCAACATGCGTCCCGTCTCCCTGTCGTGAGCCTTCGATGAGCCCATCTTCTATGAAGCCTAACACCGCCCGCAATCAAGTCAATGTTGTTGACCTGAAGAAACTCGATCCGCTCGATGATGCGCTGGCGCTGATGTATTTCGGATGGCGCGGGATGACGCGCGCGGCTGACGAATATCTGGCAACGGTCGGCCTGTCGCGGGTCCACCATCGCATTCTCTATGCCGTGCTGCGCGGCGATGGCATCACGATGTCGGATCTGCTGGCGATCCTGCAGATTTCGAAACAGGCGCTGCATCGCCCGATGAAGCAATTGCTCGATGAGGGCTATGTGGCCGTCAAGCGCGATCCGGCGCGGCATCGTTTCAAGATTCTTGAACTGACGCCCGCCGGCCGCGCGGTCGAGCGCATCGCATCCGGTTATGAGCGCAAGATCATGGCCCGCGCCTTCAAGAAGGCGGGGGCGGGCAGCCAGGCCGCATGGTCGGCGGTGATGGAGGAGGCGGCGCGCGACTAGCCAAGTTCAAGTCTTGAGGTCAACAATGTTGACTTGAAAGGCAAGCTCTGCCATCCCGGTCCCATAACAAGGATGTTCACGGGACGGCGGAGGCAAACATGACAACTGAGATTGGTGACGCGAGCAGCGGACTGAAGCTTGTGCAGCAGGCCTTCGCCGAAGGCGGATTTGCGCGCGGCATCGGCCGCACACTCGGCATCAAGGGCGAGTCCGCAGAGCAGGGCAAGGTTGTGCTGGTCGGCTCGCCGAACGAGGATCACTACAATCCGCTCGGAACGGTGCATGGCGGTTACGCAGCCACGATGCTGGACGGCGCCATCGCGCTGGCGGTGCAGACCTCGCTGCCAGCAGGTACCGGTTATGCGACGCTCGATCTCAAGGTGACCTATATCCGTGCCATGACGGCCGCGTCAGGGCCGATCCGCGCCGAGGGCCGTATCATCCACATGGGGCGCAGGACGGCTGCGACGGAGGGTACACTAACCGACAAGGATGGCAGGCTTTGCGCCCATGCCACCGCGACCTGCATGATCACGGGAAAAGACTAGAGCATGATCCCGAAAAGTGGATACCGGTTTTCGCCGACAAACGAATTCGTTTGTCGAGAGATCATACTCCAATAAAGACTCTAACCCTTCGGCCCGAAATACACGCAGCTCTCGTTGCAGCTGTCGCGAAACACGCCGACGCGGACGACCGGAGCCTTGTCGGCGACGCGGTCCCAGATGAAGCGCGAGAGATTTTCCAGCGTCGGAATGCCGATCGCTTCGATCTTGTTGAGAAACTTGTGGTCGAGCGTCTTGCGCAGCTCATCGAGGCTGCGGTCGAGCAAGCCGAGATCCATCACCATGCCGGTCACGGGATCCGGCACGCCGCGAATGGTGACTTCGGCGCGGAAGGAATGGCCATGGATTTCCTGGCTCACTTCACCGAGCGTGGTGTGAGACAGCGCATGCGCCGCCTCGAAGCGAAACGATTTGGTCAATTCCCACATCGGAAGTCGTCGTCCTTAGAAGTCCGGGTCCTTAGCGGATCCCAAGTGCCTTGTGTGTCTGCACGCTCAGTCGCCATTGCGGGTGGCGCAGGCAGTAGTCCACTGCGTCAGCGGTATTGCTGATGGCGTCCGGTCCGTCCATCGGCTGCAATGAGAAACGCTCGAAGGTGAGGCCTTCGAATTTCTCCGGCATCGCCTGTGGTTGCGGATAGACCAGCTTCAATTCGTGTCCGCTGTGCACCACCAGTTCCGCACCAGCCTTGGGGCTGACGCAGATCCAGTCGATGCCTTCGGGCGGCGCGACCGTGCCGTTGGTCTCGACGCCGATCTCGAAGCCGCGCGCATGCAATGCGTCGATCAGTTCGGCGTCCACCTGCAGCAGCGGCTCGCCGCCGGTCAGCACCACATAGCGGTTATCGGAAGGGCCCACCCATTGCGCGGCGATGGTGTCGGCGAGCTGGTCGGCGGTGGGGTAACGACCGCCCAGCGTGCCGTCCATACCGACGAAGTCGGTGTCGCAGAACTGGCAGGTGGCCTCGGCGCGGTCCTGTTCCCGGCCCGTCCAGAGATTACAGCCGGAAAACCGGCAGAATACAGACGCGCGGCCGGCATGGGCGCCTTCGCCCTGTAGTGTCAGGAAAATCTCTTTGACCGCGTAACTCACTGTCTTAGCTCTCTAAAACCGGCATGCCCGATCCGGCTCGGCACATCTCGGTTCCATATGGGGTAAGCCGCGGCTCTTAGCACGGCTGGCCGGTGGATGTCCCGGCCGATCACCGACATGTCAATTGCGATGTCCGGCGCGGGCCGCCAAAGCTCGATGACATCACGTCAAATTGTCGCACCTGGATACCATGCAGCCGTCGCTCGTCACATCCGGCAGTTCTGCCGCCGCCACGCGTACGTGCGGGACCTGCACCATGTGCTGCAAGGTCTATCGCATCGACGACCTCGCCAAGCCGGCCGGCAAGTGGTGCAAGCACTGCGCGATCGCGCACGGGTGCAAGATCTATGACACCCGGCCGCAGCAATGCCGCGCCTTCGATTGCGTCTGGATTCAGGACGACGAGATGCCGGAGTCCTGGAAGCCGGAAAACTCCAAAATCGTGTTCTCGGTCTATCCGACGACGGGCTTCATCTATGGCCAGGTCGATCCCGGCTCGCCTTTCGCCTGGCAGAAGGAGCCGATCCATTCCGGCCTGATCGCCTGGTCGGAGAAGCTGCTGGCAGAACGTCGCCACCTGCTGATCTTCGTCGGCGGCAATGCCACGCTGATCATGCCCACGGGGCCAGTGCCGATCGGCCCGATGTCGCCGGCGGATGGCTTCATCATCCGCGAAACCTTCACGGCCAGGGGCAAGGACTACATCGCTACGCGTGTCCCGAGCGGGCGGTAGTCAGCCGCGCACCTGCCGCAGGGCCTCTCCCAATGCCATGGCCACCGTCATCGCCAGATTGATCGACCGCAGGCTCTCACGCATGGGAATGACAACGCGGCTGTCTGCAGCAGCCGCGACATCCTCCGGCACACCGGCACTCTCGCGGCCGAACAGCAGAATCTCATCGTCAGAATAGCGATGATCGAGATAGGGCTCCGCGCCCTTGGTGGTGAACAGCGCGAGACGATGACCGGCCTCGCGCCGCCAGTCCTCGAAATGCCGCCATGAATCGTGCCGGACGATGGATACCTGATCGAGATAGTCCATGCCGGCACGGCGAAAATGCCGGTCGGAGGTCGGAAAGCCCGCCGGTTCGATAATATGAGCTTCGACATCGAGACAGGCACAGAGCCGCAGGATGGTGCCGGTGTTCTGCGGAATGTCAGGCTGGTAGAGGGCGATGCGCACGGCGGACTTTCTCCGGCCGCATCTTGATCGACGCGACCCATGTCAGGCGATAGCGCCTGACATGCAGTCGGACAAGGCCGGCGGCTCTACTCAGCCGGCGCGAGTCGCGTATTCGAACGTGTTTCCGTTGTCTCGCGTACCTTCACGCGTGCGCGGCGCTTGCGCCACCAGATCACCACGCCGGTCACTGAGAGCGCCGCCACGACCAGGCCCATCGCCGAAATCAGGATGCGGCCGGGCAGACCCAGGATTCGTCCCGAATGCATCGGGAACTGCATCTGCACGAAGATGTCGGCGGCGGTGCCGACCCAGGGCAGCTTTGCGCCGAGCGGACGGCCGTCCTCGCTGTCGTAAAACAGCGACGGCGGGCCGACGCCTGCGGCGCCGTGATCGTCACCAGGTTCGAAGAAGAACACCTGATACACGCCGTGTGCCGGGCCATAGAACAGCGAACCGATCGGTGTGGTCCAGCCGCGCGCCTTGCCGTCGGCGGTGGCGCGCTCGAGGATCTGGGCCCAGGTCATCTTGGGTTCGATCGGATTATCGAGGTGACGATACTCACGCTGTTCGTAAGGCGTCGGCGTGTAGTCCGAGAACTTCTTCATCAGCGGCGAAAAGACCTCGAAATAGAGGTTCAGCGAGAACGCCGTGAACGCGATGATGAAGAGCAGGGCCCAGGTCCACAGGCTGAAGGCGCGGTGGATGTCGAAATTGATCCGGTAGGCGCTGCCCGAGGTCTTGATCATCCAGGCCGGCTTCCACCGCGCCCAGAACCCCTTGCCGAGTTCGCGCGCGACGGCGGGAGCGGCTCCCGCCTTGGCGCGTTTGCGTGATGGCAGTGTCAGATAGAATCCGATGAAGCAATCGATGGTCCAGATGATGGCGATGACGCCAAGGATACGCATGCCCCAGCGGTCGCTGCCCCAGAATTCCGGGATGTGCATCGTGTAGTGCAGCTTGTAGAGAAACGAGACAAAGTTCTCGCGCGTGACCGGCCACACTGCGCCCCAATAGCGCCGCCCAAGTTCTTCGCCGGTGTTGGGGTCGAGGAAGATCTGATTGTAATCGAGCGTGTAACGCTTGCTTGTCGTAGGATCGATCCGCGGCAGGACAAAGAACGAGAGCGACTCATTCTTTTCCGGCGTCATGGACATGTGGATCACACGCGCACGTGGATCGCGCTGCTCGATCAGGCCCGCGAGTTCGATTGACGGTTTGGCCGGGCCTTGGGTGGTGACGTCCTTCAGCTTGCTGTTGAGGAGATCGTCAAGCTCGTGATCCCACGAGATAACCGCGCCGGTGACGCCCGAGAAAAACAGGAACGCAGCGGTGAGGAGTCCAGCCCAGCGGTGCAGACGCCCGAAGATCAATCTCATGGCGTTCCGCCCGTGTTGTTGTCGTCGCGTCTAACTACAAGTGTCGCCACCGCCGGTCGAGGGAGCGGTGGTGGCGTATTGTCGCGATTTAGGGAGATTCTAAACTCACCAGCGATAGGTCAGCTTGGCGACGACCTTGCGCGAGTCACCGTAGAAGCAGCCATAGACGGGGCTGTAACAGGATGACACATAGCGGGTGTCCGCAATGTTGGTGACGTTGAGTGCGAGCCGGTAGTTCTTCTGGTTATAGGCCAGCAACGCATCGACCACGGTGGCTCCCGGCACCTTGCTTGTGTTGGCATCGTCGGCCCAGCTGTCGCCGATGTAGCGAATGCCGCCACCGATCTGGACGCCCTCGAACAAGCCGCCTTGCATCGTGTAGTCGCTCCAGATGCCCAGGCGATTCATCGGCACGGTGGTCAGAGCCTTGCCGACATTCACAGGATCCTTGGTGACTTCGATGTCGATGTAGGAATAAGCAGCGCGGACATTGAAGCCTGCGGCGAGGGTGGCGGTGGCTTCCAGTTCGATGCCGCGCGAATTGACCTCGCCGGTCTGAATCGCCGTAAACGGCGCAACGGGCAGGAAGCGAACGACATTCTGTCGCGTGAGATCGAAGGCGGCGAGCGTGATCATCGCATTGACGCCGACCGGCTGATACTTGATGCCGACCTCATGCTGATGCGCTGTTTCCGGCGCCAGCAGGCTGCCATTGGCGATGTTCAGCACCGGCAGAAAAGATTCCGAGTAGCTGTAATAGGGCGCCACGCCGCTGTCGAAATTGTAGATCACGCCTGCACGACCGGTGAAGGCCGAGGCGTCGGTGGAGGTCGATGAACCGTCCATGTAGTTGTCGTAGGTCGTCTTGGCAAAATCCTGCCGGCCGCCGAGCTGGACCGAAAGACGACCGAGCTTGATCTGGTCCTGCGCATAGATGCCGACCTGCGATTGCTTCACACGATAGTCTTCGTAGAGCGCGCCCTTGGTCCAGCTGTTGGTGTAGACGGGGTTGAAGACGTTGAGGGGATCGGCGCTGTAGCTCGTGTTGACGTCGGTCGATGTCGTGTTTCGATAGTCGATGCCGAACAGCGTGGTGTGGCTCAGGATGCCGGTGGTGAAGTGGCCCTCCAGCTGGTTGTCGACGGCGATGGAGTTGATCGTCGAGGCCGATGATCCGCCGTAGCGGTAGAGCAGCCCGGCGGCTTCGTCGAGGTAACCGCCGGCATTGATGCTGTCGGATTCGTTGTGCATCCACGAGTAGCGCAGGTTCTGCCGGAAGGTCAGGTTATCGTTGATGTTATGTGCGAACAGGTAGCCAACCGAAGCGATCTCGTTGTCGTATCTGTTGAAGCCGGGTTCGCCGGTGTTGCGGTTGATAGGGATGATACGGCCCGCATTCGGATAGATCGTGCCGGATGCCGGCAGGAACTGCAGACCCCAGCCGTTCTTCTCCTTCTGATAATTCGCCAGCACTGTGAGTGTGGTGTCTTCGTTCGGCTTGAAGGTGACGGCCGGCGCGATGAAGACGCGGCTGTCCCTGGCGTCATCGACCTGCGTGCCGCCGTCACGGACCAGGCCGGTCAGGCGATAGAGCACCGTGCCTTCCTTGTTGGCGGGGCCGCCAAAATCGAACTCGCCCTGATAGCGGTCGAAACTGCCGCCTGACACCGAGATTTCGCCGAACTGCCGGGCGGTCGGAAGCTTGCTGACATAGTTGAGAATGCCGCCCGGCCCGCTGCCACCATACATCACCGAGGACGGCCCTTTCAGCACTTCGAGACGAGACGCGCCGAAGGGATCGAGGCTGTCGAAATGGATATAGGGCGTGCTGGGCAGCCGCAGGCCATCAAGATACAGCCCCTGCTGCGTCATGTCGAAGCCGCGGATCTGGATGCCGCCATTGCGGGTATCGGAACCGCCATTGACGTCGCCATTGGCGCCCGCGGTGTAGCGCAGCGCCTGAGTGAGGGTCTGTGCGTCCTGGGTCTTGATCTGGTCGGAGGTGATCACCGAGATCGATTGCGGAGTTTCCATGATCGGGGTGTCGGTCTTGGTGGCGGAGCCGCTGCGATTGGCGACGAAGCCGATCACGGGGCCGCCGGCGCGCTCACCGGCGTTGGGATTGGCTGGTGCCACCGGTGCCGCCTGCGGCGCACGGGCCGTGCGATTGGTGCGGGCAGCGCGGCTGGTCGATGCGCGCTGGGTCGGCCTGGCCGTCGCCGGACGCGTACGCTGCTGCGGCGCATCCACCGTCACTGGTGGCAGGGCAGACTGAGCGTCGGCAGCACCTGTCGGAATCGACAAAGCGAGACCGCTGACGGCGCAAAGACATAGAGCCCGCAGCATGTGCAGCCGAGTTGCCGATTCGATGGAGTGGAATGTTGTCATGACGCTGCGATGCCCCAGTTAGGCCGGCTCTACCGGTAAAATTTGGATGCTTTCGCTTTAGCGCAGGCGAAGAATGAGAACAGAATTAGGGATTTAGAACGTCTTCAAACGCGCTACTTGAGCGCGATTTGTTGCTGAAACGACGCAGAATTATTCACGATCATGAATTGTTGCTGTTTTTGCCTGGCGGTCGCGCGAATCGTAGTGCGCGAGAGGTGTCCGGAAAAGCGGCGGAGCGCGATCGACTGCGAATCGCGATCCCTTGTCCCGCCAAAAGCCTGATGGCCGTTTCCGATAGTCACGACGTGCCGAATTATCCGCCGCGCGGAAAGGCGTTGATTCTGTGGTGCATCGCATCTTGCTTCGCCGATCGTAGGCTTGCACTGCCGCACCAAGGGTGCCAATAGAACGATTCTGGACTGCGTGTTCTGCCTGTTAGGCAAGGACTAGTAGGCCTCTGCCGCCGTGGGGAGAATCGCGGGCGTCGGTTTTTTGCTTCAGGTCAACGCAAAGGCGTGACCGGGGGTGTCTAAGCCGGCTGCAGATAAGAAAGGGTTGGGATCGTGACGACAACGTCTTCGGCGGAACACACGCGCCGTGATTTCTTGTTCGTGGCCACTGGGGCAGTGGCTGCAGTGGGCGCCGCAGCCGCCGTCTGGCCGCTGATTTCTCAAATGAATCCAGATGCTTCGACCATCGCGGCGGGTGCGCCGATCGAGGTCGATCTGGCCCCCATCGCCGAGGGGCAGGACATCAAGGTGTTCTGGCGCGGCAAACCGATCTACATCATGAACCGGACCAAGAAGCAGGTCGAAGAGGCGCGCGCCGTTCCGGTGTCGAGCCTGCCCGATCCGCAGACCGATCAGGCCCGCGTCAAGGAAGGCCACGACCAGTGGTTGGTCGTCATCGGCATCTGCACCCATCTGGGCTGCATCCCGATTGCTCACGAAGGCGCTTACGACGGCTTTTTCTGCCCCTGCCACGGTTCGGTCTACGACACTTCGGGCCGCATCCGTCAGGGTCCGGCGCCGCTCAACCTGCCGATCCCGCCTTACGCCTTCGTCTCTGACACCAAGATCAAGATCGGCTGAGCTGCCGGATCCCATCCGATCTCGCGCCGATAGTGTTTTTCTCTTCTCAGGATCGCATCATGAGCGGACCATCGACCTACCAGCCGACCAATCCCGCTTTGCAGTGGATTGAAAAGCGTCTGCCAATTATCGGCCTCGTCCATTCCTCCTTCATTGCCTATCCGACGCCGCGTAACCTGAATTACTGGTGGACGTTCGGCGGCATCCTCTCCTTCATGCTCGGCGTACAAATCGTCACCGGCGTGATCCTGGCGATGCACTACACGCCGCATGTGGACATGGCCTTCAATTCGGTCGAGAGCATCGTTCGCGATGTGAACTACGGCTGGCTGCTGCGCTACCTGCACTCCAACGGCGCATCAATGTTCTTCATCGCCGTCTACATCCACATGCTGCGCGGCCTGTATTACGGGTCGTACAAGGCGCCGCGCGAAGTCCTCTGGATCCTCGGCGTGATCATCTACCTTCTGATGATGGCGACCGGTTTCATGGGTTACGTGCTGCCGTGGGGCCAGATGAGCTTCTGGGGCGCCACCGTCATCACCAACCTGTTCTCGGCGATACCCTATGTCGGCGAGAGCATCGTGACCCTGCTGTGGGGCGGCTACTCGGTCGGCAATCCGACGCTGAACCGCTTCTTCTCGCTGCATTACCTGCTGCCCTTCGTGATCGCCGGCGTCGTCGTGCTGCACGTCTGGGCGCTCCACGTCGCCGGTCAGAACAACCCGGCCGGCGTCGAGCCGAAGACCGAGAAGGACATGGTGCCGTTCACGCCCTACGCGACCATCAAGGATGGTTTCGGCATCGTCTGCTTCATGATCTTCTATGCTTGGTTCGTGTTCTACATCCCGAACTATCTCGGCGATCCCGATAACTACATCATGGCCAATCCGGGCGTGACGCCCGCACATATCGTGCCGGAATGGTACTACCTGCCGTTCTACGCGATCCTGCGTTCGATCCCGAGCAAGCTCGGCGGCGTCATCGCCATGTTCTCGGCGATCATCGTGCTGGCCTTCCTGCCCTGGCTCGATACCGCCAAGACCCGGTCGTCGAAGTATCGTCCGCTGGCCAAGCAGTTCTTCTGGATGTTCGTTGTAGTGGCAGTCCTGCTCGGTTGGCTCGGCGGCAAGCCCGCGGAAGGCATCTATATCATTGCCGGCCGTGTGCTGACCTTCTGCTACTTCGCCTACTTTCTGATCGTTCTGCCGATCCTCAGCCGTATCGAAACGCCGCGCGCGGTGCCGAACTCGATCGCTGACGATGTGCTGGCCAAGTACGGCAAGAAGGCAGCCTCCGCCATCGTTGCACTGGTTCTCGCCGGTGGTCTGATGGCCGGCGGCGCGCAGAGCGCCAAGGCTGCCGACGAGCATGGCGGCCCGACGCCGCCGTCGCTCTCTTGGAGCTTTGCCGGCCCGTTCGGCAAGTTTGATCGCGGTGCCCTGCAGCGCGGTTACAAGGTCTACAAGGAAGTCTGCTCGACCTGTCACTCGATGAGCCTGATCCACTTCCGCAATCTCGCGGATGAAGGCGGTCCCGGCTTCTCGGCGGCGCAGGCGCTGGCGGTCGCATCCGAGATCAAGGTGCAGGACGGCCCGAACGATGCCGGCGACATGTTCGAGCGTCCCGGTCGTCTCGCGGATCCATTCCCGAAGCCGTTCCCGAACGAGAACGCGGCGCGCGCAGCCAATGGCGGCGCCTATCCGCCGGACCTGTCGTTGATGGCCAAGGCCCGCAACTACGACCGCGGCTTCCCGCAATTCGTGTTCGACTTCTTTACCCAGTTCCAGGAGAAGGGCCCGAACTATATCGACGCCCTGCTGCAGGGTTATGTCGATGCGCCGAAGGATTTTGCGCTGCCGCCGGGCGCCTACTACAACAGGTTCTTCCCCGGCCACGCCATCAAGATGCCGAAGCCGATCTCCGACGATCAGGTGACCTATGATGACGGCACCCCGCAGAAGGTCGAGAACTACGCCAAGGACGTTTCGACCTTCCTGATGTGGACCGCAGAGCCGCATCTTGAGGCCCGCAAGCGTATTGGCTTGCAGGTGATGGTGTTCCTGATCATCTTCGCGTTCCTGATGTATTTCACGAAGAAGAAGGTCTGGGCGAACGCTCACTGAGAGTCGCAAACATTCTTTCAAAAGGGCCCCTGATGGGGCCCTTTTTCGTTTTCAGCCTGTGCGCGCCCGGACCATGGATTCTCGGGGAACCGTTGACTAAGCTTCGTGCAAGGGCGGGAGACGCGGGCTCGGTGAGCGTCACGGATATCCACGCTCATCGGGGGGATGGATGGCGGGCGGGGCGATCGACGATATTCTGTTGAACATCAGTCCGGGCGGCCAGATGGCGCTCGGCATCGTGCTGGCACTGATCATGTATGGCGTCGCGCTCGATCTTCGCGTCGCCGATTTTGTCGATGTATTCCGACGTCCGGCGGCGCCGCTCGCGGGGCTCGCCGCGCAACTGATCCTCCTGCCGGCGGTCACATGGGCGATCACCATGGTGTTGAAGCCGCAGCCCTCCATCGCGCTTGGCATGATGGTGGTGGCGGCCTGTCCTGGCGGGAACATCTCCAATCTCATCACCCATATGGCGCGCGGCAACACCGCGCTGTCGGTGTCGATGACTGGCATCTCCAGCTTGCTCGCGTCCGTCACGACGCCGCTGAACATCCTGTTCTGGGCCGGGCTCAATCCGCAAACCGCCGCCCTGCTGCGCCAGGTGAGCGTCGATCCCGTCTCGTTTATCGGATCGACCGTGCTGTTGCTCGGCGTGCCGATGGTTGCGGGGCTGCTCACGGTGCGTCATCTGCCGGGGCTGGCCGACCGTCTGCGCCGGCCGTTGCAGATCCTGTCTTTCGTGTTCCTGATCGGATTTATTCTGGCCGCGACGATCACCAACTGGCGCTACATCTCGGTGTTCTCGACCTCGGTGCTGCCCTTCGTCGTGCTGCATAACGCGATCGCCGTCGCGCTTGGCTGGGGCGTCGCGAAGATCCTCGGGCTCAGCGACTACGACACCCGCGCGCTCACCATCGAAGTCAGCATGCATAATTCCGGCCTGGGGCTGGCGCTGATCCTCACGCAATTCGACGGCCTTGGCGGGGCTGCGCTGGTCGCCGCTGGCTGGGGAGTCTGGCACCTCGTCTCCGGCTGGGCGCTGGCGGCCTGGTGGAAACGACGCGACCCGCATCCGGCACGCATTGAAGGTGCGGCATGAGCAACGCGATGACGAATAGCGGCGTGCTGATCACCGGCGCGGCAGGCTTCATCGGCAGCGCTTTGCTGCGCGAACTGGCGACCGGTGGCGATGGTCCCGTGACGGCACTCGATCTACGCGAGGTACCTCCGTCGCAGCGCCTTTCCGGCATTGCCTATGAGCATGGCGATATTCGCGATCCCGCCTTGAAGGAGATCATCGCCCGCGTGAAGCCGCGCACGGTTGTGCATCTTGCCTCGGTCGTTGCCGTCGGCGGGGATGACAGACGCGATTACGAGATCGACGTGCTGGGTACGCGCAATGTGCTGGAAGCCTGTCTCGCGGCTGGTGTTGGCCACCTCATCGTCACCTCGAGCGGCGCGGCCTATGGCTATCACGCCGACAATCCCGTCCCGTTGCGCGAGACCGATCCGCTGCGCGGTAACGAGGATTTCCCCTATGCGCGCAACAAGCGCGAGGTCGAGGAGATGTTGGCGCGCTGGCGTAGCGATCATCCGCAATTGCGGCAGACCGTGTTTCGCCCCTGCACGGTGCTGGGGCCGACCACGAACAACCAGATCACTGCGCTGTTCGAGCGCCCCGTCGTGACTGGCCTGAGCGGCACCGCAACGCCGTTCTCGCTGATCGCCGATTCCGATGTGGTCGCCGCGCTGGCGCAGGCCGTGCGCACCGGCAAGAGCGGCATCTATAATCTCGCCGGCGATGGCACACTTAGCCTGCGCGAGATCGCCCGGCTGAACGGCAAGCCGTTCGTTCCGATTCCGCCCGCCGCGATGAAGGGCGCGCTGTGGCTGCTGCATGCGCTCGGCCTGACGAAGTTGACGGCGCAGAACGTGAAATTCATCCAGTATCGTCCGGTACTCGATAATACGCGCCTTAAATCCGAATTCGGATATTCGCCTGCGCTTGACGCGCGCGCTGTGTTCGAACGCTATCGCGACGAGCGCCCGGAGCCGGTGTCATGACTTTCCTCGTCATTGGCGCAGGCCCCGCAGGTCTTGCGGCGATCCAGAGCCTCAAGGCTGTCGGCCATGCTGTCGAAGCCGTGGAGCAGAACGCCGATGTCGGCGGTCAGTGGCTCTACGGCGCGGCGCCCAGCGCGGTCTATGCCTCGACGCACCTCATCTCGTCAAAGCGCACCACGGCCTTTGCCGATTTCCCGATGCCCGAGGACTGGCCGGCCTATCCGGGCCATCGCCAGGTGTTGGACTATCTGCAAAGCTATGCCCGGCATTTCGATCTCTATCCGTTGATCCGCTTCAACACCGGCGTGCGCAGTTTGACGCAGGAAGGCGGCGGATGGCGCGCCGTCTTCAGCGACGGTGCGGCAGCAGACTATGCCGGCGTCGTCATCGCCAATGGCCATCTCAGCGATCCCCTGATCCCGAAGACGTCAGGCAGCTTCGATGGTCCGGTGATGCATGCCAAGGATTACAAGACCTCCGACATCTTCGCGGGCAAGCGCGTGCTCGTGGTCGGGATGGGCAATACCGGGTGTGACATCGTCGTCGATGCGGTGCATCGGGCCGACAAGGTGCTGTGGAGCGTGCGCGGCGGCAATCATTTCGTGCCGAAGTTTCTCGGCGGCAAGCCGGCGGATGAGGGCAACCACAAGCCGAAGCGCTTCATCATTCCGAAGAACGTGCGCTCAAGGCTGCACGAGCCGATCCTGCGGTTTATCGTCGGCGCGCCGGAGCGCTTTGGCCTGCCGAAGCCCCAGCACCGGCTCTATGACCGCACGCCGATTGTCAATTCGCTGGTGCTGCAGCATCTCGGCCAGGGCGATGTCGCCCTGCGCAAGCCGATCCGCGAATTCAACGGCAAGTTGGTCGTGTTTGCCGATGGCCGCTGCGACGAGGTCGATCTGGTGCTGCTCGCGACCGGCTACCGGATCACGTTTCCGTTCTTGGGCGATCTCCGTGCACTCGATTGGCAGGACGCAATCGGTGCGCCCAGGCTGTTCATGAACATGTTTCCGTCCGAGGATAACGGCTTGTATGTAGCCGGGCTGCTGGAAGGCGCGGGCGTGGGCTGGGAAGGGCGTGCATTGCAGGCCCGCGTGATCGCAGCCTATCTCGCGGCCAAGGCCGCGCGGCCGGATGCGGCAGCAGCGCTGCGGCAGGAGATCACGCAATGGTTCGCGCAACCGCCACGGCGGGACGGCGGCGAACACGGACTGTTTGTCGATTTTCTGACCTACAAGCGAGACCTGCAGCGCGCGCTGGCCCGGTTGAGTTGACACGTGAGGGGTCTATAAGTTGCCCCGAACCATTCCAGCGGAGGACACCATGGGAACATCGATCAGCTTCAAGCGGCCGGACGGCAAGGAAGCCAAGGGCTATCTCGCCAATGCCTCGACCGGCAACGCGCCGGGTGTGGTCGTGATCCAGGAATGGTGGGGCCTGCAGGAGCAGATCAAGGGTCTGGCCGATCGCCTTGCGCTCGCCGGCTTCGATGCGCTGGCGCCGGATCTCTATAACGGCGTGGTCGTGCCGTATCACGACACGGACGCGGCTGGTAAAGAAATGAACTCGCTCGATTTCATGGATGCCACGACGCAGACCGTGCGCGGCGCGGCACAGTACCTGTCGCGCAACGGCGCGAAAGTCGGTCTTACCGGTTTCTGCCTTGGCGGCGCCGTGACCATCATCGGTTCGTGCAAGATTCCCGAACTCAAGGCCGCCGTGGCGTTCTATGGCATTCCGCCGGAACAGGCGGCCAAGCCCGCCGATGTGCAGGTGCCGCTGCAGGGGCATTTCGCCAATCGCGATGACTGGTGCACGCCTGCGGTAGTCGATGCCTTCGAGAACGGCCTGAAGGCGGCCGGCAAGTCCGCCGAGTTCTTCCGCTATGACGCCGACCACGCTTTCGTCAACGAACAGCGCGTCAGCGTCCATGACCGCGAAGCTGCCGAACTCGCCTGGGGCCGCGCGACGGCATTCTTTAAGAAACATCTAGGCTGAGGCCTTTTGATCGGATGCTGATCCGCAGAGCGCGCCCCGATGAGGCGGCCGAGATGTGCAATGTTTTGCGCCGCTCCATCGCCGAGCTCTGCGGCGCCGATCATCATGACGATCCGGCGATCTTGCAGAGGTGGCTCGACAACAAGACGCCAGCGGAAGTCGGGGGCTGGATTGCCCATCCGGGCAATTTCGTTCTCGTCGCGGTCGAGGAAGAAACAGTGCTCGCCGTCGGCATCGTCAGACATGATGGCGAGATTACGTGCAACTACGTCTCGCCGGATGCCCGGTTCCGGGGCGTCAGCAAGGCGATGCTGGCACAGCTTGAGGCGACCGCGCGGGACCATGGCAGCGATGTCTGCCATCTGATCAGCACCGAGACAGCCCATCGCCTTTATCTGTCTGCCGGCTATGAAGACTGCGGAGTGCCGCAGGGAAAATTCGGCACGACGTCATCCTTTCCCATGCTGAAGCGGCTCACCGGTGAATCTCGCACATCGTGACGCATAGCCGCGTGGCAGCTTGATGCGACAGGCCTGACCTTGTAGGTCGAGGCCGATGACAGCCAACTTCACCATTTCCGATTTGCGCCGGCAGGCCGACTTCTTCGACATCGTCGCCGATCGGATCTGGCAGGCGTGGTGGAAGCGTCATGGCGTGCCCGAGGCCTATATCGTCGAGCGATTGCGCGAGAATATGCAGGGGACTGACCTGCCGATCGCGCTGGTGGCGCATCGCGGCGCAGACTTTCTCGGGACGGCCTCGCTGCTTGTGTCCGATCTCGACGAGCGCCCGCAATATACGCCCTGGGTGGCGGCGGTCTGGACCGAGCCAGATGCCCGCAAACAGGGCATCGCCCCGGCGCTGATCGAGCGGGCCTGCCTGGAGGCCTTCTCCCGCGGTCATGCCCGGGTCTATCTCTGCGCTGCCCCGCCCCGTCGGGCCTGGTACGAGAGCATCGGCTGGACCCCGATCGAGGACGGCGTCGGGGCGCTTAAACTGACGGTATTCGTCCGGGAGCGGCCGAGGGCCGTTTAGTCCCTTGACCTTCCGGGCCGGCCATGGTGATTTGCCCGCCATGAGCACCCCTGTCCGCAACAGCCGTCGTTGGTGGCGCACCTCCTGAAGAGGTGGTCGGTGCGATTTGCTTATTTTCAATCGTCGAAGGCCGCCATCGCAGTGCGACGGCCTTTGCTTGTTTGTTCTGTGTGGCGCCCCCTCCGGCATGTTTCCTAAGAGGACACCATGAACAGGACTGTGTTTTCGCTCCCCGCTGACAGCACCTACAAGACCCGCGCGGGTCTCTCCGTGGCGCGCCATGTCGATTATTTCACCGGCGGCACCGCGCTGGACGATCTGATCGTCCGGCTCGATCAGCGCCGCGGCGTGGTGCTGTCGTCGGGCACCACGGTGCCCGGCCGCTATGAGAGCTTCGATCTCGGTTTTTCCGATCCGCCGTTGCTGCTGGAAACCACCGGGACGGATTTCACGCTGACGGCGCTGAACAAGCGTGGCCAGGTGTTGATCGCCTTTCTCGCCGACACGCTGCAGGATCCCTGTATCGCGCTCGACGGGCGGACGATGTCGAAGCTCAAGGGCCACATCATCCGCGGCGAGGCGCCGGTCGAGGAAGATCAGCGCACCCGCCGCGCCAGCGTGATGTCACTGGTGCGCGACATGGTCGCGCAATTGTTCTCCTCAGACGATTCCATGCTCGGGCTCTATGGCGCCTTCGCCTATGACCTCGTGTTCCAGATGGAGGACCTGAAGCAGAAGCGCGCGCGCGAGGCCGACCAGCGCGACATCGTGCTGTATCTGCCCGACACGCTGCTGGCCTATGACCGCGCCACCGGCCGCGGCGTGGTGATGTCCTATGACTTCACTTGGAAGGATCGCTCCACCGAGGGCCTGCCACGCGATACGCCCGACAGCGGCTACAACAAGGCACCGCGCCAGGGCTTTGCCGATCATGCGCCCGGCGAATATCAGAAGACTGTCGAGAACGCCCGTGCCGCTTTTGCGCGCGGCGATCTGTTCGAGGCCGTGCCCGGTCAGTTGTTCGCCGAGCCCTGCGAACGTTCGCCGGCGGAAGTGTTCCAGCGGCTCTGCGTCATCAACCCGTCACCTTATGGCGCGCTGATGAATCTCGGCGATGGCGAATTTCTCGTCGCTGCCTCGCCGGAAATGTTCGTGCGCTCCGACGGTCGCCGCGTCGAGACCTGTCCGATCTCTGGCACCATCGCGCGCGGCGTCGATGCCATCGGCGATGCCGAGCAGATCCGGCAGTTGCTGAATTCGGAGAAAGACGAATTCGAACTCAACATGTGCACCGACGTCGATCGTAACGACAAGGCGCGCGTCTGCGTGCCCGGCACGATCAAGGTGTTGGCGCGTCGGCAGATCGAGACCTACTCAAAACTGTTCCATACTGTCGATCATGTGGAAGGCATGCTGCGGCCGGGCTTTGATGCACTCGATGCGTTCCTGACCCATGCCTGGGCGGTGACGGTGACCGGTGCGCCGAAACTATGGGCGATGCAGTTCGTCGAAGATAACGAGCGCTCGTCGCGGCGTTGGTATGCCGGCGCCATTGGTGCCGTGTCATTCGATGGCGGCATCAATACCGGCATCACCATCCGTACGATCCGCATGAAGGATGGCCTCGCCGAAGTTCGCGTCGGCGCGACGCTGCTGTTCGATTCGGATCCCGTCGCCGAAGAGAAGGAATGCCAGACCAAGGCTGCAGCCCTGTTCCAGGCGCTGCGCGGCGATCCGCCGAAGCGGCTGTCGGCCTTTGCGCCGGATGCAACCGGTTCGGGCAAGAAGGTACTGCTGATCGATCACGACGACAGTTTCGTGCATATGCTGGCGGATTACTTCCGTCAGGTCGGCGCCACCGTCAGCGTGGTTCGTCATGTCCATGCACAGACCGTCCTGAACCGCGAGAGTTTCGATCTCCTCGTGCTGTCGCCGGGGCCGGGACGTCCCGCCGATTTCGGCATCGGCAAGACACTCGATACCGCGCTGGACAAGAAACTGCCGGTGTTCGGTGTCTGTCTTGGCGTGCAGGCGATCGGTGAATATTTCGGCGGCGTGCTGGGCCAGCTCGCGCAGCCGGCGCATGGACGGCCGTCGCGCGTGCAGGTGCGGGGCGGAAAGTTGATGAACGGTCTGCCGAATGAAATCGTCATCGGCCGCTATCACTCGCTGTTTGTCGAGCAGGACAGCATGCCCGATGTGCTTACCGTGACGGCCTCGACCGAGGACGGTGTCGCCATGGCCATCGAACACAAGACGCTGCCGGTCGGTGGCGTGCAATTTCATCCGGAATCGCTGATGTCGCTTGGCGGCGAGGTCGGCTTACGTATCGTCGAAAACGCATTTCGGTTGGGGCAACGCCCCAACTGATGTCCATCTGAAGAACCGAAAGACCCTGATGACACCCGAACTCGCGCACGATCTCAAAGCCTCCGTCCGCACCATTGTGGATTATCCGAAGCCGGGTATCCTGTTTCGCGACATCACCACATTGCTGGGTGATGCACGCTCGTTCCGCCGCGCGGTGGATGAGCTGGTGCAGCCCTGGGCGGGGCTGAAGATCGACAAGGTCGCAGGCATGGAAGCGCGCGGCTTCATCATCGGCGGTGCTGTCGCGCATCAGCTGTCGGCCGGTTTCGTGCCGATCCGCAAGAAGGGCAAGCTGCCGCATACGACTGTGCGGATCGCTTACTCGCTTGAATACGGCATCGACGAGATGGAAGTGCATGCCGACGCCATCAAGCCCGGCGAACGCGTGATCCTGGTGGACGATCTGATCGCCACCGGCGGCACCGCCGAAGGCGCCGTCAAGCTGATGCGCCAGATCGGCGCCGACGTGGTCGCCGCCTGCTTCATCATCGATCTGCCGGATCTTGGCGGCGCGGCCAAGCTGCGGGCGATGGATGTGCCGGTGCGCACGCTGATGACGTTCGACGGGCATTGAACTCGGACGTCGTCCCCACTTTCGCGGGGACGAGACGGGGAGGTTGATGCGCTTCCCTCACGACCCCTGCAGCAGCAATCCCAGCTCGATCTCGCGGAACGCAAAATAGTTCTTCCGGATCCATTGATGCAGCTCGGTGGATGAATCCTGTTCCGAGCGCAGATAGCCGGTGAATGAAAAGCTCAGCCGGTCGATATAGGTCTTGAGAAAAGGCGGCAGCGCTGCGATGCGCAGCAAGCGACCCTGCGCCAGCGCTGCCGGGATTTCGCCGCGCAGCACGTGTTCGTTGTCGATCACGTAAAGCGAATTGCGCGAGAACTGCTGTTGCAGCATCTCATAACCGCGCAATGAGGCGCGGTCGCTGTCGCCCATGAAGAACACGATGGGCGCCACGCCGCGGCGCGCGGCTTCCTTGGCAAAACCGATCTCGCCGGTCATTTTGAAGAATTCGTCGAATGCGAAATAGCCGAGGTCGATCACCTTGGCGATGTCGTCATTGATGATGAGCCGGTCCATCAGCGACATCTTGCCAAATGTGTCGCCGATATCGGCGGTCTCGGTCAGCTTCGGCAGGAAATCCAGCAGCGACGGTTCTTTCAGGCTGACATCGAAGGCGGTGACGTCGCCGCGCTGCAGCTTCAGGAATTCGCACAACAAGCGCGCGACGAGGGTCTTGCCGACCATCGGTCGCGTCGAGCAGATGATATAAACGGGCGTGCGTCGCATCGGCGCAATATCAGGCGAATCCGACGCCGCTCCAATCGTTAAATGGACTTACTTCTCGCCGGGGCTGCGGGCACCGGGCTTGTCGTGGACGATGTCGGTCAGCTTGATGCGGTCGAATTCGCTCCAGACATTGGCCAGCCAGTGCCGGACATAGCCGCGCAGCACGAACGAATAGTTCGCCGTCTCGTCATGTGGTCCCTTGTTGGCGACGAATTTCAGGAACGGCACGCTGGAGACTTCGACCTGCTCATAGGCCATTTCGTTCAGTTTGGGGATGGTGATCTCGGTGGCGCCCTTGATCTTGTGGAAATACGAATTGTAGGTCGCCTGGTCCCATTCGAAGAAGCTGGTGTTGTTGATGAAGTTCTTCACCAGGAAATACTTGGCGCCGTCCATGAAGCCGGCGGTCTCGGCGATTTCGTCCAGCGAAGCGATCGACGGGCCGAGTATATGGAAAACGGCAAAGGTGATCTGGCCGGACTTGGCGGCATCGAGGAAGCCGATGTCACGCAGATCGGCCAGTGCCCGCGACAGCAGGCCTGCGCGGACGTCGATCACGGTTACCGAGGGCGACACGCTGTTGAGCGTATCGAAGATCCTCATCTGGTCGGCGGTGGTCGTCATGTCGACGATTTCGGTGATGTCCGAATGGAACCGCTTCAGCGTGCCGCGCGGCGCTTCCGTGTCGAAAGCGCGGGTGGGCACGTTGTTGGCACTGAAATAATCCAGAACCGTCCGCGATACCGTGGTCTTGCCGACCCCACCCTTGTCCGCGCCGACGACAATCACTGCTGGCTTCGCCATGGAATTCCTTTGCCGCTTTCAAATGGAGCATCCGCGCGATGGAGATTCGCGCGCTGGAGAACACTACCCGATGCCTGCTTTGGGCGCGAACATGGCAGAAACAAGGGGGATTTCAATCGCTGAAAGAAGTGTCCCACGGAAATCATTGAGAAATTCCCGGCCTCCCTCGTTGGCATCGCCTGCCAATTTGTGCCTCCCGATCGGTCTTGCGGATTCGCCGGCCGGCAGATCGTTCTCACTAGACCGTGATTGACGCGCTGCACAAAATAGATTGTAGCCTAATCGATAGCATCCTATCTAATTCCCATGCCCCACTCCCCAGCACATATCCAAGCCGAATTGGGCTTGTTGGTTGCGCGACTGGCACGGGTCTGGCGCCGCAAGGCTGACCAGACCCTGTCGGCGCATGGCCTGTCCGAAGCCACGGCTCATCCGCTGCTGATCCTGTCCCGTGGCGGACGGGAGAATGTGCGCCAGGGCGTGCTGGCCGACGAAATGGGGCTCGAGGGACCGTCGGTGGTCCGGCTGATCGATCTGTTGGCTGCCGAAGGGCTGGTCGAGCGCCGTGAGGACCCGACCGACCGCCGCGCCAAGGTGTTGCATCTGACCCCGCTCGGCGAAGCCAAAGCCGAAGAAATCAGGCGCGTGATGCGCCGGCTGCGTGCCGATCTGATGAAGGGCATCGGGCCGGACGAGCTCGCCATCGCTTTCGATGTGCTCGGGCGGATCGAGCAGTCGGCCAATCGTCTGTATGAGGCCGCCGAGGAGGCGGACGCGGTGTCATGACCTCTGCTGCGACCAAGCAACCGTTTCTCGTTCGTCACGCCGATATCATCTTCTCCGTGAAAACCTTTATTGCCGGCATGATGGCGCTGCTCGTCGGCTTCGCGATGGATCTGCCGCGGCCCTATTGGGCGCTGGCCACTGTTTATATCGCTTCGCAACCGTTGGCCGGCGCCACGCGTTCGAAGGCACTGTTCCGGGTGATCGGCACGCTGGTCGGCGCATCCGTAAGCGTCGCGCTGGTGCCCAATCTCGTCAATTCGCCGGAACTGCTCAGCCTCGCCATCGCCCTGTGGGTGGGGCTCTGTCTCTATGTCTCGCTGCTGGACCGGACGCCGCGCAGCTACATGTTCATGCTGGCCGGCTATACCTGCGCGCTGATCAGCTTTCCCTCGGTCAACGAACCCGCTGCCATCTTCGATACGGCGGTGGCGCGCAGCGAGGAGATCATTGTCGGCATTCTCTGTGCCACACTCGTCTCCACGATCCTGCTGCCGCGTAGCGTCGGCCCTGCGGTCGCAGCGCGGGTCGATACCTGGCTCGCCGGCGCGCGCAAGCTGACCCAGGACGTGCTGGCCGGCCGCAGCGCCGATCCGGCTACCCGAGATCTGCGCCTCAAGCTCGCGGCCGATGCAGTGGATATCGATACACTGGCCGATCATCTGGCCTATGACCGGCTCGGCGGGCGCGAGACCTCGCGCTGGATGCGTGCCTTGCGGACGCGCATGCTGACATTCCTGCCGCTACTGTCGTCGATGGGTGATCGCATCGATGTGCTCCGCGCGGATGCACGGACGTCCCATCCACAATTGATGGCTCTGATCGACGACGTCTCCGCCTGGATCGCCGACAACAACATCGACCGCGAACCGGCCGACAGGCTGCGCAGCATAATCGCCGCGCAGCAGCCGAAACTGAACGCGTCGTCATCGTGGACCGAGATCATGATTGCGAGCCTCTTGATGAGGATGCGCGAGCTCGTTGATATTTCCGCGGATTGCCGGGTGCTCAATCAGGCGATTGCCGAAGGCGGCCGTCCACCGGGCGCGAAACTCGCCTTCCAGGCTGAAGCCGGCGTCGCGCCGGTGCGGCATGTGGATCACGGCATGGCGCTGTGGTCTGCAGCCGGCGTGTTCGTGACTATCCTCGTTTGCTGCGCGTTCTGGATCGCCACAGGCTGGACCGACGGTGCGACGGCGCCGACCATGGCCGCCGTAGGTTGCTCGTTCTTCGCGAGCATGGACGATCCCGCGGTGGGGCTGCGTGGCTTTGCCAAATGGACGCTGGCCGCGATGGTCATCATCGCGCTCTATCTGTTCGCGATCCTGCCGGCCATTACCGACGTTGAACTGCTGGTGATCGTGCTGGCGCCGCCGTTCCTGCTGTTCGGTTATCTGATCGCACGCCCCGCGACCTTCTTCATCGGCATGCTGCTGGCGGCGAATACCGCGACGCTGATGGCGCTGCAGACGACCTATAACGCGGACTTCGCGACATTCGCCAATTCAAGCGTGGCCTTCTTCGTCGGCACCGAACTGTCGGTTATCTCGATCCAGTTGATCCGCTCTGTCGGCTCTGAATGGAGCGTGAAACGGCTGATGCGGCGTGGCTGGATCGCCATTGCGCAGGCTGCCGAGCAGCGCGGCAACCGCGATCGCGCTGCCTTTGCCGGCTTGATGCTGAACCGTATCGGCCTCCTGGCACCGCGGCTGGCGGCCCTGAAGGATTCGCCGCTGCGCGCTGTCGATAATCTGCGCGAGCTGCGCGTCGGCCTGAACATCGTCGATCTGCGCCGCGCCCGTCATCGTCTGTCGCCGCCGACGCTCAGGGCGATGGACGCAATGCTGGATGAACTCGCCGTGAGCTTCCGCAACTACAAAGGCGGTGCGATGCCGGAACCACTGCTGGCAAAAGTCGATCACGCGCTTTCGGAAGCCATGGGCGAACGCGGGGCAGGGCGCGGGGACGCGCTGATCGGCCTTGTCGGCATTCGCCGCGGACTGTTTCCGGCCGCGCCCGCTTATCTGCCCGAACAGGGTCTCGTCGCCGGGAGTGTGGCCGCATGAGATATGAAATCGATCTGTTCGGTGTGCTGTTGCCATCGCTGATGCTGTGGCTGGTCATTACTTACGCCATCGGTGCGTTGCTGCGCCCGGTGATCGAACGCTCGGGCCTCTATCGCTATGTCTGGCACCGCGCACTGTTCGATCTTGCTCTCTATGTCTGCCTGCTGGGCGGCGTCGTCTATCTATCCTCCGGATTGCTGTCATGAAAAACACTGTGAGTATCATTCGCCGTTTCGCCGTCACCGCGCTGGCCGTCGTCGCCGCGCTGGCTGTGGGACGTTATCTCTGGGTCTACTATATGGACGCGCCCTGGACCCGTGACGGCCGCGTCCGCGCCGACGTGGTCACCGTGGCCCCGGATGTGTCCGGCTTCGTCACCGAGATCCTGGTGAAGGACAATCAGAAGGTGACGCGCGGCGATGTCATTATGCGGATCGACCGCGCGCGTTTCGCACTGGCGCTACAGCAGGCCGAAGCCGTTGTCGCCGGCCGTACGGCCAGCCTGGAGCAGGCCGATCTCGATCTGAGGCGCTATAAGGACCTGACGACGGCGGCTGTCTCGCAGCAGAAGCAGGAGCAGGTGCTGGCCACGCAACTGCTGGCCAAGGCATCGCTGGATCAAGCCATTGCCGATCGGGCGGTGGCGCAGCTCAATCTCGATCGCAGCGAGGTCCATGCGCCGGTATCCGGCATCATCTCCAACATGGACCTGCGGCCGGGCACCTATGTCACCGCCGGCAAGGGCGTGATGGCGCTGGTCGATACGTCGAGCCTGCATGTGGACGGTTATTTCGAGGAGACCAAGCTGTCGCGCATTCACGTCGGCGATCCCGTCCACATTCACTTGATGGGCGATGCCGCCAAGCTCACCGGCCGTGTGGAGAGCGTCGCCGCCGGTATCGAGGACCGCGACCGCGCCGAAGGCAGCAATCTGCTGGCCAATGTAACCCCGACCTTTAGCTGGGTTCGTCTCGCGCAGCGCGTGCCGGTGCGCATCGCGCTCGATCCGGTCCCGGCTGGCGCGACGCTGGTCGCAGGGCGCACGGCCACGGTGGAGATCCTGCCGGACAACGGCACTGCGGTCGCGAAGGCGAATTGAGGCTCAGGCGTCCGCGTCTGGCGCTGCATCTAGCAGCATTGCCTCGAACCGCGCCCGTATCTCGCGAGGCGTTGCGCCAAAGCGCTTCTTGAAGGTACGGTTGAAATAAGACAGATCGCCGAAGCCGACCTCGAAGGCGATGGTGCTGACAGCGCGATCCCCGCGGTTGCCGTCGCGCAGCATATGGAAGGCGCGCTCGAGCCGGCGCTCCAGCAGATAATCCGAGAACGTCCGGCCCTCGGCCTCGAACAGTTTCTGGAAGTAGCGCGCGGTGACGCCGTGGGTCGTGGCGAGCCGTTCCAGCGACAGCGTCGGCTGGCCGAGACTGGCCTCGATATCCGCCTTGAGGGACAGCAGGCTGATCGTCGGACGATCCTGTCGCCATGCCGCGCGTCGCTCGGGCGCGGACGCCTCGTCGATCATCGTGGCGACGAGGCCGTTCATGTAGTCGACGGCGAGACCGGTCAGCGCGGCGGAATTCATCGGCAGCAGGCCGCGCATCACGGCGGCTGCGTAATGTCCGAGTGCAATCAACCCGCCATTGTCCTGGGTGATGTGGCGCATTCCGGTGCGACCATTGCCTGCGACGAGCAGGCAATCGACACGGCTTACATCGTTCATGATGAAGGTCGTGGCGCGCCCGGGATCGAGAATGATGGCCTCGCGCGGCATGCATGTCAGGCGCTGGCCGTCCTGCTGGACGGTCACGACGCCGTCGGAAGGTCGCAACACAAGGATATCCTGCGGCGAGTTGTCGCCCGTATCGTTTGTCTCATCGTCGGGCATGGTCCAGAGCGGCGCCGGATCGAAACACGACATCAGCCCGAGATGCGGCTGCATCCGCAGGATCGCCTTGGACTGGAAAGGCGCCGCGCGAAACGATCCCAGCGAATTGCGCTGCACGCTCTTCCACGGCAGACGGCTCTCGAGCGGCTTGCGCAGCGTGTCGTCGATATCGTCGGCAACCAGCCATAGCGGAATGAGTGGACAATCGGGAGCGGCATCGACGCAGGATGGAGACCGCGACTGATGCGCGTTTGCCACAGCATCGAATCCAAACCGCTTCGTTCGCTCCAGTCCGACTATCAATTCACCGAGTCCAAGTCATGCAATGGGCTGTGCCGTATCGCTGTGACGATAGACGGAATGCACAGGCGTAAGAAGAGTAAAGCTGCGGCTGGAATTTACATTGATTCCAAACTGCTGCGGCCTCGGTCGAATTGACCGGCTCGACCTCTCCAGTGCTTCGTCGCCACGAACATACGGAAGATTCCGAGCTCATGCGTTACAGCCAGTTCCTTCTCATCCCCGCCGTCGGGCTCATGTCGTCGCAGGCCGTTGCGCAGCAGAGCGCGGGCGTCACTCTCGACGAGATCACGGTAACGGCCGCGCGTGCCCAGCGCTCGATTTCGGATATTCCGCAGACCGTGCAGGTGGTCGATCAGAAGGAGATCGACGAGCAGCTCAAGCAGAGCGGCAGCGCATCGGCGCTGCTGGCAAAATTGCTGCCGGGCTTCTCGGTGTCGAACCAGACCATCTCCGGTGCTTCCGAAAGCTATCGCGGCCGCGACCTTCTGGTGCTGATGGACGGCGTGCCGCTGACGACGCCGCTCCGCGACGTCTCGCGCGTCCTGTCGCTGATCGATCTGAATTCCGTCGAGCGCATCGAACTGGTCGCCGGTGCATCGAGCCTGTATGGCGCCGGTGCGACGGGCGGTACGGTGAATTTCGTTACCAAGAAAGCGCAGCCGGGCGGTCCGCGCGTCAGCGTCAACACCGCGCTGCGCACCTTCACCGTCGATCCCGGCGGTTCGCTGGCGCCAGAAATGTCGGCGACGGTCAGTGGCAAGGGCACGAATGGCATCGACTATGTATTCGTCGGCAGCGGCCGCGGCGCGCAGAAGACCTATGACGGCGCGGGCCGCGAGCTGCCATCGGACGCCATGCTCGGGCAGGGAGGTGGCGATCGTCTCGCCAGCGGCAATTTCCTGGGCAAGATCGGTTACGATTTCGATGGCGGCAAGCGCATCGAAGCCTCGATCAGCCAGTTCTATCTCGACCAGACGCCGAAATACCTCACCGACTATTCCGGAGCTTATGCGAAGCCGGATTTCACCAAGCTCTATACCGGGCAGAGCGTGCTGGAAGATTCGCGCTCGTTCCAATTGCGCTACAGCGATACCGACTTCGTGCTCGGCAATCTCAGCGTGGTTGGCTTCTATAACGACATCAAGAAGCGCTTCAACTATTCGGAGTTCTCCTATCCCTATAACTCGCTGGTCTATTATTCCGGCAATCCGCTGAGCCCGACCAGTCCGGCCAACCAGACGACGCTCTATTCCGAGCGCGGCGGCGTCAACCTCACCATCGACACGCCGCTCGACCGCATCTGGAACGGCGCCAAGGTGACCTGGGGCACCGACGTCATCCATGACAAGACCTGGCAGACGCTGACCGACGGCCGCGACGTGTTCACGCCGCTGACCCAGGTCACGACCGCCGGATTTGCGCTGGTGCAGGTTCCGATCACCGATCGATTGACCGCGCGCGGCGGCGTTCGCTACGAGCATTTCGATCTCAGCGTCGATGATTTCCTGCGTCCGGCTGCTTATGCGGCGATCTCGCCGACGACACGTTTCGTTCTCCCGGCGCTCAATGTCATCGGCGGCCAGTATGAATATGCCTCGCCGACCTACAATCTCGGTGCGACCTTCAAGCTGAACAACAAGATCGATCTGTTCGGTGGCTTCTCGCAGGGCTACGCGCTGCCCGATGTCGGTGCCTATACACGCCGGGCCGGCCTGTCCTCCACCGCCTTTGCCTGTCCGGTAGCGACGCCGAACTGTCTGCCGCTGGCGCGTCAGACCATCTCCTTCACCTCGATCGCGCCGGAAGCCCAGATCGTCAACAATTACGAAATCGGCATTCGCGGCGGCGACGGCCCCTACAAGGGCAGCATCACGGGATTTGTCAGCACGTCGGAGAAGGGCGTGACGTTCGATCCGGTCACCAACCTGATCTCGCAGCAGAAGGAAATGATCTACGGCGTCGAATATATCGGCGAGATGGCGATCAACCGGAATTTCACGCTGGGTACCACGATCGGCTACAAGGAAGGCCGCTACGACACCAACAAGGATGGCGTGCTCGATAGCTGGCTGCCCAACAACCGGATCGGCAGTCCGGTGCGTGGTCTGATCTTCGGCGACTATCGCTTCGACAACGGCATCAAGCTGCGCGTCGAGGGCGAGGGCTATGCCGCTCGCAATCGCGGCATCAACCTGACCAATACGGTCTATCCCATTGAAGGCGGCTTTACGATGAATGCCGCGCTGAGCGGGCCGGTCTATGGTGGCGAGGCCTATGCTGCGGTCAACAACCTGTTTGACGCGGAATTGCAGAACCCGACCGCAACCTCAGTGCGCAACCTGCCGGTCTATTCCTGGGGCCGCACCGTGACGGTCGGCTATCGCAAGACGTTCTAGGGCGTGATCCCGAAAAGTGGTCGCCGGTTTTCGGATTAGATCACGCTCAAACGAGACAAACCTTCCAAGGCCACTTCCCAGGGAGTTCTAATTGCCATCATGGTGGATCTGGAGATTGATGGGAGCCTGCTGACGCTACGGTTCCTGCCGCCTTATGCGGAGTCGGACGAGCGCGATTATCTGGCCGCGCTGGCCCGGGTCGGCGAGCATGATGCGCCATTCGAACTTCTGACCGTGTTCGGGGGCGGCGGGAAACTGTCCGTCGCCGGCGAGCGGGAGCAGGCGCTGTGGTTCAAGGCGACGCGCGGCCATATCTCCGCGCGCTGCCGTGCTGTGGCGATTGTACGCCCCGGCGCCAACAAGAAGATGGAAGAGACGTTTCGGAAGCTCTGGCCGATGCCGCTGGTGGCGCTCGAGGACGAGATCGCCGCGCGCGCCTTTCTCGCCGAACATCGTGGCCTCGCATGAGCACCGCGGAGCTTAACGCATCTGCGCCGGTCGCCGTCATGGGACGCAAGCGTCTGTTCGTCGTGCTTGGCGGGCTGTATCTGGCACAGGCGATCCCGTCTTATCTGTTCGCCGCCGCCCTGCCGCCGATCATGCGCGAAGCCGGCGTCTCGCGCAGCGAGATCGGATATCTCAGCCTCTGGTTTCTGCCGCTGTTGCTGAAGTTCTTCTGGGCGCCGGTGGTGGATCGCATCCGCCCGTTCGCGCGCGCGCATCGTGCCGGTTGGGTGATCGTGACCCAAACCGGGGTCATCATCAGCCTGCTGTGTTTGATCCCGCTCGGCGCAACCAATATCTGGGGCATCATCACGGTGGGCCTGTTCGGTTCACTGCTGATCTCGACGCAGGATATCGCCACCGATGGCTATGCTGCGAAATATCTGGCGCCGGAGGATCGTGCCATCGGTAACGCCATCCAGGGCGGCTCGGTCGCGTTCGGTGTCGTGATCGGCGGCACGCTCGGGCTGGTGCTCTATGCGCAGATCGGTTGGACCGGTATGCTGCTGACCATCGCCGGCTTCTCGCTGATCCCGCTCTTTGCCGCCTTCGCCATGCGCGAGGACGAAGTCGGGCAGATCGATCCGTTGAAGCCGCGGCCTTCCGTGATGGCCTTCCTGCGCCGCCGCGATGTGCGCAACATTCTCTGGATCGCACTGATCTACCGGATGAGCGAGGGCCTCGTGAAGGCGATGGAGGGCAGCTATCTCGTCGATGCCGGCGTGCCGCTCAAACAGATCGGTTATCTTTCCGGTGGTGCCGCGACGACGGCGGGTCTCGCAGGCGCGGCCGGTGCGGCGTGGCTGTTGCGACGCTGCGGCACCGGCTGGACGCTGGGCCTGCTCGGCATTCTCCGCACTATCTGCTTCGCGCTGTTTACGGCTCATGCGCTGGGTGTGATCTCGGGCTTCTGGCCGATTTTCGGTGCGGCCGGATTCCAGACCCTGATCCGCTACATGGAGATCGTTGGGCTCTACAGCCTGTTCATGGCCGCGGCGTCGAAGGAGCAGCCGGGCACCGACTTCACGATTCTCGCCTGCGCCCAGCTGATCATCTACTTCATCGGCTCGATGCTGTCGGGCCGTATCGCCGATCTGCTCGGCTATGGGACGCTGTTCAGCGTCGCCACACTGCTGTCGCTAATTGCAGCGATCGCGACGATGCGCATTCTCGCCGCGCAGCAATCCGCTAGTTCGACGCCGGCGCAGTCTGCGTGAAGCTGCGGTCGACGGCGTTGCTGATGTCGACCTGCTTCGACAGGATTCCGTAGCGCGTGGCACGGTCGGACGCTTCCTGGAACTCCTTCACCACGCCATCGTCGATGGCGATCGGCCGCGTGTCCTGTGCTTTGTAGGCGCGCACCAGCACGTCTTCCGGCAGCTTGGTCAGTTCGGCGGTGTTCTTTGCATAGTCCTCGATGTGCTCGCGCGACCAGTTACGCGCTTTGTCGAGGCGCCGCAGGAAGTCGGCGATAGCCTCGCGCTTGGTGGCGATGGCCTGATCGGACGCGATGATGAAGGTCAGCGTCGGCGTGAGCCCGGCGCCGTCGGCGACGACGCGGGCATTGTCCTTCAGCACGGCGTAGGAGACATAGGGCTCCCACACCGCCCAGCCATCGATGGAGCCGGCGACCAGCGCGATCTTGGCATCGACGGGGCCGAGCGGTGCGAAAGTCGCATCGGCGATCTTGTAGCCGGCCTTCTCCAGCGTCGCGTCGATCAGGAACTGGCCCCAGCCGCCGCGCGTACCGGCGAGGCGCTTGCCCTTGAGATCGGCCGCGGTCTTGATCGGTGAATCGTTGCGCACCAGGATCGCCTGTGTGTCCGCATTGGCGCGCACGCCGCCGATCGCCTTGATCGGCGAGCCGTTGGCATAGACCGAGAGGAAAGCCAGGTCGCCGGTGTGGCCGACATCGAGCGCACCGGCATTGATGGCTTCGAGGATCGGCGCGGCCGCAGGAAATTCCGACCACTGGATCTTGTAAGGCAGATCCTTGGTGAGTCCCGCTGCTTCCAGTAGCGAACGGTTGCCGCCCTTCTGGTCGCCGACGCGCAGCGTGATCTGGTCGGCTGCGAAAGCGGAGGTGGCGAGCGTTGCGCTGAAGACTGTGGCGACGAGCGTTGATAGCAAACGACGCGTGGGGGAGGCGGTGGTCATGGTCATTTTCTCTGATGCAATGGTGTGCGCCAAAGCTACGTTCAGTGCGATTCCAGTCAATGAAATGGCTGACTGAATATTATCCAGCGGAAGCAACGAATGTATCGCTGCTGGAAATGGCGTGGAAGTTTTGCATTTTTCGGGGAATCTGATGTGTTTTGGTTCACTGTCATCCCAAGTGCCCGTTCCCGCCCAACTCTGCCGCCTTTCTGCCAGAATTCGCTTCCGCAGCGCATTTGATGCGCCGCAGAATAGCCACGAGCGTCAGCCGAAATAGGGAATGGATTACTCCGAACAGACAAAAAACCTGGCGCTATTTCGCAATCGGGCCGTTTGGAGTGCGACGAATTTGGAAGTCGCCCGGCATTCGGGCCGGGAGCATTTCAAAGTGGGGTCTGTGCTTCAATTGATTTCGTCGCTGACCGTGGGAGGGTCCGAGCGACTGCTGATCAATTTCGCTGCCAGTTGCACCCCGGGAGAGGATATTCCGCAGGTTTTCGTCGTCATCAACGACTTTTTCCATCCCGATCTCGCTGCCGAACTCTCTGCGACAGGTCATCCGGTCTACTTCCTCAAGCGTCCACCCGGGAACCGTAATCCACGTGTCATTCTGAGTTTACTCAACATCATCCGCCGTCACGATATTCGTATCATCCATGCACATGACAGCGGAGCCAAGCACTTCGCCATGTTGAGTAAATTGTATCGTCCGATGAGCGTCGGCTACACGATTCACAATACCGGCCTCGTCAACGCGTGGGACCGCGTGAAGCTTCGGCTGCATCAGCGGTTCGTCGATTGGAACATCGCGATCTCTGCTGCGGTCGAGCGTGAATGTGAATCTGTCAAACTGAAGCGCCTGTTCAAGGTGCATAACGGTATCCCGCTGGCGACCTTCGATAAGGTGGCGCGGCAACGTCGCCTTGGACCGGCTCTGCGTCTGATCAATGTCGCCCGCATCTATCCGAAGCAGAAAGGGCAGGACATCCTGATCAAGGCGGTCAGTCTCTGCGCGGCGCGCGGGCTCGACATTCGTTGCGATTTCGTCGGCAGCCCGCCGGTGGGAGACGAGTCGACCCTCCTTAGCCTGAAGGCGCAGGCGATTGCGGAGAATGTTGCCGATCGCGTGCGGTTCCTGTGCGGGCGCACCGATGTGCGCCGTCCGCTGGATGAGGCTGATATCTTCGTCCTGCCCTCGCGTTTCGAAGGTTTCGGGCTGGTGCTGCTCGAAGCCATGGCCGTCGGCCTGCCGGTTATCGCCGCGGATGTCGATGGCCCGGCCGAGCTGCTGGTGGACGGCTCGAACGGTATCAAATTCAAGGTCGGATCCGCTGAGGATCTCGCCGACAAGATCGCGGTGCTTGCAGCGCAGCCCGAGCTCGCCGCGAAGATCGCAAGGACGGCGAAGGATTTCGTCACCGAATTCGATATCGCAAATATGCGCGACCAGTATTTCGGCATCTACGGGCAGATGATGAAGGCGAGTTAGCCTCAAGTCCGGCGTGTGCGCTTGCCGGTAGCGGCGAGTTTCTCGGCAAGAAATTCCAGCAGCACCTCGACGCGGGCAGGGCGCGGACCTCCCGGCGGCGTGACCAGATAGACACCGCTCGACGATTGCGACCAGTCTTGCAACACGGCTTCAAGCTGGCCGCTGGCAAGGGCCTCGCCAACGATGAAATCCGGCAGGTCGCCGATCCCCAAACCCGCAATCAGGGCCGGCAACAGCGCTTCGCCATTGTTGACGCGCAGCGGCCCGGCTGGCCGCACGCTGGCCTGTTCGCCGGCCGCATTGGTGAAGTGCCAGACGCCGGGAGTCGAGAGATAGGTGTAGCCAAAGCATTTGTGGTCGGCGAGGTGCATCGGATGCGTCGGCCGGCCGAATTTTTTGAAGTAGGAAGGCGCCGCCACGATGGAACGCTTTACCGGACACAGCCGCCGCGCGATCAGCGATGAATCCGGCAGGGTGGCGATGCGAATTGCAGCGTCAAAACCCTCGCCGATCAGATCGACGGTAGCGTCGCTGAGGCTGAGATCGATGGAAACCTCCGGATACTGCGCCAGAAATTCCGGCAGCAGATGCGCCACGGTATTGGTGCCATAAGTCATCGGCACAGCCAGCCGGACCAGTCCGCGCGGCGTGGCCGATTGCGCTAGAGCCTCGTTCTCCAGCGCTTCGCCATCGGCCAAAAGCTGTGTGGCCTTTACCGCCAGCGTCTTGCCGGCGTCGGTGAGCGCCAGCCGCCGTGAGGTCCGGTTGAACAGTCGCGCGCCCAGGCGATCCTCGAGCCGGCTGACCGCTTTGGAGACAGTGGCCTTAGACAGGGTCAACTCGGTCGCCGCCGCCGCAAAGGACCGCAGCTCGACCACCTTGGCGAAAATCGCCAGCGCCTCGAAGTCGGGGAGTTTGGGCATCTCAAAATCCGAAACGATGAGTTTCAATCATTTCTATTTATGCCCCATCAGGGAGCGCTTATCCAGATGCCCAAGGATGCAAATGCATCAGCAGGCGGAGATTTCGTCATGATTGACCTCAGACCTTTCGACAAACTCGGCGGCGCCGACCACGGCTGGCTCAAGGCCAAGCATCACTTCTCGTTCGGCAGCCACTATGACCCCGAGAATATGGGCCACGGCAGCCTGCGCGTCTGGAACGACGACGAGATCGCGCCGAATACCGGCTTCCCGGCGCATCCGCATTCCAACATGGAAATCATCACCTATGTCCGCGAAGGCGCGATCACGCATCAGGACAGTCTGGGCAACACGGGCCGCACCGAGGCCGGTGACGTCCAGGTGATGAGCGCGGGCGCGGGCATCCGGCACTCTGAATACAATCTGGAGCCGGCGACCACGCGGATCTTCCAGATCTGGATCGAGCCCACCCAAACGGGCGGCCAGCCTTGCTGGGGCGCCAAGCCGTTCCCGAAGGCGGATCGCTCGGGCCAGTTCGTGACCATCGCGAGCGGCTTCAAGGACGACACCGAGGCGCTGCCGATCCGGGCCGATGCCCGGGTGCTGGCGACGACGCTGAAAGCCGGTGAGACCGCGCAATATCCGCTCGGTACCGCGCGCAATGGTTACCTCGTGCCGGCCGCCGGCTCGATCGAGATTAACGGCATTCGCGTCAACGCGCGTGACGGCGTCGCAATCCGTGACGAAGCGAATGTGACAATCACGGCGCTGGAAGATTCCGAACTCGTCCTGGTGGACGCGGCCTGACGCAGGTCAGGCGCGCCCATCGATCGTCATCCCAATTCACTCATCCAAATCCAACGGAGACTGACCATGACCAAAGTACTCGTTCTGTATTATTCAGCTTACGGCCATATCGAAGCGATGGCCAATGCGGTCGCTGAAGGTGCCCGCGAAGCCGGCGCCACTGTCGATATCAAGCGCGTGCCCGAACTGGTGCCTGCCGACATCGCCAAGGCGTCCTACTACAAGATGGACCAGGCGGCTCCGGTCGCGACTGTCGATGAACTCGCCAATTACGATGCGATCATCGTCGGCACCGGCACCCGCTTCGGCCGTATGGCCTCGCAGATGGCGAACTTCCTCGATCAAGCCGGCGGTCTGTGGGCCAAGGGCGCGCTGCATGGCAAGGTCGGCGGTGCTTTCACCGCGACCGCGACCCAGCATGGCGGCCAGGAAACCACGCTATTCTCGATCATCACCAACCTGCTGCATTTCGGCATGACCGTTGTCGGCCTGAACTATGGGTTCCAGGGCCAGATGAAGCTCGATGAAGTCACCGGCGGTTCGCCCTACGGCGCAACCACCATCACCGGTGGCGACGGCAGCCGCCAGCCTTCGGCCAACGAACTGGCCGGTGCCCGCTATCAGGGCAAGGTGATCGCCGAGACCGCGAAGAAACTTCACGGCTAAGCTGTGTAGCTAACTAAAAAGAGATGGCTGATAGGTGAAAGGCGGCGTTCTGATTGCAGGACGCCGCCTTATCTATACAACGACGAAACGGATTCCATTTCACAATGCTCGATGTATATTTCATTTATCAGCTGGCACGGCGGCCGCTGCATGCGATGGCCCGGAAATGGGTTTGTCGCGGCATCGCCCATGTGACCAGGGGCGAAGTCGTTTGCTCTGAATGCCGCCAACGCTGAAACGTTCCTTGATCGTTGGACTGGCAAGGTTGCGTCTGCGGAAGTAGATTTCGGCTATGTCCAAATCAACCAGCCCGCCGGTGCCAGCCCTCAGTATCCGTATCGACCTCGATTCCGGGGGACGGATCGGACCGGGCAAGATCCTGCTTCTCGAACATATTCACGCTACCGGTTCGATTTCAGCTGCCGGCCGGGCCATGGCGATGTCCTACAAGCGCGCCTGGGATCTGGTGGATGAACTCAACCGGATCTGTGGGCAACCTGCCGTCGAGCGCCAGACCGGCGGCAAAAATGGCGGCGGTGCCATCCTCACGCAATTCGGCCTGATGCTGGTCAAGCGCTATCGCGGTATCGAAAACGCTGCGGCTACCGCCGCACGCAAGGAGCTGCTGGCCCTGAAGGGCGATATCGGCAAGAAACGCAGATTCTAGCCTTCCACCCGCCGGTTTCACCGTTGTATCCGTGTAAATATATCGCGACTGCCACCCTGATCGCGCTTTCGAATGCCCCTGTTCTGGACTAGCATTGCGATGTCCTCGGCCGTTCCCGGGCGCGCTGGGTCTCAACTGGAATCCCGTAATGTTCGATGCCCAATGCGATCTCGCTGCGCTGGTCTATGAAAAGGACCAGGACCCCGATGCCGTGTTGCAGGTTTTTGCGGCTGATCTGAGCAAGCGGGGCGTTCGCCCGGTCGGGCTGGTGCAGCTCGGACATCGCGAAGTCGACGTGCCGAAGCTTATAGCGGTGATGCTGCATACGGGTGCGCAGGTGCGCTTGTTTCAGGATCTCGGTCCCGGCGCAAAAGGCTGCAAGCTGGATGTCGGACAATTGCTCGATGCAGGCACGCAGGTCGCCGATGCCATCGACGAGGGGGCCGATCTCGTCATCATCAACCGGTTCGGCAAGCAGGAGCGCGAGGGCAAAGGGCTCGCTTATCTGATCGAGCGTGCGCTCTCTAGCGATATTCCCGTGGTGATCGCTGTGCCGTCGCATCGCTTTGCCGAATGGATCGAATTTGCCGATGGCATGAGCGTCAAGCTGCAATGCGATCGCGAGTCGCTCGACGGCTGGTGGGCGAAAGTCTCCTGCCGTACCGAAGGGCAGATCCGTCAGGACCATCGCAGCGTTTGCGAAGTGCTGAAATAGAATTCCATCCACGGCTGAAACGAGTGAGCAGTTGCGCCAGCCTTCGCGGGCAACGCGCGGCCATCAATCGTCCGAATACCGTTGCTCCTGCCACGGATCGCCGCGGTTGTGATAGCCGCGAATTTCCCAGTAGCCGGGCTTGTCGTCCGTGACGAACTGGATGCGCTGCAGCCATTTCGCGCTCTTCCAGAAATACAGATGCGGCACGATCACGCGCACGGGGCCACCATGGTCGCGCTCGATCGGAGAGCCCTGCCACGAATGCGCCAGCAGCGCGTCTTCGGCAGCGAAGTCTTCCAATGAAAGGTTGGTGGTGTAGCCGTCATGGGATTCCAGCACCACGAAGCGCGCCTCGGGCTTCGGCTGGCAGGCGTCCAGCAGCGCGCGGGTCGAAAGACCTTCCCACTGGTTGTCGTAACGCGACCAGGTGGTGACGCAATGGATGTCTGAGATGAAGGTCGATTGCGGCTGTGTGCTGAACTGGGCGAAATCCCAGAACAGGGGCGTCTCGACGGCGCCGTAGACATCGAGGCGCCAGCGCTCGCGGGGGATGTCGGGTGTGATGCCCAGATCCAGCACCGGCCAGTCCTGGGTCAGGTGCTGGCCGGGCGGGAGCCGCTGGTCGTCCGGGCGCGCAATCTTGCCGGTGAGAAACCGGCCTTCGCGCGCCCAGCGCTGTTTGGTCTGCGTCAGCTTGGATTCCGGCGGGGTGTGGTCCTCGGTCATGGCTGACACTCCTTGGCTAGACGTTGACCGTCACTCGTGACGGTGCATCGCCGACTTGTGCTTGGTGTCGCGCATGGTGGCGTAAATCAGCAGCGACAGGAAGATCATGCCCGACAGATAATAGTAGAACCACTGTTCATGACCGATCTGCTTGAAGTAAAGCGCGATCGCGGGCGCCGTACCGCCGAAGATGGACACCGTCAGCGCATAGGGTACGCCGACGCCGAGGGCACGGATATTGGTCGGGAACAGTTCGGCCTTCACCACCGCATTGATCGAGGTATAGCCGGCCACGAATACCCAGGCGCCGCAGATCAGCAGGAACGCCGTGAATGGCGACTTGGTGGTCTGCAAGGCTGTCAGGATCGGAACAGTCGCCAGCGTGCCGGCGACGCCGAAGAAGATCAGCAGCGGCTTGCGGCCGATACGGTCGGAGATCGCGCCATAGATCGGCTGCAGCAGGCAGGCGAACACCAGCGTGCCGAAGATCACCGTCGTGGTCTGGTCCGCGGTGAGGCCGACCGAGAGCTTCACGAAGGTCTGCATGTAGGTGGTGAAGGTATAGAACGCGGCGGTGCCACCGGCGGTGAGGCCGACAACCAGCAGCAATTCGCGCGGATAGGCCAGTAGCGCGCGCAGCGAGCCACGCGGCTTGGCCAGCTTCTTGGCTTCCTGGAACTGTTCGGTCTCGTGCATGTCGCGACGCATCACGGCGGTGAAGACCGCAAGACCCGCGCCGATCACGAACGGAATGCGCCAGCCCCAGTCCTTCAGCTCCTGCTCGGTGAGGAACACCTTCTGCAGCAGCAGGAGTACGATGATCGCGGTCAACTGGCCGCCGATCAGGGTGACGTACTGGAAGCTCGAATAGAAGCCGCGATGCTTGGGATCGGCAACTTCCGAGAGATAGGTGGCGCTGGCGCCATATTCGCCGCCGAGGCTGAGACCTTCGATGATGCGGGCGAGCGCGAGCAGGATTGGTGCCGCGATGCCGATAGTGGCATAGGTCGGCGTGCAGGCGATGATCAGCGAGCCGAAGCACATGCACAGGACCGAGATCGTCAGCGATATACGACGGCCATAGGTATCGGCGAGATAACCGAACAGCCAGCCGCCGAGCGGCCGCATCAGGAAGGTGGCGGCGAACAGCACGGCCGCATTGAGCTGCTGAACGACGGGGTCGGAGTTCGGGAAGAAGGCCGGCGCGAAATACAGCGCAAAGGCGGTGTAGGCGTAGAAGTCGTACCACTCGACGAGATTGCCCATCGAGCCGATGAAGATCGCCTTGATGCGTTTTCTGGCGTCGTCGAAATGGAGTTTGCCGTCCGCCGGCGGTGCGAATGAATCTGCCACGTAGAACCCTCGTATTCCGTGAAATGAAATGTCCCGTTGCCACGCTCGGCACGAAAAGCCAATGCCGCGGAATGCATTGCTGCTGGCAGTATCGTTCTGTCAGGCGATGTGCGCATCCCCGCCGCGGCCGCGCATGAATAGCTGCGACATGTGACAATGTGGCTTAGACGAAAGTCTATGGATGGCGTGCGCGAAGGAATTCGTCGGGACGAGGTTCCCTGTCGTCATGCCCGGCCTCGAGCCGGACATCCATTTTCGTTCGGACGGTAAAGTTGGATGGCCGGGTCACCTGGCGCAGCTCGCTTCGCGCTGCCCGGCCATGACGGTGGAGTTCCGTTACTTCGCCGGGCGCGGATCGATCGGCGTGGAGTCGCGCAGACCCAGAATGTCTTCCAGCACGCGTGCGCCGGCGAGCAGTGAGGCTTCGCCGCGTGGCGGACCGACCACCTGCAATCCAACAGGCAGACCGGTTGATGTGAAGCCGCAGGGCATCGACAGCGCCGGGCAACAGGTCAGCGTGATCGCATATACAATGCCCAGCCACTGCACGTAGTTGTCGAATTTGGTGCCGTTGCATTCGGCGAGATAGCGCTGCTCGATCGGGAATGGTGGCGTGATGGTCGCCGGGCACAGCAGCAGGTCGTATGTCTGGAAGAACTCGTAAGCGCGTGCCGCGAGAGCTACGCGTTGCGCTTCCGCCTTGGCCAGGTCATCGACCGTGAGCTTCAAGCCCTGCTCGATGTTCCAGATCACTTCCGGCTTCAGCTGATCGCGCTTGTCGCGCAACAGATGGAGCTTTGAGATCGCGAAGTCATAGGCGCGCAGCACGTGGAAGCATTCGTGGGCTTCGCGCAGGTCGGGATGCGCTTCCTCGACAATGACACCGGCGTCGGCGAATGCCATCGCTGCCTTGCGGGTGATGGCAACCACTTCGGGGTCCACGGGGGTGATGCCGAGATCCGGCGAATAGGCGATGCGCTTCGGCCTGGTGCCCGCGCGCACGGCCGAGCGGAACGAGGTCGGCAGTTTCGGCAGCGAGATCAGATCGGCGGGATGTTCGCCGCTCATGGCGTCGAGCATCAGCGCGAGGTCTTCCACGGTGCGGGCCATCGGGCCCTGCACGCTCACCATCCGGGCGAGGGCGACGGAGGGCGTCGAGGCCACACGGCCGGGGCTCGGGCGCAGGCCGACGATGCCGCAGAAGCTCGCGGGATTGCGCAGCGAGCCGCCCATGTCGGAGCCATGCGCGATCCAGGCCGTGCCGCTGGCCAATGCTGCCGCGGCGCCGCCGGACGAGCCGGCCGCCGACTTCGACAGGTCCCACGGATTCAGCGTCGCGCCGAACACTTCGTTGAAGGTGTTGGCGCCGGCGCCGAATTCAGGCGTGTTGGACTTCGCATAGATCACGCCGCCGTTTTCTTCGAGGCGTTCGACCAGCACGTTGGACTTGGTCGGCACAACGTCCTTGTAGATCGGCGATCCCTGTGTGGTGCGTACGCCGGCCACCGCAGTGAGATCCTTGATTGGCACCGGCAGGCCGGCAAGGATGCCGCGTTCGCCGAGCGGCTTCTTCATCAACTCTTTCGCAGCATCGCGCGCGCGATCGAAACACAGGATCGGCAGCGCGTTGACCTGGCCATCGACTTCCTTGATGCGCGCTTCCAGCGCGTCCAGTACGTCGAGCGGCGTCACCGTGCCGTTATTGAGTTGATCGACGACGGCGCAGGCCGTTGCTTTGATGAGATCTTGATGAGAGGCCACGCACGTCTCCAAAGTGTGATGCAGAAAAGGCAGGTGCAGCATGATAGTCCGGCACGTAGCCGTGTAGACCATTTTCTGCATAAATGGGACTCGCAGGCGCTCTCGCCTCACACAATGCAGGGATGCAACCATGAGTAAGCCTTTCGGCGATTCCAACTGGCGCGCGATGTCGCGCGAGCAGCTCGATGCAGGCCTCAACAACAGTACGGCTGTTGCGGGCAGCGCCGACATCGCCGCCGGATGGGGCCAGCGGTCCGATGCCATGAAGGCGAAGTACCCCGCGCATCTCGACGTCGCCTATGGCCCGCGCGAGCGCAACAGGTTGGATTTCATCAAGGCTGCCGAGGGCGGACCGACACTGCTGCTGATCCATGGTGGCTACTGGCAGATGCGCTCGAAGGATTTCTTCACCTGCTTCGCTGCAGGTCCGATCGCCCACGGCATCAACGTCGCCGCGATTGGTTACACGCTGGCGCCGGATGCGACGCTCGACGAGATCGTCGCCGAGATGCATGCCGGTGTTGATGCTCTCGTCGAGAAGCTGCCGTCGCTCGGCGGCGATCCCAACCGCATCGTGGTGTCCGGCTGGTCCGCTGGTGGTCATCTGACCTCAACGACGCTGTCGCATCCGAAGGTGAAGGGCGGCGTCGCCATCTCGGGCATCTATGATCTCGAACCGATCCGTGCGTCCTATCTGAACGAGAAGCTCAAGCTCGACGAGGCGATGTCGAAGCGCCAGTCGCCGCTGCTGCAGGATGGCGGCCCGAACAAGCCGCTGGCGCTGGTGGTCGGCGGCGGCGAATTACCGATCCTGCGCCAGCAGACCGCAGACCTCGCCGCGCATCGCGTGCAGCGTGGTCTGCCGGTGAGCTATGAGGAGATCCCGGGCGCGGATCACTTCTCGATCATGAAAGAACTGGAATCGCCGACAGGGCGGATCACGACGCTGATCAAGGAATTGGTCGCGCGAGTTTAAAATCAGACCAACAACTTGAATATGCGAAACGTATCCCGGCGCCGCTAGTCAGCGCCGGGATTGTTTTGTCTACAGTCCCTGTCCGCCCGACACCTCGATCCGCTGCGCGTTCACCCAGCGATTGTCCTCCGACAGCAGGCTCGCGATCATCGGTCCGATATCGTCGGGCAGGCCGACGCGGCCAAGGGCGGTCATGCCGGCGATCGTCTTGTTGATGTCCGGATTGTTACGCACGGCACCGCCGCCGAAATCGGTTTCGATTGCGCCGGGCGCGACCGTGTTCACGGTGATCCAGCGGCTGCCCAGTTCCTTCGCCATATACATGGTCACCACCTCGACGGCGCCCTTCATCGCGGCATAAGCAGCATAGCCGGGGAGGCACATGCGGGTCAGCCCGGACGACAGGTTCACGATGCGGCCGCCGTCCGCGATCAGTGGCAGCAGTGTCTGCGTCAGGAAGAACACGCCTTTGAAATGGACATTCACCAGCCCATCGAACTGCGCCTCGGTGGTATCGGCGATCAGTGCATAATCCCCGTGTCCGGCATTGTTCACGAGATGGTCGAACGTTTCGCGCGACCAGGTTTCGCGCAGTGCTGTTCGCAGACGACCAGCAAAGTCGGCGAAGCCGGCAATCTTGCCGGTGTCGAGTTGCAGCGCCACCGCCTTGCGGCCCATGCGCTGGATTTCGGAGACGACAGCCTGTGCGTCTTCGCTGCGGCTTTGATAGGTGAGGACGACATCGCCGCCGTGACGGGCGATGTTGAGAGCGGTATTGCGGCCGAGACCGCGGCTGGCGCCGGTAACGAGGGTAATCTTGGTCATGGTCAGCTCCTGTGGTGTGACCATTCCGATATCGCTCCGGGAAGTCGGGCTTGGTTGCCCGAAGCTCGACGTTCCTTGCCTAATCCTCCAAAATCATGTGCTGGCGCATTTGCGATGATGTAGGCTGGGCGTCATGACCACGCTTCTCAATGCCGTTCGCCGTTACACAGAGGCCCATGCTGATAGTGCCGGCATCGCGACCACGCCGATCCTCGGCCTTGCTGCCGTGCGCGCAACCACACCCAGCGACATTATCCACGCGATCTTCCAGCCGCTGATCTGTCTCGTCGTGCAGGGCACCAAGCATGTCACCATGGGCACGGAGAGTTTTGTCTTCGCCGCCGGGGATTCGCTGATCATCACGGCCGATGTTCCGATCGTCAGTCAAATCACACGGGCGAGCATTGCCGCGCCCTATCTCTCGCTGGTGTTCGAACTTGATCTGGCCGTGATCGCCGAACTGGTTGTCGAGATGAAAGCGGAGCCAAGCGCCGATCTCGCGCGTGTCCGGGTCGAGCCCACCGATGCCGAAGTTGCGGACGCGGCGTTGCGGCTGATGCGCTTGCTCGATCGTCGGGCGTCATTGCCGGTGCTGCGCGCGCAGCTTGTGCGCGAGATGCACTACTGGCTTCTGGCTGGTCGCCACGGGCCGGCGATCCGACGGCTCGGCTGGCCGGACAGCCACGCGCAGCGTATCGGGCGCGCGGTCGCGGTGTTGCGTGCTGAATTCGCACGGCCCGTGCTGGTCGAACGCCTGGCAGATGTCGCAGGCATGAGCCCGTCGTCTTTCCACCAGCATTTTCGCACGGTGACGTCACTCACGCCGCTGCAGTTTCAGAAGCAGTTGCGCCTGATCGAGGCGCGGCGGCTGATGCTGTGGGAGGGCGCGACCGCGAGCAGCGCGGCCTTCGCCGTCGGTTATGAGAGCGTGCCGCAATTCACGCGGGAATATGGCCGCATGTTCGGTGCACCGCCGGTACGCGATATCGAGGCGGCGCGGGGGAAAGCACGCGCTGTCGCTTGATCGGTTATGTGAGGAGGCCTTGGTCCGTCTAAGCAAGGCGGAGCGCCACGACCTGCTCCAGCGCCGTCTTCATCGGCGATGACGGGAACAGCCCAGCGCGTCGACGGCCATGGCGCCGCGATACTGCCCGGCTCAGTCAGGTGCGGCAACGCGAATGGGACGCGTTCCAACCGGAGCGCCGGTCGCACGGTCGATGGTGACGGGATCGATCTCCGTTCCGGTCTCGACGTCGAAGAAACGGGTTACCTCGCCGCCGCCGCGATGCTTGCGTCCCCACGCGCCGATCGCAAACAGCACCGGCAGAAAGTCGCGGCCGGCTTCCGTCAGCACATATTCGTCCCGTGGCGGACGGTCGGAATAGCGGCGTTTCTCCAGCAGCCCCTCCTCGGTCAGGGCTGCCAACCGCCCCGTCAGCATTGTCGGGGCGATACCGAGGCTTTTGCGGAAATCATCGAAGCGGGTCAGCCCGGCATGGGCGTCGCGCATGATCAGCATGCTCCATGCGTCCCCCACTACCGCAAGGCTCCGGGCAATCAGGCATGGCTGGTCCGAAAGATTTTTCATGTCGATATCTTTTTAGTAGTGACTTACTATTAATTCGATAGTAACATCGTCTCCAAGGATGTTCCACGATAAAATGAAGGCAGAAGCGATGAGTACAGGAGAGCGCAGCCGTGTCGGGTTGGCGACAGCACAGGTGCTGCGGCAATGGAGCAAACAATGACGAGTGCTCCTGGCAACGCCGGATCGGGCGCGCGCTACATTGAGGCGCCCAATCTTTCCATCAACGTCGGGGGGACTGCTTTTGCCTATCGAGATTTGGGCCCCCGGGGCGGCGTGCCGCTCATTCTCCTCAATCATTGGGGCGCGGTGCTGGACAATTTCGACCCGCGGATCGTTGACGGCCTCGCCAGCAAACACCGCGTGATCGCGACCAACTATCGCGGCATCGGTGCGTCGGGCGGAACAGCACCTGTGACTATCGACGAAATGGCGCGCGACGCGATTGCGCTGATCCGGGCGCTGGGTTTCGAGAAGGTCGATCTGCTCGGTTTTTCCCTCGGCGGATTTGTGGCGCAAGATGTTGCGCTCAAGGCTCCCGGTCTTGTGCGAAAGCTCATCCTGACTGGCACCGGTCCTGCGGGCGGCAAAGGTATCGATAAGGTCGGAGCGGTGTCCCGGCCGCTCATGATCAAGGGTCTGCTGACGCTACGCGACCCGAAATTGTATCTGTTTTTCACATCTACGGCCAATGGTCGCCAGGCCGCGAAGGCCTTTCTGAAGCGGTTGAAGGAACGCAAGGCGGACAGGGACAAGGGCCCCACTCCTGGCGCCTTCCTGCGGCAACTCAAGGCAATCAAAGCCTGGGGCCGACAGGCGCCTCAGGATCTCGGCCGTATCAAGATCCCCGTCCTGATCGCGAATGGCGACAACGATATCATGGTCCCGACTGTGAACAGCACCGACTTGGCCGAACGCATCCCCGGAGCGCAACTGGTGATCTACGAAGACGCCGGGCATGGCGGGATATTCCAGTACCACGCTGATTTCGTGCCGAAGGCTCTTTCCTTTCTGAGCGATTGGCGCCGCTGCTAACTTGAGATTGGAGAAAGCCCATGAAGGCATTCGTCGTTGATAAATACAAAAAGAAGGGCGCTCTGCGTCTGGCCAACGTGCCCGAACCGGAAGTGCAGGACACTGATGTTCTGGTCCGGGTTCACGCCACAGCTGTGAACCTGCTGGATTCCAAGCTCCGGGATGGAGAGTTCAAGCTTATTCTTCCCTATCGTCCGCCTTTCATCCTGGGTCACGACGTCGCCGGAACGGTTGTCAGGACAGGATCCAGGGCCAGCCGGTTCAAGGTGGGCGACGAAGTCTATGCGCGGCCGCGCGATCATCGGGTCGGTACATTCGCCGAATTCATCGCCATCAATGAAGCTGACGTGGCGCTGAAGCCGAAAAACTTAAGCATGACGGAAGCGGCATCCATCCCGCTGGTGGGGCTGACGGCGTGGCAGACGCTGGTCGAAGTGGGCAAGGTGAAGCCCGGCCAGAAGGTCTTCATTCAGGCCGGCTCCGGTGGTGTCGGGACTTTTGCAATCCAGCTCGCCAAGCATCTCGGCGCTACAGTTGCGACGACAACCAGTGCAAAGAATGCCGAACTGGTCAAAAGTCTCGGGGCGGATGTGGTCATCGACTACAAGACGCAGGACTTCGAGAAGGTCCTGTCGGGCTACGATCTTGTGCTGAATAGTCAGGATCCAAAGACGCTCGATAAATCTCTGGGTGTGCTCAAGCCGGGCGGCCAGCTCATTTCCATTTCCGGTCCGCCCGATCCGGCTTTCGCCAAGGAAGCCGGTCTGAACCTGTTCCTGAAACTGATCATGCGTCTGCTGAGCCGTGGCGTGAGGAAAAAAGCCGAGCGCCTCGGCCTACGCTATTCATTCCTGTTCATGCGCGCGCAGGGGCAGCAGTTGAGCGAGATTACGTCCCTGATCGAAGCCGGCGTGATCCGGCCGGTCGTCGATAAGGTGTTCCCGTTCGAGAACTCCGGGGATGCGCTGGCCTATGTCGAGACCGGCCGCGCGAAGGGCAAGGTGGTCATCGCGGTGCAGTGAGGTCTGGCCTTAGTGCGTCCGTGCCAGACAGAACGCCACGACCTGCTCCAGTGCAGTCTTCATCGGTGACGACGGAAAAAGCGCCAGCGCATCGACGGCCATGGCGCCGTAATGCTGGGCGCGGTTGATCGTGTCTTCCAGTGCGCGGTGCTTGGTCATCAGGCCGATGGCGTGATCGAGGTCGCCTTCGCCGATCTCGCCGCGCTCCAGCGCCTTGATCCAGAATTCGCGCTCGGCGTCGTTGCCGCGGCGGAAGGCGAGCACCACGGGCAGGGTGATCTTGCCCTCGCGGAAATCGTCGCCGACATTCTTGCCGAGCTTGGCGGCCTTGCCGCCGTAGTCGAGCACGTCGTCGATGAGCTGGAAGGCGATGCCGAGATTCATGCCGACCGAACGGCACGCGGTCTGTTCGGCCTTCGGGCGGTTCGCGATCACCGGGCCGACTTCGCAGGCGGCGGCAAAAAGTTCGGCGGTCTTGCCGCGGATGACCGCGAGATATTCGTCTTCGGTGGTGGCGGTGTTCTTGGCGGCGGCGAGCTGCATCACTTCGCCCTCCGCGATGGTGGCGGCAGCCGAGGATAGAATATCGAGCGCGCGCAGCGAGCCGACTTCGACCATCATGCGGAAGGCCTGGCCGAGCAGGAAGTCGCCGACGAGTACGCTGGCCTCGTTGCCCCACAGCATCCGCGCCGACAGCTTGCCACGGCGCAGTTCGCTCTGGTCGACCACGTCGTCATGCAACAGCGTCGCGGTGTGCATGAATTCGACGGAGGCCGCGAGCTTGATATGGCCATCGCCGGTGTAGCCGGTGAGATTGGCCATCGCGAGCGTCAGCATCGGGCGCAGTCGCTTGCCGCCCGAGGAGATCAGGTGGTTGGCAACCTCGGGGATCATGGTGACTTCCGAGCCGGTCCGCGACAGGATCGTCGCATTGACGCGCTCCATGTCAGGGGCGACAAGGCTGACCAACTGGTCGATCGACGCTGTCGCGTGACTCTCGAAGGGAACAATCACCGCCACGCTGGGCTCTCCGAATTACAAGGGCGCTTCGTCGGGCCATAAAAAAGGCAGGCACTGGCAGCGCTTATATTCAAATAGGGCGAATTCACGTTGAAAACAGGTGTTCCCATCTGCTGAATTGCCGTCGACCGATATCGGGCTGCACAATAGAAACTGCGCAGCGGCGCGGCAAGGGCATCGGAACCTTGACTTCTCCATAGATACACACCCGGTTACTGGCAAGGAGCGACCTCCAATTGCGCGAAATCATGCGGACGAACGATATGGTGCTGGTCTCGGCGGTGGGCGCGCTGCTCGATGGCGCGAATATCCACCATCTGGTGCTGGACCAGAATATGAGCGTGATCGAGGGATCGCTCGGCATCATTCCGCGCCGGATTCTGGTGCACGAGGACGATGACCTGCAGGCGCGCCGGGTCCTGACCGAAGCGGGGCTGGCGCACGAATTGCGGGTGCAGGACTAGGCTCATGGCTGACGCGATCGTGACCACGGAGGACGGCTTTCTGGGTGGCCAGTTGCGACTGCGCCAGCCGAAATCCGGTCATCGCGCCGGCCATGATGCGATCCTGCTAGCTGCTGCAACCTCGGCGCAAGACGGTCACTGGGTCGTTGATTTCGGATCAGGCGTGGGGACGGCGGGGCTGGCACTGGCCAGACGTGTCTCCGGTGTGTCCCTGACACTGGTCGAAATCGACCCGCAACTTGCTGAACTGGCGAGAGAAAACGCTGTATCGAATGGTGTCGCAGCGGATGTCGTTACGCTCGATATCGCCGCGAGTGCCGATGTTTTCGCTGCCGCAGGTTTGCCGCAAGACAGCGCCGATGCGGTGCTGATGAATCCGCCCTTCAACGATCCCGCGCGCCATCGTGCTTCGCCGAACAAATCGCGCGAGGTCGCCCATGTCGCAACGGAAGACACGCTACGGACATGGATTCACGCCGCGCGCCGGGTGCTGAAATCCGGTGGCGTGCTGACGCTGATCTGGCGTGCGGATGGTCTGGCCGATGTGCTGGCTGCGCTGGGTCGCGGGTTCGGCAGCATCGCAATCATGCCGGTCCATGGTGATGCGGCGGCGCCGGCAATCAGGGTGTTGGTGCGTGCCGTAAAGGGTGGGCGTGCGCCTGCGGCAATTGAGCCGGGCATCTTTCTGCGGGATGCGAATGGCGCGCCTGATCTCCATATCCGGCAAGTGCTGGCCGGGCAGGCGGTTCTGCCTTGGTCGTCGCTTTAGGCGATGCCGTAATTAATCGCGTCGGTTTATCGAGGAGCTGTTTCGGAGCGTTTCTGTGGCGCCGACGTGAAATGAATCGCTGTCAGAAGCGTGCCGATGATCAGCATGAGCAGATAGATTTTCATGTCTTCTCCCGCTGCGGCGTAAAGGCCTGTTAAGGTTTTCAAACGCTGAAAGCGTCTCTCGGTTCAATGACAGCAGCGTGATAAAAGTTGGTTAATGTCGAGGAAATTCGAATGAGCGAATCCAATCTAAAAGCGGCGATCACAAGGCTGCTGCCTGCGCGTTTCCGTCGCGCCTCTGCAGTCGTTCCGGTCGTGCGTCTGTCCGGCACGATCGGCGCTGTCACGCCGCTGCGTCCGGGATTGTCGCTCGCAGGCGTCGCAAGGCTGCTGGACAAGGCATTCGCGACCAAGAATGCGAAGGCCGTTGCACTGGTGATCAATTCGCCGGGCGGCTCGCCGGTGCAGTCGCGGCAGATCTATCTGCGCATCCGCCAGCTCGCGGCGGAGAAGAAACTACCGGTCTTCGTGTTTGTCGAGGACGTCGCCGCATCCGGCGGTTACATGATCGCCTGCGCGGGCGATGAAATCTTTGTCGATCCGTCGTCAATCGTCGGCTCGATCGGCGTTGTTGGCGGCACGTTCGGTTTTCAGGAATTGATCAGGAAGATCGGTGTCGAGCGGCGTCTCTATACGGCGGGTGAGCACAAGGCGATGCTCGATCCGTTCCTGCCGGAAGATCCCGATGATGTGGCGCGGCTGAAATCGCTTCAGCGCGAGATCCACGCCATCTTCATCAATCTCGTGAAGGAGAGCCGCGGTGCCCGGCTGAAGGGCGCCGAGGATGTGTTGTTCTCCGGCGAATACTGGGCCGGTGAAAAATCCATCGCGCTCGGCCTCAGCGATGCCATTGGCGATCTGCGCTCGGTGCTGCGTGCCCGCTATGGCGACAAGGTGCAGATGCCGGTGATCGCGCAGCCATCCGGCATGTTGTCGGGTCTGCTCGGCCGCAAATCCGGCGCGGGCTCGCAGCTTTCGATGGACGGCCTGTCGGGACTGCCGGATCAACTGATCTCGGCGCTGGAGACTCGCGCGCTGTGGTCCAAATACGGTTTTTAGCAGGACGGTATTGCGCGGCATTTGGTGGCTTAAAAGCCAATTGCGGGAAACCGGCACTTGCGCGAGACTATCCGCAGGGGGCTTGAGATGAACGACAGGAATCGACACATGCCGCCGCTGGTCGCACTTGCAGGCGCGCTCGGGAGCGCAGCCGTTGTCCGCTGGGCCTATAGAACCGCCAAGCGGATCAATCATGAGTTGGAAGAAGCCCGCCAGGCGCGGGTGGCCGAACGCAGCGGGACCACGGAAGTCCCAACCCTGCGCCGCGATCCCGTCACGGGCGCGTATCGGCCGGGCTAGGAGCCGCAAACAGGCCCCCAAAACATTTGCGCCGGCCTGAGGACGGGGCACGTCCTCGAGACCGGCGACAAAGTTGGGCTTTCAGGCTTGGAGGTCCCTTGGCCCTGGACGTTTGGACAACTTAAGACTTGGAGGTCTCCGGTCCGTGCAACCGTCGTTGCCGGACCGTTCAGTGGGGCAAGTCCCGATGACCGGGTTCGTTCCCACCGATGCCATTCAGGATAGTGCGCGGGACTTAACGACTGCCCCTGCTGATCAGGCGATGTGCCGGCGCGGTTACCCGTCGGCTACCGCCAAATCGGGCCACATTGCCTTGATTCCGCAAGGCCGCGCCGATACGGTCCGCGCGCTTTGATCCGCCTTGATCCCCTTGGCGAATCCCCGGAAAAACGGCCCAGAAACCACCATGCACTCCCTGCCTCCGCACATGCGCCCGGAACGTTCGTTCCAGGGCTTCATTCTCGCTCTGCAGCGGTTTTGGGCCGAGCAGGGCTGCGTGATCCTGCAGCCCTACGACATGGAAATGGGCGCCGGCACCTTCCATCCCGCGACCACCTTGCGCGCGCTGGGGCCGAAGCCGTGGAAGGCCGCCTACGTGCAGCCATCACGCCGGCCGAAGGATGGCCGTTACGGCGAGAACCCGAACCGGCTGCAGCATTATTACCAGTTCCAGGTGATCATGAAGCCGTCGCCGGCGAACCTGCAGGATCTCTATCTGCAATCGCTGAAGGCCATCGGCATCGACACCGCGCTGCATGACGTGCGCTTCGTCGAAGACGACTGGGAAAGCCCGACGCTGGGAGCCTGGGGCCTTGGCTGGGAATGCTGGTGCGACGGCATGGAAGTCAGCCAGTTCACCTATTTCCAGCAGGTCGCGGGCGTCGAATGCGCACCGGTCGCCGGCGAACTCACCTACGGTCTCGAACGCCTCGCAATGTACGTGCAGGGCGTCGACCGCGTCTACGACCTCAACTTCAACGGCCGCGACGGCGCCGACAAGGTGACCTATGGCGACGTCTTCCTGCAGGCCGAGCAGGAATATTCGCGACACAATTTCGAACATGCCGATACCACGATGCTGTTCGAGCAGTTCAAGATGGCCGAGGCCGCCTGCAAGAAGTATCTCGATGCCGGCTGGAAGGGCGGCAAGCGCGAAGAACACCTGATGGCGCTGCCGGCCTATGACCAGTGCATCAAGGCCAGCCATGTTTTCAATCTGCTCGATGCGCGCGGCGTGATCTCGGTCACAGAACGCCAGAGCTACATCATGCGCGTCCGCGAACTCGCCAAGGCCTGCGGCGAAGCGTGGGTGCATACCGAAGCCGGAAGTGCTGCCTGATGCCCGATCTTCTCCTCGAACTGTTCTCCGAAGAAATCCCTGCCCGCATGCAGGCCAAGGCGGCGGAGGATCTGCGCCGCATGGTGACCGACCGACTGGTTGCCGAAGGCCTCGTCTATGAAGGTGCCAAGGCTTTCGCGACGCCGCGGCGCCTCGCACTTACCGTACACGGCATTCCCGCGCGGCAGCCGGACCTCAAGCAGGAGCGCAAGGGACCTCGTGTGGGCGGCGCCGAAGCGGCGATCCTGGGCTTCCTGAAAGCGACCGGTCTCAACTCGCTCGACGAAGCCAAGATCCAGCGCGATCCCAAAGGCGATTTCTACATTGCGCTCACCGAGAAGCCGGGCAAGCCGGCCGTCGACGTGCTCGCCGAAATCCTGCCGCTCATCATTCGCACCTTCCCGTGGCCCAAGCAGATGCGCTGGGGCGAGCTCTCGGCGAAGTCCAGCGCCCTGACCTGGGTGCGTCCGCTGCATTCCATCGTCGCCACGTTCGGCATCGAGACCGAAGAGCCGGAAGTGGTGCAGTTCGACCTCAGCGGCGTCAGTGTCGGCCAGACCACCTACGGCCATCGCTTCCTCGCGCCTGATGCGATCCAGGTGCGTCGCTTCGACGACTATGTGGCGAAGCTGCAGGCCGCCAAGGTCGTGCTCGACCCCGAGCGCCGCAAGGAGATCATCCTGGCCGATGCGCGGCAGCTGACGTTCGCGCAGGGCTATGAGCTGGTCGAAGACCCCGCCCTGCTCGACGAAGTCGCGGGCCTGGTCGAATGGCCGGTGGTGCTGATGGGCTCGTTCGACAAGGACTTCCTGTCGATCCCCGATGAAGTGATCCGTGCCACCATCCGCGCCAACCAGAAATGTTTTGTGGTCCGCGATCCCAAGACCCAGAAGCTGACCAACAAGTTCATCATCACCGCCAATATAGAGGCGAGCGACGGTGGCACCGCGATCATCGCCGGCAACGAGCGCGTCATCCGCGCGCGCCTGTCGGATGCCAAGTTCTTTTACGAGACGGATCTCAAGACGAAGCTCGAAGACCGGCTGCCGAAATTCGAGCAGATCGTGTTTCACGAGAAGCTGGGTTGGGAATCGGATCATGTCGCGCGTGTTGAGCGTTTAGCAGTCGAATTGGCGCTGTTGATTAATGCTGATCCGGAAAAGACCAAACGAGCAGCGCGACTGGCCCGAGCCGACCGCCTAAGTGAAGTCGTAGGTGAGTTTCCTGAACTTCAAGGAATTATGGGAAAATATTATCTGCTCGCGCAAGGAGAAGACTCTTCGGTCGCGGCTGCGAGTGAGGAACACTATAAGCCGCAAGGACCGACAGATTGGGTGCCTACTAATCTTGTAAGTGTCGCAGTTGCGTTGGCTGACAAGCTTGATGCATTGCGAGGTTTCTGGATAATCAAAGAGAAGCCGACTGGTAGCAAGGACCCTTATGCCCTGCGTAGAGCCGCATTGGGCGTTATCCGTCTAATCCTTGATAACAATCTTCGGCTAAACTTGGTTGAGCTCATCTGGAAGCTTGTTCGGAGGGGGATTCAGATTGATCAGCACCCATCGTCAGAAGGTAAGAAGCATCATCTCCTGCTGAACGTTGTCGTGACGAATTTTGTTGTCGAGCAAAAGATGCTTGAGTTTAGTGAGCCTGTTTCCGAAGTTGCTGCACAAGCAGAGGCAGACAAGTTTGCGAGTGAATTTACAAGCAAGATTGCAGCAGACCTCTTGAATTACCTAGCAGAGAGACTCGAGGGGCAGCTTCGTGATCAAGGTGCCCGGCATGATCTTGTCAAAGCTACGATTGACGGTCAGGATGATCTGCTGATGGTCGTCCGCCGCGTCGAAGCACTCGGCAAATTCCTCGACAGCGATGACGGCAAGAATCTGTTGGCCGGCACCAAGCGCGCCAACAACATCCTCGCCATCGAGGAGAAGAAGGACAAGCGCAAGTTCGACGGCGCGCCGGATGCCGCGTTGTTCAAGCTCGATGAAGAAAAGGCATTGGCCAGGGCGATTGCCGAGGTCGGTCCGGAAGCGAGCGCGGCAGTCGCCAAGGAAGACTTCGCCGGCGCGATGACTGCCATGGCCAAGCTGCGTCCGGCCGTCGATGCGTTCTTCGACAAGGTGAAGGTCAATGACGACGATGCGGCGGTGCGCGAAAATCGTCTGAAGCTGTTGAACGAGATCCGCGCGGCGACGCGTGCGGTGGCGGATTTCTCGAAGATCCAAGACTAAGGCTTACACACGGGCCTCTCCCCACGTCATGGCCGGGCTTGACCCGGCCATCCACGTCTTTCTCTGTCGCCGAGGCGTGGATACCCGGCACGAGGCCGGGCATGACGGAGATTGAACCTAGGGCGCGGCAGTCGTCGGCTGACGCGATATTTCCAGCAATCTCCCGAAACATTTACCTTACATTAACCAACCCTTGAAATGGTCCGGTTCCGTAACGGTTTCTTAACCGTCGCTTCCCAGCGCGGGCAGGACTGCCCAAGGATCGCCCATGACTTCGGTCAATACCGGCCTCAATCCCTATGCCAATTACGGCTCCGCCTATGCGCGCGCCGCCGCCACCGCCCAGCCGTCGCTGGCCAATGCGCTCAACAGCAATGAGAGCGCATCGTCGTCTTCGTCGGACGCGGCGACCAATCTGACGCTGTCGGAGGCAGCGCGGGCGAAGCTGGCGAGCTCCGGCTCCGACAAGGATATCGCGACCGTCATCACGGATGTCAGGGCGAAGCTGGCGGCCCAATATGTGGCCGCGAAAGCGACGGGGCCGCTGGATGCCAACGGCAAGCTGACCATCGATCTCTCGACGCTGGATCGCCGCTCGCTCTATGCCATGGCCACCAACAATGGCGGCACCTTCACCGCCGACGAGCAGAAGGTCGCCCAGGCCGAACTGGGCAATCGCTTCAATGCGGCGCTGGCGCCTGCCGCGGGGACGGCCAAGCTCACCGGCGATTTCAGCGGCATCTACAAGGCGGCGCTGAATTATCTCGATGCCGCGGGCAGCGAAGAGAAAGCCTCGGCGGCCTGGTCCGCGCAGCGCGAGGCCGTGCTGAAGGGCATTCAGGCGACCGAGCAGACACCGACCAAGGCGCCGTCAGGCATCGCCAACGATCCCGTCGCGGCCTATCTCGCGCAGCCGGATACGAGCGTGCCCGTCAAGGACATCGCCACCGTTGCGAAGAGCGCGCGCGCGGCGCTGGATGCGCAAGCCAAGGCGGCGAAAGAGGCGGGCAAGGGCGAACTGGTTTACGACAGCGGGCGCAAAACCGGCCAGCTTGCGGATTTCTCGGCGGTCGACAATCGTTCGCTCTCGGCGATCTCACTCAATCAGGATGGTCTGTTCTCGAAGGAGGAGAGCTTTGCCGCCAAGCAGGTGCTCGATGCCCGCAATCGCGCCAGCATTCTCGAAGCGTTGCAGGCCAGCCAGAAGAGCGGAGATCCCAGCCAGCTCAGTCTCGGCATCCTCAATGTCTATTCGGGCATGAGCGACGAGGAGCGCCTTGCGTCGAACTGGACGCCGAGCTTCCGCGACAATGCGGTGGCGAGCTACAAGTCGACCAATCACATCCTGTCGCTGCTGAAGAGTTCGTAGTCGCGCGCAAAGAAAAAAGCCCCGCCCGGTGGGGGATGACCGGGGCGGGGCTTCTTCGCCCGGTCGCCATTCGCGGCGCCCGAACGAATCCTGTGTCAGCCATGATGCGCTAGTCGATGACCTGCACGATGCGGCGTGAGCGCGGCTCCACCAGAACCGTCTGACCATTGACGACCGTGTAGCGATACGGTGTCGTCGCCACCGTCTGCGGGACGTCGTAATAGGTCACCCCGGCCTCAGGCAGCGTTGTGCCGACCACGATGCGATCCGGCACGGTGAAGGCCGGTACGCGTTCGCGCACCACATATTCACGAAAGGCCGGACGCTCCTGCACGGTGATGCCATCCGGATCGTTGTTGTCGACGATCACACGATCGCCGCCCGATACACCGACGGTGACGCCCTGTGCCTGGACGGCCAGCGGTGCGCCGAGCGCGCCGACGAGGGCCGCCGCTGCAATGAGTTTGTTACGCATGGTGTTCTCCTTCGTGAAACGATGTCCGGCTTGCTTCGCCGTCTGTGCCATCCAGCCTGGTCTGATTTATTCACCGTCGGCCAATGCATGCGGCCAGCGATCGTTCCGGAATTTTCCGCCCGCAATTGCTGGTTTTTGATGCATTGCATGCAGGTATGCGGGAACCCATTGATGGGCAGGGCGTCTTTATGCTGCTAAATCCCCGCAGTGCGCATTGCGCCGAATCGATTCCCTTCACGGAGATAGTCCATGGTCATCACGGCAGCTCATATCCAGCCGATCGTCGCGCTCATCGCTGGAGTCATGATCCTGTTGATGCCGCGATTGCTGAACTTCATCGTCGCGATCTATTTGATCTTTATCGGGCTGGTCGGGCTCGGCGTCTTCAAGCTGCTCAAAATCGGCTAAATTCTGACACGGCTATTACCTACACAGGTACCTCCGGGCTGCTTGCGCCACGTCCCTGAAACGTGGTGTAACGCGGCACATTTCCCTGTCGTTTCCTCTCGCGGATTGATTGAGAACCATGGCCAAAACCGCCTCGAAGTCCAAGAAAGCCCCTGCGAAGTCAAAGCCCTCCAAGGCTGCGCCGCCTGCCCGCAAGGTGCTCAAGAAGCCAGCTGCCAAGCCTGCAGCTAAATCCGAGGCGAAGGCCAAAACGGCAGTGAAAGCAAAGGTTGCTCAGAAGCCGGTTGCAAAGGCTCCTGCATCCAAGAAAGCGGTTGTAGCCAAATCTTCTGCCGGCAAGACTTCGGTGACCAAGGCAGTCAAGAAGACTGCCAGCAAGCCGGTGACGGATGTCATCAAGGCCGGCAAGTGGGTCTACAATTTTGGTGGCGGCAAGGCCGAAGGTAAGGCGGGCATGCGCGACCTGCTCGGTGGCAAGGGCGCCAATCTCGCCGAAATGGCCAATCTGGGCCTGCCGGTGCCTCCCGGCTTCACCATTCCGACCTCGGTCTGCACCTATTTCTATGCGCACGGCAAATCCTATCCGAAGGAATTGCAGTCGCAGGTGGAGAAGGCGCTCGACGCCGTCGGCAAGATCACCGGCAAGGGCTTCGGCGATGAGAAAAATCCACTGCTGGTCTCGGTGCGCTCCGGCGCCCGTGCCTCGATGCCGGGGATGATGGACACCGTCCTTAATCTCGGCCTCAACGACACCACGGTGGAAGCACTCGCCGAACTCTCGGGCGACAAGCGTTTCGCCTATGACAGCTATCGCCGCTTCATCACGATGTATTCCGACGTGGTGCTCGGCTTCGAGCATCATCACTTCGAAGACATTCTCGACACCTATAAGGACAACAAGGGCTACACGCTCGACACCGATCTCGATGGTGACGACTGGGTCAAGCTCGTCGGCCAGTACAAGGAAGCTGTCGCGCGAGAGACCGGCAAGGACTTCCCGCAGGATCCGCATGAGCAGCTCTGGGGCGCCGTCGGCGCTGTGTTCTCATCCTGGATGAATGCCCGCGCGGTGACCTATCGCCGCTTGCACGACATTCCGGAATCATGGGGCACCGCCGTCAGCGTGCAGGCCATGGTGTTCGGCAATATGGGCGAGACCTCGGCCACCGGCGTTGCGTTCACGCGCAATCCCTCGACCGGCGAGAGCAAGCTGTATGGCGAATTCCTGATCAACGCGCAGGGTGAAGACGTGGTGGCGGGCATCCGCACGCCGCAGGACATCACCGAAGACGCGCGGATCGAGAGCGGTTCGGACAAGGCGTCGATGGAAGCCGCGATGCCGGAAGCCTTCAAGGAGCTGACCCGCATCTACACCCAGCTCGAGAAGCACTACCGCGACATGCAGGACATGGAGTTCACGGTCGAGCAGGGCCGGCTCTGGATGCTGCAGACCCGCAACGGCAAGCGTACTGCCAAGGCGTCGATCCGCATCGCGGTCGAACTCGCCAATGAAGGTGTGATCTCGCAGAAGGACGCGGTGTCACGTATCGATCCGGCATCGCTGGATCAGCTGCTGCATCCGACCATCGATCCGTCAGCCAATCGCGACGTCATCGCCACGGGCCTGCCGGCATCGCCGGGCGCCGCATCTGGCGAGATCGTGTTCTCGTCGGATGAAGCCGCCAAGCTGCAGGCCGATGGCAAGAAAGTTATTCTTGTTCGCGTCGAAACCTCGCCGGAAGACATTCACGGCATGCACGCTGCCGAAGGCATTCTTACCACCCGCGGCGGCATGACCTCGCATGCGGCGGTGGTTGCGCGCGGCATGGGCAAGCCTTGCGTCTCCGGCTGCGGCACTGTCCGCGTCGATTATGGCCGCGGCACCATGTCGATCGGTGGCCGCGTGTTCAAGGCGGGCGACGTCATCACCATTGACGGTTCGGTTGGCCATGTGCTGTCCGGCCGCATGCCGATGATAGAGCCGGAATTGTCGGGCGAATTCGCAACGCTGATGGGCTGGGCCGACAAGGTCCGCAAGCTCAAGGTCCGCGTCAATGGCGACACGCCGGAAGATGCGCGCACCGCGATCAAGTATGGCGCGGAAGGCATCGGCCTGTGCCGCACCGAGCACATGTTCTTCGAAGAGACCCGCATCCGCACCGTGCGCGAGATGATCCTCGCCGAAGACGAGCAGGCCCGCCGCGCCGCGCTTGCCAAGCTGTTGCCGATGCAGCGTGCCGACTTCGTCGAACTGTTCGAAATCATGAAGGGCCTGCCGGTTACCATCCGTCTGCTCGATCCGCCGCTGCACGAATTCCTGCCGCACACCCAGGGCGAAGTCGAGGAAGTGGCGCGTGTCATGGGCACCGATCCGCGCAAGCTTGCGGACCGTGCGCGTGATCTCGCCGAGTTCAATCCGATGCTCGGCTTCCGCGGCGTACGCATTGCGATCGCCTATCCGGAAATCGCCGAGATGCAGGCGCGCGCGCTGTTCGAAGCCGCGATCGAAGCGGGCAAGCGCACTGGCGAACAGGTCGGCCTCGAAGTCATGGTGCCGCTGATCGTCACCAAGATGGAGTTCGATCTCATCAAGGCGCGCATCGATGCCACTGCGGTGTCGGTGATGAAGGAGACCGGCGGCAAGCTGAACTATTCGGTCGGTACCATGATCGAACTGCCGCGTGCCTGTCTGCTGGCCGGCGAGATTGCCGAGACCGCCGAGTTCTTCTCGTTCGGTACCAACGATCTCACGCAGACGACCTTCGGCATCAGCCGTGACGACGCCGCGAGCTTCCTCGGTACTTATATCGCCAAGGGCATTCTGCCCGTCGATCCGTTCATCACGGTCGACCGCAGCGGCGTCGGCGAACTCGTGAAGATTGGCGTCGCGCGTGGCCGCAAGACTCGCCCTGATATCAAGGTTGGTATCTGCGGTGAGCACGGCGGTGATCCGGCATCGGTAGCCTTCTGCCATGAGATCGGCCTCGACTACGTGTCGTGCTCGCCCTATCGCGTGCCGATCGCGCGTCTCGCTGCCGCACAGGCTGCGCTCGGCAAGGAAATTTCCAGCCAGGCGTAAGTGCTTCGCTGATTTCATGATCTGAAAAATGGCCGGGGAGTTCCCCCGGCCATTTTTATTGCGTGCCTCATGCCGTGTTTGTTCGTGCGTCGGAATGGAACTCGCAAACATTTTCACGCGCGTGCAAATTTCTCTTCATCATCTTTGTCAACGCGATGTTTACTACTTTTGTGGAGCCGCGGTTTACCAAGGCTTTCGAATGATTTTGCGCTGCGTTCGTACAGCTTGCGTGTGGCGTCGTTGCATCGCCGATTAACTCCGCGGCAACTTTGATTCCGTACTAACGAAATAGATCGAAATGTACGGATGTGCAGATTAGTGCCGTGCAGGGCGATGCTGGTGTAAGCGTTGCGTGAGCGTATCGATGTTAGTACTGCGTAACCGGCCGAAGGGCGCGCGTGGCGCGTTCTTCGGCTTCGGTCTCTGCGTTTTCGCATTGGCCCCGACAGAATCTGGCTATCAGGACATCGCCTCGCTGCTGGCTCGCCAGCCGGGCGTGACCGAACGCTGGCAGAAGCGCGTGTTCGCGCCCGCCGTCTCCTCCATCCAGGTTGCGACATTCTCGTTCGGTCGCCCAATGGGCACGGCCTCGCGCAATCCGACCTTGCAACTCGCCAGCCTCGACAATTCCGGCATCGCCGCCAGCGGAGCGCTGACTGACATCACCGGTGCACTGACCCGCAATCCGTTGGCGCAGCCGCCCCGCCGCTATGAAGCCGCCGATTTTCCGAAAGTGGATCGCTCGCTGAAAGGCGATCGCCTCGCCATCCGCGCGCCGGAGATCGTGGCGCCCGATGAGCCGGCCAGACAGGATTTATTCGACGACAACAGATCGGTGATGGGCGCGAAGACCGTCGATGCACTGCCGGCCGTGCAGCATGCCCCGCTCGATCCCGAACTCGATGAAGCGCTGCGTGCCCCGCCGCTCGCTCAATACGACACATCGCAGCCTGTGCAGCCCACCGAGGACGCCAAGACCGATGCAGCGGTAATCCCCGTCGAGCCGGCGCCGGCCAAGGACGGCTTCTCTGTGAAAACCGCGAGCCTGTTTTTCGGTAGCTCGTCGCTTGGCGCATCGGTCGAGACAATGGAACGCTGGCAGCCCGGCGAAGAGCCGACCATCGTAATGCCAGGCACAGCCGTGTCCGGCATGGCCATGCCGGGCTCAAGCCTCGACCCGGACATGAAGGCTACGGCGGTGGTGCCGAATGCGGCGATCAACCCGACCGACGGCGGCGAAAGCGTTGCCGGCAAAGGCGAGGTCAACAGCGCCAATCAGCGTGCGAAGACGCCGGCCGAACGTATGGGCCTCACCGAGCAGACCCGCGGCAAGCAGGAAAAATGTCTGACGGAAGCCATCTATTTTGAGGCCCGCGGCGAGGCGGTACGTGGCCAGATGGCGGTGGCGCAGGTGGTGATGAACCGCGTGTTCTCGGGCTTCTATCCCACGACAGTTTGCGGCGTGGTCTATCAGAACAAGCATCGCCGCCTGGCCTGCCAGTTCACCTTCGCCTGCGACGGCATTCCGGATGTCGTGAAAGAGCCGGATATGTGGGAGCGCGCCCGCAAGATCGCGAAGGCGACGCTGGACGGCCGGATCTGGCTGCCGGAAGTCGCGAAGTCCACACATTACCATGCCTATTGGGTGCACCCGTCCTGGGTCCGCGAGATGAAGAAGATGTATAAGACCGGCGTGCACTCCTTCTATCGCCCACGTAACTGGGGCGACGGCAGCGAAGCACCAAGCTGGGGCACTGCGGCGCAGACGGCGGAAATCTCCGCCAAGCTCTCCGAAATCAAGCCGTAACAGCCACGACTTTACCTCCGAGCCTGCCAAGAGCGATGCCATGCCCGGCATCGCTCTTTTCATTCCGGATTCCGCAGAATGTTATCCCGACCCTGGGCTGTGATGACGTCTGCGTGGCCCTGCATCCCAGCAATGCATCCCCCGAAATCCCCATCATCGCCATTGGGATTTCCATGCGAATGCATTAATCTCCCGTCCAATCCGGACCGGGCTTGCGCTCTTGGGCCGGCTGAATGTTCAATCCGAATTTGATCCGGGGAAACGACATGGCGGCAATTGACGGCGCGACGCGCCCGGCATCTGGTTTGGGCTGGCGTACGCCGCTGGTGATCATCATCTGCGGATCGCTGATCGGCATGCTGACCTTCGGGCCGCGTTCCAGCGTCGGCTTCTTCATGCAGCCTTTCAGCCAGGAGTTCGGCTGGGGTCGTGACGTTTTCGCGCTCGCCTTCGCCGTGCAAAACCTGCTCTGGGGCATCGGCCAGCCTTTCGCCGGCGCCGTCGCCGACAAGTTCGGCAGCGTGCGCGTGATCTGCATCGGCGCCTTCCTCTATGCGGCTGGTTTGCTGATGATGCGCTATTCCTCGACACCGCTCGAGCTGAATATCAGCGCTGGACTGCTGATCGGTTTTGGCCTGTCGGGTTGCTCGTTCAATCTGGTGCTGTCCGCCTTCGGCAAACTGGTGCCGCCGGAATGGCGCGGCATCGCGCTCGGCGCCGGCACCGCCGCAGGCTCGTTCGGCCAGTTCATTTTCGCGCCTTTCACAGTGGCGATGATCGACAACACCGGGTGGCAGGCGACGCTCACGGTGTTCGCGGTGCTGATGTTGCTGGTGATCCCGTTGTCGCTTGCGTTGGCGACTCCGACCGCGAGTGCTGCGTCCGCCGACGCGCCGGTGGCGCAGAAGCAGTCGTTCAAGAGCGCACTCACGGAAGCCTTCGGCCATCGCTCCTATGTGCTCCTGGTGCTGGGCTTCTTCACCTGTGGCTTCCAGCTCGCTTTCATCACCATGCATCTGCCGGCCTATCTGGTCGATCGCGGCTTGCCGGCGGCTGTGGGCGGCTGGGTGATTGCCATCATCGGCCTGTTCAACATCATCGGCTCGCTGACGGTCGGCTATGTGCAGGGCAAACTGCCGAAGCGCTACATCCTCTCCTTCATCTACTTCACCCGCGCGCTGGCGACGGTGGCCTTTATCATGCTGCCGCTGACGACCACCTCGGCGCTCGTCTTCGGCGCCATCAGCGGGCTTGCCTGGCTCTCCACCGTACCGCCGACATCAAGCCTGGTGTCGCTGATGTTCGGCACCCGCTGGCTGGCAACACTGTATGGCTTTGCCTTCTTCAGCCATCAGGTCGGCGGCTTCCTGGGCGCCTGGCTGGGCGGCATTGTGTTCGACAAGTTTGGCTCCTACACGCCGGTGTGGTGGCTGTCGGTGCTGTTTGGTGTGTTGTCGGCGCTGATCAATCTGCCAATCGTCGAGAAGCCGGTCGAGCGGGCGGTTGCGCAGCCGGCGTGATCTGCATTTCCCGGCGTTGACTCGCTGACCTCCAGCGATGAAAATTGTTACTGGCCGCTCCAACCGGAGCGGCCTTCGTTCTCAGGGCGGGGTGAAAATCCCCACCGGCGGTAATCGGGCGCAAGCCCGGGAGCCCGCGAGCGCCTGACGGGTCCAACCTTCAGGGTCAGCAGATCCGGTGCGATGCCGGAGCCGACGGTCATAGTCCGGATGAAAGAGAACGGGTATGCGCAGGGTCACCGCCTCAAGCGGATGCCCGGCGTGTGACCGTACGTCCTGATTCTGGTCTCAAACCGCGAGAGCATCCATGAATCAGCCTGTGATGAACTTCAAAGCTTCGTCTCCCCTCGACTCTGCACCAGCGACCGGGCGAATCGCCTTCATCCAGTCGTGCTGGCACAAGGATATCGTCGATCAATGCCGTGTCGGCTTTGTCGCCGAACTTGCGCGCCGCGGCGTGCCGGACAGCCAGATCGATGTCTTCGAAGTGCCCGGCGCCTTCGAAATCCCGTTGCAAGCCAAATTGCTGGCACGCACCGGTCGCTATGTGGCGGTCGTCGCCACCGGTCTCATTGTGGACGGTGGCATCTATCGCCATGAATTCGTCTCTGAGGCCGTGATCAACGGGTTGATGCGCGTGCAGCTCGACAGCGATGTGCCGGTGATCTCGGCCGTGCTGACGCCGCAGCATTTCCACGAACATGCCGAACATCTGCGTTTCTTCCGCGAGCATTTCGTCGTGAAGGGTACCGAGGCGGCGACAGCCTGCGCGGCCACCATCGCCAATATTGCCGCGACCCGGAAACTGGCTGCCTGATCCCACAATTGGCGCGTTATGCCGCTACGGCCGGGCAGGGCTGCAAAGCTCTGGAGTGGCCGTAGCGGGTGGCGTTTCCCGCCACGGCACGGCATAATTCGACAGCAGAAATCACAAGCAAAATTCGGGAGACTCGTGTTGGGAACGTTCAAGGCTGTCCGCATCGATAAGGCTGACAAAGGCACCACGGTTGCGCTGACGCAGTTCGATGAAACCGAACTCATGGACGGCGACGTCACCGTACGGGTCGAGTGGTCCACGGTGAATTACAAGGACGGCCTCGCCGTCACCGGCAAGGCGCCAGTCGTGCGCCGCTTTCCGATGATCGCCGGCATCGATTTCGCCGGCACGGTGGAAGCCTCCTCCAATCCGAACTGGAAGCCCGGCGACAAGGTGATCGGCAATGGCTGGGGCATGGGCGAGACCCATCTCGGCGCCTATGCCGAAAAGACCCGCGTGAAAGGCGACTGGCTGGTGCGGCTGCCGGACGGCATGACCACCCGCGATGCCATGGCGGTCGGCACCGCCGGCTACACGGCAATGCTCAGCGTGCTGGCGCTTGAGAATCATGGGCTGAAGCCGGCGGACGGCCCGATCGTCGTGACGGGGGCGGCCGGCGGCGTCGGCTCGGTCGCGATCGCCGTACTGTCGAAGCTCGGCTACCAGGTCATCGCCTCGACCGGCCGGACCTCGGAGGAGGGCTATCTCAAGAGTCTCGGCGCCAGCGAGATCATCGACCGCAACGAGCTGTCCGGCCCGGCCAAGCCGCTGGCAAAGGAGCGCTGGGCGGGCGGCATCGACAGCGTCGGTTCGACCACCCTCGCGAATCTCCTGTCGATGACGAAGTATCGCGGCGCCATCGCCGCCTGCGGTCTCGCAGCCGGCATGGACCTGCCATCCTCGGTTGCACCCTTTATTTTACGCGGCGTGTGTCTTCTCGGCATCGATTCTGTCATGTGCCCGATCGAGCTGCGCAAGCAGGCCTGGGCGCGGCTGGCGACCGATCTGGATCATACCAAACTCGCTGAAATCACTCAGGAAATCACGCTGGACCAGGTAATCGACGCCGGTGCCAAGGTTCTGGCCGGGCAGGTCCGCGGGCGAATCGTGGTAAAAATCGGCTAAACCACGTTCAGACTTTACCAACCAACCTGCTCCATTGTTGCCACGGTTGGTATGGTAAGCAGCGGGTAAAGACATCTGGCGGTCACTTCTGGTGATCATCCGCGCTCGGTTGTTCGGAGTATCCTATGGTTGCGCGTTATGTGTTGGGAGCGGTGATCGCCGCCACGGTGGCGACCCCCGCGCTGGCCGGGTCGATGACGGCCGAAGAGGCCCGCAAGTTCGTCGCCGGCAAGGTCTTTGCCTTCACCTGTTTCGACGGCACACGCGGCGCAGGCCGCGTGTTCGATGATGGCGGTGCCGCAGGCGCGGTGCAGTTCTCAGGCTCGGGTCCGGCGCGCAACATGCGTTTGCCCGGCAACACGCTCCAGGTACGCGGTGAATCCATCTGCGCCTCGATCAAGGGCATCCCGTTCGAGCCGTGCTTCAATCTCAACAAGAATGACGAGCGCAGCTTCCGTGGCTCGGTCTCCGGCATGGGCTTCGCCTATTGCGATTTCCGCCACCAGGGCGGCCGCGGCCAGATGCTGATGGCCCGCTCGCTGTCCGCGCCGCGCTCGCTGCGCGCGCCGTCAACAACCCGTTCGGCCGACGCCTCCGCCGGTGCGGACAATACGGTGACCCGCGTCTCGACCCCGCGCGTCGAGAGCAGCAAGATCGAAGCTGTCGGATCGATCAAGTCCGAGCCCGCGAAGGAAATTGCGAAGACGCCGGAGCCGGAAAAGACGGAAGCGCTCGAACTGCGCAAATCCACCAACTGAGACAAGCGTCAGGCGTGACGGCCCCAAGGGCCTGGTAGTGGCTCCTGCGCGCCGCCCGTAGGCGCGGCATTGTCGCTCCATGGGCCGGAGCGCGGCGGTGGCGGCGTTTCCGTGCCGTTTGGAGCCTCTGCTGCGTCCGTATCAGATGGCAGCGCCAGCCGCCCGGGATCGTGACCGCCGGCGAATTTCACCAATGCAGCGACGCGTGAATCCACCGAAGGATGCGTCGCGAACAGGTCGGCAAATCCCTCGCGGGGGTTGTCGATGCACATCTCCATGACCGCCGATGTCGCGCCGGGCAGTTCGCCGTGGTTCTCGATCTTGCGCAGTGCCGAGATCATGGCGTCGGGATTCTTGGTCAGCTCCACCGAACCCGCATCCGCCAGTAGTTCGCGCGAGCGCGACAGCGCAAAGCGCACCACCAGCGACAATGCCCAGGCCAGCGCGATCAGCGCCACGGCGATGATGATCACAATGACTGCGCCGCCGCCGGAGCCTTTGTTGTCGCTCGATGACGATGACGAGCGTGAGGAGCGGCCGCCGAAGCGGAAACCGGAATTGATGAATATCCGGAAGAACAGTTCGGCCGCGAAGCCGACCACACCGGCGATGATGACGGCGACCACCATCAGCTGCACATCGCCGTTGCGGATATGCGTCAGCTCGTGGCCGAGCACCGCTTCCATCTCGTCGTCGTTCAGCCCGCGCATCAGGCCGGTGGTGACGGTGATCGCATATTGCCGCGGGTTGAGGCCGGTGGCGAAGGCGTTCAGCGCATCTGACTCCATCACCTTCAGCTTCGGCATCGGGATGCCGCGCGAGATGCAGAGATTCTCGAGGAGATTATAGAGTCGCGGCTGCTCCTGCCGCGTCACGCTTTCGCTGCCGGTGATACTGTCGATCATCTTTTGATGACCGAAATAAGCGATGATGATCCACAGCACTGCGCCGATGGTGGCGAAGGGAAGCGCCTTGATCAGGTCGCGTGTTGCAGCGTTGATGTAATAGGCGACCGAGCCGTTGCCGTTGACCACGACCTCGCCGATCAGGGCGCCGGCGAAGACCATGACGTAGATCAGCAGGAACAGCCCTGCGAGCAGCAGCATCGAACGCGTCTTATTCGAGGCGATATGCGTATAGAGACCATAGGCGGCCATGATGCGCTGCTCGGTTCAGGCCGTGATCAGAACTTGACCTGCGGCACGGCTTCGACCTCTTTGCGGGTCTCGCCGAGATCGAAGAACTCCTTCGAATGGAAGCCGAAGGTGCTGGCGAACAAGGCCGCAGGCATCTGCTGGATGCCGGTGTTGTATTCAGAGACGGCATTGTTGAAGAAGCGGCGCGAGGCGGCGATCTTGTTCTCGATGTCCGAGAGCTCGGTCTGCAATTGCTGGAAGTTCGCATTGGCCTTGAGGTCCGGATAGGCTTCAGACAGCGCGATCAGCCGGCCGAGAGCGCCGGAGAGCTGGTTTTCCGCGGCGCCGACCTGCGCCGGGCCCTGTGCATTCATCGCCGAATTGCGCGCCTTGATGACGTCGTCGAGGGTGCCGCGCTCATGCGCCGCATAGCCCTTCACGGTCTCGATCAGGTTCGGGATCAGGTCGTGGCGCTGCTTGAGCTGCACGTCGATATCGGCAAAGGACTGGTTGACCCGCTGGCTCAGCGCGACCAGCCGGTTGTAGGCAGCAAATGCCAGGAAGACGAGGACAACGATGACGCCAAGAACGATCCAACCGGTCGACATGTAAGAACCCCCAAAAGAAACCATCAAACCCGCAGCGTAGCCGATCATGCGGCCACAGAGCAGGGACCGCAGGCATGTCGCGGCACGGGTTGGTCGCAGCTGGCGCGGAATACGTTCAAAGACGCTCCTCCATCGGCCCTGTCATTTGTGCCCCTCTGCTACAACTCTGGAAGGAGATGTTGTCGGTCTGCACCGTTGCGATGTTGCACCAGTCGACAGGAGACGTCAGCAGATCGCCTGCGGGTTAGCGCCTGTGCGTTATTCGTCATCCAGCCGTCATCCGCCAAACCTAATGAAACCCTAACTTTTGAAGGCTGGGGACTTAACTGTGATGTGGGAATGGCGTAACGGCGCGAGCCGGCTTGCGATGGGTGTGGCTGTGGCGGCGCTGTTCGCGCCGATGGCAGCGGAGGCCCAGACTTTCACTGTGCCTGCAGGCACGACGGACACAGTGACAAAGACGCTCAGCGGCACGCAGACCGGAACGGTCGATGCTACGGGCACGCTGCGTTCCACCAGCGGCACGGCGACCATCGGCTGGAACGGCGCATCGACCGGCGTCGTCGTCACCAATTCCGGCGTGATTGAAAACACCAGCACGGGACGCGTCATCGATGCCACCGGTGCCACGGCTGGCCGGACCTTCACCTTCCTCAACAATGTCGGCGCCATCGTGCGATCGACGCAGAACGACGTGTTCCGGTTCAATCTGGCGATGACGTCGGGCACAATCGTCATCGACAATGCCGGGCTGATCCAGGCCGGCGGTTCCGGCTATGCTGCGCTCGGGCAGGCGCTGGATTTCCGCGGCATGACCGGCGCCGCGTCGATGACGATCGTCAACCGCGCGACCGGTGTGATCGAATCCCTGACGGACGATGCGATCCGCCCGGGTGTCAATGCTGTCATCAATAACTTCGGCATCATCCGCAGCTTCGGTGCCAATACGTCCGGTGGTGCCAACGGCACGTCCGACGGCATCGACACCGGCGGCAATCTTGGCGTCGTCGTCAACAATCAGGCCGGCGGCCTGATTTCCGGCGCGCGCCACGGCATCACCGCAGACACCGACGTCACGGTCAACAACGCGGCCGGCGGCACGATCCTCGGCCGCAACGGCTCGGGCGTCGGGTCCGACGGCGCCGGCACCGTCACCAACTACGGTCGCATCACCGGCACCTATGCTGGTGTCGGCAACATCTTTAACTCGGACGGCATCGCGCAGATCAATGGCGACGGCGACGGCGTCGATATCGACAATCTCGGAACCATCATCAACTACGGCATCATCGAAGGCACCGGCGCCGGCGGTTTCGATAGTGGCGGGCGCGCCAATGCCAGCGAAGGCATCTCCATCGGCGGCGGTACGATCACCAATTTCGGCACGATCAGCGGTACGAACACCGGCATCGTGGTCAACAAGGATACCAACGTCGATCGCAGCGGCGTGGCCGCAACCACCATCATCAATAATCTCGGTGGCACGATTGTGGGTCTCAACGGTTACGCGATCCGACTTGAAAACAAGACCGGCACCGCGATCGACAACGATACCATCGTCAATCGCGGCACGATCATCGGCAATGGCGCGATCCCGGATCCAAATGCGATCGTGCTGATGAATACGGGCGTGGCAGATCCCAATTCCGTCGGCACCCTGAACGGCGTCACCTATACCGGCACCGGCTCTGCCCGCTTCATCCGCGGCGATGGCTCGGCGATCCAGATGGGCGAGGGCAACGACGTTCTGACCAACTACGGAACCATCATCGGCAACAACGGCCGCGCCGTGAACATGGAAGGCGGCAACGACACCGTCAACATCATGAAGGGCTCGCGCATCGTCGGTCTGGTCGATGGCGGCGTCGGTACGGATACGCTGAACTACAACAAAGCGGGCCTCACCGATGCCAAGCGCGCCGCGCTGCAGGCCGGCCAGACCGTGAATATCGGCGGTACGGTCTATACGTCGTTCGAGGTGATCACCGGAACGTCGTCTTCGTTCGCGTCCTTTGCCAGTGCAGGCTCGCTCGGCGTCGCCTCGCTGTTCGACAATCTGCCGGCCACCGCCACCAGCGGCTCGATCGTCAACCTGCTCGACAGCGTTGCCAGTGCAGCCGATGTCGGCGCGGCCCTGGCGCAACTCACGCCCGCGGCCTATCAGGGCCTCGGCCGCATGACGATGAACGACGCGTTCCAGACGACCTCGCTGGTCGGCCAGCACCTGACGCAGAACCGCCTCGGCGGTCTCGGCACTGATATGTCCGGTGTCGGTAATGCGCTGGCGATGTTCGACAGCGGCATGTTCGACAAGAATTTCAGTGCGGATCGTGCGCTGGCCGCGGTGACGGGATTCCCTGGCAGCGCAAGTTCAGCGCTGGCCGATGCCGGCTGGGGCGCCAATGCAGCCGATGCGATGGCCTATGCGCCGGTGACCAAGGCTCTGCCGGGTCTGCGTCCGGTAGCTGTCGCTGCCGAACAGGGCCTGTTCATCACGTCGGGTGCGAGCTTCGCCCGCGAAGGCGCACGGACCGACGCGCCAGGCTTCAAGTCGAACACCGTCAACGTGCTTGCGGGCTACGACCGTCATATCACCGACCGTCTGGTCGCCGGCGTGTTCGGCGGCTACGCGCTGACCCGCGGCGATATCGATAATGTCGGCAGCCACACCAAGATCTCGACCGGTACCATCGGCGGCTATGGCACCTATCAGGCGCCCGGCTGGTTCGCGACCGCCATGGGACTCTATGGCTTCAGCGATTACGACACCACGCGCGTGGCGGTCGGCACGACGAACACCGCGGCGTTCAGCGGCGATCACTATGCGATCCGCGGCACGGTGGGCACCGATCTGCGCGTCAGCGGCTGGGTCGTCACGCCGGAGATCGGCCTGCAATATACGCGGGTGACGACCGATGGCTTCGCCGAACGCGGCGGTGCGGCGGCCCTCGTGGTCGGCTCGGACAGTTCGGAATCGCTGCGCTCCAGCGTCGGCGCACGCTTCGCCTATGATTACGCGGTGAATGGCGGCGTGCTGACGCCGGAATTGCGGCTGGCCTGGCTGCATGAATTCAGCGATGGCGTGCGCGGCATCAACGCGAGCTTCGCCGATACCACACTGCCGGGTTCGTTCATCACCGCAACCGGCAGCGCGCTGCGCGATCGCGGCGTGATCGGTGCGGGTGTCTCCGGCAAACTGGCGCCGCTCACGGTGCTGTCGGTGAACTACGATGCCATCGTCGGCAGCAACGATGCCGTCGCGCATCAGGTGATGGGACGGATCAGGCATTCGTTCTGATCTTTCTTCCCCTCTCCCCCAGCGCGGCGAAGCTGCGCGCCGCGGGAGAGGGTGCCTGAGCGGAGCGAAGGCGGGAGAGGGCTTTGCTTGTGGCGCCCCCCTCTCCCGTCTCGAACCCGCTTCGCGTGTTCGATCCACCCTCTCCCGCCAAACGTCGCTATGCTCCGTTCGGGGGAGAGGGGAACAAGAAGCCGCTTACGGCTTCGCCATATGCCAGGCACCGTTCAGGAAGCCGTCGCCATTGGTGTCGCCGGCGGCAGTGTCCTTCTTGAACGTGTAGAGCGGCTTGCCTTTATAGGCCCACATCTTCTTGCCGTCGTCGCGCACGACGATGGTCATGTCGGCAGTCGGCTTGGCATCGTCCACCGCGAACAGCGGCGGCCAGTTTTCGGCGCAGGGACCGTTGCACATCGACTTGCCGCCGGCGTCTTTGTCGAAAGTATAGAGCGTCATGCCCTTGGCATCGACGAAGGTCTTGCCCTTCGCTGTGTCGGCGGTCTTCAGCATCTGCGCCGATGCAGAGCTTGAGGCGAGAACGAGAGTCAGAGCCGCGAGAGCGGCGAATGATTTGATCATTGCAGCGTTACTCCTGATGATTGGCGACGCAGTCGCATCATGAGAACAAACGCCAGCTGTAGAGAATTATTCCGCGGATGATGCCGGTGAATCGAAAACCGCATCGCCCCAGTCGAGTTTGCGGAACTTGGTATAGGCCTGCTTGGCGCGGCGCGGCGCGCTCGCAGCGATAACACCTTCATTCGTGCAGAGTTTGGCTGTGATCGCGATCTTCGTCGTGAGCGGCTGTGCGAGCACGCGCGATGGCCGCCGTGCGACAGGTTCGCGCGTCAGCGCGACATAGATAAATTTCTCGTCCTCATAGGGAAGTTCTGCGGATTTGAGTTGTTTATGCACGCGGGAGCGTTGCAGCCGCTGGCTGAAGTGGCACCAGTCCGGCTTCGCCAGCGGGCACGCATCGTCATGCGGGCAGGGCGCGATCACATGCGCGCCGGTATTGATGAGCTGCGCACGCGCATCGAGAATGCGTTGGTATCCGGCGGGCGTGCCAGGTTCGACGATGACTAGCGTATCGTTCGTCTTCGCCCACATCGCCGCGACGAGTTTGGTGCGCGCGGCGTCATTGAGTTCGTTGATGACATAGCTCGCGATCACGAGATCGGCTGACAGCGCATCCGCGATCTTCGCCGTGGCATCGCCGAGCGTGTAGTCCATCGCGGGGATGCGGTGGCTGTCCTGCACCAAACCAAGCGCCAGCGCACGCAAGGCGGGATTGGCATCGAGCAGTGTGAACGCATCGAGCGACGGGAATGCCTCCGCGCACGCCCATGTCGCGGTGCCCGGCCCGGCGCCACAATCGAGCAGAGAAGCTGGTGCGAAATCGGGCCTGACCTCCTGCAGCGCATTCAGGCTGGCCGTCACGGCCGCATAGGTCGCCGGCATGCGGGCCAGCGCATAAGCGAGCGCGTCGGTCTCGTTGCGAATGGTCGCCGAGCCGCCACCGCTGCGATAAGTCTGCGAGATGGCGTCTGATCGTGCAGCCGCGTCACTGCGCGAGAAGCCGTGCAGGCGGGCGTTGAGGGCGGCGGTGAGTTCGGCGGGGAGGTCGGGGGCGGTCATGAGTGTGGACGCGGCCTCTTACTTCCCCTCTCCCACCTAGCGAAGCGAAGCTTCGCTAGGTGGGAGAGGGTGGATCGAAACGTGCATAGCACGTTCAAGACGGGAGAGGGGGAGCCACAAGCTCTCTACTTCGCGGCTCTCCCTCTCCCGCCTTCGCTGCGCTCAGGCACCCTCTCCCACTGCGCGGAGCTTTGCTCCGCTGGCGGAGAGGGGAAGAAAAAGAGTCTTACGCCACTTCCTGATCGAGGATCTTGACTGCGTTTTCGAGATCCACCGACACCAGCTGCGACACGCCGCGTTCCGCCATGGTCACGCCGAACAGGCGGTGCATGCGGGCCATGGTGATCGGGTTGTGTGTGATGGTGATGAAGCGCGTTTCGGTCGAGCCGCACATTTCGTGCAGCAGGTTGCAGAAACGCTCCACGTTGTGGTCGTCGAGCGGCGCGTCGACTTCGTCCAGCACGCAGATCGGCGACGGATTGGTCAAGAACACCGCGAAGATCAGCGCCAGCGCGGTCAGCGCCTGCTCGCCGCCCGAGAGCAGCGACAGGGTCTGCGGCTTCTTGCCGGGCGGCTTGGCGACGATTTCGAGACCTGCTTCGAGCGGATCGTCGCTCTCGATCAGCTTCAGCTCGGCTTCGCCGCCGCCGAACAGTTCGACGAACATGCGCTTGAAGTGGCCGTTGACGATGTCGAACGAGGTCATCAGCCGTTCGCGGGCTTCCTTGTTGAGGCTCTGGATGCCGGTACGCAGCTTCTTGATGGCTTCGACGAGGTCGTCACGCTCGGTGGCGAGGCCGTTATGCGTGCCTTCAACCTCGTTGAGCTCTTCCTCGGCGCGCAGATTGACGGCGCCGAGACGCTCGCGGTCGCGGCGCAGCTTTTCCAGATCGGCCTCGATCTCGGCCAGCGGCGGCAGTTGGTCGTCCTGGCGGACTTCGGCAAGCGCTGCGACGCCTTCCGGCTCGACTTCCAGCATGTCGCGGATTTCGCGCTCGATGTCCTCGAGGCGACGCTTGCCGCTTTCCATGCGCTCTTCCGATCGCGCGCAGGCTTCGCGCGCCTGTGACAGGAATTCAATGGACGTCCGTGCCTCGCGGTCGGTCTCGCGCATCATATTCTCTGCCGACTGCAGCGCATTGGCCGCGAGCTGGCGGGCCTGCTCGGCATTCTCGACTTCGGAGATCAGCGCGCGCCGTTTCTGCATGTAGATCGCGGGGGCGTCTTCCAGCTCGGCGCGCTCGCGCACCAACTCGGCCTGACGCGCCGCCACCGTCTCGATCTGCGAGCTGGCTGAGGTCTTGCGGTTCTGCCAGTCGGTGCGCTCGGCGATGATCGCCTGCACGCGCCGGTCGGCGAGTTCGGCCTCGCGGGCCAGCGCCTGCGCTTCGGCGCGGACCTGCGCCGCGGCGCGGCGATGGCCTTCGATCTCGTTGCGGACGTCCGTGAGCCTGGCTTCCGCATCCGCCGTCTCCGGCAGCTCCTCCAGCGCCATATGCGCGCTTTCGAGCCCGGCCTCGGCTTCCATGCGGTCGTTGGAGAGGCGCGACTGCGCTTCGGTCAGCGTCGCGCGGCGGGCCGCATGGCGGTTGATCTCACGCTCGGCATTGGCATGGCGCTCGCGGGCCTGGTCCACTTCGCGGCGGGCATTGCGCAGCGCTTCGCGCGATGCGCCTTCGGCCGAGGCCGCGGACTTCAATGCCTGCTCGGCCGCTTCCAGCGCTTCGCGCTTGGCGATGGCATCGAGCTTGGCGTTTTCGAGATCGGCTTCGATATCGGTCAGGCGGGCGCGCTCGGCGAGACGGCGTGCCGCGCCGGTCGGCGCATGCGCACCGGCGACGAAACCGTCCCAACGCCAGACGTCACCTTCCAGCGAGACGAGGCGCTGGCCGGTCTTGAGCTGCGAGACGAGGGCCGCACCCTGATCCTTGCTGACAATGCCGATCTGCTTCAGGCGGCGCTGCAGCTCCACCGGCGCATTCACATGCGCTGCGAGCGTCTCGACGCCCGAAGGCAGGGCCGGATCGTCGGCATGTTCGCCAGCATCGGTCCAGCGCATCGGCGCGGAGGGATCGACGGGCGCATCCAGATCGTCGCCGAGCACGGCGCCGAAGGCCTTCTCATAGCCCTTGGTGACGGTGACACCGTCGATGATCGGCGGCCAGAGGTTCTTGGTCTCGCCGTTGAGGATCTTCGAGATCGTGCGCGCTTCGGTCTCCAGGCGCTGCACTTTCTTGTCGGCTTCGTTCAGCGGCGCGCGCGAGGCTTCCAGCGTCTGGCGGGCTGCGATATGCGCGGCCTCGTTCTCGGCGACGGAGTATTCCGCCTGCAGCAGGATTTCCTGCGCGGTCTCCATCAGCATTGCGAGTTCGTCGAGGTCGCCGAAGCCGGAGGTCTGCGCCGTCAGGGCATCGATCTCGCTCTCGACACGGGCGATTTCCTCCGAGAGGCGCGTCAGGCGATCGGCCTGGCTGCGCACATTCGACTGCAGCTGGTTGCGCTTGGCCGTCATGTCGGCATGGGCGGTGGTGAGTTCGGTGAAGGTGCGCTCGGCCGCGGCCAGCACCTGCTCGGCCTCGGAGACGCGGTCATCGACACCGCCACGCAGCTCGACACGCTGCATGATCTCTTCCTTGAGCATCGCGTCTTCTTCGTCGAGACGCAGCAGCGCGAAGTCGGCGTCTTCCGCCTGCTTCATTTCGCGGGCGACGTCGGCCTCGAACTGGGTGAGGCGACGGTCGAGCTCGGCGGCGCGCTCCTTGGAGCGCTCTTCCTCGCGGTCGAGCATGTCGCGGGTATTGGTCAGGCGCTGCAGGCCGGCGGCCGCGGCAGCTTCGGCCTCGCGCAAGGCCGGCAGTTCGGAGGCGCGGATCGCCTGGATGCGCGCCGCTTCGCCCTGGATGCGTGTCGCTTCGGCGAGTTCGAGCGTGTTGCGGTCATGGGTCGTGGCGGCGTCGGCATTGTCCGCATGCGCCTGGATCCAGCGCAGGTGGAACAGCATGGCTTCGGCCTTGCGCACCTTGCCGGCGACTTCGCGGTAGCGGATCGCCTGGCGGGCCTGCTTCTTCAGACCTTCCATCTGGCCCGACAACTGGCCGATCACGTCCTCGACGCGGGTGAGGTTGGTTTCGGCGGCCTTCAGGCGCAGTTCGGCCTCGTGGCGGCGCGCATGCAGGCCGGCGACGCCGGCGGCGTCTTCCAGCACTCGGCGGCGCTGTTCGGGCTTGGCCTGGATGATTTCGCCGATCTTGCCCTGGTGGACGAGGGCCGGCGAGCGCGCGCCGGTGGCGGCGTCGGCAAACAGGATCTGCACGTCGCGGGCGCGCACGTCGCGGCCGTTGATGCGGTATTGCGACCCGGCCTCGCGCTCGATGCGTCGGGAGATTTCGAGGATTTCGGCGTCATTGACCATGGCCGGCGCGGTACGATCGGAATTGTCGATTGTCATCACCACTTCGGCGTGGTTGCGCGAGGCGCGGTTGCCGGAGCCGGCGAAGATCACCGCGTCCATGTCGGCGGCGCGCAGCGACTTGTGCGAGGTTTCGCCCATCGCCCAGCGCAGCGCTTCCACCAGATTGGACTTGCCGCAGCCATTGGGGCCGACGACGCCGGTCAGACCGGGCTCGATCATGAAGTCGGTCGGTTCGACGAACGACTTGAATCCGTGCAGGCGCAGGCGCGTGAGTTTCATGGATACGGTACTCTGGTTAGCCGAACAGCCCCGAGAATCGCGAATCCCCCAGCACGAACAATAGCATAAATGCATGTGCCGCGCGGGTGGAGACTCGCAGGTCGCGGCTCTCAATTGGGCCCGACAATGGCGAGACGAGGGCAGCCGCGCAACCGCGGAACCCCGCTTTTCCCAAGGGTTTTGCGGGGGATAGGTGGGTGAGGCAAGCAAAAAGTGCTTGTTTTAAGGGACATCTTGGACGCACGCAGACTCGGGTCTTGCATGGATGTGTGCATGCCCGGTTGCTCCGTCCTATAGCATTGGCGAGATCGGCCTCTTTGAGGCGAAAGCAGAGTTCCGTTGTCGGACTGGTCGGGTTAGGACCTTGCTACTCGCTGGCTACAAAGCCCTTGAACATGTCCACCACGCCCTGTGGTGAGCTGTCGTTGAAGAACAGCTTGAGATTCCGGTCGGTTTCTTCGGCGACAGAAGTGCTGCGCGGAAACAGATCCTGTTCATAGGTAACTAGCGCTGTTTCGATGTCACAGGGATGGGCCGCAATCGCCTTCGCGAGTTCTGCACCGTCGAACATCGCAAGATTGGCGCCTTCGCCGGCAAACGGCGACATCAGATGGGCGGCGTCGCCGAGGAGCGTTGCGCCCGGAACGCGCGCCCATTGGTGAGCAATCGGCAGCGCATGGATCGGGCGCAGCACGGGCGCGACGTCGCATTCAGTGATCAGCGCAGTCAGCTCCGGCGCCCAATCTGCGAATTCTGCGGCGACACTGGCCAGCGCGATGCGCGGATTGGAGACGTCGATCCGGGCGATCCAGTCTTCCGACTTGTTGAGTGCTACATAGCCTTGCAGCGTGCCGTCTCGATGTCGATGGGCCATGATGCCTTTGCCTGGCGCGAGCGCCATCAACGTGCCGCCGCCGATCGCTTTCGCGGAGGCGCTGTGGCGGGTGTCGCCGTCGAATAGAAACGTCTCGATGAAGGACGTGCCGACATAGACAGGCTTGTGATCGGAGAGCACGGGTCGGACTCGCGACCACGCCCCATCGGCCCCAACGAGGAGATTGGTCGTGATTTTCGTGCCGTTCGCGAAAATCAGCTCATGTTGCGCGTCGCCGAGTGTTCTGACCTCGATGAGTTTGTGCCCCCAGCGGATCGTACCAGCGGGAAGCGAGTTCAGCAGAATGCGGCGCAGTTCCCCGCGATCGACCTCGGGCCGGATGCCAAGGCCCTGCTGCCTGTCGAACAGCAGTTTTCCATCCTTGTCGCTGATGCGTTTGGCATCGGCGCCGGTGATGATAATGGAACGGAACTGTTCGGTGAGACCTGCGGCAGCGAGCGCGATCTGACCATTGTAGTCATGGATATCGAGCAGCCCCCCTTGCGTACGCGCGTCCGCTGACGCCTCCGCCTCGAAAATGCTCGCAGCGATTCCAAGAACATGGAGCACGCGGGCCAGCACCAGGCCGCCAAGCCCGGCGCCGACGATCGTGACATGGATGCCCATCAATTGGTCTCCTCAGGTTTTCGAGTTTGCCCAATGGCCGTCGCGAATGGAACGATGTTCCAATCTATTGGAATGCTGTTCCAGGTATGTCAAGATCAGCCATGGTCAAGAAGTCAGCTCGAAGTTACCGGCGCGAAGAATCGCTTTCGCGGGATCGCATCGTTGAAGCATCGATCGCGTTGCTCGACAGCGAAGGAGAGGATGGCCTGACGTTCCGTGCGTTGTCCGAACGGCTCGCAACGGGCGCCGGTGCAATCTATTGGCACATCCCCAATAAGGGTGAGCTGCTGACGGCCGTCTGCGATGCAATCATTTCACGCACGATGAGAGAGGTCGCGGCTGAGGTGACGCCGGAGGCAAACTTGCGCGAAGTTGCTTTGAGCCTGTTTGACACGATCGACGCGCATCCATGGGTGGGCTCTGCGCTGATGCGGATTCCCAGTCAGATGCCGATGGTCCGCATCATCGAACGGCTCGGCCAACAGGCGCGTGCACTGGGTGTACGGGATGAAGAGCAATGGGCAACGGTAGGCACGTTGCTGAGCTATATTCTCGGCGTCGGCGGGCAGAACGCAGCGAACGGTCAGCTTGCGCGGACGCGCGGTATCGACAGGACCGATTTTCTGGAAGAGGTCGCGACGGCGTGGTCTCAACTCGATCCCGGCGAATATCCGTTTACGCTGAGCTTGGCTGGCAAGCTACGGGCTCACGATGATCGCCAGGATTTTCTCGATGGGTTCGATCTCATTCTACGTGGGATCAAAAGCGCGCTGCGGAGCTAGTCAAACATCCCGCACATATCCATTCGGCCGACGCTGCTGCGGCGCGCCGAGCACGGCGATGCAGAGGCCGAGAAATGCCAGGCCGATGATCTCGCAGATGAAATTTTCAAACATGATACACCCCTCGCGCTAATGGGACGAGAATGCGGAGACGGCGCTTAAGCGTTCCTTAATGCGCGTTTACGCTTCGATAATGTGTGGAAACACAGTTAATCCGCGAGGGCACCATCCGTTAAGATCTGCTGACGCGAGGCTGCTATCGCAGGATGTCAGCGGGCGCGGGCCTGCGCGCTGCGCGGCATTGGGATTTCGGCCTGGTCTTCGGCCCAGCCGGCATCAGATGCAGCGCAAGCAGGGCAGGCGTGGCACGGAGCTTCTGAAGCGCGGTGCGCTCGACATAATGCGGCAGGTGGCTGGCGCGTGTCGGCATGGGCAGTTCTCACAGTGGCAAGGCAACTTGAGAGTCCCCTTGTTGATGCGAACGCATGACCGCGGGTCCAGTTGCGCCAGCGGGGTCAAAAATTTCGACATCGCGTATTGACAATTTTCCTATAAGATTATAATCTAAATCTTGTCCGGTTCGCGAGGGGCGCTTCATGAGGCGTCGTGCAGCGGAACCAGGATGCGGCGCCTGCGGGCGTGGGGTGACGTACCCCGCGCACTCGGGAGGTCTCGGGGAACCGTCCGGGCCCACTATGGGGCTCTGCCACTCGTGCTGGCTGGACGCGGTATTGGTGAACGGCGCGAAATCGCCGGGATCAACAGAGTGCGGAGCTCTGGCCTTTACCCGGAAGAATGGTCCTGAGGTCTGAAGAACGTCGCGGTGGCGCGCCTGAGGGCGTTGCGCGGTTGCGGCTTCGTCGCCGACGGCGGAGCGGATCGCGATAAAAACCACCTTCGCGCCGTCAGGCGCGCCGCCACCCCTCATTTTTTCGAGGGGGACTGCTCACACCTCGGACGCGCAAGCGCCGCGAGAATGCGAGAGCGTGGCTGTTTGAAATTCAGGTCGAAAATGATCTGGCGCGAGGCGCTACGCCCTGCGCGTCATTCCGGGTCCGCCCGCAAGAGCGAGCGCACCGGAATGACAAATGGGCGCGAGCGAAGAAACCTCAGCTCTTCAGCAGCGGGGTGATCTTCTTGGAGAATTCCTCGAACGACTGCTCGCCCTTCAGCATTTCGCCATTGATGAAGAAGGTCGGCGTCGAGTTCACCTTCAGCACTTCATTGGCATATTTCTGGTCGGCGGCGATCTTGTCGAGCAGCGCCTGGTCCTTCAGGCATTCTTCCACGGCCTGCTGGCTGAGGCCGGCCTGCTTGCCGATACGGGTCAGGGTCTCGGCGGTGTTCTTCAACACCCAGTCGTTCTGCTGCTTGAACAGCATGTCGACGACGGCGAAGTACTTGCCAGAATCTTCCTTGGCGATGCAGCGCGCCAGCATCGAGCCGGCGGCGGCCTTGATGTCGAGCGGGAATTCGCGGAACACGAAGCGGATCTTGTTGGTGTCGATGAACGCTTCCTTGATCTTCGGGAACACCTGCTCGGTGAAGGCCGCGCAATGCGGGCAGGTCATCGAGGCATATTCGGTGACGGTGACGGCGGCATCCTTCGGGCCGAGCGCCATGTCGGGCAGCGACACCGGCTTGGCGACGTCGGTCGCGTTCTGCGCGAAAGCCTCGGAGATCAGCTCCAGCGGCGACAGGCCGATGGCTGCTGCGGCGCCGGTGAGGGCAAGGGCGGCGGTGAAGTCACGGCGCGTGATGATCAAAGGACTGCTCCAAAGCGGCGCGGGTGGCCGGGAAAGGTTCGCTTCGCTAACTTGAAACTACAAATGTGGCAAGCACGCGCCGGTTCCGGGCGGGCTGGAAAGCCTCAACTTCGCTTGATCGAGGCGCCGAGCCGCGCCAGCGCCTCGCGCAGGGCGTCGTCCTCGACCTCGGGCAGCGTTTCCGCGACCTTGGCGACGGCCTTGGCATCCGGCGGCTTCACGGTGCGGCGAGGCTGCGGCCGCGACAGCGGCGCCTGGCGCAGCGCGATCTTGCCGACCGCGTTCCAGCCGAAAAACCGGTTCACTCGCTGCAGGATCGCATCCGACGAATGCTGGATCTCCAGCGCCATCGGGCCCTCGACGCGCAGGATCAATGTCGCCGGCTCCTGCGGCTGGCCTTCCACGGGACGCGGCCACTGGATCTTCAGGGGCTCGGAGAAATTCGCCACCTGCTGCCCGGCAATCTCGGCCCAGCGCGTGACGAGTTCGCGCGAGGCAAAACCTTGTTTGGCATAGGCATCGGCAAACACCCCGCCGAGCAGGACGGAGAGCGGCTTGGCGGAGATCGGGCCGGGCTTGTTCATGAACGGGGCTTTTGGATACATGTCGGCATGAGTCTATCAGCCGCCGCCACCAGACGAAAGAAACCTGCCGTACGGGATAGCGGGGAAAGCGCCGCCGCAAAGCGTCCGGCCCAATTGCTCGCCTGGTACGACAAGCATCGCCGCCGCTTGCCGTGGCGGCCTTTGCCCGGCGAGGGCATCGATCCCTACCGGGTCTGGCTGTCGGAAATCATGCTGCAGCAGACCACCGTTCAGGCGGTCGGACCGTATTTCGCCAAGTTCCTGGCACGCTGGCCGACGGTGAGCGATCTCGGCAGCGCCTCGCAGGACGATGTGCTGCGGATGTGGGCCGGGCTCGGCTATTACTCCCGCGCGCGCAATCTTCACGCCTGCGCCGTCGCCGTGCTGCGCGACCATGGCGGCGCCTTTCCGGATACCGAGGACGGCCTGCGCGCATTGCCGGGCATCGGGCCGTATACGGCATCGGCCATCGCCGCGATTGCCTTCGGTCGCCAGTGCATGCCGGTGGACGGCAATATCGAGCGCGTGACGTCGCGGCTCTATGCGGTGGAAGAGCCGCTGCCGAAATCCAAGCCGGTCATCGTAGGGCTGGCCGCGACGCTGCTCGGTCCCTCGCGGGCCGGCGACAGCGCCCAGGCGCTGATGGATCTCGGCTCCACCATCTGCACGCCCAAAAAACCCGCCTGCGTGCTGTGCCCGATCAACGACGATTGCGCAGCAAAGACCCGCGGCGATCAGGAGACGTTTCCGCGCAAACTGCCGAAGAAGGCTGGCACGCTGCGGCGCGGCGCGGCCTTCGTGGTCACGCGCGGCAATGAGCTTTTGGTGCGCACCCGCCCGGAAAAGGGCTTGCTGGGGAATATGACCGAAGTGCCTTCATCGGAATGGCTCGCGGGTCACGACGAAAAGGACGCCTTGAAGCAGGCGCCCACTTTGAAAAATCTCACGGCGTGGCATCGCAAAACGGGCGCGGTCACCCATATCTTCACACACTTCCCCCTGGAGCTCGCCGTCTATACGGCGCATGTGCCGCCCCGCACCCGCCCCCCCGAGGGCATGCGCTGGGTCCCGATCGCAACATTGGACGACGAAGCTCTGCCGAACGTCATGCGCAAGGTCATCGCGCACGGGCTGGATTGAAGCTTGAATCCAGACGCTTGAATTGCGCGCCGGCGCGCGAGCTGCATTAGCCCGCGCTGGAAAGTTGCGACGATGGCGGGACCGACACGATCGGCGGTTTCGCATTCAGGCCTTCAACCTGGAATCCGGCGACGCGCTTGTAGTTGGCGGCGATGTCTTCCAGTTCCTGCTGCGAGAGCACGTCGGTGACGACATTGAATCCCTCAGGCGCGCGCTCCTCGACGATCTGCATGACCTGTTCCGGTCCGTTGCGGCGGTTCAGCATCACGAGGTCGGTGGTCGCGGGGCGTCGTTCGGCTTCATAGGCTTCGAGCGCATCCGGGACTTCGCCAAGCGCAAGAATCTCGCGGGTCAGCACGCGGGCGTCGAGAATGGCCTGCGACGCGCCGTTGGAGCCGATCGGATACATCGGATGCGCAGCGTCGCCCATCAGCGTCACGCGGCCGAAGGTCCAGCGATCGACCGGATCGCGATCGACCAGCGGATATTCATAGGCGTGCGGACAGTTGCTGATCAGGCCGGGCACGTCGAGCCAGTCGAAGCGCCAGTCCTTGAACCAGGGCAGGAATTCCTCGAGCCGCGCGGCGCGGTTGTAGTCTTCGCGGCGCCACTCATAGGTTGGCGGCATGTGCCGTTCGGCCACCCAGTTGATGTCGTATTTGCCATCGGCATCGGGTGCCTGCGAGATCGGGTAGCAGACGAATTTCAGGATCTCATGGCCGGCCATGATCATGGTGCGGCCGGTCAGGAACGCATCGCTCTTAGTGATGCCGCGCCACAGAATGCGGCCGTTCCACAGCGGCGCGCCTTCCTGCGGATAGAGCTTCTGCCGGATCGCCGAATGGATGCCATCGGCGGCAATCAACAGCGTGCCGTCATAGCTGCCGGCGGATTTGCCGGTGACCTTGTCGATGAAGTCGGCGCGGATGCCGTCCGGCGTTTCCGTCCAACCCGTCAGGTGATGACTGGTGAGGATGTTCTCGGCGCCGAGGCGTTCGATGGCGGTGTCGAGCAGGATCTGCTGCAGCCTGCCGCGGTGGATCGAGAACTGCGGCCATTTGTAGCCGGCCTCGATGCCGCGCGGTTCGCTCCAGATCGGCTTGCCGTGTTTGGAGAAGAAGGCGAGCTCGCGGGTGCGCACGCCCGATGCGTCGAGCTGGTCGTGCAGGCCGAGCTCGATCAGCTCGCGCACGGCATGCGGCAGCACATTGATCCCGACGCCGAGCGGCCTGAGCGCGGGCACGCTTTCAAATACGCGGCATGGCACGCCAATCTGGTGCAGGCTGAGCGCGAGCGTCAGTCCGCCAATTCCGCCGCCCGCAATGAGAACGGTCATTTTTTGTTGCCTCCCCCTCGATTTGATCGAGGTCATGGCACGGGAGAGGCGATGGCGGCAACTGGGACGATCGCGACGGGGAAACGCGTCCGATCGTCCGCCGGCAACGAATTCATGGTGGACGGAACCTTAACGCAAAATTCAGCCGCGTTCCCTAATACCGGTAGCACTACTTTTTGGGTGAATCGGTCACCGACAGGTCAATGATGTCCAACCAGATTAAGCCGAGCGGCCGCGAGACTTTCTTTCCGGCATCGGAGCTCATCGTATCCAAGACGGATCTCAAGGGTCGCATGACTTATGTGAACCGTCTGTTCTGCAAGATGGCCGGTTATACCGAAGCCGAGTTGCTCGGCCAGCCGCACAGCCTGATCCGTCATCCCGATATGCCGCGCAGTGTCTTCAAGCTGCTCTGGGACGCCGTCGAGGAGCGCCGCGAGATTTTCGCCTTTGTGAAGAACATGGCGAGCAATGGCGATCACTACTGGGTCTTCGCCCATGTCACGCCGTCCTATGGTCTCGACGGCAAGATCGCCGGCTATCATTCCAATCGCCGTGTCCCGCCGCCGGATCTCATCAAGAAGACGATCGCGCCTCTTTATGCCGACGTGCTGGCAATCGAGAAGCGACACGTGAACGGCAAGGAATCCCTCGCCGCCGGCTACAAGGCCCTTACCGATTTCGTTGCATCCCAGAAAGTCAGCTATGACGAACTTATGTTTTCTCTCAAGAGCGCAGCTTAGCACGCTCGTCGTCATTGCCGGCTCTGCGCTTGCTCTGGTGCTTCAGTTCTTCGGTCTTCCGCTCGCGGCCATGGTCTGTCAGGCCGTTGCGATCGCTGCGGCTGTTACCGCGCTTGTCCTGATGGGCAAGACGGCGCGCCTGATCGAGAAGGCGCGCATCGCCTGCCAGCGCATTGCGCAGGGCGACTTCGAGGCCCGCATTCTGGGAATTCCCGTGCGCGGCGTGACCGGTGAGTTGCTGCACAGCGTCAATGACATGATCGACGGCTGCGATGCTTTCGTGCGCGAATCCACCGCGGCGATGGCAGCGCTCAACGACAATAAGTATTACCGGCGTATCCTGCCGGGCGGATTGCATGGCGGCCTGCTGCACGGCGCGAAAGCGATGAATGCTGCGACCGACAACATCGCCGACCGCATCAGAAATTTCGAGCGCCAGACCAGCCAGCTCGAATCCACCGTGGGTGGCATCGTATCCGCACTCGACAGCGGCGCGGTCGAGATGAGCAGCACCGCAGGCAATCTGCGGACCGGTGCATCCTCGACATTGACCCGCGTCACGTCGGTGGCAGCGGCATCCGAACAGGCGTCCGCCAACATGCAGTCGGTGGCTTCGGCCACGGCGCGACTGTCGTCCAGCGCCAGCGAAGTGGGCGCCGACGTCAATCGCTCGGCGGCGATTGCCGGCCGCGCGGTCGAACGTGTCGCCGATGCAGCCAGCAATGTCGACGTGCTTCGCGCTGTCGCCGTACGCATCAGTGAAGTCGTGACCTCGATCAACGTGATCGCCAGCCAGACAAATCTGCTGGCGCTGAACGCAACGATCGAAGCGGCCCGCGCAGGCGATGCCGGTCGTGGTTTCGCAGTTGTGGCGCATGAAGTGAAGGCGCTGGCGACCCAGACCGCCAACTTTACCGCCGAGATCGAGAAGGAAATCGGCCAGGTTCAGTCGGCGACCGACAAGGTCTCCTCGTCGATCACCGAGATCGGCACCGTGATCGCGGAAGTGAACGAGATCACCGGCAAGGTCGCGAGCGCCTCCGAAGCGCAGTCGGCGGCAACGGCCGATATCGCGCGCAACATCGACGAGGCCTTCGCTGTCGTGCGTGAGATCTCGACCAACATCCAGTCGCTGGCAACGACGGCCAAGGACACCGAACAACTCGCCACATCGACCATGGTGGCATCGGGCGATCTGTCGTCGCAGTCGGGATTGCTGACCAAGGAAATCCGCGGCTATCTCGGCGAGGCCCGGCAAAATCTGGTACGCCAGGCTGCCGCGCGCTGATCGCGTCGGCTCATTTCGAATGATCTGAAATTGGCGCCGTTGCGGCGCCAATTTCGTTTGTGGTGAAAGGCGCGCCTGTTAGGCGCTGATATCCGTGAAGAAGCCGCTGGCGCTGCCGCCATTCTCCGTCTTCTTGTTCACGGCCTCCTTGATCTTGTCGGCAATCTTCTGCTCGACCTCCCGGCGTTGCTCCGGCGACATGTTGTTCAATTCTTCTTCCGTTACGCCGATGCTCGACAGCAGCGCATCGCGCATTTTTTCTGCTGGCGTCTTTTTCGCGTAGTCGAGGAATTTCTCTTCCGGCGATTTTGCTATCGCTGTTGCATTGCCGAGGCCGCTCTCGGCCTTGTCGGATGGCTGCAGTCTGGTCGGAAGCTTGAAGGACTGCATGCTGGAGATAATGGAGTTCGACATCTGAATTTCTCTTGCTGTGAGATGTTCGCGACCCACTACGCAAAAATCAGGCCATCAGAAATATTCAGAAATCATAAGCGGTTAGGTATTTGTAGTTGCTATCAGGCGTTGCCTCCCGGCAAGCTTTGCCGGCAAATTTGACCGGGGCCCGATGTGTCAGGCCGTACGGCGCTTTGGCGGATCGAGCTCGCGGCCGGTTTCCAGCATGATCTTGCGGAGCCAGATTGAGCCGGAATCGAATTGCGCGCGTGTTGGCGTGAACATGAACTGTTCGTCGTTGCCGGGATCGAATGGTGGCGCAATTGTCGTGAGCGATAGTGGCTGAGCCAATGCGGCAATCAGGCGTTGCGGCACAAAGGCCACGAGACCGGTCCGTGCCGCGACATGCAGCGCCTCGATATAGCTCGGCACGACGAGGGCGATCTGCCGCTCCAGTTTCTTGCTGCGCAGCCAGTCGTCGATCAGATCTTCGCTCTGGCCCCGGAGCACCACGGCGATATGACGGGCTTTGAGAAATCCCTCGGCCGTCTTCAGGCGCGCTACTGCCGGATAGCCCTTGCGGACAGCAAGGGCGTCGGAATCGACATAGAGCAACTGACGATGGAAGCCGTTGAAGGCGTTGCCGATGCTGATCACCATGTCGAGGCTGCGGGCGAATTCCGCCGTCATGATCGACGGGCCGCGCCATGGCACGATGTTGATCTGGACGCCCGGCGCGACGCTGTCGAGCTTCTTCATCAATGGCGGCATCAGCAGTTCGACAGCCAGATCCGGCATCATCAGCCGAAAGTGGCGGTCGCTTTGGCGGGCATCGAAGACATCCGGGATGAACAGTCCGCGGACTTGCTCCAGTGTCTGGGCAAGTGGACCGCGCAGGGCCTGCGCGCGCGGCGTCAGTTCCATGCGGGCGCCGACGCGGACGAGCAGGGGATCGCCGAGAACGTCGCGCAGCCGGCGCAGCGCGTGGCTCGCCGCCGGTTGCGACAGGCCGATCCGCATCGCGGCTCGGCCGACATTGCCTTCCAGCAGCAATGCATCGAGCGCGACCAGCAGATTGAGATCGAGCGCAGCCAAATTCATGGGCCGAATATATATCATACGGACTATCGATTGGAAGAATAGGATTTCTCCAACCCATACTGCGCCATCGTTCAAGCGATGGAGCAGAACAATGAGCACCGCAGACAACAAGAAGCTTATTCAGCAGATCTATAGCGATTCAGCCAACCGCAGCGGCACGACCTTCGCCGACCGTCTCGCCGATGACGCGTGCTGGATCGTCGTCGGTCAGTATTCCTGGGGACGTACGTTCAAGGGGAAGGATGCGATTCTCAACGGCCTGATGGGGCATTTCAGGTCGCTGTTCGACATTCGACCGCGCACGGTCGCGTCCAATTTCATTGCGGAAGGCGATCTGGTCGTGGTCGAAGCCAAGGGCGACAACGTCACTAAGGCCGGCGATCGCTACGACAATGACTATTGCATGGTGTGGCGCGTCGAGAACGGCAAGATCACCATGATCAAGGAATATTGCGACACGGGGCTCGTGGAGCGGGTGCTGGGTCCGTTCCCGGAGGAGATGGCGCGCGTTCCTGCCTGACGCAAAGATGCCGGGCGCATTACTGCGTCCGGCATTCGTTGGATGGCTCGTGATCAGGCTGCGCTGGTGGCGAGATGCTTGAACATGGCGGCGCGGGCTTCGTCGTCCATCTCGGCCTTGAACTTGAATGTGTCCTTCAGGGCGACAGCCTTCGCTGCGGCCGGGCGCGCCGAGATCTCATCATGCAGGCGCTTCACGTTGGGGAATTGGGCAAAGCCCTCGTCGCCGAGAATGAAGTTGGTCATCCGCACCCAGCCCCAGACATCCATGTCGACGATCGTGTAGCTGTCGCCGACCATATATTGACGGCCGGCGAGGCGGTCGTTGAGCACGCCGAGATGGCGTTTCGCCTCGAACTGATAGCGGTTATGCGCGTAGTCGATCTTCTCCGGCGCGAAATGCTTGAAGTGCACGGCCTGGCCGAAAAACGGACCGACGCCGGTGGCGACGAACATCAGCCAGGACAGCATCTCGCCGCGATTGGCCGGGTTGTTGGCGGGCAGGAATTTTCCCGTCTTCTCGGCGAGGTAGAGCAGGATGGCGTTGCTGTCGAACACCTTAACGCCGTCGTCGTCGATTGCCGGCACCTTGCCGTTCGGATTGACCTTGAGGAAGTCCTGATTGAACTGCGCACCGGTGCGGGTGTCGATGGCGATCGGCTCATAGGCCAGGCCGGCTTCTTCCAGAAACAGCGCGACCTTGGTCGGGTTCGGCGACCCGTTGAAGTAAAACTTCAGCATCTCAAATCTCCCTGGATTTTGTACGTCTAAGCACGAGGCGGGGCCGCTGCTGCGGACCGTCGTCTCGTGCTTGGAATTCAAGGAGAGTGCAAGCGATGTTTTGATGAAGCCGGGCGCTTGCGTCCGGCCGGTGGCATGGGCGGGGACTTTAGACCGCGCCCATCTCGCTGCGGATTTCGGCGCGGAGTTCGTCGATCAGGCGCAGGCCCTTCTTGGTCTCGACGTGCCAGAACGTCCAGCCGTTGCAGGAAGCTGAGCCCTGGGCCATCGCACCCATGCGATGGATCGAGCCGACCTTATCGCCGAACATGATGGCGCCGTCGGCGCGCACCAGTGCGCCATGACGCTTCTTCAGATCGACCAGCTTAGTGCCGGGCGAGATCATGCCCCGCTCGACCAGTTCGGAGAACGCCACGCGGGGCGCGCTGCGGGCGGTCATGAACGGTGCCAGTGTTGCCTCGGGCAGCGGCTCGATCGCGGCGATGCGTGCTTCGGCAGCGGCGGCGTATTCGCGGTCACGCTCGAAGCCGATGTAATTGCGGCCAAGGCGCTTGGCGACGGCGCCTGTGGTGCCGGTACCGTTGAACGGATCGATCACAAGGTCGCCGGGCTTCGAGGACGACAGCAGCACGCGGGCCAGCAGGCCTTCCGGCTTCTGGGTCGGGTGAACCTTCTTGCCGTCGATGCCCTTCAGGCGTTCGTCGCCGGTGCAGAGCGGGATCAGCCAGTCGGAACGTGCCTGCACGTCCTCATTGGCGGCCTTGAGAGCTTCGTAATTGAACGTATAGCCCTTGGCATTCTCGTCGCGCGCGGCCCAGATCATGGTCTCATGCGCATTGGTGAAACGACGGCCACGGAAATTCGGCATCGGATTCGATTTGCGCCAAACGATATCGTTGAGAACCCAGAAGCCGAGGTCCTGCATGATCGCGCCGACGCGGAAAATGTTGTGATACGAGCCGATCACCCACAAGGTCGCTGACGGCTTCATGATGCGGCGTGCGGCCAGGAGCCACGCGCGCGTGAAGTCGTCATAGGCGGCGAATGACGAGAACTTGTCCCAGTCATTATTCACCGCATCGACATGGGATTCATCGGGGCGTTTGAGATCGCCCTTCAGCTGCAGATTGTACGGCGGATCTGCGAATACCAGATCGACCGACCCTGCCGGGAGTTTTGACATCTCTGCGACGCAATCACCAATGACGATGCTGCTGCTCGGAGAGGTTTCGAAGTGAGAGCGGGGCGCCCTTGCAGACGCCCCGCGACGCGAAACAACCATGACTCAATTACTCTGACTCAGGCGACGCTGTCGGCGACGCGGGACTAAACAACCGACAGGCAGACATTGACCGGGCAAAGTAAAAATCGACTTAATTGGTAACGAGTTCGAACTAGGCAAGTTTTGCCGGGCAGGTTAATGCTTAATGGAATGGAAATTTTGCGCCGCAATTGCGTTATGGCGGGCGGATCGCGCCAAACCGGTCTAAAATGCCGCGACTTGAAATGAAGGAATTACCCCATGCGTTACGATGACTTCCGTCGCAGCGACAATATCGACGACCGTCGTGATGATAGCGGTGGCGGATATGGCGGCGGAGGTGGTGGTTTCGGTATTCCGGGCGGCGGCGGTGGTCTCGGCATCGGAACGGTGATCGTGCTTGGCCTTGTCGGCTGGGCATTCGGTATCGATCCGCGCATCCTGATCGGCGGCGCAGAGATTCTCACCGGCGGACAGCAGGCGCCGACCTATCAGACAGACCGTCGCTCGACGCCGACGAAGTCCGGCGCACCCACTGACGAGATGGGCAGCATGATCTCTGGGGTGCTCGGCGAGATCGACGATCGCTGGGACGAAATCTTCAAGGAGAGCGGGCAGAAATATACCGGGCCGCAGATCGTGCTGTTTCGTAATGCCACCAATGGCGGGCGCTGCGGCAATGCGCAGTCGGCGATGGGGCCGTTCTACTGTCCGCCCGACAAGAAGATCTATCTCGACACCGGCTTCTTCCGTCAGGTCGAAACCAAATTCCGCGGTTGCTCGGGCAATGCCTGCAAATTCACCGCGGCCTATATCATTGCGCATGAAGCCGGCCATCACATTCAGAACCTGCTCGGGATCATTCCGCGCGTGACACGCCTGCAGCAGCAGGCCGGCAGCAAGGCTGAGGCCAATCTGCTGCAGGTCCGCGTCGAGTTGCAGGCCGATTGTCTGTCGGGCGTCTGGGTCAATCGCGAATCGAAGAAGCGCCCCGGTTTCCTCGAAGCCGGTGACATCGATGCTGCGCTGCAGACCGCGTCCGCCATCGGCGACGATACGTTGCAACGTCAGGCACAGGGCCGCGTCGTGCCGGACTCGTTCACGCACGGTTCTGCCGAACAGCGCAAGCGCTGGTTCATGACCGGCTATCAGCAAGGCACCGTGCAGGCCTGCAACACATTTGCGACGGATCGGCTGTAGCGATGGAGCCTGATGCGACCAAGGCCTTCGTGCCGCTCAACATCGCGGTACTGACGATCTCCGATACGCGCTCGCTTGACGACGACAAGTCTGGCGCGACGCTGGCCGATCGGCTGACATCGGCCGGTCACGTGTTGGCGAAGCGCGAAATCGTCACGGACGATGTCGAAGCGATCCGCAAGATCGTGCGCGCATGGATTGCCGATCCCGGCGTGGACGCGATCATCACGACCGGCGGCACGGGCTTCACCGGCCGCGATGTCACGCCGGAAGCCATCGAGCCTCTGTTCGAGAAGCGGATGGATGGTTTCTCGATTGCGTTTCACATGCTGAGCCACGCCAAGATCGGTACCTCGACGATTCAGAGCCGCGCGACTGCTGGTACCGCCGGCGCGACATTTATCTTCTGCCTGCCGGGTTCGCCCGGCGCCTGCCGCGATGGCTGGGACGGCATCCTTGCCGCGCAACTGGATTACCGCACAAAGCCCTGCAATTTCGTGGAGATCATGCCGCGGCTGGATGAGCATTTGCGACGCCCGAAGGCGAAGGGCGCGTCGGTCTAGAGCACGAGCTCCCAGGTCTCACCGATCAAATTCTGCCCGAAACTGCGATGCGGCTCGGTGGCAACCAGCGCGAAACCCGCATCCTGATAGACTTTTCGCGCTGCGCCGAGATTGCTCTGGGTCCAGAGCGTGATCCTGCGATAGCCGCATTGCCGCGCAAAGGCGATGGATTCCGTCACCATGCGCTGGCCGAGCTTTTGTCCGCGCGCCTTGGGATCGATCAGCAAGAGCCGAAATTTGGCGACGTCGTCGGATGCCTTCACGAGAAACAGCGAGCCGGCGGGCGCGCCATCCATCTCGGCGATCCAGCAGCGTTCGCGCGTGGCATCGCATGATGCGACGAATTCTGCAGCGATGTCGGCTACCAGCGCCTTAAAGGATGCATCGAATCCGTATTCGGCCGCATAGAGCTCGCCGTGACTGCGGATGACCCAGTCGATATCGCCAGGCTGGAGATCGCGTAGCACTGCAAGCTGAACGGCATCGGGGGCTTGGGCGGCCATGATCAGGCAACGATGATCCGGCTGCGCAGCAATGTGCGTGAGGAGCGGCCGAGCTGGCGCAGCAACCGCGCCTCGGAGCGCCGGGCATCGGGTGCGTAGCCGCCGAGACGATCATAATGTTCGCGGGCGATCAGCAGGCCCTGATCGGCCTTGGGGCCCGTGATCATCCGGACGAGGTGCTTCAGGCCATCGCGAAAATTGGTCTCGTCATAGGGCGAGCGCGCATAGCGGAAAATGCCTGCGCGGGGGCGGTTGCTGGTCGATACGCGCTGGATGAATTGCTGGGTCTCCTCGATCCAGCCGGCATCGAGCACGGCGCCGGCATGGAGAAACATTAGCCAGGGCGAGCGCGCCTGCTTGGCGCCGGCGGCCATCGCCGCGGCGCGCGATCCCTGCGAGGTCAGGAAGCTGCAGCCGGCGACATCGGCAACGCGTTCGATGACATCGGTTCCGGCGCGATCGACCAGCAGCACTTCGCGGATCACACCGGCAGCAGCGCCCGGCACCAGCGCCGCCAGAGTGGCGACCGCCGGCTGTTCGACGCCATCGGTGGGAATGATCACGCTCAGCATGGATGTGGATAATACCTCAAACAGCAGTGTGGCAGCGTTATCATTTCGTCACACTGAAAGCAGCCGCCAATGCTAAACTCGGTGAACGGGCAAATCACAGGTTGATTCACAGGCCCTGTGTTTGTTCTTGATTTGTTCCGTTTTGCTGATACCTTGGCTGCATGAATCGCAGAACCGCAGCCCTCAAGAAGCAGCCGGCCCCGATCCCCAGCCAACCGGGAGGGCCTCCGTCGCCATTTCCGGAAATCGACGTCGCGATCGATCGCGAGCGTCGCCGGGGACGCGGCGCGCAGTCGAACGACAGCGGCCGCTATGAAGCCGAGGCCCGGGTCGCCTTTGATGACGGCTGGCAGAGCCTCGATGAATTGCCGCCGTTCAAGACAACCGTTGCGACGGATACCGCGCGCAAGGTCATCACGCGCAACGAGTCGCCGGATATCGGCTTCGACCGTTCGATCAATCCCTATCGTGGCTGCGAGCACGGCTGCGTCTATTGTTTCGCACGGCCGACCCACGCCTATCTCGGTCTCTCGCCCGGGCTCGATTTCGAATCCAAACTGTTCGTGAAGCCCGATGCGCCAGCTCTGCTCGAGAAGGAGCTTGCCGCCGCCGAGTACGAGCCGAAGATGATCGCGATCGGCACCAACACCGATCCGTATCAGCCGATCGAGCGCGAACGCAAAGTGATGCGCGGCATTCTCGAGGTGTTGGAGAAGACCGGTCATCCCGTCGGCATCGTTACCAAGTCGGCTTTGGTGACGCGCGACATCGATATTCTGGCGCGGATGGCGAAGCGCAACCTCGCCAAGGTCGCGCTATCTGTGACGTCACTCGATCCGAAACTCGCCCGTACCATGGAGCCGCGCGCCTCGACGTCGCCGAAGCGACTGGAAGCGCTGCGGCAGCTATCAGAGGCCGGCATTCCGACCACGGTAATGGTGGCCCCGGTAATCCCTGCGCTGAACGACAGCGAGATCGAACGGATTCTCGATGCCGCCGCCCATGCCGGCGTCAAGGAAGCCAGTTATGTGTTGCTGCGGCTGCCGCTGGAAGTGCGTGATCTGTTTCGCGAATGGCTGATGGCCAATTATCCGGACCGCTATCGCCACGTCTTCACGCTGATCCGTGAAATGCGCGGCGGGCGCGATTACGACTCGCAATGGGGCACGCGCATGAAGGGCACCGGGCCGATGGCCTGGATGATCGGTCGCCGCTTTGAGATCGCCTGTACGAAACTTGGCCTCAACAAGCGTCGCTCGAAACTCACGCTCGATCATTTCGAGAAACCGGCAGGTGCCGGTCAGCAATTGAATCTGTTCTAACTCCGCAGGTCTCGCAGCGTACGGAGTGGTGGAGGGGGGACGTTGGCAGGAAACCAGAGCCTGCCAACGTCCCTCTTTTCGATCTATAGAGTGGGTACAGGAGTGACGCGGATGACGACGAAAAAAACACCCGCGCCAATCGCGCGCATGACGGTGATCACGCTGGGCGTCGCGGATATGCGCAGGAGCATTGCCTTCTACGAAGCGCTGGGCTTTACGCGAAAGGCTCGTGCCTCGGGCGATGCCATCGCCTTTTTCGACACCGGCGCCAGCGTCCTCGCGCTGTTTCCGTGGGAGCAACTCGCGCAGGACGCGACATTGCCTGACCATCCAAGGCCGCAGGCGTTTCGCGGCAGCACGCTGGCATGGAATTGCCGCTGCGAAGACGAGGTCGATGCAGTCCTCGCTTTCGCCGTCGATTGCGGCGGATCGCTTTTGAAGCCGGCGCGCAGGACCGACTATGGTGGCTATTCCGGCTACTTTGCGGATCCGGACGGGCACGCCTGGGACGTGGTGACGGCACCGGGGATCGAGGTCGGTGACGACCGGCGGGTGCATCTGGACGATTAAGGCCCGACCTGAATAGCGGGCACGATTCCGAGTTCCCGGTTGCACTGTAGGGGCTGCTTCAGCACGATCCCCCGATGATTCGGGATGAGAAGAAGAAAGCGCCGGCCAAGCCGCGGAACACCGTCATCGTGGCCGGCCCGCCGAGCTTTAAGCGCGAGCGCGCGTTGCTGAAGCAGGGCATCTGGCCGGTGGCAGGCTGCGATGAGGCCGGCCGTGGACCGCTGGCAGGTCCGGTCGTGGCGGCCGCCGTCGTTCTCGATCCCAAGCGGATCCCTAAAGGCCTCGACGATTCCAAGAAGCTGACCGAGGCGAAGCGCGAGGCGTTGTTTGAGGACATCTGCGCCACGTCTTCCTTTGCCGTCGCCTATGCATCAACGGGGCGGATCGACCGCGACAATATCCTGCGGGCATCGCTCTGGGCACTGGCGCGTGCGGTCTCGTCGCTGCCGGAAGCGCCGAAACACGTGTTTGTCGACGGCCGTGACAAGATCGACACTATGGCGGAATGCGAAGCGATCATCGGCGGCGACGCGCTGGTGTTGTCTATCGCGGCGGCTTCAATCATTGCAAAAGTCTCGCGCGACCGGCTGATGTGCCGCCTCGCTGAGAATTGCCCCGGCTATGGCTTCGAGGCCCATAAGGGCTACGGCGTCCCGCAGCATTTGGCTGCGCTAAATGAATTGGGACCCAGCATTCATCACCGCAGCCTGTTCGCGCCGGTGGCGGCGGCTCGTGCGCGGCACCAGGCGGTCGCTCGGGCGCCAGACCTGATCGAAACTCAGACTATCCTCGATATCGGGATTTCCGCCTGAGCGCTCAGGCAGTTGCCTCTCCCGGCTCCGCGCCGTATCACCTGAGCACGCTTCATTCCTTGCTGGCCGGTTCAGACGTTCAATGCGTTTCACCTCCCTGATCGTCGAACTGATCCGCGCCCGGCCAAGGCTGGTGTTCTGGATCGTCGTGCTGTGTCAGGCGGTGATCTGGCTGGTTGTGCCGCTGCTGCTCTATCGCGGCCCGCCGGGCGATCTCGCCACTGTGCTGGCCTATGGCCGGGAATATCAGGTCGGTACCCATATGGGTCCGCCGCTCGCGTTCTGGCTCGCGGATATCGCCTTCCGGGCGGTCGGTAATCATGTCTTCGGCGTCTATTTGCTGGCACAAATCTGCGCTGTCCTGACCTTCCGCGCGGTTTATCACCTCGGCCGGACGATCGTCGGAGGGCCGCAGGCGGTCATCGCCGTGCTGCTGACCATGACGGTCACGGCCTTCAGCACGCCCGGTATCGAATTTGGCCCGCTGATCCTGGCGCGTCCGCTCTGGGCGATGTTCCTGCTGCACGCCTGGTTGGCCATCGGGCAAGGCCGTCGCAATGCCTGGTTCGCGCTGTCGATCGAGGCTGGCCTGCTGCTTCTGACGACGCCCCATGCGATGTGGCTGCTGCCGCTGCCACTCGTCTTCGGTCTCGCGACTTCGCGCGGTCGGCGTAACCTTGTTTCGTTCGATCCGCTCTATGCGCTGCTGGTGATCGCCGTGCTGACATTGCCATGGGCGATGTGGGTCATCCGGGCCGGCGCGCCCGTGCTGCCAGCGCTGCCGCATCTGGATGATCTTGCCGGCAAGGCGCGGCAGTGGGGCATTCTGATAGCCTGGCTGCTTGCGGCCATCACGGGCGTGATCGTGCTCACGGTGATGAATTGGGGCCGCATCGTTCCGAAGACCGAGGAAGCTCCGATCATCTTCCGTCCGCCGGTCGATCCGCTGGCGCGTGGCTATGTGTTTTTCTTCGCGCTTGTGCCGGGGCTGCTCGGCAGCCTGTTCGCTGCGCTCTATGGCCTCGATCGCGTGGTTGGCGGTGCCGGCATCGCTCTGGTCATGTCGGGTCTCGCCGTCGTCGTGGCGTCGGGCGACCTGATCGCGCTACGGCGCCAGCGCGTGCTGCGCAAGGTCTGGGCCTTCGCCATCATTGCGCCTGCGCTCGCAGCTTTCGCCAGTCTCGTGATTCTGCCTTGGGTCGATGGTCCCGAGGATGTCACAGCGCTTCCCGCACGCGAGATCGGGCGCTTCTTCGGCGAGAGTTTCGAGCGTCGCACCAATCGTCCACTATCGGCGGTCGCGGGCGATGCGCAACTGGCCGCTTTGATCGGTATGAGCGCGTCACGGCCGCATCTGCTGAACGATGCCGTGCCTTCGCGCACGCCGTGGATCACGCCAGCGAAGTTCGCCGAGAGCGGCGGCGTTGTCGTGTGGCGCGCAGCGGACACGGTAGGCACGCCGCCTGCCGAGATCACGCAGCGCTTCCCTGATCTCGTGCCGGAACTGCCACGCGCCTTTGAGCGTCTGGTGAATGGGCGGCAGCCCTTGCTGCGGATCGGCTGGGCGATCGTGCGGCCTAAAGCGCCGTAACCTGACTCTATTTCCCCGATGGGGCTTCCAGCGCCTTCGCGATTGAGCGCAGATCCATCCAGGTCATCCGCTTATAAGACGGCGAGCGCAGCAGATAGGCCGGGTGAAACGTCGCCAGCGCTTTGATCTTGCGGGTGCCGGTGTCGTAGTCGACCCAGCGGCCGCGCGACTTCATGATGCCGTCGCGGGTCTGCAGCAGCGTCTGTGTCGAGGGATTGCCCAGCGTGACGAGGATGTCCGGATTCACCAGCTCAATCTGGCGCTGGATGAACGGCAGGCAGATCTGCGTCTCCTGCGGCGTCGGCGTGCGGTTGCCCGGCGGCCTCCATGGAATGACGTTGGCGATATAGACGTCGGTGCGCTTCAGGCCGATGGCGCGCATCATGAGGTCGAGCAGTTTGCCGGAGCGACCGACAAAGGGCAGGCCCTCGATGTCTTCGTCGCGGCCGGGTGCCTCGCCAACGAACATGATCCGTGCCTGCGGATTGCCGTCGGCAAACACCAATTGGGTCGCGGTCGTTTTCAACGCGCAGCCGTCGAATGTATTCAGCATGCCACGCAGCACCTCGAGTGAGGACGCGGTGCGTGCGGCGTCGCGGGCGGCGGCAATCGCCACGTCCGGGGCGACCTCGACGCGGGCGGGTGGGCGTGGTGGGGGCGGCGGCATGCCATTCAGCGGTGGTCGCTTCGGCGCGCTGTCGGACAGCTCCCGGGCAGGCGGCGGGAGGTCGTCCGACAGCCGGTTCACCGGCTCATCCATCAGCGCACAATCGACCCCGGCCTCCAGGTAAAAGGCGAGCAATTGCGCAACGGTGGGGTGGGGCTCAGGCGTCATGGCTGGGGGTCACAGGCATGCCAGCAATCTAGGCCGGATCGCCGCTCAGTGAAACGCCCCCTGTGCATTTAGGTGGTTGTTCTTCCGCCAAAAATCGGAAACAACAGCCCTTAGAAGCGTTCTGAACGGGTTGGAAACGGGTCCGAGACGAGATTATGAGCACTGAAGAACTTCCGCCGCGCGAGTCCATGGAATTCGACGTCGTCATCGTCGGTGCCGGGCCCTCCGGTCTGTCGGCCGCGATCCGGCTGAAACAGCTCAATGCGGACCTGTCCATCGTCGTGGTGGAGAAGGGTTCCGAGGTCGGTGCGCACATCCTGTCCGGCGCCGTGATCGATCCCGTCAATCTCGACAAGCTGATCCCCGATTGGCGCGAAGACGCGGACTGCCCGCTGAAGACCCAGGTCAAGGACGACCAGTTCTATTTCATGACCAAGACTGGCGGCTTCAAGCTGCCGAACTTCCTGATGCCGCCGTTGATGAACAATCATCACTGCTACATCACTTCGCTCGGCATGGTGTGCCGTTGGCTGGGGGCGAAGGCGGAGGCGCTTGGCGTCGAAATCTATCCCGGCTTCGCGGCTGCCGAGACGCTGTATGACGAGAACGGCGCGGTGCGTGGCATCGCCACTGGTGACATGGGCATCGGCCGCGACGGCAAGCCGAAGGATTCATTTACCCGCGGCATGGAGCTGCTCGGCAAATACACGCTGTTCGCTGAAGGTGCACGCGGTTCGCTGACCAAGCAGATCATCGCCAAGTTCGCGCTCGACAAGGATTGCGAGCCCGGCAAGTTCGGTATCGGCATCAAGGAAGTCTGGCAGATCGATCCGGCCAAGCACCAGAAGGGCACGGTGAAGCACTCGTTCGGCTGGCCGCTTGACAACGACGTCGGTGGCGGCACGTTCCTGTATCACTACGACGACAACCTGGTGGCTGTCGGCTTCGTGCTGCACCTGAACTACGAAAACCCCTATCTCTATCCGTTCGAGGAATTTCAGCGTTTCAAGACCCATCCGCTGATCCGCGACACGTTCGAAGGCGGCAAGCGCCTGGCTTACGGTTCGCGCGCGATCACCGAGGGCGGCTATCAGTCGGTGCCGAAGCTGGTATTCCCGGGCGGCGCGCTAATCGGCTGCGCTGCGGGCTTCGTCAACGTGCCGCGCATCAAGGGCGTTCACAACGCCATGGCCAGCGGTATGCAGGCCGCCGAACATGTCTCCGCCGCGCTGGCCGCAGGCCGCGCCAATGACGAACTGATGGAATACGAGACCGGCTGGCGGTCGTCCTCGATCGGCAAGGATCTCTATCCGGTCCGCAACGCCAAGCCGCTTTGGTCGAAATTCGGCACCATCATCGGTAACGCGCTCGGCGGCTTCGACATGTGGTGCAACACCTTCGGCTTCTCGCTGTTCGGCACCCAGAAGCATGAGAAGCCCGACCGCAAGGCGCTCAAGCCCGCTAGGCAGTATCAGCCGATCGTCTATCCGAAGCCGGACGGCAAGATCACCTTCGATCGCCTGTCCTCGGTGTTTCTGTCGAACACCAATCACGAGGAAGACCAGCCGATCCATCTCAAGGTTGCCGACATGGCGCTGCAGAAGTCGTCCGAGCACGACGTCTTTGCCGGCCCGTCGAATCGCTATTGCCCGGCAGGCGTCTATGAGTGGGTGGAAGAGTCGAGCGGTGCGCGATTCCAGATCAATGCGCAGAATTGCGTCCACTGCAAAACCTGCGACGTGAAAGATCCCAACGGCAACATCACCTGGGTTCCGCCGGAAGGTGGCGGCGGTCCGAACTACGAGGCGATGTAACCGGTTCGCTGATTACGATTGTGTGAGCGGCCGCGCCTGTCGGCGGGCCGTTACACCGGCCGGATGTCACGATAACGCCACAGTGCGAGCGTTTTCAGGGACAGTGGCGCAATCCGGCGGCCCAATTGCTGACAGGCTTCAAGGTGCCACTGGTGCGATCGCGCCCCCGATCCTTGCGATTGACCGCCAAACGCGGCATTGTTGGCATGCGCACTATTGCCGGGTCGGCTGCGCATCCGAGCCTGTCTCGCAGTCCTGCTCGCGTTCTTGCTCGATATCCTGCCCGTAAATCCTGGAGCTAGGCGAACCCTATGTTGTCCATCCGTTTCAATCGTTTGACGCTCGCTGCCGCCACGGTCGCCGTCCTCGCGATGCCCGGTCAGCTGCTGGCGCAAACCCCGGATCATACCGGCGATAGCTCCGCTGCCCAGTTTCCCACTTCCCGCGATCTGAAGTCGCTCACCACCGCCGGCAGTTATCTGGCCGCCCGCCATGCCAGCGTCGAGCGCGACGCCAGTTCGGCTGCGGCGTTTTACCGCTCTGCTTTGCGCACGGATCCGAAGAACAACGAACTGCTCGATCGCGCTTTCATCTCCTCGCTCGCCGATGGCGATATCGAAGAGGCAGTGAAGCTCGCCGATCGCATCCTGACCATCGACAAGTCGAACCGCGTCGCCCGTCTCGTTGTGGGTGTGCGCGATCTCAAGCTGAAGAAATACGCTGCCGCGCAGACCAATATCAACCAGTCGGTCCGCGGCCCGATCACCGACCTCGTTGCGACGCTGCTGTCGGCCTGGGCCGGCTACGGCGCGGGCGAGAGCAAGACGGCGATTGCCAATATCGACAAGCTGGCCGGTCCGGAATGGTATCCGATCTTCAAGGATCTGCATGCCGGCCTGATCCTGGATCTCGCCAACAAGCAGAAGGACGCGGGCGCCCGTTTTGAGCGCGCCTACAAGCTCGATGACTCCGCGCTGCGCGTGGTCGACGCCTATGGTCGCTGGACGTCGCGCAACAAGGACGACGCTGCGGCGCTCGGCATCTATGAGACCTTCAACAAGAAGCTCGCCCGTCACCCGCTGGTGCTGGAAGGCATCCGCGAGACCAAGGCCGGTAAGAAGCTGGCACCGCTGGTCGACAGCCCGCAGGCCGGGGCTGCCGAAGCGCTTTATGGCATCGGCGCGTCGCTGACCCGCCGCGGCGGTGAAGACCTCGCGCTGGTCTATCTGCAGCTTTCGCTCTACCTCAAGCCGGATCACTCGCTGGCGCTGCTGTCGCTCGCCGACCTCTATGAGTCGGTGAAGAAGCCGCAGATGGCCATCAAGGTCTATGAGCGCGTCCCCGCCAATTCGGCGTTGAAGCGCAATGCGCAGATCCAGCAGGCGACCGATCTCGACGCCGCAGACCGCAGCGACGAAGGCATCAAGATCCTCAAGGGCGTCGTCGCTGACGATCCGAAGGATCTCGAAGCCATCATGGCGCTCGGCAATATCGAGCGCGGCCGCAAGAAATTCGCCGATTGCTCCGAGACCTATACCAAGGGCATCGACGTCATCTCCGCCAACCAGGACAAGCCGAACTGGGTGTATTTCTACTTCCGCGGAATCTGCCTTGAGCGTTCGAAGCAGTGGGCCAAGGCCGAAGTCGACATGCGCAAGGCGCTCGAATTGCAACCCGAACAGCCGCATGTGCTGAACTATCTCGGCTATTCCTGGATCGATCAGGGCATCAATCTCGACGACGCCATGAAGATGATCAAGCGTGCCGTCGATCAGCGCCCGGATGACGGCTACATCGTCGACTCGCTCGGCTGGGCCTATTACCGGATCGGCAATTTCGACGACGCCGTGAAGCAGCTCGAACGCGCCATCGATCTGAAGCCGGAAGATCCGACCATCAACGACCATCTGGGTGATGCCTATTGGCGCGTTGGCCGCAAGCTGGAAGCCAAGTTCCAGTGGCAGCACGCCAAGGATCTGAAGCCGGAAGCCGAAGAGCTTCCGAAGATCGAAGCGAAGATGGAAAACGGTCTGTCGGACGAACCCTCGTCCTCGGCCGCATCCAACGACAAGAAAAAAGAAGACGGCAAAGGCGGCTGATTCCATGGTTGGGGGCACGACCGGCACTGTGAAGCCGGTTCTCGAAGAGGAGGCGCGCGCCAAGGTCAATCTGACCCTGCGCGTCATCGGCCGTCGGGGTGACGGCTATCATGATCTCGAAAGCGTCGTGGCTTTTGCCGATTGCGCGGACAGATTGACGCTGGATGCTGGCGGCGACCTGTCGCTGATCGCGACCGGCCCGCGCGCGCAGGAATGCGGCGACACTGCCGACAATCTCGTCATCAAGGCAGCTCGCCTGCTGGGTGAGCGCGTCGAGGGATTGACCTCCGGCACCTTCGCACTCGACAAGCAATTGCCCGTGGCTGCGGGCATCGGCGGTGGCTCGGCGGATGCTGCTGCCGCCCTGCGCCTGCTGGTACGCGCCAATAATCTCGAAATGGACGATCCGCGCGTGCTCGAAGTGGCACGCCTCACCGGTGCCGATGTGCCGGTCTGCGTGCAGTCGCGCGCCTGCGTGATGACGGGCGTGGGCGAAAATCTGCTGCCGCTCAGCCTGCCGCGCTTGCCCTGCGTGATGGTCAATCCGCGCGTGCCGGTGGCGACCAAGGATGTATTCAGGGAGCTCGGTCTGAAGAATGGTGAGCTCCGTGTTGGCGTCAAGGATGTCCTGAAGCGGGCGACCTGGCCAAATGACGGTGGTTCACTCGATGCCTGGATCGACGCGCTGGATGCGGGCACCAATGATCTGGAAGCGCCTGCGCTGAAGATCGAGCCGGTGATCGGCGAAGTTCTGTCGGCGCTTGGTGCAGCCGAGGGCGTCAGACTGGCGCGGATGTCCGGTTCCGGCGCGACCTGTTTTGCGCTGTTCGGCAACGATACCGATGCGCAGCGCGCGGCCGGTGCCATCCAGCTCGCCCACCCATTGTGGTGGGTGCATGCCGGCGCGCTGAGCTAGGCGCCGGCCGCGACACTAGTTGCCCCAGCCGGCGCTGTATCCCCCATCCACCGTATAGATCACGCCGGTCGTATAGCCTGCGCGGTCGGACGCCAGAAACGTCATCATGTCCGCGATCTCGCGCGGCTTCGCGGCGCGACCAAGCGGCAGGCCCTGCTGCAATTCCCGGAAGCGGTTCTCGTCGCCCAACTGGGTCTTGGCGCGCGTCTTCATCAGCGTGATGTGGCGCTCCGTCTCCACCGGGCCGGGATTGATGCCGACGACGCGGATATTGTCCTTCAGACTCTTACCGCCCAGCGCACGGGTAAACGCCATCAGCGCGGCGTTGCCGGCGCTGCCGCAGATATAATTGGCATCGAACTTTTCGCCGGCAGCCCCGATGTCGTTGACGATCACGCCATGGCCGCGGGCCTTCATCTGCGCATAGACCAGCCGTGTCAGATTGATGAAGCCGAACACCTTGAGATCCCAGGCATGACGCCATGTCGGCTCGTCGATCTTGTCGAGCGATCCGCCGGGAATATCGCCGGCATTGTTGACGAGAATGTCGATATCGCCGGCGGCCGCCGCCAGTGCGGCGAGGTCATCCGGCTTGCGCAGATCCACGCCATGCACGGCAACATCGATCTGGTGGCTGGATCGCAGCCGGTCCGCCAGAGCCTGCATCTGCTCCACATTGCGGGCGGCGAGGCGGAGATCGCAGCCTTCTTCGGCAAAGGCTTCCGCTGCGGCTGCGCCGATACCCTTGGATGCGCCCGTGATCAGGACGCGCTTGCCGCGCAGATGAAGATCCATGGAATGCCTCTGGATTGCAGGGGGAACTATCTGCGGCAGAGTTAGGCCCGTCCGGTAAAAGCGGTCAACATTGCAGTGCAGCGTTGATCGCGGGCCGGGATTGGTCCACATCTGCAGGCAGAATTACTGGCGAAGGAAACCTCACGTGAGCGCACAAAAAGAATATCGGATCGCGGTCATCCCCGGTGACGGCATCGGCAAGGAAGTGATGCCGGAAGGCCTGCGCGTCCTTGAAGCGGCAGCGAAAAAGCATCGCGTGAAGGTGCATTTCGATCACTACGGCTTCTCGTCCTACGACTATTACGAGAAGCACGGCCAGATGATGCCGGACGACTGGAAGGCGCAGATCGGCAAGCACGATGCGATCTATTTCGGCGCCGTCGGCCTGCCGGCAAAGATTCCGGATCACATTTCGTTGTGGGGCTCGCTGATCAAGTTCCGGCGCGAATTCGACCAATACGTCAATCTGCGCCCGGTCCGCCTGATGCCCGGCGTGCCCTGTCCGCTGGTCGGTCGCAAGCCCGGCGACATCGACTTCTGGGTGGTGCGCGAGAATACCGAGGGTGAATATTCATCCGTCGGTGGCCGCATGTTCCCGGACACCGACCGCGAATTCGTCACCCAGCAGACGGTCATGACCCGCACGGGCGTGGATCGCATCCTGAAATTCGCGTTCGATCTCGCCCAGTCGCGGCCGAAGAAACACCTGACTTCGGCAACAAAGTCCAATGGCATTTCGATCACGATGCCTTATTGGGACGAGCGCGTGAAGGCGATGGGCCAGAACTATCCCGACGTGAAGTGGGACCAGTATCACATCGATATTCTCACCGCGAATTTCGTGATGCATCCGGACTGGTTCGACGTCGTCGTCGCATCCAACTTGTTTGGCGACATCCTGTCCGATCTCGGCCCGGCCTGTACCGGTACGATCGGTATCGCGCCATCGGGCAATATCAATCCGACCGGTGATTTCCCGTCGGTGTTCGAGCCGGTGCACGGTTCGGCGCCTGATATCGCGGGGCAGGGGATCGCCAATCCGATCGGCATGATCTGGTCCGGCGCGATGATGCTGGAACATCTTGGCGAGAAGGCTGCGGCGGATTCCATCGTCAAGGCGATCGAACGCACGCTCGGCGAGCGCACGCTGCGCACGCGCGATCTCGGCGGTCAGGCCGATACGGGCGCTTGCGGCAAGGCTGTGGCGGAAATGCTGGAGTAATTCTGCTTCTTGCGCATCTACAAAAATGCCCGGCTTTGAGCCGGGCATTTTCATTTTGGGAGTTCGCAACGCCTAGGCTGCGATCCGTCGGCAATGCTTCCAGGCCGCCGCAATCAAGTTCACGCTCGCCTCGGGCGTGCGGAAAGCCGAATGCGCCGACAATGTCACGTTCGGCAATGTTGTCAGCACATGGCCTGCCGGCAGTGGCTCGATGTCGAAAACGTCGAGACCGGCATGGCGCAGATGGCCGGAGCGCAGCGCATCGATCATCGCCGCTTCATCGACCACTGCGCCGCGCGCGGTGTTGACGAGGATCGCGCCCTTCTTCATCTGGCCGATGCGCTCGCGGGTGATCATGCCGCGGGTCTCGTCGTTCAGCAGCAGATGGATCGAGACGACGTCGCTCTTGGCCAGCACTGTCTCCATGTCGGTGAATTCCACACCGGGATGGGACTTCGGCGAGCGATTCCAGGCGAGCACCTTCATGCCCGAGCCGAGCGTGATGCGTGCGACTTCCGCGGCGATGCCGCCGAAGCCGATCAGGCCGATGGTCTTGCCCGTCAGCTCCATGCCTTCATCGCGCAGCCAGTTGCCGGCTCGCATTTCACGGTCTTGCTGGGCAAGGCCGCGCGCAGCAGCCCACATATGCGCGATGGCGCATTCGGCAACGGCCGTATCGCCATAGCCGCGGATCAGGTGGACTTCGATCCCTAGCTCGGCAAGCTCCTCGATATGCATGTAGCTGCGCGCGCCGGTGCCGAGAAACACGACATGCTTCAGGCCGGCGCACTGCTTGGCCACATCGGTTGGAAGATAAGTGTGATCGACGATCGCGATCTCGGTGCCGTCCAGCACCTTGGGCAAATCGGCCGACTTGATGTCCTCATCGCGATTGATCTTGATTGCGATGTCGCCCGGCTGCGTCAGCCGTTCCAGGATTTTTGCCAATTCTTCGCTGGCATCGACGAATACACCCCGCATCGCTATCCCCTGTCTCTCGTTACTTCGATGCGACGCCGGCGAGCGCCAGCACCGTATGCATCAATACATTGGCGCCTGCGGCGCAGTCATCCTGCGTCGAGCTCTCGAGCTCGTTATGGCTGATGCCGTCCTTGCTCGGGATGAACACCATCGCGGTCGGCATGATGTTGTTGAGGTTGCAGGCGTCGTGACCGGCGCCTGAGGTAATGCGGCGGTGCGAATAGCCGAGTGAGGTCGCGGCCGTCTCGACCGCATTGACGAAGTCCTTGTTGAAGTGTGTCGGCGGCTTGTGCCAGACCTTGTCGAAGGCGACGTCGACCTTGCGGTGCGCAGCGATCTCCTTGATGGCATCGCGCACGCCCTTTTCGATGGCCTCGAGCTTGCCTTCATCGGCGCTGCGCAGATCCATGGTGAAGGCGATCTCGCCGGGGATCACGTTGCGCGAGGGATTGGCGATCACGGCTTCGCCGACGGTGCCGAGCGCGCCGATGTTGCTGACCACACGTTCAGTGGCGAGCACGATCTCCGACAGCGTTGCCAGCGCATCCTTGCGCAGTGGCATCGGGGTCGAGCCGGCATGGCTCTCGAAGCCGGTGATCTTGCCGTCGAACCACAGCACGCCCTGGCCAGCTTCGACCACGCCGATAGTCTTGCTCTCGGCCTCGAGGATCGGGCCCTGCTCGATATGCAGTTCGACAAAGCCGGAGAATTTCTGCGTGCCGACTGCGACCTCACCGCGATAGCCGATCGAGTCGAGCGCTTCGCCGACGGTCACACCGTCATGATCCTTACGCGACAGGATATCGTCGGTGGTGAAGTCGCCGACATAGGCGGCAGACGCCATCATCGCCGGCGCAAAGCGCGAGCCTTCCTCATTGGTCCAGTTGGCGATGCAGATCGGCGTCTCGGTTTCGATGCCGGCATCGTTCAGCGTGCGGACGACTTCAAGTGCGCCGAGTACGCCGAGAATGCCGTCGAACTTGCCGCCGGTCGGCTGGGTGTCGAGATGCGAGCCGACACCGATCGGTGCCTTCGACATGTCGCGGCCCTTGCGCAGCGCGAACATGGAGCCAAGCGCGTCGACATGCACCTCCAGGCCGGCGTCCTCGCAGGCTTTGCGAAACCAGTTGCGCACCAGCTTGTCTTCTGGTCCGAGTGTGAGACGTCTCACACCACCTTTCGGTGTGCCGCCGAATTTCGCCGTCTCATTAATGGTGTCCCAGAGCCGCGCGGAATCGATTTTGAGGTTGTCACCAAGCTTGGTCATGCGGTCTGTCCCGAAAGTTTGTGTTGAAGAGGTCTGTTTTTCAATGACCTGATGATGCCGGCACGTCAACCAATGGGCTGTTCTGCGCCAGTTGCGCAGCAATGCCTGCAACGAGTTCGATCGCGGCCGTGTCGGGCGACGCGAGCCAGCTTGCCGAAAACGTCAGCGGCTGGAGCTGCAGGTCGGTATTGAGCAATTGCAGGCGTCCGTCCGCGAGTTCGTTCTCGATGATGGCTGTGGGGATCAGTGCGATGCCCAAGCCGTCAATCGCCATGTGCATCACGGTAGACAGCGACGCGCTGGCGTGCAGCCGGATCGGTGGCAGGTCGGGCCGGTTGAACAGCGAGCGCGCGATCTCGTAGGGCCGGGTCTTGCGCGAGAAGGTGATGATGGGAAATTTCGCGAGGTCGTGGATCGAGAGCAGGTCGTTGCCGAGCCCGAGTGAGGGGCTGGCGAGAAAACCGACGGGGTAGTCGCACAGCACACGGTTGCGAATGTTGGATGTTGAAAGTGGTCCGAGCACGAAAGCGAGATCGATCTCCTGTGCCTGCAGGCGCGCGTTCAGATTCGGCGTGATATCGACCTCGATTTCGAGCGACAGGTTCGGATACGAGATGTTGACGTGCTTGATCAGCCGCGTCAGCAAAGTGTGGACGATGGTTTCGGCGACGCCGAGCCGCAGCACGCCGCGCATCGCCGAGCGATCGCCAACTGCCGCCATCATCTCCGAGCGCAGGCCGATCAGCTTTTCGGCGTAGACCAGCATCTGCCGTCCGGCTGGCGTCGGCGAGGCGATACGGCGGTCTCGCTGCAGAAGCCGCACACCCATCTCGTGCTCCAGTTGCGCGATGCGTTGGGAGATCGCCGGCTGGGTGGTGTTGAGCTTCTGGGCGGCGCCGCGGAAGCTTCCGAGATTGACCACCCAGAGAAAAGTCTCCAGCGCCTTGAAGTCCGCCATGGATACAATCCGGCTTTCGATAAGTAAGATTTATGGATGTCGATTAAAAACAACGATTAGACATTATACTAGCCCTGAGTTTCAGTGCGTGTCGAGGCAGAATTAGGCAGGATACCAAGATGGCTATTTCTTCGGCAGCGCAGCAAGGCGACGATCGATCCTCGGATTTGCCCAGCGTCATCGCCCGCCGCGAATATCGCGCCGGCAAATATGGCAGCACCGCTGGCGTCGCTCCTGGATACGTCCAAGGCAATCTGGTGATCCTGCCCCAGGAGCAGGCCGCGGCCTTCCATCGCTTCTGCCAGCTCAATCCGAAGCCGTGCCCGATCATCGGCATGTCGGATGTGGGCAATCCCAGCATTCCCGCCCTCGGTCTCGATCTCGATATTCGGACTGACATTCCGCAATATGTCGTCTGGAAGGACGGTGAGGCGATCGATCGCCCCTATGAGGTGACGAAGTACTGGCGCGATGATCTCGTGTCTTTTGTCATCGGATGTTCGTATTCGTTCGAAGAAGCCATGATGGCTGACGACCTGCCGATCCGTCATATCGAGCAGGATGTGCTGGTGCCGATGTATCGCACCAACATTGCCTGCAAAGCCGCAGGTCCGTTCGCCGGGCCGATGGTGGTGTCGATGCGACCGCTGAAGCCGGCTGATGCGATCCGCGCTGTCCAGATTACCTCGCGCTTTCCCGCCGTGCATGGTGCGCCGGTACATCTGGGTCTGCCGCAGTCGATCGGCATCAAGGATATCAACAAGCCCGATTACGGCGATGCAGTGCGTATCAACGACGATGAAATCCCGGTGTTCTGGGCCTGTGGCGTGACGCCGCAAGCCGTCATTGCTGCAGCGCGCGTGCCATTTGCGATTACGCATGCGCCGGGCGTCATGCTCGTCACTGACCTGAAGAATAAGCATCTGGCTGTTTTATAAGAAGCAGCTTGCCGATCTTTCGGGCTTTACCGTAACCTTGATTAGTTTCATCGATAGCCGCCGGTCACAAAGGACAAAGACATGACGATTTCTCGCCGAAACGTGTTGCTCGGAGGCGCCGCTTCCGCCGCGCTGCTGCCTCTCGCCAAGCCCGCGCGCGCGCAGGTCAAGGAAGTTGTGATCGGCGTGATTTATCCGCTATCCGGCGCCAGCGCACAGATCGGCGTCGATGCGCAGAAGGCTTTCGAAACGGCTGCCGACATCATCAACAAGGATTATGATTTCGCACTGCCGATGGCAAAGGGCGAAGGCTTCACCGGTCTCGGCGGCGCCAAGGTGCGTCTCGTATTCGCCGACCATCAGGCCGATCCGCAGAAGGGCCGCGCCGAAGCCGAACGCCTCATCACCCAGGAGAAGGTTTCGGCCATCGTTGGCACCTATCAGAGCGCCGTCGCCGTCACCGTCAGCCAGATCTGTGAACGCTACCAGATCCCGTTCCTGTCGGCCGACAATTCGTCGCCGAGCTTGCACCGCCGCGGTTTGAAGTATTATTTCCGCGCTGCGCCGCATGACGAAATGTTCTCGACGGCAATGTTCGACTTCTTCGATGCGATGAAGAAGAAGGGTCAGAAGATCGAGACGCTGGCGCTGTTCCACGAAGATACCATTTTCGGAACTGACTCGGCCAACGCGCAGCTCAAGCTCGCTGCCGATCGCGGCTACAAGATCGTCGCTGACATCAAATATCGCGCCAATTCGCCGTCGCTCACCGCCGAAGTGCAGCAGCTCAAGGCCGCCAATGCCGACGTGCTGATGCCGTCGAGCTACACCACCGATGGCATCCTGCTCATCAAGACCATGGGCGAGCTCGGCTACAAGGCCAAGAACATCGTTGCCCAAGACGCCGGCTTCTCCGAGAAGGCGCTGTATGACGCGGTCGGGGACAAGATTCCGGGCGTCATCTCGCGCGGTTCGTTCTCGCTCGATCTCGCCGCCAAGCGTCCGATGGTCGGCAAGATCAACGAGATGTTCAAGGAGAAGTCCGGCAAGGACTTCAACGACTATTCGTCGCGCCAGTTCATGGGCCTGATCGTGATGGCCGACGCCATCAATCGCGCCAAGTCAACCGATGGCGAGAAGATCCGCGAGGCGCTGGTCGCTACCGACATGCCGGGCGAAAGCACGATCATGCCGTGGGCGAAGGTCAAGTTCGACGAGATGGGCCAGAACAACAACGCCGACCCGGTGCTGCTGCAGTATAACGGTGGCAAGTTCGTCACCATCTTCCCACCGCAGGCTGCGGTGGCGGATGCGATCTGGCCGATGCCGTGAGGCGTGTTCTCTAAACGCATGTAGCGGCGTCGTCGGACTCGACGACGTCACCACATACTCCGGTGTCATCCCCGCCTAGCGCGCCAAAGGCGTGCACCCGGCGGGGATCCATATCCTCCGAAGGATTGGTTTGCACCTGGCCCGACCGGCATCGCTCAGCTGTGATGTCGGTGGTTATGGGTCCCCGCTCCAAGCACGCCGCCGGCGTGCAAGGCGGGGACGACGGACAGAGAGGATTACTTCGTGACCGCCGCGACCATCATCCAGAGCCTTGCCAGCGGATTGCTGATGGGGCTGCTCTACGGCCTGCTTGCGGTCGGCCTCGCGCTGATCTTCGGGCTGATGGACGTCACCAACTTCGCCCATGGCGAATTTCTGATGTTGGCGATGTACCTCACCTTCTTCCTGTTCATGTTCTGGGCGGTCGACCCTCTGCTGTCGATCCCGATCGTCGCAGCGGGCATGTTCGTGTTCGGCGCGGTGATCTATCTCGTGATCATACGCTTTGCCATGCGGGCCAAGGCCAATATCGGCATGGTGCAGATCTTCGCGACTTTCGGCCTCGCGATCCTGATGCGCGGCCTCGCCCAGTTCTTCTTCACCCCTGATTATCGCAGCATCCCGGCCTCGATCCTCGGCGGCAAGACCATCTCGGTGTTCGGCGTGTTCCTGCCGGTGCCGCAGCTTGTTGGTGCATTGATCTCCATAGCCGCTTTTGGCGCGTTGTATTTCTTCATGAAGAAGACCGACTTCGGTCGTGCGCTCGAAGCGACCCGTGAAGATGCCGGCGCTGTGGCGCTGGTCGGCATCGACAAGAACAAGGTGTTTGCACTTGGCTGGGGCCTCGGCTCGGCACTGATCGGTCTGGCCGGCGGCGTGATGGCGATCTTCTTTTACATCTATCCCGACGTCGGCGCGTCCTTCGCGCTGATCGCCTACGTTACCGTCGCGCTCGGCGGCTTCGGCAGCGTGTTTGGCGCCTTTGCCGGCGGCATCATTGTCGGTCTGGTCGAGGCGACCACCGCGATGATCCTGCCGCCCTCGCTCAAATCGGTCGGCATCTACGCCGTCTATCTTCTCGTTGTCTTTGTCCGGCCGCGCGGCCTGTTCGGATCGATCTGATGGACAGCTTCACACAGCGTCGCCGCCGCGACCTCATTCTCGCCGCCGCGCTTGCGGTTATTGCCGCCTGCGTGCCGTTCTTCGTCAAGGACGTCTATGTCCAGAACATCATGGTGCTGACCCTGATGTATGCGGCGCTGTCGCAGGCCTGGAATATCCTTGGCGGCTATTGCGGCCAGATCTCGCTTGGCCACGCGCTGTATTTCGGCCTCGGCGCCTATACAACGGCGCTGCTGTTCACCAAATTCGGTGTGCTGCCATGGTTTGGCATGCTCGGCGGCGGCATCATCTCGGCGCTGATCGCGCTGGCGCTGGGCTATCCGACCTTCCGTCTGCGCGGCCATTACTTTGTCATCGCTACCATCGTCATCGCCGAAATTGGCTTCCTGCTGTTCCACAATTGGGACTATGCCGGCGCTGCGCTCGGCATCGACATCCCGGTGCGCGGCGATAGCTGGGCCAAGTTCCAGTTCACGCGCAGCAAGCTGCCCTTCTACTACTTCGCCCTCGTGTTCTGCTGTGTCGCCTGGTTCATCACCTGGTGGCTGGAAGATTCCAAATGGGGCTTCTGGTGGCGTGCGGTGAAGGACAATCCCGATGCGGCCGAAAGCCTCGGCGTCGTGGTGTTCAATTCCAAGATGGGTGCCGCTGCCGTCTCCGCTTTCCTCACCGCGATCGGCGGCGCGTTCTATGCTCAGTTCGTGTCCTATATCGATCCGGAAAGCGTGATGACCTTCCAGTTCTCGCTGCTGATGGCGCTGCCCGCAGTGCTCGGCGGCATCGGCACGCTATGGGGGCCGGTGCTCGGGGCGGTCATCCTGATCCCGATGACTGAGCTCACGCGCTCCTTCATCGGCGGCTCCGGTCGCGGTGTCGATCTCATTCTGTATGGTGCGGTGATCGTGGTGATCTCACTGGCGCGGCCGGATGGTCTGCTCGGCCTGTTCTCGCGCCGTCCGGCATCGAAAGGAGTGCCGCAATGAGCACGCCTCTGTTAGAGACTCGCGGCGTCTGGCAGCGCTTCGGTGGTCTGATCGCCAATAGCGACGTGTCGATTTCCGTCGGTGCCGGCGAGATCGTCGGCCTGATCGGCCCGAACGGCGCCGGCAAGTCGACGCTGTTCAACCTGATCGCCGGCGTGCTGCCGCCGACCCAGGGCTCGATCTGGTTCGATGGCAAGGACGTCACCCACATGCCCGCCGCCGAACGCTGCGCGCTCGGCATCGCACGCACGTTCCAGGTGGTGAAGAGCTTCGAGACGATGACCGTCATCGACAATGTCATCGTCGGTGCGCTGATCCGGAACGACAAGATGCGCGACGCCCGGCGCAAGGCGCATGAGGTGCTTGAGTTCTGCGGTCTCGCCTCGCGCGCCGACAAGCTCGCCCGCGATCTCATTCCGTCGGAGAAGCGCCGGCTTGAAGTCGCCCGTGCCCTCGCTACCGAGCCGAAGCTTTTGATGCTCGACGAATGTCTCACAGGTCTCACGCCGCTTGAGGCGCAGTCCGGCGTAGCATTGGTGCGCAAGGTCCGCGAGACCGGTGTTACCGTGCTGATGGTCGAGCACGTCATGGAAATCGTGATGCCGCTGGTCGACCGCGCCATCGTGCTCAATCTCGGCAAGAAGCTTGTCGAGGGCAAACCCACCGATGTCGTGCGACATCCGGAAGTCATCAGCGCTTATCTCGGGGATCGTCATGCTGTCGGTGCGTGAAGCCACCACCGCCTATCAGGGGCTGGTCGCCATTTCGGACGTCACCATCGACGTCGCCAAGGGCGAGATCGTCGCTGTCTGCGGCGCCAACGGCGCCGGCAAGTCGACGCTGATCAAGACCATCGCCGGCGCAGAGCGTCCGCGTTCGGGCACCGTCACCTTCGACGGCGAGCAGATCAACGGCATAGCGCAGCATCTCATCACGGCGCGGGGCATCGCTTATGTGCCGGAAAACCGTCGGCTGTTTCCACGGCTGTCGGTGCACGACAATCTCCGGCTCGGCAGCTACATGTATCGCGGCAAGGCCGACCGTGACGAGCCATTGAAGCTGGTGTTCGAACTGTTCCCGCGTCTGTCGGAGCGGCTCGAGCAGCGCGCCGAGACGCTATCCGGCGGCGAGCAACAGATGCTGGCCATCGGCCGCGCGCTGATGACCCGGCCGCGGCTGCTGATGCTGGATGAACCCTCTCAGGGCATCATGCCGAAGCTGGTGGATGAGATCTTCCAGGCGGTCGTCAAGATCCGCAACACCGGCATGACCGTGCTGATCGTCGAGCAGCGCATGGCCGAAGTGCTGGAGATCGCCGACCGCGCCTATATCCTGCAGACCGGCCGAGTCCAGATGCAGGGCAAGGCCTCGGAAATCGCGACCAATCCGGATGTGCGGAAGGCGTATTTGGGGCTTTAGACGCGTAGAGTCCGGGCACGATCAATGATCGTGTCCGTCGTGTTCCGGCAGAACCAGCCCGAACGTCGCCACCAAGTCCCTCACTTGCGCCGGCGTCAGGTGCCGCGGGTTGAGCCCGCGCAGCAGCAGGTAGAGTTTCGCGGTTTCTTCGAGTTCCTCGATGGCATAGACCGCTGCCTCCAGCGTGTCGCCTGACACCACCGGCCCGTGATTGGCCAGCAGCACCGATGAATATTTACCGGCGAGGCCCTTGATGGCGTCAGCGACGGCAGGATCACCCGGTCGATAATATGGCACCAGGGCCGTCGCGCCGCACTTCATCAGGTAATAGGGCGTCATCGGCGGCAGCGCGGCGCGCGGATCGATCTCCGGCAGCATCGATACCGCCACCGAATGGGTTGAATGCAGATGCACCACGGCGCGGGCGGTGCTGCGGGTCTCATACAGTGCCGTATGCAGCGGAACCTCTTTGGTCGGCGCATCGCCGGACATGAGGCGGCCGTTACTGTCGAGGCGCGACAACCGGGCCGGATCGAGTGAGCCCAGTGACGCATTGGTCGGGCTCACGAGCCAGCCGCCGTCATCGCAGCGCACACTGATATTGCCGGATGAGCCCGGTGTCAGCCCACGGTCGAACAGCGAGCGGCCGAGCCGGCAGATCTCTTCACGCAGCTTTGTGTCAGTCACCGGATGTCCTCGGTCTTTTCCTGGCATTTCCTCGTGATGCTTTTTCCCACGCTTTGGCATGATGGCCAAGCCGTGTTACCGAGAGGCAAGGCTGCCTCAAGCTGGCCATCGAGGACTCCTAGGGAATTGCCGCATGTCACCTGCATCTGAAAAACCAAGCTCCGAGAAACCTCGCGTCGCCGTTATTGGTCTGGGGTCGATGGGCTATGGCATGGCCTTGTCGCTGAAGAAGGCCGGCTTCACGGTGACCGGCTGCGACGTGTCGGCGGATGCGGTGAAGCGCTTCGTGGCGGACGGAGGGCAGGGCGCCGATACGCCGGCGGGCGCTGCGCAGGGCGCAGATATCGTCGTCAGCGTCGTCGTCAATGCCGCGCAGACGGCGACCATCCTGTTCGGGACGGATGGCGTTGCCGAAACGCTGCCGAAAGGTGCGGTATTCGTATCGTCCGCGACAATGGATCCCGATGTCGCCCGCCGTCTTGCTGGGGACCTCGAAGCCACCGGTCGACATTACCTCGATGCCCCGATCTCAGGCGGTGCACAGCGCGCGGCGCAGGGCGAACTCACCATTCTTGCATCCGGAAGCGAGGCCGCCTTTGCCAAGGCGCGGCCGGCGCTCGATGCGATGGCCGCTAAGCTCTACGAACTCGGCGATGCCGCCGGGCAGGGCGCTGCTTTCAAGATGATCAACCAGCTCCTCGCAGGCGTACATATCGCCGCCGCCTCGGAAGCCATTTCGTTTGCGGCCAAGCAAGGTCTCGATATCCGCAAGGTCTACGAGGTGATCACCGCCTCCGCTGGCAATTCCTGGATGTTCGAGAACCGCATGCCGCATGTGCTCGATGGCGATTACACGCCGCGCAGCGCGGTCGATATCTTCGTCAAGGATCTTGGCATCATCCAGGACATGGCGCGTACGGCGAAATTCCCCGTGCCGATCTCCGCTGCGGCTCTGCAGATGTTTCTGATGACCTCGGCGTCAGGCATGGGCCGCGATGACGATGCGTCGGTGGCACGGATGTATGCCAAGGTGACCGGTACCAAGCTGCCGGGCGAGCCGAATTAAGAACACGAGGACGATCGATGCCCCGCTTCGCCGCCAATCTCAGCATGATGTTCAACGAATACGCCTTCCTCGATCGCTTCGATGCCGCGGCGAAGGCCGGCTTCACCGCGGTGGAATTCCTGTTTCCCTATGAGCATCCGCCGGAGGCGATTGCCGAGCGGCTGGAGCGCAACGGACTCAAGCAGGTGCTGTTCAATCTGCCGCCGGGCGACTGGAATGCCGGTGAGAAGGGTTTTGCCGCGCGTCCCGACAAGTTCGATGAGCTCCGGCAGAGCATTCATACGGCGCTTCCCTATGCTCTGGCCACTAATGTCCGCCGCCTGCACATGATGGCCGGTCTCGCTGATCGCCGCGATCCGAAGGCCGTGGCGGCCTTCCGCAAATCCATCGAATGGGCCGCCAACTTTCTTGGCGAGCATGGCGTCGACGTGGTCATTGAGCCGATCAACCCGCGCGACGTGCCCGGCTATTTTCTCAACGACTTCATGTTTGCGCGGGACATCATCGCTGACATGAAGATTCCGAATCTCGGGCTGCAGTTCGATATCTATCACTGCCAGATCATTCACGGTGACGTCACCATGCGGCTGCGCGAGATGCTGCCGTGGATCGGGCATATCCAGATCGCCAGCGTGCCGTCGCGCAACGAGCCGTCCGGCGAGGAGTTGAACTATCCGTTCCTGTTCGATGAACTAGACCGGATCGGCTACGACAATTATGTCGGTTGCGAATATCGCCCGGCCGGCGACACGGTCTCCGGACTCGGCTGGTTCAAGCCCTATGTCGGAGTGAAAGCATGACGCTGGCGCTGGGCTGTATCGCCGACGACTACACAGGGGCCTCCGATCTCGCCAACACGCTGACCCGCTGCGGTCTGCGCACGGTGCAGACCATTGGCATTCCCGCCGATGATCTGCAGCTGCCGGACGTCGATGCCGTTGTTGTGTCGTTGAAGAGCCGCTCGATCGCGGCCAGCAAGGCGGTCGAGAAGTCGCGCGCCGCCGAAAAATGGATGCGCAGCCGCGGCGCGGATCACGTGCTGTTCAAGATCTGCTCGACATTCGACTCCACCGATGCAGGCAATATCGGCCCGGTGATGGATGCGCTCCGGATCGATTCCGGTGACAATATCGTGCTGGTGACGCCGGCGTTCCCCGAGACCGGCCGTACCGTCTATCAGGGTAATCTGTTCGTTGGCTCCGTGCCGCTGAACGAGAGCCCGCTGAAGGATCACCCGCTCAATCCGATGCACGACTCCAATCTCGTCCGTGTGCTGGCGCGGCAGAGCGCGACAAATATCGGGCTGGTCGATCTCGGCGTGGTCGCCTGCGGCGCCGACGTGGTGCGGACGCATCTCGATGGACTCTCGGAGAGTGGCTTTGGCGCGGCGATCATCGACGCCGTGTTTGCCAGCGATCTGGAAACCATCGGTGCGGTCGCCCTGGGTCATCGCGTTTCTGTCGGCGCATCCGGTATGGGGCTTGGTCTCGCGCGTGCACTGGTCGCGTCCGGCCGTGTCAAGGCGAATGCGGCGACCTCGATCAAGGAGACGCCTGTGGGCGGCGCTGCCGCCTGTCTGGCCGGCAGTTGTTCGCAGGCGACGCTGCAGCAGATCGCGCGCGCTGAACAGGTGATGCCGGTGCTGCATCTCGATCCCGAACAGGTGATCGCTGGCGGCGCGGAAGTGCAGCGCGCACTCGGCTGGGCGAAGGAACGTTTGGGCAAGGGTCCGGTCCTGATCGCCAGCAGTTCGACACCGGATCAGGTGACGGCGCTGCAAAAGCGCCATGGCCGCGATGCCGCGGGGCATGCCATCGAGCAGGCGATGGCCGATCTCGCTGAAGGTCTCGTCCGGGCCGGCGTGCAACGGCTCGTCGTGGCTGGTGGCGAAACGTCCGGTGCGGTCGTGGATCGTTTGGGCATTCCAGGTTTTCTGGTCGGTGCGGAAATCGCTGCCGGTGTGCCGGTGTTGCGCGCGGTCGGTACGGCAGAGCGCCAGATGTTGCTGGCGCTGAAGTCCGGCAATTTCGGTGGACCGGCTTTTTTTGAAGATGCGCTTGCCCTGATGACGTGATGGGTCTCGCTCAATCCAGGGGCGACAGGCTGCCCGAATAGGCAGGGCGTTGCTCGCGTCGCGCGCATTACAGATAGTTCATCTTGATCGGCCCATGACATCTTCGGCGTCGTGGGCCGTAACAACGTCTTTTTAAGCCTAAAACTGTTGTGCGGACGCCACGGCGGCCCGGAAACAATTAACAATACCGCTGAAGTGAATTGCCGTGAGGCTTCGCGCGTTAGCTATTTTGTCGCAGGTCGGGTAAATCTGCTGGCGTGAGCAGGCGCGAGGACCGCCGGTTCGCAGCCCTTCATGCAAAGAGGATTGCCCGTTCATTCATGAACCGAGCCGATAGGCTTATGCCGGCCCGGCTCACTAATCGGATGTGGGCGATCTCTCTAAACAGGTGAATTCGATCGTGGGCGCGCGGGTTTCCGCAGCGCCCCTCTCGTAAATGTATCGAGGACTACCCGTTCATGATCTCGTTGGTGCGCATTGCTCTGACCCGGCCTTACACTTTCGTGGTGTTGGCGTTGCTGCTGCTGATCGTCGGCCCGTTGGCCGCTCTGCGCACACCGACCGACATTTTCCCGGATATTCGCATCCCGGTCATTGGCGTGGTCTGGCAGTATACGGGTCTCCCGCCGGACCAGATGTCCGGTCGTATCACCACGCCGTTCCAGCGCGCGCTGACCACCACGGTCAATGACATCGAGCACATCACCGCCAATTCCTATGCCGGTTTCGGCATCATCAAGATCTTCTTCCAGCCCAATGTGGATATCCGCACTGCCAATGCGCAGGTCACCGCGATCTCGCAGACGCTGATCAAGCAGTTGCCGCCGGGCGCCACGCCGCCGCTGATTCTGAACTACTCGGCCTCGACGGTTCCGATCATCAACGTTGCTCTGTCAGGCGACGGCCTCACCGAGCAGAACCTCGCCGATATCGGCATCAATCAGCTCCGTACACCGCTGGTCACCGTGCCCGGTGCTGCGATTCCCTATCCGTTCGGCGGCAAGCAGCGTCAAATCCAGATCGATCTCAATCCCGGCGCGCTGCAGGCGCGCGGTCTCTCGGGTCAGGACGTCGCCAATGCGCTGGCGGCGCAGAACCTGATCACGCCGGTCGGCACGCAGAAGATCGGTGAGTTCGAATACACGATCAATCTCAACAATTCGCCGCTGAAGATCGAAGAGCTTGGCCGGTTGCCGATCAAGAGTGTCAACGGCGCCATGGTCTATGTGGACGACGTCGCCACCGTGCGCGACGGCAACCCGCCGCAGACCAATATCGTTCATGTGGATGGCAATCGCTCGGTGCTCATGCAGGTGCTGAAGGCCGGCTCGGTTTCGACGCTCGATATCATCTCCGGCATCAAGCAGAAGGTGATCGATTATCGCGCCGCGCTGCCGGACGCATTGAAGATCAGCTATATCGGTGACCAATCCGGCTTCGTGCGCGGCGCCATCGAAGGCGTGGCCGTGGAAGGCGTCATCGCGGCCTTGCTGACCTCGGTGATGATCCTGTTGTTCCTCGGCAGCTGGCGCTCCACGGTCATCATCGCGGTGTCGATCCCGCTGGCGGTGCTCGGTGCCATCATCATGCTGTCTATGATCGGCGAAACGCTGAACATCATGACGCTGGGCGGTCTGGCGCTCGCCGTCGGCATTCTCGTCGACGACGCCACGGTGACCATAGAGAACATCAACTACCATCTGGAGCAGGGCAAGGACGTTGAGACCTCGATCATGGACGGTGCCGCGCAGATCGTGACGCCGGCATTCGTGTCGCTGCTGTGTATCTGTATCGTCTTCGTGCCGATGTTCTTCCTGAACGGCATCGCGCGCTTCCTGTTCGTGCCGATGGCCGAAGCGGTGATGTTCGCGATGGTCTGGTCGTTCCTGCTGTCGCGCACGCTGGTGCCGACCATGGCGAAATATCTGCTGCAGCCGCATGTCCACCATGAGGGCGAGAAGCCGCCGACCCGCAATCCGCTGGTGCGTTTCCAGCGTGGCTTCGAAGCCGGCTTCGAGCGTATCCGTGGCGGCTATCATGGCCTTCTGGATATGGCGCTGGCGCGGCGTCCCGCTTTCGTGATCGGTTTCCTCGGCGTCGTCGCCCTGTCGTTTCTGCTGGTGCCGTTCCTTGGTCGTAACTTCTTCCCGTCGGTCGACGGTGGCGCGATCCTGATGCATGTCCGTGCCCAGGTCGGCACCCGCATTGAGGAGACCGCGAACCAGTTCGCGGACATTACCAAGGCGGTACGCAAGATCATTCCGCCGGATCAGATCGAGACCATGACCGACAATATCGGCATGCCCGTCTCCGGCATCAATCTGACCTATAACAACACGGGCGTGATCGGCCCGCAGGATGGCGACTTCCAGATCAAGCTGAAGGAAGGTCACAAGCCGACCGAGGAATATGTCCGGCAATTGCGCGAACAGCTGCCGCGGCAGTTCCCCGGCGTCAGCTTCGCCTTCCTGCCTGCCGACATCGTCAGCCAGATTCTGAACTTCGGCGCGCCAGCTCCGATCGACCTGCAGATCCGCGGTGCGAATCTCGCGGCGAACTTCGAATATGCCAACAAGCTGCTCGGCAAGATCCGTCGCATTCCCGGCATTGCCGATGCGCGGCTCCAGCAGTCGCCGAACAATCCCGGCTTCAACATCGATGTCGACCGCACCCGTGCGCAATATGTCGGCCTGACCGAGCGAGATGTCACCAACAGCCTCGTGGTCAACCTCGCTGGTTCGTCGCAAGTCGCGCCGACCTATTATCTCAGTCCTGATAACGGCGTGTCCTATTCCATCGTGATGCAGACGCCGCAATACAAACTGGATTCGCTGGGTGCGCTGGAGACGCTGCCGATCACGGCCGTGAATGCCAGCAACAGCTCCCCGATGCTCGGCGGCATTGCCAGCATCAATCGCTCGACCTCGAATGCCGTGGTGTCGCAATATGACATCCAGTCCATGGTGCAGATCTATGCCACCACGCAGGGCCGCGATCTCGGCTCCGTGTCCAACGACATCTACAAGGTGCTGGAAGAAACCAAGGCGGATGTGCCGAAGGGCAGCAATGTGGCGCTGCTCGGTCAGGTGCAGACCATGAACAGCGCCTTTGCCGGCCTGTTGTTCGGCCTGCTCGGCGCTATCGTGCTGATCTATCTCTTGATCGTTGTGAACTTCCAGTCCTGGTCCGATCCGTTCGTGATCATCACCGCGCTGCCGGCAGCATTGGCCGGCATCGTCTGGATGCTGTTCACGACGCAGACGACGCTGTCGGTTCCAGCATTGACCGGCGCCATCATGTGTATGGGCGTCGCAACAGCCAATTCTGTGCTGGTGATTTCCTTTGCCCGCGAGCGCTACGCGATCCTCGGCGACCCCATCAAGGCCGCGTCCGAAGCCGGTTTCGTCCGCTTCCGCCCGGTGTTGATGACGGCCCTGGCCATGATCATCGGCATGGCGCCGATGGCGCTGGGGCTGGGCGAAGGCGGCGAGCAGAATGCGCCACTTGGCCGCGCTGTCATCGGCGGCCTGATTTTTGCTACCATTGCCACGTTGATGTTCGTGCCGGTGGTGTTCAGCATGGTTCACAAGAAACAGCAGCCCGAAAGTCAGCCTGCGGCTGACGTGGCTACCTCGGAGACTTTGCATGCCCACTGAGCAGACCCCCCCGGTGTCACGCCGCAAGCTCGGCCTGGTCGGAGTGATCGGCCTGTGCGCCGCCGGCGCCATCGTCGTCACCGGCATCATGGCCCGCGCCAAGACCGAGAGCGATTTAAAGGCCTGGACCGACGATCAGGCGATCCCGACGGTGGCTGTGGCTCCGCCGGATGCCCGCGTTCTCAACGCGTCGCTCGATCTGCCCGGCCGGCTCGAAGCCTATTACCGCGCGCCGATTTTTGCCCGCGTTTCGGGCTATCTGAAGAGCTGGAGCGCCGATATCGGTGCACAGGTCAAATCCGGCCAGGTGATCGCCGAGATCGAAGCCCCGGACCTCGATCAGCAGTTGCTGCAGGCCCGTGCTGACCTTGTCAGCCAGCAGTCCAGCGCCAAACTGTCGGAAGCGACGCTGAACCGCCGCAAGACGCTGGTGGCGTCGAATTTCGTCTCGGCGCAGGAAATCGACGAACGCACCGCCGACCTCAACAACAAACGCGCCGCCGTGAATTCCGGCCAGGCCAATGTCGAGCGGCTGGAAGCGCTGGCCGGTTACAAGAAGATCACTGCGCCGTTCGATGGCGTCGTCACCCAGCGCAACACCGACGTCGGCGCGCTGATCTCGGGCGGCACCGGCACCGGCGCCGCGATGTTCGTGGTATCCGACATCAAGAAGCTGCGCGTTTATGTTGACGTGCCGCAGAGCTATGTGCCGGCGATCAGGTTAGGTGCCAAGGCGATCATCAGCGTGCCCGATCATCCGAACAAGACGTTCCCGGCCACGGTGGAAGCTTCGTCGCAATCGGTCGATGTAGCTTCGGGCACCACGCGAATGCAGCTTGTGCTCGACAACCCCAACGGCGAATTGCTGCCGGGCGGCTATGCGAATGTGAAGATGAGCCTCGCGCGCGATTCCGCGCCGCTGCATGTGCCGGCTTCGGCGCTGATCTTCAACAAGAGCGGTCTACGCGTCGCGACCGTTGGCCCGGACGACAAGATCCTGTTCAAGACCGTGACCATTGCCCGCGATCTCGGCCGCGACATCGAGCTCGCGTCCGGCATCACCGCCGATGACCGTATCGTCATTGCCCCGCCGGACGGCCTCAACGACGGCGACAAGGTCCGCATTACCGGCGGCAGCGCGCCGAAGAGCGGTAAGCCGACGGCAGAGACGGACAAGAAGGAAGTGAAGGGGTAGGGCGTTGACGCCGCGCTATGCCGGGCTCGTATGCCCGGCATAACGACCCCTGCGTTTACGATTATCTAGTGCGTGATGCCTTCGCGATCGAACAGCGCCATCAGGGTGCAGCTCATTGTTGCGATCAGTTTCTCCTCGCCTCGCTCCACCGCAAAGGCCTGGCCTTCGCAAACCGTTATGGTTCTGCCGGGCTTGAGCACGTGGGCCCGAAACAGAAAATGCTCGCCGCGGGCCGGGGCCAGAAAATTGGTCTTGAATTCGACGGTAAGTACCGCGGCATTGTCGGGCATCAGCGAGAAGGCGGCATATCCGCAGGCCGTATCCAGCGCTGTTGTGATGATGCCGGCATGAATGAACCCATGCTGCTGCGTAAAGGCGGTGTTGTACGGCATTTTGAGTTCGATTTCGCCGGCGGCCTGACGCGCAACTTCGATACCCATTGTCGCCATCGCCGTTTGGCGGGCGAAGCTCGCCTGCACACGGGCCTCGAAGTTTGCATCCTTTGGAATGAATTTGGTCATCTCGCTTTACTGCGCCTTTCGCCACTCCAGCACGCCATCATCCGCCGTGCTGATCGGCCCCGACGCTCCCACCGGCGTCTTGTCCTGATCCATCAGAAACGCCAGCGTCGCCTGGTCCTGCACCGGCACACGCGCCAGCGCGCGTTCATTGGCAGCAGTGCGCAGGATCACCACGCCGTGTTCGATCTCGCCACCGCGGCCGTAGATCACCGTGAAGCTTTCGACAGTGCCGTTGCCCGAGGCCTCGGTGACATATGTCGGAACGGGCTTGCGGTTGCGATCGGCGTCAGCCTGCACATTGGTGTCCTGCGCGATCGCTTCCTTCGGCATATCCTTCGACACCACCAGCGCATGGTGTTTGGTGACGAAGCCGCCTTGTGCATAGAGCAGTCCCGTCCTGGTGCCGGCGCGGATCTTGCGCACCATCGCGCAGGCGGCATGCGCCATGTAGTCGTTCAGCGGCGCGCCAAAGAAGGTGAGACCGCCGGTCACGGTTGGTTGCACGTCGCTGCCAAGGCCGAGGGTGCGGCGGGCCATCTTGGGCACGCAGGGGAAGCAGCTATAGAGCTCGATGGCGCCGAAATTCTTGCCAGAGCCGCCGACCAGATCCATCGCGACTTTCAGCACGGCATTCTGCGCGTGGCTTTCGACATACTGATCGCGATCAAGATAGTCACGCGGCTCTTCGGCCGAGGCGCCGCCCCAGATATGCACGATGCGATCCTCGGGCACGCCGGCAGCGCGCGCCTTGGCAAGGCTGGTGACGAGGATGGCGGCCGACTGGTTCACCATCGGATTGGCGACCATCAGCTTGGTATAGGGCCAGGCGATCAGCCGATTGTCAGGCGTCGGCGTTGTGATCTCGTCGGGCGTGTAAGCCTTCTTGATCCACGCTTCGGGATTGGTCGCGGCGACGCCTGCATAGCGTGACCACAACTCGCCGGATTCGCGATGCGCCTCCCGCGGCGTCTGGCCCCAATGCGCGGCGGAGGCGGCTTCATAGAACGGGTAGACCGTGACCGGTTTGGCCACGCCAAGTTTGGTGGCCATCGGCTTCTGATAGTTGGCACTGCGGAGCGGCTCCGGCGCATCCTTGGCGAATGGAGTCCAAGGCAGATCCACCTTGGCACGTTCGGCCTTGGTGGCAGTGCCCTGCGATTCCGCGCCGGTGATCGCCGCGACCTGGGATTCGCCGCGCGCGATCCGCTTCGCCGCCTCGTGAATATAGCGGATCGGGCTTTCGCCGCCGACCGGGCCATAATAAGCGTGCTTCGGCGTGATGCCGAGCTTCTCGCTGAGCTGCTTCTCCGGCGCGGTGTAGCGCCAGCTCAGGAAGTTCACGATGTCGAGCGAGTCGATATCCCCAAGCAGCTTCCCGCCAGAGTCGTGCTCCGCGCGCTTCAGCGCCTCGATCATCAGCGCGAGCGGCTCGAGACCTTCGGCGAGCTCCTTCGGATGATCCGAGAATTCGCCGACGCCGACGATGACGGGGATGCGGTCTTCAGCTTGGTTCGACACTGCCATTGTTCTTGCTCTTGCCTCTATTCGGAAACCAGCATGGTGAGGTGCTCCGCCGCTTCGGCAAAGTCCTCCTTGAATTCCTGCACAACTGCGCCTGCCGACTTGACGCTGTCAATCAGGCCGACGCCCTGGCCCACGAAATAGCTGACCAGATCCCGTGCCTGCGCATTGCCGGCCGCGGCCGAACGGTCGATAGAGGCGAAGGCGTCGCGGCTGATCAGGCTTTGGAGCGGCATCGGCAGTGCGCCTGGGCTGTCTTCGCCACGATCCCAGGCATCGGTCCAGACCGAGCGCAACTGCCGCGCGGGCTTGCCGGTACGGCCCCTTGAGCGGATCGCATCGCGCGACGAGGCGGCAATCATCTTCTCGCGAAAGATTTCGGAGGTTTCGGATTCCGTGGTCGCGAGCCACACCGAACCGGTCCAGACGCCTGCCGCGCCCATCGCCATACAGCCGGCCATCTGCCGCCCGGTCATGATGCCGCCGGCGGCGAGCACCGGGACCTCGCGCATCGGCTTGATGGCCTTGATCACCTCCGGTACCAGCACCATGGTCGAGACCTCGCCGCAATGGCCGCCGGCCTCGGTGCCCTGCGCCACGAGAATATCGACGCCGGCCGCAACCTGCCGGATCGCATGTTCCTTGGCACCGACGAGCGCCGCCACCGGGACGCCATGGGCTTTGCCCATCTCGATCATCGCCTTTGGCGGCACGCCGAGTGCATTGGCGATCAGCCGGATCGGATGATTGAAGGAGACGTCGAGTAGTCGCAGTGCAGTCTCGCCGTCGAATGGCTGCGGCTGATCGGAGGAGACTTCGGTGATCTTGAGATCGACGCCGTATTTCTTCAGCAGGCTCCTGGTGAAAGCGCGATGTTCCGGCGTGATGCGGCGCTCCAGCGACTTCCAGGTGACATCCTTCTCGCCTGCGGTGGAGATGTTCTCCGGAATCAGCACGTCGATGCCGTAGGGCTTGCCATCGACATGATCGTCGATCCACCTCAGTTCCTGCTCCAGCGTCTCCGGCGAATGCGCGGTGGCGCCGAGCACACCGAAGCCGCCGGCTCGGCTGACAGCGGCAACCACGTCGCGGCAATGACTGAAAGCGAGCAGCGGGAAGTCGACACCTAACATGTCGCAGACTGGCGATTTCATCGGCGCATCTCCCCAATGTCTTGTGACCCGCTTCATGTGGCAGGCTCGTGACGAACGCTAGCGCATAGGGAAGGATGATGCCAAGCGGACGAATATCATTCCGTCCGACAAAATACCGCGGCAACGGCGCCTGATTTCCTGCTTGCGCTTTCGCGCCACGCGGGAAATGCTGTCGGCAACAAGCAAGCAATAAATACGGGAGGGAACGCATGGCCGCTGCACAGCTGCAATCTGCCTCACATCAAAGCGCGCGCATCGATGTCGTGGTCGTCGGCGCCGGATTCTCGGGGCTTTATTTGTTGCACAAATTGCGTGGCCTCGGTCTTGCCGTGAAGGTGTTCGAGCAGGGCGGGGACGTCGGCGGCACTTGGTACTGGAACCGCTATCCCGGTGCGCGCTGCGACGTCGAGAGCATGCAGTACTCCTTTTCGTTCGATGAGAATCTGCAGCAGGAATGGGACTGGAGCGAGCGATATGCACCGCAGCCGGAAATCCTGCGCTATGCCGGCCATGTCGCCGATCGCTACGATCTGCGGAAGGACATCCAGTTTAACACAACGGTTAAATCTGCTGTCTTCGACGAGCGAGCCAATCGATGGGCGGTGACAACCTCCGACGGTCAGGCGACTATTGCGCAGTATGTCGTGCTCGCGACAGGATGCCTCTCCAATGCGCGTACGCCCGAATTCAGGGGCATGAAGGATTTCAAAGGCAAGGTCTATCACACCGGCAACTGGCCGCATGAGAAGGTCGATTTCACCGGCTTGCGCGTCGGCGTCATCGGCACCGGCTCGTCAGCTATCCAGTCGATCCCGCTGATCGCCGAGCAGGCGAGCCAGCTCACGGTGTTCCAGCGCACTGCGAATTTCAGCGTGCCGGCGCGCAACGCCCTGCTCACCGATGACGAGCGAAAATCGTTCCGCGACAATTATCCGGAAATCCGCCGGAGCGCGCGTGAGGATTTCAAGAACGGCATCGTACAGCCGATTCCGGACCGCGGCGCGCTCGACGATCCGGAGCATGAAAGACGTGAGAAGTATCACGCGCGATGGACATCGGGCGGGCTTACCTTCATGGGCGTCTACAATAATCTGGTCCTGGATCAGCGCGCCAATGATACCGCCGCCGATTTTATCCGCGAGAGAATTTCAGAGATCGTCAGCGATCCCGAAACGGCAAGGCTGCTGCAGCCGACCGATCATCCGGTCGGTTCGAAGCGGATCTGCGTCGACACAGATTACTATGCGACATTCAATCGTCCGAATGTGACGCTGGTGGATATCAAGGCTCACCCGATCGAGCAGATTCTGCCGCATGCCGTGCGCACCGGTGGCAAGGATTACGATGTCGATGCGCTGGTGCTTGCCACCGGCTTCGATGCCATGACCGGCTCGGTCGCCAAGATCGACATTCGTGGCCGCGGCGGTCGGACGCTGAACGACAAGTGGGCGGAAGGCCCGCGAACCTATCTCGGCCTGATGAGCGCGGGCTTCCCGAATTTGTTCATCGTCACCGGTCCCGGCTCGCCCTCGGTGCTGTCGAACATGATCGTGTCCATCGAGCAGCATGTCGACTGGATTGCCGACTGTCTCGCTTACATGCGTGACCGCGGCGCAGGGGTGATCGAGGCAACGCGTTCCGCGGAGGACAAGTGGGTCGCGCATGTCAACGAGGTCGCGGCCGGTACGCTCTATCCGCAGGCCAATTCCTGGTACATGGGCGCGAACATTCCCGGCAAGCCGCAGATCTTCATGCCCTATATCGGCGGCGTCGGGGTCTACCGGCAGATTTGCAACGATGTGGCCGCGAAGGACTATGAAGGGTTTGCGATGACGGTAGGGGCGGAGGCGAAGGCGGCGGTGGCGTCCTAGAGGTGGGCCGAGAAGCTAAGTCCCTCGGTCGTCATGGCCGGGCTTGTCCCGGCCATCCAGGTCTTACTTCGCACTGGGGCCAAGACGTGGATCACAGAGACAGGCCCGGGGATGACGCCTGTGTTTTTGGCTAGAACGCCGTGTACCCGCCGTCGATCACGAATGTGTCCGCCGTGTGATACGACGAGGCCTTGCTCATCAGATAGACAGCGATGCCACCAAAGTCCGACGGTTCGCCGAAACGGCGCACCGGGATGCGCGGCATGACATTGGCGACGAATTTCTCGTTGCCCATGATCCCTGCGGTCATGTCGCTCTTGATCCAGCCCGGCAGGATTGCGTTGGCTGTCACGCCCTGACGGGCCAATTCGACGGCCAGCGCGCGCACGAGCGCATTGATCGCCGCCTTGGTCGCCGCATAGTGCTCGTTGCGCGCGGTGCCGAAGATCGAGGCGAGGCTTGATGTCGCGACCAACCGACCGAACTTGTCACCGGCTTCGGCGCGTTCGGTCATGTGGCGCGCAGCGACCTGGAACGCATGGAAGACACCGTCGAGATTGGTGGCGAACATGGAGCGCCACTGCTCTTCGGTGCGGTCGATGAAATTGTGCCGGCCGCCGCCGCCGATGCCAGCATTGGCGAAACAGCCGTCGACGCGGCCGAATTTCCTCAGCGTGGCATCCATCGCCGACTTTACCGAGGCGGTGTCTGTCACGTCGCAGACCAGGGTATCGACCTTGCCAGTGCAGTCCGCCATGGTGGCAGCCGCGGCCTTGTTCTTCTCGGCGTTGCGGCCCCAGATCGAGACGTTGCAGCCGGCAGTGGCCAGTGCCTGCGCGATGCCGAGGCCGATACCGCCATTGCCGCCGGTGATGACGGCCACGCGGCCGCTGAGGTCGAATATCTGTGTAGGCGTTGCCATGTCAGCGTTTCCATGTTTGGCGCGCGTTATGCCGTGCGTCCGTTGGTGGGCTGGTGTTCCCCAGGAAGCATGGACAAGCGCGTCTGAAAAATCAAATATGCTGCCTGACATACAATGCTTCCACACCGCGGAATAAACACGCGGACCATCCCGTGAGGAAACCATGCAGTTCAAACACGTCACGCTCGATTTCGACGGTAATGTCGCCATCCTGAAGCTCGATCATCAGGAGGTGATGAATGCGGTATCGGTCGATATGCTTGGCGGCCTCACCGAGGCGCTGGAAGAAATTGATGAGCGCCGCGACAATGTGCGCTGTCTGGTGATCACCGGCGCCGGCCGTGCCTTCTGCACCGGCGCAAATCTTCAGGGCCGCAACAATCAGGTGACCAAGTCGCGCAGCAGCGCGGGCGCGACGCTGGAGACTGCTTTCCATCCGTTCCTGCGCCGGTTGCAGAACCTGCATTGTCCGATCGTTACCGCAGTGAATGGCCCGGCGGCGGGCGCGGGTATGAGCTTCGCGCTGATGGGTGATCTCATTCTCTGTGCGAAGTCGTCCTATTTTCTGCAGGCTTTCCGTCGCATCGGCCTGGTGCCGGATTGCGGTTCGACCTGGATACTGCCCCGCCTGATCGGGAAGGCGCGCTCGGTGGAGCTGTCACTGCTCGGCGAAAAACTGCCGGCCGAGAAGGCGCTGGAATGGGGTCTCGTCAACCGTGTCTATGATGACGCCGCGCTGATGGACGAGGCCATGAAGCTCGCTCACGATCTCGCCAATGGCCCGACTGTGGCGCTGTCGCTGATCCGCAAGCTCTATTGGGACAGCCCGGAAAATTCCTTCGAGGACCAGATCAATCTCGAAGTGCAGTCGCAGCGGATCGCCGGTGCGTCGCCGGATTTCAAGGAAGGCGTCGCCGCATTCCTCGAAAAGCGGCCGGCCAAGTTCACGGGCAAATAGGTCTTGAGCTCAGCTTCCATCGCGGAGCTGCTCGCACGCAGCGTCATGTCGTGGTGCAATGGCGCCATCGGCGTGACGGATGCAAAGCGTTTGTCCGGTGGTGCCAGCCAGGAGACGTGGTCGTTCGACATCGCGCATCCTGATGGCGCCATTGGCGCAATCCTGCGTCGCGCACCGTCGGGCTATGGCGCGGCACCCGGCCGCGCCGCAGGGCTCAATGCCGAAGCGGTGCTGATGCAGCTGGCCTTTGATGCTGGCGTACCGTCGCCGAAGGTGCTGCATGTTCTCAAACCGGATGATGGATTGGGAACTGGCTTCGTCATGCAGCGGGTCGCTGGCGAAACCATCCCGCGCAAGATTTTGCGCGACGATGAATTCGTAGCGGCGCGACCCAAACTCGCCCGGCAATGCGGCGAGATCCTCGCCGGTATCCATGGGCTGTCTGCTGCAAGCCTGCCGCAACTCCGTTGCATGAATGCCGCAGCAGAAATCGCCGAATTGCAGCGCGAGATCGACGGTTTTGGCTGGCCGCGCCCGGTGTTCCAATTGGCGCTGCGCTGGTTACGCGACAACGATCCCGGCCCATCAGAACGCGTCACCTTGGTGCATGGCGATTTTCGTCACGGCAATCTGATGATTGATCCTGACGGCGTGCGCGCCGTGCTGGACTGGGAGCTCGCGCATCTCGGCGATCCCATGGAGGATCTCGGCTGGATCTGCGTCAATTCCTGGCGCTTCGGTGTCATCGACAAGCCGGTTGGCGGGTTTGGCACCTATGAGGAGCTGTTCTCGGGTTATGAGGCGGCCAGCGGCGCCGCGGTTGATGTGGCACGCGTCAAATTCTGGGAAGTGATGGGGACGCTGCGCTGGGGCGTGATGTGCGTCGGCATGATGCAGCGGTTTCGTCTCGGCCCGGATCATTCGATGGAGCGTGCGATGATCGGACGTCGATCGTCGGAAACCGAAATCGATCTGTTGCGATTGCTGGCACCGCGAGGATCATGACATGCAAGATGAACCGAGGCCCGATGAACTGGTGAAGGCCGTTGCGGAGTTTCTCCGCAACGACATTGTGCCTCAGATCTCTGGCCATGCTGCTTTCAAACTGCGTGTCGCGATCAACGCGCTCGATCTGGTGACGCGGCAGCTGAAGCTCACCGGCGAGAGCGATGATGCCGAGCTGCATGGATTGACGATGCTGCTTGGCGTGCACGGTTCGCTGGAGGGACTGAACCAGGATCTCGCGGATCGTATCGCGCAAGGTGATGTCGACCTCACGACGCCCGGTGTGAAAGAGCATCTGTGGCAGACGACACTGGCGAAGCTCGCCGTCGATCAGCCGAATTACGGGGCGTATAAGCGGGAGATGGAGCGGAAATCATAACCGCAAACGCTAATGTAACGCTGCTACTGTCCCTTCCAGTTCGGCTTGCGCTTCTCCGAAAACGCTTTCGGACCTTCGACATAATCCTCCGACGCGGCCATGGCCTTCACCGCCGGATATTCGCGCTGTTCGGTGATCGCCTGTTCCAGCGACACCGCCATGCCCTTCTGGATCGCCTGTTTGGAAGCGCGGATCGACATCGGCGAATTCTGGCAGATCGTTTCGGCCCAGCGCAAGGCAGCGTTCAGGGCTTCGCCCTGCGGGACTACTTCATTGACGAAACCGAGCTCATAGCCCTCCTGCGGCTTCACATGGCGGGCAGTGAGGATCATGCCCATGGCGCGCTTCATGCCGATCTGGCGCGGCAGCCGCTGCAATCCACCGGCGAGTGCGGCGAGGCCGACGCGCGGCTCTGGCAACGCGAAGGTCGCATTCTCGGCGGCGATGATGAGGTCGCAGGCCAGTGCGATCTCGAAGCCGCCGCCCATGGCGACGCCGTTGACCGCAGCAATGATCGGCTTGTCGCAATCGAAACGCGCGGTGAGGCCGGCGAAGCCCGACGTGTTCCAGCCGCGCTTACCGCCGGCGGCCTGCCATTTCAGATCGTTGCCGGCGCAGAACGCCTTGTCGCCGGCGCCGGTGACGATCGCCACCCACTGTTCGGGATCGGCAGCGAACTCGTTGAACACCTCGTGCAGCTCGTGATGCGCATCGGTGTGCAGTGCGTTGTAAACTTCCGGGCGCGACAGCGTCACGATGGTGATCGGTCCCTTGCGGGTCACGGTTGAGAACTGCAGAGCCATCGCGGCCTCCCTTTTTGTTTTTCGTTACGCAGAATTTATGCGCCAAAGCGTACTTGACTTGCCGCGCTTGACTTGATCGGACGATGCCATCTTAATCGCTCGATTAACAAGAGCAACAAAGCTCGCACAAAAACAATCGGGAGAGCGCCTTGGATTTTTCCCTGCCAGCCGATCTGGTCGCCTATCTCGCCGAACTCGATTCATTCATCCTTCGCGAGATCAAGCCGCTCGAAGACAAGGATGACAATATCCGCTTCTTCGATCATCGCCGCGAATGGGCCCGCACCGACTTCGACAATGGCGGCCTGCCGCGCCACGAATGGGAAAAGCTGCTACGCGAAGCGAAGAACCTCGCCGATGCTGCCGGCCATCTGCGCTTTGCGATCCCGAAACGCTATGGCGGGAAGGACGGCAGCAATCTCTGGATGGCGGTGATCCGCGAACACTTCGCCACCAAGGGTCTCGGCCTGCACAACGATCTGCAGAACGAGCATTCCATTGTCGGCAATCTGCCGCTGGTGACCATGCTGGATCGTTATGGCCGCGACGACCAGAAGGAGATGATCGAGGGCTCAATCACCGGCAAATATCGCATCACCTTTGGTTTGACCGAACCCGAGCACGGTTCGGATGCCACGCATATGGAGACGACTGCAGTCGAGGCAACGCGCGATGGCGTCAAGGGCTGGGTGATCAATGGCGAGAAGATGTGGACCACCGGCATGCATGTGGCCACGCACTGCGCGCTGTTCGCACGCACGTCGGGGAATGACGGCGATGCCCGCGGCATCACCTGTTTCCTGGTGCCGGCCAAGGCTGATGGGGTGAAGGTCGAGGAATATATGTGGACCTTCAATATGCCGACCGATCATCCGCGCGTGTCGTTCACCGATGTGTTCGTGCCGGACGATGCGCTGTTCGGCGAGATCGGCCGCGGTCTATCGCTGGCGCAATGCTTCGTCCACGAAAACCGCATCCGGCAGGCGGCGAGCTCGCTGGGCGCCGCGGTCTATTGCATCAATGAAAGCGTGAAATATGCGCGCGAGCGCAAGCCGTTCGGAGAGGAACTGGCGCGCAACCAGGGCATCCAGTTTCCATTGGTCGAACTCGCCACGCAGGCCGAAATGCTGCGGCTTCTGATCCGCAAGACCGCATGGGAGATGGATCAGCTCACCCAGGCGCAGGTCGAGCACACGCTGTCCGACAAGGTGTCGATGTGTAACTACTGGGCCAACCGGCTGTGTTGTGAATCCGCCGACCGCGCGATGCAGGTGCATGGCGGCATGGGCTATTCACGCCACAAACCGTTCGAGCACATCTATCGCCATCATCGCCGCTATCGCATCACCGAGGGCAGCGAGGAAATCCAGAAGCGCAAGGTCGCGGGGTTCCTGTTCGGCTATATGGGTGCCAACAAGCACTGAACTGGTGCGTTAGTTGATGTAGCCTGGGATCTCCGCAGGCGAAGCCACCAGATGGCGGGCACCGGCGGAGGTCAGTTCCTCGCGGCCGCCATAGCCATAGAGCACGCCGATCCCCGGAATGCCGTTATTCGCGGCGCCGATGATGTCGTGCTTGCGGTCGCCGATCATGATCGCACGTGCGGGATCGGCGGCGGTCTCGTCGAGTGCGTAACGGAGCAGGTCGCTCTTGTCGACGCGGGTGCCGTCGAGTTCCGAGCCGAACACGCGGGTGAAGTATTTACGCAGGCCGAAATGGTCGATGATGCGATCGGCGAACACATGCGGCTTGCTGGTTGCAACGAACAGCCGTCGTCCCGGCGCGGTCACCGCCGTCAGCGTGTCTGCGATGCCGGGATAAAGCGTGTTCTCGAACAGGCCGATGGTGCCGAAGCGTTCGCGATAGAGCTCGACGCCGCGATCGGCATCCTCGCCGCCGAGCAGCGCCACGAAGCTGGCGCGCAGTGGTGGGCCGATGCACCAGGTCAGTTCGTCCTGTGTCGGGACGGGAAGCCCCATCTTGCCGAGCGCATACTGGATCGAGCCCGTGATGCCGATCTTGGGATCGGTGAGCGTTCCGTCGAGATCGAAAAAGACCGTGTCGATCGCATGAGGCTTCATCTAGTTCGCATACCTTGCGGTGAGATCGCGCGAAATCCGCGAGCCTTCGTCAATATAACGGCGGATCGCGATACTGGCGGCAGGCGTGCAGGTCCGGTAGGTCTGCTGGAAGCCGTTATAGCCGCGGTTGAAGCCGGCGATCATGCGGGCGCGGCGCTCGCCAGACGGCGTCTCGGCATCGACCAGCGCCTGCATTTCGTTGCGCCACTTGTTGCCTTCGTTGTTGCCGCAGATGCCGCGCAGGTAATGCAGCGCGCCGAGAATCTCCGACATCCGCTGCAGGTCATTGTCGAAAGGCGCAGCCGCGTCCTGCGCCCGGGCAGAGCCAGCGCCGACCGTCACAACCGTCAGAATGATGAGCAGGTGCTTCAACATGAATGGTCCCGGAACCCGGCTGATATGCCTTTTCAAGGCGTCTGAAGCAAGGCAGCGCTGTTGGTATGGCTGCGACCTGCTTATGGCCCAACTAGGTCTTCCGCCATGGCGAGGATCGGACCAAGGCCGTCGGTGGTCTTGAAGGCGCCGAGATCGTCCGGCGCGACCCACTGGAAATCGTCCAGTTCGTCATTCAGCTCCGGCTCGCCAGCCACCCAGCGTGCGGCAAAGGACATGATCAGGTAATGGCCCGCGACCTTGTCGTTCGGCAGCACTTCGCGGAAGCCGGACAGGCCGACAATGTCGATGGTCAGTCCGGTTTCCTCCATCACCTCGCGCGCGAGTGCGACTGCCAGGGATTCGCCGAATTCCACGCGTCCTCCGGGGAGTGAATAGAAGCCCTTGCCGGGCGAGCGGGCGCGGCGGACCAGCAGCACTTTGCCATCCCGGAAGATGGCGGCGCTGGTGGCGAGTTGTGGATGGGCGGGAGGCGTGTCGGTCACGAGGTCATTGTGCCATGATGCTGTCAACGTCGGATTCCTGATCGCGGCCGTTGATGATGCCGCCGGCCGTTCCGACCATGGGCTTGACCCAGCCGGCGGCCTGCTCGGCCAGCATGGCGCGCGTCCGGTCCTGCTGCACAGTGCGCATGGCTTCACCGACCGTGATCAGGATCTGCGTCATGTTCGCGACCAGTGCATCGAATTCTGCGCGGATGGCCGGGCGTGCAGCCTCATAGGATGCAATGGCGAGATCGCGTGCCTTGAAGTTGGATTTGATGAAGTGCTCGGCATAGCTGAGGGGCTGCCATTCCAGAAACAGCTCATAGCAGTCCGGCATGTCCGGGATCAGCTCGAGCAACATGATGGCTTCGTTGAAGTGATTGAGATAGTCGGTCGCCAGACCCGTGCGTGGATTGATATTGGCGGCCATCAGCTCGGCAGCGGACGCGACGGGGCCGGCACCGGCGCTGGCCAGATCGCGATGGTCATGCTGCGCCGGTTGTATGGCCGTCAGGGTCATATGTCGCACTGTTGGTGTTTTGGGTTAAAACCGCCTGAAGAGGCAGGATTGCGGATCGAGAATGTGCGGGCGGTTTGTCATTACATCAGCGCCGGAAGCGTTACGGCAGGTATTCAGTTATAACGAGCAACCGAATTTTCCAGCGAGGTACAATATTGCGCCGACGCAGCCGGTTCCTGTTGTCATCGTTGAAAACGGATCCCGGCATTTCCGTCTGATGCGATGGGGCCTTTTGCCCTCCTGGGTCAAGGACCCGCGGAAGTTTACACTTCTGATTAATGCACGCGCTGAGACGGTGCAAGAAAAGCCGGCCTTCAAAAACGCGATTCGTCGCCGCCGTTGTCTGATTCCGGCCGATGGCTATTACGAATGGCAAAACCGCGGTGAACGAAAACAACCGTATTTTATCCACCCAAGCGCAGGCGGCCCGATGGGATTCGCAGGTCTTGCCGAGACCTGGATGGGACCGAACGGGGAAGAAGTCGACACAGTCGCAATCATTACTGCGGAAGCCAGCACGGGCATGTCCGTACTGCACCATCGCGTGCCCGTGACGATCGCACCCGATCATTTCGGGCAGTGGCTCGATTGCAGTTCGGATAGTGCATCCGACGTGATGACGATGCTCGCTGCGCCCGCAGACGGCACCTTCGCCTGGCATCCCGTGGCGATGGCCGTCAACAAGGTGGCCAATGACGAAGCGCAACTGATCCTGCCAATCTCGGCAGAAGAAGCTGCCGTAGAGCAGATGAAGCCGACGAGGGCCCCGCGCAAGGTCGCGGTGGCCGAGGACGACGGGCAGGGATCGTTGTTCTAGTTCACGGCGTCAGCGGCCGTCCGTCGAGCCACTTGGCATAGATCACGCGCTTCTGTTCGCCGTAGCCGAGCGACTCGTAGAATGCCTGAACCTTGGTGTTATCCGAGCGCACCATGAGCTGCATCTTCTCGATGCCGCGCTCGCGCAGCCAGTCTTCGGCTGCGCTCATGATGCCGCGGCCGAAATCCTGACGCTGGTGGTCGGGATCGACTGAGACGTAATAGACCCAGCCGCGATGGCCGTCATGGCCGACCAGCACGGAGGCGACGATGGTCCTTCCCTTGCGACCGACCAAGACATCGGCATTGGTGCCGGCGCGCGCCAGCCTGATATCGGCCTCCGGATCGTTCCAGGGCCGCACCAGTCCGCAGCGCAGCCAGAGCTGGACGACCGCCTGAATGTCGGTATCGACGAGCCGGGCAACTTTCAATGTTGCACCGGCAGCAGTACCTTGCCCGGATTGAGGATGTTCAGCGGATCCAGCATCGCCTTCAGGCTGCGCATCAGCTCGATGGCGACGGGGTCCTTCACCGAGGGCAGCTCAGCCGCCTTCATCTGGCCGATGCCGTGTTCGGCGGAGATCGAGCCGCCCATGCGCAGCACGACGTCGAAGACGACTTCGTTGACGTCGTGCCAGCGCGCCAGGAATTTCTCGCGGCCGTCGCTGTCGCCGAGCGTTTCCTTAGGCTGCGTGACATTGTAGTGGATGTTGCCGTCGCCGAGATGGCCGAATGGCACCGGACGTGCGCCGGGCATTAGTTTCACGACGGCCGCATTGGCTTCGGCGATGAAGGCGGGCACGGAAGCGACCGGCACCGAGATATCGTGCTTGATCGATCCGCCTTCCGGCTTCTGCGCCGGCGAGATTTCCTCGCGCAACTTCCAGAACGCCTGCCGCTGGGCGATATTCTCGGCAATCACGGCATCATCCACGATGCCGTCTTCAAAGCCGCGTTCGAGGATCGCCTCCAATGTCGCGCGGGCATCGTCGCGTCCCGACGACAATTCCATCAAGACATACCAGGCGTGTTTGCTGGAAAGCGGATCGCGAATGCCGATGCCATGGCGGACGCTGAAATCCACGGCGATCTCGGCGACCAGTTCGAAACTGGTGAGGTTACCGCCAGCTTCGGAGCGGGAGATGCTGAGCAGCTTCAGCGCATCGTCCGGCGACTTCAGGCCGACAAAGGCGGTCTCGACGGCGCGCGGCTTCGGAAACAGCTTCAGCGTCGCCGCAGTAATGATGCCAAGCGAGCCTTCGGCGCCGATGAAGATGTTACGCAGATCGTAACCTGTGTTGTCCTTCTTCAGCTTGGACAGGCCATTGAGAATGCGACCGTCGGCCAGCACCACTTCGAGGCCGAGCGCCATTTCGCGCGCCACGCCGTAAGCCAGCGCAGTGGTGCCGCCGGCATTACTGGAAAGATTGCCGCCGATGGTGCAGCTGCCTTCGGAGCCGAGCGACAGCGGAAACAGCCGGTCGGCTTCCGCGGCGCGCTGCTGCGCGAGTTGCAGCACGAGGCCGGCTTCCACCGTCATGGTGTTGGATGACGTGTCCAGATCGCGCACCTTGTCCATCCGGCGCATCGACAGCACGACTTCACCGCCATAAGGCGTCTGGCCGCCGACAAGCCCGGTATTGCCGCCCTGCGGCACCAGCGCGGTGCGCGTCTCGGTAGCGAGCTTGCAGATCGCGGCGACTTCGGCGGTTGAGCCCGGGCGCAGCACCAGCGGGGAGGTGCCGAAAAACAGGTTGCGATCCTCGGTGACGTATTGATGCACGTCGGCCTGATCGGTGATGGCGTATTTGTCGCCGACGATGGCCCGGAAGCGCGCGATGGTTTCGGGGGAAAGCGTGGGCGGCTTCGGCTGGACGATATTCATAACTATTCCCTTGGATATTTTCTTGGCGCGTTTCTTGGTCTTGCGTTCGCGTTACACGGCCGCGCGGCGCAACCGGTCATTGATGGCTTCGCCGAGCCCGTGGTTCGGCACCGGCATCACCGCGATGCCGCTCGCGCCTTTCGCGTCGAGCGCGCGAAGATAGCCGAAAAGATTGGTGGCGGCTTCCCCGAGATCGCCCTGTTCAGACAAATTCAGGACAGCCGCGGCGGCCTCGATGCCGGGCAGCGGGGCCGATCCGAAAGCCAGTAGCGCCTCGCCAGGATTCACGGCCTCGGCCAGCAGCCGCACCCGTGTCCGCGGCGCATAATGCGAGGCCAGCATGCCCGGCGCCAGCGGCTGGTTTGTCTCGCTTGCAGGATCGTCCGGCGGGCTTGCCAGCGGTTGGCTGAGCACCCGCTCGATCGCCTCGCGCGGCAGGCCACCGGGGCGGAGCAGCATCGGCGTGTCGAAACAACCGACGATGGTGGATTCAACGCCCACTTCAACCGGTCCGCCATCGAGAATCATGTCGATCCGGCCGTCGAGATCGCTCAGCACATGGGCTGCGGTGGTCGGTGAGACATGCCCGGAAATGTTGGCCGACGGCGCCACCACGGCACCGCCAAAGGCCTGCAGAAGCGCGTGGGCCACGGGATGGGCCGGCACACGCATGGCGATGGTATCGAGGCCGGCGGTGGCCAGATCGGCCACCGGGCAGTCCGCCGCCTTGGGCAGCACCAGCGTCAGCGGCCCCGGCCAGAACGCCTCGGCAAGCGTCAGCGCGCGCGCATCGAATCGGGCAATGCGCCGGGCAGCGGCGAGATCGGCCACATGGGCGATCAGCGGATTGAATGACGGCCGGCCCTTGGCCTCATAGATTCCCGCCACAGCCCGTGGATTGGCCGCATCGGCGCCGAGCCCGTAGACCGTCTCCGTCGGGAACGCCAGCAGCCCGCCTGCGCGCAAGCAGCGCGCCGCCTCCGCAATATGGGCGGGGTCGGCGGGGCTCATCCGGGTGGTCAGGCCAACGGCCATGCGGGGCAGATCCTTGGTCTCGAAAATTGGTCAGGCTTCTTTACCGGGGTTCTTGCAGGATGCGAAACCCAAGGCTATAAGCCGCGCTCTTAGTCGGAGTGTGGCTCAGCCCGGTAGAGCACTGCGTTCGGGACGCAGGGGTCGCAGGTTCGAATCCTGCCACTCCGACCATGATTTCAATGACTTAGCGTCATTTTGCGGCGACGCCGCAGATCAAGAATCTCCCGATTTTCATCTGAGAACAACCGCCCGGGCGCGCGAGCCATGCTGTGCGCGGCTATCCGCCTTCAAAAACGCGCTTGCGGGCGTTCTCGATATGCGACCGCATGGCTTCGCGAGCTCCGGCTTCGTCTCTGGCGGCGATCGCATCGAGCACGGCCCGGTGCTCTTCTTGCCCACGCAGAAGTCGGTCGCGAGGCTGGATCAGGGAGAGGTTTCGATTAAGCGTGATGCCCACGCTCACCTGAGACTGGATCGCGGCGAGAGTCGCGGCGAAGAAGCGATTGCCGGTGGCCTCTGCGACCGAGCGGTGAAATGCAATGTCTTCCTCGACGCCCAGCGCGGCATCTGCGATCACTTGATCAAGTGCTGCGATTGCGTCGCGGATCCGGCGCAGACCTTCCGGATCGTGATCGCGTGCGGCAAGCGCGGCGGCTTCTCCTTCGATGCCGATCCGAAATACGAAACAGCGCTGGATATCGGCAATGCTTCCCACGGGAGCGTAGTTGTAAACGTCTGCCGCGGGACGTCGCATCACGAAGGAGCCGGCGCCCTGCCGCGATGCGACGACGCCGTCATCGCGCAGCCGCATCAGTGCTTCACGGACGACCGGGCGCGAAACGCCAAGCTGATCTGCCAGGCGTGTCTCGGGAGGAAGCCGCGAATTGACCGGATAGATTCCGACCGTGATCTGGCTGAGGACATGATCGTAGACGCGGTCGCTAAGCTTTCCCGTCACAGCCGGGCGCTCCGGAATGTCGTTCCGTTTGACCGTTGAGCCCATGTTCACCCTGTCCTTGCTCCGAACATGCTCCAGTCTTTGGCAACATTACATCTTTTTGACAAGTCGGTGCACTCCCGCTGACAATCCGGGATTGCAGCGCTGGCCAAACTGCTTGGGCGCAAGCGGTCGTGAGAGCGTCGGTCAGGCGCGGGCGGCGGCGTCTGATAGCCAGGCCTCGATCAGCCGCTGCACGTGAAGGGCGGAGCGCACGCTGTTGGACGGCTCGCGTCCCTGTTCGATTGCATCCAGCATCTCGGTGATCACGCCCCGATGTGGCCCGTGATCAAATGCCATCGGATCGGCACCTCCGCCGCCGGATTGCGCAGTCCCGACGGTCTCTGGCGGACCTTCGTGACGATGGATGACCAATTGAAACGTCTCGAGATAGGCCGAGCCGCGCGTGCCGGCGATTTCGATGCGCTCCGGATAGCCAGGCCGCGCAACACTGGTGGCGTCGAGCACGCCGATGGCGCCGCTTTGGAAACGGACCGCCGCCGCGGTCACGTCTTCAGTATCGATCGTTCGGAGCGGCGAGGTCGATGCAAAACCGGCGACGTCCTTGTGCGGCCCCACGAAATGCAGAAGCAGATCGAGCGTATGGATGGCCTGTGTGAGCAACACGCCTCCGCCGTCGCGCGCCTTCATGCCGCGGCCCGGTTGACGGAAATAAGCATCGTCGCGCCACCATCGGATCGATGCACTCGCCGACAGGATATCGCCCAGATCTCCCTGATTCAGGATCGCCTTCAGGCGTAGCGACGCGGGACGAAAACGATGTTGCAGGCACACGCCGCATCGGACGCCAGCAGCCTCCGTGACGGCCGCAAGTTCCTCGCCCCTGGCAACCGATATCTCGACGGGCTTCTCCACCAGAATGTGCTTTCCTGCTGCGGCCGCAGCCTTTGCGGTCGCCAGATGCGTTCCGGGGGGCGTCAGTATCAGGACGAGATCGAGATCGGAGCGCGACAGCAATTCCTCCTGGCTATCGAAAACCGGAACGCCCCACTGCTGTGAAAACGCTGACCGTCGGTTCGCTGACGGCGCAAATCCGCCGACGATTGTGATCCGTCCCTGCGCTTGCAGTTCAAGCAACGAAAGGATGTGCGGCTTCACCGCCATTCCTAGCCCAATCAGGCCGACTCCAATTGGCATGCGTTTCTCCCGATGGCCGACCTTCTCAAGGCGCCGACGTGTCGGCTCTTGGGGTCGGTTATGAAGTCACAGATTGATAAGCGAACGAGCAAGACGGGCAAGGTGCACATCGCGACATCGGCAAGTCCTGCTCATGATCGACCGATTGCGATCTCCCAATGCTTGACAGATGTCTCCTAACTCGTCGATGCTGTGTTTACAAATAAATGACAACCGCGCGCGACGCGGGTGCATGTGCTCAGGGAGGAATCGGAAATGCGGATCTGTCCGAATGCATTATTGCGCCCGTTTGCGGGCGCCGCGGCCGTCCTCGCCGTGACGGCTTTCGCCGGTGAACCTCTGAAGGCCGCCGAGCCGATCGTTCTCTCGATCATCGATACCGGGGGCGATCTCGCATCTACCCAGGTCATCATCGAGAACTACAAGAAGGCCAATCCCGACAAGATCAAGGAGATCAAGATTCAGCGTGCGCCGGCGCCGGAATTGCCCGCCAAGATCAAGGCTCAGCAGGATGCCGGACGGCTGGACATCAACCTTGTGCTGACCGGGCAGGACGGTGGTGCGTTTCTCGCGGCCAACAACCAGTTGATCAAGATTCCCGATTTCGAGAAGCAGTTTCCGCGCGATGAGATGACGCCTGCCGGTAAGGCGCTCTACGACGAAGGCCGCGATTACATGGTGCCGTCGGTGGGCAATGCCGGCGGGCCGGTGTTCGTCTACAATCCCAGCAAGGTCCCCAACCCGCCGAAAACCGCCGAAGAATTGCTGGCCTGGGCGAAGGCAAATCCGGGTCGGCTGATGTATGCGCGGCCGGCGAATAGTGGACCGGGCCGGTCGATCGTGCTCGGCATGGCGCACATTCTAAATGACTCAAAACCACTTGATCCCGACAAGGGGTGGGACAAGACCTGGGCCTATCTGAAGGAGCTTGGGCAGTACGTCGAATACTATCCGACGGGCACCGCGATCACATTGAAGGAATTCGCCCAGGGGCAACGCTGGATCATCGCCGGCATCATGGAATGGGACATGAAGCCCCGTGCCCAGAGTGTCATTCCGCCGGACTCCAAGATCACCATCCTGCAGAACACGACCTTCGTGGTGGACGGGCATTACTGGTGCATCCCCACAGGCGTGCCGAAAGAACAGGTCGACGTCATTCTCGATCTCATGAAGTTTATGCGCCGGCCAGAGCAGCAGGTGCTTTCCTGGCCGGGCTTCATTGGGCCGACGATCACCACGGCCACCATGGAAAAGGCACCCAAGGAGATTCAGGAACTGGTGAAGGAGTTCTGGCGGCCCGAATACGACGAAGTCGGCACCAAATGGAAAGTATCCCCGCCGCTCGGCGTGAAGGAATTGAGCTACGCGATGGATCGTTGGGACCGGGAAGTGGGCGCAAACCAGGTCAAGAAGTAATCCATTCGATGAGCGTGCGGGTCCGTATGTGCGGGCCCGCCGGTGACCTTGTTGCTTCTTACTCAGAAACGGGACGACATGAACGGGCCGGGAGATACGTTGGACTCGCTGAAGCTTGGGATCACCAAGCGCTATGGCAACAAGACCGTGCTGCACAACCTCGAACTCGATATCCGAAAGGGTGAGTTCGTTACCTTCCTTGGACCGAGCGGATGCGGAAAATCGACGGCCTTGTCGATTGTCGCTGGTCTGATTGCAGCGACCGAGGGCGAGATCAGGCTCAACGGAACGCGGGTCGATCATCTGCCGCCCGAAAAACGTGCGTTCGGAATGGTGTTCCAGAACTACGCGCTGTTTCCCCACATGACGGTCTTCGACAACGTCTCGTTCGGGCTCACCTTGAAGCCGTTATCCAAGGATGAGATCAAGAAGCGCACCGATGCGATGCTCAAGCTGGTGCAATTGACCGGCTATGAGGAGCGCTATCCGGGCCAGCTCTCCGGCGGTCAGCAGCAACGCGTTGCCATTGCGCGGGCCCTCGTATTGCATCCGCGCCTGATGCTCTTCGACGAGCCGCTTTCAAACCTCGACGCTAAACTGAGAGTAGAGATGCGGGCGGAGATCAAACAGATCCACGCCGCACTGGGATTGACGTCGATCTATGTGACCCACGACCAGGCTGAAGCATTGTCGCTGTCGGACAGGATCGTGGTGCTGCGCAACGGCATCCTGATGCAGTCGGGTACGCCGCAGGAAATCCACGACCGGCCGAAGAACGTCTTCGTGGCGGACTTCATGGGTTTCCGGAATTTCTTCAAGGTCAGGATCGCGTCAGTGTCCAACGGAATCGCCGAAGGTGTCGGCGACGGAATCCGGATTCGGGCGCGGGCAGGGGCCGATGTGCGAGCGGATGTCGATATGGTGATGGCGATCCGCCCGGACGATATCCGGGCGGGCGGTGAGGTGGTTTCCGGTGCCGAAGATGTTAGCGGCCGTGTCGAAGTGGTCGAGTATCTCGGTCGGGAACAGGAAGCCGCCATACGCATCAATGACAACACGCGGGTCTGGTTACGCACCGCCGAGGCGATACGAACCGCCGACACGATCGGCCTTCAGTTTCCGGTCGACAAGGTCGTCCTGCTTCCTGCGGAATAGGCGAGAAAATAATGCGCGCCGTAGCCAACGATGAGAAGAGCGAATTCGACACGCTGGCATTCTTCTGTTTGCTGCCGTCGTTGCTCTACGTTCTCTGCATGTTCGTCTATCCGTTTCTGTATGGTGTCTATCTCAGCCTTCAGCCGCAAAAGGTTGGCGGCTTCAGTTTTGCGAACTATCTCACCTTCTTCAGCGATCCCTATCAGTATGGTACGATCTGGATCACCTTCAGTCTGGCGATTCCCACCACGATCGTTGTCCTTCTGCTCGCTCTTTGGCTGGCTTACGGCATGCGCCGGGGCATTTTCATGGAACGGACCGTGACGACGATCTTGATCATGCCTATTTCGCTCGGCGTGATCCTGCTGTCGGAAGGTATCTTGGGCTTCTATGGTTCGCAGGGTTGGTTCAATCAGGTCCTTCTCGGACTAGGGCTTATCAAAGAGCCGTTTATTCTGACGCATAACTACGCTGGCGTTATGCTGGCGTTGTTCATGCAGCAGTTCCCATTCTGCTTCCTGATGCTGCTGGGATACATATCCGGCATCGATCCCAGCCTTGAACGCTCGGCGCGGATGCTGGGCGCGACACCTTCGGTCGTCTTCCGGCGCGTGATGCTGCCGCTCATCGCGCCCGGTCTTGCCATCGCATTCGCGCTGGTGTTCGTCATGAGCTTCGCGGTTTTTCCCTCGGCCATCATGCTCGGGCAGCCGGCGGGCACCACGCGCACGATCTCTATTGCGGCCTATCAGAAGGCCTTCGAACAATATGACATGTCGGCTGCCTCCGCGATTGCGGTGGTTATGGGCCTCTGTCAGCTGGCGGCGCTGCTCGTCATCATCCTGTTCCGTCGCCGGCTGTCGCCGGCAGCGACCATGGGCGTCGGAAAGAGATAGGGGCGCACAATGCGAAGCAGAATGTGGAAGCTCTCGCTCTATCTGTTCATCGTGGGATTCATCCTCAACATGCTCGGGATTGTGTCTCATGTCGTGGTGAGTTCATTCGCGAAGCGATGGTTCGGTGGCTTGCTGCCTCCAGCCTATACGACGGACTGGTTCGCTTATGCGTGGAAGAATTTCGATCTGGGACAGGTGCTGGGTATCACGCTGCTGATCGTGGTCGTCGTCGTCGTCCTTGCACTGGCAATCGGATTTCCGGCGGCTTACATCCTGGCCCGGCGAAATTTCCGGTTCAAATCGGTCATCCTGTTGCTGTACTTCCTGCCGTTGGTGATCCCGCAGATGACTTACGGGATTCCGCTGGCAACCACCCTTTACCGATATGGCGTCGGCGGATCCGTCGTCGGCGTGATCCTGGCGGTGTTGGTGCCGATGGTGCCGCTGGCCGTCTTCGTGTTGATGCCGTTTTTCGAACAGATCAGCGTCAATCTGGAATGGAGCGGATCGGTGCTCGGCGCAAGCCGGGCTCAGATTTTCAGGCGGATTTTGTTTCCCCTGATGATACCGGGAATACTCACCGCCGGCGTCCTTGTGCTGGTCAATACGATATCGAATTTCGAGCTCGCATTTCTCCTCGGCGGCGGTGGATCGCAGACGCTCGTTGTTGCGTTATTCTACAACATGTTCGCCGGTGGTGTTCGTCCCGTCTATTCCATCGATGCAATGGCGGTGATCTACATGGTGATGGTGATGACGCTGCTTCTGATCGCATTGCGGTTCGTGCGCCCGACACAGATGGTGTTCAAGCTCGACAAGTAAATCTCGCCGCGCCGCGCTATCCCTAGGGTTTTGCGGGTGCGCGTGGACCGTTATCGGTCCATTCGGGCGGCAGCCCGATCTTGGCACCGGCCATTCCCGCGATGCCTGGAGCCCGACCGTACGCCTCGCAGGCTGCGTATTTCGGTGCGAGGCCTATATTCGAATTCACCTTCTGCCATGTGGGAATGTTGATCCCCATGGATTTGAAGGGAGTTTCCCCTTTTACCAGCAAATGTCCGAAGTCGTCGCCGAACGCGGACGCAAGTTCGTAGGCATCGCTCGTTTTCGAGGCGCGCGGCGAACTGAAAAAGACACCTGCACCTCTGCCCCAAAGCATGGCGGCTTGCTGCCGGCCGGCCACATCGACTGCTTCGGCTTCGATGGCGAGATCCCCCAAGCCATAGGGTATGCGCGGGATTGGTATCGGCACATTGGTGCCCATATCGATGAAGCTTGTGCTGAGCGACGCCGCGGCGGACGCGCCTGCTGCAATCTCGTCAGTTTCCGTTGCCCGCGTCACCGTCGCACGGACAGTCAGATCCGCGGGCTCATGGGGCATCACGACCTGAAAGCGATCACTGAGGCTGATACACAAAGCGCGGTTCACGACATTCGCCACCAGAGTTCGCTGTTCTCCGGATAGTTTCGGCGCAATCGTGAACGGGAATACTGTCGGGGCAATGTTGATCGTCTTTGCCGCCAGAACCTGCTCTTTCCTGACCATGAGTTTGGATTTCGTGAGCTTGCCGTCGGACGGAGTGAGCCCCTCGTAGGACGAGAGTCGGTTTCCCTGAACAGCAGGCACCGTTGCACAACCTGGCAGCAACGTCGCGACGGTGAGCATCGCGAAGGATAGAGAATGATACTGTCCCCGCATCGACGACCGATGTTCGACTGGAGATGTCTGATCGCGGGATGGAGCCGTCTTTATAGCCGTCGATCGACGGAGACTGGCGAGGAAGCGCATTCGAAACCCCTGAGTGTTGTCGCTGCGCAATTGATAGGGATACCAGGTTGCTCGCACTCCGGCTGAATATGTCGAAACATTTCATTGCAGGCGATTTTCGTGTCAAAAACCCGCCGCAATCGACCCGGGACATGCTTCGTTACAAAAGTTCTTCTCCAATTTTCCCTGAGGCGATTACTGCTCCTGAGGGGTAAGACGGATTTCACAGCAATGCATGTGCCGCAAATTCTCGTTGTCGACGACGATCTCGAAATCCGAAAACTTCTGGCTCGTTACGTGCAAGAGCAGGGATTTCGCGTCCAGCTTGCATCAAGGTGCGGGGAGGTTCGCGAGCGTATCGTCACGAACCAGATCGATCTCATCGTGCTCGATGTGATGTTGCCGGATGGATCCGGACTCGACCTTTGCCGTGATTTGAGAGCCATGAAATCGAACATCCCGATCATCCTGCTCACCGCGCTGAAAGAGGACATCGATCGGATCATCGGTCTCGAGATCGGAGCCGACGATTACCTCGGCAAGCCGTTCAACCCGCGTGAGCTCGTTGCGCGTATTCGCGCGGTCTTGCGTCGCGGTCGGAATAACCGCGCTACGCCGGACGATGCCGGCCGGTATGTCTTCGAAGGTTTCACGGCCGATCCGTCCACGCGTTCGGTAACCGATCCGAAAGGCGAAGACATCGAACTGACCGGTGCGGAGTTCGATCTGCTGGTGGCGTTTCTGGATCGCCCCGGCCGCGTATTGTCGCGCGATCAATTGCTCGATCTGACGCGGGGTCGCGATGGCGATGTGCTCGATCGATCAATTGATGTTCTCATCAGCCGCCTGCGCCGCAAATTGTCGGAGGGTGTCGCTGCCCAGCTGTTCAAGACCGTGCGCAACGGTGGCTATCAACTGGCTGCCAAAGTTGTTCATGTGGAGGAGCAGAGATGAACACTCTTCGCGCAAAGATTGCTCTGCTTCTCGTCTCGTCGATCGTTGCAGTTGTGATGTTCATGACGATCGCAACGATGTATATTTTCAAGGCACCGGATGAGGAGGTCATCAATCTGCTGGCCAGGCAGTTGATCTTGATGGAGCGCCTCGCAGCGAACGATCCTGAAGGCCATGCGCTGGTCCAGAATCCGACGAGCGGGCTACCGGACGAAAAGCAGACGAACATCTTTAGCTCCGTTACCGCGCGACTTGGTTCGCCGCTGGATGTCATTGTTACGCGTAAGGATGGGCTTGAAGGTCGATGGTTTCAGGCGGCGTCAGTCCGGGTCGGATCGAGAGGATGGTTGATCGTGGATCTCGATCTTCCGCCGAACATCGAGCGCCTGTGGTGGCTCGCCTTTATCACAGTCGGAGTCGGGGGCGTTGCGGTGCTTGCCGCGAACCGGATGATCCGACCGCTGGTCATGCTTGAAAGTGCCGTCGAAATGGTCAGCGCCGACGGCATTCTGCCGCACCTGCCCGAACGCGGTCCCGCTGAAGTCCGGGCGACCGCGGCTGCGCTGAATTCGTTGTCGACCCGGTTGAGACGAGCAGTCGAAAGCCGCATGCGCCTCATTGCCGGCGCGGGTCATGACTTTCGTACGCCGCTCACCCGAATGAGATTGCGCGCGGAATTCGTCGCAGACGAGGAAGAGCGCGAATTGTGGCTCCGGGACATCAAGGAACTCGATCATATCGCAGACAGCGCCATTGAGCTGGTGCGCGAGGAATCGACGAACGCGGTGTCGGAGGTCATTTGTATTGAAGGCCTCGTGGGGAGCGTGGCGACAGAATTGCAGGAACAGGATTTCAAGATAGAGGTCTCGGACACCGCCAAGGCATGCGTAAAGGGAAATCGCGTCGCTCTGAGCCGCGCGTTGCGCAACCTGCTGATCAATGCGGCAACTCATGGCGAGCGCGGCAGAGTCAGCATAACCGGCGGCGCGACTGCACGCATTGTCATCTGCGACGACGGCCCGGGAATTTCCCCAGATCTTCTGGACCAGGTATTCGAACCGTTCTTCCGCACCAGTCCGGCGCGCATTCAGAGCATCCCGGGAGCGGGACTTGGCCTTACGATCTCACGCGAAATCATTCGCCAGGCCGGCGGCGATATAAAAATCAGCAACGGTCGTGACGGTGGCCTGGTGCAGGTAGTCGAACTGCCGACGATCGCAAATCCATAGATCGACTCTTGTTGCGATCTTGAACCCGCGGTTCGAGCGCGGATCGATGGAACGTTGAGCAGTCCGATGACGAGCAGCCGGTTGGACTCCCGTTAGCATATTGGGTCATGGGCATCAGCACGGTCCTGCGGGCACCTGCTTTTTCAAATTGAATTCCGAGACGTTGCGGATACGTTGTATTTCGCGCCACACCGGCTTGGAACTTCATCCGCTAACCGACGGGGGAACGGTGCAGAACATCTTCGCGCCGATCATTTTGACCGCTGATGCGCCTGGCCAGACTCCGACTGGCGATCGGAAGCTGTTGTCGGTTGTTTCGGCGCTGAGATGGGTTCAGCGCTACGTCGGATCTGAAACCCGGGCGTCTCCTCAATGGCTTGACGTGGTCAGCAGGCTAACCGCGGCGAGCGAGGATTCGGTCAGCACTATTGACGCAAGGAATGCACTTCACGATGCAATGGTCGCCCATGGTTGGGCCAAGCGGAGCATCCATTGATTTCGTTTTGGCAAGGGACCGCGTGTGTCAGCTGCCGACAGATCGCTTGTGTTGCGTTCATTTACCTGAGTGCCGCGGCGCTTCGAGAAATGTTCTCTGCCAAGGTCTGAAGCCTTGGCAAGAAGGTCTTGAGCAATTCACGTCGATCAATGGCAGAGATGAAATAAGTCATTCCAACTGTCGCAAGCACCTTGTCTCCACTCATGATCGGGATGGCGATCGTCCCGGATGAGCGAGGGTCGACGGCGCGATCCCGCTCGGCATAGCCCTGCTTCCGGATCGATCTCAGCAACGACAATGTCTGGGCGCGATCGCCGATGAGTTGATCTTCATCATCCGTCGATCGCGAAAGAAGGTCCAGCAGCATCAGGCGCTCCCCGATGGGGCAGAATGCCAGATAGGCACGACCCAATGCGCGGCGCAGCAGGCTGAGATGCATGTTGATCGTTCCGTGGAACGGCGACACCGGACTGTCGGCAATGGTGCTGAAGCGCACGACCACGGACGTGTGGTCGAGAACGCCGATCGCCAATGGCCACTGATGCTGTGACGTAAAGGACAGCGCCCATGGCCGCGCGGCTTCGACCACCAGCGGATCACCGTGAAAGCCGTTACTCAAGGATTTAACGCGTGAGGCTACTGCGTAGCCACCTTGCCTGCGGTCGTTGGCGGCATAGCCCATGGCGCACAGCGATTTCATCAGGCGCACGATGGTCGATTTCGGCAGGCCTGTCGCGAGATGAAGCATCTGGATCGAGGCGACGCGATGCCGGTTCAGCTCCTCCAGCAGGATGAGCGTGCGTGCTGCCGCTTCGACCTTCGGTGAACGTGGGGCCATGCCAAGATTCCACTCTGCGGAACGCTGGCGAATAGGTATGGCAAATGGCCAGGCCGGTTGCAATATCCGCTCAAGAGAATGCGCCGGTGTCCGCTCAGGCCACCGAAGCGCAGCCGTGTGGTGGGAGGAAGTGCCGTGTCTTGCGGGGAGGTCAGGGCGCCAATGGCGTTGTCGCGCCGCATCAGTATCGCGTGGCTGTCAGTTCACCTGCCATGTCCGGAAAAAGTCAGGCGTTGTCGCGATCTGTCGTGTGTGGGCCGACCCGGACATGTCGCGCGATGAGGCGTCGGTTGCGGCCCCCGCCATTCACCGGCAGGTCGCCATTTTCTCAGAACCAGCATCCACTGAAGGGCAGCCATCATGGCCGAGAATTCCGTTTCATATCCTGACACTGTCGCGCTCCCGCCGCTCTCGCGTCCGAAGGAGGTCGAGGAGCTGCTGGTCGATGCGATCGATCTGCATTGCCATAGCGGGCCTGCGGCTATGCCGCGGATACTTGATCACTATGAGGAGATGCAGGACGCTGCCGTCGCGGGGTTTCGTGCGGTGCTGTACAAGGATCACTTCTATCCCGGCATGGCGCACGCCATTATTCTGGAAAAGCTGTTTCCGCAGCTCGGTGTTCACCTGTATTCGGGCGTGGCGCTGAACAATGCGTCTGGCGGCATCAATCCGCACGCGGTCGATCATGCGATCAAGCTCGGCGGCAAGATCGTCTGGATGCCGACGCTTTCGGCGGCAAACCATATCAACGTTCAGGCCAGCGGTCAGGCCAAGAACTTCCCGAAGACGTCCCAGAAGATGCTGGATCCGATCCCGCTCACGGCGCTGGACGCCAATGGCAAGCTCACCGATGACACCAAAAAGGTCATCGATCTGATCGCGGAGGCCAACATCATCCTGGCTGGCGGCCACCTCCACGTCTCGGAGCAGCACGTCCTGTTCGAGGAGGCCAAGCGCCGCGGCGTCAAGAAGATGATGGTCAATCACCCGACCTATGTGGTCGGCTTTGCCGATAGCGATATTCGCCAGTTGGTCGCGCTCGGCGTCACGATGGAACATTCCATCTGCATGTTCATCGAAGGAAAGTCCAAGAAGTTCAGCGCGGACGATCTGGCCCACCTCATCGAGGTCGCCGGCGTGGAGCATACTATTCTGTCGTCCGATCTCGGCCTGCTCGGTTCGCAGCGCCCGGTCGATGGTTTCCGCAGCATCACGCAGATGCTGCTCGATCTGCAGATGCCGCACGCCTCGATCAAGAAACTGATCAGCGAGAATGCGGCGGCATTTCTCGACCTGCCGGCGAAGCGCGCCGCCCTGTAGAATCCCAACCAACAAGAACGACCAGTGAAGGCCGGCAGATAAGATCGACGAGGAAACCATGAATGTGAATCGCGAGAGCGAAGAAGCCCTGATGAATCGCGTCATGTGGCGGGTCATGCCGCTTGTGATGGCGATGATGATGCTGGCCGTGATCGACCGGTCGAATGTCGGCTACGCCAAACTGCAGATGGCCAGCAGCCTGGGCATGTCCGAGACGGTGTACGGGCTGGCGTCCTCGCTATTCTTTATCGGCTATTCCTTCTTTGAAATCCCGAGCGCGCTGGCCGCGCACAGGTTCGGTGCGCGGCTCTGGTTTGCGCGTATCCTGCTGACATGGGGCATGCTGACGGTGCTGCTGGGTTTCAGCATGACTGGCTCGATGTTTGCGGCGGTACGCTTCCTGGTCGGCGTGGCCGAGGCGGGGGCATATCCGGGCATCATCTTCTACCTCACACTCTGGTTTCCCAAGCGCTACCGCGTGCAGGCCGTGGCGCTTCTCACCATAGGCAGTCCGCTCGGCAACATGTTCGGCTCGCTGTTTGGCGGCATCCTGCTGGATTTCGATGGCATGCTTGGCCTCGCCGGCTGGCAATGGGTCTTCATCGCCACGGGCGCGCCTGCGGCCCTGCTGTTTGTTCTGGTGATGCGCTATCTCCCCGACAATCCGCAGACAGCCGGTTTCCTGTCGTCCGAGGAGAAAGCGCGGCTGGCAGACGCACTCAGCCGCGATGAAATCGCGACCACCATGCATACCAATCCGCTCCGCGTCCTGATCGACGCAAGGGTGTGGTGGTTTTCGTTCGTCTATACGTTGATCACGCTGTCGCTCTACGGGATCATCTATTGGTTGCCAACGGTGGTCAAAGGGTTCGGCACGACCGGCACGCAGAACGGTGTGCTGAATGCGCTGCCCTGGGCTGTGGCTGCCGCGGTCCTTGTCTGGCTCCCGCGCCATCTGCGCGAGCACCGCACAGTCCTGATCGGCATGGCGGTGATCGCCTTGTGCGGGATGGGGGCGTTCTTCACCTCGACATTGCTGACCGAGAACTGGATGCGCTATGTGGCGCTCGCAGTCGGCACCCCATGCGTTTCGCTGATGTTTCCGTGCTTCTGGTATCTGCCGTCGCAGATCTTCAAGGGAGCGCATGCGGCGGCGGCGATTGCAGCCATCAGCACGATCGGCAGCCTCGGTGGCTTTGCTGCGCAGAATCTCATGCCGTGGGTCGCGAGCTTGTCAGGTAGTGCGCTGGCTGCGATGTCGGTGCCTGCCATCAGCCTGGGTCTGCTGGCTGCCAGCGCATTCGCGATGTTGCTGACATGGCGCGTCCTGCCGAAGACGGACGGCGAGAGCGAGGTCACTGTTGCGGCTGCGGCCGCTCGCCGGCAGGCCGTGTCATGATGATGCTTCCATCGGATATGCGGGCGGTCAGGATCGCCCGCTTTGGCGGTCCCGAGGTGCTATCGCTTGGCGAAGAGGCCTTACCGACTTTGGCGCGCGGCGAAGTACTGGTGCGTGTGGTGGCGGCCGGCGTGAACCGGCCGGACATCCAGCAGCGCCGCGGCCTCTATCCGCCGCCGCCCGGCGCAACGGAAATTCCGGGCCTCGATATTGCCGGTGTTGTTGTCGCGACAGCGCCGGATGTGAACTGGCCGCGGGTCGGCAGTGCGGTCTGCGCCTTGGTCACAGGTGGCGGTTATGCGGAGTATTGCAGCGTGCCTGCCGTGCAATGCATGTCGATCCCCCAGGGATACGACTTCGCGCAGGCGGCGGTGCTCCCCGAGGTGCTGTTCACCTGCTGGAACAACGTCATTCTGCTCGGCAAGCTTGCGGAGGGTGAGAGCATCCTCGTACAGGGCGGCACCAGCGGTGTCGGCATGGCCACCATCCAGATCGCAAAACTGCTGCGATCCGCGCGTGTCTTCGCCACGGCCGGGTCGGAAACGAAGCGACAGATCTGCCGCGACCTCGGCGCGGAGATCGCGCTCGACTATCGCTGCGATTGGGTCAAGCCCCTGGTGGAGGCGACCAAGGGGCAGGGCATCAACGTCATCCTCGACTCCCAAGCTGGTCCTTACACCAATCTGGAGCTGGAACTGTTGGCCTTCGATGGTCGCCTTGTCCTGATCGCGAGTCATCTCGGCGAGCGCGCCGATATCAATGTCCGGCAGATCGTGCGCCGCCGGCTGACGCTGACGGGATCGACGATCCGGCCGCGTCCGCCGGAGTACAAAGGCTGGATCGCCAAAGCCTTGATGCGCGAGGTCTGGCCATTGCTTGAGGATCGGCGGATGCGGCTCAACATCTGCGCGGCATTTCCGCTGGAGGACATGGCCAAGGCGCATGCTTTGATGGATGCCAATGAGCAGATCGGCAAGGTCGTGCTGATCGTCGATCCGGCCTTGGCCTATGTGGTGCCGGACGGACAATCGAACTAGAGTGCGAAAGACCTCGTGATGAGCGATCTCCGATCAATTCCAGTCGCGGCGGCCGAGCGTTTTCTCGCAGGCCTGTTCGTGCGTGCTGGTCTTTCGATGCCTGCCGCCGAACAGATGGCGAGCGCTCTGGTCGATGCGGATGTGGCCGGCCTGCCGTCGCATGGCCTGTCGCAGGCCGAGATGTATATTCGCCGGCTTCGCCTCGGCAGTGTGTCCTCCGCCGTGAAGCCGATCGTGGTTGAGAGTCGCGCGGCAATGGCCGTGCTGGATGCGCAGGGCATGTTCGGCCATCTGGCGGGTGACGCGGCCATGCAGATGGCCATTGAGCGTAGCAAGGAGACGGGCGTCGGTGTCGTGGCCGTTCGCAACAGTTTTCACTTCGGCGCGGCGGCCCGGTACACGCGCCAGGCAAGCGCCCGTGATTGCATCGGCATCGCCATGTGCAACACAAAGCCGATGATGCCGGCACCGGGTGGCCTCGAGAAACTGGTCGGCAACAATCCGCTCTCGATCGCGCTTCCCGTGTCTGACGGGCCCGAGTTTGTGCTCGACATGGCGCTGAGTGAAGCGGCGCTCGGCAAGATCCGCGTCTATGAGCGGGAAGGGAAGCCGCTTCCGCCGACATGGGCTGTCGACCGCAACGGCCAGCCCACGACAGACGCCAAGGCCGCGATCGACGGCATGTTGTTGCCGTCGGGCGGCGCAAAGGGTTTCGGCTTGTCGCTGGCAATCAATCTGATGTGCAGCCTGTTGTCGCAGGGACCTGGTGGCGATGAGGTTGCACCGCTCTATGGCGATCTCTCGAAGCCGTTTCTGTGCTCGCTGCTGTTTCTGGCGATCGATATCGAACACTTCCGGCCGGCCGAAGGCTTCCGCAATGAAGCGTCCACCGAGCTCGCGAAAATTCGCGGGTCGCGTGCACAGATGCCGCCACGCACGCCGGGTGAACGCAGCTGGACGAAGCGCCAGAGCGATGGCGGCCAGATTGATATTCCACGCGCATTGTCCGCGACGTTGAACGCGCTCGCAGAGGAAATGGGATGGCCGGAGCGCCTGCACTGCCAAAAAGCATTACCGCAAAACTAGCAATGAGATCGGCCGTCATGTCGATGGCCGCAGAACGGACAGGAGTACGGGCGATGCAGGCGCCGCGTCAAAAGGTCTTCATCACTTGCGCCGTCACTGGCAATCTGACCACTCCGGAACAGACACCGCATCTGCCGATTACGCCGGCAGAGATCGCCGAAGCCTGTCTCGGAGCGGCCGAGGCCGGCGCCGCGATCGTGCATATCCATGTGCGGGATCCTTCCACCGGGAAGCCTTCGATGGAGCTCGCTTATTACCGCGACGTCGTTGAACGGATACGCGCGAAAAACACCCAGCTGATCCTCAACATCACCACGGGGCCTGGCGGTCGTTTCGTTCCATCCACGGACCAGCCGCGCGTCGCAGCGGCGGGAACGACGCTGATCGCACCTGAAAAACGTGTCGAGCACATTGCCGCGCTTCGCCCGGATATCTGTACCCTCGATCTCAACACTATGAATTCGGGCCGGGAAGTCGTCATCAATACCCCCGGCAATGTCAGGCGGATGGCGAAGGTGATCCGCGAAGCCGGGGTCAAGCCGGAGATCGAGCTGTTCGATTCCGGCGATGTCGCGCTGATGAATGATTTGCTGAGGGACAACACACTTGACGGGCCCGTACTCTGCTCGTTCGTCATGGGTGTTCGCTATGGTTTCCAGCCAAGTCCCGAGACGGTCATCTACGCCCGCAACATGTTGCCGCCGGATGCTCAGTTCACCGCAATCGGCATCGGCAAGACGTCGTTCCACAATGTCGCGCAATCCTATCTGTGCGGCGGACACGTTCGCGTCGGTCTGGAAGACGCCGTCTATCTCTCGCGCGGACAGCTCGCGCCATCGAACGCGGCCATGGTGGAGAAAGCCCGTCGCATCGTCGAGGAACTCGGTGGAGCGATCGCGTCGCCACGCGAGTCACGCGAGATCATCGGCCTTCCCACCCGCCTTGCGGAACACTGAGAGGGATGGCCGGATGACGCGCCTTAATGTGACCGTCGGTCGAACGCCCCTTAAGAACCCGCTGATCGCGGGATCTGCCGAGCACCATATCGACCCTGAAGGTGTCCGGCGCGCCCTGCGCGCCGGGGTCGGCGCGGTGGTGGTCAAGTCCATCAACGAATCCGAGCGCGGCCGTGATCAGCTGCAGCGCGCCGAATACATGCTGCTCGACAGCGAGTGGCGCGAAATGGCGTGGACGCCGAATGCGCCTGACACGGCATTCATCGCCTGTCGCTCCGGTCTGACGCCACAGAGCTTCGATGCGTGGCTCGATCAGACGGCCCGGCTCGATCACGAAGCCAGACTGGTGGATTCCTATGCGGTTGCGAGCCTGATCGTTGCGGATGTTGCGCGAACGGTCGAAATGGCCAGGCAGGTCGAGCAGGCCGGCGTGCGCGTCCTCGAACTGAATATCGGCACGCCCTATGCCAGCCAGGCGAAAGGCGTGGTGTCCACCGAACTCGATCCCGAGCGGGTGTCCATGATCGTGTCCGCGGTACGGGAGGCGATCGGCATCCCGCTATGGGTCAAGATCACCGGGCAGAGTGAGCGCGTGCCGGACCTGGCAGATGCTGCATTTCGCGCGGGCGGCGAGACAGTGGTGATGGCCGGGCGGCTGCTCGGCTTAGTGCCGGATGTCGAGACGATGCAGCCGTTGCTGGGAACGACGCTGGGCGTCGGTGGCTACTGGAATCTGCCGCTGACGTGTCACTGGCTGGCCGTGTCGCGGCAACAGCTTGGCGGCGACAAGCCTCTGATCGCAACCAACGGTGCGCGCACGGGTCTCGATGTAGCGCGCATGATGCTCGCCGGCGCCAGTGCGGTGGAGATGGCATCGGCGGTGATGCTGCGCGGCGCAGCCGTGCTGTCATCCGCGCTAGAGGAATTCGACGCTTACCTGCGAGGCAAGCGTATGACCGCTGTTGAACTGATCGGCAGGGCAGCAGACCAGCGCAAGACGTTTGCCGACATGCCGCTGCGCACCGACAACTGGAGAAAAAACATTGCCGATCAGCTTTAACGCGGGCGCGCCGTCCGCGCGCTGCGCTTGACGGGTGTTGGCTGATGAGTCCCGCGACCGTGCCCGAGCTTGTGCGAGATCTGGCGTGCCGCCTCGATGAGCTGGGCGACGTCGGATGGCCGTGTCTTCTCGGGCAAGACCTGGATCGATGCCACGATGGCGATCGAAGCGATGCAGGCATCCTGAGCATCGAAGATCGGCGCGGCCACTGCATTCATTCCGATCAAGCTTTGCTCGGGGGCCGTGGCAAATCCAAGACGCACGATATCCAGATATTCCTGCTCGAGCTTGCGGACGGACACGACGGTCTTGTCGGTGAAGCGCTGCAGGGGCTGCGCGAGAACGCGCGCTCTCATGGGGCTGGGGGCGAAAGCGAGCAGAACCTTTCCCTGCGCCGACGCATGGAAGGTCAATTCGCTGCCCGGCCGGACGCCAAGTTCAATCGCCGCCGTGCCCGACAGCTTGTGCAGGATCAACGCGCCGCGCGGCGTCATCTCGGAGAGCACGACGAAATGACCAAGCGCATCACGCAACTGTCGCATCGGTCCTTCCGCGAGCTGGATGAGATCCGCATCCGGTGCATGCCGTGCCAGCAGCCGGCCCTTCGGACCGATGCTGTAGCGCGAGGTGCTGGAGTTCTGCGTGAGATAGCCACGGTCGACCAGCGTCTGCAGATGCCGATGCACCGATCCCTTCGTCATGCCCAGACGGTCGGCGATCTGCGTCACGCCCAGTTCATCGTCGGAGAATGCAACGGCCTCCAGCACGTCGATAGCCAGCTGCACGGAATGGACGCCGCTTGATCCTGAATCGCTCATCGTTTCTCAACTTCATGTTCCCGAGTGCTGAACAACGTAGCGGAGTGGATTGCAAGTGCAATGTGATTGATGCGTGGAGGTTCGCGATCGCAGTCCCGGAAACTATTGACACGACGTCGCGCCGGCCAGTATCTTAAAATGAAACGATGTTCTGCTCTCGCGAACATCAACGAAATCGACAGTCTTTGCGGGCGGTCGGACAAAATGCGGTGAGGGAATGACAGAGAAAGCTGACCCCAAGGTCGAGGCGCGCATCGACGCGCTGCTGAAAGGCGCGATTGATCCGCATGTGCATAGCGGGCCGTCCATCGCGCCGCGTGGCATCGACCACGTCACACTGCTTCAGCAGGCGTCCCAGGCGGGCTTCGCCGCGGTTGTCACCAAGGATCATGACTACAGCGGCGTCATGACGGCTGAGTTGATCAGGCAGCATTTTCCTGAGCTGAAGACGAAGATCTATTCCAGCATCGTGCTCAATAATGTGGTGGGCGGTCTCAACCCCTATGCGGTTGAACACACCGCCGCGCTGGGTGGCAGGATTGTCTGGCTTCCCACGCTGGCCGCCGCAAACCATCTGCGATGGCAGGCGTCTGCTCAATGGGTGCACCCGGCCTCCACCGAGCGGATGCGACCGGTCACTGCGATTCCCGTCCTCAATGATGACAAGTCGGTGCGCGACGACATGAAGGAAATTATCGACATCGTTGCGCGGAACGACATGGTGCTGGCCAGCGGTCACCTGCATGTCAGTGAGACGTGGGTGATTTTCGAAGAGGCGCAGCGCCGGGGCGTCAAGCGTCTGGTGTTCACCCATCCCGAGGATATCGTCGATGCGTCGTTGAACGACGTCAAAGGCATCGCGGCGATGGGGGCCTTCGTTGAGCACTCGCTCTGCATGTTTCTCGACGGCTGCAAGTTCAAGAGCCGTGAGGCCGAGGACCTGCGTGACCAGATCGAGGCAGCAGGCGTGGAGCAGACGATGCTGTGCTCCGACCTCGGCCAGACCGGGACCTTCAGCCCGCTCGATGGCTTCCGCCGCGGCATCAGGCTCTGCATGGATCTGGGTTACGACGACGATCAGATCCGCAAGATGGTCTCCGGCAACACCGCGCGCGCGCTCGGTATCGAAGCGGACGTGGCCGCGGCGCGGACCAGTTAGCTTTCCGGACAAGGCACAATCTCAGGCCGGCGCATCGTGAAATGCCGGCTTCTAGAATTGACATCAAGGGAGATTCCACATGTACGACACCACCGATCCGAGGGCCAAGCTTGCGCCCGCAGCCGCAAGCGCAGCGCCTGCTGGTCCTTTCGGCCAGGCGGAGTATCTGCGCTTCTATGACGAGCCGCCGCAGGAGGATGGACCGTCAGGCAAGAGCTGGTATGGGCGCGGTCAGAACTTCTTGCTCGTGCATACGGAAGGAAAGGCGGGCGGCGTGCTGGCGCGCGAGGAGCAGCCGGACGAGTATGCCGTCCTGTTGTCCGATCCCAAGGTGGTCGTGGAGATCACCACGGCAGACGGCACGCAGCGCGTCAATGGCCGTTCCCTGGCATTCGTGCCGCTTGGACGGTCCAGCATCAAGATCATCGAAGCCGGCAAGATCGTTCGCATCTTCACCACGCGGTCGGAGGATCTCGCGGCGAAATGCGCCAATGCGGCTTCCTATGCGACGGCCAAGCCTTACGTCGCACCGCTGGAGCCGTGGCCGGCGCCGAAAGACGGCTTTCGTCTGCGCGTCTATAGTCTCGACGTGCCGCCGGAGCCGGGCCGATTCGGTCGCATCTGGCGTTGCACCACCATCATGGTGAACTATCTCGACGGCTATAACGGCCCCCGCGATCCCAGCAAACTGTCGCCGCACCATCACGACGACTTCGAGCAATGCTCGCTCGCGGTGGAAGGGGAGTTCATTCACCATCTGCGCTGGCCGTGGACGATCAACAAGAAGAACTGGCGCAAGGACGACCACGAGCTGTGTAAGACGCCGTCCATCGCCGTCATCCCGCCGCCCTCGATTCATACCACCGAGGCCTGTGGAAGTGACTTCAACCAGCTCGTCGATATCTTCTGTCCGCCGCGGCTCGACTTCTCACAGAAGCCCGGCTGGATCTTGAACGCCGACGAATATCCGATGCCGTAACCGGCAGCCCACTCCGCAACGGCAACAGGATTATCAAAGATGACAACCGCTTCCACATTCCGGCAGCGCATGCTTGGCGGCCAGAAACTCGTCGGCACGTTTCTGAAGACACCGACCGGTCATGGCACCGAAATCTTCGGCGAGATCGGTTACGACTTCGTCGTGATCGATCAGGAGCACGGGCCATTCGATCGTACCAGCAGCGACATCGCGTTGATGGCTGCGCGGGCAACCGACACGCCGGCGCTGGTTCGGGTGCCGGGACCCGAGGCCATTCTCTCGGTGCTCGATTGCGGCGCAACCGGCGTCCTGGTCCCTCATGTCAAGAGCGCAGCCTATGCGCGCGAGGTAGCAGCGATGTTGCGCTATCGCGGCGGCAGCCGCGGCTTTGCGACCAGCACGCGCGCGGGTCGCTATTCCGGCATACCGATGTGGCGGCACATTGCGGATGCGGATGCCCGGATGGTGTTCGTAGCCCAGATCGAGGATCCGGTGGCGCTGGACGAGATCGACGCCATTGCAGCCGTTGACGGCGTCGACTCGCTGTTTATCGGACGGGGCGATCTGACCGCAGCCTTCGGCGATGAATCGAAAGATCCTCCCGATGTGTTGCGCGCAGTCGAACGTATCTCGGAAGCCGCACGCAAGGCCAACAAGCCGATCAGCGTCTATGTCGGCAATGCGAGCGAGGCCGCCTGGCTGAATTCGCTCGGTGCCAGCGTCTTCGTGCTTTCGTCGGACCAGGGCTTCCTGCGCCAGGCGGCGACGGCGGGCCTGCGCGATGTCCGGGACAAGGTCGGATGAGCGCGCGATAGACCGAGTAATCTTCAATCAGCGTTCAAGCTGAAAAGAAAACAGACAGGGGACGGAAACATGAGACCACGCAAGGCGTCAATTTGCGCCACGCTGTTCGCGCTCACGCTGGCAATGCCGGCGTCTGCGCAGCAGACGATCAAAATCGGATCGTCGCTGGGTTTGACGGGCTACGGGTCGGCGACCGACGGTCACTGGCGTGACGGGATGCAGATCGCCGTTGAAGCGGTCAATGCGCAAGGCGGCGTCCTTGGCAAGAAGCTCGAACTGTTGATCGAGGACAATAAGTCGACGCCGCAGCAGGCAGTGGTCGTCTATCGCAAGATGATGACAGACGACAAGGTCGCTGCCTTTGACAGTGGTTGCATCTCGGCCGGAAACTTTGCCGCCGCGAGCTTCGTCTCCAGAGCCAAGCTGCCGATGTTTCTCTGTTCGATTCTGCCGCGTCAGCCGGACGAGCAGAAGTGGGCCTTCCAGTTCCTGCCGCCACCCAAATTCGAGGTGGATGCGCGCTATCAGTATCTGAAGGACAAGACCGAGATCCGCAAGGTTGGCATCCTCTCCGATCCGAGCCCGTACAGCCTGCTGATGCGCGGTCTGGCGGAAAAGGGCGCCGAGGAATTCGGACTGACCGTCGTGGCCAACGAGTCCTACCAGCAGGATGACGCCGACTTTAGCGTCCAGATCGGTCGCATCAATGCGGCCGGCGCCGGCGCGATCATCATGCTGGGGCAGGGCAATGCGGTGGTAACCGTCGCCAACAACATCCGCAGCCTCGGCCTGACCAAGATGCTGATGCTAGGCAGCATCAACGAGCTCGATATCCTGCTCTCTGCGGGCAAGGTGCTCGGCGACCAGTATCTGGTTCCGTCGCCCCTGATCCAAGTGGCGGCTGATGACATCAGCGTCATCACGGACCCCGCCGCACGCGCGGCCGCCGAGCCGTTTGTCAAGGCGATGAAAGCGAAGTTTGGCAAGTCCGACAACGCGCAGGCCTCGCGTGCCTGGGACTCCATCATGATGATGGCCGCCGCCATGAAAAAGGCGAACTCGACCGATGGGACGGCCGTGCGTGACGCCTTCGAGAAACTTGGCCATTACGACGGCGCAGGCGCGTCCTACGATTTCAGCGTCGAGAACCATATAGGCATCACCAGAAATCCTTATGTGATCGCGTTCGTGAAGGACGGCGTTCTGGTTCTCCAGAAATGACGGCGATGGCGGACATCACCCCACTGATCACGGTGCGCGATCTGACGGCGCGCTACGGTCATATCGAAGCGCTGCGGTCGACGGCACTTCACGTGGCGCCGGGCGAGTTCGTCACCATTCTGGGGCCGAATGGTGCGGGCAAGACCACCTTGCTTCGCGCCATCACGCGGCTGATCGCCAGCACCGGCCAGATCGTCTTCAATGGCCGGGACGTCACCCATCTGCGCACCCATGAACTGGCCGGGCTCGGCATCATCATGGTGCAGGAAGGGCGCGGTTTGTTCGGCGACATGAGCGTGCGGGAGAACCTGCAACTGGGCGCCTACAAACTGTCCGGTCCGCAGGCTCACAGCGAGCGGCAACTGGAGAAGGTGTTCTCACTATTTCCGCGGCTGCGCGAACGCATCGACCAGACCGCCTCGTCCATGTCCGGTGGCGAGCAGCAGATGCTGGCCGTCGGCCGCGCACTGATGGCGGATCCGAAGCTGCTCATTCTCGATGAGCCGTCGCTTGGCTTGGCGCCGCGCGTCGCCTCCGAAATTCTGTCGACGCTCGGCGCTCTCAACAAGGAAGGCCTCGGCATTTTGCTGGTCGAGCAGAAAGCGCCGCTGGCGCTCAAGCTCGCCCAGCGAGTTTACATTCTTGCCTCTGGAAGCGTTCGGGCCGAGTTGCCGACACAGGAGATTGAATCGCATCATGACCTCGCTCGCTATTACTTCACCTAAGCCGGCTGCACGTCTGGATCGTTTCTCTCTCGGCCTGCTCGGGGCCGGAGCGCTGCTGTTCGCCGCCGTCCTTGTTTATGGCGGCTACCTGCTGACGGTGATGCAGCTCGCGATGATCTACGGCATTTTTTGCCTCGGGTTGAATTTCTTCATGGGCTATACGGGCCAGGCATCCTTCGGCCAGAACGCCTTTGCCTGTATCGGCGGCTACGGTAGTGCCATTCTCTGCGTGCAGTATAATTGGGAGCCTGCGCTCGCCCTCATCGCCTCGATGGGCGTTGCGGGAATAGCTGCGCTTGTGATCGGCTATCCCACGCTGCGTCTGCGCGGCCACTATCTCGCGATGGCCACCTTTGCGCTGGGCCTCATCACCTATGACATCTCGGTCCAGTGGACCAGCCTGACCCAGGGCTATATGGGCTATGCCGGCATCCCGCCGCTCGGCATCGGCAGCCTGACCGTCGAAGACGAAAGGCTGAAGCTGCTCTGCCTCGGCGGGCTGCTGCTGGTCGGCTTCTGGATATCGCAGCGTCTGCGCGATTCCCGTTTTGGCCGCGGACTGCGCGCCATTTCAGGAAGCGAGAACGGCGCCGCTGCGCTCGGCATTCGCATTTCGCGCTTCAAGCTCATCGCCTTCGTCATCGCCGGATTGTATGCGTCGGCCGCCGGATCGCTGTTCGCGCATACGGTCGGCTTCATCAGTCCTGAAGTATTCGGTCCGCAGATGGTCATTGTGACCTTCACGATGCTCTATATCGGCGGCGTCGGCACGCTAATCGGTCCGGTCGTCGGGGCCATCGTTGCATCATTGCTACCGGAAATCTTCCGCAGCACCGGCCGATTCCAGGACATCGCCTATGCGCTGGTGCTGCTGCTGATGCTGATCTATGCGCCCAAGGGACTTTCTGCGCTCGGCGCGCTGTTTCGCCCGCGCAAAGACAAAGGGGAGGCGTGACGATGGCTCTCCTCAAGGTCAAGGGTCTGACCAAGCGTTTTGGCGGGCTGCTCGCCAATAACGAAATCGATCTCGAAGTCCCCCAAGGGAGCCTCTTCGCAGTGATTGGTCCGAACGGCGCAGGCAAGACCACATTCTTCAGCATGATCTCTGGCTTCCTGAATTCCACCTCGGGAAGCATTGCCTTCGATGGTCGCGACACCACGCGGATGCGCCAGGATCAGATCGCCGCCATGGGGCTGATCCGGACGTTTCAGCTCGTGCAGTTGTTCAAGGGGATGTCCGTCGCCGAGAATGTCGAGGTTGGTTGCCACCTCGCCACCCGGGGCGGCGTCGCCGCGGCGCTGCTGCGGCCCTCCTGGTTTCGCAGGCAGGAGGCGGAGGTTCATGAACGGGCACGCGAACTGCTCGATTTCGTCGGGCTTGGCGCGCAAGCCGATCTCGATGCCGAGTTGCTTCCCTATGGCCAGCAACGTCTGCTCGAGGTCGCGCGCGCATTGGCATCCAGGCCGCGACTGCTGCTGCTCGACGAGCCGGCCGCCGGTCTCAATACGCAGGAGACCGATGGGCTCGCGCATATCATCGAGAAGATCAATCGCCAGGGCACCACGGTGCTGCTGATCGAGCACGATGTCGGTCTGGTTACGCGGATCGCACACCGGATCGCTGTGCTCGATTTCGGCCGGAAGATTGCCGAAGGCACGCCGGACGAAATCAAGGTTCACCCCGAAGTCATTGCCGCCTATCTCGGCGTAGAGGAGGCAGCATATGCCTAGCGCAGTCGAACTCGTCCAGAGCCTCGTCAACGGCGTCGGTATCGGACTGATCTACGGACTGGTCGCGATCGGATTTTGCGTCATCTACAATGCCAGCGGCATCGTCAATTTCGCGCAGGGCGTGTTCGTCATGCTCGGCGGCATGTTCGCACATACGCTGCTGACGCAATTCGGCTTGCCGATCTATGTCTCGGCGGTGCTCTCCACGATCCTGGTCGCGGGCATCGGCGTGCTGGTGCAGATTGCCATCATCAATCCGATGTGGCGTCGCAAGGCGCCGTTGTTCGCGATTATTCTCGCGACTCTGGCGATTCAGTTGCTGATCGAACAGGTCGTCATTCTCACTCTGGGCGATCAGCCGCGGACCTATCCCGAATTCACCTCCGGCGGGCCGCTGAAGATCGGGCCGATCGCGATCGGCTATCAGCTGTTCTGGGTGCTCGGATGCGGCGCCTTGATGGTTTTCGCCCTGACGCAATTCTTCAACCGCACGCGGATGGGGCGGGCGTTGCGAGCCTGTTCGCAAAATCGCGAGGCGGCGGCACTCCTGGGAATTCCCGTCGAGCGCATGTTGATCGTGTCCTTCGCACTCAGCGCCGCTTTGGGCGCCGCCGCCGGCATCCTCATCACGCCGACGCAATATACGGCCTACAGCGTCGGCGGTCCGTTCGGCATCAATGGCTTCATTGCGGCGATCATCGGGGGCTTCGGGAGTGCGCCGGCGGCGCTGGTCGGCGGCATCTTCCTCGGTGTCATCCAGTCCGGCGCTATCGTGTTCTTCGGTGCCGGCTTCAAGAACATCGTGGCGCTGACGGTGCTGCTCATCGTCCTCCTGTTCTTCCCGAGTGGATTGTTCGCCGGCAGGGCAAAGAGCGCCTGATCCGATGACGTCGCTTGTGAGAGTATCGCGATGAATGTCTTGATGGTCTACGCACATCCCGAGCCGACGTCGTTCACTGGCGCCCTGAAGGACGCCGGTGTCGCGGCGCTGCGTCAGGCCGGCCACACGGTGGTGGTGTCCGATCTCTATGCCGAGCAATTCGATCCGGTCGCCGGGCGGCATGACTTCAATGCAGTGGCGAACGCGGAGCGGTTTCACTATCAGACCGAACAGGCCCATGCGTATGGTAGCGACAGCTTTGCGGTGGATCTCGTGCGCGAACAGCAACGATTTCGCGACGCCGATCTCGTCGTCTGGCTCTACCCGATCTGGTGGGGCGGCATGCCGGCCATCCTGAAGGGCTGGTTCGACCGCGTGCTCGCTTATGGCTTCGCCTATGCCGACGGTCGCCGCTTTGCCAGCGGCTTCTTTCCCGACAAGCGTGGTCTGCTGTGCCTCAGCACCGGCGGCACCCGGCAACGGTTCTCGGCTGGCGACGCCTATGGCGACATCCAGACCGTGCTGTGGCCAGCGCAGCGCCTGATGATCGAATATCTCGGAATGACAGCTCTTGAACCGTTCGTCGCTTACGCAGCGCCGCGTGTCGATGCCGAAGACCGCGAAGTGTATCTGCTGCAATGGAGCAAGCGACTGCAGCAGGCCGTCGAAGACATGGCGTCGCACGCCAGCACCGCAGCAATCACTCCCACCGCAACAGGCAGGTCATGAGCATCAGCAATCAAGGGCGGCCCGACCGGGATTCGTTGAGCGACAAGGTCGTACTGGTCACGGGCGGCTCGCGCGGGATGGGCGCTGCGATCGCACGGCGTTTTGCCAGCGCGGGCAGTCGCGTAGCGATCGGCTACCGCAATGAATCCGCAGCGGCGCATGCAGTACTCGGTGATATCGCCGATTTGGGAGCGCAAGGCATCGGTGTTGCCGGTGACATTTCCAATCCCGATGATGCACGGGCGATGGTCGCGCAAGTCATCGCGCGGTTCGGGCATCTCGACATTCTGGTGAATTGCGCGGGTGTCGCGGAATATCGACCGTTCGAGGCGGTCGACTCCGAACTGTTTCGCACCACCTTCGATACCAATGTCCTTGGCACGATCGCGGTCATTCAGGCGGCGCTCCCGCATCTGACCGCGCCAGGAGGACGCATCATCAACTTCTCCTCGGCGCTCGCTACCCGGCCGATCCCGACCACCTCGATCTATGCGGCCTCCAAGGCGGCGGTGGCTGCCCTGTCGCATGCGCTCGCCAAGGAATTCGGCTCGCGCGGGATCACAGTCAACACGATCGCGCCCGGTGTGATCGAGACCGACATGACGACGCAGATCCTGGCCGAGCGCGGCGCGGGAATCGCGGCGATGACGCCGCTGGGACGCATCGGACAGACCGACGACATCGCCGGCGTCGCGCTGTTTCTGGCGTCGCCGGAAGCGAAATGGCTTACCGGGCGCACGATCATCGCCGATGGCGGGGTGAGCTGACAGGGGGCGTCGAACAGCAGCTCGCATCCGCTGCGGGACCAAATGACGCAGGCTCGACAATAACGGCGACATTCATACGCCGACCATGTCGGACGCGCCGCCGCATACACCCGATGACATCACCACGCGTGCGCGAGCCGCGGCACGCGCTCCATCTTGTGGAGCGACTCACTAAAGCGACCGCCGGCAATGCCGCAGTGAGATGATACGAGCTCCATTGGTGGCCTCGCGATCGTCGTTCTCGACGCGCAGCGCGCATGAGTTTTGATAGTTGTTCGCGAAGACGAAACGACGCCCTTCATTTGTGCGTCAATGCAACGCGAATGACACACTCCGTTCATCATTGGCCGGGAATTCGCCGTCGTCGTTGACAGGCCGATCACCTCATCAATATCTTATATCAAAACAGTGTTACGCGCTCGCGAACAATCAATGCGAGCCGGCGATGCGCGGCCAGGTAAGATTTAACTGAGGAAACGAAGGCAATTCGGAGGGCTATAATGACGACGACTATCAAGACTCTTGTTCTCGGCTCGGCGGCAGGGATTCTCGCGATCGGCGGAGCACACGCGGCCGATCTGCCGGTGAAGGCCAAGGCGGTCGAGTATGTGAAGATCTGTTCGCTTTACGGCGCGGGCTTCTATTACATCCCGGGCACCGACACCTGCATCAAGATCGGCGGTGCACTTCGCATCGATACCGCATTCAATGCCGCGAGTAATTATGACGTGCCGTACTGGTTCGGCGGCGCTGGCGGCAACAATCTCTACACAAAAGATTACTTCAACACCAAGCCGCGCCTGACGTTGACCACCGATACGCGCACGGCGACCGAATATGGTCTGCTTCGTACATTCTCCAACATTCATTTCGACTTCGCGCAGGGACGTGAAAGCATCGCCGGCGGCTTCGTCGAGGTAGATTTCGCATTCATCCAGTTCGGAGGTTTCACCTTCGGTAAGGCCGTCTCGCAATTCGACCCGCAATGGGCGCTCGCCAAGCCGACCATTGCCTCCGGTTTCTTCGCGGGCTCGAACAACGCGACTGGCATCCCGCAGCTGGCCTATACGGCGTCGTTCGGCAACGGCGTGTCCGGCACCATCTCGCTCGAGAATGCGTCGCCCTATCGCAATGCCGGCCTGTGGAACGTGAACACGTTCATCGTGGCGCCCGGTGCCTCGCAGTTCACCGGCGCATTCTACGGTTCGTCGTCGAACACGTTCCTCGGCAATGCCGCTGGCGGCAACCATATGCCGGACGTTGTCGGCAACCTGCGCCTCGATCAGGCATGGGGCACGCTGCATTTCGCTGCAGCACTGCATCAGGCGACGGCTCAATACTACACCAATGAACCCTCGGGCCACCCGGACGATGCCTATGGCTTCGCTGTGAGTGGTGCTATCGAGTTCAAGAACCTGCCTACCGGCGCGGGCGACAGCCTCAAGCTGGAAGCTTCCTATGCCAAGGGCGCCGCGAAATATGTCTTCGCGGGCACCGTCGATACGCTGGGCGGGGGGCGGTTCGCCAAGTTCGATGGCAACACGGTCGGCTTCGGCTACGTTCTCGATGGCGTCTATGCGCCCGGCGGCCAGATCGTGCAGAGCTCGGCCTGGGAAGTCAGCGGCTTCTTCGAACATTACTGGAACCCGGCGTGGCGTACCTCTCTGTTCGCCAACTACAGCCATATCTCTTACGGCGACGCGGGCAACGCTCTGCTGGCAGGAGCCTTCGCTTCGACAACGCGGGGCTTCGGCACCAGTTCGTCCTCGGCAGCGGCTTCATCCGCTGGCGTTCTGTCTGGGACCACTAACAATTTCGACTTTGCCACCACGCAGGTCGGCACCAGAACAGCCTGGACGCCCGTTCAGAATCTGACGCTCTCGGCGGAATTCATCTACAGCCGACTGGATCAGAGCCTGGGTGGCACCTACACCGGCAACGTCGTCGGCAAGCCTGCCGGCACATCCTACGCCATCCGCGATCAGAACCTCTACAACGGCGCGGTTCAGATCCTGCGGTCATTCTGAGCCTGATCGACCACCGCATCGGTGTTGAAAACAAGGCCCCCGGCAGACATGCCGGGGGACTGTTCACGCCAGCGCGTGAGCAAGCCGTGCCGTACAGCGGAACGGCTGCACATTCCGCAACTTCGATAGCGGTTTGATTGTAGGACATCGAACAGGGAAAGCGCTGCGGAAGATAGCGCCGAACAAGCGGGCACAGCCTGCACATAGAATCGGAGGAAACATGCGTGCATTGATAGCTGGCATATGCGGTCTCGTGTTCGCTCTGACGCCCATCCACAGTGCTGTCGCGCAAGGATGGCCGGAGCGGACGGTCACCATGATCGTGCCGTTTCCCGCAGGATCTGCCGTCGACACGCTCGCACGCGCCGTCGGCCAGGCGTTGAGCGAGGCGCTTGGCAAGCAGTTCATTGTCGACAATCGTGCGGGGGCAGGCGGCAGCATTGGTGGTGCCGCCGTGGCCAAGGCGAGCGCTGACGGCTACACGCTGCTGTTCGGTACGCCGGCGCCGATTGCGCTCAACAAGCTGATGTATAAGGGAATGACCTATGATTCCGAAAAGGATTTCACGCCGGTCGTTCTCGTCGCCAAGTCTCCACTCATTGTGACGACGCGCACCGAATTTCCGGCGAAGACATTCGAAGAACTGATCGCTTATGCGAAGCAGAATCCCGACAAGGTCAATGTGGGACATCCCGGCAATGGTACGCTCGGACACATCACGTCGGAGCTGGTGCAAAGGTCCGTCGGCGTCAAGATGACCAACGTGCCGTATCGAGGTACATCGCCACTGATGACGGATTTGCTCGGCGGTCAGATCGACGTCGCCATCGACTTCATGCCGACCTATGTGCCGCTGGTCACCTCAGGAAAAATTCAGGCGCTCGCCGTCACGACCAGCCAGCGGGCCGCGCAACTGCCGGCCGTGCCGACAGTGCAGGAGACGGGCTTCAAGGGCTTCGAGGCATCAGCATGGTACGCCATGGTCGCGCCGACCGGAACGTCGCCCGAGATCGTCGCCAAGTTGAACAGCGTCGTAAACAGCTTTCTCCAGAGTGAGAAGGGGAAGGCTATTCTCGGGCAGAACGCATTGCTGGGTGTCGGCGGATCGCCGGATGATCTCAAGGCATTCGTCGCGGCCGAACTCGCCAAGTGGCGGCCGGTGATCGAGGCGGCAAAAATCGCAATGTAGCAAGGACGAGGCCGGTACGGCGCAGTGTCGCGCTGTCTTGTGTGCGCTGAGTGCAGGCATGTCGCCTGACGATCGGGAGTGATGAAGTGATTGACGTAATCCGCATCGATGTTCCCGCGCTATCGACTCCCGCAGTGGCGCTCGTCACAGGCGGCAGTAGCGGGATCGGCAAGGCGACAGCGGCACGCCTCGCGGCCAGCGGATCGGCTGTCGTGGTCGGCTACAACAGCCGCAAGGAACTGGCGGAAGATGTCGTGAGCGGGCTGCAGGGCACCGGGCATCTCGCTCTGCGCATCGCGATCGACGAGCCATCCTCCATCGCCGAAGCCGCGGCGCGGGTGGAGAAGGAGTATGGTCGGCTCGATGTGCTGGTTAATTGTGGAGGCGCCACGACGCCTGTGCCGGCCAACGATCTCGACGCGCTGACCGACGAGATATTCGACCGCACTGTGACCATCAACCTGCGGGGGCCTTTCGCCATGGTGCGCGCTTTCCGTCCATTGCTGGAGCGCGGCAGCGGCGCTGCCATTGTGAACATTTCGTCCATTGCCGCCCGCACCGGGCTCGGAAGCAGCCTCGCTTATCTGTCCGCCAAGGCGGGTGTCGACGCGCTGACGATCGCGCTGGCGAAAGTGCTCGCACCCACAATCCGGGTGTTTTCCATTTCGCCGGCTGGCGTAGATACGGACTTCGTCGCCGGGCGGACGCGGGAGCAGTTGCAGCGAGTCGCGGAGAAACTCCCGCTTGCCCGCATCACGACGCCCGACGATGTCGCAAGAGCGGTGATGGCCTGCATCGTCAACCTGACGAGTTCGACGGGGATCGTCGTGCCCGTGGACGAGGGTAGGCACCTCTAGACACGCGGCGACGGGAGTTGCAGCGAGACAGCGATGGCGGGGGCACGAGCCCCGGACACAACGGCTACGCCTCGTATGGGCGTCACGGGTGGAGAAGATGGACAAGCTGAAGTTCTATATCGACGGCGCCTGGGTGGATCCCGTCACACCGTCAACTCTTGAAATTTTCAATCCTGCGACGGAGGAGGCCTTCGCGCGGATCAGCCTGGGCTCCCGCCAGGATGTGGACCGGGCCGCGCAGGCGGCCCGCCGCGCCTTTGCGACATATTCGGAAGTGAGCGTGAAAGACCGCCTCGTCTATCTTCAAAAGATCATTGAGGGCTTCAGGGCGCGTCTGCCGGACCTGGCGCGGATGATGACGCTGGAAATGGGATCACCGATCACCTTTGCGACTGAACGTCAGGCGACCGTTGCGCTGTTTCATTTCGAGGAAGCTGCGCGCGTGCTTGCGGACTACAGGTTCGAAGAAGCGATGGGAGGCGGGGTCGTTCGCCGCGAGCCGATCGGTGTCTGCGGCCTGATCACGCCGTGGAACTGGCCGTTGAACCAGGTGGCTTCGAAGGTCGCGCCAGCGCTGGCCGCCGGCTGCACGGTCATTCTCAAGCCGAGTGAGATCGCACCGCTGAGCTCCATGCTGTTCGCCGAGATCGTGCATAGTGCCGGCCTTCCAGCGGGTGTGTTCAATGTGGTGAACGGCGATGGTCCGACGGTGGGCGAGGCAATCGCCGCCCATCCCGAGATCGACATGGTGTCATTCACCGGATCGACAACCGCCGGCATCCGGGTGGCCAAGCTGGCGGCGGATACGGTCAAGCGCGTCGCGCAGGAGCTGGGCGGCAAGTCCGCCAATATCATCCTTCCGGATGCCGATCTGAAAGCTGCCGTGATACAGGGCGTTCACGCCTGCTACACGAATGCGGGCCAGAACTGCCAGTCGCCCACGCGCATGCTGATTCCGCGCGCGCAGCGCGACGAAGCCTTCGCTGCCGCAAGCGAGGCCGTTGGCAGCATCCGTCTCGGTGATCCGCTCGATCCGGCGTCCACCATGGGGCCGTTGGTGAGCCAGTCACAGTTCGGGAAAGTACAAGATCTGATCCAGTCCGGCATTGACGAGGGCGCGACCCTGATCACGGGCGGAACGGGCCGGCCGGCGGGGCTCAATCGCGGATACTACGTTCGCCCCACCGTGTTCGGCGACGTGACATCGCAAATGAGAATTGCGCGCGAGGAGGTGTTCGGTCCCGTGCTGTCCATCATGAGCTATGACAGCGAGGACGAGGCCATCGAGATCGCGAATGATACGCCGTTCGGACTGGCGGGCTTCGTGCAATCGCGTGACCGCAACCGGGCGCGCACCGTCGCCAATCGCATCCGCGCAGGACGCGTTTACCTCAACGGCGCTGCATTCGACCGCAGCCTTCCGTTCGGAGGATACAAGCAGTCCGGTAATGGACGCGAGTTCGGGGTTTTCGGCTTCGAAGAATATCTCGAGGTCAAAGCGATCGTTGGGTAGCGAAGCCGGCTTCGCGCTCAAAACACGATAGCGGTTCGCCGCAACTAGTCCGCCACGAGGCTGTCATAGCTCTCGCGGCGCCGCGGCCGCGCGCTTCCTCCAAGTTGGCGCGCGGCCGCGACCCTTCCTATCGGATTGCCTGCCCGGATTTCTTAGGGTCTGCAGGGGCGAATCCTGTCACTCCGGCCATGATTTCAAGGGCTTACGGCCCTTAGTGGCGCCTATCTCCCGATTTCCATCTCAAAACGACCGGCGCATCTGCTCTCCAGCGATATTCGACGCCATGGCGTGATCGGGCATGGTGGACTCGCCGAATTCCGTCCCCACATATGCGTTCGTAGATGCCGCGTTCGCGGCGGTTTGGCATGGTTGCCGCCGAGAGATAAACGTCCCCGCATGACCCCACCCAATGCCCTTCGCGATTTCGTCGATCGCCACGAACGTCTTTTTGTCCTGACCGGCGCCGGTTGCAGCACCAATTCGGGCATTCCCGACTATCGCGACACTGACGGCAACTGGAAGCGCACGCAGCCCGTAACGTTTCAAGCCTTCATGGGCGAGGAACTGACGCGGCAGCGTTACTGGGCGCGCAGCCTCATCGGCTGGCGTCGGTTTGGCCAGGCGCGGCCGAACGATGCGCATCACGCATTGGCGTGTCTCGAAGAGATCGGCAGATGCGAGGTGTTGCTCACGCAGAATGTCGACCGGCTGCACCAGGCCGCTGGCAGCAAGAAGGTGATCGACCTTCACGGCCGGCTCGATCTCGTGCGCTGCATGGGATGCGAACGCCGGATCCAGCGCGATGAATTCCAGCACGAGATGGGCCGCTTGAACGCAGGTTGGCTGGATCTCGACGCGGCTGTTGCGCCCGATGGCGATGCCGATCTGGAGGGCGTCGACTTCGCTTCCTTTGCCGTGCCGGCCTGCGAGATCTGCGGCGGCATCCTGAAGCCGGATGTGGTGTTCTTCGGTGAGAGCGTGCCGCGCAACTTCGTCGATGCCGCGCTCGGCCATCTGCAGAAGGCCGACGCTATGCTGATCGCCGGTTCGTCGCTGATGGTCTATTCAGGCTTTCGCTTCGTGCAGGCGGCCGTCCGCGCGGAGATTCCGATTGCCGCGGTCAATCTTGGCCGCACACGCGCCGACGAATTTCTCAGTTTCAAGGTTGAAGAGCGCTGCGAGGACGCGCTCGCATTTCTGCTTCAGCCAGCGGACACGCCGTAAAACGGCACGCCTCGACTCAGGCCGCCAGATCCCACAGGCGTGGGCAGCCGCGCAGAACCACGGCACGGCCCGTGGGTGTCAGCGCCGGATCAGTGTCCGATAGCGCAACCAGTCCCATCGCAACCAGCTGATCGAGAACGTAACGGTTCAGCTTGGCCGGTGGCAGGATCGCGGGGCGAAGCATCCGCAATGTGTCCCACTGGTTTTCGGTGAGCTGATATTCGGTCTCGGTCGACATGGTATCCTGCTTGGATGAATCAGTGCGTTCAGTGCGTATGACTTACGGAACCCGCATGACCTTGATGCGACATGGCGGGGGCGAAATCTGGAAATCACCGGACTGTTGGGCGGCGCCAAAACGCTGCTTTTGCGCAGCTGTCACATGGACGTGCAACAGAACGCGCGAACACATGCGCGAATCACAGCGTGCTCAGACCTAATGAAAAGTAGAACGATGTGCCACCCGCATTGAAAAATATCATGCAGCTGATGCGTACACGCCTCAGCTGGAGGTGGCTTGGCGCACTCCTTAGCATAGCAATTGCTACGATTGCGTTTATGGCGCTGACCAAGGCGCTCAAGGGCGTGGATTTCGCCCATGTGGTGTCAGCCATGCAAATAGTACCGCCTGGCAGCATTGCGCTCTCGTTGGCGCTGGTGGCGATCTCCTATGGCAGCTTGACGCTGTATGACTGGCTGGCCCTGCAAATGATCGGGCGGCGGGACATTCCCTTCAGGATTGCAGCGCTGGCAAATTTCACCAGCTATCCGATCTCGCACGGAACCGGCGCCGTCCTGCTGGTGTCATCGGCAGTGCGCTACCGGATCTATGCACCGCATGGCATCGGCCCGGCCGGCGTCGCGCGCATCTGCTTCCTGACTGGTCTCACCTTCTGGCTCGGCAATCTCACCGCGCTTGCGCTCAGCACCTTGCACGAGCCGGATGCCATCAGCCGGATCGATCAGCTCTCGCCCGAGATCAACCGCTTCATCGCGGTGGCAATTCTTGTGGGTATCATCGCCTATGTGGGCTGGACGTGGAACGGTATCCGCACGCTTGGTGGCCGCAACTGGTCGGTGCCGGTGCCGAGCGGGCGCAACGTGTTCTTCCAGATCGGCATCGGCCTCGTCGATCTCGGAGCGGCGGCACTGTCGATGTATGTGCTGATCCCCGAGACGATGGATGTTGGCGTCGCGCAGGTGATCGTCGTCTTCATCGCTGCGACGCTATTGGGATTCGCCAGCCATGCACCCGCCGGCATCGGTGTGTTCGATGCAACAATCCTGGTCGGGCTCGGCGGCGAACACACCGAGCACCTATTGGCTGTGCTGCTGTTGTTCCGGCTGTTCTATCATCTGATCCCGTTCGTGCTGTCGCTCGCACTGTTCGGCGCGGTCGAAGCTTATCGAAACGTGAACAGGCGCAAGCTCGCCTGAATTACGTCGGCAGCGTCAGCACCGCGGACTGCGCGTAGCCGCGGAACGGGCGATTGAAATCGAGATTGGCGTGGTGACGCTCCGCGAGCGCCTTCAGCACATCGAGAAGTTCGCGGCGCGGCGTTACGTCGAACAATGTCAGCCAGTGCAGCAGCAGCTTGCTGGCGATCTTCGGTAGCCGCTCCTGATGGCCAAAATCGACGATGTGTAGTCGCCCGCCTGGCTTGAGCTGCGATACGGCGTGATCGAGCACATCCTGCCAGCTCGGGATCATCGACAGGCTGTAGGAAATCATGACGTGATCGAATGACGGAACGGCAAAGATGCGTGCCGGATCGAAACTGGTCGCATCGCCATGGGCGACGCGGACGGTATTTGCGAGGTCGTTGCGGGCGATCGAGGCGATCGCGGTGGTCAGCATCTCGGTCGAAATATCGATGCCGTAGAATCTTGCCTGGGGATATTTCCGCGCGGCCTGAACCAGATTGCGCCCGGTTCCGCAGCCAACTTCCAATACCATTGCACCCGGCGCAGGCGCGAGTTCTGCGATGAGCTGATCGCGGCCGAGAAGATAGTACCGGCGCGTCGCGTCATAGATGAAGCGCTGCCAGCGATACATCCGGTTCATGCGATGCGTGGCTTCGTTCGACCACGCGGGCTGACCGCCGTCTTCGTATTCGGAGACAATCGTCATGGCGCACCTCATCGCATCCGGATGAGCGATCCATTTCATCGCAACACGACAGCGGTGTGACAGTGGTTTCGTCGCGGAAAGCGGCCGAAATTTGGAATGACTGTCGCAAAACCGCAGTCTGCGCTTGATAAAAATTTCAGATTGTCGATTCGAAGGGTTCAAGAAACCGATGAATACGCATCTGATCGCCGACGCCGTTCGCAATAGCCGTGGTCGCGAGGAAACGACGATTTGGGACAGGCTGTTTGCCTTCTGGTTCCGTCGGCTGGTCTATACCCAGATATGGGAGGATCCCGAGGCGGACATGGCGGCGCTGAAGCTGGCGCCCGGTTCGACGATCGTCACCATCTCCAGCGGCGGCTGCAATGCGCTGTCCTATCTGTCGGCGAAGCCCGAACATGTCTATGCGGTCGATCTGAATGAAGCGCATCTGTCGCTCTTGAAGTTGAAGCTTGCTGGCCTACGCGCGCTGCCGAACTATCAGGATTTCTGGAAGTTCTTCGGCGAAGGTGCGTCCGATAGCAATGTCGGCCTCTATCGCGAGCGGCTGCGGCCGCTGCTCGACGCAGAAGCGCGCGGCTATTGGGACGAGCGCGATATCCAGGGCCGCCCACGCTACGGTTACTTCAGTGACGGCTTCTATCGTCACGGCGCGCTCGGCCGCTTCATCGGTTTTGCGCACACGCTAGCGAAACTCGCCCGGATCGATCTGAAGGCGCTTCTGCACGACGACGCCCAGTCGCCGGCGCGCAAGCGGGCGCTGGAGCGCCTGCACTGGCTATTTCATTCGCGGCTGGCCCGCCTGATGACGAAAACACCGGCTCTGCTGTTCAGCCTCGGCATCCCGCCGCAGCAGCGCACGCTGCTGGGCGGCAACCAGCCGCTCAACGAAGTGCTGCATCAACGTCTGCTCGCTCTGATCGACGTGCATCCGAACGCCAACAACTATTTCGCCTGGCAGGCGCTGAGCCGCAGCTATGTCGGACCCGGCGATAAATGTCTGCCGTTGTACCTGCAGCAGAGCCGTTACGCGGACACCGCCAGCCGCGCCGCTCTGGTCACGCCGGTGCATGCCAATCTGCGTGTGTTCCTGGAGAGCCTTCCGGCCCGCCAGATCGACGCAGTCGTGCTGCTGGATTCGCAGGACTGGATGGCGCCGGATGAAATCCGTGCGCTGTGGGACGCGATCGACCGCGCTGGCAAGGACGGCATCCGGGTGATCTTCCGCACGGCCGGCGCCGAGTCACCGCTGGATGATCCGGAACATGCATCGCTGCGTGAGACGTGGCAGCGCGACGAGGCGCGCAGCGCCGAAGGTTTGGCTGCGGATCGTTCGGGCATCTATGGCGGGTTTCATCTGTATACGCGCAAGGCGTAAGCGGGATTATCCGCGAAAATCTCAGCCTATCGTCTCCGCCTAGCACGCCAAGGCGTGCTAGGCGGAGACGATACTCGAGAGCTACACCCCCAGATAAATCTGCTGGATATACTTGTCGCCAGCAATCTCCGCCGACGTCCCCTCACGGATTGTCCGTCCATGCTCCAGCACATAGACCCGGTCCGCGATCCGCAGTGTTGATGTCGCGTCCTGTTCGACGATCAGGATGGCAGTGCCGTCTCTCCGGATTTGCTGGATCGAGTCGAAGATCAGTCCCTTCAGCCGCGGCGCGATGCCGACCGAAGGCTCGTCGAGCAATAATAGCTCCGGCCGACCCATCAGCGCGCGGCCGATAGCGACCATCTGCTGTTCGCCGCCGGACAGCGTGCTCGATTGCTGCCATTGCCGTTCGCGCAGCACCGGGAATAGCGTGAAGACGCGTTCCAAATCCTTTTCGATCTCGGCATTGTTCTTCCGCAGATAGGCGCCGAGCTGCAGGTTCTTTAGTACCGACAATTCCGAGAATAGCTTGCGTCCTTCGGGACAGTGGCAGATGCCTCTGGCGACGACGTTATACGGCTCGATCGGATGCAGCGACGCGTCCTTGAAATTCAGCGTGCCCTGCGAGGCGATACTGCGTGAGATGGCCTTCAGCAGCGTAGTCTTGCCGGCGCCGTTGGGGCCGAGCACGCCGATCAGTTCCCCCTTCTCGACCCTGATCGAGACGCATTCGATCGCCAGTGCCTTGCCGTAACTGACCTTGAGATCGGTGACTTCAAGCAGAGGCATGGGCTTCCTCCGTCTTGCCGATATAGGCTTCGATCACCTTTTCGTTCTTCACGATTTCTTCCGGTGGGCCGACCGCGATGATCTCGCCGAAATTCATCGCGATCACACGCGACACCAACGCCATGAATTCTCGCAGTTTGTGCTCGATCAGCAAAATAGTGAGGTTCTCCTCGCGATGCAGCCGACGGATCAGTTGCGCCAGTTGCTCGATCTCACTGCTGCCAAGCCCTGCGAAGGGCTCGTCGAGCAGCAGCAGATCCGGGCGGGTTGCCAGTGCGCGGGCTATCTCCAGTCGCCGGAGATCGCCGTAAGGCAGCGTCTCGACCGGCTCCTTGTCGCGTCCGCCGAGGCCGACCTGGGCGAGCAGATAGCTGGCGCGCGCCTCCTTGTCCTTGTCCTCGCTGGCCCGCGGCGACATGCAGGCAACCAGCACGTTTTCCAGCAGGTTCATGCCGACGAATGGCCGTGTCAGCTGAAAGGTGCGCGCCATGCCGCGATTGACGACTTTGTAAGGGGCGAGTTCGCGGACCAGTTCGCCATTGAAATGGATCGTTCCCGTGGTCGGCTGCATGAAGCCGGTGAGGATGTTGAACAGCGTGGTCTTGCCGGCGCCGTTGGGGCCGAGAATGCCGGTGAACTCGCCTTTCTTCAGCGTAAAGCTCGCGTTCTTGACGGCGGTGAGGCCGCCGAAGCGCTTGGTCACGCCGTTGACTTCGAGAAGATCAGTCATCGCAGACGCTCCGTCAGCCGGCGCCAGAGCGGCGCGATCAGTCCATTGGGCAGGAAGAACAGGATCAGCATCAGGGTCAGCGTGTAGATCCACAGCCGGTATTCGCCGAAGCCGCGCAGCATCTCGGTCAGCAACGTCAGCAGGATCGCGGCGATGGCGGCGCCATAGATCGAGCCGATGCCGCCTACATAGACCATGATGATGACCGTGATCGACACCACGACCGAGAACAGCGGCGGCGACACCTGCAGCTGATAGTGCGCGTAGAGCGCGCCCCCCAGACCGGCAAAACCAGCCGAGATCATCAGCGATACGATCTTGTAGAAGGTGACGTTGATGCCGGCGGCCTGACAGGTCGCCTCGTCACCGCGGATCGCGCGCAGCAGCAATCCCCAATGCGACTGGGCCAGCAGTGTCAGCACGATCACCGTCACAACCAGGATCGCGAGCACGAACCAGTAATAGTGCAGCGGCGTCTTCATCAGCGGGTCGAGGCCATAGATGCCTTCCTCGCCGCCGGTATATTCCCAGAAAATCAGACACAGCCGCTGCAGAATCGCTGATGCCGACAGCATCGCCAGCGCGAAGTAGGGCCCGCGCAGCCGCAGCGTCGGGAAGCCGACCAGCAAGCTGAAGGCAATGGCGATCACCACGCCGAGCGGTAGGCTGATCCAGGGATTGGTCGACCAGATCGAGGACAGGAAGCCCGCGGTATAGGCGCCGGCGCCGATGAACAGCGAGTGGCCGAAATTCTCGCGGCCGGTGAGGCCGGACATGAAGTCCCAGCTCGATGCCCAGATGCCGTAGATCACGCAGACCGTGAGCACACCGGTGAGATAGTTGCTGGCGGCGAACATGGGCAGCAGTGCGAGAAAGGCGACGACGAGGATGCCGCCCGCGATGTCGATAGGTGCAATGCGTTTCATGTCAGAATGCCGCCCGTCGCCCGAGGAGTCCTGACGGGCGTATCATCAGCGTGACGACGACCGCGACCAGCGACACCAGCTCCGTCCATGATGTCGAAATCAGATAGGCGACGATGGTCTCGGAATAGCCGAGGATCAGCGACGCGATGATGCTGCCGGGGATCGAGCCGAGGCCGCCGACGATGACGATGGCGAAGGCCTTCACCATCGGCAGCAGGCCCATGGTCGGCTGCACCGTGAGGAAGGGCGACACCAATACGCCAGCGAGCGCCGCAGTGCCGGCGGAGATGGCCATCACGATCGAGAAAATGCGATTGGTCGGGATGCCCATATACTGCGCGGCTTCCGGATCCTGCGAGACCGCGAGGATGGCCGCGCCGAGGCGCGTACGCTGGATGAACAGCCAGAGACCGAGCAGCACGAGTACGCCGGCAACGAGCGCGAGGAGACGTTGGCCTGAGATATCGACGCCGCCGATCGAGAGCTTGTCAGCCACGAACGAAGGCACGTTGCGATATTCCGAGCCGAAGGTGATGAACAGCGCCTGTTCGACCGCGAGCGAGACGGCGAGAGTGATCATCAGTACGGCGAGCTGAGACGAGCGCAGCGGACGCACCAGAAAACGTTCCATCACCACGCCGAAGCCTGCGACGATCAATACCGCCAGCGGTGCGGCGATAAAGAGCGGAAAGCCAAGCAGAGAGGTGAGGACATAGGCCGCATAGGCGCCGAGTGCGTAAAACGAGCCATGGGCGAGATTGAGGATGCGAGCGACGCCGAAGATCAGGGTAAAGCCAACGGCCAACATCGCATAGATGGCGCTGGAGACCGCGCCGTAGATCAGAATCTGAAGCATGAGAACCCGCTGTTGAAGACCGGACGGCGGAGGGCGAACTTCTTCGGGCTCGCTTCTCCCGTTTTCCGGCCGGCGAGGGATCGCCGGCCGCGCGGTTACGCTGCGGTCAGATGACCGCCATCAACAAATCAGTTGCTCATCCAGGGCGGCGCGATCATCGGGCCGGTCGCGGCTTCCTTCGGCCAGACCACGACGCGGGCGCCGTCCTTCTGCCACTGCACGAACAGCAGGTTCTGCAGTCCCGGGCCGGTCTTCACGTCGTGCACTTCGTCGAACACCAGCTTGCCGGCGATGCCGACGTGGTCGGTCTTCTCCAGCTCCTTGATGACGGCGTCGGGCTCGATGGAGTTGGCGCGCTTCACGGCATCGGCATAGACATAGACCGCGTCATAGGCGCCGATGCCGGTATAGACAGGCGCGGTGCCGAAGCGCTTCACGAATTCATCCCAGAACGGAATGGTCTTCGGGGTAAGCGGTGCGCGGATGGCGAACATGCCGACGGTTTCGGCATTGGCCTTGCCGCTGACGCGGGTGAAGAAGTCGGCGTCCTGGCTCTTCACGTCGATGCCGCCGATCGGAATCGGCACCTGAGCGTCATGCCACTGCTTGACGAAGATGTCCGAGGAGGCGTGCGACAGGATCACGATCAGATATTGCGCGCCGGAATTCTTCACCTTGGCGAACAGTGGCGAGAAATCCGAGGTCGAGGTGTCGAAGAACTCGGCCAGCGTCACGTCGGTGCCGCCCTCGGTCGCGCCCTTCTTCAGGATCGGCACGAGATCCTGCACCCATTTCGCGTTCTCGCCGACAATGGCGATCTTCTTCAGGCCCATTTCACCTTTCAGCTTGCCATTGATGAAGTCGACAAGCGCGCGCGCCTGATGCGCCGCGTTGATGGGGAAGGCGCGGAAGATGTATTTGTAGTTCTCGTAGTCTGACTTCACCTTGGCAGTGATCGCCGGCGATGCTGCGCCGACGCCGAGATAGATTGTCTTGGCGCTTGAGATGTGCGGCAGCTGGGCCAGCGTGACGCCTGACGTGTAGCCGCCGATCAGCACATTGACCTTGTCATCGGCGGTGAGCTTCTTGATTGCAGCAATGCCCTGTTCGGGGTTCTCGGTCTCGTCGGCGACAACCATTTCGAGCTTGCGGCCGAGCAATCCGCCCTTAGCATTGATCTCTTCGATGGCCAGTTTGGCGGCGCTCTGGGTGTCGCGGCCGACCTGCAACTGGACCGAAGTCGGAATGCCGATCTTGATCGGCGCTTGCTGGGCAGATGCCGGAGCAGTGGAAGCAAGGGCGCCAGCAACAATCATACTCGCAGCCGCAAGCGGCCTCAGAAATGAGTCCATGGTGTCTCTCCCTAGAGGCATCTGGGTCGTTGCCCGATGCTTTTTTGTGTGATCACAGACTGCCAAGTGCGGCGAGAGCGAGTCAAGGAAGATTGCGCGCAGCAACACTGTGTCGCGGATTAAATTGCGAGCATTTCCAAAGTGTTTCTCTGCTGCGATGCGATGACGGGCCGATGCGATGTGCACTGTGGTTGTCGCAACATCACCAACTATGCGAAGGCTCGCGGTCGATGGATCATCGCGCCGGATGAAGATGGAGAACCGGGATGGATGAGCAAAGCGCAAACGCGACGTCGGCTTTTCAAGCCATTCGCGCTATCGACTACACGGTCATCTTCGTTCGCGACATGGATGCAATGCGTCGCTTCTACGAGACGGTGCTCGGCTTTTCGCTGCAGCGCGTGCTGTCGCCAGGCTGGATTGAATTTCGCATCGGCGGCAACACGTTAGCCTTGGCCATACCAAGCCGGACGGCGACGGATCATCCGGTCCCGCTTGGCAGTGCAGCACTCCAGCTTGCGTTCAAGGTTTTCGCGGCGGAGGTCGATGCGTGTGCCAGCGAACTGGTGCAGCGAGGCGTCGACCTCGTATCGCCACCGACAGATCAATCCTTCGGGCATCGCACGGTGTTCTTTCGCGATCCCGACGGGAATTTGCTGGAAGTGTTCGCCGATATCTAGGCGTCGAAATGTTTCGTAACACCATCGAGCGCACGCAGTTGCAGCATGACGCAGTTGCGTCACCTGCGGCGATTACGGGTTTTGTGATCAGGATTGTTGTCCAAGGGGTGGGACCGCCGACGCAGGTAATAACGGCGGTCCCGTGCCGTGCATTGAAATTCGGGGTTGGAAAGCGACTTCCGCACCCACTGCGCGACGCGATTGACGCTATCGCAGCCCGGTTTTGTCGCAACTTAAACCAAATCTTAACCTAACCGATTAGGCTTACCCGGGCGGTTTTTCGAGCATTTTTGGCGGACGTGGAGAATAATTTACTCCGCAGCCCGGGCCAGCAGCGTAATGTCGTTGGCATTGGCGCAATAGTTCTCGTAATTCGCCGCCGCCGTCTTGGCTGCGAGGTCGGTCGCGCAGGCCCGTTTGTGCGCGCAACCGGCGCAGGCGTGGCGCATCTCCATCATAAGTGGCGGCCGGATCTTCGCAATGGCGGCCTCGTCAAAGCCCAGCGCGCGGAGCATCTGCGGCAATTCCTCCGCACCGTTCACGCCTTTGCGCACGATCGTGTCGAGATCGCTTGGCGCGAGGCCAAGCTCATGGGCCATGCGTTTGAACTCGCCGCTGTCGAGCGCACCGAGTTCGTTGAGCTGGCGGCGCTGGATCAACCAGTCGCCGATGCGTTCGATGAGATTGCTAACGACGGGATAGGGCTGGACGGATGTCATGGCGGTCTCCGCTGAAAAATGTAGTCAAGCGGAGGGTCTGCCCAGCAGCGCGGCGTCGCATTGCGCTGGATCAATCAGGGGCGGGGCTACGCGCGGTTAGTCTTACCAGCGGAAATGCCTGCGCTTCAGGCACTTTTCGGCGAAACGGAAGGTTGGATTCAGCGTTATCCGTGTTTAGCTTAGAGACATTGTCAGTCCGGAAGCCGGGAACCGGCCTCGGGAGGCGTAAATGAGTTGCAAACGTTTGAGTATGATTGCGGCCGGCGTCAGTCTGCTGGCGTGCGTCGGTGCCGCGGAAGCGGACTCATACAAGCCCGGCGAGTTCTTGCTGCTCGACCTGCAGAAGGCTGTGCTGTCGCCGAAATTGCTTGGCCCGCCCGCATCATTCGAGCAGGTACAGATTCAGGCCAAGGCCGATGCAAAGGCTGAGGTGAAGACCGATCCGGTAAAGGCGGCGCCGCACGTCGCGCGCGTACAGGCCGCGAAGCCTGTGGCCCAGCGCGCCGCCGCGCAGAAGAAGGTTGTCCGCCGCGGCAATCCGCTAAATGCCAATGCGGCGGATACCCGCGTGCAGGTCTGGCCGTGCCGCACGGGCGGCATCTGCAACTGGGAGAAATGAAATAGGCGGCGGATTGCTCCGCCGCCCATTCGTCTCCAGGCTGAAGCCTGTGTGATCAGGCCTTGATCTCTTCCACGCCGCACCATTCGGCGATGAACAGCGCCAGCGCCGTCGTCGTCTTCTTCAATGAGGGCAGGTTGACGCCTTCGTCGAAGCCGTGGACGCCGCGCGAGATGCAGCCGTAGTTCAAGGTCGGCACATTGTCGAACAGCGCATAGACGCGGCTGTCGAGATAGGCGAGCGAGATTTCCGGCTTCGGCTTCTGGCCGAACACCGCTTCATGCGCGGCAGCCAGTGTGGCTTCGGCATCCGAGCCCGGCTTGAGTTCGTAACCTTCGGCCTGGAAGCCGTTGAAAGTCACGGTCGGCGGGATGTTCGACAGGAACGGATCCTGATGGGCGAAGGCGGCGACGCAGTCGGTGATTTCCTTCTTCGCGGCTTCGGCCGTCTTGCCGGGCAGCAGCGAGATGCGGAAGTCCACCTTGCACCAGGCCGGGACTGACGACGCCCAGTCGCCACCCGCGATCTTGCCGATGTTCAGGTTGACCGGCTTCTCGATGTTCTTGAAGTGCTCGTGCTGGTCCTTGGTCGCATTCCACTTGGCTTCGAGCTTGCGTAATTCACCGATGATCCGATAGGCGCCGTCGATGGCATTGGCGCCGGTGCCCATGCGCTGCACATGTACCGGCACGCCGCGCACTTCCACCTGGAACCAGATCACGCCGATATTGGCGCGGGTGATGGTTTCAGCCGAGGGCTCTGACACGACCACTGCATCGGCCTTGTAGCCGCGCAGATGCGTCATCAGCGCGCCGTCGCCGGTGGATTCTTCTTCCACCACCGACTGCAGATAGACCGTCGCCGCCGGCTGCAGGCCGAGGCTCCTCAGGGCATCGAGAGCGAAGATGTTGGAGGCGCAGCCAGCCTTCATGTCGCCGGCGCCGCGGCCCTGCATCCAGTCGCCCTGGATGACGGGGTCATACGGCGGGGTGGTCCACATGTCGTGCGGGCCTTCCGGCACCACGTCGACATGGCCCTGCATGATCAGCGAGCGGCCTTTTTCCTCGCGCGGATAATGCGTGCCGACCACGATCGGCGCGGTCGAATGCAGTTCGTCCCATGCGCCGGCACCGGGATGGTGCCCGAGTGCGGCGCGGTCCATCTCGAAGCGCTCCATCTTGTAGCCGCGCGCCTTCATGGCGCGGAACATGAAGTCCTGCATGGTGTGTTCGTTGCCGCGGGTGGATTGGTGACGAACCATGTCCTGGGTGAACTTGACCTGGGCATCGAAGCCCTTGTCGACGGCAGCGATGATCTTGTCGCGAAGTGCGGGATCGAGTGGCATGGGGATTTCCTTCTTCTTGAAAATTTGCTGGGTCGTTGCTTCACCTCTCCCCTTCGGGGAGAGGTCGCCGCGTCTTCGCGGCGGGAGAGGGGAAGCCACAGGCTCCGTCGCTTTGTGGCGCCCCCTCTCCCTGACCCTCTCCCCGGAGGGGAGAGGGGACACTACGGCTGATGTGTGTCCGCTTAAGCCGTCAGCGCGCGCTCGAGCTTGTCCATGCCTTCGTCGAGGATTTCGTCCTGGGCGGTCAACGGAACGAGCACGCGGATGGTGTTGAAATTGACGCCGCAGGACAGCAGGATCAGGCCTTCCTCGGTGGCCTTCTGCGTCACCTTCTTGGTCACTTCGGCGTCCGGCGTATCAGAGCCGCGCTCCTTGACGATGTCGAAGGCGATCATGGCGCCGACATTGCGGATGCTGGCGATCGGCACGAGGTCGTTGCGCTGCTGCATCTTCTTCAGGCGCGTGGTGATGCGCTCGCCGATATGGTTGGCGCGGTCGATCAGCTTCTCTTTCTCGAACACGTCGAGCACGGCCATCGCTGCGGCAATCGCCAGCGGGTTGCCGGCATAGGTGCCGCCGAGGCCGCCCGGATCGGCAGCATCCATGATCTTGGCCTTGCCGATCACGCCCGACAGCGGGAAGCCGCCGGCGAGGCTCTTGGCGACCGTGATGAGGTCAGGCTTCACATCGTAATGTTCCATCGCGAACATCTTGCCGGTGCGGCCGTAACCGGTCTGCACTTCGTCGGCGATGAAGACGATTCCATTCTCGTCGCAGATCTTGCGCAGCGCGCGCATCAGTTCCGGCGGAGCCTGGTGGAAGCCGCCTTCGCCCTGCACCGGCTCGACGATGATGGCAGCGACGCGGGCGGGGTCGATGTCGGCCTTGAACAGGAAGCTGAGATACTTCAGCGATTCCTCAACGGTGACATCGAGGGGCGCGGCCGGGAACGGCACGTGCCAGACTTCCGGCATCGCACCACCAAAGCCCTTCTTGTAGGGGAACACCTTGCCCGTCATGGTCATGGTCATGTGGGTGCGGCCATGGAAGCCGCCGGTGAAGGCGATGACGCCGGCACGGCCGGTCGATGCGCGGGCCATCTTGATCGCGTTTTCGGTGGCTTCGGCGCCGGTGGTGAAGAAGGCGGTCTTGGTCGGGCCGTCAATCGGTACCAGCTTGTTGAGACGCTCGGCGAGAGTCACGTAGGATTCATACAGCAGCACCTGGAAGCAGGTGTGCGTGAAGTTCTCCATCTGCGCCTTGACGGCGGCCATGATGTGCGGATGGCAGTGGCCGGTGTTCAGCACGGCGATGCCGCCGGCGAAGTCGACATAGCGCTTGCCTTCGACGTCCCAGACTTCGGCATTCAGCGCGCGCTGCGCCGAGATCGGAGTGGAATGGCCGATGCCGCGGGGAACGGCGGCTTCGCGCCGTGCGAAGATTTCTGCGTTGGTCGACATTCGAGTTTGTCCTTCAGTTTTTTGGGTGTTGTTGGGGAGTGAGAGTGGTTGTGCCGTAGGATGGGTAGAGCGCAGCGAAACCCATCACCTCGGTCGATGTGAATGATGGGTTTCGCGAAGACGCTCTACCCATCGTACGAATGACGAGGTGATTGTGCTCACGTTCATCACCGCGCGGCTTCGAAACCGGCGAGGGTCGAGGTGAGGTTGGCGCCCAGGATGTCGGACAGATATCCGCCTTCCTGAACGAGGACGGTGGGCAGGCCCATGCGTGCAATGGCTGCACCGATCCGTTTGAAGCCCGGTGTGGTGACCTTCAGGGCCGCCAGCGGATCGTGTTCGGAGGCATCGAGGCCGAGCGCGAGCACGAGTGCTGTCGGCGCGAATGACTTGATGGTCTTCTCGGCGACAGCAAGCGCGTCGATGAAGCCGTCATCGCCGGTGCCAAGCGCGAGCGGGATGTTGAGATTGGTGCCGAGGCCGTTGCCTTCGCCCTTCTCGTCGGCGTAACCCCAGACGAAGGGGTAATAGCCGACCGGATCGGCATGGATCGACACCGTCAGCACGTCCGGACGCGAATAGAAGATGCCCTGCGTGCCGTTGCCGTGATGTACGTCGACGTCGAGGATCGCGACGCGCTCGTGCTTGGTGCGCAGATGCTCGGCGGCGATGGCCGAATTGTTCATGAAGCAGAAGCCGCCGGCCATGTCGCGATAGGCGTGGTGGCCCGGCGGGCGGCAGAGTGCGTAAACGGCGTCCTCGCCGTCCATCACCATCTGCGCCGCGGTGACCGCGACGTCGGTGGAGGCGCAGGCGCCAAGCCAGGTGCCGGGGCCGATCGGCGCTGCGGTGTCGGTGGTGTGCCAGCCGAGCTTGCCGGTGATGTGGGTCGGATAGCTGCCGGGCACGCGGTTCGGGTGGATATTGGCGATCATTTCCGGGCCGTAATCGGGCAGCTTGATCCATTCCTCCCACGCGCTTTCGAGGAAGCGCAGATATTCCGGCGAGTGTACGCGGGCACGCGGGCCCTGGCCGAATTCGGTCGGCGCGACGATCGTGTGTTTTCCGACGGCGAGGCCTTTCAGCAGGCGCTCCGCGCGCTCCGGCTGCTCCGTAGTTTTTCGGACCTGACCGCGTACAAGAAAGAACTGCGGATCATGGCTCTTGTGCTTGTCGGAATACACTGCCTTCACGTGGCGGCTCCATTCGTTGAGGAGGGAAGTTCGCGGACCAGCTTGCCGACTTCGCGCCAGGCAGCGCCGATGTGATAGTCGATCCGCGCGGTGATGATGTCGGGATGCCCCTGTTCGAGCACTTCGAGCAGCGCCTCGTGGGTCTGCGCAATGCGATGCGGGTCATCATAGAGCCGGCCGATCAGGCCGATCGTCATGCGCAGCTCCGAAGCGAGGTCGTCGAACAATCGCAGCAGGCGCTTGCTGCCGGCGATCTCGCAGATCATGCGATGGAATTTGTAGTCTTCCTCGATCTGCCGCGCATGATCGTCGATCGCTGCAGTCTCGTGCATGACGTCGATCTGCCGGCGCAGCATGTCGCGATTGGCAGGGGTCATGTTCTTCGAGGCGAGCACGCCGGCATGGCATTCGACGCAGATGCGCAGGTCGTAGATCTCGTCGATATCGGTTGCTTCGAGTTTGCGGACGAAGAAGCCACGGCGCGGATGCGAGACCAGCAGGCCCTGTTGCTCGAGCAGTCGCGCAGCTTCGCGGACGGGCGCGCGGCTGACGCCGAGTTCGCGGGCGATGCCGGCTTCGACGACCTTGGCGCCGGGCAGCATCTGCCCCTTGATGATAGCCTGGGTCAGGATGCGGGCGACCTGCCCGACAAGATCGGTGTCGGCGAGGGCGGTCAGACCAACTGGAGGAGACATCAAACGCATGCGGGGGACCCGTTTCTTCCCCTGTACAAGAATTAATCGTCGATTGTCGACAGTTTAATCTTGCGAGCTGCCATGCGATTGTGTTTCCTGCCCGCACCTTAAAAAAAGCCGGGAACCGCGCCTGTGAATATGCATGCAAACATTACGCCGACTCTCGATGCCGCCAAGCAGGTCCGTATCGACCTCGCCGCCGCCTATCGTCTGATCCACCGCCTCGGCCTCGATGACAGCATTTACACACATATTTCGGTGCGCGTCCCCGGTACGCAGGACCGCTTCCTGATCAATCCCTATGGTATGCGCTTCGAGGAAGTGACGGCGGGTAACCTCGTTACCGTCGACGTCGATGGTAAAGTTGTCGACGATCCGCTCGGCCTTGGTATCAACCCGGCCGGTTTCACCATTCACAGCGCCGTTCACGCCGCGCGCCACGACGCGCAGTGCGTGCTGCACACGCATACCGTTGCCGGTGTCGCGGTGTCGTGCCTCAAGGACGGTCTGCAGCCGCTGAACCAGTGGTCGATGCAGTTTACCGACCGCATCGCCTATCATGACTTCGAAGGCATCGCGCTGGACCTGTCGGAGCGCGAGCGTCTGGTTGCCGATCTCGGTGACAAGATGGTGCTGATCCTGCGCAACCATGGCCTGCTCACCTGCGGCCGCTCGGTTGGCGAAGCCTTCAAGCTGATGTTCAACATGGAGCGCTCCTGCCGCGCGCAGCTCGCGATTCTTTCAACAGGTGCAGAAGTCATTCGTCCGTCCCACGCCATTGCCGCACACACCGCCGGCCAGTATGACCGCGGTTACGACAAGGTGCATGGCACCGAAGGCGGCAAGCCGGACAGCGAGTGGGAGGCCTTCAAGCGCATGCTCGAGCGCACGGACGCCGATTACAAGAATTGATCCGGCTTTCGCCACACATCGTCAACTGATCTGGGTTACGTGCCAGCCGGCACTAAGGGGAAAGATATGTTGAAGAAATTTGTACTGGCTTTGGCGCTGAGCGGCGTGAGCACCATGGCGCTCGCGCAGGAGCCGAAGATCGGCGGCACCATCAATGCGGTGATTCAGCCTGAGCCGCCGGGCCTGATGCTCGCGCTGGTTCAGAACGGCCCGACCCAGATGGTCTCGGGCAATATCTATGAAGGACTGCTGCGCTACAGCAAGACGCTGGAGCCGCAGCCGGGTCTCGCCGAGAGCTGGACCATCAGCCCGGATGCGAAGACCTACACGTTCAAGCTCAAGCAGGGCGTGACCTGGCACGACGGCAAGCCGTTCACCGCGGCCGACGTCCTGTTCTCCATCGAGACGCTGAAGGTGACCCACGCCCGCGCGCGTAACAACCTCGTGCAGCTCGACAAGGTCGAGGCGCCGGACGATTACACTGTCGTCTTCACGCTGAAGCAGCCCTTCGGCCCCTTCATCGGCATCTTCGAGGTCGGCTCGATGCCGATCATCCCGAAGCACATCTATGAAGGCACCGACGTCAAGACCAATCCGGCGAACAACACGCCGATCGGCACCGGTCCGTTCATGTTCAAGGAATGGAAGAAGGGCTCGTTCATCCAGCTGGTGAAGAACCCGAACTACCACGTCAAGGGCAAGCCCTATATCGACGGCATCTACTGGCAGATCATTCCGGACGCCGCTGCGCGTTCGGTGGCCTACGAGACCGGTAAGGTCGACGTCCTGCCCGGCGGTTCGATCGAGAACTTCGACGTGCCGCGCGTCAGCAAGCTGCCGAACACCTGCGTCACCGGCGACGGCTGGGAGTTCTTCTCGCCAATGGCCTGGATGTGGCTGAACAACCGCAGCCCCGTGCTCGCCAACAAGAAGGTTCGTCAGGCGATCATGTATGCGGTGGACCGCGAATTCGCCAAGGACGTGATCTGGAACGGTCTCGGCAAGGTGGCCACCGGCCCGTCGTCGTCGGCGATCAAGTTCTACACCGACAACGTGCCGAAATATCCATACGATCCGGCCAAGGCCAAGGCGCTGCTGAAGGAAGCCGGCTACAAGGGCGAGAAAGTCCGCCTGATGCCGCTGCCTTATGGCGAAACCTGGTCGCGTTGGGGTGAAGCTGTGAAGCAGAATCTCGTCGACGTCGGCATGAATATCGAGACCATCGCCACCGACGTTCCTGGTTCGAACCAGAAGAACATGGAGTGGGATTACGATATCTCCTTCACTTATCTGTATCAGTACGGCGATCCGGCGCTCGGCGTTGGCCGCAACTACGTGACGAGCGCCATCCAGAAGGGCCAGTTGTTCAACAACCTGGAAGGTTACTCCAATCCCGAGGTCGACAAGCTGTTCGAAGAGGGCGCCGTCGCGACGCCGGATTCGAAGCGCAAGGAGATCTACGAGAAGGTCCAGAAAATCCTCGTCGAGGACGTGCCTGTTGCCTGGCAGCTTGAGCTGCAGTTCCCGACCATCACGAACTGCAAGATCAAGAACCTGATCACGACCGGTATTGGCGTCAACGACGGCTTCCGCGACGCCTGGATCGACAAGTAAGCTTTGAGCCTGATGCCCGTGACGATCCCTGCGATCGTCACGGGTTTTCTTTGTGTACTCTGACCTGAAAACGATGGACCTCTGATGCTGTCATTCGTTGCCCAGAGGATCGTGAAGGGCGTATTCGTCCTGCTTGCGATCATCGTGATGAACTTCTTCCTGATCCGCATCGCGCCGGGCGATCCCGCCGCGGTGATGGCCGGTGAGGCCGGTGCCAGCGACGCGCAATTCGTCCAGCAGCTGCGCGAGAAGTTCTCGCTGGACAAGCCGCTGCCGGAGCAGCTGTTCATCTACGTGAAGGGCGTTGCCTCCCTCGATCTCGGTTTCTCGTTCCGCCAGCAGATGCCCGTGTCGAAGCTCATCGCCGAGCGTCTGCCGGCGACGCTGCTGCTGACACTGACGGCCTTTGCCATATCGCTGATCCTCGGCATCACCTTCGGCACGCTGGCCGCGAGATTTGCGGGGACATGGGCGGACACCGCCATCACTGTCTCGGCGCTGCTGTTCTATGCCACGCCGATCTTCTGGGTCGCGCTGATGTCGATCCTGCTGTTCTCGGTCTATCTCGGCTGGCTGCCGAGCTTCGGCTACGAGACCGTCGGCGCGAATTATTCGGGACTCGCCCATGTGAAGGATGTCGCCCTGCATCTGATCATGCCGGCCATGACCATCGGCCTGTTCTTCATGGCGACCTATACGCGCATGACGCGCGCCTCGATGCTCGAGGTCAAGCGGCTCGATTTCGTCAAGACCGCCCGCGCCAAGGGCCTGCGCGACAATATCATCCAGCGCCGCCATGTGCTGCGCAACGCGCTGCTGCCCGTGGTGACGCTGGCCGGCGTTCACTCCGGTACGCTGGTCGGCGGCGCCGTGCTCACCGAGACGGTGTTCGCATGGCCCGGCATCGGCCGGTTGCTCTATGAGGCGCTCCTGCAACGCGATTACAACCTTCTGCTTGGCGTCTTCGTGGTCTGCTCGGCGATGGTTCTGATCTTCAACCTCGTCACCGACCTCGTTTATCGGCTGGTCGATCCACGCATCGAGTTTGCATCATGAAGAAGTTCTGGAAATTGATGCTGCGCAATCCCGGCGGCGTAATCGGTCTGGTCATCATCACATTTGCGATTTTCATCGCCCTGTTCGGGCAGATGATCTTCCCGACCTCACCCTGGCGCATGGTGCAGCGGCCGTTCCTGCCGCCCTTCACCAATCCGATGGTGACGCTCGGCACCGACGCGCTGGGCCGCGATGTGTTTGCTGGCCTGATCTACGGCGCCCGCGTGTCGCTGCTGGTCGGTCTCGTCTCGACCACCGTGGCACTGACCATCGGTGTGCCGCTCGGTGCCATCGCCGGCTATTTCGGCGGCAAGGTCGACGACGCCCTGATGCGCTTCACCGAATTCTTCCAGACCATTCCGAGCTTCCCGCTGGCCATTGTGCTGGTGGCGATCCTGCAGCCGTCGATCTATTCCATCGTTGGTTCCATCGCCATCGTCTCCTGGCCGCCGGTGGCGCGTCTGGTGCGCGGCGAGGTGCTGTCGCTGCGCACACGCGAATATGTCCAGGCCGCCATCGTGACCGGCCAGAGCAATACCTGGATCATCTCGCGCGAGATTTTGCCGAATGCGCTGTCGCCGGTGATCGTGCTGGCCTCGCTGATGGTGGCGAATGCGATCCTGCTGGAATCCTCGCTGTCGTTCCTCGGTCTCGGCGATCCCAACCTGATGTCCTGGGGCTATATGGTCGGAGCCGGCCGGACGGTGATCCGTCAGGCCTGGTGGATCACGGTCTTCCCCGGCGTTGCCATCCTGATTTCGGTGCTCGGCATGAACCTGATCGGCGAAGGCCTCAACGACGCGCTTAACCCGCGCCTGGCGAAGGATAGCCGCTGATGACCCAAGTGCTGTCCAAATCGCCCGCCGTTTCCATCAAGAACCTGAAGATCGCTCTGCCGAAGAGCGCCGAACGCCCCTATGCGGTCGATGGCGTGTCCATCGATCTCATTCCCGGCGAAATCGTCTGCGTCGTCGGCGAATCCGGCTCAGGCAAATCCATGTGCGCCCATGCGCTGATGGGTCTGCTGCCGGATACGGTGAAGACCGAGACCGGCGAGGTTCTGTTCGAGGGCCAGAATCTCCTGAAGCTGGATGAAAGCGGCTGGCGCAACGTGCGCGGTCGGGGCATCGCCATGGTGTTTCAGGAGCCCATGACGGCGCTCAATCCGCTGATGCGCATCGGCGAGCAGATGATGGAAATGTTCGAGGCACACGACCTGCTGACGCCGAAGGAACGCCGCGCCAAGGCGCTCAATCTGGCGAAGGAAGTCGGTCTGCCCGATCCCGAGCGCATCATCCGCGCCTATCCGCATCAGCTCTCCGGCGGCCAGCGCCAGCGCGCGATGATCGCCATGGCGCTTGCGCTGGAGCCTTCGGTGCTTGTCGCGGATGAGCCGACGACGGCGCTCGACGTCACCACCCAGGCGCAGATCCTCAAGCTGATCCGCAACCTGCAGCGCAGCCGCAATATGGCCGTGATGTTCATCACCCACGATTTCGGCGTCGTTGCCGATATCGCCGACCGTGTCGTGGTACTGCGCCATGGCAAGATCGTCGAGGAAGGCTCGATCGACGCCGTCTTCAAGAATCCGCAGCACGATTACACCAAGGCGCTTCTCGCTGCCGTGCCGTCGATGCACCCGCCGGTGCGCGCGCCGCTGGACGAGAATGCCAAGGCGGTTGAAGTCATCGGCCTCGACAAGACCTATGTGACCTCGGGCGGCTGGTTCAAGCCGGATCGCCGCGTGCAGGCGGCGAACGAAGTCACCTTCTCGATCATGCAGGGCGAGACCGTCGGTCTGGTCGGCGAGTCCGGTTCGGGCAAGTCGTCCGTCGCGCGTCTGGTGATGCGGCTGATCGAGGCCGACCGCGGCACCGTGCGTATCGGCGACGTCGATCTCACGGCACTCGAAGGCAAGGCGCTGCGCGAGCAGCGTCATCGCATCCAGATGATCTTCCAGGATCCGTTCGCCTCGCTCAATCCGCGCCGCCGCGTCGGCAACATCATCAGCGATGGTCCGATTGCCCGCGGTGTTGCGCCGAAGGTTGCGATGGACCGTGCGCGGGAATTGCTCGGGATGGTCGGTCTCGATGCCGGCGCGCTCGACCGCTATCCGCACGAATTCTCCGGCGGCCAGCGCCAGCGCCTCGGCATCGCCCGCGCGCTGGCGATGGATCCGGAAATCATCGTCGCTGACGAAGCCGTGTCCGCGCTCGATGTCTCCGTGCAGGCGCAGGTGCTGAAGCTGCTCGAGGATCTCAAGGCCCGCCTCGGTCTCTCGATGCTGTTCATCACCCACGATCTGCGCGTCGCCGCACAGATCTGCGATCGCATCGCGGTGATGCAGCGCGGCGTGATCGTTGAGTTGAAACCGACCGCCCAATTGTTCGCGGCGCCGGAACATCCCTACACCCGCGAATTGCTCGGCGCCGTCCCCGGCCAGAGTTCGCCATCCCAGGCCGCCTGACCTTATGCCGACGTCTCCCGCGACTTGCGTCTTCCTGAGCAGGACCATCAACCTGCGTAAATACCTGACCAACGAAATCGCCCGGCTCGACGGCAAGGTGCATTTTGTCGATCATCTCGACGGCACGGATCCCGCCAGGGTCGACATGGCGGTGAGCTGGCATCCGCATGCCGATGCGTTCGATCACTATCCGAATCTCAAGGCGGCGTGTTCGATTGGCGCCGGCGCCGATAGCATCCTGAACTGTCCAAGCCTGCGCGACGGCATCGACGTGGTGCGCGTGGTCGAGCCCGCACAGGCGCAGATGATGTCCGGCTTCGTGATCTGGAACGTGATCTATCACCAGCGCCAGTTCGGGACCTATTTGCAGAACCAGCGCGATCACGTCTGGAAGCGTCTCGGAGGCGGGCGCCGTCCATCCGAGGTTCCGATCGGCATTCTCGGCTATGGCGCCATCGGTGCGCGTGTTGCGTCCGACCTCGCGATGCTCGGCTTTCCCGTCAGGGTCTGGAGCCGCTCGGCCAAGCCGACGACGCCGGGTGTGACGGGCTTCCACGGCAGCGATGGGCTCGATGTGATGCTTGCGGGCTCCGAAGTGCTGGTGAACCTGCTGCCGCTGACCGAAGAAACCCGCGGCATCCTCAATGCGAGTCTGTTCGCGAAAATGCCGCGCGGCAGTTACCTCATTCAGGTCGGCCGCGGCGAGCATTCGGTCGAGCAGGACATCCTCGACGCGCTCGCCAGCGGACAGCTCTCCGGCGCGACACTCGATGTCTTCCACACCGAACCGTTGCCCAAGGATCATCCATTCTGGTCTCATCCGCAGATCGTGCTGACGCCGCATGATGCCTGCGAGGTCACCATGACCGCCATAGGCGATACGATTTTGGCGACGGCCGAGGCGGTGAAGGTTGGTGTGCAGCCGAAGGATTCGGTGGATCGCAGCCGGGGCTACTGAGCTAGCCGTCCGCCACCAGCCCCGTCACGGCCGCTGACGCTTCCAGCCAGTGCAAAAAGCTCCCCGCCATGCTGCGCGCGATCGCGATATGGAAAGTCGGTGTCTCGTCGACCTTCCATAGCGTCACGCCCATATGCGCGATCTGCGTGACGGCAACGCTGCCGGCGGGGAAGGCTGTCGTGTTGAGATCCACGGCGACGCCCTTGGCGAGCACGTCGAGCAGGGCCGGGCCGGTCAGTCGCAGCAATCCGACGCCATCGGACTGATCGACCACCGAGGCGAGGCCTTCGAGTTGTTGCGCAAGCCGCTCCACGAAACGCGGTGTGCCCGCATCATGCGTGACCAGCCAGCGGCCGGGACCAGTGCCGAGAAATGACGTGGAAACGCTGCCGGAGCCATGGGGCCCCAGCGGCAGGTTGATGTCGAAGTGTTCCTTTACGGCAGCAGCGAGCGCGGTGCCCTGGCCCTTGCGCGCCATCACCGTAGCAATGGCGATGCCGCGGCGTTCCCGCGCGATGACGCCTCGGCCATCACCGATGGATCGCAAGCCGGAAAATGCGGAGATGTAAGCGAGATCAAGCACGAAGCCGCGCTCCTTCTGCATCGACGAAGACGGGATCGACGACTTCGAGCTCGTAGTCGCCTGACCGGACCGGGTCCCAGGCGCGAATGATCTCGCCATGCCGCTCCGGCCCGCGTGCGAGCAGGCCGAGCCCGATCCAGTGATTGTGGTCCGGGCTGAAGGCCGTCGAGGTGATGAAGCCGGCATTGGTGTCCGGTGCAGGCGTCACGTCGCGCGCAAACAGCAGCGCGCCGTTGCGCAGGCGATGACTGCGATCGACCGGCCGCAAGCCGACCAGCGTCGGCCGGTTGGAATCGACCAGCGCTTCACGCGCCGCCATGGTGCGGCCGATATAATCCTTCTTCGCCGACATCATGCGGCCAAGTCCGAGATCGCGGGCCACGGTCTGGCCGTTGAGTTCGGAGCCGGCGACATGGCCCTTCTCGATGCGCATCACGCTGAGCGCTTCGGTGCCATAGGGCGTGACGCCGAGCGGCTTGCCGGCTTGCATCAATGCATTGAACAGCGCCTCGCCATAACCCGCGGGGACGGCGATCTCATAAGCGAGTTCGCCGGAGAACGAGACGCGAAATAGCCGTAGCGGGATGTTGCCGACGTGGAATTCGGCACAGGCCAGATAGGGGAAGGCCTCGTTGGAGACATCGAAGGCATCCCCGAGCAGCGCCTGCAGCAGGTCTCGCGACTTCGGCCCCGCGACCGCAACTTGCGCCCATTGCTCGGTGACCGAGACCGTCTGCACGTCGAGTTCGGGCCACAGCACCTGATGGCAATATTCCAGATGCTGCATCACCTTGCCGGCATTCACCGTGGTGGTCGTCATTACCCAGTGATCGGCGGTGAGGTGCGCGGTGGTGCCATCATCCATGACGAAGCCGTCCTCGCGCAGCATCACGCCGTAACGCACCTTGCCGACGGGGAGGGTCGAGAAGGTGTTGATATAGACGCGGTCGAGGAACGTTCCGACATCGGACCCGCAGAGCGCGATCTTGCCGAGAGTCGAGACATCGCAGATGCCGACGGTGGAGCGGACGGCCTTCACCTCACGGGTGACACTCGTGAGCCAGTCATTTTCGCCGGGCGCGTTAAACCATTGTGCCCGCATCCATTGGCCGGCTTCAACGAAGGTGGCGTTCAACGCGGCGGAGGCCGCGTGGCTGGACGTCAGCCGGGTCGGCTTGAAATGCTTGCCGCTGTGCAGGCCCGCAAAGGCGCCGATGGCAACCGGCACATGCGGCGGGCGCGCGCGCGTGGCGCCGGTCTCGGCGATGGTCTTCCTGATCTCGCCGGCGAGGATTGCCAGTCCGTTGACGTTGGATGTCTTGCCCTGATCGGTGGCCATGCCCAGCGTGGTGTAGCGCTTGAGCTGCTCGACGGAGCGAAAGCCTTCCTGTGCGGCCAGCGCGACGTCGGTTGCGGTGACGTCGTTCTGCAGATCGACGAAGGCCTTGCGGCGCGAGCCCTTGAACAGCCACATCGGGGTGGCGCCAGATGCTTCGTCACTCGCGACGATCGACTTCTGCGCCTGCAGGCCCAAGCCGACCTGCGAGGCGGCCTTCGCACCGGCCAAGGCGCCGTTCTCCAGCGCTTGGGCTAATGTCCATTGCGCGGCAGCCGCACCCGCAATCTGCATGCCTGGTGGCCGTTCGTCGCAGAGAAATGCCGATTGCTCCTCCGCCCAACTGCCCTTGCCGCCGAGATGCGTGGCGATACCGATGCTCGGCGACCAGCCGCCGGAGACGCCAAGCGTATCGACGGCCACGCGGCGCGTCTTGCCGGCGCTGTCGGTGATGGTGATGCCCGTGAGCCGGCGATAGCCTGACGTGTCGGAGACATGCGCTCCGAGGAATTGCGGTGCATTGCCGGCGAGCTTGCGAACTTCTGGCGAGACCTCCGCCCGTGCATCGACCACGACGGCAATCTCAGCGCCGGCCTTCTGCAACTCGAACGCGCTGCGCCAGCCATAGTCGGATGTCGTGAAGATTGCGATGCGCCGGCCCGGCGTGACGCCGAAGCGGTTGGCATAGGTCCGCAACGCCGAAGCCAGCATGATGCCGGGCCTGTCATTGCCGGGAAACACAAGCGGCCGTTCCTGCGCCCCGGCGGCGAGCACGCATTGCCTCGCGACGATCTTCCACAGCCGCTGGCGCGGCACGAAAGGCGGCGGCACCTGCAGGTGATCGCTGACGCGCTCGATGGCGCCATATTCGCCGTCATAGGCGCCGAACACGGCGGTGCGCTTGAGGATGCGGACATTCGGCAGCGTGCCGAGCTCGGCTTCAGCCAGCGCCGCCCATGAGGCCGCCGAGACGCCGTCGATCTGCGCGGTATCGCCCAGCAATCGTCCCCCCAGCACGAAATCTTCTTCGGCGAGAATGACCCGCGCCCCGGCGCGGCCCGCGGCCAGCGCGGCGGCAAGTCCTGCAGGACCGGCGCCGATCACCAGCAAATCGCAGAAGGCGTGCGATTTCTCGTAAGTGTCGGGATCGTCGAGGCCGCTGAGCGCGCCCAATCCCGCCGAGGCGCGGATTGCGGGTTCGTAGAACTTCTCCCAGAACGCCGCCGGCCACATGAAGGTCTTGTAGTAGAAGCCGGCATTGAGTAGCGGGCCCGCAAGCTGATGCACGGCGCGGAGATCGAATTGCGGCGAGGGCCAGCAATTCTGGCTCGAGGCTTTCAGCCCATCAAAGAGCTCAATCGTGGTGGCCTTGGTGTTCGGCTCGGCGCGCGGGCCGGAGCGCAGCGTCACCAGCGCATTCGGCTCTTCAGGGCCGGCGGAGAAGATGCCGCGCGGCCGGTGATATTTGAACGAGCGGCCGACCAGCATCGTGTCATTGGCGAGCAGCGCAGAGGCCAGCGTGTCGCCGGCATAGCCGCCATAGGTCTTGCCATCGAAGGTGAAATTGAGCGGCCTGGACCGATCGATCAGTCCGCCGGAGGCGAGGCGACGCGAGATGCTCATGACGCCGCCTCGTCATGGGCGAGCACAGCCTCGATTACCTCATGGGTCGAGACGTTGCGCGTGACCTTCAGCCAGGCGTGACAGCCGGCGGCGTGATACCAGTATTCCCTGTGCAGGCCGACGGGATTGTCGCGCAGATAGACATAGTCGAACATTGCATCGGCGTTGTCGGGCGTGGGCCGCGTCAGCGTGGCATCGCCAGAGTATGAGAACTCCGAACTGTCGCGGGATCCGCAATAAGGGCAGGGGATGCGCATGGGGCCTCAGTGCAGGTTCGGTTGGGCGCCCTGGCCCTTTTCATCGACGATATGGCCGGAGCGAAAGCGATCCAGCAGCAGCCGATTGGCGGCGGGATGCGGTTCGTCCCTTGCTAGCAGATGCGCGAAGACGAAGCCGGAGCCGGGCGTGGCCTTGAAGCCGCCATAGCACCAGCCGGCATTGAGATAGAGCCCGTCGATATGGGTGCGGTCGATGATCGGCGAGCCGTCCATCGACATGTCGACCAGACCGCCCCAGTTGCGCAACATCCGCGCGCGGCCGATCGCGGGCATCAGGGCCATGCCGCCTTCGCAGACATCCTCCACCACAGGCAGGTTGCCGCGCTGGGCATAGGAGTTGTAGCCGTCGATATCGCCGCCGAACACCAGCCCGCCCTTGTCTGACTGGCTGATATAGAAATGACCGGCGCCGAAGGTGATGACACCGGGAATGATCGGCTTCAGCCCTTCGGAGACGAAGGCCTGCAATACGTGGCTCTCGATCGGCAGCCGCATCCCCGCCATCGCCGCGACGCGCGACGACGAGCCGGCGACAGCAATGCCGATCTTCTTCGCCCTGATCGCGCCGCGCGAGGTCTGCACGCCCACCGCGCGGCCATCGACGATGTCGATCCCCGTGACCTCGCAATTCTGGATCACGTCGACGCCGCGATCGCTGGCGCCGCGGGCATAGCCCCAGGCAACCGCGTCATGGCGCACGGTGCCGCCGCGCTTTTGCAGCAGGCCACCCTGGATCGGGAAGCGCGCCGCGTCGAAATTCAGGAACGGATAGAGTTTCCGCACCCCTTCTTTGTCCAGCAATTCGGAGTCGGCACCGTTCAGCCGCATCATGTTGCTGCGCCGGGCATAGGCGTCGCGCTGGCCGTCGGAATGATAGAGGTTCAGCACGCCGCGCTGGCTGACCATGGCATTGTAGTTGAAGTCCTGCTCGAGGCCTTCCCACAGTTTCAGCGACAGCTCGTAGAGCGAGATATTTTCGGAGAGCAGATAGTTGGAGCGGATGATCGTGGTGTTGCGGCCGATATTGCCTGATCCGATCCAGCTCTTCTCGAGCACGGCGATATTTGTGAGGCCGTATTCCTTCGCCAGATAATAGGCGGTCGCGAGGCCATGACCGCCGCCGCCGACAATGACGATGTCATATTCGGCCTTCGGCGCAGCATCGCGCCATTGCGGCGTCCAGCCTTTGTGGCCGGTGAGGGTCTGCCTGAGCAGTGACGTCAGCGAATAGCGCATGGAGAATCCGGGTGGCGATCAGGCCCGAAGTGTCGCGTATTCTGGGGATCGGCACCAGTCCATGAGCGACATAGAGAAGCCTATTAGCGACATCGTGAAATTGTGCCGTTTAGCGCGCCAGCCAAAAGCCCCCAAGCACCAGTGTCACGGACAGCAAACTGATCACTCCGAGGACCGCAGTGATGATGGCGAGCAGGCCGTGGGATTCGAGCCATCCGCGTAATGCCTTTTCCATGGTGCTGAAACTCTCCCGGTGATTTGAATTTATCGTTGCAGGCTGGCACCGTAGCAAACACTTCAGGCGCCGTCGTCGCGGACGGTTTCGCCATATTGAGGAATTGACATGGACAATTTGAACACCCAGGGCATTCGCGTGCCGAAACTCGGCCTCGGCACTTTCAAGCTCACGGGCGACGGCTGTGTCGCCGGCGTGGAAAGTGCCATCGGTCTCGGCTATCGCCACATCGACACCGCCGAAATGTATGGCAACGAGGCTGAGGTCGGCGCCGGCATCAAGGCCTCGGGCATCGCGCGCAAGGATCTCCATGTCACCACCAAGGTCTGGCACGAGAATCTCGCGCCGGATGCCATTAGGCGCGCCTTCGACACCAGCCTGAAGAAGCTCGGTCTCGATGTCATCGATCTCTATCTGGTGCATTGGCCCTCGAACGGCATGAACCTGCCGGCGATCTTCGAGACGCTGCTGAAGCTGAAGGACGAGGGCCGTGTCCGCGCCATCGGAGTGGCGAATTTCCCGGTCAGGCTGATGAAGCAGGCAGTGGAGGAGATCGGCGCGCCAGTTGCCTGCAATCAGGTCGAATATCACGCGCTGCTGGATCAGACCAAGCTGTTGACCTATCTGCGCGCGAAGTCGATCCCGCTGGTGGCCTATTGTCCGCTCGGTCAGGGGCGGCTGGCCGACAACGATGCGATGAAGACCATCGCTGCCAAGCATGGTGTCACCGCCGCGCAGGTCGCATTGAAGTGGCTGCTCGATCAGGACGGCGTGGCTGCGATCCCCAAGGCGTCGCGCAGGGAGAGCCAGCAGGCCAATCTCGACGCACTCAAGGTTACGCTGGACGACGACGACCGCAAGGCGATCGCTTCGCTGCCGAAGGCGCAGAGGCTGGTTAACCCGGCATTTGCGCCGGATTGGGATTGATCTTTCTTGCTTCCCCTCTCCCCCAGCGAAGCGAAGCTTCGCGAGGTGGGAGAGGGTGGATCGAACATGCGAGGCATGTTCGAGACGGGAGAGGGGGCGCCTAAGCTCCGCTCTTCGTGGTTGCCCTCTCCCGCCTTCGCTTCGCTCAGGCACCCTCTCCCGCTGCGCGCGGCTTTGCCGCGCTGGGGAAGAGGGGAAGGAAGGCACCCCATCACCCGTGGCTGTGCCCCTTCTTCTTCCCCTCCGCCTTCTTCCCCGTCGGCATCATCACCACGCGGCCATATTTCACGCCGCGCTCCGCAATGATGTGATCGGCGAAATGCTGTACCTCGTTGCCCGAGCCGCGCAGCGCCGTGACTTCCATGCAGTTGTCGCCGTCGAGATGGACGTGCAGCGTCGCCAGCGAGAGGTCGTGGTGATGGTGATAGGTGTCGACCAGCCGACGCGACAGGTCACGCTGGGCGTGGTCATAGACATAGACCAGTGCGGCGACGCATTCGCCGGCCTTGCCCTTCTCCTGTGCGGCCTGCTGTATGCCGGCGCGGGTGAGATCGCGGATCGCTTCGGAGCGGTTCTGATAGCCCTGTTCGGCGATGACAGCATCCAGCTCTTCCATCAGGTCGTCATCGAGCGTGATCGTAATGCGCTGCATGTATATCTCCGGAATAGTATGATGATTTATTGACAATATCATACTCTGTATGCCAGTTTTCAAATCGTGCCGGGATGCAACATAGCCTGCCACCGATCTTGGCGGGACCCGTGATTTCGTACGAGTCAGCACACGTATGAGCGCTGGGGCAAGCCTGCGATGAAGCGAGTATCGCGTGATCTGTCTCTGGTTGTCGCGGCTGTCCTCACCGCGTCGACCGAAGCAGGGGCGCAGGGCTCCACGAACACCACACTGGCGCCCGTCGAAATCATGGCACCGAAACCGCGCGCGACTGCGCCGGTCCGGAAGCGCAGCTCTACCGATCATGGTCGTCCGGTCGCGCGCCGCGTCGCTGCGCCAACGGCAGGGGCCGGCGGCGCAGGCGTCATGCCCGGCGCCAGCGCTGCGCAGGCGCCGCTCGCAGCGGCCAGCGAAAAGACGATCAGCGGCGCCGAGGTCAACGCACGGCCGCTGTCGCGCCCAGCCGAAGCGCTGGAAGTCGCGCCCGGCCTGATCATCACCCAGCATTCCGGCGACGGCAAAGCCAATCAGTATTTCCTGCGCGGCGTGAATCTCGATCACGGCACGGATCTCGCCATCTCCATCGACGGCATGCCAGTGAACATGCGCACTCATGGTCACGGCCAGGGCTATGCCGACATCAACTTCCTGATTCCGGAGCTGATCAGTTCGGTCAATGTCCGCAAGGGGCCGTATTTCGTCGATGAAGGCGACTTCTCCTCGGTGGGCGCAATTCATGTCAGCCTGATCGACAGTGTCGCCCGCACCATGGCGTCGATCACATTGGGAAGTTTCGGTTACAACCGCGCCTTCGGCGTCACCTCGGGCAAGGTCGGCGAGGGAAACCTGCTCGTTGCCGCCGAGGCCAATCTCTATAACGGCCCGTGGGATAATCCCGACAGACTGCAGAAGGTCAACGGCGTGATCCGCTACAGCCAGGGCACGCTGGATAACGGCTTCTCGCTGACCGGCATGGCCTATGGCAACAAATGGAATTCCACCGATCAGGTACCGTTGCGCGCGATCACCTCGGGCGAGATTGGTCGCTATGGCGCGCTAGATCCCAGTGATAGCGGCAATTCAGAGCGTTTCTCGCTGTCCGGCCGCTATCGCGACACCGACCGCGACAGCGCGACCAAACTCGATTTCTACGCGATCAAGAGCAAGCTCAATCTCTGGAACAACTTCACGTTCTTTCTCAGTGATCCCGTCAATGGCGATCAGTTTCATCAGCATGACGACCGCGTGCTCGGCGGCATCAATGCATCGCATACATTCAAGTATAATATTGCGGGCTTCCGCAACGAGACCGAAGTCGGCATCCAGAGCCGCTACGACGACATCAATGTCAGCCTCGGCAACACCATCAAGCGGCAATATCTCTCCAGCACGCGCAGCGATCTGGTGAAAGAAGGCAGCGTCGGCATCTTCGTGCAGAACACGTCGTTCTGGACCGACTGGCTGCGCACCAATATCGGCTGGCGCGGCGATTACTACAACACATCGGTCAATTCGTTGCTGAGCCCGGTGAATTCCGGCACGGCCAATGCGACCATCGGCAGCCCGAAAGCGGGGCTGGTGATCGGGCCGTTCGCCAGGACTGAGCTTTTTCTCAATGCCGGCGAAGGCTTTCACAGCAACGATGCGCGAGGCGTGACCATCAAGGAGTCGCCGTCCGATGGATCGCCGGTGGATAGTTCGCCGTTTCTGGTGAAGACCAAGGGCGCCGAAGTCGGATTGCGGACCAAACTCGTTCCGGGGCTGACCAGCTCGATCGCTTTCTTCATGCTGGATTCGGCGTCCGAAATCCTGTTCGTCGGCGATGCCGGCGATACCGAGGCGAGCCGCCCCAGCCGCCGTGTCGGTTTCGAATGGACCAATGACTACAAGCCGACATCGTGGCTGAGCTTTGAGGCCGATCTTGCGATGACGCGCGCGCGCTTCCGCGGCAGCAATGCCGATCAGGCGGCGGCCTATGCGGAGCTCGACGGCTATCCGGCCTCGCAGATCGGCAACGCGCCCGGAAATTATATCCCCGGCGCCCCCAACATGATCGCCTCGGCGGGCATTCGTCTGGGTGAAGCCACCGGCTGGTTCGGCGCGCTGCGCTATCGTTATTTCGGTCCGCGTCCACTCACCGAAGACGCGGCCTTCATCTCGCCAGCCACGGGCCTGCTCAACGGGCAGCTCGGCTATCGCTTCGAGAATGGCTGGCGCATCCAGCTCGATGCGTTCAACATTCTCGACAGCAAGTCCGACCAGATCACCTATGCCTATGGTTCGCTGTTGAAGACGGACTCGTTGTTCGCCGCGTGTTTTCCGGCAGGCGGCGGAGCACCGACGGCGCCTGCCGCGGTGTGCCAGACCGGCATCATGGATCGCGTGCTGCATCCGGTGGAGCCGCTGGCACTGCGGGTGACACTGGCCGGCCGGTTCTGATCGCGCGGTTCTGGCATTGCCGCAGCGCAGCTTGCCTATTCCAGAAGGCGGTAGCATCATCCCTCCCAATGAAAAGAGGCAGGGAGGTGTTGATGCTCGCACGGGTTCGTTCCGTTTCGCGTCGTTGGCCGTTCAGGCATGCGGGTGCCGGTTTGAGGGCGCTGCTGGCGATCGTGTCGCTCCCGTTCGCAATAGGATCCATCATGTCATCGGCCAGCGCCACTACCATCGTCTATGTCGGCAATGCCGACAGCCAGAACATCAGCGTTCTCGAACTGAAGGCGAATGGCAATCTCGCTGCGATCGATACGGTGGCGGTGCCGGGACCGGCGAAGCCCGGCGGCTCGCTGCCGCTGGCTATCAGCCCTGAGAAGCACCGGCTCTATGCTGGCCTCCGCAACGAGCCCTATACGGCGGTGACCTTCGATATCGATGCCAAAACCGGCAAGCTGAAACTGGTCGGCCCCGGGCCGCTGGCCGATTCCATGGCCTATCTCGCGATTGATCGCACCGGACGCTTCCTGCTCAGCGCGTCCTATGGCGGCAACAAGGTGGCGGTGAATGCCATCGGGCCGAATGGCGTGATCGCGCCGGCGCAGCAGGTGGTCGCCACCGAACCGAACGCACATTGCATCATCGTCGATCCCACCAATCGCTATGTGCTGCATACGAGTCTCGGCGGTGACGTCATCTATCAGCAAAAGTTCGATGCCAAGGCCGGCAAGCTGGTGCCCAACGATCCTCCGACCGTGAGCGTGAAGGCGAAAGGCGGCCCGCGCCATCTGGTGTTCTCGCCGGACAAGAAGTTCGTCTATCTGCTCAACGAACTCGACGCGGCGATCTACGTATTTCCGTGGGATGCCGCGACCGGGACGCTGAAGAAGGAGACGCTGGTCGCCTCCGCCTTGCCAAAGGGCTTCGACGGCAAACCCTGGGCCGCGGATATCCACCTCACGCCGGATGGCAAGTTTCTCTATGCATCGGAGCGCACCAGCAACACGATCGCGGCGTTCCGCGTCGATCCCAAAACGGGCGCGCTCACATCGCTGGGCTCCACGGCCACGGAGAAGCAGCCGCGTGGCTTCAGCATCGATCCGTCTGGCCGCTATCTGCTGGCAGTCGGGCAGTTGTCGAACAGCATGACGGCCTATTCCATCGACAAGGCGACGGGCAGCCTGACCAAGCTGAGCGAAACCGCGGTGGGCAAGAATCCAAACTGGGTGGAGATCGTGAACCTGCCGTAACGGCCGTCTCACTTCGAGCCGACGCACCTGCCTCTCGCTCCCTCTCCCCGCAATGCGGGGAGAAGTTAGGACGCCACCCGATAGCTTCCGCCAATGACCGGGTCGCCATCCGTCAGAACCACACCGCGGGCGACGAGATCTTCCAGATGCGCCAGCACCGAATAGCCGGCGGCATTGGTGAGGCGCGGATCAAGGCCGATATAGATCGCGCGCACGATGGTCGGGATATCCGCTTCGCCCTTGCCAAGGCGATGCAGGATCGAGGCTTCGCGGGCGCGGCGATGGCGAATGAGAAAGCGCACATAGCGCTGCGCATCGGGAATGTCCGGACCGTGGCCTGAGAAATACAGGTCCTCGTCGCGCGCGGCGAGTTTGTCCAGTGAGGCCATGTAGTCGATCATCGAGCCATCGGGCGGCGCCACGATGGAGGTCGACCAGCCCATCACATGATCGGCGACAAACAGATATTTCTTCTCGCGCCAGGCGAAGGCCATGTGGTTGGCGGTGTGGCCCGGCGTCGCCACGCCCTCCAGCGCCCAGCCGTCGCCCTCGATCACGTCGCCGTCGGCCACCAGCACGTCCGGCTTGAAGTCGCGATCGGCGCCGGACTCCGGCGAATGTTTCTCGCTCTCGAAGCGCGGCCGCGAGGCGCGGTGCGGACCTTCGGCATAGACCGTGGCGCCGGTCGCGGCCTTGAGCGCCGCCGTATTCGGCGAATGATCGCTATGGGTGTGGGTGACGAGAATATGCGTCACGGTCTCGCCCTTCACGGCGTCGAGCAGCGCCTGCAGATGCGCGTCATTGGCCGGGCCGGGATCGATGATCGCGACCTTGCCGGTGCCGACGATGTAGCTGTTGGTGCCAGTGAAGGTGAAAGGCGAGGGGTTGTTGCAGAGAACGCGGCGCACGCCCGGACGCACCTGATCGACGACGCCGGGCTTCAGCGAGTAATCGCGATTGAACGGAACGTCGTCGTTGGCGCTGCTGTCGTTGTCGCTCATGGTCGGTCCTTCCCAGAATTCTTGACCGTGATGACTAGCAAGGTGGTGGGGGAAATCAAACGGCGGCGGGTCGCGGCTGATATGCGTCAACACGCGTCATTCCGGGGCGGTCGCGGCGCCGTAGGCGACGGGAACCGAACCCGGAATCCCGACATGGGAGTTGCGGAGCTTGAAGCCATCTCGGGATTCCGGGTTCACGTCCGGCAAGGGCCGGCCGCGCCCCGGAATGACGACTGTGTTACCCGTGCCCCGCTCCGAACATCAGCGATCGGTGCGCACCGACCCCGGCCATGGCGCCGTCGCCAACCGCAAGCGCGACAGAGCCGGTGGCGCGCGCCATGTCGCCGCAGGCGAACACGCCGGGAACCGTGGTTTCCTTGAACATGTCGGTCTGCAGGAACGGTCCCATCGGCCCGTCTTCCATGGCGCAGCCGAGCTGCGCGCCGAGCGGCGACGCCGGACTGGTACGCGTCAGCGTGAATATGCCATCGAGGGGAATGATACGGCCGTCCGTGAGTTCGACATCAAGCGCCGCGCCGGAGAATTGCGCGACCGGTATACGCTCGACCGTGACGCCGCGCTGCTTCAGCTGCGCCATCTGGTCAGCGTCCGGCGTGAAGGCACCGTTGAGGAACAACGTCGTCGATCCCCAGTCCGGCAGCATCAAGGCGTGATGCATCGACATCTCCGATGAGGCCAGCACGCCGATGCGGCCCTGATCGAGTTCGTAGCCGTGGCAATAGGGGCAATGAAACACATGCTTGCCCCAGCGTTCGGCGAGACCGGGGACGTCGGGCAACGCATCGACCACACCGGCCGCGAGGATGATGCGCCGGGCCTCGTATTGCGCGCCGTTCCCCGCGCTGACGGTGAACTCATCGGCCTGGCCCTTGCCGGCGGTGGCCGTTGCATCGACCCATTGCACCGTCGGATAGGCCAGCAATTGCGCGCGGGCATCCGCGGCGATGTCGCCGGGGGCGCGGCCGTCCTGACCGAGGAAGCCATGCGAATGCGCCGTGAAGCGATTGCGGCGCTGGCCGGAATCCATCACCAGAACCTTGCGGCGCGCACGCGCCAATTGCAGCGCTGCGGAGAGGCCGGCATAGCTGCCGCCGACGACGATGGCATCGAAACTCATTTTGTCTTCCCGCGAATTTTGCTTTGAATCTTGCCGTGATGGTTGAGCGCCCGTGCGTGAAAATCCGCGGCGAGCTGCGCCAGCGTGACATCCGCAAGGCGGCCGATGAGGACGGCTTCCGCTTCCGCGAAGGCCGATGTGAGCGAGTGATTGACCGCCTGTTCGACAAGGCAGGTCGGGCTTTCCAGATGAATGCCCATGGCCATCAGGCTGGGCTTGCCCAGCGCGTCATAGATGTCCTTCAACGTTACGGTGGCGAGATCGCGTGCGATCTCCCAGCCACCGCCATGGCCCTTTTCGGAGCGCACGAAGCCAGCCTCGCGCAGCCCCGCCATGGTGCGGCGGACGACGACTGCATTGGTGGTCATACACATGGCCAGTTCGGCCGAGGTCATCGGGCCGTTCTGCTCTGCCATATGCAGCAGCGCATGCAGTGTGGCCGAGAGGCGGTTGTCTCGTCTCATGTAACTTATGATGATACATGATAGGCTAGGCGTCAACCCTCCGTCATTCCGGGGCGGCCCCGACGCCGCAGGCGACGGGACCGAACCCGGAATCTCAACATGGGAGTCTCCGACAGCGCCAAGCCACGTCGGGCTTCCGGGTTCGCGTCCGGCAAGGGCCGGTCGCGCCGCGGAATGACGAGCTCAAATGCAAAATGCCCGGCTCTCGCCGGGCATTTCGAAACATTGAAAGCAGACGGCGCTTAACCGAACGCCTGAATCCCCGTGATGGCACGGCCCAGGATCAGTGCGTGCACGTCGTGGGTGCCTTCATAGGTGTTCACGGTCTCCAGGTTCTGCGCGTGCCGCATCACCTGGTACTCGATCTGGATGCCATTGCCGCCATGCATGTCGCGGGCGACGCGGGCGATATCGAGGGCCTTGCCGCAATTGTTGCGCTTCACCACCGAGATCATGTCCGGGTGGAAATTGCCTTCATCCATCAGGCGGCCGACGCGCAGCGAACCCTGCAGGCCGAGCGAGATTTCGGTCAGCATGTCGGCGAGCTTCTTCTGCACCAGTTGGGTGGCAGCGAGCGGGCGGTTGAACTGCTTGCGGTCCAGCGTGTACTGGCGGGCGCGGGCCATGCAGTCCTCGGCGGCGCCGAGCACGCCCCAGGAGATGCCGTAACGGGCGCGGTTGAGGCAGCCGAACGGACCCTTGAGGCCCGACACGTTGGGCAGCAGGTTTTCTTCCGGCACGATCACGTTATCCATGACGATTTCGCCGGTGATCGAGGCGCGCAGCGACAGCTTGCCGCCAATCTTCGGCGCCGACAGGCCCTTCATGCCCTTTTCGAGAACGAAGCCGCGGATCTGGTTGTCATGGGCAGCAGACTTCGCCCACACCACAAACACATCGGCGATCGGGGCGTTCGAAATCCACATCTTCGAACCGGTCAGCTTGTAGCCATCCGATACCTTCTCGGCGCGGGTCTTCATGCCACCGGGATCGGAGCCAGCATCGGGTTCAGTGAGGCCGAAGCAGCCGACCCACTCGCCGGTGGCGAGCTTGGGCAGGTACTTCTTGCGCTGGTCTTCGCTGCCGTAAGCGTAGATCGGATACATCACCAGCGATGACTGCACCGAGTTCATCGAGCGGTAGCCCGAGTCCACGCGCTCGATCTCGCGGTTGATCAGGCCGTAGGCGACATAGCTGGCATTGGCGCAGCCATAATCTTCCGGCAGGGTGACGCCGATCAGGCCGAGCTCGCCCATCTCGTTGAAGATCTCGCGGTCGGTGTACTCGTTCAGGTAAGCGTTGGTGACGCGCGGCAGCAGCTTGTCCTGGGCGTAAGCGCGCGCGGTGTCGCGGATCATACGCTCGTCTTCGGTGAGCTGGCTATCGAGCAGGAACGCATCGTCCCACTGAAAATTCGCAGCAGGCTTGTCCTTACCCTTGGGGGCAACGCTCATCGAAATCCCTTTCATATCGTGGCTGGTTCGTGCGCAGGCTTTTTGGTTTCCTTGCCTGCGCATCTACGTCTCACATAGGCCATTGCCGCCAGAGGTGACCTTAGCCTATGTGGAATGCGCTATTTTAGGTCTTCGACCTTTAGCCATCAAGCTGTTCGTTGCAGGCGATCTCGATGCCGAAACCCGACAGGCCCTTGTAGTCATGGGTCGACGAGGTCAGGTGGCGGATCGAGGTGACGCCGAGATCGCGCAGGATCTGTGCACCGACGCCGATTTCACGCCACTGCCGGTTGCGGTCGGCTTCCGCCGACTTCGGCGCATCGAGCGGCTCGACGGGCACGCCCGCGGCGCCGTCGCGCAGATAGACCAGCACGCCGCTGCCGTTCTTCTTGAAGCGTTCCAGCACGGTCTGCATCTTCGCCGGCCCGAAGAATACGTCGCGGACGATGTTCGGCTTGTGGAAGCGCGTCAGCACATTCTTGCCGTCGCCGACGCTGCCATAGACGAAGGCGACGTGGTGGATCGGATCGAACGGCGAGCGATAGGAATAGCCGTGCAGCGGGCCGATCGGGCTGTCGGTGGTGAAGGCCGAGACGCGCTCGATCAGCTTCTCGCGCGCCTGGCGATAGGCGATCATGTCGGCGATGGTGACATGCTTGAGCTTGTGCTTGGCCGCGAAGTCGACGACCTGCTGGCCCTTCATCACCGAGCCGTCGTCATTCATCAATTCGCTGATGACGCCGACGGGCGGAAGACTGGCCAGCTTGCACAGATCGACGGCGGCTTCGGTATGGCCGGAGCGCATCAGCACGCCGCCTTCCCTGGCGATCAGCGGGAAGATGTGGCCGGGGCGGGCGAAGTCATTGGCGCCGGCATTCGGATTGGCCAGTGCGCGGCAGCAGGAGGCGCGCTCATCGGCTGAAATACCGGTGCCGCCATCGGGCTTGTAGTCGATGGAGACGGTAAAGGCGGTGGTGTGGTTGCTATCGTTGTTGACGACCATCGGATCGAGCCGCAACCGGCGCGCATCCTCGGTGGTGATCGGCGCGCAGACGATGCCGGACGTATGCCGGATGATGAAAGCCATCTTCTCGGCGGTACAGAACGACGCGGCGACGATGAGGTCGCCTTCGCCCTCGCGGTCGTCATCGTCGGTCACGACGACCATTTCGCCGGCGGCAAAGGCTTGCAGAACGTCTGAAATCGGGTCGGCCATCAGTCCACTCTCGCTCGTTATGGCAGTGATATGGCGCAGAGCGGGGGGCGGTGCAACCCGCGCAAATGGGGGGCGGTATGCGGGTTCGCTCTGCGGAATGGGGCAGTTTACCTTCTCCCCGCAAGCGGGGAGAGGTTAAGAGAACCGGCTACGGCAGCACCTCCCGCCGCTCCGCCAGCTGCGCGTCCATTTCGGCGCGTTTGGCGTCCAGGAGGCCCTGATCGATGGCCTCGATCACCTCATACAGCGCGTGGGCGTCGCAGAGGCGGGGCACGGTGACGTAGTCGGCGCCGGCGGCGTAGATATCGTTAACGTCGCCGAGCACATCGGCGGTGGAGATGATCCTGGCCTTCGGGTTGATCGAGCGGACATGGCGGACCAGCTTCTCGTTATTGGCGCCCTTGAGCAGCGAGTCCGGCACGCTGAGAATGATGATCTCGGCATTGCCGACGCCGGCATGGACCAGCGTGTCGACATTGCTGATGTCGCCATAGATCACATGCTGGCCGCGCCCGACCAGAGTGCGGAAGACGTTCGGATTGAAATCGACGACGCTGATCTGGTCGAGCAGCGACTCGTTCTGGCGCTCGATCTCGGCGAGCAGGGCAGAGGCGGTGCGGAAAAAACCGAGAATGACGATGCGGCGGGCTTCGCCATGGCCGGCGGCGTGATCGGCGTCATGAGTCTTCTGGCCGTGATCGAGGTCGCGCAGCCCGATGCGCTTCATCGGGCCGATCAAGAGGCGCGTGATCTGGTCGCTGCGCATCATCGCGAAGGTGGAGAGCACCGCCAGGATCACGAAGGCAAAGGACGCCGCGCTGGCGGTCTGCGTGGTGATATGACCGGCGGCGATCCCCGTTTGCAGCACCACCAGCGAGAATTCGCTGATCTGCGCCAGATTGAGCGCCGGCAGCAGGCTGGCGCGCAGCCCCTGCTTCATCAGATACAGCGGCGTGAAGGTCGTGAGTATGCGGCTGACCACGGTGAACACGGCGATGACCAGTGCGAGGCCGATGGTCGCGCCGTTCGGGATCGGGATCGTCATGCCGACGGCGACGAAGAACAGCGTGATGAAGAAATCCCGCAGCGTCGTCACCTTGGCAGTGACGTCGAGCGCATAGGGGAAGGTCGACAGCGATACGCCGGCAACCAGCGAGCCCATCTCGCGCGACAGATGCAGCCGCTCGGCGATCTCGCCGATCAGGAAGCACCAGGCCAGCGCGCCGAGCAGCACCAATTCCGGGCGCCGTGCGATCTGGTGGAACAGCGGCGGCAGCACGTAGCGGCTCAGGATCAGCGCAGTGGCGACCAGCACGCCGACGCGGGCGATCGACAGGGCGATGACGCCGACCTGCAGATCGGCGAGGCTCGGCTGCACCGCCAGAAACAGGATCGCAAAAATGTCCTGCAGCACCAGGATGCCGAGGGTGATACGGCCCGGCAGGGTGTCGAGCTCGCGTTTCTCATAGAGTACCTTGACGATGACCACCGTCGAGGACAGTGCGCAGGCGACGCTGAGATACAGCGCGTCGAATCCGCCGCCGCCGAGTTTCAGCCCGAGTGCCATGAAGAAGATCGCGCCAAGCACGCAGCCTGCGATCAACTGGCCACCCGCGGCGAACAGGATGACCTTGCCGGCGCGGATGATCTTCTTCAGATCGATTTCGAGACCGATCATGAACAGCATGAAGATCAGGCCGAGTTCGGAGATCGTGCTGATGGATTCGTCCGACTTGACCAGTCCGATTCCGAATGGCCCAATGAAGAAGCCGGCGACCAGATAGGCCAGAATCAACGGTTGCTTGAAAAAATGCGCGATGAGCCCGATGCCCCACGCAAACAGGATGCACAGCGTGATATCGCGGATTAAGTCGTGCATGCCCCTGCCGGAAAAGCCTTACATTTCGGCGGCACTCTAATGGTGCGTCGCGTGAGGGCAAAGGGGTAATATCCGGCATTCGGCGCAGGGTACACGCGGAGGGCGGTCCAACGAGGCAGCCTTCGTCATAAAAAGCGGCCTTCGCTCCAAAAAGGCCTTGGGAGACGACGTTCATGACTACCACCACCACACGGTTCGATTATGCGCCATTGCTGCCTCCGGGCCTGCCCGCGGCTGCGGCAAAATGGACCGGCCTCGCCAAATACAGCTTCGTCGGCGGGAACAACGATATGGACCAGGTGCCGGTGGAGGGGCTGACCGCCGCCGCCAATGCCGTCATGCTGCGCGAGGGGCGCACGCTCGCAACCTACGGTCTGGCGAGCGGCCCGCAGGGCTATCTGCCGCTGCGCACCTTCATCGCCGACAAGCTGAAGCGCGACGCAAGCATCGATTGCAGCGCCGATGACATCCTGATTGTCTCCGGCTCGCTGCAGGCGCTCGACCTTGTCAATCACAGCCTGCTGGCCAGGGGCGACACCGTCATCATCGAGCGCGATTGCTATCAAGGCTCCATCAACCGGCTCACCCGTCTCGGCGTCAATATCGTCGGCATCCCCCTGGATGACGACGGCATGCGGATGGACGCGCTGGCCACGGCATTGGAAGATCTGAAGGCGAAAGGCATCCGGCCGAAATATATCTATACGATCCCGACCGTCCAGAACCCGACCGCCACCATCATGCCGGAAAGCCGTCGCCGCGAACTGCTGGCGCTGTCGGCCAGATATGGCGTCCCCATCTTCGAGGACGATTGCTATGCCGACTTGATCTGGAACGGCGAGCGTCCGCCGGCGATTCACGCGATGGATAAGACCGGCAGCGTGATCCATATCGGCTCGTTCTCGAAGTCGATCGCGCCCGCTCTCCGCGTCGGCTACATCGTCGCGCCCTGGGAGATCATGTCACGCATGCTGGCGCTGAAGACCGATGCCGGCTCCGGCGCGCTGGAGCAGATGGTGCTCGCCGAATATTGCGTGCCGCATTTCGCCACCCATGTGCCAAAGGCGACGCGCGGGTTGCGCGCCAAGCTCGAGACATTGATGGATGCGCTCAACGAGCAGTTCGGCACGGCGGCAGAATTCGACGAACCCAAAGGCGGCATCTTCCTGTGGGTGAAACTGCCCGCCAATGTCGATGCGATGAAGCTCTACCAGGCTGCGCTCAAGGCCGGCGTGTCGATCAATCCCGGCCCGGAATGGTCTGTCGACAAGGCCTATGCGCACAGCCACATTCGCATCTGCTTCGCCAGTCCGACCCATCAGGAAATCCGCGAAGGGATCGCGGTGCTCGCGGATGTCTGCCGGCGGGAGTTCGGTGTGCCCCAGCGGATCGCGAATGTGGAGAAACGTGCGCGGGGGTGAGCGCTCTTCCTTAACCTCTCCCCGCAAGTGCGGGGCGAGGGAGCGAGAGGCCGGCGTATCGGAGCCTACTTCTTCACGCCCTTGACCGCGGCTTTCGCCGGCGTCGCCGCCTTCTTTGGCGCCGGCGCGCTATCGACGGCGGTATTGATATCGTCGATCAGCTTGGTGACGCGCGCCGCGTTGCTGCCGAGATCGCCTTCGAAATAGCGTGACGACGAGCGGATATCGACGCGCGAACCCTCGCCATCCGGCGTCACGCGGATCGCGACGTCCTCACGAAAACCCATGATCGGCGTGCGCGCCACGGCCTCGATACGTCCGATGCGGCGCGGCGGCTGAGGCGGACGCTCGTCGATGATCGTCCACTTGCGCTTCTCCACCAAAGCGCGTGTCACGTCATAGGCGCGCTGGACCGGCACCTCCAGTTCCACCGGCTCGATATCCGGATAGGCAGCGCGCTGCTGTTCGGCGGAGTAAAGGCCGGAATAGACGGCGGAGTTGGTGTCGTCGCCGATACGCAGCCGCGCCAGCGCCTCGAAGCGCGGCGGGTCGATCGGGTCGGTGGTGATGTCGTGGATCTTTGGCAGCTTGCGATACTGGTACGCAAGGTAGCCGGGATAGGCCAGGATCACCGCGTCGAGCATCAGCGCGACCAGGATCACGCTCATGCCGCGCGAGCCGTTCTGCCAGATCGCGGCAAAGCCGGCGAGCGCCACCAGGATCGACAGGCCGGCGAAGCCCAACGCACCGAAGAAGGTCATCAGCGCCGGTTTGACTTCGAGGAACCCGAAGCGGACGATGATGATCGAGGTGAGGGCGGCAATGGCGGCGAAAACCGCGAGGCGCCGCGCCCACAGCGCCAGGCTGGACACTGGTTCCGACTGGTAGGCGGCCGAAAACCTGCGTGCCATGAGGAATTTCTACCGGATTGAGCTTGCGAAGGCGCTGATAGCGCCGGGTTCCGAACAGGGTGCTTGAGACCATGCCGGGCCGGGAATTTCAAGGCACTTTGGCGGACAGAACTCCTCGTTTAAGAATAGGGCTGCGGCCGTTCAGACTTCTCCCCTGGAATAACGAGAAGAAGCAAGCAAGGCCGCAGGGAGCCTGCCATGCTGGTCGAAACCACGGATTATGAGACGCTCGCCCGCAATTTCCGCTGGGATGTGCCGGAGCGATTCAACATCGCGACGGTGGCCTGCGACCGTCATGCCGACGGTAGCGGGCGGCTGGCGCTGATCTATGTGGACGAGGACCGCGGCACGCATCGCTTCTCCTTCGACGAGATGCAGGCTTTCTCGCGCAGCTTCGCCAATGTGCTGAAGGCGGATGGCCTGCAGCGCGGCGACCGCATTGCGGTGTTTTTGTCGCAATCGGTGGAATTGCCGATCGTGCATCTCGCCGCGTTCCGTTCGGGTCTGGTCTCGGTGCCGCTGTTCACGCTGTTCGGCGAGGACGCGCTGGAATTCCGCCTTGCCAATTCCGGGGCCAAGGCCATCGTTACCGACGCGAGTGGCTGGGACAAGTTGTCGAAAATCCGCGAGCGGCTGCCTCATTTGCAAGATATCTACGTCACGGACAGTGCACCGCATGCCGGCGCCAAGCCGTTCTGGTCGGCGATCGAGGGGGCGTCCGAAGACTTCACCACGGTCGATACGTCCTGCGACGACCCCGCCATCATCATCTACACCTCGGGCACGACGGGAAATCCCAAGGGCGCGCTGCATGCGCATCGCGTGCTGCTCGGCCATCTGCCCAATGTGGAGATGGTGCACGGCTTCTTTCCGAAGCCGGGCGACGTCTACTGGACGCCGGCCGACTGGGCGTGGATCGGCGGGCTGTTCGATGCGCTGTTTCCGGCCTGGTATCACGGCGTGCCGATCGTCGGCTATCGCGCCAGGAAATTTGAGCCTGACGCCGCGATGCAGCTGATGGCCGATCACGGGGTGCGCAATGTGTTCCTGCCACCGACGGCGCTGAAGCTGATGCGGCAAGCAAACGTCAAGCATGATGGCGTGAAGCTGCGCAGCATGCTCACCGGCGGCGAGTCGCTCGGTTCGGAATTGCTCGACTGGGTGCGCAATACGTTCGGCATCGATGCGCATGAGATCTACGGCCAGACCGAATGCAATCTCGTGGTCGGCAACAATGCCTATCTGTTTCCGATCCGGCCGGGCTCCATGGGCAAGCCGACGCCGGGCTTCGATGTACGTATCGTCAATGAACAAGGCGAGGAACTGCCGCGCGGCGAGCGCGGCATCGTTGGTATCAGACAGCCCAATCCCTGCACCATGCTCGGCTACTGGCAGAACCCCGAAGGCACGGCGAAGAAATTCGCTGGCGAGTTTCTGCTGACCGGCGATCTCGGCATCCAGGATGACGACGGGTACTTCTGGTACGTGTCACGCGAGGACGACGTCATCACCTCCGCGGGCTATCGCATCGGTCCATCGGAGATCGAGCACACGCTGCTGAAGCATCCCGCGGTGGCGCTGTCGGCGGTGGTCGGTATTCCCGATCCGATCCGCACCGAGGCCGTGAAGGCCTGGATCGTGCTGCGCCCGGGCTTCACGCCTAGCGATGCACTGGCGCGCGAGCTGCAGGATTTCGTCAAGTCGCAACTCGCCGCGCATGAATATCCGCGCCACGTGCAGTTCGCGGAGTCGCTGCCGATGACGGCGACGGGCAAGGTGCTCAGGCGGGAATTACGGGCGCTGGGGTAGTTCTTAACCTCTCCCCGCCCTTTGCGGGGAGAGGTCGCCGCGTCTTCGCAGCGGGTGAGGGGCATGGCACGTACTCACGACAATCAAGCTGCTATCGAATCGCTCCGACCCGATAGCAAAACTCCGCGACGCCGACGTGCCTTTGCCCCTCACCCCACCTCTCTCCCCGCGCAGAGCGGGGAGAGGGAGCGACAGCGCTTCGCCTCACATCCCCGGCACCTTGATCCCCATCTCCTTCAGCGCCGCCAGCAGCTTCAGCGGCGGCTCCATCTGGATCGCGGGGACCTTGCCTGTTTCCAGCAGGCTCTTCAGGCTCGACAGGATCGCCGGCCAGCCAGCGCGTCCGCCGGACAGGATGTCGTCGCTGAGTTCGCGGTCATGCGCCTGCGTCATCGTCAGCTTCACCGTCTCGCCTGATGGCGCGAGATCATAGGTGACGAGTGTCGAGCCGCGCGCTTCGACAAGTCCGAGCCAGTTCACGTCCCATGTGACGGTCATTTACGCGCCGAACGCCGCGCGGCTTGTTCGCAGCATCGGCTTGATGGCTGTCCATTCGTAATCGCTTAGTTCGTAGCGCATGATTCGCCTCCGGTTTCGGAGCTTGAATCACGTCTAGGGCCGCGCCATCAACCGACAAGGCTCTGCGGCCGTGCTGCTAATGCTCTGAATTTGCTTCCGCTTTCGGTGGCATAGCGGACTTGGTCGAAACGGTTGATTGCCGGCTCGATCAATCGTCATCGGCACCTCACGCTTATGTGTCCGGTAAGGCCCCTGCGCCGCGAGAAAGGCAATTGAATTACGATCGTAATTTTATATTATGATCGTCATGGCTTTGATGCTGCGGAGGCCGTTTGCAGCACCGAAAATGTCGCGTCACAGCTCTTTGCGAGGATTTCATGAACGACACCACCGCTATTTCGCGCCACATCGCATCGCGAGAAATCACGAATCTCTCCTCGCTGGGGCTCGCAGCCGCTGCGGCGGCGGTTCGTGACGGCGATATCACGTCGGAAGCCTACACGACGGCGCTTCTGCAGCGCGCCCGAACGCTCGCCGAGCTTAACGCCTTCACTACTATTGACGAGGACGCCGTGATGGCGGCGGCAAGGGACGCGGACAAAGCACGTGCAGCCGGATCGGCGGCGCTGCTACTGGGCGTGCCGCTGGGGGTGAAGGACAGCTATTTAACGAAAGGGTTGCCTACGAGCCTAGGTCTCGGCGCTCTCGCTCACTTCGTGCCGCGCGAAGACGCGGACGCTGTCCGCGCAATTAAGGATGCAGGAGCCCTCGTCTTCGGCAAGAACAATCTAGTGGAGATGTCTTACGGCTTAACCGGCCACAACGAGCGCTACGGCCAAGTGAAGAATCCGCACGCTCGCGATCACGTTTCGGGCGGCTCCTCAAGCGGCTCTGCCGCATCCGTGGCCGCTGGGATCGTACCCGCCTCCTTAGGTGGGGATACGGTCGGCTCGATCCGGGTGCCCGCATCGTTCTGCGGCGTCGTGGGATTCAAGCCAACTACCGGGCGTTGGCCGCGCAACGGCGTCGCCCCAATCTCCCATACTCTCGACACGACCGGTGCATTCGCCCGAAGCGTCGACGACTGCATTCTGGTGGATCAGGTCGTGACCGGTGAAGTCGCTGCAGAGCACTCAGACGGCGGATATGACTTGAAGGGAGTCAGACTGGCCATTGCGCCGCGACAGTTCCTAGATTTGGTGGACTCGGAAGTCGAGGGCCGTTTCCGCGACGTGGTTCGGCAGTTGCAGAACGCCGGTGCCGAGGTCATCGAGGTAGATCTTGGCGACGATTTCAATGCTCTCATCCAAACCGCGACATGGGGCATCTTCGCCCATGAGACGATGGGGGCGATCTCGGAATTCATTCGCCGCCACGACATTCCGACCACGTTCGAGGCGATTTACGAGGGCCTCAAGCCCCAGCTTCAACAGGCTTGGGGGCAGATCGTGCTGCCGGGCGGTGCAGGCGCAATCTCGGCAGACGCCTATCAGACGGCGCTCAACGTGAGCCGCCCGGAAATCCAGCGCCGCCTCAATACGGCGTTCGTCTCTCATGGGGCGCAGGTCATTCTGCAACCGACCACGCCCTGCACAGCCCCTTTGATCAAGGAGCAGGCGACCGTCCATATCGCAGGGCAGGAAGTCAGCTACCTCGCTTTGGCGAACCACACTGTGTCAGCAAGCAGCGTGGGAATGCCGGGTATCAGCATTCCCGTTGGCTTGTCTCGCGCTGGGCTACCGATTGGCCTTGAGCTGGACGCCCCCTTGGGGAGCGACAGGGCGCTTCTTGAAGTTGCCCGCCGCATCGAGGGCGTCGTGGGTACCCCGTTGGCTACGATCTGACGTTTGGCCCCTTTCGAAGGGCCGATTGCTCACAACGACAAGCAATTTAGAGGATCAACAGATGGGAAATGCACAATACTCAACGCGTGCCACTATGGTCGAGCACGTGACCATCAGCTCAACACAGCCTTTCGAGGAGGTCCAAGCCAAGCTCGCGGCCTTGGCCCCTCGCATCGATGACGGCAATCTTCACGCGATTGCGATACGGTGAAAGCGCGCGCGCTTCGCGAGTTGGAGGCCTGCCCGCCGCTCACCATCTTCGGCCAGCGCGACCATGGGGCGCTGCTAGCTATTGCGCGGCTGACGCGCCGATCTATCCAGTACGATATCGGAAATCCGCTCACCGCCTCCAAGATGACTCGTCACCATCTTTCGGCGGGGCTTCATGCGCCCATCCGCGTCCTGCTGCGGGAGGACGACGGCGGCGGTGTCGCGTTTGAATATGATCGACCAGCATCCGTTTTCGGCCAGCTCGGCAGCGATAATGTCGACATAATAGCCCAGCAGCTTGATCGCGACCTCCAAGCCTTGTTGGGAGCGGCTGCAGCCTAACGGTCGCGGGATACTAATGGAGTGGGAGAAGATGCGTTTCGAGAAAGGTCATAAGGCAGCGACGCGACGGCACATCGTCGATGTGGCGTCGAAGTGCGTGCGCCGAGACGGCATCTCCGCCGCCGGGATCGCCGGGATCATGGGCGAGGCTGGCCTGACCAAAGGGGCATTCTCCCCGCACTTCGAGTCCAAGGACGCGCTCGTTCGCGAGGCGCTGGCAAGCGCGCTCGGCGACCAGCAAGATCGTCTCGATGAAGATCAGCGGAGTGGCCTAGACCTTGAAGGCGCGATTCGGAGATACCTGAACAGCGCACATCTGGAAGATCCGGCGGGCGGTTGCCCCTCGGCGGCGTTGCTCCCCGAAATCGCCCGCCAGCCCCGGTCCACTCGGCAAGACTACGAGAAAGCGCTGCAAAGCTACGTGTCCACTCTGGCTGCACTGCTTCCTGACGCCGATTCCGCAGCGAGCAGCCGCCGCGCGACGGCCATTTTCGGCCTCATGGTTGGCACCCTCCAGTTCGCGCGGGCCGTGCCCGACGCTGCACGGGCGGAGCAGATACTGGAAGGCGGTGTTGAGGCCGCGTTGCACTTGGCACGAGCTCCGTCTTTCTAGATTAGGAAGGCCGGAGAGGCTCAGCTTGGATATCCCTATGGACTCGAATCACCGACGTGGGCCTCTGGCCCATCGCGTCATTTAGCTGCGCAGAACATGGTCTCTATCGGTGCATAGCGGACTCTGACCAGCCGTCCACCCGGCATATTTATGGGTTGACGACCTAGCTAAGCTCGCTTCGCGCCGCCCGCGTATGACGTCGGAGAGTGTGGAGTGCCACCTCACATCCCCGGCACCTTGATCCCCATCTCCTTCAGTGCCGCCAGCAGCTTCAGCGGTGGCTCCATCTGGATCGCGGGGACCTTGCCCGTCTCCAGCAGGCTCTTCAGGCTCGACAGGATCGCCGGCCAGCCGGCGCGTCCGCCGGACAGGATGTCGTCGCTGAGTTCGCGGTCATGCGATTGTGTCAGTGTCAGCTTTACAGTCTCGCCGCTTGGCTCGATGTCGTAGGTCACCAGCGTCGAGCCGAGTGCCTCGATGAGACCGGGCCAGTTGACGTCCCATGTCATGACAAGCTTGCGCGGTGGATCGCAGACAATCACGTCGCCTGAGATATGTAGCGAACCATCCGGCATCAGCACCCTGAACGTACCGCCGACTTTTTCTTCAAGCTCTACGGCAAAGCCGGAAAAATACTGCCGGCTGAACTCTGCCGAGGTCAGCGCCTGCCAGATCTTCTCCGGCGTGGAGGCGATATAGATCGTATAGACGAACGCAGGTTTGAAAGTGCTGATATCCATCGGCTGCTCCTTACGTCCCGCTCGTCGGGTCGAGCGACAGCGGCTGCCCGGTTTCGAGGAAGGTCTTTAGGCTTGCGAACACCATCGGCCAGCCACCGGAGATGCTCGGCAATACTTTGCTGTGCTCCGGGAAGTCCTGATGTGTGACGGTGAGTTTGACCACTTTGCCACGGGGTTCGAGATCGAGCGTGACGCGAGAGGGCTTCTCCTTGGCCATATCGTCGTCATAGATCGGATGCCAGCTATATGAGATGCGGCGCGGCGGATCGGATTCCAGAATCACGCATTCATCCATCACATTGCCACCCTTGCCGAGCGTCATGGACGAACCGACTTTCCAGTCGCTATCGAGGCGATAACCGAACCAGTAGCACTCGGTGAAGTCGCCATTCGTGAGTGCCTGCCAAAGCTTGTCAGGTGTGGTCTCGATGAAAGTGACGTAAACAAATTCAGGCTTACTCATCACGCGTCTCCAACTGCCGTTTCAACTCGCTGAGCGCGGCGAGCCTGCCACGCTCGAATTTCCTGATCCAGCGTTCGCCGATCTCATGGATCGGGACGGGATTGATGTAATGTAGCTTCTCGCGGCCATGCCTGATGGTCACGACGAGATTGGCCGCTTCCAGAATCGCAAGGTGCTTGGTCACGGCCTGCCGCGACATGTCCAGTCCGTCGCAGAGCTCGTTCAGCGTCTGGCCGTTGTCAGCATGAAGCCGGTCCAGCAATGAGCGCCGCGACGCGTCGGCCAGTGCCTTGAAGACCTCATCCATGACCAGGATAATAGGCAACCAAATGGTTGCATGTCAATGCACCTTTGTTTGCCGGGCTGTGTGGGTTAGGCTCCGCCGCGATCGAACACGCCAAACGAAAAGAAACGCCGATGTCGCTTCAGGTCTATCTCGCCTTTGTCGCTGCCTGCGTCGCACTGGCGCTGCTGCCCGGCCCGAATGTCACGCTGGTGATCGCCAACGGCCTGCGTTACGGCACGCGCGCGGCGATGATCAGCATTGCCGGCACGCAGGCAGGGCTTGCCGTGGTGATCGGCATCGTCGCGCTGGGGCTTGCGACACTGATGGCGACCATGGGCTACTGGTTCGACTGGGTGCGTTTTGCCGGCGCTGCCTATCTGGTGTGGCTCGGCATCAAGATGGTCCGTGCGCCGGTCGAGGGCATCGATGCGGATACGCCGCCAGCGCCGCCGCGCGGCGGCTTCTTCTTGCAGGGCATGATGGTGCTGCTGAGCAATCCGAAAGTACTGGTGTTCTTCGGTGCCTTCATTCCGCAATTCGTCGATATGGAGAAGAACCACATCCTGCAGGTCGGCATCCTCGGTGCCACCTTCATGGTGACGGCCGCGCTCACCGATATGGTCTATGCGGTGGCCGCGGGCCGCGCGCGACAATTCTTCTCGGCGCGGCGGACGCGGCTGCTGTCGCGCATCTCCGGCGGCTTCATGATCGGCGGCGGAGTCTGGCTGGCACTGACACGCGCCCGCTGAATCTCTTATCGCGCTGAACCTTATCCCGCATCGTCACGTCAAACCTCGGGGCGCGCCGCGCCGCGTCATGAGGTTTCGCCGTGCCCGACATTCCCTGGTTCGTCTATGCGATGCTGCTGGCGCCGTTCGGCCTGATCCTGGTTGCCGCCGGCTATAAATATCTGCAGGTCCGCGCTGCCAGCGACTGGCCTTCCACATTCGGCAAGGTGATCGTTTCAACCTCCGAGGTGCGAGACGTCAAGGTGCTCGACGACACGCGGGAAGATCGCAAGCGCACCGAAAAGCGCAATTTTGCGAATATCGTCTACGAATACACCGTGAGCGGACAGAAGCTCACCAACAACCGCGTCAGTATTGGCGAGGACCGGGGCAATTTCGAAGTCGCGGAAACGATCGCGCGCTATCCGGTTGGCACCTCCGTCATGGTTTACTATAACCCGCGGCATCCGCGCGACGCCGTACTCGATCGCGAGATGCCGAAGGGCATCGGCGGCTGCCTTGGCATCGCTGCCGTCATCGTGCTGGTGATTGTGGTCGGCGGCATCTTTGGCGCCGCCCGCATCAACGAATTCATCGCAGAACATCTTGTTGTCGATCCGAAACGATCGCCGATTGTGACGGCGCTCTGCGGATTCGGCTTCCTCGTTGCCTTGTTCGGCCTGGCGCTCCACCGGCAGGCGTCTCTGGCACGGAAGTGGCCGGTGGTGCCGGGGATCGTCAAGCTGGGTGCGCCCGAAACCTATGTGAGCCGGGACAGCGACACCGGTCGAAGCGGGCCCGTGATGCAGACCCGGAACGTGCAATACAACTATCGTTTCAAGCACGTCGCCTATATCGGATCCGCCGGGAGCTTGAGCACGAGCAACCCGAACCCGCCGCAATGGCAGGTGCGGCTGTTCGGAATGGACTACAAGAACGGCGACGCTGTGAAGGTCTTCGTCAATCCGGACAATCCGTCTGACTCGACGCTGAGCCCCGGTGGCGGCGCGGCCTATTTCCTGTGGGCGGTCGCGGCGGGATTTGTGGTGGTGGCTTATTTCATCGGGACGCACGGCTAGGGACCGCATGCCGCGCAGATGCATTGGCAGCTACGCCGGGATCAGGGCCTAAAGATGCGACGCGCGCGGCGTGATTAGCGTCGCCTCGATTTCGCTGAATATACGCGTGAGCCGTTCTGCCCATTCGGTCTGGCCACTGACATCGGTGATCAGATCCTGCCGGATCTCGATGCCGGTATTCATCAGTCCGCGTTTTTCGCCATGCACGGGGATCGTGTAGTCGGTAGCATCGGAGACCGCATAGGGTTCGTTGTCGCCCACCACCAGATCGGCTTCCGCGCGCAGATGATGCAGCAGCAGCGGCGGCAATCTGGTGTCGTGCTGATACAGCGTGCCGATATGCCAGGGTCGCTGAATGCCGGCATAGACAGGCGTAAAACTGTGCAGCGACACCAGCACCGTCGGCTGGCCCTTCGCCAGCCTTGCATCGATCACCTCGCGGATGCGCCGATGATACGGATCGAAAATCAACTCGCGCCGCCGCGCCTTGATGTCCTGTGTGAGTCCGTCATTGCCGGGCACCGTCGTGGCTTCGCTCATCAGCGGGATCGAGCTGACGGCCTCGGGCGGCCGGTTGCAGTCGATGACGAGCCGCGAATAGCGCTGCGCCACGAGATGCGCACCCAGCGCCTTGGCCATCTGCTCGGCGACGCCGGCGATGCCGATATCCCAGGCGATGTGGCGGACGAGCTCGCCGTCGGGCAGGCCGAGATCGCCTAGCATCTCGGGAATCAGCCGGCCGTAGTGATCGCAGGTGAAGAGAAAAGGGGATGTACCGGCGGCATTGAGTTCCAGAACGGGCGGAACCTCGGTCGATCCGAGGCGTAGAGACATGTCCTGATCGCTATCCAAAGGCTTTTTCCCAATCTGCCTAATGATGCGGCATCCCGGCCTGTGATTCCACGGGCTTCAGTATAAATTACGCGGGACAAATCACGCATGAACGAACCATTGATGCCCCTGCTCACGATTCATCACAAGACCGAATATCGCTACGCCCATCCGGTCGAATTCGGTGAACACCGGATCATGCTGCGGCCGCGCGATGGCCACGATCTGCGCATGCTCAATGGCAAGCTCGAGATCACGCCCGAGCCGGCGTCGCTGCGCTGGATCCACGACGTGTTCGGCAATTCGGTCGCCATCGCCACCTTCGACGAGCGCGCACGCAAACTCACTTTCGTCTCGACCGCGACCATCGAACATCTGCCGTCGGAGGAGTTCGCGCTGACCGCCGATGACCAGGCCTATTTCTATCCGTTCCTTTACGAGGCCGAAGAACTGCCCGACCTGCAGGAATTCATCCGGCCGCAATATGGCGATCCCGACGGTGAGCTGGCGACCTGGGCGCGCGGATTTCTCGATCCGCAGGGCCGCACGCCGACCTTCAACATTCTGTCCGGCATGACGCTCGGCATCCGCAAGCAGTTCGCCTATCGCAAGCGCTACGAGCACGGCACGCAGCATCCGCTCGATACGCTGCAGACCAAATCCGGCACTTGCCGCGACTTTACGCTGTTCATGATCGAGGCGCTGCGCCGACTCGGCATCGCCGCGCGGTTCGTGTCGGGCTATCTGTTCATCCCTGGCGACCGCGATCACAACTATGTCGGCGGCGGCTCGACGCATGCCTGGGTGCAGGTCTATCTCCCGGCCGCGGGCTGGATCGAATTCGATCCGACCAATGGCATCGTCGGCAGCCGCGATCTCATTCGTGTCGCGGTGGCGCGCGATCCGCGTCAGGCGATCCCGCTGCACGGCACCTATATGGGCTCGGCGGATGCATTTCTCGGCATGGATGTGAGCATCAATGTGGTCTCCGCCGGTGACGATGCTGCAGTTGCCGAGAAAGTCTGACTGACCCCATGCCCGATCGCGTTTTCGTCTATGGCACATTGATGCGCGGCTTCGATCATCCGATGTCGAAGCTGCTCTCGGCCAGTGCGGATTTCCTTGGTGAAGCCTCCTGCCGCGGCAAGCTCTATATGATCGCGCATTATCCCGGCCTGCTGTATTCCGACGATGCCAATGACGTCGTGTTCGGCGAGCTGTTCCGGCTGAGAAATGTCGATGAACTGATGGCCGCGCTCGACGATTATGAGAGCGTCGGCCCCGGCCATCCGCAGCCGACGCTGTATCTGCGCGAGCGGATACCGGTGATGCTGGCCGATGGCAGCGTGAGCGAAGCCTGGACCTATATCTACAACAGGCCGGTCGATGAGACGAAGCGCATCATGTCCGGGCGCTTCCTTGCGCCCTAGCTCACTTTGCGCCGGCTGGCGACCTCGAGGCCGAACAGCGCCAGCGCAATCAGCGACGCACCGATGCCGATGATGGCGATCATCGTCGTGCCGCCCGATGCGACCGCAAAGCCGCTGAAGCCCGAGCCGACAGCGCCGCCGAAAAAGGCGCAAGCAAGAAACAGCGCGTTGAGCCGGCTGCGGATATGGCCGGCAAGCGCATAGATCGCGCGCTGTCCGGCCACGACATTACCCTGTGTGCCGGCGTCGATAAGGATGCCCGCGATCACGAACAGCGTCACGGCCGTCGCGCCGCCGGTATGGCCGCCGATCCAGGTCAGCACGAAACTCGTCAGCACCAGCAACATCGCGGTGATGGTGACGAGATCGCCGCGACCGCGATCGGCGAGGCGTCCCGCAAGCGGCGCCACCAGCGCGCCGCCAGCACCCGACAGCAGGAAGGCGGACATGGCGATATGGCCGAACGAAAATGGCGGCTGCTCCAGCACCAGCGGCATCGCCGTCCAGAACAGGCTGAAGGACCCATAGAGCAGGCATTGATAGGCCGAGCGCTGCTGCAGCACCCGCGTGGTCAGCATCAGGTCCCACAGCGAGTGGATCAGCGTCGCATAGGTCAACTCATGCTTCGGCTGCCGGCGCGGCAGCGCGATCACCATCAGCGCGAACACGCCGCACATCAGCACCGCGGACATCACGAACACGGCGCGCCAGCCGAACGAGCCTGCCACCATGGTGGCCAGCGGCCGCGACAGCAGGATGCCGAACAACAGCCCGCTCATCACGGTGCCGACGATCTGCCCGCGCCGTTGCTCCGGCGCCAGATGCGCCACCACAGGCAGGATCATCTGCGTGCCCACGGCGGCGACGCCGAGCAGCAGTGTCGAGGCGATGAAGACGGGCGCGGTGGGCGCCGCTGCGGCGATCAGCAGGCTGACGATGAGGGCGCCCAGGGTGATCAGGATCAGCCGCTTGTTCTCGACGAGATCGCCGAGCGGCACCAGGAACAGCAGGCCCAGCACATAGCCGAACATCACCATGGTCAGCATGATGCCGGCCGAGGACAAATCGAGCCCGAAGCTCTCGCTGATCGGTCCGACCAGCGGTTGCGCGTAATAGATATTGGCGACGGTGACGCCGCAGGCGACGGCAAAGGAAAAAATCAGCCAGCCGCCGGGACCGTGGTCGCGGGCGGGATGTTCGGCAGGATGGGACATGCAGGCTTTCGGCGGGCGGGGCGATTGCGGTCAGATATGGCGCATGTGATGCCATGCCAGAAGTGCGGCGTCTTGAATGGGAGCCATGCAGCGTGCAGCCTTACAGCCGTCATTCCGGGGCGCGTGCGTCTTCGCACGCGAACCCGGAATCCCGATATGGCCTGGCGTTACCGGAGACTCACACATCGGGATTCCGGGTTCGCGCTCTGCCGGCTTCGCCGGCAACGCACGCCCCGGAATGACAGTGGAGGGGCGCTGCCTTACACCACCACCTTCACCACCCGCACATCGACCTCGCGCTCCACATAGCTCCACTCTTCGGTTTCGCGCAGGCCGCCGACGAGATCCTCGAACTCCTGCGCGTGCTCCGGCGCATATTCGAACCAGGTGAGGAAATCGAAGGGCTCGCCGAGGTCGCGGGAATGGTAGAGCTGGCGGGCGATGGCGGGCAGGTATTTCAGGCTGTCGGCGATGTGGCGGGATTTGTCTTCGAAGATGCGGCGGCGCTCGTTCTGGGTCATGTCCCACCACGCCGCGTTCTTCCTGATCGGGATCAGCGCGCCATGGGTTGCCTCGGGTCGGCCAAGGCCGGCCTGCACGGCGACCAGCGCGATCTTCTCGGTCCGCTCGACATAGCGGACATGGCTGGCGACGCCGGCAAGGCGCCAGGATGTCTGCGAGGGCAGCAGCGGCAGCGAAATGGCGTCGGCATGGGTGATGGACAGTGCCGCAACGGGTTTCAGCGTCTCGCCCTTGACGGGCGAAATCGAGATCACCTGCCATGCACCGGTATTTCCGCCGCGGAATGTCGTGAACATGGGATATGAGAACGTGGAACCGGGGCGAGTTCAAGCAATTTGAAACAAGCTTGCCACATACTCGTCATGCCGGGGCGCGCGGCGACAGCCGCACGTGACCCCGGAATCCCTGAATGTTCATCACCTCTGTCCTTGCGGGAGGAAAGATGTGCCCAACACATCGGGATTCCGGGTCTGACCGCCAAACGGCGTCGCCGTCTTCTGGTCATCCCGGAATGACGATGGGTGCGTCTAAGTCCGGCCGCCCTGTGTATAATGGGGCGAACCCCGGCAACGGGCTGCGATTTCTGGCCTTTGCCGCCGCGCGCCCTATATGCAGTACACCCCATGCGTTTCACGCCCCAATTTCTCGACGATCTGCGTGCCCGGCTTCCGGTTTCGGAAGTCGTGAGCAAACGCGTCAAGTTGAAGAAGGCGGGGCGGGAGTGGAAGGGGCTGTCACCGTTCCAGCAGGAGAAGTCGCCGTCGTTTTTCGTCAATGACGAGAAGGGATTTTACCACGACTTCTCCAGCGGCAAGCATGGCGACATCATCAATTTCGTGATGGAGACCGACGGCGCCAGTTTCGTCGAGGCGGTGGAGCGGCTGGCGCAGATGGCGGGTGTGGCGCTGCCGGCGGCGACGCCCGATGCCGCGCGTCAGGAACAGCGCCGCAAGTCGCTCTATGATGTGATGGATCTGGCCGCGAAATTCTTTGCGGAGACGCTGGTGGGGCGCGAAGGCGCCCGCGCGCGCGGCTATCTCGCCGATCGCGGCATCACGCCTGCGGTGCAGTTGCAGTTTCGCATGGGCTTTGCGCCCGACAATCGTTTCGCGCTCAAGGAATATCTCGGCGCCGCCGGCGTTCCCGTGCCCGACATGGTCGAAGCCGGCCTCCTGATCGCGGGCGACGATATCCCCGTGCCCTATGACCGCTTCCGCGATCGCGTGATGTTTCCGATTTCCGACGTGCGCGGACGCATCATCGCCTTTGGCGGCCGCGCGCTGAAGAAAGATGCGCCTGCGAAATATCTGAACTCGCCGGAAACCCCGCTGTTTCACAAGGGCGACAATCTCTACAACCTGCCGATGGCGCGCAAGGCCGCGCATGACGGCGCGCCGCTGGTGGTGGTCGAAGGCTATGTCGACGTCATCGCCATGGTCGGTGTCGGCTTTCCCGGTGCCGTCGCGCCGCTCGGCACGGCGCTGACCGAGAACCAGCTTCAACTGCTCTGGAAGATGGCCGACGAGCCGATCCTGTGTTTCGACGGCGACAAGGCCGGACAGAAGGCAGCATGGCGCGCGGCGGAGCTGGCGCTGCCGCATCTCAAGCCCGGCAAGAGTTTGCGCTTTGCGCTGCTGCCCGAAGGGCAGGACCCCGACGATCTCGCACGCTCCGGCGGCCGCGCGGCCATCGAGGACGTGATGGCCGCCGCAGGATCGCTGTCGGATCTGATCTGGGCCCGCGAAGTCGCTGGCGGCACATTCGCGACGCCGGAGCGCCGCGCGGCGCTGGAGGCACGGATCAACGAGCTCGCGAATGGCATTCGCGACGATGTCGTGAAGAAATACTATCGCCAGGACATGACCGAGCGGCTGCAGCGTGCCTTCGGCACCGGGCCAAAAAACTACGGCGGTAACTATGGCGGCGGTGGCCGGGGCGGCTTCCAGCAGGGCGGAGGAGGCGGTGGTTTTGCCCGTACCCAGCGACCGTTCACGCCGGGGCCGGCGGGGCGAATCAGTGGCGGCGGCCGCGGCGGGGCGGGCTCCGGGCCCCAGACCATCCAGCGCGGGCCCTATCAGGTGGTCAGTCCACAGCTTGCGACCTCGTCGCTCATGCGCGGCCAGCGCAGCGCCATCTCGCGGCGCGAGGCGCTGATCGTGCAGTCGCTGATCAACCACCCCTGGCTGCTGCATGACCGGCTGGAGGAGGTGGCGGCGCTGGAACTCGCCCATCCCGAGATGCACCGGCTGCGCGCCGGGATCATCGCCGCCTTCGCCCATGAGCATCATCATGGCGATGAGGCCGAGCAAAGTGCGGAAATGCGTTCAGATCTGGTTAAGGCCGGATATTCCGAGCAATTACAACACGTTGAGCAGGCAGTTACCACCCAGGCGGTATGGGCGGCGCAGCCCGGCGCGGCCCGCGAGGACGTTCTTTCGACCTGGACGCAGCTCGTTGCCTTGCATCGTCAGTGGCACTCATTACTTAGAGAACTTAAAGACGCGGAGCTTGCTCTGGGCGCAGAAGCGAGCGAAACGAACTACGGCTGGTTGCGCGATGTGAAGGCCCGGTTGGCTGAGGTCGACGGGATCGAGGCGCTGATCGAGGGATTCGGAGAATCCTCGGGACGGTTCCAGCGCAGTTCGTGATGTGGGCCCAAGATGGGTCCGGTCAACTTTGCTGCGGATGGTGCCCGGGCAAACCGCGAAAAGACTCGCCAAACCTATGGTTTGGCTGCAAAAACAGGGTTAATCCGGGCTTAAGGCTCTCCCGTTAAGGGTCTCGGGCTTAAGTTGCGAACACCGTGAAGACGAGGTCGGGGTGGCGAACAATCTGCGCCGCCCTTTGTGCGTCAAACGGTGACAATGAATAAAGCGGGATGGCGACATCCCCGGCGTGAGCGCGTTTCAGGAGCATTGAATGGCCACCAAGGCAAAGACGCTGCAGACCAAGGACAAGGAAAAAGACGACAAGGCAGCTGATACGCCGGAGAAGGACTCCGCTGAAGCGCCGTCGCCTTTGCTCGACCTGTCCGACGCTGCCGTCAAGAAGATGATCAAGCAGGCCAAGAAGCGCGGCTTCGTGACCTTCGATCAGCTCAACGACGTCTTGCCGTCTGATACCACCTCTCCTGAACAGATCGAAGACATCATGTCGATGCTCTCCGACATGGGCATCAACGTCTCCGAGAACGAAGACTCGGACGGCGAGGAAGAGAGCAAGGACGACGACGACGATACCGACAACGAACTCGTCGAAGTCACGCAGAAGGCCGTCACCGAAGTCAAGAAGTCGGAGCCCGGCGAGCGCACCGACGATCCCGTCCGCATGTATCTGCGCGAGATGGGCACCGTCGAGCTGCTGTCGCGCGAAGGCGAAATCGCCATTGCGAAGCGCATCGAGGCCGGCCGCGAGGCGATGATCGCAGGCCTCTGCGAAAGCCCGCTGACCTTCCAGGCCATCATCATCTGGCGCGATGAACTCAACGAAGGAAAGATCTTCCTTCGCGATATCATCGATCTCGAAGCGACCTATGCCGGTCCCGACGCCAAGAACAACATGAACCCGGCGCTGATCGCGCCGCCGGCCGATGGCGAGAGCGGCGAAGCGTCCGATGGCGCCGAAGCCGTCGCAGCCCCGCCTGCTGCGCCGCCGTCCGCGACCCCGTTCCGTCCGGCTCCGCCGCGTTCGGCGCCTGCTGCAGCTCCCGCCGGCGAGAGCACGTCGGAAGGCGCCGCCGAAGGCGACATGGACGACGACGAGTTCGAGAACCAGATGTCGCTCGCCGCCATCGAGGCCGAGCTGAAGCCGAAAGTCGTCGAGACCTTCGACAAGATCGCCGACAGCTACAAGAAGCTGCGCAAGCTGCAGGAACAGGACATCGCGAACCAGCTCGAGAGCGCCTCGCAGGGCCCCTCGCTGTCGCCGTCGCAGGAGCGCAAGTACAAGAAGCTCAAGGACGAAATCATCGTCGAGGTGAAGTCGCTGCGTCTCAACCAGGCGCGTATCGATTCGCTCGTCGAGCAGCTCTACGACATCAACAAGCGTCTCGTCTCGTTCGAAGGCCGCCTGCTGCGCCTCGGCGACAGCCACGGCGTCGCGCGCGAGGATTTCCTGCGCAACTATCAGGGCTCGGAGCTCGATCCGCGCTGGCTCAACCGCGTCTCGAAACTCTCGGCCAAGGGCTGGAAGAACTTCGTCGCCGTCGAGAAGGATCGCATCAAGGAACTGCGCGGCGAAATCCAGCAGCTCGCAGCCCTCACGGGTCTTGAGATCGGCGAATTCCGCAAGATCGTGCACGGCGTGCAGAAGGGCGAGCGCGAAGCCCGCCAGGCCAAGAAGGAGATGGTGGAAGCCAACCTCCGTCTCGTCATCTCGATCGCCAAGAAGTACACCAACCGTGGCCTGCAGTTCCTGGATCTGATTCAGGAAGGCAACATTGGTTTGATGAAGGCCGTCGATAAGTTCGAATATCGCCGCGGCTACAAGTTCTCGACCTATGCGACCTGGTGGATCCGGCAGGCGATCACGCGTTCGATCGCCGACCAGGCCCGCACCATCCGCATTCCCGTGCACATGATCGAGACGATCAACAAGATCGTGCGTACGTCGCGTCAGATGCTCAACGAGATCGGCCGCGAGCCGACCCCGGAAGAGCTCGCCGAAAAGCTCGGCATGCCGCTGGAGAAAGTTCGAAAAGTTCTCAAGATCGCCAAGGAGCCGCTGTCGCTCGAAACCCCGGTGGGTGACGAGGAAGACTCGCATCTCGGCGATTTCATCGAGGACAAGAACGCGATCCTCCCCATCGACGCGGCGATCCAGTCCAACCTGCGCGAAACCACCACGCGCGTGCTGGCCTCGCTCACCCCGCGCGAAGAGCGCGTGCTGCGCATGCGCTTCGGCATCGGCATGAACACCGACCACACGCTGGAAGAAGTCGGCCAGCAATTCTCGGTGACTCGTGAGCGTATCCGCCAGATCGAAGCCAAGGCGCTGCGCAAGCTGAAGCACCCGTCGCGATCGCGCAAGCTGCGCTCGTTCCTGGATAACTAACGGTCGCTGTCGATCTCTCGATCCTTCTGATGATGCCCGGCCTCGCGCCGGGCATTTTCGTATGTGCGTGCCGTGCTTTCATGCGCGCGTTGCCGAGGTACCTGCCTGCAATATGTTCATGATTTGTTCTTTGTGTCAAGAGGCTTTGTGCCGCGCGTGTGCTTCACTCGCCGCGCAGCGCGTGGTTCCGGCGCCGGGAACAAATCGGGCGGGTCCCGCTTGAGTCGGGATTGTGTCGCGTCGTGTGAGTTGGAGTATTGCCATGGCCCCGCGTGCCAATTGGAAGGGCTTTTTGCGCCTGTCCCTCGTGAGCTGTCCGGTCGCGCTGTTTCCCGCCACGTCGGATTCCGAGAAGATCAGTTTCAACCAGATTAACCGCAACACCGGCCATCGCATCAAATATCTCAAGGTCGATGCCGATACCGGCGAAGAGGTGGCGGCAGACGACATCATGAAGGGCTTCAAGGTCGATACCGATACCTATGTCGAGGTGTCGAAAGACGAGCTCGACAACATCGCGCTGGACTCCACCCGGACCATCGAGATCGACGAATTCGTGCCGAAGGCCGATATCGACCCGCGCTACGCCATCCGTCCCTATTATCTCGTACCCGACGGCAAGATCGGCCATGACGCCTATGCGGTGATCCGCGAGACGATCCGCGATATGGGCAAGGTGGCCATCGGCCGGCTCGTGCTCACCAATCGCGAGCACATCATCGCGCTGGAGCCGCTGAAGAACGGGCTGATGGGCACGTTGTTGCGCTATCCCTATGAGGTGCGCGACGAGGCGGAGTATTTCGACGACATCCAGGACGTCAAGGTCACCAAGGACATGCTCGATCTGGCGCGGCATATCGTGGAGCAGAAGGCCGCCGAATTCGAGCCCGGCAAATTCGAGGATCGCTACGAGTCCGCGCTGGTCGATCTCGTCAACCAGAAGCGCAGCGGCCTCGCCATCAAGCCGCATGGCAAGGCGCGGCCCGGCACCAATGTGGTCGATCTGATGACCGCCCTGCAGCAGAGCCTCAAGGGCGGCGGCGCCGCGCCGAAGCCGAAGGCGAAGAAGCCTCCGAAGCGCGCCACCGGCCAGAAGGAAATGCTGCTGCCGATCACCGGCAAGAAGGAGTCCGCGCCGGCGAAGAAGGCGGCGCGGCCGGTGGCCAAAGGGGTGACCAAGGGAAGGAAGGCGGGATGACGCGCGCCTGGACCCCGTCGCTGGTGCCGGATGCCGGCGAGCAGACCGTCTATCTCGTGCTGGATTGGTTTGACCGCGCCGGCTGCGCCTGGCGCGAGGCCGATGTCGCGGCGACCGATCTCGAAACCGTCATCGCCGACCTGATGTCCGGCCAGTACAACGATCCGCAGCGCGTGATCGCCTTCAACACGGCCGAGCGCTGGGCCGACGACGTGTCGGAAGACGTCGCCCGCGAGATCCGCCGCCGCGCCGACCGCAATTACGAGGACGTGACCTCGTCGCTCGACGACTTCGTCCAGCGCCACGCCGGCCGCGAGCAGCAGCTCACGCTCAGGCTGGCGTGACGCGGGGCCTGAGATACTTCTCCGCGACGAGCGGGGTGACCGAATAAAAAAGGCGGACCGCAAGGCCAGCCCTTAGCTTAAATGTGGAATCGCAAAAACAGCTAAATCACTTGCATCAAGGGGCGGTGAATTCATGAGAAAGAGTGAATTCGGTGCCTCTCCTTTTTGCGGAAATGGGTCGGATAGCAGACATGCCGCAGACACGCCGGAAGCGACGCGAATGACCCGAGGCGGACGTCACGTTTTCGAGCGGACCTTAGCGAGATAGGTAGCCCGCACTATCCAACGCAATCATTGTTCCTGCGAACGCAGCCATCGCCAGCGTGAGTAGGACAAAATAGAACATCTCTTTCGTGAAGAGCGCCCGAAACATGGCACCAACTGAAAATATTGACGTGCCCGGGCCATATGCCTTGCTGCGCGCTCGATCTTGCAGGACGCCGCCGTAAACAAGCCCTGCGAAAATGGCGATTGTAGCGACGGCTACGATCCTGTTCCGCCCCTCTTCGACGACGCCGACATAGGCGAGTGCTGTGAACAGGATGATCAGAACGACGATTTCGGCCTTCCGCATATCAGAGTCCTGCTCGAAATCGCTATTCAGTGCGAGCTATTGTTCACCTCGACCTTAGCGTGTGTCGATCAGCACTCTCAAGTGCTTGGTCGGACTAAACTAGCGTCCGCTTGTGGGCACTTTTCGGACCTGAGGCGATGTCCAATAAAGGTCTGTACCGCGACGGACAGTGGACATGTCTCAAGCCCCCACAAAACGCGCGAATTAGGAATACGGGTTCTTGCAGAAGTTGACGTTTACCCCTCGAAGGGGAGAGGGAAACGATGCCGTTTGGCCCCTCCCGCAGAAATCTCCGGCATCGTCTGCACTCCATATTCCATAAGAAATAAGGGATGCCGATGAAGGTGGAGCTAGAATTCCACACTTAAGCTAGGGGCTGGGACCGCAAGGTCCGCCTTTTTTATCGTGCGCGCTCTCAACCTCTCCCCGCAATGCGGGGAGAGGTCGACCGGCGGAGCCGGTCGGGTGAGGGGCCGTCACCAACGCCGCCGCAATCACGACCTTTCGCGTCGCGCTGTCTCGAACCGGGAGAATGTCCGCATCTCCGGACTTGTGCCCGGCCCCTCACCCCGCTTGGCACAGCTCGCTGTGCGCGGGAGCGGGAGAAGGGCACCGCACACGACGCGGCCTACGTTGATAACTCCGCCACACCCTTTGATTGCACCCGTTCCCGCGCTAGCGTCGCGCATTGCCGTTGCACATTTGATCCCGAGGACATTGCCATGACGTCACTCGCGCCGATGCTGCTCAGCCAGCGCGTTGCCCAGGTGTGCCTGTTTCTGGTCGGCGCCATCGCCATCTTCGGCGGCTCGCTGCAGATGTATCTCGGCCAGCCCGAGACCGCGCCGCGGCTCGACAATGTGCATCGCTTCATGGGCGGCATCTATCTGATGTCGGGCGTCATGGGCCTGTGGGCGGCATCGACCATCCGCGAGCACAACACGCTGGTTGTCCTGATGGCGGCGACGGTGTTCGTCGGCGGCCTCGGCCGCGTGCTGTCGATATCAAAGGTCGGCTTGCCCGAACCGCACGCGCTGTGGATCACCTATCTCGTGCCGGAGCTGGTGCTCCCGTGGATCATCATCGCGGCGCAGGTGATGACGAACAGGCAGATGGCGGGTGGGGCGGGGTAGAGGCTTCTTCGCAACCCAAGAATACGTGACGATAAAATACATCTTTACAGCGACTCAGGTAGAGTTGCCGAATGGCAGAGAATCTTCCGCCAATCCACGATCTGGTCAGGTTCTGGCACTTGTCAGGGGCCTCCACGATGGGTGCTTGCTTGTCGTTTCGACGAACGCCAGCGCCTGTGGTGACATTGGGGTGGCTGCGCAAAGTCGCACCAATTGTAATGACACGCGAATTGCCGGAAACCGCGCTGCGCAATGCTGTTCGGCAGAAGGTTTATCCCGAGGCGCAAGCATCTGTACTTAAGGCGGTCGAACTGTTCGTCAGATTTGCGGATAATCATCAATGGAGCGGCAACTCTCTCGCTCCGAGCGCTTATCGATTGCCAAATGGTCGAACGACTAAGATCGAAGCGATCGGTCGATACTTCTCGAAGAAGACGAACTCAAATTGGTTGGTTGCGCTACAGCCACGCCAAGAAGAATGTCCGAACGATGAGCAGCTCAGAATGTGGCGTAGTGCTCTAGTATACGAATTTCAGTCCGACGACGAAGGCACCATGATCGTTGATCTGTCGAAGGGGCTCGTCACGCATAGACGCGAGTTGCGTCAGGTCACTAGTCGAAAGTTCTCACTTCTGTCGAAAGACGAACTTGATGCGAGGCTTGATCAGGTTTCGTCATATTATGAGAAGGCGATTGAACTAATTCCAGAGCGTCCGCATCGGCCCCCTCGCAAAGATGATGACCCAGATTTCGGCTTTTGATGCGAGGCCAGCTGGCTTGCGATTTTGCGGTGCGTTATCGTTTATTTGTCACATATTGGGCGATTTAACGGCAGACGGAACATTGCGAGATTCGATTATTATATAGATTTCAGATGCTTATTTGATAGTTGTGTAAAAGTCCTATTATCGCCCATTGAACAGCCAAAATCTGTGCCTAAATGGAACCCGCGTTCCTTCGCGGGGGCGTTATCCAAACCTTCTCGGAGGGACGGAGCGACGGTTGAAACTGTCAAGGCAAATGTTGACGAATAACTGAATGAGTAATTGATCCAATGTGGTCTCTCGTCGGTTGTAGTCCGCATGCGCTCCGAAGGCGTAAAGCCCCAGGATGACATAATAGACTAGAATATCGATCTGTTGCGGATCTAGAGTTGGTGACGACTCGTAACAAACGGTGTGGGGCGGGGAGATAATTCGGACCGCAACCGAATGCCTCGCCCCCTCTCGGATGGAGCGTCGCTTGACGAAATGGGAAATGCGTCCCGGGGATCTCAAACGCTATCCTCATTTCGACGCGCTGATTTCCATCCCCGAAGCTATGGCACTTGCGACCGACCCCGAGCGGGTCGCAAAGCACACCTTCTATCCCTTCATGTTGTTCAGCAACCGTTGGACAAAATTCGCTCCGAAAGGAGCAGCTGGGAAAATGAAAGAACGCCCTATTCGCTACGCAGCACGGTCTGACGCATATATACTATCTTATTACAGGCATCAGATTTCTCAGCTTTATGAAGTTGCGCTTGCTAAGGCTGAGATCAGCGAATGCGTCTTGGCATATCGCCGTTTGCGTACTGAAACGGGTGCCGGTAAGTGCAATATCCATTTTGCTAACGATGCGTTCAATACAATCAGTCTTGCTGGCGATTGTGCGGTCGTAGCTTTGGATATCAGTAGTTTTTTTGAGCATCTGGATCACGACCGTCTCCGTGCTCAATGGTCAAACATTATCAAACAGAAAAAGCTGCCGCCCGACCATGAGCGGGTGTTTCGCGCTGTGACAAGATATTCGGTGGTAGAGAAATTGAGCGTCTATGAGCGCTTGGACCTGTTCGGCGAGAAGCGAAAGGGGAGTAAAGGCGAGGCAATCAATGGATATCTTGTTCCATTCAAGTCAATGCCCAAGCAGTTGTGTACCGGAAAGCAATTTCGGGAAAAGATCGCAGGCGGCGACGGTCGAAAGAGTCTTATACAAGTAAACTTCAAGCCTTTCGGTATTCCGCAAGGCTCGCCAATCTCCGATCTGTTGGCAAATATGTATCTTTTTGAGTTTGATATCGTGATGAATGACATCACGCGAAAGCTCGGTGGAGCTTACATGCGATACTCCGACGATATTCTGCTTATTATTCCAGGGCAGGCCGCCGCCGGAATTTCACTTATGAATGAAGCAAGAAAACAGATTGAAAAGTTTGGAAAGAAGCTGCGTATCAAAGAAGAAAAGTGTTCTGTCTTTGAGTTCAAAAAAACGGGTATGCGGCAAACGTGCGAGTTGGTGCATGGCTCGCAGGGAAGGAATGGAATTGAGTATTTGGGGTTTCGATTTGATGGGAAAAACATTTTTTTGAGGGATAGCACGCTGGCGAACCTTAATCGCAAGATTGCTCGCGTCGCGAAGGCTCATGTGTTTAGTCTTATCAAGCGGTACCCGGGAAAAGATCGCGCGTTTTTGAAGTCTAAAATTAAGGTTGAGGCCGTTGTTCAGCGTTTTGGAAGGGTCGTCGATTTTGGCGAACACAGCGATGACTATCGGACTTGGACGTTCTGGACCTACGCCAGACGTGCATCAGTGATATTTGGTTCAAGGGGTGCGCCAATCCTAAGGCAATTAAGGCATCTGCGCGAGGCAGTAGCATTCCGCTTGAATGCAGAGCTCGAAAAGTTCGCACGTTAATCGCTGTAGCGCGACGTCGGTGCCGTTGAACTCTTTCGATTTGTGCGGCCTAACGTAGACAGCCGGGACAAGCCCGGCCATTCCAAATTCAGATGCAGATTTCGCGAAGCTAACTACTTCTTCTTCGCGCCCACGCGCTCGACGCTCTTGATTTCCAGCGCCGGACGGCCGGACTTCTCGGCGATCTCGCGGTCCTGCTCGGCGATGGCGGCCTTGGCCGGCTCATCGCCGTCGAGTCCCCCCAGCAATTCGGAGGGGACGCGGCGGTTGGAGCGCTGCGAGCCGTCTTCATAGAAGACGTTGAAGAAGGCGAATTCGCCTTTGGGATTGGTACCGGGTTTCTTGGCCATGGCGGTTAAGTGGGGGATAGCGCAGGCGAAGTCAAAGCCTTAGCGCGCAAAGCGTGCATGCATCTGTGGGCAAAAGCGGGCAGTGGTTACCGGCGGGACGCGCCGCCCGGCCCGCGATTAAAAGTTCATGGTTTGTTCTTGACGTTTCAGGAATAAGGATTATTGTCCCCTCCGTCCTGCCCCACCGAGAGGGGCGATCGCGATCGTCACGTTCGCGGGGTGGGATGCGGTGGACGCCGGAGATGCGGCGTCACGCGGTTCATGGGGGAACGTCTGTCTTCGGGCAGGACGGATCTGCGCCAGCACTGCCACTGGCAAGGAGACGGCCGATCTTGGGATGGAAAGACTCCCTGGACAGTGTGACGGACGACCAAGTCAAAACGCGTTCGGCTTACTCGCTTGAGGCTACCCTGTCCCTCCGCCCTGGGACATTAATTTTGGTGATGGGACCGTTCGCCATGGCAGATGTGCAAGCAACCGAAAAAACACCGCAGGCGGAACGTCGGGCACTTGCTCGGCGCCTCCGAAAGTCCTGATGCACTCACAATTGCGGAAGACCGCATTCGCATCAGGCCCACGGGTGCAACGGGCACCTGGCGTTCCGCACGCCCTCTCACAAGGGGGGCGGGAATGCGAAACACGACGGCGCCCCCGCGCCGCAAACAACAGGGGTGATGACGCATGTCTGAATATCCCACGCACGTCATTCCGGGGCGCGGCCGGCGCTTGCCGGACGCGAGCCCGGAATCCCGACATGGGAGGCTCAGATAGCGCTAGGCCATGTCGGGATTCCGGGTTCACGCTTGCCGCCTTCGGCGTCGCGCGCGCCCCGGAATGACGAGAACAAGGCGCGCCGTTGTTCGGACACACCGGTCATGCCACACTCCGGTATCGCCAACCCAACAGGTTTTTCATGACCAATCGTATCACCGCCATTGCCATAGCCGCTGTGTCCTTCGTCTCGGTTGCGCTGACGGCCACATCCGCGCAGGCCGCCAAATGCGGCGGCGACTTCCAGACCTTCATTGCGCAAATGTCGCAGGAGGCGGCCGCTGCCGGCGTGTCGCAGGGCGTGATTGCGCAGGCCTTTGCCGGCGTGACGCAGGACCCCGCGGTGCTGTCCTTCGATCGCCGCCAGCGCGGCACCTTCAACAAGAGTTTCGAACAATATGTCGCGACGCGCGTCGGCCAGGGCCGCATCTCCATGGGCCTGCAGATGATGCAGCGTCACGCCTCGCTGCTGTCGCGCATCGAGCAGCGCTTCGGCGTGCCGCCTGAAATCGTGGTGGCGATCTGGGGCCTCGAGTCGGATTTCGGCAAGGGCGATATCGGCAAGATGCCGGTGATCCGCACGCTCTCCACCATGGCGCATGACTGCCGCCGCACCGAACTGTTTCAGGGCGAGCTGATCGCGGCGCTGAAGATCCTGCAGCGCGGCGACCTGCCGCAGCGCGACCTGATCGGCGCCTATGCCGGCGAGCTCGGCCAGACGCAATTCCTGCCGTCGAGCTACATCAAATACGGCGTCGATTTCGACGGCAACGGCCATGTGGATCTCAGGCATTCGGTGCCGGACGTGCTGGCCTCGACCGCGAACCTGCTGAAGACCGCGGGCTTCCGGGGCGGCCAGCCTTATGGCGAGGGCACGGCGAATTTCGAGGCGATGCGCGAGTGGAACAGGGCCACGATCTATCGCAAGACCATCGGCTATTTCGCCGATCGCCTCGCGGCCGGCCGATAGGCAGGGGCGACAGGCGAGGAGCGCGCGGTTCTAAACTTTCGGTAGACCGCGCGCCCGCTGGGCGAACCTGGGGCACCCTGATGGTGAAAGTCGGATTAATCTATTCCCTTTCACTCTTTCAAAACCACGCTGGGGATTATCCACTGCCAGTCAGATTCCGTTAAGGCTCAAAGTTGCATTTTGCCACCCAGCGGGAATCAGTGGTGAGCGAGATGGCGGGGATCGGCAGCAGCGCGCAAATGCGCAGCACGCGATGTGAGGGGGTTGGCCGATGTTGAATGTCGGCACGCTGTTCACGGTGTTCACCGTCAACTTTCTGGCGCTCGGCGTGGTCTGGGCCTATGTGGCCACCAGCTATCCCAACCTGCACGCGGCACGTTACTGGACCGCGGCGGCATTGGCCGCCGCGGTCGGCAACAGCATCTCGTTGCTGCGCGGCGTTGGCGTCGATCCGCTGATCGCCATCGTGCTGGGCAACGGCCTGCTGCTGCTGGCCACCAGCCTCGCCGCCATCGGCATGAACCAGTTCTATGGCCGCCCGGCGGGCTGGCGCGCGCAAGCCGTCATCATCGCCGTCACCCTGGCCGGCCTGCTGCTGTTCACGCTGTGGCACGACAACATGGCAGTGCGCGTGCTGATCTATTCCGCCGGCCAGTCGGTCACCGTTGCCATGACCGTGCCACTGCTGCTGTCGCGCAAGGATGGCGGCGGCAATGCCGGCGCGCGTCTCGCCGGCTGGCTCGCCATCACGCTTATTGTGGTGCATGCCGTGCGCTCGGCGGCCGCTCTGGCGAATATCGGCGGCAACATGACCTTTGCCGATTTCAACAGTTTCCAGGCCGCCATGGTGCTGGTGCTGGTGTTCCTGGCGATGTCGTGGAATTTCGGATTCCTGCTGATGGCCATCGACCGCCTGCGCGGCGAAGTCGCCGAACTCGCGCTGGTCGACGACCTCACCGGCGTCGCCAATCGCCGCCATCTGGTGCAGCGTCTCACCGAGGAATGCGCGCTGGCGCGCCGCACGCAAAAACCATTCGCGCTGCTGGCGATCGATCTCGACGGCTTCAAGGAAATCAATGACGGCCACGGCCACGCCGCCGGCGACGACTGCCTGCGTCACTTCACGCTGATGACCCAGAGCAAGCTTCGCCCCGGCGATCTGCTTGCGCGCTCCGGCGGCGACGAGTTCAGCATCATCCTGCCGGCGACGACACTCCTCGAAGCAGCCGCCATCGCGCGCCGCATTCTGGATGTGTGCCGTGCCGATGCCGCGGCCTGCGCGCCCGGCGAGATCCAGATCGCCGCATCCATCGGCGTGGCGCAGTGGCACCCGCAGGTCGGGCAATATCCGGAACGCCTGATCGCCGCTGCGGACCAGGCGCTCTATGTCGCCAAGAACGATGGCAAGAATCGCTTCGCCACCTGCGACCTCAAGGCGCCGTCGATGGTGCCGGATCTCGACATGGACGAAGCCATCGAGCGCGCCCGCAAGCTCGCCTGATCGCTTCAGTTCATCGTCTTGTCGTGGGTGATATCGATGAGTGCGCCGGGCAGGCGGACGGCGCGGCCATCCCTGTCCAGCGTGCAGCTGCCGCGCGCGAGAACCCAGCTAATCCGGTCCTTCGTGATCAGCCGAAACTCGCACTCAAAGACGCCGCCTGATCGCATCGCGGCCCTGGCCGCCGCGCGCACCCGGTCAACGTCATCGGGATGGACCGCCGCGAGATGGGCCGTGTTCTGCAGACCGCGCGCGGCCTTGTCGGGATCGATATTGAAGAAGCCGGCAGCCCCGGCATCAAGATAGTTGCGGTCGTTGCTGATGTCCCAGTCCCAGAAACCGACAATCAATTCGCGGGCGGCGAGCCTGCGCGGCATCGGCATTTCGAACGCGTCGTCCTCGGCCGTTGTCTTGTAGGCCTCTGCTGCCGCGAGCCGCAGGATGTAGGAGAGAAATTCGTGCTTCCGCTCCCGGGCGAAGCTTGCAATATCGAGGCACACGTCACCCAAGGGTCGTCGCATCGTCCATCCCCGTCCGTTCCCGGCGGGGGAGAATACAGCGGGTTCCCCGCAATTCAACCGGGGGTTGGAGGATTTCTGCGCAGCGAATACGGGGGCCGTGGATAGTCCGACGGGGCGTGACGCGATGTCGCTTGCAGAGTCTGCGCGTGTCCCCCATGTCTGGGCCATGGTGAGCACAGGTCAATCATATACTTACGACGCCGGCCGCCCGCGCAAGCCGGCATCCGCGCATGGTCCGATCATCGATCAGGATGGTTTTGAGGTTCGGCCCGATCAGCTGCGGCCGGATGTGCAGGGCTTCCGGTTCGACTTCGGAGCGGGCGCCAATCCATTCGCCAATCTCACGCGCGAGCAACGGCTGGCGCGGCTGGATGCGCTGGCGCAACTGCTCGACGTTGCCTTCATCGTGCCAGGCACGAAGATCCGCTACGGCATCGATGGTCTGATCGGTTTGATTCCGATCGTGGGCGACATCATCACCACGGCGATCTCGCTATGGGTGGTGCGCGAGGCACGGGCGCTCGGCGCGCCGTGGCATCTCACGGCGCGAATGCTGGGCAATGTTGCTGTCGATGGCGCTGTCGGCATCGTGCCGTTTGTCGGCGATGCGTTCGACGTGATGTTCCGGGCCAATGTCCGCAACGTCAGAATGCTGCGCAAGTGGCTCGAAAAACAACCCAGACTCTAGTTCAGAGTCCGGGCTGCGATCGTCTCAATCAGTCAAGCTCAAGCCGCGTCGGCGTCGTCGGTCGCGGGCTCTTCAGCGCGCACGCGGCGCTCGAGCGGGAAGTCCTGGCTCTCATAGAGCGAGCGGATGCCGCTCTGGTCGAAACGGGCTTCCTCGACCTGCAGATAGGCGCCGTTCAGCGAGTCAGCCGGCAGCTCCTCGATCGCGAACTGGACGGCGGCTGCGGCCGTATCGAAACGACGATAGGCGAAACCGGCACGTTTTTTCTTGCGGATCGCGGCGGGGAAGAGTTCGGCTGCGGTGTTGTAGCTGAAAGCTGCCATGGTCGGGGACCTCATCTGAATACGCAACGAAACGACGCCTCATTCGCAATGCAGCCAATGCGGCGGCGCGCGGAACATCATTTCAGGACAGACCCCAATATAAGCACGTTTTGGCCGATTGCGACACCCGCGATACAGCATGATGAATCGCCGGGCGCGGGCGGTATTGCCGTAATAGCGTTGTAATTTAAAGAGCTTAGCCGTCGCTCAAGGCATGGGCAGCGGCCCGCGCAGCCCAATATTTGCCTATTGTCCGGTCTGGTCCGGCAGCGGCACGATTTTCAGGGGCGTGGTATATGGCTCGACCCGCAGCGCCTCAGTCGACATAAGCCCCACCTGCCGCAAAGGCGCCTGCTCCAGCGCCCCGGCTTCAGCCTTGCGCACGGCGTATTGCCAGGCCGTCAGCGTACCCTTCTGGACCAGATGCTTGGCGACGCCGCCAGCGTTCTTGGCTTCGAAAGTGGAGAGCTGGTCATCGTTAATGCCGATGATGATTTCGTCCTTGGCCGTGATCACCTTGAACAGCGACACCTTGTCGGTCGCCAGTGCGGGGTGGGACACCAGACTTTCGAGAATGAGACCCGCAAGGGCGATGCCGAGCAACAAACGGTTTGAACGGGTAGACATCTTGGTACTTTCTTATTCTTCTTCGCGAACGTGCATGCCGTTAAGGCATGTTCAAGTAACGGGCAATGAGCGAAGCCGCTTACGGACAAGTATTGGACAGAAATGCCCCGCGAGACTTCGATGAGTCGCACGGGGCATGGAAACAGTTCGATACGAGATACGTATTTATTTAGGCTGAAGTTTCAAGGCCGCAGAGTTGATGCAGTATCGCAATCCCGTGGGTCCCGGACCGTCGTCGAACACATGTCCGAGATGGCCATTGCACTTTGAACACAGCACTTCCGTGCGGATCATGCCGTGGCTCACATCGCGTTCTTCGTCGATATGACTTTCTCGTGAGGGCTGCGTGAAGCTCGGCCAGCCGCAGCCGGAATCGAACTTGGCATCGGATTCGAACAGCTCCTGACCGCAGCCGGCGCAGACGAAGGTGCCCGGCGTATGGTCGTGCTCGTACTCGCCGGTGAACGGACGCTCGGTCGCCTTTTCGCGGAGCACCGCATATTGCATCGGGGTCAGTTCACGGCGCCATTCGGCTTCGCTCTTTTCGACCTTGCCGGATGTCGTCTTAGTATCGGTCATTTGTTCTCCTTCCCGATCGGCCGTGGCCGCGAATGCTCAGGTCAGTTTGTGACCTTCGACGCACTCACCAGCGTCGGCTTCTCGATATAGTTCTGGGCAAAGATCTTCTTCAGGTTCTCGACCTTCGGAATATCGTTATAGGCAATATAGGGCTGGTTCGGGTGCAGCGTCAGGTAGTCCTGATGATAAGCTTCCGCCGGATAGAAGGCTTCAAGCATTCCGAGCTTGGTGACGATCGGCTTCTTGTAGACCTTCGCAGCGTTGAGTTGGGCGATATAGGCTTCCGCCACTTTCTTCTGTTCAGGTGTCGTCGCGAAAATTTCCGACCGATATTGCGTACCCGAATCCGGGCCCTGGCGATTCAGCTGGGTCGGGTCATGTGCCACCGAGAAATAGATCTGCAGGATCTTGCCGTAGCTGATCTTTTGCGGATCGTATTTGATCTCAACCGCTTCGGCGTGTCCGGTCGAGCCGGCGCTGACCGCGGTGTAATTGGCAGAGCTCTTGGAGCCGCCGGCATAACCGGACACAGCGTTAACGACGCCTGCCGTGTGCTGAAACACGCCCTGGACGCCCCAGAAGCACCCACCCGCAATCACCGCAGTCTGAATGCCGGTCGCAGCCGGTGTGTCCGTTGCTGGTGCGGGAATGATGACAGCCTCTTCGGCAGCAAAAGTGGGGCAAACGAGGGCGGTCGAAATCGCCAAGGCGCCGACAACGGCGCAGAGAGAGAGGCGGCTGAACAGGGAGCGGCGCATAGCAGGTCCTCTTGATGATCGATGGCCGGATATCGGCAGTCTAGACCGGAGCCCATGGTACGCAATCGGCATTTCCGGTCGGCACATCCGAGATACGGAAGAGGATGCCAGTTGTTACGCGATACCGCACACGAGTTCGTGAGACTGGATGGTACGAAAAAGCCGCGGAACATGCGTCCCGCGGCTTTCTGATCGACTATGACGCAAACCGCTTATGGGCAGGGATAACGATTGCCGTCGTTATTCAGATAAGTGCCTGACGCCGGATCGTAGGAACGATAGCGCCGCGCGCAATAGGCTGCGTTCTGCTGGGCTGCCGCGTTGGCCTGACCGGCCGCAATCGCGCCGCCGATGATGGCACCCGCTGCGAGGCCGCCGATCACGGCGCCGGCGTCGGGTCCCCGGCGATAGTAGCCAGGACCGTAGCCATAGCGCGGGCCATAACCGTAGCGGCGATAATACTGCACGTTCTCGGTGGTCGACGGTACGGCGCTGGCGAGGCCGGGCTGACTGATCAGCGGCGCGGACGTTGCCGGCGCCGAAAACGCCAGCGCACTCGCGCCGATCATCGTGGCCATCGTCAGGATTTTCGCGGGATGCATATCGAACTCCTTGTTGTGCGTAAGTGGCCGAAACGTGCGGGCGGCCTTATGGTTCCACAATGCACAATGATGGGGGATGCGTCAGATCAACCCATGCTGTGAATTGCAAAACGCGGGCGTTACACCACGATGCTTAACCGCTTCGCTGCCCGGGTTATGCCGGTGTAGAGCCAGCGGGCGCGACTCTCCTGAAATGCAAAGCTCTCGTCGAACAGGACGACATCATCCCATTGCGAGCCCTGGCTCTTGTGTACGGTCAGCACGTAGCCGTAGTCGAATTCATCGTAAGGCTTGCGCTGCTCCCATGGCAGCGTCTCAACACCGCCCGAGAAACAGTCCGCGCGCACAGATACCTTGGTGACCTTGCCGCCGAAATCCTCATCCGGCGAAATGCGCATGGTGATGATTTGCGACTTCGAGGCAGCGCGCGCTTTCACACGCCACAGACCGCCGTTGAACAGGACTTTCTTGCGGTTGTTGCGCAGGCAGACCAGCTTGTCATTGGCCACCGGCAACAGGTCCTCGATGCCGAGTTTCTGCCGCACGCGCATATTGTAGGCGCGGCGCGTGTTGTTGCGACCGACCAGCACCTGATCGGCGGCCATCACACGGTCCGGATCGAGCGCCTTGCGCGACACGATTTCGCTCAGGCCATATTGCCCGGGCTGCAGCGACCGACCCTCGCGGACATCCATCGACATGCGCACAATAGGATCGTGTTCGGCCTGACGATGCACTTCCGTCAGCATCACGTCGGGCTCGGTCTCGGTGAAGAAGCCACCGCCCTGGATTGGCGGCAACTGCGCGGGATCGCCGAGCACTAGCAGGGGGCAGTCGAATGACAGGAGATCGCGGCCGAGTTCGGCGTCCACCATGGAGCATTCGTCAATGACGATCAGCTTGGCCTTCGAGGCCGGTGCATCGTCCCACAGTTCGAAATTCGGCTGCTCCTCGCCGCTCTCGCGGGCGCGATAGATCAGCGAGTGAATCGTGGACGCGCCTTCGCAGCCCTTGTTGCGCATCACCAGCGCAGCCTTGCCTGTGAAGGCTGCGAATTTCACCTCGCCATCGACATTGTCGGCGACGTGCCGCGCCAATGTCGTCTTGCCGGTACCGGCAAAGCCGAACAGCCGGAACACCTGCGGTGTGCCGTTGCGGCCTGGCTTCGCCTTCAGCCAGTCGTCGACGGCTTTCAGCGCGGCGTCCTGATGCGGGGTAAAGGTCGGCATTATGCTATAGCTGGCATCTCGGGAAAGCGGTTCGCAGCCCAATTTGCTGCGACTCACAGGGGCAAGCTAACCATTCGAGCGGTCGGTGCAAGCGGGCCGAAGCGGTAGATGGCCTGCGCCACCGTGGCCGGTTGCCCAATCTTGCCTCATGGCGCAGTTATAGGGGACCGCTTGGGCGACAGGAGACCGTTTTGGAACGCAGACTGCTTCAGATCGCACTGGCGATTGTCGGCCTCGTGGCCATCCTGTTCGGCATGACCGGCGTGCTGTTCGGCACCAGCCTGTCGGGTGTCAGGCTCGGCGTAACGATGGAAGGCTATGTACGCTTTATCAAGGGCGTGCTGGTGGCGGTCGGGCTGATCTACTGGTCCGCGATCCCACAGATCGAAAAGCGCTTTGAGCGGATTTCGATCTTGACCGTCATCCTTGTATTCGGCGCGGCGGCACGTCTGTTGGCGGTGCTCAGTCATGGCTTTCCGACCGTGGGACTCCTGATCAGCCTGATCGGCGAACTCGTGGTCGTGCCGATGATCTGGCTGTGGCATCGCCATTTCGTGCGACGCGGTGCGGCCGCATGAAGCGGATCGGCACCTGGATCGTCTATGTGATCGGCGCGATTTCGATCGGCTATCTCGCGCTTTACGCCTATGCGATGTTCACGCGGCCCGATCTCACACCGGGCGATCCGATCAAGATTTTTCGCAAGCAGGACGCGCCTAGCTATTCGCAGGGCGCGTCGCGTTTCGTCTGATTACATCGCACCCATTGCCGCGCGATAGTCGCCGGTGCCCGCACCGGCCGGGGTGATCGGCAGGCCGCCATCGGCATATTCGTTCAGCTTGTTGCGCAGCGTGCGGATCGAGATGCCGAGAATGTTGGCGGCATGGGTCCGGTTGCCGAGGCAATGCTTCAGCGTCTCCAGGATGAGATCGCGTTCGACATCGGCCACGGTGCGACCGACGAGGGCGCGGGTCACCGTTTCTGCTGCCATGGTAGCATGCGCCACGGCCGGCGGCGTCTTGGCGAGATCGAGACGATCACCATCTGGTGTGAGGATCGCATCGGGGCCGATCTCGTCGCCTGAGGCCATCAGCACTGAGCGGTGGATGGTGTTTTCCAGTTCGCGGACATTGCCCTGCCAGCGATTGGCGGTCAGCACGCGGCGCGCTTCAGCGGAGATCGGGCGCATTGGCACGCCGTTGGCGTCGGCATATTTCTTGGCGAAATGCTGCGCGAGCTCGAGAATGTCGGCTGGGCGATCGCGGAGCGGCGGAATCTTCAGGTTCACGACGTTGAGACGGAACAGCAGATCTTCGCGGAACGTCCCTTCGCGCACGGCGTCGGAGAGATTGCGGTTCGAGGTTGCGATGATGCGAATGTCCACCGGCACCGGCTTGGTCCCGCCGACGCGGTCGATGACACGTTCCTGAATGGCGCGCAGCAACTTCGACTGCAGGCGAACATCCATTTCCGAGATTTCGTCCAACAAGAGCGTTCCGCCGGTGGCTTCCTCGAATTTTCCGATACGGCGCGCGATCGCGCCGGTGAAGGCGCCCTTCTCATGGCCGAACAGTTCGGACTCCAGGAGATGCTCGGGGATCGCAGCGCAGTTGATGCTGATGAACGGCTTCTTGGCACGGTTGGAGCGGGTGTGGACGTAGCGCGCCAGCACTTCCTTGCCGGTGCCGGATTCTCCCGTGATCATCACCGACGCATCGGAGCCGGCGATCTGCTGTGCCAGCTTGACCACCTTGCCCATCATCTCGTCGCGATAGATCAGGTCGCGGCTGTCATTGGCAACGGCGGCGAGAACGGCGGCAATCAGTTCCGGGTCCGGCGGCAGCGGGATGTATTCTTTGGCGCCGGCATGGATCGCGGCGACCGCGGCGCGGGCATCGGTGGTGATGCCGCAGGCGACGATCGGCACGTGGATGTGTTCGGCTTCCAGCCGCATCACGAGGTCGCGGATGTCGAGAGCGACATCGACCAGCAGCAGGTCCGCGCCCTTGCCGCCGCGCAACACGCCCATCGCCTGTTCGTGGCCTTCGGCATGAACGACGGAGGCTCCGTTATCCATGGCGATCTTGGTGGCGGTGGTAAGCTGGCCCTTCAAGGTGCCAACGATGAGAAGCCGCATGGTGATCTCCTGTTATCTCGTAGTCGCGCCATGGAGGCGCCATTTGTCCGGTGTTAGCTGCGTTCAGCCTTGATGATTTCGGTCATGGTGACGCCGAGTTTTTCCTCGACCAGCACGACTTCGCCGCGTGCGACGAGGCGGTTGTTCACGTAGATGTCGATCGCTTCGCCGACGCGGCGATCGAGTTCGAGTACGGTGCCGGGTCCGAGCTTCAGCAATTCACCGACCCCCATCTTGGAGCGGCCGAGCACGGCTGAGACCTGAACCGGAACGTCGAAGACCGCTTCGAGATCGGCGGCAATGCGCGTGACCTGTTCTTCGTCGGCATAGCCAACGTCTCCCATCGCGCCGGTATCGGTGGCATTGAGATCGGGAAGCGGCACCTGTGGATCGCTCATGCTCTAGTCCTCACAGCCCTGTCGGGCCTGATTGCGCGACGCCATGTAGCGTCCGACGAGTTCGTTGATCTTGGCATCGATGGCCGCGCGCTCCAGCACGACACCGCCATCGGCCCATTCGATTTTGCAGTCGCCGTTCTCGATGTCCGGCTCGGCGAGAATGACGAGGCGGCCAGCGAAGCCGCTCTGCTTCGCCTGCTTCTCAATGCGCTCGCGTGCTTCGTCGTAGAGTTGGTCGTTGATGCGCACCACGAGATGCGGCGTCGACACCAGATTCTTGAAACAGTCGTGGACCAGGGCCATGACTTCCGTCAGAGGCTCGCGCGCGATCAATTCGTCGCACAGCTTGCGTGCCACCGATACCGCGACATCGACAGCTTCGGTTTCCATCTTTTCTTCGATGGCCCCGAAGCGCGACGAGATCGAGGAGATCGCGACGCCGATCTGCTCCAGTGCCAATGCAGCGCGACGGTCGCTTTCGGCCTTGGCTTCGCGCTGGGCGGCATCGAAGCCGGCGCGATAGGCCTGGGCCTCGGCATTGGCGACCTTCTCCGCGATCTCCGCGGGCGTGATCGCGGGTGCACGCGCCTTGTCGGGCGCTGCGAAGTCCATATCGAACAGGAATTTTGCGGGGGCGGCCATCAATACACCAGCTCGTCGTCGGCGCGGTTCTTGGTCAGAACGATTTCGCCCTTGGCGGCGAGATCCTTGGCCAAGTTCACCAGGAGTGCCTGTGCCTCGTCGACATCGCGCAGACGGACCGGGCCGAGCGCGGCCATATCGTCGGTCAACATCTTGGCAGCGCGGGATGACATGTTGCCCATGAAGAAGGCGCGAACTTCCTCATTGGCGCTCTTCAGCGCGATACCCAGCTTGTCCTTGTCGATGCTGCGCATCAGGGTCTGTGCCGAGCCGGCATCCAGCTTGATCAGATCGTCGAAGGTGAACATCAGCGCCTTGATGCGCTCGGCCGCCTCGCGATTGTCTTCTTCCAGCGAGGTGATGAATCGCGTTTCGGTCTGGCGATCGAAGTTATTGAAGATTTCCGCCATGACTTCGTGCGCGTCGCGACGGCGGGTCTGCGAGAGGTTCGACATGAATTCGACGCGCAGCGTCTGTTCGACGCGCTCGATGACTTCCTTCTGCACCGCTTCCATCTTGAGCATGCGGTTGATGACGTCGAGCGCGAGATCCTCGGGCAGGATGCCGAGCACGCGCGCTGCATGCTCCGGTTTCAGTTTCGACAGCACCACGGCAACGGTCTGCGGATATTCGTTCTTCAGGTAGTTCGCGAGAACCTCTTCCTGCACGTTGGAGAGCTTCTCCCACATGTTGCGGCCGGCGGGGCCGCGGATTTCTTCCATAATGCCTGTGACACGCTCCGACGGGAGATACTGAGTGAGCAAGCGCTCAGTAGCATCGAAGGTACCCATCAGGGCGCCGGAGGCCGACATTCGCGACACGAACTCAAGCAACAGGTCCTCGACCGTCTCCGGCTCAATGGTGCCGAGCGACGACATATGAACGGACAGCTCACGGACCTCGTCGTCATCGAGCAGCGACCAGACCTTGCCACCATATTGTTCGCCCAGCGCCAGCATCAGGATGGCCGCACGCTTCGGGCCGCTGAGCGGCTTCGCGGGTGCACGGCCGCCCTGGCGCTGTGCGAGCGATGCTACAACGCTGGCGATGTCGCTGCTGTTGTCGCCAGTGGTTTGCGGAACGGATGCCATTCAGATCACGCCGGTTCCTGCAGCCATGCGCGAACGATGGCTGCGGTTTCGTTGGGGTTACGATCGGCCAGTTCGCCCACGCGATGTACGGATTGCGCGTGGACCTGACCCTGGATGGTAGCGACGTCGATCATGTTGGGGCCGCCGGCGGGAATAACGGTCTGTCCGTCTGCGCTGAGGGCGACACCGTCGGGAAGAACGAGGGCGTTGGCTGCGGGGAGCGCCGGCGCGGGCTCGGAGGCGAGGACGCGGCGGACCAGCGGGCGGATGACCATGAACATCACGACCAGACCGAGCAGCATCATGACTGCGAGTTCGATGACGCGCATCACGTCATCCTTGGTGAACTGCATCATGCCGAGCAGACCTGTCGGCTCCGGCGTCGGAACGACCGTTGGGCCCTCGGCGAATTTCAGGTTGACGACTTCGACCTGATCACCGCGCTTCTGGTCGAAGCCAATGGCCGAACGGACCAGTGCTGCGATGCGATCGAGTTCTTCCTTGGGACGTTGGGCGTAGACCTGCTCGCCCTTCTCGTTCTTGGTGTAGCTGCCGTCGACCAGTACCGCGACCGAGATGCGATTGACGCGGCCCGCTTCGGTTACTTCGGTCTTGGTGACGCGGGAGATTTCGTAATTGTTGGTTTCTTCCGACTTCTTGCTTTGATCCTTCGCCGTCCCCGTATTGCCCGCCGCCTGATTGCCGGGCAGTTCGTTGTTGACGGTGACTTGGCCATCCCGCTCGCCGACTGCAGAGGATTCTTCGCGGCTTTGGCTGGAGCGCAAGACCCGGCCTTCCGGGTCGAATTTGTCGGAGGTCTGCGTGACCTTGTTGTAATCGAAGTCGGCTGTGAGCTGGACCCGGGCGCGGCCTGCGCCCACCACCGAGGATACGATCGCTTCGACCTGGCTGCGCATCCGCTTCTCGAAGCCGGCGCGGCGCTCGTCGCCGGTGGCGCCTTCCATGGTCGGGTCTGCGGCGCCGTCGGCGAGCAACTGTCCCGCTTCGTCGACGATCGAAACTCGGGCCGGCTTCAGGCCGTTGACGGCCGAGGCGACGACATGGCGGATCGCCCGGACCTGCTGTGGGTCGAGGGCGCCGCGGACGCGAACCACGATCGAGGCCGAAGGCTCCGGCGCTTCGCGGGAGAACAGGGGGCGTTCCGGCAGGACCAGGTGGACGCGGGCAAACTGCACCCGGTCGATCGCCCGGATGGTTCGTGCCAATTCACCTTCGAGAGCGCGTAAGTGGTTGATATTTTGAACGAAACTTGTTGTTCCGAGGGCGTCCGACTTGTCGAAGATTTCGTAGCCGACGCCGCCGCCCTTGGGCAGACCGCCTTCGGCAAGCTTCATGCGGAGCCGGGTGACCTTGTCCTTCGGCACCATGATGGCGGCGCCGTCATTCTTCAGCTCATAGGGGATAGCCTGGCGTTCCAGATCCTTGATGATCGCCGAGGAGTCCTCGACGCTCAGGTCCGTGAACAGGGTGGTCATCTGGGGGGTCGTGACCCGCATGATGACGAAGGCAAAGAAGCCGATGAGTGCGGCGGTCACCGCAACCATCGCCATGAGGCGCGCCGCGCCGAGACCTTTAAGGAAACTTAGAAGACTCTGCACGAACCAGCCCCTGAGATTCGGCCTCAGCGACCGACTGGGCAAATTTTGCCGAGGTATGGTTTCGATATGGTTAACGGCGGTTAACGGGTGGCAAAAATATGGCCAAATGGCGAAAGCCGGCTTCCCGCGAGGGAGCCGGTTTTCATCGAATTGGAGATGTTAAGGATTCGTTTACTGGCGATACTGCTGGATGCGGGTGGTCCGCAGGCCGGCCAGACCGTGCTGGTCGATAGAAAACTGCCAGGAGAGGAATTCATCGACCGTCAGCGTATAGCGGCTGCAGGCTTCCTCAAGGGAGAGAAGGCCACCGCGCACAGCGGCGACGACCTCAGCTTTGCGGCGGATGACCCACCGTTTGGTTCCGGGCGCGGGCAAATCCGCAATTGTTAACGGACTGCCGTCAGGCCCGATGACGTATTTGACCCTCGGGCGATGGGGTTCTGTCATGGCGTACTCACAAACTCTCAACCACTGAACTCACTTCGACAATCTACGCCCAGCGACTTAAAATTTGCCTAAGCCTACAACTCCAATGCGAATAGAACTGGATTTGGTTCGAAATGTTGTCCCGAGGGGATGATGCGTCGCAGCGTCAGGTTGTCGGTGTTGTTGGAGTCGTGGGACGCACCACGCGCTTGATCTTGTCGACCGTGTAGTTGCTGCCGTTGATCGAGAGCAGAGCGGGGCTCGCCGACAGATCGACGGAATCGACAACGCCCTGGACTTCCGTGGAGATGGCGACATCGCGGCCGTTGTCGTCCTTGCCCGTTGCAGTCAGCTTATAAGCCCCTTCGGGATACTGAATGCCGTCATTGCCTTTGCCATCCCATACGAAAGTGCCGTTGCCGGACTTCAACGTATATTTGCCGGTGTAGATAACGTTACCAGCAGAATTCGTAATGTTGACGGTGGCTGTAGCATCCTTGTCGGCGAGCAGATTCCATGTCGCCGACGTCTTGAATTGTGCCGTGCTGCCATCGACGGCGACGTTGTTGCCGACATAGATGAGTGCCTGCGTCGCTTCTGTAGCTTTGCCAAGATCGACCAGGGCTTTCAGTTGATCGTTTGACTTGAGCTGCTGTTCGACGCCCGCGAACTGCACCAGCTGCTGGGTGAACTGGTTGGTATCGAGCGGGTCGAGCGGGTTCTGGTTCTGCAGCTGCGTCGTCAGTAGCGTCAGGAACGTCTGGAAATTATCCGCAATGCCGGTGGTCGTCGAGCTGGAGTTGTTGCTCGAGTTCGAGTTCTGTGTGGTACCGGATACGACTGGGGGGGGAGTCGTTGCTTCAACTGCCATGGTTCACTCCTCAGATACTGATGTCGACGCCGCTGCTGGATCCCAGCATGCGGCCATAACCGCGGCCCGCAGCAATCGCAGGCACGGACTCGTCTTCATGGATGACAAGGCGCTGGGCGTTGCGGCCCGAATTCTCGCCGCTGTTCTGTTGCTGACCCTGCGATTGATCGCGCAGGCTGAATTGTAGTCCGCTGTCGTTGGTCTTGAGGCCGGCCTGTTCGAGCGCGCGTTGCAGTTGCGGCGCATCCTGCCGCAGCATGGTCAGTGTTTCCGGCTTCTCGACGGTGAGGTGCGAGGTCACATTGCCATGCTTGTCGACTTCGAGCCGGACATCGATACGGCCGAGTTCAGCAGGGTCGAGCCGGATGTCGAAGCTGCTCTTGCCCGATTTGGCGTTCTGCGCGATCTCGACGGCGACGCCATTCAAAGGCACCGGCGCGTTGGTCGCGACCGTGGCGGTCAGTTGCGGCGTCGCAGTTGCAATCGGCGTCGGTGCGGTCTGCAACGGCTGCTGCTGCTGCAAGCTATTGGTGGCTGGCGCGATCACATCCGGCACGGCAGCCTGAGCAACGTGTTCGGTGCGACGCTCATGGGCAGCGCCAGCCGCAGGCTTTGCAGCTTCCGGTGCAACGGCGGTCGGGTCAGTTGCCACGCCATCCACGGGTTTGTCGCCCGGCTTGGTATCTTTGCCGACGGTCGTCGCTGCGGCCGCGTCGACTGGCTGCGCGGGCGTCGTCGTGGCCGCTTTAGTCTTGTCTTCTGATTTGACCTCAGCCGTTGATGCCGTGGCTTCGGCTGTGCCGGTCTTCTTCGGGCCGGCTTTGCCGCCCGCTGGCGTCGCGGATGCGATAAGTGCCGCGAAATTTGCTTCGGCTTCCGGGGGCGTCGTTGCGGGCGCCGCTTCGGCGTCGGTCGTTGCGGCTTCAGTCGCTGCCGTCTGGGCCTTCAAAACGGCTGCAGCGATGGCGAGAGGCTGTGTAACGCCGGTGGTTTCGGGCGCCGTCGGAGTTGCTGCGACATCGGTCGTGGCCGCTGGCACAGGGATCGCCACGGCGACGGCAGCGATAGCGACGGGCTTCTCGGTGGAGGCCGTCGCGTCGGTGTCGGTCGTTGCGGTCTTGTCGGTATCCTTGGACGAGGCGTCCTTGGTGTCGGTCTTGTCGCTTGTCTTCGCGTCGGCCTTGGAATCGGCCTTCGTGTCGCTCTGGTCACTCTTCTTCGCCTTGCGGGAGTCCTGCGCGGCATCGGCTGGCTGGGTATCGCGGTCGCGCGTATTAGCAGCCGCGTTGTCAGCGCGATCGTCAGACTGCCGTGTGCGGTCATTGCTCGAGGAGCGCGTGTCGTCGCGCCGTGCGGGTGCTGGCAGATCAGGCTGGGCGGCTGCGGCGCGATCGGTCACGACGCTGGCGGCGGTGTTGCTGTCGACCAGCGAGCCGAAGCTGTCGGCATCCGACCGCTGATCGTCGCGGGACGAATTCGATCGTGCGTTCTGAAACGAGACGTTTGAGACGATATCGGACGTGACGCTAACCACGGGCGGCCTTTCCAGAAGAGTTCTATCCTCCTTTCAGCAAGGACCGGGCCACCTCTCGTTTTATAAAAATATCTATATAAATCAGTATGTTGTAATTCGGATGGACCCTCCGTGGGGACCGTCGCGGCATTATCTTTTCTGCCCGGCGGCAAGAATTGCCGTTTCCGGCGAGGCGCCGTGATTGATTGAGCGCAAGGCGGCCTATATTAAAGTGCCATATCCCAACCATCGTCGGACCGACCTTAAGTTCCGGGATTTGGCTCCGTTTTCCTGATCGCGACGGTTTGCAGCCAGCGCGGTCGCATCAGTGACCGAAACCATGCTCAACAGTCTCGATCTCGAAGGCCGTCCGGAGGACACCAGGGTCGTGGTCGCCATGTCCGGCGGCGTCGACTCCTCGGCGACGGCTGCGCTGTTGAAGTCGCAGGGCTACGACGTCGTCGGTATTACGCTACAACTCTACGATCACGGCGCCGCCACCCATCGCAAGGGCGCTTGCTGTGCCGGCCGTGACATCCACGATGCCCGTGATGTGGCCGAGCGGATCGGGATTCCGCATTACGTGCTGGATTACGAAAGCCGGTTCCGCGAGTCCGTCATCGACAATTTCGCCGCGAGCTATGCTTCCGGTGAAACGCCGGTGCCGTGCATCGAGTGCAATCGTTCGGTCAAGTTCCGCGACCTGCTGGCGACCGCGCGCGATCTCGGCGCGCAGGCGCTGGCGACCGGGCATTACGTGGCCTCACGCCGCCTTGCTGACGGCTCGCGCGCCATGGTCTGCGCGGCCGATGCCGATCGGGACCAGAGCTATTTCCTGTTCGCCACCACGCAGGAGCAGCTCGATTATCTCCGCTTTCCACTCGGCGACATGAGCAAGCCGCAGACCCGCGAACTGGCCCGCCAGTTCGATCTGTCGGTCGCCGACAAGCAGGACAGCCAGGACATCTGCTTCGTGCCGTCCGGCCGCTACACTGACGTGATCGAGCGCCTGAAGCCGAATGCGCTCGAGCCGGGCGAGATCGTTGATATGGATGGCCATGTCATCGGCCGCCACGACGGCATTATCCATTTCACCATCGGCCAGCGCCGCGGCCTCGGTATTGCAGCGAGTGCGCCGCTCTATGTGATCAAGCTCGACGCTGTCACCCGGCGCGTGGTCGTCGGCCCGCGTGAGGCCTTGCGGATGCACCGCATTGTGCTGCGCGACGTCAACTGGATCGGCGGCGGGACGCTGGAAAGCGCTGTGGGCAGTGGTCTCGAATTGTTCGTCAAGGTGCGCTCGACCCGTGGACCACAGCCAGCTTGGTTGCGTGCTGTGAATGGCGGCTACGAGATCGAACTGGTCGGCGGCGAAGAGGGTGTATCGCCCGGTCAGGCCTGTGTGTTCTACGACGCGCCGGACGGTCAGGCCCGCGTGCTTGGCGGCGGCTTCATCAAGAGCGCTGCGGCGAAAAGCCCTGTCAGCGCCTCCCCACGCGATGCTAATGTGCCCCCCGTCGCAGCGATGCGTGTGTAAGAGTTCAGGGTAGGGGCATGGCTGGCGATATCGACCGCGCAGGGGTCGCGAAGGCTTACGGGCGCTGGGCGCCGATTTACGATCTCGTTTTTGGCAAGGTGTTCGATAGCGGTCGGCAATCGACCATCATCGAGGCTGATCGCATCGGCGGCCGCATTCTGGATGTCGGTGTCGGCACCGGATTGTCGCTGGTCGATTACGCCCGCACCACGAAGATTTGCGGCGTCGATATTTCCGAGCCGATGCTGCGCAAGGCGCATGAGCGCGTTCGCACCCACAATCTCACCAATGTCGAAACGCTGGCGGTCATGGATGCGAAAAATCTCGCATTCCCCGACAATCATTTCGATGCCGTCGTGGCGCAATATGTCATCACCGCCGTACCCGATCCGGAAGCGACGCTGGACGATTTCATCCGCGTGTTGAAGCCAGGCGGCGAGCTTATTCTCGTCAATCACATCGGTGCCGAAAGCGGTCCGCGCAAGGTTTTCGAACTGGCCTTTGCGCCGCTGGCACGCCGGCTCGGCTGGCGACCGGAATTTCCGTGGAAGCGTCTGGCGGACTGGGCGACGGTCCATGGCGGGATCACGCTGGCCGAGCGCCGGCCGATGCCGCCGATGGGGCATTTTTCGCTGATCCGCTACATTAAATCCTGACTGTTGCAGCGTGAGGTCGGAACCTCCGCTGGCGCCCGCGGTTTGCTCCGGATGCAGATCAAACAGTCACTCGTCATCGCAGGTCTCGTCATCGCCGGTTCCAGCGCTGTCTTCGCGCAGGCGCCGCCAACGCCCATCACCCCTCCCGCGCAGACCGCGCCGCCGGCGGCCGAACGTGCAAATGCCAATTGCGCACCGACACAAACGACTCCAAAGGGGACGATTGCTCCCAGCGGTACGACAACGGGCCAGAGCCCGGAACCGCTGGGCGATAGGCTTGCGAAGTCCGATGGCGTTCTGTGCCCGCCGAGCAATGTCGATCCCGCGATGCGAGCACCCCCGCCGAATTCGGATAGCAGCAATACGCCGGTGATTCCGCCGCCCGGCAGTCCTGGTGGCGATCAGAGCGTTCGGCCGAAGTAAGTCTTAACGAGTTCGTCAGGCGCGCGGCACGGACACAGGCCGCGCGTCACGCGTTTGCGCGGCGAGCCGGATGCCTGCATTGGGCGCACCGAATCCCTGATAGTTGCGGCGCTCGACAATCTCGAAGAAGAAGCGCTCATCGAAGCTCGGCGTGTAGATCTGGAAGAATTCGCCATCGCCTTCGCGATCATACAGGATCTGGTTGTCGCGCAGCGCGGCCATCAGCTCGGCGTCGAGCCCGTATTTGGCTTCCACATCATCGTAATAATTGTCGGGAATCCGCAGGAATTTGGCGCCGCGTTTGCGCATATCGGCCACAGCAGCAAAGATATCGTCGCACAAGAACGCGATATGCTGCACGCCGGAACCGAAGAACTCGGAGATGAAGCGGTTCGACAGCGTGCGTGTTGCGGATGATCCGTTCAGGATGATGCGCAGCGACTGATTGGCCGATATCAGCGCCTGGCTTTGCACGAGGCCAACCGGGTCCGGAATTTCCATCTGCGGCAGGCGCTGCAGGTCGAGAATGCCGGTGTAAAATAGAAGCCACGACAACATCTCGTCATAGGGCATCGATTGCGAGATGTGATCGACGACGGAGAGATGGTCTGGACCGGCATCGCTCTTGAGCGGCTCGAAATCGGTATCCCAGTTCTTGCCGGCCGCTTCCAGGAAATAGAGCAGACTTCCGCCGACGCCGTGGATTGCCGGGATTTCCAGTTCGCCCGGTCCGACCGGCTGATAGAATGTCCGCGCCTGCAATGCTTCAGCGCGCGCCATGGCCTGCTTGGTATTGCCCACGTCCAGTGCGATGGCGCACACGCCGGCACCATGCGTCACGTAATGCGAATGCGCGAAGCCATCCGGTTCGGAATTGATCACGAGCTCGATAGCGCCCTGGGACCAGCGTTCGACGTCCTTGCTGCGATGAGCGCCGGTCTTGCGAAAGCCGAGCTGGCCAAGCAGCGTCGCAAGGTCCGCCGCCTTGGTCTCATTGACGGCAAATTCGACGAAGCCGACGCCGCGGGTGGATGTCTTTGGCTGCAGGGCATCGGCCGGTGTCTTTGCCAGTTGATCCTGCAACAGGATCAGTGAGCGCAACCCGTCCGTGGCGGTGCGAACGGCGGAACCTGCGCGGAACTGGTCGTTGAAAATCTCGAGCGACCACGCGCCGCTATAGCCGGTGGCTTGCACGGCTTCCATGAACTTGGCTACAGGCAGGTCGCCCTGACCGGGGAAGCAGCGGAAATGCCGGCTCCAGGACAGGACATCGAGGCCCAGCTTAGGCGCGTCGGCGAGCTGCACCAGAAAGATCTTGTCGGCCGGGATCGATGCAATGGCACTGACGGGAAATGCCGGGGCCAGTGCATGGAAGCTATCGAGGATCACGCCGATGGACGGGTGATTGGCGCGGCGCACGATCTCCCAGGCATCGCGATAGTCGTTGACATGAGCGCCCCATGCGAGTGCTTCGAAACCGACACGCATGCCATGCTGCGCGGCGAGGTCCCCAAGCTCATGAAAATCCGCCGCTGCACGGTCGATGCCGCCGAGCGAGGCCGGCGAGATGTTGCTACAGATCAGCATCAAATCCGTCTGCAATTCCTTCATCAGGTCGAACTTGCGCGCCGCGCGTGCGAAGTTGCGGCTGCGCTGCGGCTCCGGCATGCCCTCGAAATCGCGGAAGGGCTGAAAAGCGCAGATGGTCAGACCGAGGTCGCGGCACATCTGGCCGACATCCCTGGGGCTTCCGTTGAAGGACAGAAGGTCCGCTTCAAAGATCTCGACCTCGTCAAAGCCGGCAGCTGCGATGGCGCGGAGTTTCTCATCCAGTGCGCCTGATAGCGAGACGGTGGCGATCGAGAGCTTGTTCATGCCGCGGTCTCCGTCATGGCGCCGCCGAGGAACAACTGTCCGATGCGCGGATCATTGAGCACACGGTCGGCCTTGTCCATCAAGCGGGTCTGGCCGAGTTCGAGCACGATACCGAAGTCGGAAATCTCCAGTGCCGAGCGTGCGTTTTGCTCGATCATCAGGATCGAGACGCCGCGGTCGCGCAGCTCCTTCAGGATATTGAAGGTCTGCAGCACCATCAGCGGGGACAGCCCGATGGAGGGCTCATCGATCAGCACCAGCTGCGGATTGAGCAGCAGGCCGCGGGCGATTTCGAGCTGCTTCTGCTCGCCACCGGACAGGGTCGAGGCCTGCTGCTTGGCTTTGGTGCGGAGCACGGGGAATTTGTCGAGAGCGGCCTCGATACGGGCCGGCAGATCGGTGATCTCGCGGCCGGCGGCGACGGCACCGAGTTCAATATTGTGACGAACCGTGAGCTCCGGGAAGATATTGCGGCCCTGCGGAACGTAGCAGATGCCTGCCGTCAGAAGCGCGCGTTGGCTGAGACCGGTGACGTCCTTGCCTTTGAATGTGACCTTGCCTTCGCGCAGCTTCAATAGGCCAAAGATGGCCTTGAACACCGTAGACTTGCCGGCGCCGTTTGGCCCGATGACGGTGGTGATCGACCCAGCCGGCACCGAGAAGGTGGTGCCATTCAGGATTGTCATCTTGCCGTAGCCGCCGACAAGGTTCTGAACGTCCAGGATTGCATCGCTCATGGCACTGTCCTCAATGTCCCAGATAGGCTTCGATCACGGCAGGATTGGCGCGGATTTCGTCCGGTCGCCCCACCGCAAGAACCTTGCCTTCGGCCATCACCATCACGCGTGTGCAGAGCGACATCACGAATTCCATGTTGTGCTCGATGACAACGAAAGTGGCGCGCTTCTCACGGTTGATCGCCGCGAGGCGGTCCTTGAGATCGGCCAGCATGGTCAGGTTGACGCCGCCGGCGGGTTCGTCGAGGAGCACGAGGCGCGGTCCGCCCATGAAGGCCATTGCCGCATCGAGTAGCTTCTGTTGGCCGTAGGAGAGGCCACCTGCAGGCTCGTTGGCGAGATGGTCGAGCTTGAAGAAGCCGATCATCTGGTTGGCAGCCTCGGTCAGTCCGGCGTCGGACGGGCCGATCAGGCGTGACAGCATGTTGCCCTGATGCTCCTGCCCGGCAAGGATCAGGTTCTCGCGCACCGAGAGCTTTGGGAATACCTGCAGGAGCTGGAAGGTGCGGCTGACGCCAAGGCCGTTCAGATCTGAAGGTCGCATACCAGTGACCACCTTGCCGTCGACCTTCACTTCCCCGGCGCTCGGCGTGAGCTGGCCGAGAATGCAGTTGAACAGCGTGGATTTGCCGCAGCCATTGGGGCCGATCAGGCCGAGGATTTCGCCTTCCTGGACATCGAACGACACTCCGTTGACGGCGTTGATGCCGCCAAAGCTCTTGCGGATATTGCTGACTTCAAGAACCACGCTCATGGCGTCACCTCCAGCTTGGCCTTCGCAACGGCGCGCTGGGCCGAGGCCGCCTTTGTCCGGCGTTCAGAGATGAAACGGTCGAGGATGCCGAGAATGCCGGTGGGTGAGTAGATCAGCAGCAGAATCACCGCGATGGCATAAAGCATGAGGTAGTAGCCCTGCGTGAAGCGCAGCCATTCAGGCAGCAACACGGCGATCATCGCGCCAAGGAACGGCCCGAAGAAGAAACCGGAGCCGCCGACGATCACCATCATCAGGAGGTCGAGTGACAACGACAGATGGAACGGCACGGGATCGACATATTGGGTCAGCGGCGCATAGAGCGTGCCGGCGACACCGCCGAGTGCGGAGCCGATCGCAAAGGCCATCAGCGTATAGCGCCGTGTGTCGATGCCGAGCGAGAGAGCACGCACGGGATTTTCGCGCAGTGCGATGAAAGCACGGCCCCAAGGCGAACGGATCAGCCACCAGACGGCTAGCGAGACGATGCCGAGAGATCCCAGGCAGACATAATAGAACGGCAGTGGCCGCCGCGTCGGATAGCCGAAGAGTTCGGGGCGAGGGATGTTGCTGATGCCGTAAATGCCCTTGGTCAGCCAATCCTCGTTCCGAAACACGAGAAAAGCGAGTGTCGAAAAGGCGAGGGTTACAAAAGCCAGATAGTGGTGCTGTACGCGCAGGGCGGGATAGCCGAGGATCCAGCCGATAGCGAAACACAGCACGATGGCAACGCCGAGCGCTCCGATGAGCGGCAGACCATTCGATGTCATGATCGCAGCCGTATAAGCGCCGATGCCGACAAAGGCGCCCTGCGCCAGCGAGACCTGCCCTGCATAGCCCAGCGTCAGATTGAGCCCCATGGCGGCGATGGTCATCACGGCCCACTGGCTCAGGATGAACAGGCCGTAGCGGTTGAAGTTCATCGGAACGATGATCAGCGCGGCAATGACAACGATGCCGAAGCCGATCTTGAGATACTTGGCCGCGGTCATACGGTGCGCTCCTCGGGTCGGCCGAGCATGCCCTGTGGCCGAAACAGAATGATCGCGATCAGCAGAACCAATGGCACGGCGGCGCGATACTGGGTGGAGACATAGGCGGCTGACAGATTGTCGACGACGCCGATCAGCAGGCCGCCGGCAATGGCGCCGCGGACCTGGTTGAAGCCGCCGACAATGGCGGCGATGAACGCTGCCTGGCCGAGCACTTCGCCGTTGGAGAACTTGGCGAGATAGATAGGCGTGATGAGCAGCGAGGCCAGCGCGACCAGAAACGCGTTGATCAGGAAGGTCAGCAGGATCATGCGTTCGACGGGCACGCCAATGATGCGCGCGACCGTCGGGTTCTGCGCGGCAGCCTGCATCTGGTGACCGATGGAAGTGCGGTTCAGCAGCGTTGTCAGGCCGAGTACGGCGAGGATCGCCAGCACCAGCACGCCAATGCTCTGCAAGGCGACGACGCGGCCGAAAATCGTGATGTCACCGCCCGGGATGATCGATGGAAATGGCGAGGCTTCGGCGCTCCAGAATTGCTTGGCGGCTTCCTTGATGCCGATGGCCAGGGCCATGGTCGCAATCGCCAGCGGCAGCACGCCATGGCGTAGCATTGGATCGACCAGCAGCATCTTGAAGCCGAGGCCCAGCAGCAGCAGCGACAGTGCGATACCAATCAGGATCGCCAGCCAGAACGGTGCGCCAGCATGCATCACCGCCAGCATCAGGAAGGCTGGTAGCATGACGAATTCGCCCTGCGCGAAATTGATGGTCTGTGAGGTCTGCCACAGCAGCGTGAAGCCGACCGCGACGATGGCGTAGATCGCGCCGGTGGCAAGACCTGCGATCAAGAGGTCGAGAAGATTGGACATGGTGTGTCTCCCACGCGTTGCGTGGATGTGAATGATCTATCGGTCGTCATTGCGAGGTCAGGGAAAGCCTACGGCTTTCCCCTTAGCGAAGCGACGAAGCAATCCGGCCTTCGCTCCTGACATCTGGATTGCTTCGCCCAAACGAAACTGGCGTTGCCAATTTCGTCAGGGCTCGCAATGACGGCTGAGGGGCCGTCAGTTGTTCAGCTTTGGCAGCACCTGCTTGACGACCTGCTTGCCTTCGACGATCTCGACCAGGAAACCCTGGCGATCGATATCGCCGTTGGCGTCGAAGGTTGCGTCCATCAGGATGCCCGGCTCCTTGGCGGCGGTGATGGTGAAGCCATGCAGGGCGTCGGCGAAGCCCTTGGAATCGACCTTGCCCATCTTCTCGGTGGTGGCCTTGATCATGTAGATCGCGAGCCAGCCCTTGAGGCCGTTATGGTCCGGAACGTAGTTGTACTTCTTCACGAACTTGTCGCGGAACGCCTTGATCAGTTCGACTGGCGCGTCGGTGGTGAGGCCGACATGGCCACGGGCACCATTGGCTGCGTCGCCAGCAAGTTCGACCACCTTCTGTCCGACCAGCGTGGTTTCGCCGACCAGCGGCACGGTGATGCCCTGGCGCTTCAGCTCCTTGAGTATGCGCGCGCTCTCTTCTTCGTTGACATAGACGAAGACCGCATCCGGCGCCGCTGCCTTGATCTTGCTGACATCGGCGGCGAAATCGGCCTGACCGGCTTCGGTGGAGAGATCGGCCGCGACCTTGATATTGTACTTGGCGAATTCCTTGCTGATGGAATCGCGCCCGCCTTTACCGAAGTCGTTGTTGACCCAGACGATGGCGACAGACTTCGCTTTCAGTTCGTCATTGATGTATTTGGCGACCTTCGGCATCGACGACTGCTGGCCGAACGAGGTGCGGAACAGAAACTTGTTGCCAGCCTGGGTCAGTTCGGCGGCTTCGCCGCCCATGATCTGCGCGATGCCGGCTTCGGCGGCGAGCGGTGCGGTGACCTTCACCGAACCGGAATAGCCGGGCCCGAGCAGCACATAAGGTTCGGCATCCAGCGCCTTCTGGACCTGCGCACGTGCGACGCCCGGATTGGACTGCGAGTCTGCGTGGGTCACTTCCAGCTTGCGGCCGAGCACACCGCCCTTGGAATTGATCTCCTCGATCGCGAGATCGATGCCGTTCTTCCAGTTGGTGCCGACGGTGGCGCCGCCGCCGGACAATTCGGCGACATTGGCGAGTTTAATGGGGGCTCCGGACTGCGCGATGGCAGCGCCGGTCAATACAGTCGCGAGCAGGGCGCTCGCCAAAAATACTGGCTTCATTGAATCCTCCTGTTGCTATTGTGGTGTTTGTGGGCGCGGCCTTATGAGCGGCCGCTTCATTCAGGCTGCGTTTGGTGTCGGGTACCTTTTGACCATGACAGCGTCGAAAGCAATTCCCATTTCGGTCGGTGAAGGCGCAAATCCTGTAAACAACTCAAAGGCATCCGCGGCCTGGTAGACCGCCAGATCGCGGCCGTTCATGACCGGCGCTCCCTTCGCCCTGGCCGCGTTGAGCAGCGGCGTCCACAGCGGGGAGTACACCGCATCCGCAACCCACGCTTCCGCATGCAGCAGCGCATCGGGCACCGGCGTGCCGCGATTGGGCAACATGCCGATGGGTGTGCCGTTGACGATGCCGACCGCACCGCGAACCGCGTCATCGACGCTGTCCGCCAAGCGGATGCTTTGCCGGTTGTTGAGCAGGGAAACGAGATGCCGGGCCTTGGCCGTGTCCGTATCGAAAATCCGGATCTCCGAAACGCCGAGATCGGCTAATGCAAAGGCGATGGCCTTGCCGACGCCGCCGGTGCCGATGACCGCGACCGGGCCGTGGTTGGAATTGGCGACCAGTTGCCTGGCGGCCCTTGCAAAGCCGGTGGTGTCGGTGTTGTGGCCAGTCAGCCTGTCATCGCGGACCACGACAGTGTTGACGGCGCCGATGGCCTTGGCCCCGGGCGATAGATCATCCAGCAGGTCGACGATCGCTTCCTTATAGGGAAAAGTCACGTTGATACCGGCAAAGCCGAGGCGACGGACGCTGTCGAGAATGAGGCGTAACTCGCTACGGTCGGCGCCGGCGATTTCGATCAGCTGATAGTAACAGTGTGCGCCCATCGCCTGGGCGGCCCGCTCATGCATCGCCGGCGACGCCGAATGCGCGATCGGGGCGCCGAGCAAGCCGGTGAGAAAGCGTTGGCCCGTTGCCGGGTGATGGGGTGCCGCAGAGGTCATGGATCGAAGGTCACTGTCAGTCGTTCATCGGAAAACTGGAAAGAAAGATAGCGCGGCGGCGATCTAACACAATTACCCTGTTATACAACAAACATAACATGATGTTATTTTTTTCGGACGCGCGAGGCGGGCTTTGCAGCGGCAATTTTGTGAGAGCCGACTGCGCGCATCTCGGTGCGCAGGCAGTCGATGAAATGCTCGATATGCAGTGACAGCGGCGCACCGCGTTTCACGGCGACATAGGTATCGAACCGGGTGGGTTCGACGATGCGGATCACCTCGACGCCGGGATAGCCGCCATGGGCCACCGTGAACTGGTCGATGACCGCGATGCCCAACCCCGCCTTCACCAGGGCGCAGACCGTGGTGCCAAATCTCGCCCGGATGGTGATGTCGTATTTGAGTTTATTGCGGGCGAAGATCTCCGCCATGATCCGGCCATAGGGATCGTTGGGATCGATGCCGATGAGGGGGTACTGGATGATCTCCCTGGCCGACACCTGCTTGCGACCTGCGAGTTCGTGTCCCGTTGGCACGATGCAGAACAGTTCGCCGGATGCCAGCGGCATGAAGTCGAGACCCGGATGTTCGAGCCGATAGCTCATGGCGACGCAGTCGCCGCGACCGAGCAGCAGATAGTCAATCGCCTCTTCAAGCTTGAGAATGTTGATGTCGATCCGCAGGCCGGGATAACGGCGCCGCACCTGCTCGATGGCGCGAGGCACCATCACCTGCGAGATACTGGGAACCGATCCGATGCGTAGTTCCGACAGCGTTCCGTGGCCAATTTTGGAGATGATCTCGGTGAGATCGTCGACTTTCTTGTAGACACCGTTGATCTGCTCGAAAATATTCTGCGCTTCCGGCGTCGGAAAGTAGCGTCCGTTCTGGCGCTGGAAGAAGCGGATGCCGAGCGACTTCTCGGTGTATTTGACCAGGCGGCTGATGCCGGGCGCGGACACGTTCAGGAGTTTGGCAGCGCCGCCAATGGTGCCCGTCACCATGACGGCGCGGATCACTTCAACCTGGCGTAACGTCATCATGCGCAAAAACTCTCGTTATGCTGATGGCGCGGATGATGCGCCGGAATGTGCGCTGGTCCGCCCTGGATGGATATGGTGCCGACCGCGTCCGGCAAACCGGGTAGCATCTTCCCAGAGGTTATCAGAACACATCTGAATTGATTCAATTTTTACCGACAGTTCGCAATCGAATTAACGCAAGTTGTAGGAGTGGATTGTAGAAGGGGCACGTTGGTCTATTTTCAGGCCAGTCCACATTCGTCGTTTTCGCCGTTGAGGTCCTATGCGCGTCGCTGTCGTCCACGATTGGCTCTACACGCTGGGCGGTGCCGAGCAGGTGCTGCGCGAGATATTACAGTGCTATCCGGAAGCGGATGTGTTCACGCTGTTCGATGTGCTGACGCCGGAAGATCGCGCCAAGATTGGCTTCAAGAAGGCGCGTACCAGCTTCCTGCAGAAGATGCCGTTCATCCGCAAACGTCATCGGTCATATTTGCCACTCATGCCGATCGCGATCGAGCAGTTCGATCTGTCGGGCTACGACCTGGTTATTTCCAGCAGCTACGCGGTGGCCAAGGGCGTGATCACCGGCCCGAACCAGCTTCACGTGTCCTATGTGCATTCGCCGATGCGTTATGCGTGGGACTTGCAGCACGCTTATCTGAATGAAAGCGGCTACACTGCCGGCATCAAGAGCGCACTGGCGCGGGCGCTGCTGCACCGGATCCGGATCTGGGACGTGCGCACGGCCCATGGACCGGATGCCATGCTGGCGAATTCCAATTTCGTCGCCAAGCGGATCAAGAAGGTCTATGGCCGCGACGCCAAGGTCATCTATCCGCCGGTGACCATGTCGAAGCTGCCGCCCGATCTGCCTACCGGGGATCACTTTCTCGCGGCCAGTCGTCTGGTACCCTACAAGAAGATCGAAGCCGTGATCCAGGCCTTTGCCGAACTGCCGGACCAGAAGCTGATCGTCGCCGGTGATGGCCCGGATGCGGAGCGGTTGAAGGCGATCGCCGGCCCGAACGTGACATTTGTCGGTTTCGTCAGCGACGAGAAGCTGCGCGAATTGATGGCGACGGCGCGTGCCTTCGTTTTTGCCGCCGAGGAAGACTTCGGGATCATCGTTGTCGAAGCGGAATCCGAGGGCGCGCCGGTTCTGGCGTTCGGTCGCGGCGGTGCGCGCGAGACGGTCTCGGCCTCTCCCGAATTGCGCACCGGCATGTTTTTCGATTCCAACGAGCCGAAAGCGATTGCTGAATGCGTCCGTGCCTTCGTGGCGAATGAAAGCTCGTTTTCGCGTGCCGACTGCCGAATGCAAGCCGAGAAATTCTCTGCTGAGCGTTTCCGCAATGAACTGACGTCGTTCGTGAACGATCACATGCGGACATTCAGCGGTGAGCGGCGGCGTAATCGCGATGGCGGTTCGCCGGATCCGGCGGGCTTCAAGCGGCGCTGGAGCGATGCCAAAGATTCCGCCCGAAGCGAATAGGCGCCTGCCGTTACGATGGTGTCCGCGACGCGGGGGCCTTGTAATCCGGAAACCGCGACAGCATGGCGGTTCTCAGGAACTTGAAATGCGAGATGCTGACAGCAAGGTCGCGCAAACGGCGCTGACCGTTTGAAATTTCGGTCTCGAACAGGTCGAGGTGATCGCTGTCGAGCTTCTCCCGCGTCAGATATTCGTCGTCCCCATTGCCGAAGGTCACAGCCGCGCGCGCCAGCACATCGTCGACGCGCCGGGTGAGGCCGGCCTGCTCGGCTTCGGCATTGCTGAGCGCGCTATCGAGGGCTGAAAGGACGAAATCCAGCCGCTCGCGATCAGTCTCGGCATCGCGCTCGGCGGAGCGCGCCCTGAATTCACGCTCGCCGACAAGGCTGCGAAGATAGTTCTGGGCACGGGCCCGCAGGAACATCTGGAACATGCCGTATCCGGTCCAAGCGCGCGCAGCGGCATGCCGCGCAATGGCGCAGCTTGGCCGACTATGGTGATCAATCGGTTAAGAAATCGGATGGGTTATCGGGCCTGCGCCGTCGCGGGCGGCATGGTCATCGCGACGGCGCTCGGGCCGCGAGGGCGACGAAAATGGCCAGGCGCATGAGCACGGGATGGCATCGCCCGCGGAGTAGCCGCGTCATGCCGGACATTCCGTCCGGCTCATAGCGGCCGCCGGAGAATTCCGGCTATCCTCCTGAAAAATGAGAGGGAGGGAAACAGATGCCGCTGCCTTCGGGTGACCGCCGCGTGATCAACGACCCCAGTGGTAAAACGAGTGCCGCGCGTTTTGCGGAAACAATCCGGCCGCGGCTCTCAGTGCCTTTGGTCGCGGCGCCGATGTTTCGCGTGTCAGGCCCGGAACTTGTCATTGCCGCCTGCGAGGCTGGGGTGATCGGTTCGTTTCCAACGGCCAATTGCCGAACCGACGACGAACTCGATGACTGGATAGCCCGCATTCTAGGCGCGCTCGGGCCGAACGACGCGCCGTTCTGTCCGAATCTCATCATTCGTCGCGAGACCTTGCAGGATGATCTGGCGACGGTGATCCGGCATGGCTGCGAGATGGTGATCACCAGCGTCGGACCGCCGGATGCGGTCGTTGGTCCGCTGCATGAGGCAGGCTGTATGGTGTTTGCCGATGTCGCCTCGATCCGTCATGCCAAGAAGGCCATTGCCGCGGGAGTCGACGGTCTCGTCTTGCTGACAGCGGGTGCTGGCGGGCAGACCGGCTGGGTCAACGGCTTTTCCTTCGTCCGCGCGGTTCGTTCGTTCTGGGAGGGACCGGTCGTGCTGGCCGGCGGCGTGTCGGACGGGCAGGCGGTGTTTGCTGCCGAGGTGCTCGGCTGTGATCTCAGCTATATGGGCACCAAGTTCATTGCCACCGAGGAGAGCATGGCGGTGGACGAGTACAAGCGGATGCTCGTCACGTCCGAGCTCGACGATGTCCTGCTGTCACGGGCCTTCACCGGCCTGGAAACCAATACGCTGGTTCCCTCCATTGTCGCCGCGGGCCTTGATCCGAAAGATCTGCCGGCGGACATGACCAAAGAACGCGCCGATGCGCTCTATGGCCGGCAAGCGACGTCCGGGGTCAAGCGATGGCGCGACGTCTGGAGCGCAGGCCACTCTGTCTCAGGCGTTGCTGCAATCGAGCCCGTAGCGACGCTGGTCGCCCGCACGCGCGATGAATATGAGACTGCGCGCTCGGCGCCGCGCCGTTCACCCGCGGGGCCGGTGCGCTAGGAGTGAAGCATCCGCGCCCGACGCAAGGTTTCGGACGGCAATTCCGCAAAGTGGCGCTTGTAGTCGAGCGAGAACTGGCTGAAGTGCCAGAAACCCCACTTCACCGCGATGTCGTACACGCCGATCTGTTCATCGGTGCATTGCTTCAGCTCGCGGCGCACGCGGTTGAGACGCACCGCGCGAAGATAGTGGATCGGATTGCTGCCGAGCACGTCCTGGAAACAGTAGTTGAGCTTGCGGCGGCTGGCGCCGACACCCTTGCAGACGTCGAGGATCGACATAGGCTCATCCGGCCGGGCCAGCATCAAGGCGCAGGCGCGTTCGACCAGACGCTTGCGTGCATTGCCGCCGCGCAGGTCGTCGCAGGGCTGCAGCGTCGGCAACAGATCAATGATCTCCGACAGCAAATTGTCTTCGAGGTGCTGACGCGCGGCGATGTCGTCCAGAATCTGCGGTGTCTCCGCGACGATCTGATGCACATAGACGAGCAACTGCCGGACCCGGTCGATGGCGTCGGGATCTGTCTTCAGTTCTCTCAACTGGTGCCAGAGGCCGTCAGGCAGTTCGATCTGCAAGGCCGCCAGCGTTTTTTCCATCAGCGCCGCGTCCATCACCACACCGCGCAGTTCGAATTCCGGCGGTGTGCACATGTCGACCTCTGCATCGAAGCACGCGATCACATTGCCCGGCGACATGCAGCCACCGTTGAAGTTGATATCGGTCTGGGTGTTCCACGGTAGCGCGATGCCGAAACTGTCGCTGCCGAGTAGCCCGTATTGCCGCACTTTCTGGCTCGTGGTTTCCCTGAACACCTGAAGTCTGGGGAGCCGTACCTCGGTGAAAGTGCCGCGAAAAGCGCCGCTGCTGATCTGATCGTAGTCCAGCCGCCAGCGGCCGAGATTGGCGCAATGCGTATCGACGTCATCGCTTGCGGCGTCGAATAGCCAGGAATCCGTAGCTATTGCAGCGCTTCCACCAGCGGAGACATCAGGAGACAACAGCATGCTGGATCCACTCTTGGCCGACCAATCGATGTGCAATCGTCAATTTAAGCAAAGCCTATGCCAGTCCAGCCGGAAAGGCATGTGCTGATTCTCGGAAGAATTGCTGATTCTTGATAACGGCCAAATTGGCCTCCGCCGATGATCACGCATCCGAGCAGCCCGCAACGGCCGCTTGCCATCATGCTGCGGTGCCATACGAGGTCGAGATGAAGCCAAGTGACGTCATGAAGGGGGCGCCTCCTTCGGCCGAAGCGCTGGTAACCCGGTTCAACTGGCGGAATTATCCGTACAGTCAGTGGAGCTTTCGCAATACGCGACAGGTGCTGCCAACGGCGAATATCCGACGCTCCTCGACACCGAGCGTCTTGACGTCGTCCGTTTGCGATCTCACCACGGTGGCCTTTGTCGCCGACGGAAAGCAGACGACGGTCGCCGAAACGCTGGCGCAGACCTATGCCGACGGATTGTTGGTGATGCAGCACGGCAAAATCGTCAGCGAATGGTACGGCGAGGGCATGACCCCGCATACGCCTCATCTGGTGTGCTCGGTCAGCAAATCGATTTGCGGCACGCTGGGAGGCGTGCTGGTCGAGCGCGGTCTGCTCGATCCCGATAAGCCGGTCACCCATTACGTTCCGGAAGTTGCGTCGTCGGTTTACGGCAGTTGCACGGTCCGCAACCTGCTCGACATGACGGTCGCGATCAAATTCGACGAGGACTACGACGATCCGGAAGGCGACGTCGTCAAATATCGTCTCTGCAATGGCTGGGACGTGCTGCCGAACGGCACTGCGCAGGGCGACCAACGCAGCTTCCTTGCGACGCTGCGGCCGAATGGCGGCCCGCATGGCAAGGTGTTCCACTATGTGTCGACCAATACCGACGTGCTGGGCTGGGTCTATGAGAAGGCCTGTGGCAAGCCCTATGCGCAGATCCTGTCCGATTACGTCTGGGCGCCAATGGGTGCCGAAGACGACGCCTATATCACGCTCGATACCCATGGCGCGTCGCGCTCTGCTGGCGGCGTTTGCGCGACAGTGCGTGATCTCGGGCGCTTCGGCGAGATGATCCGCAACCGCGGTCTGGCCAACGGAACGCAGGTGGTGCCCGGCAGCTGGATCGACGATATCCATCTCAACGGGGATACCCAGGCCTGGGCGAATGGCGATCTCGCTTTCGTCTTCCCGAGCGGCCGCTATCGCGCCTGCTGGTACACTATCGATCCCGCACGGCTCGATCTGGCCGCCGTCGGCATCCACGGTCAGTGGATCTACATCGACCCCACCACCGATACGGTGATCGTCAAGGTCGCGGCACAACCAAAGCCGATGGATATCGCCATCGACCATCGCTGGCTTGCGGCGTTCCGCGCCATCGGCGAGGCGCTGTCCAAATCTTCGGTCTGACATTTCGCATCACCCTCATTGCCTGGAGACCGCCATGTTCAGTGATTTCAGTCGTCGCTCGTTGCTCAAGGCCGGTGCCGCGGGTCTTGCCGTAGGCATGATGCCGCGCATCGCGCGCGCACAATCAAGCAAGGTCATCCGCGCCGTCATGCACGCGCCGCTGCGTGCCACCGATCCCCTGATCAACACCGCATGGACCGGCCGCAACCACGGCCTGAACATCTATGACACGCTGTTCTCCACCGATTCGAAATTCCAGGTCCGGCCGCAGATGGTGGAGGCCTATGAGGTCTCTGCCGACAAGCTTACCTATACGTTCAGGCTGCGCTCGGGCCTGAAGTTTCATGATGGCGCGCCGGTGACGTCGGCCGACGTGATCCCGTCGCTGCAGCGCTGGACCAAGCGCGACACCATGGGCTCGCGGATGATGGGTTTCGTCGCGGAGCTGAAGCCCGTCGACGACCGGACGTTCCAGATGATGCTGAAGTCCCCCTACGGGCAGGTGCTGCAGACACTGGCCAAGCCGTCCAGCATCATGCCCTTCATCATGCCGGCCCGCCTTGCCGCGCAGGCGCCGGATCAGCCCGTCACGGAGTTCGTTGGCTCCGGTCCATTCCGCTTTATCGCGTCGGAGTTTCGTCCGGGCAGCCGGGCCGTCTATGAGCGCAATCCTGATTACGTTTCGCGCGACGAGCCATCCGATGGTCTCGCTGGCGGCAAGATCGTCAAGATCGATCGCTATGAATGGATCAGCATGCCGGACTTCCAGACGGCGGCGAACGCGCTGATCAACAAGGAGATCGATTTTCTCGAAGCCGCGCCGCACGACATCCTGCCGTCGCTGATCGCTGCAAAGGACGTGACCGTCGCCGACTACAATCCACTCGGCTTCATGTCGGTGGTGCGCATGAACTGGCTCACGGAGCCGTTCAACAAGCAGGAAATCCGGCAGGCCGTGATGTATGCGAGCGACCAGGCCGACTGGCTCGATGCGCAGGTCGGCAATCCCGAATATTATCAGGCTTCCGCTGCAATGTTCGGCGTCACCACGCCGCTGGCGAGCGAGCTTGGCTGGAACACCAAGCCGGATATTGCACGCGCCAAGGACCTCCTGAAGAAGGGCGGTTACAAGGGGGAGAAGGTCGTGATGCTGCAGGGCACGGACTCGCCGTTGCTGTCCGGCTCCAGCACCGTCACCGCGCAGAAGCTCCGTGCCATCGGCATGAACGTCGAAGTGCAGACCATGGACTGGGGCTCGGTGCTGGCGCGCCGCGTCAAGCAGGATTCGACCGCCAATGGCGGCTGGTCGATGACCCATTGGGTTACCACCACGACTGAACTGATGAACCCGCTGGCCAGCACCGTACTCGACACCCGCGGGAAGAACGGCGGCTTCTTCGGCTGGCCGGAGGACGTCGAGATCGAAAGTCTGCGCAACAAATTCGCGCTGGAGCCTGAGGCCGCGGCGCAGAAGACGGTCGCCGAGGCGATCCAGAAACGCGCTTACGATGTGATGACGCATATTCCGGGCGGTCAGTTCCGTCAGCCGGTGTCGCATAGCAAGGCGCTGAAGAATATCGTCCACGCGCCTGCGCCGTTGTTCTGGAACGTCGAGAAGACGGCATAACACGATGGCAGTCGCCGGCGTCCTCCTGAAGCGGTCTGTATCCGTCGTCCCCGTGCTCGCGGTGGTCGCGCTGATCGCGTTTCTGCTGTTGCGGTTCTCGTCCGGGGATCCCGTGGCGCAGCTTGCCGGCGACAATGCCGATCCGGCAGCCATTGTTGCGATCCGCGCGCGGCTTGGCCTCGATCAGCCCTTGCCGATGCAGTTCCTGCACTGGCTGTGGCGACTGCTACAGGGCGATCTGGGGACATCGATTGTCTCCAACCAGCCGGTCTCGACGCTGATCGCGCAACGCATCGGGCCGACACTTTCGGTGTCGATCACCACGATCGTCTTCTCGGTGCTCGTCGGCGTGCCAATCGGCGTATTCGCTGCCTGGCGTCGTGGCGGCTGGCTCGACCGTTTTGCCATGTGGACCTCGGTCACCGGCTTCGCTGTGCCGACCTTCGCGATCGGCTATTTCTGGATCTATCTGCTGTCGATGCAGCTGGGATTGTTCCCCGTGCAGGGTTACGCGCCCCTATCCGCGGGCCTCGGCGTGCTCCTCTGGCACCTTGCACTGCCGACGCTGACACTGAGCCTTGTTTACGTCGCGTTGATCGCCCGCGTCGCGCGCACCAGCCTGCTTGAAGTTCTGAACGAGGATTTCGTCCGCACAGCGCGGGCCAAGGGTCTGCCGGAGCGCATTGTGGTGTTCAAACATGCGCTGCGCAACGCGGCAGTACCGATCGTGTCCATCGTCGGCATCGGTGTCGCATTGCTGATCGGCGGGGTCGTCGTCACCGAGAGCGTGTTCAATCTGCCCGGCCTGGGCCGTCTCACGATCGACTCGGTTCTGGCGCGTGACTATCCGGTAATCCAGGGCATCATCATGGTGTTCGGCGGCGCCTATGTGGCGATCAATCTCCTGGTCGATATCAGCTACACCTTCTTTGATCCGAGGATCAGCGCGCAATGACCGCGACCACCGTCATAGCGCCAGCGTCTTCGCCTGTCGGCATCTGGACCTTCGTCGGCAAGCTGTTGCGCAACAAGACGATCCTGTTCGGTCTCGGGGTTCTCGTCCTGCTCGCACTGGTCGCGATCTTTGCCAACGTTTTGTGGACGGTGGATCCAGCTGCGCTCAAGCCGCGATTGCGTTTGCGTCCGCCGAGCGCGGTCAACTGGCTCGGTACCGACAATCTCGGCCGCGATATCTGGAGCCGGCTGATCTACGGGAGCCGCGTGTCGCTGATCGTCGGCGCGGTGGTGGCTATCATTGCCGTCATCGCCGGCGGCGCGCTCGGCCTGATTGCCGGCATGGTGCGCTGGATCGACAATGTGCTGATGCGCATGATGGACGGCATGATGGCGATCCCCGCGATCCTGCTGGCCATCGCGCTAATCGGTGGACTCGGCGCCAATCTCGTCACCATCTGCATCGCCATCGCCATTCCCGAAATTCCCCGCGTGGCACGCATGGTGCGCAGCGTGGTGCTCACAGTACGCGAGGAGGCCTATGTCGAGGCTGCTGTCAGCATGGGCACACGGCTGCCGGTGCTGGTGATCAGACACATCGTCCCTAACATTCTCGCCCCCCTGATCGTGCAGGCGACCTATATCGCCTCGTCCGCGATCCTGATCGAAGCCTCGCTGTCTTTCCTCGGCATCGGCATGCCCGACGAGATTCCGAGCTGGGGCAACATGATGGCCGACGCGCGGCTGTATTTTCAGGTCAGGCCAGGCTTGATGCTGTTCCCCGGCATCTGCATCGCGCTCACCGTGCTCGGCATCAATCGGCTCGGCGAGGGGTTGCGTGACATGCTCGATCCCCGGCTGGCGCGTTCGGTGGGAGGCGTCAAATGAGCGGGGCCGTCCTGAAAGTCGCGGGTCTCACCGTCGAGCTGACGCATGATGCCGATGGGCGCCGTATCGTCCGAGATATTGATGTCACCGTGCCGCGCGGGCAGATCGTCTGCGTCGTCGGTGAATCCGGCTCCGGCAAGTCAGTGACAGCTTTCAGTGTCATGGGGTTGCTGCCGCAAGGGCTGAAGCCTGTCGCCGGCTCGATCAAGCTGCTCGGTGAAGAGCTGATCGGGGCCACATCCGACCGGATGCGTGAGCTACGCGGCAGCCGCATTGGCATGATCTTCCAGGAACCGATGACGGCGCTCAATCCGGTGATGACCGTGCGCGAGCAGCTTGCCGAGCTGATCGAATGGCATTCCGAAAAGCGGCATCCCAAGGCCGAGGTCGACAAGCGCGTTCTCGCGGCGCTGGAAGACATGTTGCTGCCGAATGCCGCGCAGATGATGCATGCCTATCCGCACCAGCTCTCTGGCGGTCAGCGCCAGCGCGTAATGATCGCGATGGCGATGCTGCTGGAACCGATCCTTTTGATCGCCGACGAGCCGACCACCGCGCTCGACGTCACCACCCAGAAGCAGATCCTGGTGCTGATCAAGGATCTGGTGAAGCGCAAGAATATTGGCGTGCTGTTCATTACCCACGATTTCGGTGTCGTCGCCGATATCGCCGATCAGGTGGTGGTGATGCAGAAGGGCGTCGTTGTCGAAAGCGGGAGCGCCGACGCGGTCCTGAAGAATCCTGCGCAACCTTACACGCGCCTGTTGATCGAGTCCGTGCCCAAAGGCATTCGCAAGTCCGCCGAAATGCGTGAATCGTCGCCAGCGGTGCTGGAAGTGAAGGCGCTGAAGATGACCTATGGCCATCGCGGCTTCTTCGGCCGGGGCCGGGTGACGCTGGCGGTCAAGGAAGCCGCATTCACTTTGGGCCGCGGTGAAATTCTCGGCGTGGTCGGGGAGTCCGGCTCCGGCAAATCGACGCTGGCGCGTTGCGTGTCGCGGCTGATGAAGCCGACGGGTGGGCAGATTAGTCTCCTCGGCACCGACATTGCCCGCGCGTCGAACGAGACGCTGCGTCCGCATCGTCGCTACATTCAGGTCGTATTTCAGGATCCGTATCGGTCGCTCAATCCGCGTCTGTCGGTCGGGCAGTCCCTGATTGAAGGCGTCGTCAATTTCGGAGCGACGCCCGAAGCGGCGCGCGCCAGGGTGGCGACCTTGCTGGAGCTCGTCGGCATGGACACCCAGATCCTCGATCGCTTTCCGCATGAATTCTCGGGCGGGCAGCGCCAGCGCATCTGCATTGCGCGGGCATTGGCCTCGGAGCCGCAAATCCTGATCGCAGATGAGGCGGTCTCGGCGCTTGACGTCACTGTGCAGGCACAGGTGTTGAAACTGTTCGCCGATCTGCGCAGCCGGCTTGGACTGGCCATGTTGTTCATCACCCACGACCTGCGCGTCGCCGGCGAGTTATGCGACCGCATCATGGTGATGAAGTCCGGCGAGATCGTCGAAAGTGGTCCGACCGCCGACATCTTCGGCAATCCGCAGCACCCTTACACGCAAGCCTTGTTCTCGGCGGCTCCCGGTCGCGAGCGCTTCCAATGAATTCCCTTAACCCTCGACGCTTTCCAATCCCTCGCGGCGCCAAGCGCCTTCAGGAGTTTTGCCTATGACGGTCATGACCAAGATCGAGAGCGATGCGACCGTTCAGCCAACGGCTGCGCCGGTGCCGTTCCATCCGCTCAATCCGCTGTCGCTCGATGAAATCGGCGCGGCCTGCGATCTCGTCAGGAGGGATGCCAAACTGTCGGCGCGGGCCCGCTTTCCCATCGTGCGACTGGAAGAGCCAAGCAAGGCCGATCTGCGCGCCTATGCCAGTGGCACGCCGCTTCCGCGGCTCGCGTTCATCGTCGTGCTGGACTCCGAAACCGGCGCATCGACTGAATACATCGTCGACCTTACGGTTGGAAAGATTGTCGGAACCAAGCTGCTGCCGAATTCCGAAGCGCCTTACGGCCAGCCGCCAGTGATGATCGGCGAATTCATGCTGTGCGAACAGATCGTCAAGTCCGATGAGGGCTGGCGCAATGCCATGCGCCGCCGTGGCCTGTCCGACAAGGATATGGAGATGGCGCAGGTCGATCCGTTCTCGTCAGGCTTTTTCGATCGCGATTTCGAGCGTGGCCGCCGCATCGTGCGCGCTGTCACGTTCTTCCGCGAGGATATCAAGGACAATGCCTATGCGCATCCGGTCGAGGGTGTCGTGGCCGTCGTTGATCTGATCCATCAAAAGGTGGTGGATCTGCTCGATGACGAGGTCGTCATTCCGATTCCGAAGAAGAAACGCAATTATGGCGCCCACGAGAACACCACTCCGCGCACCGACATCAAGCCGCTGAATATCGAGCAGCCGGAAGGGCCGAGTTTCAAGGTCGATGGCTGGAACGTGGAGTGGCAGAAGTGGAGTTTTCGCGTCGGCTTCACGCCGCGCGAAGGGCTGGTCCTGAACCAGCTTGCCTATCAGGATGGCGATAGGAAGCGCTCCATCATCCACCGCGCCAGCGTCACCGAAATGGTGGTGCCTTACGCCGATCCGAGCGCCAATCATTACTGGAAGTCAGCTTTCGATGCCGGCGAATATGGCCTGGGCATGCTGGCCAATGCGCTGGAGCTGGGCTGCGACTGCCTCGGCAACATCCACTATTTCGACATCCCGGCGGCGGATGAGCAGGGCAAACCGTTCAACATGAAGAATGCGGTCTGCATGCACGAGGAGGATTACGGCATCCTCTGGAAGCATTACGAATTCCGTAACGGGCTGTTCGAAGTGCGCCGCTCGCGCCGGCTTGTCATCAGCTTCTTCGCCACGGTTGGAAACTACGACTACGGCTTTTTCTGGTACCTCTATCAGGACGGCACGATCCAGCTTGAGGCCAAGCTCACCGGCATCATCCAAACGGCGGCAGTTACGCCCGGCCAGAAATATGCATGGGGCGGCATGGTCGATGAGAACTTGGGCGGTCCGACGCACCAGCACTTTTTCAATGTTCGCATGCATATGGATCTCGATGGCGGCGGTAACACCGTGACCGAGCACGAATTTGCGCAACGCCCATGGGGTACCGACAATCCGCATGGCAATGCGTTCGATCTCAAGAGCCGCACATTGTCCCGCGAACGCGACGCGGCGGCGATCGCCGAGGGCCAGAGCGGCCGTTATTGGAAGGTCACCAACCCGAACAGCAAGAACAGCGTCGGCAATCCCACCGGTTACAAGCTCTCCGTGATGCCGAGCCCGCTAATGCTGGCGCAGGAAGGCAGCTTCGTGCGCAAGCGCGGCGGCTTCGCCACCAAGCATGTCTGGGTCACGGCCTATGATCCCGCCGAAAAATACGCCAGCGGCGATTACCCGAACGTCCATGCCGGCGGCGACGGCCTGCCGCGTTACATCGAGCAGAATCGCAATATCGAGAACACTGACATCGTGCTCTGGCACTCATTCGGTCACACCCATGTCTGCAAGCCCGAGGACTTCCCGGTGATGCCGGTGGAATATGCCGGCTTCATGCTGAAGCCGAACGGCTTCTTCGCGGCCAATCCGGCGCAGGATATCGCGCCGGAGCGCAATGGCCGCAGCGTGCTGAGCACCGATGGTGCGGCGGGAACCGCCACCAGCTCCTGCTGTCACAAGTCCTGAGGCCAGGGCCGGGGAGCGCAATATGATCTGCTGTCTCCTGGCCCTGTTCGCCGCGTGTGCCGCGCTAATCGGGCGGATGCGGGCAGGCCGCATAGGCCCCGGGAGCCGCGCAACGATCTGCACGGCTGGGTTGCGGCGCGACATCGCGCTCGCGGTGGCAGCTGCCGGTATCATTATTGCGCTAACGGCTACCGCACTGCCGATTCACACGCTAAACCACACGCCATCCCCGCGCGCCTGGGGGCCGATCTGCTCGGCGCTCGACCGCATCTCTCCCGCCTCATCGCGCGATCTGCGCCAGGCGGCTTCGTACCGATAGAGGACTCTCATGCGTGATTTCATGGCCGTCGCCCGTTCCGTTGCCGTTGCCGAGCATGGGATGGCTGCAACCTCGCATCCGTTGGCGACGCTGGCTGCGGTGGAGATGCTGAAGTCCGGCGGTAATGCCATTGATGCGGCGCTGGCGGCGGTCGCGGTGCAATGCGTGGTGGATCCGGCCATGACCGGTATCGGCGGCGACTGTTTTGCCCTCTATTCGCCGAAGGGCGGAGCGCCGATCGCGCTGAACGGCTCCGGCCGCACCCCGGCCAAGATCGATTCCGAGAAATATGCGGCGTCCGGCGCCCGCGACATTCCAGAGACCTGTGTCGAGACCGTCACCGTGCCCGGCGCCATCGATGCCTGGTGCACGCTCAGCAAGGATCATGGCTCGAAGCCGCTGGCCGACGTGTTTGCCGCGGCCATCGATGCCGCCGAGAACGGCTTCCTCATCACCCCGCGCGTGTCCGCCGACTGGGCCAAATGGCGCCGCAAGCTGGAACTGCACCCCGACGCGACCGCGCAGTACCTGCCGGGCGGCCATGCCCCCGCGGTCGGCGACAAGCGCGTCCAGCCGGCGCTCGCCGCCACGCTGCGCCGCGTCGCGCGCGAAGGCCGCAACGGCTTCTATCAGGGCCAGGTGGCTGACGACATCATCACCACGCTGCGCGCCGTCGGCGGCGCGCATGAGGCCGACGATTTCAACGAGCAGCGTTCCGATTATGTGACGCCGATTGCGACCAATTATCAGGGCTATGACGTCACCGAATGTCCGCCCAATGGACAGGGCCTCGCGGCACTGATGATCCTGCGCATCCTTGCCGGCTACGACATCAAGAACCTGAGCGAGGCCGACCGTATCCATGTGCTGGCCGAAGCGACCAAGGCGGCCTATCGCACCCGTGATGCCTATTTCTGCGATCCGGCTGTTGCGAAGACCGATGTCGAGCGTTTCCTGTCCGACAAGTTTATCGGCGACCTCCGCGCCAAGATCGACATGAAGAAAGCGTCGCCGGAAGAGGAGTGGGATTCCGTCATCCATAAGGACACGGTGTATCTCACCGTGGTCGATCGCGACCTTAATGCGGTGTCGCTGATCAATTCGCTGTTCGGCCCCTTCGGCAGCGGCATCTATGCCAAGAAGTCGGGCGTGCTGCTGCATCACCGCGGCTGGAGCTTCCGCGCCAAGCCGGGCCATGTGAATTCGCTCGGCCCGCGCAAGCGGCCGATGCACACGATCATTCCGGGCATGCTGATGAAGGATGGCCGTGCGGTGATGCCGTTCGGCGTGATGGGCGGCCACTATCAGGCCACCGGTCATGCGCAGTATGTCTCCAATGTGCTCGATCTGAAGATGGACATCCAGGAAGCGGCCGAGGCGGCGCGCTCGTTTGCGACCAACAACGTGCTGCAGGTCGAAAACACGATCCCGGAGGCGGTGCGCAACGAACTCGCCGCGCGCGGCCACAAGCTGCAGATGATGGATGCCGGCATCGGCGGCGCGCAGGCGATCCAGATCGATTACCAGCGCGGCGTATTGCTTGGCGCCTCGGATCACCGCAAGGACGGCATGGCGCTCGGTTTCTGATCGATCACGACAAGGCGCGATGGCGGGTTTCGGTCCCTGTCGCGCCACGACCGATCTGAAATTCGCGCGTCTTGAACGCCGGTGAGCCCGGGTTCTCGGGATCCAGCGGCAAGTCCAGTGTGAACCGTGTGCCTTGCCACGGTTCGCTGGCAAGATCGATTTGCCCCTTCAGGGTCGATACGACCAGATTGAAGACGATGTGAAGGCCGAGGCCGGTGCTGCCTTTGTCACGCCGTGTCGTGAAAAACGGATCGAAAATTTTCGGCAGATCGTCCGGCGGAATGCCGTTGCCATTGTCGGCCACAACGACGCGCATGTTGCAATCGTCCAGCCGCAAGACGGCAAGCTCGATTACGCCGGCGCGGCCATCGGGAAAGCCATGGACCGCTGCATTCAGCGCCAGATTTCGAATAACCTGCGCGAGGGCACCGGGATAAGTGTCCGCCACGATGCCGTCCTCGCATATCACGCGAACCGTGTGGCCTCTGCGGTCGAGCAGCGGCTGCAGCGTGCTCATGACTTCGCCAAGCCAGCCACGCATCTCGAACGTGCGGCGTTCCTGGCTGGCTTCGTCAGTCGCGACTTGTTTGAAGCTATGGACCAGGTCCGCAGCCCGCCGATGATTGTCGAACAGTAGTTTCATGCCCTCGCTGAGCCGCGCGATGCTGCGCGTGAGCGCGGAGCGCCGTACCTGGCCGGATTCGATCGTGGCGGTCAGCATCTTCAGCTCGCCTTCGAGGACTGTCGCCGTGGTCAAGGCGACGCCAAGCGGCGTGCTGACTTCATGCGAGACACCGGCGACCAGCTGACCGAGCGACGCCAGTTTCTCGGCCTGCACCAGCTGTCCCTGCGTATTCTGCAGTTCAACCAGCGCGGCAACAGAGCGCTCTTTCTCGTCCTGCAGCGCTTGCGATGTCTGGAACTGACGCCGCGCCTGAAATTCCCGCGCACCGACCGCATAAAGCGAGAGCACATAGGCAAAGCCGATCTCGAAATTGTTGATGAAGCGCAGGCCGTCCGTCAGATAGGTCGCAAAGGTCTGGCAATAGATGAAGCACGCCCATGTGGTGATGCAGAAAACCGTCAGTGCGGGGAGGCGAAGCGGCAGCAGCGTCGAGACGAACAGGATCACGATGATCATTCCGGCCGTGGAATGTTCGAAGCCGCGATCGATGAACAGATAGATGATGCTGAGGACGCAGCCCGGCACGACGCAATAGAGCAGATAGATCGGCTCAGCCCAGCGGTGTGCACGCGGCAGAAACAGCGCCGCGGTGAGGGGTAGCAGAACGATGGCGGCTACCGCGGCGCGGATGGCGAATGTCGTGGTCCATATGAGGGGATCGAGAATCCGGTCCCAGATGGCGAAAGCGCAATAGACGATTGCACCGAGCACCATCGCCGCCTGGGCGCGGCGAAGCTCTCCGAGCGCAAAGCTTCGGACAAAGCTTGCTTCCTGTTCAGCGTTCTCGAAGCGCAGACCGAATTTGATCAACAGGTCGTTCATGAGGCCAGCTGTGCCCGGTCGTCTGCACTCAATCGGCCCCAGAGACCTGGCGGCAAGTCGTGTGGATATCTGGGGAATGTCGTTCGGCTGGTCGCCGGGACGGCTTCGTCTACCAGAAATTGGGACGTTTGAAACGCCTAAGGACCGCTGATGGCGGAAGTACAAGGATGCTGGAAGTGCAGATGCCAAGGGATGCAAGAGATGGTTGGCATCGTCAGCGGGCAAACGGCCAGCCCGCGCATTGCCGGGTCAGCCGTCTCACTCGCAGGGTCGGAGATGCATTGAGGCAAGCGGGACGTTTGGTAACTGCCGATTAACTCAGTTAGATTTTGAGCGAGTTCGCCGATGAAAATTTCAGACTTTGGCGGTATCGGGTGCTTCGGGGAGAGGCGACGTGGTCAGATTCTGGAAATCAATTTTCGTAGGCGTTCCGGACCATGTCCGGATTGAACTGATTGACATGCTCTTTCAGACGCGTGTGCCGCTCTCGATTGCCGGCTTCACACTGGCCATCGTCTCGTGTCACGTCGCCATTAATTCTGCAAATCCATGGTTCTACGGGTTGAGTGCAGCCGGAGCGATCGTCACGATCTTCCGCGTGGCCGCCGAGGGCGTCTATCATCGCAGCAAAGGTCAACGCAGCTTCACTATCGCCGCGGCCGAGCGATGGGAGCGGCTTTACGCGTGGAGCAGCTACGTCTTCGCGAGTTTGATCGGTCTGCTTGGTGCGGCGACTTTCTGGGCGAAGAATCCTGCGCATCAACTCCTCGCAACGGCGCTGGTCTTCGGCTATGCGGCTGGCATCGTCTGCCGGATTTCCGTCCGCCCCGGGATCGCGTTGCCGGCCTTGATGCTGGTTGCCTTGCCGACGGCATTCTCAGCGCTGGCCCGCGTCGATAGCAATCTGGCATTCTATGCTGTGATCCTGATCGCGTTCCTGCTTGGCAGCTTCGAGACCGTGCGTTTCATCTATCGGCAGAATATCGAGCAGATCTCGCTCAAGCACGAATTCTCGACCCTCGCACGGCACGATGCGCTGACGGGCCTGGCCAACCGGCTTGGTTTTCAGGAGCGCCTGGCGATCATCGCCGCGCGGGCCCGGGCAACGGGCTGTCTCATCGCCGTTCACAGCGTCGATCTCGACCGGTTCAAGGAGGTCAACGACGTGCATGGCCATCCGGTGGGCGATGCGCTGCTGCAGGCAGTCGCGAGCCGGCTCAGCGGAATTCTGCGCGACGGCGATTTCGCGGTGCGCATGGGCGGAGACGAATTCGTCGTCGTGCAATCCGTCGTCGGCAATCGCGAGGAGGCTATGTTGCTGGGCCGCCGCATCATTCGGACGCTCTCGGAGCCGTTCGTCATTGATGATCTGGAACTGACGGTTGGCGCCAGCGTCGGTATAGCCATTGGCCGCGAGGGTGATGATCCCTGCGATCTCACACCTGCTGCCGACAGGGCTCTTTACGCATCGAAAGCCGGCGGCCGAAACCGCGTGACCTTCGCCAAGCCCGCGGATACCGAGACGATGGCACGGGCAGGCTAGCGTCGATGCAATGAGCGCGGGCTGACCGCGCCAGATGAGATTTCCTGCAGATCAGAAAAGCTGACAGCGCATCGACAGGATCGGCGCGAGCGGGTTGACAGGCATCTCATATGTTATGTTATAACATTACATGTGAGAAGAGCCTCATGTCCCGTACCCTCAAAAGACTGTTCGATCTCGATGCAAAAACTCCCCGTCACGGTCTTGTCCGGCTTCCTCGGGGCTGGAAAGACAACTTTGCTGAACCATGTGCTGAACAACCGTCACGGCCTGAAGGTGGCGGTGATTGTGAACGACATGAGCGAGGTGAACATCGATGCGGATCTGGTTCGCGATGGCGGTGCCAACCTGTCTCGGACGGATGAGAAGCTGGTCGAAATGACCAATGGCTGCATCTGCTGCACGCTGCGCGACGATCTGCTCAAGGAAGTGAGGGCTCTCGCCGAGAGCCGGCGGTTCGATTACCTGCTGATCGAATCCACCGGAATTGCAGAGCCGCTGCCGGTGGCTGCGACCTTCGATTTCCGTGACGAGAATGGCGATAGCCTTTCCGATGTGGCGGAGCTCGACACCATGGTGACGGTGGTCGATGCGGTGAATCTGTTGAAGGACTATTCCTCCACCGACTTTCTGCAGGATCGCGGCGAGGCGCTCGACGGTGACAAGCGGACGCTGGTGGACCTGCTGGTGGAGCAGATCGAATTCGCCGATGTCGTGGTGCTCAACAAGGTCAATGACGCCACGCTTGAGCAATGCAACGCCGCGCGCAAGATCATCTGCGCGCTCAATCCCGACGCCGACATTATCGAGGCGAATTTTGCCAATGTGCCGTTCGATCGCGTGCTCGATACCGGGCGCTTCGATTTTGAGAAGGCCCAGCAGCACCCGCTCTGGCACAAGGAGCTCTATGGCTTCGCCGAACACGTGCCGGAGACCGAGGAATACGGCGTGACGAATTTCGTCTATCGCGCGCGGCGGCCGTTCGATCCGGTGAAGTTTCAGGCCTTCCTGCGCGAGAGCTGGGCCGGCGTGATCCGCAGCAAGGGCCATTTCTGGCTGGCGACACGACCACAATGGGTCGGCGAGCTCAGTCAGGCGGGTGCCATCGTGCGCACCGAGGGCATGGGTTTCTGGTGGGCTAATGTCCCCGTTGATCGCTGGCCGGACGATCCGTATTGGCGGCAATCGTTGAAGAAAAACTGGAACGAGATCTATGGCGACCGGCGTCAGGAGATCGTCTTCATCGGTTCCGATATGGACGAGAGCGACATCCGCCGCCGGCTCGATGCCTGCCTCGTGCCCGGCAAGCCCGACATGGATATCGCCGGCTGGGCCAGGCTCGCCGATCCCTTTCCGGCCTGGAAACGGGCCGACGAGATGGCATCCTCGTGATGCGTCAAATCGCTGTCAGCGGCGCGTGGCGCAGCACCTGGAAGCGCGACGTGGCCGATGCCTGGCAAAACAAGCTGATGCGGTCGATCCGCAGTGATGTGAGATCAAGTGTCGCGAACCGCTGCTGCAACATCGCCAGCACCGCTGTGCTGCGCTCGGCCGCAAGCCGGCCGGTCAGTGTCATGTGAAAGCGGAAGTCGTCGCGCACATAGGGATAGCCGAAGCGATCCAGCTGCTCGACCTGCCGCGGCGTCAGGTTCTCCGGTTTGCGCCGTGCGCGATCTTCCGGCGTCATCGGTGCGCGGAACACCTCGAATCCTTCGACACAGGTCTGCGCCAATGCGGCGAGCTCAGTGGAGGGCGCATCCGGCACAACAGCTGTGAAGCCGCTGATGATACGAACCACCGGCGAGATTTTCGGGGTGGTGCGGGGCATCCGGGCGAAGTCATTGAAAGCCGCGATCAGGTTGGCTTCGGTGCTGTTAGGCGCCAGCGAGAATGGGGCCTTCAGCGTGGCATGAAAGCCGTATTTGCGTGGATCCTTGATTAGTGCCGGCCAATCCGGCGCCTGCATGATGAGATCGCCGGGCACCAGCACGTCATTTCCGGTGAAAGGATCGTAGCCGAGGATCTCGGCGCCGAAGCGGGCGAGGGCACTGTCGGCATCGGGGGCGTAATAGATCGCGTAGCGCGGGAATTCAGTCATGGCCGCACCATAGAGCATGATCCCGAAAAGTGGATGCCGGTTTTTCGGGAACGATCATGCTCAAGCAAGAGAGGCGCCGCTTCACGCCGCGGCAATAGCTTTGCGTTGCATGGTACGCGCCGGCTCGAGCCTTGTGGCATCGGTCAGATGCACGAGCTTACCCTGCACGATCACGGCGACGATGCGCGGACGCATTGCGACGCTGTCATCGACGAGCAGCAAATCGGCGCGGCGTCCTTGGGCGATCTCGCCACGGTCGGTGAGACCGGCGGCTTTCGCTGGTGCCGACGAGATCAGTGCCCAGGCCTGTGGCAGCGACAGAATGCCGTCATGGAGTAGCCGGAACGTGGCCAGCAGTTGCGCGGGATAATAGTAGTCGGAGGCGAGAATCGAGCAGAGGCCCTTGGCGATCATGTCGGATGCCTTGGTCCAGCCGGTGTGGCTACCACCCCGCACGACGTTAGGTGCGCCGAATACGATGAAGTCACCAGCATCAGCAGCGGCTTGTGCGGTTTCCACGTTGATCGGGAATTCGGCGATATTGACGCCGAGCTTGCGGAAGTCGTCGCGCATCGCAGGGGTTGCGTCATCATGCGAGAGCGTCGGTACGTCGGCAGCGTTCGCCGCTTTGGCGAGGCGGGCAATCGAGGCAGGCACCTCATCGGTGCGCGACAGCACGCGATCGACCATTTGATCGAAGGCTTCGCTGGTGAGCCCGGTGCGCTCCACCATTCGCGCGCGCTTCGCCGGCTTCGAGATTCCTGCGAGGTCCATGTGGTCGTTGAAGGCGAGGAGATCGATGCGGCCGGCCTTCAGCCAGCCCAGGATCTCGTCTTCCGCGTCGAGGTTGAACGTCTCCTGCCGCAGATGGAAGCGGGTGTCTGACGCGAGCTGCGGCCGCAGCGTCTCGATGGCATCCAGCAGCTTGCGGGCGTTCTCCGCGCCGCGCAGGCCCGGCTCCCAGGACCATGTGGTGCCATGAAACACTGTGGTGATGCCATTGGCGATGGCCTGCCGGTCGCTGTCGATCAAGGCGACATCGACCGGGAAGTCGACGCCGGGGCGCGGCATCAACTGCCGCTCGAAGGCGTCGCCATGCAGGTCGACGATTCCCGGCAGCACCAGCAGGTTGGAAGCGTCGAGGCCGAGCGTGCCATGGGTCGAATCTGATCCGATGTCCGCAATCACGCCATCCCCAATCTGCAGCGAAGTCTCGGCGATGTCCTGGCCGAGCAAAGTGCGTCCGCCGTCGATGAAAAGTCCAGTCATGTCACTGCCATCTGCCTGGGCGCCTTGACGCCTTTATACTTGCTCAAGAAATCCTCGACCGGGAGCTTGCGGAAATCCGGTAGCGCCTGTCGTAGCATCTCGTGGTCCCAGTTCCACCAGGCGAGGTCCATCAGCCCGTCTTCCACGGCTTCCGAAAATCGTCGCCGCACCGCCCGCGCCGGATTGCCGGCAACGATCGTATAGGGGGCGACGTCCTTGGTCACGATGGCGCCGGCGGCGATCACAGAACCAGTGCCGATCTTGCGGCCGGGCAGCACGATGGCGCCATGACCAAGCCAGACGTCATGGCCGATGGTGCAGTGATGCGCGCGGCGCCAGGCGAAGAAGTCGGCGTCGTCGCTCTCGCCGGGAAAATAGGCGCTGGCGCGATAGGTGAAGTGGGCTTGCGTCGCCCGGTGCATCGGGTGATTGCCGGGATTGATTCGCGTCATCGCCGCAATCGAGCAGAACTTTCCGATCGTCGTGTAGGTGATCTGCGCGTCATTCACGACATATGAATAGTCGCCCATCGTCACTTCATTGAGGATCGTGCGCGCACCGACTTCGGTATAGGCGCCGAGCTCGGTATCGACGAGTTTCGCCGTGGGATCGACCGCTGGCGTGAGCGAGAGTTGTTTTCCGGCCATGTGACGCTCGTGCGACGGAAGAGGAATCGATGGGCGATATATGAGAGTATGCGCTGGCGCGCGGGCACCTCTTCGGTCGGTTTCGTGACGGTGTCGTGACGTCAGTATGAATTCGGGCGTGTTTTTCCCGCAAGGAGGATAACCCGTATGCGCAGGGCACATGTCACATCACTGTTAAACGCGGGCGTTACCGGTGGCGATGTCTATTGTCATTGGAGTGCCTCATGCTGGTGGTGGATAAGCTGACGTGCCGTTTCGGCGCCAAGGCTGCCGTCGATAACGCGTCGTTCGAGATCAAGCCTGGCGCATTCGTCGGCGTGATCGGCCGTTCCGGTGCCGGCAAGTCGACCATGCTGCGCATGATCAATCGCCTGTGCGAGCCGACCGAAGGCCGTATCGTATTTGATGGCGTGGATGTCACCGCGCTCAAGGGCCGCGATCTGCGCAAGTGGCGCGCGCGCTCGGCGATGATCTTCCAGCAGTTCAATCTCGTCGGCCGTCTCGACGTGCTGACCAATGTGCTGATGGGCCGCCTGGCCGAGATGCCGCAGTGGCGCTCGCTGACCCAGATGTGGCCCGAGGACGACCGCGCGCTGGCGATGTCGGCGCTGGAACAGTTCGACATGGCGCAATATGCCTCGCAGCGCGCCGATCAGCTCTCCGGCGGTCAGCAGCAGCGCGTCGCCATCGCCCGCGCCCTCGTGCAGCAGCCCGACATTATCCTCGCGGACGAGCCGATCGCCTCGCTCGATCCGCGCAACACCCGCATCGTCATGGATGCGCTGCTGCGCATCAACAAGCACTTCGGCATCACCGTGATGTGCAACCTGCATTCGCTCGATCTGGCGCGTACCTATTGCGATCGCTTGATCGGTATGTCCGCCGGCCGCGTCGTGTTCGACGGCGCGCCCTCCGCGCTCACCGAACATATCGCCCGCGAACTCTACGATCTCGAAGCCGACGAGGTGATGGGATCGGCGCATATGCCGACGCCTGTCCGCGTTCCCGAATACGGTGTTGCTGCCGTCGCGTGATTGAGTGCGTTGAAATTATCGCGGTGACGTCATCGTAACGATGGCATCGCCGCGATAGACGCGCCTTCTACCAAGAAAAAACGTTTCACCTCAGATCAAAACAGGGACTGTCATGATCAACCGTCGCTCCATTCTGCTCAGCGCCGCGGCGCTGGCTTTCGCCGCCACCTCGGCCTCGGCCCAGGATTACAAGGCCAAGTATCCGGAACTGACCTTCGCCGTCGTTCCCGCCGAGAACGCCTCGGGCGTCACCGAGCGCTGGGCGCCGTTCGTCGCCTATCTGTCGAAAGAGCTCGGCGTGAAGGTCAATCTGCGTATCGCCAATGACTACGCAGCCGTAATCGAAGGTCAGCGTTCCGGCAACATCCACATCGCAAGCTACGGCTCGGCCTCGTTCGCACGCGCCCGTCTCACCGGCGTCAAGACCGATGCCTTTGCCAACGACATCAACATCGATGGCTCGACCGGTTACTACTCGGTATTCTTCGTTAAGGCGTCGAGCCCCTACAAGTCGGTCGACAATCTGAAGGGCAAGAACCTCGGCCTGGTCGATCCGAACTCGACCTCGGGCAACAACGTGCCGCGCTTCGAGCTGGACAAGATGGGCATCTCCGATGCCGACACCTATTTCAGCAAGGTCGTGTTCACCGGCAGCCATGAAAACGCGATGCTCGCGCTGTCGCAGGGCACCGTCGATGTCGCCGCCAACCAGTGGACCAACGACAACGACTCGACGCTGCAGCAGATGCTGACCAAGGGCATGCTGAAGAATGCCGATGGTTCGGCGATGAAGAAAGAAGACTTCCGCATCATCCACAAGTCGGCCCCGATCATTAACGGCCCCTATGCCTATAGCTCCGACCTGCCGGAAGAGCTCAAGGTTGCCATCGCCAAGGCCTTCACCGACGCGCCGACCAAGGACAAGGCCGCATTCGACAAGCTGTCGGACGGCCAGAAGAAGGGCTTCCACGCCGCGACCACCAAGGATTGGGACGCCACCATCGACCTGATCAAGTTCGTCGACGCACTTCGCAAGAAGAAGGCGTCCTGATCGCCTGATCATTGAAGGGAGCCGGATCAGAAATGGTCCGGCTCCTTTTCTGTGTCTGATCCCAGATAGGCCCGCACGTCATGTCCGCCGCCGTTTCCATTCTTCCGGCTCCGCAGCTCGCTGCGCTGAATGACGCCTATCGCAAGGCGGTCGCGCGCCGGCGGTTGCGCACGATGCTCGTCGTGGTCGCTTGCTTCGCCGCGCTCTTCGTCGCGGCATTGGGGGCCGAGGTCAATGTCAGGACCTTCGTGGAGAAGATCGGAAACTTCGGCAGCTATTTCGATCGCATCTTCACGCTCGAAGCCGGCACCCGGGTCTGGACCGACGTCAATGAATGGTTCTGGGGCTGGAAGAAGTGGTTGTCGCTGCTCGGCGAGACCGTGCTGATCAGTTATGTCGGCACGCTGATCGGTGCCGTGCTGGCCTTCGGGTTGAATTTTCTTGCGGCCGAGAACACCGCGCCGTCCGCGCCGCTGCGCTTTGCCGTGCGCCGCTTCATGGAATTCTGCCGTACCGTGCCGGATATCGTGTTCGCGCTGATCTTCGTCATCGCCTTCGGCCTTGGCCCGATGGCCGGCGTGCTGGCGATCGCGATCCACTGTGTTGGCGCGCTCGGCAAGCTCTATGGCGAGATCGTCGAGAATATCGACATGAAGCCAGTGGAAGGCATTCGCTCAACCGGAGCTGGCTGGATCGACTGCATGCGCTTTGCCGTGTTGCCGCAGGTCGCGGCCGGCTTTGCCAGCTACACGCTGCTGCGGTTCGAGATCAATGTGCGCGGCGCCTCAGTGATGGGCTTCGTCGGCGCGGGCGGCATCGGTCAGGAGCTCGTCGTTGCTGTCAGAAAATTCTATTATTCGGACGTCAGTGCGATCCTGCTGATGATCATCGTCACCGTGTTCATTATCGATATCGCGACTGGTTGGCTGCGCGGCCGTCTGTTCGGTAAGGAAGCCAGATCATGAGCAGGCAGCCTGACATCAATACCCAGGAGTTGCGCGGGCGCTATCCTGATGTCTTCAACCGCCCGATGGCGTCGCGCGCCGGTGCGCCCACCATCCTGGTCGCGGCGCTGGCCCTGTTCATCTTCGGACTCAACGAGCTCGACTTCTCGCCGGCGCGGATGTGGAACGGCCTGCGCGAACTCGGCTGGATCACCATGATGATGATCCCGCCAAATCCCGGTTCGTCACTGCCTGCCTATCTCCAGGCCATGGGCGAGACGCTGTCGATCGCACTGCTAGGCACGACCCTCGCAGCCGCGTTCGCGCTGCCCGCCAGCCTGCTCGCCGCACGGAACGTTATCCCGTCAGCCTGGCTGCGCTTTCCGGTCAGGCGGTTTCTGGATTCGATCCGCGGGGTCGATACGCTGATCTGGGCGCTGGTCTGGATCAATGTCGTCGGTCTCGGCCCGTTCGCTGGTGTGCTGGCAATCGCGATTTCGGATTTCGGCGCGTTCGGCAAATTGTTTTCGGAAGCCATCGAGGCCGCCGACAGAAAACAGGTCGAAGGCATCCGCGCCTCCGGTGGCAGCGCGTTGCATGAGATTCGCTTCGGCCTGATGCCGCAGGTGCTGCCGGTGATTGCCGGTCAGGTGCTGTATTTCATTGAGTCCAACACCCGATCCGCCACCATCATCGGTATCGTCGGTGCGGGCGGCATCGGTCTTCAGCTCGCCGAACAGATCCGGGTGCTGGAATGGCAGAAGGTCTCATTCCTGTTCCTGATGATCCTGGTCGCGGTGGCGGCAATCGACTGGATCTCCAGCCGACTGCGCTTTGCCATCATCGGCCGCCGCGCGGTGGCGTGATTACGCCGCCGCCTTGTGGCGCTCCTGCTCGGCCTTGAACAGCTCGAACTCTTCGGTGATCGCACGCACGATGCTCGGCCGCTCGCGCAGGCGCTTGTGATAGGCCTTGATCGCCGGCCAGTTATTCAGATCGATCTCCGGCAACACCATCGTCCAGTTCAGCACTGTCACCAGATACGCATCGGCGACGCTGAACCTGTCGAGCAGGAACTCACGTCCGGTGAGATGGTTCTCGAGATAGGTCAGTCGCGACTGGCCGTTCTGCAGCGTATAGGCCTTCATCTCGGCCGGCGCCTTCTTGGCGAGCAGGGGGACGAAAAATCCCTTGTGCAGTTCGGTGCCGATGAAGCAGAGCCACTGCTGCAGCAGGCTGCGGTCGATGCCCGAGCCCGCCGCGATCTTGGAGTGTGGAAACCAGTCGGCGACATGCTGCAGGATCGCGGCGTTCTCGGTGAGGATCACGCCGTCGTCGGTGCGCAGCGTCGGCACCAGCCCCAGCGGATTCACGCTGCGGAAATCCGAACCATCATTGCGGACCTCCTTGCTCAGCGGATCGACCTCGAGGAATCGCGCAGCACTGCCGGCCTCTGCTTCATACAGCGCGATACGTGTCGCCATCGAACAGGCCATCGGGGAGAAATACAAATCCATGGAAGCCTCCTTGAGCTGACAGACCATTGCGGTCGATCCGTCAATTGATTTTCGTACTGTTTCGCATAATATAAATCCGGTCAAGGGATTTAATGCGAAATGGTACAAAAAAGAAAAGGCACGGTCGCGAAAGCAAAGCCGGAGGTACCTGCCGAGCCCAAACGACGGGGGCGGCCGCGTGCCTATGAGCCGGACGTGGCGTTGGGGCAGGTGCTGGCGGTGTTTCGCAGGGATGGTTATGCCGCGACGTCGCTCGACGATCTCAGCGCTGTGACCGGCATGAACCGACCGAGTCTCTATGGCGCCTTCGGCGACAAACGCGCGCTCTATATCAAGAGCTACCAGCGCTACCGCGAGGACTACACGGCGCCGATGGTCGATATCTTCAAGGCCGATATCGACATTCGCGAACGGTTACGGCGCTTCTTCGAAGTCGCGCTCGATATTTATCTGTCGGGCGAACAGCCGCGCGGCTGTTTTACCGTGATGACGGTGGCGTCGGACGCCATCGCCGATCCCGAGATTCGTGCACTCGTCCATCAGGGCTTTGCGGATGTCGATGACGCCTTTGGTTGGTGCTTCCGCACTGCGGTGAAACGTGGCGAGCTGCCTGCAGCGACCGATATCGCCGTGCTCTCGCAGATGGCGTCCGCGACGTTATATTCGCTGGCGGTTCGCGCTCGAGCTGGCGTTCCCCGCACCGAATTGCAGGCCATTGCCAACGGTGCGGTCAGCATCCTGTGTCGGGCTGTCGCTTGATCGGTTCTGCGCGCTGACGCGTCTGCGGAACCTGCTCAGCATTCGCCGCGCTCCCAACAATAATTTCCGCTAACCTGTCGGCATCGCACCGTGCCGACCGTCTTTCATCCAAGGAGCCCTCATGCTGTACGCCATCCTTTGCTACCATGATGAAGCCGTTGTCGGCGGCTGGTCGAAAGACGAAGACGACGCCGTGATGGCGAAGCTCGCCGTCGTGCACGGCAAGCTGGCGCAGCAGGGCCGGCTCGGCCCGGTGGCGCGCCTGCTGCCGACCACCGCGGCGACAACGCTGCGCAAGGACGAGCCGCCGGTGGTGCTGGACGGCCCCTTCGCTGAAACGAAGGAACAGTTGCTCGGTTTCTACGTCGTCGAGGCAGAAAACCTCGATGGCGCGCTGGAGATTGCGCAGGACCTCGGCCGCGCCAATCCCGGCGGGGCCTATGAGATCCGACCCATTGGCGTCTTTCACGGAGCGTTCCAGCCATGACCGATGTCGCCTGGATCGATGCGGCGCTGACCTCGGCGCGTCCCCAGGCGCTCGGCGCGCTGCTGCGCTATTTCCGCAATTTGGACACTGCGGAGGAGGCGTTCCAGAACGCCTGCCTGCGGGCGCTGAAGACCTGGCCGCAGAACGGCCCGCCGCGCGATGCGGCAGCCTGGCTCATCATGGTTGGCCGCAACGTCGCCATCGACGATATCCGCCGCGGTGCGAAACAGCAGCCGCTGCCGGACGACGACCATGCGATATCTGATCTGGATGATGCCGAAAGCGAGCTCGCCGACCGGCTTGATGGCTCGCATTATCGCGACGATATCCTGCGGCTGCTGTTCATCTGCTGCCATCCGCAGCTCCCGGCGACGCAGCAAATCGCGCTGGCACTTCGGATCGTCTCGGGCCTGACAGTGAAGCAGATCGCACGCGCGTTCCTCGTCTCGGACGCCGCGATGGAACAGCGCATTACCCGCGCCAAATCTGCCGTGGCCAAGGCCAATGTGCCGTTCGAGACGCCGGGCGCGCCGGAGCGCAGCGAGCGTCTCGCTGCCGTGGCCGCCATGCTCTATCTGATTTTCAACGAGGGCTATTCGGCGTCAGGTGAAAGTATCAATCTCCGCGCGCCGTTGTGCGAGGAGGCGATCCGTCTGGGCCGGTTGCTGCTCAAGCTGTTTCCCGCCGAGCCGGAGATCATGGGCCTGGTCGCGTTGATGCTGCTGCAATATGCCCGCTCGGCGGCGCGCTTCGATGCCAATGGCGCGCTGGTGTTGCTCGACGATCAGGATCGCACGCTGTGGAACAGCAAGATGATCGCCGAAGGCCTGGCGTTGATCGACAAGGCGATGCGCCATCGCCGCACCGGCGCCTATCAGATCCAGGCGGCCATTGCTGCGCTCCATGCCCGCGCGGCCAAGCCGGAAGATACCGACTGGGCGCAGATCGAACTGCTTTATGGGTCGCTGGAAATCCTGCAGCCGTCGCCGGTGATCACGCTCAATCGCTCGGTGGCGGTGTCGAAAGTGCGCGGCCCCGAAGCGGCGCTGGAGATGATCGCGCCGCTGGCCGCGAAACTTTCAAATTACTTCCACTTTTTCGGCGTGCAGGGCGCCTATCTGATGCAACTTGACCGCAATGACGAAGCGCGCGAGAGCTTCAACCGCGCCATCGCGCTGGCAAATACGTCGGCGGAGGCCGATCACATCCGGATGCATCTCGACCGGCTGATGCTGGAGAGCAAGCCGCGGGCGAAGGTTGCAATTAAGGCCAAGAACAAGGCAGCCGGTCCGAAATAATTTTCATGGCGGTGTCGGATTGCGCCCACGCCGCTCGTCTTTGAGACGACACACCATTCGAACCGCAGGACCATTTGATGCCCATTTCCCGTGCCTCAATCTGGATCGGCCGCATCCTCAGTACCCTCGTAGTCCTCTTCCTGGTCATGGACGGCGGCATCAAGCTGGTGCCGATCAAGGAGGTCACCGAGACCATGCAGCAGCTCGGCTATAGCGGCAGCGTCAATCAGGCGCGTCTGCTCGGCATCATCACGCTGCTCTGCGCCTTGCTCTACGCGCTGCCGCAAACGTCGATCCTCGGCGCAATCCTGCTCACCGGGTTGCTTGGTGGCGCGATGGCAACGCATCTGCGCGTCGACAGCCCGCTGTTCACGCATCTGTTGTTTGGCTTTTACATCGGCGTAATGGCATGGGGCGGGCTGTACCTGCGCGATCCCCGTTTACGCGCGATGATCCCGATCCGCCCCCAAAGTCTTTAATCGGAGGAAAGAACGATGCAGGTCAATCCCTATCTTCACTACAACGGCAATTGCGAAGAGGCCCTCAATTTCTATGTGAAGGCGATTGGCGCCAAGATCGACGTCATCATGCATGTGGAAGGCTCGCCTGCGGCGGAACAGATGCCGCCGTCGATGGCCAAGAAAGTGCTGCATGGCCAGATCTCGGTCGATGGCGCGGTCATCATGGCTTCGGACGCGCCGCCAGATTACTTCGAAAAGATGCAGGGCATGTCGGTCTGTCTGCAGATCAAGGATGCCGCAGATGGCGCCAAGGTCTTCGCGGCATTGTCCGAGGGCGGCACCATCAAGATGCCGTTCGGCGCCACGTTCTGGTCAAAGGGATTTGGCATGTGTGTCGATAAATTCGGCGCTCCCTGGATGATCAATTGCGCGTTTGAATAAGCGCGGGCTTTCTTCCTTAACCTCTCCCCGCATCCCCGCGAAGCGAAGCTTCGCTAGGCGGGGAGAGGTCGCCGCATCTTTGCGGCGGGTGAAGGGTAGAGCACAATGCCAGCGGCTTGATTGGCGTCTGGGGGGCGCTTCCGCTACAAGGCGCCCCGAGAGATCTTTGGTGTTGTGAGGGGCTGTGCCTTGCCCCTCATTCCAGCCGGCGTGTCACGATCAGCGATCGAAAGATGCGTCACGGCCACGTTGAGCGAGAAAAGAAAATCCCATGTCCGCCTTTACCCGCAACGCCGTCGTGCTCGGCCTGCTCTCCGCCGTTGGCCCCTTCGCCATCGACATGTATCTGCCGGCGCTGCCGGCGATCACTGCCGACCTGCACACCACGACCTCGGCGACGCAGATGACGCTGATCGCGTTCTTCATTGCTTTCGGCCTGTGCCAGATCGCCTATGGTCCGTTGTCCGATGTCTATGGCCGCAAGGCGCCGCTTTATGCGGGTCTGATGCTGTTTATTGCGGGTTCGATCGGCTGTGCACTGGCGCCGGGTGTGGCCTGGTTGATCACGTTCCGCTTCGTCCAGGGTCTCGGCGCCGCTGCCATGGGCGTGATTCCGCGTGCCATCATTCGCGATCTGCACACCGGCGTCGAGGCGACGAAACTGATGTCGCTGGTGATGCTGGTCTTCTCGGTGTCACCAATCCTCGCGCCGCTCGGCGGCAGCGCGTTGATCGCGCCGTTCGGCTGGCGCGCGGTGTTTGTCGCAACGACCATCGCAGCCGTCATTGCCCTCGTGCTGGTGGCCTTGTTGCTGCCGGAGACGCGCCCTGCGCATGAGCGCATCTCGGGCAGTGTGCGCAATGTGCTCGGCAGCTTCGGCGAACTCCTGCGCGACTGGCACTTTCTCGGGCTCACCTTCATCGGCGGCCTCGGCATGGCGAGCTTTTTCGCGTTCCTCGCGACATCGTCCTTTGTCTATATCGGTCACTACGGCCTGACGCCGACGCAATACAGCCTTGCTTTCTCGGTGAACGCCATTGGCTTCATCGGCGCCTCGCAATTTGCGGGTTTCCTCGGTGGCCGCTTCGGCATGGGCCGCGTTGTGATGGCGGCGGTGTCGGCCTATGCGTTTTTCGCAGTCGTGCTGCTGGCGCTGACACTGGTCGGCTTCACAAGCCTTGCCCTGCTGATTCCGCTGCTGTTTGTGTCCTTCGCCTTCCTTGGTCTGGTGATCCCGTCGACCATGGTGCTGTCGCTGGAGAACCATGGTCCCATCGCCGGTATCGCCTCCGCCCTGGGTGGCACGCTGCAGATGGTCAGTGGCGGCGTGATGATCGGCGTGTCCGGGCTGTTCTTCGACGGCACCTCGCTGCCGATGGTCGCGACCATTGCCAGCACGGCGGTCGGTGCGCTTGCCGTCAGTATCGCCACGCTACGTCCGCGCGAACTTTCGCCGCAGCTCGCGGAGTAGTAAAGCTGCTAGGCTGCGCGCCAACGTGGTCGAGGTGAGGATGGGACGAATGTCGTTCGGTCTTACATTTGCGGCGGCGATAGGCTCTGGCCTGATGGCCGGGTTGTTTTTCGTGTTCTCGGTCACGGTGATGACTGCGCTCGGCAAGCTGCCGGCGCCGGCCGGAATTGCCGCGATGCAGTCGATCAACAGCACGATTCTCAGTCCGCTGTTTCTCACCGCTTTCATGGGCACGGTGCTGCTCTGCGTCATCATCGCTGTGATCGCGGTGCTGAACTGGTCGCATCCGGCATCACCCTACCTCGTCACGGGGGCGATGCTCTATACCGTCGGCACCTTCCTCGTCACGGTTGTCTTCAACGTACCGCTGAACGATGCGCTCGCTGCCGCGCCCGCCGACAGCGCCGAGGCCACAAGTCTGTGGACGCGCTATCTGTCGGTCTGGACCGGCTGGAACCACGTGCGCACGGTGGCATCCACCGGCGCGCTGGCGTTTTTTATGCTGGGTCTGCGCGTTCTCTGAGCGTTTTCGAGCGAAGTGGGTACCGGTTCGCCTCAGAACCGATAGGTCGCGGTGCTGAGCAGCGTGCGGCCCATGCCGTAGAAGCAGTCGCCGAATGACAGACAGGTGGCGATGTTGCGGGTGTCGGCAATATTGGTCGCATTGAACTGCAGCCGCCACGAGCCGTTGTCCCAGCGCACCATGGCGTCGAACAGCGTGTAGTCGGGCGTGCGCAGCACGTCGATGCCGTCCCAGGATTCGCCGATATAGCGCACACCGGCGCCGACGGTGACGTCAGGCAGGCCGAGCGATGCCAGGCGATATTTGCCCCACAATGAGGCCTGCTGCTGCGGCACGCTGGCGACGCGCTTGCCGGCATTGTCGCCGGACTCGATCCGCGCGTCGGTATAGGCATAGGCGCCAATCAGGTCGAGATTGGGTGTGACGCTGGTCAGCACTTCCAGCTCGGCGCCCTTGATCCGCACCTGGCCGGTCTGGATCGAGAAGACGCCGGGTCCGGAGGACAGCCTGTTGCGCTCGGTGGTGTCGTAGATCGCCGCATTGATCGCGGTGCCGGCGAACGGATTGTACTTGAAACCGACCTCGAACTGCTCGCCGCGCACCGGCTTGCAGAATCCGCTTTCGCAGGTGTTGGCGCCGAATACCGGGTTGAACGATTGCGCCCAGGACACATAGGGCGTCACGCCGAACGGCAATTCGTACATCAGCGCGGCGCGGCCGGTGGTGGCCCTGTCGTTCTGGGTGGGCAGTCCCTCGACACTATAGCTGACATAGTCCTGCCGCACGCCGAGCAGCGCCAGCCACGGGCCCAGCCGCATCTGGTCCTGGGCATAGAAGCCGGTCTGGCGCTGCTGCGCCTGGGGATCGTCGGTCAGCGACGCGGAGAAACTACTATAGACCGGCGCATACAGATCGAATGGCCGCGGATCGAGGCCGGTGCCGCTGCGGGTTTTCTCGTGCAGGCCGAGATAGTCGATGCCGACCAGCACCTTGTGCGACACCGCGCCGGTCTGCAGCTTGATCTCGGCATTGCTGTCGGAGGTGAAGGCGTCCTTCGCGGCCTGACGGGCGTAGTAGATCCGCTGCACGGTACGCCGGCCGGCATCCAGGAATGGATTCGTCGGGTTGGAATACAGGTCCGGATACATGATGGCGTAATCGCCGTCGGTGTGGCTGTAGCGGAAGCTCTGCTTGATCTTCAGCACATCGCCGAAGCTCTGCTCGTAGAGGCTGGTGACGCCGCCGGTGGTGATGTTGTAGCGATCGTAATTCGGCTCGCCGGCAAAGCGGTTGACCGGGATGAAGCCGTTCGGGCCAGGCTTCAGCACGCCTTCGATGGGCAGGAAGGCGCTGAACGAGCTGGAACTGTCCTTCTGGTAGTTGCCGAGCACGGTCCAGGAGATGTCGTTGGTCGGGCGCCAGGTCAGCGACGGCGCCAGCAGGATGCGGTCGTTCGGCACGTAGTCGACCTGCGAGTTGGAGTCGCGCAACACGCCGACGAAGCGATACAGCCACTCGCCATCCTTGGTCAGCTTGCCGGTGGAGTCCATCTGCAATTGCTTGCGGTCGAAGGAGCCATATTGCACGCCGATCTCGTTACGGGATTCGGCCTGCGGGCGCTTCGACACTTCGTTGAGCACACCGCCGGTGGACGAGCCGCCATACAGCACGGACGACGGCCCGCGCAGTACCTCGATGCGCTCCAGCGCATAGGGATCGCGGCGCCATTCCAGCACCTGGCTGAGCCGCGAGCCCTGCATGCCGTCGAGATAGCGGCTCGGCTCCTGGCCGCGGATCAATGTGTAGTCGCCGCGGGCATCGCCGCCGAACGGATCGGCGGTCACGCCGGGCACATAGCGCAGGGTTTCCTGCACGGACAGGCCGCCCTGGTCGGTGATGCGATCGGCGGTCACGACCGAGATCGACTGCGGCGTCTCGCGCAGTGGCGTGTCGGTCTTGGTGCCGCCCATGCCGCGATTGGCGAGATAGCCCTGCACCGGGCCGGTGGCGGTCTCGGCACGAACGCCGGGAGCCGCGATGGCAGCCGCAACCGGCGCATTGTTGCGTGCCGCAGCCTGGCGCGTTGCACGCGCGCGTGCGGTCGATGGGCGGGTCGCGCGCGCACGCGCGGCCGGTCGAACGGGTTGATCCACCACAACGGCCGGCAATGCCGTGCTGCCTTGCGGCGATTGCGCCTGCGATGGCGTCGTGATCAGCGCCAGCATCGGCAGCGCCGTCCCGACCAGCCATCCCAGATGTGTGGAAGATTTGAATGTCATTTGCCCGCACCCCATTACCAAGTGATGCAGGCGACTTATCACGCAGCGACGCAGCCGAAAGACGTCCGGGGCGTCATACAATTAGTCTGGAATTAGTATCTCTCTAAGCTGGCGGAGATGCGTGAAACCGGAAGTCGTGTAATCGGATGATGCTGCGCGTCATCCGGGCACTGACTTTCGCTAGCCGTTGATGCCCTCGCGCCGCAGCGTCGGCAGGCCGATGCCCGTGGCGTCGAAACCGCCGTCGACCGCCAGCATCTGGCCGGTGATATAGCTCGACCGGTCGCTGCACAGGAAGAAGATCGCGTCGGCGAGTTCGTCCTCGCCGCCGTAGCGATTGAGCGGAATCGCATCGTGATAATCGGCGCGGATTGCCGGCGTATGCACGGCTTTCGCCATTGCGGTCTCGACAGGACCGGGCGCCACCGCATTGACGCGGATTCCGAGCAGCGCGAGCTCGACAGCGGACTGCTTGGTGAAGTGAATGATGCCGGCCTTGCTGGTGCCGTAGGCGACGCGCAGGGTGGACGCGCGCAGCGCCGAGATCGAGGCGATGTTGACGATGGCGCCGCCGCCATGCTCGCGCATCAAGGGGGCCGCCGCCTTGGTGCACAGGAACGGGCCGGTGAGGTTCACGGCCATGATGCGTTCCCACTCCTCCAGCGTCGTCTCGAGCAGAGGCTTGAAATTCGCAATGCCGGCATTGTTGACCAGCGCATCGAGCCGGCCGAAGCGGGCCTGCGTGGCAGCAAAGGCCTTGTCGACAGCAGCGGCGTCGGAGACATCCGTATGCAGCGCCAGCGTGTTGTCGGGATCGTTCAGCGCCTTGACGCTGGCGTCGAGCAGCTCGCGTTCGATATCCAGCAGCGCGACACGATAGCCCTCGCCAAGAAAACGCTTGGCCACGGCAAGGCCAATGCCGCGTGCGGCGCCCGTGACGAGTGCAACCTTGCGAATCTGTTCCTTGCCGTCAGCCTTGGTCATGTCCTGCCCTGATGGTTATCGATGGCTTGTTGTTTGCGCGGCCTGTTTAGGAGACGGAGCAGGGCGGGACAAGCCCGGATTTTCGGCCGAAATTTTTGCGATGGGCTTGTCGGAACGGCCTGTTCCTGTTCGTCTTCCAGCAACAACATGCAGGAGAAACCATGTCGCTCACGCTCCACTATCACCCGCTGTCGTCCTATTGCTGGAAGACGCTGGTCGCGCTGTACGAGAACGACACGCCGTTCACGCCGCATATGGTCAATCTCGGCGACGAAGCCGAGCGCGCGGCGCTGTTGAAACTGTGGCCGATCGGCAAATTCCCCGTGCTGCAGGACGATGCGCGCGGCGCGATCGTGCCGGAGTCCTCCATTGTCATCGAGTTTCTCGACCGGCATTTTCCCGGCCGCACGCGTTTCATCCCCGATGGCGACGCCGGCCTGCAGATGCGGTTACGCGACCGCTTCTATGATCTCTATGTGCACACGCCGACGCAGAAGATCGTCGGCGACCGTCTGGTGCCGGCCGACAAGAAGGATCCGCATGGTGTGGCCATGGCGCGGGCGTTGCTCACCACGTCCTACGGCATGATCGACAGGCAGATGGCGACGAACGCGTGGGCGATGGGCACAGCGTTCACGCTCGCCGACTGTGCGGCTGCGCCGGCGCTCTACTACGCGAACAAGGTGCATCCGCTCGGAGACGCACATCGCAACGTCTCGGCCTATCTTGGCCGGTTGCTGGCGCGTCCATCATTCGCACGGGTGGTGAAGGAGGCGGAGCCGTATGCACATATGTTTCCGGAGGAGTGAGCATCATGAGTGCCGACAAGGCCAGGATCATCCGAGACTTGTTTGCAGCCTATCTGCGCAATGACCGCAAGGCCGTCGAAGATGCGTTCACGGACGACTTCACCTTTACGAGCCCGTTCGATGACGGGATCGACAAGGCGACCTATTTCGCCCGCTGCTGGCGTGTCGCCGACTGGATCGCGCAGCATGATCTTGAGCGTATCGCCGTCGATGGCGATACGGCTTTCGTGACCTATCGTTGCGTGGCGAAGGACGGCAAGAGTTTTCGCAACACCGAAGTCTTCGGCTTCGAGGGCGATCTCATCCGGTCGATCGATGTGTATTTCGGCGCGACATACAGGGATGGGGTATTCCAGAAGCAGGCGTCGTAAGGTTGCATGACCTCTGAAATAATTTCTTGCCCCGTGTCGGACTGGCAAAAGCTGCTTCGTCATCCTTGCAGTCGAACCTTCCAACGGAGAAAGACCGATGCGTTTCATGGTGATCGTGCATGCGAACAAGGACACCGAAGCCGGCGTGATGCCGACGACGGAACTGCTGACCGCGATGGGCAAGTTCAATGAGGAGATGTGCAATGCCGGCGTGATGCAGGCCGGCGAGGGGCTGCATCCAACGTCGAAAGGCGCGCGGATCACCTTTACCGGCAGTGAGCCAGTGGTGAAGCAGGGGCCGTTCGATGTAACACGCGATTTGATTGCCGGCTTCTGGCTGATCGACGTTGCCTCGAAGGACGAGGCAATCGCGTGGATGAAGCGCGCGCCGTTTGCGTCCGGCGACGAGATCGAGATCCGTCAGGTGTTTGCGGCCGAGGATTTCGGCGAGGCTCTGACACCCGAATTGCGCGAGAAGGAAGAGCGGCTGCGCGCGCAAGCCGCGAAGAAATAAGCAAAGAGATCAATAGGGATAGTGACCATGCGATTCATGATGCTGATGATCCCCGGCGGCTATGAGACTGCGGCGCCGGGCACCGTGCCGGAGGACGTCGAGCGCGTCGCCGCGATGATGGCCTATAACAAGGCGCTGATGGATGCCGGCGTGCTGATCACCTGCGATGGACTGCACCCGCCATCGATGGGCGCGCGGGTGTCCTTTCCATCCGGCAAGCCGGTGGTGACCGATGGGCCGTTCGCGGAATCCAAAGAAGTGCTGGGCGGCTACTGGATGATCGACGTCGCCTCGCGCGACGAGGCCATCGCCTGGGCCAGCCGCTGCCCGGCGACGCCCAACGAGGTGATCGAGATCCGCCAGGTGCAGGAAATGGCCGATTATCCGGAGGACGTGCAGGCCGTCGCCTCGGGATTCGAGGAGATGCAGACCACCGCAAAGCGGCTCGGCTGAGGCAAAATCACTGCGACGGGCATGAAACGGTCGTGTCGCAACACGGCCGCATGCCTGCCGCAGGATTTCCGCATGCGGCGGGCGTTGATTTGTTGAGGGAATTTGCGCCGGTCACACCGTTTTGGTGTGACCTTTTGGCCCGGCTTATGTTAAAGCCCTTCACATGAGCTGGCGCAAAGACAGCCGCGGCGAGCGCGGTTATCACCACGGAAATCTGAAAGAGGCGCTGCTGCAGGCAGCGCTCGGGCTGATCGCGGAGAAGGGGCCCGCGGGTTTCACCTTCGCCGATGCCGCGCGCACGGCCGGCGTCAGCGCGGCCGCGCCCTATCGCCATTTCCGCGATCGCGACGACCTCCTCGCCAGCATCGCGCAGCGTGGCTTCGAGCAGTTCGAGCAGGTGCTGACGGCGGCGTGGGATGATGGCCGTCCGAATACGGTCACGGCCTTCGAGCGGATCGGCAAGGCGTATTTGAACTTCGCCCGCACTGAACCGGCCTTCTATTCGGCGATGTTCGAATCCGGAATCCCCGTAGATTCCAGTCCTGAACTGGCCGCGGCGGGAGAACGTGCCTTCGGTGTGATCCGTGCGGCGGCAGAACGTTTGGCCGCCTTGACGCCGCCGGGCGTGACGCGTCCGCCGGCGATGATGATGGCGCTGCACATCTGGTCGCTGGCGCATGGCGTGGCCTCGCTGTTCGGCCGCGGCGATGCCGCGCGGCGCAAATTGCCGATGTCGCCGGACGACCTGCTGGAGGCCGGTGCGCTGATTTATTTGCGCGGACTGGGCTTTCCAACCGACCAAAACGTCCACAAGTCCGACACATCTACAGCGCCCAAATCGGGTCCTTGGGGAACCGCCCCAAAATAATTTGCGGCGCTCCCCTTGCGGTCGCCTTGACAAAATCCGGCCGTGAGCTACGTATGTAAATGTTATTTACATTCACAAGCGGCATGGTGCCGCTGATGGAGAGGAAAATGGCCAACGCTGCAGATTACAATCGATGGGGTCCACCCGCCGATGATCGGGTGTCCTACCAGATGCGCTCACCATGGCACATCGTATTGATCGTGCTCGGTTTTATCATCTGGTGGCCGGTTGGCCTCGCACTTCTCTTCTTCACACTCGGGAGCAGAAAAATGGGTTGCTGGGATCGTAACGGCCGTTTCGAGAACAAGATGGAGCGGATGCAGTACAAGATGGAGCGCATGCGCAACCGCATGGAGCGTCATGGCTTCGGATCGGGCTTCGGCTTCGGTCAGCCGACCTCCGGCAACCGCGCTTTCGACGAATATCGCGTCGAAACCCTGCGCCGCCTCGAGGAAGAGCAGCACGAATTCAAGAACTTCCTCGATCGCCTGCGTCACGCCAAGGACAAGGAAGAGTTCGACGCGTTCATGGCGCAGCACCGCCCAAAGCCGACCCCGCCATCGGATAACAATCAGCCGCAGGGCTAACAGCCCCAAACTGATAGGCGTCAGGCGGTAGCGCCCCCTTCGCCCGATGCCGACATCGCCGCCCGTCTGATCATTCAGGCGGGCGGTTTTGCTTTGTCACGAGCCCTTCACGAACAAGCGAATACCGCTTCATTTCTCGGCCAAAACACGCTTTGGTAACTCCGCATTAACCATGACTGGCGTCTGGTAAAAGCCGCAGAAACGCGTGCAAGCCCTTGTTTTGACATGTTGGCAGGGAATTTAGGGCTCGGCTTCGGACAAGCCCTCCATGCGACACAACAAGAACATTGCACTGGCGTTCCGCGCCGCGGGCGATGCGTGGCTGCGACACCAGCGATGAGCAAGTCGCTGGCAAATTGAGGATTTTTGCGTTGAGAGGATACCGTTCATGAATCCGGCCGATGTGGCGCAGTCAGCCCTGCCGCTGGCTTCATCCGACGTTTCGCTGATCGCGCTGTTCCTGCAGGCCCACTGGATCGTGAAAGCGGTCATGCTGGGACTGCTGGGTTGTTCGGTGTGGGTCTGGGCGATCGCGATCGACAAGATTTTCCTGTATTCGCGCACCCGTCGCGCGATGGATCGGTTCGAGCAGGCCTTCTGGTCCGGCGAGTCCATCGAGGATCTGTATCGTGCGCTCTCCGCCAAGCCGACGCAGTCGATGGCGGCCTGTTTCGTCGCGGCCATGCGCGAATGGAAGCGGTCGTTCGAAAGCCAGGCACGCTCCTTCACCGGTCTGCAGATGCGCATCGACAAGGTGATGAACGTCTCCATCGCCCGCGAGGTCGAACGCCTCGAGCGCCGGCTTCTGGTGCTGGCGACCGTCGGTTCGGCCGGCCCCTTCGTCGGCCTGTTCGGCACCGTCTGGGGCATCATGTCGAGCTTCCAGGCGATCGCCGCCTCGAAGAACACCTCGCTCGCGGTGGTCGCCCCGGGCATCGCGGAAGCGCTGTTTGCCACAGCCATCGGCCTTATCGCCGCCATCCCGGCGACTATTTTCTACAATAAATTCACCTCAGAAGTGAACAAACAGGCCCAGCGCCTGGAGGGGTTTGCGGACGAGTTTTCAGCGATCCTGTCGCGCCAGATCGACGAGCGCGCCTGATGGCTGATGGATTGAACCTTGAAGTGAGCACCCGGTCATGGGGATGAATATGGGCTCGGGCGGTGGTGGCGGAGGTCGGCGCGGGCGCCGGCGTGCTGCTGTCATGGCCGAGATCAACGTCACCCCGATGGTCGACGTCATGCTCGTGTTGATGATCATCTTCATGGTGTCGGCGCCGCTGATGACCTCGACCATCGACATCGATTTGCCGATCGCCAGCGGTGGCAAGTCGATGTCGCAGAATACGCCGCCGCTCACCGTGTCGGTGAAGCGCACTGGTGGCGGCTGCAATTCGGCGGTCGAGACCTATGTCGGCGACGCCCTGGTTCCGGCGAGCGAACTCGCGACCAAAATCACTGCGATCCGTGCCACGCGTTCGGAAACCGACAACACCGTGTTTCTCCGTGGCGACCGGGACGTTTGCTACACGGACATGATGAAATTGCTCGGCACGGTCCGCGCCGCCGGGTTCAAGGCCAATATCGTGATCCTGCCGGAGCAGGGGACGTAAGATAATGACGCAGGCGCCAGCAGGAGCAGGACGGGAAATCTGATCGTGAAGGTCGACAAGACACTCATTGCGTCGGTTGCCTTGCACGTGATCGTGATCGGGTGGGGCCTGCTCACGTTCTCTTCCAAGGCATTGGAAGTGCCGATGGAAGACTCTGTCGGTGTCGAGGTCTCGATGGAGCCCGCCAAGGCTATGGCCGGCATCAAGACCGCCAAGCCGGAAAACAAAACCCCGCGCGTAGATAAGGTCGGCGAGGCCAAGCCTCCCGTTGAGGACACTGTCGGCAAGATCGACGACAAGAAGGCGCCCGTCATCACGGAGACGGCGCCGAAGGAACAACCAAAGACCGACGAGAAAGCAGCGGCGGAGGCGGCCAAGGCGGAAGCAGCGGCAAAGGCCGAGGCTGCAGCCAAAGCCGCGGCGGATGCCAAGGCCAAGGCGGAAGCCAAAGCCGCAGCGTTAGCCGAAGCCAAGGCGGAAGCTGAAGCCGATGCCAAGGAACAGGCAGAAGCCGCCAAGGCGAAGGCCGTGGCGGATGCCAAGGCCAAAGCGGAAGCAAAGGCGAAGGCCGAGGCCAAAGCCAAGGCGGACGCCGACGCGAAAGCCAAGGCTGAGGCAAAGGCCAAAGCCAAAGCTGAAGAAGCCAAGAAGGCCGAGCGCGTATTCGACCAATCGAAGATCGCGGCACTGATCGATAAGCGGGATCCGACCCGTCAGTCGGTCACCGGATCTGCCGTGAATCCGAATGATGCACTCGGTACGGCCAAAGGCGCGGCTGGCAATAATGTGGCGACCTGGGGCGGCATGTTCAGGCAGCAAGTAGAACGTTGCTGGAAGAAGCCTTATGGCGGCGTCGAGGCGCAGTTCACTGAGGCAATCTTCAGCATCAGGATCAAACGTGACGGTACTCTGGAGACGCCGCCAGTTCCGGTCAGCAAGCCAACCACTTCGTATTTCCGCGTCTATCAAGAGAGCGCGCTGCGTGCGATCATTGAGTGCCAGCCTTACAAGCTGCCGCCGGCCTTTTTTGAAGAGTGGAAGTTCTTTGAACCCGTTTTCACCGAGCGCGCATCGTAAACCGGTCAACTGGCCGACGATTGCAGATCGAGCAAAGTTGTAACATGACCGACAAGAATGGATTGTCCCCGATGTTGTTTCGTCCGAGCCGCCGTCAGATCGTTGCGGGAATGGCCTCGACTGGCTTGCTGATCGGGGCTGGCGCGCGAACAGCCTTTGGTCAGGCCCGCGTGCAGATTCCCGGTGGTGAGTTTGCACCGTTGCCGATTGCTATACCGAATTTTACGGCTGGCACCGGCGCCGATAACGAAGTCAGCGTCGGCGTCTCTCAGGTCATTACCAACAATCTCAAGCGCAGCGGTATGTTCGCGCCGATCGATCCGGCTGCCTTCGTCGAGAAGGCCGTCAATATCGATGCGCCGCCGAACTTCCAGAACTGGAAGACCGTCAACGCGCAGGCGCTGGTCACCGGCCGCATGACCCGTCAGGGTGACGGCCGGCTGAAAGCCGAATTCCGGCTGTGGGATGTCGCCACCGGCCAGCAGCTCGCCGGCCAGCAGTACTTCACGTCACCGGAATACTGGCGCCGCATCGCCCATATCATCTCGGACCAGATCTATGAACGTCTGACCGGCGAAAAGGGCTATTTCGACAGCCGCGTGGTCTTCGTTGACGAGACCGGCTCCAAGGAGCGCCGCGTCAAGCGACTGGCCCTGATGGATCAGGACGGCGCCAATGTGCGCTACCTGACCCGTGGAGCGGATCTCGTGCTGACGCCGCGGTTCTCGCCGTCCACGCAAGAGATTACCTATATGGAATTCGGCCAGGGCGATCCGAAGGTCTATCTGTTCAACATCGAGACCGGTCAGCGCGAGATCGTCGGCAACTTTCCGGGCATGTCGTTCTCGCCGCGTTTCTCGCCGGATGGCCAGCGCGTCATCATGAGCCTGCAGCAGGGTGGCAATTCCAACCTGTTCGTGATGGATCTGCGCTCCAAATCGACGACGCGCCTTACCGATACGCCGGCGATCGACACCTCGCCGTCCTATGCGCCGGACGGCTCGAAGATCTGCTTCGAGTCGGATCGCGGCGGCAAGCCGCAGATCTATGTGATGAGCGCCAATGGTGGCGGTGCCCAGCGCATCTCGTTCGGCGAAGGCAGCTACTCCACCCCGGTCTGGTCGCCGCGCGGCGACTATATCGCCTTCACCAAGCAGGGCGGCGGACAGTTCTCGATCGGCATTATGAAGCCGGACGGATCCGGCGAGCGGTTGCTGACGTCGGGCTATCACAACGAAGGTCCGACCTTCGCGCCGAACGGTCGCGTGATCATGTTCTTCCGCGATACGGGAGCGGGGCCATCGCTCTTTACGGTCGACGTGTCCGGCCGCAACGAGCTCAAGGTCCCGACGCCGGGCTTCGCGTCCGACCCGGCCTGGTCGCCATTGTTATCGTAAACAAATGATTGGCGGCGATGGGCGGATTACCGGCTATTCCCGGCAAACTTTGCCCACCGCGCTGAAATCACGAGTGGATTTGCTGTTTATGCGAACGCGTAAACAGTTCGCTAACAATGTTCCCTCAGAAAGACTTCATCAGGACCCGGTACCAATGTGCGCCTGAACAGGACGCATTTACGCCCGATGCAGCTCGCCGATTACAACCGGACGAACAGCAAATCGATGTCGCCGTCGATCTACACGGCGCTCGTCGATTCATTGTTCGAGAACCCGATTCCGATGCTGGCCGGTGCGGTCTGCGCCGGAACAGGCGCAGTCATGACTGCGGTGAAGACCGGCAATCCTTTGCTGTGGCCATGCGCCGCCCTGATCATCGTCATTGGCGCTTTACGGGCCCTTCAGCTCAGCCGATATGAAAAGCGCGAGACCGCGCTGACGCCTGACGAGGCGATCCGCTGGGAATTTAATTACATGGTTGGCGGCTCGCTCTATGCAGCCGCGTTGGGCCTGTGGTGCTGGGTCGTTCTGCTCGGCAGCGATGATCCGGTCGCGCATATGCTGGGTACGGCAGTGACCGTCGCTTATATCGCGGCCGGCGCCGGCCGAACCTATGGTCGTCCGAAGATCGCGCAGTTGCAGGTGCTGCTGGCGTGCGGTCCCATGGCGCTGGCACTGATTATCCACGGTGACTTCTACTATATCGGCTTTGCGTTTCTGAACGTTCTGTTCTTTGTCGGCTTGCGCCGGATCACGCTTCGTCTGCATGACGTCTACGTCAAGGCACTGCTCGCCACCGAGCGGGTCGGCTCCATCGCCGGCCAGTTCGATACGGCGCTGAACAACATGCCCAACGGCCTGTGTATGTTCGGTGCCGATGGTCGGTTGGCGGTGCTCAATAATCGCTTTACCGCGATGATGGAGATTCCAGAGGATCTCGTGCAGCGCGGCGTGACTGCTCGCGAAGTCGTCTCGCTCTGCGTCAATGCGGGGACAGTGTCGTCGGCCAGTGCGATGACCATCATCACCGAGATTGAAAGCTCGAAGGCAGCCGAAATCACGACCCTTGATCACGCTCACGAAAGTGAGCGCGCACTATTGTGGAAGTTTCAGCCGATGGTCGGCGGCGGCACGGTCGTTCTGCTTGAAGACATTACCGAGCGCCGTAATTCCGAAGCGCGTATCAGCCACATGGCGCGTTTCGACGAATTGACGGGGCTGCCGAACCGGGTCAGTTTCCGAAACGAAATCGGTCGCATGCTGAAGAGCTCGGACCAATCGACGCTGTCGGCCCTGCTGTTCGTCGATCTCGATCAGTTCAAGCAGGTCAACGATACGCTGGGCCATCCATGCGGCGATCAGCTGTTGTGCATGGTCGCCGACCGGCTGCGCGAAATGTTGCGCGCGGATGACTTCGTGGCTCGTTTTGGCGGTGACGAATTTGTCGTTTTCCAGCGTGCCATCAAGACAAATCATGATGCAGCGGATCTGGCGCGCCGTATCGTCGAGCGGCTCAGTGAGCGCTACGAGGTCGACAATCATCAGGTGGAGATCGGCGCCAGCGTCGGCATCGCCTTGACCGAACCCGATGTCAGCGCCGACCACCTTTTGAAGAACGCCGACATGGCGCTGTACCGTGCCAAGGCTTCGGGCCGTGGCACCTTCTGCTTCTTCCGCGACGAGATGGCCCAGACGGTCGAGGCGCGCCGCGTTCTCGAACTGGATTTGCGCCAGGCGCTCGCCAATGAAGAATTCGAGATTTATTACCAGCCCCTGGTCAATCTGAAGTCGGGGCGGATCTCGACCTGCGAAGCGCTGCTGCGCTGGAATCATCCTGTCCGCGGCACTGTTTCGCCGGTCGATATCATTCCCGTCGCAGAAGACATGGGTCTGATCGTCGATCTTGGCCGCTGGATTTTGCGCAAGGCCTGTATCGAATGCATGAAGTGGCCGGACGCGGTCAGCGTCGCCGTCAACTTCTCGTCACAGCAGTTTCATCAGCGCGACGTGTTGAGCGAGGTACGCTACGCTCTCGATGTGTCAGGTTTGCCGGCGCGTCGTCTCGAAATCGAAATCACGGAATCGTCGCTGCTGCGTAACACGCAGTGGACCCACGATGCCCTCGCGCAGCTTCATGCAGCAGGTTGCCGCATTTCGCTCGACGATTTCGGCACCGGCTATTCGAGCCTGAGCTATCTGCACAATTTCCCGCTGCAGAAGGTGAAGATCGATCGCTCGTTCCTGGAAGGGATCGATACGGACCGTCCATTGACGTTGCTGCGCGGCGTGGCGCGCCTCAGTGCCGATCTGGGCATGACGGTCGTAGTCGAAGGCATCGAGACCAACGAGCAGCTCGAACTGATCAGCGCCGACGGCACGATCAGCGAGGCGCAGGGCTATCTGTTCAGCCGCCCAGTGCCTGCGACCCGGATCAGGCAGCTCCTGGATGCGTCCCACGGACGCCGCGTGACTGAGCCGGACATCACTGTCGAGGCCACGCGCACGCCGGCCTGACCAGCCGCGGGCCACACTCTCGAATTTCCATTTCCATTCGTTTCGTCGCGCCAAGTATGGGCAAAAGGTTAACCACATTGTGGCAGAACCTTTGACAACTTTTAAGAAAGCTTTAACGTTTCCTTACTCGCGTAGTCATGGCGTTGGTGCGTAGGAGACGGAATGATGGCTTCGGCCGATCAAGCGACTGAAGCTTCGAAACGCAGCAACGATATTCTCGACCGGGTTGACTACCGTCTTGCCGAAACCGAAGCTGAGAAAGAGGCGATCTATAGCCTGCGCTATAGAGCCTATCTCCATGAAGGGGCCATCGAGCCTCGCGCGGATCGCCGTCTCGCCGACCGTTTCGACGATTTGCCGAATTCGTGGACTTTCGGGATATTTGTCGATGGCGAACTCGCCAGCTCGCTGCGTGTCAGCGTAGCTACGCCGGACAATCCGGAAACGCCTGCCGTTGATGCATTCGGAGACCTGCTGCGTCCCGAGCTGGACAAAGGCAAGATCATCGTCGACCCGAACCGCTTCGTGGCCGACCCGAACAACCGCACCAGGTTTCCTGAACTGCCCTATATGACGGTTCGGCTGGGCTATGTCGCCTGCGGCTATTTCAAAGCCGATATCGGGACGGCGACCGTGCGCGCCGAGCATCGTGCGTTCTATCGCAAGGTTTTCCTGCAGACGCCGATGTGCGAGCCGCGGCCCTATCCAACGCTGACCAAGCCGCTATGCCTGATGGCGGCTGACTACGCCGCGGTGCGCGAACGCATTTTCATGCGCTACCCGCATTTCCGCTCCAGTCTTTTCGAGCAGCGGGCCTTGTTTGAGCGCAAGAGCGAACCTCTGGCGCCGGATCTTCATTCATCCGAGTTCCATATCGCCCAGACTGCGATATTGCCCCGCTCCTGAGGGTGAAGGCTGGCGACGGTCCCATCGCCGGTCATTGCTGACTATCCCAGCAGTCCCGCAGCAGGATTCTGCCTAAAACAGCCGCTTTCCCGGAAGCTTCACCGTCGCGCCACATTTGCCAACCATTAACCACGTCGTTGCTTTTTCGCGGCCTGTGGCTTTTGATCGGTTTTGGCAACACCTCATCAAGGTTGACGGAACGTTCGCTTAACCAACGCCCTGTAGACCGAATGACAGTTGGGTAAAGCGTGAGCGTGGAGGCTCCGGGAATGAAGCATCAGATGCGTATCCTCCAGGGATTAAAACTGGCTGCAGTGCTGGCCGTGGCGCTGTCGATGGGCGCCTGCGCCAACAAGAACGGTTTGGGTGGTGATGGCGCGATGGCCAATGCCGCGACGCCGGGCAGCCAGCAGGACTTCGTCGTCAATGTTGGCGATCGCGTGTTCTTCGAGAGCGACCAGACCGAACTGTCGCCGCAGGCGATCGCGACCCTGGACAAGCAGGCGCAGTGGCTGCAGCAGTATAACCGCTACTCCTTCACCATTGAAGGTCATGCGGACGAGCGCGGCACCCGCGAATACAACATTGCCCTCGGCGCCCGCCGTGCCCAGTCGGTTCGGACCTTCCTGGCCTCGCGCGGCATCGATCCGAGCCGCATGCGGACCATCTCCTACGGCAAGGAACGCCCGGTCGCCGTCTGTAACGACATCTCCTGCTGGTCACAGAACCGCCGTGCGGTCACGGTGCTGAACGCCGGCGCGTAAGCGGGCGCTGCTATCAAATACGCTGCTATCAAAAATGGCGTCTGCCCCTGGGGCAGGCGCCATTTTTGTTTGGGGCAGGCGCCTTTGTCGCTGTCGAAAGTCACATTTTTGGCGTAGTGAAATCCTCATCGTGATGCGCGCCGATGGGGCGCTAAACCGGTCATTTTCAGGCTCAAATGTCATCCAGATCTCATTCGCTCAGATCTCGTTCTCTCACTGGCGCAGCGTTATTGTCCGTCCTGCTCGTGACGGCATCGCCCGTATCCGCGCAGTTGTTCGGTCAACCGGCTCCGCGTCAGCAGGGTTACGGCCAGCAGCAGTCAGGCGACGACGATGCCGATCAGGGCTTGCAGATCGAGCGGCTGCAGAACCAGCTGCGCCAACTGACCGGCCAGAATGAAGAACTGCAGTTCCGCAATCGGCAGCTTGAGGATCAGCTCCGGCAGTTGCAGGCCAGCGGCGCCCCAGCAGGCGCAGGAGGCCGGCCCAATGTCGCTGCCGCTCCGGTGCAGCAGGCGCCTGCGGTTCAGCCCGGTTACAATCAGCAACAGCCGCAGATCGCGGCGCCTGCGCCCATTGCGCAAGATCCCGCGCCGGCACCGCGCGGTGGTCGCCGCAACGATGCGTTCGATCCCAATGCGAACCCGAACGCGCCTGGCGCGCCGCGTGCACTCGGCGGCGGCCAGCAGCCGATGCCGGCCAATGCGCCAGTGGGCGCACAGGGCGGCCGTGCGGCCGGCGAGCCGCTCCCGCTGGGCAACGCCGCCCCGGGTGGAGCGGCGCCAGCGCTGACGACCTTGCCGCCGGGGGCGACCCCGAAGGACGAGTTCGATCTCGGCATCGGCTATATGCAGCGTCGTGATTACGCGCTGGCCGAAGAGACCATGCGCAACTTCGCCCAGAAATATCCCGGCGATCCAATGATTGCGGATTCGCAGTATTGGCTCGGCGAGAGCTTCTTCCAGCGCCAGAAATATCGCGATGCCGCCGAGACATTCCTGGGCGTGACCACGAAATATGACACTTCCGCCAAGGCACCCGATGCCTTGCTGCGCCTCGGCCAGTCGCTGGCTGCGCTGAAGGAAAAGGAAGCGGCCTGTGCCGCCTTCGGTGAAGTGACACGGAAATATCCCCGTGCCTCGGCGGGCGTGAAACAGGGCGTGGACCGCGAGCAAAAACGCGTTAAGTGCTAAGCGTGATCCCGAAAAGTGGAGCCTGATTTTCGGTCAGATCACGCCTTGGCAGATCGACCCGGACAATGAGTCGGGTCGCAACCGGTTCTGACACACATGTCCGACGACGACCAGTCGCCGATTTCGGCCCAGATGGCGAAACAGCTATTCGCTGACTGGGCGTCCGCGCCAGCATTGGTCCTCGCCGTGTCCGGCGGTCCTGATTCCGTCGCCCTGATGTGGCTCGCCGCGCGGTGGCGGCGTGGGCTCAAACGCGGCCCGGACCTCATTGCCGTAACCATCGACCATGGCTTGCGGCCCGAAGCGGCCCTCGAGGCACGCGACGTAAAGCGGCTCGCGGCATCTCTCGATATTCCTCACCGTACTCTCCGCTGGACTGGCGCCAAGCCGAAAACCGGACTACCTGCCGCGGCCCGCGATGCGCGCTATCTGCTGCTGGCCAAGGCCGCGCGTAGTGCCGGTGCGTCCCATGTACTCACCGCGCATACCCGCGACGATCAGGCCGAGACCCTGTTGATGCGGATGGCGCGCGGCAGCGGCATTGCCGGCCTTGCCGGCATGGCGCGGCTGACCGAGCGCGACGGCATCCAGCTCGCGCGTCCCTTTCTGCACGTCGCGAAAGTGCAACTTGTTGCTACGCTGACCAAAGCGAAAATCGACTTCGCGACCGATCCGAGTAACTCCGATCCGAGCTACACCCGTCCGCGGTTGCGGGCTCTGATGCCGGCGCTGGCGTCCGAGGGCTTCGATTCGCGCAACCTCGCCCGGTTGGCGACACGGCTCCGGCGTGCCGATGTCGCGCTGGAACTGATGGTCGACGGGGCAGAGCGTTTTCTGGCACTGCACAGCCCCAAGCTGCCCGAAGCCATTGATGCGGGAGCATTTGCGGGGCTGGCGGAGGAAATTCGCGTCCGGTTGTTGCTGCGGATGATCGATCAGGTCGGGCACGAAGGGCCTGCCGAGCTGGGCAAGGTCGAAACGCTCGTATTCGCCATGGTTCAGGCCGCGCGATCGGGCGGAAAAGGTATTCTGCTGAAGCAGACGCTCGCCGGTGCCATGATCACGCTGACTCACGACCGTCTGAGAATCGTTCCAGCGCCGCCGAGGCGTCGCCGCGTTGATTGAGTGCAAAGACGCACCTGCCAGCCCACGGTACCTTAACCACCGTGGGAAAACCGAGTAAACACCGCCATTATTTGAACCGGAAATGCGCGTAGATGCGTTAAATAGTCCATCCAAGTTCCCTTGGCAGCGCCCCCGGTCGCACCTAGATTGTACTCGACCGACCCAGGGTGAACCCTTGTGGCGACTCACAAGGGAATAAGGCCGCGATTTCGCGCGGCGACGAAGGAAGATCGATGAACGCGAACCTGCGCAATTTCGCCCTCTGGGTCATTATCGTTTTGCTGCTGCTGGCGCTGTTCACGCTTTTCCAGAATCCTGGTCAGCGCACCGCGTCTCAGGACATCTCGTTCTCGCAGCTCCTCACCGAAGTTGATCAAAATCACGTCCGCGATGTCGTGATCCAGGGGCCTGAGATTCACGGCACCTTCACCAACGGCTCGACCTTCCAGACCTATGCGCCGAGCGATCCGACCCTGATCAAGCGTCTGTATGACGCCAAGGTCTCGATCACCGCCAAGGCCCCGGGCGACAACGTGCCGTGGTTCGTGTCGCTGCTCGTGTCATGGCTGCCGTTCATCGCGCTGATCGGCGTGTGGATCTTCCTGTCGCGCCAGATGCAGGGCGGCGCCGGCAAGGCGATGGGTTTCGGCAAGTCGCGCGCCAAGATGCTCACGGAGGCGCATGGCCGTGTCACATTTGAAGATGTTGCTGGCGTGGACGAAGCCAAGCAGGACCTGCAGGAGATCGTCGAATTCCTGCGCGACCCCGGCAAGTTTCAGCGCCTGGGCGGACGCATTCCGCGCGGCGTGCTGCTGGTCGGCCCTCCCGGCACCGGTAAGACGCTGATCGCACGTGCGGTCGCCGGCGAAGCCAATGTGCCGTTCTTCACCATTTCCGGTTCGGACTTCGTCGAAATGTTCGTCGGCGTCGGCGCCAGCCGCGTGCGCGACATGTTCGAGCAGGCCAAGAAGAATGCGCCTTGCATCATCTTCATCGACGAAATCGATGCGGTCGGCCGTCATCGCGGCGCCGGTCTCGGCGGCGGCAATGACGAGCGCGAGCAGACCCTCAACCAGTTGCTGGTCGAAATGGACGGCTTCGAGGCCAATGAAGGCGTGATCCTGATCGCCGCCACCAACCGTCCGGACGTGCTGGATCCCGCGCTGCTGCGTCCGGGCCGCTTCGACCGTCAGGTCGTGGTGCCGAATCCGGATGTCGTCGGCCGCGAACAGATCCTCAAGGTTCATGTCCGCAAGGTGCCGCTGGCGCCGGATATCAACCTCAAGACCATTGCTCGTGGCACGCCTGGTTTCTCCGGTGCCGATCTGATGAACCTCGTCAACGAAGCTGCTCTGACCGCCGCGCGCCGCAACAAGCGTATGGTCACGCAGAGCGAGTTCGAAGAGGCCAAGGACAAGGTGATGATGGGTGCCGAGCGCAAGTCGCTCGTGATGTCCGAGGAAGAGAAGATGCTGACGGCCTATCACGAAGGCGGTCACGCTATCGTTGGCCTCAACGTCCCCGCCACCGACCCGATCCACAAGGCGACGATCATTCCGCGCGGCCGTGCCCTCGGCATGGTCATGCAGCTGCCGGAACGCGACAAGATGTCGATGTCGCTGGAGCAGATGACCTCGCGCCTCGCCATCATGATGGGCGGCCGTGTTGCCGAAGAGCTGATCTTCGGCCGCAACAAGGTCACCTCCGGTGCGTCCTCCGACATCGAGCAGGCCACGCGCTTGGCCCGCATGATGGTGACGCGCTGGGGCCTCTCGGAAGAACTCGGCACGGTTTCCTATGGCGAGAACAACGACGAGGTGTTCCTCGGCATGCAGGTCAATCGCCAGCAGAACGTCTCGGAATCCACCGCGCAGAAGATCGACTCCGAGGTGAAGCGTCTGGTCGAGGAAGGCTACAACGAAGCCACGCGCATTCTCACCGAGAAGCGTGACGACCTCGAAACGCTCTCGAAGGGTTTGCTCGAATTCGAAACCCTGTCGGGTGACGAGATCACGGACCTTCTGAATGGCAAGAAGCCGAACCGCGAGTCGGTGCTAGAGCCGTCAGGCCCGCGTACCTCGGCCGTCCCTCCGGCAGGTAAGCCCCGGTCGCGTCCGGATGGTGGCCTGGAGCCTCAGCCTCAGGCGTAAAGACCTGACACCCAAACATGCAAAACGCGGCCGAAAGGCCGCGTTTTTTATTGACTGTAGCGCGGATGAAGCGAGGCGCGATCCGGGGACGACGCCCCACTTAAACCTTCCTCAAACTTCCCCCGGCACTGTCGCCCGGCGCCCTTGATGCGCATTGGGGACCCTATGCCAGCGTCGCTCAGCATGACTTCGACACCCGAGCGCAGCCCCGTTCCGCCGGCGCTGCTGATTGTCTGCGTTGTGTTGGCCGTGCTCAACATCGCCTTCTTTCCGACCTTCTACGGTCGCGGCTGGATCTACGAAGGTGACCTCGGCTCGCCCACCGATTTCGTCAATGTGTGGTCTGCCGGGCGATTGGTGCTCGATGGTCATCCGGCCTGGGCCTATGACTGGGATATTCAGAAGAAGGTCCAGATCGCCGTCCTTGGTCAGACCTATCCCGGCAATTTCGCTTGGCACTATCCGCCGCCGTTTTTGTTCATCGCGGCACTGCTCGCGAAACTGCCTTATGCTGTTGCTTTCGCGGGCTGGGCTGCCGTCAGCTTCGTGCCATATCTGGCGACGATGCGTGCGATCGTCGGTCGTCCCTTCGGCCTGTTATTGGCTGCGGCTTTTCCGGTGGTGATCACCAACGGCCTTGTCGGGCAGAACGGATTTCTGACGGCGGCGCTGATCGGCGGCATGCTGGTGCTGCTGCCGACGCGGCCGATCCTGTCGGGCATCTGTCTGGGCCTGCTCAGCTACAAGCCGCAATACGGATTTCTGTTTCCGCTGGTGCTGATCGCAGCGTCGCAATGGAAGGCCTTCGTCAGCGCGGGCATTACCACAGTGCTGCTGGCCGCGGTGTCGTGGCTCGCTTTCGGCACCGAGAGTTGGCAGGCCTTCATTCACTGGATGCCGATGTTCTCGCAGGCTTTCCTCACCGAAGGCCGCGCGCCTTGGGGAAAGATGCAGAGCATCTTCGCGCTGGTGCGTTACTTCGATGGCAGCGAGCCGCTGGCCTGGACGTTCCAATGGATCATGATTGCAGCCGTCGTGGCGGTGCTCGTGCCACTGTGGCGCAGCAGCACGCGCTATGAACTGAAAGCCGCTGCGCTGGCAGTCGGCGCGCTGCTCACGACGCCGTACCTGTTTCTCTATGACGTCATGGTGCTGGCCATCGCCGTCGGCTTCATCGCCCGTATCGGTCTCGTTGAAGGCTTTCGCCGTCACGAACTGCCGGTGCTTGGCCTCGCCGCTGTGCTCCTGATCGCCTATCCGTTTCTCGGCGCTCCCACGGGCTTTGGCGCAACGCTGCTGGTGGCAGCGTTGATCGCCATACGCGTGCGGGAGTTTATTCGCTCCACGCCGAGTTCAGGATGATGCTGCAGAAATTCGCGCGCTTGTAGGTGGAGTTGCGGAGTTCCAGTACGTCAGCCTTGACGTTGCCAAAGGTCGTGTCCGGCTTGTGGATCGTCCCCGCGGCAAATGCATCGATGATCCCGTTCTTGAAGTCATGGCCCCGCGGATGGCACGCGCAGACTTCGTGGCGCTGATGTTCCGTAAAGGCCTCATACTCCAGACCCAGCACATCCATTTCGACACCAGCCGTCACGAGCGCCACCACCGGCCGCTTGTGCTTGGGAATACCCGGTGTCGTGTGAAGCGCGATGGCGTCCCAGACATCGTCGATGTCGCGCTCATCGATACTATGGCTGCGCAGAAAGTCGGCGGCAGCATTCGCGCCATCGACTTCAAAGCGCTCGTCCTTGCTCGCATAGGGCGCTTGCAGGCCCATGTCGTGAAACATCGCGCCGACATAAAGTAACTCGGAATCGACCTTGAGACCCTTGCGCTGTCCGGCGAGCGCGCCGAACAGGAAAACGCGATTGGAGTGATGATACAGAAGATCGCTCTCGGTATCGCGCACCAGTTGATCGACCTGACGGGCGAGGGCGCTGTCAGGCACTTTGATGCCGGCGATCGTCTTGCTCATGGGATGCTCCTTCCATTGCGGATGTGATGCATCCGTTGTCGTCCGTGGGTTGTGTCATCGCAATCATGCGGCGCCCTGCAAAACTGCCATTCGCCCGTGATTTCCTGCCGGAATGTGACTATCTGTTCCGTAGCGCTCTGGGCTCACTGCCGTTTGATGGAATGAAACTTCACCATGAAGACTGTCGCTCTCGCGATTTTTCCTGGCGTCCAGTCGCTGGACGTTGCCGGTCCGCTCGATGTGTTCATGGAAGCCAATAGCTTCGTTGCTCCAGGTGACCGATATGACATCACGCTTGTCGCAGCAGACTGTGCACCGCTGCGTGCATCGAACGGTTTGCGGATATCCGCCGATCTGGCGTTCAGTGATGCGAACAAGCCCTGGGATCTGGTGCTGGTGGCCGGCGGGCCAGAGCTGCCGACGGCGGAAGCCGATCCCCAGCTCACGGAGTGGCTGGCCAATGCGGCGCTTCATGCGGGGCGGTATGGCTCGGTGTGCACCGGGGCATTCGCGCTCGGCCATGCAGGCCTGCTCGACGACAAGACGGTGACGACGCACTGGCAGAATGCGCCGCTATTGGCGGTGCGATTCCCCAAAGCGCATGTGGAGTTCGATCGCATCTATAGTCGTGACGGCGCGCTGGTGACGTCGGCCGGCGTCACCGCAGGGATCGATCTCGGTCTCGCACTGGTCCAGGAAGATCATGGCGCGGATGTCGCGCTGGCCGTAGCCAAGCGTCTGGTTGTGGTGGCGCAGCGCCAGGGTGGCCAGTCGCAATTCAGTCCCTATCTGGTGCCGCCGGCCGAGCCGGATTCACCGATTGCGCGAGTCCATACCCATGTGATGGCCCATCTGCGTGATGCGCACAGCGTGGATGAGCTGGCCGATGTGGCGGGCATGAGCGCGCGGACCTTCGCGCGGGTGTTCAAGCACGAAACAAAGATGACGCCGGCTGATTTTGTCGAGGGCGCCAGGATCGACACGGCGCGTAACCGTCTCGAAGGCAGCGATCTGCCGCTCAAGGTGGTGGCTTATGAATCCGGTTTCACCACCGCCGAACATATGCGTCAGGTCTTTGTGCGGCGGCTTGGCCTGACGCCCAGCCAGTATCGGGCCAGCTTTCGCGCGGTCTGATCCGCTCAGGCGAGTTGCAACGAAGAAATCGGATCGCTCGCAGGAAAGCTGTCCATCAACGCGTCGTTGAGCATGTCGTCGAGGCGAAGGCGGGCGATCTGCTCCGTCGTCTCGAACGCCGTGACCGCGCCTGCGTGCCCCACGAAAGCGTTGAACTCGGTTCTCTCAGTGCTCGTTGCCAGGTTCCGCATGGCATCCTCCATCGATTGATGTGGCTCTTCTGCGCCTCACGGTCCTTTCGGACAACGAATCGCATCGTGCAGAAACCGCCAACGATCCCGCGGTTTCAGCCACGCAAGCGGTTGTCCACTGAACCAACAGCCCTACCGAATTTGTTGCGTTCGGCGCCAATGCTCGCTTGACACTTCACCGCGGGTCACACCAAATGTAGATGTCACGGTCCGCCTGGTCGCAAGACTTGGTGGCTAAGAGGGAAGCCGGTGAAGACGCTGTTTTTGCGTCATATTCCGGCGCTGCCCCCGCAACTGTAAGCAGTGAGTCTGTTTCGATTGAAGTCACTGATGCGCAAGCATCGGGAAGGCTGAAAACAGACATTGACCTGCGAGCCAGGAGACCTGCCGCGACACCAGAACGTCCATGGGCGGGGTGTCCCAGCGGTCGCTTGCAGGCAATGCCGGCGGATCTCCGCCGTGTATTTTGCAGCGTCCTTTCGGCCCCAGCCCCACAGCTTGATGCATCACACGGGGTCTTGCCGATGCCTACTTCATCTTCCGTTTTGTCCAATGGCCGCGATGCGGCTCATGCGCCGCTGCTTCAACTGTCACCGGAGACGCTCGCCGCGCCTGCGCGCGAGCCCGCGATGCAGATCATCCGGCGCAACGGCACCGTGTCGCCCTTCGACGGCAGCAAGATTTCCGTGGCCATGACCAAGGCTTTCCTCGCGGTCGAGGGCCACACGGCTGCCGCGTCGCGCCGCGTCCATGAGGCGGTGGAACAGCTCACCGGCGAAGTCGTGGCGGCGCTGACTCGCCGCGTCGGTGAGGGCCGCACCTTTCATATCGAGGACGTGCAGGATCAGGTCGAACTGGCACTGATGCGCAGCGAGCACCACAAGGTCGCCCGCGCCTATGTGCTGTATCGTGAGGAACGCGCGCGTACCCGCGCCGAGGAACAGGCCGCCAAGCCAGCGCTCGTCTCCACCGCGCCAGTGCTGCATGTCACCCTCGCGAATGGCACCCGCACGCCGCTCGATTCGGTGCGCCTTGAGCTGATCGTCAACGAGGCCTGCGCCGGGCTCGACGGCGTCGACGCTGCGCCTGTGCTGGAGGAAACCCGCCGCAATCTCTATGACGGCATCACGCTGGATGAATTGGCGCTGGCCGGCATTATGGCTGCCCGCACGCTGGTGGAGCAGGAGCCGAACTACACCTTTGTCAGCGCTCGCCTGCTGCTCGACAAGCTGCGCACGGAAGTTCTGTCCTTTGTCGGGGGCACGCCGACGTACGCGTCGCAGGCTGATATGAGCACGCGCTACGCCGAATATTTCGGCGCCTATATCAAGACCGGTATCGCGGCCGACTTGCTCGATCCCGAACTCGCGCGCTTCGATCTCAAGCGCATCGCCGCGGCGCTGAAGCCTGAAGGCGATCTGCAGTTCCAGTTCCTGGGCTTGCAGACGCTGTATGACCGCTACTTCCTGCATGTGCAGGGCAACCGGATCGAACTGCCGCAAGCGTTCTTCATGCGCGTCGCCATGGGCCTCGCACTGCGCGAGATCGACCGCGAAGCCCGCGCCATCGAATTCTACAATCTGTTGTCGTCGTTCGACTTCATGGCCTCGACGCCGACGCTGTTCAACTCCGGCACGCAGCGGCCGCAACTGTCATCTTGCTTCCTCACCACGGTGGCCGACGATCTCGACGGCATCTTCAAGTCGGTGAAGGATAATGCGCTGCTGGCCAAATATTCCGGCGGTCTCGGCAATGACTGGACGCGGGTGCGCGGTCTCGGCGCGCATATCAAGGGCACCAATGGCGAGAGCCAGGGCGTGGTGCCGTTCCTCAAGGTCGCCAACGACACGGCGATCGCTGTCAATCAGGGCGGCAAGCGCAAGGGCGCGGTCTGCGCCTATCTCGAGACCTGGCACATCGACATCGAAGAGTTCCTGGATCTGCGCAAGAACACCGGCGACGACCGTCGCCGCACCCATGACATGAACACCGCCAACTGGGTGCCGGATTTGTTTATGCAGCGCGTCGAGCTGGACGGCGAATGGACGCTGTTCTCGCCCGATGAGACGCCGGAACTGCACGATCTCTATGGCAAGCCGTTTGCCGAACGTTATGTGGCCTATGAAGAAAAGGCCGCGCGCGGCGAGATCCGCGTGTTCAAGACAGTGCGCGCGACAGACCTGTGGCGCCGCATGCTGACCATGGTGTTCGAGACCGGCCATCCCTGGATCACCTTCAAGGATCCCTGCAACCTGCGCTCGCCGCAGCAGCATGCCGGCGTGATTCACTCCTCGAATCTCTGCACCGAGATCACGCTGAACACGTCCGACGACGAAGTCGCCGTCTGCAATCTCGGTTCGGTCAACCTGCTCAACCACACCGGTCAGAACGGTCTCGACCATGCGCAGCTCAAGCGCACCGTGACCACGGCGATGCGGATGCTCGACAATGTCATCGACATCAATTTTTACACCATCCCGGAAGCGCGCCGTTCCAACCTCAAGCACCGTCCGGTCGGTCTCGGCCTGATGGGCTTCCAGGATGCGCTGCAGGTTCAGGGCATCGCGATGGCGTCGGACGCGGCTGTGGCATTTGCCGACACCAGCATGGAGGCGATTGCCTTCCATTCCATCTCGGCGTCGGTCGATCTTGCCGCCGAGCGCGGTCGCTATCCGTCCTTCGATGGGTCGCTGTGGAGCCGCGGCACCCTGCCAATCGACTCCATAGAAATCCTCGCCGAGGCGCGGGGCGGCGTGCAGATGGATCGGTCCACTACGCTGGACTGGAACGGCCTGCGTGACCGCGTGAAGTCCACCGGCATGCGCAATTCCAACGTGATGGCGATCGCGCCGACGGCGACGATTTCCAATATCTGCGGCGTCGCGCAGTCGATCGAGCCGGCCTATCAGAACCTCTATGTCAAATCGAACATGTCGGGCGACTTCACAGTGGTGAATGCCTTCCTCGTGCGCGATCTGAAGAAGCGCGGGCTGTGGGACGAGGTGATGGTTTCGGACCTGAAATATTTCGACGGCAGTGTCGGATCGATCGACCGCGTACCTGATGATCTCAAGGCGCTGTATGCGACCTCGTTCGAGATCGACAGTGCGTGGCTGATCGAGGCGGCCTCGCGCCGTCAGAAATGGATCGATCAGGCGCAGTCGCTCAATCTCTATATCGCCAACCCATCCGGCAAGAAGCTCGACCAGCTGTATCGCCTGGCCTGGACCCTGGGATTGAAGACGACCTATTACCTGCGCTCGCGCAGTGCCACACATGTGGAGAAGTCGACGCTGAAGGGCACAGACGGCAAGCTCAATGCAGTGTCGGCAACCGTCGCGGCAGCGAAGACGACAGGTGCGCCGATCCTCGTTCAGCCGTCCGTAGTCAGTGTGCCGGAGCTGAACGTCGCAATGGCCTGCTCGATCGATAATCCCGAATGCGAGGCGTGCCAGTAGGGCGCACCTCCACACATGCAGACCTCATCCTGAGGAGCGGCCACTTAGCCGCGTCCCGAAGGATGTGCCCCACGCCCATGGTTCGAGACGCCGGCCAAACGGCCGGCTCCTCACCATGAGGGCTGAGATAGACACTAGAAAGAACACCCCATGCTCGACTGGTCCGACACTTCATCCGCCTCCAAGGCGGCCGCTTTCATCCCGTTGCCGCAAGCGCCTGCCGATGCCACCGGCCTCGGCACAATCGACCGCGCCGGCGGCCGCGTCTCCGTCGACGAGAAGCGCATGATCAACTGTCGCGCCGACGTCAACCAACTGCTGCCGCTGAAATACAAATGGGCGTGGGAGAAATATCTCGCGGGTTGCAACAACCATTGGATGCCGACCGAAGTCTCCATGCAGGCTGATATTGCGCTATGGAAGTCGCGTGACGGTCTGACCGAGGACGAGCGCCGCGCCATCAAGCGCAATCTCGGCTTCTTCGCCGCGTCGGAGAGCCTCGTCGCCAACAATATCGTGCTGGCGATCTATCGCCACCTCACCAATCCGGAATGCCGGCAATATCTGCTGCGTCAGGCTTTCGAGGAGGCGGTGCATACGCACACGTTCCAGTACATCGTCGAAAGCCTGGGCCTCGACGAGGGCGAGCTGTTCAACATGTATCGCGAGGTGCCGTCGATCACCGAGAAAGCCGCCTGGGCGCTCAGGCACACCCAGCATCTCGACGATCCCGATTTCAAAACGGGGACGCCGGAAAACGATCAGTCCTTCATGCGCGATCTCGTCGCCTTCTATGTGATCTTCGAAGGCATGTGGTTCTATACCGGCTTCGCGCAGATCCTGTCGCTCGGGCGTCGTAACAAGATGGTCGGCATCGCCGAACAGTATCAGTACATTTTACGGGATGAATCGATTCATCTGAATTTCGGCATCGATGTCATCAACCAGATCAAGATCGAGAACCCGCATCTCTGGACCAAGGCGTTCCAGGAGGAAATCCGCGACATGATCCGCACGGCGGCCAAACTTGAGGCGGCCTACGGGCGCGATACCATGCCGCGCGGCTTCCTCGGACTGAATGCGGCGCTGTGCGAGACCTATATGCACTTCATCGCCAACCGCCGCTGCGCCCAGATCGGTCTCGCGCCGGTGTTCAACGAGACGGAAAATCCGTTCCCGTGGATGTCGGAAGCCATGGACCTGAAGAAGGAGAAGAACTTCTTCGAGACCCGCGTGATCGAATATCAGAACGGCGGCGCGCTGAACTGGGAGTAGGGCATCTATGGCTGAGTAAGGCCTTGGCCTTTGGTCGCATATCCGCCGTTGCATGGCGCATATGAGGCTGCATCGCTTGACCTGATCGCGTGAGACCCGCAGGCATGATCTCGCCCTTCGATCGTGTTTGCGGGGCATCACGCGGATCAGCCGATGCACGCCACTCATATTCCCAAAGCGCGGGCCTATTGGTCGACGGCCGCTATCGTGCCCGGCATCATCGCTATCGGGCCGATGCTGCCCGGCACGCTCGCTTTCGGCATGGCGTTCGGTGCGTTGTGTGCGCAGAAGAACCTCTCGCTCGTCGAAGTCGAAGTGATGATGGCGACGGTCTATGGCGGGCTATCGCAATTTGTTGCAGTGCAGTCATGGCCTGAGGTGCTGACGCCAGGTGCGATCGCGACGCTGGCGCTGCTCACACTTACTGTGAATATCCGCTTCTTCTTGATGAGTGCGACACTGCGGCCATGGTTCGGCACGCTGCCGGCATGGCAGGCCTATCCGTCTATGCTGCTGGTCACCGATGGTGGCTGGCTCGCAGCGATGCGCTACCGCGATCATGGTGGCGCCGATGCGTCGTTTTATCTCGGCGGCGGCATCGTGCTGTATTTCACATGGCTGTTCTCGGCGATCCCCGGGTTCTTGCTCGCCGAGCAACTGACTGATCCCAGAAAATACGGCGTCGATCTGGTGATGCCGGCGTTTTATGCCGCAATGCTGGTTCCTGCCTGGAAGGGGTCACGCCGCGCTATCCCGTGGGTCGTCTCGGGCATCGTTGCCCTGGTGGTGCATTGGTTGGTGCCGGGCTGGTGGTTCATCATCGCCGGTGCGCTATCCGGTGCGGTGAGTGCGGGGCTGATGGATGAGCCCGAGCCGCAACGTCCGGCGGATGTACCCGCGTGACGGAATTTTTGCGCAGCGATGTCATGATCGCGTTTGCTGTCATGACGGCGGTCACAGTGGCCTCGCGCCTCGGCGGCTACTGGCTGATGGGCTACGTCAACGTCACGCCGCGGGTTCGCCGGATGCTCGACGCATTGCCGGGCTCGATCATCGTTGCTGCCGCGCTGCCTGTGGCCGTCAACGGCGGGCCGGTGGTGGTATTCGCGATTTTGGCCGCCATGGCCGTGACCATCATCCGCCGCAACGACTTCATTGCCGTCATCACCGGGATGGCAGTGGCTGCGGCTGCCCGCGCGCTCGGATTCGGCGGCTAGGCCTACCCGAAAAGTTGAATCCCGCTATGCGCAAAACACCTTGTCAACGAGTCTGAACTAGTGTTCAGTTCTTATCGCGGGCACCTCGCAGCTCGCTCAAAACCTTGAAGTTACGCACCTTATTTGTGACAGCCGTCAGGTTGGCCAAGGGGTGCCCGGGACGAGAACGCTCATGGTTTACCGACGGACCCATCAAGTTGTGAAGCGGCTTGCAGCGCGGCGCAGCGCCATTCTGGCGGCAGCACGCGAAACATGCGCCGAAGGTGGCATGGCGGCGGTTCAGATCGCGCCGGTTGCGGTTCGCGCCAATGTCGCGGCGGGCACGGTCTACCGATATTTTCCGTCCAAGGCCGACTTGATTTCCGAACTCATCGCTGACGTTTCGCGCGACGAACTCGCCGCGATCCGCCGTGCGGCGGATGCCGCGCCGGGACCGTCATCAGCGCTCGCCGCGGCGGTCACCACGGTCGCCGTGCATGTCGTGTCACACCGCAAATTGTCGTGGGGCATCCTGGCTGAACCGGTCGAGGTCGATGTGACGGAGTCGCGACTGGCTAGCCGGCGCGAGATCGCCGGCGAGATCGAATCCCGCATTGCGGCCGCCATTCGCGCGGGTCATTTGCCGGCGCAGGACACGGCGCTCGCAGCCGCCGCCTTGCTCGGCGCGTTGCATGAAGCGCTGGTCGGGCCGATGGCGCCGGACAATCTCGAAGATCAGGCCAAGCTGCGCGACGCGGTGCAGACCGTCACGCTGCTGGCGCTGCGCGCCGTCGGCGTGATGGATGCCCGCGCACGCGGCCTCGTGGTGCAGGCCGTGTTGCCGACGAAGATGGCGGCCGGCGCCTAGCGCGCTTTCGAGCGAAGCGGTGCCCGCTTCGCGTCCAGAAAACGCGCCAGATCAAAAAGCTTCAGCGCTTACGGCTTGATTTTGCCGTCCTTGTCGAACTGCGCGAGGAAGGCCCAGAGGTCGTTGACCTCGGATTCCTTCTTGATGCCGGCAAAGGCCATCTTGGTTCCGGGGATCTTGGCCTTCGGGTCCTTGATGTATTCCTTGAACGTCGCTTCATCCCAGGTGATGCCGGAATTCTTGTTGGCGTCCGAATAGGAATAGCTCTCGGCAGTGCCGGATTTGCGGCCGTTCAATCCGTTGAGTTCCGGACCGACCTTGTTCTTGGCGTTTTCGCCAACGGCGTGGCAGGCGAGGCACTTGTTGAAGGAGGATTTCCCGGCGGCGACGTCCTGTGCAAGTGCGAAGGAGGAGGCGGTCGAGGCGGCGAGGACGATCAGGGCGCCGAAAGTGACAGACTTCATGGATGGCTCTTCTTGTTGTGGCTTTCCAGCTTAGTTTGTTGCACACGCTCCGAATAGTCCACAAGTGCGATGACGGTCGCGGCGCGTTCCGGCACCATGTGACGCGTCATGCTTTGGTAAGCTACCCAAAGTCGTCCGGACGTGGTTGATTCATCGCAAAGCAGCCGAGTGATCGCTGCGATCTTCGGGAGTGCGCGTTCAATGACCATCATGATGCCTGCGGCGGATCAGGCTGTCCTCGCAAGGCGCGAGGCCATTATCGCTGCATTGCGAAAGCTGGTACCGGGCGAGGGCGTGATTTCCAGTGCAGCGGAAATGTTGCCCTATGAGTCGGATGGGCTGATGGCCTATCGCCAGCCGCCCATGGTCGTCGTATTGCCTGATACGACCGAGCAAGTCTCCAAAGTTCTCAAATATTGTCACGAGAATGGCATCAAGGTGGTGCCGCGCGGTTCGGGCACGTCACTATCCGGCGGCGCGCTGCCGCTGGCCGACGCCGTGCTGCTTGGTCTTGGCAAGTTCAAGCGCGTGCGCGAGATCGATTTCGACAACCGCGCCGTGGTCGTCGAGCCCGGTGTCACCAATCTCGCCATCAGCCAGGCGGTGGCGCATGCGGGCTTCTACTACGCGCCGGATCCGTCATCGCAGATCGCCTGTTCGATCGGTGGCAATGTTGCGGAGAATTCCGGTGGCGTGCACAGCCTCAAATACGGCATGACCACCAACAACCTGCTCGGCTGCGAGATCGTGTTGATGTCGGGCGAAGTCATCCGCGTCGGCGGCAAGACCGCGGAAACATCGGGCTACGACCTGATGGGGATCATTACTGGCTCCGAAGGTCTGCTGGGTGTCATCACCGAAATCACCGTGCGCATCCTGCAGAAGCCGGAAACGGCGCGTGCGTTGATGATCGGCTTTGCCGAAGTCGAGCACGCCGGCCAATGCGTTGCCGATGTCATCAGCGCCGGCATCATTCCCGGTGGCATGGAGATGATGGACAAGCCGGCGATCCATGCCGCGGAGGCGTTCGTTCATGCGGGCTATCCGCTCGACGTCGAAGCACTGCTGATCATCGAACTCGATGGCCCTGGTGTCGAGGTCGACGAACTCATCAAGCGCGTCGAAAAGATCGCGCTGGGCTGCGGCTCGACCACCTGCCAGATCTCGACCTCCGAACAGGAGCGCCTGCTGTTCTGGTCCGGCCGCAAGGCGGCATTCCCTGCCGTTGGTCGCATCTCGCCGGATTATCTTTGCATGGACGGCACCATTCCGCGCGCGGCCTTGCCGCTGGTGCTGCGCCGCATGAAGGAGATGTCTGCCAAATACGGCCTCGGCGTCGCCAATGTGTTTCATGCGGGTGACGGCAATCTGCATCCGTTGATCCTCTACGATGCCAACAAGCCCGGCGAGTTGCAGCTCGCGGAAGATTTCGGCGCAGATATTCTGAGGCTGTGCGTCGAGGTCGGCGGCGTGCTGACCGGCGAGCACGGCGTCGGCATCGAGAAGCGCGATCTGATGCCGGAGATGTTCAGCGAGGTCGATCTCAATCAGCAGCAACGCATCAAATGCGCGTTCGACGCGCAGGGTCTGCTCAATCCCGGCAAGGTGTTCCCGACATTGCATCGTTGTGCCGAACTCGGCCGTGTGCACGTGCATGGCGGCAAGCTCGCTTTCCCTGATTTGCCGCGATTTTAGTTGGACGCATCCGTGGATATTTTGAAAGTCAGAGACGCCCAGGACGTCGAGCAGGCGGTGCGGGCGGCGATTGCCAGCGAGCAGCCGCTGGAGATCATCGGTCATGGCAGCAAGCGCATGGTCGGCCAGCCCATTGCGACCAATGCGGTGCTCGATTTGTCGGCGCTGAACGCCGTGACGTCCTATGAGCCGAACGAATTGATCCTCACCGTACAGGCCGGCGCGCCCATGGCCGATTTGCTGTCACTGATCGATTCCAAAAATCAGCAGTTTTCGTTCGAGCCGATGAATACGTCGCAGCTTCTGGGCACGCCGGATATCGGCACCATCGGCGGCATGATCTCGGCCGGGCTCGCCGGGCCGCGGCGCATTCAGGCAGGCGGTGCACGCGATCATCTGCTCGGCGTGCATGCGGTCTCCGGCTTTGGCGATAGCTACAAGGCTGGCGGCCGGGTGGTGAAGAATGTCACCGGCTACGATGTCTGCAAGCTGCTTGCCGGAGCGTGGGGCACGCTGTCCGTGATGACCGAAGTCACGCTGAAAGTGATGCCGCGGGCGGAGAGCGAGCGCACGCTGGTACTGCGCGGGCTCGATGATATCGCAGCGAACAAGGCGATGACCGCGGCGCTCGGATCGCCCTTCGATGTTTCAGGTGCCGCGCATCTGCCGGGCTCGGCGTTGCGCACCACGCAAGAGGCGCTTGGCGAGATCGCGGCGCCCGACCAGTCGGTCACGCTGATCCGCCTTGAAGGTATTACCGCGTCCGCGTCGCAGCGCGCGGTGTCACTGAGCACGACGCTGAAGTCATTCGGCGTCGCCGAGATACTTGAAGACGCTGGATCCGCGGTGCTGTGGACGGCTGTCCGCGACGTGACGCCGTTTGCGGCCAGCGGGCCCCGCGCGATGTGGCCGGTGTGGCGCATCGTGACGCCGCCGGCATCCGGCGGTGCGCTCGGGCAGGCTATCGCCAAAGGCTCGCAAGGCGAGGTCATCTATGACTGGGGTGGTGGGTTGATCTGGGCGGCACTGCCGCCATCGGCCGATGCGCAGGCAGCGCAACTCCGCAAGCTGGTCAATGCAGCCGGTGGCCATGCGACGCTGATCCGCGCGCCGGAAGATGTGCGCCGCGCTATCGATGTGTTTCACCCGCAGCCTCAGGGCATCGCTGCCCTCGGCGAGCGGGTGCGCAATAGTTTTGATCCAAAGAACATTCTCAATCGCGGCCGGATGTCGCGTGGGCCTGGTGTTTGAAGACTTGGTACTTGAAAGACTTGCGATATGAAGACCGAATTCACTCCGACCCAGCTGGCCGATCCGGATATCGCCGAGGCCGACAAGATCCTGCGCAAATGCGTGCATTGCGGATTCTGCACGGCGACCTGTCCGACCTATGTGCTGCTCGGCGACGAACTCGATAGTCCGCGCGGCCGCATCTACCTGATCAAGGAGATGCTGGAAAAGAACCAGAAGCCGACTCAGGAGGTAGTCAAACATGTCGACCGTTGCCTCTCTTGCCTCGCCTGCATGACGACCTGTCCGTCCGGCGTGAACTACATGCATCTGGTCGATCAGGCGCGGGTGAAGATCGAGAAGGACTACACAAGGCCGCTCTCCGAGCGGTTGCTGCGTGACGTGCTGGCCTGGGTACTGCCGCGGCCCGGGCTGTTTCGCCTGAGCATGACCATGGCCCGGCTGGCGCGACCGCTGGCGGCGCTGCTGCCCTCGACCAGCAAGCAATCCAACCCGAACCTGCTCAGCCGCGTGAAGGCGATGTTGACCATGTCGCCGAAGCAGTTACCCGCCGCCGGTCCATTGGGCGGCAGCGTTTTTCCCGCTATCGGCGCTCGCCGTGGCCGGGTCGCCTTGCTGCAGGGCTGTGCCCAGCAGGTGCTGGCGCCGCGGATCAATCAGGCTGCGATCAGCCTTTTGACCCGACATGGCGTCGAGGTCGTGCTGGTTCGGGACGAACAGTGCTGCGGTGCGCTGACCCATCATCTCGGCCGCGACGGGGATGCGCTGGCGCGGGCCAAGGCCAATATCGGCGTCTGGCTCGGGGAGGCAGACCGGGGCGGTCTCGACGCCATCCTGGTCACGGCGTCCGGCTGTGGAACCGTCATCAAGGACTATGGCTACATGCTGCGCGAGGACCCGGAGTTTGCCGCGCCGGCCGCCAAGGTCTCTGCGCTAGCGAAGGATATCAGCGAGTATGTCAGCGCCATGGATCTGCCGAAGCCTGACAAACAAAGCGACCTCGTCGTCGCCTATCACTCGGCGTGTTCGCTGCAGCATGGGCAGAAAATCACACAGGCTCCCAAAGAATTGCTTTCCAAGAATGGATTCGTGGTGAAAGATATCCCAGAGAGCCATTTGTGTTGCGGTTCGGCGGGGACGTACAACATTCTCCAGCCTGATATTGCGAATAGGTTGCGCGATCGAAAGGTCGCCAACATCGCGATGGTCAAGCCGGATATCATCGCTGCCGGCAACATCGGCTGCATGGTTCAGATCGCCGGAGGGACGTCAGTCCCGGTCGTACATACGATTGAGCTACTCGATTGGGCGACAGGCGGTCCCAGGCCAGGATTGAACTGATCTAATTGTGACAACGGCCCCGCGCTGGCGCGGAAGACTTGAAACGCTGGTCCCTTTTGGATCGGCGCCAACAGGAGGACCACGATGGCTAAAGGCAAGAAATCGAAAAAAGACAAGAAGGACAAGAAAAAGCAGAAGAAGCTTTTGACGGCGGCAAAGCCCGCGAAGAAGTCCTCCAAAAAGTCGGTCAAGAAATCCGCGAAAAAGACTGTGAAAAAAGCGGCCAAGAAGGCTGCGAAGAAATCAGCCAAGAAGACGGTGAAGAAGGCGGCCAAGAAAGCCACCAAGAAGACCGTCAAGAAAGCCGCGAAGAAGTCTGCCAAGAAGGCGCCGAAGAAAGCTTCCGCCAAAAAGGCAGTGAAGAAGGCCGCGCCGAAGAAGGCTGCCAAGAAAGCGACACCGAAGAAAGCCGCCAAGAAGGCCGTGAAGGTTCCTTCTATGCTGCTGTCGAGCACGGCGCCCGCGCCGGCCGTGGTCGAAGCGTCCGCACCGGTTGCTATGCCGCCGAAGCCGCCGCGCAAGCCGCGTGCTCCCAAGCCCAAGCCGGTCGCGCCGGCAATCGCTGAGACACCGAGCTGGGCGACGCCGGAGCCTGATCCGTCGCCGGTTGAAGGGCATTCGTCAGGCGAGACGACGGCGATCGAATCTCCCGGCGATACGTCGCCCGATCACGACGAAAACAGATAGTCGAACCGGATTCAGTCCGCGTTCCTGATCCGCTAATAAACTTCGGAAAACCGCAGCGCTCGCCGCTGCGGTTTTTTGTTTGGTGAAGGTCCATCCGCGAACGGCGCGTATCAATCGATGGGGGGGGGGAATGTGCAGGCGATTCGAATGACCCTGTTTAGAGGGCTCCAAGGGGCGATCGACCTCTTGTCGGACCGCAGTCCACAATTCCCGCCCACCGGGAATTCCTTGTCACGGTAATTTTCGACTGGAATCTGTCCAAAAACGTTGTGCTTTTGCAACACCCCGCCACAACCTCTCACGCAAACGTCAGAACGCCTATTTAGGCGGCACTTGCTCGTTTTTTTTCCTTCACCGCTCCGGCTTTGCGCCTCAAAGTTGCGTTCAGTCGATGAATTTTCGCGGTCTCGCCGTCTTTCGGACACGGAACTGCCTCTGGTTTCAAAAGTGATGGGGAATGTCATGAAGAAGATTGTTGTCGCCTCAGCTGCGGTGCTCGCCATGGGGATGAGCGCGGCTTCCGCAGCCGACCTGGGCGCGAAGATGTACAAGAAGGCGCCCCCGGTTGTGGCCGCCTTCGATCCCTGGGACATCGCGTTCGGTTCGTCGATCACCAACGACTACGTCTTCCGTGGCATCACCCAGTCGAACCACAAGCCGTCGGTCACTGCCTACTTCGAGCCGCGTTACAACGTCACCAAGGACGTCCAGCTCTACGCAGGTGTGTCGGGTTCGAGCATTTCGTTCACCAACCGCGCTTCGATGGAACTCGACGGCTATGTCGGTATCCGCCCGACCTGGGGCGCAGCCGCTTTTGACTTCGGCTTCTGGTACTACGGTTATCCCGGCGGCCAGTGCATCGACTCTGTCCAGGGCGGCCAGGCTGGCGTTTGCGGCGCGAACTCGGGTGCCAATGCGCTGCTGAACGGCAACGTCCTCAAGAAGGATGTGAGCTTCTATGAAGGCTATGCAAAGCTCACCTATACCTTCAATGACTACTTCTCGCTCGGTGGTAACGCTTACTACACCCCCAGCTACCTGAATTCGGGTGCTGACGGCACCTACGCCTCGATCACCGGTAAGGTGATCGCTCCGACGACCTGGTTCGGTTCGTCGGGCGTCGGCATGTATGTGTCGGGTGAATTCGGTCGTCAGTGGCTGGGCGTGACGGACGCCTTCTATTCGATCCCGCTCGGCCTCGGCAACGGCGGCATCAAGTATCCGGACTACAATACCTGGAACGTGGGCATCGGCTTCACCTACAAGGTCTTCACGCTCGATCTGCGCTACAGCGACACCAACATGTCGAAGGGTGATTGTAACGCATTCACCGGCGACTTCACTGCAAGCCAGACCGGCTTTGTCACTGCCATCAATCCGGCTCCTGGCATTGGCTCCAACTGGTGCGGCGCGACCGGCATCGTCAAGCTCTCGGCTGACCTGACCGCGATGTCGAACCTGAAGTAAGACCTTCGACTGAGATCAAAGGGGCGGCAGAGCAATCTGCCGCCCCTTTTCTTTTGGGATAGAGCTTCCATGAATCGGGACTGGTTGCGGCGCGCAGCGAAGACGATCCGTCGTAATAATCATCGCAATGCGCTGGCTGGTGCCGTTGCCGGGCTGGGGGCGGGGATCGCCATCGGTCTGATGGAGTTCTTCTCGGCCGTTGCACACTATCCGCTGGTCATCATCCCCTTTGCGACCTCGATCGTCCTCGTGATCGGCTCCCCGGAAGCCGAGCCGGCGCAGCCGCGCGCGCTGATCGGGGGACACCTGATCGCGACGCTGGTGGGGCTGGCGGTGCTCAAACTGACGGGGCCGCATGCCTGGGCGGCCGCCATGGCGGTCGGCCTTGCTGTGCTGGCGATGTATGTCACCGGCACATTCCACCCGCCTGCCGGGATCAATCCGCTACTTGTCGTGTCTCACGGGCTGCCCTGGACGTTTCTGTTCGCACCGGTGCTGGTCGGTGCACTGCTGCTCGCGAGCTTCACCTTTGTCTGGCATCGCTACGCGGCAGGCCGCGACTGGCCGCGGCACTGGCTTTAACGGGGGCGCCATTCCTCAGGCGGTTTCTGCCCCGGCCTTTGCATCTCTTAGCGCGAAGTGATCGCCGGACCGCGTCAGCGACACCTTGCGCTGATGCAAGTCATCGAGCGTGTTGCGATGGCCGATCGATACGATGGTCGTGTCCGGCAGTTTGTCTTCGAGCAGCCGATAAAGTGCTTCTTCTGACGGCTCGTCGAGCGATGCGGTAGCCTCGTCAAGGAAGAGGTATTGCGGCTTTTGCAGCAACGCGCGGGCGACGCCGAGACGCTGCTGTTCGCCGAGCGACAGCATGCGATTCCAGTGGGCATCTTCGTCAAGCCGGGTCGCCAGCGCAGGCAGACCTACGGCCCTGACGGCATCGGCGATTTCCTGTGGGCTGAATGCGTCGGTCTCGGCAGGATAGGCCACTGCATCCTGCAGCGTGCCGACCGGGAAATACGGCCGCTGCGGCAGCATCATGATCGCCGCATTCGCGGGGATGGAGATCTTGCCCTTGCCGAACGGCCATATGCCGGCGATGGCGCGAAACAGCGTGGATTTTCCTGAGCCCGATGGGCCGGTGAACAGCGTGCGTTCCCCGCGGCGGAAGCTGAAGCCCGGCGTCTGCACCATGGCTGTGCCGTTGGGGAGCGCCAGCGTCAGATCGCTCAGCGCGATGTCACCGCCGGCGGTCTCACCGACGTGAACGATATCGGGCTTCGTGGTGAGCGCCTGTGCGTTGGCAATGGCTGTCTCGAAGCCATCAAGGCGCATCACGCCGGACTGCCACTCCGCCAGTGTGCGATAGGCCGTGACGAAGAATGAAAGCGCACCCTGTACGGTGCCGAAAGCATCCGCGGTCTGCATCACGGCGCCGAGCTGGACCTTCTCCGCAAAATAGGCAGGCGCAACCAGAACATAGGGTAGGATGATTGCGATCTGTTGATAGCTGACCGTGAAGGATGTCAGCTTCTTGGTGCGGCGCATGATGTCGATCCAGTTGCCGACGACCAGCTGGAAGCGGGTCGAGAGACGCTGGCGCTCGACCGGCTCGCCGCGCAGCAGAGCGATCTGCTCGGCATTTTCGCGCGCACGCACCAGATTGAAGCGGAAGTCCGCTTCATAGCGCTGCTGCTGGAAATTCAGTGCCATCAACGGCGCGCCGATATAGTGCGTCAGCGCAGTGCCGATCACGGCATAGATGAGCGCACCCCAGACGAGATAGCCGGGGATCGGGATTTCCCGGCCGAACACATGCAGCGGCGCCGCGTCGGACAGGCCCCACAGAATGATCACGAAGGAGAACAGCGTGACGACCGAACTCAGCAGGCCGATGCCGATGTCGAGCGTCTTTTCGACGAACAGCCGGACGTCTTCCGCGATGCGCTGATCGGGGTTGTCGGCAGCGTCGCCCTGCAGCTGCATGCGATAGTGGTTGGCGTCGGCGAGCCAGTTGCCAAGATAGCGCTCGGTCATCCAGCGCCGCCAGCGGATCTGGAGCCACTGGTTGAGATAGAGCTGATAGACTTTCAGCGCGATGTTGATCGCCGCAAGTACGCTGAAGTAAGCGAGCTGATAGGTGAAGACGTCGAGGTTTCTGTCCTGCAGTGCGTTGTAGAAGGTGTTGTTCCAGCGATTGAACAAGACGCTCAGACCGACCACCGCCAGTTCGATCGCGATCACCGCGGTGAGGAGGCCAAGTCCCGCCCATTTGTCCTCGGAACGAAAATAAGGAACCGCGATCCGCCAGACGGTCGCGAGCGTGGAGCGGATGTTATTCACAGATCGTCTCCGGGAAGAGGGCCCTAAGCCCTTAAAATCAGAAATGAATTCCAACGTTTAGACTAAAGTAGCTGGTTTGATGGCCTGCGACGCCTTGTCGCGAAACTGTGATTCACCCTAGCATGACACCAAGGCGAGGCATGGGGGCCTCCCATCGCGTAGCCATGGGTATTATCGGCTTTGACCGATCCCGGATGCCCTCGCAAGCGAACAATCAGCAATTTGCCGATCGATAACGATCGAGCCGCTGCAATAATATAAAGGGGGAGAACGACCATGTGGAATCAGGTCTACAATCCATTTAACAACAGCGCGCTCTCGACGCTCGTCGCCGCGATACCGGTGGTCGTCCTGCTGGTGCTGATCGCCACCAACAAGGTCAAGGCGCATATCGCCGCGATCATCGCGCTGGTGCTGGCCAATCTTGTGGCGATCTACGCATTCACGATGCCTGCCAACATGTCGCTTCGCGCATCGGCGCTTGGCATCGTCACCGGCTTCTTCCCGATTGGCTGGATCGTTCTCAACGTCATCTTCATGTATCGCCTCACGGTGGACAGCGGCCGCTTCGAGGTGTTGCAACGCGCCATCGGCGGCGTGACCAATGACCGGCGTCTGCAGATCCTGCTGATCGCGTTTTCGTTCGGTGCATTCTTCGAGGGCGCATCGGGCTTCGGTACGCCGGTAGCTGTCACCGGCGCCGTGCTGATCGGTCTCGGCTTCTCGCCGCTGGCGGCGTCCGGCCTGTCGCTGATCGCGAACACCGCGCCCGTCGCCTATGGCGCGCTCGGCACCCCGATCCAGGGCCTCGCCACCGTGACCGGCTTCGATCCCTTCGTTCTCGGTGCGATGGTCGGCCGGCAGTTGCCCATCTTCTCCATGATCGTTCCGTTCTGGGTGGTCTGGGCCTTCGCCGGCTGGAGGGGCATGAAGGAAGTCTGGCCCGCCATCCTCGTCACCGCGCTCTCCTTTGCGATCCCGCAATTCGTGATCTCGAACTTCATTAATCCATGGATCGTCGACATCGGCGCCTCGCTGATCTCCATGGGCGCGCTGATCCTGTTCCTAAAAGTCTGGCAGCCCAAGACGATCTGGACCTCGGCTGCGCTGCGCGTGCATGACGACTCGGCGTCGACCGTGCCGCCCGTGAAGCCGATGAGCACCGAGAAGCTGACCTCGGCTCAGGTCTGGAGCGCACTGACACCGTGGATCATCCTCTGCGTCATTCTGCTGGTCTGGGGCACCAACTGGTTCAAGGGGATCGTCAACCCGATCTTCTCCTGGAATTTTCCGGTGCCTGAGCTGCACAACATGATCAACAAGGTGCCGCCGGTGGCTGCCAAGCCAACGCCGGAAGGCGCGGTGTTCGCGTTCACCTACGTCTCCTATACCGGCAGCGGCATGTTGCTGGCTGCGATCATCTCCGGCTTCATCATGGGCTTCTCGCCTGCGAAGATGATTGTGGAATATGGCCGCACCATCAAGATCTGCGCCTACTCGCTGATCACCATCTCGGCGATGCTGGCGATCGGTACGCTTACGCGTCTGTCGGGTGTCGACGCGACGCTCGGTCTGGCCTTCGCTGCGACCGGCGTCTTGTACCCGTTCTTCGGCACGCTGCTTGGCTGGCTCGGCGTTGCGCTCACCGGTTCGGACACCGCATCGAACGTGCTGTTTGGCAACCTGCAGAGGATCACGTCCGAACAACTCGGTCTGTCGCCGATCCTGATGAGCGCGGCGAACTCGTCCGGTGGCGTGATGGGCAAGATGATCGATGCGCAATCGATCGTTGTGGCGTCCACTGCGACCAACTGGTTCGGACATGAGGGCACGATCCTGCGCTTTGTGTTCTGGCATTCGATCGTGCTGGCCTGCATGGTCGGCCTGTTCGTGATGCTGCAGGCCTATGTCTATCCGTTCACACTGATGGTTCTGGCGCCCTAGGGCGTACGCAATAAATCAGTGACGAATCCCCGTGGCCGTAAGGCCGCGGGGATTTTTCGTTGTCGCGCCATATTGTTTCCCGACGGTTCTGGTCAACCAGCGCCACCGCGCGTAGAACCGCGGCCATTGTTGCCGATCCCATCACGCCGAGAATTCATATGACTGCCATGACCTCTTTGCTGCGCGCCGCTCTTGCCGGTGCTGCGTTTCTGACTGCTGCCCCCGTGCATGCCGCCGACGAGTTTCCATTCGGCATGGAAATGACTCTGGATGCGCAGCGTCAGCCCGGCTCGAAGCGGATTCCCAATCTGGAAATCGGCGAGGCTGGCGAGGTGAGGGTGGAGTTGTGGTGCAAGGGTGGAAAGGGCCAGTTCTCGGTTGCTGGCAACACTATCGTGTTTGTTGCGGGTGCAATGGAGCAACGCAGCTGCTCGGATGCGCAGGTCACGCTGGATGATCAGCTGCTGGCCGATCTCGGCGCGGCTACCAACTGGCAGCGGCGGGGGGACAGTGTGACCTTCGTCGGTCCGAAGTCACTGCGATTCAGGTTGAATACGAATTGAGAATTTCTCCGCATTAGTAGCGGTGAACTGCCTTTCTTCCCCTCTCCCACAAGGGGAGAGGGGAAGAAATTGCCGTAGCTCACTTCCAGTTCGAATTATCGGCATCCCAACGCTGGGCCTTGAACTCCGCTGCAACGGCTGCAACCGCGCCGTTGTCATCGCGCGGATCGCTTTCTTCATCGGCCGTCGGCGAATCCGCGAGAGCCAGCTTCGCACCCGAAGTCTCATCCGCGGTCGTCACTGACGGTGTGCTGATCCACAGGATGAGCTTATCCGTCGTGCCGGGCTTGTCGGGAGCGATGATCGCGCTGACCTCGACCGTTTCCGTCAATTCGAGCGCGGGCAGAACCTGACTCGGACGCTTGAAGGTCAGCTTGAGTTTTCCGGTCTCGTCGTCCCATGACGTGGCGGCAGGTTTGCCCGACATGGTTCTGGCCAGCACATTCGCCAGCGCGGTCGCAACCTTGTCGCGATTGATCTTGTCGCCATCGCGCCAGCCGGCGGCCGCAAAGCGCACGGTACGATCCATGTCGATGGCGCCCGTGGTCCAGCCGACATTGACGACGCCGGGATAGGTCTTGGTCTTGGCGACGAAAGCAGCCGCGCGTTCCGGATCGATCGCGAGGCTGATGACTTGCTCGCCGGCGCGCAGTGCATCGCACGACACCACAAGACTGTTGAGCGCAACTTCAACGCTCTGCCCACGCAGTGTGCGCACGAAATCGAGCGCAGCTTCGAGCTTGATCTTGACCGCGATCGCTTCGGGCGACACTTCGGTGAAATCCTTCGGCGCGGGCGCGATATTGTCTTCGGTCGACTGGTTGTCCTGGAATTCCTTCTCGCTCTGATCGGAATTGTCCGAGGAGGTCACGTTGTTGGTGGTCTGGCCGACCGAGATCTGTCCCTTGAATTCGAACGTGTCGCCGGTTGGCCGGCGGTTCAGCTTGATGGTCACCGGCAGCTTGTCGACCTGGGTCTGCGTCGCGCCGGTCAGCGTCGAGCCGCTGACCGTGAGATTGGCGACGAAGCGATCCTTGCGGTCGCTGCCCTTTTCGGCGGGATAGCAGACATCAAGCGTTGCGGCGGTGACGGCCTTGCCCTGCCGCGTCTCTCGCAGGATGACGTCGGCATTGCCATTCATGACGCCGTCGATCGAGGTGAAATAGCGCGTCTCGGGGCCGTTCACCTGGTTCTTCGGGGCTGCCTTCATCTGCGCCGAAGCGAGATTGATGGTGGCAACTGAGGCCGTGGCTGCAAGGCCCAGCAGGCAATAGCGAAGCGCGCGCATTTCAAAATATCCCTGGACGTTCCTCGGGTGACAACTGATTCCACCCATAAGCTTAAAGCGCGATTGAATCAGAACCGCGACCGCGGCGAAAGACCGGAAGCCGGAGCCGTATTGGCCAAACGGCAAAAAAGAAGGCCGCCCGGAGGCGGCCTTCGATCACAAAGCGGTGGAGCGCGCAGGGCTTAGAAGCCCATGCCACCCATACCGCCCATGCCACCCATACCGCCGCCGGCAGGCATCGCCGGAGCGGCGTCCTTCGGCAGTTCGGCGACCATGGCTTCGGTGGTGACCAGCAGGCCTGCAACCGAGGCGGCGTCCTGCAGTGCAGTACGCACCACCTTGGCCGGATCGATGATGCCCTTGGCGACCAGATCGACATATTCTTCGTTCTGGGCGTCGAAGCCGAAAGTCTCGGACTTGTTCTCAAGGATCTTGCCGACGACGATCGAGCCCTCAACGCCGGCGTTCTCGGCGATCTGGCGGATCGGAGCTTCCAGTGCCTTCAGCACGATGTTGATGCCGGCCTGTACGTCGGCATTGTCGTTGGTGATGCGACCGACCGCCTTCTTGGCGCGGAGGAGAGCGGTGCCGCCGCCGGGGACGATGCCTTCCTGAACGGCCGCACGGGTGGCGTTCAGCGCGTCATCCACGCGATCCTTCTTTTCCTTCACTTCGACTTCGGTGGCGCCGCCGACCTTGATCACGGCCACGCCGCCAGCGAGCTTGGCCAGACGCTCCTGCAGCTTCTCACGGTCGTAGTCCGAGGTGGTTTCCTCGATCTGCGCCTTGATCTGGTTGACGCGCGCTTCGATCGCCGGCTTCTTGCCAGCGCCATTGACGACGGTGGTGTTTTCCTTGTCGATCACAACCTTCTTGGCGCGGCCGAGCATCTGCAGCGTGACGCTTTCCAGCTTCATGCCGAGATCTTCCGACACCAGCTGACCGCCGGTCAGGATCGCGATGTCTTCCAGCATGGCCTTGCGGCGATCGCCGAAGCCCGGAGCCTTGACGGCCGCAACCTTGAGGCCGCCGCGCAGGCGGTTGACGACGAGGGTGGCGAGGGCTTCGCCTTCGACGTCCTCAGCGATGATCAGTAGCGGCTTGCCCGACTGCACGACGGCTTCGAGCACCGGCAGCATGGCCTGCAGGCTGGAGATCTTCTTCTCGACCAGAAGGATGTAGGCGTCCTCGAGCTCTGCCGTCATCTTCTCGGCATTGGTCACGAAATAGGGCGACAGATAGCCGCGGTCGAACTTCATGCCCTCGACGATGTCAACTTCGGTGTCGAGCGACTTGTTCTCTTCGACCGTGATGACGCCTTCGTTGCCGACCTTCTGCATCGCCTGGGCGATCATCTTGCCGATGGCGCTGTCGCCGTTGGCGGAGATGGTGCCGACCTGCGCGACTTCAGCGGACGAAGCAACCGGCTTGGCGCGCTTCTCGATGTCCTTGATGACGGCGGTGACGGCGATGTCGATGCCGCGCTTGAGGTCCATCGGGTTCATGCCGGCAGCGACCGACTTGGCGCCTTCACGCACGATCGCCTGGGCGAGCACGGTGGAGGTGGTGGTGCCGTCGCCGGCATTGTCGTTGGTCTTCGAGGCGACCTCGCGCAGCATCTGCGCGCCCATGTTCTCGAACTTGTCCTCAAGCTCGATTTCCTTGGCGACGGTGACGCCGTCCTTGGTGATGCGGGGAGCGCCGAAGCTCTTCTCGATCACGACATTGCGGCCCTTCGGACCGAGCGTGACCTTGACGGCGTTGGCGAGGATGTCGACGCCGCGCAGCATGCGATCGCGCGCGTCTCCGGAGAATTTAACTTCTTTGGCTGCCATGTTGGCTCCTGATGTTACTCAATGCGACGAAGCGCCCCGCGCGGACTTGGCCGGCTTGGGGCGCAATGGAAATCCGAAACGGTTTAGGCGATCACGCCCATGATGTCCGACTCCTTCATGATGAGGAGTTCTTCGCCGTCGAGCTTGATCTCGGTGCCCGACCACTTGCCGAACAGAACCTTGTCGCCGACCTTGATGTCGATCGGGATGAGCTTGCCGGCTTCGTCGCGGCCGCCAGGGCCGACGCCGACGACTTCGCCTTCAGACGGCTTTTCCTTGGCGCTGTCCGGGATGATGATGCCGCCCTTGGTCTTCTCGTCGGCGACGATGCGCTTGACGACGACGCGGTCGTGCAGCGGGCGGAATTTGGTCTTGGCCATGGGAGTGTCCCTTTGGGTTTGCGATCTGGGTGCCATCACGGAGGCGGGCAGGGATCCAGCCGGAACGCTCAAGGCGGCCGGCTCATTCCCTTAGCAATCGCGCTCCGGGAGTGCTAATTGAGCGTCCGGGAGATATGGCCAGACGCTTTTTGAGTCAAGCGAGGCCTTAAGGCCTTGGTGAGGCCAATATAGGATGATCTGGAAACCATAATGGAGAGTCGGCGTAATTCTGCCGACCTCATTGCTCTGTCAGGTGTTTTGCGCTTGGCTGGCGGGATGGGCAGCCGGGGAATTTGCTCTAGGGGATGATATGATCAGGTCACGCTACGCCCGCACGGTCGCCAATCTGGCGATCGCCTCATCTTTGGCGCTGTCGCTGGGCGGGTGCGGCTCGTATAGCGGCTTCAGTGGTTTCAGTCTGGGCAACTCGCAGCCGACACCGCCGCCGGAGCCTCCGCCGGCGCCGGAACTGCCAGCCTCGATCCGCTCGGAAGAACTCGTCGGCCGCTGGGGTCTGGCGTCCTACATGAATCCCAACGATCGTGTTCGCACCGAGAACGCCGCGCGCGGCCAGTGCAAGCAGCCCTATATCATCGGCCAGGGCGCCACCGGTGGTGTCATCATGCATCTCGCCGACGAAGCGACGCCGCAGGAATTGCGCCTCAAGGGCTCACAGAGCGGCAAGAACTATATCGGCCCGGCTGGTCCCGCCGGTGGCGAGAAGGATCGCGAGATCGTCTCCTTCGACGGCCGGATTCTCGTCACGCGCTTCATCGACAAGGACGCAGCAGTCCGCTACGGCAACATGGTCTATGTCCGCTGCGCACCGAAGGCGTAGAGCGGGCCCCGCCATTCTGCTGACAATGTGAGATCATGCACCGATTGCGCGACCTTGTTTTCGGACCGGGCCGCGCGGTCCTCGTGCTGGCATTCACCCAGATCCTGACCTGGGGCATCCTGATCTATCCACCTGTGCTGACCATGCCGCATGTCACGGCGGCACATGGCTGGTCGCTGGCCTTCGGCATGGCGGGCTTTTCGCTGGGGCTGATCGTATCGGGCCTGCTGTCGCCGGTGGTTGGTGGATTGATCGACCGCCACGGCGGCAATGTCATCATGGCATCGGGCGCAGTGGCTGGTGCCCTGGGTCTGGCTCTGTTTTCAGTCGCCGATCATCCCGCGACCTATCTGGCCTGCTGGCTCTTGCTGGGCGCTGCAATGTCGGCGTCGCTTTACGATCCCGCCTTCGCCACGCTGACGCGTATCTTCGGGGCTTCTGCGCGGCGGCAGATCACTTTCGTGACCTTTGCTGGCGGTTTCGCCTCGACGGTCGGCTGGCCTGCCACGCATCTGCTTCTGGAAAATGTCGGCTGGCGCGGGACCTATCTGACCTTCGCAGCCGTCTTCGCCTTGGTCGTCGCGCCGCTTCATGCCTTTGCATTGCCGCGCCATGTCGCCATCGCACCTCTGCCTGTGGTGGACGCCGTTGTCGTTCCCCAGCAAGCAACCCTGCGGCCGGAAGGCTGGCCGTTCATCCTGCTGGCGGCGGCCTTCTCGCTTTACAGCTTCATTCTGTCGGGCGTGACCTCGAACCTGCTGGCACTGCTGGAGCGCGGCGGGCTCAGTGCAGCAACGGCGGTGACCATCGGTGCGATGTTCGGCCCGGCACAGGTGGCATCGCGGCTGGCTGACTTCATGCTGGCGGGACGCACCCATCCGCTATGGATCGCGCGCGGGGCGGTGGTGCTAGTGGTGTCGGCCTTCGCGATGCTGGCCTTTGCGGGGATTTCGTTTCCGCTGGCGGCCTTGTTCGCCATCGGCTTTGGCGCGGCCAATGGCGTCATGACCATCGCGCGCGGTGCGCTGCCGCTGCTGATGTTCGGTCCGGCGGGGTATGGCCGCGTCATCGGCCGTATCGCGCGGCCGGCTCTGTTCGTTCAGGCCTTTGCACCATTCGTGGTGGCATCCGCAGTCGAGACGCTATCGGACCGCACTGTACTGCTGCTCGGGACGGCGGGAGCGTTGATCGTACTGGTCTGCTTCGTGATGATAAAAACGCCGGGCGTTGCGGCCCGGCGTTAAACGATCTCTAACTGTGGTCGAAAATTATCTTAGCCGAACAGCGCGTCGATATCGTCCTGCGAAGCGTGACCAACGTCGCCGTCCAGCTTCGGGCCGTTGAGCAGCTTGTCGTCTTCGCTGCGGTCATCGACCTTGGCCGGCGCATGCGCCTTGATTTCGTCGACGCCACCCCAGATGTCCATCATCGCAGTAATGCGGTTTTCGATGAACTTCATCGTGGTCATCACCTTGCTGATGCGCTGGCCGGTGAGGTCCTGGAAGTTGCAGGCTTCGAAGATCGCGACGACGTTATCGCCGATCTCTTCCAGCATCTGCTTCTGCTGATCGGGCGAGGTCACCTTGCCGAGCGCTGTCGACGCATTGTCGATGGCTTCGGCTGCGGCGAGGATCTGCTGTGTGGCTTCTTCGGTGCCGCCGACGACGGCGCCGAGTTCACCGTTGACCTTCGCCATTTCGTCGCCTTCGAAGCTCTTGCCGTGAAGAACTGCGATTTCCATCTTGGTGCGGGTGATGGCGTCGTGGATGAGGTCGAGTTCGATCTTAAGCTTTTCGCACTGCTCGATCTGAGCGCGATAGGTTGCCAGCAGCGCCTGTGCTTCCGCAACCTGCTGATCGGCGGCAGCGCCTACCTGATCTGTCACGGCGTTGCGGGCCGGGGCTCCCATCTGCGCGCGGATCGCGCGGAGCTCAGCCATGATTTCGCGATGCATCGGCATCGGCTCGCTGCTGCCCACCACTTCATTGGGCATAGGTGCGGTACCGAAAACTTCTTCAATGCGAAATCGCTTGCGACGAACAGACATCAGGTCCCCCAACGTTCAATCAATCCCCCGTTCGTATACGCATGAGTTTAACGTGAAGTTCACGCGGGAACATCGCACCGATAGCCGATAGTCGCTGCGCAAACTGTTAGTTAACCATGGGGCTTTCGCGTTTATTCAAAATAAACGCTACTCGACAGAACAGCGCCGTTTGACGACGTGGTGAATCGAAACGGCGATTGTGTTTACCAAACCGAGGCAATTTTAACCTTAAGTCGGAGTGTGCAAAGCGCTTCTCAGGTGAGAATGCGCACGACGAAACAGTACAGAGTACGTCGATGTTCAAAAAGTTCTCTCTCACGCTTCTTGCCAGCGCATCTGTCATCGCCGCTGGATCGCATCAGACGCTGGCGGTGGAAGCCGCGGCGCCATTCGCAGAGCCTCCGGTGGTGTATGCGCAGCAGCCGCAGCGCCCGATGCAGCGCACGGCCTACGCCGAGCGTTCGCGCATGGGCGGTGGCTTCATCGAGTTTCTGTTCAGCGATAGTCCGGCGCAGCAGGGTCATCGTTATCAGCAACAGCCGTACTACTCTTACGAGCCGCGACGTTCGCTGTTGCCGCCGATGGATCCGCAACAGCGCGTCTACCAGCAGGAGGAGACGGCAGATGCCGCGCGCCCGGCGCTCGATCCCAAGTATCAACCGCAGATGGTCGAATATCAGGGCAGCGAGAGCGCCGGCACCATCGTCGTCGATACGCCGAACAAGTTCCTGTTCCTGGTACAGGGTGGTGGCAAGGCGATGCGCTATGGCATCGGCGTCGGCCGGCCGGGCTTCACCTGGTCCGGCGTGAAGACGATCACCGCGAAGAAAGAATGGCCGTCGTGGACGCCGCCGAAGGAAATGCTGGCGCGCCGTCCTGACCTGCCGCGTTACATGGAAGGCGGTCCGGAAAATCCGCTCGGCGCACGCGCGATGTATCTCGGTTCGACCCTGTACCGTATTCACGGCTCCAACGAGCCATGGACGATCGGCACCAACGTTTCCTCGGGCTGCATCCGCATGCGCAACGAGGATGTCATCGATCTCTATGGCCGCGTCGGCGTTGGCGCCCGGGTGGTCGTGATCTGATCAACTATCACCGGACATGAAAACGGCCGCTCACCTGAGCGGCCGTTTTGCTTTTTTTTTGATCCCGGCGACTACGCGAAATCGCTATCGTCGGAATCCATGTCCATGGCGTCGTAATCGCCGTCGTCCTGGTCTTGATCCTGGTCCTGATCGGCATCGGCCTGCGCCTGATCGAAGGATCCGGCGCGGGAGCCGCTGGACGAACCGATATCATTGACGCCGGCCTGATTGCCGAGGTTGCCGCCGGAGGAATCCGAACCGGAGCTCCACGGGCTCTTGCTCTCGCTGGCATTGGCGGCGTCACCGAAACCCTGCTGGTGGCTGCCGCCCATCATCGAACGGATGCTGCCGAGCAATAACGAGCCGCCGACCACGCCGGCTGCTGCCGCCGCAGCTGTACCCAGGAATGAGCCGCTGCCACCGGCTTGCGGTTGTTGCTGGCCGAACTGTCCCGGCGCCTGACCTTGGCCGTATCCGCCCTGACCATAGCCACCCTGTGGCTGGGGCTGGCCGATGACCTGCCCGGTGTTCCAGGCGGGACGGCTCGGCTCGGGCGGGCGAACGCTCGGCACGGAGCCGCGCGGCTGGTTCGGGTTCTGACCCTGACCGAACAGGGCGTCCCGCATCGAATCGAGGAAACCGCCCTGCGCGGCCTGTTCGGGGGCGCCGTTGCCTTCCAATTGCTGGATGCGCTCATGGGCGCGCTTCAGCGCTTCGTCCTGCAGCAATACGGTCTGCACCAGCGCATACAGCGCATTGGATGCGCGGCGCTGGCCCTGCGCAATGGCGTCGAGCGCGTCTGGATCGCGTGGCGCGCCTTCGACCTTGCTGAGCCGGTCAAAGAGATCGTCAACCAGTTGGCGTTCTTGCGGTGTCATGGCGTCCTCTGTCTTCAAAGCGCGCTTGCTTTGCGCGCTGGAGATGTAGTGACGCTTTGTGTCGCAATAAGTGCCGCCCGGATTAAATTTAGTTATGCGACAAAACGACCGGCAGGCCTTGTCGTGCTTCCTCGTGTCATGCTTCCTGCGCGTAGCGCGCCAGATTGGCCTTCAGCATGTCAAGAATCTGATCCCGTGCCGGATCGCGGGTCCCTCTGACCCAGGCTGCGGCGAGCGGCAATCTGTTCATCGCCGCCATGCCTAGCGGCATATAGCGAACGCCGCGTGCGGGCATGCGAGACGTCCAGCGCGGCACGATCGCCAGCCCGATTTCGGCGGCGACGAGATTGACGATGGTCTGCTTCTCGTCGGCGATCTGAACGACATTCGCCTGTAGCCCGGATTCCGCAAACAGCTTCATCGTCAGGTCGTGACTGTGCGGCCGTGACCGCCGCTCCGGCACGATCAGCGGCTCGTCGGCGATGTCTGCAATCGTCAGATGCGTGCGCGATGCCAGCGGATGGCGTTCGGAGACAGCCACGACGGCTGTCTCGTGAAACAGAAACATGAATTCCAGCCGCTTGTCGGCACTCTCGGGCGGCCGGACAAAAGCGAGATCGAGCCGGCCCGACAGCAGGCGCGGCAGCAGCCGGATCGTCTTGTCCTCATCCAGCTTGATGGCAAGGTCAGGGGCGCGTTCGCGAAGATCGTGAAGCAGCGCCGGCAGAAGCCCGGCGGCGGCGCTGTCGATTGCGCCGACCCGGATCGTGGCTGCACGGGCCCGCACGCGTGCGCGGAAGGACGACGCGATCTGATCCGCGCGGGCGAGCAGGTCGCGTGCCTGTTTCAGAAACTCGACGCCGTCATCGGTGAGGGCGACGCTGCGCGTCGTGCGCGTCAGCAGGCGTGTGCCGAGATCGTCCTCAAGGAGGCGGATGTAGCGGCCGAGTGCCGACGGCATCATCTCGAGCCGCTGCGCCGCGCGGCCGAAATGCAGTTCGTCCGCCGCCGTTACGAAACAGCGCAACTGGTGCAGATCCATCAAGCCTCCCGATGGCGCCCTTCGGCCGCCTCGGAAGTCATTATATCATTTATTTATATAAACAACCTCGATTGAGCCGGGCGCTGCCCGCCTGCAGGGTGGGGAGAGCCAGTTCAACCCAGCAGAGACCTCACCATGCGCGAATATTCCATCGCGGCCATCCCGGCCGACGGGATCGGACCCGAAGTCATCGCCGCCGGTACACGCGTGCTGGAAGCGCTGCAAAAGCGCGTCGGCGACGTGACTTTCAATGTCGAGACGTTCGACTGGGGCTCGGCCTATTACCGCAAGCACGGCGTGATGATGCCGGCCGATGGCCTGCCGAAGCTGAAGAAGTTCGACGCGATCTATTTCGGTGCGGTGGGGGCGCCCGATGTGCCCGATCACATCACGCTGTGGGGCCTGCGGCTGCCGATCTGCCAGGGCTTCGACCAATACGCCAATGTGCGCCCGACCAAGATCCTGCCCGGGATCACCTCGCCACTGCGCGGTGTCGAAACCGGCGATCTCGACTGGGTGATCGTGCGCGAAAATTCCGAAGGCGAATATGCCGGTTGCGGCGGTCGCGTACATCGCGGGCTGCCGGAGGAAGTCGGTACCGAAGTGTCGGTGTTCACCCGCGTCGGCGTGGTCAGGATCATGCGCTACGCGTTCAAGCTCGCGCAGTCACGTCCGCGCAAGCTGCTCACCGTCGTCACCAAGTCGAACGCGCAGCGCCACGGCATGGTGATGTGGGACGAGATCGCCGACGAAGTGTCGAAGGACTTCCCTGACGTCACCTGGGACAAGATATTGGTCGACGCCATGACCGTGCGTATGACGCTGAAGCCGCAGAGCCTCGACACCATCGTCGCCACCAATCTTCACGCCGACATTCTCTCCGACCTCGCCGGCGCACTGGCCGGTAGCCTCGGTGTCGCGCCGACGGCGAATATCGACCCGGAGCGCCGCTTCCCTTCGATGTTCGAACCGATCCACGGCTCGGCTTTCGACATCACCGGCAAGGGCATCGCCAATCCCGTGGCCAGCTTCTGGACCGCAGCGCAGATGCTCGATCACCTTGGCGAACCCGATGCCTCGGCGCGGTTGATGCGTGCGGTGGAGAAGGTCTGCGAAGCGGGCATCATCACACCGGATGTCGGTGGCAAAGCCACGACGAAAGAAGTGACCGACGCAGTGGTGGACGCGATCCATAGTTCGAACGTCTGACGCGATTTCCGAACGCCCCGGCCTCACCGGGGCGTTCGCTTTCAATAATCAAAACAATATTCAGGGAGAATCTCATGAAAGCCACAGCTACACTTGCGTTTGCGATTACGTTGGCAAGCTCCGCTGCCTTCGCGCAGGGCTATCCCAACAGGCCGATCACCATGCTCGTGCCGTTCGCAGCCGGCGGCGCCACCGACACCGTTGCGCGCGTCACCGCTGCGACAATGTCGAAGATCCTCGGCCAGACCATCATCATCGAAAATGCCACGGGCGCCGGCGGCACCATCGCGGCCGCCCGTGCGGCCCGCGCCGAGCCGGACGGCTACACAATCCTGATCCATCACATCGGAATTTCAACGGCGGCGACGCTGTATCGCAAACTGCCTTACGACACCAAGACCGCCTTCGCACCGATAGGTCTCGTCACCAATGCGCCGATGACCATCATCGCGCGGCCGAACCTGCCGCCGAACACGCTTGCCGAGCTGATCACCTATATCAAGGCCAACGGCGACAAGATGACGTTCGGCAATGCCGGCCTCGGCGCTGCGTCGCAGCTGTGCGGGCTGATGTTCATGAATGCCGTCGACAAGCAGATCCTGTCGGTGCCCTACAAGGGCAACGGCCCGGTGATGAACGACCTGATCGCCGGCCAGATCGACCTCACCTGCGATCAGACCACCAACACCACCGGGCCGATCGGGTCCAAGCTGGTGAAGGCCTACGCCATCACGACGAAGACGCGCCTGTCGTCGATGCCGGATCTCCCCACCGCCGATGAGGCCGGCCTGAAAGGCTTCGAAGCCGGCGCCTGGCACGGCATCTATGCGCCGAAGGGTACGCCGGACGATGTCGTGCAGAAGCTCGCCAAGACGCTCCAGGAGTCGCTGCGCGATCCCGAACTGATCAAGCGCTTCAACGACATCAACACCGATCCGGTACCCCAGGATCAGGCGACGCCGCAGGCGTTGAAGAAGCAGCTCGATAGCGAGGTTGATCGCTGGGCGCCGATCATCAAGGCGAGCGGACAGTTTGCCGACTAACGCGCCAGCGTGACGTTGCTTGCCGCCAGCAACTGCGCGAAGGCATCGCTTGCCAGATACTGATATTCGCGCTCGCGCTGGTCGGTGAACGGATCGAGATCGATCAGAACCTCGTCGACATGGCCGGGATGGCACATCACCAGCCCGCCATCCGGAAGATCGTTGAGGAAACCTGGCATCAGCGTGCCGAAATCGGCTTGCTTGGTGAAGTCATAGGCGCCGGCGAAGCCGGGATTGAACGTCACGCCGGCGCGCGTTGCACGTCGGCGGAACGTGGCGCTGAGTGTGTCGAGCAGCAGCGCTTTCGGATTATCGAGGCGCTGGCCTAAAGGCAGCAAACGGCCGGATTGGCGGACCCAGGCCCTTGGCGCATTCTTCTTCACCGCGGCGAGGAGCGCATTGCGCACCTGCGGGAACGTCTGCACATGCTGGTGCCCGTCGACATAGTCAGGTGCACGCCCGAACAGTGTCGCAAATTTCGCGATCTGCGCCGTCAGCTCGGTTTCGATTGCCTCGCGATCGAGTTTTCGCAACAGGCTGAAGCGCAGCATCCTGCCGAGCGGCAGGAACAGTTCATCGAGTAGCGGCCGGTAGTGCATCGTCAGCGGATGAAACGGCGCAGTCAGCGTCGCGTGCAGCCCGATCTCGCAGTTAGGGTTCTTCGCGACCGCCTCCTGCAAGGCGCTGACATCATCGCGCGAGATCGCGGGACCGACCACCATCACCGATGTGGCGTTGAGTCGTCCGAGTGCGATCAGTTCGCGGATGCCCTGATTGACGCCGGGGCTGATGCCGTAATCGTCGGCGCAGAGCGTGATGCGGCGCAGCGCTGCACCGGTCATTCGGCTGCGGTCCGGTCGGTGGTTTGCGCCGTGCTATCTGGGGCACTGCGCTTCACGCTGTGTTCCGCCACAAAGTAGATCGGCCGTGCTTTGAGCTCGGAGAGGATCTTGCCGATATATTCGCCGAGCACGCCGATCATCAGCAGTTGCACGCCGCCGATCGTCATCAGGCCAACCACCAGCGATGGATAGCCGGGCACCGATTTGCCCGACACCCACGTCTCCCACAGGATCGAGATGCCGAACAGGAATGCGCCGAAGGCGAGCAGCAGCCCGAGCAGGCTGGCGAGACGCAGCGGCGCCACCGAGAACGAGGTCAGGCCCTCGATCGACAGGCCGATCAACTGCTTCGGATTGAACGACGTGACGCCATGCTCGCGTGCGGCGGGTTCATAATCGACGCGGAGCTGGCGGAAGCCGATCCAGGTCGCCAGTCCCTTGAAGAAGCGGTTGCGCTCCGGCAACTGGCGCAGCGCTGCTGCTGCGCGCGGTGACAGCAAGCGGAAGTCGCCGGCGTCTTCCGGGATCTTCTGCCGCGCGCCCCAGTTGATCAGCGCATAGAAGCCGCGCACCGCCTGGCGGCGCAGGAAGGACTCGTTGTCGCGATGCGCCTTGGCGGTATAGACGACGTCATAGCCTTCGACGATCCAGTGGCGCACGAGTTGTTCGACCAGTGCCGGCGGATGCTGGCCGTCGCCGTCCATGAACAGCACGGCGCCCTTGGTGAAGTGGTCGATGCCTGCCATCAACGCCGCTTCCTTGCCGAAATTGCGCGACAGCGACACGACCTGCACATCGAGCGTGGTCGCCGGCAGCGACTGCGCGATCGCCAGCGTACCGTCAGCGCTGCCGTCATCGACATAGACGACTTCACAGTCGAGGCCGTGGCGTTCTTTCAGTGTAGTCGCAAGCGTAGCCAGCCGCTCATGAAACAAAGCAAGGCCGGGCGCCTCGTTGTAAACAGGCACAACGATCGACAGGCCTTGTGCCGCGGCGGTCGCGGCATCGGTCGACAGGCTCGATACGTCACTGCCCAGCATCATCGATCAGATTCCGATATCCAAAATATGCCCATGAATCATATGGTAATCAGCCGGTGCGTCCGCCAGCAAGGCGAAACGCCGCGCTGCGCATTACCGCCGCAGGAAGGCCTCAAGTTTGGCGAACAGCGGATTCTCGCGGTCCATCACATAGTCGAGCGAGGCGACCGAGACGGTGTCCGCGCCGTTGGCACGCAGGAAGCTGCTCAGCGCGTAAAGCTGCGCCGGCGGGCAGTGCAGCGTGATCATGCCCGACGAGGTCGGGCCGCCGAACGGCGACACCACGCCGAAACGGCTGTGCGCTTCGTCGAGGAGCGCCTGATTGCAGCCGGCGAAGCGGGTGCGCACTTCCTTGTATTTGCTGGCGCGGGCGCGCGCGGCGATGTGGTCGAGAATGATGCGCGCGGTTTCCAGCGATTGCGACGACCAGTCGGCGGCGCGCGAGGCGACGAGATTGGCCTGGCTGCGCAGGATGACGCCGTCATCGAGTACCTTGAGGCCGTTGGCGACGAGGGTCGCGCCGGTGGTGGTAATGTCGACGATCAGTTCGGCGGTGCCGGTGGCGGGCGCACCTTCGGTGGCGCCGGCGCTTTCGACGATGCGATAGTCGACCACGCCATGGGACGCGAAGAAGTTGCGCGTCAGGTTGATATATTTGGTGGCGACGCGCATGCGGCGATTGTGCTGCGCGCGGAAGCCGGTGGTGACGTCATCGAGATCGGCCATGGTGCGCACATCGATCCAGGCCTGCGGCACGGCAACGACCACATTGGCGCTGCCGAAGCCGAGGCCCTCGATCAAGGCGACCTTCTTGTCGGCGTCGGGAATGCTCTCGCGCAGCAGATCTTCGCCGGTGATGCCGAGATGCACGGCGCCGCGCGCCAGGTTCGAGGCGATCTCGCTGGCCGAGAGATAGGCGATTTCGACATTGTCGAAGCCGGCGATGGTGCCGCGATAGTCGCGCACGCCGCCGGGCTTGGTCATCGTCAGGCCGGCGCGGGTGAAGAAGGCTTCGGCGTTTTCCTGCAGGCGGCCTTTCGACGGGACTGCGAGAACGAATGGTGCGGTCATGACGCGCTCCCGGAAACGAGCGCCGAGGAGGCGTGTTGGGTCAAGGTTTCGATCCAGACCGAGAAACCAACCGCGGGGATCGGCGTGGCGGAGCCGAGCTGCGTCAGCAGTCCGTCATAGCGGCCGCCGGCTACCAGAGGTTCGGTGCCGTTGCCCTTGCGGTGCAGTTCGAATTCGAAGCCGGTGTAGTAATCGACGCCGCGGCCGAACGACGTCGAGAAACGCGTCTTGGTGGTATCGATACCGCGCGCCGCCATGAAGCCGATGCGGCTTTCAAATTCGTCGATGGCGGCCGTGATGTTGAGCTTGGCATCCGAGGCGAGCTTGCGCAGTTGCTGCAAGGCGTCGTCGGGATCGCCCGAGATCCCAAGGAAGCGCTTGATCAGCACCAGCGCATCCTTCGGCAGTGCGCCGCCTTTCAGCGTCGACTGTTCGAGGAAGCGGTCGGCGATCTCGGCTACCGAACGTCCGCCGACATTGGTCGCACCGGCGATCGACATCAGGTCGGTGACCAGCGCCAGCGCAGCCTTGCGGTCGGAGCCGGCCAGCGCCGCGAGCACGCCTTCATATTCGTTGCGCACCGGCGACTCCGCCAGCGTCAGCCGGTCGAGATCCTGGGTCAGGCTGACCTTGCGGTTGAAGTCCTTCATCAGCCGGCGCTTCCACACCGGGTAGAGATCGAGGGCCTCGATCAGCGCCGCGAACAGCGCGACGTCGCCGGTGCGGATCTCGATATCGCCGAGGCCGAAGGCGGCCGTGGCCTCGAGGCCGAGCGCCAGCATTTCGGCGTCGGCGGCTGCGCGGTCCTGACGGCCGAAGGATTCGATGCCGGCCTGCTGGAATTCGCTGGGCGTGCCATGCCGATAACGGAACACCGGGCCGAGATAGCTGAAGCCGGCGGGCTGGCCGGCCTGCGGTGAGGCGAGATAATCGCGCGCCACGGGGATCGTGAGATCCGGCCGCAGACACAGTTCTTCGCCCGACGCGTCGGTCGTCAGATACAGGCTCTTGCGGATGTCTTCGCCGGACATGTCGAGGAACGGATCGGCCGGCTGCAGGATCGCCGGCTCGGCATGGGCGTAGCCGGCCTCGGCAAACGACAACAGCAGCGCATCCGCCCAGGCGGCGGATCCGGTCGCGCGAGGGGCGGCGGGTTTGGTCATCTCGAAGTCCAGCAATCTCAACAGAGTGGTCGTTGGCGCAGCCCATAGCATGGCGGTTGCGACGTTTCGACCACCATCGCCCGGCGGCCTTAATGTCGGGTCATGGCAGCGGGTTATTTGCCTACTTGGTTACCATTCCAGTCACCAAGAGCCGTCTGCACCAGCGCCAGTGCCGCCACGGCCGCCGTATCGGCCCGCATGATCCGCGGGCCCAGCGCCAACCGGAGAATATTGACCTGTTTCAGCAGAAGGGCCCGTTCTTCCTCGGCAAAGCCGCCTTCCGGGCCGATGAGGACATCGATTCCGGCGGAGGCGGCCTCCCGGGCGCCGGTCAGCGCGGTCATGGGATCGGTCACTTCAGCGGCCTCGTCGCAAAAGATCAGCAGCCGTTTGGCATCCCGCTGGTCGAGATATTTGGGCAGGTTCAGCGGCTCGGCGACAGCGGCCACGCTCAGAATTCCGCATTGTTCGGCCGCCTCGACCACATTGGCGCGCATCCGCTCGGTATTGACCCGGCTGGCCTGGGTAAAGCGCGTCATGACCGGCTGCAGCGCGGCGGAGCCCATTTCGATGGCCTTCTGGACCATGTAGTCGAGCCGGGCGTGTTTCAGCGGCGCGAATACATAGGTCACGTCGGGCAGGTGGTCCTGCGGCCGGACCTGGGCCAGCAGGGTCAGGCGGTCTGCCCGCTTGCCGCCGGAAATGGCGGCCTGCCATTCGCCGTCTTTGCCGTTGAACACCAGCACCGAGGCGCCGGAGCCCAGCCGCAGCACATTGCCGAGGTAATTGCTCTGGTTGCGATCGAGCGAAATGGTTGCGTCGGCTGCAAAAGGCGCATCGACAAAGAGGCGGGGGCTGCGGAAATCGGCTTGCGGCATCGTTCATGTTCCATTCAGAGGGCGAGCTTTAGCCCAACTGCGACGAATTATCATGCGAGAACGCGGCTTTACGCCGTGCTGCCGCCCGAATCCGCGTGCTCTTGGTGGGTTGTTAAGGCTTGGCAGGAATCGTAGAAAGTCCTGAATCAGGATGGGCTTCGCCCCCGATCAATCGGGGCACTGAGCTGCCGGAGGAATATCTGTGATCATCCGTCGTTTGATTGTGCCGCTGTCCATGGCCGTGTTCGCCATGCAGGCTATCGAAGTTCATGCCCAGGGCGCGTTTCCCGCGCCGCTGCCGGGCAACAGCTCGGCTGCGCCTGCGAGTTCGTCGCCGTTCCCGCCGGTGAATGGTGCGCCTGCGAGTGCGTCGCCATTTCCGCCGGTCAATGGTGCGGCTGCCGCACCCAGTGCGTTTCCCTCCAACGGCGCTGCGCCGATTGGTGGTGGCGGCTTCGGCGCTCCTCCGCAGCAACAGGCGGGCCCGCCCGGCGGCGAGGATTGCATGAAGGGCTTTCTGCCCCTGCGTCAGGACGCCGAAAAGAAGGGCGCTGCCATCAAGGCTGCGAGCGAACGTCGCGCGCCGCCGGATGAAGCCTGCAAGCTGATCACCTCCTTCTCGCAGACCGAAGTGAAGATGATCAAATACATCGAGGCGAATGCGCAGAAGTGCGGCATCCCGCCCAATGTCGGCGAGCAGATGAAGACCGGCCACAAGAACACCGAAGGCATGCGACAGAAGGTCTGCAGCGTCGCGCAGCAGCAACGGAACGGTGGTGGCGGTGGCCCGGCGCCCGCGCCGCGTCTCAGCGACGTGCTGGGTTCCTCGGCCTCGCTGCCGGAAGCGAATAATGCGCGCAAGAGCGGCGGCACCACCTTCGATACGCTGAACGGCAACGTGCTCACCCGATGACCGGGTGGCAGATCATTCTGTTCCAATGAGCGACGCGGCCGCCCGCGTTGCGGACGCGACCGGCAACTGGGTCGATCGCTCGGCGCCGTTGTGGTCGCGGCCCTATCTGCGGCTGTCGCGCTTCGACCGTCCGATCGGCTCATGGCTGCTGCTGATGCCGTGCTGGTGGTCGGCGGCACTCGCCTCCGGCATGGCGCATGATATCCATCAACTCCCCAAGATGATCGCGCTGTTCTTCATCGGCGCCTTCGTCATGCGCGGCGCCGGCTGCACCTGGAACGACATCACCGATCGCGATCTCGATGCGAAGGTGGAGCGCACGCGCTCGCGGCCGATCCCGGCCGGGCAGGTTACGGCGAAACAGGCTTTTGCATTTCTGGTGCTGCAGGCCCTGATCGGTCTCGTGGTGCTGTTGCAGTTCAACAGCTTCGCGATCGCTACCGGCATCGCCTCGCTGGGTATCGTTGCTGCCTATCCCTTCATGAAGCGCATCACCTACTGGCCGCAGAGCGTGCTGGGTCTTGCCTTTTCATGGGGCGCGCTGATGGGCTTCGCTGTCGTGTTCGGCCGCATCGACGCGACAGCGCTGGCTCTGTATGCCGGTTCGATCTGCTGGGTGATCGCCTATGATACGCTCTACGCCCATCAGGACACCGAGGATGATGCACTGATCGGCGTGAAATCGACCGCGCTGCTGTTCGGGGAACGCACGCGTCAGGCATTGATGATGTTCTACGGCGTGGCAGTGGTGTTGATCGGAGCGGCGCTGTTGCTGGCTGGTGCGCGCTGGCCGGCATGGCTCGGCCTCGCGGCATTCGCGGTGCATCTGGCCTGGCAGATCACGCGCATCGATATCAGCGACTCCGCGCTGTGTTTGCGGCTATTCAAATCCAACCGCGACGCGGGGCTGCTGCTGTTTGCAGGATTGCTCGTGGATGCCATCATGCGGGCGGCGTAATCGCCAGGACCGCTAGCTCTGGTGAACCACGCCAATGGACGTCGCGCAGCTCAAGACACTCATTCACGTGGCCGAATTGGGCAGCCTGAGCAAGGCAGCCGATCGCCTTCGCATCGCGCAGCCGGCCTTGAGCCGGCAGATCAGATTGCTGGAAAAGGAACTCGGCGCTGTGCTGTTCGAGCGGCACGGGCGCGGCATGGTGATCACCGAGATCGGCCGTGAGGTTCTCAACCATGCCACACGCGTGATGACCGAGCTTGATGCCATCCGCAACGTCACCTCGGAGGAAAGCGCGTCGTTCAAGGGGCTCGTCTCCATCGGTACGACGCCGACCGTGGCTGAGATCGTCACCGTTCCTCTGGTCAAGAAGATCAAGGACGCGCATCCGCAGCTTTCGATCCGGCTGTCATCGGCTTTCACCGGGCATCTGCTGGACTGGCTGCAGCGCGGCGAACTCGAGCTCGCCGTGTCCTACGATCCGCAGCCGTTGCGTTCACTGCGCATCATGCCTGTCATGATGGAGAACCTGCTGTTCGTCAGCGCGGGCAGCAAGGGATTGCGGATGGACCGTCCCGTTCCGTTCGCGGCGCTGGCCCACGAAGAGCTGGTTCTCCCCAGCCTGCGCCATGGCCTGCGCGGAATCATGGAAGAGTGTGCACGGCAGGCCGGCATTCAATTGCGCGGCAGCGTCGAGGCGGATTCCTTTGGCGCGATGATCGATCTGGTGCGCAACGGCGTCGGCTCTACGGCTTTGCCGCTTGCGCCGATCCATGCGCTGGTCGAGAGCGGTGCACTCTGTGCGGCGCCGCTGGTCGATCCCACCCCGGCGCGGAAACTGGTGCTGGCCTATCCGGCAGACCGCTCGGTCAGCGCGGCGGCGCGCTTTGTCGGCGATACATTCACGGAGATCGCGGCCGATCTCGTCGCCCGGAATATCTGGGTTGGACACATGATTGATCCCAGGAAAACGTAGCTGCGTCGCACCATTCACGCGCTGTCGAGTGCTGCACCGCCAGAGATCACATCTCGGCATATCTCTTCGAGCAAATCGGTATGCGTCGGGCTGTCTGCTTTGGGCTAAGCGTGAGTCAGCGCTATGCTGCAAGCAACGGAGACTGGAATGTCAGATGCAGGGCCCACGCCCGGTTCACAGGTGGATTGGCGGCACGATGTATTCCGCATCCTGAAGGAGGCCGACGTCAAGCACGTCGTTTATGTACCCGATGCCGGCCATTCCACGGCGATCCGTCTCGCCGATGAGGACAATGCGATCAATTCAGTGGTGCTGACCACCGAGGAGGAAGGCATCGGCTATCTCGCGGGTGCCTGGCTCGGCGGCGAGCGCGGCGCGCTGCTGATGCAGTCGAGCGGCGTCGGAAACTGCATCAACACGCTGGCGCTGCAGGCCTGCACGCGCTTCCCGCTGCTGATGGTCGTGACCATGCGCGGCGACTGGGCGGAGTTCAATGCGTGGCAGAATCCGATGGGGCAGGCGACGGAGAAGGCGCTCAATCTGATGGGCGTGCTGACCTGGCGCGCCGATGAGCCGCAAGATGTTGCGCCGCTGTTGCATGGCGCCGCATCGATGGCATTCAATGGCGATGCAGCCTGTGCATTGCTTCTGGGGCAGCGTTTGATCGGAGAGAAGCAGTGGGTCAAGTAAACGCAACCGGCGCGCTCGATCGCCGCGAGGTCGTGCAGAAGCTGCTGGCCGGCCGCAAGGATCTGCTTGTTGTGACTGGCCTCGGCTCACCATCCTATGACGTGATGGCTGCCGGTGATCACGACAATAACTACTATCTTTGGGCGGCCATGGGCAGCGCCGCGATGGTCGGGCTCGGGCTGGCGACGGCGAAGCCCGATCATTCGGTGCTGGTCATCACCGGCGATGGCGAGATGCTGATGGGTATGGGCGGACTCGCCACCATCGCCACGCGCAAACCTGCCAATCTCACCATCGCGATACTCGACAATGGACATTTCGGCGAAACCGGCATGCAGGTCAGCCATGCCGGGCTCGGCGTCAATCTCGATCGCGTGGCGCAGGCCTGCGGTTTCGGCTGGACGCGCGAGATCCGCGACATGGCTGGAGTCGATGATCTGCGCGGTCGCCTGTCGTCGCGCGATGGCGTCAAGCTCGCGACGATCAAAGTGAAAGCGGAAAACCCGCCGCGCGTGCTGCCGCCGCGTGATGGTGTCTATGTGAAGAACCGATTCCGCGCAGCGCTGGGACACGCGCCGCTCTGAACCAACGGAAGGGCGCCCATCGAAATAGATGAGGCGCGCTTCTGACGATCGCTGGAAGACCCAATGCTGGAAAACCAGTGTGGGAAACAAAAATCATCAAGGGTAGGGAAACAATGGCGAGCAAGATCACACGCCGCACGTTCTGCCGCTCGGCAGCCGTTGCGGCGTCCAGCATGATGATTCCGGATACCAGTGTCTGGGCGCAGGCAGACCTGCCGAAAAGCCCGATTACGCTGGTCGTGCCTTTCGCAGCTGGCGGGGCCACCGACATCGTCAGTCGGCATGTCGCCAAGAAGGTCTCCGATCAACTCGGGCAGACGATCCTCATTGAAAATGTCGGCGGCGCTGGCGGTGTGGTCGGTGCCACGCGGGTTGCGCGCGCCAAGCCAGATGGGCTGACATTGTTGATGGGCACCATTTCCACCCACACGATCAATCCTCTGATGGCGAAGGTGCCGCCTTACGATCCGGTCAAGGATTTCACCGCGATCTCGATGCTGGTCACGGTGCCCAATGTGTTGATGGTGTCCAAGCAGGTGCAAGCGACCACCATCAAGGAACTCATCGCGCTGCTCAAGGGCGATCCGACCAAGTATAGTTACGGGTCGTCGGGCGTGGGAACGCCGCCCAATCTGTCCGGAGAACTGTTCAAGGTGCAGGCGGGCGTGAAGATGGAGCACGTGCCCTATCGCGGCGGTGCGCCGGCCATGAACGACCTGATGGGCGGACAGATCCCGGTTCTGTTCGACGTGCTGAGCGGCGCGGCGCCGTTCATCAAGGCCGGCTCGATCCGCACGCTGGCGGTCACGACCAAGAAGCGATCGCCATCGTTCCCGGATATTCCGACCATCGCGGAGTCCGGCCTGCCCGATTACGAGACCTATACGTGGAACGCGGTGTTCGGCCCGCCGGGCATGGCGCCGGCGCTTGCAGAGCGGTTGAGCGCGGAGTTCCGCAAGGCCGTGGCGGATCCGGACGTGGCGAAGCAGTTGCGTGAGCTGAGCGGCGATCCGGTGGGCTCGACCGGCGCCGAGCTCGAGGCGCAGGTCAAGGCCGAGGGCGTGAAGTGGGGTCCGATCATCCAGGCCGCCGGTCTGAAGGCTGAGTAGCTCTGCGGAAGGATAGCGTGTTGACGTCTCTGAAAGCTGATCCTGCTGCATTTCTTGCTGCCGTGGCCGCAGTCATTGGCGGCAAATATGTGCGTACTGGTGCGGATGCCGATTCCTATCAGCAAGACTGGCGCGCCCGTTATCGCGGGGCTGCTGTCGCTGTAGCCCTGCCGGGAAGTACGGAGGAAGTTGCAGCACTGATGGGCGTCTGCCGCAGCTTCGGTGTGGCGGTCGTGCCGCAAGCCGGCAATACCGGGCTCACCGGCGGTGCCATTGCGCCGGATGGACTGGACTGTCTGATCGTCAATGTCTCGCGGCTCAAGCGTGTGCGTCATCTCGATCCGCTCAACAATGCGGTGACGCTGGAAGCCGGCTGCATTCTGGCGGATGTGCGTGCGCTGGCTGACCAGCATGACCGGCAGTTTCCCGTGCTGCTCGGCAGCGTCGGCAGTTGCGAGGTCGGCGGGCTGATATCTACCAATGCCGGCGGCACCGGTGTGCTGCGTTACGGCAATATGCGCGAGCAGGTGCTCGGGCTGGAAGTGGTGCTGGCAGACGGTCGCATCTGGAATGGCCTCAAGGCGCTGCGTAAGGACAATACCGGCTACGACCTGAAACAGCTCTTCATCGGCGCTGAGGGCACGCTCGGCATCGTCACTGCCGCTGTGCTGAAACTGTATCCGAAGCTCATGGTGTCAGCGACGGCAATGGCGTCGATGGATGAGGTCGGCCAGGCGATTGCGCTCTTGCAATATCTACAGCGCACGACGGGCGGGCGTGTCGAGGCCTTTGAACTGATGTCGCAGAATCAATTGCAGATCGTGCTGCGCCATGGTTCTGCGAGCGGCAGTCCGATGGCAGATGAAGCACCATGGTACGTGCTGCTCGAACTGGCGGACAGCGCCGCGGACTGGAATGCCGTGGAAAGCCTCGAGACGGCACTGGCCGCAGCGATGGAGGACGGGCTCATCGGCGATGCGGTGATCGCCACCGATCAGGCCAAGGCCGACCGGATCTGGAATCTGCGTCACACGATTTCGGAATCCAACAAGCGTGAAGGCTTCACCGTGTCGAACGATACGTCGGTGCCGATCTCGGCGCTGCCGGAATTCATCACCCGCGTCACGCGCCGGCTGCAGCGCGAGTTGCCGAACGCGCAGGTCGCGCATTGTGGCCATGTCGGCGATGGCAATGTGCATGTGATCGTCGTGTTTCCCTACGACATCGGCGATGCGCAGGTCCGCGAGGCTGCGGCGCATGAGGCCAACACCATTGTGCATCAGGAAAGCGTCGCCTGTGGCGGCAGTATCAGCGCCGAGCATGGCATCGGCCGCATGCATATCGACCGGCTTCCGCTCTATACGTCGGAGGTCGAACTCGATCTGATGCGGCGTGTAAAGCTTGCGCTCGATCCGGACCGGATCATGAATCCGGTCAAGGTGTTGCGATTGCCGTGATCGTTATATGCGTAGGGCGGATTATGCCTGCGGCTAATCCGCCCTACGATGAATTACTAGTGTCGCGCGATGATCTCGCGCTCGCCCTTGTAGATGCCGGCTTCGCCGAGCAGTCCGCCGGGACGGCGACGTACCAGGAATTTCGGGCGGCGCTCGCGGATCGCATTGCGGCGGCGACGGCGCTGCGATGGTTCGTAAGTCTTCTCTTCCGGCAATTGCGGAAGCGCGAAGATCTCGCTCCACATCTGCCAGGCCATGTCGATTTCTTCGCGATCCGAACTGATCAGCAATGGAATCGACAGTGAGGGATCGCGATGCGCGAGCATCAGCATCTTGCCGTCGTCGAGACCGCGCAGGGTGACGCCGAGAAAATCGCTGACGCGCACATTGATCGCCATGCGCATGCCGCCAACGGCGCGATGCAGGACGACCCGCTCACGATGCAGTTCGATATGGCGGATCGCTCCGTCGGCGCGGGTATCATGCGCCTCGAAACGAACCGGAAGTGAATGGGGATCGAGCCGCAATGCGCTGCTCGATCCCGGGGCATGGGCCCCACCTGTCGCTGTTTGATGCCTCACGGCTTTTTATCTCCCCGCCGGAATTATGTTCCCGGTCGATGTGGAGAGCTTGCCAGAGCGCGTTCGGAATCGGCTTAAAAAGGCTGGTTAATCGAATCCGACTGCCCTTCATGATTGACAGAAGCTTGGCAGGCATGATTGACGAAGCGTTGCGAGAGCCCTGAAATTCTTTCCTTTTCGGTCCGGCAAATGCTTGAAGTCCCTGCGAAATAAGCACATCTCTAACAGCGGCCATTGCCGCTTCGGACCTGTTGAAAATCGTCTCTCAATGTTGGGATTTTGTTCGTGAACTCTTCACCAAACGCGTCGTCGTCTGTCTCCACGAAATCCGACAATTCCGATCTGCTCGATCAGTCAGTGCTTTCCACGCTGGCGCAGCGTCTTGTCGAAGCCGCCAAGAAGGCCGGCGCGGATGCCGCGGATGCGGTGGCGGTGCGTGGCGTGTCCCATGGTGTCGAAGTGCGTGACGGCAAGGTCGAAGCCTCCGAGCGTTCGGAAGGCGACGATATGGGATTGCGCGTGTTCGTTGGCCGCCGTCAGGCGGTGATCTCCACCAATGACATGTCCGGCGATAATGTCGCGCAGCTGGCCGAACGTGCTGTCGCGATGGCCCGCGTTGCGCCCGACGATCAATATGTCGGCCTTGCGGACCCGGCGCTGCTTGCGCGCGACTTTGCAAATCTCGATCTGCTCGATCCCGTCGTGCCGTCGGTGAGCGAACTCGAACGCCGCGCAGTGGAAGCTGAAGAAGCGGCGCTTGCGGTGAAGGGCGTGACCAAGTCCGGCGGCGCATCCGCCTCGACCGGCATCGGCGGCATGGTGCTGGTCACCTCCACCGGTTTTCACGGATCTTATCTGCGCTCGAGCCACGGCGTGTCGATGACCGCGATCGTCGGCGACGGCACCAATATGGAGCGTGACTACGCCTTCACCTCGGCGCTGCATGCGTCCGATCTGGAGTCGCCGGCCAGCGTCGGCAAGCTCGCAGGCGAGCGCACGGTGGCGCGGGCCAATCCGCGCAAGGTGCCGACCTGCAAGGTGCCGGTGGTGTACGATCCGCGCGTCTCGAACTCGCTGGTCGGTCACGTCATCGGCGCCGCCAATGGCGCGTCCGTCGCGCGCAAGACGACGTTCCTCAAGGACAGTCTCGGCAAGCAGCTGTTCAGCAGCAATATCCGCATCATCGATGATCCCCTCCGCGTCCGCGGCCTGCGCTCGCAGTCCTTCGATGCGGAAGGCGTCGCCACCAGCAAGCAGGCGATCATCGATGGCGGCGTGCTCACCACCTGGCTGCTGGATTGCGCGACCGCGCGCGAACTCGGCATGACCACGACAGGCCATGCGCATCGCGGCGTGTCGTCGTCACCATCGCCCGGCGCCTATAACCTGCATATGGAAGCAGGCGACGTGAGCCCGGAAGACCTGATCGCCGATATCAAGGAAGGCTTTTACGTCACCGATCTGATCGGCTCGGGCGTCAATGGCGTGACCGGCGACTATAGTCGCGGCGCCGGCGGATTCTGGATTGAGAACGGCAAGCTGACCTATGCCGTCAGCGAGATCACCATCGCAGGTCATCTGTTCGAGATCTTCAAGTCGATGACGCCTGCGAACGACCTCGCTTTCAAATACGGCGTCAACGCGCCGACCGTGCGCGTCGAGGGGCTGACGATTGCCGGACGCTGATCTCGACACCGACAAACGGCTTGCGCACGATGTTGCCCTGATGGCGGACACGGTGCGGGCGGCCGGCGAGCTCGGCCTCGCAATGTTCGGTACAGAACTCAGGAAATGGACCAAGGGCGAATCCTCCCCCGTCTCCGAAGCGGATATCGCCCTCAACGATCTGATCGAGAAGCGGCTTCGCGCCGCGACGCCCGATTACGGCTGGCTCTCGGAGGAGAGCGCCGATGACGAATCTCGTCTCGGCAAGCGGCTGACATGGATCATCGATCCGATCGACGGTACCCGCAGCTATCTCGCCGGTCGCGAGGATTGGTGTGTTTGTGTCGCGCTGGTCGAGGACGCCCGGCCGGTGATGGCCGCGGTATTTGCGCCATCCACAGATGAATTTTTTCTGGCGATCCGCGGGCAGGGCACCACCTGCAACGGCGTTCCGGTTCGGGCCACGACCGGTTCCGCGATGGACTTTTCGCGCGTGGCAGGCCCGAAGCCTCTGGTCGAGCGAATGGTCCATCCCCGGCAGGACATTACCCTCTATCCGCGAATTGGCTCGCTGGCGCTGCGCTTGTGCTGGATCGCCAATGGCCGGCTGGATGCGGCCTTTGCGGGGGGGCAGAGCCGGGACTGGGATCTGGCCGCCGCAGATTTGATCGTGCACGAAGCGAATGGTAGGATGACCGAGCTTTCGGGCGATCCCATCCTCTATAATCGCCGGGAAGTCACGCACGGGTTGCTGGTGGCAGCGGGGGGCGATCGCCATGCTTACATCGTCGAGCAATTCCAGAACCGCCGGGTTTAACCGGCTGCATCATTATCTTTGACTTATCGGATCGCAGCCGGCCGCTGCAGGAACAGGATTCATGTCGGACACACCACAGCAACTGCTTCATCTGGTCATCGGCGGCGAACTCACCGATCTGAAGGGGACAACCTTCAAGGATCTCAACCAGGTTGAAGTGGTGGGCGTTTATCCGAATTACGCCTCGGCTTTCGTGGCCTGGAAGGCCAAGGCGCAGATGACCGTCGACAACGCCCATATGCGTTACTTCATCGTCCATCTTCATCGGTTGCTCGATCCCGGCCAAGACGCGAAGCCGGCCGCTTGAAACGACTGCTCCGAAACACGCTGCGCAGCAGCTGGGTTCAGCGCGCCGCGGGTTTTCTCGCGGCCGAATTCTTGCGTCTGGTCTGGAAGACCAACAAGTTCACCTTCGATCCCGTCGATGTCTATGACATCGTCGAGCCGCAGATGCCCGTCATCCTGGCGTTCTGGCACGGCCAGCACTTCATGACGCCGTTTATCAAGCAGAAGGACTATCGCGGTGCGGTGCTGATCTCGAAGCATCGCGATGGCGAGTTCAATGCGTTGGCTGCCGAACGGCTCGGCATCGCCACCGTCCGCGGTTCCGGCGATCATGGCGGCGCGTTTCACCGCAAGGGCGGTGTCGGTGCGTTCAAGGAAATGGTGCGGGTGCTGGAGCGCGGTATCAATATGGCGCTGACCGCCGACGTGCCGAAGCGTTCGCGTGTCGCCGGCATGGGCATCATCATGCTGGCACGCGAAAGTGGCCGGCCGATCATGCCGTTTGCCATGGCCACCAGCCGCTACGTCCAGCTCAACAACTGGGACCGCACCACGATCAATCTGCCTTTCGGTCGCGGCGTACTGGTCGGCGGCGAGCCGCTGAGCGTTCCTGCCGATGCCGACGCTGCCACGATGGAGGCGCTGCGCCTGCAGCTCGAAGCCACGCTGAACGAGGCCACGCAGCGTGCCTATGACGCGGTAGGTCGGCCGGAAGGTGCGCGTCGTGCCTAACGCGCTGCCGATCACGCTGCGCGCCTATCGCAGATTGTCGGCGGCGCTCGCGCCGCTTGCGCCGGTCCTGATCAAGCGGCGGCTGCAGAACAACAAGGAAGATCCCGCCCGCCTCGACGAGCGCCGCGGCATTTCGCGGATCACGCGGCCCAATGGACCGCTGGTCTGGATCCACGGCGCCAGCGTCGGCGAGGTGCTGGCCGCGGCGGCGCTGATCGAGCGGCTGCGCGCGCTGGGTATGCGCATCCTCTTGACCTCCGGCACGGTGACGTCGGCCGAGATCATCGCCAAGCGCTTTCCGGCCGATATCATCCATCAATACATTCCCTATGACTCACCGCGCTTCGTGGCGCGCTTCCTCGATCACTGGAAGCCGAGCCTTGCGCTGTTCATCGAGAGTGATCTCTGGCCAAACCTGATCATCTCCGCCGCCAAACGCCGTCTGCCGATGGTGCTGATCAATGCGCGCATGTCGCAGCGCTCATTCCCGCGCTGGCAGAAATTTTCGGCGACCATCGGTGCGTTGCTCGGCCGTTTCGAGATCTGCCTGGCGCAGTCCGAAACCGACGCCGAGCGCTTCAGCGCATTGGGGTCGCGCAGCGTCGTCGTCACGGGCAATCTGAAGCTCGATGTGCAGGCGCCGCCCAATGACGCCGTGAAGCTGGACAAGCTTATGGCGGTGACGCGCGGTCGCCCCATCATCGTCGCATCGTCGACGCATCCCGGCGAAGAAGAGATCATCTTCGAGACTCACAAGACGCTGACCAGTTTCTTTCCGAAGTTGCTGACGGTCATCGTGCCGCGCCACGCCCATCGCGGCCAGGACATCGCGCAGATGATCACGGCGACCGGCGCGCAGGTCGCCTTGCGGTCGCGCGAGGAGTTGCCGCAGGGGACCACTGACATCTACATCGCCGACACCATGGGCGAACTCGGCCTGTTCTATCGCCTGTCACCGGTGGTGTTCATGGGCGGTTCGCTGGTGCCGCATGGCGGGCAGAATCCGATTGAAGCCGTGAAGCTCGGTGCGTCCGTGGTGCATGGTCCGCATGTCTTCAATTTCACCGACGTCTATGAGGCGCTGGATGGCGCCGGCGGCGCGAAGCTCGCCGACTCCTCGGAGCAATTGGTGAAACAGCTCGGCCAGATGCTCGGCAACGAGGCGGCACGCGATGCCGCAATCGAGGCCGGGCGTCGCGTGGTTGAACGGCTTGGCGGTGCGCTCGACCGTACGCTGCATGCGCTGGAGCCCTATCTGATGCAGCTCCGGATTGAGGCGGGAGCCTATGATGCGTGAGCCGGCGTTCTGGTATCCGCCATCGACATGGCTGTCGCGTCTGCTGATGCCGCTTGGCGCCATCTATGGGGAAGTCGCAGGTAGCCGCATGGCGCGCAAGGGCGTCGATGTCGGCATTCCCGTTCTTTGCGTCGGCAACTATCACGTCGGCGGTGCCGGCAAGACACCGACGACTTTGGCACTAGTGCAGGTGCTGCGCGATCTCGGCGAGACGCCGGTGGTGCTCAGCCGCGGTTATGGCGGCAGACTGCACGGCCCGGTGAAAGTCGATCCGTCGAGGCATCAGGCTGCAGATGTTGGCGACGAGCCGCTGATGATGGCACGGCAGGTGCCGGTGGTTATCTCCCGGGATCGCGTCGCGGGCGCAGCGCTGGCGCGCTCAACCGGCGCCAGCGTCATCGTGATGGATGACGGTTTCCAGAATCCGGCCATCACCAAGGATGCGTCGTTCATTGTGATCGACAGCAATCGCGGTCTCGGCAACGGCCGTGTGCTGCCTGCGGGACCTTTGCGCGCGCCGCTCGATCTGCAGATCGCGCGCACCGATGCCTTGGTCGTAATCGGCGATGGTGTTGCGGCGACGGGTGTTGCCGCGCTGGTCGCGGGTCAGGGCGGCCCGGTGTTGACGGCGCGCCTCGTGCCGGACGAGACGTCAGTGACTGCCTTGCGCGGCAAGCGCGTGCTGGCCTTTGCGGGGATCGGCGATCCCCAGCGCTTCTTCCGGACGCTGCGTCATGCAGGTGTGGACGTGGCGGTGGAGAAGGCCTTCGCCGATCATCACCCCTATGCGCCCGGTGAGATCGACGCGCTGGCCGCGCAAGCGAAGCATGGTGGGCTCTCGCTGGTGACGACGGAGAAGGATTTCGTCAAACTCGGCAGCATGCCGGCTGCGGCGGAGATTGTACCATTCGCCGTCACGCTGGCCTTCGAGGACAAGGCGGCGCTGCAGGCTTTCGTGATCGAACGGCTCAATCGGGCTCGAGTGAAGACGCTCAGAACGTAGGACGAAGCGGGCCCACCCTGCGGAACGACCGATACGAGCTTACTTCTGCGTCTTGACTGCATCCGGATAATGCCGCGCCAGCACCGCATTCGGCACCGCATAGGCTTCCTGCCGGTCGACGCTCCAGTACTTCAGCTCATCCAGCGGAATGCGCTCGCCTGTGATGGCGCAAGTCACATAGGTGCCGGGCGACACCACGCGGAAATCGCCGTCGAGATATTGCAACTGGGCTTCGCCGTGGCCCGAAGGGCCAAATTTGTTCAGCACGGCTGTCTCCTGGATCGTCACTAAGTCGTCTTGCCGGATCGGCTACCGGCCCTGAATGTCGTCATCTCGTAGCATAAATAGGGCCGCGGCGTCGCCCAATAAAGGCGGCCCGCGCAACCTCTAGAACAGGCTGCCCTGATCGATTTTCGGTGCTTTTTTCGGCGCGGCCGACGACGTAGGCTTCGCTTCACGCGCTGCAGCGGCCGGGCGGTCGCCATCGGCGGTCACGCCCACGCGGCCATCGGCGAATTCGATGCTCAGGCGGGCGCCCGCTCCGATATTGGCGGCGGCATGCAGCGCTGCACCTTGCTCGTCGCGCACCAGGGCAAAACCGCGGGCCAGTACGCTGCGATAGGAGAGGGCGCCGAGCAACTGGCTGGATGCCTGCACGCGCGCCTGCTGGCGCTGCACCAGAGTCGTTAGCGCACGGCGGGCGCGTTCGGATAGACGCAGCGCGCGTTCCCGATCGCGCGTGATGGCATTGCGCTGCGCCTGCGCATTGGCGAGCTTTGAGGCCTTCAATCGTGCTTCAAGACCAGTGAAGCGGTCGCGGCGCTGTCGAAGCAGTGCACGCGCGGAGAGGCTCAAGCGTTCGCCCGATACCGTCAGCCGCTGCGTGGCATGGGCGATCTGTGCGCGCAGCACGCGCAGCGTGAGACCTGAGCTCGCCTGCGCGAAGCGGCGATGATGCGCGTGGGTATTGGCCTTGAGCGCACGAGGCAGCGATGCGGTTGCGCCATCGAGACGCTGGCGCGGAATGGCGAGCAATTCGCTGAGATCCGGCAGAGCGCGCGCTGCGGCACGCAGCTCGTTGCGGCGGGATTCCTGCCCGCGCTGCCAGCACAGCATCATGCGGCGCTCGAAGCCGGAGATCTCCACCATCAGTTCGGCGCGCACGGGCACCGCCATTTCGGCGGCCGCTGTCGGCGTCGGCGCGCGCTTGTCGGCGGCAAAATCGATCAGCGTGATATCGGTCTCGTGGCCGACGGCCGAGACCAGCGGGATCATGCTGTCGGCAGCGGCACGCACCACGATCTCTTCGTTGAACGACCACAGGTCTTCCAGCGAGCCGCCGCCGCGCGCGACGATCAGCAGATCCGGCCGAGGAATGGGGCCGCCTTCCGTTAGCGCATTGAAGCCGCGGATCGCGGCGGCGACCTGTTCGGCCGAGCCTTCGCCCTGAACCTTCACCGGCCAGACCAGCACGCGGCGCGGGAAGCGATCTTCCAGCCGATGCAGGATGTCGCGAATGACAGCGCCGGTCGGCGACGTGACGACGCCGATCACCTCCGGCAGCCATGGCAGCAGCTGCTTGCGCGCTTCGTCGAACAGGCCCTCGGCGCCGAGCTTGCGCTTGCGCTCTTCCATCAGCGCCATCAGCGCGCCGACCCCGGCAGGCTCGATGGCCTCGATGACGATCTGGTATTTCGATGAGCCCGGATAGGTCGTCAGCTTGCCGGTGGCGATAACCTCGAGGCCTTCCTGCGGCTTGAACCGCATCCGGCCATGGACGCCCTTCCAGATCACCGCCTCGATCTTGGCGCTCTCGTCCTTGAGCGAGAAATAGCAGTGGCCGGAGGAATGCGGCCCGCGAAAACCCGAGATTTCGCCGCGCACCCGGACGTTCCCGTAAGTGTCTTCCACCGTCCGTTTCAGGGCTGAGGACAGCTCGGAGACGGTGAATTCGAGGGAATTGGTGAGGGGGGCGGCGGCTTTGGGCATCGAATCTCGGCTTTCAGGATCGTCGCAAAGTAGGGATGTCGGTCGCAAAACGCCAATCAGATGTTGAATTGCAGATAACTCTGTTATACAGAGTAATCTGTTTTCAGGGAGTGGCGGGTATTATGGCGTCGATATTGACCTTTGCGGTTCGTGGCATCGTTTGGCTCCTCGCTGGAGCAGGCCTGGTGGCCCTGGTGCTGGCCGGCATGATTGCGGTGCCGGTGTCCCGGCCAAAGGCGCTGGCCTCCATTGCGGACACGGCACGCAGCGCGGATCGCAGTGGCACGCCGCTACTGCAGTATTTCCAGGCCAGAGACGGCTCGAGTCTGGCTTACCGGCGCTACGCGCCATCGGGGCCATCCGTGGGCCGCGCCGCGCTGCTCATTCATGGCTCGTCGGGCTCGAGCATGGCGATGCATGCTTTGGCGAAAGCGCTTGCCGCGCGGGGCGTCGAAAGCATCGCGCCCGACATGCGCGGCCATGGCGCATCGGGGACCCGCGGCGATATCGCCTATCTCGGCCAGCTCGACGATGATCTCGCGGATCTTGTCGGTCATTTGCGCGGGCAGGGACTGGCACTGCCACTGACGCTTGTTGGGCATTCGTCGGGCGGCGGGTTTGCGCTGCGCGTGGCGGGATCTGCCAATCAGGGGCTGTTCACACGCACCGTGCTGCTGTCCCCCTATCTCGGCCTGAAGTCGCCATCCACGCGCGAGAACGCAGGCGGATGGGCCAGTCCGAGTGTACTGCGCATCATCGCGCTCAGTATGCTGCAGTCGGTCGGGGTGACATGCTGTTCGCAGCTCCCGGTGGTCGCCTTTGCCGTGCAACCGGGCATGACGCGCATTCTGACGTCCGAATATTCGTTTCGGCTGCTGCAGAATTTCGGCACGCATCGCGACTACCGCCTCGATCTCGATCCGGCGAATGGACCCATATCGGTGATCGCCGGGCGCGATGACGAGCTGATGTTCGCCGACAAATATCGCGAGGCGATGCAGTCGAAAGCCAATATCGACGTGCGCGTCCTCGACAATGCAAATCATATGGACGTCGTCAGCACGGCAAGTTTCGTCGCCGTCGTCGCTGACAATCTCGCAACGAGGTGACATCGTGATCAACAGCCAGGAAGCCAGTGCTGCGTTGATGGAGATCGAAAGCCTCAGTCGGCTGGTCCGGCAGTCGGTGTTCTATCGGCACGCCAGCACGATGCTCATTCTATGGGGCGTTGCGACTTTTATCGGTTATCTGCTCTCGTTCTTCGCGCCTGCTGCGGCTCCCGTCATCTGGTCGGTCGTCATCGTCGCGGGTGTGATCTGCGCGATCATCATCGGGGGCCTCAACAAGAAGCGCCAAGGTGTCAGCACCTTCGATGCCCGTGCAACGGCAGCCTTCATCGCGTTCGTGGCTTTCGGCTGTCTGTGGAGCATGGTCTTCGGGACGATGACGATCCGGCAGATCGCGGCGTTCTGGACGACTTACTTCATGTTGCCTTACGTGATGACAGGGTTCTGGTTCGGCCGCGTCTTTGTCGTGATCGGCATGAGCGTGATCGCGCTGACATTGCTCGGTTACTTCCTGGCCGGCCCGTGGTTCACGCTCTGGATGGCCGTGGTCAATGGCGGCGGCCTGTTGCTCGGCGGCCTCTGGATGCGGCGCAGCTGACATGGCGGAACTCGACGACATCATCCATCAGCCACTGCGGCTCAAGATCATGGCAGCGCTGAATGTTCTGCATCCGGCGCAGGGACTGGATTTCCCGCGATTGAAGAAACTGACCGGCGCCACCGATGGCAATCTCGGTGCGCATATCGAGACGCTGGCGAAGGCCGGTTATGTCAGCGTCGAAAAGGCCTTTGTCGGCAAGAAGCCGCAGACGACGGTAACGGCCACCGCGACCGGGCGTGCCGCTTTCGCGCGGCACGTCGCCACCTTGCGTGAGATCATCGCGGCTGCGGAAGGCAAGTAGAGCAAAGCAGGTAACGTAGAGCTCGGGAGATTGTCATGGACATCGCGTGGCGCATTCTGACCAACACGCCGATCTGGGTGTTCGCGTTGCTGGCGCTGCTGATCTGGCTCGGAAGTCTGTCGCTCCGGCCGCGCAAGACGCCGTTGCGCCGTTTGCTGATCGTTCCGATGGTGTTTCTCCTGATGGGGCTCTCGCGGCTGATCTTTGCCGGCGGCCAATTGCATCTGATCGGGGCGTGGCTGGCCGCGGCCATCGTGATGGCGGCTGTCGCCCTGTGGATTGGTCCCGGTGAGATGGTGGTCGATCGGCAGGACGGCACCATTCTGCGGCCCGGGAGCTGGCTGCCTTTGATCCGCAACCTGTCGGTCTTCCTGCTGCAATATGCCGTGGCGGTCGCAACTGCGATGAAGCTGGGTTCGGGTATTGCCGTCCCGCTGATCGGCCAATTGGTGTCGGGGGCCTGCGCTGGCTATTTCCTAGGCTGGACGGTGGGTTTGATCCGCCATTATCGCGAGGAAACGCGCGCCGACGCCGTCGTGCCGGGCAGTAACCTGACCGGTTGATTACTCAGACCACTGATTGCCGTGCCGGTGCGCCGTGCTAAACGGTGGGCGTGTTTGATTGCAATTGGTCTGGCTCTACATGAACATTCTCCTCATCGGTTCCGGTGGCCGCGAGCACGCGCTCGCCTGGAAACTCGCCGCCTCTCCGCTGCTGACCAAGCTCTGGTGCGCACCCGGCAATGCCGGCATCGCCAAGGAGGCGGAATGTGTTGCGCTGGATGTCGCGGACCATGCCGCCGTGATTGCGTTCTGCAAGGAGAACAAGGTTGATTTCGTCGTGGTCGGCCCCGAGGCGCCGCTGGCGGCGGGCATCGTCGACGATCTGGCTGCTGCCGGTATCAAGTCGTTCGGGCCGAGCAAGGCCGCCGCCCGGCTCGAAGGCTCCAAGGGTTTCACCAAGGATCTTTGCAAGGCCAACAACATCCCGACCGCAGCCTATGAGCGCTTCAGCGATGCGGATGCCGCCAAGGCCTATATCCGCGCGCAGGGCGCGCCAATCGTGATCAAGGCCGATGGCCTTGCCGCCGGCAAGGGCGTCGTCGTCGCGATGACGCTGAAGGAGGCCGAAGACGCTATCGACATGATGCTCGGCGGCGGCTTCGGCGCAGCCGGTGCGGAAGCCGTGGTCGAGGAATTCATGACCGGCGAGGAAGCCTCGTTCTTCGTGCTGTGCGACGGCGAGCATGCGCTTCCGCTGGTCGCGGCGCAGGATCACAAGCGCGCCTTCGATGGCGACAAGGGGCCGAACACCGGTGGCATGGGCGCCTATTCGCCGGCGCCTGTGTTTACCGACGCGATCCGCGATCGCACCATGAATGAGATTATCCTGCCAACCCTGCGCGCCATGAGCGCGATGGGCTATCCCTACAAGGGCGTGTTGTTCGCCGGACTGATGATCACCGACGAAGGCCCGAAGCTGATCGAATACAATGCCCGTTTCGGCGATCCCGAGACCCAGGTGCTGATGGTCCGGCTGATGTCGGATCTGCTCCCCGCGTTGATCGCCTCCTGCGACGGGCAGCTCAAGCATTTCGATCTGCGGTGGTTCCCGGATCCCGCACTGACCGTGGTCATGGCCGCCAAGGGCTATCCCGGCGACTATGAGAAGGGCACACGGATCGCGGGTCTCGACCGGGCCGAGAAGATCGAAGGCGTCGAGGTGTTTCATGCCGGGACCAAGGCCTCCGGCGACTGGATTCTCGCCAATGGCGGCCGCGTCCTCAACGTGACGGCCTCTGCCAAAACCGTCGGCGAGGCCCAGCGCCGCGCCTATGAAGCCATCGGCCTGATCAACTGGCCCGAAGGCTTCTGCCGCCGCGATATCGGCTGGCAGGCGGTGGCGCGGGAGCGAAAAGGCAAGTAGTGGTAATCCGGGGTTCCCTTCGGGGAACCGAAGGTTGCGTGGCGCGTTGATGGGCCAGTGAGGTGCCCATGGCGCGTTACTATTTCGATCTCAGAAATGGCACGACCCAGCGTGATCACGCTGGTCAGGATTTCGGCAGCGACGCCGAGGCGATTGCGCAGGCCTATGCGATGGCCGATGAGGTCAGGATGCGCCCTGCGTCCCATCACAGTCATGAGCGCCATATCTGCATCATCCACGAAGACGGGCACGAAGTGACGCGCGTTCCCGTGGATGTGACGGCCAGCAAGGTCTCAACGCCGCGCTTTAAAAAACTCCCGTAACAGCGTCGCAGACTGGGTTTCCCCCACGGACGGATAGACCTCCGGCGCGTGGTGACAGGTCGGGGAGGCGAAGAAGCGTACGCCGGAATCGACGCCGCCGCCCTTGGGATCGGCTGCCCCGTAATACAGCCGCCGGATCCGGGCGAACGAAATAGCTCCCGCGCACATCGTGCAGGGCTCCAGGGTCACATACAGGTCGCAGTCGACCAGCCGCTCGCTGCCCAGCCTGGCGGCGGCTTCCCGGATGGCCAGGACTTCGGCATGGGCGGTCGGGTCGCGGTCCCGGAGGGTGCGGTTGCCGGCCGTGGCGATCACCTCGTTATTCCCGACGATGACGCAGCCGATCGGCACTTCGCCGGCATTTCCGGCGCTTTCGGCCGCTTTCAGCGCCAAATCCATGAAAGAAGGTGCGGTCAACGGCTCGTTTCCTGCGCAAAACTCTGCTACGGAGTTGCATTCAGCAAAAGTGGAGACTGGTTTTGCGTGAGAATGCGCCCCAATGAGCGCGCATTTTCGGCCCGCGAACCGTTCCGCACCGCTCAACCCAATTCAGCTTCCGCTGCAGTGAGACCTTTCATGCCCCGCGACAACAACAAAAACAACGGCCCCTCGCGCGGCCGGCCACCCGGTGGCAAAGGCGGAGTCGGCAAAAGCTTTTCAAAGGGCGGCCGCTCCGGCGCGGCGCGCGGACCGGAAAAGAAATTCGCCAAGCGCGACGGCACCTACACACCCAAATCTGCAGACGCGAGGCCGGCTCGTGCCGGCGGCGGCGAGAAGCGGTCCTTTGGCGAGAAGTCGTTCGGCGCCAAGTCTTTTGGAGCAAAGCCTTACGCCGGCAAGCGCGACGACACCCGCGCGCCGCGCCGCGATCGTGACGATGCGCGTCCGGCGCGTTTCAATCGCGAAGACCGCTACGATCGCAGCGATCGTCCCGCGCGCAGCGGTGGTGGCGATCGTCCGGACCGTGGCCCGCGCAAGGACTTCGGTGACCGCGAGAAGCGTCCCTATTCGCCGCGCGGCGAGCGTCCGAATTTCAACCGCGATGATCGCGCCCCGCGGGGCGACCGCGGCGATGCGCGTCCGGCCGGACGTTTCTCCGACAAGAAGTTTGGTGACAAGAAGCCCTATGCGTCGCGCGATGGCGGAGGTGAGAAGCGCCCCTATACGCCGCGCGGCGAAGGCTTTCGCGGGGATGGTGACCGTCCGCGTCCGCGCTTTGATCGCCCGCAGGGGGATCGCAACGATCGTCCGCGGGGGGATCGCAGTGATCGGCCGCAGGGCGATCGTCCGTTCAGTCCGCGTCCCTCGCGCGATGGCGATCGTCCGCGCAGTGACCGGCCGTTCAGCGCCGAGAAGAAGTTCGGCGGCGGCAAATTCTCGCGCGGCGCGCCGGACCGTGGCGGCCCGCGCAAGAGCTTTGGCGATCGTCCCGATCGCGGTGGACGCGATTTTGAACGCCCCGATCGCGGCGAGCGGAAGCCATGGCAGAACCGTGAGGATGGCGATCGCAGCGATCGTGGCGATCGCGATTCCCGTCCGCCGCGCGATGGCGCGCGCAATTTCGATCGTCCGAAATTCGACAAGCCAAGATTCGATCGTTCGCGTGATGATCGCCCCGAGCGTAGCGAGAGCGAACGTCCGCGTTTCTCCCGTCCGCGCGAGGACCGTCCGAGCTTCGATCGGCCGCGCGAGCCGCGTGGCCGCATGGACTGGCAGGAGCATGGACGCAGCGAGCGCCGCGATGGTGATGAGCGTCCGCGCCGCGACAACGAGGACGACAGCAAGATCTTCAGGAAGCGTCCTGCCTTCGGTGGCCGCGGCGAATATCGCGAGCGTGATCCCGAAGCGCGCCGTCCGGCGCGTCTGCCTGCCGCAAAGAAAGCGGGCGGCGAGCGCGTCGCCAAGGTCGTCGCGCGTGCCGGCCTATGCTCGCGCCGCGATGCCGAGGAGTGGGTGACGCAGGGCCGCGTCGCGGTGAATGGCCGCGTGATCAATTCGCCGGCGCTCGATGTCTCGACCAATGATGTCATCACCGTCGATGGCAAGCCGTTGCCGGCGCCGGAGCGTACGCGCCTGTTCCTGTACCACAAGCCGCGTGGCCTGATGACGACCCATGCCGATCCGGAAGGGCGGCCGACGGTGTTCGATCATCTGCCTGAAGGCCTGCCGCGCCTGATCTCCATCGGCCGGCTCGATTTCAACACCGAAGGCCTGCTGCTGCTCACCAATGACGGCGGCCTCGCGCGCACGCTCGAATTGCCGGAGACCGGCTGGCTGCGCCGCTATCGCGTGCGCGCCCATGGCGAAGTCACCCAGGCGCAGCTCAACGAGCTCAAGAACGGCGTCGAGGTCGATGGCGTCAAATACGGCTCGATCGATGCGACGCTGGAGCGCGACAAGGGCGCCAATGTCTGGATCGTGTTTGCGATCCGCGAAGGCAAGAACCGCGAAGTGCGTAACGTGCTCGCGCATCTCGGCCTGGAGGTGAACCGCCTGATCCGTATCTCCTACGGTCCGTTCCAGCTCGGCGAAATCGAGGAAGGTGAGGTCGACGAGGTGAAGACCCGCGTGCTGCGCGAGCAGCTCGGCGAGAAGATCGCCGAAGCCTCAGGTGCCGACTTCGGCCGGCAACTGCCGAGCAAGGGCGACGTCTCGCTCGATCCGGTGGTCGTGAAGAAGCCGGTCCTGAAGCGCTCGACGGTGGAAGACCGCAAGGGCCGTCGCGTCCTGGTGCAGCGGTCTGGCTCGGAGGAGTCGCGCGCCCGCAATGAAGCCGAAGCCCTGTTCGGCGGCCCGCCGAAGAAGCCGAAGCGCGGCTATCACGGCAAGCGCGATCTGAAGCCGCAGGACGAGTAAGCCATGCGTGTCGTCGGTGGCCGGCTGAAGGGCCGCAGCATCGCATCGCCTACGACGCAGGCGATCCGTCCGACGGCGGATCGGCTGCGCGAGTCGCTGTTCAACATCCTGATCCACGCTTACGAGAATCCGATCGAGGACGCGCGTGTGCTCGATCTGTTTGCCGGCACCGGCGCGCTTGGCATCGAGGCCGTATCGCGCGGCGCGAAGTTCACGCTGTTCGTCGACAACGGTTCCGAGGCGCGTGCCTTGCTGCGTAACAATGTCGAGGCGCTCGGTCTCGGCGGTGTCACCAAAGTATATCGCCGCGATGCCAGTGATCTCGGCCCCGCCCATCCGGTCGAGCCGTTCTCGCTGGTGTTCCTCGATCCGCCCTATCGCATGAAGCTCGCCGAAAAGGCGCTGGCCTCGCTGCGCGATGGTGGCTGGCTGACGCCGGGTGCGCTGCTGGTGGTGGAAGAGGCGAAGAATGCGGAATTTGCTGCGCCCGAGGGCTTTGAAGAGCTCGAGCGCCGCGCCTATGACGACACCGAATTTACGTTTCTGCGATCTGTGTAAGAAGACGTCAAAAGGAGCAGCCTATGTCTGCGATCGAATATACCTGGGATCACGTCCATATCCGTACGCCGGACACCGAAGCGACCGCGCAGTGGTTTGCCGACATGCTCGGGGCCGAGATCCTGCGCGCGCCTGGCCGCGTTGATATCAAGCTCGGCGGCGGCATGATCTTCCTCGCACCGGTGACGCCGGAGATGGGCGTCAACCCGCCGCCGGTCACGCCCTATCAGGGCCTCGACCATTTCGGCCTGAAGGTGAAGGACATCGATGCCGTGGCTGCGTCGCTGAAGGCCAAGGGCGTGGAGTTCACCAAGGAGCCGCATACGCTCAAGCCCGGCCTGCGCATCTGCTTCATCCGCGCGCCGCAGGGCGTGTCGATTGAGTTGCTGGAACGCGATCCGAAATATACGTGAGCCGGGTTATCGTCGCCCGAACAGCTTCTCGATATCGCTGAGCTTCAGCTCGACATAAGTCGGTCGGCCGTGGTTGCACTGGCCGGAGTTCGGCGTGTCTTCCATCTCGCGCAGCAGCGCGTTCATTTCCTCGGGCCGCAGTCGGCGGCCTGAGCGCACCGAGCCGTGGCAGGCCATGGTCGCCGCCACATGCAGCAGGCGGCGCTCCAGCGGCAGCGCCTCGTCCCATTCGGCCATGTGTTCAGCAAGATCGCGCAGCAGCGACGCGGCATTGGTCTTGCCGAGCAGCGACGGCGTCTCGCGCACGGCAATGGCGCCGGGGCCGAAACTGTCGATGGCAAGGCCGTAGCTCGCGAGTTCCTCGGCGCGATCGAACAGTTTTTCCACGATGGCCTCGTCCATTTCGACGATCTCGGGGATCAGCAGGATCTGCCGCTGCACGCCATTGGCGGCCAGCGAGGCCTTCAGCCGCTCATAGACGATACGCTCGTGCGCGGCATGCTGGTCGACCACGATCATGCCGTCGCGCGTTTGCGCGATGATGTAGTTCTCGTGCACCTGCGCCCGCGCCGCGCCGAGCGGGCGGTCGATCAGATCGGTCTGCGGTGCTTCCTCAAAGCGGACATCGGCTGATGGCGTGCCGACATCGAAGGCGGCCTGGCTGCGCTCGGCAAGAGCGGCGGAGCCATCGAAGGCGGGCGCAGGCGACACCGGATAGGACGGCGATCGCTTCCAATCCCAATTGGCATTCGTGCGCGGCGCGAAATTGGGTGCGAAGTTGGGGCGGAACGAGTCCAGCACCGCGCCGTCGCTATTGGCCGCGGTGCGACGTCCCTCGCGGGCCAGGCCTTCCTTCAGCGCATGCACGATCAGCCCGCGCACGAGGCCTGCATTGCGAAACCGTACTTCGGTCTTGGCCGGATGCACATTGGCATCGACCTCCTGCGGATCAAGCGTGACGAACAGCGCGACGATCGGGTGGCGATCGCGCGGCAGATAATCGGAATAGGCCGCACGCACCGCACCGATGATCAGCTTGTCGCGGACCGGGCGACCATTGACGAACAGATACTGTCCAAGCGCATTGGCGCGCGTCAGCGACGGCGCTGCGGCAAAACCTTCGACCACCACACCTTCGCGTTCGCTGCGCACTTCGATGGCGCTGAGACGAAACTCGGGCCCGAGAATGTCGCCCAGCCGCGTCAACTGTCCGGCCGGGCCGGGCAACGCAGCCGCCCATGTCACGGGCGCGCGTTCCTCGCCGGCCAAGGTGAAGGCGATATCCGGCCGCGCCATCGCAAGGCGGCGCACCACTTCGCGGATGGCTTCGGCCTCGGTGCGGTCGGTCTTGAGAAATTTCAGCCGGGCCGGGGTTGCGTAGAACAGATCGCTGACCTCGACGCGGGTGCCCTGCGACAGCGCCGCCGGCGCAATCGGCGACTTCTCGCCGCCGTCGACGGTGCGCGACCAGGCATGCGGCTCCGAGGCGTGGCGTGTGGTGATGCTCAGCCGCGCGACCGAGCCGATGGAGGGCAGCGCCTCGCCGCGAAAGCCGAGGGTGCGGATCTGCAGCAGGTCCTCGTCGTCGAGCTTCGAGGTGGCGTGGCGGTCCACGGCCAGTTCCAGGTCGGCATGGGTCATGCCGCCGCCATCGTCGGTGATGGCGATCTTTCGCCGCCCGCCGCCATCGGTGAAGATCTCGACCCTGGAGGCGCCGGCATCGATGGCGTTCTCCACCAGCTCCTTCACCACGCTGGCCGGCCGCTCCACCACTTCGCCGGCGGCGATGCGGTTGACGATGGTTTCTGGCAACTGGCGAACGGGCATGGATCTCGGGGCGTGGTGATGGGTCGGGGTTATGTAGGGAACCGGAAGCGCCATTCTATGGCCCCGGGCGTCCGATGTCCCCGCCGCAACCCGCTTTTCCCCGGTTCTGGCTTTTCGTTTTGACGCGTTTTCCCGACGCGAACCGACATCCACGTCGCTCGAAAACGCTTTTAGGCGAATCGGCCGCCCTTCTGGATCACCTCGATCTTGTAGCCATCGGGATCGGTGGCGAAAAAGAACTGCGCCAGCGTCCGGCCCTCATGCTTGAAATCGCGCAGCGGGCCAGGCGCGAGATGTTCGCGTTCGAACCGGGCATGTTCGGCGGCCACGTCGTCCACCACGACGGCGAGATGACCGTAACCGTCACCCAGCACATAGGGTTCGGTGCGGTCGAAATTCACCGTCAGTTCGAGCTCGAAGGGCGAGGAGGGGTGGCGCAGATAGATCAGCGCGAAGTCGGGAAATGCGAAGCGCTCGGCAATCTCGAGGCCAAAAGCGCGCTTGTAGAAATCCAGCGCGCGCACTTCGTCCAGCACGCGGATCATGGAGTGAACGGGTTTGGCCATCGGGAAATTCCTTGAAGAGTGGTCTGGCTTGTTGTGCGGGGCGCGGCTCAGTGATCGAAGCGGCCGCTGCGTCCCGCCTTGACGTCGCTACGGCGCTTTTTGCCGTCGAGGCGGCGCATCTTCGAGCCCAGCGTCGGTTTGGTCGGCCGCCGCGGGGGCTCGCGATAGGCGGCTTCCTTCACCAGCTCCACCAGCCGCTCGATGGCATCGGCCTTGTTGCGCTCCTGGGTGCGGAAGCGCTGGGCGTGGATCACGATCACGCCGTCCTTGGTCATCCGCTGGCCGGCGAGGGTACGCAGCCGGATTTCGGTGTCCTCGGGCAAGGTCAGCTTGCGGCTGTCGAAGCGGAGTTGTGCGGCGGTCGATACCTTGTTGACGTTCTGACCGCCCGGACCGGACGCGCGCACATAGACGATCTCGATATCGTCTTCCTCGATGGCGATAGAGCGGGTGATCCGGAGCAGCATTCTGTCTCCGTAGCACAGGATACCGCGTTTTGCTTGGTGCCCCCGTGCGCTTGATCGCAGATCGCAAAGATATGCCCGGGACATGGCGGCAATGCTGGAACTGGCGCCCAGCCGAGGCTTATCGTTGCATCCTCAGTCAATCTGGACGTCTCATGATCAAGACCCCTCGCAATATTCTCACCATCGATATCGGCGGTACCCATGTGAAGGTGATGACCAGCCGTGAAGGGATCAAACGCGAATTCGAATCCGGTCCGGACCTGTCCGCGAAGGAAATGGTGCGCAAGGTCAAGGCACTGACCAAAGACTGGCGCTATGACGTCGTCTCTGCCGGCTATCCCGGTCCGGTGGCCGGCAATCGTCCGCTCAAGGAGCCACACAATCTCGGTGCGGGCTGGAAAGGGTTCGATTTCGAGCGGGCATTCCGTAAGCCCATCAAACTCGTAAACGACGCCATGATGCAGGCCGTCGGCAGCTACGATGGCGGGCGAATGCTGTTTCTCGGCCTCGGCACCGGGCTCGGTGGGGCCATGATCATCGATGGCGTGTTGGAGCCGATGGAGCTGGGCCATCTGCCGTATCGCCACAAGACATTCGAGGATTATGTCGGCGCGGCCGGCCTGAAGCGGATGGGCAAGAAGAAGTGGCGGCAGCGCGTGGCTGATGTTGTTGCTGATCTCACGGCAGCGCTTGAGCCCGATTATACGGTGCTCGGCGGTGGCAATGTGGAGATGCTCGACAAACTCCCGCGCAAGACCCGGCGCGGCGACAACGCGAATGCGTTCAAAGGCGGCTTCCGGCTCTGGGATCCACCGAAGCCAGTGAAGCGCCGCTAGGCGCGCCGCGACCCGCTCCGTTCGACCAGCTTCACCATGACCTGCAGCGCATGGTTGGTCGGCGTCGGGATGCCGTGCTCGGCGCCTTTCCGGACGATGAAGCCGTTGAGGAAGTCGATTTCCGATGGCTTGCCGCGGGCAAGATCCTGCGATGTCGAGGATTGCTGAAGCGGCATGCTGGCAGCGAGGGCGAGCGTCTTGTCGAGGAGGTCGGCCGGCAGCGACACGCCGCAGGCGCGCGCCACCGCCATGCATTCCACGACGGCATTGGTGACGATGTCAGGCACGCCCTGGACCTTGAACATCTCGCCATAGGCAATCCCGGCCACCGCCGAGAGCGCGTTATAGGCGCAGTTGTTGATGAGCTTCGACCACTGCACCGCGTCGATATCGCTGGCGACGGTGGTCGGCACGCCGGCGTCGGATAGCAGCTTCGCCAACCTTTCGCTCTCGGGCGAGGTTCCGATGATCAACTCGCCGCGGCCATTGTGCTTCACATGGCCGGGGCCCGGCATCTCGGCGGCCACATAGACGGCGGCAGCGATCACCGGCTGGCTGAGGATGGCGCGCAGGCGCTCGGGATTGTCCACGCCGTTCTGCAGGCTCAGCACGATGGAGTTGGGCTTGAGCACAGGCTTCAGCGCTGTTGCCGAGCTGTCGGTATCGCCGGACTTCACGGCGAACAGAACGAGGTCCGGCAGTGCGAGATCGGCGATCTGCGTCACCGCCCTTGCCGGAATGAACCCGTCGAACTCGGCGCTCTCGAACCGCAGGCCGTTTGCATTGATGGCATCGACATGGGTCTGGCGTCCGACCAATGTCACGTCGTGGCCGGCACGTAGCAGCTTGGCGCCGTAGTAGCAGCCAACCGCCCCGGCGCCGATCACTGCGATCCGCATGTCGGCGCCTCAGTTGGCCTTCGGCGCCGGGGCTACCGGCGCTGCCGCCGCCTGCGGCGCGCGGCCGACGACCACAGTCAGCAACCCGTCGGCCCACAGCTTCTTCGCTGCCGCCTTGGCCTGGTCCAGCGTCACGGCATCGACGATGGCATTGCGCTTCTCGATGTAATCGATCGGCAGTTTGTCGAGCTGGTATTGCAGCAGCGCGCCGGCCAGTTTAGACGAGGTGTCGAGCGCCAGCATCTGCGAACCCTTGAGATAGGATTTTGCCTCATCCAGCTCGCGCTGGGTCGGACCCTGCTCGGCCATGCGTTTGACTTCGCTGGTCACGGTATCGACCGTCTCGGTGGCGCGGTCGGCGCGAGTCGCGGTGCTGCCGATATAGATGCCGGAATGCTGCATCCACAGCAGCGAGCCACTGACGGAATAGACCAGGCCGCGCTTCTCGCGCACTTCGTGATACAGCCGCGACGACAGCGTGCCGCCGCCGAGGATGTGATTGACGATATAGGCAGCCATGAAGTTCGGGTCGTCGCGTTTGACGCCGGGGCTGCCGAAGGTGATGACCGTCTGCGGTACGTCCAGCGTCACGGATTCCTTCTGCGGCGGCTTGACCGCTGTGACTTCCGGGACCGGCGTCAGCGTGGCCTTGGCGGGCAGGGCACCGAAGGTCTTGTCCAGCAATGTCGCGAGCGTGCCGGGATCGACGTCGCCGACCACGGCAATCTTCAGCGTGTCCTTGGCGACGATGCGTTGCTTGTAGGCCTTGATGTCATCGACATTGATGGTCGGCACATCGGTCAGGCTGCCATTGGACGGCCGGCTGTAGGGATGGTCGCCGAATGCCATCTGCAGAAACTTGCGCGTCGCCAGCGAATTCGGGTTCGAGGTTTCGCGGCGCAGGCCGGACATGATCTGCGCGCGGATGCGCTCGACATCGGGCGCGTCGAAGCGTGGTGACGTCAAGGCGAGGCGGGCGAGGTCGAACGCCTCGTCACGATGTTCTTTCAGCATGCGCAGCGAGCCACGCAGGTAATCGCGTTGGGCGTTGAAGTTGAGCTCGATGGCGCGGCGTTCCATGCGATCGCGGAAGGTCGAGGAATCGAGATCTCCCGCACCTTCGTCCATCAGGCTGGCCACCATGTTGGCGGTGCCGGATTTGTCCTTCGGATCCTGTGCCGCGCCGCCGCCGAACGCATATTCCATCGCGATCAGGGGGACGGTTGCATCCTGCACGAACCAGGCTTCGATGCCGCCTGGCGTCACGAGCCGCTGCACCTTGGCTGCGGCGAAGGATGGCGTCATCGTCAGGGTGACGAGTGAGAAGGCGGTGGCGACGGCAATGCCGAGACGGCCGGCGTTGAAGATGATGCTCACGACCGCTTCTCCTCGCGCTTGGGCGCAGATGTATCCTTGATCAGATAGCCGGTGACCGAACGCTTCTTGTCGAGCCAGGTCTGTGCGGCTGCGCGCACCTGTTCGGCAGTGACCGCCTTGATGCGGTCGGGCCAGCTACGGATGTCCTCGACGCTGAGGCCCGTGGTGAGTGCCGCGCCATACCAGCGCGCCAGCGAGGCCTGGCTGTCCTGCGCGTAAGTCGCTTCGGCGACGAGCTGCGTCTTGACGCGTTCGAGGTCGGCAGCCGGCACCGGGTTGGTTGCGAGGTCGGCGATCACGGCGTCGATGGTCTTTTCGATATCGGCGAATTCGGCGCCCGGCTTCGGCGAGGCCGAAATCATGAACTGTGCGCTGTCGAGGGCAGTGCCCTGGTAGCTGGCACCGGCATTGACCGCGAGCTGCTTGTCGACGACGAGGGCGCGGTAGAGATAGGAGTTCGCGCCGCCGCCGATCAACTGGGCGAGTACATCGAGCGCCTGGCTCTCGCCGGCCGCAGCGGTGGTGGCCGATGGCACCTGATAATAGCGGCGCAGGCTTGTCTGTTCGACACGCGGATCGGCCAGCGTCACCGTGCGCGGCGCGGCGGGCGTCGGCTCCTGTGGGCGCATGCGCCGTTCGGGAATCGCTGGCTGCGCCGGGATCACGCCATAGGTGCGCTCCACCATCGGGCGGATTTCCTGCGGGTCGACATCGCCGGCGATGATCAGTGTCGCATTGTTCGGGGCGTAGAAGCGCTTGTAGAAGGCGAGCGCGTCCTCGCGGTCCAGCTTCTCGATCTCCTGATGCCAGCCGATGATCGGGCGGCCATAGGGATGGTTGAGATAGAGCGCGGCCATGATCTGCTCGGACAGCCGGGCGTCCGGGCTGTTGGCGACGCGCATGTTGTATTCTTCCAGCACCACGTCGCGCTCGGGCAGCACGTTCTCGTCCTTCAGCACGAGGCCGGTCATGCGATCGGCCTCGAATTCCATCATCTTGCCGAGCTGGTCCTTGCTGATGCGCTGATAGTAGCCGGTATAGTCGGTCGAGGTGAAAGCGTTCTCCTCGCCGCCGACGCGCTGCACGGTCTGCGAGAATTCACCGACCGGATGTTTCGCGGTGCCCTTGAACATCAGATGTTCGAGGAAATGCGCGAGCCCCGATTTGCCGGGCGTCTCGTCCGCGGAGCCGACCTTGTACCAGATCATCTGCGTCACGACGGGCGTGCGGTGGTCCTCGATCACGACAACCTGCATGCCGTTATCGAGCTTGAACGTGGTCGGCGGCTTCGCTGTCACCGCCTGTGCGCGGGCGCCCGATATCGCAAAGGCGGGAGCCAGCAGCAGGGCGACGACTGCAACGGATCGTGCGGCAAGTCGGAATGAAGAGGTCATGGCGGGGCTAGCAGCTCCAAGGCATGGGGAAAGGCGCGACCAAGCTATCGCGCGGGACACATCCGCGCGTGCAGGCTGATCGCAGTGAAAGGACGTCTCTGGAATGGCAGCGCAACGGGAGCGCTGCGATCAGTACTTACCCGTCATCGGGTTGAGATTGTAATCGTTACGCATGACTTCCTTCGGCCCGGTGCCATAGGCATAGCCGGAGGCAGGCGTCTGGTAACCGGCGGGCGGCTGGGTCAGCGACTCACGCGTGGGCTCGCCCTTGAACTCGGCGGTCTCACCCTTGTTGCCGCCGAACATGTTCTTGAACAGGCCGCCTTCATAGCCGAGCTGCTTCGGGCTCAGCACGATGTTCTTGTTCGGGTCGCCCGGCGAGGAATTGTCCACGGCTGACGACGCGCCCTTTGCGCGCTTCGGCGCCATTTCGCGCGGGGTCAGCGGACGGGCCGCTTCCAGCACTTCTTCGGGGCGTCCGGTCTTCGCAGCGGCGGCAGCGGCGCGGCGCTGCTGCACGTCTGGATCCTTCGGCCAGTTCGCGACCGGTGCGGCAGTGGCGGCAGCCGGCGGTGGCAGGTCGATCCGCGGCGGGACCACCAGCGGCGAGCGCTCGCGGTAGTCGATGCCGGTGTTTTCCATGTTGGTACCACCGAGGCCAGTCATGATCTGCTTGATCACTTTCTGTTCGACAGTGGAGTCATCGTCATCGTCATCGGCTGCGCGTACAGCGCCTGCCGACATCACGAGACCGACGCTAAGGGCAACGGCGGTAAGGCGCAGGGCGCGCGTCCAGGCGCCCGATGAAGTGTGCAGAGCCCAACCGGTTTCGGTCTCGCGCATCGTGTTCATCCTGTTCAAATATCTGGCGGATCGGCAAGAATCCGAGAATCCTAGTGCGGTTCCGCTGGTATCGCCCTTGCCTTGCGTATCGGCTGGGATCAGGGCGCTTTTGCGGCGGGTACCGTGAAGAAAGAGTCATACAGCAGGGCCGCCACACCGGCAACAATAGCGACATCGGCAAGGTTAAACACGTACCAGTTGTAGGTCTTGCCGGCGATTTCGACATGAAGGAGCGCGAAATCGACCACGGCGCCATAGGCGAAGCGGTCGATGGCATTGCCGATCGCGCCCCCGATGATCAGCCCCAGCCCGATCGTGGCTAGCCGGGTCTCCGATTTCGCCATCCAGACCGCCAGCGCCACCACCGCGATCGCCTTGATGGCCACCAGCAGGACCTGACCGGTCGGGCCGGAATCGGAGAACCAGCCGTAGCTGATGCCGGTATTCCAGGCCAAAACGAGATCGAAGAACGGCGTGATCCTGACCAGGCCGCGATGGCCGAGATCGAAGCCATAGAGCAGCCACAGCTTCGTTGCCTGATCGAGGATCAGGACGACGATGGCTGCGATCAGCCCGGAGCGGACGGCTGGTTTCAAACAGCCACTCCCAGCGCCTTCCACTCCCGCAGCGCCTGCGCGTCGCGCGGGGTGACGTCGGGATACTCCTTGTCCTCTCCCACGGTCGGCAGGATCTTCCAGGAGCGGGCGCATTTGGTACCCACAGCCTTTTCGACCACCACGGCGACGCCCGGCACGTCGTGAAGCTTGAACGCATTGGCCGGCGCCTCGCCTTCCCGCACTTCGTAGCTCGACGTGATGCATACTTCGGCGAGATCGACATCGAACAATGTGGCGATCAGCGCCCGGTCAGCAACATAGATCACCGGAGACGCTTCCAGCGACGAGCCGATGTTCTTGGCAGCACGCTCGACTTCCAGCGCGCCGGTGACCACGCGGCGCACATTGCGGATGGTCTCCCACTTCGCGGCGAGCACCTCATTGCGCCATGCCGGCAGCGTCTTCTGGAACGGTTCGAGATGCACCGACACGGCCGCACTGCCATAGCGCGACAGCCACGCTTCCTCGGCGGTGAAGCTCAGAATGGGCGCGAACCAGGTCACGATCGCGCGGAACAGGTAGTCGATCACGGTCAGCGACGCCTTGCGTGTCACTGACGACGGCGCGTCGCAATACAGCGTGTCCTTGCGGATGTCGAAGTAGAAGGCCGACAGTTCGGTGTTCATGAAGGCGGCGAGCGTGGCCACCACCGTCTTGTAGTCGAAATCGACATAGGCCTGCCGCACCACCGCATCGACTTCCGAGAGACGATGCAGCATCAGCCGCTCAAGCTCCGGCATATCGTCGGCCTTGACGCGCTCCTCGTCGCGGAAATGCGCGAGGCTGCCGAGCATCCAGCGCACGCTGTTGCGCAGCTTGCGATAGGTCTCGATGGTGTTCTTGATGATCTCCGGGCCGATGCGCTGGTCGTCAGCATAGTCGGTGGCGCAGACCCACAGGCGCAGGATGTCGGCGCCGGAATCCTTGATCACCTTCTGCGGCTCGATGGTGTTGCCGATTGATTTCGACATCTTGCGGCCGTTTTCGTCGAGCGTGAAGCCGTGGGTCAGTACGACATCGAAAGGCGCGCGGCCGCGCGTGCCGCAGCTTTCCAGCAGCGACGAGTGGAACCAGCCGCGATGCTGGTCGGAGCCTTCGAGATACATCACAGTATCCCGGCCGCCATCGACCTTGCGCTTGATGTCCTTGAAGCCCGGGAAGTGCACAGGGTCTTCGAGGACGAAGGCATGTGTCGAGCCCGAGTCGAACCAGACGTCGCAGATATCGTCGACCTTCTTCCACTCTTCGTTGGAGAGTGAGCCGAGGAAGCGCTCGCGCGCGCCTTCGGCATACCAGGCGTCGGCGCCTTCCTTTTCGAACGCATCGGCGATGCGGGCGTTGACGGCCTCATCCTGCAGGATCTCTGCGGAGCCGTCGCCCGTTTCGCGCACGAACACGGCGATAGGCACGCCCCAGGCGCGCTGGCGGGAGATCACCCAGTCGGGGCGGCCGGCGATCATGCCGGTGATGCGGTTCTGGCCCATCGCCGGCACCCATTGGGTGACCTTGATGGCTTCGAGCGCGCGGTGGCGCAGCGTGTCGCCGGACTTCGCCGCGCCGTCGTCGACAATGTCCTTGTCCATCGCGATGAACCACTGGGGCGTGTTGCGATAGATCACCGGCTTCTTCGAGCGCCAGGAATGCGGATATTGATGCTTCAGGCGCGCACGCGCCACCAGCATGCCGCGCTCGACCAGTTCCTTGATCACGGCCTCGTTGGCGTCGCCCTTCTCGCCCTTGTCGTTGATCACGCGCTTGCCGGTGAAGCCCGGCGCCTGTTCGGTCAGCGCGCCGTTCTCATCGACAGTGTAGGGGATCGTGGTGGCGATGCCGCGCTCGGTGAGCTGGCGGCCGTTCGACATCCAGATGTCGAAGTCGTCGCGGCCATGGCTCGGCGCGGTATGCACGAAGCCGGTGCCGGCATCGTCGGTGACGTGATCGCCATTGAGCAGCGGCACGATGAAATCATAGCCGCCGCCGAGACCCTTGAGCGGATGACGGCACTCGAGATCCTCGAGGATGTCCGAGGACAGCTCGCTGCTCTTCTTCCATGACGTCACGCGCGCCTGCTTGAACACGCTTTCGGCCAGCGCGTCGGCGAGGATCAGGAGGTCTCCGGTCTTCAGCCAGTTGTCCTCAGGCGCTTCGGTGACCTCATAGAGGCCGTAAGCGATCTTGCTGGAGAACGAGATGGCGCGGTTGGCCGGCAGCGTCCAGGGCGTGGTGGTCCAGATCACCACAGCGGCCTTGGCGAGGCGGCCGAACTCGGCGGCGACCGGGAACTTCACCCACACCGCATCCGACGTGTAGTCCTCATATTCGACTTCGGCTTCGGCCAGCGCGGTCTTCTCGACCACGCTCCACATCACCGGCTTCGATCCGCGATACAGCGTGCCATTGGCGGCGAACTTCATCAGCTCGCGCGCGATCTGCGCTTCGGCGAAGAAGTCCATGGTGGCATAGCGGCCGGCCCAGTCGCCGATGATGCCGAGGCGCTTGAATTCCTCGCGCTGGATGTCGAGCCACTTGCTGGCATAGGCGCGGCATTCCTGGCGGAACGCGATCATCGCCGCGCCGTCCTTGAAGTTCGGTTTGACCCTGCCCTTGGAGCGGTAGTTCTCTTCCTCGATCTTCCACTCGATCGGCAGGCCGTGGCAGTCCCAGCCGGGCACGTAGTTGCTGTCGAAGCCCAGCATCTGCTGGCTCTTGGTCACCACGTCCTTGAGGATCTTGTTCAGCGCATGGCCGATATGGATCTGGCCGTTGGCATAGGGCGGGCCGTCATGCAGCACGAATTTCGGCTTGCCCTTCGCGGTTTCGCGGAGCTTGCCGTAGAGGTCGATCTCGTTCCACCGCGCCAGCATTTTCGGTTCGCTGGTCGGCAGGCCTGCGCGCATCGGAAATTCGGTCTGCGGCAGGTAGAGGGTCTTGGAATAGTCGTGCGTATCGGATTTGGCGGGCTTGTCGGACATAATGGCTCTGGCTTGCTCGAATGGCGCTGAAACGCGTGAAAACGCGATGAAAACTGGACGGTCCCGGTCTTGCGCCGAGCGAAGCTCAGGCGGAAGCCGGGCCGATAATGCTTATGATGGGGCGCCGTGCAGACATCCGGCACTCAATAGCAGCCGGAACAGGGATCGCAAAGCGTCCTAACGGGGTTTTGACGCGGATCAGGCCTGCTTGCCGATCGGCCGGGCCGGATTGCCGGCCACGGTCTGGCTCGGGGCGACGTCCCGGGTCACAACGCTGCCAGCCCCGATCACGGCGCCGTCACCGATGGTCACGCCGGGCACGATGATGGCGCCGCCGCCGATCCAGACATCGGCGCCGATTTTGACCGGCCGGCCGAATTCCAGTCCGCTGCGGCGGGTCTCGGCGTCGCGGGGATGGTCGGCGGCGTAGATCTGCACGGCCGGGCCGATTTGCGTCCGGTCGCCGATGGTGACCGCGACGATATCCAGGATCACGCAGTTGAAATTCAGGAAGACGTTGTCGCCGAGATGGATGTTGTAACCGTAGTCGCAGAAGAACGGCGGCCGGATCACGCAATCCTGGCCGACAGCTCCGAAATGAGCGGCAAGTAGTCCGCGCCGTTCGGCCACCGGCCGGTCGAGCTGCGCGTTGTATTTCGCGAGCCAGGCCTTGTTGGCCTTCTCGTCGGCGACAAGCTCGGGGCTGCCGGGGCGGTAGAGTTCGCCGACGAGCATCTTCTGCTTTTCGGTCTTGGTCAGGGGAGGTCTCCCAGCTTCGGAAACGCATCCGGTGCGGCCGCCAGCGCGGCGCGCGCCTTGGCGCTATCGTCGTCCATCTGACGGATCAGCGGCTCGATGCCCTCGAATTTCATTTCATCGCGGATGAAGGCGATGAAGGCGACGTCCAGTGTCTGGCCGTAGAGGTCGCCCTTGAAGTCGAACAGAAAGACTTCGAGCAACGGCGCGCCATTGTCGAAAGTGGGACGGCGGCCAAAGGATGCAACGCCGTCGAGGCGCTCGTTTCCGCGGCCAACCCGAACGGCGTAGATGCCGTGACGGAGGCCGCAATTGGGATGCAGGCGGATATTGGCGGTGGGATAGCCGAGGTCGCGGCCGAGTTTCGCGCCGTGGATGACCTCTCCAGTGATGAACCACGGCCCGTTCAGCATCTCCGTGGCCTCGGTCACCTGGCCCTCAGCCAGGGCCATGCGGATCGCCGTCGATGACACCGGGCGCTCATCGATATCGACATGCGGCTGGATGTCGACTTCGATACCGAGGCGCGGCGCTTCGTTGGCCAGCAGGCTGGGAGAGCCGACGCGGCCTTTGCCGAAATGAAAGTCATAGCCCACGGCGATGCCGCTGATGCCGAGACGTTCGATGAGATCGTGGTGAATGAAATCTTGCGCCGTGGTGCTGGCGCGTCCCTTGTCGAAGGTCATGACAACGGCGCCGGCGAGGCCGGTTCCTGCCAGCAGGCGCAGCTTGGCGGCTTCGTCGGAGAGCCGGAACTGCGGCGTGTTCGGGCTGAAGAAACTGCGCGGATGCGGCTCGAAGGTCACCGCCAAAGCGCTTGTTTTATGTAGTTCCGCCATGCGTAGCGCAGCACCGATGACCGCGCGGTGGCCGAGATGGACGCCGTCGAAATTGCCCATGGCCACGACGCATCCGCGCGGGATGGCATTCGCAGGCGTTGTGTCGCGGATCACGGTGAAGGCAGTCGTCATGATTGGATTCGTTGATGGTTTTGGCGGGTAGGGGACCGTGGCGCGCCCGCCGCCTCGAAGTCAAGCGAAGGTAAAATCGGCTTTTTGCTCGAATTTGTCCAATTTCGCGCCACGAGGCGGTTAACTGGAAATTTAACCCACCCTGCTAATTCTCGCTCCAGGCCGCGGACAGCATACTAGCCAATCCCGGCTGGAACGGTTTGCCTGACGGCAGATATCGTTTTTTGCATTTGCGTATCGTGCCTCAGGGGGGAATGAAGATGGCGGTTGATTTGTCGATGACGGTGCTGGTGGTGGACGATTACAACACCATGATCCGCATCATTCGCAATCTTCTGAAGCAGCTGGGTTTCGAGCACATCGACGATGCCAGCGACGGTTCGATGGCGCTGGAAAAGATGCGCACCAAGAAATACGGCCTGGTGATTTCCGACTGGAACATGGAGCCGATGACGGGCTACGACCTGCTCAAGGAAGTCCGCGCCGACCCCAACCTGTCGCAGACCCCGTTCATCATGATCACGGCGGAATCCAAGACCGAGAACGTGATTGCCGCCAAGAAGGCCGGCGTGAACAACTACATCGTCAAGCCGTTCAATGCGGCGACGCTGAAGACCAAGATCGAAGCCGTGTTCCCGGACACCGTGCCGGCGTAAGCCGCGCAGCTTCGCTCTTCTGAGCTTCCGAGTTTCGTAATGCCCGGCCTTGCGCCGGGCATTTTCATGTCTGTCGTCCCTCCTCGTCATTCCGGGGCGCGCGTCGCCGGCGAAGCCGGCAGAGTGCGAACCCTGAGTTTCCACCGTCATTCCGGGGCGCATGAAAGCGGCGCAGCCGCTGCAATGCGAACCCGGAATCCCGGAGTGTTTTGCGCTGACTAGAGACTCCCGTGCTGAGATTCCGGGTTCGCGTCCGGCAAGTGCCGGCCGCGCCCCGGAATGACGAGGGTGGGGCGGGCAAGACAGCGCTCAAACATTTTTTCCTACCTCCCGTTGACAATATTCCATTAAGGACTATTGTCTCCTCTGTCCTGCCCCACCGAGAGGGGCGATCGCGATCGTCACGTTCGCGGGGCAGGGTGCGGTGGACGCCGGAGATGCGGCGTTACGCGGTTCATGGGTGACGTCTGTCTTCGGGCAGGACGGATCTGCGCCAGCACTGCCACTGGCAAGGACACGGCCGGCCTTGAGATGGAAAGACCCTCTGGACAGTGTGACGGACGACCAAATCGAAACGCGTCCGGCTTTCTCGCTTGAGGTTCCCTGTCCCTCCGCCGTGGGACCATAGTTTTGGTGATCGGATCGTTCGCTGAGGCAAAGTGCAAGCAAGTCGAAAAAACACCGCAGGCGGAACGCCGGGCACTTCTCTCGGCGCGTCCGAAAGTCCTGATGCACACTAGATTGCGGAAGACCGCATGCGCATCAGGCCCCAGGGTGCAACGGGCACCCGGCGTTCCGCACGCCCTCTCACAAGGGGGCGGGAATGCAAGAGACGACGGCGCCCCCGCGCCGCAAACAACAGGGGCGATGACGTATGTCTGAAGCGCAGTGGCTGTTTGACAGTTGAATCAGCGATGACGCACAGGCGTCAGCAATAGTCCTCTCTCCAGCGCGGGTTCGCCGCTTGCAGGAGAAGTCGCCTCAGCTCACCACTTCAATTCACGCATCAGCGCCTTCGGCGGATGGCCGAACAGTTCCTTCACTTCGGCGGCGCCCATCTGTTCAATGCCTTCGAAGTCACCGGCATGGATGCCGCGGGTGACGAATAGCAGGTCGATGCCAAAGCCATGCGCGCCGGCAAGATCGGTGCGCACGGAATCGCCGATCGCCAGCACGCGATCCAGTGCTGTCTCCTTGCCGCGCTTCGCCTTGGCCAGCGCCATCGCCTGATCGTAGATCGGCCGATGCGGCTTGCCATAGAAGATCACCTCGCCGCCCATCTCGCGATAGAGTTCGGCGACCGCGCCGGCGCAGTAAATCAGGCGATCGCCGCGCTCGACGATGATGTCGGGATTGGCGCAGACGAGCGTCAGCTTGCGCGCCAGCGCCTCGTTCATCATGTCGCGATAGTCGTCGGCGGATTCGGTCTCGTCGTCGAACAATCCGGTGCAGACGATGTAGTCGGCCTGTTCGAGCGGGGTGAGCTTCACATCGAGACCGCGATGGATCGAACTGTCACGGTCCGGTCCGATCAGATACATCGCCTGACCCGGCCGGCCGGCGACGAAATTGCGCGTGAGGTCGCCGGACGACACGATCGCATCATAGACATCGTCGGCGACGCCGAGCTTGCGGAGTTGCCGCTGCACCGAATCCGCCGGACGCGGCGCATTGGTGATCAGGATCACCGTGCCGCCATTGGCGCGGAACGTATGCAGCGCCTCGCAGGCCTCGGGGAACGACTCGAGACCGTTATGGACGACGCCCCAGATGTCGCTGAGGACGACATCGACATTGCCTGTGAGATCGCGCAAGCGCTCGGCGAAACGTAGTGTGGTCATTGGATTGAAGGCCGTTCAGTTCGGGCCGGTCGCGCGGCGCGCCAGCGCGGCATTGCCGGTGGAGCGCGGCGGCTCAGGCCGCGGAGGCGTGGTTGGGGCAGATCTCACAGGGCCATTGGGGTCCGTGGGTGCCTTTGTGAGTTCCCTGGCGGGTTCCTTGATAGCAGGATTTGGCGCACCGCCATTGGCCGGAACTTCCGGCCGGAGCGGACGGGGCGCCGCGAACAGGAAGCCTTGCCCGAACCGGACGTCGAAGTCGAGCAGGTCGACCACGGCCCGTTCGCCCTCGATCCGCTCGGCGATCAGGTCGATTCCGAACCGGCCGAGCAGGTCGGAGAGATCGGCCGGATGAATGTCGGAATTCGAGCTGTGTTTCGGATCCAGCAACAGCGATGCCGGTACCTTGATATAGCGGACGCCACGATCGGCGAGTTCGCGCGGCTCGATCCGCAAATCCGTAACGTGATCGATCGAGAAGCGATAGCCGCGCTGCGCGAGTGCGGCGAGGTGCTCGCTCTCGATCGGGCCGAGATTGCGTAGCACGCTCTGCTTGAATTCCAGCACGAAGGACGGCGCCAGCGCACGATTGGCTTCGAGGAAATCGATGCATTGCGCGAAGGTTTCGGCATTCGACAGGGTTGCGCCAGCCATGTTGCAGAACACGCCGACATCCTTGTTGCGCACCATCAGGCGGCGCAGCACCTGCATGCAGCGCAGCAGCACGATGTGATCGATCTGCCCCATCAGGCCCGCGGCTTCTGCAGGACCGATGAAATCGTCGGCGGCGATCACCTGATCCTTGTCGTCGCGCAGCCGCGTCATCGCCTCATAGAAGCGCACCTTGCGCTGCGGCAGTGTGACCACCGGCTGCAGATAGATGTCGATGCGATTGTCGACGATGGCATTCTTCACCGTGGCGATGAGCTGCGCATCGTCGCGTGCAGGCACAGGCTCCGGCCTGACGATGATCACGGGTGCCGTCGGTGTCGCGGTGTCTTTGGCGATGTCGGCAGCGGTCACGGGTTTGACCGATGGCGATGGCGGCGCGATCGCTGCAGGAGCAGTCGCCGGCGCAGGCATCGCGGTCAGCATGTCCTCGTGGGCGGCGACCGATGTGGCGAGTTGCTTCACCAGCGCGCCCAATTCGCCGATCTCGCCGGCGACGGTCTGGATACGGTCCTGATTGGCGGTGCCGGCGGAGGCGATCTTGCTCTCGACCACCGCGAGCCGGCGGCCGAATTCGGCGACCTGCCGGGCGAGGTCGGCGGTGCCGCGCGACAGATCGCTGATCTGGCCGGTGGATTCGGCGCGGTCTTTGATGCGCATCGACACCGCGTTGTAGAGGATCATTACGGTAAGCGCTGTCAGTGCGACGATGGCCGACTCATAGCCGCTGATACCGGCGATCGCATACAGCACCAGGCCAAGCGACGCTGAGACCAGCACCATGCAGATGCCGACAAAAATCGTGGAGATGCGGATCATAACGCGCGCAACATCCTCACATCCAAACTCCCGAACAGCGCGGCGGAGGCACGGCCGCGAGCGCTCCCGCGCTAAGTGTCCGGGGAAGCTTAGCATTATTGTTGATTCGGAAAGCAGGGCCGGGAGAACTTGCCCACCGGTGCTTTTGCACCTCAGGGGCTGGCGCGGCCCAGCGTATCGGCCATGGCAGCGCCGCGCATGCCCATCGGTCGGCCCGGCCCGACGGTGGTATCCACGGCGGTCTGATGCTCGATCTCGGAATTCAGTTCGGCCCCACACAGAACGATAATGGCGGACATCCACATCCACATCATCAGGCCGATGGCGGCACCGAGCGAGCCATAGGTGGCGTTGTAATTGCCGAAATTCGACAGGTACCAGGACAGCAGCGCCGATCCGGCGAGCCAAAGCAGGGCAGCGGCGAGGGTGCCGATGCTGAGCCATTCCCAGCGCGCGCCGGGGCGGCTCGGCCCGAAGCGGTAGAGAATGCCAAGGGCCAGCACAACGACGAACAGCAGAAGCGGCCAGCGGGCAAGGCTGATGATGACCTTGCTGTCGGTGGCGAGGCCGAGCCGGTCCAGCGTCAGTGGCAAGGCAACCACGGCGCTGACCATCACGAGGAGGGCGGCGATGGCGCCGGTGGTGAAGGCGAGGGACAGAAGATTGAGCTTGATGAAGCTGCGCTTCTCGCGCTCGCCATAGACGACGTTCAGTGCGTCGATCACGGCCTTCACTCCGGCATTGGCGCTCCACAGCGCCAGTGCGAGGCCAAACAGGAAAGTGAGGCCGAGCGTGGCTTGGCCCTTGGCCAACACGCGCGTGATCTGGTCCTGCACGATCTGGAAGGAGCCATCCGGCAGCATCAGCGCCAGTGACTGCAGATTACCGGAGATCGTCGAGGCATCGGTGAACAACCCGTAGCTGGAGACCAGCGCAGTGATTGCCGGAAACACGGCGAGCAGGCCGAAGAACACGACGCCGGCCGCAATGGCCAGCAACCGGTCCTTATTGATCTGCTCATAGGTGCGCCACAGCACGTCCTTCCAGCCGGCCCATGGAATCTGCAGTGGGCTGGACGAGTGGCGGCCGCGGCCGGGTTGTGCGAGTTCGCGGGTGAATGTCTGTGGCGGCGGGACATCCGTGTCACCGATTGGTTGCGGCTCGGCAGCCACCGATCTCCCGGCAGTGCGTGTCGCCAGGAAGCTCTGCAGCGCAAGCACTGCGAAGGTTGTTGCTGCGATGAGCCACAGGCTGTCCGTGTCGGATCGCCGGACGGCCATCAGGCGTTTGCTTTGCTCGCCGGTCTGCGGGCAGGAGCCGGCTGTGCCAAGCTGCGGCGCCGGGCGAAGGCCCAGCCGGCAAGCGTCGCAGCGAGTACCAGTCCAGCCTTCGCCGGGCCGCTGCTCTGCAGTGGCTGAGCAGGGCGCGTGCTCGGCCTGAATTCATTGGGCGCAGCCACGCGGTGGGGTGCTGCCGAGATCGTCTGCCCATGCTTGCCGGGACTCGCATTGATCGCGACGCGCAAGCGGCTGCCGAGACTGGGAAACTGTTTCGCCGGACGTTTCAGCCGGCTCGCGGCGAGGATGGCGAAGAGGACGGCGAGCACCAGCAGCAATCCGCCGGTTGCGCCAAATGCCTGAAACAGTCCGTAATGCAGTTCGACCCAGCGAAACAGCGCGGCGGCACCGACCAGCAAGGTGGCGATCAGAAAGACGCCTGCCGCAGCATAAAGTCCCGCAGCGACCGCATAGGACACCGCGATGCCCTGGGTCTGCTCGCTGCGGTCACGGACATAGGACGACGTCGCGCGCTTGATCTGATTGAGCTTGAGCGCCAGCCCTGTTCGCACCAGGGCGCTTGCGAGCGGTGGCATTGTGGAGCCTCGTTCTGCGACGGCCATCGGCGACCGCCATATCAAGAGGAACGGGAAGGGCTGATGAAGGTTCCGCCGCGGCGGATTTGATGGTCTCGCGCATGGCCGATCCTGCGTCATAGCGGGCCCGAACGCTTGCCGGTTCCTGCCTGCGCTGGTACGACCCCGCTCATGGCTGACAAACCCAAAAAACCCCAGAAATTGCGCGCGCGCCTGCCGCGCGGCCTTGGCGACCGCGGACCGGCCGATATCGCCGCGACCCGGCGCATGACCGACACCATCCGCGAGGTCTATGAGCGCTACGGCTTCGAGCCGGTCGAGACCCCGACCATGGAATTCACCGACGCGCTCGGCAAATTCCTGCCGGATCAGGACCGGCCCAATGAAGGCGTGTTCTCGTTCCAGGACGACGACGAGCAGTGGATCTCGCTGCGCTACGACCTGACCGCGCCGCTCGCGCGCTATGTGGCCGAGCATTGGGACGCGCTGCCGAAGCCGTATCGCAGCTATCGCGCCGGCTATGTCTATCGCAACGAGAAGCCGGGCCCCGGCCGCTTCCGCCAGTTCATGCAGTTCGACGCCGACACGGTGGGCTCGGGCTCGCCCGCAGCGGATGCCGAAATGTGCATGATGGCGGCGGACACGATGGAGAAGCTGGGCATTCCGCGCGGCTCCTATATGGTGCGCGTCAACAATCGCAAGGTGCTCGACGGTGTGATGGAGAGCATAGGGCTCGGCGGCGATGATCAGGCCGGCCGTCGCCTCACGGTGCTGCGCGCCATCGACAAGATGGACAAGTTTCCGGAAAGCGAGATCAAGAAGCTGCTCGGCCCCGGCCGCTGGGATGGCGGCGAGGAAGGCAAGGGCGACTTCACCAAAGGCGCCGGGCTAGCGGACAGTCAGATCGATACGGTCCTTCTGTCGCTGAAGCCGGGCGAGTACACGTTCAACGAAACGCATTTTGTCGGCGTGACGGAGCTCAAGGATATTGAGAGCCTCGTTCGTGCAAGCGGTTACGGCGAAGATCGTATCAAGATCGATCCCTCCGTCGTCCGCGGCCTCGAATACTACACTGGCCCGGTCTATGAAGTTGAGCTTACGCTCGAGACCAAGGACGAGAAGGGGCGCCCCGTGCGTTTCGGTTCGGTCGGCGGCGGTGGTCGTTACGATGGCCTCGTCTCGCGTTTCCGCGGCGAGCCGGTGCCCGCAACCGGTTTCTCCATCGGCGTGTCGCGCCTGCAGGCGGCGCTGACGCTGCTGGGCAAGATCGATACCAAGCCCGACTTCGGTCCGGTCGTCGTCACCGTGTTCGGCGGCGAGATCTCCGGCTATCAGGCGATGGTTGCGCAGCTCCGTCAGGCCGGCATCCGCGCCGAGCTTTATCTGGGCAATCCCAAGCATGCGCTTGGCCAGCAGATGAAATATGCCGACAAGCGCAATTCACCCTGTGCCATCATTCAGGGATCGGACGAGAAGGCCAGCGGCAAGCTCTTGATCAAGGACCTGATTGCCGGTGCCGGTCTCACCGAGATCAAGGACCGCGAGGAATATCTCAGGAAGCAGGCCGAGGCGCAGATCGAGATCGCGGAAACAGATCTCGTCAGCACAGTCCGCAAGATTCTCGACAAGCACGGCGTGAAGTGGAATTAATCCACGCGCCAAAAATTGGCAGAGCAATGGGAGACATCAATGCCTGAGATCACGATCAACCTGGCGGCCGGCCGCACTGACGAGCAGAAGAAGGGCATGATGCTCGACATCACCCAGGCGCTGGTGAAGAACCTCGGCGTCACCGCCGATGCGGTCGTCATCCAGATCAACGAAGCGCCGCTCAACAACAAGATGAAGGGTGGCCAGACCTTCGTCGAGCGCGCAGCCGCCGCGAAGAAGTAAGTTCTACCCGAACACCGCAACATTCTGACGGCTGGCCATGATTGGCTGGCCGTTTCGATTCCACAGCGTCATCGCCTGGCTCGAATAACCGTCGGCGATCTGCTCGGCGACGTTGTGGATCAGCCACCAGCCATCATCGGTCGTGATCTTGTCGGTCAGCATGTCGATCGACCATGTCATGGTCGAGATCGGCGAGGGCGTCTTCGAGCGCGCCGAGGCTGCCGGCGGCGGTGCATCGGCCAGAGCAAGCAGGGCTACCAGCGAAGGTTTGATCGCCGGCTCGCGGTGCCGCAGCCACAGCGTCATCTGCGGATCGTCGCTGCCGCTGAACGGCGGCGAGCCGCCGACGTAGCGACCATCGATATGCTGCACGAAGCTCAACGTCGCCGGGGCATTGCGGAAGAAATTCGGGCAGGTCTCGGGATCTTTCAGTTCCGGCGTCCCGATCGCTACATGCCTGAAGGCGGATTCCCGCGCCGCGCCGAAGCAGAACATGGCGCGCGTGGCGAGACCCGCTTCGCCGATCAGATCGACAGTCGCGAACAGTGTCGACTTGCCCTTGCGCAGCATGCTTGCCTTCAACTGCAACTGCCCCGACGCCGGGCCGATGAAGGCGATCTGCGCCGCGCGCAGCGGTGGCACATCGCCGAATTCATTCAATGCGGCCTGCATACACAGCGCAGAGGCCAGTCCGCCATAGACAGTGCGGCCCTGCAGCCAGTCGTCGCTGACATGGACGGTCCAGTCGTCGCCGGACTTGGCCATTCCGGCCATCAGTGCGGTAAATTCGGTCATTGCGGGTTCCTGATGTTTCCTGTCGCCGGCGTCGTAACGCGCCGTTGGGATGATTACCATCATCTATAATAGCGGGGAACGCAGCGGCGGGAAACATCGAGTCGGCGGGCGCGCGGCTCTATTGCGGCCGGTGCATGCCCTTCATCTTCTCCATGTCCTTGATATTCATCTTTATGCCGCCGGGCATCATGATGTCGCCGGGCTTCTGGTCCGGCTTGCAGGCGCCGAGCCATTTGGCCTCCAGCTGCGTGGTGCTGTCGCCCGCATTGGCCTTGGCGCCGCCCGAGCTCTGCGACGTGATCTTCATCGTATAGGCGGAGTTGAAATCGCCGGTGATCTCGGCATGCGACGTGCTCGTGGTGCCGCCGATCGTGCAGACCGAATCCGTGACATAGCCCGTCGCGGTCTTCTTCATCTCGTTCTTCGAACATGTCCTTCGCCATCGGCGAGAAGGTGGTGTTCATGGACTTGTCGGTGGCTTCGTCAGTGCAGTGCTGCATCGTCATGCCGGGCATCCCGGCGCTGCTCTGCATCTTCATTTCCCAGAGCCCGGCCTTGCGTGCCGGTAACTCGATCGGATCGGCGATGGCGGGCATTGCCCACAACATCGCGGTCGCGCTCAAAACGGAAATATTCAACAGTGAAACACAGCGTCGCATCATGCTTGGTTCTCCCCAAGCCGATGGGACGCTGCGTCGCGTGAAAAGGTTCAGTAGCGAACCAAAAGGTTCAGTAGCGAACGCGGAGCGGCCGATCAGAGGCGCCATAGGGCACCCAGCGGCAGGCGAACGAGACGTAGGCGCCATATTCCTGCGGCGCGCTCAGGAATTTCACGACCTTGCCGTAACGTGCACAATGGTCGATCGCCAGGGCGCGAATATCGGTCTGGCTGATCAGGGATGTGGAGATGATGCCGCCGGTGTCGTTGCCCTTGAATGGCGGCACCCAGTCGGCTTTGGCCGCGCTGCTCATGATCGCACCGCTCAGACCTGCAGCCAAAATCGCCAACCGAATCATTCGCATCACCGTCTCCATCGTCGTTGTGGCCACCTTAATGGGCATCGGCGACGCTGAAAAGAACGCCGTCCAGGTTCTGACGGAGTTGTGCGCTGGGTGTGGCCGCGGTGCACTTGACCCTGCACGGGCTTCGCGGCACGTTCCGGGAACAATCATCAGACGGCGGATTCCCCATGCGCGACCTCATTTCATCCTGGAAGAAAGCCGTCCTGGCTGCCGTTACCGGCGCCGTTCTCGGGCTTATGACCCTGGCTCCGGGCGCACAGGCCGCGAACCCGCTTGAGCTGAACTTCTGGCTGTCCGGGCCGAACTACGAGGGCCGTCTGGCGGATTGCGAAGCTGGTCTCTCGACGATTTCGTCGCAGTTCCAGGACAAGGAAAGCACCTTCTGGAATTCGGCGCTGCAGATCACCGGCTTCAGCCGCGTCCACGAGACGGCCTTCCGCCCCTGGACCTCTGACAACATTCCGCGCCGCTATTGCACCGCCGATGCCATGCTGACCGACGGCAAGACGCGTCAAGTCCATTACTCGATCATCGAGGATGGCGGCTTTGCCGGTTACGGCCAGAGCGTCGAATGGTGCGTCGTCGGTCTCGACCGCAACTGGGCCTACAACCCGCGCTGCCGGGCGGCGAAGCACTAAGCTTCGCTTGCCAATCCAATCCATTTTGTTCTTGAATTGTTCTTGATGCCTGACTAGGCTTGCCCTTCTCAGGGGTGGGGCGCGTCATGGTTCAGGCATTTCGACTTGTCATTTCGCTTGGGGTCCTCGCGCTCGCGGCGCTGACTGCTTATCCGGCCTCGGCACAGGACCGCCGTCAGAATGCGCCGGGCGAGTTCGACTTCTACGTATTGTCGCTGTCATGGTCGCCGAGTTTCTGCGAGGCGGCGCAGGAGCGCGGCGGCAACAACCGCTCGGCCCAGATGCAATGCGGCGGCCGGCCTTATTCTTTCGTGGTGCACGGCCTGTGGCCGCAATACGACCGCGGCTTCCCGAACTATTGCGAGCGTCCAGCGCCCCGGTTGGCGCGCAGTATCATGACGTCCATGCTGGATCTGATGCCGGCGCCCGGCCTGATCTTCAATGAATGGGACAAGCACGGCACCTGCTCCGGCCTCGGCCAGCGCGGCTATTTTGAGGCCATCCGCAAGGCGCGCGCCAGCGTCAAAATTCCCGACGAATTTCTCGATCTGCAGCAAGCCAAGACGATTGCGCCAGACGCAATCGAGGAAGCCTTCATCAAGGTCAATCCGGGCCTCAGCAATTCGGCCATCGCCGTGACCTGCGATCGTAACCGCCTGACCGAGGTCCGGCTCTGCATGAGCAAGGATCTCCAGTTCCGCGCCTGCGAGGAGATCGATCGCCGCGCCTGCCGCCGCGACCAGGTGGTGATGCCGCCGATGCGAGGCGGCTAGCTCAACCGGCATTCCTAGCGTACTGCTGGCGCATGAATTATCGACACGCCTTTCACGCCGGCAACTTTGCCGATGTCATCAAGCATATCGTGCTGGTCCGCATCCTGACGCATCTGCAGGAGAAGCCGGCGCCGTTCCGCGTCATCGACAGTCATGCCGGCGCCGGGCTCTATGACCTGACCGGCGATGAAGCCACGCGCTCCGGCGAATGGACCACCGGCATCGCGCGCGCCCTGCAGGCGCGGTTCAGCGAAGCCAGTGCTCCGTTGGTCGCGCCCTATCTCGACATCGTCCGGTCATTCAATGCGCCGCGCGAACTCAAGGCCTATCCCGGCTCGCCGCTGATCGCGCGCGCCTTGATGCGGCCGCAGGACAGCATGGTGTGCTGCGAGGTCGAGCCCACGGCGCGGAAGAAGCTGATCTCGGCGCTGCGCAGGGACGAGCAGGCCCGCGTGGTCGATATCGATGGCTGGATAGGTCTGCCGGCCTATGTGCCGCCGAAGGAACGACGCGGCGTGGTGCTGATCGATCCGCCCTATGAAGACAAGAACGAATTCGCGCGGATGGCTGCAGTGTTCGAGCAGGTCTATGCCAAATGGGCGACCGGCATTTACATGCTGTGGTATCCCGCCAAGAGCCGCCGCGCCACCGATGAGCTGGCGCAGCACGTCGCCGCGACGGCTGCTGCATCCGCGACACCCGGTAAATGCCTGCGCGTCGAATTCAGCGTTGCACCGCAAACGGCGGATGGTCCGCTGACCTCGACCGGACTTCTGGTCGTCAATCCGCCGTGGAAGCTTTCTGCCGAACTCAAGGAAATTCTGCCGCAGCTGGAGAAACCGCTCGGCCTTGGCGGCGCCGGACGCTTCCGGCTCGAGACGGCCAAGCCCTGACGCTTGTAGGTAGCAGGTCGAACTACGCAAACTCCAACTACCAAACGGTGCTGCCAAAAACGGTAGTCAATCGCGGCGGAACCGTATTAAGCTACGGTCATTGTGACTGGCTTTACGTTCCGCTTCCGCGAATGGTTGCGGCGGAGTGACGTGGCCCAAATCGATCATTGAAACAAGGCCAAGCTTCCGTGGAGTGAATGTCCGGTCGGTCGCGGCGCGCATGCGCCGCGACGGAGCATTGCGGGGAGGGACCCGATGGGCATGAGCGGTACGGTCAAGTTTTTCAATGGCGAGCGCGGCTACGGCTTCATCAAGCCGGACGATGGCGGCCGGGACGTGTTTGTGCATATCACCGCAGTCGAACGCGCCGGACTGAAGGACCTGATCGAAGGACAGCGGATCACCTTCGAGGTCGAGCCCGACAAGAAGGGCAAGGGCCCCAAAGCGGTCAATCTGGTCATCACAGGATAGCGGCGGATCCAGCTTGGGAGTGGGCCATAAAAAAATCCCGGCCGCAGCGCGGCCGGGAGTGGATGGTGACGGTTTCTTGTACTTGGAGTCGAAGTATTTGGAGTCGAAGTACTTGAAGCAGAGGTCCGGACGCGAAGCGTCCGGAGCCGGGCTTAGAAGTGATAGTTCACGCCGATGCGCACGGTGCCGAAGCTGAGCGCGCTGTCGGTGCCGGTAAGCGTGTAGGTGTTCTTGGACAGATCGACATAGAGATATTCGATCTTGGCGGTCCAGTTCTGGTAGATGCCGACTTCGGCGCCGACACCCGCGGTCCAGCCGACCGAGGTCTGCGACTGCTGCAGGCCATTGAGTTCCGCTTCCAGGCTGCCGAAGGCGAGACCGGCGGTGCCGTAGAGCAGTACGTTGTTGAAGGCGTAGCCGATGCGGCCGCGCGCGGTGCCGAACCACGGATTCGAGAACTTATAATTGGCGAAGCGGTCATCCGCGCCAGTGCCCTGCAGGTCGCCTTCGAGACCGAACACGATGTTGCCGCTCTGCCAGTTGTAGCCGCCGGTGACACCGCCGGCGATGCCCGAGGGCTTCGCGCCGGTGTTGGAGACGCTGCCCCATTCGTAGCCGAGGGTGGCGCCGAGATACGGGCCGGCCCAGCTATAGGCGTTGAGCGGCTGTGCGACCGTATAGGGTGCGCGAGACCGGTAAGGCATGTCCGCCGCATGTGCTGTTGTCGCACCTGCAGCCACGAGGGCGACTGCCGCGAACGCAAACTTACTCATCTCAACTCTCCAAACTACGCGTTACCACCGGCCCACGGGAGCGCGCTCGGGATCTGCCGAACGAAGTCTTAGGGTTACGGAATTCCATCATTTATCGAGACGATTTATCGAGAGTTTTAGATTAAGCGGTCCTTAACGGGCTGCTGCGGCGCCGTATTGACGTTAAAAGAGTCTTACTTTTGACAATCAGCGAGTTTCCCAGGTGGACAGCCGAAATCCTGTGGCTTGCCGCAAACACCGGGAAACCGGTTGTTGCGCGGGCATTTCGGGGCGTTCGAATGCTGGCGATGGCCCGCCGCAGCGCCTAAATTGAGCTCATGATTCAAGACCCCACCGAGCCGCAGCACGAGACGTCACCCGAGCCCGCGGCAGAGTCAGACTCCAACGGTCATGGTTCCGAACTGGGCATCCAGTCGCCCCTGCAGGTGCCACCCGATCTCGAACCGGAACCGGCGGCGGCTGACGACGAGGAAGACGGCGCGCTCCCGGATACTGGCGATGACGATACAGGCGACGTGGTCGCCGAGGGCCCGCTCGCGATCGGCCGCGCGGCCATCGAACATGCCGTGCGCCATGCTCCGACCTCGCCGGGCGTCTACCGGATGCTGAATGCGGCCAACGACGTGCTGTATGTCGGCAAGGCCAAGAATGTGAAGAAGCGGCTGTCGTCCTATGCAAGGCCGACCGGACAGGTGATGCGCATCGCACGCATGATCGCGGCGACGGTGGTGGTGGAAATCATTTCGACGGTGACCGAGACCGAGGCGCTGCTGCTCGAGGCCAATCTCATCAAGCAGCTGCGTCCGCGCTTCAACGTGCAGCTCCGCGATGACAAGTCCTTTCCGTATATTCTGATCTCAGGCGATCACTGGGCGCCGCAAATTCTGAAGCATCGCGGTGCGCAGTCGCGACCCGGCCGCTATTTCGGTCCATTTGCGTCGGTGGGCGCGGTCAACCGCACCATTACGGCGCTGCAGCGCGCGTTCCTGGTGCGGTCGTGCACGGATTCCTTTTTCGAGAGCCGTACGCGTCCGTGTCTGCTGTATCAAATCCGCCGCTGCTCCGGTCCTTGCACCGGGGAAGTCGACTTTCCCGGCTATACCGAACTGGTGCGCGAGGCGACGGACTTCCTGTCCGGTCGCAGCCGCGCGGTGAAGCAGCTATTGGCCGGCGAAATGGAGAAGGCCTCGGAGGAACTCGCCTTCGAACGCGCCGCACTGTATCGCGACCGTCTTGCGGCCTTGTCTGCGATCCAGTCACAGCAGGGCATCAATCCGCGCACGGTGGAGGAGGCCGACGTGTTCGCCATCCATCAGGAGGGCGGCTATTCCTGTGTCGAGGTGTTCTTCTTCCGCACCGGCCAGAACTGGGGTAATCGCGCATACTTCCCAAAGGCTGAGAAATCATACACGCCGGAGGAAGTGCTCGGCTCGTTCCTGGCGCAGTTCTACGAGGACAAGCCGCCGCCGAAGATGGTGCTGCTGTCGCATGCTATCGAGGAAAGCGAGCTGCTGGCCAGCGCGCTCAGCGTCAAGGCAGGTTTCAAGGTCGAGGTGCTGACACCGCAGCGCGGCGAAAAGAAAGAGCTGGTCATCCACGCGCTGACCAATGCCCGCGAGGCGCTCGGCCGCAAGCTCGCCGACACGGCGACGCAGGCGCGTTTGCTGGAAGGCATGTCGAGGATGGCGGGCATGTCCACCGTGCCGAAGCGCATCGAAGTCTATGACAACAGCCATATCCAGGGCACCAACGCGGTCGGTGCCATGATCGTGGTGGGGCCGGACGGCTTCATCAAGAACCAGTACCGCAAGTTCAACATCAAGTCGGAAGGGCTCACGCCCGGCGACGATTACGCGATGATGAAGGAGGTGCTGCAGCGCCGTTTCAAGCGGCTGCTGGCGCCGCCGGTTGAAGGGGAAGCGGCCAAACCGAAGGACGATGACGTGCCGCTCTGGCCCGATCTGATCATCATTGATGGCGGCCGCGGCCAGCTCAATGCGGTGAAAGAGATCTTCGATGAGCTGAAACTGACCGACGTGACCCTGATGGCGGTGGCCAAGGGGCCGGATCGCGACGCGGGCCGCGAGACCATGTTCATTCCGGGCCGCGATGCGATCAAGCTGGAGCCGCGGGATCCGGTGCTGTATTTCATCCAGCGGCTGCGCGACGAGGCGCATCGGTTCGTCATCGGGTCGCACCGTACACTGCGCAAGAAGGACATCCGCGAGGCCGGATTGCAGGAAATTCCGGGGATCGGCCCGACTCGCAAGCGCGCACTCCTGCACCATTTCGGAACGCTGAAGGAGATCGAGCGGGCCTCGGTGGGCGACCTTGGCAAGGTTCCCGGCATCTCCGCCGAGAGCGCCCGCAAGATTTTCGACTTTTTTCACCCCCAGCCGGGAGCCAGATGACCGCCAAGATGAACGAGACGTAATCTGGCTGTCGCATGCCCCGAGACAGTTTTGCGGTAAACTAAGCCGCTCCAGCTTCTCTGGCGGTTGACCTCTGCGCTCTGGCAGTATTGGTAAGACGGATGACAGTGACCACGAGACGGGCCGCGAATTCCGCGATGTCCCTGCCAAATATCCTGACCATGGCCCGCATTGCCGCCATTCCGGTGGTGGTCGGCTGCATCTATTCGCAGTCGATCATGGATGGCCCGCTATGGCTGCGCTGGGTCGCGCTGGCCGTCTTCATCGGCGCTGCGGTCACCGATTTTCTCGATGGCTATTACGCCCGGATCTGGAATCAGCAGTCGGCTTTTGGCCGGATGCTCGATCCGATCGCTGACAAGCTGCTGGTAGCCTCCTGCCTGCTGATGCTGGCCGCCGATGGCATCATCCATGGCTGGACCCTGTGGGCGGCCATCGTGATCCTGTGCCGCGAGATTCTGGTTTCGGGCCTGCGCGAATATCTCGCCGCGCTCCGCGTCAGCGTTCCGGTCACCAAGGTGGCAAAGTGGAAGACGACAGCCCAGTTGATCGCGATCGGCTTCCTGCTGGCCGGCGAGGCCGGCGATCAGGTGATCCCGATCACCACCCAGCTCGGCCTGCTGCTGCTTTGGATTTCAGCGCTCGTCACCATCTATACGGGATATGATTATTTCCGTTCCGGCATCCACCACCTCATTGAGGAAGATGCATGAAGGTTGTCTACTTCGCCTGGGTGCGCGAGCGTATCGGCAAGGCCGAAGAGACCGTCGAGCCGCCGGCGGGCGTGCGCACAGTCGGCGACCTGATCGGATGGCTGAGCACACGCGGGGACGAATATGCCTATGCGTTCGAAACGCCGAAGGTGATCCGCGCCGCCATCGACCATACCCATGTGCGGCCTGACACCGTCATCGCTGGCGCCCGCGAGATTGCATTCTTTCCGCCGATGACCGGCGGCTGATTTTGCCAACGACTGCGTTGATCTCATGACCTCCAACGTGACCATCCGCATCCAGGATGCCGATTTCGACGTCAACCGCGAGATCGCGGCTTTGACGATGAGCCGGACGGATATCGGCGCGGTAGTGACGTTCAGCGGCATCTGCCGCGGAGGGGAGGGCGCTGGCGACGCGACGACGGCGCTGACACTGGAACATTATCCCGGGATGGCCGAAGCGGAGATTGCGCGCCATGCCGACGAGGCGATGAACCGCTGGCCGCTGACGGGCGTAACCATCGTTCACCGCGTCGGCCGCATCCTGCCCGGCGAGAATATCATGGTGGTGCTGACTGCGTCGGCGCACCGCCAGGCGGCGTTTCAGGCCGCCGAGTTTCTGATGGATTACCTCAAGGCGCATGCTCCGTTCTGGAAGCGCGAGGAAACCGCCGGTGGCAGCAACTGGATTGCTGCGAAGACCGACGATGACGACGCTGCGGCGCGCTGGGATAAGAACTGATGGCCAAGAAGACTATGATGACAACCGCGAAGAAGGTGGTCAAGAAACCTTCGAGCAAGAAAACTGCAGCCAAGGCCTCTGCGAAGAGCAGGAATTCCGTGAAGAAGATCGCGACGGCGACGCTGCCGAAGGTGGTGCCGGGCGAACTCGCGACGCTGCTCGACTATGTGCGCTATGCCACCAGCCGCTTCATCGAGGCAAAGCTCGCTTTTGCGCATGGTACGGCGGATCCCGTGGCCGAAGCGGCCTTCATCGTCTGTGAAGTCCTGCATTTGCATCCAGACCAGTTCGAGAACTTTGCCATGGCGCGGGTGACTGCGGCCGAAGGTAAGCAGATCCTCGACGTCATTCATCGCCGTGTGACCACACGCAAGCCGGCAGCCTATCTGGTCAACAAGATCTATATGCGCGGCCTGCCGTTCTATGTGGACGAGCGCACCATCGTGCCGCGTTCCTTCATTGGTGAATTGTTGGATTCGCATTTCAGCGGTGATGACGGCGAAGGCGGATCGCTGATCGACGATCCCCGGGAGATCGAAAGCGTACTGGATCTTTGCACAGGTTCCGGCTGCATCGCGATCCTGGCCAGTCAGTCGTTCCCCAATGCGCAGGTCGACGCCGTCGATCTGTCCCCCGCGGCACTCGCGGTCGCCATGCGTAACGTTATCGATTACGGGCTCGATGAGCGACTGACACTTTACAAGGGCGATCTGTTCGAACCGCTCGGCGATACCCGCTATGATCTCATCATCACCAATCCGCCTTATGTCGATGCACAGGGCATGGCGGATTTGCCGGATGAATGCTTGGCGGAACCTGCGATGGCATTCGATGGCGGCGATGACGGGCTCGATATCGTCAGGAAGATCATTGAACAGGCTGGCGATCACCTGAACCCGCATGGCGGTTTGCTCTGCGAGATCGGTCGCGGCCGTGCCAATGTCGATGCAGCCTTTCCCGATCTGCCATTGATCTGGCTGGACACCGAAGATTCCGAAGGCGAAGTGTTCTGGGTGTCCGCTGCTGCGCTGCAAGGTCGCGGCGCTGGCTAGTTCGGCATCTGGCCAAATACGCTCGTAGCGTTTATCACGGCATCCTCACGCGAATTTTGATGTGTGAATGTCCGGCATCGTTGTCGGACGGATTTTGACGCGATAGCCCTTGCAGCCGCGTCACTCAAATCGGGTGAAGGATTCCATGCTGCTGGCTGTGGGTCAGAAGGCTTTGACGCGCGATTTGTGGCTCGCCGAGTTGCGGGCGATGCTGGCGCTCGGCTGGCCGCTGATCCTGACCAATCTGGCACAGATCGCGCTGACAACGACCGACGTAATCATTCTTGGCCGCGTGAGCGCGGAGGCTTTGGCTGCGTCAGCGCTGGGCGTGAATCTCTATTTCGCGCTTCTGATTTTCGCCATCGGCCTCGTCACGGCGACATCGCCGATGATGGCGGAGGCGATCGGCCGTAAGCTGCATGCGGTGCGCGATGTCCGGCGAACATTTCGGCAAGGTTTGTGGACAGCCCTGATCGTCTCAGTGCCGGCATGGATCGCTCTCTGGCATGCCGAGCGGATCTTGTTGCTGTTCGGTCAGGAGGCGCAGGCCTCCGCCGACGCCCAGAGTTTCGTGCATATGCTGCAATGGGGCTTCCTGCCCGCACTGGGCTTCATCGTGCTGCGCTCATTCGTTGCCGCCGTGCAACGCCCACTCTGGGCGCTGGTGGTTACGGGCGTGACCATTCTGTTCAACGCTGCTGCCAACTGGGTTCTGGTGTTCGGCCATCTCGGATTTCCGGAGATGGGTCTGCGCGGTTCCGGCCTTGCGACCACGCTGTCGAACATCTTTCTGTTCGCAATCTTTGCGCTCGTGGTCGGATGGCATCCGAAGTTTCGGCGTTATCATTTGTTCGGTAACTGGTGGCGTGCCGACTGGCCGCGCTTCGCAAAGCTATGGCGCATCGGTCTGCCGATCGGCGCGACGCTCGCATTCGAAATTACTGTCTTCAATGCGGCGGTGTTCCTGATGGGGCAGTTTGGAACGGCCGCCATCGCGGCGCATGCGATTGCAATCCAGATCGCATCGATCTCCTTCATGGTGCCGATGGGACTGAGCCAGGCGGCAACTGTTCGCGTTGGATTGGCCAAAGGCGCTGTGGATCGCGATGGTATCACGCGAGCAGGATGGACTGCATTCGGCCTCGCGATCGCATTCATGGCGTCGATGAGCATGCTTTTCCTGGCTGCGCCGCGTCTCCTGATTGGCGCCTTCATCGATCTGAGCAATCCCGCCAATGCCGTCGTCATCGACACGGCAATGTCGTTTCTGTTTTGCGCGGCGGTGTTCCAGATTGCGGACGGCGCGCAGTCAGTGGCTGCAGGGATGCTGCGCGGATTGCAGGATACGCGCGTGCCGATGATCTTTGCCGCATTGGGTTATTGGGGCTTCGGCATGGGTCTCAGCCTGCTGTTCGCATTCAAGCTGGGCTTCGGCGGCGTCGGCATTTGGATTGGGCTGGCAGCGGGTCTGGCGGTCGTTGCGCCGGTCATGCTCTGGCGCTGGACCCGGCGCGAGCAACTCGGGCTCGTATTGGCGACTTAATAAATAAAAATGCCGCAGCCTCGAAAGGCTGCGGCATTTTTCGCCTTGAAGGGCCTACGCTTACAGAACCTTGCGGATCCAGTTGTGCGGGTCTGGCGCGCGGCCGTACTGAATGTCGACCAGCTGTTTGCGCAGTCCCATCGCAACGGGGCCTGCGGCACCGCTATTGATGGTAAAATCACCGCTCGCAGAGCGCACCTGGCCAATCGGCGAGATGACTGCCGCCGTGCCGCAAGCAAAAGCCTCCTTCAGCTTGCCGCTGGCAGCGTCGGCGCGCCACTGATCAAGCGTATAGGGCTCTTCACGCACCTGCGTGCCCTTATCCTTCGCCAGTGCGATGATCGAATCGCGCGTGATGCCTGGCAGGATCGTGCCGAGCGGCGGTGTCAGCAGTGAACCGTCTTCGAACACGAAGAAGATGTTCATGCCGCCAAGTTCCTCGATGTAACGGCGCTCGACCGCATCGAGGAAGACGACCTGATCGCAACCGTGACTGATGGCCTCGGCCTGCGCACGCAGGCTTGCGGCGTAGTTGCCGCCGCATTTGACGGCGCCGGTACCGCCGATTGCAGCGCGCGTGTAGTTCTCCGACACCCAGATCGACACCGGAGCGGGTCCGCCCTTGAAATAGGAGCCGACCGGCGAGGCGATGACCGCAAAGATGTATTCCGCGGACGGCTTCACGCCGAGGAAGATCTCGCTCGCGACCATGAAGGGGCGCAGGTAGAGGCTGCCTTCGCCTGATGGAATCCAGGCGCGGTCTATGCGCACGAGCTGCTCGACCGCCTCGATGAAGACGGCTTCTGGCAGCGGCGCCATGGCCATACGATCGGCCGAATTCCGGAAGCGCTTTGCATTGGCATCAGGACGGAACAGGTTCACGCCGCCGTCCTCGCGGACATAGGCCTTGAGGCCTTCGAAAATCTCCTGCGCGTAGTGCAGCACGGCTGCAGCGGGATCGAGCGGGAAATTCGCACGGGATTCGATGCGCGCGCCATGCCAGCCATCCGTCTGGTTGTAGCGGACGATGGCCATATGATCGGTGAAAACCCGGCCGAAGCCCGGATCCTTGAGTTTCGCCGTGCGATCCGCCTCGGACACTGCATTCGTGGCGGGGTGCACCTCGAACTTCAGCCAGGTCGCGCCATCGACTTTATCGAACGAAATTCCCATGACCTTACTCCTGGCTTGCGACGCAGCGGCTAGCGGCGTCCTCGATGTTCTACGTCAAGTCCGGTCCACGGCAAAAGCGTTTCCGGCCCCGGTGGATGCCGAGGACAGGCTTTAGCGCCATGCCGAAGTCCGGTATGGTTCTCAGATCGGCCCTATTGGGACCGTGCGGCGAGAGTTCTAATATTTCGTCGCGATGGTCAGTTTTGTAAGATTGAACCCAAGATATGTCAATATGGCTGACGTAAATTCCAAGGATGCGGTGTCACGATCGCTTGAGACAACCCAGCGGCAAGCCAGCGGCGATCCTGCGAAACCGCCCCGCTGGGACATCATTGAGCTGTTGTTCTTTGCCTATCGGGACTTCGTCGGAGATCCCGACGATGTGCTCGACCAGTTCGGTTTCGGGCGCGCCCATCATCGCGTCGTTCACTTCGTGCATCGCTATCCCGGCCTGAAGGTCGCCGATCTGCTCGATGTCCTGCGTATCACGAAGCAGTCGCTGGGCCGGGTCCTCAAGCAATTGCTCGATGAAGGGTATATCGTGCAGAAATCCGGTGAGGCCGACCGGCGGCAACGGCTTCTTTTCGCCACGGCCAAGGGTGAAGCTCTCGTTGCGCAGCTAGCGGGCTTGCAGACCGATCGTATCAACCGCGCGCTCAAGGATTTTACGCCGGTCGAAGTTGAAGCGATCGGCAGGTTTCTCTCGGCGATGATCGACCGCAATGATCCCGACAAGGTGCTGCAGGTCATCCTGGGCCAAGCATCCGCCAAAACTGACGGCAGGACGAACAAGACATGATGTTAGCTCAGGCCGCCAAACGAATGCCGGTGCCATTGGCCGACGATGCGCCGCATCTGCTGCTGGTCGATGACGACCGCCGTATTCGCGATCTCCTCTCGCGCTTTCTCTCTGGCGAAGGCTACCGCGTGACCACGGCGCCGAGTGCCAAGGAAGCGCGCGCCAAGCTGCTCGGTCTGCATTTCGATCTTCTGATCCTCGATGTAATGATGCCAGGCGAGACCGGCTTTGAACTCGCGCGCTTCATTCGGACGTCTTCGGCCGTGCCGATCATCATGCTGACGGCGCGGCACGAGGCGGAAAGCCGGATCGAGGGATTGCAGATCGGCGCCGACGATTATGTTGCCAAGCCATTCGAGCCGCGCGAACTGGTGCTACGCATCGCAAATATCCTGAAGCGCAGTGCGCCAGTTCCGGTCGAGCGCGCGGAGTCGCTGCAGTTCGGGCCGTATGTATATCACCTCGCGCGCGGCGAACTACGCCAGGGCGACGAGATCATCCATCTCACCGACCGCGAACGTGACATGCTGCGCGTGCTGGCCGCGGCGCCCGGCGAGACCGTGCCGCGTGGTGAACTCACCGGCGGCGGTGGCACCGTCAACGAGCGTGCGGTGGACGTGCAGATCAATCGCCTGCGCCGCAAGATCGAGACCGATCCGGCCAATCCGCTCTTCCTCCAGGCCGTGCGTGGTATCGGCTATCGTCTTGTCGCGTCGCCATAGTTCGATGAAGTTGGCACGATGACCACGCTCGACACCGGCATTACCATCCTCCGCTCTGCGGCAGGCCGCGTCTCCGCGGCGCACAGCCTGATGGGCCGGCGTTTCAAGAGCGTGATGCCCACGGGGCTCTATGCCCGCACGCTGCTGATCATGATCGTGCCGATGGTGCTGCTGCAGTCGGTCGTCGCCTTCGTGTTCATGGAGCGACACTGGAACACGGTGACGCGCCGCCTGTCGCAGGCCGTGGTGCAGGACATCGCGACGCTGATCGATGTCTACAAAGTCTATCCGCAGGATAAGGACCGCACGCAGATCAAAGCCATCGCTCAGCAGCGCCTTGGCCTCGTGGTGGATTTCCTGCCGCTCGGCGACATGCCGCCGCCGGGTCCGAAGCCGTTCTTCTCGCTGCTCGATCAGGCGCTGTCGGTGCAGATCGGTCGGCAGATCACGCGGCCGTTCTGGATCGACACTGTCGGCCGCTCCAATCTCGTGGAAATCCGCATCCAGCTCGATGATGCCGTGATGCGCATCTTCGCGCAGCGCAGCGCAGCTTACGCATCGAATTCGGAAATCTTCCTGTTCTGGATGGTGGGGACGTCCTCGATCCTGCTGATCGTCGCGATCCTGTTCCTACGTAACCAGATCCGCCCGATCCTTAAACTTGCTGACGCTGCCGAAAGTTTCGGCAAGGGCCGCGAAGCGCCGAATTTCCGGCCGCGCGGTGCGCGCGAAGTTCGCCGGGCCGCCAATGCCTTTATCGAGATGAAGGCACGTATCGAACGCGCGATGGAGCAGCGCACGGCGATGCTTGCAGGCGTCTCACACGATCTGCGGACCATCCTGACGCGCTTCAAGCTGGAGTTGGCGCTGATCGAGGACGGTCCGGAAGTCGATGGCATGCGCAAGGATATCGACGAGATGTCGGGCATGCTCGAGGCCTATCTCGCCTTTGCGCGCGGCGACAGCGGCGAGCAGGCGCAGCCGACAGACATGGCGGCGGCGCTGGAGGAATTGCGCAGCGATGCCGAGCGCAACGGCCATAAGGCGACGGTCACATTCCATGGCCTGCCGATCGTCACGGTGAAGCCGGCGTCGTTCAAGCGTTGTCTCGGCAACCTCGTCTCGAACGCCGCGCGTCATGCAAATGATATCGCCATCACCGGACATCGCGATCATCGCTATCTCACGGTCACGGTGGACGATGACGGTCCCGGTATTCCCGCTGACATGCGCGAGGAAGTGTTCAAGCCGTTCCTGCGGCTCGACGACGCGCGTAATCAGGACGAAGGCGGCACGGGTCTTGGCCTCGCCATCGCCCGCGATATCGCGCGCTCCCATGGCGGCGATATCACGCTGACGGATAGTCCAATGGGGGGCTTGCGGGCGGTGGTGCGGGTGCCGGTTTAGTTACTTCGCCAGTTCCTTCGACCGCGCGGTTGCTGCAGCAATCGCGCGAGTCAGGAGGGGCTCAAAGCCGTCGTCAGCCATCAGGACGCCGAGCGCAGCGGCCGTTGTGCCACCGGGCGAGGTGACGTTCTTGCGCAGTGTCGCCGCATCGAGATTGGACTGGCGCAATAATTCACCGGAACCGGACACCGTCTCGCGGGCAAGCTTCATCGCCAGTTCAGGCGGCAAGCCCGCAGCAATGCCGGCGCGAGCCATTTCTTCGGCCAGCAGGAATACATAAGCAGGTCCTGAACCAGAGACGGCGGTGACGGCATCGATCAGGCTCTCTTCCTCGACCCATTCGACCGATCCGGTGGCACGCAAGAGCGCGTCGGTCAGGCCGCGTTGCTCCTGCGATACATCGCTCGCGGCAACCGCCACGGTGATGCCACGGCCGATGGCGGCGGGCGTGTTTGGCATCGCGCGCACCACCTTGCCGCCGCAGGTCCTGGCGATGCCGGCGATGGTCGTGCCGGCCATGATCGAGACCACGAGAGATGATCCGGCGATCGTGCGCAGCGTCGGCCCGACCTCGGCGAACATCTGCGGCTTCACGGCGAGGACCAACGCGGCGACAGCGCCGATGTCCTTCACATCCGGATTGAGACGGACACCCTTTGCCCCGAGCGCCTTGATCTCGTCGGAGACATACGGGTCAATCACGACGGCGCGCGTCGGATTGAGCCCGCCAGCGATCCAGCCCGTCAGCATCGCGCCGCCCATCTTGCCGGCGCCGGCCAGCACGATGTGGCCGTCGATGGTGTTGAGCGCGCGTGAGGTCGTGGAGGAGGTCATCGCAAAATCCCGGCTGTCAGAACGGCCGGGACCATAACATTGCGGGGCAGGCCGCACAGCCCGAACGGACCTAGACGAAGCTTTTTTTCAGGAAGTAGCGCGGACCGCCGCGCGGATAGTCCGGGATTTCGCCAAACACTTCATAGCCCTGCTTCTCGTAGAAGCTCCGCGCCTGAAACCAGTAGGTATCGAGCCACAGACCGATGCAGCCGCGTTCACGCGCGATCTCTTCCGCCTTGGCGAGGACCTTCGAGCCGATGTCCTGGCCACGAAACTGCTCGGGCACGACGAACAGTTCGACGAAACACCAGTTGAACGCGGTCTTGCCCCAGATGCCGCCGATCGGCTCGCCGGTCGCAGGATCGTGGATCAGGATCGAGAGCGGCTGGTGATTGTTGGGGCCAACGGTCTTGGTATTGTAGGCCAGCAACGCATTTGCGACCACCAGCCGTTCGGCCTCGCCGGGCGCATCCGGCACGGTGATGACCGGCGCGTCGGTCATGCTTCGCCGGCAGTGTCGAACATCGCAGCAGACATCGCTTCGGCTGCGGTCTTGCCGGCCCACACCACGAACTGCAATGCCGGATAGTAGCGCTCGCAGGAATGGATCGCCGATACCAGCATCGCTTCGCACTGCGCGGTCGTTGCGGTGAGGCCATCGGGCAGCACCAGCGCCTGCCGGTACATCACCATGCCCGAGTTGGTCCAGATATCAAAATGACCGACCCACATCTGTTCGTTGATCGCGGCGATCAGGCGCTGCACTTCGGTGCGGCGAGCGGGAGGGATCTTCATGTCGAAGGCGCAGGCCAGATGCAACGCCTCGATCTCGTTCATCCAGGTGAAGGAGAGCTGGTAATCGATCCAGTCACCTTTGGAAACAATTGTGACTTCGTCTTCGCCGGAGCGCTCGAACGCCCAGTTATGATCGGCGGCAATGTCCTCGACAACGGCGAGCGGGTTGAGCCGTGAATCGATAGTACCTTCGAGGAGTGACATGCCGTCGCGACCTTGCTCTTGAAATGTGATGATGCAAACAGCTGGCCGGTACGCGAAAATGTCGGAGCGTCGCTGCAGGCTGCAAGTTCTATTCGTCCAGACCTTGCGAGCTTGAAGTGATGTGATTTGCGGAATCTGCGCAACGGCACCACGAATCCATCCACAGACAAACCGTCCCTCATCCACAGGTCATCTGCTCGCAATGAGAACAAACCGGAATCGGATTCTCGGATTGCGAGTCCGTGCGGTGCGCCCTCGCGCGCCGCGAGTCCGGTTGGGTGGTAACTATTGATTCCGCCGCGGGACCTGCAAGCTTTCCCGGCCTCGCGGGAGTCCTGTTTGGTCCCGATATAGCCTGTGGATGGCCTTGCTGGGCCGGTTCGGTTTCGGCATAGTTTTGGCCTTAACGAAAGTATCAGGCCATGAACGACACGACGTCCGAGTCCTCCGCAATCCAGCACCCGCGCTTCGCCAAGCCGCAACGCGTCGCCTTCGTGCAGTCATCCTGGCATCGCGACATCGTTGCGCCCTGTTGGGAGTCGTTTCTGAGTGAGATCGAGGCGCGCCATATCAGCCCCTCGCAGGTCGATCTGTTCGAAGTGCCCGGCTCGTTCGAGATCCCGCTGCATGTTCAGGTGCTGGCCAAGACGCGGCGTTATACGGCCATCGTCGCGGCCGGCCTCGTGATCGACAGCGGCACCCGCGGCTTCGTGGCGGACACCGTCATCCGTGCGCTGATGGATGTGCAGCTACGCACCGAGATCCCGGTGTTTTCGGCCGTGACGGCGCCAGAGGATTTTCACGAGACCGAAGAGCGCGCGGCATTCTTCCGCAAGCACTTTGCGGAGAGCGGCCTCAAGGTCGCAGCAGCCTGCGCCGAGACGCTGCTCAGTCTGGAGCGTCTGCGCGGGCAGGTCGCGGCTGGGATCGTGTAGAAGCGCGAGCCTTAGTCGAACAGGCTCGACACCGACTCTTCCGATGCGGTTCGGCCGATCGCTTCGGCGATCAGCGAGGCAACCGAGAGGACGCGGATGTTCGGCGACTTGCTCACGGCTTCCGTGGGCTGGATCGAGTCAGTGATCACCAATTCCTTGAGCCTGGAATTGGCGATGCGAGCCGCGGCGCCGCCGGACAGCACGCCATGGGTGAGATAGGCGGAGACGTCCTTGGCGCCGTATTTGAGCAGCGCATCGGCGGCGTTCACCAGCGTGCCGCCGGAGTCGACGATGTCGTCGATCAGGATGCAGGTGTAGCCGGCGACGTCGCCGATCACGTTCATCACTTCGGATTCACCGGGGCGTTCGCGGCGCTTGTCGACGATGGCGAGCGGCGCGTTGATGCGTTTGGCAAGACCGCGGGCACGGGCGACGCCGCCGACGTCTGGCGACACCACCATCACATTGGCGAGATCGAACTTCTCCTTGATGTCGCGCACCATCAGCGGCGCGGCATAGAGGTTGTCGGTCGGGATATCGAAGAAGCCCTGGATCTGGCCGGCATGCAGGTCGAGCGTCATGACGCGGTCGGCGCCGGCATGGGTGATCATGTTGGCGACCAGCTTGGCCGAGATCGGGGTGCGGCCACCGGCCTTGCGGTCCTGGCGAGCGTAGCCGAAATAGGGGATCACCGCGGTGATGCGGCGCGCGGAAGCGCGGCGCAGCGCATCAGTGATGATCAGCAATTCCATCAGATGGTCGTTGGTCGGAAATGACGTGGATTGAAGAATGAAGACGTCGGAGCCGCGGACGTTTTCCTGAATCTCGACGAAGATTTCCATGTCGGCGAAGCGCCGGACGCTGGCCTTGGTCAGCGGGATATTGAGCGCGGTTGCGATTTCCTGCGCGAGGACAGGATTGGAATTACCGGCGACCAGTTTGATCGAACCGTTCTTGGCCGACATCGACGCGTCTCCCCGCGGCTTGGTGGATACAACGTTCAGCATATCGGATTACCCACAAGAACTCGTCTAGCTGAGCGAGGTGATATCAAGGACGGCCGTCCGCTGGCAACCCGTGGGCCGCTGTTTTCCTGCGTAAAAACGGGCCTCTGCTTAACGTGAACTGAAGTCAGCGCGTCTCGGCAAATGCGGTGGCCTGCACGGGCAATTCATCGGTACTGGCGATGGCAGGTCCGTTGCCACTCGGCGCAGGCGGCTGCTCGCCGGGCGTGGTGCCGTTGATCATGCCATTGAGGCCGGTGAGCCCCGCTTGCGCGATCCGCCGCAAGACAAGGTCGTCGGCAGTAGCCCAGGCGTCGCGGCCGCCTTTGCCGGCCTGTTCCTCGCCGCTCAGGCGCAGAGCACGGTTCTGGTCGCGGTCATAGACATCCCACACCCAGGCGATCGAGGTCTGGCCGCCGCGAACCTGGGCCGAGAGGTAGCTTCGGACCCGAAAAGCCGCGCTGTCCTTGCGCGATACAACCGCAAGGTTGCGCAGGCGTGCTTCACTATCCAGAAGGTTGACCATGCGGTCGAAGACCTGCGGCGGCGGCCCGTCGATGGATTCGAACGCGATCGTCGGGCCGGAGGCGGTGGAAAGGCTGGCCTGCGCGTTCATGGCGCCGCCCGAATTGGGGACATTGGCGCAGCCGGCAAGCCCAAACGCTACGGTCAGCAACAGCGCAGCCTGGATCAGGCGCGGTCTGGCTCGATCGGTCGTAAGGGCAGAAAATCGCATAGGGCGTCCCGACTTCCGTCCGTTTGCCGCAAGCGGCGCCGGACAGGTCGAGCGATATCGTTAAAATGCGTTAAGGTCTAGGGCAGCGCGACCACAGGTCTTTCCAGGGTGACCGAAACGGTCACCGCTCTCCGACAATTCGCGTTCAGTTTGAGGCAGTTCGGCCGCGTTAAGGATAACGGCGCGTCAACGCGCGAGTTACCGCTCAAGCACGATGGCGTGGATCTGGCGTCCGTAATCTGGCTCTTTCCGATGCACCGACCGGCGATAGCTGAACAGGTTGTTGTCGGGATAGGTGTCGATACCGGTGTCATCGACAATGGCAATGCCGGCGCGCTCCAGCCGCATCCGGATGAAGCCGCCGAGATCGAACATGGCATGACCGGCGCGGGTCGAGGGAATGAAGAACCGCGCAAAACCGGCATCGGCCTGCGTGAAACGCTCGACGAATTCGGCCCCGACCTCATAGCTTGGCTGGCGGATCAGCGGACCAATCGCGACCACAATGTCGGAACGATCCGCGCCGAGTTTTTCCATCTCCGCGATGGTGGCCTCGAGCACGCCGGTGAAGGCGCCCTTCCAGCCGGCATGGGCGGCACCGATGACGCGGGCCTTGGGATCGGCAAACAGCACCGGTCCGCAATCGGCCGTCGTGACGCCGAGCGCAAGGCCCTCGACCTTCGTCACCATGGCATCGACGCGCGGCCGTGAATCTCCATTCCACGGTGCCGTGGCGACGGCGACATCGGGCGAATGGACCTGATAGGCGGTGAGGAAGTGCAGGGGATCGACGCCCATCTCCGCCGCCATGCGCCTGCGGTTCTCCGCCACGTGCGCGGGATCGTCGTTCGATCCGAGCCCGCCATTGAGGCCGGCATAGATGCCTTCGGAGACGCCGCCGTCGCGCGTGAAGAACGCATGGCGCAGGCCGGGAATGGCTGACAGCAGAGACGATGTGAAAGTCATGGTTTCGTGGCCTCGATACCGGTGTCGTCGCTCAGCGCCACAAGCGTGTCGATGTTGGGATCGGAGATGCCGACGACCTTGAACATCGAGCCCATGCCGCCGCGGCCGCTGTCGATCAGGCGCTTCAGCGCGCCGGAAACGGTTTCCGAAACTTCTGGTGTGGCTTTGGCCATCAGGGTCAGCGCGCGCGTCTCGATGCCGAGACGCTTGAGGAACTCGCCCTGTGTCACCGGTCCATGGACGCGTGCGCCGATATCCTCTGCCGCGCGGCCGAGCGCCTGGAAATCAACATGCGCGGTGATATCGGCCATGCCGGGATTCTTCAGCGGATCAGCATAGCTATGCTGTGCGATAGCCTGCAGGGTGTCGCCGGCATCGCTGCGGACATGACCATAATCGATGATCAGAGCTGCGCCGCCTTCGTCGCGCACACGGCTGGCAATCTTCATCATCTCGGTATCGGGGCGCCATTCGAACACCGCGCCGACCGGTGCTGCACGCACCAGTGGCGGCAACAGCACGTCGAAGCGCGGCAGCGGATCGATGGACGCGCTGAAGATCAGCTGTCCGGTGCTGTCGATATCCACCATGCGCTCGTGCCAGCCGTTTTCGCGTTTCACGGCCTGATGGATCGGCAGCACGTCGAAATATTCATTGGCGAGGATGATCGACGGCCCCGCGGGCACGGTCTCGATACTGTCGTGCCAGGTGATGTTACGGGCGCCGGACAGCGTCGCCTTCTGCTTCTCGCGCAGCACCGGATTGATTTCGACGAGATGTACGTTGAGCGCCTGATACAGCGGCGGCAGCACGCGCAGGGCACGGAGAGCATCCGCCATCATGGTGCCGCGGCCGGGGCCAAGTTCGATCAGGTGCACGAAGGGTGGCGCGCCGATCGCGCGCCAGACCGAGGCCGACCACAGGCCGAGCAGCTCGCCGAACATCTGGCTGACTTCGGGCGACGTGGTGAAGTCGCCCTCGCGGCCGAGCGGATCGCGTGAAATGTAGTAGCCGTGTTGCGGATGGGTCAGGCACAGTTGCATATAGCGCCATACCGGCATTGGTCCGGTGGACTTGATTAGGCGCTTGATTTCATCCTGTAGCGGCGATTGGTCGGTCACATCAGGCCTTCTTGCCCGGACTCAATTCGAGCGATGCCTGTGGCTTTCGCCAGGCGCGCACCATCAAAACGAGTCCCACAAATATCATCGGCACGGAGAGCAGCATGCCCATGGTGAGCCCACCCCACAGAAATCCGAGTTGCGGGTCCGGCTCGCGGAAGAATTCGCCGATAATGCGCGCGACCGCATAAAAAAAGATGAAGGCGCCGAGGATCAGGCCAGGCCGCTTCAGCGCGCCGGCCCGGATCATCAGGGCCAGAATGAGAAACAGCCCGATGCCTTCAAGGCCAGCTTCATAGAGCTGGCTGGGATGGCGCGGCAGCGGCCCGCCATTGGGGAACACCATCGCCCATGGCACGCTGGCGTCGGCGTGGCGGCCCCACAATTCGCTGTTGATGAAATTGGCGAGGCGTCCGAGCAGCAGCCCGATCGGGCCGACGGCGCAGGTGATGTCGCCGAGCGACAGGACTGACAATCCGCGCTTCCAGCAGAACAGAAACACGGCGAAGACGCAGCCCATGAAACCGCCATGGAACGACATGCCGCCCTTCCAGAGCTCGAAAATCTCGGCGGGATGGGCAATGAAGAAATCCAGATTGTAAAACAGCACATAGCCGGTGCGGCCGCCGACAATGATGCCGATCGTCACCCACAGGATGAAGTCGTCGAAATCCAGTAGCGAGATAGGCGACGGGCCGCCCCACAGCTTCGTGCTTTTGATCAGTGTGCGGGCATAGATCCAGCCCAGCACGATGCCGCCGATATAGGCCAGCGCGTACCAGCGAATGACAATCGGGCCGAACGCAATGGCGACCGGATCGAAAACGGGGAAGGCGATGGTGAGAAATGGCATGTGGTGGGCTTACGGCTCCCGATGCCGCCAGTAAAGCATTGGCTTGTGACGAATTAAGGGACTTCCGCAGTTGTGAACGCGAAACGCAGGCGATACTTGAACTGCGTGACCGGGATCGCCATTGTCGATCCCGGGGATCGCCAATTGCGATCCAGCGTGTTTGTTCATCCGACCGGAGTTCTTGCCATGACCCAGACCAACAATCGGTTCTTCGACGAGATCGGCCGCCTGATGAATGATGCCGCCGGCGCGGCCCAGGGCGTCAAGCGCGAGGTCGACACGGTTGTGCGTAATCAGGCCGAGAAGATCCTGCGCGACCTTGATATCGTGAAGCGTGAGGAGTTCGAGGCGGTCAAGGACATGGCCCGGCTCGCCCGCGAGGAGAACGAGACGCTGAAGGCCCGGGTTGCGGCGCTGGAAGCCAAACTGGGCGGATAAGCGGAATTCCTGCGAGCGGCCCGAGGCGGCTGCCGGTTAACACCCGGCCTGCATATGGCGGGTGAAACGGCTCCTGGGCGATCCGGCAGGTGCAGAAAAAGCCTGTCATTTCCTTGTCTTTTTGGCATTTCGGCGGTAGAAGCCGCTCACGTCCGCAGCCCCCGCACCCCTGGAGGCTTGCTGCAACGTGAAAACGGGCCGCATTGCGGCCTTTAACTTTTTAGAAAACAAGGACTTACACGATGGCGACCGTCAAGGAATTGAAGGCGACCGCACGTCCGGTGAGCGGCAAGGGGGCCGCACGGGCAGAGCGTCGCGCCGGCCGGGTTCCGGCTGTGATCTATGGTGACAACAAGCCCCCAGTGGCGATTTCGCTGGATGACAAGGAACTCCGCCTGCGCATCCAGGCTGGCCGGTTCCTCACCACGATCTGTGACATCGAACTCGAGGGCAAAAAGCACCGCGTGATTCCGCGCGACTTCCACCTCGATCCGGTCAAGGACTTCCCGCTTCACGTCGATTTCCTGCGCCTCGGTGAAGGTGCGACCATCCGCGTCAGCGTTCCGCTGCACGTGAACGGTGGTGAATCCGCTCCGGGCGTGAAGCGTGGCGGCACGATCAACATCGTGACCCACACGATCGAACTCGAAGCCGAAGCCGACAGCATTCCTCAGTATCTGGAAGCCGACGTCAGCCAGCTCGATATCGGTTCGTCGCTGCACATCACCGACATCAAGCTGCCGAAGGGCGTGAAGACGCTGGCCCGCGATGCCGACCTGACGCTGGTCACCATCGTGCCGCCGTCGGGTTACGGTGAAGAAGCCGCGACCCCCGCAGCTGCTGCCGCGGCGGCTCCGGCTGCTGCTGGTGCCAAGGCTCCCGCTGCCGGCGCGAAGGCTCCGGCTGCTGCCGCCGCTCCGGCGAAGAAGAAGTAATTCGGCGCGGAGCTCCGCGTCATGCTTCTCTTTGTTGGACTCGGAAACCCTGGCGCCAAATACCAGGGCAACCGGCACAATATCGGGTTCATGGTTCTCGACGATATCGCGCGGCGTCACGGTTTTGGACCGTGGCGCCGTCGCTTTCAGGGCGAGACCTCGGAAGGCACGCTGGCTGGCGAGCGCGTCATCCTGCTGAAACCGATGACCTTCATGAACGAGTCCGGCCGCTCCGTGCAGGAAGCGTCCGCCTATTTGAAGATTTCACTCGGCGACATCGCCGCGTTTCACGACGAACTCGAACTGCCATTCGCGAAAGTGCGCGTGAAGGTCGGCGGCGGCATTGCCGGACATAATGGTTTGCGCTCGATCTCCGCGCATGTCGGCAACGACTATCGGCGCGTTCGTCTTGGTATCGGACATCCCGGTGCCAAGGAGCTGGTGCACAATCACGTGCTGAGCGATTTCGTCAAGGCCGAACGGCCTCAGCTCGAAGCGTTCAACGATGCGGTGTCCGACCATGTCGGTCTGCTGGTCGGTGGTCAGGACTCGTCGTTCCAGAACAAGGTGCATCTGGCGATGCAGGCCAAGGGTTTCACGTCGAAAGACGACAACGGCTCCGCTGAGAAGCCGTCGAAGAATTAGGACAGGATCATGGGATTCAAATGCGGGATCGTCGGACTGCCGAATGTCGGCAAATCGACGTTGTTCAATGCGCTCACGGAAACCGCTGCTGCGCAGGCTGCGAACTATCCGTTCTGCACCATCGAGCCCAATGTCGGTGAAGTCGCAGTTCCGGACAAGCGGCTCGACAAGCTCTCCGAGATCGGCAAATCGCAGCAGATCATTCCGACACGCCTGACCTTCGTGGACATCGCGGGCCTGGTGAAGGGCGCTTCGAAGGGCGAAGGTCTCGGCAACCAGTTCCTCGCCACCATTCGCGAAGTCGATGCCGTCGCCCATGTGGTGCGTTGTTTCATCGATGACGACATCACCCATGTCGAAGGCAAGATCGATCCGCTCGCCGATATCGAGATCATCGAGACCGAGCTGATGCTCGCCGATCTGGATTCTTGCGAAAAGCGCATCGACAACCTGAGCAAGAAGGCCAAGGGCAACGACAAGGATGCCAAGGAGCAGCTCGATCTGGTCCAGCGCGCTCTGGTGCTGTTGCGTGACGGCAAGCCGACGCGTGGCCTCGAGCGCAAGCCGGAAGAGGAGCGTGCGTTCCGTATGCTCGGCCTGTTGACGTCCAAGCCTGTTCTTTATGTCTGCAACGTCGAAGAAGGCGCGGCTGGCGAAGGCAATGAATATTCGAAGCGGGTTGCGGAGCATGCCGCGAAAGAAGGCGCCGTCGCGGTCGCGATCTCAGCCAAGATCGAATCCGAAATCGCGACTTTGTCACGCGAGGAGCGCACCGAATTCCTTGAAACGCTCGGTCTCGAAGAAGCCGGTCTCGATAAGCTGATCCGTGCCGGCTATGCGCTGCTGCACCTCATCACTTATTTCACCGTCGGCCCTAAGGAAGCGCGCGCCTGGACCATCACGCAGGGCACCAAGGCACCGCAGGCCGCAGCCGTCATTCATACGGATTTCGAGAAGGGCTTCATCCGAGCGGAAACCATCGGCTATGACGACTATGTCAGGCTCGGTGGTGAAGCCGGTGCACGCGATGGCGGCAAGCTGCGGCTGGAAGGCAAGGAATATGTCGTCGCCGACGGCGATGTGCTGCATTTCCGCTTCAATACCTAAGCGTCTTGGCCCCGCTCCTCACATGATCGAGGAGCGGGGCTCAAGCACTTAATACTGCTGGTGCTGACCCAGCGTCTGCCCCTGATCCCTTATCGCGCCGAGATGTTCGTTGATGCGAAACACGATCAGAACGAACTCAGCCGCAATGCGCGCGAAAATGATGCCGACGATCACGCTGGCGAGGCTCGACATCACGAGGATGAAGCCGCCGAACGGGCTTATGGCCATTGCGGCGAGACCGGAGAAGATCCCGGAGATGCCGAACAGAATGATCAGTGCGATCACCAGCCAGTAGAACGTCTTGATGATTGTGGGTGTGATGAAACGGTCCCACTGAAACAGATCCCGAAATTCGAACATCGGTGAAATCCCCCGCCCGGTAGATGTATGACAAATTCAATCGCATCGATAAACGGCTTCAAATATTCCGGCCCGACCACGTTGACGGGCAGGATCGCGGGAAAGCCATGCAAGCGACCGGGTTGAGATTGCTGCAAATAACGGCCACAATCAGGCTTCCTCGACGGCATCCCCCATTATGACCCTGACATTTGAAGATTTTAAGCCCGGCCATTTCGGCACATTTGGGCCGCGTCACATCACCCGCGACGAGATTGTTGCATATGCGCGGGAATATGACCCGCAGCCCATGCATCTTGATGAGGATGCGGCGAATGCGTCGATGCTGAAGGGGCTTGCCGGTTCTGGCTGGCACATGTGTTCGCTGATGATGCGCATGATCTATGACGGGTTTCTGCACAAGAGCGCATCGATGGGCTCGCCGGGCGTCGATCAGATGCGATGGCTGGCGCCATTTCGGCCGGGCGATGATCTGACGCTGGATGTCGAAGTGGTCGAAGCGCGCGCATCACAAAGCCGACCGACTTTGGGCATTGTCAAATTCAAGTTCAGCATGCTCAACGCCAAGGGGCAGACGATTTCCGAGATGATCACGCCGATCATGATCGGGCGGCGTGAAGCCGCTGCCGGGAATTAGGGTCGCAGCATGCGCTATCTGGAAGACATCCAAATCGGTCATCGCCGCGAACTCGGTTCGTTCACGTTCACGGCCGAGTCGATCAAGACGTTTGCCGAACAATTCGATCCACAGCCATTCCATCTCGATGAAGAGGCCGGTCGCAAGTCGCTGTTCGGCGGTCTCGCAGCCTCGGGCTGGCACGTCGCGTCGGTCTGCATGAAGTTGCTGGTGGCTGACGGCCAGCGCGCCAAGGCGGAGGCAGAGGCGCGTGGCGAAGAGCCTCCAGTCGGTGGGCCATCGCCCGGCTTTCGTGATCTGCGCTGGATCCGGCCCGTTCTTGCGGGCGACACCCTGACCTATAGCAGCGAGGTTGTGTCTGTACGGGCGACGGCGACGCGTCCGGGTTGGGGCATCTTGCAGTCGAAGAACGTTGCCGTTAATCAGCGCGGCGAGGAGGCCTATAGCTTCCTCGGTTCGGTCTTCCTGCCGCAACGGGGCGACGCGGCTTAACCATTTCAAATTTTATCGAGGGAACCCTGGCTCTGTTAAGGGGTTCTGAACCTTGTGAGCGTGATCTGCGACACACGGGTATGACGACCGAGACGACACTTCGCAGGATGATTTTGGGGACGACAATGGCTGACCGCACCGGATTGAAATTTGTGGGCTTCATCTTTGCAAGCGTGACGCTTGCGGTGATGCTGGCCACTTGCATGGTGGTCAAGGGCTATGCCGATGGCGCCTATACGCTCGAGAGCAGCGCGGTCGTCAGCGAGTAATTTTTACGATTTGCTAACCAAACCCGCGCCGAACCGCGCGGGTTTTTTCGTGAGTGGGGTCGATGATGACGACCTCAGCGACTCCAGGCCCAGGCGAGCAGCGCCACAGCCACCAACAGCAATCCGACAAAACGCAAGATAATGGTCCCCATCCTGGGCGCGTTGCTGCGCACCGGAATTGGATCGGTTTTGTTCGGCCGAATGGTCTCCACGGATTGATTCCCCCAAAAGCAGTTCACGGATGCTGCGTAGCCGTTGGTCGGGAACAAAACGAATAAAGTTCAATTGAACGGGTTCACGAAAAAGCCGCCGCCCTTTCGGGCGGCGGCTTGTGATTCGGGCGGTCCAGTGCCGATCAGTCGTGACGCAGACCATCAGCGGTACGCTTCCACTGAGCGACATTGTCGGCGATCAGGCGGGTCGACTTCATTGCGGCCTGGCTGAGCTGCGCGTAGCCGGAGATCTCGCGCTGAACGCGCTGGCCCTCGGCGTGGAGCAGGTCGCGGAGGCTCTCCAGTTCGGAAACCAGTTTCTCGATCTCGCCGAGCGAGGTGCCGGCGACACGCTGGATCAGCGAGTTGACGCTGTTGACGGTCGCTTCGGTGGTCGTTTCCAGCGGCGCATCGGTGCTGCTGCTGGTCTCGCTTGAATTGTTCACCATGCCAGGCACCGGACGACGGAGGTAAGCGATATCGTTGCGCACGAAGTCGCGGATGCCCGCTTCGACTTCGGACACAGCGGCGAGGTTGCTGTCGTCATCTTTGGCTTCTGTCTGTTCTGAACGAATGGCACTCATCAGCTCTTCCTTGTTTGTGTGAAGTGAACTTCACAGTGAGCGAGCGCGGTCCCCCGCATGACAAATTTACGTGTACATCTGCGCAGTGGATTTTGACGAGATCGCGGCGAATATGCGGCAGGGCGCCGATCTTTGCCGGCAATCGTCTGGCAAAGTGTATTAAAACTTAATTCACCAACTATGCTTGAAGCCGGCCGAGAACGTCTTGTTGGTCACGCCCTGGACAGTCTCGCTGATCGATCCGGAGACGTTGACGCCGCCAAACAGCTTCTGCTCGGCGCCGAACTTGCGCAGCCATTTGTCGTCGGTGGTTGCGAGCGATTGCCCGGCGATGAAGCTGGTGCCGGTATCGGTGATGTTGAAGCGCGCGAGCTGGTCGGTCTCGTAGCTTCGCGTGGGGCGACCGTTGTAACCAATGGCTGGAATGCTGCCTTGCTGGATCACGTTGTAGCCGCTCTGCAGCGTCAGCGAATACTGATCGCCGGCAATGGGTACCGACTTGCTGAGCGACGTGCCCAGTTTGGTTTGATCCGCGCCCGGATCGACGCGCGCTTCGATCGCCGTCTTGTCCCAGATCGAACCCACGCCGGGAGCAGTCGCGGCCGCCCAGGCTGCGCCGCCCGATTGGGCCTGCGCCGTGCCGTCTCCGAATTGGTTGCGGTAGGCATCGGCTGCGCTGCGCGGCGCGTTTTGCCGCGCGACATTGATGTCGGCGCCGACGCGGGTATCCCAGAACGGCGTAACCGACTGCTTGACCGAGAGTGCGGACGCGCCGTTGCTGTCGTTGGAAGTCCAGCTGGACGACGGGCTGCCGACGATCAGCGACGAGCGCTTCTCGCGGAGCGATGCCTTCGCCGTCGGCGAATCGTCGGTATTCAAGAGGCTCCAGTCGGGTTCCGGGGCGTCGGCAGGAGGAGTGGCTGCCGTGTCGACCTGCTCTATTTCACCGGGAGGCGGCGCAACATCGACGAGACCGCGCCACGGATTCTGCGCGTGAACCGGAAAGGCAAACGCGGTTCCGCCGAGTGCTGCGATGAGCGCCCAATATGTCGGTTTGATTGAAGCCATCGTGCCACTGCCCAGCAAGATCGCGGATCGATTGGCACATAATACCATCAGGCCCGGCCGAATTGTGGCGTCGCAACATTTCGCTGGGGATGGACGTGGCGATTGGCGATCGCCGTGCCGCTCAGGCGATCTTCGGCAGATGGATAGGCCGGCCCAATGCCTGTTCGACCAGGTCGAACGTATCGACGACCACGCGCATGCTGGTCAGACGCCCGGCCTTGAACTGCGCGAATTGCGCCAGCCGCAGGCTGATAGGGCGGTTCGAATCCAGCGCGGTCAGCGAGAAGCGCATCATGGCGGAGCCAGACTCATCACCAAGGATCATCGACTCGCGCTCGAAGCGATGCACACGCACATTGTCGGCGATCTGCTTGCAGACATCGAGCACGGCGGCTTTGCCGTGGCGCGCACCGAGAAACGGAAACATGTCGATCGGCCCGTAGACCGCCCATTCGATATTGTCGTCGATGATGTCAGCGAGTTGGTCGAGTTGGCGTTCATTGATGGCGCGATGCAACGCACGCGAAAAACGCCAGAGGCTGTGCTCTGTCATTGGGATAGTCCTGAAAATGGTTGAAACACTTGCGCGCCGGGGCAACGTTGCCCGGGCGGTCTGCACAAATTGCTTGATAGCTGAAGTAATATAATTTCGCTAAAATTCAACGGTTTATTTTGCAATGCACAAATGTTCGTGGTGAGGAGCTGCTCACCAAAACGTTAAGCTGCATTGCGGCGTCGGCATAACCTTACCGGTATGTCTGCTCGTGGTCCTGCACGGGGAGCGGTTCCATGGCGACATCGCCATTGCGGGCGGCCATGATGCCAAACAGCAGGGCCCCGCCGACGGCGCCAAGGAGTGCGCCAATGGGCATGAAGGTGAAAAACACCAGCATGGCGCTATAGCCCTCGAAATTGCTGGTCTTGAACAATTCGACCCATGCAACACCGGCTCCGATCCCCACGGCCGCTCCACCGAGCAACCCCAGGACCAGACCCAGCAAGATCAGCATCGCGATTTTCATGCAGCGCCCCCACTCAACATTTTATGCGTCAAACAACGGCGCCAGAAGGTTCAACGGCAGGCGGCGATTTCATGTGCTGGCGCCTGGTTAAGGAACGCAGTTTGGACGGCTGCGTTGCCCCCGACCTGCAAGGGGAGATTCCCGATGACCAAGCACATCCAGCCCGTTCCCGAGGATAACTGCAGCGACAAGGGACCTGGCAGCGCGCCGAAGGTCACGCTCGATAATACCAAGGGTCATCGCGACGACGAGAAGCACAATATTCGCGAGCAGGCGGCGCACGGCAATCTCACGCAGAACACCAGCAACCGCCGGTCGGGGTGATCGCAAAGCAGAGGGCGGTGTCTATATAAACGGAATGGCCACTAAACCCGTCGTCACCGCGCGCTTGCGCCGCGCATCGCCTGTTCTCGTCTGCAAGAAATGCCTTGGTCGCATTGATGATGGGAAGGCGCTGCGCAAATCGCTCAAGTCGGACTTGAAACGCCGCAGCGCCAAGCAGGACGTCAAAAGTCCCCGTGTGGTGCTGACGAGCTGCCTTGGCATCTGCCCGAAGCGCGCTGTCGTCGTGGCGAGCGCCGCGACGTTGCAGAACGGGCAGTATCTGTTGCTGTCAGGTGCGGACGCCAGCGCAGAGGCGGCGGCGACGCTGATGCCGGATCGCGTGCCCTAGACAGGGCGATCAGGCGGCGGATTTTGCCGGCAGTTCTTCCAGCGGCCGGCGCTCCATCTCTTCGCCGAAATCGATCGGATGCAGCAGCGCCTCGTGGAGTTGATGGCGATCGAGTTCGCCTTCCCAGCGGCTGATGACGATGGTGGCGACGCCATTGCCGATCAGATTGGTGAGCGCGCGGCATTCGCTCATGAACTTGTCGATGCCGACGATGATGGCCAGTGCGGTGATGGGAATATCGGGGATGATCGACAGCGTCGCGGCCAGTGTCACGAAGCCCGCGCCGGTGACGCCCGATGCGCCCTTCGATGTCAGCATCGCCACGCCGAGCACCGCAGCCATCTGGCCGAAGGTGAGATGCGTGTTGGTGGCCTGCGCCAGAAACAGCGTGGCGAGCGTCATATAGATATTGGTGCCGTCGAGATTGAAGCTGTAGCCGGTCGGAATGACGAGGCCGACCACCGGCTTCGATGCGCCCAGGGCTTCCATCTTGGTGATCATGCGCGGCAGCACGGTCTCGGACGACGAGGTGCCGAGCACGATCAGTAGTTCGTCCTTGATATAGCCGATGAAGCGCAGGATCGAGAAACCGAAGGCACGGGCGATGCCGCCGAGCACCAGCAGCACGAACAGCAGCGACGCCAGATAGAAGGTGAAGATGAGATAGCCGAGATTGACGAGGGCGCCGAGGCCGAACGAGCCGATGGTGAAAGCCATCGCGCCAAAGGCGCCGATGGGCGCGAGCTGCACGATCATGCCGATGATGCGGAAGAACATCTTGCCCGCGAGATCGACGCCTTCAGCGATCTTTTCGCCGGGTTTTCCCATATGCGAGATCGCGAAGCCGGACAGGATCGCCACCAGCAGCACCTGCAGCAGATCGCCTTTGGCCAGCGAGTCGAAATAGGACGTCGGAATGATTCCCATCAGATGGGTGACGAAGCTTTCCTCCTTGGCGCGGCTGACATAGCTGGCGACGGATTTTGCGTCCAATGTGGAGGGATCGATATTGAAGCCGGCGCCGGGCTGCAGGAAGTGGCCGACCAGGAGGCCGATCAGCAGCGCCAGGGTGGAGACCGTCTCGAAATACAACAGCGTCTTGCCGCCGATGCGGCCGACCTTGCTCATGTCACCGATCGAGGCGATGCCGTGCACCACGGTGCAGAAGATCGCCGGCGCGATCATCATCTTGATCAGCGCAATGAAGCCGTCGCCGAGCGGCTTCAGGGCCTTGCCGGCATCCGGATAGAAGTAGCCTACGGTGACGCCGATCGCGATCGCGATCAGCACCTGGATATAGAGAATGCGATACCAGGGTTGCTTGGCCATCGTGGTTTCGTCCCTTGAAAAGCGCTCATCACCATCGACAGCCGCGCGCAAAACATAGGTGCGCTGAGCTGCGGCGTAAAGTCACGCTTTGAACAGACCTGAGGTTAAAGCGCGGCGCAGCCCGGCCATGTCTCCCGCGCATGCTGCACTTGCAGTGGTGCGCGCCGGGGCCATCTAAATCTCAAAGGAAGCACCGCCATGCTTGATATCACCGCAGATCCCTTCGATGACGATTCCGCGACACCCGTCGTTGCTGCAGCGCCGAACGACGCCGCGCTGCTCGATGCCTATTCGAACGCCGTCATCGATGTCACCGAGCGCGTCGGCCCGGCCGTTGTGCGCGTCGAGACCGGAGCGAAGACGCCCGACAGGCGCGAGCGCGGCGGCCTCGGCTCCGGCATCGTCATCTCACCCGACGGCCTCGTGCTGACCAACAGCCATGTCGTCGGCGATTCCAGGCATATTCGCCTGCGCGACACCGAAGGCGTCGTCACCGATGCCCGCGTGCTCGGCGCCGATCCCGATACCGATCTCGCTTTGCTGCGGGCCGATAATGCGCGCGACCTGCGCTATGCGGGCCTCGGCAATTCCAAGAACCTGAAGCGCGGCCAGCTTGTCGTGGCCATCGGCAATCCGCTCGGCTTCGAATCCACGGTCACCGCCGGTGTCGTCTCGGCACTCGGCCGCTCGATCCGCTCGGTGAGCGGGCGCAACATCGAGGACGTGATCCAGACCGATGCCGCGCTCAATCCCGGCAATTCCGGCGGCGCGCTGGTGTCGTCGCGCGGCGAGGTGATCGGCATCAACACCGCGATCATCCAGGGCGCGCAGGGCATCTGCTTTGCGGTCGCCAGCAATACCGCGCAATTCGTGCTGTCGGAGATCATTCGTCACGGCTATGTCCGCCGCGCATTTATCGGCGTGTCCGGCCAGACCGCGCCGATCCCGCGCCGCCATGCGGTGCTCGCCGGCATCGAGAACTCCATGGGCGCGCTGATCGACCAGATGGATCCCGACGGTCCGGCGTTCAAGGCGGGTCTGTTGCCTGGCGATGTTGTCGTCAGTCTCGATCACGTGCCGGTGAATGGCGTCGACGATCTGATCCGTATTCTGGATCGCGACCGTATCGATCGGACGATCGAGATCGACGTGCTGCGGATGGGCCGCTTGCGCGCCATCGACATTCATCCCGTCGAGCGCAAGGTGCTGGCGCGCGCGTAACAAAAGCGTTTTCGAGCGAAGTGGTCACCGGTTCGCGTTAAGAAAACGCGTAAAACAAGAAGCAGGAGCCCCGTTCCGATTCAATCGGAACGGAAAAGGCTCCGCGTCACGCCTTGTGCAGCAGCGACAGCGTAGCCTTCAGGCGAAGGCTGCGCTTACCGGCGAGCGCAGTGGCTTCGAATGCCGCGCCGCTGTCATCACAGCTTCCGGAAAAGCCGATGCCGACTTCATAGCCGGCGAAGATCGACGTCTCGCCGGCCAGCGACGTGTGCTCCTGATTGACGATCTCGCCCTTCCAGCGGCCATCGGCCGAACCATAGGCGCCGAGATAGTAGAACCGCGCGTCGCCGCCCAGGATACGTCCGTCGAACAGCAGCATCACGCCGGTCAGCCCGTCCTCGACGCCATCCAGCGTTTGCAGGCGAATGGAATAGAGGCCGTTGACGATGCCGCCCGCGCCCACGGCGCCGGTGGCGGGGAAGTCTTCCTCGTCCAGCCGTGTCATCTTCGAGGAGAAGGCCGGCCCCTGGCCTTGCGCATCGCCGCCCGTGAATCTGTAGTTCTTGCCGTCATACACGCCGCGGACGCGGATCGCGCCGTCATCGTCGCCATAGAGCGTGCGAAACTGCGTGCCGACCTGATGGCGCTGGCCGTGGATCACCGCATGGATGCCGTCGCCGGTCTCCTCGTAGGTGCCGACATGGGCGAAGGCGGTGTTGCCGCCCAGCATCCGGCCGTCCTTGCAATACATGACGCTGCGGCCGACCACGTCGCCCGCCTGGTATTCGCATTTGTAGAAACCGTCAAACACTCAAAGCCACCCACTGCGCCAACGGACATGACTGTAGACGGTCGCGCAGTGCGGGAGAAGGAATTCCCCGGATCGCATATCAGCCATCCCGTCCGCTGGCCGAACGCAGGTTAGCAAGCCGGGCCGATCACGCTGTCGTCGAGGCCCCCGTCGCCGATTGTCGCGCGGCGGGTTTGCGGGCATGGTCGCGCCGAAATCGGGGAGGCCTATGATGCGCATTTTACGATGGATGGTGCTGTTCATGAGTGCTGCAGTCCCGGCTTTCGCCCAGCCGGCGCCGTCGCCCGAGGTGCTGCGCGATCTCGCCCCCACCGGCAAACTCCGCGCCGCGATCAATTACGGCAATAGCGTCCTCGCCCAGAAGGGCCCGGACGGCGCGCCGCGCGGCGTCTCGGCGGATCTTGCCGCTGAACTGGCGAAGCGCCTCGGCGTGGCCGTGGACTATGTGCCCTATGAGGCGGCAGGCAAGGTGTTCGAGGGCGCCAAGGCCGGCGCCTGGGATGTCGGCTTCATCGCCATCGAGCCGGTGCGCGCGCAGGAGATCATCTTCACCGCGCCCTATGTGATCATCGAGGGCACCTATATGGTGCCCGCGCATTCGCCGCTGAAGACGGTCGACGACGTCGACCGGGACGGCGTCAGAATGTCGGTCGGCCTCGGCTCGGCCTATGACCTCTATCTCACCCGCACCATCAAGCACGCCACCGTGCTGCGCGCCGATGCCGGCGGCGGCAGCGCGATGATCCGCAAGTTTCTCGACGAGAAGCTCGATGCCGCCGCCGGCGTGCGCCAGCAGCTCGATGCCTATGCCAAGGACCATCCGGAGATGCGCGTGATGTCCGGCCATTTCCAGGAGATCCAGCAGGCGATGGCCATGCCGCGCATCGCCGACAAGCCGCGCACGGCTGGTGTCGCCTATCTTGCCGCCTTCGTCGAGGAGATGAAGGCCTCGGGTTTCGTCGCCGAAGCCCTCAAGCGCAGCGGCCAGGTCGCCGACGTCGCGCCGCCGGCTGGGAAGTAACGACGCGGGAGACGCCCGCCGTCGTTCGCTCGGATGTACATGTCAAACAGCCACGCAAATTCGTTCTCGCGGGCGAAAGCCCCGAGGTGAGCTGTGGTCGTCCCCTCGAAAACCGAGGGGAATGGAGCGCCGCAAGGCGCACCTTGGGTAATGTCGCCACATCCAGCTCGGCTGCGACGCCTCGCCTTCTGCAGCGCAACGCCTTGCGGCGCTCCATCACGGCGATTTCTGTTCCAGGGACCGTGCTTCCGGGTACTGGGCAGGACTAATAAGTCCTCTGTTCCGGACAGGCTTTCGCCTGCCTTCACCCGCACCCGTCCAGCCGTTTCCGGCGCAGCCCCGTAGTGGGCCAGGACGGTGACCCCGGACCTCCCGAGTCCGTGCTTGCGAGGCACGTCCGCAGGCGCCGCATCATGCTCCACTTCAAAAGCGCCCTGGAGAAGCGCCCCTCATGAGCAGGACGGGAAGGGGCATATAGTCTTATGGGAATTATGTCAAGGGTGATCCAGGCGTTAGCAATTCACTATTTTTGGACACGGATGCTAGGAGGGCATCCACAATAGAGGTAATTTCAGCTTTATTGTTAGCCGGCAGACGTTCCCAAAAATCATCGAAATTGACGAACTCGATAAGTTTCTCGATGTTTTTTGATCTGTAGCCTTCCGGCAAGTAGCGCTCCAGAGCGCCTTGCATCAATATATGTATGCCCTCCTTGCGGCGCTCCGCGATGAAGTCGGCAAGTAATTTAGATGCGTCTTCTCCAAGATCGTCTGTCAATTTGATCCGACGAGACTTGATGTAATTCCAGATTTCCTTTGCATGATCCCAAGTTCCGGCATTCATGGCTTGATCAATTGCTGCCACGAGCGTCGCACCATCTATGCTGCTGGCATCAAGTATGACGCGGGTCTTTATTTCGTCGGTATCGATCTTGAAAAGCGCACGAATGCTGTCATCGCCGATTTGTTCTAAATAATCTCGGTCGGCAATGATCGAACACCCTACCGCGCACGCTTTTAGAAGTTGTTGGTATGCGGGAAATAAGCCTTTCCCTCCAATGTTGATCACTTCCAATGTCCCGCGTTGGCGCGATACATCGGCTTTTGCCGATAGGCTTAAGGCGCGTTCGAAGAACATCTGATCTGATATTCCCTCGACGAGAACTACGTGATCCGCAAAGAAAAGTCGCTCGTTGTTTTGGCTGTTTACGGCGTTAAAAAGATGCTTTGCGTTTGGCAAATCTGTCGAATTTAGTCGGATTAAACGGCTCCTCTGTTTTTCACTATAGACGCGTGAGACATACTGTATCGAGTCAGGAGTTATAAAACTCGGCGAGTGCGTAGCCATTACAAATTGATTGCCGGTTTCCTTTGCAAGTTTTGTAAATAGCTCGAACAGCGCCTTTTGCCATCTGGGATGAAGATGAAGCTCTGGCTCGTCGACGAGAATAAGTGCGTCTCGAACGTTGAGTGCGTGGATTGCAAATAAGTAGGTCAACAATTCACGCTCGCCCGACGATGCTGCAGTTACTAAGAACGAGGTGCCTTGCTTCTCCAATCGAATGTCATATTGGTTTGCGTCGACATTAATGGTCTCTAGTTCCCACTCGTATCCTAGTGTCGTCAGATCATCCGAGAGTGCTCTAATTTGCTTATCATTCTTGAATCTGCTTCGTGCGTCTATGTTTGATGATTCTTGAAGATGCCTGAATTTTCTCGCGATTCTTCCAACGGCCATCTGGATCAAGTTTGAGCCACTTCGGGAAGAAGTCGCATCGAAGGTGCGTTTCTGATCAAGGTCGTTGTAGTCCGCAAGGCGGACGCCAGACTGAAAGCCGGCGGAAGCTCTGTTTACCGGAAGGTAGACCATGGGCATTTGAAGAGGTGCTTGGTCAAACTCACTGCGTAGGCGGTTGTCTATTTCAAATAGCTGCAGGTATTCTCTGAACTGTCGAGCTCGGTCGTTCTCGTCCGGTGTAAGCTTATTTCCATCCCAGCTATATGTTAACCGGTCGCCTGGTCGGAAAGCATCGAGATTCCAGTTTTTGCTTCGTTCCCAAGGGTTCTCGACGAAATCTCTTTTCGATTTTTCAACGAGCGAAGGGCCGTCGTTTTTAATAGCTGCCATGCCTGCAAGATCGACAGCCGAAACCTCGATCTCAATCTCAACTAGCTGTGGCCGATCCTGTGCCGCGCTATGTTTTTCAAGTATATGACCGTTAAGTTGATCGTTAGCTTCGATACCCCATCGCATGACTCTATTGCCATGGTCACGCTCAACTAAGTAACCTGAAGCGAACAAGTAACGGCGGAGCATTGCAACGATTGTGTCGAGAAGATTCGTTTTTCCGCCCCCGTTCGGGCCGATGATTATCGAAATTGGGCCGTCTAAAACCAACTCTTGCCGTTCAAGAAAGCTACGGACGTTTTCTATAGCAATCCTTTTAACAAGCATTTCCGTTCCTCACTTCGACAGGAATGTGCCGTGAATGAGGGTAGGTTGTGGATTGGTATTTATCTACTCTTATTTGTTTTTGCGCGGGTTGCCGATTGAGTGTTGAACGCATGTAACAGTGTCCTCTCACTCCCATATCCCACACTCCAGCTCGTCAGCACCGGCTTCACCGCCAGCAGCTGCGTGTCCGATGACGACAGCTTCTTCTCCCCGATCAGGCCGGCATGTTTCTTTGCGTCGAGCTTCATGCCGGGCGAGAAGCGTAGCGTCAGGGTAGCGAGCAGGCAGAGCGACGTGACGATGCGGCTCGGAAGGGTCCCCGCATGATGCAGGGATTTGTTGTCCCGGATTGCGTCGACATTCAATGTGGTCCCCGCGCCGAAGGCGCGCGCGGGGCGGGGACCCATAACCTCCGACGGTGTAACTGAAGCGGCAGAGCTACGCCGGTCTCGTTCCAGCTATTTTTCCAGCGTGTATGGATCCCCGTCTTCGCGGGGATGACGTGCGGAGATATGGGAGCGACCGCACAATCTGCGCAGGCCGCTCGCAAGTTCGTCTCAGCGCTTCTTCCACCCACCCCGATGCCCCGGCGCGCCGCCTGAGCTTCTCGGCGCCGGCCCGAATTCCGGGCCGGACTCGCGGGAATTCGTCGGCTGGAAGATCTTGCTCTCCATGCCCGGTCCCATTTCGTCCAGCGTCGGCTTGCGCGGGCGCTCGACCCGCTTGCCGCGCGCCTTGCCTTGCGCGGCTTTATCAAGTCGCGCCGGCAGGTTGGCGGCGTCGCCATATTTCTTCTCGCCTTTGTAACCGCCGCCGCGCGCGGCGACGCCGCGCTGCTTGACGGTGGGGTCGTCGACCACGGCGAGTTCGGTGGCGCGCAGGCGCTTGACCTCGTCGCGCAGGCGCGCGGCTTCCTCGAAGTTCAGGTCGGCTGCGGCCTCGCGCATCCGCACTTCCAGATCGGCCAGCACCGTCTCGAAATTGTGCCCGATGGTGATGGCGTCCTCGGCCATGCCGCCGCCGATATCCACCAGCACACGGTCGCCTTCATAGACCGAGTTGAGGATGTCGCCGATCGACTTCTTCACGCTTTCCGGCGTGATGCCGTGCAGCGTGTTGTATTCGACCTGCTTCTCGCGGCGGCGATCGGTCTCGGCGATGGCGCGCTGCATCGAGCCGGTCATCTGGTCGGCATAGAGAATGACGCGGCCGTCGACATTACGCGCGGCGCGGCCGATGGTCTGGATCAGCGATGTCTCCGAACGCAGGAAGCCTTCCTTGTCGGCGTCGAGCACGGCGACCAGCGCGCATTCGGGAATGTCGAGGCCTTCGCGCAGCAGATTGATGCCGACCAGCGCGTCGAAGGCGCCGAGGCGGAGATCCCTGATGATCTCGATACGCTCGATGGTGTCGATATCGCTGTGCATGTAGCGCACGCGAATGCCCTGTTCATGCAGGAACTCTGTCAGGTCTTCGGCCATGCGCTTGGTGAGCACGGTGATCAGCGAGCGATAGCCGGCCGCCGCGGTAGCGCGGACCTCGCCGAGGAGATCGTCGACCTGGGTGCGGGCCGGGCGGATATTGATCGGCGGATCGATCAGGCCGGTGGGGCGAATGACCTGCTCGACGAACACGCCGCCGGATTCCTGCAGCTCCCAGCCGGACGGCGTCGCTGACACCGCGATCGATTGCGGGCGCATCATGTCCCATTCCTCGAAGCGCAGCGGCCGGTTGTCCATGCAGGAGGGCAGGCGGAAACCGTATTCCGCCAGTGTCGCCTTGCGGCGGAAGTCGCCCTTGAACATGGCGCCGATCTGCGGCACCGAGACATGGCTTTCGTCGGCGAACACCAGCGCATTGTCCGGCACATATTCGAACAGGGTCGGCGGCGGCTCGCCCGGCCGGCGGCCGGTGAGATAGCGCGAATAGTTCTCGATGCCGGCGCAGCTACCGGTGGCTTCCATCATTTCGAGATCGAAACTGGTGCGCTGCTCCAGCCGCTGCGCTTCGAGCAGCCGGCCCTGATTGTGCAGCTGGTCGAGCCGCCACTTCAGCTCTTCCTTGATCGACTTCATCGCCTGGATCAGCGTCGGCCGCGGCGTCACGTAATGCGAATTGGCGTAGATCTTGATGAATTCGAGTTCGTCCTGCTTGTGGCCGGTGAGCGGATCGAACTCCTCGATGCTCTCCACGGTGTCGCCGAACAGGTTCACGCGCCAGGCGCGGTCTTCATAGTGGGCCGGAAAGATGTCGATGACATCGCCGCGCACGCGGAAGGTGCCGCGGGTGAAGTCGTGCTGGGTGCGCTTGTATTGCAAAGCGACGAGATCGGCGATGAGCTGGCGCTGGTCGATGCGCTCGTCCTTCTTCAGCGCGAAGGTCATCGCGGTATAGGTTTCCACCGAGCCGATACCGTAGATGCACGATACCGACGCCACGATGATGACGTCGTCGCGCTCGAGCAGGGCGCGCGTCGCCGAATGGCGCATGCGGTCGATCTGCTCGTTGATGGACGAGTCCTTCTCGATATAGGTGTCGGTGCGCGGAACGTAGGCTTCCGGCTGGTAGTAGTCGTAATAGCTGACGAAATACTCGACCGCGTTGTCGGGAAAGAAGTTCTTGAACTCGCCATAGAGCTGTGCCGCCAGCGTCTTGTTCGGCGCCAGGATGATGGCGGGGCGCTGCGTGGCCTCGATCACCTTGGCCATGGTGTAGGTCTTGCCGGAGCCGGTGACGCCGAGCAGCACCTGCGTGCGGTCGTTGCGCTCGATGCCTTCCACCAGTTCCTTGATCGCGGTGGGCTGGTCGCCCTTCGGCTCATATTCCGATTTCAGCTCGAAGCGCACGCCGCCTTCGGATTTCTCCGGGCGCGGCGGACGGTGCGGCGTCCAGACTTTCTGGTCCTTGAACTCCGGACGGCCGTCGCGGATCAGTGCGTCCAGCGCATCGGCCGTTGCGGCGACGCCGAGCGCTTCCATCTTGTTGCGCGGCGGGCGCGCCGTCAGCGCCTCGGCGTCTTCCTCCTCGGTGGTGAAACCGAGCTGCTTGGCCAGTTCCGGGTCCAGCGTCGGGATCGAGGCCGAGGTGTTGTAATTCGCCTGCGGCGCTTCCTCGAGACCCTTCTGCTCGCTCAGCCGCGGCGCATAAGGCGCGACCACGGGCTGCGGAAACGGCTGCAGCGGCGTCGGGCGCGCAGCGTCGTCACCCTCGAATTTCTTCGGCGTCGATTTGCGCGCGCGATGCACCGCAGCCTCGCCGCCCGAGCGGCGCTCGAAGGAATTGGTCGGCGGCGGCTGCAACCCGGTGCCCGAGCCCATGCCGGCATCGCCGCGATTGATCGCGGGATTCAGCAGCTCCGCCAGCGCAGGCCCGATCGGCTTGACCTCGGGACGGCCGGCGCCGGGTTTGGCTTTGGGCGTTTTGACTGATTTTGCGGGATTTTTCGGAGTGTCGGGTTTCTTCGCCATGGCCGGAATATGGGGCGAGTCTCGGGGCGATGAAAGGGCCCTACAGCAGCAGCTTCAGCAATGCCCTGCCGGCGGGTGAGCCGAGTTCCCTTGCGTCGAGTGTGCCGTCATTGTCCGGATTGGCGGCGCGGAAACGCGCTTCGACGAGGGCGAGATATTCCGCCTTGTCGAGGGTGCCATCCTTGTCGGGATTGGCGGCGGCAAATTCCTTCGCAGTGAGCCGGCCGCGCAGCTCCTTCACATCCAGCGTGCCGTCATGATCGCGGTCGAGCTTGTCGAACAATGCGGACGCCGCGGCCTTGGCCTCGTTGAGATCCACGGTGCCGTCCTTGTCTGGATCGAGCCTCTTCAGCGGCGAGGCGGCCTGCGCCGGCAGCAGCGCGACAAGAGGGATCGCGAGAGACAGCAGAACCGTGCGGCGTGTGGTCATGATCGTCTCCCTTGGCGTATTCTATGGTTCAATCAGGATGCGTCATTCGGATTCCGGGTTCAATACTCAAATCCGGCGATGCGGCCGCGGTCTGCGAGGGATTGCCATGCGCGTGATGCCAACAATATTGCTGTGCACCGCAATAGGATTTGCAACAGCGCCATGCCTCGCGGAGTCCAGGGACGCCGAGCCGGCGACGAAGGGGCTGAACGAAGCGCTGCTAAAGACGCTGCCCTTCGCCGACCGCGCCGATTTCGATGATGTCAGGCGTGGCTTCATCGCGACGCTGCCGGATGGCGTGATTGCCGGGCCGGACGGCAGGCCGGCATGGGACACCAGGCCCTATGCGTTCCTGCAAAACGACTCCGTGCCGGCGACGGTCAATCCCAGCCTGTGGCGACAGGCGCAGCTCAACGCGATCAACGGCCTCTTCAAGGTCAGCGAGCGCGTCTATCAAGTGCGCGGGCTCGATATTTCCAACATGACCATCATCGAGGGCGACAGCGGCCTGATCCTGATCGATCCGCTGCTGTCGAACGAGACCGCAAAAGCCGCGCTCGACCTTTATCTGAAGAACCGGCCTGCGAAGCCCGTTGCCGCCGTGATCTACACCCACAGCCATGCCGATCACTTCGGCGGCGCCAAGGGCGTCATCAGCGAAGAGGACGCCAGGCAGGGCAAGGTCAAGGTGATCGCACCCGACGGCTTCATGGAACATGCGGTGGCGGAGAATATCATTGCCGGCAATGCGATGTCGCGCCGTGCGCAATACCAGTTCGGCAGCGCGCTGCCGGTCGGGGAGCGCGCCCAGGTCGATACCGGCTTGGGCAAGGCATTGGCGAGGGGGACGATCTCGTTGATCCCGCCGAACGACCTGATCAAGCAGTCCTACGAGACGCGCATGGTCGATGGCGTCGAGATCGAATTTCATCTGGTACCGGGCTCGGAAGCCCCAAGCGAGATGATCTTGTACTTTCCGCAGTTCAAATTGCTGAACATGGCGGAAGATGCCACCCACACCATGCATAATCTCTACACCATCCGCGGCGCGGAAATCCGCGACGGCCGGATGTGGTCGCGCTACATAGCCGACGCGATCGAGCGCTATGGCGACAGGACGGATACCGTGATCGCGCAGCACCACTGGCCGATGTGGGGCAACGCGCGCATCGTCGATTTTCTCAAGAAACAGCGCGATCTCTACAAATTCATCCACGACCAGGCCGTGCGATTGCTCAATCACGGCCTCACATCGACGGAGATCGCGGAGCAATTGAAGCTGCCGTCGTCGCTGGCGAGTGATTGGGCGTCGCGCGGCTATTACGGTACGCTGAGCCACAACGCCAAGGCGGTCTATCAGTTCTATCTTGGCTGGTATGACGCGAATCCCGCCGACCTCAATCCGCTGCCGCGCGCAGAGGCGGCGAAGAAGCAAGTCGAATACATGGGCGGTGCGGACGCCACGATCAAACGCGCGCGCGAGGATTTCAAGGCAGGGCAATATCGCTGGGTGGCCGGCGTCATGAGTCAGGTCGTGTTCGCCGATCCGTCGAACAAGGAGGCGCGCGATCTCGGTGCCGATGCGCTTGAACAGTTGGGTTATCAGAGCGAGGCGGCGACGTGGCGGAATGCTTACCTGCTCGGCGCACTGGAACTGCGCAGCGGCGTCGGGCCGCAGAGACCGTCGCTGGCGAATGCCGAACTGCTCAAGGGCGTATCCATCGATCTGGCCTTCGATTTTCTCGGGGTGCGGCTCAATGCGGCGAAGGCTGAAGGCAAGAAGATCGTCATCAACTGGACCTTCACCGATCTCAATGAAACCTACGTGATGAATCTCGAGAATTCAGCGCTGACGCACAGGGCGGGCAAACTTTCGGACAATGCCGACGCCAGCGTGACGCTGACCCGCGCAGCGCTCGACGCCATCACGCTGAAGCAGCGCACCTTCGCGGACAGTGTGGCCGCCGGAGAGACGTCGCTCACCGGCAATCCGCTCAAGCTGCGCGAATTGTTCAGCCTGCTGGACGAATTCTCGCCGGGATTCGAGATCGTGGAACCGAAGAAGGTGCGCGCGGAATAGGTCCGGCGATATCACGCCTGTCCGGCCGGCTCCGCCCGCAGGCGCTTGAGCGATGCGGGCAGGCGCGCGTCAACCCAGGCGCTGATGTCGCGCTGGTGGCGGTTCACATATAGCCCCAGCGCAATGATGCCGACGCCGATCAGCGACAGGGCGAACGGGAACAGCATCGAATCCTTGAACAGCTTCTCCGCGAGATCGCCGAGATAGATCGCAATGCCGATGGTGCCGAACACCGCGAACACCCGCCGTGACAAAGCGACCGAGATCAGCAGGAAGCCGATATTCAGCAGGCAGTATAGCGCCTTGTCGAGATTGGTGCCGTTCGAGGTGGCGGTGATGCCGCCCCAGAATGTCAGCACGCCGAACAGATAAAGCCAGAATGCGAAGTCGCCGCTGCGCTGGCGCAGGTTGACGATCACCGCAGCAACCAGAATGCCGAGGCCGAACCAGATCGAAATCTTGCGCGACATTTCCCAGTTGCCATAGCCCGCACCGGTGATCCACGGCACGACGTCCATCGACAGGAACCACAGCGCGACCGCCATGATGAAGACGATGAAGGGAAAGCGATAGAAGTGCAGTGCCGCGATCGCTGCGGCGATGGTGGCGAGCTCCATGAAGACGAAGCTGCCCTTGATCCAGACATAAAAATCGCGCATCGCCGCCGGCTTGCCGAATTGGGTCCATGCACCATAAGCATCCTGGATGCCGAACACGGCGAGCGGCGTCATCGCAACGGCGACCGCGATCAGCAGACCGCCCGGTGTGCGCAGCTTCTTGACGGTCCAGAGATAGTGTCCGGCGGCGGTGAACAGGCCGGCATAGACGAGTGCAGTGGTGGTCAGAGCCGGTCCGCCCATTTGCGAAAACGCCAGCGTCGAGAACAGCCCCATCGCTGATATCACCACCAGCGCGCCGGCATACCAGAGCAAATGCACGACATCGAATTTGGGCCCGGCAGCCGGCTGCTCCGGCACACGCGCAGCGAGGAAAGCCAGCAGGGCGTCGAACTGCGTGGACGGAAGCACGCCGGCTGTGACAGCCGCGCGCAGATCATCGGTCGAATATCGCATGCACTCTCTCCGCACCGCGCCATTCGACGCCGAATACTGGCCGTTTGTCGCTTCCGCAGGCCGAAGCGTTCAATGGCCAACACCGATCGCCGCGAGACGACAACGCCCGCGCGGCACTGCCCTTGGAGCAATACATGCTCGGTCGGTGAGTCGTCTTCCTCGACGACGCGACAGGCGCCGCCGCGCTGCCTTAGGCGCGCGAATGGACACTCAACCCAAAGGCGATTGATGTGGATAAATCAATCAAAAGAAATGACCTGATAAATATCAACTACTGGATGCGTCGCGAATCTGGCGAGCTTCACCTCATTACAAATCAAAGATTTGCTTGGGGGCGGTCATGTTTTCAGGATTCGCGACGCGCTTTACTGCGCGAATGACGGCGCTTGTGTTTGCTACATCGGTGTTGGCCGGATGTGCCGAGTTCACGCGGCGCGGCGGTGTTGTCGCGCAGGCCGAAGACGTTGTCCTGTTCACGGCTCAGACCAAGAGTCATCGACTATTCAGATCGTATATGCTGATCGGCGTGCTAATGGCGGCCGCGCGGCAGGGCTCGCACAACCGAACCGATGTCAATGCCATCGAAGGAAATCTCAAGGCTGCGCTGGCGGTCGCGTTCGAGAGCTACCAGTGCCTCTACCCTGACGCAAAGGGGGGTGGAGCAGCTCCGAACTGGATGGATAAAGTCACAAAGGAAGAGGTGGGAACGGTCAATGCCATTGATTTCGTAGCGCCGCGCATCTGCCAGTTCTTCGATGAGAAAATGGCGCGTCTTGATTACGCGCTGTATCGATTGGCTCTCAGCTCGCTGTTTAATGAGAGTGCGAACGCACAGCTTTCTACAATACGTGACAAGCTAATCGGCGAAGTGCCGGTCATTTCAGCCTCCGCAAAAGCTGCTATTTTCGGCGTCAAGGCGATCAATCAGGCAACGACGATCGTGGATGATCTGCTTAACCTGAGCTTCGCCAGCCTGGGTCCGGTCGTTACTTTGCTGCCGCTCTATCGTGACGCCCTGGAGATGAACATGTGGGTGATCGTCGATACTCTCACGCGGGCATGTTGGGAAGATCGAGCGTCTCAGCCGACTATTTTATTGCTGGCTGATGGTTCGACGAAGCCGGCTTACACTCTCGATTGCCAGACCAAAGCTTATGCTACTTACATTCTGAGCAACGGAAACGGCAATATCGGAGACTGGCGCGATTTTGTCTGGCAGATGAATTACTCGGCGACCTCCATCGAAGCTTTTCAACCGCATTTTGCTCTGGTTTCACGCCACATCTGGCGTTCCTGTCTCAATCTGATCGGATCAGATTGCACCAGGATCCTGACGGATGCCTTCAATACGGCAAACGATCGCGTATTGACAGCTGAGGTCTACATTGATGAGCGAGGGGCAACGCGCAGGAAGCGAAGCTATAGTGTGTCCAATCCGTTACCAGCACGATCCGTCCAATCACCCGAGGGGACTATCCTGTCGCCAGATCGTGGACCGGAATCGACAGGCTCCGTTCCGACGCCGAGATGACGGCGAGGGAGACGGGTTCTCTGAGCCTTGGGTCGCTTGCAACGATGATCATTGGCTGAGGTGCTGTCGTTACAACGCCCTTGCGGCATTGCCCTTGAACAGGGTCGGCCCGGTCGGTTGCCCGATCGGCGAGCCGCCTTCCGGCTCAAGCGTGATCTCGAACTGCTGATCCGGGACGGCTTCCGGCAGCTCTTCGAGATCGAGCTGCAGGGTGCGCGACTGGCTGGTGACGGCGATGGACTTCGGACCGATGCTGCGATCCCACAGGGTCCAGACCTGCAGCGTGCGGCCGGCGGGGACGTCGATCGGGCGCAGCGGGATCAGTTCGACCCGGCCGTCGGAGAAGGTGTTGACGATGGCGCCGGCTTCCCTGGTGGTGTCGTTGACCAGCACGGCGACATAGATCGGCTTGCGCTGAGCCAGCGCAATCAGTTCACGGCGCAGCTGGCGTGACGTTGCGAGGGCGCCGATCAGCACCACCACAAGCATCAGGGCCGCGAACACCCCGCCGATACCGGCGCCGCGCCAGAAGCTGATATTGTCCCACAGCGTTGCGCCGCGCAGCGCGGCGCGGGCGCCGGGCAGCGGAATCTCGGGTTTGACCCTGGTGGAGTCGGCGATGCGGTCCCACAGCGCGGCACTGGGGGCGAGCGCGTCGGCCGTGGCGTCGAGATCGGCCAATCGCTCACGCCAGGCGCTGACGGCCCTGGCGAACTCGGCATCGTCGGTCATGCGCGCTTCGGCAGCGGCAAGCTCCGCGCCTTCCAGCAGGCCCATCACATAGTCGGCCGCAAGATCGTCGGTGGAATGCGTGTTGTCGTCGCGCATGCTCATCCCATGCACTCCTGCAGCGAGAACAGACTGCGGCGGACCCAGCTCTTCACGGTGCCGAGCGGCACCTTCAGCCGTCCGGCCAGTTCGCCATAGTTCATGCCATGGACATAGGCCAATACCACGGCATCGCGGCGCGGCCGGTCGATACCCTCCAGGCATTTGCGGAGCGCCGATGTCTCGGGCATCCGCGTCACGGTCGCCGCGCAGTCGATATCGAGCGCGCTGTCATCGGACGCATCATAGCGATGCTCGTTGCGGTGAATGCTGAGCGCGGGCTTACGTACCACCGCATAGAGCCAGCCGCGGGCTGAGCCGCGATGCGGATCGAACGAGGCGGCGGCGGACCAGATCCGCACGAAGGCGTCGTGCACGGCTTCCTCCGCGAGATCCTGCCGGAACAGGATGCGGCGGGCGATGCCAATCATCTTCGGGGCTTCGCTGTTATAGATCATCTGCAGGGCCGCATGATCGCCGGCTGCACAGCGCGCCAACGCCGCCGAGAGCTGCGCCTCGTGCGCGTGGGCGAGACCCGCCTCGTCGCGCTGGGTCTCGGTGATGGTGCCATTCCCAGTCATGTCCATGCCCTTGCATGGTCAGTCTACCTTGCCGCGCGGAAATTGGATGTACCCGGAGGAATTTATTTTCAGGGGCATGGCACGCCAGGCTCGGTCGATCTTGCCATCGGCAAAGCGACCGAAGCTGCCGGGATTCCCGGCGCGACGGGCGAGATGACGGGTATCGCGGTCACAGGCATGCAAGTCGCGCGCTGCTGATTTACGACTTCACATACCACCGCCAACGAATACTGCGCTCCGTTGGAGCCCGGCATTCGTGTTTTGCAGAACGGATCAACGTCCCGGCATGGCGATGCCATTGACTTCATATGGTCGATCTGGCGAACTCGATGCAATCGCATTCAGTTCGGATGCGCTTCATCCAGCATGCGCAGGAACGCCCGATGATCGACCTTTACTACTGGAGCACGCCGAACGGCCACAAGATCACGATCTTTCTTGAGGAGGCGGGGCTGCCCTACAAGATCATCCCGGTGAATATCGGCAAGGGCGACCAGTTCAAGGACGAGTTTCTGGCGATCGCACCGAACAACCGCATTCCGGCGCTGGTCGATCATGCGCCGAAAGGCGGCGGCAAGCCGATCTCGGTGTTCGAGTCCGGCGCGATGCTGATGTATCTCGCCGAGAAGACCGGAAAGTTCCTGTCGGGCGATCTCGCTGTACGCTATGACACGATCCAGTGGGTGTTCTGGCAGATGGGTGGTCTCGGGCCGATGGCCGGACAGAACCATCACTTCCGTAACTACGCCCAGGAAAAGATCACTTACGCCATCGATCGCTATGTGAACGAAACCAACCGTCTCTATGGTGTGCTCAACAAGCGCCTTGCAGATCGCAAATTCATCGCCGGTGACTATTCGATCGCCGATATGGCGAGCTATCCCTGGATCGTGCCCTACAAGAACCAGAGCCAGGACATCAACGACTTCCCGCATCTCAAGCGCTGGCTCGAAACCATTGCCGAGCGTCCCGCCGTCAAGCGCGCCTATGAGATCGCCAAGGAGGTCAATCCCAATTTCGGCCAGCCGCCGATCCGCACCGAGGAGGAGCGCAAGCTGCTGTTCGGTCAGACGTCGGCCGTGGTGAAGAGTTAGCTCAGAATAACGAGAAGCAATCATGGCACTGCAGCTGTTCGAATTGGTCGGCACCGAAGAAGATCGTCCCTTCAGCCCGTATTGCTGGCGCATCCGGATGGCGCTGGCGCATAAGGGCCTCGAGGCAGCGACGATCCCGTGGCGCTTCACCGAGAAGGACGCGATCAACAAGCACAAATCGGACAAGGTGCCGGTGCTGCTCGATGGTGAGCGCGCGGTCAATGATTCCTGGGCGATCGCCAATTATCTCGAAGACACTTATCCGGATCGCCCGTCACTGTTCGGCGGCGAGGGCGGCCGCGCCATGGGGCGGATGCTGAACTGGTGGGGCGACACGGTCGTGGTCGCCGGCATGTTCCCGTTCATCGTCGCGGACATTCATGGTCATCTGCGTCCGGTCGATCAGGTCTATTTCCGCGAGAGCCGCGAAGCGCGGTTCAAGAAGTCGCTGGAAGAGGTCGCATCCAATCGCGACGCGGGCGTTGACACCTTCCGCAAGTCGCTTGATCCGATGCGCCTCACTTTGAAGACGCAGCCATTCCTTGGCGGTGCCGCGCCAAACTATGCCGACTACATCGTGTTCGGTCCGTTCCAGTGGGCACGTGCCATCTCGCCGTTCAAACTGCTGGCGGAAGACGACGCGATCTATGCGTGGCGCGAAAAAATGCTTGATGCTTTTAACGGCATGGCGCGGAACTCGGCCGGCTATCCGGTCTGAGCTAATGGTGAGCTAACAGTGGCGGCGCGTTGAACGGGCAGATACTGGTATTTAAATCCCGCTTGAGCGGTTCCCACGTGCCCGCTTCGAAATCCGGCAGATATTCTTGAGAACTCTCGCTATAAGGGAATACCTCAACGATTCACGCCGTCTTTCGTGCCAAGGTCTCCATGTCCGTTCCATCTACCAATCTCGCCGACGACGCCATGATGTTCGACCTTGCCCCGGTCTCGCTCTGGATCGAGGACTACAGCGATGTGAAGGCGCTGTTCGAGCAGTGGCAGGCGCAGGGTGTCGACGATATCGAGACATTCCTGCTCGCCAATCCCGAACGGGTTCGAGAGTGCTCGCAGCACATCCGCATTCTCAAGGTCAATCGCAAGACGCTGTCACTGTTCGGTGCGCGCGACCTGTCTCACCTGACGCTCAGTCTCGGCCTGGTGATGCGCGATGATACGTTCAAGAGCCACGTGTCGGAACTGGCGCAGCTCTGGAGCGGCCGGAATCATTTTTCCAGCCATACGGTCAACTACACGCTGAAGGGCGAGCGTCTCGACATCCAGCTGCACGGCATTGTTCTTCCCGGGCATGAAGAGCGCTGGGATCGCGTGATGATCGCCATTGAGGACGTGACCGAGCGCGAAAGCGCGCGTCGTCGCCTCGCGGAGAGCGAGAATTATGCGTTCGGCCTGTTCGCGCATTCGCCGGTGTCGCTGTGGGTCGAGGATTTCAGCGGCGTCAAGCGCCTGGTGGATGACGTCCGCGCGCGGGGCATCGAGGATTTTCGCGTCTTTACGGACGTGCATGAGGAATTCGTCTTGCGCTGCATGAGCGAGATCCGCGTGCTCGATGTCAACAGCCGTACGCTGGAACTGTTCGGAGCGCCCGACAAGGACACGTTGCTTCGTCAATTGTCGGATGTGTTTCGTGACGAGATGGAGCCGCATTTTCGCGAACAACTGATCGACTTGTGGGACGGCAAGCTGTTCCAGCAGCGCGAGGTCGTCAACTACGCGCTCGATGGCACCAAGCTTCATCTGCTGCTGCAGTTTTCGGTGTTGCCCGGACACGAGCGCGACTGGTCACAGGTGCAGGTCGCGCTGACCGACATCACCGCGCGCAAGAAGGCGGAAGCCTATCTGGAATATCTCGGCACCCACGACGTGTTGACGCGCACGACGAACCGCTCGTTCTTCGTGGACGAACTGAACCGCCTCGAACGCAAGGGAGCGCAGCCGGTCACCGTGATCGTTGCCGATCTCAACGGGTTGAAGACGGCTAATGACGACCTTGGCCATGCCACCGGCGACGCGTTGCTGCGTCGTGCCGGCGAGGTGTTTGGCGAACTGGTCGAAAAGCCGGCCACTGTCTCGCGGATCGGCGGCGACGAATTCGCCGTCGTGTTGCCCGGAACCGATGCCATGGGAGGCGAAGCGGTGCTTGCCTCGCTGGCGGGACTGATCGAGGTCAACAACCAGTACTATCCCGATCTCGCGCTAAGCCTCTCCACCGGGATTGCCACCAGCCGGACAGGCGAGCGGCTCGAAGCCGTGGTCAAGCGGGCGGATATGGAAATGCTGCAAGCCAAACGCAGCTACTATGCGCAACCCGATCGCGACCGGCGCAACGCGGGCATGGTGTAGGAGGATTGCTGAAGCCGGTGCGCAATCGCGCGCTACGCGGATCAGGCCTGTCCGTCAGGTCGTGGCATGGGCCGCCGCTGCCGCTTTGGCGCGCAGGCAGTCGCGACACAGGCAGTCGCTGCCCGTGATCGGCATCGGCAGTTTCGCCGTTTCCTCGGCGCACCAGCAATTGCCCGACAGGTCGCAGCCGAATTCGGTCCCGCAATCCGAGCAGGTGAGGCGGCGGCTGAGCGGCTTTAAGCTTTCTGTCGGATAATTCATGAAAGGAGCCCAAATTTCAGCGCGATTTTCATGCCGGGTTCATCTGTTCCACCCGTATATCGGGTGTGGCGCCTGTGATGGCCAGATCCATCATAGGACGAAGGCAGAGTGAGGGAAACCCGATGGCCCGCGACCCGCAAGGCGCGCTGATTGCGCTGAACCGATTCGGCTTTGGTGCACGGGGCGGCGCCTCCGGCGATATCGTCAATGCGGCCTCCGATCCCCGCGGCTTCGTGAAAGCCGAGCTCGCGCGCCCCAATGCGGCGCTGCTGGAATTGCCCGGCCTGCAATCGACGACGGAGCTGGGGCAGGCGATGTTCGCCTATCAGCTCGAGGTGAAGATGGCGCGCGAGGCCGCACTGAAAACACCGGGGCTGGTGCCTGTCGAGGCCCCGCCGGCTGCGATGGACAAGAAGCCGGAAGCGCCGGCCAATATGAATAATGCCATGACCGGCAACACAACCATGACTGTGCAGCCGGACGCACCGAAGCCGCCGCCGGCCGTCGCGTTGCCGCCAAATGTGGTGCAGAAAACCTATCGCGCAGAAGCGCTGGCGCGGATTCAGCGCGCGACCATTGCCGAGGGCGGCTTCGTCGAGCGCCTGGTGGTGTTCTGGTCGAACCACTTCTGCATCTCGGCCGGCAAGGGCGATCCGGCGCGGATGTGGGCGGGCTCATTCGAGCGCGAGGCGATCCGTCCTTATGTGCTTGGCAAATTTGCCGACATGCTGAAGGCCGTCGAGCAGCATCCGGCGATGCTGTTCTTTCTCGACAACCAGCAATCGATCGGCCCGAATTCGAAAGCCGGGGAGAGGGGCAAGCGCGGTCTCAACGAAAATCTCGCGCGCGAGATCATGGAGCTGCATACGCTCGGCGTCGGCGGCGGCTATACGCAGGCCGACGTGACATCGCTGGCGCGCATTATCACCGGCTGGACCTTTGCCGGCCGCGAAGGAAAGATCGGCACGCCCGGCAGCTTCGCTTTCAATGCCAATGCGCATGAGCCCGGGCCGCAGCAATTGCTGGGCAAGACCTATGACGACACCGGGGTGACGCAGGGCGAAGCCGCGCTGGCCGATCTCGCGCGGCATCCATCGACAGCAAAATTCATCGCGCGGAAATTCGCGCAGCATTTCGTGGCGGACGCGCCGCCACCGGCATTGCTGGCGCGGCTGGAAGGCGTGTTCAGAAAGACCGACGGCGATCTGAAGGCGCTGGCACTCGCGCTGCTGGACTCCAATGAAGCCTGGCAGATGCCGATGGCCAAGCTGCGCACGCCCTATGAATATCTGATCTCCACCGGTCGATTGCTGGCGCGTATCCCGGAAGATCCCGGCCGTTACTTCGCGGGCTTGCAGACGCTTGGTCAGCCCCTGTGGACGCCGCCGGGGCCGAACGGCTTTCCGGACGGCAATGCCGCATGGGCGGTGCCCGAAGGCATGAAGCTGCGGCTCGATCTCGCCGCACAGATCTCGACGCGACTGCCCGACAGTATCGATCCGCGCGAGATGCTGGATGTGGTCGCCGGCGAGGCGGCGTCATCCGAAACACGACAGACGATCGCGCGCGCGGAGACGCGGCAACAGGCCTTGACGCTGTTGCTGATGTCGCCGGAATTCCAGAGGAGATGACGATGGACTGCTGTGAAAGCCGCATGCTCGGCCCCACGCGCCGCTCGCTCTTGCTATCAGGCGCAGCCTTTGCCGCCTGGGCTTATCTGCCGAAATTTGCCCGCGCCGCCGATGCGCGCGATCCGCGCCTTGTCGTCGTGATCCTGCGCGGTGCGCTGGATGGTCTCGCCACAGTCGCGCCGCTCGGCGATCCCGATTACGCGGGCCTGCACGGCTCGATCGCGTTGGCGAAGGACGGACCGAATGCGGCCATCGCGCTGGACTCATTTTTCGGCATGCATCCGGCGATGCCGGAATTCGCGCGGATGTATCGCGACAAGAAAGCGGCTGTGGTGCATGCGGTTGCGACCTCCTATCGTGAGCGCTCGCATTTCGACGGACAGGATGTGCTGGAGAGCGGCTATGCCGGCCCGGGCCGGGTGCAATCCGGCTGGCTCAACCGAGCCATTGAATCGCTGCCGCGCGGCGAACGCGTCTCGTCCGGTCTTGCGATCGGGCCGACCACGCCGCTGGTGCTGCGCGGCGCCGCGCCGACGGTGGGCTGGGCGCCGGTCAATCTGCCGAATGCGGCCGATGATACGGCGATGCGGCTGATGCAATTGTATCAGGATCGCGATCCCGCTTTGGCGACGGCGCTGTCGCAGGGCCTGAAGCTCGACAAGATTGCCGTGGGCGACGAGATGAAGCCGAAGGGCGGTGGCAATGCCGTCGCGGCGATGCGCCAGGTCGCGCGCGGTGCAGCGAAGCTGATGGCTGCCGATGACGGCCCGCGCATCGCAGCGCTCGCCTTCGATGGTTGGGATACCCATGCGCAGGAAGGCGGCCCGGTCGGGCGCCTCGCGCAGTTGCTCGGCGGTCTCGACGGCGCGCTGGCGGAGTTCGAGAGCGGTCTTGGCGCGCATTGGAAGGACACGATCGTCGTTGTCGCCACCGAGTTCGGCCGCACCGCCAAGATCAACGGCACCGCAGGCACCGATCACGGCACCGGCACGATTGCGTTGCTTGCTGGCGGCGCAGTGGAAGGCGGCCGCGTGATTGCGGACTGGCCGGGCCTTGCGAATGGCAAACTCTATGAAGCCCGCGATCTCGCCCCGACCACGGATCTGCGCGCGATCCTGAAGGGTGTGCTGCACGATCACCTCGGCATCAGCGAGCGCGCGCTGGCGGAGCGGGTGTTTCCGGATAGCGGGATGGTGAAGCCGGCGAAGGGATTGGTGGGTTAGTCGTTGCGCTGCCGTCGAAAATTATCCTCGAGGTGGAATCTGTCCGCCTACGGTTGCCCCGCACAATGGCCGTACACTTTCGATAAGGTCGGCTACCGCGGCTTCGAGACCATCTAACGTTGGTAGCGTCTTGAAGCCGACTTTCACGTATCGAAATTCAAAATCTGTCGCGGAAGAATCTAAGAGCTCCACAATTTCCGCGACTAACGCTTCTTTAACTGGATGGAGGCGTAACCCATTTTTCAGGCAAGCAGCCCAAAGTGCCTGAAGCTTGTGACCAAATTCTCTGCTGCGCATTTTGCCGCTAGAAAGGCCTTTCGTCCGTAGAAATGCCTTGAGAGTCAACTCTAACGCATGGCTGTAAAGATAGTAGACGGGCATTTGGAAACGTAGCTGAAGGTCTTTGTTGTCTAGCGCCTTTCTGAGGTACTGCGCTGATTTGAAGAAGGATTCGCCAGATAGAAAAACCGCGATAATTGGGTCGCGGTCGGTCGGTTCGGCCTCCCTCTCCAAATCTTCTGTCACCGTTCAACTTTCCTTACGTTTTTCCGGTCGTGCTAAACGTTATCCGAGCGTGATCCCGTCGATTTCCGCCATCTCCTCCGCCGTCAGCTTCCACTCTGCTGCCTTCACATTCTGCTCGATCTGCTCCACGCGTGTCGCACCCGCGATGACGCTCGAGACCTGCGGCCGTGCCGCGAGCCAGGAGAAGGCGAGTTCGAGCAGCGTGTGGCCGCGTGCCCCAACGAAAGCATCGAGCTTCTCGACGATGGCCTGATTACGCGGCGTGGCCGAGCGGTCACGCAGGGCGGGGGCCTTGGCGAAGCGCGAGTCGGCTGGCGGCTCGGCGCCGGGCTTATACTTGCCCGTGAGGAGGCCGTTGGCGAGCGGGAAGAACGGCAGCAGGCCGAGATTGAAATGTTGCGCGGCCGGCAGCAGGTCCTTCTCGATGTCGCGGACGACAAGGCTGTATTCGTCCTGACACGACACGAAGGGCGCAACGCCCATCTGGCGCGCGGCCATCTCGGCTTCAGCGATGCGCCAGGCCGGGAAGTTGGAATTGCCGATGTAGCGCACCTTGCCCTGGCGTACGAGGTCGTCGAGCGTGCGCAGTGTTTCCTCGATCGGCGTTAGCGCATCGTAATCGTGCTGCTGATACAGATCGATATAGTCGGTCTTCAGCCGCTTCAGGCTGGCCTCGACGGCGCTCATGATGTAGCGGCGCGAGGCGCCCTGCTTGCTGCCGTCATTGCTCATCGGCTTGCAGTATTTGGTGGCGAGCACGATGTCCTTGCGGCGATCGCCGAGCACTTCACCCAGCACCGTCTCGGAGCCGCCCATGCCGGCATAGATATCGGCGGTGTCGAACAGCGTGATGCCGAGATCGATCGCCTTGTGGATGACCTTGCGCGAGGTCTCCAGATCGGTGCGCTGGCCGAAATTGTTGCAGCCGAGACCGACGGCGGAGACGCGAAGGCCGGAGCGGCCGAGATTGCGGATTTCCATGATGAGTGTGCCTTGTGAGGGAAGCGCGGACCGAGGTTATGGCGCGCGCTTCGTTGCGCGGCAAGACGCGCTGCATCATGGCAGTTGCGCGGTCGCTCAGGCGATGGCGGAAGCGGGCGTTTGAGCTTCGGGCGCGGGCAGGGCGGCCGGGGTCTTCGGAGGCGGGCCGGCGCGCAGGGCTGCGGAGGTCATGCGTCGCACCGCGTTTTCCGCATCGCGCGTGATGGTCTTGCGGTCGGTGGACATGTCATAGGCCACGGCTTCGCCCCAGCTCACGACGACGTCAATGGCGCCCGACGACAGGATGCCGATGAAATGCGGGATCAGGTCGATGTCGCCATACCATGCCACGTTCTCGCGAAAGGCGCGGCCGACGGGCAACCCACCGAAGCCGACATAGGCGATCGACATCGGCTGCACGGTGATCTTGTCATGATGCGTGGACTCGCCGAGCGCGTGATGCACCGAGCCGATCAGCGCCGAGCGAAACGGCAGCACGCGCATGCCGTCGCTGGAGGTGCCCTCGGCGAACAGCACCACGGCATCGCCGGACAACATACGGTCGCCGATTTCCTGCGCCGTCGCGCCGGTCTTCTGCCGGCGTTCGCGCTCGACAAAAATCGTGCGCTGCAATTTGGCAAGCCAGCCGAACACGGGCCATTTGGCAACTTCGCTTTTGGCGACGAACACCACGGGCGCCCTGGCACCGATGATGATGATGTCGAGCCATGAGACGTGATTGGAGAGGATCAGCACCGGCGTGTCCGATGTCCGCTTGCCGACCTCGTGAATGCGCACGCCAATCAACGCGCAGAGCAGGCGATGAAACAGATGCGGAATGCTCTGCTGCCAGCGCAGGCCAAAGGCCAGTGCGATCAGCTGAAACGGCGCCAGCAGCAGCGTCAGCATGGTCAAGGAGAGCAGGACGGCGGCGAAACGGATCATGGAGTTGTTATACCGGGGCCGGCTTCCGCAGGCAAAAAGAAGCGGTCCCGGTCAGCGCGGCAACTGACGGAGACCGCTGGGGAAGCACCCGATTGGCGACGGGGGGAAGCAACCGGCTGCATGGGGAGCCTAGCCGGGGCGAGTGACATCGCCATGACAACTCGGGATATCCACAGGCGGCGTTACGCCCTATTCAGCTGCGTCCAGCCGGTGTGGGCCGAACACGTCGCCCTCACGCAGCGCCAGATAATAGTCGCGCTCCGAGAGGTCGTCAGTGTGACGAATGAGGTCGGTCACCGGAGTGTAGCTCAGCATCCGCCCGCCATCGGGTAGCACAGCGCAACTCAGCCGTAGCACCCGGCCATTGGCGAAGCGCAACATCGTCGGCGTGGGATTGCCCGCGCGGATCATCTCGACGCGCTTGGCGATGAAGCTGTCGACTTCGTCCTCGGGGAGGGCGTAAGCGTGGGTATCGCGTGCATGATACATCAGCGCGATCAGCGGCGGCTTGCTGTCGGCCTTCTCGTCGGGGAGTTTGAAGTAGTCACGGAAGGCGCGGTTGATGAATTCGGCGCGGGTGTCGGCATTGAGAAGAACGATACCGATATCGATCCGATCGAGCGCGGCGGAGAGGCGCTGGGCAGTGGCGTGCTGCTCGTTCTCGCGGGCTCGGGCCGCGCGTCGCAGCCGAAAGAGGCGGATTGCCAAAGTGATACCGACGGCTGCGATCACGACGATCGCCGTTTCAATTCCCGGATCGAGAATCAGTCGCCAGTCGTGCTGCATCGGCCCGTACCTGTGTCCGTACAGAGGTAAGAAACGCAGGTTGGCCGCTGGTTGCAGAAAGGCCCACAGTTTCCCGCTGGTATGGCTAACGGTGCGTGAAGGGCCCCCGGCATCATTTTCCCTTTGTTCGTTTCAAATGCTATCGGTGCCACCGGAACCGGCGGCAGGCCCTGGATGTTAGCGCCGCGATTTAAAAAAGGATCCCGATCGAATGCCCTTTACCATTCCGCCCCTGCTGCTGCCGATTTTGATGCTGCTGGCCTCGAATATCTTCATGACCTTCGCCTGGTATGGCCATCTCAAATTCAAGGACCATTCGCTGTCCCTCGTCATCATGGTGAGCTGGGGCATCGCCTTCTTCGAATACTGGCTTGCGGTGCCCGCCAACCGCTGGGGCAGCGAGGTCTACAATGCCGCCCAGCTCAAGACGATGCAGGAAGTCATCACGCTGGTCGTGTTCGCGGCATTTTCGGTGCTGTATCTGAAGGAGCCGCTCGGCTGGAATCACGCGCTGGGCTTTGCCTTCATCGCGCTCGGAGCGTTCTTTATTTTCCACAAGTGGTGAGGCCATCACTCAGGTTGTCATCGCCCGACTTGATTGGGCGATCCAGTAAACACAGGCATTGATGCTCAACATAGGCATCTGCGTTTACTGGATCACCCGCTTTCGCGGGTGATGACAACCGAGTTTGTAAGAGCCTTACCGGCTCGCTGGCGTAACGCGTAAAATCCGTCCTGCCGAACTATCCGTCAGCAGCCATAGCGCGCCGTCCGGTCCCTGCCGGACGTCGCGGATGCGTTCGTTCAGATTTTGCAGGACGCGCTCTTCGGAGGTGATCATGTTTCCGTTGAGCTGCAGCCGCACCAGCATCTGGCCGGCCAGCGCGCCGCTAAACAGGCTGCCACGCCAGCGCGGGAAGAGATCGCCGGTATAGAACGTCATGCCGGACGGGGCGATCGACGGCACCCAGTATTTCACCGGCTGCTCCATGCCGGGCTTCGACGTGGTTTCGTGGATCTTCGCGCCGGAATAGTCGACGCCATAGCCGATCACCGGCCAGCCGTAATTCTTGCCCTTGCCGATGATGTTCACTTCATCGCCGCCGCGCGGCCCGTGCTCACTCTCCCACAAGTCGCCGGTCGCCGGATTGATGGCGAGGCCCTGCTGGTTGCGATGACCGTAGCTCCAGATCTCCGGCCTGGCGCCGTCGCGGCCGACAAACGGATTGTCCTTCGGTACCGAGCCATCCGGCGCGATGCGGATCAGCTTGCCGAGATGATTATCGAGACTCTGTGCCTGATCGCGGCTGCTATAGTGTTCGCCGAGCGTGACAAACAGGTTGCCGTCAGGCGCCTGCACAATACGGCAGCCGTGATGATTGCCCGACGACAGCGGGCCGTCCTGGCGAAAGATCACCTTCATGTCGTCGAGTCGTGGCGCAGGGCCCTCGACGAGCTTGCCGCGCGCGATCGCTGTGCGACCACCGCTGCCTGAGCGTTCCGAGTAGCAGAAGTAGATCGTGGTGTTCTGCGCGTAGTTCCTGTCGGTGATGACGTCGAGCAAGCCGCCCTGGCTGACGGCCATCACCTCGGGCACGCCTTTCACTGCAGGCGACAACTGTCCCTGCGGCGAGACGATACGGATGCGGCCGGGCCGCTCGGTGACGAGCATGCGACCCTCGGGCAGAAATGCCAGGGCCCATGGATGAGCGAGACCGGAGGCGACGGTCTGCACTTCGAGCCTGCCGGCCGATGAGCCGAACGAGGTGTTTTCGCCGCGCGTGGTCGTGGCGATCAGAAGCGTCGTGGTCACGACGATAGCCGCCGTCAACGTGACGGTGACCCAGATCACGGGCCTTTTCATCGGTATGGCTCCATCACGGAGTCGCAGATTGCAGAAGCGATGCGCGGCATCGCGGCCGGGTGTTTATGATTTGTGAGACCGTCAGAGCGGCATCGCACTCGCCACCGGGATCGACATCACGGTCAGGGCGAGGATGACGCAGAGCGATAGACACCCAACCGCGAGCGACGCCGCGACGGCGTGGGTCAACCGGGTGGATGCGATGGACGTGGGGCGCGCCTGAAATCCTGCACCCACGCGAAGCGACCGTATCATGGCCGTAAATCCTTCAAATCGCGGGCGAATCACCCGCGTGCTACAAATTCGCAGCTGCGGCAGGCGAGATTTGGGCGGGATTGGCCGTAACTATGGCGGGAAAATGGCATTCACAGCGGTTATGCCCGCTATTTCAGGGTTTAAGCGTCGGCCACTACGTCCAAAGTATCGTATTCCGTGGAGGTCGGGTGCCAGTCCATGGAGATAAAGCCCGGCTGGGTTTCCACGAGATGTAGCCAGCGACGGATCGATGGGAAGCTGGACAGGTCGAAATCGCACTTCTCGGCGACGTGGGTGTAACCGTATAGCGCGATGTCGGCGATGGTCAGCTGGCCCGCGGCGAAGAAGTCGTGGGTCTTGAGGTGATTCTCCATTACCTGCAGCGCGGCATAGCCACGCTCCATCCAGTCTTCCAACGCATGGGTCTGCAGGTCGCGGCCGCCGCGCACCAGGCACAGCCAGAAATAGGCGGCGCCGAGATTCGGCTCCAGGGCGTGCTGCTCGAAGAACATCCACTGCATGGCTTCGGCGCGGTCCATGCGCGATTCCGGCGCCAGGGACGTGCCGACAGCGACATACCAGAGAATGGCATTGGACTCGGCGAGATAGCGGCCTTCGGCGATCTCGAGCAACGGCACCTGGCCGCTGGGATTCTTGGCCAGAAATTCCGGGGTACGGCTCTCGCCGCGCAGGATGTCCACTTCGATGGCGCGATAGGGCGCGTCCAGGAACGCCAGCGCGAGGCGAACCTTGTAGCTATTGCCAGAGCGCTGCATCGAATAGAGTTTGTACATTAGCAGGTGTTCAATTCATGTCAGGTCAAGGCAACTGCGCGATTGGCCAACGCATATCGCGGTTAGACAATGATGCTGATGCGAGCCTGTCGCAAGGCCCGGACACTGGAAAAAGTCGAAAACGGCTGCGGCAGTCTGGATTGGGAAAAATGTATGTCCGGCAGCATTCCGCAATGGAAGATCACGCTGCCGCGATCTGGGTGTGAAGGCGCGGCGATGTACTGTTATCAGCAAGGATGCGCCGCAGCACGATGATATAGAAAGCGATCATTACCAGACAGCCGAGCGGCAGTTCGATGGCGCCTGCGATGCTGCGAGTCAGTAGCGGCATGATCCATGTCAATGCGAGCAGGCTGATCTCATAATCGCGGAATCCTCTGCTGAAGCCGGTTACGACCATGAACGCAATGGCTGGGCCGAGAAGCATCAGATCGTAGTCGAGCACGTGCGGCGAAGCGATAAGGGTTGCGATCAACAGGATTGCGGCCTTGAGATTTGTGTCACGTGCGACGCGCCACGCCCAGACCGCGCTGGTCATCACGGCGATGGAGACGATGCCCTGGACGAGATACGCGGATGCGATATTTCCCCTCCACATCCTTATTGCCGCGAATGCGCTCTGCAGTTTCTCGAATCCGACCTGTCCCTGTTCGAGCAGGAGCTGACGCGATGTCTCGGTCACGGAGGCGAAAGCGATCCAGCAGTCGATGCCGAACAAGGCGCTCGTGATACCCGTGAGAGCGATGATGGTGAGGGTTGCTGCAGCGATGCATCGCCACTGGCCCGCCGCGAATAACGCCAGCGGAATGACGATGGCAAATTGCGGCTTGTAGGCCATCAGCGCAAACAGGATGCCTGCAAGATAAGGGCGCCGCGGAAGTGCGAGCAGGGCGCTGCCGAACAGGCCCGCGGTCAAAAAGCCGTTCTGACCATGACCGAGATTGATGAATGCCGCCGGGAACGCCATCGCTACCGGGAGCCATAGACGATGGACCGCGTCGGGCAGGGCGGCTCGTTTCAGGATCGCCGAGATCACGAGCAGGTAGAATACGAAGCTGCCACCCTGCCAGATGGCAAGCGCGAGCGGGTAAGGGAGCATCGCCAGCGGAGCTGCGACCAGCAGAAAAATCGGCGGATAGAACCAGGCGTAATAGGGGGTGTCGCTGCCGAAAAGTTGCTGCTGGCGCGCGTAGTGCGTCGCTGCCGTATAACTATCGAGGGCTTTGCCCTCGAGGGCGAGCGCTCCCGCGGTATAGAAGCTCGAGAAATCGGTCCCGATCGGCTTGCCATTGCGGTCGATCGCGCCGTCCGAGACGGCAATCCAGCCAGCGAAGGCCAATGTGCCCAAAGCGAGCACAATCAGGCTGTAAGCCCGCACGCGTTCGAGGGTCAGCCATGCGCCGCTCTCAATGTGCTGCCAGATCCGGATCATCTTAACGGTGCATTTTGGCTCAAATCGTCGATTGCGGCCTGGGATGACGCTATCGTCCCCCGTTTAACGGTTGCTGAATTGCATCACTTCCAGATGTGTTTTTGCCCAACCTTCTTGCGATGCAAGATCACACGCACTAGGGTGCGCCGATCCCAGCAGGATCAGCCATTTTTGACGTCGCCGACCGCGGGTCCGCGACCTTTCCCAGGAGAAGATGATGTCGTTTTTGTCCGCTGCGCTCGACCGTGTGAAGCCGTCCGCGACGATCGCGGTCACGGATAAAGCACGTGCGCTGAAAGCAGCCGGCCGCAACGTCATCGGCCTTGGTTCGGGCGAGCCCGATTTCGACACCCCCGCGAACATCAAGCTGGCGGCGATTCACGCCATCGAGGCCGGCAAGACCAAGTACACGGCCGTGGACGGTATTCCCGAGCTGAAGGAAGCCATTATCGGCAAGTTTCAGCGCGAGAACGGCCTGACCTACAAGCCGAACCAGATCATCGTCGGCACCGGCGGCAAGCAGGTGCTCTACAACGCGCTGATGGCGACGCTGAACCCGGGTGACGAAGTCATCATCCCGGCGCCGTATTGGGTGAGCTATCCGGAAATGGTAGCGCTGGCCGGTGGCACGCCCGTGTCCGTGGTCTGCACCGCGGAATTCGGCTTCAAGCTGCAGGCGTCCGCGTTGGAAGCGGCGATCACGCCGAAGACCAAGTGGATCATCTTGTGCTCGCCGTCGAACCCGACGGGCGCTGCCTACAAGAAGTCGGAGCTCAAGGCGCTCACCGATGTCCTCGTGAAGCATCCTCACGTTTGGGTGATGACCGACGATATGTATGAGCACCTCGTCTATGACGACTTCGAGTTCACCACGCCGGCGCAGATCGAACCGTCCCTGTTCAATCGCACGCTGACCGTGAACGGCGTCTCCAAGGCTTACTGCATGACCGGCTGGCGCATCGGTTACGCCGGTGGTCCCGCCGAACTCATCAAGGCAATGTCGACGATCCAGTCGCAGTCGACCTCGAACCCGTCGTCGATCGCGCAGTGGGCAGCCGTGGAAGCGCTCAACGGTCCGCAGGACTTCATCCCGAAGCACAATGCTGTGTTCAAGGAGCGCCGCGATCTCGTGGTGGCGATGCTGAATCAGGCCACGGGCATCAACTGCCCGCGTCCGGAAGGCGCGTTCTACGTCTATCCGTCCTGCGCCGGCACCATCGGCAAGACTGCGCCTTCGGGCAAGGTTATCGCCAATGACGAGGACTTCGTCACAGAACTGTTAGAAACCGAAGGCGTCGCGGTGGTGCAGGGCTCGGCCTTTGGCCTTGGCCCGGCATTCCGCATCTCCTACGCGACGAAAACGTCCGATCTCGAAGATGCCTGCAAGCGCATCCAGCGCTTCTGCGGAAATCTTCGGTAACAAAACCTGCTCCGAAACTTTTGACGGTTTCGGGGCTTATTTCAGGAAGCGCCTTGTTTTCGACACGGCGCTTCCTTCTTGTCCCCTCGCTATCAAAATCCCCAAGGTGGAGTAACACTATGCGACTTTCCAAGATGTTCGGCCTGACGGCCGTGGCCTTTGCGGCGTCGGTTGCGACCGCAAATGCACAGCAGCCTGGCAGCGTTCAGGTTGGCGTGCTCGAGTGCCGTGGCGGCCAGAACGTCGGCTACGTGCTCGGTTCGAATGCGCACCTGAACTGCGTTTTCCAGAGCGCCGGTGGCCGCGCCGAAGGTTACGTCGCGAACATCCGCCGTTTCGGCCTTGATCTCGGCTTCACCGAAAACACCACCGTGCAGTGGGCTGCTTTCGCTCCGACCACCCGCGTGCCGCGCGGCGCGCTGGCTGGCAGCTACGGCGGCGTCGGCACCAATGCATCGGTTGGCGTCGGCTTCGGCGGCAACTTCCTCGTTGGCGGTGCGGGCAACACCTACTCGCTGCAGCCGATCTCGGTGCAGGGCCAGACCGGCCTGAACGTCGCCAGCGGCATCGTCCAGCTCGAACTGGAAGCGACCGGTCCGGTCAGCGGTCACCGCTACAAGAAGCGCCGTCATCGCAGCCATCGCTAAGATCGCGTAAGCGATCGGCAAGGTTAACGAAAAGGCCCGCGCGAGCGGGCCTTTTTTGTTGAGCGCGCGACATGCGTGACGCTGTCATTGAGCGGTATCATTGGCTATGGATAGTGAATCGACATCCTCACTTCCGTTCATCACCCGGAGTTTCCCGATGATCCGTCTGCCTTCGCTTGTTCTCGGTATTGCTGCCACTGCTTTTCTCAGCGCATCGCAAGCGCAGTCACAGCAGGGCGTGCAGCTCGGCGTATTGAACTGCCGTGGCGGTGCCAGCGTGGGATTTGTCGTCGGCTCGGTGACCAATCTCGGTTGCGTGCTCACCGGCACCGGTCGTCCGGACCAGCCTTATGTTGCCACCATCCGCAAGGTGGGCATCGATCTCGGCATCACCGAGCAGACCGCGCTGTCCTGGGCCGTGTTCGCGCCGGTGAATTATACCGGCCCCGGCGATCTCTCCGGCAATTATGCGGGCGCACAGGGCAGTGCGTCGGTCGGAGTCGGTGTCGGGGCGAATGTCCTCGTCGGCGGTTCGCAAAACGCCTTCTCCCTGCAGCCGCTCAGCCTCCAGGGTTCGGTCGGATTGAATGTCGCGGCCGGTTTGCAGAGCCTGGAACTGCGCCCGGGCCGCTGATCACCACAACGGTCGCTTGAACGCGTCCAATCCGGCTTCGCCATATGCGGAGCCGGATTTTTAGTATCGTGATCCCACATTTGATTGCGCCTGCCGCATCGCAGCGACGTTTCCGTCTTGCCAAATGTCCGGACCGGGTCGAGCATCGATTGCCGACCCAATCATGGGCCGAGCTCCAGACAAGGAGGCGGCAATGGGACAAGACCTGAGAAGTCCCCGCGGTCCACAAGGCAATGCCCCAAGGTGCATTGCGTTGGTGGGCCCCTTCCAGAGCGGAAAAACCACACTGCTTGAAGCGATCATGGCCCGCACCGGGGCGATCCCGCGGGCCGGCAGCGTCGACAACGGTACGAGTATCGGCGATGCCAATGCGGAAGCCAGAGCCCACAAGATGGGCGTCGGCCTCACCACGGCGACCACCACATTCATGGGCGACAGTTACACATTCATCGACTGTCCGGGCTCGGTGGAATTCGCGCATGACATGCGCGCGGCATTGCCCGCCGTCGATGCAGCCATCGTGGTTTGCGAGGCAGATGCGCGAAAACTGCCGCAGCTGCAATTGATCCTGCGTGAACTCGAAGACCTCGGCATTCCAAGATTTTTGTTTCTCAACAAGATCGACCGCGCTCATAGGCGCGTGCGCGAGACGCTGGCCACATTGCAGCCGGCCTCGCGCGTGCCGCTGGTGCTACGGCAGATCCCGATCTGGAATGGCGATCTGATCGCCGGCTTCGTCGATCTCGCACTGGAGCGCGCTTTCGTCTATCGCGAGCACAAGGCGTCCGAAGTCATCAAGCTCGAGGGCGGTGATCTCGATCGCGAGAGAGAGGCACGTTTCTCCATGCTGGAGAAGCTTGCGGATCACGACGACGCGCTGATGGAGCAGTTGCTTGACGACATTACGCCCCCGGCCGACGCCGTGTTCGACGATCTCGCACGCGAATTGCGCGAGGGGCTGATCTGTCCGGTGCTGCTGGGTTCGGCGATGCGCGAGAACGGTGTGCTGCGGCTGATGAAGGCGCTGCGCCACGAGGCGCCCGGCGTGGCCGAGACGGCGAAGCGTCTCGGCGTGCCCGACAGCAAGGATGCGATCGGTTACGTGTTCAAGACCAGCCATCTGCAGCATGGCGGCAAGCTGTCTTACGCGCGCGTGCTGAGTGGTCATCTCGATGATGGCGCAACATTGCTGTCCTCATCCGGCGAAAGCGGGCGTCTCTCCGGTATCCTTGCGACGAACGGCGGACATGACAGCAAGCACACATCGGCCGAGGCGGGCGAGACCGTGGCGCTCGGCAAGCTCGATCATGTCAGGACCGGCGACACGATCTCGACCGGCAAGACCGCGCCTGCGTCTTTGGTGAATGTCATCGCTGCGTCTCCGGTGCTGGCCATGGCGCTGGCGTCCGCCGATCGCAAGGACGACGTCAAGCTCGGCCAGGCGCTGTTGCGGCTGACCGAGGAGGATCCGTCGCTTACGGTGGTCAACAATGCGCAGACCCATGACGTGGTGTTGTGGGGGCAGGGCGAGATGCATCTGCGCGTGGCGATGGAGCGTCTGCATGAACGCTTCGGCATCAATGTCAAATCGCATGCGCCGGTGATCGGTTATCAGGAGACCATCCGCAAACCGATCACTCAGCGCGGCAGGCACAAGAAGCAGTCCGGCGGTCACGGCCAGTTTGGCGACGTTGTGCTGGAGATAGGTCCGTTGCCGCGCGGTGAAGGCTTTACATTCCAGGAAAAGGTGGTCGGCGGCGCGGTGCCGCGCAACTACATTCCTGCGGTGCAGGAAGGCGTCATCGACGGGTTGCAGCGTGGTCCGCTCGGTTTCCCCGTTATCGACGTGACGGTGACGCTCACCGATGGCTCCTATCACAGCGTGGACTCATCCGATCAGGCGTTCCGGACCGCCGCCCGTATCGGTTTCACCGAGGCGCTGCCGCAATGCCAGCCGGTGCTGCTGGAGCCGATCCATACGGTGGAGATCGTCTGTCCCAGCGAGGCCACGGCCAAGGTCAACGCCATCCTGTCAGGACGGCGCGGCCAGATCCTCGGCTTCGATACCCGTGACAACTGGGCGGGCTGGGACACGGTGCGCGCGCTGTTGCCGGAAGCGGAGATCGGCGACCTGATCGTCGAACTACGTTCGGCCACCGCCGGTGCCGGCAGCTTCACCCGCAGCTTCGACCATATGGCCGAAGTCTCGGGCCGCACTGCAGAGCAGATCGTTGCAGCGCATCGGGTGGCGGCTTAGTACAGTGGCCCATGACGCTTGGACCGCGAGTTGTGATCATCGGCAATAGCGGCTCGGGCAAGAGTACGCTGGCGCGGCAGCTTGAAAGCCGCGTCGGCGGAGAACGCACGGATCTCGATCATATCCATTGGCTGGACAGGGTCGGTGTGAAGCGCGACGAGGAGGAAGCAAAGGAGCGGGTTGCCGCCCTTGCCGCTAAGCCAAACTGGATCATCGAAGGCGTCTATGGCTGGCTGGCCGAAGCTGCGTTTCCGCGCGCGACGACGTTGATCTGGCTCGATATGAGCCCGCAGGTCTGCCGCGAAGGTCTTGCCATACGTGGTCCGTGGCGCGGTGCGACAGCAGAGCAGCATGCCGACTTTCTCGGATGGGCGGAGGACTACTGGAAGCGAACCACGTCCACATCCCATGCCGGACATCAGGCATTGTTCGCGCAATTCCCGAACGCGAAGATCAGGTTCGGTGACCGAGCCGCCGTCGATGGGTTTGTCGCGAACCTGGCCCGGATCGGTCCTTAGGTGCACCTTTTCTGTTCCCTGCACATGCCTGCCTGTCCCGACGTTCCTTGCCGATCTGGCATCGCTCTTGAGCGGCTTCGATGATGTTTTATACATCATTGAAGCCGTTTTATATTTGATATAAGACTCTTCAAACAGGAAGATTAGCTTGATCACATCGTTTCAGATGCGCGCGGCGCGGGCGTTGTTGGGGATCGATCAAAAGCGGCTGGCGGAACTGGCCGGCGTCTCGCTGCCGACGATTCAGCGCATGGAAGCGAGTGAGGGCAACGTCAGAGGCGTGGTGGATTCGCTGATCAAGGTTGTCGAGGCCCTGGATCGCTCAGGCGTCGATCTGATCGGCGAGAACGTTCGCAGCGATTCCGGCGGACGAGGGGTGAGGCTGAAACAGCCCGGTCCACCGCCGAAACTTGATGAGCCAAAGCTGACGGATTGAGAACGGGCCGCGGCCTCGATCGAGATCCGCGGCGGGTGACAGGGGCGAGTCGGGAATGGACATTTCCAGAAATCGCGCGTGGAGGGCGCATCAGCCGACCTTCGCCGAATTGTTCACGCCGAAACTGATCACGGTGCTGCGCGAAGGCTACAGTATCGCCGATCTGCGTGCCGATATCTTGTCCGGTTTGACGGTGGCGATCGTCGCGCTTCCGTTGTCGATGGCGATTGCCATTGCCTCGGGGACGTCGCCGGATCGTGGCCTCATCACCGCTGTGATCGGCGGCTTCCTCGTGTCTGCGCTGGGTGGAAGCCGCTTTCAGATCGGCGGCCCGGCCGGCGCCTTCATCGTGCTGGTGGCTGCCACCGTGAGCCGCCATGGGATCGACGGGCTGATCCTCGCCACCATGATGTCGGGCGTTTTTCTGATGGCAGCCGGCTATCTCCGGCTCGGCACCTACATCAAGTTCATTCCCTATCCGGTCACGGTCGGTTTCACAGCCGGCATTGCCGTGATCATCTTTGCCAGCCAGATCAGGGATCTGTTGGGATTGACGCTGGCTGGCAAGGAGCCGGGAGATCTCATTCCCAAGCTGGAGGCACTGGGTCCCGCATTGCCGACGGTGAACGCCGCGGCCGTTGCCGTGACCATCGTCTCGCTCGTGATCATCGTCGGGCTCCGGACGCTGCGGCCATCATGGCCCGGCATTTTGATCGCGGTGGTCGTGAGCGCCGTCGCGGCAGCTTTGTTGGCGCTGCCCGTGGAAACCATCGGCACCCGTTTCGGGGGCATTCCGCAATCCTTTCCGCTGCCGACGCTGCCCGCGATGTCCTTTGCCAAATTGCAGGCGATCCTGCCCGATGCCATTGCCTTCGCGCTGCTCGGCGCCATTGAATCGCTTTTGTCGGCGGTTGTTGCCGATGGCATGACCGGGCGGAGGCACCGGTCGAATTGCGAGCTGGTGGCGCAAGGCGTCGCCAATATCGGCGCCGCCCTGTTTGGAGGCATCTGCGTGACCGGCACCATCGCGCGGACCGCGACCAATGTCCGGTCCGGTGCGCATGGGCCGGTCTCGGGCATGCTGCATTCTGTGTTCCTGCTGGCGTTCATCCTGATCGCAGCGCCACTGGCGAGCTACATTCCGCTCGCGTCGCTGGCCGCCGTGCTGGCGGTTGTGGCGTGGAATATGGCGGAGAAGCATGAGTTCATCATGCTGCTGCGTTCGTCATGGGGCGATGCGCTGGTCCTGCTGGCGACGTTCCTGCTGACCATTTTTCGCGATCTCACTGAAGGCATCCTGGTCGGCTTCGCGCTTGGCGCCGTGCTGTTCATCAACCGCATGGCAGAGATTACGGGGATAGAGGCGGATGGGCCGCTGGTCGCTGCCGATCGCGCGGACGATGCCAATGGCGATCGCGCACCATACGACGCAAAACTGGCGAGCGATCCGGATGTGCTGGTCTATCGCATCACCGGGGCGTTCTTCTTCGGCGCTGCCTCGACCATTGGTTCGGTGCTCGACGGCTTCTCGGATCGCCACAAGGCTTTCGTGATCGATTTTGCCGCGGTGCCCTTCCTGGATTCCACTGCTGCGAACGCGATCAAGGGCATTGCCGAGAAGGCAAAACGACAAGGCGTCCGCGTCATTCTCACCGGCACCTCGCAGGGCGTGCGCCGGGCGCTGCTGACCCATGGCGCCCGGCCGCCGCTGGTCAAATACCGCGCTGATGTTGCAGCGGCCGTCAGCGAGATCAAGGCCCGACGGACTGCAGCGGCCCAGGAGGCGGTGAGCCCGCACTGATGGCATCGCCTATGGCTGTTGCTGCTGGCGGAGGCGCTATTGCTCGCAGCTGCGGTATTGATCGTCTGATGGTTGTCGGACTTGCTGTGCGCTGCAAAACCGTCCGATGATTAAGAGCCCCTGCATGATTTTTATGCTACGCACGCTTCCGCTTGAAGCGAAGGATGGATGATGCCGAACGAGACCAAGCCCCGCGCCGCCTGTTTGATCGGTTGGCCTGCCGCGCATTCGCGCTCGCCGCTGATCCACCATCACTGGCTGCGCAGCATGGATATTCCGGGCGGTTACAGTATCGAGTCGATTCCACCGGAAGGCGTGGCCGAATTCGTGATGAACCTGTCCAAGCATGGTTACATCGGCGCCAATGTGACGATCCCGCACAAGGAACGCGTATTGAAACTCACCGCGCCGGATCGCCGCGCACGCGCGGTCGGGGCCGCCAACACGCTATGGTACGACCACGGCACGCTGCGCGCGACCAATACGGATATCGAGGGCTTCATCGATAATCTCGATCACTGCGCGCATGACTGGGACCATGCCGACGACGCGCTGGTTCTTGGCGCTGGCGGCTCGTCGCGTGCCGTGGTGTTTGGATTGCTCGAGCGCGGAATCAGGTATGTCTATGTCGCCAATCGCAGTCTCGATCGCGCCGAGGCGATGGCCGTGCAATTTGGTTCGCGGGTAGTGCCGCTGGCGTGGGAGAATGTCGCCAACCTGTTGCCGCGCGCATCCTTGCTGGTGAACACCACCTCGCTCGGCATGAACGGCCAGCCGCCATTGACCATCGATCTCGATCTGTTGCCTGACCAGGCGGTCGTTGCCGATCTTGTGTATGTGCCGCTCGATACCCCGCTGCTCGCCGCAGCCCGCGCGAGGGGCCTCCGTACTGCGGATGGTCTCGGCATGCTGTTGTATCAGGCCGTGCGCGGCTTCGAATTGTGGTTCGGGCAGCGCCCGGAGGTGACACCGGAATTGCGTGCCATTGTCGAAGCCGATCTCACAGTGGCGTGAGGCGGGAATAGCTTTTTGGCCTTGGGGTTTCCATCTGCGGCGTTGGGCGCTGTCGTCAAAGGAAATTCCCCCATGATTCAGATCGTATCGACTTCGGTTCGCTTGTTCGCGGGCTCACTTCTCGCTGGTTCATTGCTGATCTCCGCTGCATCGGCGCAGCAGCCGCAGCCCGTCCGCATTCGCGGGGCTATCGAAGCCGTCGATGGCGCGGTGCTGACGATCAAGACGCGCGATGGCGACGAACGCAAAGTGAAGATGACGGACAATGTCACGGTGACCGGCATTGCCAGAACGACAATGGCCGAGGTGAAGCCCGGCTCCTATATCGGCGTGACCGGCATGCCGCAGGCCGATGGCTCGCAGAAGGCCATCGCGATCCATATCTTTCCGGAAGCGATGCGCGGCACCGGCGAAGGCTCGCGCCCCTGGGATCTGCGCCCCAATAGCAGCATGACCAATGCCACCGTCGATCAGAAGGTCGAAGCCTCCGATGGCCAGACGGTGACGGTGAAGTACAAGGACGGGGAAAAGAAAGTAACCGTGACGCCCGACACGCCGATCGTGACATTCGTGCCGGGCAATAAGGATGAACTCAAGCCTGGCGCCAAGATCATCATCATGGGCGCGACCAGGAAGGACGACGGCACTTTCGAGACGGCGCGGGTCAATGTCGGGCTGGATGGCCTGACGCCGCCGATGTGAGAGGGGCGAAACTGCGGAGACGCTCGTGCGCAGACTATTCCGGACGCCGTGCCTGATCCTCGTATTTCTTTTGTTGTTTGCGCCGCAATTCGTTGATGCGCAGACACTTGCCCCGACAGAGCGCGTGCTGAACTTGCCGCTTCCCGGCGGCGATCATCAGCGCGCGCTCTACGTCAGTCCGCCTCGTCCACGCGCGACCCTCGTAATGCTACCCGGCGGAGCAGGTGATGTAGGCATCGCCCGGGATGGCGATATCGCCCGCGGCAACAATTTCGTTATTCGCTCGCGCGCGCTCTGGAATGCTGCGGGTTTCGCGGTACTGATCCCCGACACCGTCGATGGTCAGAATTTGCGTGGGCTGCGCAGCTCGCCGCAATATGCAGCATTCGTTGGTGATCTCGTTGCTGCGGCTCATGCGCAGGCGCCGGGAGCGGTCTTCCTGCTCGGGACCAGCCAAGGCTCGATCGCCGCGATGAACGGTGCGGCGCAACTGCGTGACGGTCAGATCGCAGGCGTCGTGCTGACGGAATCGGTATCGCTCCTCGGTGCTAGCCACGAAACGGTGTTCGACGCGCATCCCGAACTGGTCAATGTCCCCGCGCTCGTCGTGGCCAACTCCGATGATCGCTGCAAGGTCGCTCCACCGGAGAACGCCGACAAGATCGCAGCGGCAATGAGGAGCGCTCCGCGCGTCAAGGTCCTGATGATCAGCGGTGGCGATCTGCGCTCGTCCACGGATTGTGGATCGTTGTCGCCGCATGGCTATTACGGAATCGAGCAGAACGTCGTGGACGCGATCGCCGCGTGGATGAACGCGACGATCCCGGGCTCGAAACTCTAGGCCATATCCCCAATGTCGAAGCGTTCAACCTTGCGGCGTCGCATACGGAGAACGTGGACAAGATCCGGAAAAGCAGGTGCCGGTTAGCGCCTCACTGCACCAGCACGTGCCTGTCGATCTCGGCGATCGAGTTCACGCCGCACAGGCCCATGGTGACACTGAGTTCGTTGCGCAGGATGTCCAGCGCCTTGGTCACGCCGGGGCCGCCATAGGCACCGAGACCGTAGATATAGGCGCGGCCGATCATGCAGGACTTTGCGCCGAGGGCGAGCGCACGCATCACGTCCTGACCGGAGCGGATGCCGCTGTCGAACATCACTTCGATATCCGAGCCGACCGCATCGACGATCCCCGGCAATACCGAGATCGACGACGGCGCGCCGTCGAGCTGGCGGCCACCATGGTTGGATACGACCATCGCCTGGGCGCCGACCTTCACGGCTTCGCGGGCATCCTCGACATCGTGAATGCCTTTGATCACGATCTTGCCGGGCCAGATGCTGCGGATCCAGTCGAGGTCCTTCCAGTTCAGCGAGGCATCGAATTGCGATGCCGTCCACTCCGCCACGGAGCCGAGATCGTCGGTATTCTTCACGAAGCCGGCGATGTTGCCGAAGTTGCGCCGCTTGGCTTTCAGCGTGCGCACCAGCCAGCCGGGCTTGCTCATGAAATCGATCAGGTTCTTCACATTCAAGATCTGAGGCGGTACCGACAGGCCATTCTTGATGTCGGCATGACGCTGGCCGATCACCTGCAGGTCGACGGTCAGCACCAGCGCGCTGCACTTCGCCTTGATAGCGCGCTCGATCAGCTCCTTGATGAAGCCGCGATCCTTCATGACATAGAGCTGAAACCAGAACGGCTTCTCGACATTCTCGGCGAGGTCTTCGATCGAATTGATCGACATCGTCGAGAGTGTGTACGGGATTCCGAACGCCTGTGCGGCCCGGCAGGCGTGAATTTCGCCGTCGCCATATTGCAAGCCGGTTGAGCCGACCGGCGCGCAGATCAGCGGCATGGTGGCCTTTTCGCCGAGGATGGTTGTCGCGGTGTCGCGTTTGGCAATGTCGACCAGAATGCGCTGACGGAATTTCAGCTTCTGCAGATCCTCGCAATTCGCGCGGAAGGTGTCTTCGCTATAAGAGCCATGGTCGACATAATCGAAGAACGCCTTTGGCACGTTGCGCTTGTGCTCAAGACGAAGATCTTCGATGCAGGTGATATGCTTCATGAGATGTCCCAGCCGTCCTTGTCTTTGCTTGTATTTGCTTGTTTCGGTGTCATCTAGCATGGTTAGGCGGTCCGCCATATCATCCTTGTCATCGGAATGTCGTCGAAATTGAAGGAGGGCAGAATGTCCGGCTCCAAGATAAATCCAGCGACAAAACCGGCGGCTCATGGAGCCGGCAAGGCAGCCGCGGATGAAGAAAAGCGACAGCTGGAAGTTGCGCTGGACGAAGGGCTGGAAGAGACTTTTCCGGGCTCCGATCCGGTCAGTGTGACCCAACCTGCCCATTCAAAGGCGGACGCGCATATCAAGCGAAAGGGCTGAGCCGGCCGGTTCCATCAGCCTTCGCTCCATCGAAGGTATTACCTCGAAGGTGATAGACAAGTAATATCAATGGATTGCAGTTGATTTCCCGCTTCGGGCTTGGTAATGATTCATCATATTTTTTGAAGCGATTTTAGGGGCCGGAGCCTTATAAGTCCGTCACATGTATGGCGCCGCCAACGGTGAGTTGCCTGAGACGGGTTTTTGAGCTTTCGCGCAAGGCGCGAGGGCATTGGGGGTTACCATGAGCCGTAAATATTTCGGGACAGACGGCATTCGCGGCCGCGCCAATGGTTTGATCACGCCGGAACTGGCGCTGAAGGTCGGGCAGGCGGCAGGTCTTGTGTTTCAGCGCGGCGAACACCGTCATCGTGTCGTGATCGGCAAGGACACCCGGTTGTCCGGCTACATGATCGAAAACGCCCTGGTGGCAGGCTTCACGTCGGTCGGCATGGATGTGCTGCTGGTCGGGCCGATGCCGACGCCCGCCGTGGCGATGCTGACCAAGTCGATGCGCGCCGACCTTGGTGTGATGATTTCCGCATCGCACAATCTGTTCGAGGACAACGGCATCAAGCTGTTTGGACCGCTCGGCTTCAAGCTGTCGGACGATGTCGAGAAGCAGATCGAGGAATTGCTCGACGACAATCTCGACAAGAAACTGTCGCAGAGCGCCAGCCTCGGTCGCGCACGCCGCATCGACGGGGTGCATGATCGTTACATCGAATTCGCCAAACGCACGCTGCCGCGCAATCTCAGCCTCGACGGCTTGCGCGTCGTCATCGATTGCGCCCATGGCGCCGCCTACAAGGTCGCGCCGGAGGCGCTCTGGGAGCTCGGCGCGGACGTCATCTCCATCGGCGTCGAGCCGGACGGTTTCAACATCAACAAGGAATGCGGATCGACCGCGCCGGAAGCGCTGAGCCGCAAGGTGCGCGAGATGCGCGCCGATATCGGCATTGCGCTGGATGGCGACGCTGATCGGTTGATCATGGTCGACGAGCGTGGCCATCTGGTCGATGGCGATCAGCTGCTCGCCGTTATTGCACAGAGCTGGAAGGAAGACGGGCGGCTCGCCAAGCCGGGCATTGTCTCTACCGTGATGTCGAATCTCGGTCTGGAGCGCTTCCTGAAGGGGCAGGGTATCGATCTCATCCGCACCGCGGTGGGCGATCGCTATGTGCTCGAGCAGATGCTGCAGCAAGGTTACAATGTCGGCGGCGAACCCTCCGGCCATATCATCATGTCGGACCATGCGACGACAGGCGACGGTTTCGTGGCTGCGCTGCAGGTGCTGGCCGTGGTGACCAAGCTCGGCCGGCCGGTGTCGGAAGTCTGCCACCTGTTCGATCCCTTGCCGCAGATCCTGAAGAATGTGCGTTATCGCAGCGGCAAGCCGCTCGATGATGCGGACGTAAGGTCCACTATCGCCGCCGGTGAACAGCGCCTCAACGGCCATGGTCGTCTCCTGATCCGCCCGTCGGGCACGGAGCCGGTCATCCGCGTGATGGGAGAGGGCGATGATCGCGTGATGGTCGAGGAAGTGGTGGATGCCATCGTTGACGCGCTGGGCCACGCAGCCGCGGCGTAAGATTCCCGTTCCTTCGCTCTGGCCAAGGCGCCGGCGCGATGACTGCCGAGCTGACATGAAGAGCCGTCTTGTCCGAATATTGATCGGGTAAGGCGGCTCTTCCGCGTTTTGATAGTTCGCGTCAGAGCCGAAGGCTCCCGGCAGGTAAGTCCTCGTTAACACCTGGGTTAACACTTGGCGCCGCCGCGGCGCATTGCAGCGCGTTTTGATAGCAAGACATTGTTAGTAACTGTGGCGACGCAGCGGCGTGATGGAACTTGCGTGCATTTTCGTCACCAAATATCAACCTTAAAAGTTAGGGTTAAGTGCCGCTTAAGGAGTTGGTGTCATCGTCCGATTGTGAGTTTCCGAGTGTGAGGCCTCCATTAGTTGCCTCTTTGGCCCAAAAGGACGAAGCCAATGCGTAGCGTTAAATTCATTCTGGCCGCCGGCGCGGCTTCCCTGATGTCGACCGCTGTTTTCGCTGCCGACATGCCCATTGCCCCGCCCCCGCAGATGTATGCTCCGCCCCCGGTCGAAGACTTCGGTGGCTGGTATCTGCGCGGCGATATCGGTTTCAGCAATCAGCGCGTCAAGAACATCGAGATGGGTGACGGTCGCAACGCCAGTCTCCTCTCGCTTCAGCAGACCACCGCCTTCGATACGGCCGGCATCTTCCAGCTCGGTGTCGGTTATCAGTTCAACAACTGGTTCCGCGGTGACATCACCGGCCAGTATCGCGGCAATTCGAACTTCAAGGGCACCGATCACGTGACGTTCCCGTCGAGTGGCCTCGTCGGTACCGGCGTGAACAACTACAACGCCACCAAGTCCGAATGGGTGGTGATGGCCAACGGCTACGTCGATCTCGGTACCTGGTGGTGCGTGACCCCGTTCGTCGGCGCCGGCGTCGGTATGGCTCGCGTCAATATCGGCAACTACACGGATAACGGTGCGATCAATGTTGGCTCCTCCGGCGGCACGCCCTTCATCGGCGGTCCGTTCCCGAGCTATGCCAGCGCGCCGGCAGCATCGAAGTGGAACTTCGCATGGGCGCTGCACACGGGCCTGGCTTACAAGGTCAATCCGGCAATGACCGTCGAACTCGGCTACAGCTACATGAATCTCGGCGATGGCCAGACCGGACCGGTCTCGACCTATGACGGCTTCACCCGCGGCGTGGCGATGCAGTTCAAGGACATCACCTCGCATGACCTGAAGCTCGGCGTGCGCTGGAACCTCGACAGCCCGCCGGCCTACGCGCCGCCGCCGCCGCTGATCCGCAAGGGCTAAGCGAGCGCTCATCGCTTCAACTATCTTAAGACATCTTAACCGCGCGGGATTATCCCGCGCCGTTTTGTTTTGCGCGGGCGGTATGATTGCAACCAATGATTAAGGTTAACAGCGGATGATCGGGACAGTTCGGTGAGTTGAGGAATTGTCGTGATGCGTAGACTTCTGATCGCTGCAGCGCTGCTGGGCGCCGTGCAAACCGCTCAAGCGGCCGACATGCCGGAGCTCCCATTCTTGCGCGGCTCCCTCCAGGACGGGCCGATTGCTCCGCGGCCGATCTGGGAAGGCGTCTACATCGGCGCCCAGGCTGGCGTCGGACAGTCCGACATGAATTTCACCGGGGCGACGCGTACCCTCGCAGGCAGCCTGCTGGATGGTCTCGCAATGGAATCAGCTGGCCAGGTCTCGCAATGGCCATTGCTCGGCAAGACGTCGCGGCGAGGCGAGGGCTGGGGCGGTTTCATCGGCTACAATAGCCAGTGGGACGATGTCGTGATTGGCGTCGAAATGAGTTATCTGCACGGCAAGTTCGGCGGAGACACAACCGGCTCGATGGGGCGCTCCTTCGTCGATGCTCTCGGTTATACCAACGGCGTCACCTATGATGCCGCTGCGAAGATGTCGATTACGGATATGGGCACGCTGCGCGCCCGCGCCGGCTATGCCGTGGGATCGTTCCTGCCTTACATGTTCGGAGGTCTCGCGCTCGGACAGGCCGATATCGTTCGGTCAGCACGTATTCACGGGATTGCCGTCAATGTAGCCGCAGCGCCGGGCTTCCAGAACATCCCATTCGACTACAGTAAGACCGAAGGTCAATACAGCCATCTCATCTACGGCTACACTGCCGGTCTCGGCGTTGACATCAATCTGATTGGCGGATTGTTCGCGCGCGCCGAGTGGGAATACGTCCGCTTCACCTCATCGGTCGATACCAACATCAACACCGTGCGAGCTGGCGTCGGCTACAGATTCTGACCACCAAGGTCGCGTAGGTTCGGCGCGAGCTTGATCTCTGTTGACATGCCGTTTGACGAATGCTGCCTTACTGTCTCCGATGACGCGGGGCGGCAGTCATGAAAATCTACGGCGATCTCAACTCCGGCAATTGCCTGAAGGTGAAGTGGGTGAGCGATCACCTCAAGCTTCCCTATGCGTGGATCGATGTCGACACCAGCAAAGGGGAGAGCCGGACGCCGGAGTTTCTGGCGCTTAACGGCGCCGGCCAGGTGCCGACCATCGTGCTCGACGACGGCCGCCCGCTCGCGCAATCCAACGCCATCATCCGCTATCTCGCGCGTGGCAGCGATCTGATCCCGACCGATGCCTATGATGCCGCCAAGATGGATGAATGGCTTTTCTGGGAGCAATACAGCCACGAGCCCTATATCGCGGTGTGCCGCTATCAGATCCTCTATCTTGGCAAGGCCATTTCGGATCTCGATCCCGACAAGCTCAAGCGCGGCTATTTCGCGCTGGCGCGCATGGAGCATCATCTGACGACATCGCGCTTCCTTGTCGGAGATCGCGTCTCGCTGGCCGATGCGTCGTTGCTGGCCTATACGCGCGTCGCCCATGAGGGCGGTTTCCATCTCGACGGTTATGCGTCGATCAGGCGCTGGATCGCCGACAGCGAGCAGGCATTGGGTATTTCGTGAAACTGCAGATCAAGCTACGGCCTGCGCGCCGCGAGGACGTTGTCGCGATCGTGGCGATGCTGGCCGATGATGCACTCGGTCGTGGTCGTGAGCGCATCGCGGATCCGTTGCCGCAATCCTATTACGAGGCCTTCGACAAGGTTGCGCGTGATCCGAATATCCAGTTGATGGTTGCAGAAGGCGGCGACGGCAGTGTGGTCGGATGCCTCCAGCTCTGCATCCTGCCGGGCTTAAGCTCGCAGGGCGCTTCGCGTGCCCTTATCGAGGATGTTCGTGTGTCGACGACGCTGCGCAGCCAGGGCATCGGCGAACAACTGGTGCGGTGGGCCATTGGCGAGGCGCAGACGAGGGGATGCAAGCTCGTCGAACTGCTGACGCATCAGACCCGGGTCGATGCCCAGCGATTCTACAAGCGGCTCGGTTTCGCTGAGAGTCATGTGGGTATGACGTTGCGTTTCAACGGACAATGATCCTGCGTCAGGCAGCGTCATCCGGCCATCAATCACGCGTGATAGCCCGGAAGTCGCTTGACGCTCCGGATTGGTTCCCATATCCACGCCAGCGGGACACCTCCCCCCAACGGGAGGCTAGCTATCTGGAAGGATAGAATATGACTGCAGCGAAGCCCGCTTCGCGGCCCAATGTGCCGCATTTCTCCTCCGGCCCCTGCGCCAAGCGCCCCGGCTGGACCCCCGAAAAGCTCAATGATGCCGCCCTTGGCCGTTCGCACCGTGCGAAGATCGGCAAGAACAAGCTCAAACTCGCGATCGATCTGACGCGTGAAGTGCTTGAAGTGCCCGCCGATTACCGCATCGGCATCGTGCCGGCATCGGATACGGGCGCTGTCGAGATGGCGCTGTGGTCGCTGCTCGGGGCACGTCCCGTCACCACCATTGCCTGGGAATCCTTCGGCGAAGGCTGGGTTTCCGACATCGTCAAAGAGCTGAAGCTCAAGGACGTCACCAAGCTCCATGCCGGCTATGGCGAGCTTCCCGATCTGTCGAAGGTCGATCCGAAGTCGGACATCGTCTTCACCTGGAACGGCACGACCTCTGGCGTCCGCGTGCCGAATGCCGACTGGATCAAGGCTGACCGCGAAGGCCTGACCATTTGCGACGCGACCTCGGCCGCTTTCGCGCAGCCGCTCGACTGGGCGAAGCTCGACGTCGTCACCTTCTCCTGGCAGAAGGCGCTCGGCGGCGAAGCGGCTCATGGCATGCTCGTTCTCTCGCCGCGCGCCGTGGCGCGTCTGGAGAGTTACACGCCGCCATGGCCGCTGCCGAAGATCTTCCGCATGACCAAGGGCGGCAAGCTCAACGAAGGCATCTTCGTCGGTGAGACCATCAACACGCCGTCGATGCTGTGCGTCGAGGACTATCTCGATGCGCTCGGCTGGGCCAAGTCGGTCGGCGGTCTCAAGGCGCTGATCGCGCGTGCGGACGCCAACACCAAGGCGCTCGCCGACTGGAAAGCGAAGACGCCGTGGATCGACTTCCTGGCAGCTGATCCCGCGATCCGCTCCAACACGTCGGTGTGCATGAAGGTGATCGATCCCGCGATCACCGCGCTCTCGCCGGACGCGCAGGCTGACTTCGCCAAGAAGCTGGTCGCAGCCGTCGAGAAGGAAAATGCCGGTTTCGACTTCGCGCATTATCGCGATGCGCCGGCTGGTCTGCGCATCTGGTGCGGTGCCACAGTTGAAGCCAAGGACGTCGAGATCCTCACGCAGTGGATCGACTGGGCCTTTGCCGAGACCAAGGCCTCGCTCGCCAAGGCGGCGTAAGTAACTTTCATCTTACTTCCCCTCTCCCCCAGCGGAGCGAAGCTCCGCGCCGCGGGAGAGGGTGCCTAGGCGGCCCTTGGCCGCCGTTCTTAAAAGCGACGCCGATGCAAAGCATCGGCTACGGCGAAGCGAAGGCGGGAGAGGGTTCTTTGCGAAGACGCCCCTCTCCCGTCTCGAACGCTTCGCGTTCGATCCACCTTCTCCCACCTTCGCGAAGCTACGCTTCGCGCGAGGGAGAGGGGAAGAAGGCGCGCACCCATTCATTCCGGAGTCATCCCATGACCGCCCCCAAAGTTCTCATTTCCGATGCTCTCTCCCCCGCCGCCGTCCAGATCTTCAAAGATCGCGGCATCGACGTCGACTTCCAGCCGAACCTCGGCAAGGACAAGGACAAGCTTGCCGAGATCATCGGCAACTATGATGGCCTCGCTATCCGCTCGGCCACCAAGGCCACTGCAAAGATCCTCGAAAAGGCGACGCGCCTGAAGGTGATCGGCCGTGCCGGCATCGGAGTCGACAATGTCGAAATCCCTGCGGCTACGGCAAAGGGCATCATTGTGATGAACACGCCGTTCGGCAATTCGATCACGACAGCCGAACATGCAATCACGCTGATGCTCTCGCTCGCCCGCGAGATCCCGCAGGCCGATGCCTCGACGCAGGCCGGCAAGTGGGAGAAGAACCGCTTCATGGGCGTCGAGATCACCGGCAAGACGCTGGGCGTGATTGGCTGCGGCAATATCGGCGCGATCGCCGCTGATCGTGCACTTGGCCTGCGCATGAAGGTCGTCGCCTTCGATCCGTTCCTGTCGCCGGAGCGCGCCAAGGACATCGGCGTCGAGAAGGTCGAGCTGGATGATCTGCTCAAGCGCGCCGATTTCATCACGCTGCATACGCCGCTGACGGAGAAGACGAAGAACATCATCGACGCCGCGGCGATCGCCAAGATGAAGCCTGGCGTGCGCATCATCAATTGCGCCCGCGGCGGTCTGGTCGACGAGCAGGCGCTGGTCGATGCGTTGAACTCCAAACATGTCGCCGGCGCTGCCTTCGACGTGTTCGTCGAGGAGCCGGCGACCAAGAACGTGCTGTTCGGCCATCCCAACGTGATCTGCACGCCGCATCTCGGCGCATCGACCACCGAAGCGCAGGAGAATGTCGCGCTGCAGGTCGCCGAACAGATGTCGGATTATCTGTTGTCGGGCGCGATCTCCAACGCGGTCAACTTCCCGTCGATCACCGCGGAAGAAGCACCGAAGCTGAAGCCATTCATCGAACTCGCCGAGAAGCTCGGCTCCTTCGCGGGTCAGCTCACCGAGACCGGCATTGTCAAGGTGCAGATCACCTATGAAGGTGCGGTGGCCGAAATGAAGATCAAGGCCCTGACCTCTGCAGCATTGAGTGGGTTGCTGCGGCCGATGCTCGGCGACGTCAACGTCGTCTCTGCGCCGGCCGTTGCCAAGGAGCGAGGCATGGTGGTCGACGAAGTGGTGCGCGCGGCGCAGAGCGATTACGAAAGCCTGATCACCGTCAATGTGATCACCGAACGACAGGAACGCTCGGTGTCCGGCACCGTCTATCATGACGGCAAGCCGCGGCTGGTTGATATCAAGGGTATCCGCGTCGATGCCGAATTCGGGAAGTCGATGATCTATGTCACCAACGAGGACAAGCCGGGCTTCATCGGCAAGTTCGCCTCGCTGCTCGGCGACGCCAAGGTCAACATCGCAACCTTCCATCTCGGCCGCAACGAACAGGGCGGTGACGCCATCGCGCTGGTGGAGATCGACGGCGCTGTGCCGGCCGACGTGCTGAGCAAGGTGCAGGCGCTGCCGCAGGTGAAACAGGCCAAGGCGCTGACATTCTGAGTGCCCCCGTCCTGAACTGAGATTGCCAAAATCCCCGCCCCCGAAAGGCGGGGATTTTTCGTTATGTAGAAAATCTTAACGTTCAGGTCGGCGCGACAAGTTACCCACCCGCGGGTGTAAGGATTTGGGAACACTACCCCGGTACGTTTACTGCGAGGAATCAGCGATCGAAAATCGCACGCTCGGGGGAATACAGCCGTGAAACTCGCTAATATCCGTATTACGTACAAGCTCGTCGTTCTGGTGACCGTCACCATGATTGGTCTCTGCGCCGCGGGCATTCTGGCCGCCTATATGGTCAAGAGCGAGATGCTCTCCGCGCGCACCGAGCAGCTGAAGTCGATCGTCGAAATCGGGACCAACGTAGCGGCCAGCATCCAGAAGGATGTCGCAGCAGGCAAGCTCACCAAGGAAGCCGCGACCGCCGAGCTGGTACGCCGCATCGAGCCGATGACCTATGACAACGGCAACTATCTTTTCATCTATACGATGGACGGTGAGGTGGTTCATCTGCCGGGCTTCAAGGCGGGATCCAACCGGCTCGACGTCAAGGTCAGTGGCGTCGCCATTACGCGCGAATTCCGCGACGGCGTCGCGGCCAACGGCACCAAGATCCTGACCTATGAATTCCAGAAGCCGAACACGACGGTGCCGTCGCGCAAGATGGGCTATGCCGCAGCGCTTCCCGGCTGGAACATGTTCATCGCCACCGGCGCCTATCTCGACGATCTCGATGAGCATCTGAAGCCGATCATTTGGGCGCTCGGCCTGGCGATGCTCGCCATCGCCGCCGTGGCAGGCGTGATCGCCTGGCTGATCGGACGCAGCATCACCAGGCCGCTCGGCATGCTGGGATCGCGCATGGAATCGCTGGCCAATGGCGCGCTGGATGAGGATATCCCCGGCGTCGGCCGCGGCGACGAAGTCGGCGCAATGGCCAAGACAGTTCAGGTGTTCAAGGACAATGCGCTGCGTATCCGCGCGCTCGAACAGGTCGAGGCGGATGCGCAGGGCCGTATCGCCGCGGAACGCCGCGCCGCCATGGAAGCCATGGCGACGGATTTCGAACGCAGCGTGACGGGCATCGTCCGCTCGGTTTCGACTGCGGCTGTCGGCATGCAGAGCACCGCGCAGTCGATGACGGCGACGGCAAGCGATGCAAGCTCGCGTGCCGCGACGGTGAGCGCGGCTTCGACGCGCTCCTCCGATAATGTCAGCACGGTTGCGTCGGCTGCGGAGGAATTGTCCGCATCCGTCAGCGAAGTTCTGCGTCAAGTGTCGGCCTCCAGCGAGATTGCGAGCAAGGCTGTGAGCGATGCCGAACGTACCAATGCGACCGTCCAGATTCTGTCGAGCGGCGCTGAGAAGATCGGCGAGGTCGTGCAACTGATCCACAGCATCGCCTCGCAGACCAATCTGCTGGCGCTGAACGCAACCATCGAGGCCGCGCGTGCTGGCGAGTCCGGCCGCGGCTTCGCTGTGGTGGCATCCGAAGTGAAGGCGCTGGCCAGCCAGACAGCCAAGGCTACCGAGGAAATCTCGGCGCAGGTAGCCGCCATGCAGGCATCGACCAGCGAGGCGGTTGCGTCGATCGGCGCCATCACGGGCACCATCGCCCAGATGAGCCAGATCACCAACACGATCTCGGTTGCGGTGGAGCAGCAGGGCACAGCGACACAGGAAATCGCGCGCAACATCCAGTCGGTGTCGGCCGGTGCGAACGAAATCAGCAATCATATCGGCGGCGTCAGCAGCGCAGCAGAAGCAACCGGTTCGGCGGCATCGCAGGTGCTGTCGAATGCACGGGAACTGGAGAGCCAGTCCGGCATGCTGCGTAACGCGGTCGACGACTTCCTCGCCAAGGTGAGGGCGGCCTAAGTCAAATCCTCTTCCCGGGTGCGGCTTGCTGCGCCCGGGAGAGATATAGCTGGCACATCGCTTTAGCGATCTACAACCGCAGCTACATTGCCGGTGCGTCGTATGGCAGCACCGCCAATTTATTTTTGGTTCGTGATAGTTCAGACCGGTGCAGGGCTACCTGCATCGCCAGTATTTGCCAGATCAAGGTAACCTATAACCGCGGTTGCAGAAGCGGAACGGTACACCACTTCACGAACTGGCAACTACACCCTGCGATGGTGATGCGCTTATTTCAGCACGCCTTACAGGGATACTTCCCATGAATCGTTCGAAGATTTCGATCGGCCTTCGCCTCTACAGCATCATTGGGTTGAGCTTCATTGGCCTGGCCGGACTGGCCTGGATGCAGCTGAATACCCTCGGCGACTCCCTCAAGCAGCAGCGCCAGAGCGAACTGACCCATCTCACGGAACTGGCGCTCGGCATCGCGCAGGAAGAATACGCGACGATCCAGCGTAGCGGTGTGTCGGACGAGGCCGCGCGCAAGACCGCTGCGGCGCGTATCGGCAAGCTGCGCTACGGCAATGGCGATTACTTCTGGATCAACGACCTGCAGCCGCGCATGGTGATGCATCCGATCAAGCCCGAGATGAACGGCAGCGATCTCTCCGGCAACAAGGATCCGAACGGCAAGCGGCTGTTTGTCGAATTCGTCGATACCGTGAAGAAGCAGAAGGCCGGCTTCGTCGATTATCTGTGGCCCAAGCCCGGCAAGGACGCACCGCAACCGAAGCTCTCTTATGTCGTCGGTTTCGAGCCCTGGGGCTGGGTGATCGGCACCGGCGTCTATATCGACGACTTGCAGGTACAGCTCTGGGAGAGTGCGCGCAGCGTGATGATCGCGGCACTTGCGGTCATTGTCATTCTCGGCGCGCTCGCCTGGATGATCGGCCGTAGTATCACTGTTCCGCTTCGCCGGCTTGGAGCGCGCATGCGTAGTCTCGCCGATGGTGCGCTAGACGAAGCCATTCCGGAAGTCGACCGCAGCGACGAGATCGGCGCCATGGCTGCAACGGTTCAGGTGTTCAAGGACAACGCGGTGCGCATTCGCGGCCTCGACAAGATCGAGGTGGAATCGCAGGCTCGTACTGCGGCCGAACGCCGTGCGGCCATGGAAAGCCTCGCCGATGATTTCGAGCGCAGCGTCAACGGCATCGTGCGTTCCGTCTCCACCGCCGCGGCCGGTATGCAGAGCACTGCACAGTCGATGACGGCGACGGCAAGCGACGCGAGCTCGCGCGCATCGACGGTGGGTGCGGCATCGGCGCGCTCATCTGACAATGTCAGCACGGTTGCCGCCGCGGCTGAAGAACTATCGGCATCGGTCAGCGAAGTGCTGCGTCAGGTCGCAGCCTCGAGCGATATCGCCAGCAAGGCCGTGGGCGATGCGGAGCGCACCAATGCGACGGTGCAGCAGCTCTCCAGCGGCGCCGAGAAGATTGGCGAGGTCGTGCAGCTGATCCACAACATCGCATCGCAGACCAATCTGCTTGCGCTGAACGCAACCATCGAAGCGGCACGCGCCGGTGAATCCGGCCGTGGCTTCGCGGTCGTCGCGTCGGAGGTGAAGGCGCTGGCGAGCCAGACGGCGAAGGCGACCGAGGAAATCTCCGCGCAGGTTGCGGCGATGCAGGCGTCGACGCAGGAGGCTGTCAACTCGATCAACGCCATCACCGGCACGATCGCGCAGATGAGCCAGATCACCACGACGATCTCGGCGGCAGTGGAAGAGCAGGGTTCGGCCACGCAGGAGATCGCGCGCAACATCCAGTCGGTTGCCGCTGGCTCGAGCGAGGTCAGCGCTCATATCGGCGGCGTCAGCGCAGCGGCGGAAGCAACGGGGCAGGCGGCAGGCATGGTACTGTCGAATGCAAAGGAGCTGGACGGCCAGTCGAGCATCCTGCGTGCGGCGGTGGACGACTTCCTCGCCAAGGTTCGAGCAGCGTAAAGTTGTAGAGTCGTTTTCCTTCTTCTTGCACGGAAGGATTTTTGTTGTGCATCCAATCATGATGCAAGACTTGCCATGCAGGACAAGACTTGCCCCGCAGGATTGAGGTTCTGCGGGGATGGTTTGTAAGAACTAAAAAAGGTCTCTTTGGTACTCTTCTCCCCGATTGGTATCAGAGCACGCCAGACCTTTTTTGGAGACATCATTGTGAGAATAAATAATCTGACGATAACACCCAAGCTCGGTATTCTGGTGGGTGTCATGTTGCTTGGCCTGTGCGCATCTGGCGTTCTCGCGGGATATTTCGTTCAGCGCGAGATGATGACCTCGAGGATCGAGGAGCTTCGCCACTTCGTCGACGCTGCACGCAGCGTGGCGATCGGATTGCAAAAACAGGTCGATGCCGGTCAGCTCACCAAGGAAGCCGCGATGGCCGAATTCGGTCGTCGTGCAAACACGATGACCTACGACAACGGCGCCGGCTATCTGTTTGGCTCCATGATGGACGGCGTGACGGTGTTGTCGCCGGATGCGAAGCAGATTGGTCAGAACCGTCTCGATGTGGTGACCAATGGCAAGGCGATCGGCCGTGAGTGGCGCGACAGTGTTGCTGCCAAAGGCGAACACACGATGTTCTATGACTATGTCAAACCCGGCCAGACGGAGCCGCTGCGCAAGGTTGCCTATGCCGCCGCGATCCCCGGATGGAACATGTATGTGGGCGCCGGGGCCTATCTGGAAGACCTCGATGCCCGATTGAAGCCGATCATCTGGGCGCTCGGTTTGGCGATCCTTGCCATCGGTGTGGTCGCGGGCGGCATCGCCTGGGTGATCGGTCGCAGCATCAGCCGGCCGCTCGGTCAGCTCGGCGCGCGGATGCGCACGCTGGCCGATGGCGCGCTTGAGGACGACATTCCCGGGACCGGGCGCGGCGATGAGATCGGTGCGATGGCATCGACCGTTCAGGTCTTCAAGGACAACGCGATCCGGATTCGCGGGCTCGACAAGATCGAAGCCGAGACGCAGGCGCGCGCGTCTGCCGAACGGCGTTCGGCGATGGAGAGCATCGCCGATGATTTCGAACGCAGCGTCAACGGTATTGTCCGCTCGGTATCGACGGCAGCAGCAGGGATGCAGACTACCGCCCAATCCATGACGGCGACCGCCAGCGATGCCAGTTCGCGTGCATCAACGGTCGGAGCCGCGTCGGAGCGGTCGTCGGACAATGTCAGCACGGTTGCAGCCGCCGCCGAGGAATTGTCGGCTTCGGTCAGCGAAGTCTTGCGGCAGGTCTCGCAGTCGAGCCAAATTGCGAGCAAGGCAGTCGGCGATGCGGAGCGCACCAATGCGACCGTTCAGCTGTTGTCCAGCGGCGCGGAGAAGATCGGCGAAGTGGTTCAGTTGATCCACAGCATCGCCTCCCAGACCAATCTGCTCGCGCTGAATGCGACCATCGAAGCGGCGCGCGCCGGCGAGTCCGGCCGCGGCTTTGCGGTCGTCGCCTCTGAAGTGAAGGCGCTGGCCAGCCAGACCGCCAAGGCCACTGAAGAGATCTCCGCCCAGGTTGCCGCCATGCAGGCATCCACCAGCGAAGCCGTGCTTTCGATCAGCGCCATTACAGGCACCATTGCGCAGATGAGCGAGATCACCACCAGCATCTCCACGGCCGTCCAGGAGCAGGGCGAGGCCACGCGGGAAATCGCGCGCAACATTCAGTCGGTCGCGGCAGGCTCCAGTGAGATCAGCGAACATATCGGCGGCGTCAGCAGCGCAGCAGAAGCGACCGGGACGGCGGCCTCGCAGGTGTTGTCGAATGCCAGGGAGCTCGACACCCAGTCCGGCATGTTGCGGACGGCGGTGGACGAGTTCCTGACCAAGGTGCGTGCGGCGTAGAGGCTCTTCTTCCCCTCTCCCCTTGTGGGAGAGGAAAGTAGATCACGCTCTAACGCAAAAAGCCCTCCCTTGCGGGAGGGCTTTCGTCGTTCAGGCTGATGCCTGCTCGCGTTGCTTACTTCGCCTTCAGGAAGTCGGCGACTTCGAGCAGCACGAACTCGTTGTCATCGGCCTTGTTCGGCTCGCGGCTCGACGAGAACGGCAGGTTGTTGTCGTTGCCGACGATGATGTGGGTGGCATCAACCTGGTCGACGTTCTCGATGGTGAAGAACGGGAAGGTCAGCACGCCGTCATTGAGCGGCTTGCGGGCCAGCTTGTTCGGGTCCTGGATCTTCATCAGGTCGATGAAACCGACCTTGCGGACCGGCTTGCCGACATTGGCGTCGTTCAGTTCGATCTTGTAGACGCGCTTGAACTTGGCGAGATCCGGGAAGCAGTCTTCACCGCGCTTGCCGTCTGCACAGGCCTTGTCCTTGGTGCCTTCGCCGTTGTCACGCTCGATGATCAGGCCGTTGTCGGCGGTGATCATGTTGAAGTCGCCGATGGCATTGCCGTTCTGTTCGAACACATATTGCCAGTAGCGACCGGTGAACTTCTCGTGGGCGACATCGAATTCCAGGATGCGCGACGCTTCCTTGCCGTCGACCTTTTCCCAATCCTTCTTCTCGGCATCCCAGATCGGGCCCTCGAGCAGGCCGTAGAGGAACTTGCCATCCTTGGAGGAGGCGAAGCCTTCATAGCCTTTGGAGCGGCGCAGGTTGACGGTGGTGTAGGTGGCGCCCGGTGCGCCTGGCGACTGCACCGACCAATGATCCGGGGAACGCACCGGCTTGCCATCGGCGACGGTGTCGAACACGGCCAGCACCTTGCCGGTCTTGTCGGCCTTGATGATATAGGGGCCGAATTCCTCACCGATCCAGAAATTGTCGCCGATGATCTGGAAGCCTTCGGTGTCAACATCGGCGCCAGTCAGGTAGCGCTTGGCGGTGTCTTCATGGACGATGCGGAACGGCACCTTCTTGTCGGGATCGTGCAGGAACACGGTGGCCTGCTTCTCGACCTTGCCGTTCTTCCAGTCGATCTTGTGGTGATTGAGATAGATCATGTAGTCGGCCGAATTGTAGCGCGAGCCGGCGCCATTGTCGGTCAGCACCCAGAACGAACCGTCGGGCATCACCTTGATGCCGGAATGGCCCTGCAGCGGCTGGCCCTTCATCGGCAGCGAGATGCCGGTGGCGCGCTCATAGGACTTGCCCATCACGGTGCCGAGCGCGTCGACGCGCTTGCCGGTGGTGTATTTGCCCGAGGTCTTCAGGTCATTCGGTGCGTCGGCAGGGGCGTCGATGGTCGACGTCGCCGGCAGCACGGCATGGCCGGCGAGCTTGGCTGGAAATTCGCCTTCCGACTGCGCAAAGGCTGTGGAAGAAAGCATGACGAGGGAAGCGACGGAGCAGAGGAATGTGCTGCGCATGGTTGTCTCCTTTGTGGTGACCATGCGGCGTGTTCTGGGGCGCGGGCGTTACGCTGCGCTGACAATTCTGTGACGACTGAGTGACAGCAGGGGAAAGATCTGCGGCATGGCGTCGCCTCGGCTGCGGGTTAGACTATCGCTGTTGTCATCCTGCTCAGGTCTTTAACCAAGGTCAGTGCTTCGACACTCTGCCGCGAGAGCTTTTTTTGACAGGACGGAGGCTATGGGTCCCCGCCTTCGCGGGGACGACAGTTGAGAGGCCGATCCCTAGTTACTGCTTCTCGATCCCCGCATCCGTGATCAGCTTCTCCCACACCTTGAGCTGATCTTTCAGGAAGGCGTCGAATTCTTCCGGCGTACCGGAGAAGGCTTCCATGCCGCGGTTGGCGAGGTCTTTCTGGATTTCGGGACGTTCGACGATCTTGCGGATTTCGGCGTTGAGCTTGACGACGATGTCCTTCGGCATGTTGGCCGGGCCGAGATAGCCCTGCCACGAGGTGATGTCGAAGCCCTTCACGCCGGCCTCGTCCATGGTTGGGAGCTCAGGCAGCAGCTTGGAGCGATATTTCGTGGTCACTGCAAGCGACTTCAGTGCCTTGGCGTTGACGTGCGGCAGGCCGGTCGGCACGTCGACGAACATCATGCTGACGCGGCCGGCGATGACATCGGTCAGTGCCGGCGGCGAGCTCTTGTAGGGCACGTGCAGGAGATCGAGCCCGGCGAGGCGGGCAAAGGTCGCGCCCGACACGATCGCCGACGAACTGCCTGATGCGTAGGAGTACTTGCCCGGCTCCTTTTTGGCGAGCGCGACCAGCTCCTGGACCGAGTTGGCGGGAATGTCCGGATTGATCACCAGCATGAAGGGCAGGTCGCCGGTCCGCGCGATCGGGGTGAAATCCTTGATCGGATCATAGCTCATGGTCTTGAGCAGAAAAGGATTGGCCGAATGCGTCGTGTTGGTCGTGACGAACAGCGTGTAACCGTCGGCGGGGGCGCGGGCGACGAAACTGGCGGCGATCGAGCCATTGGCGCCGGCCTTGTTGTCGATCACGGTGTTGGCGTTCAGCGCGGTGCCGAGCTCCTTGGCGATCAGGCGCGTCGTAGTGTCGGTGCCGCTGCCTGCGGCGAACGGGAGCACCAGCGTGATCGCCCGGTTCGGATAGTTCGCAGTCTGTGCGATGGCGTCCGGGGACGCCAATAGCAGCGCTCCGATAAACGATGCGCTCGCCACACCGCGAAGAACTGAAAGTCCGTGCATTCCGCTTTTCTCCCTGAATTGGCCTTGGTAGCCCGTATTTGTTGCGGGCAAACTAGCGGAGGTCGGTGACGCACGGAAGTGGAAAGGTATGTGCTTCAGGTGAGCGCATTGTCGATGGCGCAGGCCATGCATGGACTTCTACAGCACCAGGCCGACCTCATTGCATTCGTTAGCGACAGCACTTTCAGACGACCGCTGATCCGCAGCATCTCCGCGTCGGGCGCAGTGTGAATGCCGGGGGCGACCTCTGGAGCACGCGCGGTCGTTTCGTCGTGGTCCTTCTCGCCGCGGTTATTGCGTCCCGACCAGCGACGGGTTGAGCCTGCGCAGGCGCAAAGCTCTTTGACAAATGCGGAGCAGTTCCTGTATATATTAGAATAATTCTAAATTAAGTAAGGCTTTGATATGAAGGCGTTTTCGGAGCTCACCGAACGCGAGGTCCTGGCGGTTGCGATCTCCAGCGAGGAAGAGGACAGCCGGATCTATCTGAGCTTCGCCGAGGATCTGGCAGAGCGCTATCCCGATTCCGCGAAAGTCTTCAGCGAGATGGCCGAAGAGGAAAAAGGCCATCGGCATCTGCTGTTGCAGATGTATGAGGAGCGCTTCGGACCGAACCTTCCGCCGATCCGGCGCGAAGACGTCAAGGGCTTCATTCGCCGCCGACCGATCTGGCTCACGCGTAACCTGTCGCTCGACACCATCCGCAAGGAGGCCGAGAGGATGGAGTTCGAGGCCGAGCGCTTTTACGCCAAGGCGGCCGAGCAGGCGACGGATGTCGGCGTTCGCAAGTTGCTGGGCGATCTGGCCGAGCTCGAAAAAGGACACGAGCATCTTGCGGCCAAATTATCGGATGCCATCCTGACATCCGACGTTCGCACGATGGAGGACAACACCCGCCACCGGATGTTCGTCCTGCAATATGTCCAGCCAGGTCTTGCGGGCTTGATGGACGGCTCCGTATCGACGCTGGCGCCGCTGTTTGCGGCCGCGTTTGCAACACATCACAACTGGCAGACATTCCTTGTCGGCCTCGCCGCATCGATCGGCGCCGGCATTAGCATGGGTTTCGCCGAAGCGCTGTCGGACGATGGCTCCATGACTGGACGCGGCTCGCCGTGGCTGCGCGGCGGCATCTGCGGCCTGATGACGACGCTGGGTGGTCTCGGCCATACTCTGCCATATCTCGTGCCGGACAGCTGGCCGAATGCATTCTGGATCGCGACGGCCATCGCAAGTGTTGTCGTTTTCTTCGAACTCTGGGCCATCGCCTATATCAGGGCGCGCTATATGGATACGCCGTTCCTGCAGGCCGTCTTTCAGGTGGTGCTTGGCGGCGTCATCGTTCTGGCGGTGGGGATATTGATCGGAGGCGCGTAGCGGGTGGGGAGGCGTCAGATGGCGTCGTTGCGCGGGATGGCGTAGGTTCTATGCGGCGGGAAACCCTGCTGCTCGTCCCGCCGATGATGAGTGTGTGCGATGCATGATCGCGGCAGGTGCGATCGCGGGCAGCTTACGGGTGAAGGAGCGTCCCATGTATGCTGCCATTCGTCAGAGCAAGGCAAAGACCGGCATGGCTGAGGAACTGACGCGCCGGATCAAGGAAGGTGCCATTCCGATCATCAGTGATGTCGAAGGCTTCATGGCCTATTATGTGGTCTATGCGTCCGACGATACGGTGACGGCGATCAGCATCTTCAACAATTTCGCAGGCGCGGAGGAGTCGAACCGACGCGGGCTCGCGTGGAGCGAACAGAATCTGGCGCCCTTGCTGATTGGACCAGCCACAGCGATAGCCGGGCCGGTTATCGTTCATACGTTGGCATAACGCGCGCGGGACAGGTGCTATGCCGGGCAGTGGCATGTGCGCGTAGATGACTCGCTGGATTCTCAATCTCCCAGCAGGCGCTTCGCGCCGGCGATTGCGCGGCGCGCGACTTCTTCGGGGCCGCGCTCCCGGGTCAGCGCATCCATCGGCACTTCGAGCGCGACCGGAATATGCTTCGGCAGGTGCGCGACGATGGCGCGGAGGTCGATGCCGCCGTCGCCGGGTGGCAGCCGTTCAGCGCGCGCGGTGTGCAGCAGTCCTTCCACCGTGCCAGGCTTCTCCGCCGGAGCATCGCAAAAATGGAAAAACGGCAGCAAGCGCGATGGCATGTCGTCGAGTTCGGCGAGGCTGCTGTCGGAGCGGTCGAAATGCAGCGTATCGACAAGGATACCCGCATTGGCGCGGCCTGCGGTCTCGACGATGGCGCGCGCCGTGTGCAGGTTCGACACATTGGTCCAGGGAAAGAACTCCATCACTGGCATGATGCCGTATCGCGCCGCAAGATCGGCGATGGCCGCCAGTCGGTCGGCGAGGCGGGACAAGTCGGGATCATAGGGCGCGACGATGACATGGCGGGCTCCGAGCTCCGCGCCGGCGGTGAGCATCGGCTCAAGCGCCGCGACGTCGATCCCGGGCGTGATCTTGACGAGTTCAATATCGAGCACGTGCAGTCCGGTGTCGGCGAGACGCGCCTTTGTTTGCCGCATCATCGCCTTGTCGTTCATCAGCGGGTAGCCAGGGCTTTCCGCGGTCACGGCGATCAGTCTCAGTCCGACACTCCGGTAGCCGCAGCGCGCGGCAACGTCGATCATCTCTGGCGGCGCCAGCGATAGCACGGTGAGGTGGGCGAGCGAGAAAACGGTCATGAGATGTTTCTACTCCCGATGTCAGGCTGGCCGGAGCTGATGTTCGGTCTATCGCCGTGATGCGATGAATACGCCCGACAGTACCAGCACGTAGCCGATGAGGTGAAACAGTTGCGGCTGTTCGCCGAGAAACGCGATGGCCAATACCGAGCCGAACACCGGCATGAGATGCAGAAATGGTGCAGCCCGATTCGGGCCGATCAGTGCGATGCCGCGATTGAAGAACAGATAGGCCAGCGCCGACGGAAAGATCATGGCGTAAGCGAGCGTCAGCAGTGTCACGGTGTCGAAGATCAGCGGCGATCCCGAGTTGAGTTCCCAGATGCTGATCGGCAGGGTCAGGATCGCGCCGCCGGCGGTGGTGAAGGCGATCAGCGACATCGGGTGCGTCACCGGTCGCCGCAGCATCAGCGCCGAATAGATACCGAACACCAGCAGCGCTGCGAACAGCATCGCATCGCCCTTGTTGATCTGGATACTGGCCAGTGCGGTGAGATCGCCGCGCAGGATGATGATCAGTACGCCGGCCATGGAGACCACGATGCCGAGCAGTTGCGCCAGCGTCAGCCTCACACCGAACAGGATCAGTGTCCACAGCGCGACGCAGAGCGGACCCGACGACTGGATCAGCAGCGCGTTCAGGGCCTGCGTGTATTGCAGGCCCCAATAGGCCAGCACTGTATTGGCGGCGAAGCCGGTCAGCGCCAGCATGGTCATGAGGGAAAGCTGTGCGCGGAAGACCGGCCAGTCCGTGCGCAGATGCGTCCAGGCGAAGGGCAGCAACAGGAAGAAGGCCCCGATCCAGCGCACGCAGGCCAGCGTCACCGGCGGGACGTGGCCGGCGACATAGCGGCCGAGCACGATATTCCCGGCCCAGAACAGCGAGGTGAGGCTGAGCAGGAGATAAGGCTGGTTGGCGAACCAGCCGACGATCGTTTGTCGCGGCGGAGCGGAAGGGGTCATCGGCTCGATGGTCAATGCAGCCTTCCATAGGCGGCAGTTCATCGGGTGGCACAAGTCACGCCGGCGCGCGGGCTCCATGCGCGGCAGCTGAGCGAGCATCGGTACATATGTCGAATGGATGCTCGGAATGGACCCCAATTAAGGTATTCAGATGCCGAAATGCCTGAAAAATCAGACAATTATACCGTTTCGCCTGGCGAACATTAACTGCTTTCCAATGGCTTCTGGATAAAAGTGAATCCAAATGATGGAACTTGTTTTGCTTTGAGTGCACGGCCGAAAGGTCGGTGCGCGACAGGAGATTGCAATGCCGTTGTCCACCTCCCAACCCAAACCCGGCCGCCTGCGGGGTCTCGGTCTTGGCCCGCGCATCATGTTGATGACGGTCTCCGGCATTCTCATCCTCGGCGTCTGCATCACCTTGGTTGCCAAATATGTGCTCGAACAGGGCGCCGCCAAATCCGCAACGGAGCGGGTCGAGACCAACATGCGCGTCGCCTGGAACGTGCTGCGCGAGAGTGGTGACAAATACAGTATCGCGGATGGCAAGCTGCTTGCGGATGGCAAGCCGCTGAACGGCAATTTCGCTGCGGTCGACAAGATCAAGGCGCTGGTCGGCGGCACCGCCACGATCTTCATGAACGATACCCGCATCTCGACCAATGTGATGAAGCCGGATGGCACGCGTGCCATCGGCACGCAGCTGGCGAAAGGACCGGCCTATGACGCGGTCTTCACCGGCAAGACCGCGTTCCGTGGTGAAGTGGCCATCCTCGGCGAGCCCTATATGACCGTCTATGATCCGATCTTCGACGCTGGCCGCAACGTGATCGGCATTCTCTATGTAGGCATCAAGAAGGTCGAGTTTCTCGAAACCGCCAACGACACGCTCTGGACCATTATCTATGCGACGCTCGGCGTGATGCTGCTCGCCATCGTTGTCAGCTACGTTGTGGCGCGCAGCAGCGTGGTGCGTCCGTTGAAAACAAGCATTGCTACCATGAACCGTTTGGCGAATGGCGATCTGTCCGTCGATGTTCCGGCGACAGCCCGCCGCGACGAGATCGGCGAGATCATGACAGCACTCGGTGTGTTCAAGGCCAACGGCCTCGAAGTCGAGCGCATGAAAGCCGAGCAGATCGTCACGGAGAGCCGCACCGCGGAACAGCGCAAGGCGGACATGATGAAGCTCGCTGCCGATTTCGAGGGTGCTGTCGGCCAGATCGTCGAGACCGTGTCATCCGCCTCGAAGGAACTGGAAGGTTCGGCCACCACATTGACGGCAACATCGGATCGCTCGCAGGCTTTGGCGATCGCTGTGTCGGCGGCGTCGGAAGAAGCTGCGACCAACGTGCAGTCGGTTGCATCCGCCACCGAGGAGATGTCGTCGTCGGTGCACGAGATCAGCCGTCAGGTGCAGGGCGCTGCGCGCATTGCCAGCGAGGCCGTTGCGCAGGCCGACAACACCAACAACCGCGTCAGCGAACTGGCGACGGCCGCGGCACGCATCGGCGATGTGGTTGAGCTGATCAACAACATCGCGGGCCAGACCAACCTGCTGGCGCTCAATGCGACGATCGAGGCCGCACGAGCCGGCGAAGCCGGTCGCGGCTTTGCGGTGGTTGCCGCGGAAGTGAAGGCGCTGGCCGAGCAGACCGCGAAAGCCACCGGTGAAATCAGTCAGCAGGTCAGCGGCATCCAGAAAGCGACCGAGGATTCGGTCTCGGCCATCAGGGAAATCTCGACCACCATCGGCCAGATGTCGGAGATCGCCTCCGCCATCGCATCGGCCGTTGAAGAGCAGGGCGCCACCACGCAGGAGATTTCGCGCAACGTGCAGCAGGCCGCAGCAGGTACGATGCAGGTGAGTTCGAACATCACCGATGTGCAGCGCGGCGTCGAAGAAGCAGGTTCCGCCTCGTCGCAGGTTCTGTCCGCGGCACAGTCGCTTTCCAGCGAAAGCACGCGACTGAAGCAGGAGGTCGGGAACTTCCTGCGCTCGGTGCGCGCCGCGTAACTATCCACCGGGAAAGACAAGAATCGCGCGCGACGGCGCCACAACTATTTCCGGGCAGACATGACCGCCGCGCCTGGACTGCATCTTGCTGAGAAAAATACCCGCTGAATTTAGAACCGTTAAAATCTGCGGCAGTGATGTCACACTGCCCCAGAATGCTGTTTGTTTGGAACGCTTCTATTAGCGGTGACGCGGCCGTCGCTCTAACTCCGATCCATCATATGAGGGCATCCATCATCGAATATGTCGGTGCGGATGAGATTTGGGGATCGCCTTGAACAACACCATTCGCTTGTCGCGTATCGCGCTTCTGTCGTCAGTCTGCGCGCTCAGCGTCGTCACGCTCGATACGTCGCTGGCGCAGTCCAGTTCCACGCAGACCGGGGCGCAGCCGCTGCCGCCCGTGGTCGTCAATCAACCCAACCAGCAGCGCCGTCGTGCGACGACTGCACCGAGCCGCACGCCGCGCGCCCGCACCGCTGTCGCGCCACGTCCCGTGCAGCCCGCGCGCCAGACCAACGTGTTTGTCGAAAGCCCGCGCGGCCCGATTCAGGGCTATGTAGCCAATCGCAGCTCGACTGGCACCAAGACCAATACGCCGATCAATGAAACGCCGCAGGCGATCTCGGTGATCGGCGCAGAGCAGATCCGCGATCAGAAGCCACGTAGCTTTGATGACGCCTTGCGCTATGCGCCGGGCGTGTTGGCCGGCACCTTCGGTTCCGACTTCCGCAACGACTGGTTCCTGATCCGAGGCTTCAAGTCTGACGATAACAGCGTGTTCCTCGATGGCATGCAGCTGTTTTACACGTCTTATGCAAGCTGGAAGCTGCAGCCCTCCAACATGGAGCGCGTCGAAATTCTGCGCGGCCCGTCGGCAATCCTCTATGGCGGCTCCAGCCCCAGTGGCATCGTCAACGTCGTCAGCAAGATGCCGCAGGCCGAACCGATCCGCTACATCGAGACCGGCGTGGATAATTTTGGCAATGCCTATATTGGCTTTGACATCAATACGCCGATCAAGCTGGCGCCGGGCAATGGCGAGCTTTACACCCGCGTCGTCGGCCAGGTGCAGAACGGCGGTACCCAGACCGACTTCACGCCGAACAACAATTACTTCATCGCGCCGTCGGTGACCTGGAAGCCGGACGTCGACACCACGCTGACGATCCTCGCGTCGGCCTCCTACAACGAGACCCGCGCCGCCCAGTTCCTGCCCTATGTGGGCACGGTCACCAGTGCGCCGTTCGGCCGTATTCCGACAAGCTTCTTCGGCGGCGAACCGAACTTCGACAAATTCAAGCGCGAGCAGGAAATGCTCGGCTACCAGTTTGAGCGCAAGCTGTCGGACAGCGTGACCTTCCGTCAGAATGCGCGCTTCGCGCATGTCGACGTGAACTACACGGGTGTCACCGGCAGCGGTTACGCCAACCAGACGACAGGCGATCTCGCGCGCTTTCCCTTCGGCACGCGCGGTATCGCCAATCAGGCGCAGATGGACAGCCAGGTCGAGTACCGATTCAACACCGGCATTCTCAGCCACACCACATTGTTCGGTCTTGACCTGAAATACTACTCGATCAGCGACACCCAGGCTTTCGCTGGAGGTGTGCCGCCGATCAACGTGCTCACCCCTGTCTACACTGGTGCTGCGCCGTTGACGGCTGCTCCTTATCGCGACAGCCAGCTCACCCAGCAGCAGCTCGGCGTCTATTTGCAGGACCAGATCAAGCTCGACCGCTTCACTCTCGTGCTGTCAGGCCGCAACGACTGGGTCGATACCAGCGACGTCAGCCGCATCGCCAACACCGCTTCGCTGAGTCGTGATACCGGCAAGTTCAGCGGTCGCGCCGGCCTGATCTACAACTTCGACAACGGCCTCGCGCCCTATATTTCCTATGCAACCAGCTTTAACCCGGTTATTGGCGTGAACGGCTCCGGTCAGTTGCTGCTGCCCGAAACCGGTCAGCAAACCGAGGTCGGCGTCAAGTTCCAACCGGTGGGTTTCGACGGCCACTTCGGCTTCGCCTATTTCGACCTGAAGCGGCAGAACGCGCTTACTACCGATCCCACCAGCGTGCTGATCCCGACCCAGAGCGGCGAAGTGACGTCGCGTGGTATTGAACTCGAGGCCGTGGCCAATCTAGCGCCCGGCTTCAAGGTGCTCGGGTCGTTCACCTCCTACCACCTGTTCGTCAGCAAGGACTTCGATCCGACGCTGATTGGCAAGACGCCGACGAATACGCCACAGCAGGTGGCATCCGGCTGGGCCGACTACACCTTCCAGGAAGGCATCCTGCGTGGCTTCGGCTTCGGCGGTGGCGTGCGCTATGTTGGTTCGTCCTACGCCGATCAGGCGAATACGTTGGGAGTGCCGTCGCGAGTCCTCGGTGATCTCGCGGTGCATTATGATTGGCAGAATTGGCGGTTTGCAGTGAACGCCAACAACGTCACCGACGAAATCTACGTCGCCAACTGTTCGACTGCGACAGCCTGCTTCTATGGCGATCGTCGCCGCATCACCGGCAGCATCGGCTACAAGTGGTAACTGCTCGCCGCACGAGCGCGACGCCAGAATGATTTGCCAATGTCGTCTCCGGCCCGCCGGGGACGACATTTTCCGTAACGACCGCACAGATGAAGAAGGATTGATCTGCTGAGAGCGCGAACCGCCCGCATCTGGTCGCTGGTCCACAAATGGACCAGTCTCGTCTCGACCGTCTTTCTGCTGCTGCTGTGCCTCACGGGCCTGCCGTTGATCTTTCATCACGAGATCGACGAGGCATTGGGCTATGCGCCGAAGATGGATGTGCATGTGCCCGGCGCGCCGAAGCTCAGCCTCGATGCCATCGGCCGCGCCGCGATCACGGATCATCCCGGCAGTGTGTTGCTCTATATGGCCTGGGACAAGGACGAGCCCGGCATGGTCTCGACCTTCACCAACACGTCGGTCACCTCTGATCCGCAGACCACGGTGGTGAAGGCGTTCGATGCCTATACGGCGAAGCCGGTGGGTCTGCTCGGCACCGGCCCGATGCTGGTGATGCTGCGGTTGCATACGGACATGTATCTCGGTCTTCCCGGCAAGTGGTTCATGGGCATCATGGGCTTCCTCTTCATGATCGCCATCATCTCCGGCGTGGTACTGTATTGGCCGTTCACCCGGCGGCTGAATTTCGCAGCGATCCGCAAACAGAAATCGCGCCGGGTGTTGTGGCTCGACTGGCACAATCTGCTTGGCGTGGTCACCATCGTCTGGGCGCTGGTGGTCGGCGGCACCGGCGTCATCAATGCCTATGCCGAGGTCATGCTCGGTATCTGGCAGCGTAACGAATTGGCTGCCATGGCTGCGCCCTATGCCGGCAAGCCGACACCGGCGCAGCTCGCGTCGCTGGACAAGGTCCTTGGCAATGCCATGAAGGTCGCGCCGGGCATGGACCCAGCCTTCATCGCATTTCCCGGCACGCCGTTCACATCGACGCATCACTTCGCGGTCTTCTTGCGCGGCGATACCCCGCTGACCTCACGGCTGGTGAAACCCGTGCTGCTCGATGGCGAGACCGGTGAGGTCTCCGACACCAGCGAACTGCCGACCTATCTGAAAGCGGTACTGGTCTCGCAGCCGCTGCATTTCGGCGACTATGGCGGCATGCCGCTGAAGATCATCTGGGCGCTGCTCACGGTTTTCACGATCATCGTGCTGGGCAGCGGGCTGTATCTGTGGGCGGTCAAGCGCAGCAAGGTCAGGCGCGGGGCGCGGTTGTCCGCCGGCGCTCAGGCAGCGATCGGGTCATCGTCATGAGCAAGGTGCCGCAGCACAGGGCGACCTGGCGGCGCGTGTTCGGCGCGCCGATCGTCATCGGCGTCTTATCGCTGGCAGGCTTGCTGTCGGCGCTACTCGCCGGCGATCCCGGTCGCTATTTTTCATGGTTTGGCGTCGGGCTGCCGATCGCGATCGCGGCATGGGCGTATTGCCGGAAGTGACACGAGAAAGTAGAGCGGATGAGAGAAGCACAATCCGCCACGTCTCCAGCATCGTAACGCCAGGGCGCATGATGTCTTCGGCTAATCCGTCGCTGGCCTACGAGACTACCAGCGCCGATCCCAATTATTGTTCCAGTTGTTATTCCATCCATTGTCCCAACTGTCCGGCTGACCGCGCATCGCGCGGCTCTGGCCGCGGCGCTGGTCGCCATAGGCCAGCATCGGGTTCTGCATGCAGTCGCCGCGCTGGCCGCTCACGGTGGCCATGCACTGGTTATAGGAGGTGAAGGTACAGCTCGGATTGAAGCCGGTGGCCGAGGTGCGCGAGCACCATGGATATTCGCGGGCCATGGAGGGCGTGGCGCCCATCACGACCAGAAGTGCAGCTGCTGCCAGGATTGAGCGCATGTCGGTTCTCCCTTTGCGAAAAGTACGACGTCGTTAATGCGCAGCTTACATTGCCGTTCCCGCCTGCGACAGCGCGTCATGATCACGCCGGCATGCCCGGGCTTCAAACAGCAGTGATGCGCGTCAGTCCGTCAGTGTGGCTGCCATCGCATCCAGCGCCGCGCGCGCGGCCTCCGGCGCAATCTCGATCTGCAGCCCGCGCTGGCCGCCATTGAGATAGATCGTATTTTCCGACAATGCCGCCTGCTCCATGGCGATCGGCACGCGCTTCTTCTGTCCGAACGGGCTGATGCCACCGACGTGATAGCCGGTCATGCGTTCGGCATCAGCCGGGCGCATCATCTTCGCGCTCTTGCCGCGAAAGGCCGCGGCCAGCTTCTTCATGCTGACCTCCTTGTCGGAAGGCACGACCACGCAAACCGGCTTGCCATCCACCTCGGCCATCAATGTTTTCAGCATGCGCTGCGGTGCAATGCCGAGCGCCTCCGCTGCCTGCAGGCCGATGCTCTCGGCGTGGGGATCGTAATCGTAGGTATGCAGGGTGAACGCGGCGCCGAGCCTGCTCAGTGTCTGTGTGGCGCGGGTGGTTTTCGACATGTGAGACTCAAGGAAATTGGAACGCCCGAGAGAATGGTGAACTCAGACGACCTCGGATACGGGCTGCATGTCGATAGCAAAACTCTCGAGGAATTTCGAGGTCATGATGTAGAAGCCGACCGAGAGCTGCAATTCCACGAGCGCGCCGGGTGTCAGATGCGCAGCGATGGCCTTGAACGTCGCGTCGGTCGGGCGATGCAGTGCAACGATCTCATCGGTGAAAGCCAGCGCCGCGCGCTGCACGTCGGTGAAGCAACTCGCCGCCTGCCAGTCATCCAGCGCGGCGTTCTGTTCGTCTGATACGCCGACATAGCCGCCGATGCGCTTGTGCGCAGCGACTTCATAGGGCGCCTCGCAGAGAATGCCGGTGCGGGTGATCGCTAGTTCGCGGAGGACCGGATCGAGCTCGCCCTTATTGCGGATGGCGCCGCCGAGCCGGCAATATTGTTCGAGGTAGCTCGGCGAATGCGCCATCATGCGGAAGATGTTGGCATTGCGGTTCTTGCCGAGGATCTCGCGGGTGCGTTCGCTGGCTGCGGCGGGATCGCTGTAGTCGATGCGGGCCATGGGTCCTCCCTTGAGATCGCCGTCGTACCCTCCTGATGGGGCGCGTTCGGGCGAATGGCCGTGCCGTTGTAGCCGAGCAGGGATTGCTCTGCCAGATCGTGGTCGTCAGGCCTGCGTGTCGTATTCAACATTGCAGGCGCCTGCACATGGTGATCAAAGGGGGCGTTCGCCATTCTGGCAGAGCCGCGCGTTGGTCCTGATTCAATGACAAAAAGAAAAGACCCGAAGGACGTTTCGACCGACGCTTCTCCTCGCAAGACAGGTATTCGACTATTCGTTCCCATCCTGGCAGGGGCGCGGCTCGGCGAGCGCATGATCGCCTGCCTGGGTGCACTACTGGGCATCGTGCTCACGGGATTGATCTGCCGAGCTGTGTTGGGCAACAGCTCCAGCCTGCCGCTGATCGTGGCGCCGCTGGGCGCTTCCGCTGTCCTGCTCTTCGCGGTTCCCACCAGTCCGCTGGCCCAGCCTTGGGCGATCATCGGTGGCAATACCATCTCGGCTCTGATCGGCGTTGCTGTCGCGCATATTGTACCCGATCAGATTCTGGCGATCGGCTTCGGCGTATCGCTCGCCATCGCCGCGATGTCCTTTGCCCGGTGCCTGCATCCGCCCGGCGGCGCGACGGCGCTGACGGCCATCATCGGCGGGCCCATCGTGACCGCGTCGGGCTATCTGTTTCCATTCGTGCCCGTTGGCCTGAATTCGGTGCTTCTGGTCGGGCTGGGCTATCTGTTCCACAAGATCTCGCGGCGGACCTATCCTCACAGGGCGCCGGTGCCACCGGCAAATCCGCATCAGACATCGGATATCAGCCCGGAACTGCGGGTCGGTTTTCGCGCCGAGGATATCGACAAGGCGCTGGAAGCGCTGAGTGAAAGCTTCGATATCAGCCCCGATGATCTCGAAACACTGCTGCGACAGGTCGAACTGCAGGCCATGTTGCGCTCGCACGGCACGATCCTGTGCGGGGACATCATGTCGCGCGATGTCGTCACGGTCGGATTGCGGGATAGTGCCGAACTGGCCCGCTCGCGGCTGCTCTTGCACAATGTCCGCACGCTCCCTGTTCTGGGCATGCAGGGACAGCTCGTCGGAACGGTCGGCCTCCGCGAGCTGATGAAAGAATCGGGCGATGTCGGGAAATCCATGTCGCCCGCAGCGACGGCGACGATGCGGACGCCCGCGGTGACCTTGCTGCCGACGCTGACCGATGGACGAACGCACGCCGTCATCATCGTCGATCAGGACCGCATGATTCAGGGGCTGATCACCCAGACCGATTTGCTGAGCGCGGTCGCGAAGCTTGTTCCTGTTGCCGTATAGGCGATCGTGCATCTGCAAGTCCGCGGACGGCGGAATGAAGCTGCAATTCGGTTGAACAATCTGTAGCTGTAGATATGGTTCTCGCGCAGCGTTGAAACTCGCAGCGAGGCCGTCATGCGAACTTCACGAATTCCCGTTCTGAAGCATGTGCTTGGCTCAGCCATGGTTGTTGCTTTGCTCGGCAACGCGGTTGCCGGCGAAGCTCCGGCTCCGGTGTGGCCGACCCAGGGCTGGCAAACGTCCACGCCGGAAGAGCAGGGCGTGGACCCGGCAGCGCTCGCCAGACTGGTTGAGTTCGGTGCTCGCCAAAGCATGGACAGCATTCTGATCGTGCGCCACGGCAAGATCGTACTGGATGCCTATTATGCGCCGTACAGCACGGACATGCCTCACGTGGTCAACTCCGTCACAAAGGCCGTGATTAGGACGCTGACCTCATTCGCCTTGAAGGATGGTCTGCTGACGGGCACCGACCAGCCGGTGCTGCCATTCTTTGGCGAGCGCAGTATCCTCAACCTCGATGACAGAAAGAAAGCCATCACGCTTCAAGGTCTGCTGGACATGACTTCCGGATTGACGTGGGAGGAAGGACTCGGCGAAGGACCACCGCTGTCTGTGATCGAGATGGAGCGAAGCGGGAAGTGGATCGAGTTCATCCTCAATCGACAGATGGCCGCGACGCCCGGAGACGGCTTCAATTACAATAGCGGCAATCCGCATCTGCTGTCCGCGATCCTCGCCAAGGTGACGGGGATGAGTACGGAGGATTACGCCAAGGCGAGGCTGTTCGGCCCTCTGGGTATCACGGCGTGGACATGGCGGCGCGATCCGCAGGGCATCTCGACCGGTGGATACGGTCTGGCGCTGCACCCGCGCGATATGGCGAAGTTCGGCTATCTCTATCTGCGCAATGGCGAGTGGGAGGGTAAACCGCTTGTACCGCGGGACTGGATCGACAAGGTGAACCACGCCACGGTGGACATGCACCTCTCATTTGCTCCGGCCTGGCGCTATTCGAATTTCTTCTGGGCGCTTCCCGACAGCAACGTCTATTGGGCGAGTGGTTATCATTGTCAGCTGATCGTGGTCTATCCGGCACTGGATCTCGTGGCGGTGACGACAGGCAGAGACCGCTGCGCCCTGACGAAGCTCCTGCCGTCCATCGCGGCTGCCGTCAAATCCCCGACGGCTATACACCCGGACACGGCCGGCACGGAATTGCTCGCGAGCGCCATCCGCGCCATATCGACAGAGAAAGCCTCAGAGGTCGGACCCGTACCTGCAATCGCATCGACTATTTCGGGAAAGACCTACACTTTCGCGCGCAATCCCCTGGGCGTGAAATCGCTGACGCTGACATTGGTCGGCCCGAACCCGCATTATGATTTCGAACTCTACAGCCGTAATTCGGCACGGCCGCCCGAGATGATCAGCGGTCCCATCGGTCTCGACGGACTGTATCGCAAGGGAAAGGACACGCCCTATGGACCGCTTGCGGTGAAGGGACGGTGGCTGGATGATCATGCATTCGAAGTCGAGCGCATCAATATCGGCGCGAGCGAACTATCGCGGAAATGGACACTGTCATTCGATGGCGACAAGATCAGTCTTCGCGGCAAGAACTATGAGGGCGTCGATGTCGCAATCGACGGACAGTCGGGCGGTTGATCGCCGAATGACACGGGAAGTCTTGAGACTTCCCGTGCGGTCCTGCAGCGTCAGGCCGGCATGATGCCTGGCGCCCGGCGGGGCCATTTGGCGATGACCTCCGGTGCCACATTGAGATGTTGCGCGACGAGCGCCGGCGGCGTGTGCGTCAGCCAGTCGGACAGCGACACTTCCTCGTAATGCGCCGTGCGGAACACCTCGATGAATTGCAGGTCGGTATCGCCGGTGTTCTCGATATAGTGGCCGAAGTTGCGTTTCACATAGCCGACATCGCCCGATGTGAAGTCGATGGTGGTGGCGTTCGGGCCGGAATTGAACAGGGTCATCCGCGCGCGGCCCGCGAGATAATACTGCCATTCGTCGGCATTCGGATGCCAGTGCATCTCGCGCATGCCGCCGGGCTTCACCGTGACCAACGCCACTGCAATCGTCGCCGAAGCGGTGAAGTTGCTGGTGTCGGCAATCCGGATCTCGCCGTTGCGTGTCGATTTGACCGGCTTGGACGATCCCAGCGAATAGGTGAACGGATAGGGCGCGACATCCGCATCGCGATAGGATGAGGCCTGATCGGCCGCGAGAGCGCCGGGCACCGTGCCCTGGAATATCCAGAGATTTTGCAGCGGGATTTTCGCGAAGCTTTCGACCGGCACACCGAAATTCTTGGCGAGGATTTCCGGCGGTGTGTGTGCGATCCAGTCCGACAGCAGCAACGTATTGAACTCGTTGGCCTGGCCGTCATCGAAGCAGATCACGAATTCGCAGCCATCGGGGCCGAGGCCCTGCAGCGAGTGCGGCGCGCCGGACGGGAAGTACCAGATGTCACCCGCGTTGACATCGGCCACATAGGGCCGGCCCTGATTGTCGAGCACGGTCACCCGGCACGAGCCGTAAGTCATGATCGCCCATTCGCCGGCCTGGTGCCAATGCATCTCGCGGATGCCACCGGCGGTGAGCCGCATGTTGACGCCGGAGATCGTGGTCGAGATCGCAAAATCCGCCTGCGTCACCTGCCGCGCCCAGCCGCCGTTCTGGATACGCCGCGGTGCATTGTTGAACGTGGCCCAGGGCAGCGCCATGCCACCAACATCCGTGGCCGGCGGCAATTGCGAGGATGGGAACTGGCCGGCGATGATTGGGTTCTGCGGGCCGGGATCGCTCAGATTGTTCGGCCCCTTGGCGTTGATCGCGCCCTGCGGCGGCAGATCCGGATTGCCGAATGTCGCAGCCTGTGCGGATGCTGCGGCAGTCATCACGATGCCGGATGCTGTTGCTGCCATGAGATCTCTCCGTGAGAACATGGGACGTCCTCCTGTTGCGACGCGGATCATGCGTCATGGTTTTTGAATCGATGGAAGCGATGCGCGCCGGGTAACACCCGACGCGCAGTAAAGGGGAAGAGACAATTCTACTTCTTGATGCCTGCGGCGGCGAGGATCAGGTCAGCCACTTCCTTGGGATGCGAGACCAGCGACAGATGGCCCGCATTGAGCTCGATCGTGGTCGCATTCATGCGTTTGGCGAGGAAGCGTTCGAGATCGGGATTGATGGTCTTGTCCTCTTTCGAGACTGCATAGAATGATGGCTTGTCGTGCCAGGCCGCCGCTTTGGTGCGTCCTGCAAAGATCGACGCGGCGGTCGAGCCCTGTACGGCATAGAGCACTTCGGCCTGTTTGCGCGGAACGCCATTGGCGAAATATTTCAGGAAGGCGTCTTCGGAGAGCAGCGTGTAACCGTCATTGGTCTGGATGCCGGCGCGCACCTCGCCCGTCGGAAATTTGCCGGACAGCGCCACGAAGTCCTCATTGGCGTCTGGCGCGCGGGCAGCGACATAGACCAGCGCCGAGACCTTCGGGTCGGTGCCGACGTCGCTGATCACGGTGCCGCCCCAGGAATGCGCGACAAGGACGGTCGGACCGTCCTGCAGGGCCAGGGCGCGGCGCGTGGCAGCATTGGAGTCGTCCAGCGAGCTCAGCGGATTTTGCACGGCGGTCACATGCAGGCCTGCCTTCTGCAACAGCGGAATGACGCCGGCCCAGCTCGATCCGTCGGCCCAGGCGCCATGCACCAGCACGACGTTCTTGGCTTTCACGGGCGCTGCGGTTGCAGCCTGCGCCATCGGTGCCGTCAGCAGGCACATGGTCGCCATCAGCACCGCACGCAGCGTCGTCTTGGAGAGGGAGTTCATCAGCATGATATCACCATTCGGTTGCCCGGCGATTGTTTCAGCCGGAGGTACAAGGGAAGCATGGATGTTGCACTTGACGGGCTCGCGCCGGTCAGCTCGAACGGGAGCGGATCGGCATGACATTATCCGATTTACGGGATGGCGAGGCTGCGGTGAATCGGACGGTGGTGTGCAGCAGGCATACCTAGGTTTATGGCTACGAATACGCGGGCTTGGCGCCGACTGTTACGTCGGCGATACCGGCGGTAACGGAATGGTGAGGGCTACAGGATGATCGACTATGTCACCGTGGATGTGTTCACGGACCAGCGTTTCGGCGGCAATCCGCTCGCGGTTATTCCCGATGCCCGCGGCATCGACGAGGGGGTGCTGCAGAAGATCGCCACCGAGTTCAACTATTCGGAAACGACCTTCGTGTTTCCCCCGGATGATTCCGCGCATACTGCACGCGTTCGCATCTTCACGCCGACGACTGAAATCCCTTTTGCCGGTCATCCCAATGTCGGCACCGCTTATGTGCTTGGTCGCCAGGGCACGGGCTTCGGCAGGCCGATCGGCGATCACATGGTGTTCGAGGAGAAGGCAGGCCTCGTCCATCTCGATCTGCTGCGCGATGGCGACGCCATTGTCGGCGCCGGCTTCGTCGCGCCGCAGCCACTCACGATGCAGGGTGAGATTGATCGTGACATGATGGCTGCCTGCATATCGCTCACGCCCGAGGCCATCGTCACGTCAACGCACGCGCCGCGCATGGTGTCCGTCGGTCTGCCTTTCGCGGTGGCTGAACTCGCCAGTCTCGATGCGCTCGCGTCCGCGCGGCCGAACACAACGGCCTTCGCGCAGGCCGAACAGAAACATCACTCTCCCGACGATCGTTTCTCGGCCTTCATCTATGTCCGTACCGGCAATGGTTTCGATCACCTGCGTGCGCGGATGTTCGCGCCGCTCGACAATGTTCCCGAAGATCCTGCCACCGGCAGCGCCTCTGCGGCGCTCGGCGCCTATCTCGTCACGCTCGATCCGCGCCGAGAGGCGGTCTGTAACATCACCATCGAGCAGGGCGTGGAGATGGGGCGCCGCAGCCTGATTGAGGTCGAGGTGCGGAAGCGCGACGGGCATGTCGAGAGCGTTCGTATTTTCGGCCGCTGTGTGCCGGTGATGCAGGGCCGCATCGACCTCTAAGCGTGAATCACGCATCGCCCGGCAGGTCTTCCACACGCCACAGCCCTAGCGACTTGTCGGCATAGTCACCGCCGGCTTCCGTACAGCCTTCGTTGATCACGATCTCAGGCGCGGGAAACAGGAATGGAGCCTGCTGCATGTTCAGCGCGCGCCAGTCGCCGTCATCGATGTCGCGATTGGCTGATGCGTCGGGGAATGTCGTGGTCAGCAGCCAGCGGGCGCCGGAGCGTTTCAGATTGGCAATGGCGCGGTTGATGTTGGCGAATGACAGATGCACCAGGCAGTCGCGGCACAGCACCAGATCGGCAGCGGGCAAGGGATCGCTGACGAGATCGAGCTGGCGGAACTCGATCTGGCCTGGGCGCCCGTAGCGTGCATCATTGACTGCGATGATCGCGGGCACGATGTCGGCACCGAGATAGGTGATGCCTCTGAGATCCATCTGAGCCATCCAGGTGAAGTCACCGCAGGGCAGATCGAGGAGTGTTGTGATCTCGAGACGCTTGAGAAGCTGCGACAGCTCTCGTCGCAGCGATGATGTCGCGTTCAGCTCTGAGCCGAGACCGGATTGGGAGGTTTCTGCGCCCCACAGATTGGTGCGATGGATCAGCGCGAAGCGTTCCGCGAGGTCGAGGCGGTCGAATTCACGCTGTCGCTCGGCGAAGCGAAGTTCGGCCAGAACCGGCGATCGTGGCTTTGGTGTGTTCACTCGCGTGCCCCTTCACTGCGTCAAAGACGTGTGAATCAGCCTGGTAATTATTGGCCTTGCTAATTAGATAAGTATCACCTATATTACGTTTATTCGAATATATGCTCTGCCTTGTTGACCGCGCCGATATCGGCTCCATTCCCCAAGACATCGTTGAAATCGGATCGGGCTCACGCGATGTCGCGTAGGGTTCGCGCATTCGCGCATCTTGGAGAATAGTTATGACAGTCGGTACAGTTAAGTGGTTCAACGCGACCAAGGGTTTCGGTTTCATTCAGCCTGATGACGGCGGCCAGGATGTGTTCGTTCACATCAGTGCAGTCGAACGGGCCGGATTGGGTTCGCTCAATGAAGGCCAGAAGGTTTCTTTCGAAGCCAAGGCTGACAAGATGCGCGGCAAGACCAGCGCGGAAGATCTCCGCGCGATCTAAGATTGAAGATCGGCCGATTACCACGGATGTACTGGGATCTGCTGATCGACATATCGCGCTCAAGCGCATGATATTTGGAAGTGATGAAGCCCGTCGGTGATGTTCACCGGCGGGCTTCGTTGTTGTTACCATGTGTCGGCGTCCGATCAGGAGATGAGGCCATGATGAGTGAACGTCTGGATACGCTCAAGGCTGCTCGCGCGCGCATGATCGAAGACCGGGATGCGCATGCGAAAGTTCTCGCTGCACCGTTCAATCGCGACAATGCGGAACGGGCGCGCATGAAGTTTGTCGAGATTCAAAACGTGATCGACGCCATCGACCGCGCGATCGCGAGTGAGCAGGCCGCCTAATACCGACGGCTCTAGCCGATCAGGGCGCGCAGTTCCGCGATCATCTTCGTCGTCTCAAATGGCTTGCCGAAAAAACGACTATCCTGAGGCAGATCGTGCTGTGCGACTTGCAAGTGGCCGGAAACGATGACGATCTTGATCGGGGGCCAGCGGTTGCGCACCGCGTGCGCAAGCTTCAACCCGTCCATGGAACCTGGCATCTGTACGTCAGTGAACAGCAACACGATATCGTTGCGGCTCTCGAGAATTCGCACGGCTTCGTCGGCATTGTTGGCCTCTATAGCGATGAAGCCGGCTTCCTCGACGATGCCGGCCGCGTGAATGCGGAGCAAAGGCTCGTCTTCGACAATGAGGACGGCGGGCCGTTGTATGTCACGTGCGTTGGGATCTTGGAGTGATGCCATAAAAATTGGTGTCACCTTTCGTCTGGTACCGAAGCCAGATCGCTCAATCTGATTTCGAACCGACATGTGAGCCCTTCGGGCAAAAATTCGATTTTGACGGAACTGCCGAAATCGGCCGACAGCGTGCCTTCGATGAGTCGTGAGCCAAATCCACGTCGCGTCGGCGGTGCGACGACGGGGCCGCCGGATTCGCGCCACGCGAAACCTAACGTCGGCCCGCCGCTGCCGGTGTGACAAGCCCAGTCGATATCGATCGTTCCGTCTGGAACGGATAATGCACCGTACTTTGCGGCATTGGTTGCAAGTTCATGCAGGGCGAGCGCCAGCGACAGCGCCTGCTTGGCCGTCAGTTCCACCTCCGGGCCCGAAACACGAATGCGCCCTTCGCCGGTTCGATGCGGCGCCAGCGCGCCATCGATCACTGTAGGCATCGATGCGCTGGTCCAGCTCGATGCCGTCAGGATATCGTGCGCATGGTTGAGTGCGGAGAGGCGCGCATCGAAAATGGTCCGAGCCTCTTCCTTGGTCGCTGCGGTACGAAACGTCTGACTGGCGATGGCGCCGACCATGGCCATGGTGTTCTTCATGCGATGTTCGAGTTCGCGCGTCAGCAATTGCTGCTGTGTCTCGGCACGTTTCAGTTTACCGACGTCGCGAATGGTGCCGATGAAGCGCGTAACGACGCCATTCTCGAATTCAGCCCTGCCTTTAGCGGAGCACCAGCGCTCGATGCCGTCATCGAGGCCGATGGTGCGGTATTCGATGTCATAGGCCTGCGGTCCGTCCAGCTTCATGGCGTCCAGGCACGCCTTCTCAGTGACGTCGCGATCGTCGGGATGAAGCCCCTGCAAGAAAACGTCGAATGAGATCGGTTTGCCGAAGGCAAGGCCGAACAATTCGTAGCAGCGCCGATCCCATTGCAGCACGCCGGTGCGCGGGTCGAGATCCCAGGTTCCAGTGTCGGCGGCGTCGAGGGCGAGTCGCAACTGGCTCTCGCTTGCCTGCAGCGCCACGTCCGCGGCACGCGATGCAGTGATATCGCGCGACACCGAAAGTAGCTGATGTGGTTTTCCACTGGGGCCGGAAATGGGGGTGACGGTGACATCCCACCATTTCGGCGTCCCCGCCATCGTGGTGGCGTAACCCTGGAAGTGTCCAGTGCGCCCAAGCTGAGCGGCCCTTACAGCCGCCTTGGCGTCGACATTGCCTTGACCCTCCCAGAAGTCAGGCCATGGGCACCCCTTGATCGCGCCGAAATCCGTGACCTCCATGATGCGCTGGCCGCCATCGGTCATGAAGATGAGGTTGCCGTCGAAATCGAGAACCTTGATGCAGTCCCCCGATGCTGCGAGCAAACTTCGCAAGAATGAATTGGCGTCCTGAACAGGTCCTAATGATTGATCCACGAATACCTCGGGAGCTGCGCTCCGATCGCAAAAATACGCTTCAACAAAATACAGCCGCAGGGAGATACGGTTGCGAATGTACGGTAATAGGTCTTCGAGCAAACGTGCCAGATCAGACCGGGTTCCGGCTCCATCGCGGCGATGCCGCGTGCGTCGATTTACGCGGAGGTCGACACAGTTCGCGCGGCACTTCCGTCGCACCACAGCCAGGCGCTGACCGCGCCGTTGCGGCCGCGGATCTGAACCTCGGTCGGGCCGGACAGGGTACCTATGGTCAGCATCGGGCAGTTGTCACCGGCGCGGCGCAACAGGTCATCGCTGACGGCCACTTCGGCGCCGTGACCAGCCGCAACCTCCATGAGCCGGCTGGCGACATTGACGGTGTCGCCGGTCGCGGTGATGTGCTGGTAGCTCGCGCCGCCGAGACGCGATGCGACGATATCGCCGAAATGCGCACCGATCTTGAATCCGATCTGGCTAGCGATCTCGGGCGGAAGACCGGCGATCCATGTGCCGGTGCGCGTCGTGAGGTCGATACAGCAGCGCGCGGCACGGGCGGCATCGTCGTCGGCCACCACAGGCAATCCGAACAGGATCATCGCGCCGTCGCCCATGAAGCTTGTCACCACGCCGCCATGGGCGAGGGTCACCTGATCGATCAGCGCATGGAAGGACTTCAGCAGGTCGCGCACAACGTCTGCGCCGAGCGTCTCGCTGAGCCGCGTAAAGTGCGAGAGATCGATGAAGACGACGGCGGCATGCTGATGCACCGGCTGCAACAGGTAGTCCGGATTCTTGATCAGCCATTCGCGCAGGCCTGGCGCCTGGAACTGGCGCAGCAGATCGCTGCGGGCGGCGAAATGCTGCACGCTGCGCCGGCTGCTCCAGATCTGCAGCGCGCCGAATGCCATCGCCGGCGGCACCGCCGCCGCCAATGGCAATGCAGCACTCATCCAGATGCCATGGCCATAGGCGACGGTGTTGATCACGGCCCACATCGTGACGACGGCGACGATCGTAATGAGGCCGACGGCATTGCGTCGCCAGGCGAGCAGGGCGATGCACAGGATCGCCAGGACAATCGCAAAACCGGCATCGAACAGCCGGATGGAGGTGTTGCGCAGCAAGGTGTCCCTGGCGAGCAGATGCGTGATTGCGGTCGACACGACCTCCACGCCGGGCATCACCGGATCGAACGGCGTCGAGAAGAAATCGCCGCCGCCTGTCACGGTGACGCCGATGGCGACGACGCGGTCCTGGATATCGGCAGGGCTGAGTTTGCCCGCCAGAACCTCCGATGCGCTGATCGTCCGGATCGTGCCGTGTGGTCCATAGAAAGACATCGGCAATAAATGGCCGATATCGGTCGGGACATGGCTGCCGGCGAGGGAGAAATTATATTCGCCAATCTGGGTGTCGTCGCGCGAGGCGGCGGATGCGACACGCAGCGGCATCGACACCATCACACGGTCGGCCGAACGCATCAGCATCGGCATCGAGCGCGGCACGCCGCTGCTATCGGTGTTGAGATTGACCACGCCGACCGTGGCCTGATCGGCGAAGACTTTCAGCGGCAGCAGAAATCCCGACGCTACCGGCAGGTCCGCAAGCGGCCCGGCCTCCTTGGTGGCCACGGTCTGTTTGGACTCGCTGAACAGCGCCGCCGCAGCGATGACGGTGTTGGTCTTGCCGAGCGCCTGTGCCAGCGCGGCGTCGGTGTCCGTCGCGCCGGCGTCGACCAGCAGCAGATCGAGTGCGAGCACTTTCGGTTTGTAGCGCGCGATTTCCTCGACGATCTTGGTCAGTGTGGCACGGGGCAGCGGATAGCTGCCTTGTTCGCGCGCGACCCGATCGTCGATCGCGATGATGGTGACGAGATCGGGCGGCTTTTTCACGCCGCGGATCTGGATGCGCAGGTCGGTCAGCGTCGCTTCGAGACGATCGAGAAAGCCGACATCGCCGCGGTTGTGACCAAAGGCCAGCGCTGCCGCCCACACCCCCGCCAGAACCATGGCGAGCGGTGTCTGCAATATGCTGGCCTTCATCATCGTTGTATCCGGGCCTCGTTAGCGTCCAAGCCTTGTTAACGACCAAGCCTTGCCATCAATGCGGCGACACGCGGCGCGGGCCAGCGCTTGATCTCGAGCGGTGTCGCCGATGCATCGACATCGACGCCTTCACCGGGGCTGAGAGTCACGCTGCCGCGACCGGTTACGTGCCTGACGCCGACGCGGCCAGTCTCGACGAAGACGGATGTCTTGCTGCCCTCGGCATCCACCGCCCATCTGGTGCCACGCACCGCGGCAATCGCTTGCGGTGTCATCACCTCGAAGGTTTTGCCGGCTTTCTGTTTGGAGGCCTCGATGAAAACGGCTTTGCTTTGCAGGTCGACGCCGTCGACACGGCCGTTGTGGTCGCGATCGAGCAGCGTGAAGCGCGCGCCGTTTTCAGCAATGATCGTCACGCCACCGCAGCGCAGGGTTTGCGGCCCGCCGGTTGGCTGGCTCGATGTACAGCCGGTGCCGGCCTGCTGCGCCAATGCAGCACTGCCATACACGCACGCCGCAGCAATCATGGCCGCCGCCAGCCTGATTGAATGGGTCATGATGGTCACTCCTGAACGCCCCATAGGTAAGGCGGGTGGCGCGGGATTCCGTTCAACGTCTGCGGGCGAGCGGCGTAATTAACGCTCGGAGGTACCCATATAGGGCGACGCAGCGGCACAACGAGGGCAGATTTCCATCGATAGGACCCATCTCACGACCATGTGAGATTGAGAGGCATTCTCAGCAATCGGGCCGCGAGCGCTGCCGCAATCTCGCCACATCGCTCCGGATTTTCAGGGGATATCAAAGGTTTGCATGGGGCCGGCAAGGCCATTTTTGGGGCGTTCGTGCTTGTTTTCCCCCCGCGCTTCCTTTATTCCCGTTTTGCATCGCAGACAGCGTCCTGGAAGGCTTGGGCAACCAAGATCATTGGCCGCGTTTAGGCAGATGCCTGGGCGTGATCCGGCAAACGGCAGACCGTTTTCCGCGCTGATCACGCTTCGACGCGTGTATTTTTCAGAGGACTAGCGCCAAATGGCCAATGTTGTCGTCGTCGGCGCCCAGTGGGGCGACGAGGGTAAGGGCAAGATCGTTGACTGGTTGTCAGACCAGGCGGATGTCGTCGCCCGCTATCAGGGCGGCCACAATGCCGGTCATACGCTGGTCATCGACGGCCAGACCTACAAGCTGGCGCTGCTGCCGTCGGGCGTGGTGCGCGGCGGCAAGCTCTCGGTGATCGGCAATGGCGTGGTGTTCGACCCGCAGGCCTTCGTCGATGAAGTCGCCAAGCTGAAAGGCCAGGGCGTCGATGTCGGCCCGCACAATCTGCGCGTCGCCGAAAACGTCACGTTGATTCTGCCGCTGCATCGCGAACTCGATGCGCTCCGCGAGAATGCCAACAAGGCCACCGCCATCGGCACCACCCAGCGCGGCATCGGCCCGGCCTATGAAGACAAGGTCGGCCGCCGCGCCATCCGCCTGATGGATCTCGCCGATCTCGCCACGCTGCCGCACAAGGTCGATCGCCTGCTGACGCATCATAATGCGCTGCGCCGCGGTCTCGGCCTCGCGGAATTCAACACGGCCGACATCGTCAAGGAACTCGCCGCCTTCGCGCCGGTGCTGTTGCCTTACGCCGAAGCCGTCTGGCGTCTGCTCGACGGCAAGCGCCGCGAAGGCAAGCGCATCCTGTTCGAAGGTGCGCAGGGCGCGCTGCTCGATGTCGATCACGGCACCTATCCCTATGTGACCTCGTCCAACACCGTGGCGGCGCAGGCGGCGACCGGCACCGGCATGGGCCCGGGCGCCGTCGGCTATGTGCTCGGCATCTGCAAGGCCTACACCACGCGCGTCGGCCAGGGTCCGTTCCCCACCGAACTGCTCAACGAGATCGGCGAAGAGATCGGCCGTCGCGGCAAGGAATTCGGCGTCAACACCGGGCGCAAGCGTCGCTGCGGCTGGTTCGATGCGGTGCTGGTGCGACAGACTGTCCGCACCTGCGGCATCAACGGCCTGGCGCTGACCAAGCTCGATATTCTCGACGGCTTCGACACCATCGAAGTCTGCGTCGGCTACAAGCTCGACGGCAAGGAGATCGACTATCTGCCGGCCGGCGAGGGTGCCCAGTCCCGGATCGAGCCGATCTACGAGACCATCGAAGGCTGGAAAGAACCGACGGCCAATGCCCGCTCCTGGGCCGATCTGCCGGCGCAGGCGATCAAATACGTGCGCCGGATCGAGGAACTGGTGGGCTGCCCGATTGCATTGCTTTCCACGAGCCCGGAACGCGAGGATACTATCCTGGTGCAAAACCCGTTCGAGGCTTAACGGACTGTTACCGGATAGCCTCCAAATTGATGCACCCGCAACATTGAGTCGAGATGGCTGATTACTACCCGTTGATCGCCCGTGCCATCGCCGGACTGGACCCCAGTGCTCCCGGTGAGCAGCGGCGTGCGCTCTATGAGCGCGCCCGCACGGCTCTGATTGCCCAGTTGCGCAGTGTCGAGCCGCCGCTCAGCGAGTCGGAAATCACCCGCGAGCGGCTGTCGCTCGAGGAGGCCGTCCGCAAGGTTGAGTCCGAGGCTGCCCAGCGCGCCCGCGACGCTTCGCGTCCGCCGTCGGATGGCAAGCCGCGTGCCGGCGATGCGTTTCGCAATGCCGGGCCGCGGGCCGGTGCCACGCCGGCCGAGCCGTCGCCGCGTGGCCGTCAGCCGATCACGCCGACACCGCCGTCTCCGCGTGCCCCGGAAGAGCCGCGTCCGCCGCGCACTTTGCGTGTCGACCCGCCGCCGATTCCAAAGCAGCAGTCGCCCAATGCCGGCGCGCAGGATCCGAACGGTCCGCCAACCCGCGAACGATCGGGCACGCCGCGCCGCTCCGATAACAATACGCCGCCGCCGGCCCGCAACGACCGCGGCGACCAGGGCGATGCCGCGATGCGCGGTTTCCGCGACGTCACCGCCGATGTCGACGATCTCGGCCGCGCCGCCGCCCAGGCCAACCGGGCGGCGCGCAAGACCTACGCCAACGTGCCATCGCCGACGCCGGAATTCGATCGTCTCGAACCCAGCATGGAAGCGCGCAGCGAGGCTTTCGGCTACGACGAGACAGCCTACGATGAGCAGGCCGGCGACGAGTCGCAGGTGCCGCCGTCGCGCATCAAGGATTCCAAGGGCAAGAAGGCGAAGCCGCCCGGGCCTCCGAAGCCGAGGCGCGTCAGCGGCGGTTTCCCGTTCAAGACCGCGCTTCTCATCGGCATCGTGATGATCCTGATCGGCGCAGTGATTCTGGGCTGGCCTACGATCAACAAGATGGTGCGCGGTTTCGCCGGCGGTTCGGCGCCCGTCGTCACCGACAACAAGGATGCGCCGCTGGCGCCGCGGCCGAAAATCGCCGATCGCGTTGGTCAGCCGTCGTCGTCGGATCAGATCGCGCCGGTCGCGCAGCGCGTCGTTCTGTATGACGAGGATCCGGCTGAGCCGAAGGGCCGGCAATATGTCGGCACGGTGGTCTGGCGCACCGAGCAGATCAAGGGCACCGGCGGCAAGCCTGGTGACATCGCCGTGCGCGCGGACATCGAGATTCCCGAACGCAAGTTCAAGATGACCATGTCGTTCCGCCGCAATACCGACACGTCGCTGCCTGCCAGCCACACGGCCGAACTCACTTTCGTGCTGCCGCCCGATTTCGCCGGCGGCGGCATCGCCAATGTCCCTGGCGTGCTGATGAAGTCGAACGAGCAGGCGAGGGGCACGCCGCTGGCCGGCCTCGCGGTCAAGGTCACCGACGGCTTCTTCCTGGTCGGTCTCAGCAATGTCGAAAGCGATCGTGCGCGCAACCTGCAGCTCCTGAAGGAGCGGTCATGGTTCGATATCCCGCTGGTCTATGCCAACCAGCGCCGCGCCATCATCGCCATCGAGAAGGGCTCGCCCGGCGAGCGTGCCTTCAACGACGCATTTGCGGCCTGGGGTGAGTAACAGATCAAGCGCGCTGGTCAGCTGCTCGTGATCTGCACTGATCTCTCCACGTCATGCCAGGCCTTGAGCCGGGCATCCACGTCTTGTCACAGGCGAAGGCGTGGATGGCCGGGTCAAGCCCGGCCATGACGGATGATAGTGCATTGCCTGGACCAACAAATCGATGTTGAGGCTACGGTTACTTGCCCTCAAAGCTACCCGCCTGCGCCACCGCGCCGTCGTTTCACGTCATTCCTGCAGCCAGAACTGCTTCACCAGAGGTTTCGCAGCCGCGTTCTCACCATCGCGCTGTCACGCTGCCGAGAACGGTGCGCCCTTGCGTGAAGGTGCAGGTTCCCCCGTTGCAGATCGGAACACGCTCGTCCGACAGATTGCGCGCATTCACGGCCAGGCGCATGCCGCGATAATCGTAATGCACACCCGCATCGAACGCCGTGATCGCAGGGTTTCTGATTGTATTGATCTCGTCAGCCCAGGTCTGTCCGATCCAGCGCGCGCCGGCGCCGACACCGAATCCCGCGAGCGGACCGGTTTGCCAGGTGTAGTCGAGGAAAATCGCTGCCTGCTGCGTTGGCACGCCGAGCGGCACTTTGCCGAGATCAGCCCCGTTGCTGCGAGTCACGGTAGCGTCAGTATAGCTATAGGACGCGATACCCTTGAGACCCTCTGCCAGAGACAGCACCGCCTCCAGCTCTGTACCGCGTGAGCGTATCTGGCCGGTCTGCACCGAGTACAGCGAACCGAAGACCGGATCGGTTGTCAGCACGTTGTCCTTGGTCAGGTTGAACCAGGTCGCCGTGAAGTAGCTGTTCCAGCCAAGTGGCTGATACTTGATACCGGCTTCGAACGATTCACCGGTCGTCGGCGCGAAGGGTGTGGCGCCGCGCCCGGGTGCCGTCGTGCCACTCTGCGGCAGGAATGACGTCGCGTAGTTGACGTAAGGCGCGAGCCCGTTGTCGAACAGATACAGCAATCCCGCGCGGCCCGTGAACTTGCTTGGGTCGCTCGTGGTCGTCACGCCTGACAGGTCGTTATGGTCCGAGAGTTCGGCAAAGTCCTGCCGGCCGCCGATGGTCAGCCGCCAGCCGCCCAGTGCCATCTGGTCCTGCGCGTAAAGTCCGAGCTGGCCGAGCGTCTGGCTATTGGCGCTCAGAAGCGACAAGGGCAATGTCGGCGCCGAAGTGCCATAAACAGGATTTATCAGGTCGAGCGACGGACCGGCGCCCGCATAGTAGCCAAAGGTCGTTCCCTGCCGGAAGTAATCGACTCCGGCCAGGACCGTATGCTTGATCGGGCCGGTCGCCAACCTGGCTTCGACCTGATTGTCGATATTGAAGGTGTTCAGGCTTTCCTTGAAGGTCGACGCGTAGCGGTTCAACGTGCGGCCGTCGGGAGAGAGACTGAGCGCATCGATCATGTTGCCTTCCAACGACACGTGCCCGAGCCGGACGTTCTGCCGGAACGTCACAGCCTCATTGAAGCGATGTTCGAGCCTGTAACCGACCGAGGCCTGCGACTGCGTGAGCGCATCGAATGATGGATCGCCGAGACGAATATTGGTGACCACGCCCGTCGCCGGGTTGCGCAGATAATACGGCCACATCGACGCCTTGCTGCGCTCGTATTCGGCCAGCACCGTGAGCGTCGTGTCTTCGCCCAGCTTCGCGGTGAAGCTCGGTGCGAGAAACACGCGATCGTCCCAGGTGCCGGGAATTTGCGTGCCGCTGTCACGCACCAGGCCGGTGAAACGATAGAGCAGCTTGTCGTTGTCGAGCGTTGGTCCGCTGAAATCGAAACGACCCTGATAGCGATTGAAATTGCCGATATCGAGCCCGACTTCGTTGAGCCGCTTCTCGAGCGGCATCTTGCTGACGAAATTCACCATGCCGCCGGCTTCGTTGGCGCCGTACAGCACCGAGGACGGACCGCGCATCACTTCGAGACGCTCGGCACCGTAGGGTTCGTTGCGGAAATAGGCGAAGGAGCCGTTACCTTGCCGCAGACCATCGCGGTAGTTGCCGTATTGGTTGGCCGCAAATCCGCGGATCAGGAACTGGTCGTAACGGGCATCGTAGCCATAGGGCTGGGTTTGCACGCCCGCCGTATAGGCCAGCGCCTCACCGATGGTTCGCGCGCCTTGGTCGCGCATCTGCTCCGGCGTGACCACCGAAATCGACTGCGGCGTCTCGATCAGCGGCGTATCGGTCTTGGTGCCGGTGGCGCTTCGCGTGGCTACATAGCCCTGGACCGGGCCCCATGCGGTTTCCACCGCGCGGGCAGTTGGCGCGGTGCTGCTGGGTGTAACCGCGCGTGCGGGCGTCCGCGACGTGCTGCTCTGCGCAGTGCTCCTGGGTTTGGCGCGCCGGTCGGCGCCGCCTTGAACAATGATGGGATCGAGCGGCGTGGTGCGCGCCGAAGACGCCTCCGTGCCGGTGGCCTGCGCCAACATCTGTGCGTTGGCTTGTGCCGACAGACCCATCAATAAGACAATAGAACTCGCTGCACCAAGACACATTGCCTTGGTGACTTTTCTTTCGACGATCCCCACCGATTAACGCCCCGCATGTCGTTCGGACCAACCGAGCCCGATTCCTTGCGCGTGCTTAGGGCATCGCATCGCACGTGGCATCACATGCCACGTTGGAACTTCTCAAGACTGGAAGCACTCAAATCGCTGGAGTGTGCCGAGGGGCAATTCGTGGATGGCCGGATCAAGTCCGGCCATGACGAACGAGAGGCGAGAGCTTTCGCTCCCGCGTCTCCGGAATGACAGCTACTTGCAATCAAAGCTTCCTGCCTGCGCCACCGCCCCACTATTCCACGTTGTCCGCAGCGGATAGACGCAAGCCGGATAGCTCAATTTGCCGTCGCGCGACGTCAATGCGATCTCGGCCGGCGCCACTCCCTTCTCGACCCAGTCCGTCAGCGCGGTGAAGAACTGATCCTGCTCGCGCGCCGGCGTCTGGTTGGCATTGCCGGGCAGTTTCGGCAGCGGCACGGAATCGTTCTGGCCGCCCACGGTATAAGCGCGGCCCTGCGAGCTATGGGCCGAGCCGGGCAGCAGATACATCCGCATGAACTTCTGCACCTCGGCGTGGCCGCCCATCTGTGCGGCGACGCGCTCGTGATAGTTGACGTTGCCGGCCGGCGGAATCGCATCGTCGACGAGGCCGCTATAGACGATGATCTTGCGGCCGAGATCGCGCAACTTGCCGAGATCCGCCTTGTCGGTGCCGAGATCGCTGAACAGAGTGGGTTGCAGGGCGACAGACTTGCTCACCGTATCGGCGAGCGATGCGTAACTGAGCTCCTGCCATTTGTTGCGTTCGGTGGTCGTGCGCGTCGTGAACGGAATATTCGACGGGTTGGTGGCACTGGCATCGGCAGCGTAGCGAACATCCTGCAAGGCGAGGGCTGCGCTATCGGCGGACGCGCCGGTGATCTGCCCGGTGATCGCCGTGGTCCTGGTGAAGGCCCACCACACCTGCTTCGTGCCGAGCGCCTTGCCGCTGCGGCTGTCGGTGCTTTGCGCAGCGTCGTAGCTGCCATCGGGCGTCGCGCCGAACCAGATCCGGTCGAGCGCCATCGCTTCCTTGGGGCTCATGCAGGTTGCCCCATCGGCATTGCTGCCGGTAACGCCCTGACCGGCTTCGCCGCTGCAGAGAGCCGCGGCATCGCGTGCGGGATCGTAATCGCAGGCGAACGGATCGAGCAGGAAGCCGATCCCGGCCTTGTCGCAGGCTGCAAGGGCGCGTTTGTTGGCGGCGTCGATCTTGGCGGCGAAGGCTGCGGCTTTCGGTTTGTCGAGCGCGGTGAAGCCGAGCTCGGTCTTCATCACGATCTGCGGATACAGACCGGCCGTGCCGAATTGCGGGATGTTCAGCGCCGGCTGCGCGATCATGTAGCCGTCATAGAGCTCGGGATAGTCTTGGGCGATCTTCATACCCTGTCGGCCGCCTTGCGAATGGCCATCGTAATAAGTGTAAGCCGGCGCCTTGCCGTAATAGAGCGTAGCAAGCGCTTTCGTTTTCACGGCCTGCTCGACCATGGCGCGCACCGAGAAGTCGCGAAACCCTTCGGTATTGACCTTGCCGTCGGAGAGAAAGGTGAAGGAGCCATCCTGATACCAGGGCTGTCCAGCATCGGTGGTGCCCGAGGCATAGCCCATATTGGCGTTCACAAGAGCCGGTACCTTGCTGCCGATCTTGTCGGCGGTGCGATGGCCGCCGCCGACCCAGCCTCCGCCGCCGTAATTGCGGATGCGCGTGTTCCAGTTCGCCGGTGCGGGCAGCCAGACCTCGATGCCGATGCCCTCGGACCAGGAGCGCGCAGCCTTGTCCTTTTCCGCCGTAAAGCCTGGCCTCACCAGAAGCTTCACCAGGCACATGTCCGCCGCCATGGTGATCGGGCGAGGCGAATCCTGCGCGACCAGTTCCTCGCCCTTCTTGATCGCCAGCACGGCCACCACGGTGGTGGCCTCATCGGGATGAAATGCGGTCTTGATCCCGTCGTCGCAGGCGAGTTGCTGTGCGGAAGCGGGGACCGTGGTGCCGCACAGCGCGGCAAACAAGGCCATCGCCGTCACGACGGCACGCGCGGGGTTGTCATCACGGATGATGTGGGGGGCTGTCGACATGGCGTTTCCCGTCTGTCTTGTTTTTGTGTTGGGGTGAGTTCTCCTCACTTCGCTTCTGCGATCAACTACCAAAACGGTGCTTGAACGTAACATTATGTTAAAAAGGCCCAGTGAACTGGACCTACAGCGATGTGATTTGACCCCGTATGGTCGCCTGCTATCCACAATGATCCATTCCTGAATCCATTCTTGCGCATGGACTTCCGCATGACCACACGCCGACAGGTGATGAAGCTCGCCGCCTTTGCTGCCAGCCAGGCCGCGCTGATGGGCGCGGTGCGTGCCGAGGGCGGCGTCGATTCCGGTACGGTCGCATCGTCGCCGCTAGCGGTCGCACCACTCCCCTTCGCGCAACAGACGCCGATGCGGATCGGTGCCGCCGCGCTTCGTGTCCGCGACCTCGGCAAGATGCGCAGCTACTACACGGATCTGCTCAAGCTTGGCACCATCAGTGATAGCAAGACCGAGGTCGTGCTCGGCGTCGACGGCGTGGCGCTGTTGCATCTGATCCATCGACCCGATGCGCCGCTGGAAGCGCAGACCACAGCCGGACTGTTTCACACCGCGTTCCTGATGCCGAGCCGCGCCGATTTCGCGCGCTGGCTTGTCCATGCCGCGCTGGCGCGCACGCCGTTCGACGGTTTCGCCGATCATCACGTCAGCGAAGCGTCCTATCTCACCGATCCCGAGGGCAACGGCATCGAGGTCTATTCGGACCGGCCGCCGTCGGCGTGGAAATGGACCGGCGACACGGTTACCATGGGGACCGACCAGCTCGACATCGACAATATCGTGGCACAGATGGATACGACCCGCGATCAGTATCACGCCGCGCCGAAGGCGCTGCGCATCGGGCACATGCATCTGCGTGTCGGCGATGTCGCGCGCGGTCGCAATTTTTATGAGGGGCTGATCGGGATGGAGCCGACGCGGCTCGGCCGGCCGGGTGTCGCCTTCCTGTCGTCGGGCCGCTATCACCATCACATCGGCATCAATACCTGGCAGAGCGCTGGCAGCGGTCCGCGCAATGCGCAGGAGACCGGGCTCGCCTGGTTCTCGCTCCGTATTGCCGATGATGCCGTGATGGCCGACCGCAAGCGCCGCCTTGCGGCCGCGGGCCTGTCAGGCGAGTCGATCGCGGATGGCGTTGGGATCGCCGATCCCTGGGGCACTCAGGTACGGCTGGTGAAGGCGTAGAGAGAATACCCACACTGTCATTCCGGGGCGCGCCGTCCGGCGCACCATTTCGTGCGCCGGGGAATGACGAGGAAATCGTTGAGTGCGCCCTACGCCTCAGCCAATTCGAAATATCGCGGTGCGTCGCGCCAGCCCTGCGCTGCGGCATGGAGTGCCTTGGCGCGATAATCCAGTTCGAGATCGCAGAGCATGCCGCGCATCTCCAGATCGCTTTCCTCGCGGGCGAGGCGGTTGCAATCGTCCGCACGGTCTCTGAAATAATTTTCTGCCATAATCATCAGTGTCGTTTTCCATCGGCTTCGATGGAACTTCGCTGCCCGGTTTGGCGAAGACGTGGCGGCATGCCATCAAATACGTGGCAGGTTTAGTTCTTCGCGTTGCGAAGGATTGCGCAGCAATGTTATGGCGCGCCGTTCGCGCCTGCGGTCACGGCATGCGACACGAGCGCATGGGCATCGGTGATACCGCCGGCCGCATGGCGCACGATGGTCTCCGCCATCATCGCCTTCGTCGCCGGCGTACGATGCTGCACAGCGATCTGCTGCACGGCGATATCCAGCACCTGGCGCAGCGTGGCCACATAACTTGCGTCGAACTTCGGTGTCGGGTCGGTCGTCATGATTCACTCCGTCGTTTCGAGCTGCGCGGACCGTGCTGGCGCATTGGGGCCTATCTTGGCCCGTCCGATGAAACGTCGATGACGGCTAATGACATTGTTTTGAAGCTTGGGTCTTGAACCTTCATGCGGTGTTGCGCGACATCGCATCGAGCGCATTGCGCTGCACACGTGCGCGCAAAAAGAGATCGATAGAATCTTTAGCAAATGTGAAGCCACGATGACGTCGCGTGCACATTTGCGCGATCGATCACCCCTGCCACTTCGCTGAATAGGGGCTTGATCAAGCGGCATCCTCGCATGCGCGCTGCCGCGCGCCGGGACGTCCGTTTCGCGGATATGTGTTTGCACGGGCGCCTTGCAGCAAGGCGTCCGTGCTCCGCTTTAGCGCTCGCCGCTTACTTCAGCGAGATGGCGAGGCCCGAGAGATCGGCATTGACCATCAGGCCCGTCTGGCGGCCGCTCAATTCCAGCAGCGCGCCTTTCTCGTTGGTGAGCACGATGGCGCTGACGCCGCGGCCGACGGCAGCACCCGCGCCGCCTGCGCCGTAGACGCCGGCCACATCGCCGGGGCTGTTGATGCGGCTGACGCGGCCGGACAGATAGGTCTGCGATGCGCCGAAGACGAGGCCTGCGCTCAATCCGCCGATCGACAGCGGATAGGTTCGCCCGCGAAAGGTCAGCGTGCCCGAACCGCCCGATGCGCCGATGAACCAGCCGCCCTTCAGCACATTGATGCGGATCGTGCCGCTATCGGCGAAAGCTGCAGAGGAAGCGCTTGCGCCGATCAAAGCGAGAGCGGCGACGAGGGTGGTGCGGAAAAGCGAGCGCGACATAAGGGGTCCTCTGAAGAATGATTCGCTGGGCGCAAGGAGGACACAATCCAGCAAAATGGCTGCGGGGTCCATGGGCCTTCGGCGCCGTGCGGGCGGCGAGGGCGGTGCAATTGACAAATGCAGGCGCGACAAAACACACTCGGCCATGGCCAGGACCGTCCTCTTCCTCTGCACCGGCAACTACTATCGCAGCCGCTATGCGGAAGAACTCTTCAATCACCTGGCGCGCCGCGCCCGCCTGGACTGGGAAGCAACGTCGCACGCTCTGGCCATCGAGCGGGGCAAGGACAATGTCGGCCCGATGGCATGGCAGACCATCGACGCGCTCACCATCGATGGCATCTCGCCCCTCGGGGCATCGCGCATGCCGGCGGTCTGTACGCATGATGCGCTTGAAGCATCCGATATGGTCGTGGCCGTGAAAGAGGCCGAGCACCGCACCTTATTGGCGGAGCGTTTTCCGGGCTGGGAAGATCGCGTGACCTATTGGCATGTGCATGACATTGACGTCGCGCCTCCCGACGTCGCGCTGGCCGAGCTGAAAGTGCTCACAGAGGCCCTGGTGCAACGGCTTGCCAAAGTGTGAGCGTTACGGATGGGTCGAGCGTAGCAGCCCCATCGATTGCTGGCGCCTGGCCGAGGAATGCGATCAGTAACGTGTAGGGCGGATTAGCGCAGCGCAATCCGCCACCTTCGGAGACGAAGGCGCGATACCTCGTCGTTGGTCTCGGCATTTCCTTATCCGCGTTCGCCGAATTCTCCTGTGATCCGTCCGTCCCAAACGATCTTTGAAGGTGCTCTTGTCACGGCCTGTGTCCGGTTCTGGACCAAAAAAGAGCAGCAGATCGAACAGCTTCGGTTCAGCAGCGACGAGCTCGGCGCCTCGCTTGAGCTCGGGCCGATCGGCGTCCAGGCATCATTTTCGAATGAAAACGGCACGCCCGCGCGCCGGTTGGACGAGAAGCCAAGGAAAATTCAACCGCAATGCATGACGGCCACAAGGCTTTCCGACCCGTACGCGCGCATTCTGGCAGTGCTTTCAGGAGCAAGGCCACGGATGGCCCGAACAATCGGAGGAAAGCCATGAGGATTGTCGTCATAGGCGGTACTGGCTTCACCGGATGCACACGAGTGCTTGATGCGGGTGTACGTCCATGACCAGGCCTCGCGATCGTTCGAATGACCCGGCAGCCGCATCCGAGGCGCCTCAGGAAACTCCGTCCCATGCCGATCGGCGTTCCGCCGGTGACGAGATGGCCCGCGTGCTTGGGACCACACCGTTTCACATGGCTTTGGACGCCTCAGGTGCCGGAATCACCCACTGGAAACACGAGCCGTTGCACGACGTCGTCGAGCCCATGACCCATCACGTCATCATGGCTTACAATGGTTCGATGCAGCGCATGGAGCGGCGCTCAGGAAGATCGGTTGCGATTGGAACGTTTCGTCCCGGGGTCGTGATCATCATTCCAGAAGGATCGAGCTCCCGATGGGATATTCCAAAACCCGTTGATGTCGTTCAGCTCTATCTTCCGCACACAATCCTCGAGCGCGTTGCCCGCGAAGCCGACGTCGCCGCTCCCGGCGACCTTCTGGAGCGAACGGCGCATCCCGATCCCATCACATCGCGGTTGCTCATAAGTGCGGCGGATGTCCTGGAGGGCAACGCGGCTCTGGATGCCCTGTTCAGGCAGCAAATGACGGATCTTCTGGCCACGCGCCTGCTGGCTGCGCATACCGGCGCGCCAGCCACGTTCCAGCAGACCGTGGGCGGCCTGGCGCCGAAGACGCTGCTACGTGCCATCGAACGTTTACGCTCCGACAGCGATACGGACGTTTCTCTTTCCGCTTTGGCCTCGGATGCCGGCCTGTCGCGCTTTCATTTCTGCCGCGCTTTCAAGGAAAGCACCGGGCTTTCACCACATGCCTGGTTGCGCCAACACCGGCTCGAGCAGGCCATGAACATGCTGCGCGACACCGACGCATCGGTCGTGTCGGTGGGCGGCGCTTGGCTATGCGTCGCAGACAGCCTTCGCAGCGGCGTTCAGGAAGCTGACCGGCGAGAGTCCAAGCGATTGGCGACGACGGACGCGTTAGCAGCAATCTCTCGACAGGTACGTCAATCGCTCTGGCGCAGCGGCACAGGTGGTTCGCTAGAAATCATCCTGCCAAGCCAACTGCACGGAGATAAACGATGGACTGGAACAGCCACATCAACCGGCTCCCGAACGCCTCGCGGCGGAAAGTACTCGCGACCACGCTCATGTACGCGATGTCACTAACCCTTCGTTCCACGTCGGCGACCGGCAAAGAAACAAGCCTTCCCCCGTACCCCGCTCAAAGGAACGATCCCATGACCTTCGTCACCACCAAAGATGGCGCACAGATTTTCTACAAAGACTGGGGACCGAAGTCCGCCCAACCGATCGTCTTTCACCACGGCTGGCCGCTGAGTTCTGACGACTGGGAGACCCAGATGCTGTTCTTTGTTGGCAAGGGTTATCGCGTCATCGCCCATGATCGCCGCGGTCACGGTCGCTCGAGCCAGGTGAGCGACGGACACGACATGGATCACTACGCAGCCGATGTTGCAGCGGTCGTCCAGCACCTCGATCTCCGCAATGCCGTTCATGTCGGCCATTCAACTGGCGGCGGCGAGGCCGCGCGCTACGTCGCGAGTTATGGCGAGAATCGCGTGGCCAAGCTCGTGTTGATCAGTGCCGTGCCGCCGCTGATGCTGAAGACGGAAGCCAATCCCGACGGCTTGCCGATTGAAGTGTTCGACGGCCTGCGCAAGCAGCTCGCCGCTAACAGATCGCAATTCTATCTCGATTTCGCGAGCGGTCCGTTCTACGGCTACAACCGCCCAGGCACCAAGGCATCCCAGGCGGTCATCTGGAATTGGTGGCGCCAAGGCATGATGGGGAGCGCCAAGGCGCATTACGAAGGCATCAAAGCGTTCTCCGAGACGGACTTCAGCGACGACTTGCGGCGCATCACGGTGCCCACACTCGTCATGCACGGTGATGACGACCAGATCGTACCCGTCGCCGACTCCGCTCCCCTATCGGCGAAACTGCTGAAGCAGAGCACCCTCAAAATCTACGAGAGGCTGCCGCACGGCATGTGCACGACCAATGCCGACCTCGTGAACGCCGAACTGCTCGCGTTCGTAGCGGCCTAGCGTCTTTGCTTTGCGCCTTGCATCGGAACAACTCAAATCCAAGGAGAAAATAAAATGCGAATAGTCATCATAGGCGCCGGCTTCGCCGGCATGTACGCCGCACTTTCCGCAGCCCGCCTGCGCGACATCAAGGGCGTTTCGCCCGAAGAGCTCGAGATCGCGCTGGTCGCACCCGAGCCGACCCTGGTGGTTCGCCCGCGGCTCTATGAGCCGAAGCCCGAAACCCTGACGGCGCCTTTGCTGGATGTCCTCAAGGCCATCGATGTCGTCTATATCAAAGGCAGCGCCGAGACGATCGACACCGCATCCCGCATCGTGCAGGTTGCGACCGCCAACAACAAGCGACAGTCGCTCGCCTATGATCGGCTGGTCGTCGCGACCGGAAGCCGGCTGTTCCGTCCGAATATTCCCGGCCTCGCGGAGCATGGCTTCAGCGTTGATAATCTCGACGATGCAATCGCGCTCGACAAGCATCTGCATGGCCTGGCCAAACGGTCGGCGTCGAACGGACGCGACACGGTCGTTGTGGCCGGCGGCGGCTTTACGGGAATCGAAGCGGCGACCGAGATGCCGGCACGGCTTCGCGCGATCCTCGGCAAGGACGCCCGGCCGCGCGTTATCATCGTCGAGCGAAACAGTGCGATCGCCCCCGACATGGGCGAGGGTCCGCGTCCCATCATCGAGGAAGCGCTGCGCAAACTCGGTGTGGAGACGAGGCTCGGTGCCGGCGTTGCCTCGCTGGATGCATCCGGGATCACACTGTCCGACGGCGAACGTATCGAAACCGAGACCGTGATCTGGGCGGCAGGCATTCGCGCCGCGCCGCTGACCACGCAGATCCCAGCCGAGCGCGACAATTTCGGCCGGCTGCTGGTCGACCGCGATTTGCGCGTACCCTCGGTACCTGGCGTCTTTGCCACGGGCGATGCCGCCAGAGCGGCCAGCGACGATGTCGGCAACTATGCGCTGATGTCGTGCCAGCATGCGACGCGAATGGGCGCCTTTGCCGGCAACAATGCCGCCGCCGAATTATTGCGCATGGCGACCAGGCCATATCACCAGAAGGGCTACGTCACCTGTCTCGACCTCGGCGAAGCCGGCGCACTGTTCACGCGCGGCTGGGACCGCAAGGTCGAGATGGTTGGCGACGTCGCCAAGAAAACCAAGAAGGAAATCAACACCGTCTGGATTTATCCGCCGAAGCCCGAGCGTGCTGCCGCTCTCGCCTCGGCCGATCCGGAGCATGTGACCGAAGTCTAGCCCCTCACACAAGAAAGGACCGTGCTCCATGCAGGAGCGCGGCCAGCTCTCGTAATCGATCAACCAGGAGGACTCACAGATGACACAGACGATTCAAGCCACTCGGAAAAGCACTCAGCAAAACACCCAGCAAAATACGCAGAAGGAGAAACACATGAACCTTGATACGACATCAGCCCCCGCCAAGTCGGGGCGTAACGAACTCGTTCCGTCGCGCTATGCAGTGAAAATCGGCGACATCGACGTGCTGGTGGTCAGCGATGGCGTGTTGCCACTCCCAACCTCCATGTTGGGACATAACGCAGACCCCGCCGTTCGGGCCGCCTGGATGCGCGACATGTTCCTGCCGCCGGACGCTTTCGACTGGCCGCTGAACGTGGTCGTCGTGCAGAGTGGTGAGCAGACCATTCTTGTCGACGCCGGGCTGGGATTGGACCCGGACCTGCATTTGCCGCGGGCCGGACAACTGATCCAGCGATTGGCCGCTGCCGAGATCGATCTTGCATGCGTCACCGATATCGTGCTGACGCACTTGCATATGGACCATATCGGCGGACTGCTCGTCGAAGGGGTGAAGGATCAGTTGCGTTCGGATCTGCGAATCCACGTGGCTGCCGCCGAGGTCGAATTCTGGAAAGCGCCCGATTTCTCTCACACCCAAATGCCGCCCGGATTCCCGGACGCGCTGCGGGCGACCGCCAAGCGGTTCATGGCCGAATATGGAAAGCATTTTCGGACATTCACGGACGAGCACGAACTGGCGCCGGGAGTCGTCGTGCGTCGGACCGGCGGCCACACGCCCGGACACAGTGTCGTCCGCCTGGCATCCGGCGGTGACGCGCTGACCTTCGCCGGCGACGCTGTGTTCACGGTCGGGTTTGACCAACCCGATTGGCACAACGGTTTCGAGCACGATCCCGAAGAAGCAGCGCGCGTGCGGACCCGTCTGTTGCGGGAACTGGCGGCCAGCGGTGAATTACTGGTCGCGACTCATCTGCCATTCCCGTCCGCCGGCCACGTGGCGATCGATGGCGACGCGTTTCGCTGGGTTCCGATCGTCTGGGACTACTGATCGCTAGTCGGATGAGGACCGGGGCGCGCCCGCGTGGCGTTCATGCGCGCGCCCCGGTTATTGCAGTGCGGATTTAGATGGACTGCACAGTCGCGGGACCAAGCCGCGTCATCTTGGCAAGAAGGAGATTGAAAATGCAGAGTGAAAAGGTCGTGATCGTGACGGGCGGCAGCTCCGGCATAGGGAGGGCAGCGGCGCTGCGCTTCGCCAGGCAGGGCGACAGAGTGTTCGTGACCGGCCGCCGTCCCGGCCCTCTCGAAGAAACAATCGCCGAGCATGCGAACATCGCCGGAATGGTGGCGGATGCGGCCTCCGCCGAAGATGCCAAGCGCACAATCGCCAGGACGGTCGAGCTGTGGGGCAGGGTTGATGCCTTGGTCAACAATGCGGGCGCAGGTGCAATCCTTCCACTGGCAGACGTGACAGCCGACCGGATCATGGACATTTTCTCCGTCAATGTGCTTGGCCCAAGTCTTCTCGCCGCTGCTGCTCTTCCTTACCTGAGGGCAACACGGGGCACGATCGTGAATGTCTCGAGCACGTTCGGTCACAAGCCGGCGGCTGGGCTGTCTCATTACGCCGCCAGCAAGGCGGCTTTGGAGCACTTGACCCGCTGCTGGGCGCTGGAGCTTGCACCACTCGGCATACGCGTGAACGCCGTGGCGGCAGGACCTACGGAATCAGGCGCGTTGACTGGCATGATGGGACTCTCCCCGGAACAGGCTGCGGCAATCAAGGAACAGGAGCGTGCGCGCATACCGCTCGGGCGGCGCGGCGTTCCTGACGACGTGGCAGACTGGATCGTGAGGCTTTCGAGTCCCGCTTCGGAATGGATGACGGGCCAGGTTGTTGCCGTTGATGGCGGCCTGGGACTGGCTTAGCTGGCGTTGCAGGTCAATGTGAGCCAGTCGCAAGGCACGACGCTGCCAGCTCGTGTTTTCGAATGATGCATCGATCAGAAAAAGGCGGTCCGCAATTGCGCAGACCGCCTCTTCTATTCATGGCTTGAACGTGAAGTCCGGTCCGATAGCCACCTCGGCCGGAATGGGCGGCAGATCGGCAAATAGCTCCGGATGCTTCTTCATCACGTTCAGGATCGGCTTGGCGTCGATGTTCTTGTTGACGTCGAATGTTGCCTTCAGCACGCCCAGCCGCTGAAGCCGGTCCTGCGCGCTCCAGAGCGCCTTGTAGCTATTTGCTGAAAGACGTCGATCAAGTTGCTGGACATTGAATTCCATGGCGGCTTCGGCGATCTCCGCCTTCAGCCCGGGAATCCAGCGGGTGCCGATCTGCGCGGCGGCCTTGGGATTTTTACGCATCCACTGGTCGGCCTGTGAGGTCGCAGCCAGGAATTTCTCCGTCGTCTCCGGATTCTTCTCGACCCAGGACCGAAGCGAGACGACATAGCCGAGATAGGCGATGACATCGCCCCCGCGGATCACTTCGAAGGCGCCGGGGACATCCTTCTGCGCGATGATCGGCCATGGATCCCAACCGGAAAACGCATCGATGCCCTTGGCGAGCAGCGCGACCGTCATATCCGGCGGCGGCGTATTGACCAGCTGGACGTCGTCGGGCTTAAGGCCGGCCTTCTCCAGCAGCGCCAGGATATAGAGATGGTTGATGGTGCCGAAGGAGGTCGCAATCTTCTTGCCCTTGAGGCTCTTGAGGTCACCCTTGACGATGCCCGATCCCTCACGGGCGATGATCGCCATGGTCGCATCCGAACCGGACTTGGTGGCGCTGCCGCTGTAATTGCCGAGCGCCACGAGATCCATGCCGCGCAGCACGGCGCCGATCATCGGAACGCCCACCTGCAGGATCTCGGTCTCGCCGGCCTGCAGCGCGTTCAGCGCATCAACGCCGGTCGCATAGGGGCGTGCGATGGTGACATCGAGACCCTGCTTCTCGAAGTAACCGCGCTCCAGTGCCACCGGGATCGCCAGCATGTCGATGGCGCTGACCATGCCGACATTCAGTTTGGTCAATGTCTGCGATTGTGCCGGCACGCAGGCCAGCATCACGGCAGTTAAAGCCCATAATATGCGTTTCAAAATCAGTCCTCCTCCTTGATTGGCCCCACGCTCGTGACCCAGTAAGGCCGGGCAACCGCGTTGAGGTCCGTTCGTTTCACACCCCTTAGTCCGATGGAATGATCGTCGGCTCCGGCGATCCGCCCATACTTCTGAAACGCCAGAACGTGAAAACGCTCCGGCGTAAACGGCATATCGATTTGGATATTGACCTTGTCGGACGCGCCGGCGAGCTCCTTGGAAATCTTGCCCGGCGCCTCGATGCTCAGCCAGCCCTGAAACGCGGCCCACACGGCAATGACAGCGAGCACCACACGCCCGCGCGTCGAACGAATGACATCTCGCGCGATGCTCATGCGGCCCGCACCATTTGCAGCACCTGCGCCGACAGACGCTTGAACGTTTCATCTTCGATCAGTTGATCCCAGACGCGCGGACGCGGAAGATCGACCTTGATCTGATCGAGCACGCGGCCCTTGGACAGCACGACCACGCGGTTCGCAAGAAACACGGCCTCGGCCACATCGTGTGTGATGAAAATGACGGTCGGCTTGCGCTCCTGCCAGATCCGCGTCAGCTCTTCCTGCAGTGTCATGCGGGTCTGCGCATCGACGCTGGCGAACGGCTCGTCCATCAGCAGCACGGCCGGATTGTTGGCCAGCGCGCGGACGACGCCGACGCGCTGCTGCATGCCGCCTGAGAGTTCATTCGGGTAGCGATCCGCGGCATGCGAAAGGCCGGCGAGCGCGAGATATTCCCGGGCAGTGCGGTCGCGCTCGTCCTTCGGCACGCCCCGCATCTTCGGGCCGAAGCCGACATTCTCCAGCACCGTCTTCCACGGGAAGAGGGCGAATGACTGGAAAACCACGCCGCGATCCGGACCCGGTCCCTTGACGAGATTGCCGTCAATCAGGATTTCACCGCCCGTATAGGGGATGAAGCCCGCGATCATGTTCAGGATCGTCGTCTTTCCGCAGCCGGAGGGGCCGACGACGGAGACGAATTCGCCCTGCTCGACGTCGAGCGAGACGTCCTGGACGGCGGTGACCTGCGATCCCGCATAGGGATCGAAATAGGTCTTGCGAAGATTCTTGAGCGACAGCGTTTTCATGACGTAACCAATCCCCACCGCTGGCCCGTTGCGCGCTCGATCGGCGCAAGGATCCAGGCATCGACGATGTACCAAAGAGTGCCGAGAACGATCATGCCGAGCAGGATCTCGACCGTTGAGCCGGCACGACGTGCATCGAACATCATGAATCCGATGCCGCTGGTGCCGACGATGATCTCCACCGCGATCAGCGCGCGCCAGCCATAGCCGAGGCCATTACGCAGGCCGGTGATGATGTTCGGCAATGCACCGGGCAGTGTCACTTCCCACAGCACCCGCATCGGCGAAGCGCCGAGGCTCTGGGCGGCACGTGCGAGATCGCGATGTACCGACTGCACGCCGAGCACGGTGCTCAGCACGATCGGAAACAGCACGGTGTAGACGATGACGAACGTCATGGTGGTGAGGCCGAAGCCGAACCAGATCAGCAGGATCGGCAGCCATGCAATGTCGCCGATGGCCTGAAAGAACAGCAGCACTGGCCAGCAGATGCGATGCGCGAGGCGGCTGGAGCCGATCAGGATGCCGAGCGGAATGCCCAGCGCGACGCCGATGGCTGCACCGAACAGCAGCCGGATCAGACTGTCCTGCAGATAGTCCGGCAGAATCCCCTTGTAGGTGAGGGAGATGAAGGACCGCATCACATCCACCGGCGCCGGGAAGAAGGCGCGCGGAAACATGCCTGAATTGGCGACAATGCTCCAGATCGCCACCACGGGAATGAACGGCACGATGGTCGCAATAATCGGCCACCGATGCGTCGCGCGCACGTAGCCGCTCCAGAATTTCAGTGCAATGTTCATGTGCGCCTCACCAGTCCCCATCGCTCGATCGTCGCGCGTTCCAGCGGAACGAGCAGCAACCGGTCGATGAATAGCCACAACACGCCGATGACGATCATGCCGAGCACGATCACTTCGGTGCGGTAGAAGTCACGGGCGACGAACAGCATGTAGCCAAGCCCGACATTGGTCGCGATCATCTCCGCCGCGATCAGGCCGCGCCACGCGAAGCCGAGCCCGGTGCGCACGCCTGTCACGATATTGGGGAGCGCGCCGGGCAGCAGCACTTCGGTGAGCAAGGCCCATCGTCCGGCACCGAGCGAGGCGGCCGCATTGCGGATCGTCATCGGAATGGTGGAGACACCGAGCAGCGTGTTGTAGGCGACCACAAAGAACACGGCGTTGAAGATCACGAAGATGATGGCGCCGAAGCCGTAGCCGAACCACAGTGTCGCGATTGGTATCCAGGCGATGCCGGCAAGCACCGAGAAGAAGCGAAACAGCGGCGTCAGAAATGCCGAGACTGCAGGGCTCACGCCCATGGCGATGCCAAGCGGAACGGCGACGAGCACGCCGAGCAACGTGCCGAGTCCGACACGCAGCATGCTGGCGCCGATATGACGGATGAGTGAGCCGTCGCCGATCGCGGCAACCGCTGCTTCGGCCACCGAGCCGACCGACGGAAAAATCCGCGGATTGACGTTGAACAGCGGGACGACGATCGCCCAGATGCCGACGAGCATCAGCAAGGGCGTCACGAACAGGGCTGCGCCCACCAGCGAGTTCATGCCGCGCCAGGCGACGCGTGACCGCACTTTTTGACCGGGCGCAACGAGCACGCGACCTCCCTTTGACCAGCGTTCTGGCCGCTTTATTTTTTATCTGCGAGGCTCTCGGCTACGCAGTTTAGTACTCAAATCTCGTCTGCGAACGGCGGCACTTCGCCGCCGTTCGATCACGTCACGGCGTATCCGCCGTCGATGACGAGAATCGTCCCCGTGACAAAAGAAGCCGTCGGCGAACACAGATAGAGCACGCCGCCCAGAAGGTCCGATGGCTTGCCCCAGCGGCCGAGCGGCGTGCGCCCCAGAATGACCTGACTGCGTTCCGGGCTGGCCTGCAGATCGGTTGTCAACGGCGTGGCGATCCAGCCCGGCGCGATCGCGTTGACGCGAATGCCGTCACCCGCATAGGCGATCGCCAGCGATTTCGTCAGTTGTGCGATACCGCCCTTGCTGGCGGCATAACCGGGAACGAGACCGCCGCCGAAGAACGACAGCATGGATGCCAGATTGACGATCGCGCCTTTGGAGCGTGCCAGCAGCGGCCGGGCGGCCGCGCACATCCGCATGGTGCCGTTGAGATTGATGTCGATCACCGACTGGAAAACCGCGGGGTCGAGTTCTTCGCTGCGACGAATAACGCCGGCGCAATTGACGATCACATCGAGCTCGCCGAGCGAGCCGACAAGGGACTTGATCGCGCTGTCGTCGCGAACGTCGAGCTGATGCGCCTGAGCCTCGCGCAACACCGAATCCGAACGCGCCCGCTCGATCTCCTCCGCATTCACGCCGGTCGCGATGACCTCCGCACCGGCCTCAACGAAGCCGCGCGCGAGGCCCGCACCGATCCCTGACGTTCCACCCGTCACCAGCACGCGTTTTCCTGCGTACCAGATCGACGCCCAGGCGGCCGACGGCATCTCCTCGATCATGTTGGCGCCGTCTGCCATCAGCGCACGAACTGGTCGACGTAGTCGCGGCCAAGGCCGACGGACTCGTAGTGGGCGCGGCACATATCGATCTTGGTGAAGACGTCCTCATAGCCGACATGCTTGTTGTTCTCGTCGAGATAAACCATCGAGCCCTGGATATTGAAGAAGGTGATCATCTCCGGAACGTCCTCCGGGACGACCAGCGTGTGGATCTCACCCGGAGGCTCGAACACGTAGGAGCCTTCCGTCGCCACCCACTGGTGTTCGCGGTAGAACCACTTGCCGCGCAACACGAAGCCATGCACCGGATTGGGATGCAGATGGCGCGATAATACGCCGGCGCGCCGCACGCGCAGCAGGTTGCACCATTGCCCCTGTCGTGTGTTCAGCATCAGCGGGCGAAACCAGACGTCCGGCGCCTGCGGTACCCAGACCCGTTCGTCCTCAGGAATGGCAACGACAGCGATTTCCGGCGATGCAAGAACGTGCGTCGATCCGATCATGTCACGATACATGGGGTTTCCTTTTTCTTTTTCTTGTCGTCGCGGTTGAGACCCGCGTTACGTCTTCAGGCGTCGCAGTCGCGCGACGCTTCGAGAGCTTGAATTGCGTGTAGCCAAGCACCTGCTCCATGGCGGCCTTGGCCTTCTTTGCATCGCCAGCGGCAATCGCGCGCGCTGCGGCCGCGTGGTTCGGCAGGTTGTCTTCGAACCAGCCGTGACTGCCGACCGCGACAAGAAACACCGCGCTCAGAATGGTATCGATGGCGCCGCGAAAACCCTGCAACACGGGGTTATGCGTCGCATCCAGAATGGCAAGGTGGAATGCTTTGTCCGCCTGGATGGCGCTTTCCTGATCGTGCGAGGTTTCCATGCCGACCAGCGCGGCCTCGATGCGCAACTTGTCCTGCTTGGTGCTCCGCGTTGCCGCGAGCGCTGCTGCTGCCGGCTCGATGATCAGTCGGACTTCCTGAATCGCCATCAGAAGATCGCGGTCCGGCTCGCCGCCGCCGACCAGCCATCCCAGCACATCGCGATCAAGCAAACTCCAGTCGCGGCGCGGCAAGACGTGCGTACCGTAACGCGGACGCACGCTGACCATTCCTTTCGCGGCAAGGGTTTTGATCGCTTCCCGGATGACGCCGCGCCCGACACCGAAGCGCGCCTCCAGGTCTGGCTCGGGGGGGAGAGTCGCGCCAACGGGGATAATATCTTGCGCGATTTCGCTGCCGAGCGTGGTCAAGACCGAACTGATACGGCCCGGCTTGCTTCCCCGCTCCAACGATTTCGGTGGAGTTCGTGCCACGAGCGTTCTTTCCCGCTTGTTTCTTCAGTGGCCTATCTCACGTTTTTAGAATGAACGCAATCATCCGATGTTAAACATCGGATGATTGATTTGCGGTGCACAATGCTTTCCTTGATCGCGGACTGGCAACTCATCATGTCCCTTTCTCGCTTGGCCGGTGGTTTTTCCTGGAACGAGATGGGCTGTTCCACCGTTTTCAGGGACACCGGGCCGGCTCGGTTCCAGCAGGACCGGTTGGCTGGGAAAAATCGGGAGACAGCAAATGATGTCCGAGATGCAAATCCACACCATTGCCCGGCAGATGCTAGATCGGCACGGCGGCGAGGCGATCGCACATGCTTCTCAGAACGCGCTGACATGCGAGCAAAAAGGTCAGATGGAAGAAGCCAGCGAGTGGCGCCACGTGAAGGATGCGATGAAGATCATGCAAGGCCCGCATCAGAGCTGAGGTTGCATGCCGCCTTATCGGGACGGTGTCGGCTTTTGGTTCAATGCCGCCGCGGCAAGTACGGTAGCCCATCCTTGATGTGCTCGCGACAACGCTCCGCCAGCCGATAGTAGTCGGCGCGTATGACAGCATCGTTCGTCGCACGTGCAAGCGCAGTCAATCGCTGCACGTCTTGCAGCGATGTCTGGCAAATGATGATTTTCATGGTTACCTCGTCACCGGCGCGACTGCGGGGTGACAAGGGGCAATTCGCCAATTGATCATAAGTTCCCTGCCTGACGCTGCGGATTGGATCGGCGGATTAGATCGACAGCAGACACCGAAACAAGTACTCTCCGGAGATCACCGCCCTACGAACAGGCGCTCGGTGACTGAGGGCCCGGTAGTGCTCCCGCCTTGACCGGAGCAGCTTTGGTGCCATCCCAGAACAGAACCAACGTACTTGTCGTCGAAGACGAGATGGTGCTGCGCATGCGCGCCGTCGACATCGTCGAGGACGCAGGCTTCACGGCTATCGAAGCGGCCAATGCGGACCAGGCCATCAGCGTGCTTGAAGCGCGATCCGACATCTCGCTGCTGTTCTCGGATATCCAGATGCCCGGTAGCATCGATGGATTGAAGCTGGCTCACGCGGTTCATGAGCGATGGCCCGACATCAAGATCATTCTCGTCTCGGGTCAGATAAATCCGTCGATGGACGAGAAGCCGAAAGACAGTCGCTTCTTCGGCAAACCCATCGACAGCGAGCAGATGATCGTCGAACTGCAGGACATGATCGGCACAGGCGCCCTCAAGGTCGTCTCCGGGGAGGCTGGCCCGGTTCATCCGACGCGGGTAGGCCAGTCGATTGTCGAGGAAAATCTGGTGGCCGAGAACGACAGTCTGCGACTGTTACTCGAGCAAGCCGGGATAGACGCCAAGCTCCTGCTCGCGCAGGCGGGCATCGACGCCAAGGAGCGCGAGGCGGCTGACAAATTGCAAAAGCTTGTGTTGGGCGAATTGCATCACCGCATCAAGAACACCCTCGCAACCGTGAGTGCGATCGCGTCGCAAAGCCTGCGGACCGCCACCAGCGTGCAGCATGCCCAGCAGGCTATCGAGGGGCGACTTCTTGCTCTCGGTCGAGCGCATGACCTGCTGATGCAGGTCAGTTGGGCGGGTGCCGGCCTTGCGATGATCATTCGCAATGCCACTGAGCCATACGACAACAAAGGGGTGGGCCGCTTCGCCATCTCGGGGCCGGAAATTGAGCTCGCTTCCGGCGCGGTCATCGCTTTGGCGATGACGCTGAACGAACTCTGCACCAACGCCACCAAGTTCGGAGCTCTGTCGGATCTAGGCGGGTTTGTGAAGATCGAATGGAAGATCGACCAGGCATCGGAAAGACTGTCTCTAAGCTGGATCGAGACCGGCGGCCCGCTCGTCAACCCGCCCAGCCGTCGCAGCTTTGGCACACGCATGATGGAATCGTTGGGACAGCAACTCAGCGGTACTGTGCGCCTAGGTTATCCACCCTCGGGATTTACTTACACCCTGGATATACCAGTCGGTTCGCTGAACAAATAGCCGCTTGGGCGCCTCGCCATATCGCGAGAATGGTCAAGCCCTTTCACGCGAACGCTCTCAAAGTGGGCCGTTCGGTTTACGCCGGAGGCTGACAGGCAAGTTTGAAGACGTGCATACGAACGTTGAGAATCAATCAGTCTGAAGGTTGTAGAGCTTACCAAGCCTTTCTTGCGTGCCATCAATTGCCCGTACGGTATGCAACTCTGCCGTAAGCCGCAGATGAATATCGCTTGCCCGATTAATCGATAGAATTGTCCAGTTTGTTTCAAAACGAGGGTCGGCGATTTCATCGACGAGAACAGACGTCACGTCTTCGCACCCGTAGCAACTGCGGATCTGCAGAAGCGCTGCGTGTTCGAGGTCATGTCGGGAAAGTAGCGTTTTCAAGACGCATCCTGATCGTCATGCGATTTCAAGATTGACCTCCCCGTTGAGGGCGCCACGTTGCTCCACCTGATTACGCGCCATTTGTTCGATCAGCGGTCTATTGGCGTGAAAGTACCGCTTCGCCAGCTCTTTGGTTTGGAAATTGGTGGTGAGCGAGCATGAGATGCGTTGTGTTCCGCAACGGATGTCGAACGCCACTCGCTGATGATCACCATCGATCGGGTTCGGTTTAGAGATTGCTATCACGCGCGGTCCATCTCTGCTCAGAAGTGTCCAAGCGATTCAAATCTGTTTCGGAAAATCAGCGCTGCAAGCGCGATGATCGGATCAACTCTTCATCGCCCAGGCCGGGCGATCTCCCAGCCAGGCTGGTAGAGCGTCCCACTCGGCAGCTCTCATTCGACGTTCCTCGCCACCGACATTGATGAACACGAAGGGCGCGTCTTCCTGGCCGGTCTTAGATCCTGCAAAAATAGCCGGAACGCCATAGGCATCTCGAATCGCAGCTTTGTTGGAAATCGAGTTCCCTTGATCCTCAAGATTTTTCATCTTGCGATTTTGCGATTACCGATCGTCGTCGGGGAAATGCGAAATCGCTGCACTGACAGCAGCGAGTATCTCGCAATACGATTCTGCTACTTCTTTTTGGCGGCACCGAGCGTCGGCATTATCTTCGGGCCACCGCCCTTCATACTTTCAGCAGCAGCGATCGTCTTTACCGCAACCTTCTTGGGCTTCTTGGTCTCGCGATTGCCTTTGGCCATTTTGTGCTCCGTGTGTGAACAAGTGCAGTAGCACGTTGCAGCCTGACGAAGGGTTTTATTCGGCCTGCTCGCTGCTGCGGCATATCGCACCCCGGTCAAAGATAATGATGGCTATTCCAGGATAAAGGGCGCACGCTTGATCAAGTGCATTACCGGCCGTGCTTGGCCGTGCCTTAATTCAATGATCCGAACGGAATAGCGTTAAGTGACGCGGCCCACGCCGCGTCGCGCATTTCGTCGTTTCGGCATCTGTCCATCACATGACGAGGCTGCAGATTGACGGTGTTCAACCGTATCGCATTTATTGGAAACTCGCTTCCACGCCGATGTGGAATCGCAACCTTCACCACCGACTTGCAGAGCGCAGTCGCAGCTTCGCGGGCGGATTCCAAAACGGTCATTGTGGCGATGACCGATCACGGTCACGTCTATGACTATCCGACGAGCGTCGGAATTCAGATCAATGATGGTCTGATCAACGACTACATCCGCGCCGCCGAGTTCCTCAATGCGGGCCGCTTCGATATCATTTCACTGCAGCATGAATTCGGAATTTTCGGCGGAGAAGCGGGAGGCGATATCATCCCGCTGCTGTCGCTGCTCAAGACGCCGATCGTGACAACCCTCCATACGGTTCTTGCGGAACCAAGCACGGTTCAAAGGGACGTCTTCACCAGGATCATCGAGTTGTCCTCGAGGGTTGTGGTCATGGCGGAGAAGGGCAGGGAGCTGCTGCGGACCGTCTATCAGATCGCCGAAGAGAAGATCGAGGTTATTCCCCACGGAATACCCGACTTCGCATTCGTTGAGCCCGACAACGCCAAGGATAAACTGGGCTTCGCCGACAAGTCCGTCATTCTGACGTTCGGACTACTGTCGCCCAACAAAGGCATCGAATTCATGATCGATGCGATGCCTTCCATCCTGAATGCCTGCCCCAATGCGGTCTATGTTGTGCTTGGCGCCACCCATCCGAATCTGGTGCGGGATGAGGGGGAGGCCTACCGCGAGAGCCTCATCGCAAGGGCGCGCGACATCGGCGTTGCCGATCACGTTGAATTCCTCGATTGTTTTGTCGACCAGAGCACACTGCTCGACTTCATCTCCATGTGCGATGTCTACGTCACGCCATACCTGAATGAAGTCCAGATGACGTCAGGCACTCTGGCCTACAGTTTCGGGCTGGGAAAGGCCGTCGTCTCAACGCCCTACTGGCATGCACGTGAGCTTCTCGCAGACGGTCGGGGCATCATCGTCCCGTTTTCAGACGCGGACGCGATCGGCTTCGAGATCGAGAGGATTTTGACGAATGCGCCCCTGCGCCAGGCGATGCGCAAGCGCGCCTATGCCAGCAGCCGCTCGATGACGTGGGAGCGGACCGCCGAACGATATATTTCGGTTTTTGAGAATGCTGGTCGCCGTCACAGGCTCAGGACCATTGCAAAGTCGGACACGACCACGCTGCTGCGTGACAGCCGTGCGCCGCCGGAAATGCAGATTGGTCATTTTCTGTCGATGTGCGACGACACCGGGCTGTTCCAGCATGCGGTCCATTCCGTGCCTGACCGCTCGCACGGCTACTGCATCGACGATAATGCGCGCGCCTTGCTGCTGGCATGCGCGCTGAACACTCCGGGCGAGTTGCGCCTGCCGGAGGTGCTGACGTCGCGTTTCGCTGCGTTCGTCCAACATGCCTGGAACCCGCGGACGCATCGATTTCGGAACTTCATGGCCTTCGATCGCGGCTGGTTGGAAGACAGCGGATCCGAGGACAGCCACGGCCGTACGCTCTGGGCCCTTGGCGTTTGCGTCCTTTCGGACGCCAACAGGTCCCGGCGCGCCTGGGCCGCATCATTATTCTCTGAAGCGCTGCCGGTCGTTGAAGAATTTCTTTCCCCGCGTGCCTGGGCATTCACGCTGCTGGGACTGGATGCGTATTGCGCGGCCGTCGCCGACGATGACCGCGCCGAGACAATCCGGGCGTTGCTCGCTGACAAGCTTCTCGCCCTTTTCCAGAAGGCCGGGACGGCCGATTGGGTGTGGTTCGAGGAAGGGCTTTCCTATGACAATGCAAGGCTCTCCCAGGCCCTCATCATCACCGGGACAGCATTGCGGAGACAGGATTATCTGGATGCGGGGCTGAGAAGCCTGCGCTGGCTGCTGGCACAGCAGACCTCTGCCAGCGGGCAATTCAGGCCAGTCGGAACCGAAGGATTTCACGACGTCCGACGGCAACCCCGCAATTTCGACCAGCAGCCGGTCGAAGCCGCCGCGACGATCGCGGCTTCCCTCGCGGCATGGCGCATCGATCAGGATGCCGATTGGAAGGCAGAAGCCGCCAAGGCATTCGCCTGGTTTCTGGGAAGCAACGATCTATCGATTCCACTCGTGGACCTGGAAACTGGAAGCTGCCGTGATGGGCTGCATCCCGACCGCGCCAATGAGAATCGGGGCGGCGAATCCGTCGTTTCGTATCTGCTGGGGCTTTCCGAAATCCGGCATATGGCCCGTATCGCCGAGGACCAGTCGAAATCCGCGCCACGAGTGGCCTGACACCATCCCTTTACCTTTCACTGATCGAGATTCCCTTGCCCCCCAAATCTCCCTTACTTGATCGCCAGATGCTGTACCTCCGGCCGGACGCATCGCGCGTCATCGTCCGCCCTTTCAAGCCCGCCACAGAGCCGCGCGATCTCAATCCGACGGACAAGACCCGCGCCAATCACATCGTCGATCGGATCCTCGCGCTGGACGCGCCGACGGCAGAGGCACAGTTGGCCGATGTGTTGGAGAATTTTCTGGGCCGTCACCGCAATTTGCTTCAGACCTTCGAAGCCCGCGCCGATGATATGGAGGACGCGCTTCGGGACCACACCCAGTTCACCGCGGTCCAGCGCCAGCTCGTCGGGGCCTACTTTCTGAGCGAATATTCGTTCGAGGCGTCGGCACTGTTCAATCCCAGCATCGTCCCCCATCCTGATCAGTCCGGATTGGCCAGTGGTGCTCTTCGCTTCATTCTCAGCCTGCGTGCGGTCGGTGAAGGCCATATCTCGTCGCTGACATTCCGGACGGGCCTCATAGCAGAGGATGGCACGGTCAGCATCGATCCGACGACCCGTCTCGCATCAAACCCGATGGTGCGCCGCCTCGACTCTGGTCCGAACGGCGAGGATATCGACGTCCTATTCGATCGTGGCGAGGATATCAGCGAACGGGTCATCTTTCCGATCACAGCCTCGCAATCGAACGGCATCGAGGATGCACGCTTCGTCAAATTCAGCGGCGCCGAAAAAGACACATACTACGCGACCTACACCGCATATAGCGGGCGTGCGATCCGATCGGAGATCATCGAGACGTCCGACTTCGTCTCGTTTCGCTTCTCTGCCCTTCGCGGCAACGCAGCCCAGAACAAGGGAATGGCGCTCTTTCCCCGGAAGATCGACGGCCGGTTCGCGATGATCGCGCGACAGGACAACGAGAACCTCTATTTGATCTATTCGGACGATCTGTACACATGGGATGGCGGCACAGCGATATTGACGCCTGCCGCTCCCTGGGAATTCGTGCAGATCGGCAATTGTGGATCGCCCATCGAACTGGATGAGGGATGGCTATTGCTGACACACGGGGTTGGTCCAGTCCGCAAATACTCGATCGGTGCAGCGCTTCTCGACAAGAACGACCCAACGAAGATATTAGGCCGCCTGCGCGAGCCTCTTCTCCGGCCCGCACCATCCGAACGCGCAGGCTATGTCCCGAATGTGGTCTACACATGCGGCGCAATGCGCCATGGTGACAGGATCATCTTTCCCTATGCGATCTCGGACAGCTACTCGAATATCGCAACGATCGACATAAAAAGCCTGCTGGCGGCAATGGAGCCTTGATGTCCTGCGATGGCACGAACTCCCTCCGATTTCAGAGTCAAGAATCATGAATCACGAAGACCTCGAACTGATCCGAGAAATCGTCTCGCATGGAGGCGCAAAGTACACGGCCGGCAATATTGATCGCACCAGGTATCAGCGCCTTGTCGATCTTGGCTGGCTATCGCCCGTCGTCATGAACAAAACGGATATCGCCTACGAAGCGACCGAAGCGGGCAAATCCGCTGCCGAGTGACGCAATTCCGGCGAGCAGCGTCTCGACGTCAGTACCGTGCAACGGTGTTGCCGGTGGCAAATTGCTCGAGCGCGTGGAGAGCACTCTCTTCATACGTCGCTCCCGGCAGCGGTTTCGCGACCACCATAAGCTTGTCAACGACCGAAAGATGGATCATTTCATCCACGATTTCATACCGGGCTTCGTATTTCACGCCAGCCAGCACCAGTTCGACGTGACCCAGCCAAAATCCCTTCAACTTCGGCTCCCGGCTATGTCGATGAATTTCTGGAGTTCTGCAGAGAAGCGAATCGCTTGATCCCCATTCAGCCAAAGCTTGGTTGTCGACGTCGGCGAATGTTCAAAGACGATCCCGAAGCCGCCCGAGTTCGGAACGACCTGGGCTGAGCAGTTCGCGACTTCGCTCACAATCTTGCGATCATTAGGTCTTGTCGTTTCCTGAATGTGGCTGATCTGAATCTTGAACTCGATTGCATCGTCGAACGACAGGGAAATCGGCTCTCCACTAAATTCGAGGATCAACCAGCAATCTCTTTGCTTCGATTTGACGTCCGGGATGAGTTTGAAAGGCATCGGTCAACCATGCGCTCATCGCTGCCGCGGTCAATCAAATTCGCGGAACCTGCCGTGTTCCGGCACGCGAAAGGGATGATTGTCACCATTGCCGTGGATATCTGCTGCCTTCACCGCTAGTTCCTTGTGGCGCTCCGGTCTCCCTCCCTCTAACTGAGACGCCGCGCGCTTGAGTCGAACGGACTTTGTCGAAGGATCTACAGAATGAGCGAAGGTTGGCAGCCGATCAGCACCGCACCGAAGAATGATGAGCGGATCATCGTTGCCGGCGGGACCTGGATAAGGGGCAACAAGGAAAAGCTGCCTCAGGAATTCCCTTGCCTTGTGATCTGGGACGAGACCGAGTGGCTGATTTGCGACAATGAAGGACCGAGGGCGCTCATCCGCGGCCCCAAAGTCTGGATGTCAATTCCGCCCGTTGAGCTGCCGCCGGCGTCAGAGCTGCTTGCGAGCACGATGTTTCGTTAACCATGCGATGCTACCTCTGTTAGCTGCGGACCTTGTCTGGAGTACCGCATCCAATTTGGAGCGCATATGCAGGTCATCGAAATCACCGACTTCGTCGAAGCCAGGCGAGCTCGGCTGGCCCAGTACCATGGGTTACCGCGTGCGCTTCAACTCAATGGCCAGACGCTCACGGGATCGGTCAAGTCAATCGTCATGGATGCGTCTGCGACCAAATGGACCGTTCGGCTCCTCGCAGCGCCACCGATCGTCGACAAGAAATATAGCTTGCGCGTCGGCTAGCCCCGACGCAGGTCGCCGCAAAATATAGACCTCGTGCTTCGAGTCGGAAGTTTAGGTTGCCGAGATTGAGCGATCACTTTCTGAACCCGGAAACTCATTGCTTCAATGATATCTGAGGCCGGGCCTCTCGGGCCAGACAGGCCGCTCCATGATTAGTGATCGTGGAATTGAAGTGCAGCCAAGAGCGACCTGGCGGCCAGGCGGCTGTCGGATATGATCGTCGCCGCCTGCATCGAGGAGATCGAGCGCGGTAATGCGAACATCCTGCGCACCCATCGCACTTGCGTCATCAAGGCCTGTCGTCGTGCACACCATTGCACAGGCAGCTGGCCGATCTGTCTTCTGTTTCAACGGCGGCGCGTTCTGAATGCCGGGCAGCAGCAAGCGATGCTGGACGAAATGTATTGGCGCGTCCTGGAGGCGCTCGTCGCCAGCGAGGTGGCGTGATGGATTTGTTAACCGGCCTTGTGTCCTGCGGCGGCGCTGCCGTGACACCGCATGCGCGGGCCGGTATTGTCGCCGGCAACAGGGCGGCGAGGCGATGCGCGCTCATAGCCGGGGTTTTGCGACATGCGCGCAGTGACGATGACGATGCTTTCCATTCAGCGCCCGCGCAGCACCGCGCTCGCCGTCATTGCCGTGTTGGCGCTGTGCGATATTTCTCTGCTGCTCGCGCGCGACGCGCCGACGATCCCATCGCTGCAGAAAGTCGGCTTCGACATGGAGTCCGCCGGCTTCAAGCCGCGCTTTGCCAACGATGCCGCAGGGAAGGTGGCCTTAAGCAAATTGCCGGCCTATCGCTTCGTCGTGCACAACACGCCGAACGGTCCGCGCTATCTCTATGCCGATCCCGCCAAATGCATGTGCACCTTCGTGGGCAATCGCGACAATTATCTCAACTATCAGGATATCGTGCGCCGTGGCCTGCCGCAGGCGGACTATGTGGCGCCGGACTACAAGACGCAGGCGAGTGCATTGCTGTCAGACGATCCGATTGCGTCGGACCAGATCGACTGGCAGCCCGACAGTCTCGCGGATGCGTTCCGGGATTATTACTGATCTCGATCTCTCCCCGCCTGGTGAAGCTTCGCTTCAACCGGGGGCGGGGAGAGATCAGAAACTCAGCCTTCGATCTTGCCCGCGATGATCGGGCCGAACAGCTCCCACTTCTCGCCCTTGAAGCGCTGCATCTGCAGTTGCTCGATCGGGTAGAAGTCAGTCGGCGAGGTCGAGATCGTCACGCCGGGGAGCAATGTGTCGGGCGCGAAGTTCTTGAGGTTCGCCGCTTCCTTCATGATGTTCGCGCGGGTCAGGTTGTCACCGGCCTGCTTGAGGACCTGAACGATGGTCTGCGCCTGGCCGTAGCCATAGACGACCGAGCCGTCGTTCTTGTCCATGCCGGGGGCGTATTTGGCGAGGAAGGCGTAGAATTTCTTCATGCCCTCGTCATTGTCCCAGCTGGAATCGGCGCCGTCCTTGGCGTAGTTCGCCGACAGGATGCCCTGGGCGATTTCATAACCAGCCGGCTTCATCACGCTGCCGACGGACGCGCCGACATTGCTCTGGATGTAGGTCGGCTTCCAGCCGAGCTCCGCCACTTTCTTGATCGCCTGCGCGGCGAATTTCGGCGTGGTGAAGCTGACGAAGGTGTCGGCATTGGTCGCCTTCACCTTGACGATGTGGGACTCGATGGTCGGCTCCGACACTTCATAGCTTTCCTCGGCGACGATCATCGATGCCGCCTTGCTGCCGAGACCGTCTTTCAGACCCTTCAGCATGTCCTTACCGAAATCGTCGTTCTGATACATGATCGCGATCTTGGCGTCGGGCTTTTCCTTCAGCAGATAGGCCGCGTAGATCCTGGATTCGCTCTGATAGGCAGGCTGCCAGCCCATGGTCCAGGGGAAGTCCTTGTAGTCCCCGAACTTGGTCGCACCGGTGGCCACGAACAGCTGCGGGACTTTCTTGGCATTCATGTATTTCTGAATGGCGGAGTTCGACGGGGTTCCGAGCGAACTGGCGATGAACAGCACTTCGTCGCTCTCGACGAGCTTGCGCGCCTGTTCCACGGCCTTGGGCGGTGAGTAGCCGTCGTCATAGGTGATGTAATTGATCTTGCGGCCGTTGATGCCGCCCTGATCGTTGATCATCTTGAAATAGGCTTCTTCCATCTTGCCAATCACGCCATAGGCCGAAGCCGGGCCGCTATAGGGCATGATGTTGCCGATCTTGATCTCGGTATCACTAGCGCCGGTGTCGTATTTTTTCTGGGCGAAGGCTGTACTGCTGAGGGCCGCACTGAGGGCTGCGGCAACCGTGAACGACATTGCACGCGAGCTGAACGAAGGCATTTCTGATCTCCCTGATCTCTTGATAAAGCCGCGCGTATTCTTGTTTTTAATGAATGCTGCGGCGCGCCGGATTGAATACTCTTCCGCTGCAACTATCAAGAAAAAGCCCCTCACGACTTTCGTCGTAAGGGGCTGTTTTATTAAGTAGTTTTAATGTTCCGCCATTCGGAAATGTGGCGGTTAGGTACCATTCTCCGCAGTGCGAAAAGAAGCGTCGCCCTGCGGAGAAGCGATGGGGTTTTAGCCGCCGAGCTTGCTGTCGATCGGCGGGCCGAACACGTCCCACTTCTCGCCGGTGAAGCGCATCATGCGCAGCTGCTCGATCGGATAGAAATCGGTCGCCGAGGTGTTGATCTTGACGCCCGGCAGCAGCGTGTCGGGTGCGAAGTCCTTCAGGCTGGCGGCCTGTTTCATGATGTTGGCGCGGGTCAGGTCGTCGCCGGCCTGCTTGAGCACCTGCACGACGGTCTGCGCCTGGCCGTAGCCATAAGCAGCCGAGCTTTCGGCCGGGTTGGCGAAGGGGGCGTACTTCGCCAGGAAATCCAGATACTTCTTCATGCCCTCGTCGTCCTTCCACTGCGGATCGATGGCATCTTTGGCATAGGCCAGCGACAGCACGCCCTGGGAATTATCGATGCCCGCCGGACGCATCACCGCGCCGACGGAGGAGCCGACATTGCTCTGGAAGTACATCGGCTTCCAGCCGATCTCGGCCACCTTCTTGATCGCCTGCGCCGCGAATTTCGGCGTCGAGATCGAGAGGAAGATGTCGGCACCCGAAGCCTTCAGCTTGACGATGTGCGAGTCGATGGTCGGCTCGGAGACTTCATAACCGTCCTCGGCGACGACCATCGAAGCCTTGTCGCCGAGCCCGTCCTTGAGGCCCTTGAGCATGTCCTTGCCCATGTCGTCGTTCTGATACAGCACGGCGATCTTGCCGCTCGGGCGTTCGGTCATCGCATATTGCGCGAAGATGCGGCCTTCGCTCTGATAGGCCGGCTGCCAACCCATGGTCCATGGCGCGGTCTTGTATTCGCCGAACTTGGTCGCGCCGGTGGCGACGAACAGCTGCGGCACCTTCTTGGCGTTCAGGTATTTCAGGATCGCCGTGTTCGACGGCGTGCCGAGCGGACCGAACACGAACAGCACTTCGTCGGATTCGACGAGCTTGCGGGTCTGTTCCACGGCCTTGGCCGGGCTATAGGCGTCGTCATAGCTGACGAAGGTGATCTTGCGGCCATTGATGCCGCCCTGATCGTTGATCATCTTGAAGTAGGCTTCTTCCATCTTCCCGATGATGCCGTAGGCGGATGCGGGTCCGCTGTAGGGAATGATGTTGCCGATCTTGATCTCGGTATCGCTCGCCCCGGTGTCGTATTTCTTCTGGGCATTCGCGGAAGTTGAGAAGGCGATAAACGCAAACGCCGCGCTCGAGAGCGCGGCGGTGCGCAGAAAGTTTCTGCAGTTCATAGGTCCTCAGTGTTTACGTAGTTTGCCGATCAGGCTTTGTGCCCCATAGGCGAGTTGCCTGGCCCCGTTCGGGAGCAGGAAGATGATGATGATCAGGATGACGCCAAACACGGCGCCAGACAGACCCTTCGAAATGTGTTCCGCGATATTCGGAACGAAGACGATGAAGGCCGCGCCGGCGAGCGAGCCGGGAAGCCAGCCGACGCCGCCAACCACCATGCCGAGGAACAGCGCGATGGCGAGCTGGATGGTGTAGCCATCCGGCGCCACGAACTGCACGGCGATGGCGCCGAGACCGCCGGCAACGCCGGTAATGCCGGCGCTGACGCCGAAGGCCAGCGTCTTGTAGAGCGAGACGTCCACACCCATCGCCGAGGCGGCGATTTCGTTGTCACGGATCGCCATCATCGCCCGGCCCGACCGCGACTTCAGCAGATTGACCGAGAGGAGGTAGATCACGATCGTGACCGCGAGGGTGAAGAAGTACAGCCACATATCCTGCGACACCTTCAGACCCATCGAAGCGAAGATCTCCGGTGCGTCAGGCTTGGTGACGACGAGGCCCTGCACGCCGCCGGTCCAGTGTTCGAACACGCCAAGCTTCAAGAGCTGCGGCATCGCCACCGCGAGGGCGAAGGTCGCTAGCGCGAGATAGATGCCGGACAGCCGCAGCGCGGGCAGGCCGAACAGGAAGCCGGCGATGAAGCAAACCAGACCAGCCACAGGGAGCGTCAGTGCGTAGTTGACGCCGACATGTTCCATCAGGATTGCCGACGTATAGGCGCCGAGGGCGTAAAATGCGCTCTGGCCGAGCGAGAACTGGCCGCTGGCGCCGGTCAGGATGTTCAGTGCGAGAACCGCGATGGCATAGATCAGCCACATCGTCATCTGGAAGATGATGAAGTTCTTCACGAACAGCGGCGTGACGATGAGCAGCGCCAGAATGATCAGCGATGCCATCGGGCCGAGCGCCATTGCTTTCTTGGGAACGGCAGCGACCGCGGGAGCGGCGGAGACGTCTTGAACGGTGCTCATGATCAAACTCGCTTCACGATGGTGCGGCCGAACAGGCCATTGGGCTTGACGACCAGCACGGTGATGATCAGCGCCAGCGCGATGGGCAGCTTCAGCTCGTTACCGACACCCGGGATATAGGTGCCGACGAGGTTCTCGAAGACGCCGACAAGGAACCCGCCAATGACGGCGCCGAGCGGGCTCGACAGACCGCCGACAACGGCTGCGGCAAATCCATAGATCAGGACGCCGCCCATCATGTTGGGCTCAAGGAACACCACAGGTGCGATCAGCATGCCGGCGATCGAACCGATCGCGGCAGCCATGCCCCAGCCGAGTGCGATCATCCATGACGTGTTGATACCGACCAGCCGTGCCGATTCAGGCAAGGTGGCGGCGGCACGCATGGCGAGACCGACGCGGGTGTAGCGGAAGAAGATGAACAGCAGGACCAGCAGCACCAGCGTCACGCCGATCATGCCGGCCTGATGCGTCGAGATCAGCTGGCTGCCGAGGAATGGCGACGAACCGAACGGCGAGGGGAACTGCTTGATGGTGAAGTCCCAGGTCAGGCCCGCGACGCTGTTGATGATGGCGAACAGCGCGATGAAGCCGGCGACGTGGGTCAGCACCGGTGCCTTGGCGAGCGGCTTGAACAAAGCCCGTTCGATGACGATGCCGCCGACAAAGGAGAAGATCAGCGTGAGCGCGAATGCGCCCCAATAGGGCATGCCCCACTGCATCATCTGCCAGGCGACGAAGGTCGAGAACATCGCCATTTCGCCTTGGGCGAAGTTCAGGTGGTCGATCGCCTGGTAGATCATCACGACCGCGAGCGCCATACAGGCGTAGATCGCGCCGGTGGCGATGCCAGCCAGGACTTGATTGGTAAAGAGTTCCATGGCCGCCCCCTCAATATCCCAGATACGATTTACGGACGTCTTCGTTGTTCGCGATCTCGTCGGCGGTGCCGGACATCACGATGCGTCCTGTTTCGATGACATAGGCCTTGTCGGCGAGTTCGAGCGCGAGTTGTGCGTTCTGTTCGACGACCAGGATCGAGACCTTGTCCTCGCGGTTGATCTTGCCGAGGATCTTGAACAGATCCCGCACGATCAGCGGCGCGAGGCCGAAGGATGGCTCGTCCAGCAGCATCAGGCGGGGACGCAGCATCAGCGCGCGGGCAACCGCGAGCATCTGCTGTTCACCGCCGGAGAGCGTGCCGGCCTGCTGGGTATGGCGCTGCTTGAGCACCGGGAAGTGGGCATACATGCGCTCGATGTCGTCACCGATCGCCTTGATGTCCTTGCGGCTGATGGCGCCGAGCTGCAGGTTCTCTTCCACCGTCATGGTGGTGAAGGTGCCGCGGCCCTGCGGAACATGGGCGATGCCCAGCCGCACGATGCTTTCGGTCGATTTGTTGTCGAGCTTCTTGCCTTCGAACTCGATCGAGCCGGTCGAGCGGATCATGTTGCAGATCGAGCGCAGCGTGGTGGTCTTGCCGGCGCCATTGGCGCCGAGAAGCGTGGTCAGGCTGCCTTCCTGCAGGTCGAATTCGAGGCCGTGCAGCGCCTGGACCTGGCCGTAATACGCACGCAGGTCTTTTACGTGAAGCAGCGCGGTCATGAGTCTTTGTCTCCCAGATAGGCCTTGATCACAGCAGGGTCTTTCTGGACGGCAGCGGGTGTGCCTTCAGCGAGTTTCTTGCCGAAATTCAGCGCGACCACGTGGTCGGCGATCGACATCACGAGACCCATGTGATGCTCGACCAGGAGAACCGTCACGCCTCGATCGTCGCGGATGCGGCGGATCAGGTCGCCGAGGATGTAGACTTCCTCATGATTGAGGCCGCCTGCGGGTTCGTCGAGCAGCAGGATCTTCGGTTCGGCGGCGAGCGCGCGCGCGAGTTCGACGCGCTTCTGCGTGCCGAACGGCAATCCGCTGACGATCGTATCGGCGACGCTGTGCAGATCGAGATAATCAAGGATGTCGTTGACGTCCTTGTTGATCGCAGCTTCGCCCGATCGGACCCATGGCAGTTTCAGCGAGTCGCTGATGATGTCGCTGTTGGTGCGCGCATGTTTGCCGACGCGGACATTGTCCCGCACGGTCAGGTTCGGAAACAGCGCGACGTTCTGGAAGGTGCGGCCGATACCGATCTCGGAGATCTTGTGCGCCGGGCGATTCAGGATCGTCTGGCCTTCCATCAGGATGTCGCCCTTGCTCGGCTGGTAGAGCCGGCTGAGGCAGTTGAACAGCGTGGTCTTGCCTGCGCCGTTCGGTCCGATGAGGCCGAGGATGTGACCCTTCTGCATGTCGAACGAGACGCCGTTCAACGCGATGATGCCGCCGAACACGACGCTGACGTCGCGAACCGAAAGCAGCGGAGCCGTCGATGTAACAGGCGCGCGCTCTGCAAGTTGTGCCTGCATCATGTGCGGCGACCCTCGATCGTCTGCTGCGGCGATGTCTTGCGCAGGTCACGACGATGAAGGTTGTCAGAGTCCTTCAACAATACGTGCAACTTTCCCTCCTGATCTGATTTTTTTGCCGTCGAGTTTTTTTGATTGTGGCGCAGCTGCTCCCCCGAGCGCCGCTTCGATGTTCCTTACCATCGTCAACAGCCGAGGTCCAATGTCGTTGAGCAAGCGCTCTTCCGTGAAACGAAACGCGGGCGCGCCGCAATTAAAGGCATAAGGACCTGTGCCGTCATTCAATGTCATCGCGACACCGGCAGCGTGGACATCGTCCTGCCACTCGCCAGCCGAGATGACGAAGCCGTGGCGCGCGACCATTTCGCCTGCGCGTTCGAGGCCGTCGCGCATTTTCGACCAGCGATGTCCGTAGTGCTCGCGGAATTCGCGCAATAATTGGGCACGTTCTTCCGGCGGCAGCGCCCAGAAATACGCACGGCCCATCGCCGTGGTTGCAATGGGAATGCGCGAGCCGACGTCGAGTTGAACGCCGACAGTAAGACTCGATCGGCTCTGTCCGAAATAGATCATGCTGAGGCGATCGCGCGCGCCGACTGCGCAGGCACCGCCGGTCTGCCGCATCAATTCGTCACGAAACGATTCCGAGAGATGCTTAACGCCCAAGTTCGCAAGTGCAGCATACCCCAGGGCCATAGCTGCTGGCGCGAGCTGATACTTCTCGAAGCGTGGCACAGGTGTAAGGTAGCCCAACTTCGTGAGTGTATAAGTCAATCGCGAGATGGTTGGCTTCGGCAATTTGGTGCGGGCGGCAATCTCCTGATTGCCGAGAAGCCCGTCATTGGGGCGAAATGCACGCAAGACATCCAGGCCGCGAGCCAGTGCGACGACGAAATTGCGATCTGTCGCCACATTCTTTGCTGGACGTTTCATGCTTCCCGGAATTTGGTGTTGTCAGTTTCATACGATTGCGCCACGGCCCTCGTTGACAAGGGACGCTCTTCAAAATAACCCTCCGTGTCAAGATGTGGAATTAAATTTCGCAGTGCGAAACTAAGAAAATCAGACCGGTAAACGTAGCCAAGGAGAATGCCGTGAGCGATGTCGTAAAGCTTGAACGTCATGATGAAGTCGCCATCGTCACGATCAACTCTCCCCCTGTGAATGCTCTGAGTGCGGCGGTTCGCCGCGGCATTTTTGAGAACGTCAAAGCTGCTGCTGCCGATCCTGCTGTCAAAGCGATCGTCATCGCATGCGCAGGCCGTACCTTCGTTGCCGGCGCTGACATCACCGAATTCGGCAAGCCGCCGCAGTCGCCCGGATTGGGCGAAGTCATTGCGGAAATCGAGAATTGTTCCAAGCCGGTGATCGCCGCGATCCACGGCACCGCGCTTGGCGGCGGCCTCGAGCTCACGCTCGGCTGTCACTTTCGCGTGGCCACAAAAGACGCCAAGCTCGGCCTGCCCGAGGTGAAGCTCGGCCTTCTGCCCGGTGCTGGCGGTACGCAGCGCCTGCCGCGTGCGGTGGGTCCCGAGCTCGGCGTCAAGATGGTCGTGACCGGCGACCCGATCGGCGCATCCGAAGCCCTGAAGAACGGTCTGATCGAAGAGATCGTCGAAGGTCCGGCGTCAGGCGCCGAAGCTTTCGCGCGCAAGGTCATTGCCGAGAAGCGTCCGCTGCGCCTGCTGCGCAATGACGATTCCAAGCTCGCCGCCGCCCGCGCTGATCGCACCATCTTCACCAATGCCGCTGCAGCCGCCAACAAGAAGAGCCGCGGCATGAATGCGCCGCTGGCTTGCGCCGAAGCCGTGAGCTGGACGCTGGATGTCCCGTTCGACGAGGCGCTCAAGAAGGAGCGCGAGATGTTCCTCAAGCTGGTCGCCGACGACCAGTCGAAGGCGCAGCGCTATGCGTTCTTCTCAGAGCGCGAAGCCGCCAAGGTCCAGGACGTGCCGGAGGGCGTCAAGCCGCGTCCGGTCGAGCGCGTTGCCATCATCGGCGCCGGCACCATGGGCGGCGGCATTGCGATGTCCTTCGCCAATGCCGGTATTCCCGTCACGCTGATCGAGACCGGCGAGGAGCAGCTCAAGCGCGGCCTCGGCATCATGCAAAAGAACTATGAAGCCACGGCAGCCCGCGGCGGCATTCCTGCCGATGCACCGGCCAAGCGCATGGCGCTGATCAATGGCGTCGTTGGCCTTGAGAACGTCAAGGACGTCGATCTGGTGATTGAAGCCGTGTTCGAAACCATGGCGATCAAGAAGGAAGTGTTCACCGCACTGGACAAATACGCCAAGCCGGGCGCCATCCTCGCCAGCAACACCTCCTATCTGAACATCGACGAGATCGCGACCGTGACCAAGCGTCCGCAGGACGTGCTCGGCATGCACTTCTTCTCGCCGGCCAATGTCATGAAGCTGTGCGAAATCGTCCGCGCCGACAAGACCGCGCCGGATGCACTCGTCACCGCAGTCGCCGTTGCCCGCAAGATCGCCAAGGTGCCGGCTGTGGTCGGCGTGTCCGACGGCTTTGTCGGCAACCGCATGCTGGCGGCCCGCTCCAAGCAGTCCGAGAAGCTGTTGTTCGAAGGCGCGCTGCCGCAGCAGGTCGATGCCGTCGTCACCAAGTTCGGCATGCCGATGGGCCCGTTCGCCATGGGCGATCTCGCCGGCCTCGATATCGGCTGGCGCTCGCGCAAGGATCGCGGCATCACCTCGCCGATCGCCGACGCGCTGTGCGAAGCCGGCCGCTTCGGCCAGAAGACCGGCAAGGGCTACTACAAGTATGAAGCCGGCTCCCGCGCGCCGATTCCGGATCCGGAAGTCGAGAAGCTCATCGACGATACCTGCCGCAGCCTTGGCCTGACCCGCCGCGCCGTCAGCGATCAGGAAATCCTGGAACGCATGATGTATCCGATGATCAACGAGGGTGCCCGCATCCTCGAGGAGAAGGTCGCCTCGCGTCCGAGCGATATCGACGTGATCTGGCTCTATGGCTATGGCTGGCCGATCTATCGCGGCGGCCCGATGTTCTATGCCGATCAGGTCGGCCTGAAGCAGATCGTCGAGCGCCTGCAGTTCTACGCCAAGCAGACCAACGATCCGTCGCTGGAGCCCGCCGCGCTGCTGAAGAAGCTCGCGGATGAAGGCAAGACCTTCGCGTCGCTGGCGAAGGCTGGTTGAGTTAGATGACGCAGGCTCGGCCTGCACTCCTCCCCCCAAGCGCAGCGAAGCTGCGCCAGGCGGGGAGGAGCCGGAGGAGGGGGTCCACAGGCGACGTCGTTTGCGGTTCACCCTCCTCCCTGACCCTCCCCCGCAAGGGGGGAGGGAACATTGGCAGTTCGTCTCGTTCGAAGAACAGCATTCAGGTTCGTTGCCCATGACCCACCCCGGCGAGCAGCATTACCCACCGGGCGTCACCTGGGACGCACCGATCGCGCGTGGCACGCTGCCGGGTTTGCTGGCGGACTCGGTGCAGAAATTCGGCGACCGTACCGCCATCGAATTTCGGGATCAGCCGATCTCGTTCAATGATCTGCAGGCGCGCGTCGATATTATCGCTGCCGCGCTGATGCGCGCCGGTTATGGCCGCGGCTCGACCATCGGCATTTTCCTCGGCAATACGCCGGATCATCCGGTCCATTTCTTCGGCGGGCTCAAGGCCGGCGCGCGGCTCGTGCATCTGTCGCCGCTCGATGGCGAGATCGCGCTGTCGCACAAGCTGAAAGACTCCGGCGCGCGCGTGTTGGTGACGAGCAATCTCGCCGCGCTGCTGCCGATGGCGCTGAAGTTCCTCGACAAGGGTCTGCTCGATCGCCTGATCGTCTGCGAGGATGACGACTGGGGCGCGGTGAACAATCCGCAACTGCCGCTGCCGGAAAATCCCGCCTTCGTCACTTTCCGCAATTTCACGGCGGGCGTGACGCCGCCGGCGCAGTGGCCGGAAATCTCACCGGACGATGTCGCGCTGCTGCAATATACCGGCGGCACCACCGGCCTGCCGAAAGGCGCGATGCTCAGCCACGGCAATCTGACCTCGGCCGTGTCGATCTATAATATGTGGGGCGCACCGGCACGCGCCGCGCGCAACCGTGTCGAGCGCGTCATCGGCGTGCTGCCGTTGTTTCATATCTATGCGCTGACGGTGATCTTGCTTTCCCGCCTTTCCCTCGGTGATACGATCTCGCTGCATCAGCGCTTCGATGTCACTAATGTGCTGAACGATATCGAAAAGAAGAAAGCGACCGTGTTTCCCGGCGTGCCGACGATGTGGATCGCGATTGCGGCCGATCCGACGCTGGAGACGCGCGATCTGTCGTCGCTCGCTTCGGCTGCATCGGGCGGCGCGCCCTTGCCGGTCGAGGTCGCGCGCTTGTTCGAGCGCAAGACGGGCCTCAAGCTGAAGAGCGGTTGGGGCATGACCGAGACCTGTTCGTCCGGCACCAGCCATCCGCCCGGTGGCCCGGACAAGCCGGGCTCCATCGGTCTGGCGCTTCCCGGCATCGAACTCGATATCGTCGCAGTCGACGATTCCACAAAAGTGCTCGGTGTCGGCGAGACCGGCGAGATCCGGATCAAGGGCCCGAATGTGACCCGGGGATATTGGAACCGGGAAAGCGAAACCGCGGAGTCCTTCGTCGGAGATCACTTCCTCACCGGCGATGTCGGCTACATGGATGAAGACGGCTTCTTCTATCTGGTCGATCGCAAGAAGGACCTGATCATCTCGGGCGGCTTCAACGTCTATCCGCAGATGATCGAGCAGGCGATTTACGAACACCCCTCTGTGCAGGAAGTGATCGTGATCGGCGTCGTCGACCAATATCGCGGTGAAGCGGCCAAGGCCTTCATCAAGCTGCGCAGTGGCGCAGCGCCGTTTACCATCGACGAGCTGCGCGCATTTCTCACCGGCAAGCTCGGCAAGCATGAACTGCCGGCGATGGTCGAATTCGTCGACGATTTGCCGCGCACTGCGGTCGGAAAACTGTCGCGTCACGCCTTGCGTGGCCTGCAACCCACGCCCATCATCAGTCAACAACAAACCGCCTCCGGAGGATCTCGCACATGACCGAAGCCGTTATCGTTTCCACCGCCCGCACGCCGATCGGCAAGGCCTTTCGCGGCGCATTGAACGCCACCGAAGGCGCTACGCTGCTCGGCCATGCGATCGAGCATGCCGTCAAGCGCGCCGGCATCGACCCCAAGGAAGTTGAGGACGTGGTGATGGGTGCAGCCCTGCAGCAGGGCGCGACCGGCGGCAATATCGCACGCAAGGCGCTGCTCCGCGCCGGCCTGCCGGTGACCGTCGGCGGTACCACCATCGATCGCCAGTGCGCTTCGGGCCTGCAGGCGATTGCACTGGCTGCACGCTCGGTGATCTTCGACGGCGTCGAGATCGCGGTTGGCGGCGGCGGCGAGTCGATCTCGCTGGTGCAGAACGAGCATGCCAACAAGTTCCACACCGTCGATCCCGAATTGATGAAGATCAAGGGCGACGTCTATATGCCGATGCTCGACACCGCCGAGACGGTGGCCAAGCGCTACAACATCTCGCGCGAGCGTCAGGACGAATATTCGCTGGAGAGCCAGCGCCGCACCGCGGCCGCGCAGCAGGGCGGCAAGTTCAACGACGAGCTGGCGCCGATCTCCACCAAAATGGGCGTCGTCGACAAGGCGACCGGCGAAGTCTCGTTCAAGGACATCACGCTGTCCAAGGATGAAGGTCCGCGTCCGGAAACCACCGCGGAAGGTCTCGCCGGGTTGAAAGCTGTGCGCGGCGACGGCTTCACCATCACCGCCGGCAATGCCTCGCAGCTCTCGGACGGCGCCAGCGCCACCGTGATCATGAGCGACAAGCTCGCCGCGCAGAAGGGACTCAAGCCGCTCGGTATCTTCCGCGGCTTCGTCTCCGCCGGTTGCGAGCCGGACGAGATGGGCATCGGTCCGGTGTTCGCCGTGCCGCGCCTCTTGAAGCGTCATGGCCTCAAGATCGAGGACATCGATCTCTGGGAGCTCAATGAAGCCTTCGCCGTGCAGGTTCTGTACTGCCGCGACAAGCTCGGCATCGATCCGGAGAAGCTCAACGTCAATGGCGGCGCGATCTCGGTCGGCCATCCCTATGGCATGTCGGGCGCACGTCTCGCCGGGCACGCATTGATCGAAGGCCGTCGCCGCAAGGCGAAATACGCCGTCGTCACCATGTGCGTCGGCGGTGGCATGGGCTCTGCCGGCCTGCTCGAGATTGTTCAGTAATTACAAATCTGCTCACAAGGAGGATCCGATGGATCTGAGCTTCAGCAAAGAAGAAACAGCATTCCGCGACGAGGTGCGCACCTTTTTCCGCGAAAGCCTCGACCCGGCCGTGCGCAAGAAGCTGCAGGAAGGTCACCACACGTCAAAGGAAGATCTGGTGAACTGGCAGCGCACACTCAACAAGAAGGGCTGGGCCGTCCCGCATTGGCCGGTCGAATATGGCGGCACCGGCTGGAGCGCGGCGAAGCAGTACATCTTCCTCGAAGAACTGCAGAAGACCCCCGCGCCGCCGCCGCTGCCGTTCGGCGTCAACATGGTCGGTCCGGTCATCTACACCTTTGGCAATGAGCAGCAGAAGAAGCACTTCCTGCCGCGCATCGCCAATATGGACGACTGGTGGTGCCAGGGCTTCTCGGAGCCGGGCTCGGGTTCGGACCTCGCCTCGCTGAAGACAACGGCGAAGAAGAAGGGCGACACCTATATCGTCAACGGCCAGAAGACCTGGACCACGCTGGCGCAGCATGCCGACTGGATCTTCTGTCTCTGCCGCACCGATCCCGATGCCAAGAAGCAGTCGGGCATCTCCTTCATCCTCATCGATATGAAGTCGAAGGGCATCACTCGCCGTCCGATCCAGACCATCGATGGCGGTGTCGAAGTCAACGAAGTGTTCTTCGATGACGTCGTGGTGCCGGCCGAAAACCTCGTCGGTGAGGAGAACAAGGGCTGGGATTACGCCAAGTTCCTGCTCGGCAACGAGCGCGTCAACATCGCGCGCGTCGGCATGTCGAAGGAGCGCATCCGCCGCATCAAGGAACTCGCATCCAGCGTCATGTCCGGCGACAAGCCGCTGATCGAGGACCCGCAGTTCCGCCAGAAGCTCGCGGCCACCGAGATCGAGCTGAAGGCGCTCGAACTGACGCAGATGCGCGTCGTCGCCGCCGAAGGCAAGCATGGCAAGGGCAAGCCGGATCCGGCCTCGTCGATCCTGAAGATCAAGGGTTCGGAAATCCAGCAAACGCTCACCGAGCTGCTGCTCGAAGTCACCGGCCCGTTCGCGCTGCCCTTCATGCCGGAAGGCGAGGGGCAGAACGAGGAGGGCGACTGGGCCTCGCCGATCGCGCCGACCTATTTCAACTACCGCAAGGTGTCGATCTATGGCGGCTCCAACGAGATCCAGCGCAACATCATCGCGAAAGCGGTGCTGGGGCTGTGATCTAACCACACGACGTCATTCCGGGGCGGGCGCGCGCAAGCGCGACCCCGGGATGACTCCATTCTGGATTTTTGAGGAAAAGAAAAAATGGATTTTGATCTTTCCGAGGAGCAGCGCCTCCTCAAGGACAGTGTCGACGGTCTCTTGAAATCGTCCTACGAGTTCGAGGCTCGCAAGAAGTATCGCGCCGAAAAGGGCGGCTGGAGCCGCGATGTCTGGGGCACGTTCGCCGAACAGGGCCTGCTCGGTCTGCCGTTCTCGGAAGATGACGGCGGCTTCGGCGCCGGTCCGATCGAGACCATGATCGTGATGGAAGCGCTGGGCCGCAATCTCGTGGTCGAGCCCTACCTCGACACGGTGGTGCTGGGCGGCGGCTTCCTGCGCCGTGGCTCGGCCGAACAGCGTGCCGCGCATCTGCCGGGCATCATCGACGGATCGAAGACGCTGGCCTTCGCGCAGCTCGAAAAGAACTCGCGCTACGATCTCGGTGATGTCACGACCTCAGCGAAGAAGAGCGGTTCGGGCTATGTGCTGTCCGGCGAGAAGTTCGTCGTCGGTCACGGCGACACCGCCGATACGCTGATCGTCACTGCGCGCACGGCTGGCGGCCAGCGCGATGCCAAGGGCGTCGGCGTGTTTCTGGTGCCGGGCAATGCCAAGGGTGTCGACATCAAGGGCTATGAGACGCAGGACGGCAGCCGCGCCGCCGATATCAAGCTGAACAATGTCGAGGTCGGCGCTGATGCTGTGATCGGCAATGCCGAGGATGGCCTGTCTGTTGTCAATCAGGTCGTCGACGACGCGCGCATCGCGCTCTGCGCCGAAGCGGTCGGCGCGATGGAAGAGGCGCTGAAGATCTCCGTCGAATACATCAAGGAGCGCAAGCAGTTCGGCGTCGCCATCGGCTCGTTCCAGGCGCTGCAGCACCGTGCGGCCGACATGTTCACCGCGCTGGAGACCGCGCGCAGCATGTCGTACCTCGCTTCGATGGCCTCGAGCTTCACTGACCTCGACGAACGCACCAAGACGGTCGCTGCTGCCAAGGTGCAGATCGGCCGCTCCGCGCGCTTCGTCGGTCAGGGCGGCGTGCAGCTGCATGGCGGCGTCGGCGTGACCATGGAGTACAAGATCGGCCACTACTTCAAGCGGCTGACCATGATCGAGCAGCAGTTCGGCGATGCCGATTATCACCTGCGCCGCGTGGCGCAGGCGGGCGGGATCACGGAGTAACGACACGCGCGTCGTTCCAGCCACATACTCGTCATTCCGGGGCGCGCGAGCGTCAAGCTCGCGCGAACCCGGAATCCCGAGATGGAAGGCTTCGTGCAAAACACGTCGAGATTCCGGGTTCGCGTCCGGCAAGCGCCGGCCACGCCCCGGAATGACGAGCTAGAGACTCAAAACCATCAAGGAGACCGCCCGTGAAAAATCCCTTCGATCTCACCGGCAAGGTCGCCGTCATCACCGGCTCCAGCCGCGGCATCGGCAAGGCCTCCGCGGAATTGCTGGCGCAGCTTGGTGCCAAGGTCGTCGTCTCCAGCCGCAAGGCCGATGCCTGTCAGGCCGTGGTCGATGGCATCAAGGCCAATGGCGGCGATGCCCATGTCATTCCCTGCAACATCTCGCGCCGTGACGAGGTCGAAGCGCTGATCGATGGCACGGTCAAGCACTATGGTCCGATCGACATCCTGGTCTGCAACGCCGCGGTGAATCCCTATTACGGCCCGCTGCTCGATATCGCGGATGAGGCCTTCGACAAGATCATGGGCTCCAACGTCAAGAGCAACATCTGGCTTTGCGCCAAGGCGATCCCGGCCATGGCCGAGCGCGGCAAGGGCTCCGTGGTCATCATCTCGTCCATCGGCGGTCTGCGCGGCTCCACGGTGATCGGCGCCTACGGCATTTCGAAAGCCGCCGACTTCGCCCTGTGCCGCTCGCTTGCCGGCGAATGGGGACCCAAGGGTGTGCGCGTCAATTGCATTGCGCCGGGTCTGGTGAAGACCGACTTCGCGAAAGCGCTGTGGGAAGACGAGGCCAATCTCAAGCGCCGCACCGCGACCACGCCGCTGCGCCGGATCGGCGAGCCCCACGAGATTGCCGGCGCCGTGGCCTATCTCGGTTCGGATTCCTCCACCTTCATGACCGGCCAGACCATCGTCATCGACGGCGGCGTGACGACCGCTTCGGTGTAATTTCCGGCTTTTTCTCCTCCGGTAGTGCGAAACCGCTGGAAACAAATCTCCCGCGGTAACGCCCCACCGCCTGCCTCAATCCTTTCCCGTTTTTTAACATTTCGGGCGCACGGATGGCCGTAGCTGGAGAGCTCCCGTGCGGCAGACGGATATCGCGATCATTGGTGGCGGCCTCGCCGGGTCGACGGCTGCGGCAATGCTTGGTCGCGCCGGTATGTCTGCGATCCTGATCGAGCCGCATCAGGTCCATCCGCCTGAACTGCGCTGCGAGAAGATCAGCGGCGGCGTCCAGCTCGAGCGGCTGCGCAAGACGGGTCTCGTCGATGCGGTGCTCGGTGCCGCTACCCATGACGACGAGATCTGGATCGCGCGCTTCGGTCGCGTCATCGACAAACGCCCGAGCCAGCAGCACGGCTTTCTCTACGACACGCTGGTCAACACCGTGCGCGGCGAGATTCCGTCATCCATCGAGATCATCCACGCCAAGGCGACCTCGATCGCCACATCGGATGATCGCCAGACCGTCGGCCTGTCCAACGGCGAGAAGATTTCGGCGCGCCTCGTCATTCTCGCCAATGGCGCCAGCGTCAGTCTGCGCAATCAGCTCAATATCGGCCGCCCGGTCATCTCGGCCAATCATTCGATCTCGGTCGGCTTCGATATCGCGCCCGTCAACCGCGCACGTTTCGCCTTTCCTGCGCTGACCTATTTCGCGGAAACCACGGTTCATCGCACCGCCTATGTCACGCTGTTCCCGATCGGCGACACCATGCGCGGCAACCTTTTCGTCTATCGCGAGACGGACGATCCCTGGATTCGCAAGATGCGCCGGACGCCGGAGGCGGCGCTTGATGCCTGCCTGCCGAAACTGCGCGCGCTGATCGGTGACTACAAGATATCCGGCGATATCAGGATCCGCCCGATCGATCTCTATGAGAGCGACAACGTGGTCCAGCCCGGCGTCGTGCTGGTCGGCGATGCCTTTGCCTCGCCATGTCCGGGCAGCGGCTGCGGCACCGACAAGGTCTTTACAGATGTCGCGCAGCTCTGCAGCATACATATCCCGAACTGGCTCGCGACTGATGGCATGAGCGCCGACAAGATCGCGCAATATTACGCCGATCCGCTGAAGCTGGAATGCGATGCCTGGGCCACGGGCAAGGCATTCAAGCTGCGCTCGGTGACAATAGAGAATTCGCTGTACTGGCGCGCGCAGCGCTGGGCGCGTTTCTTCGGCCGGCTGGGCGAGGGCATGGTGCGACGGACCCGCGAGACGCTGCCACGCGAGCTTGCGATGATCACGTCCGCTCTGGTCATGATGATCGACTCCGCGATCTGACCGCCGTTGCCGATTGGCGCGCCGCTTGACGCGCCCGCGCTAATCCGGTTGCCTGCGTCTCGCACCACAACGCGACCACAATCTTCCGGGAAGAAACGCCTATGTCTTTCGTGATGGCCATCGATCAGGGCACCACATCCTCGCGCGCGATGATCTTCCGCGCCGACATCTCGATCGCGGCCAGTGCGCAGCAGGAATTCCCGCAGCATTTCCCGGCCTCCGGCTGGGTCGAGCACGAGCCTGAGGATATCTGGACCTCGACGCTGGCCGTTTGCCGCGAGGCGATGAAGAAGGCTGGCGTCACCGCGAAGGATATCGCGGCGATCGGCATCACCAATCAGCGCGAGACGGTGGTGGTGTGGGACCGTGTCACCGGCCAGGCCGTGCACCGCGCCATCGTCTGGCAGGACCGCCGCACCGCGGAGATCTGCGCGCAGATGAAGGCGGACGGCCACGAGCCGCTGATCACGCAAAAGACCGGCCTGATCGTTGATCCGTATTTCTCCGGCACCAAGGTGGCGTGGATTCTCGATCACGTGCCGGGCGCGCGCGCCCGCGCCGAGCGCGGCGAATTGCTGTTCGGCACCGTCGATTGCTATCTGTTGTGGCGGCTGACGGCGGGGAAGGTCCATGCCACCGACGCCACCAATGCCTCGCGCACGCAGCTGTTCAACATCCACACCGGCGAGTGGGATGACGAGCTGCTGAAGCTGCTCCGCGTGCCCAAGGCGATGTTGCCGAAGGTGCAGGACTCGTCGTCCGATTTCGGCAGCACCGATCTGTTCGGCGGCTCCATCATGATCGGCGGTATCGCGGGGGATCAGCAGGCTGCCACCATAGGTCAGGCATGTTTTGCGCCGGGCATGATCAAGTCCACTTACGGCACCGGCTGTTTTGCGCTGCTCAACACCGGCACCACGCCGGTGGTGTCGAAGCACAAGCTGCTGACCACCGTGGCCTATCAGCTCAACGGCGTGCGGACCTATGCGCTGGAAGGGTCGATCTTCGTTGCAGGTTCGGCCGTGCAGTGGCTGCGCGACGGGCTCGGCATCATCAAGAGCGCGGCCGAGAGCGGGCCGCTTGCCGACAAGAACGATTCATTGCAGTCGGTCTATCTGGTGCCGGCCTTTGTCGGCCTCGGCGCGCCCTACTGGAATCCCGATGTGCGCGGCGCGCTGTTCGGTCTCACGCGCAACACCGGCCCCGCCGAACTCGCCCATGCCGCGCTGGAAAGCGTCTGCTACCAGACGCGCGATCTCTATGCGGCGATGCGCGCTGACTGGCCGGATGTCTCCGCCGCCACTGTTGTTCTGCGCGTCGATGGTGGCATGACGGCGTCGGACTGGACCATGCAGCGTCTCGCCGATCTGTTGAACGCCCCTGTGGATCGCCCGATGATCCAGGAGACCACTGCGCTGGGTGCCGCCTATCTTGCCGGTCTCAAGGCCGGCGTGTTTCCGGAACCCGCCAAATTCGCTGACAACTGGCGTCTCGAACATCGCTTCCGTCCGGTGATGAGCGAAGCCACGCGCACGCGCAAACTGAAAGGCTGGGCGCAGGCGGTGAAGGGCGTATTGGCGAGCGATCCGGGGAAAGATTGAAAGCTTGCTCGCCAAACAGAAAGAGCCACCTCTGCGGGCGGCTCTTCATGATGTTCATGTCAGGTTGATCGCGTCTGCTGCCGTTCACCAGCGCCAGCCGTGATGCCGTCCGCGCGACCAACCATAGTGATGGCCGCGTCCGCGGCCCCAGCCGTAATGATGGCCACGCCCGCCGCGATGCATGCCGTGATGTCCGCCGCCATGGCCACCACGAACCTGGATGATGTCGCTGGCAGAACTCGCAGGTGCAAGCCCGCCGACCGGCATGGCGTTTGCTGGAAGCATCAAGCCCAGACCCAAGAATGCCGCGGCGGCTGTCGCGATCATGGTACGTTTCATTTCAATTCTCCAAACGCAAACATTGCGCATGCAACAAGCTGCGGTCATCCGCTTTGTTCCATTGCCGGGCGGTTGAAACGATCATTGCGCGGCAGTCGTAAGGAGTAACTGCGAGAGGTGTGGTGGGCGCTGACGGAGACAGGTGAGGCTCCCGCTCGTCATTCCGGGACGCACGAAAGCGGCGAAGCCGCTGTAGTGCGAACCCGGAATCTCGGAGTGTTTGGCTCGATCGGAGACTCCCATGCTGAAATTCCGGGTTCGCGGCCGGCAAGGGCCGGCCGCGCCCTCAGGCAAACCAATTGGTTTGCCTGAGAATGACAGTTTGGGACGAGGAAACGCGCCGAACATTTTTTCCTATTCTCCATTGACAGCATCCCCATCAGGTTTATATTCCCCTTTGTCCTGCCCCACCGAGAGGGGCGATCGCGATCGTCACGTTCGCGGGG
>NZ_FOTP01000011.1 GCF_900114605.1 Bradyrhizobium sp. NFR13 | reverse complement strand
CTTGAGATGGGCGAGCTTCGGTCGAGGATCGATGCCAGTCGGACAGTGCACTTGTGTCTGGACATGCAGAGGCTGTTCGGTCCGGAAGGGCCGTGGCCGACGCCTTGGCTCGAACGTGTCATGCCGGTGGTGGTGAGCCTGGTCGAGCATGACCCCGCACGGACTATCTTTACGCGCTTTATTCCTCCGGCGTCGCCCGAGCATGCGAACGGGATGTGGCGGAGTTACTTTCGAAAATGGCGTTTGGTCACACGCGAGCGTCTGGACCCGCACCTTCTCGAGCTCATGCCGCCTTTGCAACGGCACGTCCCACCGGCCATTGTCTGCGACAAGCCTGCCTATTCTGCGTTCTCGAACGGGAGACTTCACGGCATTCTGCAAAACGGCAACGTCAATACTCTGATCGTGAGCGGCGCGGAGACAGACGTCTGCGTACTCTCGACCATCTTGAGTGCCGTAGATCTGGGCTATCGCATCATCGTTGCGCAAGACGCGATATGCAGTTCAGCCGATGAGACTCACGATGCATTGCTTAGCTTATACGCCCGGCGTTTCGATCTGCAGATCGAACTGGCAGACTGTGTGGACATCCTTGAAAGATGGTCGCAGGCTTGAATGCAGTCACGCCTAGGGCTAGGCGGGCGAAGTGTTCGGCGCGGGCGACCAAGACCCATAAAGAGGAGACCCCGATCATCGGGGTCTCCTCTGGCTGGCATCAAGCGCTAGTTGCCGCCGCCGGCACCACCACCTGCACCGCCACCTGCGCCACCACCAGCACCGCCGCCGCCGCCCGAAGTGCGACCTTCCGCAGAGCTGTTGGACCCCGTCGTGCCGGTCGCTGCGTTCGATCCACTAAGGGAGCTCGCATTGTTGCCGGTCTGCGATCCCGCAGCGTGCGGCGCCGCGTGTGGAGTGCTCGATGTCGGACGATCGACTGCCGTGCCCGTGCTGGTAGTGCCAGGCTGCGTAACGCCGTTGCCTGCGGAATTGACCTGAGGCGCGCTCGGATTCGCACCGCTCTGTGCGAATGCAGGAGCAATCATCAGTGCTGTTGCCGTAACTGCTATCAACGTCTTCTTCATATTGTCCTCGTTCGTTTTCATGCCCCGAGCTGGATGAATTAACTTGCTCGCTTGTTGTTCCTGACGGGAAATCGCGCAACAGTGGAACAACACTCGCTTCTCTTTTACCCATTTGCCCGAGGCGGTTCCCCGACAGCATCCTGGCGGCCTTCCGACGGCGCGCCTGAGACGTCGGAAGCGGAAGGTTGGCCTCGCCGATCGGTGCGAGCAAGCCGATCCTGAGGGCGGAAGAAAACGGAACATCCTACGATTAGAATGGTTCTGATGGCGAACGCATAGCGAGGCGCCCCGTGAACCAGATCCCACATTACCCACAGATCTCAATTTCCCTGACGATCAACGGAACGTTGCACGAACTCAAAGTAGAGCCGTGGGTGACGCTGCTAGACCTGTTGCGCGAGCGTCTCTTGCTCACCGGGACTAAGAAGGGATGCGATCAGGGACAATGCGGCGCATGCACCGTGCTCGTCGATGGCAAACGCGTCAATTCGTGCCTGGCACTCGCGGTGTCGCGCGACGGCGCCGAGATCACCACTATCGAAGGGCTGGCTCAGAACGGCGAACTGCATCCGCTGCAGGTCGCCTTCATCGGGCGCGACGCGTTTCAATGCGGCTACTGTACGCCTGGTCAAATTTGCTCAGCGGCGGGTCTGCTGGCGGAAGGTCACACCCGTAGTCGGGCCGAGATACGCGAGCATATGAGCGGCAATCTGTGCCGCTGCGGCGCCTACACCAATATCGCCGACGCGGTCGAAGACGTGCTGATGCCGCGCATCGCGGCGAAGGAGGCCGCCGAATGAACCGGTTCGAATATATCCGCCCGGCCACAGTGGCCGATGCCATCGCGGCGCTGAATGAACCTGCAGCACGCGCGCTGGCGGGTGGCACCAATCTCGTCGACCTCATGAAATACGATGTGGCGCAGCCGTCGCGGCTGGTCGACATCAACCGGCTTCCGCTCAAATCGATCGAAATCACTTCCGGCGGAGCGCTGCGCATCGGCGCTCTGGTCACCAATACCGATCTGGCGTGGCATCAAGACGTTCGGGAAAAGTGGCCCATACTGTCAAGCGCCATTCTTGCCGGCGCATCGCCGCAATTGCGAAACGCAGCTACAGCCGGGGGAAACCTGATGCAGCGAACCCGCTGTTATTATTTTTATGATCCGTCCACAGCCTGCAACAAGCGACAGCCCGGAAGTGGCTGCTCCGCCATTGGCGGCGTCAATCGCATTCACGCTATTCTCGGCGCCAGCGATAGCTGCATTGCAGTCCATCCGTCGGACATGTGCGTCGCGATGGTTGCACTCGATGCATCCGTCGAAGTCGAGGGACCGGAGGGCAAGCGATCGATTCCAATGTCTGGTTTCCACCGCCTCCCCGGCGGAGAGCCCGAACGCGACAACACGCTGAAGGTCGGCGAGCTCATTACATCGATCATTATCCCAGAGCCCCACTTCGGCGCCCATCACACCTATCTCAAGATCCGGGACCGGCTGTCCTATGCCTTCGCGCTGATCTCCGTCGCCGCCGCGCTGCGCGTGGATGAGGGCGTTATTCAGGACGCCCGGATCGCGCTCGGCGGGGTCGCGCATAAGCCATGGCGGGATTTCGACGCCGAAAAGTCGCTGAAAGGCGAGCGAGTCGGGACTCAGGGCTTTACGCAGGTCGCTGATTTCATTCTTCGTGATGCGAAGGGGCAGGGTGACAACGACTTCAAGATCGAGCTTGCTCGACGCGCTATCGTTCGTGCCCTGGAGCAGGCGGCTGCGGGCACGCCGCAGGACCAGGCCGACAAATCGATCCACTAGAAAGTTAACGGGAACATCGCATGTCAGTTGGTGAAATCACGCATATCGGACGTCCGACCAACCGGGTCGACGGTAGGCTGAAGGTGACCGGCCAAGCGCACTACGCGGCGGAGTATCCTGCTGACGATCTGCTCTATGGCTACATCGTTGGTAGTACGATCGCCGCTGGACGGATCGCGGCGATGCACTTGGATGCAGCAAGGCAGTTTCCAGGCGTCGTCGAAATCTTCACGCACGAAAATCGCAGCAAGGCGGCATGGCTTGATCGTAGCTGGCGGGACGAAGTCGCGCCTCCTGGCCATCCGTTCCGGCCGCTGCATTCGGACCGTATCCTGTTTGACGGTCAGCCGGTTGCGTTGATTGTCGCCGAAACGTTCGAGGCCGCGCGCGATGCGGGCTCTCTGATTCGCATTGCCTATGATGTCGATGCGCATTGTACCGAGCTTGAGGCGAAGCGGGCAGAGGCCTATGTGCCTCCGGAGCAGCGTAGCGGAATTCCGCCGCCGCCGGACCCGCGCGGCGACGCTGAGCAGGCGTTTCAAGATGCACCCGTCAAGATCAGCCGCGATTACCGGGTCAATGCCGAGCACCACAATCCGATGGAGATGTTCGCCACCACCTGCGTGTTCGAGGGCGACGGCAAGCTGACGATCTATGACAAGACGCAAGGCTCGCAGAATGCGCAGGGCTATGTCACCTCAGTGTTCGGCCTGCGCAGCAAGGATGTCCGCCTGGTCAATCATTATGTGGGCGGCGCCTTCGGCGCCGGCTTGCGGCCGCAGCACCAGTTGTTCTTCGCCGTCATGGCCAGTCTCGAACTCCAACGCTCGGTGCGGGTGTCGCTGACGCGCGCGCAGATGTTTCATATCGGCTACCGGCCGGACAGTTACCACACCGTCTCGCTCGCCGCCGATCGCGATGGGCGGCTGCAGTCGATCATGCATGATGCCGTTGCCTCGACCTCCCATTACGAGGATTATCAGGAGGCTGTCGTCAATTGGTCGGGCATGATGTATCACTGCGACAACGTCAAGCTTACCTATCAGCTAGCCAAGCTCGATACGGCCACGCCGTGTGACATGCGCGCACCCGGCGCAGCAATCGGCGTGACAGCGCTCGAATGCGCGCTCGATGAACTTTCATACGAACTCGGTATCGGTCCGCTCGAAATTCGGCGGATCAATTTCGCCTCGAAGGACGAAAACACCAAGAAGCAGTTCACATCCAAGGCGCTTCTGGAATGCTACAGCGAGGGCGCTGCGGCATTTGGATGGGAGAAGCGAAGCCCCAAGCCGCGTGCCATGAGGGAGGGTCGCGAGCTGATTGGATGGGGCGTCTCAACGGGAATGTGGGACGCCTTCCTGCAAAAGGCCCAGGCTACTGCGACTCTCAAGGTGGACGGGACGCTGGAGGTGGCAACGGCGGCGTCCGATATTGGCACTGGGACCTGGACAATCCTAACGCAGATCGGCGCTGAAGCGTTCGGATTACCACTCGAAGACGTTCAGGCCAGGATCGGCGATTCGACTCTGCCGATGTCGCCGGTCGAAGGAGGTTCGTGGACCGCAGCGTCAAACGGCTCGGCGGTTCAGGCCGCATGTGATGCGGTCAAGCATTCTCTGTTCAAGCAAGCCAGAAAGATGGCCAACTCGCCGCTTGCGGATGCAAGTTTCGAAGACGTCGAGGTTCGGGACCAACGTATCTTCCGCAAGGATGATCCGGCGCGCGGGCTTTCCGTGTTCGAAGTCATGCACGCCGCCGAGCTCAAGGAAATCACCGAGCAGGGCAAAGTCAGCCCGAACCTGCGGCAGATGCTGAAATATACCAGCTACACGCATTCCGCCGTGTTCGCGGAAGTGCGCGTGGATGAATATCTGGGTGTCGTCCGCGTGACTCGCGTCGTGTGTGCGGCGGCGGCGGGTAAAATCCTCAACCCGAAGACGGCTCGCAGCCAGATCCTGGGCGGCGTGGTGATGGGTATCGGCATGGCGCTTCATGAGGAAGCCATGACGGATCATCGCCTCGGCAAGATTATGAATGCCAATCTCGGTGAATATCACGTTCCGGCCCATGCCGACATCGAGGACATTGAAGTGATCTTCGTCGATGAAAAGGACGACAAGGTCAGCCCTCTTGGGGTCAAGGGCCTGGGCGAGATCGGCATCGTGGGAACCGCGTCTGCCGTCGCTAATGCGATCTTTCACGCAACTGGTGTGCGGGTGCGTGATTTTCCCATCACGATTGACAAGATTTTGAATGCTCCACGACCGTCCTGAGTTCATCTCGGACAGATCCAACGGTGGCATACGCCAATGGAGCTTCACTTGTCGACTTTGGAGCCGGGCCGCTGCATGACTGAGCTAAATGTCCGTAAGCCTCGGATCAGGAGGGCGCGTGAAGATTGCGACCTTCAACGTGAACAACATTAACAAGCGACTGCCTAATCTGCTGGCGTGGTTGAAGTCGTCGAAGCCGGACGTGGCCTGTCTTCAGGAGTTGAAGGCCGCTAAGTCCGAATTCCCGGAAACTGCGCTGCGTAAGGCGGGCTATTTTGCCGAGTGGGTTGGGCAGAAGACTTGGAATGGCGTCGCAATCCTCGCTAGAGAATCCGAAATCGTGGTAACGCGTAGGCGGTTGCCTGGTGACGAGAGCGACGACCAGAGCCGATACATCGAGGCCGCCGTCGACGGCCTCCTCGTTGGCTGCGTCTACGCACCCAACGGCAATCCGCTTCCGGGACCGAAGTTCGATTACAAGCTCGCCTGGCTGAAGCGTCTGAACGCCCACGCCGGCAAACTGCTCAAGTCCGGTGCTCCTGCTGTTATCGCCGGCGACTTCAACATCGTGCCAACGCCCTTCGACATCTACCCGACCAAGTCGTGGAACAAGGATGCGCTGGTGCAGCCCGAAAGCAGGGCGGCGTTCGGCAAGTTCCTCAAGAAGGGTTGGATCGATGCGCTGCGCGAGCAGCATCCGGATGAGCCGATGTATACGTTCTGGTCGTATTGGCGGAACCGTTACGAGCGCGACGCTGGCCTTCGCATTGACCATCTGCTTCTCAGTCCTGCGCTGAGGCCGCGGCTTGAGCAGGCCGGCGTCGATCGAAAGGTACGCGGCAAGCCAGATCCAAGCGACCATGCTCCGGCGTGGATAGTGCTGAAGTAGCGCTACTACCCCTTATTTTTTGGCTTTCCGATCGACCCGCACGTCCCGGAATTCCGCGGGTCCTTTGAGCAGTCGCCGCTTCCGACTGGCCTGATCGTCTGCACTGGCGCCCTTGTCCGTCATCTTGTCGATTGCGCGGGCAGCCATATCGCTGGCACGGGCTCTTTGAGCGACGTTCTTGCTGCGAGGCATTTTGACGGTAAGGCCCAGTTCGACAAGGCGCCGCACAGCTTCTGAGAGCTTCGGAGCGTCCGCCTGAAACTGGGCCCAATGAACAATCCTGCCGCGTAGTTCGTCTGCGGCGCGAAAGCCGAGCATTGGCGTTTGGCCGGTTGCAGGTCGGCCTTTTGATTCTTGCTTTGCTACTGTCGTTTTCTTCATAAGATAATGTTTAGCATAAACGCCAGACCGCCGAGAAGCTGGAACTCTGCGTCATGTTATTGAGTTGCGATCTCCGAGGGCACGCCGTTTTAGCGGACTTTCCCCCTGCGCCTTGCTAAACAGCGTGAGAGCGGCCGACCGCCGCATGATGGCGAGGAATCCGTGGCGAAAGAACTGACAGCGTCCGAACAGGCCCTGCGCGATCGGGAAAGCGAACTCGCGGAGGTCCAACGGATCGCGAAAGTTGGCGGTGTGATCGTCGACCTGCGCGATGGATTTCAGAACCGACGATCACCTGAATATCTCGCCATACACGGGTTACCCCCTGAAGCTGCAAACGAAACACATGAAGACTGGGTCGCTAGGCTTCATCCGGACGACCGGGAGCGCGCTGAGCGGCAATTTCTGGACCTTCTGAAAAGCGATGCGGAACGTTATTCTTCGGAGTATCGCATCATTCGGCCCAGCGACGGGGAAATTCGCTGGATCGTAGCGGAGGCGCGTATCGAGCGTGATCCAGAAGGCCGACCGCTGCGGATGATCGGCGCTCATATCGATATCACGGAACGTGCGATCGCCAGAGAGGCGCTACGCGAGAGTGAAGAGCGGTTCCGATTGATCGCCGACAGTGCGCCAGTCCCAATGTGGGTGACACGTCTTGATCGGATGCGGTCCTTCGCAAACAAAGCCTACCTGGAATTTCTTGGCCTTGAATATGAAGAAGCGTTGGCTTTCGATTGGAGGACCATCCTTCACCCGGACGATATGGAGCGCGTCGTGCGCGAGAGCATTGCAGGTGAGGCATCCCTAAAGCCGTTCGTGCTGGAAAGCAGATATCGACGTGCGGATGGCGTGTGGCGTTGGGTCAGATCCGAATCGCAACCCCGATGGGACCCGGCGGGTAAGCATATCGGCTTTATTGGGGTTGCCCACGACATCACGATTGCAAAAGAAGCAGAGATCGAACTGCGTGGGTTGAATGAGGTGCTTGAACGGCGGGTTGAAGAGCGAACCGCGCAACTTCATACCCACGAGGCTCATTTACGAGCCATTTTGGAGACGACCAACCAGTATCAGGGATTGCTCGCGCTCGATGGTACGCTCGTTTTCGCCAACGCCGTCGCACTTTCCGCCATCGCGGTCGAAGCGAAGACAGTGCTCGGGATGCCGTTCTGGGATACGCCCTGGTTTACTGCGACGCCCCGTATGCCCGAACGAGTTCTCAGCGCGTTTAAAACCGCACTGAGCGGCGATGCGTGGCGCGCCGAAGTTCAATTGAACCTGTCCGGCGCGGGGCGGCATCTCGACCTCGCCATGCGCCCAGTATTTGGCAGTGGAGGTAGGATTACAGCCGTCTTGGCAGAGGCCGTCGATGTGACCGAGCGTCGCCGGAACGAGGACGCTCTGCGCCAGGCTCAGAAGATGGAGGCGGTCGGACAACTCACCGGAGGCGTGGCGCACGACTTCAATAATCTCCTGACGATTATCAGGTCAGCCACAGATTTTCTTCGTCGGCGCGATCTTCCAGAGGAGAGACGAGGGCGGTATATCGACGCGATTTCCGATACAGTTGACCGTGCGGCCAAGCTGACCGGACAGTTGCTTGCATTCGCTCGCCGACAGCCGCTTGCTCCGCGCGTCTTCAATGTTTGTACGCAGGTCGCGAGCGTGGCGAATCTGATCCGACCACTGGTCGGCGGCCGGATTCAGATTGATCTGGAAGTTGAGACTGCCGACCAGTTCGCCATGGCCGATATAACGCAGTTCGAAACCGCGTTGGTCAATCTCGCTGTTAATGCACGGGACGCCATGAACGGCGAAGGGCGCCTCGTCATTGGTGTCGCGGCAGTCGACTCGATCCCGGGGATGCGTTCTCATCCTCTGAAGGAGGGCGACTTCATCGCGGTCTCCGTAACTGACTCTGGCGTCGGCATAGCTAGCGAGTACCTGGATGCGATTTTTGAGCCATTTTTCACGACCAAGGACGTGGGAAAAGGAACGGGCCTCGGCTTGAGTCAGGCCTTCGGGTTCGCCAAACAGACGGGCGGCGAGATCGGCGTCAAAAGCACGCTTGGAGCGGGCGCGACGTTCACAATTTATCTGCCGCGGGCCGAAACTGGCGCCGAAGTCGAAAGCAGCACGCCGCCATTAGCAAGCGCAGCGACAAGCGGGCGGGGCCACCGCGTTCTTGTTGTCGAGGATAATACGGATGTCGGGGGATTCTCGACAGAGCTTCTGCAGGATCTCGGATATGCAACCGACTGGGTGACGTCAGCTTCTGCGGCACTCGACGTTCTAGCCAAGGATGAATTCGCATTCGACCTTGTGTTTTCGGACGTCATCATGCCCGGCATGAACGGGGTGGAGATGGCCACGATTATCCGCGACCAATACCCTGGATTGCCGGTCGTTCTGACAAGTGGCTACAGCCACGTTCTAGCCGAAAACGCCCATGCAGGCTTTGAACTTATCCAGAAGCCGTATTCGGTTGAGCTTTTGTCGCGCACGCTGCGCAAGGCGATCACTGACCGACGGACTGAATCGGCCTAGCGCTGCTAGATTGGTAATTGGAACTGGGATTGCGCGTCGTCCACCTTCGTCCGAAGTGTCGATAGCGACACACCGAGCAGCCGCACTGCTTTCGGCAGCGGCATTGAGCGCTCGAGAAGTGATATTGCGACCCGTTCGAGTTCTCCACGGTTTGATACGGCTGTCGGCATTGATTGGCTTCGTGACATGATTTCAAAGTCAGCGAACTTCACCTTCAGCGTGACGGTTCGCCCGCGGTTTCCGGTGTTCGCGCAGTGCTGCCACACTTTGTCGACCAGGGGCTGCAGCGCAGCGACCATGGCGTTGAACTCGGTGAGGTCGTCGAAGAAAGTGTTCTCGGCGCCGACGGATTTCCGGATGCGGTTGGCGCGGACAGGACGCTCGTCTATGCCGCGTGATATCCAGTAGTAATAGGTCCCGGCTTTGCCGAAGTGCGCTTCAAGGAATGTCAGCGACTGGTTCCGGATGTCGAGGCCCGTCTGGATACCCAATCCATTGAATTTGGCCGCAGTCGCCGGTCCGATGCCGTGGAACTTGGCGACGGGCAGGGTCTCCACGAAGGCCGGGCCCATCTCCGGAGAGATGACATACTGACCGTTTGGCTTGCGATGGTCGGAGGCAAGTTTGGCCAGGAACTTGTTGTAGGAGATGCCGGCGGAGGCGTTAAGCCCGGTCTCGTCCTTGATTTTAGCGCGAATAGTCAGCGCAATGTCGCGCGCTAGTCGAATACCCTGAAGGTTTTCGGTGACGTCCAGATAAGCCTCGTCCAGGGATAGCGGTTCGACGATGGGCGTGTGCTCGGCGAAGATCTCACGGATTTGCTGGCTGATAGTCTTGTAGACCTCGAAGCGCGGTTTCACGAAGATTAGATCGGGACACTGACGCTTGGCCGTAACGGACGGCATCGCCGAGCGGACGCCGAACTTGCGGGCTTCGTAACTCGCTGCAGCCACGACCCCGCGCTCTCGAGAGCCGCCGACGGCCACAGGCTTGCCGCGAAGCTCCGGATTATCCCGCTGTTCGACCGACGCGTAAAAGGCGTCCATGTCGATATGGATGATCTTGCGCTGTCGGATTTCCGGCGCGACGTCGTCCGTCACTGGGCCATCGGTTTCCATTTGCTGTCTCTGATCGCCAGCATCGCCTTCGCGACCGGAGTGGATGCGCGATCGGCGGGGCCCTCGGCCGCTGCCTCGACGGCGCGCCAGTCGATCAGGACGGTCCCGTCGGGAGCGACCTCGTAAAGGCCCACGCCCACCGGAACGCCCGAGATACGCTCGGTTCGGACGGGGCGCTGCGTGATGTCTTGCGCCGGCGCGGCGGCGGGCAGCATAATGGCGAGGGCGGCAATCCATTCACTGCGCATCGGCACCATCCTCTTTCTGGCCTCGGGCGACGATCTTAAGCGATCCGTCTGGAAGCTTGCGCTGCAAATTCTTGGCCTCGTCCCACGGGGCATTCATCCAGACGTCGATCTCTTCCTTTTTGGTGAGGATGGCAGGCATCGCTTTCGGATGGATTGCGAATACTTCGGTGTTGGCGTCAGTGGTGAGGAACGCGAACAGATCGTTGGTTGTCTCGCCTTCTCTCACCTTCCGGACGGATGTCCAGTTCGTCCATAGACCGGCGAAGCAGGCGAGCGGGCGGCTCTCGTCCAGCGCGAACCAGATGTCGCCGCCCTCGGCCTTGTTGAATTCGCTGAAGGACGTGAACGGAACGATGCAACGGTGCTCAGTTCCATACCATCGCTTCCAGTGGGCGCTCTTCACGTTCCGGATGTTGGTCGTGCCGCCGTCCGGCTCCATCCGGAGCAAGTCCTTGAAGTCGAATTGTTTGCCCTTCGCTGCCAGCTTAGCAGCGCGCTTCTGACTGGCTTCGAGCAGTGCTTTCTGGGACGACGGCATCCCCCACCGCGCCAGCGCCAACTCTCGTCCGCCTTCCGCATTACGGACGATCGGTGCAGGGTAGTCTGGAAAGATACCAGGCATGGACTGGAGGTTGCCGGTGCTGTCGGCATTGAAACTGAATAGCCGGCGGATGGCGTCCTGGTTCTTCGTCATCGAGTAGAGATTGCACATTATCAGGTGTCCGTTCGCAATTGCCGCGGTCGCTCGCCTAACTGTTGCAGCGTCGCGGACGGCCGCCTCCCAGCCTTTCTGCATTTCTCGCATCTTAGCTTGCTGGCGAGATCATGCACGAAGGTGGTTGGCGGACAGCGTAGCGCAGCGAGGTCGATGTTGTTTGGCGTCTTGCACCGGGAGCATTCAATCTCCAGCCAGGGGAAGCCGCCGTTGACAGCCTGATCAATCGTTGGGGAAGGATCTATCGGCTCACCGTCCGCCCACATGCGCTCATTCCAGCTTTCGCAGAGAAGCCGATCAGCCTGCCCGATCAGGGCGTCGCCCTTCGACCTCATCTCGTCGGACTGGGTGGCAAGGATGGCACTCATCCCGCGCGCTTTCCGGAGCTCTTTGCTCAGAGCTTTCCGGTCGCCGCCGGAGAGGGGCGTGGGATGATATTTCGGAGCCATACGGGCGTCCAAGCGCGACAATCAAATAGGAGAATTAAAAAGCTATGGTCTCAAATGACGGCCAGCAGCCGTCCTCTTCGAGGCGTCCTGTCCGTTCTCTGCAGCCGTCGTCGAGCAACTTCATCCCGACATCTTTCCAGACCGCATGGCCCCGTAGAGACGCACTGCATCAACCATCTGAATTTCTACGATGCGATCACAGCGCCGGCAGGTCACGCGCAGGACGTGCCGGGGAATTTCGGAGAGGCGTCGCTGCTGGATAGGCACGCCCGTACGGATCTGGCCGCGAGGGTCCCGGACGATGGAGTCCCAATGCTCCTCCGTCAGATCGTCCGCGGGGCCGGGCGTCAGGATCGGCGGCTCCGGAGGGCGGCTTGGCTTGGAAGCCAGCTTTTCCATCTGTTTTGGCGTCGGCATGCGCCAGCTTGCGGGTCTATCGCTCATGCCCGATTAGAACATAAGAAGAACAAAAGTCGAGTCCGTTCAGGTTGAATTTTGAGAATAGGCGCAGGCGGTCACGCACAACGGGCGATATCCGTTTTCTCTGTCGTTCCAGAAGCTGCCCATCCGATGACCAGATCGGGAGCAGGAACGGATGGTCTTGCGCCGAGTTAGCCGGCATTAACGTCAAAGGAGACGGTCATGCTCATCAAATCTTTCGTTGTTGTAACAGCGCTGATCGTTAGCGGTTCGGCATTTGCTCAGGATGTGTCGGACAAAACACCCGGCCACAAAATGCAGAACGCCACAAAATCGACGGCCCCGGGAGCGTCAGAATACGCGCCTGGTCATAAGATGCAGAACGCGAGGAAGTCGACGGCTCCAGGCGCTTCTGAGTACGCACCAGGTCAGCGGACGACGACCGGTAGCAATACCAAGCGATAAAGTGGACGGCCCACCCTCCCGGAACGGGTGGGTCTCCGCTATTCTTTGTAAGAGCTACGAGCTACGGGCTATGCGTCAGAGGAAAAGTGCCTCGACCGAACAGGACAATGAGCGTCTGAAGGCCATGGTTGCGGCAGGCGCATCGCCAATGCGGGCAGCCGCAGCGTTTCGCAGGTCTATAATGTCGGTGCGAGCGCAGGCCTGCAAGCTCGGGTCGCCGTTTCCCGCTAGTAGACCAAAACGCTCGGATCCAGAGATCCGCGCGTAGGTCATCCTTTCTCATGAAATCGGCGAGGCGTCGCGCGCCTCGGCGACCGCGAGCTGCTGTTCCAGCTCCGTGACGAGCCCGGCAATGCGGGATTTCGTCTCGGCGTCGATCGGCTCGCGCAGGAATCGACGAGATTGTTGAAGCCGGCGATACAGTTCTTCTTTGTGTTGGACCTTCTCGTTCAAGTCGATCTCCGCCGTCTGGTGATAGAGATAGACTGCTTGCGATCCGAATCGTTCATTCATGAGACAGTACAGCGACCTTGCGGTCGAGATACCACACCTCGACATCGTGGCCGTCCACGAACTTGCGCGCAGCATTTACCGCTTCCTCGTCGTCCGCCGCCTCGATGACCTCAAATCCTTGAAACCGGCCATCGCCACCGACGATGTAGGCTCTATAGTCGGGCATTCTCCACCTGTAAGTCATTAACGATGCGGGACAACGCGGGAGGGAACCGAAAGGCCATGCAGGTTCCGCGTGCCTTCATTCGGGAACTTGTGATCAACGCCGAGGCGCGAGCGTGGCAGCGTCGCGAGCGGTCGTTTGGCTGGAGGTAATGGCCAACTTCCAGTCTCCATACCTAGTCCGAAATCGCAGTGGCCTAAGTCGGATATCGCGCCCACGATATCCCATGCCCTTTTCTGCAATCTTAGGCCGGATCAGCAAGCTGCTTCTTGGAGATGAGGCTGAACACTACGCTGCCATCGAGCGCAGTCTTTGGGACGGCTCATTGCATCAGCCCGCCACCCCGATGTCGGACGCTGAGCTGGCCAAGGCCATAGCCGAGTTTAGGAAGACCCCACCTTCGGCCGGAAGCGTCAAAAAATTAGGCCGGCGTTTCAATCCCCAAAAGTGAGGGTGTCTCGGGCGCGGCCACCTACATTGCGCCGCGCACATGTCCTTCAGGATGCTCGGAACTATGCCTGAAGTTGCGCGATATTCGAGCAATGAAAGGGAGGCATCCGTGTTTGTTGAGGAGATGGTCGATCTACCCGCCTCCAGTGCGCCGCTTCTTGTGACAGCCGCGTTTGACAGAAGGACCGTCCTCGAAATGGAAATCGCGCTGACAAAAGCGTGTGAGACCTTGCCTTGTTGCCTGGACAATCACGAGAACCGCTGCGTCATCGCCAAGAGGATATTAGGCGCGTTAATGCGGGAGAGCGTACCTTCGGCGGGATGGTAGCCGCAGGGATGGCCGCGGCCCAAGAACTACGGCGTCGGCACCAGCAGGTTTGAGCTCAAAATGTCTAAACGGCTGGCACAGGAAACAATGATAGAGATCGGACGTTTTATCCCGAGCTAAGAAGGGAGAAAAATTATGGATTGGAACAGGGTCGAAGGAAACTGGAAGCAGATGAAGGGCAAGGTCAAGGAGCAGTGGGGCAAGCTCACTGACGACGATCTTGACGTCATCAACGGCAAGCGGGATCAGCTGGAGGGTCGCATTCAAGAGCGCTATGGGTATGCGAAGGACCAGGCGACAAAAGAGGTCGATGACTGGTATGGGCGTCAAAGCTGGTAATGGCGCGACTGGTGAAGGAAGGCCGGCCGGTGCAATCCGGCGGCCACTTTCCTTTTTTCTGCGAGTCCGTGACCGCCTTGATCACATCATCGAACCCACCAGCCTGAACCTTCTTTAGCGTCTCGTTGGTTTTCTGCATCCAAATAGCGAGTTCGCGCGCCGCTCAGGCCTTCCATTTGGCGACGTCGTCATTCGCGCCCTCTGCCGCTTTGATACAGGGTGGGCACAAGCCCGACGCACGCGCCGCCGAAACCGCCGGTTTTCTCCGCGGTCTTCAGGCAGGCATCGATCACTGCAAGGTTGGCTGGCGCGGTGCCTTAGGCGAAAGCCACCGATACTAGCAGGAGGTTTGCGGCGAGCATCCCGGCGGCAAGTTTAGGCTTCATTGGATATCCGCCTTTTTTTTGGTAATGGCAAAATGACATCCGGCTTATTAAATCTGTTATTTTGTCCGGGCCTATCGATCCACCAGTCATAGAATTCGATGGCAGCATCGATCCAATCGGCAACTCTATTCCAAACCTTATAGATAGCGTTCCTCATGCGAATAGGTCGCTGATGCGGCTCTAATGGTTCAGGCTACGCTCTGTCGCACTCCTTGCCTATGATTGCAGAGGGCAGGACCAGCGTTAGCACTAGGACTTCTTGCGCTGTTGGGCGTCGACCATGTCGGCTTCCGTTGCTTGGGCCGGGCGTCGCCACATTATACCCTCTATCGAAATAGCGAAGCACACGAGACAGAATACTGCTAGCCGAGGCTCGCCCCTAGCCCAAAGTCCCACAAGGGACATTTCGTGAAATATGCTTTGCGCAAAGGCCATCGTGGCAGGCAGCATTATTTTCGAGTCTTGCTTGGATCGTTGGGCGCCGAACTCGCTGAGGGCGAATTCCGCTTTGCGGCGGAACCAAACTATTGAATGCACATTGTGTGGGCAGCGGCATCTATTCCGGCGCCGCTACAATGGGATTTTCAAAATGATTGATACTGTTGTCGTGCAGCCAGCTGCCCTTGGCGTAGACGAGCCTTCAGTCGCGGGTGTCTCGTGGGCTGCCGTCGCGGCTGGTGCCGTCGTCTCGCTCGCGTTGACACTCGTTCTAATCGCTTTCGGGGCGGGGCTTGGTTTGTCAGTCGTGTCGCCCTGGTCTTCCAGCGTGTCGGCTACGACATTCAAAATCACGACCGGAATTTATCTAATCGTCATCGCCATGATCTCGTCGTCGATCGGTGGATATCTCGCTGGTCGTCTGCGGTCGCGCTGGATTGGCGTTCATTCAGATGAAGTTTATTTCCGCGACACCGCGCATGGGTTTCTGGCATGGGCATTTGCAACGGTGCTCGGTGCAGTGCTGCTCGCTTCGCCGGCAACGACAGTTTTGAGCGGCGCGACGTCGGGAGTTGCTGCCGGTGCGACCGCGTCTGCGGCGCAGGCGGGGCCGGCCGAAGGCTACATCGACGCACTGTTGCGTCCATTGACACCCGCCGGCGATGGCAACAGTGCTGACGCGCGCGGTGAACTGTCCCGCATAATGGCCTCTAGCCTCCGAGCCGGTGAGCTGAAGCCTACCGATCGCGCTTACGTCAATAAAGTCGTGGCCGCTCGCACGGGTTTGAGTGAATCCGACGCTGACAAGCGCGTTACCGACGTCATCAATGATGCCAAGGCTGCCGCCGATACTGCTCGCAAGGCGGCAATGCAACTTGCCTTTTGGCTCACGGCATCACTGTTGATCGGGGCTTTTTCGGCCAGCTTGGCTGCGACCGAAGGCGGTGGACTTCGAGACGGAACATGGACGCGTCGCACGCGATAAGGAGAGAAACATGCCCATTTTGCTTTGGCTACTTGGAATTCCTATACCGTTAATCATCTTGATCCTGCTGCTTCGCTAAAGTCAGAGGCCCCCTTAGACGGGGCTTCTGTCCATTCGCGCGAGCGCGCAGAACTGAAGACGCCACTGCCTCGGGCGCCGACCCGGTTATGCGCGGCGGCCTAAATTGATTTTTGGTCTGCGACCGGTCAGTCCTTATGGATCAGCGGCGCCTGGCCTCTTTGTCCGGCCCACGCAGCTATGGACTGCGCTTGGGACATTTTTGCCGTGACGGCAAGTGGCCGCGGCAAAGGGGCAGGACGTTTGAATAACTACTTGAACAAGGTCCCTTACAGACCGGCGGGTAGGTCGCTCTACCGCCAGGCCGACCGAAGCGAGGCTTCTGGGATCAAGATTCGGTCGCGGTCATACTGCTGCAACCCGCGCGAGAAATCCACGACCGTCAGATCGACGTTACTCGCTCTATTTTGTTTTCAAAGAGTGCGCGCGGAACAACCTTGGAGCGAAGTGCTGCGGCCAACATCTTGCAAACGCACATGGGCTCGCCTTTGACGGTCGTGCATCGACAAGTGTCTCCGTATGCAAACTTCAGAAGCGTGTCGATGTCGCGATCGGCGATGGCGGCTTCAATCTGATCGTCATAGGTCAAGAGAATGGTCCTCGCTGGATGGCATCACTCTGGTACGAGGCTGTAGCCGCGAAAGTTTCAGGGCTGCGTCTTTTCACAGTGGTGGAACCGCTACTCTAAGCCAGCCTCAGGCCCACGCTGGCCTCTGGCGGGATAGGTTCATCTGTCCCTCACAGGCGTGTAGCGATTGCGCCACTTCGGGTCCTTGTCGACCGAATGATAGACAGGCGTTCCTTTCGGGAAGAGCGCTTGCAGCATGCCGAGGCGGGCGAACTCGATAGGCCCGTCGTACTCGGCGGCTTGGATTAAGACGTGCATTGCGTTCTGCCATGGCGCGGTGTCGTGCGTCTGCTTTGGCAGGCGGGTGATATATTCGCCAGCATCCCGCAGAGTGGTCAGCTTACCGCCGGCTGGCAGGGCTATGGGATCGGGAAACCGGCTTGACCAGGACACAACGCAACTCCGCTACTGAACGGCGGATTCAAACGCGAGCGTGATGAATGAAGGCAGGCGATGGGCTGTTTTCTGCTTTACCTATCGTCGAGATGTAGAAGCGCTGCGGAATGCGTTCAAGGGTAGGTGGGTGCACACGCATCTTTGGCGACCAGAGAATTAGAGAGGCGACATGATTTCGCAGTGGTCGCGAGACGAGCGACGACGACGTAGAGAGGAAGAGGCGGCCAGGCCAAATCCGCACGACGTGATAATGCTCGAATTGATGCGCCAACTTCGACCGCACACGTATGGTGCGATCTATGACAACCCGCACTCGATTGCTGCTCGCGCATTGCAGAAGGCAATCGACGATATGGCCGGCGTGATCACGGGTGACGCGCAGTATTTCTACGCGAAGCCTCATAGCCTTTGCGTCGGCTTCCGGGAGCCACCGAAGGATTGAAATGCGAAGTAAGGCCGCCTTAGGGTAGTGGCCTGTTTCCGGCGCAGTGGCCGGGTGGATTTAGGTCTGCGTGAAAGTCCATCTTCCCGACCGTTCGATACCTTCGCGTTGCTAGTGGCCATCGTCAGCCCTGAGCTTGCTCACCTGCGAGTACTGACAGCACGTCGTGGCAGGAGCCATAAGATCGGCGCGACGATTTCGACGAGCGTCGGGATGGGCAAGCGGAACGATAGGCGCAAATTGGCGTTGCCGCACAATGGAAGACAGGCTGTACCGAGTCCTTCTCGCAATCGGCATAGCCGGGCTGATCACAATGTTCGTGGTTTTGGTGCTCGTACTGTTTTATTGGACAGTAGGTAGTATTTGACTGGCCGCCTCAGTTGGTACTGGCCGAAATAGGCCACTCGCAATTTCAATTTAGGCCACGCTAATTGTGATATGCTCCCGCCGGGAATGGGGAGCGCGCCAGTGAAACACCGAACGATCGAGTATGACGTTCAAGAGGTCCAGCCCGGTCTTTGGCGCTGGAATATTTATCCTGGCAATCGCACTGTGCAGGGGCCGGTCAAGTTTCGCTCGCGCGAACTGGCAGTCGAAGCATGCCATTACGAGATCAATGACGGGATCGAGCGGACGCGGCGACAGGCCGCGCGGCGATAGACGCCACTCGCAGATTCAGAACAGGCCACTTGGCAGCGACTACCGCACCAGCCGTCGGCCACCCGGATAGCACTTGTAGTCCGGCCCATGCTCTTGTTTGCATGAGGTGTGCATATCGGCCACGAAGAAGGCTGCCATCAGAACCACGAGAACTAGACACGCTATGGCTATTCGGGGATTCGTCATCGCCCCTCGCAGATTGAAAGTAAGCCACTGAGTTCGGAAGGCCATATTCCATTTACCGGTGGCGGGGAGGGCCATGGACGTATTCCTGATTCGCAAATGCAACGCTAAAGTCTGCGTATCAACAGATTCGGAGACTGGAATGCAGACGACCACGGTTCGCGTCACCACACCAATGCCATCGGGCAAGGAGCCACTAGTTTGGCACTTCGATCTGATGACAGCAAACCCCGCAGAGGCTATCCGTTGGACAAAGGCCACGCCTCAGGTCCTTCCTCACGCGATCGTCGAAGTTGTTGAGCGCGCTCCTAATTGATCGTTATTCGGGAGCGCGGGAGGTGCGGGTGTCGTCGCGCTGCGCCTTGTAAAGCACGGCAAAGGCCCAAACGAAGATCAAGAAGAAGATAATTCCGCAGATGATGCTCGCTTCGCGGTTAGTCTCCCAACGTTCAAGCCAAACGACGTCTCCGTTGGGATTCGCGCGTATGCGAGCCGCTTTGTCGAGGCCGGTTGAAGTGACGGAGAAGCAATAGCCAGACCACAGCGTCGCGATTCCGGAGAGAGTAGCGATGATCGCCGATAAGCGCATTGTTTCCATCCTATTCCATCTGCGCTGAGGTGACCCACGCGATCTAGCATGCTATTACATGCTCACGGGAGACCTTACCGGGGCCGGTAAGATGGCATGCCAACCTATCTCGTTCGAATAATCGAGACCCACGACCTCGTCGGTGTGTTCTCAGCCGACAACATCCATCAGCTCATCATCATCGTCGACGAATGTACCGAGCCAGACGAGTGTGAATATACGCGTATGGGCCCTGGTGGCATCATGTGGGCGAGCCCGGCAATACCGATCCCGATCGCGATCCCTGAGGATGACGATGGCGGAGAGCCAGATCCTATGCCGTGGGGTGAGGCCAGCGTTACCGAAACTTGGTGGGACTATTTCTACGGATACGCGGCCTACCGCTGGAAGCGGTTCTTTCCTGACGATCCGCCGAAGCCTAAACAGCCAGTGCTGCCCCAGCGGCCGGGGCCGGGGCATGTGGTGCCGTTTAAGAAGAAACGGGAATGAGGAACTTTCTTATTTGATTGAGCATTTTTAGGGGAACGAACGAGACTGTATACAGCCGCCTTATAACATCGGAGATTGCGCAAACTCTTCAGTTGTATTTTTCTTACCGTCATCATGCAGGGGGCGCGTATGCAGGAAAGAGCTACAATTGTCGAAGACGAGATTGACGTCGAACAAGTTGTTCGGAACTATGAACGTTCAATCTGCGAGGCGCTGAATCAGATGGAAGTTGCCGAGGTTCGCCAGCTCGTATTGGAGATTGAAGACGAGCTCGATAAGTCGGGAAGTTCCGCGTCGCCTATGCGACGACAGGCGGCGGAAGTACTGCGGCGGGCGAGAAGACTTCCAGTAGGGCCGGACCGTAATGAGCTTCGACAGATCGCACACGCATTGCTCTGGCTCGAAGAGAAGGGCCTGAGCCTGAAGGCCCTGCGCCGGGTGGCTGACCGATCAAAGCCAATACAGTCCTGACCGGGCTACGCTTCGCTAGGACAGGGGCGCCGAATGCTGCATCGAACGGTCGAGTATGATGTCAAAGTGGTCCAGCCCGGCCTTTGGCGCTGGAATATCTATCCTGGAAATCGCATGGTGCAGGGACCGGTGAAGTTTCGCTCACGCGAAATGGCCATTGAGGCCTGCCATGGCGAGATCAGCGATGGCATCGAGCGGACGCGAATCTACGGCGGTGCCTACCGGACCAGCCGTCGCCCGCCCGGAAAGCACTTGTAGTTGGGTCCATGTTCTTGCCTGCATGACGTGTACTCATCAGCCACGAAGAAGCCGGCCATCAGTACAATCAAGATCAGACAAGCTATGGCTATTCGAGGACTCATCGTAGGGCTGGACCCGGCTGCGTTTTGCTGAAGATTTTCCGCCAGCTGTTGCTGCACGCCGCGGTTCAATGGGGTGGGCTCGCGAGGATCCAACCATAACCATCCACATCCTTCCAGGACGGCCGCCAGAACGGCGGTCGCGGCGGGGCCCAGTAGAAGAACGCTTAGGCTCAGGCCGACCAGCACCACGCCGATGATCGCCGCCGCGGTTGTAGGGCTACCCCATAGACCTTCTTGCCGGATCAACCATGCAATCATCGAGATCCCTGAGTGTTGCCGCTACTCCAATTAGGCGGGACGAGCTTAAAAAAACCAAATCACTAGGGGTATATCAATCCCCGTACCCGCTTTAATTGCATCACGTTCGTGCACTCGGGCCGGAGGTGGAAGTCCCAAAAACAGGACCAGGTTCAGGATCAACTTGCGCGAGGAAAAGTGGTGATACCTCAGTAAGTTCGGGTCGGAGCAAAGACGCTGCCGGAGTCACACCGACGCCCTCGCATTGAGTGCGAGAGGGCTCAACAAGGATCAAAAACAGGAGCCCAGCCTTCGGTCAGTATCAGGCTGAAATAGGCGTAAGATGTTGTGAGCATTGGTTTATTTAAACGTTCGCGACGCCCGCGTGGACTGATTTTGTAAACCGAAGGTCGGGAGTTCAATCCTCTCAACCGGCACCACCATTTCGATCAATCGGCCAAAACGGTCTTTTTTCGCCGGCTCGCCTTCGGTGGGCCAGACCTATGAACGTTGTTCCAGGGTAGCCCGGACCTTTGCGATGACCTCCTGATAATCGGCTTCACGCCTGTCCTGCATTTCCTGCTGCCGGGCCTTGAACGATGCCACGCGATTCCGGATGTCTTCGCGGAGATCAGCCAGTTTCATCGGTTGAGCAGGTTCCGGGACGATCTGCTTCGGATTTTCAGCGGCTTTGATCTCGGCACTTACCGCAACGGTCAGCTTCGCGGCCAGCTCAGGCTGGTCGCCAGAAACCTCTTTTACAAACGCCAATGTCTCCGCGATTAAACGATCGCGCTCTTCGACCCAACTCATGACGTCATCATTTAGATTGAGCGACGTTAGTGCAAGCGCGTCAGCGGGTTAAGCCTAACGGGGGACAGTGCAGATCTGGCTCCGTCGTCGTGTCAGCGCCAATGAGTCTCCAAGCGGCCTGCTGACGCCTTTGGGCGGCTGGCTGTGGGAGGTTCGCCGAAGGCGAACGGGCGTCAAATAATCAAATAAACAGACAGGCTGCGAACGAGGCCGTCAGGCCGAAGAGTAGGGCGCCTGCGCAGAGGGCGCGCTCCAAGACCTCGCGTGCGTGATGTCGCTCGAAGCACTGCCGGCTGAAATACTGGTGAGTGAAGTGGTCTTCCATCTCCGCCTCCCTGAATGGGGATAGAGAATCCTTCATGTGATTCGCCGTCAAGCGGGGTGTGTGTTAAACTGTTAAATAAGCCCCGCGGCGAGTTGAACCAATTTGCCGTTCGCGCGACTTAAGCGCGTCTCAATGAGTAAGGGGAATCGCATGACTTTTCGCGAATCCATCACCCGGCTTTTCGGCAGCACCTCAACGCCCGAATCTGAAGAGCGCGCCAGGCGACTGAACGCGTCCATGGATGAGTTTGTGCGGCTACTGCATACCAATGGCTACGACAGCAAAAGCCCCACCACCCCTAGAGAGGTGGCAGGACTTTCGGAACGTCCATCCTGCGCTCAGGACGCTCAGTCTTCCAACCAAAACCTGTGAGAGTCGTTCCTAGGTCACTGCCGGCGGTACCGCGATCGGCTTGCCCGTGTCCTCTTCGGTGCTGCACGGCTGAATAGTCTAGCCGGCCTCCAGCACCGTCTTGCCGTCCACAACATCAACGAGTTCGGCTTCGTCGGCATGTTGCCAGACGTCCTCCTCGGTCGGGAATTCCTGGCTGAGCTTCTGGTCGTCTTCGAATAGCGCGTAGGGCATGTGCCACCTCCGACACGGCAACGCGGCGGAGGTTGAGTAGTTCGACCGCAGTGGCCAATCTGCCCACCCTGTGGAACCTTAATCAGAAGCAGGGATAGGCCCGGCCGTCCTGGCCGCGATAGGCCGCGGCCGATTGCTTGCAGCGGGCGGCGAGGGGGCCGTCGTAATAGGCGAAGGTGCCGGGCTGCAGGCCGGGTCCGTAATTGTGCCCGAACTGGATCCGGTAGGGCTGGCCCGGTGCGGCAAAGACGAAGGTCTCGGCGCTGTGATGATGTTTCCAGTGGCGCGCTAAAGCAGGCGTCGCGACCAGCGTCGACAGGATGATGGCTGCACTGAGAAACTTCATCGGGACTCTCCGGACATGACGATTGAAGCGTCAGGGATAGACAGTGGCTGACGGGATCAGATCACGTTGCGACGGCGATGCGCAAGATGCGGGCGGCGCATGCTCGACGTCTTTCGACCGGGACCACGTCGCAATGCGGGCCCGTTGCGTTAACGAATCCACGCTGCGATCCGGCGCATTTGAAGTGCGCCTGATGCTTACGCGTTAGGCTTACCGGCAGTTTAGACCGCGCCCTTAACCCATCCTGCGAGGCGTTCGAATATCGTACCGCCAAGATGCAGGACATGGCCATGCGCACCCTTTCAGCACTGCTTTTCGTGATTGCCACGACGCTTCCGGCTGCAGCCGCCGATGGTTTCAACATCGTCGTGCCCGGTCGTCCCGGTGTGCCGATCATCATCAACGGCGTCGATGCGTCCTATCGCGTGATCGAAGGCGATTGGGGCTTGCAGCGCGGCATCCATATTCAGCCGACAGTCTATGGCGGACGCTATATCGATCCGGTTCCGAATGTCGGTCACTACTATCCGAGCCTCGGTCGGCAGCCCGGTTATGGGCGTCTGGAGATCCAGCCGCCGGCCAATCGCAAATTGCCGCAGCCGGCCGAGAGCTACCACGAGAGCTGGTCGGCGAAATCCGCGCCAATGGGGCGGGAGAACGAAGTGCCGTTCAATCCGCCTGAGGTCATCGTCGCACCACCGGAATTCCGGCGCTGACCGATCCATCACCAACAACGAAAAAAGACACCCGACAGGAGAGAGTATTCATGCGTAACGTGATTTCAAAATGGGTTGCGGCGTTTGCCGTTGTCACCGCCACGGCCGGCGCTGCGCCTGCCATGGCCTGCGGCGGCGGCCTGTTCGCCTCCACCGGCTGCTCGCCTTGCGGTCAGGCCTATGTCAGCCCCTGCGGCTATGGCGCCGGTTATGAGCGGCTGCCCGATCCGACGCCGGTGACGCGTCAGTATTATTACGCCAACCAGGGCCCGACCTTCAGCGGCCCGGGCATGTTCGCGCCGGTCCCGACCTATCAGGAGACTGCGATCGGCTGGCGCGGCTACGGTAATGGTTACGGCTACGGCTACGGCGGGGGTTACGGTTACGGCTATCGTCGCGGCTACGATGGCGGTCCCTACGCCAATCCGGTGAACTACTCCTACGGTCCGGCCTATCGCGGGCCCGCGATCACCAGCTATCCGTCGCGCAGCCACTATCGTGCGCGCCCGAGCTATCGCTACGGCTACAGCATGCAGCCGCGCACGCGTTACGGCTATGCGCAGCGCAGCTACGTGTCGCGCACCGGTTATCATCAGGCGCATCGCTACGGCGCGCCGAAGGTGACATATGCGCCGCGCGCTGCAGCCCCACGCGGCTATTACCAGCAGCGCCCTCAGCGCTACGCGCACTGATCTGACCGCAAACAAAAAGCCCGCGCGCAGCGATGCACGCGGGCTTTTTTATTGCCTGCTGTGTTTAGCCCATCAGGCCGAGCTTGCTGGCGCCGACATAGAGCGCGAGCACGGCGGCGTTCGACACGTTGAGGCTCTTGATCTCGCCGGGCATATCGAGCCGCGCGACGATGCTGCAGGTCTCCCGCGTCAGCCGTCGCAAGCCGCTGCCCTCGGCACCGAGCACCAGCGCCAGCGGCTGTTGCAGCGGGATCGCGCTGATGTTTTCGCTGCCCTCGCTGTCGAGACCGACGGTCATGAAACCGAGATCGTTCAATTCGTTCAGCGCCCGCGCCAGATTCGGCACCGTGATCATCGGCACCAGTTCCAGCGCGCCCGAGGCCGATTTGGCGAGGACGCCGGTGGCTTCCGGGCTGTGCCGCGCCGTGGTGATGATCGCCTTGACGGCAAAGGCCGCGGCGGAACGCAGGATGGCGCCGACATTGTGCGGATCGGTGATCTGGTCGAGCACCAGTACGATGCCGTTCTGGGGCAGGGTGTCCAGATCCGGCGATTCCAGCGGCTCGACCTCGGCCAGCAGGCCCTGATGGACGGCATCAGGCCCCAGCCGGCGGTCGATCTCGTCCGGGCGGACCAGGATCGGCGTCACGCGGGTGTCGATCTTCTCCTCGGCGAGGCGCCGGGCGGCATTTTCGGTCAGAATCAGCTTGCGAATGACCCGCTGCGGATTGGCCAGCGCCATGGTGACCGTATGCCAGCCATAGAGGATGGCCGGGCCGTCGCCGCCGGATTCCCGGCCACGCCGGGGCGGGCGCCGTCCGTGATCCCGGCCCTGATCGCGCGGTTTATCTCGGGTTTTATCGCGGCCTTGGCCGCTCTGGCCGTCGCGCCCCTTGTCAAGGCCGCGCTGGAATCGCTGTTTTCGCTCTCGATCGCTCATGGCACGGCTTGTCTCACGGGGGCCGAATAATGGCAATTTGAGGCTCCGGAAAGAGGTTCCGGAAGGGCGGATATTCCGGCCCTGGTCGGTTGACTTTGCCCCATCGCTTCCGTCATAAACGCGCCAACCGGGAGCCCGTTTACGGGCGCGCGTTTTAACGTCATCCATGGCCGTCCAGCCACTGATTTGGTGGGATTGCCGTGTTGGGCCCAGGTCTTGTTGGGCCTGGATCCGATGGCGTCAGGCGGGGGAGTGTCCCGAGTGGCAAAGGGAGCTGACTGTAAATCAGCCGTCTTATGACTTCGAAGGTTCGAGTCCTTCTTCCCCCACCATTTTCAAATCGCTGACGAATTGGCCCTGCGGGGCGGCGGCGCGCCCATTAGAGCCAGCGCCGAATGGCGGGCCTTTTCTATCGCCCTGGCTTCAATCTGCCGTACCCGCTCGCGGGACACGCCCAATTCACTGCCAAGCTCATCAAGTGTTGCCGGGTCATCCGACAGCCAACGAGCTTCAATGATCCTTTGCTCTCGGGCGGAAAGGGCTTCGAGGGCTTTCCTTAGCGCTCGTGTCTGCCACTCCGAATCGCTTTTTTCGATGAGGCCTTGCTCAAGATCAATGTCGTCAGCGAGTCGGTCCAGCCACTCGGTTGGTGCTTCATCGTCCTCCCTGGCTTTTGCGTTGAGTGAAATGTCGCCGAGAAAACGCCGGTTCATTTCGATGACTTCGTGCTCCGGCGCCTGCAGACGCGTGGCAATCGTCGTCACCTGATCAGGTCGCATGTCTCCATCGTCGAGGGCTGCAATCTTGCTTTTTAGCCGCCGCAGGTTGAAGAACAGTCGCTTCTGTGTTGACGACGCACTGATCTTGACGATCGACCAGGAGCGCAGGATGTAGTCCTGGATCGTCGCCTTAATCCACCAAGTAGCGTAAGTGGCCAATCTGAAGCCGCGGTCCGGATCGAACCGCTTGACCGCTTGCATCAAGCCGATATTTCCTTCGGAAATAACGTCGGCAATCGGTAGGCCGTATCCGCGATATCGCATGGCAATTTTGGCAACCAGGCGCAGGTGACTCGTAACGAGTTGGAACGCGGCCTCCCGGTCATCTTCATCGCGCAGCTTTCGGGCAAGCGAAATTTCCTGCTCGGGTGAGAGCAGGGGAAATTGTTTGATGGCCGTGAGATACCGGCTAAGCCCACCGCCATCCCCCAGCATCGGAAGAGATATGCTCGACATCGTAAACCCCGTGCAATCGGAATGTGCCGCGGCAACTTGCGCTGCCGCGGCGTTATCAGCGGACGATTGTCAGGCGGCTTGCGGAGGCAGCTTTTCTACCTTCCGTTGATCAGACCTGCCGATTTCGATCTTGCGCGGTTTCATGACTTCCGGCACCTCGCGGACCAATCCGATCTGTAGCAGGCCGTTGTCGAAGTGTGCGCCAGTGACCTGGACGTGCTCCTCAAGGTTGAACTGCCGCTTGAAAGCGCGACCAGAAATTCCCTGATAAACAAAGTCTCGATGCTGCTCGTCCTTGCGCCCTTCGACGGTAAGAACATTCTGCTCGGTCGTCACCGTAATATTGTCCGGTGAGAAACCAGCTAGCGCGAGCGAGATCTGATAGCGATCGTCACCGACGCGCTCAATGTTATACATCGGAAAGGTTTCCTCGTTGGCGCGTTGGGCCGCATCCACGAGACTGAAAAGGCGGTCAAAGCCGATGCTTGAGCGCCAGAGCGGGGCGAAATCAAAAGTTGTCATAGCCAAATCCTCCATTGAGCAAGATGGGTATGAGCAGACGCCGGACGCGACCGGCGCCCGCCTCCGTCGGACCCGACTGGCATCCGACAGGCAATAAAATAGAAAAGAACCAAGTCTGGTTTCAAGAGGTCGCAAATTTTTTTCTAGGGATTCGGTCGCTTCATCGTGGCAATCGGCCTGCGCCAACGCCGGCCCGTTGTCGTTGGTCTGGGCAGGCACGCGCATCGAAGAGCCGTTGCCATGCCGATGCGGCGTTTTGCTTTGGCCGGCTCGACGATGTTCGGCCGCACAAGCTAGTCATCCAGTTGCCCTCTGGTCAGATTCCCAAGTCACCCGAATACTGTAAGCAATTCCATTTTCGGTGTTTGTTCTGTTGTCGGCTCCCAGCGCGGCTTCGGCGCTTGGCCGCTTCCGCGATGAGCGCGGGAGTTCGAACAGGCAACAAATTAGCCCGCAAGGTTAGGGCGGGCGGTACGTGCCATAGTCATATTGCAGGCCGAGGGGGCGACGGGATGATCCGGTGCGGTTTCTCTGTAAACTTGCCCGGTGCCAGAAATGGCGACCGGGCGTTTTCAATTGTGCTTCGGCCTACCATCGCCATCCGCAGTGGCGACGCCCGCGGTGCCACCAGCAAACCCATCGCCGCCCGCGTCGGGAGCGCCTTCGCCAACCAGGTCCATGCGGCGGTGGTCCCCATTGCGCCGGTGTTATCAGATCCGGCTGCCCTTCGGAAATTTCTGGAGCTCGCGCGATCGGCATCGCATGCACCGTTCCAACGTAACGAATGCCAACTGCACCAATCGCGGCGACTGCAAGCGTATTGCCGGTTAAGCGCAGGAACGCCCGGCGGTCTGGGATCTCCGTCATCGTCGGCTCCTTTTAGTAAGGGCTCTGCTAGATAAGGAGCATGGTGCAGGACCCTTTAAGCTGACATCGGTGAAAACCCTAAGCTGGGAAATCATAGGATCGACCGGTTCCCTTATCGACGGATGGGAAACGCAACTTCGAACTAAATGAAACAGGCCGCTTCAGCGGCGGAACAACGTGTGAAATCCCCGCTTTGTCTTATGTCCTGCATCAAGCAAACTGTGCACGGACGCAACTTGCCGCGCCGCGTTGGCGCGGCCTTTTCGGAATGCGAATTTGACTACCAGAATTTATTATCTGCTGACGCAATAAGCATGACGTGGCCAGACGCTGTCCGGCTATCTCACCAAACGCAAATGGCCGTAGCCCTGCGCAAGCCTCTTGCGTGCAGCCACCACGTCTTCGCGGTCGAGGATGTCGATCATCCTGTGCAGAGTCCATTCCGGGTTGCGCGGGCCGGGCCGGCTGTAGTCGTGGATGACTTTCTCCGCGTCGTCCAATGCCTTGGTGATGATGTCGATGTCGCGCATCAGCTGTCCCTCGCAAGGTTGCGGTTGTTGCGCCACTGGGAGTCCTTGTCGACTGCGCGATAAACTGGCGTGCCCTTTGGGAAGAGCGCTTGCAGCATGGCTAGCCGGGCAAATTCGATTGGCCCGTCGTGATCGGCAGCCTGAATCAGCACATGCATAGCGTTCTGCCACGGAGCATCGTCGTGAACGGCTTTCGGGAGGTGGGTGATATAGGCGCCGGCCTCCTGTAGCGTGGTCAGCTTGTCGCCATTGGACAGCACGATAGGTTCTGAAAATTTCGTCGACCACGGCATCACATCCGCCTCCTAGCAAGGTGCCGACGGGGGGCGGCGTGATGACTAACGAACTCCTCAAGCGACGATGAGATGTCCTCATTGGCCAGGTCGGCTCGCCGCCGTATTTCGCTAGCGACGTCCGCAGACACGTCTCGCGCACAGCCTTCCACAGTATTCATCGCGACCACGCGAAGCGGATCGCTGTACTGGCCAGCCATAAGGTCGGCGATGACGTTTTCCAAATCGGTCTGCTGAGCATCGGCTTCCCGCCAGACGCAACCGCCGCGACCGAAACAATCGAGAACGAGATAGACCGCCTCATCGATCCCGCTCGGCACGATCGATGGCGTCCCAGTCTGTCCCATACTCACTACTCCACAACGCAACAGAACACGGATTCAAATGCGCTGCGGGTGATTGGTTCCGCAATGGTCGGAAACCACTTTGCCGAATGGCGGTTTCGGTCGTACCTGCGGTACTGCGGTGTCAGGGAAATGCAGCGATGGCGATCAACAAGCCGACGGGCGACAACGTGCGCAACGGCGCAGTGAAGAAGCGCAGCCAGACGAAGACGCCGATGGGCGATGCAACGACATAGACGAAACGCGACAAGTCGTCGGGTGAGTTCATGGCGATCAGGAAGGCCAAGGGGGTTGCACCGAAGAAGGTAGCTGCAGCGAAAAAGAAGACGGCCAAAAAGACGAAGGCCGCCAAGAAGTTCAAGGGCGTGCGGGGCGAGAAGAAGTAGTTGATAGATTTTCGTTGAAACCTTGTTCAAAGACTCTTCTTTGGATTGAAGGCGTCCCGGAGTGTGTTGCGAGACTGTTCGGACAGCGGTGTCTTTCGGAATTCAGCGATGGCTGCGGCCAGTTCGCTGTCGGACATGGGTTGTACCGGGTGGCGTAAGGCGCCGCTCTCCAGGTCCCGAGCGACTGAGCAATAGTGTTCGTCGTCACCCAGCGGGAAAAGCTGGCGTACTCTGGCAAGGAATTGCTGGAAGGGCATAGCGAGCGCTCCCCATTGAGCCGCCCGAGCATTGCTCGGACGGCTTTTCAAATCCCGTTCGGAGTCTTACGGATGGATTTCCGCTAAGCGGCGCCTAATTTCCAAGGAGGTTTGGCCCACGGCGCGCACGCGTGTGGGAGGCCTTGGCAACGGCATTCGCGACATCATTGGCGGAGGCGGACTATCGTCGCCATCAAGCGATCTGAGAGCTGCGAGAATGTCACCGATCCTGACGGTCTCGTTGGAACCCGGGATCTGTCGCAGCCACGGCTTTCCTTCGACGGCAAAGGCATCCGAGGCCCAAGCGGCGAGGACACATCGCTTTTGCAGCGCGTCCAAGAAGGGATTTGCGAGAACCTGCCGCGGGTGCGTGAAGGTGCTGGCAAGGAGGGAATTGGCGTGGATTTCATTCATCGACATGGCAGATATTGTCATGTTGGCCTCCTAACTCCTTTCGTTTAAAGGCGATTGTTGATTTAGAGTTCCCGACATGCTGGTCAAGAGGCACCCGCAAATTTTTAGAGAGTGCGTCGCGAGAAAATGCGATGACTCGTGTGGAACATTAGATCGCTGTATTTTTTACGCACATCACCGCACGGCTCGTGGCTTCGGAGCGCGCGATGGTCACGCCGTTTCAACTCAAGACATCGGAAGACCACAAGCAACCAGCGATACAGCTGGAGGCGGAAGCTGCTGCATCCGACATGCTGGCTCGTCCGGCGCACTGTCCGGAGATGCGGGCGAAGAGCGGCCAGAAAGCCGTTCGTGCCGATGACCTTCTGAAACGGCTTACTGAGCGACGAGACCCGTAAAAGGGCCCGCAGAAACATCACGAGCTGGACGCCCGACCAGATTGTCCATCTGGTCCAACTGGCAGACGCCGGCGCGACGCTTTTGCGCGCCACGGCGGCTTTGATGCGACCTCTGGGGGGTGTCCAGTAGAATCCCTGGGAGCTGGGCAGGCCGTTTGCTGGTGTGCGAAAGGTTCGCGCCAATCTGCGTGCGTTCGGCACTATTGAGGCACAGGAAAATTAAGGGATGGCCAGAGAGGCAAAACTGCCTCCTGGAACACTTGGCCGCGTCGTCCTTTCGGGCGATGCGGCTTTTTTGTCCTGCACTGGCCTAGTTGAAGTCGTGGCTCACGGCGGCTTCCGCATGTTCGCCGTCTCAGGATCGAAGCCAATCGCATAGACGTCCAGGACGCCAGCGTTGCGCAGCTTCCGAAGTTCGCTCGCAGCCTGCTCGAGGGTCTGCACAGTCCCGTAGAACACCTTCTCCGGCCGCCTCTGAGGGGTCCCGTAGATGCTGTAGGCCACGACCGAAGAACGCTCCGTTATTGCTCAGAAAGTTTCGGAACAATAAAGCAGCCGCCGGCAACTTGTCTATAAAATTAGACAACTGACCGTCGTTGGCCGTCGGTGGCCTGTTTGCTGTCGGTTAACCCAGGATAGATCGGTACAGAGCAAGGTAGCGATCTGCCATTCTATCGACGGTAAACTGCTCGGAACAGCCGCTCGGCCGGCGCGTCTGTCCAGTTCGTCAATGCGCTCAACCGCTTGGGCGGCTTCGACGGCACCACGCCTTGGCATCGAGCGACGAGTCTTCAGAGTATGGTGCCGGGACGGCACCGGCGAGATGTCCCGACGTCAAACTGTCCTTGTGGCAAACAGTGTGACGTCAACGTCCCGCACGAGCAGCGCCTCCGTAAGCAGGCTCGTTACGAGCTCCCACGGGCTGTAGTGCCGGGGAGGTGTTCGCCAGGATATCGGTGCCAACATCGCGACGCGCATCGTGTTTAGCCTCGCAGAATTGATAGCGGACAATCAGCGACGTCAATCCGGGGCACGGATGTATGGCCGAAGGATTGGCTGAAGACAGGTGCAGGACAATGGTGACCTGTTCGACAGTGGGTTTAGCAATACGCGATGGAAGGCTCGGTATGATGGAAACGCGGCGCTTTTCGAGGTCCTGGCAGCCGGATTTTACTCTGAGCCTCTGTTCGACTGATTTTTAGAAGTGCCGCGACGCGGTCTTGCCCCCAAGGCAATCCGATCTTGCCGGGTTAGCGCGGTTCTTCAATCGGCGCCCAGTGCGTGGGGTCAATTCGGGTGACGTTGACGCATCCTGCTTCAGCCAGGGTAATAATCCAGTCGCCGTCGTTCCACCATGCGCGGCAGGCAGTTCGCATTTTCTCCGCCTCGGATTCCATGGCGTGATCCGAATTGTCATCGTAGCCGCCAGCCAGGAATATGGGAGTTCCGTCCATTGGTGCGGTGTCTATGGGTTGCCAATTCAACGCTTCATGTCCTGTCAGTAGTCGAAGAAATTGAGCTGACGTGCGTGTGTGGAAGGTCGTTCACGGCACTACATTCCAGCTCTGACATCGAGACCACCGCTCAAGTTGAGATCGCGCAAGATTTGGCTCCGTTCAACCCAAGGCTTCGAGTCTCAAGGCTTGGCGTCACGCGGATTATGACGCGTTCTGACCGGAGGTGATTTAGCGCGATGGAATAGCGATGGCATCAAGCACAAGAAGAGCCGAGAAGAGGGCCAGTCACACCGGACGCACAAGCTGATCCCGGATAGATAATGATCTTCCGACGCTCTGACATGACCTCACACAGCTCTGCTAGCGAGGCGTCTTGTTGGACTATTTCTTTCTGGGCTTTTCCGCTTCGGGGTGCATCAGACCCTTCATCGTCGGAGCTGCTGCGATCGTCTTGGCCTTGTCCTTCTTGGGCTTCTTTGCTTCGCGGTTGTTTCGTTGTTCGCCTTTGGGCATGGTTTCGTCCTCCGCCCGCACTGGGCTTCGATGACAATAGCACGTCAGTTGGGCTTCCCGGAGATTATGTTGCCTAAAGCCGCTGTCACACAGCGGCAGTGCGGACGGATGGCTGTCGACCGTTTGTCCCGATAGCGATCCCTGTATCCCGTTGGGAGAAACAAGGTTTGCTCGATTGACTCGTGTCGGAATAGAGCGCTGCTGTGTTTCCAGAGACAACCGGGAGAACTGAAGTGGCGACTGGCGTAGTAAAATGGTTCAACGCGACGAAGGGCTTCGGCTTTATCCAGCCGGACGATGGCAGCAAAGACGTCTTTGTTCACATCTCGGCTGTCGAGAAGGCGGGACTGAGCACTTTGAATGAGGGGGTCAAGGTCAGTTTCGAGGAGGTGGCCAACCGTGGCAAGACGTCGGCGGAAAACCTCCGGGTTGGCTGATCGGGACCTCCTTTGCCTGACGTCGCGCCGCTGGAACATGAATCCCTGCGGCGACTTGTCGGGCGTAAGTAATCCCACCACAGAATGAAAGGCCCCTGCATCAGCGGGGGCTTTGCAGACGTCATCCGCGCGCTAACGCTGCTACGCCGTTATTTCCCCCGCTCAATGTCACGCGCTTGTTGTTCCAGCTCGTCGGTGAGCTGCAGGATCTGGCGTTGGGTTTCTGCGTCAGTGACCCCGCGCGCCAGAGCGCGATACTTGGCCACCTTGTTCCGTAGATCCCTGACATTGTTGCGCCGGTTGTCCATTGTCGTCCTCCACGACTAAGACTCCGGCGGGGCGAAAATGTTTCAGCAACGCAGCAGTCGTCATTTCGGCCGTCAATTGAGAGCGAGAATGCGCGCGTTAAGCGCTGTCGCAAATAGTATCCAGGCGAAATAGGGCACGAGCAATACGGCGGCAGTCCGGTCGACCTGAAGCGCGATAAGAATCGTAATTCCTATCGCAACGACCAGTGCCGAAATCACGATCACGCCAGAGCGGACGTCGTGACGACCGAAGAAGATCGGCGACCAGACCGCGTTCAGGGAAAGCTGCACGGCGAATGCCACGAGAGCCGCGTTTCGATACGGCGACGAAGGCGCTTCCCACAGCATCCATGCCGCCAATGCCATCAGAAAATATAGAATTGGCCAGACGACAGGAAAGGCGATGCGCGGCGGCGTCCAGGACGGCTTCGCCAAACTTGCGTACCAGGTCGGAATTTCAGGCGTCGTGACCCGTGCACCGATAAAAGCAACGGTAAAACAGATCGCCATCGAACAAGCCAGAGCCGCGATCGAACTGTAGCTTACTGCCATCATGCTTACCTGGACGGTTTTTCATCGTGACATACGATGCATCAAAGCGGTGCGCGCCGCAAATGCAGATAACGCGGATTGAACCCGGCGCGCTGCATCAGTCTCGCCCAGTTTCTGACGGTGAGATGTCCGCCCTTCAGATCTGCAAGCTCCTCATCGCGAAGGTCGGCGAGAGAGCGATTCACCGTTGCCAACGAGAGGCCCAGCGCTTCGCCAAGCTGAACGAGACCGACCGGAACGAAGCAGGTATTCTCACGGGCAAGCCCGGAGGCGCGCGATCGATAGAAAAGCTCGCAGAATAAATGCGCCATACGCGCGGTGGCAGATCGAGCGCTGTTGTTTGTAATTGCTTCACGGAAAATGGCAGCGTCGATCAGCGTCTCCCGCCAGATCGCAGCACCAACCTTGGGCCTTGTTTCGAACAGAGAGAGCAAAGCGACGTGAGGAACCGTGGCTACGGTTGCCCCACCGATGGCGCATACAGCGTGGTCCATATGGTCGATGAAAAGACACTGTGAGTCAGGCATATCGCCAGCGAGGCTGAATGACAGATACTGGCGCGCGCCATTCGAAAGAAGATGATAGCGGGCGACCATCCCCCTAACGACTATCGCGGACACCTTCGGACGGTCACCTTGCCGAATGAAATCTTCATTGCTGTCCAGTTCCCGGATAGCGATCGGAAGCCGGCGGATCTCGGTAAGGTCATCCTGGCTTAACCGGGAATGTTCTTTGAACTTTCTTATGAGAATGGCTAAGGGATCGATCGTTGCCTCCCATGTCGGCGGACCTGTCCGGCCGCGGTCAGCATCCTAGCGTCATCTGGACGGCGGCTTCAATTCGCTTGAGAGCCACCCCTTGCTGCGCTCCATCGGATCGACTTCGCACTTTGCGCATCTGAATTTCGAACTTTCTTCTTTTGACGACGTCATCTTGCGACCGCACTTTGGGCATTTCGGCGCCGCGGAACGGCTGACTGTCATTGGGTTTGCTCGCGTGCGTGGATCTCCCGCCGAACTTCCCGGACGCCGGCAAAATGGAGTCCGAGTTCTCTAGCCCGCTTCTTGACGGAAGCGCTCGGTCGATTGAGGGCTGCCGACGCGCGCAGAAGGCTAGCGCCCGCCAAATGCAGCTCTCTGAGCTTTTCCAGGTCGCTATCTAGCCACGCGCGGGTTATCGGGTGACGGCTGCTCATCGTTGAACCTCATGTTGTTCCGGCGAAGGAACCACAGGCGTCCTGGCTATGACGTCTCATTTGAGACGATTTGGAATATGGCGCCAATATTGATGGCAGGAGGCATGACGATGGAGAATCGTTTGCCAGCTCGGCTTTTCGTTCGTTACGGACGCAGCGTGTTCACCGTGGCGGCGGGGGGCCGGGAGCCCCGCGATCTTCGCCACGTCCAGATGATCCCAACACTGCCGGCTACGCGACCGGCGATCGTTTCGGATCCAGAATTGGGTGCGAAACACCTGGCGATCTCTATCGCTCATAGAGCGATAGTCAATCTGCATCGCATCCTGCGATCTGATGGAATTATGTTCCCTGTTTTTCGGTGCCTGTAGAACTTCCTCCTTAAATCACGGGTCAACTGGACCGCCTGTTAAACTGGCAGTAGTAATTCGGCCACAGCACCTCAAAATCATGTTCGGATCATTCGATGTTTGCGCTCCCGGTTGTCGCGGGTTTTGCGATTGGCGCCGTTTTCGGCGCGGTCGGCCTGCTGAGCGGTTTTTGCCTCATGAGCGGCCTGCGCGACTGGTGGGCGCATGACGACGGACGCAAGATCCGAAGCTATGCGCTTGCACTTGCCGTTGCCGTGTTCGGTACGCAGTTCATCGCCGGCACCGGCGTGGTCGAGATCGCGAAGTCGCTTTATCTGCAGCCATCATTCTCGGCGCCGTTGATCTTCGTCGGCGGACTGTTATTCGGCCTCGGTATGGTTCTGTCGAATGGTTGCGCGTCCCGTGCGCTGGTGTTGCTCGGCAAGGGAAATCTGCGGTCGCTGGTCGTGATCGCGATTATCGGCGTCACGGCGCAGATGACCTTGAAAGGCTTGCTCGCGCCGATGCGGCTGTCGATCCTGCAATGGACGCAGATGACGCCGGGTGCGAATTCGGTGCCGTCGCTGCTCGGCGCGCTCGGTCTGCACGAAGCGAGTGCGCGTATCGCGGCAACGCTGATTGTCGGCGGCGCGCTCCTCGTCTTCGCATTGTCGCGTCGCGAGCTTCGTCGTTCGCCGGGGCAGCTCGTCGCGGGATTAGTGATGGGCCTGCTGGTGATCGCGGGCTGGCTGGCCACCGGCTGGCTTGGCGCCGATGAGTTCGATCCGATTCCGGTGGCGTCGCTCACATTCGTGTCGCCGGCTGCCGATACGTTGCAGTTCATCATGCTGTCGACTGGCATGACGCTGAATTTCGGAATTGCGCTTGTTGCGGGTGTGTTCGTCGGCAGTCTGTTGACCGCGCTGCTGACAGGCCGGTTTGAATTCGAGGGCTATTCATCCGCGCGTCATACCGGCCGCTCGATGGCTGGCGCGGCGCTGATGGGGATCGGCGGCGCGATGGCCTATGGCTGCTCGATCGGGCAGGGGCTGACTGGCCTGTCGACGCTCGCGCTGTCGTCCTTTGTGGCTGTCGCCGGCATCTTTGCGGGCGCTGCAGTTGCGATCCGTGGGCTGGCGCTGCGTCCGGCGTTTGCGGCGCAATAAGAACCTCCACATAGCTTTGTGAGTTTGATTGCGCCGGCGCAGGGTGATTGCTAATCAATCCTCTGATCGTCAGAGGTTTTGTGCGGGATGACTAAGCGAGGACTGTTTTTCTGTCTGTCGGTTCTTGCGCTGGTGTTATGTGCGACGCCGCCGCTTGTTGCGCAGACACGGCCCACCAAACAGGATGCCGCTCCCGACAAGCCCTTCGCCGAGCATTTCATCGCATTGCAGCTCTCCGATTCCGATCCGAAGAAAGAGCGCCTCGTTCTCAGCGTCGCCAGCAATCTCCTGAAAGCCTATGGGCCTGACAAGGTGGCGGTCGAGGTGGTCACTTTCGGCCCTGGCATCGATCTGCTGCGCGACACCAACGAACATCGTGCGCTGGTCGACAGTCTGGTGACCCAGGGCGTGCGCTTCAGCGTCTGCGGCAATACGCTGGACACAATCGAGCGCGACACCGGCAAACGCCCGGCAATCAATCCGCATGCGGTGGAAGTGCAGGTCGGCGTCGGCCATCTGCTGGATTTGACAGAGCGCGGTTTTACGATCGTGCGGCCCTGAAATTGTACATCCCAGAAAAGGAGTTTTGAGATGCGATCATTGTTGAGATCAATTGCCGGAGCCGTCCTGTTTGCGCTGATCGCGTCGTCCGCTCATGCCGCGGGCGCGAAAGAGCATCGTGTTGCCATTCAGGTCAATCAGAACGATCCTGCCCTAATGAATCTGGCCTTGAACAACGCGACCAATGTTATGGAGTTCTACAAGGCCAAGGGCGAGGACGTTCAGATCGAGATCGTCACTTATGGACCAGGTCTGCACATGCTTCGCGACGACACCTCGCCGGTGAAGGACCGCATCAAGCAGATCGTCGATGCCAGCTTCCCGTCCAGCGTCAAATTCATCGCCTGCGGAAATACCAAAGAGGGCATGGAGAAGCGTGAGGGCAAGGCGATCAGCGTCGTATCCGAGGCGACGGTGGTGCCATCGGGCGCCGTCAGGCTGATTGAGCTGCAGGAAGCCGGCTGGAGCTACCTCAAGCCGTGACGCTAGAGCCCGGTTCTGATTGAAACAGAACCGGGCTCTGGCCTTTTTGTTTTGACGCGTTTTCTTGACGCGAACCGGTCTCCACGTCGCTCGATAACGCTATGACTACTTGGACGGCGGCGCTTTCCGCGCGAGCAGCATCCAGTTGCGATGGATGAGGTCGCGCGGCGAGCCATCGACCAGGATTGCAATGCCGATCCGCGCGCCGAGCACCATGCCACCGACTGCGATTGGCCAGGACAGGGCCAGCATCGATCCCGCGGTAATGCCCTGACCGATGGTGCAGCCGCCGGCCAGGATGCCGCCGATACCCATCAGGCAGGCACCGACGAGATGGCGGCGCATTTCGTGATCGTCGTCGAAGGCTTCCCATCGCAGTTCGGCCGCGAACCACGCGGCGGCCCATGCACCGGCAATGACACCGAACACGCTGCCGACTCCGAAATCGGCGAAGTTCGCGACATTCAGAACTCCGGCATACAGTGCTTTTCCGATGGTCGATACGAATGTCAGGCTTTGCGGGCGCGGCGGACCCGCGAAATCGTCGTTCAATCCTACCGTGACGATCCAGCCGGCAATCGTGAGCAGTCCGAGTGCGACACCGGCAGTGAGCAGGCGCGGCGCGCGGCGCAGGCGTTTGTCGCTGAGCGCCAGCCAGCAGAGGCCGCTGCCGACGATGATGGCGAGCGGCACGCGCAGATCGCGGCCGGTCGCTTGCGTCAGCAGCGACGCGAAGTCGGAGCGTATGCCGTCCGGCATCCTGATCGACAACTGTTCAAGCACGCCAATGCGAAGATCGGCGAACAATCCGCGCAAGGTCGCGTAGGCCGTCGCGCCCAGCACGAGGATCACGATCAGGCTCCTGAGATCGCCGGTGCCAAGCCGGACCAGCGAGCCGAAGCCGCAAGTGCCGACCATCGCCATGCCGGTGCCGAACATGATGCTGCCGATGACGATGGCAATGAGAGGCAGTGCAGGGGGAACGTAAGTGGTGTGTTCTGGCGCGAGAAAGCCGGACAGGATCAGCGCCTGGGTGCCCAGCATGGCGATGCCAAGCGACAGCCCGAAAATCTTGAGGCGACGGTTGTCTCCGCCCATCAACGCATCTTCAATCGCGCCAAATGTGCAAAGGCGCGCGCGTCGCACGGCAAATCCCGCGATGGCGCCGATGGCCAAGCCAGCCAGCGTCGATAACCAAGCAGACATGTTCTGCATGGGTTTCCTCCCGATGTGAGGCGCGCTGGCCTTACGGGCCGCGCGCCTCCGCCTGCCGGATCGGCGGCGTTATTTTTTCTTGGCCGGCGCCGGTGTGGCGCAGAAAATATCGTAGATGACCGAGATGACGCTTCGCACGTCGTCATTGGCCAGGCTGTAATAGATCGTCTTGCCGTCGCGGCGGGTCTCCACCATGCCGTCGTAGCGCAGACGCGCGAGTTGCTGTGACACGGCTGACTGCCGCAGCGACAGGATGTTCTCCAGTTCGGATACCGACCGCTCCCGCTCTGCCAGCAGACACAGCAGCAGCAGGCGGTTTTCGTGCGAGATCGCCTTCAGGAAATTGCTGGCCTTGCGGGCCTTGCGCATCAACTGGTCGAGTTCGGGCGAGTACTCCGCGCCGTCGCGCAGTTCGTCTTCGAGTTCGGATGGAATGATGGAGGCCATGGCAGCGCGCGTGTCCCGCGAATGTTTGAAGAGGATCAGGAACGATTGGCGTTGGGCTGTGAGGTGGTCAGTCTGGCAGCATACTTCCCGAGCAGGCTCCAGAAGGTTTCGTCGTTCATGTAGCCGGTGATGCGGCCGATCTCGCGGCCGTTGTCCACGATCAGAAAGGTCGGTGTGAAACGCACCGGCGACGCCAGTGTCACGCCAGGTGATTTGTCGCGATCCATATCGATGCGGCGCAGCGGAAGAAGCCTGGCTTCGTCGGTCTTGTCGTAGATCGGAGCTATTTCGCGATTCCAGCGCGCGCACCAGACGCAGCCATCGCGCTCGAATATCAGGAGTTCGGACGCATCAGCGATGCGCGGCGACAGCGCCGCGGTCATCACCAACAAAGTTGCGATCAACGAGGTTTTCAGAGGCAATTTCCGCGTCATGTGTTACATATACACGAATTCGAATATTTATGCCAGAACCGGATCCGCCGTGGTGTCCTCAATATCGTTCCTTGGTGCGCTGGGCGCAGGGCTGTTGTCGTTCCTGTCGCCATGCGTTCTGCCGCTGGTGCCGCCCTATCTCTGCTTTCTGGCAGGCGTCAGCCTGGATGAACTCGACGATCGCGGTGGTCAGGCCGGCTGGCGCCCGAATGGACGCGTGGTCGCGCTGTCCTTTGCATTCGTATTGGGGTTTGCGACGGTCTTCGTCGCGCTCGGCGCATCTGCATCGCTGATCGGCAGGGCGGTCACGGCTCATTTCGACACGCTCGGTCTCATCGCCGGTCTGCTGATCGTCGTTCTCGGGCTGCATTTTCTCGGTATCTTCAGGATCGGGCTGTTGTTTCGCGAAGCGCGCTTTCAGGCCGTGCGCAAGCCTGCGGGCTTTCTCGGCGCCTATCTGGTGGGACTCGCCTTTGCTTTCGGATGGACGCCCTGCGTCGGGCCGGTACTGGCTGCCATTCTGATGGTCGCAGGCGCCGAAGGCGCACCAGCGCAGGGCGCGCTTCTGCTTGCGGCCTATGCGATGGGGATTGGAATTCCCTTCATGCTGGCGTCGTTGTTTTCGGCACCATTCATGCGGCTGATGGCGCGGCTGCGTCAGCATATGCTGGCTATCGAGAAGGTGATCGGTGCCGGCCTTGTCCTGACCGGCGTTCTGTTTTTGACTGGCGCGATGCCGCGCATTTCAGGTTGGTTGCTGGAGACCTTTCCGGCCTTTGGCACGATCGGATGATGCGGACAGGGAGGTTCGAATGTCTGAGATAACTGGCGTGATCACCAGACGGCATGCGCTTGCCGCGCTCGGTATCGGCATGCTCGGACTACGAACGGGGCCGGCATCCGCGAAAGCGACGCTCGGCGACGACGGGCTCTACCAGATGGACTGGTATCTGGAGAGCTTCCTCGATCTCTCCGAGGATCTGGCGGGCGCGACCGCCAAGGGCAAGCGCTTCGCCATCATGTGGGGGCTCAAGGGCTGTCCCGCCTGCAAGCGCATGCATGAAAGCTACATGACCGATCCGAAGATCGAGACCTATATCCGCGACAATTTCGAGATCCTGCATCTCAATCACATCGGCGCGCGGGAGGTGACGGATTTCGATGGTCGCAAGCGCGGCGAGAAGGCCTTTGGCGAAGCCTATGGCATTCGCTTCACGCCGACGATCCAGTTCTTTCCGGAGACCGTCGCGGGACTGGCATCGAAAAGCGGGCAAGCGCGGGAAGTCGCGCGTATGCCCGGTCTGCTGGAGCCCGTGGAATTTCTGGCGATGTTCCGTTACGTGCGCCAGAAGGGTTACGAGACGGCGCCATTTCCGGAGTGGCTAAAGAAGCAGGCGTAGCCGGCAGTTCAGAAGTCGAGCTTGTCAGAAATCGAGCTTGTCCTGGATCGCCGCGATGCCGGCCTTGGCGCAGGCCTCATCGGCATCGCCGCCGGGGGCGCCCGAGACGCCGATGGCGCCCAGCATTGCACCGCCGCCTTCAATCATCATGCCGCCACCGATGATCACGACATTCGGCAGATTGCGCAGCCCGGCCTGCATCATGCCGGGCTGGCTGATCGCATTGAGTTCGGTGGTGCTGTTGCGGAAGGTCGCGGATGTCCATGCCTTGCCGGTTGCCGTCGGCGGCGTGTGCGGCCCGGCAAAGCGATCGCGCAGCAGGACTTGCGGTGTGCCGAAGCGGTCGACCACGGCCACTGCTACCTGATAGCCGCGCTTCTGGCACTCCTTCAGCGCCGCACGCGCGGCATCCAGCGCCAGCTCAAGTCCGAGGGACTTGTAACTGACGACGGCTTCCTCGGCCCTTGCTGCAGACGATGCGAGCATCGACAGGACGACGGCAAACCACACGTTTCTCTTCGTCATGTCGATCCCCTCCCGGTTCGCGTTACTTGTTCACCGGCGATTCCGGATCGAACAGGAAAGCCACGATATCCTTGATCTGCTGCTCGCTCAGTACCTTGTTGACGCCGAAGCGCGGCATGTTCGAGCAGGCGAATACGGCTTGCGAGTCGTAGACCTTGGTGAAGGCGTTCTTGATCTCCTGCGGATCGTATTTGCGATCCTTGCCGTAATTGGTCAGGCTCGGCCCCAGCGTGCCATAGCTGACTTCCTTCTGCTCCATCTGGTGGCAGGCATAGCAGTTGCCGCCGCTGACAGTGTCAGGCGGATCCGAGAACTGGCCGCCGCGGCCGTTATTGGCGATCTTGGCGCCTTCCTTCCAGTTGCCGAGGAATTTGCCGTCGGCGGGATAGACTACCCGCGCCATTTCGCGCGCGGTGATCTTCTCGGCCTCGGCGCTGGGAACTTCATTGTGATAGGCGTTGCAGGTCTTCAGCGTTTCATCCGGTTCGATGCGCGCCTGCCATTCCGGCGGCGCCTTGCCGAAGGTGGATTTCATATAGGCATCGACCAGAGCAGGATTCGGTGCCTTGGCGGTTTGCGCTGATGCAGCCGTCGTCGAGAAGCCTGCTGCGAGAACGAGCGCGGCGAGTGTCAAAACGCGTTTCATCTCGGAGCTCCTTATCGCTTGATCGACGGAACGTTGAGTTCGCCGGCTGCCGCTTGTTTCTGCAGGAAAGAGGTGAGGGCGGTTATGACGTCCGAGCCGTATTCCGGCACGGGCCAGCGTTGCTGGCGGAAGCAGTCCCACAACCGATGCTGCATGGTGCGCAGCGCGCCTTGCGAGACGCGATAGGTCGGCCAGCCGCCCATGGTTTCCTGTGCCGGTTTACCGGGCTTGGAGAAGTTCGGCAGTCCCTGCAGCCGGATGCGTTTGCCTTCGTCGGCATGGCAGGTCGCGCAGGAGAAATCGTTGACGCCGCCGCGGCGATAGAACAGCGCTTCGCCGACCGCCACCATCTCCTGCTCCTTGGGATGGCTCAGCGGAATGTCGATCTTCATGCCGTTCGATTTGTTGGCGATGTAAGCGACGAGGTCTTCCATGTCCGACGCACGGCCCGGGCCTGAAAAGCGCCGCGCGATGACATCCTTGGTGTCGAGGCCCTGAATGTTCTGCATGCACCACAACAGGCGCTGCTCGAGGTCCATGACCTTGTCGGCATCGGCGAAGTAGCGCGGCAGTTGCGCGAAGGCGCCTTCGAGCTTGCCGGCGCCGAGACCGAGATTGCAGGTTTCCAGCGAGACGTTCTTGGTGCCGCGGGCTTCGCCCCACAGCGCTTCGCCGCGATCGACGGCGAGATAACCGGGATTGGACATCGGGTCCGAGATCATCTCGCGATAGCGTTCGATCTCTTTCTCGCTGGCGTCCTGCGCATGACTGCCGAAGCTCCCCGCGCAGAGTACCAGAATGGCCGCTGCCGCTGACCGAATGACGGTCTTCCTCATCTGTCCCCTCCCACATCGCCGTCTCTGCGGCACTTGTGCATTTCAGATCTTTACATTCAAGAAAAAGAATATAATGATATGTCCCAGATAAGATAGATCAGACTTGGAATCGTCAAGCGATACTATTGTAAAGGGATCGTCCAAATCCCGCAGGAGGATACACCCATGGTTCTGAAGTCGGTCGAGAAAACCCGTCGCGAAACGCTGGCCATGGCCGCGATCGCCGGTCTCGCAGCAATCCTCGCTCCCAGACTGTCGCTGGCCGATGAGCAGGCCGTCGCCGCCGAAATCAAGAAGTTGTACGGCGACAAGAAATTCGAAAGCGGCAAGATCAAGCTCGACGTGCCCGAGATTGCCGAGAACGGCCTTGTGGTGCCGGTCAATGTCGATATCGAAAGCCCGATGACCGATGCCGACTATGTCAAGTCGGTGCATGTGTTCGCGGAAGGCAACCCGCTGCCGGCCGTCGTCAGCTACCGGTTCACGCCGGCATGCGGCAAGGCCTCGGCCTCGACGCGCATGCGTCTTGCGGAAACCCAGAACATCGTCTGCATCGCCGAAATGTCCAACGGCAAGCTGCACATGGCGAAGGCCAATGTGAAGGTCACGATCGGCGGCTGCGGCGGCTAGTCGCGCAGCTTCGTTCACAGAACAGATTTATCAGGCGAGGACTTTCTCATGGCAACCAAACCAACCCCGCGCGTTCGCGTTCCGACCCAGGCCAAGCCGGGCGAACTGATCGAGATCAAGACGCTGATCTCTCACGAAATGGAATCGGGCCAGCGCAAGGATGCAGCCGGCAAGGTCGTGCCGCGCAAGATCATCAACAAGTTCACTGCGGCCTTCAACGGCAAGACGGTGTTCGAGGCCGACTGGAATCCCGCCATCTCGGCCAATCCCTATCAGTCGTTTTTCTACAAGGCTGCCGAGTCCGGAGAATTCACCTTCACCTGGAAGGATGACGATGGCTCCGACTATGTCGCGACCAACAAGCTGACCGTGGCCTGACGGATTGCAGACTTTGTATTGCAGATCCTGAATTGAAGATCCTGGATCTGACGTTCTTCTGAACATTCACCCTTCCATAGCGGAAGGGATCATAGGTGGATCATGATATCGAGGCGGGATTTCCTGCAAGCGACGGCGGCTGCGTCTGCGCTCACGATCGGCAGCGGCCTTGGCCCGCTGGGTCGGGCTGCGGCACAGCAGCGCCTGACACAGGCCGATATTCTGCGGTTCGATCCGCTGGGCACGGTGACGATCCTCTATGTCGCAGATGCCCACGCGCAACTGATGCCGCTGCACTTCCGCGAACCGTCGGTCAATCTCGGCGTCGGCGAAGTGAAGGGCATGCCGCCGCATCTCACCGACGCCGAGTTTCGCAACTACTTCAAGATTGCAGCCGGTTCCGCCGATGCCTTCGCGCTGACCGCCGATGACTTCGTTGCGCTTGCGAAGAACTATGGCCGCATGGGCGGCATGGACCGTATCGCGACACTGATAGGCGCCGTGCGCGCCGAGCGCGGCGACGACAAGGTGCTGCTGCTGGATGGCGGCGATAGTTGGCAGGGTAGCTGGACGTCACTGCAGACCAAGGCGCAGGACATGGTCGACGTCATGTCGGCCCTGAAGCTCGACGCCATGGTCGGCCATTGGGAATTCACTTACGGCGCCGAACGCGTCAAGCAGATCGCCGATAGCGCGCCCTTCGCCTTCCTGGCGCAGAACGTTCGCGACAACGAATGGCAGGAGCCGGTGTTCGAGGCGCGCAAGATGTTCGAACGCGGCGGCGCCACCGTCGCCGTGATCGGTCAGGCACTGCCACGTACGGCCGTCGCCAATCCGCGCTGGATGTTTCCGAACTGGGAATTCGGCATTCGCGAGGAAGACATCCAGAAGCAGGTGGATGAAGCCCGCGCTGCCGGTGCGTCCATCGTGGTGCTGCTGTCGCACAATGGCTTTGACGTCGATCGCAAGCTGGCGGGCCGCGTGAAGGGCCTCGACGTTATCCTGACGGCGCATACCCATGATGCCATGCCCGGCCTGGTCAAGGTTGGCAATACGGTGCTGGTCGCAACCGGCTCGCACGGCAAGTTCGTGTCGCGCCTCGATATCGAGGTGAAGGACAAGAAGGTCTCGGATATCCGCTTCAAGCTGATGCCGGTGTTCGCCGATGCCATTAAACCCGATCCTGCAATGACTGCGCTGGTGGAGAAGGTGAGGGCACCTTTCGCGGGGGATCTGGCGCGCGAGATCGGCAAGACGGATTCGCTGCTGTATCGCCGCGGCAATTTCAACGGCACCTTCGACGATCTGATCTGCAACGCGATGATGTCCGAGCGCGATGCGGAGATCGTGCTGTCGCCCGGCTTCCGCTGGGGAGGCACGCTGATCCCCGACGATGCGATCACCTGGGAGCATATCACCAACGCCACCGCGATCACCTATCCGAACTGTTATCGCAACCAGATGACCGGCACCCAGATCAAGGAAGTGCTGGAGGACGTTGCCGACAATATCTTCCACCCCGATCCGTACTTCCAGGGTGGCGGCGACATGGTCCGCATCGGCGGCATGGGCTACGCGATCGATATTTCCAAGCCGATGGGATCGCGCATTTCCGGGATGACCCACCTGAAGTCCGGCAAGCCGATCGAAGCCAGCAAGACCTACACGGTCTCGGGCTGGGCCAGCATCAACGAGAATACGCAGGGACCCCCGATCTGGGACGTGGTCGCGGCGCATGTAGCGAAGGTCTCAACCGTCAGGATCGAACCGAACACCGCGGTCAAGGTGACCGGGGCCTGATTCAGGCGTCGTATTGTAGAGACAGGAAAGCTTGTCGTATGACTGATCGAACATCAGCGGAAACGCTCAATCGCCGCCGCTTTCTCGGCGCAGCGGGTCTGGCCGGTGCCGGTGCAGCATTGTCGGCGATCCCCGCACTTGCGGAGGCTGCGAAGCCTGAACCTCTGATTACCGAAGTGCAGGATTGGCAGCGTTATCTCGGCGACGGCGTCGACAAGCATCCTTATGGCGTTCCCTCGAAATTCGAGAAGAACGTGATCCGCCGCGATGTTCCCTGGCTCACCGCATCGGCGGAGTCCTCGGTCAATTTCACGCCGCTGCACGAACTCGACGGCATCATCACGCCGTCCGGCCTGTGCTTCGAGCGTCATCACGGCGGCGTCGCCGAGATCAATCCTGCCGATCATCGGCTGATGATCAACGGGCTTGTCGACAAGCCGCTGGTCTTCACCATGGACGACATCAAGCGGATGCCGCGCATCAACAAGGTGTACTTCCTCGAATGCGCCGCCAATTCCGGCATGGAATGGCGCGGCAGCCAGCTCAATGGCTGTCAGTTCACGCACGGCATGATCCACAACGTGATGTATACCGGCGTGCCGCTGAAAGTGTTGCTGGATGAGGCCGGGCTGAAGCCGAATGCCAAGTGGCTGATGCTGGAAGGCGCCGATTCCGCCGGCATGAATCGTTCGCTGCCGATCGAGAAGGCGCTGAACGATGTCATGATCGCTTTCGCGATGAACGGCGAGGCACTGCGCCCTGAGCAGGGCTATCCGCTGCGTGCCGTCATTCCCGGCTGGGAAGGCAATCTGTGGGTCAAGTGGCTGCGCCGCATCGAGGCCGGCGACCAGCCTTGGCAGACCCGCGAGGAGACGTCGAAATATACGGATCTGCTGGCCGACGGAAATTCCCGCAAGCATACATTCGTGATGGACGCGAAATCGGTGGTGACCAATCCGTCGCCGCAAGCGCCGCTGAAGCACAAGGGCCGCAACGTGCTGAGCGGGCTGGCCTGGTCCGGGCGCGGCACCGTGAAGCGCGTTGATGTTTCGATGGATGGCGGCCGCAACTGGCAGACCGCGCGCATCGACGGCCCGGTCTTCGACAAATCCGTCGTGCGCTTCTATGTGGATTTCGACTGGAACGGACAGGAGCTGATGATCCAGTCCCGCGCCATCGACACCACCGGCTACGTGCAGCCGTCGAAGGACGATCTGCGCAAGGTGCGCGGCGTCAATTCGATCTACCACAATAACGGCATTCAGACCTGGCTGGTGCGTTCGGGCGGGGAGACTGAAAATGTCGAAATCGGCTAACGCCCTGACACTGGTGCTGGCGGCATGTCTGCTCGGCGGCATGACTGGGCCAAGCGCTGCCCAGCAGATGGCGGGCCGCGACGTCACCAAGCCCTCCGCGAAGCTCGGGCTCGGCCGGGCGGCCACCGCTGAGGAAATCGCGGCCTGGGACACCGATGTGCGGCCGGACGGGCGCGGTCTTCCGGTCGGCAAGGGCACTGTGAAGCAGGGCGACGATCTGTTTCAGGAGAAGTGCGCGTCCTGTCACGGCGAATTCGGACAGGGCGTCGGCCGCTGGCCGGTGCTGGCCGGCGGCGCCGGGACATTGAAGGCAGACCGGCCGGACAAGACCGTCGGTTCGTTCTGGCCTGATCTCTCCACCGTGTTCGACTACATCAAGCGCGCGATGCCCTATGGCAATGCGCAGTCGCTGACCAATGACGAAATCTATGCGCTGACGGCTTACATCCTGAGCATGAACGACATCGTCAAGGACGAGAAATTCGAACTCAACGAGAAGAACTTCACGTCCATCAAGATGCCGAACGCTGCGGCATTTTTCGAAGACGATCGCGAGACGTCCGAGAAGCAGTTCTGGAACAAGAATCCATGCATGAAGGATTGCCGCCCGGTGCCGAAGGTGACCGGACGGGCCATGTCCATCGACGTTACGCCTGACGGCAAGTCGGGGCCCAAGGTCGAGTAACACGCAGCTGCAATCCTCCGCGCGCAGCCGCCCACGCCATAACATTCATCCCAATCGAGGTTTGACCCGAATGATGTTTCGTTCTTCGCTGCTTGCTGTCTCGATGATCGTGCTGACCATCGATGCCATGGCGCAGGATGTTGCCGCCGGGGAGAAGTCCTTCAACAAGTGCCGCGCCTGTCATCAGGTCGGCGAGACCGCGAACAACACCGTGGGGCCGATCCTGAACGGGCTGTTCGGGCGCAAGTCCGGCACCGTCGCGGGCTATAATTATTCCGACGCCAACAAGAATTCCGGCCTGACCTGGGACGATGCGGTGTTCACCGACTACATCAAGGACCCGAAGGGCAAGATCCCCGGTACCAAGATGAGCTTTGCCGGCATCAAGAACGAGCAGGAGATCAAGGATCTCACCGCGTTCCTGAAGCAGTTCGCGGCGGACGGCAAGAAGGGCAGCTAAAGCGCTGTCACTTCTTAAGCGGCCCTGATGCTCGCCAGGAAGCGGTCGACTTCGTTGCGCAGCACTTCCGATTGCGATGCGAGTTTTGTCGCCGAGCCCAGCACCTCTTGCGCGGCGGAGCCGGTCGTGGAAATGCCTGATGTCACGCTGGAGATATTGCGAGATACGTCGTCGGTACGCGCCGCTGCCTGATTGACGTTGCGGGCAATCTCCTGGGTTGCGGCACCCTGTTCTTCAATGGCTGCGGCGATGGCCGATGAAATCTTGTCGACTTCGTCGATGGTGGAGCAGACGGCCTGAATCTCGTCAACGGCGGCATTGGTCTCGTTCTGGATCGACGCGATCTGGGCGCGGATATCCTCGGTGGCCTTGGCGGTCTGGGTCGCCAGCGATTTGACTTCACCGGCCACGACGGCAAACCCTTTGCCGGCTTCCCCGGCGCGCGCCGACTCGATCGTAGCATTCAGCGCCAGAAGATTGGTCTGGCTGGCGATGTGATTGATCAGCGCGACGACTTCGCCGATCTTCTGGGCCGCTGCGGCCAGACTCTGCATGCGCGCATTCGAGCGCCGTCCACTGTCGGCGGCCTTTCCGACCGCAGCGGAGGATTGCGCCAGTTGCCGGTTGATCTCGCCGATCGAGGACGACAGTTCTTCGGATGCCGCAGCGACGGTCTGCACATTGTCGGAGGCCGACAATGACGCGCCGGAGACTTCGTCGGACTGTGCCCGGCACTGTTCGACCACCGACGACATCGACTGCGCCGTGTTCTGCATCTCTGCTGCGGCCGATGAGACGTGGTCGACGACCTTGCGGACATTGCCCTCGAACTTGTCGGCGAGCGAGGCGAAGATGGCGCGCTTTTCCTGCTCCGCCCTCTCGTTGCTTTCGTCCTGATCGGCCTGGATACGGCTCACCCGGATGGCGTTCTGCTTGAAGACCTCGACCGCCTGCGCCATCTGGCCGACTTCGTCCTTGCCGCGATGTTGCGGCAGGACAACCGACAGATTTCCTTCGGCGAGTTCGCGCATCGCCTGCGTGATAGCAAGAATTGGCCGCGAAATGCCGCGGGCAATCAGAAGGCCGCCGGCGACAGCCAGCACCAGACAGATCGCTGCGATGCCGGCGGCCAGCAGACGCGCATGCGCGATGGACGCCGCATATTCGCTGTTGTCCATGACGATCTCGACGGCGCCGATGGACTGACCCGAGAAATCCTTGATCGGACCCAGCAAGGCGACGACCGGTGTCGTCTTCATCTCGCCCTGCCGGACGATGAAACTGCCATTCGTCGCGCTGCGATAGGCGTCGGCATCGAAGAAACTCGTGTTGCCCAGCGTGCCGCCGAATGTCTTGAAGCCTTCGTTTCCGGCGAGATAGAACGCGACATCGACGTTGCGCGCGCGCTTGAACTCGTCGAAGAAGCCCTGTCCGAACGTCAGCCCGAACTCGACGGTGCCAAGATGTTTGCCTTTCTGTGCAACCGGCACGACACCGCGGATGCCGAGGCCGGCGACGCCGCCTTCCAGGCCCACGACGGGTTTCATCGTCGCGTTGGCCACGACCACCGTCTTGCGGAAGCCGGTCAGGTCGTCGCCGAATTTGGCGGGCTGATGGACACGAAACTGGGACAAGCCTGCGGGCGTATGGAATTGAAACTGGTCGACGCCGTAGTCCGACTTGAGCTGGGCAAAGCCCGGTCCGAACAACTGCAGCAGCGCCTCGCGATCGTTACGTGCGACCGCGTCCTGCACCGCTGGAATAGTTGCGACCACCGCGCTCATGGCCGCCGCCCGGCGGGATTCCTGCATCAATCGCGATTGCAGGGCATCGTAATTGCCCTGTAGTTCACTGCGATCGGCCCGATCGACGATGCCACCGATGATCCACATGGCCCCGAAAAGCACGGCGAGGGCGGTTGCTGCCGCAGACGCTGCGAGTGCTGCTGTAATGCGGGCCTTCAGGCTCAGATTGGCAAGCATGTCTTGTTCCGTCTGGCGGCGTCGCGCCGAACTACTCAACTTCTGACGAGTCTTTGGTCAACTGTAGATTGAATAGGTTAAAATACAGTCGATCTGTCAGATGCTTGCAGATCGCCGAGGCAACCTGCGCAAAGCCGGGGGGCCGCTTACAGCGGTGGCAACGGCGATCCACCCTCGCGCAGTTGGATGACCAGCGTGATCGAAAAGGCAAAGCAGCTATAATTCGAACAGTGCCGCTCAGTACCGCGGCATGCTGGACGACTAATAGAAACGCGGGCCACTGGTGGAGGCGGGCTGTCACGTTAGTTTACACCTGCCACCGCTCTCTTAGTATTGTTGTTGGCACAACTCTTGCTCGCCACTCTAAGGAGATAGAGCGGTAGCGAGAGTGAAGCTTGAGAAACGTGTTGACCCACAGAGCGAGAACCTGGTGTGTGAACATCTGGCGTGAAATCAGGGATTCCTTGAAACACGCACCAATGCACTAGCCGGATGCCGACCGTGCACCGCATGTAGCCCGGACCGACTTTTCCGGCCGGTTTCTTTCGATTGGTCGCCTCGCTCATTTTTTACCGGGCGACGGACTGCACGGCCTCCGGGCTTCCGCCTGCGGCAACAGCAACCCCTGAACCATACTGAAATCCGTCGAACCGCATAGGTTCTTTTGATTTCTGCAATGAAGCAGGTCTCTCTAAGGTTCAATTTGCGGATGCGCTGCGTCGATGCGGAGCTGCATGCGCCCTGTTGGCGAAAGGTTGAGCATCCGGGATCATCCGACTTCGCTTGTTCGTTGGTATTTTCTCCCGGTCCGGTCTTGCCTCTCGAGAATACCCGATTGCTCTCCAGACACATGAAAGCGCGGCCATGACGTCTCCAGTTGTCTATTTTCTCAATGGTCCCAACGCCAATCTTTATGGGCTGGACAAAAGCGGCACCTATGGCCGCGAAAGTTTCGTCTCGATCAAGAAGCGCTGTGAAGACCACGCGGCTTCGCTCGGCCTGACGATCGACTTCCGCCAGTCCAATCATGAAGGCGTTCTGGTCGACTGGATTCAGGAGGCGCGGGAGAATGCCGGGGGGATTGTCATCAATGCAGCCGGTCTCACTTACTCGTCGGTCCCCATCCTCGATGCGTTGCTCGCTTTCGAGGGCCCGATCATCGAGGCGCATATGAGCAATATCTGGAAGCGCGAGCCGTTCCGCCATCACTCCTATGTGTCACGCGCGGCGACCGGCGTGATCGCCGGGCTCGGCGCGCTCGGCTACGAACTGGCGCTGACAGCGGTGTCGCGTCTGATCGCCGAAAAGGCCGCGCAATGACGTCGGAGGTGATGGCGTTCCACAGTGCCTTCGATGACTTCGAGACGTGGCGCGCGGCGCTGGCCGTGGAGGGGATCGATCTGCGGCAGGCAGATGATATCACCGATCCGACCCGTGTACGGCAGGCGCTTGTCTGGAAGCCGCCGCATGGTTTCTTTGCGCGCTATCCAAATCTTGGCCTCGTCGTTAATCTCGGCGCCGGTGTCGATGCGCTGGTCGGGCGTGACGACTTGCCGGAGGTTCCGATCACGCGCCTGTCCGATCCGAAGATGGCGCGGATGATGGCTGGCTATGTGTTGTTCGCGGTGACACGGCACGCACGCGACATTCCGGCCTTCGAGCGCGCCCAGCGCGAACGCCGCTGGCACTATATTCACCCGCGCGATCCCGAGACCATCACCGTCGGCATTCTGGGTCTTGGCGAACTCGGACTGACCGCGGCGCTCGAATGCGCCCGGCAAGGTTATCGCGTGCGCGGCTGGTCCAACACGCTGAAGTCGGTGGAGGGAATCGAGACCTCTGCCGGTCTGTCCGCCTTGCCGGATATCCTGGGCGATAGCGACATTATTGTCTGCATGTTGCCCCAGACCCCGCAAACAGGCGGGCTGCTGAATGCCGAGCGCCTGGCGCTGACGAAGCGCGGTGCGGTCTTCATCAATGTTTCTCGCGGCAGCATCGTCGATGAGCCGGCTTTGATCGCGGCGCTGCGCTCCGGGCATATCGCGGAGGCCACGCTGGACGTGTTTGCCTCCGAACCACTGTCGCCCGAGAGTCCGCTCTGGGCGAGGGACAATGTGCTGATCACGCCGCATTTGGCATCGGTCGCGCTACCGGGGTCGGCTGCGCAACAGATCGGCGAGAATGTGCGCCGGCTGCGCGCCGGCCAGGAACTGCTAAGCCGCGTCGATCCGCGCCGGGGCTATTGAGCCCGGCGCGAACTGGCCGCCAACGGCAAAGGCGTCGCGCGCGAAATCGGCGAATGTCTGTACCGCCGGTCGTAACGCGTGGCGCTTCAGACGCAGCGCCATGACATGCGTTGCCGGCAATTTTTCGGTGATCGGCACCACGGCGACGCGACTGCCGTCATAGCCGATGGTGGTGCGCGGCACGGCATTGTGGATCGAGTATCCTTGGCCATTTCCGATCAGTCCGCGGATCAGCTCGAATGACCGGGTCCGGAAGGAAATGCGCGGCTCGATGCCGGATGCCGTAAACAGGCTGGCGAAATAGTCGCGCGAATGCGGCAGATCCAGCAGGATGAATGGTTCGTCGCGCATTTCGGTCAGGCTGATCGATGCCCGGTTTGCCAGAGGGTGATCTGCCGACAGCACGATATAGGGCGGCAGCTCGCAGAATTTCTCACCGACGATCTCGTCGGGAACAGCGAAGGAGTAGGAGAGCGCGAGTTCGGTCCGTCCGGAGACCAGACCGTCGATGATTTCCTGCTGGTCGCCTTCCTCCAGCTTCACCGAGATGCCCGGCTGGCGCTCGCGAAAGCCGGACAGCAGTCCCGGCATGAAGCGCGTGGCGAGCGTCGAGAAGCTGCCGACCACGATCTCGCCGTGCAGCGTGCTGCCAAGCGACTGGGCGCTCTGGGCAAAATCGCGCGCATGCGCGAGCAGCAGTCTCGCGTCGTTTACCAGCCGCTGGCCGGCGGGGGAGAGGGTCACGCCCTTGGCGAGATGGCGAATGAAGATCTGGACGCCGAGTTCAGCCTCCAGCTGGCTGAGGGCGGCCGAAATCGAGGGCTGCGATACGTTCAGGCGCTTGGCGGCTTCCGTCACGCTGCCCGCATCTGCCGTCTCAACCACATAACGCAGGGCCCGGAGCGAGAACCTCATCGTGTTTTCCTATGCATCTCCAAACATAAAAATATTTTCCTTATGATAGGCCCTTCGGCACCCTGTCGTCCAGTCGAACAGGAGCCGATCAATGATCCGCACGGGTGAAGAATACAAACAGGGCATTCGCGATGGTCGCGAGGTCTGGATCGATGGCGAGCGCGTCAAGGACGTGACCACGCACCCGGCGCTGAAGCCGATCATCGACGTCAAGGCCCGTATGTATGACATGGCGCGTGAAGAGCGTTACGCCGCTGACCTCACTTACGTTGAAGACAACGAGACACATTCGGTCTTCTACAAGCCGCCGACGGAGCAGAAGGACTGGCACGACAAGATCAAGGCCGTCGATCACGTGATGAAGGACATTGGCGGCGTCGTTACCCGTGTTGGTGACGAGACCATCGGCGAGATGTGGTCGCTGACCGACGGCCGCGATGTACTGGCGGAGATCGATCCACGCTTTGCCGCCAATATCGATCATCACATCCGTGCCGTGATCGAGAAAGACATCTTCCACGTCTCCGCCAACACCGATCCGAAGGGCGATCGCTCGCTGCCGCCGCAGCAGCAGGATCCGGATCTCATGGTTCACGTCACGCGTGAGACCGATGCCGGCATCATCATTCGTGGCGCGAAATATGAGACCGCCGCGGCCTATGCCGATCAGGCCTATCTGAAGCCGACCGTCGGCGCCTGGGCCAACGAGAAGCTCTCTGATTACGCGGTCGGCTGCATCGTCAAGATGGGCGCGCCGGGCGTGAAACACATCTGCCGCGGTGGCTTCGCCAATCGCAGCAGCGCCAACGCCAAGGATTATCCGCTCGCCAATCGCTTCGATGAGGTCGAGGCGCTGGTGGTGTTCGACGACGTGCTGATCCCGTGGGAAGACGTGTTCTTCTATCGCCATACCCGCGCTGCACAGTTCGTGCGTTCGACGCTGCATCGCTATTCGGCATTCCCTTATGTACTGCGTCTGCTCTACACCGCCGACATGATGATCGGTGCGGCCATGTGGAACGCCAAGCAGACCGGTCTCGACAAGCTGCAGTCGGTGCGCGAGAAGCTGGCCGATCTCGTCTGCTACCGCGAAGGCATCAACGCGCATCTCACGGCCTCCATCGCCATGGCGGAGAAGAGCCCCGGCGGCCTTCTGATGCCGCAGCAGTCGATGCTCTATGCCGGCCGCGTGTTCGCCTGTTCGCAGCTTCCGGCAATGATGCATATCGCCCGGGAACTCTGCGGCGGCCAGATCTGCATTACGCCGAATGCTGACGCGTTCGAGGCTGAAGGCAGCGGAAAGTGGCTGAACAAGTTCTATTCGCTGAACGATCAGTGGCAGGCCGATGATCGCCGCAAGCTGCTTGCTTTCGCGCGCGACCTCCTGAATTCCGACTACGCAGGTCATCGTTTGACCTTCGTGCAGTTTGCGCAGGCGCCGCACTTCAATCATCTCGCGGCCGTCTATAACAGCTTCGATTTCGCCGGGCCGCTGGACTTCGTGAAGAAGTCGGCAGGTCTGTCCGATCGTATCGACGGAGCGAAGTCGTGAGCGCATCGGCGCATCCTCTGGTCGAGGTCGATATCTTCCGCGACGCCATGCGGATGACGGCCTCGGGCGTGGCGGTGGTGACGACGGATGGCGAAGCGGGGCGTGCAGGCGTCACGGTATCGTCGCTGTGCTCACTATCGATGGAGCCGCCATCGGTGGTGTTCAGCGTTCACCGCGACAATCGCGGGCTCGAAAAGCTGCTCGCCAATGGCGTGTTCGTCGCCAATGTGCTGTCCGACGCGCAGGAGCGTGTCGCCAGCAGCTTTGCGGGACTGATCCCTGAGCTGCGCGACAATCGCTTTCTCGCCGGTGACTGGTCAGAACTGCTCACCGGCGCGCCTGCGCTCGATGGCGCGCTGTGCAATTTCGATTGCCGCGTCGCCAGCGTGTTCGATTTCGGCTCGCATCGCATCGTCGCAGGTGAGGTGCTGAACGTTCGCAACCAAGCTGCGCAGCCCCTGATCTTTTCCGATCGCACATTCCGCCGTCTCGCCGCCTGAGGATCTGCTTCATGACCACCCATCAGCGTTTTCGCAAGTTCAACACCAAGGATGCGTATCCCGAACAGTCACTCGACAACGATGTCTGCATGGTCGTTCGCGCCAACAACACCGTTTATGTGCGCGGCCAGACGGCCATGGATCTCGACGGCAAGATTGTCGGCATCGGCGATGCCGCTGCGCAGACCGAGAATGCCATGACATGCGCCAAGGTGCTGCTTGAAGAGGCAGGCTCCAAGCTCGAGGACGTGGTGAAGATCGTCATCTACATCACCGATCGCGCCTATCGCGAGCCGGTCTATCGCGTTGTCGGCAAATGGCTGAAGGGCGTCTATCCGGTTTCGACGGGGATTATCGTGCAGGGCCTCGCCAAGCCTGAATACCTGATGGAAATCGACATCATCGCGGAAATTCCGGCGTAACGACGCGTCTTTCGCCGGCACTACAGAGATCAATCGGACGTTTGCGGCTTCATCTTTCGCATGATCGATGAGCGTGGTTGCACGCGCCCGTCAGGCGGAAATTCTTGAGATTTATCAATCGCCTGGCACGATGTTTGCTTTTCTTTCTGGGTCATAATTCTTGTGAGGATTCGAGATGAAGCGCGCCTTGAAGTTTACTGCATTGATGTTGCTGTCGACGCTCGCGATCGGCGGGCAGGCATCCGCCCAGGAGAAGCTGGTGGTCAGCACCTGGGGTGGAAGTTTCCGCGATCTGATCGATGAAGCGATCGCCAAGAAGTTCACTGCCGAGACCGGCGTGAAGGTTGAATACATCACCGGCGGCACCATCGACCGTCTCAACCAAGCCAAGCTCGCGGCTGCCAAGCCCGAGAGCGATGTCACCTTCACGACGGCCCATGTCGGTTGGCTCTATGCTAACGACAATCTGTTCGAGAAGCTCGACATGGCGAAGATCCCGAATGCGAGCCATCTGGTCGAGCAGGCCAAGATCAGCCCGTATCACATCGGCGCCTGGGCCTATGTCTACACCATCGGCTATCTGCCCGATCAGTTGCCCAAGGGCGTGAGCTTCGAGAGCTGGGAAGGCCTGTGGAATCCCGCGCTCAAGGGCATGATCTCGTCGCCCGATTTCGATCCGAGCCATGTGATGGTCGTTGCGGCCAAGCTCTCTGGCGGCGATGCGTCGAACTGGGAAGTCGGCGAAGCCAAGATGAAGGCGCTGAAGCCGAACTACAAGGCGTTCTACACTAACGACGCCAACAGCCAGCAGCTGTTCGCGACGGGTGAAACCCCGGTGCAGGTCGTTCTGTCGATGAATGCCTATTACATGCAGAACCAGGGCGTGCCGATCAAGCTGGCGATTCCGAAGGAAGGCGCCGTGCTCGGCGTCGACACTATGGGCATCACCAAGGGCTCGACCAAGGCGGAGCTGGCCTACAAGTTCATCAACACCGCGCTCGATCCGGACGTGCAGGCGAAGATCGCCGAGCTGAAGAAGGGCAGTCCGGTTGTCGATAACGCCAAGGTCAAGCCGGAGATCGCAGCATTGCCGGGTGTCTTCACGACCGCGGATCAGTGGGCGAAGCAGACGCTGGTGATCGACGCCAAGCTGCGTGCCGAGAAGACCGGCACCTGGCGCAAGTGGTTCACCGAGAACATCATGGCTCCGTAAATAGTCTGGATCGCGATCCGGTCGCTACCGCCGGATCGCGATCCATCGTCTTGAGCTTACGACGTCGAGTTTATCCATGAACACACGTCCATTTCTGGGATGGTTCGTTTCGCCGGCCGGCCTCGTCGCTGTGGGGCTGATCGCGGCGATGCTGGCTGTGTTTCAGTACAGCGTGCGGGCCTATATTCCCGGTACGCTCGAAGTCGGCGGATTCACATGGGCGAATTTCGAGGCCATGCTGCGTCCGCTCTATGCGCTGGCCTTCTGGAACACGGTGCTCCTGTGCTTCGAGACGGCGCTCTTCACCTTGCTGCTCGCTTATCCATTGGCCTATGCGCTGACGCGCACCAACAGTTCGGCGCTGCGGTCCTTCATCCTGATCGTGTCTGTGACGCCGCTGTTTCTTGGCGAAGTGGTGCGGACCTATTCCTGGATGATCGTGCTCGGCAATAACGGGTTCCTGAATTCGCTGTTGCTCAAGCTCGGTCTGCTGGATCGTCCGCTGCAGATGATGTTTACCGCCGGCGGCGTGGTTGCGGCGCTGGTGCATGTGACGATGCCGATCATGGTCATCATGCTAGCCGCGGCGCTGTCGCATATCGACCGCAATTACGAGAAGGCCGCCGAGAGCCTCGGTGCCGGCCCGATCCGGATTTTCCTGACCATCACGCTGCCGCTGTCGATGCCGGGCATCGTGGCCGGCTTCTCCACCGCTTTCGCCTGGACCTTCAGTGCGTTCGCGACACCGCAACTGATCGGCGGCGGCCGTGTCGCAACTGTCTCGACGCTGATCTATCAACTCGGTTTCTCGTCATTCAATTTCCCCTTCGCCGCCAGCCTGTCCATCATCGGCCTCGCTTTGTCCTTGGCTGTGATCGCGCTGCTGAAAAAGGCCGCGAGCCCGCTCGAACGCATGGCGGGCACGACATGAAGCGCTCACCTGCAACTCTCGCGCTGCGCTGGTCCGGCCGCGTCCTCGTCGCCGTCATCCTCCTGTTCGTGCTGTTGCCCGGCGTCGTCGTGGCGATCTCGGCTTTCAACGACCGTGCGATCCTGCAATTTCCGCCGCAGTCCTGGTCGCTGCGCTGGTTCTGGCGCGCTTTCTCCTATGCCGACTTTGCCAAGGGGTTTTGGAATGGCCTGACCGTGACGGTCTGGGCATCCAGCATCGCGGTGGTCGTAGGCTCGGCTTTCGCTTTCGCCATTCATCGTTACAAATTTGCGCTCAGGGATTTTCTCGAAGGCATTCTGCTGTCGCCGCTGATCATCCCGCATTACACTGTCGGTCTCGGCATTCTCATTCTCGCCTCGCAGACGGGGATCGGACGCGGTTTTCCGCTCGTCATCTTCGCCCATGTGGTGATGGTGCTGCCTTTCGTGATGCGCAGCACCTACATCTCGCTGGAAAATCTCGATACGCGGCTTGAACTGGCGGCCTCCAGTCTCGGTGCCACACCGTTGCGAATTTTGTTCACGGTGACGATCCCGCTGCTGATTCCGGGCCTGCTGAGCGGCTGGCTGTTTGCCGCGATCCTGTCCTTCAACGAGTTCACGGCGACGTTGTTTGTCAGCAGTCAGGCGACGCAGACGCTGCCGGTCGCCATGTATAATTACGTCCGCGAATTTGCGGATCCCACGCTGGCCGCGCTGTCGGTCATCTACATCGTCGTGACGGCAACCTTGCTCACGATTGCAAATTCCTTCCTGGGCCTCGGGAAAATCCTGAATGTTGATGCGCACTGATCCGATGACAGCCGACATGCCCTCCGTGGCGAGCGACAAGATCCGCCCGGCGGTCCAGCTCGATGGCGTGACCAAACGTTTCGGCGATTCCGTCGCGTTGCATGAGGCGTGGCTGAAGATCCGGCCGAGCGAGTTCATGACCCTGCTGGGGCCGTCCGGCTGTGGGAAGACAACGCTGCTTAATCTCATTGCCGGCTTCCTCGAAGCCGACAATGGCGAGATTTTCATCGAAGGCGCTCTGGTGACCGAGACGCCCGCGCATATGCGCGAGATCGGTATCGTGTTTCAGAACTACGCACTGTTCCCGCATATGAGCGTCGCGAAAAACGTCGCTTACGGCCTTACGACCCGCGGCGTGGAAAAGAAGGAGATTGCACGTCGCGTCGAGGAAGCGTTGGCGCTGGTCAAGCTGTCCGGCTTCGCCGACCGCAAGCCGCGGCAGTTATCCGGTGGTCAGCAGCAGCGCGTCGCGCTGGCACGGGCGCTGGTGATCAAGCCGAAGGTGCTGCTGCTGGACGAGCCGTTCTCGGCGCTGGACAAGAATCTTCGCGGTTCGATGCAGGTCGAGCTCAAGCAGATCCAGCGCGAACTCGGCGTCACCACGATCTTTGTCACCCATGATCAGGGTGAGGCATTGTCCATGTCCGATCGTATCGCTGTGATGTCGGCCGGTCGCATCCGCCAGATTGCAGCGCCGGACGATATCTATCGCCGTCCAGCCGATCGCTTCGTCGCGTCCTTCGTGGGTGACGCCAGTGTCCTCAACGGAAGGCTGGTTGCGCGGCGCGGCGATGTCGCGGTGGTCTCTATTGGCGACATGAGTGTCAATGTTCCTGCAACGCCCACTGCCGGAGTGGCGATCGGTGATGCCGTGGATGTCTTCGTGCGGCCGGAGCATCTCGCCGTCACACCGCGCGGCGCTTCTGGATCGCTGCCGGGCACCGTGACGGCGCAGGTGTTTCAAGGCGGCCATGTCGATCTCTATATCGACGCGCCCGGCAGTGCGCGTGAGCGGATTCTGCTACGTTCGCCGGGTATTGCGGCGCTGTCGTCTTGTCCGGTCGGAGCCGAGATCGGATTGACCATCGGCTCCGACGACATCGTGGCGTTTCCGCCAGGCGAGGCGCCGTGAGCGGTGCGTCTCTAGAAAGACGGCGCGGCACCCGGATTCATCGCGCGCGCGACATAGTCCTTCTGCTGCGGTCGGTAGCGCTCCCACAGTGCGCGGAGTTCACCGATCGGCGCCTCGTGCCAGTCGACCCGCAGATCGACCACCGGCCAGTCGAACATGTGGGCGACATGCAGGCCCGCTGCATGTTCGTCGTCGGTCTCGCCGCCGGCATCGAGGCCGGCTTCCAGCGCCGACATCAGCCGCTCCGCAAGCGGTTGCCCGGCGGTCGCTTCGAACCGCGCGACCATCACGCTCGGGACTTTCTCATCGACCAGCAGATTGCCGAGCGCAAGACAGCCGGCGCCTTGCGCAATGCCGACAATCGGCAAGGCCTGCGCGCCGGAGTGCCAGGCGACCTGACCGTAGCGGTCGATCACGCCGACCTGCCGCCATGCCGGCTGCGGCGTGCCGAGTGTGAGATTGTTGAGGACCGCACCCGCGCCGAGGCCCTGACGCAGCAGCGCGAGACCGGTCGGGCCGAGTGCGGGGTCAGTGACGTTCTGCGACACCACGAGGCCGAGCGGTCCCACCCAGGCGCAGCGCGCCGGCACGGCAATGCTGGACGACGTAATGGCAATGCCGAACGCGCCGGTCTCCGGACAACGTGCCGAGATGGAATAGGTCATCGTGATGCTCCTGCAATCGTAAAAGTATTGGTAGTATAGATGATCGCGAGAATAGCTCAAATACTTTGCGATCTGATCAGTATCGAAAGTATAAGTGCGAATTCGAATCTCGATATCGTTGTATATATCGAGCGGATACTTGCGTCGTCGGGCGTGTCCTCGCGTCGTGTGCCGTCGCCGGATGGCCGCAAGGCCTCGCTGCTCGCGACGATCGGTCCGTCGGATCGACCGGGTGTTGTCCTGTCAGCGCATACGGACGTCGTGCCGGTGGAGGGACAGGCCTGGACCGTACCGCCTTTCGCAGGCGTCATTCGTGATCAGCGCGTCTATGGCCGTGGTGCGACCGACATGAAGGGCTTTCTTGCCGTCGTCCTTGCGAACGTGCCGCGCTTGAAGGAGGCGGCCATTGCGGCGCCCGTGCATCTGGCATTTTCCTATGACGAGGAAGTTGGATGTCGCGGTGCGCCCGATCTCGTGCGGGCGCTCATGGAGTCCGTAGCGCCACCGGTGCTCGCCATCGTCGGCGAACCGACAACCATGCGCGTCGTGCGCGCGCATAAAGGCAAGATTGCGCGCCGCCTCACAGTGACGGGGCGCACCGGCCACTCGGCAATGCCGCATCGCGCGGCCAATGCGGTCGATGCCGCGGTGGCGATCGCGCATGCGCTGCGTGGCTTCGCGGATGAGGAAGTCGCGCGCGGTGGCGATTCCGCTTTCGATCCGCCGTTCACCACCATCCATGTCGGCTCGCTGCATGGCGGCAGCGCCGTCAATCTGGTGCCGGAACATGCCGTGCTGGAATACGAGATCCGCACCATGCCAGGCCGTGACGCCGGCGAGATTCTTGCGCGGGTCGATGATGTGGTTGTGCGCGAGCGCGATCGGCTGCGCGCCAATGAGCCGGAGGCTGACATTGTCTCCGAGGAACTGTCGGCCTATCCCGGTCTCGACACCAATGCGAAGGACGCGGCAACGCGATTGATCGCGCATCTCGCCAGCGACACGAAGCCGCCGACGACCGTCGCTTTCGGCACCGAGGCAGGCCTCTACGCACAAGCAGGCATTCCCACGCTTGTCTGCGGACCCGGCGACATGGCCCGCGGTCACAAGGCTGATGAATGGATCGGCTTCGACGAACTCGCGGCTGCGAACGCGATGATGGACAGGCTGGCGGATTTGCTGCGTCGGCCAAGTGAAGAGTGGATACGCGTATCATGAAGAACGAAGTGTCGACGATCATGTCGACAATGCAGGCCATCATCGCAACGCAAGTAGGCGGTCCTGACGTTCTGACGCTAGTCGAACGACCGGTCCCTGTGCCTGGCCCAGGCGAAGTGCTGATCGAGGTTGCGGCAGCCGGTGTCAATCGGCCGGATCTGATGCAGCGAACTGGGGCCGTGCCGCTACCGCCGGGTGTCACTGACGTGCTCGGTCTCGAAGTCGCTGGCCGCGTGGTCGGCGGTGACGCGGCATTGCAGGGGCAGGCGGTGATGGCCCTGGTCAAGGGCGGCGGTTATGCGCGCTATTGCATCGCCAAGGCGTCGCATTGTCTCGCGGTGCCAGAGGGTTTGCCGATGGACGAAGCGGCTGCATTGCCCGAAGCGCTGTTCACCGTCTGGCACAATTTGTTCGAGCGTGGTCGGCTGGCGAAGGGTGAGACCGTGCTGGTGCATGGCGGCGCCAGCGGCATCGGCACCATTGCGATCCGCATGGCCATCGCTCGCGGCGCGACGCCGATAGTCACGGTCGGCAGCGAAGCCAAGAAGAAGGCGGTGGAAGCGCTCGGCGCCATCGCAATCAACTATCGTACCGACGACTTCGTTGTCGCAGCGCGCGACGCCACAAACGGGCGCGGCGTCGATGTCGTGCTCGACATCGTCGGTGGGTCCTATGTGGCGCGCAATCTCGATGCCCTCGTGCCGGGCGGGCGCCATGTCAGCCTGTCCTTTATGGAAGGCGGCACTGTGCCGATCGATCTCGGACTGGTGATGCGGAAGGGATTGTATCTGACGTCGTCGACGCTGCGGCCGAAGTCCGACGAGGAGAAGACCGCAATCGCTGCCGCGCTCCGTGCCGAGGTGCTGCCGCTGGTCGCATCCGGCGAGGTGAGGCCGCTGATCTGGCGCCAGTTGCCGCTCGGGGATGCCGCGCAAGCTCACCGCATTCTGGAAGCCAATGAAAACATCGGCAAAGTGCTGTTGCTGCCGGCAGGCGCCGCCGCATGAGCAACACTGTTAACCGCAAAACCCGCATGTCGATACTGGAGCAGCCCCATGGCGATAACTAGGCCCTCCCTCAAACTGACTCATGCCGGTGCGCTCAAGGCACTGGCGGGTGCCGTCGCCAAGGCAGAAGAGCTCGGCGTGCCGCAGAACATCACCATCGTCGACGACGGCGGTAACCTGATGGCCTATGTCCGAATGGACGGGGCCAAATTGCTGTCGCGGGAAACATCGATGTCCAAGGCCATCACGGCCGCATCGCATCGGCAGCCGACCTCGCGGCTCAATCCCGCCGACGAGATCAAGCTGGCCATCGCAGGCGGTGGCCGCCTGACCAATCTCGAAGGTGGATTGCCGATCATGATTGACGGCCAATGTGTCGGTGCCGTCGGCGTGGGATCTGGCACCGGCGCGCAGGACGTCGAAGTCGCACGCGCCGCGCTGGCGGCTATCGATGCTGAGGATCAGAAGCCATGAGCGACAGGATCGAACTGTTCTATGCGCCGACATCGCCCTATGTGCGGAAGGTCATGGCCTGCGCGATTGAACTGGGATTGGCGGATCGCATCGTCAAGCTGACGAGTGCCGCGCATCCGCTGAAGCGCGATGAACGGATCGCGGCCTTTAACCCGCTCGCCAAGGTGCCGGCGGCGAAGCTGGCGGATGGCACGCTGTTGTTCGACAGCCGGGTGATCTGCGAATATCTCGACGACCTTGGACACGGTTCGCTGTTTCTGCGCGGAGTGGAGCGTTGGCAGGTTCTCACCGAACAGGCGCTTGGCGACGGCCTGCTCGATGCTGCGCTCCTGGCACGCTACGAGAACACCTGTCGCAGCGATGCACAGCGATCGTCGGACTGGATCGATGGTCAGATGACCAAGATCGCTGCAGCGCTCGATCAGATGGAAAGCGACGTCGCCGTGTTCGGCGCCCGCATCAGCATCGGCAGCCTCACCATCGCCTGCGCGCTCGGCTATCTGGATTTCCGTTTCGCATCATTCGACTGGCGCAGCTCGCGGCCGACGCTGACCGAGTGGTTCGCAACCGTGTCGGAGCGGCCGTCACTCCGAGATACGGTTCCGGCCGAGGGATAATTCTGCCGTCAGCTTTCAGCCTCGACCCAGTTCAGCGTCATTCGCATGGCATGGTTGTGCCGGGCGTCGATCAGCCATTTTTCCTCACGATAGCAGATCGAGCGCAGCAGGCTCTCGATGGCGAAGGAAGCGAAGAACCGCGGCGTGATTTGCTCGACCTCGATGGGACCGAGCGGAAATGCGATAATCGACGCCGCCTTGAGGTGGCTGTCGTTCGGGAGAGGTTCTGAGGCGCGCAGCAGATTGAGCGTCTCTATGGCGATGGTTTTCTGACCGGGCATCGGGGCATTCTGCCGAAAAACCTTACGCTGCCAGCCAGTGCTTAATTTTTCGTGGAGCCGGGCGTCGCGTGGCTCAGGCGGCCAGATGAAAATCAGAAATCTGCACGCGATTCCGGCCTGCCGCCTTGGCTTGGTAGAGCGCCGCATCTGCCCGGCTCAGCAAGGCCTGCAGCGTTTCGGGCTCGGTTGACCGGATTGCGATCCCCACGCTGACCGTGGCGTGGATAACACCGGCGGAAGTCGGGAATGTCTTTGTCTCCAGCGTCGATCGGATGCGCTCGGCGACAGCGGCCGCTGCTTTTGGGCTCGACCCGGATAGGACAATGCAGAATTCCTCGCCGCCCAGACGCGCGGCAACATCTTCGGCGCGTATGTTCGAGAAGATGACCTCGGCAAAGGCGCGCAGCACACGGTCGCCGGCGGCATGGCCAAACTGATCGTTGATCGTCTTGAAGTGATCGAGATCCATCACCAGAATGGCAGTATTGGATGCTGTCTCCGTTACCTTTTCGCCAAACAGCGCGCGCCGATTGAGCAGGCCGGTCAGAGGATCGGTCATCGCATCCGATTTATGCCGGTTCGATGTCCGGATCTGGTTGATCGTCAGGGACAACGCACCGATCCCGGTCAGACCAACGATCACCATCAGTGAATTGAACTGTTCTGCCCAATTCATCGGCCGATCGGTCAGCACGAATTGCCCGGTGCGCCAGAGTTCGACACCGCAAGCCACGAACGATGCGGCCGTGACGAGATAGAGCAGCGCATTTGCGACCATCAGCAACGGTGCTTCGGCACGTGCTTTCCAATATTGCGCAGCCGAGAGTGCAACGAGAAGACCCGTGCCGAAATTCGCGGCCATCGTGCCGACGCCGGTGTAACCAAGCGCAAAGCCGATGATCATCGGAACGAGCCCTGCAGTGGTGACGAGGGCGGCCCGGATCCAATGGGCCTGGTTCGAGCAGAATTGCGTGGTGCCCGCATAGATCACCCCGAAGCCGACGAGTAACAATATGAATGCAGCGAGCTGTAGCCTCGAATCATACTGCTCGAAGCCTGCATAGATGATGACGGCAACAACCGTGGTCGCAAGACCGATCGACCAAGTCAGCAGATAGGTCTCGGATCGCGCGACGAGCCAGGTTGCGAGCAATGTGAGCGCGAGCGCAGCGCTAGATAGACCGATCGCTGCAAAAATGGAGGATTGATCAAGCAACATGTTATCCGAACGCGGTGTAATTTATTTGATAGGCAATAAGCAGCACCCACTTACCACCGATCGGGGGCGGGGCCACCCATTTTGTATGGTCAGCAAAGCGTTACCAGGCCCGTAGACAGAAGGTCTGGGGATCGTAAGGCCCATGTTTTGCGACGATCTGTGCCGGAACGAGACGTAGCGAGCGGCGTTTTCCTGAAGGGCATCACGGAGGGTTGAACATGAAAAAGATTCTGGCAACGGCGGCGGCTGCACTGATGATCGCGAGTTTCACGGCAACGGCGGCTTCTGCGAAGAAAGTCCATCATGGCTACAAGGCGCATCACGGGTATTACGGGGCCTATGGCCAGATGCGAGGTCCCGCAATCTTCCGTGGCAATGCGGCGATGAGCGGCAATCACGGCAATTCCGCCTATGGCAGCAACTCGCTGGGCCATATCAAGGGCGGCAATATAGGGGGCGGCAAGTAGCGCGGCATGACATCGGAGAAGGCGAGATCGATCGTTACAATGCGACCGATCTCGTTAACGTGTTTCTGATGGCTTGATGGTACTTGGCCGCCTCGCAACTTACAGTTAGGCTTCGTCATGCTCCCGGATGGCCGTTATTCGGCGTGGTTTCGTATTCCCGACAAGGAAGGCATGGGCATCATCACGCTGGCTGATGGCCGATTGTCGGGCGGCGATACGGTGATCGCCTATAGCGGCTCCTATATCCAGAACGGCGATACTTTCACGGCGACGATTGCGACCCGTCGGCATGCGGAGGGCCAGCCAGCGATCTTCGGCATCGATGAAGTCGAGATTGATCTGGTTGGGACATCCAAAACGACGACGGCGGCGTGCTCAGGTGTCGTGAAGCAACGGCCCGGCGTCCCGTTTGAAGTCGTGCTGGTGCGCATGGATGGTTAGGTCTGCGGTCTATTCGCGCAACTCGTACTGATGCCGCAAAAGCTGAACCATGTCCTGGACGCGCTGGCGCCAGGCGCGTGCGTCCGGAACCGATCCTGCTGCCGGTGTGATGCGTAACATGGCGTTCCAGGGTCGCGTACCGTAGACAACCACCTCGAAGCCGGCTGTCGGACAGCCATCGATACCCTTTAGCGCGCGCAGGATCACATCCGCGATTTCCGAGCGGTCAAGCGTACGGGTGCTCTCGACCGCAAGTTGCGGCTCCAGCGATGCCGCTGGATTCTCCTCCGCGACGACCGGACCGAAACCGTCTCTGGTGTCCGCGTCAGGCTCTGGCCTGATCGGTTCAGGGTCACCCGGCCTTTTCATGAGTCGTTCGACCAGACCGAGCAGGCCTCGATCGCGTTCGGGCGTTTCTTTCACATCTGCAATCCGATACCAGCGGCGATACGCGATTTCACATCTTCCACGAGACGTTGTCGACGGGTCTCGGACGAGTTGCGGTGCACAAATCCGCTGCGGGTTGGCTTTGTCGCAAAAGTTTCATGTGCGGCCTATAGTGGGGCGTCACGCATTCCCCTCAGACTTCTATGCGCCGGCCTTCAAGCCTGCGTCAGGATGGAGACGATCGCCGTGAAACCGTTCCGCTTGGTATTTGCTCTGTCCGCGCTGGCGCTCGCCGTCCTATCGCAGCCCGCTCGTGCTGCGGATGTCATCTGCTACAACTGTCCGCCGGAATGGGCCGACTGGGCGTCGATGATCAAGGCGGTGAAGACCGACCTCTCGATCGAGATGCCGCATGACAACAAGAATTCCGGCCAGGCGCTGGCTCAGATCCTCGCCGAGAAGGCCAATCCGGTCGGCGACATCGGCTATTTCGGCGTCACCTTCGGCATGAAGGCCAAGGCGCAGGATGCGCTCGAGCCTTACAAGCCCGCTGGCTGGGATCAGGTGGATGCCGGCCTGAAGGATTCCGAAGGCTACTGGACCACGATCCATTCCGGCACGCTCGGCTTCTTCGTCAACAAGGATGCCCTCGCTGGCAAGCCGGTGCCGAAGTGCTGGAAGGATCTCGCCAAGCCCGACTACAAGGGCATGGTCGGCTATCTCGATCCGACGTCGGCCGCCGTCGGCTATGTCGGCGCGGTTGCCGTCAATCTCGCGCTCGGCGGCACTGACCAGAATTTCGATCCGGCCATCGCCTTCTTCAAGGACTTGAAGAAGAACGACGCGATCGTGCCGAAGCAGACGTCCTATGCCCGCGTCGTCTCCGGCGAGATGCCGATCCTGTTGGACTATGATTTCAATGCCTATCGCGCCAAATATTCCGAGAAGGGCAATTTCGAATTCGTCATTCCCTGCGAAGGCTCGGTCGTGTTTCCCTATGTGGTTGGTCTTGTGAAGAACGCGCCGCATAAGGACAAGGCCAAGAAGGTCATGGACTATCTGCTGTCCGACAAGGGCCAGGCGATCTGGACCAATGCTTACCTGCGTCCAGCCCGCAAGATCGAACTACCGGAAGCCGTGAAGGCCAAGTTCCTGCCGGATAGCGAATATGCCCGCGCCAAGAGCGTGGATTGGGGCAAGATGGAGCTGGCGCAGAAAGGCTTCAGCGACCGCTATCTCGCCGAAGTCCGTTGATGCAGAATGGTGCCCCGGCGGGGGCAGGGGCACCATAGTTTCATGTCGCACCGTAATTTCATCTGGATCTGCCTGCTGCCGCTCGTGGTGGTGACAGCAGCCTTCTTCCTCTTGCCGATGGCGCAATTGCTCGCCGTGGGCGCCGGCGGATCGCGCGGCGTGTCCGCCTATCTCGCGATCATCACCGAGCCGCGCTATCGCGCCACGCTGATCAATACGGTCGTGCTCGCCGCGGCGACGACCATCGCCACGCTGGTGATTGCCACCATCGCCGGCCTGTTCCTGCAGCGTCATCGCTTCCCCGGCCGCGCCGTGCTGATCGCGATGCTGACCTTCCCGCTGGCATTTCCTGGGGTCGTGGTCGGCTTCCTGATCATTCTGCTGGCCGGACGTCAGGGCCTGATCGGTGCTATCACCGCTGCGGTGACGGGCGAGAAAGTTGTGTTCGCTTATTCAATCTTCGGCCTGTTTCTCGGCTATCTCTATTTCTCGATCCCGCGCGTAATCCTCACGGTGATGGCCGCGGTGCAGAAGCTCGATATCGGGTTAGAGGAGGCGGCGCGTTCGCTCGGTGCGAGCCCGTGGGCGGTGCAGCGCGATGTGGTGTTGCCGGCGCTCGGGCCCGCCTTCGTCGCTTCGGGCGCGATTGCCTTTGCCACAGCCATGGGCGCATTCGGCACAGCCTTCACACTTGCGACAAACATCGATGTGCTGCCAATGCTGATCTATACCGAGTTCACCTTGGCGGCGAATTTCGCGATCTCGGCGGCGCTGTCGATCGGACTCGGTGTGATCGCCTGGGCGATCCTCGCACTGGCCCGCTCGATGAGCGGCGGCGCTGTCGCGGCGGCGGGGTAAGCCGATGCGCGACCGCCTGATTTTCGCTAGCCAGCTCGGATTCACGTTGCTCGTTGCGGCGTTTCTCGTCGTGCCGGTGGTGCTGTCGATTACCGCCGGTGTCACCGTCAATTACTTCCGTGGCATCCAGTCCGGCGTCACGCTGCAATGGGTGGTGCAGGTCTGGAACCTCTACGCCGGCGAGATCGGGTTGTCGTTTCTGATCGCCTTCGCGACCCTAGCGGTGACGCTTGTGGTCGGCGTGCCCGCGGCTTATGGGCTACACGTGAAGGGCGGGAGGTTGTCGCGCGTGATCGAGGAGATCATCACGCTGCCGCTGGCGATCCCCGGCCTCGCCATCGCGTTGGCGCTGCTGCTGACCTATGGCGGCTTCGGCGGCTTCCGGCAGTCCTGGCTGTTCATCCTCGCAGGCCATGTGGTCTTCACCATGCCTTTCATGGTGCGCTCGGTGATGGCGGTATTCGCTTCGGTGGACATAAAGACGCTGGACGAGGGCGCGGCGTCGCTCGGTGCCTCGCCATGGACGCGTTTCTGCAACGTGATCGTGCCGAATGCGATGCCGGGCATTCTCGCCGGATCGCTGATGGTGGTGACGCTGTCGCTTGGCGAATTCAATCTCACCTGGATGCTGCATACGCCGCTGACCAAAACGCTGCCGGTCGGCCTCGCCGACAGTTACGCGTCGATGCGGCTCGAAGTGGCATCCGCCTACACACTGATCTTTTTCATCATGATTGTGCCCCTTCTGGTGGCGATGCAGATGTTTGCCGAGAAGGGCGAGACGAAATGAGCGCTGTTGCGGGACACGGTGCGTCCGTTCACATCCAGAATTGCGGCAAGACCTTTCCGGATGGCACGCAGGCGCTGGCACCGGCTTCGCTGGATATCGTGTCAGGCGAGACGCTGGTTCTGCTCGGCCCCTCCGGTTGCGGCAAGACCACCATGCTCCGGATCATCGCCGGGCTGGAGACGCCCGATGCGGGCGGTCGTGTGCTGTTCGACACAACCGACATGACCGCGGTGCCGATCGAGCAGCGTCATGTCGGCATGGTGTTCCAGTCCTATGCGCTGTTTCCCAACATGACGGTGGCCGAGAATATCGGCTACGGGCTGAAGATCCGCGGCGTCGACAAATCCGTGCGCGCGGCGCGTGTCGCCGAGATGGTCGCGCTGACCAATATCGGCGGGCTCGAAAACCGCCGGATCGATCAATTGTCCGGTGGCCAGCGCCAGCGTGTTGCGCTGGCGCGCGCGGTGGCCGTGCGTCCACGCGTGCTGCTGCTCGACGAGCCGTTGACGGCGCTTGATGCCTCGCTGCGCGACCGGCTGCGCAGTGAACTCAACAGCCTGCTGCGTTCGCTCGGGATCACCGCGATCTATGTGACACACGATCAGGCCGAAGCGATGGAGCTCGGCGATCGCATTGTAGTGATGCGCAAGGGCGCCATCGCTCAGATCGGTACGCCGCGGGAAATCTACTTTGCTCCCCAGAACCGTTTCGTCGCTGAATTCGTCGGCGCCGCCAATATTGTCGAAGGGCCGGTGGCGGGCGGTCGGCTGACGCTGCCCGGCGGCTGGCTGGCGCTTGATAACGCCGCCGACAACGCTGCGGCCGTGGCGATGATCCGTCCGGAGACCATCGGAATTGTCGCCGAGGCGGACGCCTTCCTGCGCGGCACGGTCGAAAGCGTCGCCTTCATCGGTGATCGCCAGCGTCTCGTGGTGACGGGTGCGGCGAACCAGCCGTTGACGGTGGACGCGCCGAACACCATCAATGTGCGTGCAGGGGAGCGCGTCGGCCTGTCGGTCACGCCTCAAGCGGTTCGTGTGCTGCCGAAAGAAGATTGATGTCCAAGCCGGATTCCGAGCCCACCATTATCGCGCAGATCTCCGATCTGCATATCAAGGCGCCGGGCGAGCTGGCCTATGGCAAGGTCGATACGGCAAAGGCGCTGGAGCGCTGTGTCGCCGAGCTGAACGCGCTCGATCCGCGCCCCGATCTAGTCGTCATCTCCGGTGACCTTGTCGATACGCCGACGCCCGGCGAATACGAGCATCTCTGGCGACTGCTGGCGCCACTCAAGATCCCGTTCATCGGCGTGCCCGGCAATCACGACGCTCGCGGCACGATGCGCGCGGCATTTCCTGATTGGGCCTATGCGAAGTCGTCGGGCCCGCTCGATCAGGCGCGGACGGTTGGTCCGCTCGATATCATCCTGCTGGACTCGCATGTTCCAGGCAAACCGCATGGCACGCTCGAGGCGGCAACGCTGGAGTGGCTGGACGCCACGCTGGCATCATCGCGCGAGCGGCCTGCTTTGCTGTTCCTGCATCATCCGCCGTTCCGCACGGGTATCGAACACATGGACGTGCAGGACCTGTTCAATGCGGATGAGCTCGCGGCCATCATCCGCAAACATCCGCGGGTCCGGATCATCGCTGCCGGCCACGTCCATCGTGCGACGCTCGCGACATTTGCTGGCGTCGTTGCCACCATCTGCCCGGCGCCGAACCATGCGGTCGATCTCGACATCGCCGAATTGCGTCCGCCGTCCTTCCGCGTCGAGCCGCCGGCTTTCCACCTGCATGTCTGGTTTCCAGACGGCGAGGAGGGCGGCCATCTGGTCACCCATCAGGTGCCGATCGGTGACTTCGATGGCCCGCATCCGTTCTTCGGGGCGGATGGAAAGTTACTGTAAAGCACTGTCATTCCGGGGCGCATAACGCGTCAGCGCGGCGCGAACCCGGAATCTCGAAATGTGAGCTAACCAGCGTTTCAACTATCTCAAGGTTCCCCGCCACTCCAATTGGAGTGGCTGAGGTTCGCTCGCTGGCGCTCGCGCCCCGGAACGACGGTGCGAACTAAACCAGCGCATTCGCCGCAATCAAACTCCGGTAAAACTCCGCGCTGAGCTTCGGCGTTCGTTTCTGCGTCTCGAAATCAACGTGGTAGAGACCGAAGCGTTTTTCATAGCCATCCGACCATTCGAAATTATCCATCAGGCTCCAGTGGAAATACCCCGCTACGGGAATGCCTTCCGACGTCGCACGCTGCAGATGCGTGAGATAGTTCCTGAGATACATGACGCGGTCGAGATCATGGATCTTACCGTCGCCAGCCGGCCGGTCGGCGGCCGATGTACCGTTCTCGCTGATATAGATCTGCTTGACGTTCCAGACCTTGGCGACATTGCGCGGCGCCCAATACAGCGCTTCCGGCCCGATCCGCAGCCAGTCTGAATCCATGCGCGGGAACGAGGTCGGGAACGGCACCAATGCGAAGCCATGCTGGTCATCACTCGCCACCACGTAATGGTGCGGCATGTAGATGTTGAGGCCGACGAAATCTAAGGGCGAGGAGATGATCTTCAGCTCTTCTGCCGTGAAGCTCGGCGCATTCTTGCCCGCATAGGCCAGGAATGCATCGGTATATCTGCCTTCGAGAATGACGGTCATATAGCCACCATTCATCTCGCGCGTTGCGATTTCAGACGCGCGGATATTGGCCGGTGTTTCGATGGCCGGGACGCAGGACGCGATATTTTCGGCGAGGCCAACTTTGGTGCCGGCATGTCCATTGGCACGGATCGCCTGCACGGCCAATCCGTGGCCCAGCGCGACGTGATGGCGGATCTGATTGAGCTGCGGTTGCGGCAGCTTCAGACCGGGCGCGAGCTCGACCGGGCCGCTGCCATAGCCGAAATCGACGAAGACCGCGCATTCATTGATCGTGAAAATGTTCTTCACACGGTCAGTGATCCGTTGCGCCACATAAGCGGCATAATCACCAAACGCCTTCGATGTATCTGATGACGCCCAGCCGCCGACGCGATCCTGCAGCGGCTGTGGTAGATCCCAGTGATACAGCGTGGCGTATGGCTCGATCCCATTGGTGAGCAGCTCGTCGATGAGACGATTGTAGAAATCCAGCCCTTGCGGATTGGGCGTACCCACGCCGGTCGGAAACACGCGCGACCATGACATGGAGAAGCGATAGGCCTTGGCGCCCAGCGCCTTCATCAGCTGGATGTCTTCCTTGTAGCGGTGGAAATGATCCACCGCGTGGTCGCCGTTGCCGCCGCCACGGATCTTGTTCGGCGTGTGCGAATAGCTGTCCCAGATCGAGGGGCCGCGGCCTTCGGCTGAGACGGCGCCCTCGATCTGATAGGCCGACGTTGCGGTGCCCCAGACAAAATCCGCCGGAAAATGCCGGTCGTTGGCAAGCGCCGCCGGTGTGGTCGCGGCTGTTTGAGCCTCGGCCTTCGCAGTCGGGACGGCGAGGCCGGCAGCCAGTGCGCCGGCCGCTCCGGTAAAATCGCGGCGCGTGAAACGATGGGACACCAGATCTCCTGCTAGTTCAGGACGCGACGGTCAGTCGTCATGCGGCTCATGATAGTTCTCTGCGCCGCCTTTCCAATAGCCTGACGCCTTGACCCATGCTTTGGGATGCTGGCGCTCGTCGACGAGAATCCTGCGGAGGCGCTTGGCTACCTCGGATTCTCCGGCGATGAAGGCATAGCCGTCTCCAACGGGAAGTTTGAGGCTGCGCAAAGCATCCTCCATCAGCGTGGTCGAGCCGGCGCCTTGCTGGCCACGATGCAGCCAGTTGATAGTGACGGACGCCTTGGATGCGAAGATCTGCTCCTCGGCAGTATCGGCGACTTCTGCGATCACGATGGCCCGTGTGGCAGGACGCAGTTCTTCGAGTCGGCGGCCGATGGCGGGCAGGGCAGTTTCGTCGCCAATCAGCAGGTACCAGTCGAAGTCGTCCGGCACCACAAAGGAGCCGCGCGGGCCGCCAATACCGACTTTATCGCCTGGCTTCGCTTCGGCGGCCCAGGTCGTGGCAGGTCCCGCATCATGAATGGCGAAATCGAGGTCGAGTTCTTTCGCGGTTTCGTCATAACGCCGCGGCGTGTAGTCTCGCGCGATTGGCCGCGCGCTCTCGTCGACCAGCACACGGCCTTCGCTGAAGACCGGCATCAAAGGTTCGACTTCGCCGGGGCGCGGGAAGAATACCTTGACGTGGTTGTCATAGGACGCGCTGACGAAGCCTTGGAGGTCGTCGCCGGTGAGGGTGATGCGCTTCATGTGCGGCGTCACCGACGTCACGCGCTTGACGGTCAGCAGGCGGCGCTTCAGCTCGTGACGGACGCGCGTGATGCGATGACGCTCGGTGGAAATTGTGTCTGAAGATGTGTCGGTCATGTGGATTCCCGGGGAATCCAGATCGGCCTGTTTGACGCGGAGTCGCGCAGGTCGAGCCTGGATCAGGTTCGATCGGCGCGTTGGTTCACGTTAACGCTTACGTGCGGCCTCGCCGAGACAGCAATCACGGCAGGGGTAGCGAAACGTCCTTTTACGTGCAAGCCCGGGATTGTCGCACGTGCCGCACGATGGCGTGATGCCGGAAGCCTTCTAAACTGGCGGAGATCACCGCATGGACATTGCGGCCTTTCCGGGGGAGAACCGTTTCCGGATGTGGTGGCGTGCCCCCGAAATCATTGGACGAGATAGACCTGATGAGCACTGAAGCAAAGTCTGCCACGCGTGTGGCCATTGTTGGCCTCGGCCCGATCGGCCGCAAGGTGGCCGAAGCCCTGGATCGCGGCATCGACGGCCTGGTTCTGGCGGCGGTCGCCGTGCAGAATCCGGAGAAGCATCAGGCGTTCCTGTCTGGCCTCGGCAAGGCGCCGCCGGTGCTGCCCATCGCTGGCCTCGCTGATGTCGCCGATATCGTGATCGAATGCGCGCCCGCAGCGTTGCTGCCCGAGATCGTCAAGCCGTTCGTCAGCAAGGGCAAGACCGCGATTGTGCTGAGCGCCGGAGCGCTGTTGTTCAATGACGATCTCATCGCGCTGGCCAAGGCCAATGGCGGGCAGATCGTGGTGCCGACCGGGGCGTTGATCGGGCTCGATGCCGTGACCGCTGCCGCCGAGGGCAAGATCAACACGGTGCGCATGGTGACGCGCAAACCGGTGAAGGGCCTAGCCGGCGCGCCCTATATCGTCGAGAACAAGATCGACATCGACAGCATCACCGAGCCGATGAAGATTTTCGCGGGCACGGCGCGCGAAGCCGCCAAGGGCTTTCCCGCCAATCTCAACGTTGCCGTCGCGCTGTCGCTCGCAGGCGCAGGCCCCGACGCCACGACGCTGGAAATCTGGGCCGATCCGTCGCTGACGCGCAACGTTCATCGTGTCGAGGTGGATTCGGATTCCGCACGGTTCTCGATGCAGATCGAGAATATCCCGTCGGAGAATCCGAAGACCGGTCGCATCACCGCCCTGTCGGTGATCGCCTATCTGCGCAAGCAGCGGGCGGCACTGCGCGTCGGGACGTAAGGTCTATTTGCCGCTTTCGGCTTGATGCGCAGGGCCTATCTGCTGCGCAGTCTCGATTCCCTGGGTCCGGGCGATCCTGGCAAGCTCGCAGCCCTCGCAATAGCGGCGATCCTTGTACTCGATCCAGTTATGCGCGAACACGCGCTCGTTCGGGATGTCGTAGCGGGCCTGCAACACGCGGACCAGCACGCGCCACGCCGCGATCTGCGCGTCAGTCGGCGGCTTGCGGACATTGGGGTAGTTGCCGACGAACTCGACCCCGATCGATGAGTCATCGTCGATCTGCTGATAGGTCCCGCTGTTGTCGATATATTTGTTGTCGTTGCGGTTGCCGCGGTTGAGATGTTTCGGTACCGCCCATTCGGGCGTCGACCAGTAAACCGTGCCGTCGGTTTCGATCCAGATGGCGACGCCGCGACGATCGGGTTTCTGCATCTGCGCGACAGCGTTACGCCAGGCGGAGCCGACCGCGCCTTCCGACTGATGCACGACGATGTTGCGCCATTCACGGGCGTGGCGGAGATCGGTCCATGGCCTCAGCCAGACCATGTTGAGGCCGGGAATGTCGGGCGTGCCGCGGGAGCGGGCGGCGATCTCGAAGCTTGACAGCGTCTGGGCGGTCGCCGGTGTGGCGATCGCGCATAAAACCAGCACTAGCCCGACGACCCGATCTCTCATGTCCCTCGTTTCCGAAGGCGTCTCATAACGCCTCCGGAAAGCGTAACCGAGCCGCGCTGGGAGTCAAATCCGCGGTTCGGTATGATCGTCGCGCTAGGGCAGCCTGCGCGTGTAGGTTGCACTCAGTTGAAGTATTCGGGCAGGGTGAAGCCGGCATAGAACTTGTCGTTGCGGATGGCGGTCTTGAACGTGTCCGACTGATAGGCCGCAACGATGTCCTTCGCCCACGGCGCCTCGGCATTGCCCCGGCGGACGGCCACGACATTGGTGTAGGGCTTGGTCATCTTTTCCAGCGCGAAGGCCTCGGTCAGCTTCAGCCCGCTATAGATCGCGAAATTGCCCTGCACGGCGGCGAAGTCGGCATCGCCGAGGGCGCGCGGGGCCTGGGCGTTTTCCAGCGGGACGATCTTGATGCCCTTCGGATTCTTGATCACGTCGAGTTCGGTCACGTCCACCGGCTTGCTGTCCTTGATCTCGATCCAGCCGAGATCGCGCAGTATCCACAGCGCGCGCTGCAGGTTTACGGGATCATTCGGCACCACCACGGTGGCGCCAGCTTTCACGTCTTCGGCTTTCTTGTGCTTGGTCGAGTAGAGGCCCATCGGCGGTGTCGGCACGGTGATGATGCCGGTGAGGTCGGTCTTCTGGCGTTCGTTGTAGGAGGTCAGGAACACCGCGTGCTGCATCACATTGGCGTCGATATCGTTCTTGAACACGGCGGTGTTGGCTTCGAGGCCGGTCGAGAATTCGTAGTATTTGACGGTGTAGCCCTTCTTCTTCAGTTCGGGCTCCACGCCGGCCTTGAAGCCGTCGATGTAAGGACCGGGCACGAAGCCGACCTTGAGTTCGGTCTTGGGGGCGGACTGTGCGCTTGCAGTTACGAGGGGCGCGAGCGAGAGGGCGGCCGCGGTGAGCGCCGAGAGAAGACGTTTCATGAGATGAGCTTTCGGGTGGGAGAGGCGTTACTTCGGCGACCAGATCGTCACGTCGGCGGCGTTGACCTTCACGGGCACGAGCTTTTCGGCGAAGAAGGCGTCGGCGATGATCTGCTGCTCGGACAGGCCGGCTTTCGTCACCGCGCCAACCTTGTAGGAGCGGTGGCTGTTGGCTTCCTCGACGGTGGCGGCATCGATGCCCCACAGGCCGGAGAGAAGTTTCGCGGCATCCTTCGGCTGCGCCTTCACCCATTTGCCGGTCTCATCCAGTTTCTTGAAGATGACGTTCAGCACGTCGCCGCGCTTGTCCGCATATGCGGCCGACGACAGGTAGTAGCGCTTGTAGCTGGCGAGGCCGTTGCTGCCATCGGCAAGCACGCGCGCATTGCTCTGGCGCTGCGCGCTGGTGAGGAACGGATCCCAGGCGACCCAGGCATCAACATTGCCGCCGACGAAGGCAATGCGGCCGTCGGCCGGCGGCAGATAGGCTGGCTGGATGTCCTTGAAGTTCAGACCCGCCTTGCTCAGCGCGGCGAGCAGCAGGAAGTGGCTGCCGGCGCCCTTGGTCACTGCGACCTTCTTGCCCTTGAGGTCTGCTACGCTCTTCAGCGGCGATTCCGCGGGCACCACGATGGCCTGTGCGGCCGGAGAAGCGGCTTCCTCCGCAATGTAAGCGAGCTTGGCGCCGGCCGCTTGTGCGAACAGCGGCACGGTGTCGGCGACATCGGCGCCGAAATCGACATTGTTGGTATTGATCGCCTCGAGCAGCGGCAGGCCGCTGGTGAATTCATGCCACGAGATCTTCACGTCAAGCGGCGCCAGCGCCTTCTCCAGCTCGCCATTGGTCTTCAGCACGGCGATCAGCGTCGACGATTTCTGATAGCCGATGCGCACCGTGTCCGGTGTCTGCGCGCAGGCAAACGATACCGACAGCATGGACGCCACCGCCGCGAGCTGCAGCGCTCTGGTGCGTCTGAACACGAAGCGATCGATGAAGTGAGAGAGAAGGATCGGAAGCATGATGCGCTGCTTTGCTGGTGTTACTGGACGTCAGCAAAGGTGAGAGAGCGGCCGGTTCCAGTCAATGAAATGGCCAACTGTAGTTCGAGGCACGACGATGCAGGCATGCTGCGGCGGTTCGATTGCGCAGCTTAAACGTTCTCTGTCTCGGGTGAACTGCCGGGAACAGGGCCGAAACATCGCGTTGTCCCGGAGATGAAGCTGCTATGGCCGCGCATGCCGGGATCGCAAATGTTGCCGGCGACCGACGACCTTTGAAAGCACAATCTTCCCGATTGCGCCTAGCCTTGCACCATCGCGCCGGCGCTTGGAATGCCGGCGACATCTGGAGCAAGAACACAATGTCGCATTCAAGACGAAGCATCATTGCGGGTCTGTCCGCAGCAGTTTTGGTATCAGCCGGCTTGATCGCATCGCCAGCAGCGGCGCAGGAGCTGAAGGAAATCCGCATCGGCTTCCAGAAGGCGGGCATCTTCCCGGCGGTGAAGCAGCGCGCGACGCTCGAAAAAGTATTCAAGGAAAAGGGCATCAGCGTTCGCTGGGTCGAATTCCAGTTCGGCCCGCCGATCCTGGAGGCGATCAATACCGGCAATGTCGACTTCGGCTATGCCGGCGACGCCCCGCCGATCTTCGCGCAGGCCGCGCGCGCCAATCTCGTCTATATCGCGGCCATCCCGTCGCGCGGCTACAATCAGGGCATCGTCGTTCCCGAGAATTCGCCGATCAGGACGCTCGCCGATCTCAAGGGCAAGAAGGTCGGCTTCGGCAAGGGATCGAGCGCGCATAACACCATCATTGCTGCGCTGGAAAAGGCCGGATTGACCTATGCGGATATCACGCCGGTCTATCTCGGCCCCGCCGACGCGGTGGCGGCATTCGCCGGTGGCAATATCGACGCGTGGTCGATCTGGGATCCATATCTGGCGCTCGCCGAGGGCAAACAGGCGCGGGTGATTGCCTTCTCCAAGGACGTGCAGGATTCGATTTCGTTCTTCCTCGCCAACAAGGATTTCACCACCAGGCATCCGGATATCGTCGCGCTGTTCAACAAGACCTTTGCCGATGAAGGAAAGTGGGCCGACGCCAATCGTGCCGAAGTCGCGACGCGGCTGCAGGAGGCGACCGGTGTCGACAAGACCGCCACCACGCGCGCCGTCGAACGGTCGAACTACACGGTGGTGCCGATCAACGACCGGATCATCGCCACCCAGCAGGAAACGGCGGATCGCTTCCACAAGCTCGGCCTGATCCCGAAGGCGATCAACGTGAAGGACATCGTCTGGACCTGGACCCCGGGCTCCTGAGCTCCCGAAAACTCGCCGGGAGACGATTAGCGCTGTCACCAGCCGTCTCCCGGCACTCTTTTACTCCCGCAGGCCATTGAAACCGCTGGATTTTCCTCATTTGTGCAGTGCGGTTGAAATAATGCCCGAAATCAGTAGGTTGCAGCCACGGCGCCCGCGACACGCAGGCCGGCCCCGTGCTTCACAACTGCGCAGAAACGTCATTCAATGAACGCTCCCCTGTCCAAGCCGACCGGAGCGCCCGTGCCAATTCTTGATCCGCAAGATCCTGGCCAACAAGGGCGTGCCATCATCTCCTTCGATGGCGTCAGCAAGATCTTCCCGTCGCGGAACGATTCCGCCGAGGTGAAGGCGGTCGACAATATCGACCTCGTGGTGCCCGAAGGGGCCATTGTCGGCGTGATCGGCAAGAGCGGCGCCGGCAAGTCGACGCTGATCCGCCTCATCAACGGGCTCGAACAGCCGACCCATGGCAAGGTCACCGTCGACGGCCTCGACATCGGATCGCTGGACGAGAAGGCGCTGCGCCAGGCGCGCCGCTCCATCGGCATGATCTTCCAGCACTTCAACCTGCTGTCGTCGCGCACCGCCTTCGACAATATCGCGCTGCCGCTGGAGATTGCCGGCACGCCGCGCAAAGCGATCCCGGGAATCGTCGAGCCGCTGCTCGACATGGTCGGCCTCGCCGACAAGCGCGACCGCTATCCGGCCGAACTCTCCGGCGGCCAGAAGCAGCGCGTCGGTATCGCGCGTGCGCTCGCCACCAAGCCGAAGGTGCTGCTGTCGGACGAGGCGACCTCCGCGCTCGATCCTGAGACCACGGCGCAGATCATCGCGCTGCTCAAGCAGATCAATGCCGATCTCAACCTCACCATCCTCTTCATCACCCACGAAATGTCGGTGGTGAAGAAGCTCGCGCAGCGCGTGGCCGTGATGGAAGGCGGGCAAATTATCGAGCAGGGCACGACCTACGAGATCTTCTCGAAGCCCACGCATGCGACGACCAAGCGCTTCGTCGGCGAAGTCACCGGCGGCAATGTGCCGGAATGGCTGCAGGCCAAGCTGCTTGCGGACTATGCGCCCGGCCGTCAGGCCGTCATCCGCATCGCCTTCACCGGCGCCGATGCCGATGAGCCCGTACTCTCACGGCTAACGCGTGCCTATGGCGTGGACTTCAACATCATGCATGGCCAGATCGAATATGTCGCCGACCATCCGTTCGGCACGCTGATCGCCTCCGTCGCTGCAGACCCGGAGCTGCAGGCGAAGCTGATCGCCGATCTCACTGCCACCCGCAACACCGTGGAGCATCTCGGCTATGTCGCCTGAACTGATCAACATGATCCTGTGGTCGACGCTGGACACGCTCACCATGGTGGCGCTGGCCGGCATTTTCGGCACGCTGGCCGGACTGCCGCTCGGCATCTTTCTCGCCACCAGCCGCGCCGGTGAGCTGTTCCCGGCACCCAACGTCAACCGCATCGTCGGTCTTGTGGTGAATGCCACGCGCTCGACGCCCTTCATCATTCTCGTCGTCGCCATCGTGCCGCTGACGCGCCTGATCGCCGGCACCTCGATCGGCACCAGCGCCGCCGTGGTGCCGCTGACCATCGCGGCGACGCCGTTCATCGCGCGGGTCATCGAAGGCGCGATCCGCGAAGTCGATCAGGGCCTCGTCGAAGCCGCGCGCGCCTTTGGCGCCAGCCCACTGCAGATCGTCTGGAAGGTGCTGTTGCCGGAAGCGATGCCGGCGGTGACGCTGGCGCTCACGCTGGCGACCGTCAGCCTGATCGGTTATTCCGCCATGGTCGGCGCCGTCGGCGGCGGTGGGCTTGGCGATCTCGGCATCCGCTACGGCTATCAGCGCTTCATGCCGGAAGTCATGGCGACCGTTGTCGCCGTGCTGATCTGTCTCGTGCAGGGCGTGCAGAGCCTTGGCGACTTCATCTCGCGCCGCCTCGACAAGCGCACGCGACATTCCTGAAACGGTCGCTCGCGTCAGCGGGCCCGCTCACACTCGTTTACTCACAATGGAAAACACAATGTCTCTTCGTCGCTATCTTCTCTCCATCCTCGCTTTCGCCGCGCTCACCGGTGCTGCGTCAGCCGAGACCATCAAGGTCGGCGTGACCCCCGGTCCGCATGCGCAGGTGCTGGAAGCTGCCAAGGCCGTCGCCGCCAAGAAGGGCCTCGACATCCAGATCGTCGAATTCTCCGATTACGTGGTGCCGAATGCGGCGCTGGAGGCCGGCGACCTGCAGGCCAATTCGTTCCAGCATCAGCCCTATCTCGACAACCAGGTGGCCGATCGCAAGTACAAGATCGTCGCTGTCGGCAACACCATCAACTTCCCGATGGGCATCTATTCGAAGAAGGTGAAGACCTGGGACGAGGTCAAGTCCGGCGCCACGCTGGCGATCCCGAACGATCCGACCAATGGCGGCCGCGTGCTGATCCTGCTGCGCGACAAGGGCATCATCAAGCTGAAGGATGGCACCGGCTTCAAGCCGACCTTGCTCGACATCACAGACAATCCGAAGAAGCTGAAGATCACCGAAGTCGATGCCGCGCAGCTGCCGCGCACGCTGCCTGACGTCGACGTCGCCGGGATCAACACCAATTACGCGACCCAGGCCGGCCTCGATCCGGTGAAGGACGCGATCCTGCGCGAGGATCCGAAGGGCCCATACGCCAACATCATCGCCGTGCGCGCGGTGGACAAGGACAAGCCCTGGGTGAAGACGCTGGTGGAAAGCTATCAGTCGCCGGAAGTGAAGGCGTTCATCGACGAGAAGTTCAAGGGCTCGGTGCTCGCTACCTGGTAAAGTCCTTCTTTTCCCTCCCCCTTGCGGGGAGGGTGGCCGGCCGCTTGGCCGGTCGGGTGGGGGCGCCACAAGCGGCGCCCTCACGTGGGGCAACCCCCACCCCGGCCTCCGCTTCGCTCGGCCGACCCTCCCCGCCTAGCGAAGCTTCGCTTCGCGCGGGGGGAGGGATTCCTCTGGCGTCCGTGCGCCATCGCATCTCCAAAATTTCAAAGAGCCACGCGCTCGCATTCTCGCGGCGCCAATGGCGTCCGAGTTTTGCGCATTCCTTCCCACCCTCAATCGAGAGGGCGTGCGGAACGCCGGGTGCCCGTTGCACCCTTGGGCCTGATGCGATGCGGTCTTCCGCAATCTATAGAGTGCATCAGGACTTTCGGACGCGCTGGGCGAAGTGCCCGGCGTTCCGCCTGCGGTGTTTTTTCGGTTGCCTGCACATCTGCCTTGGCGAACGGCCCCATCACCAAAATTAGTGTCCCAGGGCGGAGGGACAGGGTAGCCTCAAGCACTTAAGCCGGACGCGTTTCGATTTGGTCGTCCGTCACACTGTCCAGGGGTCTTTCCATCTCAAGGTCGGCCGTGTCCTTGCCAGTGGCAGTGCTGGCGCAGATCCGTCCTGCCCGAAGACAGACGTCACCCCCAAACCGCGTAACGCCGCATCTCCGGCGTCCACCGCATCCAGCCCCGCGAACGTGACGATCGCGCTCGCTCCTCTCATCGGGGCCGGACGGAGAGGAATATAATCAAGAAAGGGATATTGTCAACGGGATATAGGAAAAATATCTGAGCGCTGTCTCGCCGCCCAAAGTTCGTCATTCCGGGGCGCGGGCGTGCCTTCGCGCACGCGAACCCAGAATCTCAGCATGGGAATCTCCAGACAGCGCAAAACACCACGAGATTCCGGGCTCGCATTTCAGCGGCTTCGCCGCTTCCATACGCCCCGGAATGACGAGCAAGGCGGCCCGGCATCTACGGCCGGCCTTCACCCGCAAATCCCATGTCCACACGCCATCCCCTTGAAATCCAACCGTAATCCGCCGGTCGCAGCGGGCAGGGGATGTGACCTCACTTGAGGTTGAGACCCGCCGCGCGACGTGTTACCTGATGCCGCGCGCGGGTGTAGCTCAATGGTAGAGCAGCAGCCTTCCAAGCTGAATACGAGGGTTCGATTCCCTCCACCCGCTCCAGCACAAAATCCCCAAAAAAGCTGTGAATCAACAGGTAAACGGTGTCAGGTCGACGTCAATGGACGCGTTGTCGCTTTGATATCTTTCGCTGGCGCGCTTATTTCGCGCACTTTTTCTGCGGGAATCTTCTTAGTCCTTGAAGCAGAATCAGTTCTCGCTACAGCAGGAACTTTTGCGACTGATGCTTTGGCGGGGCTGGTCGAGCCAGGTCGTGATGCCAATGAAAGAGCCCGCCGCCATGATGATGGCGATGAGCTTTCGACTGAAGAGAAGCTGATAGGTATTCCTGAAGAGAGAGTACGGAACGCTGTCGACGACAAGCATCGTGAAATGGCTGAGCGTGAACTGGCTGCGTTTAGGCGGTCAGCGAAATACCTCGACGGTCTAGGTCGCCGACCGTCCAAATTTTAAAGCGTTGATCCAAGCTTACATTCGCCAAAGCCGCAATCTGTCGGTAACACCATTTGCCAAATCTAGAAGTTGCATTATAGGAGTTTCAACCGGAGGGCGACTGTTGGCCGACCCAAGTTCTTATGCCCAGTTTCTGACTTGGATGGAGATCAACCGAATTGGGGATCTCAGTGGCGTCGCAGGAATCGCGGTATCATTGATTGGCTTTACAGTGACAGTCGTAGGGGTTCTCCGCTCAAAAGGTGCCGCTGAGAGAGCCGAAAACGCAGCTAAGTCTGCCCGCGACAGTATCCGCCTGATGGATACGGTTGTCGATTTCACCGCCGCGATTTCTGCGCTGACTGAACTCAAGCGAATGCACCGGTCATCGGATTGGGCTTTGCTTCTCGACCGTTACGGCACCATCCGCCGTATTCTTGTTACCGCCAAAACGGGCGAAACAAAGCTTACGGAAAGTCAGCTAACGGCGGTTCAGACGGTCCTCTCAAATCTGATTGTACTCGAGAACAATGCTGAAAAGGCGCTTGCGGGCCAGGCTGCTCCAAATACAGCGAAAATGAACGCGTCCGTAAATGTAGATATAGACAACCTTCTCGCGGTACTTACAGAACTCAAAATGCTGAAAACGGGAAATTAACATGGCCGTCGGAAAACATCAGCAACTAGTGCAGAGATTGGCAGCCTTAACCGCGAGTGGTTCACTCGAATGGAGACCTACGTCAGATCAATCTGTCGTGTTGGTAGCATTCTCGAAGTATAGCGTCCTGCTTCGGCAAAGTAATTCGCGAGAACTCCCGGATACATACGATTACCACCTTCGAATTGTTAATGGGAGCGGCGACGTTATTGAGGAAATATCAGATACTGATCTGGCCGCAACCATGGGTGGGCATGAAGCGTATAAAGTGATGCATGAGCTTTTTGAGCAGGCCCGCCGAAAGGCTTTGGGTTCGGACGCCGCGCTTGATTCAATTATTAGAGATCTTGACGAGATCATTCCGTTCTAAGCAAAACATCTCGCGATGTTACGATATTGGCTGATCTAGCGAGCGTAGCTCGCATGAGCGTTTGCGATGTGCGGGTAGGGTGTGTCGGCAAATCCCCGAATATCGCTGCGCTCATGAGGGCTACGCTTGCTCCCCAAAGCCACTCGCGCCGCAATCGGTTGCCGCCGCCTCCTATCCGGTCAATAACCGTGGCGTATTGTCCCAACCGAGCTTGATACCCCATGACAGAGTCACGTTATTTCCCGGCCAGCGGAAACGCCTGGGACAAGATCGATCCGCGCGCCGCCGGCTATGCCCCGGACAAGCTCGCCGCAGCCGTGTCCTTCGCGCAGGCCAATGAAACGCCGTGGCCACGTGGCTTCTATTACGAAGACGGCCGCTACGCGCCGAATGTGGACTGGAATGAGACCGGGCCGTGGAGCGCGGTGCTGGGGGTGGTGCGCGAGCGCGGCGGATCGGCGGGCATGGTGCTGCAGAATGGCCGCGTGTTGGCGGCGTGGGGCGAGATCGCACGACCCGATATGACCTTCTCCATCGCCAAGAGCTATCTCGCCACGCTGACGGGCCTCGCGGTCGATGACGGGCTGATCGGGGATATCGACGAGCCGGTCGCCACGCGCGTGCCGGGGCCGCTGTTCGCCGATGCGCATAATGCAAAGGTCACCTGGCGGCATCTGCTGCAGCAGACCAGCGAATGGCGCGGCGGGTTGTTCGGCAAGCCGGACCAGATCGATCACAACCGTCTGGTCGCGCCGAATGCCGACAACAGCCGCAAGGGCGAGCTGCGCGAACTGCAAACGCCGGGCAGCTTCTACGAATATAACGATGTGCGCGTGAACCTGCTGTCGCTCTGCCTGCTGCATCTGTTCAAGCGGCCGCTGCCGGATGTGCTGCGTGCGCGCATCATGGATCCGATCGGCGCGTCCAGGGACTGGGAGTGGGTCGGCTATGAGAATTCCTTCGTCGAGATCGACGGCCAGCGGATGCAGTCGGTGCCGGGCGGCGGCCATTGGGGCGGCGGGATGTTCATCGGCGCGGAGGACCATGCGCGCTTCGGCCTGTTGATGGCGCGCGGCGGCGACTGGAATGGAAAGCGGCTGCTATCGCAGGGCTGGATCGATGCGATGTGGGCGCAGTCTGCGCAGCAGCCGAATTACGGTTTCCTGTGGTGGCTGAACCGCGGGCCGCATGCCAACAAGGCTGCGCCGGAGACGGCGGTCTATGCGCTCGGGGCCGGCGGCAACATGATCTGGATCGATCGCGATGCCGACATGATCGCGGTGACGCGGTGGCTTCCCAGCGCGAAGGCGCCGGAGTTCATCCGGCAGTTGATCGCGGCGCGGAGCTAGGACGCGTCATGCCGGCGACGACGCCTGTGCTGCGTCGTCGCTACGGCTGGACAGCCACGAACACAAGCCGGCCGGAATGGCACAGATGAGGCCGAGCGCCAGGACCTGTTTGCTCCATCCAAGTAGCAAGGCCATCACCAGCACCATTGCCCCGTAGGTCAGAAGCGTCGTGATGATGACGGCAGGAACGGATGATCTGGCGACCAGCCAGTCGAGCAGGGCGACGAGCAGCCCGGGCACGATAAAGACGAGATAGATGAGAACCGGCCCTGTGCCGCTGTCCTGCGTCGCGCCCGTCAGGACGTAGGTCACGACGTAGAACGCCGCCGTGGCAACGGCGGGAAACAGCACAAGAAAAATCAGCAATCGCTTCATGACATCGTCTCCAGGACCGTTCGGTCGGTCTTGGGTCAGTCCTGGACGTGTTTTCGTTCAACGGACCCGAGCGATATCAGCCGTCGTCTCAATCGGGAAAAGCGCTTATGCAATGGATCACGCGTGGTAGCGTTGGCTCGCAAAGGGAGACACCGAGATGAACGGACGCAAGCCGGCAGAGCAGGGGCCCGAAGATCCGGGCGAAAAGCCGGACCCGCTCACGATCCCTGGCGATTATCCGCCGCCGGAGGATCAGTTCGGCGGCGGCGACATCTGCTCGCCGGAAGCGGAGCCTTCGACCGAAGACGACAAGCCGCTCGACTGATCCTCCTGGGCGGTGCGGATGTCGCGCCGTCAGCCATTTTACATCGGCGGCACGACGCCATTGGTGCCGGCGACCACGTTGCCGGTGGAAAGTGTTCCGTCGTCCGCCTTCTGCGACGGCACGAACACCGTCGTGCCCGGCTTCAGGTCGGCCTGCGCGGCGGGTGCAAAGGTCACGACAGTCGTGTTATCCGCGACAGAGATGGTCTTTTCCTTGCCGTGAAAGGTCACCGTGATGTTGCGGCCGTCGACGTCCTTGACGGCGTTGGTGACGGTGGCGTTGGTCATGGTGCTGTTCGGCTTCAGATCCCAGGGATAGCTGCCTTCGCCGGTGCCCTTCATGCCCGCCGGAAAGATCAGGACTTCGAGGGCGCCGTCGCCGCCGCGCGACTTGGGCAACGAGGCGATGCCGACAAAGTCGCCGGGCTTGATGTCGTTGAGCGAGGCCTTGGCCACGCCGGTGACTTTCCAGTTGTCGTTCAGCTTGATCGCGGTCGAATTGCCCTCGCGGGTTTTGACCGTCAACTTCGCGCCGTCGACACTCTCGACCGTGCCGCGCACGCGAACCGTCTCGGCTGCGCTTGCGGCCGGAATGGTGGCTGCACTCAGCAGGGCAATGCCCAGCCCGGTGACTACAGCAGAAAACGCTCTCATATTTCGTCCTTTCACGTAACGCTCTGGCGTGGTGCCGTCAGAGTTACGTTCGGGGATCGCGATGATTACGCTGGCCTGCATCACGGTGCGGTGATCGGGAACACGCGTGTTCCTGCAGTCTTACTTCTGCGCGGCGAGGCACTGGTCGGGATGGGTCGCTGCGTCCGAGGATGTCATCTCATCCAGCAGCGCCTGCGCCAGTCCCTTCTGCGCATCCGGCAGGCCGCGATTGCGCGCGGCTTGCTCCAGCGCAAATGTCGCTTCCATGTGGATGCGGAAATGCGCGGCGTTCTGTTCGACACCGGTGCCCTCAGGCACATCGCCGAACACCACGTCGTGACAGCGCGCCACTGAACGTGACGTGAAGGCGCGGCAGGAGAGCGGGCGCACCTCGTAGACCGTGCAGCGGTTGTCGGCGCCGAGCAGCGCGCAGCGCATGCGAAGTTTCATCACGTCGGCGGCATCGCGTGCGGCAGCCGCAGCGACTTCGAGGCGGGCGCGGAGTGCCGCCCGTTCGTCCTGCGTGAAATGCGCAACGATATGCTGCGCCATCACAGTTGCCGTGCCGGGCGGCACCTGGACGTAGAGATGACAGCAGGCGGCGCAGCCGCTGCTGCAGGCATTGCCCGGCTGGTTCGGGATGTTGTCGCGAAAACTTGCGGTGGCGGCGTCCGCAATGGCGGACGCGTCGCGGGCGGCGTCCGCGATGCTGCCGGCCTGTTCGAAGGCGACGCCATAGGCGGCGCGCAGATTGCCGAAGATGCCCTCATAGCGGCCGGACAGCGAGCGCATCAGCGTGCCCACTTCCGTGATATTGTCCGACACGAAGTCGATGGCGTCCTGTGCGCTCATGCTGGGGTCCCGATCCGCTCCCGGAATACGCTGCGAATCGCGGAAGCGGTAGAGGCACGATCGGATTCCTCTCGCTGTCGTTGCCCGGCCTGACGCGCAGTTGCGCGGCGGGACCGGGCAACCCAGTAAACACCGGCGCCAGTGCTGAACGATCCGTCGGTGTTTACTAGGTTACCCGCTTTCGCGGGTAACGACAGGTGAGGAGGTTGGCGCTGCTACGCGCGCGCTTTCGCCTTGGCCGGTTCCTTCAGCGGGGCCTTGGCCGGTTTCCCCGTCAACGCCATGACCGCGACCGCGACCACGCGATCGGTGATCGCCTGCACATCGTTGAGGTCGCACAGCCCGTCGGACATGCGCGTCAGGCGTTCGCTGTCGCGGATGGTCTGGTGCGCCATGGCCAGCGCGAAATGCAGCGCCCAGAAGATGTCGGCGGGGTCCTGATCGGGCAGGGACCGGCGCATCGCCGCGGCGAAGCGCTTGAGGTGATCGACCTCGCGATTCTTGATCTTGCGGATCGGGGCTACGCTCTCGATCGAGGCGCGGATCATGAAGCGCGCGGCGTCCGAGCGCTGCTTTTCCGGACCGAGGCAGCCGCGCAGTGTCGGGCCCACGAGGGCGGCAAAGATCGCATTGATATCGGCGCGGCCGTCGCCGGCTTCCTCCGCCGCCTTCAATTCACGCAGGCGCTCGCGATTGGTGGCGAGGCTGCGCGTCACGAACAGTTCGGCGATCAGTTCGTCCTTGCTGCCGAAATGATAATTCACCGCCGCGAGATTGACGTCCGCCGCGGCCACGATGTCGCGCATGGTCACATCCGCAAAGCCGCGTTCGGCATAGAGCCGCTCGGCTGCGGTGATGATGGCGGTTCGTGTGTTGTCTGCTGCCATGGCAAAAGTCCTGAGCAACATGGCCCCATGCAATGGGCGCGCAACGGGGGTGATTGCTTTTCAAACGCGTGTATGAAACTATCGTTTGAGCGTCGGGAAATGTCAATGTGCGCCTGATGGCATATTGCATCTGCTCAGCGCCTTCGCCCCCGCGCGGATCTGTGTCGCATTTGCAGAGACAATTTTGCTCTTGCGGTGATCCAGCGACGGGACAACAGTGCCGCCAAAGATTTCAAGAAACAAAGAGGATCGCCCCATGGACTTCAATATGTCGGACCGCCAGCGCGAATGGCTCGAGCGCGTGTCCTCCTTCATGACCAAGCATGTGCGTCCGGCCGTGCCGATCTATCGTCAGCAGGACGAAGAGGGCGAGCGCTGGAAGGTGATCCCCATCGTCGAGGAATTGAAGAAGAAGGCGAAGGCCGAAGGCCTGTGGAACATGTTCATGCCGCCGTCGTCGCATGAAGACGACGAATTCCACGGCGCGGGACTGACCAATCTCGAATATGCGCTGCTCGCCGAACAGATGGGCCATATCGGCTGGGCCTCGGAAGTCTTCAACTGCTCCGCGCCTGACACCGGCAATATGGAAGTGTTCATGCGCTACGGCACCAAGGAGCACAAACAGAAGTGGCTCAAGCCGCTGATGAACGGCGAGATCCGTTCGGCCTTCCTGATGACCGAGCCGGATGTGGCGTCGTCGGACGCGACCAATATCGAGACCTCGATCAAGCGCGACGGCGACGAATACGTCATCAACGGCACCAAGTGGTGGTCGTCGGGCATGGGCGATCCGCGCTGCGCCGTGATGATCGTGATGGGCAAGACCGATCCGAGCGCGCCGAAGCATCAGCAGCAGTCGCAGATCCTGGTGCCGCGCGATGCCAAGGGTGTGACAATCGAGAAGATGCTGCCGGTGTTCGGCTTCGACGACGCGCCGCACGGCCATGCGCGAGTGAAGCTGGACAATGTCCGCGTGCCCGCCAGCAACATCCTGCTCGGCGAAGGCCGCGGCTTCGAGATCGCGCAGGGCCGTCTCGGTCCGGGTCGCATCCATCACTGCATGCGCACCATCGGCAAGGCCGAGGAAGCGCTGGAGAAGATGGTGCGCCGGCTGTCGTCGCGCACCGCCTTCGGCAAGAAGATCATCGAATATTCGATCTGGGAGCAGCGCATCGCTGAAGCCCGCACCGATATCGAGATGAACCGTCTGCTCTGCCTCAAGGCCGCCGACATGATGGACAAGGTCGGCAACAAGACTGCCCAGCTCGAAATCGCGATGATCAAGGTCTCCGGCCCGAATATGGCGCTGAAGATCATCGACAATGCGATCCAGGCTTACGGCGCCGCCGGCGTGTCCGACGATGCGGGTCTTGCCCGTGACTATGCGTCGATGCGCACCATGCGTCTCGCCGACGGTCCGGACGAAGTGCACAACCGTGCCATTGCGCGGCTCGAACTGCGCAAGTATGCCAATGAGGCAAAGCACTAAGAAACGCTAAGCGGAGACTGACGTGACCGATGGTGTGAAGCGCGACGACGAGTATAACGGCACGAGGCCTGTGGAGGAGCGGCATCGCTTCGACGAGATGAGCCTCGAGGCCTGGATGCGCGAGCATGTGGAAGGCTATGAGGGGCCGCTGACCGTCCTGCAGTTCAAGGGCGGACAAAGCAACCCGACCTATCGGCTGAATACGCCGAAGCAATCCTACGTGATGCGGCGCAAGCCGTTCGGCAAGCTTCTGCCATCGGCGCATGCCGTCGATCGCGAATACAAGGTGATCGCGGCGCTCGGCAAGCAGGGCTTCCCGGTCGCCAAGGCCTACGCACTCTGCACCGATGACGCCGTCATCGGTTCGGCGTTCTACATCATGTCGATGGAAGATGGCCGGATCTTCTGGGATCCGGCGCTGCCATCGGTGCCGAAGGAAGACCGCCGCGCGATCTTCACGGCGAAGATCGAAACACTGGCGCAACTGCACAGCTACGATCCGGAGAAGATCGGGCTGGGTGACTTCGGCCGTCCCGGCAATTACTTTGCGCGCCAGGTCGATCGCTGGACCAAGCAGTACCGCGCTTCCGAGACGCAGCTCATTCCGGAAATGGAACGGCTGATCGAGTGGCTGCCGACCACCGTTCCGGAGCAGGAGCGGGTGTCGGTGGTGCATGGCGACTATCGCATCGACAACATGGTGTTCAACGCCACGCAGCCGAAGGTGCAGGCGGTTCTGGATTGGGAGCTGTCGACATTGGGCGATCCGATGGCCGACTTCACCTATCTCTTGATGCAGTGGATCATGCCGGGCCTCGATGGGCTCGACTTCAAGGCGCTCAACATTCCCACCATGGATGAGGCCGCGAAGATCTATTGCGACTATGCCGGCCGCAAGACCGTGCCGGACCTCAACTGGTACTATTGCTACAACCTGTTCCGGCTCACCGGCATTCTGCAGGGCATCGCCGGCCGCGTTCGCGACGGCACCGCGTCGTCAGCCAAGGCAATGGAATCCGCCAAGCGCACCGTGCCGCTGGCGCAGGCCTCGTGGAAATACGCGCAGCTCGCCGGCGCGAAATAGACGATAACGCGGCGCGATCCAGTCGATGGATCGCGCCTTTCTCATGATCGCTTCAGCTTTGTGATCGCCTTCAAGATGCCCCGCCAAGAAGGGCCGGCCGCTGGGAATTGCTGCCGCTACGATCGACCTGGAAACGCACGTGGGGCTCTCTCCCAATCTTCACGGCAGCCTGTTGATGGCCGCCGCCATGGCCAGCTTCAGCGTCACCGACGCGATGTCCAAATTCCTGCTCGCACAGATGAATTTCGGGCAGTTGGTGCTGCTGCGCGGCATCGTTGCGAGCCTGCTGATTGCTGCATTGGCAGCGCATCGCGGAGCGCTGCGACCGCTACGCGTGCTGTTCGCGGCGCCGGTGGCGCTGCGCATCATAGGCGAGGTCGGCGGCACTGTTCTGTTTCTGCAGGCCATCACGCATCTGCCGCTGGCCAATGTGGCCGCGATCATTCTGTCGCAGCCGCTGGCGATTACGCTCGGCGCGGTGTTGATCCTCGGCGAGCGGGTCGGCTGGCGCCGCTGGCTGGCGATCACCGCGGGCTTTGCCGGCGTCCTGATCATCGTGCGGCCGGGCGCGGCGGGCTTCAACCAGTTCACCTTGCTGGCGCTCGGCGCGGTCGCGTTCTATGCGCTGCGTGATCTCGCGACCAAGAAAATTCCGGCGGATATTCCTGCGCTCTTCGTGACGCTGCTGACGACCGTCGTGATGACGCTGGTCGGAGGCGGGCTGATGGTCCCGCTTGGCGGCTGGGCCGAGCCGTCGGCTTCAGCGCTCCTGCTGCTGGCAGTGGCCGCGGTGCTGGTGCTGATCGGCTATCAATGCGTGATCATGGCGCTGCGCGTTGGTGATATCTCCGCTGTCGCGCCGTTCCGTTACACGCAACTGCTCTGGGCCATGCTGCTCGGCTATCTGATGTTCGGCGACAGGCCCGATGGCGCCATGATCCTCGGCGCCTCGGTTATCGTGGCGTCCGGCCTGTATGCGTTCCAGCGCGAGCGCATCCAGAATCGCGAACTGCTGCTGGCCGCCAAGGTATCCAGCATGCCGGTGGACCGGCTGTGATGGCGAAGGCGTAAAACATGGCTCTCTCTCCCAATCTTCGCGGCAGCGTGCTGATGGCTGTGGCCATGGCCGGCTTCAGCCTGAATGACGCCGTCACGAAATTTCTCACCGCGCAGATGAATTTCGGCCAGGTGATGCTGGTGCGCGGCATCATCGCAGGCGTTTTGGTGTTCGGGCTTGCCTATTATCAGCGGGCGTTGCGGCCCGTGAGCATCCTGTTCAGGCTTCCGGTGGCGCTGCGGGTGTTCGGCGAGATCGGCGGCACGGTCACGTTCCTCGCCTCTATCACTTATCTGCCGCTCGCCAACACATCGGCGATCTTCCAGTCGCTGCCGCTGGCGATCACGCTCGGCGCGGCAGTGGTTTTCGGCGAGCCCGTCGGTTGGCGCCGCTGGGCGGCGATCCTCGCCGGATTCATCGGCGTGCTGATCGTGGTACGCCCGGGGGTGCAAGGCTTCAATCAGTTCTCGCTGCTGGCGATGATCTCCGTCGGCTTCTGCATGATCCGCGATCTCGCCACGAGCCGGATTCCGAAGGAGATCCCGTCGCTGTTCGTGACGCTGCTGACCACCTGCGTCGTTGCCGTCGTCGGTGGTGCGATCATGGTGCCGCTCGGCGGCTGGACACCGCCGTCGAACGACGCGTTGGCGCTGCTATTGCTCGCCGCCGTGCTGGTGCTGATCGGCTATCAATGCGTGATCATGGCGCTGCGGGCCGGGGACATCTCCGCGGTGGCGCCGTTTCGCTACACGCAGCTGCTGTGGGCGATGCTGCTGGGCTATCTCATCTTTGGCGATGCCCCCGATGCGGCGATGATCCTCGGCGCATCGGTGATCGTGGCCTCAGGTCTCTATGCGTTCCATCGCGAGCGCATCCGTAATCGCCAGCAACTCGTATCGGCGAAGGCATCCGCGCTGCCGACGGAGGGGTTGTGAACTGCCCCTTCCCTGAAGAGGACGGTCAGAGCGACATCAGGCCAGCGCATAGTGAATGGCAGGGACGCGTGAGTCATCTGGCTCGCTTGTCCGTTTTGGTGCAGATGACGCGCAATCATCTGGCCTGAGTCTTGCTCTGCTCAGCCTGTTTGCTCGGCTCGTACTCACCCAGGATTGTTTTGCCTCTCTCTCCCAATCTGCGCGGCAGCCTGCTGATGGCTGTCTCCATGGCAAGTTTCAGCGTCAACGACGCCATTGCCAAATTTCTGACCGTGCAGATGCATTTCAGTCAGGTGATGATGTTGCGCGGGCTATTTGCCAGCGTGCTGATCGGTGCGCTCGCGGCGCATCAGGGCGCGCTGCGGCCGTTACGCGTGCTGCTCGCATGGCCGGTGTCGCTGCGCATCTGCGGGGAGATCGGCGGCTCGGCGTTGTTCCTGCTGGCGGTGTCCTATCTGCCGCTGGCGAATGTGACGGCCATCGTTCAATCGCTGCCGCTGGTGATGACTTGCGGTGCGGTGCTGATCCTGGGCGAGCCGGTGGGGTGGCGGCGGTGGCTGGCGATTGCCGCGGGCTTCGTCGGCGTGCTGATCATCGTGCGGCCGGGCGCCGAGGGTTTCAGCCAGTTCACTTTGGTGGCGCTGCTGTCGGTGTTGTTCTACGCCACGCGCGATCTCGTCACCAAGCGGATACCGGCCGACATCCCGACACTGTTCGTCACCTTTCTAACCGCCGTTGCGGTGACGCTGGCGGGCGCGGCGCTGACCGTGATGCATGGCGACTGGCGCGCACCATCCTTTCATGCGCTCGCGCTGCTTGCGCTGGCGGCAGTGATGACGCTGATCGGCTTCCAGTGCGTCATCCTTGCGCTGCGTGTCGGCGACGTCTCGTCGGTTGCGCCAATGCGCTATTCGCAGATGCTCTACGCGATGCTGCTGGGCTATCTGGTCTTCGGCGAGGTGCCCGACGCCATGATGGTGCTCGGCGCGAGCGTCATCGTGCTGTCCGGCATCTACACATTTCATCGCGAGCGTGTCCGCGACCGTTTGCTGGCAGCGAATTCGTCCAACGCTCCGCCGGATGGCGTGTAGCGCGGCGATTGCGCCGCGCTACAGTGATGCAACTCAAATCGGCTTGCCCGCATAAGGCATCGACGCGGTCAGGCCACCGTCGACCGGGATGGCCTGGCCGTTCACATAGGATGCTTCGTCGCTCGCCAGAAACAATCCCATCGCCGCGAGCTCATGCGGCTGGCCGGCGCGCTTCAGCGGATTAAGCTGGCCGATCTTGCCCTGCGTGCCGCGCTCCTTGGCGTTGTCGAAGATCGGCTTGGTCATGCCGGTCTCGATCAGGCCGGGGCACACGGCATTGATGCGCACGCCGGTGCCGGAGAGCGAATAGGCCGTAGTCTGCACCAGGCTGATGACGCCGGCCTTGCTGGACGCATAGGGATGACCGGATGCACCGGACTTCAGGCCTGCGACAGAGGCGGTGAGGACGATCGAGCCGTGGCCCTGTTTCACCATATGCGGCATGGAATGCTTGATCGCGAGGAACGGCCCGATCAGATTGATGCGCAGGATTTCCTGCCATTGTTCGACGGTCTGTTCCAGCAGCGGCACGAGGCCGCCCGACACGCCGGCATTGGCCCAGATCGCGTCGAGCTTGCCGTATTTGGACACGGCCTTGTCGATGAAGGCTTTCACGTCGCTCTCGGAACCGGCATCGGCGGTCACCGCCTCGATGGTGCCGCCTGCGTCGCTCACGAGTTTCGCGGTCTCATGCACGCTCTCGCTACGGTCGACGATGATGAGCTTCGCGCCTTCCTTCGCAAACAGTTGCGCTGCGGCGCGGCCGATGCCGCTGCCTGCGCCGGTGATGATGACGGATTTTCCGTTGAGGCGGCCCATACGATTCTCCCTGACCAATTCTGTCTATTTCGCTGACGTTTTTTTGTGCGGTGTACCGCCGCATGGAATTCAAATTCGACGTGTTCAATGTCCTGCGTCAGTCTACGCTTGAGGCATTGCGCGCTCTGACGTACGACACATGAAACAGTATTGAAGGGTGGTCACGATGTCCAACGCCGAGAAACCGTTCGTGGCGCAGCATACAGTCCCACAGGGTGCGACGGCGACGCGGTGGTGGTGGGTGCGACACGCACCGGTGCGGGGGGACGGCGGCAACATCTACGGCCAGAAGGACATGGACTGCGACTGCAGCGACACTGTGGTGTTCAGCGCCGTCAGCAAGATCCTGCCGCGCAATGCCGTGTGGTTCTCCAGCAATCTGAAACGCACGCATCAGACCGCAAGCGCCATCTGGGCCGCGGGCTTTCCAAAACCCGACACGATGCCGCATGAAACCGATTTCGCCGAACAGCATCTCGGCGACTGGCAGGGCATGAACCGCGCCGCGTTCTTCGCCAGCCGTCCCATCAATGTCGGCAGCTACTGGTTTGCGCCCATCGACGAGCCATCGCCGAATGGCGAAAGCTTCATGGATCTCTACAACCGCGTCCGCCGCGGCATCGAACGCATCAATGCCGAGCACGCCGGCAAGGACATCGTCGCGGTGGCGCATGGTGGCACGATCAAGGCGGCGATCGGGCTTGCGCTCAACGATCAGCCGGATCGCGGTCTCGCTTTCACCATCGACAATTGTTCGGTGACGCGGCTCGATCATCTCGCCAGCGACGGTCACAGCGGCTGGCGCATTCCGATGGTCAACCAGCAGCCATGGATCGCCGATCCCTCGCATGCAGCAATGCATCAGCCAGCGGGACCGGAAGTCGGGCCGTCGGCGACAAAGCTCGCATGATGTGTCCCCTCTCTCGCTTGCGGGAGAGGGTCAGGGAGAGGGGCTCTCCGCGTGCTCCGGAGTGTGCGGAGGCACCCTCTCCCTAGCCCTCTCCCCGCTAAGGGCGGGGCGAGGGGACGACAGCACGCTACTGAAATTACAGAAACTCAAACAATCAACATTTAGGGAGAAACACACATGAACCTGTTCGACATGACCGGAAAAGTCGCCGTCATCACCGGCTCGACGCGTGGCATCGGCCGCGCCATTGCCGAACGCATGGCCGAGCACGGCGCCAAGGTGGTGATCTCGTCGCGCAAGCAGGATGTCTGCGACGAGGTGGCGAAGGAGATCAACGCGCAGTTCGGCGCGGGGACTGCGGTAGCCATCGCCGCGAATATCTCAAGCAAGGAAAACCTGCAGAACCTCGTCGACGAAAGCAGGAAGGCGTTCGGCAAGATCGACGTGTTGGTGTGCAATGCTGCGTCGAACCCGTATTACGGGCCGCTGGCAGGCATCTCCGACGATCAGTTCAGCAAGATCCTGAGCAACAACATCGTCGCCAATAACTGGCTGATCTCGATGGTGGTGCCGGAGATGATCGCGCGCAAGGACGGCTCGATCATCATCGTCTCATCTATCGGCGGCCTGAAGGGCTCGACGACCATCGGCGCCTATTGCGTGTCGAAGGCGGCGGACATGCAGCTCGCGCGCAATCTCGCCTGCGAATACGGGCCGCAGAATATCCGCGTGAACTGCATCGCGCCGGGCCTGATCAAGACCGATTTTGCCAAGGCGCTGTGGGACGATCCAGATACGCTGAAGAAGTCCACCGCGCGCTCGCCGCTGCTGCGCATCGGCATCCCCGACGAGATCGCCGGCGCTGCGGTGTTTATGGGCTCGGCAGCCGGAAATTTCATGACCGGCCAGACCATGGTGATCGACGGCGGCGCGACGATTAGTTGACAACGAAGCTGTGCAACGCGCGGCTTCGTTGTCATTCCGGGGCGCGTGCGCATCTTTGCGCATGCGAACCCGGAATCTCGACATGAGAGTCTCCGACAGCGCCAGGCCATGTCGAGATTCCGGGTCTGAGCTTCAGTCGCCTGTGCCGACTTACGCTCATCCTCAGCCATTCCATTGGAGTGGCGGGGAATGGCGAGTGTGTTGTTCGTCGAGCGTCCTAGTCTTCCACCGCCGCGTAGACCAGGCTCCGGATCAGCGTCCTGAAATATTCCCGCTGGCCCGGACCCTGCGACATGAACACCGCGAACAGTTCTTCCTGCGGATCGATCCAGAAGAACGTACCGGCGACGCCGCTCCAGAAGAACTGACCCTTCGATCCCGCATAGGGCGCGTGACCCTCATCCGTCCGCACGGCGAAGCCGAGGCCGAAGCTGTGGCCCGGCGGCACGAGATGCGTCTCCAGCTTCACATTGGGGCTGAGGTGATTGGACGCCATCAAGTGCAGCGTGCGGCTGCCGATCACGCGATTGCCATCCAGCGTGCCGCCATTGAGCAGCATCTGGCAGAAGCGCGCATAGTCCATCGTCTTTGATACGAGGCCGCCGCCACCGGATTCCATCTTCGGAATTTCCAGCGGATCGAACAGCGCGACTTTATCGCCGGTCCAGGGATCGGTGGGGAAGGGCTGGGCGATACGGTCCTTGTTCGCGCTTGCTGTGTGGAAGCCGGTCTCTGCCATCCGCAGCGGGGCGAGAATGCGCTCGGTGAGATAGGAGCCGAGCGACTTGCCGGACACGACTTCGATGACGCGGCCGAGAATGTCGGTGGAGCGGCTGTAATTCCACTCGGAGCCGGGCTGGCAGATCAGCGGCAGGCCGGCGACGATCTTCGCGTGTTCTTCATTGGTGATGTCGCGATTGCGCAGGTTCGACTTCTGGTACATCCGCTGCACCATGCCGTTGCCCGTGATCTCGTAGGAAATGCCCGAGGTGTGGCGCAGCAGGTCCTGGATGGTGATCGGACGCAGCGGCAGCGCCAGTTCAAGCGCGCCGTTGCGCTCGACGCCTACCTTGGTGTCGGCGAATTCCGGGATGTATTTGGCGAGGGGGTCGTTGAGCAGGATGTAACCGTCCTCGACCAGTTGCATGATGCCCAGCGAGACGATCGGCTTGGTCATCGAGAAGATGCGGAACAGGCTGTCGCGGCTCATTGGAATAGAAGAATTGGGTGAGGCGCCGTCCGGGGTCTGCTTGCCGAAGGCCTCGAAATAGCCGATCTGGCCGCGGCGGGAGACCAGCATGGTGACGCCCGGCGTGGTCCCCTTGTCGATCTCGCGCTTGAACGCGTCCGACATGATTTGAAGACGGTTTGATGACAATCCCAGCGTTTCCGGCCGGGCCTGCGGCAGCTCAGGGGTCTCGAGGGAAATGGCGTATTTTGCGGCAGTTTGGGCGTTCATGGGGGCTCCCGATAGTGCTTTGATTGATCTTGTCATTTGCCGGCTTACATAGGGGGCTCGCCGGCATGGTTGGACGAGCTTGGCCCAGAAGTTCGGGCTTGAACAGGGCCGTTTTCCCTTGTAACCAGCCGCCGGTTTGGTGCTGCGCACGGGCGTGGCTTAACAGGTGGATCTATGGCCAAAGCAAAATTTGAACGTAACAAGCCGCACTGCAACATTGGTACGATCGGTCACGTTGACCACGGCAAGACGTCGCTGACGGCGGCGATCACGAAGGTGCTCGCCGAGACGGGCGGTGCGTCGTTCACCGCTTACGACCAGATCGACAAGGCGCCGGAAGAAAAGGCCCGCGGCATCACCATCTCGACCGCGCACGTCGAATACGAGACCGCCAACCGCCACTACGCCCATGTCGACTGCCCCGGCCACGCCGACTATGTGAAGAACATGATCACCGGCGCCGCGCAGATGGACGGCGCGATCCTGGTCGTGTCGGCTGCCGACGGCCCGATGCCGCAGACCCGCGAGCACATCCTGCTCGCCCGCCAGGTCGGCGTGCCGGCGCTGGTCGTGTTCCTGAACAAGTGCGACATGGTCGACGATCCGGAACTGCTCGAGCTCGTGGAAATGGAAGTCCGCGAACTGCTGTCGAAGTACGACTTCCCGGGCGATGACATTCCGATCGTCAAGGGTTCGGCGCTCGCTGCGCTCGAAGACTCGAACCGTGCGCTCGGCCACGATGCGATTCAGGAGCTGATGAAGAACGTCGACAGCTACATCCCGCAGCCGGAGCGTCCGGTTGACCAGCCGTTCCTGATGCCGGTGGAAGACGTGTTCTCGATCTCGGGCCGTGG
>NZ_FOTP01000015.1 GCF_900114605.1 Bradyrhizobium sp. NFR13 | reverse complement strand
GAGGTCCGGAGCGAGGACGAATACTTCGACGACATTCAGGATGTGAAGGTCACGAAGGACATGCTCGACCTCGCGCAGCACATCGTCCAGCAGAAGACCGCTGAGTTTGATCCAAGCAAGTTCGACGACCGATACGAATCCGCACTCGTCGATCTCATCAACCGGAAGCGCGCCGGCGCCACCATCAAGCCTCACGGCAAGGCGCGTCCCGGCACAAATGTGGTTGATTTGATGACCGCGCTTAAACAGAGCCTCGCGGGTGGCACTGCGGCACCAAAGGCGAAAGCGAAGAAACCGGGCAAGCGCACCGCTGGTCAAAAGGAGATGCTACTGCCGATCGGGGGGACGCGTGCCGCAGCCAAAACTGAGCCCAAGGCGAAAACCTCTCGTCTGTCCGCCAGAGCCAGAAAGGCAAGCTGACATGCCCGACTTCAGTCCTTCCATTGCTCCCGATGATCCGCACCAGCCAATCCGCAGCGAGGCGGAAACGTTGCTCGAAATAGTGGCCCAGCTTGGCGCTGCGCTCATTCAGCTTAAGCCAAGCGACGATCCAGTGATTGTCGATCATGTCCGCGCCGCTCACCGGCTCGCACTGGATCTGTACGGAAGGTCTCAAGGAAGTTCCTCATTCCGTGAGATGCAAGAAAATGCCCCGTAGCCTTCGATTCCATCGGACTTCGCCGCGCGCCACGCCGGCCGCGAGCAATAGCTTTCGTTGAGCCCGGCATGATGAACTGGTCCACCAGATTTCCAGAACCGATCCCGCTGCCTGATGGAGGTCAGTTGCGCACGCTGCAGGACGCCGGGGCCTACATCACAAAGCTTGTGAAACAAACACACGACAGCGAGCCATGGCAGAACGCGATGCACGTTTTGATCCAGGCCGCCGACCATGGCGGGCCGGTCGAGTTCGCCCGTCTCGGCCTGATGCAGGCGCTGTGGCCCAAGGACACACCGGTCTATCACTCGGTCGACAAGGGTCCGAAGTGGCGCAACCGGACCAAGCTGGTGAGGGATCGGTGATGCGCGATATCGACATCATCAATAAAGCCATGGAAGACGCCCAGGCCGTGCTGCGCGACTATATCCAACTGGACCGCGCGACTCGCTGGACACCCTGGCACGTATGCTCGAGATTCTGGACCATCAAGATGTCGTCATGTCGCCGCCGCGCAGGAGCGCTTGCGGAAGGGCTATGGGCGACCGAAGCTGGTCAAGTAGTACTAGTCCAGTGATCGCAGATTTAAAGTCTAGTTGAACCATCCTGCGGCCGCTTAAACTAATTTCGTGGAAGTGCTTTTTTTTTGCAGAACTACGCATCGTATTACCAAAATGGCTTTGACAAAGCTCCAACGTGAATCGATCGCAGCGGCTGCTGGACTGAGAGCGACGTCCCGAAGGTGCAAGCAGTTTGCTAAATTCGTCGGCTATCGATCAGTAGCCGATCGGCTAAATGCACTGGCAGCCAAATACCAAGAACAAGCCCGGAGAGTCGAGGAATGCGCCGGCCTGCACTCGAACGGATTTGATCTTGACGACCGGCCTTCGTTCACTTTGCGAGGAAGGCGACACGGTCCTCATAAATGATCACTGCCGCAGCTGTCCTTCAGCGATTGGCCACCGTCTGTTCAACAACTCTCTCACCTCTTCCCGAACATGTTCCGTACCGGCGTAGAAACCAAGGCAGAGGCCCGAATATCCTCCGATCAGAAAACAAGCGAAGCAAGCCGTCAATGTTATCCACATCGCAAAGCCTCCATGCTTGAACGCAGCTTAGTTCATCGCCGCACGCGCACAAGATTCAAGACCATATAAAAGCCCGGCCACCATTTCTGGCGCCGGGCAAGTTTACAGAGATAATCGGGACCAGCTCATCCGTTCGCCCTCTCGGACCTCGTCGGTACTGGACGGCGACGCGCCCGGTCCCGCCCATGTCGAATGCGTTGGCTGCTGCCCGACACAGATGCCCCTTGAAGACGGCCCGCGGTCGGTGATCCGCACCCTCACCGATCGACCATTGGCGGTGTTCGTCACTTGGCCAGGATCATTGATCTGAGTGCCGGGCTTAGACAGAAAACGAGGCCGGTGTCGAAGAGAGCCCATTGCTGCGGGCGGAAAAGATAATCGCGACAGTCAAAGAAGGTTCCGACAGGACCGAAAAAACGTATCCTTGCGCCGCAAACGTGCAAAAGCTTACTCTCCGCCTTCGGACGAACCGCCTTGACGCCGTCTCGGCTTAAGGCCCGTCAAAGTTAAGGGCGGGCCTCGGGGAAGTGACAAGATGGCAGCAGCAAAGAACGAAGACCGCAGTTTTTTCGAAAGTGAACGCGCTTTCCGGCTGCTCGTACAAGGCGTCACAGATTACGCGATGTATCTGCTGGACCCGAGCGGCATTGTATCAAACTGGAATGCCGGCGCCGAGAAGATCAAAGGATATACCGCCGACGAAATCGTGGGCCAGCACTTTTCGGTATTCTACACTCCAGAGGATCGCGAAGCAGGGCTCCCGACTGTTGCATTAGAGGCAGCGCGCCGGAATAAGCGCTTCGAGGCGGACGGATGGCGCATGCGGAAAGACGGCACGCGTTTTTTCGCATCTGTCGTCATCGATGCCATTTACGAGAACAACGCGCTTATCGGCTTTGCGGAAATCACGCGGGATATCACCGAGCGGACCAAAGCGCGCTCTGCATTAAGCGAAAGTGAGAATCAGTTTCGCCTGCTGGTGGGGAATGTCACGGACTATGCGTTGTACATGCTCGACCCCGAAGGTCACGTCTCCAGCTGGAACCTGGGCGGCCAGCGGATTAAAGGGTATCTTCCCGACGAGATTATCGGACAGCACTTTTCGCGATTTTATACCCCTGGTGACCGCGAAGCGGGAAAGCCGGCGCGCGCTCTTGAGACTGCTCGCAACAAGGGCCGTTACGAGGAGGAAGGCCTGCGAGTCCGTAAAGACGGCACGTTTTTCTGGGCCAGTGTGGTCATTGATCCTGTCCGCAACGACGCCGGCGAGCTGATCGGCTTTGCCAAGATCACGCGAGATATCACGGAACGCCGTCAAGCAGCGCAGCAGCTCGAACGAATGCAAAAGCAGCTGGCTGAATCACAGAAGATGGATGCGCTCGGTCAGCTGACCGGCGGAGTGGCGCATGACTTCAATAACCTGCTTATGGCGATCAGCGGTCATACTCGGCTCATCAAGCGCTACGCTGTTGTCCCGCGCGTGCGCGAGGCCGGAGAAGCGATTGAAGCATGCGTCCGTCGCGGGGCGGCACTGACGCGCCAGCTGCTGACTTTTGCGCGGCGTCAACAAGTCGATCCGGTACTGCTTGATGTTGGCGAGACGATAAGATCTGTAAGCGAGGTCTTGGCCACGGTTTTAGGTAGCGCGATCAAGCTCGAAATCGCCGTACCGGATGGGATTTGGCCGGTCTTCGCGGATCCGTCCGAACTCGAGACCGCAATCATCAATCTCGGTATCAACTCTCGGGATGCTATGCCCGATGGCGGCACCTTGACGATTACGGCAGAAAATTACTTTGTCGAAAACGGAGAGGATGAAGGCGAGTATGTGAATATTAGGGTGGTTGATACCGGCACTGGCATTCCAGAGGATGTCATTGCAAAGGTGTTCGATCCTTTTTTCACGACCAAGCCTGTCGGCAAGGGCACAGGACTGGGGCTGTCGCAAGTCCATGGATTTGCCAACCAGGCCGGCGGCCGGGTTGAAATCAAAAGTCAGCTCGGCAGGGGCACGGAGATCGTCATTCGTCTCCCCCGCGGAGAGGGTCATGCTGGCGCACACGAAGCAGAGATGGCGGCTAAAGGTGCCGGTACCGTTCTTCTTGTTGAAGACAATCCGGATGTTGCAACCGCCAGCGTTGTTCTCTTGGAAGAGCTGGGATACCGCGTGAGATGCGTGACCGACGCAGAATCCGCCATGCGCGAGCTTAAGCACGACGACATCGACCTTGTATTATGTGATGTCGTAATGCCTGGGAAAATGGATGGCCTCGGTCTCGCCCGCCATCTGAAGCAAATCAAGCCGCACATTCCGGTCGTTCTCGCGACGGGCTATAGTGACGCAGCGCGGAAATTGGGCTCAGAGTTTCCGTTGTTGCGAAAACCCTACGAGCTTCATGAGCTCAGCAATGCGCTGCAGACAGCGCTTAGCGACGGCCGGCCGACCGGTGCTCTCCTAAATTGATCAAGACGACTGCGCCCTTGCCGTCTGCGGCGGTTCCTCCTATTTCTGCGCTTCACTGCAACTCACAAGAGCTGCACGGTATTTCGCGCACATTATTTTTCCATCCCTCTTTACGTCTGATTTGATCAATGCAGAATAAGATCAGTTGTGTAGGGAGGGAGCGATGAAAGAGCTTCTGCGCGCGCGGGCTATGGAGAGCATGTGCCGACAACGCGCCTCGTTCTTTCCTGAGGAAAGCTGGAAGTTCCTGGCTGAAGCCGAGATGTGGAAGCATCGGGTGCTTGATTTGATTGACGAGCATCACGTTGCCTGTAACCAGGCTACGCCAAAGCTCCCCCCCGAGGTGCCGCGACCACAAGGCTTGCGATAAGGTTCGCCGGGAAGGCTCCCGAACCCACCCAAAAGACGTTCGCCAGCCAATATGCTGCGATGCGAGCAGAAGACACTAATAAAATACCGCGCCATCCCGAAGAATGACGCGGTAAAGTTTCTTGCCGTGCTCAACTCCCATGCGATGAGCGGTAATTAAAACCCAAAAAACGGTAAAGTTCCTGCTGGAGAAATTCGCCCCACCCAGGCGGGGTCAGTCTTCCGCTATACTAGGAGAAACCGCCCTACTCGCGCTAGACCGAGGCGCGAAGCCGAAGCGGCTGACAAGCCTCAATCGGTAGCGTTTTCAGCAATGAGCGTGTCCCACGGCGCCGGCGACGGAAATATCTCGCCCAGGAATGTGGTGAATGCCTTGACGTTAGGATTGCCTCGCCGACTTTCCGGCCATAGCGCCGTAATGTCGAAGCGGTCTACTGCGAAGTCCGTCAGCAACGGGATCAGTTCACCGCGCTTCACAAATGGTGCAGCGACATAGGTCGCCGAAATGCCAATTCCGCCGCCGGCAGCAAGCACTGCTACGACGGCATCACTTACATCAACAACAACACGTGCCTCGGGCGTAATCTCGAGAATGCGTCCTCCGACATTGAACGGCCATCGAAGTGTTTGGCCGGAACTTTGGTAGCGGAAGTTGACGCAGTCGTGGCCCGCCAGCTCTCTCGGATGCAAGGGTATACCTCGCGCAGCGAGATAGGACGGTGAAGCAAAAGCGCAAAGTTTATGCGGGGCAAGAGGACGAGCGATCAGACGCGAATCTACGACATCGCCGACACGGATCGCTACATCGATCCCCTCGTCGATAATGTCCACCAACCGATCTGTGAGTCTCAGATCCACCGCGAGCTTCGGATAGCGCGCGCGAAACCGGGGTAACGCGGGCGCAAGCACATTCACGCCGATTGGCAGCGGCGCAGTCACTTTAATCGTTCCGGCCGGCTCGGCACGAGAAGCGAAGGCGGCCTGTTCGATTTCCGCAGCATCTCGTAGCAGCCTGATTGCCCGAGCGTGGAGATCCCGGCCCTCTGCCGTCAGCGATAGAGATCTGGTTGTACGGCTGAACAGCTTAAGCCCGAGATGCTTTTCAAGCCGCTGAATACTTTTGCTCACGGCCGAGGGAGATACGGACAACGCCTGCGCAGCAGCAGTGTAGCTGCCAAGAGAGCCAGCTTTTGCAAACGCCAGCAGCCCCGTCAGCCGCTCGATTCCTATTTGTTCCTTCATGGCACAAGAGTAAGGAAATATACCCAGATTATCAACTATTTGTCTCTGGGTTATGCGTTTTGGGCCGGCGCCGCTTTAGGCCGGTCTGAGGAGCAAAACGATGAACGATCACTTTTCGAATGAACAAGCCCGATCAGCGCTGCTGGACAAAAATGTACTGATCTTTGGTGGCACCTCCGGGATAGGACTGGCCGCTGCTATCCAGGCCAAGGCCGCAGGCGCCAAGGTTACCGTGGTCGGCTTCGAATCCGATCGCGCTCGGCAGGTCGCATCGCAGTATGGCTTTGAAGGCTGGCGCGCCGCCGATGTCACCCGTAGCGAGACGATCGCCGACGCTCTAGCTGGCATCGATCGAGTGGATCACCTTGTTTTGCTCGCGGGCAGCTTTGTCACCGGCAAAGTGCTAGAGGCCGACGTAGGACATCTTCGGCGGGCTTTTGACGAACGCGTCTGGGCCGCGATCCATGTCCTTCGCGCACTAGGCGATCGACTGGCACGCGATGGCTCGATCACGTTCGTTTCGGGCGCGCTTTCGGATCGGCCGAATGCTTATGGTACCGCGGTCCTCGCTGCGGCGTCGGCATCAATGGAAGCACTCGCGCGTGGGCTCGCACTAGAGCTCGCGCCCATCCGGGTCAATACCGTATCTCCTGGACCGATCGAAACTCCGCTCCTCACAAAAGCACTCGGCCAGAGCCGGGATGCCGTGGTCAATTCCATGATCCAGACGTTGCCGCTGCACCGACTAGGCACCGCCACGGAAGCAGGGACCGCTGTTTTCTTTCTGATGACGAACGGCTGGATGAACGGTGCAACACTAAACGTTGATGGAGGTTCGCGGTTGGTTTAGCCGCTCATGCGAACGCCTGCACAGCAACCTCGCTCCGGAACGAAGCACGCTTCCCTCGGTTTTATCGACCCACAAACGAGGGAGAGCCACCATGGCGAACGAAACGATAAATCTGATCAGCAGTGAGAAGGTTGAAGGCACCGCCGTCTACGGTCCCGACAGCGAGAAAATCGGCTCAATCGAAAATGTGATGATCGACAAGCTCAGCGGCAAAGTCGCCTATGCGGTACTGAGCTTCGGCGGTTTCCTTGGCATGGGCGATGAGCACTACCCGCTCCCGTGGCAGACTCTGAAATACGACACTAATCTTGAAGGTTATGTCACCAACGTAACGAAGGCTCAACTCGAAGGCGCGCCAAAATACGCCAACGAGAATGATTGGGATTGGACAGATACCAAGCGGGCCCGCTCGCTCAACGATTACTACAGCACCCCCTTGGTCTAAGCTCTTGGCCCCGGTTCGCCGGGGCCTTTTGTTCTTTAGACCGGAAACCATTCTTTTCCGGCTGAATTGTTTGGGCGCATACGCCGGGTGACAACCGGTCATAATGGGGATGATGGACGCGGCGGTTTTGCCGGTTTCTGGTCGCGACAGCAACGCATCGGTACGCGTGGCAATCTAACCCATTCTCGGCGTATGCAGCCCTACGCCCTACTCGCCGACCACATGCTGATAGCAATTTGCCCAGGAACGTTTCCGGAAATTTCGTGTTTTTCTTCCGGCTGGCATCCGAGAGCTGGCCAGGTTCGGCGGCCCCCCGACTCCGACCGCCGCACCTTCTGTTAATCTTCGCTGTGCTCGGATCTTTCCGCACCGAGTTCGACGAGGTGGCCCAGCGGTCCTCCGCTGGGCCCGCTTTTTATTTTCGGCGGTGCGGGTGCTCGCGCGGACATCAAGGGCTTCATCCACCTTTTCAGCGAGCTCTTCGAGCGCATTGGTAAATTTGACCTGATGCTGCCGGTCCAAAGCTTCGGCGTGGCTTTTGAGCCGCCGCCGGCGTTGAGCAGATTGCGCAAGATCTGCATTTTTAATTCTCCAGTGTGTGATTGCGCGATGCCGTCGACGGGTCAGGAACGACGGGGACGCTTCGAAATTTATCGAAAAGCCGTTCGTAGGAGGAATTGCGATGAGAACGAAGGACGGAACAACCATCCCGGGCGCGCAGCCGAAGGACGGCGACGAAGAGAAGCTGCGACAGCAACCAACGACCGACCCGCGGCTCTCCGACCCCGAGAAGAACCCCGGTTCCGGCATGGTCCCGAAGGGAAAAGATGAGGCGCCGTCTGGTTAGGCCTCGTGGTCGCGGCATGCCTTTCGCGCGCATCTCGCGGATATGCCCGCGACTTCCGTCGCACGGTGCTTTGAGAACACTACAGATCTTGACGACCGGAAAAGCCGAGCTATTTCTTAGCCTGGGGCACCCCAATCCACTTCATAGGTAGGCAAAAAAGACCGTCTAGGATGACGCTGATGATCGACCAAAAGCTCCCACTTCTGCGTTGCCACCGCAGCAACATTGACCGGTACCGCCGGCTCCTCAAAACAGAACTGACAGATCTCGAGCGCGCCTTCATTGAGAGGCGACTTAGCGAAGAGCAGGCAAAATTGAGCGCTCTCGTCACTTCCGCATTCCCACTGACGCTTCCAGAAAGACGAACTACACACCGTATTGAAACAGCCGCTTAGCGCTGCTGGCATTAACGGTTTGCCCGGTCGCGCCCATCTCGCGAAATTGAGGATGTGCGCGACCACGCTTCCGCTTCTGTGGTGTTGCTATTCGCGCGATCGGTGACCCGGTCCAGTGCCGCGGAACTTTTCCCTGTCCCACACGTTCCAGAGCTCGAGTTGGGGGAACTATTATGTTTTCGAGTGAAAGAAATCAGATCTGGTTAGACTGCCTAATCGGCGCGGCGGTCATCGGCATAGTCGTCAGCTTCTTCGTCTATTAAGTCTCTGTCCCAGCCTTTACGGCCTGCCCCGTTGCGCCGATCTTGCGGCCAGCAATTGGCAGCGGCACGCCAGCCGGCCAGCGGATCGCCTTGAGGGGTCGAGACTTCCTGATTTTGGTGAGGTTGACGCTGTCGGACTGGTTGTCGCCGCGGCAGTAGTAATAGTTCGCGTCCTCGGACTCATAGAGCGTGACGATGTTTTTGGCTCGGTCCTATCCTTCCTAAAAACACTGGGAGGCTGCCAATGAAGAAGACGCTACTTACGAAAGCCGCACTGGAACGCGCGGCACTCGTTGAGATAAGAGCACTCCACGGATGCGAATGCGTCACAGAACTCATCATCCACCACAGCCCGGACCCCTCCGGCGTTTCGAATTGGACGATAGCAACTGTCAGCAGAACAGGCGTCGACCCCGCTGCCGACGAGCGGACTCATCGCGATGTCGCCAGAGGTGTGGCGGCCACTCAGAAGAAACTCCGCGAGATATACGATCTGAGTTTGGATTAACTTCACCCGCGCCGCCCGACGCGTCGGGGCCAATGCGCCGGCACGATCAGAAGGAGCCCGAAAATGGCGCAAAGCAGCCGAGGCGGTGATTTCGAATTCTTTAATCATTTCGTCGTCACCATCGCTCGGGGCCGAACCGACAGGTATGTCATGCGTACTGATCGAGATCGAGACGACGTTCCTGAGCGATACCTTGCCATCACCGCAGCCGGGATCTTCCTGCTCTTCGGAAGCTTGCTCGGAATGGCATTCGGGTAATCTGCGCCCAAGAGACGGCAGCGCGTTTCGGCCCCCGGCAGTCGCTGCCAGCCTTGCGAGGCGCAGGCGAGAGGTCGGTTTCCTCATAGACACCGGGTCGCTAACTCCCTAGATTCTCTAGGGAGAGTTGAGACGAATCGGGGGCACACCAGATGAGCCAACAAGTCACGACTGTTCAGGACATCGACGACAAGGCCATCGACGCGATCGTCGGTTTCATCTTGCCTTACGCACGAACGATCCTCAAAGCGCCGATGATCGCACTGATGAGCGCGCTGGCAGTCGGCATCTTCAGCGGCGCCCCCGGCAAAGCCGTGATCGTCGGCATGCTCTGCTTGGTCGCCGCGTTCTTCACCACATGGCGACGCTTCCTGGAGCCCCTGAGCTTTTGGGCGTTTGTCGCGGCCGTCATCTACTGGTGTGACGCTAAACTGATCAATCGCCTTGCGACCGTCACGAGTCATGCGCTTTCCTGAGTCTCGCATCAGCGATGACTACCAAGACCCCGAGCGTGCGTCCCTTCTAGGAAGCATGCCTCTTCCAAAATGCATGTTTTCGTAGTATAGTCTTAGTTTGGTCGACCCCTTCTGCCGCTTCGCCACCGGCGCCCGCGCTTACAATCGCGCCAGCCCCGTGGTCGACCAATGTCCTATCCAACAAAATACGATCGTCAGTTCGATTACGTCTCGTATCAGAACTCCAATCCGACGCGGCCGTTGCCGGCGACGAAAGTCAACGCCGATCTGAATTTCGTCCAGCAGTCGACGAAGGAGATCGTCGATTTTCTGAAGACGTCGATCCGCGCCGACGGCAAGATCATGAACGCTGCTGTTGGTCGGGACCAGCTCGACCCCTCGGTTAATCTTGGTTTCACTCCGCCAACAGCTTGGGAAGCCGGCGTCCTGTACACCGCAAGCACGTCGACGGTGTTCTATGGCGACGCGTTCTACAGCGCACTGGTCACTCACACGTCGGCCGGGTCTTTCGAACCGTCGAAGTGGTCGCTGATTGCGGACTTCCAGGTCATCGCCGACGAAGCGGCATTGGCGGCGATCGACAGCAACCCGAACCTGCACGCAATTTCGCTCCTGACGTCGGCGGCCGACAAAGGGATCGTCTTCACCGGCGCCGGCACGGCCATGACGTTTGATTTGAGCGCGTTCTCGCGGACGCTGCTGGACGACATGACCGCTGGCGGGATGCTGACCACGTTGGGCGTGTCCGCGTTTGCGCAAACCGTGCTGGACGACGCAGACGGCCCCACGGCGTTGGCCACGCTTGGCGCGCTGCCCAAGGCGGGCGGCACGATGACGGGCGCCTTGACGCTCGCGGCTGACCCGGCGTCGGCTCTCCAGGCGGCAACCAAGCAGTATGTGGACGCCGTCGCCCAGGGGCTCGATACCAAGCCATCGGTGATCGCGGCCACGACGGCCAATATCACGCTTTCAGCGCCGCAGACGATCGACGGCATCGCCGTGATCGCCGGCGACCGGGTGCTGGTGAAGAACCAGTCCACGGCGTCGCAGAACGGCATCTATGTGGTCGCGGCCGGCGCGTGGGCCCGTGCAACGGATGCAGACGCGTGGGCGGAATTGCCTGGGGCGTTCGTCTTCGTCGAGAAGGGCACTGTCAACGCCGATTGCGGCTTCGTGTGCACGGTCGATGCCGGCGGCACGATCGGTTCGACGAACGTTACCTTCACTCAGTTCTCGGGAGCTGGCACCTATTCTGCGACCGGTGGCGTCACGCTGACCGGGACGCAGTTCTCGATCACGACCAACGGCATAACGAATGCGATGCGCGCGCAGATGGCGGCGTGGACCCTGAAGGGTAACGCGACCGGGTCGTTGGCCAACGAAGCGGACTTTACGATTGGCGGCTTGGCTAACAAGACGACGCCGGCCGGCAGCGATCTTGTGCTGATTCAGGACCAGGCGGCATCCGGCGCACTGAAATATTCGACCCTGACCCAGGTGATTGGCGCTGTCGCGAGCGGCGTGTCGTCGGTGGGCGGGATTTCCGGGGCTGTCGGTCTTGGGCCGGGGCTGGTCGCATCCGGCTCGAATATCCAGACCGCGGCGTCAATTGCGGGTCGCAATCGCGTTATCAATGGGCAGTTCGCTATTAATGAACGTGGTGCATCCGGCGGCGTGATAGACAACGCTTACAGTGCCGATCGATGGCGCATGATTGGCGAGTTTGCATCCGCCACCGTCTTTGCCGACAATTTCAATGCTGCCGGCGGCAATGTTCCTGCAGGGACTTGCCAATTTACCGGGACAACCGACAAGGGCGGCTTCGTCCAGATCATCGAAGGTCGCGAATGCAAAGACCTTCGTAGCAAGGCGGTCACCTTGTCGATGCTCATGTCGGTGAGCAACGCACGTCTCGGCAACATGAAAATCGGAATCGCCCAATGGGGCGGGACAGAGGATGCCACGACGGGCGATCCAGTTGCGACTTGGGGTGCAGACGGCGTCACACCTACGCTCGCGACTAATTGGAGCTGGGCCAACACGCCAGCTAACCTCGGTGTCACAACGAGTTCGGCCCCTTACAGCGTGAGCGCCACGCTCAACGGCACGTTCAACAATCTGGCTGTGGTCATCTGGAACGATGAAGAATCGTATGCCGCCGGCGACAATTTCAACGTTACAAATGGCCAGCTTGAAGAAGGCGGTGTAGCGACGCCTTATGAATTCATTCCAATCGCTGTCCTGAGACGTCAGTGTTTGCGGTACCTTCCTGTAGCAGGAGGCGCTTCGGGCGACGTTATTGGATCAGGCGATGTTTTCGGTACAACGATTGCCCGCGTCGGCATCCGCTGGGTGGAGCCGCCTCGCATCCCTCCGAGCGGTGTAACCGTACAGAACCTTGGCAATTTCACCCTTATTTCCGGTAGCGCCGTGAACAACGCTGCAACTGGGATCAGCTTGTCAGGACAAGGGCCGACAGGCGGGCAGTTGAATTGCACAACCGGCGTCGCACTAACCAACGCGGCGGCTGCTTACTTGACTACAAGCAACGCCAACGCCCGCCTTTTGTTCGTGGGTTGCGAGTTGTAGCAGCCAGCGGCACTTCAGCGATCGCGCTTAGACAAATCAAGCGCGGAGGCAGTCTCGCGGCCACCGCTCTTTTCCCTCTGAGCATTTTGTAGTATCGTCCTGTTGGTCGACCCCAATAGCCGCTTCGCCACCGGCACCTGCGCGGAGAAAAAAGCGCGAAAGCACGTGGTCGACAAATGCCGAAGCAATACCGATACGAAGGTCAGCTCCACACATTCCCGGATGACTTCACAGAGCCCCAAATACTACGGGCGCTCAGTGAGTATAAACCGACACCGCCTCTCCCTGATGTTGCCTCGTCCGATCGCAAATTCCCATTCGCGGGACAAACCCTGCCGCCCGTGGAAACGCCTCGCACCGAGTTGTTTGACGACCTCGTTCCGTCAAAGCCGGGAATGTTCGACGATCTGATCCCGCCACCGCCAGGCTTCAAATTGGATCAACCGGGTTTGCCCCCGTTGCCGCCAGGGTTCACGCTTGACCAATCGGCGGCACCTGCAGCCGCGCCTGGCCCGAAACTCATTCCTGTTGACCACGATCCATTTGCGCAATTTGCAGATGCGCCGCCGGCACCCAAAGGACGGACCTACACTCCCGTCGATCATGACCCGTTCGCGCAATTTGCCGACGCGCCGCGGGCGAGCGGACGGCCACGCGTTTATATCGACGGGAAGCCGCCTGCCGCTACCCCGTCAAATGGTCCGACGGCATTGCACAGCCTTGCGGTCGGCGCCCAAGGCGTTGCGTCCGGCATCAAGGACACCGTGCTTGCACCAGTCGATCTCATGGCCGGCCTGCAGAACATCATCACCGCCGGCGTCAACAAGGTTGCCGGCACGAATATTCCAATGGCAACGCCGGCTTCGAAAATGGTCGAGCGCATCGCAGAGCCTTTCAGCATCTCCGAAAGGGACATGTCCCGCGGTGAGAAGCTTGGCTACGACATCAATCGTTTCGGCACACAGGGTCTCGGTATGGGCGCAATGTTGGCCGCACGCGCGCCGCAGGTCGCTGCGTCAGTCACGAGCTCCCCGACGGTCGGCGGGCGGGCGCTCGACGCCCTTGCCCGCCCCTACAAGGCTGCGCCGGCGCGCACAGTCGTTGGGGACACCATCGGGGGCGCCGGTGCCGGCGTGGCTGTCAACGCCGCGGATGCCATCCCGGAGCACCCGGCAGGCGGCGACTGGGTCAAACACACCGCAAACGTGGTGGCGCCCCTGGCTGGCGGCATCGGCGCCAACGCCGCGCAAGGCGCCGTCGAGGGCCTTGGTGGCATGTTGAAGAATGCCGCCAAGCGCGCCTTCACCTCTGCACCCGCCGAGATCCCGCTCAGCCCGAACAAGACGCCCTACAGCCACGCAGAAGTCGATCGCGCCGCAACTACGTTGCAGGCCGGCGCCACGGGTTCACCGAAGGCCATCGCGCAGGACATCCGCGAGAACGCTGGAGAATTGACCAATCCAAAACTTGCCGGCGAAAGCCCCGTCGATGCATCGGCTCTACCGACAAGCGGACTGCTGTCGCGAGATCCGGGCCTCGTGACCTTGGAAGCCGGCTCGCGCTCCAGGTCCGCCCCAGAGTTCGTTCAGCGCGATCAGAACGTCAAGGAAGCCGCCGCAAGCCGCATCGATGGCATGCGTGATCCAGATGCAGACCTTGGCGCCGTATTTCGACGGGCGGAGCAGAGCCGCAACGAGCAAATGAGTGCAGCAGATGCGACTGTGAACCAGCGGTCCGACGAGGTGACCAACCTCAATCTCGGGGCGCAGGAGCAAGGAGCGGAGTTCGGCGCAATTGCGAACACGGACTACAAGGCAAATGCTTCGCGGCGCCTGGATCAAACGATCGTCAATGATGGCTACGTCCCTGCCCGAACTGAAAAGAACCGTCAGTTCGACACAGCGCCAGGCCGTACCGAGCAACTGCCGGCCGATGATGTCTTCGCGGCGATCGATCGACTGCGAGCGGGCACCAATCCCCTCGCCCCGATCGAGCAGCAATTGCCCGGTGAGCTCGTCAACCGGTTGGAACGGCTTCGACCGCGTATGGTCGATGGTGAGAACGTCGGCGGCACTGGCACTGCGACCGGCGCGGATCTCGCGGACCTCCGCAAGTATCTGGGCTTTGCGCAGAACAAAGCGCAGAAGGACGGCAATTTCGACCTCGCATCAAACGTGGGTCAGCTTCGAGCGGCGATCAACCAGACGCTCAACGATGCTCCGGGTTACGCCGAAGCGAATGCCAACTACCGTAGCTTTGCCGATCGCTATCGCCCTTCTCCCGGCGACGAAGCCGCAAAGTTCACCAAGGAGCTAGACCGCAGCGGCAACACTGACGGTTACCCGAACCGCGGGAGTACGCCGCCGAGCGAGACGGCCACGCGCTTCTTGTCCGGCCCGGAGACTTCGGCTGTTCTGCAACGACTGCTCGATGGCGCTCCCAACGCCGCCGTCGGGCATGAGGCAGTGCGCGACTATCTGCGGTCCGACTTTGCAATGAAGGCCCTCAATCCGGATGGGACGCTGAACCCGGCCAAATCTGCGAGCTGGGCCAACCATAACTCGTCCGTGCTCGCTGCATTTCCCAACGTGCAGCGAGAGTTCAACACCATCACGCTTGCAGCCAAGCGCGGCCAGCAACTGTCCGCCGATGCGCGGGCGAGCCTCGAGCAGGCACGAGCCAATCTCAAGGTTACTGAGGCTGACATCGATCGCTCCGCCGTGGGCACCCTCCTCCGTGAGGATCCGCGGGACGTCGCCAGTAAACTGCTCACCGGTGGCTACGGCTCCGAGAAACGGCTCGACGAGATCATCGCGCTGGTGAAACACGATGCGCCGGCGCGTCGCGGCTGGAAAGCGGCCGTCGCCGAGGTGCTCACCGACAAGGTCCAAGGCTCGCGCATGGTCGGCGAAGCACCCGAGGTACAGCTCTCCCGGCTCTCCAAGGAATTCAAGGACAACGAAGCACTATTGGCTAAGACGTTCTCACCCGAGGAAATGAACGGTCTGCGCCAGGCGCACAAGCTCCTCGGATATTTTAAGGAAGCCGAGAAGCGCGGCACGTCTGGCTCGAACACAGCTGATAAGTGGAATGTCCCCGGCTGGGCACAGCTGGCCGTGCGGCACTTCAAGGGCGACCTCGCCGGCGGCGGTCTGATCAAACGTTTCAAACTTCTGCTCGAGCAATTGCCCACAAACCGGCAGAGCGCTGACGAGATCGTGCAGATGGCGTGGTTCAATCCCGACGTCGCGGCGTATCTGCTGGAACGCCCGATCAAGAACGCCAACGTGCCGGCTTACAACATCAACCTGCGGCGGTTGATTGCGATCGATAACGGTGCAAGGCAGAATGCCGAAGACTGAAGGATCATGAAAGACAGTTCAATAGCGGTTGCACAAGCCAACGCCCTGAGCGGGATCGCGGGTCACGATTATTCAAACGAGACAGGTAGGCATGCCATCTTACCGACCCCTATGAGGTCTCCCGAGCGTTATCAGTAGCATGTGAGATCGGGTGGGGCACCCCAGCGCAGATGGAATAGAAGCGAGTCGCGGATTGCGCCATGATGGCTGATCAAGCTATGAAATAGCGGACATTGGAGGTTCGAATGGCGAACTCAGGGCTACTAGCAGTGTTCAAATCGCAGCGTGACTTCTTTTCTCGCGGCCTGACAGAGATGCAGGCAGGAAGGTTGAAGCATATCGAGAAAGGCGTCGACGTAACCGACAAGTCGATTGCTGAATATCAAGATAGGCTGGCTCACTTCGAAGATCTTGTTGCGAAACACCAGGAAACATAACCTATCCGACGGAGGCTCTCGCTCCTGACCAAGGAGCGCTGAGCTATCCATCTCCTTGAAGGCTTTTAAGAATAGGGTCGCCTTTCACCTTTCCCAGGTAAGGGCGCCGCCGGCCTGTTAACAAGCCGCTTGAGTGTGCCTTGCCCTCCGGGATCGCATGCAGGAAAATCTGACAGATCTTCATGCCGGGACGGATTTTAATTGGCACTTCACCCACATTTGTTAGTTCGAGCGTGAGACACCCGTTGAATCCGGGATGTATACCAGCCGCCGTTTCGATAATGAGGCCGCGTCTGGCCCACGTCGATTTTCCGCCCACATAGCCTCCGAGGGTTGGGGGGAATTTCATCCACTCTAACGTAGATGAAAGGACGAACCGCCCGGGATGCAGAACAAACTCTTTGCCAAAAGGCACGAAATAATTTTTCGAAGCACGAGCTTCATTTTCATGTTCGGCGTGATCGATATCCGTATCGAAAAAGGTCTGGCTCGACTGCCTTAGCGATACAAACCAGCGCCCCAATCGAAGAGTGACTGAGGCTTCCCCGCTCTTCTCAATTTCACAGATCGAGGGTTCTGGCACGATGCAAAGTCCGTTGGGATCGGCATCGTTTCCTAAACGAAGTTTCCTCGCAAGTTCGACGCAATCAAGCATTTGCGGTCCTATTACGAAATTCCAAAACTTCAATGCTCTTTAGGACGAGCTCGGAAATCCACTCGATGCGGCCCCGATCGGTCTCTTGGATTCCAGATTTTTGGGACTGCAGATAGGTCCAACCCGCATTGACGATATCAGGGAGTGAGCGAGGCTCTCGCGCAGGTACGCTATTTTCAAACTTTCGGACGATACCTGGTTGGGCGCTTGGAAGAGCAGCAAAGGAAGCAGCTTTTCGCGAAACAATGTCTAAGGCGCAACCAAACATTTTTTCCGCTAATGCTATTCCGATAGTATCTGCTGCGGAAGAGTGGAATTGTTGTCGTTTTGTCATGGGTGGCCAACGATCCTCGAACTCGTTGGAAAAGTTCGACAGCCCATGGTCGGCAAGATTGATGCCACCGAATTTCGCGATAAATTCAGCTCTGTTTTGCAGCGTGGGATATTCGAGGGCGCGATCGAACCCTAAGCTTGGTGCAAGCAAATAGTGGAAAGCGAGAGCGTAGCTCTGCCCGAACAGATGAGAACCAACTGCATCGCAGAAAATTTCTTCGATCTGATAGAGCGCTAACTGCGAGATGTCGGAGATGGTCAGTTTGATGAACATGTTATCTGCCAGTTCCTCGTCGGTCGGCTGGCGATCTTTGTGCTCATCGAATGCTTCAATGAAATGGGCCCAATTGGCCTTGATGAAACGCTTCGCGCCCTCGTCCACATCAGGAGCGAACCGGCTCTCAAGATCCTCGTTAAGCCACACTGAATGTCCGAGTTCATGTCCGGCTAACGGCAAGACCAGTGCGTTTGCAGATTCGAGGGACGGCATGCCTAGAAGCACATAGCTCGGTAGCGCTGGAAAGCTCATGGGGTATGTGATAGGCGAGAAATCCCATTCCGATGAGAAGATAACCTTCGCGTCCGAGCCAATCAACGAGTTCGCGATCTCGGAAAATGCATAATAGGCTTCAAAGCTATTTCGAGTGTTTGTAGAGCGGAGAAGAAAGCCCAGGATCGGCAAGTACTGCAGAATCCGCTGGTTTACCGTAGTACAAACACTTCGAAGAAGAGCTAGATCGCGCGATGCTCCCGCTCGTTCGATACGAGCGATCTGTTCCTCAAAAAATTTTCGAATTAGTTTGAGTGCGTCGGAGGTCGCAGGGTGCGGGAAGTCTGAAAGTAAAATGCTATCAATCTGATTGATGAATGCCTGAGTTTTCCGCTCAGTATTGTACCGAATATCCATTTTGAAATGACAGCTTTTGATTCCGAAGTCGCGCGAGCGGCGGCTCTGGCAGACGGTTGTACGACTCGGAAACAAGCTCTCTATTTAACCCGAGACAAAACCGACGCACAATCGCAAGTTGCTCGTTTTCAAACTGCCGCACGCCAATGTCATCGACAGCCAGCAGCAAGTTGAGAAGATCATCCTGGCCGACTTCGCCGTCGGTCGCGGACGTGGCGCGATGATACAGACGGGTAAATTGGGAGTTCTGCATGAGATCACGCTTCGCGTTCCCTTCGTCGCGATTTGTGCCGAGCAAACTCAGCACCAATGCCCGAAGATGCGGCGCGTCCTCCCGCTCTCCTCTGATGACCTCGTCAATCTCGATGGCGGCGTCGAGGCTCTGTTCCACCGCGAGATCTCGGGCAGATCGGTTCATGTGATGAAGAGCCATTGAAAACCTTCAAGTAGACAGCCTAAAGCGATAATTACGCACGGCTTACACCGTTCCGCAACCATGCACTTGCAGTTACTGCCATGCGGTTGTAGGCAGTCTGCCGAAACATGGTTAATGCGAGATGAAGGAGCTTCTGCGAGCGATCATATTGCGATGGAGCCGATTCGACAACCACAGTTAGAGGTCTGCAATTTAATGCGTGGCCCAGAGGTTATAGCCCTTGAGCTTGCCGGCTTCCGCCGCCAGCCGGCAAGCTGATCCAGTCTTGCCTGTTAGCCCGTTTCCCTCCAAGTGCCAGCCGGGCCGCTTGCGCCCTCCCTGCCCTCGGGTAAATGGCGGGATGGTAACGTTAAGATCTGTGAGTCGTTCATTCATCCCAGTAGTGGAGATGGAAAAACCAAAAAAATGGCGCCGCGGTTTCGTACAGTTCAGAATCAGTAGTCCGAAAGTGATTTTCAACGAGTATCGACAGCGCGGGGGCGGTGCGGAAATCGCGACCCTGACCTTTTCAGAAATTAGAAATTTAGTCGGAGCGCCCTGCGACGTTTACAATCCAGCGGCGCGGCCCCCGCCCAGGGGTGGGGTCGGTGCCCGGTGTCCATAGGGAGCCGCGGCGTTCGAAAGCTTGTCGCCCTCGACCACCGCAGCCGTGTCGCGCTAGCCCGCCTTGCGAACCAAGTGTGCTAGGCCCGCCGAAATGTTGCGCGCCAGCGTCCTCATCATCGCCGGATCAATTTCATCACCGTCGAGCGCACTGTCCAAGCGCGGATGCAGCAGATCGAAGAGCGCCTGCACTCCTGCCGCCGTCGTCGCGGGCGCAGTCTCGAGAGCTGCGATTGCCACCTCGTAAGCTGCATCATTCTCGCCAGCGAGTTGCACGCAACGAAAAGCTGCGACGGCAATATCCTGGTCGTTTGAGGTATGAGCGTTCTGAGTGATACCGTTCTGCCTAGCCATCGGGAGAAGTCCTTCTCTTTGAGGGTTAGAGCTGGGTCGAAGTTCGCGCTTCGACTCGGCTCGCGTCGCTATTGACACCTAGAGTATTAATTTATAACACCTGAGGTGTCAATTGGAGATTTGAGAATATGAGGCTCACTAGCGAAATGATCCGAGCGGCGCGTGCCCTGCTCCGATGGGAGCAAACTGATCTTGCTGAAGCAGCAGGTCTTTCGCTCGCAACGGTCAAGCGCCTTGAGAAGGAAAGCGGGCCGATTCCGGGTACGCGCGCCACCGCCGCCGCACTCGAAGCGACATTCTCCAAAGCTCGAATTGAGTTTTCCTACGATCGCGGAGAAGGTGTCACGAGGCTAAAAGCGCCCGCGAAATGAGCCCCGTGCTTCCCCGGTGCTTCCCTGAAGGGATTTTCCAGTTTATCGACCTCACAGAGATCGGATAAAAGAAAATGAAATCAGTACTTTATATGGTCGGAGCGAGAGGATTCGAACCTCCGACCCCTAGTCTCCCAGACTAGTGCGCTAACCGGGCTGCGCTACGCTCCGATGGGGCATCGTGTAGCTTCGATCCGTCCGAGGCGCAAGAAGGCTGAGCGGATTGAAACGGATTGGTTGTGGGACGCTGGCTAACCGTCCTTCATCGCCGTATCGAGCGCGCGGCGCGCCGACAGCAGCTCCTCGAGCACGGCTTCGAGCCGCTCGCGCTCCAGCCGGCGCTGCGGGTTCGGCCTTGTCTCCGGGACCGCAGCCGGTCTGGCGCTCTGCGCCGGAGCCGACATTGCCGGTTCGGGCCGCGCTGCAACGGGATTTGCCAATACGGGGTTTGCCCGCGATGGTGGCCGCGGCAGCTGTGGCTCGACGCGCGGCGACGCTGACGTCATCGGAGGTTCGCGGCGGCCGGCGACGGGAGCAGGAGCGGCTTCCTCCTCTTCCTCCTCTTCTTCGTCCTCAGCCTCTTCGTCGTCCCCCTCTTCCTCGTCTTCGCCGTCTTCCTCGTCGCCCTCTTCTTCCTCGTCCTCGGCGTCTTCGGCCTCAGCCTCGTCTTCAGCCTCTTCCTCGATCTCCTCTTCGAGTCCGGCCTCGTCCTCGAGCTCTTCTTCCTCGTGCTCCTCCTCGACCACGGGACGCTTCGCCTGGACGCGCGGCGCGACGGCGGCAGCAGACATCGGCGCGAAGCTTGGCGCAGCGTGGCCGTCGACCAGCCCCTGCACCGACTTGATGCCGTTCTCTTTCAGGATTCGTTGCACGCCGCGGATGGTATAGCCCTCGCCGTAGAGCAACCGGCGGATGCCGCGCAGCAGATCGACATCGTCCGGACGATAATATCGCCGGCCGCCGGATCGCTTCATCGGTTTGATTTGAGTGAACCGCGTTTCCCAGAACCGCAGAACATGCTGCGGTATATCGAGATCGTCAGCGACCTCGCTTATGGTTCGAAACGCATCCGGCGCTTTGTCCAAGTGCAGGATCCCTGTGGTTCGCCCTGTTTCTCTAGCTAGTCGTCGTGATCTTTACCGTTGCCCACTGCGGCGCTGTCGCCGTTGATCCGCTGTTTCAGGATCGCCGACGGCTTGAATACCATGACTCGCCGCGGCGAGATCGGTACTTCTGTGCCTGTCTTCGGATTGCGGCCGATGCGCTCGCCTTTTTTGCGCACCATGAAGGAACCGAACGACGACAGCTTCACTGTCTCGCCCTTCTCCAGACAATCCGTAATTTCTTTCAAAACCAGTTCAACAAACGCGGACGACTCCGTGCGCGAGAGACCTACCTTTTGGTAGACCGCCTCGCACAGATCGACGCGTGTGACTGTTTTTCCCGTGCCCGTCATCGCCTGCCCCAACTACTCTCGGCGAACCAAATTCGCGTCAGAAATTAGGAGGTTAACGCGCTCCGGTCAACAGTCACCATCGATGCAAAGGCATGGAAAATCATGACAATTTGAGATGTTGTTGATCTGCATCAACATCGGCGCATCACCAGCGAATGAGCGCAGACCCCCAGGTGAAGCCGCCGCCCATGGCTTCGAGCAACACAAGGTCGCCCTTCTTGATGCGGCCGTCATTGACCGCCACCGACAATGCGAGCGGAATCGACGCCGCCGACGTGTTGCCGTGAAGATCCACGGTCAGCACCACCTTTTGCGGTGCAATATGCAGTTTATGCGCCGACGCGTCGATAATGCGCTTGTTGGCCTGGTGCGGCACGAACCAGTCGATGGTCTCGGCGCTGGCGCCGGTCGCGTTGAACGCATCGACGATCACGTCGGTGATCATGCCCACCGCATGTTTGAAGACCTCGCGGCCCTCCATGCGCAGGTAACCCACCGTCTGCGTCGAGGACGGGCCGCCATCGACGAACAGCTTTTCCTTGTGCCGGCCGTCGGAACGCAGATGCGTGGTCAGTACGCCGCGATCGCTGGCTACGCCCGGCTGGGTCTGTGCTTCCAGCACCACCGCACCGGCGCCATCGCCGAACAGCACGCAGGTTCCGCGATCGGTCCAGTCGAGAATGCGCGAGAAAGTCTCCGCGCCGATCACCAGCGCACGCTTGCCAGCGCCGGTGCGCAGCAGGCTGTCGGCGGTGGTCAGCCCGAAGATGAAACCGGAACACACCGCCTGCAGGTCGAACGCCGCGCCGTGCGTAATGCCGAGCGCGTTCTGTACCGCAACGGCCGTCGCCGGGAACGTATTGTCAGGGGTCGAGGTCGCCAGCACGATCAGGTCGATGGACTGCGCATCGACGCCGGCATTGGCGAGCGCCGCCTGCGCGGCCTTGATCGCCAGATGCGAGGTGAACTCGCCGTCGGCAGCGATGTGGCGCTGCTTGATACCGGTGCGCTGGACGATCCACTCGTCCGATGTGTCAACCTTGGATGCCAGTTCGGCATTGGTCAGGATCCGCTCCGGCAAATAGGAGCCGCAGCCGAGCACGACCGAACGTATCGCAGTCACGAGACAGCCTCCTGCGCAGCCGGGCTCGCAGGGAGCGCTTGGCCGTCGCGGTTGAGCATTTGATTGATCTTGGTGAGAAGGTCGTAGCGGACCATGTCGTAACCGACATCCACCGCATAGGCGAAACCATCGGCATTGGTGCCACCATGGCTCTTCACCACGATGCCGCGCAGGCCGAGAAACACCGCGCCATTGGACTTGTTGGGATCGACCTTGTCGCGCACCGCCTTGAAGGCGTTCTTGGCGAACAGGTAGCCGATGCGCGAGCGCCAGGTGCGGGCCATGGCATTGCGCAGATATTCGGCGAACTGGCGCGCGGTGCCCTCCGCCGCCTTCAGCGCGATATTGCCGCTGAAGCCTTCGGTGACGATCACGTCGGCATCGCCGCGGCCGATACCGTCGCCTTCGACGAACCCGACGAATTCGAGCTGCGGCAGGTCGGCCTTGCGCAGCAGTTCGGCGGCATCGCGGATCTCGTCGCCGCCCTTGATTTCCTCGACGCCGATATTGAGCAGGCCGACCGTCGGCCGCGCCAGATCGAACAGCGCGCTGGCCATGGCGCTGCCCATCACGGCGAGCGTCTTCAGATGGTTGGCATCGCCGCCGATGGTGGCGCCGAGATCGAGCACCACCGAGTCGCCGCGCGTGGTCGGCCAGATCGCGGCGAGGCCCGGACGCTCGATACCGTCGAGCATGCGCAGGCAGAACCGCGCCATCGCCATCAGCGCGCCGGTGTTGCCGGCGGAAACCGCCACATCGGCCTCGCCCTTCTTCACCGCCTCGATCGCCAGCCACATGGACGAGACCTTGCGGCCACGGCGCAGCGCCTGGCTCGGCTTGTCATGCATGCTGACGGCAACGTCGGTATGGATCACCTTCGATACGGCCTTCAGTGCCGGATGATTGGCGAGTTCTTTCTCGATCAGCGCGCTGTCACCGAACAGCAGGAACTCGCTGTCGGGATGCCGGGTCAACGAAATCGCAGCGCCCGGAATGACCACCGATGCGCCGATATCGCCACCCATGGCGTCTAGCGCGATGCGAACCTTTTTCGGCATGGACGTTCCGGAAACCTGTCTCTTGCGGCCTATGACGCTCGTGGCCGCGGACGAAGCCTGCCGCAATTGGCGGCAGACGGCGAAGTTATGGCATTAACCCGATTTCGGCCGGGGACAATAGCGTTTCCGTGACCCGATACAACATCTTGACCGGGCGCTTTTGTCCCGCCAGCCGCATAAAGCGTGGAATCGGCCCCTCGTTTTCAGCCCTTGCCGGGCTTTTTGGCTTTGGGCTTCTCGGGGGCGGTTTTCAGCGCTTTCAGGGCCGCAAACGGGTGCTCTTCCGGGTCGGGAACCTCGACCACCGGCTCGAACACGGCATCCGGCTTACGGGGATACGGGTCCAGCCCCAGAAACAGCGCATCGGTCGCCAGTTTGCCGAGGTCGATCATGCCGTTTTCGATCGGCTCCGGCGGATCCGGGGTCTCCTCGTCGCTCTCGGTGTCCTCGTCCACCGATTCGGCGAGTTCGCGAATCTGCGACGGCGGCGCGAAAATCACATCGATCTCTTCCTCGAAATCGGCTGCCAGCGGGTCCAGCGTCACCACGCAGGTCTGCTCGACCTTGCCCCAGACACGGCCGGTGACATGCACCGTACCGCCCTTGACCGGCATCAGCAGCAATTCACCTTTGGCCACGCCCACGCTGACGAGGCCGCCGAGCGCAGCGATTCCCTTGCGTTCTTCGGGCGTGGCCTCGATGTCGCGCTCCAGCCCGGTTTCCGGGATCTGGACCACGGCGATGGGCAGGCTCCAGGGCGGCGTGAGATCCACGGTGCGGTCGGGTTTGTTCATGTCGTTACCAAGGTTTCTGCAGGCGACGGGAAGTGCCACGCGCCTGATGTCAGTGTCGTTGCATCCAGCGCGCCCAGACGGGCATTCGCCGCTTCGACATAAACAGCGAGACGCCGGGCGTTCTCGATGTCCATGCCATTATAGATATTCTTCGACAGCGCCGCTGCCAGAGGCTCCCTGCCCGCGCCGAGCGCTGCGTCATAGGCGCCTGTCCGGCCGTAGAACGCGTCGCCGAATTCCCGCATCTTTTTCGGCACCTTCATGTCGCTGGTGCCGAGTTCGCGCAGGTTGTCGTCCATATCGCTGCAGAACCTGTCGAAAAGTCCCTGCGGCAACTCATCCTTCGGATTCATCCGGCGCAGCACCAGCCACATGTGCAGCAGCAACATATCGAAACGCCCGTTTACCGTATCCGGTGCTCCCAAGTCCCGATAAAACAAGGGTTCTCGCGCCTGCGCCACGATCATGCCATAGATGGCTTCAATGGTGCCGCGCAACGGCGCCGGGGGCTTTCTGAAGTGACTGAACGGCCAGACCATCTTGGGTTCCTCAGGCGGGCCCCTCGGGCACGCGCATGTTGCATTCAGAGGTTCTGCCCGGTACGTCAACGCCTTCTGGGATGCAAGTCTTTCGGAAGCAAGGCCTTCCCGAGAATCAAGAGGATGGGACCCCCTCCGCTATGACAATTTCGACCTCCATCAGCGCGAAGGCGCGGCCGACACGTAGCTGGCGCGGCATGCGCGCGGCACTCGCGGTCGCTGCCCTGTGCGTCACGCTGGGCGCCTGCGCCGAGCAATTCCAGAAGGGCTACATCCTGCCGCCCGGCGCGCTGGAGCAGATCCCGATCGGCGCCAGCCAGGATCAGGTCCTGATCGTGATGGGCACGCCCTCCACTGTCGCCACGCTGTCAGGCGAAGTGTTCTATTACATCTCGCAGCGTGCCGAGCGCGTCGTCGCATTCATGCCGCAGAAGGTCACCGACCAGCGCGTCATCGCGATCTATTTCGACAAGGACCGCAAGGTCACGCGTCTGGCCAATTACGGCATGCAGGACGGCAAGATCTTCGACTTCATCAGCCGCACCACGCCGACCTCCGGTCAGGAAATGAGCTACCTCACGCCGCTGTTCAAGCTGATCAGCTTCCGCTAGGCGGAACTATCAAATCGCTGAATTGCAAAAGCCCCGTAGCACACGCTGCGGGGCTTTTCTTTACGCCGTGGCCAACGTCGGCTTGCCCGCCACCATCTGCCTCACTACGATTTCGGCAAGATCAAAAACCAAAACGACACCATCGAGGGAAGAAGCTATGACCAATCTGGTTACCCGTCGCCGTGTGCTCACCGGCGCCGCCGCGATCACCAGCGCGGCAATCCTGCCGCGTGCCAGCCTCGGCGCCGGCGAATGGAAGCCCACCGAAACCGTCCGCGTCATCGTGCCCGCCGCAGCCGGCGGCTCCACCGACGTGATGGGCCGCATGCTGGCGGCGCATCTGCAGCCGGTCTGGGGGCAGTCCGTCGTGGTGGAAAATCGCTCCGGCGGCGGCGGCACCATCGGCGTTGCCGAAGTCGCGCGCCTCAAGGGCGATGGCCACACTATCCTGGTCGGCAATCCCGGCCCCAACGCCATCGCCTACAGCATCTTCAAGAACCTGACCTACAAGAGCGATCAGTTGCAGGCGGTCTCCAACATGATCAAGATTCCGAACATCGTCTGCGCGCATCCGAGCGTGCCTATCAAGACGATCCCGGACCTGATCGCCTATATCAAGGCCAATCCGGACAAGCTGAACTATGGCTCATCGGGCGTCGGCCAGAGCCCGCATCTCACCGGCGCATGGTGGCTGCAGCTCACCGGATTGAAGATGCAGCACGTGCCGTTCCGCGGCGCAGGCCCTGCGCTGCAGGCAGCCCTCGCCGGCGACATCCAGATCCTGTTCGACAATCTCTATCCGTCACTGCCGCAGGTGCTCGACGGCAAGCTCACCGGCCTTGCCGTCACCACGCAGCAGCGCAACGCGCAGGCGCCAAACGTGCCGGCGATGCGCGAGACGGCGCCCGAGTTGGAGAAGTTCGACGTCGCGTCATGGTTCGGCGTGTTCTATCCGAGGAGCACACCGACCGAAGCCGTGACCTCGCTCAATGAGCAGATCAAGGCTCTGCTCGGCACCGATGCGACCAAGAAGACCATCGCGGCCATGGGCGCCGTGTCGGACTACGGCACGCCCCAACAGTTCCAGACCTTCGTCGAGGCCGAGACGGCCAAGTTCAAGACCATCATCGACAAGGAAGGCCTGCAGATGGAGGTGAAGTGAGGCACCTCACGTCACTCAACGACGCTATGCAAACGAAAGCCCCGCGGTTCGCACCGCGGGGCTTTTTCGTCCTACTTCTCTTCTTCCATCGCAACGGCGACGTCGCCATTCGCTGACAGCCGCACCTTGTCGCCTTCCACTTCGGCGACCAGGCCGCCATCGATGAAGTGATGATGGCCCTTGTGGCTGCCCTCGCCGCTGTCCTTCTTGGTCAGCTTGATGCGATTGCCTTCGACCTTGTCGACAGTGCCGACATGGACGCCGTCGGCGCCAATCACTTCCATATGTTCCCGAATTTTGCTGAACGCGCTCATGTCATGTCCTTCCGGTGTGGGGAACACTGAACGTGCGGCTGCGCAATAGGTTCAATCGCAAGACTGCGAGATCAGCAATCCGGTCATGCGCCCTTGTTGATCTTCTTGATCTTGGCGTCCTGCGCCTCGATCGCCAGCGTCAATTCCATGATCGCCTTGGACAAAAGCTCGGTGGCTTCCTTCTGGTCCTGCGACTTCGCGGCGCGCAGCGCGTAGTTCTTGGCGGATGACAGCGACATGTGACGGCCCTCATGATGTTCCCGGGGCGAATTAGCCGAACGCGTCATTCGCCGCAACCGGATGGAAATAGAGGGGGGATTACACAGCGGTCAACGGCGCTCCGCATTTGCGTTGATGACCGCGAATATCTCGTCGGAGGATGCCGGCGGCGTGACGCCGAAGGTCTCGTCGAGAACCTGCTGCAACTCCGCAGCGCTGCCCAGCACGCGTTCAGACACCGGTTCGCCGTCACGTCCCTCGATGGTCAAATGGCGATTGACCAGTTTATAACGCCGGCCGCGGCTGACGCGCTCCATCACCAGCATCGAGGTGAAAGGCACGAAGGGACTGGTCGATGTGTACCAGTTGCCGAGCTCGTAATCCGACGGCAGTTGCGGCGTGCGGTCAAACACATACATCGTCCGCCAGCCGCCCGCCCGCTTCACGCTCAGCGACAACAGGCCATCGGCTTCGATCAGCCGATAGGTCCCCATCGCCGTTTGCTGCTCGGTCCCCGCGAAGAGCCGCAGAGGTGCATCGAGCACGCAGGCGCCAAAGCCAACATCGGCGAGATAGGGTCCGTCCGGAAGATCGACCTTCAGGAGCATATGCGTCCTGGGACCGAGCGGACTGTCGACAGGCGCATTCCAGCGCACCCGGGCGCCGAGGCCCGTGACCTTGAAGCCGATCGTCTCGAGCGCAGCCCGCAGCATCGCGTTCATCTCGTAGCAATAACCACCACGTCGGCCGTCGATGAGTTTCTGCTGCAGCGACGCCATGTCGAGTTTGACCGGCAGGCGCAGCAACGGATTGAGGCCCTCGAACGGAAGCGCATCCACATGCGCGGCATGAATGGCCGTCAGCGTCGCCAGATCTGGCGCAACCGGTCCGCCAAAGCCGATCCGCGCGAGATAGCGATCCAGCCGAAAAACATCCGTCATCATCTGCTCCAGAATCATCGCGCTCCGAGATAGCCGATCTGGCAGCGGCAGGCGATAAAGCATCGCGCACTCTGTCATTCCCCGGCAAACTAATTGGTTGCCCGAGGGCGCATGAAGCGGCAAGGCCACTGAAGTGCGCTCCCAGAATCTCGTCGTGTTTTCACTCGTCATTCCGGGGCGCATGAAGGCGGCGAAGCCGCTGCAATGCGAACCCGGAATCCCTGACTGTTTTGCGCTGAACATGTCGGGATTCCGGGTTCGGTCCCGTCGCCTGTGGCGCCGGTCCCACCCCGGAATGACAGTGTGGGGTGGGAAGACAGCGAGTAAACATTTTTTCCTATCTCCCGTGGACAACATCCCGCAAGGACTATTATCCCCTCTGTCCTGCCCCACCGAGAGGGGCGATCGCGATCGTCACGTTCGCGGGGTGGGATGCGGTGGACGCCGGAGATGCGGCGTTACGCGGTTCATGGATGACGTCTGTCTTCGGGCAGGACGGATCTGCGCCAGCACTGCCACTGGCAAGGACACGGCCGACCTTGAGATGGAAAGAGCCCTGGACAGTGTGACGGACGACCAAATCGAAATGCGTCCGGCTTAAGTGCTTGAGGCTCCCTTCCCATCGCCTTGGGACTTTAATTCGCGATCGGACCGTTCGTCGAGGCAACGCGCAAGCAACCGAAAAAACACCGCAGG
>NZ_FOTP01000012.1 GCF_900114605.1 Bradyrhizobium sp. NFR13 | reverse complement strand
AAAGAGCCCTGGACAGTGTGACGGACGACCAAATCGAAATGCGTCCGGCTTAAGTGCTTGAGGCTCCCTTCCCATCGCCTTGGGACTTTAATTCGGTGATCGGATCGTTCGCTGAGGCAAAGTGCAAGCAAGTCGAAAAAACACCGCAGGCGGAACGTCGGGCACTTGCTCGGCGCCTCCGAAAGTCCTGATGCACATTACCCTTGCGGAAGACCGCATCGCATCAGGCCCAAGGGTGCAACGGGCACCCGGCGTTCCGCACGCCCTCTCACAGGAGGGTGGGAATGCAAGAGACGACGGCGCCCCCGCGCCGCAAACAATGGGGGCGATGACGCATGTCTGATGAGCAGTGGCTGTTTGACAGTTGAATCCATGTCAGACGTCGCGGCCTGCGCGTAGCGCAAGCCATTGTCGTAGGTACCACTCAGCCCACCGCTTCCGGAAATCCAGACCTCCGCTTTTGTGAGAGCTCGCTGACCAGATTGGTAAACAGCTAAATCACCGGCGAAAAACTCCCAGGCTGGGTTGCAACCATTCCGCTCTGTGAAATTCACGTCCGCAGCGTGAAATGTTGTCGCTTGCCAAGCCTGCCGTGAACGGTCACAAAAAAAAACTGAACCGGGACGAAACACCAAGCGGAGAGACGATTGAGTATCAAGGGCAAGGCCTATATCGCGGGCATCTATGAGCATCCGACACGCCATGCGCCGGACAAATCCCTCTGGCAGTTGCATGCCGAAGTCGCCAAGGGCGCGCTCGAGGACGCTGGCCTGACGAACAAGGACGTCGACGGTCTCTTCATCGCAGGCGATGCGAATGGTGGCCTCTGGCCGATGACCGACTATCTTGGCCTCAAGCCGCGCCATGTCGACTCGACCGAGACCGGCGGCTGTTCCTACATCATCGCGCTCGGTCACGCCGCGCAAGCGATCGCGCTCGGCAAATGCTCGGTGGCGCTGATCACGCTGGCCGGCAAGCCGCGCACAATGCCGCCGTCGCCGCGCGCGCAGGGCGCTGAAGCCGATTTCGAAACCGCTTTCGGCGCCACCACGCATAACGCCTATGGCATGGCCGCGATGCGCCACATGCACGATTACGGCACCACCTCCGAACAACTCGCCTGGATCAAGGTCGCCGCCTCGCATCACGCGCAGTACAATCCGCATGCGATGCTCAAGGACGTGGTCACCGTCGAGGATGTGCTGAACTCGCCGATGATCTCCGACCCGCTGCGCCGCATGGATTGCTGCGTGGTCACCGACGGCGGCGGCGCACTCATCGTCACGACCGAAGAGATCGCCAAGAGCCTGAAGAAGCCTTTGGTGCGTCTGATCGGCCATGGCGAGGCCATGAAGGGTCCTCGCGGCGGCAAGGATCTCGACCTCACTTATTCGGCCGGTGTGTGGTCCGGTCCGCGCGCTTTCGAGGAAGCGGGCGTCACGCCGAAGGACATGAAGTACGCGTCGATCTATGACAGCTTCACCATCACCGTGCTGATGCAGCTCGAGGATCTCGGCTTCTGCAAGAAAGGCGAGGGCGGCAAGTTCGTGTCAGACGGTAACCTGATCTCGGGCGTCGGCAAGCTGCCGTTCAACACCGATGGCGGCGGTCTGTGCAGCAATCACCCGATCAATCGCGGTGGCATGACCAAGATCCTCGAAGCCGTGCGCCAGCTGCGCGGCGAAGCCCATCCGAAGCTGCAGGTCCCCAATTGCGACCTCGCTATTGCTCACGGCACCGGCGGCCTGCTCGGCGTGCGCCATGCTGCCTCGACCGCCATTCTGGAGCGCGTGTAATGACTGAAGCCAAGAAGTATCCGACCCCGCAAGGCAATCCGGAAACGCAGCCGTTCTGGGATGCGGCCAAGGATGGCAAGTTCCTGATCAAGCGCTGCACCACCTGCGGCGACGCGCATTTCTTCCCGCGTTCGATCTGCCCGTTCTGCTTCTCCGACAAGACCGAGTGGGAGGAGTCGTCGGGCGAGGGCGAGATCTACACCTACAGCCACATGCGCAAGTCGGCGACTGGCCCCTACGTGATCGCCTATGTGACGCTGAAGGAGGGACCGTCGGTGCAGACCAATATCGTCGATTGCGATCCGGCAACGGTGAAGATCGGCCAGAAGGTGAAACTGGTGTGGAAACCAACCGACGGCGCACCGCTGCCGTTCTTCACGCCGGCGTAACGACACACTCAAACTGTCATCATCCGCGAAGGCGGGTGATCCAGTAAACGCCGAAAGGCTTGTGTGTACTGGATCGCCCGGTCATCCAGCGAAGCTCGCTTCGCGCTGCCGGGCGATGACAGTTCGGAACAAACCCAACAAGCAAGAAAATCGGGAGCGAACCAATGCCCATCAACTACGAAGCCCTGATGGCGATGAAGAACATCGGCCAGAAATATGCCTGGACCGATCGCGAAGTCATGCTCTACGCCTATGGCATCGGCATGGGCGCCGATCCGATGGACGAGCGCGAACTCGCTTTCGTCAACGAGGGGACATACACGCCGCGTCCGCTGAAAGTCGTGCCGACCTATGCGTCGGTTGCCGCATGGGGCTCGGGCCCGGGCGAGATGGGTCTCAACAAGCTGCTGGTGGTCGATGGCGAGCGCGACATCACCTTCCACAAGCCGCTGCCGGTGGCTGCGAAGATCACTGCCGATAGCAGCGTGCTTGGCGTGTTCGACAAGGGCGCCGACAAGGGCGCGGTGATCCTGCACCAGACGATCCTGCGCGATGAAGCCGGCGAAGCGCTGGCGACGTTGGTGGCCTCGCGTTTCGCCCGCGGCGATGGCGGCTTCGGCGGCAAGTCGGAAGGCCAGCCCGAGCCGCATGCGATGCCGAAGCGTGCGCCGGACCGGACCGTCGATATCTCCACGCGGCCCGATCAGGCGCTGATCTATCGCCTCTGCGGCGACCGCAACCCGTTGCATTCCGATCCCGAATTCGCGAAGCGCGCCGGCTTCCCGCGTCCGATCCTGCACGGCATGTGCACCTATGGCATCACCTGCCGCGGCGTGCTGCAGACCTATGCCGATTACGATCCGTCCGCGTTCAAGCAGCATGCGGTGCGCTTCTCGTCGCCGGTGTTTCCCGGCGAGACTGTCACCATGGAGATGTGGAAGGACGGCAACGTGGTGTCGTTCGAGGCGAAAGTGAAAGAACGCGGCGTCACCGTGATCAAGAGCGGCAAGACAGTGCTGGCGTAGCCACGCACTCGTCATTTCGGGGCGCGCGCATCTTTGCGCGCGAACCCGGAACCTCAGCATGAGTCACATTACGAGATTCCGGGTTCGCGCTCTCAGCTGCGCTGAGATCGTGCCTCGGAATGACGAAAGAAGACAAAAAAACAAAACAACACAGGGAGAGCGTCATGGGTCTTCTCGACGGCAAGGTTGCCATCATCACCGGCGCCGGTGGCGGCCTCGGTGAAGCCTACGCCAAACTGTTTGCGCGCGAGGGCGCATCCGTGGTGGTCAACGATCTCGGCGGCCCGCGCGACGGCTCCGGCTCGGATCTCTCCATGGCGCAGCAGGTCGTCGACGCCATCAAGAAGGAAGGCGGCAAGGCCGTCGCCAATGGCGCCGACATCTCGACCATATCAGGCGGCCAATCCGTGTTCGACGATGCCATCAAGGCCTTCGGCAAGGTCGACATTCTCGTCAACAATGCCGGCATTCTGCTCGACCAGACCTTCGCCAAGGCCACGGAAGCAGCGTGGGACAAGGTGATGAAAGTGCATCTCAAAGGCACATTCTGCGTCGGCCAGCCGGTCTTCAAATGGATGAAGGAAAACGGCGGCGGTGTCATCGTCAACACGTCCTCGACCTCCGGCCTGATCGGCAATTTCGGCCAGAGCAATTACGGCGCGGCCAAGGGCGGCATCTGGGGCCTGTCCAATGTGCTGGCCATCGAGGGCCGCAAATACAACATCCGCGTCTGGACGTTGGCGCCCGGCGCGCTGACCCGCATGACCGCGGACCTGCCGCGCTATATCGAGAATCCCGGCGCGGCCTTGGGGCCTGACGGTATCGCGCCGGCGGTGCTCTACATGGTCAGCGATCTCTCCGGCAGCCAGACCGGCAAGGTGCTCGGCGTCTCCGGCCCGCGCGGCGTCCGCGAGATGAAGATGATGGAAATGGAGGGCTGGAAGCCGCCCCATGATGGCTGGAGCGCGCAGGATGTGGTGACCCATGCGGGCGAGATCTTCTTCTCGGACGAGGTAAGCCAGCACGGGGCACGGCGTTTTTGACGGGCAGTTGGGCCCGGTTCGGGCGGACAGACCCGATATTTCCCGGTAGACTGCCGGCATCCATTCACAGAGGCCCATGATGAAACTGACCGCCAAAGCCGCAGGCACCTTCGCCATCGCACCGACCCCGTTCCTTGACGACGGCCGCATCGACGACAAATCGATCGACGGCCTGACGGATTTCTACGCGGAGGTCGGCTGTAACGGCGTGACCGTGCTCGGCATCATGGGCGAAGCGCCGAAGCTGGAGGGTGCGGAGTCCGAGGCCGTCGCCACCCGCTTCATCAAGCGCGCCAGCGACAAGATGCAGATCATCGTCGGCGTTTCCGCCCCCGGTTTCGCCGCCATGCGTTCGCTGGCGCTGAAGTCGATGGATGCGGGTGCCGCCGGCGTCATGATCGCCCCGCCGCCGCATCTGCGCACCGACGACCAGATCACCAACTATTTCAAGGGCGCGGTCGAGGCGATCGGCGACGACGTTCCGTGGGTGCTGCAGGACTATCCGCTGACGCTGACCGTGGTGATGACGCCCGCCATCATCCGCAAGATCATCATGGACTCCAAGTCCTGCGTGATGCTCAAGCACGAGGACTGGCCGGGCCTCGAGAAGATCACCGCGCTGCGCAATTTCCAGAAGGACGGTTCGTTGCGCGAGACCTCGATCCTCACCGGCAATGGCGGCGTGTTCCTCGATTTCGAAATGGAACGCGGCGCCGATGGCGCAATGACGGGTTATGCCTTCCCTGAACTGCTGATCGACGTCGTCAATCTCTCGAAGAAGGGCGAGCGCGACAAGGCGCATGACCTGTTCGACGCGCATCTGCCGCTGATCCGCTACGAGCAACAGCTCGGCATTGGCCTCGCGGTCCGGAAATATGTGCTGCAGAAGCGCGGTGTCATTGCCTCGGCCGCGCAGCGCAAGCCCGGTGTGGCGATCACGGCGCGGGCGAAGGCGGAGGTCGATTATCTCCTGTCGCGCGTCGCGCGCTATGACAAACGCGCCAACATCGCGCCGCAGTCGAGCGCGGCGGGCTAATTCCAAACGTGACGATGCCCGGAGAAAACTCCGGGCATCGTATTTTGAATGATAAGCGGCATCGCCAAGAATGCCGATCAGGGAGAAACTGAATGCCAAGCGAGCCCGGCGCCGTCCGCCAAGCCTCCACTATCCTCCTGCTGCGCAAGGGCGCGACCGATGCCATCGACGTCTTCATGATGGTGCGGCATTATCAGATCGAATTCGCATCAGGCGCGCTGGTGTTTCCCGGCGGCAGCGTCGATGCCGGTGATCGCGAGATCGGTACGCAACCTAACCTCTATAGCGGCGGCGACGGTCTCGATCCTGATATGCTGGCTTTCAAGATCGCCGCGATCCGCGAGACTTTCGAGGAAAGCCGCATCCTGCTGGCGTGTCCGCGCGGCTCTAGTGACCTGATCGCTGCGGCGAAGGCGAGCGCCATCGCCGATCAGCATCGCGACGCGCTGAATGAGGGCAAGGTCAAATTCGCCAACATTATTGCCGAAAACGATCTGGAGCTCGCGCTCGATCTGCTTGTGCCCTACGCACACTGGATCACACCGGAAGGCATGAAGAAGCGCTTCGATACCTGGTTCTTCCTCGCCGAGGCGCCGCCCGAACAGGTCGGTATGCATGACGGTAAGGAGTCCACGGACTCGATCTGGCTGTCGCCACGCGAAGCGCTGGAAGGCGGCGCATCGGGCCGTTTCACGCTGCCGTTCCCGACCACGCGCAATCTCATCAAGCTCGGCAAGCAGCCCAGTGTCGCGGGGGCACTGGACGACGCCAGCCGCAGCACGATCGTTAGCGTCACACCCATCGTCACGCGCGATGGCGACAAGCGCCAGCTGCGGATTCCGATCGAGGCGGGCTATGACGGCGAGGTGTTCGAATTGACCGGCGCGCCGTAGCGCTCAGTTCTATCCCGCCTTGGCTTGCGGCGCCGCTGCGGCATTTTCCCAGAATGGCCGTCGCAGCTCGCGCTTCAGCACCTTGCCGGCACCGGACAGCGGGAAGGGCTCGTTGCGCACGTCCACGCTACGCGGGCACTTGTAGCCGGCGATCTTCTCCTTGCAGAAGGCGATGATCTCGGCGGCATTGACACTCGCGCCGGGTTTCGGAATGACGAAGGCATGTACGGCCTCGCCCCATTGCGGGTCGGGAATCCCGATCACGGCGCATTGCGCCACGGCCGGATGTTGAGCGACCACATTCTCGACTTCAGTGGAGTAGACGTTCTCGCCGCCGGAGATGATCATGTCCTTCATCCGGTCGACGAGATAGATATAACCTTCATCGTCCATGTAGCCGCCGTCGCCGGTGTGCATCCAGCCATCGATGACGGACTTGGCTGTTTCCTCGGGTCGCTCCCAATAGCCCATCATGACATTCTGGCCGCGCACAGCGACTTCGCCGACCTCGCCATTTGGTACAGGATTGCGATTGGCGTCGACGATGCGGGCCTCGCAGCCGATTGCTGCACGGCCGCAGGCGCGCTGGCGGTTCTTCGCCGCAGCTTGCTCGCCGATATGCTGATCCCACGGCAGATGCGTCGCCAGCGGGGACAATTCGGTCATGCCGTAGAGCTGATGGAATTCGGTGCCGGGCATGCCGGCCATCGCGCGCTTCAGAAGAGCATCGTTGATCGGCGATGCGCCATACATCATGATCTTCAGCGATGAGAGATCAGCAGTCTGGAATGCGGGGTGATCGACCAGCATCTGGATCATGGTCGGGACGATCAACGTGGCTGATACTTTCTCGCGGGCGATGGTCTGCATCACCAGCTCCGGATTGAACATCCGGACGATGACATTGGTGCCGCCAGAGGCCAGCGAGGTGAACATCACCCCGCCATTGGCGACGTGAAACATCGGCGCAGCATTGAGATAGATCGAGCCATGGGGCAGGAGCCCTTCGCTCATCATATGCAGCGAGTTGCTCATGATGTTGCCATGGCTCAGCATCACGCCCTTGGAACGGCCGGTCGTTCCGCCGGTGTAGAAAATGCCGGCCAGCTCCTCCCGGCCGCGCATGGCATCCGGAATGGGTGACGTCGTTTCGACAAGCTCATCATAGTCGTGCGCTTCGACCGGACCTGTATCGTCATCGGCATAGACCAGCGTGAGTGGCATGGCCTTCGCCAGTTCGACGCCCATGGCCGCGAATGCGTTGTTGACGATCAACGCGCTGGCGCGGCAGTCGAGCAGGGAGTCGAGAATTTCGGCCTGGCTCCAGCGCACATTGGTCGGCACGATTACGGCGCCGGCCCAGGCGATGCCCAGATAGAGTTCGAGATAGCGGTCGGAATTCAGCATCAGCACCGCTACGCGGTCGCCGTGCTTGACACCAAGCTTTTGCAGCGCACCGGCAAGACGCGCGACGCGATCGCCAACCTCGCGCCATGTCCGGCGGCGATCGCCGTCGATAGTGGCTATTGTCTGCGGGCTGGTTTGTAGCGCACGGCGCAGGCCCTGCGTGATGTTCATGGCGTTTTCCCCCGATGCTGCGGATGCTGTGCGCATCTCTGTCGCGCGATCATAACGATAGGTGAGGGGCGGGCAAGCGTGGTCGATCGCTTATATCTCACCAGATGGTTCAAAGGATCTCCGCGATCTTTGCGATGCAAAACGCGAGAGAAAAATCTGGAGCTGTTCTGATCTGTTGACGATTCAACTCCTGCGCGTAACATCGCGACAGGCCCGCCAGAGGCCATTGGGAGTGAAATGCATGAGACAGCTTGCTCGTCGGCGCGCGTCTTCGCGTCCATTTTTCAACGGGACACTCAACTCACATATCATACTGCACCGTTGGTTCCGAACATCCATCGCAGTCGTATTTGGTGCAACGTTGTTGGGCGGAGCCGCCAACGCACAGACCAAGGGCACACCGGACCATATCAAGGCGGTTACATCGGCAATCGATAGTGCCGCGATCACGGCCAATACGGCGACGTCAAAGGACTGGCCGACTTACGGCCTCGATTATGCCGAGACACGTTTCAGCAAGCTCAATCAGATCACGGCCGAGAATGTCAAAGATATCGGCCTGATGTGGACCTATAATCTGGAATCCATCCGCGGCGTCGAGGCGACGCCGCTCGTCGTCGATGGCATCATGTATGTGTCGGCGCCATGGAGTGTGGTGCATGCAGTCGATACGCGGACCGGCAAGCGGCTATGGACCTTCGACCCGGGAGTAGATCGCGAGAAGGGATATCGCGGATGCTGCGATGTCGTGAATCGCGGCGTCGCGCTCTACAAGGGCAAGGTGTTTGTGGGGGCCTATGACGGCCGGTTGGTCGCGTTGGATGCCGCGACGGGCACGAAAGTCTGGGAGAAGGACACGGTCATCGATCGCAAGATGTCCTATACGATCACCGGCGCGCCGCGCGTGTTCAACGGCAAGGTTGTGATCGGGAATGGCGGCGCTGAATATGGCGTGCGCGGCTATGTCACGGCCTATGACTCGGAGACCGGCAATCAGGCATGGCGCTGGTTCACGGTGCCCGGCGATCCGGCCAAGCCTTTCGAGGACGACTCGATGGCTGCCGCGGCGAAGACCTGGGATCCGGCCGGCAAATACTGGGTCAATGGCGGCGGCGGCTCGGCATGGGATACGATCACCTTCGATCCCGACCTGAACATGGTCTATATCGGCACCGGCAACGGCTCGCCGTGGAATCGCAATCTGCGCAGTCCGGGAGGCGGCGATAATCTCTATCTCGGCTCAATCGTCGCGTTGAATGCCGATACCGGGAAATATCTCTGGCACTATCAGGAAACGCCCGGCGACAACTGGGACTACACCTCGACGCAGCCGATGATCCTCGCCGATCTCACCATCGATGGCGCGCCGCGCAAGGTGGTGCTGCATGCGCCGAAGAACGGCTTCTTCTTCGTCATCGACCGCACCAACGGCAAGTTCATCTCTGCCAAGAACTTTGTCGATGTAAACTGGGCCACCGGCTACGATGCCAGCGGAAGGCCGATCGAGGTGCCGGAAGCCCGCTCGCCGGACAAATCCTTCGACAGCATTCCCGGACCGTTCGGTGCTCATAACTGGCATCCGATGTCGTTCAATCCGCAAACCGGGCTGGTCTATCTGCCGGCGCAGGGCGTGCCTTTGAACCTCACGGGTGAGAAGACGCTGGTGCAGAATGCGCAGGGCTCGAACAAGTTCGGCGGCACCACGGGCTGGAATGTCGGCTTCTCGCTCAATGCCGAGCCGCCGAAGAACCCACCATTCGGTCGCCTGATCGCGTGGGATCCGGTAAAGCAGAGGGAAGCATGGCGCACTGAATACATCGCGCCCTGGAATGGCGGTACGCTCACGACGGCCGGCAATCTCGTGTTCCAGGGGACCGCGGACGGCCGCTTCATCGCCTATAACGCCAAGACAGGTGAGAAGCTCTGGGAAACGCCGGTCGGCACCGGCGTGGTGGCCGCACCTGCGACCTATATGGTCGATGGCGTGCAATACGTCTCGGTGGCTGTCGGGTGGGGCGGCGTGTTCGGCATCACCCAGCGCGCGACGGATCGTGAGGCACCCGGCACGGTCTACACCTTTGCCATTGGCGGCAAGGCGCCGTTGCCTGCCTTTACCAAGTACCAGATCGGCAATCTGCTGACCGGCGTGAAATACGATCCCACGCACGCCCCGGAGGGGACTTCGATCTACGTGAATGCCTGTGCGACCTGCCACGGCGTGCCCGGCGTGGACAAGGGCGGCAATGTTCCCAATCTTGGTTACGTGTCGACCGAGACCATCACCAATCTGAAGGACATCGTCTTCAACGGGCCATTCAAGGACAAGGGCATGCCTGATTTTACCGGCAAGCTCACGGAAGCGGATGTGGTCAAGATCCAGGCCTTCATCCAGGGCACCGCCGACGCCATACGGCCAAAATAGACACCATGCTGGACGGTTCGGCCCGATCGGGCCGTCCAGCATGTTCCCCCCGCGCCTGAAGTCGGGATATATTGGGACGCTCTGAAGTCCGGTCCCACAACCATGTCCTCTGCCATTACGGCATTCTTTCAGCGGGTCCGATCGTCCTCGCTCTCGATCGGCCAGCTGACCTTCAGCGGGTTCCTGCTGGTGCTGACGGTGATCCTCATCACCAGCATCGCCAGCGTGGTCGCGATCCGTCATATCGACAATACCTTCGCCGAGCTTCAGCGTCTGCAGACCGTTGGCGATCTGGCCGAGGATATCGACCGCCGCCTGACGAGGCTGCGGCTGGCCGCGCGCGATTTTGTCACCGATCCCGATACGCAACCCGAGAGGGTCTCACAGGCTGCCACGGCGCTCGGCGATCTCCTGAAGAAGACCCGGATCGAGCTTGCGCCCGAGCAGCGCGACATGATTGACGGCGTCGACGCGCGCCTGATCAAGTATCGCGAGGGGATCGAACGCGTCTCGTCGATGATCGCGCGCCGTTCTGCCTTGCTGGCGACGTTGCCGCCGCTGCGCGAGCAATTCGAGAATGCCATTCCGGATGTGACGAATTCCAACGGCGCCAAGGCGATGTTCCGGGCGCAGAACGAGATCGCTGCCGCCTTGCTGGCGCGCGATCCTGTCGGGGCCGAGCAGGCCGCGCAGCGCATGCGTGCGCTGCCAGTCAGTACACCCGCGCTTCGTGCGGCTTCCGATGCCTATACCGATGCGATCATCGCAATTTCGGAGACCGAAAGCGAGATCGCCGATCTCGACAGGGACGTGCTCGGGGCGGAAGGCCGCCTGATCGGCCGGGTGACCGAATTGTTGCGAGAGCTTAGCGCACGACGCGGCCGGGTCCTGTCGCGTGAATTCGCGCACACGCTGACCGAGGCGAGATGGCAAAGTATCATTCTTGGCACTGCCGGCGTTCTCGTTGGCTTGCTGGCGGCACTGTTCGTGGTGCGGCGGATCGTGAAGCCGCTGAAGGCGATTGCCAGGTCGATCCGTGCGCTGGCCGGTGGCGCCAAGCACACGCCGATCCCGGCCATGGATCTGGAGAATGAAATCGGTGACATTGCGCGCGCCGCGGAGGTGTTCCGCAAGACGCTCGTAGATGCCGATGCCGCGCGTGAGGCGGCCTTGCATGCGTTGGCCGAGCAGAAGCTGGCGGAAGAAAGTTATCGCAAGCTATTTGAAGGATCCGTCGACGGCATTTATGTGACGACGCCGGCAGGCGCGCTGCTCAATGCCAATCCGGCACTGGCGCGGATGATGGGGTATGATTCACCGGAAGACCTGATCCGCGCCACGCTGGATATCTCGCGCAACATCTATGTCGATCCCGCGGCGCGCGCCGAGTATCAACAGCGCATGGAAAGCGACGGCATGGTGCGCGAATTCGAGTATCAGGTCCGTCAACGGCACGACGCGATCCTCTGGCTGTCGGACAGCGCCACGGCGGTCCGCGACGAGAATGGCGAGGTTGTGCGATATGAGGGAACGGTCCGCGACATTACTGATCAGAAGCATGCCGAAGCGGCGATTAGGGAAGGCCGCAGGTTGCTGCAGCAGGTCATCGACACCGTTCCTGCCGTCATCAATGTAAAGGACACTGATCTGCGATACGTCCTGATGAACCGCTATATGGCGGGGATTTTCGGCATCGAGCCCGGTGACGCGATCGGGAAAACCACCGGCGAGCTGATGATGCGCTTTGGCGCGTCGAAGACCGACTCACCTGACAAGATGGTGCTGGCGACCAGGAAGGGCCTCGGTTTCTACGAGGAAGAATACAAGGATGCTGGCGGCGTGATGCGGCAGTGGCTGGTCAACAAGCTGCCTTTGCTGACGGCCGATGGCGATATCCAGAACATCGTGACCGTGGCGCTCGATATCGGCCAGCGCAAGCGCAGCGAGCAGGAGATGCTCAAGGCCAAGGACGCCGCTGAGACGGCGCTACGCAATCTGCGTGAGACGCAGAATTCCTTGATCGAGGCGGAGAAGCTCGCGGCGCTTGGGCGGCTGGTTGCCGGTGTGGCCCACGAGGTCAACAATCCCGTGGGCATCAGCCTGACCGTGGCCTCATCGTTGGAACGCAAGATCGCGCTCTTCGGCGAGGAGGTTGCGCGCGGCGAGCTGCGCCGCTCGACCCTGACCGAATTCATCGAGTCCAATCGCGATGCAGCGGCACAATTGGTCGCCAATCTCAATCGCGCGGCTGAGTTGATCCAGTCGTTCAAGCAGGTTTCCGCTGACCGCAATTATTCCGACCAGCGCGTCTTTGATCTCGCCGATCTCACCGAGCAGGTGGTGATGAGCTTGAAGCCGGGATTACGAAAACAGAAGCTGGCGCTCTCGGTCGACTGCAAGCCGGGACTGACGATGAACAGCTATCCGGGCCCGTATGGTCAGGTGCTGACCAATCTGTTCCTCAATTCCGTCGCTCATGCATTTCCCGATGGCAATGGTGGCTCGGTCGAGATCAAGGTGCAGGAAGCCGGCAACGATCATGTGGAAATTCTTTTCGCGGATAATGGCGTCGGCATGAGCCCTGAGGTTCGGCGGCGTGCTTTCGATCCGTTCTTCACGACGCGCCGGGATCAGGGCGGCACGGGCCTGGGCCTGCACATCGTCTACAGCATCGTCACCAGCCGCCTCGGTGGTCGTCTGCATCTGCAGTCCGACCCGGGGCAGGGAACGCGCATCCAGATCATCCTGCCGCGCGTTGCTCCGCTGGAGATGGCTGCGGAATAGCGGACGCTGCTACTGCTGAAATTCCGCAAGCTTGCGCAGTGTCGCGCGAAATATCTGGCTGTGCTTGCCGACGAGCGCTGTGCCGTTCATCGTCGCCGACGTATCCGTGAAAGTACCCGACAGACCGATGCCGACCGGTTGGCTCTGGCCGCCGAATAGTGGGCTCATGTTAGGGCTGGGCGTATGCTGCATGACGGACACCTCGCCCTTGAACGTGCCGGCTTCCTTGTTGAGCACATAGGTGCCGACATAGAACAGGTACGCGTCACCGCCGAGCAGTTCGCCTTCGCGAAAGGTTACAACACCGCTGCCCTTGCCTGAACGCCCGTCGAGAAGCTCGACATGGATCGAGTAAAGTCCGTTCTTCATGATAGCCCGATGGCGCGAACCCGTCCCTTGGTTGCGCAATCAGAAGTATTGCAAAGACCGTATACCAACGTCAACGCATTCGCGTGCTGTTGGTACACGAGCGAAAACCGAGTAACGCAGGCGCGCTCGCTTGCCGCCTTGGCACTTCGTGACGAGGGCGTTCTTAAATACCTCTGCCATTGAAGTTATCACCACAAATTCGCTGCAGTGCGAAGAGAGCCTGCCGGTGCTAACGGAGAATCGCCTATCGTTTTGATCGGCGTCTGCCGCGAAGTTGAAGCGCAGCCGGTCTTCGATAGTCGTATGATCCGCTTTGCGTGAGTGACTACGGAAGAGGCGGGTACGTTGCCCGTGACAAACCTGAACATCATTGTGCCGGCCGGGGGCTGGAGCAAGCAAATGAGCGACTGGAAGACTTCCGGCGCCGACGCGCCGTGTTCGCCAACTACTATCTCTCACGATCGACGCGTCCGGCGTCGTGCAGGCTGGTTGAAGCTGGGAGCGCCAACCTTGTGTGTTGCGGCTCTGTTATCAGTGCCGCTGATGCAATCGGTCGCTGCGCGCGATCGCGGACAATTCGCCAACACCAGCCCCGATCTGAAAGCCTGGTTCGATAGTCTGCGCAGCGGCAAGGGTCCGTGTTGTTCCGATGCCGACGGCAGCGCCGTCAGCGATGTGGACTGGGAATCCAACAGCGGGCACTACAAGGTGCGGATCGACGGGATGTGGCTCGACGTACCTGACGAAGCTGTCATCACGGTGCCGAACCGCGTCGGTCGCACTATGGTGTGGCCGATACAGGGCTCGTCCGGCACAGTGATCCGCTGTTTCATGCCAGGTAGCATGACGTAGCCGGTCACGACGCTCGACGGCTCGATGCGAGCGCGGCGATCAGCGAGATCGCCGCGAGGATGATCACCACTGCGCCATAGATATCGAGCGTCAGCGGCAGGCCGAGGGTCGGTATCGCCAAGCCTGCAATAATGGTTGGCAGGCTGAAGGCGAGATAGCAGATGATGAAAATCACTGAGAGCAATCCGGCACGCTCCTGTGCAGGTACGAGCGGCACAACGGTCCGGATGCTGCCGAAGAATCCGGCGCCGAAGCCAAAGCCAGCGATGACGGTGCCGGCCAGTAGTTGCGGGATGCTTTGTGTGTAGACCCCACCCAGCGTGATCAACACACCGAGAATAAGACATGCCATGCTGCGGATCAGAATGACGGTGCCGGGCCATTTACGCGCCACCAGCATCGAGGCGGCACCGCTCAAGGTCAGCGTCGTCACGGCAAGACCGCCGAGGAGAGGCGAATTCAATCCGGTGATGAGCCGGAGCAGCGAGGGCATCAGCGATAAATAGAATCCGCCCAACGCCCAGACGGCAATGTTACCCGGCGAGACCAGGGTCAAGGGTTGTCGCACATGAGGCGGGACGGTGACGATTGGCCGGAGCGACGCCCACGCGCCGGATCGACGAACGACCGTTTCCGGCATCCACCACAGCAGAATGGCTTGCAGGAGCGTTACTGCGAGGAGCAGCAGATAAACCAGTTGCGTCGGCATTGGCGCGTAGCTGACGAGTATGCCGGATAGCAAGGCGCCGATGCCTGTGCCCGTTACAGGCGTCAGGCTGTTCATCAGCGATCCATGCGCGCGGTTCAGGTCGAGCATGGCGGCACCGATGGTGCCAAAGGCAATGCCGGTTGCAAATCCCTGAATGGTGCGGGCGGTGATCAGTGCCACGACGGAATCTGCCGTAATGAAAACCAGCAGCGCCACGACATTCAGGATCAGCGCCGAGAACATCACGGGCCGGCGACCGATATAATCCGACAATCCCCCGACCGTCAGCAACGCGATCAGCAGGCTGAGCGCATAGGCGGAGAACACCGTCGTGACCATCACCGGCGAGAGGTGCCAGTGGTCTTGATAAATCCGGTAGAGCGGTGTCGGCGCGCTCGCGAACATGGCGACAGTGCCGAGCGTTGCGATCTGAAAAACAACGGCAGCGCGACGCGTCATCACGCCTTTCGGCCGGGCGTCGAGATTGCTGGACATCGGGGAAAGGCCTAGTGGACGAAGTGGGACAAGCCCAATGGTCGCTTCCGTCCTCGATTGATTTTACCGCTGTCCGCGGCTCGCTCGGGTGATGCGCGCGGCAACAGCAGAGAAAGATGATGCATGCACGGCCAGGCCTTCACAACGGCGGCTGGCTCGCGCGCCCTGTGCGAGATTGCATGGCTCGTCTGGATCGCGCCCCTTAACACGGCGCGAATCTTTCCTATACTCAAGGTGTCACGAACAATGAAAGGAGGTGGTCCAGTGTCTAATTCCAAGCGCTGTCACCTCGCTGAGGCCGCCCGCTAGGCTCACTCTTTGAGCTTCGCAAGGGCGCCCTCGGCGCCTGGTTCAGCGAGAACAGGGAAAGGGCGCGCCGAGTGATCGGTGCGCCCTTTCTTCTGACCTCAAAGCTCGTTAGGCCAAGAATATGGTGCTTGATCTGCAGTCTATCCGTGACAATCTATCAAACGTTGCTTGTGTCCGGAGTAGCAGCAATGCCGGGAACACCGCGCGATCTGGCGGAGAGAATGGCGGCGCGCCAGCAGCGGCGTGCCATCGATGACGGCTATGTGCGCCAGAGCTTTACACAGCCGCGCGAAAACGCCCGCAAGACGGCGCGGGCGTTTCTGGATCGGTTCCCGAAGCAAGCCTACATGAGCGAAGTTGAGCGCTGGCGCGAGCTGCCAGACGGCGACATTGAATTTACGATGCGGCGGCTGCGGACCGCTGATTGAGCTGACAAGCGGCAATCATCTGACTGATGTCGTGCTCGCTCATGCCTTTGGTGTCCGATTTTTCGACTATATCGGCGGCACATGCATGGATCGCATACCCGATATCGAGAAGACGACGTGGCGGATCTTCCTCGCCCAGGCCGACCTCCATCACCAAGCCACTCTCGACGGCATGCCGCCAGACATCCGATTTATTGGGAAAGGCCTTGCTGACTTTGACCGAGTTTGAAAACAGCGCGTAGGGCATGCGGCAACCTCCGTTGTGAGGCGATAACGTGGAATATGGCATCTGGTTGCACTGCAGCAAGCCCGACTTTCGTCGTCCACGAAGTCGTGATGATAAGTTGGCCGTCAGTCCCGCTGGGTAATCTGCAATTCCAGCAGCGCCATGGTCTGGAGCATTGTGGGATCGCGTTCGCCCTCGCGCGTCGTCCGCAGAATACTTTCGGCGATGCGTTGGACATGGGACGAGTTGACGGGATGCGGCAGCGTTGAAACAGCACCGTCGAGCGCCTGTTTCATCACTGAGATCGTGTCGGGCGGAAACGCGGCATGAGAAAAATTCTTCACGGTGGCTCCCGGGTTCAAACGGACAAACGCACCCAACTGTTGACGGGACAAGAGTTGGCGCGCGCGGATGTTCCTGCCGCAAAGTTGGGCAGATCCGGGCAGCGGAGCTGCCGCGTGTCAGGCGCCAGATTCCGGCACCGGTCGCAGGGAGGTCAGGATGTCGCAGGGAGGTCAGGATTCGGTGTCAGCCGGCCGGACGGCTTTCTTCTTGGCGCCCTGTCGCAGGAATGTCGCGCCGATCTCCTCACCATTGACCCAGGCGAGCTCGCAGCGACGGAACGCCAGTCCGGTGGACGACAGCAGCAGGAAGAACTCCTTGAGATTGATGCCCTCGATCGAGCTCTCGACGATCAGGCGCGCGCCCGTTTCGGACACGTCCATGATGCGGCAGCTGCGGCGCCATGTGCCGTCGATGGCCATGAGCCAGACAGGGAAACCGCGCTCGAACGCGACGCGGCCAGCATTTGGTTTTTCAGGGATCATCGACGCGCTTCCTTGGCGCAGGAAATTCTAAATTGGAGGTGGTAACGGCTGGTAAATACCGCTGACGGCAGGCCTTTGCCGTGCAAGCGCAACGAGGGGTTCCAGACACGGCGGTTTGTGGGGGTGAGCGTTAACGGAATGGTCACAGGCTGGTGCAATGTAAAGTGGTATTCGTGGCTGTCGAACAGCTTGGGCGGAGCGCCGTACTGCATGAACACGCCAGCTGCTCTGATATCTGCCGGCGTGGGCGCAGCGTTTTTTGCGGCCGCATCCGCGTTCTATTATCAGCCGTCCTTCATTCGGCCTGACTACGCGCTGGATGCCGTCCTGACGACCAATCATTCGAAGGCGCGTGCTGCGGTTGCGCGGCTCTTGCTGAATCCGTCATCTGCGCAATTCGATGGCTTGCGGTCGGTCCAGGTCGTTGCCGGGAAGTATGTTTGCGGCACCGTGAACGCCAAGGACAGATCGGGGAGTTACCGCGGGCATCGCGCCTTCGTCTACGCGGTTGCCATCGACTTTGCGCGTATCGACGACGACGGAGAGATCGCGCAACGGCACGATGCGTACAAGGCCTGTCCGGTCTCTGAAGAAGAAGAGAAGCTGGCTCAACAGAAGATCGGAATATCGCCCGGTGCGCTCCAGGCGATCAAGCTGGTTCAAAAGACGCTGCCGACAGCCGACCCGTCAGTGCTCACGGACATGGCGTCGCAACTATCACCTGCGGGCAGTGGACCGGCCGGGACGACCGAGCAGCAACTCGGCCGTCTGGCAGTCCAACCCGGCTCGGGCGGGCAGCAATCGGGAAACCAGACATTCAAAACCACGCCTAGTCCCGAATCCGACTGGCGTTCCGACAAGCCGCCGACCGCCTGGCCAGTCTTTCCGCCGAACCACGTGTTGGCGAAGCCTGTGCAGAAACGCACGAATGCCGAGGCGTTGGTGCTGGCAAAATCGGTTGAAGATCTCTGGGCTAAGTCCAAAGCGGGGACCTCATCTCAGCAGCCTTCGCCGGACGAAATTCGAGAGGCCCTCCGGGCCCTGATGGCCATCGATGCCAAGAGTGCGGAGTTTCCCCAAGCCTGGGCGGCATTCGTGCGGTTACGGATGATCGAGCGCGAAGCCAGCGCCTAATCCCTGGAAAAGCCAAATGGGCACAGGCGTTTAAGGGCATCTGTAATGGTGCACTCGGAGCGATTCGAACGCCCGACCCTCGGAATCGAAATCCGATGCTCTATCCAGCTGAGCTACGAGTGCGACGGCGGCACCATAGCGGCGAAAGTCACAAAAGCCAGCCCCGCGATGGGGAGCGCAGCGGTTTTGCCTAACGTCAGGGCGCTGCTCGCTATAGTCTGCCGTCATGAATCAAGGCCGACTCAAATCCGGTCCGGCGGATTTCGTCCTGTCCGGGTGGCTACCGACTGCGCTGCTTCTGATCGTGACCTTGGTGGTCGGTCCCGCGCTGGGCGGTCTGTCGCGCCCGCTCTTCGTGGCCGGTTGCGCCGCTGCTGGCTGGCTGGCCTGGCAACGCAGCACCGCGGCCCATGTCCAGTCGGCCATCCTGCTGTTTGCCTTCGCGCCATTCGTGCGGCGCGTGGTCGATGTGTCGGTGGGCTACGACGCGGCCAGCATCATGCTGATCGGGCCTCTGCTATTTATCCTGATGCCGTTACCGAGCCTGTGGACATTACTGTCGTCCCGCGAGCAGTTGCGTGATCCCTGGCTGATCGCGCCGGCTATCGTGCTGGCCTGCATCGCTTACGGTGCTATGCTGTCGATTTTCCAGAATGACTGGATGAGCGCTGCGACAGGTGCGTTGAAGTGGGCGGCGCCCGTGCTTTACGGCATCGCTCTGCAGCAGCGCGCGAAATCCGATGGCGAACTCGTCAATGCCATGGCGCGCATCTTTCTCGTGGTGCTGCCGCTGACGGGTCTTTACGGCATCTGGCAATATGTCGATCCGCCGAGTTGGGATCGGTTCTGGATGAACTATGCCTCGATCCTGTCGGCAGGCTATCCGCTGCCCTATATGGTGCGCGTCTTCAGCACGATGAACGGGCCCGCCACTTACGCGACCTTCACGGCGACGGGACTGCTGTTGCTGGGCTTCCTGAGACCGGGGTGGCAATCTTTGATTGCCCTGGCGCCCGCGGCACTGGGCCTGTTGCTGTCGCTGTATCGGACCGGCTGGATCGCGCTCGCGGTGGCCGTGCTGTTCTGCATGGTGTTTCAATCCACGCGGCGGCGGGCGCTTGCGACCGGACTTGGAATCGTCGGCGCGGCCACGGCCGCGGTCCTGTTCACGCCGTTTGGCGAAGTGATCATCGAGCGGTTGCAGTCGCTGGGCAGCGGCTCCGAGGATGGCAGCGGTAATGAACGTCTCGAGGAGTTCGTGACACTGTGGAATACACCTGACAGCATGGTGGTGGGATCCGGCTTCAGCTTCACCGATATCGGTGTCGCGGGCACCATGCCGGTCGATGGCCAGATCATCGCGAGCTGGCTTACGCTCGGCATTCCCGTCGGACTGCTCTGTTTGGCAGCCTATATCTGGGTCGGGATCTGGAGCACGTCTGCGGCATGGCGGATGCCGACCAAAGAAGGCGTGGTGCTCGGCGCTCTGTCGCTCGGCGGTATCCTGATTCACTTGCCCCTGACCAGTATCTCGTCAGGTGAGATCTCCGCTCTGTTCTGGATGATCTTCGCGATGGCTTGTCCGCACGACCAGACTGCTAGATCTGCTGAGGATACCGCGATGCCCCTGCAGCAGGCGCAGGCCGGAATCCGGACCGGCAGCGTTTAGTCCGATCGGGCCGCCTGGCTGACAGGCGGAGCGGATGCAGGTTTGCGCTTCGGCAGTGGCGCTAGCCCGAGTGGCGCCAGCAGGTTCAGCCGCTGCAACACGGTATGGGCGACCATGGGCAGGATCACGCCGGCCGCGGTGCCTGCGAGGAGATAGACCCACGGCATTGGCGGCACGTGCAACATCTGCATGATGATCCGCGTTCCGGACCCAGCCATGATGTGCAGCACATAGATTGTCATGGACATGACGCCGACCAGTGCCAGCCAGCGATACCGCGTCTCGTTGAGCAATTTGCAAAGCAGCACCACGCTGCCGATGCCGAGAATACATGCCGGAAGCGAAGCCGCGCCATTTGCGTCGAGGCCGGAGAGCTGTCCTCCAATGGCAACCGCAGCAGCGAAACCAGCGGCGATCACAGTCCACGTGGTCCAGCCCGTTCGCCCATGAGGCTGCCACACCATCACGATGCGGGTGGCGCAAAGACCTGCGACATAGAACGGCAGGTGATGCATGGTGAGCGCAAGGTCGGGCCGGATCGGCAACAGCATGAAGACGGTCAGGCCTGCGAGCGCGACGGCGATCATGATGGTGCGATTGGGAATGAGTACCGCCAATATGTGGCAGATCATCAGGGCATATAGAAACCAGAATTGCGCCATCGGGCGATACCAGATCGCCGCAAGGTCGCTGGCTGTGATGGGAATATTGGCGTTGCGCGATATCAGCATGATCACGCCACCCTGGATCAGCGACCACAGAACATAGGGATAGGCGATCGTCCACGCCTTGCCGGCGAGGAACGTTCGAGTTCCGCGTGCGAGGCTGTGCTGTACGTTCAGACCCGCGAGAAAGAAGAACAGCGGCATGTGGAACGTATAGAGCGCATAGCTCATCCACTGGGCGAGCGGCCCGTCCGGAAACAGATGCGGCGGTATCAAGCCGCCGAGTACGTGGCCATAGACCACGAGAATGACGCCTATACCGCGTGCAAAATCGATCCAGACCTGACGCGTGTGATCGCTTCGGGGTGATGTTGCTGCGTGTTCGATTGGTGATAGTTGCATCGAGGGCGTCGCTGGTTCTGATGATCTGGATCAGCAATCCAATATACGCCGGGAGCCGTACGCCATCGTTAACGCCGATCTGGGAAATCGTGCCCAGCCGTGCACAGGTGTTTAGGCGCAAACGGGGCTTGATTTCTCGGTCATTTCGGTGCCCATCTGGCCCGGCAAGCCGCCGGCAAGCGGTTCTGTGCTCCATTGGTGCGCCGACACGTTCAAGGACCTCTCGTGACTGACTACGTTCGCAAAATCCTGGACAGCCGCGTCTATGACGTCGCGATCCAGACGCCGCTGGACCCGATGGTTCGGCTGACCGCGCGCATGGGAAGCCCCGTGCTGCTCAAGCGCGAGGATTTGCAGCCGGTGTTCTCGTTCAAGATTCGTGGCGCGTACAACCGTATTGCGGGGCTGTCTGCGGAGCAGCGCGCGGCCGGCGTGATTTGCGCGTCGGCTGGCAATCATGCGCAGGGCGTGGCGCTGTCGGCGCAGCGGCTCGGGATCAAGGCAACCATCGTGATGCCTGTGACCACGCCGCCGATCAAGATCGATGCGGTCAGATATTGGGGCGGCAATGCCGTGCTGTTCGGCGACACGTTCGACGAAGCAGCGGCGCATGCGCGCAAGCTCGAGGCCGAGCAGAAGCTGACCTTCGTGCATCCCTATGACGATCCCGACGTGATCGCGGGGCAGGGCACCATCGGCATGGAAATCCTGCAGCAGCATCCCGATCCGATCGAGGCGGTGTTCGTGCCGATCGGCGGTGGCGGGCTTGCGGCCGGCGTTGCGTCCTTCATCAAATTTCTGCGCCCGGAGACCAAGGTCATTGGTGTCGAGCCCGTCGATGCCGCCTCGATGAAAGCCGCGATAGATGCTGGCGAGCGCGTCGTTCTCAATCGGGTCGGTTTGTTCGCCGACGGTGTGGCCGTGCGCCAGGCCGGCGTCGAAACATTCCGTCTCTGCCGCGAATTGCTCGATGATGTGATCACGGCCGACACCGACGAGATGTGCGCTGCCATCAAGGATATCTTCGAGGATATGCGCGTGATCGCGGAGCCGGCCGGCGCCTTGGCGCTGGCAGGACTGAAGAGCTACGCCGCGAACAATCCCACGCGCACCGGCGCGCTAATTGCCATCAACAGCGGCGCCAACATGAATTTCGATCGCCTGCGGCACGTCGCAGAGCGTGCTGAGGTCGGCGAGGCCCGCGAGATCCTGCTGGGCGTGACCATTCCAGAGCAGCCCGGCAGCTATCGCCGCTTTATTCAGACCATCGGCAATCACAACATCACCGAGTTCAACTATCGCTATGCCGATGCCAAGGAAGCCAATGTCTTTGTCGGCCTGAAGCTGAGCGGCGCGAAAAACGACAAGGGCGAGCTGATCGGGCAGTTGCAGGCCCTCGGCTACAAGGTGCTGGACATCAGCGCGGACGAAACCGCCAAGCTGCACATCCGCTATATGGTTGGCGGGCGAGCACCGCCGGCTTTGCGGGACGAGGTTATCCTGCGCTTCGAGTTCCCGGAGCGTCCGGGCGCCTTGCTGAAATTCCTCGACCAGATGGGCGCGGACTGGAACATCACGTTGTTCCACTACCGTAACCACGGCGCGGATTACGGCCGGGTGCTTGTTGGGATTGAAGTCCCGCAGGCCGACCGCCCGACCCTGACGCAGCGGCTGACGTCGCTCGGCTATCCCTATGAGGATGAAACGCTAAATCCGGTCTACCGGATGTTCCTGAACGGCTAGGCCGGGTGGGGTAGTCGGGTGGGGTAGAGAGTGAGGCAGGGCCGGTTCCTGCCTTTTTTTCGCTCAAAGGCGATGCTTAACGGAATACTAGCACTGTCCGGCCAGAGTCGGGCGGTGTGCTGATGCCGGAAAAGGGCGTTGGCTTGGGGTCCCTTACCGGTTTCATCACGCGATGCGTCTTTCGCTGCTGCCTGTCCTGATGTCCCTGCTGGTGCTGTCTGTAGCCCCGGCACGGGCAGATTTGCGCATCACCCGGGACCACGGCGGCTATGTCGAGGAATACAAGGCCAAGTATGAGCGCATCCGCGACCGGAAGGAGCGGGTGATCATCGACGGCATCTGCAATTCGGCCTGCACGCTGGTGTTCGGCATCGTGCCGATGAACAAGGTCTGCGTGACTCCGCGCGCCAGCTTGGGCTTCCATCAGGCCTATTACGACAAGGCTTTCACCTTCGGCATGAAGGTGATCAGCTACGAGGGCACCTCGGACCTGATGGCCTATTATCCGCCGCCGGTGAAAGATTGGCTTGCGCGCAACGGCGGTCTCACGCCGGAAATGAAAAAGATCAAGAACGGCATGGATCTCTGGAAGATCGTCGATCCCTGCCCGGAAGAGTTTTTCTAGCTTTCAATCTTCAATCGACCTGAATGCCTTCGCGGTCATGACACCGCGAGCCGCGCATCGCCGCGCCTGATCAGCGCCAGCGCGATCAGCACCGTCGGCGCGAGAATGCAGGCGGCGAGGGCGACGATCTGCCACTGCGACAGCGGATTGATGCCGCCGCCGGGTGTCGCCATCACGAAGCCACCGATCACCAGCAGCACACGTAGTGGCCATTCCATCGCGCCCGCACGGCGGAGATCGCCGACATAGGCTTGATAGCCCTGAATGCCGCCGCAGATGAAGACAATGCCGAGACAGGCAAGGCCGGTGAGGCCGAACGCTTCGAGGTAGGGGCTGTCGCCCTGCAATAGCAGCGCCGGATTCAGCACGAAGAAGAACGGGATGAAATAGATGATGCTGCCGACCCACATCGACTCCCAGCCGGTCTTCATCGCCGGCGCGCCGGCGATGCCGGCGGCGGCAAAGGATGCGATGGCGACCGGTGGCGTGATCGACGACAGCATGCCCCAATAGAAGATGAACATGTGCACGGCCATCTTGTTGAGGCCGAGCTTCTCCAGCGCCGGTGCGACAAGGATAGCGAGGAAGATGTAGCAGGACGTCGTCGTCAGGCCGAGGCCGAGGATCAGGCTGGTGAAGGCACACATGATCAGCAGCAGGAAGACGTTGCCGCCGGCGATCGCCAGAAGATCGTTGGCCAGGCTCGAGATTACGCCGGTGAGCGAGAACGCGCCGATCAGCAACCCGCAGCCGGCGAGGATCGCGATCAGTTCGACGAAGGTCTTGCCGTTGAGTTCGAGGAAGTGGATCCAGCGCGCGCCGCCCCAATTCTTGCCAGGGAAGAATTCATTGAGCGCAGCGAGGATGCACATTCCCCATAGATAGGCGTTCTGCAGATCGAGCCAAACCATCAATCCGGTCAGCGCAATCGAGAGCGCCAGGACGGCGGTGTTGCCCTTCTTCCATGGTGCCGGGCCTGACCATTGATGCAGGATGACCAGCAAAGCGGTGGCATAGAACGGCGCGTGGCTCTCGCGTTTGAAGTACAGCAACATTACGACAAGGATCGCGATGACAAAGAGATAGTACCAGCCCTCCTTGAGCGCATCCATGAAGCGGGGCAGTTCCGCGCGCGGGATGCCTTCGAGCTTGTGACGCGCGGCGTAGCTGTCGACCTGCGCGAACAGACCGAAGTAATACAAGATCGACGGAATGGTGGCGGCGAGGGCGACGTCGGCATAGCTCGTGTTCATGAACTGCGCCATGACGAAGGCCGTCGCGCCCAGCACCGGTGGCGCCAGCACGGCGCCGGTGGATGCGCAGGCTTCGATCGCTCCTGAATAGGACGGCGTGAAGCCGGTTTTCTTCATCGCGGGGATCGTCATCGTTCCAGCGGTGAGCACATTGGACACGATGCTGCCGCCTACGGTGCCGAGCAGGCCGGATGCAAAGATGCACACCTTTGCCGCGCCACCACGGAAGGTACCGCACATCGCGAAGGCAATGTTGATGAAGAACTTGCCGGCACCGGTCATCATCAGCGCCGTGCCGAACACCAGGAAGCCGATCACGGTGTCGGCAAAGGCCTGGATCGGAATGCCGAGCAGGCTCTCCCCAGATAGCACGTGATAGGCCGTGGTCTGCTCCAGCGTCGACTGGGTGCCGCGGAACGGTCCGAGCCATTTGGCGTCGGCAAACAGTGGATACAGCGTGAAGGGGAAGACGCTGAGCAACAGGCTCCAGCCGCCGGTGCGGCGCAGCGCCTCCATCAGCACGAACCACATCACGAGGCCTGCGGCGATCACGGGTTTAGGTGCGCCGTCGAATTCCCAGCCAAATTGCGCGGCCTTGCGGATGTTCATCATCAGGAAGATCGCGGCCGCGAAAGTGGCGACGAACAATACGACGTCGTACCATGGCACACGGTCGAGATCGGCCTTCGACGTTCCCGGAAAGATCAGGAACGTGAACGGCAGCATCAGCGCGATTAGCAGATAGAAATATTCGGTGTTGAGTTGCGTGACATCGACAAAGAAGCGCAGCGAAAATTGCTGGTTGATGCAGAGCAGGATGGTTGCGAGCGTGGCCAGTATCAGCGCCCAGCGCCACACGCCGTGCAAGGCGCGAACGCGCGAGACCTCGGACTCCTGGAGGTCGGCGACTCCATGGGGATCGTCGAGTTCCATTTTTACGGGAATGTCGGATGCGGGCCGCGCATGATCGGGTGACGAAATTGACATAATGGCCCCGATTATTGTTCGCGGTTACAGCTAAAAATAACGACGTTATTCGAAGCCGTTCGGCATGCCGACCTTCTTGAGCGCAGCGGCGCGGGCCGTCATCCAGCCGTCGAGAAACTCCTTTTCACCGGCTGATGCACTGGCCTTGGCGTATTCGCTCCATGCCGCCTTCAAGACGTCCTGCCGCTTCAGCAGTCCGTCATTGTGTGCCTGGTCTTCTGGCGTCCAGTTGCCGGCTTCCTTAAGGGCTTTCACGGCACCGGGATGAAACGGAACGACCCATTTCATGGATTGCGCCTTTACGGCGAGGCCTAACGCGCCTGGTGCGTTGTCCTTGTAGGCGTCAAAGTTGACGATCATCGCCTTGGTGATCGCGTAGATCTGATCTTCCGCCTGCAAGCCGTAGACGGTCGCGACGGGGTAGGGGTAGGTGCTCATGTTGACGGGCGCTGATGCCGTGATGCCCGCGCCGCAGGTCGCGACATGTGGATTGAAAAACGGTGCCACACGCTTGACGCGCTCCCAGCCGGCCTTGTCTTCCGCGGGGAGGGGCGGCCAGATGATGCCTCGCGGCGATGTCTCGACTTCCTTGGCCGGGCCAGTGATGGTGGTAGCAAAGGCTGCATCGACGTCGTTGTTCACCATGCCTTTCCACATTGCGCCGTAGCTTGCGAACTCGATCGGCTTGATGTCTGCCTTGGTGAGACCGCCAAACGCCATGATCGCAAGCGAGTTCTGGTTCAGGGCAGGTGAGCCGACGACGAAGCCGACGCGTTTGCCGCGTAGATCCTTGATCTCCTTCACGCCGATATCGCGAGCGACGCCGAGCGAGGCGCCATTACAGTCGATGGTCGACAGCGTGACCTGCGCTGGCTGTGGGCCCCATTCCTTGACGCCGAATTCGAACACGCCTTCCTGTGCGAAGTAGATGCCCGAGCCCATCCAGGCGATCGTTGCGCGACCGGCGCGCAATGGCGCCAGCCGCGCGACATCATTGCCGGCAGGCAGCACACGCACATCGGTGGAGTATTTGTCCTTCATCATCTTGCCGACAGCGACGGCGATGTTGAAGCCGGCGGTACCGGTGTCGTAGGCGGTGACCGCCATGGTCGGTGGAAGCTTGATATCCTGTGCGCATACAGCGCCGGTCGTACTGAGCACGGCAACGGACGCCAGCGCGATGAGCCGGTGAAGCATTTTCCCCTCCAGATGCATTCGCTTTGCGAATTGCTTTTTATTGTTCGGCGATCATGTCATCGCCGTCAGGCGCTGGCAATGTCCTGAGGCAGTTCGCTGGATGATGGGAGCGGTCACCATCTCAGACAGAATGCCGCAGCACATTGGTAAGGTAGTCGAGACCGTCACTGCATGTCTGCTCACGTCTCGACTGTGCCGAGCAACTGTCCTTCCGTGACCACGTCGTCGACCGCAACGATCATCGATTTGATTTTACCTGCGGCAGGAGAGGCGACCGGAATTTCCATCTTCATGGCTTCGACAAAAGCCACCTCGTCTCCTTCATTCACGGAATCGCCGGTTGCGAGCGGCAGTGAGCAGATACGGCCGGCGACTTCGCTGAGGATCTTGATCTCTGGCATGGTGTTCTCCGCGATCACGTGGGCGGCTGCTCGCTATAGGTGTAGCGCCGACGCGACCGGACAATTCCTAAGAATGAGAAGAAACGAGCAGCTTGGTGTTGTCGCCGCAGATTGCCTGAGGTAGCGTAGCCCGCAAGTGGAATATAATTCCGCAGAGTGGAACGGGACGGCGGCGCACATCGGGGTAATCCAACGGATTGGCTCCCCGTGAGATGCGTCGTTTTAAGGGAAACGCATCATGGGACGACGTTCGGAACGGCTCAGCAAACAAGGCATGCTCGCCAGCGACCTGGCAGGCGATGGCGATGTGATCCAGGTGGTCTCGCGCGCCTTTGATATTCTTCGCTGCTTCGAGGGCCATGATGCCCGGCTTGGCAATCTCGAAATCTCCAATCGCTGCGGCCTGCCGCGCTCCACCGTATCGCGCCTGACGCATACGCTGACGCGCATGGGCCAGCTCGCCTATCTGCCTGCAGATCAGAAGTATCGCATCGGATCGAGTGCGGTCGCGATGAGTGCTTCGATGATGCGGGGACTTCAGGTGCGCAACCTGATCCGCCTGCGTTTGCAGGAAGTGGCGGAGCAGGTACCTGGCACGATCGGCTTCACGATCCCCGATCGTTTCCACATGGTCTATCTCGAATATGCTCGCGCCGATCACGCGCTCGGATTGCATTCTACCACCGGCAGCCGCATTGCCATGGGCCGGACTGCAGCCGGCCACGCCTACACCGCAGCGCTCGACGAAGACGTCGGAAATGCCCTGATCAACGATATCGCGCGCGAAATGCCCGAGGACGCCAAGATCCTGCGCGGCAAGATCGCTGGGAACCGCGAATGTCTGCGTGACAACGGCTACGTTCTCGCAGGTGGCCTTTGGTCACCGCATATCACCGGCATTGCGACGCCGATCTGGTCGCCGCAGTATCAAACCTATGTGGTCGTCACCATCGGTCTGCTTGCCGCCATGTATGACGAGCAGCGCCTGCAGGACGAGATCGCTCCGATCCTGCGCCAGCTCAGCAGCACGATCAGCATGATGGTTCAGAATGCAGATAGCGGCCTGACCAGTGCGCCCGTTCCAGATGCGCCTCCCGCGCCAACAGCTCAGAAAAAAATGCTCCCGGAGGGAATGAATGAACTGGAAGCCGGAACTCGACGACCTCGCCCGGCGCGAAGCCTTCGCGCGGGAGATGGGGGGCGCTGACAAGGTCAAGCGGCAGCATGACCAGGGCCGGCTCACAGTTCGTGAACGTATCAACAGACTGATAGATGCAAAAAGCTTTCACGAAGTCGGGGCAGTCTCCGGCATTGGTGAATACGATGCGTCTGGCGAGCTGAAGCATCTGACGCCGGCGAATTGCGTGTTTGGTCGCGGCAAGATCGACGGCCGTCCCGTCGTCGTTGTTGGCGACGACTTCACCGTGCGCGGCGGTTCGGCAGACGCCTCGATTTCGGCCAAGCCGCTGATGGCTGAGGAAATGGCGCATGACTTCCGGCTGCCGATCATTCGCGTGATCGAAGGCTCCGGTGGCGGCGGTTCGGTCAAGACCATCGAGACCAGGGGCGCAGCCAATCTGCCGGGCGGCGTCGGCGGCACGCGCTGGTACTGGTACACGACGTCCAATCTGGCGCAGGTGCCGGTCGTCGGCCTCGGCCTTGGTTCAGTCGCCGGCCTCGGCGCTGCGCGGCTCGCAGCCAGCCATTATTCGGTGATGACGAAGAATTCGGCGATGTTCGTCGCCGGGCCTCCCGTGGTCGCGCGCCTCGGCCAGTCGCTTGAGAAGAAGGAGCTCGGCGGCGCCGATATCCAGACGCGCGCTGGCGGCGTCGATCATGCCGTGGAAACAGAAGAGGAGGCCTTCGCCTGCGCGCGGCGCTTCCTGTCCTATCTGCCATCGTCCGTCTATGACTTGCCGCCCACGATCGCCTGCAATGATGATCCCGAACGTGCGGAAGAATCTCTGCTGAAGGCCGTGCCGCGCAATCGTCGGCAGGTCTACAAGATGCGCCCGATCATCGACGCCGTCGTCGACAAAGGCTCGTTTTTCGAGATGGCGGCGAATTTCGGCCGGCCGATCATCACCGGTTTTGCGCGTCTCGAAGGCCGTGCGGTACTGCTGCTTGCCAGCGATCCGTTCCACTATGGCGGCTCGTGGACCGCGGAAGCCTGCCAGAAGGTCGTGCGCTTCGTCGACCTCGCTGAGACGTTCCATCTGCCTGTCGTCTATCTCATGGATTGCCCGGGTTTCATGATCGGGCTCGATGCGGAGAAGGCAGCGACCATCCGTCACGGCGTGCGCGCCATGGCCGCGGTCAATCAGACCACGGTGCCGTGGTGCACGATCATCATCCGCAATGCGTTCGGCGTCGCTGGCGTGGTGCATCAGCCGGCCAACCGGTTCTCGATGCGTTACGCATGGCCTTCGGCCTATTGGGGCTCGCTGCCGCTGGAAGGTGGCATCGAGGCGGCCTATCGCGCCGAGATCGACGCGGCGGACGATCCAAAGCTCAAGCAGCAGGAAATCGAGGAGCGCCTCAACAAGCTGCGCTCGCCATTCCGTTCGGCCGAGAAGTTCTGGGTCGAGGAAGTCATCAACCCCACGAAGACGCGCTCGCTGCTGTGTGAGTTTGCACGTCTTGCCGAACCGCTCCGCACGGCAGGCCCGTCACGGCTCGCGATGCGGCCGTAAGCTATACTCGCCGCAGCAGCACGCTGGCATTGACGCCGCCGAAGCCGAAGCCATTCGAGAGCACGTGCTCAATGGCCATCGGCCGCGCCTTGCCGCGGATCAGATCGATGCCGTCGGCAGACGGATCGGGATTTTCGAGATTGAGCGTGGCCGGAGCGATCTGGTCACGCAGCGCGAGGATTGCGTAGACCGCCTCAAGCCCTCCGGCTGCACCGAGCAGGTGGCCCGTGGCGGATTTGGTCGAGCTTACAGCGACCCCGCCAGTCGTTCCGAAGATCGACTTGATCGCTTCGAGCTCGCCGTGATCGCCGACCGGCGTCGATGTGGCATGGGCGTTCAGATGCTGGACATCGGCAGGCGTGATGTTGGCCTGTGCCAGAGCGATATCCATCGCGCGCCTGGCGCCATCGCCGTCCTCGCGGCCGGCTGTCATGTGGAACGCATCGGAGGTCGTACCGTAGCCGATCAGTTCGGCGATAGGTTTGGCGCCACGCGCCAAGGCGTGATCGAGCTCTTCAAGCACCACGATCCCGGCACCTTCGCCCATCACAAAGCCGTCGCGGTCGCGATCGAACGGGCGCGATGCGCGTTCCGGATTGGCAACGAAATCGGTGGAGAGCGCGCGGGCGGCGGCGAAGCCGCCGAGGCTGACGCGGTCGATACAGGCTTCGGCACCCCCGGCGATGGCGACATCCGCTTCGCCGGAGCGAATGAGACGCGCTGCATCGCCGATCGCCTGCACGCCGGCGGCGCAGGCTGTCACGGGTGCGCCGAGTGCACCTTCGAAGCCGTAGCGGATTGAGATATGACCGGCCGCAAGATTGACCAGGAACGAGGGCACGGTGAACGGTGACAGCCGGCGGATGCCCTTGGTGTCGGTGGTGCGGACCGCGTCGGCAATCGCCGGAAAGCCGCCGATGCCGGAGGCGACGATCGTGGCGGTGCGTTGGCGGTCTCGCGCATCCTTCGGCTGCCAGCCGGCTTGCGCGATGGCTTCATCGGCAGCCATCAGCGCAAACAGGATGAAGCGATCCATCTTCTTCTGATCCTTGCGCGGCGCCGCCTTGTCAGGATCGAAACCGCCTTCCGGATCGTTCGCGATGTCGGGTACCTGGCCGCCGACCTTGGCGGCGAGATCAGCGGTCATGGCCGCCGGCAACAGGCGAAGGCCGGATTGGCCGGCGAGCAACCGGGACCAGTTGATCTCGACGCCGCAACCGAGCGGCGACACTGCTCCCATCCCCGTAATGACAACGCGGCGCATGATGTATTCCCGTTCTGATATGAGTGGCGAGCGGCCCGAATCCCGGGGATCAGGCGATCGCGACCTTCTTGTCTTTTGAAATCGCCAGCACGATCAGCGCTGCAATAATACATAGCGCACCTGCCGCGAAAAAGGCAGGCAGATAGCTGAGCAGTACCGTGCGCGACAGGCCAGCGCCGAATGCCGCCGTTGCTGCACCTAACTGATGGCCGGCGAAGATCCAGCCGAACACCAGGCCTGCGCGTTCCGGCCCGAACTTGGATGCGGCGAGGCGCACGGTCGGCGGCACGGTGGCGATCCAGTCCAGGCCGTAGAACAGCGCGAACAGCGACAGACCGTAGAACGAGAAGTCGGTGAACGGTAGCGCCAGCAGCGACAGGCCGCGCAGGCCGTAATACCAGAACAACAGGTAGCGGTTGTCATAGCGATCCGACAGCCAGCCCGACGCGATGGTACCGACGAAATCGAACACGCCCATGGCCGCAAGCAGTCCGGCCGCCTGAATCTGCGGAATGCCGAAGTCGAGACACATCGGGATCAGGTGAACCTGGACCAGCCCGTTGGTGCTGGCGCCGCAGATGAAGAAGGTTGCAAACAGGATCCAGAATACCTTGGTCTGGGCGGCATCACGCAGGGCACCGAGTGCTGCCGCCATGATCGGCGAGGTGTTCGGTGGCGGCGCGGCCAGCGGCTCGGTGCTGGTGTCGCCATAGGGGCGAATGCCAATGTCGCTGGGACGGTCCCGCATCACCAGCAGCACCCCGAGCGCGGCTATGGCCAGCATCACGCACATCAGCGCCAGTGCCCAGCGCCAGCTGCTGTGTTCGGTGATGCTCGCAAGGATCGGCAGGAAGATTAGCTGGCCGGTGGCCGCGCTCGCGGTGAGGATGCCCACGACGAGGCCACGGCGTGCGCTGAACCAGCGCGCTGCGACGGTGGCGCCGAGCACCAGCGCCGTCATCCCAGTGCCAATACCAACGGCGACGCCCCAGAGCGCCATGAGCTGCCAGACCTGCGTCATTCCGAGCGACAAGATGAGGCTTGCAGCAACGACGAGCAGGGCAATCAGCGTGACGTTGCGCAAGCCATAACGGTTCATCAGCGCCGCGGCGAACGGCGCCATCAGGCCGAACAACACGAAGCGGATCGACATGGCGGAGGAAATCTCGGCGGTGCTCCAGCCGAATTCTTTCTGCAGTGGCACGATGAAGACGCCGGGCGCGCCAACCGCTGCAGCGCTGACCAGCGCCGTCACGAAGGTCACGGCGATCATCGCCCATCCATAGTGAATGTTGCGGCGGGCGAGGGCAGTGGAGAGCCATCCGGAAATCATCTGGTTTCCTGCAATCAATGAGAATAGGCGTCGCGGCGACCATCGCCGCGACGATCATATCTGGGAAAGGCGGTTCAGCGAACGATGCGTTCGATGGCAATCGCGGTGGCTTCGCCGCCGCCGATGCACAGTGCCGCGACGCCGCGTTTCAAGCCCCTGGCTTCCAGCGCGTGCAGCAGCGTCACGATCAGCCGCGCGCCGGTTGCGCCGATGGGATGGCCCAGCGCGCAGGCGCCGCCGTTGACGTTGAGCTTCTCGCGAGGGATGCCAAGGTCGCGTTGCGCGGCCATCGGCACCACGGCGAAGGCCTCATTGATCTCGAACAGGTCGACATCGCCCACGCTCCAGCCGACCTTGTCGAGCAATTTGCGGATTGCCGGAATGGGCGCGGTCGTGAACCATTGCGGTTCCTGGCTGTGCGTGGCGTGGCCATGGATCACGGCCAGCGCGGGCAGGCCCTCACGATCCACGAGGGAACGCTTGGCGAGCACCAGGGCAGCAGCGCCATCGGCATTGGCGGACGAAGCAGCGGGCGTGATGGTGCCGTTGCTGCGGAAGGCTGGCTTGAGGTTCGGGATCTTGGCGGGATCGACCTTCAGCGGATGTTCGTCATTGGCGATCTCGCGAGCTCCGGACTTCTCGACGACGGTCAGTGGCGTGATCTCCGCCTTGAAGGCGCCGCTCTCCACCGCCTTGCGCGCGCGGGTCAGCGTCTCGATCGCATAGGCGTCCTGATCTCCACGCGTGAACTGATAGGCCTCAGCGGTGGCTTCGCCGAAGTCACCCATCGAGCGACCGACCTCATAGGCATCCTCAAGCCCATCCATCAGCATGTGATCGATGATGCGATCATGGCCGACGCGGTAACCGCCGCGTGCCTTCTGCAGCAAATAGGGCGCATTGGTCATGCTCTCCATGCCGCCGGAGACGACGATCTCCGCCGAGCCGGCATGGATGATGTCGTGGGCAAGCATGGTCGCCTTCATGCCGGAGCCGCAGACCTTGTTGATCGTCGTGGCCCCCGTGGCATCCGGCAGCTTGGCACCTCGGGCGGCCTGGCGGGCGGGCGCCTGACCCTGGCCGGCGGGAAGCACGCAGCCCATGAAGACTTCGTCGATGCGCTCGGGTGTCAGTTTTGCGCGTGCAACGGCGGCACCGATCACGTGGCTGCCGAGCTTATGGCCGGAGAAGGGCGATAGTTCGCCCTGGAAGCGGCCGAGCGGGGTGCGGGTGGCCGAGGCGATGACGACCGGATCTGAAGCTGCGGACATGATGGAGGCTCCTTCGCGCAAGCGCGGATCATTTGGATGACACTCATCATATGATGCGCTGCAAGATACGCAATGCCGGCCTGTGCAAAATTCTCGTGAGGTCGAGCTGCTAGCGTTTGCGGTCGATGAAACCCTGCATCAGTCGCTGCGGCTCGCCGGTCAGATAGGCCTCGCCGAACACGCCGACGCTGAGATTGACGGATTCCTTCAGCGGCAGCTCTTCCCACTGTTTCAGCAGGGCTTTTTGCGACCGCATAGCCTCGGGTCCACACTCGAGTATGGCTTCGATCGTCTTTTCAACTTCGGCATCAAGCGCACCTTCGGCCGCAACCACATCGACCAGACCCCAATTGAGCGCGGTCGGTGCATCGATGGTGGCGGCGGTCATGATCAGCCAGCGGGCACGGCCCCAACCGATCAGGCGCGGCAAGAGGGCAGCGTGAATCACCGAGGGGATACCGACTCTGACCTCGGGCATGGCGTATTTGGAATCATGCGACGCGATCCGGAAATCGCAGGCGGCAGCAAATTCGAGGCCGCCGCCAAGGCACCAGCCGGGGATGCGGGCGATCACAGGCGCGGGAAAAGCGCGGGCGGCTTCGCAGAGATCGCGCAAGCCGGAAATGAACTTCTCGGCGGAGGCCTGATCCAGCGTCGCCATTTCCTTGATGTCGGCGCCGCCAATCATGCTCTTTTCGCTCTGGCCGGCGATGACAAGCGCGCGAATGGCGCGTTCTGTGGCCAATACCTCGATGCCTTCGCGAACGCCCTTGATTGCGGCTGAATTGAGAATATTGAGTGAGCCGGCGTTGCAGATCGTCAGCCGAACTATACCTCGCGGGTCACGTTCGACACCGCAATGGGGATTGAGCATATGCATGAAATCGTCTCGTCCCTTGGCATTTCCTTGGGCCGGCGCGGATCGCCGGTCTTGCTCCTATCAATTCCGCGTCAAACTGCGGTGTTGTCAAGGCCTGCGGCCAGGTGTGCGTTGCGCATGCGGAGCAGGGTGAGTAATATGATCGACATCATCTATTTGTTTTGAATGGACCGCCGATGCGCTATTCGAAGGAACACAAGCTCGAGACGCATGCGCGGATCGTGAAGAAGGCTTCCGTGCGTCTGCGCGAAAAAGGCGCGCATGGCATCGGCGTGGCTGACCTCATGAAGGACGCGGGTCTGACCCATGGCGGCTTCTACGCGCATTTCGATTCGCGTGAGGCGCTGGTGATTGAAGCCTTCGCCTATGCGATGGACCGATCGACCGATCGCTGGCGTCAGCTGGCCGGACAGGCGGCGCCGGATCAGCGTCTGGCGACGATCGTGGATTCCTACCTGTCGCCGCAGCACCGCGACAACCCAGGTCATGGCTGCGCCGTCCCGGCGCTGGGCGCTGAGATCGCGCGCGAGAGCCCCAAAACGCGCAAGGTGTTTGCCGCCAAGCTCGATCAGATGATCGAGATGATGTCCGAGCAGTTTCATGGCGGACCGAGCAAATCGGCGCGCAGACAGGCGATGGCGGCGCTTGCCACCATGATGGGCACCATCGTGCTCGCCCGCGCCGCCGGCAATGGCGAGTTGTCCGAGGAGCTTTTGAGCGCTGGCCGCGAGGCCGTGCTGGGCCGTGCTGCAGCGCCGAAGCCGACAGCGTCCAAGGTTGAGGCTCCCAAGAGCGGGGCTAGAAAGCCGACTGCAAAGAAGGCGGCAACCAAGGCCGTATCTGCCGCCAAGAATTGATAATCGGCGCACTGCCTGCGACATTGTCGCGGCGGTGACATTCTGACAGGGCTAAACTGCAGCGAGCCTGCAATTTCGCAAATCCGCCGCGCGTGCAGGGCCTTTCCAAACGCCATAAAGCCTGATCAACATCGGGCCAAATTTGGCTCCCAGGAGGAAACGCATGCGCACGATTGGACATTTCATCGGCGGCCGTGAGGTCGAGGGCAAGTCGGGGTGTTTCGCCGACGTTTTCGAGCCGATGACTGGCGAAGTTCAGGCCAAGGTTGCGCTGGCCTCCAAGGCCGAAATGCGCGCCGCGGTTCTCAATGCTGCCGAGGCGCAGGTTGCCTGGGGCAACACCAATCCGCAGCGCCGCGCCCGCGTGCTGATGAAGTTCCTCGAACTCGCCAACCGCGATTACGACAAGCTGGCCGATTGCCTGGCGCGTGAGCATGGCAAGACCGTGCCGGACGCCAAGGGCGATATCCAGCGCGGCCTGGAAGTGATCGAATTCGCCTGCGGCATTCCGCATCTGATGAAGGGCGAATATACCGAAGGCGCTGGTCCCGGCATCGACATCTATTCGATGCGCCAGGCGCTCGGCGTCGTCGCCGGCATCACGCCGTTCAACTTCCCGGCGATGATCCCGATGTGGAAATTCGGTCCGGCCATCGCCTGCGGCAATGCGTTTATCCTGAAGCCCTCGGAGCGCGATCCCGGCGTGCCGATGATGCTCGCTGCGCTGATGATCGAAGCCGGTCTGCCGCCGGGCATCCTCAATGTCGTCAACGGCGACAAGGAAGCCGTCGACGCAATCCTCGACGACGAAGACATCAAGGCCGTTGGCTTTGTCGGCTCGTCGCCGATTGCCCAGTACATCTACGAGCGCGCTGCGGCGACCGGCAAGCGCGCCCAGTGCTTCGGTGGAGCGAAGAACCACGCCATCATCATGCCTGATGCGGATATGGACCAGACCGTCGATGCGCTGATCGGTGCCGGCTACGGCTCGGCTGGCGAGCGCTGCATGGCGATCTCGGTGGCGGTACCTGTTGGCAAGACCACCGCCGACCGCCTGATGGAAAAACTCATCCCGCGCGTCGAGAGCCTGAAGATCGGCACCTCCGTGGATCCGTCGGCTGACTTCGGTCCGCTGGTGACCAAGGAAGCCGTCGACCGCGTCAAGAACTATGTCGATATCGGCATCAAGGAAGGCGCCACGCTGGCCGTCGATGGCCGCGGCTTCAAGATGCAGGGCTACGAGAACGGCTTCTATATGGGTGGCTGTCTATTCGACAACGTCACCAAGGACATGCGCATCTACAAGGAAGAGATCTTCGGGCCCGTGCTGTCGGTAGTGCGTGCCCACGATTACGAAGAAGCTCTCGCGCTGCCGTCGGATCATGACTACGGCAACGGCGTTGCGATCTTCACCCGCGATGGAGATGCAGCCCGCGACTTCGCGGCCAAGGTCAATGTCGGCATGGTTGGCATCAACGTGCCGATCCCGGTGCCGATCGCCTATTACACCTTCGGTGGCTGGAAGAAGTCCGGCTTCGGCGATCTCAACCAGCACGGTCCGGATTCGATCCGCTTCTACACCAAGACCAAGACGGTGACCGCGCGCTGGCCATCGGGTGTCAAGGAAGGCGCCGAGTTCTCGATCCCGTTGATGAAGTAAGAACACGCAAGCGGCCTGGCGCTCCCAAAGGTGGTGCACCGGGCCGTTTCATTTTCCTGGCTGATCAACAATCAACAAGAAGGGCGTGATGCAATTCGCTCTCGATGAGGAACAGACCGCCGTTCGCGATATGGCGCGCGAATTCGCTGCGGAAAAGATCGCTCCCTTTGCGCTCAAATGGGACGAGGACAAGCATTTCCCCAAGGAGGTGATGCGCGAGGCCGCGGTGCTCGGCATGGGCGGTATCTACATCCGTGACGATGTCGGCGGCTCGGCGCTGACGCGTTTTGACGCCGCGCTGATCTTTGAAGCGCTGGCGACCGGCTGCCCGACCACCTCGGCCTTCATTTCGATCCACAATATGGCGTCGTGGATGATTGATTCATATGGCAGCGAAGCGCAGCGCCAGAAGTGGCTGCCGCGACTTTGCACCATGGAGCTGCTGGCGAGCTACTGCCTGACCGAGCCCGGCTCGGGATCGGATGCAGCGGCGCTGCGCACGCGTGCTGTCGTGGATGGCGATCACTACGTCCTCGATGGTCAGAAGCAGTTTATCTCCGGCGCTGGCGACACCGATGTCTATGTCGTGATGGTGCGCACCGGCGGAGAGGGCGCTGGCGGCGTCTCCACCATCGTGGTGGAGGCGGGCACGCCGGGTCTCTCTTTTGGCAATAACGAACGCAAGATGGGCTGGAACGCGCAGTCGACACGCGCAGTGATCTTCGAAAATTGCCGCGTGCCGATTGCCAACCGGCTCGGTGACGAAGGCATCGGCTTCAAGATCGCCATGGCCGGTCTTGATGGTGGTCGTCTCAACATCGCGGCGTGCTCGCTTGGTGGCGCGCAGTCTGCGCTCGACAAGTCGCTGAGCTACATGAAGGAGCGCAAGGCGTTCGGAAAACGGCTCGACGAATTCCAGGCGCTGCAATTTCGTATCGCCGACATGGCGACCGAGCTGGAAGCTGCGCGCACATTTCTGTGGCGGGCGGCGGCGGCACTCGACCGCAAGGATGCCGATGCCGGCATGCTCTGCGCGATGGCCAAGCGCTTCGGCACGGATATCGGTTTCGAGGTCGCCAACGACGCGCTGCAGCTGCATGGCGGCTACGGCTATCTCGCCGAATACGGCATCGAGAAGATCGTGCGCGATTTGCGCGTGCACCAGATCCTCGAAGGCACCAATGAAATCATGCGGCTGATCGTGTCGCGCAAATTGATCGAGGGCGCGCGATGAGTTCTGACGTGACGACGGAGGCCGGCGATCTGATCGTTGCACGCGAAGGCGCGGCCGGTGTCATCAGGTTGAACCGACCGAAGGCGCTGAATGCGCTGACGTTGGAGATGACTCGCGAGATTGCCACAGCGCTCGATGCGTTCGAGAAAGATCCGAAAGTTGTGCTGATCATTCTGGAAGGTGCAGGCGAACGCGGATTGTGCGCCGGCGGCGATATCCGCGGTCTCTATGAGAGCGCCAAGGTCAAAGGCGATCTCGGCAAGATCTTCTGGCGCGAGGAATATATCGTCAACGCGCGGATCGCGAAATTTCCGAAGCCTTATGTGGCCTATATGGATGGCTTCGTGATGGGCGGCGGCGTCGGTCTGGCCGGCCATGCCAGCCATCGCATCGTCACCGAGAAGACCAGGATGGCGATGCCGGAAGTCGGCCTCGGCTTCTTCCCCGACGTCGGTGGCACATGGCTGTTGTCGCGCGCGCCGGGCGAACTCGGGACGTATTTCGGTCTGACCGGACTGACGGCAAATGGTGCTGATGCGCTTGCTGCACATATGGCGGACGTCCTGATCGACACCGTCAATTGGCCGGCATTGCGCGAGGCGCTGACAAAGCTGTCGGCGGGCGCCGATGCAGCGTCGGTGATGACGACACTCAAGAAGTTTGCAGCTCCGGAACAAACCGGTCCAGTTACGGAGCAGCGTACGCTGATCGATCGCGCTTTCGCCCATGACAGCGTCGAGGAGATCGTGGCTGCGCTTGAGCGGGACGGTTCGGAGTTAGCGCTGGCGACACTCAAGGCCATGTCCGACAAGTCGCCGCGTGGCCTGAAAGTCACCTTGAAGCTGCTGCGGCTCGCGCGCGCGTCAAAATCGCTCGAGGAATGCCTGTCGCGCGAATATCTCGCGGCGCTCGAGGTGTTCGATAGCGCCGACTTCGTCGAGGGCGTGCGCGCGGCCATCATCGACAAGGATCGTAATCCGAAATGGCAGCCGCCGGATCTCAAGGGCGTGACGCCGGAGATCGTCGCGCGCTATCTCGCGCCGCGCGACGTTGCCCTGACCTTCTGAACGAAAGTTGGATTTCGCCGTTTTCATCAGGCTTTAAAAACAAACAAACGATCACGAGGGCAGGACATGACCAGCATTGCATTCATCGGTCTCGGCAATATGGGTGGCCCGATGGCCGCCAATCTGGTCAAGGCGGGCCACAAGGTGACGGGCTTTGACCTCGTCGAGGCTTCCCGCGCGCAGGCGAAGGCCGATGGTGTGACCATCGCTGACAAGGCGGTCGATGCCGTGAAGGGGGCCGAATTCATCATCACCATGCTGCCGGCCGGCAAGCATGTGGTGTCGGTCTGGAGCGAGGTCATTCCCGCAGCCAGCAAGGGCGCGCTGATGATCGATTGCTCGACCATCGATGTGGAAAGTGCACGCAAGGCGCATGAACTTGCGGCTGCGCAGAAGCTGCCATCGGTCGATGCGCCGGTCTCGGGGGGCACTGGCGGTGCCAAGGGCGCGACGCTGACCTTCATGGCCGGCGGCGATGCCAAGGCGTTCGCGTCAGCCAAGCCGGTGCTCGAAGCCATGGGCAAGAAGATCGTCCATTGCGGCGACGCCGGCGCGGGGCAGGCGGCCAAGATCTGTAACAACATGATCCTTGGCATTTCCATGATCGGCGTCAGTGAAGCCTTCGTACTCGCCGAGAAGCTCGGTCTGTCACATCAGGCACTGTTCGATGTGGCGTCGACCTCGTCGGGCCAGTGCTGGTCGCTGACGACCTATTGCCCGGTGCCGGGTCCGGTGCCGACATCGCCGGCCAACAATGAATACAAGCCGGGCTTCGCCGCGGCGCTGATGCTCAAGGATCTCAGGCTGTCGCAGGAGGCCGCAAAAGCGGCCGGCGCCAGGACGCCGCTCGGCGCCCATGCCGAGAGCATCTATGAGACCTACGAAAAGGAAGGTCACGGCGGTGATGACTTCTCGGGGATCATTCATCACCTTAGGCATTTGATGCCGAAATAGCGGAGCGCGTCGGCATGACCACGTTCAAGCAGGCCCGCGCCTTCCTCCTCGAACATCGCACCGACTACGCCGCCGCTGTCGCCGGCTTTCGCTGGCCCGATCCGGTCGACTTCAACTGGGCGCTCGACTGGTTCGACGCCGAACTTGCTCGCGATCCCGTCAGCAAGGACCGGACCGCGCTCTGGATCGTCGATGCGGCCGCCAGCCGCGAGACGAAGCTGTCGTTCGAAGTACTGTCACGTCGCTCCAATCAGGTTGCCAATTTCCTGCGCGCGCAGGGGCTGAAGCGCGGCGATCATTTGTTGTTGCTGCTCGGCAATGTGGTGCCGCTGTGGGAGACCATGCTGGCGGCGATCAAGCTCGGCGTCGTCATCATTCCTGCCACCACGCTGCTGACCCCGGATGAATTGCAGGACCGGCTCGACCGTGGGCGCGCCAGGCTTGTGGTGGCGGCAGAGGACCAGGTCGTCAAGTTCGGCAGCCTGAAGACTGACGGCATCGGCCAGATCGTCGTCAATGCGATGTCGCCTCATGACGGCTGGCTGGCTTTCGAGGCCTCAGCCGAGTTCTCCGACACATTCACGCCGGATGGTTCGACCAAAGCTGACGATCCGATGCTGCTCTATTTCACCTCGGGCACCACGGCGAAGCCGAAGCTCGTGCGGCACAGCCAGCGCAGCTATCCCGTCGGTGGGCTGTCCACCATGTTCTGGATCGGGCTACAGCCCGGCGACGTGCATTTGAACATTTCCTCGCCGGGCTGGGCCAAGCATGCCTGGAGCTGCTTCTTCGCGCCGTGGAATGCCGGTGCCACGGTGTTCGTCGTCAACCAGCCGCGCTTCGATGCCAAGGGTCTGCTGGCGACCATCGGCCGCTGCGGCGTCACCACGCTTTGCGCGCCGCCGACCGTTTGGCGACTGTTCATTCAGGAGAAGCTCGCGACGTTCAAAGTCGCGCTGCGCGAAGTCTGTGGCGCCGGTGAGCCGCTCAATCCGGAAGTGATCGATCAGGTCAAGGCGGCCTGGGGCCTCACCATTCGCGACGGCTACGGCCAGACCGAGACCACCGCGCTGGCCGGCAATTCGCCGGGCCAGACCGTCAAGGTGGGCTCCATGGGCCGTCCGCTGCCGGGCTACAAGGTTCGCGTTGTCGATGGCGATGGCAATCCGGCGAAGGAGGGCGAGGTCAGCCTCGTGCTCGGCGTCGATCGCCCGGCGGGACTGATGCAGGGTTATCAGGCCGAAGACGGTAGCGTCAGCGGTGCAAGCGGTGAGATCTATCGCAGCGGCGACGTCGTATTTGCCGATGACGATGGCTATCTCACTTTCGTCGGTCGCTCCGACGATGTGTTCAAATCCTCGGACTATCGCATCAGCCCGTTCGAATTGGAGAGTGTCCTGCTCGAACACGATGCCGTGGCTGAGGCCGCCATCGTGCCGAGTCCGGATCCGATCCGGCTCGCCATCCCCAAGGCCTATGTGTTGCTGATCGGCGATACCGCGCCGTCCAAGGCGACGGCGCTGTCGATCTATCAGCATCTGCATGTCAGGCTGGCGCCGTTCAAACGCATTCGCCGGATCGAGTTCGTGACCGAGCTGCCGAAGACGATTTCGGGCAAGATTCGCAGGGTGCATCTGCGTCGGCTCGAACACGCCGACGATCGCAGCGATCCCTTGCGCGGTGTCGAGTTTCGCGAAGAGGATTTCCCCGAATTGCAGGCGCTCCGCGCGGCGGGATCGCAAGAGGGCGAGCGGTAATTTGTCGCGCTTTGCATGGCTGCAGCGCACAATTTCGCTTGGCGCCAGGGTGTCTGCTGTGGAATCTGCGCCCGCAACGCAACTGGATTTTGAGGACTGAGACTGAATGAGCGCGATGATTGAACGTGATGCCTATATCGCCATGGTGGGCAAGGAAGTCGGCATCTCCGAATGGCACCTCGTGGATCAGGCGCGCATCGATGCTTTCGCGAGTGCCACGGAAGATCACCAGTTCATCCACGTCGATCCCGCGCGTGCGCGCGAAACGCCGTTCGGCACGACGATCGCTCATGGCTTCCTGACCATGTCGCTGCTGTCTGTGTTTTCCTATGAGGCGCTGCCCAAGCTGGCCGATGTCGCCATGGGCGTGAACTACGGCACCGACAAGATGCGGTTTGTGTCGCCGGTGAAAGCGGGCGTTCGCGTGCGCGGCCGCTTCACGCTGACCGAGGCGACGTTGCGCAAGCCGAAGGAATTGTTCACGCGCACCAACGTGACCGTCGAGATCGAAGGCGAGGACAAGCCGGCATTGGTCGCCGACTGGCTCGGCCTTGTCTATTTCAATTGAGGAGCATGCCACATGACTATCCGATTTGACGGCCGCGTCGCCATCGTCACCGGCGCTGGCAATGGACTGGGCCGCGCCCATGCACTCGGCCTCGCGAAGCTCGGCGCCAAGGTCGTTGTCAACGACTTCGGCGGCGCGCGCGATGGCACCGGCGGATCGATGACGGCGGCGGAGTCCGTCGTTGAGGAAATCCGCGCGGCTGGCGGTACGGCCATGGCCGATGGCGCAGACGTCTCGAATTTCGAGCAGGTCCAGGCGATGGTCGACAAGGCCACGAAGGATTGGGGCAGCGTCGACCTGATGTGCGCCAATGCTGGCATCCTCCGCGACAAGTCCTTCGCCAAGATGGAGCTCGCCGACTTCGCCAAGGTGCTGGACGTGCATCTCACCGGCACTTTCTATTGCTGCAAGGCGGTGTGGGAGGGCATGCGCGCCCGCAACTATGGGCGCATTGTGCTCACCACCTCGTCGTCTGGTCTGTATGGCAATTTCGGTCAGGCCAATTACGGTGCTGCCAAGACCGGCATGGTCGGCCTGATGAATGTGCTCGCCGAGGAAGGTCGCAAGACCGACATCCGCGTCAATATCGTGTCGCCGACCGCAGCGACGCGGATGACCGAGGAACTGCTGCCGGCGCAGGCGCTGCAACTGATGAAGCCGGAAGCAATCACGCCGGCGGTCGAATATCTGCTGAGCGAGAATGCACCGACCAAGACCATCATGGGCGCCGGCGCAGGCTCCTTCGCGGTCATCAAGATTCTCGAAAGCGAAGGTGTCAATTTCGCCGAAGCTGACTGGAGCCCGGACACGATTGCCGCGCATTTCGCGGACATTAGTGATATGTCGAAGGCTAGGGCGCTGGAAGGCGCTTTCCATCAGACCCAGAAGTATGTCGAACAGGCCGCCACTCGCTTGGGCGTGAAGGCCTGATCGGCGGCTTCGCCACTGCGTGAGACCGTGACCGAGCCTGTGAAGAATCAAGTTGCGGTCATTGGCGCGGGTCCTGCGGGGCTGATGGTGGCCGAAGTGCTGAGCCGTGGCGGCGCCGCCGTCACGGTCTATGACGCGATGCCGTCGGCTGGCCGCAAATTCCTGATGGCCGGACGCGGCGGCCTCAATCTCACTCATAGCGAACCGCTGCCGGAATTTTTGAGGCGCTATGGCGCCGCGGAAGCGCGGCTCGCGCCATCGATCTCGGCTTTCATGCCGACCGCTTTACGCGACTGGAGCGAGGCGCTCGGGCAGCCGACCTTTGTCGGCTCCAGCGGCCGGGTGTTTCCGCAGGCGTTCAAGGCATCGCCGCTTTTGCGGGCGTGGCTGAGGCGGCTGGACGAGAGCGGCGTACAGTTCGCGTTCCGGCATCGCTGGATCGGATGGGACAGCGAAGATCGCCTGAATTTTCAGACACCGAACGGGCCGCAGGTCATGGCCAGCAGTGCCTCCGTCCTCGCGCTCGGCGGCGCAAGCTGGCCGCGGCTTGGTTCGGACGGCGCATGGGTGGATGTGCTGGCGGCGAAGCGCGTGCACATCGCGCCGCTGCGGCCGGCGAATTCGGGCTTTACGGTTGCGTGGTCTGAGATTTTCAAAGATCGTTTTGAGGGGCAGGCGCTGAAGGGCATTGCGCTGTCGTTTGGGGCACATAGCGTGCGCGGCGAGGCGATGGTGACGCGCGGCGGTATCGAAGGCGGCGGCATCTATGCGTTGTCGTCTGTGTTGCGCGAGGCTGTCATTGCAGATGGCAAGGCCGCGTTGAACGTGGCGCTGCGACCGGATCTTGGCGTCGATGAATTGACGACCAAGCTTGCGGCATCGCGCGGCAAGCAGTCGTTCTCCAATTTCCTGCGCAAGGCGGTCCATCTGTCGCCGGTGGCCATTGGGCTGCTGCTGGAAGTCGCCATCGCAGAGGGCATTCAACTGGCGTCATTGCCGTCGGAGAAGCTGGCTGCCTTGATTAACGCCGTTCCGGTGACGCTCAATGGCGTAGCGCCGATCGGGCGCGCGATTTCGACAGCGGGCGGCATCTCCTTCGACGAGATCGACGACGCCTTCATGCTGAAGCGCATGCCCGGCACGTTCGTCGCCGGCGAGATGCTCGACTGGGAAGCGCCGACCGGCGGTTACCTGCTGCAAGCTTCGTTCGCGACGGGCGCAGCGGCCGGTGAAGGCGCGCTGCGCTGGCTGTCGCGTTAGCGCAGTTTACCACGCGCGGCGACTGGCAGCGTGCCGATGATCTCGTCGCCGCGCACCATCACCACTTCGTCGAACATGTTGACGACGACGCAGACATGGTTCGGCACGATGCGGACGACGTCGCCGACATTGGGGCGGGTGTTGCTGCGGCCGAGGTCGAGGAAACCGTGCTCCTCGGCGAAGCGCGCGATCTTGGCTTCCGGGTGTTCGAGGATCAGACCATAGCCGTCGAGACCGCCGGTGTCGGGTGTCAGCGTCTTTGAGCCGGCATCGAGAATGCCGCGTTCCGGACCGGCGCGGCTGACCACGGTCGAATAGACGTTGAGCGCGCAGTCGTCCCAGGTGGCGGAGCCGGCGGCGACCTGCATGCGGTCGTTGTAGATGTAAGTGCCGAAGCGATGTTCGGTGGCGCCCTTGAGCTTGCCGACATTCTTCAGGTTCGGCGTGCCGCCGGTGGAGACGATGGTCGGCTCCAGGCCAAGCGCGCGGACGCCTGCCAGCGCTTCATCGTAGAACTTCTGTGCGTCGGGCCAGCCGGTTTCGGTCGGGTACAGCATGAAGCCTGCGAAGGTCAGGCCCTTCGAGGCTGCGATCTCTTTGGCCAGCGCAATCGCCTCCGCAGGCGTCTCGACGCCGGCGCGCTTGCGGCCGGTATCGCATTCGACCACGACGTTGACGTTCCGGCCCGAAATCGCGGCGGCTTTCGGCAAGTCGCCGATGACGACGGAATTGTCGGCGGCGACGGTGACATTCGCCTTCGCCTGCAGTGCGCCGAGCCGCGCCATCTTCTCGTCGCCGAGCAGGTTGTAGCTGATCAGGATGTCGTCGATCCCGGCATCGGCCATGATCTCGGCTTCGCCGAGCTTCTGGCAGGTGATGCCTTTGGCGCCGGCCGCGATCTGCATCTTCGCAATCACCGGGCTCTTGTGCGTCTTGATATGCGGCCGGTTGGCAACGCCGGCATCGTCGCAAACCTTCTGGATGCGCGCGATGTTGCGTTCGACGCGGTCCATGTCGATGACGAGGGCAGGCGTGCCGTAGTCGTTGGCAATCTTCGCGGCGAGCGTCGTTGTCATGTTATGCGTTCTCGATTTCTTCGCGGAGCATTTCCAGCTCCAGCCATTGCTCTTCCGAATCCTGCAATTCCTTCTGCGCCTTGGAGAGCGCCGCGGTCGCGGTGTCGAACTTCTTGCGATCCTTCTTGTAGAGATTGGGATCGTCGAGATGGCGCTGCTGTTTGGCGATCTCGGACCGCAGATTGTCCATCGTCTTCGGCAGGGTTTCCAGCGCGTGCTTGTCTTTGAAGTTCAGCTTGCGCTTGCCGGCGGGCTTGGACGAGTCCGATTTGTTGCCATTGCTCTTGGTAGCCACGGCCTCGGTCTTCGCCTCGCGCTTCAGATCCGCGCCGCGCTGCGCCAGCATGTCGGTATAGCCGCCGGCATATTCCATCCACTTGCCGTTGCCTTCCGGCACGATCACCGAGGTGACCACGCGATCGAGGAAGTCGCGGTCATGGCTGATCAGGATCACCGTGCCTTCGTAATCGCCGAGCATGTCCTCGAGCACGTCGAGGGTTTCGAGATCGAGGTCGTTGGTCGGTTCGTCCAGCACCAGCACATTCGATGGCTTGGCCAGCGCGCGTGCCAGCATCAGGCGGCCGCGTTCACCGCCGGACAACACTTCAAGCGGCGTGCGCATCTGTTCCTGCGAGAACAGGAAGTCCTTCATGTAGCTGACCACATGCTTGGGCTGGCCGTTGACCATCACATGATCGCCGCGGCCGCCGGTGAGGGCCTCCGCCAGTGTGGTCTTCGGGTTGAGGCTTTCGCGATGCTGGTCGAGCGTCGCCATTTCGATATTGGCGCCGAAGCGGATGGTGCCCGAATCCGGCGGCTCGGTGCCGGTCAGCATGTTGATCATCGTGGTCTTGCCCGCACCGTTCGGACCGACCACACCAATGCGATCGCCACGCTGCACGCGGATCGAGAAGTCGTCGACGATCTTGCGGTCACCATAGGTGCGGCAGATGTTCTTCGCTTCGAAGATCAGCTTGCCGGACTTTTCCGCCTCGGCAGCGGCGAGCGTCGCATTGCCGGCAGCGCCGCGATAGTCGCGGCGCTGCGCGCGCAGTTCATGCAGCCCGGCGAGGCGTTTGACGTTGCGCTTGCGGCGGCCGGAGACGCCGTGGCGCAGCCAGTGTTCTTCATTGACGATCTTGCGATCGAGCTTGTGCTGGTCGCGTTCTTCTTCCGCGAGCACGTCGTCGCGCCATTGTTCGAAGGCCGAGAAGCCGCGATCGATCTGGCGGATCTGGCCGCGATCGAGCCAGGCGGTGGCACGCGAGAGATTGGTCAGGAAGCGGCGGTCATGGCTGATCAGCACCAGCGCGCAGCGCCGGCTGGCCAGTTCGCCTTCCAGCCATTCGATGGTGGTGAGATCGAGATGGTTGGTCGGCTCATCCAGCAGCAGGATGTCGGGCTCGGGTGCCAGCACGCGGGCCAGCGCCGTACGGCGCGCCTCGCCGCCGGACAGATTGTTCGGATCTTCATGGCCGGTGAGGCCGAGCTGTTCGAGCAGATATTGCGCCTGATAGATGTTGTGGCCGTCGCCCATGCCGGCTTCGACATAAGCGAGCGTCGTCGCATAGCCGGAAAAGTCCGGCTCCTGCGGCAGATATTGCACGGTGGCGCCGGGCTGCACGAAGCGGCTGCCCTTGTCGTTGTCGACGAGGCCGGCGACGATCTTCAGCAGCGTCGATTTGCCGGAGCCGTTGCGGCCGATCAGACAGACGCGCTCGCCTTGGCTTACCGAGAGTTCGACGCCGTTGAGCAGCGGCGTGCCGCCGAAGGTCAGGAAGATGTCTTTGAGCTGGATAAGCGGTGGAGCCATTAGGTCAGTTCAACTTTGTTTCGGCGCGGGCGCAAAGGCCGGGTCGCGCTGGATACGGCGGATGGTTTGATCCAAGGCCGAAAGGAACGCCGAGCGGTCGCGCGGCGCAAATGATTTGGGACCACCGGTGATTTCGCCCGATGACCGCAGGTCGGTCATCAGGTTGCGCACCGCGAGCGTCATCCCGATGGATTGTTCTGTGAACGGCTTGCCGTTGGGGGCAATCACCGCGGCGCCCGCCTTGACGCAGCGGCTGGCCAGCGGAATGTCGGCCGTGATGACGATATCGCCCTTCCGGGCGCGTTCCGCAATCCAGTCGTCGGCCGCATCCATGCCGGCGCCGGCGGATACCATATCGATCAGCGGGTCCTGCGGGATGCGGATGAAGTTCCCGGCCACAACGGTGACCGGCAGGCTGAAGCGGGCAGCGACGCGGTAAATCTCGTCTTTGACCGGGCAGGCGTCGGCGTCGATATAGATGCGTGTGGTCAAGGGGCTACGGGTTCCAGAAAGACAGTCATTTGCGGCTGGGCGATGCGGCGCTGACGCGGGGCAGTTCCCCGCCCGTCGCCTTGCCTCGAACATGGTGACGGGTATCATCTCCTGCCAATGCGAACACTCAATTTCGCGCAGTTTTCGGGAGGAATCATGACAAAGCGGCTCGAACCGTACCGTGTCGAGGCCTTTAACACGGCCAAACAGTCCGAAAACAAGATGCATGACGATTCTGTCGCCCGGAAATTCGGCTTCAGCGGCGGATTGGTGCCAGGCGTCGATGTCCTGGCCTATATGATCCACCCGCCGGTGCAGCACTGGGGCACGGACTTTCTGGAACGGGGTCTAATCGAGGCCCGTTTTACCAAGCCGGTCTATGACGGCGAGACCGTCGAGGTGATCGCCGAGGAAGCGGGCGAGGGGCTCACGCTGAGTGTCGAGGGCGGCGGTGAGATTCGCGCGACCGGCACGGCGTCGCTGACGGCCTTCCCGGTGGTGCCGTCTCTGCAGGATTTTCCGGACACGGCGGCGGTCGCCAGGCGGCTTCCGGTCAACGCCGAATCCTACGCGCTGGACAAGTGGCTCGGCACCGCGCCGCGGGTCTGGCCGGAGGATGGATTGGCCGAATATCTCGGTGAGGTGCGCGAGGCCGACGATCGGTATTTGCGCGAGGGCATCGTGCATCCCGGCGTGCTGCAGCGGATCATGAACAAGGTGCTGGTGGACAATGCGGTGCTCGGGCCGTGGATTCACGTCGGCAGCAGGATGCAGTTGCTGGCGACCGCGAACACCGATGACGAGTTGATTGCGCGGGCGAAGGTGACCGCCAATTACGAGAAGAAAGGGCATCGCTTCGTCGAGCTCGATGCGATCATCGTGGCCAACGGCACGACACCCGTGGCGCATTGCCAGCACATCGCGATCACTCAGCCACGCGAGGTCGTGGCGGCGTGATACTCGTCATTCCGGGGCGCCGCCGCTTGGCGAGCGAACCCGGAATCTCGATGAGGCTTGGCTCTACGGAGACTCCCCGATCGAGATTCCAGGCTCCGTCCCGCCGCCTACGGCGTCGGCCCGTCCCCGGAATGACGAGCATGGGGCGTGCGCGTCTCACGACCTATTCAACTGTCAAACAGCCACGGCTCTCCAGACATGCGTCATCGCCCCCATTATTTGCGGCGCGGGGGCGCCGTCGTGTTTCGCATTCCCACCCTCCTGTGAGAGGGTGTGCGGAACGCCGGGTGCCCGTTGCACCCTTGGGCCTGATGCGAATGCGGTCTTCCGCAATTCTTAGATGCATCAGGACTTTCGGACGCGCTGGGCGAAGTGCCCGGCGTTCCGCCTGCGGTGTTTTTTCGGTT
>NZ_FOTP01000016.1 GCF_900114605.1 Bradyrhizobium sp. NFR13 | reverse complement strand
TGCCCCACCGAGAGGGGCGATCGCGATCGTCACGTTCGCGGGGTGGGATGCGGTGGACGCCGGAGATGCGGCGTTACGCGGTTCACGGGTGACGTCTGTCTTCGGGCAGGACGGATCTGCGCCAGCACTGCCACTGGCAAGGAGACGACCGACCTTGAGATGGAAAGATCCCTGGACAGTGTGACGGACGACCAAATCGAAATGCGTCCGGCTTAAGTGCTTTGCGGCTACCCTGTCCCTCCGCCCTGGGACACTAATTTTGGTGATGGGACCGTTCGCCATGGCAGATGTGCAGGCAACCGAAAAAACACCGCAGGCGGAACGTCGGGCACTTCGCCCAGCGCCTCCGAAAGTCCTGATGCATTCTACATTGCGGAAGACCGCATTCGCATCAGGCCCAAGGGTGCAACGGGCACCCGGCGTTCCGCACGCCCTCTCGCAAGAGGGTGGGAATGCAAACCACGACGGCGCCCCCGCGCCGCAAACAACAGGGGTGATGACGCATGTCTGAAGGGCGTGGCTGTTTGACAAATTGAATCAAGAGCAACGCAGAAGCGCGGCTGTGTGTCCGCCACTTCAGAGACATTCAAAAGGCATCTCCACTTGATCCACCTCAATCCGGTCACGGCAAAATGCGCAGATGATTGGCTCATCGCGTCGATCGACGCACCGTCGCAAGCAGGAGCAGGATCATGCCGCAAATGAAGGCTGCGATATTTGTCGAACCGGGTCGTATCGTTCTGGATGACAAGCCGATCCCCAACGTCGGCCCGCTCGATGCGTTGATGCGCATCACGACCACCACGATCTGCGGCACCGATGTGCATATCCTCAAGGGTGAATATCCGGTCGCGAAAGGGCTGACCATCGGACACGAGCCGGTTGGTATCATTGAGAAGCTCGGGAGCGCCGTCACCGGCTATCGCGAGGGCCAGCGCGTCATTGCCGGCGCCATCACGCCGAGCGGTCACAGTTATGCATGTCTCTGCGGCTGCTCATCGCAGGATGGCGCTGGAACCAAGCACGGCTTCAAGGCGGCCGGTGGCTGGCGGTTCGGCAATACGATCGATGGTGCGCAGGCCGAGTATGTGCTGGTGCCCGATGCCATGGTCAATCTCAGTCCGGTGCCCGACGCGTTGACGGATGAGCAGGTGCTGATGTGTCCGGACATCATGTCGACGGGATTTGCCGGTGCCGAGCGCGGCGGCATCAGGATCGGGGACACGGTGGTGGTGTTCGCTCTAGGGCCGATCGGACTCTGCGCCCTCGCCGGCGCCAAGCTGATGGGCGCGACCACGATCATCGGTGTCGATACGGTACCCGCGCGCATCGAGGTCGCCAAACGGCTCGGCGCCGATATCGTCGTCGACTTCAAGAAGGGTGATCCGGTCAAGCAGATCATGGACCTCACCGACGGCCGCGGCGTCGATGTGGCTATCGAAGCGCTCGGTACGCAAGGCACCTTCGAATCAGCGTTGCGCGCGCTGCGGCCGGGCGGCACGCTGAGCAGCCTTGGCGTCTATTCGACGGATCTGCAGATTCCCCTGAGCGCCTTTTCGGCGGGCCTCGGCGATAACACGATTGTCACCAGCCTGTGCCCCGGTGGGAAGGAGCGGATGCGACGGCTGATGAACGTCGTTGCCTCCGGCCGCGTCGACCTGACGTCGCTGGTCACGCATCATTACCGGCTGGACGATATCGAAAAAGCCTACGATCTGTTCTCGCATCAGCGCGATGGCGTGCTGAAGGTCGCAATCACGCCGTGAGGCGGGCGGCGGCCAGCGCGAAGGGCGCTGGCTGCCTTTGATGCGCTCACATCGCCAGGAAGCTGCGATTCCAGGTCGGGCTGATCAGCACCTCGTTGATACAGACATGCGGCGGCATGCTGGCGATGAAGGCGATGGTCTTGCCGAGATCGTCCGGCTGCAGCATCCGCGCCATCACCTCGTCACTCGGCGGCACCGGACGGTTCTTCATGATGTCAGTGGCGACCTCGCCGGGTGAGAGACAGCAGGCGCGCAAGCCGTTGACGCATTCGTCCATGTTGAAGGAATGGGTCAGCGCCAGCACGGCATGTTTGGTGGCCGTATAGGCCGGCCCCGTCATCTTCGATACGATGCGCCCGGCCCATGAGGCGACATTGATGATGCAGCCGTCCTTCTGCGCCCGCATCGCCGGCAGCACCGCACGCATGCAATACATCACGCCATTGAGATTGATATCGACGATCTGGTCCCAGCCGTCCTGCGTCACGTCTTCCCAGCTCCGCTTCGGCAGGTTGACGCCGGCGCTGTTCACCAGCAGGTCGATACGACCATGTTTGGCGAGGATGGCTTGAGCGACCTTGTTGACGTCGTCGGCATTGCTGACATCCAGCGCCATTACCTCGACCGGCTTGCCGCCGGCCCCGAGTTCATCGGCGACGCCCTTCAGCACATCGGCGCGGCGGCCGGAAATGACCACCGTCCAGCCATCCGCCAGCAGCGCCTCTGCGCCCGCCTTGCCGATTCCGGTGCCGCCGCCGGTCACCCATGCGATCCTGGTCTTGCTGCTCACGATTTTCTCCCTGATCGTTTCTTGCTTCGCGATGTCCATCGTTTCTTGCTTAACGATGGCCAAAGTGTTCAACAATAATCGTGCCGGCGCCAGTGCCGCCAACTCATGAGCTTCATGCCGATCATGCCGACCGAGACAAAGCCGCCCATCGATCAGAACCGCCTCTGGGACGACCATATGGCGCTGGCCGCCATCACCGATCCCGACAAGCCATGGACGCGGCGATCGTTCTCGCAGCGCTTTCTCGAGGGACGTGCCTGGCTGCGCGAGCAATTCATCGCTGCGGGCATGACGGTGCGCATGGATGCCGGCGCCAACATGATCGCCCGGCTTGAGGGCAGCGTTCCGGGCCTGCCGCCGATCATGCTCGGGTCGCATTCCGACACGGTGCCTTCCGGCGGCCGCTTCGACGGCATTTCCGGCATCCTCACGGCGCTGGAAGCGGTGCGTGCGCTGCAGGCCTCCGGTTACGCACCGCGACATCCGATCGAGATCGTGGATTTCCTGGCCGAGGAACCCAGCGAATATGGTCTGTCCTGCGTCGGCAGCCGCGCCATGGTCGGCGAGCTCGATGCGAAAATGCTGACCTATACCAACGCGGCCGGTGAAACGCTGGCTGACGCCATCAAGCGCGTCGGCGGTGATCCGGCGGCCATCGCGGCGATGCAGAAGCCGGAATTCGTCGGCTATCTCGAATTGCATATCGAGCAGGGCGTCGTGCTGGAAAGCAAGAAGCTCGATCTCGGCCTCGTCACCGGCATCGCCGGCATCACCCGTGTCGAGATCGTGCTGCAGGGGGCTGCCGATCATGCCGGCTCGACGCTGATGGAATATCGCAGGGATGCGAGCCTTCCCGCCGCCGAGCTCGTGCTGCTGGTCGCGCAGCAAGCCAATGCCTTTGCCGCGCGCAAACAGGGCCACTTCGTCGCCACCACGGGAATCCTCGAGATCAGCCCGAACGCTGCCAATGTCGTACCGGGCGGCGCGCGCATGATCCTCGATATCCGCGCCGAGAAGGCCGCGCTGGTCGATGAATTCGTGGCGCTGCTCGATCGCGAGAGCCTCGTCATTGCCAAACGCGCCAAGGTCGAGCGCGAACGCTTCGCGTTGATTTCGCAAAATCCTCCTGCGCCTTGCGACGATCATCTGCTCGATGTTCTCGGACGCAGCGCCACCAAGCTCGGCTATTCAACGACCCGGCTGGCCTCGGGGGCCGGTCACGATGCGGCTTTCATGTCGCATATCGGCCGCAGCGCGATGCTGTTCATTCCGTCAAAGGACGGCAAGAGCCATTGCCCGGAGGAATGGTCGGAGCCGGAGCAACTGGCCGTCGGGGCGGCAACGCTGTTCGAGGCGGTGCGGCTGCTCGACGGACAGAACGACTAGCCGGCGGTGCGTCCGACCAGCATGCTGGATTGAGCAGAGGCGAGATAACCCCCGACCTGCTCGATGTTCATGGGCTTGGCGAAGAAGTAGCCCTGCATGAAACGGCAGTGCTCCCTGCGCAGGAAGTCGACCTGCTCACTGTTCTCGACGCCTTCGACGATGCAGTCGTGACCGAGGCCGCTGCACAGTCCGAGCATGGTGCGCAGGATCAAGCGCGCAGCAGAATCCGTCTCGATCTTGCTGATGAAGCTGCGATCGATCTTGACCTTGTCGAGCGGCAATTCACGAATACAGCTCAGGCTCGAATAGCCGGTGCCGAAATCGTCCAGCGAGATGCGGGCGCCCAGAGTCTTTAGGGCATTCAATGCTTCGGTCGCCTGTACGAGATTGCCCATCACGGCGGTCTCGGTGATCTCGAAGTCGATGCGGCTGGCCTTCACCTTGCTTTGTTGGACAACAGCAATGATCTTGAGGATCGACAGGGGAGAGGCGACATCGACCGCAGATAGGTTGAACGAAATCCGGATGTGCTCCGGCCATGTCGCTGCGCCTTCCAGAGCCTTGCGAAGCAGCAACGGGGTCAACTGGCCGATCATGTCTGAGCGTTCGGCGGCGACAATGAAGCTCATCGGCGGAACATTGCCGAGTTCCGGACTCTTCCAGCGCGCCAGGGCTTCGAAGCTCGCGGGTTGTCGTGTTTCTGCGTCGATGATCGGCTGGTAGGCGATCCACAATTCCTGCTCGAGGTTGGCACCGGCCAAGGCCCGACTCACAGAGGAGGCCTCGCGGATCTCGGCTTCATGTTCTGCTGAGAACCGGACGGCCTTGCCACGCTTGTGCTGCTTGGCAAAGAACAGCGCGTAGTCGGCGCGCTCGAACAAATCCTGAGCGGTCTTGGCCGCGTCCGGAAAATCCGCATATCCGATCGAGCAGCTGATGCGTACCGTAATGTCATCAATCTCGAATGGGACGTCGAACAGATTTTCGATGCTCTCTTCCGCCTCGGCAATTGCGTCCGGGTCGAGTAATTGTTCGCTGAACATGACGAATTCGTCGCCGCCCAGTCTGCCCAGAAACACGTGAGGAGCGAGATGTGCGCGCAGCCTGTCCGCAACTTCGACCAGCAAGCGATCACCCATGCGGTGCCCATGGATGTCGTTGATCGGCTTGAAGCCATCGAGATCCAGGATACCGAGCAGCAGGCCGCCGGTGTGCGCAGTGTTGACAATGCCGCGCTCAAGCTCGGCAAAGAAGTTCCGACGATTGGGGAGACCGGTGAGGCTGTCGATATTCGAATTTCGGAAGTTCCTGTCGCTCAGCACCTGCAGTTCAGCCTGCTTGATACGCAGCGCCTTCTCTGAATTCACCCGCTTCTCGAAATCGGAGTAATTGCCGAGCAGCATGAAGAGAACGGCAAAGATGACCACGACGAAGTTGAAGGCGATGGAGGTAAAGACCGTATTGTCGCTTGATCCGAAGAAGAACGCGAAGGGCACGACAACAAGCGTCGTCACGATGAGCGCTGCCGAACGCAGATGCATGAGGCAGAAACTGCAGCCGATCGATGTCACGGCCATAAAGAACGCAACGTGGCTTTTGCTATAAGCGTCGCCATAGGGAAACAGGCTGAGGCTCCAGGCAGAGAATGCGACGCCGAGGATGCCGGCAAAGATGATCGAGCCGGTGAGTTTCTCCACGGCCTGGTTGAGTGACAGCGTGATGTTCCGCGCTCTCAGCCAGCTCAGCATCCGGATCATACAGATTGCAACGAATGCAGCAGGGAGATACATGGTGAGCAGATGCGGCGCAGTACCATAAAAGGTAATCGCAAGTGCCGTCGTGTTGACGACCACCAGCGCATACATGATCGGCACCTGACGGGTGAAGGCAGCGAGTTTCGCCTCCATCAGTTCGGGGTTTTCGCGGGGCACGCGGAAGATCGTTCCGATCTGTGATGCCGCCATTTCGAAGTAGTTCAGCATCGTACCGTCCTGGACTCTGCACTGGTAAGTTAGATACCTATCGCAACTTCTTTAAGATTGGCCTGCCTCGGTTGTCTAAAGTTCGAGTGAGTAACCGATTGTTCTGGTTGGTGTATTTTCTTCTGTTTACGATGGTGCAGGTGCGAAAAGGTCGGGGGTGGTATTAAGAAACCGACCTTGCATCAGCGACATCGCAGCGGCATGAGGTTGAAGAAGGTCCATTCGCCGTGGGTGAGGGGAAGGATTTGACGACAGCGAGCAGGGTGTTCGAATGATCTATGTGAGCTCGCTCGGAGGCCTTGCTGCTGTGGCAGACACACTGCCGGCCTTCGATCTGCTGACCCTTCTGTCGCCCACACCGAGCGAGCGCGACTGGAGCGGGTTGGCGCGTGAGCGGCATGTGGAGCTGACCTTCCACGATATCGTCGAAGCGGCGCCGGATCTGATCGCGCCCGATGCCGACGTCGTGGATGCCATTCTTCAATTCGGCCGCGGCAGCATCGCTGATCGCCCGATGCTCATTCACTGCTGGGCCGGTATCAGCCGTTCCAGCGCTGCGGCTTACGCCATCGCCTGCGATCGCAATCCTGGCTATGAGGCGGTGATCGCCGATGAACTACGCAAACGTTCGCCTTATGTGACGCCGAACAAATTGATGGTGCAATTGGCCGACGAACAGCTTGGTCGCGACGGCCGCATGGTCGAAGCCATCGCACGCATCGGCCGCGGTGCGGACGCTTTTGAAGGTGAGCCTTATCGATTGCCGTTGACCTGGCCTATCTGATCAGGGCCGCAACGCCGAGAAGAAATCCGATCTCGAAGAGTTGCTCGACGGCACCGAGCACGTCGCCGGTGTAACCACCGATCAGGCGACGCGACCAGAGTGCGAGCAGTGCGGCGAGCGCTGCGCCGAGCAGAAGACCCGCAAAAAGCGATGCGACCGAGACGAGCGCAAGCGGGATTGCTGCAAGCACAACCACACCAAGTGCAAACAACGATTCCTCAAATCGCACGGGTGCGTCGGCATAGGAGACCTTCATCGCACTGGTATCGCCACTATAGGGCAGGCGGTTCATTACGAAGGCCGGCATGGCGCGTGCCGCTGCGTGGACGGCGATCAGCGCTGCCGCACCTGCCCACACCGGCAATATGGCGAGCGCCGCGATGCGGAGTGCCGTGCCGAAGCCGAGTGCCAGCGCCCCATAAGTGCCAATGCGGCTGTCCTTCATGATTGCCAGGCGCTTCTCGATAGTCCACCCCCCGCCGAAACTGTCGGCTGTATCGGCCAGGCCATCTTCGTGCAGCGCGCTGGTGATGACGATGCTTGTTGTAATCGCCAGCAAAGCCGCGATCAGCGGTGACCAGAATTCGCTGGCAACGAGAAGCACAATCGCGGAGGCTGCGCCAATGCCGATACCGACGATCGGAAAGTACTTCATTGCACGCGCAAGCCAGTCAGGCTCGGTCGCGTCGACAGATGCCGGCACCGGCAGCACCGTCAGGAAGCGGATCGCATTCAGGAGATGCGGATCCAGTCTCATCTAGATCTTTCCGGCCAGCACGTCGTCGAGGCTTGCAACATCGGTCAGCATGCGCGCAGCGGCACGGACCAACGGCACCGCAAGCAGCGCGCCGGTGCCTTCACCTAGCCGCAAGCCGAGATCGAGTAGCGGCTTGGCATCGAGCGCATCGAGTACGATATCGTGGCCGCGTTCGGCGGAACGATGCGCGAAGACGCAGTAGTCGCATGCAGCCGGGCACAGGCGCACGGCGAGCAACGCCGCGGCGCTGGAGATGAAGCCGTCGATGATTACCGGCCGCCGTTGCGAGGCCGCACCGAGGATCGCTCCGGCCATGCCGGCGATTTCCAGCCCGCCAAATTCGGCAAGTACATCCAGTGGCGCAGTTGCGTCGCTGCGCGTCGCCGCCTTCGTGATCGCTGCACGCTTGCGCGCCATGCCGGCGTCGTCCTGTCCTGCGCCGATGCCGATGCAATCATCAAGGGGGGCTGGCGCAAGCCGATGAACCACCAAAGCCGAGGACGCCGTATTGCCGATTCCCATCTCGCCGAGCGCGATGATGTCCGCGCCGGCCTTGATCTCACCGACGGCGATCCGGTAGCCGCGTGATAGCGCATCCGCTGCTTGCTCCGGCGTCATGGCAGGTTCGCGAGCAGCGTTGGCTGTGCCCATGCGGACCTTGGCGTCGATCAGCTTCGGATGGACAGGCAGTTCCGCCGCGACGCCGATGTCGATCACGCGGACGTCGATATTGTTGGCTGTGGCAAATGCATTGGCCGTGGCGCGGTCGGCCAGATAGGTCATCACCATCGCGACCGTGACCGCCGATGGATATTGCGACACGCCTTCGGCCACGAGTCCGTGATCTCCGGCAAATACCAGCAGCACGGCATTGTCGCCGCGCGGCTCGCCGGGATGGCGGATCATGCCGAGCTGCAGTGCCAGGTCCTCGATTCTCCCCAGCGATCCCGGCGGCTTGGCCTTGCCGTCGATGACGGCACGGATGCCTGCCGCGATCTGCGGGTCAACAGGCGCAATGGCGGGCGGCTGCCACGATGGCTGGGAATGGGCGGACATGAGGTTCCTTTTCGCGGCCTAACTGACGCAAGACGACCTGCAAGGTCAACAGGTCCGGGCGACAGTCCGTCGGTGCGGTTGACCCCGGCGCACCCGCCAGATAGCGTCTTTTGCGATGGTCCTTCCGTGTGGAAGGTGAAAAGGGAAGCCGGTTTGAAGCCGGCGCTGCCCCCGCAACTGTAAGCGACGAGTCCGCGCCGGTGCCACTGGGAATTCTTTGGAATTCTTGGGAAGGCGGCAGCAGGCTGTGACTCGCAAGCCAGGAGACCTGCCATCACGAACTGTGCTTTGGAGGCGTCGTCGGGGCGGGGTGCACCGGACGGGAGCGAACCGACGGCTATGCTGTCGGCGCGATCCAACAAAGCTCGTGGGCCCGTGAGGGCATGAACTGAGCATGTGATGGATCACGACAGCGCCGATATCTCTGGCGAACAAATTCCGGTCGAACCGCCGCGCCCCGTGCCGGCTGGTCCCGTTATCGTGAGTGTGTGCATTAGCTGCAAGGCCGCCGACACTGGCACGATCGTCGGGCCGGACATGTTCGATGCTGTGAAGGCCGCGCTCGGTGATGGCGCCGCCGTGATGGTGCGTCCGGTGCAGTGCCTCAGCGTCTGCAAGCGGTCAGCGACGGTCGCGGTGACGAGCCCTGATGGCTACACATTTTTGTTCGGCGATCTGCAGACCGACAGCGGCAGCGCGGCGCTGGCGTCTTTCGTGAAGTCCTATCAGAAATCCGACTACGGCCTGGTGCCATGGCGCGAGCGCGCCGAGGTGCTGCGCAAGGGCATGGTCGCGCGCGTGCCGCCGATGCGCTGGTCGCCTGAAGACGGGCGTGCGCCGAAATGAGCGCGGTCTCTACCACGTTGGTGCTGGGCGGTGCGCGGTCCGGCAAGTCGACTTTCGCCGAGAGGCTTGTTGATGGCATCGGCGTGACCAAAGTCTATCTGGCCACCGCAACGGCCGGTGACGACGAGATGCAAAATCGCATCGCGCAGCATCGCAAGCAGCGCGGTGAGGGCTGGATCACCGTGGAAGAGCCACTGGCTCTGGTCGATGCGCTGACCCGTGAGGCGACGGTCGGTCGTGTTGTACTGGTGGATTGCTTGACACTGTGGCTGTCGAACCTGATGCTGGCCGAGCGCGATCCAGAGATTGAAGCGAAGCGTCTGGTGCGCTTCCTCGATGTCTCGCGCTATCCAATTGTCTTCGTCTCCAATGAAGTTGGCCTCGGCCTCGTGCCGGAGACACCGCTCGGCCGCGCCTTTCGCGATGCGCAGGGGCGGCTCAACCAGATCATCGCGGCCGCCGTGCCGAATGTTGCTTTCATCGCAGCCGGGCTTCCGCTCTGGCTCAAGCGTTCCCAGGAGAATTGAATGTCCCGCGTTCCCGTCACCGTCCTCACCGGATTTCTCGGCGCCGGAAAAACTACGCTGTTGCGTTCGCTGCTGACCCAGGCAGATGGCCGCCGCATCGCCGTGATCGTCAATGAGTTCGGCGATGCCGGCTTCGACGGCGGCCTGGTCGAGGAATGCGCGGCTAAAGCCTGCGCGCCCGGCGATATCGTCGAACTCACCAATGGCTGCATCTGCTGCACCGTGGCCGATGATTTCGTGCCGACCATGGACAAGCTACTGTCGCGTGAACGCCCGCTCGACGCCATCGTCATCGAGACGTCGGGTCTCGCATTGCCGCAGCCGCTGCTGAAGGCCTTCGCATGGCCCGCGGTAAAGACCCGCGCGACCGTCGATGGCGTCGTCACCATTGTCGATGCGTTGGCGCTGTCCGAGGGCCGCGTCACACTCGATGAGGATGCCGTTGCCGAGCAGCGCGCCAGGGATGAAGGCATCGAGCATGACGATCCGATCGAGGAAGTGTTCGAAGACCAGCTTGCTTGCGCCGACCTCGTGGTGCTCTCGAAGAGCGATCTGGTCGCTCCGGAGAAACTTGTCGAGATCGAAGCCAAGCTGAAGGCCGTGCTGCGCCCCGGCGTTAGCATCGTGCGCTCGAAGGGCGATCTCGCGCCATCGGTGCTGATCGGGCTTAACGCAGCTGCCGAGGACGATATGGCCGCGCGTGTCGGTCATCACGGCGAGGAAGAAGAACACGACCATGACGATTTCGACAGCATCGTCGTGAAACCGACCGCTGCGGCCAGCATCGACGCGATGCGCGCACGGATCAGCGACGCGCTTGGTCTCGACGGCGTGCTGCGGGTGAAGGGCCATGCGCGCATTGCCGACAAGCCCGCGCCGATCGTCGTGCAAGCCGTCGGCGCCCGCGTTGAACTCGCCTTCGCGCGGCCTGACGTGACACAGGCCGAGCATCTGGTGGTGATCGGCCTCAAGGGATTCAACGGCGACGCGGTGCGAAGGGCACTCGCCGGGTAACGCAGGTTCACCCGCATGCATCTGAAGCTCGACACGTCAGGCAGTATTGACGACGGCGACGTCGCCCGCGATCTCGGGCAGGACACCGCCGATATCGTCGTGCTGTCGGCGGCTGACAGCGATCTGGCGGCGTTCAACGCTGCGCATGCGACACTACCGCCTGATTTCCCGAGCGTGCGGCTCACCAACATGCTGGCGCTCGGTCATCCTGCTTCGGTCGATCTCTATGTCGAGCGCACGCTCGCCAAGGCGAAGATCGTGGTGCTGCGCATGCTCGGCGGCATCAGTTACTGGCCCCATGGCGTCGACAGTCTGCGCAGCGACGCGCTGAGCCGCGGTGCCCAATTCGCCTGTCTCCCCGGCGAGATGGACTGGAATGCGGAGTTGGCTGCGCGCGGCACGGTCAGCAGCGACGACACACACGCGCTGTGGCGCTATTGCAGCGAGGGCGGCGTCGATAACGCCCAACTGGCGCTGCGCTATGCAGCGCATCTGATTGGTCACGGTGAGCAACCTCCCGCCGCGCGCCCGATGCCGTCGGCCGGCTTCTGGCCGAATGAGCCTGCGACGAGTGATCGACCGAATGCCATCGTGATCTTCTATCGCGCGCTCGTCGCCGGTGGCGATACTGCCGCAATCGACGCGCTGCGTCGGTCGCTGGCCGCGCGCGGCCTCAACGCGGTTTGCCTTTACGTCACCAGCCTGAAGGACGAGCGCTCCGCCGCCTTTCTGCGTGCCGCGCTGGCAGCCTATCCGCCAGATATCATCATCAATGCCACGGCCTTCGCGACGGCAACCGCGCATGACGATGCGGGCGTCCTCTCCGCGTCAGGCTGTCCGATCCTGCAGGTCGCACAGGCCGGTATCTCGCGCGCCAGCTGGGAAGCGTCGACCCGTGGCCTGACGCCGCGCGATCTGGCGATGCATGTGGTGCTGCCGGAAGTCGATGGCCGCATCTTCGCGAATGCCATCGCCTTCAAGGAACGCGGCACCAGTGACGGGGGCTTCGCGCCGACGACGCTGCAGCCGGTGCAGGATCGTGTCGATGCGACCGCTGATCTGGCGAAAGCCTGGGTGCGTCTGCGCCGCGCGGCGGTGAGGGAACGCCGCGTGGCGCTGATCCTCGCCAACTATCCCAATCGCGATGGCCGCCTTGCCAATGGTGTCGGCCTCGATACGCCGCAAAGCCTGATCGATGTGATCGCCGCGATGCGCGAAGCCGGCTACGGCACTGGTGACGCGCCTGACACGACGGCCGCCATGATGCAGCTATTGCAACAGGGTCCAACGAATGCGCTTGCCGATCGCGCGGAGCGAAGCGGTGGCGTGACGTGGCCACTGGCTGAGTATCACGCGGCCTTTGCGACGCTGCCGACCAATGTGCGGCTGGCTATTGAGTCACGCTGGGGCAAAGCCGACAGCGATCCGCATGTCGTCGATGGCGCGTTCCGTCTTGGCCTGCATCGCTTCGGCAATATCACGGTCGGCGTTCAGCCTGCGCGCGGCTATAATATCGACCCGAAGAGCACCTATCACGATCCTGATCTGGTGCCACCGCATCACTATCTCGCCTTTTATCTCTGGCTCCGCCGCGATTTTGATGTGCATGCGGTGGTGCATCTTGGCAAGCACGGCAATCTCGAATGGTTGCCGGGCAAGAGCGCAGGCCTGTCGGCGGATTGTTTGCCCGATGCCGTGCTGGGCCCGCTGCCGCATCTCTATCCCTTCATCGTCAACGATCCCGGCGAGGGCATCCAGGCGAAGCGCCGGGCTTCGGCCGCGATCATCGATCACCTGACGCCGCCGATGACCCGCGCCGAATTGCACGACGATCTGGCGCGGCTGGAGAATCTGGTCGACGAATATGCCATGGCGAGTGATCTCGATCCCAAGCGCGCTGCCGTGATTGCCGAGGACATCCTGTCGCTCGCGCGCGCGCAGCAGATCGATGCCGATGTGAATGTAACCCGCGACACACCGACCGGCGAGGCGCTGCGCGCGCTCGATGCGCATTTGTGCGATCTCAAGGAGATGCAGATCCGCGATGGGTTGCATATCTTCGGCCGCGTGCCGGAGGATGCGCAGCGTAACGATCTCCTGGTGTCCATCGCGCGCTTGCCGCGCTCCGACATCAAACCGCAGGATGCATCGCTCCATCGTGCACTGGCCGCTGATATCGGCCTTGGCGCGTTTGATCCGCTGACGCGCGACATGGCCGATGACTATCGCGGCCCGCGCCCCGGTGTTCTTGCCGATGTCAGCGATGCAGTGTGGCGCACCACAGGCGATACCGTTGAGCGGATCGAAGCGCTGGCGCTGCAATTGGTCTCCGGCAAGCTGTCCTGCGATCCCGCCTGGACGCGCGCCACCGATGTACTTCACTGGATCAATGCTAAACTGCGACCCGCTATCGATGCCTGCGGTGGCGCGGAGACGGCCGCATTCCTCAAAGGCCTCGATGGCCAGTTCATCCGCCCTGGTCCATCCGGCGCGCCGACGCGCGGGCGTCCCGATGTGCTGCCGACCGGGCGCAATTTTTTCGCCGTCGACGTCCGCGCCGTGCCAACGCCATCCGCCTGGCGGATCGGCCAACTTGCGGCAGAACGGCTCGTCGAATCTTATTGGCGGGAGGCCGGCGAATGGCCGCGCGCGATCGCGCTGTCGGCCTGGGGCACGGCCAATATGCGCACCGGCGGCGACGATGTGGCTCAGGCGCTGGCGCTGATCGGCGCCCGGCCGCTCTGGGAGGAAACCTCGGGCCGCGTTACCGGCTTTGCGATCACGCCACTGTCAGAACTGAAGCGCCCGCGCGTCGATGTGACCTTCCGTGTCTCCGGCCTGTTCCGCGACGCATTCCCAACCCAGATGGATATCATCGGCTCCGCTGTGAGTGCCGTGGCCGAACTCGATGAGCCCGATGAAGCCAATCCCATTGCAGCCAATGTCCGTGCGCGTACCCGCATGCTCGAAGCCGGCGGCATGACCTGCGAGATTGCACGGCGACAGGCAACGCGCCGTGTGTTCGGCTCCAAGCCCGGTGCTTACGGTGCAGGCTTGCAGGCGTTGATGGACGAGGGGGGCTGGAGCAATCGTGCTGACATTTCCGACGTCTATCTCGATTGGGGTGGCTATGCCTATGGCAGCGGAACCGACGGCGAGGATGCGCGCGGAGAATTTGCCGAACGGCTGAAGGGCGTCGATCTCGTTGCGCAAGCGCAGGACAACCGCGAGCACGACATTCTGGATTCCGATGATTACTACCAGTTCATCGGCGGCCTGGCAGCGACCGTGCAAACACTGCGCGGCTCGGCACCGCGCATCGCCCATATCGATACGTCGCGCCCCGAAGCGCCGATTGCCCGGCCGCTGGCGCATGAGATCTCGCGCGTGGTGCGCGGGCGCGGTGCCAATCCGAAATGGATCGCTGGCGTCATGCGCCACGGCTACAAAGGCGCGTTCGAGATCGCGGCCACGGTTGATTATCTGTTCGGTTTCGCGGCCTCCACCGATGCCGTCGCCAATCATCATTTCGATCAGTTGTTCGCTTCCTATCTGGAAGATGACGAGGTTCGCGGTTTCATGGCCTCGGCCAATCCCGGGGCGCTGCGCGAGACGGCGGCGCGTTTTGCCGAAGCCATTCGCCGGGATCTGTGGACGCCGCGTTCCAACCGCGCTGCCGATCTGATCGCCGAAATTCTGCCGCAGGCACACAAAGAGATCGCAAGGGAAATCGCATGACCGAAGCTGTTCACGACGACGAAGAAAACGCCCGCCACAAGATCAAGGCCGCCAAGCACAAGGCGGCGAAGGACAAGATCATGGCGAGCAAGATCGGCGAGAAGGGCCTCTTGATCGTCCATACCGGGACCGGCAAGGGCAAGACCTCGGCCGCGCTTGGCATGGTGTTCCGCCATATCGGTCACGAGATGCCGGTCGCCGTCGTGCAGTTCACCAAGTCGCCGTCATGGGACACCGGCGAGGCACGCGTGCTGGCGAAATTTCCCGAACTCGTCACGCTGCATATCATGGGCGAGGGATTTACCTGGGAGACGCAAGACCGTGAACGCGACATCGCCGCGGCAACCGCCGGCTGGGAGCGTGCCAAAGAACTGATTCGCGATACCCGTCACCGCATGGTGCTGCTGGATGAACTCAACATCGTGCTGCGTTACGATTATCTTGATCTTAATGAGGTGCTGACCTTCCTGCGCGACGAAAAGCCGGCGGACAAACACGTCGTCATTACCGGCCGCAATGCCAAGCCCGAGTTGATCGAGATGGCTGACCTCGTCACGGAAATGACGCTGGTCAAACATCCGTTCCGCGCCGGCATCAAGGGCCAGAAGGGCGTGGAATTCTAATGAATCTTACCACGCCCGCGCTGATGATCCAGGCCACCGGCTCCAATGCCGGCAAGTCGACGATCATTGCCGGGCTCGCGCGGGCGCTGGTGCGGCGTGGTCTCAAAGTCGCGCCGTTCAAGCCGCAGAACATGTCGAACAATGCGGCGGTCGCCATCGACGGCGGCGAGATTGGGCGCGCCCAGGCGGTGCAGGCGCGCGCGGCGAAGCTGCCGCCAAGTGTCCACATGAACCCGGTGTTGCTGAAGCCCGAGACCGATACCGGTGCGCAGGTGATCGTGCAGGGCCAGCGTTGGGGCACGCTGCGTGCAAAGAATTATCTGGAGAAGAAGGCCGCATTGTTGCCCGCTGTGTTGGAGAGCTTCTCGCTGCTTGCCGACGAGGCTGACATCGTTCTCGTCGAAGGTGCCGGTAGCCCGGCCGAGATCAATCTGCGCAAGGGCGACATTGCCAATATGGGCTTCGCAGTGGCAGCCAACATCCCCGTGGTGCTCGCCGGTGATATCGATCGTGGCGGCGTCATTGCGAGTCTTGCGGGTACGCATCTGGTGCTTGAGGCCGACGAGCGCGCGCGCATCCACGGTTTCATCGTCAACAAGTTCCGTGGCGATCCTAGCCTGTTCGACAACGGCCTCGCGGCAATCACGCGGCTGACAGGCTGGCCGTCCATCGGCGTGTTGCCATGGCTGCCGCAAGCCGCGTTCCTTCCTGCCGAAGACGCTGTCGATCTCGATCGTAGCCATGTCTCGTCATCGACGCGCATCATTGCGGTGCTGGTGTTGGCACGCATCGCCAACTTCGACGATCTCGATCCGCTGGGTATGGAGCCGGGTGTGAAGCTGATCTTCGTGCGACCGGGCGAAGTCGTTCCGGGCAATGCTGACGTGGTCATCCTGCCGGGCAGTAAATCCACCATCGGCGATCTCGCATTTCTCCGCGCACAAGGTTGGGACATCGACATCAAGGCGCATGTGCGCCGCGGTGGCCATGTGCTCGGCCTGTGCGGCGGCTATCAGATGCTCGGCCGGACAATCGCTGATCCTGACGGCGTCGATGGTTCGCCGGGCACCGTCGACGGGTTGGGTCTGCTCGATATTGCGACGCTGATGAGTGCGGATAAATCCACGACTCTGGTCACCGGTACGCATTGTGCAACTGGCGCCGCAATCGAGGGCTATGAAATCCACCTCGGCCGAAGTGAGGGGGCCGATTGCTCGCGGCCTTTGGTCATGATCGATGGACGGCCTGATGGCGCTGCTTCAGTCGATGGGCGCGTGCAGGGAACTTATGTCCATGGCCTGTTCACCGGCGATGCCTTCCGCAAGGCGTGGCTGGCCAATCTCGGCATTGCGTCCTCGCTGGCCTATGACGCGCAGATCGAAGCTGCGCTCGACGCGCTGGCCGATCACTGTGAAAAGCATCTCGATATCGATCGCCTGATCGAGATCGCCCGCAGCCGTCAGAGCAATAACGCCAGCGCGGTATAGATCACCGCCTGTAAGACGCAGGCTGCGACGAACACGCGAAGTGCCCGGCCGATGTCGTCAGGCGCTGCGGTTCGGCCTTCGGCGTTAAGGAAAGGATCATCGACGACGCCTTCCGCATAGGCGCGCGGGCCCGCCATCGCAATTCCGAGCGCGCCCGCCATGGCGCTTTCCGGCCAGCCGGCATTGGGCGAGCGATGCTTGGAGGCGTCACGCAACATGACGCGAAACGATGTCAGGACTGCCCCTTTGACGATCGGGGCGACGATAGCTACGAGCAGTCCCGATAGGCGCGCCGGGATCAGATTGACGAGATCGTCCAGTCGCGCCGCGGCCCAGCCGAAATCCTGATAGCGCGCGTTGCGATGACCGATCATGGAGTCTGCGGTATTGATCGTCTTATAGGCGATCAGGCCGGGCAATCCCAGCAACGCCAGCCAGAACACCGGCGCCACAATGCCGTCGGAGAAGTTCTCGGCGGTGGATTCGATGGCGGCGCGTGACACACCGGATTCGTCGAGCCGCTCGGGATCGCGCCCGACGATCATCGCGACAGCCTGCCGCGCCGCAGGCAAGCCGCCGTCGGCGAAAGCGCGATGAACGCGGGCGACATGCTGATACAGGCTGCGCTGGGCAATCAGCATGGAAGCGATCAGGCCCTTCACCAGAATTCCGAACGGACCTGGCTCAAATACGTCCTCGAGCGCGCCGCCGATGACAATGGCGCTCGCGACCAGCAAGATCACGGTTACTACACCCATGGCCTTGCGCCTGGCACTTGACCAGTTCTCTCGATTGAACTGGTTTTCCAGATATCCGATGACATTGCCGATCCAGACGACCGGATGCGGCGCGCGTCTCCACAGCCAGTCGGGATCGCCGATCATCGCATCGAAGGCGAGAGCCGCGATGACGACGTAGAGCGTGCCATCCGAGGCCAGCATCAATGGTCCACGCGCTGAAGTTCTGTGGCAAGGCGATCCAGCGCCTGCGCCAGAGTAGGGCCTCCGCAAACAGTGAGCTTTTCCGGGATCACGATACGTTTGGACGCTGGATAGAATTTCTCCAGCGCTGGATGCAGTAGGAAGGCGCGGCCTTCGTCTTCGGCATAATCGTTGCTGTCGGTCACCAGCAGAAAATCCGGCTTCAGGCTGACGATCGCTTCCAGCGAGGCATAACCGCCGGCCTTGAGACCGAGTTCACCGCCAGCATTTGTCAGGCCGGCCGCCGAGAGCAGTGATGTCGTAAGATTGTCTCCGCCAGATACCCAGCCACGGCGCGAGACCGCCAGAACGCGAAATGGTTTGCGCCGCGCCGTTTCCCGCGCATGCGCCATCGCAGCATCGAGTTTTGCGATCTCCGCATCGGCGCGGTCCGGATGTTTCACCAGGGCACCCATCTGGCGCAGTTGCTTCTTCACGTCCTCGAATGAGCGCGCCGGATTGAACTCGACCACGCGCAGACCTTTGTCCTTCAACAATTCGCGCGTCGCGCGTTTGGTATACCGGCCTGCCACGACGATATCGGGCTTGAGAACCAGCACGTCCTCGGCTTCGCCGGACAGATGCGGAAATTGCGCAGCTTTTTTTGCGTCCCAGGATCGCGCGGGATCGCGCGCATAGGGACTGAGACCAAGGATCTGCTCGGGGTCGGCAAGGGTGGCGAGCAGCTGGTCGGTACAGAGATTGATCGACGCGATGCGTGGCTGCTCGGCTGAATATGCGGGAGCTGATGCGCAGATGCTGCCAAGCAATGCCGCAGCCATCAGCACGTCGCGTACCCCCTCGCGCTTGGCGCTGGAAAATGGCATGACACGCCCATGAAACATGGTGGCGATCTCACGCAGGCGATGGCGGAATTCGGCGGTGCGCCGGATCACTGGCTTGATCTCTCGACCGGGATCAATCCATGGCCGTGGCCTATTGCTGTCAACCTGCCGAACCATCTTTGGGAGCGCCTGCCGGCGCGCGCCGACGAGGAGCTGTTGCTGTCTGCCGCGCGTAGCGCTTACCACGTGCCTGGTGGCGTCGATGTCATTGCCGCTGCCGGCACGCAGTCGCTGATTCAGTGGTTGCCGCATCTTGCTACGCCCGGAGCCGTTGCCATTGTCGGGCCGACCTATAACGAGCATGTCGCGGCCTGGCGTGCCGGCGGGCATGAGGTTGGCGTGATCGGCAGCCTCAGCGCGTTGCCTGATCATGCCAAGCATGTGGTGATCGTCAATCCCAACAATCCCGACGGGCGCGTCGCCACGCGCGATGAACTCGCCGATGTTGCGGCGATCCTGCAGCGGCGCGGAGGCTGGCTGGTGATCGATGAGGCCTTCGCCGATGTCGACCCAGCGATCAGCGCGGTCGATCTGTGTGCAACGTTGCCGGTGGTGATCCTGCGCTCGTTCGGAAAATTCTATGGCCTTGCAGGTCTGCGTCTCGGCTTTGCGCTTGCGGCTCCGCTGATCGCGCAGCGCATCGCGGCTGCTATCGGCCCCTGGGCCTGTTCCGGTCCGGCACTGTTCATTGGCGCGGCCGCATTGCACGATGAGCTCTGGGCTTCGCGCGCCCGCGTCGCGCTGGTCGCCCAGGCCATCAAGCTCGACAAGGCCTTGTCCGATGCCGGTTTCGAGATTGTCGGCGGCACGCCGCTCTACAGGCTGGCGCGACATGCCGACGCCCTGAAATGGCATGCCGCATTGGCCCGGCAGCAGATCTGGTGTCGCCGCTTCGACTGGAGCCATGAGCTGCTGCGTTTCGGCTTGCCGCCCGATGCGGTTGCTCTGAGCCGGCTTGCTTCTGCGCTGGCGAAATAGCCGCCACATCGCTCAGACTCCCGCCCAGGGTAAGATAATCGTTTCGTCTCGATGTTCGGCGCGATAGGTGCTGATGCGAAATACATCGGCGACGATGTCACCGGACAGCGCCTGTTGTGGCGCGCCCTGTGCGGCGAGGCGTCCGTCGGACATCACCAGCACCGTATCGGCGAAACGTGCCGCGAGGCCGAGATCGTGCGTCACCACGATCACCAGCACGCCACTGTCGGCGACGTCGCGCAGATTTGTCATGACATCGATCTGGTAACGCGGATCGAGCGATGCGGTCGGCTCGTCGGCCAGCACGATCGGTGCCTCGACCGCGAGGACGCGTGCGAGCGCGACGCGGCTACGTTCGCCGCCGGAGAGTTCGGTGACGCGGCGATTGGAAAAGGCGACGATGTCGGTCGCCCGCATCGCGCGTTCGACCGCAGCCTTGTCGGCCGATGTCAGCCGCGCCGGATCGGTTGCGCCGTGCGGATAGCGGCCGAGGGCGACGACGTCCTTCACGTCGAGCGGCCAGTGGACGACGTGGCCTTGTGGCAGATAGCCGAAGCGCTTTGCGCGCTCGCGCAGCGGCAGGGACGCCAGTGTATCGCCGGCGACATGGATCGCGCCGGTGGACGGCTGCAGTCCTGCCAAAGCGCGCAGCAGCGTCGTCTTGCCGGCGCCGTTCGGGCCTACCAGGGCGACGAGGTGCTGTCGGTGTAGCGAGAGCGAGACATCGTGCAACACCTCGCGCCCGGAGAGCGTGACGCTCAGATTGCTCGCGGTCAGCAGCGCCTGATCGTTCATGCGACGCCTCCGCCCAGAGCGCGACGCTCGCGCATGATGAGATAGAGGAAGAACGGCACGCCGATGATCGAGGTTAGCACGCCGACCTTGATATCGGTGGTCGACGGGATGATGCGCACGGCGATATCCGCGGTCAGCAACAGCGCCGAGCCGGTCAGTGCGCTCGGGATCAGCAGGCGCGCGGGATCGTGACCGATGATCGGGCGCATCAGGTGCGGCGCCACGAGACCGATGAAGCCGATCGTCCCGGTGACAGCGACGGCGCCGCCAACGCCGAGCGCAACGCCGAGGATCACCAGCAGGCGCAGACGGCTCACATTGACGCCGAGGCTCTGCGCAGTCTCTTCGCCAAGGCTGAGCGCACGAAAAGCCGAACGCTGGCTCATCAGAATGATCGCGCCGGCGACAATGAACGGAAGTGCCAGAGTGACGTGACGGAAGCTGCGGTCTTCCAGCGAGCCGAGCAGCCAGAAAGCGATTTCGAGTGCGGCGAAGGGATTGGGCGACAGGTTCATCACCAGTGCCGTCGCGGCACCCGCGAGGCTGGAGATTGCGAGACCGGCGAGGATCAATAGCAACAGGCTCGCATTGCGGCCGGCGATGCCGAGCAGCACGAATACAGAGAGAAATGCCATGGTAATGCCGGCAACCGGCAATGCCCATGAGCGGACATCGGCCCAGCCGAGCGAAATCATCAGCACCGCACCGAAGGCTGCGGCTTGCGGCGCACCGAACAGCGAAGGCGAGGCGAGGGGATTGCGCAGCAATCCCTGCAGCGCGGCACCGGAGAGACCGAGAATCGCGCCGATGGCCAATGCGAGGACCGCGCGCGGCAGGCGGATCTCGCGCACGATGGTCTGCTGCACATCGCTGCCGCCGCCGAACAGTGCATCGAGCACTGTCAGCGGCGAGAGTTTAACAGGTCCGGTGCCGAGCGAGCCGAGGGCCAGCAGCGTGATGAGACCGACGAGCGCGATTGTCGCGATCATGCGGCGGCGTGCTGCTGGCGCTGCGCTCACCATGTGGCGTTGAAGCCTGCGTAAGCCGCAGGTCCTGTGGTGCCGAAGTTCAGCACTTCCTGATAATGCTCATTCAGGATGTTCTCGCCGCGGGCGAAGACCTTCCAGTTCGCATCGATCTTGTACTCGGTATAGAGGTCGACACGGGTATAGGCATCCACCTGACCGACCTGATTAGCGCTGCTGAAGCGCTTCGACACGGTGGTGACGCGCGGCTCGATCATCCACTTGTCGGTGGGCGTGATCGTGAGTGCGAAGCGGGCGAAGTTCTTTGGCCGCCGCGCCAGCACTGTGTCAGTACCGAGATCCTGCGCATGCAGATACGTATAGGCCACGTTGAACTTCATCCAGCCCGGAATGACGTCGATATTGCCACCGACTTCGAGGCCACTGGTCTCGGCGCGGGCGACGTTGACATAATAGCCGAGCGGGCGGGACGCATCGGAAACAAAGTTGATCAGATTGCTATAGTCGGTAGAAAAGCCCGTGACCGACAGCACGACGCGGCCGTTGAACAGGCTCTGGTCAATGCCGGCGTCATAGCCGAAGTTGGTTTCCGGCGTGAGGTTTCTGCTGCCATAGGTCGAGTCGTAAAGCTGAAACAGCGTCGGCGCTTTCGCGCCGGTGCCGGCGCTGGCACGGAACTTGGTGCCGGTTTCCGTAATGTTGTAGGCAGCGGTAGCGCGCCATGTCTCGAAGCGGGCAACGTCGACGACGTCATCGACCCGGCCGCCGAGCGTGACGTTGAGCCGTTCGCCGATCGGCACCGACCACAACGCGAAGAGCGAGTTAGTATCCTGCTGTTTTGACAGCAAGGGTGTCTGAGGACCCGCGATAGGCGTGATGTTCGTGCTGTAGGTCTGTGCGGTCTCGCTCTGCGTCTTGGCGCCATAGACAAGGGAGCCGAATGCGCCGAGCTTCAGGGTTGCCTGATATTCGGCACCGAGACTGTTGCCGACATAATCCGAGATCTTCGTGGTGGTGTTCTGCGGCAGCATGTTGGTCTTGTAGCTGACGTCGGTGAACGAGCGCTCGGTATGGGTGTTCGACACGGTGACATTGTGAGTCAGAATGCCGCCGAATGAATCGATACCGACGCGGCCATAGACGGTCTGCAGCAGACGCGTCGCCGCCGATGGCGTATCCGGGAGCGTTCCGGTTGCCGCGTCATAGGCCGAGCGCGTGAACGAATGGACGATGCCCGACTCCAGCCGGATGCCTTCGCCAGCATCGTAGCCGATACGCGCCGAGCCGCCGACGCGGTCGAAACTGTCGTTTTCGAGATTCGGAAACTTCGCTTCGATGGCCGGAATACGATAGCCGTAACGCGAGAAGCCGTTGCTGTGTTGACCGCCACCGGTGAAGGCGTAGGACCACGGGCCGTTGGAGCCGGTCAGCGATCCCTGCGTGACGACGGTGCCATAGCTGCCGGCTTCCGTGCGTACATTGACCTGTGCCGGACCGGAGCCCTTCTTGGTGATGATATTGACCACACCGCCCATGGCGTCTGATCCATAGAGTGCGCTCTGCGGCCCCTTCAGAACTTCGATGCGTTCGATGGCCGAGGGCGTGAACATGGCGAATTCGAAATCGCCCGATGCGGCCGTGGGATCGTTGACGCGGATGCCATCGATCATCACCAGCGTCTGGCCAGTGTTGCCGCCGCGCAAGCGCACATTCGCGGTGCCGCCGGGACCGCCGTTTTCGGTGATGTCGAGACCAGGCACGGTGCGCAGCGCATCGACCAGCGAGCCGGGATTGCTGGTCGCAATGGTCTCGCCTGACACCACGCTGATCGAACTGCCAGTGCGATTGAGCTGCTCGGGAGTTCTGTCCGCCGTCACCACGATTTCGGAGAGCTGCTCGGCACTGGACTGCGCATGCGCAGCACTGTGAGAACAGGACAGAACAACAACGGCTGCAGTGCCTGCAGCCAAATTCCGGATAGTCATTTAACCCCTTCCGTCGACCCACCGTCGAACGAGTGTGAAACTCGTTACCGGCCGGTCTCCTGGCTCGCGGTGGTCTCCCGGTCCGCCTTCCCGAATCTGCGTTGCAAATTCAGTGGCTTTGTGGACCCGGAATGGCCGCTTACAGTTGCGGGGGCAGCCGCGGCATTGGGGATATCTCCCCGCACCGCATTCCCGTTTCACCTCCTCGCGGAGGCACCGATAACTGAGAGGACAGGAAGCACAGCGCGCAGCGCGGTGCAACAGCCATCGAACCGTTCCAGACTCTATTGCGCGATCTGTAGCGCGGCGAGCACGTCGTCGGGGCGTTCGACCATCATCATGTGGCCTGTGCCCGGCAGAATCACCGTCCGGGCGTTTTTCAATGCGGCGGCGAGGGTCTTGCCGGCCTTGGCGGGAGTCATCATGTCCCGCTCGCCGAGGATGAGCGTGACGGGGATATCGAGCTGGCCCGCAGCGGTCAGCGCATTCTGGTATGTATTGCAGGCGTTGAGATCGGCGAACAACACGCCCGGTTTTGTGGCTTCGAGCACGCGCTGCGCACCGCTATGCATCCACAACCCCGGCGCGAGGCTGCCGCCGAGCTCGGCGCGAAAGCCGAGACCCCAGATCGACACCATGTCGATGGCGGAATGCTGGTTGGCTTCGGCGTCCTTCAACAGATCCGGGCCGACGGTCATCGTCCCCGCCGTGCCCATCAGATCGAGGCGCGTGACTTTACCGGGATGCCGCGCTGCGGTCTCCAGCGCGATCAGCGAGCCCATGGAATGGCCGATCAGCCGTGCAGTTTTTGCGCCGGATGCGTCGATCAATGCTGCAGTCCAGTCGGCGAGATCGGCGATGGTCGTGAGCGCTTCACCTTTCGAGCGACCATGGCCGGGCAGATCCGGCGCCAGCACGGCGAAGCCATGATGTGCAAACCAGCGCGTATGCAGGGCCCAGGTCGAGTGATCGAAGCCGGCGCCGTGGACCATCACGACGACCGGGAGCGATGGATCGAATGTGCGGCCGCCATTCGCGATATAGGTCTCGTGACCGTTGACGGTGAGTTGCATCGCTCAGCCCTTCTGCGAGATGCGCAGCGCCTGCGCGAGGTCATCGATGATGTCATCGGCAGATTCGATGCCGATGGAGAGGCGGATCAGCTCCTCGCCGATGCCAGCGGCCTTGAGCTGCTCGGCGTCCATCTGCTGATGCGTGGTGCTTCCGGGATGAATGACCAGCGTCTTGGCATCGCCGACATTGGCGAGATGGCTGGTGAGTTTCAGCGCCTCGATGAATTTGCGCCCGGCATTGCGGCCGCCCTTGATGCCGAAGGAGACGATGGAGCCTGCGCCGCGCGGCAGCAGGCGTTTCGCTAACGCATAATCTGGATGAGTCTCCAGCGACGGATGCAGCACCCAGTCGACCGCCTTGTTTGCCGTGAGTGCCGCCAGCACTGCATGTGTATTGGTCATGTGGCGCTCCATGCGGATGCCCAGCGTCTCGACGCCTTGCAGCAGCTGGAAGGCATTGGTCGGCGAGAGACACGCGCCGAAATCGCGCAGGCCTTCGGTGCGGGCGCGCATGATGAAGGCGGCATTGCCGAATTGCTCGTCGAAGACGATGCCGTGATAGCCGGCATAGGGTTCGGTGAGTTGCGGGAACTTGCCGGAGGCGTGCCAGTCGAAGTGGCCACCGTCGACGATGACGCCGCCGATGGCGATGCCGTGGCCGCCGATCCACTTGGTGGCGGAATTCATCACGATGTCGGCGCCGAGCTCGATCGGCCGCGACAGGAACGGCGTCGCGAAGGTGTTGTCGATCAGCAGCGGGATCTTCGCGGCATGGGCGATGTCGGCGACAGCGGGAATGTCGAGCACTTCGAGGCCGGGATTGCCGATGGTTTCGCCGATGACGAGTCTGGTGTTCGGTTTGATCGCCGCCTTGAAGGCGTCGAGATCGCGCGGCTTGACGAAACTCGTGGTGATGCCGAAGCGCGGCAGCGTATGCGCCAGCAAGTTGATGGTGCCGCCATAGAGCGAGGACGAGGCCACAATGTGATCGCCGGCGTTGAGCAGCGTGGCAATGGCGAGATGCAACGCCGCCATGCCTGACGCGGTGCACACGGCGCCGACGCCATTCTCGAGCGCGGCGAGCCGCTCTTCCAGCACGGCCGTGGTCGGATTGGAAATGCGCGTATAGATGTGGCCGGCACGTTCGAGATTGAACAGCGCAGCGGCGTGATCCGAATCCTGAAACACATAGGACGTAGTCTGATAAATCGGCACGGCGCGCGCGCCGGTGATCGCGTCCGGATGCTGGCCGGCATGCAGGCTCAGCGTTTCGAAAGCGGGCGGTTTGGGTGCTGGCATGGTGATTTCATCCCTGGACGCGATTTGCGCCATCTATGGCACGAATCGGATGCGAGTGTGAGTCGGCGATCTTTCAACGCATGGAACGTAATGCGGAGTGGTGACTTGTATGAGGTCAATCATGCGGGGGATTCGTCGTGAAGAAATTGCTGCTGTGCACTGTGGTTGCGGCTCTCGCGTTCTCGTCGGTTGCGGCCGAGGCGAAAGGCTGTATCAAGGGCGCGATCATTGGCGGAATCGCCGGCCACTATGCAGGACATGGCAAGGTCGGCGTTGTTGCGGGATGCGTGATCGGACGCCACGAGGCCAACAAGGCCGATGCCGAGCGAGCGCAGAAGGCGCAGCATCCATAAATACCGAACGAGAATGATCGCATCTGGATCAGCGTTGTTCTCAACGCTGGACGATGTTGCTAAAATTTGATGGACTGGACCGGTTCAGTAGAGCCTCACCTTCATCGGTCGGGGGTCTTTTCGTCTCTGTTACGAGGCCGGACGAAAATGGGCGTAGACGTAGTGCTGCATCGGGATGTGTTTTGGCTCGGCAAACAATGGGCCGTCACCGGCTATGGAATTCAAGCCGTCAGCCAGAAGTACAAAATGAAGTTCGATATCGAAGTGTCGCAGATCTGGAACGAGGATCTGGATGCCTTGATGCGCGATGAGCCATGGTTCGACGCAGCGGATTTTGCAGAGGCCGTCAGCATTGCGCGCAAGCGAGCGCAGGAAAGTCCGTTGACGTTCAAGCCACCGTTGAGTGATGAACGATAGCGGCAGCGCATCATTGCAGGATTCAAATTTCAAACAGCCACTGCTCTCCAGACATGCGTCATCGCCCCCATTGTTAGCGGCGCGGGGGCGCCGTCGTCTGTCGCATTCCCGCCCCCCTGTGAGAGGGCGTGCGGAACGCCGGGTGCCCGTTGCACCCTTGGGCCTGATGCGATGCGGTCTTCCGCAATTGAGAGTGCATCAGGACTTTCGGAGGCGCCGAGCAAGTGCCCGACGTTCCGCCTGCGGTGTTTTTTCGACTTGCTTGCACTTTGCCTCAGCGAACGATCCGATCACCGAATTAAAGTCCCAAGGCGATGGGAAGGGAGCCTCAAGCACTT
>NZ_FOTP01000017.1 GCF_900114605.1 Bradyrhizobium sp. NFR13 | reverse complement strand
ACCCGCAAGGACTCCGCCGTCCACGTTTCTCTTTCTTCTTTTCAACTTGTCAAACAGCCCGACGCAGATGCGTCAATCTCCCCAAAAGGGAGAAATCTCTATCTCAGATCTTCCAAAGTGAGATCCATCAGGCGGCATCCAGTGGATGCCAGCACCCCGAAGGGAGCGAACCAGTAGACCTTCCGAAGGAAGGAAGCAACCTCTTTCTTCGCAGTGCGCCGATTATTTCATTCGAAACAAGCAGCAGAACATTGCACCGATCGAGATCCGCCAGGCCCCTTTTCAGAAACCTGACAGCTCAACCCGACGACAAAACACCCACCGAAACTGTCGGCTGGTGCTTCACACATCGCGTTGAGGTGCTTCTGAGTGTCGAACCGTCCCGGACCCGTGGGCCCCGGCGCCGCCGCGCTCAGTGGCCGGTTTATAGTCTCGCACTCTCGAAGCTGTCAACGCCCAATCGTCAGAAAATCGTCACGCGTTTTGCGTTTGCGTAAAGTTGACGCCGAGTCACAGTGCGCTGCGATGATGGCAAGCAGGATCCCGCATTGAATTGCAGGGATATCCGGATCCTGCGATGCGCGTTGGATCATTCGATAACGCCGCGAGCGACTGCGCATCGCGAGTATCGATGTCTCATCTGCTGTTGAGAACTATCAGGCGGCCGGCAACGATGCTGCAGCGCCGTGCCGAAAACGCAGATGCAACGGCGCTTGTAAAAGCGCCGCGTGCTTAATGTGCACCAACGAACCGCGCAGCATCCGCTCGGCAGCGGCGATACAGTTGCGCGAAGGAACAATCCATTCTCTCTCAATCGCAGGGCTAACTCGGCTCCGCGAGCCCGATTGACGGAGGATGGGATGCTGCAGCTGAAGGCTGAATGATCGCGGCAGCCGGTCGTCCCTTCTCCGCCCTGCTGCTCGATTGCCGATCTTCCGCCTATTACCCGCGTACGGCGCATACGCGACCAACAACGCAGGACGCCATGCCGACGATCAGCCGTCCTTCAGCACGACGGCAAGCTTGTCATAGTATTTGATCGCGAGATCGATATTGCCCTTGTTTTCAACAGCTGGCGGTGGCGACGCCATCCTGGCATTGAGATCGTCGATCGCCTCCTTCCTGTCTTCGGCTGACAGGTTCTTGTCCGCCTGAACGGCGGCGATCTTCTGCTTGATCACCGCAACCGGCCCCACATAGGTCTTCGTCTTCGGATCGATGCCCGCCATTGCGAGACCGATATTGTCGAACAGGATCGTGTACTCGGCGTAATTTGCAAAACCATGCTTCTTGGCGACACCATCGATCTGGGCAAGGACCACTGCGTTCGTCCCGGGAGTGGCAACAAAGCCGTCGAGATCTTTCTGCACTGCGAGCAACGCCACTACCTGCTTTTCACTGAGAGCCAGTTGCTTGGCGGCGGGCGCTTCTGGTTTCGATGCCTGTGCCAAGGCGATCTGGCTGGCAGGTATCGCAAGACAAAAAATCGCGCCAACCAGGGTCAGCGCGACAACGGGACGAAAAATGAAATGCATGCCGAGTTCCTGTCGGTAGATGTCCTGACTGAGTCTCGCATTGGAAAACAAAGGTTCAGCGGCAACGGTAATATTCTGCAGAAGTGTCTATCGCCCTCGGATCGCGCGCGCATTCGCTCTCTCGGCTCTTGGGATGAACATCGGCGTTGGAGACGGGGCTTCGATGATCCGGGATGATGAGTTTGCGTTGATTGGCCTGCGGTGCAGGCCACAACAAAAAACGCCGCGCTCTCGTGCGATAGCACAGAGAGCGCGGCGTTTTTTGATTGATATCGTAATTGAGGATGTTTGTCCTTTGCAGGCCTGGCAG